>NZ_JAUSZI010000002.1:0-9645000 GCF_030817415.1 Streptomyces umbrinus | reverse complement strand
CCGTGGTGCGCTGGGACCCGGCTGCCGTCGAGGCCGCCGGCAAGTCCCCCATCTGCCCCATCGTGGCACTCGAGGCCACGGCTGAGTCCCTCTCCGACGTCAGCGTTGACGCCGATGTGAAGGCTGGCGACGCTCTCTTCGGCTGGCACTGACTCCCTGCCGTCATGAGCAGCAGGCACGACAACCATCGCGGCGGCGGGACCCGCCGCTCTATCGGAGACGGGTGACATGGAGACAACGCTGCGAGGCGTCGGCGTGAGCCACGGTGTGGCGATCGGCGAGGTTCGGCACATGGGAACGGCGGTGCTGGAGCCGCCTGCCAAGCAGATACCGACGGAGGACGCGGAGCGCGAACAGGGGCGCGCCCGCAAGGCCGTCGAAGCCGTTGCGGCCGACCTGATGGCGCGCGGCAATCTGGCGGGCGGCGAAGCCCAGGCCGTTCTCGAGGCCCAGGCCATGATGGCCCAGGACCCAGAGCTCATGGCCGATGTCGAGCGGCGTATCGCGGTCGGGAGCACGGCGGAGCGCGGGGTGTACGACGCGTTCGCCGCGTATCGCGCGCTGCTGGCGAACGCCGGTGAGTACCTCGCCGGACGTGTGGCGGACCTCGACGACGTGCGGAACCGTATCGTCGCCCGGCTCCTCGGTGTGCCGATGCCGGGTGTGCCGGACAGCGACGAGCCGTACGTCCTCATCGCTCGTGACCTGGCGCCCGCCGACACCGCCCTGCTGGACCCGACGCTGGTCCTCGGTTTTGTCACCGAGGAGGGTGGACCGACCAGCCACAGCGCGATCCTGGCTCGGGCGCTCGGTGTTCCCGCCGTGGTGGCGCTGCCGGGCGCGGGTGAGCTCGCCGAGGGCACGTTGGTCGCCGTGGACGGCAGTACCGGTGAGATCTTCGTGAACCCGAGTGCCGAGAAGAAGGCCGAGATGGAGGCCGCGGCCGCTGCGCGCAGGGCCGCGCTGGCAGCCACGACCGGGCCCGGTGCCACCTCTGACGGGCACAAGGTGCCGCTGCTGGCCAACGTCGGTGGTCCCGCGGACGTTCCTGCGGCGGTCGAGGCCGGTGCCGAGGGCGTGGGTCTGTTCCGTACCGAGTTCCTCTTCCTTGACGACAGCAAGAACGCGCCGTCGGAGGAGAAGCAGGTCGAGGCGTATCGCAAGGTGCTCGAGGCCTTCCCCGAGGGGCGGGTCGTGGTGCGGGTGCTCGATGCGGGCGCCGACAAGCCGCTCGACTTCCTGACGCCGGCCGATGAGCCGAACCCGGCGCTGGGCGTGCGCGGGCTGCGTTCGCTGCTCGACCACCCCGATGTGCTGCGGACGCAGCTGACGGCGCTCGCGAAGGCTTCCGAGGGACTGCCTGTCTACCTCGAGGTGATGGCGCCGATGGTCGCGGACCGTGCCGACGCCAAGGCGTTCGCCGACGCTTGCCGTGAGGCGGGCCTGCAGGCGAAGTTCGGTGCCATGGTCGAGATTCCGTCGGCCGCTCTGCGGGCGCGGTCGATCCTGCAGGAGGTCGAGTTCCTGTCACTGGGGACCAACGACCTCGCGCAGTACACCTTCGCCGCCGACCGCCAGGTGGGTGCGGTGTCCCGGCTGCAGGATCCGTGGCAGCCCGCGCTGCTCGACCTGGTCGCGCTGTCCGCCGAGGCCGCCAAGGCCGAGGGCAAGAGCTGTGGTGTCTGCGGCGAGGCCGCTTCGGACCCGCTGCTCGCGTGTGTGCTGACCGGTCTCGGTGTCACCTCTCTCTCCATGGGTGCCGCGTCGATTCCCTATGTACGCGCGACGCTGGCCAAGTACACGCTGGCGCAGTGCGAGCGTGCCGCGGCGGCCGCGCGTGCCTGCGACAGTGCCGAGGAAGCGCGCACGGCAGCACAGGCGGTGCTGTCCGGCGAGTAGTCGTCGGTGCCGTGCACCGTGGTCGAGGGGCGCTCCGCCTGAGGGTGGGGCGCCCCTCGTGTGTTCAGTGCGTGTGCCGTGTGGTGGGCCCGTCCTCTCCCAGGTCCGGTGGTGCGCAGTAGTCGACGCCCGACTCCGGGGAGACGAGGTCGCCGGATTCGACGTCCGTGCAGTAGGCGTCGAAGACCTCGCCGGCGGTGAGCGGTTCCAGGCCTTCGCCGCGCAGGCGCCAGCCGTAGACACGGTCGGTCGAATCGGGGGTGGCGGCGCGCATCACCAGGCCACCGGGGCTTTGGGTGGCGATGCCCAGTGCGAGCACGGTGGTGAATTCCAGAGCTTCGGCCTCGTCCAGGTGGGGTGTTCCGTGCTGGTCGTCGTCGGCCCGGAGGACCGCTACGAGCGTTTCGGGCTCCGTGGAGACGCTGCACACAAGGTGGCGCTCGCCCGGGCCCGAGGCGTCGAGGATGCGGACGAGCAGGTCGGAGGCGCGCACGAAGGCGATTCGGCCGATGTCCTCGCCGCAGGACGCGCAGGTGCCGATGCGGGACAGCAGCGTCGTCGCGTACTCCCAAGTGGCCTGTCGGACGGCTTCGTCGATGAGGTTCGGGACGAGGTGGTCGAGGGACTGGCCCTCGTACGGGACGGTCGCGCCTGTCGCGGCGAGTTCCGCGGTGAAGCGGGTGCGGCTGGACGGGGTGTCGGGTTCCAGGCCGTGTTCGGCGCAGAACTCCGCGTACTCCTCGGGGTCGAAGAGTGCCACCGTGGTGTGGCCGCCCTGGGAGGCGAGGGTCCGGAGCAGGGCTTCCACCTGCTGGAGATAGCTCGCGTGGTTGTCGAAGGTGAAGGTGCGGTAGCGCCGCCGCATCGCGGTGAAGTCCTGCTCGTCGGTCAACAGGCCGATGGTTCCGGCGATTTCACGGCGCAGGACGCGCCGCATGGTCTGGTGCTGGGTGTGTGTCATTTTTCCCCCTGCGTGCAGTCGATCAATGCTCACTCACAGTAACCAGCAGCACTGACAACGCCCCTCGGACGTGGGGGGGATCACGCCCGGGGCGGCGCTGGAATGCGGGGTTGGTCAGGCGCGCTTGCGGGCCAGCTCCTCGTAGAAGCTGAGCAGGTCGAGGTTGTCGATGGAGCCGGGGTTGACCGCCTTCTCCAAGGGGGTGCCCTGGAGGAGACGCTTGACCGGGACCTCGATGCGCTTGCCGGTGAGGGTGTGCGGGACTCCGGGTACCTCGATGACCTCGTCGGGGATGTGGCGAGGGGAGAGTTGTTCGCGGATTGTCTGCTTGATGCGGCTCAGGAGGGCGTCGTCGAGTACGGCTCCTGGAGCGAGGTGGACGAAGAGGGGCATCCAGTAGCCGCCGTCGGGCTGTTCGATGCCGATGACGAGGGATTCGCGGATCTCGGGGAGCCTCTCCACGGCTTCGTAGATGTCGGCCGAACCCATGCGGACGCCCTGGCGGTTGAGGGTGGAGTCCGAGCGGCCGTGGATGATGACGGAGCCGCGTGAGGTGACGGTGATCCAGTCGCCGTGGCGCCACACTCCGGGGTACGTGTCGAAGTAGCTGTCGTGGTAGCGGCTGCCGTCGGGGTCGTTCCAGAAGCGGATGGGCATCGACGGCATGGGGTTGGTGACGACGAGTTCGCCGACCTCGTCGATGAGGGGTTCGCCGCTCGGGTCCCAGGACTGGAGGTCGGTGCCGAGGCCGGGGGCCTGGAGTTCGCCGACGTGGACCGGGAGGGTGGGGACGGCTCCGGCGAAGCAGGAGCACACGTCGGTGCCGCCGCTGACGGAGGCGATCCACAGGTCGTCGCGCACCTCGTCGTGCAGCCAGCGGAATCCGTCGGGCGGCAGGGGCGAGCCGGTGGTGGCGACGCACTGGACGCGGGAGAGGTCGAAGTCGCGGGAGGGGTGGACGCCCGCCTTCCGGCAGGCCATGACGTATGCCGCCGACGTACCGAAGAGGGTGGCGCCGGTGCGTTCGGCGATGCGCCACTGGGCGCCGGTGTCCGGGAAGCCGGGGCTGCCGTCGTACAGGACGATCGTGGTGCCCGTCAGGAGGCCGGAGACGAGGAAGTTCCACATCATCCAGCCGGTGGAGGTGTACCAGAAGAAGCGGTCCTCGGGGCCCAGGTCGCAGTGGAGGCCGAGCTGCTTGAGGTGTTCGACGAGGATGCCGCCCTGGGACTGGACGATGGCCTTGGGGAGGCCGGTCGTGCCGGAGGAGTAGAGCACCCACAGGGGATGGTCGAAAGGGACCTCTTCGTAGACGGGCGTTACGTCCGCCGATGTGAGGGCCGACCATTCCAGGGTGCCCTCGGGGGCCTCGGTGCCGAGCAGCGGGATGTGGACGACGGCGCGCAGGGTGGGCAGTTCGCGGCGCAGTTCGACGACGGTGTCGCGGCGGTCGTGCTCCTTGCCGCCGTAGCGGTAGCCGTCGACGGTGAACAGCACAACCGGTTCGACCTGCTGGAAGCGGTCGAGGACGCTGCGGGCGCCGAAGTCGGGGGCGCAGGACGTCCAGACGCCGCCGACGGCCGCGGTGGCGAGGAGGGCGACCACGGCCTGGGGCACGTTCGGGAGGTAGCCGCTGACGCGGTCCCCCGGGCGTACACCGAGAGCTCGGAGTTCGGCGGCCAGGGAGCCGACCTGGCGGCGCAGTTCGGACCAGCTGACCGGGATCGGTTCGTGGGTCTCGTCGACATGGAGGAGGGCCGGTTCGTCCGCTCGGGTGTCGGCCGCTCGCAGGGCGTGCTCGGCGTAGTTGAGGGTGGCTCCGGGGAACCACTGTGCGCCCGGCATCGAGCGGTCGCCCAGCACGCGCGCGTAGGAGGTCGAGAACCGTACGTCGAACCACTCGGTGACGGCTTTCCAGAACGTGTCCAGTTCGTCCACGGACCAGCGGTGCAGAGCGGCGTAACCGCCCTCTGCGGGGGCTCCGTGGTGCTCGGCCGCCCAGGTCTGGAATCGGGTGATCTGTGACTGGGCGATGCGGCCCGGGTCGGGTTGCCAGAGCGGCGAGGGGTTCGCTGAGGTCATGGGGCGGCTCCCGGACTGTGCGCGTCGTGTGCGTGTACCGCGCACGGGCTGGGGTGTGCGCGTCACGCGGCTCCCACGGACGATGCCATGTGATCGACTTCCGCACCAGGGCGGGCCCCACATAGTCCGGCGCGTGAAGATGTGGTCCTGCCACGGGTGAACGGAAGTTGAACGACGCACTCAGCGACCGTTTCGAGTGGCAGGCTGAGCAGCATGGACGGTCGTGACCTGGTGCGTTCGATGAAGGCGGTCGGTTCGGTGGGATCGGCCCAGGGGCTGCGTACCGTGCGGGCCGCGTGGCGGAGGAGGCGTGCCGACGCCTCGGGGCTGCCACCACGGGGCGCCGAGCGGGCGCGGGTTCCCGGGCCGGTGCTGAGTGTCGAGCCGGGTCCCGGTGGTGGAGTCGTCCGGTTCACCCGGTCGGAGCTGCGGGTCACCGTCACGGCCGGCGGAGCCGTCTTCTGGAGCTGGGACGGGGTGGGGCCAGAGCCGTCGTACGCGCTCGCGGGTCCCTCTCCCGAACCGGACCCCCGGGCCGTGCTGGAGCCTGACAAGGACGGCGCCTGGCGGGTCGTGGCGGAGCGGATGACGGTCGTCGTGTCGCGGCACGGGGCCGTGGAGGTGCGTACGCCGGGCGGGGTGACCCTGCGGCGGGATCTGCCACCGCGGTGGTGGGAGCCGGTCGGTGGTGGGGAGGCGCGCTGGATGCAGCGGTCCGAAGTGGCCGCGGACGCGCGGTTCTTCGGACTGGGCGGGCGCGCGTCGGGGCCCCGGCTGCGCGACGGAACGTATCGGCTGTGGAACACCGATCCTGGGCACGCCTTCGGGCCCGGCGACGATCCGCTCTACGTCACCATGCCGGTGCAGATGGTGGTGGCCGACGCGGCCACCCACCTGGTCTTCCACGACAGCACATGGGACGGCGGTGTGACGCTGCGCGAGGGCGAGGAAGGTGCCGGGTCCGGGCACGACCGGGCCGGGACGAGCGAACTCCGCATGGACGGCGGGCCCCTGCGCTGCTGGGTGATGGTGGGCAATCCCGCGCGCGTGCTGCACGCCTGGGCGTCCCTGACCGGAGCCGCCGCGCTGCCGCCGGCCTGGGCCCTGGGGCACCATCACGCGCGATGGGGCTTCGGGAGCGAGGAGGAGGTGCGGCGGATCGTCGGCGGCTATCACGAGCGCGGGCTGCCGCTGGAGGCCGTGCACCTCGACATCGACCACTTCGACGCGCATCAGGTGTTCACGGTCGACCGCGACCGCTTCCCGAAGCTGCCGGTGCTCGCCGAGGAACTGCGCCGGGACGGGATCCGGCTGGTGTCGATCGTGGATCCGGCGGTGAAGGCCGAGCCCGGCAACGCCGTGTACGACAGTGGGACCGCCGAGGAGGCCTTCGTGCGGGACGCCGCCGGGCAGCCCGTGCGTGGGGTGGTCTGGCCGGGCGAGGTGGTCTATCCGGACTTCACGCGCGCGCGTACGCGCCGGTGGTGGGGCGACCTCTACGAAGAGCGGCTCTCCCAGGGGTTCGCGGGTTTCTGGCACGACATGAACGAGCCGGTGTCCTTCGCCGCCTTCGGGGAGTCGACGCTGCCCCGTTCGGCGCGGCACGACCTGGAGGGTCGCGGCGGTGACCATCGTGAGGCGCACAACGTGTACGCGCTCGGCATGGCGCGAGCCGGCTACGAAGGCCTGCGCGAACTGACGCCCCAGGAGCGGCCGTTCCTGTTCTCGCGCTCCGGGTGGGCCGGAATGCAGCGCTACGGAGGGACCTGGTCCGGGGACGTGGCCACGGGGTGGCCCGGCCTGCGGGCGTCCCTGTCGCTGGTGATGGGCCTCGGGCTGTGCGGCGTGCCGTATTCGGGTCCCGATGTGGGCGGCTTCGACGGGAGCCCCTCCCCCGAGCTGTATCTGCGGTGGTTCCAGCTGGGGGCGTACCTGCCCCTGTTCCGTACGCACGCGAGTCTGCGGGCGGGGCGCAGGGAGCCGTGGGAGTTCGGTGACGACGTTCTCGGGCACGCACGCGTGGCGCTCGTCGAACGGCGGCGGCTGCTGCCGTACTTCATGACGCTGGCGCATCTGGCACGCCGTACGGGTGCGCCCTATGTGCGGCCGGTGTGGTGGGGCGCGCCGGAGGACAGGGCGCTGCGGGACTGCGAGGACGCCTTCCTGCTGGGTGACTGTCTTCTGGTGGCGCCGGTGCTGGACCCGGGCGCCGATCGGCGTGCGGTGCAGCTGCCGCGGGGGCGCTGGTACGACACGGTGACCGAGGAGGCGTACGAAGGGCCCGCGCAGGTGCTGATCGACGCCCCCTTGTCGCGGATTCCGGTCCTGGCCCGTGCGGGGGCCGTCCTGCCGGTGCGTGGCGAGGACGGCGGTCTGGAGCTGGAGGTGTGGGCGCCCGCCCGCGGACGGACCGGGGGCGGGCTGGTGGTGGCGGACTCGGGCGACGGCTGGGACGAGCCGGAGATCGAGCGCTATGTGACGCGCCGGAAGGGGAAGCGGGTGATCGTCGAGCGGTACGGGGAGGACGGCCGCAGTGAGCCGTCACTGCCCGTTCGGGTGCGGGGGCTGGGAGCGTTGTGACACGCCGCTGAAGAGGCCCACAGCCTCGGTGGGAGCCCGCCCCGGTCGGGCGTGGCCCCCCGCCGGGGCGCGTGAAGAGCTCTCAGACGTACCGGCCCTCGAACCACGCCTTCGCCGCCAGGGTGTGCAGCGGGAAGGCGAGTTCGGTCGCCCTGCGGAGCAGTTGCCAGCCCTCGGTCTCGTCGGTCGCGACGGACGGCGGCAGGTCGGCCACCGGTCGCTCCGGGAGGGCTCCGAAGAGCAGCAGGTGGCCGTCGGGGGAGCTCAGGGCGTCGACGAGCCGTACGTCGCGGCCGGCCGCGGCGATGCCCGTCTCCTCCTTGAGTTCACGGACGACGGCCTGCCGCCAGTCCTCCCGTTGGTCGATGAACCCTCCGGGCAGGGCAATACCCCCGCGCGCGGGAGCGATGGTCCGGGTGATGACGACCAGGGCCGCACCCTTGGTGTCGTACACGGGCTGCAGGGCCACCGCGACCGGAATCGGGTTGCGGTAGGCCACGGTGCGGCAGGAGGAGCAGGTGCGGGGCCAGCCGGAAACGCCCTCTCCGTAGGGCGCGCCGCAGCTCGAACAGTGGGAGTCCGGCGCGGAGTTGGCGGACGGGATCTGGGTTGGAGACACGCCCGGACTGTATCCGATCATCACAAGGACGTCTGCGCGGGCCGCCTCAGTGAGACTGGATGAGGGATTTCATCGACACCGGGAAGTCGAAATAGGTGTCGGGGTACAGCTCGGGCTTGTACGTGAAGTGCCACCACTCCTCTGCCAGGTTCACGAAACCGAGGCCTTCGAGGGTGTCCTTCAGGAGCAGCCTGTTGGCGCGCTGCTGTCCCTGGATGCGCGGGTCGAGGGTGTGCGACAGGGTGTCGAAGCAGTCGTAACCGGTGCCCATGTCCACGGAGTTGTCCGGGAAACGCTCGCCCTGGGGCGCGAAGCAGGGCACGAGGGGCTCTCCGGGGACGTACGGGCGGGTCGGCAACGCCGGGAGCTTCACGAGGGTGAGGTCCATGGTCGAGCCGCGGCTGTGGCCGGACTTCTCCGCGATGTAACCGTCCTCGAACAGACGGGTCTTGTCGACGTTCGGGTAGAACTCGGCCTTCATGGTCTGGTCTTCGAGGTCCTTGGCCCAGCGGACGAAGTGGTCCACGGACCGCTGGGGCCGGTAGCAGTCGTACACCTTCAGGGAGTAGCCCTGCCCCAGCAGTCGCTGCTGGGCCTGGTGGAGGGCTTCGGCGGCGGGCCTGGTGAGGATGCAGAGGGGCTGCCGGTAGCCGTCGATGCGCTCGCCCACGAAGTTGTGCGGGGTGAAGTAGCGGATCTCCTGGATGATCGTCGGGTCCACGGATCTCAGGGCCACGAAGTCGGCGGGAGCCTTCGGCTCGGTCGTGGCCCGGGCCGTCGCGGAAGCCGCGGTGACGGCCAGCAGGGCGGCGAGGACGGTGACGAAGCTGCGTACCGCCATGGAGAGTCGTGTCATGTCCCTGCGTCTATCAGGTGCAGGTTCCCCGGGGGAAGAGATCGGATACAGTCCGCGCCCGATCGGGCGACCCGATACAGCCGGGGCGGGAGGCGACCCGCGTGGCTCAGGAAGTACTCAGAGATGAGGGACGGCCGGAACCACCCCCGTGGGCCCCGGCCGTCCCTACCGATACTCCGACGCTCAGGAGGCCTGATCGGTTCTCCCCGTGACGACCCGTCTTGTACTCCGTGACGCACTCCGCCGCCCTGCCCAATCGACCCTGCCCGTGGCACACTTCTGACGTTCCGTCAGATCCAGTGTCGTGGAGGGATCTTGTCGCGCACCCGTACACCCGTGGTCACCGGCTGGTTCACCGGCGAGGGAGAGGAGTTCCGGCTCCTCGGCACACGCTGCTCGGCCTGCGCGTCGGTGTTCTTCCCCCGTGAGGACGCCTTCTGCCGCAATCCGGGTTGCCCCGGCGGCGATCTGGAAGAGGTTCCGCTGTCGCGGCGCGGCCGCGTGTGGTCGTACACCGACAGCCGGTACCGGCCGCCGTCACCGTATGTGTCCGATCCGGAACTCGAATGGCGGCCGTACGCGTTGATCGCTGTGGAACTGGAATCCGAACGGCTCGTGGTGCTCGGACAGACCGTTCCCGGGGTGACCGTCGCCGACCTGGCGGTGGGCATGGAGGTGGAGGTCGTCCCGGGCGTGCTGAACGAGGACGCGGAGACGACCTGGACTACGTGGCACTGGCGGCCGACGGGGGTGACGGCATGACGGGTGAAGTGGCGGTGCTCGGTGCGGGCATGCACCCCTGGGGCAAGTGGGGGCGCGGCTTCGTGGAGTACGGGACGGTGGCCGCGCGCGCGGCGCTCGCCGACGCGGGGGTCGACTGGCGGGACGTCGGCTCGATCGTCGGCGCGGACACGGTCCGTGGCGGATACCCGGGTTATGTGGCGGGGGCGACGTTCGCCAAGGCACTGGGCTGGCAGGGCGCCCGGGTCGCGAGCGTGTACGCGGCGTGCGCGTCGGGGGCGCAGGCCGTCAACACCGCGCGGGCGCAGATCCTTTCGGGTCTCGCGGACGTGGTTCTGGTGGTGGGCGCGGACGCGGCCCCCAAGGGGTTCTTCCGGCCTGCGGGCGGGGACCGGGCCGACGATCCGGACTGGCTGCGGTTCCGGGTCCTTGGGGCGACGAATCCGACGTACTTCGGGCTGTACGCACGGCGGCGGATGGCCGTCCACGGGGACACCCTGGAGGACTTCGCGCAGGTCAAGGTGAAGAACGCGGCTCTGGGTGCGCTGAACCCCAACGCCCGCTACCGCAAGCGGGTCACGGCCGAACAGGTCGCCGCCTCGGCCGTCGTGGCCGATCCGCTGCGGCTGCTCGACATCTGCGCGACTTCGGACGGGGCGGCGGCGCTCGTGCTGTCCAGCATGGAGTTCGCACGCCGCCACGGGACGGCGGACCGGGTGCGGATCCGCGCGGTGTCCACGGTGACGCCGCGCTATCCCAACACCGTGCTGGACCTTCCCGACATCGCGACGGACTCTGCGGTCGCGGCGGAGCCGGCGGCCGACACGTTCCGCGCGTCGATCGCGCGGGCCGCGTACGAGGAGGCCGGCGTCGGCCCGGGGGATCTCTCGCTCGCCGAGGTCTACGACCTGTCCACGTCCCTGGAGTTGCAGTGGTACGAGGATCTGGGGCTGTGCGGCGAGGGCGAGGCGGCCAAGTTGCTGCGCGAGGGCGCGACGGCACTGGGCGGGCGAATACCGGTGAACGTCAGCGGCGGACTCGCCTCCTTCGGAGAGGCCGTTCCGGCGCAGGCCATCGCCCAGGTCTGCGAGCTCACCTGGCAGTTGCGGGGAGCGGCGGGTGACCGGCAGGTCGCGGGTGCGCTGGTGGGGATCACCGCGAACCAGGGGCTGTTCGGGCACGGGTCGTCCGTGATCGCCGTCAGGTGAGGAGGCCCGGCGTGCCCGGCGGGGGTCGTCCACACGCTGTGTGATCGGCCCAGAATCGTGCGTGAACAGCTCGTGAACTGCGCCTGGGCGTACGCGGGTGGCGTCATTATGCTTCCGTGCCCTCCTGGACGGATACTGTCCGCTTCGCCTTCCAGCCGGTCGTCAATCTGACGACCGGAGGGGTCACGGCGCTGGAGATACTCGCCCGTCCGGAGTCCGGTGACATCCTCGCGCAGGCGCGCCGGGATCCCGAACTCGACGGCCGGCTGGCCGCGTTGGCGATGCGGGCGGCGGCCCGTCAGGAGACGCTGCTGCCGCTGCACGTCAACGTGTTCGCCGGGACCCTCGCCGATCTCGGAGGGCTCGCGGCGCTCCGTGACGAGGTGCGGGAGGCCGGGCGCATGCCGTGGGAGGTGACGGTCGACGTCGGCCCGCCCTTCACCCACGTACCGCACCAGGCGCTCGTCGAAGCAGTGTCGGTGCTGCGGGACGAGGGCTTCCGGATCTGCGCGGACGGCATCGGCGACGGTGACGTACCCCTGCGGGTGCTCGCGGATCTCGCGCCCGACCTGGTGAAGCTGGACGCGTCCCTGCTGTCCAGGCCGGCGGTGGTGCGGGCGATGCGCACGCTGTGCGAGCAGCTCGGGGCGCTGCTGTCCGTCGAGGGCGTGGAGACCGAGTCGCAGTGCGCGGCGGCGGTGTCCGCGGGCGCGCAGTTGGCGCAGGGCGAGCTGTTCGCGCCTCCGGCGCGGCGGCCCGCGGCGGATGTGTACGTTCCGGCCCTCTCTCCCGTGGCCGCGGCGACGCCGCCCTACGGGCCGCCCGTACGACAGTTCGTACGGCCTGCCGCGCTGTTGCCCGCCGGGGCGTCGGCGGGGCAGGTGCGAGCGCTGCTGACCGGGTCGCCGGACGTCTCCGGGGTGGTGCTCGTGGACGCAGCCGGAGTGCCTGTGCGGTCGGTGCACCGGTCGCGGTTCCTGCTGTCGCTGTCGGGGCGCTATGGGCACGCGCTGTACGCCGACCGGCCCGCCGCGAGGCTGGGTGATCCGCCGCGCACGGTCGGGGTCGACGCGACCGCGTGGGAGGTTCTCGACGTGGTGGCGGACGGGGCGCGTGACCGTACGTCGGACGATGTCGCGGTCGTCGACCGGCTCGGGCGGTGCGTGGGCGTCGTACGGCTGGCGGATCTCGTACGGGCGCTGGCGGAGAGCCGTGTCGAGGAGGCCGCCGGGCTCAATCCGCTGACGCGGCTGCCCGGTTCGGACACGATCACCGGTGAGGTGGACCGGTGGATCGCCGACGGGCGGGTGTTCACGCTCAGTTGGCTGGACGTCGACGGCTTCAAGCGGGTCAACGACGGTGCGGGGTTCGCGGCCGGCGACGAACTGATCCGGGCGGTGGGGCGGGCGTTGCAGGCGGCCGCGTCCGGGGCCACACGCGTGGGGCACATCGGCGGTGACGACTTCCTGGTCCTGGCGGATCCGGAGTGGCTCGATCCACTGGCCACGTCGGTGCTCGACACACCCTGGTCGGCGGGCGGGCTCGCCGTCACGCTGTCCCTCGCCACCGTGCTGTGCGCCCCCGGCAGCGTCACCGACCACCGTGAGGCCGCCGCGTCTCTGGCGCCCCTCAAGCAGGCCGCGAAGTCCCTCCGGGGGGCCAGTTGGGTGCTCGGCCGTGCGGGCCTGCCCGGCCACGAGATCCGACGGGGCTCGGGAGCGGCGCCGGCGCATGCCGAGAGTTGGGCGGGCGGGCCCGGGCGGGGGTGAGGTGCCCTCGGCCGCGGGCCGGCCGAGCGGTGGCGGGGGGGTGCCGCGGTGGTGGGTCGGCCGGGGCTCAGGGTGCTTGCCACCCCGGGGCGACCGGCAGGCGCGCGGGCAGCTGAGAGCTCCCGGGCGGCTGAGGACTGGGGTCAGCTGTCGACTGCCGAGCGGCTGAGGGCCGCAGGGACAGCACCGGCTCGCCCCGCGGTGCCGTGAAGGTCACGCCACCGGCCCGGCCGATTCGGGAGATCTCCCGGGCCGCCTTCGCCGCCCGGGTCACCGGCACCCACGCCCTGCACCGACGTGCACGCACTCCGAAGGCCGCGTTCCCCGCTGACCGGCCGAGCGCCGACGAGCCCCGGCCGGCTCCCGCCGCGGAACCCCCCGTCCTCACGCTCTCCGCCGCCGTATACGCACCCCGGAACGCGGCCGCCCCGTCGAGTCGTCTGCGCGGGCGCGAACCGTTGTCGCCCGCGACCTTGACGCTCCCACAGTGCCGGTGAACACTTCCGGTGTCAGTCGGCATCGCCGCATTCCGGCGTATTCAGGCACTGCGCCGCGCAGGCCCTGGCCTGCGCCAACGGGTCATGCCCCCACGGGCGATCCGACTACGACGGCACGCTCGTCACGGACGCCGGGCGGGGCGCGGGATCTCCCTGTCCTCGGCTGAAGTAGCCATGGGAACGCACCCTGCACGGTGGACCGGGGCGGATCGCCCCGGGCTTGGGCCTAGGAGCCGCCATGAGCAACGGAGACATTTTCGTCGGTGAGGTCATCGGCACAGCGATTCTGATCCTCTTCGGCGCCGGAGTGGTCGCCGCGGTCGTACTCAACTACTCCAAGGCGAAGGACGCCGGCTGGGTCGTCATCGCGTTCGGCTGGGGCTTCGGCGTACTGGCCGGGGCCTACACCGCGGCGCCGCTGTCCGGCGGGCACCTCAACCCGGCGGTGACCGTCGGCATCGCCATAGACACCGGGGACTGGGACAAGGTCCACATCTACATCGCCGGACAGATGGTCGGCGCCTTCCTGGGCGCCGTGCTGTGCTGGCTGGTCTACTACGCCCAGTTCCAGGCCAACGCCGACGAGGAGATAGCGCAGCCCACGCTCGGGATCTTCTCCACCGGCCCCGCGATCCGCAATCCCGTGGCGAACCTCATCACCGAGATCATCGCGACCATCGGTCTGGTACTGCCGATCCTGGCGTTCGGCCTCACCAAGGGGCTCGGCGAGTCCGGCACCGCGATCCTGATCGTGTCGTTCCTGGTGGTCGGCATCGGTCTGTCACTCGGTGGTCCCACGGGGTACGCCATCAACCCGGCCCGTGACCTGGGCCCGCGCATCGCTCACGCCATCCTGCCGATCCCCAACAAGGGGACCTCGGACTGGAGCTACTCGTGGATCCCGGTGGTGGGGCCGCTGATCGGCGGAGTGCTTGCCGGGCTCATCTTCAAAGCAGCCTTCTGAGGCAGCCGTCCGAAGAATCCGACGAAGGGGACGTCATGACGGACAAGTTCGTCGCCGCAATCGACCAGGGCACCACGTCCAGCCGCTGCATCGTCTTCAACCAGGACGGCGCCATCGTCGCCGTCGACCAGCGAGAACACCGCCAGATCTTCCCCAAGCCGGGCTGGGTGGAGCACGACGCCACCGAGATCTGGTCGAAGGTGCAGGCCGTGGTCGCGGGCGCGCTCGCGAAGGCGGGGCTCCGCGCCGACCAGCTCAGCGCGCTGGGGATCACCAACCAGCGCGAGACGACGGTCCTGTGGGACCGCGCCACGGGCAAGCCCGTACACAACGCGATCGTCTGGCAGGACACCCGTACCTCCGCGCTCTGCAACGAACTCGGCGGCTCGGACGGGCAGGACCGTTTCCGTGAGCAGACCGGACTGCCCCTGGCCAGCTACTTCTCCGGGCCCAAGGCTGCCTGGCTGCTCGACAACGTGCCGGGACTTCGGGCCCGTGCCGAACGCGGCGAGATCGCCTTCGGCACGATCGACTCCTGGCTGATCTGGAACCTCACCGGCGGCACCGACGGCGGACGGCACGTCACCGACGTGACCAACGCCGGCCGCACCATGCTGATGAACCTCGAAACACTCCAGTGGGACCAGTCCATCCTCTCCGCGATGAACGTCCCCGAGGCCGTCCTCCCGGAGATCAAGTCCTCGTCCGAGGTGTACGGGACCGCCGTGGGCCAACTCGCGGGCGTCCCGGTGGCGTCGGCGCTGGGCGACCAGCAGGCGGCGGTGTTCGGACAGGCCTGCTACGACGTGGGCACGGCCAAGAACACGTACGGAACGGGCAGCTTCCTGCTGCTCAACACCGGGAACCGGCCCGTTCCCTCGAAGAACGGGCTCCTGACCACGATGGGGTACAAGATCGGCACGGAGGCGCCGGTCTACTGCCTCGAAGGGTCCATCGCGATCACCGGGGCGCTGGTGCAGTGGTTCCGCGACCAGCTCGGCATCATCCGTAGCGCCGACGAGATCGAGACCCTCGCCGCGAGCGTCGACGACAACGGTGGCGCGTACATCGTGCCCGCGTTCTCGGGCCTGTTCGCGCCCTACTGGCGTTCCGACGCGCGCGGTGTCGTCACCGGGCTGACCAGGTACGTCACGAAGGGGCACCTCGCGCGGGCCGTCCTGGAGGCGACGAGCTGGCAGACGCGTGAGGTCGTGGACGCGATGTTCCAGGACTCCGGGGTGCAGATCACGACCCTGAAGGTGGACGGCGGCATGACCAAGAACAATCTGCTGATGCAGCACCAGGCGGATGTCCTCGGGGTGCCGGTGATCCGCCCGAAGGTCTCCGAGACGACCTGCCTGGGCGCCGCGTACGCGGCCGGTCTGGCGACCGGGGTGTGGAACGACCTCGACGAGCTGAAGACGCACTGGCAGAAGGACGTCGAGTGGACGCCCGACATGGAGGCGTCCGTCCGTGACCGCGAGTACCACAACTGGCGCAAGGCGGTGGAGAAGAGCTTCGGCTGGCACGAGGACGGCGAGGGCTGACCCACCCGTTTTCGAGGTCCACGCGCGCGCGTGGACCTCGATGCCCACGTGAGCGGCCCATCGGCAGTGCCTGAGGACTGCGGCCCGTACCCCTGTCGGCGGGGGTACGGGCCGTACTCGTGCCGCTACTTGCTGCCCGGGCCGGCTGGGCGCCGCCGGCCGGTGTCTCAGGTGGTGACTGTCTGGCGGCGCTCGGCGGCGTACGCCATCGCGTGCTGGACGACCTCGATGAGGACTTCCTTGACCGACTCCCGGCCGCGCGCGTCACACAGGACGACGGGGACCCCGGGGTCCAGGTCGAGGGCCTGACGGACGTCATCGATGGGGTAACGGGCCGCGCCCTCGAAGCAGTTGACGCCCACCACGAACGGTATGGACCGGCGCTCGAAGTAGTCGACGGCGGCGAAGCAGTCCTCCAGGCGGCGGGTGTCGGCGAGGACGACGGCACCCAGGGCGCCGGTGGCGAGCTCGTCCCACAGGAACCAGAAGCGGTTCTGACCGGGTGTCCCGAAGAGGTACAGCACCAGGTCCTCGCGGAGCGTGATGCGGCCGAAGTCCATGGCGACCGTGGTGGTGTGCTTGCCCTCCACACCGCTGGTGTCGTCGACGGGACGCCCCGCCTCGGTCAGCAACTCCTCGGTGCGCAGCGGCTTGATCTCGCTGACGGCGCCGACCATGGTCGTCTTGCCCACGCCGAAGCCGCCCGCCACGAGGATCTTGAGCGTGACGGGCTCGACGGGGGCCTTGCCGCGCTCAGTGCGCCCGAAGATCATCGTTCTCTTCTCCTGCTTCAGTGGTGTCGCGTGCTTCGGTGGAGCTTGCATCGGTGGAGCCTGCTTGGGTGGTGGAGCCTGGTTCAGCGGTGGTGCTTGCTTCGGTGGTGCCGGGCGGTGGCGGCCCGTATCCGCCGCCGCCGGGTGTTTCGATGACCAGCACGTCGCCGGGTCCGACCTCGGCCGCGTCGCTCCCGGCGAGTTCGGTGACCGTGCCGTCCGCGCGCTCCACGCGGTTGGCGCCCAGCGTCCCGGGTTCGCCGCCCGCCATACCGTAGGGCGGGACCCTGCGGTGCTGGGAGAGCGTGGAGACGGTCATCGGCTCGTGGAACCGGATGCGGCGTACGGCACCGTCACCGCCCCGCCACCGTCCGGCCCCGCCGCTGCCGCGTCGTACGGCGAACTCGTCGAGCTGGACCGGCAGTCGCCACTCCAGGACCTCAGGGTCCGTGAGTCGCGAGTTGGTCATGTGGGTCTGTACGACGGGCGCGCCGGGGAAGCCGTCGCCCGCGCCGGACCCGGAGGCCACGGTCTCGTAGTACTGGAACCGCTCGTTGCCGAAGGTGACGTTGTTCATGGTGCCGGAGCCCTCGGCCTGCACCCGGAGAGCACCGTACAGGGCGCCGGTGATCGCCTGTGACGTCTCCACATTTCCCGCCACTACGGCGGCCGGAGGTTCCGGGGCGAGCATCGACCCGGGCGGCACGACGATGTCGAGGGGCCGCAGGCAGCCGTCGTTGAGCGGGATGTCGTCGGCGACCAAGGTGCGGAAGACGTACAGGACGGCCGCGTTGACCACCGCGAACGGCGCGTTGAAGTTGGTGGCGAGCTGCGGGGACGTGCCCGTGAAGTCGACCTTCGCGGAGCGTTTTTCGCGGTCTACGGAGACGTGGACCCGGATCACTGCACCGGAGTCGGTCTCGTAGGCGAACTCGCCGTCTTCAAGGGTGTCGATGACGCGGCGGACCGCCTCTTCGGCGTTGTCCTGGACGTGCTTCATGTACGCCTGGACGACGTCGAGCCCGAAGTGCTCGATCATGCGGGCGACTTCGTCGACGCCTTTCTGGTTGGCGGCGATCTGGGCGCGCAGGTCGGCGAGGTTGGTCGTCGGGTTGCGCGAGGGGTAGGGCGCCTCGGTGAGGAGGCTTCGGGTCTCGGCCTCCCTGAGGCGGCCGCCTTCCACGAGCAGCCAGTTGTCGAAGAGGATGCCTTCCTCCTCGATGGTGCGGCTGTTGGCGGGCATGGAGCCCGGCGCGATGCCGCCGATCTCCGCGTGGTGGCCGCGCGAGGCGACGTAGAAGAGGATGCGCCCGCCGTCGGCGCCGCCGCCGCCCGTCTCACCACCGCCTGTCTCGCCGCCGCCCGTCTCGTCGCCGCTCGTTGTGCCGTCACCCTCCGTGTCGAAGACCGGGGTGATCACCGTGACGTCGGGGAGGTGCGTGCCGCCGTGGTACGGGTCGTTGACCGCGTACGTGTCACCGGGGCGCATGCTGTCGCCGCGGCGGCGGATGACCTCCTTGACGCTGGTGCCCATCGAGCCCAAGTGCACTGGGATATGCGGGGCGTTGGCGACCAGATTGCCGTCGGGGTCGAAGAGTGCGCAGGAGAAGTCCAGACGCTCCTTGATGTTGACGGACTGGGCGGTGGACTCCAGGCGGGCGCCCATCTGTTCGGCGATGGCCATGAAGAGGCTGTTGAAGACTTCGAGGAGAACGGGGTCGACTTCCGTGCCGAGATCGGAACTCTCCGTGACCGCCACGCGTTCCATGACCAGATGCCCGTCGTCGGTCATGGCCGCCTGCCAGCCGTCGTCGACGACGGTCGTCGAGCTGGCCTCGGTGATGATCGCGGGGCCGGTGACGGTGTCGCCCGGGGGCAGTTCCTCGCGGCGGTGCAGGGGTACGTCGCGCCAGGTTCCGCCGGTGTGGAGGCTGACCGTCTCCGGGGTGCCAGGAGCGGAGTGCGGGGTGACCAGGGCGGAGAGATCGGGGGGTTCGGTGAGACCGGTGGCTTCCACGGAGAGGGCTTCGACGACGACCGGACGGTCGAGGGTGAAGGAGTAGGTGGCGCGATGGCGGTCTTCGAAGGCGCGGGTCATGGCGTCGGGCTCGGTCAGCTCGACGGTGAGCGCCGTGTCCGTGCCGTCATAGCGCAGTTGGGCCCGGCGGGTGACCCGGATGCGGTCCTCGGGGACGTCCTCGGCGAGGAGTTCGGCGCGGGCCGCGCCCTCCAGGCCGTCGGCGGTCTTGAGGATGCCCGGCATCGCGGAGGCTTCCAGGGGCGCCTCGACGGACTGTTCGCGCATGGCCGTGGTGTCGGCGAGCCCGATGCCGAGCGCGGAGAGCACCCCGGCCATGGGCGGCACGAGGACCGTGCGGATGCCGAGCGAGTCGGCGACCATGCACGCGTGCTGGCCGCCCGCACCGCCGAAGGTGGTCAGTGCGTAGCGGGTGACGTCGTGGCCCTTCTGGACCGAGATGCGCTTCACGGCGTTGGCGATGTTGGCCACGGCGATCTGCAGATAGCCCTCGGCGACCTGCTCGGGGGTGCGGTCGTCGCCGGTCCGCTCGCGGATCTCGTCGGCGAGGGCGGTGAAGCGGTCGCGGACGAGGGTGTCGTCGAGCGACTGGTCGCCGTCGGAGCCGAACACCCTGGGGAAATGGGCGGGTTGGATCCGGCCGAGGGCCACGTTGGCGTCGGTGACGGTGAGCGGGCCTCCGCCGCGATAGCAGGCGGGGCCGGGGTCCGCTCCCGCCGAGTCCGGCCCTACGCGATAGCGGGAGCCGTCGAAGTGGAGGACGGATCCGCCGCCCGCCGCGACGGTGTGGATGTCGAGCATGGGCGCGCGCAGCCGGACTCCGGCGATCTGGGTGGTGAAGACACGTTCGTACTCGCCCGCGAAGTGCGAGACGTCCGTGGAGGTACCGCCCATGTCGAAGCCGATGACCCGGTCGAAGCCGGCCAGTTGCGACATCCGCGCCATGCCGACGATGCCGCCGGCCGGCCCGGAGAGGATGGCGTCCTTGCCGCGGAACTGTCCGGCTTCGGCGAGGCCGCCGTTGGACTGCATGAACATCAGCCGTACGCCCCGGAGTTCGTCGGCGACGTGCTGGACGTAGCGGCGCAGGACCGGCGACAGATAGGCGTCGACGACGGCCGTGTCGCCGCGCGGGACGAGTTTCATCAGGGGGCTGACCTCGCTGGAGAGCGAGATCTGCGGGAAGCCGGTGCGGGCGGCCAGCTCACCGACGGCCTGTTCGTGGGCGGGGTGGAGGTGACTGTGCATGCAGACGACGGCGACGGCACGGATTCCGGCGTCGTACGCCTCCTGGAGGGGCCCGGCGAGGGCCTCCAGGTCGGGGGCGCGCAGGACGGTGCCGTCGGCGGCGATGCGTTCGTCGACCTCGATGACGCGTTCGTGGAGCAGTTCGGGGAGTTCGATCTCACGGGCGAAGATCCGCGGGCGGTTCTGATAGGCGATCCGCAGCGCGTCGCGGAAGCCGCGGGTGACGACGAGGAGGGTGCGTTCGCCCTTGCGCTCCAGGAGTGCGTTGGTGGCGACGGTGGTGCCCATACGAACGGATTCCACCGGTAGGCCGTTCTGGTGACCGGGGTCCTGCTCGGCCGCCCGTCCTGTTGAGGCGTCACCGGCTTCGGTGAGGAGTTCGCGAATGCCTGCCACGGCCGCGTCGGCGTACCGGGACGGGTTGTCCGAGAGGAGTTTGCGGGTGAGCAGCCGTCCGTCGGGGCGCTGGGCGACGACATCGGTGAAGGTGCCACCGCGGTCGACCCAGAACTGCCAGCCCTTCACGTCTGTCTCCCCGATGTCGCGCTGCTCCGACCCTGAGCCGGAGGTGCCTTTCGACGATCGGTCAGATCATATCGGGGTCCGGCACCTCGGCGTTCGGTCCGGAGCGGGGGGCACTTCTCGGCGCAGGCACCATGGCCGGCCTCTCCTCTGATCACTTGGTCGTTCACATAGCGCGATAGCTGAACGGATGATGAGAAGCTGGACCGAAGTCAAGCCGGTACCGTCAGGAGCCAAGGAATGCCTACGCCCAAGCCCCCTCGCGCCCACGACAGCGACACAGACACAAGTACCAGCACCAGCACCGCCGACGGCACTGACGGCACCGCCTCGCGCCTCGCCGAGCCCGGTGGATCATCCGGCAAGGTCCAGTCCCTGGAGCGCGCGATCACGCTGCTGGAGGCGACGGCGGACAGCGCGCCGGACGGCGACACCGCGACGAATCTCGCAAGCCGCTGCGGGCTCAACCGGGCCACGGCCTGGCGGCTGCTGTCCACCATGGAGCAGTACGGCCTGGTCGAGCGCGATCCGCTGACCAGCCGTTACACCGTGGGTTTCGCGGTCGCCCGGATGGCCTCGGCCGCCGGGTTCGACGGGCTGATCCGGCGCTCGCACGGCATCCTGCGCCAGGTCTGCGAGCAGACGGGCGAGACGGCCAACCTCGCGGTGGTGCAGCAGCTCGGGCTGACGTACGTCGACGAGGTGACTCCCCCGGTGGTCCTCAGCGCCAAGTGGCTCGGGCGGCAGGCGCCGCTGCACGCCACCTCGACCGGGAAGGCGCTGCTGGCCTGGCTGCCGGCGGAGGAGGTGGACGTGCTGCTGGCCGAGCCGCTGACCGCGTACACCGACACGACGATCGCCGACCGGGGGCGGCTGCGCGCGGAGCTGGCTGAGACGCGGGAGCGCGGATACAGCGTGTGCGCGGGTGAGATGGAGCGGAATCTGTACGGGGTGTCCGCACCCGTCCTCGGCACCCGCGACCGGCCGTTCGCCGTGCTCAGCATCTGGGGCCCGCAGGACCGGGTGCCCGAGTCCCGTTTCCCGGCGCTGGGCGCGCTGGCGTGTGGCGCGGCCGACGAAGTGGCGCGGGCGGCACGCGCGTTGTGACACCTCGGGGCGGGCGGCCGGTTCCTCGGAGGAGCGGGCAGTGCCGGTGGTCCGGCAGTAGCCGCGGGACCAGCACCGGGGGTGGCGCAGTGCTCCCCCGCCGGTGCCCTCGGCGGGCGCCCTTGACGGACGACGACTCCAGGCGGCATGTTCGTTATATGCGACGCATGAACGCCATGCGAGCAACCGTCCCACCCGAAACCCACCCCCGCACAGCGGAGGCCCCCACATGACCATGAACCAGGACGTCATCATCACGTGCGCCCTCACCGGTGCCGGCGACACCGTGCGGAAGAGCCCGCACGTCCCCGTGACCCCCGAGCAGATCGCCCGCTCCGCCGTCGAGGCAGCGGATGCCGGAGCGGCCGCAGTCCATATCCACGTGCGCGATCCGGAGACGGGGGCGCCCTCCCGTGACCCGCGGCTGTACCGGGAGGTCGTCGAGCGCATCAGGGAGACCGGCACGGACGTCGTCGTCAACCTGACCGCGGGCATGGGCGGCGACCTGGTCATCGACCCGGAGGAGCCGCTGAGGCACCTGCCCGGCACCGACCTCGTGGGCGGACTCGACCGGTTGCCGCACGTCGAGGACCTGCTGCCCGACATCTGCACGCTGGACTGCGGCTCCCTCAACTTCGGCGACGGCTCGAACCTCTATGTGTCCACCCCGGACATGCTCCGTACGGGGGCGAGGCGCATCCAGGAGCTGGGCGTACGGCCCGAGTTGGAGATCTTCGACACCGGGCACCTCTGGTTCGCCAAGCAGTTGCGCACCGAGGGGCTGCTGGACGATCCGACCGTCTTCCAGCTGTGCATGGGCATCCCTTGGGGCGCGCCCGCCGATCCGGGCGTACTGCAGTCGATGGTGAACATGCTGCCGGAGGGCGCCCAGTGGGCCAGCTTCGCCCTCGGGCGGATGCAGATGCCGTGGGTCGCCCAGTCGGTGCTGCTCGGCGGGCACGTCCGGGTCGGTCTGGAGGACAACCTCTACCTCGGCAAGGGCGTCAAGGCGACCAACGCGCAACTGGTCGAGCGCGCGGTGACGATCGTCGAGGCGATGGGGGCCCGCGTCGCGACGCCGGACGAGGCCCGGCTGAGGCTCGGCCTCAAGCCACGTGGCTGACCCGCGGAGCCCGGAGCGCGCCGATCGCGCGCTCCATCGGGGCCTCGCGCCCCACCGAGACCGTGCGCCTCACAGACCACCGGCCACAGCCGCCGTCCCGACACGCCCCCCACGCCGAGCCCTCAAGGAGCCCTTGGTGCCCCACACTTCAGACTCCCCCGACACCACACAGACCTCAGTGTCCCGGCCCGCCCCCCAGGACGTACGCACCGTGGCCTGCGTCGGTGCCGGGGTCATCGGCGGCGGCTGGGTCGCCCACTTCCTGGCCCGCGGCTACGCCGTCAGGGCCTGGGACCCGGCGCCCGACGCCGAGGCCCGGCTGCGCCGTCTGGTGGACGCCGCGTGGCCCGCGCTGCAGCAGTTGGGCCTCGCCCCGGGCGCCTCCCCGGCCCGTCTGACGGTCACCGACACGCTCGAAGAGGCGGTGTCGGACGCCCAGTTCGTGCAGGAGAGCGCCCCGGAGAAGCTGGAGCTCAAGCGCGAGCTGCTGACGAAACTGGACGCGGCGACGCCCGCCGGGATCGTCATCGCCTCGTCCACGTCCGGCTATCCGATGACGGACATGCAGACGGAGGCCGTCACCCCGGGCCGGCTGGTCGTCGGCCACCCCTTCAATCCGCCGTACCTCGTCCCGCTCGTCGAGGTCGTCGGCGGCGAGCACACGGACGCGGCGGCGGTCGAGTGGGCCTCCCGCTTCTACGAGGTCGCGGGCAAGTCCGTGATCACCATGGAGCGCGAGGTCCCCGGTTTCATCGCCAACCGTCTCCAGGAGGCGCTGTGGCGGGAGGCCCTGCACATGGTCGCCAACGGCGAGGCGACGGTGCGTGAGATAGACAGGTCCATCACCGAGGGCCCCGGTCTGCGCTGGGCGTTCATGGGCCCGATGCTCACCTTCGCCCTGGCAGGCGGGGAGGGCGGCATGGCGCACATGCTGGACCACTTCGGCCCGTCCCTGAAGTCCCCGTGGACCCGGCTGGAGGCCCCGGAGCTGGACCGGGCGCTCTACGACGCCGTCGTCGCGGGCTGCGAGGACGCCTCCGCCGGACGGACGATCGCGGACCTCGTCGCGGAGCGCGACCAGGGGGTCATAGACGTGCTGCGCGCCACCGGCCGGCTGCCCGGGACCGGCGCCCGATGACGTCCCTGCCCCTCTTCCGCGAGACCGTGCACCCCGAGTGGATCGACTACAACGGGCACTTGAGCGAGGCGTTCTACGTCCTCGTCTTCGGCCACGCCACCGACGCGATGATGGACGCGACGGGGATGGACGCCATGTACCGCGCGGACAGCGGCTGTTCGCTCTACACGGTCGAGTCGCACATCCGCTATCTGCGGGACGTACCCGAGGGGGCCCACCTGGGAGTCCGCACCCGGATCCTCGGGGCGGGCGGCAAGAAGGCGCACTTCACACACGAGATGTTCGTCCTGGACGCGGCGAATGCCGCACCTGACGCGGACGCCACGGTGGTCGCCACGTCGGAACTGCTCGCCCTCCACGTGGACCAGAAGGCGGGACGGGCCACCCCGTTCCCGGAGGGCGTCCGCGACCGGCTCGCCCCGCTGGTGGAGACGGCGCCCGTGTGGGCCGGGCGTTCCATCGCCCGGGTCGTCTGAAGGTTGTCCGACACGAAGCCCCCGCGCCGTCTGACGCGGAGGCCCGGACCGGCCGGGCCTCCGGGTCTCGTCACAGGGCCCGGAGGCCGCTGATCACATCGCGGAGAATGCTTTCGTCCGGCAGCTCGGCCGGTGGCACCGGACGCGTCACATGGACCAGCTCGTCATCCACGAGGTCGCCGATGAGGACGCGTACGACCCCGACGGGCAGGTCGAGTTCGGCGGCGAGTTCGGCGACCGACTGGGGGGCGTCACGGCAGAGCCCGACGATGTCCACATGTTCCGGAGACAGCGAGTGGTCCGCCTCCGGGTCGTCGGCGTGCAGCTCGGTCACGACCACCGCGATCAGGTCGAGGCGGTGCTGGGCCGCGCTGGTGGTGCGGCCGCGTGTCATGGCATACGGACGGACCACGGGTCCGGCCTCGTCGTCGAACCAGTGGGACATCCCCTGACTGTCTCCGCTCATGCCATCCCACTACCCGCCCGAGGGCAATTCGGTGCGTGGAGCGGCGGCCAGATGTGCGCCGACCCTCTTGACCAGCAGTGTCATCTCGTACGCGACCTGCCCGACATCGGAGTCGGAGTCGGAGAGGACCGCGAGGCAGCTGCCGTCGCCCGCCGCCGTGACGAACAGGAAGGCCTCGTCCAGTTCGACGATGGTCTGCCGGACGCTGCCCGCCTCGAAGTGGCGCCCGACGCCCTTGGCGAGGCTGTGGAACCCGGAGGCGACGGCGGCCAGATGTTCGCTGTCCTCCCTCGTCAGGTCGGTGGAGACCCCCGTGGGGAGGCCGTCCCCGGAGAGCACGAGTGCTTTGCGGATGCTGGCGACACGCGCCACCAAGTCGTCGAGGAGCCAGTTGAGTTCCCCCGTCGACGAGCTGGTCGTGGTGTGGCCGGCGGCCTTCGGTGCGGTCATCGACCGTCTCCCTTAGTCGTTCCTGGTGCTGTGCCGTCCTGGGCCTCGTCGCCCTCGGCGTTCTCCTCACGGCCGCGTCGCCAGCCGCGCTGGAGCGAAGCCATACGGTTGCGTACTTCGTCCGCGTCGCGCTCCGTCGGTTCCGCCCCGCGGACCGCGTCGTGCGCCGCCCGCCGGTCGGGGCCGTCCTTGAGCTGAGGGGCCAGATTGGCCTGCCGTACACGGCGGGGCAGCGCGCCGGTGCCACCCCCGGCAGCCGCGCCGGGGCGCGTTCCGCCGCCGGCCGGAGTACCGGGATGAGTGCCGCCCGACTCGCCGCCGCGACGCGAGGCGCGCTGCGGAAGGGCCGGGGCATCTGCGTCCCGGCGGCCTTCGACGGCCTCAGGTCCGCGCGTGAGCGCCTCGTCGGGGCCCGCCGGGCCGCTGGGGCCGCCGCCGCGTCCGAGCGCCTGACGGCGCTCCACAGCGCCGTCCGCCGAGTCGGTGGCTCCGGGCCAGTCGTCCGCGGAGTCCCGGCGGGAGCCGAGGGAGTCCCCGGGCTCGCGGCGGGACGGTCCTCGCCTGACGCTCCTCGACCGCTTCGGCAGGTCCTCCAGCACGCCGGGCCGCTCGGACGACTCCCGGGCCGCCTGGGGCAGTTCCGTCACCTCGTCGGCGTCCGCGCGGTCCGTCGCCTCGTCGCGCCGCGTCTTGGTCTGGGTCACGGGGCGCCCGTGGGAGCTGACGAGCTTGGGGGTCCGGCGGCGCGGAAGCTGTACGGGCGCGCCGGACGGCTCTTCGGCTCCTCCGTCGGCGTGCGACGGCTCGTGCGGATCCTGCCGTGCCTGCTGCTGGTCCCCCGGCACCCCTGCGATGGAGCGGCGCGGGCGGAAGATGCCGCCTCGTTCGGCGTCCTGGTCGTCGAGGGCGTCCGGGAAGTCGCCGAGGGCGTCCAGATCGACGGGCGCCTCGAGTTCGACAGGGCCGTCCAGCATCGAGGCGGTCCGGCCGGGCAGCGTGACCGGCACCTGGGACAGGGCCGCCGTACGGCTCTCGTCGCCGTCCTTCTTCGAGGGGAGCGCCCGGTCGAGCCGGAAGCCCATGCCGTTCGTGTCGGGCACGTCGTCCGAGAGGAGCGCGTCCGGGACGAAGACCACCGCGGTGGTGCCGCCGTACGGGGACGGCTGCAGCGAGACGCGGACGTTCTGCCGCTGGGCGAGCCGGCTGACCACGAAGAGACCGAGCCGGTCGGTGTCCGAGAGTTCGAACTCGGGGGTCTCGGCGAGCCGCAGGTTGGCGTCGAGGAGCGCCTCCGCGGCCATGCCGAGGCCGCGGTCGTGGATCTCCAGGGTGAAGCCGTTGGCGACACGCTCGCCGAGCACCTGGACGGCCGTGTGCGGCGGCGAGAACACCGTGGCGTTCTCCAGGAGTTCGGCCACCAGGTGGGTGACGTCGGCGACCGCGGACCCGGTGACGGCCATCCGCGGCAGCCGCCGTACCTCGATGCGCTCGTAGTCCTCGACCTCGGCGACGGCGGCGCGTACGACGTCCATCAGCTGGACGGGTTTGCGCCACTGCCGGGACGGGGCGGCGCCGGAGAGGATCACCAGGCCCTCGGCGTGCCGGCGCATACGGGTCGTCAGGTGGTCGAGGCGGAACAGGTCGGCGAGTTCGTCGGTGTCGTCGGTCCTGCGCTCCATGGTGTCGAGCAGGGTGAGCTGCTTGTGCAGCAGGACCTGGCTGCGGCGGGCGAGGTTCACGAAGACCTCGGAGACGCCGCTGCGCAGCTCGGACTGTTTGACGGCGGCCTCGACGGCGGCCCGCTGCAGGATGTTGAGGGCCTGGCTGACCTCGCCGATCTCGTTCTTCTCGTACTCCAGACGCGGGACCTCGGTCTCCACGTCGACCTGTTCGCCCGCGGAGAGGCGGCGCATCACGCTGGGCAGCCGTACGCCGGCGGTCTCGTGGGCCTCCTGGCGGAGCCGGCGCAGGTCGCGGACGAGGCTGCGGCCGATGCGTACGGACATGAAGAGCGAGACCAGCAGCGCGCCCAGGCCCAGCACCCCGGCGATGCCGGCCTTGACGATGACGCCGATCGCAACGGGGCGCACCCGGTCCTGGAAGCGGTCGCTCGCCTGGGTGTTGAGCTTGTCGAGCCCGTCGAGGACGTCGCCCGCGACGCCGTCCCAGCTCTTCGCGGTGACTCCGCGGGGCTCGCCGGGCGAGGAGGCGATGACGGACTGCTCGGCCACGCGCAGCGGTGCGGTGGAGGCGTTCTTCCAGTAGCGGTCGTAGCGTGCGCGCTCGGTGGTGGGCAGCAGCGGCAGGCCGACCTCGTACATGAGCGTGCGCTGGGCGACGAGGTCGGAGACGTCACGGGCCTCCTCGCGGGTCACCCGGCCGACGACGAGGGCGGAGCCGAGGAGGGCGTCCTCACGGGCGAGCAGCTCACGGGCGCGCGACATGTTGACGAGGGCACGACCCTGCTTGTCCACGTCCACGTTGTCCAGGACCTGGAGGTTGGCCAGGAGGGTGTAACAGGGGTCCACCAGGCGGTTGTAGAGGTAAAGAGCCTGCTCGCGGGTGACGGTGCCGTCCTCGACGGTCTGGCGCAGCGGACCGACGCCGTCGAAGGCGTCCAGGAGCGCGGTGAGCCGCTCGGTGGTGTCCGTGCCCATCTCGTCCCGTACGTCTCCGTCCTTGGCGTTCCGACGGATCTTCGACACGACCTCGTCGGTGGCGGTCCGGGTGCGCCGCAGATCGGCGAGTGCCTCGGAGGCCCGGGGGTCGGCGAGATAGACGAGCGTCTGGCGGCGCTCGTCCTGCAGGACGCTGATGACGTCCTCGGTCGGATAGCCGATCTCCTGGACGATGAACGTCGTGTCGAACAGCTGGTTGACCTCGCGCCCCGTGAGTACGGTGGCGAAGCCCCAGATCCCGGTCAGGGAAACCAGCGGCACGAGCAACAGCGCCACGATCTTCCGGCGGATGGACTTCCCGCGAAAGCGCATGGCCTCCCCCAGCTCGGCCCCCGGCGACCGGGGGCACACATGTGCGTCAACAAACGGCGTGAGCCTACTACCGACACAGTGGTATCTCGAAGGCCTGTCCGGACCGACTCGTTCCGGGACGGTAACAGGACATCGGCAGTTGTCCGTTCATTGCGGGAGATTGCCGCCCCGATTCCGACACGGGACACCGGGCGCCATCCGGTCCGCATAGCGGGCCAGTTGGCCGGAATTTTACGGTCGGCGGGAATCTTCGCGTTACGTCGATCGTCTGTCTGTACGGAAGTTGGAGGCGGAATCGGCGGCAGGTGCCGCATGCCGCGCCCAGGCAGCGTAAAACAGCGCAAGCCGGGCAGCCAATGGGGAGCCGGGGTTCTCGTGACTCCGGAGCAGGCGGTTGTCGGGCGGTTGGGGAGTGACGAGTTGATGGGCACGGCGGAGCGGCACGGGACAGCCGGGACGGGCGTCGCGGAAGCCACGGAGGCACGGCGGGGTCCACAGGCACCGGATCACGACATTCCGGTCGGCATCGCGGCCGACATCCCGATAAGGGCGGCCGAGAGGGAGTCCCCGGCAGGGATCGGGGCGAAGGCCGCACGGGGGGCCCGGTTCGTGGCGGGAGCGGATGCGGAGACCGGGACGGAAACCGTCGCGGATACGGAGGCGGAAGCGGAGCCGAAGGCCGATACGGAGACCGGGGCGGAAGCCGTCACGAAAACCGAGGCCGAATACGTCGTGAACGCCGGGGCGGATGCCGCCATGCGGGCCGAGGCGGAAGCCGTCATGGAGGCCGAGGCGGAGGCCGAAGAGCAGGGGTACTACCGGCAGTTGTGGGTCGAGGAGCCCGCGACCAGGCGCCGGCTGCCGGATCCCGTGCGGGCGTCCGCGGTGCGGGCCGTCATCATCATCGCCGTCACGCTGATCCAGGCGATGGTCGCCTTCCTGTGCACGCTGGCCGGTTCCTGGCTCGCGTTCCCCATGGTGCTGAGCAGCGTGGCAAGCACGGTGGTGGCCACCTGGGGCGCCCTGGACGTATGGGTGACGCGCCAGGTGTGGAACCAGCGCAACGGCGTGGTGTCGGTGCCCAGCAGCACGGCCCGCGCCCTGCGGCGCGAGCGGCGCAGGGCACGGCGCCAGGAGCGCGCGTCGGAGCGGACCAAGGAGCGGATACGCCGACAGGGCGGCGGCGCGGGCCAGTTGTCGCACTCCTAGTCGCACTCCCAGAGGCGGCGCCCCTCTGCTGGAAGGCGACGCCCCTTGGCGAACGCCTCACCGCAAGCACCCCCGGCAGCACTCCTCGGCGAGCGCTCCAGGGCGCTGCCTCGGGGTGCAGCCACGACGGCGCCCCTCCCCCGCAGGACACGGCGACAGCCTCTCCCGCCAGGACACGGCGACGCCTCTCCCATCGGGGGTGGCCCCGCTAGGAGACGGCCGCCTCCGCCACCGTCACCCCGCGCCCGAGTTCGCGCCGGGCGCGCATGAACGGTCGTGGTCGGTCGACGGAGAGCACCGCGGTCGTCCGGCCGTCCCGCTCGTACAGGGCGAGAAGGCCTCCCTCGTCGGGCGCGTCGTCGGTGACGCCGCCCTCCGTGATCCGGACGGTGTCGGTGTCGAGCCGCCGTCCGGCGAACTGGATCCGTGCTCCGTACTGGTCCGACCAGAAGTAGGGCAGTGGGCGCACGGTCTCCGCCGTGTGCCCCGCGAGGAGGTTGCGCACGGCGACCCGGGGCTGCTCGGTGGCGCTGGTCCAGTGTTCGGCGCGGGTGCCGCCGACGCGGGCGACGTCACCGACGGCGACCACCTGAGGCAGAGCCGTCACACAGCCGTCGTCGCACAGCACTCCGTCGTGCAGTGCGAGCGTCGAGCCCGCCAGCCAGTCGGTGTTGGGGATGGCTCCGATGCCGACGATCACGATGTCGGCGGGAAGCAGCCGGCCGTCGGCGAGTTCAACGCCGGTCACCGCGACCGTGCCGCGCAGCCCGGCGACGCCGGTGCCCGTGACCAGGTCGACGCCACCGCGCCGGTGCAGTCCGGCGCACACCGCGGCCATCTCCGGGCCGAGTTGGGGCACCAGCGGCAGGGGTGCGGCCTCGACGACGGTGACGTCGTGGCCGAGTCCCGCGCAGGAGGAGGCCGTCTCGGCACCGATGAAGCCGCCGCCGATGACCACGACACGGCGGGTGCCCGCGGCGAGTTCGGCACGCAGCGCACGCGCGTCGTCGAGGGTGCGCAGGGTGTGGACTCCGGCGAGTTCGCAGCCGGGGAGCCTGCGGGCCGAGGCTCCGGTGGCGATGACCACGCCGTCGGTGGAGACGGTGCGGCCGTCGCCCAGGAGAACGGTCCGGCCGCGCACGTCCAGGCCGCGGGCGCGGACGCCGAGCAGCCACTCGGCGTCGAGCTCGGTGGTCTCCTCGGCGTCGGAGAGGGCGAGTTGATCCTCGCCGGACCGGCCGGTGAGGAAGTCCTTGGACAACGGGGGGCGGTCGTAGGGGCGGTGCGGTTCGTCCCCGACGACCACCAGTCGCCCGTCGAACCCCTGGGCACGCAGTTCCCGGGCCGCGTACAGCCCGGACAGCGAGGCCCCGACGACGGTCACGGTCCTCATGCCGCCGTGCCCTCCTCTTCGGCCGCCACTTCGGCGAGCACTTCAGACGCCACGTGGACGTGGACCATGCCGTCGTCGACGGTGACGCGGTGGGTGCGGACGGCCCGGCGTGCGGGAAGGCACGTCGGCCGGCCGGTGCGGAGATCGAATGACGCGGCGTGGAGCGGGCATTCGACCAGACAACCCTCCAGCCATCCCTCGGACAGGGACGCATCCTGGTGGGTGCAGGTGTCATCGATGGCGTACAGCTCGCCGTCGGCGTTGAACACGGCGATGGGCGGTGTGGTGTCGATACGGACGGATTCGCCCGCGGGGAGGTCATCAAGGCGGCAGACGGGAATCACGGGCCCCCCTCTCGGTCCAGGACCCACGGTCCGGGACCTCTCAGGTCCGGTCTGGTCCGAGACCTTCCCGGTCACGGACTCTTCGGTAACATGATGTTTCGTATGGCGCACGAGGGAGCGCTATGCGCAACAGAATCCGCGCGGGATGCCCTTCACGTCAAGGGCTTCCGGCAGATGCGGCTCAATCCGGGCCGCCAGGTGGTGAGAGTTGAGTTATGACCCGCACGCAGAAGCAGGCTGACCGCACAGAGGAGACACCCGGGAAGCAGAGCAGGGGCGCGGGGAGCGCCGTCCAGTCCGTGGACCGCGCCGTGAGTGTGCTGGAGATCCTCGCGCGGCTCGGCGAGGCGGGCGTCACCGAGATCGCCGACGAGCTGGAGGTGCACAAGTCCACCGCCTTCCGGCTCCTCGGAGTGCTGGAGAACAGAGGACTGGTCGCCCAGGCCAAGGACCGCGGGAAGTACTACCTGGGCGCCGGCGTACTACGCCTGGCGGGGGCGGCGGCAGTGCGCCTGGACATCTCCCAGGAGGGCGTGCCCGTGTGCCGCGAACTCGCGGACGAGGTGGGCGAGACCGTCAACATCGCGGTGCTCGACGACAACGCGGCGGTCAACATCATGCAGGCCCGCGGCGCCGCGTCCGTGACCGCGCAGAACTGGCTGGGCAGACGCACCCCGCTGCACGCCACGTCCAGCGGAAAGGTGCTGCTGGGGCATCTGCCGCCGACCCTGAGGGAAGGACTGATGGCCAGGCCGCTCCCGCGCTTCACCGAGCGCACGATCACCGGCACGGCCGCACTGCGCGGCGAGCTGGAGGCCGTGGTGGAGCAGGGGTACGCGTTCGCCCTGGAGGAGCTGGAGCTGGGGCTGGCCGCGACCGCCGCCCCGGTGCGCGCCCACGACGGGAAGGTGATCGGCGCGATCAGCGTCTCGGGTCCGGTGTACCGGCTGGACTCGGACCACCTGCCCGATCTCGCCAAGCGCACGGCGGCAGCCGCCGCCGACCTGTCGCGCCGGATGGGATACGGCTTCTGACGGAAGCGGGACCGGACGCGGACCGGAGCCGGAGACCGGACGCCGGAGGGACACGGCACGAAGCGCGGGGCCAGGAACACCTGGCCCCGCGTTTCTGTGTGTCGGACAGATTTCGTGCCGCCCGTTCCTTTTGCCAAGGATTAACCCGCACCTCTTGACGGCCCCTCGGCGGCGTTCCCACTATGTTCCTCATAGCGCAACCCATAGTGCATTGCGCAACAGCAGAGGAGCTTGGTCGTGCCACACGAGGTCCGTGCCGTAGTCGCTGTGAAGAAGGGCGCACCCGTCGAGGTGCAGACGATCGTCGTTCCCGACCCGGGTCCGGGCGAGGTGCTCGTCTCCGTGCAGGCCTGCGGGGTCTGCCACACCGATCTGCACTATCGGGAGGGCGCGATCAACGACGACTTCCCGTTCCTGCTGGGCCATGAGGCGGCCGGCACGATCGAGGCGATCGGCGAGGGCGTGACCGACCTCAAGACCGGCGACTACGTGGTGCTCGCCTGGCGCGCCCCCTGCGGTTCCTGTCGCTCCTGTCGCCGTGGCCGGCCCTGGTACTGCTTCGACTCGCGCAACGCCACCCAGCCGATGACGCTCCTGGACGGCACCCCGCTCAGCAACGCCCTCGGCATCGGCGCCTTCGCCGAGAAGACCCTGGTCGCGGCCGGACAGGCGGTGAAGATCGACCCGGCGGCCCGGCCCGAGGCCGCGGGCCTGATCGGCTGCGGGGTGATGGCCGGCTACGGAGCGGCCGTGAACACCGGCAACGTCGGCCGCGGTGACACGGTCGCCGTCATCGGCTGCGGCGGCGTCGGCAACGCGGCCATCGCGGGCGCCTGCCTCAACGGCGCCATGAAGGTCATCGCCGTCGACATCGACGACAAGAAGCTCGACCAGGCGGAGAGGTTCGGCGCCACCCACACGGTCAACTCCCGCGGCACCGATCCGGTCGAGGCCGTACGCGCCCTCACCGACGGCTTCGGCGTGGACATCGCCATCGACGCGGTGGGCCGCCCGGAGACCTTCAAACAGGCCTTCTACATGCGCGACCACGCGGGTCTGCTGGTCCAGGTCGGAGTCCCGTCGCCGGACATGAGGGTCGAGCTCCCGCTGATCGACGTGTTCTCCCGGGGCGGCGCGATCAAGTCCTCCTGGTACGGCGACTGCCTGCCCAGCCGAGACTTCCCGTTCCTCATCGACCAGTACCTGTACGGCCTGCTGGACCTGAACGCCTTCGTCACGGAGACCATCGCGCTCGATCAGGTCGAGGAGGCCTTCGCCAAGATGCACCGCGGCGAGGTGCTGCGCTCGGTGGTGGTCCTGTGAGCGCCCGGGGGACCGTACGGATCGAGCGCGTGGTCACCTCCGGCACGTTCAGCCTCGACGGCGAGACCTTCGACGTCGACAACAACGTCTGGCTGGTCGGCGACGACGAGGAGGTGCTGATCGTCGACGCCGCCCATGACGCCCGTACGATCCACCGGGCCACCACGGGCCGCCGGGTGACGGCGATCGTGTGCACCCACGCGCACGACGACCATGTCGACGCGGCGGCCGAACTGGCCGAGCTCACCGGCGCGCCGGTGCTCCTGCACCCCGGCGACCACGAGCTGTGGGCCACCACCCACCCCGACCGCAAGCCGGACGGCGAACTCTCCGACGGACAGCGGATCGGCGTCGCCGGGATCGAGCTCCAGGTGATCCACAACCCCGGCCACACCTGGGGCAGCTGCTCCCTGTACGCCACGTTCCTCGACGCGGTCTTCACCGGGGACACCCTCTTCCACGGTGGTCCCGGCGCCACCGGCCGCTCCTACTCCGACCGGCCGACCATCGAGGCCTCCATCCGCAACCGGCTGCTCACGCTGCCCGGCGACACGGACGTCCACACCGGACACGGCGAGGACACCACGATCGCCGCCGAACGCCCCAACGTCCCCGCTCCATAGGCGCGTTCACCTCTCCGCTCCACAAGCGCGTTCACCCCCGCCACGACAACCCCCACCACGACAAGGAGGGGCATGTCCAGCACGCCCGAAACGAACCCCCGCGTGGTCATCGTGGGCGCCGGCATCGTCGGCTGTTCCCTCGCCGACGAGCTCACCGCCCGCGGCTGGACCGACGTCACCGTCCTCGAACAGGGACCGCTGCCCGCTCCCGGCGGCTCCACCTCGCACGCGCCGGGCCTGGTCTTCCAGACGAACCCGTCGAAGACCCTCACCGAGTTCGCCCGGTACACGGTCGAGAAGTTCAACTCCCTCGAAGTGGACGGGGTCTCCTGCTTCGACCCGGTCGGCGGCCTGGAGCTGGCGACGACCCCCGAGCGCCTGGCCGAGCTGCACCGCCGGGCCGGATACGCCGCCTCCTGGGGCATCCGCGGCGAGATCGTGAGCGCGGCCCGGTGCAAGGAGCTCTGGCCCCTCATCGACGAGTCGACCGTCCTCGGCGGCTTCCACACCCCCGACGACGGACTGGCCCGCGCGCTGCTCGCCTCCCGCGCCCAGCTGGCCCGGGCCGAAAGCCGCGGCGCCCGCTTCCTGGACCGGCACACGGTCACCGGGATCGAGCAGGAGGACGGCAGGGTCACCGCGGTCGTCACCGACCGGGGCACCTTCCCCGCCGACCACGTGGTCTCGGCGGCCGGTTTCTGGGGCCCGGTCATCGGCCGTATGGCCGGCGTCGACGTACCCCTTCAGCCGCTCGCCCACCAGTACGCGAGGACCAGGCCCCTCCCCGAACTGGCCGGGGCCACCGAAGAAGCCTCGAAACCCATCCTCCGCTTCCAGGACCGCGACCTCTACTTCCGCGAGCACACCGACCGCATCGGCATCGGCAGCTACGCGCACAAGCCGCTCCCCGTCGACCCGTTCGCGGTCCTCGACTACGACGAGGCGCGCGCGAACGACATGGAGATGCCGTCCTCCTTCCCCTTCACCGAGGAGGACTGGGCGCCGAGCTGGGACGACTGCCGCCAGCTGATGCCGGCCCTGCGGGAGGCGGAGATCGAGGAGGGCTTCAACGGCGTCTTCTCCTTCACGCCCGACGGCATGCCCGTCCTCGGCGAGTCCCGTGCGCTGCGCGGCTTCTGGCTGGCGGAGGCGGTGTGGGTCACGCACTCGGCCGGAGTCGCCAAGGCGGTGGCCGAGTGGATGGTCGACGGACGCCCGGAGACCGACGCCCACGAGTGCGACCTGGCCCGTTTCGAGGACGCCCAGCGCTCCCCCTCGTACATCAGGGACCGGGGTTCGCAGCAGTTCGTCGAGGTGTACGACGTGCTGCACCCGCTCCAGCCGATGGAGCAGCCGCGTCCGCTGCGGGTCAGCCCCTTCTACGCCCGCCAGCAGGAGCTGGGCGCCTACTTCCTGGAGGGCGGTGGCTGGGAGCGCCCTCACTGGTACGAGGCGAACGCCCCGCTCGTCGACGCCCTCGACCCGCTCCCCGAGCGGGATGCCTGGTCGGCACGCTACTGGTCGCCGATCGCGGCGGCCGAGGCGAGGGCGACCCGCGAGAAGGTCGCCCTCTACGACATGACCCCCCTGCGCCGCCTCGAGGTCACCGGCCCCGGAGCCCTCGACTTCCTGCACGGCATGACCACCAACAACCTCCGCAAGAAGCCCGGCGCGGTGACGTACACCCTGCTCCTGGACGAGACGGGCGGCATACGTTCCGACCTCACCGTCGCGCGGCTCGGCCCCGACCGCTTCCAGGTGGGCGCCAACTCCCCCGCCGACCTGGACTGGCTGGCCCGGCACGCCCCCGGTGGGGACACCTCCCGCTCGAGCGCAGCCGAGAGTGGGGGAGTACAGATCCGGGACATCACCTCCGGCACCTGCTGCATCGGCGTCTGGGGTCCGCTCGCGCGCGACCTCGTCCAGCCGCTGACCCGCGACGACTTCTCGCACGAGGGCTTCGGCTACTTCCGCGCGAAGGAGACGTACCTCGGCCATGTCCCGGTCACCGCCATGCGTCTGAGCTACGTCGGCGAGCTGGGCTGGGAGCTCTACACCTCCGCCGACCTGGGGCTCCGCCTCTGGGACACGCTCTGGGAGGCGGGCCAGGAGCACGGTGTGATCGCCGCCGGGCGCTCCGCCTTCAACAGCCTGCGGCTGGAAAAGGGCTACCGCGCGTGGGGTGTCGACATGACCGACGAACACGACCCGTACGAGGCGGGGGTCGGCTTCGCCGTCCGCCTGGACAAGGGGGACTTCACGGGGATGGCGGCGCTTCAGGCCCGGGGCGAGCCCCGACGCCGGCTCACGCCGCTGCTCCTCGACGACCCCGGGTCGGTCGTCCTCGGGAAGGAACCCGTGTACGTCGACGGGTCCCCCGCGGGTTACGTCACCAGCGCGTCGTACGGATACACGCTGGGCCGTTGCATCGCGTACGCCTGGCTGCCGGTGCTGCCCGCCGGGGCGGGCGTCCATATCGAGTACTTCGGCGAGAAGGTTCCGGCCACTGTTGCCGATGAACCGCTCTTCGATCCGAAGATGACCCGCATTCGGTGTTGATCGCTTCGCGGAACGGTTGTGATCAATCCTGCGAGCCGGTGGGGGCTGGTCGCGCAGTTCCCCGCGCCCCTGAAGGGGCGCCGATGAGCAGGCACATCACCATCACGAGCTCTGGAGGTCCCCGTGTCCCCTACCTACGACGTGATCGTCATCGGTCTCGGCGGTATGGGCAGTGCCGCCGCCCACCATCTGTCCTCGCGCGGTGTGCGGGTGCTCGGGCTGGAGAAGTTCGGGCCGGTGCACAACCGCGGTTCCAGTCACGGTGGTTCGCGGATCACCCGGCAGTCCTACTTCGAGGACCCGGCGTACGTACCGCTGCTGCTGCGCGCGTACGAGCTGTACGAGGACGTGGAGCGGGCCACCGGCCGGGACATCGCGACGCTGTGCGGCGGTGTGATGGTCGGGCCTCCCGACTCGCTGACCGTCTCGGGCTCGCTGCGCTCGGCCAAGCAGTGGGACCTGCCCCACGAGATGCTGGACGCGGCCGAGATCCGCCGGCGCTTCCCGACGCTCAACCCGAAGGACGACGAGGTCGCGCTCTACGAGAAGAAGGCCGGCCTGGTCCGCCCCGAGAACATGGTCGCGGCCCATCTCCAGCTCGCCACCCGGCAGGGCGCCGACCTGCACTTCGACGAGCCGATGACCCGCTGGGAACCGTACCGGGACGGGGTTCGCGTCCACACGGCCGAGAACACGTACACCGCGGGCCAGTTGGTGATCTGCCCGGGCGCCTGGGCGCCGCAGCTGCTCACCGACCTCGGGGTGCCGTTCAGCATCGAGCGGCAGGTCATGTACTGGTTCCAGCCGAAGGGCGGGGTCCGGCCGTTCCTGCCCGAGAACCATCCGATCTACATCTGGGAGGACGCGGACGAGGTCCAGGTCTACGGCTTCCCGTCCATCGACGGGCCGGAGCTGGGCGCCAAGGTCGCCTTCTTCCGCAAGGGCGTCGAGTGCACCCCGGAGAACATCGACCGAACGGTCCACGAGGACGAGATCCAGGCGATGGCGGACCACATGTCCCGCTGTATCCCGGACCTGCCCGGCACCTTCCTGAAGGCCGCCACCTGCATGTACTCCAACACCCCTGACGAGCACTTCGTCCTCGCCCGGCATCCCGCGCACCCGGAGTCCGTGACCGTGGCCTGCGGGTTCTCCGGGCACGGGTTCAAGTTCGTGCCGGTGGTCGGCGAGATCCTCGCCGATCTGGCACTCACGGGCACCACCGCCCACCCGATCGGCCTGTTCGACCCCCACCGCCTCGCCGCCGCGCCCGCCTGAGGAGCACGCACGTGACGACGACCCCCGTCTCCCCCGCCCCCGTCTCCGCCCCCGGTCAGCTGCCGCCCAGCCTGATCGCCACCCTTCCGGGGCACTACTACACCGACCCGGAGATCTTCCGGCAGGAGCAGGAACGGCTCTTCGAGTCGATGTGGTTCTGCGCGGTCCGCGGCGCCGACCTGGCCAAACCGGGCGCGTTCCGTACGGTCCAGGTCGGCCGCGAGAGCGTCCTGATCACCCGGTCCCGCACCGGTGAGCTGCGCGCCTTCCTGAACGTCTGCCGCCACCGCGGGGCCCGTCTCTGTCTGGAGGAGGCCGGCGAGGTCCGGCGCAATCTCCAGTGCCCGTACCACGCGTGGACGTACGACCTCGACGGCAAGCTGATCGCGGCACCGAACCTGGTGAAGATGCCGGACGTCGACCGAACGGAGTACGGCCTGGTCAAGGTCGCCCTGCGGGAGTGGCTCGGCTACGCCTGGGTGTGTCTGGCCGACGAGCCGCCGTCCTTCGAGGAGACGGTGATGGGCGCGGCCGTGGAGCGGCTCGGGAACGTGGCGGCCATCGAGCACTACGGCACGGAGAACCTCGCCCTCGGAAAACGCATCACCTATGACGTGAAGGCGAACTGGAAACTGATCGTCGAGAACTTCATGGAGTGCTACCACTGCGCGACGATCCACCCCGAGCTCACCGACGTCCTCCCGGAGTTCGCCGACGGCTACGCGGCCCAGTACTACGTGGGGCACGGCGCCGAGTTCGGCGAGGAGGTCAAGGGCTTCACCGTCGACGGCAGCGAGGGATTCGGGAGACTTCCCGCGATCGCGGAGGATCAGGACCGTCGTTACTATGCGATAACGGTCAAACCCACCGTGTTCATCAATCTCGTCCCCGACCATGTCATCCTGCACCGCATGTTCCCCCTCGCCGAGGACCGGACGATCGTGGAGTGCGACTGGCTCTACGCACCCGAGGTCGTCGAGTCGGGCGCCGATGTGTCGAAGTCCGTGGAACTCTTCCACCGGGTCAACGCCCAGGACTTCGAGGCCTGCGAGCGTACGCAGCCCGCGATGGCGTCCCGCGCCTACCGGAGGGGCGGGGTGCTGGTGCCCACCGAGCACCACATCGGGATTTTCCACGAGTGGCTCATTGGCATGCTGGGAGGCATGGATGGCTGATCTCTATATCGGCGGCACATGGACGAGCGCGCGGGAGAAGGGCACCCGCGAGATCCGCTGTCCGGCCGACGGTTCACTCGTCGCCGTCGTGGACGAGGCGGGCCCCCAGGACACGGCCGACGCGATCGCGGCCGCGCGCCGCGCCTTCGACGACGGCCCCTGGCCACGGACGCCCCCGAACGAGCGCGGTGACCTGCTGCTGCGGGTCGCCGACCTGCTCGCCCGCGACAAGGACGTACTCGCCCGCGCGGAGTCCCTCGACACCGGCAAACGCCTGGTGGAGAGCGAGTACGACATCGACGACATCGAGAACTGCTTCCGCTACTTCGGCCGGCTCGTCGCGAGCGAGTCCGGCCGGGTCGTGGAGACGGGCACGGAGGGCGTCGACAGCCGGGTCGTATACGAACCGGTCGGTGTCTGCGCGCTGATCACACCCTGGAACTATCCGCTGCTCCAGACGGCGTGGAAGGTCGCCCCGGCGCTCGCCGCGGGCAACACCTTCATCCTCAAGCCGAGCGAGCTGACCCCGCACACCGCGATCCATCTGATGCGCCTCCTGGAGGAGGCCGGAGTACCCGCCGGCGTGGCGAACCTGGTGCTCGGCGCCGGTCCCGAGGCCGGCGCTCCGCTGGGCGACCATCCGGACGTGGACCTGGTGTCCTTCACCGGCGGTCTGCAGACCGGCCGCAGACTCATGGCCGCGGCGGCCGGGACGGTGAAGAAGGTCGCCCTCGAACTGGGCGGCAAGAACCCGAACATCGTCTTCGCCGACGCCGACTTCGAGACGGCCGTCGACATGGCGCTGACGGCCGTCTTCCTGCATTCCGGACAGGTCTGCTCGGCCGGGGCGCGGCTCCTGGTCGAGGACTCGCTGCACGACCGCTTCGTCGACGAGGTCGTCCGCAGGGCCCGGCTGATCAGGCTGGGCGGACCGTTCGACGAGCAGGCACAGACCGGTCCGCTGATCTCGGCGGCCCACCGGGAGAAGGTCGAGGCGTACGTCGCCAAGGGCCTGGAGGAGGGGGCGGTCCTGCGCTGCGGCGGGGAGCGGCCGGCCGATCCTCCGCACCCGGACGGCTTCTACTACCCGCCGACCGTGCTCGACGAGTGCTCCGGCCGGATGTCGGTCGTCCAGGAGGAGTCCTTCGGGCCCGTACTGACCGTGGAGCGGTTCACGGACGAGGCGGAGGCGGTGCGGCTGGCCAACGACACGATCTACGGTCTCGCCGGCGGGATCTTCACCTCCGACGAGGCGAAGGCCCAGCGGGTCGCGTCCGCGCTGCGGATCGGCACCATCTGGATCAACGACTACCACCCGTACGTTCCACAGGCCGAGTGGGGCGGTTACAAGCAGTCCGGGTTCGGGCGGGAGCTCGGTCCTGCCGGTCTCGCCGAGTACCGCGAGACCAAACACATCTGGCGCACGACCAATCCCAGTCCACAGGGCTGGTTCTCCTGATCCATGTCCCCAGGGCCGGTTCTGCGGATCTTTCGCAAGAAACCGGCACTCCTCATGGTCAGAACCAGTCGCAGGCATCGTAAGATCCAGCCTTCTTCACCCCGAGATCCAGCACCCGCGCACCAACGACCCCGCACGAGCCGCACTCCCCTCCCGCCCGGGAGAACTCCCCCTTCCCAGGAGGCGCCTCATGACCACCACCGCTCAACCACCTGAGAAACAAAGTAACGACGACTCCGAGCTCAACGAGTTCGGCTACAAGCCCGAACTGAAGCGCACGCTCGGCAATTTCCACACCTTCGCCGCCGGCATCAGCTACATCTCCATCCTCACCGGCACCTTCCAGCTCTTCTACTTCGGCTACGGCAGCGGCGGGCCCGCCTACTGGTGGTCCTGGCCCATGGTCTTCGTCGGCCAGTTCATGGTCGCGCTGTGCTTCGCCGAACTCGCCGCCCGCTATCCGGTGGCCGGCTCCGTCTACAACTGGTCCAAGAAGGTGGGCAACCCGCACATAGGCTGGCTGGCGGGCTGGACGATGCTGATCGCCTCGATCGTGTCGATCGCGGCCGTGGCCCTTGCGTATCAGTTGACGCTTCCTCAGATCTCCTCCGTGTTCCAGTTCGTGGGCGACGGCACCGGCAAGTACGACGTGGCCACCAACGCCGTGCTGCTGGCCTCCGTGCTCATCATCTTCACCACCCTGGTGAACGCCCTCGGCGTGAAGCTGATGGCCCGGATCAACACGGCGGGCGTCTTCATCGAGCTGATCGCCACCGTCGTCCTGATCGTGCTGTTCGCCGTGCACATCACCCGCGGACCGGGGGTCGTGCTGGAGACGAACGGCACGGGAGCGGGCCAGCCCGGCGGCTACTTCGGCGCGTTCCTGATCGCGTCGCTGGCATCCGCGTACGTGATGTACGGCTTCGACACGGCCGCCTCGCTCGGCGAGGAGTCCCTCGACCCGTCGCGCAACGCGCCGCGCGCGATCCTCCGTGCCATCGTCGCCTCGTTCGTCCTCGGCGGGCTCATCCTGCTGCTCGCGCTGATGAGCGTGTCCAGCCTGAAGGGCGACAAGCTGTCCACGGACGGCCTGCAGTACGTCGTCCTCAACGTGCTCGGCGAGGACGCGGGCAAGGCCATGCTGTGGTGCGTGTTCATCGCGGTCACCGTGTGCGCCCTGGCCGTTCACACGGCGGCGATCCGGCTGGCCTTCGCGATGTCCCGCGACAACAACCTGCCCGCCTCCGCCAAGCTGGCCAAGGTCCATCCGCGCTTCCAGACCCCGATCCTGCCCGCGGTGATCATCGGCATCCTGGCGCTGGCGATCCTGGTGGTCAACATCCGCCAGCCGCAGATCTTCACGGTCGTCACCAGTATCGGCATCATCCTGATCTACCTCGCGTATCTGCTGGTCACCGGGCCCATGCTGGTGGCCAGGCTGCGCGGCAAGTGGCAGCCCGCGGGCGACGGCAAGTTCTCGCTCGGCCGCTGGGGACTGCCCGTCAACATCGTCGCCGTGGTGTGGGGCGCGGCCATGATGATCAACCTGATCTGGCCGCGCGCCGCGGTCTACAACGCGGCCGCCCCGTACCACTGGTATCTGCGCTGGGGTGCCGTCCTGTTCGTCGGCATCGTGATGGGCGGCGGTTTCGCCTACTACTGGTTCGTGCAGCGGCACCGCACCGGAGTGCTCGCCGAGCACCAGTACAAGGCCCCCGACACGCCTCTTCCGCCATCCTCGCCCGCGGCCACCCCGACGGCCGACTGAGCGCCCGATCCGAAGGCAGAACGTCGCAAGGACTCAAGGAGGTCAACTCCCCATGAACGAAGACGAGTTCGACTACGTCGTGGTCGGCGGAGGAACCGCGGGCAATGTGGTCGCGGCCCGCCTCTCCGAAGACCCGTCCGTCACGGTGTGCGTCCTGGAGGCGGGGCCCAGCGACGTCGGCGACGACGACGTCATGAAGCTGGAACGCTGGATGGGACTCCTTGAGTCCGGCTACGACTGGGACTACCCGGTCGAGCCGCAGGCCAGCGGCAACAGCTTCATGCGGCACGCCCGCGCCCGGGTGCTCGGCGGCTGCTCCTCGCACAACTCCTGTATCGCCTTCTGGGCACCGGCCGAGGACCTGGACGGCTGGGCGGCAGCGGGCTGTACGGGCTGGAGCGCGGCCGAGCTCTTCCCGCTGTACCAGCGGCTGGAGAACAACGACGCTCCCGGCGAGCACCACGGCCGCTCCGGCCCGGTGAAGCTGCGCCAGCTGAAGAGCGACGACCCTTGTGGCACCGCCCTGTTGGAGGCCTGCGCCCAGGCAGGCATCCCGACCACCCCGTTCAACACCGGAAAGACGGTCGTTCGCGGGGCCAACTGGTTCCAGATCAACTCCGACGAGAACAACATCCGTCAGTCCTCGTCGGTCGCCTATCTGCACCCGATCCTCGGCAAGCGTCCGAACCTGGACGTACGGACCGGGGTGCGGGCCAAGAAGCTCGTGCTCGACGGGCGGCGCTGCGTGGGCGCCGAGTACCTGGACCCGGACCTGATCCACACCCGGACGGTACGGGCCAGGCGCGAGGTGATCGTGTCGTGCGGCTCGATCGACAGCGCGAAGCTGCTGATGCTGTCGGGCATCGGGCCCGCCGACCATCTGCGCGAGGTGGGTGTCGACGTGGTGGTGGACTCGGCCGGCGTGGGCGAGAACCTTCAGGACCACCCCGAGGGCGTCATCATGTGGGACGCCAAGCAGCCCATGACGACCACCTCAAGCCAGTGGTGGGAGGCGGGCATCTTCTACGACACCGAACCCGGCCTGGACCGGCCGGACCTGATGTTCCACTACGGGTCCGTGCCGTTCGACATGAACACGGCCCGGTGGGGCTATCCGACCTCCGAGAACGCGTTCTGTCTCACGCCGAACGTGACGAGCGCGAAGTCGCGCGGCACGGTGCGGCTGCGGACGCGCGACTTCCGGGACAAGCCCAAGGTCGATCCGCGGTACTTCACGCACGAGCACGACGCGCGCGTGATGACGTTCGGGCTGAAGCTGGCCCGGCGTATCGCGGAACAGCCCGCGCTGAGCGGGTGGGCGGGGGCCGAGCTGGCCCCCGGGCCGGATGTCCGGACGGACGACGAGTTGCTCGACTACATCCACAAGACGCACAACACCGTCTATCACCCGTCCTGCACGGTGAAGATGGGTGCGGATTCCGACGCCTCGGCGCCTCTGGATGCCCGGCTTCGAGTGAAGGGAGTTGAAGGGCTGCGGGTCGCGGACGGGTCCGTGATGCCGGATCTTGTGGCCGTCAATCCGTGCATCACGACGATGATGATCGGCGAGAAGTGTGCTGATCTTTTGAAGGAGGACGCGTCTTAGAGGTCGTGGGGAGCTGCGGGGCCGTTGTGGCTGGTCGCGCCCACGCGGCGGAGCCGCAAATGTCACAGCCCCGCGCCCCTTAAGGGGCGCTGGTTGCCGGCCTCTTGTACATGCGCGTTGCCGTGATCTCGGTGTGTACCGCCTCCCCGGCGGGAGCCTCCCGCGGGAGGCCCGGTCGGAGGTGTTCCTCCACGCTGATGTACTTCAGCCCGGCGCGGAGGTCCGCGTCGTTGCGGAGGCGGATGACCAGGGGGAACTCGGCGAGCGCGGTCGTGTCGAACAGGCCCGTGGTGTAGAGGAGCTGGACACCGAGGGCGTCCGACACGGCCCGCTGGAGCTCCAGCAGATACGTGGCGTTGGCGCGGCCGATGGGGTTGTCGAGGAACAGCGTGCCGGCGTGACGGTGCTTGTCGCTGCGGCCCCGGTCGTTCGAGCGCAGGGCCGCCATCGTGCAGTACAGCGCGATCGCGGCGGTGAGCAGCTGGCCGCCGGAGAACACGTCGCCCATCTGTCCGACGGGTACGCGCTCGGCACGCAGCACGGCGTCGGGCTTGAGGATCTCGACGGCGACGCCCTTGGGCTGAAGGGCCGCGCTGACCCCTCTGAGCAGCAGGGACATTCCGTCGCGGCGCATGTCGGAGTTCTTCTTGACGGCCGCGCGGGTTGCCTCGTCGACGACCTCGCCGAGCCGCTCGGCGAGCGTGGCCTGGTCGGGCTCCTCGAAGCGGATGCGCAGGAACTCCTGCCCCGACCACTCCCCGAGCCCTTCGGGGAGACGGGAGAGCCGCTGGGCCGACCTGAGCGTGGCGAGCGCGGACTCGACGAGCCCGCGCAACCGGTCGACGATGGAGTCGCGGTTGCGCTCCAGCTGCTCCAACTCGTCGGTGAGGACCCGGAGTCGGGGCGCGAAGGCGTCCGCCCACTTCTGGGCGTGCTCGGGCAGGGAGGAAGCCGGCAGCTCACGGATCTGCTGGCGGGCGGGCGTGCGCACCTGCTCGTAGCGCGTGGAGTTGGCGTGCCGTACAAGTACGTCGCTCGCCTCGCGCACCGAGGTCTCGGCGGCGGAGAGGTCTGCCGCGCAGCCGCGCAGGGAGCGGCGGGACTCGGCTGCGGAGTGCCGGGCCTCTTCGAGGGTGCCCGGGTAGGGCTCGGGCTCCTCCTGCTCCTCGTCCGAGTGCTCCCTGAGGAGGTCCCGGAGCAGGGCGGCCGTCTCGTCGAAACCGCCCGCCGCGTCCTCGGCGGCGCGGTGGGCGTCGAGCAGTTCGGCGTGGGCCGCGCGCGCCTGGCTCAACGCCTCGGTGCGGGAGGCGAGTTCACCGGTGGCGGTGCGCAGCAGGCTCTGTGCGTGCTCGGCGTCGCGCGGGACCAGGTCCTCGGGCAGTTCGGTGTGCGCCTCGCCGTCCTCGGGCGCGTGCCGCTCGGCCTCGCCCCGCAGCCGTCCGAGCTGCTCGCTCGCGGTCGACATACGCGTTTCCAGAAGCTGGACCAGTTCCTCGGCGCGGGCCGAGGCGGCCTGCCGTGAGGGCCCGTCGGAGCCGTCGGTGGACTCCAGGAGCTGGGCGGCACGCGTACGCACCTTGTTGCTCAGCCGCTCCAGCTCCGCGAGCGCCGCGCTCTCGTCGCTCTCGGCACGGGACTGCTCGGCCCGCAGGTCGGCGCCGACGCCGACCTGCTCGTAGAGCTGGGAGGCGGCGCGGTAGGCCTCGCGCAAGGCGGGCAGCGACGACTTCGCGGCGGCCGGGTCGGCCTCCGGTACGTCGTCGGGGGCGCCCGCGATCTCCGCGCGCTCGCCGCGCAGGGCGCGGGCCGTGCGGCGGGCGTCGTCGGCGGCGCGCTGGGCGCCGCGCCGGTCCTCGTCAGCGGCGCGGGCGCGCTCCAGGCAGGACTGGGCGCGGGCCTCCGACTCGGCGGCGTCGTCGGCGAGTTCGCGCAGCTTGACCTGCCAGCCGGCGCGCTCGCGCAGCCGGAAGGCGAGTCCGGCGAGAGCGTCGGCGGCGCGCCGGGCCCGCTGCGCGGCCTCCTGCCGCTCGTCGCGCACAAGGGCCGCTTCGGCCGCCGATTCGTCGGCCTCGGCCCGGACCGTACGCGCCTCGGACAGCTCGGCCTCGGACTCCTCGGCGAACGCGCGCGCGTCGTGGGCCGCCGTGGCCAGCTCGGCGAGCCGCCCCGCCGGACAGCCCGTCCGCCAGGAGGCGAGCCGTGCGGCCAGCTCCCGGTCCTTGGCGAGCCGGGCCGCCAACTCCCGAATCTCCTCGTCCCGTTCGGTCGCGCGCGTACGCAGCGTCTGCCGCTCCTCGTCGGCGGCGTGCTCATCGTGCATGGCCGGGTTCGGCGGGACGAGGAAGACATCGACACGGCCCCCGTCGCCCGTGTCCGGGGCCGGGGTCGGGGCGAGCAGCGCGGCCGCCGTGCCGACGGCCACCGCGGAGCGCGGGAGCAGCGCGGCGTCGGCGAGGGCTTCGCGGGCCCGTGCGTGGGTGTCCGGGTCCGTGATGATCACGCCGTCGACCAGCTCGGGCCGCGCGGCCAGCACGCGCGCGTGGTCGACGGGGTCGACGGCCTGCGCGAGGTAGCGCCAGCCGGGGAGCGCGGGGATGCCGTGCTCGCCCAGGTACTCCACGGTCGCCAGCACGTCGGGTCCTGGCGGCAGCAGCCCGCCGTCACCGAGCGCGCCGAGGATCCGCGCGTCGTCGGCCGCTGCGGTCCGCAACTCGAAGAGCTGCCGCTCGGCGGAGGCGACCCCGTCGTCGAGGAGCTCCCGGAGCTCGTCGGCGTAGTGGTCCAACTCCTCGGCGGAGAGGGGTGCTTCGTCGGAGTCGGCTTCGGTGTCCGGGCCGCCCCGTCCTCGACGGGTGCCCGCTGCGTCGGCGCCGGGGCCCGTCCCGGAGCCACGGCCCGACGTGTTCCCGTGATCGGCTCCGCCTGCTCGCGCGGCGCCCTCGGTGGAAGCCGTGCCCGCGCCCTGCCGCGGCTGCGGCAACCCGCCGCGGCCGGAGCCCCCCGAACCGCCGGAGGCACCCGGCAGGCTCAGCAGTTCGGCCAGTCGCTCCTCCCCCGCCAGCGCCCGGGCGGTCCCCCTCTCGGCGTCGTAGGCGCGCTCGGCGGCCGTCGCGGCGTCGGCCGCGCGGGCCGCCGTCAGCTCGGCGCGGGACTCGGCGGACGCCGCCTCGCGGGAGTGCTCCGTCGTGCGGCGGGATGCCTCGCGCGCGGTGTCCCACGCGGCGACGGCGGTCTTCTCGGCGTCACTGGCGGCGAGCGCGGCACGGGCCGGGTCGGCGTCAGGGGCGGTGTCGTCGAGCCACCCGGCGCGCACCGCCTCGGCGGTCTCCTGCTCGACCTCGCTGAGGCGCTGCCGCAGATGGCCGATCTCGCTGCGGGCCCGCTGTGCCTCGGTGGCGGCGGACGTCGAGTCCCGGTAGGCGGCCTCGCCGACCTCCTGGAGCGCGGCGGACCGCTCCTCCTCCTCGTTGGCGACCGTCTCGGCCCCCTCTGCCGCGGCGTGCAGTGCTCGTACGAGATCGGCGGCGGCCTTGGCACGCGCGGCCAGCGCGGGCGCGGCGTCCCGCTCGGCCTCGCGGATGGCGACGGCCACGCGCGCGGAGCGGTCGGCGGAGGCGCGGTGCCGCAGCACCAGCTCGGCGGCCTGCCACGCGGAGTGCAGCGTGCGCGCGTCGGCGAGCTCCCGCTTCTGCGCGGCCGCGCCCTTCTCGGCGCCGGCGAGCGCCAAGGAGGCGTGCCGGTAGGCGAGTTGGGCCGAGATCAGCGCGCTGCGCTCCCGGGAACTGTCGGCCTCCGTGACCCGGTGGGCGGCGGCGGTGACCTGCTGGGCAAGATCGCCGGTGCGGCCCCGCTCCTGTCCGGCGCGCGCGGAGAGCCGCCGCGCCAGTGTCCTCGTACGCCGCTCGGCGCCCGCGTGGATGTCCCGTGCACGCGAACGCGTGGCGGTCGCCTCGACGATCCGCCCGAGCAGGTCGACGGACCCGGCGGTGAACTCGCGCTCGGCGATCAGCTCGGCCCGCCGCCCCAGCTTGTTGCCGAATCCGCCGACCAGGTCCGCGAGCCCGTCGGTGTCCCGGGTGTCGGTGACCGCCCGCAGCAGCAGATCGGTGAAGTCGGAGTCCTTCTTGACGGCGAAGAGACCGGCGGCCTCACCCTCGTCGGCGTTCATCTCGCGCTGGTAGCGGAAGAGTTCGGGGTCGAGGCCCAGGTCGCCGAGGTGTTCGATCCAGCGGTCGTGGATCTCCTCCCAGTGCACTTCGAGGTGCGGGTACGCCTTGCCCGCCTCGGTGAGCGCGTCCCGGAAGCCCTTCATGGTGCGCCGGCGCCCCTGCGCGCCCGAGGCACCCTCGGCCGACGGCCGCACGGAAGTGGCCTCGGCGACCGGCAGATTGTCCAGGCTCAGCCCGGGCCCGGGCCGGAACGAGTACCAGGCCTCCGCGAACTTCCGCGGATCGTTGGAGACCTGGCGCCCCCGCCACTCACTGACCTTGCCGACCACGACACACTCGCCGGTCAGCGTGTGCTGCCACTCCAGCGCCACGTGCCCGCAGTCGTCCGCGAGCAGGAACTTCCGCAGCACGCCGGAACTGGCACCGCCCAGCGTGTTCCGGTGGCCGGGCAGCATCACGGAGAAGATCAGCTTGAGCAGTACGGACTTGCCACCGCCGTTCTCCAGGAAGAGCACACCGGCGGGCGCGGGGCGGCGCGGCGGCCCGACGGGCTCCTCCTCGAAGAACTCCGCCTGCGTGGGCGCGGGGTCGGGCACGGGCTCGCCGACACCCCGCAGGTCCAGCACGGTGTCGGCGTAGCGCGCACCGGCAGGCCCGATGGAGTAGAGGCGGACCCGGGACAGCTCGTACATGGCGGCGGACTCTCGTAGTCGTAAAGGGAGTAGTCGTAGAGGAAGTTGAGGCGGTCGGTCAGAGGGTCGGGGCGGTGGACCGGGGCCGGCGGGTCCCGGTCAGTGGGCCGACCGCCGGGTTCACGAGTGGAACGGCAGTCCGGCATCGGCGGCCAGCTCCAGATCCTCGGTGTCCTCGGCGGGCAGCAGGCTGGCGGTGCCGTCGGTGACCGGCACGATGCCGAGCTCCAGCAGCTCGGCCATCGCGGCACTGCCGGCCATGTCCCGTATTTGGAGCTGGTAGCGGGCGGTCGTCCGGTACGTCCCCCCGCCGTCGTCCCCGGTGCGCTGCAGGAACCCCGAGTCGGTGAGGAACGCGACGGCCTTGCCGATGATGCCGGTGGTCGAACCGGCAAGTCTTCGGGCGTCCTTGGTGGCCCCGGTGGAACTGCGCCGCGCCCAGATCCGCCAGGCGGCCTCCAGGCCCGGTGCGTCGGTCGCCGGGTCGGTGTTCTCCCCGTGCACCTCGGCCTGCTCCTCCAACCGCCGACAGGCCTGCCGAACGAAGGCGTCGACGCCGTTCACCGACACCCGCCCGATGTACCCGTCGTCGGCGAGGTCCTCCGGGCGCGGGAACGCCATGGCGGCGACGGCGAGATGCGCGAGCCCGTGCAGGAACCGGTCCCCCGAGTCGGCCGACGTCCGCCGCGCGTAGTCCCCCATCCGCACGGCGAACACCGAGTCCTCGGCCGCGGTCACCGCCATCCCCGCCCGCGGGGACACCTCCAGCACCACAAGCCCGAGCCCGGTCGCCACGGCATCGGCCAACCGCGCGAAGGCCGGATCCTCCCGGTACCTCCGCAGCAGTTCGGCGTACTCCTGATCCCGCGCGGGCTGCAACTTCGGCTGCAACCCAAAGGCCACCAGCCGCGCGGCATCAGCGGCGTCGGCGGGAGTGACGGCGCTGCTCATCGGAGGGGCGACAGCCTCCGGCTCACTCCACTCGACATGCTCGGTCACGACTACTACAACTCCCTGAACTCGAATACGGGGCTGAGGACAAGCGCCCCTCTAGGGGCGCGGGGAACTGCGCGACAAGCCACGACGAAGCCGCAGGTCACAAGCAACCCGCACCCACCCGGCGAACCCAGCGGAGCGTTCACGCCGCATCCTTCCGATCCGCAGCCATCCCCACCGCATCCAGCAGAGCCATCCCCACGATCAGATCGGCCCCACCGAACTCCGGATCGTCCAGCTCGGTCCCGTCGTCCACGGCGAACAGCAACTTCTCCTCACCCTGCCGATACGCCGTGCCGACCGGCGGACTGGCCGCGTGCACGGCCAGCAGGGCAAGCAGATAGGGCAGCTCGGGGTCCTGGCGCCGCGCGTCGGCCAGCAGCCCGGACAGCCGCCGCGGCGCGTCGGCAGGCAGGTCGAGGAGCTCCATCGCGGCGGCGAGCTGCTCCTCACTGAACCGGCTGTCGTCCGGCGTGGCGATCAGATCCGGCTCGGGCATCTCGGCACCGAGGTGCTCCCGCTCCATCGGCGGTGTCAGCAGAAGATCGACAAGGTCACCGACCCGAACGGACGCGGGCGTCCGAAGCCCCGTCCCACGGGCGAAGAACGCGTCGGACACCCGCAGCGCCTGCTCCACGGGCAACGGCAGTACGGGCGCGACGAGATGCCCGTACAGATCTATCCCGGACGTCGTCATGGGCGTAGCGAAGGCCTGCCGGTCCTGCTCGGCACGGAACAGCGGCCCGGCTTCCAGGAGACGGGACTGCAACTGCGTGTGCCGCCGGATGCAGTCCTTGACGATGTCGACGAGTTCGGCGGCCCGCCGCTTCTGCTCGGCGTCCTCCGACTCGTCCCGCGCCTTGCGGATGTTCGTGAGGATCGCGTTCTCGTGGCGATAGCGGTCGGCGACGTGGTCGAGCGCCTCGGCGATCATGTCGGGCACGGCCTGCAGCCAGTCCACCGCCCGTACGTTGCGCCGGGTCGCGTCCAGGGCCCGGCGGAGCGTCTCGGAGTACTGCACGGTCCGGTAGCGGGCCTGCTCGGCGGCGAGCTGCGCGTCCGCGAGCCGGCCGCGGCTGATCAGCACCTCCAGCTTGACCTCGGCGGCGATCTGCGCACTGGTGACGTCGGTGTCGAGGGCGCCCACGAGAACGTTGACCGCCTCGTCCGTCGTACGGAGATACACGCTCCCTCCGTAGCCGGGCACCTCCTCGATGAGCTTGAAGTCGTAGTCCCGGCGCACATACGAACCGTCGGGCGCGAACGTGCCGTATACGGCCCGGAAGCCGCGGTCGACGCTGCCGACGTTGATGAGGTTCTCCAGGACCCAGCGGGCGACGCGCTCGTGCTCGACGACGGGCCGGCGCGGGGCCTGGGCGGCGATGCGCGGGATGAGCCTGGCCACTATCTGGTCGTGGTCGGCGCCCGTGTCGAAGTCCATGTTCAGTGTGACGAGGTCGATGGCGGCGAGGGCCACCTCCGCCATCCCGTACACCGAGTACTCACCCGCCAGGTTCGCCTTGCGTACGTCGAGGTCGTGCAGCGGCGCGGTGCAGGCGAGCGCGCGCAGCCGCCGCGCCAGTCCCTCGTCGGCGGCCGGGCCCGGTGCGGGGCGCGGCCCCGCGCTGAGCTGGGGCGGAACGCTGTCCGTCGATGCAGGCGAAGTCACGGTGCACAGACTAGGTCCTCGGTCTGACAACGACCGAAACGCTCCGCTGGGATCGCCGGGCCACTGCGGGTGGTTTGTTGTCCGCGGGTTGACTGCGGCTGGGCGCGCCCACGCGGCGGAGCCGCAAATGTCACAGCCCCGCGCCCCTAAGGGGCGTCCTCCGCCACGCGGCGGCCGTAGACCTCCACAACCCTTTTGCGGGAATCATCCAGGTATACGCCGAGCAGGCTCTCGGCCTCCCCGCGGTCGCCGTCCTGGAGTGCCTGCAGTATCTGGCCGTTGCGGGCGAGGTACGGCTCGTGCAGCCGGCGGGGGTCGTCCACCAGATGGAAGGCGAGGCGCAGTTCGGCAAAGACACTGCGCATCAGTTCGTCGGTGCGGGCGCTGCCGGCGAGCGCGACCAGCTCCCGGTGGAAGTGGATGTTGGCCGTACCCAGGCCTTTCCAGTCACCTTCGCGGGACGCCCGTCGCCCGTCCGCGACGGCCGTGGCGAGGCCGTCCACCGCGTAGGGCGGTTCGCCGAGTCCGCGCACGACGGCGCATTCGACGAGGCTGCGGGTGCGGTAGATGTCCTCGACGTCCTCGACGGTCAGGACCCGCACGAAGACACCCCGGTTGAGCTGGTGGACGAGCAGCCGTTCGTGCGTGAGCAGCCGGAACGCCTCGCGCAGCGTGTTGCGCGAGACACCGAGCGCGTTGCCGATGCTGTCCTCCGACAGCCGTGTGCCGGGGGGGAAGAACCCTTCGGCGATCCGGCTTCTGAGGATGTCCGAGACCCGCTCGGCAGTGCTGGTGCGACCCAGCAGCGCGCGGTCGTCCGCCAGTCCGTTCAGTTCGGCCACGCCCGAATTCAATCGCAGATACAAGAACGAAACAACATGGGTATTGAGGGATCGTTCAACGATCCTCTACCTTGCTAGTCAGGCACCGGCCGCTCGTCCCGGAGCCGACGGCTTCCGCACGCCACAGTTCGGCACCGCAACTGCTTCCCCACGCCACAACCCGCACCACCACTGCTCCCGTACGGCTCAGTCCTCAAGCACCCTCCCGTCCCTCATCTGTGAGGTGCCCATGAGCACGACCCCTCCACCGCAGGCCCTGAACACCGAGACGCGCCCCGAAGCGGGTGAACCCACCGCCGACGAGGGCGCGTTCGCCTGGCTGCGAGCCCTGGGTCCGCGCGGCCGCCGCGCCTTCGGCGGCGCGTTCGGCGGCTATGCGCTGGACTCGTACGACTACTTCACGCTGCCGCTGAGCATGGTCGCCCTGTCCGCGTACTTCGGCCTCAACAGCGGCCAGACCGGGCTGTTCACGACCGTCACGCTGGTCGTGTCCGCCATCGGCGGCGCGGCCGCGGGTGTGATCGCGGACCGGATCGGGCGCGTCAAGGCGCTGATGATCACCGTCATCACGTACGCGGTCTTCACCGTGGCCTGCGGCTTCGCGCCCAACTACGAGACCCTGCTGGTCTTCCGTGCTCTCCAGGGGCTCGGTTTCGGCGGTGAGTGGGCGGTCGGCGCGATACTGGTCGCCGAGTACGCGAGCCCCAAGCACCGGGGGCGCACGCTCGGCGCGATCCAGAGTTCCTGGGCCGTGGGCTGGGGACTCGCCGTACTGGTCTACACACTGGTCTTCCAGTACCTGGACGACGACCTCGCCTGGCGCGTGATGTTCTGGACCGGGGCGCTGCCCGCCCTGCTCGTCGTCTGGGTGCGCCGCAATGTGAAGGACGCTCCGGAGGCGGCCCAGCGCCGCGAGGAGAGCCCCGAGAAGGGCTCGTTCGCCACGATCTTCAAGCCGGGCACGGCCGCAGCGCCCGGACTGCTGAAGACGACGATCTTCGCGGTCCTGCTCTCCACGGGCGTCCAGGGCGGCTACTACACGCTGGCCACCTGGGTCCCGACCTACCTCAAGACGGACCGCGGGCTGTCCGTCGTCGGCACCGGCGGCTACCTCACGTTCCTGATCTCCGGGGCCTTCATCGGCTATCTGACCGGCGGTTATCTCACCGACAAGCTGGGCCGCAAGCGCAACATCCTGCTCTTCGCGATCCTCTCGGCGGTCTGCATCCTGGCCTACGCGAACATCCCGAGCGGCGCCAACACCCTTGTCCTGGTGCTCGGTTTCCCGCTCGGCTTCTGTATGTCGGCGATCTTCAGCGGCTTCGGCTCGTTCCTCAGCGAGCTGTACCCGACCGCGGTGCGCGGCACGGGACAGGGCTTCACGTACAACACCGGCCGTGCCGTGGGCGCGGTCTTCCCGACGGTCGTCGGCTTCCTGGCCGACAGCTGGGGCGTCGGGGGCGCGCTGGTCTTCGGCGCGATCGGATACGGTCTCGCGGCGCTGGCCCTGATCGGTCTGCCCGAGACCCGTGGGAAGGAGCTCCTGTGAACCGTACGCAACACCGCTCCCTGAACCTTCTCGACGACCACGCGCACGCGTGGAGCCCGGCAGAGGCACGCTCCCGGTTCCGTTCGGGAGTGTCGGGTTCCACCGCGGGCTGCTCGGCGGGCCACACCCAGGCGAACCTGATCTCGGTGCCGGCCGACTGGGCGTACGACATGCTGCTGTTCTGCCAGCGCAACCCGAAGCCCTGCCCGGTGCTCGACGTCACCGACGCCGGTTCCTGGACGACCGTCCTGGCCGGCGACGCCGATCTGCGGACCGATCTGCCGGGCTACCGGGTGTGGGAGCACGGCGCGTTGGCCGAGGAGCCCACGGACGTACTGGCCCACTGGCGCGACGACCTCGTGTCGTTCCTCATCGGGTGCAGCTTCACCTTCGAGTCGGCGCTGTCCGAGGCGGGGGTGCCGATGCGCCACATCGAGCAGAGGCGCAACGTCTCCATGTACGTGACCAGCCGCCAGTGCCGTCCCGCGGGGCGGCTGCACGGCCCCATGTTGGTGTCGATGCGGCCGGTGCCGCCCGAGCACCTGCCTGCGGCGATCCGGGAGACCAGCCTGCTGCCCGCGGTGCACGGCAGCCCGGTGTACTGCGGCGATCCGGGCGGCCTCGGCATCGAGGACCTCGCCCGCCCCGACTTCGGTGATCCGGTGGACGCCGAGCCGGACGACATCCCGGTGTTCTGGGCCTGCGGTGTGACGCCGCAGGCCGCGGTGATGGCCTCACGGCCGCCGTTCGCGATCACTCACGCGCCGGGCCAGATGTTCATCACCGACGCCCGCGACGAGCAGTACCGCGTCGCCTGACCGGGAGGAACAGCACTCCATGAGCACCATCGATCTGAACGCCGACCTCGGCGAGGGCTTCGGCCGCTGGCGCCTGACCGACGACGAACAGCTGCTGTCCGTCGTCACCAGCGCCAACGTGGCCTGCGGCTTCCACGCCGGTGACGCGGCCACCATGCGCCGGGTGTGCGACCTGGCGGCCGAGCGCGGTGTACGGATCGGCGCCCAGGTCTCCTACCGGGACCTGGCGGGCTTCGGGCGGCGCGCGATGGACGTGCCGCCCTACGAGCTGGCGTCCGAAGTGGCCTACCAGATAGGCGCCCTGGAGGTCTTCACGCGCGCGGCGGGCGCGCGTGTGGCGTACGTCAAACCGCACGGCGCGCTCTACAGCCGCGTCGTGCACGACGAGGAGCAGGCCGGCGCGGTCGTGGAGGGCGTGATGCTCGCCGACGCCACGCTCCCGGTCCTCGGCCTGCCCGGCTCGCGTCTCCTCGACGTGGCGGGGAAGGCCGGACTTCCGGTCGTCACCGAGGCGTTCGCGGACCGCGCCTACACCGACGAGGGCACGCTCGTGCCGCGCGGCCGGGAGGGCGCGGTGATCACCGATCCGACCGCCGTCGTGGAACGCTCGGTGGCCCTCGCCCGTTCTGGTGTCGTGACGTCCCACTCCGGGCGTGACATCCCGGTTCGGGCCCGCTCCTTGTGCCTGCACGGCGACACACCCGGCGCGGTGGACCTGGCCCGCCAGGTCCGTGCACGGCTGGAGGAGTCCGGCATCCGCGTGGAGGCGTTCGTATGAGGGCACTGCCGGTCGGCGACCGTGCGCTGCTCGTCGAGGTGTCGACGGACGAGGAGGCACAGGCCCTGCACGCCGATCTGCTCCGCCGCCGCGCGGAGGGCTCGCTCTCCGTGCGCGAGATCGTCCCCGCGGCCCGTACGGTCCTCCTGGACGGCCTCGACGACCCGGCCCGGCTGGCCGCGCGGTTGGCCACGGCGACGCTGCCGCCCGTGCCTCCGCGCGCGCAGGAGGTGGTCGAGATACCCGTCCGCTACGACGGCCCGGATCTCGCGGCCGTCGCCGACCACTGGGACGTGTCCCCGCAGGAGGTCTCGCGGATCCACACGGCGGCCGAATTCCGCGTCGCCTTCTGCGGGTTCGCCCCGGGCTTCGGCTATCTGACCGGACTCCCGGCCCGCTACGGCGTGCCCCGGCACGCGACACCCCGTACGACGGTCCCGGCGGGTTCCGTGGGCCTCGCGGGCCCGTACACGGGCGTGTACCCGCGCTCGTCGCCGGGCGGCTGGCAGCTGATCGGGACGACGGACGCGGTCCTGTGGGACCACGCGCGCGTGCCCGCCGCCCTGTTGTCGCCCGGCACGCCGGTCCGCTTCGTGCCGGTGGAGGCCTGATGACGGACCGCGCACTCGCCGTCGTACGGGCCGGGGCGCTGACCACCGTGCAGGACCAGGGGCGCCCGGGCCACGCGCACCTGGGCGTGCCGCGCTCCGGAGCCCTCGACGCGCCCGCCGCCGCCCTGGTCAACCGGCTCGTCGGCAATCCGCCCGAGGCGGCCCTTCTGGAGACCACGCTCAACGGCTGCGACGTACGGCCGCGTTCGACCGTCACCGTCGCCGTCGCAGGCGCCCCGTGCCCGGTCACCGTGGACGGCCGCCCGGCCGCCTGGGGAGCGCCGGTACGCGTGCCAGCCGGGGCACTGCTGTCCGTGGGGACGGCGGTCTCCGGAGTACGCAGTTATGTGGGCGTGTCAGGCGGAGTGGCCGTCGAACCGGTGCTCGGCAGCCGGTCGACGGACCTGCTGTCGGGCCTGGGCCCGCCGCCCCTCACGGACGGAACGGTGCTTCCCCTGGGGACGCCGATGGCCCCCCACGCGCGCGTGGACGTCGTCCCGCAGCCGCGGCCCCCCGCCGAACTCGTCCTGCGGGTGACGCTCGGCCCACGCGACGACTGGTTCACGACGGCAGCGATCCGCACCCTCACCACGCACCCCTACCGGGTCTCCTCCGCGAGCAACCGCATCGGCCTCCGCACGGAGGGCCCCGCCCTGGAGCGGGCGCGACCGGGCGAACTGCCCAGCGAGGGAATGGTGTTGGGCGCCATCCAGGTCCCCCCGGACGGCCGCCCCGTGGTCTTCCTCGCCGACCACCCGACCACCGGGGGCTACCCGGTGATAGCGGTGGCCCGACCTGCGGACCTACCCGCCGCCGCCCAGGCCGTACCAGGCACGCCGGTACGGTTCGTGGCGGTACGCAGTCGGACGCGCTGAGCCGCGCCGCTAAGGGGGGCGCGCCCCTTTAGGGGCGCGGGGAACTGCGCGACCAGCCACTACGGGCCCGCAGTCAAAAGACGGCCCAACCCGCGGAGCGCTACGCAGTGTCCGGCTGTTCGCCGGTCACCGACAGCGCGGCCAGCGCCGACGACACCGCGTGGGACGCGCTGATATCGAGGCGAGTGCTGGTGCCCCGGGCCCGATGACGGACCTCGGAGGCGGCCAGGGTGATGAGTTGGGGCAGGAGGTCGGTGCAGCGACGGGCCACCCACCCGGTCCCGGCGGTGGCCAGCCACCACAGACTCGCCGACCGGGTGGGCTCGGGAAACTCGGGTTCGGGGGACGGTACGGGCCCCGTGGCGAGGCCCGCCTCCGCCAGCGACGCGTGGAAGTGGAGCGCGAGCTGCCGATGCCCCCGCTCCCCCGGGTGCAGCCGGTCCGAGCTCCACATGGCCCGGTCGGAGACCCAGTCGCCCTCCGCGGCATGCAGATGCACCGCCCCGTACCGCTCGGACAGCGCGTGGACGACCGCGTTCACGGCCCGCTGACGCCGTGCCAGCGGGCGGGCCAGCGCCCCGGGCAGCCCCAGCATCGCGCCGGGGTCGGGCAGACAGGCGGTGAGCAGGATCGCGCCCTGCCCGGTGAACGCGGCGTACACCTCGTCGAGCCGTTCGGCCACGGCGTGGATGTCGAAGGTGCACCGCAGGGTGTCGTTGACGCCGATGACGACCGAGGCGATGTCCGGCCGCTCGGCCAGCGCGGCCGGGGTCTGGCGTTCCAGGACGTCACGCGTCTGGGCGCCGCTGACCGCGAGGTTGACGAACTCCACGGGCGCGTCGGCCGGTGCGATTCCGGCGGCGAGCAGCGCGGCCCAGCCGCGCCACTCCTCGCCCACGGGATCACCCACCCCTTCGGTGAGGGAGTCACCGAGCGCCACGAACCGCAGGGGTCTCATACGACGCCCTCCCGAGCCCGTTCCACGGTGGGGGCCGCCGCGGGTGCCTCGGGCCGCCCCACGCGGACCTCGGCGTCGTGGGCGGCGAGGAACGCCTCGACGGCGGCCGGCCAGCCGAAACAGGCCGCACGCGCGCGTGCGGCCTCCCGCCGCTCGCTCTCTGGTCGTTCCAGGAGCATCCGTATCCCGTCCGCGAAGGCCTCTCCGTTGTCCGCGGCGGTGGCTCCGGCGGAGCCGACGACCTCCGAGAGCGCGGAGGAGGCGCTGGCGACGACGGGCGTGCCGCAGGCCATCGCCTCCAGGGCGGCGAGTCCGAAGGTCTCGGCGGGCCCGGGGGCGAGGCACACGTCCGCGGAGGCCTGGAGAGCGCTCAGGAGCACGCGGTCGCCGACGTGTCCGAGGAAGGTGACCGGCAGCCGCCGTTCGCGCGCCCGCTGTTCGAGGCGGGCCCGCAGCGGCCCGTCTCCGGCCACCACGAGCACCGCGCGCCGCCCGCGGCGCAGCATCGCCTCCAGGGCTTCGAGCGCCGTGCCGGGCCGCTTCTCGACGGACAGCCGGGAGCACATCACGAGCAGGACCTCGTCCTCGCGCGCGTGCCGGGCCCGCAGCCCCGGGTCCCGCAGCGCGGGGTGCCGGCCCTCCAGGTCGACGCCCAGCGGGGCGCGTACGACATTGCGGGCGCCGATGCGCACGAACTCGCGCTCCGCGAACTCCGTGGTGCACACGACCCGTGAATAGTGGTGGGCGGTACGGATGTTGAGAGCGTCGGAGGTCCGTCGGGCCATGCCCTCGGAGAGGCCCCAGGTGCGCAGTACGCCGTCGGCGGTCTCGTGGGAGACCATCACGGCGGGCACCCGGGCGCGCCGCGCCCAGACGCCGCTCCAGCGCAGCGTCGTACGGTCGGACACCTCCAGGCGGTCGGGGGCGAGCGCCTCCAGGAGGCCGGCGACACGCCGCTTGTCGGTGAGGACGCGGTAGCCGCCGGTGCCGGGCAGCAGCGGGCCCGGCAGCGTGATCACCCTCCCCTGTTCGGTCTCGCGGTCCGAGGCGCGCTCGCCGGGCACGATCAGTACGGGGTCGTGCCCGGCCGCCAGGTATCCGGCGCCCAGTTCGCGCAGCGCGGTCCGCAGGCCGCCCGAGGCGGGGGCGACGAAGTTGGCGAGCCGGACGATCCGCAGGGGCACGCTCATGCCGCGACCACCGCCCGTCCGGCGAGTACGTCGGTGTAGTGCCCGATGAGCTGGTCGCCGACGGCCGCCCAGGTGCGGCCCTCGACGGTCCGCCGCGCCTCGGCGCCGTACGCGGCCCGCAGTTCGGGATCGGCGGCGAGCGACCACACCGCGTCGCGCACGGCGGCCTCGTCGCGCGGCGGAACGAGCAGTCCCGTACGCCCGTGCGCCACCAGGTCGAGCGGTCCGCCGGCGGCGGGGGCGACGACCGGGACGCCGCTCGCCATCGCCTCCTGGACGGTCTGGCAGAAGGTCTCGAACGGTCCGGTGTGCACGAAGACGTCCAACGAGGCGAAGATCCGGGCGAGTTCGTCGCCGGTACGACGGCCCAGGAAGACGGCGCCCGGCAGTGCCTGCGTCAGGCTCGGCTGACTCGGTCCGTCGCCGACGACGACCACGCGTACGCCGTTCAGGCCGCAGGCTCCGGCGAGGAGTTCGACCTGCTTCTCGGGGGCGAGACGGCCCACGTATCCGACGATCAGCTCGCCGTTCGGGGCGAGTTCACGGCGGAGTGTGTCGTCACGGTGTTCCGGCCGGAAACGGACGGTGTCCACGCCGCGTTGCCACAGCCGTACCCGGGGCACACCGTGCGCCTCCAGGTCGTGCAGGGCCGGTGTGGACGGGGCGAGGGTGATGTCGGCGGCGGCGTGGACCGAGCGGATACGGCGCCAGGCGGCCGCCTCGCCCGCGTGCACATAGGTGCGGGCGTAGCCGGCGAGGTCGGTCTGGTAGACGGCCACGGCGGGGATGCCGAGCCGGGCGGCGGCCGTCATGCCACGGACGCCGAGGACGAAGGGGCTGGCCAGGTGGACGATGTCGGCGCGGTGTTCGGTGATCGCGGCGGCGACGCGTCGGCTGGGGAGGGCGACGCGGACCTGGGGGTAGCCGGGGAGCGGTAGGGAGGGGACTCGGACGACGGGGCACGGCGCGAGGGCGTCGGGCCCGTTCCCGGCCGCGGTGGCCGGGGCGACGACGATGGGGGCGTGACCGCGCTCGACGAGGTGTCGGGCGGTCTGGAGCGCGCAGTGGGCCACGCCGTTCACATCGGGGGGAAAGGATTCGGTCACGATGACGACACGCATACCCGTGTTGTCGTCGGGCCGGACGTGGACGCGTCAACGTGGATCTTTCCGGATGAGGAACGTCCCGTGAGCGTTGCGCTCCGCATGCCCCAGCATCACAAACCGGTCACGCTCCGGCGTCCGGGCCCGTACCAACGGGATACGGGCCGACGACGGAACGCTCACACGGCGGTCTCACACGCCGGTCTCACGGTGTCCCACTCGGGTACCTCACACGGCGGACGCGTCCGGTCCGATGCGGCTGCGTACCGCGGTCTGCACCTCGGCCTCCTCGGCCGGATCGGCGGCGAGCCGCCGGAGCTGGTCGACCACTCGGGCGTCACCGGTCTCGGCGTGCCGCGCGGCCACCTCACGGGTGGTCTCCTCGCAGTCCCAGAGACACTCGACGGCGAATCCGGCGGGGAACGAGGGATCGGTGGCGGCCAGCGCACGGGCCGCACGCCCGCGCAGATGGGACGAGGCGGTCTCCCGGTAGACATGTCGCAGTACGGGGGCCGCGTTGGCGATGCCCAGCCGTCCGGCGCCGTCGACGAGGGTCCACAGGGTCGGGGCGTCCGGCCCGTCGCCCCGGACGGCCTCGCGCAGGGCGCCGAGGACGAGTTCCCGGTCCGTTGCGCCGCCCCGGCAGGCGAGAACGCGCCCGGCGGCCTCTCCGAGGGCGTCGGGCCGGTGGACCCAGCCGCGCGCCCGCTCCACGGCGGCGATGGACCGCATCCGTTCGAAGGCGTCCACGGCGGCGTCCACGACGAGCCGGGAGGCGGAGACCTGGGCGGCCTCGATGAGGTCGAGTACGTCGGGATCCTGACTGTCGGCGAGATAGCGCAGGGCCGTGCAGCGCGCGCCGTCGTCTCCGGTGCGGGCGGCCTCGATGATCTCGGGGCGGTCCTCGGGACCGGCGACGGCCGTGAGGCATCGCGCGGCCGGCACATGGAGGGCCGCTCCGCGTTCGATGCCTTGCTGGGCCCACTCGAAGACGGCCCGCACGCTCCACCCCGGGCGGGGCCCGGACGGTCGCATCTGGCGTTGCCACCGGTCGAAGGAGCCGGCTTCCTGCGCAGCACGCACACGCGTGCCGATGGTTTCGCGGGGGTCGTCGGCCCACAGGCGCCAGGGCCGCGGTTCGAAGGAGTCCCGTACGACGACCGCCAGTTCGGCCTCGCCCTCGGGATCGGCGGGGAACCGGGCGAGGACGGGGGCCGCGAGGGCACGCAGTCCGGCGTCGTCGTCGCGCAGCGCCAGTTCGTCGAGGGCCCAGGCCCAGTTGGCGCCGCAGGCGGCGTACCGCCTGAGCAGTTCGAGCGCGTCCCGCCTGCCGTACGAGGCGAGGTGGCCGAGGACCGCCAGCGCGAGGCCCGTGCGTGACTCCTCCGTGTCGAGGACGTCGTCCGCGTCGAAGAGGTGTGCCTCGATCTCGTCGAGCTCGCCGCTCAGGTCGAGGAAGAGACGGGCGTAGTAGAGGGAGCGGTTCTCCACCTGCCAGTCGTGGCGGGGGTCGCGCAGCACACAGTGGTTCAGTGCCGCGAGCGCTTCGGCGCGCGGGGCGGTGAGCGCGTGCAGCGTGCCGTCGCCGCGGCCCCTCTGGAGCAGGCCGAGCAGCGTACCGCTGGGCGCTATGACCGGATCGAACATGGGAAACAGCCTCACATCAAGCGTCGACGCAACCGGGGATCCTGCTTTACCTGGCCGCGTGACAACACGTCGGGGCGCCCGCCGTTTCCTGCTTGCTGTAGACCATCTTCCTCTGCCTCTCGTCGGTGGCCCGTGCGGGCCGCATCACGGTCCGCGCGGTGCGGCAACACCTGCCCAGCCATCGCGTACGTGAATCACGACGTCATGATGACCCAGCGGTTCTCGCTGCCGCGACCGCATTTCCGGCGGCCCCGTACCGCCTCCCCCAAAATTGTTGTTTCGCCTGGTCAAGGCGTTTTGTTCAGTGCACGCCGAACAGTTCGAGCAATTCGGCCTTGCCGAACATACGAGCCGTGTCGACGGCGGAGGGCGTGCCCGCGGAGGGGTCGGCACCCGCGTCGAGGAGGACCCGGATCACGGCGTCCTCGCCCTTGAAGACGGCTCCGGCGAGCGGAGTCTGGCCTCGGTCGTTGATGCGGTCGGCCTCGGCGCCGCGCTCCAGGAGGGCACGGACCGCGTCGGCGTGGCCGTGGTAGGCCGCGAGCATCACGAGCGAGTCGCCGCGGTCGTTGGTGAGGTTGGCCGGAACGCCCGCGTCCACATACGCCACCAGCGCCTCGGTCTGCCCCTGCCGGGCCAGATCGAAGATCTTGGTCGCCAGCTCCACGACCTCGGGGTCGGGGGCTTCACTCATCGGCGGGACCGCCTCTCACTGCGACAACACATGCGACAACGAACGGGACTGCGGGAACGTGCGGCCGTCAGCGGTGCGGCCGTACGAGTGAATCGCCAGCGTACTGGCTTCGCGGGCACATGACCGGGCCCGGCCGAGGCAAAGATCACCACGAATCCGGCAAACCGTCGAGCAGCCGCCCTGGAGGCCCTGTCAGGCAGGGCCATCAGGGTGAAATAAGCGGAATTTCATCCTGTTGCACCTTTTATCGTATGGATACATCCTGTGAGCCTGGAAGCACTCATGGTGACTGTCCCCATCGACCAGGAGAACTCTCATGATCCTGTCCATCTCAGGTGTGGTGCTGCTCGGCATCATCGTCTTCCTCTTCTTCCGCAAGGACGGCCTCAAGGCCTCGCACGCGCTGGTCTGCGCCCTCTTCGGGTTCTACCTCGCGGGCACGGCCATCGCTCCGAGCATCACGGCAGGCGGCGCGAGCCTGGCCGGGCTGCTCGGCGGGATCAAGTTCTGACGCCCATCCCGTTCGCACGCACCTCCAGGAGACAGCAGTGGCCCGGCGCCCTCTTCCCCGCATTCTGAGTACCGGCAGCGCGCAGATCGCCCGCAGCCGGGACCTGGCCCGGACGGCCGCCGACAGCGCCACCGACGTCCTTCACCCACTGATCACGGTCACCCGTGGACTGCGCCGGCTGGCTGCCGCCGGACGGCGCAAGTGGGCGGACACCCCAAAGGACCGGCGCGGTCCACTGCTGTTCCTGGTGGCTTCGGTCGTCCTGGTCGTGGCCCTCGTCCCGTACGGGCCGCTGCTCGCCATCGTCACCCTGATGGGTGCATCGGCGTGGCACGGCCGGGACCGCACCCCGTCCGGGCCGGTCGGACCCGACGAGGCGCAGGCCAAGCGCCTCGAGTCGCTCTACGAAGCACTCGTCCCCTACTTCTCGGTTCCCGAGGACCCGGCCCCGCTCTACGCCCACGGCGGCGAGTGGGACAAGGCCTTCACCTCGTACGAGTTCGACGACACCGGCCGTGTCTCGCATCTCTCGCTCCACTACCCCGCGTACTTCACCGACGGGGAGGCGGACGCGCGTGCCCGTATCGAGCAGTTGCTGCACACCAAGTCGGGCCGCGGGCGCGAGTACCGCTTCACGTGGGACGAGGAGGGCAACCAGCTCTCGGTCACGGTGCTGCCGCCGCTTCCCACCGATGTCGCCGCCCAGCGCTTCGTCACGGCTCCGGGCGAGACCGTCCTCGGCTTCACCGACCCGGCCGGGGTCCAGCGCACGCTTCCGCTCACCTTCGGCGAGGAGCGGCGGGACACCCCACCGGTCGTCTGGCGCACCGGCGCGCGCTCGACCGAGCCCCATCTGCTCGCGGTCGGCGGGCCCGGCAGCGGCACGACCACTCTGCTGCGCTCGATGGCGCTGCAGGCCCTCCAGCACGGCGACGTACTGATCGTCGAGGGCGGCGGCAGCGGCGAGTTCGCCTGTCTGACCGGCCGCGACGGCGTCCTGGGCATCGAGTGCGGCCTGGCGGGCGCGCTGGCGAGCCTGGAGTGGGCGGCGCACGAGACGGAGCGCCGCCTCATCGCCGCGAACCGCGCCCGGCAGGCGGGCCACACCCCGCCGGAGGACACCAGGCGTCCCCTCTGGCTTCTCCTCGACCGTCCGACGGTCCTCGGCCATCTCGCGGCGGCCGACGGCCGCAAGGATCCCCAGTCCCTCCTCCAGGTGCCGCTGCGCCACGGCCGCGCGGCGGGTGTGACGGTGGTGGTGGCCGAGCAGTTCGACGCCCTGGAGTCACTCAGCGAGGCGGTACGCGGGCACACGCGCGCGCGTGTCGTGCTCGGTCCCGCGTCCACGGGCCAGCTCGAAGCGGTGCTCGGGTCTCCCCCGCCCACGACTCCGACGCCCGACGTGCCGCCCGGCCGCGGCTACGCCCGGCTGGGCTCGGGCCCGGTCCACCGCCTCCAGGTCCCGGCGACCCCGGACCCGTACGACGAGGCGACGAGCGAGGCCCACCGCCAGGCGGTGGTCGGTCTGCTGCCGGCGCGCACGGCTCCGGCGGACGCCGAGCCGACGGGCATGGCACCGGCGGACCATGTGGACGCAGCCCCGGAAAGCCCCGTGCGCTTCACCGCACCGGGTGCGGTGGGCGTCCCCGCGGAAGGCTGAGTGGATGGAGGGGGGCGTCTCGCGCGAGAACGCACGGCGCCCTCTCTCCGCCCACTTCCCTCGTCACCAGCCGGGCGGCGGTTACCCGGAGAACCGCGCTTTCGCCGGAGCGCAGGGCTCGCGGCTCGCGGCTCGGGAGACGACACCGCACATGCCGGCTCCGGAAGCGTCACGCCACGAACGTGCGTGGCGACTCAGTTCCGCCGTTCGCCCCCGACTCCACCAGCCGGGCTGCCGCGGCCAGGCGCGTCGCCGCCTCGTCGGCCACCGCGCCGCCGACGGTGAACGGCAGCCGCACATAGCCCTCGAAGGCTCCGTCGACCCCGAAGCGGGGCCCGGAGGGGACGCGCACGCCCACCCGCTCGCCGACCTCGGCCAGCCGTGACCCGGACAGACCGCCCGTACGCACCCACAGGGTGAGCCCACCGCGCGGCACGTCGTACTCCCAGCCGGGCAGTTCACGGCGCAGGGCCGTCACCAGCGCGTCGCGGTTCTCGCGGGCCTGGGTGCGCCGGATGTCCACGGCCTGCTCCCAGCCACCGGCGCTGAGCAGCCAGTTCACGGCGAGCTGTTCCAGGACGGGGGTGCCGAGGTCGGCGTACGCGCGGGCCGCGACCAGACTGCGTATCACGTCGGGAGCGGCGCGGACCCAGCCGATCCGCATGCCCGCCCAGAACGCCTTGCTGGCCGAACCGACGGTGATGACCGTGGACCCGGCCGGGTCGAACCCGCAGACGGGGCGCGGCATTTCGACGTCCTCGTCCAGGTGGAGCTCGCTCATGGTCTCGTCCACGATCAGCACCGTGCCTGCGGAACGGGCCGCGTCGACGAGCCGCCTGCGCTGGTCCTCGTCGGCGAGCGCGCCTGTCGGGTTGTGGAAGTCAGCGACGACATAGGCGAGCCGGGGTGCCGCGTCGCGCAGCACCTGCCGCCAGCGGTCCATGTCCCAGCCCGCGAGCCCCTCGGCCATGGCGACGGGCACCAGCCGGGCCCCGGCCTCGCGCATCAACTGGAGGATGTTGGCGTAGGAGGGAGACTCGACGGCGATGCGCTCGCCGCGCCCGGCGAAGAGGTGACAGATGGCGTCGATGGCGCCCATGGCCCCGGTGGTCACCATGATCTGCTCGGGCATGGTCGGGATGCCGCGCGCGGTGTACCGCTCGGCCAGCATCTCGCGCAGCGCGGGCAGCCCCGCCGGATAGTCGCCGTGCGTGTGGGCGTACGGCGGGAGCTCCTCAAGGGCGCCCTGGACGGCACGGGTGAGCCACGGCTCGGGGGCGGGCAGGGCCGCACAGCCCAGGTCGATCATGGAGCCGAGGGCCTCGGGCGGCAGCGGTTCCAGGCCGCGCGCGGGCAGCGGGTTCCCGGCCGGTACGGCCGTCCAGCTGCCCGCTCCCCGGCGGGACTCCAGGAATCCCTCGGCGCGGAGGGCTTCGTAGGCGGCCGCCACGGTGGTGCGGCTCACGGAGAGGGAGAGGGCCAGTTCGCGCTCGGCGGGGAGCCGCGCGGCGACGGGAACGCGTCCTTCGAGGACGAGCAGACGGACGCCGTCGGCGAGGGCGCGATAGGCGGGCGGGCGGCGTGTACCGGGGCCCGCCGGGCGCTCCTGCTGGGAGTTGAGCAGCCGCGCGAGCTGAGCGGCACCGACCGCCGAGGTCCACTGCGCCATGATTTCCAGTCCACCTTCCCCGAATTGGCCATGGAAGAGGTTTCTTCTCAAGCCACAGAGTGTCACGGGTCAGGCCACTATCACCACCAGGGGGCACACCTTGTCCACTCCGCCGCCGGATCGGCCGTCGAGTCCGCCGTCGAGGCACCTCACCCGCCGACTGCTCCAGCTGTACGTGGGCCTGGCGCTGTACGGCGCGAGCGTGGCCCTCCTCGTGGAGGCGGGCCTGGGCCTGGCGCCCTGGAGCGTCCTGGACCAGGGCCTCGCAGAGATGACCGGGCTGACGATCGGCGTCGTGTCGATCATCGTGGGCGCCGTGGTGCTGCTCCTGTGGATCCCGATGCGCCAGCGCCCGGGCCTCGGCACGGTCTCCAACGTCTTCGTGGTCGGGATCGCCATGGACGGCACGCTCGCCCTGGTCCCGGACGCGCACGCCCTCGGAATCCGCGTCCCCTTGCTGGTCGCGGGCATCCTCCTCAACGGCCTGGCGACCGGCCTCTACATAGCGGCCCGTTTCGGCCCGGGCCCGCGCGACGGTCTGATGACGGGGCTCCACCGGCGCACCGGCCGCTCGATCCGCCTGGTGCGTACGGCCATCGAGGTGGCGGTGGTGGCGACGGGCTTCGTCCTCGGCGGCACGGTCGGCGTGGGCACGGTCCTGTACGCGGTCGCCATCGGCCCACTGGCCCAGCTCTTCCTGCGCCTGTTCGCCGTCCCCTCCGCATCATCGGGCGGCAGCACGGTCGTTGCCGCCGGGCAACCGGAGCAGGCGATACTGCGCGGGTGAGCACCCGTGTACGCCACCCCTACCTCGACCATCCCGGCCCGATCGCCTTCGCCCACCGGGGCGGGGCCGCGGACGGCCTGGAGAACACAGCGGCCCAGTTCCGGCGCGCGGTCGAGGCCGGCTACCGATACATCGAGACCGATGTACACACCACGGCGGACGGAAAACTCGTCGCCTTCCACGACGCGACGCTGGACCGGGTGACCGACGGCGCGGGCCGGATAGCGGACCTCCCCTGGGACGACGTGAGCCACGCGCGCGTCGCGGGATCGGAACCGGTCCCCCTCTTCGAGGAGCTGCTGGAGACGTTCCCGGACGTCCGCTGGAACGTCGACATCAAGGCGGAGCCGACGGGGAGCCGCCAACGCGGCTCCCCGGCCATCAATTCAGTGGGAGTCGATGGCATCTTGGCCTCCTCCCCCTGAGAGGAGTCCGGCCCTCGCAGGCCGAGCTTTCTGCTTCACAACCAACAGCCACCCTGGTTAAGGCGAGGGACGGGGTACCGCCCAGTGGTCTTACATCGGCTCCACAGACCTGACATCCCGCCAGCCCGGCGGTAGTCCTGGCTGCCGGTCGTGGACACCCAGGCGCTCGTCACTCTAACAGACCCTTAAATCACCTTGTGTGACGGATACTCATGGTCAACGGGCCCGGCCACTGGACGAGTTTGCACCTTGGGCACAATGCCCAGACATCGAGACGCTGCGCGGGGTCCTGAGGGACCGAGGCACCTGGGTCTGACGGCCCGGCGCCCCGCGCGGCGTCCGCGTACGGGGACTGCGACGGGGAAGCGAGGGCACGGATGGGCACCGACACCGTGCGGGAACAAGCGGCCGACGAGGCCGCGGAACGGCGGCGCGAACAACGCGGCTGGTACGTCTACGACTGGGCCTGTTCCGTCTACTCGACGAGCGTGCTCACCGTCTTCCTCGGCCCCTATCTGACATCGGTCGCCAAGGCGGCGGCGGACGCGGACGGGTTCGTGCACCCGCTGGGGATCCCCCTGCGCGCCGGCTCCTTCTTCGCGTACTGCGTGTCGGCGTCCGTCATCCTGTCGATCTTCGTGATGCCGATGGCGGGCGCGGCGGCCGACCGCACGGGCCGCAAGAAGCCGCTCCTCGCGGTCGCCGCCTACCTGGGCGCCGCGGCCACAGCGGGGATGTTCTTCCTGGACGGCGACCGCTATCTGCTGGGCGGCCTCCTGCTGATTGTGGCCAACGCCTCACTGGCCGTCTCGATGGTGCTCTACAACTCCTACCTCCCCCAGATCGCCCCGCCGGAGGAGCGCGACGCCGTCTCGTCGACGGGCTGGGCCTTCGGTTACGCGTCGGGCTCGCTGGTCCTGGTCGCGAACCTGATCCTCTACACGGCCCACGACACCTTCGGCGTCTCCGAGTCGACGGCGGTCCGCATCTGTCTGGCCTCGGCCGGTATCTGGTGGGGCGTCTTCACGCTCGTACCGCTCAAACGGCTGCGCGACCGCCGCACGGCATCCTCCTCGGGTACGTCCACACACGGATGGCGGCAGCTGGCGGCCACCGTGCGGGACATGCGCCGCCAGCCACTGACGCTCGCCTTCCTGCTCGCCTATCTGGTCTACAACGACGGCATCCAGACGGTCATCTCGCAGGCATCCGTGTACGGATCCGAGGAGCTGGGCCTCGACCAGTCGACGCTGATCGTCGCTGTGCTGCTGGTCCAGCTGCTCGCGGTGGCCGGGGCTCTCGGGATGGGCCGGCTCGCCCGGACGTACGGCGCCAAACGGACCATCCTCGGTTCACTGGTCGCCTGGACCGTGACGCTGGGCGCCGGTTACTTCCTGCCCGCCGGCGCGCCCGTCTGGTTCTTCGTCCTCGCCGCCGGCATCGGGGTCGTCCTCGGCGGCAGCCAGGCGCTGTCCCGGTCCCTTTTCTCGCATCTGGTGCCGCCCGGCAAGGAGGCCGAGTACTTCTCGGCGTACGAGATGAGCGACCGCGGGATGAGCTGGCTCGGCCCGCTTCTGTTCGGTCTGACCTACCAGCTAACGGGAAGTTATCGGGACGCGATCATCTCGCTCGTGGCCTTCTTCGTGCTGGGATTCGTGCTGCTCGCGAGGGTTCCGGTACGCCAGGCGGTGCGCGACGCGGGCAACCCCGTTCCGGACAGGATTTAGCGCCGGAGGCCAAAGGCCGGTAGTGTACGCGTTTGGCCTGCCAGGCGTACCGTTACTGCGCGTCAAAGATACCGAAACGCTGGGTGACATCTGCCCTCAGATGTGACAAACCGGGCGCAGGTGGGTACAACAAGGGGCGGCTACGACGGCGACGCATGACCCGGAACGGGAATCTTTACCGCCGACCGGACGTTGACCGGATGACGACGACAGCGACACCTGTCCTGTGGGCGACAAGCCCGGGAGGCACGATTCATGAGTGAGCGAGCTCTTCGCGGCACGCGCCTCGTGGTGACCAGCTACGAGACGGACCGCGGCATCGACCTGGCCCCGCGCCAGGCCGTGGAGTACGCATGCGAGAAGGGCCATCGATTTGAGATGCCCTTCTCGGTGGAGGCGGAGATCCCGCCGGAGTGGGAGTGCAAGGTCTGCGGGGCCCAGGCACTCCTGGTGGACGGCGACGGCCCTGAGGAAAAGAAGGCCAAGCCCGCGCGCACGCATTGGGACATGCTGATGGAGCGGCGCACGCGAGAGGAACTCGAAGAGGTCCTCGAAGAGCGCTTGGCTGTACTTCGCTCCGGAGCCATGAACATCGCGGTCCACCCTCGGGACAGCCGCAAGTCCGCGTAACCCCTCCGGGGGTTGGGCGGCATACAACGCACGCACCCAACCGCGGGTGCCGTACCTCCGGGTACGGTGCCTGCGGTTTTGTGCGTTTGAATGACTTTGGGTGGCTTTTGGGTGCGGGTTGGTCGTGGCTGGTTGCGCAGTTCCCCGCGCCCCTTAAGGGGCGCGGGGAACTGCGCAACGGGGGTTCGGGGGCGGAGCCCCCGAGGAGTGACGGGAATGGGTAGGGGCGGCGGGGGCGAAGAAAACCCCCGGGCGTCAGCCGTTCAGCGGGGGCCTCGGGCCCGAGTCTTCCTGACGACGGTCCCGCGGCTCGTCATCCCGAATGACCTCACCCGGAACGACCTTCCCGTCAGGCCGATGGATACGCGCCTGCTGGAAGGCACCCCCGAGCGTCCCAGCGCCGGCCTCCCGCACCTTCCGCTCAAACGTCCGCTCCACATACCGGCTCAGCCCCTTCTGAACCGGCGGCACCAGCAGAAGCAGCCCGAGCGCGTCGGAGATGAGCCCGGGAAGCATCAGCAGCAGCCCGCCCAGCATCATCAGACCGTTGCCCTCGGAATTCGTACCGCCCTGCGGCAACGCCCCGCTCTGCTGTTGCTGCAGCGTCTCGCTCAGCGCGCGAAAGGCACGGCGTCCGGCCCGCTTGATGACCACGGAGCCGAGGACGAATCCGGCGACCAGCAGCAGGAAGACGATGAACCCGCTCGTGGCACCCGCCACCATGATCAGCAGCCAGATCTCCAGCACCAGCCATGCGGCGATGCCGAGCGGCAGGTATCGGAGCGGGCCGGAGCGCCGGGGCCGTGCGGGGTGGGGCGGAGTCGAAGCGCCAGTCGTCATGCGTCCAGTGTGCCTGGGCACGGCTCAGTACGGGATAAACGCGTGGTCAGCACGGCCTGTGAAGCGGAGCCGCCTGCTTCCGGCAGCGGGACCACACAACGAACCGGCCATCAGTCCCGAACGCGGGACCCCGAACCGGCGGCCCAGGAGACCGGGCATGCGACTGACACACCCGACCGGAGACGAAGCGCCCGAGACCCCAGAACCGAAAACCGGGGCCCCGGACCTTGCCCGTCAGCCCCCGCCCCTCAACCCTCGCTCCTCGACCCCGAACCCCGCCTCAGCCCTTCCGACGCCCCCGAATCCGGTCCGCCCGCTCCCCGACCCCCCACGTGGTCACCCTCCACAGGGCCTCCACCAGGATGTCGCGGCTCATCTTCGAGTCGCCCAGTTCGCGCTCGACGAAGGTGATGGGCACCTCGACGACGTGATAGCCGGCCTTGACGGCGCGCCGGGCCAGGTCGACCTGGAAGCAGTAGCCCTGCGAGGAGACCTCGCCGAGGCCGAGACCCTCCAGGGTCTCGCGGCGGAAGGCGCGGTAGCCGCCGGTGACGTCGCGGATCGGCACGTCGAGCATGACGCGCGAGTACAGGCTGCCGCCGCGCGAGATGAACTCACGGGACTTGGGCCAGTTGACCACGCGCCCGCCCGGCACCCAGCGGGACCCGAGCACGAGGTCGGCCCCCTTGAGCGCGGTGAGCAGCCGGGGCAGTTCCTCGGGCTGGTGCGAGCCGTCCGCGTCCATCTCGACCAGCACGCCGTACCCGTGCTCCAGGCCCCAGCGGAAGCCCGCGAGGTAGGCGGCGCCGAGGCCTTCCTTACCCTTGCGGTGCAGCACGTGGACCTGGTCGTCCTCGACGGTCAGTTCGTCGGCGAGTTTGCCGGTGCCGTCGGGGCTGTTGTCGTCGGCGATCAGAACGTGCGCCGCGGGCACGGAGGCCCGCACGCGGCCGACGATCGCCTTGATGTTCTCCGCCTCGTTGAAGGTCGGGATGATCACCAAGGTCGTGCCGAGCGGACCGAACTGTCGCCCACCGCCGTCGTTCACAGCTTCCCCTTAAGACTTCCGTGCGAGGGGCTCCACCATAGCGAGCGTCGCTCTTCAGGCAGGTGAGGCACCGAGGTGAAAGTTCCCGGAAGGGGACAGGACTGCGGATCGGGGCCCGGCGCCCTTCGGGCCGACCTGGGACCCGCTGGCTGCGGGTCGACCGAAAGCCGTTGTCTACTGAGCGTCCGGGCCCCACCCGGGTCACACCATCCGAGCCGGAACGTTCCCTCGCCCCGTGGCGCGGGCGCTGGGCCTGGCTCCCAGTGGTGGTGTACCGGTGCGGCACACCACCCCTGACCCAACTGCGCTGCGGCGACTGCGCGGAAGTTCACCGGTCGGACGTCCGGTGGTGGACCCGGCCGAACCTACCGGCCACCTGCCGCTCGCTGTCAACAGCCGTTTGACCTGGGCGTTTTCCCTCAACCCCCTGGTCAGCGCGGAGGATACGCAGGTCGCGCGACGGCGCGCCCGGCCATGATCGACGCCGCGCCACCCCGGGACATCACTCGTCCGGCCGTACGAATACCGTCCGTCCGCCCACGACCGTACGCAGACAGACGGGCAGTCGCGCGCCGGGCGTGAGGTCGGGCAGTCCGGGGGTGCCGGAGCGCGGGTCGGTCGACCAGCGGGCCACCCGGTCGTCAGGGGCCTGGACGACGAGCTCGTCGGTGCGCCACACGGCGTAGTCCGCGGGCGCGCCGGGTACCAGGAGGCCCGCGTCGTCGCGTCCGACCGCCCGCCAGCCGCCCCGCGTATGCGCCGTGAACGCGGCGCGCACGGACACGCGGTGCTCCGGAGTGCGGTGGAAGGCGGCGGCGCGGACGGTGCCCCAGGGATCGAGGGGTGTGACGGGGCTGTCGGAGCCGAAGGCGAGCGGCACCCCGGCCCGCAGCAGGGCCGCGAACGGGTTGAGCGTCCGGGCCCGCTCGGCGCCGAGGCGCTCGACGTACATGCCGTCCTCGCCGCCCCACAGCGCGTCGAAGGCCGGCTGGACGGAAGCGGTGAGGCCGAGTTCGGCGAAGGCGGCGATCGCCTCCGGGGTGAGCATCTCGGCGTGCTCGACGCGGTGCCGGGCGGCGCGAACGCGGGCCAGGCCGACCTTCTCGGCGGCGGCACGGACTCCGTCGACCACGGACGTCACGGCGGCGTCCCCGATGGCGTGGAAGCCCGCCTGGAGGCCCGCCTCGGTGCATGCCACCACATGGGTGGCGACGGCCGCGGTGTCCAGGTAGGCGGTGCCGGTGTGCTCGGCGTCGATGTACGGCTGATGGAGGCAGGCCGTGTGCGAGCCGAGGGCGCCGTCCACGAAGAGGTCGCCCGCGGCCCCGACCGCTCCCAACGCCTGGGCCTTCGCCACGCCCTCCTCCCCGTGTTCGGCCCAGTAGCCGACGACCCGGGGCCCGGCCTCCTCCGCGGCGAGCCTCAGCAGCCCGGTGAAGTCGTCCTCGGAGGAGATCTCCGGGCCCGCGCACTCGTGGACGGAGCCGATACCGAGCGAGGCCGCATGCTTCAGCGCGGCGCGCTGGGCTTCGGTGCGCTGCTCCGGGGTCACAGCTGCGAACGCGGCGGCGCGTACGGCGTGATGGGCGTCGCGGGTCAGCGGTTCGCCGTCCTCGAAGCCGGCCGCCCGGCGTACGCCCGGCGCCATGTCCAGCAGTGCCGTGGTGACGACGGCCGAGTGCACGTCGATCCGGCTGAGGTAGAGCGGGCGGCCGCCGGTGACCTCGTCCAGCTCGTCCCGCCATGGATGCCGCCGCTCGGGCCAGCGGGACGCGTCCCAGCCATGACCGAGGAGTACCCGGTCGGCGGGGCGGGTGGCTGCGAACTCCCGTACGAGGGCCATCGCCTCGGTGAGGGTGCGGGCGGCGGAGAGGTCGAGGCCGGTGAGGGCGAGGCCGGTGGCCGTGGTGTGCACGTGCGCGTCGGTGAACGCCGGGGTGACGAGCGCCCCTTCGAGGTCCACCACCTCGTCGACACCGTCCGCGAACGCGTCGGCCGCGCCCTCGGAGCCGACCCAGGCGACCTGCCCGCGTTCCACGACCATCGCGGTGGCGAACGGGTCGGCGGGGCTGTGGACTTCCCCGCCGCGCAGCAGCACGGTTCGGGAGGTGGCGGTGCTCTCACTCATGGGGAACAGTCTCGCCCCTCGGCGCACGCGCCCCGCGCACGGGGGTCCCCACACACACGGGGGTCAGATCTTGGGCGGCCGGGCCTCGTACGGCGTGGAGAGAACCACCGTCGTACGTGTCGATACGCCCGCCAGCGTGCGCACACGCGCGAGGAGCTCCTCCAGCTCGTGCGGTGTCGAGACGCGGACCTTGAGGATGTAGTTCTCGTCGCCGGCGACGCTGTGGCAGGCCTCCAGCTCCGGGACGTCGGCCAGCCGTTCGGCGATGTCGTCGGGGGCGCTGGGGTCGAACGGTTTCACCGAGATGAAGGCCGTGATCGGCAGCCCGACGGCCTCCGGGTCGACGACCGCGGCATAGCCGCGGATGACTCCGCGCTGCTCAAGCCGGCGCACCCGCTGGTGCACGGCCGACGTGGACAGGCCCGTGGCCTTGCCCAGGTCTGTGTAGCTCATCCGCCCGTCTTCGACGAGCAGCTGCACGATGTGGCGGTCCAGCTCCTCCATGGCGGAGAACCTACATGCCCTTGATCCCCTCGGGTACTCTGCGGCGCAGGTCATACCCGGTTTGTGATGTGGCCTGAAGAAGCGGGCGAGACACCCGGGGGACAAAACCACCGGGTCGGGCACCTGCACGCGGCATGTGACGAACGCCACATCGCGGCAGTCGGTTCCGTGATGTTCTCGTGATTACCGCAGAGACGGGGCGGGAAGTGCTTGCTGTGGTCGAGGTCGCAGTGCCTTGTCGGCCCACCCGAGGGGGAGTAGCCCATGCAGAGTCTGAAGCGCCCTGGTCGCACCGCGCCCAAGCGGCAGCAGCCCGTCGTCGAGCCCGAGCCGGAGGGCGTCGAACCTGACGCCGAGGAGTTCGACGCGTACGACACCTTCGAGATGTACCGGGTGATCTGCCCGGACTGCGCGCAGCCCATCGCGCTCCTCGCGGACGAGGAGATCCTGCCGGAGCACGCGCTGTGCGCGTCGCCGTGGAACCCGTTCGGGCTCACGGTCTGCGCCGGTACGGGCCGTACGGCGGCCGAGGCCCGGCCCGCCGACGAGACGATGGAGGCTCAGGAGCAGGACACCGCTCTGCTGTTGACGCTCCCTCAGGGTCTCGACTGGCGTACGCAGCCCTTCTCGCACGTCGGCGGCCCCGGCTCGCGTCCCATGCGGGTGCCGGTGATGCGCGACCAGGCCGCCTGAGCACCACGCGGCCGGTTTCCGTCTGAGCGGTCCTCAGCTCCAGTAACTGCCCTGCACCATGGCTCGCAGGCTGTCGTGGTGCAGGATCAGTGTGTCCGGATCCGCGGGGACTGCGGTCTCACCGAAGTGCACCTGCCGGTAGGCGACGCGCAGCATGACGATTGCGTGCCGCAGGGCGGCGTACAGGATGTGGAAGTCCATGTCCCGCGGTGTGTGGCCGGTGAGTTGGGCGTAGCGCGGCTCCACGCGGTCCCGGCGCAGGAAGCCGGGCAGTCCGGGCTGGCCGAAGCTCACGGTGAGGTCCTGGAAGAAGCGGTGCAGGTAGATCATCCAGCCGAGGTCGACCTCGCGCGGGGCCAGTGCCGCCATCTCCCAGTCGAGGACGGCAGCGGGTTCGAAGCCGTCGTAGATGACGTTTCCGATGCGTGCGTCACCCCAGCTCAGGACCGTCTCGCCCTCGTCGCGCGGCCAGATCGCGTCGAGCCGGTCGAAGGCGTCCTCGATCAGGGGTGACCGCGGCAGACCGTCAATCACCCATTCGTAGTAGGCGCGTTGGTCCTCGACATGGCGTCGCAACGGACTGCCGTCCCCCGGCGAGGCCAGGAAGTCCGCCTCGCGCACCGGGACTTGGTCGTGCAGCCGGGCGAGGAGTCCGACCGAGGCGTGTTCAAGTCGCTCCCGTTCGGCGTCACTTGCCGCGTGCAGCCAGTTGCCCTCGTAGGTGTAGGGCATGACGTCCGGCGGTACGCGGCCCTCCACACGCTCCATGACGAAGAAGGGTGCCCCGAGGGGCCCCGGGTCCTCCTCCAGCCACTGCACCCGCGGTACGGGCACGTCCGTGCGGTCCGCCACCAGTCGCATGGTGCGGTACTGGCGCGGCAGGTCGTACACCGGGAAGACGGTGTACGCCGCCGGGTCCGCCGCGAGCCTCAACGCGCAGGCGCGCACCTGGGGTTCGGGGTGCTCGATGTCGAAGAGCAGGGTCTCGCTGGACAGTCCGTTGGAGGCGGGGACGCGGACGTCGACCGCTTTGGCGCCGGGCAGCCGTCCGGCGAGCCAGGCGGTCAGCCGCCGCGCGAGTTCCTCCGGGTCACGTGTGGTCGTACGCGGACGGGGTGCCGTTGCCATCGTTCCGCTCCCTCTCTCGCGTCAACTTCCCTACGGCGCGACCGAGTCGAAGCCGGTGAACCCGCTCGGGTCGTGCCGTCCGAACGAGCCGTGCTCGAAGATGCCATGCCCCACCTGTCCGTCGAGCGTGAAGCGGGCGGCGTGGTCGGTCACGCCGTACGCGGCGAGCCCGAGCGCGGCCGGGTCCGAAAGGCCGTAGGTACGGCGGTCGGTCCAGCCGCGCCCCTGCCAGGTGCCGTGCTGCCAGTCCTCGGCGGGCGGATAGCCGGCCCCGACGGCGAGCGGGGAGGAGGTGAGGATCTCGACGCCGAGTTCCGACGGTTTGCGGAAGTCACCGAGGTGGACGGTCGCGCGCTCCGGGTGGCGGGTTCCGCTCCGGTAGGTGATCTCGGTCTGGGGCCAGCCGAGTTGGCGGTCGCGTTCCCCGTTCCGTACGAGCGTGGCGTCGTTCAGGGTCCGGTAGCCGTCGGCGTCCTCCTGGGTGACGACCATCAGGAAGCGGTCCTCGAAGCGGACGGGACACCAGAGCCAGTGGAAGCCCTCGGTCGGGTGCTCCTCGGCGAGCCGGCCGCCTTCCTCGCCGGGCAGGGGGCGCGTGCCCCAGCTGCGGTCGCGGGTGCCGGTCCAGCCGTCGCCCGACAGCCGTATCTCCTCCCCCGCGACCCGGATCCAGCCCTCGCACCGGCCCGCCTGCACGAAGCGCCGGCCCTCCAACGTGAGCCGGGCGCCCCGGCGTTGGACGTGATGCGGCTCCCACAGCGCGGGAAATTCCGCCGACCAGTTGATCTCGTACGACAGTCCGTCCGGGTCGTCGGGGTCGGCCGCGCAGCTCAGGACGAAGTCCTTCAGGGGGCGCTCGACCTGGATCCGCAGCGGACCGACCGCCATCGTCATCCGGGTGTCGTCGTCCAGGGCGTCGGAGGCGCGTACGGCGTGCAGGGTGTCGCCGGTGCGCAGGGTCGCGTACGCGTCGATCACGCCGACGTTCGGGTACACCCCCAGCCCCAGGATGAGCAGGGCTCGCCCCTGATGGTCGAAGACCTGGAAGATGCACCGGTCGTAGGCGTTCCGGTCCCCCGTCGCCACGTGCTTCATCGAGAGGGGGACCTGGTGCACGGGGTACTCGTCGAGGGCTACGGGGCGGTCGTCGGGCATCGGCTGCCTCCCGGGGCGTACGGCGCGTGACGTCGCCCGGAGGGGTGCGGCCCCCGGCGGCGGAGTTGACGGTACGTCAGAAGGTCTTAGGGGGCCAGAGTCCGGTGCGCCCCTCGTACGGACCGGCGGTGCCCGGAACAAGGGGGCACCGCGAACTCAATGGCGAATCCCCGTGCCGGTGTCCTGTCCGTATGTGGACCCGTTGGTCTCGGTATGACCTCCACATACGCAGAGGCGGAGCGCCGCCGCCGGATCCTCTTCCCCGCGTCGGCAGAATCGGTTCCCCAGGGATCACTGGGACCACAGGAGACCCAGTGGGCGCAGGGAACCCAGGGAATTCAGTGGACGCAAGGAGCTCAGGCACCACAAGGGTCCCATGCGCACCACACGCAACATCAGCCCCTGGATCCCCCCATCTACCGTGCCCTCATCCGCACCTGGGCCGACCGGGGCCGGACCCTGCCGGGCCGCCACGACCCGGAGTGGGCCCGGCTCGCGGCGCCCTCGGTGGTGTACGGGTACGGGAGGTTCAGCGCGACTCGGGACCCGCGAGGTGACGGGCGATGACCATCCGCTGGATCTGATTGGTGCCCTCGACGATCTGCAGCACCTTGGCCTCGCGCATGAAGCGCTCCGCGGGGAAGTCCGCGGTGTAGCCGTACCCGCCGAGCACCTGGACGGCGTCCGTGGTGACCTTCATCGCGGTGTCGGTGCAGTGCAGTTTCGCCATGGCCGCCTGCTTGGCGAACGGCCGTCCGGCGTCGCGCAGCCGGGCCGCGGCGAGGTAGAGCGCCCGGCCGGCCTCGATCTGGGTCGCCATGTCCGCGAGCATGAAGCGCAGACCCTGGAAGTCCGCGATCGGGCGGCCGAACTGCTGCCGCCCGGTGGCGTACGCGACGGCCTCGTCGAGCGCGGCCTGGGCCACACCGATCGCGCAGGCCGCGATGCCGAGCCGCCCCGAGTCGAGCGCGGACAGGGCGATCGCGAAACCCTGGCCCTCGTCGCCGATGCGCCGGTCGTCCGGGATCCGCACCCCGTCGAAGTGGACCTGGGCGGTGGGTGAGCCCTTCATGCCCATCTTCTTCTCGGGCACCGCGGCACTCAGTCCCTCGGCGTCGCCGGGCACCAGAAACGCCGTGATGCCGCGCGCCCCCTCGCCGCCGGTGCGCGCGAGCACGGTGTAGAAGTCGGCGACTCCGCCGTGCGTGATCCAGGCCTTGGTTCCCGTGATCACCCAGATGTCGCCATCCCGCACGGCTTTCGTACGCAGCGACGCGGCGTCCGAGCCGGAGGACGGCTCCGAGAGGCAGTAGGCGCCCAGAAGGCCGCCGCCGAGCATGTCCGGGAGATGCTCGACCTGCTGTTCCTTGGTGCCGTAGTTGGCGAGGGCGTGGCAGGCGAGCGTGTGCACGCTGACGCCGAGGCCGACGGTGAGGCGGGCTGCGGCCAGCTCTTCGAGGACCTGGAGGTAGACCTCGTACGGCTGGTCTCCGCCGCCGTACTCGCAGTCGTACGGGAGGCCGAGGAGCCCCGACTCCGAGAGCAGCGTGAGGACTTCGCGCGGGAAGTGCCCGGCGTCCTCCTCCTCGGCCGCCTTCGGGGCGATCTCGCGCTGCGCGATGTCGCGGACGAGCGAGATCAGATCCCGGGCCTCGTCCGTGGGCAGTTGACGGTCCACCGGCTGCGGGGCGCGGTCGGGCATGGCGACGCTCTCCTCCCTGTCGGGCACTTCGGCGAACGCACACCTGGGTGGGGCTGCCCCGCCTGGTCTTACTGGGCACTGTCGATGCTCGGCGCCTCCGGGTCGCGGAAGCGGCTGATCAGCGGCTGTGCGCTGTGAGTATGCCCGATCGGAGGCATAGAGTCACCAGTTAACGACCGCTTACTCAAGAGTAAAGGATTCCTGTGCCAAATTGGTCCGAACCATTGACCGTACTGGTCTAGTCCTCCTACTGTTTCGCTCCAACGCTTCACCGCGTTCATGCCAAATGGCGGCCCGTTCCCCTCTCCCCCACGAGGAGACACGATGTTCAGCTCGCTCCGCCCCCGCGTCCGTTTCAGGGCGCTCATCTCCGCCGCGTGTTGCGCCGTTCTCGGCGCGGGGCTGCTCGCCGGCGCGGGTACGGCCACCGCGGCCGCCCCCGCCGAACAGGCCGCAGCACCGAAGGCCGCCGGATCCAAGGTCGTCGGCTACTTCACCGAATGGGGCACCTACGACCGGAAGTACCTGGTCAAGAACGTCGAGACGTCCGGCTCCGCGGCCAAACTGACGCACATCAACTACGCCTTCGGCAACGTCACCGGCGGCAAGTGCGCGATGGGCGACAACTACGCGGCGACCGAGCGGACGCACACCGCGGCCGAGTCGGTCGACGGCGTCGCGGACACCTGGGACCAGCCGCTGCGCGGCAACTTCAACCAGCTGCGCGAGCTGAAGAAGAAGCACCCGAACCTCAAGGTCCTGTGGTCCTTCGGCGGCTGGACCTGGTCTGCGGGCTTCACCGAGGCGGCCAGGAACCCGGCGGCCTTCGCGCAGTCCTGCTACGACCTGGTCGAGAACTCGAAGTGGGCGGACGTCTTCGACGGGATCGACATCGACTGGGAGTACCCGAACGCGTGCGGCGCCACCTGTGACACCAGCGGGCGGGCCGCGTACAAGAACCTGATGTCCGCGGTGCGCGCCAAGTTCGGCGGCTCCGCGCTGGTCACCTCGGCGATCCCGGCCGACGCCACGGCCGGCGGCAAGCTCGACGCGGCGGACTACGCGGGCGCCGCCCAGTACGTCAACTGGTACAACCCGATGACGTACGACTTCTTCGGTGCCTGGGACGCGACCGGTCCCACGGCTCCGCACTCGGCGCTGAACTCCTACTCGGGGATCCCGAAGGCGGAGTTCCACACCTCGGCGACCATCGCCAAGCTCAAGGGCATGGGCGTCCCGGCCTCGAAGCTGCTGCTCGGCATCGGCTTCTACGGCCGCGGCTGGACCGGTGTCACCCAGGCGGCTCCCGGCGGCACCGCCACCGGCCCGGCGGCGGGCACGTACGAGCAGGGCATCGACGACTACAAGGTGCTCAAGACGAAGTGCCCGGCGACCGGCACGGTCGGCGGCACGGCGTACGCCAAGTGCGGGAACAACTGGTGGAGTTACGACACCCCGTCGACCATCGCCGGGAAGATGAACTACAAGAACGCGCAGGGCCTGGGCGGCACGTTCTTCTGGGAGCTGAGCGGTGACACGTCGAACGGCGAGCTGATCAAGGCGATCAACTAGCCTCGGCGGCAGGGCATTTCAGTGGAGGGCGGGGTCCGGTCGGCGGGCCCCCGCCCTCCACTCGTGTCATGCGTCCGGCGTGCGGCCTGCGGGGCCGGGTAGGAGGCGTCCAGCTCCTCGATGGCGCGCATCGTGCCGCCGAGCATCTTCACCAGCAGCTCGCGCATGAGGTCGCGCGGAAGGCCGTAGTGGTGGATCCAGTCGAGGGTGGCCCCCTCGACGCTGCACAGCCAGCCGAGCAGCGCCATCCGTGGCAGCGGGCCGATCTCGCGCCGCCCGTACGCCCCTTCGGCGATCGTCTCGACGATGGCCTCCCGCACGCCCTCCCGGATGGCGTGCACCTCGGCGTCGAAGCCGACTCCCCCGCTGATGATGGTCCGGTACGCGGCGTGGTTGTTCTCGGCGTAGCGCAGATAGCCGTCGATGGTGCGGTGGACCCGCTCCGCCGGGGGCAGTTCGAGGCCGCTTCCCGCCCGGGAGATCAGCTCGGCCACCGAGTCCTGGACGATCGCCAGGTAGTAGCCGCGCTTGGACTTGAAGTAGTAGTAGATCAATCCCTTGGCCACCTGCGCCTGTTTCGCGATGTCGTCCATCGACAGTGCGTCGTAGGACGTGTCGGCGAACAACTTCCGCCCGATGGCGATGAGTTCGGCGCGGCGCGCTAAGGAACGGTCTGTGCCGCGCGCTCCGGGGCGGTCGGCATCACTCTGCTGACGGTTACTCAATTCCGGACCTGGTCTCCAACTGCGAGCGGGATCCCCGCAGTATGGCAGAGCGGCACCACCAGCCTGTTCGACTCTCTTCGACCGCGATCAGACGAGGCCGAGCTGCGTCACCAGCATCGCCAGCACCACCACGAACGTCCAGCCCACGACGTGCTCGAGGATCTTCGGGCCGTCGTCCTTGGGGCCTCCGGTACGGGCACGGACACGTCCGGCGGTGGCTGAGTTCGTGGTCATGGCAGCTCGCTCACGTCGGTCTTCCAGTGGACTCCCCCACCGTTCTGTCCACCTTGCCACCGGATCGGGCTTTTGCGGGAGAGAGCTTGGTCACGCGCGAGGGGCTGCTGTGGCACCCGCCACAGCAGCCCCTCACAGCAATCTCGTCACGGCAATCTCGTCACAGCGGCCGCGTCACGCAGCCGTCGCTCAGCCGCCTCTCAGCGAATACCCACCGCCGCCAGTGCCGTCCGCTGGCGGGCCGTGGGACGGGCCGGGAAGTACACGTAGCAGACCCCGCCGGTACCAGAGACGACCTTCCCGGCGGCGTTGTACCTCTTGGTACGGAGCCAGATGTTCTCCCACTCGCGCCGCTTGTAGACGCGCCGAACCGCGTTGTTGTCCGGCGAGGCCGGGTCGTTGGCGATCACGTCGCCGTCGGCGGTGAACCCTATGACCGTCATCAGATGGCCCGCGGTGCCGTACCCCGCTCCCGTCAGTTCGGTCTTGAGGAACGACTGGGACGTTATGGCCGGAATTCCTGCGGCGATCAGCGTCTCCAGGTCGGCGAGCGAGCCGAGCCGGGTCACCACGCCCTGGAGGTCCTTGTACGTCGCGGCGTACGCGGCGTTGAAGGGCCAGTTCCCGCAACCGTTGTACTGGTGGTCGAACGTGAACCGGGCGGCGTGGCACACCTGCGGGTCCGCGTACTCGGGCTTGACCCAGGCCAGCTGCGCCGCCGTGGGCTTCCGTCCCCAGTACTCGATGATCATCTGGGAGGAGGTGGGGCTGCACCAGGCCTCACCGCCGTTGTCGTACTCGGGGTACTGGCCGGCGTGGATCTCCTGCGAGTAGCGCGGCACCGTCAGCTCCCGCGCGAGAGCGGGCGTCGAGGCCGGGACGGTGAAGCGGTCCGGGACGTCGGAGCCCATCGCGCCGAGCCGCCACACGGTCGGCGTGGCCTTGGTCCCGGGCTTGCGGTACAGGGTCAGCCGCAGCCGGTACGACACCAGGCGCAGCCCGGAGGCCGCGTCGTCGATGGAGAAGGTGTCCGTCCAGATACTGCTCTTGCCATCGCTCTGGTCGTCCACCGACGTCCGCCGGATGTCCTGGTCCCCGGCCGCCCAGCGGCCCATCACGTACCAGGGCGTGCCCGCGCCGTCGGAGTACGTGCCCGACAGCTCGATCTGGAGCCAGGTGCCCGCCGGGGTCCGCGCGTTCCAGGACGGGATGACCTCGGTCGAGGGGACGGCGAGGCGGTGGACGGGCGAGGTCCAGCGCGCGTACTCCCAGGTGGCGGTCGTGCCGGTGTGCGGGTCCTTGTAGTCGGTCCGGCCCTCGGGCGTCTCGATCGCCAGGCCCGGGCGCACCCCCGGCACGGCACGGGTCCCTTCCGCGGTACCACCGCGCCAGTCGGTGTACGAGGTCCAGGCATGGTTGTCCACGAGGCGCGACGGGGCTTTCGACGGGGCGGGGGTCCGGGTTCTCGCGGGGCCGGCCGCCGAGCCGGCGGCGGCCGCCGCCGGACTCGCGGCGCCCGCGGTGGCCGCGGCGACCGCCACGGCCAGCAGACTTCTGCGGGACGGCTGTTCAGCTCTGGTCATGGACGGGTGACCCCCAGGTGTCCGGAACGGGCTGGTCCAATGCGTGGGTGTGGGGCAACTATGGTTCGCGATCACGGCTTCTGCCAGCACTTCGCGCGTCGCGGCGCCGACAAATATTGGTCGATACCACTGGCATGACAGCGACAGCGCGACGGCACCTTCTCCCCCGTTCGCCCGGGAGCGGCCTCGGTAAAGTGATCCGCAGGAGCACCCCGGCGCGCGTGCACGGGTTCAGTTCGGACGCCGCACGTACGGGCCGCACCATTCCGAGCCGCACGACTTCGCGCCGCCCGACACGGCCCCGCACCACACCGGACCGCACCCACCGCACTCACCACACCCAGGGACCCCTCATCCACCTCCACACCCTCGCCTCCCGGCTGCACCGGCTGCCGCCCTCCTGCGGCCCCGTCCGGCTCATCGGCGTCGACGGGCACGCGGGCTCGGGGAAGACCACGTTCGCGGGCCATCTGGCCGAGGCACTGGGCGGGGCTCCCGTGCTCCACCTGGACGACATCGCCACGCACGAGGAGCTCTTCGCCTGGACCGGGCGGCTGCTCCAGGAGGTCGTCGAGCCGCTGTCGCACGACACGACGGCGCACTATCGGCCGTACGACTGGGACACACGCGGCTTCGGACAGGACCGGGCCCTGCCGCCCGCGCCCGTGGTCCTCGTCGAGGGGGTGGGGGCCGGCCGTCGCGCGATCAGGCCGTGGCTGGCGCGACTGCTGTGGATGGAGCTGGCGGACGAGGACGCGTGGGCGCGCGGGCGGCAGAGGGACGGTTCGGCGCAGAACGAGTTCTGGGAGGGGTGGGTCCGCGCCGAGCGTCGGCACTTCACCAAGGACCCGTCAAAACCGTACGCCGATCTTCTGGTGCTGCAGTGTTCAGAGGGGTACGAGGTGCTCCAGGGACCTGCTGCGACGTCAGCGAAGAGCCTCTCGGTCACGGACCGTGATGGCCCAGCGTCTGTGTGCTGAACTCGTGAAGACCCACATCTGAGAAGTTGCCTGAGTGCTCCAACTCGGCTTGACCCGGGGGCCGTACAGGACTTACTTTCTGAATGTGCGGCCTTTTGGGGCCGCCCCGCAGACGCGAAGCCCCCGGTTGTTCCCCCGTGATCGGGGGCTTCGTTCTGCCCACAGCCGTTTTTCGGACGCTCCGAGGCGCGATTCGTTCACCCTGAGTCACCGAACCGAGTGCGCCCCATCTGCTCCCACCTCGGAGAACCTGTCGTGCGGCACCCTTCGGCCCGGTACTGCCCCGCAGGTACGATGCCTCTCGGTGCGACATTCGGACGGATGCTCTCCGCACCGAACGCAACTCCCGTCCGCGGCACAGCGGTTCGACGAAGACTGCCGACGGGCACCGGCCCGCCCGGCGATCAACGGGGGCACGGTTTGTGGGGGACGTGATGGACTTCGGCACGCAGGGCCCCGAGGCCCCGGCCGACCTCGCCTGGCTGCGAGGTGTGGACGCCTACACGATGGGGGCCTATCCGCAGGCGGAGGAGGAATTCCGCGCCGCGGTCCGGATGGATCCGGGCATGGCCGACGGCTGGCTCGGGCTGCACGCGTTGCGCATCGACACGACGACGGCGCTGCTGCGCATGTTCCGGCACCGGGAGCGCTTCGGGGAACAGCGCTCCCGCCACCGGCGGACGCTCAACTCCTGGTACTGGCTCGGCTGGTGGGTGCAGCCCGTCCTGGAGTCGCCGCGCGATCTGCTGCTCGCGCACGCCTCGCACTGGCTCGACGGGCGTCATGTCCCGGAGCTGGACCGGGCACTCGCGAGCCTCCCGCCCGTGGACGCGGATCCGCAGGTGCGGTTCCTGCACGCCTGCCGGGCGTATCTCGTCAAGGACTGGGAGCAGTTGGTCCGCCACACGGATCCGCTGATCGACGATCCGATGCTCGGTATCGAGGCGGGTCTCTTCGGTGGCATGGCACGGGTGCGCCTGGAGATGTTCGGGCAGGCCGAGCCGCTGCTGTCGTCGGCGCTGATGCGCTGTCGCAGCGAGCAGCCGCAGCGCAAGGAGCTGCGGTACTGGCTGGCGCGGGCGCACGAGGGCACGGGCCGCTCCGCCGCGGCGCTGCCCCTGTACCGGGCGGTCCACCGGGTCGACCCGGCCTTCATGGACACCTCCGCACGGCTCGCGGCGATCTCCGAGGGCGACGGGTACGACGACACGGCCGACCTCGCGGCGATCACGCTCACCGGTGTCGGCCAGGACATCCTGGACGGCCCGGACGGCGTCGACCCGCTGTTCGGCGGCGAGGGCCGTGATCTCAAGCTCTCGGAGCCCGAACTGCCGCCGCCGGGCGCGCTGCCCTCCGAGGCGGACCGGGTCCGCGAGAAGGCCATCGTGCCGGTGCGTCCGCCGCACCTGCCGACCGGGCCCACCGATCCGGCACTGCTCGAAGAGGCGCTCCTGGAGCTGGAGCGCATGGTCGGCCTCGAACCGGTCAAGCGCCAGGTGAAGGCGCTGTCCGCGCAGTTGAACATGGCGCGGCTGCGGGCCGGGCAGGGTCTGCCGGTCCAGCCGCCGAAGCGGCACTTCGTGTTCTCGGGCCCCTCCGGCACCGGCAAGACGACCGTGGCCCGGATCCTCGGCCGGGTCTTCTACGCGCTCGGCCTGCTCGGCGGCGACCACCTCGTCGAGGCCCAACGCGCCGACCTGGTGGGCGAGTACCTCGGCCAGACCGCCGTGAAGGCCAACGAACTGATCGACTCCGCGATCGGCGGCGTCCTCTTCGTCGACGAGGCCTACTCGCTCTCCAACTCCGGTTACGGCAAGGGCGACGCGTACGGCGACGAGGCGTTGCAGGTGCTGCTGAAGCGGGCCGAGGACAACCGCGACCACCTGGTGGTGATCCTCGCCGGTTACCCCGAGGGCATGGACCGGCTGCTGGCCGCCAACCCGGGGCTGTCGTCCCGCTTCACGACCCGCGTCGACTTTCCCTCGTACCGTCCGCTCGAACTCACCTCGATCGGTGAGGTGCTGGCCGCGGAGAACGGTGACGTGTGGGACGAGGAGGCGCTCGACGAGCTGCGCTCCATCAGCGGGCACGTTGTCGATCAGGGCTGGATCGATGAGCTCGGCAATGGGCGGTTTCTGCGGACGCTGTACGAGAAGAGCTGCGCGTACCGTGATCTGCGGCTCTCGGTCTATCCGGGCCACCTCACCCGGGACGACCTGTCCACGCTTCGGCTGGCCGATCTCATGCAGGCGTACGGCGAGGTGTTGTCGGGGCGGGGGCCGCAGGATCCCTCACCCATGTGAGGTTCGCCCACGAGCTCGGTTTGTTGATGACGTCTGGCGGCTGCGGGCGCATCGTGGCTTGTCGCGCCCCGCGGCGGAGCCGCAAACGTCACAGACCCGCGCCCCTAAAAGCACAGGGGCGCGGGTCTTCTGCGTCAGCTGGCCAGTGCCTGCTCCGCCGTCTCCTGGCCCGGGGCCGGTTCCGATGCCTCCTTGCGCGGCTCGCCGACCCGTACCGCCGGAGTCTCCCGGTGCGCCGGGTCTCGGACCTCGCCGACCAGGAGTTCCAGTACGTCCTCCAGGGCGACCAGGCCGAGCACGCGTCCCGATGCGTCGGCGACCTGGGCGAGGTGCGTCGCGGCGCGGCGCATCACGGTCAGGGCGTCATCCAGCGGGAGCTCGGCCCCGAGGGTCGTCATGGGGCGCCAGACCTGCTGCGGCACGGCCCGCTCGGACTCCTCCAGGTCGAGTACGTCCTTCACGTGCAGATAGCCCATGAAGGCGCCGTTCTCGGCGGCCACCGGGAAACGCGAGTACCCGGTGCGGGCGGTGAGCGCGACGACCTGGCCCGGGGTGACCGAGGGGCCGACGGTCACCAGGGACTCGCTGTCCAGGAGCACGTCGGTGACCGGGCGGGAGCCAAGCTCCAGGGCGTCCTCGAGGCGCTCCTGCTCCTCGGGGTCGAGCAGGCCCGCCTGTCCCGCGTCCTCGACGAGCCGGTTGAGCTGCTCGCTGGTGAAGACCGCCTCGACCTCGTCCTTGGGCTCGACGTGGAAGAGCCGCAGGATGACTCGGGCGCAGGCACCGAGGCCCAGTGTCACCGGCTTGCAGAGCCGGGCGAAGGCGACCAGGCCGGGGCTGAGCCACAGCGCGGTCTTCTCGGGGGCGGCCATCGCCAGGTTCTTCGGCAGCATCTCGCCGACGACGAGGTGCAGGAAGACGACCGCGGCGAGGGCTATGACGTACCCGAGCGGGTGGATCATGCCCTCGGGCAGGTTCACGGCGTGGAACACCGGCTCCAGGAGGTGCGCGACGGTGGGCTCGGCGACCGCGCCGAGCGTCAGCGAGCAGACCGTGATGCCGAACTGCGCGGCGGCCATCATCTGCGGCAGGTTCTCCAGGCCGTACATGACCTGGCGGGCCCGTGCGGTGCCGAGCGGTTCGATCTGGCTGCGGCGGACGGAGACCAGCGCGAACTCGGCGCCGACGAAGAAGCCGTTGGCGAGCACGAGCAGGCCCGCGAACAGGAGCTGGAGCACGCTCATCGGACGGCCTCCACCACGGAAGCGGAGGCGGCGGCCGAAGCGGCACCGGCGGTCCTGACCAGCCGGACCCGCTCGGCCCGGTAGTGCCCGACCTGGCGCACTGAGAGGCGCCAGCCGGGCAGTTCCGCCTTGTCACCGGGTGCGGGGATCCGGCCGAGCAGATCGGCGACCAGGCCGGCGACCGTCTCGTACGGGCCCTCGGGGACGTCCAGGCCTATGCGCTGGAGGATGTCGACGCGGCAGCTGCCGTCGGCGTCCCAGGCGGGCCGGCCGTCCTCGGCCGGTGCGGCGGCGAGTTCGGGGACGTCATGGCCGTCGTGCTCGTCGCGGACCTCTCCGACGAGTTCCTCGACGATGTCCTCCAGGGTGACCACGCCGGCCGTGCCGCCGTACTCGTCGACGACGACGGCGATGGGCTGTTCGTTGCGCAGCCGCTCCAGGAGGGGCTGCACGGGCAATGTCTCCGGGACGAGCAGCGGGGCCTGGGCGATCCTGGTGACGGGCGTACGCAGCCGGTCCTGCGAGGGCACCGCGAGGGCGTCCTTGAGGTGCACCATGCCGACGATCTCGTCGATCCGCTCCCGGTAGACGGGGAAGCGGGACAGGCCGGTGGCGCGGGTGAGGTTCACGACGTCCTCGGCGGTCGCGGAGGACTGGAGGGAGCTGACCTTCACGCGCGGGGTCATGACGTGCTGCGCGGTGAGGTCGGCCAGCGAGAGCGTACGGACGAACAGGTCGGCGGTGTCCTGCTCCAGGGCGCCGGCCTGGGCCGAGTGCCGGGCCAGGGAGACCAGCTCGCCGGGGGTGCGCGCGGAGGCCAGCTCCGCGGTGGGCTCGACGCCCAAGGTGCGGACGAGCCGGTTGGCCACGGAGTTCAGCCCCGAGATCACCGGCCGGAACACGGTCGAGAAGGCGTGCTGCGGGCCCGCGACGAACCGCGCGACCTGCATGGGCCTGGAGACTGCCCAGTTCTTGGGCACGAGCTCGCCGATCACCATCTGCACGGCAGAGGCCAGCAGCATGCCGACGACCACGGCGACACCGGACACGGCTCCCTCGGGGATGCCGACCGCGGTGATGGGGCCGTTGAGCAGCTCGGCGAGCGCCGGTTCGGCGAGCATGCCGACGACGAGCGAGGTGATGGTGATGCCGAGCTGGGTGCCGGAGAGCTGGAAGGACAGCTCCTTGAGCGAGTTGACGACCGTACGGGCCCGTCGGTCGCCCTCGGCGGCGGCCTTCTCGGCGTCGGGGCGCTCCACCGTGACGAGGCCGAACTCGGCCGCCACGAAGAAGCCGTTGGCGAGGATCAACAGGAACGCCGCTCCGAGGAGCAGCAGGGGGATGGTCATGCCGCCGCCTCGATATGTCGGGAGGGGGCGGCGCAGGTACTACAGGACGATCCGTCCATCGCTGGAGGGAGTCACTCCTCGAATAGCAGGGGGCTTCTGGATCCCGGGTGGAAAGCCAGAGGCGGAGGCGCAACGAAAACGCCTCCGCCAACAGATTAATCAAGACATGGGCCCGTACGGCAGGGTGGAAGGCCGAGAGTCAGGCGTGATGTTCGTCGTGCTCGTCTTCCTGCGGTCCGTCGGGCTCGTGGACGGAGTGGGCTTCGGCGAGGGCGCGCAGCGCACGGGCGTCGCGGATCGCGTGCTGCTTGGCGATGCCCGGCTGGATGCCGAGCGCGGGCAGGCTGGTGCCGTCGCTGAGGTTCAGGAACACCCACGGGTCGCCCGGGCGCAGGTTGACCTGCAGGATCTCCGCCCAGGCCAGCTTCCGGCGGTTGGCGATGTTCACGACGGTCACGCCGGACTCGTCGGCGACGACTTTCGGCCGCGAGAGCAGCACGAGCACCCCGAAGAGCAGGGCCCCGGTGAAGACGAAGCTGGTGCGCTCCCCCGGACTGAGCTTCTCAAGCAGCATCGCGACCGTGGTGATGACCACAAAGATCGTGGCGCCCGCGGTCAGCAGGACGGCTCGGGTGCGGCCCGGCCGGAAGGTGACCGGAAGAGCGGGCAGCTCTGGTGTGTCGGACATGGCGGGCGGTCCTCAGAGGCGGCAGGCGTGGATGGCCGTGGTCAGGATGGCCCGCGCGCCGATGTCGTACAGGTCGTCCATGATCCGCTGCGCTTCCTTGGACGGGACCATGGCGCGCACGGCGACCCAGCCCTCGTTGTGCAGCGGCGAGACGGTCGGCGACTCCAGGCCGGGGGTGAGGGCGACGGCCTTCTCCAGCTGCTCGACACGGCAGTCGTAGTCCATCATCACGTAGGTCCGCGCGACGAGGACGCCCTGGAGACGGCGCAGGAACTGCTGCACCTTGGGCTCTGTCTCCTCGGTGGCCCCGGTGGCCTCCGCGCCGGTGCGGCGGATGACGACGGCCTCGGACCTCATGATCGGGTCGCCGAAGACCTCAAGGCCCGCGTTGCGCAGCGAGGTGCCGGTCTCGACGACGTCCGCGATGACCTCGGCGACACCGAGCTCGATGGCCGTCTCGACGGCGCCGTCGAGGTGCACGACGGACGCGTCGATGCCCTTGTCGTCGAGGTACTTGGCGACGATGCCCTCGTACGAGGTGGCGACGGTCATGCCGGCCAGGTCCTCGACCGCCTTGGCCGTGCCGGGCTTGGTGGCGAAGCGGAAGGTGGAGCGGGCGAAGCCGAGCGGGAGGATCTCCTCCGCGTGGGCCGCGGAGTCGATCAGCAGGTCGCGGCCGGTGATGCCGATGTCGAGCTTGCCGGAGGAGACGTAGATCGCGATGTCACGGGGGCGGAGGTAGAAGAACTCGACCTCGTTCTCCGGGTCGACGATCCGGAGCTCCTTGGCCTCCCTGCGCTGCTGGTAGCCGGCCTCATGCAGCATCTCCCCCGCGGGGCCTGACAGGGAACCCTTGTTGGGGACGGCGATGCGCAGCATGAGGTCGGCTTCCTTTGTTCGTCCGCACGGCTGTCGGCTCGTACGGTGCGGGAGTGGGCGTGCTTCTCGGAGGTACGGCTCGGAGTTCTCTGAGTCGCGGCTCAGAGATGGGCGTACACGTCGTCGAGGGAGATGCCGCGGGCGACCATCATCACCTGGACGTGGTAGAGCAACTGCGAGATCTCCTCGGCGGCCGCTTCCTTGCCCTCGTACTCGGCGGCCATCCAGACCTCGGCGGCCTCTTCGACGACCTTCTTGCCGATGGCATGGACCCCCTTGCCGACCAGCTCTGCGGTGCGGGAAGTGGCGGGGTCGCCGGTGGCGGCCTTGTGCTGGAGCTCGGTGAAGAGCTCCTCGAAAGTCTTCTTGGACATGGTGCTGCCCACCCTACGCGCAACCGCCGTTCGCTCAGCGCCAGGGTTCGGATACTGAGCGGAGGGTGGCCGCCGTCGCCACGGCGGCCGTCACCGCCTCGTGCCCCTTGTCCTCGTTCGAGCCCTCGATGCCCGCGCGGTCCAGGGCCTGTTCCTCGGTGTCGCACGTCAGGACGCCGAAACCGACGGGCACGCCGGTGTCGATCGAGACCTGGGTGAGGCCCTGGGTGACGCCCTGGCACACGTACTCGAAGTGGGGGGTGCCGCCGCGGATGACGACGCCGAGCGCGACGATCGCGTCGTACCCGCGGCCCGCCAGGACCTTCGCGACGACCGGCAGCTCGAAGCTGCCGGGGACCCTCAGGAGGGTCGGCTCGTCGATTCCCAGCTCGTGCAGGGCGCGCAGCGCGCCGTCGACGAGACCGTCCATCACCTTCTCGTGCCACTGCGCCGCGATGACGGCGACCCTGAGGTCGCTGCAGTTGCGTACGGACAGTTCGGGTGCACCCTTGCCGCTCACGTGTGTGTCTCCTCGTACTTTTCCGTTACTGGTTGCCGCAGGCGGACACGGTGGTCGTGTCCAGCCAAGGCAGGTCGTGCCCCATCCGGTCCCGCTTGGTGCGCAGATACCGGAGGTTGTGCTCGCCCGCCTGTACGGGCATCGGCTCGCGGTGGTTGACCTTGAGGCCGTGGCGGACGAGCGCGTCGGTCTTCTCGGGGTTGTTGGTCATCAGGCGCAGGCTGCGCACACCGAGGTCCTCCAGGATCTGCGCCCCGGCCGCGTAGTCCCGGGCGTCGGCGGGCAGGCCGAGCTCCAGGTTGGCGTCGAGGGTGTCGTGCCCCTGCTCCTGCAGTTCGTACGCGCGCAGCTTGGACAGGAGCCCGATGCCGCGCCCCTCGTGGCCGCGGAGGTAGACGACGATGCCGCGGCCCTCGGCCTGGATGCGCTCCAGGGACGCTTCGAGCTGGGGGCCGCAGTCGCAGCGCAGCGAGTGGAAGATGTCGCCGGTGAGGCATTCGGAGTGGACGCGGACGAGGACGTCCTCGCCGTCGCCGATCTCTCCGTGGACCAGGGCGACGTGCTCGACGCCGTCCACGATGGAGCGGTAGCCGAAGGCCGTGAACTGGCCGAAGGCGGTGGGGAGTTGAGTCTCGGCCTCGCGGCGGACGGTGGGCTCGGCGGTGCGGCGGTAGGCGATCAGGTCCTCGATGGAGATGATCGTCAGGCCGTGCTTGCGGGCGAACGGGATCAGCTCGGGCAGCCGCAGCATCCTGCCGTCCTCGCCCGCGATCTCGACGATGGCGCCGGCCGGACGCAGACCCGCGAGCCGGGCGAGGTCGACGGCGGCCTCGGTGTGGCCGTTGCGGGTCAGGACGCCGCCGGGCTTGGCGCGCAGCGGGAAGATGTGGCCCGGGCGCACGAAGTCGCCCGCCTCGGCCTCGCCGCCGGCCAGCAGCTGGAGCGTGGTGGCGCGGTCGGCGGCGGAGATGCCGGTGGTCACGCCGTACGCGGGACCCGCGTCGACGGAGACCGTGAAGGCCGTGCGCATCGACTCGGTGTTGTTCTCGACCATCTGCGGGAGCTGGAGGCGGTCGAGCTCGTCGCCCTCCATGGGCGCGCAGATCAGACCGCGGCACTCGCTCATCATGAAGGCGATGATCTCGGGGGTCGCCTTCTCGGCGGCGATGACGAGGTCGCCCTCGTTCTCCCGGTCCTCGTCGTCGACGACCACGACCGGGCGGCCCGCCGCGATGTCGGCGATGGCCTGCTCGACCGGGTCGAGCGCGAAGTCCGAGGCGTCCTGATCGTGGCCCGTGCTGTACCAAACCGGCGCGGTCGTCATGCCGGGGCTCCTTCCAGGAAAGGCTGCCCGGCCTTGCGGGAGCGCAGCCACCAGTCGCGCATGCCCCACAGGACGAGCGCGCCGTAGATGATGTAGACGAAGCCGGAGAAGGCGAAGCCGTTGGCGAAGTTCAGCGGCACGCCCACCAGGTCGACGAGCAGCCAGGCGAACCAGAACTCGACCATGCCGCGCGCCTGGGCGTACATCGCGACGACCGTGCCGACGAAGATGTACGCGTCCGGCCAGGGGTCCCAGGACAGCGTCGGGTACGCGGTGAACAGGCTGCCGACCGCGAGGGTGCCGACGGCCGCGGCACCGAGGAGGTACCCGCGCTCGCGCCAGGTGGCGAAGCGCACGGCGATGGAGCCGTCTGCACCGTCTGCGGAGCTGCCCTTGCCGCGGTTCCACTGCCACCAGCCCCACAGGGCGACGGCCATGACCACCATCTGCTTGCCGGCGCTGCCGGAGAGGTGGGCGGTGGCGAAGGCGACGAGGAGGATGGCACCGGACAGGAACTGGACGGGCCAGGTCCAGATGGACCGCCGCCAGCCGAGGGCGAGGCCGACAAGACCGATCACGTTGCCGATCATGTCGGCCCACTTGATGTGCTGGCCGAAGAGCGTGAAGGCCTCGGAGTTGAGCCAGTTCACGGCGTCGCTCCCTGGGTGCCGGGGAGCGCGGCCGACTGCTCTCCCCGTGCGCCGAGCAGCCGCTCGACGTACTTGGCGATCACGTCGACCTCGAGGTTGACCGGGTCGCCGGGCTGCTTGAGGCCGAGCGTGGTCAGGTCGAGGGTGGTCGGGATGAGGCTGACGGTGAAGAAGTCGGGGCCCGCCTCGACGACGGTCAGGCTGATGCCGTCGACGGTGATGGAGCCCTTCTCGACGACATAGCGCGTGAGGTCCGCGGGGAGGGAGATCTTCACGATCTCCCAGTTCTCGGACGGCTTGCGCTCGATGACCTCGCCCGTGCCGTCCACATGGCCCTGCACGATGTGCCCGCCGAGGCGCTCGCCCACGGCCATGGGGCGTTCGAGGTTGACGCGGGAGCCGACGGTGAGGGCGCCGAGGCTGGAGCGGTCCAGGGTCTCCGCCATGACGTCGGCGGTGAACTCGCCGTCCTCGTGGTCGACGACCGTCAGACAGACGCCGTTGACGGCGATGGAGTCCCCGTGACGTGCACCTTCGGTGACCACAGGGCCACGGAGTCGGAAACGTGAGGCGTCGCCGAGATTCTCGACGGCGGTGACTTCACCCAGCTCTTCAACGATTCCGGTGAACACTTCCCGGGTCCTCCTGCCATTTCGGGCACGGACTCCGGGGCCTGTCGATGACGACAGATATGAGCGAGCGAGGACACCGGGGGCGACGCCGCGTAGGACGGGTCCCGAGGGACACGTCGAAACAGACGGCGGCGCGCACGAATGCCCGCCCGCCGCGCACTGCCTCCCATCCGGACTTTAACCGTCGGTCCAGGAATTTCACCTGGTCAACCGGCCGCTGGAAGCGACCGGGTCGCGGACTGTAACCGCCGGTTCGGACTTTCACCGACCCCGGAGTGCGCTGCTTCTGGTACAGACTCAGTGTGCCACGCCTGATCGACGCCCATGCGGGCGAATGTTGTGGGCTGCCTCACAGGGTGTGGCGATGGACTTCACTGGACACTCGTGGCGGACCAACTACCTTTCAGACACAGCAGCTTATGATTGGTCCATACCTATTGACGCTTTGGTCTAGTCCTCTTTAGGGTCTGCGTTCACCGACGCCTCTACGGGCTCCGCGTTCGCCGGCCCGCCCCCAGAACGACCCGGCGGCGGTGACGGAGGCCCTTGCCCCGCCGCCGGGTCTCCGTTTCCCGGACATCGACCACTCCCGCCCGCCACCTCTACGGAGGCGGACGTCACCTCTCCGGGGGCGCGAACAGCTCGTCCTGGGCCCCGTCCCGTGCCATCAGCAGCGCCCCGCGGAGCACGGCGCCGCCGCCCAGGGTGCCGGCCCGCACCTCGGTGGGCAGCGGCGACATACGGCCGACCCGGTCCTGGACGCGGGCGGCCAGCACCTCGCCGCCCGCCCCGCCGATCTCGCCGGCAAGGACCAGGCATCCCGGGTCCAGAACGGCGACGACGGACGCGGCACCGAGGGCGACGTGCTCGGCGAGCGTGTCGAGGAAACCCGAGGCCGAGGAATCCCCCGCGTCGGCCACGACCCGCGCCACGGCCTCCCGCACCAGCGCCGCCGCATACGGTTCGTGGGGCTCGGCGGGCGCCACGATCCCGTAGCGCGCCGCCAGTTCGGTGATCGCGGCGGCGCCCGCGAGCGAATGGAAGCCACCGTCGCAGCCCGTCGCGGACGGCAGGCCGCTTGTGCCCGGCACCGGCAGGAAGCCGATCTCGCCCGTACCGCCGGAGGCACCCCGGCGCAGGACGCCGTCGAGGACGACGGCCGCGCCGATGCCGTGACCGAGCCAGAGCAGGACGAAGGTGTCGCGATCCTGCGCGGCCCCGTCGCGCTGCTCGGCCAGCGCCGCGAGGTTGGTCTCGTTCTCGACGAGGACGCGGGCCGGGAGTCGCTCCTGCAACGCCGCGGCGAGCCGGCGGTGCCATTCGGGCAGGCCCGAGGAGTCGCGGAGTTCGCCGGTGGCGGGGTCGATCAGCCCGGGGGCTCCGACGGCGATGGTGTGCAGCCGCTCGACGCCCGCCTCCTTGGCCGTACGTTCGACCAGCGTGACCGCCTGCTCGACGGCAGGTCCGGTGTCCGTCCCGTCGCCGATCGGCACCGACGCCTCGGCCAGCACCGAGCCCAGCAGGTCCGACACGAGGACGGTCACGCCCTCGGTCCGTACGTCCAGTGCGGCCAGGTGCGCGCGGTCGGCGACGATCCCGTACAGCCGGGCGTTCGGGCCGCGTCGCTGTTCGCCCGACTCCCCCACGACGCCTATGAGTCCGGCCGCGGCGAGGCGTTCCACCAGGTCGGCGACGGAGGGCCGGGACAGGCCGGTGAACTGCTTCAACTGCCCTGCCGTCAAAGGGCCTTCCTGCTGGAGGAGGCGCAGGGCGAGCCGGTCGTTGATGGCCCGGGCGGTGCTCGGTGATGCGGGCATGCCGGGATCCTTCCAGATCGGGGGCGCCAGGGCGGCCGGGCCCAATACCGCCTATCTATCAGGCAGGGTTCCTGATAGTTTACGGCGGCACAGTGGGGAGAGGACAGGGAGGGGCCGGGAAAATGGGTGAAGTGGTCTACGACCAGCGCGAGGTGAAGCGCTCCCGGTACGCCGTGGCGACGGTGTTCGCCGTGCACGGCGCCGTCACCGGTTCGTTCGCGACCCGCGTCCCGTGGATCCAGGACCACGCCTCCGTGAGCGCGGGCCAGCTCGGCCTGGCGCTCGCGTTCCCGGCGATCGGCGCGTCCGTCGCGATGCCGCTCGCGGGCAGCGTCAGCCACCGCTTCGGCGCCCGCGCGGCCCTGCGCGGCCTGATAGCGCTGTGGACGCTCGCACTCACCCTCCCGGCACTGGCGCCGAACCTGGTCACCCTGTGCATGGCCCTCTTCGTCTACGGCGCGACGGCCGGCATGGCCGATGTGGCGATGAACGCCCTGGGTGTCGAGATCGAGACCCGGCTCGACAAGTCGATCATGTCCGGGCTGCACGGGATGTGGAGCGCGGGCGCCCTGGTCGGCTCGGCGGCCGGCACCGTCGCCGCCCATCTGGGCTCGGACGCGCGCCTGCACCACGCGCTCGCCGCCGTGGCGCTCACGCTGATCGGCGTGGCCGCCTGCCAGTGGGTGCTGGACCTGCGTCCCACCGAGGACGAGGAACCGCCCCCACGCTTCGCGCTGCCTCCGAAGTCCGCGCTGCTCATCGGCGCGATCGGCTTCTGCGCGGTGTTCGCGGAGGGGGCGAGCCTGGACTGGTCGGCGGTGTACCTGCGGGACGTCCTGGACAGCTCGGCCGGGGTCGCGGCCGCGTCCACCACGGCTTTCACTCTCACTATGGCGATCGCGCGGTTCGCCGGCGACGCGGTGGTGGACCGCTTCGGCCCGGTCCGCACGGTACGGGTCAGCGGCGCCCTCGCGACCCTCGGCGCGCTGCTCGTCGTGGTGGCCCAGAACGCCCCGATGGCCATGGCCGGCTTCGCCCTGCTGGGCCTCGGCATCGCCGTCGTCGTCCCGCTCTGCTTCGCTGCGGCCGGTCGCAGCGGCCCCAACCCGTCCCAGGCCATCGCGGGCGTCGCCACCATCACGTACACCTCGGGCCTGATCGCGCCGTCCGCGATCGGGGCCGTGGCGGACGCGACGAGCCTGGTGACGTCCTTCGTCCTCGTGACGGTGCTGACCCTCGGCCTCGCCTCGTTCGCGAACGTGCTGCGTGCCAGCGGCCGCGAGGCCGGCGGGAAGCTCAGCACGGCGGATGCGCCGGTTCCGGATCGTCGGCCCTGAACCGTCCGCTCCTCCCGCTCCGCCCTACCATGGCGCTGATCTTCACTTACGGATCTTGACGTCGGTCCGTCGACGTCAGGATCTCGACGTACAGAGAAAGCGGAACCCCACCATGGACCTCGGCGTGCGCTGGAAGCTGCACGGTGACGGGCGCACGCCCGCGCCGGGGGCGGTCGTCCGCCCCGACGAACGGCTGTCGTGGCCGCGTACGGCCGGGCTCGGCGCCCAGCATGTGGTGGCGATGTTCGGGGCGTCCTTCGTCGCGCCCGTCCTGATGGGCCTGGACCCGAACCTCGCGATCATGATGTCGGGCGTCGCGACGGTGATCTTCCTGCTCGCCACCCGAGGCCGGGTGCCCAGCTATCTGGGCTGCTCGCTGTCCTTCGTGGGCGTCGCCGCGGTGATCCGCGCGCAGGGCGGCAGCAGCGCCACCGTGACCGGTGCCGTCTTCGTGGTCGGGGTCGCGCTGTTCCTCGTGGGTCTCGCGGTGCAGCGGTTCGGGGCGCGGATCATCCACGCCGCGATGCCGCCGATCGTCACGGGCGCGGTCGTCATGCTGATCGGCTTCAACCTGGCGCCGGTCACCGCTTCCACGTACTGGCCGCAGGACCAGTGGACGGCGCTGCTCGTGATGGTGTTCACCGCTCTGGCCGTGGTGTGCCTGCGCGGTTTCTGGTCACGGATCGCGGTCTTCCTCGGGCTGGTCTTCGGGTACGGGATCTCCTGGGTCTTCGACCGCGTCTTCGGGCGGATCCACTCGGTCGACGCGAGCGGCAAGCTCACCGACCACTGGCGGCTCGACCTGTCCGCCGTGGGCCGGGCCGACTGGATCGGGCTGCCGAACTTCCACGGCCCGTCCTTCGAGTGGTCGGCGATCCTCGTGGCACTGCCCGTCGTCATCGCACTGGTCGCCGAGAACGCGGGCCATGTGAAGGCGGTCGGCGAGATGACCGGCGACCCGCTCGACGACAAGCTCGGCACGGCGATCTCCGCGGACGGCGTCGGCTCGATGCTCTCCACCGCCGTGGGCGGCCCGCCCAACACGACGTACTCCGAGAACATCGGTGTGATGGCCGCGACCCGTGTCTACTCCACGGCCGCCTACTGGGCCGCCGCCGGCTTCGCGCTGCTCTTCGGCCTCTGCCCGAAGTTCGGCGCGATCGTGGCCGCCATTCCGGGCGGAGTGCTCGGCGGGATCACGGTCATCCTGTACGGCATGATCGGCCTTCTCGGCGCGCAGATCTGGCTCAACGCCGGGGTGGACCTGCGCAATCCGCTGAACCTGGTGCCGGCCGCGGCGGGCATCATCATCGGCGTCGGCAACGTCACGCTGGAGTTCACCGACACGTTCTCCCTGAGCGGCATCGCGCTCGGCACGCTCGTCGTCATCATCGGCTACCACGCGCTGCGCGCCATGGCCCCGGCGCACCTCAAGTCGCAGGAGCCGCTGCTCGACGAGGGCACGTCCTCGTACGGCTCCGGCTCTGAAGCCGACTCGGCATCGGTCCCGGGATCCGATTCCGGCTCCGGCTCGGCGGGCGGTCAGCGCGCCAAGTCGTAGGCGTAGTCCGGGGTGAACGTCCCCGGTGCGCCCTTGCAGCCGTCGGACTCGCCGGGCAGCTTCACCCACAGATAGGCGTCGATCCGTGCCTCTCCGGTGCTCATGGTCGGCGCCTGGCCGAGCTTGCGGCCCGCGGGGTCGCACCACTCGCCGTCGGCCGGGGCGCCGTTGCCGTTGCGGCTGGTGTCGATGACGGCGCCCAGGCTCGCGGGGCCGTCGAGGGCGTCGAGGGTCCGGCGGACGTACGAGATCTCGTCGCCCGTGCGGTTGAAGTTGGAGACGTTGCTGAAGATGCCGTCCGAGGAGGCGGCGGACGCGGCACCGGCCCGGCGCAGCAGCCCGGCCTGCTTCTCCGGGGTGTTCCAGTCGGAGTGGCCCGCGTCGAAGTAGACCCGCGCCTTCGGGTTCGCCGCCTTGAGGACGCGTCCCGCGCGGGCCAGCGAGGCGAACCGGGCGGCCCGGTCGCCTTCGGACAGGCAGTCCGACTGGGCGATGGCGTCCGGCTCCAGGACCACGATGACCTCCTCGGAACCGAGGCCCGCCGCGAACTTGTCGATCCACCCGTCGTACGCCCCGAGGTCCGGCGCACCGCCCTGCGAGGCCCCTCCGCAGTCGCGGTTCGATATCGCGTACGGGACGACGACCGGGACCCTGTCCTTCGCCGAGCCGGCCGAAGTGACCGCCCTGACCCGGGCGGTGATGTTCGACGGCGTGTAGTCCGCGAACCACACGGCGGCCGGCCGGTCGGCTATCCGGGACTCGATGAGCGGGCGGCGCGGGTCGTCGCGGTGGTCGCGGACCCAGTCGAGGACCTGGGACTCGGGATGCCGGTACAGCTGCACGGACACAGGCTCCGTCCTCGGCTTCGTCGACGCGCTCTTCGAGGGCTTCGGGCTCGGCTTCGCCTTGGACGGGGAGAGCGACGGGGACGGTGAGGCGGACGTCTTCGAGGGCGACGGCGTGGGCACACCTGGCAGCGGCTGCAGGAGCGGTGAGCTGGTGACGTCGGGGCGCGCCTCGTCGCTGCCGCGGCCGTCGTCGAACGCGGACATCATCCCCGTCACGGTGCCGACCGCGACGACCGCGGACGCCACGGCGACCATGGCGCCGCGCCGGGCGGCGCGCCTGCGCTCGGCCCTGCGTGCGGCCAGGCGATGGGCACGTTGCCCTGACACGTGGTGCTCCCCCCTCCGCCGGGTCCCGCGTGTTCCCCCGTTCTGGGGAAGCCCTCGGCCCGGCGGCCCTCGGCACAGCCTAGGCCTGGGACCCTGCCCCCATGGTGCCGTTGGAACAGTTCACAGCTCGCGTGCACAGCGTCGACGCGGTGGTGCACCGGATGCGTGCGCTCGGTGCGGCCTGGCCCGAGCGGGACGGTGTCGCGGTCTTCAACCGTGTCTATCTCGCCGTCACCGAGGAGGTCGACCGGCGCCTGGAGACGGGGCACTTCACCGATGCCCGCGCCGCGATCACGCTGGACGTGCGGTTCGCGGAGCGCTATCTGGACGCCGTCGAGGCGGTCGCGGACGAGCGCCGTCCGCCCGCCTGCTGGCGGCCGCTCTTCCAGCTCCGACGCCATCCCGGAGTACGTCCGCTGCAGTTCGCCCTTGCGGGCATCAATGCGCACATCGGGCACGATCTGGCGCTCGCGGTCGTGGACACCTGTCGTACGCTCGACTGCGAACCGGCCGAGCTGGAGGACGAGTTCGATCGCGTGGGTGATGTCCTCGTCTCGCTGGAGGAGCGCATCCGCGAAGATCTGATGCCGGGCCCCGATCTCCTCCAGATCGCCGACCCGCTGACCCATCTGCTCGGCGCGTGGAGCCTGGACCGGGCACGGGATGCGGCGTGGTCCGCCGCGCGGGCGGTGTGGGCGTTGCGTGAGTTCCCTGATCTGGCCGAGGAGTTCGTGGAGCGGCTCGACACGGGGGTCGGCCTGGTCGGCCGTTGTCTGCTTACGCCGTTGAGCACTCCGCTGGGAGCGCGGTGATCTGTCTGCGGGCCGGTGGGGGCTGGTCGCGCCCCGCGGCGGAGCCGCAAATCGATCCAGCCCCGCGCCCCTGACGGGGCGGGGTGGGTCCGACTCGTCCTGTCCTCAGTCCTCCGGCAGTTCCACCGGGGCGATCTCGTCGTATACGTCGCCCGGGCCCGGGTTGGCCGGGTCCGTGCCGCCGCCGAAGTGGTGCATGACGCCCCAGACTGCGTTGAGAGCGGTCTGTACGGCTCCCTCGGCCCAGCCGGCCGTCCAGGAGATGTCGTCGCCCGCGAGGAAGATGCCCCGCTTGTCCTCGGGCAGCCGGTCCTGCATGAAGTGGGTGAACAGGCGCCGCTGGTAGCGGTAGTGGCCGGGCAGGTTGGCCTTGAACGCGCCCATGAAGTAGGGCTCGTTCTCCCAGGACACGGTCACCGGGTTGCCGATGATGTGCTTCCTGATGTCGACCTTCGGGTAGATCTCGCCGAGCGACTTCAGCATGACCTCCATCCGCTCGTTCGCGGACAGCGGCAGCCACTTCAGGCTGTCGTCGCACCAGGTGTAGGAGAGGCAGATGACGGCGGGCCTGTCCGGCCCGTCGTCGAGGAGGTAGGTGCCGCGCGTCATGCGGTCGGTGAGCGTCATCGACATGACGTCCCGCCCGGTCGGATTTCCCCTGTCGTCGACGGCCTTGTCCAGCCAGAACGGCCGGTCGACCGGCACGAAGAGCTTGCTCGACTCCATGTAGTGGGTGCGCTCGATCGCCGTCCAGTGGTCGATCGGGAAGAGCGCGTCGTCGCAGGCCACCTTGGACAGCAGCATCCAGGACTGGGCGGTGAAGATCGCCGCCCGGTACGTACGGATGTCGCCGGAGGCGTCGGTGACCGTGATCCCGTTGCCGGCCGTACGGTTCAGGCGGGTCACCGCGGGCCGCGGCGTCCCGTCGTGGAGAGTGGCCAGCGACGTCCCGTACGCCCAGTGCACGATCTTCTGCGGCTCGCGCTCCCACAGGCGCAGCGGGAGCTGCTGGCTGCCGCCGACGATGCCGCGGTGGTGGTCGTCGGCCTCGGTGTAGACGACGCGCAGGATCTCCAGGATGGAGTTCGGGAAGTCGGTGTCCCAGCCGCCCGTGCCGAAGCCGACCTGGCCGAAGATCTCGCGGTGCCGGAAGGACTTGAAGGCCTCCGACTCGCAGAGGAAGCCGTAGAAGGTCTGGTTGTCGAGCTTCTCGACGAGCCTCGCCCAGATCTCGCGGATGCGCGGCACGTCGCGCTCGCGCATGGCCTGGTTCATGTCGGAGAAGTCGGCGCCGTCTTCGAGGCAGGCGTTCCACGCGTTCATCACGTCGCGGTAGACCTGCGGCAGGTCGTCGACGCTGGTCGCGTAGTGCGACTCACCCTTGAGGTCGACCACGGTCGAAGGGGTCGCCTCGGCAAGGGGGTTGGGGAACGGCTCGGTCCGCAGCCCCACCAGGTCGATGTAGTGCTGGAGCGCCGTGGAGGACGGCGGGAAGCGCATCGCGCCCATCTCGGCGGTGAGGGAGGGGTCGCAGCCGTCGAAGCCCACTGTCCGGAGCCGGCCGCCGATCTTGTCGGCCTCGTACACGACGGGCTTGAGGCCCATCTTCATCAGCTCGTACGCGGCCACGATGCCGGACAGACCGCCGCCGATGACGGCGACCTCGGTGCCGAGCTCGGTCGCCGGTATCTGGCCCAGGCCCGCGGGGTGCGCGAGGAAGTCGTCGTACGCGTACGGGAAGTCCGGGCCGAACATGGTGATCGGCGGCTGCGCGTCGGTGTGCGGGACGGCGGGGGGCACCGTGGACGTCATGGGGTACGGACTCCTTGCGGGAAAGCTGGGGTGAGGCGGGTGTGGCTGGGGGTGTCAGCCGTCCGGGGGTGTCAGACGAGGGACCCGTAGAGGCCTGGGCGGCGGTCCTTCAGATACGGGTTGGCCTCGCGCGAGGCGGCGAGGAGAGCGGGGTCCACGTCACCGAGGACGAGTTCCTCCCCGCGGCCGGCGCGGGCCCGGGCGCCCCCGTCGGGGCCGGCCAGTGTGGAGAGCCCGACGAACTCGAACTCCCCTTCCGTACCGACCCTGTTGACGTACGCCACGTACATCTGGTTCTCGAAGGCGCGCACCGGTACGACGGACTCGGCGACGAACTGGAACGGGTGCATCTGGGCCGTGGGCACCACGAGGAAGTCGGTGCCGGCGAGGGCGTGCGCGCGGACGTTCTCCGGGAACTCCACGTCGTAGCAGATCATCAGGCCGACGCGGAGGCCGTCGAGCTCGGCCTGGACGACCGGCTCGTCGCCGGGGGTGAACCACTCCTGCTCGAAGCAGCCGAAGAGGTGCGTCTTGCGGTAGTTGGCGAGGCGCGTGCCGTCGGCGGAGATCAGCTGGGCCGAGTTGAAGACCAGCTCCGCCGCGCGCTCCGGGTAGCCGTAGACGATGGCCACGCCGTGCCGGGAGGCGATCTCGGCGATCTCGTCCGCGGAGTCCCCGTCGGCGGGCTCGGCGAGCCGGTGCGCGTCGGCGCCGATCGCGTAGCCGGTCAGGAACATCTCCGGGGCGGCGAGGAGCCCGGCGCCCGCGGCGGCGGCCCGGCCCGCGGCCTCGTCGAGGACCTTGAGGTTCTCGACGACCGAGCCGGGACGGCCGGAGCTCTGGAGCAGGGCGGTGCGCATGCGTGTTCCTCACCGGACGGAAGGGTGGTTGTGGGGGCCACGTAGACGGTACGGGCGGCGGGCTCGGGCGGACAAGGAGGAGCCGTTGCGCGCCGGTGAACGAATCGTTGCGTCCGTCGGCGGTGCGGCGGCGATTCGTTGCGCACCCCCTGGCATGCCCTCTCCTGGCCTGCGCCCCTGGCATGAGTGCCGGTCCTCCCAGGGGCGCGGGGCAGGGGTGTACTCCCCCGCCGGGCGGCGGAGGCCCGGTGCAGCCTGCGGCGCGATGTGGCGCGGCGTCGGCGCCGGGACAGTGAGTGCTGTCCAGCACCCGCCGTCGAACCACCGAACGAACCACGAAGGGCCGACATGAACCGCCGTACGAAGACCGCCGTGCTCGGTGCCGCTCTGCTCGTGACCGCCGGGGCAACCGGGGCCGTCGCGTCCGCCTCCGCCTCCACCACGACGTCGACCGCCACCGGAGTGACCTCAACACCCGCCATGCCCGCCGCTGCTTCCGCTGCCTCCGCCGTCTCAGCGCCCTCCGTCGCCTCCGCGGCCGGTGAGCGGCAGCGTGAGGCCGCCGCGCTCACCGGCAGGGCGAAGCTGTACCGGTCGGCCGGGGACGACATCGCGTTCTCCTTCGACGCGCATCTGGCGGCGAAGGACAATGACGATCCGCTGAAGGCCACCGGCACCTTCGAGTGGAGCCACTACGCCGGCGGCGACGGTGCCTGGGCGAAGGCCGAGGTGGACTGCCTCGTCACCGGCGGAAAGGTGGCCGTCGTCTCCGGGGTCGTCACCGATTCGGACCTGCCGGGCGCCAAGGGAAAGCGGGTCGGCATCACCGTCCACGACACCGGACGGCAGGACCGGCTCGGCTACAGCTGGGCCTCCACCGGGAACCCCGTCGAGACGAAGGACCTGCCCAAGTGCGTCGGCTCCGCGCCCTTCGAGAAGGTCAAGAAGGGCACGGGCGACTTCACGGTCGTGCCCTGGAACCCGAAGTTCTAGCGGCGCGGGCGGCTCCCTTCCCGGCGGCCCCCTTTCCGACTGCCGCCAGCAGCGCGGCCGTCACGAGGTAGGGCACCGCGAACAGGGCGAAGGCCGCGCCGTGCGTGGTTGCCGACCCGATCACCCCGTAGGCGCCGTACACGGCGATGGTGGTCAGGTCGGTGCCCACCCCGGCCACCGAGGTCAGGGTGGCCCGGCCTGTTCCGCCGATCCGGTCCTGGAGCCGGGCGTCGGCCAGCACGCTCGCCAGCTGGAACCCGCAGAAGGAGAGCGCCACAAGGCCGATACCGGCCGGGGTCCGCACCCACGCCCCCGCGGCCAGCGCCACCGCGGAGACCGCGAGCAGCCCGGCGAACCCGCCCGTGCCCAGCCGTCGGCCGACACCGGCGAGCAGGCCACCTGCCGTCGCGCCCGCCCAGATCAGCAACAGCCAGTTCGGCACCGCGCTCTCCGCGACACCCGTGTCGCGGACGAGCAGCGGTGTGTACTCGTCGAGGGCGCCCCACACGGCGGTGACGGCCGGGACCAGTAGCAGGGCACCACGGACGGACCGGTCGCTGCGGGCCTCGGCGAGTCCGGCCCGCAGCGTCCGGGTCCAGCCGTCACCGAGCGCGTCGCCAGGTCCGTCGGCCAGGCCCTCGCCGGGGTCGTCGCCCAGTCCTTCGTCCAGGTCGTCGCCCAGTCCCTCGCGGCGCGCCTCACCGTCCTTCGCCGCGGCGGCCGGTTCCCGGTGCTCCGGGAACCGTGTCGCGGTGGCCGCCGTCAGGAGGCAGGCCAGCACACTGGCGAGCCCGACGGCCGGGTAACCGCCGAACGCGTACACCGGCCCGGCCAGCGGAATCGCCGCCATCACGGCCACGAGCCCGGCCGCGCGGGCCCGGCCCATGACGGCCCCGTACCGGTCGGCCGCGCCGAGCCGGTCCAGCTCCTCGTAGACCAGCGCCTCCAGCGCGCCGGAGCCGAGCGCTCCCTTGGCGCCCCAGAGGACGAAGCCGAGGGCGAAGGCCCAGTACGTCGGGGCGAGTACCCACAGGGCGAATCCGGCGGACGTGAGCAGCGGTCCGAACCACAGCAGCAGACGCCGCGAGACGGCGTCGGCCCAGGCGCCGGACGGGATCTCCAGCAGGACGCCGGTCAGCGCCCACAGGCAGAACAGCGAGGAGATCTGCCAGACGGTGAGCCCCGTGTCGCTGAACAGCAGGGCGTAGACCGGGTAGAGCAGGACGAAGTCGTCGAGGAACGCGTAGCCGTACAGCGTGGCCGTCAGCCGCCGGACGGCGGGGCCGGAGCCAGGGCCGGTGCCGGGCGCACGCGCAGGTGAGAGAGTCATGAGGCCTTCCCGCAGGGACCGCAGGGACAGTTCGGACGCCGGAGATACGGCGTCCGAGGCGGTCCTCGGGCCCCTCGGGAGGCACGGCTGGTGGATCAATGTCGCCAGGTCATGACAGCAATGCTAGGCGCTCCGCTGGGGGCGCGCTGGTGATTCTGCGGCCCGGTGGGGGCTGGTCGCGCCCCGCGGCGGAGCCGCATATCGATACGGCCCCGCGCCCCTTACAGGGCGCTCGGGCGGGACCTGTCTCCCCCGCCCAGCGAGAACGTCGTGATCACCGCCGCGTGGTCCGAAGGCCAGTCGTTGTCCTCGACGTCGGGCCAGGTGCGCGGAGTGCCGGTGACGAGGGTCCGGGAGCCGAGGACCCTGAGTCCGGCGCCCGCGTACAGGACGTAGTCGATCCGGTCCTGCGGCTCCGGGCGTCCGCTGCCGTCCTCGTGCTCCGTGTGGACCGGCGACCAGGTGTGGCCGGGGCTCCGGACCGGGTCGGGGTGCGCCTCCCGGTAGGAGTCGCGCAGGCCGGCCTCCTCCGCTGCCCTGGTCACCGGCCACTCGGAGTCGTCGCGATCCAGGTGGGAGGGTGCGTTGAAGTCGCCGACCAGGAGGACCGGAGTGGTGTCGCGCGCCGCCAGGTCCGGGGCCATCGCGGCCAGGATCTCCCGCATCTGCCCCAGCCGTACCGACTCGTGGGCCGCCAGTTCGGGCCCGGCGAGCCCGTCGAAGGAGGCCTCGTACGGGCCGTACGGCGTGTAGTCGAGGTGGGCGCTCCACAGCACGACGTCCTGGTCCGCGCCGAGCGTGACGCGTACGCCGGTCCCCCCGTAGAAGCCGAGGTCCGCGGCGCCCAGCCGGCCGGTGATCGGATACCGGCTGATGACGCCGAGGTTCTCGCCCGCCTGGTGGTACGCCCAGCCCAGCGCTTCGGCGAGTTCCCGGGCGGCGGTGCCGTACGTCTCCTGCAGGCCGACCACGTCGACTCCGGACCCCAGGATGATCTTGAGCTGCTTCTCACGGTGATGGCGGACCTTGGTGCCGCCGTACCAGAGGTTCCAGCTCATCACGCGAAGTTCACGCAGGCCGGAAGAGTCAGACGCTTCAGGCGCCTCACGGGTGGTGATCATGTCGCGCAGTCCGGCCGGGGTCACGTCCTCCAGACTCTCCCGGACCGTGCGGCCCGGCGCGGCGGCGATCGGGGCGAGCGAGGGCACCGCGAGTACCGCGCAGCCCGCCGCCTCCGCCGAGGAGACACCGGTCCGGGTGTCCTCGACGGCCACGCAGGAGGCGGGTTCGACGCCGAGGGCGCGGCAGGCGGCGAGATACGGGTCGGGGGCGGGCTTGGTGCGCGGGGTGTCGTCGGCGGTGACGGTGACCGCGAAGCGGCCTGCGCCCAGGCCCTCGACGACGAGGTCCGCGATGACGCGCGGCGACGCGGTCACCAGAGCGGTGGGCACGCCGTCTGCGGCCAACGCGTCGAGGAGCCGGAGCGCGCCGGGCCTGGCCACGACACCGGAGCGCACCCGGACGGCGAACTCCCGGTGCAGATCGGCGGCGACCTCGGCCAACGGGGCGCCCGTGGCCCGGCTCAGCATCTCGGCGGTGTGCTCGACGGGCCGCCCGAGCACGTCCTCCTCGTCGGCCTCCGTGAGCGACCGGCCGAGCCCCGCCGCGACGTGCTCGACCGCCTCCCACCACAGCCGCTCGGTGTCCACGAGGGTCCCGTCCATGTCGAACAGGACGGCCTGGAGAGGCTGTTGGGGGCGGCGAGGGGTGTCGGTGGCAGGGGTGGTGTGGGGGATGTGGGGGGGCACGCGGCTCTCTCTCACAGGCGGTCGGCGACCAGGACGGGACGCTCCGGCAGGCTCACGGTCACGGCGGCGCCCGCTCCCAGTGCGGCGGCCTCGTGGGTCGGCAGGTCGGCCTTCACCTCGGTGCCGTCGGCGAGCCGGACGGTGACGCGGGTGGCCGCGCCGAGGAAGGCGGAGGCGACGACCCGGGCGTCCGAGGCATCCTCGGCCGTCACCCGCACCGCCTCGGGCCGTACGAGCACGTCCACCTCGGGCGAGGTTGGCGCCTCACCGTCGACCGGCAGCCGCTGCCCGAGCACGTCGACCGTCCCGTCGGCCACGCGCCCCGGTATGCGGCTCATCGTGCCGACGAACTCGGCGACGAACGCGGTCGCGGGCCGGCCGTACAACTCGGCCGGAGCGGCGCACTGTTCGAGCCGCCCGGCGCGCATCACGGCGACCCGGTCCGCCATCGACAACGCCTCCTCCTGATCATGTGTCACGAACAGGGTGGTGATGCCGAGTTCCTGCTGGAGCCGGCGGATCTCCTCGCGCAGGGTGAGCCGCACCTTGGCGTCGAGTGCCGACAGCGGTTCGTCCAGGAGCAGGACACGGGGCCGCAGGGCGAGCGCGCGGGCGAGCGCGACGCGCTGCTGCTGACCGCCGGAGAGCTGGTGCGGGAAGTTCCCGCCCTTGTCACCGAGCCCGACGAGTTCGAGCAACTCGGCCGCGCGCGCCTGCCGTTCGGTCGTACGCACCTTGCGCATCCGCAGCCCGAAGGCGACGTTGTCGAGCGCGCTGAGGTGCGGGAAGAGGCTGTACGACTGGAAGACCATCCCGGCGTCGCGGCGGTGGGCCGGGACGCGCGTGACGTCCTCGCCGTCGACCAACACCTCGCCGGAGTCGGGGTGTTCGAACCCGGCGAGCATCCGCAGGGCAGTGGTCTTGCCGCAGCCGGACGGGCCGAGCAGGGCGAGGAGTTCGCCGGGCCGTGCGGTCAGGTCGAGCCCGTCGAGGGCGACGGTCCGGCCGAACTCCCGGCGCAGGCCCCGGAATTCGACGGTCGCGGCCGTCGTGGCCGCCTTCTCAAGCGTGGTTGCGGTCATGGTTCATCCCCGGGGAGCGGTACGGGAGCGCCCGCCGAACCCGGCGAGCGCGAGAAGGAGTGCCCACGTGACGAGCAGGCTGAGCACGGAGACGGCGACGGACAACTGGGCCTGCGAACCGCTGACGTTGACGATCCACACGGCGAACGGCTGGAAGCCGAGCAGCTGGGCGACGGTGAACTCGCCGAGCACCAGGGCCAGCGTGAGGAACGACGCGTTGAGCAGCGCCCCGCGCAGGTTCGGCAGCACGGCCCGTACGAGCGCCTGCGGCCAGCCCGCGCCACAGCTGCGGGCCGCCTCGACGAGGGTGCGTACGTCCATCGCGCGCAGCCCGGCGTCCAGGGCCCGGTACACGAACGGCAGCGCCATCACGACGTACGCGAGGACGAGGACGAACGGGAAGTCGGGGTTCTGGATCGACACGAACGTCTGGAACAGCGGGGTGCGGGAGAGGTGTTCGGGTCCCCACTTCAGGACCGTGCCGATCCCGGCGACGAACGCGATGGGCGGGACGACGAGCGGCAGCGAGCAGACGATCTCGACGACGGGCCGCAGCTTCGGAGCGCCGAGCCTCAGCGCGACCATGGCGGGCACCATCAGCAGCAGCACGATCGCGATGGTGGCGGCGGCCAGTTCCAGCGAGAGCAGCAGACTGGAGACGAACCCGTCGGTGCCGAAGATCTGCGTGTACGCGTCGAAGGTGACGCCCTGCCCCGGCACGTCGACCGTGAAGACGACGGACGCGGCCAGCGGCACCAGGAAGTAGAGCGCGGCGCCGGCGAGGACGGCCCCGCGCCAGGGACGTACGGACCGGTTCAGTTGTCGAGCCATCGCGCGCTCCGTCGTTGCAGGGGCAGGTACACGGCCATCACCAGGCCCGCGACGAGGACCATGTCGAGGCTGAGGGCGAGCGCCACGTTCTCCTGGCCGACCAGGACGTTGCCGGAGATGGCGTCGGCGATCTGGAGGGTGACCAGCGGGACGGAACTGCCCACCATGGCCGCGGCGGTGGCGTACGCGGCGAAGGCGCTGCCGAAGAGCAGCACGAATCCGCCGAGGAGGGAGGGCGCGAGGACGGGCAGGGCGATGTGCCGCCAGTACTGGACGGCCGTGGCCCCGTTGTTCCGCGCGGCCTCACGCCACTGGACGCGCAGTCCGTCGAGGGCGGGGGTGATGGTGAGGACCATCAGCGGGATCAGGAAGTAGAGATAGACGATCACCAGACCCGAGAAGCTGTAGAGGCTCCAGCCCTTGTCGGCGAGGCCCAGATGGCGGGTCAGGACACCGGAGTTGCCGAGGGTGGCGACGAACGCGAAGGCCAGCGGGACACCGCCGAAGTTGGCGAGCACGCCGGACGCGGTGAGCACGGCCTCGCGCAGCGCGCGGAAGCGGGAGGTCACCACGGCCTGGGCGACCAGCAGGCCGAACACCGTCGAGATGACCGCCGAGACGGCCGACAGCTTGACGCTGCCGAGCAGGGCGGTGAGGTACGCGCCCTTCAGCGAGGCGGTCAGGTTCGCCGTGGTGTACGAAGTCGCCCCGGTGGCCGGGTCCTTGACGGTGAACGCGCCGTTCAGCATGGCCAGCGCGGGGATCCCGAAGGCGAGCGCCACGAAGGCGAGCAGCGGGACCACGGCGAGCCAGCCGGGCGCGTGGCGCCGCCGCTTCGGGGAAGCGACGGGCGCCACGTCCACACGGGTGAGGGTCGCGGTCATCCGGCGACGGCCTTGCCCCAGCCCTGGCCGAGCACGGTCTTGGCCTTGCTCTGCTGGGCCTCGGTCGGGAAGGAGGGCGTCCCGGAGACCTCGGGGAGCTTGGCGGCCGCGGTCTTGTCGAGCGTGCCCGCCTTCTCCATGGCGGTCATCAGGGCCGGGCGGGCGTAGCCCTTGAGCCAGAGGTTCTGGCCCTCGGCGCTGTAGAGGTACTCCTGCCACAGGCGGGCGGCCGCCGGATGCGGTGCGTCCTTGTTGATGGCCTGCGAGTAGTACTGGGAGAACTTGCCGTCGGACGGGACCGCGACCTTCCAGTCGAGCCCCTTCTTCTTGAACTCGTCGGCGTACCCGGCGTTGAGATAGTCCCAGTCGATACTGATCGGCGTCTCGCCCTTCTCGACCGTGGCGGGAGTCGACTCGACGGGCGTGTAGTTGCCGTTCTTCTTCAGCTTGGCGAAGAAGTCGAGGCCGGGCTGGATGTCGTCGAAGGAGCCGCCGCTCGCGAGGGAGGCCGCCCAGACGCCGCCGAAGGCCGAACCGGACTTGGTGGGGTTGCCGTTGAGCGCGACCTGCCCCTTGTACTGCGGCTTCAGCAGGTCCGCGAAGGTGGTCGGGCAGGTCTTCACGCGCTTGGCGTCGCAGCCGATGGAGATGTAGCCGCCGTAGTCGTTGAACCAGCGGCCCTTCGCGTCCTTCTGTCCCTCGGGGATGTCGGCGAAGCCCGCGACCTTGTAGGGCGCGAGGAGTCCCTGCTGGGCGGCGCTGAGCGCGAAGGAGCTGCCCAGGTCGAGGACGTCGGGCGCCCGGTCCTGTCCCTTCCGCGACGTCACGGCGTTGATCTCGTCCTGGCTGCTGCCGTCGGGGTTCTCGACCTCGATCTTGATGCCGTACTTCTTCTGGAAGCCGTCGATGAGGGCGCCGTAGTTGGCCCAGTCGCGGGGCAGAGCGATCGCCTGCAGCGTGCCCTCCTTCTTGGCCGCCTTGACGAGTGCGTCCATGCCGCCGAAGGCCTCGGCGGAGGTCGCGGTGGCGGCGCTCTTGCCGTCGGTGGTGGTGGACGCGTCGTCGGGGGCCGCGCCGCAGGCACTCATGGCGAGTGCGGCGGCGCCGACGAAGACGGCTGTTCTGGGCAGGGACACGGTCACGTTCTTCTCCAGGGGGCGCGCAGGGATCACACGAGACGCAGAGCTTGTCAGCAGAACTTGTCTGAACAAGTTGGCCCCAGTAGGCCCGCCATTGATGACCTGTTCGTAAACATTGTCGAAACCGTGACCCTTGATTTCGCTGCCACTCGCCGGGCGCACGTGTCACCAGCGATCCTCGTCTAGGCTGATCAAGGGGTACACATCTGCGCACAGAGGGGGAGCATGGCGACGCGACACGAGGAGATCGCCGAGGAACTCAGGCAGGCGATCGACCGCGAGGAGTACACGGTGGGCAGTCGACTGCCCACCGAGACCGACCTCGCGTCCCGCTACGGCGTCTCCCGCGGTACCGTCCGCCAGGCCGTCGCCGCCCTGACCGCCGAGGGCCTCATCGGCTCCCGGCAGGGCGCACGCCGCGTGGTCCTCGCGAGCCGCCGCAGCCAGTCCTTCGAGGAGCTGCGCTCCTTCGCCCAGTGGGCCCGCGCGATGGGCCGCGAGGCGACGGGCCACGTGGTGTCGTCGCAGTACCGCCCGGCCACACCCGAGGACTCCGTCCGCCTCCAACTGCCCGCGGGCACCCCGGTGTTGCACGTCCTGCGCGTACGCGGCCTGGACGGCGACCCGGTCCTCCTGGAGCGCACGGTCTACGCGGCCTGGATCTCCCCCGCCGTCGAGGCCGTCGAACCGGACTGCCCCTCGGTCACCCAGCGCCTGTACGAGGACACCGGCCTCGTCTTCGCCTACGGCGAGCACGTCATCGACGCGGTGGCCGCCGGCGCCCAGGACGCCGAACTCCTCGACGTCCGCCGCACCAGCCCTCTCCTACGCGTCCGCCGCGTCACGACAACCCGCGAGGGCCGCCCGGTCGAATGGTCCGACGACCGCTACCGCCCGGACGCCATCACCTTCAGCGTCCACAACTCCATAGCCAACAACGCCTTGGCCCGCCAATCAGGCCAGTCCGACTTCTGACCCCGGCCCCTCCAGGGGCGCGAGGAACTGCGCGCTCAGCCCTCACCGCCCCGCACACGACTACGAACGGGGGGCGCCCCTCAAGGGGCGCGGGGAACTGCGCAATCTTCAGGGGCGCGGGGAACTGCGCAATCTTCAGGGGCGCGGGGAACTGCGCAATCTTCAGGGGCGCGGGGAACTCGCGACCAGCCACAACGAACCCGCAGCCGCAACACCACCCCGCACAACCACTTACGTGGGCGACCCCGAAGAAAACCTCCGCAACAAAGGCGAAAGCACCAACACGGACTTGGTCCGCTCCACAAACGGCTCGCCCGCGATCCGCTCAAGCACCCGCTCGAAATGCCGCATGTCAGAAGCGAAAACCTGCACCATCGCATCCGCCTCCCCCGTGACGGTGGACGCGGCCACAACCTCCTGATACCGCTCAAGCCCCCGCTGAATCGTCTCCGGCGAGGTGTTCCGCCGGCAGTAGATCTCGACGAACCCCTCGGTCTCCCACCCGAGCGCGGCGGGGTCGACCCGAACGGTGAACCCGGTGATCGCCCCGGTCGCCCGCAACCGGTCCACCCGCCGTTTCACCGCGGGCGCGGACAGCCCCACCTCCTGCCCGATGTCGGCATAGGAGCGGCGGGCGTCCTCGGCGAGGGCGTGCACGATGCGTTCGTCGAGATCGTTCAGCACTGCGGGTGGATCACTTCTCTGGAGTGGCGAGACGGGAGCGGCGATAGCCGTAACTGAAGTAGAACACGAGCCCGACGGCCATCCAGACCCCGAAGACGACCCAGGTCACGGTGTCGAGGCTGCCCATCATCCACACACAGAAGGCGAAGCCCAGCGCGGGCATCACCGGCGACAGCGGCACCCGGAACGTACGGGGCATCTCGGGACGCGTACGCCGCAGCACCACGACGGCCACATTGACCAGCGCGAAAGCGAACAGCGTGCCGATGCTGGTCGCGTCGGCGAGCTGCCCGAGCGGAATCGCGGCGGCGAGGACACCGCAGAACAGGGACACGATGACCGTGTTGACGCGGGGCGTACCGGTCTTCTGGTGGACGCGCGAGAAGACCTTGGGCACGAGCCCGTCGCGGGACATGGCGAAGAGGATGCGGGTCTGCCCGTAGAGCACGGTCAGTACGACACTGGCGATGGCGATGACCGCGCCGGCCGCGAGCAGCGTGCCCCAGAAGGCGTCTCCGGTGACGTCCTTCATGATCCCGGCGAGCGCGGCCTCCGAGTCGGTGAAGCCCTGCCAGGGCTTGGCGCCGACGGCGACGGCCGCGACGAGCACGTACAGCGCGGTCACGATGATCAGGGAGAGCATGATCGCGCGCGGCAGGTCACGCTGGGCGTTCTTGGCTTCCTCGCCCGCAGTGGAGGCTGCGTCGAACCCGATGTACGAGAAGAAGAGGGTCGCTCCGGCGGCGCTGACGCCCGCCATGCCGAGCGGCATGAAGTTCTCGTAGTTGCCGGAGCGGAAGCCCTGGATGCCGATCGCGCAGAACAGCAGCAGCGCGGCGATCTTCACGACGACCATGACGGTGTTGGCGCGCGCGGACTCGCGGGCGCCGCCGAGCAGGAACGCCATGGCGAGCAGTACGACGATGAGCGCGGGCAGGTTGAAGACGCCGCCGTCACCGGGTGGCGCCGAGAGCGCGTCCGGGATGGTGACGCCGATCGTGCCGTCGAGCAGCTCGTTCAGATACTCGCCCCAGCCGACGGCGACGGCCGCGACGGAGACTCCGTACTCCAGGACCAGACACCAGCCGCAGATCCAGGCGATGAGCTCGCCCATGGTTGCGTACGCATACGAGTACGAGGATCCGGCGACCGGGATGGTGCCCGCCAGCTCGGCGTACGAGAGGGCGGAGAAGAGGGCCGTAAGGCCGGCGATCACGAAGGAGACGGTGACGGCCGGGCCCGCCTTGGGGACGGCCTCGCCGAGCACCACGAAGATGCCGGTGCCGAGCGTGGCGCCGATGCTGATCATCGTCAGCTGCCAGAGGCCGAGGGAGCGCCGCAGGCTGCCGCCCTCGCCCTGGCCACCCTCCGCGACCAGGCTCTCCACGGGCTTGCGGCGCATCAGACGCGCGCCGGCTCCCGGGGGCTCGGGGGTGGGGTGACTGCGGGACTGCGGGGGTGCGCCGTGGTCGAGCACGCGGCTGGCTCCTTCATCGCTGCCGGTCAGGGCGGCGCGGCCCCACGGCAGTCCGAAGGAAGGGGACCACCGTGCACGGGGTCCCCGCCACACTACGTTCAGCGCATGACTCTACGAGGACAGCCTTTCCAGCCGTAATGCAGCAACCTTGCGCGCCTCCGCAAGATCGTTGCGTTGATCGCGGACAGGCGCGTGTTCGTTGCGCGGGGCCTTTCGACCGTTGCGCGGGCCCCCCGTCGGGTCGGGCGCGGCCCGCCGTCAGGCCACCGCCGAAGCCCTTGGCCCGGGCCGCCGCACAGGCTCGGGAGGCCCTTCGCGCCTGCCCTCCGCCGGAAGCAGGGCAGGCCCGAGCCACCCACGCAGAACGTCCCTCGGCCCGCCGCCGGAACCCTTCGCTCGACCGCCGCGCAGGCCCAGCAAACCGCTCTCGCCCGACGGCAGGGCAGCCCCGAAAGCCACCCACTCAGGACGCCCCTCCGCCCGCCCCCCCATCGCAGGACAGGCCCCGGGGCCCGCCCGATCAGGACTCGTCAGACCCCGTCCGGATCCCCCGCGAGGGCCCGCGCCTCGGCCACGTCGTCCTCGTCGAAACCCAACTGCCCCGGCCGCCCGTGAACCGCCGCCTGCTCGTCGATCCACCGGTTGTGGGCCTCCCAGGCGGCCTGCTTGCTGGTACCCAGGGCCGCCCCGATCTGCGACCAGGACGCCCCGGCCCGACGCGCCGCGCGCACGCTCAACTGCCGCCCGTACGCGGCCTTGCGGGCCACCACCTCGCTCAGCGCGAGCAGTTCGAGCAGCTCGCCCCGGTCGAGGGCCTCCTCGTCGCTCCCCGCCCCGGCCAGCGACTCCCGTATGCGCAGCGCGTCGAGACGGGCCACGGCGGTCAGCAGCGTGTACTGGAGCTCGATGCTCTGCGGTGTCGTCATGGCCCCAGCATCCCGTCAGGCAGGCTTGACGTCAAGGGAGCTTGACGACAGATCCTTGACCAGGAAGACACACGGGTCGGCACACTCGCGACGCTCCCCGTCCACGTCGAGATACGCCCAGCGGTCGACGTACGACACGGCGGGCCGGTAGCCGAGCCGTGCGTAGAGCCGCGCGGCCTGTGGGTTGTCGTCGCCCACGCCGAGCCCCATGAGCCCGGTTCCGCGGGCGACCGCCCGTTCCTCGGCGGCACGCACCAGCGCCGTTCCGATGCCCCGCGAGCGGAGCGACGCGGGCCAGACGAAGAGCCCGTTGAGCTCGGGACAGCCCGGCCGGGCCGCCCGCACCTCGGGAGCCTCGCAACCGGTCCAGCGGACCTCCGCGTGACCGACGGGCAGGCCGTCGAGCCAGGGGATCAGATAGCTGCTGTCACCGGCCTCCTGCCGCGCGAACCGTGCCCCGTGACTCCCGTCCACGCTGTGCGAGGGCATGAACCGCTCCAGAACCGCGATGTCCTCGGCCCTGCAGATGTCGATCCTCATCCGCCCGACCCTAGCGACATCGGGACACGGCACGGCCCCCGTTCTCCCGGCGTGCGGGACAACGAGGGCCGTACGGAAGGGAGTTGCGTCAGCTCCAGCTTGCGTGCAGCGGCTTGCCCTCCGCGTAACCCGCCGCGCTCTGGATGCCGACGACGGCCCGCTCGGCGAACTCCTCCAGGGAGTTGGCACCGGCGTACGTGCAGGAGGAGCGGACGCCCGCGATGATCGAGTCGATCAGGTCCTCGACGCCCGGCCGGGACGGGTCGAGGAACATCCGCGAGGTCGAGATGCCCTCCTCGAACAGGGCCTTGCGGGCGCGGTCGTACGCCGACTCCTCGGACGTGCGGTTGCGCACCGCGCGCGCGGACGCCATGCCGAACGACTCCTTGTAGAGGCGGCCGTTGGCGTCCTGCTGGAGGTCGCCCGGCGACTCGTACGTACCGGCGAACCAGGAGCCGATCATGACGTTCGACGCGCCCGCGGCCAGCGCCATGGCGACGTCGCGCGGGTGGCGGACACCGCCGTCGGCCCAGACGTGCTTGCCGAACTTCTTCGCCTCTGCGGCGCATTCGAGCACGGCCGAGAACTGCGGGCGGCCCACACCGGTCATCATGCGCGTGGTGCACATGGCGCCCGGTCCGACACCGACCTTGATGATGTCCGCGCCGGCCTCGATGAGGTCGCGTACGCCCTCGGCGGCGACGATGTTGCCGGCGACGATCGGCACGTGGGGGTCGAGCCCGCGGACCGCCTTGACCGCGGCGATCATCGACTCCTGGTGGCCGTGCGCGGTGTCCACGACGAGCGTGTCGACGCCGGCCGCGAGGAGCTGCTTGGCCTTGCCCGCGACATCGCCGTTGATGCCGACGGCGGCCGCGATGCGCAGCCTGCCGTCCGCGTCGGTGGCCGGTGTGTAGAGCGTGGCGCGCAGGGCGCCCTTGCGGGTGAGGATGCCGGCGAGGCGGCCGTCCTTGTCCACGGCGGGGGCGTAGCGGCGGTTCGCGTGGTCGAGCCTGTTGAACGCCTCGCCCGGCTCGATGTCCGCGTCGAGCAGCAGCAGGTCCCGGGACATGACCTCGGACAGCTGCGTGAAGCGGTCGACGCCGCTCAGGTCGGCGTCGGTGACCACGCCGACCGGCCTGCCCTCGTCGTCCACCACGACACCGGCGTTGTGCGCGCGCTTCGGCAGCAGGGACAGCGCGTCGGCGACGGTCTGGTGCGGGGCCAGCACGATCGGGGTGTCCAGGACGAGATGACGGCTCTTGACCCAGGAGACGACCTCGGTGACGACCTCGATCGGGATGTCCTGCGGAATGACGACGAGCCCGCCCCGGCGGGCCAGCGTCTCGGCCATCCGACGGCCCGCGATGGCCGTCATGTTGGCGACCACCAGCGGAATCGTGGTCCCGCTGCCGTCCGGCGAAGCCAGGTCGACGCCCTGCCGCGAACCGACCGCGGAGCGGCTCGGCACCATGAAGACGTCGTCGTACGTCAGGTCGTACGCGGGCTGGATGTCGTTGAGGAAACGCACGTGCTGCACATCCCAGTCGTTCAGAGGTGGCCCCCGAACAGGACAGCACGAGGGAAGAGCACGTACCTCATTGTCCCATGTCGGTGGGTGAACACGCCCCGGGCCGATCGTCCAGGCTGGTCAGGGGGCTACTGGTGGGATCCTCCAAGGACCAGCGCCACGGTGAGCGCCGGGGTGCCGTCCGCCGCCTGGGCGAACACGTCCCTCGCGGTCTCCCACTCGTCGGGCCGCGCCTTCGCGTACGGCTGCCAGCCGGTGACGACGACGAGCAGCCCCTTCTCCGTGGCGGGCGCGGGCCAGACGGAAGAATCGCCGAGGCTGTCGGCCAGCGCGTCCCAGTTGCGCCCGAACCAGTCCGGCAGCTCCAGGGCGCTTACGCAGCGCTCCATGAGGCCCGCCTTGTCCGCGACGCCGTCGAGGTCCAGCGCGACCACGTGGCGGCCCGCCACGTCGTACGTCATCTCAGCACCGCCCTGAAGGAGTTGTAGTGATCATCGGTGTAGTAGACCTCGCCGCCCTGCCCCATGACAATGCGCCGGGCTCCGCGGTTCCGCTCGCCGGGCGTCCGCACCGTGTACTCCCGGTAGTAGCCGCGCTCGTGCCGCGGCAGCTCCCGCTCGAAGTTCCCGAACACGGAGCCGTCCTTGGCGTACGGGAAGGGGCCGCCTTCGTCGATGAGGGCGAGTGTCCGACGGGCCTCGGCGGGAAGCCGCGCCTCCTCGACCGCCCCCTTCCCCGCGGCCCAGGAGGGGGCCGAGGCGCTCGTGGCCGACCCGGTGCCGACGCCTGTCCCTGTCGTGGTGTCCGACGACGAACAGCCGGTCAGCAGCACCGCGACGAGACACCCGACGAGACAGAGGAACAGCCCCGGAAACAGGCGGGGGACGGACCGGAGCAGCATGTCGTCGATGCTGCCACAGCCGTCCCCACGCGGCGCGTCGCCGAGCCGCCGTCGGAGCGTTGCGGGCTCAGGGCCCGTCCGGGTCCGCCCGGTTCAGGGCGGGGCGCGGGGTCGAACCCGCCGTCATCAGGTAGTCCGCGGCCGCCGTGTCCGTCACCAGGCTGGTGACGAGGCCGGAGCGCAGTACCGCGTCGATGGCAGCCGCCTTGCGCTGACCGCCTGCGATCGCGACGACCTCGGGGATCCGCCGCAGCCGGTCGGCCTCGACGGTGATGCACCGCTCGCCCAGGTCCCGGCCGACGCGACGGCCCTCGGAGTCGAAGAGGTGCGCGGACATCTCGGCGGCCACACCGAGGGTGGCGTAGTGGGCGCGCTCCTCCTCGGTGAGCATGTCGTGCACCGTCGAGATGCCCGCCTCCCAGGAGCCGATCGACACGCAGGCGACGGTGACCTTGTCGAAGTACTCGAAGGCGCGGGCGATCCCCGTCTGGCTGCGCAGCGCGGCCGCGGTGGCCACGTCAGGGAGCAGCATCGGCGCGTAGATGGGATGGGCGTCCCCGCCGGAGACCTGGGCGGCCCGGCGGACCGCCTCGACCGAGCCGCGCTCGGCCGTCCCGGCGTCGTAGACACCCGTCAACTGCACCACCGTGCACGGCGGCAGCCGGTCGAGCGCGGCCGCCATGTGGATGGTGGAGCGGCCCCAGGCGAGGCCGAGCACATCGCCCTCGGCGACGAGTTCACCGAGCAGGTCGGCGGCGACCTCACCGAGGTTCTCCGGGTCGGGCGACTCCTCGGCCTCGGCCGGGGACTCCACCACGACGGCATGCCGCAGGCCGTAACGGGCGCGCAGCGCGTCCGAGCGCTCCGCGTCCAGCTCGGCGGGGACGCGGATCTCGATCCTCACGAGATCCCGTTCGAGGGCGGTTTCCAGGACCCGGGCCACCTTGAAGCGGCTGACGCCGAACTCCTCGGCGATCTGGATCTTGGACTTGCCCTCTAGGTAGAAACGGCGGGCCATGGCCGCCGCCTGCACCAGCTCAGCGGGTCCCATCCGCATGGCCGACCGGCCCGCCGACATACCCGACACGGCGATCTCCTCACTGCTGTTCACACTCTGGATTCGCCGTTCATCCTTGCAGATCCGGCGTACTTGATCAGCCCTGAGGGGCGGCGTTCACGTTCCCTTGGCTCAGTGGTCGCATGCCCATGCTGCCTGGGCCGTCGCCTCCTCCGCCTGCGTGCGCAATGCACGTACCGCCTGGGCGGGGTCGGCCGCCCCGTACACCGCCGAACCGGCGACGAAGACGTCGGCGCCCGCCTCGGCGCAGCGCTCGATGGTGGAGGCCGAGACCCCGCCGTCGACCTGCAGCCACAGCTCCAGGCCGTGCTTGTTGATCAACTCGCGGGTGCGGCGGATCTTCGGCAGCATGATGTCGAGAAAAGCCTGGCCTCCGAAGCCCGGCTCGACGGTCATGATCAGCAACATGTCGAGCTCGGGGAGCAGATCCTCGTACGGCTCGATGGGGGTCGCGGGCCGCAGGGCCATGGAGGCCCGGGCGCCCTTGGCCCGGATCTCACGGGCGAGCCGCACGGGTGCGGCGGCCGCCTCGACGTGGAAGGTGACGGAACCGGCACCCGCTTCTACGTACTGCGGTGCCCACCGATCGGCGTCCTCGATCATCAGATGGCAGTCCAGCGGCGTGTCCGTAGCACGCGCCAGAGACTCTACGACCGGCACACCTAGCGTGAGGTTCGGGACGAAATGGTTGTCCATCACGTCGACATGGAGCCAGTCAGCCCCTTCCACCGCCTTTGCCTCCTCGGCAAGGCGGGCGAAGTCGGCGGACAGGATGCTGGGGTTGATCTGCGCGGCCATGCGTTAAGCCTGCCATGTCCGGCGCCGGTTGTTCTCCCCGGTCGTCGAGGTCCCCGAGGTCCTCGACCCGAACCGGTCGGTATATACCAATCCTGCCGAGGGACTGCACCGGCTTCGCGGCCCGTGCCATCCTTGTCGGCTCACCAGCTCCACACGCGGCTACGGGGGTCGCCATGACGGACGCACAGGGGAAGCAGGGACGCGGCATCGGCTGGCTGGTGTGCGGCCGACGCAGCAAATGGATCGTGGTGGGACTGTGGCTGGTGCTGCTGTTCCTCACCGCGCCCTTCGCCTCGAAACTCACCGACGCGCAGGACAACGACGCCGCGTCCTGGCTGCCCGGATCCGCCGAGTCCACCCAAGTCCTGGAGATCTCCGAGGACTTCAGGCCGGAACAGATCCCAGCGGTGGTCGTGTACGCCCGTGAGAGCGGCCTGACGGCCGAGGAACGGGCGCAGATCAACGAGGACGCACGCCAGATCAAGGAACTGCGGGCGCACGGCATCCTCGGAGCGGAGACCCGTGGCCCGGTCTTCGACCGGCAGACCGACCCGCGTGCGGCCCAGATCTACGTCCCCATCAGGATGGACGAGAAGGGCTGGGAGGAGATCTCGCCCGCCGTCGACTCGATCCGTGACGTGACCGGCAAGGGCGGCGACGGGCTCGCCGTGCATGTGACGGGCCCGGGCGGTACGTCCGCGGACTTCTCCGAGGCCTTCGAGGGCATCGACTCCACACTGCTGTTCTCGGCGATGGCCGTCGTCATCGTGATGCTGCTGGTGACCTATCGCAGTCCGACCCTGCTGCTGGTGCCGCTGCTCGGCGTGGTCGCCGCACTGTTCACCGCGCAGGCGGTGATCTACTTCCTCGCCGAGCACGCGAGCCTGACCGTCAACGGCCAGAGCGCGGGCATTCTCACCGTCCTCGTCTTCGGCGCGGGGACCGACTATGCCCTGCTCCTGGTGGCCCGCTACCGGGAGGAACTGCGCCGCCACGAGGACCGCCACGAGGCGATGGCGCTCGCCCTGCACCGGGCGGGCCCTGCGGTGCTCGCGTCCGGCGCGACCGTCGTACTGAGCATGCTGGTGCTGCTCGCCGCCGAGATGAACTCGACGCGCGGCCTCGGCCCGGTCGCCGCCATCGGTGTCGCCGTGGCACTGGCCGCGATGATGACCCTCTTCCCGGCCCTGCTGGTGATCTTCGGCCGCTGGATCTTCTGGCCGGTGATCCCGCACTTCGGTTCCGCCGACCCGACCGAGAGCGGTGTCTGGGCACGCATGGGCCGCCGTATCTCCATCCGCCCGCGCATGATCTGGGCTGTCACGGCGGCGGCGCTCGCGCTGCTCTCGCTGGGCCTCATCCAGCTCCGCGCGGAGGGCATCAGCAACGCCGACGCCTTCACCGGCAAACCCGACTCGATCGTCGGCCAGGAGGTGTCCGCGCGCTACTTCCCCGCGGGCAGCGGCGATCCGCTCGTCATCGTCAGCAACCGCGCCCAGGCCGAGGACGTCGGCCAGGCGGTCGCGGCCACCCGCGGTGTCGTACCGGAATCACTCGGCCTGCCAGCGGGCACGAAACCCGAGTTCGAGGGCAAGGTCCTCTTCGAGGCCACCATGACCGCCCCCGCGGACAGCGAGGCCGCGAAACAGACGGTGGAGCGGGTGCGGGACGCCGTGCACGACGTACCCGACGCCGACGCGCAGGTGGGCGGCGGCACGGCCTCACTATTCGACATGGACGAGGCGACGACCCACGACAACATCCTGATCATCCCGTTGGTGCTCATCGTGGTCCTGCTGATCCTGTGCGGCGTGCTCCGCGCCCTGATCGCCCCGCTGCTGCTGATCGGCACGGTGGTGCTGTCCTTCGCCGCCGCGCTGGGGATCAGTGCGCTCGCGTTCCGCCACATCTTCGACTACGCGGGCGAGGCCACGGACTTCCCGCTGTTCGTCTTCGTGTTCCTGGTCGCCCTGGGCATCGACTACAACATCTTCCTGACCACCCGCATCCGCGAGGAGGCCGGCCGCCAGGGCACCCGCAAGGGCGTGGTGACGGGCCTGGCCACCACCGGCGCGGTCATCACCTCGGCGGGCCTGGTCCTCGCCGGAACCTTCGCCGCCCTCGGCACGCTCCCCATGGTCGCCTTCGCCGAGATCGGCTTCGCGGTCGCCCTCGGCGTACTGCTCGACACGTTCATCGTGCGCTCGGTCCTCGTGCCGTCCCTGTTCCTGGACGTCGGCGCGAAGGTGTGGTGGCCGCACCGGCTGGCCCACGAGGACGGGGGCACGGCGGGTCCGCCGACGGCCACCGGGACCGGATCCGGGTCTCCCGCGCCAACACCGGCACCGGCATCGACTCCGGGAGGCCCGTCGGCCCCGTCGGAGTAGGCCGGCCCGGCCCGTAGGCGCCGGTCGACCGACCTCAGGCGGTCCGGCGGATGAGCGCCAGATACATGGCGTCGGTCCCGTGCAGATGCGGCCACAGCTGTACGTCGGGGCCGTCGCCCAGCGCCGGTACGCCGGGGAAGAGCGGGCGGGCGTCGAGGAGTTCGGCCGAGCCGCCGCCGTGCTGCTTGAGCACGTCGTCGACCACGGCCCGGGTCTCGGCGAGGTGCGGCGAGCAGGTGGCGTACCCGACGACACCGCCGACCCGCACCGAGTCGAGTGCCGTACGCAGCAGTCCGCGCTGCAACGGCGCGAACCCGTCCAGGTCGTCGGGGCGCCGCCGCCAGCGGGCCTCGGGACGACGACGCAGCGCGCCAAGACCCGTGCAGGGCACGTCCATCAGTACGCGGTCGAACGTGCCCGGACGCCACGGCGGCCGTGTCCCGTCGGCGGCGATGACCTGGTAGGGCCCCGGGTTCCCGGCGAGCGCCCTGGCGACGAGGCCGGCGCGGTGCGGCTGCTTCTCGGAGGCGAGCAGTACGGCTCCTCGCTCGGCGGCGAGTCCGGCGAGCATGGCCGCCTTGCCGCCGGGTCCGGCGCAGCCGTCGAGCCATGCCTTGTCCGGTCCGTCGAGGGGCGCGTTGGCGAGGGCGAGCGCCACGAGCTGGCTGCCCTCGTCCTGCACGCCCGCACGCCCTTCGCGTACGGCGTCGATGGCGCCCGGCTCGCCGCCCTCGGACAGCCGCACGGCGTACGGCGACCAGCGCCCCGGCAGCGCGTTCTCGTCACCGAGCGCGCCGAGGATCTCATCGGCGGTGGAGCGCCCCGGGCGGGCCACGAGGGTCACCTCGGGCCTCTCGTTGTCGGCTTCGAGGAGATCCTCGATCCCGGCGCGCCCGCCCCCCAGCGAGTCCCACAGCGCCGAGACGACCCATCGTGGATGCGAGTGCACCACGGCGAGATGGTCCTCGGGGTCCTCGTCGTAGGGCGGCGCGACCAGCTCGAGCCAGCCGTCGAGATCGTGCTGCGCGATCTTCCGCAGCACGGCGTTGACGAACTTCGCCCGCCCGTCCCCGAGCACGACCCTCGCCAGCTCGACCGACGCGGACACGGCGGCATGCGTCGGGATCCGCGTCCCGAGCAGCTGATGCGCGCCGAGGCTCAGCACATCCAGCACCGGCGGATCGACTTCGCGCAGCGGCCGGTCGACACACGCGGAGATGACGGCGTCGTACGTCCCTTGCCGCCTCAACGTCCCGTACACCAGCTCCGTGGCCAGCGCCGCGTCCCGCCCGTCGAAGTCCCCCTTCTCCCGCGCCTTCCGCAGCAACGGCGGCAACACGAGATTCGCGTACGCGTCCCTCTCGTCCACCGCCCGCAACGCATCGAAGGCAAGCATCCGCACGGGGTCCTGCTTGGGACGACGGTACGGCTTGCCCTGCTGCCGGGGCCGACGGGACTGCTCGTTCACGTAAAAGGTGCTCCGGATCGTGGAAGAGGTACGGCCCCAGCCTACGTCGCGCTGACGCCCGTGCTCCTTCTCAGGGCACGGGGAACAACATGCTTTCGGGGGGGTACGGGGGCGCAGCGCGGGTCCTGTCCTTTCCGGGCCGCGAGAAGCGGCACGCTTTCAGGCGCGGGGGCGGCTCGTTCTTCAGGGGCGCGGGGAACTGTGCATCTTTTAGGGCGCGGGGGCGGATGCACCTTTGGCGGCGCCGAGAACTGCGCACCTTGAGGGCACGGGGATCAGCGCACCCTTTGGGGGCGCGGGGAACTGCGCAATCTTTTAGGGGCGCGGGGAACTGCGCGGCCAGCCCCCACCGGCCCGCACCCGACAACCGACCCCTCACACCCCACCCACATCGAACCGACCGCCGAAAACGACCGCTCAGCCCCCAACCACCTCGCCGGCCCCGATCCGAACCCCCCGCGCCCAATCCGCCGCCCGCATCGGCTTCTTCCCCTGAGCCTGCACCCACAGCAACTCGACGGCACACGACCCGGTACCCACGTACACATTGTTCTTGCCGACGCCCAGCGCCCCCGGAGCGAGATCCGTCCGCTCAGGAGCAAGCGCAACCTGGATCAACTTGAGCCGCTCCCCCCGGAACACGGTCCACGCCCCCGGCGCGGGAGTGCACCCGCGCACGACCCGGTCGACACGAAGCGCGGGCGCGGCCCAGTCCACATGCGCGTCCTCGACGCTGATCTTCGGCGCCAGCGTGACACCGTCCCCCGGCTGCGGCACGGCCTTGAGCGTGCCGTCCTCGATCCCGTCCATGGTCGCGGCCAGCAGCCCCGCCCCCGCGAAGGCGAGCCGCGTCAGCAGATCCCCGCTGGTGTCGGTGGGCCGCACCTCCTCGGTGACGGTCCCGTAGACGGGCCCGGAGTCGAGCCCCTCCTCGATGAGAAACGTGGAGGCCCCGGTGATCTCGTCCCCGGCCATGACCGCGTGCTGCACGGGCGCCGCCCCACGCCAGGCGGGCAGCAGCGAGAAGTGCAGATTGACCCAGCCCTGGGCGGGGATGTCGAGCGCGACCCGGGGCAGCAACGCACCGTAGGCGACCACGGGACAGCAGTCCGGCGCGATCTCCCGCAACCGTGCGAGAAACGCCTCGTCCCGCGGCTTCACCGGCTTGAGCACCTCGATACCGGCCTCCTCCGCCCGCTCGGCGACGGGGCTCGCGACAAGCCTCCGCCCCCGCCCCGCCGGCGCGTCGGGCCGGGTGACGACGGCGGCCACCTCATGCCGCCCGGAGGCGATCAGGGCGTCCAGAGCGGGAACGGCGACCTCGGGGGTACCGGCGAAGACGAGCTTCATGGGTGACAGTCGGCCTCTCGGGCGAATTCGTGACGGGCAGCACACCAGTCTATGGGGCGGCGCGGACCGTGCGAGCGGTGCGGGCAGTTCGGGCGGGACTCACTCGTCGCGAGGCGGAAGGCGGGGCCGAGGACGAAGGCCGAGGCGAGCGCACGCCCAGCCGCCGGGGGCGTACGCATATGCCCCCACGCCCCATAAGCGTGACCACTCACCCTCAAACGCGTTGGTCAAGAAAGAGTTGACCAAAACGGGCCGCACTCGCGGCCCGGTCCTTTTCAACGCCGGTTCGAGAGGCTTGTTCATGGCCGACCACGCAACCCACGACGCCCAGGCTCGGGCCAGCCTGCACTTGCTGGTGCGGGACATCGAGCGGGTCCGCCGGCAGGTGGACGCACTGCGCACGCTGACAGCCCAGCTGGGCAACGTCTACCGCCCGCGCCGCTCCGGCCCGTCCACGGGCTTCGTCGTCTACGGGCGGGCGCCCGCCCCGACCGTCCGCCTCGCCCAGGAGCTGCGGGACAGCGTCGAGACCCTGGTCACGGCCGCCGTGGACTTCGACCGCTCACTGGGCTTCTCGTGGGACGCGGTGGGCTCGGCGCTGGGGGTCACCAAACAGGCGGTGCACCGCCGTTACGGCGCCCGCCGAGCCGCGGCCCAGGCCGCCGCAGAGGCCGAGCGCGCCACGGAACCGTCGGGCTCCTCCCGCACGGTCGCCGTCAACACCGGCCTCCCCACGGTCCCCGCGGCCCGTTCCATGCCGATGCCGATGCCCACGCAGCCGACGGCGGGCAGCTCCACGCTCCGCGAGGAGATCAGGCCGACCGCCTTCCCGGGCCCGCGCAACGGCTGACCCCACACCCACCTGTCTGCCCCCGACCAGCCTCGGGGGCAGACCCGTTTGCCCGAACGAACACCCGCCGACGCCCGGCCACCCCCACGACCCCGACACGGCAACGGTCACCCAATGTCCGGCGGATCAACCCGAATCCGCACCGCGTCACTCCCCCCGCCGCCACCGCTGCCCCCGCTCCCCCCACGAGCCATCCGAGCCGCCTGAGCGTTCTTCAAAGCGGAGGCCAGCGCGGCCCCCTTCCCCGGCGGCACCCTGATCAGCGCCCGCTCCCACGGCTCGCCCACGGGTGGCGCCCCCGTCCGCCGCGGCCGCCCGGGATCCGCCGGAGGCACCGGCACGGGCCCCAACACCTCGGCCTCACGCGGCAGTTCGACCGCGGCGAGGAACCCGGCGAGTGCCTCCGCCGTCCCGGACACGGCGGCCATCCGCGACACGGGCGGGAAACCGAGCTCAGCCCGCTCGGCCAGCTCACGGACCGCGTGCCCGACCGGATCCCACCGCACCAGCGCCTGCACCGGCCGCAGCGTCGGCTCGGCGACGACCACCACGGTCCCGCCGTCCCGCTGCCCCCGCACCAGCGCCGCCGCACCGATCCACCGCCGCAACGCGTCCTCGCCGGCCCGCAGATCGGGCCGCCCCAGCATCGCCCAGCCGTCGAGCAGCAGCGCGGCCGCGTACCCGCCCTCGGCCACGGGCTCAGCACCCGGCGTGCTGACGACCAGCGCGGGTGCCCCCGGCACGGTGTCCAGGATCTGCTCGCGCCCCGACGTCCGCACAGGGACCGCCGGAAAGGCCCGCCCGAGCTCCTCGGCGGTCCGCCGCGCCCCCACGACCTGGGCCCGCAGCCGGAACCCACCGCACTCGGGACAGCGCCACTCCGGCTCGTCCCGACCGCACCACCCGCAGCGCAGCCCGCCGGCGTCCTGCCCCTCCAACGGCCCGGCGCAGTGCCGACAGCGAGCGGCCGCCCGGCACTGCGCACAGGCCATCCGCGGCACATAGCCACGCCGCGGCACCTGCACCAGCACCGGCCCCTGCTTCAGCCCTTCCCGTACGACCTGCCAGGCGAGGGTGGGCAGCCGTGCGGCCCGCGCCGCCTCGTCGCGCGCGAGATCCCCGTCCCCCACGGTCCGTACGAGCGGAGCCGCCCCCCGCACCTGCTCCCGCTCGGCGACGATCGGAGCCGCCCAGCCGCTCTCCACGAGCTGCGCGGCCTCGACGGTGCAGCTCCAACTTCCCAGCAGGAACGCGCACTTGTCGTGCGCGGCCCGCAGCAACAGCACCTCCCGCGCATGCGGCTGGGGGGCGTGCAGCTCGCTGTGGCTGCCGTCCCCGTCGTCCCACATGGCGACAAGCCCCAGATCCTGCACAGGCGCGAACATGGCGGCCCTGGTGCCCACGACGGCCCGTACGGACCCTCGCCGCACCGCGAGCCACTGCCGGTACCGCTTCTCGGGTCCGGCCTCGGCGGTGAGCACGGCGTGCCGCCCCTCGCCCAGCACGGAGGTCAGCGCGGCGTCGACCCGGCTGACGGCCCGCCCGTCCGGCACGACGACGAGCGCTCCACGGCCCGAGGCGAGCGTCGCCCCCACGGCCCGCGCCAACTCCTCGGCCCAGCCTGGCCCCGGCAGCGCGTTCCACACGGCCCGGGGCGCCCCGCCGCCCGCGAGCGACTCGACGAAGGCGGCCCCCCGCGAGTACCGGGCCCAGGACCCCACCCCCGGCGCCTCGGGAACCGGCAACGGCTCGGGCGACGGCTTCTGCTCGGCTCTGGCGTTGCGCGGGGGCACGGCCAGCTGGAGCACATCGGCCAGACTCCCCGCGTACCGATCGGCGACGGCCCGGGCGAGCCCCAGCAACTCCTCGCTCAACACGGGCTCGGGCGACACGACTTGAGCGAGCGCGGCCAGCGGCCCGGAGTAGTCGGACTCGGCCAGCCGCTCGATCAGGAACCCGTCGATCAGTCCCCCGCCCTCGCGCCGCCCCTCCCGCACGCGATGCCGCCCGGCCCCGAACCGCACCCGCACCCGCACCCCCGGCTGCGCGTCGGCGTCGAGCTCCTCGGGCACGGCATAGTCGAAGTACCGGTCGAGATGCAGCACGCCCTTGTCGACGAGCACCCGCGCCACGGGCAGCTCCTTGGCGACGGCGGCCCCCCGCCAGGTCCGCGGCTTGGCCCGCGGCGCCTTCCGCACGGCGTCCCGAATCAACGCAAGCTGCTCGGGCGGGGCACCCTCGGCCCCACCTTCACCACGCCCATCCGTGCTGCTCACAGCAACATTCCTACCAGACCCCACTGACACCGCCGCGCGCCCGAGATCAGGCCGGCCGCGGATCGCGAACGCCCCTGGGGCGCTTCTGCCATGGGCCACTCGGCCATACCGGTCCAGGACCGGCAGCAGGATTCGAACCTGCGAGGGGACAACCCGGAAGTATCCGCAACCATCGCACCGGGCGCGACGACGTCAGCTCCTCCCGAGTTCAGAACGGCAGCGGTACATGAACCAGATTCACCGCACGCACTCGACGCACTCCACCGAAGTAACCGCGACCTGCGCACCGGGAGGACCGCCAGCGTACGAAGTCCGACGACAGCCGTGCCAACCATTTGTCGGCCCCTCCGTCTGCCCGCGGAATCCGACGGGCGGACAACGGCGAGGCCCGGCGCCCCTGAGGGGGTGCCGGGCCTCGCCGAAACAGCTGGCCGAAAAACAGCAGGACCTACAGCCCCGCAGCCTTCCGCAGCGCGTCCACCCGGTCCGTCTTCTCCCAGGTGAACTCGGGCAGCTCACGGCCGAAGTGGCCGTACGCGGCGGTCTGGGCGTAGATCGGGCGGAGCAGGTCCAGGTCGCGGATGATCGCGGCCGGGCGGAGGTCGAAGACCTCGGTGATGGCCGTCTCGATCTTCTCGGCGTCGACCTTGGCGGTGCCGAAGGTCTCGACGAAGAGGCCGACGGGCTCGGCCTTGCCGATCGCGTAGGCGACCTGGACCTCGCAGCGGGTGGCGAGGCCCGCGGCGACGACGTTCTTGGCGACCCAGCGCATGGCGTACGCGGCGGAGCGGTCGACCTTGGACGGGTCCTTGCCCGAGAAGGCGCCGCCACCGTGGCGGGCCATGCCGCCGTAGGTGTCGATGATGATCTTGCGGCCCGTGAGGCCGGCGTCGCCCATCGGGCCGCCGATCTCGAAGCGGCCGGTCGGGTTGACCAGCAGGCGGTAGCCCTCGGTCTCCAGCTTGATGCCGTCGTCGAGGAGGGCCTTCAGCTCCGGCTCGACCACGAACTCGCGGATGTCGGGGGCCAGGAGCGAGTCCAGGTCGATGTCCGACGCGTGCTGCGAGGAGACGACGACCGTGTCCAGGCGGACCGCCTTGTCGCCGTCGTACTCGATGGTGACCTGGGTCTTGCCGTCCGGGCGCAGGTACGGGATCGTCCCGTTCTTGCGGACCTCGGAGAGGCGGCGCGACAGGCGGTGCGCGAGGTGGATCGGGAGCGGCATCAGGGCCGGCGTCTCGTCCGTCGCGTAGCCGAACATCAGGCCCTGGTCGCCCGCACCCTGCTTGTCGAGCTCGTCCTCGTCACCCTCGACCCGCTTCTCGTACGCCGTGTCGACGCCCTGCGCGATGTCGGGCGACTGGGATCCGATGGACACCGAAACGCCGCAGGAAGCGCCGTCGAAGCCCTTCTTCGAGGAGTCGTAGCCGATCTCGAGGATCTTGTCGCGCACGAGCTGCGCGATCGGCGCGTACGCCTTGGTGGTGACCTCTCCGGCCACGTGCACCAGGCCGGTGGTGATCAGCGTCTCCACGGCGACCCGGGAATGCGGGTCCTCACGCAGAAGCGCGTCGAGAATGGTGTCACTGATCTGGTCAGCGATCTTGTCGGGGTGACCCTCGGTCACAGACTCCGAGGTGAACAGGCGACGGGACACAACGCTCCCTGAGGTTGCAGCGGCTGCTGGCTGATCATTGGCGGACGCCCGGGGGCTGCGCCCGGCGTCGTCCGAGAACAGTTTATCGGTCGCGCTCTGCCGCCGGGCTACTGTCTCGCCTCTCGGAAGCGCTGTGACCTGCGGCACGGGCATTCTGCGACACGAAGAACCTTCTGCGCCAGGCTCCCACACCCCGATCCGACGGTTCCAGCGGGTCTGTTGAAGCGAATGAGACATTCACCCGATGCGACGCGCCACGAGATCCCACACGGTCTCGGCCAGGGCTTCCTTGGGCCCGTACGGCACCGCGGTCTCGCTTCCGTCGGCGCCGAGCACCACCGCCTCGTTCTCCTCGGAGCCGAAGGTCTTGCGTTCGCCGACCTCGTTCACCACGAGAAGGTCGCAGCCCTTTCGCCGAAGTTTCGTGCGGCCGTTGGCCAGTACGTCGTCCGTCTCGGCGGCGAATCCGACGATCACCTGGCCCGGGCGGGCGCGGTCCGCCGAGATTTCCGCGAGGATGTCCGGATTACGGACCAGAACGATCGGCTCCGGTTCCTGGCCGTCCTTCTTCTTGATCTTTCCGGCCGCGTATGCAGCGGGCCTGAAGTCCGCGACCGCCGCCGCCATCACCACGGCATCGGCGTCCGGCGCGGCCTTCAGCACGGCCTCGCGCAACTGCACGGCGGTCCCTACCTGTACGACGTCGACACCGGCCGGGTCCGGCATGCCGGTGTTCGCGGCGATCAGCGTGACCCGGGCGCCCCGGGCGGCTGCGGTGCGCGCGAGGGCGTACCCCTGCTTCCCGGAGGAGCGGTTGCCGAGGAAGCGGACCGGGTCGAGCGGCTCGCGCGTGCCGCCGGCACTGACGACGACGTGCCGGCCTGCGAGGTCGGGCTCGGTGACGCCGCGCGCGAGCACCCTGCGGCAGACCTCGAAGATCTCCGACGGCTCGGGCAGCCGCCCCTTGCCCGTGTCCACACCGGTCAGGCGCCCCACCGCGGGGTCGATGACGACGGCGCCGCGGCGGCGCAGCGTCGCCACGTTCTCCTGGGTGGCCGGGTGCTCCCACATCTCGGTGTGCATGGCGGGGGCGAAGACCACCGGGCACCGGGCGGTGAGCAGGGTGTTCGTCAGCAGGTCGTCGGCGAGGCCGTGGGCGGCCTTCGCGAGCATGTCCGCGGTGGCGGGGGCGACGACGACCAGGTCGGCCCCCTGACCGATGCGGACGTGCGGGACCTCGTGGACGTCCGACCAGACCTCGGTGGACACGGGGTGGCCGGAGAGCGCGGACCAGGTCGCGGCGCCGACGAAGTGCAGCGCGGACTCGGTCGGAACGACCCGCACGTCGTGCCCCGACTCGGTCAGCCTCCGCAGCAGCTCACAGGCCTTGTACGCGGCGATGCCACCGCTGACCCCCAGCACGACCTTCGGCTTGTCCACGTCTCTCCCCAGACCTCGGAAAACGTACGCCCCCATCACACACCACAGGCCCGGCAGTCGCGCTGCCAGGCCTGTGGAAAAGCAAACTGCAAGCCGAAAATACTACTGCGCCGGGCCTTCGACGGCCTCCGACGTCAGGAGACCCGCGTTGATCTCGCGCAGGGCGATCGAGAGCGGCTTCTCGTGGACGTGGGTGTCGACGAGGGGACCGACGTACTCAAGGAGGCCTTCACCGAGCTGCGAGTAGTACGCGTTGATCTGGCGCGCGCGCTTGGCGGCGTAGATCACGAGGCTGTACTTCGAGTCGGTTGCCTCGAGGAGCTCGTCGATCGGAGGGTTGATGATGCCCTCGGGCGTGGTGATGGAAGAGGACACGCTCTGCCTTCCGAAAGGTGGAAAATGACCTGAAAAATCAAACAACTTCCATCAAGGCTAGCAGCTCACGCGCCACGTCCTCGACGGAGGTGTTGACCAGGGTGATGTCGAACTCCGGCTCGGCCGCCAGTTCGATCTTGGCGGCCTCCAGCCGGCGCTCGATGACCTCGGGCGGCTCGGTGCCCCGCCCGGTGAGTCTGCGCACGAGCTCCTCCCAGGAGGGAGGGGCCAGGAACACCAGCAGAGCGTCCGACATGGACTCGCGGACCTGCCGGGCTCCCTGGAGATCGATCTCCAGGAGGACCGGCTCGCCCGACTCCAGCCGTTCGAGCACGGCCTTGCGCGGTGTCCCGTAGCGATTGCCCGCGAACTCCGCCCATTCGAGCAGTTCGCCGTTGGCGATCAGCTTGTCCATCTCCTCGTCGCTGACGAAGAAGTAGTGGACACCGTGCTTCTCCCCGGGGCGCGGCCTGCGGGTCGTCGCCGACACCGAGAGCCAGACCTCGGGGTGTTCCTTGCGCATATGGGCGACGACCGTGCTCTTGCCGACCCCGGAGGGGCCGGAGAGCACGGTCAGCCGCGGACGTACGTCCGGGGGTACGGGGGTCGTCCCCCGGGGTGTTGCAGCCATGCGGCGATTATCCAGGTTCTCAGGGGTGCCCGAGAACGTCAGGCAGCACCGCCGCCGAACTCGCGCTCAAGAGACGCGATCTGATTGGAGCCGAGACCGCGCACACGGCGGCTCTCGGAGATGCCAAGTCGCTCCATGATCTGCTTGGCGCGGACCTTGCCCACGCCCGGCAGGGACTCCAGGAGGGCGGAGACCTTCATCTTGCCGATGACGTCGTTCTCCTGGCCCTGCTTGATGACCTCGTGAAGGGAGGCGCCGGAGTGCTTGAGTCGATTCTTGACCTCGGCCCGCTCCCGGCGAGCCGCGGCGGCCTTTTCGAGCGCGGCTGCGCGCTGTTCAGGGGTAAGGGGCGGAAGAGCCACGCCTACGTCACCTCGGATGTCGAACTGTCGGATACGGACCGGTGAGGAACCTAGTCGCCCCACACCTGGGGAGCAACGAGCAACGCTCTTGCCCGTTCACTCTGCGTCGGAGACTAGCGGGCAAGTCCGCCGGAGTCAGCGAGAACAGCGGAAAAGTCCTGGTCAGCCTCCATCGAGTCCGACATTCCGGACAAAATGCCCCGGATTTGAGGATGTATTCAGACTCGGGACGCCTGAAGGACGCCCACGAAAAGCGCTAGGCAGACGCCACGGCCGCCCTGATCTGCTCCGCGAAGAGGTCCGATGACGCGCGTAGCGAGCCGATGTCGGGACCGTGACGCAGAACACCCCGGCTGACATTCGGGACCACCTGGTGCACCGCCGCGCCGAACACGCCCGGCAGATCCGCCGGCGTGGCCCCCTGTGCACCGATTCCGGGCGCGAGGAGCGGGCCGTTGATGTCGAGGTCGTACGAGGACAGATCGCCGAGCGTGGCTCCGACGACCGCCCCGAAGGAGCCCATCGGGGTCTCCCCCGCGTTCTCCTCGGCGAGATGGGCCAGCATCGTCGCGCCCACGTTCCGCAGGGCCGTGTCCTCGGGGCGTACCGCGTGCTGCACCTCGCCGCCCTCCGGGTTGGAGGTCAGCGCGAGCACGAACAGTCCCGATCCGCTCTCCCGCGCGAGGTCGACCGCCGGCTTCAGCGATCCGTAGCCGAGGTACGGCGAGACGGTGAGCGCGTCGGAGAAGAGCGGCGAGCCCTTCTCCAGGAAGGCGGAGGCGTACGCCGCCATGGTCGAGCCGATGTCGCCGCGCTTGGCGTCCATGACGACCAGCGCCCCGGCCGCTCGCGCCTCCTCGACCGACTTCTCCAGGACGGCGATGCCGCGCGAACCGAAGCGCTCGAAGAACGCGCTCTGGGGCTTGAGCACGGCGACCCGGTCGGCCAGTGCCTCGACGACGGTGCGGCTGAAGCGCTCAAGACCCGCGATGTCGTCGTTCAGGCCCCAGTCGGCGAGCAGGGAGGCGTGCGGGTCGATCCCGACGCACAGCGGCCCACGCTCGTCCATGGCGCGGCGCAGCCGCGATCCGAAGGGCTCAGTCATACCGTCGTCTTCCTCACGTCGGCGCCGACCGCGTCGGCGAGGGTGGCATGCGGGCTGGTGCGCAGGCGGGCGGCGAGGCCCTTGTGGATGGCGCGGCCCCAGAAGGGGCCCTCGTAGACGAAGGCGCTGTAGCCCTGGACGAGCGTGGCGCCCGCGAGGATCCGCTGCCAGGCGTCCTCGGCGTTCTCGATCCCGCCGACGCCCACGAGGGTGATGCGGTCCCCCACGCGCGCGTAGAGACGCCGCAGCACCTCCAGGGAGCGTGCCTTCAGGGGGGCGCCCGAGAGTCCGCCGGCCTCTCCGACCAGGGTGGATTCGGACTTCAAACCGAGCCCCTCGCGCGCGATGGTGGTGTTCGTGGCGATGATCCCGTCCAGGCCCAGTTCGACGGCGAGGTCGGCGACGGCGTCGACGTCCTCGTCGGCGAGGTCGGGCGCGATCTTCACCAGCAGCGGAACGCGGCGCGTGGTCACCGTCCGGTCGGCGGCCTCACGGACGGCGGTCAGCAGCGGCCGCAGCGACTCGGTGGCCTGGAGGTTGCGCAGCCCGGGCGTGTTCGGCGAGCTCACGTTGACGACGAGGTAGTCGGCGTACGCGGCCAGCCGTTCGGTGGACTTCACGTAGTCGGCGGCGGCCTCGGCCTCCGGGACGACCTTGGTCTTGCCGATGTTGACGCCCACGACGGTCCTGAAGACGGGCGTACGGGCCGCCAGGCGGCCCGCCACGGCCTCGGAGCCCTCGTTGTTGAACCCCATGCGGTTGATCAGCGCGCGGTCCGGCACAAGGCGGAACAGGCGCTTCTTGGGATTGCCGGGCTGCGCCTCCCCCGTGACCGTGCCGATCTCGACGTGGTCGAAGCCGAGCATCGACATCCCGTCGATGGCGACCGCGTTCTTGTCGAAGCCCGCCGCGAGGCCGAACGGCCCGTGCATCCGCAGCCCGAACGCCTCGGTCCGCAGCTCCTTGTGACGGGGTGCGAGCACGGCGGCGACGAAGGTCCGCAGGACAGGGACACGGACGGCGAGCCGGATCCAGCGGAAGGCGAGGTGGTGGGCCTGCTCGGGGTCCATGCGCTTGAACACGAGCCGGAAGAAGAGCTTGTACATGTTCGGTTTCCTCATGAAGAGGCTGGTCCCGCAGCCCCGAAGGGCGCGGGGAACTGCGCGACCAGCCACAGCGGACCCGCAGACGAAGCACCCGCGGCAAGCGGAGCGCTCAGTCGCGAGCCGCGGTCAGATGTTCCGCGTGTTCCTGCAGGGAACGCACACCCACGTCACCGCGGTTGAGCGCGTCGATGCCCTGGACGGCCGCGGCGAGCGCCTGGACGGTCGTCAGGCAGGGCACGGAGCGGGACACGGCCGCCGTACGGATGTCGTAGCCGTCGAGGCGGCCCCCGGTGCCGTACGGCGTGTTGACGATGAGGTCGACCTCGCCCTCGTGGATGAGCTGGACGATCGTCTTCTCGCCGTTCGGTCCCTCGCCCTCGGACTGCTTGCGCACGACGGTGGCGTTGATGCCGTTGCGCTTGAGCACCTCGGCCGTGCCGGACGTGGCGAGCAACTCGAAGCCGTGGGCGACCAGTTCACGCGCCGGGAAGATCATCGAGCGCTTGTCGCGGTTGGCGACCGAGATGAAGGCACGGCCCTTGGTCGGCAGCGGACCGTACGCGCCCGCCTGGGACTTGGCGTACGCCGTGCCGAACACCGAGTCGATGCCCATGACCTCGCCGGTGGAGCGCATCTCCGGGCCGAGGATCGTGTCGACGCCGCGGCCGTGGATGTCGCGGAAGCGCGACCACGGCATGACGGCCTCCTTGACGGAGATCGGGGCGTCCAGCGGCAGTTCACCGCCGTCGCCGACGGCGGGCAGCAGCCCCTCGGCGCGCAGTTCGGCGACGGTCGCGCCCAGCGAGATCCGGGCGGCGGCCTTGGCCAGCGGCACCGCGGTCGCCTTCGAAGTGAAGGGAACGGTGCGCGAGGCACGCGGGTTGGCTTCGAGGACGTACAGGATGTCGCCCGCCATCGCGAACTGGATGTTGATCAGTCCGCGGACCCCGACACCCTTGGCGATGGCCTCCGTCGAGGCCCGCAGGCGCTTGATGTCGAAGCCGCCGAGCGTGATCGGCGGCAGCGCGCACGCCGAGTCGCCGGAGTGGATGCCGGCCTCCTCGATGTGCTCCATGACACCGCCGAGGTACAGCTCGTGGCCGTCGTACAGCGCGTCCACGTCGATCTCGATCGCGTCGTCCAGGAAGCGGTCGACCAGGACCGGCCGGGACGGGCTGATCTCGGTCGACTCCTCGATGTACGAGGCCAGCCGCGTCTCGTCGTAGACGATCTCCATGCCGCGCCCGCCGAGGACGTACGACGGCCGGACCAGGACGGGGTAGCCGATCTCGTCGGCGATGGCCTTGGCCCCGGCGAAGGTGGTGGCGGTGCCGTGCTTCGGCGCCGGGAGCCCGGCCTCCGCGAGGACCTGGCCGAAGGCGCCGCGGTCCTCGGCGGCGTGGATCGCCTCGGGCGGAGTGCCCACGACCGGCACGCCGTTGTCCTTGAGTGCCTGCGAGAGGCCCAGCGGGGTCTGTCCGCCGAGCTGGACGATGACGCCCGCGATCGGTCCGGCGAGCGTCTCGGCGTGGACGATCTCCAGCACGTCCTCGAGCGTGAGCGGCTCGAAGTACAGGCGGTCGGAGGTGTCGTAGTCCGTGGAGACGGTCTCGGGGTTGCAGTTGACCATCACGGTCTCGTAGCCCGCGTCGCTCAGCGCGAAGGAGGCGTGGACGCAGGAGTAGTCGAACTCGATGCCCTGGCCGATGCGGTTCGGGCCGGAGCCGAGGATGATCACGGCGGGCTTCTCGCGCGGGGCGACCTCGGACTCCTCGTCGTACGAGGAGTAGAAGTACGGCGTCTTGGCCGCGAACTCGGCGGCGCAGGTGTCGACCGTCTTGTAGACCGGGCGCACGCCCAGCGCGTGCCGCACCTCGCGCACCACGTCCTCGCGCAGGCCTCGGATCTCGCCGACCTGGACGTCGGAGAAGCCGTGGCGCTTGGCCTCGGCGAGCAGCTCCGGGTCAAGCCTGTCGGCGGCGGCCAGCTCGTCCGCGATCTCCTTGATCAGGAAGAGCTGGTCCACGAACCACGGGTCGATCTTCGTGGCGTCGAAGACCTCCTCGGGCGTGGCGCCCGCGCGAATGGCCTGCATGACGGAGTTGATGCGCCCGTCGGTCGGCCGGATGGCCTCGGCCAGCAGCTGGGCCTTGTCGCCGGGCTCGCCGACGAACGTGAACTGGCTGCCCTTCTTCTCCAGCGACCGCAGCGCCTTCTGCAGCGCCTCGGTGAAGTTGCGGCCGATCGCCATGGCCTCGCCGACCGACTTCATGGTCGTGGTCAGCGTGGAGTCGGCGGAGGGGAACTTCTCGAAGGCGAACCGCGGGGCCTTGACGACCACGTAGTCGAGCGTGGGCTCGAAGGACGCCGGGGTCTTCTCCGTGATGTCGTTCGGGATCTCGTCGAGGGTGTAGCCGACGGCCAGCTTGGCGGCGATCTTGGCGATCGGGAAGCCGGTGGCCTTCGACGCGAGGGCCGAGGAGCGCGAGACCCGCGGGTTCATCTCGATGACGATGATGCGGCCGTCGTCCGGGTTCACCGCGAACTGGATGTTGCAGCCGCCGGTGTCGACGCCGACCTCGCGGATGATCGCGATGCCGATGTCGCGCAGGCGCTGGTACTCGCGGTCGGTCAGTGTCATCGCGGGCGCAACGGTGATCGAGTCGCCGGTGTGCACGCCCATGGGGTCGAAGTTCTCGATGGAGCAGACGACCACGACGTTGTCGTTCTTGTCGCGCATCAGCTCCAGCTCGTACTCCTTCCAGCCGAGGATGGACTCCTCCAGGAGCACCTCGGTGGTCGGCGAGAGCGTGAGACCCTGGCCCGCGATCCGGCGCAGCTCCTCCTCGTCGTGCGCGAAGCCGGAGCCGGCGCCGCCCATGGTGAAGGAGGGCCGGACGACGACGGGGTAGCCGCCGAGCGTCTCGACGCCCTGGATCACGTCGTCCATGGAGTGGCAGATGACCGAGCGGGCGGACTCGCCGTGCCCGATCTTCGCGCGGACGGCCTCGACGACGTCCTTGAAGAGGTCGCGGTCCTCGCCCTTGTTGATGGCCTCGACGTTGGCGCCGATCAGCTCGACACCGTACTTCTCCAGCACTCCCTGCTCGTGCATGGAGATCGCGGTGTTGAGGGCGGTCTGGCCGCCGAGCGTCGGCAGCAGGGTGTCCGGCCGCTCCTTGGCGATGATCTTCTCGACGAACTCCGGAGTGATCGGCTCGACGTACGTGGCGTCGGCGATCTCCGGGTCGGTCATGATCGTCGCCGGGTTGGAGTTGACGAGGATGACCCGCAGGCCCTCGGCCTTGAGGACGCGGCAGGCCTGGGTGCCGGAGTAGTCGAACTCGGCGGCCTGGCCGATGACGATCGGGCCGGAGCCGATGACCAGGACGGACTGGATATCGGTGCGCTTAGGCACGCTGGCCCTCCATGAGCTCTACGAAGCGGTCGAACAGGTAGGCCGCGTCGTGCGGGCCCGCCGCCGCCTCGGGGTGGTACTGGACGCTGAACGCCGGCTGGTCGAGGAGCTGCAGCCCCTCGACGACCTGGTCGTTCAGGCAGACGTGCGAGACCTCGGCACGCCCGTAGGGGGTCTCGGAGACCTTGTCGAGCGGCGCGTCGACGGCGAAGCCGTGGTTGTGCGCGGTGACCTCGACCTTGCCGGTCGTACGGTCCTGCACGGGCTGGTTGATGCCCCGGTGGCCGTACTTCAGCTTGTACGTGCCGAAGCCGAGGGCGCGGCCGAGGATCTGGTTGCCGAAGCAGATGCCGAAGAGGGGCGTCTTCCGTTCCAGCACGGCACGCATCAGGGAGACGGGGTGCTCGGCCTTCTCCGGGTCGCCGGGGCCATTGGAGAAGAACACGCCGTCCGGCTCGACCGCGTAGATGTCCTCGACGCTCGCCGTCGCGGGCAGCACGTGCACCTCGATGCCGCGCTCGGCCATGCGCTGCGGGGTCATGCCCTTGATGCCGAGGTCCACGGCGGCGACCGTGTACTTCGCGGCACCGATCGGGACGGCTTCGCCGTCGGGGCCGATCGCGGGGACGACGTACGTCTCCTTGGTGGCCACTTCCTCGTAGAGGCTGGCGCCCTTCATCTCGGGGGCCTGGCGCACCTCGGCGAGCATGGTGCCCTCGTCCGGCAGCGCGTTGCCGGAGAAGATGCCGACGCGCATGGCGCCGCGCTCGCGCAGATGGCGGGTGAGCGCGCGGGTGTCGATCCCGCTGATGCCCACGACGCCCTGCTGGACGAGCTCCTCGTCCAGCGAGCGCCGGGAGCGCCAGTTGGAGGGCACGCGCGCGGGGTCCCGTACGACGTAACCGGCGACCCAGATGCGCTTCGACTCGGGGTCGTCGTCGTTCACGCCGGTGTTGCCGACGTGCGGGGCGGTCATCACGACGACCTGGCGGTGGTACGACGGGTCGGTGAGGGTCTCCTGGTAGCCGGTCATGCCGGTGGAGAACACCGCTTCGCCGAAGGTCACCCCCACGGCCCCGTAGGCGCGGCCGCGGAAGGTGCGGCCGTCCTCCAGGACGAGTACGGCGGGAGCCGCCTTTCGCCTCTGTGAGGCAGTTCCCTGGATGGAGGTCGTCATCGTGCGCCTTCCGTCTTGTCGCTCTTGCCGCTCGTGTTGATCATGTTGTTCAGGGTGTCGACCCACTCGTTGTGCTCGGCCGCGTGGTCGGAGCGGAAGCCCGAGTCGATCAGCCGGTCGCCGTGCTCCCAGGTGATGACGAGGAGCCCGCCCTCGGTGAGGACCTTGCCCGCGATGCCCTTGTCGAGCCGGGCCTCACGCAGTTGCGCCACGGGCACGAAGAAGTCGGCCGCTCCGGGGCGTACGACGTCCAGTCCGGCGTCCGTCAGCGTGACCTCGGCCCGGCTGCGGGTGCCCAGGCCGTGCGCCACGATGCGGTCGAGCCACTGCCCGGCGGTGGTGGAGCCGTGGTAGCGGCCACTCATCGAAAGCACAGTCAGTCTGGCCTCGCCGGGCTCTTCCGGCGCGGTGGGCAGCTCGGGAAGGTCGCCCTGGAGCGCGCCGCGCCACTTCCAGCCCTCGCGCATCAGCCAGTAGACGAGCGCGATGAACAGCACGAGGCCGACGAGCCAGCCGATCCGGGCGGCCCAGTCGGTCACTTCCGCGGACTTCTGTTCCGCGGCGATGCCCGCCGCGATCTGCGCTGCAATGGGGTTGAGTGATGTCACGCGAGCTTCCCGTCGACGAGCGTGGCCCTGCCCCGGAGCCACGTGTGCGTGACACGGCCCGGCAGCTCACGACCCTCGTACGGAGTGTTGCGGCTGCGCGACGCGAAGCCCGCGGGGTCCACGGCTCCACGGTATGCCGTGTCGACGAGGGTGAGGTTGGCGGGCTCGCCTGCCGAGACGGGACGGCCGTGACCCTGCGCCCGGCCGATGCCGGCGGGCTTGAACGACATGCGGTCGGCGACCCCGGCCCAGTCGAGCAGCCCGGTCTCGACCATCGTCTGCTGGACGACGGACAGTGCGGTCTCCAGGCCCACCATGCCCATGGCGGCCGCGGCCCACTCGCAGTCCTTGTCCTCGTGCGGGTGCGGGGCGTGGTCGGTGGCCACGATGTCGATCGTGCCGTCGGCGAGCGCCTCACGCAGGGCCATGACGTCGCGCTCGGTGCGCAGCGGCGGGTTGACCTTGTAGACGGGGTTGTAGGAGCGCACCAGCTCGTCGGTGAGGAGAAGGTGGTGCGGGGTGACCTCGGCGGTCACGTCGATGCCGCGGGACTTGGCCCAGCGGACGATCTCCACCGAGCCGGCGGTCGACAGGTGGCAGATGTGCACGCGCGATCCGACGTGCTCGGCGAGCAGGACGTCCCGGGCGATGATCGACTCCTCGGCCACCGCGGGCCAGCCGCCGAGTCCCAGTTCGGCGGAGACGACGCCCTCGTTCATCTGGGCGCCCTCGGTGAGCCGGGGCTCCTGCGCGTGCTGGGCGACGACACCGCCGAAGGCCTTCACGTACTCGAGCGCCCGCCGCATGATCACGGCGTCGTCGACGCACTTGCCGTCGTCGGAGAAGACCGTGACGCCCGCGGCCGACTCGTGCATCGCGCCCAGCTCGGCGAGCTTCTTGCCCTCAAGGCCGACGGTGACGGCACCGATGGGCTGCACGTCGCAGTAGCCGTGCTCCTGGCCCAGTCGGTAGACCTGCTCGACGACACCGGCGGTGTCGGCGACCGGGAAGGTGTTGGCCATGGCGAACACGGCGGTGTAGCCGCCACTGGCCGCCGCGCGCGTACCGGTCAGGACCGTCTCGGAGTCCTCGCGGCCGGGCTCACGCAGATGGGTGTGCAGGTCCACGAGCCCCGGCAGGAGCACCTTGCCGTCGGCCTCGACGACCTCGGCGCCCTCGGCCGACAGGCCGCTGCCCACGGCCGCGATCTCGGAACCCTCGATCAGGACGTCCTGCGGCTCGCCGCCGAGCACCTTCGCACCACGGATAAGGATCTTGCTCATGTGACTTACTTCTCCTCGGTACGGGTGTGGGTGACGGCGGGCTCGTTGCCGCCGAGAAGCAGGTAGAGCACGGCCATCCGGATCGAGACGCCGTTGGCGACCTGCTCGATGGCGGTGCAGCGCTCGGAGTCGGCGACCTCGGCGGTGATCTCCATACCGCGGACCATCGGCCCGGGGTGCATCACGATGGCGTGCTCGGGCATCTTCGCCATCCGGTCCCCGTCGAGCCCGTAGCGCCGCGAGTACTCGCGCTCGGTCGGGAAGAACGCCGCGTTCATCCGCTCGCGCTGCACGCGCAGCAGCATCACGGCGTCGGACTTGGAGAGCGTGCTGTCCAGGTCGTACGAGACCTCGCAGGGCCAGGACTCGACGCCGACGGGCACCAGGGTCGGCGGGGCGACGAGGGTGACCTCGGCGCCGAGGGTGTGCAGCAGGTCGACGTTCGAGCGGGCGACGCGGCTGTGCAGGATGTCGCCGACGAGCGTGATGCGCTTGCCTGCCAGGTCCTGGCCGAGGCCCGCGTCCCGGCCGACGAGCCGGCGGCGCATGGTGAAGGCGTCGAGCAGGGCCTGCGTGGGGTGCTGGTGGGTGCCGTCGCCCGCGTTGATGACGGCGGCGTCGATCCAGCCGGAGGTGGCGAGCCGGTACGGGGCTCCGGAGGCGCCGTGCCGGATGACGACGGCGTCGACGCCCATGGCTTCGAGGGTCTGCGCGGTGTCCTTCAGGGACTCGCCCTTGGAGACGCTGGATCCCTTGGCGGTGAAGTTGATGACGTCCGCGGAGAGACGCTTCTCCGCGGCCTCGAACGAGATCCTCGTCCGGGTGGAGTCCTCGAAGAAGAGGTTGACGACGGTGCGGCCGCGCAGGGTCGGCAGTTTCTTGATCGGCCGGTCGGCGACCCGGGCCATCTCCTCGGCGGTGTCGAGGATCAGGACGGCGTCGTCGCGGGTGAGGTCGGCGGCCGAGATGAGATGACGCTGCATCTGTCAGGCTCCGTAAGGCAGTTCAGGTCGGGAAGCGGGGGCCCGGAAGGTGTCCCCTCAGCAGGGCACAGCCGGGCGGACGCGGGCGCGCGGAAGCGCACTCGGGGTCCTACGAGCGGACGTACGGCTGTGTGCCGCTACTGCTCGCCGGGCCGGGCGGTCCGCTTCACACCGAGCAGCACGGTGTCGCGACCGTCCTCCTCGGCGAGCTGGACCTTGACCGTCTCCCGCAACGACGTGGGGAGGTTCTTGCCGACGTAGTCGGCGCGGATCGGGAGTTCGCGGTGGCCTCTGTCGACGAGGACCGCGAGCTGTACCGCGCGGGGACGCCCTATGTCGTTCAGCGCGTCGAGGGCGGCCCGGATGGTGCGGCCGGAGAAGAGCACGTCGTCGACGAGGACGACCAGGCGGCCGTCGATGCCGTCACCGGGAATGTCGGTACGGGCCAGCGCACGCGGCGGGTGCATGCGCAGGTCATCGCGGTACATGGTGATGTCGAGGGAGCCGACCGGGATCTTGCGGTCGGTGATCTCTTCGAGCTTGGCGGCCAGCCGCTGGGCGAGAAAGACGCCTCTGGTCGGAATGCCGAGAAGCACCACGTCGTCGGCGCCCTTGGCGCGTTCGACGATCTCGTGGGCGATGCGGGTCAGCACCCGCGCGATGTCGGGGGCTTCCAGAACGGGCCGGGCATCGGCCTCGTACTGCTGCTTGTCCTGCTCTGAGTCCATACGAAACGGACCTCCTTCTCCGCCTCACGGGACGGATCATTAAAGGACGTCGGAATTGCGCCAACCACGGTACCAGCCCGGCAACGCCCCTGATCACCCCCTTGGCACCAGCCGTACCGGGCTCCCACGGAAGGGTCGGTCCGGACCATTCGGCTTGACGAGGCAGAGTCACGCTGCGTAACCTCACAGTGAGTCACCAGCCGCGCGGCCGAGCCGCACGTCGACACAGTGCCGGGGAGCTATATGTCCAGCGAATACGCCAAACAGCTCGGGGCCAAGCTCCGCGCCATCCGCACCCAGCAGGGCCTTTCCCTCCACGGCGTCGAGGAGAAGTCCCAGGGCCGCTGGAAGGCGGTCGTGGTCGGTTCCTATGAGCGCGGCGACCGCGCCGTGACCGTGCAGCGTCTCGCCGAACTGGCGGACTTCTACGGCGTGCCGGTGCAGGAACTGCTGCCGGGCACCACTCCGGGCGGCGCCGCCGAGCCGCCGCCGAAGCTGGTCCTCGACCTTGAGCGGCTGGCCCACGTGCCGGCCGAAAAGGCGGGCCCCCTGCAGCGCTACGCGGCGACGATCCAGTCCCAGCGCGGCGACTACAACGGCAAGGTGCTGTCGATCCGCCAGGACGACCTGCGCACGCTCGCCGTCATCTACGACCAGTCCCCCTCGGTCCTCACCGAGCAGCTGATCAGCTGGGGAGTCCTGGACGCCGACGCGCGCCGCGCGGTCTCCCACGAGGACGCCTGACCCGTACCAGGACTGAGAAGAAACGTGCCGCCGGGGTGGCCGGAACCAGACGGTTCCGGCCACCCCGGCGGCTTTCTGCAGGCGTCGGGGACGCCGGAGGTACGGGAGAACGCCGGAGGGCCCCCAGCATCCGGCGAATTCGAGGGGTCGTTGCAACACGTGGTCGGTTGTTCAGGCCGCGAGTAGTTTAGACAGGCGCTCGGCTGGGGTTTCCCAGCCGAGCGTTTTGCGTGGGCGGCTGTTGAGTTCGGCGGCGGCTGCGTCCAGGTGCTTGCGGGTGTGGACGGACAGGTCGGTGCCCTTGGGGAAGTACTGCCGCAGCAGGCCGTTGGTGTTCTCGTTCGAGCCGCGCTGCCAGGGACTGGCCGGGTTGCAGAAGTAGACCGGGATGTCGGTGGCGATGGTGAATGCCTGGTGGGCGGCCATCTCCGAGCCCTGGTCCCAGGTGAGGGAACGCCGCAGGTGGGGCGGCAGGGTTTGGACGGTTTCCACGAGAGCGTCGCGGGTGCTGGCCGCGCTGTGGTCGATGGGCAGGTGGACCAGCATCACGTAACGGGTGGTGCGTTCGACGAGTGTGCCGATCGCCGATTTGTGGTCCTTGCCGATGATGAGGTCGCCTTCCCAGTGTCCTGGGACGGCCCGGTCGTCGGCTTCTGCCGGGCGGTCGCTGACCATGACCATGTTCGGGATCGATCGGGGCTGGCGCTTGTATGCCTGCCGGTGAGGACGTCGGCGGGCGCGTCCGCTGCGCAGGGCGCGGGCCAGTTCCCGGCGCAGTTCGCCCCGTCCCTGGACGTAGAGGGCCTGGTAGATCGTCTCGTGGGTCACGTGCATCTCCGGCCGGCTGGGGAACCGTATGCGCAGAGCGTGGCAGATCTGTTCCGGGCTCCACCGCAGGGTCAGGTGGTCCTGGACGAAGTCCCGCAGTTCGGCGCTCTGGCCGATCTTCCCCGGCTTGGGGCGGGGCCGGCGGGCGTCGGCGCGGGCCTGGGCGGCGTGGGGCCGGTACTGGCCGTTGGTGGGATGCCGGTTGCGGCGGATCTCCCTGCTGATGGTCGAGGGGCTGCGGCCCAGCTCGGCGGCGATCGCGCGGATGGTGGTTCTCTCGCGGAGCCGGTCGGCTATGTGGATGCGGTCAGCCTCGCGCAGGTAGCGGGAAGGGCCAGAAGGAGGCGGCGCCTCCTGGTAGATCGGAGGCGCCGCCTTCTTCCGGCCGACGTTCGCGTGTGAACCGTTACGCCATCTTTTGCCGGTCCGCAGGTTGATGCCGACGATTCGGCAGGCTTCCTGACTGCTCACGCCTTGCTGCATGAGCTGGAAGTATGCGGCCCGTTCCCGGTCCAGCTTCTTCGGCCCCTGCCGCTGGCGTTCCTTGCGTACTTCGAAGTCCATCGCATCCCCTGACTGGGGGTGTTGCGACGACCACTAGAACTCAAGTCCTGCTGGGGGCCCTCCGGCGTTCCTACGTCCTGCGAGTCCGGCCCCGTAAGGGGCGCGGGGAACTGCGCGACCAGCCCAATGCGACCCGCACCTCACATCGAACCGCGCGGAGCGAATCGCTGAGGCTCAAACCTCGTCGCGCCGAAGCGACGACTTGAGCTCCTTGAACCGGCCGAGCAGACCGTTCACGAACGCGGGCGACTCATCCGTGGAGAACTCCTTGGCGAGCTGCACGGCCTCGTCGAGCACCACCGCATCCGGGGTCTCGTCGACCCAGATCAGCTCATAGGCGCCCAGACGCAGGATGTTGCGGTCGACGACCGGCATCCTGTCGAGCGTCCAGCTCACCGCGTACTGCGAGATCAGCTCGTCGATGCGCTTCGCGTACTTCGCGTAGCCCTCGACGAGCTGCATGGTGTACTCGCTCACCGGCGGCTGCCGGGTGTCGGTCCGGGAGTGCCGGATCCAGTCACCCAGGACCGTCTGGACGTCCACGCCGCGCTGGTCCCCCTCGAAGAGGATCTGGAAGGCGCGCTTGCGGGCCGTATTGCGGGCAGCCACGGTTAGCTGTTCACCCGGCCGAGGTAGTCGCTCGAACGGGTGTCGACCTTGATCTTCTCACCGGTGGTGATGAAGAGCGGGACCTGGATCTGGTAACCGGTCTCCAGGGTGGCGGGCTTGGTGCCGCCGGTGGAGCGGTCGCCCTGGACACCCGGCTCGGTCTCCTGGATGACCAGCTCGACGGCGGCCGGCAGCTCGACGAAGAGCACCTCGCCCTCGTGCTGGGCCACGGTGGCGGTGAAGCCCTCGATCAGGAAGTTGGCGGCGTCGCCGACGGCCTTGCGGTCGACCATGAGCTGGTCGTAGGTCTCCATGTCCATGAAGACGAAGTACTCGCCGTCCATGTACGAGAACTGCATGTCACGCTTGTCGACAGTGGCCGTCTCGACCTTGACGCCGGCGTTGAACGTCTTGTCGACGACCTTGCCGGAAAGCACGTTCTTCAGCTTGGTGCGCACGAAGGCCGGGCCCTTGCCGGGCTTGACGTGCTGGAACTCGACGACGGACCAGAGCTGGCCGCCTTCGAGCTTGAGCACCAGGCCGTTCTTGAGGTCGTTCGTGGAAGCCACGGTTGCGGAATCTCCTGGACTGACGTGGACGACCCCGGAACACGCGCACAGCGGGAAGCTAGAGCGCGAGCAGCTCCTTGGTCGTAATGGTGAGTAGCTCGGGTCCGCCGTCCGCCTCGGGGCGCACGACGAGCGTGTCATCGATCCGGACACCGCCCCGGCCCGGGATGTGGACCCCCGGTTCGACGGTGACCGGCACGCAAGCGTCCAGTTTACCCATGGCCGCGGGGGCCAACTGCGGGTCCTCGTCGATTTCGAGCCCCACACCGTGTCCGGTCAGCGGAGGAAGGCCGTCCGCATACCCCGCGGAGTCGAGAATCTGGCGGGCCGCACGGTCCACGTCACGGTAGGCGGCGCCGGGTACGAGGGCCTCCCGGCCGGCGCGCTGGGATGCGAAGACGAGGTCGTACAGCTCGATCTGCCAGTCGGCGGGCGAGGTCCCGATGACGAAGGTGCGGCCGATCTCGCAACGGTAGCCGCGGTAGGTCGCGCCGAGGCAGACGGAGAGGAAATCTCCTTCTTCGACCCGGCGGTCGGTGGGCCGGTGGCCGCGGTGCCCGGAGTTCGGCCCCGTGCCGACCGAGGTCGTGAAGGCCGGGCCGTCGGCGCCGTGGTCGACCAGACGGCGTTCGAGTTCCAGGGCGAGATGGCGTTCCGTGCGGCCGACCAGGATGGACTCCAGGAGCTCGCTCAGCGCCTGGTCGGCGATCTCCGCGCCGATGCGCAGGCAGGAGATCTCCTCCTCGTCCTTGATCACACGCAGCTGCTCGACGGCCGCGCCGAGGTCGCCGAGTCGGAGCCGGGGCGCCACCGAGCCGATCGCCCGGTGCCGGGTCACAGTCAGGTGATGCTCCTCGACTGCGAGGGAGTCGGCACCCTGGGCCGAGGCGAGGTCCGCCGCGGCGACGGCGGGGTCGCCGCCGGGGCTCGGCAGCGTGTGCGTCCGGAGGGCCTCGTCCGGCCTGCCCTCGTCGAGCGGGGCTTCGGGGGGACCGCCGTACACGAGCAGGTCCTCGGTCTTGCCCAGCAGGAGTACGGCGCCGTGGGGGGCCACGCCCGCGAGGTAGCGGACGTTGGCGGGGCGGGAGATCAGCGCGGTTGCGCTGCCGCTTGCCGTGCAGCGCTCTCTCAGCCGGTCGCGGCGGGCCGCGTACGCCTCTGACATGACCCGAGCGTATGAGCTTCGCGGGGTTGGCGCCGGTTGGGGGAGGCCGAGTGGGGGTTCCGGACGGGGGGGCGGGGTGCGGCCGGAGGTTGTGTGCCGGGTGCGGGTCGGTGGGGGCTTGTCGCGCAGTTCCCCGCGCCCCTTGAGTTGGCTGGGGTCAGCCCCCTCTTGGAAGTTCCCTAAGAAGAGTCCCCTACCACTGCGGCGGACTCGCGATCGACCGTGCCAGTACGTCGTCCAGGACTCGGGCCGTCTGGGGCACGTCGAGTTGGGAGTTGTCGATGATGGGAAGGCCGGAGCCGTACCAGCCCGCCATGCGGCCGTGGATGCGGGCGACCTCCTCGTCGGTGAGGCGGCGGTTTCCGGAGCGCTCGGCGTTGCGCTCCAGGACTATCTCCAGACCCGGCAGGAGGACGACCGGCAGCAGGCCGGGACCGACGTGCCGCTTCCAGCCGCCGAGGCCGACGACGGGCCGGTCGGGGAAGACCGCGTCGTCGAGGATGCAGGAGATGTTGTTGGCCAGGAAGTTGCGGGCCGCGAAGCCGCAGGTACGGCGGGCGAGACGATACTGCGCCTCCGAGTGGTCGTTCCACCCCGACTGCGGGTCCGCGAAGCCCGAGCGCACCCATTCGCGTACGTCGTCCAGGCTGATGTGCGCGGTGGGCACCCTGCGGTGGTCGGCCCAGTACTTGGCGACGCTGGTCTTGCCGGCGCCGGCGGGTCCGATGAGCAGGACGGCGAGGGTGGTGCACGTCGGATCGGGCGTGCCCGCAGCGGCGGGCGGCGCGCTCGGCATCGGGACGGGACCGCCCGGCGGCAGCTGTACGTGGCCCGTGGTGTCCGGCGTCGGCGGCGGAGCGTGGTGCGGGACCGTGTGATGCGGGGCGGGCGCGTGGCCCGGTGGATGGGGAGCGGCGGGCCCGGTCGGCGCTCCGGCGAAGCCGGGCGGCGGGCCCACGGGCGCGGGACCCTGGGGCGCGCCGGCTGGCGCGGAGCCCGGGTGGTGCGGTCCCGGGTGTTGTGCGGCCTGCGACCAGCCGACGGCCGGTCCGTGCCCCGGCTGGTGGGGCGGCGGCAGCGGAGACCCCACTGCGTGCTGCATCCGGTGCCACTCCGTCTCGTGTCTTTGGCTGACTCGCCGCAGGCAATTTGGCGCTGGGAGCGGGGCACCCGCCCCACTCCCTACCGAACGGTACCGTCCCCGGCCGCCGTTTGGTGAACGGCGGGGGACGGTCCGAAGTGCCCCTCCGCACAAGGCAAATCAGACCAAGTGTCGCCGGAGGGGGCTATTCGCCCACTTCGCCGTAGGCGGCGAGGAGCACCGCCGGGTCGGGGCCCTCCAGGACGGTGGGCTTGCCCAGGCCGTCTAGGACGATGAAGCGGAGGAGGTTGCCGCGGGACTTCTTGTCGACCTTCATGGTCTCCAGGAGCTTGGGCCACTGGTCGTAGCGGTAGCTCAGAGGCAGCCCGACCGACTCCAGGATCGTGCGGTGCCGGTCCGCGGTCGCGTCGTCGAGGCGCCCCGCCAGTCGGCCCAGCTCGGCCGCGAAGTGCATGCCGACCGCCACCGCCGCGCCATGCCGCCACTCGTAGCGCTCGTTCTTCTCGATGGCGTGGGCGAGGGTGTGCCCGTAGTTCAGGATCTCGCGCAGCCCGGACTCCTTCAGGTCGGACGAGACGACCTCGGCCTTGACCTTGATGGAGCGCTCGATGAGCTCGGCGGTGTGCGGTCCCTCGGGGGTGCGGGCACCCTGCGGGTCGGCCTCGATGAGTTCGAGGATCGTCGGGTCGGCGATGAAGCCGGCCTTGATGATCTCGGCGAGCCCGGACACGAAGTCGTGGACCGGCAGCGAGTCGAGGGCGGCCAGGTCGCAGAGCACACCGGCGGGCGGGTGGAAGGCGCCGACGAGGTTCTTGCCCTCGGCGGTGTTGATGCCGGTCTTTCCGCCGACCGCCGCGTCCACCATGGCCAGCACGGTGGTCGGGATGGCGATCCAGCGCACTCCGCGCAGCCAGGTCGCCGCCACGAATCCGGCGAGGTCGGTGGTCGCCCCGCCGCCCACGCCGACGATCACGTCGGTACGGGTGAAGCCGGACTGTCCCAGCGCCTTCCAGCAGTACGCGGCGACCTCGGCGGTCTTGGCCTCCTCCGCGTTGGGCACCTGGATGGCGACGGCGTCGAAGCCCTGCCCGGCCAGGTCGGCCCGCAACGCCTCGCCGGTCTCGGCGAGCGCCTCGGGATGGATCACCGCGACCCGCTTGGCCCGCTCCCCGACCAACGTGCCCAATTCACCGAGCAGTTGGCGGCCGACCAGCACCTCGTACGGCTCGCTGCCCGCCGTGCCGCCGACGTGGATCCGCGTCACTGCCTCGCTCATGCTTCCTTCAACTCCAGTGCGTCGAGGACCGCTTGGGCGACCTCTTCGGGGGTGCGGCCGTCGGTGGCCACCACGGCGGTCGCGACCTCGGTGTAGAGGTGGCGGCGGGCGTCCATCAGCTCGCGCCACTGCCGGCGCGGGTTGACGGCCAGCAGCGGCCGTGCCGTGTTCAGGCCCGTGCGCTTGACGGCTTCCTCGACGTCCATCGAGAGGTACACGACGGGCTGTCCGGCCAGCAGCGCCCGGGTGTCCGCGTCGAGGATCGCGCCGCCGCCGAGTGCCAGCACGCCGTCGTACCCGGCCAGGGCCCGGTGCACCGCCTGCTTCTCGATCGAGCGGAAGGCGGGTTCGCCCTCGTCGACGAAGATGTCCGCGATGGTGCGGCCCTGCTCGGCCACGATGTCGCCGTCGGTGTCCCGGTAGGCGCAGCCGAGCCGCTCCGCGACCAGCTCGCCGACCGTGGACTTGCCGACCCCCATGGGGCCGACCAGGATCACGCGCGGAGCGCTCACCGCACGACCAGGTTCTGGAGGTACGACTCGACGTTGCGCCGCGTCTCGGGCACGGAGTCGCCGCCGAACTTCTCGGCCACCGCGTCCGCGAGGACCAGCGCCACCATGGCCTCGGCGACGATGCCCGCGGCCGGGACCGCGCACACGTCCGAACGCTGGTGGTGTGCCTTGGTCGCCTCGCCGGTCGCCACGTCGATGGTGGCGAGCGCGCGCGGCACCGTCGCGATGGGCTTCATGGCGGCCCGTACGCGCAGGAGTTCGCCGGTCGTCAGACCGCCCTCGGTGCCGCCGGAGCGCCCCGAGGTCCGCTTGATGCCCTCGTCGGTCCGCACGATCTCGTCGTGCGCCTTCGAGCCGGGCACCCGCGCCAGGTCGAAGCCGTCGCCGACCTCGACGCCCTTGATGGCCTGGATGCCCATGAGAGCGGCCGCGAGCCGGGCGTCGAGCCGACGGTCCCAGTGCACGTGCGAGCCGAGGCCCACCGGCACGTCGTACGCGAGGACCTCGACCACGCCGCCGAGCGTGTCACCGTCCTTGTGGGCCTGGTCGATCTCCGCGACCATCGCCTTCGACGCGTCCGCGTCCAGGCAGCGCACCGGGTCGGCGTCGAGCCTCTCCACGTCGGCGGGGGTCGGGTAGACGCCGTACGGCGCCTTCGCGGCGGCCAGCTCGACGACGTGCGAGACGACCTCGATGCCCGCCGTCTCCTTCAGGTACGAACGCGCCACCGCGCCGAGCGCGACCCGGGCCGCGGTCTCCCGCGCGGAGGCCCGCTCCAGGATCGGCCGGGCCTCGTCGAAGCCGTACTTCTGCATACCGGCGAGGTCGGCGTGACCGGGGCGGGGCCGGGTCAGCGGAGCGTTGCGGGCCAGTTCGGCGAGGATCTGCGGGTCGACGGGGTCGGCCGCCATGACCTGCTCCCACTTGGGCCACTCGGTGTTGCCCACCATGATCGCGACCGGAGAGCCCAGGGTGAGACCGTGCCGTACGCCGCCCAGGAAGGTGATCTCGTCGCGCTCGAACTTCATGCGCGCGCCGCGTCCATACCCGAGGCGCCGCCTGGCCAGGTGGTCCGCCACCATCTCCGTGGTGATCGGCACGCCGGCGGGAAGTCCCTCCAGCGTCGCGACTAGTGCGGGACCGTGGGACTCCCCCGCGGTCAGCCAGCGCAACCTGCTCAACGGTGCTCCTCATGCTCGCGCCCTGGTACTGCGTACTGCCCTGCGTACGCGCGTCCTCGCGTACGGCGACGGCGCGACCGGGTGCGCGGCCCTGGCCCGCCGGTAACGATCCTCCCACGTCCGCGCCGCCTGCCCCGCCGCAGGTCCATCAGGCGGACGTGGCCGGGTCACGCCGTGGCGTCGTCCTGGCGGGTCGGGGGCGCGTAGGACCCCAGGTAGTCGGCGCCGCGGCCCTGCCCGTACTGCGCCGCCGCGTGGACGGGCCGCCCCGCGCGCACCGCCCGCCGATACGCGAGCTTGCGCTTCAGCTTGTAGGCCCAGGTCGCGAGCACGACGGCCACCACGAGACAGAGCACGGCGATCTGCACCCAGTCCGGCAGGAAGCGCAGCACTGCCTCGAATATCTCCGACTTCCACGACGCCAGCGTCACATGCATGGATCAGCCCCCCGGCTCCCCCGTGTTCCGCCCCCTGCGGAACCGAAGGCCGAATCGTATAGGCCGGTCCTACCTGCTCGCGAGCGCCTTCTCGCCCGCTGTCCGCATGGCGTCCAGCGGGGCCGGCACCCGTCCGGTCATCTGCTCGACCTGGAGCACCGCCTGGTGCACCAGCAGGTCGAGGCCGCTGACGACGGCTCCTCCGTACGCCGACCAGCGCGCCGCCAGTGCGGTGGGCCACGGGTCGTACAGCACGTCGAAGAGCGTGGCGGGCCGTTCGGGGACCACGGACGAGAGGACATCGGTGGTACCCGCCGGGGTGGTGGCGATGACGAGCGGCGCGCGCAGGGCATGCTCCGCGTCCGCCCAATCCTCCGTACGCACCTCTACGTCGAGCCGCTCACCCCACTGCCGCATCTCGGCGGCGCGCGCCTGGCTGCGGACGTATGCGACGACCTCGCCCGTGCAGATCCGCGCGAGGGCGGCAAGCGCGGAGGAGGCGGTGGCGCCCGCGCCGAGGATCGCGGCGGAGTCCACCTGCTCGATCCCCCGCTCGCGCAGGGCGGCGACCATCCCGGGGACGTCGGTGTTGTCGCCGAGGCGCCGCCCGTCCTCGGTGAACACCACGGTGTTCACGGCCTCGACGGCTGAGGCGGTCTCGCTGATCTCGTCGAGCAGCGGAATGACCGCCCGCTTCAGCGGCATCGTCAGCGACAGCCCGGCCCATTCGGGACCGAGTTTCCCGACGAATCCCGGCAGGGCCGCCTCGTCGACCTCGAAACGGTCGTACGACCAGTCGTCGAGGCCCAGTTCCTCGTACGCGGCACGGTGCAGCACCGGGGAAAGGGAATGGGCGATCGGGGAACCGAGTACGGCGGCTCGACTTCTCCGGTCTCCGTCAGTCCTTGTTGCGCCGTGCATTGAATTCCTTAACCAGTTTCTGGTGCTCGCTCAGGGTCTTGGTGAAGTCCGTCTTCTTGCCGTCGATGGAGATGAAGAACATCCACGCACCGCCGTCCGGACTCACCGACGCCTTCAGCGCGTCCCCGCCGGGATTTCCGATCGGCCCGGGCGGAAGACCCTTGTAGAAGTACGTGTTGTACGGGTCGTCGTAGTTGCGGATCTCGCTCGTCGCAATGTCGATCTTGCTCTGACCCTTGAGGTAATTGTAGGTCGAGTCGAATTCGAGCTTCTGGTTGGTGACGTCGTTCGTCGACTTCAGGCGGTTGTAGACGACGGCGGCCATCTTCTTGAAGTCCTCGTGCGTGATGCCTTCGGCTTGGACGAGGCTCGCAACCGTGATGACCTGCAACGGGTCGTTCAGGTTGAGTTCCTTGGCCTTCTTCTCCAGGTCGTATTTGGCATACTCCTGCTTGGCCTGCGACACCATTTCCTTCAGGACCGCCTCGGGCTTCATCCCCTTGGCGGCGGGATAGGTCGCCGGATAGAGGAATCCTTCCAGCGGGTCCTTGATGTCGCTGTCGTTGTTCGCCCAGTCCGGAAGTCCGAGGCTCTTGTACTTCTTCTCGGCGACATCCGCGGTGGTGCCCTTGGAAAGCCCCAGCTGTTTGTCGATCGCCGCGTAGACCGTGACGTTCCGCTGCCCTTCCCTGACGACCAGGCTGTTCTGGCTCTTGGGGTCGAGCATCAGCGCGACAGCGCTTTCGGCGGACATCTCCTTCTTGAGCAGATAGGAGCCCGGCTGAATCTTGTCCCCGTCCGGATTCTTCCCCTGGGCGGACACGAAGGCGTCCACACTCTTGACGACGCCCGCCGCCTTGAGCTTCTGGCCGATCACCGATCCGAAGGCGCCCTTGGGAATCACGACGGTCACCCGGTCGCTCGTGCCGTCGCCCGCGTAGTCCGGCGCTGAGCCGAAACGATCCTGGTAGAACTGGTAGCCGACATAGCCGACGCCGCCGACCACTCCGGTGAGGACGAGCGTCACGACCAGGCAGGCAGAGCCGCTCCGGCTCTTCTTCTCGCCTTTGCCCTTGCCCCCCTTGTCGCCTTTGCCTGCCTTGCCGCGCCGACGGCCTTTGGCGTCGTCCTCGAAGTCGTCGTCATCGTCGTCGTCATCGCCGCCCGCGAAGAACGCGTGCTCGCCCTGGTCAGGACCCGGGTCCCAGTCGGTCTGCGGCGGCTCCGGCTCGGCTCCGCGGCGGCTCGGCGGCTCCGGCGGCGGATACGCGTCGGGGGTCCCGTAGTAGTCGGGCTGCTGAGCGCCGTACGCGGCGGCCTGGCCGCCGTAGGGATCGTTCGGATCGACGCCGTACGGGACCTGGGGATGCTGCGGCTGCTGTTGGTGTTGCTGGTGCTGTTGGTGCTGTTGCCCCGTGTTGTCCCAGCCACCGTTGTACTGCTGGCCGTTGTTGTACTGCTGACCATCGTTGTACTGCCGGCCGTCGCCGTACTGCTGACCGCCGTTGTACTGCTGACCACCCTGGTCGTGGTACCCCTGCCCACCCTGGCCGTTGTACTGCTGCGGAGCCTGACCGCCGTACTGCTGATCCTGGACGTACTGCTGCTGGTGACCCTGGCTGTAGTACTGCTGCTGACCCTGGTCGTAGCCGGCCTGCTGGGCGGCTCCCCAGTCGCCGTACTGCTGCTGCGGCTCCTGCGGGTGGTGCTGCGGCTGGCCGCCGTAGGGGGACTGGGCCGCGTCGGCCTCCTGTCCTCCCCATCCGCCGTCCCCGAACAACGGGTCCTCCGGATGCCACGGTTCGGAGCCTGGGCCCCGGCCATACTCAGTCATCGATCCCCTAGAGCCGCGAGGCGGCGGTCGCGGTGGCTGTGGCTCGGCTCCCGTCCGCCTCTCTCCTGTGCGGAGGTTATTCGAACACCACCGCATCGCGCGGAACGTTACCGTACCGCGATCAGATGACCACTTCGACGCCCTCGCCCGGAGATGTACCCGACGCCCGTTCGGACTCCAGTGCCTGCTGGAGGATGATCACGGCCGCTGCCTGGTCGATGACCGATCTGCCCTTCTTGGACTTCACGCCCGAGGCGCGCAGTCCCTGACTGGCCGTCACTGTGGTCATCCTCTCGTCCACGAGGCGCACCGGAACGGGTGCGATCCCCCGGGCGAGGTCAGTTGCGAAGGCGCGGACCTTGACGGCGGCCGGGCCCTCGCCCCCCTTGAGGGAGCGAGGGAGTCCGACCACGACCTCGATCGGCTCGTACTCCTCGACGAGCTGCTTCAGGCGCCGGTGGGCGGCGGGGACATCGCGTCCCGGCACAGTCTCCACCGGAGTGGCGAGGATCCCGTCGGGGTCGCACGAGGCGACCCCGATCCGGGCGTCCCCGACGTCGATGGCGAGACGGCGGCCGCGGCGCATGACCCGCTCGCCCTCGCTCACTTGGCCGACTCGGCCACGAGGCGCTCGACGGCGTCGACGGCGTCACCGATGGCGGCCGGGTTCTGGCCACCGCCCTGGGCGACGTCCGGCTTGCCGCCACCGCCGCCACCGAGGGTCTTGGCGGCCGTACGCACCAGGTCACCCGCCTTGAGGCCGCGCTCGCGGGCGGCCTCGTTGGTGGCGATGACCGTCAGCGGCTTGCCGTTGACCGTCGTGAACAGGGCCACCACGGCGGCCCGTCCGCCCTGGATGCGGCCGCGGACGTCGAGGACCAGCTTGCGCAGATCGTCGGCACCCGTGCCGTCCGGCACCTGGCCGGTGACAAGTGCGATGCCCTGCACGTCCTTGGCGGACCCGGCGAGACCGGCGGCGGCCTGCAGCACCTTCTCGGCGCGGAACTTCTCGATCTCCTTCTCGGCGTCCTTCAGCTTGCCGAGCATGGCGGAGACCTTCTCCGGGAGCTCCTCCGGACGTCCCTTGATCAGCTCCTGGAGCTGGGCGACGACCGTGTGCTCACGGGCGAGGAAGTTGTAGGCGTCGACACCCACCAGGGCCTCGATACGCCGTACGCCGGAACCGATCGACGACTCGCCGAGCAGCTTCACCAGGCCCAGCTGGGCGGTGTTGTGCACGTGCGTACCGCCGCACAGCTCCTTGGAGAAGTCGCCGATGGTGACGACCCGGACGCGCTCGCCGTACTTCTCGCCGAACTCGGCGATGGCGCCCTGCTTCTTGGCCTCGTCGATGCTCAGGATCTCGGCGTGCACGTCCAGGTCGCGGGCGAGCACCTCGTTGATCTTCTGCTCGACGTCGGTCATGACGGCCGTGGGCACGGCGGCCGGGGAGCCGAAGTCGAAGCGGAAGCGGCCCGGCTGGTTCTCGGAACCGGCCTGGGCGGCCGTCGGACCGAGGGCGTCGCGCAGGGCCTGGTGCGTGAGGTGGGTGGCCGAGTGGGCGCGGGCGATGGCCGTGCGGCGGCGTACGTCGATGACGGCCTGGGCCTTGGCACCGACGGTCACCTCGCCGACCTGGACGACGCCCTTGTGGACGTACACCCCTGGGACCGGCTTCTGACAGTCACGGATCTCGACGACGGCACCGGTGTCGACCTTGATGCGGCCGGTGTCACCGATCTGGCCGCCGCCCTCGGCGTAGAACGGGGTGCGGTCGAGGACGATCTCGACCTCGTCGCCCTCGGTGGCGGCCGGCGAGGAGACACCGTCGACGAGGATGCCGACGACCGTGGACTCGCCCTCGGTGTCCGAGTAGCCGATGAAGTCGGTCTCGCCGGCGGCGTCCGCGATCTCGCGGTAGGCGCCCATGTCGGCGTGGCCGGTCTTCTTGGACTTGGCGTCGGCCTTGGCGCGCTCCCGCTGCTCCTTCATCAGGCGCCGGAAGCCGTCCTCGTCCACGGAGAGGCCCTGTTCGGCGGCCATCTCCAGGGTGAGGTCGATCGGGAAGCCCCAGGTGTCGTGGAGCAGGAAGGCCTTGTCGCCGGCGAGGACCTGACCGCCGGCGGCCTTGGTCTCCGTGACGGCGGTGTCGAGGATGTTCGTGCCGGCCTTCAGCGTCTTGACGAAGGCGTTCTCCTCGGCGACGGCGACCTTCTCGATGCGCTCACGGTCGGAGACGAGTTCCGGGTACTGCCGGCCCATCATCTCGATGACGGTGTCGACGAGGTCCTTGACCACCGGACCCGTGGCGCCCAGCAGCCGCATGTTGCGGATGGCGCGGCGCATGATGCGGCGCAGCACATAGCCGCGGCCCTCGTTGCCCGGGGTGACACCGTCACCGATGAGCATCACGGACGTCCGCATGTGGTCGGTGACCACGCGCAGGGAGACGTCGGAGTCCTTGCCGCTGCCGTACTCGACGCCGGTCAGCCCGGTGGCCTTCTTGATGACGGCCATGGAGGTGTCGATCTCGTACAGGTTCTGCACGCCCTGCAGAATCATCGCGAGGCGTTCCAGACCGAGGCCCGTGTCGATGTTCTGGCTCGGCAGGTCGCCGAGGATCTCGAAGTCCTCCTTCGAGGTGCCCTCGCCGCGCTCGTACTGCATGAAGACGAGGTTCCAGATCTCCACGTACCGCTCGTCGTTGACGGCGGGGCCGCCCTCGACGCCGAACTCGGGGCCGCGGTCGTAGTTGATCTCGGAACACGGGCCGCAGGGGCCCGGGACGCCCATGGACCAGTAGTTGTCCTTCTTGCCGAGGCGCTGGATGCGCTCCTTGGGCACGCCGACGACCTCGTGCCAGATGCGCTCGGCCTCGTCGTCCTCCAGGTACACGGTGATCCAGAGCTTCTCCGCCTCCAGGCCGTAACCGCCCTTGTCCTGGGGGCTGGTGAGCAGCTCCCAGGCGTACTTGATGGCGCCTTCCTTGAAGTAGTCGCCGAAGGAGAAGTTGCCGCACATCTGGAAGAACGTGCCGTGCCGGGTGGTCTTGCCGACCTCTTCGATGTCCGGCGTACGGACGCACTTCTGGACGCTGGTGGCGCGGGCGTAGGGCGGCTTGACCTCACCCAGGAAGTAGGGCTTGAAGGGCACCATGCCGGCCGGGACCAGGAGCAGAGTCGGGTCGTCCGCGATGAGCGACGCCGAAGGGACGACGGTGTGACCGCGCTCCTCGAAGAAGCTCAACCAGCGGCGACGAATCTCGGCCGACTCCATCAGTGGTCCTCATTCCGGTTGTACGAGTACGTCGACCTCTCGACATACGTCGGGTTCTTGCTGTACTTCGGGTCATTGCTGTTCTCGATGGCCGCGACGCGCCGCGGGGAGGGCAGTTCGGGATCGGCGTTCAGCCCGAGCACCTCGCCGAGTTCGGCCTCCCGCTGGACCATGCCGTCGCGGACGTCGAGTGCGAAGTCCTTGATGCGGTGGCCCGCTTCGAGCGCCTTGTTGGCTGCCTGGGCCGCGAGGCTCTCGGGCGTCAGCTGCCTGAGCTTGCGGTTGACCTTGGTGGTGGCCCACACACCGGCGGCTGCGCCCGCGGTGAACCAGAACGTACGGCGGAACATCGCTGCGTCAGTCCTTCTTCCGCTTTCCCCGTCGCGCCGACGGGACGGTGCGGCCCACGATCACGGTACGTCGCGCGGGCTTGGCGGGCGCGTCCTCGCGGCGGCCGCCGATGGCCCGGCGCACGCCGTAGCCGAAAGCCGCGACCTTCACGAGGGGGCCGCCGAAGGTGGAGGCGACGGTCGTGGAGAGCGCCGACGCGTTCGACGTGACCTCCTGGACGTCCGACGCGATGGCGTCCACCCGGTCGATCTGGGTCTGTGCGGAGCGCACGGCCGAGGAGGCGTCTGCCAGGAGCGGGACGGCCTGGTCGGTCACGTCCGCGACGAGCTTGGTGGTCGCCCTGAGCGTCTGGGCCAGCCTCGCGAGTGCCACCGCGAGGAAGGAGACCAGGATCGCCCAGAAGACGGCCACCAGGATCCCGGCCACCTCTCCACCGGACACTGCGCACCCGCTCCCTGGATCGTGCCTCAACATCGAAAACATCGAAAAGTCGTCCCCCGAGCCTATCGCGCCGGGGCTGGGGCTCCGTACCGGATTACCGCCCGCCGGCGCCGGAGTTGCCCGAAGCGATTGTACGGAGTGCTTACGGATGAGTACGCTCCGTTCCCCATGCGACGTTCTCGGCGTTCCGGTGCGGGGGCCGGCGGTCACCGGGCCGGGAATCTGCCCCTGGAGCTCAACGCGTTCGTGGGCCGCTCGGCCGAACTCACACAACTGGGTGCGGCCCTCGGCGCGGCACGCCTGGTCACCGTGACGGGTCTTGGCGGGGTCGGCAAGTCACGGCTCGCGGCGCGTGCGGCGGCCAGAACCCGGCCGCGCGCCGGGGTGATGGGGGTCCCCCCGCTCGAGCGAAGCCGAGAGTGGGGGAGCGTGGACCTGGCCGCGGTGCGGGAGGCGGAACTCGTCGACTACGCGGTCGTCGAGGCCCTCGGTCTGACGGATCACACGTCCCGGCCGCCGCGTCAGGCGCTGCTCGACCATCTGTCGAAGCGTCAACTCCTGCTCGTACTGGACGGGTTCGAGCATCTGGTGGACGCGTGTGCCTCGCTGGTCGGTGAGTTGCTGCGGCGGGCGCCGGGGCTGCGGGTGCTCGCCGTGGGGCGCAGGCCGCTGGCGGTGGAGGGCGAGCGGCTGTTCCCGCTGGCGCCGCTGACCGAGCGGGAGGCCGCCGAGCTGTTCGCGGACCGTGCGGCCGAGAGCACACCGGGGTTCACCCTCCACGACGGCAACCGTGCGGACGTGCGCGAACTGTGCCGACGGCTCGACGGCATCCCGCTCGCGGTCGAGCTGGCGGCGGGACGGCTGCGGACCCTCTCCCCCGCGCAGCTGCTGATGCGGCTCGACGACCGTTTCCGGTTGCTGACGGGCGGCGGGCGCGACGCGCTCCCCCGCCACCAGACGCTGCGGACGGCGATCGGCTGGAGCCATGAGCTGTGCACGCCGGAGGAGCGGCTGCTGTGGTCGAGGCTCTCGGTGTTCGCCGGGCAGTTCGACCTGGAGGCCGTGGAGTACGTGTGCGGGGGCGACGGCCTGCACCCCGACAACATCCTCGACGTGCTGGGCGAGTTGCTCGCCCAGTCGGTGGTCACCCGCGAGGAGACCCAGGCGGGTGTGCGCTACCGCATGCTGGACACGGTCCGGGCGTACGGCGCCGACTGGCTGGCGGCGACGGGCGACACGGCTCGGCTGCGGCGGCGCCACCGCGACTGGTACATGGGGCTCGCCACCTGGTGCGAGCTGGACTGGTTCTCGCCCCGTCAGCGCGAGGTGGCCGCGCGCGTGGAGGCGGAGCTGCCGAATCTGCGCTGTGCCATGGAGCAGTGTCTGTCCGAGCCGGGCGGCGGCCATCTCGGCCAGTACCTCGCGGGCACGCTCTGGTTCTACTGGGTCGGCTGCGGCCGGCTGTCGGAGGGGCGGCACTGGCTGGAGCGGACCGTCCTCCTCGACACCGAGCACGAGCGCTCGCGGCTGAAGGCGCTGTGGGTGCTCGGCTATGTGGCGATCCTCCAGGGCGACAAGGTGTCGGCGCTCGCCGCGCTCGCCGAGTGCCGGGAGAAGGCGGAGGACAGCGGCAACCCCCTCGCGCTGGCCTATGCCGAGCACCGCACCGGCTGTCTGGCCCTGGTCACCGACGACATGGCCCGTGCGGAGACACTGCTGCGTTCGGCGCTCGACCGCTATCAGGAGATCGGCGAGCTCAACAGCAACGTCCTGATGGGCCAGGTCGAGCTGGCGATGACGCTGGCCTTCCAGGGCGATCTGCCGGGCGCGGTCCACCTGTGCGAGGACGTGCGCCGGGTCTGTACGGACCACGGCGAGCGCTGGACCCTCGCCTACGCGCTGTACGTCCTGGCGTACGTGGCCTGGACCGAGGGCGATCTGCCAGGCGCCCGGCGGTTGCTGGTCGAGTGCCTGGACATCAACCACGTCTTCAACGACCTGCTCGGCACGGTCCTGGCGATGGAGCTGCTCGCGCTGATCACGGCGGCGGAGGGCGACGCCTCCGAGGCCGCGGTACTCCAGGGCTCCGCGTCCCGGATCTGGCCGTCGGTGGGCCTGCCTCTGTTCGGCTCCGCCTACTACAACGCCCCGCACGAACAGTGCGAGGCGACGGCCCGGGAACGGCTGGGCGACGAGCGGTACGAGGAGTGCGTACGGGCCGGTGCGCGGCTCGGCCGGCAGGCGGCGGTGGGCAGGGCGCTCGGGCACACCCGGCAGCGGCTGCTCGGTGCGCTGCCGCCGCCGCGCGGGCTGCCGGACCCCCCTGACATGCGCAAACCCGCCGCCTCGCCCACCCGCAAGGGTGGGGAGACGACGGGCTGACGCACAGGTGGTGCTACATCCGGCTGAGGGTGATCAGCGGGCGTAGTACTCGACGACGAGCTGCTCGTCGCAGATCACCGGGATCTCCTTGCGGTTCGGCTCGCGGTCCAGGCGGAAGGCCAGGGCGCCGAGGTTCACCTGGAGGTAGCGCGGGGTCTCGCCGTCGGGGGCGAAGCCACCGGCACGGGCGACCTCGAACAGCGTCTTGCTGCGGCTGCGCTCGCGGACCATCACGACGTCGTCGGGCTTGACGCGGAACGACGGCTTGTCGACCTTGCCACCGTTGACCTCGATGTGGCCGTGAACGACCATCTGGCGGGCCTGGTAGATCGTGCGGGCGATGCCCGAACGCAGAACCAGTGCGTCGAGACGACGCTCCAGCTCGATGACCAGGGCCTCACCGGTCTTGCCCTGCGTCTTGGCGGCACGCTCGTAGGCGCGGACGAGCTGGCGCTCGGACACGTCGTACTGCGCACGCAGACGCTGCTTCTCGAGCAGACGGACCTTGTAGTCCGAGTTCTGCTTACGGCCACGGCCGTGCTCGCCCGGCGGGTAGGGGCGGGCCTCGAAGTACTTGACGGCCTTCGGGGTCAGCGCGATGCCGAGGGCACGCGACTTCTTGACCTTGGGGCGGGACTGGTTCGGCATGAACCAAACACCTCATGTTTCTGATGCGAATACGGCTTCACCAGGGTTAGGGGAGGTCGCAATCCGCAGCCAGGGAAACCCTGCGGGTCCGGTCGGTCGGACCTGCGGGGCAGCCGCTCCCTGTGCTGGGCACATACGTGCAGCACGCGAGTGGCCCACCGACCGGTTCCCGGAGATCCGGGAGGGTGGTGGGCTGCCCGCGACACCTTCGACGGTGCGCGACGCTCCTGGAATCCCCGCCTTGCGGTGAGGGCTCCGGCTGGATGTCCCGTTCTGGTGATGTCGGCTTCCTCGTCAGAGGAGGCCGGACACGGGACGCAGCGCTTCGAGGAGTCTACAGGGTGGTCAGGACCGCCCTCGACCGAGGTGCTTCCTGGTCCACTCCACCGCGTCCGCGTAGCGCGCCTCGGCTCCGTGGCGGGTGGGGGTGTAGTACTCGCGGTCCTTGAGCTCCTCCGGCGCGTACTGCTGGGCGGCGATTCCCTCGGGCAGGTCGTGCGGGTACACATACCCCTGGGCGTGGCCGAGCTTGGCCGCGCCCTTGTAGTGCCCGTCGCGCAGGTGCATCGGTACGGGGCCAGCGTGGCCCTTGCGTACGTCTTCCATGGCGGCGCCGATCGCCGTCGTCGCCGCGTTCGACTTGGGCGCGAGGGCGAGGGCGATGGTGGCGTGGCTGAGGGTGAGCGCGGCCTCGGGGAAACCGATCATGGCGACGGCCTGGGCGGCGGCGACCGCCGTCGGCAACGCGTTCGGATCGGCCAGGCCGATGTCCTCGCTGGCGGAGATCATCAGGCGGCGGGCGATGAACCGGGGGTCCTCGCCGGCCTCGATCATCCGGGCGAGGTAGTGCAGCGCGGCGTCCACGTCCGAGCCGCGGATGGACTTGATCAGGGCGCTCGCCACGTCGTAGTGCTGGTCGCCGTCGCGGTCGTACTTCACGGCTGCCCGGTCGACCGTCTCCTCCAGGGTCTGGAGGGTGATCTCCGGCTCGCCCTTGTCGAGCGCCGACCCGGCCGCGGCCTCCAGCGCGGTCAGCGCGCGGCGCGCGTCGCCCCCGGCGATCCGCAGCAGGTGCTCCTCGGTGTCCTCGGGGAGGGTGACGGCCTCCTTGAGGCCGCGCTCGTCGGCGAGGGCCCGGCGGAGCAGTCCGCGCAGGTCGTCGTCCGTGAGCGGTTCGAGGGTCAGGAGCAGCGAGCGGGACAGCAGCGGGGAGATCACCGAGAAGTACGGGTTCTCGGTGGTCGCGGCGATCAGCGTCACCCAGCGGTTCTCGACGGCCGGGAGCAGGGTGTCCTGCTGGGCCTTGCTGAAGCGGTGGATCTCGTCGAGGAAGAGGACGGTCTCCTTGCCGAAGCCGCCGGTGGCGCGGCGGGCGCCCTCGATGACCGCGCGGACCTCCTTGACGCCGGCGGTGATCGCGGAGAGCTCCACGAAGCGCTTGTCGGTGGCCTTGGAGACCACGTACGCGAGGGTCGTCTTGCCGGTGCCCGGCGGTCCCCAGAGGATGACCGAGGACTGGCCCGCCGGACCCCCGCCGTCACCGACCAGTCTGCGCAGGGGTGAGCCCGGCTTCAGCAGGTGCTGCTGGCCCACCACCTCGTCGAGGGTGCGCGGGCGCATCCGTACGGCCAGGGGGCTGCTGGACGGGTCCTTCTCCTGGCGTTCTTCGGCTGCGGCGGTGAACAGGTCGGGCTCCACGTCCAAAACCCTATGTCACGCCACTGACAACGCCGTCGGCCCGGTGGAACTCAGCTGGTCCAGAAGTCCCACCAGCGCGTCAGGACCAGCATGCCGATGATCCCGATGTGCATGACCGGCAGCACCCAGGCGAACTCGCCGAGGAAGCCCTTGACCCAGCCCGGCGCCGGCAGGAAGCCGTTGCGGACGTTGTGCGAGGTCACGGCCCAGAACATGATGATCGTCGCGACCCAGGCGAGGGAGCACCACAGGCACAGCGAGTTGATGTTGTACAGCGACTGGTACTGCAGCCAGGTGCAGAAGCCGACGCCGAACAGCGTGCCCGCGTTGAACGTCAGCCAGTACCAGCGCGGGAAGGTGGCGCGGCCGAGCAGGCTCATGCCGACGCAGATCACGATGCCGTAGGCGACGAGGCCCATCATCGGGTTCGGGAACCCGAAGGCGGAAGCCTGGTCGCTCTTCATGATGTTGCCGCAGGAGACAACCGGGTTCAGGCTGCAGCCCGGGGTGAAGTTCGGGTCCTCCAGCAGCTTGAACTTGTCGATGGTGATGACCCAGGAGGCCAGCAGTCCGGCCGCGCCCGTGATCACCAGCAGAAGGGCGAGGAAACGACCGCCGCCCACGGACGGTGGCGCCTCTGCACCCTCCTGGTCGTGGGGGTCGGTGCTGATGCCTTCCCTGACTGTCGTCTTGCTCATCACGCCGTTTCCGTAGCTTGAGGGGGCCTTCCGGGCACAGTCATTGTGCCGCACACGCGCGCGTGTCCACCGTTCGATGGACATAAGGAAGTACGCACGGTGGTCCCGGAACGTTCGCTTCGGCGGGACGCTCGACGGCATGGCAGCACACATGAACGAACTCGCCGTGCACGTACGAGGACTGCGCAAGCGGTACGGGGACGTGACCGCCGCCGACGGCATCGATCTCGGGATACGGCGGGGCGAGGTCTTCGGCCTGCTCGGACCCAATGGCGCGGGCAAGAGCACCACCGTGGAGATCCTCCAGGGCAACCGTTCCAGGGACGCGGGTGACGTCTCGGTCCTGGGTTCGGACCCGTCGACGGGCACGCGCGCGTGGCGTTCGCGGGTCGGCATCGTCTGGCAGGACGAATCCGCGCCCGCCGAGTTGACGGTGCGCGAGACCGTGCGGCATTTCGCGCGCTACTACGCGAAGCCGCGCGACCCGGAGGAGGTCATCGGTCTGGTGGGTCTTGAGGAGAAGGCGGGCAGCCGGACCAAGGCGCTGTCGGGCGGTCAGCGGCGGCGGCTCGACGTGGCGCTCGGTGTGATCGGCGGCCCCGAACTGCTGCTCCTGGACGAGCCCACGACCGGTTTCGACCCGGGAGCCCGCCGCCGGTTCCGGGACCTGATCCGGAAGCTGTCCGACGAGGGCACGACGATCCTGCTGACCACGCACTACCTGGAGGAGGCGGAGGCACTCGCACACCGGCTCGCGGTGATCACGAAGGGCCGGGTGGTGGCCGAGGGAGAACCGGCGGCCCTGCGCGACCGGTACGGCACCGAGGCCACCGTCGAGTGGACGGAGCCCGACGGCACCCCGCGTCGCGAACACACCGGGACACCCACCCGCACGATCACCGAACTCATGCGCCGCTTCGACGGGGAGATCCCAGGACTGCGGGTGAGCCGCCCCACCCTGGAGGACGTCTACCTACGGCTGACCGGGCAGGAGGAGGCACGATGACCACGGCCTTCGTACGGTCCGGGGCCGCCGCAGGACAGCTCCCCGGCGCCTGGGGCCTGGGCCTCCACCGGGGCGCGCTGGAGACCAGGCTGTTCTTCCGTCAGCGCGACCAGGCGGTGTTCACCTTCGCCTTCCCGATCGTCTTCCTGTTCCTCTTCGCGTCGATCTTCAGCGACGACGTCACGGCCGCGGGCTATCTGCTCAAGGATCTGCCGCGTGGGGCGCCGGCGGACGCGGTACGGGCCGCTGCGCGGGGCGAGACCGTGCTGGCGCCGGCCGTCGCCGCTCGGCTTGGTCGACCGGCTCCGTGCCGCGCCGGAGCGGCCGCGGTTGTCCGCCCGGGAGGTCGCCGCGTTGCGGCTGGTCGCGGACGGGTGCACGAACGCGGAGATCGGGCGGCGGCTCTTCATCGGCGAGTCGACGGTGAAGACCCATCTGCTGCGGGCGTTCGGCAAGTTGGGGGTGGACGACCGGACCGCGGCGGTGACCAACGCGATGCGGTTCGGCTTGCTGGACTGAGGGTTCTCGCCCCCGCCGCCCCTACCCTCCCCCACTCTCGGCTTCGCTCGAGCGGGGGGACCCCCATCGTCACTACTCGGGGGCCGGCCCCCGAACCCCCGCTCCTCAAACGCCGGAGAGGCTGAGTCACCCAAGGGGCGCGGGGAACTGCGCGACCAGCCCCCACCGGCCCGCACCCGACAACGGGGTCTGGGGCAGAGCCCCAGAAGGACGGGACGGGTAGGGGCGGCGGGGGCGAGAAAACGCAAGCCCAGCCCACCGCTCAGCTGAGCCGCGACTCCAGTTCCGCCACGATCTCGTTCACGCCCACAGCCACTTGCTCGCCGGACTCCATGTCCTTGAGCTGGACGACGCCTTCGGCGAGGTCGCGCTCGCCGGCGACGACGGTGTAGCGGGCCCCACTGCGGTTGGCGTTCTTCATGGCCCCCTTGAGCCCCTTGCCCCCGTAGGAGAAGTCGGCCGCGACCCCGTTCCGGCGCAACTCGGTCACCACCCGGAAGAGCACCCGTCGAGCCTCGTCCCCGAGCGCCACCGCGAACACACTGGTGGACGCGGGAAGTTCGAGGGACACGCCCTCGGCCTCCAGCGCGAGGACCGTACGGTCGACCCCGAGAGCCCACCCGACGGACGGCAGCGCAGGACCACCGATCATCTCGGACAGGCCGTCATAGCGACCGCCGCCACCGACCGCGGACTGCGAACCGAGACCGTCGTGCACGAACTCGAAGGTGGTGCGGGTGTAGTAGTCCAGCCCACGGACCAGCTTCGGATCGTCCTCGAAGGAGACACCGGCGGCCGTGATCAGCTCGCGCACCTCCTCGTGGTACGCCTTGCACGCGTCGCAGAGATAGTCCCGCAGCAAGGGAGCCCCGACCAGCTTCTTCTGGACGTCGTCGCGCTTGTCGTCCAGGACCCGCAACGGGTTGATCTCGGCCCGCCGGAGCGTCTCCTCGTCCAGGTCCAGCCCCCGCAGGAAGTCCTGGAGCGCGGCCCGGTAGACGGGACGGCACTCCTGGTCGCCCAGCGAGTTGAGGAGGATCCGGAAGTTCCGCAGCCCGAGCGAGCGGTACGCCTGGTCGGCCAGGATGATCAACTCGGCGTCCAGGGCCGGGTCCTCGGCCCCGATCGCCTCGGCGCCGACCTGCGAGAAGTGGCGGTAACGACCCTTCTGGGGGCGCTCGTAGCGGTAGTACGAGCCCGAGTACCAGAGCTTGACGGGGAGGTTGCCCACCTTGTGCAGGTTGGCTTCCAGGGCGGCGCGCAGCACGGAGGCCGTGCCCTCGGGGCGCAGCGCCAGTTGGTCGCCGCCCTTGGTCTCGAAGGCGTACATCTCCTTCGTGACGATGTCGGTGGACTCACCGACCCCGCGCGCGAACAGTTCGACGTTCTCGAATCCGGGCGTCTCGATGTATCCGTAGCCGGAGTTCCGCAGGGGCGCGGCGATCGCCTCGCGCACCGCGAGGAACGTCGCGCTGTCCGGCGGAATCAGGTCGTACGTGCCCTTGGGGGCCTTGAAGGTGCTCACGGGAAGTCTCGTCACATTCCTCGTCGAGGAGCGGAGGTCGGGTCCGCTCCCGGGCCGGGCGCCGCCACCTGCCGCAAGTACGGGTTGGTGGCGCGCTCCTGGCCGATGGTCGTCTGGGGGCCGTGGCCGGACAGCACCACGGTCGAGTCGTCGAGCGGCAGGCACACACGGGCCAGCGAGTCGAGGATCTCGGTGTGGGAGCCGCCGGGCAGGTCGGTGCGTCCGATGGAGCCGGCGAAGAGCAGATCCCCGGAGAAGAACACGGACGGGATGTCCGTGGTCTCGGGCATCCGGAACGTCACCGACCCCTTCGTATGGCCGGGCGCGTGCGCGACGGAGAAGTCGAGGCCGGCCAGCTTCAGCGCGGCGCCGTCCGTCAGCTCCTTCACGTCGTCCGGCTCCCCGATGGTCAGCTCGCCCATCAGCGGCATCCCGATGGAACGGCCGAGTGCCCGCTCGGGGTCGCTCATCATGTACCGGTCCTCGGGGTGGATCCACGCGGGCACGTCGTGCGCGCCGCACACCGGGACGACCGAGGCGACATGGTCGAGGTGGCCGTGCGTGAGGACGACCGCGACGGGCTTGAGCCGATGCTTCTTCAGCGTGTCCTCGACTCCCTGGGCGGCCTGATGGCCCGGGTCGATGATCACGCACTCCTCGCCTGCGGCGGGGGCGACCAGATAACAGTTGGTGCCCCAGGCCCCGGCGGGGAACCCGGCAATGAGCACGTTCGTCCTTCGGTATGTCGTACGGGGGAATGGTCCGGCTGTGGATCAGAGCCTACCGGCGCTGCCGGAACCACAGCGAACCCATATACGGTACGGGTCACACGCAGGCGGTCGGCTCAACAGACGCACGCGTCCCACCTGACGTACGAGACGCATGAGGAGATAACCCGGTGGTCACCCAGGAACAGCGGCGGCGTCAGCTCGCCCGGGAGAAGTTCTTGCGGCAACAGCAGCGGCGCACGTCCGCTCGGCGCAAGGCCCACGCTCGCAACGCGGTGATCGCGTCGGTCCTCGGCGTGGTCGTCGTGGGCAGCGTGGTGTCGTACGCGACCGGGGTCTTCAAGAACGACGACAACAAGTCGGACGCGGCCGCCGAGGCGAGCCCGAGCCCCTCCGCGCCCAGCAAGGCACCGGACCCCTGCGAGAAGGCCGCCGCGGGCAAGGTGAAGTCGCTGAGCTACAAGAAGGAGCCGGCGATCACCATCGACAAGTCGGCGGACTACACGATGAAGCTGCAGACGACCTGCGGCACGATAGACATCGACATGCCGGCCTCGAAGGCCCCGCACACCGTGAACTCGTTCAACTTCCTGGTGGGCAAGGGCTATCTGGACCACACCAAGTGCCACCGCCTGACCACGAACGGCATCTTCGTGCTGCAGTGCGGCGACCCGCAGGGCACCGGCATGGGCGGCCCCGGCTACACGATTCCGGACGAGAACCTCAAGGACAAGCGCCTCAAGGGCGACACGTACCCGGCGGGCACGGTGGCGATGGCCAACCAGTACAACGCCCAGACGAAGGAGGGCCGCAACTCCGGCGGCAGCCAGTTCTTCCTCGTGTACCAGGACAGTCCGTTGCCGGCCAACTACACACCGTTCGGGACTATTTCCGAATCGGGTATGAAGGTCATGGAGAAAATCGCCAAGGCCGGCGAGAGCACTGGCCAGGGCGACGGCGCACCCAATGCGACCGTCGTGATCGACAAGGCGACCGTGACGAAATCCTGACCTCCAGCAGCGAAATTTCGGTCGCGCGGGATGCGGACAGCCGCCCCGCCGGTCGCCTATGTTGGCCGTGACGAAACTGTGGACGATGCCCGGGGGTAAAGCAGCCCCACGCAGGCATCATGTGGAGGAGGCGCTGTGAGCAGCGACCCGTGGGGCCGCGTCGACGAGACGGGGACCGTGTACGTGCGTACGGCCGACGGCGAGCAGGTCGTCGGTTCCTGGCAGGCCGGTTCTCCCGACGAGGCACTGGCCTACTTCGAGCGCAAGTACGAGGGCCTGGTCGTGGAGATCGGCCTCCTCGAACGACGAGTGAAGACCACCGACCTGTCGGCGAAGGACGCCCAGATCGCCATCGACCACATTCGCGAGCAGGTGGACGCCCACCACGCGGTCGGGGATCTGGACGCGCTGAAGGTACGGCTGGACAAGCTCGTCGAGACGGTCGAGGCACGCCGCGAGGAGCGCAAGGCGCAGCGGGCGAAGCAGTCCGACGAGGCCAGGCACTCCAAGGAGGCGCTGGTCGTCGAGGCGGAGGAGCTGGCCCAGTCCGACCAGTGGCGGGCCGCCGGTGAGCGGCTGCGGGCGCTCGTGGACACGTGGAAGGGTCTGCCGCGGCTCGACCGGAAGTCCGACGACGAGCTGTGGCACCGCTTCTCGCACGCGCGCTCGGCGTTCTCCAAGCGCCGCAAGGCGCACTTCGCGTCGCTGGACGCGCAGCGCGAGGAGGCCCGCAAGACCAAGGAGAAGCTGGTCGCGGAGGCCGAGTCGCTGTCCGCCTCGACGGACTGGGGTCCGACGGCCGCCCGCTACCGCGAGCTGATGGCGGACTGGAAGGCCGCGGGCCGTGCCCAGCGCGAGCACGAGGACGACCTGTGGAACCGCTTCCGCGGTGCCCAGGACGTGTTCTTCGCGGCGCGCAGCTCGGTCTTCGCCGAGCGGGACGCGGAGCAGACGGAGAACCTGAAGCTCAAGGAGGAGCTGGCCGAGGAGGCCGAGAAGCTCCTCCCGGTGCACGACCTGAAGGCGGCGCGGGCCGCCTTCCGCTCGATCAACGAGCGGTGGGAGGCCATCGGCCATGTGCCGCGTGACGCCCGCCCGAAGGTCGAGGGCCGGATGCACACGGTGGAGCGGGCGCTCCAGGAGTCCGAGGAGGCCGAGTGGCGCCGGACGAACCCGGAGGCACGCGCGCGTGCCGAGGGTCTGACCGGTCAGCTCCAGGCGGCCGTGGACAAGCTGCAGGGCCAGATCGAGTCGGCGCGGTCCTCCGGCAACAACGCGCGGGCCGACAAGCTCCAGAAGGAGCTCGACGGCCGCCAGGCGCTCCTTGAGCAGGCTCTGAAGGGTCTGCAGGAGTTCGGCGGCTGAGGCCACCGAGGTCACCGGGGCAGGGCCACTGAGCCCTTCCACGGTTTTCCGCTTCTACGTGGAGGGGGCTTCCGTACGTTTCGTACGGAAGCCCCCTCCACGTAGTGGCCGATTTGTGGCCGGACCGTCTACGGCCTGCGCGCCGACGTCACCCGGTACACGTCGTACACGCCCTCGACTCCCCTGACCGCCTTCAGGACGTGGCCCAGGTGCTTCGGGTCGCCCATCTCGAAGGTGAAGCGGGAGGTGGCCACCCGGTCGCGGGACGTCTGGACGGCCGCCGACAGGATGTTGACGTGCTGGTCGGACAGGACCCTGGTGACGTCCGACAGGAGCCGTGAGCGGTCCAGTGCCTCCACCTGGATGGCGACCAGGAAGACCGAGGACTGGGTGGGCGCCCACTCGACCTCGAGGATGCGCTCGGGCTCGCGGGACAGCGAGTCGACGTTGACGCAGTCGGTGCGGTGGACCGACACACCGCTGCCGCGCGTGACGAAGCCCATGATCGGGTCGCCGGGGACGGGCGTACAACAGCGGGCGAGCTTGACCCATACGTCGTCGACGCCCTTGACGACGACGCCCGGGTCGGCGTTCGACCGGCGCTTGCGGCCGCGGCCGCGCGCCGGCGGGACGCTCTCGTCGATCTCCTCGGTGGCCGCTTCCTCGCCGCCCAGCGCCTGGACGAGCTTCTGCACGACGTTCTGCGCGGCCACATGGCCCTCGCCGATCGCCGCGTACAGGGACGAGATGTCGGGGTAGCGCATCTCGTGCGCGAGCGTGACCAGCGAGTCGCCGGTGAGGATGCGCTGGATCGGCAGGTTCTGCTTGCGCATGGCGCGCGCGATGGCGTCCTTGCCCTGCTCGATCGCCTCGTCGCGGCGCTCCTTGGAGAACCAGGCCCGGATCTTGTTGCGGGCGCGCGGGGACTTCACGAAGCCCAGCCAGTCGCGGGACGGACCCGCGCCGGCCGCCTTCGAGGTGAAGACCTCGACCAGGTCGCCGTTGTCCAGGGTGGATTCGAGGGGTACGAGGCGGCCGTTGACCCGTGCTCCTATGGTCCGGTGGCCGACCTCCGTGTGGACCGCGTACGCGAAGTCCACCGGCGTCGCCCCGGCCGGGAGCGCTATGACGTCACCCTTCGGCGTGAAGACGAAGACCTCGTTGCGGGACAGGTCGAAGCGCAGGGACTCCAGGAACTCGCTGGGGTCCTCGGTCTCCTTCTGCCAGTCGAGCAGTTGGCGCAGCCACGCCATGTCGTTGACGGCGTCCTTGTCCTTGCCGAGGCCCCTGGGCGCGTCCGTGCGCACCTTGGAGGCGCCGGCGGAGGGCTCCTGCTTGTACTTCCAGTGCGCGGCGATGCCGTACTCGGCGCGGCGGTGCATGTCGAACGTACGGATCTGGAGTTCGACCGGCTTGCCGTTCGGACCGATCACCGTCGTGTGCAGCGACTGGTACATGTTGAACTTGGGCATCGCGATGTAGTCCTTGAACCGCCCCGGAACCGGGTTCCAGCGGGCGTGGACGGTGCCCAGTGCCGCATAGCAGTCGCGGACCGTGTCGACGAGGACGCGGATGCCCACCAGGTCGTAGATCTCCGCGAAGTCACGGCCGCGGACGATCATCTTCTGGTAGACGCTGTAGTAGTGCTTCGGACGGCCGGTGACGGTCGCCTTGATGCGGGCGGCGCGCAGGTCGGACTGGACCTCGTCGGTCACTATGGCGAGGTACTCGTCGCGCTTGGGGGCGCGCTCGGCGACCAGGCGCACGATCTCGTCGTACATCTTGGGGTAGAGGATCGCGAAGGCGAGGTCCTCCAGCTCCCACTTGATGGTGTTCATGCCCAGGCGGTGCGCCAGCGGAGCGTAGATCTCCAGCGTCTCGCGGGCCTTCTTCTCCTGCTTCTCGCGCTTGAGGTAGCGCATGGTGCGCATGTTGTGCAGGCGGTCGGCGAGCTTGATGACCAGGACGCGCGGGTCCTTGGCCATGGCGACGACCATCTTGCGGACGGTCTCGGCCTGGGCGGCCTCGCCGAACTTGACCTTGTCGAGCTTGGTGACGCCGTCGACGAGCAGGGCGACCTGGTCGCCGAAGTCCCGCTTGAGGGTGTCGAGGCCGTACTCGGTGTCCTCGACGGTGTCGTGCAGCAGGCCCGCCATGAGCGTGGCCGGGTCCATGCCCAGCTCGGCGAGGATCGTCGTCACGGCGAGCGGGTGCGTGATGTACGGGTCGCCGCTCTTGCGCTTCTGGCCGCGGTGCCAGCGCTCGGCGACCTGATAGGCCTTCTCGACCTGCCGCAGGGTGGCGGTCTCGATCTTCGGGTCGTTGCTGCGCACTATCCGCAGCAGGGGTTCCAGGACCGGGTTGTACGGGTTGGACCGCTGGACGCCGAGCCGGGCCAGACGGGCGCGTACGCGGTTGGAGGAGCCGCCGCCGGTGCGTGCGGGCTGGCCGGCCGTGGGGCGGGCCGCGGACGCGGGTGCCTGGCGCTCGGGGGCGGCCGGCTCGGGGCGTGGCTGCTCGGCCGCCTTGGCTCCGGCCGCGGGCTCGGCTGAGCCGTTCTTCGCGGGCGCGCTCGCGGGCGGTGCGGGCGTGCCTGCGGGCGCCGCGGACTTCTCGGGCTTGGCGGCGGTGAGTGGCTGGGCCTCGTCTGGCAAGAGGACTCCTCGTGCGCGATCCGGGTCCCCGGTCAGGCTCCGGAGACCCCATGGTAGCGATCCTGGGCTCCGGACTCGCCTTCGGCCGGTGAGACCGCCTTCTACGGGAGAAACGCGAGAAGCGGGCACCGGATTCCTCCGGGCCCGCCTCCGCGGTGTCCTACAGGCGCCCAGGACGTGTCGTACGGGCGCCCCAGGGGTTGCTCAGACCTTGAGCAGCGCCTCCAGCGGGGCTCCGTCCAGGGACGGCTCCAGCCGGGCGCGGCCGCCCAGGAAACCGAGCTCCATGAGGACGGCGACACCCGCGACTCGGGCACCGGCCCGGCGGATCAGCTGGAGGGAAGCCTCGGCGGTGCCGCCGGTGGCGAGGACGTCGTCGACGACCATGACGCGGTCGTCCGCGCTCAGGTCCTCGGCGTGCACCTCGATCTCGGCGGAGCCGTACTCCAGGTCGTACGTCTGGCCGAGCGTCGCTCCGGGGAGCTTGCCCGCCTTGCGTACGGGGATGAAGCCGAGCCCCGCGCGGACCGCGACGGGCGCGCCCAGGATGAAGCCGCGGGCCTCCAGGCCGACGATCTTCGTGGCGCCGCTGCGGACGCTGATCTCGGCCAGCGCGTCGGTGAGTGCCGTGAACGCCGCCGGGTCTGCCAGGAGCGGGGTGATGTCCTTGAACATCACTCCCGGCTCCGGATAGTCCGCGACGTCACGGATACGGCTGAGCAGCAGCTCTTCGATACCGGTCATCGACGCTTCCCCGACGGCCGGCCGCGCCCCCTGCCGCGCGACGACGGCTGGGCACGCTGGGCGCGCGGTCCGACGACCGCGGGCGTCGCGTCCTCCGGCTCGTCCTCGTCGTAGCGCTCGTCGACGACCGGGGCCTCCAGGGACTCGCCCTTCGCGGCGGCCGCGGCCCGCTTGGCGAGCACGCGCTTCCGCAGGGCCTTCATCTGCGGCTCGCGCTCCTTGAGGTCGGCGACGAGCGGCGTGGCGATGAAGATCGAGGAGTACGCACCGGCCGCGAGGCCGACGAACAGCGACAGCGAGATGTCGTTGAGCATGCCCGCGCCGAGCACACCGCCACCGATGAACAGCAGGCCGCCGACCGGGAGCAGCGCGACCACCGTGGTGTTGATGGAACGCACCAGGGTGCCGTTGATCGAGCGGTCCGCGATCTCGCTGTAGGTCCAGCGGGTCTGTTTGGTGATGTCCTTCGTCTGCTCCTTGAGACTGTCGAAGACGACGACGGTGTCGTAGAGCGAGTAACCGAGGATCGTCAGCAGACCGATCACCGTGCCCGGGGTGACCTCGAAGCCGACCAGGGCGTAGACGCCGACGGTGATGGTGATGTCGTGGATGAGCGCCACGAGGGCGGCCACGGCCATCCGCCACTCGAAGGCGATCGCCAGATAGATCACCACCAGGACCAGGAAGATCGCCAGGCCCTGCCAGGCCTTGTTCGCGACCTGATCACCCCAGCTGGGGCCGACCAGGTCGGCGTTGATCTTCTCCGCGTCGACCTTCAGGTCCTTGGCGAGCTCCTGCTTGATCTGGTCGGACTTGCCGGTGTCGATGCCGGCGATCTGGATGCGCAGTCCGCCGTTGCCGAGCTTCTGGACGATCGCGTCGTGGCCGGAGGCCTCTTCCGCGTACGTCTCGGCCTGGCTCACCGAGATGCTGGTCTTCTCGGTGGTGAAGACGGCGCCGCCCTGGAACTCGATGCCCATGTTCAGGCCTCGCACCGCCAGGCCGACGATGGCCGTGATGGTGATCAGGATCGAAACGCCATACCAGATCTTGCGCTTGCCGACGAAGTCGTAGCCGATCTCGCCGCGGTGGAGCCGGGCGCCGAGGGTGCCGAGTTTCGACATCTCAGGCCTCCTTCGTGTCGACGGGAGCGGACACGCGACGGGTGCGGCGCAGCGGCGGCTGGACGCCCAGTCGCTTCGGGTCGAGGCCGGACCAGCTGTGGCCCTCCGCGAAGAACTTCTTGCGGGCGAGGATCGTCATCAGCGGCTTGGTGAAGAAGAAGACGACGACCACGTCGAGCAGGGTGGTCAGCCCCAGCGTGAACGCGAAGCCCTGGACCTTGCCGACCGTGACGACGAAGAGCACGGCCGCGGCGAGGAACGACACGAAGTCGGAGACCAGGATGGTGCGCCGGGCGCGCGGCCAGCCGCGCTCGACCGCGGGCCGCAGCGTACGGCCCTCACGGATCTCGTCACGGATGCGTTCGAAGAACACGATGAACGAGTCCGCCGTGATGCCGATGGCCACGATGGCGCCGCAGACCGCCGGCAGGTTCAGGGCGAAGCCGATGGCCGGGCCGAGCAGCGACATGATCACGTAGGTCATGACCGCGGAGACCAGCAGCGACGCGATGGCGATGAGCGACAGACCCCGGTAGTAGGCCACCAGGTAGATGATGACCAGCGCCAGACCGATGGCACCGGCGATCAGACCGGCCTCCAGCTGCTCGCCGCCGAGCGCGGCGGTCACGGTGGTGACGCTCGCTTCCGTGAAGGTGAGCGGCAGCGCGCCGTACGACAGCATGTTGGCCAGGTCCTCGGCCTCCTGCTGCTTGAAGCTGCCGGAGATCTCCGCGCTGCCGCCGGTCAGCGCCTGGCTGACGAACGGGTCGGAGACGACCTCGCCGTCGAGGACGATGGCGAACTGGTTCTGCGGGGACTGGTTCTGCGCCAGCTTGCCCGTGATGCTCGCGAACTTCTTGGCTCCCTTGGACGTGAAGTCCATGGTGACCTTCCAGCCCGCGGCACCCTGGGTGTCGAACAGGGCCGAGGCCTTGTCGACGTCGGTGCCCTCGACCTCGGCCGGGCCGAGGATGTACTTCTGCCACTGGCCCTGGGAGTTCTGACCACAGGCGACGGTCGGGTCGGAGGCCTTGACGCCGTCACCGGCCTTCGCGCGGACCGTCTTCTTGGAGCAGTCGAGCGCGGTGTACTCCGCCTGGAGCTTGGCGGTCGCCGGGTCGGTGCTCGCGGACGGCGAGGCGGACGGGCTGGACGAAGGGGAACCGCTCCCGGACGGGGTGGGGTCGGCCTTCAGCGCGTCGGTGACCGCACGGCCCTGCGTGCTGGAGGTGGCCGAGGGGGGCGTGGAGGGCGACGAGGACGAGGTGGCCTTGTCGGTGGCCTTGTCCTTGTCGCTGTCCTTGTCCGAACCCGTGGAGGCGCTGCTGGAGGCGCTCGGCGAGGGGCTGGCCGCCGGGTCCCCACCGGAGACCTCGGTGGTCAGGACGGGACGGAAGTAGAGCTTGGCGGTGGTGCCGACCTGTTCCCGGGCCTGCTCGGAGTTGGTGCCCTTGGGGATGTTGACGATGATGTTGCTGTCGCCCTGGGTCTGCACCTCCGCTTCGGTGACGCCCAGACCGTTGACACGGCGGTTCATGATGTCGACCGCGGTGTTCATGTTGGTCGGGTTGATCGCGTTCTTCTGGCCCGGCTCGTTCTTCGCCTGGAGCGTGATGCTCGTACCGCCGGCGAGGTCGATGCCGAGGCGCGGCGTCGTGTGTCCGGAGGCGAACATGCCGCCGGTGAGCGCCACGATGGCGATCAGGATCAGGGCCAAGGTGCGCCCCGGCCTGCCCTGGGTGCCCTGTCGGCCCTTCTTAGGTGCTGCCACCTTCTCGTTCTCCCTCTTCGTCCGCCCGGTTACCGAAGTACCTGCGCGGACGGGCATGAATGGTGTCGAGATTCCGTGCGAAGCCACACGTCCCGGGGACCGCGGCGCGCGAGCGGCGCACTCCGCGGTCCCCGGTCATGACTACTTCGCGTCGGACTCGCCGTCGGACTTCTTCAGGTCAGCCTCATCGGCCTTCTTCGGCTCCGCGTCGGCGGACTCCTCGACGGGCTCGTCGGCCGCGTCCTTCTTGCCGAGGTCGATGGGCTTGTCGTCGGAAGCGTCGGCGGGCTCGTCGGTCTCGGTGAGGGAGGAGGCGTCGTCCGGGACGACGGACTCGTCTTCCTTGAGGTCGTGCTCGATGCCGTGAACGAGGCGGTTGTACTCGTCGTCGCTGAGGACCGCCCCGATCGCGTTCTTCGCGAAGAGCAGGTCGACGCCCGGGCCTGCGTCAAGGAGGACCGTGTCCTCGTTGACCTCCTTCACCGTTGCGTACATGCCACCGATCGTGCGGACGCCGGAGCCGGGCTGCATGTCGTTGCGCATCTGCGCAGCCGCATTCTGCTTCTTCTTGGCCGACCGGGTCATCAGGAACATGGCCCCGATGAGCACGATGAACGGGAGGAGGGTCACGAGACTCACGGGACGGAACTTCCTTCATTCGACCGCGATGGTGAGCGGCCTGATGGATGGGGGTATGTACGCCGCCGGCAAAGGCGGCATCGGCGGAGTCTAAGCGAGTCCGCCGTCAAGGAACAACGCTCAGCATGGCACCGGGGTTCCTGACCCCGCGAGCCCTCTCGCCGTCACGCCCCGAACAGGTCCTGTTGTCCGTTTCCACCGGTTGACGGCCGGGGCGGGGTGAGGCCGAAATGAGCCCATGCCGCCGGTGTGGCCACCCGCCCGCGGGGCGTACGGGCCAGTAGCCCCTCACGGACGAGGAAGGGCTCGGCGACCTCCTCCACGGTCTCGCGCTCCTCCCCCACGGCCACGGCGAGCGTCGAGAGACCGACCGGGCCGCCGCCGAAGAGCTTGATCAGCGCTTCGAGGACACCGCGGTCCAGGCGGTCGAGGCCTCGGCTGTCCACTTCGTACACGGCGAGGGCGGCGCCGGCGATCTCGCGCGTGACGAAGCCGTCGGCCTTGACCTGGGCGTAGTCGCGGACGCGGCGCAGGAGCCGATTGGCGATCCGGGGTGTGCCACGGGAGCGGCCCGCGATCTCGGCGGCGCCCGCGGGGTCGATCTCGACGTCCAGCAGGTTCGCCGAGCGGTGGATGACGCGCTCCAGCTCGGCGGGCTCGTAGAACTCCATGTGGGCGGTGAAGCCGAAGCGGTCCCGCAGCGGGGGCGGCAGCAGGCCCGCGCGCGTGGTGGCGCCGACGAGCGTGAAGGGCGGCAGTTCGAGCGGGATGGCGGTGGCGCCGGGGCCCTTGCCGACGATCACGTCGACGCGGAAGTCCTCCATCGCCATGTAGAGCATCTCCTCGGCGGGCCGCGACATGCGGTGGATCTCGTCGAGGAAGAGGACCTCGCCCTCCTGGAGGGAGGAGAGGATCGCGGCGAGGTCGCCCGCGTGCTGGATGGCCGGGCCGCTGGTGATGCGGATGGGGGCTTCCATCTCGGCGGCGATGATCATCGAGAGGGTGGTCTTGCCGAGACCGGGGGCGCCGGAGAGCAGGACGTGGTCGGCGGTGGCGCCACGCGCGCGTGCGGCCCGCAGGACGAGGTCGAGCTGCTCGCGGACCTTCTCCTGACCGATGAACTCGCCGAGGTCCTTGGGGCGCAGAGCGGCCTCGACGGCCTGCTCCTCATGGTCGGCGGACGCACCGACGAGCCGCTCGGCGGTGTCGTCGTCGGCCGTGTCGTCCCAGTTCATGTGCTGTGCCTCGCGAGGTAGTGGGTCCGGGTCGTACGGGTGTGGGGCAGGCGATGCCGCGCCCCATAGGGGCGCGGGGAACTGCGCGACCGGCCACAACGGACCCGCAGGTTCACGACCGCACCTCCCGCGGAGCTCAACGCGCTCTGTTGAGGGTCTGAAGGGCGGCCTTGAGCAACTGCCCCACCTGGGGCGCCCCGTCCGCCGCCTCCGCCTGCGGCGCCACCGCGGAGACCGCCTCGTCGGCCTCGCGGGTCGCGTACCCGAGGCCGATCAGCGCGGCGTGCAGCTGCTCGCGCCAGCCGGCCGTGACGGGGGTGCCGATGGCATGGCCGCCGGTGCCGAGGGGCTCGCCGAGGCGATCCTTGAGCTCCAGGAGGAGCTTCTGGGCGCCCTTCTTGCCGATGCCCGGGACGGCGGTGAGGGACTTCTCGTCGCCGGTGGACACCGCACGGCGCAGGGCGTCGGGGCTGTGCACCGCGAGCATGGCTTGGGCCAGGCGCGGGCCGACACCGCTCGCGGTCTGCAGCAGCTCGAAGGTCTGGCGCTCGTCGTCGTCGGCGAAGCCGTACAGCGTCAGCGAGTCCTCCCGTACGACGAGGGAGGTGGCGAGCTTGGCCTGCCGGCCCATGCGGAGTCCGGAGAGCGTGTTCGGCGTGCACTGGACCGCGATGCCGATGCCGCCCACCTCGACCACCGCGGAGTCGGGCGCGAGGGCGGCGACGGGGCCGCTGACGAAGGCGATCATGCGGTACGGCCTTTCGGTGCTTGTTGCGGTGCGTGGTTGGGTGCTTGCCGCGATGCGGCTTTCGACGCGTGCAGGGCGGCGGCCTGCTGGAGCCGGTTCTGCGCGACGGCCTGCTGCAGGCGGTTCTGCGCGACGGCCTGCTGCAGGCGGTTCTGGGCGGGTGCGCGCCAGATGTGGCAGATCGCGAGGGCGAGGGCGTCCGCCGCGTCGGCGGGCTTCGGGGGTGCGTCGAGCCGGAGCAGCCTGGTGACCATGGCTCCGACCTGGGCCTTGTCCGCACGGCCGTTGCCGGTGACGGCGGCCTTGACCTCGCTCGGCGTGTGCAGGGCCACGGGAATCCCGCGCCGGGCCGCGCACAGCATGGCGACCGCGCTGGCCTGGGCCGTGCCCATCACCGTTTGCACGTTGTGCTGGCTGAACACCCGCTCCACGGCGACGAATTCGGGCCGGTGCTCGTCGAGCCACTGCTCGATGCCCTGCTCGATGGCGACGAGGCGCTGCCCCAACTCCGCGTCGGCGGGCGTCCGTACGACACCGACGCCGTGCATGGTCAGGGGTCGGCCGGCGACACCTTCGACCACACCGACACCGCACCGGGTCAGTCCCGGGTCAACGCCCAGTACCCGCACCCCAGCCCCTCCTTCGATCTCCCCCAGCTACCGCTGGGAGGTGCCCCCAGTTTGTGCAGGCTATCGGGTGCCACCGACATCGACCGCCATCGACGCCCGCCAAAGCGACGGGCCGACGGGGTGTGTTCCCGTCGGCCCGTTGAACCCGTGCGGCTCGTGGCGGCGCTACGCGTCCACCTTCTCCATGACCTCGTCGCTCACGTCGAAGTTGGCGAAGACGTTCTGCACGTCGTCGCTGTCCTCGAGGGCGTCGATGAGCTTGAAGATCTTCTTGGCGCCCTCCTCGTCCAGTTCGACCTGCATGGTCGGGACGAAGTTGGCGTCGGCGGAGTCGTAGTCGATGCCCGCGTCCTGGAGGGCGGTGCGCACCGCGACCAGGTCGGTGGCCTCGGAGATGACCTCGAAGGACTCACCCAGGTCGTTGACCTCCTCGGCGCCCGCGTCGAGCACGGCACCCAGGACGTCGTCCTCGCCCAGCTCGCCCTTGGGGACGATGACGACACCCTTGCGGTTGAAGAGGTACGAGACGGAGCCCGGGTCGGCCATGTTGCCGCCGTTGCGGGTCATGGCGACGCGGACGTCCGAGGCGGCGCGGTTGCGGTTGTCGGTGAGGCACTCGATGAGCACCGCGACACCATTCGGACCGTAGCCCTCGTACATGATCGTCTCGTAGTCGGCGCCACCGGCTTCGAGACCGGCGCCGCGCTTGACCGCGGAGTCGATGTTCTTGTTCGGGACCGAGCTCTTCTTGGCCTTCTGGATGGCGTCGAAGAGCGTCGGGTTACCGGCGGGGTCGGCACCGCCGGTTCGGGCCGCGACCTCGATGTTCTTGATCATCTTCGCGAAGAGCTTGCCGCGCTTGGCGTCGATCACGGCCTTCTTGTGCTTCGTCGTAGCCCATTTAGAGTGGCCGGACATCTGCCTGTCTCCTTCGCGTAACCCAACTCTTTACGAACCCCAGGAATCCTACTAGGACCCCGCAGCCAGGTTCGCGCGCACCATCTCGACGAACAGGCCGTGCACGCGGTGGTCGCCGATCAGTTCCGGGTGGAACGACGTGGCGAGCGCGTTGCCCTGACGTACGGCGACGATGTGGCCGTCGTGCTCGGCCAGCACCTCTGCCTCCGCACCCACGGACTCGACCCAGGGAGCGCGAATGAAGACGCCCTCCACAGGATCGCCCTCAACGCCCTTCACGTCGACCGTCGCCTCGAAGGACTCGTTCTGCCGTCCGAAGGCGTTGCGGCGCACGATCATGTCGATGCCGCCGATGGTCTCCTGGCCCGAGCGCGGGTCGAGGATCTTGTCGGCGAGCATGATCATGCCCGCGCAGGTGCCGTAGACGGGCATACCGGCCCGCACGCGCGCGCGCAGGGGTTCCATCAGGCCGAACAGGACGGCCAGTTTGGAGATGGTGGTGGACTCGCCGCCGGGGATGACGAGTCCGTCGACCTCGGCGAGTTCCTCGGGGCGCCGCACCGCCCTGCCCACGGCGTCCGCCGCGGCCAGGGCGACCAGGTGCTCCCGTACGTCGCCCTGGAGAGCCAGGACACCTACGACAGGTACATCGGTCATGGGTGGTTACCAGCCGCGGTTCGCGTAGCGCTCGGCCTCGGGGAGGGTGTCGCAGTTGATGCCGACCATGGCCTCGCCGAGGTTCCGGGACGCTTCGGCGATGATCTTCGGGTCGTCGTAGAAGGTGGTGGCCTTCACGATGGCGGCGGCGCGCTTGGCCGGGTCGCCGGACTTGAAGATGCCGGAGCCGACGAAGACGCCCTCTGCGCCGAGCTGGCGCATCAGCGCGGCGTCGGCCGGGGTGGCCACACCACCGGCGGAGAACAGCACGACCGGGAGCTTGCCGAGCTCGGCGACCTCCTTGACGATCTCGTACGGGGCGCGCAGTTCCTTGGCGGCGGCGTACAGCTCGTTGTTGTCGTAGCCGCGCAGCCGGGCGATCTCGTTCTTGATCTGGCGCAGGTGGCGGACGGCCTCGACGACGTTGCCGGTGCCGGCCTCGCCCTTGGAGCGGATCATCGCGGCGCCCTCGGCTATGCGGCGCAGGGCCTCGCCCAGGTTGGTGGCGCCACAGACGAAGGGGGTCGTGAAGGCCCACTTGTCGGAGTGGTTGACCTCGTCGGCGGGAGTGAGGACCTCGGACTCGTCGATGTAGTCGACGCCGAGGGACTGCAGGACCTGGGCCTCGACGAAGTGGCCGATGCGCGACTTGGCCATCACCGGGATGGAGACGGCCTCGATGATGCCCTCGATCATGTCGGGGTCGGACATGCGCGCCACGCCGCCGTCCTTGCGGATGTCGGCAGGCACCCGCTCCAGGGCCATGACGGCCACGGCGCCCGCGTCCTCGGCGATCTTCGCCTGCTCCGGCGTGACGACGTCCATGATCACGCCGCCCTTGAGCTGCTCGGCCATGCCGCGCTTCACGCGCGCGGTGCCGGTGGCAGGGGTGTCGGTGGGCTGGGCGGGAGTGGAGAGCGTGCTGGACAAGGGTTGACCTCACTCGGTGAAAGAGGGCTTCTGCAAACACCGAGGAAACGCTTGAGGACCAGGCCACTGCAAGGGCCAATGGGGAGGCGGTGGCTCATTTTCCGGGCCTCCGGGCGCGTTTCCCGTGGTCAGGCCGGGCGGTCGGGGCCCTGACCAGGGACGTCGGGTGCTGTGGCCGACGGCATCGGATGCTGTGCCCGGTAGCCCTTTTCGGGGTCCACGCGCGCGTGGACTACGTTCCCGGGCGGTCCGCGAGGGCGACCGGAGCCTCGTCGTCCATCTCGAAGGCCAGCGGGAACGGCGCGTGACCGGCCAGCCGGAACCAGCGCACCTTGCGGTGGCGGCGCAGGGCGCGGGCCGCCCGTACGGCGTCGTTGTGGAAGCGCCGGGCCATCGGAACCCGGCGGACGGCCTGGGCGAGTTCACGTGCCGCGTCCTCGCCACCGGGGACCGCCTGCACCGCCTCGACCTGCTGGACCTCTCCGAAGACGGCCCGCAGCGCCTGGCTGAGGTCGCTCTCGGCGACCTCCCTGTTGTCCTCCTCGGCCTGCCGGGCCGCGTGCGCCGCTTCGTACAGCACCATCGAGGCGGCCGGATCGAGCACTCCGGAGGTGGCCAGTTCCTGTGCCACCGACGCCCTCCGGAGCAACTGCGCGTCGAGCGCGGCCCGCGCCGCGTCGATCCGCGAGTGCAACCGGTCGAGCCGGCCCGCGGTCCAGCTCAGGTAGAGGCCGATCGCCACGAGGGCGACCACGATCCAGATCAGTGTGGAGGTCACGGGCGCACACGCTACCGGTGCGCCCCGGGCCGCCCGCCCCGGCATCACCCCGCACGACGATCAGGGGCCCGAACCACACGAAGGTGCCGCCCGCCGCCGCACCACCGCCCCCGGACGCCACCGCAGTGACCCACCGTCAGAGCCGGACGCTGCTACAGCGATCCCGCAACGGCCTGGACGGGGTGGGGGACATGGGGGCCGGCCCGGCCCCTCCGTCGCCACCTCCCCCAGCAGCACCACCTCCCGTGGGCGCCGCCGCGGGCGTCAGTCGGTCAGCTGTCCGGCCGCGCCGGCCGCCGGGCCGACCCCATGCGCGGCGCCCACCACCGTGAACCGCATGGACACGATGTCCTGCGGCACGGCCTCGACCCGGCACCCGAGCCGCTGCTCGATGATCCGCGCCACCGCGAAGAGCCGGATGCGCTCCTCCGGAGTGTGCGCGGGGAAGACGGCCCACCCCTGGCGGGCCAGCTGCGCCCCGATCTCGGTGGCGAAGACCGACCGACTGCGCAGCTCCTCCTCGGCCGTCAGAGGAGTCCTGGCGGCCTCCTGGGGCACCTCCCGGACTTCACGTACGTCCCCCACGCCACCCATGTCCCCCACCACGCCCTCCAGCTCTCAGTCCCGTACCAGGCCGAGTCGGGCCAGCAGGCCGCCCGGCTCGTTGGGCTCGTCGGCGGCGACCGCGGCGGCGCCGTCGGTGACCGTCTCGTAGACGGACAGGATGTCCGCGCCGACCGTCGACCAGTCGAAGCGCCGCACATGCGCGCTCCCCCGCTCGCGCAGTTCCGCGCGGCGCGCCGGGTCGCCGAGCAGCCGTACCGCCGAGGCGGCCAGCGCGTCGGCGTCCTCGTTGGCGAACAGCTCGCCCGCCGCGCCCTGGTCGAGGACCTGCGCGAACGCGTCGAGGTCGGAGGCGAGCACGGGCGCGCCCGCCGACATGGCCTCGACCAGGATGATCCCGAAGCTCTCGCCGCCGGTGTTGGGCGCGACGTACAGGTCGACGCTGCGCAGGAACCGCGCCTTGTCGTCGTCGCTCACCATGCCGAGGAACTCGACGCGCGACCGCAGCTCCGCGGGGAGCTTCTCGACGGCCTCCTCCTCGTCGCCGCGCCCGGCGACCAGGAGCCGGGTCCCCGGCCGCTCGGCGAGGATCTTCGGCAGCGCCTTCATGAGGACCGGCAGGCCCTTCCGGGGCTCGTCGATACGCCCCACGAAGCCGATCGTGTCCCCCTGCCACTCGGCCTTGGGCTCCGCCTTCGCGAAGAAGTCCACGTCGACGCCGTTCGGGATGACGACGGCGTCGCCGCCCAGGTGCTCGACGAGGGTGCGCCGCGCGTACTCGCTCACCGCGATGCGCGCGCTGATCTTCTCCAGGGCGGGCTGCAGGATCGGGTACGCGGCGATCATCGCCCGGGACCGCGGGTTCGACGTGTGGAAGGTGGCGACGATCGGCCCCTGAGCGGCCCAGCAGGAGAGCAGGCCGAGGGACGGCGAGGCCGGCTCGTGGATGTGGATCACGTCGAACGTGCCGTCGTGCAGCCAGCGCCGCACCCGCGCGGCCGACAGGAACCCGAAGTTGAGGCGCGCGACCGAGCCGTTGTACGGCACCGGGACGGCACGGCCCGCCGAGACGACGTACGGCGGAAGGGGGGTGTCGTCGTCGGCCGGAGCGAGGACGGACACGTCGTGCCCCAGGCCGATGAGATGGTCCGCCAGATCGCGGATGTGGAACTGGACTCCCCCGGGCACGTCCCAGGAGTACGGACAGACGATGCCGATTCTCACGGCTGTTCCCCCTCGGCCGGCCCGGAGCGGGGCTCCAGGTCGGCGAGCCACAAGCGCTGCAGCATGTGCCAGTCCTCCGGATGGTCGGCGATACCCGTGGCGAAGGCGTCGGCCAGCGCCTGCGTCATGACAGACGTCTTCTCGGCCCGGCTACCTGACTCGGGGACGTCGACGGGCGGATGGACCCGGCCCCGCATCACGGGCGAGTCGTCGTACCAGAGTGTCACCGGCAGGAGCAGCGCACCGGTCTGCTGGGCGAGCAGCGCCGGGCCCGCGGGCATCCGGGTGGCGTCTCCGAAGAACTTGACCTCGACCCCGGAGGCGGACAGATCCCGCTCGGCGACCAGACAGACGAGCCCGCCGTCGCGCAGTCGCCGGGCCAGCGTGCCGAACGCGGTGCCGCCGCTGTGCGGCAGAACCTCCATGCCGAGGCTCTCGCGGTAGGCGACGAACCGGTCGTAGAGCTTCGCCGGCTCCAGCCGCTCGGCGACCGTCGTGAACGGCGTCTCCAGCTTGGTGGTGACCCAGGCACCGGCGAGGTCCCAGTTGGCCAGGTGCGGCAGCGCGACGATGACGCCCTTGCCGGAGGCGAGCGCGTCGGTGAGGTTGTGGATGTCCTTCGCGTCGAAGCCGCCCTTGATGCGTTCCTTGCTCCAGGCGGGCAGCCGGAAGGATTCCATCCAGTAGCGCAGGTACGAGCGCATGCCGGCCCTGGAGAGTTCGGTGAGCCGCTCGGGGCTCGCGTCGGGCAGCACGCGCGCGTAGTTGGATTCGAGGCGTCGTACGCCCTTGCCGCGCCGCTTCCAGGCGATGTCGGCGATGGTCCGGCCCAGGCGTACGGCGACGGGCTCGGGGAGCTTCTTGACGGCTCCCCAGCCCGCCGCGTACGCCGCGTACGCCAGCTGGTCCTTCAGACCGCTCACGGTGTGGCCTCGCTGCTCTGCGAGGCGTTGTCCGGCGAGGTGGTGGCGGAGGGAGAGGCCTCGGCCGCGGCATCCGCCTCGGCGGACTCCCGGCGGACCGTGACGACGCGCTGGATCAGCGTGACGACACTGCCGACGGCGACGATCCACAGCGCGATGGGCAGCAGGATCTCGATACCGGGCACGCCGAAGGTCTTGTGGAAGCCCGCCAGACCGGCCGCGACCAGCGAGATCACCAGGCGCTCGGCGCGCTCGACGAGGCCGTTGACGGCGACGGGCAGTCCGATCGACTCGCCGCGGGCCTTGGTGTACGACACCACCTGACCGCTGGCCAGGCAGAAGATCGAGACGGCGCACAGGACGTTGTCGTCGCCACCGCCCGCGTACCAGAGTGCGAATCCGCCGAAGATCGCGCTGTCGGCGACCCGGTCGAGCGTCGAGTCGAGGAAGGCGCCCCAGCGGCTGGAGCGGCCCAGCTGGCGGGCCATGTTGCCGTCGACGAGGTCCGAGAACACGAACAGCGTGATGACGATCGTGCCCCAGAAGAGTTCTCCCCTGGGGAAGAAGACCAGTGCGCCCGCCATCACTCCGGCCGTGCCCAGGAGGGTGACCGTGTCGGGGCTTACCCCCCGGCGGATGAGAAACGCGGCGAACGGTGTGAGGACACGCGTGAAGAATGCACGCGCGTACTTGTTCAGCATGGCCTTCCCGAGGGTCGGTGTGGCCGCGCGGCCCCTGCTGGCCGCCGGCTGGCCCATCGTAGCCACGCGTGCGCTTGTGCGACGGTCGGGCACCCGCGCCCCGGGTCACGTCCTGATGACATCCGTGGGACGGCGCGATCGCGTCCGTTGTATGGACGCACCGTGACACGAGTGCAAAGCTCGAAGACACCGCGGGCGTCATCGGAGCCGCCACCGCACGCGGCGCCGCGCGTCCGCGCCCACAGTGACCTCACCGTGTACGGGAGGCAAGGCCATGGGCGACAAGGCGAATGCACACCCCGGAGCCGCCGGCAGGGCTACGGCGGCCGACCACCCCGCGTCCGTACGGAATGTGGTGCTGGTCGGCCACTCCGGATCGGGCAAGACGACTCTGGTGGAAGCTCTCGCGCTGACGGCGGGAGCGGTGAACAGGGCGGGCCGTGTGGAGGACGGCGGCACCGTCTCCGACTACGACGAGATCGAGCACCGGCAGCAACGCTCGGTACAGCTCTCCCTGGTACCCGTCGACTGGGACGGATACAAGATCAATATTCTCGACACACCCGGATACGCCGATTTCGTCGGCGAGTTGAGGGCCGGTCTGCGAGCGGCGGACGCGGCCCTTTTCGTCGTCTCGGCCTCGGACGGGGTGGACGGCTCGACGCGCATGGTGTGGGAGGAGTGCGCGGCGGTCGGTATGCCGCGGGCCATCGTGATCACGCACCTGGAGTCGGCCAGGGCTGACTTCGACGAGATGACGCGGACCTGCGCGGAGGCCTTCGGGGCCGACGACCCCGACGCCGTGCTGCCGCTGTACCTGCCGCTGCACGGCCCGCAGGGTCCCGACGGCCACGCGCCCGTGACGGGCCTGATCGGGCTGCTGTCGCAGCGGTTGTTCGACTACTCCTCCGGGGAGCGCAAGGAGTCCGAGCCGGGCCCCGAGCAGTTGCCGCTCATCGAGGAGGCCCGCAACCGGCTGATCGAGGGGATCATCGCCGAGAGCGAGGACGAGACCCTCATGGACCGCTATCTCGGCGGCGAGGAACTCGACTTCAGGACACTCGTGCAGGACCTGGAACGGGCCGTCGCGCGCGGGATCTTCTTCCCGGTGCTGGCCGCCGCGCCCGCCGCCGAGGGCGCCAAGCAGGGTCTCGGCACGGTGGAACTCCTGGAGCTGGTCACCGGCGGCTTCCCGACCCCGCTGGAGCGCGAGGCCCCGACGGTCACCACCCCGGACGGCAAAGCCCGCCAGGTGAAGGCCTGCGACCCGGACGGGCCGCTGGTCGCCGAGGTCGTGAAGACCGCGTCCGACCCGTACGTCGGCCGGGTGTCGATGGTCCGCGTGTTCTCCGGGACGCTGCGCCCCGACGAGACGGTGCACGTCTCCGGACACGGTCTCGCCGACCGCGGCCACGAGGACCACGACGTCGACGAGCGCATCGGCGCCCTGTCCGCGCCGTTCGGGAAGCAGCAGCGCGCCCTCACGCACGCCATCGCGGGCGACCTCGCCTGCGTGGCCAAGCTGAGCCGCGCCGAGACCGGCGACACGCTCTCCTCCAAGGACGACCCGCTGCTCATGGAGCCGTGGGAGATGCCCGACCCGCTGCTGCCCCTCGCCATCCAGGCGCACAGCAAGGCGGACGAGGACAAGCTGTCGCAGGGCCTGGGCCGTCTGGTCGCCGAGGACCCGACGATGCGGCTCGAACAGAACCCGGACACCCACCAGGTGGTCCTGTGGTGTCTGGGCGAGGCTCACGCGGACGTCGCCCTGGAGCGGCTGCGCAGCCGCTACGGCGTCCAGGTCGATGTCGTACCGCACAAGGTCTCCCTGCGGGAGACGTTCGCCGACAGGTCGGCCGGGCGCGGCCGCCATGTGAAGCAGTCGGGCGGGCACGGGCAGTACGCGATCTGCGCGATCGAGGTGGAGCCGCTGCCCGGCGGCTCCGGCATCGAGTTCGTCGACAAGGTCGTCGGCGGGGCCGTGCCCCGGCAGTTCATCCCGTCCGTCGAGAAGGGCGTGCGCGCGCAGGCCGCCAAGGGCGTGGCCGCGGGCTATGCCCTGATCGACATCCGGATCACGCTGCTCGACGGCAAGGCGCACTCCGTGGACTCCTCGGACGCCGCGTTCCAGACCGCGGGAGCGCTCGCCCTGCGGGAGGCCGCGGTCGACGCCCGGATCCATCTCCTGGAACCGGTCGCCGAGGTGACGGTCCTGGTCGGCGACGAATATGTGGGCGCCGTGATGAGCGACCTGTCCGGTCGGCGCGGCCGCGTCGTCGGCACCGAGCAGGCCGGCGGCAACCGCACGCTCGTACGGGCCGAGGTCCCCGAGATCGAGATCGGGCGGTACGGCGTCGACCTGCGCTCCCTCTCGCACGGCACCGCGCGTTTCAACCGCACATACGCCCGACACGAGCCGATGCCCGCGCAGTTGGCGGAGAAGATCCGCGAACAGGCGCAGGGAAATCCCTAGTTGAACACCGCTCGATCACCCCTCCGGGCCGGCGGGCAGCTTGTGCTGTCCGCCGACGGATGCCGGTCCCGGCGGATACTCTGAGAACCTGATCAAGACGATGACCTGATCAACAGGTGTGCGGAGCACGGAAGTCGGGAAAAGCCGCAGCAGCGGAGCACGGCGGCGATGGGGGCGGCAGTGGCGGACGAGGGATTCGATTTCAGGCCCGGGGCACAGGTCCCGCTCTCGGGTGCCGCAGGCCAGACGGCGGCGACATTCGCCCTGGCCTCGGCGGCGTACCGGGACAACGAGGTCGGGGAGATCCTCAAAGCCAACAACGAATGGCACAAGTCGACGGTCAAGGCGGGCAAGCTCAAGCTCTTCGTGCCCAACCTGGGCGAGGCGTTCGCGCGGGCCGTGCACGACCGCATGCTGGGCAGCGGCCGGAACGCGCTGATCCAGTCGTTCGGCACCGAACCACAGGTCGTCGTCGAGCACTGTCTGGCGGCGAACCGCATCCGCAGGGAGCGCGACAACTGGCTGACGGCGGTGACGGTGCTGTGCGGGCTGATCTTCCTGCCCGGGCTCATCGCCTGGCTGCTGGTCTTCCAGATCCGCACGATGATCGCCAAGCGTGAGGACAAGCGCGCCTCCGCCCTCGCCACCACCCTCCTCATCGCCTTCGGCGCACTCGCCGTGATCTTCCTGCTCCGGCTGCCGTTCGGCGGGTTCTGGGCCTGGTACGCACGCGCGGCGATCGTCATGCCGGTCGTCGGCTGGTTCTGGGCGCAGCAGATCTGCGAGCGCACGGCCAAGGACCTGCGCGCGCGCTGGGAGGGCCTCCTGTCGGGCGGCGGTGTTGGGGCCAAGATCCCCGAGGCGGTGCCCGGCAGCCCCGGCGAGACGGCGGCGGAGTCGCTGCGCCAGAACCTGGCCAAGCTGAGCGCCGAGCAGCAGTCCAACTCCGTCTTCTACGCGGGCCCCAAGGGCATACTCGGCATGGGCACACGCTGGGGCAGCTGGCAGCTCGCCGAGGATCTGGTGCCGCTCGACGAGAGCAAGGAGATCCACCCCTTCCGCAGCTGGGACGTCATCCGGTCGATCCACGACCAACTGCGCATGCTGGAGCGCGGCCCGCTCAACACCGGCGGCTTCCCGCGCCCTTCGATAAAGCACTGGGTGGTCACCCCGATCGGGGAGAACGCGGGTTCGGTGTCCCGGCCGGGCGGCACGGACGTGGACGCGTACCAGGTGAAGAACCACGCCATCCAGGACATCTGCAACAAGCAGCAGTTCGGCAGCGGCGACCGGCACTACCTCGGGATCCAGTGGACGCTCTGGGACGGCCAGTTGGTCATCACCATGCTGATCACGGTGACCGTGCTGCACGAGACCCTGCGCATCGAGGTCACCGGCCACGCGCTCGGGCCCGTGCACTCGCTGTTCACGACCAAGCCCTCGGCGAAGACGAAGCAGATCGCGAAGTCCTTCAAGCCCTGGGAGACCCGCGCGAAGAAGCTGCCCCTCGTCGAGACCGACGAGGTGGTGCGGCTCGCGGTGCGCGCCCCGATCACCTGGTACCCGCCGCTCCTCAACTGGCTCGGCGGCAGCCTGGCGCTCCCGGAGCCGTTCGGCCTGCGGCACGCGTGGGCCGATCAGCCCTGGCGGCACCGCTTCATGGCCGACGACGCGCTGCGGGCGGCCACGCCCGTGCTGCGCGTGGTGCACGCGGCGTCCATCAAGGTCCTCAAGGAGAACGGCGTCGACACGGAGAAGTTCGGCAACCGCTCGTCGTTCCTGAGCACGGCGATCCAGGACGCGTCCCCGAGGAAGGCGGACGTCTACGACGCGTGAGCCCCCGGCGGTTCGGCAGGTCAGGCTCGTTGTGGGGCATGCGGTCGTGAAGATCGTGCGGGTCGTGGGGGCTGGTCGGGCCCCGCGGCGGAGCCGCAAATCGGCACAGCCCCGCGCCCCTTACGGGGCGGGGCTCAGGCTGTCGGCCAAGCTTCCGCGAGCATCTTCCTCGTGTCCGCGAGCAGTTGGGGCAGTACCCGCGTGTGCCCGACCACCGGCATGAAGTTGGTGTCGCCGCCCCAGCGGGGCACGATGTGCTGGTGGAGGTGGGCGGCGATGCCGGCGCCCGCGACCGTGCCCTGGTTCATCCCGATGTTGAACCCGTGCGCACCGGAGGCGGCCCGCAGCGCGGTCATAGCCTGCTTCGTCAGCTCGCCGAGCTCGGCGGTCTCCGCCACGGTCAGGTCGGTGTAGTCCGCGACGTGCCGGTAGGGCACGACCATCAGGTGCCCGCCGTTGTACGGGTACAGGTTGAGCACCGCGTAGACCTGCTCGCCACGCTTGATGACGAGCCCGTCCTCGTCGGACTTGGCCGGGATCGAGCAGAACGGGCAGCCGTCGTCGGCCCCGGGACCGGTGGGCTTGTTCTCGCCCTGGATGTACGCCATCCGGTGGGGCGTCCACAGGCGCTGGAACGCGTCCTGTGTGCCGACTCCGATCTGCTGCTCCGGCTCACTCGTCATGTGGTGCAGCATATGGCTTCGCCCGTTCGCGGCGTGTCGCCGGGTACCACGTGAAAGGGCCCCCGGCCAAGCTGAGCCGATGGACGACGACAGCCGCACGACCCGCTGGGAACACCGCGCGGAGGTCCCGCTCGCCGTGGCCTCGATGCTGTTCCTCACCTCGTACGCGATCCATGTCCTCGCCCACGGTCTGCCCGACGCGTGGCGGGACCTGTGTCTCGCGGTGACCCTGGGGAGCTGGGCGATGTTCGCCGTGGACTACGCCGTGCGCTGGCGGCTGAGCGGCCAGGGCCACCGCTTCGTACGGACGCACTGGCTGGACACGGTCGTCCTGGTCCTGCCCCTGCTGCGTCCCGTGCGCGTGGTCAAGGTGTACGAGGCCGTCCAGCGTCGGCAGGGACGGCCGCGGCTCTCCCTGCACGCGCGCGTGATCACGTACGCGGGCCTCTCGGTGGCCCTGCTCGGCTTCGCGGGCGCGCTCGCCGTGTACCAGCAGGAGCACGCGGCGCCGGGCGCGACGATCCGCACGTTCGGGGACTCGGTGTGGTGGACCTGCTCCACGCTCGCGACCGTGGGATACGGCGACGTGACTCCCGTGACGGCCGCCGGACGCGTGATCGCGGTGGGCCTGATGGCCTGCGGGCTCGCGCTGCTCGGCGCGGTGACGGGGTCGTTCTCGGCGTGGCTGCTGCAGGTGTTCTCGAGCGAGGACGAGCGCGGGGCAGCGGCCCCCGTGCCGGACGATCGCCCCGCCGCGCCCCCTGTGGACCACGAGAGGCCCCCGGAGAGCTGAGCTCTCCGGGGGCCTCCGGGCGCCTTCAGGACCGTGCGGCCGGGCGCTCGCGTACGGGGATCGGACCCGCGTCCGCGATCAGACCTGCACCCGCTCCTCGACCACCTTCGCGATCTTCGCGATGGCCTCTTCGAGCGGGATGCCGTTCTCCTGGGAGCCGTCGCGGTAGCGGAAGGAGACAGCGCCGTTGGCCATGTCCTCGTCGCCCGCGATGACCATGAACGGGACCTTCTGCTTCTGGGCGTTGCGGATCTTCTTCTGCATACGGTCGGAGGACGAGTCGACCTCGACCCGCAGGCCCTGCTTCTTCGCGTCGGCGGCGAACTTCTGCAGGTAGTCCACGTGCGCGTCGCCGATCGGGATGCCGACCGCCTGGACGGGCGCCAGCCATGCCGGGAACGCGCCCGCGTAGTGCTCGAGGAGGACCGCGAAGAAGCGCTCGATCGACCCGAACAGGGCTCGGTGGATCATCACCGGCCGCTGCTTGGTGCCGTCGGGGCCCGTGTACTCCAGGTCGAAGCGCTCCGGCAGGTTGAAGTCGAGCTGCACGGTCGACATCTGCCAGGTGCGGCCGATCGCGTCCTTGGTCTGAACGGAGATCTTCGGGCCGTAGAACGCGGCGCCGCCCGGGTCCGGGACCAGCGGGAGGCCCTGCTTCTCGGCGACCTGGCGCAGGGTCTCGGTGGCCTCCTCCCAGATCTCGTCGGAGCCGACGAACTTCTCCGGGTCCTTGGTGGAGAGCTCCAGGTAGAAGTCGGTCAGACCGTAGTCCCGCAGCAGGCCGAGGACGAAGGTGAGCGTCTTGTCGAGCTCCTCCGCCATCTGCTCCTTGGTGCAGTAGATGTGGGCGTCGTCCTGCGTGAAGCCCCGGGCACGGGTCAGACCGTGCACGACGCCCGACTTCTCGTACCGGTACACGGTCCCGAACTCGAAGAGGCGCAGCGGCAGTTCACGGTAGGAACGGCCGCGCGCGTCGAAGATCAGGTTGTGCATCGGGCAGTTCATGGGCTTGAGGTAGTAGTCCACGCCCTCGTCGAGCTGCATGGGCGGGTACATGCCGTCGGCGTACCAGTCCAGGTGCCCGGACGTCTCGAAGAGCTTCCCCTTCGTCGCGTGCGGGGTGTAGACGAACTCGTAGCCCTCTTCCTCGTGCCGGCGCCGCGAGTAGTCCTCCATGACCCGGCGGACGACGCCGCCCTTGGGGTGGAAGACGGCGAGGCCGGAGCCGATCTGCTCCGGGATGGAGAACAGGTCGAGCTCGCTGCCGAGCTTGCGGTGGTCGCGCTTCTCGGCCTCGGCGAGGAACTCCAGGTGCGCCTTCAGCTCGTCCTTCGACGGCCACGCGGTGCCGTAGATGCGCTGGAGCATCGGGTTCTTCTCGCTGCCCCGCCAGTAGGCGGCGGCGTTGCGCATCAGCTTGAACGCCGGGATGTTCCGGGTGGTCGGCAGGTGGGGACCGCGGCAGAGGTCCTTCCAGCACAGGTCGCCGGTCTTGGCGTCGAGGTTGTCGTAGATGGTGAGTTCACCGGCACCGACCTCGACGTCCGCGCCGTCGTCCGAAGAAGCCGAGCCCTTCAGCCCGATCAGCTCCAGCTTGTACGGCTCGTCCGCCAGCTCCTCGCGCGCGGCCTCGTCGGTGACCACGCGACGGGAGAACCTCTGCCCCCGCTTCTGGATCTCCTGCATCTTCTTCTCGACGGCCTTGAGGTCCTCGGGCGTGAACGGCTTCTCCACGTCGAAGTCGTAGTAGAAACCGTCCTTGACCGGCGGGCCGATGCCCAGCTTGGCCTCGGGGAACAGCTCCTGCACAGCCTGCGCCATGACATGAGCTGCCGAGTGGCGCAGGATGCTGAGACCGTCCTCGGAGGAGATCTCCACGCTCTCGACGGTCTCGCCGTCCTTCACCTCGTACGCGAGGTCCTTGAGCTCGCCCGCCACGCGGGCCGCGACGATGGTGCGCTCACCGGCGAAGAGCTCGGCCGCCGTAGTGCCCGTCGTCACCACGCGCTCTTCCCGCTCGGAATCGCGTTGGATGATCACACGGACGTCTGACACCGGACTCTCCTGCCTGAAGGGAAACGCGCGCGATCGTCTGGTGCACGCGTCATACAAGGGCGATCGTACCGAGCCCGGGGCACCCCTCGCGAAACGGTTCCCTCTGCCCGGCCCTCCAGCCGTCCCGCGCGCTGCACGCTTCCGCGGGGAACCTCAGTCCCCGCTGCACGCCTCCTCGAAGAAGTCGAGGTTCTCCTGCAGCGACTTCATCAGCCGGTCCCGCTCCGCCTCGTCGACCTGCACGGGCGCCACGCCGGACGCCCCGGTCAGCCGCCGGAATCCGCCCCGGCTCTCCAGCCGCCCGTGCACCCGCACCGGCAGCCCGACCAGATGGGCGTGCCCCGCTATCCGGTAGGCCTCCTCGTCGAGCGTCATCCGTACGTGCGGGACCTCGGCCCCGGCGATGACCCGCATCCGTACGCTCCCGTCGCCGCGCGGCCCCGACCTGCGCATCCGCACCACGGCTCCGGTGATGCGCACGGGTACGGAGGGCTCCTCGCGCAGATAGCGGGCGCCGGCCTCGCGGAGTGCGGGCAGGTCCCCGGGCGAGAACTCGACGGGTTCGGCGGGCGTCGCGCACCCCTCGGGCACCCCGGCGGCGGGCGCCCACTCGACGGCGATCCGGGCGCCCTCGGTGCCGCGCACCAGGGACGCCAGCGCCTCGGTGAGCTCATGGCTGACGCCCGCCCCGACGGCTCCGTCGAAGGCGTCCATGCCGCCGGTCGCGCGCTTGTAGTCGATGGCCTCGCGGACCGCGTACAACGCCTGGTGGAGGCGGACGGCGAGCGGCCGGCCGGTGGCGACCGGCACGAAGGCGGTGAGCCGGCGGCCGCCGGGGGCGGCTCCGACGAGCACGTTCTCCAGAGACGTGGCTGCGGGCCTGCGGTGACGGGCTCCGTAGTAGCCGGCGCGCGCACGGGCGGCGAGGGCGCCCGCGAGGAGCATCTGCCGTGCCGCCGTGCGCAGTTGCTCCTCGACGGTCCACGGCGAGACGCCGACGGGGCCCGTCGGCACATCACGCCACCAGCGGATCTCGTCGCTGGGCACGGCGAGGCCGACCAGGACGTCACGGGCGGAGGGCGACGCGCTGCGGGACAGCGCGACGAGGGCTTCGGCGAGAAGGTCCTCGCTGTCGGGGAAGGCCCGGCTCTCCGGTACCAGCAGGCTGGTACCGGAGCCGCCGGGCCCTGGTGGGGTCCAGCGGCCGTACCGTCCGGGGGCTCCGCCGCGGCGCTGCCAGCCGTGCCGGTGCAGGAGCGCACCGAGGACGGCCGGGTCGACCTGGTCGGGCCGGGGTGGCTGGTCCCACAGGCCCGGTGTCTCGACGGGGTGGGGCCTGACGGGGCGTAGGGGCTCGTCTGTTGGGCGGTGCGTCACGGTCTGCCTCCCGTTCCGACCCGCGTCATGATCTCGCAGAGCGCGCGGTCGTCGAAGACGCGAGAGGTCGGAATCCGCACGGTGGTCCTGCGCCGGCCGGTGATCCGGTGTCCGGCGAGGTTGATCCAGTAGCAGCAGTGCCGCAGATCGAGGCGGTCATGGCCGGCACGCAGCCAGTCGTCCTGTGATCTGGGCACCAGCATCACGACCAGTATTTTGTGCACCGAGACCGGGGTGCGGGCCAGCTTCTCCAGGTGGGCGTTGTCGAGCGTGAAGGAGAAGGCGGGGCCCGGTGGGTTCGGCGGGATCTGGTACGTGCACTTGAGCTGCACCTTGATGGTGACTTCGTCGTCGACCGTGTGCCCGGGGGCGCTGTGGCTGACGTGCCAGTCGATGCCGTTGTCCGGAAAGGGCTGGGACAGGGAACAGCCCGCGGCCGCCGCGACCGCGTGCAGATAACCGACCTGCAGTGTCTCCATGCACGCCGTGGTGGCCAGTGAGCCTCGATGCGGTGCCGTCCTCTGGGGCAGCAGCCCGCCCTGCTCGGGCTGCGCGAGCGCCATGTCCAACAGCCTTCCGAATCAGGTGAATCCCCGCTGCGGGCCGCTGAACTGCAAAGACCCGTACCTCTGTTGTCTCCTTCCGGCGTACGGCGCAAACAGCCCGGGTATCACAAAAAGGGCAGGGGACGGCGCGTCAACTGCCGAAGGTGAACGAGGAGTTGTGTGCGTATGACGTGCTGGTACGAGGGCCCCTTGACCGCGTTCGACACCGAGACGACGGGTGTGGACGTGGAGACCGACCGGATCGTGTCGGCCGCCGTCGTCGTCCAGGACGCTCCCGGAGGCCGCCCGCGTGTGCGCCGCTGGCTGGTCAATCCGGGAGTGCAGGTGCCCGAGGGCGCCACGGCGATTCATGGGCTGACGGATGAGCATCTCCGGCTGAACGGCCGCTGGCCGTCGCCGGTGATGGACGAGATAGTCAGGGAACTGGCCGAACAGAGCGCGGCGGGCCGCCCGCTCGTGGTGATGAACGCGCCCTTCGATCTGACGCTCCTTGACCGGGAGTTGCGCAGGCACCGGGCATCCTCCCTGGACCACTGGTTCGAGACCGTGCCGTTGCGCGTGCTCGACCCGCGGGTCCTCGACAAACACCTGGACCGCTACCGCAAGGGCCGCCGCACGCTCACGGACCTCTGCGCGCACTACGGCGTGGAGCTGACGGGAGCGCATGACGCGGCGGCCGACGCACTGGCCTCACTGGAGGTCGTACGGGCGGTCGGGCGCCGTTTCGCGACACGGCTGGAGCGGCTCTCGGCGGCCGAGCTGCACACGCTGCAGGCCGTCTGGCACGCGGCCCAGGCGCGCGGTCTCCAGGCGTGGTTCGCGCGCAGCGGCACGGAGGAGGCGGTCGATCCGGCGTGGCCGCTGCGCCCCGAACTGTCGGCGGCGGCCTGAGCCGCATCCCGTCGGCAGCGACACAAAAAAGCCGGTCCGTCTGTGACGGACCGGCCTTTCCCGGTGGGCGATACTGGGTTCGAACCAGTGACCTCTTCGGTGTGAACGAAGCGCTCTCCCACTGAGCTAATCGCCCGGGAACGCACTGAACAATACAGGTCTCCTCGCGTTTCCTTCAAACCGCTTCACGGTTCGCGCGAAGGGGTGCCCCGGAGGTACGCGACCAGCCCCTTCCGCCCGGCCCGCATCATCAGCGCGTGGTTGGCGCGGAACGCGGGCCGTCCGGGCACGGCGAGCCGCCTCAGCAGCGGCTTGGTCACCCGGACCTCCTGGTCGTAGCGGGCGCGGGTGCCGGTCCCGTCGGTGGCGAGGGTCCACCGCGCCCAGCCGTCCACGTCGCCGGTCATCGCGATCTCCAGGACCCCGGCCGCCGGGTCACGGCGCACCTCGCGCCCCGTGAACACCAGGTCGTACGGCAGCACCGAGCGGATGCGGACGACGCCACTGATCGCGTCGAGGGGTGTCACCTCGCGCACCTGGGGCCACCAGCGCGGATAGCGTTCGGCGTCGGCCAGCGCCTCGTAGACCTCGCCACGCGGGGCGGCGAGCCTCCACAGGCTGCGGAAGCGGTAATGCGTCCAGTCCATGCGCTTCATGGTCCGAGTCTGCCGGTCCGCGGCCCGGTCCGGGCAGAACCGGCACGTCCGCGCCCCGGGGTGTCCGGATCTGAGTACGACCTGAGTACGTGCGCTCATGCCGCACGGCGTGACCCGGACCACACTCCGAAGCATGACGAACATTCCGCCACCGGCCGAGGAGTTGCGGATCCTCGACCACGAGCTGCGGCAACTGGACGCGCGCAGGGCCCAACTGCTGGCCCGTCGGTCCTGGCTGCTCGGTGTGCTCCGGTCGGCCAAGACACCGGCACCGGCCTGGGGCCCGGCCCAAACGCCGGCCATCTGGTCGGCGCCCGCACCCCGCTCCCGGCGGCCCGAGGCCACGGCTCCCAGCGTGCAGAACGTGCTGCTCGTGCTCGGCGGCGTCCTGCTGACCGTCGCGGCGATCGCGTTCACGCTGGTCAGCTGGGGGCAGTTGGGCATCGCGGGCCGGGCGGTGGTCCTGGGCGCGGTCACCTTCGCCGCGCTCGCCGCACCCGTGCCGCTGCTGAAGCGCGGGCTCCGCTCGACGGCCGAGTCGGTGGCGGGCCTCGGCCTGGTGCTGACGGTGCTCGACGCCTACGCCCTGCACCAGGTCGCCCTCCCGAAGGTGGACGGCACCGGGTACGCGGCCGCCGCGACGGCGCTCCTGGCCGTGCTGTGGGCGGCGTACGGACGCTCGCTCGGCGCCCTGCGTCTGCCGCTCCCGGCGGCGATGGCGACGGCCCAACTCCCGCTGCTGCTCTGGGTCGTGGCAGCCGGTGCGGGTCATCACGCGATCACGGCGGCGCTGCTGGTGACGGCAGCGTTCGACACGGTCGTGGCCCTCTCGGTGTCCGTGCGCTCCGTACGTGTCGTCGCCGCCGTCGGCGCGTACGGGACGGGCGCCTGGGGCCTTCTGGCGGCCGGCTGGCTCTCGTGGGAGGCCACCGGTCCGAGCGCCGCCGCCCGTGCGGCGGCGCTCCTCGCCCTCGCCGCGGCGATCGCGCTGGGGGCCGCGTGGCGTGCTCCCGCCGCGCAGGCCGCCCCCGGTCTCGCGTCGACCGGCGGCCTGATCACCGTCGCCGCGGCGGGCGGCGTGCTCCGCTCGGTGCTGCCCGACGCCTGGACGGTTCCGGGCTATCTGCTGTGCGGCATCGCGTTGTTGGCCGTACGCGGCACCTGGCTGCCGGAGTCCGTACGCCGTGGCCTGCCGTGGTCCTCCGCGGGCGTGCAGGCCCTCGCCGTGGCATGGACCCTGCCCCTCGTCACCGTGGTCCTCGTGGGCCCGGCCGGCTGGGCGGAAAACGTGTGGTCCGGTGCGCCTTCCGACGCCCGGGACGCGGTGACGGTCTCCATGCCCTGGCCGTCGAACACGGAGACGGCTCCACTGGTGCTGGCCGCGGTCGCGGCGGTCCTGGTCCTGACGTTCCGGGGCGGGCCGCACCGGTCCGTCGCCCTGAGCGGTGCGCTCGGTCTGGCCTGGGCCTCTGTCCTCGTCCTGCCCGCCACTCTCGAACTCCCTTACCCGGCAGGCCTGTTGATGCTGGGCGTAACCACTGCCGCCACCTTGACGGCAGCGGCGTACAGCCGTCATGCACACCCGACCGACGACGGCCCCACAAGCCCGACAGAGCCCCCGGCATCGGCCTCAAGCCCGGCCAACACCCGCCCCTCCCCCATCACCCTGACCACCCTCGGCCTGGCGCTCCTCACCTCTCTCCACCTCGTCGCGCTGTCCCTCGCCGCCGAGGCCGCCACGCTCGCCGTCCTCGGAAGCCTGACCGCCCTCTTCGCGGCGGCAGCCGTGTGGCAGAAGCACGAGATCCGGGCCGTCTCGGCCGCCGCGTCCCTCGCGTACGCCGCCGCGCTGGCCTGTGCCACAGGCGCGTCGCTGGACTGGCAGCCGCACCACATCGCGCTGCTCGTGCTGGTGGTGCCGGCCACGGCCGCGCTCCTCGCGGCCCGGCTCAAGGACGCGACGCCGACACTGGCCGTCGAGATCACGGGAGCCGTCGCCGCCCTGTTGGCGATCGACCTCGCGGCCCTGGAACCGCCCGTGCTCGCCCTCGTGCTGGCCCTGTGCGGCGTGATCGCCGCGGGCACCGCGGTCCGGCCGGACCGCAGGCGGCTCGGCTATGTGGCGGCAACCCTGTTCGTACTGGCCACCTGGGTCCGGCTGGCTTCCTGGGAGGTCGGCTCGCCCGAGGCGTACACCCTGCCGGTGACCGTACCGGCGCTGGTCGTCGGGTTCGTCCGCCGGAGGCGGGACCCGGGGACCTCGTCCTGGACGGCGTACGGGCCCGGTCTGTCGGTGACCCTGCTGCCGAGCCTTCTGGCGGCATGGGGCGACCTCGACTGGCTGCGCCCGCTGCTCCTCGGCACGGCTGCTCTCCTGGTCACCCTCGTCGGCGCCCGGCAACGCCTCCAGGCCCTGCTCGTCCTCGGCGGCGGCACCCTCGCCCTGGTCGCCCTCCACGAACTGGCCCCGTACATCGCCCAGGCCATGGGCGCCGTACCGCGCTGGGCACCCCCGGCCCTGGCCGGCCTCCTGCTCCTCGCCCTGGGCGCAACATACGAACAACGGCTCCGAGACGCCCGCCGAGTCCGAGAGGTACTGGGCAGAATGCACTGAGGGACGCGCCCCGTCAGGGGGGCGTCCCTCAGGGGCGCGGGGAACTGCGCGCTCAGCCACAACGAACCCGCAGACAACCCCGCGTCCCCAGTGGAACGTCACGGCATCTTGTCGCCCACCAACGCCAGATTCTGAATAGCCGCCAACCCGTACAACGCCGTCGTGTTGGTCGAGACCCACGACGCCTCACGTCCCGAAACCAAGCCGGTCGGCCCGTCGACCTCCTTCGTGGACCAGTCCGTCGACTCCTTGTAGTCCCACGTGTCGGCACTGTTGTAGAACTGCCGCCACGCCCGCGCGGCGAGCGCGTCGTCGCCCAACTGGACGGCGGCGTACGCGTCCTGCCGCGCGTGCCCCTGGAAGAGCAGCAGGGAGCCGAAGTCGGAGCCGTAGCGGGCCTTCTGCTCGGCCTTGGTGGCGTTGAAGTAGCGGCAGTAGTCGAGCCACGCCTCCTTGAACTTCGGCATGTCGATCTGGTCGAGGAGTTCGGCGTTCAGCTCGACCAGACCGAACATCGCCGAGAGATGCGAGACCCCGACCACGGCCTTGTCGGCGACGGCGAACTTCCCGGTGTCCAGGTCGTACAGGGCGCTGCCCTGGACGAACCCGTTGGGCTGGGCGGCGATGGTCTCCATCGTCGACAGGACCCGCGCCTTCGCCTTCTCCCACTTGGGCCCGCGCCGCTCCCACTCGGTGAGCCAGGCGGAGACCAGACCGCTCCAGTCGGTGCCGAAGCCGATCGAGAGCGCGTTGCGGTCCGGCTCGTACGGCTCGGTGCGGATCTTGCGGATGGGGTCGAGGACGAGGAACGTCTCGTCGGAGTCGACGTTGGCGTGCATCAGGTCGCCGACGCGCTCGTCCGCCGTGAGGAAGTAGTAGTAGCGCCGGTAGGTGGTGTTGGCGATGCGCTGCTGCTTGGCGCTGTCCGCGTAGTGCTGGACGCCGTGGCGGGTGCCGAGGCCCGCCCACTTGCCGAGGTGGTAGACATCGACCTCGCCGGTGTGGCGGGTCATGGCCTCCGCGAAGCGGAAGATGTCCGCGCGCCCGGAGCGCATGTACGCGAACCACAGCCACAGGTCGGGCGAGAGTTCGGAGTTGTCCCAGGCGTAGCCGCCGACGTCGTAGCACCACTGGTGGCGGCTGGGGTCGTAGCTGTGCATGATGTCGCCGTAGTCCCAGAAGCCGTACCAACGGCGCATCTCCACCTGGTCCTTGTAATAGGTGAAGAGGAAGTCGAGGTGGTCCTCGATCTTCGCCTTGGCGGCGGTGGAGCGGTCCGGCTCGGAGAACAGCTTCCCGAACACGCCCGCCTTGATGAGGTGCTGGGGCGGGGCGGCGAGCTGCGCCGGGGTGCGGACGGCCTCCACCTGTTCGGCCATCGCCTCGGCGCTCGGCGTCGACTCGTGGGCCCAGAAGAGGAGTTCGCTGGTGCGGGCGATGCCGTAGGGCGTGCCGAACTCCGGCTCGTAGTCCTCGTAGGTGATGTTGAGGCCTTCGAGCTGTTCGGGGTACGTGTCCTGGCCCATGCCGTCGTGATAGAAGCGCAGGTCCATGGGCTGCGCCTCGGGCGACCAGAGCCACATGGTGACCTCGGCCTCGTCGGTCTGGGCGTCGCGGATGTCGAGCTGGGCCGGGAACTTCTCCCAGAAGTCCCGCAGCCCGAAGGCGAGTCCGCCGCTCGCGCCGCCGACGTACCCGAAGCCGCTCGCCCGCCGGCCGCCGCCCGCGCCGATCCAGCCGTGGCCCTTCTTGGTGCGCTTGCGGACCGAGAAGCCGTCCGCGGACAGCTGGGAGAGGGTGTAGTCGCCCCACTCGGGGATGTACTGGAGGCGGGTGGTCACCCGCTGGTCCCAGGTCGACGGGTCGGGCAGCTTCTTGCCCTCGAACTGGGCCGTCCGCACGGCCGTGCCCGGGTCCCGGCGCAGACCGGTGATGCCCTTGACCGCCTCGCGCAGCAGACCGGTGCCCTCTCCGCCGATACGGATGTGCCGGTCGTACGCGGCGTCGCGCATCGGCACCTTGAACCGGACGCCGATACCGCGGATGAAGTCACCGCTGGCCTTCCCCGGCTCCTGGGTGCCGTCGAAGGTGATCGTGTGCACCATGCGGAACGACTCGGCGCCCGCGTAGAAGTAGAGCCGGACCGAGAAGGGCAGCCAACTCCGGCTGCCCTTGCGGTGCTTGCCGTCGATACGGACGACGGCACGGACGGGCCCGTCCTGCTCGACCTCCACCTCCGCGATGACGCTCTCGAACCGCTCGTACTTCTCCGCGCCCTGGTCGCCGTCCTCGATCTCGGGCTGCCGCAGCAGCACGAGACGGCCGTCCTTGGCGATCTCCGTCGAGCCGCGCAGTACGGACTTCACCAGCGTGGAGCCGCTCTTGCCGATCCTCGCGGTGATGACACCGGTGGACACGTCGATGGAGCCGCCGCGCTTGTCGACGGTCACCTTCTTCGCGGGCGCGGCGGGCGACCCCGCGGCGAGCGTGAGCCTGCCGCTCCCCGCCCCCGGCCCGACCGCGTGCGCCGTCCACTTCAGGGAGCCGTCCGGCCAGTAGCCGATCGGCCAGGACTGGACGGGCACCTCCTTGCCGTCGCCGTCGGTCAGCGCGAACGTCTGCTCCTTCTCGTACGCGCCCTTCGGCCAGGGCACGCCCACGGTCGAGCCGGGGGCGGCGCCGAGGCCGCCGTCCTCCAGCCAGTCCAGGGTCACCGGGTCCGCGTCGGCGGCCTCGGCTCTCGGCGCGGCCTGCGCCTCCTGCGCGCCCAGGGCCCAGCTGAACTGGGCGGCGGCTCCGGCGACGGCGGCCGCCTTGAGGAGGGACCTACGGGGGATGGGAGACATGAGATGCAGCCATTCCTTTCCGTGCGGGGAAGTCAGGGGCATGACAGAGAGAGGCGCGGCGACGGGCGCCGACCTTGTGTACGCGTGATGGGTGTTGTTGGACGATCGCTCAGCGGTGCCGGCCGCGCTCCTCCACGGCGAGCGCCGCCGCCGCGACGGCCCCCAGCACGGGGACCGCCAGCGGCAGGACGACCCAGGCGGAGCAGGCCACCACGGCCACTCCGCCGACCAGCAGGAACGACCCGGCGGGGTCGAGGACGGTACGGCGCCCTGCGGCCCCGAGCAGTTCCCGCCAGGACGCGCCGGGCTCCCAGACCGCCGCCGCGCGCAGCCCCGCGACGACCAGCCCGATCAGGGCGAACAGACCGACGGCCCCGACGACCGGGCCGCCCGGAATCCCGGCACGCACGGCCTGGACGTCGACCCACACCGCGAGGGCCGCGGCCCACCCGGTGAGTCCCGCGATCCACCCGCCGCGCAGGGCCGACCGGTAGTCCGCGACGAACTCCCGCCAGCCGCCGCCCAGATGGGCCGTGCGCCGTCGAAGATGCCGGGATCCGGCGGCGAACGCGGCGGGATAGGTGACCACCGGCAGCGAGGCCACCGCGATCCACACCCCGGTGAGCAGACATTCGGCGAACAGTGCGAACCGCTCGGCGAAGGCCGATTCACGCCTGGGAGCGGCGGCCGTACGTGCCTTGGTGCGCGTCTGGGTCATGACCGGCTCAGCCCTTCAGCCCGGAGGTCGCCATGCCGTCGATCAGGTACCGCTGGAAGGCGAGGAAGAAGGCCAGCACGGGCAGCAGCGCCACCAGCGACATGGCGATCATGCCGCCGTAGTTGGCGACGCCCTCCTGGTCGCGGAACATCATCATGCCCAGCGAGACGGTGTACTTGCCGGGCTCGTTGAGGTAGATCAGCGGGCCCATGAAGTCGTTCCAGGCGTTGATGAAGGTGAAGATCGCGCTGGTGATGAGCGCCGGACGGCAGAGCGGCAGCACGATCGACCAGTAGATCCGCAGATGCCCGCAGCCGTCGAGCCGCGCCGCCTCGTCCAGCTCCTTCGGCAGGTTCCGCATGAACTGCACCATGAGGAAGACGAAGAACGCCTCGGTGGCCAGGTACTTGCCGATCAGCAGCGGTACATAGGTGTTGATGAGCTCCATCTTCTGGAACATCACGTACTGCGGGATGAGCAGCACGTGGTACGGCAGCAGCAGCGTGCCGATCATCAGCGAGAACATCACGTTGCGCCCGGCGAACCGGATGCGGGCGAAGGCGTACGCCGTCAGCGAGCAGGAGATCAGGATGCCGACGACGGAGCCGAGCGCGTAGAAGAGGGAGTTCTCGAAGAACGTGGCGATCGAGATGTCCGCGATGCCGTCGGCGAGCCCCTTGAAGTTCTGGAGGATCGGGCTGGTCGGGAAGAGCTGCAGACTGCCGATGATCTCCCGGCTGGGCTTGAACGAGGCGCCGAGGACCCAGATGACGGGATAGAGGACGACCGCGAGGACCAGCAGGGCGCCGAGGTGCCAGGCGAGCGACCCGGTCCGCCTGCGCCCGAGGTCCAGCGACCTGCGCGGGGCGGTCGGGGTCGTGGTCGGAGTCGTGGTGGTGCTCATCGGGAGGCCTCCTCGTAGTGCACCCACCGCTTCTGGGACCAGAAGAGGACCGCCGTCACCAGCGCCACGGCAAGCAGCAGCATCCAGGCCATCGCGGAGGCGAAGCCCATCTGGGCCTCCTTGAAGCCCTTCTGGTACAGGTAACAGGTGTAGACGAGCGTGGAGTCGGCCGGTCCGCAGGTGGCGTTGGAGACGACGTACGCCGAGCCGAAGATCTGGAAGGAGTGGATGGTCTCCAGCAGGACGTTGAAGAACAGCACCGGCGAGATCATCGGCAGGGTGATGCTCCAGAACCGCTTGAACGGCCCGGCGCCGTCCACCTCGGCCGCCTCGTACAGCTCCTTGGGCACCTGCTTGAGCCCGGCGAGGAAGATCACCATGGGCGCCCCGAACTGCCAGACGGTGAGCGCCACCAGGCTGTAGAGCACCCAGTCCGGGTTGCCGACCCAGCCGCCCACGTCCCAGCCGAAGAACGACTGCGTACGGTCCACGACGGCGTCGTCGGAGAACAGCGCGCGCCACACGAAGCCGACGGAGACGCTCGCGCCGATCAGCGACGGGGCGTAGAACGCGGCGCGGTAGAAGGCCTGCCCGCGGCGGCTCTGCGCGAGCAGCAGGGCGACGCCCAGCGCGAGCAGCAGCTTCAGCGGGGTGCCGATGACGACGTACTTCGCCGTCACCTCCACCGACTTCTGCCAGCGCGGATCGTCGAGCATCTTGGTGAAGTTGTCGAGGCCGATCCACTTCGGGGAGTCGAAGAGGTTGTAGTCGGTGAACGCGAAATAGAGCGAGGCGGCCATCGGCCCCGCGGTCAGCAGCAGAAAGCCCGCGATCCACGGGGACATGAAGAGGTAGCCGGCCAGATTCTCCCGGCGGCCCCGCCGCTTGACGGCGGCGGGGGGACCGGGACGCGCCTGAGGGGTATCCGGCGGAGAGTCCTTGATGAGCGTCGTCACTGCTGTTCCCATCAGGCGGCAAGCGCGGTCTCGGCCTCGGAGAAGAACTGCTTCACCGCGTCGGAGACCTTGGTCTTGCCCTGGGACAGGTCACCGGCGATGCGCAGGAACGCGGCTTCGACGGTGTCGGCGCCCGCCGGGTGCGGAGTGATCGTCCCGAGGACCCCGGCCGCCGCGACGTCCTCCTCGTACTTGGCGATCGCCTGGTTCGGGGCGTCGGTCGGCTTGTACGCGTCGAACTGCTCGGTGGTGGCGAGGATGCCGCGGTCGTAGCCCATGATCTTGCCGACCTCGGGGTCGTGCACCATGAAGTCGATGAACTGCGCGACCTCCTTGGGGTGCTTGGTCCGGGCGGAGCCGCTCAGCATGAGCGAGGAGAGGTACTGGCCGGTCTGCTTGCCGTCGGTCGTCGGGATCGGCGCGAGCCCGTACGTGCTGTCGCCCTCGGTGGCGTAGCGCACGGTGAAGTTGTCCCAGGTGAACTCGGACGCCGCGTCGCCGGAGGCCAGGGAGGACTTGGGCTTGTTCTGCTCGACCTTCTTCGGGTCGGTGATGATCCCCGCCTTGACGCGGTTGTAGCCGTCCTGCCACCACTCCGTCAGGTCGGCCTCGTCGAATCCGAGACCGTCCTCCGTGAAGAACGCCTTGCCGTTCTGGCGCAGATAGAGGTCGTAGAGGTACATGATCCCGAAGTAGCCGGTGTCCCCCGCCACCTTCTGGCTGTCGTGGATCTTCTTGAGGGCGGCGAAGTACTCGTCCCAGGTCCACCCTTCCTCGGGCTTGATCCCGGCCTTCTCGAAGACCTTCTCGTCAAGGACGAGTGACATCGTGTTGGAACCGACGGGTATACCGAGCAGCTTTCCGTCGACCTCGCCGACCTTCTCGACTCCGGCGCGGAAGTTCTTGAGGCTCAGATTTCCCGCGTCCACTTGGGACTTGAGATCGAGGAGAACACTTCTCTTGTCGTACTTCCGCAGATATGCCACCGCGTTCTGGAATACGTCCGGGGGATTTCCGCCCGCGGCCTGCGTCTGGAACTTCTCCCAAAAGGCCACGTAATCCTGGAAGTCCGTCTTCACCTTGATCTTCGGGTACTTCTTCTCGAAGAGCGCGATGGTCTGGTTGATGCGCTTGGCCCGCTCCTCCGCGCCCCACCAGGCGAAGCGGATCTCGACGGTTCCGTCTCCCGATCCACCACTGTCTCCCCCGCAGGCCGTCGTCGTGGCCAGCCCCAGCGTGGCCAGCGACGCTCCGGCCGCCTTGAGGACCGTCCGCCTCTCAACACTCCCGTTTTCTCCCACAGTCGGGCCTCCCCGCGACGTAGCCGTCCGCTCCATGAATCGTTTCAAGTAAGCGCTTGCTGGCACAAGGTACGGAGGGTCTTAGCGGGCGTCAATGATTCGGACAGGAATCGGTGTGAACGGGGTCGCCGGCGCGACGGCCTGAACTGGGGTGATGTGGCGGGGTGTTGGGCGGGAGTGCTGGGCGAGTGTGCAGGTGGGGCGGGGTTGGTCGGGTGGTCGAACGGGGTTTGGTGGGCTGGATTCGGGAGGGGGTGGAGTGAAGGTTGGGGGTGGGGAGTTGGTGGGGTGGTGGGAGTCGGGGGTGGGTGTCGGGGGCGGGGACCTGCGTGGGTGCTGATGGCGGGGCGTTCGGGAGGCTGGCTGGTGGCGGGGCGTTCGGGAGGCTGGTTGGTGGGGGTGGCTGGTGTTTGCGTGTGCCGGGGGGCTTGAGCAGGCATGTTGCTCAGGTGAGGGCGGCTTGTGTGGGCTTTCGGGTGCGGGTTCGTTGTGGCCGGTCGCGCAGTTCCCCGCGCCCCTGATGGGGCTTGGTGTGGGGCGGGATGTCAGGAGGGGCGGTCGTGCGTGGGGTGGTGGGGTGGCTTGGGTTGGTGCGCCGGGGGTGGGGAGTTCACGGTGGCTGGGCCGTGGGGGACTCCGGTCGGGCGTCCATTGCGCCCGGGAGTACCCGGCAGGCATCCACTTCAGGATGACCGCGGTCGGGCGCCCGGCCCTCGGAAACATGGCCGGGCGGCTCCTCAGCGGGGCCCAGACTCGGCGCCCATCGCATGACCGCAGGCTGACGCCCTCACCGGGGAGCCGAGGCCGACGTCCGCTCCGGGAGACCCGAGCCCAAGGTCTGCTCGCCAGAATCACAGCCAAGCGTCCTTTTCGGAGGCCCGGGCTCAGCGTCCGCCCCTGGAGGCCCGAGCCGGCTTCCGCTCCTCAGGATCGCGTCCGGGCGTCCGCTCCGAGAAGCCCGGACCAGCGTCCACTCCGGGAAATCTCGTCCGCGTACCCTCTCGGCGACGCCCGGACTCAGCGCCCACTCCGAGAGGTCCAGGCCCCAACGCCCACTCCACGAAACCGCAGTTCAGCGCCCTCTCCGCAGGCGCCGACCCAGCGCCACTCCGCGAGGCCACAACCGGGCACCTCCGTGAAGCCCGAGTTCAACGCCGCTCGCGAAACCATGGCCGGGCACTCCCACCACGAAGCCAAAGGTCAGCGTCCAGTCCGCGGCATCTCAGGCGGGCGCCGTCATCGGAGAGGCCCAGACCAGCGCCATTTCGCGGAATCGCAGCCGGGCGCCGCCACCGAGACGTCTGGGTTCAGCGCCACTCAACGGGGTCGCTGTCGGGCGCGCTCGCCGAGAGGTCCCAACCAGTGCCCTGCACGGGGAACCCGGACACACATCCGTCACAGGGAATCCACGTAGGCGTCCGCTCCGAACCCTCCGGTCGGCCACGTACCGGAACGCCCGCTCCAGCCGGCCACGTACCCGGGGTGCAGGTGGTGGGCCCTCGGCATGCCGCGGACCCGGGCCGAAACGGCGATTGGCGGCCGGATCCACGTGCTCTGTGGATCCGGCCGCCAACCGGCACGGTGGGCGATACTGGGATCGAACCAGTGACCTCTTCGGTGTGAACGAAGCGCTCTCCCGCTGAGCTAATCGCCCGGGCGCACGGAGAAGATTACCCCATGTCAGGGGGTGCCTCCGACCGCCTTCGAAGGATGCGGAGGGCTGCTACTCCTTGATCTTCCACGGCATCTCGAAGCCGAACTTCCAGACGTAGATCCCGACCAGCACCGCGATGATCACCAGCCCGACGGACGTCAGGATGATGTTGCGGCGCCGCACCTTGGGATCGAGCGCCTTCTGTGTCGCCTCGGTCACCTTGCGCTTCGTCCAGCGGAGCACCAGCTGGGCCCAGACGAACTCGGTCGCCCAGATCGCCATGCCGCCGAAGATCACCAGCCACCCCGGTCCGGGCAGCGGCAGCATGATCACGCCGGCCACGACGACCGCGAGGCCCACGATGAACACGCCCACCTGCCAGCTCAGGTGCAGCGCCCGTCGCGCCTTGATGAATTCCGGCGCACGGGATCCGAGCGCCGGCTCGCTCTTCGCTCCGTCGGCCGCCGCGACGGCCTCCCCCGTTTCGTCACTCCCCGTATTCATACGGCCAAACCCTACCCGACGGAAACCGGTCACCGGAATGGTGGTACTCCGCGAACGAGCACTCGGCCGGAAGAGGTACCTAAAGACACGCAAAACACTCAGAGGGGTTTACAACGGCACCGTAGGTGGCATGTCGATTTCGCCGACGTGCGAATCCCCGAGCGCACACTGAGCGAAAGGCCCTGGCGCTTATGAACACCACGGTCAGCTGCGAGCTGCACCTGCGCCTCGTTGTGTCGAGCGAGTCCTCACTGCCTGTTCCCGCAGGACTGCGGTATGACACGGCCGATCCCTACGCCGTGCACGCCACCTTCCACACCGGAGCCGAAGAGACCGTCGAGTGGGTGTTCGCCCGCGACCTTCTGGCCGAGGGCCTGCACCGGCCCACCGGCACCGGCGACGTCCGCGTCTGGCCGTCGCGCAGCCACGGTCAGGGCGTCGTGTGCATCGCCCTGAGCTCTCCGGAGGGAGAGGCCCTGCTCGAGGCCCCGGCGAGGGCCCTGGAGTCGTTCCTGAAGCGAACAGACGCCGCCGTGCCCCCTGGCACGGAACACCGGCACTTCGATCTCGACACGGAGCTCTCGCACATCCTGGCCGAAAGCTAGGACGAGACTCCGCACCAAGCCGCCCGGCGCCGTCCACTCGGGGAGACGGCTCGGGCTCAGACAACCGCATATGGCGCATGCACAGGCGCCGCCACCATGGATGTTCATGGTGGCGGCGCCTGTGCATGCGCCTGCGCAGACGTCCGTGGCGGTCCCGCGCGGATGCTGTCGGCCCGTGCCCGGAGGCCGTCCGCCGGGACTGAGCCCGTCCCCCGGGTCGGTAAGCGGCTAGCATCGGCCAGCATCGGCGGGCAGCCGCCCGACCCCCAGGCCAGGGAGCGAAATGTGCTGATCACCCACGACACCCGGTGCGCCCTCGACGCCGTGGTAGATCTGGTGAACACCGCACCGGAGGACGACACGGCGGACGGGCTCGCAAACCTCCCAGCCCTGCACGATTTCGTACGGAACCACGACATCAGCGATGTCGGCACCCTGTCCGAGCTCGATCTCTCGGCGGTGCGCAAGATCCGCACGCGTTTCGCCGGAGTCTTCGCGGGCACGGATCCCCGGGCCGCCGCCGCGCTCATCAACGAGCTGGTCGCCGCCGCGGGCACCACTCCGCGTCTCACGGATCACGACGGCTACGACTGGCACGTGCACTACTTCGCGCCGGGCGCGTCCGTCGCAGACCATCTCGCCGCCGACTGCGGCATGGCCCTGGCGTTCTTCGTGGTGGCGGGCGAACAGGAGCGGCTGCGCCGCTGTGAGGCACCGGACTGCAGGCGCGCCTTCGTCGATCTCTCCCGCAACCGCTCCCGCCGCTACTGCGACAGCCGCACCTGCGGAAACCGTCTGCATGTGGCCGCCTACCGGGCGCGTCGCAAGGAGGCGGCGGGCTGACGGAGTCCTCGGCGGGTGGCGCCAGGGACTCCGCGTACGGCTCAGAGCAGCAGCAGATCGTGCAGCGAAGCCATGAGCAGCAGACAGCCGATCACCGCAAGGAAGATCATCAGCGGTGGCTGGGAAAGCGCGAAGAGACAACCCCGCGGCTCCTCGGAAGGGGCAGCGGTGTCGCTCTGTGTTGTGTCCAGCATCTCGCGGCGATGATGGCGCAGCGGACTGGCCCTACGCGATCAACACGCCCGGATTATGGGGGAGTTAGCCGAAATCCGTGACACAGCGGTCCACGATCTGGGATAGGTGCCTGCAGCACCCGAGCAACTGTGTCGTTTCAGAGCGTCATATGCCGTGCCGTTTCATATGCCGTGCTTCTTGAGGATGGCCTCGATGTCGCTGAAGTCCTCCCCCTGCTCGGCCTTGCGGGGCTTGGCGGCGGGTCGGGCCGCCTGGCGGGTGGCCGGTGCCGCGCCGAGCGAGGGTGCCGAGGCCGCGGGGGCCACCGCCTCGCGCTGTGCGGCCCGGGCGGCCTTGCGCTCCTTGCGGGTCCCGCCGGTGCGCCGCTCCACCGCGCGCGAGGTCATGAAGAGCAGCCAGGCCCCGCCGAGCACTCCGAAGCCCGCCCAGGCCATCGGGCTGAAGGCGGTCTCCGCCGCCCATTCGACGGCCCCGGTCATCACCAGACCGAGGGGGACCAGCGAGTACGCGGTGAGGCGGACCGCCATGAGGAAACGCTTGCGGTACGCGGTGACCGCGGCGATGCCCAGGCCGGCCGCGGCGACAGCGGAACAGACGGTCTCGGCAATCATCCGGTCCTCCAGACATGGCTGGGGCGAGCAGGGTCAGATTCGTCCCTTCCATCCTGCACCGCCCGCTGCCCGGTATGCCATGGTCCGGGCAGACCTCAGGGACATCTCCGGGTCGGCTCCTCCTCAGGGCCCGGCCCCCGTACGCGATCAGGAGTGGTCCGGGGTTCGCTCAGGGGCGGAAGGTCCCGGTGGCGGTAAATCCCCGTGGCGGAAGGTCCCGGTTGGGCCGCTGGAGCCTCGGCTGGAAGACTGAGACTCATGAGCGACTCCTCCCCCGCACGCCCCGCCGCCCCCGTCCTGGACGTCTGGTGCGAACTGCAGTGCCCGGACTGCCGTGGCGCCCTCGACGACCTGCGCGCGCTGCGCGCCCGCTACGGCGACCGGCTGGAGCTGCGGCTGCGGCACTTCCCGCTGGAGAAGCACAAGCACGCCTTCGCCGCCGCCCAGGCCGCCGAGGAGGCCGCGGAACAGGGGCAGGCCTGGCCGTACGTCGAGGCGGTGCTCGGGCGCGTACAGGAGCTGGACCGTAAGGGAGAACCCTTCCTGGTCGAGGTGGCCGGGGAACTCGGCCTGGACGCCGAGGAGTTCGACACCGCCCTCATCGACGGCCGGCACATCCTGATCGTCGACGCCGACCAGGCCGAGGGCAAGGCCATCGGCGTGACCGGCACCCCGACGTACGTCATCGACGGCGAGCGGCTCGACGGCGGCCAGAGCCAGGAGGGGCTGCGCGAGCGCGTCGAGGAGATCGTGGACCGGCTGCTGGCCGAGCAGAAGGCCTGACCCCCGAACCCGCGCCCGCTGGAGGCAGACGTACGGCTACAGCAGGTTCTTGTAGAAGTGGTAGGTGGTCGTCTCGTAGCCGAGTGACTCGTAGAGCCGCTCGGCCGGGGCGTTCCCGTCGAAGACGTTCAGGCGGATGCCGGGGTGTCCGGCGGCGATCGCCTGCACCTCCGCCAGGAGCATCAGCGAACGGCCGTGGCCCCGGCCGCGATGGCGCTCGTCGGACTCGACCTCGTAGACGAACGACCAGCCGTCGCGCGCGCCCAGCCACAGCACGCCGACCGGCGTTCCCTCGTGTTCCAGGATGCTGAAGTCCATGCCCGCGCTGCCGATCCCGTCCGGCAGCGAAGTGGCGTGGTCCCGCTCGGACTTGGCGCGGGCCTCGGCCTCGGGCACTCCGCGGGTGATCCAGTCCTTGACGTACTCCTCCTTCGCCCGCTCCTCCCAGGGCCCGAACTCGGCCTCCGTCATGGGGCGTCCCAGGCTGCCGACGGGCAGTTCGGGCGGCGTGTCGCCGAGCCGCTTCTCCATGTGGCGGTTGCGCAGCACGTAACCGAGGGCCGTGGTCAGCCGCAGTGCGGCCGTGGCCGTGGCGGGCACCGACGCCTCGATCCGCGTACAGCCCCAGCCGCGCGCCACCTCCTCCGCGGCGAGCGCGGCCACGGTGCCGCGGCCACGTCCGCGGTCCGGTTCGTCGATGCCGAGGTCTTGGATCCGGGCGACGGACGGCCCGGAGAGGGAGTTCGCGGCGAGGTGTATCCCGCCGACGGGGCGGCTGTTCACGCACACCGTGTAGTGCCGTGACAACGCCCCGTCGGCGTCGCGCTGAAGCGGCTCGGTCGGCCGCAGGGTCGTGGTCATCAGGGGTGTTGTACCCGTCCGCGAGGCCTACGTCATCCGGTTAAGTGCGCGGGTCCTGTCAGGGATCGAGGTCGTCGCCCGCCCGCTCGTAGAAGATCCGCATCGCCTTGGCGGTCACCGGGCCCGGTACGCCCGGCAGTTCGCGGCCGTCGGCCCGGTGCACGGCCTGCACATCGCGCAGCGACGAGGTCAGGAAGATCTCGTCGGCCCGCTCCAGGACGTCCAGCGGCAGGTCGGTCTCCCTGGCGCCCGTCCACTCGACGGTGAGGGCCCGGGTGATGCCGGCCAGGCAGCCGGAGGCCACCGGCGGGGTGTGGATCTCGCCGTCGAGGACGACGAAGACGTTCGAGCCCGTGCCCTCGCAGAGCTGTCCGACCGTGTTCGCGAACAGCGCCTCGGACGCGCCCTGTTCGCGCGCGCGGGCGAGGGCGACGACGTTCTCGGCGTACGAGGTCGTCTTGAGGCCCGTCAGCGTGCCGCGCTCGTTGCGGGTCCACGGCACGGTGATCACGGCGGTGGAGTCGGGACGCCGGGTGGACTCGCCGAGGGCGACGACCAGGGTCGGTCCGTGCTCCCCGCGGTCGGAGCCGAGCGGCCCGTGGCCCCCGGTGTACGTGATCCGCAGCCGGCCGAGCGGCACCGGGTTGGCCTCCAGGACGGCCGCGCAGGCCCGGCGCACCTCGTCGTGGTCGGGCTCGGGCAGCCCGAGGCCGCTCGCCGAGCGCGCCAGCCGGTCGAGGTGGCGGGTGAGCGCGAACGGGCGTCCGTCGACCGCCTTCACGGTCTCGAAGACGCCGTCGCCCACGGTCAGCCCGTGGTCGAAGACGGAGACACGGGCCGATTCGCTGTCCTGCAGCCCGCCGTCGAGCCAGAGCTTCACCTGTGGGTCCCTTCACTTGCGTCGTACGCCCCTGGGTACACCCCCGACGCTACAGCGAGCAGTCGCGCGGCTTTCAGTTCGGTCTCCTCCCACTCCCGGTCAGGGTCCGAACCCCAGGTGATGCCCGCGCCGGAACCGAAGCGCAGCACGCCCTCCGCCCGGTCGATCCAGAAGGTGCGGATGCCGACGGCCAGCTCTCCGGTGCCGCGGTCCGCGTCGACCCAGCCGATGCCGCCGCAGTACGGGCCCCGTGGCGCGGTCTCCAGGGCCTCGATGATCCGCAGGGCGCTGGACTTCGGCGCACCGGTCACCGAGCCGGGCGGGAAGGCCGCGGCCAGCAGTTCGGGCCAGCCCGCGCCCTCGCGCAGTTCGCCCCGGACGGTGGAGACGAGGTGGACCAGCCCGGGGTGCTTCTCGACCACGCACAGGTCGGGCACGGTCACGCTGCCCGTGGCGCACACCCTGCCCAGGTCGTTGCGCACCAGGTCCACGATCATCACGTTCTCGGCGCGGTCCTTCTCCAACAGGTCCGCCTCGGTCCGCCCGGTGCCCTTGATCGGGCCCGACTCGACCACCGCCCCGCTGACCCGGAGGAAGAGCTCGGGTGACGCGGTCGCTGTCTCCACGTCGTGGCTGGGCAGGCGAATCGTTCCGGCATACGGTGCCGGGTTGCCGCGCGCCAGCAGGGCGGTCAGCGCGTCCACGTCGGCGCCGGGCTCGACGGGCGCGGACAGGACCCGGCAGAGGTTCGCCTGGTACAGGTCACCTGCCGCGATGTGCTCCCGGATGCGCCGGACACCGGCCGTGTACGCGGCGCGGTCGAGCGACGACGTCCAGTCACCGACCGCCGGACCGTGCCACTCCCCCGGCACCGGCGAGGGGACGGGCTCCCGTCGTACGTCCGCGAAACGGGCACAGACCAGCCGCCCCTCGAAGTCGGCGCTGACGGCCCAGAAGCCACTGGAGTCCAGGGCCGCCGGGTCGCTGGTGACATCGAGGAGACCGGTCGCGACGATGTTGCCGAAACGGGCGAGAGCTGGGAGGTCGTGCACGGCTGTGAGTCTATGGCGGGTGACCCGCGGGTGCCCCGGCCGTGTCCTGGAGCGGGCGTAGCGCAGCACGCTGCACAAACGCGTTTTTGTGCTGGCCCCGGAATCCGCTAGAGTTCAACACGTCGCCGGGACGCTCACGCGAACCGGAAACGACAAGCGGACGTAGCTCAGTTGGTAGAGCGCAACCTTGCCAAGGTTGAGGTCGCCAGTTCGAACCTGGTCGTCCGCTCGCAGGAAGTGGGGGATCTTCCCGAACCCCCGCACTCCTGGTGGAGTGGCCGAGAGGCGAGGCAACGGCCTGCAAAGCCGTCTACACGGGTTCAAATCCCGTCTCCACCTCCAAGGACGATTAGCTCAGCGGGAGAGCGCTTCCCTGACACGGAAGAGGTCACTGGTTCAATCCCAGTATCGTCCACTGGATCTTCCGGTACGTTCGGCGAGATCCGATCCCGCGCGATTAGCTCAGCGGGAGAGCGCTTCCCTGACACGGAAGAGGTCACTGGTTCAATCCCAGTATCGCGCACGCACTACGCACCATCTGCAGGTCCCACCTGCGCGATTAGCTCAGCGGGAGAGCGCTTCCCTGACACGGAAGAGGTCACTGGTTCAATCCCAGTATCGCGCACCAGCCGAAGCCCCCGGCCGTCTCGTACGGTCGGGGGCTTCGTCGTTCCTCCTGGTCCGTCAGGAGGAGAAGAGCATGTGGCCGAAGCTCTTGTGACGCTTGTTGTGGCCGTAGTGACCGCCATGGCCGCCGTGACCGCCGTGCGGGGCACCCCAGGCGGGTGCGGGGGCCGCAGGGTACGCCTGCGGGGCACCTGCGGCCGGGTACGCCTGCGGGACACCAGGGGGCGGCGGTGCGGGCTGCGAGTACTGGCCCTCCAGGCGGGCCAGCGACTCCAGCTCGCCGTAGTCGAGAAATATCCCGCGGCAGCCGCTGCACTGCTCGATCTGGACGCCATTGCGGTTGTACGTGTGCATCGGCGCGTGACACTTCGGACACTGCATGCTCGGCTCAACTCCTCGCCGGTCGGTACTGCTTCCGCCAGGACAGACTCCGCCCGGCTTCGGTCGGTTGCACCCTACGTCGCGTATTCTCCCGCCAACTCCGGCGGGTGTGTGGCCATTCGGTCACAAGCGTCGATGACGGACGTTTCCACCTCGTCCAACGGGCGCTCCGCCGCGACCGACTTGGCGATCGCCAGGGCGGCGGTCTGCACGGTCAGGGCGCGGGCCGGGACGTCGAGGGCCGGCCAGGGATCGCCGTCCGCCGGGACCGCCGGGCCATCGGCCTTCTGATACGCCGTGAGGAAGCGGGCCCACTCGTCGGGCGGGAGCAGGCCGCAGGCGAACCAGGCCGCGGGGCGGGCCAGATCCCACGCGGGCTCGCCCAGGCCCAGGTCGTCGATGTCGATGAGCAGCCAGCCGCCGTCCCGCGTCCGCACCAGCTGGCCCAGGTGGAGGTCACCGTGGCACAGCGTGCGCGCGTACGGCATCGGGGCCTCGTCCCTCGCCCAGGCGGGCAGGACGGCCCAGGCGCGCAGGACCGGGGCGGCCGCCGGGTGCGGGCCTGCCGCGTGGAGGCGCGCGACGGCGCGGGCCGCCTTGGCCGGGCCGCGCATGGGCGGGAAGCCGGGCGGGAGCACGGACTGCGGCGTCCGGTGGAGCCGCGCGAGGAGGGTGGCGGCCGCCTCCCACGGGGCGGCGTCGGGGTCGTCCCGGTCCACGGGACTGCCGTACGGCCAGAAGGTGACCGGCCGTCCGTGCGACTCGACCGCGGTCGGTCTCCGCGGGGGCAGGAGGATGCCGTCGAGCCGGGGATGCGCCGCGACCGCCATCCGCGCCGCGAGCTCGCCGGAGTCGGTGTCGGCGGCGTGCGCCTTCGCCACGGTGCCGGCGTGCCGGACGACGGTGCCGTCGGGCCGGTCGGCCAGCACGGAGGTCTCCGTACCGCAGACACAGGCTTCCGCCGCCGGATGAGCGACGGCCCGCACCTTCGCCCGGAGCGCGGGCAGCAGGTCTGCGGTCACTCGGTCCCCCTCAGGTCGTACGGCGCCGGCTCCCCGTGAGCGTACGCAGACGTTGTGAGCGCCTGGGACCGCAACCATCAATTGAGGAACCACGACGGCGAGCAATTTGGTCCGCGAGAGCGGCGCCGGTCTAGGCGCAAAGGACAGCAATGCGGGCGCAGCTCCCCAGCTGCGCCCGCATTTTTGCCGTCCGCCGCACCCCCGTCCCCACGGGGTTTCATGGCCGGATGTCCCCGCCCGGACCGCTCTTCCGGGCCTGGGGCGCCGCTCAGCGCCCCAGCATCACGCCCACGGACGACGCCTGTGTGACCACTGCTTCCCAGCCGCCGAAGACGACTACGAGCAGGGTGGCCAGAGGGAGGACCATGGCCGTCGCCACCAGGGGGTGGCGTCGGCCGGACCGGCTGGAACCGAACGCGGCGCTGTACGCCTTGCGTCCCTGCGTGCGGATCATGGTCCGCGATGCTGTGTCCGCCATGGTCCCTCTCCTGACCGTTCTGTTGAGATCTCTTGGACGAGATCTGTCGAAAAGCTTCTGCTGTCTGGCAGCGGCGGGTGTCTGACCTCGGGGGACGAGTGCTGCACCCGCCGCTTGACAACAAATCTAGGCGTGGGAGGCGTGCGGGTCGTCATGCCCTCGTACCTATTACCGGGCCTCCCCGAGGATGACCGGTGACCTGCGGACTACTCCCCTGGGTGGAGAAGAGGTCCTAGGTCTCAGGGGTTTCCCGGAGGGGACGTCCGGTCTGTTCCGAGCTGTCCTCCCTCGGGACCGGCTGCTCGACGAGGGCGAGCACCCTGGTGGCCATGAAGCGGGCCGTGCGGACGACCGATCCGCTTCGGGTGACTTCGCTCACTTCGACCACCCCCCTGCGGACCGCTGTCTCCACCCGGCGGCCCGCCCGGCTTGCCACCACCTCGTACGTACGCGTCGTGTCCCCGGCGTCGACCACTATCTCCACGCGATCACCCTTCACGGGTCCAATCCCCCTTCTGCGACGGATGGTTGGGGATCCGTGCAGCTCAACGCCGCCCGGTTCCCCCGTCCCCTGACCACCTTTCAAGTTTCCCACCCGGCACTGACAATCGATCGGGCCGTGAGGGCGCGGCCTCTGCGCGCACCCGGCCGCGGAAACGTAAGCTGTGGCTCGTCAAACGGACCGGGCAGCGGGGATGGACATGGCGATGATGCGCCTGAGGCGCGAGGACCCGCGTGTCGTCGGCTCGTTCAGGCTTCACCGACGGCTCGGCGCGGGCGGGATGGGCGTTGTCTATCTGGGCTCCGACCGGCGTGGCCAGCGGGTCGCGCTGAAGGTGATCCGGCCGGACCTGGCGGAGGATCAGGAGTTCCGGTCGCGGTTCGCCCGTGAGGTGTCCGCGGCACGGCGGATCCGGGGCGGCTGCACCGCGCGGCTGGTCGCCGCGGATCTGGAAGCGGACCGGCCCTGGTTCGCGACGCAGTACGTGCCGGGACCCTCGCTGCACGACAAGGTCAACGACGAGGGCCCGCTCTGCGCGGCCGAGGTCGCGGCCGTCGGCGCCGCCCTCTCCGAGGGGCTCGTCGCCGTGCACGAGGCCGGTGTCGTCCACCGCGACCTGAAGCCGTCGAACATCCTGCTGTCCCCGAAGGGGCCACGCATCATCGACTTCGGCATCGCCTGGGCGACCGGTGCGAGCACGCTGACGCACGTCGGTACGGCGGTGGGGTCGCCCGGGTTCCTGGCGCCTGAGCAGGTGCGGGGCGCGGCGGTCACGCCGGCCACGGACGTGTTCGCCCTGGGGGCCACGCTGGCCTACGCGGCGACCCAGGACTCGCCCTTCGGGCACGGCAGTTCCGAAGTGATGCTCTACAGAGTCGTGCACGAGGAGGCGCAGCTGCACGGGGTGCCGGACGCGCTGGCCCCTCTCGTACGGGCCTGTCTGGCGAAGGACCCCGAGGAGCGGCCCAGCACGCTGCAGTTGTCGCTGCGGCTGAAGGAGATCGCGGCCCGGGAGGCACAGGGGATGGGCGACGCACGGCCGCCCGCGCCCCGTACCGCCGAGGCCGACCGGCCGACCGGGCGGCTCACCGAGAGCTACCCGGAGCAGCGCACTCAGCGGCGTACGCAGGGCACGTCCTCGCCTCGCGGGAACGGCAGCGGCGGTGCGTCGCGGTCGGGGGCCCGTCCGGCGCCCTCGCGGTCCGGTACGGGGAGTCGGCCCGGGCCGCCCCGGAGTGGGTCGGGACGTTCCGGGCCGCGGACCACCGGGACGGGGCGGCGGCCTGCCAATCCGCGGTTGTTGCGGCAGCGGTTGTTTGTGTTCGTGGTCGTGACGCTGTTGGTGGCGTTGGGGATTGCGGCGGCGCAGGGGTGTCAGGGGCCCGCCCGGGGGCTTGATCGTGGGGGCCCGGGCGGGGATGTGCGGCAGGCGCAGACGTACGGACAGAGAGCGGTTCAGCTCGGCGGGTGAGCGTTTTTTGCCGGCTGCGGGTGCGTCGTGGCTGGTCGCGCCCACGCGGCGGAGCCGCACAACGTCACAGCCCCGCGCCCCTTGCGGGGCCGTAGGCCCCTCTAACTCTGTGGTCTGCCCGTTGCCACCGCGTAGAACGCGACCGCTGCCGCCGCTCCCACGTTCAGGGAGTCGACGCCGTGGGCCATGGGGATGCGGACCCATTCGTCCGCCGCCACCAGGGCCTGGGTGGACAGGCCGTCGCCCTCCGCGCCCAGCATCAGGGCCACGCGGTCCATCTTGTGCGGGGCCGCCTCGTCCAGGGACTTGGCCTTCTCGTCCGGGGTGAGGGCGAGGAGGGTGAAGCCTGCCTCGCGGACCGTTTCCAGGCCCTTGGGCCAGGTGTCCAGACGGGCGTACGGGACGGAGAAGACCGCGCCCATGGAGACCTTCACGGAGCGGCGGTAGAGCGGGTCGGCGCAGTCGGGGGACAGCAGAACCGCGTCCATGCCGAGGGCGGCGGCGCTGCGGAAGATCGCGCCGATGTTGGTGTGGTCGTTGACCGACTCCATGACGACGACCCGGCGGGCCGTCTGGAGCAGGTCGTCCGGGGTCGGCAGCGGCTTGCGCTGCATGGAGGCGAGGGCGCCTCGGTGCACGTGGTAGCCGGTGACCTGTTCGGCGAGGTCCGGGCTGACCGCGTACACCGGGGCCGGCAGCTCGTCGATGACGTCGCGCATGACGTCGACCCACTTGGCGGAGAGCAGCATCGAGCGCATCTCGTAACCGGCGTCCTTGGCCCGTCTGATGACCTTCTCGCCCTCGGCGATGAACAGGCCCTCGGCGGGTTCTCGCTTGCGGCGCAGCTCCACGTCGGTCAGGCCCGTGTAGTCGCGCAGACGGGGGTCGGCTGGGTCCTCAACGGTGATGAGATCGGCCACAGGGTGATACTGCCTTGTCCTGGGTGTGGTGCCAACGGCTTGGAACGGGTTGGGTTACCCGGGGTTACTCGGACGCCCTCGAGGAGCTGCCCGGGCGCACGGCCACGACCTCGCCGATGACGATGACCGACGGGGGCTTCACGTTCTCGGCGAGTACGGTCTCGGCGACCGTGGCGAGCGTCGCGTCGACCCTGCGCTGCGCGGCGGTCGTGCCCTCCTGGACGACGGCCACGGGCGTGTCCGCCGACTTGCCGTTGTCCATCAACGTACGGGCGATGGCGCCGACCTTGTCCACGCCCATCAGGATGACCAGGGTGCCGCGGAGCTTGGCGAGGGCCGCCCAGTCGACCAGGGAGCGTTCGTCGTCGGGGGCGATGTGACCGCTGACGACCGTGAAGTCGTGGGCCACCCCGCGGTGGGTGACCGGGATGCCCGCCGCGCCCGGGACGGAGATCGAGCTGGAGATGCCCGGGACGACCGTGCAGGCGATGCCCGCCTCGGCCAGCGCCTGGACCTCCTCCATGCCACGGCCGTAGACGTAGGGGTCACCGCCCTTCAGACGGACGACCGCCTTGCCCTGCTTGGCGTGCTCGATCAGCGCGTTGTTGATGGCCTCCTGAGCCATGAAACGGCCGTACGGGATCTTCGCCGCGTCGATCACCTCGACGTGCGGCGGGAGTTCGGCGAGGAGGTCGCGGGGGCCGAGGCGGTCGGCGATGACCACGTCCGCCTCGGCGAGGAGGCGGCGGCCGCGGACCGTGATCAGGTCCGGGTCGCCGGGGCCGCCGCCGACCAGGGCGACGCCGGGGGTGCGGGTGCGGTGATGGGGCGCGACGAGGGTGCCGTCGCGCAGGCCCTCCACGACCGCGTCCCTGATGGCCGCCGTGTGGCGGGGGTCGCGGCCCTTCGCGTTCGTCGTGAGGACGGCGATCGTGACGCCCTCGCTGTGGCCGGTGGCCGGGGTCCAGGCCGTGGCCGCGTCCGCGTCGTCCGAGCGGACGCACCACACTCGGTGGGCCTCCGCCTCGGCGGAGGCGGCGGCGTTCGCCTCGGTGTCGCTGGTGGCGATCAGGGCGTACCAGGCTTCCGCGAGGTCGCCGGGCTCGTACGGGCGCCTTGTCCAGGTCAGCTCGCCCGCGTCCGCCATCGCCTCGACGGAGGGGGTGGCGGCCGGGGACACGAGGTGGATGTCCGCGCCTGCCGCGATGAGGGCCGGGAGGCGGCGTTGGGCCACCTGGCCGGCGCCGAGGACTACTACGCGGCGGCCGGTGAGGCGGAGGCCTACGGGGTAGGCGGGGTTTTCGGCCATGGAGGTGCGGCTCCTCATGCGGGTGGTGCGGGTGGGCGCGCTGCTGCCTTGGAGCGGGCCTGACGTGCGGATTTTATGGTGCGGGGTGGTGGGTGGCCGGGGTGGGTGGGGGTTCTTTCCCCAGGCCCGCCCCTTCCCGAAACCGGGGGCTCTGCCCCCGGACCCCCGAACCGTGCGGGTGGGTTCCTGGTTGTGCCCACCCGTTCCGCCGTGCGGAACGCCTGCCCACAACCAGGAACGGGCTACTTCTCGGTTACCCCCGCCGAGTCGAATGTCGCTACCTCGTGCATTGCTCGGGCCGCGCTCTGGACCACCGGGAGGGCCAGGAGGGCGCCTGTGCCCTCGCCGAGGCGGAGGTCGAGGTCGACCAGGGGGCGTAGGCCGAGCTTGTTGAGGGCGGCCACGTGGCCCGGTTCGGCGCTGCGGTGGCCGGCGATGCAGGCCGCGAGGACCTCGGGGGCGATGGCGCGGGCCACCAGGGCGGCGGCGCCGGCGCTGACGCCGTCCAGGATCACCGGGGTGCGCAGGGAGGCGCCGCCCAGCAGGAGGCCCACCATCGCGGCGTGCTCCAGGCCGCCGATGGCCGCGAGGACGCCGATCGGGTCGGCCGGGTCCGGCTGGTGGAGCTCCAGGGCACGGCGTACGACCTCGGTCTTGCGGGCCAGGGTCTCGTCGTTGATGCCGGTACCGCGGCCTGTGACGTCGGCCGGGTCGCTGTCCGTGAAGACGGAGATCAGGGCAGCGGAGGCGGTGGTGTTGGCGATGCCCATCTCGCCCGTGATCAGGGCCTTGTTGCCGGCCGCCACGAGGTCACGGGCCGTCTCGATGCCCACCTCGATGGCCGCCTTGACCTCCTCGCGGGTCAGCGCGGGGCCGGTCGTCATGTCGGCCGTGCCCGCGCGGACCTTGCGCGGCAGGAGGCCCGGGGTCGCGGGCAGATCGGAGGCCACGCCGACGTCCACGACGCAGACCTCGGCGCCGACCTGGTTGGCGAAGGCGTTGCAGACCGCTCCGCCGCCGAGGATGTTGGCCACCATCTGGCCGGTGACCTCCTGCGGCCACGGGGTGACGCCCTGGGCGTGGACACCGTGGTCGCCCGCGAAGATCGCGACGGCCGCGGGCTCCGGGATCGGCGGCGGGCACATCCTGGAGAGGCCCGAGAGCTGGGCGGAGATGATCTCCAGCATGCCCAGGGCCCCGGCCGGCTTGGTCATGCGCTTCTGGCGCTCCCACGCCTCACCGAGCGCCTTGGCGTCCAGCGGGCGGATGTTGGAGACGGTCTCGGCGAGCAGGTCGTGCGGCTCCTCACCGGGCAGCGCGCGACGGCCGTACGTCTCCTCGTGCACGACCCAGGAGAGCGGGCGGCGCTTGGACCAGCCCGCCTGCAGCAGCTCGGGCTCCTCCGGGAACTCGTCGACGTATCCGACACAGAGGTAGGCGACGACGTCCAGGTGCTCGGGCAGGCCCAGTTCGCGGACCATCTCCCGCTCGTCGAAGAAGCTGACCCAGCCCACGCCCAGGCCCTCGGCCCGGGCGGCGAGCCACAGGTTCTCGACCGCGAGCGCCGATGAGTACGGGGCCATCTGCGGCTGGGTGTGACGGCCGAGGGTGTGCCGGCCGCCCCGGGTCGAGTCGGCGGTGACGACGATGTTCACCGGGGTGTCGAGGATGGCCTCGATCTTCAGTTCCTTGAACTGCTTCGCGCGGCCCTTGGGCAGCGACTTGGCGTACGCCTCGCGCTGGCGCTGGGCCAGTTCGTGCATCGTGCGCCGGGTCTCCGCCGAGCGGATGACGACGAAGTCCCACGGCTGGGAGTGGCCGACGGACGGTGCCGTGTGGGCAGCTTCCAGGACCCGGAGCAGCACGTCGTGCGGGATGGGGTCGCTGCGGAAGCCGTTGCGGATGTCCCGGCGCTCGCGCATCACGCGCAGGACGGCCTCGCGCTCGGCGTCGTCGTAGCCGGGCGCGGCCGGGCCGGCGGGCTCTCTCGTCTCTGCCACGGCGGCCGTGCTCTCTTCCTGGTCGGCGGCCCTGGTGTCCAGGTCCTCCGCGTGCTGTGCGGCTACGGGCTCCGCGTCCTGGTCGTGGCCCTGGCCCTGGTGGTCCTGGTCCTCGACCGGAGCCTCCGGTACGGGAGTTGCCTCGGCCTCGGGGGCCTGCTCGGGCTCCCTGGGGGTGGGCAGGGTGAGTGCCGGTACCGGCTCCTCCGCGGGCGCGGCGTCGGGCACGGGCTCGGGCGCGGGCTGCTCGACCGGCATGACTTGCTCGACGGGCGCGAACTGTTCAGCGGTCGCGAGCTGCTCTGTGGTCGCCGCGACCGGGGCCGGCGTCTCCTCGGCGGGCTGCTCGGCGAGTTCCTCCGGGAAGGGCGGCACGGTCATGGCGTGCGGCGGGGTCGGAGCCAGGTGCGGGGTGGTCGGGATGGTGCCCTCGACCGGCACGAACTGACCGACGCGCTCTTCCGCGTGGGCCACCTCCACGGGGGCGGCCATGACGACGGCCGCTTCGTCGTGGGGCTCGTGGCCGTGGGACTCGTGGCCGTGGGACTCGTGGCCCTGGGCCGGGGCGTCGTGGCTCGGGTCGCCGTGGACCGCGAGCGGTTCGGGTGCCGCGACCTGGTCGGGTACCGCCGCCGGTTCGGGTGCCTCGGGCTGTACGGCGATGTCGACCTGGGCCGCCTGCGAGGGGTCGACGTCGGCGACGCTCACGACGGGCGCTTCCGCGGGCTCCGTGAACTGCGGGGGCTGGGCGGCCTCCTGAGCCTGGGCGGCCTCTTCCACGGCGGGCGCGGGTTCCGCCAACTGCGGTTGCTGCTGCGGGATCTCGGCCTGCGGACCGGCCTCGGCGAACTGCGCCGCATGGTCCTGGAACTGCTGCTCCGCCGCGTACGCGGCCTGCGAGTGCGGGTCCGGCTCCGCGTGCGCGGGCTGCACCTCGCCGAGCGCCTGCGGAGGCTGGTACGCCTCGGGCGCGTGCGAGCCGGTGTCGTCCGACTGCTGCGAGGCGTATGCGGCGACCGGCGCTACCGGGAACGGCGTGGGCTGCGGGAACTGGGCGAGGTCCGGAGCGGGCGCGAACTCGGGGGCGGTCTGGGCGACCTCGTGGGTCTGGGGCGTCTCCGGAGCCTGCGGGAAGAGCGAACCGTCCGCGAGCAGCGGGGCCTGCGCGTAGTCCTGGACCTGAACCGCTTCCGGGGCCTGGGCGACGGCCTCCGGTGCCTGGACCGCTTCGGGAGCCTGTACCGCTTCGGGAGCCTGCACGGCTTCGGGAACCTGCACGGCTTCGGGAACCTGCACGGCTTCCGGCTGCTGAGGAACGTACGCGGGATCCGGAGCCGGTACGGCCTCCGGGGCCGGCTCCGCCTCCGGAACGTCGGCGACGGCCTGGACCGGAGCGGGCCCGGCCTCGTGGACCTCGGCAGCGCCCGGCGGGTCCGGATGCACCTGCTGTGCCTGCTCCACCTGGGCCTGCTCGGGGGCGGGCACCTCGGCCGGAGACTGAGCGGCGGGGATTCCTTCGCCCCCCGCGAGCGGGACACCCCCGGCGTCGGAAGCGTGCGCGGCCTCCGCGACCGGCGCGGGCCCGTCGTCCGGAGTGCCACCGGCGTGCGCTCCCCCGCTCTCGGGGAAGACCGTTTCTGCAGCCGCGGCCTCCGAGCCGACCTGTGCCACCGGCGGCGCGACCTGTACCTGAGCCTGTGCTCCCCAGGGAGCCGCGCCCTGCGGCGCGATCTCGTCCCGCGGCACGTCGAGGTACTCGGGACCGACGGTGGGCGGACCGGCCTGTCGTACGGGAACGGCGTGGACCGGTGCTCCCGCCGGGCCGCGGTCGGCGAGGGAACGGACCGGGCTGCCGGCGCCGTCCGGGGTGGGCGGGCCGAGGTGCAGCGGGCGACGGGCGACGGGCGGCTGCGGAGCGGGCGAGGACATCCGGACGGCGCTGAGGTCGACCGAGCCGCTGTCGCGGCCCGCCGTCTCGTGCGGTCCCGGTTCGTGGACGGTCTCGACGACCGGCGCCGGGGCCGGCGGGGCCACTTCGTTGCCCCACGCGCCCTGGGCGCCCGGCAGCAGCAACAGGTCTTCGTCTTCGGCGGTGCTGTCGGAGAGGTAGGTGTACGCGCCGGGGGCGGGGACGCCCGGCTGCTCCACCATGCCTTGGTTCTCCGGCAGCCCCTCGCCCGGGACCTGGCCGGTGTCGGTCATGCGTACCCCTCGCCCATCGGTTAGTGCTCCAACGACCTGCTCGTCCGGAGCGGCGCACCGACCGCCCGCAATGAAGTAACGAGCATGCGTGCCGGGCGGCACGAACGACCGGTCGACAAAGCCATTAACAGGCATTGTCGCGGTCGGCCCGCCACCGCGACAGGGTGATCCGCCACGGCCCGCTGTGGACTGCGCCACGTTGCGCGTCCTCCGGTTTTCCGCCGTACCACACGCATCCCAAAACAGGTGCGTTTTCCGGACATTGACCGGCGAAATACCGGACAAGCCGAGCGCGGTGCAACGATCGGCCAGCTTACCGCGCGCGGTACGACAACCGGATCACAGGGCGCGGTCGGGCAGGAGCCCGGTGAGCAGGAACGCGACGCTCCGCTCCTTCTCCGTCCAGGCCCTGGTGTCCAGCTCGACGGACTGCAGAAGGGCGCATTCGACCTGGTAGCCGTGCTCCGTCAGGTCCCTGCCGACGAGTTCGGCGGCGTCGCGTGTCGCGGCGTGCGTGACGATCCGCTGGGGGCGCCGGTCGGCGACGGCGGAGACCACCGCGGCGCCGCCGCCCCCGACGCGTACGACGTCCGGTTCGGGCAGGTTCTCCAGGACGTGGGGCGCGCTGCCGTGGGTGATCTGGAGCTGGACGCCGAAGCGGCGGGCGGTGGCCATGGTGCGGGCGCAGGCGTTGGGATCGCGGTCGACGGCGATGACGGCGGCTCCGCAGCGCGCGGCCTCCGTGGCGAAGGCGCCGCTGCCGGAGCCGATGTCCCACACGAGGTCGCCGACGCGCGGTCCCAGGCGGGCGAGTTGGGCCGCCCGCAGTACCTCGGTCTCACCCTCGCCGAGATCACCGCCGTACACCTCGTCGGGCAGGGCCCAGCCGCGCGGTCCCGTTCCCGGGTCGCGTCCGGCGATCCAGCTGCCGCCCTCGGCGGCGGCGACGGGCCCGCCCATGACGATGACGATGTTCGGGTCGCGCCAGGTGTGGTCGGCGACCTTGTCGGAGGTCAGGATCGTGACGCGTTCGCGCGCGGTGCCCAGTTCCTCGCAGATGACGAAGGTGCGGTGGACCCCTTCGAGGAGCAGGCCCAGCTCGGCAGGGCCGGCTCCGGGCGAGGTGAAGACGGCGACCTTGGTGTGGGCGCGACACACATTCACCGCGCGTCGCAGGGTGCGCCTGTGTGCCACGACCACCTGTGCGTCGTCCCAGGGCATACCGGCACGGGCGAAGGCGGTGGCCACGGACGACACGGCCGGGACGACTTCGACCTCCAGGCCGAACTCGGGGACGCGCAGGGTGCGTACGACTCCGAAGAAGCCCGGGTCGCCGTCGGCGAGGACGACGGCCGTGCCCCGGTGGGCGGCGATGCGGCGGGCGGCGAGGGCGACGCTGCCGAGCCGGATGCGCTCGGCGCCCGCGGGGACCTCGGGGAGGACGAGGTGATGGCCCGCGCCCGCCACCAGCGTGGCGGCACCGAGAGCCGAGCGCGCCGCGTCGGTCAGCGGCGAGCCGTCCCAGCCGATCACCGTGACCCGGTCGGCCATCGTCGTCAGTCTCCTGGAGTCTTCGCAGGTCTCGGATGGGCATGCGGCCGCCAGGCAGGCATGCGGAGCCCCGTGAGCGTACCTCGGGACTTCCGGGAGCGGGGGCGCGGGTCCGCGGCCGTCCTCCGTGCGGTGGCCGTCCGGCTACGGCGTCGGTTCCGACGCGACCGCGACGTCAGTTCCAGTCGGAGTACGAGGTGAAGCCGCCGGTGTCGGCGAGCTGCTCGGCGATGCCCTCGATGTCCTCGGGGAGCAGGCCCCACACGATGAAGTCGGTGCGCAGGGTGACCCAGCTCCCGTCCTCGGTACGGGTGCGCGCTATACAGGCGTTGCGCAGGACTCCCTCGCTGATGCAGCCGATCTTCTGCGCGACCTGCTGCGAGGCGGTGTTGTCCGCGGCGGTGCGCAGCTCCAGGCGCTCGAACTTCTGGTCGCCGAAGAGCCATTGGGCGGTGGCGAGCGCCGCCTCGGACGCGTATCCCTCACCGCGCGCCCACGGGGCGACGATGTACGACAGCTCCGTGGAGCGGACATGCCAATTCGTCTTGCCCAACTGCACGATGCCGACGAGGCGTTGGGTGAGGAACTCCGTGACGGCAAGGTCGAGCCCGCGGCCGGACGTGCGCTCGCCCGGCGCGTACCGGTTGATCCAGGAGCGGGCGGCGTCCTCGGTGAAGGGCTGCGGAACGGAGGTCCAGGCCACGACCTGCTCGTCGTTCATCATCTCCGTGAGGGCCGGAATGTCCTCGTCCTCAAGAGGGCGCAGCACCAACCGCTCCGTGCTGAGGGAGATGTCGGGGAAGGTGTTAGTCATGCGCCGCTCCGTAACCATCAGGGACCGTCGGGCCTGCTGAACTGCCCAGCATGCAGCATGAAAGCACCGAACTGCACCACGGGGTCGACGACTTGTCGATGAGTCGACCCCGTGAGCGCAGGTGGAACGGCGTCAGCCCGAGGTGACCGGCAGCACCGATCTCTCGTACTCGTCCTCGATGAACTGCCTCACCTCTACGGAGGTCACGCGTTTCGCGAGCTTCTCGACGCGCGGGTCGTCCCCGTCGCCGAGTTGGTGACGGGGACGCCGCGTACGGATGTCCTGTGCGGACTCCGACACAACGACGTCCCGCTTCGGGGCCAAGCCCCTTGCCTGAGGGCGTAGTTGTTGTTGTTGACCTCCGCCCCTCACCGGAGTGGGGAGCCGCCGGTCCTCGCGGACCGACCCTTTCTGCTTCATCGCTCACTGCCGCCCCGAATGAACGGCGGGGGACGGAGTGCCGCCCAGCGGTCTTACACGAGCTCCACAGACCTTGCTTCCCGCCAGCCCGGCGGTAGGCCCATCGGCACTGCGTACCGGAGGAGTGAACACACCGTAGCACAAGGTGACTTACCGAGCACACACTGTCACCTATGCGGCCACCGGCGCGACGTCTGTGCCCTTGGACTTGTTGAAGTCGTCCAGGTAGGGCTTGTTCTGGTACAGGTTCGCGTCGAGCGAGCCCTCCTGGAGCGCGGTGTTCGGCAGGACGTAGTCCGTGAACTCCTTGATCTCCAGGTCGAGTCCGTTCTTCGCGGCGAGATCCTTCTTGATGTACGAGAGGACCTCGCCGGCCGGGACCGCGGTGGCGCCGACGACGAGGGGGCCGTCGGAACCGCCGCCGCCCGAGCCGGACTCGGAGCCGCAGGCGGTGAGCCCGAGCCCCAGGGCAAGTGCGGCCGCGGCGGCGGGAATTACGGGCTTACGCATCTGTGGTCGTCCTCGATCCTTGGAAGGGGGTTCAGAACGACGCGACGACGGAGCCGGCGTACTTGTCCGCGATGAACTTCTTGACCTCGGGCGAGGTCAGGAGCTTGGCGAGCTTCTTGACGCGCGGGTCGTCCTCGTTGCCCTTCTTGACAGCGAGGAAGTTGCCGTACGGGTTGTTCTTGGCGGACTCCAGGACGAGGGCGTCCTCGGAGGGCTTGAGGTCGGACTCGATGGCGTAGTTGCCGTTGATCACCGCGGCGTCGACGTCGTCCAGGGAGCGCGGGGTCTGGGCCGCCTCCAGCTCCTTGAACTTGAGGTTCTTCGGGTTCTTCGCGATGTCCTTGGGGGTCGCGTCGTTGCCCGCGCCGTCCTTGAGCGTGATGATCCCGTTGGCGTCGAGGAGCTTGAGCGCCCGCGCCTCGTTGACCGTGTCGTTCGGGACGGCGACCGTCGCACCGCTCTTCAGCTCGTCGGCCTTCTCGATCTTGCTGGAGTAGAGGCCGAGCGGCTCCAGGTGGACCGTGACGACGGGCACGATGTCGGTGCCGTTCTTCTTGTTGAAGTCGTCGAGGTACGGCTGGTTCTGGAAGTAGTTGGCGCCGACGGAGCCGTCCTGGGTCGCCGTGTTCGGCAGGACGTAGTCGGTGAACTCCTTGACCTGCAGGTCGAGGCCCGCGTCCTTCGCCAGGTTGTCCTTGACGTAGCTGAGGATCTCGGCGTGCGGGACCGGGCTCGCGGCGACGACCAGCGGGCCGCTCGTGTCGGCGGAGCCCGAGGCCTCCTCCGAACCGCAGGCGGTGAGACCCAGGGTGAGGGCTCCGGCGGCGAGGACGGCGGTGGTGATCTTGGCAGTGTTACGCACGAAAAGTGCCTTTCCTGAGGGTGTAGCGGCCCCGCGGAGGGTGTGCGGGGAGAACTGAAGGGGGGTGAGGACTGAGGGGGTGGAGGACTGAGGGGGTGGAGGCGGAAGCCGTAGGAGTCAGACGGTCTTGCTGGTCGCGGTGGCGGCCTTCAGGAGCCTGAGCCTCGGGGCGGCGCCGGACTGGCCACCTCGGCGGTGCAGCCCGCGGGCGGCGAAGTCCCCGGCGAACTGGATGAGGGAGATGACCACGGCGAGGATGCCGACGGTGATCCACATCAGGTCGGTCTCGAAGCGCTGGTAGCCGTAGCGGATGGCGATGTCACCGAGTCCGCCCGCGCCGACCGTGCCCGCCATCGCCGAGTAGCCGATGAGCGCGACGATCGTCGTCGTGGTGCTGGAGATCAGCGACGGCAGCGACTCGGGGACGAGCACCTTGCGGACGACGGTCCAGGTGTTGCCGCCCATCGACTGCACGGCCTCCACGAGCCCGCCGTCCACTTCGCGGACCGCCGTCTCGACGAGGCGCGCGAAGAAGGGGATGGCGCCGATCGCGAGCGGCACGATGGCGGCCTCACGGCCGATGGTGGTGCCGGTGATCGAGCGGGTGAAGCCCATCAGCGCGACCATCAGGATGATGAACGGCATCGAGCGGGCGACGTTCACGACCTGCCCGATGACCTTGTTCAGCACGGTGTTCTGCAGCAGGCCGCCCCGGTCCGTGAGGACCAGCAGGATGCCCAGCGGCAGACCGCCGACGACGGCGATGACCGTCGACCAGCCGACCATGTAGAGGGTGTCCCAACAGGCCTGCTCCAGCAGCGGCTGCATCTCCGACCAGGTCACTTGGCACCTTCCTTGACCAGCACGGGCGCCTGGACTGCTTTTTCGACGAAGTCGATCTGCAGCCCCTGCTCGCGCAGGAAGCCGATCGGCACGACGTTCTCCTCGTAGCGGCCGGGCAGTTCGATGCGCATCCGGCCGACCTGCTTGCCGCCGACGGTGTCCATCGCGGCGCCCAGGATCGAGATGTCGATGTTGTACGTGCGCGAGAGCTGAGAGATGACCGGCTGGGTCGCGGCGTCGCCGTGGAAGGTGACGTCGATGACCGTGCGGTCGTCGGCGGAGGCGTCGCCGCTCACCGGGAAGAGCGCGGCGGCCAGCTCGGAGCCGGGGGTGGCCAGCAGCTCGCTGACGGTGCCGGACTCGACGATCTTCCCGTTCTCCATGAGGGCGGCCGAGTCGCAGATGCTCTTGACGACGTCCATCTCGTGCGTGATGAGCAGGACGGTCAGACCCAGCTGACGGTTCAGGTCGCGCAGCAGTTGGAGGATGGAGCGGGTGGTCTCGGGGTCCAGTGCGCTGGTCGCCTCGTCGGAGAGGAGCACCTTCGGGTCGCCGGCCAGGGCGCGGGCGATGCCCACGCGCTGCTTCTGGCCGCCGGAGAGCTGGGCCGGGTAGGACCTGGCCTTGTCGGACAGGCCGACGAGGTCCAGCAGCTCCAGCGCCTTGCGGGAACGTTCCTTCCCTGACGTGCCAAGGATTTCCAGCGGTAGCTCGACGTTGTCCTGGACCGTCCGCGAGGACAGCAGGTTGAAGTGCTGGAAGACCATGCCGATGTGGCTGCGCGCCTTCCGCAGCTCCCGGCCCGCACGCGGGCCACGGCCGGCGAGGGCCGTGAGGTCCTGTCCGGCGACGGTCACGGTGCCGGCGGTGGGGCGCTCCAGGAGGTTGACGCAGCGGATGAGGGAGGACTTGCCGGCGCCGGACTGTCCGATGACGCCGTACACCTCGCCTTCGCGGACGTGCAGATCGACGCCGTCCAGGGCGGTGACCTCACGGCCGCGCGAGCGGTAGACCTTCTTCAGGCCTGTTGTCGTGATCACTGGGGTTTCCGTCACTGTCGAGTGCAGGGCGTGGGTGTGCGCCGGGCACGGGTGCATTCGGTCGGAACGCGGCACGGTTGTTCACGCGGTGGCGATGAAAGCCGGGCTTCGGCAGAACTGCGTGCGCGGGGCAGGCTCAGTCGCGTACGAAAGGGTCGTACGGGCAGACCTGAGCGGTCTCGCTTCGGGGCGCGAGGCTCTGGGTGGTGCGGGGGCCCTCTAGAAGGCGCACATTCGACACATACAGCGAGCACCGGGCGTCATGGTCGCCTCGGTCGCAAGGATGCGGCTGCTCGTCGTGGTCATGAGAAAAGTAAAGCAGACGTAGGCGCGCGACCGGGAACCGCTGTCCGCATCGCGGACAGCGGTGGACACTCCTCAGTCGCCGACGGAGATCTCCACTCCCCCGTCCGTGACCAGCGCCGACACGGCCGAGAGGTCACCGACGACGACGTCCGCGTGCAGCTCGGCGGCCTGGTGGGTTGTGGTCAATGCCACGGTGGTCATCCCGGCGGAGCGGCCGGCCCGCAGACCCGCGGGCGCGTCCTCGAAGACGACGCAGCGGGCCGGGTCCACACCGAGCCGGCGGGCGGCGAGCAGGAACGGCTCGGGGTCGGGCTTGCCGCGCGTGATGTCGTCCGCAGCGATCAGGGTCTTGGTCCGGATACCGGCCTCGTCGAGGCGGGCCTCGGCCGGCCGCCGGGTGGCGGAGGTGACGACGGCCCAGCGGATGGGGGTCCCCCCGGCTTCGAGCGAAGCCGAGAAGTTGGGGGAGGGCACGGAGTCGAGGAGCGCCCGGGTCCCCGGCAACAAATGGACACCGCCCTCGACGTCCTCGACCTCCAGCTGCTCGATGCGTACGACGGCCTCGGGGACCCTCCCCCACGCTCGGCTTCGCTCGCGCGGGGGGACCCCCATGGCGGGCAGCAGGTCGGCGGCTATCTCGGCGGCGGGGCGGCCGTGCAGCTCGACCCGGGCGAACTCCTCGGCGGTGATCCCGTACTCCTCGGCTGGGGGTCCCCCCAGGCGTTCAGCTCTGGGGGAGGGTCCAGCAGCGGTACACCGACTCCAGGGACGAGACGAGCGTTCCGTCGTTGTCGAACAGCAGGGCATCAGCTTGGATCTTCATACCCCCGACCCTACGGGGCACCCCGGGGGGGGCGATCGCATCGGGCCTTTTGGCCCGTAATAGGGTCGCGGCATGCTTGTTGCCCTGACGGTCGCGACCGCCGTCGCCGCGCTCGCGCTCGCCGCCTGGTGCGGCTGGGCCGCCTACCGCGACCAGCCGACCAAGGACTGGCACTTCATCGGTATGGCCGTGGTGACGGTGCTCACCCTCGTCCAGCTCGTGGTGGGCATCGTCCAGCTGGCCCGCGGCGAGAAGCCGGAGCAGGGCACGACGATCTTCGTCGCGTACCTCATCGGTTCCTTCGCGTGCGTCCCGGCGGCCGGCTTCATGTCACTGGCGGAGCGCACCCGCTGGGGTTCGATCACGGTCGCGGCCGGCGGCGTGGTCCTCGCCGTGCTTCAGGTGCGGCTCTACGACATCTGGGGAGGCTGAGATGGCGGCGACCGACAAGCAGCCTGGGCGGACGCGGCTCATCGGCGGTCCGGGCATCCTGCTGGTCTGGCTGTACGGCGTGATGGTCGTCGGCGCCGTGTCGCGCTCCGCCGTGCAGATCGCGACGGAGTTCGACAAGGCGCCGCTCGCCTATTCGCTGTCCGCGGTGGCCGGTCTGGTCTACGGCTTCATCACGTACTCGCTCGTACGCGGCGGCGAGACGGCCCGCAAGGCGGCGCTGGTGTGCTGCGCCGCCGAACTCGCGGGCGTCCTGATCGTGGGCACCTGGACCCTGACCGACCCCTCGGCCTTCCCCGACGCCACGGTCTGGTCGGACTACGGCATGGGCTACCTGTTCATCCCGGTCCTGCTCCCGGTGACGGCACTGTTCTGGCTACGCCGCAGCAGAACCGCCGCTTCATAGGCGTACGGCGGGTCCGGCGCGCCCCTTTTTTAGGGGCGCGGGGAACTGCGCGACAAGCCACAACGAACCCGCAGACGCATCCGGCACCCCCGCGGAGCGCTACGCACTGGCGACAAAGGCACTGGTCGAAGACCCCTTCGCAAGGGTCACCAGACTCAGCCGCTCATCCACCCGCTCCGTGGAAACGAGCTGATACCCGTGCTTCCGGTACAACCGCAGATTGTGCTCACTGCGATGCCCCGTGAAGAGCTGGAAACTCTTCGCCCCGCCGTCCTCGGCCAGCCGGGACTCGATCGCGTCGAGCAACCGCCCGCCCAGCCCGTGCCGCTGCATCCGCGGATGGACGATCAACTTGTTGATGCGGGCCGTGCCATCCGCATCCACCGCCGCACGCACCGAGGCCACCACCTCGTGACCCAGCCGGGCCACCAGGACCGTGCCGCCCGCGAGCTCCGCCTTGAGGGAGTCGAGGGGCTGGGTGAGGGGCTCGATGCTGTAGTCGCCGTACAGCTCGGCCTCGCTCTGGTAGCAGAGGAACTGCAGTTTGAGGATCTGTTCGGCGTCCTGTTCGGTCGCCGCCGAGATGGTCACGCTCATGCCCATGTGTGCATGCCTCCCGCTCACCTGTTCCGCCGTTGTCCCTCACTCCTATCCCCGTGCTTCGTGCGCCGCAACCTCCGACGTAAGCATTCGGCGCAGACAACCCAGGCATCTGGAACGTTCCGGACCGAGACTGCCCTGTGAGATACCCAACTCCCCCGCGATCTCCCGGTATGTGAGGTCCTGCGGGGACAGCAGCGCGGCCATGAGACGCGGACAGCGGCCCGGCAGCTTGCGTACGGCGGAGTGCAGGGCCCGGCGCCGGGCCGCGGTGAGCGCGAGCTGTTCCGGGCCGGGCCGGCCGTCGTCGGCGGGCTCGGACGCGTACGGCAGCTCGATGCTCGCGGTGTGCCGGGTGCGGCGGGCCTCGGAGCGGACGGCGCCGCGCAGCCAGCCGGCCGGGTCGGCGGGCGGGCCGTCCGTGCCGAGGTGCTCCAGGAGGCGCACCCAGACGGCCTGTTCCAGGTCGCCGGGCTCCGCGCCCGAGGCATATGCCTCCGCGGAGGCCTCGGCGGCGAGCAGTGGACGCAGCGTGTCGAGCATGTCGTGGGTCATATGCGGCACGACGCGGCCGCGCCGGCACGAGGTTGCCGGGGCGACCGTCTGTCACCCCAACCGGGGCCGGGGGCTCAGCTGTTGACGAGCGCGGTGCCTACAGGACTCAGCCCTTCAGGAAGTCCTCGCGGGCGAGGACACCGGTGTCGGGGTTGTCGGTGAAGACCCCGTCGATGCCCGTCGCGAAGTACGTCCTGAAGGCGCCGAAGGGGTCCCCGTAGCCGTCCGCGTCGGTGCCCTTGCGGAAGTTCGTGGGCAGGAACGGGTTCTCGTTGCGCATCGTGTACGGGTGCAGGATCAGGCCCTTGGCGTGCGCGTCCCGGACCAGGGTGGTCGGGGTGGTGAGGTTGCCGCTCGTGTCCTTCAGGATGATCAGGTCCAGGGTCGGGCCGATACCTTGCGCGTAGGAGGCGATCTCCTTCAGGCCCGCGGGCTTGACCAGGTCGGCGACCGTACGCGGGTCGCCCGTCTCCACGAAGTCCCAGGGACGGGTGCCGGCGGCGGACAGGAGCACGACCAGGGGGTTGCCGACCAGCTTGTTGAGGCGCTGGATGCTGGTCGGTTCGAAGGACTGGACGATGACGGGCGAGTTCTTCTTGTCCAGGCCGTGCCTGCGCAGCACCTTGGCGACCCGCTCCTCCAGGCCGAGGCCCAGCTTGCGGAAGTAGGTGGGGTGCTTGAGCTCGGGGTAGATCCAGACCTGCTTGCCGCGCTTGCGGCTCTGCTCCTCGCGCCAGCGCAGCACCTCCTCGAAGGTGGGGATCTCCCAGCGGCCGTCGTAGAGGGTGTTGTGCGGGCGGTTGGCCGGGATGCGCTCCTTGGCGCGCAGGGTCTTCAGCTCCGCGAGCGTGAAGTCCTCGGTGAACCAGCCGGTGGTGGACACCCCGTCGAGGAGCTTGGTGGTCTTGCGGCTCGCGAACTCGGGGTGCGCGGAGACGTCCGTCGTACCGCCGATCTCCGGCTCGTGGCGGCAGACGAGGTGGCCGTCCTTGGTGGGCACCAGGTCGCCGGCCTCGATGACGTGCGCGCCCATGTCGAGGGCCAGCTGGTACGAGCCGAGCGTGTGCTCCGGCCGGTAGCCGCTGGCCCCGCGGTGCCCGATGATCGTCGGCTTCGGCAGGCTCTTGTAGCCACCGCCGCCGTGCTTCTCGTCGGCTCTCGCCGTGGCCGGTACCCCGAGGACCGCTCCGCCGGCGCCGAGGACCGCGGCCCCGAGCAGCGCACGCCGTCCCGGGCCGGTCCCGTTCAGTCCCTCGTTCGACTCCTGCGTCCCCATGTGCGCTCCTCCGCATACTGCGCTGCACCTGTCAAAGCGGGACGATCGTAGGTGCGCGGGGGTGACGGAGGGGAGACCTTGGACGGAACACGCGGGTGACGCTGGATGTCGTGTGGGGTGCGTGAGTTGGCGGGGAGTCGGCGGGGGTCGTCCCGGAGCGACTCGCCCTCGACTGACTTGTCATCAAACGCCCGGCCGGGTGGGTGGAGGTGACCGGGGTGGGTACCCGGCCTCCCAAAAGGCCTAACAGGTGCGGACTTCGTCACACCGTGTCGTACGGATGACAGCCGTGCGACGGGGCGCCACCGCAGGTAAACAAGGGTCAACAGTGCGTATCCACTCGGTGAACCCGATGTGCAAGACCCGGGGGGCCGCGAGTATCGTCCTCACCTGCACAGACTTATACCGATCCCTTGACACCGGAGGGCACGTTGTCCCGCTTCGCGCTCATCAAGGCAGTGCTCGGACCGATCATGCGCCTGATGTTCCGCCCACGGGTGGAGGGTGCGGAGCGCATCCCGGGCACGGGCCCGGTCATCCTGGCCGGCAACCACCTCACGTTCATCGACTCGATGATCATGCCGCTCTTCTGCGACCGGCAGGTCTTCTTCATCGGCAAGGACGAGTACGTCACCGGGAAGGGCGTCAAAGGCCGGCTGATGGCCTGGTTCTTCACGGGCTGCGGCATGATCCCGGTCGACCGTGACGGCGGCCGCGGCGGTGTCGCGGCGCTGATGACCGCGCCGGCGCGTGCTGGAGGAGGGCAAGGTCTTCAGCATCTACCCCGAGGGCACCCGCTCCCCCGACGGCCGGCTCTACCGGGGCCGCACCGGCATCGCCCGCCTGGCCATGATGACCGGCGCGCCCGTCGTCCCGTTCGCCATCATCGGCACGGACAAGATCCAGCCCGGCGGTGCGGGGTTTCCGCGGCCCGGCCGCGTGACTGTTCGGTTCGGTGAGGCGATGGAGTTCTCTCGGTACGAGGGGATGGACCGGGACCGGTATGTGCTGCGGGCCGTGACCGACTCGGTGATGGCTGAGGTCATGCGGTTGTCGGGGCAGGAGTATGTGGACATGTACGCCACGAAGGCCAAGGAAGCGGCTTAGCTCCGCTGGTTGGGCGGGGGCTCCGGGGGTGGGGGCTTCTGGTTGGTGGTGCGCTGCGGGTTCGTTGTGGCTTGTCGCGCAGTTCCCCGCGCCCCTTAGGGGCGCCTCAGCTGGGCTGTTCGTCCGGTGGGGCCGTGTTCGTGTGGTCGGCTCCCGGGGACGGGAACCAGAGGACGAAGGTCGAGCCCTTGCCGAGGGTTGAGAAGAGGCGGATCTGGCCGCCGTGGGACTCGACTATCTGGCGGACGATCGCAAGGCCCAGGCCCGCGTGACGGTCGCGGCCACCGCCGTTGCCTTTCGCGCGCCAGAAGCGGTCGAAGACCCGGGTCTGGTCGTCGTCGAGGATGCCGGGGCCCTCGTCCTGGACCGATGCCCAGAGCCAGCCGTCCACCCGGCCCGCGGCGACCGTGATTCCGGTGCCCGGCGGCGAGAGTCGTACGGCGTTGGAGAGCAGGTTACCGACCGCCCTGCGCAGCGCGTCGTGGTCGCCGATGACTGTCAGGCCTGTGGTGAGACGCCGGTGCAGTACGAGCCCGCGCTCGGCGGCGAGCGGCGCGAACTCCTCGCAGGCCTCACCTGCGGCCGCGGCCAGATCGACGTCCGCGTCGGCGAGCGCGGGTGCCGTACGGCGGGCGGTGGCCAGCAGGTCCTCGACCAGACGCGTCATACGGGTCGTTGCGCGGTCCACACTTCGGACGGCCGCCCTGCGCTCCGCCTCCTCGGACTCCTCGGCCGTCAGCACCGCGTCCAGGTTGGCCCGGATGATCGCGAGCGGGCTGCGCAGTTCGTGGGAGGCGTCGTCGATGAGCTGGCGCTGGGCGCGGAAGGCCTCGTCGAGGCGGTCGAGCATGGAGTCGACGGTGTCGGCGAGGTCGCGGAGTTCGTCCTTGGGCCCGTCGAGGCGGATGCGCTGCGAGAGGTCGGTGGCCTGGATCTCGGCGGCCGTACGGGAGATGGCGCGTACGGGACGCAGGGCGCGGCCGGAGAGGATCCAGCCGATGGCGAGGCTGGTGACGGCGAGTCCGCCGAGCACGGCGAAGGAGAAGCGGCGGAGGTTGGCGAGGGTCTCGTAGTTGACGGCGGCCTCGACCTCCTGGACCTTCACCACCGGGATCTCGCCGACGTACTCGTCGTTCACGTACTTCGACGCCGAGAACTGCTTGCTGACGGGGTGCGCCTCACCGCTGCGCTCGACCGCGAGATACGTCCCGCCGAGGACGAGTGCGGTGAGGACGAACAGGAGACCGGAGTAGAGGACGGTGAGGCGGAAGCGGATGGTGTGGGTGAACGCCGGGAGGCGGAGCCTCGCCCTGACGATCCGCAGCGCGCCGATCATCGTGTCCTGCCGATCATCGTGTCTCCTTGAGGCGGTATCCCTGCCTGATCACCGTCTCGATGAGCGGTTCCTCTTCTCCTGTGATCTTGCGCCGCAGCGAACCGACCGTGACCCGCACGGTGTTGGTGAACGGGTCGGCGTATTCGTCCCAGACGTGTTCGAGGAGTTCCTCGGCCGGTACGACGCGTCCCGGGCGGGTCATCAGGTAGTGCAGGACGCCGAACTCCTTGGGCGTGAGCTGGAGCGGGCGTGCGCCCCGGAACGCCTCGAACCGGGCGGTGTCCAGGCGGAGTTCGCCGACCTCGACGACCGCGGTCCCGCCGTCCTCGCGGCGCAGCAACGCCCTTATCCGGGCCAGGAGTTCGGGCAGCGCGAACGGTTTCACCAGGTAGTCGTCGGCGCCCTCGTCGAGGCCCCGGACCCGGTCGGCGAGACGGTCGCGGGCGGTGAGCATCAGGATGCGGGGACCGCCGGGCGTGGCCCGTACGGCACGGCAGACCGAGAAGCCGTCGCCGTCGGGCAGGTTGAGGTCGAGCAGCACCAGGTCGTAGTCGTTGACGGCCAGCTTCTCCGTGGCCGTGTCGACATCGGGCGCGATGTCCACCGCGTAACCGGCCCGCACCAGCCCGACCTTGAGAGCGACGACGAGATCTTCCTCGTCCTCGACGACCAGTAGTCTCATCTGCCCCACCCGCCTTCCAACGCCGAGCCGAGTCGCGCCTTTTCACGGGCGCGGGGCGTGACATTTTGCGGCTCCGCCGTGTGGGCGCGATCAGCCACAACGAACCCGCCGCTTCAATTGAGCACGAACCGTCCCGCGAACCGCTCATCCATCGATGATCGCCCGCGCAGCGGCCCGCGCGTCCGCCATCGGAATGGCGAACCCGATCCCTATCGAACCGCCCCACTCCTGGTCCAACGTCGCGATGGCCGTATTGATGCCGATCACACGACCGTCAGCGTCGACGAGCGGACCGCCGGAGTTCCCCGGGTTGATCGACGCGTCGGTCTGCAGCGCACGCCGCCGCTCACCGCCCTCACCGAGCCGCACGGACCGGTCGAGCGCGCTGACGATGCCCGAGGTGACGGTGCCGCTGAGGCCGAGCGGGGACCCGATGGCGAGGACGGTGTCGCCCACGCCGGGCCTCGCCCGGGCACCGGCGGCCAGGTCGGCGGCGCGCAGCCCGCGGGCGGTCTCCGGTTCCAGGACGGCCACGTCGTTGGCGGGGTCGTCGCCGAGCACGTCCGCACGGAGCCGGCGCCCGTCCTGGAGCTCGATCGACACCTCCGAACTCCCCGCCACCACATGCGCGTTGGTGAGGATCCGGCCGCGCTCGTCGAACACGAACCCGGAGCCCTGTCCCTCCGCCGTCTCGATCGACACGACACTCGGCAGCACACGCGCGGCGACCGCTTCGAGCCCCGTGACGTTCTCCTGCCCGGCCGCCGACGCGGCGGGCTCCTCATCGCCGACGGCCCCGGCCGCGTACCCGGCGGCCCCGCCCGCGAGGACGGCGGCGAGGACCGCGGCCACGAGGGGGCTGACCTTGCGGGGAGGTCGGGGGGCCTGAGGTGGAGGGGAGATCGGGGCCGGGGTCGCGTACGGGCGCGGGTATGCCGTCTCCGGCGGTGCGGCCGGACCGAATCCCGAGGGGGGCCGACCGGGCAGGAAGGAAGGGCCGCGCGGCTCGCCGAGGCCCGGGTAGGGGGTGTGGGGCCGGCGCCCGCTCCGGTACGGGTCGCCGGGCTCTTCCTCGGCCCAAAGCCCCTCCGCCCTGGGGCCGTTGGGGCCGAGCGGGCCGGGTGGACGGGGTGGCCCGGTGGGGCGTGACGGGCCCAGCGGGCGGGTCGGGCTGGGGTGCGCCGGAGGCCCCGCCCGGCCGGGGAGGCCCGTGCCGCCCGGAAGACCCGGCCGGTCGGGAAGAACGGGCTGGTCCGGAAGAACCGGCTGTACAGGGAGGCCCGCGTCGCGCGGTGGTCCCGGGTGACGCGGTGGGCCCGGGTGGCCCTGGAATCGGTCGTACGACACGGTCGTTCCTCCTTGGTCGCGGAACCCTGGACCCGAGGGGCCGGGGCGCGGAACCCGGTGGTGCCGGATGCCGGATGCCGGAAGCCTTGAGCGCGGCGCCCGGAGCCGGAAGGGTTGCGGATCAGGGGAGTCGGGAGAACCAGAGCAGTGAGGTGGCCGCGGTGGCGAGGGCCGTGAGGAGACCGGCCGCTACGAACCACTGCCAGATCTCGCGTTCCTCGGTGCGGTGCCCCACCGAACTGCCGATGTCCTCGTACACCTCCTGGAGTTCTTCGCCCGTCGCGGCCTCGTGGAAGTCGCCGCCGGTGCCGGCGGCGAGCTCCCGCAGGGCGGGGCCGTCGACCGGGACGCTCACCGTGTCGCCGGACGGCAGGTCAATGGTCCCGCTTTCCGTGCCGTACGCGATGGTCGAGACCGGGATTTTGTCGTCGGCCGCCTCCCGGGCCGCGGACTCGACGGACCGGCCCGTGGTGTTGGAACCGTCGGACAGCAGCACGATGTGCGCGGGCGGGGGCTTGGTCTCGGCCTCCCGGTCGAGCATGCGGACGGCGTCACGGGCGGCCACGACGGCCTCGCCGATCGCCGTGCCCTCGCCGGTGGTGAGCCGTTCGATGGCCGAGCTCAGGGCGCCACGGTCGGTGGTCGGCGGGACCGCGACCGTCGCGGAGCCGCTGAAGGGTACGAGTCCCGCGTTGAAACGCTCGGGCAGCCGGTCGACGAAGGCGAGCGCGGCACGCTGGGCGGCCTCGAAGCGGGTCGGCTCGACGTCGGTGGCCTCCATGGACGCCGACACGTCGAACGCCACCACGATCGTGGCCCGCTCACGCGGCACCTGTACCTCCGTGGTCGGCCGGGCGAAGCCCACGACGAGCAGCGCGAGCGTGCCGCAGAAGGCGGCCGCGGGTACATGGCGGCGCCAGCCGGGCCGCCGGGGAGCGACCTTGTCCAGTAGTTCCAGGTTGGTGAAGCGGACCGCGTACCGGCCGCGCCTGCGCTGCACCAGCAGATAGGCGCCGATCAGCAGGGCGAGCGGCACCAGGAGCAGCAGCCAGCCGGGCGAGTGAAGACTCACGGCACCTCCAGCGGACTCATGGCCCCTCCAGGGGGTCCGGGCGTACGGACGGGGGTACGGACATGGGGGCGACGGGCGGATTCACGCGGCACCGCCTCCCGACCGGCGTCGCTGCTCCTCGACATGGCGTACGACGTCGCGCACCCAGTCGCGGTCCGTACGCAGCCGGAGGTGGGCCGCGCCCGCCCGTCGGATGGATGCCTTGATCAACGCACGCTGTTCCAGGGCCGCTTCGGCGTACCGCTCACGCAACTTCCTTGAGTGGGTCGGGATTTCACGCCTGACGCCGGTCTCGGGATCTACGACGTTGAGCAACCCAACAGCGGGCAGCTCCAGTTCACGGGGATCGACGGTCTCGACGGCGAGGATCTGGTGGCGGTGGGCGATCGTTCGAAGGGGTTGCTCCCAGCCGGTCTCCAGGAAGTCGGAGACGACGGCGACCAGGCCGCTGCCGGGGAGTGTGCGCAGCGAGCGCAGGGCGTCGGCCAGGGAATGCCGGGCGTCCTGGGCCGTGCCCGCCGACACCCGGGGCCGGTCCAGGGCCGCCCGCAGGATCGTGAGGAGGTGGTGGCGCCCGGTGCGGGGCGGGATCCGCTGAATGCCGGCCGGTCCGGTGATCTGCGCGCCGAGCCGGTTCCCGGCCCGTTCGGTGAGGAAGGCGACGGCCGCCGCCGCGCCGACGGCCAGGTCGCGTTTCTCCATCCGTGCCGTGCCGAAGTCCATGCTCGCGGACGCGTCGAGCACGATCCAGGTGGTCAGTTCACGGTCGGCGAGGGTGAGGCGGACGTGCGGGACGGTGGTGCGTGCGGTGGCGTTCCAGTCCATCCGGCGTACGTCGTCGCCGATGACGTACGGCCGGGTCTCGGACACCTCGGTGCCCGGTCCCGGTACGAGACCGGGGTGGTCGCCCTGGAGGAGTCCGTCGGGGCGGCGGGTGAAGAGCAACTCCAGGTGTTTCAGGGCCTGTTCGGGGGTGAGTTCACTGAGGGTCGGGGTGCCGCTCATGCCGCTTCGCCCTCCGTTCCCCCCTCGGTGCGGCCCTCTGCACGTCCTTCTGTTCGCGCCTCGGTTCGCCCTTCGGGGCGCGTGGCGGCCTGGCGCGGGGTGATGCGCGGTTGCTCCACTGCGGCCAGTACCTCGTCGACGATCTCGGCGCCGGAGATGCCGTCGGCGAGCGCGTCGAAGGACAGCACGAGCCGGTGGGCGACGACCTCGTGGGCCAGGTCGTGCACGTCCTCGGGGAGGACGTAACCGCGGCCGCGCAGCAGGGCGAGCGCGCGGGCGGCGGCGACCAGGCCCAGCGTGGCGCGCGGGCCGGCGCCGTGCGCCAACCGGCTGCCGGGGCCCGCGAGTTCACGGGTCGAGACGACCAGTCGTACGGCGTACTCGGCGACCGCGTGGTGCACGAACACCTCGTCGGCGGTGCGCTGGAGCGCGATGAGCCGCTCGGGGGTGAGGACGGGTCGCGCCCGGGGCGGGTCGACGCTCATGCGGTAGAGGATCGCGAGTTCCTCGGACTCGCTGGGGACGGCGACGTCGACCTTGAGCAGGAAGCGGTCGCGCTGGGCTTCGGGGAGCTGGTAGACGCCCTCGGACTCGATGGGGTTCTGGGTGGCGAGCACGAGGAACGGCTGGGGGACGGGGATGGTGGTGCCGCCGATGGAAACCTGGTGCTCGCCCATCACTTCGAGGAGCGCGGACTGCACCTTGGCGGGGGCGCGGTTGATCTCGTCGGCGAGGACGAAGTTGGCGACGACCGGGCCGGGTTCGACGCTGAACGCTTCCTGGGACGGACGGTAGATCCGGGTGCCGGTGATGTCGGACGGGACGAGGTCGGGGGTGAACTGCAGGCGGGCGAAGCGTCCGCCGGCCACCTGCGCGAGGGTCTTCGCGGCGAGTGTCTTGGCGACGCCCGGGACGCCCTGGAGCAGGCAGTGGCCCCGGGCCAGGACCGCGGTGAACATCCGCTCCACCATGCGGTCCTGGCCCACGATCACCCGTTTTACCTCGAAGAGCGCTTCTTCGAGGAGCTTCCCGTCCGTGGTGTCGCCACGTGGGTTCGCGCTGTCGCCGCGTGGATCGGCGGTGGTCACAGCGCGGCCGCGGGGTTGCTCGGATCCGCGGAGGGGGTGCCGCTGGTGCCGTCCTTGTCAGGGCAGTCCTCGCGGGTCCAGGTGCGGGTTCCGCTGTCGTGCGTGCCCTCTTCGGCCGTGCCTTCCTCCACGACGAAGCGGACCTTTTCGCGGGGGGCCTCGTCGCTGTCGGCGGCGAGGGCGACGCCGCCGCCTGCCAGGCCTGCGGCGGCCAGCACGGCTACGACGAGGATCTTTCGGTTACGGATACGACGGGTCATGGTCGGTGGCTCCTTCGGCCGTGTGGGACGACGTCCGGTACGGAGCCAAGACCATCAGGTGAGGGCGAAAACGGGCTTAAAGGGGGGCGCTGCCTGCGGGTTTGGGGGCGGGGGGTTGTTTGTTGGCTGCGGGCGCGTTGTGGCTTGTCGCGCCCACGATGGGGGTCCCCCCGCTCGAGCGAAGCCGAGAGTGGGGGAGGAGCCGCAAATCGATACAGCCCCGCGCCCCTGAAGAGGCGCGGTTGCCCGCAGCCGGACAGGAACAACGGCGGTGCCTACGGGTGTTGCGCCCCATCCCCCAGCTTCTGGCCCCGCAGCAGCACCCATGCCGCCACCGACGCCGCCAGCAGGACCGCCGCGCCCAGGCCCGCCGCCAGGGCGATGCCGTCGACGAAGGCTGTGCGGGCGGCGGTGAGCAGGGGCTCGGCGTTGGGCAGGGCCGTCGACGCGTCGACGGCGCCGCCGAGGGACTCGTGGGCCGCGGCGGCCACCTCGGGGGGTGTGCCCGGTGGGGCTGTGAACCCGGCGTAGACGCCGGTGACGATGGAGCCGAGCAGGGCGATGCCCAGGGCCGCGCCGAGTTCGTACGCCGTCTCGGAGACCGCGGACGCGGCGCCCGCCTGTTCCTTGGGCACGCTGGAGAGGATGACGTCGGCGGTCACGGTGAAGGCGAAGCCCGCGCCCACGCCGACGACCAGCAGGGCCCCGCCGAGGAGCGGATACCCGGTCGACTCGTCGAGCAGGGTCAGTGCACCCAGGGCGAGTCCGATCGCGGCGAGACCGCCGGCGGTGACGGCACGCACCGAGTACCGGCGTGCGACCGTACCCGCGACCAGGCCGGCCGCCACCGCGCCCAGGGCGGCGGGCAGTTCGGCAAGGCCCGCCTCCAACGGGCCCCGGCCCTGCACGAGTTGGAGGTACTGCGAGAGGAAGAAGACCAGTCCGGACAGGCCGAGGATGGTCAGCAGGTCGGCGAGCACGGCCCCGGAGAAGCCGCGGTTGCGGAACAGCCGCATGTCCAACAGGGGGACGGGGAGGGTGAGTTGACGGCGTACGAAGCCGTAGAGCGCGACCGCGCCGAGCAGGGCCGCGGCGCCCGCCGTGGCGTTCGGGCCGTGCGAGGCGGCCTCCTTGATCCCGTACACGATGCCGACCATGCCGACGAGCGACAGCACGACGCTCATCAGGTCCCAGGGGCCGGGCTCGGGGTTGCGGGACTCGGGGAGCAGCTTCACGCCGACGAGGACGAGGACCGCCATCACGGGGAGGTTGATCAGGAAGACGGAGCCCCACCAGAAGTGTTCGAGGAGGAATCCGCCGACGACCGGGCCGACCGCCGTGCCGGCCGAGGCGGTGGCGCCCCAGATGCCGATGGCGAGGCTGCGTTCGCGCGGGTCGTGGAAGAGGTTGCGGATGAGCGCGAGGGTGGCGGGCATCAGGGTCGCGCCCGCGACGCCGAGCAGTGCCCGCGCCACGATCATCAACTCGGGAGTGCTCGCATAGGCGTTGAGCACGGAGATGAGACCGAACGCGACCGAGCCGATGAGCAGCAGCTTCTTGCGCCCGATGCGGTCACCGAGGCTGCCCATCGAGACGAGCAGGCCCGCGATGACGAACGAGTAGACGTCTCCGATCCACAGCAGCTGCGTACCGGAGGGCTTGAGGTCCTCGCTGATGTAGGGGGTCGCGAGACCGAGGACGGTCGCGTCGACGGCCACCAGCAGCACGGCGAGGACGAGGACGGCGAGCGCGAGCCAGCGGCCCGGGCGCTTCTCCGTCTCCGCCGCGAACGCCGGCCGCACCGTGCTGGTCATGATTCCTCTCTCCGTAGCGCGCCGCCGAGCAGCAGCTCGACGATCATGTGGTGGAAGTCGTTGGCGGCCACCCGGCCCTCGGCCACGGCCCACGCCCCGGAGGCGATGAGTCCGTAGAGGGCTTCGGTGAGCCAGGCCGGGGTAAGGTCGATGCGGAACTCGCCGCTCTCCTGGCCGCGTCGGAACACCGCGGCGATCCGCGCGTCGAGCCGGGCCCAGCCCTCGTGCCGCTCCTCGCCCTCGAACAACTGGTTCTCGGAGTAGAGGAAGGCGAGCAGCCCGGCGGCGCTCTCGATCTCCGCCACCAGGCGGCGTACGGCCTCCCGGGCGGTGTCCTGGTCGAGCCGTGCCGCGTCCAGCGCCGCCTCGCACTCGCGGATGCCGAGATCCTCCAGCGCGCGCACGAGGGCGTCGCGCCCCGCGAACTGGCGGTGCAGCGTGGCCCGGCTGATCCCGGCCGCCTTGGCGACCTCGTCCATGGTGGCGGTGGATTTCCGGGTGAGCAGGGCGGCTGCGCTGCGCAGCACGTGGTCACGGTCGATGGCCATGAGGCAACCATAAACCATATGAGACATCAATGTCTCACCCGAAGCGTGCGACGCTCACCACCAAGGGGTCCACCGTGGGTCTGCCTGTGACGGCTCAGTGCCAGGGCAGCTGGCCGCGCCGCTCCCAGTACGCCACCGGCTCCTCGGCCAGCGCGTCGAGCCGGGACTGCTGCTCGTCGTCGAGGTCGACCACGGCGGCGTGCAGGTTCGAGGAGAGCTGGACGGCCGTGGCCGCGCCGGAGAGGACGACGCCCGCCCAGGGCTGCCGCAGGACGAGCGCCAGGGCGACCGCGTCCGAGCCGAGGCCGGCCTCTTCGGCGATGGCGCGTACGGCGTCCGGTGCGTGCGGGTCGGCGAGCCGGCCGTTGGCCATGCCCTCCTTGACGATCACGGTGAGCCCGGCGTCGTGCGCCTCGGCGAGCGCGGGGCCCGCGGAGGTCTCCAGGACGTTGTAGGTGGACTGGACGGTACGGAACAACGGCTCGCCGTCGACCGTCACGGCGAGCGCGGTACGGATCGCGTCGGCCTGGGCCGGACCGCTGGTGGAGAAGCCGACGGTCAGGCCCTGCGCCGCCGCCTCGGCCAGCCTGGCGTGCAGTTCCTTGTCGGTGAGGGCCGGGCTGTCCGGGGTCACCGAGTGGATCTGGTAGAGGTCGAGCCGGTCGCCGAGCAGTTCGGCACTCTCGGCGCGCTGCCTCTCGTACGTGGCGAGGCTGTGGTCCTTGATCTCGTGCGCCTCGGCGTCGGTGCGCCAGTCGGCCGTATAGGTGTAGCCCCACTTGCTGCCGACGACGACGTCCCCGATGTCGGACCGCGTGTTCAGCCAGCCGGCGAGGAACTCCTCCGAACGGCCATACGAGCGGGCGGCGTCGAAGTAGCGCACGCCCTGGGCGTAGGCGGCGTCGAGGAGTTCGTGTGTGCGGGTGCGGAGCGTCTCGACGCTCCGGTTCTCTCCGAGGTCGGTGTCCCGGCCGAGGTTGATGTAGCCGGGGCGGCCGACTGCGGCGAGGCCCAGTCCGATGTGGCAGGTGGGGGTCGTCGCTGTGGCCAGTCGGGCGAAGGGCATCGCGGGCTCCGTTTGGTCGGCTCCAGTACGGCTGTCCGACCAACGTAACCCGCGATGACCTTTGGCGAAGGGCGCCTGAGAGCTCGGTTCGTGTGGCGCTTTGGCGGGTGCGGGTGTGTCGTGGCTTGTCGCGCCCCGCAGCGGAGCCGCAAAAGTCACAGCCCCGCGCCCCTGACGGGGCACTGGTCCTACCGCTTCTTTTTGGCCGTGGCCCACTCGTGCTGGGCCGCCACGTTCCCCTTCACCTCAGTCAGCTGGATCGCGACCGCGCTCGGGGCCGTGCCTCCCCGGGCGTTGCGGGAGGCCAGGGCGCCCGGGACGTTCAGGACGGACCGGACCCCGGGGGTGAGGTGGGCGGAGATCTTCGCGAACTGCTCGTCGGTGAGGCCGTCGAGCTCGACGCCGTCGGCCTCCGCGGCCTTGACGCACTCCCCCGCGACCTCGTGCGCGACGCGGAACGGCACGCCCTGCTTGACCAGCCACTCGGCGATGTCCGTGGCGAGCGAGAACCCGGCCGGGGCCAGCTCCTCCATGCGCTCGCGGTGGACGGTGAGGGTCGCCATCATGCCGGTGAAAGCGGGCAGCAGGACCTCGAGCTGGTCGCAGGAGTCGAAGACCGGCTCCTTGTCCTCCTGGAGGTCGCGGTTGTACGCGAGGGGCAGGGCCTTGAGCGTCGCCATCAGACCGGTGAGGTTGCCGATCAGACGGCCGCTCTTGCCGCGCGCCAGCTCCGCGATGTCCGGGTTCTTCTTCTGCGGCATGATCGACGAGCCGGTGGAGAAGGCGTCGTGGAGGGTGACGAAGGAGAATTCCTTCGTGTTCCAGATGATGACCTCCTCGGCGATCCGGGAGAGGTTCACCCCGATCATCGCGGTGATGAAGGCGAACTCGGCGACGAAGTCGCGCGAGGCCGTGCCGTCGATGGAGTTGCCGACACTGCCGTGCTCGAAGCCGAGGTCCTTGGCGACCGACTCCGGGTCGAGGCCGAGGGAGGAACCGGCCAGGGCGCCCGAGCCGTACGGCGACACGGCCGTCCGCTCGTCCCACTGCCGCAGGCGTTCGGCGTCCCGGGACAGGGACTGGGCGTGGGCCAGCACATGGTGGGCGAACAGCACGGGCTGGGCGTGCTGCAGATGCGTACGGCCCGGCATGGCGACGTCCGGGTGCGCCTCGGCGAGCCCGATCAGCGCGTCCTGGAGGTCGGCGATCAGCCCGCCGATGATCCGGGCGTGGTCGCGCAGGTACATCCGGAAGAGCGTGGCGACCTGGTCGTTGCGCGAGCGGCCCGCGCGCAGCTTGCCGCCGAGGTCCGGGCCGAGCTGCTCCAGGAGACCGCGCTCCAGGGCGGTGTGGACGTCCTCGTCGGCGATGGTGCCGACGAAGGAGCCGTCCGCGACGACGCTCTCCAGCCGGTCGAGCCCCGCGAGCATGCGCTCCAGCTCGTCGTCGGTGAGGAGGTTCGCCTTGTGCAGCACGCGCGCGTGGGCACGCGATCCGGCGATGTCGTACGGCGCCAGCCGCCAGTCGAAGTGGACGGACGCGGACAGCTTGGCCAGAGCCTCGGCGGGCCCGTCGGCGAACCGCCCACCCCAGAGCCGTACATCACCGCTGTTGCTGCTCACTTGCTGTACTCCTCAAGACTGTCAAGTACGGACGTGCCCCGTCAGGGGCGCGGGGCTGTGTCGATATGCGGCTCCGCCGCGTGGGCGCGATCAGCCCACGACAACCCGCAGACTACGCACCACCCGCAGCTCCCCCTACGCCAAATCCCTCTTCGCCGCGATCTTCGAAGACAGCGCGAAGATGTCGATGAACCCCTGCGCCTTCGACTGGTCGAACGTATCGCCCGAGTCATAGGTCGCGAGGTTGAAGTCGTACAGCGACTCCTCGGACTTCCGGCCGGTGACGACGGCACGGCCCCCGTGCAGGGTCATCCGGATATCCCCGGACACATGCTGGTTGGCCTCGTTGATGAAGCCGTCCAGGGCCCGCTTGAGCGGGGAGAACCACAGGCCGTCGTAGACCAGCTCGCCCCACCGCTGCTCGACCTGCCGCTTGTAGCGGGCGAGTTCACGCTCGACGGTGACGTTCTCCAGCTCCTGGTGGGCCGTGATCAGCGCGATCGCGCCAGGAGCCTCGTACACCTCGCGGGACTTGATGCCCACGAGCCGGTCCTCGACCATGTCGATCCGGCCGATGCCCTGGGCGCCCGCGCGGTCGTTGAGCTGCTGGATGGCCTGGAGGACGCTGACGGGCCTGCCGTCGATGGCGACCGGGACGCCCGCCTTGAAGGTGACGACCACCTCGTCGGGCTCGCGCGGCAGCGCCGGGTTCTGCGTGTACTCGTAGACATCCTCGATCGGGGCGTTCCAGATGTCCTCCAGGAAGCCCGTCTCGACGGCGCGTCCGAAGACGTTCTGGTCGATGGAGTACGGGGACTTCTTGGTGGTGGCGATCGGCAGGCCCTTCTCCTCGCAGAAGGCGATCGCCTTGCCCCTGGTCATCGCGTAGTCACGGACCGGGGCGATGCACTTGAGGTCAGGGCCGAGGGCCTGGATACCGGCCTCGAACCGCACCTGGTCGTTGCCCTTGCCGGTGCAGCCGTGGGCGACGATGCCCGCGCCGTGCTTGTGGGCGGCCGCGACGAGGTGCTTGACGATCGTGGGCCGGGAGAGGGCGGAGACCAGCGGGTAGCGGTCCATGTAGAGGGCGTTGGCCTTGATCGCCGGGAGGCAGTACTCCTCGGCGAACTCGTCCTTCGCGTCCGCGACCTCGGCCTCGACGGCGCCGCACGCGAGGGCGCGCTTGCGGATGACGTCCAGGTCCTCGCCGCCCTGGCCGACGTCGACCGCAACGGCGATGACCTCGGCGCCCGTCTCCTCGGCGATCCAGCCGATGGCGACGGAGGTGTCCAGACCGCCTGAGTAGGCGAGTACGACGCGCTCGGTCACGGGCTTCTCCTCACAATGCATTCACTGACATGCATGAGTATGCAGTCCTCTGCATGATTCGTCAATCCGGGGTGCGCCAGGAAGTAATTTCGGAGTCGTTTGAACGCGGGAAACCGCTTTCCCGTACTCCACCCCGAACGCCGGCGCCGCGTTTGTAAACCCACTCCTGACCCAAGTGAGGCACTCGCATGTCCAGGGCTCTCCCGAAGTACAACAAGCGCCGCGTGGCGATCATCGGTGGCGCGGCCGCGGTGGCGTTGTCCGGAGCGGTCATCGCCGGATCGGCCTTGGCCGGGGAAACGTCCAAGAGCACCAACAGTCAGGCCGCCAGAACAAAGGCGTCCCCCGGCACGGTGAGCTGCCCCGCGGTCGCGCCGAGCCTGCCCGCGATCCCCGCCTCCGCCAAGGCCGAGGTCGACCGCAACCTGGCTCTGCTCGACACCCAGATCGCCGAGGCCAACAAGCGCCTCGTCGACACCGTCGGCCAGGGCGGCGCGAACTTCGCGCAGAACGCCATCGTCGGCCCGCTCAAGGACAAGCGCGTAGCGACCATCAACCGCATCGCCACCGCCATCGGCCGCACCGCCGCCAAGCCCCAGGGCCTCGACTCCCTCGCCGCCTGCACGCTGAACGCGGGCGGGGCGGCAGGAGGCGGTGCCGCGGCGTCGCCGAGCCCGTCCCCGACCCAGCAGGCGGGCGGCAACACCGGAAACACGGGCAACACCGGGAATACGGGGAACACCGGCAACACGAACGCGGCCGGCACCGTGAGCTGCCCCGCCGTCGCGCCGAGCCTCCCCGCGATCCCCGCCTCCGCCAAGGCCGAGGTCGACCGCAACCTGGCTCTGCTCGACACCCAGATCGCCGAGGCCAACAAGCGCCTCGTCGACACCGTCGGCCAGGGCGGCGCGAACTTCGCGCAGAACGCCATCGTCGGCCCGCTCAAGGACAAGCGCGTAGCGACCATCAACCGCATCGCCACCGCCATCGGCCGCACCGCCGCCAAGCCCCAGGGCCTCGACTCCCTCGCCGCCTGCACGCTCAACAAGTAGTCACCGAATCACCGACGTCCCCCCACGGGCGCCCCGCACGCCGGCCGGGGCGACTCCGGGGCCCGTAGGCCACAAGGCCCGCGGGCCCCGGGGATCTCCGGGCACCACCCGGAGACCAGGCACCCCTCCCCCACACCCCCCGCACGCGGATGGGCGCAATTCCTTAGACAGACGAACGAGTTGCGCCCATAATCGTTAGACATGGGAAAGACTTATGAGCGCATAGACGGCCGCCTGCGTACGTTCATCGAGGCGCAGCCCCTCTTCTTCACCGCGACCGCGCCCCTGTCGGGCGACGGCACGGTCAACCTCTCGCCCAAGGGCCTCACCGGTTCGTTCGCGGTCCTCGACGAACTCACCGTCGCCTACCTGGACTTCGCGGGCAGCAACGCCGAGACGATCGCCCACCTCCGGGAGAACGGCCGGATCACCCTGATGTGGTGCGCCTTCCAGGGACCGCCGAACATCGTCCGCGTACACGGCCGGGGCGAGCCGGTCTTCCGCGACGACCCGCGCTTCAAGGAACTCCTCACGCACTTCCCGGGCATCGACCCGACGCCGCACGGCCTGCGCGCGATCATCGTGGTGACGGCCGAACTCGTCCGGGACACCTGCGGCTACGCGGTGCCCAACATGTCGTACGACGAGGACCGCGACCTGCACGCCAAGCGCTTCGCGCGGGAGGACGACGTCTCGCTGAACGCGTACTTCGAGAAGAAGGACCACGTGGAGACCAGCCTGGATGGCCTACCCGGGCTGCCGCTGCCCCTGCCTCCCAGTAGCGTCTGAGCATGCGCCCAGGAGCCGCCCTTCTCGCGTCCGTGTCCCTCTTCGTACTGGCCCCGAGTGCCCCCGGTGCGGCCGGTGACGCCGGCAGTCAGCCGCCGCTGCCCGAGCGGATGGCGGACACGGGCGGCGGCAGCCAGCTCATCACCGCGCAGGCCTCCCGGACCTCCTCGACGACCGGCACGGTCACCTGGTGGGACCGGCGGGACAGGCGCTGGGCGAAGGCCGGTTCCGTGCCCGCGCGGTTCGGCGCCAAGGGGCTCGTCGAGGGCGGCTCCCGCGAGCAGGGCACGAACACCACCCCCACCGGCCTGTACGACCTGCCGTACGCCTTCGGCATCAAGGCGGCGCCCGAGGGGACGAGGGCGAAGTACCGCCCGGTGAAGCAGGACTCCTGGTGGTGCGAGGACAACGCCTCCCGCTCCTACAACCGCTGGACCGAGCCACGCCCGGCCGACTGCCGTGCCGCCGAGTCCGAGCACCTGATCACGTACAAGACGCAGTACGCGTACGCGCTCGTCATCGGCTTCAACTACGAGCGGCCGGTGCGGGGGCGCGGCGCGGGGATCTTCCTGCACGTCAACGGGAGCGGAGCGACGGCCGGTTGTGTCTCCGTGTCCCACGACGCGATGCGGCGCATCCTGACCTGGGCCGATCCGGCGCGCAGGCCGCACATCGCCATCGGGACGGACGACGGGCCCACCTCGATCGTCCGCTACTGACCGCTGCGTCCGACTTCGTGCGGCCGTCCGCCGAGGAGACCCTCGCCACCTCGGGTTACCGCGAGTCGCACCAGTTCACGGCTTGCTCCGCGGGCCGTTGAACACTCCGCCGTCCCGGGACGTACCACTGGGCCAAGGGGCCACTCCCCTTCCCAGCGTCCCCCACGGAGGAACCGTGAGCACGATCGCCGGCGGCCGCGCGGCGCGGCGCCAGACGATGCGCCGCATTCGCCCACGTCGCTCCCCCGCCATCCCGTTGCTGATCGCCGTGTGGGCGGGTGCGGCGGGCGTGATCTGGCTGTGGTGGAGCAACACCCCGTCCATCGCGGACGACAAGGGCCGGATCCTGAACGCGGGCCGGATCACCGGTCTGCTGGCCGGGTATCTGATGGCTCTCGTGGTCCTGCAGATGGCCCGGGTGCCGGCGCTGGAACGCCGGGTCGGCTCCGACCGGGTCGCCCGCTGGCACGCCATGAGCGGCCGTTACATGCTCTGTCTCACGCTCGCCCACATCGGGCTGACGATGTACGGCTACGCCCTCCAGGCGAACACGGGGGTCGTCGACCAGACCATCGAGTCGGTCAAGACCCTGCCCGACATGGGCAAGGCGGCCATCGGCACGGGTGTGCTGCTGTTCATCGGCCTGATCTCCGTCGGCGGCCTGCGCAAGCGGATCCCGTACGACACCTGGTACCACATCCACCTGCTCACGTACGCGGCCGTGTATCTGTCGTTCTGGCACCAGCTGTCCACCGGCAACGACTTCGCGGTCGAGCCGGCCGCCACGACGGCCTGGTACGCGCTGTACGGGACCGTGACCGCGCTGGTGCTCTGGTACCGGGTGATCACGCCGATCCGGCTGAACCTGCGGCACCGGATGCGGGTCGAGGAGGTCGTCGAGGAGGCGCCCGGCATCGTCTCCGTGCTGATCAGCGGGAAGCGGCTGCACCGCATCGGTGCCGAGCCCGGGCAGTTCTTCCGCTGGCGGTTCCTGGCACCGGGCATGCGGCTCAGTTCGCACCCGTACTCGCTGTCGGCGGCGCCGAGGCCCGGTCTGCTCAGGATCACGGTCAAGGCGCTCGGCGACCACAGCACCGCGCTGAAGGGGCTGAAGCGGGGCACGCGGGTGTGGGCCGAGGGCCCGTACGGCGCGATGACCGCGTCCCGGCGCAGCCGCGGCAAGGTGCTGCTGATGGCCGGCGGCGTGGGGATCACCCCGATGCGGGCGCTGTTCGAGACGCTGCCCGCCGAGCGCGGCGACCTCACCCTGCTGTACCGGGCCAACAGCACGCAGGACCTGGCGCTGTGGGACGAGCTGTCGGCGATCGCCGACGAGCGCGGCGCCCGCCTGATGTACGCGGTGAACAGCCCCGACGGAGAGCGCCCGGACATCAACCCGGAGACGCTGCGCCGGAAGCTGCCCGACATCGACGAGCACGACGTGTTCCTGTGCGGGCCTCCCGGCTTCGCCGAGGGCGCGTACACCGCACTGCGCGGCGCGGGCGTGCCGGCCCGCCGCATCCACCACGAGTCCTTCGAGCTGTGACGAACGGGAGTCCGCACCGATGAAGAAGAGCCACCCCCTGCGACGCGTCGTGCTGGCCGGTGCCGCCACGGTATCCGGGATCGTGCTGCTGCTGACGCTGAAGCCCTCCTCGGACCCGGCGGCCGCGTCGGCCGAGGGCACGCCACAAGGGCAGCAGTCGGTCGCGCCCCAGGGCTCCGGAGGCGTACAGGCCGCGGGCGGCGGAGGTGACCAGACCCTCACCGGTGACGTCGTCAAGACCGAGTACGGCAACGTCCAGGTCCGTATCACGATGAGCGGCGGGAAGATCACCTCGGCCGCCGCCATCGAGGCACCCAGCGGCGGTCGCAGCACCGAGGTCAGCACCAACTCGGTGCCCAAGCTCAACCAGGCGGCCATCCAGACGGGCAGCGCCGACATCGACGCGGTCTCGGGTGCCACCTACACGAGCGGCGGCTACAAGAAGTCCCTGCAGTCGGCCCTCGACAAGGCCGGCGCGTCCTCGGCGACCGGCGGAGGCTCGGGCGGCGGAGGCGGCTCGGCCGACGCGAGCGGGTCCACGGGTGGATCCACCGGCGGATCCACCGGTGGGGGTTCCGCCCAGGCGAAGACCCTCACGGGCACGGCCGTCGAGACCGACTACGGCCCCGTGCAGGTCCGGATCACCGTCACCGGTGGGAAGATCACCAAGGCCGAGGCGGTGAAGTCGCCCAGCGGTGGCCGCAGCAGCCAGATCAGCGGTGACGCGGTGCCCAAGCTCAACCAGGCCGCGGTCGCGGCGGGCAGCGCCGACATCGACGCCGTGTCCGGCGCCACGTACACCAGCGGCGGCTACAAGGAGTCCCTGCAGTCGGCCCTGGACCAGGCCGGTGGCTGAACCGACCGAGCCGGCCGGTCTGGCCGAACCCACCGAACCCGCCGAGGCGCCCGTAGCGGTGCGTCACGCGGAGGAGGTGATGGGCACGGTCTTCTCCTTCGACGTACGGGGTGGTGAACCCGGGGCCGTACAGGCCGCGTTGGCTCAGGCCGTGGCCCAACTCCACGCAGTGGACGAGGTGTTCAGCACCTATCGCGAGGACAGCCAGATCTCCCGGCTGGCGCGCGGCGAACTGACCGTCGAGAGTTGCGACCCGGAGGTCGCCGAGGTGCTCGAACTGTGCGCCGAGGCCGAGCGGTTGAGCGACGGCTGGTTCAGTACGAGATACGCGGGTCTCATCGACCCGACCGGCATGGTGAAGGGCTGGGCCGTCGAGCGCGTGGCCCGGCATCTCGTCGCGGCCGGGGCGAGCGGCGTCAGCGTGAACGGCGGCGGTGACGTGCAGATGTACGGCGTGCCGGGGCCGCACCGGCCCTGGCGGGTCGGCGTCTCCGACCCACTGCGGCCCGGCGGTCTGGCCGCGGTGGTCTCCGCGGCCGGTGTCGACGAGCTGGCTGTGGCCACCTCCGGCTCCGCCGAGCGCGGCACCCACATCGTGGACCCGCGCACCGGCCGCTCCGCGGTCACCGACCTGGTCGCCGTGACCGTCGTCGGCCCCCGCATCACCTGGGCCGACGCCTGGGCCACAGCAGCCTTCGCCATGGGCTCCCGCCAGGCCCTCACCTGGCTGGAATCCCTACCGGACGTCGAAGCCCTACTGATCACAGCGGGCGACGAGGTCAGATGCACGGGCGGCCTGGCCAACAGGCTGGGCTGAGGCGGAGTCACCCTTCAGGCGCACGGGCAGCCGGGGGTTTTCAGAGGCACGGGCGTCCCGACGAGCGGCCTGGACTGAGGCGGAGTCAGCCCTTCGGGCACGCGGGCGGCCTGGGTTGCAGCGGGTTTTTCAGGGGCGCGGATGGCTTGGCAACCCCGTCTGGGGCCGGCGCAAGCTCTTCGGGGCGCGGGCGCCCTGGTAAGCGGCCTGAGCTGCTGCAGCTTTCAGGGGCGCGGATGGCCTGGCAATCCGCCGGGCCGGGCCAAGCTTTTCAGGGGCGCGGGGAACTGCGCGACCAGCCACAGCCCACCCGCACCCGAGACACAACCTCAATGATGGTTCTGAGCCAACCGCAGCAAGTGATCGGCCAACTCCTGCCCCCCAGTGGGGTTGCGGCTGATCAGCAACAGCGTGTCATCCCCGGCGATCGTCCCGAGAATGTCGTGCAACTCGGCCTGGTCGATCGCCGAGGCAAGAAACTGCGCAGCCCCCGGAGGTGTCCGCAGCACCACGAGGTTCGCCGAAGCCTCCGCGGAGATCAACAGCTCCGAGGACAGCCTCCGCATCCGCTCCTCCTTCGCCGACTCCCCCAGCGGCGCGCGAGGCGTACGGAAACCCCCCTCGCTCGGCACCGCGTAGATCAGGTCGCCGTCGTTGTTGCGGATCTTCACCGCGTTCAGCTCGTCCAGGTCCCGGGAGAGCGTCGCCTGAGTGACGTTCAGCCCGTCGTCGGCCAGAAGCTTGGCCAACTGGCTCTGGGAGCGCACCGGTTGCCGGTTGAGGATGTCCACGATCCGGCGGTGGCGTGCGGTGCGGGTCTGCGGGACCGCCGGCCCCGCGTGCTCGTGGTCCTGCGCCTGACTCATCGTCGTCGTCCCATTCCTCAGGATGCTCCGTCCCCGTCGGCGTCTCGGGCCTGGTCGAGGACGCCGGGCAGGGCCCGCAGGAACACGTCCACCTCGTCGTCGCTCACGTTCAGCGGCGGCATCAGCCGTACGACATCGGGGGCGGGCGCGTTCACCAGGAGACCGGCGTCCTGAGCCGTCTGCTGCGCACGGGGCGCGAGCGGCTCGGTGAGCACGATACCCAGGAGGAGACCCGCTCCCCGGACATGGTCGATCAGCGGGTGGCCGAGCGTCTCGATTCCGTCCCGCAGCTTCTCGCTCGTCCGCTTCACGTTCTCCAGCAGCCCCTCCGCCTGGATCGTGTCGAGGACGGCGAGTCCGGCGGCGCAGGCGACCGGGTTGCCGCCGAACGTCGTGCCGTGGTGGCCGGGCTTCAGCAGCTGCGCGGCCCGGCCGAAGGCGACGGTCGCGCCGAGCGGAAGCCCGCCGCCGAGCCCCTTGGCGAGCGTGACGACGTCCGGCAGGACACCCTCGTGGGCCTGGTACTCGAACCAGTGCCCCGTCCGGCCGACACCCGTCTGCACCTCGTCGAGGACGAGGAGCGTACCGGTGGCGGCGGTGATGGCACGGGCCGCCTTGAGGTAACCGGGCGGCGGTACGACCACGCCGTTCTCGCCCTGGACCGGCTCGATGACGACCAGCGCCGTGTCCTCGGTGACGGCGGCGGCGAGCGCCTGCGGGTCCCCGTACGGCACATGCGTGACGTCTCCTGGCAGCGGCAGGAACGGCTCCCGCTTGCCCGGCTGGCCGGTGAGCGCGAGCGCGCCCATGGTCCGGCCGTGGAAACCGCCGTCGGTGGCGACCATGTGCCCGCGGCCCGTGAGCCGGCCGATCTTGAAGGCGCCCTCGTTGGCCTCGGCCCCCGAGTTGCAGAAGTAGACGCGGCCGTCCCGCCCGAAGAGCTGGAGCAGCCGTTCGGCGAGCGCGACGGGCGGCTCGGCGACGAAGAGGTTGGAGACATGGCCGAGGGAGGCGATCTGCCGGCTGACGGCCTCGACGATCGCCGGGTGGGCGTGGCCCAGCGCGTTGACCGCGATCCCGCCGACGAAGTCCAGGTACTCCTTGCCGTCGGCGTCCCACAGCCTGGTGCCCGCGCCCCGGACGAGGGGCAGCCGCGGGGTGCCGTAGTTGTCCATCAGCGCGCCCTGCCATCGCTGGGTGAGCTGTTCGTTGGCGGTCATACGGCTTCCCCCTCATGCCTGTGCGGCTCATGACTGATCGGCTCATGCCCGTGCGGCTCTTGCGCGTCCGGCACGACCATCGTGCCGATGCCCTCGTCGGTGAAGATCTCCAGCAGGATCGAGTGCTGGACCCGGCCGTCGATCACCCGGGCGGTGTTCACGCCGTTGCGGACGGCGTGCAGACAGCCCTCCATCTTCGGCACCATGCCGCTGGCCAGTTCGGGCAGCAGCTTCTCCAGCTCTCTCGCGGTGAGCCGGCTGATGACCTCGTCGGAGTTCGGCCAGTCCTCGTAGAGTCCCTCGACGTCCGTGAGGACCATCAGTGTTTCGGCACCCAGCGCCGCAGCGAGTGCCGCAGCCGCCGTATCAGCATTGACGTTGTAGACATGTCCGTCGTCCTGGCTACGGGCGATCGACGAGACGACCGGGATACGGCCGTCGGCGAGCAGTGCCTCGATCGCGCCCGTGTCGATCGCGGTGATCTCGCCCACCCGCCCGATGTCGACCAACTCCCCGTCGATCTCGGGCTGGTGCTTGGTGGCGGTGATGGTGTGCGCGTCCTCGCCGGTGAGTCCCACGGCGAGCGGTCCGTGCTGGTTGAGCAGCCCGACGAGTTCACGCTGGACCTGTCCGGCGAGCACCATGCGTACGACGTCCATGGCGTCCTCGGTGGTGACCCTCAGGCCCGCCTTGAACTCGCTGACGATGCCGTGCCGGTCCAGGGCCGCGCTGATCTGCGGGCCGCCGCCGTGCACGACCACGGGCTTGAGCCCGGCCTGGCGCAGGAACACGACGTCCTGTGCGAACGCGGCCTTCAGGTCCTCGTCGATCATGGCGTTGCCGCCGAACTTGATGACGACCGTCCTGCCGTTGTGCCGCGTCAGCCAGGGCAGCGCCTCGATGAGGATCTGCGCCTTGGGCAGTGCGGTGTGCTTGCGAGTCGAAGACTTTCGCTCTTCTGAGTGATTGACCGTCATAGCCGACTTTCGGAAGGATCTCGGATCAGCCGCCGGGCGGGCGGTGTTGGCCTGCGGAGGCGATGTAAGACTCATCCCGGACTCGTCCGGGGCGAGCGGTCGCCTGAGAAACAGGAACTCTCGTCGGCGACGACGAGGACCCGCGACAACCAAGCGGGCACGTCAAGAGGAGTACGCGCTGTTCTCGTGGACGTAGTCGGCCGTTAGGTCGTTCGTCCAGATCGTCGCAGACTCACCGCCTGCCGCGAGGTCCGCGATGATGTGGACCTCGCGGTAGCGCATGTCGACCTTGTCGCGGTCCTCGCCGACGCCACCGTTCTTGCAGACCCAGACGCCGTTGATCGCGACGTTCAACTGGTCGGGCTCGAAGGCGGCTCGGGTCGTGCCGATGGCGGACAGGACGCGGCCCCAGTTGGGGTCCTCGCCGTGGATCGCGCACTTGAGGAGGTTGTTGCGGGCGATGGAGCGGCCCACCTCGACGGCGTCGTCCTCGCTCGCCGCGTTGACCACCTCGACCTTGATGTCCTTGCTGGCGCCCTCGGCGTCCCGGATGAGCTGCTGAGCGAGGTCGTCACAGACCTTCCGTACGGCCTCGGCGAACTCCGCGTCGTCCGGGGTGACCTGGGAGGCTCCGGAGGCGAGCAGCAGCACGGTGTCGTTGGTCGACATGCAGCCGTCGGAGTCGACCCGGTCGAAGGTCGTACGGGTGGCGGCGCGCAGGGCCCTGTCCAGTACGTCGCTCTCGACGTCGGCGTCCGTGGTGAGGACGACCAGCATCGTGGCGAGACCGGGGGCGAGCATGCCCGCGCCCTTGGCCATGCCGCCGACGGTCCAGCCGTTGCCGCCCGCGACCGCGGTCTTGTGGACGGAGTCGGTGGTCTTGATGGCGATGGCGGCCTTCTCGCCGCCGTGCGGGCTGAGTTGGGCTACTGCCTTGTCGACGCCCGGCAGCAGCTTGTCCATCGGCAGAAGCAGGCCGATGAGGCCTGTGGAGCAGACGGCGATCATGCCTGCGGCGTGACCGCCCGTCTCGTCCAGCCCGGCGGTGTTGAGGGACTCGGCCACCTTCTCCGCGGTGGCGTGGGTGTCCTGGAAACCCTTCGGGCCCGTACAGGCGTTGGCGCCACCCGAGTTGAGGACGACGGCGGTCAACTCGCCGCCCTTCAGGACCTGTTCCGACCAGAGCACCGGCGCGGCCTTCACACGGTTGGAGGTGAAGACGCCCGCCGCGGCCAGTTTGGGCCCGTTGTTGACCACGAGGGCGAGGTCCGGGTTGCCGTTCTCCTTGATGCCTGCTGCGATGCCGGAGGCGGTGAACCCCTTGGCGGCGGTGACACTCACGGTGCGACTCCGATCGTGGAAAGGCCCGTGGCCTCGTCGAGCCCGAGGGCGATGTTCATGCTCTGGACGGCACCGCCCGCGGTGCCCTTGGTGAGGTTGTCGATGGCGCTGATCGCGATGATCCGGTGCGCGGCCGCGTCGAACGCGACCTGCACCTGAACGGCGTTGGAACCGTAGACGGACGCGGTCGCGGGCCACTGGCCCTCGGGCAGCAGATGCACGAACGGTTCGTCGGCGTAGGCCTTCTCGTACGCGGCCCGTACGGACTCGGCCGTGACGCCCTCGCGCGCCTTCGCCGTGCATGTGGCGAGGATGCCGCGGGGCATCGGGGCGAGGGTCGGGGTGAAGGAGACGGTGACGGGCTCACCGGCGGCCGCGCCGAGGTTCTGGATCATCTCGGGGGTGTGCCGGTGGACGCCGCCGACGCCGTACGGGGACATGGAGCCCATGACCTCGCTGCCCAGCAGGTGCGCCTTGGGCGCCTTGCCCGCTCCGGAGGTCCCGGAGGCGGCGACGATCACGGCCTCGGGCTCGGCGAGAGAGGCGGCGTACGCCGGGAAGAGCGCCAGCGAGGCGGCCGTCGGGTAGCAACCGGGCACCGCGATGCGCTTGGACCCCTCCAGCGCAGCGCGGGCACCCGGCAGTTCGGGGAGGCCGTAGGGCCAGGTCCCGGCATGCGCCGAGCCGTAGAACCGCTCCCAGTCGGCCGCGTCCTTCAGCCGGAAGTCGGCCCCCATGTCGACGACCAGTACGTCAGGCCCGAGTTTCTCGGCGACGGCGGCGGACTGGCCGTGGGGCAACGCGAGAAAGACGACATCGTGCCCCGCGAGGACCTCGGGTGTGGTCTCCTGAAGCACGCGGTCGGCGAGCGGCAGCAGATGCGGCTGCAGCGCACCGAGCCGCTGCCCCGCGTTGGAGTTTCCGGTCAGAGCGCCGATCTCGATCTCGGGGTGCGCCAGGAGCAGACGCAGCAGTTCCCCGCCCGCGTACCCACTCGCTCCGGCCACTGCCGCACGTACCGCCATGGAACCCTCCTCTTGGATGGCATGACTATACGTTTCGCTGCACGTTTATGCAATCTCAGGGGTGTGGCGCGGGACAGGGGCCGCGACCTGCGGATGTCGTCGCAGAGCGGGTGCATAGGATCGCCGGCATGGCACTGCGACCTGTTCAGGTGAACATCAAGGCTCTCGATGGCTTGGCGGTCGGCCGGTTCTGGGCGGAGGCACTCGGCTGGAGTGTGTTCAGCCCCGGCGTGACCACCTACGTCGGACCCGGCGGCGACCTCGTCCGGCCGCACCCGGTCGCCGTCTGCATCGACGTCGCTCCCGTCCCGGAACCCAAGACGGCGACGAAGAACCGTACGCACCTCGATCTCGCCACCACCTCCGCGGGCCATCAGACGGAGCTGGTCGCGCGCCTGAAGGCGCTCGGTGCGAAGCCTGTCGACGTGGGTCAGCGAGACGTGCCGTGGACGGTCCTCGCCGACCCCGAGGGCAACGAGTTCTGCGTGCTGGAGCCGCGGGACGTCTACCGGGACACCGGGCCGATCGCCGCGGTGGTGGTCGACTGCGTGGATCCTCGGGCCATGGCCCGGTTCTGGGGCGAGGCGACGGACTGGACCCTGCACGAGGTGACCGACGATCACGCGTCGCTGCGCTCCGCCAAGGGTGGCGGCCCGTATCTCGAGTTCCTCCGCTCGCCCGACGTGAAGACCGTGCCGGACCGCATCCACTTCGACCTGCTGCCCTACCCCGGCGACGACAAGGCCGCAGAGGTGGACCGGCTGCGCGCCCTCGGCGCCATCGACCTCGACCTCGGCCAGGGCGACGTCCCGTGGACGTGCCTGACCGACCCTGAGGGCCACGAGTTCTGCGTCCTCGCCCCGTCCTGACACGGCACCTCGACGACACCCCGACACCTGAGCCCTGCGGGCGTCGCTGAACGTCTTCTTCTCCACCCGGCTCCTGTGGGGGATCATGCCCGTGGGCTCCGACCGGGCCCACGGGGTGGGGACGGGCGGAAACGGGGTGCGGCGGATGGTGTCGCTGGAGTCGAGGGAGCGGTGGCGCTTCGCGTCCGGCCACGGGGGGATGTCGAGGCCGGCCGTGGCGGACGGCGTCGTGCACGTCAGCAGCGGGCCTGAGCTGTATGCCCTGGACGCGGCCACCGGGCAGCAGCGGTGGAGCTTCGTCACCGGTCATGACCGGATCAGCCCGCTGGCGCCGGTGGTGGCCGGCTCGGTGGTCCACTTCGGCAGCGACGACGCGATGGGCGTCGTGTACGCGTTGGACGCACCCACCGGGCGGCAGCTCTGGAAGGCCGGTACCGGTGCGCCCGTGAGCTCACGTGCCGCCGTGGCCGACGGGATGGTGTACATCGGCAACGGGAACGGTCTGCGGGCCCTCGACGCCACCACCGGGGAGCAGCGATGGGAACTGACCGGCGGCGAGGTGCTCGGATGCCCGGCCGTGGCCGACGGGGTGGTGTACGCACACGTCGGCGGGGAGCGCGACAACAAGGGTCTCCATGCCGTGGACGCGGCCACCGGGGAGAGGCGCTGGCGGTTCACCACCGGCCGCGAGTGGAACGAGGCATCGGTGCCGGCGGTGTCCGGGGGAACCGTCTTCCTGAGCAGCGGAAGCAGCCTGTACGCGGTGGACGCCCACGACGGGCGGCGGAAGTGGGAGTGCCGCACCGGCCACTATGTGACCGCCTCCCCCGCAGTCGCCGACGGCCTTGTGCACTGCGGCAGTTGGGACAACCATCACTACGCGGTGGATGCCGCCACCGGCGAGCCGCGATGGCGGTTCGCCGCCGACGGGGCGGTGGCGTCCTCGGCGGCGGTGGCCGACGGGCTGGTCCACTTCGGCTCCTGGGACCACCACCTGTACACCGTGGACGCGGCCACCGGCGCGTTGCGCGGGAAGTTCCCAGCGGGTCACCGGGTGGGCTCGCCGACGGTCGTGGACGGCGTGGTCTACGTCGGCACCCTCAACGGCCACCTCCTCGCCCTGCGATCTCCGACCACCGAGCCGGAGCGCACCGGGGACTGAGCGCCTCCTGCCGAGGTCAGCGCCCGGTTCCGGCGGCGCGGCTACTCCGGCGTCGGGGTGCGCACCCGGTCACGGCCGAGGTACCTGCCCGGGTGCACAGGAGGTACGGGCGGCCCAGGAGCCCGTTCGGAGCCTGGGCCGCCCGCCCGGTCACCCCTTCTTGATCCGCAGGAACGTCACCGAGTTCGCCGGGAAGGTGTACGTGAACCTGTCGGCCACTCCCGAGAACGTGGACGTGACCGGCGCGACGGGCGCCTCCGTCTCGGTGTTCACGGCGTCGGGCGCGGCGGCCAGCGTGGTCACCCCGGCCTTCGGGCGGACCTTCGCGCCGCCGAGGTCGATCGCCGTACGGGCGTCCGCCGCCTGGGCGTTGACCACCTTGACGATCAGGTCACCGGTCCTCTTGTCCTTGGTGACCACCTGCCGGAACGGCTCGGCCGGCTTGTCGTCGGTGAAGCTGCCCCACTCCTTCCCGTCGAGGAGGAGGGTCACCTGTCGGCCGCGCACCTTGATGTCGATGTCGTAGGCGCGGCCCGTCTCGATGGACCCGGCCTTGGAGACGAGCGTCGACTTGCCGCCGTCCACGGCCTGTTCGACCGCGGACTGGGTGTTGTTCCAGCCGCCCAGGTTCCACCAGTAGTAGTTGCCGGTGTCCTTGACGCCGAAGGCGACGAGGAAGCCCTCCTTGCCGGACTTCTTGGTGGCCTTCACATGCAGGTCGTAGTCGTGCCAGGCCGGGTCGCCCGCGGAGACCATGGTGTTCTCGGCCGCCTCGTCGCTCTGCACGTACTGCCCGTCCTGGACGCTCCAGCTGCCGCCTCCCGTGTGGGTCCACTTGGAGGCGTCACCGGAGAAGTCGTCGCTGAGCAGCGCCGTACCGTCCGCACCGGTCACCGACACATCGTCGTACGCGGCGGTCGTCGCCCACGTCGACAGGCCGACCGCGCCCGTGATGGGCCCGCTCAGCGAGGGTGTACCGGTCGCGGTCGAGGGCACGACCCGGTCGCCGACGTTGCGCATGAAGAGCTTCTGGACCTCGTAGTTGGCCGAGTTCCAGGACGCGTGGTTGTTGAACCAGATCAGGTCGGGGCGCCACTGCACGTAGTCCTCGTTGGCGAGCAGCGGGGCGTACGAGGCGAGCTTCACGATGTCCGCGTTGCGCTCCAGGCCGGTCATGAACGCGGCTTCGGAGAGGGCGTTCTTGAAGGTGTTGCCCTGCGAGGCGTACTCGCCGAGGAAGACCTTCGGCCCGTTCCTGTCGTACGAGTCGTAGCGGTCGTTGTTCTGGAGGAACCACTGCGGGCTGTTGTAGTAGTGCTCGTCGACCATGTCGACGTTCGCTTCCCGGTTGAGCTTCCAGGCCGTGTCGAACGTCGAACCGCTGTCGTCCGGGCCGGAGTTGGAGACGACGGTGATGTCCGGGTACTTCGCCTCGATGGCCGCGCGGAACTTCTTGAAGCGCTCGAAGTACTCGTTCGGCAGGTTCTCCTCGTTGCCGACCGCGAGGTGCGTGAGGTGGAAGGGCTTCGGGTGACCCGCCTTCGCCCGCTTCCGGCCCCACTCGCTGGTCACGGGACCGTTGGCGTACTCGATGAGGTCCAGGGTGTCCTGGATGTGCCGCTGGAGGAGCGCCTCGTCGTCGACGGCCCTGTTCTGGCCGCAGCCGGTGACGAGCGCGGGCACGACGGGCAGCGGCATGGCGCCGATGTCCTCGGAGAACTGGAAGTACTCGTGGTAGCCGAGCCCGTAACTCTGGTTGTAGCCCCAGAAGTTGGCGTTCGTCGCCCGCTGCTCGACGGGTCCGACGGTGTCCTTCCACTGGTACGAGCGCTTGCGCTCCCAGTTGGAGGCCTCGCTGTAGTCCTGCATGGAGCCCGTGTTGACCAGGCAGCCGCCCGGGAAACGGACGAAGGCGGGGTCGAGGGCGGCGATCTTCTGGGCGAGGTCCTTGCGCAGACCGTGGCCCTTGTACGTGTCGCGCGGGATGAGCGAGATCATGTCGAGCGCGACGGGGCCGGCGGCGGCCACGGTGAGCCGGCCGGTGGCGCTGGTACGGGTCGCGGTGAAGCGTGCCGTGTACTTCGCCCAGCCGCCGCGGGCGGTCACGCGCCTGGCCTCGGCGAGTTCGCCGTCGGCGTCCTGGAGAGTGACCGTGAGGGCCGGTCTTCCCTCCGCTCGGGCCCACACCGAGACGTCGTAGACCTTGCCCTTCTCGACCGAAATACCGGTGTTGTAGCCGGAGTTGGTGACGGACGAGCCGCCGTCCAGGGCGAGGTAGGTGCGGTTGCGGGCGTTCAGTCGGCCGTCGTCGTCCACGGTCTTCGCGGTGCCGGTGGCCGCCCAGGAGGTGAGCGACGTGTACGAGCCGTTGTCGGCCTTCGAGTACTCGAAGGACCGGTTCTGCACGAGCTCCGCGTACAGGCCGCCGTCCGCGGCCCGGTTGATGTCCTCGAAGAAGACCCCGTACATCGTGTCGTCGATCTTCGCGCCCGAGGTCTTCGGGTCGACGGTGATCGCGTAGTCGGTGGTGTCCTCGGCGGTGACGTCCTCGGCGGCGGCGTTCACCGGGGCCGGGACGAGGAAGGACGCGGCCAGCAGTGCGGTGGCCGTCAGAGAGAGTCTCCAGCGGGTGCGGGTGCGTGACATGGATCCTCCGCGGCTCTAGAGGGGGTCAGCAAGCGAGATCAATTCGTTCGGGATATCGGACGCTGATCAATACTTCGAACGGCAAGATAGGTAGAGGACAGGAGCACGTCAATGGGTTGCACAGGAGAGGCCGGGGAGGCGGAGGGGATGTCCGAATACTGGCCGGTGACCGATGTGCTGGCGTATCTGACGGGCAGTTGGCGCGTGGAACGTTCGGTGCGGGATCTCGCGAGCGGGGCCCAGGGCTCGTTCAGCGGGACGACGGTGTTCGAGCCGCTCGACGACGAGAAGGGGCTGCTCCACCACGAGTCCGGCACCTTCGTGTGGCAGGACGTGACCCGCCCCGCCGAGCGCACCCTGCGGTTCCTGGCGGACGGCGACGGAGCCGGCCGGGCCGACGTACGGTTCGCGGACGGCCGCCCCTTCCACGACCTGGACCTGACCTCCGGGCGGCACGTCACCGACCATCCGTGCGCGGCGGACCTCTACCGGGGCGAGTTCACCGTGCGCGACGCTGACCACTGGCGGACGGTGTGGCGGGTGGGCGGCCCCACCAAGGACCTGCTCCTCACGACGGACTACACGCGGGACACCGGACAGGACCCCGAGCACGCCTCCAAGCGCAAACCAGGGCAGGGCTAGAGGCGTTCGGACTGCGCCTCGAAGCGGAGGTTCCAGCGCCCGGCCCGGCCGGTGAGCGTGGCCGTCGACAAGGGGCGGACGTCGAGGTTCCAGTACGCCGACGGGTGCGTCTTCAGGACGTAGACGAGGGCGGCCCGTACGACGGCGGGCTCGGCCACCGCGACGATACGGCCCCCGTCGTCGGCCGGGCGGGTGTCGAGCCAGCCGCCCACCCGCTGGATGAACTCCACCAGCGACTCCCCGCCGTGCGCCGCGGAGTACGGGTCGGCGAGCCAGGCGTCCACGGCCTCGGGTTCGCGGGCCATCGCCTCGCCGAGCGTCAGCCCGCGCCAGCGCCCCATGTCGCAGTCCCGCAGGGCCGGCTGGGCCAGCGGCGCGAGGCCCAGCGCGTCACCGGTCGCCCGGCTGCGCGGCGTCGGCGAGCAGTACCGCAGCTCGGCCGCCGCCAACGGCACCAGCATGTGCGCGACGCGCTGCACCTCGCCCCAGCCCGCCTGGTCAAGCGGCCGGTCGTCGTCGAAACGCTCGGCGAGCAGCGAGGAACTGCGGGCGGCGGCGACCAGCGTGACCCGAACATGCATGCGGCGATGGTGGAGGGCGGGACTCCGCAGGTCAAGAGGTGATCGGCAGCGCGCACGGAATGCTCACGGACGGTGGATCGCCAAGGACCCGGTGCCATCGGATCTCCGGGTCCGAGCGGGGCCCGGCTCAGGCCCGGAGCACCTCGTCACAGGCTGCCCGCAGCCTCCGTACGCCCTCTGCGATCTCCGCCGTCCCCGCGACCGCCGCGAAGCTCAGCCGCAGGTGTGCGGCCGGGGGTTCGGCGCTGAAGTAGGGGCGGCCCGGGGTGACGGCGACGCCCGAGCGGAGCGCGGCGGTGAACAGGGCCTGTTCGTCCGTGCCGTGGGGGAGGCGCAGCCACAGGTGGTAGCCGCCGGACGGGATGTGGGGCAGGGCGAGTTCGGGAAGGTTCAGAAGGAGTGCGGCGGTCATCGTGTCGCGGCGGTTCCTCAGCTCGGTCGCGACGGCACGCAGATGCCGTGGCCAGGCGGGCGAGCCGACGAGTTCCAGGGCCGCCTCCTGGAGCGGGCGCGGCACGAAGAAGGTGTCGACGACCTGGATCGCCCGCAGCCGTTCGAGTACGGGGCCGCGGGCGGCCAGCGCACTCACCCGGAAGCTCGGCGAGGTCGCCTTGGTGAGGGAGCAGACGTGCACGACGACTCCGTCGGGGTCCTCCGAGGCCAGCGGACGCGGCAGCGGCCCAGAGTCCTCGTGCACGAGTCGGCGCACGAAGTCGTCCTCGATGACGAACGCGCCCGCGTCGCGCGCGATCCGCAGTACCTCGCCGCGTCGCTCGGGGGCGAGCACCGCGCCGGTGGGGTTCTGGAAGAGCGGCTGGCAGACGAAGACGCGGGCGCCGGTCGCCCTCAGGGCGTCGGCGAGCAGCGCCGGTTTCACACCGTCCCGGTCCACGGGCACCGGCACGGGTCTGAGGCCGGCGGCGCGGGCGATCGCCAGCATGCCGGGGTAGGTGGGCGACTCGACGAGGACCGGAGCGCCGGGCGGGGCGAGCGCGCGCAGCGCGGTGGTCAGCCCGGACTGGCCGCCGGCCGTGATGAGCACCTCGGCGGCGGTGACGGCACCGCCGATGCCCCGCGCGAACCACTCGCGCAACTCCGGCAGCCCGTCCACGGGCGGACGCCCCCAGGCGCCGGGGCGGCGGCCGGCTTGGGACAGGGCGGCGGACATCGCCCGCTCCGGCTGGAGCGAGGGGTGCAGATAGCCGCCGTTGAACTCGACGACTCCCGGCGGCGGGGCGGCGAGCGTGGCGACCACCGCGGAGGCGTCCACCGTGCGCGGTACGAGTTCGGCGGCGGAGTCGGCGCTCAGCGCGACCTCCTGCCAGGACGTGTCCCCGACGGCCGGCCCGGCATCGCGCGGCGCGGCCCGGAACGCGCCGGCTCCGGGCCGTGTGACCACCAGCCCCTCGGCGGCCAGTTGAGCCAGCGCCCGGGACACGGTCACGGGACTCACTCGGAACCGCTCAACGAGGGCCCGACTGGACGGCAGCTTTCCACCTGGAGAGTAGCGGTTCAGCTCACCCCTCAACCGATTGGCCAGATCACCGACACTGCTACGCTCTTGCATGAGAGCACAGGATAGCGCTACTGCGCAGACCGCGATAGCGGTGCCCGTCGCCCCCGGACCCGGTCGGCCCGCCACGGGCCGGGGCTCCGCCGCGAGGGCCGGCACCCTCCAGGCCACCCTCGGCGTCACGGCGTTCTCCCTCACCTTCCCGGCCACCGCCTGGGGTCTTGAGGGGTTCGGCCCCTGGTCGCTCGTCGCCGTACGGACCGTTCTGGCGGCCGTCATCGCGGGCGGCTGCCTGCTCGCCCTGCGGGTACCGCTCCCCGGCCGCCGTCACTGGGCGGGCCTGGCCGTCGTCGCCGCCGGAGTCGTGCTCGGCTTCCCACTGCTGACGACCCTCGCCCTGCAGACGTCGACCACCGCGCACGCCGCGGTCGTGGTCGGACTGCTCCCCCTGACCACGGCCCTGTTCTCGGCCCTGCGCGTCGGCACCCGCCCCTCGCGCACCTTCTGGGTCGCGGCGTCAGCGGGCGCGGCCGTGGTGATCGCGTTCACCGTGCAGCAGAGCGGCGGCGCGCTGACCAGCGCGGACGCCTATCTCTTCGCGGCATTGCTGGTCTGCGCCGCGGGATACACGGAGGGCGGCCGGCTGGCCCGCGTGATGCCGGGCTGGCAGGTCATCGGCTGGGCGCTGGTCCTGTGCCTGCCGGTGACGGTTCCCGTGGCCGTGGTCGCGCTGTCGTACGAGCCCGTGCAGCTGACCGCGCACAGCGTGACCGGGCTGCTGTGGGTCGCGGCGGGCTCCCAGTTCGTCGGTCTGGTCGTCTGGTACCGCGGCATGGCGGCGATCGGCATCCCGAAGGCCAGCCAGTTGCAGTTGGCCCAGCCACTGCTCACACTGGTGTGGTCGGTGCTGCTCCTGGGCGAGCATCTGACACCGGCCGCACCGCTGACGGCTGCGGCCGTGCTCGTCTGCATCGCCGTCACCCAACGGGCCCGGGGTTGACCGGCCCGTACGAGCCGGTACCAACCCGTGTCACCCGCCGTAGACTTACGGCCACCAACCGCTACTCCCGTGCGAAACGAGGAGGCCCTACAGATGCAAGCAACCGTAGGCGACCAACTGCTGGTGCACGGCAGGATCGTCGGGCAGCACGACCGGGTCGCGGAAGTCATCGAGGTGCTCGGGCAGAAGGGCAGCCCCCCTTACCGGGTCCGCTTCGAGGACGGCCACGAGACCCTGATGTCACCCGGCCCCGACTGCGTGGTCCAGCACCACAAGGACACAGCCCACTAGGCCCTGCGCGCGGGCTTCGCCGGCTGCTTGTAGTGGTCGGCGACCACGCGTGCCATGGCCCCGATGCTGTCGGCCGCCACTTCCCTGGCGGAGAAGAACACATGCCCGCGCACCTCGGGATGGTCCCGCGCGAAGGTGAGGTGGCGGGACAGCTCGGCCACGTCCTGCCAGGCTGCGGGCTGCGCGGGGTCACCGGCCTTGTAGAGCGCCTCACCGACGTACAGCTTCGTGCTGCTGCCGCGCGCGGTCTCGGCCCACCAGGGGACCAGCTTCGCGTAGTCCGCGGCGGCGAAGCCGATGTTCCAGTAGAGCTGCGGGACGATGTAGTCGATCCAGCCCTGCCGGACCCACTTCCTGGTGTCGGCGTGCAGATCGTCGTACGTCTGCACCCCGGCCCGGGTGTCCGAGCCCCGTGAGTCGGTCGTGGCGTTGCGCCACACCCCGAAGGGGCTGATCCCGAACTTCGTGCCCGGCCGGACCTTCTTGATCCGGGCGGCCGTCTCCAGCACCAGCCGGTCGATGTTGTCCCGCCGCCAGGCCGCCCGGTCGGCGAAGCCGTCGCCGTACTTGGCGTACGCGTCGTCGTCGTCGAAGACCTGGCCCGCCACCGGATACGGGTAGAAGTAGTCGTCCCAGTGCACGGCGTCCACGGCGTACTTCTTCACCGCGTCGAGCATCGCGTCCTGGACGAACGTGCGGACCTCGGGCAGACCCGGGTTGTAGTACAGCTTCCCGCCGTACGGCACGACCCAGTCGGGGTGCTTGCGCGCGGGGTGCGAGGCGACGAGCTTCGTCGGGTCGGTGTGGTTGGCGATCCGGTACGGGTTGAACCAGGCGTGCAGTTCCAGACCGCGCGCGTGGGCCTCCTTCACCGCGGTGCCGAGCGGGTCCCAGCCGGGGGCCTTTCCCTGGACACCGGTGAGGCACTGGGCCCAGGGCTCGTACGGCGAGGACCACAGGGCGTCGGCGGTGGGCCGCACCTGGAAGATCACCGCGTTCAGCCGGCGCGCCACCGCCTGGTCGAGGTGCCCGAGCAGTTCGGTGCGCTGCCGGTCCGCGGTCAGCCCGGGCTTCGAGGGCCAGTCGCGGTTGGCGACGGTCGCCACCCACATGCCGCGCAGCTCGCCTCCCGGAGCGCGGCGCTTGCGGGGCCGGGAGTCGTCGCCGGATCCGTCGCCCCCGGAGACATCCACCGCCGCCGTCAGTCCCGCCGTCACGAGTCCCGACAGCCCGACCGCCGCGGCCGTCGCGAATCCCCGACGTGACATACGCCCCATGCCGCACGCTCCAAACACTCCGGGTCCGCCTGGTCACGGACCGTTTCCACCGCACAGCATGCCCGACCCGGCCGGACGATCGTGTGCAGTTCCGGAGTAACGTGCGTGGCGGTGACAGGCGCCGTACGGGGACCTGTCTGGCCAGTGACGAGTGAGAGCGAAAGGGACGATGTGACGGACATCCCGGCGGGAGACATTGCACGCGTCGGAGTGGTGGGCTGCGGCCAGATGGGGGCGGGCATCGCCGAGGTGTGCGCCCGCGCCGGCCTGGATGTGAAGGTCGCCGAGACCACCGGTGAGGCGTTGGAGATTGGCCGGACCCGGCTCTACAACTCGCTCTCCAAGGCGGCCGAGCGCGGCAAGATCTCCGAGGAGGAGCACGATGCCACCCAGGCGCGGCTCTCCTTCACCACCGACCTCGGCGAGTTCTCCGACCGCGATCTGGTGATCGAGGCGGTCGTCGAGAACGAGCAGGTGAAGACCGAGATCTTCCAGGTGCTGGACCAGGTGGTGACCCGGCAGGACGCGATCCTCGCCTCCAACACCTCCTCGATCCCGCTGGTGAAGCTCGCCGTCGCCACGTCGCGTCCCGACCAGGTCATCGGCATCCACTTCTTCAACCCGGCCCCGGTGCAGAAGCTCGTCGAGCTGATCCCGGCGCTCACCACGTCCGAGGGCACCATCAGCCGGGCGCAGTCGCTGGTCGAGAAGATCCTCGGCAAGCACGCGATCCGTGCGCAGGACCGCTCGGGGTTCGTGGTCAACGCGCTGCTGATTCCGTATCTGCTCTCCGCGATCCGGATGTTCGAGTCCGGGATGGCGAGCCGCGAGGACATCGACAACGGGATGGAGCTGGGGTGTGCCCATCCCATGGGGCCGCTCAAGTTGTCCGACCTGATCGGGCTCGACACGGTTTCGTCTGTCGCGTACTCGATGTACGAGGAGTACAAGGAGCCGCTGTATGCGGCTCCGCCGCTGCTTCAGCGGATGGTCGACGCGGGGCGGCTCGGACGTAAGTCCGGCTCCGGTTTTTATACGTACGCCTGATTTCCGCGTAACCGCCTGAGCGGACGCTCCCGCGGGTTGTCCGTTGTCTGCGGGTTCGTTGGGGCTTGTCGCGCAGTTCCCCGCGCCCCTCACGGGGCTTGGCTACTGTCCGTATAACCTCAGGCCGACGCGGGCCCGGCTCCCTTTGGGGGGCCGGGCCCGTGTCATTCACACACCGTGTGCGTGGCGGGCTCGCATATGCCCCTCGCACACTCTCCCCACGCGTCCACCAGGCGAGTTGACTTTCCGTGCGCATGAAGCGGATGTGCCGACTACGGAAAGGAGCGGACCCGTGACCGCCGACCCGGAGCATCCCGTGGTCCAAGGAGAACTCGCAGAGTTACGCCGCAAACTCGATGTGGCTCATGCCCGCGTCGAGGGCGGCCTGGCTCTGCTCAGCCATCGTGCCGAACAGACCGCCAAGGAAGTGAACGACCTGAGCGCACGCATCGTCACCCTGGAACACACCCGCTGGCCGTTGCGTGCGGTAGCGGTCGTCACGGCCGTGGGCGCGCTCGCCGTGGCGGTCTATCAGGCTCTGGGCCGCTGAGGCCCCAGGACGCGGTGGGGGGATCAGGGCAGAGCGTCCTGCCCGAGCCTCAGATGGTGCAGGAGGAGCAGCGCGGCTGCCATGTTGGCGGCCGGGACCTCGCCGCGGGCGACCATGTCGGGGACGAGCTTGAGGGGAACCCATTCCCGACGGTCCGACTCGAAGTCGTCCACGGGATGCCCGATGTACGCGCCTTCGTCGGCCCAGTAGATGTGGTGCCGTGCGTCGGTGAGCCCGTTGGAGGGCTCGACGCTCATCAGATGGCGCAGGGGTCCCGGTCGCCACCCGGTCTCCTCCTCCAGTTCGCGGGCCGCCGCGACGGCGATGTCCTCGCCGTCCTCGACGACACCCGCGGGAAGCTCCCATCCCCAGCTGTCGGTGATGAAGCGGTGCCGCCACAGAAGCAGCACCTCGTTCGCCTCATTCACCACAGTGGCCACGGCGACGGGCCGCAGCCGTATTAAGAAGTGATCGAGGTGCCGACCGTCCGGCAGCTCGACATCTGCGAGATTGACGCTGAACCAGCGGTTTGCGTACACAGTTTGTTCGTTCAGTTTCGTCCACTGCACTTTTCTGCCACCTTCCGCCGAGTAGATGGCAATATGGCAGCAGGAGCGTCTTCACAGCGCAGCGGCAGGCGCAGAGTTGCCCACCGCGGGGAGGCTCGGGGCTCCCGGCGGTGGTCGGAACGTCTAGAGCGGTACGCGCAGTGCCCCGTCGATGAGTTCGGCGGCCTCGGAGGTGCCCGCGCACCCGTTGGCCACCAGGTGTTCGCGTACCGCCCGCAGTCTGTCGCGCAGCCGCTGGGACTCCATCCCCCGGGCCCGCTCCGCCATTTCGACCGCGGTGACCACCGCCTTGTCGGCGTTGCCCTGGCGCAGTTCGATCTGGCTGAGCATCGCGAGCCGGTGCACCCTGCCCCGGTCGTGCGCCGGATTGTCCACGGCCGCCGCGGCGTGCTCCCGCGCGGCCGACAGATCGCCGAGGCTCAGGAGTGCCTCCGCCACCTGTACGTTCACCAGACCGGGTTGGACATAGCCGGTCTCGTCCGGTTCGTGGCCGCGCCGGATGCGCTCGGCGGCCTGCTCGGCACGCCGGATGCAGGACAGCGCGCTGCTGCCGTCGCCGAGGTGTGCGTACGCCTTGGCCTGCATCGCGTAGAGGTCCGACGCGAGCGCCGGAGTGATGTGCCTGCCCGCGGCGCGCAGCGCGGCCTCCGCGAAGGCGACCGCCTGCCGGTGCTCGCGCATGAACAGCGCCTGGTTGACGAGGAGCGCGATGACGTAGGCGCCAAGTCCCCTGTCCCCGCTGGCCTTAGCGAGTCGGAGTGCCTGGTGGAAGTACCGCTGGGCCAGGCCGTGCGCGTCGGAGTCGTAGGCGCAGATGCCCGCGATCGCCACCAGGCCGCCGGTGGCCCGGTGCAGCTGGCGGCCGGTGGCGTCGGTGTAGCTGCCTCTGAGGAGCGGCGCGGTCTCGGAGTTGAGGAAGCCGACGATGCGGGTACGGGTCGCCACGCCACCGGCCTTGCGATACATCTGCTCGTAGTGGGCGCGGGCGGCGCGCAGCATCTCGATGTCGGACATGCTCACGCGGTGCCGTCCGCCGCGCGAGACGTCCACGTCCTCGGGCGGGTTCTCCCACTCCCACACGGGCATCACGGCGGGCGTGCCGGTGACGGCGGGGGCGCCCAGGATGTGCGGGCGCTGCTGTTCGTCGGAGCGCCACAGCGCGGTGGCGCGCTCCACGAAGCCGGAGAGAGTCGTGCCGTGCGGGGTCGCCGGTTCGCCTGGCACGCCGAGGCCGATGTCGTCGAGTGTGACGGGCCGTTGGAGCCGGCCGGCGAGCACCTCGCAGATCAGGTCGGGCACCTGGCCGCGTGGTCGCTGCCCCTTCAACCACCGCGCCACGGCCGTGTGTTCGTAACGGAGTGCGAGGCCACGAGCCCGGCCTGCCTGGTTGACATGGGCGGCGAGTCCCGCGTGCGAGACGCCGGCCTCGTCGAGGATCGCGTCGAGCAGAGTGTTGGGCTGCATGAATGCCATCCGGTGGCTCGGTGCAGACGATGCTGCATAACGTAGCGCCTCCGTCTTCACACGGGGTGTGAACGGAGTGCCCGAATCCGGGCAGTACGCGCGCTGTTGCGGAGAGTTGCTACCCGGTTGACTGAATTGCCTCGTAAGAGGCCGGCCGGGCCGCCGGCTCCCCCTCGTACAGTGCGGCGGCCCGATTCGCGCCGTCCGCCCAGCTGCCTGCCCGACACTCCGTGGCGGGGCGGACGGCTCCGCCGGGTCGTTCCACTGGGCTGGGGCCGGACGACCGAGCACCGGACGACTAAAGGTGGTTGGTCGGCTGCGGGTCCATCGTGGCTTGTCGCGCAGTTCCCCGCGCCCCTACGGGGGCCCGATCGTGCTGACGATCGTTGCGCAGGACCAGTACGGCTACGTCGTCCGTCGGGAATCCTCCCGCGTGGCGCAGTAGTTGGGTGAAGACCGTGCGGAGTACGGACTGGGGTGAGAGCGGCTGGGAGCGGGAGGCCTCGGCCAGGGCGGCGCCCAGTGGAAAGAACCGGCCGGCGCCGTCGCGGGCGTCCTCGATACCGTCGGTGTGCAGGAAAAGCGTCTCGCCGGGCCGGAAGGGCCCGCAGTGGACGACGGGCAGTTCGGCGGGGAGGGGGAAGAGCCCGAGGGGAGGCAGGGGGTCGCCGACGGCGAGGTGCTCCACCTGTCCTCGTACCCCGACCGGTTCCGTGTGGTGGCGCAGGAGATACGGCCACGGGTGACCGCAGTTGAGGGCACGCATCTCGCCGTCGGGGCCGATCTCCAGGAGCAGGACGGTGACGAACTCCTCGGCGACCGGGTTGTCGGGGTCGAGCCCGGACGAGGGGTGCTCGGCCTTCGCGCGCTCCCGCAGATGGCGGGCCATGGCGCGCTCCAGCCTCCGCAGTACGCCCGCGAGTTCGGCCTCGTCGTGGACGGCCTCGCGGAAGCTGCCGAGCACGGCGGCGACGGTACCGAGGGCGGCGAGCCCGTGCCCGCGGACGTCGCCCATCACGATCCGCACACCGTGCTCGGTGCCGATCACCTCGTACAGGTCTCCCCCGACGGTGGCCCCGCGGTCCGCGGAGAACTGCGCCGCGGCGATGTTCAGCCCGTCGACGCGTGGCGGCAGCGGGCGAAGGAGGGCGCCCTGGGCAGCACCCGCGACCTTGCGGATCTGCCGGAGTTCGCGCAGCAGCCCTCGTCTGACGTGCATCATCAGGCCCGTGCCGACGGCGAAGAAGACGGCGCAGCTGACGATCCGGGCACCGAGCCCGTCCTCCTGGGCGAGCGGACAGGCCAGTTTGTACGTGATCGCCGCCGCGCCCCACACGGCGGGCAGCCCCATCTCCAGCATCCGCCGCAGTCGTTGCTGATCCCGGCCGAGCCGCCGGGCCTCGCTGCGGCCCGGCCGGCGGGCCCCGGCCCGGCGCAGTCTGTCGGCCTGTGTGCGACCGAGCGTCCGGGAGACGGTTTTCCGCCATCGTGTCCGGTGGCTCACTCCGGGACTGGCCCGACGGAAACCCCCAGCCTTGGTATGGATCATGCCGATGGCCCCCTAAGGCCCTGTCCAGCGCAGGCACCGGCCTGTTCGGCCGGATCGATTCTGTCGACCGCCTGCCCCGATCGGCCGGATCGCCCACACTTGTCACCCATATGAGTGAGGTGACTACGAACAGCGCCCATAAGGGGCGCGGGGAACTGCGCGACAAGCCACGACGCACCCGCAGCAAGCCATCAACCCGCAGTTCCCCGGCACCACTTACAAAGAGCTAGCTCCGAAGAACAGCCCCCGCACGCTCACCCGCGAGGGCAACCGCAGCGTCACGAGCCGCGGAAGCCTCGTCCACGGTCAACGTGCGATCATCCGCGCGGAAGCGCAACGCGTACGCCAGGGACTTCCGCCCCTCACCGAGCTGCTCGCCTTCGTAGACGTCGAACAGCCGGATGGACTCCAGCAGTTCACCCGCCCCCTCGCGGAGCGCGGCCTCGACGTCGGCCGCCGGGACGTCCCCTGAGACGACCAGCGCGACATCCTGCGTGGCGACCGGGAAGGTCGACACGTGCGGGCCCTTGGGCAGCCCCGCGCTCGCCTGCTCCAGCACGTCCAGGTTCAGCTCCATCGCACAGGTGCGCGCGGGCAGCCCCAGGGCCTTGAGGACACGGGGGTGCAGCTCGCCCGCGTACCCGATGACCCGCTCGTCGTTGTCGACGACGACGGCGAGCTCGGCGCAGCGGCCCGGGTGCCACGGCCCGTACTGGCCCTGGCGCACGAGGAGTTCGGTCCCCGCCTCGTGGGCGAGGGTGCGCGCGGACTCGACGGCGTCGGCCCAGTCGGCCGGGCGGCCCTTGCCCCACCAGCCGGCCTGCTCACGGGCGCCCGCGAGGACGACGGCGGCGTGCCGGGGCTGGACGGGCAGCGCGTCGGTGAGGGAGGCGATCTCCTCGTCCGTGGGACGGCGGTCGACGGGCAGCCGCACCGCGACGCGCAGCTCGTCCTGCGGGTGGAAGACCAGGCCCGTCTCGAAGAGCGCCAGGTCGTGCGAGCCCCGCCCGTCGTTGCGGCGCAGGGCCTGGAGGAGGCCCGGCAGCAACGTCGTACGGAGCGCGGGCTCCTCGTCGGAGAGCGGGTTGACCAGCTTGACGACCCTGCGCTTCGGGTCGTCGGCGGCCAGACCGAGCTGGTCGAAGACGTGCTCGCCGATGAACGGGTAGTTCAGCGCCTCGACATAGCCGGCGCCGGCCAGCGCACGGCCGACCCGGCGGTGCAGCCGCTGCCGGTCGGTGAGGCCGAGGCCCGCGGGGGGCTTCGGCAGCGTCGAGGGCAGGTTCTCGTAGCCCTCGAGCCGGATGACCTCTTCGGCCAGGTCGTTCGGGTCCGTCAGGTCGGGCCGCCAGGACGGGACAGTGACGATCAGCTCGTCCTGCCCGTAGACGTCGCAGCCGACCTGCTGAAGACGGCGTACGACGGTCTCGCGGCCGTAGTCGACGCCCGCGACCTTGTCCGGGTGGTTCGCCGGGATGCTGATGGTGTGCGGCGCCGAGGGCGCGATGACCTCGGTGACGCCCCCGTCGGCGGTGCCGCCAGCGAGGAGGACCAGCAGGTCGACCGTGCGCTGGGCGGCGGCGGACGTGGCCTCCGGGTCGACGCCCCGCTCGAAGCGCTTGGACGCCTCGGAGGCCAGCTTGTGACGGCGGGCCGTGCGCGCGATGGAGATCGGGTCGAAGTGCGCGGCCTCGACGACGACCTCGGTGGTGGTGCCCTCGGTGTCGTCGATCTCGGTGTTGGCACCGCCCATGACACCGGCCAGGCCGATCGGCCCACGGTCGTCGGTGATCACCAGGTCCTCGGCGTCCAGCGTGCGCTTGGTGCCGTCCAGGGTGGTGAGCTTCTCGCCCGGCTCGGCCCGGCGCACACCGATCGTGCCCTGGACGCGGGTGCGGTCGTACGCGTGCAGGGGCTGACCGAGCTCCAGCATCACGTAGTTGGTGATGTCGACGGCCAGCGAGATCGGGCGCATGCCCGCCTTCTGGAGGCGGCGCTGCAGCCAGATCGGGGAGCGCGCCTCGGGCGACAGACCGGTGACGGTGCGCGCGGTGAAGCGGTCGCAGCCCTGCGGGTCGGAGACCTGCACGGGGTAGCCGAACGCGTTCGGACCCGGTACGTCGAGCAGCGCCGGGTCGCGCAGCGGCAGGCCGTACGCGGTGGCGGCCTCGCGGGCGACACCGCGCATCGACAGCGCGTAGCCGCGGTCGGGCGTGACGGCGATGTCCAGGACCTCGTCGACGAGTTCGAGCAGTTCGACGGCGTCCGTGCCGACCTCGTGCTCGGGCGGCAGGACGATGATGCCTCCGCTGCCGTCGTCGCCCATGCCCAGCTCGTCGCCGGAGCAGATCATGCCGTGCGAGGTCTTGCCGTACGTCTTGCGCGCGGCGATCGCGAAGTTGCCGGGCAGCACCGCGCCCGGCAGGACCACGACGACCTTGTCGCCGACGGCGAAGTTGCGGGCGCCGCAGACGATCTCCTGCGGCTCACCGGTGCCGTTGGCGGTGCCGACGTCGACGGTACAGAAGCGGATGGGCTTCTTGAAGCCCTCCAGCTCCTCGATGGTCAGCACCTGGCCGACGACGAGCGGCCCCTTGAGGTCGGCGCCGAGCTGCTCGACCCTCTCGACCTCCAGGCCGGCGGAAACGAGCTTGGCCTGCACATCGCGGCCGGTCTCGGTGGCGGGGAGGTCGACGTACTCCCGCAGCCAGGAAAGCGGGACCCGCATCAGATCTCCATCCCGAACGGCCGGGTGAACCGGACGTCACCCTCGACCATGTCTCGCATGTCTTCGACGTTGTGGCGGAACATCAGCATCCGCTCGATGCCGAACCCGAAGGCGAATCCGCTGTACTTCTCGGGGTCCACACCGCAGGCGGTCAGCACGCGCGGGTTGACCATGCCGCAGCCGCCCAGCTCGATCCAGCCCTCGGAGGAGCAGGTGCGGCAGGGGCGGTCGGGGTTGCCGACGGACTCGCCCTTGCAGACGTAGCAGAGCATGTCCATCTCGGCGGACGGCTCGGTGAACGGGAAGTAGTTCGGGCGCAGCCGGGTCTTCATGTCCGCGCCGAAGAGCGACTGGACCATGTGGTCCAGGGTGCCCTTGAGGTCGGCCATGGTCAGGCCCTCGTCGACAGCGAGCAGCTCGATCTGGTGGAAGACCGGGGTATGCGTGGCGTCCAGCTCGTCCGTGCGGTAGACGCGGCCGGGGCACACGACGTAGACGGGCGGCTCCCGGTCGAGCAGCGCGCGGGCCTGCACGGGCGAGGTGTGCGTGCGCAGCACGACACCGGACTCGCCGTCGGTATCGGCACCCTTGGGACCCTGCACGAAGAAGGTGTCCTGCATCTGCCGGGCCGGGTGGTCCGGGCCGAAGTTCAGAGCGTCGAAGTTGAACCACTCCGCCTCGACCTCGGGGCCCTCGGCGATCTCGTATCCCATGGACACGAAGACGTCCGCGACCCGCTCCATCATGGTGGTCAGCGGATGCCGGGCACCGGACGGTACGCGGTCGTGGGGCAGCGTGACGTCCACGGCCTCCTCGACCAGCACGCGTGCGTCGCGCTCGGCCTCCAGTTCGGCCTGGCGGCCGGCGAGCGCCTTGTTCACCGCGCCACGGGCCTGGCCGACGAGCTTGCCGGCGGCGGCCTTGGCGTGCGGGGGCAGGGCGCCGATCTCGCGGTTGGCGAGGGCCAGCGGCGAGGCGCCGCCGGTGTGGGCGACCTTGGCCTCCTGGAGCGCGTCGAGGTCACCGGCGGCGGCGAAGGCGGCGAGCGCCTCGTCCCGCATGCGCTCGATCTCTTCCGGTTTCAGTGCCTCGACCTCAACAGGGTCGTACGACTTGTTCGGTGCCGACATCTCTTCCCGTGCTTCCGATTGGTTGGCCAACGGTCCCCGTCGCGACTCGCGGGACGCCCTGTCCCTGAAAAGGGGACGCAAAGGTGCCAAAGGCCGAGTCTAACGGGGGTGAGGTGTGCGAATGCGCCCGTGGGGGCCTCTCAGCGTTACTGCAAGTACGCCGGGGTGCCCACGGGCAACGTAAATCGGAACTGTGCGCCGCCCTCGGGGGCGCGGCCGACCGTGATGGTGCCGCCGTGGGCCTCGACGATGCCCTTGACGATGTAGAGGCCGAGGCCGGTGCCACCGCGCTTGCTGCCCCGCCAGAAGCGGGTGAAGACGCGGTTCATGGACTCCTCCGGGATGCCGGGGCCTTCGTCGCTCACCGTGACCGACGTGCAGGCGTCCTCTCCTTCGCGGAGTGACGGCGCGGGCTCCACGTCGATGGTGACGGTTCCCTCGCCGTGCCGCACCGCATTTTCCAGCAGGTTACTGAGCACCTGGTCGACCTTGTCGGGGTCGGCCCACAGATCGGGCAGGGGCTGGCCGATGCGGAGCAGGAAGCGGTCGGCCGACTGGCCGGAGGCGACGTACGCCTGGATGTGCCGGCCGACAGCGGCACCTATGTCGACGGGCTGGCGGCGCAGTTCCAGGCGCCCGGAGTCGATGCGCGAGATGTCGAGGAGCTCGGCGATGAGGCGGGTGACCCGGTTGGCGTCCGCGTCCACCGTCTCCAGCATCAGCTTCTTCTGGTCGTCCGTGAACCGCTCCCACTTGGCGAGCAGCGTCGCCGTGAAGCCCTTCACGGAGGTGAGCGGCGAACGCAGCTCGTGGGCGACCGTGGCGATCAGTTCCGCGTGACTGCGCTCGGTGCGACGGCGGGCCTCGGTGTCGCGGAGGGAGACGACGACGCGGCGGATCGGGCCGGTGGGCCGCACCCGCACGTAACGTGCCGAGACCAGGACCTCCCGGCCCCCGGGGAGCAGCAGATTGCGCTCGGGCTGTCCGACCCGGATCGCCAGCCCGCCGTACGGATCGGTCAGCTGCCACCAGCGGCGGCCTTCGAGGTCCTCTAACGGCAGGGCCCATTCGAGATGCCGGCCGAGGGCGTCGGCGGCGGGAGTGGCGGTGATGCGGGCGGCGGCGGCGTTGAAGCAGATCACCCGGCCACGCTCGTCGGCGATCACGAGTCCGTCGGGCAGTTCGTCCGGGTCGAGGCCGAGTTCGGCGAGATCGCCGTGCCGGGACGCGGGCGCGCTCCGCACGTCATGTGCCCGCAGTGCGCTCTTCGCACCGCTCGTGCCGACACTCATCCCCGTACCCCACCTCTCGTCTGGCGCAGGGCCCCCGAGCCCGTCACCCTACTAGCTGGGAGTGACGGAACGGACCCCCTCAGGAACCAGCACGGCGGGCACGCTGCGCACGAGCCGACGCGTAGAGACATACGGCGGCCGCCGTCGCGAGGTTCAAGCTCTCGGCCTTGCCGTGAATGGGTACGCGCACAACGGCGTCCGCCAGCGCACGCGTCTCCTCCGGGAGCCCCCACGCCTCGTTCCCGAAGACCCAGGCGGTGGGCCCGCTCATGGTGCCCTTGTCGAGTTCGTCGTCGAGGTCGTCCTCGCCCGCGCCGTCGGCGGCGAGAATCCGCACCCCGGCGTCCTTCAGCCCCTGCACCGCGTGCTCCACGGGTACGCCGACCGCGACGGGCAGATGGAACAGCGAACCGACCGACGCCCGTACGGACTTGGGGTTGTAGAGGTCGACGGACGCGTCGGTGAGGACGACGGCGTCGGCGCCCGCGGCGTCGGCGCAGCGCAGGACGGTGCCGGCGTTCCCGGGGTCCCGGACGTTCGCGAGTACGGCGACCAGCCTGGGCCCGGCCTTGAGGATCTCCTCGAACGGCGTGTCCAGGAACCGGCAGATCCCGACGAGTCCCTGGGGGGTGACGGTCGTCGAGATGTCCGCGATCACGTCCTCGGCGGCGAGGTGCACCCGGGCCCCGGCGTCCCGGGCCTCCCCCACGATGTCGGCATACCGCTCGGCGGCCTCCGGCGTCACGAAGAGCTCGACCAGCGTCTCGCCGCCGTCCCCCCGATGCCCGGCGGCCTCCCGCACGGCCTGCGGCCCCTCCGCGAGGAACAGCCGCTCCTTCCCCCGGAAGTTCCGCCTGGCAAGCCGCCGGGCGGCGGAGACGCGCGCGGAACGGGGGGAGATCAGCTCGGGGCCGACAGGCATGGATTCACCTTTGGTTCACGGATGGGGCACGTCACTGCCCTGCTTCACGGGTCTGGACGGGTCCGGGCAAGTCGTTCCGCCGGGTTCACGGGGCCGGGGCGGGCCCCCGTTTCCGCCGCGCCGGCGCTCAGCGACGACGGCGGATCCCGGCGGTGCCGAACCGGCCGGACGCAGCGCAAACACATATGGACCCGCAAGCCCTGAGGCGAGCGGGTCCACAAGCTAGTCCGGCCAAGGCCAGCGCCAGCGTCACGCAGCCTTCGGCGCGTTGACGTCCGACGGCAGCGCCTTCTGCGCGACCTCGACGAGCGCGGCGAACGCGTTGGCGTCGTTGACGGCCAGCTCGGCGAGGATCTTGCGGTCCACCTCGATGTTGGCGGCCTTCAGACCCTGGATGAGGCGGTTGTACGTCATGCCGTTCTGGCGGGCCGCAGCGTTGATGCGCTGGATCCACAGCTGACGGAAGTCACCCTTGCGCTTCTTGCGGTCGTTGTAGTTGTAGACCAGCGAGTGGGTGACCTGCTCCTTGGCCTTGCGGTACAGGCGCGAACGCTGACCGCGGTAGCCGGAGGCCGCCTCGAGGATCGCCCGGCGCTTCTTGTGGGCGTTGACTGCCCGCTTGACGCGTGCCACTTGTTAACTCCTTGTAGCGGGGCCGTGGTGGTCGTCACACGGCCCGAATTCGATTGGGTCCCGGTCCAGACGTACGGCGCCGAGGCGCCCGGACGTCACTTGCCGAGAAGCTTCTTGATCTTCTTGGCGTCGCCCGGGGCCATCTCGGCGTTGCCGGTCAGGCGGCGCGTCACGCGCGACGACTTGTGCTCGAGCAGGTGGCGCTTGCCGGCACGCTCGCGGAGCACCTTGCCGGAGCCGGTGATCTTGAAGCGCTTGCTGGCACCGCTGTGCGACTTGTTCTTCGGCATAGCGCCGTTCTCTCCTCGTCAGTGGCGCTCCTGTGCCCGGTCGTGAAACCGGGCACAACGGAACGTCATGTGTATCGGTTGACGTCCCCGGACTCGCGTCCGGGAACCCCCTTGGGACTCTCGCCCCGGGATCAGGCCTCGGCGGAAGCCTCGGCCGGAGCCTCGGCTGTCTCCGTGTCGGCGTCGGCGACCTCTCCTTCGGAGATGTCGTCACCCGTGTGGTTCTGCGACTTGCCCGGGTTGGCCTTCGCCTCCGCCTTGCGGGCCGCCTGGGCCTCACGGGCCTCGGCCATCGCCTCGGTCTTCTTCTTGTGCGGGCCGAGAACCATGATCATGTTTCGGCCGTCCTGCTTCGGGTTGGACTCGACGAACCCGAGGTCCTCGACGTCCGAAGCGAGACGCTGCAGCAGTCGGTAGCCGAGTTCCGGCCGGGACTGCTCGCGACCACGGAACATGATCGTGATCTTGACCTTGTCGCCCTGCTTGAGGAACCGGACGACGTGACCCTTTTTGGTGTCGTAGTCGTGCGGGTCGATCTTCGGCCGGAGCTTCATTTCCTTGATGACCGTGTGCGCCTGGTTCTTGCGCGCCTCACGGGCCTTCATGGCCGACTCGTACTTGAACTTCCCGTAGTCCATGAGCTTGCAGACCGGGGGACGCGCGCTCGCAGCCACCTCGACCAGGTCGAGGTCGTACTCCTGCGCAAGCTCCAGGGCTTTGGCAAGCGGAACAATCCCGACCTGCTCGCCGCTGGGACCGACAAGTCGCACTTCGGGAACGCGAATCCGGTCGTTGATGCGGGGCTCGGTGCTGATGGATCCTCCTCGGATAGCACCACACGGACTGTCTGGCAAACAGCTCGCATACGTCTCTTTGACTGGACCAACCGCCGCGGCACATGAAAAATGCCCCGGACAGGACACAGGCGGTGGCTCCAAGAATGACCGGAGCACCGCCGCGGTGGCCCGCGGGGCGCATATCCAGCGACTCCATCGTCCGTACGGAACGATGGTGGCCGCCTGACCGGGTGACCCGCCGTCCCGGAGGACAGTCGGGTGGGAGATCGGAGCCTCCACTTGCGGGCCGGGCACAGGAGTGACCGGCCGGTCGTTACACAAGGTTAGCAGCTCCCCCCGGGTGGTGCGAATCGGCCTGCATGCACTGTTCTCCGGCTGCTCCCCGAACGGCTCCCGCGGACGGATGCCGGGGCTCCCGCGGACGGAGGCCGACGGGCCGGGGCCTATCGTGTGGGGCATGAGTGAGACCCCTCCTGAGACCCCCGACTTCGACGCCATGACCCGCGACATCGCGGAGGTCCCCGCGGTCGAGGTCCTCGTGACGGTCGCCGTCAACCTGATGAGCGCCGCCGCCGTGAAGCTCGGTCTGACCGAGGAGGGCGACAAGTACAAGGACCTCGACGAGGCACGCAAGCTGGTGCACGCGCTCGCCGGGCTGCTCGACGCGAGCGCGACCGAGATCAGCTCCTTCCACGCGGCCCCGCTGCGCGACGGCCTGAAGTCGCTGCAGCTGGCGTTCCGCGAGGCGTCGCTCGTCCCGGACGAGCCGGGCCAGGGCCCGGGCGAGAAGTACACGGGCCCGGTCTTCGGCTGACCCGCCCGTCACCACCCTTTACCGGCGTACGCCCAGCCGTCTGTGGCGTACGTCCACTACTGGCGTACGTACAGGGGCTCGCCCGGTGGCGTCGCCTCGGCCGGCAGGAGTGCCAGGTCGAGGCCGCGTACCAGGCGGGCCCTCAGTGTTTCGTCGGCGGCGAGGCGCCGGGCGACGGCCTGGGCGGTTCCGGCCGGATCGGCGGACGGGTCCAGTACCAGAGCGAGGGTGCCGTCGGCCCGGCCGGGGCCGAGGTGGGCGCGGAGCACCAGCGGCTCGTCGGCGACCGCGGCGCGCACCGCGGCGACCACCGCCGGATCGGCCAGCGGGTCCGTCGTGGTGCGCCCTTCGGCGAGCGCCAGCAGGGCCGGGCCCGTGAGCTCGTACGGAACCGGGCCCGCGAGGTCCAGTACGACGGTGTCGGCCTGCTCGTGGGCGGCGGCCTGGAGAGCCTGGTGCAGGGGTACGGCGACGGGGCGGGCCTCGGGGTCCCAGCGGGCCAGCGACTCGGTGGACGTGAAGGCGGGCAGGGCCGTCCTGTTGCCGGCCTTGAGCGTGGGGACGGCCATGTCGCTGGTCTTCTCGCGGCGCAGCCCGTTCTCGTCCTCCTCGACCTCACCGAGCACGGCGACGACGGGGACCAGGAGCCGGGCCCCCTTGAGCGCGGCGAGCACGGGGCCGTGCGCCGAGCGGTCCTCGGCCCACGCCGTGAGCGCCGCGCTCAGCCGGGGGTCGACGGAGCCGTCGTCGTCGGAGAAGCCGGGGTCGGGGATGTTCTTGTTCGCCACGGGCACCGAGCCTATCGGTGGGCGGGGGTAGTCCCTCCGGTGGGCCGATCGTGCGGTTTGTGTCGCTCGGAAACCCGTCGTTCACGAGGTTCACGGGTTTCTCAGGGATCGCTGACACGCTTCTAACATCCGTCTAACCGGGCGCACAGTGCCGGGGCCCACGATCGCGGCATGTTCCCCCACAGAGCTCGTCTGCGCAGTGGCCGTCCGTCCCGCCGCAGGTCTCTCGTGTACGCCTCGGTCGCCTCCGTCGTGCTCGTGGGCGCCGCTTCCTCGGGGAGGATGTACGTGCAGGCGCACGATGCCGAGGGGCTCGTATCGTCCTCCGTGTCGCCCGGTACGGGGGCTTCGTCGGGGGCGACGGAGGTTATGGAGGCGACGGTGGAATCTTCGGCTGTGCCCACGTCCGCGGCCAGTTCAAGGACCCGGCCCAGTCCCGCGGTGGACCGGGACGCGCTGCTCGCCGAGGCGGTGGAGGCCGTGGCCGTCGAGGACGGGGCGGAGGTGTCGGTGGCGGTGCTGGATGTCTCGTCCGGTGAGAGTGCGGTCTACGGGGACGAGGCGTTCGACACCGCGAGCATCGTGAAGGTCGACATTCTGGCCTCGTTGCTGTTGCGGGCGCAGGACGCGGGGCGGGGGCTCACCGCGCAGGAGAAGACGTACGCCGCCGCGATGATCCGGAACAGCGACAACGCGTCGGCGACCGCCCTGTGGACTGCGATCGGGCAGGCGGAGGGGTTGCGGGCGGCGAACGAGCGGTTCGGGCTGCGGGACACGGAGGGTGGGGACGGGGTGTTGTGGGGGCTTACGCAGACCACGGCCGCCGATCAACTCACCTTGTTGCGGCAGGTGTTCGGGGAGAAGTCGGAGTTGAGTGAGGGCTCTCGGGCGTATCTGGCCGGGCTCATGGGGGAGGTTGCCGTGGGGCAGGACTGGGGGGTGTCCGCGGCCGCGTCTGGGGTGGGGGCCTCTGAAGTCGCCCTGAAGAACGGGTGGTTGCCTCGGAGCGCGACCGGGTTGTGGGACATCAACAGTGTGGGGCGGGTGGGTGTCGGCGGTCGCGAGTATCTGGTGGCCGTGTTGTCCGACGGCAACTCGTCGAAGGAGAAGGGGGTTTCGGTGGTGGAGGCGGTTGCGAAGGCGGCCGTGTCTTGTTTTGAGGGGGACTGAATCGCTCCCGCGAGGTCCGGTGGGAATGTGCGGGTTGTGGTGGGCTGGTCGCGCAGTTCCCCGCGCCCCTGAAAAGCGCCCCTTACGGGGCGGTCGGCTTTCTGCTGCCTCGCCAGAGGATGATGGCTACTACCAGGAGGACGCCGCCGGTGCTGCCGGCCAGAGGGCCGACCCAGGCTGATGTGGGCCTGTCCTCCTTGGCGGTGTCGGGACCGTTGCCGAAGTACTTGTTGTTGTGGGCCGCGGCTTTCAGGCCCTCGGGCTTCAGGTCGGCGCCTTCCTTGATGGCTGCCGCGGGGTCCACGAAGCCGAAGCCCCGGGAGTCGTCGCGGCCGCCGGTGGGGGCGTCGCGGGCCGTGTCCTCCAGGAGCTGCTTGATCTGGGCCGGGGACAGGCCCGGGTGGGCCGCCTTGATGAGGGCGACCGCGCCGGAGACGAAGGCCGACGCGGCGCTCGTGCCCCAGCCCTCGTAGTACTTCCGGTCCGGATCGGCGATGACGACGTCGACGCCGGGCGCGCTGACCGTGGCGTACCAGCGGCGGGTGGAGAACGAGGCGCGGGTGCCGTAGCGGTCGACGGCCGTCGCGGCGACGACGCCCGGGTAGGCCGCCGGGTACGAGATGTGGTCGCCCTTCTCGCCGCCGTTGCCGGCCGAGGCGACGACGACGGCGCCCTTCTTCAGGGCGTACTGGACGGCGGCGTCCTCGGAGGCCTCGGGGTGGGCGGACTTGGAGTCGTCGCCGAGGGAGAGGTTGATGACGTCGGCGTCGTGGTCGGCGGCCCAGCGGATGCCTTCCGCGAGGGCGTTGCCGCGGGTGTTGCGGGCCTTGCCGCGGGCGGAGTCGCCGTCTTCGAGGATCACGCGGACGGGGAGGATCTTCGCCTCGGGGGCGATGCCCATGACTCCGTCGGCGTCGCCCGCGCCGTGTCCGTGGCCCGCGATGATGCCCGCCATCGCGGTGCCGTGACGGGCCCAGGGGCGGTCGCCGCGGCCGGCGCCGAAGCCGACCATGTCCTTGCCGGCGAGGACGTTGCCCGCGAGGTCCGGGTGTTCGTCGTCGACGCCCGTGTCGAGGACGGCGACGGTGATGCCCTTGCCCTTCGTCGTCTGCCACGCCTCCTGCGTGTGCATCGCGTCGAGGGCCCACTGCTTGGCGCGGATGCCGTCGGCGTGAGCGGCGGTGGCGGGCAGGAGGACGATGGTGGCGGCCATGAGGCCGACCACGAGTCCCCTCCCGGGCAGGGCCCTGCGGGTCATGACGGCTTCTCCGTGGCCGAGTTGACGGTTTTGCGGAGGCTTCGCTCGATGCGGTCGGCGAGGCCCTGTGCGTCGTGGCCCAGGCCGCCCTGGGCGGCGGGCGTGGTGGCGTCGGCCTTCATCGCGTCCTCGGCCGGCTGCGGTTCGGTGAAGCTACGGCCGTCGGCGAAGCCGGAGACGGCGTAGACGACGACCGGGGCGTCGGTCAGGACCGACACGGTCCAGGACGCGCGCTGGGCGTCGCCGAACCCGGCGGCGAGGGTGCCCTGTGCCGCGTACGGGCGGGGCATGAGGTCGCGCCGCCGGTCGAGGCCCTGGGCGTTGAACCGGGCGCGCAGGGTGCCCATGGCCGCGGAGTCCGCCTTCGTGAACAGCAGGCCGACCGTGGTGACGTGACTGCGGGTGGCGTCCGTGTAGGTCGCGCGCAGGAGGCGCAGACAGCCCGCGGGGGCGAGGGCCTTGCGCAGGAGCGGGTCGAAGGCGTCCTTGCAGCCGCTGTCCGGGGCCACGGCGATACGGGTCCACGCGCGGTCGGCGCCGCCCGGGCCCGCGCCCTCGCCGTCGACGGTGGGCGGGAAGAGTTCGTCCACGGGGATGCTGTGCCACAGGGCCCCGGCCGCCGTGAACACGTCCGGCGTTCCGGCCCCGCCGTCGCTGTCACCGCTCAGCCAACTGCCCGTCACCGCACCGCCGATGAGCCCGAGCCCCAGCACGACGCAGGTCACCACGGCCGCGAGGCGGGGGCGCCGGCGGGTGCCTCCCGTGTGCGGCTGGACGGTGTCGTTGTCGAACGTGTCGGGGGCCGCGAGGGACACGAAGGGGCGGTGGGCCGGGTCCGGGGGTTCGGTGACGTGCGGATCGGGGTCCGTGAAGGACTCCGCCGAGCCGGACAGGCGGATGTCGGGGCGGCGTGGGGTACTGGGTGCCGCGGGCGGGTCGGCCGGGACGGGCCGGAGCCTGGTGGTGGTCTCCGACGGGGTCTCCCAGGGCGCGCCGGTGCGCCGCGCGGAGGGGTGGAACGTGCTCGGCCGCGGCGGAACGGGCGGCCTGGCCGGGCGTTCCGCGGCGCCCGGTCCGCTCGGCGGCGCAACCCGGGGCTCGGCGGCGCCCGGCCGGGGCGCCGGAGTTCCCGGCCTCGGCGGGGCGAAGGGGCGCAGGGGCAGACCGGGGGCGGACCGCTGCTCCGGCGAGGTGCCGTCGGCCGTCCTCGGCTCGGGGGCGGGGCGGGGCGGGGCGGACCTGCCCTCGCCGTTCGTCATCGGGTCGCGGGGCTCGGTCGCGGGCCGCGACGGACCGTCGGTCCCCCGAGTGCTCCGGCCGGCCGCTCCCGCCCCTCCCGGTGCGTTCGCGGGACGAGGCGGGACCCCGGCCGCCCCCTCGGCGTTCCGCCTCGGAGCATGCGGATCCCCGGCCGGACGCCGCGGGAAACCTGCCTGCCCCGCACGCCCTGCGGTCGCCCCGGACTCGGTCGCCGGACGGGGCGGAGCACCCGCCTGCTCGGCACGCCCGGTACGCGTCCCGGACTCCGTCGCCGGACGCCGTGGGACATCGGTCCGGTCGGTGGTCCTTGAGGCCGCCCCGGGTTCACGCGCCGGACGCGGCGGAACGCCCGTCTGATCAACACGTCCCGGAGTCTCGCCGGGGGCACCGGCCGGACGTGGTGGGCGAGCCGTGTTCCCCGGGCTCGTCGGGGAAGTGCGCGGGCCGGTCGCCGGACGCGGCGGGACGGACGGGGTCCCTGTCCGTTCCACGCGGGGCATGGCTCCCGTGTCGGGCGGCGGTGTGTCCGGGAAGCGGGCCGAAGCGGGCGGGGGCGGGGGCATCTCCGGTTCGTGCCGCCGTTCGCCGGCGGGACGGAGGTTCGGGAAGCGGGACGACGCGGCCGAGGACGTACCTCGGGAGCCGGTCCCGTCCGACGCGTGCGGCCGGTGCGATGTGCCCGGGGTACCGGAGCCCGGCCGGGTTCCCGAGACGCCGGGCCTCGGCGGGGCGTCTACGGGGGCGCGCCTGGGGGGAGAGTCCGTGTCGTCGGCGTCGGTTCCCTCGGGTCGCCGCGGAGCACCCGCGGCCCCGGGCTCGTGCGACGCCCGTCCGGGCCTCGCAGGTCCGAAGAAGCCGTGCCCGGGCCGGCGGTCCGGGATCTCGGACACCTCAGCGGCGCCCCGACCGGACGGCGTACCCGGATTTCCCGTGTCCCCGGACCCCTCGGACTGCTCTCGTCCGCTCTCCGCCGAGGGCTGCTCGGGGGGCGTCGAGGGGCGAGGAGGAATGGAGGCGCGGCGCGCTTCCGTGCTCATGCACCCCCCGTTTCCTCGGCCCCGGCGACCGGCCCGCCGAAGGATCCCCTCCGGATCCGTTCCCTGCTTGCGTGCGCGTCACTCTACGGGTTGACGCTGTGCGAGTGGGAACCAGTCGGCAGGCCCGGGGCATCTGCCCGGAACGTCCCCCTACCCTGCGGTAATCAGGTCTGGCAGGCTTCGCCCATGACTGCCCGCGCCGCAGACCGGGCCCGTTACGACCGGGCCACCGCTCACCTAGACGCACCCGTCGCCATCGTGGACTTGGAGGCCTTCGACGCCAACGCGGAGGATCTCGTACGGAGGGCGGCAGGCAAGCCCGTACGCGTCGCGAGCAAGTCCGTACGGTGCCGTGCGCTGCTCGAACGCGTGCTGGCCCGGGACGGCTTCGCCGGGATCATGTCGTTCACGCTCGCCGAGTCGCTGTGGCTGGCGCGCTCCGGTTTCGAGGACGTACTGCTCGCGTACCCGTCCGCGGACCGCAAGGCGTACGCGGAGCTCGCCGCCGATCCGAAGCTCGCGGCCGCCGTGACGGTCATGGTCGACGATCCGGCGCAGCTGAGGCTGATCGACGACGCCCGGGACGGCGGACGCGAAGAGGTGCGTGTGTGCCTGGAGTTGGACACCGCGCTGAAGATGCTCGGCGGCCGGGTCCGGGTCGGCGCCCGCCGTTCGCCGCTGCACTCCCCCGCCCAGGTCGCCGAGATGGCTCGTACGGTCGCTCGTCGGCCCGGTTTCCGGCTCGTCGGGATCATGGCGTACGAGGGGCACATCGCGGGGGTGGGCGACTCCCTGCAGGGGCGGCCGCTGCGGTCGCGTGCGATCCGGCTGATGCAGGCCACGGCCCGCAAGGAGCTGGCGCAGCGCCGTGCGGACGTCGTGCGGGCTGTCCGGGCCGTCGTGCCGGACCTGGAGTTCGTCAACGGCGGTGGCACGGGCAGCGTCCAGCACACCGCGGCCGAGGAGTCGGTGACCGAGATCGCGGCCGGGTCCGGGCTGTACCAGCCACGGCTCTTCGACAACTACACGTCGTTCAGCGGGCGTCCGGCCGCGCTCTTCGCGCAGCCCGTCGTGCGCAGGCCGGGGGTGGGTGTGGTGACCGTCCTCGGCGGCGGCTATCCGGCGTCGGGTGCCGCGGGTGCCGACCGGTCGCCCGTGCCGTATCTGCCCGAGGGGCTGCGGTACGACGCCCAGGAGGGGGCCGGCGAGGTGCAGACGCCGCTGCTCGGCTCGCCCGCGGACGATCTGCTGATCGGCGACAAGGTGTGGTTCCGGCACGCGAAGGCCGGGGAACTGTGCGAGCGGTTCGACGTGCTGCAGCTCGTGGAGGGCGACGCGGTGACGGCGACGGTCCCGACCTACCGAGGGGAAGGCCACACGTTCCTCTAGCCGACGGCCGACAGACGGCCTGCCGGGCAGGCCGGAGTCGGTTACCCGGTGGGGCCGATGCTGCTGCCCACTCCGCCGCCCGTGCCCTCGTCGCCAACCGGCCGGATCCCCTTGGTGATCCGGTCCATGTCGGCGAGGGGCGGCCCCTCCTCGCCCGCGTCGAAGGCGTACCGCACCATGACCATCGACTCCGAGCCGACGCTGGACGGGAACGCCATCGACTGGACGTAACCTCCGGGCCCCGCCTCCGTCTTGACGCGCCAGCGCACGAAGTACCCGGTGCGGCCGGCGACCGCCACCGACCCCTGCTCGACCACCTCGTGGGAGGTGATGCCGTGGAAGGGGCGCTGGTTGACCTTGTTGCGGTCGTAGGCGCGGTCGGCGGCCTCGGATATGTCGTCCTTGGCCAGGGTCTCGGGGGACTTCTCGTCGTTCGAGGTGACCGTGCGCGAGATGACCGTGCCGTGGCGGCAGAGGCCGTCGTCGCCCGGGCAGTCGTACGTCCCGGACGTGGTCATCATGATGTCGGTCTCGGTGACGCTCTGGGGTCTGGCCCAGCCGTCGAGAAGCGGCAGGGTGATGCCGTTGAGCTCGTCCACGACGACGGAGGGGTCGTCGGCGGACGGTTCGGAGCTGGACTCCGAGGGCGAGGGCTCGGCGCTCGTGGGCGCGGACGACGTGGGCGTCGGCGCGGTCTGCGTCTGCGGGTCGCCGTCGTCCCCTCTCAGGACGACGGCGCCCGTGACGATCGCGGCGACCAGCACGACCGCCGCGGCGGTGAGGGCGATCGCCTTCGCGCGTCCGGAGCCGCCGGAGGCGCCGGAGCCGCCGGTCCCGAGCGGAACCGTCGGCGTCGATGGCGTGAACTGCGGCTGCGCGTACGGCTGTTGGGGCGTCGTCGCCTCGGGTGAGCGCCGGTGTTCGGTCCAGGCGGTCCCGTCCCACCAGCGCTCCACGTGCGGGGCGGAGGGGTCCCGGTACCACCCGGGAGGGGGCGTCATGCTCATCCCGGCACTCTAGGCGGCTTCGGCGAACTCCGGTGCGCCACCGTGCCCCGCAGGGGCGCGGGGAACCGCGCGACCGGCCACGGACGGCCCGCGGCCGAAGTGACGCACTCCCGGACGCGCTCCCAAGGGGCCGGGCCCCGGCACACGGGCGTCTCCCGGACCGGCCTACAGAGGCGTGACGTACGCGCCGGAGATCCCGCCGTCCACCAGGAAGTCCGTGGCGTTCACGAACGAGGAGTCGTCGCTGGCGAGGAACGCGACCGCCGCGGCGATCTCCTCGGCCTGCGCGAACCGCCCGACCGGGATGTGTACGAGGCGGCGCGCGGCCCGCTCCGGATCCTTGGCGAACAGTTCCTGGAGGAGAGGCGTGTTGACCGGCCCCGGGCACAGCGCGTTCACGCGGATGCCCTCCCGGGCGAACTGCACGCCCAGTTCACGGGACATGGCGAGAACTCCGCCCTTGGAGGCCGTGTACGAGATCTGCGAGGTCGCGGCGCCCATCCGGGCCACGAACGACGCGGTGTTGATGATCGACCCCCTGCCCTGCTGCCGCATGTAGGGGATCGCGGCCTTGCAGCACAGGTACACCGACGTGAGGTTGACCTCCTGGACGCGCTTCCAGGCCTCCAGGCCCGTCTCCAGGATCGAGTCGTCGTCGGGCGGCGAGATGCCCGCGTTGTTGAAGGCGATGTCGACGGACCCGTACGTGTCGAACGCGGTCTTGAACAGCGCGTCGACCTGCTCGGGGTCGGTGACGTCGACCTTCACGAAGATGCCGCCGATCTCCTCGGCCGCCGCCTTGCCGCGGGCCTCGTCGACGTCGCCGCAGACGACGTGGGCGCCCTCGGAGGCGAGCCGGCGTGCGGTGGCGAGGCCGATGCCGCTGCCGGCCCCGGTGATGACGGCGGTGCGGCCGACCAGGCGGCGGCAGATGATGTCGTCGGTCGATGCGCTCACTGTGCGGGGCCCTCCGTGCTGATGAAGACGTTCTTGGTCTCGGTGAAGGCGGCCAGGGCGTCCGGGCCGAGTTCGCGGCCGATGCCCGACTGCTTGAAGCCGCCGAAGGGGGTCCAGTAGCGGACGCTGGAGTGGGAGTTGACGGACAGGTTCCCGGCGCGGACGGCGCTGGAGACGCGCAGGGCGCGGCCCACGTCCCGGGTCCAGATGGAACCGGACAGGCCGTACTCGGTGGCGTTGGCGAGGCGGATCGCGTCGGCCTCGTCCTCGAAGGGGAGGACGACTGCGACCGGTCCGAAGACCTCCTCGACGGCCACGCGCGCGTGGGACTCGATTCCGGTCAGAACGGTGGGCGGGAACCAGAAACCGGGGCCTTCGGGGGCGGTGCCCCGGATGCCGCTCAAGTCATCGGTGACGTACGACCGTACGCGCTCCAGTTGGGACCTGGAGATCAGCGGGCCCATGGCTGTCTTCTCGTCGGCCGGGTCGCCGACGACGACGGACTCGATCGCCGGAGCGAGGAGTTCGAGGAAGCGGTCGTACGCGGACCGCTGGACGAGGACGCGGGTGCGGGCGCAGCAGTCCTGGCCGGAGTTGTCGAGGAAGGACATGGGGGTGGCGGCCGCGGCGGCCTCGATGTCGGCGTCGGCGAAGACGATGTTGGGGCTCTTGCCGCCGAGTTCGAGGGTGACGCGCTTGAGAAGCGCGGAGCCCTTCGCCAACACCTGTTTGCCCACAGTCGTTGACCCCGTGAAGACGATCTTCGCGACCCCGGGGTGTTCGACCAGTGCGTTGCCGGTGACAGGGCCGGCGCCCGGGAGCACCTGGAAGAGGTGCTCGGGCAGGCCCGCCTCCAGGGCGAGTTCGGCCAGCCGAAGAGCCGTCAGCGGGGTCGTCTCGGCGGGCTTGAGGATGACCGCGTTGCCCGCCGCGAGCGCCGGAGCCGTCCCCCACGCGGCGATGGGCATCGGGAAGTTCCAGGGGGCGATGATCCCGACGACGCCGAGCGGTTCGAGGATCGTGATGTCCAGGCCGCCGGCGACCGGGATCTGGCGGCCGGTCAACCGCTCCACTCCCCCGGCCGCGTAGTCGAGCAGATCACGGACGTTGCCCGCCTCCCAGCGGGCGTTGCCGATGACGTGCCCGGCCTCGCGGACCTCCAACTGGGCGAGTTCTTCCAGATGTTCATCGACAACGACGGCGAACCGACGCAGCAGCCGGGCCCGCTCACCGGGTGCGAGAGCGGCCCATCGGATCTGTGCCTTTTCCGCCCGTACGACCGCGGCGTCGACGTCCTCGGGGGTGGCGCCCGGGACGGTGGCGATGACCTCCTCCGTCGCCGGGTTGAGAACTACCAGTTCGTGCAGGTGCGACAACTTCGGCCTCACAGACGTTCGAAGGAGCGGCGGAGCTCCCAGTCGGTCACCGCGGCGTCGAAGGCGTCCAGTTCGACGCGCGCCATGTTGCGGTAGTGCGCGACCACCTCGTCGCCGAAGGCGGCCTTGGCGATGGCGCTGTTCTCCCAGATCTCGGCGGCCTCGTGCAGCGTGGTGGGCACGTGCTCGTAGCCCGAGGTGTACGCGTTCCCGGTACATGCCTCCGGCAGCTCCAGCTTCTGCTCGATGCCGTACAGCCCGGCCGCGACGAGCCCCGCGACGGCGAGGTGCGGATTGACATCGCCACCCGGAAGCCGGTTCTCGAACCGCATCGAGCGACCGTGCCCGACCACCCGCAGCGCACAGGTGCGGTTGTCGTACCCCCAGGCCACGGCTGTCGGCGCGAACGACCCGGGCTGGAACCGCTTGTACGAGTTGATGTTGGGCGCGTACAGCAGCGAGAAGTCCCGGAGCGCGGCGAGCTGTCCGGCGAGGAAGTACCGCATGACCTGCGACATCCCGCCCTCCCCGTCGCCCGCCATGGCATTGGTGCCGTCGACGTCGGCGAGCGAGAGGTGGATGTGGCAGGAGTTGCCCTCGCGCTCGTTGTACTTGGCCATGAAGGTGAGCGAGACACCTTCCTGGGAGGCGATCTCCTTGGCCCCGGTCTTGTAGATGGCGTGCTGGTCGCAGGTGACCAGGGCCTCGTCGTACTTGAACGCGATCTCGTGCTGCCCGGGATTGCACTCGCCCTTGGCGGACTCGACGATCAGCCCGGCGGCGCCCATCTCATTGCGGATTCTGCGCAACAGGGGCTCGATCCGCCCGGTCCCGAGCACCGAATAATCGATGTTGTACTGATTGGCGGGCGTGAGCCCCCGATAGTTCGCGTCCCAGGCCTGCTCGTAGGTGTCCTTGAAGACGATGAACTCCAGCTCGGTCCCCACCTGCGCGGTGAATCCGTGCTCGGCGAGCCGCTCAAGCTGGCGCCGGAGGATCTGGCGGGGCGCGGCCACGACGGGCGAGCCGTTGTCCCAGGCGAGGTCGGCGATGAGCATCGCCGTACCCGCGTTCCACGGAACACGACGCAACGTACTCAGGTCCGGATGCATGGCGAAGTCGCCGTACCCGCGCTCCCAGGACGACATCTCGTATCCGTCGACGGTGTTCATGTCGGTGTCGACGGCGAGGAGGTAGTTGCAGCCCTCCGTACCGTGGTGCAGGACCTCGTCGAGGAAGAAACGCGCGGCGAACCGCTTGCCCTGGAGCCGCCCCTGCATGTCCGGGAAGGCCAGGACGACCGTGTCGATCTCCCCGCTCGCGACGAGGGCGTGCAGCTCCTCGACACTGAGGGGTGGTGTGCGGTCTGCCACGGGAAATGCCTCCTTCGGTCAGCCGAGAGCCATAAGGTATTGCCGAGAACCATTGCTTGGGAAGGGGGCACGGCCAGATGTCGCAGCCGGATCCAGACGAACTGAACGACCGGCTGACGCCGGTGCTGCGCCCGGTGCGCGCGGGCAACGGCTTCGAGGAGGCCCTGGAGCAGATCCTCCAGGTCGTCCGGCTCGGCCTGGTCCCCGGGGGTGAACGACTGCCCGCGGAACGGGAGTTGGCGGACCGGCTCGGGATCAGCCGGGTGACGCTGCGCGAGGTTCTGAAGGTCCTCCAGGACCAGGGTCTGGTCGAGTCGAGACGCGGTCGCTACGGCGGCACGTTCGTCCTCCCCCGAACCGACGCCCCCGGCGAGGCGGAGCTGCGCCGCCGGATCGACGAGGTCGACATAGAGGACGTGCTGCGCTTCCGCGAGGTCCTGGAGGTGGGCGCGGCGGGCCTCTGCGCCGCACACGGCCTGTCCCCCGCCCAGTCGGCCCGCCTGCGCGAGGCTCTGGCCCGCACCCAGGACGCCCCTCTGGCGGACTACCGCCGCCTGGACACCCTCCTGCACCTCACCCTCGCCGAGCTGTGCGGTTCACCGACGCTCACCGCCCAGTACGCGGCCGTGCGCGCCAGCGTGAACGACCTGCTCGACTGCATCCCCCTCCTGGTCCGGAACCTGGAGCACTCACAGCGCCAGCACGAGGCACTGGTCGAGGCGGTGCTGGACGGGGACGCCGACGGAGCCCGGGAAATGATGCGCGAACACTGCGCGGGCACGGCGGCACTCCTGCGCGGCTTCCTGGCATAGGAACGTGTGCGAGGCGGTCTCGGACAAGATCCGATCAAGCCACCCCTGTAAAGGTATGGGGTCGGTCTATTAGCCTCCTCCCGAGGGGCGCACGAGAAACAGGGAGCGTGGGGATGGCAGGCAGACCGCTCATCGGAGTCAGCACATACCTGGAGACCGCACGCTGGGGCGTATGGGAACTGGAGGCGGCACTGCTGCCGGCCGGCTACCCGCGCCTGGTCCAGTCGGCGGGCGGCCTGGCGGCGATGCTGCCACCGGACGAACCCACCCGTGCCGCCGAGACCGTGGCCCGACTCGACGGCCTGGTGATCGCGGGCGGCCCCGACGTGGACCCGTCCCGCTACGGTGCCGCCCGCGACCCACGATGCGGCCCCGAGGCCCGCGCCCGCGACACCTGGGAACTCGCCCTGATCGACGCCGCGTTGACCTCCGGCACACCCCTCCTCGGAATCTGCCGCGGAATGCAACTCCTGAACGTGGCGCTCGGCGGAACCCTCGTCCAGCACATCGACGACCACATCGAATCCGTAGGAGTCTTCGGCCACCACACGGTGAAGCCGGTCCCGGGCTCCCTCTACGCCACCCTGGTCCCCGAGGAAACCTCCGTACCGACCTACCACCATCAGTCGGTGGACCGCCTGGGCACGGACCTCACCCCCTCCGCCCACGCGGCGGACGGCACGGTCGAGGCCCTCGAACTCCCCGGCCCCGGCTGGGTGTTGGGCGTCCAGTGGCACCCCGAGATGGGCGAGGACCCTCGAGTCATGGCAGGCCTGACCCAGGCCGCTTCCTGAGCCATTCGAGGGCTGCGTCGCCCTGGGCCCGCTGGAACGCGCGGAGTGTGGGCAGGCCGGGCGGCGCGGGCCGCCGCGACTGCCGGACGAAGTATCCCGCAAGCGCGGCCAAGGTTGCCGTCACCCCGGCCGGGTCCGCCGCCCTCCCCAACGGGTGCTCGGTGAACAGCACTTCGGGATCGGGGCCGCCCTGTACGCGGACGCACGGCAGCATGACCAGGAGGTCGAACCAGGGGGCGGCCAGCTGGGCGTGCGGCCAGTCGACGAAGAGCACACGATGCGGTGCGTTCTCCGGGGCCGTGAGGAGGATGTTGTCGGCGCGGAGGTCGCCATGGGCGAGGGTGTCGCCCGAGGCGAACTCGGCCCAGGGTGCGGCGAGTTCGGCGAGCGCGCGAAGATTCCGTACGGTCCAGGGGTCGAGGCCCTCGCCCCTGTCTCCGGCTCCGTGTCCCTCGTCCAGCATCTTCTGCCAGCCTCGGAAGGCGCGCGAGAGGGCTTTTCCGACCGGCGGGACGTCCACGGGGGACGGCGTGAGCGTGCGGCTGAGCTCCCCCACGGCGTCGAGAACGCGCGCCAACTCACGCTCGTCCCAAGGCACATGAGGCTGACGCCCGTCGATGTCCTCGAAAACGAGCGCCACCCAGTTCCCGTCGTCGTGCATTCCGAGAAGTCTCGGTGCGGGGGTCTCGGCCGGCAGGGCGGCGGAGTTCCGCGCTTCGCGTCGGTGCATGTCCGGGCTGTCCGGGTTCCCTTCGGCGCTGACGGCCTTGACGAATGCCCGTCGGCCGTCCGCGGTCCTCACCCGGGCGGCCGGTCCCGGCGAGAATCCTCCGGTCTGCGTGACCGCTTCCACGACGGGGCCGCCGAGCAGGTCCGCGACGGCTTGCCTCACCGGCTCGGGGATCGCTCCCCACGGGGTGCGGACGCCTGTCGCCGGCGGTGCGCTCATCGTCATGCCCAGCATCGTCCGTCGGCGGCGCGCTCCGCCGCCACCACATTTCCCACCGCGGGTGCCACGGGGGCGCTGCCCGGGTGGGGTGCGGCGCCTCGGGTGGAATGTCATGTACGGGCAGGTGGGGGCGGGTCGCGCCCCGCGGCGGAGCCGCAAATGTCGCAGCCCCGCGCCCCTACGACCGCGTCAGCGTCAGCAAGTCCCGCGCCGGTCCCGTAGGCCGATGCCCCACAGGCCAGACAGCCCGCAGATCGCGGCTCAGCCGGATCCCCTCCACCGGAATCTCGACGAGCCGACGAGCGGACAGCTCCTCTCCGAGCGCCAGCTCGCTGAGAACCGCCGGTCCCGCCCCCGAAGCCGCAGACGCCTTTACCGCCGTCGTGGACGAGAGCTCGATCAGAGGGCGGGCCAGCCCGCCGAGCGCCGCGTCCAGCACCTGCCGCGTCCCCGACCCCTCCTCCCGCAGAATCAACGGCGCCCCTGCCAACTCCCTCGCGTCGAGCGCCCGCCGCCTCCGCGCCCACGCGTGCCCGGGCGCGGTCACCACGATCAGCCGGTCGTGGGCGATCACCACGGAGTCCAGCCCGCTCGGCACGGACACGCCCTCCACGAAGCCGAGGTCCGCCTCACCGGAGAGCACCCGCTCGGCGACCACCGTCGAGTTCCCGGCGATCAGGGACACCGCGGTGTCCGGCCGCTGCGCGCGCAGCGCGAGCAACCACCCGGGCAGCAGGTACTCGGCGATCGTCATGCTCGCCGCGACCCGCAGCCGGGAGTCCCGCCGGTCCCGCAACGCCTGCGCCCCCGCGTCGAAGGCCTCCGCGGCCTCGACCACCCGCCGGGCCCAGTCCGTCACCAGCGCCCCCGCGTCGGTGAGCCGCGACCCGGTGGGCGAGCGGTCGACCAGGGCGACCCCCAGCTGCCTTTCCATGGACCGGATCCGGCTGCTGGCGGCCGGCTGCGTGATCCCGACCTCCCGGGCGGCCCGCCCCAGACTCCCGAGCCGCGCCACGGCGAGCAGCAGCTCCAGCGCACCCAGATCGGGGACCCGATGCGACAGCCCACCCACCGGTATGGACGCCGTCTCGCGAACCCCCTGGTCACCCGTCCCGTCATCCCGACTCATAAGCCCACCTTATGTCCTCATAGACCGGTACTCCCTGGTGAGCCGCCCCCCGCCGAGGCACGGTGAACTCATGGCCACAGCCCACCCGCTCACCGCCACCACGGACAACACCAGCCATGCCAACCCGAGCCGCCCCACAAGGGCGAACGCGGAGGCAGAGGCAAAGTCATCCCCCTTCCGCCACCTCGGCCCGAACTGGTACGCCCCGGTGATGGGCACGGCGATCGTGGCCACCGCAGGCGCGGGCCTCCCCTTCGACGTCCCGGGCCTCCGCACGTTCTGCGCAACGGTCTGGGCCCTGTCCCTGACCATGCTCATCGCCCTGCTGGCCGCCCGGACGGTCCACTGGACGCACCACAGGGACCAGGCACGCGCCCATCTCCTGGACCCGTCGATGGCGCCCTTCTACGGCTGCCTCTCCATGGCCCTGCTGGCCGTGGGCGGCGGCGCGCTGGTGGTCGGGCGGGACTGGATCGGCACCCGGCCGGCGGTCGCCCTGGACGTCGTGCTCTTCTCCACGGGCACGCTGATCGGCCTGGCGGCGGCGGTGGCCGTCCCGTACCTGATGGTCGTGCGCCACCGGGTCGACCCGTCCCAGGCCACCCCGGTGTGGCTGCTCCCCCTCGTCGCACCGATGGTCTCCGCGGCGCTCGGCCCCCTGCTCGTACCGCATCTCCCGGCCGGCCAGGCCCGCGAGACGCTGCTGCTCGCCTGCGTCGCGATGTTCGGCCTCAGTCTGCTGGCCACGCTCGTGATGCTGCCGATGATCTTCGCCCGCCTCGTCACGGGTGGCCCGCTGCCACTGGCGCTCACCCCGACCCTGTTCCTGGTCCTGGGCCCGCTGGGCCAGTCCACGACGGCCGTCGACAAGTTCGCCGTCGCCGCCCCGGGTGTGGTGCCCGCCCCGTACGACCAGGGATTCGGGATCCTGCCGGTGCTCTACGGCGTACCGGTGATGGGTTTCGCTCTGCTCTGGCTGGCGCTGGCCACCGCCCTGGTGCTGCGGGCCCGCCGCCGGGGCATGGTCTTCGGCATGACCTGGTGGGCGTTCACCTTCCCGGTCGGTACGTGTGTCACGGGCGCCGAGGGGCTCGCCCGGCACACCGGACTCGTCGTCTACGACGGGCTCACGGTCGCCCTCTACGCCCTGCTTCTCGCGGCCTGGGCGGTGGCCGCCGTCCACACGGCCCGCGGCCTGGTCAGCGGACGGCTGCTCGCAGCGCCTCGCCGAGCACTCGCGGTGCCTGCGCCAACGACGGCCCGTACCACGTGAGATGGCGGCCGCCGACCAGTGCGCAGGGCAGCCCAGGGAACGCCTCCGGGCCGTCGTCGCTCGTGAAGCGGTACGGCTCGTCGGGCAGCACGACCAGGTCGAGGCCGGCGGCGCGCAGTTCCTCGACGGGGACGCGCGGATAGCGTTCGGCGTGGCTCGCGTACGCGTTGTCGACGCCCAGCCGCGCCAGCACGTCCCCTGCGAACGTGTCCCGCCCGACCACCATCCAGGGCCGCCGCCAGATCGGTACGGCGGCGCGCAGGCGCCTCTCCGGGCGGGGCGGGTCCAGCCAGGCCTCCTCGGCCTCGTCCAGCCACCGCGGCCGCGTCGGCAGTCCGCATGCGCGGACCACCCGGTCCAGTTCCCGAAAGGCCCGCGGCACGTCCCGTACCTCGGTGACGAGCACGTCGAGTCCCGCCTGCCGCAGGGCGGTCAGGTCGGGCTCGCGGTTCTCCTCCTCGTTGGCGATCACCAGGTCGGGCGCGAGGGCGACGATCCGCTCGACGTCCGGGTTCTTGGTGCCCTTGACGCGTACGACGTCGAGGCCGGCCGGATGGCTGCACCAGTCGGTCGCCCCGACCAGGACGCCCGGCGCGGACACGGCGACGGCCTCGGTGAGCGACGGAACGAGTGACACCACTCTCATGGCCGAGTACTCCGGATGACGGTCATCGGCGTGGATCGTCCTCCACGGCCTCGATGTGGTCCGCGACCGCGACGATGAGCACGCGTGTGTCCGCGTCGGTCGCCCGCCACCGGTGCCGTACGCCGCCCGTCAGGTGCAGCGTGTCGCCGCGGCCCAGTCGGTACGCCCGGCCCTCGGCCTCGACCTCGACGGCGCCGTCGGCCACGTACATCAACTCGTCGTTGCGGTGCTGGAATTCGCGGCCGGCGTCGTGGTCGCCGGAGAACTCCATGGCGTGCAACTGGTGGTGACCGCGCACCAGGGGGCGCACTCGGGGCTCGTGGGTGAACTCGGAGTCGTCCGCGCGCACCACGTCGACGCTGCGCGCCGGGTCGGCGGCGGCGAGGAGTTCGACACACGTGGTGTGCAGGGCGTCCGCGACCCGCTGGAGGGAACGCATGCTGGGCCGCGCCCGCTCGTTCTCGACCTGGCTCAGGAACGGCACCGACAGGCCGCTGCGCTCGGCGACGACGGCGAGGGTGAGCTCCAGTGCCCGGCGCCGCCGCCTGACGGCCGCGCCCACTCGAAGGGTCTCCTTGTTTTCGTCCATCGCCTCGGCCCCCCCTGTGCGTCGTCGGTGCGCTGCTCGGTGCATGCGTGCGTGTGATGCGGTGCGGTGGCGGCACGTTCGTTGTACGTACACGCCAATTTCTCGCGAGTTCCTGATGTCTTGTCTGCACCCTACGGGTGTTCGGCAAACCGTTTCATGCGCCCGTCACATCGCGGTAAACATCGCCGCACCGATCGCGTGACCGACCGCCACGGTTCGCGCCGGTGGGAGAGCCGGCGCGGTTGTTGGGGGGCGGGGACAGTGCCGGAAAGGCGGCGGGGCCCTTGCCCGGGTCGTATGCACAGGTAACGCCGCGAGGGGTGGGCAGCGCCGTACGGCGCTGCCCACCCCTCGCGGAGGCCCCTACTGGAGACGTGTCTCTACTGCGGAGTCATCCGTTCCACCATGTCCGGGTGCTCCTTCAGCCACGCGGAGACGGCTTCCTCCTCCTGGCCCTGGCCGCGGTCCTTGATCTCGCTCTCCAGGCTGCCGAGCTCGTCCTCGCTCATCTTGAAGTTCTTGATCCACTTCGTGAGCTGCGGGTACTGCTCCGGGAACTTCTTGCTGGAGATGGTCCGGATCGTGTTGCCCTCGCCGAACGTCTTCTTCGGGTCCGCGAGCTTCGTCAGCTCGTACTCGCTGTAGGCCCAGTGCGGCGACCAGAGCGTGACGGCGACGGGCTCCTTCTTGGCGTACGCGCGCTTCAGCTCGGCCAGCATCGCGGGCGTGGAGCCGTCGACGATCTCGTACTCCTTGTCCAGGCCGTAGCCGGGCAGGACCTTCGTCTTGGCGAGGTTCATCTCGCCGGTGCCCGGTTCGATGCCGATGATCTTCCCGTTGAAGAGATCGCCCTTGCCCTTGAGGTCGGCGAGGGACTTGACGTCCTTCACGTACGAGGGCACCGCGATCTCCAGGGAGGTCGGCTCGTACCAGGTGCCGAGGTCCCGCAGGTTGTTCTTGTGCTTGTCCCAGTAGTTCGCCTGCGCGTACGGCAGCCAGGCGTCGAAGTTGAGATCGATGTCGCCGGTGGCCAGACCGGTGTAGACCGGGCCGACGTCCATCTGCTTCAGGTTCAGCTTGTAGCCGCGACGGGCCAGGACGTCCTTCCACAGGTAGGTGACGGCGACGTCCTCGTCCCAGGGGAACCAGGCGACGTCGACCGTGCGCTTCGCCTCGGCCGGGGTGCCGGAGGAGGACTTCTCGACCGGGGCCAGCTTGTCGACGACACCGGGGTTGCTCTTCAGCCAGGTGCGCACGGCGTCCTGCTGCTTGCCCTTGCCGGCCTTGTTGATGTCCGCCTCAAGGCTGGTGAGCTGCTTCTCGGTCATCTTGAAGCTCTTGAGCCACTTGGCGACGACCGGATTGTCCTGGGCGAAGCCCTTGCGGGAGAGCGTGTGCACGCCGTCGCCCTTGCCCCAGGCGACCTTGGGGTCCTTGAGCTTCTTCAGCTTGTACTCGCTGTACGCCCAGTGCGGCGACCAGAGCGTGCCGACGAACGGCTCCTTCTTGGCGTACGCGCGCTTCAGCTCGGCCAGCATGGCGGGCGTGGAGCTGTCGACGACCTTGTACTCCTTGTCGAGCCCGTACTCCTTGAGGACCTTGGTCTTGAGCAGGCCCATCATTCCGGCGCTGGACTCGATGCCGGTGATCTTGCCGTCGAACTCGCCCGCCTTGCCCTTGAGGTCCTCCAGGGAGTCGATGCCCTTCATGTAGGCGGGCACGCTCAGCTCCAGGGACGTCGGGCCGTACCAGGAGCCCAGGTCGTCGAGCTGCTTGCCGTACTTCTTCCAGTACTGCTCGTGGGTGGTCGGCAGCCAGGAGTCGGTCTGGAAGTCGATGTCCCCCTGGGCGAGCGAGGTGTAGAGCGGGCCTGCGTCGAACTGCTTGGTCTCGACCTCGAAGCCGCGCTGCTCCAGGATCTCCTTCCAGAGGAAGGTGGAGGCGACGCCCTCGTCCCAGGGGATGTAGCCGATGCTGACCTTCTTGCCCTGGCCGACGTTCCCGCCGTCGGACGCGGTGGGCTCGCTGTCGCTGGAGCCGAAGATGCCCATGCCGCCCGCGACGAGCGCGAGCACGACGACGCCGATGACGGCCACGGAGGGCTGAGGCCGGTAGGACCAGATCTTCAGGCCCTGTGCGGCACGCAGCTTGGCGGCGGTGCGGCGGCCGAGCGGCGAGACCTGGGTGCCCAGGGCGCTGGTCATGCGGTCCAGGTAGATGGCGAGGATGACGATGGCTATGCCCGCCTCGGCGCCGAGGCCGACGTTGAGCTGGCCGATCGCCTCGTTGACGTCGCCGCCGAGGCCGCCGGTGCCGACCATGCCGGCGATGGCGGCCATGGACAGGCCCAGCATGATGACCTGGTTGACACCGGCCATGACGGTGGGCAGCGCCAGCGGCAGCTGGACGCGCAGCAGGATGTTGCGGGGGGTGGTGCCGAACGCGTCGGCGGCCTCGACCAGTTCCTTGTCGACCTGGCGGATGCCCAGTTCCGTCATACGGACGCCGGGTGCCAGGGCGAAGATCAGGGTGGCCACGATGCCCGCGGGTCCGCCGGTGCCGAAGAACAGGATCGCCGGGATGAGGTAGATCATCGCGGGCATCGTCTGCATGAGGTCGAGCACGGGGCGGACGATGCCGCTGACGCGGTCCGAGCGTGCCGCCCAGATGCCGACGGGCACGGATATGACGAGCGCGATGATCGTCGCCACGAGGACCAGCGACAGGGTCACCATCGCGTTCTCCCACAGTTCGAGGGAGTCGATGAAGGCGAATCCCACGAAGGCGAGGACACCGGCGGACGTGCCGCGCAGCCAGAAGGCGATGACCGCGAAGATGCCCGCGAGGAGAAGGGGTTCGGGCGCCTGCAGGACGTCGTTGATGACGTCGTAGGTGCCCTGGAAGACGGTCTTCAGGAAGTCGAAGAGCCACGCCATGTGGTTGAGCAGCCAGTCGACCGTGTCGTTGACCCAGTCGCCGAAGGGGATCCTAGGCACCGGCCTTCACCGCCTTGACGGTCTTGTCGCGCGGTGTGTCGCAGGGCACGGGTTCGCCCTGTTCGTCGCCGAGGAAGCCGACGAGCCGCTGCCGGGGAACGACACCGAGCAGCTTGCCCTTCTTGTCGACGACCGCCACGGCGTGCGTCAGCCGCGCGCTGATGGCGCACAGCTCGCCGAACGACGAGTCGGGCCTGGCGGTCTCACAGCCGCAGTCGGCCTCGTCGCCGCGCAGCTCCGTGTCCATGACGGAGGACGCTGTGAGGACCCGGGAGCGGTCGACGTCCTTGGTGAAGGAGGCGACGTAGTCGTTCGCGGGGCGGACGAGGATGTCCTCGGCGGTGCCGATCTGGACGATGCGGCCGTCGCGCATGACGGCGATGCGGTCGCCCAGGCGCATGGCCTCGTTCAGGTCGTGGGTGATGAAGACGATGGTCTTCTTGAGCTTCTTCTGCAGCTCGATCAGCTGGTCCTGCATGTCGCGGCGGATCAGCGGGTCGAGCGCGCTGAAGGACTCGTCCATCAGCAGCAGGTCGGCGTCGGTGGCGAGCGCCCGGGCGAGGCCCACGCGCTGCTGCATACCGCCGGACAGCTCGTCGGGCCAGGACGTCTCCCAGCCGGCGAGGCCGGCCAGCACCAGGGCCTTGGTGGCCCGCTCCTCGCGCTCGGCGCGCGGCACGCCCTGCACCTCCAGGCCGTACGCGGCGTTCTCCAGGACGCTGCGGTGCGGGAAGAGCGCGAAGTGCTGGAAGACCATGCTGACCTTCTTGGAGCGGACCTCGCGCATCTCACGGTCGTTGAGCGCGGTCAGATCCTGCCCGTCGAAGACCACGCGTCCCGCGGTCGGCTCCAGGAGTCCGTTGAGCATGCGCAGCAAGGTGGACTTGCCGGATCCCGACAGGCCCATGACGACGAATATCTCGCCCGGTTCGACCGTGAACGACGCGTCGATCACCGCGGCCGTGGTGCCGTCGGCACGCAGTTCCTCACGGTCGGCTCCCCCGCGCAGTCGCTCGACCGCCTCGCCGGGTCGTCTGCCGAACACTTTGTAGAGCTGTTCCGCCTGCAGCCTTGATGACACAAGTACCTCTCGGGTCGAACGAAGACGGCCCGCCTCCCCCGCCGGCGGGCCGTGGAGCGACGCGGGTTCCGCCCGCTCGTCCGGTGCGCATATGTCAGATGTGGTTGAAAATGCGACCGGGTTCGCTCCGGATCGACGCCTGCCCCCGCCCGGATGGCGCAAACGCGACCGTGTCCCAGTTCACAAGGCGTTTACACCCGGACAGTGCGGGCACTCGCTTTCGTCCACTCTCCGCGCCGACTGGTGACTACCGGTGACTGTCAGTGGCGTACGGCATGATGCGAGGCGTGACGCAGCAGACGCAGCAGCCCCGGCGAACCATGCTCCTCGACACCGCCTCCCTGTACTTCCGGGCCTATTTCGGGGTCCCGGATTCCGTGCGGGCCCCGGACGGCACACCGGTGAACGCCGTGCGGGGCCTGCTCGAATTCATCGACCGGCTGGTGAAGGACCATCGCCCGGACGACCTGGTCGCGTGCATGGACGCGGACTGGCGGCCCCAGTGGCGGGTCGACCTGATCCCCTCCTACAAGGCGCATCGCGTCGCCCAGGAGACCGAGACCGGCCCGGACGAGGAGGAGGTGCCCGACACGCTCTCGCCCCAGGTGCCGGTCATCGAGGCGGTCCTGGACGCGCTGGGCATCGCACGCGTGGGCGTCGAGGGGTACGAGGCGGACGACGTGATCGGGACATTCGCCGGCCGCGCCACGGGCCCGGTCGACATCGTCACCGGCGACCGCGACCTGTACCAACTGGTCGACGACAAGCGGGAGGTGCGCGTGCTGTACCCGCTCAAGGGCGTCGGCATGCTCCAGCTCACGGACGAGGCCTGGCTGCGCGAGAAGTACGGCGTCGACGGCGCGGGGTACGCGGATCTGGCGCTGCTGCGCGGCGACCCGAGCGACGGCCTGCCGGGCGTGCCGGGCATCGGCGAGAAGACGGCCGCCAAGCTGCTGGCCGAGTTCGGCGACCTGGCCGGGATCATGGCGGCGGTCGACGACCCGAAGGCCAAACTCACACCGTCCCAGCGCAAGCGTCTCGACGAGTCCCGGCCGTACGTCGCCGTCGCACCCAAGGTCGTGCAGGTGGCCGGAGACGTACCCTTGCCGGACGTGACCACCGCGCTGCCCCACACGCCGCGCGATCCGGCAGCTCTGGAGGAGCTCGCGACACGCTGGGGCCTGGGTGGTTCGCTGGCGCGCCTGCTGACGACACTCCACAGGTGAAGCAGCAATTCGATTCCCACGGAACGGTAATCGGGTTCTCAAGAAGGGGGCGCCAGTGGGCGGTGAGGTGCTAACTTAGGTAAGCCTAAGCGAACTTCGGGAGGCTGTCATGGCAGAGCGTCCGGCACGGAGGGCCCCCAAGCCCCACGCCGCGAGCGTGATCCGCACGGAGCGACTCACGCCGCATATGCAGCGCGTGGTCCTCGGCGGCGACGGCCTCGCCGAATTCACCGCGGGCACGAGCACCGACCACTACGTCAAGCTGCTGTTCGGGGCCGAGGGCGTGACCTATCCGGAGCCCTTCGACATCGCCCGGATCCGCGAGGAGTTCCCGCGCGACCAGTGGCCCGTGACGCGCACGTACACGGTGCGCGCCTGGGACCCCGAACTGCACGAGCTGACACTCGACTTCGTGATCCACGGCGACGAGGGTCTCGCCGGGCCGTGGGCAACACGCGTCCAGGCCGGCGAGATCGTCCGGTTCCTCGGCCCCGGCGGGGCGTACGCCCCCGACGCCGAGGCGGACTGGCATCTGCTGGCCGGTGACGAGAGCGCACTGCCCGCGATCGCCGCCTCGCTGGAGGCGATGCCCGACGGTGCGCGGGTGCACGCCTTCGTGGAGGTCTCGGGGCCCGAGGAGGAGCAGAAGATCGACTCCGACGTGGAGGTCGTCTGGCTCCACCGCGGCGACCGGCCGATCGGTGAGGCGCTGGTCGAGGCCGTGCGGGGCCTTTCGTTCCCCGAGGGCCGGGTGCACGCGTTCGTGCACGGTGAGGCCGCGTTCGTGAAGGAGCTTCGTCGGCTGCTCCGTGTCGAGCACGAGGTCGCCCGTGAGGATCTGTCGATCTCCGGGTACTGGCGGCTGGGGCACAACGAGGACGGGTGGCAGGCCGCGAAGCGGGACTGGAACGCGCAGGTTGAGGCGGAGCAGGAGGCTCCGCCGGTTGCCTAGGTTCTGCCCCGGGTTCGTTGTCGTCTGCGGGTTCGTTGTGGCTTGTCGCGCAGTTCCCCGCGCCCCTGAAGGGGCGCGGCTACAGAGCGCCCCCCCAAGGGGCTATACCGAGCGCTGGTACGACCTGAACGTGCGGATCGACAGCCAGACCGCTGTTACCGCCAGGGCCAGGAGTGCGCCGCCCCTCGTCAGTACGCCGCTCCAGTCCGGGTTGTCCGACATTGCCGAACGGCCTGCCACCATCGCCCAGTTGAGTGGGTTGTAGTCGGCGATGGTGCGCATCCAGCCGGGCATCCGGGACGGGGCCATGAAGGCGGAGGAGAGGAAGGTCAGCGGCAGCAGCAGGAAGGTGTTGATGCCGATGATCGACTCCCGCTGGCGCACCAGCATGCCGAGCGCGTTCGAGAACGCGCCGAAGACCGTGCCGAGAAGTGAGGCCGCGACGACGAGCACGAGCAGGCCCGCGGCCCCGCCGGGATAGTCCGCGCCGCCGAGCTTGCCGAGCAGGATGATCAGCAAGGACTGCACGGCCGTGGTGAGCGCCTGCTGCACGACGTTGGCGTTCATCAGGGCGCCGCGGCCGACCGGAGTGGTCAGGAACCGGTTGAGCGTGCCGCGCTCGATCTCCTCCAATGTGCCCATGCCCGCCCACATGTTGGAGCTGAGCGCGCTCATCACGACGATGCCCGGGACGAGGTAGTCGAGATAGCTGGTCGTGCCGAAGCCGCCGAGCTCGACGACCTCCTTGAAGAGGTTGCCGAACAGGAAGAGCCAGATCGCGGGCTGGATCAGCATCATCACGACGTACGCGGGCTGGCGCAGTACCGCGGTCAGTTGGCGCTGTGTCATGTACCAGGTCTGGGTGAGGGCGTCGGTGCTCATCGGGTGCCTCCCGTGAGGGCGAGGTCGTCGGTTCCCCCGGCCGTGACCGCTGCCGCGGCCTCGGCTTCGGAGTAACGGCGGCCCGCGTAGCGCAGATAGACGTCGTCGAGCGACGGGCGGGCGACGGTGGCGGCGCTGACGGCGACCCCGGCGCGTTCCAGGGCGGCGAGCAGGGCGGGCACGGCCGCGGCCCCGTCCTCGGCGCGGACGCTGATGCGGCGTCCGTCGAGGAGTGCCTCGTACACGCCGGGCAGGGCGGTGAGGGTGCCCGTCAGGAGCGTACGGCCGGCCTCGCCGACCGGGTGGCGCAGTTCCACATGGACGGCGTCGCCGCGGAGTTCGCCCTTGAGGGCATCCGGGGTGCCCTCGACGACGACACGGCCGCGGTCGACGATCGCGATGTGCCCGGCGAGGCGGTCGGCCTCTTCGAGGTAGTGCGTGGTGAGCAGGATGGTCAGACCCTCGTCGCCTGCGAGGCGGGCGATCTCGTCCCACATCGCGGTGCGCGCCTCCGGGTCGAGGCCTGTCGTCGGCTCGTCGAGGAAGAGGACCTCGGGCCGGTGGACGAGGCCGAGAGCGACGTCGAGACGGCGCTGCATGCCTCCGGAGTAGCCCTTGACCTGACGGCCGGCCGCGTCCGCGAGATGGAAGCGGGCCAGCAGCTCGTCCACCCGCCGGCGGAGGTCCGCGCCCTTCAATCCGTAGAGCCTGCCCTGGAGTTGGAGGTTCTCGCGGCCGGTGGCCACCGGGTCGGCGCCGGACTTCTGGGCGACCACGCCGATCGCGCGGCGCACCCGGTCCGGGTGGCGCAGGACGTCGTGGCCCGCGACCGTGGCGGTGCCCGAGTCGGGGCGGGCGAGGGTGGTGAGGATCTTGACGGTGGTGGACTTGCCGGCGCCGTTCGGGCCGAGGAGTCCGAAGACGGTGCCTGCCTCGACGGTGAGGTCCATGCCGCTGAGGGCGGTGACATCACCGGGGTAGGTCTTGATCAGCTGACGCGCCTGCACTGCGGGCGCACGGGTGCTCATGACGACTGCTCTCCTGGGTGAGCGGATGACGGCTGATCCGCGTGAAGAGCGCCGGGCTATCCTGGGTGTGCCGCACCTCGATCGCCTGGCCTGCCTCACCGCGGAGTCGGCTCGGGGTTCGAGACCCTGGCGGAGCTGGTGCAACAGCTCTGCCGGGGTCTGTTCTTCTTGTTCCTGCCTCACTCCTTGTCGAAGTGATTCACTCCTTGTCGAAGTGGCGGGCCTCCAACTCCTCGAACTCCGGCGGCACTTCCCCGGTCTCGTGGAAGCTCCGCCACTCCTTGATCCCGTCGAGCGCGCCGGACCGGAGCTCCCGCAGAAATCCGCGGACCCACTCGGCCTGCGCCTCGACCATGTGCAGCTGGTACTCGCTCTCGACGAGGAAGATCCGCGGCAGCGTCTCGTACAGCTTCGTGAGGCCGCCGCGAGCACTGGCCGCCTGCACTTCCAGCACCTTGAGCCGCTCGGTCAGCAGACGCGCCACCTCGTCGGGGTGGATCACCGCCATCAGCGAGAGGGCGGCCTCGAAGATCGGGAACTCACGTGCCGGGACGGAGAGCAGGTCCGACAGCCACTCCGTCGCCTCCTCGCGCCCGGCGTCCGTGATGCCGTAGAGGGTGCGCTCGGGGCGGTTGCCCTGCCGCTGCACCTCGGCGACCTCGACGAATCCGTACTTCTCCAGGTTCTGCACGACCGTGTAGAGCGAGCCGTAGTTGATCTTCAGGCTCGTGTCCTTGCCGCGGCTGCGCAGGGTCTGGGCGATCTCGTACGGATGCATCGGCCGCTCGGTGAGAAGCACCATGACGGCCAGCGCCAGGGGGTTGCCGAGCTTGCGGCGTCTGGTCGCCACCGGGATCACCCACCAATATCCTCGTACCCGAATATCCGTGGCCGAACATATCGCGTCTCTACGGCGAACGTCAATACACACGATGTATCGCGATTCAGGGTGCGATGCAAGGGCGTGAGGACTTAGGCCCGGCCTCGACATGGCCGCGTCACGCGGGCGAAACAGGCTCTCCCTAATTTCTGTCACCCGACAGGAATTCCGCCGCGGAGTTCCGCAAGTCGCCGCCAGGATCCCGCTCCCCTGCGCCGAAGGCAGGTGCCGCCGCCGTGACCACCACCGCCCCCTCCGACGTACGCCCCGATCCGCCGGAGTCGTCCGGCGACCGCTCCCTCGCGGAGTTCGGCTACCGCCAGGAGCTGCACCGCAGCCTGGGCCGGTACGCCTCGTTCGCCGCCGGTTTCTCCTTCATCTCCGTCCTGACGACCGTCTTCCAGTTCTTCGCCTTCGGGTACGCGTTCGGCGGTCCCGTCTTCTTCTGGGCCTGGCCCGCCGTGCTGATCGGCCAGTTGCTGGTCGCCGCGTGTTTCGCCGAACTGGCCGCGCGTTACCCGATCTCCGGCGCCATCTACCAGTGGTCGTCCCGGCTCTCCAACCTCACCTTCGGCTGGTTCGCCGGCTGGATCATGGTGATCGGACAGATCGTGGTGGTCGCCGCCGCGGCGCTCGCGCTGCAGGTGGTCATGCCCGCGATCTGGTCCGGCTTCCAGCTGATCGGCGACGACCCGGCGCCCACATCGGCGAGCGGCGCGGCCAACGCGGCGGTCCTGGGCGTGCTCCTGCTGGTCCTGACGACGTTCGTGAACGTCATCGACAACCGGGTGATGTCCCTGATCAACCGCATCGGTGTGACCGCCGAGATCATCGGCGCCGCCCTGATCATCGTGCTCCTGTTCACCCACTCCGAGCGCACCCCGGGCATCACCTTCCACACCGGCACGGCCGCCGGGTCGGGCCTGGTCGGGGCACTCCTCGTGGGGTCGTTCACGGCGGCGTACGTGATGATCGGCTTCGACAGCGCGGGCGAGATGAGCGAGGAGACGCACCACCCCCGGCGCACCGCGCCCCGCACGATCCTCACCGCGCTCGGTGCCGCGGGCCTGCTCGGCGGCCTGATCATCCTCGGCGGTCTGCTCGCCGCGCCCAGCCTCACCGACGGCCGGCTCGGCGTCGAGGGCCTGAGTTACGTCCTCACCAGCAGCCTGGGCGACGGCGTGGGCCGGGCCCTGCTCGTGGACGTGGTCGTCGCCATCGCGGTCGCGACCCTCGCCATCCAGACGTCGGCCTGCCGGATGCTGTTCTCCATGGCCCGCGACGGCCAGATGCCCTTCTCCGGGCGCCTCGCGAAGGTCAACCCGCGCACCGGTATGCCGAGCGCCCCCGCCCTGGTCGTCGGTGTCCTCGCCGCGGCCCTGCTGCTCCTCAACTTCGCCTCGCCGGAGGCCTTCCTGGCCATCGGCACCACCTGCATCGTGATGCTCTACCTCGCGTACGCGATGGTCACCGGCCCCCTGTTGTGGCGACGGTTGCGCGGCGACTTCACGGTCGAGGGCACCGACGAGACGGGCCGCCCGCTCTTCTCCCTCGGCCGCTGGGGCATCCCCGTCAACGCGCTGGCCCTCCTCTACGGCCTGTTCATGACGGTCAACCTGGCCTGGCCCCGGGCCGAGGTGTACGACCCGGCGGGCGGGCACTGGTACTTCCAGTGGTTCACGGTCTTGTTCTTGCTGGTCACGGTGGGACTGGGCTGCCTGTACCGGTGGCTGGGGGCACATCGAGGGCACACTGCGAAGCAGGAAGTACCGCCGGCAGTGCCCGCAGAGTCCAACTGATCGCCGTCGTTTCCGGCCCGGAGCCCGCTTCTCCGGGCCGGCCGATCGAGCCAACCTGGCAGAGGCCGGTAATCCGCCGTCAGTCAGGCACTGTCTGCATGCACTCCGCCCGGACCTGGACCCCGTGAGGCGTCAGGGTCATACGCGGTTCGATGTGCGGCGGCTGATGGTCGACACTCGAGAGGCGCCACTGGGCCACGATCGTGGACAGGGCGAGCGTCGCCAAGGTCATCGCGTAGTTGTCACCGATGCACTTGCGCGCACCTCCGCCGAACGGAATGAATGCACCGCGCACGTGTTTCTGCTCAGGAAGCCACCGGTCGGGATCGAAATCGCTCGGGCGCGGATTGAATCGTGCATCGTGGTGGATGAGATACGGGCTGTAGATGAGGGTGGTCTCGGCGGGGATCAGGGCGTCCGCCAGCCGGGTCTCGGTGGCGGCCGTTCGAGTCAGAATCCAGCCGGGAGGGTAGATGCGCAGCGTCTCCGTGATGACCCGGCGTGCCAGATCGAGCTGGGGAAGATCGTCCCAGGTGGCGGTTCGGGTGCCGAGGACCTTGGCTGTCTCGGCGCGCAACCGCTCCTGCACATCGGGGTATTGGCACAGGAGATGCACAGCCCAGGTGAGAGCCACCGCGGTGGATTCGATGCCGGCGACGAGCAGGGTCATGATCTGAGCGTGGATCTCGGTGTCGCCGAGCCCGTTTCCTGCGTCGTCCTGCGTCTTGAGGAGCATCGACAGCACATCGCCGTGGTTCTCGTCGTCCTGCCGGTACGAGCTGATGGTCTTGCTGACCGCGGCCCATGCCCGGTTGCGAGCCCGCTCGTAGCGCACGTTCGAGGGGAGCGGCAGACGGTTCAGCAGAGGCGGGAAGACGGCCTGCTGGTAAATACCGCGGAAGATACCCGGCAGACATTCCTTGACGGTGTCTATGGCCGGTGCCGCGGATTCAGCCGTGAACAGTGTCCGAGCGATGGTGTCACTCGCGAACGTGTACATCTGCTCGGCCACATCGATGGGCTGGCCGTCGCCCCAGTCGATGGCCAGCGTGTCGATCTGCTGGGTCATGATGGCGGCGTATTCGCGCAGGCAGGAGCGGGAGAAGGCCGGCTGCAAGGTGCGTCGCTGCCGCCGATGGGCGCTGTGCGGGCACGCGGCAAGGCCGTCCCCGAGCGCGTTCCCGATCCGCTCGATGAGGGGTCCGCCCTTGTCGTACGTGCGGTCGTGCAGGAGAACTTCCTGGACGAGCTCGGGCCGGCAGACCACGACGGCCGTCTGCGGACCCAGCCGTATCTGTACCAGATCACCATACGAGGGAAGGGTTTTCAGGAAACGCAGTGGGTCACGGATCAGGGGAAACAGATGCCCGACGACCGGCAGTGCCCCCGGAGCCCGCGTGATTCCCTCAAGGTCCTTTGCCATGGCGTGTTGGCCCTTCTTGTCGATCCAGGATGTTGGCGAGCCGGTGCCCCGAGCCGCTGTTGGTCGCCTCGCCGGGGCGGGAGCATCATGCAGGCCGGCATCAGGAAGCCGGGGCGTATTCCTTGCCGATCACCCGTAACTGTGCCGGTACGCAAGATCCTGGCTCGGGAGCATCGCCTCCAGGTGGGCATGCTGTTGGTCCGACTCGTCCGAGGCGGTGGGGAGTGCATAGCGGGTGGTGTTCCCGTACCAATGCAGGCATCCATTCGTCCACTGCCGCATTCCGGCTGTGACCTTCAGGATCTCGTCACGGATGGCGGGCGGCACACCGCGGCTCTTCAGAAAGGGCCGGAGCTGCTCTTCGGCGGCCAGGAAGTCGGCGATTCGCCCCTGGACCTTGGCAACGGCCAAGCGGATGGCTTCCTGCAGCGAGATCCCGCTGGAATGCCGCATGACGATGACAACGTTGTGGAAGTCTCCACGTATGTCATCCAGACGAACCGAATGCAGGTCATTCTGCCAGGCGACCACATCGCTCGCAGCGTCGATGATCTCCCTGAACAAGGATGAATCGTAGACGCTTTCAGGCACCTCCGTGCCCTGGCTGAGTTCGACCAGATCGAATCCGAACTCCATTCCCACCGACAATCGCCTGGTCTGGGTGAAGCTTTCAATCCCGGGCGGAGTGCCGCGGAACCGGTTCCGGGATTCTTCGGTGAATCCCTGGAAGAATAGATCCAGATGCCGGTTCAGTCGTCCGCGAAGCGCCGGTGAGAGCCTTTGGCCGGTACGGATGGACAGATCCGTGAGCGCCTCGGTGAAAGGAGTTTGCTCCCGCACGGGGGCAGGGTCCTTCCCGGTGTCGATGATTCCCATCAGGCGTCGGTGGACCGGAGCCCAGGCCTCGGGATTGTCGTAGACCTTCAACGTGTGCAAGTCGTCCAGGATGAAGGTGACGAAAAGCCATTCCGCACAGAGGCAGAGATCCTCGAACGAGGCTTCCGGATAGGTCCAGGCAACAAATTTCCCGTAGCCTGCTTCCAGTCGCTCCCGACCGGCCCGTGTCTCTGCCAGTCCGAGGCGCTTTCCGAGTGAGCGGACATACTCCTCGATCCGCTCAGCGTATGGGCTTTCAGCCGGGGGGGTGGGCTCCGCGTACGTCGGGATCATGGCGAGCATTGAGTCCTCCATGTCTGTGGCGCCGGAGTTCGCCAAGGCGGGTGAGGCGTGGGACAGGCTGCCCGCTCGCGCAGCGAGAAGCCGAGGAGTCGGTGGCCGATCGGTGCTCACGAGGTCCTGGGAGGACATCTCCGTCTGCGCTGTTGGCGTGCCCACTCAGGGGCGTGCTCCAAGAGGGCCGAGGCAGTGGCGGCCGCGGCGGGAGGGGCCAGGACGGGTGGCGGCACGGGCTCCCCTTCCACGATGGCGCGAGCAGGACGTGCCGCCTTCGGCGGTACAGCATCTATCACATCGCAGTTGCGTCCAGACCGGAAGTGGCCGTCTTTGATCCAGACGTGAACATGTTGCACTCACATCTGGACGGTCGCCCGATCAGGATGCGCACGCCCCCTTCTGTTGACTCCGACTGTCATAACGCCGCTCGGGACGTCGGTGGAGGGCGAGTTGAGCGCATTTGGTGTCCTGTGCGGAACGAAGCCGGTCTTCGTGGCCACCCGGTAGGACGCCTCGCCGGGGACGGCGTGGAGTAGTCCGAGGCGGTGGAAGCCGATCTCGTCGAGGCACCGGCGAGTCAGGATCGCCGTCGCGCGCGGAGTGACGCCCCAGGCCACGGCGCGGGCCGGTAGGCGAGTTCGGCGCTGCCACCCGTCGGTCCACCGCGCGCCTCGCCCTCCGACTCGATCCGCGAGAACAGGGTCGGGACCGGCTCAGGCCCCGTTGTCGGCGCTCCCTCGTACGCTTGATCGTGATGAGACGCAGAAGCCCGGTCCCTCCCTCCCCCCTGCCACAGCGTGGCGGGGTCGATCCAGTGCGGGTGAAGCTGCCGCCGGGGGAGGCGTGGGCGACCGTGCGTGATCACCTGGTGGAGCGGCTCGCGGCCGAGGCGGGCGTGATCGACGCGATGCTGGACGCAGGGCTGATCGTGGACGCCGCCGGGCGTGCCGTGCCGCGCGACATGGCGTACGTGCCGGGCATGTTCGTGTGGTTCCACCGGGAGTTGCCGTACGAGGTGCCGGTGCCGTTCGCGCTGGACGTCCTGTACCGCGACGAGCACGTGGTCGTCGCCGACAAGCCGCATTTCCTGGCCACGACGCCGCGCGGCAGTCATGTCGCGGAGACCGCGCTCGCGCGGCTGCGCCGGGAGCTGGGCCTGCCCACGCTGGGCGCCGCCCACCGTCTGGACCGGCTGACCGCGGGTCTGGTGCTGTTCACCGTGCGCCCCGCGGAGCGCGGCGCGTACCAGTCGCTGTTCCGCGACCGGCTCGTCACCAAGGAGTACGAGGCCGTCGCCCCGTACGATCCGGCGCTCGCTCTGCCGCGCACCGTGCGCAGCCGGATCGTGAAGGAGCGTGGGGTCATGGCGGCGCGCGAGGTCGAGGGCGAGCCCAATGCCGTCAGCGCCGTGGAGTTGCTGGAACAGCGGGACGACGGTCTGGCCCGCTACCGGCTGAGACCCCGCACCGGGCAGACGCACCAACTCCGGGTGCACATGAGCGCGTTGGGGGTGCCGATCCTCGGCGATCCCCTCTATCCGGTGGTGACCGCCCCCGTGGCGGACGGTGACTTCCGGCGTCCGCTCCAACTGCTGGCGCGGGTACTGGAGTTCACCGATCCGGTCACGGGGCGCGAGCACCGGTTCGTCAGCCCGCGCGTGCTGCGGGCCTGGTCGTCGTACGACGAATGGGCCGGGTAGCCCCGGCGCCCGGTCGGCTCACATGCCGCGCCACCAGCGCTGGAGGCGCCGGAACACGCCCGGCCGGGGGGCCGGTTCGGGCGTTGGCGTCGGCGTCTGGGCAGTGGCCGGAGCCGCGGGCTCCGGAGCCGCCGTCTGCGGCCCTGGCCTGCCGACCTGCCAGTTGCTGGGATTCTGTGACGGCACGGCGTACGCGGGCCGCGCCATGACGTCCTGCTGGGGCTTGGGCGCGAACCTCACCGGCAGTTCCACCAGGTGCCGGTTCATGATGGACGCCCGCCAGCGCAACTCGTGCTCTTCGCAGTCGAGTTGGACGTCCGGAAGGCGGGTCAGCAACGCGTCGACGCCGACGTCGGCGATGGCCCGGCCGATGTCCTGGCCCGGGCACTCGTGGGGACCACCGCTGAAGGCGAGGTGGGAGCGGTTGCCCTGCATGTTGGCCTTGAGGTCGGGACGGACGCGCGGGTCGACGTTGCCCGGCTCCATACCGAGGATGAGGCCGTCGCCCTTGCGGATGCGCCGGCCACCCAGCTCCGTCTCCTGCTTGGCGACGTAGGGGAGGACGGCGCTGAACGGCGGCTCGTCCCACAGGGACTGCTCGACCGCCTGGGGCACCGTCATCTGGCCGCCGTTGAGCTGGGCGCGGAACCCCGGGTCGGTGAGCACGACCCGCAGTACGTTGGCGAGGAGGTTGGCGGTCGCCTCGTACGCGACGATCAGGACGACGCGCAGGTGCTGGGCGACCTCCTCGTCGTTGAGCTCCGCCGGGTCGTTGATCAGCCGGCTGGTGAAGTCCCCCTTGGGTTCGGCCCGGCGGCGGACGGTGAGCCGCGTCAGTACGTCCATGATGTACGCGTTGCTGGCGATGGCGGTCTCGGTGCCTTTGAGCATGTCGCGGGCGGCGTGCACGATCCGGTCGTTGTACTCGTCGGGCATGCCGAAGATCTCGCACATCACCGCCATCGGCAGGTGCTCGGCGAACTGGGCGACCAGGTCGGCCCTGCCCTCCTCGCAGAACTTGTTGACGAGGTGCTGGGTCGCGCGGTTGATGTGACGGCGGATGCCCCGGTGGTCGATGGTCGACATGGCGCTGGTGACCGCTCCGCGCAGCCGCAGGTGCTCGTCGCCCTCGGCGTGGCAGCAGATGGGCTGCCAGGCGATGATCGGCATGAGCGGGTGATCCGGCTTGACCGTGCCGTCCTGCAGGGCGGTCCACAACCGGGTGTCACGGCTGTACTGCGAAGGGGTGCGCACCATGTGCATGTTCTCGCCGTGGCCGAGCACCACCCAGATCGGCACGTCCTCGTGGAGCAACGCGGGGGCCACCGCGCCGTGTTCGGCGCGGAGTTTCTCGTACACGGCTCCCAGGTCCTCCGCCTCGGGGCCGTACAGCCGACGCAGGCCGCCGGGGCCCTTGCCGTGGGCGGGACAACCGGGGGGCGGACCGAGCGAGGGGTCGTCCGTACCGGTCAGGGAGTGGGATTCAGGCGTCACGATGGTCGCTCCGAGCTGAAGTGGATCCGGTGTCTGGGGAGTTGGTGAAAACCGGGAGGGGACTCCGTGCGGGACGACACGGCTCCCGGCCCTGGGGACTCGTACAGCGTGAGGTTCAGGGAACCGGTGGAACCGGTACCGGGCTCATGTCGACGCCCCCGTCATCGTCAGGGAGTGCAGGAAGCGCATGAGGGTCATCAGGACGTCCCGGCTGGAGGCCCGGCGCCGCACGTCACAGCGGATGATCGGGATCTCCTCGGCCAGGTCGAGCGCCTGGCGCAGCTCCTCGACGGCGTACCGGGGCGCGTCCGGGAAGTCGTTGACCGCGACGACGAACGGCACGCCGCGCTCCTCCAGGCGTCCCATGACGTCGAAGCTGACCTCCAGCCGGCGGGTGTCGATCAGGACGACCGCGCCGAGCGCGCCCTCGAACAGGCCGTTCCACAGGAACCAGAAGCGCTCCTGGCCGGGGGTGCCGAACAGGTAGAGCACCAGCTCGTCCGTGACGCTGATGCGGCCGAAGTCCATGGCCACGGTGGTGGCCGTCTTGGACTTGGAGCCGAAGTTGTCGTCGACTCCGATGCCGGCCTGCGTCATGGTCTCCTCGGTCGTCAGCGGCTTGATCTCGCTGACGGAGCCCACCATGGTCGTCTTGCCGACGCCGAAACCGCCCACGATCACGATCTTCACGGCGGCCTGCGCGGTGCGCGGCAGGTGGTCCTCGGCCCGTGGACCCGTGATGGTGTCAGAGTTTTTGAAGTCCATGCATCACCGCTTCGAGGAGGGAACGGTCGGCCCGCGCCTGCCTGACGACCGGTGCGCGCGCCTGTACGAGTTCGGCCGTCAGCAGCTCGGTGAGCAGGACGGTCACCACGCTGATCGGCAGGTTGAGATAAGCCGAGATCTCGGCCACGGACAGCGGGGCCTGGCAGATCCGGAGCAGCGCCGACTGCTCCGGTGCGGCGGAGTGCGGCGGATCGGCGCGCGCCACGATTAACGTGACGAGGTCGATGGGGGCCCGCTCGCAGTCCTCGCCGGTGAGGATGTAGAGCCGCTCGGGTGGGCGGTCCCCCGCACTCTCCTGGGGCCCTTCCACGGCCGGCGGGGGAGGTGGCTCCTGCTTGGGTTTGCGCCGCCGGCGTTGCGGAGGCGTCATACGGTCTGCCCGTTCCGCCGCGGCGGACTGGTGAGATGGGAGCCGATCCGGTCGACGAGGTCGCGCATGCGGTTGCTCATCAGCCCGGGCTCCGCGCTCTCGTTGGCGAGCACCGCGAGATAGGCGTTGGACCCCGCGGCCATCAGGTAGAAGTAGCCGCCGTTGATCTCGATGATGACCATCCGCATCTGGCCGTCGCTCTGCGGGATCTCGCCGGCGACGGCCCCGGCCAGGCTCTGCAGTCCCGCGCAGGCCGCGGCGACGCGGTCGGCGGTGTCCGGGTCGCCGCCGTAGCGGGCGATCCGCAGGCCGTCGGCGGAGAGCACGACGATCTGCTGGATGCCGGGTACGCCGTCGGCCAGATCCTTGAGCATCCAGTCGAAATTGGCTCGCTGCTGGATCACTTGAGATCTCCCTCGTCGTCGGCGTCGGTGCGGGCCGGCTCGTTGTTCACGGTGGAAGCGGTGGACGCCGTCGGGTCGTTCGGGTTCCGGGTGAAGGCGTTCGGGTCCGGGTCGCGCTTGAGGCCGGCCATGAACGCCTCGACCCACATGCCGGGCGGGGGCAGTTCCTTCGCCGGTTCGGGCTCGGGCTGCCACACGGGCGCGGCGGCCATGGCGGCCTCGGCCGCGGCCTCCGCGGCGGCGGCCTCGGCCATGCGCTGGCTGAGCGGGGTCTTCATCCGGCTGCGGCGCTGCGGCAGGCCGTTCGGCGTCCACTCGGTGACGACGGGGACGTCGTCCTCCATGCCCGGGTCCATCTCCTCCGCGGAGCTCGGGACCCGCGGTCCGGTGGTCGGGCGACGGCGTTTGGGCTTGCGGTTGGGACCCTCGACACCACCGGTGTCCATGGTGGGTACGGCGGCTGCGCCGATGCCGTGGGCCAGCCCGGGAGCGGGCTCGATGCTGAGCATGTCGCGCGGTACGACGATCACGGCGCGGACCCCGCCGTACGCGGACTGCCGGAGCGCGATGTGCATCTTGTACATCGTCGACAGACGGCCGACGACGGCGAGGCCGAGACGCGGACTGTCGCCGAGTTCCTGAAGGTCGACGCTTGCCTGGGCCTTGGCGAGCATGTCCTCGACCTTGGCGCGGGACTCCTCGCTGAGGCTGACGCCGCCGTCCTCGATCTCGATGGCGATGCCGGTCTGCACCTCGACGGCGGTGACGTGCACCTTGGTGTGCGGCGGCGAGTAGCGCGTCGCGTTGTCGAGGAGCTCGGCGCAGGCGTGGATGACCGGTTCGACGGAGACGCCGTTGACGTTGGCCTTGGCGATCGAGTGCAGCTCGATGCGTCGGTAGTCCAGGATGCGGGACATCGCGCCACGCAGCACGCTGTACAGCGGCACGGGCTTGGGCCACACACGTCCGGGGCGGCTGCCGCCGAGGACGGCGATGGAGTCGGCGAGGCGGCCGATCAGCGCGGTGCCGTGGTCGATGCGCAGGAGGTCGTCGAAGACCTCGGGGTTGCGCCCGTGGTCCTCCTCCATCTCCCGGAGTTCCTTGTTCTGCTGGTGGACGATCGCCTGGACACGCCGGGCGATGTTGACGAAGGACCGCTGCGAGGAGTCGCGCAGTGCCTCCTCGCGGTCGACGATGTCGAGCACCATGTGCACCAAGGCGCGCTGCGACTTGGGGAGTTCGCGCCGCTCGGGGTCACCGTCGATTTCGTTGCGAATCACCTCGTCGGGGGATTCTCCGCCGCGCAGGCGGTACAGCGCGGCGGGCAGGATCTCCGTGCCCAGCCGGGTGAACTCCTGGTCGTGGGCAGCGATCCGCTGCTCCAGGCAGGCGGTCCTCCGAGCGTGCTCGGCACGCAGGTCACGGACCATACGGCCGCGGCGCACCGCGACGGCCGCGACCGCGATCACCAGGAGCGTCGCGCCTGCTCCGCACAAGCCGACGGCGATCCGGGCCGACCCCGTCACCAGGGCGACACCGGTCCCGGTCACCGCGGCCATCAGTATCGCCGGCAGCAGCAGCACGCGCGCGTAGGGAAGTTCACGGCCACCGGGAGGCGATTGAACACTCACCATGTATGCCCTCTGAGACAAATCGGCTGAAGGTCGGGGAAGTTGCTGGGGGTTTATCTGCGAATCAAACTGGATCTTCGGTATCTTTTGGAACAAGCGCACGAATACACCCCAACTCGGTGCGCTGCGGGCGAGCTTAGTCCGACCGGATCATCGCCGTGTCATATTCAGCAAGCACCTGAAATCGCCCTCGCGACAGGAGTACGCTCTGCCCCATTTACACGCAGCGACGTCATTCGCACACGGTGCGTAACGACGTACGGGCATACGAAAACCCCTCATCAGAAGGGGTGAGACAGTGCCCGGAGCCGGCTTCCGGCTCAGATTCCGGCGATGCGCAGGGCCGCGTCCGCGGTGGCTTCCGCGAAGGCCGAGACGGGCCGCTCGGGATCGGAGCGGTGCACGAGGATCACCCCTTCGATGAGACCGAAGAGCAGATCGGTGCGAAGGTCGAGCTCGCTCTTGGCGAGCGCGCCGCCCGCCTCGGTCGCGGCGAGCAACTGCCGGTAGGCGTCCTTGAGTTCGGCCCGTACGGCATGGAAGCCGGCGAAGCGCTGCGAGTGGACCTCGGGCAGCAGATAGAGCCCGCCGAGGTTGTGCGAGCCGCCGCAGAGCAGCTCGACGTCGGTGCGGCACAGATCCCAGAGGCGGTCCGCGGCAGGGGCGTCGTGCTCGGCGAGGAGCTGCCGGGCGAAGGCCAGCGAGGGCGTGACGGTGGACTCCAGGAGCGCGGCGAGGAGCTCCTCCTTGCCGGACACGTAGTGGTACATGGACGCCTGGCGCATGCCCGCCCGCTCGGCGACGGCCCGGGTGGTCGTGGCCGCGTACCCCCGCGTCGTGAACAGCTCCGCGGCGGCGGCGAGCAGCTCGTCGCGCGGCGAGAGGCCGCTGTCCGGCCGCTGCTCGGCGCGCGGCCTGCCCACTGGTCGTCGACTGGAACCCATGCGTTCGATCCTCGCACACCGCCCCACCAGGCGATCTCGGTGAGGGATCGGTAACGGGGCCGCAACCCGCGGGCAATGGCGGCGACCCGCTCGGCTCCTAATTTCTGTCGGGCGACAGAAATACGAGCACCCGCTCGACCGCACCCATGACCGACCACTGCCGAGCCGGAGGTCCCGCGATGGCGACAGCGACCACTTACGGAGCCCGCGCGCACGCCCGCGCCCAGGAGGGCACCCGAGCCGAGGCCATGCCCGTCGTCCCGGCGAGTGCCTGGCCCGCGCCGCCGTGCGAGGCGGGCCACCTCGTGTGGGCGGAGACGGTGGCGGGCGGCAACTACACGCACAAGGTGCTGGCGCGCGGCACGGAGCTGCGGCTGACCGACCTGAAGGGCGACGCCTGCGCCCATCTGCTCCTCTTCGCCGCCGACCGGCCGTGGGAGCGCCTGAACGTGGCCGACACGGTGAAGGTGCAGTGGAACGCCTACCTCGGCGAGGGCCAGTTGCTCCTCTCCGAGCAGGGCCGCGTCCTCGCCTCGGTGATCACCGACACCTCCGGGCGGCACGACGCGCTGTGCGGCAGCTCCGGTCTCGTACGGAACACGGAGCGGTACGGGGACGGGACACCGCAGTCCGAATCGCCCGCCGGACGTGAGCTGTTCAAGCTGGCGGCGGCCAAGAACGGGCTGGCGCCGCGCGATCTGCCGCCGTCGCTGTCCTTCTTCCAGGGCGTGGAGGTACGCGAGGACGGCTCCCTGGACTTCACCGGTTCGGCCGGTCCCGGGGTGAGCGTGACGCTGCGCACCGAGCAGGACGTCACGGTGCTGCTGGCCAATGTGCCCCACCCGGCCGACCCCCGCGAGGCCTACACGAGCACGCCGCTGGAGGTACTGGCCTGGCGCGCCGAGGCCACCCGGTCCGGCGATCCGCTGTGGGACGCCACGCCCGAGGGCCACCGCGCCTTCCTCAACACCGCCGAGTTCCTTGCCGCGAGGGGGATCGCATGAGCGAGCAGTCCGTCCAGAGGACCACCGTCGCGGCCCGGGCCGCCTGGTCGGCCGTCGTCCGCGCGGGCGCCACGCTCACCATCACCGACCTGCACGGCAACCAGGCCGTCGACTTCCTCGTGTACGACGCCGGGGACACGAGCGTGCGGTACAGCGCGCCCGACACGATCCAGGCGCAGGGGAACATCTTCCTGACCACGGGCAGTGTGCTCATGTCGAACGAACACACGCCGCTGATGACGGTCGTCGCGGACGACGTCGGCCGGCACGACACGGTCGGCGGCGCCTGCTCCAAGGAGTCGAACACGCTGCGATACGGGCACCACACCTGGTCCCAGCACGCCTGCGTGGACAACTTCCTTGCGGAGGGCGCCCGTTACGGCCTCGGCAAGCGCGACCTGGTCTCCAACATCAACTGGTACATGAACGTGCCGGTCGAGAAGGACGGCACCCTCGGCATCGTCGACGGCATCTCGGCGCCGGGACTCTCCCTGACCCTGCGTGCCGAGCGCGACGTGCTCGTGCTGGTCTCCAACTGCCCCCAGATCAACAACCCTTGCAACGGCTTCGAGCCGACCGCGGTGGAGATGACGATCGGGGCTCCCGAATGAGCGGCGGAGGAGCGAGTGTCGGCGGAGGGATGAGCGGCGGCGGAGGGACCGACTTCGACACACTCCTCGTCGCCAACCGGGGCGAGATCGCGGTCCGGATCATCCGTACGGCAAGGGAGTTGGGCCTGCGCACGGTCGCGGTGTACTCCGACGCCGACCGCTCGGCACCCCATGTGCGGCTCGCCGACGAGGCCGTACGGCTCGGGCCCGCGCCCGCCAAGGAGTCGTATCTCGACGCGGATCTCGTCCTGCGGGCGGCGAAGGACACCGGGGCCGGGGCGATCCACCCGGGCTACGGCTTCCTCTCCGAGGACGCGGCGTTCGCTCGCCGCTGTCAGGACGCGGGCATCGTGTTCGTGGGGCCCACGCCGGAGCAGTTGGAGCTGTTCGGGGCGAAGCACACGGCACGGGCGGCCGCGGAGGCGGCCGGAGTACCGCTGGCGCCGGGGACGGGCCTGCTCGCGGACGTCGACGAGGCGCTGCGCCGGGCCGAGTCCATCGGCTACCCGGTGATGCTCAAGGCGACCGGCGGCGGAGGCGGCATCGGCATGTCCGCCTGCCGCTCGGCGGAGGAACTCCATGACGCGTGGGAGCGCGTGCAGCGCGTCGCCGCGGCCTCCTTCTCCTCTGCCGGGGTCTTCCTGGAGCGCCTCGTCGAGCACGCCCGCCACGTCGAGGTGCAGGTGTTCGGCGACGGCGAGGGCCGTGTCGTCACCTTCGGCGACCGCGACTGCTCGCTCCAGCGCCGCAACCAGAAGGTCGTGGAGGAGGCTCCGGCTCCCGGCCTGCCTTCCCACGTGCGCGAACAACTGGCCACCTCAGCACGGGACTTGTGCGCGAGTGTCGGCTACCGTTCCGCCGGCACGGTCGAGTTCGTCTACGACGCGGCCCGCGAGGAGGCGTACTTCCTGGAGGTCAACACCCGGCTCCAGGTGGAACATCCGGTCACCGAGGAGATCTACGGCGTCGACCTCGTCGCGTGGATGCTGCGGCTGGCCCGCGGCGACTCCGATGTCATACGCGATCCCGGGGCACCGCGCGGTCACGCCGTCGAGGCGCGGGTGTACGCCGAGGACCCGACGCGCGAACACCGGCCCAGCGCGGGCCTGTTGACCCGGGTCGAGTTCCCGCGGGGCGTCCGGGTGGACGGCTGGATCGAGACGGGGACGGAAGTCACGACAGCGTACGACCCGATGCTCGCGAAGGTCGTCGCGTACGGCTCCGACCGGGCGCACGCGCTGGAGCGGCTGGACGAGGCGCTGGCCAGGACCCGGGTGGACGGTATCGAGACGAACCTCGGCCTGGTACGGGCCGCGCTGTCGGACCCGGCCTTCCGGGCGGCCACGCACTCCACGGCCACCCTCGCCGCGGTGAGTGACCCGACGCCGCGGATCGAGGTCGTCTCCGGCGGGACGCTGACCACTGTCCAGGACTGGCCGGGCCGGACCGGTTACTGGCAGGTGGGCGTGCCTCCGTGCGGGCCGATGGACGACCTGTCGTTCCGGCTCGGCAACCGGGCGCTGGGCAACGACGAGGGCGCTCCCGGGCTCGAATGCACCTTGCAGGGACCGGCGTTGAGGTTCACGCATCCGACGACCGTGTGCGTCACGGGTGCTCCGGCGCCGGTGACGGTCGACGGGACTGCGGTCCCCCAGTGGGAACCGGTGACGGTACCCGCGGGCGGCCTGCTGGAGGTGGGCGCACCCTCGGAGCACGGGCTGCGGACGTACGTACTCCTCTCCGGCGGCGGCCTGGACGTGCCTGCCTTCCTGGGCAGCGCGTCGACGTTCACGCTGGGCCGCTTCGGCGGGCACGGAGGGCGGGCGTTGCGGACGGGGGATGTGCTGCACGGGGGCGCCGCGGTGACCGGCGGCGCCGAGGTGTCTTCGTCCGGCGAGCAGGCCCCGGTTGCTCTTCCTGATCCGATTCCCGTTCCCGTTCCGGTCGGCGAGCGGCCGGTGTTCGCTTCCGAGTGGCGGGTCGGTGCGCTCGAAGGGCCGCACGCCGCACCGGAGTTCTTCACCGAGGAGGACATCCGCGACTTCTACGCGGCCGAGTGGAAGGTGCACTTCAACTCGGCGCGTACGGGCGTACGGCTGGTCGGGCCCAAGCCCCGCTGGGCGCGTACCGACGGCGGAGAGGCGGGACTGCACCCCTCCAACATCCATGACACGCCCTACTCGGTCGGCGCGGTCGACTACACCGGCGACATGCCGGTGCTGCTCGGCCCGGACGGGCCCTCGCTCGGCGGGTTCGTGTGCCCGGCGACCATCGCGAAGGGGCAGCGCTGGAAACTGGGGCAGCTGCGGCCCGGGGACACGGTGCGGTTCGTGCCGGTGACCGTGCCGGAGGCCGCGCGGCTGCGGCGTACCCCGGCTGCCGCACCGGTCGCGGACCGTGCGGAGATCGCCGACGGCGGCGTACTGGCCCGGGACGCCGACGTGACGTACCGGCGCAGCGGTGACGACAACCTGCTCGTCGAGTTCGGGCCCATGCAGCTCGACCTGGCGCTGCGGATGCGGGTGCACGCGCTGATGGAGGCGGTGTCGGCGGCCGGGCTGCCCGGGATCACGGACATCACACCCGGCATCCGTTCGCTCCAGATCCAGACGGACCCGGACGAGCTTCCGCAGCCCGAACTCCTGTCCCTGGTAAGGGAGATCGTCACCTCGCTCCCACCCGCCGACCAGCTCGTCGTGCCGTCGCGCACCGTGCACCTCCCGCTCTCCTGGGACGATCCGGCGACCCGCGAGGCCATCGCCCGCTACATGGCGGGCGTGCGCGACGACGCGCCCTGGTGCCCGTGGAACATCGAGTTCATCCGCCGCGTCAACGGTCTCGACTCGGTCGAGGACGTGTACCGGACGGTCTTCGACGCCGAGTACCTGGTCCTGGGCCTCGGAGACGTCTATCTGGGGGCGCCGGTGGCCACGCCGCTCGACCCCCGGCACCGGCTCGTCACCACGAAGTACAACCCGGCGCGCACCTGGACGGCCGAGAACTCGGTGGGCATCGGCGGGGCGTACCTGTGCATCTACGGGATGGAGGGGCCGGGCGGCTACCAGTTCGTCGGCCGTACGACGCAGGTGTGGTCCGGGTGGCAGCAGCGGGGTGCGTTCGAGCCGGGCTCGCCGTGGCTGCTGCGCTTCTTCGACCGCATCAAGTGGTACCCGGTGGACGCGGACGAACTGCTGGACCTGCGCTCCGACATCACCTCGGGCCGTTTCGTCCCGAGGATCGAGGAGGACACGTTCTCCCTCGCCTCGTACGAGGCCTTCCTCGCCGAGAACGCCGACGCGATCGAGGAGTTCCGCACCCGACAGGGCACGGCCTTCTCCGCGGAGCGCGACGCCTGGGAGGCGGCGGGCGAGTTCACCCGCGCGGAGGCGGTGTCGGCTCCGGTGGCCGCCGCCGTGCAGGTGACAGTGCCCCCGGGCGCCCGCCTGGTGGAGGCCGAGTTCGCCGCCTCGGTATGGCAGCTGAACGTCAAGCCGGGCGACACGGTCATCCAGGGCCAGCCCCTGCTGGCCCTGGAGGCCATGAAGATGGAGTCCCGAGTCCCGTCCCCCATGAACGGAGTGGTCCTGGACCTCCTGGCCAAACCGGGCGACCAGGTGGAAGCGGGCACGGCGTTGGCGGTGGTGGGCCCACCACCGCCCTGAGCCCCTGCGCCGCACCGTGGGTCTGCCTGCAGGCGCCCCGCCCGCCCGCCTGTGCGCAGGCACCCCGCCCGTCTGTGGGCGCCCAGCCCGCCCGTCTGTGGGCAGGCGTTCCGCAGGGCGGAACGGGTGGGCACGGACGACCACCGGCCCGCAGCCGACGACGAAACCCCAGCAAAGGAACACGGATGTCGACGCTCACCAGAGTTCGCAGGGCCTACGCCCGCATCGAGGCCACAGCCCGCCCCGAGGTCTGGATCGACCTACGCCCCCAGGCAGAGGTGGAAGAGGAAGCCCGGGCCATCGACACCCGCCTCGCCGCAGGCGAACACCTCCCCCTCGCGGGCAAGCTCTTCGCCGCGAAGGGCAACATCGACGTGGCAGGCCTCCCCACCACCGCAGCCTGCCCGGCCTACGCCTACCACCCCGAGGCGGACGCCCCGGTGGTCGCCCGCCTCCGCGCGGCAGGCGCGATCCCCCTGGGCACCACCAACCTGGACCAGTTCGCCACAGGCCTGGTCGGCATCCGCTCCCCCCACGGCCCCGTCCGCAACGCCATCGCCCCCGAAAGAATCAGCGGCGGCTCCAGCTCAGGAAGCGCGGTAGCGGTGGCCCTCGGCATCGTGGACCTCGCCCTGGGAACGGACACCGCGGGCAGCGGCCGCATCCCCGCGGCCTTCAACGGCATCGTCGGCCTCAAGCCGACCCGAGGCCTCGTCCCCACGGACGGCGTGGTCCCGGCCTGCGCCACCCTCGACTGCGTGACGGTCTTCGCCCGCACCCTCCAGGAGGCGGAACAGGCCCTCGCGTACATGGCCTCCCCACCCGCCCGCGACCTCCCCGCACTCCCCCAGCGCACCCCGGGCCCATGGCGCATCGCCGTCCCGCCCCGCGAGCAGCTCGGCGAGCTGGACGAGGGCTGGGCGGAGGCGTACGAGGAAGCCGCCGCCCAACTCCGCGCGGCGGGAGCCGAGTTGCGTCCCCTCGACCTCGCCCCCTTCACCGAGGCCGCCGCGATGCTCTACGAGGGCGCCTTCGTGGCCGAGCGCTACACCGCCGTGGGCAGCTTTGTCGACAAGTTGCTCTCCGAGGGCGGCGCGGGCCTCGACCCGACGGTCGCCGGCATCATCACCCGCGCCCGCGACATCCCGGCCCACCAGCTCTTCGCAGACCAGGAACGTCTGGCGGCCCTGCGCACCCGCGCGCTGGCGGAACTCGGCGACGCCGACGCCCTGCTCCTCCCGACGGCCCCCGGCCACCCCACGCTTGCCGAGGTCGCCGCCGACCCGCTCGGCTCCAACGCCAGGCTCGGCCGCTTCACCAACTCCACGAACCTCTTCGACCTGGCGGCCGTGGCCGTCCCGGCGGGCGAGGTGGCGGGCCTCCCGTTCGGCATGATGCTGATCGGCCCGGCCTTCACCGACGAACGCCTCGCCCGGATCGCCCGGACCCTGGAGGCACCGACCACCCGGATCGCCGTGGTCGGCGCCCACCTGTCGGACCAGCCGCTCAACGGCCAGCTCCTCTCCCTGGGCGCCCGGTTGGAACGTACGACCAGGACCGCGCCCGTCTACCGGCTGCACGCCCTGTCGACCGAACCGCCCAAGCCCGGTCTCGTCCACGTGGGCGAGGTCGGCGCCGCGATCGAGGCCGAGGTGTGGCGGGTGCCCGCCGAGGGACTCGGCCGCCTGCTCGCCGCACTGCCCCGGCCGATGGCCCTGGGCCGGGTCGAACTGGCCGACGGCGACGAGGCACCCGGCTTCCTGTGCGAGCCTGGCGCGCTCGACGGCGCGCGGGACATCACGGCGTACGGAGGATGGCGTGCGTATCTGAACTCCCCCGACGAGTGACAGGCCCTGCCCCGGACCGGCCGCAGCCTGACCCGACCCTTGTGCTCAACCGGCCGCCGCTTCAGCCGACCCCTCCACCCAACCGGCTGGCGCGCAACGCGACCCCTTACCCAGCCCGCCAACGCACGCCCCGCCCCCTGCCCCCGACCCAGCCGACCCTTTAGCCCCTCACCGGACGATCGTCTTTCGCGAGAGCGACCGTCCAGGAGGGCAGGGCCGATGACACCGCAGACATCGCCGGCTTCGCAGACATCGCCGAGTTCGCCGACCTCTTCGTCACCACAGTCCGCAGCCGGGCCGCGGGGCCGGGTCGCCCGCGCGGTGACCACCCGGCCGCGTCTGCTGCTCCTCCTGATACTGCTGCTCACCGCGGGCGCGGTGGTGGTCGGCGGTGGGGTCGCCGAGCACATGAGCAGCGGCGGCTCGCAGATCCCGGGTTCCGAATCCTCGTACGCGACCGCCGAGTTGGAGCGCCGCTGGCCCGCCTCGCAGCCCAATCTGCTGCTGCTCGTGTCCCCGCGCGACGGGTCACGGGACGTCGACGACCCGGCCGTCGCCTCCGCGGCGCGCGACCTCGCCCGCCAACTCGCGGACGAGAAAACCGTGTTGGGCGTGGTCTCGTACTGGCAGACCGAGGACGCCGCGCTGCGCGCCCGGGACGGCGGCGAGGCGCTGATCACCGCCCGTGTCAAGGGGGACGAGGACGCGGTCGACGACGCGCTGGAGGCTCTGGAGCCACGCTACCGGGGCGCCCGGGGCGCGGTCGATGTCCGGCTCGGCGGCCCGGCGGCGGTGCGGCACGCCTCCCAGGAGGTGATCGCCGACGACCTCGTACGGGCCGAAGTCATCGCACTGCCGGTCACGTTGGTGCTGCTCGTCGTGGTGTTCGGCAGCGCGGTCGCGGCCGCGCTGCCCCTCCTGGTGGGGATCGTGTCGGTGCTCGGCACGAACGCCGTACTGCGGGTGATCACCGAGTTCACGGATGTCTCGGTGTACGCGCAGAACCTGACGACGGCCCTCGGTCTCGGACTCGCCATCGACTACGCGCTGTTCCTGGTACGACGTCATCGCGAGGAGCTGGCGGCCGGCCGCGATCCACGGGACGCGGTGGCCGTGACACTGCGGACCGCCGGACGCACGGTGCTGTACTCGGCGCTGACCGTCGCGGTCTGCCTCGCCTCGATGCTGGTCTTCGAGCAGTACTTCCTGCGCTCGCTCGCGTACGCCGGAATCGCGGTCGTCCTCATCTCCGCCGCGGCCTCGCTCGTCGCGCTGCCCGCGGCCCTCGTGCTGCTCGGACACCGGGTCAACGCCCTGCGGCTGCCGGTCGGCAGGCGCGGCGGGAATCCGGGAGCGGGCTGGGCGCGTCTCGCCCGTCTGGTGATGCGACGTGCCCCACTGTTCGCGGTCGGCACGGTGGCCGTGCTGCTCGCGCTCGGACTGCCGTTCAAGGACGTGCGGTTCGGCACGGCCGACGACCGTCAACTCCCGTCGAGCACCGAAGCCCGGTCCGTACAGCAGCAGTTGAGGGACGAGTTCCCCGGCAGCCCGGGCAGCGCACTGGCCGTACTCGTCGAGGGCAAGCCGGGTGCCAAGGCGCTCGCGCAGTTCAGCGGCGAGGTGTCACGACTGCCGTATGTCGTCCAAGTCGCGGGACCCGCAGGGCGATTCGTGGACGGGAAGCGTGTGGACGACGCGCCTCCGGCCGTCGGACACGTCTCCGTACTGCACTCGGCGGAAAGCGCTTCACCGCAGAGTGTGAGTCTCGTAAAGAAGATCCGTGCCGTTCCGGCCTCCTTCGAGACCTCGGTGACCGGACCGGCCGCCGTGCTCGCCGACACCCAGCACGGGACGGCCGAGCGGCTGCCGTGGGCGCTCGCCGTCATCGCCGTCACGACACTGGTCCTGGTCTTCCTGCTCACCGGAAGCGTGCTGCTGCCACTGCTCACCGTCCTCGTCAACGGGCTCAGTCTGACCGCGATGTTCGGAGCCGTGGTCTGGGTCTTCCAGGACGGCCACCTGTCCGGCGCGCTCGGCTTCACACCCACGGGGGACATCGAGACGGCGCTGCCCGTGCTGATGTTCTGCGTGGCGTTCGGACTGTCCATGGACTACGGGGTCTTCCTGGTCTCACGCATCAAGGAGGAGTACGAGATCGGCGGCGACCACCGTGAGGCGGTGGTCCTCGGCATCCGGCGCACCGGCGGGCTCATCACGGCGGCGGCGCTGATCCTGGCCGTGGTGATGGTGGCGATCGGCACCTCTCGAGTGACCAACATCAAGATGCTGGGCCTGGGCGTGGGGCTGGCCGTACTGATGGACGCGATGGTCGTACGGGCCCTGCTGGTGCCCGCCGTGCTCCGGCTCACCGGGCGGGCCACCTGGTGGGCCCCGGCACCCCTGCGGCGGCTGCAGCGGCGGGCGGGGCTCGAGGAGGAGGCGCGTACGACGTATCCGGACATCCCCACGCGCACCGAGCGCCCCGTGAGTGGCCGGACCTGACCCCGGTACGCCCCTACAACGGACCCCTGCGCACAAGTCCTGCACAACTCGGCCATATGACCCAACTAGACTTCCGCACACGGGGGTTGCGGAGTCGCGTCCGCGGGAGAGCTGGGGGCGGGTTGATACGGATTCTGCTGGCCGAGGACGTCTCGATGGTGCGCGGTGCGTTGGTGGCACTGCTCAATCTCGAACCCGACCTGGAGGTCGTGGCCGAGGTGGACCGGGGCGACACGATCCTCTCGGCGGCACTTGCCGTACGGCCGGATGTGGCTGTCATCGACTACGACCTTCCGCACACGGACGGGATCACCGCGGCGGGGCAGTTGCACGAGCGGCTGCCCGGTTGCCGCACGGTGATCATCACCAGCCTCGGCAAGCCGGGGACGCTGCGGCGGGCGCTGGCCCAGCAGGTGGCCGGGTTCGTCCTCAAGGACTCACCGGCCTCCTATCTCGCCGAGGTGGTCCGCAAGGCGGCGGCCGGTGAGCGTGTCATCGACCAGCAGCTCGCGCTCTCCGCGTTCTCGGACGGCGAGTCGCCTCTCACAGGGCGCGAGACGGAGATCCTCCGGCTCGCGTCGCAGGGCGCGGACGCGACGGAGATCGCCGAGGCGCTCCATCTCTCCGTGGGCACGGTGCGGAACTATCTGACCTCGGTCGTGACCAAGCTCAACGCCCGCAATCGCGTGGATGCGGTTCGGATTGCTGCGGAGTCCGGGTGGCTGATGTGAGGTTCGTTCGCGGGTGCGGGCCGGTGGGGGTTGCTCGCTCAGTTCCCCGCGCCCCTGGGTGGGTGGGGGTTGATGCTGTGACTTGGGTGCCGGTTCGTTCGGGCTGAGCGCGCAGTTCCCCGCGCCCCTGGGTGAGTAGGGGTTGATGCTGTGACTTGGGTGCCGGTTCGTTCGGGCTGAGCGCGCAGTTCCCCGCGCCCCTGGGTGAGTAGGGGTTGATGCTGTGACTTGGGTGCCGGTTCGTTCGGGCTGAGCGCGCAGTGCCCCGCGCCCCTAAAAGAACGGGGCTGCGCCCCTGTTCTTTTGTCTGCCAGGGGCGCGGGGAACTGCACGACCAGCCCCCACCGGCCCGCAACTCACACCCCACCGCAAGGCGCCTCCGCGACCACCGAATACCAGCCCCTCTCATCCGTACCGGCGGTCAACCGCCCCCCAACGGCCTCCATCCGCTCCGCCAGATTGTCGAGCCCGCCTCGACGAGCCCCGCACCCGCGAAGCGCCCCCGCATCGGCCCGCACCCCGTCATTGGACAGAGTGAGTCGCACGAACTCCCCCTCGACGTCCCGGATCTCGATCCGGCACTCCGTCGCCTTGCTGTGCCGGATGAGGTTGGTGACCCCTTCACGCAGCACGGTCGCGAGGACGGTCCCGACAGGCCCGTCACACCCGCAGCGCACATCGAGGCCGGCCCGGATTCCCGCCGCGGCGAGCAACGAGCGCGCGGACTCGGCCTCGACGGCCAGGGACAGCTCCCGGTAGCCGCGCGCGACGGCGCGTACGTCGGCGAGCGCCTCGCGGGCGACGCCGAGTATCCCGTCGAGCTCCTCACGGGTGCGTTCGGGCTGCAGCAACACCAGCCGCAGCGCGAGATCACCCTTGAGGGTGATGGCGGAGAGGCTGTAGCCGAGCAGGTCGTGCAGATCGCGCGCATACCGCCGGCGCTCCTGCTCGACGGCCCGCCAGGCGAGTGTCTCGCGCTCGTGGTGGGCAGCGGTCACGAGATCCACGAACCGGGCCGCGCCGAGGAGGACGAGTGCAGTGCCCCCGGTGACGGCCCCCGCGTACAGCCCGTCCGCCCAGTCCGCGCCCTCCGCGCGCCCCGCGGCGCAGGTCGCGGCGACCGCGAGCGCGGCGAGCCAACGGCCGCAGGGACCGCCGAAGTTGACCAGGAGCGCGCCGGCGAAGTACCCCGCCGTGCCGGGCCAGACGGCCACGGGAGTCAGGGCGGGCAGGAAGCCCAGTAAGCCCTGTGCCGCGATCGTCAGGGCACGCCAGCGCTCCCGCACCCGGCCCGTCACCAGATGCAGGACGTACGTCCCCAGCAGGGCACCCACGGCTGCCGCCGCCGCGCCCCGCCCGGGGTGTGTCGTGGCGATCGCGGCCGCGCCCAGCGGAACGAATCCCGCCGTGATCGCGAACGCGGTCCTGAACGCATGCCGAGTGACCGGCACACCGGCGGTCCTGCCGTCGAACTCCCCCACCCATGTGCTGGTCAGCTGCTCAGCCGCACCGGACATCGACTCCCCCTCAGAAGTCCCCCCAGAGCGCCCTCTGTGCTGATGCGGGGATGCTAAGGGCAAGCGCCTGGTCACGGACAGTGGGCCTTGGAGGGGGCGCATTCGCCGGGGCGTCCCGAAAGCGCCGCGCATGAGGGATTCATGCTGTTTTCGTGGGCAGGTCACTGGCGACCGCGGCGCGCCGACTGCCAAGGTCTGGGAGGCAGTTGAACGCCGCACTCTCTGGGGGGACGAGTGATCGAGATCGCCGTGCTCGGACCGCTGAACGCACGGGTGGGGCCGGCGTCAGTGGTACCGAGCGCACCGAAGCCACGGCAGGTCCTGGCTCTGCTGGCCCTCAACCGCGGGAATCCGGTGGGGGTTTCGGCCCTGGTCGACGAGTTGTGGGGAGACCGCCCGCCCCGCTCGGCCGAGGCCACGCTGCACACGTACGTGAAGCAGCTGCGCAGAATGATCGGCTCGGCGCTCGGTCCCGATCACGTACTCGGCCCGAAGGACGTGCTGCGCCGCGTTCCCGTCGGCTACCGCCTGGACGTCCCTCCGGACGCCATGGACGTCTCCCGTTTCGAACGGCTCGCCTCTGCAGGACGTGCCGCACTGGAGGCGGGCGCCGACGCCGAGGGTTCGGAGCTCCTGGTGGGGGCGCTGCGGCTGTGGCGGGGGCCCGCACTGGCCGATGTCTCGCCAGGACCCGTACTGCGTGCGGAGGTTCTGCGTCTGGAGGAGCTACGGCTGACCGCCCTGGAGGAGCGCTTCGGCGCGGAGCTCCGGCTGGGCCGCCACCGAGCGCTCCTCGGTGAACTCACCGCCCTGGCCTCCCGCTACCCCCTGCACGAGAGCCTCCACGCGCAGCTGATGATCGCCCTCCACCGCAGTGGACGCTCCTGGCAGTCGCTGGAGCTGTTCCGGGGACTGCGCCGCGTCCTGTCGGACGAGCTGGGACTCGAACCATCCGTACGCGTACGGCAGTTGCACGAGGCGATCCTGCGGGGCGACACGTCCCTGGACGCCGTCCGCGACCACTCTGATGGGGGGTGGAGCGGCGCCGCGCAGGGGCACCCCGACCGGGCATCGGGGTGGCGCGGCGCCGCTACGGGGACCCACGTGGTGACGCCATGACGACGACGGAGTACTTGGCACGGGCACCCCAACCTCACGCGCCGGTCCGGCTGTTGTGCTTCCCCTTCGCGGGAGGCGGGGCCTCGGCGTACGGCCGCTGGCAGCGCGAGCTCGACGCGCGGGGCGCCTCGGTGGACGTCCTGCCGGTACGGCTGCCGGGCCGCGAGGGGCGGTCCGGCGAGCCCCGATTCACCGAACTCGCCTCCCTGGTGGCGGAGTTGGATGAGGAACTCGACGAGGTACTGGCCTCACCGCATCTGCTGTACGGGCACAGCATGGGCTCCCTCATCGCGTACGCCTTGATCCGGCGGCGTCAGGAGCGGGGCGCGCCCCTTCCGTGCGCGGCCCTGCTCGCCGCGTACCGCGCCCCGCATCTGCCGCCGCCGCGCCTCGACTCCGACGCCGGTACTGGTGCCGGCTCCGGCTCCGATGCCGACTCCGACCTGGCCCGCGCGCTCGTCGCACTCGGCGGCCTGCCCGAGGCCCTGCTCGGGCACCCGGAGTGGCTGCGGGCGCTGCTGCCCGTGGTGCGGGACGACCTGGCACTGTGCGCGAGCGCGGGCCCGACCGGCGGGCCCGTACGTGTACCGCTCCATCTGTTCGCCGGGGCCGACGACCCCCTCGTACGGCTGCCCGAGGTGACCGCCTGGCGCCGGTACGCCGCGCGCGGCTCCGAGGTGCGGATCCTGCCGGGCGGCCACTTCTTCCTGCGGACGCACGAGGGGTGGCTGCTGGACGAGGTGGCGCCCCTGGTCCGCCGCCATGGCGGCCGGCGGGCGGTTCACGCGGCGGCGTCCTGAGCACCGTCGCCCACACCGTCGCCGTCTCCCCGGCCGACACCTACACCGCCACCATCGCCCAGACCGTCACCAGCGTCTGCCCGCCCGCCAACTGCCTTGTTCCGCCGCCGAGTCGACCGCAACAGCCGCACCAGCGGGATACCGGCGGCCGCCGTCAGCGGCACGTTCGCCCACAGCGCCCACCTCCACTCGGCACCGACGACCGTACCCGCCGCGAGGCCCGTACCGAGACCGGCGACGACCACGGCGCTCCACGCCAGGAGGAGCCGATCCGGGCGCTGCCCGTCGAGATCGAGGGTGAGCGTGAGGGCGGTGGCCGTGAGCGCCGCCGCGCCCGCCCCCTGGACCGCCCGGAAGGCGAGGAACGCCGGCGCGCCGGACACCAGCGTCAACGCCACCGACGACTGGACGAAGAGCCACAGCCCGAGGATCAGCACCGGAAGCGCCCGGGTGCGCCGGATCAGCAGGCGCAGTGGCAGTACCAGCAGGCCCAGCGCGAGGACGTACACGAGGACCGCCCACGGCAGCCAGCTCGCGCGCAGCCCGTTCGCCTCGCGCAGTGCCGGGCCCGTCGTGACCACCACGAAGACCCCGCCGGCGACGAGGAACTGGCTCAGCGCGCAGGCCGCGTACAGGACCCGGCCCCCGCCACCAAAACCGTTCCCGACCGGCGGCCGCTCAGCGCCCGGCATCGTGCACCTTCGCGACCCGCTCCCCCGGCTCCTGGAGCTGGAAGTACGCCCCGGCCAGCACCCGGCGGGTGAGCAACTCGCTGCGGTTCACGCCCCGGTAGAGCGTGCGCCGCCAGGCGCCGCCGACGCGGCCGTGCAGCGTGAAGAGGCGTTCCTGGCGGAGCTGGAGGGCCCGGGAGCGGGCCACGGACGCCTCGCGGGTGCGCTGGAAGGTGTCGGTCGCGGCATTCAGCGCCTGTGGCCCGCTGTCCAGGGCGTCCGCCACCAGGGGCGCCAGTGTGACCGCGTCGATGATGGCGTGGTTGACGCCCTGCCCGAGGATCGGGGTCAGCGTGTGGGCGGCGTCTCCGACGAGGACGATGCCGGGCGCGGACCAGCGCGGCACGACCGTGGTGAAGATGTCCAGCATGGATGTGTCCGACCAGGACCGCACCTGCTCGCGCACCGCGCCGGACAGTTCGGGGGCGAGCGCGTCGAGCCGTTCGTACAGGCGTGGCAGCCCCTGCCCCCGCATCTCCTTGAGGCCCCCCTTGGGAATGTTGAAGCCGACCCGGACGCTGTCGGGCCGGGTCGGGATGAACAGCCCGTGCTGGTCTCCCCGGATGCGGACGCGATACGTACGGTCGTCCCAATCTCCGTACGGAAACGGCAACTTGAGCCAGATGACGTCCCGCTCCAGCGGCATCGTCCGGTGCGCGAGGCCGGACATCTCGCGCACCTTGCTGAACCGTCCGTCCGCCGCGACGGTCAGCGTCGCCCGGATCTCCCGCTCGCCCTCGGCGGTGCGCACCTGGACCCCCGTGACGGTGCCGTCGTCGTCGCGCAGCAGTCCGGTGGCGGTCGCGCCCTGGAGGAGCGTGAAGCCGGGGTGGGCTGCGCCGGTCTCGGCGAGCGCGGACAGCAGGGCGGGCTGCGGGAGTTCGACGGGGAAGGGATGCGGATAGCGGAAGCGCTCGAAGTCCGCGGCTAACACGGTGTGCCCGGAGTCCTGGATCCGCATGTGGTGCATCTGGACGTACTCGCCGTCGAGCCGATCGAGCAGGCCGAGGCGGTCGAGCAGCCAGACGGAGTCGGGCGAGACGGACTCGCCGCGGAAGGACCGGTTGAAGTGCCGGCTCGCCTCCACCACCACCACAGGCACGGAACGCCGGGCGAGTTCCACGGCGAGCGTCAGCCCGGCGGGCCCACCGCCCACCACGCACACCTGCGTCGGTACGTCCATCAGCTGCCTCCTGGGAGTCCGTGCGGGTCGGTGCCGGAGCCGTTTCAGCGAACGACGCTTCGGTGACCTCCCCTCGCTGAACTCCACCCTCCGCAACGGTTCTTGTAGTCCCCTTGCGCGAACGCCCCTGCCACAAGGCCGCGTTAAGGCCGCTCTCCCACGCTCCCTGGCATGACCACCGCATCCATCACCCCGCGGACTCCCGCGCAGGGCACGCCCCGGACGTTCACCGACGTCGTGCGGGAGCGCACGGACGCGCTCGCCGAACGCGACGCGTTCGTCTTCCTCCCGGACGACGGGCAGGGATCGGTACCCGAGCACCTGACGTACGCCGGTCTGGACCGGCGGGCCCGCGGCATCGCCTCGTGGCTGCGCGAGCACCGGGCCGTCGGGCGGCCGGTGCTGCTGCTCCACCCACCGGGCACGGCGTTCGTCGCCGCCTTCGTGGGCTGCCTGTACGCGGGATCGGTGGCGGTGCCCGCGCCGCTGCCGACCGACCAGGGGCAGCAACTCGCCCGGGTGGCAGGCATTTTGAGGGACTCGGGCGCGTCCGCGGTGCTCTCCACGGGCGCGTACGTGCCGTTGCTGGAGGCGTGGCTGGACTCGCTGGCCCTGCCGCGGGTGCGCTGCCTCGCCACCGACCGGGAGGACATCGGTGACCCCTCGTCGTGGCGGGCGCCGGACACCTCTCCCGACGACCTGGCGTTCCTCCAGTACACGTCGGGCTCCACCAGCGAGCCCAAGGGCGTCATGGTCACGCACTCCAACCTGCTCGCCAACGAGGCGGCGATCGGCCGCTGGGCGGGCACCCACGAGGGCATGGTGGTCGGCGGCTGGCTGCCGCACTACCACGACCTGGGCCTCATCGGGCATCTCCTCCACTCCCTGTACGTGGGCGGTCTTTCGGTGCAGATGTCACCGCTGTCGTTCCTCAAACGGCCGCGCCGCTGGCTGGAGATGATCGGCGACTACCGCGTCGAGGGCTCCGGTGCACCGGACTTCGCGTACGACCTGTGTCTACGCCGGGTCACGGACGAGCAGTTGGCGCGGATCGACCTGTCGAGCTGGCGGTGCGCGCCCAACGGCGCCGAACCGGTACGCGCCGACACCCTGCGCGCCTTCGTGGAGCGCTTCTCCCCCGCCGGACTGCGCCGCGAGGTCTTCGCACCCTGCTACGGCCTCGCCGAGACCACGCTCCTGGTCACGGGCGCGGACCCGGCCACCGAACCGACGATCCGCACGGTCGACGCGGCCGCCCTCGAACAGGGCGTCCTGGCCGTCGGCGAGGGGCGCACACTCGCGGGCAGCGGGAGCGCCCGCGACTGTGAGGTGCGGATCGTCGCCCCCGGCACGGATACGCCTCTCGCGGACGGCCTCGTCGGCGAGATCTGGGTGCGCGGGCCGAGCGTGACCGCGGGCTACTTCGGCAACGACACGGCCACGGCCGGCTGCTTCCGGGCCGACGGCTGGCTCCGTACGGGCGATCTGGGAGTCCTGGACGCGGGCGAACTCTTCGTCACCGGACGCCTGAAGGAGGTCATCGTCCTCGCCGGGCGGAACCTCTATCCGCATGACATCGAGCGGGCCGCCCAGTCGGCGGCCCCGTCGCTCACGCGGGGAGCGGGGGCGGCCTTCGCGGTACGGTCCGGACGCTCCGCCGGAGCCACGACCTCCACCGAATTCGCCGGATCCACCGGTTCCATCGCAACGGGCGGCTCGGCCGGCTCCGAGCGCGAGCATCTCGTCCTCGTCCAGGAGGTGCGGCTCGCCGCGGTCCGCGACGGGGACCTGCGTGGGGTGGCGACGGCCGCGCAGAGCGCGATCGGGCGGGAGTTCGCCGTACCCGCCGGGAACGTGGTCCTGGTCAAACCCGGCACCGTACGCCGCACCACCAGCGGCAAGGTCCGCCGCACCACCATGCGCGACCTGTTCCTCGACGGCTCGCTGACCCCGCTGTACGAGGTCCTGGAACCGGCCGTACGGGACCTCGTGGGCGACGCGCCGGACGCGGTGGTGTCCTCGTGAACGGCGAGCACTCCCCGTACCGCCTGGCCGAGGAGCTGGAGCACGCGCTCGGGGACCCGGCGGACGCCCGCACCCCGTTCTCGTACGCGGCCTGCCTGGACCTGGACGCCCGCGAGGAGTTCCCGGCGGGGATCTGCCGGCTCCTGGACGACTGGGGCCTGCCCGACTATTACGTGCCGGTACGCCACGGCGGACGGCTCCGGGACTACGAGCACGCGCTGCATCTGGTCCGTACGGTGGCGCGCCGCGATCTGACGGTCGCGGTCGCGCACGGGAAGACATATCTGGGCGGGGTGTGCGTATGGGTCGCGGGCGGCGAGGAGCAGGCGGCGCGGCTCGGGAGCGACATCCGGGCGGGGGTTCCCGTGTCGCTGGCGCTCACCGAACGGGCCCACGGGAGCGACCTGTTGGCGGGGGAGGTCGAAGCCGTCACGGACGGCGAGGGGTTCGTCCTGCGCGGAGAGAAGTGGCTCATCAACAACGCGACCCGCGGCTCGGTCCTCTGCGTCCTCGCGCGCACCACCGCCGAGGGCGGCCCACGCGGCTTCAGCGTGCTGCTCGTCGACAAGAGGACTCTGAAGCCCGGAAGTTGGCGTCCACTGCCGAAGGTGCCGACGCACGGCATCCGGGGCGCGGACATCTCCGGGATCGTCCTCGACGGGGCGTACGTGGACCGGGAGGCTCTGATCGGTCCGGAGGGCGGCGGCATCGAGACCGTCCTCAAGTCCCTCCAGCTGACCCGCACGATGTGTGCGTCACTGTCCCTCGGCGCCGCCGACCACGGACTGCGCATCGCCCTGGACTTCGCCCGCGAACGACGCCTGTACGGACGCCCGCTGGCCGAACTCCTTCAGGCACGCGCCCTGTTGGCGGCCTCGGTGGCGGACGTCCTGACCCATGAGGCACTGGCCCTGGTCGCGTCCCGCATGGTGCACACCACGGCCGGCGAACTCTCCGTCGTCGCGGCCGTCACCAAGTACCTGCTGCCGACCGGCACGGAGGACATCCTGACCGCCCTCGGAGAGCTGCTGGGCGCCCGCGCCTTCCTGGTGTCGGGCCCCGGCACGGGTTCGTACGGCATGTTCCAGAAGGTCGAACGGGACCACCGCATCGTGGGCCTCTTCGACGGAAACACCCTCGTCAACCTCACCTCGCTGATCCTGCAGTTCCGTTCGCTCGTACGTCACTGGCGGCGCGGGACGCCACCCGCGGACGGCGTGCACACGGCGTGCGATCTCGCGGCGCCGCTCCCGGACTTCGACCCGGCGGAGCTGGAGTTGGCCGCACGGCGAGGCGCGGCTCCGGTGGCCGCACTCCAGGCCTGGACGGCGGCCCTGCGTGAACGGGCCACCGAGGAGCCCGCGTTGAAGGACGCGGTCGAGCTGGCCGAGCGCCTGCTGGCCGTGGCCGACCGCGTGCACGAGGAGATGGCCGCCTACGCGGATGTGGTGACCGACGTCCCTGAAGAGGCCTTCGCCGTGGCGCGGCGGTACTGCCTGTGCTTCGCCGGGGCGGCGTGCCTGGGGCTGTGGGTGGAGTCGGGCTCCGGGGTGCCGGGCGGTAAGGGCGTCTGGCGGGACGCGCTGTGGCTGCGGGCCGCGCTGGAGCGGTTGCTCGCGCGGCTGGGCGAACAGTCGTCGTCCGACGCGCAGGAGGAGCTGCTGGAAGAGGCGTTCGCGCTGCACGGGCACGGGCGGCTGGTCTCGCTGCTGCGGCTCCAACTCCGGCGGGAGGTGGCGTAGATGCCGTACACGACCCTCACCGCCGCCGATCGGGGGGCCGAACTCGCCAGGTCCTTCGGGGACTTCTGGGACCCCGGGAACCCGCTCGGCTCGTCCGCGTTCCTCGCCGCCGATGAGCAGGGCGTGCTGAGCGCTGATGGGGAGGCGCTGCTCGACCGGTTCGGGCTGGCCGCCGAGTACGTACCGGCGGAGCTCGGCGGACGGCTCACCCACCTGGACGGGCTGGTCCGGGTGATGCGCGAGGTGTTCCGGCGGGACGTCGGACTCGGTCTGGGGCACGGCATCACGTCGTTCATGGCGGCCGTCAACGTCTGGACGGCGGGCTCGCCGGAGCAGCAACGGCACCTGGCCGGCCTCCTGTTGGACGGCGGCCGGGCCTCGGTCGCGTACCACGAACTGGCCCACGGCAACGACTTCCTGCGCAACGAGTTCGCGGCCCGCCCGGCGGTCGGCGGCTATCTGCTGGAGGGCGTGAAGCAGGTCATCAACAACGCCGACCGGGCCGGTGCGTGGGTGCTGTTCGCGCGCACCGGCGACGGCCCGGGCAGCCGCAGCCACTCGGTGCTGCTCGCCGGCCCGGACGACGTGCCCGCCGACCGTGTGCAGCGTCTCGCCCGCTATCGCACCGCGGGCGTCCGTGGCTGCCGGCTCACCGGACTGGCCTTCCACGGCTGCCCGTTGCCCGCCTCCGCGCTCGTCGGCGCCGAGGGCCGGGGCGGCGAGGTGGCGCTGCGCTCCTTCCAGGTGACGCGCAGCGCTCTGCCGGGCATGGCGATCGGCACGGTGGACACCTGCCTGCGCTCGGTACTCCGCTTCGCCCTGGACCGGCGCCTGTACCGCCGCCGTGTCTTCGAACTCCCGCACGCGGCGGGGGTGTTGACCGCCGCGTTCGCTGACCTCCTCCTGTGCGACAGCCTGTCGCTGGCCGCCGCCCGTACGGTCCAACTGCGCCCGGAGCAGGCGAGCGTGACCGCCGCCGCCGTCAAATACCTCGTGCCCCGCCTGCTGAGCCGCACGGTACGAGATCTGTCGGTGGTGCTGGGGGCCCGCTTCTACCTGCGCGAGGGCGAGCACGCCGTGTTCGGCAAGCACGCACGGGACCTCCCGGTACTGAGCCTCGGCCACGCCGGCCCCACGGCATGCCTGGCCACGCTGATCCCCCAACAACGAAGGCTGGCCACAGCACCTCAACTGGAGCCCCTGGAGGCCCTGTTCACCCCGGCGGACGCCACAGTGCCGACACCTGGCATACCTTTCAGCCGCCTCACGCTCTCCGCGACGGGCGACTCACTGACCGCGGCCCTGACGCCAGAGGGCGCCCCCGCCCCCGTACGCCCCCTCCTGGCCGATCTCGCCGCCGACCTGTCGGCCGTACGCGACCGGGCCCGCGCCCTGCCCCCGGCCGACCGCACGCCACTCGCCTCCCCGCAGGCATTCGCCCTGGCCGCGCGCTACGCGGAACTGCTCGGCGCGGCTGCCGCCACAGGCGTGGCACGGTCCGCGCGGTCCGGCTTCCTGTCCGAACCCCCCTGGCTGGGCGCCGCCCTGCACCGCACGGCGTGCCGACTGGGCCTGCGCACGGGCCCGGTGCCGGACAGGTGGGCGAGACCCCTACGGCACGAACTCCTCTCCCGCTACGAGGAGTCACGCACGTTCGACCTGTACAACAGCGCCATCTAGGGGCGCGGAGAACTCCGCCCTTCAGGAGCGCGGGGAACTGCGCGACCAGCCACAACGCACCCGCAGCCGAAACACATCACCCCCCCAAAAAAAAGAAAAGGACCACCGGTCATGCCCGTACCGACGGCGCACACCGAGCAGACACTGACCACCTGGATCACCACCCGCGTGGCCGAGTACCTCCGACGGCCCCCCACCGAGATCGACCCGACGACCCCGCTCGCCGAATACGGCCTTGACTCCGTGGCCGCACTGAGCCTGTGCGGCGACGTCGAGGACCACTACGAGGTGACCATCGACCCGACGGCTGCCTGGGACTACCCGACCGTACGGGCGCTGGCCGGGCACCTGCTGACCGAGTTGGAGGGCCAGGGATGAACGCGGTGGCCGTCACCGGCATCGACTGCCGGTTCCCGGGCGCTGAAGACCCCGGCGCCTTCTGGGAGTTGCTGATGCGCTCGGGCGACGGGACAGGCCCCGTCCCGTCGCCGCGCTGGGACCCGTCGCTCACGGGCGGCCCGACGGAGGGCGGATTCCTCGCGGACGCGGACGCCTTCGACCACGAGTTCTTCAGGATCCCACCCCGCGACGCCGCCGCGATGGACCCGCAGCAGCGGCTGATGCTCCAGTGCGCGTGGCGGGCCGTCGAGGACTCGGGGGTGGCGCCCGGGCGGCTCGCCGGATCGCCGACCGGGGTGTTCGTCGGGGTCATGGGCAGCGAGTGGGCACAGCTCACGCTCACGGACCTGCCGCGCATCACCCCTCAGATCGGCTCGGGCAACGGCTACTGCATGATCGCGAACCGGATCTCGTACCACCTCGACCTGCGCGGCCCCTGCATGGCCGTCGACACGGCGTGCTCGTCCTCGCTGGTGGCGGTGCATCTCGCGGTGAACGCGCTGCTGACCGAGGAGTGCGACCGGGCGATCGCGGGCGGTGTGAACCTCGCCCTGACTCCGGCGCTCGGCCTCTTCTACGAGAAGGCGGGCCTCGCCGCGCCGGACGGGCGCTGCAAGCCGTTCAGCGCTGGGGCGGACGGGGTCGGGCGCGGCGAGGGCGTGGGCGCGGTGGTGCTGCGCCGCCTCGCGGACGCCCTCGCGGACGGCGATCCGGTGTACGCGGTGATCCGGGGCACCGCCGTGAACCAGGACGGCCGCAGCAACGGCATCACCGCACCCTCCCGCTGGTCGCAGCAGGAGGTCCTGGCGGCAGCCTGCCGCCGGGCGGGCGCCGACCCGCACGAGGTGTCGTTCCTGGAGGCCCACGGCACCGGTACGGCCCTGGGCGACATGATCGAGGCAAGGGCGCTGGGCCACCTGCACGCCGACCGGCCCCGTCGGCGCCCTCTCGCTCTGGGCTCGGTCAAGGGCAACCTCGGCCACACGGAGGGCGCCGCCGGCATCGCGGGCCTCATCAAAACGTGCCTGTCCCTCCACCACCGCACGGTTCCGGTGAGCCGGTACGCGGCCCGCGAGAACCCTCAACTACGGCTCGCCGAGCAGGGTTTGCGGCTCCTGAAGGCTCCCCTTCGGTTGCCCTCCGGAGAGCCGGTGCTGGCGGGTCTGAGCAGCTTCGGCATGGGCGGTACGAACGCGCACGCGGTACTGGAGTCGGCGCCGACGTCGAGCCGGGCGGAGGCGGGAATGCGGCGCTCAGCCACCCCGTCGGACCGCTCCGGCGTCAGCCTGCCGGAGCCGACAGGGTCCGGCCTGTCGGACCATTCGGGAACCGCTCGCCCAGGCCCCGTCACCAGCCTGCCGGAGCCGACAGGCAGCCGCCTCGGCGCCGAGGTGTTCGTCCTCACAGCGCCCACCGAGCGGGCCCTCCGCCGCAATCTGCTGGCGCAGTCCGACGTCATCGGCCGGCGCCGCACCCCGATCGGGCCGCTGTGCCGGGCGTCGCAGCGGGTGAAGACAGGGCACGGCCGGCACTACGCGGTCGTGGCCGGGGACAGCGCCGAGTTGGCGGTACGACTCCGGGAGGCGGCCGGGGCCCTGGGCCCGACAGGCTTGAACAGCTCGACCCGCCCTGCCACCTCGGTCGCTCCGACCGCTCCGACCAGGTCAACGAGCCCCACCAACCGCAACGACGCCACCAGCGAACCGCCCCTCACCGCCTGGCTGTTCACCGGCCAAGGCGCCCAGTACCCAGGCATGGGAGCCCGCCTCTACCGCGAGTCCGCCCTGTTCCGACGGCACCTCGACGGCGTCGACGCCGCGCTCCTCCCCCACACCGGCCGCTCCATCCGCGACCTGCTCCTCACCGGCGACGCGGCGGTGCACAGGACCGGTTGGGCCCAGCCAGCCCTGTTCGCGGTCGGCCACGCACTCGGCGCGACCCTCACCGAAGTCGGCGTACGTCCCGCCCTGCTGCTCGGCCACAGCGTGGGCGAGTTCGCGGCCGCCGTTCACGCCGGTGCGCTGCCTCTCGAAGGCGCGGCGCGACTCGTCGCCGTACGAGGTGCCCTGATGGAGCAACTCCCCGACGGCGGAGGCATGCTGGCAGTGCACGCCTCCGCGGACCGGCTGCGTGACCTGGTCGAGCGCGAGCCGCTGGTCGGTTTCGCCGCACTCAACGGCCCCCGCTCGACCGTGATTTCGGGCGACCTGGCCGCACTGGACCGCATCGCGGAGTCACGCGAGCTGGACGGCGTACGACTCCGCCGCCTTGACGTCTCGCACGCCTTCCACTCCCCGCTGATGCGCCCGGCGCTGGAAGCGTTCCGCCGGGTGGCCGAGCAAGTCACGGGCGGGACACCCCGGTTGCCGTTCTACTCGACGCTGCGCGGCAAGCGCCTGGAGTCCGAGCAACTGGACGCCTCGTACTGGACCGAACACATCGAGGCTCCGGTGCTGTTCGCCGACGCCGCGGCCCAGCTCCTGGACGAACGGCCGACGCACCTCCTGGAGCTCGGCCCCCGTCCGGTCCTCACCACCCTCGCCCGCCGACTGGACGACCGGTCCGCCGACCCGGAAGCCCTCGACCGGTCCACCGAGCCGGTCACCCTGCACCCGCTCCCCGCTCCCGAATCTGGCGGCCGCGCCCTCGCCGAAACCGTGGCCGCGCTCTACCGGGCAGGCATCGACATCGACTGGACGGCGGCGGCCCACCCCGGCCGGGACCAGACCCCGGCCCGCCTGACCCCGTACGCCTTCGCCACGGACAGCCGCTTCTGGCACACGGGAGGGCCGACGCGTACGGCGGCACCGGGCGCCCCCGTCGCCGTACAGGAGGAGCCGCAGGCACCGGAGGCGGACCCGCCGCCCACAGAAGCCGTGACAGCGACAGCAACCACACCAGCGACTCCGCCCCAGGACCCCGTAGCCACCGCCGTGTACGAAACCGTCGCCGCACTCGGCGGCTACGACCCCACCGCCCTCTCCCCCGGCTCCCGCTTCCACGACGACCTGGGCCTCGACTCCGTCGCCCTGGTCGAACTCAAGGAGCGTCTGACCGAGCGCCTGCCCGCGGTGGGCGCGCTCCCGGTCCAGGACCTGCTCCCCCGGCTCACCTCCCTCGGCGAGCTCATCGGCTATCTGCGGCAGGAGACGTCCGCATGACCCCTCCCGGCCCTTCCCCTTCCGTCCACGTCAGGTCCGCCGGTTCGGCGCTGCCCGGCGAGCCCGTCGACAACACCGCGCTCGCCGCCGCCCTGGGGGTCAACGAGGAGTGGATCGACGTCTTCATCGGCACCCGCACCCGGCATTTCGCCCGCGATCTGACGAGCGGCGACATCCGGTGGACCCTGGCTGACCTGTGCGCAGACGCGGCGGCGAACGCGCTGGAGAACTCCGGAACGGACCCGGCGGAGGTGGAGTTCCTGGTCCTGGGCACCGCGACGCCGGACCATCTGATGCCGGCCACGGTCAACCAGGTGGCCGACCAGCTCGGCCTCGACCAACTGCCCACCTACCAGTTGCAGTCGGGCTGCGCGGGGGCGGTCCAGGCGCTGTCCGTCGCCCAGTACCTCATAGGCAGCGGCGAGTTCACGACCGGTCTCGCGATCGGCGGCGACGTCTGCACCAAGCATCTGGACCTGCGCCGCGACCTCTCCGAGGCGGCTCCGGGCGACCTCGTGAACTGCGTGCTGTTCGGCGACGGCGCGGGGGCAGCCGTCCTCGGTTCGCGGCCGGGCGACAGGGCCGTGGCGCTTCGCCGGGTCCTCAACCGCTGTACGGGCCTGGGGCGCGAGCCGGGCCAGATCATCGACTGGTTCGGCCTCGCCGACCGCGACGAACCGCGTCAGGCGCTCATCGAGGACTACAAGGCCATCGAGGAGTCCGTACCGACGATGGCTGTCGAGATCCTCTGGGAGCTGCTCGACAGCCTGGGCTGGGCGGCCGGGGACCTCGACTTCCTGCTGCCCCCGCAGCTGTCCGGACGGATGACCCGGCTGATCACCGAGCAACTGGGAGTGCCCGAGGCCCGCGAGATCTCCTGCGTGGCCGACACCGGCAACAACGGCAACGCCCTCCCGTTCCTCCAACTGGAACGCCTGCTGCGGGAGATGACGAGCGGTCAGAAGGCCCTGGCCGTGGCCGTCGAGTCGAGCAAGTGGATCAAAGCCGGCTTCGCGCTGGAACACCTCTGAACCCTCGCCGGAAGGACATCGCATGCCCGAGCGCCATCCCACGGACCACATCACGCCTGCCGACCCCTTCGACCACCTCGACCACCTCGACCGGCCGCCCGAACAGCAGGGTGCTGTCCGGGCCCCGCTCGACCACCTGGGCGAGCTGAAGGAATTCGCCCGCATCCACGCCCGCAACCAGGGCATGGGCGCCCGCGGAACGGCCCGCATCCTCGCCCGCATCGGCACGGACGCCCCCGACGCGGCCGACTCCTGGACCCGCGTCTGGCGGCTGCGCGGCGACGAACTGGAAGACCGGGGACGCCTGTTGGCGGCCTGCCGCCACTACACCCTGGCCCGTTTCCCCTACCCGTACGACGATCCCCGACGCCACGCACAGCAGACGGCCGTCGCCACCTTCGACACCTGGCGGCGGACGCACGGAGGCATCGAGCGTCTCGAACTCCCGTACCCGGACGGCACGTTGCACGCATGGGCGTCGGGCCTGGACACGCACCGCCGTTCCCACCGCCCCCTTCTCCTCATGATGGGCGGCATCGTCAGCGTCAAGGAGCAGTGGGCACCCCTGCTGCCCCGGCTCACCAAACTCGGCTACGCGGCCGTGGTCGCCGAACTCCCCGGCGTGGGCGAGAACACCCAGCGCTACACGGCCGACTCCTGGCGGCTGATCCCCTGGCTCCTGGACCACCTGTCGCCCCGGGCCAGCACCGACGCCGCCACACTCCTCTTCCTCAGCTTCGGCGGACACATGGCCCTGCGGGCCGCCGCCGAGGACCCGCGCGTCGGCCGGATCCTGACGGTCGGCCCGCCGGTCGCCGGCTTCTTCACCGACCCGACGTGGTGGGAGCGGGTCCCGCGCATCACCAAGGACACCCTGAGCCGACTGACCGGAGCCCGGGACGAGCCAGAACTCCGTTCAAAGCTGCAGGAGTTCGCCCTCACCGAGGAGCAACTGCGTTCGGTCGGCGCGGCGGTCCGCTGCGTGGCGAGCGCCCGGGACGAGATCATCCCGCCCCGCGACGCGCACCTCCTGCGCACCGCCGTGCCCGACGTACGCGTCAAGGTGATCGACGATGTGCACGGCTCGCCCGGACATCCGGGAGCGGTCCGCCGCTGGCTCGCCTGGAACCTGCGCGGGGCCGGCCGGCAGGGGCGGCGGCAACAGCGGCGGCGGTGACCGGCTCGGACGCGTGCGAGCTGAGCACACGCGCGTGCAGTCGCACCAGGGCGGGCCCGGGCGTGACGCCCAACTCGTCGTGCAGCGACCGGTGTACGGCACGGTAGGCGCGCAGCGCGTCCGTGGTCCGGCCCGCCCGGCGCAGCGCCTCCATCAGCTGGCAGTGCAACTGCTCGCGCAGCGGATGGGCGCGGGCCAGCTCCATCAGCTCGCCCGTCACCTCGTGGTGGCGGCCGAGCCGCAGGTCCGCCTCGATCCGCAACTCCAGCGCTTCGAGCCGCAGTTCGTCGAGGCGTACGGCCGCCGCCATCAGCACCTCACCCTGCGGGACGCCGGACAGCGCGGGCCCGCTCCACAGCGCGAGGGCGTCCCCCAACGCCCCTGAGGCGGCCGCGAAATCGCAGGCCCCGAAGGCGGCCCGGCCGCGCGAGAACAACTCCTCGAACCGTCGCAGATCCAGTTCGCCGGGCTCGACCCGCAGCAGATATCCGGGTGGCCGGGTCTCCAACGGCCCCCGGCCATGGGCCCCTTGAATGAGGGCCTTGCGCAGATGGGACACGTACACCTGCAGGGTCGTCGCGGCGGTGCGGGGCGGCCCGTCCGGCCACAGTTCGTCGAAGAGGGCGCCGGCGGGCACCACGGCTCCGGCACGCACCAGCAGGGTCGCGAGCACCGCCCTCTGTTTGGGCGCGGACGGTGTGCGGGGTTCGAGGCAGACAGGACCCAGTACTCGGAAGCGCATGGCAACTCCTCAGCCGTTCCTGAGCCAAGCCTGCCCCGACACCGGGTAGCGCCCCGGGAGATCCACTGGAGCCCCGCGGGAGAAGCACGGGAGGCCCTGTGCCGGGCCGCCCTGACAGATCCCGCCGCCGCGCCACTCCGGCGAGTCCCGAGCCGGGCCACTCCCGCAAATCCCGGCACCGCGCCACTCCCGCGGACCCCAAGCCGGGCCACCCCCGACCCCGGCACCACGCCACTCCCACAGACCCCAAGCCGCACCACCCCCGACCCCGGCACCACGCCACTCCCACAGACCCCAAGCCGCACCACCCCCGCAAGTCCCGATGCGCGCCCGCTCCGGCACGCCCCGGAGCCGCTGTGTGGCCTGTCGGACCCTGGCACCGCCCAAGGCCACCGGCCCGCCGCCCACGGGCACTCCCCCGCCCAGCACAAACGGCTGGGCCAGGCCGGGACACCTACAGAGCCGCCTGCCGAGGCGATCCCGTCCGCCTCCGCCCCGCCGGACCTACCGTCCCCGAAAGCCCCGCCGAGGCATCATCAGGCCCCACGCAGGCACCGGCAGGCCCCGCCGAGGCCAGCGCCGTCGGCCCCCGGCCAAACCCCGGAGGGGGAAGCAGCCGACACCCACCAGCGCCTCCCCGGCCGAAGCCGCATCCAGACCCGCCCCGTCAACTCACCCCACCGACGAGTAAGCCACCACTCCCCGCAGCAACTGATCAACCGCCTTGCGCGCGTTCTTCGCCACCGTCGAACTCGCGCCGGACGAGACCGGCGCCGCGGCCGAGATCTGTCCCAGCACGTCGATGACCTGCTTGCACCAGCGGACGAAGTCACCGGCGGGCATCTCCGCCTCGCGCAGCACCTCGTCGAGGCCCTTGCCGGAGGCCCACTCGTAGGCGGCCCAGGCGAAGCCGAGGTCGGGCTCGCGCTGGCCGACGCCCTCGGTCTGTGTGATGCGGAAGTCCTCCTCCAGGGCGTCGAGCCGGCCCCAGATGCGGACCATCTCGCCGAGCGCGGCCTTCGCCTTGCCCGACGGCAGCTTCGGCGCCATCGCGTCGTCGCCGACCCTGGACTCGTACACCAACGCCGAGACGCACGCGGCCAGCTCGGCCGGGCCGAGGCCCTCCCAGACCCCTTCGCGCAGGCATTCGCTGGAGAGCAGGTCCATCTCGCCGTACAACCGGGCGAGCCGCTTGCCGTGTTCGGTGACCTCGTCCCCGCGCAGATAGTCCAGCTCGGTCAGGAGCGCGACGATGCGGTCGAAGGTGCGGGCGATGGTGTTCGTCCGGCCCTCGATGCGGTTCTCCAACTGGGCGGTGTCGCGCCGCAGTCGGTGGTAACGCTCGGCCCAGCGGGCGTGGTCCTCGCGGTCGGTGCATCCGTGGCAGGGATGGGCCCGGATCGCCGTGCGCAGCTGGGCGATCTCGCGATCGTCGGCGGCCTCGGCGCGGCGCTTGCGGTGCCGCTCGGGCACGATGTGTCCGGCCTTGGTGCGCAGCGCCGAGGCGAGGTCGCGGCGCGACTGCGGAGAGCGCGCGTTGAACGACTTCGGGATGCGCATCCGCTCCAGCGCCTCGACGGGCACCGGGAAGTCGGTCGTGTTGAGCCGCTTGACCTGGCGCTCGGCGGTGAGGACGAGCGGCCGCGGCCCGTCGTGGTGCTCGAAGCCCCGGTGGCCGTTGGACCGCCCGGCGGGCAGCCCCGGGTCGAGGACGAGCGCGAGTCCCGCGAACTTGCCGGTCGGGACATGGATGACGTCACCCGGCTTGAGCTTCTCCAGGGAGACGGCCGCCTCCGCGCGCCGCTGCGAGGCGCCCTGCTTGGCCAGCTCGGTCTCGCGGTCCTTGAGGTCACGGCGCAGCCGCGCGTACTCCTCGAAGTCCCCGAGGTGGCAGGTCATGGACTCCTTGTAGCCCTCGAGACCCTCCTCGTTGCGCTGCACCTGGCGGGAGATCCCGACGACCGACTTGTCGGCCTGGAACTGCGCGAAGGACGTCTCAAGGAGTTCGCGCGAGCGGTGCCGCCCGAACTGCTCGACGAGGTTCACCGCCATGTTGTACGACGGCTTGAAGCTGGAGCGCAGCGGGTACGTGCGCGTGCCGGCGAGTCCCGCGAGGTGGTCGGGGTTGATGCCGCGCTGCCAGAGCACGACGGCGTGGCCCTCGACGTCGATGCCGCGGCGGCCGGCCCGGCCGGTGAGCTGGGTGTACTCGCCGGGGGTGATGTCGGCGTGCTGCTCGCCGTTCCACTTGACGAGCTTCTCCAACACCACCGAGCGGGCGGGCATGTTGATGCCGAGCGCGAGGGTCTCGGTGGCGAACACGGCCTTCACCAGGCCGCGTACGAACAGTTCCTCGACGACCTCCTTGAACGTCGGCAGCATGCCCGCGTGGTGGGCCGCGATGCCGCGCTCCAGGCCTTCCAGCCACTCGTAGTAGCCGAGGACGTGGAGGTCCTCGGTGGGGATGGAGGCCGTGCGCTCCTCGACGAGGGCGCGGACCTTCTCCCGGGCCTCCTCGTCGTTCAGCCGCAGCCCCGCGTACATGCACTGCTGGACGGCGGCCTCGCAGGCGGCGCGGCTGAAGATGAACGTGATGGCGGGCAGCAGCCCTTCGGAGTCGAGCCGCTCGATGACCTCGGGCCGCCCCGGCGTCCACACCCGGGACCGCTGTCGCCGCTCGCGCTCGCGGTCGGCGTCGCGCATGGCGCGGCCCCGCTTGCGGTCCTGGTACGACGGACGGCTGGCCTCCATGCGCGCCAGGCGTGTGAGGTCGGGGTTGACGGCCTTCTTGTGGCCCTCGCCCTCCTCGAAGAGGTCGTACATCCGGCGCCCGGCGAGTACGTGCTGGAAGAGCGGCACGGGCCGGTGCTCGGAGACGATCACCTCGGTGTCGCCGCGCACGGTGTCGAGCCAGTCGCCGAACTCCTCCGCGTTCGACACCGTCGCCGACAGTGACACCAGGGTCACCGACTCGGGGAGGTGGATGATCACTTCCTCCCAGACGGCGCCGCGGAAGCGGTCCGAGAGGTAGTGCACCTCGTCCATGACGACGTAGCCGAGGCCGAGGAGGGTCTGCGAGCCCGCGTACAGCATGTTCCGGAGGACCTCGGTGGTCATCACGACCACCGGTGCCTCGGAGTTGACGCTGTTGTCGCCGGTGAGCAGGCCGACCTTGTCCGCGCCGTAACGACGGCACAGGTCGGCGTACTTCTGGTTCGACAGTGCCTTGATGGGCGTGGTGTAGAAGCATTTCTTGCCCTGCTGGAGGGCGAGATGGACGGCGAACTCGCCGACGATCGTCTTGCCCGAGCCGGTGGGCGCGGCCACGAGAACACCCTTGCCCGCTTCGAGGGCCCGACAGGCCTCGATCTGGAAGGGGTCGAGGCCGAAGTCGTACATCTCGCGGAAGTCCGCGAGCGCGGTGGCCTGCTCGACAGCACGCTTACGGGCTGCCGCGTACCGCTCGGCCGGTGAGAGATCCTCTGTCATCGTGCATTCGAGACTACCGGCCACCACTGACAACAGGACGATCATTATCCGATCGGAGCCTGTGGATCCGGCGTCCGACCAGCTCAGGAAGTCCCCCCGGGACCGCGTTCCGCTGCTCAGGGGCCCGCGACCCGCACCGCGCCACGTACGCACTCCGCGGTCAGCGGCAGCGGCCCGAGCGGCTCCCCGTCGGCGTATCCGGTGATCCCTTCGGCAGCCAGTTCGATCTTCGCGGCGCGGTGCACGGTGATCTTGGGGTGGCCGAGATGCGTCCCCTTGTAGACCTGCGGAAAGACCCGGAGCAACGACCTTCGGCTGCAGTCCCCGACCACGGTGATGTCGAAGAGCCCGTCCGTGAGATCGGCGCCCGCGCAGATCTTCATCCCGCCCCCGTACGAGGAACCGTTGCCGACGGCCACCAGCGTCGCCTCGATATCGCGGACCTCTCCGTCGTCCAGCGTGATCCGGAACGGGAAGGGCTTGAAGGCGGCGAGTTCGGCGAGCATCGCGAGGTCGTACTTGAAGCGGCCGGTGGGCCATCTCATGCGGTTGCCGCGGTCGTTGACCCTCGAGTCGAAGCCGGAGGCGAGGACGGTGCCGAACCAGGTGCCGCCGACGCGCCCCAGGTCGATGTCGCGCAGCCGTGCCCCCTTGAGGGCCTCGGCGACCACCCGTCCCGCGGCGGCCGGGTCGCGCACCGGCAGTCCGAGGGCCCGCGCGAAGTCGTTCCCGGTGCCGACTGCGACCAGGCCCAGCGGTGTACGGGTCCCGGCGACGGCCTGGAGCGCGAGGTTGGCCATGCCGTCGCCGCCGACGGCCACCAGGGCGCCCGTGCCGGCCTCGACGGCGGCACGCGCGCGCGTGAGGGCGTCCTCGGCGTTCTGCCCGAGCACCGTGCGTACGGAGAAGCCGGCCGCCCGCAACGCGGAAGCGGCCGGCTGCGCCGCGTGGGCGCCCCGGCCGCGTCCCGCGGTGGGGTTGACGAAGAGGGTGATCTCGCTGGTCACGGCCACGGACCCTACAACGTCGTCCGGCAAGGTCGTCCGGCGACGTCAGGTCACGTCGTCGTAGCCGTTGATCCGGTCGTGCTCGGAGTCCGCCTGTGCCGGGAGCGCGCGGTTCGCCGACACGGACTCGATCTCGCCGATGTCCTCGGGCGTGAGGTCGAGCTCGGAGGCCTCGTCGTCGTCCGGGCCCTCGGCCTCGCGACGGGCCCTGCGGCGGTCGTTCAGCAGCGAGAAGCCGGTGGCCGCGAAGTAGAGGATCCAGATCGGCCCGGCGAGCGCCATCATCGTCAGCGGGTCGGTGCTGGGCGTGGCGACCGCGGCGAACACGGTGATGCCCATGATCATGCCGCGCCACCAGCCGGCCATGCGCTTGCCGGAGATGATCCCGGTCATGTTGAGCATCACCAGAAGCAGCGGCAGCTCGAACGAGAGGCCGAAGACGATCACCATGCGCGTGACGAGGTCGAGCAGGTCGTCCAGGGGCAGCAGGTTGTCCACGCCGAACGGTGTGAACTCGATCAGGACCTTCGCCGTGGTGGGCAGCACCTTGTACGCGAAGAATCCGCCGCCGAGGAAGAGCGGGACGCCCGTCGCGACGAACGCGTAGGCGTACTTCTTCTCGCTCTTGTGCAGGCCGGGCGCAACGAAGGCCCAGAGCTGGTAGAGCCAGATCGGCGAGGCGAAGACGACGCCCGCCATCAGGGACACCTTCAACGCCAGGGTGAACGGCGTGAGCAGACCATTGATCGTGATCTGCGCGCAGGTGGTGTCCTTGGGCTCACTCGCCAACTGCTCGAACGACTTCGCACAGCCCACCGAGTCGAGGATCGGCTCGGTGAAGAAGTTGATGATGTCGTTGTAGAAGAAGGCGGCGACGACCGTGACGAGGACGATGGCCAGCATCGCCTTCGCGAGCCGGTTGCGGAGCTCACGAAGGTGCTCCGCGAGGGGCATCCGCCCCTCCGGATCCTTCTCTTCGTTCTTGCGGGCAGACTTGAGCAACCCACGTTCCCATCTCGTGCAGGGGGCCGGCGGTCACCGGCCCTGCGTCAGCGCTTGGTCGTGTCCGTCGGCTCGGTGACCGGGCGCGAGCTGGTCACGTCACCGGGTGCGGCCTGGATGGTGCGCTGGACCTGGGACTGGTCGTCCTGCGGCGGGGCTGCCGGGGTGGCACTGTCGTCCTTGCCCTCGGTCTTCATCGCCTTGGCCTCGCTCTTGAGAATGCGGGCGGACTTGCCCAGCGAGCGGGCCATGTCCGGAAGCTTCTTCGCGCCGAACAGCAGGATGATGACGACGAGGATGAGAATGATCTCGGGAGCGCCGAGCCTTCCGAACATAAGCTTTTACCTTCTCACCGAGGCGGCGTGGTTGGGTTGCTGCCCGACCGGTCGGACGTCTGTCCGACAGTCGTGCTGGCAGCGATCGTAACGCTCAGGGGTAAACGCGGGGCAATCCCTGTGCGTACTCCCAGTTCGCGGTCCGCGCCTCGCTCTCCGGGCCGCGACCAGCAGCGTACCCGCCGATCCTGCGAAGCTGACAGGTCGGAGTGACTCAAAGCGCACGGACAGCAGGGCTCAGAGGGCGTCCGCGGCGCGGGCCGCACCGGCGGACGCGTGCTCCAGATCCTCGGCGGCGCGATTGATCCTGCGTGCGGACTCGGTGACCTGCCTGCCCAGACGCTCCGCCTCCAGAAAGACACGGACGGCGAGCACGCCGAGGACGGAGATTCCCAGGAAACCCACAGCGATCGCGAACATCGGCCAGAACATGGCTCGACCCTAAGCCCCGTGAGCCGTCGCGTGGAGCCGCAGGGCCCGGACCCCTCCGCCGGTGAGGAGTTCGACGATGCGCTCCCCGGCCGGCTTACGAACCGCGGCGCCGCACTCCGGGCAGGTGAAGGAGTAGAAAGTGGTCCGATGTGTGGCGCCGACGACCAGGCGCAGGGCGTTCGCTGAGAGTTCGAAGCCGCCCCGGCAGTCGGGGCACGCGGCCTTGAACACCACGGGGTCCACCCGTGTCATCCCCGAGAACGCGGACGCAACGGACATTTCACTGATACCCGACATCGCCGACCCGCTCAAAGCCCTTGCTCCTGCCTGCCGTACAGCCCGTCATGAACTCCGTGCGGCCCGTCGTCCGGGCGCCGCGCTCCCCCGCCGCCGTCGAGCGGAGCACCTGGGGCACCGTCGCGAGGCGCATCGGGCACGTCCTGCGGCCGGTCCCCGGAGTCGCCTGCGCCCTGCGGTCCGTCGTACGCCGCGAGAGCCTCACGGGCCGCCTGCCGGGCGCTGTCCGCGACCTCCGCCGGCGACACGATCCGGCCCTCCCGGCCGAGCCGCAGCGCGAGCCGGCGCAGCGACGCCGGGTCTGGGGCGCGCAGGGTGATCCGCAGGCCGCCGTCGGGGAGCTCCTCGGCGCTGTCGTGCGGGTAGTACTCGGCCACCCAGCGCCCGCCGGGGCCGACCTCCACGACCACCTCGGGATCCTCGGCGGCCGGCTGCACCAGCCCCTCGGAGAGGTCACGCAGCTCGACCTCGGGCGGTGCGGACGCCTCGTCGAGGATCTTGATCTCGGCCACCCGGTCGAGCCGGAAGGTGCGCCGCGCCTCGGACCGGCGGCACCACGCCTCCACGTACGTGTGTCCGACGCTGACCAGGCGGATCGGGTCGATCTCCCGCTCGGTCAGCTCGTCGCGCGAGGGCGAGTAGTAGCGGATCCACAGCCTGCGCCGCTCGGAGATCGCCCGGTCGACGTCGGCAAAGACCCCGCCCTCGGACTCGAAGGTGACCGACAGCCGGGCACTGGCCCCCGCGGCCTCGCCCGAGGCGGCCTCCACCTTCGCGGTGGCCCGCAGCAGAGCCTGCCGGTCGCCCTCACGCAGTCCGGGCAGGGTCGACACGGCCCGGGCGGCCACCAGCAGCGCGGTGGCCTCGTCGGCGGCGATCCGCAGCGGCTCGGCGACATCGTCCGGGTTGTGCCACCAGATCCGGTCGCCGTCGGTGTCGATGTCGAGCAGATCGCCCCCGCGGAAGCTGGTCCCGCACAGCGGCAGCACGTCGAGGTCGGAGATCAGCTCGTCCTCGGTGATCCCGAAGGCCCGCGCGACATCCTCGACCCGGGCGCCAGGCCGTTCCCGCAGATACGTCACCAGGGAGAGCATCCGCCGGGTCTGGTCGAGCGCGTTCGTGGGCTTGGCCGGTTTTCCTGCCACTTTCTTACGTTCCCCCTCAGCCCTTGGCCACGGCGCGCAGCCGGTCGACGACGTCGGCCCGCAGCTCGGCCGGTTCCAGGACGACCACGTCCGGCCCGAACTCGACGAGCCAGGCGTCCAGGCCGTGCCCGTACGGAATCTCCAACTCGTCCCACCCGTCACCGAGTTCCCGTACGGAGGCGGCCTTCGCGCGCAGCGGGTAGCCCGAGCCCGACCGCAGCCGGATCCGCGCGGAGCGGTCGGCGATGTCCCCCGCCCAGCTCGCGACGGTCTCACGCACGGTGACGACGTCGGGCACCTGGGCCGTGTACTTTCCGCCGCGTGTACGGACCTTGCCGGTGATCCTGGACAGCCGGAAGACCCGCTCGGCGCCCCGGTCGCGGTCCCAGCCGGCCAGGTACCAGTGGCCGCGCCAGCACTCCAGGGCCCATGGCTCGACGAGGCGGGGCTCGGGGCGGGCCGCGGTGGCCTTGCGGTAGTCGAAGGCGACGGGCCGCCGGTCGCGGCAGGCGAGCATCAGCGGCTCGAAGGCGGCCTCGTGCACGGGGATGCGGGGTTCCAGGGCGCCATGGGCCTCATACGGATCGACGTCCTCGGGGAGGCCTGCGGCGCGCAGCTTCTGCAGGGCGCCGCTCGCCGCGCCCGCGAGGCGGGCCTGCTGCCAGACCTTGGCGGCGAGGCCGAGGGCCGCGGCCTCCTCGGCGTCGAGGGTGATGGGAGGCAGCCGGTTGCTGTCGCGGCGGGCCAGATAGCCGACTTCGCCGTCGAGGTTCTCCACCGTCTCGATGACCAGGCCGAGTTCGCGCAGATCGTCCTTGTCGCGCTCGAACATCCGGTTGAAGGAGTCGTCCGAGCTCGCTTCCAGATAGGCCTCGATGGACTCGCGGAGCTCGCGCTTGCTGAGCGGCCGCCGGGTCCCGAGCAGACACAGCGCCAGGTTCATCAGCCGCTCTGCCTTGGCAATGGCCATCGATGCCCTTCCCTATGGTGCTTCCGACCGATGACCGTACCGCCCCGGGGTGTCGTGGCAAAAGCCGAGGGCCCATGCCCGGACTGGCATGGGCCCCAAGTGATCGGGTCCGGTCGGACCTCGGTCACACGGCGTACGAAGATCGGACCATGATCAGAACTTCGTGATCACCGGGCCGGGTTCCGGCCCTCGTGGTGATCGGGTCGTGCTCGGGCTCTCGTGGTGACCGGACCGCGGGTCTCCCCGGCCGGTCCTCCGCGAGGGCTCAGACGGCGACCAGGTCGCAGACGAAGATCAGCGTCTCGCCGGGCGCGATACGGCCGCCACCGGCGCCACGCTCGCCGTAGGCGAGGTGCGAGGGGATGGTCAGCTGACGGCGTCCGCCGACCTTCATGCCCTGTACGCCCTGGTCCCAGCCCGCGATGACCTGGCCGGCACCGAGCTGGAATTGGAGCGGCGTACCGCGGTTCCAGGACGCGTCGAACTCCTCGCCGGAGGAGAAGGCCACGCCGACGTAGTGGACGGAGACGGTGTCGCCCGCCTTGGCCACCTCGCCGTCGCCCTCCCAGATGTCCTTGATCTCGAGGTCCGCCGGGGGCTCGCCGCCCGGGAAGTCGATCTCGGGCTTCTCGATGCTCACGTTTCTGGCTCCTGCTTGTTTGCGGCACGTGTTTGCGACGCCTCTGTGACAAGGCAACGCGGACAGTCTTGCATTCCCGAAGGGGTCACATCTTCGCGAGGATGTCGACGGAGAAGACGAGCACCGAGTCCTTCTTGATGCTGCTGCCCTGCGGCGGGTTGTCTCCGTAGCCGAGCGCCGGCGGAATCACGATGAGGACCCGGCTGCCGACCTTCTTGCCGGTCAGGCCCTGCGCCCAGCCCTTCACGACCTGTGCGAGCGGGAACGAGGTGAGCTGCCCGCGGCTGTACGAGGAGTCGAACTCCTTGCCGTCCGCCCACAGCACGCCCTTGTACTGCACGAGGAGGCTGTCGCTCTCGGCGACCTCGTCCCCGTCACCCTCCAGGATGTAGTTGGCGACGAGCTTCTTCGGCGCGGCCTTCTTCGGCACCTCGATGGAGGGGGCCTTGCCGTCGGTGTTGGTGCCGACCTTCGGCAGGTCGATGTTGTCCTGCGCGACGGCGGTGCCCTTGGCGGAGCTCTTGCCGTTGAACGCCTGCTGGATGTCGACCACGAAGACCAGCGTGTCGGTGCCCTTGATGCCCGCCTGGGCGTTGCCCGACGTGCCGTAGCCCCAGGTCGGGGGCACGGCCATCTCGACGCGGCTGCCGACCTTCTTGCCCGCGAGGGCGTAGCGCCAGCCGTCGATGATCTGACCCTGGGCGAGCTGGATGACCAGCGGCGTCTTGCGGTCGAAGGAGTTGTCGAAGACCTTCGCCGAGGACCAGATCTGGCCCAGGTAGTGGGCCTGGACGAAGTCGTTCTCCGCGACCGTCCGGCCGGTGCCCACGATGACCGTCTCGACCGCGAGGTCCTTCGAGGGGTCACCGCTGCCCTTGGCGACGGTGGGCTTCTCACCGAACTTCTCACCGCCGGTGATGCCCGGCAGCGGTCCGTCGACGATCTTCGGCGGCGGGGGCGCCGAGGCCGAGGGCGAAGCCGATGGGGACGGGCTGTCACTGGACTTGGCCTTGTCCGACTTGTCGTCGTCACCGCATCCGGCGAGAGTGACCAGTCCAGCGGGGACAGCGATGAGAAGTGAGCGTCGGCGCACGGTGGGGGCCTCGTATCGGTCGATCTTGGTTGATGGCGTGCGCGCAACTCTACGACGTGAGAAGGGCGCCGTACGGAAAACGTACGGCGCCCCGCGTTGCGTTCCGGAATCACACCGGACGCGTCCTGACTCACATTCCGGCGATGAGCTTCTCCACCCGGTCGTCGACGGAACGGAACGGGTCCTTGCACAACACGGTGCGCTGTGCCTGGTCGTTGAGCTTCAGGTGGACCCAGTCGACGGTGAAATCACGACGCTGTTCCTGGGCGCGCCGGATGAAGTCGCCGCGCAGCCGGGCCCGAGTGGTCTGCGGCGGTACGGACTTGCCCTCGAAGATCTTCAAGTCGTTGCAGATCCGGGCGGCTTGGCCCCGCTTCTCCAGCAGGTAGTAGAGACCCCGGCGACGGTGGATGTCGTGGTAGGCGAGGTCTATCTGAGCGACACGCGGGTGCGACATCGTCATGTTGTGCTTGGCGCGGTACCGCTCGATGAGCTTGTACTTCATCACCCAGTCGATTTCGGTACCGATCCGGTCGAGGTCCTCTGACTCGATCGAGTCGAGCGTGCGGCCCCACAGCTCCAGAACCTGGTCGACGACGCCGGTACGGATACCGCGGCGCTCGACGAAGTCCACTGCCTTCTCGTAGTACTCGCGCTGCACCTCAAGAGCCGAGGCCTCGCGGCCGCTGGCCAGGCGCACCTTGCGCCGGCCCGTGATGTCGTGGCTGACCTCGCGGATGGCCCGGATCGGGTTCTCCAGGGTCAGGTCCCGCATCACCGTGCCCGCCTCGATCATGCGCAGCACGAGGTCGGTGGCGCCGACCTTGAGGAGCATGGTCGTCTCGGACATGTTCGAGTCGCCGACGATGACGTGCAGTCGGCGGTAGCGCTCGGCGTCCGCGTGCGGCTCGTCCCGGGTGTTGATGATCGGCCGGGAGCGGGTCGTCGCCGAGGAGACGCCCTCCCAGATGTGCTCGGCCCGCTGGCTGACGCAGTACACGGCACCACGCGGGGTCTGCAGCACCTTGCCGGCACCGCAGAGAAGCTGCCTCGTGACGAGGAACGGAATGAGGATGTCCGCGAGCCGGGAGAACTCCCCGTGACGGGCCACCAGATAGTTCTCGTGGCAGCCGTAGGAGTTGCCCGCCGAGTCGGTGTTGTTCTTGAAGAGGTAGACGTCGCCCGCGATTCCTTCCTCGTGCAGGCGTCGTTCGGCGTCTACCAGGAGTCCTTCCAGAATGCGCTCGCCGGCCTTGTCGTGGGTGACCAGTTCCGTCACGTTGTCACATTCGGGTGTCGCGTATTCCGGATGTGATCCCACGTCGAGATAGAGGCGGGCGCCGTTTCGCAGAAAGACATTGCTGCTGCGGCCCCATGACACGACACGGCGGAAGAGGTACCGCGCCACCTCGTCGGGAGACAGGCGTCGCTGTCCCCTGAACGTACACGTGACGCCGTACTCGTTCTCCAGCCCGAAAATGCGGCGGTCCATGACTGAACATTACGCCTGATGGCCTGTGCTGAAACGGGGTTCGGGGGCACCGTTTCGATCATTTTCCGAACCGCCCTCGACCACCGTGCCCCCGCCCGTAGCTGCGAGGACCCGCCCCGTGGCCAGCAGAACGAGCAGCGCGGCGCCTCCGGCGACAGCCGATACGGCGAAGCCCCGGACGGCTCCGCCCCACTCGATGACCGGTCCCGCGAGGCCCGTCCCGACGGACGCTCCCACGGTGAACGTCGTCACGAGCCAGGAGAACGCCTCGGTGACCGTGCCCCTCGGCGCGTGCCGGTCGACGAGGATGAACGCGCAGGCGATACAGGGTGCGAGGAAGACGCCGGCAAGGGCCATCAGCGCCGTCATGGCGACCGCGTCCGGCATGATCATCAGCGGCAGATAACAGACCGCCAGAAGAGCGACGAGCGCGCGCAGTCGCCGCTCCGGCGCGCCGCCCCACTGCCGCGCCCCGTAGACCGTGCCGCCGACGAGCGCGCCGAGCCCGATGGCGGACATCAGCCAGCCGTAGGTCGCGTCGCCGCCGTGGTCGTCCGCGTACGACACGCTCGCGACCGTGATGGAACCGAGCGCCATTCCGACAAAAAGGAACGCGCCGAGCAGGGCGATGAGCCCGGGCGAGCGCAGCGCGCCGAGCCAGTGCGCCTCGCGCGGCGCCGAACGCCACGCGCGCGAGGGCCGCGAGACGACCACGGAGAGCGCGCCCAGCACCCCGATGACGTTGAGGATGATCAGCGCGGCCTGCGCGGACCACAGGGCCACGCACAGCGTCACGAGCAACGGCCCGACGGTGAACATGACTTCCTGGGCCACCGCGTCCATCGCGTACGCCGTGTGCACCTGGTCCTCCTTACGGAGGACGGAGGGCCACAGCGCCCGCAGACCGCCTTCCAGGGGCGGCGTGAAGAGTCCGGCGACGGCTATGAGGGCGTACGCGAGCGGAAGCACCTCAGTGCCGGTGAGGGCGAACACGGTGGTGGCGAGGGCGGAGACGAGCGCGGCGGGCAACTGGATCCGCGGCTGCCCGTAGAGGTCCACCAGACGGCCGAGCAGCGGCTGGCCCACGGCGTTGGCCACTCCGTAGACCGCGGCAAGCGCTCCGGCGAGGCTGTAGCTGCCGCCCTCGGCACGGATGAACAGCACGATGGCGATCGCGGAGGTCGCGTTCGGCAGCCGGCCCACCAGGGTGCCGACGAGCAGCCGCATGGCGTGTTTCGCCCGGAGGATCTCCAGATAACCGGTGGCCATGCCCCGCCCCTTTCGGCTCCAGAATGCCCGAGTTCTCCCGTCCGCGCCGCCGGAGACCTCGTAAGTGTTACGTATAACTTCGCTCGTCATACGTACCATGTGCGCTGTCCGCGAGTCCAGCAGAAAGACAGGTCACCGGTGGCAGCAGGCAGCCCCCGCCCCACGAGCCGTGACGTCGCCCAGGCCGCGGGAGTGTCGCAGGCGGCCGTTTCGCTGGTGCTCGGCGACAAGTGGCGCGGGCGGGTCTCCGAACGGACGGCGGAGCGCGTACGGGAGGCCGCGCGGGAGCTCGGCTACCGGCCGAACCTGGCGGCCCGCAATCTGCGCCTGGGCAGCACGCGTACGGTCCTGCTGGTGGTCCCCGCCCTGACGACCGAGTTCTTCGCCGGCGTCTACACGGGTGCGGCCCGAGTGGCGGCCGAGCACGGCTTCGGAGTGGTGCTCTACCCCTCCCCCGAGGGCATCGGTCCGGCCCGGGATCCCTTCGCATCCGCACAGGCCGCCCTGGACGGTGTCATCGCCTCCTCCATGGCCGCCGACGCCCTCACGGCGATCCGCGGCGACCAGTTGCCCCTGGTGATGCTCGACAGCGATCCGGCGGGCAGCACGGGCGCGGCAACGGTCAACCTCGACATCCGCGACGGCGTACGGCAGGTCGCGGAGCACCTGCTGGGCCTGGGGCACCGCCGTTTCCTGCACCTGGCGGCGGACATCCCGTCCTGGACCTTCGAGATTCGCGCCCGCGAACTCGCCGAGCGCCTGGCCGCGGTCCCGGGCACGGAACTCCGCACGGCCCCCGCCCCGATCTCCATCGACGGCGCCCTGGCCGCCGCCGAGACCGCCCTGGCCGCCCCCGGCTCCCGCCCCACCGCCGTGGTCTGCGACGACGACAAACTGGCCGCCGGCGCCTACAAGGCCGCCCGCCGCCTTGGCCTGCGCATCCCCGACGACCTCTCCGTCACCGGCCTCGACGACCTGGCCCTCGCCACGGCCCTGGACCCGGAACTCACGACGGTCCGCCTCGACGCCGACCTCTTCGGCGAACGCGGCATGGAAGCCCTCCTGGCCGTCCTGAACGCCCGCGAGCCCACCGCCGAGGACATCCCGGTACACCTGGTGGTCCGAGGCTCCACAGCCCCACCAGCAGCCCCGTAAGGGGCGCGGGGAACGGCGCGCTCAACCCACCACAGCCCGCACACGGCCCACCGGCCTTACACCATCAGGGGCGCGGGGAACTGCGCGCTCAGCCCAGAACCACCCGCACACGACCACCGGCCTCTGCCCCTCAAGGGGCGCGGGGAACTGCGCGACAAGCCCCCACGGACCCGCACACAGAACACCTTCCCGCAGCCCCGAAACACCGTGTGCCCCCGGCCTGCAAACTTGAGTTCTAGTGGTCGTCGCAACACCCCCAGTCAGGGGATGCGATGGACTTCGAAGTACGCAAGGAACGCCAGCGGCAGGGGCCGAAGAAGCTGGACCGGGAACGGGCCGCATACTTCCAGCTCATGCAGCAAGGCGTGAGCAGTCAGGAAGCCTGCCGAATCGTCGGCATCAACCTGCGGACCGGCAAAAGATGGCGTAACGGTTCACACGCGAACGTCGGCCGGAAGAAGGCGGCGCCTCCGATCTACCAGGAGGCGCCGCCTCCTTCTGGCCCTTCCCGCTACCTGCGCGAGGCTGACCGCATCCACATAGCCGACCGGCTCCGCGAGAGAACCACCATCCGCGCGATCGCCGCCGAGCTGGGCCGCAGCCCCTCGACCATCAGCAGGGAGATCCGCCGCAACCGGCATCCCACCAACGGCCAGTACCGGCCCCACGCCGCCCAGGCCCGCGCCGACGCCCGCCGGCCCCGCCCCAAGCCGGGGAAGATCGGCCAGAGCGCCGAACTGCGGGACTTCGTCCAGGACCACCTGACCCTGCGGTGGAGCCCGGAACAGATCTGCCACGCTCTGCGCATACGGTTCCCCAGCCGGCCGGAGATGCACGTGACCCACGAGACGATCTACCAGGCCCTCTACGTCCAGGGACGGGGCGAACTGCGCCGGGAACTGGCCCGCGCCCTGCGCAGCGGACGCGCCCGCCGACGTCCTCACCGGCAGGCATACAAGCGCCAGCCCCGATCGATCCCGAACATGGTCATGGTCAGCGACCGCCCGGCAGAAGCCGACGACCGGGCCGTCCCAGGACACTGGGAAGGCGACCTCATCATCGGCAAGGACCACAAATCGGCGATCGGCACACTCGTCGAACGCACCACCCGTTACGTGATGCTGGTCCACCTGCCCATCGACCACAGCGCGGCCAGCACCCGCGACGCTCTCGTGGAAACCGTCCAAACCCTGCCGCCCCACCTGCGGCGTTCCCTCACCTGGGACCAGGGCTCGGAGATGGCCGCCCACCAGGCATTCACCATCGCCACCGACATCCCGGTCTACTTCTGCAACCCGGCCAGTCCCTGGCAGCGCGGCTCGAACGAGAACACCAACGGCCTGCTGCGGCAGTACTTCCCCAAGGGCACCGACCTGTCCGTCCACACCCGCAAGCACCTGGACGCAGCCGCCGCCGAACTCAACAGCCGCCCACGCAAAACGCTCGGCTGGGAAACCCCAGCCGAGCGCCTGTCTAAACTACTCGCGGCCTGAACAACCGACCACGTGTTGCAACGACCCCTCGAATTCGCCAAAAGGCCGGGGGCACACAAGGTTCAATCAGGTCGAGGAGGTCAGTCCTCGTCCTCCGGGTCCTCGGCCTCCGCAGCGGTGGAAGCCCCGCCCTCCTCCAGCAACCGACCGAGCTGCCGCCCGGTGATCCGCTTGAACTTGCGCTGCTGCGGCCGCGTACGGTCCAGCACCGCGACCTCCAGCCGCTCCGCGGGAATCTCCCGCTCAGTGCCGTTCGTGTCGCGCGACAGCGCCTGAACGGCCAGCTTGAGCGCCTCGGCGAGCGACATCCCCTCCTGGTGCTGCTGGTCCAGGTAGGTGCTGATCTGCTCGGCGTTGCCGCCGACCGCGACCGAGCCGTGCTCGTCCACGATCGACCCGTCGTGCGGAAGGCGGTAGATCTGGTCGCCCTCGGGGGTCTCCCCCACCTCGGCGACGACCAGCTCCACCTCGTACGGCTTCTCCGCCGCGGAGGAGAAGATCGTGCCGAGCGTCTGGGCGTAGACATTGGCAAGACCGCGGGCGGTCACGTCGTCACGGTCGTAGGTGTAGCCCCGGAGATCGGCGTAACGGACGCCGCCGATCCGGAGGTTCTCGTATTCGTTGTATTTGCCTGCGGCAGCGAAACCGATCCGGTCATAGATCTCGCTGAACTTGTGCAGCGCACGGGACGGGTTCTCGCCGACGAACACGATGCCGTCGGCGAACTGCAGCACGACGAGGCTGCGGCCACGGGCGATGCCCTTGCGGGCGTATTCCGCCCGGTCGGCCATGGCCTGCTGGGGTGATACATAGAACGGCGTCGACACCGGCTATCCGTCCCTTTCTGTGGAAGTCACTCGATCACCTTGACAAGAGGTCCGCTGTCAGAGCAGCGCGGCCCGTGGGCCGTCGGGCTGCTCAAGGCGCCGCTCCAGGATCGAGCGGGCGATCTCGGAGGACTCGTCGTCGGTGAGGCGACGGAATCCGTCTGCGGTGATCACGGTGACGATCGGGTAGATCCGGCGGGCGACATCGGGACCACCGGTCGCCGAGTCGTCGTCGGCCGCGTCGTACAGCGCCTGTACGACGAGCGTCGTGGCCTGGTCTTCGGTCAGGTCCTTGCTATAGAGCTTCTTCATGGCGCCGCGGGCGAAGATCGAGCCGGAGCCCGTGGCCGCGAAGCCGTGTTCCTCGGAGCGGCCGCCCGTCACGTCGTACGAGAAGATGCGGCCCTTCTCGCGGTCCACGTCGTACCCCGCGAAGAGCGGGACCACGGCTAGGCCCTGCATGGCCATGCCGAGGTTGGACCGGATCATCGTGGAGAGGCGGTTCGCCTTGCCCTCCAGGGAGAGCGTGGCGCCCTCCACCTTCTCGAAGTGCTCCAGTTCCAGCTGGAACAGCTTCACCATCTCCACGGCCAGACCGGCCGTACCGGCGATGCCCACCGCCGAGTACTCGTCGGCCGGGAAGACCTTCTCGATGTCACGCTGGGCGATCATGTTGCCCATGGTGGCCCGACGGTCACCCGCGAGCACGACACCGCCGGGGAACGTGGCGGCCACGATCGTGGTCCCGTGCGGTGCCTCGATGACGCCCTTCATGGGCGGCAACTGCCGGTTGCCCGGGAGAATGGCCGGCTGGTGTTCGGACAGGAAGTCCATGAACGAGGACGAGCCGGGCGTCAGGAAGGCAGCCGGCAGACGCCCGGTACTACGAGGGTTGGCTTCCACGCGATGTCCTTCCACGTAGGCGGCGGCCCGCCGGGGACGGCCGAGCCGATCATCAAATCTGTGCACGGACCATACCCGTACCTACGCCAGTCATCCGTCCCGGCGCCGACCCGATGGAACGGGCCGACTCCGGGGCGGACAACCGGGGTTACTCTCCGCCCTTCTGGACGAAGGAACGCACGAAGTCCTCTGCGTTCTCCTCGAGGACGTCGTCGATCTCGTCCAGTACGGAGTCGACATCGTCCGACAGCTTCTCCTGGCGCTCCTTGAGGTCTTCGGATCCCTGCGCGTCCTGCGCGGTCTCCTCGACCTCCTCGGTGTTGCGTGTCGCCTTCTGCTGTCCGCCGCCGGTGTCCTTGGTCGCCATAACCCTCACCCCGCTCGGTTCGACGTTCTTGATCAGACCCTACAAGCAGGGTCCGACATCGGCCCCGCAGTTGCTACAACGTCCGGGGGCCACCTCGATGATTCCCGGACGCCGCCTCTTTCCACCTCGCCCCGCCGTATCGGTCCGAGGGCCGCGGCGGTCCGATCAGCCGCCCGAAAGGACCCTGACCAGGTCTTCCGCCGTACGGCAGCGGTCGAGGAGCTCCTTGACGTGATTACGCGTTCCGCGAAGCGGCTCGAGGGTTGGGACCCGCTGGAGCGAGTCCCGGCCCGGCAGATCGAAGATCACCGAGTCCCAGGAGGCCGCCGCGACGTCGTCCGCGTACTGCTCCAGACAGCGCCCGCGGAAGTACGCGCGCGTGTCCTCCGGCGGCTTCGTCTCGGCCCGCTCCACGTCCGTCTCGTCCAGCAGCCGCTTCATCCTGCCACGGGCCACGAGACGGTTGTAGAGGCCCTTCTCCGAGCGCACGTCGGCGTACTGGAGGTCGACCAGGTGCAGCCGTGCAGCATCCCATTCGAGGCTGTCACGGCGCCGGTAGCCCTCCATGAGCTCCCGCTTGGCCACCCAGTCCAGCTCGCCCGCCAGACTCATGGGATCGCTCTCCAGGCGCCCCAGGACGTCCTCCCAACGAGTGAGCACGTCCTTGGTCTGCTCGTCCGCGTCCGCGCCGAACCGCTCCTCGACGTACTTGCGCGCCAGTTCGAAGTACTCCATCTGCAGCTGGACCGCGGTGAGCGTCCGGCCGCTACGGAGAGTGATCAGGCGCTTGAGGGTCGGGTCGTGCGAGACCTGGTGCAGCGTGCGCACCGGCTGGTCCACGGCGAGGTCCACGGCGATGAAGCCCTCCTCGATCATCGACAGGACGAGGGCGGTCGTGCCGAGCTTGAGATAGGTCGAGATCTCCGAGAGGTTCGCGTCGCCGATGATCACGTGCAGGCGGCGGTACTTCTCGGCGTCCGCGTGCGGCTCGTCACGCGTGTTGATGATCGGGCGCTTGAGAGTGGTTTCGAGGCCCACCTCGACCTCGAAGTAGTCGGCGCGCTGACTGAGCTGGAAGCCGTGCTCGTGCCCGTCCTGGCCGATACCGACGCGGCCCGCTCCGGTGACGACCTGGCGTGAGACGAAGAACGGCGTGAGGTGGCGCACGATGTCCGAGAAGGGGGTCTCCCGCTTCATCAGGTAGTTCTCGTGCGTGCCGTACGAGGCGCCCTTGTTGTCAGTGTTGTTCTTGTAGAGGTGGATCGGCTGGGCGCCGGGCAGCTGGGCCGCGCGCTCCGCGGCCTCCGCCATGATGCGCTCGCCGGCCTTGTCCCACAGAACGGCGTCCATCGGGTTGGTCACCTCGGGAGAGCTGTACTCCGGGTGTGCGTGGTCCACGTACAGCCGCGCCCCGTTGGTGAGGATGACATTGGCGAGGCCGATGTCCTCGTCGGTGAGCTGACTGGAGTCGGCGGCCTCGCGGGCGAGGTCGAAGCCCCGCGCGTCCCGCAGCGGGTTCTCCTCCTCGAAGTCCCAGCGGGCCCGCCGGGCCCGGTGCATCGCCGCCGCGTAGGCGTTGACGATCTGGGACGAGGTGAGCATGGCATTGGCGTTGGGGTGGCCGGGGACGGAGATCCCGTACTCCGTCTCGATGCCCATTACTCGCCGTACGGTCATGCGGCCCTCCTTGCCCGGCTGCGTCCTCGGTCGGGGACGCAGCTCAAGTACCGCTGGCGCTCCGGTGCGTGTGCGGTGCCCGTCCCCGCACTGCGCGACTCGGCGGTACCGAAGAGCCTAGAGCGCCTTTGCGCTGGTGGGGAGATCATTTGCGTCATTGCTCAGCTCCAGCTGTGCCCTGGAAAACAGTCGGCTGCGGGTACCCAGTGAGGGCACCCGCAGCCACCCTGTCTTTTACAGGTACTGACCGGTGTTCGCCACCGTGTCGATGGAGCGTCCGGTGTCCGCGCCCTGCTTTCCGGTGATGAGCGTCCGGATGTAAACGATCCGTTCGCCCTTCTTTCCGGAGATACGGGCCCAGTCGTCCGGGTTGGTGGTGTTCGGCAGGTCCTCGTTCTCCTTGAACTCGTCCACGCAGGCCTGGAGCAGGTGGGAGACCCGCAGACCCTTCTGGCTGTGCTCGAGGAAGTCCTTGATCGCCATCTTCTTGGCGCGGCCGACGATGTTCTCGATCATGGCGCCGGAGTTGAAGTCCTTGAAGTACAGGACTTCCTTGTCGCCGTTGGCGTACGTGACCTCGAGGAAGCGGTTCTCCTCGGACTCGGTGTACATGTGCTCGACGGCGGTCTGGATCATGCTCTGGACCGTGGTGGTCTTGCTGCCGCCGTGCTCGCCGACGTCGTCGGAGTGCAGCGGGAGGCGCTCGGTGAGGTACTTGGCGAAGATGTCCTTGGCCGCCTCGGCGTCCGGACGCTCGATCTTGATCTTCACGTCGAGACGGCCGGGACGCAGGATCGCGGGGTCGATCATGTCCTCACGGTTCGAGGCGCCGATCACCACCACGTTCTGCAGGCCCTCCACGCCGTCGATCTCGGCGAGCAGCTGCGGGACGATGGTGTTCTCCACGTCCGAGCTGACGCCCGATCCACGGGTGCGGAAGAGGGACTCCATCTCGTCGAAGAAGACGATGACGGGGGTGCCCTCGCTGGCCTTCTCACGAGCACGCTGGAAGACGAGGCGGATCTGCCGCTCGGTCTCACCGACGTACTTGTTGAGGAGCTCGGGGCCCTTGATGTTGAGGAAGAAGCTCTTGCCCGTGGCCTGTCCGGTCACCTCGGCGACCTTCTTGGCCAGCGAGTTGGCGACGGCCTTGGCGATGAGCGTCTTACCGCATCCGGGGGGCCCGTACAGCAGTACGCCCTTGGGCGGCCGCAGTTCGTGCTCCTTGAACAGATCGGGGTAGAGGTACGGGAGCTCGACCGCGTCGCGGATCATCTCGATCTGGCCGCCCAGACCGCCGATCTGCTCGTAGCCGATGTCGGGGACCTCTTCGAGGACGAGCTCCTCGACCTCGCTCTTGGGAACGACCTCGTAGACATAGCCGGAGCGGGGTTCGAGCAGCAGGGCGTCGCCGGGGCGGATGGTGACGTCCATCAGCGGCTCGGCGAGCCGCACCACCCTTTCCTCGTCGGTGTGCCCCACCACGAGGGCGCGCTCGCCGTCCTCGAGGATCTCCTTGAGGGTGACGATGTCGCCGACGCTCTCGTACTCCATGGCCTCGACCACGTTGAGGGCTTCGTTGAGCATCACTTCCTGGCCGCGCCTGAGCTCTTCGAGCTCGACGCTGGGGCTGACGTTCACCCGGAGCTTGCGGCCCCCGGTGAAGATGTCGGCCGTACCGTCCTCGTTCGCCACGAGGAAGACACCGAAGCCGGCCGGCGGCTGTGCGAGCCGGTCGACCTCCTCCTTGAGTGCCACGATCTGGTCGCGGGCCTCTCGGAGGGTGTTGGCGAGCCGCTCGTTCTGCGCGGACACGCCGGCCAGGTTTGTCTGCAGCTCGACGATCCGCTCTTCGAGAATCCTCGTGTGTCGCGGAGAGTCGGCGAGCTTGCGTCGCAGGACGGCGATCTCCTGCTCAAGGTAGGCAATCTGCCCGGACGGGTCGTCGGACCCTCGTCCCGGGCGGATGCCGCGGTTCATGTCGTCGTCGTGGGCTGCCACGGTCCTCACCTCCTCCAAGGGGAGCTGGACGCTTCCAGACCCTACCTGGGTGGGTGTCGATTGAAACCCCTAGATCACAAAGACGGTCGAGGTGTGTCCGATCTTCACCCTTGCGCTCTCCCTCACGCCAGTGGAATACCCACACAACATGGTTGGGAAGCCGACGGAGGTAGGGTCGAAGTGTTCAACACCCGCCAGAGCTGGCCCGATTCCCAAGTCTTCGGATCGCTCGGCGCAGGAAACGGCAGGAGAAAAGACCGTGCAGCAGGAGGCCGGAGTCGACGGCGAGGGGCTTGAGGTCTGGATCGACCAGGACCTCTGTACCGGCGACGGAATCTGCGCCCAGTACGCCCCCGAGGTCTTCGAGCTGGACATCGACGGCCTGGCCTACGTGAAGAGTTCCCAGGACGAACTCCTGCAGGCCCCGGGCGCCACAACGCCCGTACCGCTGACGCTTCTGCGTGATGTCGCCGACTCCGCGAAGGAGTGCCCGGGCGACTGCATCCACGTGCGTCGGGTTTCGGACAGGGTCGAGGTCTACGGCCCCGACGCGGAGTGACCAAAAGGCCACTCCGCGTAACAGCTTGTCTGATTTCTCACGCCCTGCCCTCCGTCACACGCTGTGGGCCTCGGACGGTGTCGAGCGTACGAACGCGCCGTTCTTCCACTGCCACTTGGCGCGCTCGGTCACGTCCGGACAGCAACTCGGTACGTCGCGCGACGAGTAGCCGAGGAGGGTCGCGGTGATCGTCGCGTCACGGACGGCGAATCCCTCGACGCTCAGACGCTCCTTCGGGTCGACCAGGGTGGCGACGACGCGGGGTTTCGGGTCGTCCGCGGACCGCGTGACGACGTAGACACCGCTGGGCGGAGTGCCGGAGCCGGCCTCGCAGCGGACCACCGCGACCGTCTCGGGGCGGCCGTCGCCGTCGAGGTCGCCGGAGGCCTGTTTCTGGACAGCGGCCTCGGTGGGACCGCACTCGATCGGGAATTCGACGCCGGCCGGGTCGGGGGCCGCCACAGCGGCCGGGGCGGTCTTCGACTCGGGGCCGTGCTGGGCGGCGGTGGCCCGGTCGGGCTGCAGGAAGCCGGAGACCGCGACCACCCCGGCGAGGGCGGTCGCCGTGGCCAGCCAGTGGATCGGACGGGTGTGCGTGTGTGCCAGTTCCGGAACGGCGGATTGCTGCACTAGGAAGTGTCTCCTGTGAGGGCTGTGCCGGTGGGGGTGGCCAGCATGGTGCCACACGTCACACCTTGAGGGAACGGCGGGGTCCCGAGTTACTGCCGGGGCGTCAAGGGAAAAGCGTCGTGGCCGAGTTCCCGAGGTGCTCCCGGGAACTCGGCCACGACGCTTGAGCGTTGTACGCGGCACCGGGCCGCCACGGCGGCCGGGCCTTCGTCGGTCAGCGGCCGGCGCCCCCGTCGGCGTTCGGACCGGTGTAGTCGTCGCCGTACGCGCCCTTGGAGGGACGGCGGCGGCGCATGGGCGGCTCGACGCCGTCCGCGAGGCGGCGGGCGGTGAGCAGGAAGCCGGTGTGCCCGATCATCCGGTGGTCGGGGCGGACGGCCAGGCCCTCGATGTGCCAGTTGCGGACCATCGACTCCCAGGCGCTCGGCTCGTTGAAGCAGCCGATCTCACGGATGGACTCGACGGTCCGGGCGAGCTGGGTGGTGGTCGCCACGTAGCAGCAGACGATGCCGCCGGGGACGAGGGCCTTGGAGACGGCCTCCAGGCACTCCCACGGGGCGAGCATGTCGAGGATGACGCGGTCGACCTCGGTGTCGCTGAGGTTGTCCTGGAGGTCCCCGACGGTGAGCTGCCAGGCGGGGTGCGGGCCGCCGAAGTAGCGCTCCACGTTCTGCTGGGCGATCTCGGCGAAGTCCTCGCGGCGCTCGTACGAGTGCAGCATGCCCTGGTCACCGATGGCGCGCAGCAGGAAACTGCTGAGCGAGCCGGAGCCCACGCCCGCTTCCACGACGCGTGCGCCGGGGAAGATGTCGGCGAAGGCCAGGATCTGCCCCGCGTCCTTGGGGTAGACCACGGCGGCGCCGCGGGGCATGGACAGGACGTAGTCGGGGAGCAGGGGGCGCAGTGCCAGATAGGCCACGTTCCCCGTGGTGCGGACAACGCTGCCCTCGGGAGAGCCGATCAGCTCGTCGTGCGGGAAGGAACCCTTGTGGGTGTGGAAGTTCTTCCCCGCTTCGAGCGTGAACGTGTAGTGGCGGCCCTTGGGGTCGGTCAGCTGTACCTGGTCCCCGACCTTGAAGGGCCCACGTCGGCGGGCGGCACCGGTCGGTTCGGACATGTGAACAGCCTACCGGTCCTACCGGAGGCCGCCGACCACCAGGAGGGCCTCGCCGCCGCCTTCAGGAGGGCCTGGCCATTGCCTTCACGAACGCCTTCTCCACGTCCGCCGCCGAGAGGACTCCGTAGATCTCGCCGGAGTCCTCCACCACCAGGTACTCGGTCGCGGGAGCCGCCCGCAGGGCCTCCAGGAGGTCCTCTCCGGCCAGTTCGGCGGAGACCCGCATACCGTCCGTCAGGTCCTGGGCGAGGCCGCTGACGGCGACCCAGGGGCGGCGGTGTTCCGGTACGCCGACGATGGCGGCCTCGCGGACCAGGGAGAGGGGTTCGCCGTCGGGGTCGACCACGACCAGGGCGCGGGCGCCCGCGTCGTTGGCCCGGCGCAACGCCTCGGAGAGCGGGGTGTTGGTCTCCACGGGCACCGCGCGGCGGGTGAGGGCCCGGGCCCTCAGCTCGGGCAGGTGTTCGCGCAGGCGGGCCATGCGCAGGCTGTTCCCGGCGCCGGTCCAGATGATCGCGGCCAGGATCGCGGCGAGCAGGGCGTCCATGACGGTGTCCATGCCGCCGATGTCCGCGGCGTCGGTCCCGAGCGCCCCGGACTGGGTGAGCAGGGGCAGTCCGATGAGTACGGAGATCGCGAGGGCGCGGCCGACCCAGGCGGCGGCGATCGTGCCGCTCATCGGCTTGCCGGTGATCTTCCAGACGACGGCCCGGAGCATCCTGCCGCCGTCGAGGGGCAGGCCGGGGAGCAGGTTGAACGCGGCGACGATCAGGTTCGAGATCATCAGGCCGGCCAGCAGGACGCCCGGGACGGTGCCCGGTTCCACGGCCTGCAGGGCGAGGTAGAAGAGGCCGCCGAGGATCAGCGAGAGCAGGGGGCCGACGAAGGCGAGGACGAACTCGCGGCCGGGGGTCTCGGACTCCTTCTCGATCTCCGAGACACCGCCGAAGAACTGCAGCTGGATGCGGCGCACCGGCAGTCCGAAGCGCAGGGCGGCGACCGTGTGGGCCAGCTCGTGGACGAGTACGGAGGCGTAGAAGGCGATCGCGAAGAAGAGCGAGACGAGGTAGCGGGTCATGCCGAGTTCGGGCAGGACGCGGTCGAGCTGGCCGCCGAAGACCCAGGTGATGAGTGCGGCGACGAGGAACCAGCTGGGCGCCACGTACACGGGGACGCCGAAGGGGCGTCCCATGAGCAGGCCGCCGCCCGGTTCCTTGCCTCGCCGGGCGGACGCGCCCCGCTTCCGCCCGGACTTGGGCTTGGTGGGCGGGGTGTGTGCCTCGGTGCGGTGGGTGTCGTGGGGGTGTGCGGGCGTGCGGTCGTCGGAGCGCGGGTCGGGCGCGGACGATGAGGTGGGCGCCTTCCGCAGGTCGGCCGGCGGCGCGTCCACCCGCTCCTCTCCTGCTTCTCCTGCTTCTCCGGCTCCAGCGGCTCCAGCGGCTTCAGCGGCCTGGTCGTCCGCCGGGCCCTCCGGGTCCTCCGGGGTTCCCTGGGTTTGGTCCGGGTGCCCCGCTGCCGCTGCCGTGTCTGCCTCCGGTTCGGGTTTCGCCTGGGCGTCGGTGTCGTGCGGCTCCTCGTCGGAGTGCGGCCGGGCCGTCGAGGTGGCCGGATCGCCGGGGCGCGGCCGACCCGTACGGCGCTCGTCCGCCTCGTCCGTGCCGGATCGCGGCTGCCCGCTCCCGCCGCTCTCGTCCACGATGTCCCCTCGTTCGACGCGTCTCCCGCTCGCGATCATGCACGGCGAGAGGTCCTGTGGTCGATGGTATGCGGCCGTCGTGTCACGTTCGGCCCCGGCACCCCCTCTGTTTCCCACTCCGTGGCGTGCGCGCGCAGGTCACCGTGTGTCGCGCTGTCAGTGGCGGGCCGTAAGGTCTGTCGTCATGGAAACCAGCGCCGACGGCATGACTCAGGCGGGCCCGCAACCCGAGCCGACGGGCCCCTCGGCCGAGCCCGCGGACGTGCCGGTCCAAGCCCCGTCCGCCCCCGCGGCCGACCCGGCCGTGGTCGCCGAGCCCGCTCGTGCGACCGTCGCCGTGCCGCCGGCCTCGTTGTCGCCCTCGCGGGCCGGGGACTTCATGCAGTGCCCGTTGCTGTACCGCTTCCGGGTGATCGACAAGCTGCCCGAGAAGCCGAGCGAGGCGGCCACGCGGGGCACGCTGGTGCACGCGGTGCTGGAGCGGCTCTTCGACGCCCCGGCCACCGAGCGGACCGCACCGCGCGCGAAGTCGCTGATCCCCGGTCAGTGGGACCGGCTGCGCGAGGCGAAGCCGGAGCTCGCCGAGCTGTTCGCGGACGCCGACGAGAAGGCGGCGGGCGAGCGGCTGGCCCGCTGGCTGACCGAGGCGGAGCAGTTGGTGGAGCGCTGGTTCACCCTGGAGGACCCGACCCGTCTCGAACCGGCCGAGCGCGAGCTGTTCGTGGAGGCCCAGCTCGACTCGGGCCTGAAACTGCGCGGCATCATCGACCGCGTCGACGTGGCCCCGTCCGGCGACGTGCGGATCGTCGACTACAAGACGGGCAAGGCCCCGCGCCCGGAGTACGCGGAGGGTGCCCTGTTCCAGATGAAGTTCTACGCCCTCGTGGTCTGGCGGCTGAAGCAGGTCGTCCCGCGCCGCCTCCAGCTCGTCTATCTGGGCAGTGGTGACGTCCTGACGTACGACCCGGTCCCCGCCGACCTGGAGCGCGTCGAGCGGAAGCTGCACGCGCTGTGGGAGGCGATCCGGCTGGCCACCGAGACCGGTGAATGGCGGCCGCGCCCCACGAAGCTCTGCGGCTGGTGCGACCACCAGTCCGTGTGTCCGGAGTTCGGCGGCACTCCCCCGCCGTATCCACTGCCTGTGAGGGCGCCCGAGTCCGGCGGTGCCGAGCAGGGCAGAATGGGGCCGGACTAACGAAGGAGACTTACGTGGCCATCCGCGTCCTATTGGTCGACGACCAGCCGCTGCTGCGCACCGGCTTCCGGATGATCCTGGAGGCCGAGCAGGACATCGCGGTCGTCGGCGAGGCCGGTGACGGTCTCCAGGCACTGGATCAGGTACGGGCACTGCAGCCCGATGTGGTTCTGATGGACATCCGTATGCCGCGGATGGACGGGGTCGAGGCGACCCGTCAGATCACCGGCCCCGGCCGGGACGGTCCGGCGAAGGTGCTGGTCCTGACGACCTTCGACCTCGACGAGTACGTGGTGGAGGCACTGCGCGCCGGCGCCAGCGGCTTCCTCCTGAAGGACGCCCCCGCCAACGAACTGGTGCAGGCGATCCGGGTGGTGGCCTCCGGTGAGGCCATGCTCGCGCCCAGCATCACCCGTCGGCTCCTCGACAAGTACGCCAGCCATCTGCCCTCGGGCGACGAGCCGGTGCCGGACACCCTGCACACGCTCACTGAGCGCGAGGTCGAGGTGCTGAAGCTGGTGGCCCGCGGTCTGTCGAACGCGGAGATCGCCGCCGACCTGTTCGTCAGCGAGACGACGGTCAAGACGCACGTGGGCCACGTCCTCACCAAGCTGGGGCTGCGCGACCGCGTGCAGGCCGCGGTGTACGCGTACGAGAGCGGTCTGGTGCGCCCCGGCGCGCAGTGAGCGCCCCCGTCCCCGCCACGGACCTCCGACAGGAGAACGGCCGCCCCCTTGGAAAAGGGAGCGGCCGTTCTGCGTATGCGCGGGGTGGTGCGCGGACGGGCTCAGTCCTTGCTGATCTCCCAGAAGCGGAACACCGTCGAGGCGTCGAGGCAGTTCTCCAGGCCGTACACGTTGTCGCGGACGACCGCGTACTGCTTGGCCTGCCAGACCGGGATGATCGGGATCTGGTCGGCGACGATGTCCTGGAGCTCGCCGTACTGCGGCTCGGTCGAGGCGCGGTCGCTCTGGGCGGCGGTCTCGGGGATGAGCCGCCCGGTGACCGTGCCGTTCGTGTAGTTGTTGCCCAGCACGTTGCCCTCGCCGAAGAACGGGGCCGTGAAGTTGTCCGGGTCCGGGTAGTCCGGCACCCAGCCCTTCACGTACACGCCGTACTTGCCCGCCTCGATGTCCTTCTCGTACTTGTCGTACGCGACGGACTTCACGGTCGCGTCGAACAGGCCGCTCGCGTTGAGCTGCTTGGCGATCGCCTTGAACTCCTGGTCGGTGGACGGCCCGTAGCGGGTCGGCGTCGACCAGAGGGTCAGCTTCACTTTGTCGGTGATGCCGTCCTCCAGCAGCGCGGCCTCGGCCTTGGCGCGCGAGGGACGGGCGCCGTAGGTGTCGAAGAAGGCCGTGTTGTGGCCCGTGATACCGGCCGGGATGATCGAGTACAGCGGGGTCGCCGTGTTCTCGTAGACCTCTTTGATGAGGGCGTCGCGGTCGAGCAGACGGGCGATGGCCTTGCGGACGCCCGCCTTGCCCGCCACCGGGTCCTTCATGTTGAAGACCAGGTGCTGGACCTCGGCGCTGGAGCCCTCGACGACGTCGATCTCCTGGCTGCCGGTGGTGTCCGCCTCGATCTCCGCGATGTCCTTGGCGGCGAGGCCCCGGTAGGCGACATCGACCTTGCCGTCGAGGATGGCCTTCTTCAGGCCGGCCTGGTCGCCGTGGAACAGCTTGAGGGTCACGCCGTTGTTCTGGGTCTCGGCGTTGCCCTCGTAGTTCTCGTTGACCGTGAAGACGGCCTCGTCCTTGCTGAACGACTCGAGCTTGTACGGGCCCGAGCCGACGGCCTTGCCGTCCTCGCGCAGCCCGTCCGCCGAGTACTCCCGGCGGTTGACGATCGAACCGGCGCCGGAGGCGATCTTGCTCGGGAAGGTGGCGTCGGAGACCTTGAGCCGGAAGACGACGGTCTTGGCGTTCGGCGCCTCCACCTTGTCCAGCATGGGGAACATGATCGCGGGCCCGGCGTCGTCGTCGATCTTCATCATGCGGTCGAAGGAGAACTTGACGTCCTGCGAGGTGAGATCGTCACCGTTGCTGAACTTCAGCCCGTCGCGCAGGGTGCACCGGTAGATCTTGGCCTGCGTGTCCGTGAACCCGCACTCTCTGGCGGCCTCCGGCTCCGGCTCGGTGCCGCCCTTGGGGAAGCTGAGCAGGGACTGGAAGACGTTGTTGAAGAGGAGCCAGGAGCCGGGGTCGTAGCCGGAGGCGGGATCCGTGGCCAGGACGTCGTCCGTCATCCCCATGACGACGTCCGAGCCGCTGCCCCCGGAACCCCCCGACTCCGAGCCGCATCCCGTCAGCAGGCCTGCGGACAGTCCCGCCACGACGGGCAGGACCGGCCACTTGGTGCGCATGTTCACGAGCGTGTGCCTTGTCGTTGATCTCTCTTGGGTCCGGTCTGTCGCCGTAGCTTCCGGCTCAGCCGCCCGGTCCGGTCGGGCGCCGTCGCCTGCGGCTCAGCTGCCGACTCCGCGGCCGAGCTCCCACAGCTGAAGCGTCGCGGAGGAGTTGAGCGCGTACTCGGCACCGGTGATGTCGTCCCGGGTGGCGATGTACTGCTTGCCCTGCCACAGCGGCAGAACCGGGACGTCGTCGGCGACGATGCTCTGGATCTCCTCGATGCTCTTCGAGGCGGAGAGCCGGTCGGCCTCGCGGCGGGACTCGGGGATCAGCTTGCTGCGGATCTCCGGGTTCGCGTACGGCGAGCCGATGGTGTTGTCCTTGTCGAGGAACGGCGCGAGGTAGTTGTCGGCGTCGGGGAAGTCCGGGAACCAGCCCATGCCGTAGACCTCGTAGTCGCCCTTCTGCTCGTTCGGACGGAACGTCGACCAGTTCTCGCCCTTGATGCTCACCTTGAACAGGCCGCTGTCGTTCAGCTGCTTCTGCAGCAGCTCGAACTCCTCCTTGGTGGCCGGTCCGTAGTGGTCGTCCGTGTAGTGCAGCGTCAGCTTCACCGGCGTGGTGATGTTCGCCGCGGCCAGCAGGTCCTTGGCCTTGGGGATGCTCGGGTCGCCGTACTTGTTGAAGAACGAGTTGGCGTGACCGGTGACGGTGGCCGGGACCATCGAGTAAAGCGGGTCGGCGCCGGAGCCGTACACCTGCGAGGTGAGCTCGCCGCGGTTGATGACCTGGGCCATCGCCTGACGGACCGCCTTCGTCTTCACCGACGGGTCGTTGGTGTTGAAGCCGAGGTAGCGGATCTCCAGACCGGGCTGCTCGATCAGGTCGACGTCGGTGCCCTTGTCGTTCTGGAGCTTCTTGATCTGCGCGGGCGACATGGTGCGGGTCATCATGTCGATGTCGCCCTTGTCGAGCGCGGTGCCCATGGCGTCGGCGCTCTCGAAGGAGCGCAGTTCGACCTTGTCGTTCTTCAGCTTAGAAGTCCCCTGGTAATTGGGGTTCTTGGTGAAGACGGCCTTGACGATCACGTCGTCCTTGACCTCGGCCTTGAGGGTGTACGCCCCGGAGCCGTTCACCTCGAAGCCGTCCCGCAGCTTGTTCTTGTCGTAGTCGTCGGGGTTGACGATGCCCGCGACCGGCGTGGACAGCTTGAACGGGAAGGTGGCGTCCGCGCTGTTGAGGTGGAAGATCACCTCTCGGTCGCCCTTGGTCTCCACGGTGTCGACGGTGGACAGCAGGGCGAAGACACCGCTGTCCGCCTTGATCTGCATCGCGCGGTCGATGGAGAACTTCACGTCCTCGGCGGTGATCGGGTCACCGTTGGAGAACTTGAGGTCCTTGCGCAGGGTGCAGGCGTACCGCTCGTTGCCCGAGTCGGTGAAGCCGCACTCCTCGGCCGCCTCCGGAGCCGGGTCGCCGCCGCCGTTGGGCATGACCATCAGCGTCTGGACGGTCTGGCGAAGGATGTTCCAGGTGCCCACGTCGTACGCGGAGGCCGGGTCGAGCGGCGCCGGGTCCTCCTTCGAGGCGGTGAACCGGTCGGTAGTGCCGACGACGATGGCGTCGCCGCCGTTGTCCCCGCTGTCGGAACCGCCGCACGCGGCGAGGACCGGGGCGAGCAGACCGATCACGGCCGGCAGCACCAAAGTCTTACGGTTCATGCTCGAAGTTCTCCAGAGCTGTCGTCCCGCTAACCCGGCAGGCCGGGTTGCGGCGGTGGGGTCACGGGGGTTACGGCGATGTCTCGATGAGATTAGTCCGCACCAGCAGGACCGTTCGCAGGTACTGGAGTTGAGCTCCCATCACGCTGCGAAACCGGCTGTGGACGCACCGAAAACCCGACAGCGGAAGGATTGGTGCAGCGTTCCATGAATCAGGACACAAGGACGCACCGAACCGCACCGAAAGGGCTTCCGACACACAGGCGAGGCGGCTTGTCGACGGCCTGCGGCGTGTCGAACGTCACATCCTCAACTACGTGAGGAAACGCTCGAATTCGGCCACCCGGACACGCGGAAGAGGATCGAATTACTCCGGTGTCATGACCACCGTAGTTTTTCCGGCATTCAATCATTCACCCTGGGTGAAGGATTAGCGCTTTTCCGTCATCAGACCTCGTAGAAAAGACAGGTCGACCTGTTCGAGGGACGGAACAACGGTGCGCCGGAACGCCGGAGCGATGGGCGCCACGGACGGTACGGCGACCACGTGGCAGCCCGCCGCCTCGGCCGCGGCGACGCCCGTCGCCGTGTCCTCGATGACCGCGCATCTGGCCGGATCCGCGCCCAGGCCGGCGGCCGCCAGCAGGTACGGGTCGGGAAACGGCTTGGTGCGCTCGACCTCGTCGCCCGCGATCGTCAGGGCGAAGTTCTGGGGGCCGAGCGAGGTCACGACGCGGTCGATGATGCGCCGGTGCGAGGCGGAGACCAGGGCCGTGGGGATCCTGTGCGCGGACAGCTCGGCGAGGAGCCTCGCGGCGCCCGGCATCAGCGGCAGGGCGCGGCCGATCCGGTCCTCGAACCCGTCGTTCAGCAGCACCGTGAGTTCGGCGAGGGTGACGTCCGCGCCGGTGGCCTCGATTAGGAAGCCCGCGCTGCGGGTCATGGGGCCGCCGACCACCACGTGGCGCCAGGAGTCGTCGAGGGTGTGGCCGAGGCCGGCGAACACCTCGACCTCGGCGTCCCACCAGAAGCCCTCGGTGTCGACCAGGGTGCCGTCCATGTCCAGGAGTACGGCCTGGAGGGCGGAGCCCTCGGCCGTCTGGGTACCTAGTGCGGGGACCGTACTGGTCATAGGCGCACCTCCGTGTAGGGACGAGAAGGCCGGTTCCCTCCCGGGGAACCGGCCTGCACTGGACCGACAAGTGTACGTCGCCGTCCGAGGAAGCGCCTCCTGGAAAGGGGGGTTCCCTGCCGGGGGCTGGGAGGGGGTTGGCTGGGTGCGGGCCCGCCGTGGTTGCTCGCGCAGCTCCCCGCGCCCCTGCAGGGGCGCCCGTGCGGGCGCCCCCAGGAACCGCAGGGGTCCCCGCTCACCTGGCGTTGAAGTACTTCGCCTCCGGGTGGTGGATCACGATCGCGTCCGTGGACTGTTCCGGGTGGAGCTGGAACTCCTCGGAGAGCTGGACGCCGATCCGCTCGGGCTCCAGGAGCTCGGCGATCTTGGCGCGGTCCTCCAGGTCCGGGCAGGCGCCGTAGCCGAGGGAGAAGCGGGCGCCGCGGTACTTGAGCGCGAACATGTCCTCGACGTCGGCCGGGTCCTCCCCCGCGAAGCCGAGCTCGGAACGCACGCGCGCGTGCCAGTACTCGGCGAGGGCCTCGGCCAACTGCACGGACAGGCCGTGCAGTTCGAGGTAGTCGCGGTAGGCGTTCGCCTCGAAGAGCTTGGCCGTCTCCTCGCCGATCCGGGAGCCGACGGTGACGACCTGGAGCCCGACGACGTCCGTCTCGCCGGACTCCTCCGGCCGGAAGAAGTCGGCCAGACACAGCCGGCGGCCGCGGCGCTGGCGCGGGAAGGTGAAGCGGGTGCGCTCGTTGCCCTGCTCGTCCAGGAGGATCAGGTCGTCGTCCTTGGACACGCACGGGAAGTAGCCGTAGACGACGGCCGCCTCCAGCAGGTTCCCGGTCTGCAGCTGGTCCAGGAGCCCGCGCAGCCGCGGCCGGCCCTCGGTCTCCACCAGCTCCTCGTACGTCGGCCCGTCGCCCGTACGCGCCTGCTTGAGGCCCCACTGGCCCTTGAACAGCGCGCCCTCGTCGAGCCAGGAGGCGTACTCCTTGAGCTGGATGCCCTTGATGACGCGGGTGCCCCAGAAGGGCGGCTCGGGGACCGGGTTGTCGATGGAGACGTCGGAGCGGACCGAGCCCTCCTCGGGGCGCTCCTCGACGACCGTCTGGGCGGTGGCCCTGACCCGGCGCTGCTTCAGCTCGGGCAGGCTCGCGCCGGGCACGCCGCGCTTGACCCCGATCAGCGCGTCCATCAGGCGCAGGCCCTCGAACGCGTCGCGGGCGTAACGCACTTCGCCCTCGTAGATCTCGTGCAGGTCCTGCTCGACGTACGCCCTGGTGAGGGCCGCGCCGCCGAGGATCACGGGGTAGTCGGCGGCCAGCTTGCGCTGGTTGAGCTCCTCCAGGTTCTCCTTCATGATCACCGTGGACTTGACCAGCAGTCCCGACATGCCGATGACGTCGGCGCGGTGCTCCTCGGCGGCCTCCAGGATCGCGGAGACGGGCTGCTTGATGCCGAGGTTGACGACGGTGTAGCCGTTGTTGGACAGGATGATGTCGACGAGGTTCTTGCCGATGTCGTGGACATCGCCGCGGACGGTGGCCAGCACGATGGTGCCCTTGCCCTCGTCGTCGGTCTTCTCCATGTGCGGTTCGAGATGGGCCACGGCGGTCTTCATGACCTCGGCGGACTGGAGCACGAACGGCAGCTGCATCTGGCCGGAACCGAACAGCTCACCGACGACCTTCATGCCGTCGAGGAGCGTCTCGTTGACGATGTCGAGGGCCGGGCGGGTCTGGAGTGCCTCGTCGAGGTCGGCTTCCAGGCCGTTCTTCTCGCCGTCGATGATGCGCCGCTTGAGCCGCTCGTCCAGGGGCAGCGCGGCCAGTTCCTCGGCCCGGCCGGCCTTGAGGGACTTGGTGGTGGCGCCCTCGAACAGCGCCATCAGCTTCTGCAGCGGGTCGTAGCCCTCGGCACGACGGTCGTAGATCAGGTCGAGGGCCGTGCCGACCTGCTCGTCGTCGAAGCGGGCGATCGGCAGGATCTTCGACGCGTGGACGATCGCGGAGTCGAGGCCCGCCTTGACGCACTCGTCGAGGAAGACCGAGTTGAGCAGGACACGGGCGGCCGGGTTGAGGCCGAAGGAGATGTTGGACAGACCGAGGGTGGTCTGCACGTCCGGGTGACGCCGCTTCAGTTCGCGGATCGCCCCGATCGTGGCGATGCCGTCGCCCCGGGACTCCTCCTGGCCCGTGCAGATCGTGAAGGTCAGGGTGTCGATGAGGATGTCCGACTCGTGGATGCCCCAGTTCTCCGTGAGGTCCTCGATCAGCCGCTCGGCGATGGCGACCTTGTGCTCGACGGTGCGGGCCTGGCCCTCCTCGTCGATGGTCAGCGCGATCAGGGCGGCGCCGTGCTCCTGCGCCAGCTTGGTGACCTTCGCGAAGCGCGACTCGGGGCCGTCGCCGTCCTCGTAGTTGACGGAGTTGATGACCGCGCGGCCGCCGAGCTTCTCCAGGCCGGCCCGGATGACGGGGACCTCGGTGGAGTCGAGCACGATCGGCAGCGTGGACGCGGTGGCGAAGCGGCCGGCCAGTTCCTCCATGTCGGCGACGCCGTCGCGGCCCACGTAGTCGACGCACAGGTCGAGCATGTGCGCGCCCTCGCGGATCTGGTCGCGGGCCATCTCCACGCAGTCGTCCCAGCGGCCGTCCAGCATGGCCTCGCGGAACTTCTTCGAGCCGTTGGCGTTCGTCCGCTCGCCGATCGCCATGTACGCGGTGTCCTGGCGGAACGGCACGGTCTGGTAGAGCGAGGCGGCGCCGGGCTCGGGACGCGGGTCGCGCGCGGCCGGGGTCAGGTCCCGTACGCGCTCGACGACCTGGCGCAGGTGCTCGGGGGTCGAGCCGCAGCAGCCGCCGACCAGGGAGAGGCCGTAGTCGCGTACGAAGTTCTCCTGGGCGTCGGCCATCTCGGGCGCCGTCAGCGGGAAGTACGCGCCGTCCTTGGTCAGCACGGGCAGGCCCGCGTTCGGCATGCACATCAGCGGCGTACGCGAGTGGCGGGCCAGGTAGCGCAGGTGCTCGCTCATCTCGGCCGGGCCCGTCGAGCAGTTCAGGCCGATCAGGTCGATGCCGAGCGGCTCCAGCGCGGTCAGTGCGGCACCGATCTCCGAGCCGAGCAGCATGACGCCCGTGGTCTCGAAGGCGAGCGAGCAGATAAGCGGCACGTCGACGCCCAGGGCGTCCATCGCACGGCGCGCGCCGATCAGGCTGGACTTGGTCTGGAGCAGGTCCTGCGTGGTCTCCACGATCAGGGCGTCCGCTCCACCGGCGAGCAGCCCCTCGGCGTTCCGCTGGTAGCCGTCGCGCAGTACGTCGTACGCGATGTGGCCGAGCGACGGCAGCTTCGTGCCCGGACCGATCGAGCCGAGGACCCAGCGCTGGCGACCGTCCTTGGCTCCGAACTCGTCGGCGACTTCGCGAGCGATCCGGGCGCCCGCCTCGGACAGCTCGAAGATGCGGTCGGCGATCTCGTACTCGTTCGCCGCCGAGTGGTTCGCACCGAAGGTGTTCGTCTCGACGCAGTCGACGCCGACGGCGAAGTACTCCTCGTGGACGGAACGGACGATGTCCGGCCGAGTGATGTTCAGGATCTCGTTGCAGCCTTCGAGATTCTCGAAGTCCTCCATCGTCGGGTCCTGTGCCTGCAGCATCGTGCCCATCGCACCGTCGGCCACCACCACGCGGGTGGCGAGGGCCTCGCGGAGGGCATCGGTTCGGGTCCTGCTGTAGGCGGAGGTGGACGAGAGGGACGGGTTAGGCGACGAGGCCATGGAAGATGCTCCCTGAAGTGCGACGGCTGTCGGCTTTGCGCTTCTCATGGAAGGCGCACGCCGCAAGGGTAGCCCGCGGCGGCGCGCCGGGTCAGGTGAGTCCACGGGGCGGACGGGCGACACACACGCGACCTGCGGTGGGGATCACGTGGTTTGTGGTGGGGATGCGGCCGGTCGGCACCGGGGGTGTTGCGGCCGCAACACACCACTGCAACTCATCCCGCCCACCCATTAGCCGGACGTCGACGACGACCGGTAGTGTTCGACATTGCCGAACGGTGGCAGCGAAGCGCCGACCGACGGTCCAAGGGGACGGAGGGCAGGACGGCGATGGCACGGAACATCCAGTCGCTCGAACGGGCGGCCGCGATGCTGCGGCTGCTCGCGGGCGGCGAGCGACGGCTCGGCCTGTCGGACATCGCCTCGTCGCTCGGCCTGGCCAAGGGTACGGCCCATGGCATTCTGCGCACGCTGCAGCAGGAGGGCTTCGTCGAGCAGGACGCGGCGTCCGGGCGCTACCAGCTGGGCGCCGAACTGCTGCGCCTGGGCACCACGTATCTCGACGTGCACGAGCTGCGGGCGCGCGCCCTGGTGTGGACGGACGACCTGGCCCGGTCGAGCGGCGAGAGCGTCTATCTGGGGGTCCTGCACCAGCAGGGCGTACTGATCGTGCACCACGTGTTCCGGCCCGACGACAGCCGGCAGGTGCTGGAGGTCGGGGCCATGCAGCCGCTGCACTCCACGGCGCTGGGCAAGGTCCTGTCGGCCTACGACCCGGTGGCGCACAGCGAGGTCCTGGAGGCCGAGCGCAAGGAGTTCACGGTCCGCACGGTAAGCGCGGCGGACGCGTTCGAGACCGTCCTCGACCTCACACGCGCGCGCGGGTACGCGGCCGATGTCGAGGAGACCTGGACGGGCGTGGCCTCGGTGGCCGCGCCCATTCACAACCAGCGGCGGATGCCGGTCGGCGCGGTGGGCGTCACGGGGGCGGTGGAGCGCGTCTGCAAGGACGGCGAGCTGCGCCCCGAGCTGATCGCGGCGGTCCGGGACTGCGCCCGCGCCGTGTCCCGGGATCTGGGTGCCGGGCGGTTCTGAGGTTCGCGGGCACTTCGGACGGAAACAAGGCCGGTACGTCGACGACGTACCGGCCCTTTGCCATGCCCTCGCGACCACGGAACGTGCCAGCTCGCACGCGGTACGCGGCCTTCCCAAGATCGATGTTTCACAGCAATGAATAACGATCGCGTTTTCGACAACGGAAGCCTTGACGGGGTGGTAACGGGAGAGCGAGACTCGCGTCCATCGGTCGGCATTGTCGAACACCTACCGGCAATAAGCGTTAGAGTGTGACAACGCCAAGGGCCGCAACGACCTCACCTGAGGTCGCGAACCACCGGAGGGACCCGGGGTTCGGCTTCCCCTGGACGAAGGACAAAGGAGTCGCGGGTGTCCAGCTCCGACATCTTCATCGGCGAGACCATCGGTACCGCCATACTCATCCTGCTCGGCGGCGGTGTCTGTGCCGCCGTCACGCTGAAGGCCTCCAAGGCACGCAACGCCGGGTGGCTCGCCATCACCTTCGGGTGGGGCTTCGCGGTACTGACCGCCGTGTACACCTCGGCGCCTCTCTCCGGTGCTCATCTGAACCCGGCCGTGACCCTCGCGATCGCCATCAAGGACGACGCCTGGAGCAATGTCCTGACCTACTGGTCGGGCCAGCTCCTCGGCGCCATGATCGGCGCGGCGCTGGTATGGGTCGCCTACTACGGGCAGTTCCACGCGCACCTCACCGACCGCGAGATCGTGGGCGGTCCCGGCGCACAGGACACCAAGTCCGTGGAGGCCCGGGAGGCCAAGGCCGGCCCGGTGCTCGGCATCTTCTCCACCGGCCCGGAGGTCCGGGTCGCGTGGCAGAACCTCGCCACGGAGATCATCGGCACGGTCGTGCTGGTGCTCGCGATCCTCACGCAGGGGCTCAACGACAGCGGCAAGGGTCTCGGCACCCTGGGCGCGCTGATCACCGCCCTCGTGGTCGTCAGCATCGGCCTCTCCCTCGGTGGTCCGACGGGGTACGCCATCAACCCGGCCCGTGACCTCGGCCCGCGTATCGTGCACGCCCTCCTGCCCCTGCCCAACAAGGGCGGGTCCGACTGGAGCTATGCCTGGATCCCGGTCGTCGGTCCGCTGATCGGCGGAGCGATCGCCGCAGGCCTCTACAACGTCGCTTTTGCTTAGAGCCGTACGACCGCTCGGAGTCGGCGTACGTCTGGTACGGGACGTACGCCGGCTCGGAGCCGAGAGCAATACGCCGTAAGCCAGCCCCTTATCCACGGACTTTCAGGAGCACACCGTGACCGACGCGCACACCGCCGCCACGCATTCCCACGGCGCAGGGCCCTTCATCGCCGCCATCGACCAGGGCACCACCTCGTCCCGCTGCATCGTCTTCGACCGCGACGGACGCATCGTCTCCGTCGACCAGAAGGAGCACGAGCAGATCTTCCCGAAGCCGGGCTGGGTCGAGCACAACGCCACCGAGATCTGGACGAACGTCGAGGAGGTCGTCGCCTCGGCCATCGCGAAGGCCGGCATCACCCGCGACGACATCAAGGCCATCGGCATCACCAACCAGCGCGAGACGACGCTGCTGTGGGACAAGAACACCGGTGAGCCCGTCCACAACGCGCTCGTCTGGCAGGACACCCGCACCGACGCGCTCTGCAAGGAGCTCGGCCGCAACGTCGGCCAGGACCGCTTCCGCCGCGAGACCGGTCTTCCCCTCGCCTCGTACTTCGCCGGTCCGAAGGCCCGCTGGCTGCTCGACAACGTCGAGGGCCTGCGTGAGCGCGCCGAGGCCGGCGACATCCTCTTCGGCACCATGGACAGCTGGGTCATCTGGAACCTGACGGGTGGTGTGAACGGCGGCCGGCACGTCACCGACGTCACCAACGCCTCCCGCACCATGCTGATGAACCTGCACACCATGCAGTGGGACCCGAAGATCGCCGAGTCCATCGGTGTCCCGCTGGCGATGCTGCCCGAGATCCGCTCCTCCGCCGAGGTCTACGGCGAGATCACCGGCGGCAAGCTGGGCGACCTGCTCGGCGGCATCCCGGTCGCCTCGGCGCTCGGCGACCAGCAGGCGGCCCTCTTCGGCCAGACCTGTTTCGCCGAGGGCGAGGCCAAGTCCACGTACGGCACCGGCACGTTCATGCTGATGAACACCGGTGACAAGCTCATCAACTCCTACAGCGGGCTGCTGACCACCGTCGGCTACCAGATCGGCGACCAGAAGCCGGTCTACGCCCTCGAGGGTTCGATCGCCGTCACCGGCTCGCTCGTCCAGTGGATGCGCGACCAGATGGGCCTGATCAAGTCCGCCGCCGAGATCGAGACGCTCGCCCTGTCGGTCGAGGACAACGGCGGCGCGTACTTCGTGCCGGCCTTCTCCGGTCTGTTCGCCCCGTACTGGCGTCCCGACGCCCGCGGTGTGATCGCCGGTCTGACCCGGTACGTCACCAAGGCGCACATCGCGCGCGCCGTCCTGGAGGCCACGGCCTGGCAGACCCGTGAGATCAGCGACGCCATGACGAAGGACTCCGGCGTCGAGCTCACGGCCCTCAAGGTCGACGGCGGCATGACCTCCAACAACCTGCTGATGCAGACCCTGGCCGACGTCCTGGACGCCCCCGTGGTGCGCCCGATGGTCGCCGAGACCACCTGCCTCGGCGCCGCCTACGCCGCCGGTCTCGCCGTCGGCTTCTGGACCAACACCGAGGACCTGCGCGCCAACTGGCGCAGGGCCGCCGAGTGGACCCCGAACATGGCCGCGGAGACCCGCGACCGTGAGTACAAGAGCTGGCTCAAGGCCGTCGAGCGGACCATGGGCTGGCTCGAAGACGACGCTGACGAGGAGTAATTCGCAATGACCACCCTGCAGAGTGTCCCGGCTCTTGGGACGCACCCGGCCAACGGCTCCGCCGCCTACGGTTTCAAGGCAGTGAGCCGTGCCGAGACCCGGGAGCAGTTGTCCAAGGCGACATACGACCTCCTGGTGATCGGTGGCGGGATTCTGGGCATCTCCACCGCCTGGCATGCCGCACAGTCGGGCCTGCGGGTGGCCCTGGTCGACGCCGGCGACTTCGCCGGCGCGACCTCCTCCGCCTCCTCCAAGCTGCTCCACGGCGGTCTGCGCTATCTGCAGACCGGCGCGGTGAAGCTGGTGGCGGAGAACCACTTCGAGCGCCGTGCGGTCTCCCGTCAGGTGGCCCCCCACCTGGCGAATCCGCTCACGTTCTACCTCCCCGTGTACAAGGGCGGGCCGCACGGCGCGGCGAAGCTGGGCGCGGGTGTCTTCGCGTACTCGGCCCTGTCGGCCTTCGGTGACGGCGTGGGGCATCTGCTCTCGCCGTCGAAGGCCGCGCAGGACGTGCCCGAGCTGCGTACGGACAACCTCAAGGCCGTGGCCGTGTACGGCGACGACCAGATGAACGACTCCCGGATGGCGTTGATGACGGTCCGCGGGGCCGTCGAGTCCGGTGCCACCGTGCTCAACCACGCCGAGGTCACGGGCCTGCGCTTCACCCGGGGCCGGGTCACCGGCGCGGAGCTCAGGGACCGGCTCTCCGGCGAGGAGTTCGGCGTGTCGGCCCGTCTCGTGCTGAACGCGACCGGGCCGTGGGTCGACCACCTGCGGAAGATGGAGGACGAGCACGCGGCGCCGTCCATCCGGCTGTCGAAGGGCGCGCACCTGGTCCTCAAGCGCACCTCCCCCTGGAAGGCCGCGCTGGCCACGCCGATCGACAAGTACCGCATCACCTTCGCCCTCCCCTGGGAGGACATGCTGCTGCTCGGCACGACCGACGAGGCGTACGAGGGCGACCCGGCGGACGTCTCGGTCAACGAGAAGGACATATCCCAGATCCTCGACGAGGCCGCGTTCTCCATCCGCGACCAGCAGTTGTCCCGTGACCTGATCACGTACTCCTTCGCGGGTCTGCGGGTGCTGCCGGGCGGTCCCGGCGACACCTCGAAGGCCAAGCGGGAGACGGTCGTCACCGAGGGCCGGGGCGGCATGCTGTCCGTCGCGGGCGGCAAGTGGACGACCTTCCGGCACATCGGCCGGACCGTCATGAAGAAGCTGGAGTCGCTGCCGGGCCGTCCGCTCGGCGAGGACTTCGAGCCGATCTCCGAGCTGCCGAAGAAGCTGCCGCTGCCAGGTGTCGCCAACCCGCGCGCGGTCGCGCACCGGCTCCTGGTCGACGGTCCGGCCCCCGGCCCGCGCATGGGCGCCGACACCGCCAGGCACCTCTCCACGCACTACGGCTCGCTGGCCTTCGACATCGCGCGGCTGGCCAACGACAACCCGGAGCTGGCCGAGCGCGTCCACCCGGACGCCCCCGAGATCTGGGCGCAGGTCGTGTACGCGCGTGACAACGAGTGGGCCGAGACCGCGGACGACGTACTGCGCCGCCGTACGACGCTGACGATCCGCGGCCTCGCGACGGACGAGGTACGGGGCAAGGTGCAGGACCTGCTCGACAACAAGTAGACGTTCGCGTCGAGTTGAGGGGCGGCTGCCGCAAGGCGGCCGCCCTTCGGCATGCGTGCCGGGCCTCCCGCTTCGTACGATCTTCAGTATGCACAGCATTATTGACGAACCGTCAGCAACTGGAGTTGCTTCATGACGCGGGACCTGACACCCGTCGCACGCGTGCCCCGCACCGGGCTGCCCCCGCACGCCGTGGTGGTCGGTGACCCGGCGCGGGCCGCGGCCGTCGCCGCGCTGCTCGAGAGTGCGCAGGAGGTCTCGTACCACCGTGAATACCGTGTGTTCAGCGGGAGTTGGAAGGGGCTGCCGGTCGTCGTCGCCTCACACGGTGTCGGCGGGCCCGGCGCCATCCTGCTCTTCCAGGAGCTGGCCGACGCGGGGGTGCGCACGATCCTGCGGTTCGGCACGGCAGGTGCGATGCGGCCCGGGATCCGTGACGGCGATCTGGTGATAGCGGAGGCGGCCGTACGCGACGACGGAGTGACCCAGCAGCTGCTGCCGCCCGAGTATCCGGCGGTGGCCGCGCCCGAGGCGGTGCTCGCGCTCCAGCGGGCGGCGCGAAAGCAGGGCGCCCCGCACCACCGGGGCTTCGTCTGGACGCGGGCCGCCTTCCAGCCGGGGCTGATACCTCTGACCTCGTACGACGGGGCGGGGCTCGCCGCCATCGAGATGGAGCTGTCGGCGCTGCTCGTCACGGCCTCCCTGCGCGGGCTGACCGCGGGTGGCGTGCTTGTCATCGACGGCGTGAACGCGGACGAACTCGTCGACCGAACAACCACCGGCGGCTACGACCCGCATCGCGAGGTCGTCGCGGCGGGCGTGGAGCGCGGCAGTGTGGTCTCCCTCGAAGCCCTGCGCCTGCTCGCGGAAGGGGAAGCGCTGTGAGCGTTCCCGCTCAACGGACCGCCCGCGCCGACCTGTTGGTCCATGGCGGCGACGTTCTCACCGTCGACGGGGCCGGCACGGTCGTAGCCGACGGAGCCGTGGCCGTCCGTGACGGCGAGATCCTCGCGGTCGGACCGGCCGCGGAGCTGCGGGCGCGCCACCGGGCCGCCGACGACCTCGACGCGACCGGCTGTCTGGTGCTCCCGGGACTGGTCAACGCACACACCCACCTGGCGATGACACTGCTGCGCGGCCGCGCCGACGACGTGACGCTGCAGGGTTTCCTGGAGCGGGTGATCCGCTGGGAGAGCGAGCTGCTGTCGGCGGAGAACGTCGCGGCGGCGGTCCGGGTCGCGATCGCCGAGAGCGTACGGGCCGGGGTGACCTCGGCGCTCGACATGTACTGGTTCCACGAGGCGGCCGAGCGGGTCGCGCGCGAGGCGGGCTGGCGGCTGCACACGGGGCCGACCTTCATGGACGTACCGGCCCCGCCCGACGGCATCGCGTACGGGGACCGGCTGGAGTGGGCGCGCCAGGACCTGGCCGGCCGAGCGCGGCGGCCCGGTACGCGTCCCGTGCTCTTCGCGCACTCCACCTACACCCTCTCCCCCGCCCAGCTGACCGAAATCGCCGCGCTGGCAAGGGAGTTCGGCGCGCTGCTGCACATCCACGCGGCGGAGAACGCCACTGAGGTCGCGACCGTCGCGGAGCGTTACGGCAGGCGTCCGGTGGAACTGCTCGACTCGCTCGGGCTGCTCGGCCCCGATCTGCTGCTGGCCCACACCGTGGACCTGACCGGCCCCGAGATCGCGGCGCTCGCCCGGACCGGCACCTCGGTCGCCCACTGCCCGGTGTCGAACCTCAAGCTGGGCTGCGGCATCGCCCCGGTGCCCCGGCTGCTGGACGCGGGGGTGACCGTCGGCCTCGGCACGGACGGCGCGGTCAGCTCCAACACGCTGGACGTCCTGCGGGCGCTGGGCACGGCCGCCCTGGTGCACAAGGCGGCCGGCGACCCGACCGCGGTCGGCGCCGAGCAGGCGGTGCGCATGGCCACCATCGAGGGCGCCCGCGCGCTGGGCCTCGACGCCCACCTGGGTTCGCTGGAGGCGGGCAAGCGGGCCGACCTTCTCGTCCTGGACCTGGGCGGTCCGCATCTGGCTCCCCGCCACGATCCGTGGTCGACGCTGGCGTACTCGGCGCGCGCCTCGGACGTACGGGACACGGTCGTCGGCGGGCGGATCCTGATGCGCGGCCGTACGCTCACGACGCTCGACGAGGCCGCCGCGCTTGCGGATCTGGCGGCCCTCGTGTCACCGTCCGACCTTGTGTGATCGTGATCGTCACTGACGGGCTCTCCGGGGCGACGGAAGCCGCATAATGAGACATCGGATGTCTGAGCGACATATCTGATCGACAGGGAGGCCCGCCATGGCAGTCACCGATGAGGCGATCGAGAAGATCAAGGGAATGATCGTCTCCGGCGCGCTGCGCCCCGGCGACCGCCTTCCGAAGGAGAGCGAGCTCGCCGCCGATCTGGGCCTGTCCCGCAACTCCCTGCGGGAGGCGGTGCGGGCACTGTCCCTGATCCGCATCCTGGATGTGCGGCAGGGCGACGGCACGTACGTCACGAGCCTTGATCCGCAGCTCCTCCTCGAAGCGCTGAGTTTCGTCGTGGACTTCCACCGCGACGACACGGTCCTGGAGTTCCTCGCGGTACGCCGCATCCTGGAGCCGGCCGCGACGGCGATGGCGGCGCTGCGGATCAGCGAGCAGCAACTGGACGCGCTCACCGCCCAGCTGGACGCGCTCGGCGGTGCGCCCTCGGTGGAGGAACTCGTCGCCTGCGACCTGGAGTTCCACCGGGGCATCGTCCAGTCCTCGGGCAACTCGGTGCTCTGCTCCCTCCTCGACGGCCTGTCCGGTCCCACGACCCGCGCCCGTATCTGGCGCGGCCTGACACAGGAGGACGCGGTCAGCCGCACCCTCCATGAGCACCGCGCGATCCTCAGCGCCCTGCGCGACCGCGACGCGGAGGCCGCCCGCTCCTGGGCGACCGTGCACATCGCGAGCGTGGAACAGTGGCTGCGCTCCACGTTGTGACCGGCCGGTCGGCGACGGCGCCCGGCTCCTCCGCTCCGGCTCACCGGGCCTGGGGACGGTTCGGACATCCGACCTCTGTCGATCGTCCGGCGCGGGGCGCCACCTCGAAACAACGTCCGGACCCATGGTGGAAGTTGGCCGGGGACAGCTCGGACGGCTGCGGGGTGTTCGGGAGTGACGAACGGGGCAGTGATGCGGTCACTCCCCCACACAAGGGGGCTGCGGGCGGTCCCCACGCAAGCCGTAAGGTTGGGGCGTACGCGAGGGCACGTCGGAAGGAGGCACTGGGTGATCGAGCTCGAGGGGGTTCCCGAGCTGGTCGACCCGGTCATGGTGGCCGCGTTCGAGGGCTGGAACGACGCCGGCGACGCCGCCTCCACCGCGGTCGCGCATCTGGACAGGGAGTGGAAGGGCGAGGTGTTCGCGGCGCTCGACGCCGAGGACTACTACGACTTCCAGGTGAACCGCCCGACCGTGTGGCTGGACGGCGGAGTCCGCAAGATCACCTGGCCGACGACAAGGTTGTCGGTGGTCCGGGTCGGCGGCGAGAAGCCGCGTGACCTGGTGCTGGTGAGGGGCATCGAGCCGTCGATGCGCTGGCGCTCGTTCTGCAACGAACTGCTCGGTTTCGCCCATGAGCTGGGCGTCGAGCTGGTCGTCATCCTGGGCGCCCTGCTCGGCGACACCCCGCACACCCGTCCGGTCCCGGTCAGCGGCGTCACGTCCGACCCGGACCTGGCCCGCACGATGGACCTGGAGGAGACCAAGTACGAGGGCCCCACGGGCATCGTCGGCATCCTCCAGGAGGCGTGCACGCACGCGGGCGTACCGGCGGTCTCGCTGTGGGCCGCCGTGCCGCACTACGTCTCGCAGCCGCCGAACCCGAAGGCCACGCTGGCCCTCCTCAACCGCCTCGAGGACCTCATCGACATGCGCATCCCGCTGGGCGAACTGCCCGAGGACGCGCGGGCCTGGCAGCTGGGCGTGGACCAACTGGCCGCCGAGGACAGCGAGGTCGCGGAGTACGTACAGACGCTGGAGGAGGCCCGGGACACCGCCGAGCTTCCGGAGGCGTCGGGCGAGGCGATTGCCCGCGAGTTCGAGCGGTATCTGCGCAGACGGGACGGGGGCGGTCCGGCTTCGCCGCCCGGCAGCCACGCCACGGAGAGCGGCGATCCCGCCACGTACCTCAGGGACGGCCCGGGTGGCCGCGTTCGGCCGCCGAAGCCGCAGCGGCCGGAGGCCACGGACGGGGCGGCCGAGGACGACACATCCGACTCCTCGGACTCCTCCGAGGGCGACGCGTCGGGGGCGTCCGGCACGAAGGGGACGTCCGGCTCCTCGGAAACTGAGGACGCTTCGGACGCCGAGTCCTCGGGCTCCGAATCCTCCGGCTCATCAGGTTCCGGCTCAGGCTCCGGATCCTCGGAATCCGGTTCTTCCGATTCCTCGGAGGACTGACCCAGCAAGACCGACGGAGCGAGACTGCCCGGGCGATATCGACCGGGCGAAGGGGCGGCGCGCGTCGGGCGCGCCACCCCTCGCGCGTCAGACCTGACGCACCGCCACCGCGTCGTACTCCGTGTCGGGCGTCGGCTCGACGTCGAAGCGCGCGTTCGGCAGGTAGAGACGGTCGCCCCACGCCGCGGCCGTCGTCGGGATCCGGAAGCGGGGGTCGGTGATCCGGGTGATCACCGTGCCCCTGGTGCCGGCGGAGTTCAGCCGGAACACGTCGATCGCGTTCTGCTGTTGCTGGACGACGTAGAGAGTCCGGCCGAGGAGCAACAGCCCGTCGCCGTTGGGGATCCTGGCTCCGCCGAGGTCGACCGCGGCGGCGGTTCCGGTGCGTCCGTCGACTCGCATCAGCGTGCCGCCGTCGGCGAAGGCGTTCACCACCAGGAGCGCGCTGCCGTCCGGTGTGCGCTCGATCCCGTTGGCGGTGAAGTCCGTGCCCTGCTGCCAGTCGCCGCCGAGCGGCACGGTCCTGACGGCCCCGGGCCTGCCGTGCCGGTCGAGCGCGAGCCGGTAGAGCCGGGGCGCGAAGGAGTCGGTGAACCAGGCGGCGCCCGGCGTGAGGATCACGTCGTTCACGAACGTGCCGCCGACGGCGTACGACTTCTCGATCTCTCCCGTACGGACGTCGACGGTACGCAGATCGCCACCGGCCCCGCCGCTGACGAACAGGCGGCCGTGCCGGTCGATCTTCAGTCCCACGCTGGGGTGTCCGGCGCCGGGGCCCTTGCTGATGACGGAGCCGCGCCCGGTGGCGAGGCTCGCGCGGTAGATGTCGCCGTTGGCCAGCGACCCGAAGTACGCGAACGGGGCGGAGCCGATGGCTATGCCCTCCGGCTGGAAGCCGTTGGGCAGCGGGAACCGGTCCGGCCAGTTCTTCCGCGATCCCTTCCGCGGTCCCTTCTCCGGCGATTCGGCCGCGTGCGCCGTGCCGCCCAGGAGTGCCGCTCCTCCCAGGGCGGCGGCCGTGGTGAGGAGTCTTCGACGTGCGAAGGAACGGTCTGCGAGTGCCACTGTGCGTCCTTCCACGAGAGGGCCGGCGCGGGGCCGGCCCGACGGTCAACAGACGCTGTCACCCCATCACATGACAACCGTCTCCGCTGCCTTTGGCCGGATTGTGACGTGACATCTGTTTCAGGACGGATTGCGCACGGTACCCAATTCAACTTGTTTTCAAACGCAGTTGGCGAACTCGGGGGTGGACGAGTCGGTCCGGGAGGAGCAAGGTGTGCCCCGGAGGACACCGACCGGAGGCACGACTCTCGACAACTCCAGCACCCGCACAAGCACTTGCACGGACCGAAGGGAGCGGCACGCGATGACCGACCAGGCACAGCCCGCGCAGGGCCCGGGAGCGTCCGGGCCAGGGCCCGACGGAGCGGGATTCACCTACCGAGGAGCCGAGCAGGAACTGATCGTCGTCGCACGGCCCGAGGCCCGGCTGCGCGCCGGGGCCGAAGGGGTCCGTTCGGCGGCCGGCGCCGACGTGTCGGCACTGAACATGTTCCTCAGCGACGAACAGCTCGCCCTGCAACCGCTGTTCGGCAGCGAGGAGCGGCTGCAGTCGGCGGCCCAGCCCTCGGCCCCGGGCGCCGAGACACTGCCCGACCTCGGGCTCTTCTACCGCGTACGCGGCGTCGAGAGCCGGGCCCAGGAGCTGCGTTCGCGGATCGCGGCACTGCCCGAGATCGCCACGGCGTATGTGAAGCCCGGTGCCGTACCGGCTTCGGTGGGGTCCGTGGGACACAGCACCGACGAGAGCCGACGGCGCAAGGAAGGCGCCCCCGTCACACCCGACTTCACCAGCCGCCAGGGCTATCTGCGCCCCGCGCCCGAGGGCGTGGACGCGCACTGGGCCTGGCAGCGGCCCGGCGGTTCGGGCCAGGGCGTCACCGTGATCGACGTGGAGGGCGCCTGGCAGCTCGGCCACGAGGACCTGGCCGCGAAGCTCGCGGGTGTCGTGGTCGGCACCCCGATCCAGGACCTGGCCTGGCGCAACCACGGCACCGCCGTCATCGGTGTGATCGGCGGCGACCGCAACGAGTACGGGATCACCGGCATCGTGCCGGACACGGTGACAGCCGCCGCGTCGTTCCACGGCATCGGCTCCGCGGCCGCGATCCACGCGGCGGCCGACCGGCTGAACGCCGGGGACATCATCCTGATCGAACTGCACAGCCCCGGACCGCGGTTCGAGTTCGCTGTGCGCGACGACCAGCGCGGCTACATCGCGCTGGAATGGTGGCCGGACGACTTCGCGGCCATCCGGTACGCGACCGCCAAGGGCATCCTGGTGGTGGAGGCCGCGGGCAACGGCGGGGAGTCCCTGGACGACGCGGTGTACGAGCGCCGGCCCGACGAGTTCCCGGAGTGGTGGCGCAACCCCTTCAACCCGTCCAACCAGTCCTCCGGTGCGATCGTGGTCGGCGCGGGCGCTCCGCCGCCCGGTACCCACGGCCGCGACCACGGCCCGGACCGCTCGCGTCTGGCGTTCTCCAACTACGGGGCGCGGGTGGACGCGCAGGGCTGGGGCCGTGAGGTCACCACGACCGGCGGCTTCTGGGACAAGCCCGGTGATCTGCAGGGCGGCGCCGAGGAGATCGCCTGGTTCACCGACACGTTCTCCGGGACCTCCTCCGCCTCCCCGGTGGTGGTCGGCGCCCTGGCCGCGCTGCAGGGCATGCTCAGGGCGGCCGGCCAGGAACCGATGGACCCGGAGCGGGCACGCAGGCTGCTGCGGGCCACCGGCTCCCCGCAGCAGGACGCGCCGGGCCGGCCCGCGTCACAGCGGATCGGCAACCGGCCCGACATCAAGGCGGCGGTCGCCCATCTGCTGCCTGAGGCGGTCGGCTCGGGCCAGGCCGAACGGTACTGGGACGAGTTGCTGCCGTATCCCCGTGAACTCCCGCCCAGGCTCCGGCTGTTCGTGGCCGGTGGCTGGCGGAGCCTGAACAACCCGTCCGCCGAGATCCGCCAGGCGGTGCACTCCGCCTTCGCGGGCGGACGGCCCGACGTACGCGTCTGGTTCTCGGACGACGAGATCGTCGGCCTGGTCGTCACGGGCTGACGCGACCGGCCGTCCCCCGGACCGGTCGTCCCACACAGACCGGCCATCGCTCAACGACCCAACCATCGCTCGACAATTGAGGGAAGGTGGCACCCGCATGAGCACCACCCCGCAGATGAGCCAACAGAGCCAGCAGGGCCAACTCCAGGGCCGGCAAGGTCAGCAGCAGGGCCCGAGCACCGCTCCCCCGCAGCAGCAGGGGCAGCAGGGCCAACAGCAGGGCTACGGCCAGCAGATGCCGTTCGGGCAGCAGCAACAGCAGCCCTTCGGACAGCAGATGCAGCAGCCGTTCGGCCCCCAGGGCATGGGTCAGCAGCAGATCCCCCAGCACCCTCAGCACCAGCTTCCGCAGCACCTGCAGCAGCAGCTCCAGCAGCTCGGCCAGCAGCAGCCGTTCCAGCAGCTGCTTCACCAGCTCGGCGGGCAGCAGCAGGGACAGGAGCAAGGTCAGGGCCAGGGCCAGCCGTTGATCGTGCGCAGCGCGGTCGAGGCCGCGGCACTGACGAGCGGTGTGGCCGAGCACTTCTGGGACGTCGTCACGCCGCTGCCGGGCCAGCCGTCGATCCTCTACCTGTACATCGACCAGGGCTGGCGTCCGCTGGTCAACCCGAACCAGGTGACGCATGACGAGGTCCAGGAGGCCTTCGCCTTCGGCCAGCAGGTCATCGGCGTCTACGACTCCACGAGCAACACGATCCAGGCCGTCATCGTGAACAAGTAGGCCGTCGTCGTGGGCAAGTAGCACCGAGCGGCAAGACGAACGACCCACCGCAGAGAGGGCGCCGGACGGGCAACGACCCGTCCGGCGCCCGGCGTTGCTAGAGGGCCACGCCCAACAGGGCGTCCACGGCACGGGAGACGACGCCGGGGGCGCCCTCGTCCGTGCCGCCGCGCTCGGCTTGGAGCACGGCCCAGCGGTCGACGGCCGCGAGCGCGGCCGGCGCGTCCAGGTCGTTCGCGAGGGCCTCGCGGATCTCCTCGACGACTGCGTCGGCGGACGGGCCGTCGGGCCGCGAAACGGCGGCCCGCCAGCGCTCCAGGCGCGCGAGGGCGTCCTGGAGCACCTGGTCGGTCCACTCCCAGTCGGCCCGGTAGTGGTGCGAGAGCAGGGCGAGCCGGATGGCCGCCGGGTCGACGCCGTCACGCCGGAGCGTCGACACGAAGACCAGATTGCCCTTGGACTTGGACATCTTCTCGCCGTCGAGCGCGACCATGCCGGCGTGCACGTACGCCTTGGCCATCGGGAACTCGCCGGTCAGCGCCTGCGCGTGGGAGGCGCCCATCTCGTGGTGCGGGAAGGCGAGGTCGGAGCCGCCGCCCTGCACGTCGAAGCCCATGCCCAGGTGGTCGAGGGCGATCGCGACGCACTCGATGTGCCAGCCGGGCCGGCCCTGCCCGAGCGAGGCGCCGTCCCAGCTCGGCTCGCCCTCGCGGGCGGCCATCCACAGCATCGGGTCGAGGGGGTTCTTCTTGCCCGGACGGTCCGGGTCGCCGCCGCGCTCGGCGGACAGCAGCCGCATCGCCGCCGCGTCCAGGTTGGACACCTGGCCGAAGTGCGGGTCGGACTCGACGGAGAAGTAGACGTCCCCTTCGAGTTCGTACGCCGCACCCGCGTCCCGCAGTCGCTCGACCAGCGGGACGATCCCGGGTATGGCCTCGACGGCGCCGATGTAGTGCTTCGGGGGCAGCATCCGCAGGGCGGTCATGTCCTCGCGGAAGAGGGTGGTCTCCTTCTCGGCGAGAGAGACCCAGTCGACGTTGTCCCGCGCGGCGCGCTCCAGCAGCGGATCGTCGACGTCCGTCACGTTCTGGACGTAGTGAACCTGCCGCTTGGTGTCGAGCCACACGCGCTGAACGAGGTCGAACGCGTTGTAGGTCGCCGCGTGACCCAGATGGGTCGCGTCGTACGGAGTGATGCCGCAGACGTAGATACGGGCGACGGGACCGGGGTCGAGGGTCACGGGACCACCGGTCGCGGTGTCGTGGATCCGGAGGTCGCGGCCCTTGCCGGGCAGGGCAGGGACGTCGGAAGCGGGCCAGGCATGCATGTCTTGAGCCTAACCGGACGGATGTTCCGTATACGAACCGGACCAGGCCAGATGGCCGGGAAGGCCCTCTTGCGTACGGATCCGGGGTGTGCGGCCCCGACTAGACGGGCGGCCACGGGATCGCGGGCCAGTCCCCCGAGGGCTCCGGATGCCGGCCCGAGTCGAGCAGACCGGCCACACGCGCGCGCGTGGCGCCCAGTTCGGCCGCGGTGATCAGCTCCCCCAGGCGCACGCCCAGCGCCCCGTCCAGGGCGCCCCTGAGCCGCTCCAGGACCTCGACGGCCTCGGGGGTGAGCCTCTCCCCCGCCCAGCCCCACAGCAGCGTCCGCAGCTTGTTCTCGGCGTTGAAGGTGACCCCGTGGTCGATCCCGAACAGCCGGCCCTCGGGCGCGGGCAGCAGATGCCCGCCCTTGCGGTCACCGTTGTTGATCACCACGTCGAGGACGGCCAGCCTGCGCAGCCGCTCGTCGTCGGCGTGCACGAGCAGCGCGGTGCGCCCCTCGCCGACCTCGGCGAATCCGACGGCCTTCCAGCCCGCGCCGGGCTCCTCGCCGTCGACCAGCGCGAGCAGCTCCGAGCCCTCGGACACCGGGTCGATCCAGAGCTGGCACATGCCCTCGCCGTACGGCCCGTCGCGAAGGATCGTGGTCGGGACGAGCCCCCAGCCGGTCGCCTCGGACACCTCGTAGGCCGCGACCTCCCGCTGGGCGAGGTTCCCGTCGGGGAAGTCCCACAGCGGGCGCTCGCCGGCCACCGGCTTGTAGACGCAGGAAGCTTTCCGTCCCTCGTACGTCACTTCGCACAGCAGCACCGCGTTGGAGGCCTCACGGATGCGTCCGCGCACGGAAAGCTCACCCTCGGCGAGCAGCTCGGCCGTGGTCACGCTTCGCGGCGGTATCCGTTCTGGCGCGGACATACGTGTCCTTCCGGGTCTAGCGGGAGACTGCACAGCGGGCAGGGCGGCCGGCCGGCGTTGACGACGTCGAGGGCGCGCTTGGCGAAGGCACGGGCCTGGGCTCCGGTGAGGCGGACCCGCAGCATCGGCGGACCGTTCTCCTCGTCCTGCAGGAGCTTTTCCTCGGCCTCGGCGAGGTCCTCCTCGGAATCGGCGTCCAGCTCCACGAGCGCCTGGGCCTCGACGATCATGCGCTGGTCGTCACCGTCCCAGGCCAGCGCCATGGTGCCGACCCGGAACTCCTCCTCGACGGGAGCTTCGAGCGGGGCGGTGTCAGAGACCTCCGTCGGGGCCATCGCCGGGACGGGAGCGCTGCCCCCGGTACGCCGTACGACCTCGTCGAGAAGCTCGTCCATCCGTTCGGCGAGCGCCGCGACCTGCGTCTTCTCCAGGGCCACACTGGTCACCCGGGGTCCTGAGGAGGCCTGCAGGAAGAAGGTACGGCGCCCTGGCAGCCCGACCGTGCCGGCCACGAAACGGTCCGGCGGGTCGTAGAGGAACACCTGACGGGACACGTCCTGTCTCCATTGGATCGATCGACTGCTTCTGCCGTCGACTGCGTCTGCTGCTGACAACTGCTGCGCTTCTTCGACCGCTTCACCCTACTGCGGCCGACGATCACGGTGCGCCCGCACCGCCCCCGACCGTGGCGTCACCTGCCGGGGGTTCCTCGCGCGGCGCGAGCGACGTGAAATCGCCGGTGTCGCCGAGGCGAACGAGAAATGGCCGCAGTCGTGTGTAACGGATCGCGGTGATGGAACACGGTTCTACGGAGATCCGTTGGAAGAGGTCGAGATGAAGACCGAGGGCGTCCGCGACAAGAGACTTGATGATGTCGCCGTGCGAGCACATGAGGTATACCGCGTCACCGCCGTGATCGCGCTCCACACGCGCGTTCCACTCGCGTACCGCCTCGGCGGCCCGGGTCTGCATGGCGCGCATGGACTCGCCGCCCGGGAACGCGGCGGCGGAGGGGTGCGTCTGCACGACCTCCATCAGCGGCTCGCCCGACAGTTCGGCGAGCTTGCGCCCGGACCAGTCGCCGTAGTGGGCCTCCCCGATTCGGTCGTCGGAGTGGACCCGCAGTTCGGGCCGGGCGTCGAGGAGCGGCCGAATCGTTTCCTGGCAGCGTTGCAGGGGGCTGCTGACGACCTCGGCGATCGGCAGTTCCGCCAGGCGCCCGGGCAGCGCGGCGGCCTGCGCGGCCCCTCGCTCGTCGAGGGCCACGCCGGGCGTCCACCCGGCGAGCAGTCCCGCGGTGTTGGCGGTGGAACGTCCGTGCCGGACGAGGATCAAGGTGGGCATGCGGCCCAGCCTAGGCGGCCGCCCGAGTGCGCCGGGTCCCTGGCGACGGGAGAATACGCTCCGTGATCGTCGACTGTGCCATCTACCGCGACGGGCACCGGACGGAGGGTCCGGAGGACCTCTCGGACGCCCTGGACGCCGCGCGTGCCTCGGGAAACGCGTTCGTGTGGATCGGGCTGTACGAGCCGACGGAGCGGGAGTTCGATCTCGTCACCGAGGAGTTCGGACTGCATCCGCTGGCGGTCGAGGACGCCCTGAAGGCGCACCAGCGGCCCAAGCTGGAGGTGTACGACGACTCCCTGTTCGTGGTGTTGAAGCCGGTCACGTACGAGCCGGACAGCGACGCCGTGTCCTCCGGGGAGCTCATGCTCTTCCTGGGCGACTCCTTCGTGGTGACCGTGCGGCACGGCGAGGGCTCGCCGCTCAAGGCCGTACGACGCCGTCTGGATCAGGACCCGGACATGATGCGCCTCGGCCCGACGGCGGTGCTCTACTCGATCGCCGACGACACCGTCGACCACTATCTGGAGGTGGCGACCGAGCTGCAGACCGACCTGGAGGAGGTCGAGGCGGAGGTGTTCTCGCCGAACGACGGCGGCTCCCGGCACACCGCGTCCCGGATCTACACCTTCAAGCGGCAGATCCTGGAGTTCCGCAGGGCCACCGGACCGCTGGCCCTGCCGCTGACCCGCCTCGCGGGCTCGGGCGTCTCCGGCCCGGGGGTGCCGTTCGTCCACGACAAGGCGCAGCCCTTCTTCCGTGACGTCAGCGACCATCTGACCCGGGTGAACGAGTCCGTGGAGGGCCTGGACCGGCTGGTCTCGGACGTCCTGTCGGCGCATCTCGCGCAGATGAGCGTGCGGCAGAACGACGACATGCGGAAGATCTCCGCGTGGGCGGCCATGGCCGCGGTCCCCACGATGATCGCGGGGATCTACGGCATGAACTTCGACCACATGCCGGAGCTGCACTGGGTGTGGGCCTATCCGGCGGTCATCCTGCTGATGGCCGCGCTGGAGGTGCTCCTGTTCCGGCTGTTCAAGCGGCGCGGCTGGCTGTAGTCGCGCCCGTCGGGCTCCACGCGCGCGTGCCGCGTACGAGGCAGCACGCGCGCGTGGGCCACGTTCAGGCGAACTCGGGTGCCGTCGAGGCCGGGCCGCCCAGGGCGTCGCGCCGCTCCGGCACGGCCAGCGAGACCATGCGCCGCCAGCCGAGGACCCGCTCGTACAGGTACATGGCGTGGATGCCGGCGGCGAGCGCCGACGCCTTGGGCTTCGGCCAGCCGAGGATGCGCCCCATGTGGCCCATCACGGCGAGGCTGACGTCCCGGTAGATGCCGATCTCGGCGAGCGCGCACTCGCGCAGGGTCCGCTGGATGGCCCGGCCGTGCCCCGCGGCCGCGAAGCGCAGCAGTTCCTCGTGGCAGTACGCGAGATGGTTGTCCTCGTCGTTGGAGATCATCCGCACGGCCTTGCCGATCTCCGGGTGGTCCCCGAAGTCCTTGCGCAGCATCACCATCTGGTCCGCGGCGCGCTGCTCGGTGACCCTGCTGTGGGAGAGGTAGGTGACGATGTCCTGGACGGTGAGCGGCTCGTCGCGTTTGAGCTTGTCGTGCGCGAGGCCGATGCCGTTCTTCTCCAGGAGCAACGTGTAGTCGGTCTCGGGCGGGATCTCGACGGGGGTGACGCCCCGCTTCCTCATCAGCGCGTTGAAGATCCGCCCGTGCTTGTCCTCGTCGGCGCCGTGCCGGGTGATCTTGGGCGCGAGGGCGCGTTCGCTCTCCGGGACGAGGGCCGCGATCCGCGCGTTCTCCCAGCCTCCCTGGGTCTCTCCGCTGGCGGCGATGGAACAGAAGAGCCGGAACGACTCGTCGTTGTCGACGATCTCCTGGAAAAGACTCTTGGCCGAAAGCATGTGTGCCACCTCCATGCGGGACTCCCGCCTCCGTGCGGGACTCCGCAAAGAACGAGTCAAATGGGCAGCCAGGGGCGCGGCAACACCTGTGTCGGACAATTCCGCCGAACGGTGGACGCGGGGGGTATGAGAGGCGCGTAACCGAGCGGGCCGTGGCGCGTTGTTCTCCATGACGGCCGTGGCGGGGAAGACCCCCCGAGCCCCCACCACGGCCGCAGAACCTCTCCCGTCCCGCTGTGGGCGGTGTTATGCGAGTCCGGCCCGCTCCAGGGCGTCTGTCCCGGCCCGGAGCGAGGCGATCCGGTCGTCCAGCGTGAAGCCCGCGGGGGCCAGCGTGAGCGTGGTGACCCCGGCGGCCGCGTAGGCCTTCATCCGGTCCGCGATGCGGTCCACGGAGCCGAGCAGCGTGGTCTGGTCGATGAGCTGCTGCGGAATGGCGGCGGCCGCGCCCTCCTTGTCGCCGGCCAGGTACTTGTCCTGGATCTCGGCGGCCTCCTTCTCGTAGCCCATGCGCTGCGCGAGCTGGTTGTAGAAGTTCTGCTTGCGGCTGCCCATGCCGCCCACGTAGAGCGCGGTGTACGGGCGGAACATGTCGGCCAGGGCCGGTACGTCCTTGTCCTCGCCGAGTGCCAGCGGCAGCGTCGGGCAGACGTCGAAGCCGTCCATGGTCAGCCCGGCCCTCTCGCGGCCCGCGCGCAGGTGCTTGATCGCGGTGTCCTCCAGGTGGTCGGCGGACGGGAAGATCAGCAGGGCGCCGTCGGCGATCTCGCCGGTCTGCTCCAGGTTCTTCGGGCCGATCGCGGCGATGTAGAGCGGGATGTGCTCGCGCTCCGGGTGCACGGTCAGCTTGAGCGGCTTGCCGGGGCCGCCCGGCAGCGGGAGGGTCCAGTGCGTGCCCTCGTACGACAGGCGCTCGCGGGTCATGGCCTTGCGGATGATCTCGACGTACTCGCGGGTGCGGGCCAGCGGCTTGTCGAACTTGACGCCGTACCAGCCCTCGGAGACCTGCGGCCCGGAGACGCCGAGGCCCAGGCGGAAGCGGCCGCCGGAGAGCGAGTCGAGGGTGGCGGCGGTCATCGCGGTCATCGCGGGCTGGCGGGCCGGGATCTGGAAGATGGCCGAGCCGACGTCGATGCGCTCGGTCTGGGCGGCGACCCAGGTGAGCACGGTGGCCGCGTCCGATCCGTACGCCTCGGCGGCCCAGCAGACCGCGTAGCCCAGCCGGTCGGCCTCCTTGGCCACGGCGAGGTTGTCCGCGTCCATTCCGGCACCCCAGTAGCCGAGGTTGATCCCGAGCTGCATGGCCGATTCCCCTTACTGATCAGTAACGTCCCTTGTGCGGCACCCTAGCGCGCCGGTGGGTCCAGGGTCTGTCCGGCGGATCAGGTCGGAGGAAAATCACGGCGCCTGGTGGGCACGGCTGAGCGGGGTCTGGTGCGTGCAGTTGCAAGGCGGAGGAGGGAGGCGACGCGGAGCGTCGTCGACTGACGACAACGCCGCAGATGTGCGTGCCGGCCCCCGCGTCTCCGGCATGATCCGCCGGGCGGACCCTTGTGGCAGGGACCGGGTTGGGGATCACGGGATCCTGGTTGTCCACAGGGCCCCACACACCGACTTCTGGCCAGTAATCTCAGCCCACATGGAGCAGAGGCATCTCGGCCGTACCGGCCTTCGCGTGTCCCGCATCGGACTCGGCACCCTCACCTGGGGCAGGGACACCGACGAGCATGACGCCGCGGACCTGTTGAAGGGGTTCTGGGAAGCGGGCGGGACGCTCGTCGACACGGCCGATGTGTACGGGGACGGGGAGGCCGAGTACCTCCTCGGGCAGCTCATGGAGGGTCTGGTGCCGCGCCGGGATCTGGTGATCTCGACGAAGGCGGGGAGCGTGCCCGATCCGGACCGGCGCTTCGACGGATCGCGGGGGCATCTGCTGTCCGCGCTCGACGCCTCGCTGGCGCGGCTCGGCACGGACTACGTGGACCTGTGGCAGATCCACGCCTTCGACCCCGAGGCGCCGCTGGAGGAGACTCTGCAGGCTCTCGACATCGCTGTCAGCAGCGGCCGCGCGCGGTATGCCGGGGTCTCCAACTTCTGCGGCTGGCAGCTCGCGAAGGCGGCGACCTGGCAGCTCGCGGCGCCCGGGATACGCACGCGCCTGGCCAGTACGCAGATGGAGTACTCACTGCTGCAGCGCGGTGTCGAGCGCGAGGTGCTGCCCGCGGCGCTGGACCTGGGCATCGGTCTGCTGCCGTCCTCGCCCCTGGGCCGGGGTGTCCTGACGGGCAAGTACCGGCACGCGACGCCCGCGGACTCGCGGGGCGCGTCGGAACAGCTGGCGCCGTTCGTCGCACCGTACCTGGACGACGCGGCGAGCAGCATCGTGGACGCGGTGGCGACGGCCGCGGACGGCCTCGCCGTGACGCCGCTCCAGGTGGCCCTCGCGTGGGTCCGCGACCGGCCCGGCGTGGCCGCCCCGATCGTCGGCGCGCGCAACGCGCTGCAGCTCACGGCCGCGTTGTCAGTGGAGACCCTTAGTCTTCCTGACGAGATCTGCCGAGCGCTCGACGATGTGTCAGCGCCGGTGCACCACTATCCCGATCACGACTGGAGCACGCTGTGACCACGGATCCCGCTGCCGCGGAGGAAACCGAGCCGGTGACCGGCGCGGAGCCCGGGGGGCCCGGGGCCGACGACGACGGGGGTTCCGCGGACGGAAGCCACGCGCCTGCCGGCCCCGGCGACGAAACCGCCGCAGTCACGACGGACGCGACGGACACAGACAGCGGTGAAGGCGGGATGTCGGAGCCGGGAGGTCCCACCGCGGACGGCGGATCCGGCGACGGCACCGCCGCCGACACCGCGGCCCAGTTGTCCGAGGCCGAGGCCGAGTTGGCCGCGCAGCGGGAGTTGCGGGAGCGGATCGAGCGGCGGAAGGCGGAGAAGGAGGGGCCCGTCCAGGCCGGGGCCCGCCTGAGCGGCAAGGCCGCCGATCTGCTCGCCGCCGTCCGGGCGGTGGAGAGCGGGGAGAAGCCCCCGGCGAGCGTCTTCACCGAGCCGGAGCCCGCGCCGCGCAGGTCCGCGCCGGAGCCGGTGCGCCAACCCCGGGCCATGCCCTCCGCCACACCCGCACCGGTGGCCTCCGAGGCCGTCGACACCGTACGGGCCGTGCTCGTCGAGGGCGGCGCCCCGGAAGCGCTGGCTGCGCAGGTCGCCGCTGTGCTCGGCGAAGGGGCGGACACGCAACTTCGCGAGGACCCCTGGCAGTTGCTGCGCGTGGCCGGGGTCAGGCCCGAGCAGGCCGACGGGTTCGCCCGGGCGCTGCTCGGCGCGGAGTGCGGTCCCGACGACGAGCGACGGGGCCGGGCGGTCACGGTATGGCTCCTGGAGCAGGCGGCCCTCGCCGGGCACACGGCCCTGGAGGCGCAGGCGCTTCACGCGGCACTCGCCCAGCGCTCGGTGCCGGATCCCGATGCCGCCGTGCAGAGCGCCCTCGCCGAGGGCGACGCCCTGGTCTTCCAGGACGCGCTGGACGAGCCCGGCGCACCGCCGGCTCCCGCGCCCTCCGAGGACGAGGGTGAGGGCGAAGAGGGCGAGGCGGAGCGCCCGGTCCGGGTCCTCATCGGTCTGGAGCGGTACGCGCTCGCCGAGGAGAGCCTCGCCGACGGTCTCGCCCGGGTGGTCAACTCCCTGCCCAAGGAGGACGGTTCGGCCGCGGACTGGGAGTCGTCCGCGACCGGCTCCGCCGCCGAGCTGATCCGTGCGGTCGCGGGCCACGGCCTCGTCCTGCACACCGGCGGCGAGGCGTCCCGCGCGGAACCGGCGGCCCTGGCCGCGGCCGCCCGGTCCCTCGGCCTGAGGGTGTGCGCCGCCGCCCACACCCCGGACGGCCGCCGCCGGTTCGCCGCACTGCTAGCCACGGTGGAGGAAGCCCGAGGCACGGACGAGCCGCACGACAGCACGGTCGGGGCGCCCAGCGGTGACGAACCCCACGAGGCCGTGACCACGGTCGCCGGACTGCTCTCCGGGGCCGAGGGCCCGGGGCGGGACACGGACGGCCTGCTGCGGACCGACCTCCTGATCGTGCTCGACGCGCCGCAGCTCGACGTGGAGAGCGCGGCGATGCTCGCGGAGTCGCTGCCCGACGGGGCCCGGCTCGTGCTGACCGGTGACCCCGGGGTGCTGTGGTCGGCGGGCCCCGGACGGGTCTTCGCGGATCTGCTCGCCGCACGCGCGTGCCCGCAGGTCGCCTCGCGGACCCCCGACCCCGGCCCCGTCGGCGAGCTGGTCTCGGGCATCGGCATCGGCGAGCTGAACCAGGTGGCGGCCCCCGGCAAGGAGGTCGTGATCGTCCCGGTGCGCGACGCCCGAGAGGCGGTCCACCGGACCGTGCAGCTGATCGCGGACTCGGTGCCGCGGGCCATCGGGATCCCGGCCGAGCAGACCCAGGTGATCACCCCGGGCCACGGCGGCGCGGCGGGCACCCGCGCGCTCAACACCGCGCTGAAGGAGCGGCTCAACCCCGGCCCGGGCCGCTTCGGCGGCTTCGACCCGGGTGACCGGATCGCGTACTCCCCGGCGCCGGGCCGCACGGTCCCGGGCCAGGTGGTGAAGGCCGACGCCGACGGGCTGCACCTGGAGTGCGCGGGCGACCCCGTCGTCGTACCGAAGGAGCGCGTGGAGCAGACCGTGCGGCACGGCTGGGCGCTCACCGCGCACCAGGCGGTCGGCGCCCGGTGGCCCGCCGCGGTCGTGGTCCTGCCCGGGGACGCCGCCCAGGCGCTCACCCGGCCCTGGATCTACACCGCCTTCGGCCGCGCCGAGCAGCACCTCTCCGTGGTCCACGGGGTGGATCAGGCACTGCCGCGCGCGGTGGCCGAGATCGCCGCGAAGCCGCGTACGACCCGGCTGCCGGCCCTGCTCAAGGCCCAGGTCCCGGCAGCCGGCTGACGCCCGACCCGGGGCCCGGCTCTCCGGGCCCCGGCTCCCGGCCTTCGGCCCCGGACACGCCGGTGGCGGTCACCGGGCTCCACGCCCGACGACCGCCACCGTACGAACCGGTACGAACCGGCGGGACCCTCAGCGATCCGCGTCCAGCGGCTCCAGGTCCTCGTCCTCGTCGAGCTCCGACTCGACGGCGTCCTCGATGTCGTCGTCGAGGTCCGCCCCGGCCTCCTCGTCGAAGACGGCGCTGACGTCGAAGCGGCACACCACCTGATGCGGATCGGCGTGGTCGAACGGCGCCTCCAGCCACTCGCCCGGCTCGGCGGGCTCGTCCGCGGCGGTGACCCACAGCGTGGAGTCGCCCTCCTCCAGACCGAACTCCTTGTGCCGGGAGGCGATCTCGTCGGGCTCGAACTCCCCGAAGAGGACGCCCAGGGCGCCGTGCACAGTCCCGGACGCGGCGTCGAAGCCCGCGGCCGCGGCCCCGGACTCCTCCACGGCCTCCACCCGCTGCGCCTGCGCCAGCAGCCGCTGCGGCTCCACCACCGTGTAGTCCCGGCGGATCAGCACGCTCAGCGCGTTGGGCTCCTCCGGCCCGGTGTACGGCAGCGCGTCCTCGGTGCCGGGGATCTCGAAGGGAGTGACCTCGTCGTAGCGGTCGTAGAGGAGCTCGTCGTACTCCTCGGCGGCCGCGGCCAGCTCGTTGAACGCCTCGTAGACGGCCGGGTCGTCCTCACCCGTCCTGCGCTCGACCGCCGCCAGGTGACGGTCGAGCGCGGCCTTGACCGCCTCGGCGGCGGCGCGTACCTCGGCAGCGGTGGGCTGCGCAGCATCAGACATAGTGCAGACGCTATCCGTACACGGCCTCCACACGCACAATAGATGCGATGCCGGAATACGAATTTGTCGACGTGTACGTGCCGCGCGGGGTCTCCCGCAAGGAAACGACACGACTGCTGACGGACCATGCCGAGTACGGACACTGGGAGTTGGACCGCCTCAGCCTCCACCCGGACGGCAGCCGCAGGGTGCGGTTGCGCCGGCGGATCATCCGCCAGGTGCGTGCCACGTGGTGACGAGGGACGGCTGAAACGGAGCGGGGCCCGCGCATGCGGGGCCCGCTCCGTCGACCCCCGCGGGGGCGTGTTCGCCTGCCCTTGGGGGCTTTTATGGTGCCATGACACTGTTTGTCCGGTGCCGTGGCACCGTTTGTCGTGTCATGGCGTCGCTTCACACGGAGGCGCGAGCCTTGCGGTAGAGCACGGCGCCCACCAGCAGCGCGCCCGCGCCCACCGGCAGCGCGAGACCGAGCGGCAGCTCACTGCCGGTCTGCGCCAGCTGCTCGGAGCCCTTGGGCTGCGAGACGGCCTGGGCTCCCGGGTCGTTCGGGTTCGAGGAGCCCAGGTCCACGCCACCGTCCCGGCCCGGTCCACCGTCGCCGCCGGGTCCACCGGGCCGGCCCGGGTCACCAGGGTTGCCCGGGTCCCCGGGCTGTCCCGGCTTACCGGGCTGGCCCGGCCGGCCCGGGTCCCCGGGGTCACCCGGCTGACCAGGCTTTCCCGGAGGGTTGTGCTCGCCGTACCCGGGCGGCGTCGACCCGTGCCCGCCACCGCTGTTCGAGCAGTCGTTGCCCGTGGCCGCGTTGCCCACACCACCGACGGAGACGCTGTTGCCGCAGACGTTGACCGGCACGTCCACCGGAACCTGGACGTGGTTGCCCGAGCCCACGCCGGGTGAGTTGCTCGTGTGCCCCCCGGCGTGCGATCCGCCGCCGGAGTGGTGGTGACCGGAGCCGCCGCCCTTGTTGGCGCACTTGTTGCCCACCGCCGGGTTGAGCACCCCGACCACGTTCACGGTGTTGCCGCAGACGTTGACCGGCGCGTGCACCGGCGCCTGCACCGAGTTGCCCGAGAGCACGCCCGGGGAGTCCGAGGCGCTGCCGTGCGCCCCCGAGTCGGCCTGCGCGTAACCGCCGGTGGCGGCGAGGACGCCGGTCGCGGCCGCCACCGTCATCAGGCCTTTGCGGGTGACCTGTCGCATAGCTTTTCCCTGCCTTGTGATCCTCGTAAGCCGTGCGGCTTCAGGAACGCGCTCGCGCCGGGATGCGCGGGCGCGGAATTCTCGGAATGCTGAACACGGAATGTCGGCGGCCCCGGAGCGCATGGCGTGCGCTCCGGGGCCGCGGACTCAGACCCTCATGGGTTCAGACCTTCATGAGGTGCAAACCCTCATGAGGCGAGCGCAACGTCACGCGTTGATGCAGGTATTGCCGAAGGCAGGGTTCAGCAGCCCGATCACGGAGACCGTGTTGCCGCAGACGTTCACCGGCACGTGAACCGGCGCCTGAACGACGTTGCCCGAAAGTACGCCGGGCGAGTGCACGGCAGCACCCTGAGCACCGGCGTCGGCAGCAGCAATCCCCGCACCAGCGAGAACGAGGCCACCAGTGGCAGCCGCAGCAGCGACGACCTTCTTGATCATTATTCCTCCTTGTTGGCAATGCGATCCCAGCCGCGGATCACATCACCTGTAACGAGGATGGAGTAATAGGGCTACGAGCCGATGAGCGCATTCACTCTTCTCAGTCGGCCCCGTACGCGCTGGCGATTATTGGAGTGTCGTTTCAGCGGGTTAATCCAGGCAATGCGCGTTCAGGACGCCTCGATGAAGCGGTCCAGCACCCGCACGCCGAACTTGAGGGCGTCAACCGGCACCCGCTCGTCGACACCGTGGAACATCCCGGCGAAGTCCAGCTCCGGCGGCAGTTTCAGCGGCGCGAAGCCGAAGCAGCGGATGCCGAGGTCGTCGAAGGACTTGGCGTCGGTGCCTGCGGAGAGCATGTACGGCACGGCCCGCGCGATCGGGTCCTCGGCGGACAGCGCGGTCTGCATGGCGTCCACGAGCGCCCCGTCGAAGGTGGTCTCCAGCGCCTTGTCGGCGTGCACGTCCTCGCGCTTCACGTTCGGGCCGAGGATCCGGTCCAGGTCGGCGAGGAACTCCTCCTCGTAGCCCGGCAGATAGCGGGCGTCGACGTGCGCGGTCGCCTGGCCCGGGATCACGTTCACCTTGTAACCGGCGCCCAGCTGGGTCGGGTTGGCGGTGTTCTGGAGCGAGGCGCCGATGAGCTTGGCGATACCGCCGAGCTTGGCCAGCGTCGCGTCCATGTTCTCCGGATCGAGCTCGGTGCCCAGCGCGTCGCCGAGTTCGTCCAGGAAGTGCCGCAGCGTCTTCGTCACCCGCACCGGGAACTTGTGCCGGCCGAGCCGGCCGACGGCCTCCGACAGTTCGGTGATCGCGTTGTCCTTGTGGATCATCGAACCGTGTCCGGCGGTGCCGTCCACGGTCAGTTTCATCCAGTGCATGCCCTTCTGGGCGGTCTCGACGAGATACAGCCGCAGCTTCTCGTTGACCGTGAAGGAGAACCCGCCGACCTCGCCGATCGCCTCGGTCACCCCCTCGAAGAGATCGGGGTGCTTGTTGACGAGGTGCTTGGCGCCGAACTTGCCGCCCGCCTCCTCGTCCGCCAGGAAGGCCAGCACGAGGTCCCGGGGCGGCTTGCGGCCGCTGCGCATCCGGTCGCGGACGACCGCGAGGGTCATCGCGTCCATGTCCTTCATGTCGACCGCGCCGCGGCCCCACACACAGCCGTCGGCGATCTCGCCGGAGAACGGGTGGTGCGTCCAGTCCGCCGCGTTGGCCGGTACGACGTCGGTGTGGCCGTGGATGAGCAGCCCGGGCCGCGAGCGGTCCTCCCCCTCGATCCTGACCACCGTGGAGGCGCGGCCCTGGTGCGACTCGAAGATCTGCGGTTCGAGTCCCACCTCGGCGAGCTTCTCCGCGACGTACTCCGCGGCCTTGCGCTCACCCGGGCCCGAGTGGTCGCCGTAGTTGCTGGTGTCGATCTGGATCAGCTCGCGGCAGAGGTCGACGACCTCGTCCTCACCCGTGACGCTCCTGGTCCTGTCCGGCTCACTCACGCTGCTTCCTCCCACGCTGCCTGCCGGCGGTGTTCCCGTCGGCGGTCTCTCCATCCTCCCTCCCCGACCCTGCCCACCCCAAGGGCGGACCAGGCCCGTCACACGTCGTTCACGCCCGCCCACCCGTGATCGGGGGCCCTCGAAAGCCTGGTAATGTTTCCTCCGTCGCCGCGAGGGAAACCCGCGCGACAGACACCTTGTCCGGGTGGCGGAATGGCAGACGCGCTAGCTTGAGGTGCTAGTGCCCTTTATCGGGCGTGGGGGTTCAAGTCCCCCCTCGGACACACGAGATGAGTGAGGGCCGCGACCAACTGGTCGCGGCCCTCACTCGTTGTCTACGCCCCCTGGCTCGACGGTGTTACGGCCATGTGTGGGGCAGATCTCGTCAGGATGACATACCCCCACGTCAGAGCGTTGGAGCAAGCGCTCTCCAACCCCTCCTGGGGCCTCCTCACATGGCTGAGCCGCAGGTCCGGGGCTAGCGTCGTACTAAAATTACACGCTTGTTCGGAGCTGACCGGAATATCCCCAGGCATACCTGCGGGCCCGACGGCTCCCCCGGACGTTCCGGGAACGACACGTGAGGACCCGATGGCAGCCCTCGAGCAAGGACCCGCACTCGCGCTGTTCGACGAAGAGGTGCGCGCGGAGTTCGGTGACCCGGCCCGCTTCACCGCCGCTTCCGCCGCCTCGCCCCGGACCCTCGTCGACATCCTCGACGCGTCCGTACGGGCCTACCCCGACGAGCCCGCGCTGGACGACGGTCACCGCTGCCTGAGCTACCGCGCCCTGGCCGTCGAGGTCGAGGCCCTGAGGCGGCGGCTGAGCGCCGCCGGGGTGGGCCTCGGGGACCGCGTGGGCGTCCGGGTCCCGTCGGGGACCAACGAGCTGTACGTGGCGATCCTGGCCGTCCTCGCGGCGGGCGCCGCCTATGTACCGGTGGACGCCGAGGACCCGGACGAGCGGGCCGAGCTGGTCTTCGGCGAGGCCGGGGTGCGGGCCGTCGTCGGCGCCGGGCACGAGCTGACCGTCGACGGGCGCAGCGAGACGCCGGCCGCGCGGCCCGGGGTCGAGCACGACGCCTGGATCATCTTCACCTCCGGTTCGACCGGGAAGCCCAAGGGCGTGGCCGTCAGCCACCGCAGCGCCGCCGCCTTCGTGGACGCCGAGGCCGAGCTGCTCCTGACCGACGACCCGATCGGTCCGGGTGACAGGGTCATGGCGGGCCTCTCCGTCGCCTTCGACGCGTCCTGCGAGGAGATGTGGCTGGCCTGGCGGTACGGGGCCTGTCTGGTGCCCGTGCCGCGCTCCCAGGTGCGCAGCGGCGCCGATCTGGGGTCCTGGCTGGTCGAGCAGGAGATCACCGTCGTCTCCACCGTGCCGACACTGGCCTCCCTGTGGGAGCCGGAGGCTCTCAACGAGGTCCGGCTGCTGATCTTCGGCGGCGAGGCCTGCCCGCCCGAGCTGGTGCAGCGGCTGGTCACCGAGGGCCGCGAAGTCTGGAACACGTACGGGCCGACCGAGGCCACCGTCGTCGCCTGCGCCTCCCTGATGACCGGCGAGGAGCCGATCCGTATCGGGCTGCCGCTCAACGGCTGGGAGCTGGCCGTCGTCGACGAGTCCGGCGAGCCGGTGCCGATGGGCGGCAGCGGTCAGCTCGTGATCGGCGGGGTGGGCCTGGCCCGGTATCTCGACCCCGAGAAGGACGCCGAGAAGTACGCCCCGCTGGAGTCGCTCGGCTGGGAGCGCGCCTACCGCAGCGGTGACCTGGTCAAGGCCGAGCCTCAGGGGCTGGTCTTCCTCGGGCGGGCCGACGAGCAGATCAAGCTCGGCGGGCGCCGCATCGAACTCGGCGAGGTGGACGCCGCGCTCCAGGCGCTGCCCGGTGTCGCGGGTGCCGCGGCCGCGGTCCGTACCGCCCGCAGCGGCAACCAGTTGCTCGTCGGCTATGTGGTCACCCAGGACGGCTGGGACCACGCGACGGCCGTCGAGAAGCTGCGCGCCGAACTGCCCGCCGCCCTGGTCCCGCTGCTCGCACCGGTCGCCGACCTGCCGACCCGGACCTCGGGCAAGGTCGACCGCAACGCCCTCCCCTGGCCCCTGGAGGGCCTGGAGACCGGCGGGCCCACCGAGCAGCTGTACGGCACCGAGGCATGGCTCGCCGAGCAGTGGAGCGAGGTGCTCGGCATCCCGGTCGGCTCGGCACGGGACGACTTCTTCGCGATCGGCGGCAGCAGTCTCGCCGCCGCCCAGCTCACCACCCGGCTGCGCACCCGCTACCCGAGCGCGGCCGTGGTCGACATCTACCAGCAGCCCGTGCTGCGCAAGCTGGCCCGGCATCTGGAGAAGTCCGCGCAGGGCGACAGCGCCGCCCGCGTGATCGCGCCCGTGCCCCTGCGCGCCAAGGTCGTCCAACTGCTGGTGCTCGTCCCGCTGTTCACCCTGCTCGGGCTGCGCTGGACCGTGGCGCTGGCCGCGCTGGGCAACGTACTGCACTGGTTCGGTCCGTATCCGTGGGTGCCGACCGCGTCGTGGTGGGTCGTCGCGGCGGGGGTCGGGCTGCTCTTCAGTCCGCCGGGGCGGCTCGCGATCGCGGCCGGCGGTGCGCGGCTGCTGCTGCGCGGTCTGAAGCCCGGGCGGTATCCGCGGGGCGGGAGCGTGCATCTGCGGCTGTGGACGGCCGAGCGGCTGGCCGAGTTCAGCGGGGCGACCTCGCTGACGGGGTCGTGGCTGGAGCGGTACGCGCGGGCGCTCGGTGCCAAAGTCGGGTCCGACGTGGATCTGCACTCGCTGCCGCCGGTGACCGGCATGCTCAAGCTCGGCCGCGGTGCCGCCGTGGAGTCCGAGGTGGACCTGTCGGGGCACTGGCTGGACGGCGACCGGCTGGAGATCGGCCCGGTCAAGGTCGGCGCGCACGCCGTGGTCGGCACCCGCAGCATCCTCTTCCCGGGCGCCCGGGTGGGCAAGCGGTCCGAGGTGGCCCCCGGTTCGGCCGTGGCCGGACACATCCCCACCAGTCAGCGGTGGGCCGGAGCTCCCGCGGCCAAGCTCGGCAAGGCCAAGCGGGACTGGCCCAAGGAGCGCCCGCAGAAGGGCACGTACTGGCGCGTCATGTACGGCGCCACCGGCTTCGCGCTCTCCGCGTTGCCGCTGGTCGCGGGTCTTGCCGCGCTGCTCGTGGCGAGTGTCTTCGTCTCGCCGGACGCCGGGCTCGGCGAGGCGCTGCGGGGTGCCGCGGTCGCGCTGGTACCGGCGACGCTGGCCTTCGGTCTCACGTACGCGCTGATTCTGCTGGTCAACGTGCGACTGCTCAGTCTTGGACTGCGGCCCGGTACGCATCCGACGCACAGCAGGATCGGCTGGCAGGCCTGGACGGTCACGCAGTTGATGGACCGCTCCCGCGACACGCTGTTCCCGCTGTACGCCGGGCTGGCCACGCCGGTGTGGCTGCGGCTGCTTGGCATGCGGATCGGGCGGGGCGCGGAGGTGTCGACGGTGCTCGCGCTGCCGAGCCTGACGACGGTCGGCGAGGGCGCGTTCCTGGCCGACGACACCCTGACCGCTCCGTACGAGCTCGGGGGCGGCTGGATGCGGATCGGGCGGGCGGAGATCGGGCGCCGGGCCTTCCTCGGAAACTCCGGGATGACCGCGCCGGGCCGTTCCGTGCCGGACGGCGGTCTGGTCGGCGTGCTGTCCGCGACGCCGAAGAAGGCCAAGAAGGGCAGCTCCTACCTGGGGCTGCCGCCGGTCAAGCTGCCGCGCTCGACGCAGGGCGGCGACCAGAGCCGTACGTACGACCCGCCCGCGCGGCTGCTGTGGGCGCGCGGTCTTGTCGAGCTGTGCCGGATCGTGCCCGTCTTCTGCTCGGCCGCGCTGGCCGTGCTGACGATCGCCGCGCTCAGCGCGCTCGGGGCCTGGGCCTGGGCGCTCGCCGGGATCGTGCTGCTGGGCGCCGGAGCGGCCGCCGGGCTGCTGTCCGTGATCGCCAAGTGGCTGCTCGTGGGGCGGCACCGGACCGGTGAGCACCCGCTGTGGAGCGGTTTCGTGTGGCGCAACGAGCTGGCGGACACCTTCGTCGAGGTCGTCGCCGTGCCGTGGTTGGCCGGGTCCGTGCCGGGTACTCCCGTCATGAACCTGTGGCTCCGCGGCCTCGGCGCCCATATCGGCAAGGGTGTCTGGGTGGAGAGCTACTGGCTGCCCGAGACGGATCTGGTGACGCTTCAGGACGCGGCGACGGTGAACCGTGGCTGTGTGCTGCAGACCCACCTCTTCCACGACCGGATCTTGCGGACGGATACTGTGGTCCTCCGTGAGGGCGCCACCCTGGGCCCGGGCGGAATCGTTCTGCCCGGCAGCACCGTCGGGGCGCGCAGCACACTGGGACCCGCGTCCCTCGTCATGGCGGCGGAATCCGTTCCCGACGACACCCGTTGGCTGGGCAACCCGATCGAGGCATGGCGTCCCTAGGCGCGGCCCGTACGGCGCCCGGGGAGGGAACACCGGCACGCCGTACGAGCACAGCGCAGGGAGCAGACACTTCAGTGGTTCAGCAGACAGCGGGAGCGGATCCGTACTTCCCGGCGAACGGTGATCCCCGTTACCGGGTGCATCGGTACGAACTCGCCCTGGACTACCGTCCGGGACCCAACCGGCTGTCCGGCACCGCGCGCCTGAACGCCATAGCGGGGCGGTCGCCGGTCGCCGAATTCCAGCTGAACCTGGCCGACTTCCGGATCGGCCGGGTAAGGGTCGACGGGCGGGCGACGCACTACACGCACCGCGGCGGCAGGCTGCGGATCCGCCCGGCGAAGCCGATCCGGGCCGGGGCCGCGTTCACCGTGGAGGTGCACTGGTCGGGAAACCCGAAGCCGGTGCGCAGCCCGTGGGGCGGGCTCGGCTGGGAGGAGCTGGAGGACGGGGCGCTGGTGGCCAGCCAGCCGGTGGGGGCGCCGTCCTGGTACCCGTGCAACGACCGCCCGGCGGACAAGGCCTCGTACCAGATCTCGATCACCACGCCGTCGGCGTACTCGGTGGTGGCGGGCGGCCGGCTGCTGACCCGTACGACGAAGGCGTCCACGACGACATGGGTGTACGAGCAGTCGGCGCCCACGTCCAGCTATCTGGTCGGGCTGTCGATCGGGAAGTACCAGACCGTGCTGCTCGGTGATCCGGGTCTCGGCGGTGTCCCGCAGGCCGGGCACATTCCGGCGCACCTGCTCACCGAGTTCTCCCGGGACTTCGCACGGCAGCCGTCGATGATGCAGCTCTTCGAGGAGCTCTTCGGCCCGTATCCGTTCGGCGAGTACGCGGTGGTCGTCACCGAGGAGGAGCTGGACGTCCCGGTGGAGGCACAGGGGCTCTCCCTGTTCGGCGCCAACCACGTGGACGGGGCGCGGAGTTCGGAGCGGCTGGTGGCCCACGAGCTGGCCCACCAGTGGTTCGGCAACAGTGTGAGCATCGCCGACTGGCGGCACATCTGGCTGAACGAGGGGTTCGCGAAGTACGCGGAGTGGCTGTGGTCGGAGCGGTCCGGCGGGCGCAAAGCCCAGGCGCTCGCGGGCCTCGCGCACCGCAAGCTGTCCGCGCTGCCGCAGGACCTGAGGCTGTCCGACCCGGGCCGCAAGCTGATGTTCGACGACCGGCTCTACGAGCGCGGCGGGCTGCTGCTGCACGCGGTGCGGTGTGCGCTGGGGGACGACGCGTTCTTCCGGATGCTGCGTGGGTGGGCGTCGGTGCACCGGGGCGGCACGGTCACCACGGCGGCCTTCACCACGCATGTGGCTCGGTATGCGACCGAGCCGTTGGACGACCTGTTCCGGTCGTGGCTGCACGAGACGGCGTTGCCGCCGCTGCCGTCCCCCTCGGCGGCGATTCCGGCGCGGCCGCCGTATCCGCCCTCGAACGCCGACTCCGCGTAGCGCCCGGCGGGGTCCGACTCGCCGCCCGGGCGCCGCGACGCCGCGGAGATCCATCAGAAGGGCCCTAGGGGTGCCGGGAGACGCGGGTGTCATCATGGACGGTGTTCACGGTGCCGCAGCGAAGTCACGGGGGTCGTGCGATGGGCAGTGAGAGCGGGGCTGTTGCCGGTGGTCTTGCCGAGACGATCGAGGCGTTGCGTGCCGAGTTGACGGCCGCGATGGCGCGCGGCAGCGGTGAGCCCCTGCAGTTCGAACTCGGGCAGGTGGACGTCGAGTTGGCGCTCGCCATCACGCGCGAGGGTTCGGGTAGCGGCGGACTGAGCTTCGGAGTGGTGTCGTTCGGGGCGGCGGGAAAGGCCGCGTCGGAGACGACGCACCGGCTGTCCCTCACGCTCAACCCGGTGGCGGCGGGCGGGGAAGGTCCCGTGCGGGTGACCGCGGACGTCGACGGCGAGCCGCGCTGAGGAGGACCTGGACGTGCCGTTGACCGCTCAGCGTGTCGCGGAGGTGTTCAACCCCCGGGCCGGCGTGGTGGGTTCGGGGTGGTTCATCACGCCGCAGCTCGTACTCACGGTGTGGCACGCGGCCGCGGGCACGGCACCTGTCGGCGAGACCGCTCCCGGTGCCCCACCGCCTCGCCGCTCCCTGTCCCCGGCGGCGCTGGACGAGCTGTCCGAAGGCCGCGACCCGTGCCGGGTAAGGGCGTTGGCGGACGCCTCCGCGGGGCGGCCGTTCCGGAACGCGGTGACGGTGTGGTGGCGGCCCGAGTGCGATGTGGCGCTGCTGCTGGTCACCGAGGACGCCCACCAGGCGACGCCGACGGCAGGGTGGGCGACGACGTACTGGGCCGATCTCGTCTCCGCCGACCCGGTCGAGGTCACCGCCGTCGGCTTCCCCGACCACGATGTGGTGGACAGGGTGCGTGAGTCCCGGCAGTTCGGCGGGGTGGTGCACCCGCTGTCGGGGGTGCGGTCCGGGCACTGGGTCATCACGACCGGCGCGCTCGCGCGGCCGATGCCCGGCAGCGGCTGGGCGGGGATGTCGGGGGCCGCGCTGTTCGCCGGGGACCGGCTGGTGGGACTTGTCACCGCCGACGCCGGTGGCGGTTCCGGACCCGTCGCCGAGCTGCGGGCCGTGCCCGCGCGGACGTTCGCGGACGATCCGCTGCTGGCGGAGTGGATCCGGTGGGCCGGCGGAGCGGGCGCCTGGGCGCACGGGCGGATCGAGCGGCCGGAGCGGGATCCGGGGCGGGCCGACTCCGGTGACGGCACGCGGCTCCAGGGCACGGACGGTCGCCGGAGCACCTCGCCGAGGCCGCCGGGCACCAAGGGACGGTTCTGGCGCCGGGGCCACCGTCCGCTGCTGCCGCCCGAGTTGCTCGCCGCCGCTCCCGCACCCGACGCGGTACGGGACCGGGGCGGTCTCACCTACCGGGCCGCCGAGCCCGGCGAACTCGCGCGCGTCTACACCCAGCAGCGGCTCGACACCACCGCCGACCGGGACGCCCAGGCCCCGGCCGGGCCTCTCCGGGTCACCGGGCAGCCGGTGTCCGTCAAGCGGCTCCTCACCGATCCGACCGTCCGCCACATCGTCGTCACCGGGGAGGCGGGGGTCGGCAAGTCCAGCCTGCTGGAGTACGTGGAGGCCACGGCCTGGCAGTGGTGGCGGGGCGCGACACGGGCGGACGGACCGGACGGGGCGCCGTTCGGCCCGCTGCTCCCGCTGCGGATCGCCGCGCGCGAGCTCGTGGGGCACGACTCGATCGCGTCGGCCGCGGGGCCGGCGGCACGGGCACTGCTGGACGCGGAGCCACCGGTGCCGGGCGCGCGGGTGCTGGTGATGGTGGACGCGCTCGACGAGGTGACCGGGCCCGAGGACTGGCGGCAGGTCATGGAGGTTCTGCTCGCCGCGGCCCGGGAGAGCGCGAGCGGGCCCGGCATGGAGCGCCGTCTGCTGCTGTCCGCGCGCAGCCTGCACGACAGCGCCTGGCGCGGCCTGGCCGGCGCCGGAGCCACGGAGTTCCGGTTGCAGCCGTTCACCGTCGAGCAGCTGCGCCGATTCGTGATGGCCCATCAGACGGGCGGCACCGAACGACTGTTGGACCCCGAGGTCCACGAGCGGGCCGCGGCGCGGGCGGCGGAGTTCCTGGCGTACGTACGGGGCAACGGCATGCTCGACCTGGTGCGGCTGCCCCTGCTCGCGCATCTCGCGGTCGGCCAGTACTTCGACCCGGGCGGCGAACCGCGCGTGCAGACCCGCAGGGTCGATCTGTACGCCCGCGCGGTGGCGGAGTTCCTCGGCCGCTTCCCGCAGCGGCAGAGCCCGTACGAACCCCATCTGCGGGACCGGATCGAGGAGTTGCTGGGCAGGCTGCGCGAGCGGCACGCGCGGGAGGCCCCGCGGCACGCCGCCGTCACCGTCGCGCTGCGCGGCTTCCTCGGCGACCTCGCCGACACGTATCTGCGGCACGGCACACCGATCGTCGGCGCCGCCACGGGACTGCTGGCCGACCCGGCCGACCCCATCGAACCCGCCGACGGCGACCCGTACCGGCGCCGGGCGGTGACCGCGCTGCTCGAAGCCACCGGGGTGGTCGTCGACGTCCATACGGCTCATCCCCGTTTCCTGCACCGCACGTTCGCCGAGTACCTGGCCGCGGAGCACCTCCGGGACCGCTACGGCACCGATCCCGCCACCTGGGGCGACGCCCTCTCCGACGCCGACACCCGGGTCGCCGCGCTGTTCGCCTTCGACCGACATCCGCCCGACGTGCGGCGCGGGATCACCAGCGAGCTGGCCGCCGATCCCGAACGGGTCGAGCAGGCGGCGTCGCTGCTGGCGGAGGGCATGTGCGACGAGGACACCCGCGGCCGGATCCTCGAACTCCTGTGGCGCCGCACCGACGAGCAGGAGCGCGATACGGCCCCGGTCGTCCGGAACTGGCGCGGGACCCACTCCTCGCTCGCGCATCTGCCGCAGCAGCAGCGCCGGCTGCACGACATGGCGACCGATCCCCGATCGGTGCCCGTGGACCGGATCAACGCCGCCGGAGCCCTGGCCGGTCACGACCCGCGCGGCACGGACCTGCTGAGGACCTTCGCGCACGACGGCTCGTATCCACTCGACCTGCGGATCGCCGCGGCGTGGTACCTGGCCCACATCGACCGGGAGGAGGGCACGGAGCTGCTCGCCCGGTTCGCGGACGACGCTCCGTCCCGCCAATGCGCCGTGGCCGCCGCCCGGCTGGCCGACCACGACACCTCCGCGGGTACGTCCCGGCTGCGCGCCCTGGTCGCCGACCCGCGCTGCCCCGACGTGGCCAAGGTCGACGCGGCCATCGCGCTGTGCGCCCACGACCCGACGGCCGGGACCGACTGGCTACGGCGGTTCGCCGCCGACGAGCGGTTCTTCGCGGACAGCCGGGTGTACGCGGCCGACGCGCTCGCCTCGTCGGCCGAGGACGACGGCCGGCCCCGGACCGAGGCGACGCTGCTCCTGGAGCGCATCGCCCGCGACGAACGGGTCGACGCCGGCTACCGCGTCGAAGCCGCGCACCGCCTCGCCCGCTACCGGGCCGACGCGGGCACGCTCCTCCTGCGCGACTTCGCCGACGGCGCCCTGCACGGCCGCTACGGCTGCGACGCCGCGGTGCTGCTCGCGCAGCACGACCAAGCGGAAGGGGCTCGTGCACTGGACGCCATCGCCCGCTCCGCCGGCCAGGAACCCCAGCACCGGCTGCGCGCGGCACTTGAGCTCGCCCACTACGAACCGGCCGACGGGGAGGCCCGGTTGGCCGCGCTGTCCCGGGAGCCGGGCTGGGACGACGGCCCGCGCATCCGGGCCGCCGCGCTGCTCGCCGGACGCAACCGGGAGGCGGGGCTGCCTCTTCTGCGGTCGTACGCCGTCGAGTCGACCGACGAGGTCCGTGTGGTCGCCGCGCACGCCCTCGCGGACGTGGACCGTGAGGAGGGGCTGCGGCTGCTGCGGGAACTGGCCGAGTCACCGGAGGCCGGCCGCTCCGTACAGGTCCGTGCGGCCAACGCCATGGGCGACTTCGACCCGCGGTTGAAGGACGCGACGCTGCGCAGGCTCGGGGTGGACATCAAGCCGGGCGGCTGGTTCTCCACCTGACAGCCTGTCGGTTCTCCACCTGACAACCTGTTCGTTCTCCACGTGACAACGTGCTGGTTCTCCACGTGACAACGTGCTGGTTCTCCACGTTCCCCACGTGACAACACGCTGGCTCTCGCCGTGACACCTGCGACAAAATATGTCCGGACGGTGACCAGGGGTGGAAGCTCACCAACGGGGAGGCGGCACACAGTGATCCCGCGCATCGACGGCGGTACGGATCCGATCGGCATGGCGCGCAAGGTGGCGCGCAAGGGCGACTGGCGCACCCTGTGGTGGCTGATCCTCTCCCTGCCACTGCCCCAGGCCGCGGGCGCGGCGGCCCATCTGAAACGCCGCAAGTGGGACCCGCCGTCCGACGCCGACGCCCGGTTGGCGGACGTGCTCACCGGGCTCCCGCCCAGGGAGGCGACCAGGCTCGGGGCGGAGTTGTTCGACCGTACGACCCACAGGCTGTCCGACACGCTGGGCTTCGCCAGCCCGGTGGGCTTCTCCGTGCGTCATCCGGTCGTGGCGCTCGACCTCAGGGGCCGCGACGCGCACACCTCGCGCGTCGTCACCGTCGACCGGACGGGCGTGCGGTCGACGCTGTACGAGGGGCCCGCGCAGCACTGGTCGCTGTGCGCCATCGACAGCGAAACGGTCGTGGCCCGGCGGGAGTTCGACAGCGGGGGCTACCGCGGCGACACGGAGGTCGTCGAGTACACACCCGGCCGGGAGGCCGTACTGGCCCAGGGCAGCGGCCTGTTGGACGCGGTGGTGGAGGCGACCGCGACGGGTTTCGTGATGGGCACGAAGCTGAACGGCGTCGCCTTCGCCCTCGCGGACGGCGAGCAGGAACAGCTCAATCTGCGGGAGTTCGGCCTCCGGCGTGCCGACCTGTTCGCCGTCGACGCCACCGGCACCCGGATCGCCTTCGCGGACGACACCCGGATCCTCGTCACCGACAGCAGACTGCAGCCGATGCACGACATCGTCGTGGAGTCCCTGCGCCACGGCTCGATCAACGCGATCACCTTCACCGAGGACTCCATCGTCACGGCCGGCTACGACAAGGGCCTGTACCGCTGGCAGGTCATCGGCGGCCGTCTCCGCGGACTGCACGACGGCTGGCACTCGTCACCGCGTACGTTCTTCCGGCTCAACCCGGTGGCTCCGTGGAACCTTCTGGTGGCGGAGGGCGGCAACGTCAACTACCACTACGACATCGCCACCCTCGAACGCTCCCCGGCCCCGCCCTTCCTGGTGCAGGCGGGGCCCGACAGCAAGGACGACGATCTGGCGCTCCCGCGCGCCGTCGGAAAGTTCGCGTCGTCGCCGTACGGACGGCTGGCGGTGTACGAGGGCATGCTCGCGCTTTCCACGAGGAACTCGTCGACGGACTTCTACTCGACGATCGTCCAGGACCTGGAGCACCCGCTCAACCTGCTGATGAAGCCGCTCTCCACCCTCACCGCCGCCGACGCCGACCGGGCCCGCCCGCACCTGGACGCGCCGTCGGGCACGCCGGACACGTACGCCCTCACCGCCACCGAGCGGGCGGTGCTGGCGGCGGCGGTCGAGGCGTGCGCGTGGGCGCCGAAGGTGACCGGCGGCTGACCCTCGGCCGGGTCCGCGGCTCGTTCGCGGCCCCGGCGCGGCCGCGGCTCGTTCGCGGCCCCGGCGCGGCGGGCCGCCGGTCAGTCGCCCGACCTGGGCACCTTCAGCGCGTCCCACGTGACCTTGCCCGGGATGCCGTCCGCGTCCTTGCCCTTGAAGCCCCGCTTCTGCTGCCAGGCCGCGTAGGACTTGCGGTCGGCCTCGGTCCAGTCGGGGCTTGGGCCGCTCTCGTAGCGACCGCAGCCCTCGGCGACGAGACGGCGGCCCATGGCCGTGATCACGGCGGACTTCTGGCCGATGTGGAAGAAGCCGCCGCCCGGGAAGGGCTCGTACGACGGTTTGGGCGCGGGCTTCGGGTCGGGGGCCGGCTTGCCGCTGTCGCCCTTGCCGCGCAGCCGCTCGGCTATGCGCTTGCGCATGCCGTCCATCGTGAATCCGCGCGGGTCCTGCTTGCCGGGCTGCCACTCCTTGTGGCCGATGACGGAGCGCTCGGTCCACCCGTGGGCGCGGCAGATCGCGGCGGAGACCTTCTCGATGGCCTCCTTCTGGGCCTCGGGCCAGGGGTCCTTGCCGTTGCCCAGGTTGATGCACTCGAAGCCGTAGAAATGGCGGTTGCCGTCGGTGTCGGCCTCGTTGTCGGCAGGCAGCTTCGACTCGTTGATCACCGCGCGCAGGACGTCTCCGTCGCCGAGGCCCGCATGGTTGGCGCGGCCGTTGCCGACCAGGTGGACCTGGCCCTTCTTGTCGATGACTCCGTGGCACAGGGGTCCGGGCAGGCCCGAGTAGCCGTCGTAGCAGATGTCGACGGAGGCGGCGGTGCCGGAGGTGACGGTGTGGTGGATCATCACGCCGTTCATCGGACCCCAGGGGCCCTTCGAATTGCGGTTGTGGCGGCGCCAGTTGCGCACCTCGTGGACCGTGAGGCCCTCGGCGCGCAGGATCTCCACCAGCTTGGACGCGGTCAGGGGCTTCGCCATTACTTGTCTCCTTCCACGGCTGCCTCCGCCTCGGCGGTGGTCTGCGACCTCCCGCCGGAGGGGTCGGCCTCCGCTGCCTGTTCCTCCTGTCGCGCCCGGGTCTCCGCCGCGAGCGTCGCCTCGTCCGCCGCCGGGATGCTGCTGGCGAGCGGGCCGAAAGCGAGCCGCAGGTCCAGGGCCTCGCCCTCGCCCTTCACCAGGGCGAGCGGCGCGAAGTGACGGGCGATGCCCGCCGGACCCTGGAGCAGCGGGCGGCGCGCCGGGTCGACCGGCCACTCGACGCTACCGGTGGCCGTACGGGCGGGGACGATCCAGTGGTCGCCGGTGCGGTACGTGCCGCCCTTGGCGAAGTAGACCTCGACACCGTCCTCCAGGGGCAGCCACTCCCCCTCGGTGACCGGAACCGCCCCGCCCCGCAAGGTGGTTGACCCGCCCTTGCGCCTCGGGCCCTCGTGGTGGTCCCAGCGGCGCAGGAACGGGTGCAGGTGCGGGAGGCGTCCGACGCCCGGCTCCGGCTCGGCGGACAGGCGTACGCGTCGGCCGGGCAGGTCCAGTTCCTCGACCCTGAGCAGCGGGAGGGGTTCGAGGCGGGAGGCGTACGCGGTGTCGGTGAACTCCACCCGGTCGCCGACGTCCAGGTCCAGCTTGTCGTCGTGACCGAGGGACGCCAACTGGACCCAGGTGCCGTCGAGTTCGTCGACCGCGAAGACCACGGAGCCGTTCTCGCGGGACCACTTGAAGGTGGCACCCTTCTTCGACTCGCCCCCCTTGGCCCCCTCGCCGGGCGCGCCGCCCTCGTGGACCTCCACGCGGTACAGCTGGTTCTCGGGGCCGCGGTAGCGGGAGTCCGGCCTGACCAGGCAGGGGTCCTCGTCGGCGTGGTCGGGCCGTTCGGCGCGGGCGGCGAGGCGGGCCGTGGGCGCGGCCTGCTTCTGCGCCCAGCGGGCGAAGGCCGCGCGGACGACCTCCTTGGACGGCTCGGGCTCCTCGGTCTCCAGCTCGTCGAGGGCCAGCGGCAGGACCTGCCAGACGACCTTGGCGCGGGCGGCGGTGTCCGGCATGGCCGCACCGAGCGCGACCTCGCGCAGCGCCGGGTCCTCGGCCGCGGTGACCGAGCGCTCCCACACCTGGAGGTAGACCACGAAGGGGGCCTGGGCGGGCGAGGGCAGCCGGTCGCCGGGCTTCTCCGGGTCGCGGTATCCGTCGGGCTGGTCCCAGTAGGTCCAGTACGCGGGCGGCTGCGCGGAGTCCTGCGCCTTCTCCTCCTCCTCGTCGCCCTCGTCGGGTACGGGGACGCCGGGGGCCGGGCGGCCCGCGTCGCACAGGATGCCGTCGACGTAGTAGCGGCCGCCGTGGATGTGCAGGGTGTCGATGTCGTGCTTGCCGCCGACGTACTCGATGCGGAAGCCGGCGGCGTCGCGCGGGCCGCCGTGCTGCCCGATCAGGTCGGCGGTGAGCGCGCGGGCCTGGTACAGCTGGATCGCGGTCTGCTCGTTGGCGTCCGCGTCGAGCTGGACGCGGCCCTGCTGGGCGATGACCGCGGAGTAGTGCCGCTCCGGGCGGAACGTGGAGCGGGAGAGGTCTGCGTGCATGAAGGGGATCCCCCTGGTTCAGGAAGTGCGTGCGGGTTCTGGGGCTCGTCGAGCCGGGTGGGCGTCGAGCCAAGTGCGCGTGGAGGCAGGCGGGGGTCAGGTCACGAAGAAGATCCCCGCGTCCGTCCCCGTGGGCGTGTACTCCGCGAGCCGTGCCCGCAGGCTGTCCTCGCGCTGCGGCCGGTACAGGTCGTGGAAGGCGCCCAGTTCGGCCCCGTCCTCCGCGCCGCGCCGGATCTCCTCGGCACACCGGTCGGCCAACAGCCCGTACCAGGGCGTCCCGTAGCGCTGGGAGGTGAACAACGGCCGTACGCGGGCGGCCTGTTCGGGGCCGGCCAGGTCCGGCTGGCAGCGGTGGCGGCGTGGCGTACGGGACCCGGTCGGCACGTACGAGAAGCGGACGCAGCCGATGCCCCGGCGGGCCACGTGGAGCCGTCCGGTGAAGACGGAGTTCTCGGCGATCCGGACCGCGTGCGTGTGGATCTCGCCGATGACGGTCGTCCGGTGCAGGTGCAGGACGGCGTGGGCGTGCCGGCAGTCGGGGGCGGAGAGTGCCTCGCGGTCGTCGGCGGTGGCGTCGAGGACGCTGTCGCGGAGGTGGATGTCGAGGGGTTCCTCGGAGACCTCGTCGCCGATGACCTCGATCGTGCCGAGGATGCTGTGCTCGACCTGGAGGCACGCGGTGGTGCGCTCCAGGACGATGCTCGGCTCCTCGGGCGAGTGCGGATCGCACTCCGGCTCCAGCGACCAGCCGGGCACGAGCGTCGAGTGCCGTACGACGACCGCGCCCATCGGGCCCGTGACGTTGATGCCACGGCCCGCGACGAGCAGCCCGTCGAGCACGATCCGCGGTCGCTCGCCGGGGGCGCAGTCCTCCGACACCGCACGGATGTTGAGGGCGTCGGGGCGGTTGCTGTACCAGTCGAGAAGCCGGATCACCGGCCGCGTGCCCTCGGCCGCGCGCAGTTCGAGCCGGTCGCCCGGGTCGAGGTCGAAGTCCAACTGCTCCTGGTACGCGCCGCTGTGGGTGATCTCGATGATGCCCTCGGGACCGCAGCGGCCTGCCCGGCGGTCGTTCTGCCAGGCCCGGTAGGCGTCCATGATCTGCCGGTACGTCTCGCCGGGGCCGACCCGGTAGAACTCGGCGTCCGGCCTGGACTCACGATCGCGTACGTACTCGCCGCCGCCCATGTCCGCGCCGAACCCGTAGTGGTAGTCCACCCAGACGCCCTTGCGGGGTGCGGTGCGGGCGCCGAAGGCGATCCGGCCGAGCTCCGGGTCGACCGCGACCTGCCCGCGCTTGGGCCGGTAGCGCCAGTCCGACAGGTCGGCGACCACGATGTCCGAGGGCGGCACGGGCCGGTCCTCGCCGTCGCGGCGGATCACGAAGCTCTTGCCGGGGCCGTAGTAGTCGGCGAGGCGGTCGTGAAGCTGACGGCGGCGGATGAAGGCCGGGACGTTGTCGATGGTCGCGATGTGGGTGGGCGACGGCTCCGGGACCGGCCTGGTGACCAGCGGGGTGTCGTTGCCGAGGATCGAGAAGCTGTAGAGGTTGCGGGCCCGGTCGATGCAGTATGCCGGTGAGGACGTCAGCGAGTACGCCTTCAGCCGCCACACGAAGAGTCCGACCCCGGCCGGGCTCCAACCCCCTTGCCGGTGACGGGAGTCGGCCCTGCGGACGTCGACCGAGCGGGCCACCGCGCCGAAGGGGCCGCCCGCCAGGTCGAGCGCGGAGCTGTCCCTGAGGTCGACCGTGCGGCCGCGTGTCCCGCGCCCGGCGCCACCGGTCCCGTACAGCTTCACGGGCTGCTGGTGGGAGACGTGGCGGGAGAGTTCGACGGCGCGTGCGGGCCAGTCGGCCACCCGCTCGGAGAGTTCTTCGAGGAGGTGGAGGGTGCCCTTGCGGCGGCGGTTGCCGACGGTCGCGGCGACATCGCGGCGCGGAGCGACGGCCTCGGTGAGCGCGGCCGAACTCCCGCCCCGCAGACCGGTGGTGAGGACACGCTCGTAGCCGGGCAGCGTGCGGTAGCCGACCAGGTCGCCGAGGTACGGCAGCACCCAGGGGGCCGCCGTCTCGACGAACAGGTCCTCGTAGCCCTGCTCGACCCCGTCGCGTACGAGGTCGAGTTGCTCGGCCATGACGGCGAGCAGGGCACGCAGTGGTTCGCCCTCCTGGGCGTCGCGCAGCCGGTGCCACTGGGGCAGCAGCTCGGCGAGTCCGTCCGGCTCCCTGGCCATCACACGGCCTCCGTCTCGAACTGGACGTCCGGGAACGTCACAGACATCGCCGCCATCACTTGACCTCCGTCAGAATCAGGGTGTCCGCGGCCTTCGGCGACAGCAGTGCGAGCTGGGCCGGGCTGATGCCGCGGAAGACGTACACCGAACGGTCCTTCGCCAGGCGGCGGGTGTCGGTGATGTCGGGGTTCAGGCGCAGGAGTTCGGCGAGCGGGACCCAGTGCCGGGCACAGACTTCCGAGAGCGTCTCGCCGTCCTTCTTGCGGACGGTGTGGACCTTCTCGTCGTACGTCGCCCCGCGCGCCGGTACCGACGCCTTCGGCAGGCCCGGGTTCGCGAGGAGCCTGGTGAGTTCCTCGGCGGTCGCGGAGGCGGGGACGCCGGTGAAGACGTCGACGTCCATGTAGTCGACGCCGGGCACCTGGTGGGCCGTGGCCAGGATGTCGGAGAGGCGGGCGGGCTGCCCCAACTCCCGTCCTTCATATCCGAGTCGGCGCAACAGGGCTTGGCGCAGGCGGGGTTCGACGATCTGCCAGGTGTGGTCGGGTGCCACCTTCACCTTCGCGGCGACGAGGAGCGCGACGAGTTCACGGACGTCCACGCGGACCGGGAGGTTCGGGTCGCCGTACTCGGTGAGCGCGCCGCGCAGGGCCCGCAGCAGGTCCGAGTCCTCGGCGATCGGCACGTCGTCCGTGCCCGCGACCGTCACGTGCAGCACGCGCCGCCGTCCGTCGAAGAGTTCGCGCGCGGCGGCCCGGCCGATGCCGGCCCGGGAGCGGGCGAAGTCCTCGTAGTCGGTCTCCGAGACCAGACGGTCCAGGGCCGAGACGGCCAGCGGGACCGTGCGCCGGGTCAGTCCGGGGCCGTCGGCGTCGGCGCCGCCCGTGGCGGAGCGCGGGTTGGTGACCGCGGTGACGCCGAGGGGGCGGGTGAGCGCCTGGGTGATGCGGCCGGCCGCCACGTTGGCGGCCCTGCCGGTGCCGAAGCGGTAGCGGGCACGGATGTTCTCGTGGCCGCTGGGCAGTCGGGCGCCGTGGACGCCATCACCGAAGGTCACGGTGGTGCGGCCGTCGGCGGTGGTCCCGGTGATGAACACGCGCTCGCGGGGGCCGCGCCCGGCGAGGCTGTCGACCTCGTGCCAGAGCACTCCGTCGACCCGCACCTCCAGGACGGGGGTGGCGCCCAGGGGGTTGTCGTCGGCGAGCCAGGTCAGCGGGGACTGCCAGAGCCCGAACGTCTGGTTCGTACGGTCCGAATCGCCGCTGCCGATCGGCTCGTCCCGGCCCTCGCCGTGGGTCGCCTCGACCACGTTGCCGAGGATCCGCACGGTCTCGCGGCGGAAGCGGTACGCGAGGTCCGCGGTGAGCGTCAGCTTCGTGTGGACGTGGTCGCCGGGCAGTTGGGGATCGACGGCCGGGTCGGCGGCCGCGATGGTGACGACCTCGGTGGCCTGCACGGCTGCCACCCCGGGGATGTCGCTGCGCTCGCCCGCGACGATCAGCGTGCGGCCCGGCCTCAACCCGTCGTACAGCTCGGCGAGTTCGATCTCGTTGCCGTGCACGTCCTCGCCCAGCGGCTCGTCGGCCAGGCGCAGCGGCTCGCCGTCCGCGTGGACGGTGGTGTCGCGGATGTGCGAGAGCAGGACGTCGAACTCGTCCAACCACGGTTCCGCCAGGACGAGTTCGGTCCCGCGCCCGGTGATCCCGTAGTTGGTGTACGCGGCCGTCCGCGCCGCCACGACCTTCGTGGTGACGAACGCGAGCTTCTTGTCGCCCGGGATGCCGCCCTCGGCTCCCTTGCCGGGCCGCTGGATCGCGACCCAGCTGCCGACCGTGATGCCGTCGTGCACCCGGTCCAGCTGCAGGACGCGGCGGTTGGTGGGCTCCGGCTTCGAGGCGATGACCACCTCCACGTTCGGAGCGGCGCTGCCCACGGTGTACGTGAGGCTCACTTCGTACTCGCCGTGCGTGAACCGCTCCGGGACGCCCGGCCGGAGGGCGACCTGCTCGGACGTGCCGTTGTGCACGCCCACGTGGACCAGGCCGTCCGCGTCCGGGCGGGACACGAAGAGCGTGCGGTTGGGCAGGCCCTCGCGGAGGACCGCGGTGACGCCGGGCTCCTGGGAGTCGGTGGGGCGCCGGTTGAGCCAGCTCAGCTCGCGGTCCTGGCCCGCACGGGTGGACAGGTCCACCTCGCCCGCGCCGAGGCGGAAGGTGACCGGCACCGCGACCGGCAGGTTCTCCGCACGCTGGTCGGAGCTGCTGCCCTCGACGTACTGGAACTCCGCCCGCACCGGGACCTTGCCCGCCGGGTCGAACACGACGCGCATGCTGACCAGGGCGGCACCGGTCAGGGGCCAGTCGGCGGTACGGATGACGCGGCCCCGGTCGTCCTGGACGGGCTTGAGCGGGGCCATGGCTCCGAAGGGTGCCGTGGTCACGCGCATCGCGAGGAGTTCCCGCAGGAGCCCCGGGGTGCCGGGGGCGGCGGCCGTCCGCCAGGCCGGGTAGAGGCCGGTCAGGCCGGGGTTCAGGGCCGAGAGCAGCCGGGCCGTGTCCGCGCCCGGGCGGCGGGGCCGGCCGGCTCCGGTGGTCGGTGCCGGGGCCCTGCCGCGGAGGGCGGGGAGGACTGAGCCGAGGGCTTGGAGGGCGGCTTCGCGGTGGCCCAGAGGGGTGGTCGGGGTGGCGAGGGCCGTCGGGCTCGCGGCGGCGAGAGCTGTCGGGCTCGGGGCGACGGCTGATGCCGGGCCCTGGCCGGTGGCCCCCGCCGAGCCCTGGTCGCCCGAAGCCGTCGTCGCGCCCTGCTCGTCGCCCGTCGGCGGCACCGGCTGCGAGGGCGCCAACTCCAGGGCGCGCTCGGCCAGTTCGGCGAGGACCGCCTCCAACTGCTCGAACCACGCCGCGACATCCTCGTACGGCGCCGCGAGGACCTGGGCCTCACCCAGGCGCGCCACGGGCTCGGCAAGACGGGCCGCGAGGCTCTCCGGGGTCTTGATCCCGTCCAGGTCGGCACGCAGGGGGGCGAGGACCTGGTCGTCGAAGTCCTCGATCAGGCGGCTGACCGGGCGCGGGTTGGGGACCTCCGGGGTGGGCGGCTCGTCGCCGGGGTCGCCCGGCGCCTCGGGTTCGGAGGTCCACCGCCGTACCTCGTCGACGAGTTCCCGGAGCGTGGGCGGGGCCGACTGGGCCAGACCGATCGCGGTGATCTCGTCGTCCCGGTCGATCCGCACCTTCGCGACGGGCAGCAACTTCGGCTCGGAGGCCGCCTGTTCACCGAAGACGAAGAGCAACTGGTCGCCGGTCTGGAGAGAGTTGGCCGTGCCCTCGACGAAGAGCTCCGAGCGGCGCTCCAGGTCCGCCGGGGTGACGAGGAACGGGCGGCGGCGCCGGACCTTCAGCTCGTTCCAGTCCCAGCGGGCCGTCAGGTCGCGGCTCGTCTCGAAGGTCTGCGACTCCTCGTCGGCCGACGCCGGCACGCTGTGGCTCTGCGCCCCGCGCGGGATCACCACGGGCAGCGTCTCGGCGCGCGGATCGCGTTCGAGGCTGTACGCGAGGTGCGTGGAGGCGGCGACGCCGGGGCGCGGCCGGTGTCCGACAAGTCGGCCGAGCAGCGCGAGCGAGCGGTGCTCGTTGGCCGTCCGCAGATAGGCCTCGTCGGCGATCCGCTCGGAGTGGAAGGTGAGCAGGTCACCGAGGACGGCCGTGGCGTCGAGCAGGCCGATCGCCGGGTCGTCGGGGGTGCGGACCGTGAGCCCCCTCAGGGCCGGGTACGCGGGCGAGGCGAGCCGGTCGAGCTGGGCGGCCAGGAAGGAGCCGTATTCGCCGACGCGGTAGTCGAGGGCCGTGCGGCCGGGCGGGTTGTGGAGCGGGGCGGGGGCGAGGCGCTCGTCGTGGCCTCCGCACGCGCCACCGCAATCGCACGTACCGCCGCCACCGCATGTGGCGCCGCCGGACACGCCGTCGCCGTACGCGCCGCCACCGGACGCGCCGTGGCCGCATGCGCCGCCGCAGGTGCAGTCGTCGTTCATCGGGCACCTCCGAGGGATATCGCGAGGCGGCCGTTCTCCGGCCGGTCGGGGTCGTTGTCGCAGGTGGCGATCTCCAGCGGGCCGAGCCGCAGCACGCCGTCCTCCCTCTCTCCTCGGTCCTCGTGGAACAGCCTTCGAAGCCATGTGACATGGACGCTCTCAACACCGGGCACCGCGGCCGCGACGGCGACCAGACGGCTCAGCCGGACCGGTTCGCCGAAGGTCAGCGCGTCCGGGTGGAAGAAGCCGAGCCGTCCGCCCGGGAGGCGGCCGTTGCCGAGTACGCGGTAGAGCTCGGCCAGGATCTGCCCGTGCTGGTGCCCCGGCTTGGCGCACACCTTCAGCTCGATGTCGAGCGGCACGAGCCGGGCGGGCGCGACCACGAGGTCGTGGCCGATGCGCCGGTACGCCTCCAGCGCCTGGGCCACCTCGGCGAGCAGCCCCTCCGAGGGGGCACCGGTGCCGTACGGGTCGACGGCGATGTGGGCCTCCTGGACGCTGCCGGTCCAGCGGATCGCGGCGGCGGCGCGCTGCACGCCGGGCAGGGCGGAGGCGAGGGCCGCGTAGTCCTCGGCGGTGACCGCTCGGAGGCGGGTGCGGCGCAGGTCGAGCGGGGCCAACTGGCGTACTTGCTCGACCGGTTCGGGCTCGGTGCCGCCGACGGCGGGCAGTGGGTTGCGTACGCCGGCCACGGGCGGTTCCGCGCGGTCGCCGTCGTCACTTTCATTGCACAGGACGAGGTGGTTGATGGCCTCCGCGCCGACGTTTCCGGCGGTGCCACCGCCGAGCCGGTAGCGGAGTTCGAGGCGGGCGCCGGGGGTCGGACGGGTGCCGTGGCGGCCGTCGCCGAAGCGGAGGGCGAGGCGTCCGTCGTCCTCCAGTTCGCCGACGAAGTGCCGGTCGCGGGGAGTGCTGTCGAGCAGGTCGCGGTGCGGCTCCCACACCACACCACGGTCGCCGTCGCCATCTCTGTCGCTGTCGCTCTCGTGGAGGCGTACGGCCGGGAGTGCCTGGCGCGGGTCGTGGCGGAGCGCCGCCGAGGCGGGGCCGCGCAGCACCAGCTCGTCCGGGTGCAGTCCGGCCGCGTACGCCGGTCCCCAACTGTGGGCGATCTCCCAGGCGATGTGGCCGTCGAGGACCGTTCCCGCGCGGGCCCGTGCCGTGAGCACCTCGACGCGGCGCAGCTTGGCGTCGAGCAACTGGTCGCTGCGGAAGAGGAGTTCACGCAGGGCGCGGACGGGGTGGAGGTGGAGTTCGAGGTGTTCCAGGGTCTTCAGGCCGTAGATCACGGTGAGTTCGGCGATCTCCTGCTCGCCGAGCCCGTCGCGGGCGCTGCGCCACAGCTCGACGAGCCGCTGCCTGACCCTTCCGGGGATGGCGGCGATCCGCTCGGCCTGGCCGCCGGCGACGGTCCCCGGGTCCGGGAACGGCACGGTCTGCGCCACGGGCGAGCGGCCGAGGACCGGCCGGAAGCGGGGCGCGACACCGGGGTACACGGACTGGGCGAGCAGGGTCCTCAGGGCCGCGACCTGCGCGTACGCCGTGCCAGGCACCACCCTTTCCTGCCGCTGCCCGGCGAGTTCCAGGCCCAGGCCGGCGCGTACGGTCGCGTTCTCGCCGACGACGTCGAACAGCTCGCGGATATCGTCAGGGGTGAGCGGGTCGCCGCATTCGGCCTTGTCCGTAAGGGAGTTGATGAGCCGGGCGGGCGCGTTGCCCTCGTCGCGGTCCCGGCAGCCGAAGGCGGGAGGGTCGCAGGAGCCGACGACGGCGGGTACGGGCGGCACGGTCACCGTCTCCGGCAGGCCGTCGCCGCACCAGTTCAGGGAGCGGCCGTGGTCGACGAGGACGACGTTGCCGCGTGCGAGCGTCACGTCCTCGACGGGCTCGCAGTCGCGTCCACCGCGCGTGGCGAGGCAGAACGGAAAGCGCAGCGCGTCCCCGGCGGCCCAGGTGACCTCCAGGACGGGCTGGTCCTCGATGCGGTCGACGCCCGGGGTGACGGAGGTCAGGCGCACGACCTGCCGGTGGGCGGGGTCGGCGTCGCCCGGGGTGCCGGTGCGCGGCCCCTTCACCTCCTCCAGTACGAGCAAGTCGCCGGGCTTCAGACCGAGTTGGCGCTCCTCACACGTCTCCGCGTCACGCCACTCGTCGCGCAGGGTCGCGGCGGTCGCGCCCTTCGGAAGGGAGGACACCTCGCCGCCCCAGGTCCACAGCCGGATCGCGTTGTGGGCGGCGCGCAGCTCCAACGGGTCGGCGGACACGACCGGTTCGAAGACCTCCACCGATCCGCGCTCGTCGAGTCCGGCGAGGTCCCCGTCGTCGATGACCGTGCCGGGCTCCGGACGGTCGTGCGGGTCGAGGGTGCGTACGTCGACGGAGGCGAAGCGGTACGTGCCCGGCAGCAGCGTGTGCTCGCCCGCGGTCTGCACGGTCACGTACGCGCGGGAGTTGGCGCCGTCGTGCATCGCGTAGTCGATGAGCCGGACATGGCGGCGTACGGAGACCCGGCGGCGCGCGGTGTCGAGGTACGCCTCCGTGGCGACCGCGTCCTGCTGGTAGCTGATCTGGTCGCCGGTGTACGCGAGCAGTTCGACGAGCGTCGTGCCCAGGTCGGCGGGGTTGCGCTCGATCCAGTCGGGCGTGGTGAGCGCGAGCCGGTCGAGGAGCAGCTTGCGGATGGTCTCGTAGTCGCGCGCGGTGTAGTCGACGACGGGCGCCTCGGGGAACTCCCGTGTCCCGTGGGGCTCTTCGGCGCAGTCGAAGGGTGTCGGGCAGTCGGGACGGAAGGCGAAGGTCGCGCTGTGGTAGCGCTGGTCGAAGCCTCGGTACGGCTCGGTCCCGGGGCGTCCGTACGGGTCGGTCTCCACGAGGGAGAGCCGGTAGCGGGAGGTGTCGCCGGCCTTGTCGAGGGTGACGTACAGCCGGTCGTCGAGTTCGGGGTCGTCCTCGCGCTCGACACTCAGGTCGACAACTGTGATGTCGGTGAGTCCGATGATGCGGCGGCCGCCGTCGAGGCGTACGTTCTCGGCGCACAGGCCGTGCGGGGCCTTGCCGAGGAAGGTGACGGTGAGCGTGAGGCCGTCGTCGCCGACCTCGACCGCGTCAACTCCGTTGAGCTGGGCGGCCCTTGCCTTCGCCCGCCGGGAGGTGGTGATCGTGACCGTCATGCCGCTGCCCTCCCTTCGAAGACGTCGTCGCGGCGCGTTCCGGTGGTGCGCACGGCGTACGAGAGATGCACGCGGATGGCGTTGTCCTCGCTGACCACGTCGAGGTCCTCCACGTCGATGAGGTCGCCGAGCCAGCGCTGCAAGGAGGCCTGCACGGAGAGTTCGAGGGTGCTGGTGAGTTCGGGGCTGTTGGGCGCGAACACCAGGTCGAGCAGTCCGCAGCCGAAGTCGGGGCGCATCACGCGCTCGCCGGGGCTGGTGAACAGCACCTGCTCGATCAGGTCGCGGACGTGCTCGTCGTGCCGGGCGTGCGCGGTGCGGCCCCGGCGGTCGGCCCGGAACGGGAACGCGATGTCACTGCGGGGGCGGGTGCGTGGGCTCATCGGACGGCCACCTTCCGGCGCTCGGCCTGGACGACGGGCGGCCCCTGCGGCACGAAGGCCGCCGTGAAGCACTCGGCCGCGCAGGTGTCGAGCAGCACGGACGCGCCGCCGACCGTGACGCCGGAGCCGTCGGCCGTCCAGCGGACGGAGACGCACGGCACGGGCACCCCGTCGACGGTGTGCGGGCAGCCGGTGACGGCGTACCCGTGCTCGGCCGTGGCGACGGGCATGCCGTCCATGAGCACGGCGGAGGTGGATGTGGTGGCGGTGGTGGCGCGGCCGCCGTGCGGGCAGCTGATCACGGCACCGGTGCCGAGCAGACCGCCGGATGCCCCTGTTGCGCTGGACACTTGATTCGTCCCCCGTCTTCCTATCGCTTCGAGAGCACGGTCAACTGGCCCTCGTTGATCGTCACTTGGTTGCCGCGCAGCAGGACCTCGGCGCCCGCACCGGTCGCGATGACCACGGCTTCCTTGGTGATGCGGATGTAGGCGCCGCCCTGGGCCTGGAGCAGGATTCCCTGGTCCGCGCCAGGCGGATCGCTCATCACGATCTTGTGCGCCCCGGGCGTCTGCACCACGACCGGTTTGGCCTGCGAGGCCGGCTGGACCAGGCGGCGCGCGTCCGGCGGCAGCTCGCTCTGGTCGCCGTACCAGCACCCCGTCCACACGGGGAAGCTGGGATCCCCCTGCTCGAACTCGACCCACACACCCGCTCCCGGCGGCGGCACCACGAACTGCCCCGCCTCCGGCCCGGTGAACGGCAGACAGGGCAGCGCCCACGTCGACGGCTCGTCGCCGAGGACGTCCGGGACCTCGACGGTGATCCGCCCGATGTGCAGCGGGTCGTTGTTGTCGATCACCCGGCCGCGGAACTTGCCGAGGTAGCGATTGCCGGTTGCCGCCATGCTGAACTGCTCCTGCTCTGTGGGGTGTTGCGGGGCCGTGCGTGCGGTTGTGGGTCAGGGCCTGACGTAGGCGCTGCGGGCTTCGAGACCCTCCCTGGAGAGGGTGAAGTTCTGCTGGTACGAGCCCGGGCGCAGCATGTGCGTGACGGACTTGACGTAGTAGTCGCCGTCGTACGCCCGCCCCGACCCGCGCACGCCGACCAGTTGGCGGGGCTGGAGGAGGTATCCGTGCCGGTTGACGTCGAGCGAGCCGGAGCCCGAGATGACGTCGGCGGACACGGCGGCCCTGGCGAGGAGTTCGGCCTCGGCCTGCTCGCGCTGCTGCTTGGCGGTACCGGCCAGCGTCCTGCGCTTGAGCGCCGGGGTCGGCCGCTTGCCGAGGGGCGGACGCAGCGGGCTGATCGGCGGCTGCGGGAGCAGCGTGGACTGCCGGGTGCCGGGGTCCTGCCAGCGGGCCTGCGGTTCCTCCCGCGCCGTGCCGTCGTACGCGAACGTCAGCTGGTCGACGGTGGAGTTGTTGTCCATGTTGACGTTGAGGGCGTGCTGGCGGATGCCGAGCCTGACCTCGGGGCCCCAACGGGCGGACGACTGGCCCGGGTTGGGGCCGGGCTCCAGATAGAACGTGTAGCCGTTGGCGCGGGCCAGCTCGTTGACGTACTGGAGGTCGGTGCCCGTCTGGTAGTGGACGCGGAGGTCCTGGTGCGGGGGCTGGGACACCTTCTCCGTGTAGACGTCCGGCCGGATGCCGTAGTCGGAGTACCGGCGCAGGATGGCCAGGACGCGCTGGGAGGGAGGGAGGTTGGGGTAGCGGTCGGTGCGCTCCTCCAGGTCCATGAGGAGGCTCAGGTCCTCGCCGGTGACGGTGAGCGTGGAGTGGCCCGGCTGGTTGCTGGCGCCCACCTCCTGCCGCACGATCAGGCCGTCGAGGAGTACCTCGGGCGTGCCTTTCACACTCACGGAGACGATGACGCGGGTCTTCGGGTCGAAGAACCCCTCCGGGAGCAGGGTGCGGTTGATGAGCCCGTTCTTGGTGAGGTCGAAGGCGAGCTGGAAGCCGCTGCGTTCTCCCGCGGTGGCGGTGATCTGGGCGGAGAGCAGGGCTTCCGTCACCTCCGCCTGGACGGGCCGGGTGAGCTTCGGTCCCATCTGGAGGGTGATGTGTACGGGGCCCCGGCCCACGGGGAGTTCAGACACGCCGGTCTCCCCGGTCCGCCCGCGGGAAGCCGCCGGCGAGCGGCACCTCGATGACGTTGCCCGCCTCGTCGGTCAACTCCCGTGGATCGAGTACGGGGTTGGCGTCGGCGATCTGCCACCACTGGGCGGGGTCGCCGAAGTAGCGCTGCCCGAGGAGGTCGGGGCGCTCGCCGCTGCTGACGGTGTGGCTCTGGCCCTCGTCCTCGGTCTCGGCCAACGGGGGCAGCAACCGGCGCTTGGTGTACCGGACTTCGGTCCCGTCCGCCTGTCGGTGGATCCCGATCTCGGCGTCGTGGTAGCGGCTGGTGCGGGGGTAGGGGTGGGCACCCGGGATCGCGTCCAGGGCGTTCTCGTACGGCTCGATGTCGGCCATGGCCTCTGCCTCAGCCCCTTCCGCTCAGTGTTGCCGTGCCGCCGATGTCCCCGCCGGTGAGGCCGAGTCCGCCGAGGCTGCCTCGGCGGGCGGCCGCCGCGAGGCGTTCCTTCTGGGCGAGGTGGGCCATGTACAGGTCGGCGCCTCGGTGTCCGGCCGGGAGGTCGCTGACGGTGAGCACCTTCAGCCCGATGCTGAGCGAGGCCCGGATCGGGTTGAGGTTCACGTCGAAGGCGGACTCGTTGATGGACAGCTCGGTGAGCCGCACGGGCATCACCCGCTTGCTCCCCCACGTGAACAGCGTCAACGGCATCTCGATCGGGCTGATCTCGATGGCCCCCTTCTGGGACAACCGCGAGGCGTCCCGTATCTGCTGGGTCGTGGGCTGCACCAGCATTTCGAGGGTGGCGAGTTGCGGGTGAATTCCGTCGGGTGCGGCAACCTCGAACTGATCGGTCGCGTCGATCTCGGCGGTGAACTTCCAGGTCTCCTGGGCGGGGCCCTTGAGGCGCAGGGCCTCATTCCGGTCTCCGGTCCCGCTACCGCCTCCACCGGAGTCGCCACTGCCTCCCGCCGACTGGGGACTGAGGCTGCGTTCCAGGGTGTCCGGGTTGAACTGAAGCACGATGATCCGCTGGGGCGTGCCTCGGTCGTGGTCGACCACGACAATTCCGGAACGGATGGGCTTGGGGATGTCTGCGTAGCGGGTCACAGGCGGGCCTCCAGGCGTTCTTGCAGAGGCGCGTAGTCGTGATCCGGGAACTGTTCCGGGAAGACTCGCAGCATGGTCCTGAGATCATCCAGGGTGTTGCCGAACTCGTCGGCGCCGAGCGGGACATCGGCGAAGAGGTACTGCCAGCCGATGACTCCCTTGGTGACAATGAGGTTGTCGAGGTAGTCGCGGTAGTCCATGTCGAGCTTGACGAAGGTGTGGAACCTGTCGAGGTACCAGATCTCCGGACTCGGCACGCCTGGCAGGAACCGCATCGTGGTCAATTGGCCGCTGCCGCCCCGGGAAGCGTCATCGAGGATCGTGAGTTCCGACAGGAGCGCCTTGTCGCTTTCGTACCAGGCATGGTCATCCAGGTTGAGGAGTCTTTCCTCGCTGCTGGCGCTGATGTTCATCACCCTGAAGTCGCCGACCAGTTCCGGTTGAGCGGAAGCCCAGTGCAACGCCATGAAGCGGTGCGGGAAGAGTGCTTCCTTGATGCGCTCGGTGAGCTCAATACCGTCCTCCGCCATCAGATCGAAGATGCCCATGGGGTCCCGACGGGCAGCGCCCGGGCCCAGCTCCTCGTACATGACCTCGCAGAACGGCGATTCACGCACCTCGTCGATGGCATCGAGCAAACGGCGCTCGTATGGAAGCATTCGGTCCTCACTTTTCCCTGTGGAGCTTGGTCCACTCGACCTCTCCCTTGCGTTGGAGCAAGGCCAGTTGGTCAATCGCGTCTTGTAGCTTGGGGAGCGAGCCGGGCCCGCTCCTTCTCTGCCGGTCGCGCATTTCCTTCCTGAAGTCGCGGAGGTCGGCGAACTCCTTTCCGGGCGTTAGGTCACGCTGATCCTTGATGTGTTTCGCCAGGCTCTTCGGGATTTTGAGCCAGGTCTTGATCTGCGTGTCCCCGTATGTGTTGATGTGGAGCTTTTTCCCCTCGTCCTGTTGCGGTCGCTCAATGTCGAGCGTGTAGGACTTCTCGACGCCCAGTCGATTCCAGTGAGTTCGGCGGTCACCGGATTGACCGTGCTTCTTCTCATGCCTGCCGTATGTGGAGGTGATCTGGGTCGGGATGTGCTTGATCGGTACGTCGGGCCCCGACCTGATCACTCCGGTGTTTCCGAATACCACCTTGGATTCGTACCAGATGGGATCCTTCATGCTGGCGTCGTAAGCTGGCTTCTCCAGGTTCAGTTCCAGGTCCTTGTTCACGCCGCGCCGAGCCGGCACGAGGTTGTTCTCGGAGTTCCACCCGCCCAGTCGGTCCGGGAGGAGGTGCGCTCTCACCCACGCCCCTCGCTCTCCCCAGAGATGGCTGTTGGCGGGATCGATGAGGTAGGCCCAGCCCGGCGGCATTGCGTTGCCGGGCGCACGCCCCTTCGGTTTGCGCTTGTGGCTCAGGAACTCGGCTTCGATGCTGCTTGCCCTGGCGCTGGTCCACGCGGGCATCTTCGGTTCCGGAAGTCCCGCGGCCGGCGCGCCGGGAGGTTGGTTGTAGACATGCGGCTGGGACCGGGGCTCCGAATAGTCGCCGTCGAGCACAGGGAGCGAATACCTCAGGGATGCGACGAGAGTGAAGGGGTCGCCGCCGCCAGGCCTGAGTCCGGTGAGCCGATAGCGGAGCTTGTATGCCTCCAGGACAGCGAGGTACGTGGAAAGGGGGATGCCGTGACGCATCTTCCGGCGCAGTGGAGGCCGAATCCTTGCCACGATCGCGGGCAACCGATCGTCCTTGGAGTCCTCCTCTTCCTTTTCCTTCCTGTCCTTCTCCTCCTTGGACTTGGGCCTGCCTGGGCCGTCCTTGCCGGGGCGGGGGCGTGCTGGGCCGTCGCTCCTGCCCTTGTCGTCCGTGTCCTTCCTGCCGGACCCGTCCGAGTCCTTCTTCCCGGGCCCGTCCTTCCCGTCCGAATCGGTCCTGTCTTTCGTGCCGGACCCGTCGGTGTCCTTCTTGCCGCCGCCGCCGGAGTCGTCCTTCTTGGAGTCGCGGTCGGGGCGCTTGTTGTTGGGGTCCTGCGCCTTGTCCTCGTTCCCCTTCGGGCTGTCCTTCTTCGTGTTGTCCGGGCCGTCACCCTTGCCCGGCTTCGGTGTTGTGGGCTTCGGGGACGGAGTCGGCTGCGTGTCCTTCCTGTCGCTCGCGTCCGCGTTCTTCGGGTTGCCGTTCCTGTCCTTGGACGTCGGCGGCGTCGGCCTCGTCGACTTGTCGCTCGGGGTGTCGGTCTTGCCGTTGCCCTTGTCGTTCTTGTTCGTGGGACCCGTGGGCTTCGTGGGCTTCGTGGGCTCGGGGGACGGGGCCTGAGTGTCCTTGGGCTTGGCCGGCGCGTCCTTGTCGTTCGGCCTGGCCGGGCCGTCCTTGTCCTTGGGTTTGCCGGGAGAGGTCTGGTCCTTCGGCCTACCCGGACCGGCCTGGTCCTTCGGCCTGCCCGACGCGTCCTGGGACTTCTTGCCGGGAGGCGTCGTCACCGGATTCGGCTTGGGTGCCGTCGACGCAGGCGCGCTCCTGTCGCCGCCCTTGTCTCCACCCTTGTCGTCCCCGCCCTGCCCGTCCTTGCCCTTGTCCTTGCCGCCGCCCTTGTCCTTGCCCATGTTGGCGGCGACGCCCTTGAGCCGCTTGCCTACCTTCGACACGTACTTGCCGATGCCGCTGAGGATCAGCTCGTAGGCCATTTCCAGCAGGACGACGATTCCCGCCGCTATCGCCTTGGCGAAGAGGACGCCCGCGCCGCCCTGGCGTACGGACTTCAGCCAGGTGATGACGGCGCCGACAGCCTTGAGGATCTCGCCCAGTGAGCCGATCGCGGCCTGGATGGCCTCCAGGATGGCCGCGCCCCAGCCGGCGCCGGGGATCAGCTTCGCAAGGACCTTCGTGATGACGATCTCGCCGATGATGAACGGGAGTTGGGGGACGATCGCGTCCCACACCTCCTTGGCGATCTTGTCGAGGGTCCAGCCGCCCTTCATGAGCTTGTTCCAGACGGCTTCGGTCAGGCCGGTGATCTCCTTGACCTTGTCGTTGAACCACTGCTTGACCGCGCTCTTCACCTCGTTGAAGAGGTGGTTCTTCGCGCCGTCGTACGCGGAGTTCTTCGCACCGCTCAGCCAGCCGCCCGGATCCGCGAGGATGTCGACCAGGATCATCATGAACTCGCCGAATGCGGCGATGAACTTCGTGGCGAAGTCGAGGACCGCCTTGAGGGCTTCCTTGCACGCGTTCAGGACGTCCAGGAGCATTTTCTTCAGGACGTTCAGGATGTCGCTGAGGAGTTTCGCGATGGACTCCAGCAGATCGTTCATGATCTGCCTCAGCACCGTGGCGAGCCTGTTGACGAGCGCGATCGCCGCCTTGATGAGGTCCGCGATGAACTTGCGTATACGGCGGGCGATCTCGATGACCGCTTCCACCAAGGACGTGACGAACTCGATCAGGTCCTCGATGAACTTCTTGATCATCTCGACGATGCCCTCGCGGGCCGCGTTGATCCAGCCCTCGACCGTCTCCTTGAAGCTCTTCAGCGCTTCGACGATCGCGTTGCGGGCGTCCTTGATGATCTGGACGATCTTGTCCCGCAGCTCGATGAACTTCTCTTTGATCCAGTCGAGCGTCTTGGAGAGCCAGCCCTTGGAGTCGTCGACGTTCTCGTCCTTCTTCTTCCCCGCGTCCTCCTCGGCCTTGTCGCCCTTGTCCTTGATGTCCTTGTCGCTGGTCTCCTTCTCCTTGCCGACGTCCTTGTCGGTGTCCTCCTCCTCCTTCTTGACGTCGTCGCGGATCTTCTTCTCGCGGTCGGACTTCTTCGTGCCGAGCTTCTTGAGCTCTTCGTCCTGCTCCTTGGTCCAGTCGGAGCGCTGCTTGTCCACGTCCGTCAGGACGCCCTCGCGCTTGCCCGTCTGCTCCTTGGTGTTGGACTGGACTTCCTTGTCGACCTGCCGCTTGTGCCTGTCCTGGGACGTGCGGGTGTCCTGAGTCTTCTTCTCCCGGCCCTTGCCCATGTCCTGGCGGCCGTCGCTCAGGGCCTTCTTGAACTGTGGCTTGCGCTCGTGCTCGGCCACTTCGGAGGCCGCTTCGGGAGGCACCGCACCGGTGCCCGCTCCGCCGCCGCCGACCTGCGACCTGCCGCCCTGCTCGGCCGGCACCTTCCCCTCGAGCCGTTCCTTCGGCGCGTCCGGGTAGACCTGGTCCTCGCCCATCCTGCGACCGGCGTCGTCGGCGCCGGTCTCGGCGGCCTCCTGGCTCTTGTCGTCGGTGTTGCCGCCCTGTTCCTCGGCCTTGTCGTCGGCCTGGCCCTTCATGTCGACGCCCGGGGCGGTGCCGTTCTGCGCCTCCTTCATGGCCTCGTCCTTGGTGGGCATCCCGGCGAACTGCGCGGCCAGGTCCTCCGCCGTCACATCGAAGCCGAGCCAGTCGCCGATCCCGCCGATGACGTAGCCGGCCATCATCCCGACCTGGTCGAAGAAGTCCGGCTCCTCCATCTCCTCGGCGTCGATCTTGCCTTCCGGCTTCTTCTCGCCCTTGACCTCGGCCTTCTCGTCCTTCGCGTCGTCGGCTCGACTGGCCTTGTCCTCGTTGTACTGCGCCGCCTCCTCGGAGTCCGGCGCGCCGTGCAGGGTCTTCGGGGCGCCGGAAGGGCGGTCCATGGCGGGCGGCTTGGCCGCCAGCTGCTTGTGCTCCTTGCCGACGTCCTTGTCCACGGCGCCGCCGACGCTGTCCATCGCCTCGACGGCCTGGTGCGGCTTGAGGTTCGACGCGGCGGAAAGGCCCTCCTCGGGGGAGCCACCCGAGAGGTCCGGCGCCGCCTTGGACGCCTTCTTCCCCTTGGCCGCGCTCCCCTTGGCTCCGCCCTTCGACCCGCCACCGCCACCGCGCGCAGCCGCGGGAGCGGCCCGGGAGCCGGAGTCGTCCCCGCCCGCGGATTCGGCCTGGCCGTCCGCCTTGCTCTCCGGCTGCGGAGCCTGTTCCTTCGGCTTCTCCGTCCGCGCTTCCTGGGCCCCGGGGCTCGACTTCTCCGTACGGGAGGGGGAGCGGGACTCCGTACCTGGGCTTGAACTCCCCGTGTCCGAGCCAGAGTTACCCCCGTCGGAGGAAGCGAGGCTGGACGGCGATGTCGCACCCGTATCGGCCGAGCTGTCGGAGTCGGTCGTGCCACCGCCGGACGCCGAACCGTCCGAAGTGCCGCTCCCGCCCTGGTCCTTGGGCCCCTTCGACTCCTGCGGGCCAGGGGACTGCTCGGCCTTCGCCGCTCCCGTGGCCCCCTCGTCGGAAGCCGCCTTCTCGCCCTCGGAGCCCTTCCTGGCCGAGTCCGTCGGGGACTCGGTGGCCGAGGTGTCGGAGCGGGTCTGCGCGGAGTCCTTTCCGCCGCCCGACGCCTTGTCACCCGGTCCGCCCGCGGTCGGGGTGCCCTTCTCCTCCTTGGCGGCCTGCTCGGCCGTGTTGCCGCCGGTCTCCTTCGAACGGTCCTTGGCCTCCTGCGCGGTGGCCTCGGCAGCGACCGGACCGGCCTTGGGGTCGTCGCCCTGCTTGAGGTCCTTGGAGGCGACGCCCGGCGCGGGCTTCGGCCCGGACTTCTCCTCGGGGTCGAGCTCGCTCTCCGTACGGCGGCGCTGCTCAGCGGCCTCCTCCTCGGCGCCCGGCACGGGCGGGGAGTCCTCGGTGCCCGGGTCGTCCTTCTCCGCCGCCGCCTCGCGCTCGGCGTCCTCCTGGTCCTCCTGCTCACGTTCCGCATGGACCTTGTCGGCCCTGGTCGGCGGCGGAGCGGGAAAGGTGGGGGTGGGCGGGACAGAGTTCGCGGCGGACTCATCGATCTGGTCGGAGGTCGGAACGTTCGACACGTCGAGGTCCTGCTCCGGCAGGAAGTCCTCCGGCCTGAGCTTGACGTCCCAGGCGCTCTCCTCCCCGCCGCCGACCTCCACCTCGGAGTCACCGCCCTGGCCGGCGGACTCCTCCCGCGTCTCCTCGTCCTCCTGGTCCTGGGCGCGGGCCCCGTCCAGCGTGCCGGCGCGGCCGGGGAAACCCTCGGCCCCTGCCCGCGTCCATGGGGGTGCCCTCGTCGCGGCCCGGCTCGTCCTTCTTGGCCGCCTCGGCCGCGGCGGCGCTCTCGCGGGCCTTGGCGGCGGCCTCGTCTTCGGCGCGCGGACCCGCCGCCTCCTCCTGGCCGGCTTCCTTCCTGGCCTTCTCCTCGGCCTGCTTCGCCTCGGCCCGGTCGCCGTCCTTCCCGCCGCCCTGCTTCCCCTTGTCCTGCCGCTGCCCCTGCTGTCCGTTCTTCTCCGCGCCGGACTTCTCGCCCTGCTTCCCGGCCGCCCGTGCTCCGGCCTTCCCGCCGGCCGCGGACTCCTGCTGCCCCGCCTTCTGCTCCGACTGCGCGGCGGGCGAAGCGGCCTGCTCGCCGTCCCCCCTGGGGCTGGACGCGTCCCCACCCGTCCGGGGGTCGGACTCCTTCTCGTCCTCGGCCTTCCCTGCGTCCGCGCCCGGAGTACCGCCCTGCGGGATCGTGCCGCCCGCGTTCTCCGGCGTACTGCCCGCGGCGGGAGCGGTGTCCCCGGCTCCGGCCCCGTCGACGGCCTGCTTCTCCGGGCCGGGAGCGGGCCCCGTCCTCTCGGTGCGCTGCTGCTCCTCCCGGGCGGCCTCCTGCTCCTTCTCCCGCTCCGCCCGTACGTCGTCGGCCGTGTCCTCCTCGACCTCCGGAGCGAGAAGGCCGCGCTGCCGGGCGGTGGCCTCGCTCTCCGCCCGGCCGTCCTCGTCGATCTCCGTGACCAGGTCCAGCACGAAGTCGTGCTCGGAGGAGAGCAGCCGGTGCTCCAGGCGATCAAGTACGCGCTCCTGAAGCTCCTCCGACAGCTGGGCCAGGGAGGCGCGGACGCGCTGCGCGCTGTCCGTCGGGTCGGTGCGGAGCGACCGGACGACCGTGTTGGCGAGGCGGTCGACCAGCGTGGCGGGGTCGAGGTGCTCGAGCCGATTGCGGTCGGCGTGGACGGTGGTGTAGCGCATCCACGCCGGTGTGCTGGCCTCCGGGGCGACCTCGGGTGCCTGCTCGCCGCGCGCCACGGCCTGGGCGGTGTCCTCTGCGGCGCGCTCGGCCGCCTCGTGCGGCGCGCTGACCCGGCCCAGGTCGCGGCCTGCCGTCAACGTGCCGCTGGCGAACGGGTGTTGGATCGTGTGCAGCAGCTCGTGCGCGAGCAGGGCAAGGCCCTGCTCCGTGCCCGGCCGGTACTGGCCCTCGCCGAAGAAGATGTCCTGGCCCACCGCCACCGCGTCCGCACCCAGCATGCCGGTGAGCGCACCCGCGTCGCGGTCGGTGTGCAGACGTACGGATCCCAGGTCGTGGCCGAGCTGCTCCTCCAGTTCCCGGCGCACACCGGCGTCCAGCGGCTGCCCGGCCCCGCTGACGATGTTCTTCGGCTCGGGCGCGCGGTTCTTCGCCGCGCGCTCCTTGCGTTTGCGGCGGCGCTCGGCGGCGGCCTGCTCGGCCGCCTGGGAGTCCTGAGCGGCGGAGGTCGTCATCGCGTCACCTCCCCACGGCCCGAAAGCCCCGCGTGCACCGCGCGTGCCAGCTCCTGGCCGAGCCGGCGCGCGGACAGCCCGTCAGGCATCGGAGGCAGTCCCGACACCCCGTCCACGGACACGGTGCCGTCCGAGGCCAGCGGCACCCCGTGTTCCCGTACGAGACGGGTCAACTCCCGCTCGAACGACGCCGATACGCGCCCCGGATCCACGGACGGGCCGAAGCCGTCCAGGACCAGCTCGCCGATGTCGACACGGATCTCGCGCGGCTCGGGACGACCTGCCGAATTCTCCCGATGCGGCCTGCTCACACCCATCCGCGGACCTCCCCCGGCGTCAGGGAGCGCTCCAGCTTGAGGTACTCGGTGCGGGCGGCCGCGAGCATGTGCCGCATCTGCAGCCGGTCGCCCTCCTCGGCGGCGAGGAACGCGCCGGACAGGGCGATGTTGCGGATCGAGCCGCCCGCGACGGTGAGTTGGGCCAGCAGTTCCGGCTCGATGCCCTTCGTCGGGGTCCGCGACGGCAGGACCCGGCGCCAGATCTCGGCGCGCTCGTGCTCGGCCGGGAACGGGAAGTCGACGACGAAGCGGATCCGCCGCATGAACGCCGTGTCCAGGGCCTTCTTCATGTTGGTGGTGAGGATCGCGAGCCCCCGATAGGCCTCCATCCGCATCAACAGATAGCTGACTTCGAGGTTGGCGTAGCGGTCGTGGCTGTCCTTGACCTCGCTGCGCTTGCCGAAGAGCGCGTCGGCCTCGTCGAAGAGGAGGAGCGCGCCACCGGCTTCGGCTGCGTCGAACACCTTCCGCAGGTTCTTCTCGGTCTCGCCGATGTACTTACTGACCACCTGGGACAGGTCGACGATGAAGAGGTCGAGCCCGAGCTCCTTGGCCATGACCTCGGCGGCGAGCGTCTTGCCCGTCCCGGAACCACCCGCGAACAGGGCCGTCACGCCCAGTCCTCGGCGCAGGGTCGCCGCAAATCCCCACTCCTGGTGGACAGTTGCCCGCTGACGCACGTGCGCGACGATCTCGCGCAGCACACTCGTCTGCCGCTCGTGCAGCACGAGGTCGTCCCAGCCCGCCTCGGGCTCGATACGGCGGCCCTGGTCGTCCATGCCGACACGGGCCTCGTTCATTCCGGCACGCCAGGCGAGTCGACCGGCGTCCAGCTCGTCCTCGCCGGGCAGATCACGGCGTACGGCGGCCGCAGCGGCACGTACGACATGGGGCGGAAGCTGGAACTGCGCGACCAACGACCGCAGTTCGCCTTCCGGGATCTCGGCGACACCTTCGAACGCGCCTGTCCACAGGCCGAGTTGCTCCTCGTCGTCCAGGCGGGGCACGGCCACCCGTTCGCCGTGCGGCCGGTCCGTCTGTCGCGGGTCGGCGCTGGACACCACGACGGGGACGGCGGCTCCGGCGAGGAACGTGTCGGTGGCCGCGTGCTGGTCACGGTCGAGTTCACCGGCCTCCACCAGCAGGGCGGCGGGCAGCAGGATCGCCTCGCGCTGCCACAGCCGGGCCAGTCGGTCGCGGTCCGCGGGGTCCGTGGGGATGTCCTCGGCGCTCATCGCGTACAGCCCGAGCCCGGAGCGGGCGGCGGCCGCGGCGGCGATGTCGGCCCGGCTGCGCAGATCGCCGCCGACCACCTCGACGAGCAGGGGCGCGTCCGGCCGCGCGCCGGTCGCCCAGCCCGTGGCGACCCGGCTCGCGGCCAGGTCGTACGACGGCGGCAGCTCGTCCGGCACCGGCGTGCGGCGCAACTGGCCGTGCAGACGGGCGTCCAGGTAGGGCGAGCCGAGCAGGAAGTGCAGGATGCGCTCGTCGAGCCGCAGCCGGGACAGCGTGAGCCGCGAGTCGTCGTCCAGCTCCACGATCCGCCAGCGCCGCAGGGGCGCGACCGGGGTCAGCGCACTCCAGTGCGGTTCGGCGAGAGCGGCCAGCGCGAGCGAGAACGTGGGGTACGCGCGCTCCGGGTCCCCGCTCGCCGCGGCACACCGGGCGGCGGTCGTGGCGTCCAACTCGTGGGCGGCGGTGAGGAGTACAAGGTCCCGCTCGAAGGCGGTGAGCCCAAAGCAGGCGACGAGGGCGTCGAGGGGCGCGGTGGCGGGACCCGCCGGGTGCTGTACCGGGTGACCGGCGTCCTCCGGCCCACCGGGACGGGGGCCGGAGCCGGGGCCAGGGCCGTCGTCGGGCTCGGGCGCCGAGCCCGTTCCCCGGCCGGATCCCGATTCCGAACCCGTCTCCGAGCCGGATCCCATTCCCGAGCCAGTGCCCGTCCCCCGGTCCGGCTCGGCGGCACGAGCCGCGCGGGCCGCCCGCGCCGCATGGGCGTCGACACGGGCCAGGACGCGCCGGATCTCGGCGGTCAGCGTCGTGCTGCCGTCCGCCGTGCCGGGTGTGCCCGTCTCGTTCGTCCCCATGCCTTCACCTGCCCCCGTCGTTCCCACGCCGCCTCAGTCCTCCGTGCCCTCGGGGCCGTCGCCGGCCGTGGTGGCTTCCGGGGAGGCTGCGGAGGCCGCGGCTCCCGTGCTCTTGGCCGCACCACGCGCCGGCCTGCCGGACTGGGGCGAATTACCCGACTTGCCCGACTGGGCGGCCTTGTTGGGCTGTCCCTCCTTGCGGGCGCGAGCCGGCGCCTTCGCGGCGGCCTTCACGGGTGCCTTCGCGGCGGCCTTCACCGGTGCCTTCGCGGGAGCCTTCGCCGGGGTCTTGGCCGCAGCCTTCGCGGCAGGCTTGGCTTCGGACTCGGACTCGGACTCGGACTCGGCTTCAGGCTTGCCGGGCGTCTTGGCGGCAGCCTTCGTCCCCGCCTCACCGGCCCTCTCGCCGGAAGCCCCGCCCTCCGGGGACGCGGACCCATTCGCGGACCCATTCGCGGACGCGCCGGGCGGAACCGGCGCCCCCGGGGCCCCCGGCGCCCCGAACGGCAGCACCCGCACCGCACTCCGCTCCACCGGCTTCGCCGGCACCGGCACCTCTCGCCCGTCGATGAAGACGAGAGCCGCCTGGTACACCACGGACAGCGTGTACGGGGTCTGGTGGAGCATCCCCCACAGCTTCGAGGTCTCGTCGATGTCCATCACCGTCGGCGAGAACCGCACCCGCTGCGCCGCCTCGGCCAGGTCGCTGCTCGCCAAGTAGGGCTTCTCCCCGGCGAGTTCGATGATGTCCTTCGGCAGGACGGGTATCTCGTGCAGCGTGCGCACCACGGAGCCGATCAGCCGCTGCCCGACCAGTTCCGACTCCTCGCCGTAGGCGCTGATCAGGAAGTGCAGGTCCAGTGCCGCGGCGGCCCGCTTGAGCAGCGTGCCGTCGGAAGCGCGCGTCGGCAGGTCGTTGTTCCGCTGCGAGGTGTTGGGCGTGACCTGGTACAGGAACACGGTGATGGTGGGCTCGGCCGGCGGATCGGCCGACGGCTTGCGCGGTTCGACCTTGACGGCCATGTCGATCTCGGGCTGGAGATTCGCCTCGATCAGCAGGGCGAGGGCCTGGGTGACGTGGGCGATGGCGAGTGCGTTGCTCATGACGTCAGTTCCTCAGTCCCAGGTTCCTCAGCATCACCGTGTCCACCCTCGGTGCTCCGGGTTCGTCGTACGTTCCTCACTCACGCCCCCTCGCCAGGTAGTCGGCCAGGCTCAGCGCAGCTCCCGGCCGCCGCGCGGCAGCGGCACCCCGGCTCCCGCCACCCGCGGCCGCGGGACCCGCCGCCGTCACTTCGAGCCGCCCGATCTGCACCTGCACCACCTGCTCGCCCCCGCGGCCCGACCGTCGGCCCGCGGCCTGCCGTACGGCGTCACGGGCCGCCACCGTGTCCGCCGAGCTGGGTCGCAGCGCGGCGGACACGGCGGCAGGGGAAGCGGTGGCCGCACCCGAGGGGAGGGGCACGGACACCGCGCTTGGGGAGGACCGCTCCGGCTCGCCCCGCCCGGCGGAGCGCCGCGCGGTGTCGAGCACGGGCCGCGGCCCCGGCGCCACCGGCACGGCGGGCCTGAGCAGCGGCGCCTCGGGCAGGTCCCGCGCCACGGGCCGGGGCGCGGATTCGTCCGACAGCGCCCGCTCGGGCCGTACGACGGTCCGCTCACGCTCCGTACGGAACTGGACCTCGCGGACCGCCGGGCGCGCCAAGTCGCCGTCGGACATGGGTGATGGGGCGGAGGTCGGCCACAGCGGCTCGGCCGTCTCCGGCTCCTGCGCACCGGCCCGTACCGCCTCGGCCCGTTCGAAGGGGCCGGCGAGCCGCGGGCGTACGCGCGCCACGCCGGGGTGCGGCGCGGCGGCCGGGGTGTGCCGGGCGAGCAGCCGGTCGAAGAAGTCGGGTGCCCGGGACTCCCCCACGTCCCCCTCGTTCACGGGGTGCTCCCCCACGGAGTCAGACATCCGCACACAGCTCCAGGTAGTAGCGGCGCCGCAGCGGACTGAGCGCCAGGATCTCCGGCTCGCTCCAGCCGTACGCGGTGGCGAGCAGATGGACGTCGAGGAGCACGTCCCGTGCCCAGGCGTCCAGTTCGGTCCACAGATAGGAGGCGATGTCGAGCTCGGCCCGGGTGGCCGCTCCGCACTCGGGGCAGTTGACGCTGAGCGTGACGTCGGCGCCCGGGTCGGCCTCCTGGGCCGCCTCGGCGAGCCGCCGCTGCACCGTCTCGGGCAGCGCGTCGGCGGGGACGTCCACCCCGCCGCGCACCGCCGAGACGACGCAGCGGGCGAGCAGCGCCCGCCGTGGATCCGGGTGCCGGGCGGCCGCCGTCAGGTCGGCGACGCCCGGCACCCGGAACTCGATCTCCCAGCCGTCCTCGGCGACTTGTACCGAGGACTGGGCGGGAGCGCCTGTCGACCGGGCCAACTCCCCGGCGTCCAGGTCGAATTCCATGTCCTCGCCGCAGGCCGAGCAGACGAGGCGCACCTGCATCCGCTCGCCGAACAGGGCCCGGCGCAGCGCGAAGAGGTCCGCCTCCCGCTCGCCGACCGGCAGCGCGGACAGCGTCTCGCCGCCGGTGTCGGGGCGGGCGGCGCGGTGCAGCAGCAGGGCGCGTCCGGACGGAGCCTGGGCAAGCCCGGTCTCCCAGGTGGTGAGCAGTTCAGCCGCCCGAGTGTTCGTCATGCCCGCCCCCGTTCCGTACCCGCCCCGCCGCCCCCGCGGCCCATCTGTCGTTCAACTCGCCGCCGTTCAGGCGGGGTTGAGGAACGAGGGCTCCTCCGGCTCGGGCACCTCGTAGTCCCGCTCCCAGCCCTCGCACTCGAGCTTCAGCGACTGGATGGCCACCGCGTTGGCGTTGGCGTCCAGTTCGCCGAGGACCTGGTACTCGCTCGGCCAGGTCCGGTAGAGCTTGTGCGAGACGGCGACCTGACCGGCCTCGTTGAGGACCTGGATCACGATGTCCTTGCGGAAGTCGGCGAGGGACACCTCGGAGCCGAGACCGGCCCCGACCTGCCAGACCTTGTTGGCCCAGCGGTCGAACTCGGGGTCGTGCGTGACCCCGCGCTCCAGGGTGATCCCCTCGAACTCCGAGCGCCCCGGCGACTTGCGCGGGGAGCTGGGGTCGCCGCCGTGCCGGTGCTTGACGACCTCGGTGGTCCGCTTCAGCGGACTGATCTTGCTGATGCCCGCGACCGTACGACCGTCCCACAGCACAAGGAACTTGAAGTTCTTGTACGGGTCGAAGCGCTGGGCGTTGACAGTGAACTCAGCCATCGGTTTCCTTCACGTTCTCCGTCGTCGATCTCAGAACTCGAACTCGGAGTTCGAACTCAGAGCTCGAACTGCCCGGACGTCTGCTGGATCCTGACGATCACGAACTCGGCGGGCCTGACCGGCGCGATACCGACCAGGACGTTCACGACGCCGTTCGCGATGTCCTCGTCCGTCGTGGTGTCGTGGTCGCACTTGACGAAGTACGCCTCGCGCGGCGTGCCGCCCTTGAAGGCGCCCTGACGGAACAGCGTGTGCAGGTACGAGGAGGCGCCGAGGCGGATCTGCTGCCACAGGTTCTCGTCGTTGGGCTCGAACACGACCCACTGCAGGCCGCGTTGGAGGCTCTCCTCCACGTGCAGCGCGAGCCGCCGCACGGGCACGTACTTCCACTCGCTGTCGAGCGCGTCCGAGCCCTCGAGGGTGCGCGCGCCCCAGACGAGCGGGCCCACCATCGGCATGGTGCGCAGGCAGTTGACGCCGAGCGGGTTGAGCAGTCCGGTCTCACGGTCGGTGAGGTTGACCGTGAGGGAGTGCACACCCGCGAGCCGCGCCTCGGTGCCGGCCGGCGCCTTCCACACCCCGCGCTCGGAGTCCGTGCGCGCGTAGACCCCGGCGACGGCGCCGGACGGCGGGAAGGAGCGCAGCCGACCGGTGAGCGGGTCGGTGAGCTGAAGGTGCGGGAAGTACAGGCCCGCGTGGTTGCCGCGTACGGCGTCGTAGGCCGCGAGTCCGGCGCGGGCGGTGTCCACGCTGACCCAGGTGCCGGGTGCGTCGACGAGGAGGAAGATCCGCCGCTCCTGGCAGAGCCGCTGGGCCGCCGAGACGACCGTGATGGCGTCCTCGGTGGACTCGTACGCCGCGAGTTCGGGCAGGACGAGCAGGTTGACGTCCGCGACGCCGCGCAGCGCCTGGATGCCGGTCTTGTCGGCCTCGCTGCCGATGAGGTCGCGCGGTCCGGGCGCCTCGCCGTCCTCGCCGCCCTCCAGCGGGAAGACGGGCGGGTTGACGGAGGCCTCAAGGCCCAGGTCGTTGGCGCACTCGCCGACGAAACGGACGACGTCCTCGGGGTCGGTGGAGCCCGCGACGACCTGGAGGCGCTTGCCGAAGGCGGTGACCTCGGCGCCCGCGAAGGCGTGCTTGCCCGGCGCGTCGGGCAGCGCCCGCAGCTTGCGTTCGAGCAGCAGGGCCAACTCGGCCACGTTGGACGGGGCTTCGCCGTCGCAGTCGGGGTCGTACAGGGTGAACTCGCGCTCGACCTCACCGATCTTCACGGTCAAGTCGACGGCCAGGTCCGGGAGTTCGTGCCCGAACGGCTTGGAGACGGTGCCGGACGGGTCGGGACGGCCCTCGCCCACGGCCTCGACGCGGATGAGCCGCGACCCCGCGTTGATCACGGTCGGCGCGTGCCGGCCGTGCGAGGCGTCCATGGACAGACCGGTGAAGCTCTCGCGGGCCTCGCCCTTGGCGTCGTACACCCGCAGGTTGAACGTTTCGTCCGGGCAAGGTGTGTCGTAGTCGACGGCGACCCGCAGGCCGTTGCCCCACACGCCCGGTTCCTTGGCGTGCACTTCGAGGACCGCGGACTCGCTGTGGCCCTCGGTGGACTCCAGGGTGACGCAGGCGGCCTTGCCGCTGCCCGCCTTGGCGACACGGACGATCACGGCGACCGTGCCGCCGTTGCCGAAGAACTGGTGCACGGCGTAGCCGACGGCGCTCTGCGAGCTCAGGCCGCCGAAGCGGCGCTCGAACTCGGTGAAGCTCGTGACGCGCACCGGCTCGTTCAGCGGGCCGCGCCGGGTGTGCCCCACGAAGGCGGTCACCGAGGTGGTGACGGTCGAGATGGTCCGGGCGCTGCTGGGAAGCTCTTCGACGTAGACGCCGGGATACGTCGGCCTGGCAGTGTTCACCGCGCTCATCGGCATTCCCCCTCCTAATCCGTTCTCGGGCACCGGGTGAAAGGCACCAAGAGGCGGCAGAGGGAGACGTCTCGTTCACGGCGCACGCGGAGGTCTCCGGACACGCGTGAGCGCACCGGACCGCGGCACCGCATCAGCTTTCCCCCGTCAGTGCCCCGGTCGGACGGCCGTCCGGGGTCAAGCAGCACGCTTGTGACTCCTGATGCTCAAGTGCTCAACCCACCGTGCTGTGTCGGCAGTTGCGCATGCAAGTCAGGTTCACGCCACGCCTGGGGGAGGTTCGATGAAGAGCACAGCGCACAGCTCGCACACGATGTACTCGTGTCGCGGCAGCTGATTCACGGATTCCCCACAGGCCGTGGTGCAGCAGAATGGAGCGTATGTCCCGACGCACCCCGCAATCCCGCAACCAGCGCCGTTCCGCCCCCGCGCACAACCCCTCCTGCCCTTGCGGTCTTGCGGAGACGTACGAAAAGTGCTGTGGCCGATTTCATCGGGGTCGGGCCACGGCCCCCACCGCCGAGGCGCTGATGCGCTCGCGCTACTGCGCATTCGTGAAGCGCGACGAGGCGTACCTGCTGCGGACCTGGCATCCGCGCACCCGCCCGACCCGCGTCGATTTCGATCCGGGCATGCGCTGGACCGGCCTGGAGATCCTCACCACGAGCGAGGGCACGGCGTTCCACACGACCGGAACGGTGACCTTCCGGGCGTCGTACACAGGGGGCTCACTCCACGAGCGCAGCCGCTTCGAGCGGATGGACGGGTCGTGGGTGTACGTGGACGGGGACATCAGCAAGTAGCCCCGACAGGGGGCGCGGGGCTGTGCCCCGTTAGGGGCGCGGGGAACTGCGCGACCAGCCCCCACGCACCCGCAGCCGAACAACTACCCACCGAGGCCCAGAAGTTCAGGCCTCCGGACTAAGAACATCCAGTTCCTGAAGCGCACCCACGACGATCTCCCGTGTCAACTCCTCCGCCCGGACCGCGTCACCCCCACGAATCGCCTCGGCGACCTGAACGTGGAGAGTGACGGCGGCCGGATCCGGATCCTCGAACATGACCTGATGGTGAGTACGGCCGGCGAGAACCTCGGCGACCACGTCACCGAGCCGCGCGAACATCTCGTTGCCGGAGGCGTTCAGCACGATCCGGTGGAAGGCCACGTCGTGGACGAGATACCCCTCCAGCCTGTGGCCACGCGAGTTGGCCACCATGCCGAGGGCACACTCGGTGAGCTCGGCACACTGCTCGGCCGTGGCGTGCTTGGCGGCGAGCCCCGCGGCGACCGGCTCGACGGCACACCGCAGCACGGTCAGCGAGCGCAACTGCCGGGGCCGGTCGGCGCCCGCCAGCCGCCACCGGATGACCTGGGGATCGTAGACATTCCACTCGTTCGCGGGACGTACGGTGACGCCGACCCGGCGGCGGGACTCCACGAGGTGCATCGACTCCAGGACCCGGACCGCCTCGCGCATCACCGAGCGTGACACCTCGAAACGCTGCGCCAGCTCGTCGGTGCGCAGCACGCTGCCCGGCGGGTACTCACCCGCGGTGATGGCGGGACCGAGGCTCTCCAGTACATGGCCGTGCAGCCCCCGGCCCGGTGTGCTCATGGGGTTCAGCCTACGAGTCGGACGCCGGGAACAAAAAGTCAGACTTATACGTCACAGACTCTTGAATTCATCTGACCTATGGGTTTCAGTGTCGTGACGGATGCGGCACCTGACGTACATCCGGCATCTGGATGTCGACACCGGGAAGCCGAATCCGGGTGTCGAGGAAGACAGCGAGGCAGTGATGAGCACCCCCCACGTCGTCGTGGTCATGGGAGTGGCAGGCACGGGCAAGACCACCATCGGTCCCCTGCTCGCCCAGCGGCTCGGCGTTCCCTACGCCGAGGGCGACGACTTCCACCCCGAGGCCAACATCGCCAAGATGACGGCCGGGACACCGCTGACCGACGAGGACCGCTGGCCCTGGCTCGACGCCATCGGCGCCTGGGCACACGGTCGGGCCGGCCTCGGCGGAGTGGTCAGCAGTTCCGCACTGAAGCGCAGCTACCGGGACCGGCTCAGGTCTGCCGCTCCCGGAGTCGTCTTCGTCCACCTCACGGGCGACCGGCAGCTCATCGAGGACCGGATGACGCACCGCCAGGGCCACTTCATGCCGACGGCGCTCCTGGACTCCCAGTTCGCCACCCTCCAGCCGCTCCAGGCGGACGAGACGGGTGTCGCGGTGGATGTCTCCGGCAGCCCCGAGGAGATCACCGACCGGGCCGTGACCGCGCTGCACGGCCTCGACGGGTAACTCCCGCAGCCCCCACTCAGCCCCACCCCCACAGTCCTCCCCTCCCCTCAAGGAAAACCACCGTGACCAGACTCAGTGTCGAGATGCTGGCAGCGGACCCCGTCGAGCCGATCACCTCGGCGGGCCACGCTCAGCTGGGCATCGCCGTGCTGGCGGGCATCGCCGTCATCGTCCTGCTCATCACCAAGTTCAGGCTGCACGCCTTCCTCGCCCTGACCATCGGGTCGCTGGCGCTCGGCGCCTTCGCCGGAGCGCCCCTCGACAAGGCGATCACCAGCTTCTCGGCCGGCCTCGGTTCGACCGTGGCCGGTGTGGGCGTCCTGATCGCGCTCGGCGCGATCCTCGGCAAGCTGCTCGCGGACTCCGGCGGCGCCGACCAGATCGTCGACACGATCCTCGCCAAGGCCGGCGGACGCTCGATGCCGTGGGCGATGGTCCTGATCGCCTCGGTGATCGGACTGCCGCTGTTCTTTGAAGTCGGCATCGTGCTCCTTATCCCGGTCGTCCTGATGGTCGCCAAGCGCGGCAACTACTCGCTGATGCGCATCGGCATCCCGGCGCTCGCAGGTCTCTCCGTGATGCACGGGCTGATCCCGCCGCACCCCGGCCCGCTGGTCGCGATCGACGCGGTCAAGGCGAACCTCGGCGTCACCCTCGCACTCGGCATCCTGGTCGCCATCCCGACCGTGATCATCGCGGGCCCGGTCTTCTCCAAGTACGCGGCCCGCTGGGTGGACGTCCCGGCGCCGGAGAAGATGCTGCTTTCAACTGGGGGTTCCCCCCAGACCCCCGCGCAGCGCGCCTCCGAGGACCTGGAGAAGCGCCCCGGCTTCGGCGTCACCATCGCCACCGTGATGCTGCCGGTCGTGCTGATGCTGGCCAAGGCACTGGTGGACATCGTCATCGACGACCCCGAGAACATGGTGCAGCGCGTCTTCGACGTGATCGGCTCGCCGCTGATCGCCCTGCTCGCGGCCGTGCTCGTCGCCATCTTCACCCTCGGCCGGGCGGCCGGGTTCACCAAGGACCGGATCTCCTCGACCGTCGAGAAGTCCCTCGGCCCGATCGCGGGCATCCTGCTGATCGTCGGTGCGGGCGGCGGCTTCAAGCAGACGCTGATCGACTCCGGCGTGGGCCAGATGATCCTGGACATATCCAAGGACTGGTCGATACCCGCGCTGCTGCTCGCCTGGCTGATCGCGGTGGCGATCCGGCTCGCGACCGGTTCCGCGACCGTCGCCACCATCTCGGCGGCCGGTCTCGTGGCCCCGCTCGCGGCCGACATGTCGACCGCGCACGCGTCGCTGCTCGTGCTGGCCATCGGCGCCGGTTCACTGTTCTTCTCCCACGTGAACGACGCCGGGTTCTGGCTGGTCAAGGAGTACTTCGGCCTCAGCGTCGGCCAGACCATCAAGACCTGGTCGGTCATGGAGACCATCATCTCCGTGGTCGCCGGCGCCCTGGTCCTCCTGCTGTCCCTAGTGATCTAGCTCGCTCTCCGGGAGTAGTACAACGATGACTCACCCTCTCTTCGACATCAGCGGCCGTACGGCACTGGTCACCGGGTCCAGCCGGGGCATCGGCCTCGCGCTGGCCCGGGGTCTCGCCGAGGCAGGCTGCACGGTGGTCCTGAACGGCCGCGACACCGACCGGCTCACCAAGGCCGCCGCGGAACTGCCGGGCGAGATCCACACGGCCGCCTTCGACGTGACCGACGGCCCGTCGGTGGCCGCCGGGATAGCGGACGTCGAGGAGCGGGTGGGCCCGCTGGACATCCTCGTCAACAACGCCGGGATGCAACTGCGGGCCCCGCTCCTGGAGTTCGCCGACGCCGACTGGCACCGCATCCTCAACACCAACCTCACCAGTGCCTTCCTCGTGGGCCGCGAGGCCGCCCGCGGCATGACCGCGCGCGGACACGGCAAGATCGTCAACATCTGCTCCCTGCAGAGCGAGGTGGCACGGCCCGGGATCGCGCCGTACGCCGCCACCAAGGGCGCGCTGAAGATGCTGACCAAGGGCATGTGCGCCGACTGGGGGCCGCACGGCGTCCAGGTGAACGGCCTCGGCCCCGGCTACATCGAGACCGAACTGACCCAACCCCTCGTCGACGACCCGGAGTTCAGCGCCTGGGTCCGCCGGAGGACCCCGGCCGGCCGCTGGGGCCGTACGGAGGACCTGGTCGGCGGAGTCCTGTTCCTCGCCTCCCCGGCGGCGGACTTCGTCAGCGGACAGGTGCTGTACGTCGACGGCGGCATGACCAGCGTCCTCTGAGTTCTCCGAACGTGAGCTCTCAGGACATGAGCTCTCAGGGCATGAGCTCTCCGAAAGCCTGAAGTTCCCCGAAAGGGTGTGTGCTGATGCTCGGTTGTGTGATCCACGGCCAGGACGACCTGCGCGTGGACGAACTCCCGGTCCCCTCCCCCGGCCCCGGCGAGGCCCTCGTCGCCGTACGGTACGGCGGAGTGTGCGGATCCGACCTCCACTACTGGCGGCACGGCGGCGTCGGCGACTTCCGCCTCCGCGAGCCGATGGTCCTCGGCCACGAGGTGGTCGGGACGGTACTCCTCTACGGTGACGGAACATCAGGCCCCGCCCTCGGTACGCCCGTTGCCGTACACCCGGCCACGCCCTGCGGGGTGTGCCCCGAGTGCTCCGACGGCCGCCGGAACGTGTGCCGCGACACCCGCTACCTGGGCAGCGCGGCCCGCACGCCCCACGTCCAGGGCGGTTTCGCGGCACAGGTCGTCGTCCCAGCCGAGCAGTTGCGTCCGATCCCCGCCGGACTCCCCCTCCGCCGGGCCGCGTTGGCAGAGCCGCTCTCCGTCGCACTCCACGCGGTACGACGGGCCGGAGACGTGACCGCCAAGCACGTCCTCGTCACCGGTGCCGGCCCCATCGGCTGCCTGGTCGTAGCGGCGGCGAAGGCGGCGGGAGCCGCACGGGTCACGGTCACGGACCTGCTCCCGCGCGCCCTGGAGTACGCGGTGGCGGCAGGCGCGGACGAGGCACTGCGCGCGGACGACCCGTCCGCTCCCGCCTGGCCCTCCGAGGTGGACGCGGCCATCGAGGCCTCGGGCGTCGCCGCCGGCCTCGACACCTGCCTCCGCCTCGTACGCCGTGGCGGGGTCGTGGTCCAACTCGGCATGCTGCCCCCCGGCCAGTCCCCCTTCGCGGGCAACCTCGTCGTCAGCCGGGAGATCGAACTCCGAGGAGCCTTCCGCTTCGACACGGAGTTCGACGACGCCCTCGCGCTCCTCGCCCGAGAGCCCCGCTTCGACAACTTGGTCAGCGCGGTGGTCCCCCTCAGCGAGGCCGAATCGGCCTTCACCCTGGCGGCAGACCGAGCGGAGTCGTGCAAGGTTCTGCTGGACTTCGAGGCCCCGGCGCCCCTCTAGGGGCGCGGGGAACTGCGCGACCAGCCCCAACACACCCGCACCCACTCAACAACCGGTCATCCCCCCGCCCAATCGCCGGAGGCCACCCCTACGGCCGCCAGAGCGGATGCTCTTCCTCCGCCCACTCCTTGCTGACGGACCCCGTCCGGAGCCCTCGCCGGGCCTCCGGACGGGCCATGGCCATCCCAATGTGCCCGGCAAGAACAAGCCCGATGGTCAGAGCAAGCCAGTCATGCACGAAGGTCGCACTCGTGCGCCACACAAGCGGCGCAAGATGCGTGAACCACATCAACAACCCGGTCCCGAGCATGACGAGAACGGCCCCGGCGATCCACGCCGCGTACACCTTCTGCCCGGCGTTGAACTTCCCGGCCGGCCGCGACTCGGGCCGGGCGTCACGCCGAAGCGCCGCCCGCAGCCACACCCCGTCGTGCGGCCCGAACCGGTTGAGCATCCGCAGGTCCTTCCGGAAGGCCCGCGAGACGAGCCCGGCCAGGACAGGCACCGGCAACAACAGCCCCGACCACTCGTGCACCCGTACAACCAGTTCACGCCGCCCGACGAGTTCGGCGAGCTGCGGCAGGTACAGACAGGCCGCGGTCGCCACGCACACCCCCATCAACACGGCCGTCACCCGGTGCACCCACCTCTCGGCGGGCGCGAACCGCGGCACCCGCACCGCACCCGCAAAGCGCTCCCCGGTGTCCGGCGTCCGGTCGGGCGCTCCCGGGGCCTCGGTCTCAGGTCGCGTCATCGTCACGTCCGTTCGAGCGGCCCACCCACGCGTCCACGTCGTAGCCCCGGTCCTCCCAGTAGCCGGGCCGGACGTCCGACGTGAGGGTGATGCCGGAGAGCCACTTCGCGGACTTGTAGAAGTACATGGGGGCGACATAGAGACGGACGGGACCACCATGCGAATGGTTCAGGTCCTTGTCCTGCATACGCAGGGCCACGAGGACATCGGCACGGCGGGCCTGGGCCAGGGTCAGGCTCTCCGAGTACGCACCGTCGAAGCATGTGAACCGCACCGCCCCGGCAGAAGAGCGCACCCCCGCGGCGTCCAGCAACTGGGACAGTCGTACGCCTTCAAAGGGCGTGTCGGGCACTCTCCACCCCGTGACGCACTGGACGTCGCGGACCATCCGGGTCTGCGGCAGGGCACGCAGATCGGCCAGCGTGTACGTGGCGGGGTGGTCGACCAGGCCGTCGATCTTGAGGCGGTAGGTGTCCTCGTTCTTGTGCGGGACGGACGAGGTGACCGAGTAGTAGCGGAAGCCGCCGCCATTGGGGAGCAGGCCGGTCAGCCCGGTCGGATCCTTGTCCGCGGCGCCGCCGAGGAAGGACTCCAGGCCTCTCTGGAGCGTGGGCGCGGTGGCCACGCCGAGTGCGCCGAGCCCGAGCATGCCGAGCATGAGCCGCCGCCCGACCGGAGTGCCGCTCTCCTCCGGATCCGAAGCGGTCGGTTGTTCCGTGTTCACCTGTTGATTCGAACATCCTCGGCCCCCGGAAGCCAGGGGCCAAGGATGTCCGTCAGAGTTCCGTAATCACTTCTTACGGCTTTCTCAGAATCGCGGCGCCCATGAGCCGAGTGCCGTGAGCGAGTGCCCAACGGGCAGGATGCCCGCCCGCGAGACGCCCGTCAGCCGGAGGCCGGCCTGCGACACCCGGGCGACCGAGCCGCTCACACGTCCTCCTCGGCCGCCTTCTCCAGCTGGAACGCCTCGTTGCCGAGCCCGATCCTGGCGTGCGCCTCGGGCTTGCGGGCCCGCAGGTAGAGGCCCTGGAGGATGCCCGCCAGGGCGGCCAGCACGATGATGCCGGGCAGCACCCAGCTCAGCGAGGAGTCGGGGCCCGCGCCCACGAGGACGTCGAAGTCCTTGACGGTGTAGACGGCGATGACGAGCAGCGAGACACCGGCGATCACGGAGGCCACGAGACGCCAGGCCTGGGCTCCCGCGGCGCCCCGGCGGGCGAAGAACACGACGACGGAGAGCGAGGCCGCGGCCATCAGCACGATCACGCCGAGTGCGCCGACGTTGCCCATCCAGGTGAACAGCTGCAGCACGGGCGCGGTCGGGTCGCCGGTCGGCTTGTCGTCGGCGACGGCGAACGCCCCGACGACCACCACGGCGATGACGGTCTGCAGCAGCGATCCGGTGCCGGGCGCGCCGCTCGCGCCCGTGGTCCGGCCGAAGACGGAGGGCAGCAGGCCCTCCCGGCCCATGGCGAAGGCGTACCGGGCGACGACGTTGTGGAAGCTGAGCAACGCCGCGAACATGCCGGTCACGAACAGCACATGGAGCACGTCCGTGAACGTCCCGCCGAGCCGCTCCTCGGTGAGGAAGAACAGCAGCCCCGCACTCTGCTTCTGCGCGGCGCCCACGATTCCCGAGGGCCCGGCGGCGACGGTCAGCGCCCAGGAGCTGAGCGCGAAGAAGGTGGCGACGAAGCCGATCGCAAGGAACATCACGCGCGGGACCAGGATGTGCGGGCGGCTGGTCTCCTCCGCGTACACGGGGGCCTGTTCGAAGCCGGTGAAGGCGGCGATGCAGAAGCACAGCGCGGTGCCGACGCCCGCTCCGGTGAGGGTGTCGGGGTTGAAGGCGTGCAGCGACAGGCCCTCCCTGGCGGGGTCGGCGACGGCCGCGACGTCGAAGATGACGACCAGCGCGACCTCGATGACCAGGAGCACGCCGAGCACCCGCGCGCGTTCACGTCGATCTTCAGCCAGCCGAGCGCGCCGACGGCCAGCGCCGCCACCAACGCCGGTATCCACCAGGCGACTTCGACCTCGAGGTAGGTCGCGAACAGGCCGGACACCTCGAAGCCGAAGATGCCGTAGATGCCGATCTGCAGCGCGCTGTACGCGACGAGCGCGACCGCCGCGGCACCCGAGCCCGCGGTGCCGCCGAGGCCTCGGGAGATGTACGCGTAGAAGGCGCCCGCGTTGTGGACGTGGCGGCTCATCTCGGCGTACCCGACGCTGAAGAGGACGAGCACGATGCCGAGAAGGACGAAGAGCAGCGGCTGGCCGACGATGCCCATCACCGCGAATGTGGTGGGCATGACACCCGCGACCACCATGAGCGGGGCGGTCGCCGCGAGGACGGAGAGCAGCAGTCCCCCCGTGCCGAGCCGGTCGGAACGCAGGGCGCGGTCCTGACCCTTGAATGTACTGATGCCGCCGCCGTCGGCGGCGGCCTGTCTACTCGTGCTCGACGCACTTGAGGTATGCGAACTGCCCGTCGTCATGGCGGGATTGTCCTTTCGGATGTTCCAGTGGCTGCGGTGTGGGCGTTTGTTCAAACCGTCCCGAGCACGCTGTCGCGTGCGGCACGGAAGGCTTTGTGCGGGTCGCGGTCGGGGTATGACCACGGCACCGGGGTGGCGTACGGCCCGACGCGATGGAAGAGGGCGGCGGCCTCGGCGCCCCGACCCTCGCAGAACTTGGCGTGGGCAAGGAAGTTGAGGTCGATCTGGCTGCGCGGATGGTCGTCGCGCTCCCACTCCAGCCACCAGTCGAAGGCCGCCTTCATCACCTGGCGGGCCCGGCGCCCGACCCAGTGCCCGGAGGCCACGGGATCGGCGGGCTCGACGCCGGCGGCGGCCAGGACGCGATAGCGCTCGGCGTGCGCGACGACGGGGAGGATGGCCAACGGCGAGTCGGCGGGGGCCTGTTCGGCCGACCAGGTCGCGAAGTCGTAGACCTCGTGCAGCGGGTCCTGCCCGGCGTCAGGTCTTCGCTCGGCGAGCCGGGCCACCATCAGATGGTGGGCGTGGTGGTGGTCGGCGTACCGGTGCCGCACCTCGTCGAAGAGCTGGACCACGTCCTGCTCACCCCCGAGCACGCGCTCCAGCATCAGCAGCCCGAGCCAGGGCGTGGGGTCGGCGGGCAGCAGTCCGGCCGCGACACGACAGGCCTCGCGCGCCCGGGCGGGCTTGTCCTTGCCGTTCAGGGCGCGCTGCACGGTGGCGAGGGCGAGCAGCACGGAGGCGTCGCCCGACTCGGGCTCGGCGACCAGCCAGTCACGGGCCCAGGCCTGGGTGCTGGACTCCTGCGCGAGGGCGGTGACGCGGTGACCGCGGCGGTCCCAGTCGTCGCCGGTCTCGACGAGCAGACCGCGTACGGCTGTCCACCGGCCCTGGGCCAACGCGGCGCGGGCGGCGACGAGTTCGGCGTCGTCGAGCGCGGCGTCGAAGGCCTGGGCCGCGCGTTTGCGACCGCGTCCCAGGGGTGGTGGGGGTGGAGACACCGCGGAACTTCCTCACACGACGCGGTAATTCAGTGGGCGTTTTGTGCAACCGGTTGACATTTACCGGAGGTTGGATTCTGTCAGGGGCCAATTACGGACAGCCAACCCCCAGCCAATGGTTCGCGTCAAGCCCGGACAGCGCTTTACACGCGTCAACGACCTGTCGGCGGCCCCCAGTTGAGGCCGCCGCAACCTCACCGTCAGCCGACGGCCTTCGCCGCGGCCCGCCCGGCCGCACGCCCCGAGAAGAGACATCCGCCGAGGAACGTCCCTTCCAGGGACCGGTATCCGTGCACTCCGCCGCCGCCGAACCCGGCGGCCTCCCCCGCCGCGTACACGCCGGACAACGGGTCACCGCCCTCGGTGAGCACCTGGGACGAGAGGTCGGTCTCCAGACCGCCGAGCGTCTTGCGGGTCAGAATATTGAGCCGTACGGCGATGAGCGGCCCGGCCTTGGGGTCGAGAATGCGGTGCGGAGTGGCCGTACGGATCAGCTTGTCGCCGAGATAGGCGCGGGCCCCGCGAATGGCCGTGACCTGAAGGTCCTTGGTGAACGGGTTGGCGATCTCCCGGTCCCGCGCTGTGATCTCGCGCCGCAGCTCACCCTCATCGATGAGCGACTCCTTGGTGAGCGCGTTCATGCCCCGCACCAGAGCACCAAGATCCTTCTCCACCACAAAATCGACGCCCTTGTCCATGAACGCCTGCACCGGCCCCGGCACATCGGCCCGCGCCCGCTGGAACACGCCCTTGACGGACTTGCCCGTCAGATCGGGGTTCTGCTCGGAACCCGAGAGCGCGAACTCCTTGCCGATGATCTTCTGGTCGAGCACGAACCACGTGTAGTCGTACCCGGTCTTCATGATGTGTTCGAGCGTGCCGAGGGTGTCGAAGCCGGGGAAGAGCGGGACCGGCAGCCGTTTGCCGCGCGCGTCCAGCCACAACGACGACGGCCCGGGCAGGATGCGGATGCCGTGCTTGTCCCAGATGGGGTTCCAGTTCTGGATGCCCTCGGTGTAGTGCCACATGCGGTCGCGATTGATGAGACGCGCACCCGCGCCCTCCGCGATGCCGAGCATCTCACCGTCCACATGCGCGGGCACACCGGAGATCATCCGCTCGGGCGGAGAGCCCAGCCGCTCGGGCCAGTTGGCGCGCACAAGATCATGGTTGCCGCCGATCCCTCCCGACGTGACGATCACGGCCTGGGCCTTGAACTCGAAGGCGCCGGCAACAGCGCGCCCACTGGCCTGTCCACGCAGGATGTCCGACGGCTCAAGCACCTCACCGCTCACGGTGTCGACGTCACCCGCGCTCCGCGACAGCCCGGTGACCCGATGCCGGAACTTGAGCTGTACGAGCCCACGGGCAACCCCCGCCCGCACCCGCCGCTCGAAAGGCGCGACAAGCCCCGGCCCCGTACCCCACGTGATGTGGAACCGGGGCACGGAATTGCCATGCCCATTGGCGTCGTATCCGCCCCGCTCCGCCCACCCCACCACGGGAAACCATCGAACGCCCTGCTTGTGCAGCCAGGACCGCTTCTCGCCGGCCGCGAAGTCGACGTACGCCTCGGCCCACTTCCGGGGCCAGTGGTCCTCCGGGCGGTCGAAGCCCGCGGTGCCCATCCAGTCCTGGAGGGCCAGCGCGTGACTGTCCTTGATCCGCATCCGGCGCTGCTCGGGAGAGTCCACGAAGAAGAGCCCGCCGAACGACCAGTGCGCCTGGCCGCCGATCGACTGCTCCGGCTCCTGGTCGAGAAGGATCACCTTGCGCCCCGCGTCGACGAGCTCCGCGGTCGCCGCGAGCCCGGCGAGGCCCGCCCCGATCACGATCACATCTGCGTCGTACGCCATGAGCAGTGCCTCCTCGGCCTTGTTACTGGTCGGTCAGATCCTTGGGCAACGGAGTGACCCAGTCAACTGCCGGGTTCCGCGGACTCGGGCTACAGTCGGTCGATACCCGCACCCCGCCCCGCCACCGTCCGAAATCCCCGAGGTACGCAGCGTGTCGGTCCTGGTTCTCCTCCTCTCCGTCGGCGCGGCCTGCTGTCTCGGCTTCGGTTTCGTCCTCCAGCAGAACGCCGCCTCGCACGCTCCGCTGGGCGACTTCCTCTCCCCCCGCCTGCTCCTCGACCTGGTGCGGGTGCCTCGCTGGCTGGGCGGCATCGGGCTGATGGTCGTCGGCATGGTGCTCGGCGCGATCGCCCTCTCGAACGGCGAGATCTCCCTGGTCGAACCACTGCTGGCGACGAACCTGGTATTTGCACTCGTACTCTCCCGCCGCCAGACCCGACAGCCGCTCGGACGACAGGGCTGGGCAGGACTCCTCCTGCTCGCGGGCGGCGTGACGGCGTTCATCGTGGCCGGCCAGCCACAGGGCGGCGACGCCCGCACGGACCCGTTCCGCCAGTGGCTGATCATCGGCACAGTGCTCGGTCTCGCCCTACTCCTCACCACCTACGCCAAGCGATCCCTCCTGAGCGCAGGCCCGGTACTCCTCGGCGTGGCCGCCGGACTCCTCTACGGCGTCCAGGACGCCCTCACCCGCGTGAGCGGCCAGCGCTTCTCCGACGGCGGCTGGATCGCGCTGGCCACGGGATGGCAGGTCTACGGGGTCGTGGCGCTCGGCATCACGGGCCTCGTACTGGTCCAGAGCGCGTTCGAGACGGCCCCCCTCCGCATGTCACTGCCCGCACTCACCGCCGCGCAGCCGCTCGCCGGTATCGCCTGCGGAGTGGGCTTCCTCGGAGACCGGCTCCGCACCGACGCGGGCGCTCTGACCTGGGAGGTCCTGGGCCTCGCCGGGATCGTGGCCGGAGTGGTGCTGCTGGGCATGCACCCCGCGATGCCGAGCGGTACGGCACCCAAGGAACGAGTCCGGGTCCAGGTATGAGCTCCGCCGACGAGATCCTGGACATCGTCAACGAACACGACGAGGTCGTAGGGCAGGCCAGACGCGGCGACACATACGCACAGGGGATGCGACACCGCTGCGCGTTCATCCAGGTCAAGGACGCTCAAGGCCGACTGTTCATCCACCGCCGCACCCCCACCAAACTGGTGTTCCCCTCCCTGTACGACATGTTCGTGGGCGGAGTCGTAGGCGCGGGCGAGACGTACGACGAAGCGGCGCTCCGGGAGGCCGAGGAGGAACTCGGCGTCTCCGGGCTCCCCCGCCCGACCTTCCTCTTCAAGTTCCTGTACGACGACGGGGCCGGGAAGTCCTGGTGGTCGGCGGTGTACGAGGTGCTCTGCGAACTGCCGGTCGAACCTCAACCGGAGGAGGTCGCCTGGCACGGGTTCCTGCCGGAGGCGGAGGTGCACCGGCGCCTGACGGAGTGGGAGTGGGTACCGGACGGCCTCGCAGCGTATTCGCGGCTGCGGGCTTTGCGGGAACGGGGTTGAGTCTCACCTGCGGGTAAGTGGGGGCTGGTCGCGCAGTTCCCCGCGCCCCTGGGTAAGAGGTGGTTGAGGTCGGCGTACGTCTGCGGGCGCGCTGTGGCTGATCGCGCAGTTCCCCGCGCCCCTGGGTGGGAGGGGGTGGGGGCCGTCGGTCCTCCGCGGGCCGCGGTCGTGCGCGCCTGCCCATCGCCCTGGGGGGCGGGGTCGCGGCGGGGTATCCGTCCTCGGTGTGGCGCGACTGCGTAAGTTCCGTAGGGGCCCGGTGCGGACGCGCCACCCGCTGCGGGCGGACACCCCGCCACGTCCCCTCGGGCCGTACGGCGACTGACGGCCGTCCCACAACCGGGCCGCAAGCCGCCGACGCGCGTGGGGCGGGGCCGTGGCGGTGTGTCAACGTTCGCGACGTACGGCTCCCGCTGGAAACGCCCACCATTGATATTCAGGGCCGTGTGCCCAGCAGTCGCGAACGTGACATACCGGTACGGCCCCGCCCCACCCACCGACAACGGGCGCCACCCCGGCCATGGGTAAGGTCCTACAGGTGATCGAATTCAGGCGGAACATCCAGTTGTGGTTCGCACCTGAGCGGATCAAGGAAGACGGCCGTACACCGGACTACCGCTTCTCGCTGGCGAACGAGCGGACGTTTCTGGCCTGGTTGCGGACCGCGCTCGCCCTGATCGGCGGCGGCTTCGCCGTGGACCAGTTCCTTCCGGACCTGCGATGGGCCTGGCGGGCCGGCCTGGCGCTCGGACTGCTCGGCGCCGGAGTGCTGTGCGCGCTGCGGGCAGTGAACCACTGGGTGCGGTGCGAGCAGGCGATGCGAAGGAACGAGGACCTCCCAGTGTCCCGGTTTCCCGCACTGCTGAGCATCGGTGTGGCCGTCGTGGCCGTCGCCATGGTCGTGGTCGTCCTGTTCGGCTGGGAGGGGTGATGGAGCCCCACCAGGACGACCGGGACCCCGGCCTGCAGCCGGAACGTACGAGGCTGGCATGGCGCCGTACAACCCTGGCAGGGACCGTCGCGACCGTACTGGCCGTGAAGGCGGCGCTGAGCGGCGGAGCGGACGCGGCGGACATCACAGTGGCCGCACTCTGCTGCGGCCTCTGGCTGGGTTTCCTGGCCGTGGCACACCGCAGGATCCGCGTACTGGCCGACGGCGGCGAGCCAACCACGCTCACACCGAGACACGCCGGGACCGCCGTCCTCTGCACGGTCGCACTGGCGGCATGCGCGGTGGCCCTGGTCCTCTGAAGGCACCCCGCCCGCTCCCCCTCCGAGGCATCCGGACAACACGCAAGCCATTTTGGACAGATATGCGCCTTTTATCTGGCTAGCCTGACCGGCGTCACACTCCGCACCCCTCCGAAGGCGAGCACCATGACCACCCTCCACCAGGAACACACCGCCCACGAGCACGCCCACGGCCCGGACTGCGGGCACGCCGAGGTGCCGCACGGCGACCACGTCGACTACGCGCACGACGGGCACCTGCACCGGCAGCACTCGGGACACTGGGACGAGTGCGAGCCGGGCGGGCACGTCACCCACGAGGCGCACAGCCACGAGCACGGCAAGGACTGCGGACACCCGGCCGTGACGCACGGCGACCACGTGGACTACGTTCATGACGGTCACCGCCACGCCCGGCACGACGGGCACTGGGACGACCACTAGGCGACCGCCGGGCACGAAGAGCAAGGAACCCCCCGAGTCGCCGACGACGACTCGGGGGGTTCTTCGCGACCGAGACGCCAATCACGTTTCGCCCCCGCACTGGACTGCATACCGACCGGTCGGCATCATGTGGGGAGCCCCGATTTCCGGCGTACGGAGGAAACACGATGAGTTCAGACCACCCGCCAGGTCTCGATCTCGACCGGCTGCGCGGCCTGCTCGACAGCGAGCGGCCCGGACTGGTCGACGGCCCGTTGACCGGCCGGCTGATCGAGGGCGGACGGTCGAACCTCACGTACGCGGTGACGGACGGCACCTCGAAGTGGGTGGTACGCCGGCCCCCGCTGGGCCATGTCCTGGCGACCGCGCACGACATGAAGCGCGAGCACCGGGTGATCAGCGCACTGCACCCCACGGCCGTACCGGTGCCGCGCACGCGCCTGCTGTGCGAGGACGTGGAGGTGCTGGGCGCGCCGTTCTACGTCATGGACTTCGTGGAGGGCACGCCCTACCGGACCGCCGAGCAGCTCGCCCCGCTCGGCCCGGAGCGCACGCGCGGCTCGGTGCTCGGCCTGGTGGACACGCTGGTCGAGCTGCACGCGGTGGACCCCGCCGAGGTGGGCCTCGCCGACTTCGGCCGCCCCGAGGGCTTCCTCGACCGGCAACTGCGGCGCTGGGGCAAGCAGTTGGACGCCTCCCGCAACCGCGACCTGACCGGCATCGACGAACTGCACGCCGCCCTGGGCCGCGAGCTGCCCAACTCCCCCACGCCCACGGTCGTGCACGGCGACTACCGCCTCGACAACGTGCTGATCGGCGAGGACGACGAGATCAAGGCGATCCTCGACTGGGAGATGTCCACGCTGGGCGATCCACTCACCGACCTGGGGCTGCTGGTGATGTACAGCATCCCGCTCGGCATGCCCGACTCGCCGGTCTCCACGACGGCCAGGGCCGCCGGGCATCCGGAGCCGGCGGAGCTGATTGAGCGGTACGCCGCGCGCTCGGGGCGCGACGTGTCCGCCGTCGCCTGGTACACGGCGTTCGCGTGGTTCAAGCTCGCCGTGATCCTGGAGGGCATCCACTACCGCTACACACTGGGCCAGACCGTCGGCGCGGGCTTCGACCGCATCGGCGACCTGGTCCCCGTCTTCATCGAGCACGGCCTGACCACTCTTCAGGAAGGCTGACCGGCCATGGACTTCGCATTCGACGCACGCACCGAGGAGCTGCGCGCCAAGCTTCTCACCTTCATGGACGAGTACGTCTATCCGGCGGAGGCGGTCGCTCACGAGCAGCGCGAGCAGCTCGCCTCGCCGTGGGACACCCCGGCCGTGGTGGAGGAGTTGAAGGCGGAGGCCCGCCGCCAGGGCCTGTGGAACCTCTTCCTCCCGGACTCCGAGTACGGGGCCGGGCTGACGAACCTCCAGTACGCGCCGCTCGCCGAAATCACGGGCCGTTCACCGCAGTTGGCGCCGACCGCGCTGAACTGCGCGGCGCCGGACACCGGCAACATGGAGGTGCTCGCGCAGTTCGGCGACGATCAGCAGCGGAAGCAGTGGCTGGAGCCGCTCCTCGCCGGTGAGATCCGTTCGGCGTTCGCGATGACGGAGCCCGAGGTGGCCTCGTCCGACGCCACGAACATCACGACGCTGATCGAGCGAGCCTCCGACGGCACAGACGAGTACGTCGTGTCCGGCCGCAAGTGGTACATCTCCGGGGCGATGAACCCGGACTGCAAGATCTTCATCGTGATGGGCAAGACGGATCCGGACGGGTCGGACATCCGCCGCCAGCAGTCGATGGTGCTGGTGCCGCGTGACACCCCGGGCGTCGAGATCAGGCGTGCCATGCAGGTCTACGGCTACGAGGACCACTCCCACGGCGGTCACGCCGAGGTGGTGTTCCACGGGGCGCGGGTTCCGGTCTCGAACCTCATCGGTGAGGAGGGCGGCGGCTTCGCCATCGCGCAGGCGCGGCTGGGTCCGGGCCGGATCCACCACTGCATGCGGCTGATCGGCATGGCCGAGCGGGCGATCGAGCTGATGTGCCGACGGGCGGTGTCCCGTACGGCGTTCGGCAAGTCGCTGGCCCAGCAGGGGGTCGTGCACAACTGGATCGCGGACGCGCGGGTGGCAGTCGAGCAGTTGCGTCTGCTCGTCCTCAAGACGGCCTGGATGATGGACACGGTCGGCAACAAGGGTGCCCACGCCGAGATCCAGGCCATCAAGATCGCCACGCCTCGTACGGTGGTCGACATCATCGACAAGGCGGTCCAACTGCACGGCGCGGGCGGAGTCAGCCAGGACTTCCCCCTCGCCGAACTCTGGGCCGGCGCGCGCACCTTGAAACTGGCCGACGGTCCGGACGAGGTCCACCAGCGGTCCCTGGCGCGCCGGGAACTGAAGCGGTACGTCTGACCCGCAAAAGACTGCGCAGTTCCCCGCGCCCCTGAAAAGGGGCGCGGGGAACTGCGCGACCAGCCACAACGACCCTGCGCTACGGTCTCAGCGCCCGCAGCAGCAAGTCCGCCAAGTGGTCGGCGACCTCCGTCGGGGTCATCGGGCCCTCCGGGCTGTACCACGTGGACAGGTGGTGCACGGACCCGAAGTGATAGTCGACGACGAGATCCGCCGGAGTCGCCTTCGAGAAGACCCCGGCCTCCTGCCCCTCCTCGATCAGCGCCCGGAACCGCTCGTGGTACCGCCGCCGCTCGGCCCGCACCTGCTTGTTCTTCTCAGGACTCAGATGGTGCATCGAGCGAAAGAAGATCGCCGCGTCGTCGAGGTTGTCGATCGTCGTGACGACGACATCGGCGGCGGCCCCCCGCAACCGCTCCTCGACAGGCGCGTCCGCGTCGGCGAAGGCGTCGAGCCGCTCCTGCTGAACCCGCAGCACACGCGCGTACACCTCGTGGAGCAGGTCGTCCTTGGAGCCGAAGTAGTGGTACAGCGCCCCCTTGGTGACACCGGCCGCCTCGACGATCTCCTGGACCGAGGTGCGGTCGTAGCCGCGCTCGGCGAAGAGCCGGGTGGCGGCCGCCAACAGCCGCCGCGGGACGGGCGTGCCGTCCCCGTCCGTCGTCCTGGGCACTGCCGCCACCTGCCTTCCAGTGTTCTGTGTGCAGTTCTGTATGCGTGGTCCGCCGGTCGTCCCCCGGCCGCCCGACGGCGGTCTACTGACCGTCCTGCGACCGGTGACGCAGCTCCCGACGGAGGATCTTCCCACTTGCCGTCTTCGGCAAGTCGGGCAGGATCTCGACCTGGCGCGGGTATTTGTAGGCGGCCAGTCTCTCCTTGCAGTACGCGGCGAACGCATCCGGGTCCTCTTCCGCACCCGGCCGAAGGCTGACGTAGGCCTTGACGGTCTCGCCACGGTATCCGTCGGGCACCCCGACGACGGCCGCCTCACGGACCGCCGGGTGGGTGTACAGGACGTCCTCGACCTCGCGCGGCCACACCTTGAATCCGGAGGCGTTGATCATGTCCTTCTTGCGGTCGACCACGTAGAGCCAGCCGTCCGCGTCCATGAAGCCGATGTCGCCGGTGCGCAGTTCGCCGTCAGGGAAGGTCTCCGCGGTGGCCTCGGGGCGGCGCCAATAGCCGGGCACGACCTGCGGACCGCGTACGAGGATCTCGCCCTGCTCGCCGAAGGGGACCTCCGCGCCCTGGTCGTCGACGATCCTCACCACTGTGTCGGGCCCGGGCAGGCCGACGGCCAGCGTCCCGGAGACGGGGTCGACGGGGGCCTCGCGACCGGGCGGCACGGAGGCGCAGGGAGCGGTGCACTCGGTGAGTCCGTACCCGTTGCGGATGTACGGCCCGAAGCCCGCCCGGAACTTCTCGACGAGCGCGGGAGGCACGGGCGCGCCGCCGGAGGAGATGTTCACGAAGGAGGAGAAGTGGTCCGGCGTGACGGACGGGTGCGCGGCCAGGGCCATGAAGGCGGTCGAGGGGCCGACCGTGTAGTGGGGCCGGTGCTCGGCGAACGCGTCGAGGACGACCCCCGACTCGAAGCGGTACGCGAGGACGAGCGTGCCCACGCTGTTGAGGCACGCGGCGAACTGGCAGACCATCCCGGTGATGTGGAACAGCGGCGCCATCGCGAAGTACACGGGCGCCTCGGGCAGCGCGAGGCCGGTCCGCTGCCGCTCGGCGTTGTACATGATGTTGCCGTGGGTGTTGGTGGCTCCCTTGGGGGCGCCGCTGGTGCCCGAGGTGTAGCTGATCAGCGCCACGTCCGAGGGGCCGGGGTCGCGGTCCTCGGGGGCCTTGTGTCCGGCCCTCGCGACGGTGAGCAGGTCGTCGGCGTCCGGAGCCTGCGGCAGCCGCTCGAAGTTCAGCACGCGTACGTCGCCCCGGGTCTGGAGATCCAGTTCGCAGCCGGTGAGCACGACGCGTACGGGCGAGTCGGCGGCCGTCTCGCGCAGGTACGACTCCCAGGCCCGGTCGGAGCAGATCAGCGCGGTGACCTCGCCGTCCCGCAGGACGTGGGTGACCTCCCCCGACTTGTACATCGGGTTGACGGGCAGGACGGTCGCGCCGGCCTTCCAGGCGCCGAGGACGGCGAGGACGAAGAGCGGGGAGTTCTGCAGCAGGACGGCGACCCGGTCGCCGCGCTCCAGGCCACGGGCGGCGAGGTGCCCGGCGACGGAGTCGCTCAGCTCGTCGACCTCGCGGTAGGTGAGCCGTCCGTCGAAGTAGGCGAGAAAGGTGGTGTCGGGGGCCTCGGCGACGGCCCGGCGCAGGGCGTGCACCGGCGAGTCGACCGGGCTTATGGACCCGCGCTGGGCCTCGTTCAGAAGCGCGAGCCACGGCTGGGCCGCGTACAGGGAGGTGGTCACCGGCCGTCCGCCTCCCACTTCTGCTGGATGTGGTTCATGTTCGTCAGCCAGCGGTCGGGGTCGGCGGCCCGCGCCCGGTAGTAGTCGGCGACCTCGGGGTGCGGCAGGATCAGGAAGCGGTCTTCTTCGATCCCGGCGAAGAGGGCGTCGGCGACGTCCTCGGGCTCGATGGCGGTCGGCACGAGGACGAGATCGCCGGCGCTGCCGGTGCTCGCGAGCATGTCGGTGCGGACGCCCTGCGGACAGATCGCGTGGACCTTCAGACCGCGGTGGCGGTAGGTGAGGGAGAGCCACTCGGCGAAGGCGTACGCGCCGTGCTTGGTGACGCTGTACGGGGCCGCGCCGACCATGGTGAGCAGCCCGGCCGCCGAGACCGTGGAGACGAAACGGCCGCTGCCGCGCTCCAGCCAGCCGGGGATCAGCTGGTTGGCCGCACGGACGTGGGCCATGACGTTCACGTCCCAGGCGAGCTCCCAGACCCGTTCGGGAGCCGCCTCCGAGCCTCCGGAGCCGAGCCCGGCATTGGCGCAGTACACGTCGACCGTGCCGCCGAGGGCGTCCTGGGCCTCGGCCACGATCGCGGAGGCGTCCCCCGGAACGGCGATCGCCCCTGTCTCCTCGGCAACGGCCTTCGCCTTCCCGGCATCCAGATCATTGACGACGACCCGGGCCCCCTCGGCAGCGAACCGCCGCGCCAACGCGGCCCCGATGCCCCCTCCAGCTCCGGTGACAACCACTCCGGCACCCTGCACGGCTTCCACCTTCGGTCTCCTTCGACACGACGAGATGAGGCTCTGCTCGACCGTCAGACTAACCGGTCGGTATGCGCCCCGTAAGGGGCGCGGGGCTGCGTCAATCTGCGGCTCCGCCGCGCGGGCGCGACAAGCCACAATGCACCCGCAGCTTACGAACGACCTGCGGAGCCCTTAGCGTGCTCGTGCCAGTCTTCCGCGACCACGGAGGTCACACATGCGCCGCCTCTCCAGACGGAGTCTCCTCGCCGCAACGACCGCCGCGGCGGCGTTCTCGGCGAACCCGCCCACCACAGCCGCGGCCGCCCAGGAACCACAGGAACAAAGGGGCGCCCGCCGCCTGCGAACCGGCTTCGAACGCCTCGCCGCGGACGGCTACACCCTCCTCGACGGCGAACGCGTCGGCATCGTCACCAACCCGACCGGCATCACCCGGGACGTCCGCCACATCGTCGACGTCATGCACGCGGACGACCGAGTGGACCTCGTGGCCGTCTTCGGCCCCGAGCACGGCTTCCGGGGCACCGCCCAGGCGGGCGGCTCCGAGGGCCGCTACGACGACCCGGCGACCGGCCTCCCGGTCTACGACACGTACCTGAAGAGCGGGCAGCCGCTGGCCGACATCTTCACGGCTTCCGGCGTGGACACCGTCGTCTTCGACATCCAGGACGCGGGCGCCCGCTTCTACACGTACATCTGGACGCTGTACGACTGCATGGAGGCGGCCCGGCTCGCCGGGAAGCGGTTCGTGGTGCTCGACCGGCCGAACCCGGTGACCGGCCGGAGCGCCCAGGGCCCCGTGCTGCACAAGGAGTTCGCTACCTTCGTGGGCCGGGAGCCGATCTCGCAGGCGCACGGGATGACGGTGGCGGAGCTGGCGCGGCTGTTCAACAAGGAGTTCCTCGCGGCGCCGGTTCCGCTGGACACCGTGCTGATGTCGGGCTGGAAGCGGTCGGACTTCTATGACGCCTCGGGTCTCCCCTGGGTGCCGCCGAGCCCCAACATGCCGACGCCGGACACCGCGCTCGTGTACTCGGGGACCTGTCTCTTCGAGGGGACGAACCTGTCGGAGGGACGCGGCACGACCCGCCCGTTCGAGCTGCTCGGCGCGGAGGGCATCGACCGGCGGTGGGCCGCCGAGGCGGGGCAACTCGGGCTGCCCGGTGTGCACTTCAGGGAGGCGTACTTCGCGCCCACCTTCTCGAAGTTCCAGGGCAGGACCGTCGGGGGCGTACAGATCCATGTCCACGACCGGGCCGCGTACGACCCCGTACGCACCGGGATCGCGCTGCTGGTGACCGCCAAGAAGGTGTGGAGCGGCTTCGCCTGGCGCTCCGACAACTGGATCGACAAGCTGACGGGGTCCACGCAGGTCCGCACGATGATCGACGCGGGCGCGGGTGCCGACGAGGTCGTGGCGGCCTGGCAGGGCGAGCTGGCGGCCTTCCGCCGGACGCGCGGGAAGTACCTCCTGTATCGCTGAGACATGGGTTCGGGCCGGTCGGACCGCACCTGACGTATGGCCAACTCCCCTCCGCGGCGGGACGATGCCCGCAAATGAGCGGGTTACGGGGGCCGAAGGAGGCTCGTCATGGCGGAGCCGGAAGTGGGTGTGACTCCCTACTGGGAGCTGACGTTCGACGCGGACGGGGATGTGAACGCGGGGCAGCGCGACCGGCTGCTGAAGGAGGCGCCGGAGCGGGGCGTCAAGGATCTGATCGTGTTCGCGCACGGCTGGAACAGCGACCGGTCGGGGGCGACACGGCTCTACAGCCGGTTCTTCGAACCGTTCCCCGGGCTCGCGCCGAACGCCCGGCTCGGGTTCGTGGGCGTGGTGTGGCCGTCGATGCGGTTCTCGGACGAGCCGATCCCCGACTTCGAGCGGACGGTGACGGCGGCGGCCGTGGGGCCGGCCCTGGACAACAGCACACGCACCGGTCTGCTGGAGGTGTTCCCCGGCCGGGCCACCCTGGTCGACCAGATCGCCCGGATGCTCGACCAACAGCCTGACGAGGAAGCGGCGTTGGAGGAGTTCGGGCGGCTCGTACGGCTGCTCGTCGAGCTGCATCCCGAGGCGCCGGGAACGGCGTTCGCCGCGGACACCGTGGCGGCGGCCGGGCCGCAGTGCGACCCGGAGATGTTCCTCGGGGACGCGGCGGAGATGTGCCGGGAGTTCGCGCGGGCGCTGGCGGAGGAACGGGCCGGAGCCGACGGCGAGCTCGCGGTCGGAGTCGGTGCCGGAGCCGGGTTCGGGGCCGGAGCCGAGGGAGTCCAGGCCTCGTTCGGGCTCCCCCGGGTCTGGGACGGCGCTCATGAACTGCTGCGGCAGGCAACGTACTTCGCCATGAAGCGGCGGGCGGGCACGGTCGGTGAGCGCGGTCTTGGCCCGCTGGTCGGACGGCTCTCGCAGGTGGCACCCGGGCTGCGGGTGCATCTCGTGGGGCACAGCTTCGGCGGGCGCCTGGTGTCGTTCGCGCTGCGCGGGCTGCCCAGGGGCGTACGGAACGTGAAGTCGGTGACCCTGCTCCAAGCGGCCTTCTCCCACTACGCGTTCGCGGCCCGGCTGCCGCACGACGCGCGGGGCAAGGGCGTCCTGCACGGCCAACAGGACCGTGTCGACGGCCCGTTGGTCTGCTGCTTCTCGCGCTTCGACTCGGCGCTCGGGACGGTCTACCCGATGGCCTCCCGCATGGCGGGCGACAGCAGCTCCGCCGCCGACCTCCGGCTGCCGCGTCTTCTGGGCAGCAAGTGGGGGGCGTTGGGGTTCGACGGGGTGCAGGCGGTGGCGGGCACGAAGGGCTTCGAGCTCGCCGACGCGCTGCGGGCGAAGCTGCCCGTGTCGGGGTGCGTGAACATCGACGCGTCCGCGGTGGTGAAGCGCGGCGGAGCCCCGTCGGGGGCCCACAGCGACATCTGCCACCGGGAGTTGGCGCAGGTGGTGCTGGCGGCGGGCCGCATCCAGTGACCCGCCGCCTGCTGGTGCCTGTCGTCACCGGTGCGAGGCGAACTCCACGACCTGCTGGTAGGTCGGCCGGTTCTGCCAGCTGATCCTGCCGTGCTTGATGCCGCCCAGCGTGCGCTGGTTGACCGAGTCGGCACACCACTGGTCGCCGGCCGAGCAGAGGTCGTCGCCCGGGTAGACCTGGGCGGCGGTCTTCGCGGCGGCCTCCTTGAGGCTGTTGATCAGGATGGTCCGGCAGGCGCTGAGACTGCCGCCGCCGCAGTACGGCTTGGCGAGTCCGCCCTCGACGGTCTCGCCGAGCACCGCCCGGATGTCCTTGTGGACGTAGCTCCACCAGCCGTACTGGAAGGAGCTTCCGGCGTGCGAGCCGGTGGGCCCGTGTCCGGCCGACGGGGCCTCGTCCACGGGGAGGTTGCTGGTCATGGCGGTGTAGAGGTCGCTGCCGAGACCGGGTTCGAACTCGGCCTTCACCAGCAGCGGCCACCAGGCGTCCAGGATGCGGATCGCCTCGGCGTTGGCGTACGCCTTCGAACCGGCCGAGGTCTCCTTGCGTTTGGCGCCGGCCGTCACCCAGTCGGACAGTTTCGTCACGGCCGCCGCGGCAGCCGAGTCGGTGACCGGCGAGCTGTTGACGACCTTCAGCAGCTTCGGCAGTACGTCCTCGGCGCGCAGGTCGGCCAGCGCCGCGTCGGCCATCGCCTTGGTGAGCGACGCCCTGGTCACCCCGCCCGCGGTGACCAGCTTCTTCACCCGGTCCTCCAGGAGGTTGCCGCGGTGGACGGAGCCGTTGCCCCAGGGAGCCGTGGTGTAGTCCTTGGCCTGTTTGTTGTTCCAGGAGATGTAGTAGTCCTGGTCGACGGAGTTGGGGTGGGCGGACGCCGGGGTGTAGTCGGCGGTGTTCGTCGTCGGCGTCCAGTTCTTCCACTCGTACGCGGACTGCGCCCAGACCGGGAACTCGGCGTCGACACCGTTGGCGCGGACCGGGTTGTCACCGCTGTTGTAGTACGCGGTGTGCTGCGAGTCGGCGTAGAACCAGTTGAAGGTGTAGTTGATGTGCTGCACCGCCGACTGGAAGGTCTGGGGGCTCTTCACATAGTCCGGGTCGTTGAGCATCTGGAAGCCGATGATCGAGTCGGCCTCGTGCATGTAGGAGGAGCGCAGGGTGGTGTACGCGACCCGTTTGCCGTCGACGGTGGCGCGGTGCGTCACCGGGCCGTATTTGGTGCGCCAGACCTGCATGCGGTACGAGCCGGCCGCGGTGCCGTCGGCGGTGGTGGGCTTCCAGGCGTTGGTCTGCTCGATCTTCTCCATGGCCGTGCAGGTGCCGCGGTAGAGGTAGTGGGTGTCGTCCTGGCACAGCTCGACCGCGTAGGTGTCGATGATGTCCTGGCCGGAGGTCGTGGCGCTCCACGCGTAGTCCTGGCCGCGGCCGAGTTCGACGTACATGCTCAGGCCCGCGAAGGAGGCGCCGCGGGCGCTGAGGCCTGGGCCCTGGATCTCCTGGAGCATCAGCAACTGTGGCGCGAAATAGCCGGTCTGCGGTCCGAAGACGGCGATCGGGTTGCCGCTCGCCGTGCTCTTGCCGCTCACCACGAGGGCGTTGGACATGCCGCGCTTCGCCGAGCTGAGGGCGCTCGCCGTCGCCGCGGCGGACGTCCCGGTGGCCGTGGCGGTGGCCGCGCTGCCCGTGCGGTCGTAGACCAGCAGCACCTCGGCCACCGAGCCCGCGGCGGGCAGGGCTTCGCCCTGGGGGTCGGCCGGCTTGGTGGCGTACGGGAAGCTCTCGCCGTTGTGGACGGTGAGTACTGCCTCGGGGTCGTTGCGCTCGCGGAAGGACTCCCAGACCTTGGTGCCCTCCTCCACGCCGTACTTGGACTGGGCGGCGAGGAGCGAGATGGCGTTGTTGACCTCGCCGCCGCCTCCTGAGCCGAAGAGCGCGCCGATGACGGAGGCGAGGGCGACCAGGTCGGTCTCCTTGAAGTGCTCGATGGTCCCGGCGTTGGTGACGGAGTCCTTGTGGCCGGTCAGGACGTACTCGCCGGGGAAGTAGCGGCCGCTGTCGGAGGCGTCGATGTAGGCGTTGATGCCGGCGATGTAGGCCCTGACGTCGTCGAGGGCCTGCCGGCCGCGGGCGCCGTTGGTGGCGACGGCGTTGTCGATCTGGGCCTGGAGATCGGCCTCCGTGTAGGGGGCATGGCGCCAGAACTCCTGCTCAAGGCCCTGGTTGGAGGGTGCGCCGCCGGCGAAGGGGGTCAGCTTGCCGCGTCCGACGTGCCGGAAGACGTCCATCAGCCACAGCCGGTCCTGGGCGGCCGCGTATCCGGCGCCGAACTCCGTGCCGTAACGCGTGGTGCCTGTGATGTGCGGCACACCGGTCTTCTTGTCGCGGACGATCGTGACGTCGGTGCGTCCGGCGGGCTTCAGGGTCGACTCGACCTGGTCGGCGGGGACCCCGAACGAGGCGTCCCTGAAGAAGTCGTTGATCTTGGCGTCGGTGAGCCCGGAGTAGCCCGACGCGAGGCTGCCGTAGGGCGCGAGCTGGTCGTCCGCGTGTGCGGGCTGGGTGCCGAAGGCCTGGTTCAGGAGAATCTCGGCAAGGGTCGCGTTGCCGTTCTGGCCCGCCGGGAGGATGTCCGAACACCGGCCGCCGCAGTAGTCGTTCGCGGCTGCCGCGGCCGTCGCCGAGGCGGGCTGCGCGGCGGCCGCCTGGGAAAGCGGAGACAAAAGACCGGCAACGAGAACGCATATGGATGCGCCCTTGAGGAACTTGGTGAATCTGCGGGGAGTTCTCTGTCTGTCGAGGATGGTGCGTGGGGTACGCCGGGGCATGGCTGGCTCCTCGCGACGGGGGTGAGCCGGACGTTACCGCCGGTATCCCCGCGTTTGAAGATGAACATGCGTCACTTTTGGCGTCGGCGGGGCCGGAGGATCCCCCGACGCACCGCCGGCCGCACCGGCCGACGGCGAGAAGCAGACGGTGGACGGCCGAGAACCGTCTGATGGACGGTCCGAAATCGTCCGATTGGCGGCTTTTTATCGGTCGCCGAAAAACAGATGGAGCCGAATCGCGTGTCGATACGTCTATTCGGCGACGTCCTTTCGACGACGCCGAAGTGACCGAAGTACAGGTGCAGGTGTGACGGAGGTGCAGGGCGATGGCCGGCTTTCGGAGTCTGGCGAGACAGGTGCGCGACCCGAGGAGCGATCTGGCACTGCGGCGCTATTCACTGCGCAAGTGCCTTGAGAGGTTCGCTCCTTACGGTCACCGGGCGACCTGGGACCATCTGTGCTCCCGGGCCGGGTTCGGCCCCGAGGACCGGTCCCCCGATCCAGCGCGGCTCGTGGCCGCACTGGACGAACTGGAGGAGGCGCGCTCCGTATGGCTCGCCTACGAGGTCGAGTTCGCACAGCGCCGCAAGAAGGAGAAGCACGACGGTCTGCGCAGCCCTGGCAGCGTGGACGACTGGCACCGGCTCACCTGGGGCGGCTTCGGGGTCGCCTGGTGCGACGACCCTCGGGTCCACCCGCATGAGCCGATGGCCGAGGTGCTGCGCCGGCTGATCGCCGCCCTGGAGCGCGAGCCGGGCACCGTCTGCCCGGTCTGCTCGGGCGAGCGCCTCACCTGGAAGTACGACCTGGCCCACGAACCGTCCACGGGCCCGGTCTGCACGGCCTGCGGGATCGTGGTCCCGCGGCCGGTTCTCACGCCCGAGGCCCTGGCAGAAGCCAGAAGAGGGCGTCTATTGGTGTCGGTGGCGAGCTAGGCGTGCCGGGGGTGCGCCGGCGGAACCGCACCCCCGGGCGATCGGCTACGGCGTCTTGACGTCGGTGTGGATGGCGAGCTTGAACTCGGCGAGCATCAGCGGTGTAGAGACCTTCACGTCCCCCGCGCCGCGCACGGAGATCTTCAGCCCGAGCGGCGTCCCCGGATGGACGAACATCTGCCACATGTAGGTGCGGTACTGGCCGCCCCGGGTGGGTGCGATGTCGGTCGTGGCCGTCGAGTTGTAGCCCGTCGAGAGGTTCAGCGGGTCCCGGACGTAGCGCGCCCGGTACTCGAGTCCGGCGGAGTCCGCCTCCCAGAAGACCATCGCGGACAGTACGCCCCAGCCGTCGTGGCTGGGCCAGATCAGGCCCGAGCGGGCGTCGGGGAACGTCGACGCGCTGTCGCCGCCCTGCGCCGGGTCGTGCATGTTCCAGGGGTCGTACTGCTCCTCCCCCGTGACGTACGGGAAGCGCACGAGGTGGTACCCGTCGCTGTCGTACGTGATCGTCTGCGCCCCCGTGTGCGCGGCTTCCCACTTGAGCGAGCAGATGGCCAGGCTCATCGCCTGTTCCTCCTTCGATCTCCGGTTGTCAGTGGCGCCTGGCACCATCGGGGGCATGGTGCAGGTGTGTGTGAACGGGGGACGCGGGTCCGGCGACGGTGCTCTCGTGCCGTTGTCGCCGGCGGCGATGGCCGACTCCGCGGCGGAGGCCGTCGCGGTCGGGGCGTCGGACATCCATGTACATCCCAAGTCCCCCTGTGGAGAAGACACGCTGTCGCCGAAAGCGGTTGCAGCGACGCTGGAGCAAATACGTTCCCGGGTCACCGCCCCCGTCGGCGTGACCACCGGAGCCTGGGCCGAGCCCGACCCCGCCACCCGCGTGGCCCGCGTCCGCGAATGGACCGTCCTGCCCGACCACGCCTCGGTCAACTGGCACGAGCCGGGAGCCGAGCAGGTCGCCGCCGCACTCCTGGAGCGTGGCGTGGCCGTGGAGGCGGGCATCTGGTCCGACACGGACGGAGCCGCACGCTTCGCGGCCTCACCACTCGCCCCACGGGTCCTGCGCATCCTGGCGGAGGTCACGGACCCGAACCCCGACACGGCGGAGGACTCGGCCCGGGGGCTGCTGGCCGCACTCACCGTCACTCACGGCCGTCCCGTTCTGCTGCACGGCGAGGAGGGCGGCACCTGGCCCGTCCTGCGGCTCGCCGGACGCCTCGGTCTCGCAACACGGATCGGCCTGGAGGACACGCTGTTCCTGCCGAACGGCCAACGGGCGCTGTCCAACGCGGAGTTGGTGACAGAGGGGCTGGTCCAGCACGAGAGAGCGCGGCGTTCTCCGTAAGGGGCGCGCCCCTTAGGGGCGCGGGGAACTGCGCGACCAGCCCCCACCGGGCCCGCACGTCACCACCCACCCTCAAGCGGAACACATAGCAGCCCCAAAATCCCTCGCTCCACCCCTTTCCCGTACGGACAGTTGGAGGCGATGAGACCGGTCTGAGGAACCCGAGGAGTCCCACCATGTCGACGCTGCGCGTCACCGCCGAAGTGCTGACCGTCCACGAGCATCCGAACGCCGACGCGCTCGAACTGGCCCAGGTGGGCCTGTACCGAGCAGTCGTCGCCAAGGGCGTGTACCGCACCGGTGAGACCGCCGTCTACATCCCCGAGCAGTCCGTGCTGCCAGAGGAGCTGATCGAGGAGCTGGGCCTGACCGGACGCCTCGCGGGCAGCAGGTCGGACCGGGTCAAGGCGGTGCGGCTGCGCGGCGAGCTGTCGCAGGGGATCGTCTGCCGGCCAAAGGTGCTGGCGGGCGTCGACCTCGCCCGGGCCGCGGCGGACGGCACGGACTTCGCCGAGCGGCTCGGCATCACCAAGTGGGTGCCGCCGATACCGCCCACGATGGACGGCGAGGTCGAGCCGGCCCCCGATCTGCTGCCCTGGGTCGACATCGAGAACATCCAGCGCTACCCGGACATCTTCACCCCGGGCGAGGACGTGGTCCTGACCGAGAAACTGCACGGCTCGGCCTGCCTGCTCACGTACTTCGCCGAGGACGGCCGCGTCCAGGTCTCCTCGAAGGGCTTCGGCGCCAAGTACCTGGCCCTGACGGAGGACCCGCGCAACCTGTACTGGCGCGCGGTCCACGGCCACGGCGTCACCGCGGCCGCGGCCCGGCTCGCCGAGCGGCTCGGCGCGCGCCGCGTCGGCGTCTTCGGCGAGGTGTACGGAGCGGGCGTACAGGACCTCACCTACGGCGCCGACGGCCGCCGCGAGTCGCTCGGATACGCCGTGTTCGACGTGTCCGCGGAGATCGACGGCGAGGTCCGCTGGCTGGACGCGACGAAGCTGCTCACGGGCGAACTGCCGCTCGTGCCACGGCTCTACGAGGGTCCGTACGACATCGGCCGCGTCCTGGAGTTCGCCTCCGGGCGCGAGACGGTGTCCGGGCAGGGGCTGCATCTGCGCGAGGGTGTCGTGATCAGGCCCGCCACCGAGCGGTACAGCCCGGTGACGGGCGGCCGGGCCGTCGCGAAGGCGGTCAGCCCGGCGTATCTGACACGCAAGGGCGGCACGGAGTACGAGTGAGGAGGGGCCCGGGGTCTCAAGAGCCCCGGGCCTCAGAACCCGAGGCCATGGCAACCCGAGGTCCCAGGAACCCGGGGCCCAGAAGCGCGGGGGCCCAAGAACCCGAGAGCCCAGGAGCCCGAGAGCCCAGGAGCCCGGGGCCTGAGGAGCCCAGGCCTCAAGAGCCCGAGGTCTGAAGGGCCCGGGCCCCAGAAGCCCAGTGGCCGCTTCAGCCGCAGTTCCTGGGCTCCTTCTCCGGCTGCTCGCGCTGGTTCCTGGCGCCCGGGCGTTCCACCATCAGGCGGGAGCCGCTCTGCCGTTCACCGAAGACGTCGTCGGGGTTGGACAGTACGCAGGTCTCCAGCGAGAGACAGCCGCAGCCGATGCAGTCGGTGAGGTGGTCGCGCAGGCGGCCCAACTGCTTGATGCGCTCGTCGAGTTCGGACCGCCAGGCCTCCGAGAGGCGGGCCCAGTCCTCGCGCGTCGGAGTGCGCTCCTCGGGCAGCTCGGCGAGCGCGTCGCGGATCGTGGCCAGCGGGATGCCGACCCGCTGCGCGGCCCGCACGAAGGCGACGCGGCGCAGTGCGTCGCGGTGGTAGCGGCGCTGATTGCCTGTCGTGCGGCGGCTGCTGATCAGGCCCTTGGACTCGTAGAAGTGCAGGGCCGAGACCGCGGCACCGCTGCGGGCCGACAGCTGGCCGACCGTGAGTTCGTGGATCTTCTCGGGAATCTGGGGCACCTCTCGAAGCCTACCCATGCCGTCGACCTGCCTCGCCCGCCCTCCTTGTCACGCGTCACGCTTCCGGTCCGTTGACAGGGAACTCTCGCCCTACCATGCTAAGCAGTTGCTTAGACATTGCTACGCGGGAGGCCAGGGACATGGCAGAGCCGAGGATCTTCACGTCCGCCGACGAACTGAAGGCGGCGGTGGACGAGCAGTTGGGGTACAGCGACTGGCTGGAGGTCGACCAGAAGCGGATCGATCTGTTCGCTGACGCGACAGGGGACCACCAGTGGATCCACGTGGACCCCGAGAAGGCCGCGGCGGGTCCCTTTGGGACGACGATTGCCCACGGGTATCTGACGTTGTCGCTGCTGCCGCTGTTCGGGCCGCAGCTGATCAAGGTCGAGGGCGTCAAGATGGGTGTCAACTACGGGACGAACAAGGTTCGTTTTCCCGCTCCTGTGCCGGTGGGGTCGCGGCTGCGCGCGACGGCGAAGATCACCGGTGTCGATGAGGTGCCGGGCGGGGTGCAGGTGTCCGTGGGCTTCACCGTGGAGCGTGAGGGGGGCGACAAGCCGGTTTGTGCGGCTGAGTCGGTGTCTCGGTACTACTTCTGACCGGTCGCGTGTTGGCCGCGGGTGCGTTGGGGCTGGTCGCGCAGTTCCCCGCGCCCCTTGAGGGGCGCCCTGCGCGGCGCGAACAACCCAGCGGGCTATTTCCTGGCCCCGACCATCCTCAGGACCAGGTCCGCGTAGAGGGTGCCCACCTCGTCCGGTGTCCTCGTGCCGTTGACGTTGAACCAGCGGGCCACGTCGATGCACAGGGAGAGGACCGCGAGGGTGGTGCCCGGGACGTCCGGGACGTCGAAGTCGCCCGCCGCCACACCGTCCTGGATGATGCCGCGGACCTCGGCGTCGACCTGGCGGCGCAGGGCGATGATCTCGGCCCGGGCGTCCGGGCCGAGCGAGTCCAGTTCGTACTGCACGACCCGGGCGGTGGTACGCCCACCTGCGTGCCAGCGGACGAAGGAGCTCACGGCGTCCGCCAGCCGCTCGGCGGCACCGCCCTCGCCCTGGGCCGCCGTCCGCAGGATCTCCAGGGCCTTCTCGTGGCCGATCCTGCTGATCCGGTGGAGCAGTTCTTCCTTGGTCTTGTAGTGGATGTAGAGCGCGGCCGGGCTCATCCCCGCCCGGCCGGCGATGTCACGGGTCGTCGTCGCGTGGTACCCGCGCTCGGCGAAGGCCTCCACGGCGGCGACGAGCAGCCGCCGGGCCGCGTCCGGGGTGACCTCGGCCCACGGCGGCATCTCCGCACCGGCCGTCTCCTCCGCCGTACTCATCGCTGGTTCGCCCCTTCCACTGGCAGAACGAACACCATACCTCCGATACTGAGCGGGCGCTTAGAGTGCCCGATCAGAGGCGTGGAAAACCCGCTCGGAGCTTCACCGCTTCAGGACTTCGGCTTCACAGCTTCTCGAAGGGGTCGTGTGCGGCGAGGAGCTTCTCCAGTCGGGCCTGGTCGACCCGGCTGACGATCTGCCCGGCCTCCTGACGGTCGCGGATCACCTTGGCGAGGGTGAAGGCGGAGGTGACGAGGTAGAGGACGGCGATCCCCAGGAAGGCGCGCACCCAGGTGTCGGCCTCCAGCTTGAAGATGCCGATGGTGGTCGCGACGACGGCGACGCCGAACGATAGGACCGCCTGGCCGTAGAAGGCGGCGGTGTTCTGCTGCTTGACCGGTGTCTCACTCATGCGCACCAGAGTCGGCCCACCTGGCCGCAGCCACATCCGCTCGCATACTCAGACGCGTACTCAGAAGGCCGAAATCCCTGTCAGCGCACGGCCGATGACCAGTTTCTGGATCTGGCTGGTGCCCTCGTACAGGGTCATCACGCGGGCGTCGCGCAGCAGCTTGCCGACCGGGTACTCGTCGATGTAGCCGTAGCCGCCGAAGACCTGGAGGGCGTTGTTCGCGGCGCGCACGGCGGCCTCCGAGGCGAAGAGCTTGGCCTTGGAGGACTCGGTGGCGAACGGCTCGCCCCGGTCGACGAGATCGGCGACCCGCCAGGTGAGCAGCCGGGCCGCGTCGACGTCCACGGCGATGTCGCTGAGCAGTTCCTGGACGAGCTGGTGGTGGGCGATGGTCTTGCCGAACTGCTCGCGCTCGGTCGCGTACGTCACGGCGGCGTCCAGCGCGGCCTGGGCGATGCCGACACAGCCGGCCGCGACGGACATCCGGCCCTTGGCCAGCGCGGACATCGCGATGGAGAAGCCCTTGCCCTCGGGGCCGAGCATCGTCGAGGCGGGCACGCGGACGTCCTCAAGTGCCAGCTCCGCGGTGGCCTGGCCGCGCAGTCCGAGCTTGCCGTGGACGGTGCGGCGGGTCAGGCCGGGGGTGTCGGTGGGTATGAGGAAGGCGGAGACGCCCTTGTGGCCTGGGGCGTCGGTCGAGCGGGCGAAGAGCAGCACGACGTCGGCCCAGGTGCCGTTGGTGATGAACATCTTGCTGCCGCTGATCACGTAGTCGTCGCCGTCGCGCACCGCCCTGGTCGAGAGGTTGCCCGCGTCGGAGCCGGTGCCCGGTTCGGTGAGACCGAAGCAGCCGACGTACGCGCCCGAGGTGAGCCCCGGCAGCCACTGCCGCTTCTGCTCCTCGCTCCCCCAGGACGCGATGGTCTTGGCGACGAGGCCGAGGGAGACCGAGACGATACCGCGGACCGAGGAGTCACCCCGGCCCAGCTCCTCCGTCACCAGGCAGTACGCGAGGTGGTCGCCGCCGGAGCCGCCGTACTCCTCGTCGACCGTGAGGCCCAGGAAGCCGACATCGCCGAGCTTCTTCACGATCGAGCGGTCGACCTCCTCCGCCCGGTCCCAGGCGACGACGTGCGGGGCGATCTCCCGGTCGACGAAGTCCCTGGCGAGCCGTCGGACGGCGGCCTGCTCCTCGCTGAGCCCCAGGTTCATGGCGAGTCCTCCCGGTCGAAGGCCACGTGACGGCCGCGACATGACTGCTGCGGCATTAAATTAGCGCTGCTAGTTTCTGGTTCGCAGCCCTACTATGTGCGCCATGGCCAGACCGCGCAAGCCCCTCCTCAGCACCGACCGGATCGTCGGGGCGGCCCGGACGCTGGTGGACGCCGAGGGCCTGGCCGCCGTCTCGACACGCCGGCTCGCCGCCGAACTGGGTGTGAGCGGTCCGTCCCTCTACAACCACTTCCGCACGAAGGACCAGATCCTGGAGGCGGTCGCGGACTCCGTGAGCGGGCAGGTCGACCTGTCGATGTTCGAGGACGGGCGCGACTGGCGCACCGCGCTGCACGACTGGGCCGTCTCCTACCGGGCCGCCCTGCGCGACCACCCGAACATCGTCCCGGTCCTGGCCCGCGGCCCCGGCCGCCGCCCGGCCGGACTGCGACTCGCCGACGCCGTCTTCGGAGCGATGGTCGAGGCGGGGTGGCCCCCCGCCCAGGCCACGTCCATCGGCGCGCTGATGCGGTACTTCGTGATGGGCTCCGCGCTGGGATCGTTCGCCGGGGGCTTCGTGGACGACGAGACCGCGTACGATCCCGCCGACTATCCGCATCTCGGGCAGGCCCATCTCCTTGCCGAGCAGCAGGAGAAGATCGACGAGCGGGCCTTCGAGACGGGGCTCAGGGCGTTGCTGGACGGGTTGGCGTTGCAGTTTGAGGGGCTGCGGGGGTAGAGGCCGTGTTGTTTTCTGCGGGCCGGTGTGGGCTGGTCGCGCCCACACGGCGGAGCCGCACATCGATACAGCCCCGCGCCCCTGAAAAGCGGGGCTTCGCCCCAGCTTTTCATCCTTCGGCGTCGGCCGAACCATGCGTCGCGCATCCTGAGTGCATGACCTCCTCACGTACGGGCCGTACGAGCAGTGCGCGCGCCGAGGCCGCCGGGCTCGCCGCCCTCGCCTCTCTCGTCGCCGACGAGACGCGGGCCGGTTTTCTGCTGGCCCTGCTCGACGGGCGGGCGTGGACCGCCGGGGAGCTGGCCCGGCACGCGGGGGTCGCCGCGTCGACGGCCAGCGAGCACCTGGGCAAGCTCGTCGCGGGCGGGCTGCTCGCCGAGGAACGGCAGGGGCGGCACCGGTACGTACGACTGGCCGACGCCCGGGTCGCCCAACTCGTCGAGGATCTCGCCGCCCAGGTCGCGCCGACGACCGCCGTACGACCGCGCACCCTGCGCGAGGCCGGTGCGGGCAGCGCGATGGCCAGGGGCCGCACCTGCTACGACCACCTGGCCGGCCGCCTCGGCATCGCCGTCACCGACGCGCTGACCGGCCGCGGACTGCTCCGACAGGACACGGGGTTCGCGCTCACCGACGAGGGGGTTCGCTGGTTCGACGGCCTGGGCGTCCCCCTCGTACGCACCGGGCGGCGTCCCCTCGCCCGGGCCTGCCTGGACTGGACGGAACGACGCCCCCACCTCGCCGGCATCGCGGGAGCCGCCCTCTGCCGACACGCCCTGGACACAGGCTGGTGCGTACGCATCGGCTCGGAGCGCGCGGTGAAGGTCACGGCTGAGGGCGAACGGGCGCTGGCGGAACTACTGGGAATCCAACCCGAGACTCTCCACTGACCCGCCCCTCAAGGCGCCCCATAAGGGGCGCGGGGAACTGCGCGCCCAGCCCCCACCGCCCCGCAGACAGACAACGCCACCCAGCGGAGCACAACGCCCCGTCCAAAAACCGCGAGCCCTTTCCCGCAACCCCACCTAGCCTCTGGAAAGTGATGAAGCCTCTCCTGTCCGCCCGCCGCACAGAACTGCTCGCGGCCGGAGCCGCGACGATCACCGTGCTGCTGTGGGCCTCCGCGTTCGTGTCCATCCGGAGTGCGGGCGAGGCGTACGCGCCCGGCGCCCTGGCCCTGGGCCGGCTGCTCGCCGGGGCGCTCGTCCTCGGCGTGATCTGTCTGATACGCCGGGAGGGGCTGCCGCCGCGCCCCGCCTGGCCGGGGATCGTGGTGTCCGGGCTGCTCTGGTTCGGGCTCTACATGGTGGTGCTCAACTGGGGTGAGCAGAAGGTCGACGCGGGCACCGCCGCCCTGGTGGTGAACGTCGGCCCGCTGATCATGGCCCTGCTCGCGGGGTGGCTCCTCAAGGAGGGGCTGCCGCCGAGGCTCCTCGCCGGGATGGCCGTGTCGTTCGCGGGAGCGGCGGTCGTCGGCCTGTCGATGTCGGGCGAGGGCAGCGCCTCCGTGCTTGGCGTGTTGCTCTGCCTGCTCGCCGCGGTGGCGTACGCGGGCGGTGTGGTCGCCCAGAAGCCGGCCCTGCGGCACGGTTCCCCGCTCCAGGTGACGACGTACGGCTGTGCGATCGGGGCGGTGGCCTGTCTGCCGTTCGCGGGGCAGCTGGTGTCCGATGCCGCCGACGCCCCGCTGTCCGCGACCCTCAACATGCTGTATCTGGGCGTCTTCCCGACCGCCCTCGCGTTCACCACCTGGGCGTTCGCGCTGGCCCGTACGACGGCCGGGAAGATGGGTGCCACGACGTACGCGGTGCCCGCGCTGGTGGTGCTGATGTCCTGGGTGGCACTCGACGAGGTGCCGGGCTGGATCACGCTCGTCGGCGGGCTGGTGTGTCTGGCGGGGGTGGCGGTGTCGCGGTCGCGCCCGCGAACGGCCGCCGTGGCGGCGGAAGTCGGGCCTGCGGCTGCCGCCGGGCCGGTCGCCGCGGCCCCGGAGCCGAGTCCGGAGCCGCAGCGCGAGCAGGCCTAGGCAGCCTGGCTTCTCAGCGTGAACGCGCCCTGTCCGCAAGGACCTTGATCGATCCGAGCGCGATCACGGCGAGCCCGATGATGTACGCGGCCACCGACATCGACGTGCCCGTCGTCTCCAGCAGGAGCACCATCACGAAGGGCGCGAGTCCGCCGCCGAGCACAGCCGCGATCTGATAGCCGAGCGAGGCGCCCGTGTACCGCATCTCGGGGGTGAACAGCTCGGCGAACAGGGCGGCCTGGGGCCCGTACATGATGCTGAGGAAACAGCTGGCGACGAACGTTCCGACCGCCAGCCACAGCAGCGAGCCCGTGTCGATCAGCAGGAACATCGGCACGGCCCACAGGGCGATGCCGGCCGCGCCGAGACCGTAGATCCGGATGCGGCCGATGCGGTCGGAGAGCGCGGCGGACGCGGGGATCAGGACGAGCTGGGTGAGGCTCACACAGAGGGAGACCGTGAGGACGGCGCCGCGGTTCATGTCCAGTTCGCGGGTCGTGTAGTCGAGGACGCCGGTGATCAGGATGTAGAAGGTCGCGGTGTTCACGGCGAACGAGCCGCCCGCGAGGAAGACCGTGCCGAGGTGGCCTCGGAGGATGGTGCGCAGCGGGGAGTTCCGCGCGCCGTCGCCTCGCTTTCCGTTCCCTGTTCCCGGTCCCTTGCCTGTTGATTGCCCCTTCTCTTCCCTCTCCTTCTCGGCCAGGGCCCGTTCGGCCGCCCGGAACTCCGGGGTCTCCTCGACGTGTTTGTGGATGTACCAGGCGAGTACGAGGACCAGCAGGCCGACCAGGAACGGGAGCCGCCATCCCCACGCGGCGAACGCCGACTCGCTGGTGAACGCGCCGGCGAGGAGGAAGACCGAGTTGGCGCTCACCACGCCGATGGGGACGCCGAGTTGGACGAAGCTGCCGTAGATGCCGCGCTTGCCCTCGGGGGCGTACTCGGTGGCGAGGAGCATCGCGCCGCCCCACTGGGCGCCGACGGCGATGCCCTGCATGACGCGGAGCGTGACGAGGAGGACCGGGGCGGCCATGCCGATCGTCTCGTACGTGGGGAGGAGGCCGATGCCCGTCGTGGCCACGCCCATCAGGGTCAGGGCCAGGACCAGCATGGGCTTGCGGCCCCGCTTGTCGCCGAGGTGGCCCGCGATCACTCCGCCGAAGGGGCGGGCGAGGAAGCCGACCGCGAAGGTCGCGAACGAGGCGAGGACTCCTGCGGAGGGGCTGCCTGCGGGGAAGTACAGGTCTCCGAGGACGAGGGCTGCCGCGATGCCGAAGACGAAGTAGTCGTACCACTCGACGGCTGAGGCGAGGGCGGCGGCCGTTGCCCCTTTGCGGCGGTTTCTGGCGTCTTGCGCGGGGGTGGATGTGCTGGGGAGGGCGGAAGGAGCGGTGTCCATGCGGTGCACACTCCGGTGGGTGCGGGGACGTTCGCGGCAACGTACTGACCGGACGGTATGTGGGTCAACGGGTGTGCGGGGATCGGTTTTTTCTCGCCCCCGCCGCCCCTACCCAATCCCGTCCCTTACTCAGGGGCTCCGCCCCCGAACCCCCAAAAGACCGCGCAGTTCCCCGCGCCCCTAGGTTTTCAGGGGCGCGGGGAACTGCGCGACCAGCCACAGCCGGACCCGCACCCGAAATCGCACCCCACGGGACCTGGGGCGGAGCCCTAGAACACCACCAACGCCCGGCCCCCCTTCCCCGCCAGCATGTTCTCGAAAGCCGACGGGATGCCCTCCAAGGCGATCCGTTCGGTCACCAGGGAGCTCAGGTCCAGGCGCCCCGCGCGGACGAGGTCGGCAAGAAGCGGCAGGTCCCGGGCCGGATCCGAGTTGCCGTAGACGCAGCCGGAGAGGGTCCGACCCCAGTGGAAGAGTTCGAGGGCGTTGAAGGTGACCTGCTGATCCTTGCCGCCGATGCCGACGACCGTCGTACGGCCACCCCGGCGGGTGGATTCCCAGGCCGCGCGGATCGTGACCGCCCGGCCCACACACTCCACCGCCACATCGACCCCCTGCTTGCCCGTGAGCCCCCGGATCTCCCGCGCGGTGGTGTCGGACGCGACGACATACTCCGTCGCCCCGGCCGCCCGCGCCAGGGACTCCTTCTCCGGCGACACATCCACCGCCACGATCGTTGAGGCACTCGCGATCCGCGCGGCCTGGATCGCCGCGAGACCGACCCCGCCCACCCCGAACACGGCCACGGTCTCCCCGGACCGTACCCGCGCCGAGTAGTGGACGGCCCCGTACCCGGTGAGCACGGCGCAGCCGAGCAGCGCCGCGTCCGCCAGCGGAATCCCGGCCGGCGCCGGGAGCACACACGCGCCCGCCACCACCGTCTCCTCGGCGAACGCGGCGACGTTCAGCCCGGGATACAGCTCGGCCCCGTCGGAGGAGCGCCGCGCGTACACCTCCCCCGCGCCCACCAGCGCGTTGGCGCACAGCCATACCTCGCCCAGCGAGCAGGCGTGGCAACTGCCGCAGGAAGGGGCCCAGTTGAGGACCACGCCGTCCCCGGGCGCGACGTGTGTGACCCCGGGTCCGACGGAGACGACGGTCCCCGCCCCCTCGTGGCCGAGCACGGCGGGCACCGGCACCCGCATGGTGCCGTCGGACAGGGAGAGGTCGGAGTGGCAGACCCCGGCCGCGGCCAGCCGGACCCTGACCTGCCCGGGCCCCGGCACCTCCGGCAACTCGATCTCGGTGATCTCCAAGGGAGAACCGATGGCGGGCAGGACAGCGGCGCGAACCGTGTGCGTCGCACTAGCCATGTCGTACACCCCTCCTGGAACTAGAACTGCAGGGACTTGGTCTGGAGGTACTCGGACAGGCCGTGCGAGCCCAGCTCCCGGCCGACCCCCGACTGCTTGTAACCGCCGAAGGGGGCAAGGGGGTTGAAGCGCCCGCCGTTGATGTCCACCTGCCCGGTGTCGAGTTGTCGTGCGAAGGCCACGGCCTCGGTCACCTCGCCGGCCCACACGGCCCCCGCCAGCCCGTACACCGTGCCGTTGGCGATCCGCAGCGCGTCGGCCTCGTCCTCGTAGCGGAGGATCGAGAGGACCGGGCCGAAGATCTCCTCCTGGGCGATCGTCATCTCGGGGGTCACGTCCGCGAAGACGGTCGGGCTGACGAAGTAGCCCTGTGCGCGCGGGGCTTCGGGGCCGCCGGCCACCAGCCTCGCCCCTTCCCCGACGCCCTTCTCGATGTAACTCCGCACGCGCTGCTGCTGCTTGGCGTTGACGACGGGCCCCATGCGCTCGCCGTACTTCGCGGCCGCCTCCACCGCCAGCGCGACCGCCTCGTCGTACTGCGAGTCGTGGACCAGCATGCGGGTCCAGGCGCTGCACGTCTGGCCGGAGTTGGACATCACGTTGGCCACGCCGACGTTGACCGCCTTGGCGAGGTCTGCGCTCGGCAGGATGACGTTGGCGGACTTGCCGCCGAGTTCCAGGGCGACGCGCTTGACGGCCGCGCCCGCGGTCGCGCCGATCCGCCTGCCGACGGCCGTCGAGCCGGTGAAGGAGACCAGGTCCACGCCCTCGTGCCCGGCGAGGGCCTGGCCCGCGACCGGTCCGAGGCCGGTGACGAGGTTGAAGACCCCGGCCGGAAGGCCCGCTTCGTGGACCGCCTCCGCGAAGAGCTGGGCGGTCAGCGGGGTGTCCTCGGCGGGCTTCAGCACGACCGTGCAGCCGGCCGCGAGGGCCGGGGCTACCTTGGCGACGATCTGGTGCAGCGGGTAGTTCCAGGGGGTGATCGCGCCGACCACACCGACCGGCTCCAGATGGACGGTCGAGTTCCCGACCTTCTCCTCGAAGGCGTACGAGGCGGCCAGCTCGGCGTACGAACCGGCGACCGCGATGGGGGCTCCGACGTGCACGGCCTGCGAGAGCTTGAGCGGTGAGCCGAGTTCGGCGGTCACGGTCCCGGCGATCTCGTCCTTGCGGGCGACGAGGACGTCCCGGAGTGCGGCGATCCGCGCGGCGCGCTCGGCGGGCGGGGTGGCGGCCCAGGCCGGCAGGGCTCCGCGCGCGCGGCCCGTACGGCGGCGTCCACGTCGTCGGCGGTGCCCGCCGGGACGTGGGCGATGACCTGCTCGTCGGCCGGGTTCACGACGGCTATCGTGTCCGTCCCGGCGGCCGGGCGCCACTCGCCGTCGATGTACATGCCGTCGTGTGCCTTCATGCGTTCCTCCCGGGAGGGGCGTCGTCTCCGCCGCCCAACCTAGCCGTCGTCCGAGACCCCAAACTAGCGGTGTTAGTTTTTGGACACCAGGGGCCCCGGGACGAGCACCGGGCCCACCGGGAGGACCACACGAACCGCTGTGAGGATCACCGGGCCACTACCGGGACACAGGCCTGCCGGACCTCAGAAGTCCGCGCGCGTCGGTTCGTCCAGCCGGGCCACGGCCTCCTGGCCGAACTCCTTCTCGTACGCGTCCCGGATCCGCTCGATCCCGGGGTCGGCCGCCTTCGCCCGCCCCACGGGATACAGCAGGATCAGCTCGTACGACCGCTCGCGCTCGATGACGCCGTTCCTGTCGCGCCACTGCCCGCGGCCGTCCTGCACGGTGAGCCCGTCCGGGAAGGCGGGGGTGACCTGCCGGTCGACGAAGTCCATGAACTGCCCGTCGGTGACCGCCGGGCCTCCGTCGGGGCGCTCGGTGCCGAAGAAGAGGCGGGTCTCGACGTATGCCGCGCCCCTGGCCGCCGGGGCCGTCAGAGCCGCCGGGGCCGTTGCGGCCGCCGGCCGGGTCCCGGCGTCGGTGAGTGTGGCGTACGCGGCCGGGGCGCCGGCGAAGAGGAGGGCGGAGGCCGTCGCGACGGCGAGGCGGGTACGCACGGTGTTCATGATCATGAACGCATACCTAGCGGGCCTCAGTCCTCCAGGTCGGGCAGGCGCGCCGGGGCCGGGCTGATCCGCACTCCTTGGTGGTCGAAGACGAACAGATGGGCGAGGTCCACGAGGAGGGGGACCTGCATGCCGTGGCGGAGTTCGTGGTCGGGTGTCGTACGGACGATGAGGTCTCCCGGCAACCGGCCTTCCGGCGGCGGCAGTTCGGTCCGGTCGGGTCCGGTGTCCCCGGGGTCCTCCAGAACCACGACGGGTCCGGCCCGCAGCGCGCCCGCCCGGTCCCGAAGGCGGCCCAGGACACCGCCCACGGGACGGCGGCGGCGCGGCGGCCGGGGCATGGGGCGCGGTGCCTCCAGGTCGGGCACGACGGCGGGCTGCGAGCCGGTGTTGAAGTGGACGAGGACCTCGTGTCCCTGGAACTCCACGTGCTCGACGAGCCCGCTGATCGCCACCTCGCCGGGTCTTGCCTCCGCCGGCTTGGCGATGCGTACGGCCTCGGAGCGCAGACCCACGATGACTTCGTGGCCCTGGTGCACCCGGAGCAACCGGTGGTCCAGGCACAGGGGTTCGGGCAGGACGAGGGCCTGGCGGCCGAGGCCGATCGACATGGCGCCGTCGAGCGGGGCGAGGACGACGCCGCGCAGGAGGCTGATGCGCGGGGTGCCGATGAAGGCGGCGACGAAGACGTTCTCGGGCAGCGCGTAGACCGTGCGCGGGGTGCCGACCTGCTGGAGGACACCGCCGCGCAGGACGGCGACCCGGTCGCCGAGGGACATCGCCTCCGCCTGGTCGTGGGTGACGTACACCGTCGTGACGCCCAACCCCCGGGTGAGGCGGGCGATTTCGGCGCGCAGACGGTTGCGGAGCTTGGCGTCCAGGTTGGCGAGCGGTTCGTCCATCAGGAACGCCGAGGGGTGCCGTGCGATCGCACGGCCCATCGCGACGCGCTGGCGTTCGCCGCCGGAGAGCTCGTGGGGGAAGCGGTCGAGGAGATCCTCGATGCCGAGCATCTTGGCCGTGGCGTCGACGCGCGAGCGCGGGTCCTGGCCGGGCGTCTCGATGCGCAGCGGGAAGCCGATGTTCTCGCGGCCGTTCATGGTCGGGTAGAGCGCGAAGTTCTGGAAGATCATCGCCATGTCCCGGTCGGCGGGCTCCAGATGGTTGGCGTACGCGCCGTCGAGCCGCACCTGTCCCTCGGTGGGGTCCGTGAGGCCGGCGATCATCCTCAGCACGGTCGACTTGCCGCAGCCGGACGGCCCGAGCAGCACCAGGAACTCGCCGGGCGCGACGTCGAGCGACAACCTCTCCACCACAGAGACACCGCGTGTGTAGGACTTGCTGACCTGTCGAAGGGAGATGGCGCGTGACATGGGACGTGACCCCCGGGGGCTCACAGGGCGCTGTTGCTCCGCGATCGGAGGTCTCGCGGGTCGTACGAGACCTATGAGTCACGGAAGCTAACGGACCGCACACATCCCGGGGAAGACTTGCGGCGGAATCGGACGGGCCTTGTGGAGGACCCTCTCGGGAAACAGGGGCGTTCGGGCCAACTCCGGTGCGAAATAGGTCTGTTCAGTGTCTCTCGGGCTCCGGTGCGGATGGCGTACGTCCCCTACGTTCCGTCGGCTCCGACCCGGCTGCGCCCGTACGCCCCTGTCGCAGTCCGAGCCCCGAGGCGATCAGCAGCAGCGCTCCGAGCATCACGAACGGCGCGGCCACGCCGGCGACTCCGGCGACCAGGCCCGCGGCGGCGGGCGCGGCGACCTGGCCGAGCCGGTTGCCGGTCAGGCGCAGGGCGAGGGCGGTGGAGCGGGCGTCGTCCGGGGCGGCCTGGACGACCGTGGTCATGGACAGGGGCTGGCCGACGCCCAGGCAGAAGCCGAGCAGGGCGAGGATCACGGCGAGGCCCCAGACCGGTACGGGCAGCGCGATCCCGGCGCACAGGAGGGCCCCCAGCAGACAGGTCGTGCTGAGCAGCGCGGCCCGGCCGAGGAGCCGCAGCATGGGTGTCATGACCAGGCGGCAGGCTATGGTCGCCGCCGCGCGCAGGCTGAGCAGCAGGCCGATCACGGAGGGCGCGATGCCCCGGTGTTCGCCGACCACCGGCAGATACGCGGTGAGGATGTCCGTCGCGGACAGCACGGCGAGGCTGATGAAGATGCCCGCGGGTACGCCCCGGGTGCGCAGTATGCGGTGCACGGGGACTCGATCGCCGCGTCCGGTACGGGACTTGGGCCGGTCGCGGTGCTCTATGCGCCACAGCGAGACGAACGAGACCGCGGCGACGGCGCCCGCGACCAGCAGCGCGAGGGCACTGGTGCCCGCCATGTCGGAGCCGCCGATCAGCGCGCCCGCGGCGATCGGTCCGACGAGCTGGCCGAGCGAGGCGCCGATGGTGAAGTGGCCGAAGTTGCGGTCCTGGTCGTGCGGCGCCGACTGGCGGGCCACGATCGACTGGGCGCCGATCACGAAGGAGAGGTGGCCGAGGCCCATCACCCCGCTCCAGGCCGCCATCGCGGCAAGGGAGTTCGCCGTACCGCTGAGGGCGCAGCCGCCGGCTATGAGGACGACGCCGACCGGGAGCAGCGGGGCGCACCGGCCGTGGTCGGTACGGCGGCCGAGCGGTACGGCGGCGAACAGGGGCAGCAGTGCGTAGACGCCGGCGATGACACCGATCGCGCGCTCGTCGGCGCCCAGCGCGAGGGCCCGGTAGGAGACGGCGGGCCGTGCCATCGACACCGCCCCCTGCGCGAAGCTGAAGGCGATGACGAGGCGGAGCAGCCAGCCGCGGTTCCCACCGGGCCTCACAGTGACACCCTCCATTGGATGAAAGGACGGACGGCGTGAGTCCGGCCGGGGCCGGACTCCCGGGAGCCGGGGCTCAGATGATGCCGAACAGGATTCCGGCGCCGAGTACCACGAGGGAAGTGAGGGCGGCCCACTTGACGACGAACTTGGTGTGGTCGCCGAACTCGACCTTGGCCATGCCGACCAGGACGTACACGGCCGGGACGAGCGGGCTCGACATGTGGAGCGGCTGGCCGACGAGCGAGGCGCGGGCGATCTCCAGCGGGGAGACCCCGTGGGCCGCGCCCGCCTCGGCGAGGACCGGCAGGACGCCGAAGTAGAAGCCGTCGTTCGACATGAAGTAGGTGAGGGGGAGGCTGAGGACGCCGGTGACGAGGGCCATGTGCGGGCCCATGCCGTCGGGGATGCCGTCGACGAGCCACTTGGCCATGGAGTCGACCATGCCGGTGCCCTGGAGGACGCCGGTGAAGACGGCGGCGGCGAAGACCATGCCGGAGACGTTGAGGACGTTGTCGGCGTGGGCGGCGAGGCGGGCCTTCTGGTCGGGGATGTGCGGGAAGTTGACCGTGAGGGCGAGCGCGGCGGCGAGCACGAACAGGACCGGGATCGGCATCAGTTCCATGATCATGGCGGTCAGGAGCGTCGCCGTGAGCAGTGCGTTGAACCAGTACAGCTTGGGGCGCAGCGTCGGACGGTTGGGGTCGAGGCCCTGGAGGCGGATGTCGTCCTCCTCCTCGTCGTCACCGTCGGAGGCGTCGGTGCCGGAGCCCGCGCCGCCGGTGGTCTTGGTCATACGCACCTTGCCGTCACCCGGGCCGCCGGCGGCGGCACCGGCGCCGACCAGCACCGTCTCGGTCTCGGGCTCATCCACCAGCTGCTTCTCGTCCGTCAGCACGTCGGCCAGGCTCAGCACGCCGAGGCGCTTGCGCTCGCGGAGGCCGAGGACGTACGAGAGGGCGATCACGGCGACCAGGCCGACGGCGAGCGCCGGGATCATCGGGACGAAGATGTCGCCGGCGTCGAGCTTGAGCGCGGTGGCGGCGCGGGCGGTCGGGCCGCCCCAGGGCAGCGTGTTCATGACGCCGTTGGCGGTGGCGGCGACGCCGGTCATCACCACGAGGCTCATCTTGAGGCGCTTGTACAGCGGGTACATCGCCGAGACCGTGATCATGAACGTCGTCGAGCCGTCGCCGTCGAGGGAGACGATCGCCGCGAGCAGGGCCGTGCCGACGACGATGCGCAGCGGGTCGGCCTTGCAGAACTTGAGGATGCCTCGGACGATCGGGTCGAAGAGACCGACGTCGATCATGACGCCGAAGTACACGATGGCGAACATGAGCATCGCGGCGGTGGGCGCGAGGGTGCCCACCCCTTCGATGACGTAGTCGCCGAGATGCGCACCCTTTCCGACGAACACGCAGAAGAGCGCCGGGATCAGTACGAGCGCCGCGATCGGCGACATCTTCTTCATCATGATCAGGACCAGGAAGGTCGCGATCATGGTGAAGCCGAGGATGGTCAGCATGAGTGGATACCTAACGTTCGCCCTTGAACTTCCACCAGGGACAGCGGTTCGAGTGACGTTAGGGCGGCCACACAAGGCTTAACAAGATGTTGACACGCGAGCAATAAGCGCAAAACTCCAGGTCAGGGCGTTGTGCCTGTTGGCGCGATATCGATGGGTACGCCATTGAGTACCGCTGTGCCGGACAGCGGGTCGAGCAGGCTGCCGTCGAGGAGCTGGTTGACGTTGACTCCGGGGTTCTCGGCGGCGTGGGTCGTCCGGGTGCCGGGACGGTCGTGTCCCCAGCCGTGCGGCAGGCTCACGACTCCGCGTCGTACGGCGTCGGTGACCTCGGCGGGGGCGACGACCTCTCCCCCGGCACCCTTCACCCGCACCGGCGCCCCGTCGGTGACACCGAGGCGGTCGGCGTCGTCGGGGTGGATGTGCAGGGTGCAGCGGTTGGTGCCGCCGGTGAGGGCGGGGATGTTGTGCATCCAGCTGTTGTTGGAGCGGAGATGCCGGCGGCCGACGAGGACGAGCCCCTCGGGGCGTCGGCGCAGTGCGTCGCGCAGGCGCGGGAGATCATCGGCGAGCGGCTGTGGAAGCAGTTCCACTAGTCCACTGCGGGTCTTGAGGGGCTGCGGGAGGCGCGACTGGAGCGGTCCGAGGTCGATGCCGTGGGGCTGGTCGAGCAGCTTCTCCAGGGTCAGTCCTTCGGGGCGTACGCCGAATCCGTCGCCGTACGGGCCGAGGCGCAGCATCATGTCGAGGCGTCGCTCGGGGCCGGTCTCGCCGGTGAGCTGTGCGGCGAGCTCGCGCGGGTCGCGGCCGTGCGCCGGTGAATGGGCTTCCTTGACGGCCTTGCCGAGGGTCTGGCCGATGACCAGGTCGTCGACGGCGGAGGGCTCGGCGCCGTGCATGCCGGTGGCGGCGAGGACGAGCCGGGCGAGGATCTCCGTCTCGGCCATGCGGCCGGACTCCAGGGGGACGGCGGCGCGGGTGTAGCGGACCTGGTTGCGTACGGCGAGGGTGTTGAAGGCGAAGTCGTGGTGCGGGCTCTGCGAGGGCGGGGGCGGCGGCAGCACCACGTGGGCGTGCCGTGAGGTCTCGTTGAGGTACGGGTCGACGCTGACCATGAAGTCGAGCGAGCCGAGGGCCTTGTCGAGACGGTCGCCGTCGGGCGCGGACAGGACGGGGTTGGCGGCGATGACGACGAGGGCGCGGATCGGCTCGCCCTCGGCGGTCGCGGTGTCGATCTCCTCGGCGAGCGCGGCCATCGGCAGTTCGCCCTTGGCCTCGGGGTGGCGGCTCACGCGGCTGTGCCAGCGGCCGAGCGCGAAGCCGTGGCCGGGTCCGGCGGGGCGGGGTGTCCGGTCGGTGGCGGCCTGCGGGAAGAGGGCGCCGCCGGGCCGGTCGAGGTTGCCGGTGAGGATGTTCAGGATGTCGACCAGCCAGCTGGCCAGGGTGCCGTGCGGGACGGTGCAGCTGCCGATGCGGCCGTATACGGCGGCGGTGGGCGCGGCGGCCAGTTCACGGGCGAGCGCGCGGATCGTGTCGGCGTCGACGTCGCAGGCCTCGGCGGCGGCTTCCGGGGTGAAGTCCCTTACGGCCTCGCGGAGTTCGTCGGTCCCCTGCACCAGCTCGGTGAGCTCCCCGAGGTCGGTGAGCTCCTCCTCGAAGAGGACGTACGCCATGGCGGCGAGCAGCAGCGCGTCGGTGCCGGGGCGGATGGCCACGTGCCGGTCGGCGAGCTTGGCGGTGCGGGTGCGGCGCGGGTCGATGACGGTCAGGGTGCCGCCGCGTGCCTTGAGTGCCTTGAGCTTGCCGGGGAAGTCGGGGGCGGTGCACAGGCTGCCGTTGGATTCGAGGGGGTTGGCGCCGATCAGCAGCAGGTGGTCGGTGCGGTCGAGGTCGGGCACGGGGATCGCGTTGGCGTCGCCGTAGAGCAGTCCGCTGGAGACGTGCTTGGGCATCTGGTCGAGCGTGGACGCGGTGAAGAGGCTGTGGGTGCCGAGGCCCCCGAGCAGCACGGTCGGGTAGAGGGCGCCGGCCATGGTGTGCACGTTCGGGTTGCCGAGGACGGCTCCGACGGCGTGCGGCCCGTACCGCTCGACGACCGGCCGCAGTCCGGCCGCGACGGCGTCGAAGGCCTCGGCCCAGGTGGCCTCGCGCAGTTCGCCGTCCTTGCGCACCAGCGGCGTCCGCAGCCGGTCGGGGTCACCGTCGGCCGCCCCGAACGAGGCGCCCTTCGGGCAGATGAACCCCTGGCTGAACACGTCGTCGCGGTCCCCGCGCGCGCTTGTCACCCGGGTCCCCTCGATGGTGAGCGTGAGCCCGCAGGTCGCCTCGCAGAGGGGACAGATGCGCAGAGCTGTTCGGGAGTCGGCGGTGGTGGACACGGGTCCTCCCGGAGGGGTGGCGACGACAATGGCGCTGACCCGGCCGAGCATACCGACCGGTATGGACGGTGGGGAGGGGGTGCGGGGGGTCACGTCGGAAATTCGCGCGCCGTTCGGGTGTCCGCACCCGGCGGGGTCGGGGCGGGTGGGCCGGGGCGGGTGGGCCGGGCGAGGCCGTCGCCCGGCCTCTCCGTCAGTCGAGCGACCGCGCCAGATACGCCCGCAGCAGTTCCCGGGTCTCCTCTATGACCCGTTCGTCGCCGGAGGGGTCGAGGCGGAAGGCGAGCTGGACGAGGGTGTCGGCGGCCTCGACGGCGATGAGGAAGGTGCGGCGCAGGTCCTCGTCGGGTTCGCGGTTCAGGACGGAGGAGAGCAGGTCGGTGAGGCGGTCGGCGACGCGGGTGTTGGGTTCGGCGTCGCGGGTGCCGACGGGTATCTGGTTGCCGAAGTCCACGAGGGAGAAGCCGGGCGCGGTGCGTTTCATGGCGAGGTACTCGTCGAGGACCGCGTCCATGGCCGCGCGCCAGCCGCCCGTGCCGGCGGTCTCCTGGAGGCGGAGGGTGACGCGCTCGGTGAAGACGTCGAGGTTGCGCTGGGCGAGCGCGTCGGCCATGGCGCGCTTGTTGCCGAAGAAGCGGTAGACGGAGCCTATGGGCACGCCGGCGCGCAGGGCGACCGCGCGGGTGCTGAGGGCGTCGTAGCCGACCTCGTCGAGGAGATCGGCGCAGGCGTCGAGGATTCGGGTGAGTCTTTCGGCGCTACGGCGTTGAACGGGCGCTCGGCGCAGCGAGGTCGCAGGGGGCACGGGCTTCATGATGCCTTTCCGCCGGGGTCCGGTGAACCTTGCCCTTCGGTACGAATGTCGGTGCTGATGCCACTCATTTGTGCGTGCCCGGGCCGCTCGTCGTCGTTGCCGTCGTCTTCGCCTTCGCGGACTCCGTGTCCGTCGGCCCGGGATCGGACACGGTGATGTCCGCCGCGCTGCCGACGGGCTCGCCGTCCACGGCCCACACCGTGTCGTCGTCGGCGTGCAGGCGCACGCTCACCTGGTGGGTGCCGCGCGGAACGAGACCGCCCGCGATGTGGTGGTCCGGGCCGCGGAGGAAGGACAGGGGGCGGCCGTCGAGGCGGAGGAGGGCGTGTCCGCGGCCGGGTTCGGCCGTCTTCCTCGTACCGGCCGGCGAGAAGCGGAAGTCGTGGACGGTCAGGCGTACGTCCCAGCCGTCGCTCTCGGCGTCGGGCTGTATCTCGATCGCGACCTTCGGTGCGTCCTTCTTGTCGATCTCACGGTAGTGGCGTCCTTCCTCGTCCGTGTCCTCCAGCACCTTGCCCACCGGCGACGGCTTCACTCCGTCGTCCTCGCGCGCTTCGTCGGACCCGCAGCCCGTCGCTCCGACGAACAGAGCGCCGAACAGGACACAGGCCGCGAGCGCGGTGAGGAATACGCGCGTCCACGACATGCCCGGGAGATTAGAGCACCGCTCTGACAGTCGGATCCCCCTGAAGTCTGGTTCTCGGTACTCCAGTGGTCTTGGCGCGATCCCGCGGTCGCCTCCGTGGGCACGGGCATCTCCCTCTTGCGCACGGATTTCGCGAATCCTACGGTGATGCATAGGAATCAGGAACGAGGGAGCGACCATGAGCGGGGACGGGCGGATCACCGCCGAGGCACGGCGGAAGACCGTCGAGGCGCTGACGTATCTCACCGGGTTCGGCAACGAGCACAGTTCGGAGGCGGTGCCGGGCGCCCTGCCGCACGGCCGCAATTCTCCGCAGCGGGCCCCGCTCGGGCTCTACGCCGAGCAGCTGAGCGGTACGGCGTTCACCGAGCCGAGGGCGCACAACCGCCGGTCGTGGCTGTACCGGATCCACCCGTCGGCCGCGCACCCGGCCTTCACCCGCACCGACAACGGCGCCGTCCGCACCGCGCCCTTCACGGAGACGGTGCCCGACCCGAACCGGCTGCGCTGGAACCCGCTGCCCGAGCCCTCACCCGGCACCGACTTCCTGGCGGGCCTGTGGACGCTCGGCGGCAACGGCGACGCGACACAGCGCACCGGTATGGCCGTGCACCTCTACCACGCCAACGCGTCGATGGAGCGGGTGTTCAGCGACGCCGACGGCGAGCTGCTGATCGTGCCGGAGCGCGGCGGACTGCTCCTGCGCACCGAGTTCGGGCTGCTGCATGTGCAGCCGGGACATGTGGCGCTGATCCCTCGTGGGGTGCGCTTCCGTGTGGAGCTGCTGGACACCGCGTCCGACGACGGCCCGGGCCCGACGGCCCGCGGCTATGTGTGCGAGAACTACGGGGCACCCTTCCAGCTCCCCGACCTCGGCCCGATCGGCGCCAACGGTCTCGCGAACGCCCGCGACTTCCGGGCGCCCGTCGCCGCGTACGAAGACGACGAGGACACAGCGGGCCCGGTGGAGGTCGTGAACAAGTTCTGCGGCAACCTCTGGTCGGCGACCTACGACCACTCCCCGCTGGATGTCGTGGCCTGGCACGGCAACCATGTGCCGTACGCCTATGACCTGCGCGCGTTCAATGTGATCGGCACCATCAGCTACGACCACCCGGACCCGTCGATCTTCACGGTGCTGACCTCGCCGAGCGACACCCCGGGCCTTGCCGGCGTCGACTTCGTCGTCTTCGCGCCGCGCTGGCTGGTGGGCGAGGACACGTTCCGGCCGCCGTACTTCCACCGGAACGTGATGAGCGAGTACATGGGGCTCATCGAGGGCGCGTACGACGCGAAGGCGGAGGGCTTCGTGCCGGGAGGCGGCTCGCTGCACAACATGATGTCGGCGCACGGTCCCGACCGGGAGACGTTCGACCGGGCGAGCGCCGCCGAGCTGCGGCCGCAGAAGATCGACGACGGTCTGGCCTTCATGTTCGAGACGCGCTGGCCGGTCACCGCCACCGCGCAGGCCGCCGGGGCGGAGCATCTGCAGCGCGCGTACGACGACGTGTGGCAGGGCCTCCAGCGGCACTTCCGGCCGGAGCGGCGCCCATGACCGGCCGGGACCGATCGTGACCGCCCGTTGCACCCATCGCCCGCGAACGGTACGGATACCCTCGTGACCTCCTTCGCCCCGGACTCGATCGTCCTGAACCGCAAGCTGCCGCTCTGGTATCAGGTGTCGCAGTCCCTGCGCGCCTCGATACTCGGGCGGTCCGCGCAGGATCCGCTGCGGCTGCCCACCGAGGAACAGCTGGCGGAGCACTACGGGGTGAGCGTGCTGACCATGCGGCAGGCGCTCAAGGAGCTGGAGGACGAGGGGCTGATCACCCGCCATCGCAGGCGCGGCACGTTCATCGAGCCGAGCGCCGCGCGGGGCGCCCCGGTGCGGCTGCTCGGCTCGGTGGACGCGATCGTGGCCCAGCAGTCGGGCATGACGACCCGGCTCCTCGACCACGGCACCGAGCCCGTGTCTGCGGAACTCTCCGAGCACTTCCCGGACCTGACGGAGGTCGCGACCTACCACCGGCTGCGCAGCGACGAGAAGACCGGGGAGCCGACCAACCACGCGCGCAACTACGTACGGCCCGAACTGGCCGCCCTGATCGACCCCGAGGACCTGGTCCGCTGGCCCATGACCAAGGTGCTGCGCGATGTCGCGGGGGCGAGGATCAGCCAGATCACCGACACCGTCGAGGCCCGGCTCGCGGACCCGGAGACCGCACGGCTGCTCCAGGTCCCGCTGCTGAGCCCGATCCTGCACTACACGGGCGTCGTGCACGGCGAGGACGGCCGGGCGCTCGACGTGGCTCGCATCCAGTACCGCGGCGACCGCTTCTCCTTCACCGTCACCCTCGACGCCCACTGAGCATGCGGGACCAAGTCGCCTCCCACGGCCCACGTCGTACGATGCCGAGCGTGACGCACGACGACGCTCCGCTGCTCGCGGACCTCATGCCGTGGGCCGTCGCACCGCCCCGGCTGGGCCGCGGGTGGCCGACGGCACCCGACCCGGCGTCCCTGAAAGCACGGTGGGACGCCCTCGTGAAGGCCGAAGGGCCCGACCGCGAGGCGTTGTTCGGCGTCACACGCGCGCGGACGCTCCACTCGGCGGTGGGTCAACTGCCGGGCCAGTCTTCCGGAACGGTCCGGCTGGCCCGCGCGTCGGGCCCCTGCGCGGAGCCGGTGCGGGTCATGCACGGGCCGTTCGACGAACAGTGGCTGATCCCCGACCACCGGCTGATCGACGCGGCGCGGCCGGAGTTGTGGCGTGTGACCGACGAGCGACAGGTGTTCGCGGTCGAGCAGGCCCCCGCACCGGACGGGCCGCCCCTCCTGATCACGTCGACCCTGCCGGTGGTCCTCCCCCAGTCGAAGACCGTGCCCACCGCCCGGCCGGGCCGGATCCACCCCTTGTACCGGCGCCCCGAGGGCCGCGAACCCAACCTGGCGCCGGGCCTGTTGGACCTCCTGGCCAAGCGCCTGGGCTACTCCCCCACTCCCCTGGACGTCCTCGCCTGGACGGTCGCCGTCGCCCGCCCAGGTCCGCGCGGGTGCACGGTGCCACTCACGCCGGACCCCGAACTCTGGGCACGCGGCACCGAGTTGGGCCACCGCATGCTGTGGCTGATGCGCCGCGACGGCGAACGCCCCAAACTCCCCGGCGGCCGCCGCCCGTACGTACGGTCCCCACTCCCCTCCCGCCCGCTCGAACTCCGCTACGACCGCGACGAGGAGACCCTCCACCTCGACGAGGGCCGCATCTCCCCCGTCCCGCCCGCCGCCTGGGACTTCGAGGTCGGCGGCGTCCGGGTCCTGGACCAGTGGTTCACCACCCGAACCACCCAGCCGGCCCCCGGCACCCTGGAGTCCATCCGCCCCACCACCTGGCCCCAGCCCTGGACCTCCGACCTCCTGGAGGTCATCACGGTCCTGTCCCTACTGGCGGAACTACGCCCACAGCAGGCCGAGTTGACGATTGAGTCCCCCATCACGCCGGACGACCTGCGCAAGGCGGGCGTCCTCCCGCCGCCGACCGCGTCCCGCCAACCGGCATCAGTACTGGACCACCACGAGGAGGGCCCAGAGGGCCAGGTCGCCCTGATCTGAGAAATACGGGGGCACTTCCAGGGGCGCGGGGAACGGCGCAGCCTCTTGCGGCGCAGGGGACGGCGCCACCTTCCAGGGGCGCGGGGAACTGCGCAGTTTCTTGGGCGCGCAGGGACTGGCGCAGCCTCTTGCGGCGCAGGGGACGGCGCCACCTTCCAGGGGCGCGGGGAACTGCGCAATCTTTTAGGGGCGCGGGGAACTACGCGACCAGCCCCCACCGGCCCGCAGCTCCAACACGACCCTCCGCGACGCAGTCACGACCCACTCAGCGAGACGGGGCAAACCCGTCGAGCACCCTCACCAACGCCCGCTCGAACACGGCACCCATATCAATCGGCCCCGCATCCTCCATGAACGCCGCAGCCATCCGCGGATACGCCCCGGTGGCAACCTGCCCACCCAAGTACGCCCCGCGCACAGCGTTCTCCTGTTCCTCCGACCACGGCAACGCCCGCACCCGCTCCACCGTCGCCAGCTCATTCCCCACGTACGTCGTCACCACCCCGTTGACCATCGCGATCAGCTCGAACTTCGTGCCGTACGTCCCCTCGAAGGAGTCCAGGCACGTAAGGCAGTGCTCCAGATAGCGCAGGGCGTTGGGGCTGAACCCGTACACCGGCGACATCAGAGCCGGCAGCCACGGATGCCGGAGCATGAGCGCCCGGGTCTCATGGGCGACCCGGAGCATGTCGGCCCGCCAGTCCCCAGCCGGCTCCCACAACTCGTGCTCACCACTGACGGCGTCGACCATCAGCTCGTACAGGTCCTCCTTGCGCGGCACGTAGTTGTAGAGCGACATCGTGCCGCAGCCCAGCTCGGCCGCGACATGTCGCATCGAGACCCCGTCCAGCCCCTGCGCGTCCGCGATCCGCACCGCGGCGGCCGCGATGTCGGCCCGGGTGAACGCGGGTCGCGGCCCGCGTCCCGTGCGCTCGGGTCGGGCCCAGATCACTTCGGGTACGTCGGCACGTCCTGCCATCGGTGTCGTCAGTCCTGCCATCGGTGGATCCTGTCGCCCCCATCGTAGTTACGTACAGCGTACGTAGTGAGGTATGGTCGCACCATGACGACTACGTACGCTGTACTTAGTGAAGGTCTGGAGAAGAGTTTCAAGGAAGTCCGGGCGCTGCGCGGGCTGGACCTGGCCGTGGCGGAGGGCACGGTCTGCGGTCTGCTCGGGCCGAACGGCGCGGGCAAGACGACGGCGGTGCGGCTGCTCACCACGCTGCTGCGGCCCGACGCGGGGTCCGCGCGTGTCGCGGGGCACGACCTCGTCCGGGAGCCCGACGCCGTGCGCCGCGCGATCGGCGTCACCGGGCAGTACGCCTCGGTCGACGGCGACCTCACGGGACGGGAGAACCTGCGGCTGTTCGCGAAACTCCGCCGCCTCCCGAAGGCGGCCGCCCGCGCCGACGAACTCCTCGACCGCTTCGAACTCGCCGACGCGGCGGACCGCCCCACGTCCACCTACTCCGGCGGCATGCGGCGCCGTCTCGACCTGGCCGCGAGCCTGATCACCCGGCCCGCGGTGCTGTTCCTCGACGAGCCGACGACGGGCCTCGACCCGCACAGCCGCAACCAGATCTGGGAGACCGTGCGCGCGCTGAAGGCGGAGGGCACGACGGTCCTGCTCACCACGCAGTATCTGGAGGAGGCCGACCAACTCGCCGACGACATCGCCCTCGTGGACCGCGGCAGGGTCGCGCACTCGGGCACGCCCGCCCAACTCAAGGCGCTCATCGGCTCGTACGCGGAAGCGGTCGTCGCCGACGCGGACGCCATGGCCGGAGCGGCGGCCGTCCTCGACCAACTGACGGGCTCCAGGCCCGACTTCGACGAAGAGCGGCACGCCGTCGGCGCGGTCACCACCGACCCGACGCTCACCCTGCCCCGCCTCGTACGCGAACTCGACGCCGCCGGTGTGCCGTTGCTTGACGTGAACCTGCGCCCGCCGACGCTCGACGACGTCTTCCTCCGCCTGACCGGCGGCTCGACCGGAGCCGGGACCGACAACCGGGCCGACAAGCAGTCCGGTGACCGCACCGACAGCAAGGAGCTTGTGACATGAGCGCGTTGGCCTACGACGGAACCGCGATGCTGGGCCGTCAGCTGCGGCGGATCCGGCACAACATGGGGCTGCTGATCCTCACCCAGACCATGCCGATCACGATGCTGCTGTTCTTCGGCTATGTCTTCGGCAGCGCGCTCGCGATGCCCGGCGAGGAGTACCGGGCCTTCCTGGTGCCGGGGCTGCTGGTCGCGACGGCGGCCAACGGGATCATGACCGGGATGTTCCAGGCCGCCCAGGACTCGCACCGGGGCGTGATGGACCGCTTCCGCACGCTGCCGATCAGCCGGGCCGCCGTACCGCTCGGGCAGGCGGTCGGGGACCTGGTCGTCACCGCCGTGGGCACGGTGCCGGTGCTGCTGGTGGGGCTCGCGGTGGGCTGGCGGATGGAGGGTTCCGCGCTGGAAGCTGCCGGCGCCGTGGGTCTGCTGCTGCTCTTCCGGTTCGCGACCACGTGGATCGGGATCCTGCTGGGCCTGGCCTCGCAGAGCGAGGAGGCGGCCGGGCAGCTGGGCGGCGCGACGTTCATCCTGCCGCTGCTGTCGAACGCGTACATCCCGACGGACAATCTGCCCGACTGGCTGCGCACGATCGCCGAATGGAACCCGATCAGCGCGGTGACCACGGCCCTGCGCGACCTGTTCGGGAACGCGCCCGTGCCGACGGACGGCGCCTGGCCGGTGACACACCCCGTCGCGGGGTCGCTGGCCTGGTGCGTGGTCCTCATCGCGGTGTTCATGCCGCTCGCCGTCCGCCGGTACACGAACGGCGGCCGCTGACCGCTCGCCCCCGCGGCCGCGTCCGCCCGGCCTGCCGGCTCCTGGCCTCCCGGCCTCGCGGCCCCCGCATGACAAAGCGCTCGCGCGCGGGCCATGATCCCTCGCATGGAGCCGCTTCCCCTGCCCCTGGAGGGCATCACCGTCGTCGCCGTCGAACAGGCCGTCGCGGCCCCCTTCGCCACCCGGCAGCTCGCCGACCTCGGGGCCCGGGTCGTCAAGGTCGAGCGGATCGACGGCGGTGACTTCGCGCGCGGCTACGACACCGCGGCCGCCGGTCTCGCCTCGCACTTCGTGTGGTGCAACCGCGGCAAGGAGTCCATCGCCCTCGACCTGAAGGACCCGCGCGGCCTGGACGTCGTACGCCGTCTCGTCGCGGACGCCGACGTCTTCGTGCAGAACCTCGCGCAGGGCGCGGCCGCGCGGCTCGGCCTGGACGCGGCGACGCTGTGCGCGGCCGACCCGCGGCTGATCGCCGTGGACATCTCGGGCTACGGGGCCTTCGGTCCGTACGCCGGCAAGCGCGCGTACGACATGCTCGTGCAGTGCGAGGCGGGGCTGGTGTCCGTGACGGGGACGGCCGGGCAGCCGGTGAAGGCGGGGATCCCGGCGGCCGACATCGCAGCGGCGATGTACGCGTTCTCGGGGGTGCTGGCGGCGCTGGTGCGGCGTGGCACGACGGGGCGCGGCGGCCCGGTCGAGGTGTCGATGCTGGAGGCGCTGGCCGAGTGGATGGGGCATCCGCTGCACCATGCGATGCACGGCGGAACTCCCCCGGCGCGCACCGGTCTCGCGCACGCCGTCATCGCCCCGTACGACGCCTATCCGACGGCGGACGGCGGGCGGGTGCTGCTGTCGGTGCAGAACGACCGGGAGTGGCGGCGGCTGGCCGAACAGGTGCTTCGGAGGCCGGAGTTGGCGCACGACCCGGCGTACGCGACGAACGCGGCGCGGGTCGAACACCGGGAGCACACCGACGAGTTGGTCGGCAAGGCCCTGGCGGCGCTGGTCACGGACGAGGCGGTGGCACAGCTTGAGGCGGCCGGGATCGCGTGTGCGCGACTGCGGGACGTACGGGAGGTGGCGGAGCATCCTCAGCTGGCGGCGCGGGACCGGTGGCGGGAAGTGGGTTCGCCGGTCGGGCCGCTGAGGGCGTTGTTGCCGCCGATCACGCTGCCGGGCGGGGACTCGGCGCGGATGGGGCCCGTACCCGCGCTCGGGGAACACACCGGGGCACTGCTGCGTGCCGTGGGGATGACGGACGATGAGATCGCAGCACTGCGCCGGGACGGTGTGGCCGCCTGAGCGCGGGTCGGGGTCCTGCTCGGGTTCGGCCGCCTGTCAGCGGCCGAGGCCGCTCAGCGGCCGCCGAACAGGGAACGGCGCAGTCGGCGCAGCGGCGCGAAGAGCGAGACCCGCCTCACTCGCGCGCCCCTGGCGGTGCGGTTGTGCGCGGTGTCACGTGCGGTGAGCTCGCGCATCAGGTCCGTCGCCTCTGCCGCCTCGCGCTGAGGGATGGCGGGGCCACCCATCACCGAGAGATGGCGGTCGAGGCGCGAGCTGGTCGCGCTGCTGCCACACGTGATCGCAGGGACTCGCGCCCTGCCACGCACTGTTATCTGTTCCATGTCACTCCCCACCCATACGAGGGCACCCGGCCCGGGCAGGTTAACCCTATCGCTCCCTCTCCACACCCGTGTATCCCGGGCGCGGGATTCACCTTTCCGGTAAGGGTGTTGACGGTTACTCTCCGAATCCAACTGATTCCAGGGCGAGTTGGACAACCGGTGCGGTAGTTGGCTGCGCTGAACCGCCCGACGGCTCGACGGTGACAGCGAGTGATGTCGCGTTCGTGTTCAGCCCGGTGGCAATCAAGGGCGTGTCGCCGTCCAGGAGCCCCAGGGATCGCGGTTTCTCCTCCGGTCGCATGAGCCACAGTTGGTGAACCCTTCCGTTCGAAGGTGTACCCAGTCCGGCCGCGGTCACTACAGCGGTGCGCTGCGAGGCGGACGCGACGACGCTCATGCCCTGTCCGTTCGCGTCGCGTCCGGCGCTCGCGCGGGCGTCCGGCGCGGCGAGAACGTGTGCGATCTCACGTGCCTGGGCGCGCTCCTGGGCTAGCTGGTCCTGGGTGCGGGCCGCCTGCATGCCGAACAGCGCGGCGACGACGAGGGCGGCCGCGGCCGTGGTGGACGCGAGCGGGATGAGGAACGGCGAGAAGCCCGAGCGACGGGCACGCGACGGCGCCCGTTCCTCGTACCGGTCCGTGATCGCCCGAGCCGGTGGCCGGGCGAAGGCCGCCGGCTCCTGAGGAGTCGTCCGTACAGCCATGAGGACCCGGTCCCGCATCGCGGCCGGCGCCGGGGCGGCCGTGGACCAGGCGAGGCGGACCGCGTCCTCGCGCAGCGCGCGCACCTCGGCGGCGCACCTGTCACAGCGCCTCAGGTGTTTCTCGAAACGCTTGTGCTCATGGGGTTCCAGGGCGTCCAGGGCGTAGGGGGCGGCCAGGGAGTGCAGATCACTCCGCCGGAAGAGGCTGGTCATGCGACACCTCCCAGGCAGTCGCGCAACCGCGTGAGTCCGTCGCGCATGCGCGTCTTGACCGTGCCGAGCGGCAGGGAGAGCCGTTCGGCCACTTCACGGTACGTGTAGCCGTCGTAGTAGGCGAGGGTGACGGACTGTCGTTGCAGGGCGGTGAGCCGGTCCAGGCAGCGGCGCACCCATTCTCGTTCGAGGCCGGCCTCGACCTCCTCGGCGACCTGGTCGAAGGCGGGGCCGTTCGAGCGCCGGGCCATGCGCAGTTCGCGCTCCCCGGCGGCGCGGGCACTGCGGACCCGGTCGACCGCCCGGCGGTGCGCGAGGGTGAGGACCCAGGACAGTGCGCTGCCGCGGCCCGGGTCGTAGCGTCCGGCGGACCTCCAGAGTTCGAGGAGCACCTCCTGGGCCACCTCCTCCGACTGGGCCGGATCCCGCACCACGCGGCGCACCAGCCCGAACACCGGCCCGGACACCAGACCGTACAAATCCTCGAAGGCCTTCTGGTCTCCTCCGGCCACGAGCACCAGAAGTTCGTCCGCCTCCACTCGTTTCCCCCTCTCCGGCCATTGAACGGCCCGTCTCATCCTCACGTATTCGGCGCCGGAACGCCTTCGGATGGGGTTACGGATCAACTGCTTGAAAACGCGGGTGAATCCCGAACCAATCCTTCCGAGCCCCCGCTCCGAATGGCGTGCATCAGGCAACACCAACCGACGCGGAACGAGAGCAGGAGCCGGCCAGTCGCAACCAGACCGGGGGCGCCTCTCGCGGACATCACCGCCGGAACACAGCTTTGGGACAGAGGACGGACGGCATGACACCTTTCACCAGCGGGTTCGTGGGACGCAGGAGCCTCGCGACCCTTGTCTGCGGTGCGTTGGCCACCGGCGGGCTCGCGGCCGTCGGCGTGACCGCGCTCGGACCGGGGACGGCGAGCGCGTCCAGCCACCGGGAGGCTCCGCTCATCTCGGGGCAGCCGCAGTTCGACAACACGGACGTGTACGCGTTCGTCAGCCCCGACCATCCGGACACCACGACGCTCGTCGCGAACTGGATCCCGTTCGAGGAACCGGCGGGCGGGCCGAACTTCTTCACCTTCGCCGAGGACGCCCAGTACGACCTGCACATCGACAACAACGGTGACGCGCAGGGCGAGTTCGTCTTCCGCTACACGTTCAAGACGCACGTCAAGAACGACAAGACGTTCCTGTACAACACGGGCCCGGTCGAGAGCCTCGACGACCCGGACCTCAACATCACGCAGACCTACGACATCGATCTGCTGCAGCTCAAGGACCAGTACGTGGTCAAGAAGACGAAGTACGCGGACGACGTGCCGGTCGCCCCGTCGAACGTCGGCCAGGCGTCCATGCCGGACTACGCCAAGCTCCGCGAGCAGGCCGTCCACGAACTCCCGGGCGGAGCGAAGACGTTCGCCGGTCAGGCGGACGACCCGTTCTTCCTGGACCTGCGCGTCTTCGACCTGCTGTACGGCGGGAACCTGTCCGAGGTCGGCAATGACACGCTGAAGGAGTACAACGTCAACTCCGTTGCCCTGCAGGTGCCGACCGACATGATCCAGGAGTCGGCCGACCAGCCGATCGTGGGCATCTGGTCGACGACGCAGCGCAAGAGCGCGAGCGGCAAGTACCGGCAGGTCTCGCGCCTCGGCATGCCGCTGGTGAACGAGGTCGTCAACCCGATCAAGGACAAGGACAAGTTCAACGCGTCCTCGCCCTGGAACGACGGCGACTTCCTGGAGAACGTCACCAACCCCGAACTGCCCAAGCTCATCGAGGCGATCTACAAGATCCCCGCGCCGAAGGAGCCCAGGAACGACCTGGTCGACGTCTTCCTCAAGGGCGTCGAGGGCCTCAACCAGCCCCCGCACGTGCGTGCTTCGGAGATGCTGCGCCTGAACACCTCGATCAAGCCGGCGGCCAAGGAGAAGCGGCTCGGCGTGCTGGACGGCGACAACGCGGGCTTCCCGAACGGACGCCGCCTCGGCGACGACGTGCTGGACATCGCGCTGCAGGTCGTCGAGGGCGAACTCGTCGGTGCAAAGAACGACTTGGGTGACGCGGTCGACAAGAACGACCAGAAGTTCGAGAAGGCGTTCCCGTACGTCGCGCTGCCGACCTCCGGTTCGCGCGGTCCGCTCGCCAAGGGCACCACGGGCACGAACGACGTCCGCAACCAGCTCGGTGACGCCCTGCAGCCCGCGGGCACCACGGGCGGTGTGGCCGGTATGGACGACACCACGCTGATCGCCGTCTCGGCGGCGTCGGGCGCGGCCGGGTTCCTGCTCATCGGCACGGGTCTCCTGTGGTGGCGTGGCCGCCGCCGGTCCTACTGACCCGCACTCCGACTGGCGCGGCCCGCGCGTTTCCGTCCCCCACGGCGCGCGGGCCGCGCCGCTCACCCTGAACCACCGCTTCTGAACCACCGCTTCCATCAAGGAGATTGAGGAGAGGGCATGGCCCCGGGTACGAACGAGGACGCGCACGAGAAGGATCGCGCGGACGTGACCCCGCCGCCCGAGGGCGAGGACAGGCCCGACCGGACCGACCGGCCGAAGGAGAGTCCGGAGTCCCCGCGGGCGCGGATGCTGCGGCTCGGCGCGTGCGCCGTCGCCATTGCCGTCGCGATGACCGCGGGAGCCGTGGTTCTGGGCAACAAGGACGACGACGGCGTGCGTACGGTGGCGTCCGCGCCCGGTGTCGCTCCCGAACTGCTGGGCACCGGCAGCCTCGCCTCCAGCATCTCCGCACTGCAGACCCACCTCAAGGCACAACCCAAGGACTACGGCGGCTGGTCCACTCTGGGCGTCGCCTACATCGAGCAGGCACGCACGAACGGCGACCCGTCCCGCTATCCGCAGGCGGAGCGCGCGCTGGACCGGTCGCTGAAGCTGAAGCCGGACAACGACCCGGCACTCGCGGGCCGTTCGGCGCTGGCCGCGGCCCGGCACGACTTCCCCGACGCACTGCGGTACGCGGACAAGGCGCTGGACGAGAACGCGTACAACGAACGGGCGCTGTCGACCCGCATCGACGCCCTGGTCGAACTCGGCCGCTACAAGGAGGCGTCCAAGGCCGCCGACCAGGCCGACGCCCGCCGCCCCGGCATCCCGGTCTTCACCCGCTACGCCTACGTACGGGAGCTGCGCGGCGACGTCACCACGACGCGGCGCGTCCTGAAGCAGGCGCTCTCCAGTGCCTCCACCCCCGGCGACATCGCGTACGTGGCGACGGCGCTCGGCCAACTCGCCTGGCGCGAGGGCGAGTACAGGACGGCACTGACGTACTTCGAGCAGGCCCTGCGGGCCGACAAGGTGTACCTCCCGGCGTTGGAGGGCCGTGCCAGGGCGCAGGCCGCGAACGGCGACAGCAAGTCGGCGATCACCGGCATGGAGGACGTCGTGGCCCGCTTCCCGCTGCCCGGCCCGCTGGTCGTGCTCGGCGAGCTGTACGAGGCCCGTGGCGGCGAACAGGACAAGGCGAAGGCCCGTGCCCAGTACGCCCTGGTGAACGCCTGGACCGCGCTGGCCCGGGCGAACGGCGTCAACGCCGACCTCGACACGGCCCTCGCGGCGGCGGATCACGGCGACCGCAAGGCCGCCCTGCGCGCCGCCCGCGCCGAGTGGGAACGCCGGGAGACCGTCCACACCGCGGACGCGCTCGCCTGGGCCCTGCACGTCAACGGCCGTGACGAGGAGGCCCTCCCCTACGCCCGGCGCGCCACGGCCACCGGCTACCGCGACGCGACGTTCCTCTACCACCGCGGCATGATCGAACAGGCCACGGGCAACAAGAAGGTGGCCCGCGGCAGCCTTTCGGCGGCGCTGAAGCTCAACCCGGGCTTCTCACCGGTGGGCGCGAAGCTGGCCGAGAAGACCCTGACGGCACTGGGCGGTGCCGAGTGAGCACCTTCTCCGCGCGCGGCCTCCGGGTCCGGCCGGCCCGCCAAGTGGCCGTGCGCCGCCGGGCGTTCGCCTCCGGTGCGGCCGTCCTCGTGGCGGCCTGCGCGCTCGTGGTTGTCCCCTCCGGCACCGCGTCCGCGCATCCGCTCGGCAACTTCACCGTCAACCGGTACGACGGACTCGTCATCGGTCCCGGGAAGCTGCGGGTCGACCATGTGGAGGACCTCGCGGAGATCCCGGCCACCCAGGCCAAGCCCGCCATCGACAAGGCGGGCATGGAGAGTTGGGCCCGGGAGCGGTGCGAGACGGCAGCCGGGAAGAGCCGGGTGACCGTCGGCGGAGAGGCAGTCGCGCTGACCGTCGGCGAGAGTCTCGCCCGGGTACGGCCCGGACAGGCAGGGCTCAACACCCTCCGGGTGCAGTGCCGTTGGACGGCCCCGCTGCCGGAGAGGGCCGAGAAGAACGTGTCCGTGCGCTTCCACGCCTCCGTGGACGACGGCCCCGGCTGGCGTGAGGTCACGGCGCGCGGCGACCGGATGACCCTCACCGCCTCGGACGTACCGACGAAGTCCGTCTCGGATGAACTGACCAAGTACCCCAAGGAGTTGCTGTCGTCCCCGGCCGACACGGCGACGGCCTCGCTGCGTGTCCGCCCCGGCGGTCCCGCGCTCGTCGAGGAGAACTCCGACGCGCCCGGCTCCTCCGTCCTTCCGCGGGGCGCCGACCGCTTCACCCGCGCGCTGGACGACCTGGTGTCCCGCCAGGACCTGACCCTCGGCTTCGCGGCGCTCGCTCTCGGCATCGCCGTGCTGCTCGGCGCGATGCACGCCCTGGCGCCCGGCCACGGCAAGACGATCATGGCCGCCACGGCCGCGGCCCGCGGCAACGCGACGATGCGTGACGTGATGCCGCTCGCCATCTCGGTGACCGTCACCCACACGCTGGGCGTGGTCGCCCTCGGCATCCTCGTGACCGCCGGCTCGGCAGCCGCGCCCTCGGTGATCGCCTGGCTGGGCGTGGCGAGCGGCGTCATCGTGATGCTGGCCGGCGCGACCCTCGCACGACGGGCCTGGCGGCAGCGCGGACACGGGCACAGCCACTCCCACGGCCACGGACACAGTCATGGGCACAGCCACAGCCATGGGCACGCTCACGCCCACAGCCATGATCGCGCGCTTGTTCTTGCGCATGCGCAGGGGCACGAGGACGACCACAAGGGCGTCCACACACACGGGGACGACCACGAACACGGTGACAAACAGACGCACGACCACGGCCCGTCCCACACCCACGACCACGGCGCCTCCCACACCCACGAGCACGACGATTCCCACGCCCACGGCCCCTCCCACGACCACGACGCCTCCCACGATCACGGTCACGGCCACCACTCCCATCCCCACCCGCACACCCACTCCCCCTCTCTCAAGCTCAAGGACACCCTTCTTCTCGGCTTCGCCGGCGGGCTCGTACCGAGTCCCTCCGCGGTCGTCGTGCTCGTCGGTGCCGCGGCGCTCGGCAAGGCCTGGTTCGGGCTGCTGCTCGTGCTCGCCTTCGGGGCGGGGCTCGCGCTCACGCTCACGGCGGCCGGGTTCGCCGTCGTCAAGATCGGCAGCCGGGTCGCGAAGGCCATCGAGAACGGCGCCCGGTGGTCGGGCGGCCGGACCGCGGCCCTGCTCCGGCGGACCGTGCCGATCGGATCCGCGTTCGTCGTGGTGGCCCTTGGGGCTGGATTGGTGTTCAGGGGGGCGGCAACCGCACTCGGTTGAGCTACTTTTGTTCAGAATCGTGCGGATGCGAATGGGGGACGCCCGTGTCCGAAGAGCCGGGTAGTGAACGAGTGATCGCGGGGCGCTACCGTCTGCTCTCTCCGCTGGGCGAGGGCGGGATGGGGACGGTGTGGCGCGCCCGTGACGAGGTGCTGCACCGCGAGGTCGCCGTCAAGGAGGTACGGGCCCCGGGCGGACTGCCGGGCCCCGACGCCGAGCGGATGTACGCCAGGCTGGAACGCGAGGCGTGGGCGGCCGCCCGGGTCGCGAACCGCAATGTGGTGACGGTCTACGACGTGGCGACGGAGGATGGGCGCCCGTGGATCGTGATGGAGCTGATCCGCGGGATCGCGCTCTCCGATCTGCTGGACGCCGAGGGCCCGTTGTCGCCGCAGCGCGCCGCGCACATCGGCGCGGAGGTGCTGGCCGCGCTGCGGGCCGCGCACGAGGCGGGGGTCCTGCACCGGGACGTGAAGCCAGGCAACGTACTGCTGTCGAACGACGACCGTGTGGTCCTCACCGACTTCGGTATCGCGACGGTGGAGGGCAGTTCGGCGCTCACCATGACCGGTGAGGTGATCGGTTCGCCCGAATTCCTCGCGCCGGAGCGGGCGTTGGGGCGTACACCGGGACCGGAGTCCGACCTGTGGTCGCTCGGTGTGCTCCTCTACGCGGCGGTGGAGGGCAACTCGCCGTTCCGCCAGAACACGCCGCTGAGCACCCTGCGGGCGGTCGTCGACGAGGAGTTGCCGGCACCGCTCCGCGCGGGCCCGCTCACCCCGGTGATCGAGGGCCTGCTGCGCAAGGACCCGGCGGACCGCATGTCGGCCGAGGACGCCGAGCGGGATCTCCGGCTCGTCGCGGCGGGCGGCACACCCCGTACGGGCAGCGCCGCCTACGCGCCGACGATCGCGGCACTGCCGCAGCCGGCCCCGACGCCGCCGACCCCGACTCCCGCGTACACACCGCCCGCCTACACACAGCCCGCCTACTCGCCGCAGCAGGCGTCGTCCGCGACGACCACCACCACGGGGCCCGCCCATCCGCGGCGCGCGACGGTCGTGGTGATCGCGGGTCTGGCCGCGCTCGCGATCGCGCTCGGGGGACTGACGTACGCCCTGGTCAACCGGGACAACGGGGGCGGCGGGGACGACACCTCCAACAGCGGGTCGAGCACCGGCGGCTCGACGGGCGGCGGTGACAACGGCGGGAGCAACGGAAGCAGTGGGGGCGGCACGGACGGCGGCTCGACCACGGAGAGCTCCGGCTCGAACGGCAGCGACGGCGGTTCGACCACCGGCGGCCAGACGACCAAGCCGCCCACCCAGTCCGTGAAGGTCACGGTCTCGGGCTCGCACACCGAGTACACCGGCGCCTGCCCGCCGCCCGACGCCGAGGCTCCGACCTTCACGGCGACGTTCACGGTGACGGTCGTGCCGGCGGACGTGGAGTACCGCTGGGTGACGGAGACGGGTCAGGTGTCCGACCCGGGCTGGAAGACCCTGTCGTTCCCCGCGAACGGCGGGAAGACCAAGCAGAACTCGGTCATCGTGACGACGTACGACGCGTCGGGGACGTACAAGAACAAGATCGGTGTGGAGGTGCGCAGTCCCGAGGAGGCGAAGTCGGAACAGGTGCCCTTCTCGGTGACGTGCGAGACGGAGGCCCCGACGGGCGGGGCCTCCTCCGACGCTCCGCAGGCACTCGCGCCGAACGGAGCGATCAGGCCTCGGCAGTAGTCGGTCCGAGGCGATCAGGCCTCGGCGGTGATCAGTCCGAGGCGTTGAGGACGGGCAGATAGCCACCCGACTGGCCCGAGGCCGTCGGGTGGTACGACTCGCCGATGTTCAGCCAGTTGACGCTGTGCAGCCAGGCGCTGCCGGAGCAGATCTCGTGACCGGTGAACGTGGGGCGTACGTCGCCGAAGGTGAAGCCGTGGTCGGCCGCCCGCTTGGCGATGGCGCTGTCCAGGTAGTCGGCGGCGCTGTTGATGGCGGCCCGCTCCGTCTCGGAGAGGCCGGCCAGGCAGCTGCCGCCCAGCTTGTAGAACCGGGGGTAGCCCAGGACGACCACATGGGCGGCCGGGGCCTTCGCGCTGATCGCCGAGTAGACCGAGTCGAGCTTGCCGGGGAGTGTCGAGTCGACGTACGCCTTCGCGGTGTTGATGCGGGCGACGCAGGCGCTCTCGGACTGCAGGACACAGGTCGTCATGACGTCGGAGAAGCCCGCGTCGTTGCCGCCGACGCTGATGGAGACGAGGCCGGTGCCGGAGCCGAGCGGGCCCAGCTGGTTCGCCAGAACATCACCCGTACGAGCGCCTGAGCAGGCCGTGAAACTGAACGACGAGGGTGAATGGGCGGCCGCCCAGAGGTAGGGGTAGGCCTTCGTGCTGCGCTTGCAGTCGCCGCTGGAGCCGATGTAGCTGCCCGCGCCGACACCGGACGAGTAGGAGTCGCCGAGGGCCACATAGCCCGTGGCTGCTGCTCGCTGGGACGCCTGCGCCGTCGTTGCCCCGGTGAGGGCGAAGACGGTGGCGAGGAGGAGCGAGGTCACGTATGCCGTAAGTCGGGAACGTCTCATGGAACCTCCCTTTAGCAGGATCTCTGCCGTAACTTTCGTAGCAGCTACGCGTGTTGACAGGAAGTGTCCATGCCAAGACTTTTCCGGACCTACCGGGTCCTCCGCTTTGTGTTCACCGTGCGTTCGATTGCGTGTTCATGACAGGTGCGTGACAAAGTGTCAACTCCCTTGAGCTACATCCGTAGATCGATCACGCTGATGTCTCAACCGGTAGCGGAACGCAACGCTCCTGGTTGTGCGTGCGATCACGTGCGCACCCCCCACAGACGTGCGCCCCACCCAGGCGCACGCCGCCTATGAGGAGGACTCCCTCGCATGGCACAGCTGCGTAGCAAGAAGATCCGGATCGCCGCGATAACCTCCGTGGCGACCGCCGCCCTGCTAGGCGCCGTCACCGCGCTTCCCGCCCAGGCCGCGCCGGCCGAGGGCCGGGTCCTCGCGGCGGACTCCCCCACCGCCGTCAAGGACAGCTACATCGTCACGCTGAAGAAGGGCGTCGACTTCAAGGCCTCGTCGGCCGAGGGCAAGGGTCTGATCAAGGAGTACGGCGGCACGGTCAAGAAGGCGTTCGGCGCCGCGCTGAACGGCTACACGGCGACCCTGTCCGCGGCCGAGGCCAAGAGACTGGCGGCCGACCCGTCGGTGGCCGTGGTCGAGCAGAACCAGACGGTGCACGTCACCGACACCACCCAGTCCAACGCCCCCTGGGGCCTGGACCGCTCCGACCAGACGTCGCTGCCGCTCTCCGGCACATACACCTACCCGGACACGGCGGGCAGCGGCGTGACGGCGTACGTCATCGACACCGGCGTGCGCATCACGCACTCGCAGATCAGCGGCCGGGCCAGCTACGGCTACGACGCCGTGGACGGCGACACCGTCGCCTCGGACGGCAACGGTCACGGCACGCACGTCGCCACGACCATCGCCGGCTCGACCTACGGCATCGCCAAGAAGGCGAACATCGTGGCGGTCCGCGTGCTCGACAACGCGGGCTCCGGCACCACCGCCGGCGTCATCGCGGGCATCAACTGGGTGACCCAGAACCACAGCGGTCCCTCGGTCGCCAACATGTCGCTCGGCGGCGGCGCGTCCACCACGCTGGACACCGCGGTGGCCAACTCCATCGCGAGCGGCGTGACCTACGCGGTCGCGGCGGGCAACAGCAGTGCCAACGCCTCCTCGTACTCCCCGGCCCGCGTCGCCACGGCGATCACGGTCGGCGCCACCACCAGCACGGACGCCAAGGCCAGCTACTCCAACTTCGGCTCGATCCTCGACATCTTCGCCCCCGGTTCGTCGATCACGGCGGGCTGGTACACCAGCGACACCGCGACGAACACCATCTCCGGTACGTCGATGGCCACCCCGCACGTCGCGGGCGCGGCCGCCGTCTACCTGGCGGGCCACACCTCGGCCACCCCGGCCCAGGTGTCCACGGCCCTCGTGAACGGCGCCACCACCGGCGTGGTGACCAGCCCCGGCACGGGTTCCCCGAACCGCCTCCTGAAGATCGTCCCGTAATGACGTACGCAGTTCCCCGCGCCCCTTCAAAGGGGCGCGGGGAACTGCGCAATCTATTTGCTTTTAGGCGCGCGAGGAACGGCGCGACAAGCCCCCACCGGCCCGCACACGAACAACGACGCCTTCCGCACCTTGACGCCCCGGGCCGGGCTGGTCCACATTGAAGCCCGGCATCCGGCGCGTCGGGGGGCAAAGTCGCCAATGCAGACCTTACGTATCAAGCCATCTCCATCGGACCCATCCCCATCGGGTGGTGAAGAGCGGTTGGACCAGGATCCGGGGAGGGACCTGCTCCCCCTGCTCGCAGGCGCCGCCGCGGCCATCGCCGGCGTCGGAGCCGTGCTGGCCCTGACCGACGTGGACTCGCCGCTGCGCGCCCCGTTCGCGCTCTTCTTCCTGCTGGCCGCTCCGGGAACCGCGGTAGGAATCGCCCTGCGCGGCATGGAACCGTTCGGCCGCACCATTGCGTCCCTGTCAGCAGCAGTAGCTCTCAACCTTCTGGTCGCCCAAGGCATGCTCGCGGTGCACCGGTGGTCGGTCCGTGGCGGAATCGCGGCCGTGGCCGCGCTCAGCTCCCTCATTCTCCTGCTGGTCCTGGTACGGCGGTTCCGTGGCCGTACGGTGAGAAGACGGGCATCCTGACGTGAACATCAGCGTGTACCGCCCCGGCGAACTGACCGCCGCCGACCGGGCGGCATGGTCGGCCCTTCAGTCGAAGGCCCATCTGCACGGCTCGCCGGAACTCGCCAACCCGTTCCTGTCACCGGAGTTCACCCTCGCCGTCGGACGCTGCCGACGCGGCGTACGGATCGCCGTGGTCCGGGAGGGCGGCGAACCCGTGGCCTTCTTCCCGTTCCAGAGAACCACCACCGGCGTCGGCCGGGCCGTCGGCCTCGGTGTCTCCGACTGCCAGGGCCTCGTCCACGGGCCCGGCTTCACCTGGGACGCAAGGGAACTGCTGCGGGCCTGCGGGCTCGCGGTGTGGGAGTTCGACCACCTGGTGGAAGGCCAGGAGCCGTTCGAGGCCGAGGCCTCCGGCACCTTCCCCTCCCCGGTCATGGACGTCGACCGGGGGTACGAGACGTATCTCGCCGAACTGCGGGCCCGGTCACCGAAGTTCACCCGGACCACCCTGGCCAAGGACCGCAGACTCGGCCGCGATCACGGCGAGGTCCGCTATGTGCACGACGAGCGTGATCCCGAGGCGCTGCTCACGCTGATGGGATGGAAGTCGGCGCAGTACCGCAGGACCGGTCGCAGCGACCGCTTCGCGCAACCGTGGATCACCCGGCTGACGCACCAGCTCTTCCACACCCGTTCCGAGCCGTTCGCCGGAATCCTGTCGGTGCTCTACGCGGGCGGCAAGCCGATCGCCGCGCACTTCGGGCTGCGCTCCGGACGCGTCCTGGCGTGCTGGTTCCCCGCGTACGACCCGGCGTTCTCCAAATACTCCCCGGGCCTTGTCCTGCATTTGCGTATGGCCGAGGCGGCTGCCGCCGACGGCATCGCCTATCTGGATCTCGGCCGGGGGCAGAAGGAATACAAGGATTCCCTGAAGACACGCGAACTCGCCGTGTCCGAGGGGTTGGTCACGCGCCGCCATCCCGTGGCGCTCGGACACCGGGCGCGGCGCGCCCCTGTCCGGGCGCTGCGGAACGCGGTGCTGTCGCGGCCGGAGCTGTTCGAGCCGGCCGACAAAGCCCTCAAGCGGATGGGAAAAATCCGCTCGGGCCGTTAGGTAACGTCCAAATCAACAAAAACGTGAGGCCACGTTCCAGGTCTTGCCATATCGTCTCAATCATCAATACCGTCGTACATCCACCCGCATCGGACCATCACGCACATGCGATTCAGGGGAGGGCTCAGGATCGCGAAGAGGGCCCGGCGCGGGGCGCGGTAGGGGGGTGCCGTGCTCGGTGACCGCTTTTGTGCCGAGTGCCGCCGCGCGACCGACCCAGCCAGTCGGCCAGCTTTGCCAGCTCACCCGGCCTGCACGGAGATCGATTTCGGCATGCCGTAAGTGACAAAACCCCCCTTTCGAACCGGACAAAATGCCGGACCGCCCAGGGGCGGGCGGTCCACCGGACGAGAGGGATCAGACTCATGAGTTCTGTTGTGCGCCCGGCGGTTTCGGGCCAAGATCCGCTCATAGCCAGCAAGTACCGGCCCATATCGACTCACCTGGCCATAGCGCCTCCGGTGAGCGTCGTGATTCCCGCCATGAACGAGGCGGAGAATCTCCCGTACGTCTTCAAGACATTGCCGGCATGGATCCACGAAGTGGTTCTCGTCGACGGCAATTCCACCGACAACACCGTCGAGGTCGCCCGCGAGCTGTGGCCGGACGTCAAGGTCGTCAAGCAGGTGGGCAAGGGCAAGGGAGATGCCCTGATCACCGGATTCGCGGCCTCCACCGGCGACATCATCGTCATGGTCGACGCGGACGGCTCGGCCGACGGTCACGAGATCGTCAGCTATGTCTCCGCGCTGGTCTCCGGGGCGGACTTCGCGAAGGGGTCGCGGTTCGCCAACGGCGGCGGCACGGACGACATGACGCCGATCCGCAAGCTCGGCAACTGGGCGCTGTGCACAGCCGTCAACCGCAAGTTCGGCGCCCGCTACACCGACCTCTGCTACGGCTACAACGCCTTCTGGCGGCACTGCCTGGACAAGATCGACCTCGACTGCACCGGCTTCGAGGTGGAGACCCTGATGAACATCCGGGTGGTCAAGGCGGGGCTCAAGGTCCAGGAGATACCGAGCCACGAGTACCTCCGGATCCACGGTTCGAGCAATCTGCGTGCCGTGCGGGACGGGCTGCGGGTGCTCAAGGTGATCCTCAAGGAGCGCTCCAACCGGCGCTCGCTGCGCCGTCGTCCGCACGCCGTGGCGCTCAACTCCGGGCCGGGAGAGGTGTCTTGAGAACCCTGGACATCTCCGTGGTGGTCTGCGTGTACACCGAGGACCGCTGGGAGGACATCCTCGCGGCGGTCGACTCGGTGCGGGCGCAGTCCAGGCCGGCCCTGGAGACGCTCCTGGTGGTGGACCACAACCAGGCGCTCCTGGACCGGCTGTCGAAGGAGTACAAGGAGACCGAAGGGGTTCGGGTGCTCGCCAACGCGGGCCCCCGGGGCCTCTCAGCGGGCCGCAACACCGGCATCGCCGCCTCGTACGGCGACGTCATCGCCTTCCTCGACGACGACGCGGTGGCCGAGCGCGACTGGCTGCTCCACTTCGCGGAGGGGTACGAGGATCCGCTGGTCATGGCAGTCGGCGGCCGTACGATGCCGATCTGGGCGTCGGGCCGCCGGCCTGCCTGGTTCCCCGAGGAGTTCGACTGGGTCGTGGGCTGCACGTACAAGGGTCTGCCGCCCGGCCGGGTCCAGGTGCGCAACGTGCTCGGCGGCAACGCCTCGTTCCGGCGCAGCGCCTTCGACGCGGCGGGCGGCTTCGCGACCGGCATCGGGCGCGACGGCGACAAGCGGCCGCTGGGCTGTGAGGAGACGGAGCTGTGCATCCGTCTCACCCACGCCCGGCCGGACGCGGTCCTGCTGATCGACGACCGTGCGGTGATCCACCACCGGGTGCCCGAGGCGCGCGAGCACTTCGCGTACTTCCGTACGCGTACGTATGCCGAGGGTCTGTCGAAGGCGCTGGTCGCGCGGAGTGTGGGCGCCGACAAGGGCCTTGAGTCCGAGCGCCGGTACACCACGCGTGTGCTGCCCGCCGGAGTCGCGCGCGGGCTGCGCGACGCGCTGCTCGCCCGCCCCGGCGGCGCGGGCCGCGCGGCCGCCATCGTGACCGGAGTGGTGACGGCGGCGGGCGGGTACGTACTCGGCAGCGTCCGGGCACGCAGGGGTGGGGCCACGTTCTCGGTCGTGCGGATCGAGGGGGCGGAACGATGAAAGACCCGCGTGATGCGCGTGATGCGCGTGATGCGCGTGATGCGCGCGTGCCGATTCTCATGTACCACTCCGTCGCCACCGCGCCGAACGACGCGACCCGTGAGCTGTCCGTGGCGCCCGAGGCGTTCACCGAGCAGATGGCGCTCCTGGGCGACCTGGGGTTCACGCCGGTCAACACCGCCGCGCTCGCGGAGTGCTGGCGTGAGTCGAAGCCGCTGCCGAGGCGGCCGGTGCTGATCACGTTCGACGACGGCTACGAGGGCGTGTACCGGCACGCGCTGCCCGTGCTGGCCGAGCACGGTTTCGCGTCCACGCTGTTCGTGTCGACGGGCTGGCTGCGCGGCGCGTACGACACCGGGGGCGCCCTCGACGAGATGCTCGACTGGGACCAGGTGCGCGCGCTCGCGGGCGCGGACGTCGAGATCGGCGGCCACAGCCATACGCATCCGCAGCTCGACCAGCTGACCGACGAGGCGCTCTGGTTCGAACTGCTGCGCTGCCGGGAGATCGTCGCCGACGAACTGGGCGTGCGCCCGGCGTCGTTCGCGTACCCGTACGGCTACTCCAGCGGCCGGGTGCGCCGGATCGTGCGCGAGGCCGGGTTCGCCCAGTCGCTCGCCGTCGGCAACAGCCTCGCCCGGCGCCGCCAGGGGCCGTACGCGCTGCAGCGGGTCACCGTGCGCCGCAGCACCGGTATCGAGGAGTTCGAGCGGCTCGTGGAGGGCCGCGCGATCGCCCGTACCTTCGCCAGGGACCGGGCCCTCACCAAGGGGTACGCCATGGTCCGCAGAGCACGACAGGTTCGCCGGAAGGCCATCCGTTCCCGTGTCTGACACGACCACGGCCCAGGCCGACACTCCCACGCCCGAGGCACCCGAGCGGTCCGGGCGCCGCCTTCGTCTGCCCGGCCTCGGCCGGTCGTCGTCCGGAGGCAGCCCGCTGTTCCGGAACGCCTACGCCCTGATGCTGAACACCGGGATCTCCGCCGTGCTGGGGCTGGGCTTCTGGCTGGCGGCCGCCCGGTACTACTCCGAGTCGGCGGTCGGCCAGGGCTCCGCCGCGATCGCCGCGATGAAGCTCCTCGCGGGGCTCACCGCGGTGACGCTGACGGGCGCCCTCGCTCGCTTCATCCCGGTCGCGGGGCGGGGCACCGGACGGCTGATCTTCCGTACGTACGCGGGCAGTTCGGTGGTCGTGGCGCTGGCCGCGGGCGTCTTCCTGCTCACGCTGAGCCTCTGGGGTTCCTCGTACCGCTTCCTGCACAGCCCGCTGATCGCCGTCGGTTTCGTGGGGGCCGTCGTCGCCTGGTCGGTGCTGACGCTCCAGGACGGGGTGCTGACCGGGCTGCGCAGCGCGCTGTGGGTGCCGGTCGGCAACACCGTGTTCTCGGCGGTGAAGCTGGTGCTGCTGGTGGCGTTCGCCGCGGCGATCCCGACCATGGGTGTCTTCGTGTCGTGGGTCGCGGCCATCGCGGTGTCCGTGCTGCCGCTGGGCTGGCTGGTGTTCCGCCGCCTGGTGCCGCGGCATGTGAAGGCGACCGCGGAGCACGCCGAACCGCCCACCACGAGGGAGATCGGGCGGTTCCTGGCGGGCGACTACACCGGTTCGCTGTTCTCGCTCGCCGTGGTGTATCTCGTCCCGGTGATCGTCGCCGCGCAGGTCAGTTCCACCGACAACGCGTACTTCTACATCACCACGACCATCGGCGGCACGGTCAATCTGCTCGCCATCAACATGGGCGCCTCGCTGACCGTCGAGGGCTCGCACGATCCGGCGCGGCTGGCCGCGAACACCCGGGCCGCTCTGCGCCGGATGGCGCGGATCATGCTGCCGGTGGCCGCGGTGCTGTTCTTCGGGGCGCCCTGGATCCTGGGCGTGTTCGGCCAGGGGTACGCGGACGCGGCGACGCCGCTGCTGCGCTGGTTCGCGGTCGGCGCGGTGCTGCGGGTCGTCATGGAGACGTACTTCGCGGTGCTGCGCGCCCAGAGCCGCACCTCCGGACTCGCTTGGCTGCAGGGCCTGTTGTGCCTGCTGGTGCTGGGGCTGACGGTGATCCTGCTGCCCCGTCTGGGCCTGACCGGGGCGGGCGTGGCGGAGATCTCCAGCCTCGCGGTCATCGTGGCGCTCGCCGCGCCGAGGCTGTACCGGATCGTCAGGACCGCGCCGGCCGACGCCGTGCCCGAGGACGCGGCGCCCGACGGGGACCTGGCGGACCTGGGTGCCCGCGAGGTGGCCGCGTCGCAGCAGGACAAGCCGAAGAAGGGGCGCGGCCCGGCCTGGGCGCAGCGGCTCGACACGGACACGCTGGCGCTCGGTGTGCAGCTGGACTTCGACCACCTGGAGCGGCGGCCTGACGTACGGCCCGGTCCGGGAACACCGCCCGTCGGGACGCCGAAGGTCGAACGGCCGGAGCGCCGCAGCGAGCCGCGGCCGGACCACCGGCCGACCTGGGCGCTCAAGGCTCCCCTCCAACTGCCCGCCTCCCGCGTGGAGGTGGGCCTGCCCGTCGAGGAACGGGAACCGGGCTCCGAGACCTCCCTCGGCCCGTCCGAGGTCGAGGTGGACGCCCCCTTCGAGCCGTCGGCGGGCAGGTCCGGCGACGAGTCGGAGGGCGTACGCGAACGGAGTGCGTCCGGCGCGTCGGGCGCCGTACGCGGAAGGGGGTCTTCGCCGCTCGCGCTCGAGGCGGGTGGGCAGGAGACGGGTGGGCGGTCCGGTTCGTCCGGCACACCCGTGCCGCCGGTGTCCGTGTGGGAGCGGCTGCGGCCGACCCGGCTCGGGGTGGTGCTCGGCTCTCTGCTGACGGCCGCGCTGGTCCTGTACTGGGTACCCGCGGCCGGACTCGGGGAGCGCGATCTCGACCGGATGGGCGGGCTCGGCCTGGTCTCCGTGCTGCCGACGCCGACGCTGGTCGGGGCCGGTCTGCTGGTCACGGTCTTCGCCTCGCTGCTCTGGCTGGGCCGTGAGCACCGGGCCCTGCTGCTGGTCACGCTGCTGGCCACCGTGGTGTCGCTGCACGCGCTGCCCGCGGTCATCGAGACCGAGCCGCGGTTCGCGACGGCCTGGCAGCACCTCGGGTTCATCGACTACATCGACCGGACCGGGTCCGCCGTGCCCGACCTGGACGCGCGCTGGAGCTGGCCGGGCTTCTTCGCGGGGGCCGCGTTCGTCGCGAAGGCCTGCGGGGTCACCGACCTCACCGAGGTCATCCGCTGGTGGCCGACGGCCATGCAACTCCTCTATCTGGCACCGCTGTTCCTGCTCGTACGCCATATGCGCGCGAGCTGGCGGGCCAAGTGGACCGGCATCTGGATCTTCGTGCTCAGCGGCTGGGTGGGCCAGGACTACTTCTCCCCCCAGGGCTTCACCTATCTCCTCTATCTGGTCTTCGTGGCGATCCTGCTCGTGTGGTTCCGGGCGCCACGGGTGCTGTGGACGAAGGCGCGGCCCGGCGAGCTGGAGGTCGAGCCGACCGACCGGCGCCAACGGGCCGTACTGCTCATGGTGTTGATCGGGCTGTTCATGGCGACCGTGCCGGCGCACCAGCTCACGCCGTTCGTGATGCTGGGCGTCCTCGCGGTCCTGGTCCTGATCGGCCGCTCCGAACTGCGTGGCCTGCCCATCCTGTTCGCCGTCGTGGTCTCCGTGTGGATCGGCTTCCTCGCCGAGCCGTACTGGTCGGGGCACTTCGACGAGCTGTTCGGCGGGGTCGGCGGCGTGGGCAGCAATGTGTCCTCGTCGGTCTCCGGCCGTATCGGGGAAGGCAGTTCGTCCCACAAGCTCGTGCTGTACGCGCGTGTGGTGCTGGCCGGCGGTGTGATGGCGCTGGCCTGCTGGGGCTGGTGGCGGCGGCGCGACCACAAGTACCGCGAGCGCTCGCTGCTGGTCCTCACGTTCGTCCCGTTCCTGGGCTTCGGCATGCAGTCGTACGGCGGCGAAATGGCGCTGCGCGTCTTCATGTTCGCCCTCCCGGGGGCGGCCCTGCTCGCCGCGCTGGCCCTCTTCCCGCGCACCGGCGTCACGGCGAAGGAACGGGACAAGGACCGGGTGAGTCTCGCCCCGCTCGCAGCCCTGATGGCGGGTCTCGTCCTGATGGGCGGCTTCCTGGTGGCCCGCTGGGGCAACGAGCCGTTCGAGCGGATCCGGCCGGGCGAGGTCGCCGGCATGGAGTACGTGTACGCGCACGACAAGCCGACCGTGCGCCTGCTGTGGCTCAGCGACGACACGGTGAACAACGTGACGCCCGCGATGCCCTGGGGCGCACGGGACATGGAGAAGGTGGAGTACCTGCCGACGCTGGCGCCGCCCGATCCGGTCCTGGTGTCGGGCCTGGTCAAGTCCCTCAAGGACGCGGGGCCGAACTCGTTCCTCATGGTCAACCGCAGCCAGGTGACCTACCTCCAGCTGGACGTGGGCTACTCCAAGACCTGGGACACCCGGCTCGTCCACAACCTCGACGCCCGGCCCGAGCTCCGCAAGACGTTCGCCAACGACGACGTGACGATCTACGCGCTGCGCAAACAGCCGGACGGCAAGGTCGCCGAGCCCGACCCCGGTCCGATCGGCCCCCAGGTGACCTGGACCCCCTGGTCGGTGGTCGGAGGCCTCGCGGCGATCGCCCTGATCGTGCTGCTGACGACGCGCGAGGTGGTTCGGGTGGCCGTACGGCCGAGCGTGCGGCAACTGCAGTGGCTGCAGGGCAGTTTCTGGTTCTCACTGCCGTTGCTGGCGGTGTTGCTGGCTTCGCTGATACAGAGATTCCTGACGATGGCTTGAGGTGACGAGGGTCTGAGGTGACGAGGGTCTGAGGTGACGAGGACGTGAGGCGGGGCTCAGCCGTCGGACCCGCCCGGGGTGACCAGCCCCGTCTCGTAGGCGAGGACGACGGCCTGGGCCCGGTCGCGCAGGGCGAGCTTGGCGAAGACGTGGGCGCCGTGGGTCTTCACCGTGGCTTCGCTGAGCCCCAGTTCACGGGTCGGCTCCGTGTTGGACAGGCCGCGGCCCATATGGGTCAGCACCTCGCGTTCGCGGGGCGTGAGCGCGGTGAGGTCGCGGTGGACGGCGGGGCACGGGCGGCCCCGCCGGCGAAACGCTCCACGAGCCGGCGCGTGATCGAGGGCGCGAGGAGGGCGTCGCCGGTGAACGCCACGGCCGTGACCGTCGTCGGTGCCTCCACGCTCTTCACCCTGGTGCTGGGGACCGTCGCGGCGCTCGGCGTCTTCAACACCGTCGTGCTCAACACCCGTGAGCGCCGCCGTGACCTGGGCATGCTCAAGGCGATCGGTATGACGCCCCGCCAGGTGACGGTGATGATGGTGACGTCGATGGCGACGCTCGGAGCCGTCGGGAGTCTGGTCGGCATCCCTCTCGGCATCCTCGGCCACCACTTCGTCGTACCGCGGAGCTTCCGGGCCGCGGACATCGCCATCCCGGACTCGATGATGGCCGTCCGGCAGGCCCCGGCCCTCGCCGCCCTGGCCCTGGCGGGCGTCACGATCGCGGCCGTCGGAGCATCGGAGCACTGGTCCCGTCCCGGGCGGCGGCACGGCTCACCGTGGCGGAGGTGCTGCACAACGAATGACCGGGGTGACTGGCCGACGGCTCGGTCACCCACCCGCCAACTGCCTCAGCGGCTGAGCCACTTCACTTCGTACGCCCCCATCTCGAACTGCTTCCCGTCGATCTTCGCGCTGATCTTCCGGTCGAGGGTGTTCACGACGAGGAGGGCCTTGTCGTCGGCGAGGACCCGTACGTTGGGCTTGTCGTCCGCGGCGACGGAGACCTGCTCGTACTTGGTGCCCGGCGGGAACTCCTTGTCGAAGCGGGAGATGAGGTCGAGCATCGACAACGCCTTGCCGCCGCCCGCGCGGTCGGTCGGGGTCCACAGGCAGCCGGGGCAGGTGGCGCCCTTCTCGGTCTCCGGGTTCCAGTAGAAGGCGGAGGTCGTGCCGCCGCGTGCCATCGCGATCAGGCCGGAGGCCTGGACGGCGACGCGGTGCGGCTCGGACCAGCCGTCGCGAATGTCGTCTCCGTCGGCGGGTTCCACGTAGTACTCGGCCCACCACAGCGGCAGGTCACCGGTCTGCTCACGCACCCAGCGACTGACGGCCGTGAACTTGTCGGTGGCCCCGAACTCGTCCGGCAGCAGGTCGTCGTCCTTGGTGTAGCTGGACCCGTCGACGACGACGAAATCCGCGCCTGCCTTGTTCTTGTTCCAGTAGTCGAAGGCGTCGAGGATCCGCTGGTCCATGGTGCCCCAGCTGCCCTTCAGCGTCGTCGACGCGTTCTCCCTCTGGCGCGGGTCGAGGCTGTCCATCACCAGATAGGGCCCGCCGACCTCGATGTCCTTGTCGACCTTCTTGAGCGCCTTGTAGACGAGGTTGTACAGCTCGGTGTAGCCCTCGTAGTCCCAGCGGGCCTCGGAGTCGTTCCAGAATCCCTTGAACTCGTTCCAGACGATGAAGTGCCGTACGTCCGGGTAGCGCTTGGCGACGGTCGCGGCGAGGGCGGCGTAGTCCTTGTAGTGGGCGCGGTCCGGCGCCGTCTCCAGTGCCGCCTGGCTCCAGTCGGTCTTGTCGGAGCCGGGCTTGCCGCCCTTCATCCAGTCCGGGGCGCAGCACAGCGTGACGACCGGCGTGCCGCCCGTCTCCCGGACGAAGTCGATCCGGCGATCCATGTCCTCGAAGTCGTACCGCCCCTTGACCGGCTCGGGGTTGTCCGCGCCCCAGCCCATGATGTGCTGGATCTGCGGCAGGGGCTGCTCGCCGAGGCGCTTCTCCACCCGCTTCGTGGCGGCGCCGCTGCCCTCGTCCGCGCTGAACTGGGTGTGCGTGAAGCCCCAGCCCACCTCGGGCCTCGGCTCCGACGGGGGAACGGCCGGCGTGCCGTGCACCTTGTCACCGTCGCGGGTCGTGCCGGCCTCGCTTCCCGCGTCGCCCGGAAGTGTGTGGATCAGGGTCAGCACCAGGGCCAGAGCGGCCACGCCCACACCGAGCAGAGCGGTGAACCGCCACCGCCGAGCCCCCGAATTCCACCCATGACGTCCCATCAAGGGCAACAGTAACGGCGGGGGTCAGCGGTAGAACAGGTTCCGTCGACCACAGCCCTGTAACAGGACGGAGGGGATACACAGGGTCCGCGGGGGCCGGCCGACACGCACCGACACCCTTCCCTCCGGCTCGCCCCTCCCGTATGCGCCTCCGATATGCCCCCTTCGGTGCGCAACGCGGAAACCGGATGCACGGGTCGCCCACGTGACGGATCATGGCGGCATGTCTGCGAACCCACACGACGCTCTGCCGATCCGGCTCAACGTCGACGACAGCGACTCACCGTCGGACGTCGTCGACGCGCTGTTCCTCGGCCGCTTCGCGACGGGCGAGCAGCCGCACTCGCACTCGGCGAACATCGACCGCGTACGGTCCGGGGCCACGCTGCTCCCTCCGGACGCGCAGGTGCTGCGGTCCGCGCGCGACGACGACCGCAGCGCGACCCTCGCCGAGGGAGAGGGCTGGACAGTACTGGTGTCGCGCTGGAACCGGGGCGCCGACATCACCGTCACCGCGACCAGCGCCGAGCTCGCCGAGAAGGTGCTCGGCCAGGCCACGGACGGCGCGGCCGACGAGCCCGAACCCCAGCCGGAGAACGTGACGATGGGGTTCTGGTACGTGTCGCCCCGGCGCGGACCGCACCGCACGACCCGCCAGATCTCGGCGGGTACGTGGGAAGAGGTGCGCGCCAACTACACCGCGCCCGTGGCGGACGCGATGGACGGCCTGATGAAGACGACGCCCGAGGACATCGCGGGCCGTCTGCTGTTGCTGCACGGTCCGCCGGGTACGGGCAAGACGTCGGCACTGCGGACGCTGGCGCGCTCGTGGCGGGACTGGTGCCAGGTGGACTGTGTGCTGGACCCGGAGCGGCTCTTCTCCGACGTCGGCTATCTGATGGACATCGCGATCGGCGAGGAGGACGGCACGGGCAAGGGCCGCTGGCGGCTGCTGTTGCTGGAGGACTGCGACGAGCTGATCCGCGGCGAGGCCAAGCACACGGCGGGCCAGGCGCTCTCCCGCCTGCTGAACCTCACGGACGGTCTGCTGGGCCAGGGCCGCAACGTCCTGGTGGGCGTCACCACCAACGAGGACCTGGAGCGCCTGCACCCCGCCGTCGTCCGCCCCGGCCGCTGCCTCGCCCGTATCGAGGTCGGCCCGCTCACCCGCCGCGAGTCCGCCGCCTGGCTGGGCACGGAGGAGGGCCTCCCCCGGGACGGCGCCACCCTCGCCGAGCTCTACGCCCTGCGCCGGGGCACCACCCCGACCTCGGTCCCGGACCAACGAGAGGGCGCGGACGCGGGTTTGTATCTGTAGGGCGCGCGACCCAACACTCCGCCGCGACGGCAGAACCCGGCGCGACGAATCCGGACGCTCCCGAACTCGCCACACGAGGGAGCCACCTGGCCCCCTTACCCGCGCCACCGCCCCTCCGACCGGCCGACCCGCCGCCCCTCCGACCGGCTGACCGCTGGGCGCCCCGTCAGGGGCGCGGGGAACTGCGCGACCAGCCACAGCGCACCCGCAGCCAGCAAACAACCGGCAGCATCCCAGGACGGCTCCAACGCCAACGCCAATCGTCAGCCGCAACCGCCAAGCCAGCGCCAACCGTCATCCACCAGCCACCAGCCACCAGCCACCAGCCACCAGCCACCAACTGTCAGCCGGAAGCCCCATACGCCGCGCGCAGCGCATCCCGGGCCGCGGCGACGGCGGCGGCCTCGGACAACCCGAGCCGCCGCACCCGATCGGCATAGGCCTGCGCGGCGGACGCCGCTTCCCGCTCCGCCGCCGAGCCCGCGGCAGCGACGAACGTTCCGTTGCGCCCCCGCGTCTCGATGACCCCGTCCGACTCAAGAGCCCGGTACGCCTTGGCGACCGTGTTGGCGGCGAGGCCGAGCTCCTCGGCCAGCCCCCGCACGGTCGGCAGCCGGTACCCCACCGGCAGCGCCCCGGCCCGCGCCTGTTCGGAAATCTGGGCGCGCACCTGCTCGTAGGGCGCGATCCCCGCGTCGTCCTCGATGTCGATCTTCAGCGTCACGCAGTGATTGTCCCGCACCGGCGGGAAAATGAGAGGCACCCGGACTCACCGCCCGCGTAGCGTGCGACGTCATGACTGTGATCGTCCGCGACTTCCGCGCGGGAGACGCCGAGGGCTTCGCCCGCATCCGGCACCTGGCGCTCCCCTTCATGCTCTCCACCCCCGAGGCCATCACGTACGACGCCGCGAACGCCCACCCCGACGCCCACTTCCAGCCGCTCGTCGCGGAGGAGGACGGCGAACTCGTCGGCGTGGCCCAGGTCGGCATCGTGTACGACAGCCCGCAGCCCGGCCAGGGTTATCTGAACGTGTACGTGCACCCGGACCGCCAGGGCCGGGGCGCGGGCTCGCTGCTCCTGAGGATCGCCGAGGAGCGCCTCTCCGCCCTGGACATGACCAGGTTCTTCGTCCGGGTCGTGGACGAGCCGGCGAACCGCTCCTTCGCGGAGAAGCGCGGCTACCTCCCCCGTCGCTCCGCGCACTTCCTCCGCCTGGACCTGGCGACGTGCACACTGCCGCCGCTCCAGGAGCCGCCCGCGGACGTCGAACTGCGCACGGCCGCGGACTTCGCCGACGATCCCCGCCCGCTGTTCGACCTGGACGCGGAGACGCTGCTGGACGAACCGAGCGACATCGCCCACGAGTTCACGGACTACGAGGCCTGGCTGAAGGAGACCTGGCACCATCCCCTCCTCAGCCATGAACTGACCTCGGTCGCGGTCGTCGACGGCCGCCCCGCGGCGTTCAGCGCCGCCCGCACCGACGGCGGCACCCGCTACGGCACCGTGATGACCGGCACGGCCCGCGCCCACCGAGGCCGCGGCCTCGCCAAGCTCGCCAAGAACGACTCCCTGCACCGCGCCCGTGCCGCCGGCTTCACGGAGGCGTTCACGGCCAACGACGCGGGCAACGAACCGATGCTCGCGGTCAACAAGTGGTTCGGCTACGAGATCTGCGCCACGGAGGTGCAACATGTCCGCGAACTCTCCTGACTCCCCTCCCCAGTTGGACATCGTCCTGGTCAAAGCGGGCCGTACGAAGATCCGTTACCCGGCCGAGCTGCTGCACGACGACGGCACCCACGTCACCGTCCGAGCGGCCTGGGCCGGTGCCGGAGTCCGCGACTTCGGCTTCGTACGCTTCGAACCGGGTGACGTCTTCACCGAGCACTACTGGCGCGACCGCTGGTACGCGGTGAAGGAGGTCCGTGGTCCCGAGGGCGTGCTGAAGGGCTGGTACTGCGACATCACCCGCCCGGCCGCCGTGTCCGAGGGCGAGCTGGTCGTCGAGGACCTCGACCTCGACCTGTGGCGCTCCGCCGACGGCCGGGCCGTACTGCGTCTGGACGAGGACGAGTTCGCGGAGAGCGGCCTGGAGACCACCGATCCGCAGGCCGCGGCCGCCGCCCGGGCAGCCCTGGACGAGCTCGAACTCCGCGCTCGCGAAGGCGACTTCGAGGCGCTCCTGGCCTAGGCACGCCCACTCCCGGCAGGCCCGCCCGGGATTCCTCAGCCTCCGGCAGCCCTCAACACCGGGCAGCCCCGCCGGCAGCCCTCAGGGCACGGCCACCACCGCGTACCGCTCGTCCTCCACCTCTCGTCCCCACAGCAGCGGGTCGTCGGACAGCGGCTCCACGCGGACGTCCTCCGCGAGGGGTGCGAGCAGTCCGGTCAGCCGGTCGGCGGAGATGCCGACCGGGCTCACCGTCCCCCAGACGCCCTCTATGAGCACGAGCCGTCCGCCGGGGCGGAGCAGTCCGCTCCAGTACCGCAGGACGCGGCCGGGTTCGGGCAGCGTCCACAGCACATGGCGGACAAGGACGACGTCGAAGCGCTGCTCCCCGACCGGCGGGGCGGTCGCGTCCCCGACCAGGAACGCCGCGTCACGTCCGGCCAGCTTGGCGCGGGCGAGGTCGACCATGCGCGGCGAGGAGTCGACCCCGGTGACCCGGTGCCGCTGCTCGGACGCGAGGAGCGACAGGCTGCCGGTGCCGCAGCCCAGATCGAGCACGTCGGCCGGCCCGCGCGGCAGCCAGCCGCGCAACCTCGCCGCCCAGGCCTCGCGCACGGCGGGATCCCGCAGTCCGTGGTCGGGCTCGTCGTCGAACGTCGCGGACTCGGCGTCCCAGTCGACAGCGGACTGCTCTTGACCGGTCTTCGCTTCTTCACGGGCGCTGTTACTCGTCATGTGCCCACAGTGACACCCGCCACTGACAACGGTCCGGCGCCGGGCCGCGACAGAACTTCACCGGACCCGCGTCGGAACTGCGCGGAACCTCCAGCTGTCCGGCATGTGGACTCACAGGTGAAACGTGACTACCGCCACTGACAAGCGGGCACCGATGAGTCACTCTCCCCGGAACGGTCTACCTCCGTACAAACGCGGAACCCGGTAGATGCAAGGAGGCAGCCATGCGCCGTGTAACCGTGCAGAAGCCCCTGAGGAAGTCGGACTCCCGTCGCGTGCGGGACGACGCAGACGAGCGCCCCGCCGAGCGCCCCGAGGTCCGAAAGGACATCGCACGCACGTGGTGGCCGGACGGCTGAGCCGTCACGGTGCCAGGAGTCGTCACGGCGCAAGGAACCGTCACGGCGCCAGCCGCTTGCGGTAGTGGAGGCGGTCGTACGGCCCGTCCACACGGCGCTCCACGAGTTCGTACCCGTACTTCGGGTAGATCTTCTGGTTCTCCCACATCAGCGCGTTCGTGTAGAGCCTGACCTCGGGCAGTCCGAGCGCACGCGCGTGTGCGTCCACGAAGGCCAGGAGCCGGCGCCCCACGCCCTGCCCATGGGCGTCCGGGTGGACGGCGATGCTGTCGAGGAACAGATGGTCCTCGTGCGCCTCGATCACCACGAGTCCGGTCACGGGCTCCCCCGTGACGAACACCCGCCCCGCCGCGACGTCGGCCGCGTGGTCCGCCTCCATGGGCTGCGGGACCACCCCGATGCGCTCGATGTAGGGGCGGTAGGCCGCGTCGGTCACGGCCTTCACGGCAGCCGTGTCGGAGGCGACGGCGGGGCGGATCCGGGCCTCGTACGGAGTGTCCGCCGGGGCTTCTTCCGGGGTTTTCGTCATGGCTGGAACGGTACCTACCTGATCGCAGTCTCAGCACCCCCTTAAGCGGACCATAAGGATCACCCTCACCCCCTCCCAGCAGGGGATTTCGCGGTTTCGAGGGGCTAGCTTGCTGATCGCCCCCAGGCATCACAAGCACCCCGGATCCGCTTCGAGGAGTTCCCCCATGTCCGCTCGCCGCATGGCCACCCGCACCCGCCTCGCCACGGTCGCCGCCGTGGGCGTCGCCCCGCTCGCCCTGACCGGTCTTGCCGCCGCCCCTGCGGTCGCGCACGGCTCGATGACCGACCCGGTGAGCAGGGTCGCGGGCTGCTTCGCGGAGGGTCCGGAGAACCCGAGGTCCGCCGCCTGCAGGGCGGCGGTCGCGGCCGGCGGCACACAGGCCCTCTACGACTGGAACGGCGTCAACATCGCGAACGCGGCCGGGAAGTCGAAGGAGATCATCCCCGACGGAAAGCTGTGCAGCGCGGGCAACGACAAGTTCAAGGGCCTCGACCTGGCCCGCGCCGACTGGCCGGCCACCCGGCTGACCTCGGGCAACCGCACCTTCCGCTACAAGGGAACCGCCCCGCACAAGGGCTCGTTCGAGCTGTACGTCACCAAGGACGGCTACGACCCGACGAAGCCCCTGAAGTGGTCGGACCTGGAGTCGAAGCCGTTCCTCAAGGTCACCGACCCGCGGTTGGAGAGCGGCGACTACGTCTTCGACGGCGTCGTCCCGGTCAAGTCGGGCCGCCACCTCATCTATTCGATCTGGCAGCGCTCGGACTCCCCGGAGGCGTTCTACACCTGCTCCGACGTCGTGTTCGGAGAGGGCGGGAGTGGAAGCGGGGGCGGCGCCGAGGCCTCCACGGCCCCGACCGCGTCGGCTCCGTCCGACCAGGAGATCGCGGACGGCACCGACGAGTCGTCCGTGGAGCACGGCGGCCACGGCGACGACGACCCGAAGACCCAGGCCACGGCCACGGCGGCCGCGGACACCGCCTCGGACTCCGACTCCGGCACCACAAAGGAGTCCGCCGGGTCGGCGGGCCCCTCCGAGGCGACGGACGACTCCGCGAGCGACGCCGAGCCCGCCGGCGGTTCGGAGAACCTCGCCGAGACCGGCGGTTCGAACACCACTCCGTACACGATCGGTGGGGCGGCCGCCCTGGCGATCGGCGCGGCGGCGCTGTTCGCGTCGGTCCGTCGGCGTGCGGTGGGTGGCGGCCGCCACAGCCGATAGATCCTGCGACCGGCGGACGGTACGGAATCTGCGGGCCGTCCGTGGCTGGTCGCGCCCGCGCGGCGGAGCCGCACATCGATACAGCCCCGCGCCCCTGAAGGGGCGCGGTCCGCTAGCCGATCACCGAAAGGCAGGTCGTCGGGGTGGCATGCGCCGGATCAAGGGCGTTCGCCACCTCATGGAAGGCGATCCGGTCGATGAGCCCGATCGCCGCGTGCTCGGAGAGGTCGACCGCGCACAGGTCCTGGATCAGCACATTGCGTACGTTCGGACCGTCGAGGTACTGGGAGCGGTACGGCGTGACGACCTCGTCGTACTTGGTGGCGATGACCGTGTAGCGGACACCGGGGACGGTGTCGCCGCCCGCGTTGAGTTTGGTCAGGAAGGCCGATCCGGCCACCTGGTCGGCGAGGGCGGGGGTGGCGGTGGAGAGCAGGTCGGCCGCGCCGGGGAAGTGGTCGAGCAGTTGGGCGAGTCCGTTCAGGGTGGTGCCGTGGTTGTCGGGGGCGATCCCGACGAGCGCGTTCACCTTGGCGGCTCCGCCGAGGAACTTCAGATAGTGGCGGGGCATCATGCCGCCCTGCGAGTGGCCCACGAGGTCGGCCTTGGCCGCACCGGTCGCGGCGAGCACTTTGTCGACGAAGGTCTTGAGCTGCTCCGCCGACTTGTCGATGGGACCGAGGCCGTTGAAGAACGGCACGCCGGGCAACTGCCCGTAGTCGAGGGCGAAGACGCAGTAGTCGCGGTTCACGAGGTAGGGCGCGAGGCCCAGCCAGTTGTCGACGGAGTTGGCGAAGGTGCCGTGGACGAGGACGACGGGGCGCGGGTGGGCGGCGGACGGTTTGCAGGAGTAGTCGTTCCAGCCACGGCTCGGCGCGGCCTCGGCCTGAGCGGTGGCGGCGGAAGCAGCGGTGGCGGCGGGGACGACGGTGACCGCGGCGGTCAGCAGCAGCACGGTTAGGGGTCTGAGCAGGCGTTTCCAGGGCAGCATCGAGTGATCTCCTTGCGGCTCAAGGGAGTTGCGATGGCGTACGCCCTGTGATCCGGATCACGAGGATGCTGTTCTTTTGCCAAGTTACGAGTGAGTAGTAGAAGTGTGAAGTTACGCGTCAGTAAAAACTTCCGGTGTCGGCCGGGAGCACTGACACGTGCCGTGGAACCGTCACCAGGCGGGCCTGATGGGACCGTAGGGCGCAATGCGCAGCAAACGGTCACGCAACGCCCGGACTTCACCCTCACCGAGCAGTTCGACCCAGGGGCCGACGGCTTCCGCGGCCGACTCCTCGGCGGCCCGAGTACAGGCCCAGCCCTGCTCGGTCAGTACGACCAGCCGGGCGCGCGCGTCGCCGGGGTGCGGGCGCCGCTCGGCGTACCCCTTGCGGACGATCTCATCGACAAGTTGACTCGCGGCCTGCTTGGTCACGCCCAGATGGGCGGCCAGTTCCGTGACCGTCGCCCCGCCGGGCGCGAGCCGCGCGAACGCGAACCCGTGCGCTGGCCGAATCCCCTCGAACCCACGGGCGACAACACCCTCGTGGATGCGCTGGGTGAGCTCGCCGGCGACGGCGAGCAGGGCGGCGGACAGGGCCATGGCCTCGGAGTTCTGCACGCACGCATTGAAACACCCTTGACGAATTGGTCAAGCAGCTTGACCATGGATGCATATAGTCAAGCAGCTTGACCATTCGCGACCACTTATTCGCCACCCCCTTCACCGCTGGAGGCAGCCGTGCCCGTAGTCCGCTCGTCCGAAGCCGTCGTCCACGAGATCCACGGCGCGCGCTTCGTCTCGTACGCCACTCCCCTCAGCGGGAGCAAGGAACTGTGCGCCTGGAGGGGCGAGATCCCCGCAGGCACGAAGGCGCCCGCGCACACGGTCAATCACGAGGAGATCTTCCATCTCCTGACCGGGGAGCTTCTGATGACCCTCGACGGCCGCACCGAGCGGATCGCCGCGGGCGACACGGTGATCATCAATCCCGGCGCGACGCTCGCCGTGGAGAACCCGACCGAGGAGACCGCGATCTCCTGGGTCACCACGTCGATCGGCCTCCAGGCGAAGCTGGCGGACGGCACGGTCATCACTCCGCCGTGGGCCAACTGACCTGGCGGGAATGCCGGGGGCGCCTCATCAGGGGCGCGGGAACCGCGCGACCAGCCACATCCGGCCCGCAGCTCCCGAACGACCCGCAACCCCACCCGCTCCCCGCGGAGCGTTACGCCACCAACGAACCCGGCATCACCGCCCGCGGCCCGAACTTCGCCCGGACCCGGTCCGCCACCTCCTCCACCCGCCGGACCTTCTCGTCCACCGGGTCGAAGGTGAGCTGGTAGGAGGCCTGTTGGGCAGGGTCGAGGCCCTCGGCGCGCAGGACGATGCCGCGGACCCGGGCCCGCTGCAGCCCGAGCGCCTCGTACATGCGGTACGCGGCGTCGGTGAGTGCCGAGGAGTGGGCGGTCGGCTCGGGGAGGGTGCGGCTGCGGGTCGTAGTAGAGCGGTCGGCGTAGCGGACGGTGAGGGTGAGCGTGCGGCACACCTTCTCCAGGGCGCGCAGCCGGGAGCCCAGTTCCTCGGCGGCGGAGAGCAGGGCGCGCCGGTGCTGGTCCGGGTCCAACTCATCGCGCGGGAAGGGTCGTTCGGCGGCGAGCGACCGGGAGACGGCGTTCGGTACGACCCGGCCGCGGTCGATGCCCTGTGCCATCTCGTGCAGTTCGCGGCCCATGCGCGCGCTGGTGAGCCGTTGCAGTGTGGACAGTGGCGCGGCGGCGACCTTGCCGACGCTGTCCAGGCCGTACTCGCACAGGGTGCGGGCGGTGGCGGTGCCGACTCCGGGCAGGGCACGCACGGGCTGTTCCTCCAGGAACTCCGCGAGGGCGCAGGGGTCTTCGGGCACCACACGGGTCGTTCCGGGGGCGGCTTCCCGCAGGGCCATCCGGGCGAACATCGGCCCGGGTCCGGCCCCGATCACACAGTCGACGCCGTGCCAGGCGAGCGCCCGTACCCGGATCAGCGAGGCCAGTTCCCCCACATCCCGCTCGAAGTACCGCTTGAAGTACCGCTCGGCGCCCCGCAGATCGGCGAGCGCTCCGTCGGGCGGCAGCGCCTCGATGACGGGGGTGAACTCCTCCAGCGTGCCGAGGAGCCCGGGCAGGGCGGCCTCGCTCGTCGGAGGCAGCTGGAAACGTACGCAGAGGATGGTCATCCCGCACTCCCCGGGCTCTGGTGCCACAACTTCTTTCCACCGGCGGGCCCTTCGCCCGCCGGGCGCAGATCGGCCCACGGATGCATTTCGTATCCCGTGGGCATCTGGATTCGACGGCCGCCCGTCGGATCTCCCGTGTCCCGTGAGCCGTCCTCGGCCTCGTCCTCCCCCTGCGGCTCGGCCAGTCGCAGGGCCACTCCGTCCAGGCCTTCCTCGCGCCGCAGTTCCACCAGGTCGGCGAGGTTCCAGGCGGCCGCGCCGACCACGCTGAGGCTGCGCGGGCCGCGCCGCTGCACCACTCCCCGTACGAGCAGGAGCCAGGAGTGGAAGACGGTGTGGGCGCACGCGTCGTGGGAGTCGTCGAAGAACGCGAGGTCGACCAGGCCCGTGCCGTCGTCCAGGGTGGTGAAGATGACCCGCTTGCCGGAGCGGATCGGCGGGGTCTGGGTGGCCGCCTTGGCGCCCGCGACCAGGACCGTCTCACCATGCCGGGCCGCCCGCAGCCGGCGCGCGGTGACCACTCCCAGCTCGTCCAGGAACGCCCGGTGGTCGTCCATCAGATTACGTGAGGCGTCCATGGAGAGCACACCCAGCTCGGCACTGAGCCGCTCCGCCGAGGAGAGGTCGGGCAGCCCGGCCGACGCTGTCTTCTGCCCACCGGCCAGGGGAAGTTGGTCCCCGCGACCGCCACGCGCGCCCCGGTGCAGCTCGGTCAAGTGCAGTTGCAGATCACGGCGATTGGCTCCGAAGGCGTCCAACGCGCCGACCTGCGCGAGCCGTTGGGCCAGCGGTCGGCTCGGCCGGGCCCGTTCCCAGAAGTCGAGCAGCGAGGCGTACGGCTGCCCGTCCGCGACCCGCACCGCCTCGGCCTCGCTGATGCCGTGCACGTCGGAGAGGGCGAGCCGCACCCCCCAGGCCTTGCCGACCCCTCTGGGAATCTTCCCGGCCGCCCCGCCGAACCCCTCGGATTCAGACACCAGTTCGATACGGTGTGCGACCGCCGACCGGTTCACGTCCAACGGCAGGATCGGCACCCCCCGCCGCCGCGCGTCCGCGAGCAGCAGCCGCTTCGGATACATCCCGGGATCGTGGGTGAGCAGCCCGGCGTAGAAGGCGGCGGGATGGTGTGCCTTCAGCCAGGCCGACTGGTACGTCGGCACGGCGAAGGCGACCGCGTGCGCCTTGCAGAAGCCGTACGACCCGAAGGCCTCGACGATCTCCCAGGTCCGGGCGATCGTCTCCGCGTCGTATCCCCGGGCGGCCGCGTGCTGCGCGAACCAGAAGCGGATCCGTCCCTGCGACTCGGGGTCGGACAGCCCGCGCCGCACCCGGTCCGCCTCGTCGCGCCCGCAGCCGGTCATGATGTCGACGATGTCGATGATCTGCTCGTGGAAGACCACGACCCCGTACGTGCTCCTCAGCGGCTCCTCCAGATCCGGGTGCGGGAAGCGGACCGGCGCCCGGCCGTGCCGCGCCTCGATGAACGGCCGCACCATGTCGGCCGCGACCGGTCCCGGCCGGAAGAGGGAGATGTCGACGACGAGATCGTGGAAGGTCGCGGGCTGCAGCCTGCCCACCAGGTCCCGCTGCCCCGGCGACTCGATCTGGAAGCAGCCCAACGTCTCGGCGGACCGGATGAGTTGGTACGTGGCGGGGTCGCCCTCCTCGACGGCGTCCAGGTCGACCCGGTCCCCCGTGGCTCGCTCCACCTCGGCCACCGCGTGCGCCATCGCGGACTGCATGCGTACGCCCAGCACGTCCAGTTTGAGCAGCCCGAGGTCCTCGACGTCCTCCTTGTCGAACTGCGACATGGGGAACCCCTCGCCACTGGTCGGCATGACGGGCGTACGGGCGAGGAGTGAGGCGTCGGAGAGGAGCACCCCGCACGGGTGCATGGCGACTCCGCGCGGCAGGGCGTCCAGCGCTTCCACCAGTTCCCACAGCCGCCCGTACCTGGCGCCTTCCTGCTGGACCTCCTTTGCCAGGGACCGCAGTTCGGGCAGTTCCTCCAGTGCCGCGCGCGCGTCGCGGGCGCGGATGTGCGGGAAGGACTTGGCGATGCGGTCGATGTCGGCCGGGTCCATGGAGAGGGCCGCACCGACGTCCCGTACCGCATGACGCACCCGGTACGTCTCCGGCATCGCCACGGTCGCGACCCGCTCGGTGCCGAACCGGCCGATGATCGCGCGGTAGACCTCCAGCCGGCGCGCCGACTCCACGTCGATGTCGATGTCGGGCAGGACCGGGCGGCGCTTGGACAGGAAGCGTTCCATCAGCAGCCCGTGCGCGACGGGGTCGGCGTGCGCGATGCCGAGGAGGTGGTTGACGAGCGAGCCCGCGCCGGAGCCGCGCGCGGCGACCCGGATGCCCATCTCCCTTACGTCGTCCACCACCTGAGCGACCGTCAGGAAGTAGGAGGCGAAGTTGTGGTGGGCGATGATGTCCAGTTCACGGTGCATCCGCTCCCAGTAACCGCGCGCTTCGGGAGAACGGTCGTAGCCGCGCCGCACCATCCCCGCCGCCGCCCGCGAGGCCAGCACCCGCTGCGCGGTACGGCGTCCGGCGCCGACGAGGTGCGGCTCGGGGAAGTGCACGGCACCGAGGCCGAGGTCGTCCTCCGGGTCGACGAGGCACTCGGCGGCGGTGGCCCGCGTCTGTTCGAGCAGGCGGTAGGCGGTGTCACGGCGAAAACCCGCGGCCTCGACGATCCGTTCGGCGGCGCCGAGCATGGCGTCCGCGTCCTTGAGCCAGGCCTCGCCGCTGTCCAGTTCCTTGCGGGGGTCGACCGGCACGAGCCGGCGGGCGGCGTCCAGGACGTCGGCGACCGGGCCCATGCCCTGGTCGGCGTACCGGACGGCGTTGCTGAGCACCGGCCGCACCCGCTGCTCGGCGGCGAAGCCGACGGTACGGGCGGCCAGCCGCAGCGAGCCGGGACCGGTTCCCTCGCGCCCGTGCCAGACCGCCTCGAGACGCAGGGCGTCGCCGTAGACCTCCCGCCAGGGCACGAGCAGTTTCGCGGCCCGGTCGGGGCGCCCGGCGACGAGCGCCCGGCCGACGTCGGAGGCGGGCCCGAGCAGGACGGTCAGGCCGTCGGCATGGTTGTCCGCCCAGGGCAGCAGCGGCCCGCCCGTGTCGCCCGCATGCGCCGCAGTAACGATTCTGCAGAGCTCGGCCCAGCCCTTCGCGCCGTCCCGGGCGAGGAAGGTCACCCGAGGTGTCGACTCATCGATGAAGGCACCGCCCCGCACGGGAGCCCGCCGCCGCTCCCCCGATACGGACCCACCGGCTCCTACGGACCCACCGGCCCGCACGGACTCCCCATCCCTTACGGTCCCCCGGGCTCGCGCGGACTCCTGGGCTCGCGCGGACTCCCGGACCCGTACGGGCTCCTCGACCGCGAGGTCGACCCCGAACAGTGGACGCACCCCCTGGGCGGCGCAGGCCTTGGCGAAGCGGACCGCGCCCGCGAGGGTGTCCCGGTCGGTGAGGGCCAGCGCGTCCATGCCCCGTTCGGAAGCGCGCTCGGCGAGGCGCTCCGGGTGCGAGGCCCCGTACCGCAGGGAGAACCCGGAAACGGTGTGCAGATGCGTGAAGCCCGGCACGCGCACCTCCACCACTCCCAGGGGCTCCCATGCCAGCCCTCGAACATTTGTTCCCTACTCCCTCACCCCCACCATAGACCAATTCCCGAACATGTGTGCGACATCCGTTCGGACCCGTCCCACCTGCGCAAACGCCGGGCGGCTCGGACCGTGGGGGCATGACACAGACAGCCGGGGCCCCTCGGTCCTTCCTCGAAGAGGTGAAGGACGGAGTCACTCCGCGGGCCACGCTGCTGGTCATCGGCGTGCTCGCCCTGCAGCTGCTCTTCATCGCCTCCTATGTGGGGGCGCTGCACAACCCGAAGCCGAAGGACGTGGCGTTCAGGGTGGTCGCCCCGGGAGCCGCCGCCGACCAGGCGGTGGCCCGTCTGAAGCAGCTCCCCGGCGAGCCGCTCGACCCTCGCGCGCTCCCCGACCGGGCGACGGCCCGCGAGCAGATCGTGAACCGCGACATCGACGGCGCCCTGGTGATCGACCCCGCCGGCACCACCGACACCCTGCTGGTCGCCTCCGGCGGCGGCCGGGTCCTGGCCAACGCGCTGACCGCGCTCACCACCGAGGTGGAGAAGGCCGAGGGGCGCACGCTGAGAACCGTCGACGTGGTCCCGGCCGACGCACAGGACGCCAACGGGCTCACCACCTTCTACCTGGTCGTCGGCTGATGCGTGGGCGGCTATCTGTGCGCGTCGGCGTTGGCGATCAGCGCGGGCGCACGGCCGGCCAACCCCCGGCGCGCGACGATCCGGCTCGCCGCCATGGCCGTGGTCGCGATCGTCGGCGGACTCGGCGGCGCGGTCATCGTCGGGCCGGTCCTGGGAGCCCTGCCCGGGAGCGTGGCGGCCCTCTGGGGGCTCGGCGCGCTGATCACCTTCGCGGTCGGAGCGGCCACGCTCGCGTTCCAGTGCCTCTTCGGGGTCGTCGGCATCGGAGTGGCCGTACTGCTCGTGGTGATCCTGGGCAACCCGAGCGCGGGCGGCGCCCTCCCGCCCCCGATGCTGCCCCCGTTCTGGAGGGCGATCGGCCCCGCCTTGCCCCCGGGCGCCGGCACCTGGACGGCCCGCTCGATCGCCTACTTCAAGGGCAACGACACCACGGCCTCGCTCCTGGTCCTCTCGGCCTGGGCGGCCGTCGGAAGCGCGGTCACGCTCCTGGCGGGCTCACTGCACAAACCCGAACAACCCGACTCCGCTCCACAAGGGCGCCCTGACAACGGCTGACGCAATGCGGGGATCGGTCCTGGCTGCCGTGTCCAGAGCGGTGGTCGAGTGCTCGGTCCGGTGTGGGGACGTCGCCGTGGATCATGTCGGACGGGCTGCGGAACCACTGGGAGCCGCTGCTGCCTGATCACTCGTCACCCGAGCCACGGCTCTCGACACATCACTCGGTGGAACAGAGCCTGCGGCGCTACGCTCCTGTGCCGTGCAGGAGACGCGTCTCGACACCGCTCGGATCCGGGCGGCCCGCCGGGTGATCGACCCGATTTTCCTCGACACCCCGCTGTATCGCTGCGAGGCGCTGGAGCCCCACCTCGGGTGCGCGGTGAGCGTCAAGCTCGAAACGGCGAACCCGGTCCGCAGCTTCAAGGCCCGCGGGACCGAGGTCATCGCGAGCCGGCTCGCCGACCATGGCCCGCGAGCCGTGGTGTGCGCCAGTGCGGGCAATCTCGGCCAGGCCCTCGCCTGGTCCGGTCGCGGCCGGGATCTCGACGTCACCGTCGTGGCATCCCGCTTCGCGACGGTGGCCAAGCTCGATCGCATCCGCGCACTGGGCGCCAGGCTGGAACTGGTGGACGGCGACCACGAGCCGGCTCGCGAGCGGGCGGCGGCCATCGCCCGGTACGACGGCATCCGGCTGGTCGAGGACAGCCTCGACATCGAGACCTGCGAGGGCGCGGCGACCATCGGCCTGGAACTGGTGGATCCCGTGCCGGAGTTCGACACCGTCCTGATCGCGCTCGGCGGCGGGGCACTGGCCACCGGTGTGGGTCATGTCGTGAAGGCCCTGGCGCCCGAGGTCGAGGTGATCTGCGTCCAGCCGCTGGGCGCACCGGCGCTGACGCTCTCGTGGCGCGGGCGGCGCGTCGTCACCACCGACTCGACCGACACCATCGCCGACGGCGTCGCCGGCCGGCGTCCCATCCCTGCCGTCCTGGACGATCTCCTCCTGGTCGCCGACGACGCCGTCCTGGTCCAGGAGGCGTCGATCACCGCCGGTATGCGGATGCTCCTCCACCACGCCGGCCTCGTCGTCGAACCGTCGGCCGCGCTCGGCATCGCGGCGATCCTCGAAGACCGTGACCGCTTCGCCGGCCGGCACGTGGTCACCATCGTGTGTGGCAGCAACGTCGATGTGGACGCCTATCACCGCTGGGTCGGTGCCGCTCCCGCCCACAGGCCCTGACAAGCAATGCAATGCAACGCAAGAGCCCCGCCCCCACCCGGAAGGTGGGAACGGGGCTCCAAGCCCAACGGAACCGAACCGTCAGCCGATCTGGGTCCCCGTGGCGGACAGCGCCTCGGTCACCGGCTGGAAGAACGTCTCCCCACCGGAGGTGCAGTCCCCGCTGCCACCGGACGTGAGTCCGATCGCGCTGCTGCCCGAGAACAGCGACCCACCACTGTCACCCGGCTCCGCGCAGACGTCGGTCTGGATGAGCCCGTTCACGATGTCGCCGTTGCCGTAGTTCACGGTGGCGTCCAGCCCGGTCACCGACCCGTCGTGCACCTGGGTGGTGGAGCCGCTGCGGGTGACCTTCATCCCGACGGTCGCCTCCGCCGCACCCGTGATCTCCTGCGCGGAACCGTTGTAGAGGTTCACCTCGCTCGGGTGGTCCACGTCCGCGGTGTACTTCACCAGGCCGTAGTCGTTGTCGGGGAAGCTGGAGTCGGCGTTCTCACCGATCTCGGTGCCGGACGAGTCGGACCAGTTGGTGATGCCCTCGGTGCAGTGCCCGGCGGTGAGGAAGAACGGCTCGCCGCCCTTGACCACGTTGAAGCCGAGCGAGCAGCGGCCGCTGCCACCGGTGATGGCGTCACCGCCTGCGACGAAGGTCTTGAACTCCCCCTTCGTGGTCTTGAGTTCGGCCTTGGCGCCGAGCCCGTCGACGACCTCGGTCAGCTGGGTCATCTTCGCGCCCTTGACCGTACGGTCCGCGGTGACGACGACCTTGTTCGTCGCCGGGTCGACCGCCCACGAGGTGCCGGGGATGGTCGCGTCCTGCTTCAGCGTCGTACGGGCGCCCTTCAGTTCGGCGAGGGAGTTCTCGACGATTCTGGCCTTGGCGCCGGCCGACTCGACGGTCTCGGCCGCGGCCTCGTCGAGGACGTTCACGACGAGGCTCTTCGCCTTCGCGTCGTAATACGTTCCCGCCGCGTCCGTGCCGAGGTCCTTGCCGAGCGTCGAGGCGAGCTTTCCGGCCGCCGTGACCGAGAGGATCTTGAGCTCGGGAGCAGGTGCGTTCTCACTCGCGTTCGCACTCTGCAAGGTGACTCCCGCGGCGACCAGTGCGGCGATGCCCGCACCTGCCACGGCCGCCCGCCGCTTGGGTATGCGTCGGTGCTTCAACTTGTGTCCTCCTGTGGGGGGTCGGAAACGGCGGCCGTGGGGGGCCACCGAGACCGAAAGGTGTACGGACATGGACCCGACTCGCAATAAAAGCCGCGTCCATGCCAACGGACGCCGACCACTATTCCGAGGCCGCACGGGAGCACACAAGGTCGACTTCAGGACGCGCGTGCCACAACGGACGCGCGCCCCCGCATGGTTGACGCGCGTTGACAAGTGGCCGTCTCACCACGTCGATTCCCATAGCAAACACTACGAGCGAGTAACTAACGCCAGTCTGTGAGGTCTAGTCCTGTCCGGATTTCGACCCTCCGAAGTCCGGATCCAACGGTGTCTCGACGGGCGGGAGTTGCTCCTGCATCGATTGCTGCCACTGCGCCAACAGCTGTTGCGCCTGCGCCGAGAGCTCCTGTGGCTGAATCGGACGCTGCTGCGCCTCGGGCAACGACTGCTGTGGCTGAGCCGTCCGGTCCGGCGGCTGCTGTGCCTGAGGCGCGGGAGGCGCCGCCTGTTGCGCCGGCTGCTGCGCCCGCTCCAGGAACCGCAGCAACTCGACGGGGAAGGGCAGCACGAGCGTGGAGTTCTTCTCGGCCGCGACCGCCACCACCGTCTGCAGCAGCCGCAGTTGCAGGGCGGCGGGCTGCTCGGACATCACTCCGGCGGCCTCCGCCAGTTTCTTGGATGCCTGCAGCTCGGCGTCGGCGTTGATGACCCGGGCCCGGCGCTCACGGTCGGCCTCCGCCTGCCGGGCCATGGACCGTTTCATCGTCTCCGGCAGCGACACGTCCTTGATCTCGACGCGGTCGATGGACACGCCCCACTCCACGGCCGGGCTGTCGATCATCAGCTCCAGCCCTTGGTTGAGCTTCTCGCGGTTGGAGAGCAGATCGTCCAGCTCGCTCTTGCCGATGATCGACCGCAGTGACGTCTGCGCCATCTGCGAGACCGCGAACCGGTAGTCCTCGACCTGGATGACCGCGTCGGCCGCGGACACCACCTTGAAGTAGATGACGGCGTCCACGCGCACCGTGACGTTGTCCCGCGTGATGCCGTCCTGCCCGGGTACCGGCATCGTCACGATCTGCATGTTGACCTTCTGGAGCCGGTCCACGAAGGGCACGATCATGGTGAACCCCGGACCACGCACCCCGGATCGCAGCCTGCCGAGGCGGAGCACCACGCCCCGTTCGTACTGTTTGACGACGCGGGCCGCCGCCATCGCGTACACCGTTCCGACGGACGCGAGAGCCACTCCCGCCGTCACCAGCTCCTCGATCATTACGACCCCCAGGGTCCGTATCGGGCGCAACAGGTGTGTACTTCGACGGTAACTCCGGCGCGGACGCGAAGGGGAGATGGAGGACCGAGGTGCCGAACGGGATACGGATGCGGGACGGACGACTGCTGGCGTTCGAGGAGTGGGGGGACCCGGACGGCAGCCCGGTGATACTGCTGCACGGCACACCGGGCGGCCGGCACGGGGCGGTGCCGCCGGAGCTGATGGCCGAGCGTCCCGGGGTGCGGTTCATCGCGTACGACCGGCCGGGGTACGGGGATTCGGACCGCGGTCCCGGACGCCGGGTGGCGCAGGCCGCGCGGGACGTGGCGGCGCTGGCCGACGGACTCGGGCTCGGGAGGTTCGCGGTGCTCGGCCGCTCGGGCGGTGCCCCGCACGCGCTGGCCTGCGCTGCGCTGCTGCCCTCGCGGGTGCGGCGGGTGGCGGCGATGGCGAGTCTCGCGCCGCCCGTCGCCGAGGGGCTGAACTGGTTCGACGGGATGGCGAGGTCCAACGTCGAGGAGTTCACACAGGCGCTCACCGACCCGCTGGAGTTCGCGGACCGGCTCGCCGCCCGGGCCGCCGCGATCCGCGCGGATCCGGCGCAGCTCCTCGCGTCGATCAAGGACGGCCTCACGGACGCCGACCGCCGGATCGTCTCCACCCCGGCCGTGAGCGAGATGCTGCTGCGCAACTACCGTGAGGCGCTGCGCGAGTCAGCCTACGGCTGGCTCGACGACACCCTCGCGCTGCTGAGCCACTGGGGCTTCGACCCTGCGCAGATCACCCGCCCCGTGCTGCTGTGGCACGGCGCCGAGGACACCTTCTCCCCGGTGGGCCACTTCGAGTGGCTGGCCGAGCGCATCCCCCGCGCCCGCCCGGTCCTGGACCCGAAGGGCAGCCACTTCTCAGCCCTGGAGGCCCTCCCGGACGTACTGGACTGGCTGTGCGCGACACCGCGGACCGACGCCTGACCCGGGCCACCGCCTCACGCCCGGGGCCCCCTCGCACCCCGAGGCCACCTCACGCCCGGGGCCGGCTCACACCCCTGGCCCCACTATGAGCCCGCCCCCCGCGGCCCCCGGCCGCTCCAGCCGCGCCCCGCGCATCAGCTGCAGCCGCCAGGGCCACTGACGGCTCAGCTCCCCCGTCACGTTGCCGCGCGTGATCTCCCACAGGAGCACCAGCGCCAGCACCACGAGCAGCACCAGCGGTGTCGTGAACAGCAGCGGACTGCGGCGTACATGGCGCTGCTGGTCGGAAGCCACTTCCCTGTTCCCCCGGTCTTTCCAGTGCACCCGGGTGAGCCCCCACGGCCAAGGACGAGCCCCCGCACCGCGAACGGCGTACGGGGGCTCGTCTGCTGCTGGCTGCAGTCAGGTCACGCGGGTGTCGATGTGGCGCGTACCGATCAGAATACGTTGACGCCGTAGGCGCCCAGCGCTTCGGTGACCGGCTGGAAGAACGTGGTGCCACCGGAGGTGCAGTTGCCGCTGCCGCCGGAGGTCAGACCGTAGGCGACACCGTTGCTGCCGTAGAGCGGACCGCCGGAGTCGCCGGGCTCGGCGCAGACCGTGGTCTGGATCATGCCGTAGACGATGTCGCCGCCGCCGTAGTTCACGGTCGCGTTCAGCGCGGTGACGCGTCCGGTGCGGGTGCCGGTGGTGGAACCGGTGCGGATGACGTTCGTGCCCACACTCGGGGTGGCGGCACTGGTGATGTCCACGCTGCCCGCGGTGCCCGACTTGGCGACCGAGGTATTGGTGTAGCGCACCAGCCCGTAGTCGTTGGTCGGGAAGCTGGAACCGGCCGTCGAGCCGAGCGTGGTGGTGTGCCCGGAGTTCGACCACCAGGTGCCGGCGCCGTCGGTGCAGTGACCGGCGGTCACGTAGTAGTCGGCGCCCGCGCTGTTCTTGACGTTGAAGCCGAGGGAGCAGCGCCAGCTACTCGCATAGATGGCGTCGCCACCCTTGATCAGCTTGTTGAACTTGCCCGGCGTGTACTTGATCTGCAGAGCGCCGGCGTTGCTGCCCGCGGCCCGCTTGATCTTCGCGATCTCGGCCTTGGAGACGGTGCTGTCGACCGTGACGACGACCTTGCCGGTCTTGGCGTCGGTCACCCAGGCGGTGCCCGGCACATCGGCCTTGAGCACGGAAGAGTTGGCGCTCTTCAGCTGGGAGGTGCTGAACGTCTGCGCGTCGCTCGCGTTCGCGGAAGGGATGGTGAATGCGGCCGCGGCCACGAGTCCGGAGGTGACGGCGATCAGCCGGGTCCGTCTCGCTATTCCGCTGCGGGGGGTGGTGCGCTTGGTCCTCACTGTTCGTTCCCTCCAAAGGGAAGTCGGGGGCCCGCGTGGGGTCGGGGCCCGTGAGGCGCACGCCAGAGGAAGAATGTCCGGATTCCGGACAAGCCGTGCCCCTGACAAGGCGCTGGGGGGAGTATTTGGCCGCACACCCGACGGGCGCAAGGGCGCCTTTCGGCCGTGCGGTGTTCAACTTACGTATGTCCCACGGGAGTTGATCTCATCGACGACAGTGTGTGGATTACGTGCGGATTATCGGAGCAGATTGCGTTCCCCGGCGGCAATCGCCGCGCTCAGGCTATTGCCCGGCGGCGGGAATGGGCAGATGAAGTGGTCCGCGAATGCGCAGGGCGGAAGCAGGGCACGGTTGAAGTCCACCGTCGTGCGCCCCTCTGTGTCAGGAGCCGCCGGGCGCAGGAACCGGAAGCGATAGCTGCCGTTCCCACTCGTCGCATCGCCGAAAACCGCCCACAGCGATCCGTCCCCCTGAACCGTCACCTGAAGCGTCAGGTCCTGCCCGCCGAGCGTGAAGGCGAGCTCACCGCCGAGCCCGAGCCCACGCTCCCGCCCGTCGGCGTTCGCCACGCGTACGGTCCGGTCCTCCCCGTACGGCGTGAAGCGGCCCGGCACCGACCAGCGCGGATCGTACGGCGTGGCCTCGATGCCCCGGAACGCCTGCCGGGCCGGGGAGGCGGGGTCGAAGTCGCGTACCCCCAGGGCCCCTTCGCGTACGAGGACGACGAACCTGCGCTCGCCGTGCGCGACCCGGGCCGTGACGGCCGGACCGGGGTCGGCCCCGAGCCGGACCTCACCGGCGAAGGGCGCACCGTCCACGAGCAGGCCGTCGGCCGCGTCGGCCGTCAGCACGACGGCGTCACCGTCCACGGACCACCGGCCGGGCATGTCCGGAAGTAGCCCCTCCGGATAGTCCTCGATCCAGTGGGTGCCGCTGAGCGCGAGCGGGCCGTAGGGCGCGGACACCGTCTCGGTGCGGTGCTCGTGCCAGTGCTTCCACTCCTCGGACGCGGCCGCCGCTCCGTGTTCCGTCGTCATGTGATCAACCCTTCCGCACGGGCTCAGCCGGCCCGAGGTGTGAGCGCGGCGTCGCGCCGGTGTATTCCGTCCGGCGCGACGCCGGTGGTCGTGACCTCCCCGGGGCCGCGGCGGTCGCGACCGCCGCGGCCCCGGGATCTCCTAGATCTTCGGCAGGCCGGGCGGGTTGATCTCCGACTTCGGCACGGCCTCGCTGGACAGGCCCCAGCGCTTGAGCACACGCCCGTAACTGCCGTCCTCGATCACGTGGTTGATGGCGGCCGCGTACGCGTCGACGAGCCCGCTCCCCTTCTTCGTGGTGGCGGCGATCTTGCCCTGGAGGTCGTCGCCCGCACCGGAGAGCGTGCCGATGACCTGCGACTGTCCGGCCGAGGCCACGTGGTACGCGGCGGACGGGCTGGGGCCCAGGTAGGCGTCGATACGACCCGACTGGAGGGCCAGGTAGTAGTCCGTGTCCTTCTGGAAGTACTTGATGGACACCGGCTTCCGGCCCGCCTTCTCGTTCTGCTTGCTCCAGTCGACGAGGATCTTCTCCTGGTTGGTGCCGGACGAGACGGCGATGGTCTTGCCCGCCACGTCCTCGGGACCCTCGATCTTCCAGTCGGTGCCCTTCTTCGCCTCGAACGAGATGTTGTCGAGGCGGTAGGTCGCGAAGTCGTACTTCTCCTTGCGCTCCTCGGTGACGGTGACGTTCGAGAAAACGGCGTCGAACTTGCCGCTGTCGAGACCGACGAAGAGGTTCTCCCAGGAGACCTCGTCGTTGTCGAGCTTCAGCCCGAGGGTGTCGGCGACGATGGTCGCGAGGTCGATCTCGGAGCCGATTCTGGTCTTGTCGTCGGTCGCGTAGAAGCCGAGTGGCGGCGAGGCGTCGGCGCTCTGGCCGAGCTTGAGCGTGCCGCGCTTGCGGATGGCCGCCGGGACGAGCGCGGCGATGTCGTCGACCTTCTTGCCGCGGATCCGGTTCTGGTCCGGGCCGATGTTGACGTCGCCGACCTTCTTGGTGCCGGAGCTGCCCGTCCCGGTCGCCGCGTCGCTGTCACCGCCGCAGGCGCTGAGCAGGGGGGCGACGACGAGGGCGGCGACGGAGGCGGCGAGGGTGCGTCGGGATATCACGGGTGAACTCCTGGTGTGGGAAGAGAGGTTGGAACGATCGGACAGCTGCCGGTTCAGAGAACCTTGGAGAGGAAGGCACGGGTGCGTTCGTGCCGCGGCCGGTCGAGTACGTCGCCGGGGGCGCCCTGTTCGACGATCCGGCCGTCGTCCATGAAGACGACCGTGTCGGCGACCTCGCGGGCGAAGCCGATCTCGTGCGTGACGACGATCATCGTGGTGCCCTGATGGGCCAGGTCCTTGATGACGTCGAGGACCTCACCGACCAGCTCGGGGTCGAGCGCGGACGTCGGCTCGTCGAAGAGCAGCAGTTTCGGCTCCAGAGCGAGCGCGCGGGCGATGGCCACGCGCTGCTGCTGTCCGCCGGAGAGCTGCTTCGGGTAGGCGTGGGCCTTGTCCGCGAGCCCGACCCGGTCGAGCAGCCCGCGCGCGCTCACGGTGACGTCCTTGCGGGGCCGCTTCAGCGCGGAGACCGGGGCCTCGACGATGTTCTCCAGCACCGTGAGATGCGGGAAGAGGTTGAAGTTCTGGAAGACGAACCCGATCCGGGTGCGCTGCCTGAGGATCTCCCGCTCGCGCAGCTCGTACAGCTTGTCGCCGGAGCGCCGGTAGCCGACCAGCGAGCCGTCCACGCTGATCCAGCCCTGGTCGACCTTCTCCAGGTGGTTGATGGTCCGCAGCAGCGTGGACTTGCCGGATCCTGACGGGCCGAGGACGACGGTGACCTCACCGGTCCGCACCTCCAGGTCGACGCCCTTGAGGACTTCGAGCGAACCGAAGCTCTTGTGCACGGACTTGATGTCGACCATGGGGGCGCCGGCCGCCCCGTCCTTGGCCGGATCCTTGGTCAGCGGCGCGCTCATCGGGTGCTTCCCTTCGCGAAGTGTCGTTCGACGTAGTGCTGGAGGATCGAGAGCGCGGTGGTCAGGAGGATGTACCAGGCCGTCGCGACCATGAGCAGCGGTACGACCCGGCCGTTGCGTCCGTAGATGACCTGGACCTGGTAGAAGAGTTCGCCGATCGCCATGACGGAGACGATCGAGGTGCCCTTGAAGAGGGAGATCACCTCGTTGGCGGCGTTCGGCAGGATGGAGCGCATCGCCTGCGGCAGCACGATCCGCCGGATCTGCCGCAGCCTGGGGATGCCGAGCGCGGCGGCGGCCTCCAACTGCCCGCTGTCGACGGACAGTACGCCGCCGCGCACGATCTCCGCGGCGTACGCGGCCTGGTGCAGGGCGAGCCCCAGCACGGCCGCGCTCATCGCGCCGACCAGGCCCATCGTGTCGAAGGAGAAGAAGCCGGGCCCGAAGGGGATGCCGAACTCCAACTCCTTGTAGAGGTAGGCCAGGTTGAACCAGAAGAGCAGCTGCACGATCAGCGGGATCGACCGGAACGCCCAGATGTACGCGAAGGAGACGGCCTTCAGGAACGGGCTGGCCGACAGCCGCATGAAGGCCAGGACGATGCCGAGCGCGAAGCCCAACGCCGTTCCGTAGAAGGTGAGTTGGAGCGTCACCCAGACCGCCTTGAGGATCACCTCCGCGGTGAAGAACTCGGCGAACACCTCCCACTCCCAGCCGGAGTTGGTGGCGAGCCCGTGGACGAACTGGGCGAGCAGCACGGCGGTCACGGTCACCGCGACCCAGCGCCAGGGATGGCGTACGGGCACGACCTTGAGCGCGCCGTAGTCCTCGGGCTCGGCGGATGTTCTGGTAAGGGGTGGATCACTGGTCAGCGACATGGGAGTCCTCTGGGTGAAGGAAGCGAGCGGGGCCGCCGGGGGTGCGGAGGGCGTGGTTACGCGGCGGCGCTACAGGACAGCGCGCGCAGAAAGGCCAGTGCGGCGCGCGCCGTTGCGTCGTTCTGCCGGAAGGCGGGCCCTCCGGTGCGCGGCCGGGTGAACGCGCCGGAGCCCCGGGCGTCGGTGTGCGGTCCGAGCGCGAAACGCCGTGGGTGCGGGGTGCCGGAGCGGTCGAGGACACGCCCGTCGGCGGGGTCCACGGCGAGCAGCCCCTCGGGCGTCGCCGCGGCGCCCTCGGCGTACAGCTCGCGCAGCAGCGAGTCGCGGGTGCGCTCGACCGTGGGATGCGGCAGCCGCGCCTCGACGAGCGCCCGTGCCTCGACGTACTCCCCCGGCACGCCTGCGCTCCCGGCCCGGAAGACGCCGTCCGAGGCCTCTACGGTCATGCCGGCGCCCAGGAACCTGAGCACTCCCGCCCGGGACAGGGCGAGCATCTGCCGCAGCCGCGGTCCGGGCGGCCCCGACGCCAGATAGCTGAAGAACCCGTGCCACCAGGACCCGATGTCACCGAGCCGCACCAACTGCCCGTAGACGGACAGGAGTCCGAGGAAGACCGCCATGTCCGCGCTGTGCGAGGAGTCGTGACGCCGGGTCAGATCCCCTTCGATGTAGGCCCGCAGCCCGTCCTGGAGTTCGTCGTACGAGGCATGGCGCACCCCGTCCAGCGGATGGTCGAGCGCGGCCGGGTCGAACCGGTCGGCGGTGTCGGGCACGGCCGAGGCGACCAGGGCCTGGATCTCGGCGCTGTCACCGGCCGCGTACTTCTCCTCGAAGTCCGTCCAGGCCATGTCCGTGCGCTCGGGGTGCGCCGTGAACAGCCGGTGGTAGTGCGCGAAGCCCAGTTCCTTCTTGACGAGCGGCCACACGTCCCGCCGGAAGTCGAGGCCGCCGGGGCGCGCGAGCAGTGCGTCCACCTCGCCCGGCCCGAAGAACCGTGGCAGCGGCGGCCGTTCACCGGTCCAGTCGTAGCCGATCTTCGAGTGGTACGGGACTCCGCGCCGCGACCCGACGTGCAGCACGGGCTCGCGCCCGGACGCCCGGTACGTCAACTCCCCGTCCGCGCCCGTCTCGTAGCGCCCGCCACGCCCTTCGGTGAGCAGCACCATCAGGTCGACGAAGGCGAGCCCGAAGCCCCGGACGAGCACCGGTTCGCCCGGCGCGAGGGCGGACAGGTCGCTGTCGGCGGTGTAGTCCGGCGGCAGATGGACAAGGTCGTGGGCGCGGGCGTACGCGGCCAACTCGCGCTGCTCCTGGTCGAGTTCCGCGTCGAGGTGGCCGAGCGTGAGGACGACCAGGTCGGCCTGCAGCGGGCGCGGCCGGCCCTCCAGCCACACCTGCTGGCGTCCCTCGCGCGGGCCGACGACCCGCAGGGCGCGGCGGGCGTGGTGGTGGACGCGGATGCCCGGCGGGAGCGCGGCGACGGTCTGCTCGTAGACCCAGCGCATGTACGTGCCCTGCCGTTGCCGGTCCGCGAAGACGCGTCCGTCGAGTGCGGCCCACTCGTGCAGCGTGGGACCCTCGCGCACCGGTCCGGCCATGTCGACCGTCTCGTCGGTGAACATCGTGACGTCCTGCGCCTCGGAGTTCATCCAGAGCAGCGGCGACTGAGCCTCGCGCCAGATGCGGCCGCCGCCCGGCGGATAGGGGTCGACGAGATGGATGTCGAGTCCCTCCGAACCGACGGAGCTGCCGACCGAACCGTCCAGACCGTCGCCCGAACTCGCGTACAGCTCGGGCGCGTTGGCGGCGATCCGCTCCAGGAGTCCGGTCCCCCGCGGCCCGGCTCCCACGATCACCAGTGACGATCTCAACGGACGCCCACCTCGAACGCACTGAGAAGCGGCCCCTGTGCGACTGGCAGCCATCGGGCCCGCGCCCGGGAACCACCAGCCGCGCAGCGGCCGCCCCATGCGATTCGCACCTTCTTGGTGACCTGGTAGGTGCGGTGTTGGCATCCCCTGGTCATGAGCGACCAGACTCCTCTGCCCAACGTTCCACCGAGCAGAGATGGTTGACGCTTCGCAGGCTGCCCAACGGCGAAGCCTCCACGTCCCGCAACCGCATACCCTGCGGCCGACCCGCCCAACCACTGCGGACTCACGGACAGTAGCACGATCACAACACTCCGTACATAATCACCCTGGGCGGTGACACTGCGCGCGGCCTCGTGCAGGGTGAGCCCGATGATCGCGACCGTGACCGGCCCGAGCAGGTCGACGGTCTTGACCCCGAGGATCGTCGGATGGAGCGCCCCGATGTTGAACCAGAACAGCAGCTGCACCAGGATCGGCATCGACCGGAAGAGCCAGACGTATCCCCAGCTCACCGCGCGCAGCACGGGGTTGGCGGAGAGCCGGAACGCGGCGAGCAGCGCACCGAGGGCGAAGCCGAGCGCCATGACGAGCGCGGTCAGCCAGAGCGTGAGGCCTCGGCCGCGCAGGACCGACGCGGACGTGAAGTAGTCACCGACGACGTCCCACTGGAAAGCCTCGTTGCGGGCGACGGAATTGACGACGAGCCCGAACAGGATCAGGACGGCACCGGCAGCGGTCCACTGCCCGAGGCGGCGGCGCGGGACGATGCGCGGAGGCACCGCGTCTTCGGGCGCGGCCACCTCGACAAGGGTGTGCGAGGACATGCGAAGGCTCCGTGATACGTCGGTCGAACACGGGTGGTGCCTTCACACAGGTCACGCGGAACACGCGGACGCCACGAGGGCGTCGTGCGACGTGTACGGCGTGCACGGCCGAGCCCCTCAGCAGGGCCGTCCACCGAGAGTACGGGTGCGTTTCCCCTCGCTGTCAAGGCCGTCCACACTGTGAGCCGTACGTCTCACGCCAGTTGACGCCAAACCGGATGCCTGTTCCACTTGCTCTCATGCATCCGCAGCAGTGGCTGGTCAAGCGCTCCCACATCGACTTCGGTCGAGTGTGGTCCTCTTCCTGTTGAGCTGACCCCCTGCGCGCCCGAGCCCTTCATGGGCGGGCGCCTTCTGCGTTTCCCACCTTTCTCCACCCTCTCCACGCCTTCACACGCGCACCCCTCCCCTCGCGCTTCCCAGCTCCCTTCCGCGTTTCCTGCCTCGTTCGTCCAGGAGATCCGCACGCCATGAGTACGTCCCCACGGCCCCGCCGTGCCCTTTTCATCCCCTTCGCCCTGATCACTTCCGCGGCGCTGCTGCTCACCGCATGCGGATCCGGCAGCGACGGCGGAGGCGACACCCAGGCCGCGGCCGCGTCCCGGAAGATCCCGACGACGGACGTCGTCTCATCGCTCAAGGCGGACGCCTCCGCCGTGAAGCTGCTCCCGGCCGGCACCGACTCGCTCACCCTCGCCGTCAGCGTCGGCGGCACACCGCCCGGCACCAGCTACCTGGAGGACGGCAAGACCCTGGCGGGCCAGGACGTCGACTTCGCGGCCGCCGTCGCGAAGGTCCTCGGCATCGAGCTCAAGCGCGAGGCCGCGAGCTTCGAGGCGATCCTCCCGCGCTCGACAGCGGCAAGTACGACGTCGGCGTCGGCAACTTCGGCGTCACCGACGAGCGCCGCAGGACCATCGACTTCGTGACCTACATCAAACGACGGCCAGGGCTTCGCCACCCGCAAGGACAGCAAGCTGGACAAGGTCACCGACCTCGCCCAGCTGTGCGGCCTGAACGTCGCGACCGGGGCCGGCACGACCTTCGAGGCCACGCTGGAGGAGAACAAGCACGTCTGCTCCGACGCCGGCAAGAAGGCGTACAAGGTGCAGACCTACAACGAGCAGGGCGCGATCTGGTCCTCGCTCCAGCAGGGTCGCAGCGACATCGTGATGAGCACCATCAACGGGCTGCGCTATGCCGTCACCCAGCAGGAAGGCCTGAAGTTCCTCAACGAGTTCCACCGTCTCGACGTCGGCTTCGCCTTCAAGAAGGGCACGAAGCTGGCCCCGGCGTTCCAGGCCGCGGTGAACAAGCTCATCGCGGACGGCACGTACGACCAGATCCTCAAGAAGTGGGGCACGACCGGCTCGGCGATCGAGAAGTCGGAGATCTCACCGCCGGAGCCGAAGAACTGACCGGCCGTCGGGCCTGCCCCCATCAAGCCCGAGACCATCAAGCCCGAGACCGTCGGGCCTGAGGCCGTCAGGCCCGACGGTGACGAACAGGCGGATCAGCAATTGCAGCCGCAATCGCATCCGCACCCGTCACAGCAGTTCCCGCAGCAGTCACAGCCGTCGCAGCAGTCGTCGCAGTTGTCGCACCGCCGGCAGATCCCCTCCTTGCGCTCCCCGCTCCACGGGTCGTCGTACTCGCAGCAGCACATCTGGCACGTACAGGCCAGGCCCATCCACACGGCGCAGCCCGCGAGGAGTCCGCGCCGGTCACGGCGTGGCGGCTCGGGAGGGGGCGGCGGGCCGCCGGGCCCGGAGGGCGCGTACGGGTTGCCCGGCGGCGGCCCGTACAGCTCGGCCCCCTGGTGCGAGCAGGAGGAGGTACCGAAGGCGCGGTCGACGGAGTTGCGCAGCTCGTGGGCGAGCAGCACGTGCGCCAGCTTCGCGTCGGTGAACTCCGCTTCCTTGAGTGCGAGCCGTATCCCGTGCAGCGCGTCGTCTGCGAGCCGCCGGGCTTCCTCCAGGGACGTACCGGTGGCGGTCAGCGGGTTCCAGGCGCCCGACGCGGCGTCAGTTTCCCTGTCCTCCACGGCGTCCAGGAGGTGCGCGAGCCGTCCGAAGAGCCGGCCGGCCTCGGCGAGCGGCTCCGCGTTGCCGGGCCGCCCGGCCAGGATCGCGGTGTGGGCGAACGCCGCGGCGGTCGCGGTCTCGGTCGGCTCCGTGACGGTCAGCAGCGGGGTGCCGGGCCCGGCGAGCGCCTCGATGCCCACCTGCCGGTCCACGGCGTCGACCAGCACGGCGGTGTCGAAGCCGACGTCGGAACCCGTACGGGCACCGGCCCGCCCCCAGTTCACGGCGACCCGTCGGGCCGCGAGCGCCACCGGCCGACGGGCCAACAGCCCGTCCCCGTCGGCCATGTGATCGCGCACCTTCGCGGAGGCGAGAACCAGCGAGACGGCGGCCGCGAGCCGGGCTCCCTCACCCTGGGCGACCGAAGCGCTCCGCATTCCGCGCAATGGACAGGGCCCCGCCGTGCGCCGCCATCCACTGGCGCGCTCGGCCTGAGCCTCCGTCAGAACCGATATCAGCAAGCCGTCGTAGTTCGTGACGACCCGTGCGAACTGTCCGTGATCCCCGCGAAGTGCGAGACACAGCCCGCACAAATGCGCCATCCATTGGGTTTTGAGGCTTTCCCCGAGCCGATGAGTGCAGGGCCTGACGATTCCGAACACGACGATCCCCCGTGGTGTATACGACGTTGAGCTGCGGCATCGTACCGACCACCCCGTTCACCCGTACGCCCCAGCCGTCACCCGTCCGCCGTGAAGAATCATATTTCACTCTCAGTCAGCAGCGGTGTACGGCACGACCCTTGGGGTACGCGGCCTCTCGACGAATTCGCTGTGCACCAGTACCGTCACGAAACCCCCGCGCGGCGTCTATCCCCTTGGCGCGACATCCGCATCATGCACGACCATGGGGATGCGGAGAAAAGAAAGACCGCTGTGAGAGGAGGCGTCCACATGGGATCGGTGCGCAAGGCGAGTGCCTGGCTTGGCCTCGTCGACGACAACGATGACGAGCGTTACTACGACGACGACTACGCCGAAGGGTCCGAGACCGGGGCCAGGGATGCCTGGGTGACGGACCCGCGTGTGAAGGTGGCGTCGGAAGCGGCCGAGGAGAAGGGCCGCCGGATCGGCACGGTCACCCCGGACAGTTTCCGGGACGCCCGTGGCATCGGCGAGCTCTTCCGCGACGGCGTTCCCGTCATCATGAACCTCACGGCCATGGAGGCGGCCGACGCCAAGCGCGTCGTCGACTTCGCGGCCGGCCTGATCTTCGGCCTGCGCGGCTCGATCGAGCGTGTGTCGAACCGGGTTTTCCTGCTGACCCCCGCCGACACCGAAATCGTCAGCGGGGAGCCCGCCGGCCGCCGCGCGGACGGCTTCTTCAACCAGAGCTGAGCAGGGCCGCTCACCGGGCCCGCCTCTCGGCGCCGCGGTAGGAACTCGCCTACCGGAACGCGTCGAGACCGGTGAGCGCCTTGCCCAGTACCAACTGGTGCATCTCGACGGTGCCTTCGTACGTCAGCACCGATTCGAGATTCGTGGCGTGCCGCATCACGGGGTATTCGAGCGAGATTCCGTTGGCGCCGAGAATCGTCCGCGCCGTACGGCAGATGTCGATCGCTTCTCGTACGTTGTTGAGCTTGCCGAAGCTGACCTGCTCGGGACGGAGCCGTCCCGCGTCCATGCGCCGCCCCAGATGGTGGGCGAGCAGAATCCCCTTGTGCAGTTCGACCGCCATGTCGGCGAGTTTGGCCTGGGTGAGCTGGAAACCGCCGATGGGCCGCCCGAACTGCTCACGCGTCTTCGCGTATTCGACCGCCGCCTCGAAACTCGACCGCGCGGCACCCATCGCGCCCCACACGATCCCGTACCGGGCGTGCGACAGACAGCTGAGCGGCCCCTTGAGCCCGGTGACCCCGGCCAGCACGGCGTCCTCGGGCAGCCGCACCTCGTCGAGCACCAACTCGCTGGTGACCGAGGCCCGCAGTGACCACTTGTGCTTGATCTCCGGCGCGGAGAACCCGGGACGGTCGGTGGGCACGACGAACCCACGGATCCCGTCATCGGTCTGGGCCCACACCACCGCAACGCCCGCCACGGACCCGTTGGTGATCCACATCTTCCGCCCGTTGAGAACCCAGTCCCCACCATCCCGCTTTGCGTAGGTACGCATGCCCCCGGGATCGGATCCATGATCGGGCTCGGTGAGCCCGAAGCACCCGATGACCTCACCGGCGGCCATCCTCGGCAGCCAAGCCTGCTTCTGCTCCTCGCTCCCGAAGCGGTGGATGGCGTACATCGCGAGCGATCCCTGCACGGAGACGAGCGAGCGGATCCCGGAGTCGGCGGCCTCCAGCTCCAGACAGGCGAGCCCGTACTGCACGGCGGAGGCCCCGGCACACCCGTACCCGTCGAGCGACATCCCCAGCGCGCCGATCTCCCCCAACTCCCGCGCCAACTCCCGGATCCCGGGCAATTCACCCTTCTCGTACCACTCGGCCACATACGGCAGCACCCGATCCGCCGCCCAAGCCCGCACGGTCCCCCGGACCGCCAGATCCTCCGCGCTCAACAGATCATCGACACCGAGCGGATCAGCGGGATCGAACGGCGGCGGCTTCGCTGAAGAGCTCGACGAAGAGGAAGAAGAGGAAGCAGACATGACAGAAGCCTCCGGCACGAAAAACTAGCACTGTTAACCACGGGCGAGGCCCGACGTTACGACGCAGTGTCGCGCACGTCCAGGCCAAGTTCACGGTGGCACGGGGCTGCGGCGGCCGGAGGCCTCACCGCGCACGGACCCGCGATCGCCCGGGGCGTCGCCTCGCACAGACCCGCGACCGGCCGGGGCTTCACCCCGTACGGACCCGCCGCCGCCAACGGCGAGATGCCCCACGAGAAACCCACACGGAACTGGCACCCTCAACGGGCGGTGCGGGCGGGAAAGGCATGAAAGCGCAACCACACCAAACAGCCAGCCGACACCAAACCGTCAGCCAACGGACTCCACCCGCAACGAAGACTCCGCCTCCCGAGGCCCAGGCACCTCAACCTCAGCCGCCGCCGCCCCACACTCCATGGCCCGAGGCAACCGCAGAGCCATCACCGCCCCCAGCAACAACAACCCCGCACTCACCAGCAACGTCACATGCAGCCCATGCACAAACGCATGCCGCGCAGCATGCCGCAACGCCTCCCCGGGCCCCCCACCCAGCCGCTCCGCGACTTCATACGCCTCCCCCAGGGAATGCCGAGCCGCATCCGACTCCCCGCCAGAGACCCCCGGAACGGACGCAAGTCCGGGCGAGTACGCCGCGTTCATCACGCTCCCGAGAAGCGCGATCCCGATCCCGGCCCCGAGCTGGTACGACGTCTCCCCGATCGCGGCGGCCCCACCGGCCTGCTCCTGCGGAGCCTCGCTCAGCATCGACTCGTACGCCCCGAAGAGCGTCACCTCCAGCCCGAACCCGAGCAGCACGAACCCGGTCAGCAGCAGCGGAGCGTTGTCGTGGCTCCCCATCCCCGTCAGCGTGATCACCGCCGCGGCGGTGAGACAGAACCCGGAACAGACCATGGTCCGCGGCCCGAACCGCTGCAGCAGCTTCGCCCCGACAAGCCCCGCGGCCATCGCGGCGACGGTGAGCGGCAGCAGCCGCAGCCCGGTCTCCAGCGGAGAGAGCTTCAGCACGAGCTGGAGATACTGCGCGGCGATCAGCTCAAGGCCGACGAGCGCGAGCATCGCGAGCACGATGCACCCCACGGACGTACTGAAGGCGGGCCGCGAGAACATCTTCAGGTCGACCAGCGGATGCCGACGCCGCCGCTGACGCCGTACGAAGGCGAAGAGCAGCCCGGCGCCGACGAGAAGCGGCACCGCCGTGAAAGCGCTCAGCGGGGCCTCTCCGCCGCCGAGCCGCTTCACGCCGAGAACGACGCCGAAGAGCCCGGCCGCGGCCATCAGCGCGCCGACGACGTCCCACGGCCCGTCGCCGTCACCGGTCGACTCGGGCAGCAGCAGCCGCCCGACGGGCAGGCTGACGAGCATCAGCGGGATGTTGATGAGGAAGACCGAGCCCCACCAGAAGTGTTCGAGCAGGAACCCGCCGAGCAGGGGTCCGACGGCCGCGCCGACCGCGGCGACGGCGCTCCACACACCGATCGCGAGCGCCCGCTCGCGCCGGTCGGGAAAGACCTGCCGCAGGATCGACAACGTCGCGGGCATGATCATCGCGCCGCCGACGCCGAGCAGGGCGCGCGCCGCGATCAGTACCTGCGCGCTGTCGGCGAGGGCCGCGATGGCGGATGCGACGCCGAAGAGCGCGTACCCGAGGAGAAGAACGCGTCTGCGGCCGACGCGGTCACCCAGCGTGCCGAAGAGAATCAGCAGCGAGGCGCAGACGAGCGGGTAGATGTCGACGATCCAGAGCAGCTCTATCGCGCCGGGTGTGAGGTCCTCGGTGACTGCGGGTACTGCGACGTGCAGCACGGTGGCGTCGACGGCGACCAGCAGCAGGCTGACGCAGAGGACGATGAGGACGACCCAGCGGTTTGCACCGGCCCCGGTCTCCCGACGGCAACGCGCAGCGGCCGTGGTCGTCCCGGACATGTACGTACCTCCCAGATGTTCCCTCGCGTTCGGCGGATCCGCTGGGTGGGGACTCCCTGCGGCTGCGGCCCAGGAGGAGCGGTGTCCCGGACCCACGCAACAAAGGCGAGTGATTGGTCAGGGTACGCGAGTTCCCACGGAGGACAGGTGGCGGACCTCTCACGTTCCTCGTCGACACGTGTGGCGTGCGCCACGCTCCCCCGTGGCCAAGCACGCCCCGCCGGGGTCCCCGGTTCCTGGCGGCATCGATAATCGAGCCCGTGACCGATCTTGAAACGCCCGTCGCGCCGCCCCGTGCGGGACCCGCCTGGCGCCGTGCCGCGCCCGCTCTCCTCGGATACGCGGCGGTGCGCGCGCTGGGCCTGGTGACGCTGGCCGTGTGGAGCGCCGCGCGGGACAAGAGCGCGCACCAGCTGCTCTCCGCCCGCTGGGACTCCCTCTGGTACACGCGGGTCGCCGAGCTCGGCTACGGCTATGAGGTGCGGCTGCCCAACGGGGACGTGCACTCGAACCTGGCGTTCTTCCCGCTGCTGCCCTGGCTGGAGCGTGCCTTCGCGGCGGTCACCCCTCTTTCCCACGCGGACGCGGGTCTGCTGGTCAGCGTGCTGGCCTCGCTCGCCGCGGCCTGGGGGATCTTCGCGGTCGCGGACCATGTGTACGGGTCCCGGGGCGGGATCTGCGCGGTGCTGCTGTGGGCGGTCCTGCCCGTCGGCATCGTGCAGTCGATGGCGTACAGCGAGTCGCTGTTCACGGCGCTCGCCGCCTGGTCGCTGTACGCGGTCCTGACCGGCCGCTGGCTGACCGCGGGCCTGCTCGCGTCGCTGGCCGGCCTGACCCGCCCGGTGGGCGCGGCGGTGGTCGCGGCCGTCTGGGTGGCGGCGATCGCCTCGTTCGTACGGGAGCGGAGTGTTCCGGCACGGACCGGCGCACCGAGATGGCGGCGCGCCCTGACCATGCTGATCGCGCCCCTCGGCGCCGCCGGCTACGTCCTGTGGGTCGGCCGTCACACGGGGAAGGGCCCGCTGGGCTATCTCGACGTCCAGGCGGGCTGGCGCAACGGCTTCGACGGCGGCTACGCCTTCGCCCGCTTCGTCGGCGACAAGTTCACGTCGTTCCCGTCGGCCCTCGCCGGACTCGCGCTGATCATCGGGGTCGGCCTGCTGGTCTGGCTGTACGTGATCTGCGTACGGCAGCGGCAGCCGCTGCCGCTTCTGGTGTACGCGGGGGTCGTCACCCTGCTCGCCCTGTGCGCGTCGAGCTACTTCGGCTCGAAACCACGCCTTCTGCTGCCCGCCTTCCCCCTGCTGCTGCCCCCCGCCCTGGCCCTCGCCCGACTGCGAACCTCCAGGTCGGCATGGGTGCTGGGCGGTGTGGCGGCGGCCTCGTCGGTGTACGGCGCCTTCTGGCTGAACGGCTCCGGCCCGCCGTGATCACCCAGGGTGGCGGGTGAGCGGCCGGAGAAGTGCGTGCGAGCATTCGGTGAACGAATTCAAAAGCGTCCCAAAACTTCACATTGGAATGATCAATCGAATGGAAGGGAGAGCGCACGAGGGATTCCATAATCCAAGGAAATAAACGCCCTCCTGAGAGCAATCCCACATCACATCGTCATCACAAAGAGGGTGCTTCGGCCTGGAACACAGCTCACTCGCTGTAACGTCGATTGAGTGCGTACCGAACGAAAGCTGACTCGTCTGGACCGGGTCTTCGCCCGGCTGGACCGTGAGCCGGAACGACCGGCCCACATCGACGTGCCCAGGATGAGCCGGCACCGAGTGGTCCTCTTCGCGTCCACGCTCGCCTTCTACGTCGCCATCGTGTGGGCCATCGTGATCACATCGTGGCTGGTCCGGTTCGACTGGCAGGTCATGTTCTTCCGGCCGTACCAGCAGTGGCCGGAGATCCACGCGTTCCTCGACTACTACGTGGTGCTGGGCCAGCGCGGCCCCACCGCCGTGATGATCGCGGCCTGGCTGGGCTGGCGTTCCTGGCGGCAGCACACCCTGCGCCCGCTGCTCGTCCTGGGCGCCTCGCTGCTCCTGCTGAACATCACGGTGGGCGCCGCGAAGCTGAGCATGGGCCGTCTCGGTCCGCACTACGCGACCAGCGTCGGCTCGAACGAGATGTGGCTGGGCGGCGACATATTCCCTTCGGGCCACACCGCCAACGCCGTCGTGACCTGGGGCATCCTCGCCTATCTGGCCTCGACGCCGCGCGCCCGCCGCTGGCTGTCGGCCGTCTCCGCCGTGGTCTCTCTCGGCGTCGGCCTGACCACCGTCTACCTCGGTACGCACTGGTTGAGCGACGTGGTGCTCGGCTGGGCCGCCGGCCTGCTGATCCTGCTCGCGCTGCCCTGGTGCGAGCCGCTGATCGCGCGCGCCGAGACCGGGATCTTCGACCTGCGCGACGCCTGGCGCAACCGCCGTCGCGGCACCGCGCCCGCTCCGGCCGCCCCGGTGGGCGCTCCCGTGGCGCTCTCCCCGCTCGACAGCCCGGCCGGCGACGAGGAGCCCGTGGTGCGCGAGCCGGTGGCCGCCTCCCGGCCGCCTCGGCCGCAGGGCGGCTACCTGGCCCCGGGCCCGCATCTGGCCCGCTCTGAGCGCACCCCTGTCACGCCCATCGGAAGCCGCAGACCTCCGCAGTCGGACCGAGTGACACGTGGCACCACCTCGGCCCGCCCCCTGACGGGCGGCTGAGCAAGGACTGCGGGGCCCGGTACGCACACACCACGCCCCGCGCACGGCGAAGGCCCCGGCTCCTTGAACCGGGGCCTTCGCCGTGCTTGCCATGCTTCACGAAGCGCGCTCTCACGACGTGCGCGTCTCACGATGTGCGGACAGGTGGCGGGTCAGCCCTTCCAGCAGCGCGTCACCCGGCCGTCGGCGACCTCGAAGTTCAGCCGCCCCGAGAGGTACTCCATCGTGATGATCGCGCCCGGTGGCAGCGACCGCACCGTGGACCAGCCGCGTTCACGGGCCAGCCGCTCGGCGCCGCCCGCCTCCAGTCCGACGTACGCGTCCGGAGTGTCCGAGGGTTCTGCGGGAGGAGTGGGAATCGGTGCCATGCCGCCACGTTAGGCGGCGGAATGCGGCGACGGAAGCCCGGACCCGCCACCATCAGTCACCGGTCCCTCTCCGGTCACGCTTCTGTCACAGGACAACGACACCCGTTTCGGCCGCCGCGACATGAACTGCTGCACATCGGGCCATCACACGTACGAGCGGTTCCGCACGTGTTCCGCCCGCCTTCGAACGTAATTCGGGAGTACCCGGGACCACCGCGACCGCAGGCCGAATAGCCGACCGGAAAACGCGTTGCCGACCCCGTGTCCGTGCCTTTCTTTTCCGATTCCGGGGTGTGTTCCAGAAGCTGACACACCATAGGAAATACATGGCTCAAGCACAGGACCCACGCCTCAGGAGGCCGTACGCCGTCCTTCCGGCGCAGCCCGCTCCAGCGTCCGGGTCAGCCGGTCCCGTGCCGTCCTGATCGCCTCGACGAGCTCGACGGGTTCCAGCACCTCGAACTCGACGCCCATCAGCATCACGTGGATCACCATCACGTCGAGGCTCGCGGCCCCGGTGCGCAGGATGCAGCTGCCGTCGCTCTCCGCCTCCAGCGTCCCGGCCGAGGGCGAGATCCGCTGGGCCGCCTCCTCCTTCGGCACGAGCAGCCGGACGACGGCGTGTGTGGCGTACGCGCGGACGGACACGCCCTTGGACACATAGGCGGCCAGGTCGTCGGCGGGCGGCTGCCGGGGCGTGAAGCGCGGTCCGTGGGGCGGTTTGGGCGTGACGCGGTCGGCCCGGAACGTACGCCAGTCGTCGCGGTCGACGTCCCAGGCGACCAGATACCAGCGGCGCTCGGTGCACACCAGTCGGTGCGGTTCGACCGTGCGGCGGGTCGAGGAACCGCCGTGGTCGCGGTACTCGAAGCGCAGCCGCTCCGAGTCGCGGCAGGCGGCGGCCAGGTCGGTCAGGACGGCCGGGTCGACGGCGGAGGGCTGGGGGCCGCGCAGCATCGGCACGGTGAAGGCGTTGAGGGCGCCGACCCGGCGGCGCAGCCGGTGCGGCAGCACCTGTTCGAGCTTGGTGAGGGCGCGTACGGAGGTCTCGCCGATGCCTTCGATGCCCTGTCCGGCGGCGGTGCGCAGGCCGACGGCCACGGCGACCGCCTCGTCGTCGTCGAGGAGCAGCGGTGGCAGTTCGGCGCCCACACCGAGCTGATAGCCGCCGCCCGTGCCGGGGCTGGCGTTCACCGGATAGCCGAGTTCGCGCAGCCGGTCCACGTCGCGGCGGACCGTGCGCGGGGTGACGCCGAGGCGGTCGGCCAGGGCCGCGCCCGACCATTCGCGGTGCGCCTGCAGCAGCGAGAGCAGACGCAGGAGTCGTGCCGAGGTCTCCAACATGAATCCGAGTCTGCCAGGCATTGCGGACAGTACCTGTCCGCAATGGTGCGTACCTTACGAGACATGGCAGACAACAGCGCAAGCGAAGAGATCCGCCCGTTCCGGATCGACATCCCTCAGGCGCAGCTCGACGACCTGCACACCCGCCTGGACCTGACCCGCTGGCCCGACGAGCTCCCGGGCGCGGGCTGGGAGTACGGAGCCTCGCTGCCGTATCTCCGTGAGCTGGCCGACCACTGGCGCGGCGCGTACGACTGGCGCAAGCACGAGGCGGCCCTGAACGAGATCCCGCAGTTCGTGACGGAGATCGACGGCGCGCAGGTGCACTTCCTGCACGTCCGCTCGCCCGAGCCGGACGCGGTGCCGCTGATCCTGACGCACGGCTGGCCCGGCTCGATCGTGGAGTTCCTCGGCCTGATCGGCCCGCTCAGCGACCCGCGCGCCCACGGCGGCGACCCGGCCGACGCCTTCCACCTGGTGATCCCGGCCATCCCCGGCTTCGGCTTCTCGGGGCCGACGAAGGACCGCGGCTGGAACGTCGGCCGTACGGCCCGGGCGTGGGCCGAGCTGATGCGCCGGCTCGGCTACGAGCGGTACGGCGCGCAGGGCGGCGACCTGGGCGCGCTGATCTCGCCCGCGCTCGGCCGGGTCGCGCCCGAGTCGGTGATCGGGGTCCACGTGAACGCGGCGTCCGTCGGCTTCATCCCACTCGGTCCCGTGGCCGAGGACGTCCAGGCCGAACTGACGGACCGGGAGCGGCAGAGCCTCGCGGCGATCGGCCGGTTCACCAGCGACGGCTTCGGCTACAACGTGCTCCAGTCGACCCGCCCGCAGACTCTCGCGTACGGCCTGACCGACTCACCCGTCGGCCAACTCGCCTGGATCATGGAGAAGTTCAAGGAGTGGACGCACTCCTCGGCTGAGCTGCCGGAGGACGCGGTCGACCGGGACACGCTGCTCACCAACGTGATGCTGTACTGGCTGACCGGGACGGCCGGTTCGGCGGCGCGGATGTACTACGAGAACGGGCACAGCGGTGACTGGTTCCCCGTCACGCGCTCCGAAGTGCCCACCGCCGTCGCGAACTTCGGCGAGGACGTGGCGATCCGGCGCTGGACCGAGGAGACCAACACCGTTGTCCGCTGGACGGAGTTCGACCGCGGCGGGCACTTCGCGGCCCTGGAGGTACCGGAGTTGCTGACCGGCGACATCAGGGAGTTCTTCGGCTCACTTCGGTGAGGTCACCGGGGTGACGGTCACCGACAGGTCGTTGTCGCTCGTGTAGTACGGCCCGGCCTCCGCCGGGCCGTACGCCGTCTCCAGCGTGACCTTCGGGTAGCTGAAGATGGGCTTCTTGTCGGCGATGTCGTCGAGCAGCCGGGCGATCCGTACCCGCGGCCCGGTCTCCCCCGCCGGGCGCAGCCACAGATCCCAGACGCCCTCCGTCAGCCCGGAGTAGGCCACCGTGAGGCCGAAGCGGGCCTGGTCCCGGGTGACTTCGGCCCGCACCACGGTCTCCGGCACCTCACGGACGCGCAGTTCGGCGTAGGCGTCGGGGGTGAGCTCGACGCCGTACACCTGACCCCGTACGCCCAACTCCGCCTTTCCGATGCGCAGTTCGCCCGCCTCCGCGTGCGGGGCGCGCAGCCAGCTGCGGACGGAGAGGTTGCCGTGCTTGGTGCCGTACGGGATACGGACGGCGACATGGCCGCGGGCACCGCTCGGCACCCGGTCGACGAGCGAGCGCAGATCGTTGAGGCCGGGTGCCAGGCGCTGCGGCTCGCCGCCGGCGACCTGGGCGTAGGCGTCCCAGCGGCCCTCGGGCAGTTCGACGCTGCTGGGCAGCGCGGCACGCAGCCGGCCGTCGGCGGCCGGGGTGAGCGGCAGCCGGACCTCCTGAACGCCGTCGCGGTGCCGGAGCACGAGATGCGTGTCGCCCGCCGCGGCGCCCGGACCGGGGTCGGTGATGTCGAAGGTGAGCCCGCCCGCGGAGTCGGCGATGCAGTCGGCGCCCGGAGGCATGGTCACGTCCTTCTCGGAGTGCCGGTGCGAGGCCTGCGGAGCCACCGTCATCATGCGGAGTTCTCCTTCCCGAGTACGGTCCGTCCGGCATCCCGAACGGCATACGCGCCGCCGACCAGGGCGCCGCGCGTGCGATGCAGTGAGCCGCGCATCCGGCCGATCTTCGAGTCGCCGCCGCGCGGGACGAGACCGGAGAAGATCGACTCGTAGCGTTCGGCGATCCGGGCGGGGTCGAAGCGTGCGGAGTCCTTGAGCGCGGCGTGCGCCATCTGCTGCCGCAGCTCGTCGTTGTTGATCAGTTCGAGCAGTCCGTCGGCGATGGCCCCGACGTTGCCGACGGGAACGAGACGTCCGTCCACGCCGTTGTCGATGATCTCCCCCGGGCCGTGCGGGCAGTCCGTGGAGACGACGGGCAGGCCGCAGCGCATGGCCTCGACGATCGTCATGCCGAAGGATTCCAGGCTGGAGGTGACGGCGGCGATGGATCCCTTGGCCCACTCCGGCTCGATGGGATGCGCCGGGCCCATCAGTAACACGTGGTTGTAGAGGCCGAGTTCGTCGATGAGCCTGCGCAGCTTGTCCTTCTGCTTGCCGCCGCCGTAGATCCGCAGCCGCCAGTCGGGCCGCTGCTGGCGCACCCGGTCGAAGGCCTTGATCAGCAGGTCGTACCGCTTGACCGGGGCGAGCCGCCCGGCCGCCACGACCCACTTGCCGGAACCGTCCGCAGGCTCGATGCCGGGGGCGGGCACCGGGTTGGGGACGGCCTCGACGTGTACGCCGGGCAGCCGCATCTTCTTGCGGTACGCCCCTGCGTCCGCCTCAGTCGTCGTGGTGAGCGCGTCGAGCCGCGGGTAGGCGCCACGCAGTTCCGTGCGCAGGGACTCCGAGTGGGTGTCGAGCGTGAGGTGCTCCTGGCCGACGCGGAGCGGGCCCCGTCTGGTCTCGCGGGCCAGATGCACGTTCAGTCCCGGCCGGGTCCCGATCACCACGTCGGAGTCGACCTTCGAGAGGTGGCCCGCGATACGGCGGTCGGTCAGAGCGCTGTACTGGTCGTAGCGGACCTCCCCTCGGGGGAAGACGCGGGCCGGAGTCCGGTAGGCGGGGTCGTCGCCCTCATATCCCGGGCTGTTCGTGCGGATGTCGACGAGGTGGCGCATGCGCACCCGTGGATCCAGTGCGAAGACCGGCTCGTCGCGGTGGCGCAGCACGGAGACGATCTCCACGTCGTGCTGCTCGGCGAGGGTGTTCGCAAGGTTGTACGTCGTCCGGATCGTCCCCCCGATTCCGTAGGCGTTGTGTATCAGGAAAGAGATCTGCATGCGTCCCCGTATCTCCGGCTCGTCCAGCTACCTGTGGGTTAGACCGGGGAGTTGGGGTGATGGTTGGGCTTGCTTACCATCCTGTTCCCGAACAGTTGCGCCATCGGTAACCGGATAGGGGAACCTTTTGGCGCCGGGACGCATCAGGGCTCATAGGGCAACTGCGGCACGTCGAAGCATTCGTCGTTCATGTCGCCCTGGCTCACCCATCCGCGGGCGTCCTCCCAGCGCGCCACCGAGAGACAGGTCCTGCGGGTCTTCGGGGGTCCGGGCAGGCGCTCGTACCGGACGGGCAGCAGCAGACCGTCGGCCGTGTACGGCTTCCCCGTGTCCATGAACCGGTCGACGCACGCGCGCGTGACGCCCGTTCTCGCGCAGGACCTGGCCGCGTCCGTGAACCACATCGCGGCGGCCCAGCCCTCCAGTTGCCACTGGGAGTGGCTCTTCAGGTTCTTCGTGCCGTCCCGGAACTCCCGTACGGCCTCGTGGTCCGTGGCCGAGTCGTCGTAGTTGCGGCTCGCGCCCGTCGCCCACAGGGCGTTGCGGCAGCGCGGCGCGTCCTTGTAGTCCTCGCGGACGGTGGACGTCCAGTTCTGCACGTTGGTGACCTTGGCGAGGACGTCGGCGCCGACGTCGTCCATCGCCTTGCACAGCTGCGCGTTGCCGTAGGTGTCGATGGCGTCGAAGACCACGTCGGCGCCCTGTTCCTTCAGATCGGCCGCCGCGGCACGGAAGTTGGGCAGTGCGAAGTCGACCTGCTCGGTGACCACCTTGTAGCCCTCGGCCTTCAGGCCCTGGGTGACGAGCCGGGCGTAGGCGGCGGACGCGGACTGGTTGTACGAGACGACGGCCGCCGTCCGGGCGCCCTGCTCGCGTTTGAAGTAACGGTAGATCTCGGTGCCGCCGTACAGCTTGCCGTCCCAGCCTGGCTTTCCGTTCCGGGGGGCGAGGCTGCCGTAGATCCCGTAGAGGTGCGGATAGGTGTCGTACGCCGCGCCGATGGGCTGTCCGCCGATGTCGGGCACGCGCGCGCGTGAGACGCGGGAGGCGCCCGCGTAGTCGAGCGCGCTGGTGGCGACGAGGGCGACCACCTTGTCCTCGTCGACGAGCTTGTGCACGCATTCGTTGTTGCCGACACCGCTGCCGCCGTCGTCGCACGTGCGGACGTCGACCCGGCGGCCGTCGATGCCGCCGCGCGCGTTCAGCCGGTCGAAGTAGGCCTTCGCGCCGTCGCGCGGCCCGGTGAAGGTGTTGCCGCCGACCGGGCTGGTGGCGCTCGTGATGATGCCCACGCGCAGGGGCTCCGCCGTGTTCTGCGTGGGTGTACGGCCCGGCCGGTCGGACCGGTCGGCGAAGGCGCTCTCCGGGAGACGGCTGCCGCAGGCCGTGCCCACCAGGAGCAGCAGGCCCGCGACAGCGCATTCAGCAACCCGGACCCGGCGACGCATTGCCGCTCAGCCCGACCAGACCGCACAGCGTCTTGACGGACACCTTCCACGTGTCGTCCTGCTCGACGGCGGTCCCCGCGGCGTTCGGCATGACCGTGGCGCCCTTCAGGGTGAGCGTGTACGTCACGTTCGCCGCGGTCGGCGCGGTGAACTCGACCTGGTCGACGGTCGCCTCCACCTGCCCGCCGCGCTCGTCGCCGCTGAAGCTCTCCAGGACCTGCGCCATGTTGTCGCCGTTCTCCAGGACGGCCTGTTTGTCCTTCAGGGGGACGTCGGGGTCGAAGAACTTCCTCCAGTTCTCCTTGATCTCCTTCTCGGCCGCCGCCGGATCGTCCGGAGCGCTCGCGCTCGGACTCGGCTCGGTCGCGCTGGGCAGCTTCACGGAGGGCGAGGGCGGAGTCGTGTCCTCGCCGCCGCTGTCGTCGCCGCAGGCCGTCAGAGCCGAGGCGAGGACGAGTACCGCCACCGCCAGCCCCCGGCCTGTCCCCCGCCTGAGGTCACTCCCGAGAACCATCTGGCTCACCACCGGGTGTCGGTCCGGGCCATGGGCGCCCGGTGCTTTCAGGGTCAGCTTCCACAGGGCATAGTGCAAGTCCATCGGCGGACTTGGAAGACTGTCAGACACATGACATGGGAGCCTCCATGCGGACAGCTCGACTGCGGACCGTGCACCCCGTCCTCTGGGCCGGGTGGGCCGCGCTCGCCGCGGGAGCGGTGCTGTGCGTCCTCGGCTGGTACGGGATCTCCGGTGAGCGGTTCGCCGAGCGCCAGCTGCCCTACCTCGCGTCCTGCACGGTGCCGGGAGCCGCGCTGATCATCGCGGGCGCGGTGCTCCTCACCCACGGCAGGAACGCCCTCGCGGCGGCCCGCGTCGAGGAGCTGTACGGGCTCCTGGTGGCCGCCGATCCCGCCGACGCCGACGAGTCCGGGCAGGCGGCCGCCGCGCCCGTGGCCGTCAGCGGAGACCTGCTGATGGTGCCCGGCGGCACGCTGTGGCACCGCGCGGACTGCCCGCTGGTCTCCGGGAAGGCGGAGGCCCTGCCGGTCGACTCGCGGGTCCTCGCGGGCGGGGAACTGGACCCCTGTCCGATCTGCGAGCCCGCCGCCTCGGACGCCAGGTCGTCCGGGGCGGACGGCTGATGACTGTGGTCGGTGTACTGGGGGCTGGGGACTGATGGCGTCTTTGACGTACGACCTCACGCTCGCCGGGCTCTCCGTCGGCAGCGCCGCCGCGCTCACCGGGATCGGGCTGGTCGTGACCCACCGGGCGACCGGCGTCCTCAACTTCGCGCACGGCGCCATCGCCATGGTGTGCGCCTATCTGCTGTGGCAGCTCACGGTCGAGTGGGACTGGCCGCTGCCGCTCGCCGCCGCGCTCACGCTGCTCGTGGTGGCCCCGGGCATCGGCATGGCGCTGGAACGGTTCGTCTTCCGGCCCCTGTCCGTCCTCGGCAGCGACCCGGCACAGACCCTCGTCGCGTCCATCGGCGTGTTCGTGCTGCTCGTCGGCGGCGCGGCCCTGATCTGGGGCCCCGGCGCGCGCTCGGACGCGCCGACGCTCGTCTCGGCGGACCCCTGGGGACAGCTGGCCGTGACCCTCGTACTGGCCGTCGGCGTCGGCGCGGTGATCCGCTGGACGCGCTTCGGCCGTGAGCTGCGGGCCGTCGTCGACGACCGTTCGCTGGCCGTCCTGGGAGGCATCGACGCGGACCGGGTGGCCGCGGCCGGCTGGGCCTTCGGCTCCTTCACGGCGGGCCTGACGGGCGTGCTGCTGGCCCCGTACGTACGGCTGGACCCGTACGGCATGCCGCTCCTTGTGATGGAGGTGGTGGCAGTCGCGGTGGCCGCCCGGATGCGGAGCCTGCCGGTGGCGGTGGTCGTGGCCCTCGGCATCGGGGTCGCCCAGAGCCAGCTGACACGGCTGCACCCGACGGGCTGGCGCGAGCCGCTGCTCCAGGCGGTGGGCGCGAACCTCTTCGTCGTCGCTCTGCTGATCGCCGCGCTGGTCCTGCCGGGCATCGGCACGCGCGACGCGCTTCCGCGCACGGCGAGCGCCCGGGTGGCGACCCCGCCCGGCGCGTGGATCGTGGCCGTGGTCCTGTTCCTGCTCCCCCTGGGCTTCGCGGGCTCGGACCTGCACACGTCCGTCCAGGTCCCGGCCCTGGGGGTCGTCCTCCTGTCCCTGGTCGTGGTGACGGGCCGCGGTGGCCAGATCTCCCTGGGCCAGGCGGCGTACGCGGGTCTGGGCGCCCTCTTCACCGCGCTGCTGGCGGCGGGCCGCTTCCCGGGCCTGCCGGAACTCCCCGAACTGGCCGCGCTCGCGGTCGCCGTCCTGCTGGTGGCGCCCCTGGGCCTGCTGACCGGCTGGCCCGCCATCGGCCGCCACGGCCTGGCCCTCGCCCTGGCCACCTTCGCGGTGGGCGTCGGCGTCAGCCGCTTCGTCTTCGCCCAGCCTTACGCGACCTCGGGCCTGACCCTGGGCCGCCCGGCGGGCTTCGACGGCGACCGCGCCTACTACGCACTCGAACTCGTCCTCCTCGCGGGCGCGTTGCTGGCCGCCCACGCGCTGCGCCGGGGCCGCACGGGCCGGGCCCTGGCAGCGATGCGCGACCACGAGGCGGGCGCCTCTGCGGCGGGCGTCCGCGTGCCGGCGCTCAAACTGACGGCCTTCGTCGCGGGCGCCGCGCTGGCCGCGCTCGGCGGCGGCATGCTGGGCATGGGCCTGCGCGCCTTCGACCCCGCCGCGTACGACCCGGTCCGCGGCCTGCTGTGGTTCGCCGCGATCGTCGTCCTCGGCGCCGACAGCGTCCTCGGCGCGCTGCTCGCGGCGGCCCTCCTGGTCGGCCTGGACGCGGGCACACGCGGCGGCGTCGCGGCGGCCCTGATCGGCCTCCTGGCCGTCCTCGTGGGCCGCTTCCCGGGCGGCCCGTACGAGGCCATGCGCCTGGCGGCCGAACGTCTGCGGCTGCGGCGTGAGGCAGCGCTGACTCCGCTGGGCGCCGGGGTGAGACGGAGACTGCGGGCGACACTTGCAGGGCCCGGCACACGCCCCCGCGTGGTGGCCGCGGCGGGCGCGACCGCGGTGACCGGCCCGTACACCGACACGGCCACCGGGACAAGGCCCACCGGCGGCCGCCCGCTGGTGCCACGCCCGGTCCCACGGCCGACTCCGACGGCCGGTGGGCCCGACCCTTCCTGGACCCCCGACACGACGGCTCATACCCTCGGCCCCGGAACCGAGACTTCCGGCACCCCTCCGACGCCCGGTGAGGACCGGGCCGACGACCCGACTCGAACCGCCCCCGTCCCCGAGACGACTGTTTCGGGTCCCGCCGAGACCCGAAACCGTCCGAGCACGCCGGAACCCGGCGCACCCTCCGGCCCGCGCACCAACGGTGACGAACCCGACGCCCCTCGGACGTCGGACCACGCCCAGCGACCCGACGCGGCACCGCAACCCGGCACGGGTCCAGCCGAGAACCCCGGCGAACCCACCTCACCCGGCCCCGGCGAACCAACCGGCCCTCGAACCAACCATGACGAACCCCAACACTCCTCGGACGCCGGACCACGCCCGGCAACCCAACTCGGCACCGCAACCCGGCACGGGTCCAGCCGAGAACCCCGGCGAACCCGCCTCACCCGGCCCCGGACCGGCGCCCGGTGCAACTCGCGCCGGTGGCGGACCCGGTGCGGCACAGCCAACGTCGTCCGCCGGACCCGGAGCCCGCGCCGCCGGGCGTGCCTCGCCCGCCCGCCCCCGCACGGCCCGCACCACGCCGGTCCACCCCGTGCTCCGGGCCCGTGCCCTTCGCGTCGCCTACGACGGGTTCACCGCTCTGGACGGCGTGGACCTCGATCTGGTCCCGGGCAGGATCACCGCCGTCGTCGGGCCCAACGGGGCAGGGAAAAGCACCCTGTTCCACTGTCTCGCCGGGACCGTGCGGCCGGATGCCGGGCGGATCGGGCTCGGGGAGCGGGACATCACCCGGCTGCCCGCCCACGCCCGGACCCGGCTCGGTATCGCCCGCACCTTTCAGCAACTCGCCGTCTTCCCGACCCTGACGGTCGCCGAGAACGTACGTGTGGGTGCCGAGCAGGGCCGAGTCGTGGACGCGGACGCCGTGGAACGGGTGCTGCGGCTGCTCGGGCTCGACGGAGCCGTACGGGCGCTCCCGGCGGCGGGCCTGCCGACCGGAACCCTGCGGCGGGTCGAACTCGCGCGGGCCCTGGCGGGAAGCCCCCGCGTCCTGCTCCTCGACGAGCCCGCGGCGGGACTGGACACGGGCGAGGTGGCGGCGCTCGCCCGCGTGCTGGGGGCGCTGGCCGCGGACGGTACGGCCCTGCTCGTCGTCGAGCACGACCTGGACCTCGTGGCCGACCTGGCCGACACCGTGCACGTCATGACGGCGGGCCGCGTCGTCGCCTCCGGTCCGGCCGACCACGTACTGGAAGGCCTCGACCGGCTCGAAGCACACCAGGGGCACCAAGGCGGCCAACGAAGCCAGGGGCTCGGAGGGGCGGTCGACGGATGAGCGCGCCCGGGATCTCCCTGCGCCACGCGCGCGTGCGGTACGGCCCGCTGGAGGCGCTGCACGGGGTGACACTCCACGCGCCCGCCCCCGGCGTCACCGTCCTGCTCGGCCGCAACGGCTCGGGCCGTACGACCGCGCTGCGCGCCCTCGCCGGAACCGTGCCCCTGTCCCGCGGGGCCGTGGTCTGGGACGGCACCGACGTCTCGGGGATGCCCGCGTACGAACGGGCCTGCCGCGGTCTGTGCCTCGTCCCGGACCGCCGGGCCGTCTTCGGCTCGCTCACCGTCCGCGAGAACCTCGGACTCGCCGCCCCCGGCCAGGACTTCGCGCCCGCCCTGGACGCGTATCCCCAACTGGGCCCGCTGCTCGCCAGAAGGGCGGGAACCCTCTCCGGCGGCGAGCAGCGCATGCTCGCCCTCTCCCGCGCCCTCCTGGCACGCGCGCGCGTGGTCCTCGTCGACGAACCCGCACAGGGCATGTCCCCGACGGTCGCCGCCCGCACCTACGAGCTGCTGAGCGGCCTCGGCGCCTGCGTGATCGTGGCCGAACAGCGCCTGCCCCCAGGCCTGCACGGCAGAACGGCGATCGTGTACGAACTCCGGCGCGGCGCGGTCGTGTTCAGCGGCGAGGCGACGGAGACGGCGGTCCCGGCAGCGGGGGGCCCATCAGGACCGGCGGAGGCGTCGAGGCGGCGCGGGCCCGCGAGTCCGCCGGGTCCGACACATCCGGGAGACTCGGGGAGCCGGTGGCCGCGTCCTCCGCAGGAACCGCCGGAGAAGTCGCCGGAGGAAGCACCGGAGTGACCAGCCGTCCCGGTCCCGCCCCCTTCGGCAGCTTCAGCATGGTGCCGACGTTCAGCCGCTCCGGATGCTCTCCGACCATCTTCCGGTTGAGCTTGTAGAGCGCCTTCCAGCCGCCCTTGACGCGGTACCGGCGGGCGATCGACACGAGCGACTCGCCGGACCTCACCACATGCGCCCGGCCCTTGAGCTTGTACCTCTTGGCACAGACGGGCCACGCCTCCCATCCCTGGACGCGCAGCACCTCCTCCGCGACCCGGATCTGCTCGTCACGCGTGGCGAGGTCGGCGCGCGGCGCGTAGGCCAGTCCGCCGAACGCCTTCCAGGTGGGCTGCCAGAACTGCAGTCCTCCGTAGAACCTGTTCCCGGTGTTCGCGTCCCAGCGGCCACTGCTCTCGCACTGGGCGAGACAGCCCCACGGCCACTGGTCCTTGGCGCAGTCGTACGGCACCCGGCCCGGCACCGGCGGACCCGGTGCCGTGGGCGGTGGTCCCGCGGGCGGTGGTGCCGCGACCGCCACCGCGGGGGCGAGTACGGCCAGGACGACGGCGACGACAGCCGCGTACCGCATGCGCTTGATCGACATCGGGCCACGCTAGGCAGGGTGGTGACGGCCCGTCGGCGAGCCGCGCAGGCGTCCGACGGGGCCCCACCCGGTCGGAGGACCGGGTGGGGCCCCGGGCTCACAGCTCCAGCCGCTGGCCGGGGACGATCACGTCGGGGTCCCCACCGATGGCGGCCTTGTTGGCGGCGTAGATCCGCTGCCAGGTGGTTCCGTGCCGGGCCGCGATGGCGCTCAGCGTGTCGCCGCTGCGGACGGTGTAGTCGCCGCGGGACGAGCCTCGGCCGGTGTGGCCCGTCGAACGGTCCGGCGCCTTCGCCGGCTTCGACGGAGCGGCCTTGGTGGTGGGGGTGGTGGGCGCGGACGCCGCGGGCGCACCGCCGGACGCGCCCGCGCGTGACGAACAGGTGGGCCAGGCGCCCCATCCCTGCCCGCGCTGCACCTTGGTGGCGACAGCGATCTGCTGCGCCTTGGAGGCCTTGTCGGCGGTGGACGCGTAGGCCGAGCCGCCGTACGCGCGCCAGGTGCCGGCGGAGAACTGGAGTCCTCCGTAGTAGCCGTTCCCGGTGTTGATGTGCCAGTTGCCGCCGCTCTCGCACTGGGCGATGCGGTCCCACACTCCGCTGTCCGCCGCCGCGGCGTTGCCGGTGGCGGCGAGCAGTCCGAGCGGGGCGAGCAGTGCCGCCCCGGCGAGGACCGCCGTGGTACGAGTCTTACGAGTGGTATCGGCACATTCGGACATGTAGTTCCCTCTCCAAGGACCCGGGCTCCCCCAAGGCGGCACGGAAGGTCCCGCGTGTCGACGCGGCCCTTCCGTTTCGCCCCGTCCGCCGGAGATGGTGCTGGTGTTACCGATGGCGCTGGTGCTGCTGGTGGCGCATTTGACTGGCTTGTGATGCGGTCGGCGGACGTACCCGAGCGGTGCTCGTTGCACACGGCGGAGCAATGTAGAGAGCCGGGAGGCCCGGTAACAACCAACCCCTTGTCATTCCAGGCCAGTTCGCTGTTACCGGGAGTATCGTCGAATTTGAGACACCCGCTTCATTCGCTGATTTCCGGATTTGTCGACCAACGGACCTGACGATCTGTGACTCACCTCACCGGACCAACTTCCTTGGAACCCCGAGAAGTTGGCGTGGAGTAACAGATTCCGCAGCCGGGTTCACCCTGTGCGCAGGATGGTTCGATTCCGTTCGCTCCCGGGCGTGACTCCGGCCACAGATCGCCCGTTGTCTTCTTCATGAGCCGGGAACCCATCCGGTTCATGGGCCGGGGGCCACCCGGCCGCACCACGCACCGCATCCCGAGGAGCCACCCGTGCCGCGCATGCTCGACGTCAGCGACGACGTACGCGCCGAGATCGGCGACGAAGAAGCCGACCGGCTGCTCGCCGGAGAGAACGCCCCGGGCAGTTACGACTGCACGTCCTGCCGCACCCAGGGCGACTCCGAACAGGAGCGCACCAGCACCGTCCTGTTCATCGGCGACGAGACCGCCGTACTCGCCTTCGCCCACGCCACCTGCCTGCCCTCGCAGGTCGTCCAGGTGACCGAGGAGCAACTGCAGGGCGCCGTCCGTTCCATCACCGGCGACTCCATCACCGGGGACGAGCGCCCCGCCGAGGCCCTGCCCGAGCAGGCCGTCCTCGGAGTCACCAGCGGGCTCGTCCTGCTCGGCGGCGAGCTGCACCCCGCGCTCGTCGTCGAGCCGACCGGACGCATCGCCCGGCCCGGGACGACGGGAGGAGCGGGCGACGACTTCCTGCCGCTCCTCATCGAGCAGGGCTTCATGCCGCTGAGCCAGATCACGGAAGTGCCGCCCGTACTGCACGGCTGGTCCGTGCTGCTCGCCATGGGCCAGCTGCACGCGGTCCTGCAGCCGGGCACCGGCGGCGGCTCCCCCGTCGCCTGGTGGCAGGCCCACCAGCCGCTCCAGGTCACCGACAGCTGGCGGGCGGCCGCCAACAAGCACCAGCAGGTGCTGCTGTTCGCGGCCCCGGTCGGCTCGATCGGCCGCCAGCCCCGCGAGGACCTGCTGCGCCAGGCGCTCGACAAGGCCGCCGCGGGCGGCCAGCTGGTGGCGAGCGCGATGCCCCTGGCCGGCACCTGAGCGCGGGCCCCGGTCCACGAATGCGCCGCAAACACTCCCGGTGACCGGCCAATACGGACCGGCGGCCGCATCCGAAGGGCGGCGGGGTCGTTGGCACAGACGTGCACACCTACGACTCCCCCCGCCGCCTGCCGTACACGTCCCCCATCCCGGCCATGCGGCCGGTACAGGACACCGCGGGCACCCCTTCGGCCACGCCGATCTACGACGCGCTCTTCGCGGAGTTCCGCAAGGCCTTCCGGACCCTGCCGGGCGACCGCAGTGGTGAGGAGGAGCTCGGCTTCACGGCTTTCGGGACCGGGCCGCACGGCGGAGGCCTGTACGGCTCAGGTCTGCATGGCTCGGGCCTGCGGGGATCCGGGCTGCACGGGACGGGGCTGCTCAGCACGAGCTCGTACAACTCGGGTGCGTACACGCCGACCGCGTACGGCATGCGGCACGTCGGGCAGCACCAGACGGGGCAGGTGTCCACGCACCAGAGCCAGACCGTCACGTCCGTCTGGCAGCCGGTGGCGCGGCAGCACGCCACCGGTCTGATCCCGGCGGCGCTCCCGCCGGGGCCGCGCCGGGAGCGCTGAGGCACAGGGAAGACTGAGGCACATGGGTGAGGGCCCCGCAGTTCTGCGGGGCCCTCACCCATGTGCGTACACGTCCCGTGCGGCTACTTCTTCCTGCCGCGCTTCTCGCGCACCCGCACCGAGATGTGGATCGGCGTTCCCTCGAAGGAGAACTCCTCGCGCAGCCGGCGCTCCACGAAGCGGCGGTAGCCGTGCTCGATGAAGCCCGAGGAGAACAGCACGAACCGCGGCGGCTTCGTGCCCGCCTGGGTGCCGAAGAGGATGCGCGGCTGCTTGCCGCCCCGGACCGGGTGCGGGTGGGCGGCGACGAGCTCCCCCAGGAAGGCGTTCAGCCGGCCCGTGGGAACGCGCGCCTCCCAGCCCTCGATCGCGGTCTCGATCGCCGGGACGAGCTTCTCCATGTGCCGGCCCGTACGCGCCGAGACGTTGACCCGGGGCGCCCAGGAGACCTGGGCGAGCTCGGTCTCGATCTCGCGCTCCAGGTAGTAGCGGCGCTCCTCGTCGAGGGTGTCCCACTTGTTGAAGGCGAGGACGATGGCGCGCCCGGCCTCGACGGCCATCGTGACGATGCGCTGGTCCTGGATCGAGATGGTCTCGGAGGCGTCGATCAGGATGACGGCGACTTCGGCCTTCTCCACCGCCGCGGCCGTACGCAGCGACGCGTAGTAGTCGGCGCCCTGCTGGAGGTGGACGCGCTTGCGGATACCTGCCGTGTCGACGAACTTCCAGGTGACACCGCCGAGTTCGATGAGCTCGTCGACCGGGTCACGGGTGGTGCCCGCGACCTCGTTGACGACCACACGGTCCTCGTTGGCCACCTTGTTGAGCAGCGACGACTTGCCGACGTTCGGGCGGCCGATGAGGGCGATGCGGCGCGGACCGCCGATCGCGGTGCCGAAGGTCTGCGCGGGTGCCTCGGGCAGCGCCTCCAGGACGGCGTCCAGCATGTCGCCGGTGCCGCGGCCGTGCAGTGCGGAGACGGGGTGCGGCTCGCCGAGGCCCAGGGCCCACAGGTACGAGGCGTCGGCCTCGCCGCTCAGGCCGTCGACCTTGTTGGCGCACAGGACGACGGGCTTGCCGGCCTTGCGGAGAAGGCGTACGACCGCCTCGTCGGTGTCGGTGGCGCCGACCTTGGCGTCGACGACGAAGACGACCGCGTCGGCCGCGTCGATCGCGTACTCGGCCTGGGCGGCCACGGAGGCGTCGATGCCGAGGACGTCCTGCTCCCAGCCGCCGGTGTCGACGAGCTTGAAACGGCGGCCCGCCCACTCGGCCTCGTAGGTGACGCGGTCGCGGGTGACACCGGGCTTGTCCTCGACGACGGCCTCGCGGCGGCCGATGATCCGGTTCACCAGGGTCGACTTGCCGACGTTCGGACGGCCGACGACGGCGAGGACCGGGAGCGGGCCGTGGCCGGCCGCCTCGATCGCGCCCTCGATGTCCTCGACGTCGAAGCCCTCTTCCGCGGCGAGCTCCATGAACTCCGCGTACTCGGCATCGCCAAGCGCCCCGTGCTCGTGCTCGGCCGAGCCGTCGGGCTGGATGTGGTCGTTCATGAAGTCCGTACCTCGTAGTTCATCGTGGTGATCGGTGGACCGCCCGTATCGGACGATCCACTACTGGAGTGTCTCTTAACGCCCCGTGAGGTGCCTGGCGTTTTCCAGGTGCGCGGTCAGCTGCTTCTGGATCCGCACGGTCGCCTCGTCGAGCGCCTTGCGCGTACGCAGTCCGCTGCCGTTGCCCGCCTCGAAGGGGTCCCCGAAGACGACGTCGACCCGGCTGCGCAGCGGGGGCAGCGCCTTTATCAACCGCCCGCGCCGCTCCGTGCTTCCCAGCACGGCGACCGGGACGATCGGGGCGCCGCTGCGGACGGCAAAGTAGGAGAGCCCGGCGCGCAGTGCGGCGAAGTCGCCCTCGCCGCGGGTGCCCTCCGGGAAGATCCCGAGGACCCCGCCGTTCTGCAGCACGCCCAGCGCGCGCGTGATGGCCGTCCGGTCGGTGGTGTCACGGTCGACCTTGATCTGGCCGATGCGGGTCATGAACGGGTCGAGCGGGCCGACGAACGCCTCCTTCTTGACCAGGAAGTGCGAGGGCCGGGGCGCCACGCCGATGACCATCGGGCCGTCGATGTTGTGGGAGTGGTTGACCGCGAAGATCACCGGGCCGGTCGCGGGGACCTTCCAGGCACCCAGCACCCGCGGCTTCCACAGGCCGTACATCAGGCCGACGCCGATGCGCCGCCCGACCTCGGCGCCCTTGACCGAGGGCACGGACGCGACGCTCACTTCGTGGCCCGCTTCTCCTCGACGAGGGTGACGACGCACTCGATGACCTGCTGGAGCGTGAGGTCGGAGGTGTCCACCTCGACCGCGTCGTCCGCCTTGGCGAGCGGCGAGGTCTTGCGGCTGGAGTCGGCCGCGTCCCGCTTGATCAGGGCCTCGCGGGTGGCGTTGACGTCGGCGCCCTTGAGTTCACCGCTGCGGCGGGCCGCACGGGCCTCCGGGGACGCGGTGAGGAAGATCTTCAGGTCGGCGTCGGGCAGCACGGTCGTGCCGATGTCCCGGCCCTCGACGACGATGCCCTGCTCGGCCGCCGAGGCGATCGAGCGCTGCAGCTCGGTGATCCGGGCCCGCACCTCGGGCACGGCGCTGACCGCGCTGACCTTGGAGGTGACCTCCTGGGTGCGGATCGGGCCCGCGACATCCGTGCCGTCGACGGTGATCGTCGGCGCCGAGGGGTCCGTACCGGACACGATCTCGGGCTTGCCGGCCGCGTCCGCGATCGAGGAGGGGTCGGTGATGTCGATGCCGTTGGTCACCATCCACCAGGTGATCGCCCGGTACTGGGCGCCCGTGTCCAGGTAGCTCAGGCCGAGCTTCGCGGCGACGGCCTTGGAGGTGCTCGACTTGCCCGTGCCGGAGGGACCGTCGATGGCGACAATCACGGCCGGAGCGGTCCGGGCGGCGGTGGTTTCCACGGGTGCGGGCACCTTCCTGGTACGGGGTGGTGGGCTGGTTCGGGCGCGATCGTGCCCCGAACAAGGTTACTGGCTTCCCGGACCCCGTTTTACGGACCCCGCGGCGCCCCCGTCACAGTCCCTGGGACCACCGCCGCAACGATCACCAGGACGACCACCGGAACCAGGATCACCGCGTCGCCTCGCGCATGGCTCGGCACTACTGCCGGATCGACCAGCCCCGCTCCCGCAGCGACGCCGTCAGCACGGGTGCCGCCGAGGGCTTCACCATCAGCTCGACCAGACCCGCCTGCTGCCCGGTCGCGTGCTCGATGCGGACGTCCTCGATGTTGACGCCCGCCCGGCCCGCGTCGGCGAAGATACGGGCCAGCTGGCCCGGCTGGTCGTCGATGAGGACGACGACGCTCTCGTACACGGTCGGGGCGGCGCCGTGCTTGCCGGGGACGCGGATCTGGCCGGCGTTGCCCCGGCGCAGGACGTCCTCGATGCCGGTGAAACCCTCGCTGCGCTTGGCCTCGTCGGAGGACTGGAGGGCGCGCAGGGCCTGCACGGTCTCCTCCAGGTCGGCCGAGACGTCCGCGAGGAGGTCGGCGACCGGGCCCGGGTTCGCGGAGAGGATGTCGATCCACATCCGCGGGTCGGAAGCCGCGATCCGGGTCACGTCACGGATGCCCTGACCGCACAGGCGTACGGCCGCCTCCTCGGCGTTCTCCAGCCGCGCGGCGACCATGCTCGACACCAGGTGGGGCATGTGGGAGACGAGGGCGACCGCGCGGTCGTGGGCGTCGGCGTCCATGACGACCGGTACGGCCCGGCAGTGCGAGACGAGTTCCAGCGCGAGGTTGAGGACCTCGGTGTCCGTGTCCCGGGTCGGCGTCAGCACCCAGGGCCGCCCCTCGAAGAGGTCCCCGGTCGCGGCCAGTGGGCCCGACTTCTCGCGGCCCGACATGGGATGCGTACCGATGTACGCGGACAGGTCGAGGCCCAGCGACTCCAGCTCGCGGCGGGGGCCGCCCTTGACGCTGGCCACGTCGAGGTACCCGCGCGCGACCCCGCGCCGCATCGCGTCGCCGAGCGCCGCGGCCACGTGCGCGGGCGGCGCCGCGATGATCGCGAGGTCGACGGGCCCGGTGGGCTCCTCGTCCGTGCCGGCGCCGAGCGCGGCCGCCGTACGGGCCTGCTCCGGGTCGTGGTCGGCGAGGTGTACGACGACACCGCGCCCCGCCAGGGCCAGCGCGGCCGACGTACCGATCAGTCCGGTGCCGATGACAAGTGCGGTTCTCACTGGGCGATGTCCTTGCGGAGCGCGCCCGCGGCACCCAGGTAGACGTGCGCGACCTCGGAACGCGGCAGATCGGACTCGATGTGCGCGAGGACCCGCACGACCCGGGGCATCGCGCCCTCGATGTCCAGCTCCTGCGCGCAGATCAGCGGTACGTCGACGATGCCGAGCTTGCGTGCCGCGGCGGCCGGAAAGTCGCTGTGCAGGTCGGGCGTCGCCGTGAACCAGATGCTGATCAGGTCCTCGGTGGTCAGCTCGTTCCGCTCAAGTATGGCGGTGAGCAGCTCGCTGACCTGCTCGTCCATGTGGCCGGCCTCGTCCCGCTCCAGTTGGACGGCGCCCCGGACCGCTCGTACCGCCACGGTGATGCTCCTTGCTGATGTACGGCTCTTGGTCCATCCAGCCTAGTCAGCCCTCGGTGGCCCGGTACCGGGCGCCCGCCTGCCGAGACGCCCGGCGCGCTGTCCCGGAAGGGTGCACGGGCACGTCGAGAGCCTCGGAACCATTGCTGCGAGAGCCTCAGAACCGCTGCTGCTTGACGAGGTCTTCGAGCGAGGCGTCCGGCAGGTGTCCGTCGGGGCTCAGCCGGTCGACCACCTGCGGCAGGGTCTGCGCGATCTCGGTGGCGGCCCGGTCGGTGGTGACGCCCGCCTCGTCGGCGACCTGCTTGAGCGTCTCGTCGGGCAGCGCCTGCTGGATCTGCGCGCCGGTCACGGACTGGTTGTCGCCGGTGCCGACCCAGGAGTCCTTCTGCTCCGCGAGGCCGGACCGGGTGAGCAGGTCCATCAGGCCGCCCAGCGGATTGCCACCGCTCCCGGCGCCGATCCCGGTGCCACCGCTCCCACCCCTGCCGTTCATGAGCGCCTGGAGCAGCGAGCCCAGAATGGCGGCCCCTCCGGCCCCGCCCGCCCCTCCGCCGGCGCCGCTCCGAGCGCCTCCGCCGAGAACACCGCCGAGCAGACTGCCCAGATCGTTACCCGCCATGGTCGTGCCCTTTCGTGGAGGTCGCCGATCCGTCCCGTGGGGCTCGTCCCGCGAGCCGCTCGACCCGGATTGCACCAATGTCACCCGAATAACTACTTGGCACCACTTGGAGTGAAGTTGTCCTCTACGGTGTGATCGCCCTTTGATTTCCGCGAAGTCGCTCCTGTGCGCCTCTGGACGCAGGGGCCGCGGGTCCGCTTGCATGGTGAGGCTGTCCGCGCCACGCCTCGGGGGAGGCTCGATGAAGCGTTCCGGACCACTTTTCACGCTCCTCGCGGGACTACTGCTCGCCTTGTTCATGCTGTCGCTCAATGTGACGGAAGGGACGCGCAGTACGTCGACCGGGAGCGAGTCCTCGGGTGATGTCGTGTCGGCGAGCCCGACACCCACGGCCTCGCCCCCGTCGGGCAAGCCGTCACCCTCGCCCAGCCCGTCGAAGACCGCCGCGCCCAACGCCGACTACGCGGGCCGCACGGACGACGACTCCTCCGCGGTCGCGGTCACCCTGCGCGACGACAAGGCGGTCGCGTACTTCTGCGACGGCAAGGACCAGGAGTCGTGGCTGAAGGGTGACGTCAAGGCCGACGGCAGCATGCGGCTCACCGGCCAGAACGGCAACGTCCTCACCGGCGAGCTGAAGGGCAAGCAGATCCGCGGCACGGTCGACATGGGACAGCGGAAGTACGGCTTCACGGCCGACAAGGCCGTCAAGCCCTCCGGGCTGTACCGCGCGACCGCCACCGTGCGGGGCGCCGAGGTCGACGGCGGCTGGATCGTCCTGCCGAGCGGGCAACAGGTCGGCATCCTCAACCGCGCGGGCAAGCCGAGCCCCGCACCCCGCATCGACCCCGAGACCGGCGTCGTGACGGTCGACGGGCAACAGCTCACGGCCGAGCCCGTGACCCCGTGATCCACCCGCTCGTTCCTCCGCTCCACCCCGCACCCCGCACTCCGCTCTTCGCTCCGCCCCTTGCTCGATGACCCGTGACCGCAGGGAGCCGACCATGACCGTGGACCCGAACGCCGCCACCCAGAACTTTCCGTCGCCCGGCCCCGCCTCCCGCCGCCCGGGAGCCGCCACCTATCTCGTACCGGCCCTGGTCGCGGGCGCGGTCGCGGTCGGCCTCGGCGTCTACGGCAATGTGCACGACCCGGAGGGCACCGCCTTCAACCTGGCGGGCTTCAGCAGCACGAGCGCGGTCAAGTCGTGGCTCGCCACGACCGCGATGGGCTTCGCGGTCGTGCAGCTCGTGTCGGCACTCATGGTGTACGGGCGCATCCCGGGCCCGAGCTGGTCGGGCGTACTGCACCGCTGGTCGGGTCGAATTGCGTTTCTTGTGGCAGTTCCGGTCGCTGTGCACTGTCTATACGCTTTGGGCTATCAGACGTACGAACCACGCGTTTTGTGGCACTCGGTCCTGGGTTGCTTCTTCTTCGGTGCATTCAGTGCCAAGATGCTGCTGCTCCGCTCGGAGCGTCTGCCCGGCTGGGTGCTGCCCATCGTCGGCGGACTTGTCTTCTCGGCCCTGACGGTGGTCTGGCTGACCTCCGCCCTCTGGTTCTTCCGCACGTTCGGAGTGACGACATGACCCACCCCTCCACGCGGCGCGCGGTTCTCGCGACGGGCGCGGCCGCGTTGATCGCCGGCTGCAGCAAGTACGGGGACGAGAACGGCGGGGGAAGCGAGGAGGAGGCGTCCTCCGTCGCCCCCGCGGAGAGCGGGACCGGGGGCGAGGCGCCCGCCGGTGAGGAACTGACCAGGACCGCCGACATCCCGGTCGGCGGCGGCAAGATCTTCAAGGACGAGAAGGTCGTCGTCACCCAGCCCGAGAAGGGCGGCTTCAAGGCCTTCTCGGCGGTCTGCACGCACCAGGGCTGCATCGTCGCCAACGTCTCGGACGGCACGATCAACTGCACCTGCCACGGCAGCGAGTTCCGCATCGCCGACGGCTCGGTGGCCAAGGGCCCGGCCCAGAAGCCGCTCCCCGCGAAGCAGATCACGGTCACGGGCGACTCGATCAGCGTCACCTGACCCACCACGCGCGACCCCCAGGGCTGGTGTGCCGGTCAGTCGCCCCATCGACCGGTCAGTCGTCCCAGAGCGCCCCCAACGCCATCAGGTCCCCCTGGTACTCGATCCTGTCGGCCCACTCCGTAGGCCATGCATCGGCACCGAGGTACGCCCCTGCGAAGGCGCCGGCGAGGCAGGCGATCGAGTCCGAGTCCCCCGAGGTGCAGGCGGCCCGTCGCAGGGCCGTCACCGGCTCGTCCACGAAGAGCAGGAAGCACAGCAGGCCGGTGGCGAGCGCCTCCTCGGCGATCCACCCGGCCCCCGTGGCCAGACAGGGGTCCGTCTCGGGCGACGGCGACCGCAGGGCCCTCTGAAGCCGCTCCAGGGCCTCCAGGCACTCGTCCCAGCCACGCGAGATGAAGTGCGTCGGCGTCGGGTCCTGGGAACGGGTCCACAGGTCTCCGAGCCAGCGCTCGTTGTAGCGCGTGCGGTTCTCGTACGCGTACGAGCGCAGCAGGCCGACCAGTCCCGTCGGCTCCGCACCTTGCGCGAGCAGTCGCACCGCGTGCGCGGTGAGGTCGGACGCGGCGAGCGCGGTCGGATGCCCGTGGGTGAGCGCGGCCTGCAACTGGGCGGCGCCCGCGCGCTGTTCGTCGCTGAGCCCTGAGATGAGACCGAGCGGGGCTACGCGCATGTTGGCGCCGCAGCCCTTGGAGTGGATCTGGCTGGCGTCCTGCCAGGGCAGCCCCTCACGCTCCAGCAGGTCGCAGGCCCTGAGGCAGGTGTTGCCCGGCGCGCGGTTGTTCTCCGGCGACCGGTTCCAGGCGATGAACTCCTTGCGCACCGGCTCTTCCAGCTCCCGGGGGCCCAGCAGCCCCCGGTCCATGGCCGTCCGCAGCCCCCGCCCCAGCGCCAGCGTCATCTGCGTGTCGTCCGTGACGTACGCGGGGGTGGGCAGCTCCATCTCCCGCCAGGGCCCGCACTTGGCGAGGATCGAGGGCACATCGTTGAACTCGGTCGGGAAACCGAGCGCGTCCCCGAGGGCAAGCCCGACCAACGCCCCCGTGGCGGCGTGCTTCCTGACGGTCGTGGTCATGAGGATCGTCCTTCCGACGACGGTGACGGTGATGCCTGGGGCGCCGACGCTGGCGAGGGGGCCGATGCCGGTCGCATCAGCGGTGGGTGCAGTGCGGTGGCGTCGCCCGCGCGATACAGCGCGGCAGGCTTCCCCCGGCCTCCGGTCAGCCGGGCCGCACCGGGGATCTGCTCGACGAACCCGGGCGTGGCAAGGACTTTGCGCCGGAAGTTCGGCCGGTCGAGCGCGGTCCCCCACACGGTCTCGTAGACCTGCTGGAGTTCCCCGAGCGTGAACTCCGGCGGGCAGAACGCCGTGGCCAGGCAGGTGTATTCGAGCTTGGCGCCGACCCGTTCATGTGCGTCCGCGAGGATCCGGTCGTGGTCGAAGGCGAGCGGCCCGAGCCCGTCGTACGGCAGCCAGCGCGCGCTCGCCGCGTCGCCGCCGCCACGCGGTTCGGGCGGATCGGGCAGCAGCGCGGTGTACGCCACGGAGACGACCCGCATCCGGGGATCGCGGTCCGGTTCGCTGTAGGTGCGCAACTGCTCCAGATGCAGCCCCGAGACGTCCGCCAGCCCGGTCTCCTCGGCGAGTTCGCGCCGGGCGGCCGTCCCGGCGGACTCGTCGGGCAGCACGAACCCTCCGGGCAGCGCCCAGTGGCCCGCGAACGGCTCCTGTCCGCGCTCGATCAGCAGCGCTTGCAGTACGCCCGCCCGGACCGTGAACACCGCGAGATCCACGGTGACGGCGAAGGGCTCGAAGGCGTATTTGTCGTAGCCCTCCATTGCCCCCTCCTCATGGCCTGCACGGCCGTCCTGCACCTCGCCGGGCGACGGCCTCCGGACCGGGACCACCCCCGTGGGCCCTGCTCCAACGACCGCGCCCGGCGGGGGCGTTCCTTTAATGGTCAGCACGACTATAAATAGCGGAACGGGCCGCCACAACCCCCGAACGCACATCGGCCGGCCCCGGGAAATCCCGGAACCGGCCTATGCCGTACCAAACAGGTCTCTACGGATGAGACGATTTTCTCTGGAGGTTCTCCAGGGGCCCAGAAGCCCAGAGGTCTAGAGGCCGACTTCCTGCATCAGCATCCCGACCTCGGTGTTCGACAGCCGCCGCAGCCAGCCCGACTTCTGGTCGCCCAGGGTGATCGGTCCGAAGGACACGCGCACGAGCTTGTCGACCGGGAAGCCGGCCTCGGCGAGCATGCGCCGCACGATGTGCTTGCGGCCCTCGTGGAGGGTCACCTCTACGAGGTAGTTCTTGCCGGTCTGCTCGACGACCCTGAAGTGGTCCGCCTTCGCGTACCCGTCCTCCAGCTGGATGCCGTCCTTGAGCTGCTTGCCCAGGTCGCGCGGGATCGGGCCCACGATGTGCGCGAGATAGACCTTCTTCACGCCGTACTTGGGGTGCGTGAGGCGGTGTGCCAGCTCACCGTGGTTGGTGAGCAGGATGACGCCCTCGGTCTCGGTGTCGAGCCGCCCGACGTGGAAGAGCCGCGTCTCACGGTTCGTCACGTAGTCACCGAGGCACTGACGGCCCTCGTTGTCCTCCATGGTGGACACCACGCCGGCGGGCTTGTTCAGCGAGAAGAACTGGTACGACTGCGTGGCGACGGTCAGACCGTCGACCTTGATCTCGTCGTTCTCCGGGTCGACGCGCATGCCCTGCTCGACGACGATCTCGCCGTTGACCTCGACCCGGGACTGCTCGACCAGCTCCTCGCAGGCACGCCGCGAACCGTAGCCCGCGCGCGCGAGCACCTTCTGCAGGCGCTCGCCCTCCTGCTCGGCGCCCGGGAAGGTCTTGGGCGTCTTGACCTCGGGCCTGCCCGCGTACCGGTCCCTGTTGCGCTCCTCGGTACGTGTCTCGTACTCACGGGAGCGCGCGTTCTCCGTACGGCCGCCGCGCTGCTGGCCCTGCTTGGGACCGCCCTTGGCACCGCCGCGGGCCGAGCTGCCGCGCCCCGACTTGGGGCCGTCGTGGGTCGCGCCGGGGCCTACGTCGTAGCGGCGCTCCTCCGGACGGGGGTTGCCTGCCCGCTTCGGCCTGTCGTCGCGCCCTCCCGCGCTCCTCTGCGGGGAGCCGCCCCCACCGGTTCCGCGGGAATTGCCGCCTCCGCCGGAACCGCGGGGGGCGCCGCCCCCACCTGAGCCGCGAGGGCCACCGCCCCCACCGGAACCGCGGGGGCCACCGCCTCCACCGGAACCGCGAGGGTTACCGCCCCCGCCGGTTCCGCGCGGGTTGCCGCGCCCGTTGTTCCTGCCACTGCCGCTGCCACTGCTTCGCATCAAAGTTCCGTCGTCGTCGTGTCGTCTGCATCTGCGTCCGGCGCATCCGGATCGAACGACGGGACCCCTTCCAGCGTCTCTGCTTCGATCGCGTCCGCCTCCGGAAGGAAGGGCGCGAGCTCCGGGAGCTCGTCCAGGCCGCGCAGGCCCATTCGCTCCAGGAAGTAGTTCGTCGTCCTGTACAGGATCGCACCTGTTTCGGGTTCCGCGCCCGCCTCCTCGACCAGACCCCTCTGCAGGAGGGTGCGCATCACGCCGTCGCAGTTCACTCCGCGGACCGCCGAGACCCTGCTGCGGCTGACCGGCTGGCGGTACGCGACGACCGCCAGCGTCTCCAGCGCGGCCTGGGTGAGCCGGGCCTGCTGGCCGTCGAGGACGAAGCGTTCGACGGCCGCCGCGTACTCGGGACGGCTGTAGAAACGCCAGCCGCCGGCGATGAGCCGCAGCTCGAAGCCGCGACCCTGGATGGTGTACTCGTCGGCTAGCTCCCGCAGAGCAGCCGCGATCCGCCGCTTCGGCCGCTCGAGGATCTTGGCGAGATGCTCCACGGTCGCGGGTTCGTCCACGACCATGAGGACGGCCTCCAGGGCTGGCTTGAGGTCGAGATCGGCGACGCCGGGCGGACCCGCGGGGGCCTCGGTGGTGTCCTCGCTCACGCCTTCTCCTCCTTGACCGGTTCGGGCGGCCTGTCGAACTCGTCGGTCACCGTGGGCTGCGCATCCCCGTCCCCGCCCGTCCAGCGCACCACCAGGTCCCCCAGAGCCTCCTCCTGGTCCAGGGAGACCGCCTTCTCCCGATAGAGCTCCAGAAGGGCTAGGAAACGCGCCACGACGGTGAGGGTGTCGTCGGTGTCCTCGACGAGCGAGCGGAAACTGGCCTCTCCGAGCTCCCGCAGCCGGGCCACCACGATCGCGGCCTGCTCCTGCACGCTCACGAGCGGCGCGTGGATGTGGTCGACGTACACCTGCGGCTTCGGCTTGGGCTGCATCGCCTTCACGGCGAGCTTGGCGAATCCTTCCGCCCCGATGCTGATGACGACCTCGGGCAGCAGCTCGGCGTGGTGCGCCTCCAGCCCGACGGTACGGGGGTAGCGGCGCGCCTCCTCGTCGAGGCGCCGGTTGAAGATCTCGGCGATCTGCTTGTACGCCCGGTACTGCAGCAGCCGCGCGAAGAGCAGGTCCCGGGCTTCCAGCAGCGCCAGATCCGCCTCGTCCTCGACCTCGGCGGACGGCAGCAGCCGGGCGGCCTTCAGATCGAGCAGCGTCGCCGCGACGACCAGGAACTCGGTCGTCTGATCGAGATCCCAGTCCGGCCCCATCGCCCTGATGTGCGCCATGAACTCGTCGGTGACCTTGGAGAGCGCGACCTCGGTGACATCCATCTTGTGCTTGGAAATCAACTGAAGCAGCAGATCGAACGGCCCTTCGAAGTTGGCAAGCCGAACTTTGAAGACCCCGTCATCGGGTTCATCGGCGACGGGCTCTTCGGGCTCGACGATCTCGGGCTGTTCCTCGGGGCGAACGGCTCCGGGCTCGCTGGTCGGCTCGCCTGCAGCGTTGTGGGCAGGCGTTCCGCAGGGCGGAACGGGTGGGCACAACGCTCCACGGTCCGCAGCCGAAGTACCGTCCTCACCCCCAGACGGGCTCTCCGCCGCAGGCGGCTCCGGCTCCGCCGCAGGCGGCAAGACCTCGCCCGGGGGCTCAGGCGGGGCCGTACCCCCAGGCCCCCGCCCCAGCGCACGCCGACGGCCACCGGAACCGCCGGAGGCCGTGGCAGGGGCGTCGTTCGAGGTCATAGCCGTCGCAGGCTACCGCTACCGCCCGCGCAACCGTCGTACGAGGATGCTCGCGTCCCCACGGGATTCGAGATCCGCGAGCACCACGGCGACAGCCTCCCGCACGATCCGCCCACGGTCGACCGCGAGCCCGTGCTCCCCACGGAGCACCAGCCGGGCGTGCTCGAGGTCCATGAGCTCCTCGGCGGACACGTACACCGTGATCTTCTCGTCGTGCCGCTCACGCCCGCTGGGGCGCCGTCCTGAGCCGCGCCCACGCTTGCGCGGCTGCGCGCCCGTGGAGGGCCCGGCAGAACCTTCCTGCACCCCCTGCCGCCGCCCGGAACGGTCCCCGGCGGCGCCCCGACTCCGGGACTCGCCGTCGGAGGACTCGGCGTCGGCGGCGACATGTTCGTCGCCCTCGCCGTCGCCGCCCCGCACGGGTACGGATTGCGGGGCGTCATCCCCGGCGGCAGCGGCGTCGCTCTCGCCCGCCGGACCCGGTACCCGGGCCTCGCCGTTGGCCGGGCGCCTGGGGCTGGACGCCTGAAGCGCCATTCCCCCGGTCGTACGGAACAGTTCGTCGGCCCCCGGCAGACTCACTCGGCGTGACACCGGGCGAGCACCTCCCTGGCGAGCTGGCGATAGGCGGCGGCACCGACGGAGTTGGAGGCGTACGTCGTGATCGGCTCACCGGCGACCGTGGTCTCCGGGAAGCGGACGGTCCGGCCGATCACCGTGTGGTAGACGTGATCGTCGAACGCCTCGACCACGCGCGCGAGCACCTCACGGCTGTGCACGGTCCGCGAGTCGTACATCGTGGCGAGGATGCCGTCGAGCTCCAGCTCGGGGTTGAGCCGCTCCTGGACCTTCTCGATGGTCTCGGTGAGCAGCGCGACACCACGGAGGGCGAAGAACTCGCACTCGAGCGGCACGATCACCTTGTGCGCCGCTGTCAGGGCGTTGACGGTGAGAAGACCGAGCGAGGGCTGACAGTCGATCACGATGTAGTCGTAGTCGGCCATCAGCGGCTTCAGGGCCCGCTGCAGCGTGGACTCGCGCGCGACCTCGGACACCAACTGGACCTCGGCGGCCGACAGGTCGATGTTGCTGGGCAGCAGGTCCATGTTCGGGACCGCTGTCTTCAGGAGCACCTCGTCGGCCGCCATGCCCCGCTCCATGAGCAGGTTGTAGACCGTGAGGTCGAGCTCCATCGGGTTGACGCCGAGGCCCACGGACAGTGCGCCCTGCGGGTCGAAGTCGACGAGCAGGACCCGGCGTCCGTACTCCGCGAGTGCCGCGCCCAGGTTGATGGTCGACGTCGTCTTGCCGACGCCGCCCTTCTGGTTGCACATCGCGATGATCTTCGCGGGGCCGTGATCGGTCAGCGGGCCCGGGATCGGGAAGTACGGCAGCGGGCGCCCGGTCGGGCCGATGCGCTCACGCCGCTGGCGCGCCGCGTCGGGCGCGAGCGTGGCCGCGTACTCCGGATCGGGCTCGTACTCGGCGTCGGGGTCGTAGAAGTGCCCCTCGGGCAGGTCGTCGTAGTCGGCGAAGTGGGTGCGGTTCTCGCCACTTCCGTTGCCGGCCATGGCGTTCACGTGATGGCCATCCATGCTCTGGTGTGCGGGCTGAGTCGTCCGCGAGGGGTGGAGACTCTGGTGGGCTGCGAAGGTGCGCACAGCAACGGAGCCGACAGCCTCGAGCCCCGTGGGCCTTGAGCCCTGCGCAGGCATTCCTGGTTGACCACCCCCGGGAGTAAATGTCGACTCATTCACAAGTCGTCTTACCTCCTTGGTGACCAGGAAACTTCTAGATAGGTCAGCGTGGCACCATGCCGACGGTTGGCGACTCTATGGCGTGTCACCGGTCCGCAGCAACACAATCCGCCGGACCCGGCCCGATGTGTCGGCAACGGAACACCCCTCTGTCAAGGGCGTAAGGGCGTCGCACGGCAGGTTTCACGGGTGTGCGAAACGGTTCAAGGGTTACGTTCGAGGCGAGTTGAACGAGTCTCGCAAAGTGACTCGACACACATCCGGCCGGACCTTGTGGGACAAGGTCCGGCCGTACACGCCATGTTGACGACCTGTGTTGACGTATCGCCTTTTATCGGTGGAGAGATCGCCCGACGGGTCGGGACAGATCGGTCGTATCGTCAGCCGAGCAGGGTGTCCAGCTCGACGTGCTCCAGCCCGTGCGCCTCCGCGACCTCGCGGTAAACGACCTTGCCGTCATGGGTGTTGAGACCCCTCGCGAGCGCGGGGTCACGGCGCAGCGCCTCGACCCAGCCGCGGTCCGCCAATTCCACGATGTAGGGCAGCGTGGCGTTCGTGAGGGCATATGTCGACGTGTTGGGCACGGCGCCCGGCATGTTGGCGACGCAGTAGAAGACCGAGCCGTGCACCGGGAAGGTCGGCTCCGCGTGAGTCGTCGGACGCGAGTCCTCGAAGCAGCCGCCCTGGTCGATGGCGATGTCGACAAGAACACTTCCGGGCTTCATTCGCGACACGAGCTCGTTGGTGACCAGTTTCGGTGCCTTGGCGCCCGGGATGAGCACGGCACCGATGACGAGGTCGGCCTCCAGAACGGCCTTCTCCAGCTCGAAGGAGTTGGACATGATCGCCCGGACCTTGGTGCCGAAGACCTTGTCGGCCTCGCGGAGCTTGTTGATGTCGCGGTCGAGCAGCGTGACGTGGAATCCCATGCCGACGGCGATCTGCGTGGCGTTCCAGCCGGAGACACCGCCGCCGATGACGACGGCCCGCGCGGGCTGCGTGCCGGGGACGCCGCCGGGGAGCACACCGCGGCCGCCGACCGAGCGCATCAGGTGGTACGCGCCGACCTGCGGGGCGAGGCGGCCCGCGACCTCGGACATCGGGGCGAGGAGCGGGAGCGCGCGGCTGGGCAGCTCGACCGTCTCGTAGGCGATCGCCGTGGTGCCGGACTCGACGAGCGCGTCCGTGCACTCCTTGGACGCGGCCAGGTGCAGGTAGGTGAAGAGCGTCTGGTCCTTGCGGAGGCGGTGGTACTCCTCGGCGATGGGCTCCTTGACCTTGAGCAGCAGGTCGGCGGTGGCCCAGACCTCGTCGGCGGTGGCGATGATCCGCGCACCGGCGGCCACGTACTCCTCGTCCGGGATCGACGAGCCGACTCCGGCGTTCTGCTCGATGAGGACCTGGTGGCCGTGGCGCACCAGCTCGTGCACGCCGGCGGGGGTGATGGCCACCCGGAACTCGTTGTTCTTGACCTCGCGGGGGATGCCGACCTTCACGTCGATCACGGTCCTTGGCTCAGAAGGGGTCTGGGGTCACGCATGCCAGGACATGGCCCGACATACCGGCACGCACGGGAGCACACCGGGAGACACCACGAAAAGACGCGGCGGAGCCAGTCTAATGAAGGGATTCCCTCTGTCTAGCCTTTCAATGCATCAATCTTCTTCGGATGTACTACGGATTTCGCAGGCGTTAGCGTCGTGTTCCCTGGCTGAAGCGTCCTCTGGGAGCTCGTCACCCAGCATGCGCTCGGCCGCTCCGCGGTGCAGCCCGGCGGCCGCGGGGTCTCCCAGCCGGTCCAGCGTGTCGGCGAGCCGGAGGTGCAGCGCGGCCTGCAGCCGGGTGTCCTCGGCGCGACGCGCCCACTCGACCGCCTCCAGGCAGGTGGCGAGGGATTCCTCGGGCCGGCCCGCGTACTCCTGCACCCGTCCCATCTCGCTCAACGCCCTTGCCTGACCGGCCACATCGCCGCTCTTGCGGTAGCCGGTGATCGCCGAGCGCCAGTTGCGCAGCGCCTCGCCGTAGCGGCCCGCGTACGTGTGCGCGGTGGCGATGCGTCCGTGCAGCCGGGCCACGTCCTCGCGCTCGTCGCGCGCGAGCCGCTGGGCGAGGGCGCGCCCGAACCAGTCGGCGGCCCGGTCGTGGTCCCCCAGCTCCTGGTGCGCGCCGCCTACGGATTCCATCGCGCGGCCGGTCGCGTACGGGTCGTTCGCCTCGCGTCCGGCGTCCAGAGCGGCCCGGTAGCGGGCCAGCGCATTCCTCGTACGGCCGGTCTGGGCGTCCAGGTCGGCGAGGTTCAGCAGCGCGGCGGCCTTCTCGCGGGGCAGGTCCCGGCGCTCCGCCACGTCCAGGACGAGCCGGTGGATGCCGTACAGCTCGGGCGCCGCCGCCTGCGTACCGAAGTGCGCGACCATCGCTCTGACCAGCGCGGCCATGAGGCGGCGGGCCAGTGTGTCCAGCTCTCCGTCGGCGACCGCCAGCCGGGCCGCGGCGAGCAGCGCGGGCTGCCGGATGCGCAGCCAGTCGGCGGCCGCGCGGGGGTTCGGGAAGCGCAGCGCGCGGGGCATCCCGGCGAGCTTCTCGCGGGCCGGGGAGCTGTCGGTCTCGGTGATCGCGCGGCAGGACACCAGCAGCCGTACGGTCCGCTCCAGCATCCGGGCGCGTGCCAGCTGGAGTTCGGCCGGGCGGTCCTGGGTCTCGGTGAGCGTGCGCAGCAGCGGCAGCAGACAGCCCGGCACCTCGTACTGCGGCAGGGGCGACTCGACGGACCGGACGAGGCCGAGCTTGGTGAAGTCGTCCAGGGTGGTGCGGGCGGCGCCGACCGAGCAGCCGGCCAGCGCGGACGCGGTGTGCGGGTCCACGAGGCCCGCGGGGGCGAGCGAGAGCAGTCGCAGTATCCGCGCGGCGGCCGAGGGCAGGGCCGCGTACGAAAGGCGGAAGACGCGTTCGAGGACGTCGAGAAGACGGCCTTCGTCACCCTCGGTGCGCAGTTGCTTGGCCAGGTCGGCCACGGCCGCCTTGGGCCGGTGGGCCAGCCAGGCGCCGGCGAGGACGAGCGCGGCGGGCTGGGACGCGCAGATCTGCACGAGTCCTTCGGCCGCCAGCGGGTCGACGGTGATGCGTACCGAGCCGGTGTACCGGTCGAGAAGTTCGAGGGCTGACTTGGTGTCGAGGCCGCCGAGGGTGCAGGGCCGGACGTCGGAGATCCCGGTCAGGGGCCCGCCGGAGACGGCGACGACGAGGCAGTCGGGGGTCTCCGGGAGGAGCACGTCGACCTGCTCGGCGTCCGCCGCGTCGTCCAGCAGGAGCAGTACACGGCGAGTGGCGAGCCCCTCGCGCAGCCGCTCGGCGAGCTCGTCCTCGCCGGCCCCTGCGGGGGCGGTCAGTTCGAGGGCGGTGAGCAGGTCACGGGCGGTTCGTTCGGTCGCCACGGGCGTGCCGTCGGGCTCGGTGAGCCGGGCCCTCAGGACACCGTCCGGGTAACTGTCCGCGACCTGCCGTACGAGTTCCTCGGCGAGCGCGGTCCTGCCCGATCCGGGCTTGCCCGCGATGAGCAGCACGCGCGCGCGTGGTGCTTTCCGGCCCGCGAGGGTGTCCAGACCGGCCCGCTCGATGTCGGCGCGCAGTTCCTTCAACTCTCTTGTGCGGCCGAGGAACTGACTCTCCGTGGGGGCAGGCTCGGCAGCGGGGCGCTGCGCTTCCTCCGACACCGCCGTGTCGCCGGCGTCCACCGCCTGATCCGTCACGGGCACACTCCCGTCCCACTGCACGCGCAAGCCCGCCGGGACTCCGGTCGGGGCGTTTCCAGAGCCTAGTTCACGCTCTGCGACGATCTGTGCGGAGCGCGGCGGGCACGTCCCCCGATCGGATCAGGCGATCGTCACACCGGCGGGGCGGACGCAGGGGCCCGAGTGGATTCGGGGACGGGCTCAGCAGTGTGTTCGGGAACGGCTTCCGGAACGGGTGCCGGAGTGGATCACGCCTCGAAGGGGCGTGCGGGCCACGGCGCCTCGGCCGGGCGCAGGGCGTCCAGGCCGTCGCCCTGCTGCGCCGCGATCAGCGAAAGCACGCCCACGACCAGGCAGTTGTTGTGCAGCTCCCCGGTGAGGACGCCCCGTACGAGCTCGTCGACCGGGACGCGGGAGAGCTCCATGTCGGCCTCCTCGTCCTCGACCTCGAAGCGCTGCCCCTCGGCCTCGGAGAGATCGCGGGCGAGGAAGATGCGCACGGCCTCGTCGCAGCCGCCGGGCGTGGTGAACACGTCGGTGAGCACGCGCCAGTCCTCGGCCTTCACGTGGGCCTCTTCGTAGAGCTCGCGCTGGGCGGCGTGCAGCGGGTTCTCACCCGGGATGTCGAGCAGGCCGGCCGGGATCTCCCAGAGCTTGTGGCGCACGGGGTGCCGGTACTGGCGGATGACCAGCACGCGCCCCTGGTCGTCGAGGGCGAGGACGGCCACCGAACCCGGGTGGACCTGGTAGTCGCGGCGGACGACCGATCCGTCGGGCATGACCACGTCGTCGGTGCGCACGGAGGTCTTGTTGCCCACGAACGGGGTCTCGGTCGCCCTGACCTCCCACTCCTCGGCGGTGTCCTTGATGGTCATGTCGACTTGTCCTCCCACACGCACGAATCTGCGCCCAACGGAAATACGCCCAACAGGTTCGCCAGGCCGGCTGCGCTGGCCTCCTCGGTGGGGGGAAAATCGGGGTGGGCGCCCGGTAAGCCGAAGACTCTGTGATGCCGGTCAGCTCGCCCAACAGGATGGCGATGGGGATCCGCTAGCGGACTTCGGTTTGCGCCACGGCCACCACGGTGACCGGCAGCGCGTGTGTCAGACTCAGCGACTTCCCGGATCCCTCCGGGCGCCCGTTCGATCGGCACGCGTGCGGGAGGGACACGGCGATGGCCAGACAGGACGTGAAGGACGAGGTCCTCTATCTGCGGGCGGCGGGGCTGGATCTGGGCAAGCGGTTCCTGCTGGCGTGCGTACGCACGCCGTGCTTGAAGCGGCCGGGAACCTGGACGCTGGAGACCGAGCGGTTCGCCACCACCCCGGCCGAGATCCGGCGTCTGCTGGCCTGGCTACTCGAGCGCCGGGTCGAGGTGGTGGTGCTCGAGGCCACCTCGGACTACTGGCGCCACCTCTACTACACCTTGCAGCCGCATCTGAACCTGATGCTGGTCAACCCGGCCCACCTCAAGGGCATTCGGGGGCGCAAGAGCGACCCCAGCGACGCCGCGTTCCTGGCCCGGGCGGGCGCCTCGGGCATGGTGATGGGCTCCTTCGTGCCCGAGCGGGAGATCCGCGAACTGCGGGACCTGACCCGCCGCCGCACGCAGCTCATCACGGCACGCGGGCAGGAGGCCCAGCGGCTGGAGAAGGAACTCGAGGACACCGGCATGAAGCTGTCCTCGGTGCTCAGCGACATCACCGGGGCCAGCGGACGCGCCATCATCAACGCACTGATCGGCGGCGAGCGTGACCCCCAGGCGCTGGCCGACCTGGCCATCCGGCGGGCCCGCAGCAAGATCCCGGCCCTGGTTGAGGCACTGGACGGCACGTTCACCGAGCACCACGCGTTCATGTGCCGGCACTACCTCGACGAGATCGACCACCTCACCGCCACGGCCGACCAGCTGGACCAGCGGATCACCGCGCTGCTGACCCGCCTGGAGCACAACAAGGACATCGAGAACCTGGACACCATCCCCGGCATCGGCCCCGCGGCGGCTGAGATCATCATCGCTGAGACCGGTGGGGACATGACCCAGTTCGCCACCGCCGGCCATCTCGCCTCCTGGATCGGGGTCTGCCCGGGCATGAACGAATCCGCCGGCGTCACCAAATCCGCCCGTACCCGCAACGGCAACAGCAACCTGAAACGGCTGTTGGGCATCGCCGCGATGTCGGTGACCCGGAACAAGGACTGCTATCTCAGCGCCTACTACCGGCGCATCGCCGCCCGCCGCGGACGACAGCGGGCCCTGGTCGCGGTGATGCGCAAACTCGCCGTCGCGATCTGGCACATCCTCCGCCACAAGACCCGCTACCAGGACCTCGGCGCCGACTACTTCACCCGCCGCGACCCTGAACGCGCCATGCGTCGCATGACCAAGGAAGCCAACCGCCTCGGCCTCACCGTCCGCTTCGAGCCCATCGCAGCAACGGCCTGACCAGCACACTCACTCAACTTTTCGTGTCAGAGGCCCTACGAAAACCGGGGCACTCGTCTCGAAGGACGCGCACCCCGGCAACCGTACAACCCGCGTGCTACTTGGCCGTCTTGCGCTCCACAGCGGCCTTGACCAGGCCCGCGAAGAGCGGGTGCGGCCGGGTCGGACGCGAGCGCAGCTCGGGGTGTGCCTGCGTCGCGACCAGGTAAGGGTGGACGTCCCGCGGGTACTCCACGTACTCCACGAGCTTGCCGTCCGGGGACGTCCCGGAGAACTGCAGGCCGGCCTTCTTCTCCAGCTCGGCACGGTAGGAGTTGTTCACCTCGTAGCGGTGGCGGTGGCGCTCCTCGACGTACTCCTTGCCGTCGTACACCTCGCGCACGATCGAGCCCTCGGCGAGCTTGGCGGGGTACATGCCCAGGCGCATCGTGCCGCCCATGTCGCCTTCGCCCGCGACGATGTCGAGCTGCTCGGCCATGGTGGAGATGACCGGGTGACCGGTGGCGGAGTCGAACTCGGTGGAGTTGGCGTCCGGGATGTCGGCGAGGTTGCGCGCGGCCTCGATCACGATGCACTGCAGGCCCAGGCAGAGACCGAGCAGTGGGATCTTGTTCTCGCGGGCGTACTGGATGGCGCCGACCTTGCCGGACACACCGCGGTCGCCGAAGCCGCCGGGGATGCAGATCGCGTCCACGTCGCCGAGCTGCTTCGCGGCACCCGCCGGGGTCTTGCAGTCGTCCGAGGTGACCCACTTGATCTTCACGCGGGCCTTGTTGGCGAAACCGCCCGCGCGCAGGGCCTCGGTGACCGAAAGGTAGGCGTCGGGCAGGTCGATGTACTTGCCGACGAGCGCCATGTTGATCTCGTGGACCGGGCGGTGGACGCGGTCCAGCAGGTCGTCCCAGGTCGTCCAGTCCACGTCACGGAACGGGAGGTCCAGCTTGCGGACGACGTAGGCGTCGAGGCCCTCGGTGTGCAGGACCTTCGGGATGTCGTAGATGGACTTGGCGTCGATGGCCGCGACCACGGCCGCCTCGTCGACGTCGCACATCAGGGAGATCTTGCGCTTGATCGCGGTGGGCACCTCGCGGTCGGCGCGCAGCACGATCGCGTCTGGCTGGATACCGATGCTGCGCAGAGCCGCAACCGAATGCTGGGTCGGCTTCGTCTTCAGCTCCCCGGAGGGGCCGATGTACGGAAGGAGCGAGATGTGGACGACGAACACATTGTCTCGACCGACCTCGTGACGGACCTGACGGACGGTCTCCAGGAACGGCTGCGACTCGATGTCGCCGACCGTGCCGCCGACCTCGGTGATGACGACGTCGACGTCCTCGGTGGCCATGCGCCGGATGCGGTGCTTGATCTCGTTGGTGATGTGCGGGATGACCTGCACGGTGTCGCCGAGGTACTCGCCGCGCCGCTCCTTGGCGATGACCGTCGAGTAGACCTGCCCGGTGGTGACGTTGGCGGAGCCGTCCAGGTCGACGTCGAGGAAGCGCTCGTAGTGGCCGATGTCCAGGTCGGTCTCGGCGCCGTCGTTGGTGACGAACACCTCACCGTGCTGGAACGGGTTCATGGTGCCCGGGTCGACGTTCAGGTACGGGTCGAGCTTCTGCATGGTGACGCGCAGACCCCGCGCCTTGAGCAGCGCGCCCAGGCTGGAGGCGGTCAGGCCCTTGCCGAGGGAGGAGGCGACACCCCCGGTGACGAAGATGTGCTTGGTCGTCGTGGCTGTGCTGTTTCGAAAAGCAGCGGGCGGCATGGCCAAGAGGGGGCTCCCGTGGTCGCGGTGTCTGGTGCGGTACGGCTGCCCGACCCGGAGGTTCCGGAGGTGCCGTCGCTGCGGTTCGGGGGTCCCTTTTTCCTGCCGGGGCGCCCACCGGTCCACGGGCTACCAGGGTATCAGCGACGGGACGAGGCTGCTTCCGGCCACGCTCTGCACACGGGTCGACACGGACCACACTCGTGCTCACTCGTTCGGCTCAGACGGGTTGTCGGGAGCGGCGCGCGGATCATCAGCGTGCGTCGTATCCTGCTCGGACGATCGCTGCCGAGTCAGGCCGGCAAACGGCACCACCCACGCCCGTCGCCCGGAACTTCGAGAGCTCGTCAGTTCGTTTCGCTACGACATCACCACGACAATTGACGTCGCGCGACGACGATTTACATACGTTCCCTTGACCGCAAAGAGCGACCGCCCCCTGGGGGCGACGTGGCCGTTCGACTGGAGTTGCACGTGGCCGGGCGCATCGAAGACTACGCACTAATCGGAGACATGCAGACAGCCGCGCTGGTCTGCAGGGACGGCACGGTGGACTGGCTGTGCCTCCCCCGCTTCGACTCCCACGCCGTCTTCGCAGGACTTCTCGGCACGGAGGAACATGGATTCTGGCGGCTCGGTCCGGCGCACGCGGCCGACGCCGAACCGCCGACCGCGGTCCGCCGTCGCTATCGCGGCGACTCGCTGATCCTGGAATCCGAGTGGGACACGTCACGCGGCACGGTCCGAGTGACGGATTTCATGCCTCCGCGTGACGGCGCGCCGCAGCTGATCCGGATCGTCGAGGGCGTCACCGGACGCGTCCCGATGCGCTCCGCGCTGCGGATGCGTTTCTCGTACGGACGTGTGGTGCCCTGGGTGCACAAGCACGAGGGGCGGACGGTGGCTGTCGCCGGGCCCGACTCCGTGTGGTTCGACACAGAGTGCGAGACCTACGGCAAGGCCCTGACGACGTACTCGGACTTCACGGTCGCGCCGGGTGACCGGATCGCGTTCACGATCTCCTGGGAGCCCTCGCACAAGCAGCCGCCCGCGCTGCCGGAGCCTGAGCAGTCCTTGGAGGCCACCGAGGAGTTCTGGCGCGAGTGGGTGGAGCAGTGCACGTACCACGGGCCGTACCGCGAGGCAGTGGTCCGCTCGCTGATCACGCTGAAGGCGCTGACGTACGGGCCGACGGGCGGCATCGTCGCCGCGCCCACCACCTCCCTGCCGGAGGAGATCGGCGGTGTCCGCAACTGGGACTACCGCTACACGTGGCTGCGTGACGCGGCGATCACCCTGTCCTCGTTGCTGCGCACGGGCTATCGCGAGGAGGCGCGCGCCTGGCGCGAGTGGCTGCTGCGCGCGGTCGCCGGCGACCCGGAGAACCTGCAGATCATGTACGGCATCGCGGGCGAGCGGGAGTTGGGCGAGGCGGAGCTCGACTGGCTTCCCGGGTACGAGAACTCCGGTCCCGTCCGCGTCGGGAACGGCGCCGCGCACCAGCTCCAGCTCGATGTGTACGGCGAGGTGACGGAGGCTCTGCACCTGGCCCACATGACGGGTCTGGCCCGCAACGACTACGCCTCGCTCCTCCAGCTCAAGCTGATCCGCTACCTGGAGGACCACTGGGACGAGCCGGACGAGGGCATCTGGGAGGTGCGCGGCCCGCGCCGCCACTTCGTTCACTCGAAGGTGATGGCCTGGGTCGCCGTCGACCGGACGATCAAGCTCATCGAGTCCGGCGACGCGGACGGCCCGCTGGAGAAGTGGCGGGAACTGCGCGACGACATCCACCGGGACGTGTGTGAGAAGGGTTACGACAAGGAGCGCAACACCTTCACGCAGTCGTACGGCTCGAAGGAGCTGGACGCCTCGCTGCTGCTGATCCCGCAGATGGGCTTCCTGCCGCCGGACGACAAGCGCGTGATCGGCACGATCGAGGCCATCCAGCGCGAACTGTCCACGTCGGACGGCTTCATCCTGCGCTACCCGACCTCCGGTGAGGACGCGGGCGTGGACGGTCTGGAGGGCGACGAGGGCGCGTTCCTGGCCTGTTCGTTCTGGATGGCGGACGACCTCGCGATGATCGGCCGCGTGGACGAGGCCCGCAAGCTCTTCGAGAAGCTGCTGGCCCTGCGCAACGACCTCGGTCTCCTCGCGGAGGAGTGGGACCCGGTCCTGAAGCGCCAGGTCGGCAACTTCCCGCAGGCGTTCAGCCACGTGCCGCTGATCGACACGGCACTGCGGCTGACGGCCTCCGGGGCGTACGGGGGCTGACCCGGGTGCGGGGCTGACACGAGTACGGGGCCTGCCCGGGGCCGCCGCACTCCGGCTGACCAGCGGGCTCGGCGCGACCGATGCGCCGTGCCCGCCTAGGCTGGAGGACGTACATGCCCCTGCTCTGGAAGGGGGGCGGCCATGGCTTCCCTCTCGAAGGCGGGCGCGGCGCTCGCCGCACTCCGCGAGGATCTCGTCGGTGACGTGCTCACCCCCGACGATCCGGGGTACGACGAGGCCCGGGCGGTCTTCAACGCGATGATCGACCGGCGGCCGGCCGTGATCGCGCAGTGCGCGAACGAGGCCGACGTCGGCCGTTCGGTGCGGTTCGCCCGGGACCTGGATCTGAAGATCGCGGTCCGCGGCGGCGGCCACAGCGTGGCGGGCATGGCCCTGAACGACGGCGGTCTGGTCGTCGACCTGCGCCGGATGCACGAGGTGACGGTCCATCCCGGAGCGGCGGCGGTACGCGTCGGGGGCGGCGCGACGATGAGCCACATGGACCGCGCCACCGAGCCGTACCACCTGGCGACCACCGGGGGCCGCGCCTCGACGACCGGGGTCGGCGGCTTCGTGCTGGGCGGCGGAAGCGGCTGGCTGGAGCGGAAGTTCGGGCTCGCGATCGACAACCTGCTCGGCGTCGACCTGGTGACCGTGGACGGCTCGGCGGTTCACGCGAGCGCCGAGGAGAACCCCGAGCTGTTCTGGGCCCTGCACGGCGGCGGCGGGAACTTCGGCGTCGCGACCGCGCTGACCCTGAGACTGCACGAACTGCCCGAGTTCGCGATGGCCATGCTGCTGTACCGCCCGGAGTCCGGTCCCGAGGTGGCCCGCGTCTTCCGCGAGATCATGGAGACCGGACCTGTGGAGGCGGCCGGCGGCGTGATCTACATGACGGGACCGCCCGAGGAGTTCGTCCCCGAGCACCTGGTCGGCACGCTGCTGTGCGGGGCCCTCGTGACGTACGCGGGCAGCGAGGAGGACCTGCGCAAGACCGCCCAGCCCCTGCTGGCGCTGCCGCACGAGGTGGAGATGGTCACGGCGATCCCGTACGCGGACCTCCAGTGCATGATCGACGATCCGCCGGGGATGCGGAACTACTGGTCTGCGGAGTACCTGACGGGCGCGCCCGACGGGCTCGTGGACGTCTTCTGCGCCCGCGCGGACACGATGCCGGTGCCCACCGGAACCCAGCACGTGCTGTTCCCGCTGGGCGGCGCGGTCGCCGACGGCCCCCGCGCGTACCCGGTGCCGTACCGGGACTCGCCCTGGGCCGTGCACCCCTTCGGCATCTGGGAGGACCCCGCGGACGACGAGCGCTGCGTGCAGTGGGTACGGGACGTGCGCGCCGACGTCCGCCCGTGGAGCACCGGAGCGGTGTACCTCAACTTCATCGGCGACGAGGGTGAGGACCGGGTGGAGGCGGGCCTGGGCGCCGAGAACACCCGGCGGCTCGCGGCGGTGAAGGCCCACTACGACCCGGACAACGTGTTCCGCTTCAACCACAACATCGCGCCCGCGTAAGCGCTCCGCTGGAGACGCAGTGATAAACCCGCAGGCCGGTGGGGGCTGGTCGCGCAGTTCCCCGTGCCCCTTACGGGACGCGGTACGAGATAGCGTCCGCGTCATGGACAGCCGTATCGACACGCCGGACACACACGGTGGCGGGATCACCGTGCAGCGGGCCCTGGAACTGCCCGGGCTGCGCGGCGGCCTGCCGGAGATCCTCGCGGGCGCCGACCGGCTGGGCCGCACCGTGCGCTGGGTGCACGCGGGCGAGGTCCCGAACATCGCGTCGCTCCTGAAGGGCGGCGAACTGCTCCTGACCACGGGGTACGGGCTCGGCACCCGCCCCGCCGACCAGCGCGCCTTCGTCCGCACCCTGGCCGAGCGCGGCATCGCGGCCCTCGTCGTGGAACTGGGGCCGCGCTTCACCCGGCTGCCCGCAGCCCTCGTGGAGACGGCCCGTACGGCCGGTCTGCCGCTGGTCCAACTGCACCGTGAGGTGCCGTTCGTGACGGTCACCGAGGAGATCCACACCGAGATCGTCAACGGCCACTACGCACTGCTCCAGCAGGCCGAGGAGGTGCACCGGCGCTGCACCCAGGCCCTGCTCGGCGGGGGCGGCATCCCCCAGGTCCTCGGCATCCTGGCGGACTTCAGCGGCAACCCGGTCTTCCTTGAGACCCCGGACGGACAGCTCCTGTACGCCGCCGGGACCGGGCCCGCGAACGCCGACCCGCTCCAGGTCTGGGAGGGGCTGCGCGGCCAGCACCAGGACGACCCGCCGACCGGGTCGGTCCTCGTGGACGTGCCGGGCGGCGGCCCCGGCACCGGTTCGGTCAGGGCCCGGCTCGTCCTCCTGCCCGTGAACGCCCCCAACGCCCCGCTCGCACCCGTGCACCGCATCGCGGCGGAACGGGCCGCGGGGATCCTCGCCGTGGTCCTGATGCAGGCCCGTCAGGAGGAGGAGCTGGCGGCGCGCGGCCGCGGCGACTTCCTCACCGACCTCGCCGAGGGCCGTATCGCCGCCGAGGACGCGCCCGCGCAGGCCCGCGTGCTCGGCTTCAAGCCCGGTCCCGGACCGCTGCTCCCGGTGGTGATGAGGCTCGCCGACGGACTGCCTCCCGGCGGGGGCTGGGCCGTCCTGGCGCGCGCGGTCGCCGAGGAGCTGGCCTCGGTGGGGGTGCCGGTACTGCTGGGCGTACGTCCCGTCGAGGGCCGCGTACCGCTGCTGCTGGGCCTGCGCACGGAGTCCGAGCGGGCGACCGTCGCGGACCGGGTCGCGGCGGCGCTGCGGGCCGGTGTGGAGCGGGCGGGCATGCAGCGTCCGGGGGCGCAGCCGCCGGTCGTGGTGGTCGGCGTGGCGGGCGGCTGGGCGGCCGCGTCGGCGAGCCTGCGGCACGCGGCCGAGACGGCCACGGCGGCCCAGGGGCTGTCCGACCGCCCCTGGTACGACGCCCGCCGCCTGGACATCGACCTGCTGCTGTGGCGGCTGCGGGACCACCGGGACCTGGCCGCCTTCGTGGACCGCGCCATCGGCCCGCTCCGCGACCACGACAACCGCTCCAAAGCCACCGCTGCTGCCCACCCTGGAGACGTATCTGGCGCACGCGGGCCGCAAGGCGGAGACCGCGCGCGAGCTGCACCTCAACCGGCAGACGCTCTACAACCGCCTCGCGAGGATCGGGGAGTTGCTCGGAACGGACCTCGACGACCCGCAGACGGTACTGGCCCTGAGCCTGGCGCTGCGGGCCCGCAGACTCGTCCCGTAGAACCGCCGCGCTCGTATGCCGCCCTACGAAAGCCGTCTCACGGCAGCCGTCTCACGGCAGCGGCAACGGCTTGGTCAGTTCGTCGTACACGCTGAGGACTTGGGCCACCGTCTCGTCCTCGGTCGGCCAAGTGGCCACCTGGAGCGTGCCCTCGTCCCTCAGGAGCTCGCGCCGGGCGGGGTCGGCGAGAAGAGCCTCGACGGCCTCGGCGAGCGCTTCGGAGTCTCCGTGCGGGACGAGTTCGGCCGCGTCGCCGACGAGTTCGGGGATGCCTCCGGCGGCCGCCGCGACGAGCGGCACGCGCGCGTGGAGGGCCTCCTGGGCGAGCACCGAGCGCGATTCCCAGCTGCCGGGCAGCAGCGCGAGATCGGCTGCGGCCAGCAACTCCCCGATGTCGTCACGCGGGCCGACGAGACGCACGGGCAGCCCCTCGTTCACGATGCGCCGCTGGAGTTCACCGCGCAGCGGCCCCTCCCCGGCGATCACGACCAGGGGTACGGGATCGAGCCGCCGCCACGCGCGCGTGGCGTCCAGCAGCGTGTCGTACCCCCGGTGCCGGTCGAGGGAGCCGACCGCCATCAGCAACGGACGGTCGGTCGCGCCGAGTTCGGCGCGCGCCTTGGGGCGCAGCCGGTCGGCGTCCTCGCTCTCGGCGAGGGGCCGGCGCGGGGCGGGCAGTGCGACCGCGGCGAGCCGCGCGTCCCTGGCGCCCCTGCTGCGGGCCCGGTCCACGAGGTCGGACGAGGATCCGAGGACCACGGACGCGGCCCTGGCCACGCGCCGCTCAAGGAGGCGCAGCAGATGCGCCCGCGCGCCCTCGGCGTACGGGCGGGAGTGCAGGGTGACGACGAGCGGGACGCGCCGTCCGCTGAGCGCGAGCGCGGCCCGCAGCGCGGAGTGCAGTCCGTGCGCGTGCACCAGGTCGGCGTCCGCGCAGGCCGCCCGCAGCACGGCCATGGAGGTCGGGTCGTTCCGCCTCGGCACGTGCACGTGGTCGGCGCCGACGCCGCTGAAGTCGTAGGTGTGATCCGCCGCGGCCGGGGCGCACACGGTGACCCGCACGCCCCGGGCGACGAGCCCCGACGTCAGCGACCGCACATGGGCACAGCTGCCCGCGCTGCCGCCGCCGAGCACTTGGACAGTGCGCAGCGGCGACTGTCCGGGCGGTGAGTGGCTGCTCACGTGGATCACGTGGCCGGGGCTCCTGGTTCGGCGTCGGGCGGTCACGAAGAAAAGTACAGAAGGAACGGGCGGTGGGGGTGTACCGCTCGGGGTCCTCTTCCAAGGATGCCAGGGCTCGCGGGAGTTGCGGACCATCGAGGAGGTGGGGTGGTGGTGGGTGGCGCGCCGGGGAGGCGAACCGTCACTCACATGAGTGATGGGATCCGCGGGTCGCACCAGCGCCTCGCCGCGGAACGGCACAAAGCCCGCAGCCCCAGCCCTCCGAGCGACTGCCCGTCAACGGCCACCCGTCAACGACTACCTGTCAGCCCGAGCCGTCGCCAGCAACTCCTCCGCGTGCGCCCGGGCCGTCTCCGAGTCCTCCTGCCCGGCCAGCATCCGCGACAGCTCCCGCACCCGCTCCTCGCCCTCCAGGACCTTCACCCCGGACCGCGTGACCGACCCGTCGTTGGTCTTCTCGACCAGCAACTGCCGGTCGGCGAAGGCCGCCACCTGGGGCAGATGGGTGACGACGACGACCTGCGCGCTCTTGGCGAGTTTGGCGAGCCGCCGCCCGATCTCGACCGCGGCCTTGCCGCCCACTCCCGCGTCGACCTCGTCGAAGAGATACGTCGGCACCGGATCCGTACCCGCGAACACGACCTCGACGGCGAGCATGACGCGCGACAGCTCACCACCGGACGCGCCCTTGGCGATGGGCCGCGGCGGCGCCCCGGGGTGCGGGGCGAGGAGGAGTTCGACCTCGTCGACCCCGGCGGGTCCGTACGAGACCGGACGGCCGCCGACCTCCACGCCCTCCGGGTCCTCGCTCTGCCGGATCTCGAAGGACACGCGCGCGTGCGGCATGGCGAGCGAGGCGAGTTCGGCGGTCACGGCGGCGGCGAAGCGCTCGGCGGCCTCCGTACGGGCGTCCGTCAACGCCTGTGCCAGCCCGCCCAGTTCGGCCCGCAGCGCGTCCCGCTCGGCCGTCAGTTCGCCGAGCCGGTCGTCGTCGCCGTCCAACTCCAGGAGCCGCGCGACCCCTTGTTCCGCCCAGGTCAGGACCGCGCCAATATCCTCCCCGTACTTGCGGGTCAGCGCGGTGAGCGCGGCGCGCCGCTCCTCGACCGCCGCGAGCCGCAGCGGGTCCGCGTCGAGATCGTCGGCGTATCCCGCCAGCTCCCCCGCCACATCGCCCAGCAGGATCCCGATCTCCCCGATGCGGCCGGCCAGCGCGCCGAGCGCCGCGTCGTGGGACCGTACGGCCTCCAGGGCCCGGTGTGCGCCCGCGACGAGCGTCGTGGCGTCGATGCCCTCCGGGTCCTCGGGATTGCCCGCGAGGGCGGCGTGTGCGGCCGTGGCGGCGGACGCGAGCGCCTCCGCGTGTCCGAGCCGCTCGGCCTCGGCCGCCAGCTCGACGTCCTCGCCCGGGCGCGGCTCCACCGCGGCGATCTCGTCGAGCCCGAAGCGCAGCATGTCGGCTTCCTGGGCGCGTTCCCGCGCGCGCGTGGTGATTTCGTCCAGCTCGTTGGAGATGGCTCGCAGCCGTCGGTAGGCGCCCGCGTACTTGGCGAGCGGCACGGCGACGGCGTCGCCCGCGTACCGGTCGAGGGCCTGTCGCTGGCGGGACAGCTTGAGCAGCCCCTGCTGGTCGGTCTGGCCGTGCACGGCCACCAGGTCGTCGGCGAGCTCGGCCAGCAGCCCCACGGGCACGGAACGCCCGCCCAGGTGCGCGCGCGAGCGCCCCTCGGCGGAAACGGTACGGCTGATGAGCAGCACGCCGTCGTCGAGCTCGGCGCCGGCCTCCTCGGCCCGTACGACGGCCGAGGCTCCGTCGGGTACGGAGATCCGCCCCTCCACGACCGCGTTCTTGGCCCCGATCCGCACGAGGGCCGGGTCGGCGCGCCCGCCCAGCAGCAGGCCCAGGCTGGTGACCACCATCGTCTTGCCCGCGCCGGTCTCACCGGTCACGGCGGTGAAGCCGGGTGACAGCTCGACGACCGCGTCGTCGATGACTCCGAGCGACCGTATCCGCATCTCCTCCAACACGGACATGACCATACGAGGTTTCCCCCACCCGGCGCGACGCCGCCCCAGTCCCTCCACAAACGCCCTGGTGCGGTTGACCGAATTGCCCGTCCCCCGACTGCGGGCGCGTGGGGGTTGCTCGCGCAGTTCCCCGCGCCCCCTAAAGACGAAAGACAGGGGCGTAGCCCCGTCTTTCAGGGGCGCGGGGAACTGCGCGACCAGCCCCCACCGGCCCGCACCAAACCAACAACACATCCCCCCGCCCCCGCGGAGCACTCAGTGGGGAGCGCCCCGCCACCCCGCCACCGGCAGCGCGAACTTGGCGACGAGCCGATCGGTGAACGACGCATGGTGCAACCGCGCCAACCGCACCGGCACGGCCCCACGCCGGACCTCCACCCGCGCACCGGGCGGCAGCTCGATCGTGCGGCGGCCGTCGCACCACAGCACACCCGGCGGGATGTGCGGCAGGACCTCCACGGCCAGCACCGAGTTCGGCGAGGTCACCAGCGGCTTGGCGAACAGGGCGTGCGCGCTGATCGGCACCATGAGCAGCGCCTCGACCTCCGGCCACACCACGGGACCGCCCGCGGAGAACGCGTACGCCGTCGACCCGGTCGGCGTCGACAGGACGATCCCGTCGCACCCGAACCCGGTCACCGGCCGCCCGTCGATCTCCAGCACGACCTCCAGGAGCTTCTCGGCCCCCGCCTTCTGCACGGCGGCCTCGTTGAGCGCCCAGTCCGTGTGGACGACATCGCCGTTGCTGTGCACGACGACGTCGACGGTCATGCGCTCCTCGACCTCGTACGCCTTCGTCACCACCCGGTCGACGACCTTGTCGAGATCGTCGCGCTCGGCCTCCGCGAGGAAGCCGACACGCCCGAGGTTGACGCCCAGCATGGGCACCCCGGAGGCGCGGGCGAACTCGGCGCCGCGCAGCAGCGTCCCGTCACCGCCGAGGACGATCAGCAGCTCACACCCGTCGAGGCACTCCGGTGTCGCCTCCTTGACGAGCTCCACACTCTCCGGGAGCGGCAGATCGGCCGCCTCCGCCTCCAGGACCCGTACACCGAGACCGGAACGCACCAGCCCCTCGACGACGAGCTCGGCACTGCGGATGGCCGCGGGCCGTCCGGTGTGGGCGAGCAGAAAAACAGTACGAGCTCGGGTCTGTGTCAACGCGGCCCCTCCGCCACTGCACGGTCAACGTCGGCCGGGTCCAGTGCGGGTGCCCCGGCACGCAGCCACAGAAAGTACTCGACATTCCCCGAGGGCCCGGGCAACGGACTGGCCGTCACGCCGTTCACCCCGAGTCCCAGTTCCCCCGCCTGCCGGGCCACGCCGCGCACGGCGTCCGCCCGTAGCTCGGGGCTGCGGACGACTCCGCCGCTCCCGAGCCGTTCCCTGCCCACCTCGAACTGCGGCTTGACCATCATCACCAGGTCGGCCCCGGGCGCCGCGCACCGCACAAGGGCGGGCAGCACCAGGCCGAGCGGGATGAAGGACAAGTCACCGACAACAAGATCCACCGGCTCCCCATCGATCGCCTCCAACGTCAACTCGCGTACGTTCGTACGGTCCTTGACGGTGACGCGTTCATCACTCTGAAGAGACCAGGCCAACTGCCCGTATCCGACGTCCACGGCGACGACGTGGGCGACGCCCGCGCGCAGCAGCACATCGGTGAACCCGCCGGTCGAGGCACCGGCGTCCAGAGCCCGCCGTCCCTCGACCGCCAGGCCGAGCGGTACGAAGGCCTCCAGCGCCCCGGCGAGCTTGTGGCCGCCGCGCGAGACGTAGTCGGGATCGTCGTCGTCCTGGGTGACCAGGATGGCGGCGGCGGTCTCCACCTGGGTGGCGGATTTGGTCGCGAGGGTCTTGCCGACGGTGACCCGCCCGGCGGCGATCAGCTGTCCGGCGTGCTCGCGCGAGCGGGCGAGTTTACGTCGGACCAGCTCGGCGTCGAGGCGGCGTCGTGCCACTCCTGCCACGTTCGGTTCAGCTCCTGTTGCTGTTGCTGTCGTTGCTGCTGTGCGGCGCAGGGGGCACCGGAGGTCCCGGGCGGGCGTCCAGCGCGGTGAGCGCGTCGCGCAGCCCCCTGTGCACATCCTCGTACACCTCCACGTGGCCGTCCGTGGCGAGGTGGTCCACATCGGCCAACCGGTCGAGCTGGGCGTCGACCTCGGCGTTGCCCGTGGGCGTACGCGGCACGTGGAGGGGAGCGGGGGCGGCGGGGTCGTCCTCGGGTTCCGCGGCAGGCCCGGCCTCGGCCTGAGGTCCGGGCTCGCCTTCGGGCCCGGGCCCGGCCATGGCCTCGGGGCCCGCGGACGGCACCGGCACCGGCACCGGCTCGGGCACGGGCTCGGGCACGGGCACGGGCTCGACCGGAGTACGGGCCTCCGCGCCGAAGGGTCCTGTGTCGAAAGCCCCCGTCTCCGGGCCGGTCATGGAGTCGCTCATGACCCGACGCTACCGCGAAGCGCTGGGGTACCGTCGATCGCGATGGCCACGATTGAGGAGTGCCGCAGCGCACTCGACAAGCTCTCGGACAACATGGCGGGCGCGGACGGCGACGTACGCAGCGCGGCGGCGTTGGACCGCTCGCTGAGCTGCCGTATCACCGACCTCGACATCACCTTCGTAGGCCGTCTCAAGGACGGCCGGATCGAGGTGCTCGACACGCTCCAGGGCCCCCCGCCAGACAAGGCCGAGATCCGGCTCACGATGACCGGCGACGACCTGGTCGCGATGGTCGACGGCGAGCTGAACTTCGCGAAGGCCTGGGGCTCGGGCCGGGTCAAGCTCGAAGCGGGCCTGCGCGACCTGCTCCGGCTCAGAAAACTCCTCTGAAGGCTCCCCTGGCCCTGCCCGGCCGGCCCTTGGCGATCCCGCGGGAGCACTAGCTCTTCGCGACACCGACGGGCGCGGCTGCGGTCGTACGTGCCTTCCGCGCCGCCGGCACCACCAGCGGCGTACCCGTCTCCGGGTCGTCGATGACCTGGCAGCGCAGCCCGAAGACCTCCTCGACCAGCTCGGCCGTGACGATGTCGGCCGGGGCGCCCTCGGCGATCACCGAGCCCTCGCGCAGGGCGATCAGGTGGGTGGCGTACCGGGCCGCGTGGTTGAGGTCGTGCAGTACGGCGACCAGGGTGCGGCCCTGCTCCTCGTGGAGCTCCGCGCACAGGTCGAGCACGTCGATCTGGTGCTGGATGTCGAGAAAGGTGGTCGGCTCGTCGAGCAGCAGCAACGGGGTCTGCTGGGCGAGCGCCATGGCGATCCACACGCGCTGGCGCTGACCTCCGGAGAGCTCGTCGACGTACCGGTCGGCCAGTTCGGCGACTCCGGTCGAGGTCATGGACTCGCGCACGATCCGCTCGTCCTCGGTCGACCACTGGCGCAGCAGTCCCTGGTGCGGATAACGGCCGCGCCCCACGAGGTCGCCGACGGTGATCCCGTCCGGCGCGATCGACGACTGCGGCAGCAGCCCGAGCGTCCTGGCCACCTTCTTGGCGGGCATCGACTGGATGACCTGCCCGTCGAGCAGCACCCGGCCCTGGCTCGGCTTCAGCATCCGGGACAGGGCGCGCAGCAGCGTGGACTTGCCGCAGGCGTTCGGGCCGACGATCACCGTGAACGAGTTGTCCGGTATCTCGACCGACAACTGCTCGGCGATGACGCGCTGGTCGTAGGCGAGGGTGACGTTCTCGGCGGACAGGCGGTTCACAGTGCTCCTTCGGGTGTTCGTGCGCGGCCCGCCATCGGAGCCCGTACTCGTCGTGTTCGTCGTGCTCGTCTTGCCTGCGGCGGCCGTACTCGTCTTACGGTCGGCGTTCATATCCGCCCCGCCTTCCGCTCGGTGACCAGGAGCCACAGCAGATAGACGCCGCCGAGCACTCCGGTCACGACTCCGACGGGCAACTGGTCGGCGCCGAAGGCCCGCTGCGAGGCCCAGTCCGCAACGACCAGCAGGGTGGCGCCCATGCACATGGCGGGCACCAGGTTGGGTCCCGGCGAGCGGGTGAGGCGCCGCGCGAGCTGCGGTGCGGTGAGCGCGACGAAGGCGACCGGGCCCGCGGCGGCGGTGGCGGCCGCGGTGAGCAGCACGGGCGGCCACCAACAGCAGCAGCCGCGTCCGCTCGACCCGCACCCCGAGCGCGTACGCCACGTCGTCGCCCATCTCCAGCATCCGCAGCCCGCGCGCGTTGCCGAGGACCAGCGGTACGAGGACCGCGCACAGGCCGAGCAGCGGCCAGACCTGGTCCCAGTCACGGCCGTTGAGCGAGCCGGTCATCCAGACGACGGCACGGGCCGCGTCGACGAGGTCGGCCTTGGTGATCAGATAGCCGTTGACGGCCGTGACGATCGCGGAGACACCGATACCGACCAGGACAAGTCGGTATCCGTGCACACCCCGCTTCCAGGCGAGCACATAGATGGCGAGCCCGGTCACCAGACCGCCTACGAGCGCCCCGACGGCAACCTGGGTGGCACTGCCCGAGAACAGCACGATCATCACGAGCGCACCGGCCGTCGAGCCCTGACCGAGGCCCAGTACGTCCGGACTGCCCAGCGGATTGCGGGAGATGGTCTGGAAGAGCGCGCCGCCGAGCCCGAGCGAGGCCCCCACCAGGAGCCCGACCAGGACCCGCGGCAGGCGCAGCTCGTTGACGATGAACTCCTGGCCCGCGTCACCGTTGCCGAGCAGCGTCCTGAGAACGTCGGCGGCCGGTATCGGGAAGTCGCCGGTGCCGATGAGCACGACACTCGCGGCGAGCGCGGCCACGAGCAGCAGCACAACGACCGTGAACCCGCGGACATCGAAGCGGACCGACAGCCCACCGCCGGTACGAACGGTCCGAGCCCGGAAGGCCCGGACGGGACCTGCCTGGTCAAGCACCGCCTGATCGAGCCCGGCCTGTTCGTGTCCTGCCTGTTCGTGTCCTGCCTGGTCCTGTCCTGCCCGATCGTGTCCGGCCTGATTGCGTGGGGGCTTCACAGCTGCGCCGTCCTCCGCCGTCGTACGAGAAAGATGAAGACCGGCCCGCCAAGGATCGCGGTGACGATGCCGACCTGGAGCTCCGCGGGCCGGGCGACCATACGACCGATCACATCGGCGCCCAGCAGCAGCACCGGCGACAGCACGGTGGCGTACGGCAGGATCCACCGCAGGTCGGGCCCGGTGAAGGACCGTACGACGTGCGGAACCATCAGCCCGACGAAGACGATCGGTCCGCAGGCGGCGGTCGCGGCCCCGCAGAGCACGGTCGCGGCGGCCATGGACAGCCCGCGGGTGCGGTTCAGATGCGCCCCGAGCGCGCGGGCGGTGTCGTCGCCCATGGCCATGGCGTTCAGCGGCCGGGCGAGCGCCAGCGCGAGGACCGTGCCGATCACGAGGAACGGCAGCACTTGCTCGATGGTCGAGTTCGTGGCCGAGGCCAGCGAACCGACCGTCCAGAAGCGCATCTTGCTGAGCGCGGCCTCGTCCGTGATCATCACGGCCTGCAGATAGCCGTAGAGCGCGGCGCTGATCGCGGTGCCGGCGAGCGCGAGCCGCACCGGCGTGGCACCCCTGCTGCCGCCGAGGAAGTACACGAGCGCCCCGACGACGGCCGCGCCCGCGAAGGCGAACCACACATAGCCGCTCAGCGAGGTGACACCGAAGAAGGTGATGGCCGTGACAACCGCGGCGGACGCGCCGGCGTTGATGCCCAGCAACCCCGGGTCGGCGAGCGGGTTGCGGGTCAGCGCCTGGAGGACCGCCCCGGAGAGGCCGAGCGCGGCGCCGACGAGCAGCCCGAGGACCGTACGCGACAGCCGCTCGCCCACCACGACGTCGCCGTACGTTCCCGAGTCCTCGAACAGTCCGTGCCAGACCTGCTCCAGCGACAGCTCTTTTGCGCCGATCGCGATGCTCGCCAGGGCGACGAGCACCAGCACGGCGAGGGACACGAAGAGCCCAGCGGCCCGTATCGCCCGGCGGGTTGGGGGCGGGGGGGCGGTCTCCGCGCTCGGTTCGGGGGGACTGTCGACCAACACCCGGTTAGGTTAGCCTACCCTCGCCACGCGGCACGATCCCGTACGCCGTGACCTGCGCAACCGCCCTTCTGAGGCCCCCCGGGACCCCGCCGAAGGCCCCGCCCGAAGGGCCCATGGGATCCGCCGGGCCCGCGCTCAAAGCCCCAGCCGTGCCAGCGCCTTGCCCCCGTCCAGCTCACACACCCCGTCCCCGGCAGCCGTCCAGGCGGCGGCACACAGCGCCCGCAGCCCGTCCATCGCCTCGCCCGCACCCTCCAGTTCCAGCCGCTCGGTGCCGGCCGTCGCCGTCCAGCCCCCGCAGCGGAACCCTTCGCCCGCCTCGACGACCTCCGGCTGCCCGGTCAGCATCCCCCGCAGATCGGCGTCGACGTACGTCGGCCGGTGCTGCGGCGGCGCGGCGAGGAGCTGGGCCCCGTCGGTCACGCCGGTCAGCACCAGCAGCGAGTCCACCTCGCCGTTGAACGCCCCCTCGATGTCCGTGTCGAGCCGGTCCCCCACCACCAGCGGCCGCTCCGCCCCGGTCCGCAGGATCGTCTCGCGGTGCATCGGCGGCAACGGCTTGCCCGCCACCTGCGGCTCGGCGCCGGTCGCGATCCGCACGACCTCCACGGCCGCGCCGTTGCCTGGGGCGATCCCGCGCGCGCTGGGGATCGTCAGATCGGTGTTGGACGCGAACCACGGCACCCCGCGCGCGATGGCGTAGCAGGCCTCCGCGAAGCGGCCCCACGGCAGATCGGGCCCACCGTACCCCTGCACGACCGCCACCGGCCCGTCCTCGGCCGACTCGACCGGTTCGAGCCCGCGCTCGCGCAGCGCGACCCGCAGCCCCTCCCCGCCGATCACCAGCACCCGCGCTCCCTGGGGCACCTGCTCGCTGATCAGCCGGGCCACCGCCTGCGCCGAAGTGATGACGTCCGACTCCTCGGTCGGTATCCCCAGCTCCGTGAGGTGAACGGCGACGGTGTCGGGCGTCCGCAGCGCGTTGTTCGTCACGTACGCGAGACGCGTTCCGCCCGCGCGGGCCGTGCCGAGCGAGTCGACCGCGTACGCGATCGCGTTCCCGCCCGCGTACACCACCCCGTCCAGGTCGAGCAGCGCCGTGTCGTACGCCTCGCTCAGGGCCCGGTCACTGCCCTCGGGGCGCGTCCTCACGGTCTGGCTCATTACGCATCGCTCCTCGTTCGATCCCTTTCCCCCGATCATCCCGCATGGCACTGACACACTTACGATGCACCAATGAACACTGCAGGTCCCGCGGACGTACCGGCACGCATGGGCCTTGATCTGACCCCGTTCAGGGGTCTGCGCTACGACCCCGACCGGGTCGGCAGCCTCTCCGCCGTCACGTCCCCGCCGTACGACGTGGTCGTACGGCCCGACGGTCTCCAGCATCTCGAATCGGCGGACCCGCACAACATCGTCCGGCTGATCCTCCCCCAGGCCACCACGCCCAGCGTCCGCAACGAGCAGGCCGCGGACACCCTGCACCGCTGGCTGTCCGAGGGCGTCCTGACGACGGACTCCGTGCCGGGTCTGTACGTCTACGAGCAACGCCACGGCGACGGCATGCTGCAACGAGGCATCATCGGCGCCCTGCGCCTGTCGGAGGCGTCGGACGGCGTGGTCCTGCCCCACGAGGACGTCATGCCGCACGTCGTAGCGGACCGCGCGGCCCTGATGCGCGCCACCTCCGCGAACCTCGAACCCCTGCTGCTGACCTACCGCGGCAACGGCGCCGCCTCCGGCACGACCGCTGTCATAGAGCGCGCCGCCGAGCACCCGCCCCTGCTGTCCACGACCACGGAGGACGGCTTCAGCCACCGCCTGTGGGCCGTGACCGATCCCGCGCACCTGGCCGAGATCCGGACAGACCTGGCCCACCGCCAGGCCCTCATCGCCGACGGCCACCACCGCTGGGCGACGTACTTGCGTCTACGCGCGGAGCATCCCTCCCCCAGCCCCTGGGACTTCGGGCTGGTACTCCTCGTCGACACCGCCCGCTACCCTCTCCGCGTCCGCGCGATCCACCGCCTCCTGCACCGCCTCCCGGTGGCCGACGCCCTGGCGGCCCTCGGCGACGGCTTCCGCGTACGCCCGGTCGACGGCCCGCTCTCCAGGGCTCTGGAGGCCCTTTCCGTAGCGGCCGCCGAGGGAAACGCATATCTCCTTGCGGGCGACGGCACCTTCCACCTCGTCGACCGTCCGTCCCCGGACCTGCTCGCCCGTACGATCCCGGCGGACCGCCCCGAGACGTGGCGCACCCTCGACGCGACGGTCCTGCACGCCACGCTCCTCGACCACGTGTGGCAGATACCCGACGTCCCGGAGCACATCGCCTACATCCACGACACCGCCGCCACGGTCGACAAGGCGGAACGCGACGGCGGCACGGCCGTCCTGATGCACCCGGTCCACGAAGAGGTCGTACGCGACCTCGCGAGCCAGGGCGTCACGATGCCCCGCAAGTCGACGTCATTCGGCCCGAAGCCGGCATCGGGCCTGGTGCTGCGCACCCTGGTCCCCTGAAAACACGAAAGGGCGGGACCCCCGAGGGGATCCCGCCCATGTACTCGTAAGACGCGTAGTAGCCGTACTCGTACGACTCCTGCGGGGCTGTCAGCCCTTCAGGTCGCCCTCGTCGCCGTCCGTGTCGTCCACGTCGTCCAGGCCATCGTCGTCGACGCTGTCCTCGGCCGGCTCAGCCTCCGACTCCGGAGCTTCGGAGTTCACGACCTCGACGTCGCTGTCGCTGTCAGTGTCGCTTTCGCCGTCGTCCTCGACGAGGGCGTCGACGAACTCCACACCGTCCAGCTCGGCGAGCCGGTCCGAAGCGTCGGTGCTGCCGTCCTTGTCGGACTCGACGGCCTTGGCGAACCACTCACGCGCCTCGCGCTCACGCCCGGCCGCAAGCAGCGCGTCGGCGTACGCGTACCGCAGTCGCGCGGTCCAGGGCTGTACGGAGTTGGAGGCGAGCTCGGGGCTCTGCAGCGTGACGATGGCCGCGTCGAGCTGGTCCATGTCCCGCCGCGCACCGGCCGCCACGAGCCGCATCTCGACCTGGCCGGCCTTGTCAAGCTTCTGCACCTCGGGGGCCCCGGCCATGTCGAGCGCCTTCTCGGGCCGCCCGAGACCGCGCTCGCAGTCCGCCATGACGGGCCACAGGTCCACGTTGCCGGTCATGCGCCGCGCGGCCCGGAACTCGGCGAGCGCCTCGCTGTACTTCTGGTTCGCGTACGCGGCGAAGCCGGCCGCCTCCCGTACGGCAGCGACACGCGACGCCAGCCGCAGCGCGACCCTGGAGTAGCCGTACGCCCCCTCGGGGTCCTCGTCGATGAGCCTGGCCACCATCACCAGGTTCCGGGAGACGTCCTCGGCAAGCCCCTTGGGCAGGCTCTGCAGCTCCTGCCGTACGTCCTTGTCGATCTCCTCGCCCGTGACGTCGTCCGGGATCGGCAGCCGCTTGATCGGCTCGCGGTCGCGGTCCCGCTCGTCACGGAAGCGCCCGCCGCCACGACGGTCGTCGCCGCCCCGTCCACCACGGTCGTCCCGCCCGCGGAACCCGCCGCCACCGCCACCGGGCCGGCCACGGCTGTCATCGCGACGCGGTCCGCCGCGACGGTCGTCGCCGCCTCGCGCACCACGGTCGTCGCGCCCACGGAACCCGCCACCACTACCACCGGCACGGTTGTCGTCACGCCGGAAGCCGCCATGGTCGCCGCCGCCGCTACTGCCGCCGCGGTTGTCATCGCGGCGATCGTCACGCCGATCATCGCGACGGACGTAACCAGTACGGTCGCCGTCGCGACGGTCGTCCCTGCGGTCGTCGCGCCGGAAGCCGCCACGGTCGCCGCCACCGCTGCCGCCGCGGTTGTCGTCGCGGCGGAAGCCACCACGATCACTGCCACCACTGCCACTGCGGTTGTCGTCGCGGCGCGGGCCGCCCCGCTCGTCGTCACGGCGGAAGGCCGGACGGCCTCCACGGTCGTCGTCCCGACGGAACCCACCGCGGTCACGGCCGTCACGGCTCGGCCCACTGGGACGGTCATCACGCCGGAACGGCGGACGACCACCACGGTCGTCGTCACGGCGGAACGCCGGACGATCGCCATCGCGCCGGAACCCACCACGGTCGCCGCCACCACTGCGGTTGTCGTCACGACGGAAGCCACCGCGGTCGCCGCCACTGCTGCTGCCGCCGCGGTTGTCATCACGACGGTCGTCACGTCGGAAGGGCGGACGGTCACCATCACGCCGAGGGCCACCACGGCTGTCATCGCGACGGAAACCGCCACGGTCACTGCTGCCACCACGGCTGTCGTCACGCCGGAAGCCGCCACGATCACCGCCACTGCTGCTGCCGCCGCGGTTGTCATCACGACGGTCGTCACGTCGGAAGCCACCACGGTCGCTGCCGCCACTGCCACTGCGGTTGTCGTCGCGACGCGGGCCGCCCCGCTCGTCGTCACGGCGGAAGGCCGGACGGCCTCCACGGTCGTCGTCCCGACGGAACCCACCGCGGTCACGGTCGTCACGGCTCGGCCCACTGGGACGGTCATCACGCCGGAACGGCGGACGACCACCACGGTCACGATCATCGCGCCCGCGGAATCCGCCGCCACTGCTGCCACCACGGTTGTCATCGCGGCGGTCATCGCGGCGGAAGCCACCACGATCACTGCTGCCACCGCTGCCGCTACCACCACGGTTGTCGTCACGGCGGAAGCCGCCACGGTCGCCGCCGCCACTGCTGCTGCCACGGCTCGGCCCACTGGGACGGTCGTCACGCCGGCCGTTCCCGCTACGGTCGTTGTCGCGGCGCGGGCCCCCTCGGTACCCGCCCCGGTCACCACTGTCCCGGCGTCGCTGGTCGCGCTCCGGTCGCTCGTCGGGAGAGTTGGTGGACATGGGTGACTCCTGTCATCGGTACCGCAAGTCATTCTCGCGCAGCCGGGTACCCAGCGCGCTTCGGAAAACAAAAAAGGACCTCTGGTCCCAGCGAGTCGCTGGGACCAGAGGTCCTCCAAATATTGTTCGGCGGCGTCCTACTCTCCCACAGGGTCCCCCCTGCAGTACCATCGGCGCTGTAAGGCTTAGCTTCCGGGTTCGGAATGTAACCGGGCGTTTCCCTCACGCTATGACCACCGAAACCCTAATGGTTTCGAGCGAACAAGCACACTTTTCAGTTGGGTGTTCTGCTCAAAAGCCGACAACTGTTCGTTGTCTCAGAACTAACACAGTGGACGCGAGCAACTGAGGACAAGCCCTCGGCCTATTAGTACCAGTCAGCTTCACCCCTTACGGGGCTTCCACATCCGGCCTATCAACCCAGTCGTCTACTGGGAGCCTTAACCAATCTAGTTGGTGGGAATACTCATCTCGAAGCAGGCTTCCCGCTTAGATGCTTTCAGCGGTTATCCCTCCCGAACGTAGCCAACCAGCCATGCCCTTGGCAGGACAACTGGCACACCAGAGGTTCGTCCGTCCCGGTCCTCTCGTACTAGGGACAGCCCTTCTCAATATTCCTACGCGCACAGCGGATAGGGACCGAACTGTCTCACGACGTTCTAAACCCAGCTCGCGTACCGCTTTAATGGGCGAACAGCCCAACCCTTGGGACCGACTCCAGCCCCAGGATGCGACGAGCCGACATCGAGGTGCCAAACCATCCCGTCGATATGGACTCTTGGGGAAGATCAGCCTGTTATCCCCGGGGTACCTTTTATCCGTTGAGCGACGGCGCTTCCACAAGCCACCGCCGGATCACTAGTCCCGACTTTCGTCCCTGCTCGACCCGTCGGTCTCACAGTCAAGCTCCCTTGTGCACTTACACTCAACACCTGATTGCCAACCAGGCTGAGGGAACCTTTGGGCGCCTCCGTTACTCTTTAGGAGGCAACCGCCCCAGTTAAACTACCCATCAGACACTGTCCCTGATCCGGATCACGGACCCAGGTTAGACATCCAGCACGACCAGACTGGTATTTCAACGACGACTCCACAGACACTGGCGTGCCCGCTTCACAGTCTCCCAGCTATCCTACACAAGCCGAACCGAACACCAATATCAAACTGTAGTAAAGGTCCCGGGGTCTTTCCGTCCTGCTGCGCGAAACGAGCATCTTTACTCGTAGTGCAATTTCACCGGGCCTATGGTTGAGACAGTCGAGAAGTCGTTACGCCATTCGTGCAGGTCGGAACTTACCCGACAAGGAATTTCGCTACCTTAGGATGGTTATAGTTACCACCGCCGTTTACTGGCGCTTAAGTTCTCAGCTTCGCACACCCGAAAGTGCACTAACCGGTCCCCTTAACGTTCCAGCACCGGGCAGGCGTCAGTCCGTATACATCGCCTTACGGCTTCGCACGGACCTGTGTTTTTAGTAAACAGTCGCTTCTCGCTGGTCTCTGCGGCCACCCCCAGCTCACGGAGTAAATCCGATCACCAGTGATGGCCCCCCTTCTCCCGAAGTTACGGGGGCATTTTGCCGAGTTCCTTAACCATAGTTCACCCGAACGCCTCGGTATTCTCTACCTGACCACCTGAGTCGGTTTAGGGTACGGGCCGCCATGAAACTCGCTAGAGGCTTTTCTCGACAGCATAGGATCATCCACTTCACCACAATCGGCTCGGCATCAGGTCTCACCCTTAATGTGCGACGGATTTACCTATCACACGGGCTACACCCTTACCCCGGGACAACCACCGCCCGGGCTGGACTACCTTCCTGCGTCACCCCATCACTCACCTACTACAGGTCTGGTCCGTCGGCTCCACCACTCCCCTTTGCCCGAAGGCTCCAGGGCGGCTTCACGGACTTAGCATCGCCTGGTTCAATGTTTGACGCTTCACAGCGGGTACCGGAATATCAACCGGTTATCCATCGACTACGCCTGTCGGCCTCGCCTTAGGTCCCGACTTACCCTGGGCAGATCAGCTTGACCCAGGAACCCTTAGTCAATCGGCGCACACGTTTCTCACGTGTGTATCGCTACTCATGCCTGCATTCTCACTCGTGAACCGTCCACCACTAGCTTCCGCTGCGGCTTCACCCGGCACACGACGCTCCCCTACCCATCCCAGCGGGCGTTGGCCCTATATGCTGAAATGACACGACTTCGGCGGTACGCTTGAGCCCCGCTACATTGTCGGCGCGGAATCACTAGACCAGTGAGCTATTACGCACTCTTTCAAGGGTGGCTGCTTCTAAGCCAACCTCCTGGTTGTCTCTGCGACTCCACATCCTTTCCCACTTAGCGTACGCTTAGGGGCCTTAGTCGATGCTCTGGGCTGTTTCCCTCTCGACCATGGAGCTTATCCCCCACAGTCTCACTGCCGTGCTCTCACTTACCGGCATTCGGAGTTTGGCTAAGGTCAGTAACCCGGTAGGGCCCATCGCCTATCCAGTGCTCTACCTCCGGCAAGAAACACACGACGCTGCACCTAAATGCATTTCGGGGAGAACCAGCTATCACGGAGTTTGATTGGCCTTTCACCCCTAACCACAGGTCATCCCCCAGGTTTTCAACCCTGGTGGGTTCGGTCCTCCACGACCTCTTACAGCCGCTTCAACCTGCCCATGGCTAGATCACTCCGCTTCGGGTCTTGAGCGCGCTACTAAACCGCCCTGTTCGGACTCGCTTTCGCTACGGCTTCCCCACACGGGTTAACCTCGCAACACACCGCAAACTCGCAGGCTCATTCTTCAAAAGGCACGCAGTCACGACTGTATGTGCAAGCACATACAGCGACGCTCCCACGGCTTGTAGGCACACGGTTTCAGGTACTATTTCACTCCGCTCCCGCGGTACTTTTCACCATTCCCTCACGGTACTATCCGCTATCGGTCACCAGGGAATATTTAGGCTTAGCGGGTGGTCCCGCCAGATTCACACGGGATTTCTCGGGCCCCGTGCTACTTGGGTGTCTCTCAAACGAGCCGTTGATGTTTCGACTACGGGGGTCTTACCCTCTACGCCGGACCTTTCGCATGTCCTTCGCCTACACCAACGGTTTCTGACTCGTCTCACAGCCGGCAGACTGTGAAAGAGAGATCCCACAACCCCGTACACGCAACCCCTGCCGGGTCTCACACGTATACGGTTTGGCCTCATCCGGTTTCGCTCGCCACTACTCCCGGAATCACGGTTGTTTTCTCTTCCTGCGGGTACTGAGATGTTTCACTTCCCCGCGTTCCCTCCACACACCCTATGTGTTCAGATGTGGGTGACAGCCCATGACGACTGCCGGGTTTCCCCATTCGGAAACCCCCGGATCAAAGCCTGGTTGACGGCTCCCCGGGGACTATCGTGGCCTCCCACGTCCTTCATCGGTTCCTGGTACCAAGGCATCCACCGTGCGCCCTTAAAAACTTGGCCACAGATGCTCGCGTCCACTGTGCAGTTCTCAAACAACGACCAACCACCCGTCACAACCCGCCGAAGCAGATTTTTACCGGGGCCGGCACTGAAGACAGACCTTGCGGCCATACCTTCAGACACCCAACAGCGTGCCCAACACCCTCGCCACCCGTGATCAGCTTTCCACGCCCCGAAGGACAGTACTTGCAGCCCGAGATGACTGAGAGTGCCGAATAATCAACGTTCCACCCATGAGCAACCAGCATCAGACATTCGCCGATGTACTGGCCTCTGGACCGGCAGGCAGAGCCTGTCAGCCAAGAAGTGCTCCTTAGAAAGGAGGTGATCCAGCCGCACCTTCCGGTACGGCTACCTTGTTACGACTTCGTCCCAATCGCCAGTCCCACCTTCGACAGCTCCCTCCCCACAAGGGGGTTGGGCCACCGGCTTCGGGTGTTACCGACTTTCGTGACGTGACGGGCGGTGTGTACAAGGCCCGGGAACGTATTCACCGCAGCAATGCTGATCTGCGATTACTAGCAACTCCGACTTCATGGGGTCGAGTTGCAGACCCCAATCCGAACTGAGACAGGCTTTTTGAGATTCGCTCCGCCTTGCGACATCGCAGCTCATTGTACCTGCCATTGTAGCACGTGTGCAGCCCAAGACATAAGGGGCATGATGACTTGACGTCGTCCCCACCTTCCTCCGAGTTGACCCCGGCAGTCTCCTGTGAGTCCCCACCATCCCCGAAGGGACGTGCTGGCAACACAGAACAAGGGTTGCGCTCGTTGCGGGACTTAACCCAACATCTCACGACACGAGCTGACGACAGCCATGCACCACCTGTCACCCGACCACAAGGGGGGCACCATCTCTGATGCTTTCCGGGCGATGTCAAGCCTTGGTAAGGTTCTTCGCGTTGCGTCGAATTAAGCCACATGCTCCGCTGCTTGTGCGGGCCCCCGTCAATTCCTTTGAGTTTTAGCCTTGCGGCCGTACTCCCCAGGCGGGGAACTTAATGCGTTAGCTGCGGCACCGACGACGTGGAATGTCGCCAACACCTAGTTCCCACCGTTTACGGCGTGGACTACCAGGGTATCTAATCCTGTTCGCTCCCCACGCTTTCGCTCCTCAGCGTCAGTAATGGCCCAGAGATCCGCCTTCGCCACCGGTGTTCCTCCTGATATCTGCGCATTTCACCGCTACACCAGGAATTCCGATCTCCCCTACCACACTCTAGTCTGCCCGTATCGAATGCAGACCCGGGGTTAAGCCCCGGGCTTTCACATCCGACGTGACAGACCGCCTACGAGCTCTTTACGCCCAATAATTCCGGACAACGCTTGCGCCCTACGTATTACCGCGGCTGCTGGCACGTAGTTAGCCGGCGCTTCTTCTGCAGGTACCGTCACTTTCGCTTCTTCCCTGCTGAAAGAGGTTTACAACCCGAAGGCCGTCATCCCTCACGCGGCGTCGCTGCATCAGGCTTTCGCCCATTGTGCAATATTCCCCACTGCTGCCTCCCGTAGGAGTCTGGGCCGTGTCTCAGTCCCAGTGTGGCCGGTCGCCCTCTCAGGCCGGCTACCCGTCGTCGCCTTGGTGAGCTTCTACCTCACCAACAAGCTGATAGGCCGCGGGCTCATCCTTCACCGCCGGAGCTTTCAACCCCCACAGATGCCTGTAGGAGTGTTATCCGGTATTAGACCCCGTTTCCAGGGCTTGTCCCAGAGTGAAGGGCAGATTGCCCACGTGTTACTCACCCGTTCGCCACTAATCCACCCCGAAGGGCTTCATCGTTCGACTTGCATGTGTTAAGCACGCCGCCAGCGTTCGTCCTGAGCCAGGATCAAACTCTCCGTGAATGTCTGCCGGTAATCCGGCGTAACACCACGAGAGCGGAACAACCGGGCGGAATAAGCCCGACTGTTCACAACGTCCTCGCTGTGCGCCTGCCGAAACAAAATGCCCGGCAGGACTTTTTCAAAGGAACCTCCACCCACCACATGACATGGTGGACGGGGTATCAACATATCTGGCGTTGATTTTTGGCACGCTGTTGAGTTCTCAAGGAACGGACGCTTCCTTCGTACTCACCCTCTCGGGCTTTCCTCCGGGCTTCCCTTCGGTCTTGCGTTTCCGACTCTATCAGACCGTTTCGGGCCGTGATTCCCAGTCGGTGGGATTTGCCTTTTGGCCTCGCGGCCTTTCGACATTCACTACGTTAGCCGATTCCCTCAGCAACTCATAATCGAGTTCCGCAAGCTTGAATTCAGGCATGCAGGCACGCCGAATTCGCCCTCGGTCAGAGGAAGTCGTAGGTAGTGGGTTGGCCGCTTCCGACTGCTGACTGAACGCCGTACCCGGTTCAGCGGCTCGGGCTACATTACGGACCGCCCAGGGGAGAGTCAAGTTCGGCGACGACGGGGGGTATGGGCCCGATAAGGGCTCACCGTCGGGTCGTTGTCGACCCAGTAGCGCCACGGGTGAACGCCTCCGTCGCCGGACACACCGGTGCGTGGACCGTTGCGTACCTGGTCGGAGGGCACCGGAGTGCCCGTGAGAAGGCCCAGGGGTGAACCCTCGGTGGCGCATGCGTCCGTACCGTCGAGAGCCCGGTCGATCCCCAGGGCCGTGGCCAGGCGGGCCGGGCCTTTGGCCAGTTCTCTGTCATATCGGGCCGAAAGTCGACGTTTGCGTGCCAGTTCGGCGCCTTCGGTGATCTCGCCGGCGCGGAGCAGGACCGCGCTCGCCCTGTCCTCCGGGCCGCACACCAGGTTCATGCAGTGCCACATGCCGTAGGTGAAGTAGACGTAGACGTACCCGGGCGGACCGAACATCACGCCGTTGCGGGCCGTGCGGCCGCGATAGGCGTGGGAGCCGGGGTCGTTCGGACCGTCGTACGCCTCGACCTCCGTGAGGCGGAGTTCGATCGGACCGTCCGGGGTGGTGCGCACGAGCACGCGCCCCAGGAGGTCTGGGGCGACCTCCAGTACGGGTCGGTCGAAGAACTCCCGGGTGAGGGGCGTACGGTCAGGGGCCGCGATCATGGCGTACGAGCGTAGTACAGAGGTGTGACTGCGTACGGGGTGGTCAGGGAGCGTGCGTCTTGCCAGGGTGAGTGCGCGGAACCGGACACGGCTGGATCGCGTTTGTATGGATCAAGGATCCGATCCGGACAGAACAACAACGGGGCGTTGCCCGAGGAGGAAAAGACATGGGGTTCAAGCGGCTGCTCGCGAGCCTGGGGGCCGGTGGGGCTTCGGTCGAGACGGTGCTGACCGAGGTCAACGTCGTTCCCGGCGGCGTCGTCCAGGGTGAGGTGCGGATCCAGGGTGGGTCCGTGAACCAGGCGATCGAGGGTCTGTCGGTCGGTCTCCAGGCCCGGGTCGAGGTCGAGGGCCACGACGACCAGGAGTACAAGCAGGACGTCGAGTTCACGAAGCTGCGGCTCGGCGGTGCCTTCGAGCTGCAGGCGGGCGGGGTGCACGCGGTGCCGTTCGGGCTCGAGATCCCGTGGGAGACGCCGATCACGACCATCGACGGGCAGCCGCTGCGCGGGATGAACGTCGGTGTGACCACGGAGCTGGAGATCGCGCGCGCGGTGGACTCCGGTGACCTGGACCCGATCAGCGTGCACCCGCTGCCGGCGCAGCAGGCGCTGCTGAACGCGTTCATCCAGCTGGGCTTCCGCTTCAAGAACGCGGACCTGGAGCGCGGCCACATCCGGGGTACGCGGCAGAAGCTGCCCTTCTACCAGGAGATCGAGTTCTTCCCGCCGCAGCAGTACCGCGGTCTGAACCAGGTCGAGCTCAGCTTCGTCGCGGACGACCGTGAGATGGACGTCGTACTGGAGATGGACAAGAAGCCGGGTCTCTTCAGTGAGGGCAGCGACACGTTCCGCTCCTTCAAGGTGGGGCTCAACGACTTCCAGGGGACCGACTGGACCGCCTATCTCAACCAGTGGCTGTCCGAGGTCGGTAGCAAGCGGAACTGGTTCTAGGCTCGGGGCGAGAGTTTCCAAGGATCAGGAACCGATCAGGAGGTGCCGAGGTGACCGAGCCCAAGAGGCCGCCGCTTCCCCACGACTTCCATCCCGTCGTGCCGTCGTTCACGGTCATGAGTGAGGACGTCGAGCCGGGCGCGACGCTGAAGGACGCTCAGGTCTACGCGGCCGGGAACATTTCGCCGCAACTGCGCTGGGAAGGCTTCCCGCCGGAGACCAAGAGTTTCGCCGTGACGTGCTTCGACCCGGACGCCCCTACGGGGAGCGGCTTCTGGCACTGGGTCGTGTTCGACATTCCGGCCTCGGTGGCGGAACTGCCGACGGGCGCGGGCACGGGGAAGTTCGAGGGCCTGCCCGAGGGCGCCGTGCAGGTGCGCAACGACTACGGGTCCAAGGACTTCGTTGGCGCCGCGCCGCCCGCCGGGGACCCGGCGCACCGGTACGTGTTCACGGTGTATGCGGTGGACCAGGAGAAGCTCGGTCCCGACTCGGACGCCTCCCCGGCCGTCGTGGGCTTCAATCTCCGGTTCCACACACTGGCGAGGACGCAGATCGTCGCCGAGTACGCGGCTCCCGCGGACAGCTGAGCGTTCACTGAACGTTTGCCCGCCCCTGGTCATGGAATTGATCAGGGGCGGGCAGTTTTTATTGCGTTGTCCATCTCGGCGTGCCCGGCCAGAGTTGATCCAAGCCCGCCAGGCGGTGGGCCGGTGCGCATGGGAGGTGGGCTTGATGCGGGACACGCTGGTGCTGAATGCGAGCTTTGAGCCGCTGTCGACGGTGACGTTGAATCGAGCCGTCGTTCTGGTGCTGCAGGACAAGGCCGTTGTCGAGCAGGCCCACCCCGAACTGCGTATGCGCGGAGCCGCGCTCGATATACCGGCGCCCCGGGTGATCAGGCTGTGCCGCTATGTACGGGTGCCGTTCCGAAGACAAGCGCCGTGGTCGAGGCGGGGTGTGCTGGTGCGTGACCGGCACAGGTGCGCGTACTGCGGTCGTCGGGCGACGACCGTGGACCATGTCGTGCCTCGGGCGCAGGGTGGTCAGGACTCCTGGCTGAACACGGTTGCCTCGTGCGCGGAGGACAACCATCGCAAGGCCGCGCGGACGCCGGAGCAGGCGGGGATGCCGCTGTTGCGGCAGCCGTTCGAGCCGACGCCTGCCGATGCGATGTTGCTTGCGCTGGGGCGGGATGATCTTGAGGCTTTGCCGGAGTGGCTTGCGCAGCCGGCGGCGTGAGCGCTCCGCTGGGTGGCGCGGGGTACCACGGTGATTCGTTGGGTGCGGGTGCGTTGTGGCTGGTCGCGCAGTTCCCTGCGCCCCTAAAGGCCAAAAGATTGCGCCGTTCCCCGCGCCCCTAAAAGCAAAAAAGCGGCTCCTCGTGTCCCCCGGACAGGGACGAGAGGAGCCGCTTTCCACAACCGACGTCAGTCGGTGACCGACGGCTTTTCCCGGCGTTCTGTGGGTGGGGTGGCCTGGGCGCCGCCTCCGCCCATGCCGCCCATCGGGCCGAAGTTGCCCATGGCGCCGCTGAGGCCCTTGAGGGCGTCGCCGATCTCGCTGGGGACGATCCAGAGCTTGTTGGCGTCGCCTTCGGCGATCTTCGGGAGCATCTGGAGGTACTGGTAGGCGAGGAGCTTCTGGTCCGCGTCTCCGGCGTGGATGGACTCGAAGACCGTACGGATGGCCTGGGCCTCGCCCTCGGCGCGCAGTGCGGCGGCCCGGGCCTCACCTTCGGCGCGCAGGATCGCGGACTGCTTCTCACCCTCGGCGGTGAGGATCTGCGACTGGCGGATACCTTCGGCGGTGAGGATCGCGGCACGCTTGTCACGGTCGGCGCGCATCTGCTTCTCCATCGAGTCCTGGATGGAGGTGGGCGGCTCGATGGCCTTGAGCTCGACGCGGTTGACGCGGATGCCCCACTTGCCGGTGGCCTCGTCGAGGACGCCGCGCAGGGCCGCGTTGATCTCCTCGCGGGAGGTCAGGGTCCGCTCCAGGTCCATGCCACCGATGATGTTGCGGAGCGTGGTGACGGTGAGCTGCTCGATCGCCTGGATGTAGCTGGCGACCTCGTAGGTGGCGGCGCGGGCGTCGGTCACCTGGTAGTAGATGACGGTGTCGATGTTCACGACCAGGTTGTCCTGGGTGATCACCGGCTGGGGCGGGAACGGAACGACCTGTTCACGGAGGTCGATGCGGTTGCGGATCGAGTCGATGAACGGGACGACGATGTTGAGGCCGGCGTTGAGCGTGCGCGTGTAGCGGCCGAACCGCTCGACGATGGCCGCGCTGGCCTGTGGGATCACCTGGATGGTCTTGATCAGTGCGATGAAGACCAACACCACCAGAATGATCAGGACGATGATGATCGGTTCCATCGTGGTCCCCGTACCCTTCTCCGCCTAGGTGCTTCCGGAAGATCTTGTGATTGTCGAAGATCTTGCTGGACGAGTGTGTCAGACCACAACTCGCCACGTGCGACGTTCCGTTCACTGGACGCCACGGGAGTCACATGACGATCGCCGTGGCCCCTTCGATCTCCACGACGTCCACCTCTTCGCCTACTTCGTAGGCGCGTCCGGTGTCGAGGGCACGCGCGGACCAGACCTCTCCGGCGAGCTTGATCCGGCCACCCGAACCGTCGACTCTCTCCAGGACGACAGCCTGTTTGCCCTTCAAGGCGTCGATGCCTGTGGCGAGTTGGGGCCGCTGGGAGCGATGTCGGGTGGCGACGGGGCGTACGACCGCGATGAGCGCGACCGAGACGGTGGCGAAGACCACCACCTGGAGGACCACACCGCCTCCGAGCCCTGCGGTCACGGCGCCCGCGACGGCGCCGACGGCGAGCATTCCGAACTCCGGCATCGCGGTGACGACGAGCGGGATTCCGAGCCCGACCGCGCCGATCAGCCACCACACCCATGCGTCGATGTCGTCCACGTGGTCATGGTAGGTCCGCGGGTCCTGTCCCCGACAGGGCGCCGATCAAGTTGAGGCAGGTGTTCCTGGTTGTCAGGACAGGGGCAGGCCCTGCGCGGTCCAGCGCTCACCGACCTGTTCGACGACGAGCGGGAGGCCGAAGCACAACGACAGGTTGCGCGAGGTGAGTTCGAGCTCCAGGGGGCCCGCGGCGAGCACCTTGCCCTGACGGATCATCAGGACGTGGGTGAAGCCCGGGGCGATCTCCTCGACGTGGTGCGTGACCATGAGCATGGAGGGGGCGATCGGGTCGCGGGCGAGGCGGCCGAGGCGGCGTACGAGGTCCTCGCGGCCTCCGAGGTCGAGACCGGCGGCGGGCTCGTCGAGGAGGAGCAGCTCGGGGTCGGTCATCAGCGCGCGGGCGATGAGGGTGCGCTTGCGCTCGCCCTCGGAGAGCGTGCCGAACTTGCGGTCCACGAACTCGGTCATGCCGAGGCGGTCGAGGAAGGCGCGGGCGCGCTGCTCGTCGACGTCCTCGTAGTCCTCGTGCCAGCCGGCCGTCATGCCGTAGGCGGCGGTGAGGACGGTCTGCAGGACGGTCTGGCGCTTGGGGAGCTTCTCCGCCATGGCGATGCCGACCATGCCGATGCGCGGGCGCAGCTCGAAGACGTCCACCTTGCCGAGGGTCTCGCCGAGGATGGTGGCGATGCCCTGGCTGGGGTAGAGGTAGCTGGAGGCGAGGTTCAGAAGGGTCGTTTTTCCGGCGCCGTTGGGACCGAGGATGACCCAGCGCTCGCCTTCCTTGACCGACCAGGAGACCTGGTCCACCAGAGCCCGGCCCTCTCGGACCACGGATACGTCCTCAAGCTCCAGAACATCGCTCATGAGCGCGCTGTCTCCCATTGCAGTCTCGGCCATCGCTGACGTCTGTGGACGCAGCCCCCAGGGAAAACCTACGCCACCGGTCGACCCGTCCAATCCATCGGCCGGTCCTTAGGGTGGGAGCCATGCATTCGGAACCACGCTCAGGACGGCTGGCAGCATGGGGAAATGCCCTGTTGGCCGGTTTTGCCTCTCCGGACGACGCGGTCGTCGCCATCGTCGGCGAGGACGCGGTGCATCGGGTGGAGGGGCTGCCCGGTGAGACCGCGCCCGTCGGACTCACCCTCGCTCTGGGGCGGCTGCGCACGCTCGGGGTGACCGGTCTGCGGGTCGCGCTGCCCGCGCCCGGGCATCCGCTCGGGCTGAGCGGGCCGCCCGACTTCAACGCCCGCGCCCTCGATGCCGAGGAGGCGGTGGTCTGTCACGGGGCCGCGCTGGGGCTCGTACCGGAAGTGTACGAGGCCGGTCCCGAGGGCGATGTACATGTGGAGGTCGTCTGGCACTGTCTGCCCGTGCGGGAGGCGCCGCCGGCCGATGTGCCGTCCCTCGGCGAGGCGGAGCGGGAGCTCGCTGAGGCGCTGCGCGATGCCACGGAGATGTTGTCGCGGCTCGATGTCGCCGGGTCGGGTCCGGTCGCCGAGGCGGCGATCGACGCGTACCGGGCTCGGGCGGAGCGGGGTCGTGAGGTGCTCGCTCCCGGGTATCCGCCGCGTGCGGTACGGGTGTTGGAGCTGGCGCAGCGGGTCGGGCTGCTCATCTCCGTCGCCTTCGAGAACGGGCACGGCGGGGCGGTGAGCGCGTCCGAGATGGCCGCGCGCTCCGAAGCGTTGCGGCCGGTCGAGCGGACGGCTCGGCGGGCTCAGGTGGCGGCGTTCAACGCGTTTGTGGAGGAGCGGGAGCGGGGGGTTCGTTGAGCTGCGCCCACTGACTCGGCGGGGAGTGTTGTCGGTCGGCTGCGGGTGAGTCGTGGCTGGTCGCGCAGTTCCCCGCGCACCTGAAAAGCGGGCCCGTTCTGGGCGGGCGGGCCGAAAGCCGGACCGGCCCCCCAGGCTTGCCTGGAAGGCCGGTGGTCAGTGGTGACCCGAGGTGCGAACGTCAGCCGTTGAAGCCGTCGTTGCCGAACGCCGGGTTCAGGATGCCGACAACGTTCACGGTGTTGCCGACCGCGTTCACCGGGATGGCGACGGGGACCTGGACGAGGTTGCCCGAGGCGACGCCCGGCGAGCCAATGGCCTTGCCATCAGCGTGCGCACCATCGGTGGCGGAGGCGAAACCGGCACCGGCGGCAACCAGGCCACCGGCCACCATCGTGACGGCTGCGGCCTTCTTCAGGTTCTTCACTTCTTGAGCCCTCTCCTTGTGAACCACTGCGGCAAAGCGCCGCAGCACGCACTGGAGAACGGCGGAGATCCCGGAAGGATGCGCCATTCGGGGGACATTCCCACGACGGTATGAATCTCAGCCCGGAACGGAACCCTCCGTGTTGCCGTCCGTACTGCTGTCCGGAAGGCCGCCATCAGGCGGATCAGCAGGTCATCAGCCGGTCACACCATGACGTACGGCCCAGAGCGCGGCCTGCGTGCGATCGGCGAGGTCGAGTTTCATCAGGATGTTCGAGACGTGCGTCTTGACGGTCTTCTCGGAGAGGACGAGGGCGCGGGCGATCTCGCGGTTGGAGCGGCCGTCGGCGATCAGGCCGAGCACCTCGCGCTCCCGCTCCGTGAGTGAACTGCCTCTCCCCTGCCCGTAGTTGGTCTCCTCCTGGGACAGCAGCGCGCCGGCCACCTCGGGCTGGAGCAGGATGTGTCCGGCGTGGACCGAGCGGATGGCTCCGGCGAGGGCGTCGGGGTCCACGTCCTTGTAGACGTACCCGGCGGCGCCCGCGCGCAGGGCCGGGATCACCGTGCGCTGCTCGGTGAAGCTGGTGACGATGAGCACGCGCGCGGGGTTGTCGAGTTCGCGGAGCTTGCGCAGGGCCTCCACGCCGTCCATGCCCGGCATCTTGACGTCCATGAGGACGACGTCGGGCTTCAACTCCTCGGCGCGGGCGACTCCTTCGGCGCCGTCGGACGCCTCTCCCACGACCTCGATGTCGTCCTGTACTTCGAGGAAGGTGCGCAGGCCCCGGCGGACCACTTGGTGGTCGTCGACGAGCAGCACCTTGATTGCGTCAGCCACCAGGGACCTCCATCTCGATCGTGGTGCCCTTTCCGGGCGCCGATTCCACGGTGAGCGTGCCTGCGACGCCGTTGGTCCGGTCGCGCATGGACACCAGGCCGAGGTGTCGTCCCGCGCGGCGCGTCGCCCTGGGTTCGAATCCGCTGCCGTCGTCGGTGACGCGCAGGACGGCGCCCGGCCCGTGCCGCTCCAGGGTGACGTCGACGCGGGCGGCGCCGGAGTGCCGCAGCGCGTTGTGCAGCGCCTCCTGGGCGACGCGCAGCATGGCCTCCTCCTGGGCCGCGGGCAGTGCGCGGACACCGCAACTGTCGAAGGTCACGCGCGCGGAGTGGGCGCGGTCGAGGACCTGTATCTGGGTGCGCAGCGTGGCGACCAGTCCGTCCTCGTCGAGTGCCGCGGGGCGCAACTCGACGACGGCCGCGCGCAGTTCGTCGGCGGCCTCGGCGGCGAGAGCGGCCACCTGCTGGAGTTCGCCCTTGGCGCGGGCCGGGTCGCGGTCGACCAGGGCAGCGGCGGCCTGGGCGGTGAGGCGCAGGGAGAACAGCTTCTGGCTGACGGCGTCGTGCAGTTCGTGCGCGAGGCGGGAGCGCTCCTCGACGATGGTGAGTTCGCGGCTGCGCTCGTACAGCCGGGCGTTCGTGAGGGCGATCGCGGCGTGCTGCGCGAGGATCGTCAGCAGTTCCTCGTCGTCCTCCGTGAAGCCGCAACCGCCTTCCGGCCTGGGGCTCTGGGGGTCTGGTGGGTTTCCCTCCGCAGGACGCAGCTTGTTCGCCAGGAACAGGGCGCCCATGATCTCGTCGCCGTCGCGGATGGGCAGGCCCAGGAAGTCGGACATGTCGGGGTGGGCGGAGGGCCAGCCCTCGAAGCGGGGGTCCTCGCGCACGTCGGCGAGGCGCTCGGGGCGGGCCTCGTGCAGCATCGCGGCGAGGATGCCGTGCTGGCGCGGGAGCGGGCCGATGGCCTTCCACTGGGCGTCACTGACGCCGTCGACGACGAACTGGGCGAAGCCGCCGTGGTCGTCGGGGACCCCCAGAGCCGCGTACTCCGCGTCGAGCAGTTCGCGGGCCGAGGCGACGATCGTCTTGAGGACGTCGCGCACCTCGAGGTGTCGGCTCATGGCCAGCAGCGCGGTGCTCACCGCGGACAGGCCCGACCGGGGTCCTTTGCTCATGACCTCACGGTACCGGCGGGGTGTGACAGTGCGTATCCGACCTGTGGCGGCCCTCCCTGGGCCGCTGGGCCTAGGCCTAAGGGCCCCTCCGCATTGCGGCCCGCGCACGAGGCGGCGGGGGCGGTCCGGTTCCTACGTTGGAGGCACTCGCCGGGAGCGGCGGCCATGGGACGAGGGGACGGAAGTCATGCCGGTAGCGATCATCACGGGGGCTTCGAAGGGGCTGGGGCGCGCACTCGCCGAGGCCCTGGCGGAGCGCGGCTGGGATCTGGTGCTCGACGCCAGAACGGCGGGAGTCCTCCAGGAGACGGCCGCCGCCCTCGCCAAGTACGGGACACGGGTCGAGGCGCTGCCGGGGGACGTCACGGACGGTGCTCACCGGGACGGTCTGGTGGCGGCGGCGCGGGGGCTCGGCGGCGTCGATCTCCTGGTGAACAACGCGAGCGCGCTGGGCGCCGAACCGCTCGTACGTCTGGACGCGCTGGACCTGGACGGGCTGCGGCGGGCCCTGGAGGTCAACGTGGTCGCGGCGCTCGGTCTGATCCAGGAGGCGCTGCCGCCGCTGCGGGAGTCCCCCGCGGGCGCGGTGATCGATGTCAGCTCGGACGCCGCGGCCGAGGCGTACGAGACCTGGGGCGGTTACGGGGCCTCGAAGGCGGCGCTGGACCATCTGTCGGCGGTGCTCGGGGAGGAGGAGCCCGGGCTGCGGGTCTGGGCGGTCGACCCGGGCGACATGGGCACCGATCTGTACGCGGCGGCCGTCCCGGACGACGAGGATCCGCGGCCTGATCCGGTCAGTGTCGTGCCGGCCTTCCTGCGGCTGCTCGAGAAGCGTCCGGCGAGCGGGCGCTACGGGGCGCCGGCGCTGCTGGAGCAGCGATGACGACGGCCCTTCGGGTGCCGGAGGAGCTGTCGGCCCGGGTGCCCGCCGAGCAGCGGGGCCAGGGGCTCGACCGTGACGCGGTGCGGTTGCTCGTCTCACGCGGTACGGAGGTGTCGCATCACGGGTTCGCGGAGCTGCCGGGTCTGCTGAGAGCGGGGGACCTGCTCATCGTGAACACGTCACCGACGCTGGCGGCCGCGGTGGACGGGCGCATCGGGCACGCGCGCGTGGTGGTGCATTTCTCCACGCGGGGCGACGACGGGCGCTGGGCCGTGGAGGTGCGTGATCCCGACGGAAGGGGCACCACGCGCGCGCGTGCGGGTGGGCCCGCGGGGACAGAGGTGCGTCTCCCCGGCGACGTACGGCTCGTCCTGGAGGAGCCCCTCACGGAGCGGAGCCCGCGGCTGTGGTGGGGGCGGGTGTCGGAACCGGGCGGACAGGTGCCGGAACCGGACGGCCCGGGGCCGGAGGCCGACGTCCTGGGGCTGCTGGGCCGGCACGGGAGGCCCATTCGGTACTCCTATACGGAGCGGGACCAGCCGCTGTCCGCGTACCAGACGGTGTTCGCGCTGCCGGCCGCCGACAGGGCGGGCAGTGCGGAGATGCCGAGCGCGGCGCGGCCCTTCACCGCGCGGCTGGTGGCGGCGCTGGTGAGCCGGGGCGTGCAGTTCGCGCCGGTCACGCTGCACACCGGGGTCGCCTCGGCCGAGGCGCACGAGCCGCCGTACCCGGAGCGCTTCGCGGTGCCGGAGACCTCGGCGCGGCTGATCAACGCGGCCCGGGCGGGAGACGGCAGGGTCGTCGCGGTCGGGACGACGGCCGTACGGGCGGTGGAGTCGGCGACCGGTGCCGACGGGGTGGTGCGGGCGGCGGAGGGCTGGACCGATCTCGTGGTGACCCCGGAGCGCGGGGTGCGGGTCGTCGACGGGCTGCTCACGGGGCTGCACGAGCCCGAGGCCTCGCATCTGCTGATGCTGGAGGCGGTCGCGGGGCGGGCCGCGATCGACCGCGGATACGAGGCGGCGCTGCGGGGGCGCTACCTGTGGCACGAGTTCGGCGACGTGCACCTCATCCTCCCGGAGGGGGCCCCTCACACAGAGCATTGCGCCAGCAACTGCTGGTGAGACGGGACCGAGGTCGGTGTGAGCCCGCACATAGGACGCACATCACGTACGAAGGGACCTAGGAGACAAAGAGACTCCTGGTGAGCGGGGCAGACGTATCGGTCTGCCCCGATTTGCCCTTCCTGGCTCCACTACCCGGGTTCGTACGTCACACCTTTGCCACAGAAAATTGCGACCGCTAAGAATGGCCATCGGTCGCTCGGCGGCGCGGGTTCCTACCCACGGCGCTTGTCCCGGAAACACCTTTGTCCCCATCGGGCCGAGAGCGACCTCCGCGCTATTCGAAGAGGTCCATCAGCCATGCCCAAGCAGCAGAACACTCCTGGTCATAGCCGCGCGCTGACCAAGACCCACAAGCTCTCCATCGCCGGTGTCGCCACGCTGGGCGCCGCGGCCCTCGCGTTCTCGCTCGTGCCGGGGAACACCCAGCAGGCCAGCGCCGACTCGGTGTCCGCCGCTCCGGTCGCCTTCTCCGCCGAGCAGCTCAAGCCCGCCACGGCCGGTCTCAGCGGACAGCTGGCCGACGCCCAGGCCGCGGCCGCGAAGAAGAAGGCCGCCGACGCCGCGGCCGCCAAGAAGGCCGCGGAGGCCGCCGCGAAGAAGAAGGCCGAGGACGCCCGGAAGGCGAAGGAGGCCGCGAGCCGGTCCGCCAAGCGTGCCGCCGTCAAGCCTGCCGCGAAGACCTACGCGAACAACCTGGACGGCTGGATACGCCAGTCGCTGGACATCATGAAGAAGCACGGCATCCCGGGCACGTACGACGGCCTGCACCGCAACATCATCCGGGAGTCCGCCGGCGACCCGAACGCGATCAACGGCTGGGACATCAACGCCATCAACGGCACCCCGTCGATCGGTCTGCTGCAGGTCATCAAGCCGACCTTCGACGCGTACCACGTCGCCGGCACCGCCTGGAGCCAGTACAACCCGGTCGCCAACATCACCGCCGCCGCCAACTACGCGGCCGACCGGTACGGCTCGATCGACAACGTCAACAGCGCGTACTGAGGTTTGCGCGGACCTCTGACACGTACGCCGAAAGGGCGGCACCCCCAACGGGGCGCCGCCCTTCGCGTGTCTTCGTTGAACGGTCCGGCCTGAACGGTCCGGCTACTTGCGCATGACCTCGGGCTCGTGGCGGCGCAGGAAGCGCGCCACGAGGAAGGCGCAGACGGCGGCGAGCGCGAACAGCGCGGCCATGTCCAGTGCCCAGGTCAGCGCCTCGTGGTCCCAGAGCGGGTCCGAGTCGGTCGTGTTGTGCGGGTTGATCTTGTTGAAGTCGAGCGTGGTGCCGGCGGCGCCGACCGCCCAGCGCGACGGCATCAGATACGAGAACTCGTTGACGCCCAGGGCCCCGGCCAGCGGGAACAGGCAGCCGGTGAAGACGACCTGGATGATCGCGAACATGACCAGCAGCGGCATGGTCTTCTCGGCGGTCTTCACCAGCGAGGAGATGACCAGGCCGAACATCATCGAGGTGAAGCCCAGCGCCATGATCGGCAGCGAGAGCTCGATCGCGACCGAGCCACCGAGGATCAGTCCCTTGTCGGGAATCGTCCGGCTCATGAAGCCGATCGCGCCGACCAGCGCACCCTGGAGCATGGTGATCACGCCGAGGACGATCACCTTGGACATCAGATACGCGGAGCGCGACAGGCCGGTCGCGCGCTCCCGCTCGTAGATGACCCGTTCCTTGATCAGCTCACGGACCGAGTTGGCCGCGCCCGCGAAGCAGGCGCCGACCGCGAGGATCAGCAGCACCGTGGCGGCTGTGCTGTTCGGGATGGGCAGGCCGTTCGGCCCGAGCTGCTTGTTCACCAGCAGTGTCTTGTCGGGCTCGATGAGCAGGCTCACCGCGCCGAGTACCGCCGGCAGGATCACCGTCAGCGCCAGGAAGCCCTTGTCGGACGCGATCACCGACGTGTAGCGGCGGATCAGGGTCATCAGCTGCGAGCCCCAGCCCTGCGGCTTGGGCGGGCGCATCGACTGGGCCGACGGCATGTCTACGGACTGCGGAGCGACCGCGTCGATGTCCGCGGCGTACATCTGGTAGTGCTGCGAGCCCTTCCAGCGGCCCGCCCAGTCGTAGTCGCGGTAGTTCTCGAAGGCGGAGAAGACATCGGCCCAGGTGTCGTAGCCGAAGAAGTTCAGGGCCTCCTCGGGCGGACCGAAATAGGCCACCGAACCGCCGGGCGCCATGACCAGAAGCTTGTCGCAGATGGCCAGCTCGGCGACCGAGTGCGTGACGACGAGGACCGTACGGCCGTCGTCGGCGAGGCCGCGCAGCAGCTGCATGACGTCGCGGTCCATGCCCGGGTCGAGGCCGGAGGTCGGCTCGTCCAGGAAGATCAGCGACGGCTTGGTCAGCAGCTCCAGGGCCACCGAGACGCGCTTGCGCTGGCCACCGGAGAGGGAGGTGACCTTCTTCTCCTTGTGGATGTCGAGCTTGAGCTCGCGCAGCACCTCGTCGATACGGGCGTCGCGCTCCTGCGTCGTGGTGTCCGCGGGGAAGCGCAGTTTGGCCGCGTACTTGAGGGCCTTCTTGACGGTCAGCTCCTTGTGCAGGATGTCGTCCTGCGGGACCAGACCGATGCGCTGACGCAGCTCGGCGAACTGCTTGTAGAGGTTCCGGTTGTCGTAGAGAACGTCACCCTCGTTGGCGGGGCGGTAGCCCGTGAGCGCCTTCAGAAGCGTCGACTTGCCGGAGCCCGACGGGCCGATGACCGCGACGAGCGACTTCTCCGGGACGCCGAAGGAGACGTCCTTGAGGATCTGCTTGCCGCCGTCGACCGTCACCGTCAGATGGCGGGCCGAGAACGAGACCTCACCGGTGTCGACGAACTCTTCCAGCCGGTCGCCGACCAGGCGGAACGTCGAGTGGCCGACGCCGACGATGTCGTTCGGGCCGAGCAGCGCGGAGCCACCCTTGGCGATCGGCATACCGTTGACGTACGTGCCGTTGTGCGAGCCGAGGTCGCGGATCTCGTAACGGCCGTCCGGCGTCGCGTGGAACTCCGCGTGGTGACGCGAGACCTGCAGGTCGGAGACGACCAGCTCGTTCTCCAGGGCACGGCCGATGCGCATGACACGGCCGAGCGAGAACTGGTGGAACGTCGTGGGGCTGCGGTCGCCGTAGACCGGCGGCGCCCCCGCGCCCCCACCGGGTCCTTGCTGCGGCGGAATGTGCGCGCCCTGCTGCGGCTGCTGCCAGCCCTGCTCCGGTGCGTGCTGCTGCGGCTGCGGAGCCTGCTGGGCCCAGCCGGCCGCGGGCGCGCCCTGCGCGGCGTACGGCTGCTGCTGGGGCTGTGCCTGCGGTGCGGCGGCGGCCGCGTTGCCCCCCAGACTCAGCCGCGGGCCGTCGGTCGCGTTGCCGAGGTGCACGGCCGAGCCGGGGCCGATCTCCATCTGATGGATCCGCTGCCCCTGCACGAATGTGCCGTTGGTGCTGCCGTGGTCCTCGATGACCCAACTGCGGCCGCTCCAGCTGATCGTGGCGTGACGCCAGGAGACCCTGGCGTCGTCGAGCACGATGTCCCCCTGCGGATCACGTCCGAGGGTGTGTGGCCTGGACGCATCGAGCGTCCAGGTCCGTCCATTCAATTCCAGTACGAGTTCCGGCACTCCATGCCCCACTGAGTTGTCCCCCGAAGTTCCCCCATCACAGGGAGTCTAGGGATGTCGAACATCGTGGGGAACTATTTCAGTAGGACCCCCTTGACCGAAAGTCGGGCCTTGTGAAGACCGCGTACGGGCGGCTTGTCCGTTTCCGTTGACTGGGTTGAAACCGGCCCGGAGAGTGGTAATCCCACGCGAGGGGGACACCGCGGTGGAACCATCGCGGCGCGGAGTCGGGGGGCTGACGATGAGCGACGGAACCGTGGGACACGGCAGGCGTGTGCCGTGGGGTGATGTGCTGCTGGCCTCGATCGCCGCCGTGAGCTGGGCCTTGATCGGCATGGCCGGCGTGGCGGCGCTGGGGCTGCATCTGCTCGGCGCGGACGCGTCCGGCTCGCTGGGGACGATGACCGCGGCGGTTGTGGCGCTCGGGGCGGGTGGGTCGGTGACACCGTCCGGCGACGTGTCGGCTTTCGGTCTCGAGGGCGCGCAGGCCGACACCGCCCTCCAGATCACGCCACTGGGCGTGAGCCTGGTGGGTGCGCTGCTGCTGTCCTGGTTCTTCTTACGGTCACTGCGCGGGGCGGGCGTTGTGATCGAGCCGGCCGAACTGTTCGCGCGCGCGGGCGCCGTGGCGGCGCTCTTCGTGGCGATGCTCGGCGGTCTGGCCTGGGCGGGGCACGACGTCATCACCATCGACGGCGGCTCGCTGGGGCTGGATTCGCTGCCGGGCGGCGGGCTGCCCGACGAGGTTGACGTGCCCGGGCTCGGTGACATCGGCGGGCTGCTGCCCGACCGGCTCGGGGATCTCGCGGACGCGAACGCCAAGGTGGGCTTCACGGTCGAGACCGTGCCGACGCTGCTGGGCGGCCTGGGCTGGGTGCTCGGTGTCCTGGCGATCGCCCTGCTGGCCTCACGCCGGACTCCGCTGCCGCGCGGCCTGACCGCGGTGCACCGCCTGGTGCGTCCTGCCGCGTCCGCGCTGGTCACGGTGTTGCTGGTGGCGGTCCTCGCCGGGCTCGCGGCGGCTGCGTACGCGGCCATCGGTGACGACAATCCGAAACGGATCGCGGGTGCGGCGCTGGTCGGGGCCCCCAACGGGGTGTGGCTGGGCATCCCGATCGGGCTCTTCGTGCCGTGGGACGGAAGCGCGTCGGGACCGCTCGTCCAGTTCCTGCCCGACCCTCTGGACAAGTTGCTGAGCGCTTCCGACGACCAGTCCGTCTCGCTCGGGCGGTTGGCCGAGCTGGACAGCCGGGTCTGGCTGTTGGGGGTCGCGGCGGCGCTGATGATGCTCTACGCGGGCGTGTTGACCGCGGTGCGCACTCCGTTCGTACGGGAGCGGGGTGTCCTCGGTTTCGCCGGGCGCTGCGCGCTGCGGCTGGGGATCGTGACCGCGCTCGCGATGCCCCTGCTCGCCTGGCTGACGGACGTGTCCGTGGACGCCTCGATGGCCGTGCTGGGCATCGACGCGTTCGACGCGGGGATAGAGCTGCACGGGCAGCTGGGCATGGCACTGCTGCTCGGGGCGCTGTGGGGCGCGGGCGCGGGGACGGTGGGGGCGCTGCTCGCCTGCGCCACCGGGGCCGCCGGCCGGCGCGCGGCACCGCTGGCACTGGGTGACGTGGGCGCCGGCGACGTGGGCGCTTCGGGCGGCCCGGACTCCGCTCCGCCGTTCGCGGAGGTCGCCGGGGAGAGCGGGCCCTACAACCCCGGTATGCCGTACCGGCCGGCGAACCCCGACACGAACCCGTATCTGCGGCTGCCCGACGAGCTGCGGGAGCCCGGGCCCGGGCGTCGTCCCGGCGTCCCGCCGCCCGGCCCCCAGTCCCCCGGCAGCCGGTCCTCGTGGCCGCCGCCTGGCGGGCCCCGGTCCCCCGGCGCGCAGCCGCCCGGCCGACGGCCGCCCGGGACCCAGCCCCGCGGCGGGAAACCTCCGGGAGGACGGGATCCGGACGGTCAGGATCCGGGCGGGCGGCCACCGGGTGCCCGGCCGCCGAACGACGTGTACGGCGCTCCCACGGTGGCCGGGCCGTTCACACCGCCGCCCGCTCCGGGGCCGCGGCGCCGGCCCCGGTCGTCGCAGGACGGGCCGCCGCCTCCCCCGCCCGACGAGCCGCCGCCTCCGTCCGGGAGGCCGCCCGGACGGCGTTGACCGGCGGCCCGTACGACGCCGACCTGGGCCGTGGCGTGCGGGCGCCACGGCTCGTGAAGACCGCGGACACCTCGACGACACCCACTGTTCCCTGTCCGTCAGGCGGACCTCGGCGGCGGGCGGCACAGGGTGCCGGATACGGTGGAAGCACCATGAGCGCATCACAAACGTCTGATGTCCCCACTCTCCTCGTCAAGATCTTCGGCAAGGACCGGCCAGGAATCACGGCCGGGCTCTTCGACACCCTCGCCGCCTACTCGGTCGACGTGGTCGACATCGAGCAGGTCGTCACCCGTGGCCGGATAGTGCTGTGCGCGCTCGTGACGCATCCGCCGGCCGGCCTGGAGGGCGACCTGCGCGCCACGGTGCACAGCTGGGCGGACTCGATGAGGCTGCAGGCCGAGATCATCTCCGGCCTCGGCGACAACCGGCCGCGCGGGCACGGCAGGTCGTTGGTGACCGTGCTCGGACACCCGCTCACCGCGGAGTCCGCGGCCGCGATCGCCGCCCGGATCACCGGGACCGGCGGCAACATCGACCGAATCTTCCGCCTCGCCAAGTACCCCGTGACGGCCGTCGAGTTCGCCGTGTCCGGTACAGAGCCGGAGGCGCTGCGGACCGCCCTGGTGACCGAGGCGGCCGCCCTCGGCGTCGACATCGCGGTGGTCGCGGCGGGGCTGCACCGGCGGGCCCAGCGTCTGGTCGTCATGGACGTGGACTCCACGCTCATCCAGGACGAGGTCATCGAGCTCTTCGCCGCGCACGCCGGCTGCGAGGACGAGGTCGCCGAGGTGACGGCGGCCGCGATGCGCGGGGAACTGGACTTCGAGCAGTCGCTGCACGCGCGCGTGGCCCTGCTCAAGGGGCTCGACGCCTCCGTGGTGGACAAGGTGCGCAGCGAGGTACGGCTCACGCCGGGGGCGCGCACGCTGATCCGTACGCTGAAGCGGCTCGGCTTCCAAGTCGGTGTCGTCTCGGGCGGGTTCACGCAGGTGACGGATGATCTCAAGGAGCGTCTTGGGCTGGACTTCGCCCAGGCCAACACCCTGGAGATCGTCGACGGGAAGCTGACGGGCAAGGTCACCGGCGAGATCGTGGACCGGGCGGGCAAGGCGCGGCTGCTGCGCCGGTTCGCCGCGGAGGCGGGGGTGCCGCTCGGCCAGACCGTGGCAATCGGTGACGGCGCCAACGACCTGGACATGCTCAACGCGGCCGGTCTCGGGGTCGCCTTCAACGCCAAGCCGGTGGTGCGCCAGGCCGCGCACACCGCGGTGAACTTCCCCTTCCTGGACACCGTCCTGTATCTGCTGGGCGTGACACGGGAAGAGGTCGAGGCGGCGGACATGCACGTGGACTGAGTTCTCGCACGTCCACGACGTGGACAGGGCCCGGCACCGCGATGGTGCCGGGCCCCGTCCTCGTGAGAAGGGAACGACCGGGTCTACTCGGACGGCGCCCAGTAGTCGAGCAGCGTGGCCACGCCCGGCTCCAGGGCCTTCCAGGAACCGGTGAAGGAGAGCACGGCGAAGGCGGCCGCGGGGAAGCCCAGGCGGCTCATCCGCTCCTGCGCGTCGCCCTCGGACTGGCCGGCCAGGATGTCGGCGAGGCCCTGCACACCGGGGTTGTGGCCGATCAGGAGTGCGTTCTGCACATCGTCGGGGGTTTCGTTCAGCACGGCGATCAGCTCGCCGGGAGAGACCTCGTAGAGCCGCTCCTCATAGACCGTTTTCGGCCGATGGGGGAGCTCGTGGACGGCGAGTTTCCATGTCTCGCGGGTCCGGGTCGCGGTGGAGCAGAGGGCCAGATCGAAGGGGATGCCGGTGTCGGCCAGCCTGCGTCCGGCGACGGCGGCGTCCTTGCGGCCCCGCTCAGCGAGCGGCCGCTCATGATCGGAGACCTCGGGCCAGTCGGCTTTCGCATGCCGGAAAAGGACAATCCTGCGGGGTTCTGCGACGCTCATGGTTCCCAGCTTCGCACGAAACACGCCATGGGGCGCAGGGAGTTGACTCGCGGCCTCGACGTGGTGTGCCGGGAGCTCAGGAGCCCTGGTTCAGCACGATCTGCTGGACCTGCTCGAAGAGCCGGCCGACAGCCGGGTCGCCGCCTGTCGCGTGGGCGTCGGCGGGGTTCAGTATCACCAGGAGCAGTGCGGCGAAGGCGAGCGCCGGGAGGACCAGGGCCCACCAGGGGAGCCGGGTCTCGACGCCACGCCTGGTCGCCGGGTGGGGCGGGATGTGCGTTGGGGCCGACATGCCGCCTCCGTGGGGCTTCGAGTGGTCCGTGGTCCGTGGTCCGCGTCCTCGCGGTCACATCTCGAAGTTACGGACTCCGAAGCCCTCAACCCATCCGGAGATCCACCCACTTGACCCTGACACTCACCCCCTAGGGGATGGTGGGGCTACCCCCACCATCGCCTCGCGGAGGCGTCACGCCTGAGGGTCCGGGGCGGGCTTCCGACGGGTCAGGGTGAGGCGATCGACGCGATGACGCCGATGATCACGAAGATGAGGAGGAACGCACCGAAGACGAGCAGCATCTTCTTCTGGCCGTTCTGGGGGTTCGGGTCGAGCACGGGCATACGAGCAGTCTCCCACCCCTCGGGCGCCCGCTCGCGGGTGGGGTCCGGTCAGGGGCGTACGCACGCGGGTGGGGTCCGCGCGCGGGTGGTGGCGCGGCGAGGTCACAGGCAGGGTCTCCGGGCCGCCGCACCGCTCGTCCCCGACGGTCACCGCCGACGTACGGCCTCGTCCTCCACCGTGCGGTCGCGGCCGGCCAGGACGCCCACCACGATCTGCGGGATCATCAGGCCCGCCATGAGCGCGATCGGCAGCCCCCAGCCGCCGCTGTGCTGGTAGAGCACGCCCACCAGGAGCGGGCCGGGGATCGAGATGAGGTACCCGGTGCTCTGCGCGAAGGCGGAGAGCTGCGCGACCCCCGCTCCGGTCCTGGCCCGCATGCCGACCATGGTGAGGGCCAGCGGGAACGCGCAGTTGGCGATGCCGAGCAGCAGCGCCCACGCCCAGGCGCCGCCCGCGGGGGCGAGGTAGAGGCCCGCGTAGCCGACGAGGCCGCAGATCCCGAGGGCGACCACGATCGGCCCCTGGTGGGGCAGGCGCGTGGCGAGCCGCGGGATGACGAAGGCCAGCGGCACGCCCATCACCATGGTGACGGCGAGCAGCAGTCCGGCCGTGCCCGCCGGGACTCCCGCGTCCCGGAAGATCTGCGCCATCCAGCCCATCGTGATGTACGCGGCAGTGGCCTGGAGCCCGAAGAAGACGGCCAGCGCCCAGGCGGTACGGCTCCGGGTGATCCGCAGCGGGGAGGGTTCCTGCCCCGCCCCTGAGGACGAGGACGCGTCACGTGCCGGGGCTGCCGAAGCAGAGGCCGAGGCGGCGTCCGCGGACAGGGCCGTGCCCCGGGCCCGTACGAGTGGGATCCACGGCAGTACGGCGACGGCCGCGAGCCCCGCCCAGACGGCGAGCCCCGCATGCCAACTGCCGCCCAGGGCCCGGGTCATGGGCACGGTGACGGCGGCCGCGGCGGCGGTGCCGAGGGCGAGGGCCATGGAGTAGAGGCCGGTCATGGAGCCGACCCGGTCCGGGAACCAGCGCTTGACGATCACCGGCATCAGGACGTTGCTGACCGCGATGCCCATGAGCGCGAGGGCGCTGGCGACCAGGAAGCCGGCCGTGTTCCCGGCGAAGGGCCGGATCGCCAGTCCCGCGGCGATCGCGACCATGCCGGCGCAGACCACGGCGGCGGGTCCGAAGCGGCGGGCGAGACGCGGTGCCATGACGCCGAAGACGGCGAAGCACAGCGGCGGTACGGAGGTGAGGAGCCCGGCGAAGCTGCCGCTCATGCCGAGTCCGTCGCGCACCTCTTCGAGGAGGGCGCCGAGGCTGGTGATGGCGGGGCGCAGGTTGAGGGCGGTGAGGACGATGCCGATGATCACCACACGCGTCATCCACGCGCGCGTGGCGGGCGGTTGGAGTTCCGCGTCCTGTGCGGAGCTGCGTATCGGTGGGGACATCGCCGTCCGGGATTCCTCGCCAGTCATGCCAGCCATCATAGAATCATGGGATGATTGGTTGTCCAATCCCCTGGTGCACACCTGGGGCACAATCCCCTGACACGCATTCCGGTGCGTCCTCCCGGTGCACCCCCTGGCGCGAAGGACCGTCATGCCGCTGAGCCACCCCCGCCGATCGGCACTGTCCGAGCAGGTCATCGCCGAGCTGCGGAACCAGATCACCTCGGGTGAGTGGCCGGTGGGCTCCCGCATCCCCACCGAGCCCGAGCTGGTCGAGCAGCTGGGGGTCGCCCGGAACACGGTCCGCGAGGCCGTCCGCGCGCTCGCGCACAACGGCCTGCTCGACATCCGTCAGGGCTCGGGCACGTACGTCGTGGCGACCAGTGAGCTTGCGGGCGTGATGCACCGCCGCTTCGCGGACGCCGATCCGCGGCACATCGCCGAGCTGCGTTCCACGCTGGAGTCGAGCGCGGCGAAGCTGGCCGCCGAGCGCCGCACGGAGCGCGATCTGAAGCAGCTGGACGCCCTCCTCGTACGCCGGGAGGAGGCCTGGGAGTCGGGCGACGCGGAGGCCTTCGTGACCGCCGACACGACCTTCCACCTGGCCGTGGTCGCCGCGTCCCACAACGACGTCATGACGGCGATGTACGCGGACCTGGGCGAGGTCGTGCGCGACTGGCTGCGCGAGGACGTGGGCGAGGAGCTGACGCCCGAGACGTACATGGACCACACGCGTCTGGTGGACGCCATCCGCGCGGGCGACTCGGAGACCGCCGCCACGGAGGCCGCGGGCTACCCGTTCCTGTGCCGCCCGAGCCGACCTGCCGACGTCACCTCCGCGTGAACAAGCCCGTCGTCAGCGCTGGTGACTGACCCACGCCGAGCGGACTTCCTTCCAGCAGCGGCCGGTCAGCCGTACGGTCTGCGCGGGGCCGGCCTCGACCGAGGCGCCGTCGGTGTCTATGTCCCACCACGGGTCGCACTCGATGTGCAGACGGACGTGATCGGGCTCGGGGTACGGGTTGTGGCAGTACGCCGTCACGTACGACCCCTCGACGGCGGTCCGGCAGGCCGCCCCGAAGGGCCTCTCTTCGACGGGCACGCGCGCGTGGGGGGCTGTTTTCGTGGTGTGCGAGACAGCACCACCGGACACCACGAGCAGGAGGGTCAAGGCAGCGAGCAGCGGGGCGAAGCGCTGGGACAGGCGCACAAGGGGACCTCCTCGGCAGGGCTCGGGAGGGCATCTCGGGAGGGGGAACTCCTACTCCAGAGTGCGCTGTTACCGGCCCGCACCGCCCGGCCGACAGGGCCGAACGGGTGACGCCCCGCTCCCCGCGCAATGCGGGAAACGGGGCGTCGAAGCCGTATGAAGGCGGATACGCAAACGTTCGCGTAAACGCTTGCGCCAACGCTTACGCGCCGATCGCGTGCAGACCGCCATCGACGTGGATGATCTCGCCGGTGGTCTTCGGGAACCAGTCGCTGAGCAGGGCGACGATGCCGCGGCCGGCCGGGTCCGGGTCCTTGAGGTCCCACTCCAGGGGCGAACGGCTGTCCCACACGGCGGCCAGGTCGCTGAAGCCCGGGATGGACTTGGCGGCCATGGAGCCGATGGGGCCCGCGGAGATGAGGTTGCAGCGGATGTTCTGCTTGCCCAGGTCACGCGCCATGTAGCGGCTGGTGGCCTCCAGGGCGGCCTTGGCCGGCCCCATCCAGTCGTACTGCGGCCAGGCGTACTGCGCGTCGAAGGTGAGGCCGACGACCGAGCCGCCGTTCTGCATCAGCGGCAGACAGGCCATGGTCAGCGACTTCAGGGAGAACGCCGAGACGTGCATGGCGGTGGCCACGGACTCGAACGGCGTGTTGAGGAAGTTGCCGCCGAGGGCGTCCTGCGGGGCGAAGCCGATGGAGTGCACGACGCCGTCCAGGCCGCCCAGCTCCTCGGCGACCAGGTCGGCCAGCCGCGCCAGGTGCTCGTCGTTGCTGACGTCGAGCTCGATGACCTTGGTGGGCTTGGGGAGCTTCCTGGCGATGCGCTCGGTCAGCGTGGGCCGCGGGAACGCGGTCAGGATGATCTCGGCGCCCTGCTCCTGGGCCAGCTTCGCGGCGTGGAAGGCGATGGAGGACTCCATCAGCACACCGGTGATCAGGACGCGCTTGCCCTCGAGAATTCCACTCATGGTGATCAGTGACCCATTCCCAGTCCGCCGTCTACGGGGATGACGGCTCCAGTGATGTACGAGGCGTCGTCCGAGGCGAGGAACCGCACCGTCGCGGCGATCTCCTCGGGCTTCGCGTACCGGCCGAGCGGCACCTGCTTCACGATGCCCTCGCGCTGCTCGTCGGTGAGCACCTTGGTCATGTCGGTGTCGACGAAGCCGGGCGCGACGACGTTGAAGGTGATGTTGCGCGAGCCCAGCTCACGGGCGAGCGAGCGCGCGAAGCCGACGAGGCCGGCCTTGGAGGCGGCGTAGTTGGCCTGGCCCGGACCGCCGTACAGCCCGACGACCGACGAGATCAGGACGACACGGCCCTTCCTGGCGCGCAGCATGGCGCGGTTGGCGCGCTTCACGACCCGGAAGGCGCCCGTCAGGTTGGTGTCGAGGACGGAGGTGAAGTCGTCCTCGGACATCCGCATCAGCAGCTGGTCCTTGGTGATGCCGGCGTTGGCCACGAGCACCTCGACCGGGCCGTGCTCGGCCTCGATCTCCTTGTAGGCCTGATCCACCTGCTCGCTGTCGGTGATGTCGCACTTGACTGCGAGGAAGCCCTCCGGGGGCTCGCCCGAGCGGTATGTGATCGCGACCTTGTCGCCCGCGTCGGCGAAAGCGCGGGCGATGGCGAGGCCGATGCCCCGGTTTCCTCCGGTGACGAGAACCGAGCGGCTCAACGGATCACCCTTTCGATAGCCGGTCTGGTACCTCGAAAACCTATCGGCACCGTCCCCCGTACGGAGAATCGGGCGCCGACAGTGACGTACCGGACTCGCTGTCGGATCCCTACAGAAAGTTGTGGCCCCCGGCGCGCCCGCGCGACATGATCGGACCGACAGGCGACGACAGCAGGGAGACCTCCGTGCCTCATTCCATCGACGAAGCCTTCACGGCACTGCCGCTGAGGGCCCTGGCCGACGCGGCACTCGCGCGGGCCAGGGCACTGGGCGCCGACCATGCGGACTTCCGGTTCGAGCGGGTGCGCAGCGCGGCCTGGCGGCTGCGGGACGCGAAGCCCGCCGGGTCCTCGGACACCACGGATCTGGGATACGCGGTGCGAGTGGTGCACGGCGGGACCTGGGGGTTCGCGTCGGGCGTGGACCTGACGATGGACTCCGCCGCGAAGGTGGCGTCGCAGGCGGTGGCGATGGCGAAGCTGTCGGCCCAGGTGATCAAGGCGGCGGGTTCGGACGAGCGTGTGGAGCTCGCGGACGAGCCGGTGCACGCCGAGAAGACCTGGATCTCCTCGTACGAGATCGATCCCTTCTCCGTGCCGGACGAGGAGAAGTCCGGGCTGCTCGCCGAGTGGAGCGCGGGGCTGCTCTCGGCGAACGGCGTGAGTCATGTGGACGCCTCGCTGCTGACGGTGCACGAGAACAAGTTCTACGCGGACACGGCGGGGACGGTGACGACGCAGCAGCGGGTGCGGCTGCATCCCCAGCTGACCGCAGTCGCCGTCGACGAGTCGAGCGGCGAGTTCGACTCGATGCGCACGATCGCGCCGCCCGTCGGGCGCGGCTGGGAGTACCTCACGGGCACCGGCTGGGACTGGGAGTCGGAGCTCGCGCGGATCCCGGAGCTGCTCGCCGAGAAGATGCGGGCGCCGAGCGTCGAGGCGGGCGTGTACGACCTGGTCGTCGACCCGTCCAACCTGTGGCTGACCATCCACGAGTCCATCGGCCACGCCACCGAGCTGGACCGCGCGCTCGGTTACGAGGCTGCGTACGCCGGGACCTCCTTCGCCACCTTCGACCAGCTGGGCAAGCTGCGGTACGGCTCCGACCTGATGAACGTCACCGGGGACCGCACCGCCGAGCACGGGCTCGCGACGATCGGGTACGACGACGAGGGCGTGGCCGGGCAGTCCTGGGACCTGGTGAAGGACGGGACGCTCGTCGGCTACCAACTGGACCGCAGGATCGCGAAGCTGACCGGCTTCGAGCGGTCCAACGGATGCGCGTACGCCGACTCCCCCGGCCATGTACCCGTACAGCGCATGGCGAACGTGTCGCTGCAGCCCGATCCCGCCGGGATGTCCACGGAGGACCTGATCGGGAGCGTCGACCGCGGGATCTACGTCGTCGGCGACCGGTCGTGGTCGATCGACATGCAGCGCTACAACTTCCAGTTCACCGGCCAGCGGTTCTTCAAGATCGAGAACGGGCGGATCACCGGTCAGTTGCGGGACGTGGCCTACCAGGCGACGACCACGGACTTCTGGGGCTCGATGGCGTCGGTCGGCGGCCCGCAGACCTACGTCCTGGGCGGCGCCTTCAACTGCGGCAAGGCCCAGCCGGGCCAGGTCGCGGCGGTCTCGCACGGCTGCCCGTCGGCCCTCTTCAAGGGCGTCAACATTCTGAACACCACGCAGGAGGCCGGTCGATGAGCTCTCGGACGAACAAGCCGCACGAGATCGTCGAGCGTGCACTCGAACTGTCCCGGGCCGACGGCTGTGTCGTCATCGCCGACGAGCACTCGACGGCGAACCTGCGCTGGGCGGGCAACGCGCTGACCACGAACGGCGTGACGCGCGGGCGCACGCTGACCGTCGTCGCGACCGTCGACGGCCGTGAGGGCACGGCGTCCGGGGTCGTCTCGCGTGCGGCCGTGACCGCGGACGAGCTGGAGCCGCTGGTGCGGGCCGCCGAGGCGGCGGCGCGCGGCGCGAGTCCGGCGGAGGACGCGCAGCCGCTCGTCGAGGGCGTGCCCACGTCCCCCGACTTCACGGACGCGCCCGCCGAGACCTCGTCGGCGGTCTTCGCGGACTTCGCCCCGGCCCTCGGCGAATCGTTCGCACGCGCGCGTGCGGGCGGCCGCGAGCTGTACGGCTTCGCCAACCACGAGCTCGTCTCCAGCTATCTCGGTACGTCCACGGGCCTGCGCCTGCGGCACGACCAGCCCAACGGGACGCTGGAGTTGAACGCCAAGTCGCCGGACCGTACGCGCTCGGCGTGGGCCGGCCGGTCGACGCGGGACTTCAAGGACGTGGACCCGGCGGCGCTCGACGCGGAGCTGGCCACGCGGCTGGGCTGGGCCGAGCGGCGCGTCGAGCTGCCCGCGGGCCGCTACGAGACGCTGCTGCCGCCGACCGCGGTCGCGGACCTGCTGATCTACCAGATGTGGTCGGCGGCGGCCCGGGACGCGGCCGAGGGCCGGACGGTGTTCAGCAAGCCCGGCGGCGGGACGCGCGTCGGCGAGAAGCTCACCGACCTGCCGCTGACCCTGCGCAGCGACCCGAACGAGCCGGGCCTGGAGTCCGCGCCCTTCGTGCTCACGCACTCCTCCGGCGACGACGCCTCCGTCTTCGACAACGGACTGCCGCTCCGGCCCACGGAGTGGGTCAGTGAGGGCGAGCTGCGGCATCTGACGAGCACCCGGCACAGCGCGGGCCTGACCGGTCTGCCGGTGGCCCCCGGCATCGGCAACATCATCCTCGACGGCGGCGAGGAAAAGTCCCTGGAGGACATGGTCGCCACGACCGAGCGGGGCCTGCTGCTGACCTGCCTCTGGTACATCCGCGAGGTCGACCCGGCGACACTGCTGCTGACCGGGCTGACCCGCGACGGCGTCTACCTCGTCGAGAACGGCCAGGTCGTCGGCGAGGTGAACAACTTCCGGTTCAACGAGTCGCCGGTGGACCTGCTGGGGCGGGCGACCGAGGCCGGGCGCACGGAGAAGACGCTGCCGCGCGAGTGGAGCGACTGGTTCACCAGGGCCGCGATGCCCGCTCTGAGGGTGCCCGACTTCAATATGAGCTCTGTCAGTCAGGGCGTATAACCTCGATAGCCTCGCAGTCGGCCGACATCCCGGCTGCCCGAAGATCATGCAAGGAGACACGAGAACCGTGACGGACATCGTCGACGAGCTGAAGTGGCGCGGGCTGCTCGCCCTCTCCACTGACGAGGACGCATTGCGCAAGGCGTTCGCGGACGGTCCCGTCACGTTCTATTGCGGCTTCGACCCGACCGCGCCCAGCCTGCACCTCGGCAACCTCGTACAGATCCTCACGATGCGCCGGATCCAGCAGGCGGGCAACCGCCCGCTGGGCCTGGTCGGGGGCGCCACGGGCCTGATCGGCGACCCGAAGCCGAACTCGGAACGCACGCTGAACGCGCCGGACGTCGTGGCCCAGTGGGTCGAGCGGCTGCGTGCCCAGATCCAGCCGCTGCTTGACTTCGAGGGTCCGAACGCCGCGGTGATGGTCAACAACCTGGACTGGACCCAGGGCCTGTCGGCCATCGAGTTCCTGCGTGATGTGGGCAAGCACTTCCGGGTCAACAAGATGATCGCGAAGGAGGCCGTTTCCCGGCGGCTCAACTCCGACGCGGGCATCAGCTACACGGAGTTCAGCTACCAGATCCTGCAGGGCATGGACTTCCTGGAGCTCTACCGGAGGTACGGCTGCACGCTGCAGACCGGCGGCAGCGACCAGTGGGGCAACCTCACCTCGGGCACCGACCTGATCCACCGGGTCGACCCCGAGGCCGTGGTGCACGCGCTGGGCACGCCGCTGATCACCAAGGCGGACGGCACGAAGTTCGGCAAGACGGAGTCCGGCACCATCTGGCTGGACCCCGAGATGACGACGCCGTACGCGTTCTACCAGTTCTGGCTGAACGCGGACGACCGGGACGTATCCAAGTTCCTGCGCATCTTCAGCTTCAGGTCCCACGAGGAGATCGAGGAGCTGGAGCAGCTCACCGAGGAGCGCCCGCAGGCCCGGGCCGCGCAGCGCGCGCTCGCCGAGGAGCTGACGACGCTGGTGCACGGCGGCGAGCAGACGGCCGCCGTGGTCGCCGCGTCGCGGGCGCTGTTCGGTCAGGGTGAGCTGGGTGACCTGGACGCGGCGACGCTGAGTGCGGCGCTCTCCGAGGTGCCGCACATCCAGGTCGCCGAACTCGGGTCGGTGGTGGACCTCTTCGCCGAGGTGGGGCTGGTGGCCAGCAAGTCCGCTGCGCGGCGGACGGTGAAGGAGGGGGGTGCCTACGTGAACAACGTGAAGGTGGCTTCCGAGGACGCCGTTCCCGGCAAGGAGGAGTTGTTGCACGGGCGGTGGCTGGTGCTGCGCCGCGGCAAGAAGAACCTCGCCGCGATTGAGCTCCGCTAGGGGCAGGGGAACGGCGGGCTCGGTTCGTATGGTGCGGGTGCGTGGGGGCTGGTCGCGCAGTTCCCCGCGCCCCTAAAAGCCAAAGGCAGGGCGCGCCTCATGTAGCGCGCAGGAAGAGGGCGGGGCTCCTTATGGGGCACCGCCCTCTTTCCCGTACGTTCAGGCTCTCTCTTTGTTGCCCCGCATCGCCGTGTACATCATGTCGCCGAGGAAGACGATGACGATCGCGGCGGCGAGTTGGAGGGCGTGGCGGCCCCAGTCGATGCCGCGGGTCTCGTCGATGCCGAAGCCGCGGGCGATCGCGTTGCCGACGATCGCGCCGATGATCCCGAAGATCGTGGTGAGCCAGAGCGGGCTGTGCTGCTTGCCCGGAATGATCGCCTTGGCCAGCAGGCCCAGCACGAATCCCACGATGATCGCCCACAACCAGCCCATGGCTGCCTCCTATACGGCTCTACGTGAGCATTACGCCCAGTCTCGGCCTGTCCGCCATACGGCGCATGTCGGGCACGGCCATACGCGGTACGGCGCAGCGCTCCCCCGCCGAAACCGGACCTGCCCCGGTCTCGTAGGCGACGCAGCCGCGGCGTAACGTGGAGGCTGTACGGGCCAGGGGAGCGTCCGACACAGGCGGGTGGTGGAACGTGATGCGGAAGCAGAGCGAGGCCGAGGTCTTCCGGATCACCGGAGCCAGGCAGGGCCTCGCCGACGATGTACGTGGCAGGCAGCGCCGCTACATCATCTCGATGTCCGTCCGCACACTCTCGGTGATCCTCGCGGCCACTCTCTGGAACGTCGAACGGCACGTCGCCGTCGTTGCCCTGGCGCTCGGCATCCTGCTCCCCTATGTCGCCGTGGTGATCGCCAACGCGGGCCGGGAGAACGCGCCCTCGCTGCCGTCCACGTTCGTGACCGCGCCGACCCGTCCGATGCTCGCGGCGCCCCGTGCGAGCGACGCCGCGGAATCCGTCCCGGAGGACCTCGTGACCGATCCGGGCGCCCGCCTGCGGGACGAGCCGCACGAGCGGACCTGACCACGAACGATCGTCCGTGACCGTAATTCAGGACCGTACCAAGCTCAAGAAAAGCTCAGATCAATCATGTTGTTCCGGTGCCGGGCAGCGGGTTACCCGTGACATACTTTGTACGCGCTCCGCATCCCCCGTCGGAGCGACAGACCGACGCCGGGCAGCTCCCCCCGTGGCTGCTCGGCGTCGCCTTTTTCGGAGCCGGGTTCACGGCCCCCTCGACAGCACCCGGAAGGGTCGGCCGACACCGCTGACGTAGGGTCGAGACGTGATTCTGAACGTCCCCGGTTCCGACCCGTCCTCGCCCTCCTCCCCCATCTGTTCGGCAAAGGGCTGCCGAGCCGACGCGGTCTGGGTCCTCGCCTGGAACAACCCCAAACTGCACACGCCCGAGCGCCGCAAAACATGGCTCGCGTGCGAGGAGCACCGGGAGCACCTGTCCCAGTTCCTGGGCGTCCGGGGCTTCCTGAAGGACGTCGTACTCCTGGAGGACTGGGAGTCCCCGGAGTAGCCGTGCCCCTTCAGGGGCGCGGGGAACTGCGCGACCAGCCCTCGACAACCCGCAGGTCCATCACAAGCATCCACCCTGAAGGCTGAAGACAGCGGGCTGAGGCATCAGCCACCGATCGCCGACATCGGCCGGTCCGGCTGGACGAACGTCGGGTCGTCCAGGCCCGCCCCCGCCTTCTTCCCCCACATCGCGAGCCGCCAGATACGGGCTATCTCCTCGTCCGGCGCGTCCGAGCGCAGGGCGGCCCGCAGGTCGGTCTCCTCGCGCGCGAAGAGGCACGTGCGGACCTGACCGTCGGCCGTCAGCCGCGTACGGTCGCAGGCCGAGCAGAACGGGCGCGTCACGGAGGCGATCACACCGACCCGGTGCGACCCCCCGTCCACGACCCACCGCTCGGCCGGTGCCGAACCCCGCTCCTCGGAGCCCTCTTCCGTGAGCTCGAAGCGCGTACGCAGTGAGGCGAGGATGTCACCGGCGGTGACCATGCCGTCGCGCTTCCAGCCGTGCTGCGCGTCGAGGGGCATCTGCTCGATGAAGCGCAGTTCGTAGTCGTGCTCCACGGCCCAGGCGAGCAGGTCGGGCGCCTCGTTCTCGTTCAGTCCCGGCATCAGTACGGAATTGACCTTGACCGGGGTCAGCTCCGCGGCACGGGCTGCTTCGAGGCCCTCGATGACGTCCTTGTGGCGGTCACGGCGGGTGAGCGTCTTGAAGACATCGGGGCGCAGGGTGTCCAGTGAGACGTTGACCCGGTCCAGGCCCGCCGCCTTCAGGGCGGTCGCGGTGCGCTTGAGGCCGATGCCGTTCGTCGTCAAAGACATCTGGGGGCGGGGCTCAAGCGCCGCCACGCGCTCCACTATGCCGACGAGGCCGGGGCGCAGCAGGGGCTCGCCGCCGGTGAAGCGGACCTCGGTGATGCCCAGCCGGGTGACGGCTATGTCGATGAGGCGGACTATCTCGTCGTCCGAGAGCAGGTCGGGCTTGGCCAGCCACTGCAGGCCCTCCTCGGGCATGCAGTACGTGCACCGGAGGTTGCACCGGTCGGTCAGCGAGACACGCAGATCGGTGGCCACTCGGCCGTAGGTGTCGATGAGCACGTGGGCCCCCTCCCTCTAGCTCTTTCCGTACGGACCTCGGCAGAGACATCCGGTCGATCAGTCGATCCGATACCAGCGAGCCTACGTGACGGGACCGACAACGAGTCGGGCCCTGATCCCACGAGACGCACCGCGGCCGCGTCGTAGGGATCTACGACGCGGCCGCCTGGCGGGACGGTCAGTGCGCTCCGGTACCGGTGAGGGAGCGGACCTCCAGTTCGGCGTACTTGCGGACGTCCGGCTCCTCCTTCGACAGAATCGTGCCGAGCCAGCCGAGCAGGAAGCCGGCCGGGATGGAGATGATGCCCGGGTTCTCCAGCGGGAACCAGTGGAAGTCGACGTCCGGGAACATCGAGGTGGCCTTGCCGGATACGACCGGCGAGAACAGCACCAGGCCGACCGCCGTGGTGAGGCCTCCGTAGATCGACCACAGCGCGCCCTGGGTGGTGAACCGCTTCCAGAAGAGGCTGTAGAGGATCGTCGGCAGGTTGGCGGAGGCCGCGACCGCGAAGGCGAGGGCGACGAGACCGGCGACGTTGAGGTCGCGGGCCAGGGCGCCGAGGCCGATGGAGACGACACCGATACCGATGGTGGCGTATCGGGCGGCGTTGATCTCCTCCTTCTCGGTGGCCTTGCCCTTCCTGATGACGTTCGCGTAGATGTCGTGGGCGAACGACGAGGACGAGGCCAGGGTCAGACCGGCGACCACCGCCAGGATCGTGGCGAAGGCCACCGCGGAGATCGTGGCGAGCAGGATCGCGCCCCAGGCCGAGTCGACGCCGCCCAGATGCAGGGCGAGCAGCGGCGCGGCCGTGTTGCCCGCGGGGTTGGACTCGACGATCTCTTCCTTCGAGATGAGGGCCGCCGCGCCGAAGCCGAGCGCGATGGTCATCAGGTAGAAGCCGCCGATGATGCCGATCGCCCAGTTCACGGACTTACGCGCGGCCTTGGCGTTGGGCACCGTGTAGAAGCGGATCAGGATGTGCGGCAGGCCCGCGGTGCCCAGCACCAGGGCGATGCCCAGCGAGATGAAGTCGATGCTGGACGTGGTGGTGAGGCCGTACTTCAGGCCCGGCTCCAGGAAGGCCGCGCCGCCGCCGCTGTTCTCGGCGGCCTTGCCGAGCAGGTCGGAGATGTTGAAGTCGAACTTGAGCAGTACCAGGAAGGTGATGAGCAGGGTGCCGCTGATGAGCAGCACGGCCTTGACCATCTGGACCCAGGTGGTGCCCTTCATGCCACCGATGGTGACGTACACGATCATCAGAACGCCGACCAGGGCGACGATGCCGACCTTCCCGGCATCGCTGGTGATACCGAGCAGCAGCGAGACCAGAACGCCCGCGCCCGCCATCTGCGCCAGCAGGTAGAAGATCGAGACGACGATCGTGGAGGTGCCGGCCGCCGTACGCACCGGGCGCTGGCGCATGCGGTACGCGAGGACGTCGCCCATCGTGTACCGGCCGGAGTTGCGCAGTGGCTCGGCGACCAGGAGCAGGGCCACCAGCCAGGCGACCAGGAAGCCGATGGAGTACAGGAAGCCGTCGTACCCGAAGAGGGCGATGGCGCCGGCGATGCCGAGGAACGAGGCGGCGGACATGTAGTCGCCGGAGACCGCGAGGCCGTTCTGGAAGGCGCTGAACTGACGGCCGCCCGCGTAGAAGTCCGCGGCGTCCTTGGTCTGCCGGCCGGCCCAGACGGTGATGACGAGGGTGGCGACGACGAAGACCGCGAACAGGGAGATGATCAGCGGCCGGTGCTCGCTGGCCTCCCCCGCCGCGAGCTGCGCCTGCGCGAGCTGGACCTGAGTGATCGCGGGGCTCATGCGCCGCCCTCCATCCGGGACTTGATCGCTTCGGCCTTGGGGTCGAGCTGGCGGGAGGAGTGCCGCTCGTACCACCAGGCGATGAGGAACGTGGTGAGGAACTGGGCGAGGCCCAGGACGAAGGCGACGTTGATGTTGCCGAACAGCTTGGTGCCCATGAAGTCGTCCGCGTAGATCGACAGCAGGACGTACAGCAGGTACCAGCTGATGAAGCCGATGGTCAGCGGGAAGGCGAAGGAGCGGTGGGCGCGGCGCAGTTCACCGAACTCGGCGCTCTCCTGAACCTCGACCCACTCCTCGCTGGTCGGGAAGTGAGGTTCAGCTTTCGAGGGGGGCGGTGTGTCGGTAGCCACGGAGTCTCCTCGCGTTGCGGGTGCGGTTGCGACGTTGGACGGGGGTCTCTTGGGATCGGGGGACGGGTTGGGTACGGACATGGCTTATTTCTGACCTCACGGTGATGTGGATCACGTGGGCCGGGTGGCGATGTTAGGTGCCCCGGGCGTGATCCGGCAGGGGGCTCGATCGTGCTCGTGCTCCCTGCTCAACGTCACGGAGCCGCGTGAGGAGCGGTTCAACTCCGGTCACTTCTTTCGGAAGTCGTGGCCGACGTTTCGGAAGACATCCCCGTAAGTCATTGCTGGCCAGGGACGACGGGAGATAGCTTCGGGCCTGCACCACCCCGTCATGTACCTGCCCGGGCACCACCTGTGTTCGGGCCGGTTCCGTTTCCGGATGATGTGGAGATCCCATGGCTCATCTGCGTTCCAGACGCCGTCTCGCCCTCGCCGTGCCCGTTGTTCTGTCTCTCACCGCCTCGCTCGGTTTCATTCCGGGCGTCGCCACGGCGGCCGCCCCGCAGTCGGCTCCCGCCGCCACGGCGGCGGACGGCCCGAACCTCGCGTACGTGGTCAACACGAAGACCGACCGCCGCACCATCGAGTCGGTGAAGAAGGCGATAGCCAAGGCCGGCGGCACGGTCGTCACCACCTACGCCAAGATCGGCGTCATAGTCGTCCACTCCGCCAACCCGGAGTTCGGCCCGCAGATACGCACCGCGCGCGGGGTGCAGTCCGCCGGTGCCACGCGCACGACGCCGCTGACCGCGGCGGGGACGACGGACGAGGGCGCCGCCGACTATCTGTCGGCCGCCGAGGCCGCCAAGGTGAAGGCCGCGGCCACCCCCGAGAGCGAGCCCCTCGAGGCCGACCAGTGGGACCTGCGCGCGATAGGCGCCGACAAGGCCGCCAAGATCGACCCGGGCAGCAAGAAGGTCACGGTCGCCGTGATCGACACGGGTGTCGACGACACGCACCCGGACCTGGCCCCGAACTTCTCCGCCAAGCAGTCCGCCAACTGCGTGGGCGGCGTGGCCGACACGAGTGAGGGCGCCTGGCGTCCGTACACCGCCGAGGACTACCACGGCACGCATGTCGCCGGTGAGATCGCCGCCGCCCGCAACGGCATCGGTGTGGCCGGTGTCGCGCCCGGTGTGAAGGTCTCCGGCATCAAGGTCAGCGACCCGGACAACGGACTCTTCTACCCGGAGAGCGTCGTCTGCGCCTTCGTGTTCGCCGCCGACCACGGCGTGGAGATCACGAACAACAGCTACTACGTGGACCCGTGGCTCTACAACTGCATGAACGACCCCGACCAGAAGGCGATCGTCGACGCGGTCAACCGGGCCCAGCAGTACGCCACGAAGAAGGGCACCCTGCACCTCGCGTCGGCCGGCAACTCCAACCACGACCTGGACTCGGACGCGATCGTCGACGACACGAGCCCCGACGACTCGACCCCGGTCAGCCGCACGATCGACCCGCACGAGTGCTTCGACGTACCGACCCAGCTCCCGGGCATCGTCACGGTGAGCGCGACGGGCGTGCAGAACCTCAAGTCGTACTACTCGACGTACGGCAAGGGTGTCATCGACATCGCCGCGCCCGGTGGTGACCGGCTCTACCAGATCCCGGACACCCCGTCGAAGAACGGCCGCATCCTCTCCACGATGCCGAACAACCAGTACGGCTTCCTGCAGGGCACCTCGATGGCCTCGCCGCACGCCGCGGGTGTCGCCGCGCTGCTGAAGTCCGAGCACCCGTGGGCGAGCCCCGCCCAGCTGCAGGCGCTGCTGAAGGCGCAGGCGGACAACCCGGGCTGCCCGGACTCGTACGACCAGGACGGCAACGGCACGCAGGACGCCAACTGTGAAGGCGGCAAGCGTGTCAACGGCTTCTACGGCTTCGGCATCGTGAACGCGCTGAAGGCGGTCAAGTAGCCCGCGTTTCCCGGGACTTCCCGCACGGCCCGCACGTATTCGCGAAACGAACTGGAGACAGCATGACAGCGCCTCAGACGCGCTCCCGCCGCGTCATAGCCATCCCGCTGGGAATGGCCCTGGCGACGGCTCTCGCCTTCCTGCCGAACGTCAGCGCCTCGGCGGCCCCGGCGCCCGACACGGCCGGTGTCGCCGACGCGGCGGCGAAGATCTCGGCGGAGGCCACCCCGCTGAGCTACGTCGTCAACGTCCGCGCCGGGCACGGTCCTTCCTCCCAGGTGAAGAAGGCCATCGCCCGCGCCGGCGGCACGATCGTGACGTCGTACGACAAGATCGGCGTGATCGTCGTCCACTCGTCGAACGCCGACTTCGCCAAGACCATCCGCAAGGTGCGCGGGGTGGAATCGGCGGGCTCGACGCGCACGGCCCCGCTGCCCGCGCAGTCCACGACCGATGTCGGCACCCCCAAGGTGCTCACCTCGGAGCAGGTCGCGGACGTCGAGGCGGCGGCCGGGCAGGACCCGTTGGAGCCGCTGCAGTGGGATCTGCCCGCCATCAAGGCGGACAAGGCGCACGAGAAGACGCTCGGCAGCAAGAAGGTCACCGTCGCCGTGATCGACACCGGCGTCGACGACACGCACCCCGACATCGCGCCGAACTTCGACCGCGACGCGTCGGTCAACTGCGTGTCGGGCAAGCCGGACACGACCGACGGGGCCTGGCGGCCGAGTGCCGCCGAGAGCCCGCACGGCACGCATGTCGCGGGCGAGATCGCGGCCGCCAAGAACGGTGTCGGGGTCACGGGTGTCGCGCCGGGCGTGAAGGTCTCCGGCATCAAGGTCTCCACGACGGCCGGCTTCTTCTACACGGAGGCCGTCGTCTGCGGCTTCATGTGGGCGGCCACGCACGGCGTGGACGTCACGAACAACAGCTATTACACCGACCCGTGGTACTTCAACTGCAAGAACGACCCGGACCAGAAGGCGCTCGTCGAGGCCATCGGCCGGGCGACGAAGTACGCGGAGAAGAAGGGCACGGTCAACGTCGCGGCGGCGGGCAACGAGAACTACGACCTCTCCGCCGACGAGATCACCGACCCGGTCTCGCCGAACGACTCGACTCCTTCGGAGCGTGTCATCGACCCGTCGGAGTGTCTTGACATCCCGACCCAGTTGCCGGGTGTCGTCACGGTCGCGGCCACCGGCGCGAAGGGCATCAAGTCGTCCTTCTCCAACCACGGCCTGGGCGTCATCGACATCGCCGCCCCCGGCGGCGACTCGACGCGCTTCCAGACCCCGGCCCCGCCGGCCACCAGCGGCCTGATCCTCGGCCCGCTGCCCGGCGGCAACTGGGGCTACATGGCCGGAACGTCGATGGCGTCCCCGCACGTCGCGGGCGTCGCCGCGCTCATCAAGTCGACGCACCCGCACGCCTCGGCGGCCAAGGTGAAGGCCCTGCTGTACGCGGAGGCCGACGCCACGCCGTGCACCAAGCCGTACGACATCGACGGCGACGGCAAGGTCGACGCGGTCTGCGAGGGGCCGAAGAACTACAACGGCTTCTACGGCTGGGGCACCGCCGACGCGCTGGACGCGGTGACGAAGTAGCACCTCCCTGAGGGAAGTGCCGCCTTCCTGAGGGGAGTTGAGCTTCCCTCAGGAAGTCGAGCCGGGTGGCCCGCGGGCCGCCCGGCTCTCGCGCGTCCGGGGGCGCAGCGTCCCGTGCCGGACACCGCGTCCCATGTTGATCGCGTACACCCTGCATAGTGCCCGTATGACGCATTCGGATGCACCGACCACGGAGTTCGCGTGGACCGCGCTGGGCGGGGATCCCGGCCTGTTTCCACGGCTGTCGGCCGTCACACGGTCCGGCGCGCTGGAAGCGCGGCTGCCCGTACGGGAGTTGGCGCGGGCCTGCGTGGGGGCGTGCGTGCTGGCCGCCGCCGAGCTGGGCGCCCGTCGGGCGGGGCTCGCCGACGTGCCCGAGGTGCGGGTCGACGACGGGGCCGTCGCCACGGCGTTCGTGAGCGAGCGGCATCTCCTCGTCGACGGGCGGGCGCCGGTCACCTTCGCACCCCTCTCGCGGTTCTGGCGGACGGCGGACGGGTGGGTGCGCACGCACGCGAACTATCCGCACCACCGGGCGCGGCTGCTGAGCGCCCTGGGGCTGCCGGACGACGCCTCGGTGGAGGCCGTGGCCGGGTGCCTGGCGGAGCGGTCGGCCGTGGAGGTGGAGGACGCGGTGTACGCGGCCGGGGGCCTCGCCGTCGCGCTGCGCACACCGGAGGGATGGGCACGGCACGAGCAGGGGGCGGCGGTCGCCGGGCGGCCGCTCGTCGAGCGCGGGCGGCTGGACTCCGCCGCCTCGCGGAGCCTCCCGCCGCTCGCCGGTGATCCGCTGTCGCCCGCCGCAGGTCTGCGCGTACTCGACCTCACCCGGGTCATCGCCGGGCCCGTCGCGACCCGGACCCTCGCCCTGCTCGGCGCGGACGTGCTGCGCGTCGACCCGCCGGGACTGCCCGAACTCGCCGACCAGCACACGGACACCGGCTTCGGAAAGCGGTCCGCCACCCTGGATCTGACGGCAGGCCGCCACGACCGGCAGGTCTTCGAGGAGCTGCTCGCCTCGGCGGACGTGGTCGTGACCGGTTACCGCCCGGGCGCCCTGGACCGGTTCGGACTCTCCGCGGAGGCGCTGGCCGAGCGGCGGCCCGGGATCGTGGTGGGGCAGTTGTCGGCGTGGGGAGCGTACGGGCCGTGGGGCGGGCGACGGGGGTTCGACAGCCTGGTGCAGGTGGCCACCGGCATCGCGGCCGTCGAGGGATCCGGGGAGAAACCCGGCGCGCTGCCCGCGCAGGCTCTCGACCACGGCACGGGGTATCTGCTCGCGGCCGGGGTGCTGCGCGCCGTCACGGAGGGGCTGGACGAGGGCGGGACACGGTTCGTACGGCCGGCGTTGGCGCGGACGGCGGCCTGGCTGACGGCCGGGGACGAGGCCGGGCGGGGTGGGGCTGCGGCGGAGGCCTCCGGCTCGCGTGAGGGCTCGTACGGCTCCGGCCCGGCTGAGGGCTCGTACGGGGATCCGGCGCCCTGGCTCGCGGAGGCGGACAGTGCTCTGGGCAGGCTGCGGTACGCCCTGCCGCCGGTCTCGTTCGCGGGTGGGCCGAGCGACTGGTCACGGCCGCCCGGGCCCTGGGGGGCGGATTCGCCGCGCTGGGTCTGAGTCGGAGGGCGGCCGGGCGCGTATGGGTGGGCGGAATGTCGTGTGCGTGAGCGGAATACCGTTCCGCCAGTTGTTTGCCAGGACTTGCCCGGACCTGGACGACTGGTGAAGATCTTGAGGTGAGTTCGATAAGACCGACTGCCGACGCGGGTGGCGAGGCGGGCGCGCCCCGGGTGAGCGTGGCCGTCGTACGGCGTTCCGTCGCCGTCCTCGCCCTGGTGGCCCTGGCCGCGCTGATCCCGTTCCTCGGGCCGCCCGCCGCGCTGCGCGGCACGGGAGAGGCCACCCCTCCCGGCGTGGGCGGGATAGCACTCCTGCGGGCGGTCCTGTTCGCCGCGGTGTGCGTCTCGGCGGGTGAGCTGTTCGTCGCCCGGCTGGCCCGCAGGGTGCCGGGCGCGCCTCTGGAGGACACGCCTCGCAGTTGGGCCCCGGCGGCGGCCGCCGCCGGTTTCGTCGCCGCGCTCGGTCTCGCCTCGGTGGTGGCCACCGGCAACCTGGTGCCGCGCAGCCTCTCCGACATGGACATCGGCGGGCTCTACCAGACCCGGGACGGCGCGCTCGCGCTGCTGGAGGTCAACGCGTTCGTCGTGATGGGCCTGTGCGCCCTGTCGCGCCGCCCGGGCAACCAGGTGTGGCCGCTGGCGGCGGTGGCCGTCGCGGAGGCGCTGCGCGCCCACCCCACCACGGAGCAGAGTCCGCTGATCGGCTCCGGTCTGACACTCGTTCATGTGACGTGCGCGGCCCTGTGGGCGGGCGGGCTGCTGTACGTCCTGCGCACGCTCCACCGGTGGCGGAACACGGCCCCCGGGGAGGGCGTCGCGTTGTTGGGCCTCTACGCGCGCGTGGCGGCCGTTCTGCTCGCCGCGATCACCGCGACGGGGGTGGGCAGCACCCTGCGCCGGATGCCGCCCGGCACGGTCCTGGAGCAGCTGACGACGACGGCGTACGGGCGCACCCTGCTCGCCAAGGTGATCCTCGTGGTCGCCGTCGCCGTCCTCGCCCTGTGGGCCCGCCACCGGCTGCACCGGGCGCCCGACCCGCTCACCGCCTACTCCCCCGCGCGCGCGGAGGTCGTGGTCCTGGGCGTGGTGGTCGCGGTCTCGGCGGTGCTCACTGCGGTGCCGGTGCCGATCCGCTGGTGACCGCTGTGGTCGGCCGGGTCGGTCAGTTGGCGACCATGACCTTGAGCGCGGTGCGCTCGTCCATCGCCTCGTAGCCGTCCGGTACGCCTTCCAGACCGACGGTCAGGTCGAAGACGGGCGACGGGTCGATGGTCCCTTCGAGGACGTCGGGCAGCAGTTCCGGGACGTACGTGCGGACGGGCGCGACCCCGCCGCTCAGGGCGATGTTCCGGTCGAACATGACGCTCAGGTCGAGGCCGGTGCCTCCCCCAGTGCCTTAAGGGCCTGGGGGGACCCCCAGCCGTGCGGAACGCCGACGAAGCCGATCGCACCGCCGTCACGGGTGATGCTCACGGCCGTGCGCATCGACTGCTCGGTCCCGACGGCCTCGACGACGGCGTGCGCGCCCTGGCCGCGGGTGAGTTCGCGTACCGCCTCGACGGCCGCGTCCCCGCGCTCGGCGACGACGTCGGTGGCTCCGAAGCGCCGTGCGATGTCCGTACGGGCCTCGTGGCGCCCCAGCGCGATGATCCGAACGCCGCACAGGCCGACGGCGCCGTCACCTACGACGGCGACCGTGGCCCCCGCGCGGGCGCCCGCGCCGAGTGCCGCGTGGTGGCCGGTCCCCATGACGTCGGAGAGCGTCAGGAGGGCGGCCAGCAGCCGGTCGTCGGAGGCGGCCTCGGCGAGCAGCGCGACGAGCGTGGCGTCGGCGAACGGGACGCGGACGGCCTCGCCCTGCCCGCCGTCGGACCCGACCGAGCCCCAGAACCCGCCGTGCTCGCAGGATGTGGTGAGCCCTTCGCGGCAGTAGTCGCACACACCGTCGGACCACATGAAGGGGGCGACCACGAGGTCACCGCGACCGACCCCTGTCACCTCCGCACCGGTCTCCTCGACGATCCCGAGGAACTCGTGCCCGATCCTCCCCCAGCGCCTTAAGGGCCTGGGGGGGACCCCCAGGCCCGCCTGCCGCGCCGACTCGCCTCGGTAGGCCCACAGGTCGCTGCCGCAGATGCAGGAGCGCAGGACGCGGACCACGGCGTCGCCCGGATTCCGCACCACCGGGTCGGGCACGTCCTCCACCCGCATGTCGAACGGGGCGTGGATGGTGGTGGCGCGCATGGCTTGATCCTGCTTCCTGCTCAGGTGGTGAGGGTGCGCCTCTCACGGTACGTCTCCGGGGGCACGGGCTGCGCGCCGACGGCCCCCAACACTCCTCTGGCCAGCAGATACTGCGCAGCGACGTACGTGATCATGATCCAGAAGTCGGGCCGCGGAAGCTGTGGCCAGTCGGCGACGCCGGTCGCGATGAGGGTGTCCGAAAGCATGAACAGAGCACCACCGACGCCCGCGAGGAGCCCGAGCCGTGCGGCCCCGTACGCCATCGCGGTCAGCAGCAGGCTGTAGCCGGCGACGGGGACACGGAGGTCGGCGGGGAGACCCGGCCACAGGAGGGCGACGGTGGTGACGAGGGCGAGGGCGTACGCGGCTGCCGCCGGCGAGGTGGCACGCGCGCGTGGAGGCCGTTTCCCGGCGAGCGCGCCGACCTGCCTGAAGAGCAGCAGGTAGCAGACATGGCCCGCCGCGAAGGACGCCATCCCGGCGAGGAAGGCCGGCTCGGCGTCGAAGAGGAGCAGGACGTCTCCGCCCCACCCGAAGAGCAGCGCGGCGACGAGGAGCCGGGGTCCGCCGCACACGAGCGCGTAGACGGCGAGCAGGGGCATCAGGAGGGGCTTGGCCGCCGTGTGGCCGGTCTCGTACCCGGCGGCCAGGGAGACCAGATCCACGACCGTCACCAGGCCGAGGGCGACGAGCAGCACGCGCGCGTGGCGCGCGTTCACTTGGCGGGCTCCGGCTCCGTGACGGGCTTCCCGTGGGACGTGGCGGGCTCCTCGTGGGGCGTGAGGGGATTCTCCTGGGACGTGAGGGGCTTCTCCGGAGAGGCGGCCCGCTCCGAGGCAGCCGCGGGCGACGGCACCGGCTGCCAGCCCGGCCCCCGGAACATCCGCCCGGCCCGCTCCCGCCAACTCCCCGCAGCCCGCAGATCCCTGGCGATGGCGGCGTACTCGTGGGTGGCGACCCGGATCGGGTTGTACGTGTCGATGTTCTTGGTAAGCCCGTACACCGGCCGCTCGGTCTCTCGGACGAACGACCCGAAGAGCCGGTCCCAGACGATCAGGATCCCGCCGAAGTTACGGTCCAGATAGCCGCCCTGGGAGGCGTGGTGGACGCGGTGGTGCGAGGGCGTGTTGAAGACGAACTCGAAGGCCCTGGGCAGCTTGTCGATGCGCTCGGTGTGGATCCAGAACTGGTACACGAGGTTCACCGACGAGCAGAACGCGAGCGCGGCCGGATGGACGCCGAGCGCGATGAGCGGGACGTAGAACGGCCACACGGTCCACGTCGTCCAGGGCTGGCGCAGCGCGGTGGTGAGGTTGAACTTCCGGCTGGAGTGGTGCACGACGTGACAGGCCCAGAGGATCCGGATCACGTGATGTCCGCGGTGCGACCAGTAGTAGAAGAAGTCCTGCGCAAGCAACATCAGTGGCACGGTCCACCACAGGACGGGCACCCGCAGTGGTGTCAGCTCATATATCGCCGTGTAGACGGCGACGATCGGGATCTTCCAGAGAAGGTCGAAGGCCAGACTCCCCAGACCCATGCCGACACTCGTGGCGGCGTCCTTCGTCTCGTACCCCGCGGCATCGTCGTCCGGGTGGATCCGGACACTCACCACCTCGATCACGGTGAGCAGCACAAACGCGGGTATCGACCACAGCACGACATCGGGCAGGTTCGGCATGCAAGCACCGTAGAACCGCTGGTGGACCGCGGCTAGACGTTGTTACCCACAAGTATTACCGGGGGTATGCGCTTGCTTCTTGGCGATCTCCGCCAAGGAGCCGGGCGGCTCGGCCCACCGCGCGAGCGCCTCGACGCCAGGTCGAGACCGTCACACCCCGGCCGCCCCCAGCAGCGCTCCCGCCCCATACGTGACCGCCATGGCCAGCGCCCCGCCCGCCACGTTCCGCAGCATCGCCCGGCGCGGGTCCGCGGCGCCCAGGCGGGCGCTGGTCCAGCCGGTCAGGACGAGGGCGGCGAGGACCGAGACCACGGTGACGGCCAGGCGCCAGGCGGCGGGAGGCAGCACCATCGCGAGCAGCGGGAGCAGCGCCCCGGCGGTGAACGCCAGGAAGCTCGCCCAGGCCGCGTGCCACGGGTTCGCCAGTTGGTCCGGGTCGATGCCGAGCTCCACGCGCGCGTGGGCCTTCAGCGCGTCCCGTTCCGTGAGCTGTTGCGCCGCCTCCAGGGCCACGTCCCGCGAAAGACCCCGGTCCTCCAGCAGCTCGGTGAGTTCCTCCAGTTCCGCCTCCGGCTCGTCCCGCAGCTCCCGCCTCTCCGCGGCGAGGGCGGCCTTCTCCGAGTCCCGCTGGGTGGAGACGGACACGTACTCCCCCGCGGCCATCGACATGGAGCCGGCGAGCAGACCCGCGAGCCCGGCCGTCAGCAGGGCCGAGCGGGCGTCCGTCGCGCCGGCCACGCCGACGACGAGGCCCGCGGTGGACACGATGCCGTCATTGGCACCGAGAACGGCCGCCCGCAGCCAGTTCAGCCGCTCGCCCAGCGCCCCGCCGTGGGCCTCGTCATGCGTCTGTTCCGTCACACGCGGGAGCATCCCACCCTGGACGTCACCAGACCCGTACCGACCCTCCCCGCGCGAAGACCGGACTCGTCGCGTCCGCCGGGGGCTCTCCCAGTGGTTCGGCGATCTCCTGCGCCGTCGGGCCCGCCTTCGCCGCGATGGGATCGAGGAGGTCGAGGTCGAAGCCGTACACGCGGGCCGCGTTGCCGCCGACCATCGCCGCGATCTCCTCGCGCGGAAGGCCCGCGTACGCGATCCGCAGGCCCTCGCGGGAGTACGGGTACGTGCCCTCGTCGTGCGGGTAGTCGCTGCCCCACATGATCTTGTCGAGGCCGATGCGGTCGCGGAGCGGCACCTCGTGCGGGCGCATGAAGCTGGCGCCGACGAAGCAGTTGTCCCGCCAGACCTCCGAGGGGCCCTTGCCCATCGAAGCGGCAAGCCCGGCACCGAACTTGGACTCGGCCGTGGACGCCTTCGTCGCCGCCGCGACCAGCCGTCCGTGGTAGTAGTCCAGCATGTCGAGCACCCCGGGTATCCAGCCCGAACCCTGCTCGGTCAGCACGAGTTTCAGGCCGGGGTGGCGGCGGAAGGCGCCGCCGAAGATCAGGTGCCAGAGCGCTCGGTGCGAGAACCACGTCGTCTCCACCATGAAGACGGCCCGGGCCGCGGGTTCGTCGCCGAGCGGCGGGGAGGCCGAGCCCGCGTGGTGGTTCACGGGCACGCCCAGTTCCTCGCAGACCGCCCAGATCGGGTCGTACGCCGACGAGTACAGCTCGGGCAGTCCGCTGCCCGGTGGCGTGCCGGGCAGCAGCAGGCCGCCCCGCAGCCCCGCGCCGACCGCCCACCTGATCTCCCTCACCGCCTCCTCGACGTCGTTCAGGAGGATCTGGAAGACGCCCGCCCGCCGGCCCGGGGCTGCCGAACAGAAGTCCGCCAGCCAGCGGTTGTGGGCCCGCAGTCCCGCCCAGCGCCGCTCGAACTCCCCGGCCGTCGGCGCGGGCGCCATCAGCGAACCCGAGGGGAAGAACGGCGGGATGGTGTTCGGGAAGACGACCTCGGCGACGATCCCGTCCTGCTCCAGCTCCGCGAGCCGCCGCTCCGAGTTCCAGTTCTTGTCGGCCGTGTCGGCCATCAGGTCCTCGTACGGATTGACGTACGCGGCCGCCCAGGCGTCGAACTCCTCGTGGTACCGACCCGCCAGGTACGGCTTGTAGTCAAGGAGATCGGCGCCCGCGTGGCAGTCGGCCGAGATGACGGTGTAGCGGTCGTCGCTCACAGCGTTCTCGCCCACGCGGTTCTCGCTCGCGGCGCGCTCGTTGACGTGGTTCGCGGTCACGGGGTCACCCCCAGGACCGGGAAGTCGTGGTCCGTCAGCCAGTGTCGGCCCACCTCGCGGGAGCGGGCCCAGGAGGCCTCGACGGCCGACTGGTCCTCGGACTGGCCGAGTTCGGCCGGGGTCGGGCCGATGCGCCGCGCGAGCGGTGCCAGTTTCCCGGTGTCGAAGCCGAAGACCTCGGCCGCCGCCAGGCCCAGCATGCGGCGCGCCTCCGCCACCGGGATGTCGTGGAACGTGCGCGACAGCCACGCGCGCGTGTCGGGCCAGGTCCCCTCGGGGTGCGGGAAGTCGCTGCCCCAGAGGATGTTGTCGACGCCGATCTCGTACCGCTGGGCGAGTTCGCGCCGCTTGGTGTTGGTCGCGCAGATGAAGACCTGGCGGTCCAGGTACTCGTGCGGCGGACGCGTCAGCTCCGCGAAGGGGGACAGCTTCTTGCCGCCGTGCGCGCCCAGGTAGAGCCGGTCCATGAACCACAGGAGGTTCGGCAGCCACCAGCAGCCCGACTCCGCCACACCGAACCTGAGCCCCGGGTGGCGCTCGAACACACCGGACCAGAGCAGGAACCACAGTGGCCTGGCCGGCCACCAGGTCACCTCGCTCACATAGATCCCGAGGTGGTCGCCGTACTCGTGGCGGGGCGCGGCCCCGGAGTGCGTCAGCACGGGCATGGCGCACTCCGCCGCCGCGGCCCACACGGGGTCGTAACGGCGGTCGTGGTACGGCTCCTTGTCGACCCACATGGAGGGGATCATCAGGGCGCCGAGGCCCGACTCCTTGGCGCGGTACACCTCGGCGACGACCCGCTCGGTGGGGGCCGTGACGGGCAACAGGGCGACTCCGCAGTGCCGTTCGGGGTTCTCGCCCACGAAGTCGGCCAACCAGCGGTTGTGCGCCTGCGCGCCCGCCATGCCCAACTCCGGGTCCTGGTCGCCGGAGAGGCCGAGGCCCACCCCGAAGGGTGCGGCCGTCTGGCTGTCGACCGCGTCGGCGTCGGGGAAGACGACCTCCGCCGCCACTCCGTCACCGTCCAGCTCCTTGAGTCGCTGCGCCGGGTCCCAACCGCCGCGCAGGCCCTCCTCGTTGTCCTGGAACCACTTGTTCGCGAACGCCTCGTTGCGGATGCCGAGCCGAGTCATCTCCTCGCGGCGGCGGTCCCGGCCCGCGAGGAACTCGTCGAAGTCCCGGTGGAATCGGGCGTCCAGATAGGGCCGGTACTCCTCGGTGGGCAGTCCGGCGTGGCAGTCGGAGGAGATGATCAGGTAGGGCTCTGTCGTAGAGGCCATGTTGCGGCTCCTCGGTCCGGTCCAGTCCTCAGTCCAGAATGAAGTTCTCCAGGTACGCCGGATCGGCGCGGTCGAGCATCGACCGCGACCGCGCCCGGATCTGCCGGTCGCTGTGTTCACTCTCGGGCAGCAGCCAGAAGCGGTCCGCCCGGATGCCGTCCGCCACGAAGTCGGCGACCTCCTCGACCGGCGTGAACCGCACGTCCTTCCCCGCCTCCTTCATCGCGGCCTCCCACTGGTCGAGGCTGCGGTACGGGGTCCTGCGGGGCTTCTGTTTCGCGTACCGGTCGGGCCGGTTGCGGTGCGACTCCCACAGGCCCGTACGGAGCATGTGGGGCCCCGGGAAGAGCACGGAGGCCCCCACGCGCGCGTGCTCGGCCCTCAGGTGCGCGTACAGCGACTCGGTCATCGTCACGACGGCCGCCTTGGTGACGGCGTACACGGAGGCGGTGGGCAGGGGCGCGATGCCGCCGTCGCCGGACGAGGTGTTGACGATGTGGCCGGGTTCGCCGCCGGCCAGCATCCGCGGCACGAAGGCCTGGACGCCGTGGAAGACGCCCCACACGTTGACCGCGAACGCCCACTTCCAGTCGTTCGGGTCGTGCTCCCACATGCGGCCCTCGGCGCCCGAGCCGACTCCGGCGTTGTTGCAGAGGACATGCACGGCACCGAACCTCTCGTACGTCTCCGCGGCGAGCGCGACGACCTCCTCGCGCTCGCCGACGTCGACCACGCGCGCGTGCACCACGGCCCCGTCCTCGCGCAGCCCCGCGGCGGCCTTCTCCAGGGCGCCCTCCTCGACGTCGGCGAGGACGACCTTCAGCCCCTCGGCCGCGAACCGCCGTGCCATCGCCAGCCCGATGCCGCTCGCGGCTCCGGTGACGACGGCGACCTGTCCCGCCCTCAGTTCCATTCACGTGCTCCCCTCGGGCGGCCCGTCGAGAATCTGCTGCGGGTCGTCGTAGCGCTGGTGGATGTACGGCAACAGGGCCTGCCCGCTGACCCGTTCGACGACCCTGCCCTTCTGGTCCGTCGTCTTCTCGCCGAGGGTGATCCCGACGAGTTCGCGCACGGGGAGGTCGGCGACCGGGTCGTACATGGACTCCCGGAGGACGACGTCTCCGGTGATCCGCTCCAGCCTGCGCACCTTCTCGTTGCGCACGCAGTGCACGAGTACGGGGTCGGCGTCGAAGCCCGCACCGTCCACCGCCGGAAGGAACTTGAAGTAGAAGTCGGTCTTCTGCGTCGGCTCCGGCAGGGGCAGCGCCCCGCTGACCGCGCCGCGCACCTCCACGAACTCGATGCCGTGCCGGGCGAGGGCGGCACGTACCACGAGACCGTCGCGCTCGACCGTCACCTCGCCGAGCTTCTTGGGCTCCCCGAAGACCTCGCGGCCGCCGATGAGGGCCCGCTCGTGGGTCATCGGCATGACGAGCGGATACCAGCCCTCGACCCCGTCGTGCGCCGCGGCGACCGCGAACGAGCCCGCGCCCAGGGGGTATCCGGGCAGGTCGACCTTGCTGATGTTCACCCGGACCAGGGGCCGCCCGGTGGGTTTGAGCGGGGGCGGCAGGACCGCCGCGACCGCGTCCGGGTCGCTCTCCCAGACGGCGACCACACCGGTGGACCAGATGTCGGGGAGCCGGGAGCTCGCGGTGCGCGCGGCACCGATCTCCGCCTCGGTCCGCGCGCCGTACCGTACGCGTGCCATGTCGTACCGCCCTTCTCTGATGGGCCGTCACCTGTAACACAGTTACAGCAGACCTCGCGAAGGGTAAATACTCGTGCGCCACAGGGATTTGGGGGCGTCATGGCAAGACCGGCACTGACCCGCGAGGAGGTCCTGGCCGCCGCCACGGACCTGGTGAGGCAGCACGGCCCGGAGACGCTGACGATGCGCAAGCTCGCCGCCGAGCTGGGCACGGCGGTGACCTCCATCTACTGGCACGTCGGCAACCGCGAATCGCTGCTCGACGCGCTGGTCGAGCGCACCGTCGCCGAGCTGGGCGAGATCCGGCCCGTCGGGCGCACCCCGGCGGGGCGCATCGTGTCCGTGGCGCGCGCCCTGCGCCGGCGGCTGCGCGACCATCCGCACCTCGTCGCAATGGTGCACGAACGCGGCCTGACGGAACGGATGTTCCTGCCCGCGCAGCAGGCCCTGGTGCACGAGGTGCACGCGGCGGGACTGCGCGGGGCCCGTGCCGCCGATGTCGTACGGGCCGTGCAGTTCCAGGTCGTCGGGCATGTGCTGGTCGAGCGCAACCGTGAGCGCGCTCCGGCGCAGCACCCGGGCGAGGAGGAGCTGTGGGGGGCGCGTACGGCGGAGGAGGACCCGGCGCTCGCCCGCACCCTCTCGCGGACCATCGACACGGAGAAGTTGTTCGTCCTCTCCGTGAAGGCGCTGGTGGCCGGGTTGTTGGCAGGGGCTCGTGACGGGGCGTCGGACTCCGGATCCGGCCCGGGCCCGGACTCCGGGGACAGGACTGTCAGTCGCGCCCCTTATCCTCAGTGACCATGCTCGAAGACCATCAGACCGCACCGTCCACCACCCCGTGGCCGGCCGCATATCCGCAGGGATACGCGGTCGTCGACGTGGAGACCACAGGACTGGCCCGCGACGACCGCATAGTGTCGGCCGCGGTCTACCGGCTGGACGCGCGCGGCGAGGTCGAGGACCACTGGTACACGATGGTCAACCCGGAGCGGGACCCGGGTCCTGTGTGGATCCACGGTCTGACGAGCGACGTGCTCGAAGGGGCGCCCCTGTTCCCGGAGATCGCCGAGGAGTTCGCGTCCCGGCTCGACGGCCGCGTCCTCGTCGCGCACAACGCGGTGTTCGACTGGTCGATGATCGCTCGGGAGTACGCGCGCGCGGAGCGCGAGGCGCCGGTCCGTCAGCGGCTGTGCACCATCGCGCTGTCCAAGGAACTGGGCCTGCCGCTGGCCAACCACAAGCTGGAGTCGCTCGCGGCGCACTTCGGCGTCGTACAGCAGCGCGCGCACCACGCGCTGGACGACGCGCGCGTGCTGGCCGAGACGTTCCGGCCGAGCCTGCAGGCCGCCGCGCGCGGTGGCGTACGGCTGCCGCTGCTCGAATGTCGGCCGCTGACCGAGTGGACGGACCGGGCGGCGCCGCGGATCGGCCGGCAGTCCGGGGGCTACTCCTCCGGCGGCTACTCGTCGGGGGGCTACCCCTCCGGCAGTTGGCGCCCCTCGCGCAAGCGGCCCGCCTGCCCGTATCCCAACCCGGGGCGGTACGAACCGGGCAAGCAGCTCAAGCAGGGCATGCGTATCGCGTTCTCCGGGGACACCTCGGTCGAGCGCGACCTCCTGGAGGACCGCGCCGTCGAGGCCGGACTGCATGTCGCGACGAGCCTGTCCCGGCTCACCAGCCTCCTCGTGACGAACGACCCGGACTCCGGTACGTCCAAGGTGGTCAAAGCCCGCCAGTTCGGCACCCCGGTCGTCGACGAGGCGGCGTTCGGCCAACTGCTGCGGGACGTGGAACCGGCGGCGAAGGCGTGACGGAGCGTCTGCCGTGCGGGGCGCACGCCGGGGGCGCGGGTATCCGGTCGTACGGGTGATTGGGGAGCGACTCGCCCGGCAACCGCTCGCCCGTACCGCCCCGGCGGCCCACCCTGTGGCGCATGGCACGTTGTGAGGTCTGCGGAAACGACTACGGCATGACGTTCGAGGTGCACGCGCAGGGCGCGGTGCACGTCTTCGACTGCTTCTCCTGCGCCATCCACCGCATGGCGCCCATCTGCGAGCACTGCCGGGTCCAGATCATCGGCCAAGGCGTCGAGGTCGAGGGCCACTGGTACTGCGGGGGCCACTGCGCCCGCGCGGAGGGGAAGGTGGGGATCATCGACAAGGTCTGAACCGTCCTGTCCGAACCACACGCCTCCGAGCCACCCCTCCCGCTCGACACCCCATGACCGAGTTGTACGGTCGTGGGGTGTACCGCTTCCTGTTGTCCCGGCAGTGGGTGATCCTCACCCTCATCATGCTCGCGCTCATCCCGACGATGATCGAGCTGGGCTTCTGGCAGCTGCACCGGCACGAGCACAAGGTCGCGCTGAACAAGGTGATCTCCGACTCGCTGTCCGCGAAGCCGGTCCCCGCCGAATCGCTCACCGCGCCGGGCAAAGCGATCAAGCGCGACGACCTGTACCGCCGGGTGACCGCGAAGGGCACCTTCGACACCGCGGACGAGGTCGTCGTCCGGCGCCGCACCAACTCCGACGAAGAGGTCGGCTTCCACGTACTGACCCCGTTCGTCCTGGACGACGGCAAGGTCCTCATGGTCAACCGCGGCTGGATCCCCGCGGACGGCGCGCAGACCGAGTTCCCGAAGGTGCCCGCGCCGGCGAAGGGCGAGACCACCGTCACGGGCCGGCTGATGGCCGACGAGACGACCGCCGACAGCGGCATCAAGGACGTCCGCGGCCTCCCCGACCGCATGGTCATGCTGATCAACAGCGAGCAGCAGGCGAAGGCACTCGGCAAGCAGGTCCTCGGCGGCTACGTCGAGCTGACCGCGCCGGAGCCGAAGGGCGACACCCCCGAACTGATCCCGGAGCCCGACCACAGCGGCATCGGCCCCCATATGGCGTACGCGATCCAGTGGTGGCTCTTCGCCGCGGGCGTCCCCGTCGGCTGGGTGATCCTGGTCCGCCGGGAACGCCGAGACCTGGCGGAGGCGGCCGCCGCGGAATCCACGCCGGAGGCGGAACCGGCAACGGTCTGACCGCCGCGACCCCGGCGCCCCGCAAGGGGCGCGGGGAACTGCGCGCCCAGCCCCCACACCCGCACTTCCCAAACGGCCTGGGTTGATCGCCACAAACGCCGGGAACCCGGCAACAGTGCACCCATCCATCGAGGACTACGCCCTCATCGGCGACCACCAGACCGCCGCCCTGGTCGGACGGGACGGGTCGATCGACTGGCTCTGTCTCCCGCGGTTCGACTCGGCGGCCTGTTTCGCGAAACTGCTCGGAGACGAGGAGAACGGCCACTGGCGGATCGCGCCGAAGGCAGCGAAGGGCGCAGACGTCTGTACCCGACGCGCCTACCGGACCGACTCCCTCGTGCTCGACACCGAGTGGGAGACCGAGGACGGCACGGTACGCGTCACCGACCTGATGCCACAGCGCGACCGGGCCCCCGACGTCGTACGGATCGTCGAAGGCATCAAGGGCCGGGTCACCGTGCGCAGCACGCTGCGACTGCGCTTCGACTACGGCTCGATCGTGCCGTGGATGCGCAAGTCCGACGGCCACCGGGTGGCGGTCGCGGGCCCGGACTCCGTGTGGCTGCGCAGCGAGCCCGAGGTGCGCACCTGGGGCAAGGACTTCGGTACGCACTCGGAGTTCGAGGTCGCCGAGGGCGAGCAGGTCGCCTTCGTACTGACCTGGCATCCCTCGCACGAACCGCGTCCCGCGCGCGTCGACCCGTACGAGGCGCTGGCCGCGAGCCTCTCGGACTGGCGGGCGTGGGTGGCACGCTGCCGCTACGACGGACCGCACCGGGACGCCGTCGTCCGCTCCCTGATCACCCTCAAGGCCCTCACCTACGCGCCGAGCGGCGGCATCGTCGCGGCGCCCACGACATCGCTGCCCGAGGAGATCGGCGGCGTACGCAACTGGGACTACCGCTACTGCTGGCTGCGTGACTCCACGCTCACGCTGGGCGCGCTGCTCGCGTGCGGCTACCAGGAGGAGGCGGCGGCCTGGCGCGACTGGCTGCTGCGCGCGGTGGCGGGCGACCCCGCGGAGCTGCAGATCATGTACGGCCTGGCGGGCGAGCGGCGGATCCCCGAGTTCGAGCTGGCGTGGCTGCCCGGTTTCCGCGGCTCGGCGCCGGTCCGGATCGGCAACCACGCCGTACGGCAGTCGCAGCTCGACGTGTACGGCGAGGTGATCGACTCCCTCTCGCTGGCGCAGCAGGCGGGTCTGCCCGCCAAGCCGCATGTGTGGCGGCTGCGCCAGGCGCTGATGGACTTCCTGTGGTCGGCGTGGCGCGAGCCGGACGAGGGGCTGTGGGAGGTCCGGGGTCCGCGCCGCCACTTCGTGCACTCGAAGGTGATGGCGTGGGTGGCCGCCGACCGCACGGTCCGCACGCTGGAGGAGAACCCGGGCCTGAGCGGCGACGTGGACCGCTGGCGCGCGATGCGCGACGAGGTGCACCGCGAGGTGTGCGAGCGCGGCTACGACCCCGAGCGCAACACGTTCACGCAGTCGTACGGCTCCCACGAACTGGACGCCGCTCTGCTGCTGATCCCCCGCCTCGGCTTCCTGCCGCCGGACGATCCGCGGGTGGTCGGCACGGTCGACGCGGTCCGGGCGGAGCTCACGCGCGACGGCCTGGTGCGCCGGTACGACTCGGACCCGACGGCCATCGACGGGCTCCCGGGAAACGAGGGCTCGTTCATCGTCTGCTCGTTCTGGCTCGCGGACGCGCTGCGTCTGACGGGCCGTACGAAGGAGGCCCTCGACCTGTTCGAGCGGCTTGTCGCGCTCCGCAACGACGTGGGGCTGCTGGCCGAGGAGTACGACCCCGTGGCCGGGCACCAGCTCGGCAACTTCCCGCAGGCGTTCAGCCACATCGGTCTGGTGGGCACCGCCCTCGCCCTGTTCGACGGAGAAGGGGACCGGGGAGGGGCTGGAGGGTCCGATGAGGAGGGGGCAGGATAGGGCCATGGATCTTGGACTGAAGGACCGCGTCTACGTCGTCACCGGAGCAACGCGCGGCCTGGGCCACGCCTCCGCGCGTGAGCTCGTCGGCGACGGCGCGAAGGTGATCATCACGGGACGCGACGAGAAGACGGTGGCCGAGGCCGCGACGGCCCTCGGCCCGAACGCGCACGGCGTGGCCGTGGACAACTCCGACCCGAGTGCCCCGCAGAGCCTGATCGCGGCCGCGCGCGAGCGCTTCGGCGGGTTCGACGGCATCCTGATCAGCGTCGGGGGCCCGCCGCCCGGGTTCGTCGCCGACAACACCGACGAGCAGTGGCAGTCGGCGTTCGAGTCCGTCTTCCTGGGTGCGGTCCGGCTGGCCCGCGCGGCCGCGGCGGAGCTCGGTGAGGGCGGGGTCATCGGCTTCGTGCTCTCCGGTTCGGTGCACGAGCCGATCCCGGGGCTGACCATCTCCAACGGTCTGCGTCCCGGTCTCGCGGGGTTCGCCAAGTCGCTCTCCGACGAGCTGGGGCCGCGGGGGATTCGGGTGGTCGGGGTGTTGCCTGCCCGGATCGACACGGATCGCGTGCGCGAGCTGGATGGGTACGCGCCGGATCCGGAGGCGGCGCGGGCCGCCAATGAGGCGCGGATTCCGCTCCGTCGGTACGGGACGCCTCAGGAGTTTGGCCGGACGGCCGCGTTTCTGTTGTCTCCGGCTGCGTCTTATCTGACGGGGATCATGGTTCCTGTTGATGGTGGGGCTCGGCACGGGTTCTGACGATATGGGTCCGTTTGTGGGTGCGGGCCGGTGGGGGCTTGTCGCGGAGTTCCCCGCGCCCCTAAGGACAAGGCGCGCCCCCCTGAAAGGGCGTGCCCCAGCTCTCTAGCTGACCCTCTCCGCGCCGTGCTTGACCCCTCGTAGGCGGACCTCTGCCGGGAGTGAGGCCAGGCCTGCCGAGTCTCTTGCGTGGGCCAGGGCCTCCGTGGTCAGGCGGTGGAGGGCGTCGCCGGGGTCGGCGTGGGGCTCCAGGAGGAGTTGGACGCGGGCCTCGGGGACGGTGCGGCGCCCGGTGAGGGAGACCTGGGCCCGCTCGACCCCGTCCAACGCACCCGCCTCACCGGCCAGTACGCCCTCCAGGGCCCGGCCCCGCAGCAGCGCGCCCTCGCCGTCCCCGGTGTCGACGAGCACCTCGGCGAGCCTGCGCCGCCGCAGTACCGCCGCGAGCCACCACAGGGCGAGCAGCACGGCCACGGCGAGCACGGCGATGACGGTGGGCCACCACCAGCCGTCGTCCCGCCACCGCGCCCGGTCCGCGTCGCTCAGCAGCACGTCGTGCCGTCCGTCGTGGATCCACCACGAGGGCGGGTCCGCGCCGAGGCCGACGGCCAGCGCGGAGCCGCCGAACACGACGAGGAGCAGGCCCGCGAGGCCCAGCAGCACCCGGTTCACGATCCTCAGCATCCGGCTCATCCCTTCCGGCCCGGCCGCGCGACATGCACCGACAGCGCGGGGCGCCGGGCGAGCCCGAGTCCTCTGATGCCGTCGGCGAGCGTGTCGTCCAGATCGGCACGTACGTCGTCGAGTTCACGGAAGTGCGAGACGGCGCGGACGTCGACCTTCCTGCGCCCCACCCGGACCCGCACCGACCGCACGCCGGACACCTCCATGGCCCGGTCGCGCAGCACCATGGCGGCGGCGCCCCGGTGGAGGCCGGCCCGTACGTCGGCGTGGGCGCGACGCATCGGCAGGACGTCCCGCAGGCCCGGTGTCGCGGCGAGCACGAGCAGCCAGACGCCGAGGGCCGTCGCGACCCCGGCGCCGACGAGGACCCAGGTGTCGTCGAGGGGCCGCTCGGCGAGTTCGTGGGCCAGGGACCTGCGCCAGTGCATGGCGGGCCGGTCGGCGCGGACCGCGACGACGTCGTACAGCAGGAGGCCCGCGCCGGCCACGACCAGCAGCGCGAGGATGCCCGCGGGGACGCGGCGGGCCGACCAGAAGCGGCCTTCCGCGCCGTCGGCCTCTTCGAGGACGGGCAGGGGTTTGTAGTCCGCCGCGGAGGCCGACTGGCCGAGTTCGTTCTCGGCCGTCTTCTCGATGACGGGCAGGTGCTGGGTGCTCTCGGAGCCGTGGGACTCGCTCATTGCGTCCTCCCCTGTGCCGCGCCGCGCGTCTGCGCCGAGTGGAGCCGCTCCACCTGGACGGCGACCTCGGGCACTTCCATTCCCGCCAACGCCTCTACCCGCTGAACGACTTGGTGACGCACGGCAGCGCACTGGCCACCGATGTCGGAGGGGTAGTCGAGTTCGAGGCTGACGCGGACACGGGCGACCTCATGGTGGACGATCACGGTGGCATGCGGGGGCCCGGCGTCGGGCGGCAGCACGTCGAGGGCCTCGCGCGCCGCGCGTGCGGCGATCTTCGCGACGACCCGGTCGGCGATCCGGAGCGCACCCCGGTCGGCCGCCGCGACGGTCCGGCCCGGGCTGCTGGGCCGGATGACCGCACGGGACCCGGCGGGCTCACCGGCCTCCCCGGCCGCGGTGGACTCACCGGACACGCGCGTCACCGCCGCCGGTCGTCGCGGGTGCCGCGGGTGCGGAAGAAGTCACCGGGGTCGAGGTCTCCTTCGAGGAACCGGCCCACGACGAAGCCGATGGCGCCCAGTGCCGCCACCAGGAGGAAGGCACCGAACCCGCCGAAGTACCCGGCGAAGCCCAGCGCCATTCCGGCGATCATGCCGATCACGGCCAAGCTCATGGTGCGCTCCTCAGCAGGTCACTAGCGGACACGGGCAGGTCACCGGCGAGCACCAGCACATCACTGGTACGGCGTCACTGGAGCCTGGTCTCCGGTTCCTCGTCCTCTTCCTCCGGCAGCTTGACGTCGCTGACCGCGATGTTGACCTCGACGACCTCGAGGCCCGTCATGCGCTCGACGGCCGCGATGACGTTCTCCCGTACGTCACGGGCGACGTCGGCGATCGACACGCCGTAGTCGACGACGATCTCCAGGTCGAGTGCGGTCTGCACCTCGCCGACCTCGGCCTTCACACCGCGGGTGGCGGACTTCGAACCACCGCCGGGGACCCGGTCGCGCACCGCGCCGAAGGTCCGCGAGATACCGCTGCCCATCGCGTGTACGCCGAGGACGTCGCGGGCGGCCAGCCCGGCGATCTTCTCGACCACGCCGTCGGCGATGGTGGTACGCCCCCGGCCGGCCGGGTCTCCGCCGCCGCGCTTGGTCACGCTGGTCTTCCTGAGCTGCTGGTCCGGCTGCTCGACCTCGGGGGTCTCCGGCCGTTTCCGCTGAGTCGTGTCGCTCATCGCCGTGCATCCCTTTCGGTAGGCCCCTCCGTCCACACTAAGTCGGGTTACCCGGTCGCGCGCCGGGGATGCGGCAGGCTGGGGGAATGACGGTGGACCGATGGACCCAGGCGGTCAGAAATCAGCTCGGCCTCGGCAGACTGCTGCCCCTAGGGGGCCCGCAGGACGGCGCGTGGATCACCGAGGCGGCGGTCACCGCGGTACTGCGCCGCGCGGCCCGCGACGTGCCGGGCGTACGCCTCGCCGCCGTACGCCTCTCCCTCACCGACCCGGACAGCGCACCCGAGCCGGCCGTACCGCCACCCCCGAGCGCGCTCCCTCCGGGCCCTCTGCGTATCACGGCGGATTTCGCGGCCACCCCCGCGGAGCCCCTCCCGGCGACCGCCTCCCGCCTGCGGACGGCTCTCACCGCAGCCGCGACGGATCGCCTGGGCCTGACGGTCACAGAGGTGGATCTACGGGTGACGGGCCTGCTGGAGGAGGCTCCGGGCACGCCGGACGAGGACGAGTCCGACGGACGCCCCGGAGAACCTGACCTCCGGCCGGACACCGACGAGTCCCGCGTGGCCACCGCCGTACGCTCCGTCCCCGGCGTCACTCGGCTGGGCGCGGTCCACATCGCAGTCGGCTCCGGTACCACAACCTTGCCCCGCCGCCACGTCCGCGTGGAGTTCGACGCCCAGGCGACCGAACGCGCCTTGGACGTGGCGAGAGCCGTCCGCACGAGGGTCACCGAGGCGCTCCCCGATCACCCATCGGTGGCTGCCTTGGTAACTGCGGTGACCCCAGGCTCCTAGGGGCGCGGGGCTGTGACATCGTGCGGCTCCGCCGCGGGGCGCGACAAGCCCCCACGCACCCGCACCCTCAGAACGACCTCACTCACCCACCCCGGCGAGGTCCCTCAACCGCCGCCCCTGCGCAGCTCGCTCAGCCACACGCTGATCTTCATACGTACGCCCCACGGCCCCCTGCAACAACGCCTTGGTCTCGATCAGCGCGTCCCGAGGCGCGGCAAGCAACGCCCCGGCGAGATCACGCGCGGCGTCGTCGAGCTGATCGGCAGGCACGGCGATACTCGCGAGCCCGGTCCGCTGTGCCTCATCGGCCGTCACGAACCGCCCCGTCGCACAGATCTCCAGCGCCCGCGCGTATCCGACAAGCCCCACGAGCGGATGCGTACCCGTCAGGTCGGGCACGAGCCCGAGGCTGGTCTCGCGCATGGCGAACTGCACGTCGTCGGCGACGACGCGCAGGTCACAGGCGAGTGCGAGCTGGAAGCCCGCCCCGATGGCATGCCCCTGCACGGCGGCGATGGACACGATGTCGCTCCGTCGCCACCAGGTGAAACCCTCCTGGTATTCGGCGATGGCAGCGTCGAGCTCGGCGTCCGAACGGCGCGCGAGATCGATGAAGGACGGCTCGCCGTCGAACCCCTCGGGCGTGAACGCCTGCCGGTCGAGCCCCGCGGAGAAGGACTTGCCTTCCGCGCGCAGCAGGACGACACGGACGGTGCCCGGCAGCAACTGCCCCGCCTCGGCCAGTGCCCGCCACAGAGCTGGGCTCTGCGCGTTGCGCTTGGCCGGGTTGGTCAGCGTCACCGTGGCGATCGCGTCGTCGACGGTGAGCCGTACGCCGTCCTTGTCGAGCAGCGGGTCGAACGAAGCCATGGGGGCGCCTCCGATGAGTGCGGTCAGAGAGGGTGACGTAGGAGCACACCCTTAAGTGACTGCACAGTAACCACCCGGGCGGTCAATCGACCGACCGGGTGGCCACCATCGGAGAACGAGGAGCCGCCCGGCGTCAGGCCGACGCGGCCTTCTTGCCCCGCGTCGCTCCGCCACGCCCACGGAGCGTGACGCCCGACTCACTGAGCATCCGGTGTACGAAGCCATACGAGCGGCCGGTCTCCTCGGCCAGCGCCCGGATGCTCGCACCGGAGTCGTACTTCTTCTTCAGGTCTGCCGCGAGCTTGTCGCGCGCGGCGCCGGTTACCCGGCTGCCCTTCTTCAGAGTCTCGGCCACCCGTGCCTCCTCATGGGAAGTGCGCTCTGGACTTCTCATGATCACCCCTCAAGAGCTTCCTGGCCACCCATTCGGCAAGGTCCGTGCGACAAGCTTTGGGTCCTGGAGGCCCGTCACCATGAGCGGAATACAGAATTCCGCCCGCGCCTGTCCGTACGGCCGAACGGGTTCATTCACAAAGTCCCAGGTCAGCGACGCGCTACGGCCGGACCCTTGGGAATAAAGAGCCCGGCCGGAAAATCGATGTAGGACACACCTCGGTACGAGGAGATCTCACACAGATGATGGATCACGGATAAGCCGAATGATCCATACGCAGTTGATCAGTGGTTCGATCAAGCACCGATGACCCCCTCGGTGGGCCGTACGGGGCTCAGGCGAGGGCCACCAGATCCGCGTAGTCGGAGCCCCACAGGTCCTCGACGCCGTCCGGCAGCAGGATGATCCGCTCCGGCTGGAGCGCCTCGACGGCACCCTCGTCGTGGGTGACGAGGACGACGGCGCCCTTGTAGGTGCGCAGGGCGCCGAGGATCTCCTCGCGGCTGGCCGGGTCGAGGTTGTTCGTCGGCTCGTCGAGGAGCAGGACGTTCGCGGACGACACCACGAGGGTGGCGAGCGCGAGGCGGGTCTTCTCGCCGCCGGAGAGGACCCCGGCCGGCTTGTCCACGTCGTCGCCGGAGAACAGGAACGAGCCGAGCGTCTTGCGGACCTCGACCAGGTCCAGGTCGGGGGCCGCGGAGCGCATGTTCTCCAGGACCGTGCGCGCGGGGTCGAGGGTCTCGTGCTCCTGCGCGTAGTAGCCGAGCTTGAGGCCGTGACCCTCTATGACCTGCCCGGTGTCGGGCTTCTCGGCGCCGCCGAGGAGGCGGAGCAGGGTCGTCTTGCCGGCGCCGTTCAGCCCGAGGATGACGACGCGGGAGCCCTTGTCGATGGCCAGGTCGACGTCGGTGAAGATCTCCAGCGAGCCGTACGACTTCGACAGGCCCTCGGCCATCAGCGGGGTCTTGCCGCAGGGGGACGGCTCGGGGAAGCGCAGCTTGGCGACCTTGTCGGACTTCCGCTCGGCCTCGAGGCCCGCGAGGAGCTTGTCCGCCCGCTTGGCCATGTTCTGGGCGGCGACGGTCTTGGTGGCCTTGGCGCGCATCTTGTCGGCCTGCGAGTGGAGCGCGGAGGCCTTCTTCTCGGCGTTCTGCCGCTCGCGCTTGCGGCGCTTCTCGTCGGCCTCGCGCTGCTGCTGGTAGAGCCGCCAGCCCATGTTGTAGACGTCGATCTGGGCGCGGTTGGCGTCCAGGTAGAACACCTTGTTGACGACCGTCTCGACGAGGTCGACATCGTGGGAGATCACGATGAAGCCGCCGCGGTAGGTCTTCAGGTAGTCGCGCAGCCAGACGATCGAGTCGGCGTCGAGGTGGTTCGTCGGCTCGTCGAGGAGCAGGGTGTCCGCGTCCGAGAAGAGGATGCGGGCCAGCTCGATACGGCGGCGCTGACCGCCGGAGAGCGTATGGAGGGGCTGGCCGAGCACCCGGTCGGGCAGGTTGAGCGCGGCGGCGATGGTGGCGGCCTCGGCCTCGGCGGAGTATCCGCCCTTGGTGAGGAACTCCGTCTCCTGGCGCTCGTACTGGCGCATCGCCTTCTCGCGGGTGGCGCCCGAGCCGTTCGCGATGCGCTGTTCGTTCTCGCGCATCTTGCGGATCAGGGTGTCCAGGCCACGCGCGGACAGGACGCGGTCGCTGGCCAGCATGTCGAGATCGCCCGTGCGCGGGTCCTGCGGGAGATAGCCGACCTCGCCGGAGCGGGTGACGGTGCCGCCGGCGGGGGTGCCCTCGCCTGCGAGGACCTTGGTGAGGGTCGTCTTGCCGGCGCCGTTACGGCCGACCAGACCGATGCGGTCGCCCTTGGTGATGCGGAAGGTGGCGGACTCGATGAGGACGCGGGCGCCGGCACGCAGTTCGACACCGGAGGCGGAAATCACGGACATACTCCTGGGCAGGGTTGATGACGGGGTGGGCGGCTGGGATCGGTCACGCCGTCTAGTGCGCGAGGAGAATGGCCATGGGCCAAGTCTAACGGGGCCGTGCAACCACTTTTTCTGCGTGCGGGTGTTCGGAAGTGTGATGCTCATTGCCCAACGGGGTGCGGTGCGGGGTGATCCGGCCGAGGTCGTCCACCGCGATCAGCTGGGCGGTCCAGTCCCCTCCCGGGCAGGGCTGCGCGACCAGGAGGCACCGCTCCGCGCCGAACCGCCCGCGCGGGTGCGAAGACGCAGCCCCTGCGGGCGGGCACCACCCAGCCCAGGTCACCGTCCTCGACGCGGTACGCGGTGACGCGCCGCGGAGTGACGACGGCGAGCATCCCGCGGTCGAGGTTCCGCAGCACTCCGGCGCCCCTATGGGCCGCGAGCCGGTCGGAGGCGCCCGGCAGGGCCGCCCTGTGCCGGCGGACGGCTCCGTGGGAGGGGGCGGTGACCAGTCCGTCGTCCCAGAGCGTGATCGCGTCCCCGCGCGCGGGGAGCACGGCGAGTGGTCGGCGCCCCTCGCGCCCGTCGGTCCAGCGCAGCGCACCGGTCCGTCCGTCGTACGCCTCGACCGTGGCCCCGCGCGTACCCAGCCGGGTCGGTGTCGCGTGCGCGTGCTTCACGCGCGCGTGGGCGACGAAATGGTCCCCGTAGGGCAGCGGGCGCGCGTGGTGGACCGCGGCGAGCAGCAGGGCGACCAGGAGGAGGCCGACAGCGGTACGGGGATGCGGGAGCGGGTGGTGGCGGCGGGGGCCCCTCCGGGCGGGGCTTCGGGGAGCAGGGTTTCAGGAGACCCGGCTTCGAGAGGCGCGGCCGTGAGGGGCGGGGCGTCGAGGAGACCGGAAGCGGTTTGTCGCGCCTCCGGCGCCTCGGCCGGTGGAACGACCACTGTGTTCCCTTCGGTGACCACGGCCCACGGTCCAGGGCCTACGGGCCGCTGAACAGGCGCAGAGCGTAGCCATGCCGGAGGGGTCCGGCCGCGACCCCCGTCGTGACACGGCGGGCCGGTGGCGAGGTGTCCCCCGTTCGGCCCTCCGCCCTGCGCCGCGCCCCGGGGCGCCCGGCGAGGATGACGCCAGGGGGACGACGTCCGCTGAGGGTGGTGCGCCCATGCAGTTCGACGACGACGCCGATCTGGACACCTCCGAGGTGCAGGACGTACGGGGCAGTCGGATCCCCGGCGGCAGGGCGACCGTCGGCGGTGGCGCGGCCGCTCTGATCGCCCTCCTGCTGGGACTCTTCTTCGGCGTCGGCCCCGACCAGCTGGGCCTGTCCTCCGGCGACGACGAGCCCGCGGCGACCGCCTCGTCCCTCGCCCAGGTCCAGCAGACGTGCCGTACCGGACGGGACGCGAACGCCAAGGAGGACTGCCGCATCGTGGCGGTGGTCAACAGCGTCCAGGACTTCTGGGATCAGGAGTTCGAGCGCCGCAGCGGTACGTACACGCGGTCGCCGACCGTCCTCTTCGGCAATCAGGTCGGCACGGCGTGCGGCGCGGCGACGTCGGCGGTCGGGCCCTTCTACTGCCCCGCCGACCGGAAGGTCTATCTGGACCTGGGCTTCTTCGAGGAGTTGCGGACGAGGTTCGGCGCGAGCGGCGGACCGTTCGCGCAGGCGTACGTGGTCGCGCACGAGTACGGGCACCACGTGCAGGACCTGATGGGAACGCTGAGCCGCTCCCAGGACGGGCGGACGGGCGCGACCAGCAACGCGGTGCGGGTCGAGCTGCAGGCCGACTGCTACGCGGGCGTGTGGGCCCACCACGCGACGACCACGAACGACGAGTCGACGGGCAGGCCGCTGATCACCAGCCTCACGGACGCCGACATCCGTGACGGGCTGGACGCGGCGGCCGCCGTGGGCGACGACCGGATCCAGGAGCGGTACCAGGGCCGGGTGACACCCGAGTCCTGGACGCACGGTTCGGCGAAGCAGCGGCAGCAGTGGTTCTACGAGGGCTACCGCACGGGCGACATGGCCCGGTGCAACACCTTCCGCTGAGCGGGCGAAGCCTGTCGGGGCCGCCCGGATCCGGCTCGGGAGGGCGTTGTCAGTGCCGGGTGCAAGACTGTGGAGCAGGTCACATTCAGGCGATGTTCCGGCACCGGGACCAGAGGGAGTGATCGGCATGGCAGGCACGGACGGCGGGCGCCCGAGCATCTACCCGACACTGCTGTACACGGACGCGAAGGCGGCGATCAAACAGCTCACGGAGGCCTTCGGCTTCAGCGAGGCCTCGGTCTACGAGGGCGAGGACGGCAAGGTCCTGCACGCCGAGCTGGTGCAGGGCAACGGCGCGGTGATGCTCGGCTCCCGGGGCACCGGCGGCCGTTTCGACGAGGCGATGAAGGGCTCGACGCACACCGGGGTGTACGTCGTCGTGGACGACATCGACGCCCACCACCAGCAGGCCGTCGCTCACGGGGCGGAGATCCTGATGCCCCCGACGGACCAGGACTACGGCTCCCGGGACTACATGGCCCGCGACATCGAGGGCAACATCTGGAGCTTCGGCACGTACGCCCCGGAGATAACGGCCTGACGCGATTGGCCCCGCCCGCACACTGCGCCCCATAAGGGGCGCGGGGCTGTGTCAATATGCGGCTCCGCCGCGTGGGCGCGACCGGCCACAGCGGACCGCACCCGAACACGCACCCTCGACGCCCTCCGCGGAGCGGCCAGCGGCTAGCTGCCCCCGGTGTGCACCTGGAACGCAGCCCGCCGCACGGCCTTCGCGAGCGCCGGATCGGGATGGGCGGCGGCAAGCGCGACCAGCACCTGCACGGTGCGCGGATGCCCCACCGCCCGCACCTCGTCGAGCAGCGCAGGCACGGTCGGCTGCACCGCGGACTCCAAGTGCCGTACGAGAAGCGGGGCTTCGCCGTGGTCGGCGACGGCCGCGGCCGTGTCGACCCACAGCCAGGTGGCCTCCTCGCGGGTCAGTACCTCGTGGGCGTCCTCGGGGTCGTGCCCGTCGTGCTCGGCGAGCCACAGCAGGGCGTACGGCCGCAGATGGGTCTCGTCGGACACGGAGCGGACATCGGGCTCGGCGGGGGCTCCGACGACGCGCAGGGCCTCGAAGGCGAGTCCGCGCAGGAGGGCGTCCTCGCCGCGGGCGGCATCGAGGAGTTCGGTGACGGCACTGCCGACGGGGCGGGCGGCGAGCCAGGCGCGGTACTCGGCGCGGGCCGCGTTCGGGCGGAGCTGGGCGCAGCCGCGGAGCATGTCCTCGGCGCCCTGCTCGATGTTCCCTGCGGGGCTCTGCGCGGCGACGCAGATCTGCTCCAGTTTGACCCAGACCGCCCAGCTGCCGAGCGGGGTGAGGGTGGCCTGGCCGTCGGCGCAGGTGAGGGCGCCCACGTCGGCGATCGCGTGCAGCGCCCAGTCGAGGAGGGGGGCCAGCGGGGTGTCCTCGGCGGGGCTCTCGACGGGCTCGGGCTGCGGGCCGTAGGGGATCTCGCAGCGCTCGGTGCGCAGTTCCGTGACGCGCTGTTCGAGCAGGTCGAGGAGTTGCGGTACGGGGACGGGCCCCGCGGACAGCTGGAGGAAGGAGAGGACCTGAGGCATCGCGGAGACGACCTCGGCGACGGCCGCGGGCTCGCGTCCGTCGGGGCCGGGGTGGGCGATCGACCAGGCGTCGAAGAGGGCGACCCAGCCGCGCAGCACGGCGCTGTCGTCGCGGTTCCAGGCGCGCAGCCGCCAGCCGGGGCGCGCGATGCCGCCGTGCACCTCGACGAGGCCCGCGAGACGTGCGGTGTCCCAGTCCGCGCGGGCCTGAGCCGGGGTCAGGGCCAGATCGGTGGCGGCCCGTTGGGCGGTCGCGTCGGAGAGCGTGCCGGCGCCCTCGGGGGTTCCGCCCGAAGCGGTGCCCTCGCGGTCCTTGGCCGGGCTCAGGACGGCGTCGGCCCACCGGGCGACGCGGGCCGCGCCGGCGAGTACGGAGCGCGCCATGCGGGCGAGTTCCCCGGGTGCCGGTGTGCCTTCCGGCGGGCGGGGTGCGGGTCGGCGCGTGGGCCTCTGGGTCATCGCTCGGGGGGCGGCGGCCAGGGTTCGCGGGCGGACGAGTCGGAGCCTGGAGTCGCGCGGGATACGGGACGTCACGGGGGCAGTCTTCCGGTTGACGGTCCGAAAACCCAAACGGAATGCCACAGGGGGCCACAGCGGTGGCCTGCGCACCGGTCCCCGCGAGCACTCCCGGGGCGTGAACGGGCAGGTGGTACGGAGTTAAACGGAACCTTCGGGACCGGGCGGAACGGACGCCCCGGCAGCGGACGGGGAGAGGCGGGAAGGGGCGGAGAGGGGGCCGCGTCAGGAGATCAGGTGGATCAGGTCGCTGGACGAGGCCGCTGGACGAGGTCGCTACATCAGGGGGGTGAGGAAGCGGCGGAGTGCCTCTTCGTAGCCGGCCGGGTCGGCGTTCCACATGGCGCCGTGCGGGGCGCCCCGGACCGTGTGCAGGGTGACGAGGTCGGGGCGGGCCTGGGCGAGGCGGCGTGAAGGGCCCCAGGGGGCGACCGTGTCGTCCGGGCCGTGCAGGACGAGGATCGGCACCTTGAGCCGTTCGGGGTCGGCGGCGCCCTCGGTGCGGTCGCCGTGCAGACCTGTGCGGCCCTGGGCCGCGCGGACGGCCAGCGGCAGCAGGGCGCCGGGGGTGCGGCGGGCCGTGGCGAGGGCGCGCAGCGTGGTCTCCCAGCTGAGGACGGGCGAGTCCAGGACGAGGCCGGAGATCCGCTCGCGCAGCGCCGAGTGGGCCGCGGCGCGCAGGGCCATGGTGGCGCCGGTGGACCAGCCGTGCAGGACGACCCGTTCGGCGCCGTAGCGCACGGCGTAGCGGATGGCCGCGTCCAGGTCGCGCCACTCGGTCTCGCCGAGGTGGTTCAGGCCGTCGGGAGGGCGGGGCGCGCCCAGGTCACCGCGGTAGGCGAGGTCGAGGACCGGGAACTGGTGGCGGTGCAGGAACTCCATGACGTTCATGGGGTGTTCGCGGGTGGCGCCGAGGCCGTGCACGGTGATCACCCAGGTGTCGCGGGCGGCGGGCACGAACCAGGCGGGCAGGGCTCCGAGTTCGCCGGGGACGTCCACGTCGGCGTGGTCGAGGCCGAGGGCGGCGCTCGGGTTGCCGATGTGCACGCCCGGGGTGAACCACACCTTGTCCCCGGGTTCCAGGGTGCCGTGCGTGACCCGTTCCAGTCGGCGTACGACCGTGTCGGCGGAGTGCGGGGCGGCGCTCAGGAGCGGGCCGACGACCGCGTGGCTGCCGTCGCCGCCGAGGCCGTACACGCCCGGGCGCTGTGAGGCCAGGGCTCGGGTCAGGGTGATCTGTCCCGCCGCCGTGGAGTGCACGGTGAGGCGGGGCTCGGTGGGCAGTGGTCTGCCCGGCGGCGCCTTGAGAGCGGCGTCGCTGGCGAAGCGGCCGACCGCCACCGTGGCGGCGACGGTGGCTGCGCCGGCTATGGCGACGGTGACGGCTGCTGCCGTCGGATTCACGGTGCGCACGGGTCCAGTCTCCTGACGGAGCCCGTTGTCGGCCAGTGGAGCGGGGCAGGAGTGTTCGGGTACGGCTCGGCGGAGTGTGGGGTGGAAGGGGGCCGTCGGAATCGCTGGGTTCGGTGGGATCACCACGGTCGGCGGGATCGGCGGGATCACCGGGATCCGTGGGATCGGCACCGCCGGGATGGTGGCGTCAACTGCGCGCTGTTGCGGCGGACACTCAGGCACAGCGGCCCACCCGGCCAGGGTCGGCGGCCGCGCCCTGCCGGCGCCCCGCCACCGTCACCGCCCCAACCTCGACCCCGCCAGCGCCCCGCCGCCACCCCAACCTCAACCTCAACCCCGCCAGCGCCCCGCCGCCACCCCAACCTCAACCTCAACCCCGCCAGCGGGCGTGCCCCGTCACCGTCCCTGGCCGTACCCCTCAAGGCGTTCCGCCACCTCCGTGACCTGTTCCCGGGTCAGCAGCGTGGGCGTGTACCCGGGGAGTGATGAGGCGGTCAGCCAGACGCGGCACATCCACTCCAGTTGGGCCGTGCGGTCGTAGGCCTGGGGGAGAGTGGCTCCGTATGTAAGGGTGCCGTGGTTCTGAAGCAGACAGGCGGTGCGGTCCCGGAGGGCTCGGAGCATGTTCTCGGCCAACTTTTCCGTGCCGTACGTGGCGTAGGGGGCCACGCGGACGGGACCGCCGAGCGCGGCGGCCATGTAGTGGATGAGCGGCAGCTCGGTGACGAGGGTCGAGACGGCCGTTGCGTGTACCGCGTGGGTGTGGACGACGGCCCGCGCATCGGTGGTGCGGTAGACCGCCAGATGCATGGGCAGTTCGCTTGTCGGAACGAGCGAACCGAGCACCTGCCGGCCGTCGAGGGAGACCCCGCAGAGGTCCCCGGGGGCCAGCCGGTCGTACGGGACTCCGCTCGGTGTGACCAGGACGGTGTCGCCCACGCGCACCGACACGTTGCCCGAGGTGCCGACGACCAGACCGTCGGCCACCGTCCGGCGGGCCGTCGCCACGAGCTCGTCCCACGCCCGCTGCAGCGCCTCCCGCGCCGGGGGCGCGTCCCGCTCCCCCGCGCCCCGTCCGTCCCCTGTGTCCCGCCGCTGTTCAGCCATGCCGCGATCCTGCCAGCCGCGCAGCTCAACCCCGGGACGGGCGGGGCACTTCAGGCCGCGACCGACGCATCCGAAAGGTCGCACAAGGGCATGAATCGCCTGCCGGGAACGAATGACCGGCATGCGACGGGCTTTCAGGGATCTTCCAGTAATCTCTGGGAGATTTTTCGTGCACGTCGCCATTCCGGGGGGAAACATGGCTCGTGATCGCAAACCGTCCCGTCAGCGCGCCCGATTCGTCGCCGCCTCCGTGGCGACACTGGCGCTCGGCGGCACCGCTCTCGTGGAGGTGCCGGCCTCGGCGGCCGCCAAGCCCAAGGGCCACGACGTGTCCTCGCACCAGAAGAACGTCAACTGGTCGAGCGCCAAGAGCAAAGGCGCCAAGTTCGTGTATGTGAAGGCCACCGAGTCGCACACGTACCGCAATCCGTACTACAACCAGCAGTACAACGGGGCGCGCGGCGCGGGCATCATCCGCGGGGCGTACCACTTCGCCCTGCCGCACAAGTCCTCGGGGACGACGCAGGCCGCGTACTTCTTGCGCAACGGCGGCGGCTGGCGCGCGGACGGCTGGACGCTGCCGCCCGCGCTGGACATCGAATACAACCCGTACGGCAAGAAGAAGTGCTACGGCCTGAGCAAGAGCAGGATGGTCAGCTGGATCAAGGCCTTCAGCAACGAGGTGAAGCGGCAGACCGGCCGTCGGCCGGTGATCTACACCAACTACAACTGGTGGAAGATGTGCACGGGCAACAGCGCCGCGTTCGCCGCGAACCATCCGCTGTGGCTGGCCCGGTACAGCTCGACGGCGGGGTCGCTGCCGTCCGGCTGGAACTTCTGGACCTTCTGGCAGTACGACAACGGCGGCAGCCTGCCGGGTGACCAGAATCTCTTCAACGGATCCCTGAATCAGCTCAGGGCGTTCGCGAGGGGACAGCAGGGGTAGCGGACCCCGGAATTCCGCCTCTGTTCGAGACCTCTCGCCGCCACTCCGACACAAGTGGAGTGATGGCACCTCTATCGCGCCACCCCGCTGCCCCCCTCAGTTCATCTTCCGTTCATCCAGGTTGCCTACGGTCCCTGTGCTACTGACGTCCAAGAGAAGCCTGGGTAAATGGAACACATCACGCTCCTCCTCGGAATCGTGATCGTTACCGCTCTCGTGTTCGATTTCACGAACGGTTTCCACGACACAGCCAACGCGATGGCGACGACCATCTCGACCGGTGCCCTGAAGCCCAAGACGGCGGTGGCCATGTCCGCCGTACTGAACCTCGTCGGTGCGTTCCTCTCCGTGGAGGTCGCCAGGACGATCTCCGGCGGCCTCATCAACGAAGAGGGCATCCGCACCGAAGTGATCTTCGCGGCGCTCGTCGGCGCCATTCTGTGGAACCTGCTGACCTGGCTCCTGGGTCTGCCCTCCAGTTCCTCCCACGCACTGTTCGGCGGCCTGATCGGCGCCGCGGTCATGTCGGCCGGCTGGTCGTCGGTGAACGGTTCGACCGTCGTCACCAAGGTCCTGCTCCCCGCGATCGCCGCGCCGCTGGTGGCCGGGCTCGCCGCGATGCTCGCCACCCGGCTGACGTACCGGATCAGCAGCAAGGCCGGTGAGCAGGCGACCTCCAAGGGCTACCGCGCCGGTCAGATCACCTCCGCGGGCCTGGTCTCGCTGGCCCACGGCACGAACGACGCGCAGAAGACCATGGGCATCATCACGCTCGCCCTGGTCACCGGCGGTGTGATCGCGCCCGGGTCGAACCCTCCCCTGTGGGTCATCGTCTCGGCCGGTATCGCCATCGCGCTCGGCACCTACCTGGGCGGCTGGCGCATCATCCGCACCATGGGCAAGGGCCTCACCGACCTCGCGCCGCCGCAGGGCTTCGCCGCCCAGACCAGCGCCGCGACGGTCATCCTGGCCTCCTCGCACCTCGGCTTCTCGCTCTCCACCACCCAGTCCTGCTCCGGCGCCGTGATGGGTTCGGGCCTCGGCCGCAAGGGCGGCGTCGTCCGCTGGTCGACCGCGACCCGCATGTTCGTCGCCTGGGGCCTCACGCTTCCCGCCGCCGGTCTGGTCGGCGCGGGCGCCGAGTTCCTCACCAAGCAGGGCACCTGGGGCATCGTCCTCACCGGCGCGCTGCTGATCGCGGGCTCGGCGGTCATCTGGACGCTCTCCCGCCGCCAGCCCGTCACCGTCGACAACGTGAACGACGTCAACGGCGAGCCCGCCGGCGTCGTGACCACCGCCATCGCCGCCGTCACCCCGCCGCCGGCGGGCACGGTCGCCGCGGCCGACGAACTCAAGACCACCATCCCGGGCCCGGACGCCACCGAGCCCGCCCGCCCGGCCACGGTGTAAGGAACCCACAGCATGAAGATCGACTGGGCAGCCCTCGGCTCCGTCTTCGGAGTCAGCCTCATCGTCACCGTCGCCCTCGTGGGCCTCTTCACCCTCGGCATCGTCGGCCTCTCCAAGCGCGAGTCCGCCTCCGCCCAGGGCGACACCGCGACCCTCGCGGTCACGGGCGCGTACGCCTGCTTCGCCGCGTGCGCGGCAGCGGTGGTGTACGGGATCTATCTGATCGTCGCCTGACGCGTCCGGCACCTCCCGTCCCGCACGACTCCGCCCCGCCGACCCTCCGGTCGGCGGGGCGGAGTCGTGTCCGTGTGTGGGCCTCAGCACACTCTCCCGTCGCAGGTCAACGGCAAGTTGACGGGTGTTCGTGGGCGTGGTGGACTGCCGGAGCCATGTACGGCGGCAGGAGAGGAAGCCGGTGTGAATCCGGCGCGGTCCCGCCACTGTTACCGGGGAATCGATACCCCGGGAGCCAGGAACTCTCGCCGTCGGTCTCGTCGAACCAGGGCGTGGACACCCTGAGTGAGGACAAATCGCCATGCGCGGCTGCCCAAGTGCCTTTCGAGCGACGGTTGTGCCCGACCTGACGGTCGGCTGAACCGATGCGTGCCGATCGCGTCTTCGCGTACGGCGCCGCCGCCGGCCTTCTCGGTGACCTGCTGCTCGGCGATCCCCGCCGGGGGCATCCGGTCGCCGCGTTCGGGCGGGCCGCGGGTGCCGTGGAGCGGGTGCTGTGGCGGGACCACCGGGGGTGGGGCGCGCTGCACACCGCCGTGTGTGCCGGCGGTGCCACCGGGCTCGCCGCGCTCGCCGGCCGTTCCGTGCGTGGCTCGCGTGCCGCGTCCGTCGCCTTGACCGCCGCCGCCACCTGGTCCGTCGTCGGCGGGACTTCACTCGGGCGGGAGGCCCGGGCCATCGGCGGGGCGCTCGCCGCCGGGGACATCGAGGTGGCCCGGGAACGGCTGCCCCACCTGTGCGGGCGGGATCCGCAGGCACTGGACGCCGACGGGATCGCCAGGGCCGTCGTCGAGTCCGTCGCCGAGAACACCTCCGACGCCGTCGTGGGCGCCCTCGTGTGGGGTGCCGCGGCCGGTGTGCCGGGGCTCGTCGGGTTCCGTGCCGTGAACACGCTCGACGCCATGGTCGGGCACAGGTCCGCCAAGTACCGGCGGTACGGCTGGGCTTCCGCACGGCTCGACGACGTCGCGGGGTGGCCGGGAGCGCGGCTCACCGCCGTCCTCGCGACCGCCGCGGGCAGCGATCCGCGAGGGGCCGTACGCGCCTGGCGTGCCGACGCCGTCAAGCACCCGAGCCCCAACGCCGGGCCCGTCGAGGCCTCGTTCGCTGGGGCGCTCGGCGTGCGGCTGGGCGGGACGCTCTCGTACGCCGGGAGGGTCGAGCACCGGCCCGTACTGAATGGTGGTGGGCGGGCCGTGGAGGTCGGGGACATCGAGCGGGCCGTACGGCTCTCGCGGCGCGTGGGCTGGCTCGCGCTCGGCGTGAGTGTCGCCGGGCGGCTCCTCGTCAACGGCCTTCGCACGAAGGGGCGTACGTCATGAGCGGGGGAACGGGCGGGGGCACAGGCGGCGGGCTGCTCGTCGCCGGTACCACCTCCGACGCGGGCAAGAGCGTCGTGACCGCCGGGATCTGCCGGTGGCTGGTGCGGCGCGGTGTCAAGGTCGCGCCCTTCAAGGCGCAGAACATGTCGCTCAATTCGTTCGTCACCCGCGAGGGCGCCGAGATCGGGCGGGCGCAGGCCATGCAGGCGCAGGCCGCGCGCGTGGAGCCCACCGCGCTCATGAATCCCGTGCTGCTCAAGCCCGGCAGCGACCGCAGCAGCCAGGTCGTCCTCATGGGCAAGCCCGTCGGGGAGATGAGCGCCCGCGGCTATCACGGCGGGCGGCAGGAACAGCTCCTCGGGACCGTCCTGGAGTGCCTCGCCGAGTTGCGGGGCACGTATGACGCGGTGATCTGTGAGGGGGCGGGCAGCCCCGCCGAGATCAATCTGCGGCGGACGGACATCGTGAACATGGGCATCGCGCGCAACGCGCGGCTGCCCGTGCTCGTCGTCGGCGACATCGACCGCGGGGGTGTCTTCGCCTCCTTCTTCGGGACCGTGGCGCTGCTCTCGCCCGAGGACCAGGCGTTCGTCGCCGGGTTCCTCGTCAACAAGTTCCGCGGGGACGTGTCCCTGCTGGAGCCCGGCCTCGACATGCTCGAGAACCTCACCGGACGTCGTACGTACGGGGTCCTGCCCTTCCAGCACGGTCTCGGCATCGACGAGGAGGACGGGATGGCGGTCTCGCTGAGGGGCTCGGTCCGGGAGTCGGCGGTCTCCTCCCCCGTCGGCGAGGGCATCCTGCGGGTGGCCGTCTGCGCGATACCGCTGATGTCCAACTTCACGGACGTGGACGCGCTGGCCGCCGAACCGGGTGTCGTCGTGCGGTTCGTGGACCGGGCGGAGGAGCTCGTCGACGCGGACCTGGTCGTCGTGCCCGGCACCCGGGGCACGGTCAGGGCCCTGGAGTGGCTGCGGGAGCGCGGCCTCGCGGACGCCCTCGCCAGAAGGGCCGCGGAGGGGCGTCCCGTGCTCGGTATCTGCGGCGGCTTCCAGATCCTCGGCGAGCACATCGAGGACGAGGTCGAGTCGCGCGCCGGCCAGGTGGACGGGCTCGGACTCCTTCCCGTGCGGGTGCGGTTCGCGCGGGAGAAGACCCTGACCCGGCCCGTCGGCGAGGCGCTCGGCGAACCCGTCGAGGGGTACGAGATCCACCACGGGGTCGCCCGGATCACGGGCGGGGAACCCTTCCTGGACGGCTGCCGGGTCGGCGAGGTCTGGGGCACCCACTGGCACGGCTCGCTGGAGTCGGACGGCTTCCGCCGGGCCTTCCTTCGCGAGGTGGCGGCCGCCGCGGGGCGCCGCTTCGTACCGGCCGCCGACACGTCGTTCGGGTCGCTGCGCGAGGAGCAGCTGGACCGGCTCGGCGATCTGATCGAGGAACACGCGGACACGGACGCGCTGTGGCGGCTCATCGAGTCCGGCGCGCCGACAGGACTGCCCTTCATTCCACCGGGAGCACCCGCATGAGCACAGTGTTGTTGTTGTCGACCGCCGACACGGATCTGCTGGCGGCGCGTGCCGCCGGCGCCGCGTACCGGATCGGCAATCCCACCCGCGTGGATGTCGCGGAGGAGCTTCCCGCGCTGGTCCGGGGCGCGGACGTCGCCGTCGTACGGCTGCTCGGCGGCAAGCGTGCCTGGGAGGACGGGCTCGCCGCTCTGAAGGCGTCCGGCATCCCGACCGTGCTGCTCGGCGGGGAGTCCGTCCCCGACGCGGAGCTGATGGCCGAGTCGTCCGTGCCCGCCGGGGTCGTCGCGGAGGCGCTGCGCTATCTGGTCGAGGGCGGCCCGGAGAACCTGACCGAGCTGGCCCGCTTCCTGTCCGACACCGTGCTGCTGACGGGCGAGGGCTTCGAAGAACCGCGGAAGATGCCCGAGTTCGGGGTCCACGGCGAGCGCGCGTACGTCGAGGGCCGTCCGACCGTGGGCGTGCTCTTCTACCGGGCCCACCAACTGAGCGGCAACACCGCCTTCGTGGACACCCTGTGCGACGCGATCGAGGCCCGGGGCGCCAACGCCCTTGCCGTGTACTGCGGTTCGCTGCGCGACGCCGACGCGGGCCTGTACGAGATCCTCGGCAAGGCAGACGCGCTGGTCGCGACGGTCCTCGCCGCCGGTGGCACGCACGCCTCGCAGGCGTCCGCGGGCGGTGACGAGGAGGCCTGGGACATCGGCGCGCTCGCCGACCTCAACGTCCCTGTCCTGCAAGGGCTCTGCCTGACCTCGTCGCGGGCGGCCTGGGCGGGGTCCGACGCCGCCCTCTCCCCCATGGACGCGGCGATGCAGGTCGCGATCCCGGAGTTCGACGGGCGCCTCATCACGGTCCCGTTCTCGTTCAAGGAGCAGGGTCCCGACGACGTTCCGGTGTACGTCGCCGACCCCGAGCGGGCCGCCCGCGTCGCCGGAATCGCCGTGCGCCACGCCCGGTTGAAGCACAAGCCGAACGCGGAGAAGAAGCTCGCGCTCGTCTTCACCGCCTATCCGACCAAGCACTCCCGGGTCGGCAACGCGGTCGGCCTCGACACCCCCGCCTCGGCGGTACGGGTCCTCGACGCGCTGCGGGACGCCGGGTACGCCCTGACCGAATACCCGGACAACGGCGACGAGTTGATCCACCGGCTCATCGCGGCCGGCGGCCACGACGTCGAGTGGCTCACCGAGGAGCAGCTCGCCTCGGCCCCGGCACGCGTGCCGCTCGCCGACTACCGGGCCTGGTTCGACAAGCTCGACCCGGATCTGCGCAACGGGATGCTGGAGGCGTGGGGCGAGCCGCCGGGCAACCTGTACGTGGACGGCGACGACATCGTGCTCGCGTCCCTCCAGTTCGGGAACGTCGTCGTGATGATCCAGCCGCCGCGCGGTTTCGGCGAGAACCCGATCGCGATCTACCACGACCCGGACATGCCGCCGTCGCACCACTACATGGCGGCGTACCGCTGGCTGGACAACAGCTTCGGCGCCGACGCCGTCGTGCACATGGGCAAGCACGGCACGATGGAATGGCTGCCGGGCAAGGGACTCGGGCTGAGCGGAGGCTGCGCGCCGGACGCCGTCCTCGGTGAACTCCCCCTCGTCTACCCCTTCATCGTCAACGATCCCGGCGAGGGCACCCAGGCCAAGCGCCGCGGCCACGCCACGGTCGTCGACCACCTCGTACCGCCGATGGCGCGCGCGGACACGTACGGCGATCTGGCGAAGCTGGAGCAACTCCTCGACGAGTACGCGCTCGTGTCCGACCTGGACCCGACGAAGGCCCCGGCGGTGCGGGCCCAGATCTGGACGCTGGTCAAGGCGGCCGAGCTGCACCACGACCTGCATGTGGACGACCAGCCGGACGACGACGCCTTCGACTCGTTCGTCATGCACATCGACGGCTATCTGTGCGAGATCAAGGACGTGCAGATCCGCGACGGCCTGCACATTCTCGGCGGCGGCCCGGAGGCCGAGCCGCGCGTGAACCTCGTACTGGCCGTGCTGCGGGCCTCCCAGGTGTGGGGCGGGACGGCGAACGCGCTGCCGGGCCTTCGGGCCTGTCTCGCCGAGCACTTCGGCCTGGTCGAGAAGGAGTTGCTGGGCGAGCCCGGTGCGCCGCTGAAGGTGCCGGTCGAGCTGAGCGACCTGGTCCCGGGACCCTCGCGGTCGGCGGCCGACGCGATCGATCTCCTTGAGCAGCTGTGCCGCCGGTTCGCGGAGGGCATGGAGGAGCGCGGCTGGGACGCCGCGGCCGTGCCCGCTCTCGTACGCGAGGTCCTGGGCACCGAACTCCCCGATGCTGTCGCGGTGTTGGAGTTCGCGTGCCGTGAGGTGGTGCCGCGTCTGGCCCGTACGACGGACGAGATCGACCACATCCTCCTTGCCCTGAACGGCGGTTACGTCCCGGCGGGCCCCTCGGGTTCACCGACCCGCGGCCTCGTGAACGTCCTGCCGACCGGCCGCAACTTCTACTCGGTCGACCCCAAGGCGATCCCGTCCAGGCTGAGTTGGGAGGTCGGGCAGTCGCTCGCCGACTCGCTGGTGCAGCGGTACCTCCAGGACACCGGCGACTACCCGAAGTCCGTCGGCCTGACGGTCTGGGGCACCTCCGCGATGCGCACCCAGGGCGACGACATCGCGGAGATCCTGGCGTTGCTGGGCTGCCGGCCGGTGTGGGACGACGCCTCGCGGCGTGTCACCGGCTTCGAGGTCGTCGGCCTGGAGGAGCTCGGCCGGCCGCGCATCGACGTCACGGTCCGCATCTCCGGCTTCTTCCGGGACGCGTTCCCGCACGTGGTCGGCCTGATCGACGACGCGGTACGGGCGGTGGCCGACCTGGACGAGCCCGCCGACCGGAACTACGTCCGCGCGCACGCCGACGAGGACACCGCCGAGCACGGCGACCGACGGCGCGCGACCTCCCGTATCTTCGGCTCGAAGCCGGGCGCGTACGGAGCCGGTCTCCTCCCCCTCATCGACGCGCGCAACTGGCGCTCCGACGCCGACCTCGCCGAGGTGTACGCGGTGTGGGGCGGCTACGCCTACGGGCGCGGGCTCGACGGGCGGGCGGCGCGCGGAGACATGGAGACGGCGTTCAAGCGCATCGCCGTGGCCGCCAAGAACGTCGACACCCGCGAACACGACCTCGTCGACGCGGACGACTACTTCCAGTACCACGGCGGCATGGTCGCCATGGTCAGGCACCTGACGGGCGCGAGCCCCGAGGCGTACGTCGGCGACTCCGCCACCCCCGACCAGGTCAAGACCCGCACCCTCGGCGAGGAGACCCACCGGGTCTTCCGCGCCCGCGTGGTCAACCCGCGCTGGATGGCGGCCATGCGGCGCCACGGCTACAAGGGCGCCTTCGAGATGGCGGCGACCGTCGACTACCTCTTCGGGTACGACGCCACGGCCGGGGTCGTGGACGACTGGATGTACGAGAAGCTCAGCGCGGAGTACGTCTTCGACGCGGAGAACCGGGACTTCATGAAGAAGTCCAACCCCTGGGCCCTGCGCGGCATCACGGAACGACTCCTCGAAGCGGCGGACCGCGGGCTGTGGGCCGAGCCCGACGCCGAGACGCTGGAGCGGCTGCGCGCCACATACCTGGAGCTCGAAGGCGACTTGGAGGGCGACGACCAGTGAGTACCCCCTTTCCGTTCACGGCTGTCGTCGGACAGGACGACCTGCGGCTCGCGCTGCTCCTGAACGCCGTGTCACCCGCGGTCGGCGGTGTGCTCGTACGCGGCGAGAAGGGCACCGCCAAGTCGACGGCCGTGCGCGCGCTCTCGGCGCTCATGCCCGAGGTGGACGTCGTCGCCGGATGCCGGTTCTCGTGCGCTCCCGCCGCTCCCGACCCGGCGTGCCCGGACGGGCCGCACGAGGTGGGAGCAGGGGTCCAACGGCCCGCGCGCATGGTCGAGTTGCCGGTCGGCGCCTCCGAGGACCGGCTCGTCGGCGCGCTGGACATCGAGCGTGCGCTGGCCGAGGGCGTGAAGGCCTTCGAGCCCGGGCTGCTGGCCGACGCGCACCGCGGGATCCTGTACGTGGACGAGGTCAACCTCCTCCACGACCACCTGGTCGACCTGCTGTTGGACGCGGCCGCGATGGGTGCCTCGTACGTGGAACGCGAGGGTGTCTCCGTGCGGCATGCCGCACGGTTCCTGCTGGTGGGGACCATGAACCCCGAAGAGGGCGAACTGCGGCCGCAGTTGCTCGACCGGTTCGGGCTGACGGTCGAGGTGGCCGCCTCGCGGGAGCCCGATCAGCGGGTGGAGGTCGTGCGGCGGCGGCTCGCGTACGACGACGATCCGGACGGCTTCGCGGCGCGCTGGGCCGACGAGGAGACGGCGGTGCGGTCGCGGATCGTGGCCGCGCGGAAGCTGTTGCCGTCGGTCGCGCTCGGCGACGGGGCGCTGCGGCAGATCGCGGCGACCTGTGCGGCCTTCGAGGTGGACGGCATGCGCGCCGACATCGTGATGGCCAGGACCGCCACCACGCTGGCCGCGTGGGCCGGGCGCACGGAGGTGCTGGCCGAGGACGTACGGCAGGCCGCGCTGCTCGCGCTGCCGCACCGGCGTCGGCGAAATCCCTTCGACGCGCCCGGACTTGACGAGGACAAGCTCGACGAGACGTTGGAGGAGTTCGGGAGCGGGGAGAACTCCAACGGCTCGGGCGGTTCCGATGATTCCGGCGATTCCGGCGATTCCGGCGACGAGGATCCGGATCCGGACGGTCCCGACGGGGGCGGCGGGCAGCCGCCTCAGGAAGGGCCCGACAGCGGCGACGACGGCAGCGGCGAGAGCTCCGCTGAGGTGCCCGCCCAGGGTGAGCCCTCCGAGAGCGGACAGGCGCCGTCGCCGGGCGCGGGCGAGCAGGCTCCCGTACGGGCCGCCGAACCGTTCCGTACGAAGGTGCTGAGCGTGCCGGGCCTGGGCGAGGGTGCCGCCGGGCGGCGGTCGCGGGCGCGGACCGAACACGGGCGGACCACCGGGGCGCGTCGGCCCCATGGGGCCCTCACCAAGCTGCACTTGGCGGCCACCGTGCAGGCCGCGGCCCCGCATCAGCGGGCGCGCGGCCGATCCGGGCCGGGTCTTGTGGTCCGGCGCGACGATCTGCGGCAGGCCACGCGGGAAGGGCGCGAGGGGAACCTCGTGCTGTTCGTCGTGGACGCCTCCGGTTCGATGGCGGCCCGGCAGCGGATGAGCGCGGTCAAGGGGGCCGTGCTGTCGCTGCTCCTCGACGCCTACCAGCGGCGGGACAAGGTGGGGCTCGTGACCTTCCGCGGGTCGACGGGCGAGGTCGCGCTGCCACCCACGTCTTCGGTGGACGCGGCCGCGGTACGGCTGGAGTCGCTGCCCACCGGCGGGCGTACGCCGCTGGCCGCCGGGTTGCTGCGGGCGCATGACGTGCTGCGGGTGGAGCGATTGCGGGATCCGGCTCGGCGGGCGTTGGTGGTCCTGGTGACCGACGGGCGGGCCACGGGCGGGCCTGAGCCCATCGCGCTCGCCGGACGGGCCGCGCGGCTGTTCGCCGCCGACGGGGTCGCCTCCGTGGTCGTCGACTGCGAGTCCGGGCCCGTGCGACTCGGACTCGCGGGACAGCTCGCGGGTGAACTCGGTGGTACGGCCGTGACGTTGGACGAGCTGCGTGCCGACTCGATCGCCGGGCTCGTCAGGGATGTTCAGGGCAACAGCAGGAGGGCCGCGTAATGCCGCAGGGACAGCCGAGTGTGGTGCCCGACGACGGGCTGACGACTCGTCAGCGGCGGAACCGGCCGCTCGTGGTCGTGCACACCGGGATCGGGAAGGGCAAGTCCACCGCCGCCTTCGGGCTCGCGCTGCGCGCCTGGAATCAGGGCTGGCCGATCGGGGTCTTCCAGTTCGTCAAGTCCGCGAAGTGGAAGGTCGGCGAGGAGAACGCGCTCCGGGTGCTGGGGGCTTCCGACGAGGGCGGGGCCGTCGACTGGCACAAGATGGGCGAGGGCTGGTCCTGGGTGCAGCGCGACTCCCAGATGGACAACGAGGAGAAGGCCCGCGAGGGCTGGGAACAGGTCAAGCGCGACCTCGCCGCCGAGACGTACAAGCTGTACGTCCTCGACGAGTTCGCCTACCCCATGCACTGGGGGTGGGTCGATGTCGACGAGGTCGTCTCCGTGCTGCGGGACCGGCCCGGGACCCAGCATGTCGTGATCACCGGGCGCAACGCTCCCGAGAAGCTCGTCGAACTCGCCGACCTCGTGACGGACATGTCCAAGGTCAAGCACCCCATGGACGCCGGTCAGAAGGGGCAGAGGGGCATCGAGTGGTGAGTTCTTCCGTCCCTCGGCTGGTCATTGCCGCGCCCTCCTCGGGCAGCGGCAAGACCACCGTCGCCACGGGGTTGATGGCCGCGTTCGCCTCGCGGGGGCTTGCCGTGTCCCCGCACAAGGTGGGGCCCGACTACATCGATCCCGGATATCACGCGCTCGCCACCGGGCGGGTGGGGCGGAATCTCGACGCGTATCTGTGCGGGGCGGAGTTGGTCGCGCCGCTGTTCGCCCATGGGGCGCGGGGGTGCGATCTCGCTGTCGTCGAAGGCGTGATGGGCCTGTTCGACGGGGCCGCGGGGGAAGGGGAGCTCGCCTCCACCGCTCATGTGGCGAAGTTGCTGCGGGCGCCTGTGGTGTTGGTCGTGGACGCCTCTTCTCAGTCGCGGTCCGTGGCCGCGCTGGTGCATGGGTTTGCCTCCTGGGATCCGGAGGTGCGGATCGGCGGGGTGATCCTGAACAAGGTGGGGTCCGAGCGGCATGAGGGGATGCTGCGGGAGGCGTTGGACGAGTCCGGGGTGCCTGTGCTGGGTGTTCTGCGGCGGGTTGAGCAGGTGGGGACGCCTTCTCGGCATCTGGGGCTGGTGCCTGTTGCCGAGCGGCGGGCTGAGGCGGTTGCTGCTGTTGCGGCGATGGCCTCGCAGGTGCGGGAGGGGTGCGATCTGAACGCACTGTTCGCGCTGGCGCGCGGAGCTGGGTCGTTGCCGGGTGACGCGTGGGATGCGGCTGAGGCCGTGGCATTTTCGCCCCCGCCGCCCCTTCCCGTTCCCGTCCCTGGGGGCTCTGCCCCCAGACCCCCGTATCGGCCTGAACGGCCTCGTCCTCAAACGCCGGACGGGCTGAAAGAGCCCCGAGCAAGGCCTCCAGGCGCACCATGCATTGCCGTTGCCGGTGGGGCTGCCTTCACGTTCTCCTATGCCGAGCACGCCGAGTTGCTTGCCGCCGCCGGAGCTGAAGTCGTCGTCTTCGATCCGCTTCGGGATGAGGAACTGCCCGAGGGGACACGGGGGTTGGTCATCGGAGGCGGGTTTCCCGAGGTGTACGGCCCTGAGCTGTCCGCCAACGAACCCCTCCGTAAGGCCGTTGCCTCGCTCGCCGAGCGTGGGGCGCCGGTCGCGGCCGAGTGTGCGGGGCTGCTGTATCTCTCGCGTGAGCTCGACGGCCTGCCGATGTGCGGGGTGATCGACGCGAAGGCGCGGATGGACGAGCGGCTGACGCTGGGGTATCGGGATGCCGTCGCCGTGTCCGACAGTGTGCTGGCCGAGGCCGGCAGCCGGATGCGCGGGCACGAGTTTCACCGGACCGTCGTGGAGCCCGGGGCGGGGATCGCTCCGGCCTGGGGCGTACGCGTTCCGGTGCGGCGGGTCGAAGGTTTCGTACAGCAGGGCGTGCATGCGAGTTATCTGCATACGCACTGGGCGTCGGCGCCCGGTGTCGCCCGTCGGTTTGTGGAGAGGTGTGTCGGGTCATGGGCAACAGCAGGCTGATCGGGGTCGGGGTCGGGCCCGGGGATCCCGAGCTCGTGACCGTCAAGGGGGTCAACTGCCTTCGGGCGGCGGACGTCGTCGTCGTGCCCGTCATGGACACGGGCGAGCGCGGGCGCGCCGAGGCCACCGTGCTGCACTACGTGCCCGAGGAGAAGGTCGTACGGGTCGTCTTCGCGCTCAACGAGCGGTCCGACCGGGGGCGCCGCGAGGCCGCCTGGGACGCCGCCGGGGAGCGGGTGGCCGCGCTGCTGCGTACGCACAGCATCGTGGCGTTCGCGACCATCGGGGATCCGAACGTGTACTCCACGTTCACCTATCTCGCGCAGACCATCGAGGACGTCGTACCGGGGACCGTCGTCGAGACCGTGCCCGGCATCACCGCCATGCAGGATCTCGCCGCCCGGTCCGGGGCCGTGCTGACCGAGGGCACCGAACCGCTGACGCTCGTGCCCGTCACCGCCGGGGCCGGTGCGCTCAAGGACGCGCTCAACGGGCCCGGGACCGTGGTCGCCTACAAGTTCGGGCGGCAGGCGCAGGAGGTCGCCGCGGCGCTGCGGGAGACCGGGCGCCTCGACGACGCCGTGTGGGGGTCGGCCCTGGGGCTGCCGGAGGAGTCCATCCGGCCCGCGGCCGAACTGGACGGCGCTCCGCTGCCCTACCTCTCGACGCTCATCGCGCCCGCGCGGCGCGACGGCGGACGCGGCGGCAAGCTGTGACTCCCGTCAGAACAGTGACTCCGGTCGGAGGGCGCCACCCGCGCGCCTCACTCCGCGATGCCCACCACCAGCCAGATGAAGGACGCCCCCGCGATCGTGCACAGCAGCGTGGAGCGGGCCGGGTGTTCGTGGTGGGCCTCGGGGAGGATCTCGGCCGCGGCGAGATAGAGCAGCGCGCCGCCGAAGAAGCCGAGATAGCCGCCGAGCAGATGCTCGGGGATGGTGAACAGCAGCGTCGAGGCGGCGCCCACGACCGGGGCCGCCGCGTCCGCGAACAGCATCGCGACCGCCTTGCGGCGGGCGTTCCCGTACAGCGTCGTGATCGTGTACGTGTTGAAGCCGTCCGCGAAGTCGTGGGCGATCACGGCGACGGCCACGGCCGCTCCCATGCCGCCGCCGACCTGGAAGGCCGCGCCGATCGCCACACCGTCCATGGCGCTGTGGCCGACCATCGCGGCGGCGGCCGTCAGGCCGACTTCGGGGGCCCGGCCGTTGTGTTCCTCCCCGCCGTGCGCCGCCATGGGGGTCCCCCCGGTCGAGCGGAGCCGAGACTGGGGGAGGACGGCCAGCAGGCGTTCCACCAGATGGGCCAGCAGAAAGCCCGCCACGAAGAGCAGCAGCGCGGCCGGTACGCCGAAAATCTCGTCGCCCGCCGCGTCGAGCGCCTCCGGCAGCAGGTCCAGGCCGACGACGCCCAGCATCAGACCGCCTGCCAGACCGAGTACGAGGTGGCGGCGGTCGGTGACGCGTTGCGCCGTCCAGCCGCCGGCCAGCGTCATGAGGAACGCGCCGAGCGCGACGAACACCGCCATACGCCCTTGCTATCCGATCGACCCGTGTTCACGCACGTCCGCCGCACGTTCGGGTCTCCACGGCTTCCGGAATCCGCGCGCTGATGTCCGGAAGCACCCCTGAGAACCGCACTACTCGTAGGACTCGTAGGAGAGGACCCCATCCCATGGCCGATGCCCCCACCGGCAAGGTGACCTTCGTCGGGGCCGGGCCCGGTGCCGCCGACCTGTTGACGTTCCGTGCCGCGCGCGCCATCGCCGAGGCCGACGTCGTGATCTGGGCGGCCAGCCTGGTGCAGGCCGAGGTTCTCGAACACGCGCGTGAGGGATCCGAGATCCTGGACTCGGCGACGATGTCGCTGGAGGACGTCGTCGCCGTCTACGAGCGGGCCGCCGAGACCGGGCTGAAGGTCGCCCGGATCCACTCCGGCGACCCCGCGCTCTGGGGCGGTACGCAGGAGCAGGTCGACCGGTGCGCGGAGATCGGCATCGAGACCGAGATCGTGCCCGGTGTCTCCTCCTTCTCCGCCGTCGCCGCGCTCGCCCAGCGGGAGCTGACCATCCCCGAGGTCGCGCAGTCCGTGATCCTCACCCGGCTGGGCGGCGGCAAGACGCCGATGCCGCCCGGGGAGGAGGTACGGGAGTTCGCACGGCACGGGACGACGATGGCGCTGTTCCTGTCGGCCGCCCGCAGCGGACAGCTCGTACGGGAGCTGCTGGAGGGCGGCTATCCGACGTCGACGCCGGTCGTGGTCGCGTACCAGGCCACCTGGCCGGAGGAGCTGATCGTGAAGTGCACGATCGGCACGCTGGAGGAGACCGTCAAGGAGCACAAGCTCTGGAAGCACACGCTGTTCCTGGTCGGCCCGGCCCTCGACGCGCACGGCACCCGCTCGCACCTCTACCACCCCGGCCACTTCCACGGCTTCCGCAAGGCCGACCCCGAGGCCCGCAGGGCGTTGCGGACGCAGGGTGCGCGGGGTGCGCAGAGTCCACGGGATGCGCAGGGTGTCACGCCATGATCACCGTTGTCGGTACGGGCACGGGGGCGCCCCTTCCTCCGGACGCCGGGGCCGCGTTGACCGAGGCGGGGCTCGTCGTGGGCGGCCGACGGCACCTGGCGGCCGCGACGACGATGCCGGACACGGCCGAGCGGGTCGTCCTGGGGCCGCTCGCGCCCGCCCTCGACGCGATCGAGCGGTTTCTGGGGAAACCGGAGGACCAGGGGCGGGTCGTCGTGCTGGCCTCCGGCGACCCCGGGTTCTTCGGGATCGTCCGAGCCCTCGCCGAGCGTTTCGGAGCCGAGCGGCTTGAGGTCCACCCAGGGGTGTCGTCCGTCGCCACCGCCTTCGCGCGGATCGGGCTGACCTGGGACGACGCGGTGGTCGTGAGCGCGCACGGGCGTGACCTGCGGACCGCCGTGAACGTCTGCCGGGCCCACCCCAAGGTGGCGGTGCTGACCGGTCCGGGCTCCGGACCCGCGGAACTCGGGGCCGCGCTGCGGTCCAGCGGGCGGGTTTTGGTGGTGGCTTCGGCGCTGGGGGCGGGCGCCGACTCGAGCGCGGGCACCGGCACCGGCTCGGGCTCGGAGGTTGCGTCAGACTCTGGCATGGCCTCGGGCTCCGGCTCGGGCGCCGCCTCCGCCTCGAACGCGGGCGCCACTTCGGGCACCGACTCGACCCCGGGCTCGGGTACCGGCTCGGCCTCCACCTCGAACGCGGGCGCGACCTCGGGCACCGGCTCGGGCACTGGCACTCGCTCCGGCACCGGCTCAGCCCCGGCCCCGGCCCCGGGCACTGGCACCACCCCGGGCTCGGGCTCCACCCCGCACTCGGACGCGGGCTCCGTCACTCACTCCGGGGAGCAAGAGCGCGTCGAGCGAGTCACCCCCGCCGAGGCCGCCGCCCGGGACTGGGGGCCGGTGGTGAACGTCGTGCTGTGTCTCGACGAGTCACGAGTCCTCTCCCCCGTGCGCACGATCGCCGGGCCGCCGTCCGGGCCCGCCCAATGGGCCCTGGAAGAGGGCGAGTTCACCCACCGGGACTCGATGATCACCAAGTTCGAGGTACGGGCACTGGCGCTGGCCCGGCTCGGACCGCGGCTCGGTGAGCATGTGTGGGACATCGGCGCGGGCTCCGGCTCGGTCGCCGTGGAGTGCGCACGGCTCGGGGCCGCCGTGACCGCGGTGGAGAAGACCCTGGACGGTGTGGAGCGGGTCCGCGCCAACGCGGCCGCACACGGGGTCGACGTGACCGCCGTGCACGGCGCCGCGCCGACCGTGCTGTCCGACCTGCCCGACCCCGACGCCGTGTTCATCGGCGGGGGCGGACGGGAACTGCCCGCCATCGTGACCGCGTGTGCCCGGCGGGCACGGCGGTCGGTCGTCGTGGCGATGGCCGCCCTCGACCGGGTTCCGGCGGTCCGGGACGCGCTCGTCGCGGCCGGGCTCGACTGTGACGGCGTACTGCTGCAGTCGTCCCGGCTGGCGCCGCTGCCGGGGGACGTCACCCGGCTCGCGGCGACCAACCCCGTTTTCCTGCTGTGGGGCGTCCGGCCTATGGCGCGGAGTGAAGGAGTTGCTCATTGAATCCTCTCCCTCGCGAACGGGGGAGATTCCTGGCTCACACTGCTCGTCGGCTCAGCGAACCATCGAGTCTGACGCGATCAGCACCAGCCGGGTTGAAACCAGCCCGGTGTATGAAGTTTTGGGAGGTTACTGCTGTGCTGGCTTGGTTCTCGCTCAGCGCTTCGCGACTCTACCAGCCGTCTTTGGGAGGCACCCGGTGATCGGCTTGATTTCCGCCACGTCCGCAGGAGCGGCTGCGCGGGACCGGCTGGCCACAGCGTGGCCAGACCATACGCGCGTGTACGACGGTCCGGTCGGGGACGCCGTACGGCGGGCCTTCGCGGAGTGTGAGCAGCTCGTGTGCTTCCTGGCCACGGGGGCCGTGGTGCGGCTCGTCGCGCCGCTGCTCATCGACAAGGCGTCCGATCCGGGAATCGTGTGCGTCGACGAGGGCGGGCGGTTCGCGGTGTCCCTGGTCGGGGGCCACGGCGGCGGAGCCAATGAACTCGCCCGCGAGGTCGGCGAGTTGCTGGGTGCCGAACCCGTCGTGACGACGGCCACCGACTCCGTGGGCGTGCCGGGGCTCGACATGCTCGGCCTGCCGGTCGAAGGGGATGTGGCCGGGGTGTCCCGGGCCATGCTGGACGGGGAACCGGTCGCGCTGAACGCCGAGTTGGCCTGGCCGCTTCCGCCGCTGCGGGTCGCCGCGACCGGTGAGTATTCAATTCGGGTCAGCGACAGGGCTGTTGAGCCCGCCGAGCGTGAGGTCGTGCTCCGGCCGCCCTCCCTCGTCGTCGGCGTCGGCGCCTCCAAGGGTGCCCCCGTCGACGAGGTGCTCGGGCTCGTCCAGGACGCCCTCCGGGACGCCGGCCTTTCGGTGAAGTCCGTCGCCGAGCTCGCCACCGTCGATGCCAAGGCCGAGGAGCCCGGCATTCTCGGGGCGGCCGAGCGGCTCGGGGTGCCCGTGGTGACGTACGGCGCCGAGGAGTTGGCGACGGTCGACGTGCCGAACCCCTCGGACGCGCCCCTCGCCGCGGTCGGCACCCCGTCGGTGGCGGAGGCCTCAGCCCTGCTGCGCGGCGGCGAACTCCTCGTCCCCAAGCGCAAGTCGGCCGCGCGTCCCGCGATGGCGACCTGCGCGGTCGTACGCAGGCCGGGGCGCGGGCGGCTCGCGGTGGTCGGTCTCGGTCCGGGCGCCCGGGACCTGCTGACGCCCCGCGCGAAGGACGAACTGCGCCGCGCCTCGGTGCTCGTCGGGCTCGACCAGTACGTCGACCAGATCCGCGACCTGCTCCTGCCGGGCACCCGGATCCTGGAGTCGGGGCTCGGGGCCGAGGAGGAGCGGGCCAGGACCGCCGTGGCCGAGGCCCGGCTCGGGCAGGCGGTCGCGCTGATCGGCAGCGGTGACGCGGGCGTGTACGCGATGGCGTCGCCCGCGCTCGCGGAGGCGTCCGACGACATCGACGTGGTCGGGGTGCCGGGGGTGACCGCCGCGCTCGCGGCCGGGGCGATCCTGGGCGCGCCGCTCGGCCACGACCATGTGTCGATCAGCCTCTCCGACCTGCACACACCGTGGGAGATCATCGAGCGCCGGGTGCGCGCGGCGGCCGAGGCCGACCTCGTCGTCACCTTCTACAACCCGCGCAGCCGGGGCCGCGACTGGCAGCTCCCGAAGGCGCTCACGATCCTCGCCGGGCACCGGAAGCCGACGACGCCCGTGGGAGTCGTACGCAGCGCCTCGCGGCCGGACGAATCCAGCCGTGTCACCACCCTCGCGGGACTCGACCCGGCGACGGTGGACATGATGACGGTGGTGACCGTGGGCAACACGGCGACCCGTGAGATCGCCGGCCGTATGGTGACGCCGCGCGGCTACCGCTGGCAGGAGGAGCCCAAGTGAGCGCAGTGAGCCGGGTGTTCCCGGAGAGCCGCATCGCGGACCCCGGGGCGCGAGTCGTGCACCCCATCGAGGAGGAGTCCTTCCGGCGGCTGCGGGCCCGCCTGGACACCTCGCACTTCCCGCCGCTGACCCGTGCCGTCGTGGAGCGGGTGATCCACTCCGCGGCCGATCTCGACTACGCGAGCGATCTGGTGACCGACGAGGTCGCCCTTGAGAAGGCTCACCGGGCGCTGCACGACGGGGCGCCCGTCGTCGTGGACGTGGAGATGGTCGCGGCGGGCATCACCCGGCGCGACACCGTCTGCCGTCTCAAGGACGCCGTGTCCGGTCCCGGGCTGACCCGCTCGGCCCATGCGATCCGGCTCGCGTACGAGCAGGTCGGGCCCGGCGCGCTCTGGGTGATCGGCTGCGCTCCGACCGCGCTGGAGGAGCTCCTCACCCTGGACGCCGCCCCGGCGCTCGTCATCGGGCTGCCCGTCGGCTTCGTCGGCGCGGCCGAGTCCAAGGCCGCGCTGCGCGAGAGCGGGCTGCCCGCCGTGAGCAACGTGTCCGAGAAGGGCGGTTCGGCGGTCGCCGCGGCCGCGCTCAACGCCCTGCTGTACCACCCCGTTTCCCACCCGGTGAACGACGCCGTGTCCCACCCCGCGCCCGAGGCCGAGTCCCGGGCCGGTTCCCCGTCCGAGTCCAAGGAGAAATCGTGACCACCCCCGCCCCCGCCCTGCTCATCGCCGGACACGGCACCCGGGACGACGCGGGTGCCGAGGCCTTCCGCGACTTCGTACGGGAACTGGGCCGCCGCAACCCCGGACTGCCCGTCGCGGGCGGCTTCATCGAGCTCTCCCCGCCGCCGCTGGGCGATGCCGTGACCGAACTGGTAGAGCAGGGCGTGCGCCGGTTCGCGGCCGTCCCGCTGATGCTGGTGTCCGCCGGGCACGCCAAGGGCGACATCCCGGCCGCGCTGACCCGCGAGAAGGAACGTCACCCCGGGATCTCGTACACGTACGGGCGTCCGCTGGGCCCGCACCCGGCGTTGCTCGCGGTGCTGGAGCGGCGGCTCGACGAGGCGCTCGGCGGTTCGGCGCGGACCCCCGCGGACCGTGCCGAGGTGACCGTTCTGCTCGTCGGGCGCGGCTCGACCGACCCGGACGCCAACGCCGAAGTGCACAAGGCGGCGCGGCTGTTGTGGGAGGGGCGGGGTTACGCGGGCGTGGAGACGGCGTTCGTGTCGCTGGCCGCGCCGGACGTGCCGTCGGGCCTGGACCGCTGTGTGAAGCTGGGCGCGCGCCGGATCGTGGTGCTTCCCTACTTCCTGTTCACGGGTATCCTCCCGGACCGGGTGCGGCAGCAGACCGAAGGGTGGGCGGCCGCGCATCCGGAGGTCGACGTGGTCTCCGCCGATGTCATCGGGCCGGAGCCGGAGCTGCTCGACCTGGTCATGGAGCGCTACCGGGAGGCGGTCGAGGGTGATCTGCGGATGAACTGCGACTCCTGCGTGTACCGCATCGCGCTGCCCGGCTTCGAGGACAAGGTGGGGCTCCCCCAGCAGCCGCACTTCCACCCGGACGACGACGATCACCACCACGACGGGCACCACCACGGGCATCACCACCACGACGGCCACGCACCCTCCCATGCACACTGACAGGGGCGACAGAGACGGCCCGGGCGGACACCACCGCCCCGGCGGCGGACAGGGCGTCGGGGCACGGGCCATCGGCGGACAGGGCTCCGGCGGACTCGGTGACGCGCACGACCTCCGGCACCACGGTGACGCCGAGGTGCGCGACGACGGCTCGTCGCTCGTCGACCTCGCGGTGAACGTCCGCGCGGACACTCCGCCGGCCTGGCTGCGCGAGCGGATCGCCGAGTCGCTGGCCGGGCTCGCGGCCTACCCGGACGGGCGGGCCGCGCGGGCCGCGGTGGCGGCGCGGCACGGGCTGCCCGTGGAGCGGGTGCTGCTCACGGCGGGCGCCGCCGAGGCCTTCGTACTGCTGGCGCGAGCCCTGAAGGTCCGTCAACCCGTCGTCGTGCACCCGCAGTTCACCGAGCCGGAGGCGGCTCTGCGGGACGCGGGGCACACCGTGGACCGGGTGCTCCTGCGGGCCGAGGACGGCTTCCGGCTCGACCCGGCGGCCGTCCCCGAGGACTCGGACCTGGTCGTGATCGGCAACCCGACCAACCCGACGTCCGTCCTCCACCCGGCCGCCCTGATCGCCGAACTCGCCCGTCCCGGGCGGACGTTGGTGGTCGACGAGGCGTTCATGGACGCGGTTCCGGACGAGCGGGAGACCCTCGCGGGGCGTACGGACGTGCCGGGTCTGGTGGTGCTGCGCAGCCTCACCAAGACGTGGGGCCTCGCGGGGCTGCGCATCGGGTACGTCCTGGCCTCCCCCGAGACGATCGCCGAGCTCGAACGGGCCCAGCCGCTCTGGCCGGTGTCCACGCCCGCGCTCGCAGCCGCCGAGGCCTGTATGACTCCGCGGGCACTGGCGGAACAGGACCACGCGGCCCGTCGCGTCGCGATCGACCGGGCCCATCTGGTCGCCGGGCTGAGGGAGTTCGCCTCCGACGGCGTCCGGGTCGCGGAGCCCGCCGAGGGTCCCTTCGTCCTCATCGGGCTCCCCGGGGCGGCGGCCGTCCGTGCCCGGCTGCGCCGGCTGGGCTTCGCCGTGCGGCGCGGCGACACCTTCCCGGGGCTCGACGACACCTGGCTGCGCCTGGCGGTGCGCGACCGCACGACGGTCAACCGCTTCCTTCAGGCCCTGGACCAGGCGCTGAGCCTGCGGGACTGCTGACCTCGCGCGGGTGACGCACCACCCGGCGAGCGGGAGACAACTCCCGTGCGTGATCGAGTACTTCGTCGGGCCCTGCTCGGAGCACGACACTGACGCGACCGTGGTCGTCCGTCACGTGGGCCGAGCACGCGCCGACCAGCGCCGCGGGATCGGCGAGCAGAGCGGTGGCCGCCGCGGTGACGGCGATCCGGCTTGCGGAAAATTTGCTGTTCAAGGTGGTGGGACCGTGCCTAAAGACTGAGCGGGAGTGAGTCCTGTCGCCAGAACCCATGCTCAGCCGCACGCCCCGAACGGTGTTGGGCGTGCTGGTCCCCAGCTTTCGCTCCATATCCGGGCTCAGCGCATCGTGTGCGTGGTCCAGGAATACGGGGGCTGGTTTCCTCACGCCCAAGAGCGGCCGGTCGGGCCTGGACGGTCCGATGCCCACGACGATCGCTCCGGTCGTCGTGGGGCGGTGCCGTCCGTCGCCGGATCGGATGCCCTTGGGCGCGCCTGCCGATCGCGATGCTCGCGGCATCGTGTCGACTGGTCTTGCGGGTGGTGCTGGTCGTGGGGCGCTGCCAGTGTTGGGCGCCCCACTTTGAGGTGTAAGCCGGATCGACGGCGATGATCGCGATACCGGTCGCGTCAGCCATCGACGTCAAGCGGGCTCGGAGTCTGCTGGTGGGCAGGCCCGAGATGAGCTGACGGAACTTCTTCTTGCGGCCGTGCTTCTCCCTGGTCTTGTCCGCCGCGAAGTCCAGGTCCTCGATGGCGATGGCCTTGACGCCGCAGGTCTGGGCCCAATGGAGGAGTCGGGTAAGGGTGTGGCGGACCTGGGCGTCGCGGTGGCCCGCGGTGCCGGTCAGGTCGTAGAAGAAGCGGCGCGGGCTGCCGGTTGGGTTGCCGTGCGGATCGAGGCGCCAGGCGGCGAGGTGATCGGCGTTGGTGTCGACACCGATCACGCCCTGCGACAACGCGGCGTCCAGCGAGATCGCCGGAGTGGGCGCGTACTGCCAGGAGGCCGTCAGATACCAGCGGCCCCGCCCAACGTGCAGGTGGATGCCGTATGCGACGGCCCGGTTGGCCTGCACCCGGTCGGCCCACTCGGGGCCCCGGTGCGGGAAGGTGACCCGGGCGGCCAGGACGTACCGGCCGTGTGAAGCGTTGGCCAGTTCGGCCAGCGGGGCGGGGAGTTTGATGCTGATCTCGCCGTCCGGGGTGACGCGGATGGTCTCGTTCCCGTATCTCTTCCCAGACTCACCGTCGGTGGCGAGGAACCAGCGCTCCGCCTCCCAGCGCTGGCGCCATTGCGTCTGGGTGAGCTGGGCGTCGGCGAGGTGGTGCCGGGTATTCGCCAGATGTGTCCCGCCGCGCACCGCGCGCACTCGTCCGGCCTGCCAGTCCCGGATGGCGGCGGCGTGCCGGGCTTCCAGCGTGACCAGACGCCGGGACTTGGCATGCCACTCCCGCGCGGACCGGTAGCCACCCGGAGCCCCCTTCGAGCCGCGCGCGCCTACAGGCAGCGACAGCCGGTTCCGGATCGTCTGGATACCGGCCTCAAGACTGCGCACATGCGCGGCCAGGCAACGTCGGGACAGCGCCCACTGATCGTGCGACGCTTTGGTGACCGCCCCGGCCCAGCGGGACGACGACAACGAAGTCAGCGCCCGCTTCCGCACCGCCCACTTGTCCGCGGAATGCTCCAGACCGTCCGCGCAACGGGCCTTGAGATCCCGCGAAGCGAGCGCACCCATATGCGCGCCGACCAGCCGCAGCACCCGCTCGTCCTCGACAGTGAGGTGCTTGAGCCGGTCGCGGACCGCCACACCAGACGGCCCCGGAGCGACGAACGGCTCGACCATCAACCGCAGGCCCGAAATCGACCGCTCCCCCCTCCGACGCACAACACCCACCCCCGATCCACTCGTCACACAGATCAACGAACCGCATCGGGAAAGGTCACCCGTTCCCATCACGAACATTCAGGCGATCTACCCGCAGCAAGCGAGCAGCGCACGGAACTCGCACACACGCCCGTACGCGGTAGCACGGGGAAAACAGCAGCAGTCGAATACCCCCACGGGAGACGGAACCGGGAACGCGACGCCGCCGGCCGCTCCGCTCACGGGGACCTGCGGGGAGCACCGACGGCGTCGATGCGGGAATCCTTACGCACGGAGAGTGAACAGTCAGCAGCCTGACGGGAGTTCACTCATACGTGGAGTTTCCGTGCGCTTCTTCGAATCGCCCGGCACGTGCGTTCCTCATCTCCACCCGGATCCACCCGGATCACCGAACCGGCTCGAACGCGCCGGTTGACGCGCCGGAGCGCGCGCAGAAGTGCAGAATGAGCAGGCCCGAGGGGTGGTTACGCTCCGTCAACTTGGCGTCCGGCGGCTTGGCACTCGCTGACTTGGCGTCCGGCGGCTCCGACGCGCGAGCAGCGCTCCTAGCCGACGACCTTGCCGTTCAGCACCACTCGTCGGGGCGCCGCCAGCACCCGTACGTCCGCCCTCGGGTCCCCCTCGTACACGACGAGGTCGGCCGGTGCCCCCTCGTCCAGACCCGGCCGTCCCAGCCAGGCCCGGGCGCCCCAAGCCGTCGCCGACAGCGCCTCGACGGGCGGGATTCCGGCGGTCACCAGCTCGGCGACCTCGCCCGCCACCAGGCCGTGCGCGAGCGTGCCGCCCGCGTCCGTGCCGACGTACACGGGGACACCGGCGTCGTACGCGGCGCGCACGGTGTCGTAGCGACGCTCGTGCAGCCGCCGCATGTGCGCCGACCACTGGGGGAACTTGGCCTCGCCGCCGGCCGCGAGCTGCGGGAAGGTGGCGATGTTGACGAGGGTCGGGACGATGGCGACGCCGCGCTCGGCGAAGAGCGGGATGGTGTCCTCGGTCAGGCCGGTGGCGTGCTCGATGCAGTCGATGCCCGCCTCCACCAGGTCCCGCAGGGACTCCTCGGCGAAGCAGTGCGCGGTGACCCGGGCGCCCAGGCGGTGGGCCTCGGCGATCGCGGCCTCGACCTCGGCGCGGGGCCAGCACGCGCCGAGGTCGCCCGTTTCACGGTTGAGCCAGTCCCCCACGAGCTTCACCCAGCCGTCGCCCCGGCGGGCCTCCTGGGCGACGTACGCGACGAGGTCGTCCGGCTCGATCTCGTGGGCGAAGCCGCGGATGTAGCGGCGGGTGCGGGCGATGTGGCGGCCCGCCCGGATGATCTTCGGGAGGTCCGCGCGGTCGTCGATCCAGCGGGTGTCGGAGGGCGAGCCCGCGTCGCGGATGAGCAGGGTGCCGGCCTCTCGGTCGGTCAGGGCCTGCTTCTCGGCGGTGTCGTCTGCGACGGGGCCGCTGGGGCCCAGGCCCACGTGGCAGTGGGCGTCCACGAGGCCGGGTAGGGCCCAGCCGTTCACTGTGCGGATGTCACGGGCGCCTTGTGGGCGCTCGTAGGTGATTTTTCCCCCTACGATCCAGAGTTCGTCCCTGGCGTCGTCGGGGTCGATGAGTACTCGGCCCTTTACGTGCAGCACCGGCTGATCGCTCATGTACTGCACCCTAATTCGTCGGTGAAGTACTGAGGCTGCGGGCCGGTGGGGGCTGGTCGCGCCCACGCGGCGGAGCCGCAAATCGATACAGCCCCGCGCCCCTAAAGGGGCACGGAGCGCTCAGCCCTCCTTGCTCAGGCGGCCGGGGCTGTCCTCCTCCACGTCCGCCATCGCCGGATCCAGTAGGCGGGAGAGGAAGTGCCTCGTCCGCTCATGGGTGGGATTGCCGATCACCTGGGCCGGGGTGCCGTCTTCGACGATCACGCCGGCGTCCATGAAGACGACTCGGTCGGCGACCTCGCGGGCGAAGGTCATCTCGTGGGTGACGACCATCATGGTCATGCCCTCGTCGGCGAGCATGCGCATGACGGCGAGGACGTCGCCGACGAGTTCCGGGTCGAGGGCGGAGGTGGGCTCGTCGAAGAGCATCACCTCGGGGCCCATGGCGAGCGCGCGGGCGATGGCGACGCGCTGCTGCTGGCCGCCGGAGAGGGAGGCGGGGTACGCGTCCGCCTTCTCGGAGAGGCCGACCCGCCGGAGGTTCTCGGCGGCGACCTTCGCGGCCGCCTCCTTGTCGCGGCCGAGCACCCGACGCTGGGGCAGCGTGAGGTTCTCGGTCACCGTCAGGTGCGGGAAGAGGTTGAACTGCTGGAAGACCATGCCGATCCGGCGGCGTACGGCGTCGATGTCCACGTCCGGGTGGGTCACTTCGGTGCCGCCGACGAAGACCTGGCCCTTGGTGGGCTCTTCGAGGAGGTTCACGCAGCGCAGGAGCGTGGACTTGCCGGAGCCGGAGGGGCCGATGACGCACACGACCTCGCCGGAGCGGACCTCCAGGTCGATGCCGCGCAGCACCTCGTTGTCGCCGAACGACTTGTGCAGGCCGTGGACCTGGATCTCCGGCGTGCCGCTCGCGTCCTTCGTGAGGGCCGGACTGCTCGTAGTGCTCACTTGGTGGCCTCCCCGGCCTTCGCCTCAAGGCGGCGTACGACGAAACCGAGCGGGATCGTGACCAGCAGATAGCACAGGCCCGCCACCAGGATGGGTGTCGAGTTGGCGGTCTCGCTGGCCAGGTCGCGGCCGAACTTGGAGAGTTCGCGCTCCTCCAGCGTGACCCCGAGGAACAGCACCAGCGAGGAGTCCTTGAAGAGGAGCACCAACTCGTTGGTGAGCGGCGGGATCACGATCCGGAACGCCTGCGGAATGACGATCGAGACCATGGCCCGGGCATGCGAGAAGCCCAGCGAACGGGCCGCCTCCATCTGCCCCTTGGGCACGGCCTGGATGCCCGCGCGGATCGTCTCCGCCATGTACGCGGCCGCGACGAGGCCGAGCGCTAGCGCGACCTTTCCGTACGTGCCGCCGGGGATCTCCGTGCCGGGGAACGCCAACGGCACGGCGACGCCCACGAAGATGAAGATCAGCAGGGCGGGCAGCCCGCGGAAGATCTCGATGTAGATACCGGCCAGCCAGCGGTACGGGCCGACCGAGGAGAGCCGCATCAGGGCGACGACCACGCCGAGGGCGAGGCCGAAGACGAAGCCGGACACCGTGTAGAGGACGGTGTTCTTCAGCGCCAGCGTGATGATGTCCGGGAACATCCGCTCGGCCAGGTCGACCTGGGCGAACTGGTTCTGCAACTGCTCCCAGTCGGCCGTGACACCGAGGGCGGCCAGGGCGGCGACGAACACCGCGTACTGGACGCCCCGCGACACGGCCCGCTTCTGACGTCTGGTCAGACCGCTTCTGCGTGGCTGGACCTTGGTGTCCGTCCCACTCATGAGGCGGCGGACGGGGAAGCGGAGGCGGCGTCCTCGTCGTACGGGCCGATCCACTTCTCGTACAGCTTCTTGTACGTGCCGTCCGCCTTCGCGTCCGCCAGCGCCTTGTTGATGGCGTCGGCGAGCTTGGTGTTGCCCTTCTTCACCGTGACGCCGTACTCCTCACCGGTGTTGATGTTGTCGGCGACCTCGAAGGCGGCCGCGTTGGCCTTGTCCTTCAGCCAGCCCTGGACGACCGGGTAGTCGATGACGACGGCCTTGACCTGGCCGGTGCGCAGGCCGTTGAGGAGCGCGTCGGAGGACTCGAAGGAGACCGGGTCGAGGCCCTTGCTCTTCGCGAACTCCTCGCCGGTGGTCTGCGCCTGGGCGCCGACCTTCTTGCCCTTGAGGTCCGCGAGGGAGGAGATGCCGCTCTTCTTGTCGGCCAGGACGGCCTGGGTGGCCTCGAAGTACGGGTCTGAGAAGTCGACGTTCTTCTTGCGCTCGTCGGTGATCGTCATGCCTGCCGCGGCGAGGTCGCACTGGCCTGCGTTGAGGGACCCGCCGGTCTTGAAGTTCTCGAAGGGCTGGTCGAGGATCACCTGCTTCACACCCAGGTCCTTGGCGACCAGGTCGATGATCGAGACGTCGAAGCCCTGCACCTTGCCGTCGATCTCCGACTGGAACGGCGGGTACGGCAGGTGCGTGCAGGTGGTGAGCTGCCCGCCCTTCACCAGCTCGACCCCGTTCGCGGTGGTCTTCTTGCCCCCGTCGTCGTCCGAAGAACAGCCGGCGACGAGCAGCAGCCCGGCCGTCGCGGTGGTGGCGGCCAGGATGCGGGACCGGCGCCCGAGGACCATCTTCACGGGGGTTGACCTCCTGTGGGGGAACTGTGACTTCTGATTATAAGGAAAGGTTTGAGGCTCTCAAACCATTCCCATGGCCATTGAGCCGTCCGGCCTCAGAAGCCGTCGGTGGGGCGGGCGGGGACCCGCCCGTTACGCTCGTGTGCGTCTACCCCGTGAGCACCATCCGTGAACAGCGCCGTCCGTAAACGAAGAGAGCACTGCTGTGACCCACCCCCTCCTGGACCTGGCACCGCTGAGCGCCGCGCACTTCGCGTCGATCGAGGACCGTGTCGCGCGGCTGCTCTCCACCGAGCAGGACGTGCTGATCACCCAGGGAGAGGCGCTGTTGCCGCTGGAAGGAGCCATTCGCGGCGCCGCAGGGCCCGGCACGACGGCTCTCAACGTGATCACCGGTCCGTACGGGCAGACGTTCGGCGACTGGCTGAGGGACTGCGGCGCGACGGTGTACGACCTGGCCGTCCCCTTCCACACCGCGGTCACGGCCGCACAGATCCAGGAGGCCTTCGCCGAGCACCCCGAGATCGACTTCGTCTCCCTCGTCCACGCGGAGGCTGCCACCGGCAACACCAACCCGGTCGCGGAGATCGGCGAGGCCGTACGGGCGCACGGTGCCCTGTTCTACCTGGACGCGGTGGCGTCGATCGGTGCGGAGCCGGTGCTGCCGGACGCGTGGGGCGTGGACCTGTGTGTGATCGGCGCCCAGAAGGCGATGGGCGGGCCGGCCGGGGTCTCCGCGGTCTCGGTGAGCGCGCGCGCCTGGGCCCGCATGGCCGCCAACCCGCACGCTCCGCGCCGCTCCTACCTCTCCCTCCTGGACTGGAAGGAGCGCTGGATCGACGGCGGTCGGCGGGCGCTCCTGCATGCCCCGGCCCAGTTGGAGATGCTCGCGCTGGAGGCGTGCGTGGTCCGTATCGAGGAGGAGGGGCTCGACACGGTGATGTCCCGCCACGCTGCGGCGGCCGCCGCCACCCGGGAGGGGGTGCTGGCGCTGGGCGCCGGGTTCGAGCCGTACGTGTACGAGGCCTCTGCGGCGGCTCCGGTCGCCACGACGTTGCGTACACCTGTGGGGGTCGACGCCTCCGCCGTGGTGGCCAGGGCGTTGGCCGCCGACCCCTCGTTGCCGTTGGCCGCGGGTGGCGGTGCCCTGGCCAAGGAGATGATCCGGGTCAACCACTACGGCCCCGCGGCGACCCTGGACTCCGTCCAGTCCTCCCTCTCCGCGCTGCGCGCCGCGCTGGCAGAGGGCTGAGTTTCGTCTGCGGCCAGGTGGGGGCTGATCGCGCAGTTCCCCGCGCCCCTGGGTGGGTGGGGGTTCGGTGGTTTGCGACGTGCAGGTCGTCCGTGGCTGAGCGCGCAGTTCCCCGCGCCCCAAAAGACAAAAGCCGGGGCGCAGCCCCGCTTTTAGGGGCGCGGGGAACTGCGCGACTTTAGGGGCGCGGGGAACTGCGCGACAAGCCCCCACCGGGCCCGCACCCGACAACGAACCCCACACCCCCGGAACCGCGCCGGAGGCGACCCGCGTCCTTCGCGGCATGACCGGCATGATCAGAACCCGTGTGACCGGCCGCCGCGTGACGAGAACCGTGCTGTCGGCAGAGGCGGAGACCGTCGCCGCACTGCACTCCCGGACACGGGCGACGTACTACCCGGCCGGGACACCGCAGGACGGCACGGACTGGGTCGCGGCCTGGCGCGCCGCCATCGAGCGCCCCGACGGACACGTGCTGTGCACGGTCCACGAGGGCCGCATCGTGGCCGTCGCCTCGTTCCGCACCGCGACGGGCGCGCCCTCGGACACCGTGAAGCTGTTCCAGCTCCATGTCGACCCGGACCACTGGCGTACGGGCCTGGGGAGCGCGCTGCACGCCGAGTGCGCGGAGCAGTGGCGGGCCGACGGCAAGCGGATCGCGACGCTCGACGTGCACGTGGACAACGAGCGGGCCCGGGACTTCTACGCCCGCCGGGGCTGGGTACCGGATCCGGAGAACCCGCCGGTCGCGGGCGATCACCATCTCGTCCTGCGGTACGCGGTGGGCACCGGGCTCCGCCGGGAATGATCCGAGACCATTGAACGTTCACGTACCGAGCGGAGGGTGCCTCCGTGTCCGTACGAGCCGAAAGAGCCGAAGACATGCGCGTCGAGATCTGGAGCGACATCGCCTGCCCGTGGTGCTACGTGGGCAAGGCCCGCTTCGAGAAGGCGCTCGACGCCTTCCCGCACCGCGACGACATCGAGGTGGTGCACCGCTCCTTCGAGCTCGACCCCGGGCGCGCCAAGACCGACATCCAGCCGGTGATCAAGATGCTCACCAAGAAGTACGGGATGAGCGAGGCCCAGGCGCAGGCGGGCGAGGAGAACCTCGGCACGCAGGCCGCCGCCGAGGGTCTGGAGTACCGCACCCGGGACCGCGACCACGGCAACACCTTCGACATGCACCGGCTGCTGCACCTCGCCAAGGAGCGGGGCCGGCAGGACGAGCTGATCCAGGTCTTCTACAAGGCGAACTTCGCCGAGGAGCGGTCCGTCTTCGGCGACGACGAGCGGCTCGTGGAGCTGGCCGTCTCCGCCGGACTCGACGCCGACGAGGCCCGCAAGGTGCTCGCCGACCCGGCCGCGTACGCCGACGAGGTCCGCGCCGACGAGCGCGAGGCGGCCGAGCTGGGCGCCAACGGCGTGCCGTTCTTCGTCCTGGACCGGAAGTACGGCGTCTCCGGCGCCCAGCCCGCCGAGGTCTTCGCGCAGGCCCTGGAGCAGGCGTGGGGCAGCCACTCGCCCCTCAAGCTGATCCAGCAGGACGACGCCGAGGCGTGCGGCCCCGACGGATGCGCGGTGCCGCAGAACTGACGGGGACGGCAAAAGCGCAGGTCGGGGCGTATCCATAAGCGTTGCTTGGCGAAACCACGTAGAAGTCGGCAATGGACGGGGAGATGCCCGGGCCGCAGAGTGGTCCCATGGAGACCTTCGAGACCCTCGTCCGAGCCGAGTTCGCCGCGAAGAACACCTATCTCAACACCGCGAGCACCGGGCTGCTCCCGGCCCGCGCGGTCGACGCCATGCGGGTCGGCGTCGAGTCCGTGGCGGCCGGGCAGCCGCAGGACATGTTCGCCGACGTGGAGGCGGCCCGCGCCGCCTTCGCCCGTCTCGTCGGAGTCCCGGACCGCCGTGTCGCGGCCGGGGCCTCCGTCGCCGTCTACAGCGGACTGATCGCCGCCTCGCTGCCCGAGGGCGCCGAAGTCCTCACCGCCGAGGCCGACTTCACCTCCGTGGTGAACCCCTTCCACGTGCGCAGCGACCTCAAGGTGCGCACCGTGCCGCTGGAGCGGATCCCCGAGTCGGTGCGCCCCGGCACCGCGCTCGTCGCGGTCAGCGCCGCACAGTCCGCGGACGGCCGGATCGTCGATCTGCCCGCGCTGCGCGAGGCAGCGCGGGAGCACGGGGCCCGTACGTACCTCGACGCGTCCCAGGCCACCGGATGGCTGCCCGTCGAGGCGGACGCGTACGACTATGTGTCCTCCGTCGCCTTCAAGTGGCTCGTCTGCCCGCGGGGCGTGGCTTTCCTGGTCGTTCCGGAGGACCTGGGAGGACTGAACCCGATCTTCGCGGGCTGGGTCGCGGGAGAGCACCCCTGGGACAGCTGCTACGGGCCGGTCGAGGAACTCGCCCACTCCGCACGGCGGTTCGACGAGAGCCCGAGCCTCTTCTCGTACGCGGGCGCCCGTCACTCGCTGGAGCTGATCGAGGAGTTGGGCGTGGACGCCGTGCACGCCCATGACCTCGCCCTCGCCGACCGCTTCCGCGCGGGCCTGGCCGGCCTGGGGCAGGAGCCGGTTCCGGCGCCGGGCTCCGCGATCGTCTCCGTGCCCGGACTCGGCCACCGGCAGCCGGAGTTGAGCCGGGCGGGCATCGAAGTCTCGGACCGCGCGGGCAACTTGAGGGCCGCGTTCCACCTGTACAACACGGCCGCGGACGTCGATCGTCTGCTGGACGTCCTGTCGGGCTGATTGCCGGACCCACTGGCGCGGGACCCACCGGGACGCTAGGAAGGGCATCACGAGGTGGTGGTGCCGGTGGAGCCAACTCTCCACAAGTCCGAACGGCCGCCCGCGGATGCGGAGTTGCATCGGCGGCTGGTGTACGGCGACGAGTCCGCGCTGTCCGAGGCCTACGCGGCGTACGGCGGGCTCGTGCGACGGATCGCCCGGCGCGTCACGAACAGCCCGGCGGCCGCCGAGGACGTGGCGCAGGAGGTCTTCGCCCAGCTGTGGAGCAGGCCGTACGCGTTCGACGCGCGCCGGGGTTCGCTGCGCACCTGGCTGTCCGTGCTCGCGCACCGGCGGGCCGTGGACTGGGTGCGCAGCGAGGCCCGGCACCGCAAGGCCGCCGGGGCGGACGACTCCGCGCTGCACGCCATCCCCGACACCGGGCCCGGGCCCGACGAGGCCGTCGTCGACCGCGAGCGCTCGCTGCTGCTGCACTCCGCGCTGGCCGAACTCCCGCAACCGCAGCGGGAGGTGGTCCACCTCGCCTACTTCGCGGGCCGCACCTACCGCCAGGCCGCCGTCGAGCTCGGCATCCCGGAGGGCACCGCCAAGACCCGCCTACGGTCCGCGCTGCGCAAGTTGGCCGAGACTTTGGCCGAGCCGCCGGATCCGGCGTGGGAAAGGGGCGCATGATGGCGACAGGGGAAGGAGGCGTCCGGTGACCGACGACCACGACGGTGTGCCCGAGCTGCTGGCCGCCTGGGCCTTCGGCGCGCTGCAGCCCGCGGACGAGAAGGTCGTACCGCTGCATCTGGCCGGCTGCGAGAGCTGCGCGGCGGAGGCGGAACGGCTCCGCGAGACCGTACGGCTGCTGAACGTGCCACCGGGGACGGCCGCCGCCGGCAACGGATCACCCGTCGCGCGGAACGGTTCGGCCGCGGTTTCGCAGAACGGTTCGGCCGCCGGGGCGACGGGCGGCGGGGCGACGGGCGCCGGATCCGCGGAAGCGTCCGTCGCCGGTGGCGGTCCGGCCGGAGCGGACGGTGTGCTGGCCCTCGCCCTGCGCTCCCGGCCCGCCCTGCCGCGCGTCGCCGAGCACGCCGCCCCGTACGCGGCCGCCGTCGCCGGACTGCGCGCGCTGCTGCGGGAGGTGGACGGCCACGGGCCGTGGGGCACGCCCGTCGTGCACGACTGGGACGTCCGCGACACCGTCGGCCATCTGATCGCCGCCGACGAGCAACTGGCCGTGCGCCTGGGCCTGGAGACCCACACACCGCCCTCACGGACCACCGAGGACGCCTCGTGGGAGGAGGCCTGGAACACGCGGACCGCCGACGTCATCGCGTACGAGCGGACGCGCGACCCCCAGGAGACGGTGACCGCGTGGGCCGAGCGGGCCGCCGCGCTGCTGGCCACGCCCGAGGCCCGGGATCCCGAACGGGCCGCGCGCGCGACGACGTTGATGGGCGTACGGCTGCCGGTCGCCGACCACTTCGTCGTGCGCGGCTTCGAGGCGTGGATCCACACGGACGACATCGGCCGCGCGCTCGGTCTCGTGGTGCCGCCGCCCCCGGACGCCCACCTGTGGCAGCTGGTACGGCTCGCCGTCCGCATCCTCGGCATGGCTCTGGGGCCGACGGCACCGCCGGTGCTGTTCGCGGTGACGGCAGGCGAGAGCTCCACCGAGTGGGTGCTCGGCTCGGAGGACGAGGCGGTCCGGGGCGAACTCGTCCTGGACGCCGTGGACTTCTGCCTGCTCGTGGGCGGCCGGTACACACCCGACGAGGTACCGAGGGGCGTGGCGGGCGACGAGGACGTCGTACGCGACGTACTGGAGCGCGCGGCCGCCCTGTCCTGGCTGTAGCTCAGCCACTACGGGCCAGGGCAGCGCGCCCCTGGCCCTGGGGAGCTACGAGCCCGGGGCCGGGCAGCCCCCCGTCTCCGTGCAGAGGTTCGCCTCGACCCTGGAGAGGAGAGCGACGAGCTGGGTCCGCTCGGCCGGGCTCAGACCCGCGAGGGCGTGCTCCTCCAGGCCGGACCAGGCGAGTGCGACCTCGTCGAGCAGTCCGCAGCTCTTCTCGGTCGCCTCGACGAGCACCGCGCGCCGGTCCTTCGGATCCGGGCTGCGGGTCACGTGCCCGGACTGCTCGAGGCGCTGGAGCATCTTCGTGATCGTGGACGGATCGAGTTCGACCGCCTTGATGAGGTCCGACTGACGCACCGGGCCCCGGTCCCACAGGTGCATCATCACGAACTCCTGCCCGGGGTAGAGCCCGGCCCCGCGCAGCAGCTTGGCCACGGTCGTGCGGTGCAGCCGGGCGACCCGTGAGATGGCGTGGCTGACCGGGCCGCCGCGCGCGGCGGAGGGCAGCTTGTCGGTACAGACGGGGTCGGCCTGCGGGGCCGCGACCTCCTGGCTGGCACTCATCTCGACTCCCCGGTTCGTGCGGACGTGCTGTCCACCGTACGTCCCACCGCCTCCCCCGCCTTCTCGCGCCGTCTCCCGGCCGTCTTCCGGTCTTCCTCCACCGAGATTACCTTGGTCGGCCAAGGAATAGTCCAGGGTGGCTCCAGGTTCAGTTGATTGGCCGACCACATAAATTATTTCCGGGAGCTCTTGTGACCACTGCATACGACCCGATCGACCTGTCCGGCACACCCCTCGCCAACCGCATCGCCATGGCGCCGATGACCCGCAGCAGGGCGGGCGAGGGCGGCACCCCCACCGACCTCACCGTCGAGTACTACGCCCAGCGCGCCTCCGCGGGGCTGATCATCACCGAGGGCATCCAGCCGTCCGCGATCGGCCAGGGCTACCCGGACACCCCCGGCCTGCACAGCGACGAGCAGATCGCCGCCTGGCGGAAGGTCACCGACGCCGTGCACGCCGCCGGCGGCCGGATCTTCGCGCAGCTCATGCACGCGGGCCGGATCGGCCACCCCACCCTGCTGCCCGACGGACTCGTCAACGTCGGCGCGTCCCCCGTGCCGGCCCAGGGGCAGGTCTACACGCACGAGGGCCCCCTCGACTTCATCGCCCCGCGCGAGCTCACGGGCGACGAGGTCCGCGCCACCATCGGCGAGTTCGTGACCGCCGCGCGGGGCGCCGTCGATGCGGGCTTCGACGGGGTCGAACTGCACGGCGCCAACGGCTACTTGATCCACCAGTTCCTCGCTCCCGGCTCCAACCACCGCACCGACGAGTGGGGCGGCTCCGTCGAGAACCGCATACGGTTCGCCGTCGAGACCGTGAAGGCCGTCGCCGCCGAGATCGGTGCCGGGCGCACCGCCATCCGGCTCTCGCCCGGCAACCCGTACAACGACATCCAGGAGCCCGAGCCGGAGCCCACGTACACCGCACTGGTGGCCGAGCTGGAGCCGCTGGGCCTCGCGTATCTGCACGTCACCGAGGCGGTTGAGATGCGTGAGCTGACCCTCGCGCTGCGCAAGCGGTTCAGCGGGGCCCTCGTCCTGAACCCGGCGACCGAGGGGCCGACCGGGCCGGAGTCCCTGGCCCTCGTCGAGGACGGCGTCGCCGATCTCGTCGCGTACGGCCAGCTGTTCCTGGCCAACCCGGACCTGCCCGCCCGTCTGCGGACCGGCGGCCCGTTCAACGAGCCCGACGGGGCGACGTTCTTCGGCGGGGACGCCAAGGGCTACACGGACTACCCGGCGCTGTAAGGCAGTTGGCCCGGTGCCCGACTCCCATGAGTCGGACACCGGGCCAATCACCCTCAGGCGTACGTCACTTCAGGCGTACGTCACTTCAGGCGTACGTCACTTCAGGCGTACGTCACTTCAGGCGTACGTCACTTCAGGCGTACGTCACTTCAGGCGTACGTCACTTCACCGGAGTGAAGTCCCTCGCCCCGATGCTGTGTCCATTGGCGGCTACGCCGCAGGCCGGCTACGCCGGCGGAAAGGAGTCATCGCACCGGAGTGAAGTCCCTGGCCCCGATGAACTCGGGCCGGCGTACCGGTGCCGAGAACGGCTCCACCGCCGTGTTCTCCACGCTGTTGAACACGATGAAGACGTTCGAGCGCGGGAACGGCGTGATGTTGTCGCCCGAACCGTGCATGCAGTTGCAGTCGAACCAGGTCGCCGAGCCGGCCCTGCCCGTGAAGAGCTTGATGCCGTGCTTGGACGCGAACTTGGTGAGCGCCTCGTCGGAGGGCGTGCCCGCGTCCTGCATCTGCAGCGACTTCTTGTAGTTGTCCTTCGGCGTGGCTCCGGAACAGCCGAGGAACGTGTTGTGCGACCCCGGCATGATCATGAGACCGCCGTTGGTGTCGTAGTTCTCGGTCAGCGCGATCGAGACGGACACGGTGCGCATGTTCGGCAGGCCGTCCTCGGCGTGCCAGGTCTCGAAGTCCGAGTGCCAGTAGAAGCCGCTCGCACCGAAGCCGGGCTTGACGTTGATCCGCGACTGGTGGACGTACACGTCCGAGCCGAGGATCTGCCGGGCGCGGCCGACCACGCGCTCGTCGCGTACGAGCTGGGCGAAGATCTCACTGATCTTGTGGACCTCGAAGACCGAGCGGATCTCCTGCGACTTCGGCTCCACGATCGAGCGCTCGTCGGCACGGATCGCCGGATCCGTCACCAGACGCTCCAGCTCCGCGTGGTAGAGCGCGACCTCGTCCTCGCCGATGATCCGGTCGACGGCGAGGAACCCGTCACGCTCGTACGACTGCAGGTCGGCCCCGGGGATCGGTCCCGGCGTGCCGGGCTCGCTCCACACGACCGGGTCCTGCCGGGGCACGGACACCTCGCTGGTACCGCGACTGGGATACAGGTCGGTGATCGTCGTCATCGGTTCAGACCTCCTCGGGCTCGGTCAGCAGGGGGTAGACGCCGTTCTCGTCATGGTCCTCCCGTCCGGTCACCGGCGGATTGAAGACACAGATGCAGCGGAAGTCCTCCTTGATCCGCATCGTGTGCCTCTCGTGCCCGTCGAGGAGGTACATGGTTCCCGGCGTGATCGTGTACTTCTCGCCGGTCTCGTCGTCGGTGAGTTCGGCCTCGCCCTCGACGCAGACGACGGCCTCGATGTGGTTCGCGTACCACATCGACGTCTCGGTACCCGCGTAGAGGATCGTCTCGTGCACGGAGAAGCCGACCCTCTCCTTGGCGAGGACGATGCGCTTGCTCTCCCAGGTACCCGACGCCGATTTCACGTGTCGGTCAGTGCCTTCGATCTCCTTGAACGAACGGACTATCACGGTGCTGCGAAGCCTCCTTCAGGCTGATGTGCGGTTGGTGCGGTTGATGTGGCCGCTGTGGTTCAGGGGTGGTTCAGGCCGTCTCGCGGACGGCGCGGGCGAGGATGCGCAGGCCCTCGTCCAGTTCCTCGGGGGTGATGGTGAGCGCCGGGAGGAGTTTCACGACCTCGCTCTCCGGGCCCGACGTCTCGATGAGCAGGCCGAGTTCGAAGGCCCGCTTGGCGACAAGGCCCGCGCGCGCCTTGTCGTGGAACTCCATGCCCCAGACCAGGCCCCGGCCGCGGTACTCCTTGACGTCGGCGAGGTTCTCCTCGGTGATCGAGATGAACGCCTCCTCGACCTGCTCGCCACGGGTACGGGTCTGCTTCTCCATGGCGGGACCGTCGGACCAGTACGTCTCCAGCGCGGCGGCGGCCGTCACGAACGCGGGGTTGTTGCCGCGGAACGTGCCGTTGTGCTCGCCCGGCTCCCAGATGTCCAGCTCGGGCTTGAACAGGCAGAGGGACATGGGCAGTCCGTAGCCGCTGATGGACTTGGAGACGGTGACGATGTCGGGGGTGATGCCCGCCTCCTCGAAGGAGAAGAACGCCCCGGTCCGGCCGCAGCCCATCTGGATGTCGTCGACGATCAGCAGCATGTCCTGGCGCTCGCACAGCTCGGACAGGGCGCGCAGCCACTCCGGGCGGGCGACGTTGATGCCGCCCTCGCCCTGCACGGTCTCGACAATCACCGCGGCGGGCTTGTTGAGGCCGGAGCCCTGGTCCTCCAGGAGCCGCTCGAACCAGAGGAAGTCCTCGACCTTGCCCTCGAAGTAGTTGTCGAAGGGCATCGGTGTGCCGTGCACGAGCGGGATGCCGGCGCCGGCCCGCTTGAAGGCGTTGCCGGTCACGGCGAGCGAGCCGAGCGACATGCCGTGGAAGGCATTGGTGAAGGAGACGATCGACTCGCGCCCCTTGACCTTCCGGGCCAGCTTCAGCGCGGACTCGACGGCGTTGGTGCCGGTCGGGCCCGGGAACATGACCTTGTACGGCAGGTCGCGGGGCCGCAGCACCAGGTTCTGGAACGACTCCAGGAACCCGCGCTTCGCGGTCGTCGACATGTCGAGACCGTGCGTGACGCCGTCGCGTTCCAGGTAGTCGATGAGGGCGCGTTTCAGTACGGGGTTGTTGTGCCCGTAGTTGAGCGATCCGGCGCCGGCGAAGAAGTCGAGGTACTCATGGCCGTCCTCGTCGAACATGCGGCTGCCCTGCGCCCTGTCGAAGACGGTGGGCCAGGCACGGCAGTAGCTGCGCACCTCCGACTCCAGGGTCTCGAAGACGCTCAGGTCGGGCTGGGTGATGGTCACGGAGTTGCTCCTCAGGGCGTGGGGGGTTCGTCAGTGCGACAGGGGGCCGATGCGGTACAGCACCTCTGGGTCGTGCGGTCCGTCGGGGAAGTGCGCTGTGTCGAACAGGACCTCACGCTCGACGGTCGCTCCGTGGCGTCCGGCGTACGACGTGAACAGGCGCTCGGAGGCGGTGTTGCCCGGGGTGATGGTGGTCTCGACGGTGGTCAGCTCGTGTGTGCGGGCGATCCGCAGGGTCAGTCCGTCGAGGAGCGCGGCGGCGAGGCCGCGTCCGCGCTGTTCCGCGTCGACGGCCACCTGCCACACGAGAAGCGTGTGCGGGCGCTCCGGCCGGATGTAGCCGGTGACGAAGGCGACCGGCTCGCCGTCGGCCGTACGCGCCACCGCGGAGGTGCCGGCGAAGTCACGGCACCACAGCAGGTAGCTGTAGGAGGAGTTCAGGTCGAGGTTCCCGGAGTCCTTGGCAATGCGCCAGAGCGCGGCTCCGTCCACCACGTGCGGACGGTCGATCCGCAGCCCTTCCGGCATTTCCAGGAATTCCGCTTGCAGGTCTGCTTGTGCGGCGGTCATGCGGATTGAATTTACCCAGCGAAAGTTCAAATTGCATCGCCGGAGGGGGTTACGTCGACGCGCCTGCTGTGTTATCACGCGGGCGCGGATGCCGCGTACCACCAGTCAGAAGCCGCCACTTTATCCCGAAAATAAGGGAGAAACCGGGCGCCCTGTGTATTGCGTCACAGCCGTGTAATCACCACGAGATCTGCCCGAATTAAGAGGTTGGTGTTCGCGAAATCTTAGCGTTTAGGTTCGGAGAAAGCGGGCAGAAGAATACGGGGAGCTGCACTGAATAAGGCCCCAGAAAAGCGCCGAGAAATACCCCCGGATAAACCGAACCGGAATTCCCCGATCACCCACCGCCCCGCTGGTCAGGCGCCTGTGACCCCATCAATCCGCTCCCTGACGATGTCCGCGTGACCGTTGTGGCGCGCGTATTCCTCGATCAGGTGGACAAGGATCCAGCGCAGACTGACCTCCAGCCCGGCCATCGGCCCGTCGACAATCCGGCCGAGGTCGTCGAGCGACCGTCCGGCGGACAGCTCCTGCCCGCGCCCGACCTCGCGGCGCCAGTCCGCCAGCGCTTCGTCGAGCCCGCGCTCCGGGTCGAGGGCGTATCCGCCGGCGCCGTCCTCGTACAGCGTCGGCACGTCGAGTCCCGCGAACACCGCCTGGAACCAGTTCCGCTCCACCTCGGCCAGGTGCTGCACCAGCCCGAGCAGCGTCAGCTCCGACGGCGCGGTGGACGCCAGCCGCACCTGGCCGTCGTCCAGCCCCGCACACTTCGACTCCAGGGTGGCCCGGTGGAACGCGAGCCAGCTCTCCAGCATGGGCCGCTCAGCCCCGGTCATGAGCGGGAGAGGGCGGCCGTCCGGCAGGGTCTGGTACGTGTCGGTGGTCATGCCCGGCAGCATGACACCGGGCGTCCGCCGGTACGACCCCGCCGGCCGAGGCTCAGGTGCCGTCTCTGAGGTCTGCCGGCCAGTCCGGGTGGTATTCGATGTGGTCGTAGGTGACCACGCAGCCCTCGCCCATCGGGGACTGGGTCATGAAGCCGATCAGGGCGGCGCCGGTCTCCTTCTCGTCGGCCAGGGTGAAGAGGCGGACGAAGGTCCAGCGTTTACCGTCCCTGGACGCGTGGAAGGCGAAGGCACGGCCGGTGCGGCTGATCCTCAGCCAGACCGAACTGCCATCCACCGTGAAGGAGTTGGCGTCGTCGGAGTGGCCACGGGTGACGACCGTGCAGACGGTGGGCACGTCCGGCGAGTTCTCCAGGCAGAGCTTGGCCCAGGCCCGCTCGCCCACATGCACGTACAGCACGCCCGCGTCGAACGCCCCGGCGAAACCGACCGTGACCCGGGCGATGAGCTGGAAGTCCCCCTCCGGCGACCCGAGCAGCCGGGGCGCGTCGGACGCGGGGTCCAGCCCCTCGTCGGTCGGCGGCACGAACCGGTCCTGCCGCGCCCCCGCCCACCCGGTGAGCACCCCGTCCTCGTACGACCAGTGCCCGTCGGGCCCGTACGTCCGAAGAGAAAAGGGAAGTTCAGGAAGTTCCAAGTCCATCCCCCGAGTCTGTCAGGTCCACCCCCACGCCCAGAAAGGGGCGCGGGGCCGTATCACCGCACGGCTGCGCCGCAGGGGGCGCCCCTCAAGGGGCGCGGGGAACTGCGCGATCAGCCACAACGGGCCCGCAGCCGCAGAACGGCCACGGGCCCAACGGCGCACCCCGCGGAGCGCTACCGCTCCAGTCGCCCGTCGTACCGCCGCGGCAACCCCAGCGGATTGTCGTCGCGAAGCTCCACCGGCAACAGCGCCTCCGGCGTGTTCTGGTACGCCACCGGCCGCAGCCACCGCTCGATCGCCGTACCGCCGACCGACGTGGACGTGGAGGTGGTCGCCGGGTACGGCCCCCCGTGGTGCTGGGAGGGCGCGACCGCGACACCGGTCGGCCACGCGTTGACCAGGACGCGCCCCGCGAGCGGCGTCAGCTCGGCGAGGATCTCCGCACCGCGCCCCTCGCCGGCCGTCTCCTCCGTGGAGAGGTGGACGGTCGCGGTGAGGTTGCCGGGCAGCCGCGCGAGCACCGCGTTCGCCTCGGCCTCGTCCTCGTAGCGCGCGACGACGGTGACCGGCCCGAAGCACTCCTCGAGCAGCAGGTCGTACTCGCCCTCGCTCGCGAGCCGCTCGGCCGGAACCGTCAGGAAGCCGGGGCTCACCGTGTGCTCGCTGCCCGCGCCCGGGGTCACCGGGGCGTCCACGTCGGGGAGTTCGGCCCGCTCGGCGACCCCCGCGACGAAGTTGTCGCGCATGCGGTGGTCCAGGAGAACACCCGCGTCCGTGTCGCTCACCGCGTCCGTGAGCGACTTGACCAGCCGGTCACCGGACGCGCCGGCGGGCGCCAGCACCAGACCGGGCTTCACGCAGAACTGGCCGACGCCCAGCGTCATGGAGCCCGCGAGCCCCGTACCGATCGCCTCGGCGCGCTCGGCGGCCGCGGCCTCGGTGATGACGACGGGGTTCAGGGAACCCAGCTCGCCGTGGAAGGGGATCGGCGCGGGCCGGGCGGCCGCCGCGTCGAAGAGGGCACGTCCACCGCGTACCGAACCGGTGAATCCGGCGGCCGTGACCAGCGGGTGCCTGACCAGCTCGACGCCCGCGTCGAAGCCGTGCACCAGGCCGAGGACGCCGTCCGGGATGTCGTGCTGGGCGGCGGCCCGGCGCAGGACGGACGCGACCAGCTCGGAAAGGCCCGGGTGGTCGGGGTGCGCCTTGACTACGACCGGGCAGCCCGCGGCGAGCGCGCTCGCGGTGTCGCCGCCGGGCACGGAGAAGGCGAAGGGGAAGTTCGAGGCCGAGTAGACGGCGACGACGCCCAGCGGCACCTTGTAGCGGCGCAGGTCCGGGATCGGCGGGGTCGCGGTGTCGTCGGGGTGGTTGATCACGACCCCGAGGAACTCGCCCTCGTCGACGATGTCCGCGAAGGCCCGCAGCTGGTAGCAGGTGCGGGCGAGCTCGCCGGTGAGCCGGACCGGACCGAGCGCGGTCTCCGCGTCCGCGGCCTCGACCAGGTGGTCCTTGGCGCCTTCGAGCTGGTCGGCCGCGGAACGCAGGAAGGCCGCGCGGACGGTGCGGTCGGCGAGTGCTCCCCGGGCGGCATGGGCCGCGCGGACGGCCGCGTCCACCTCCTGGGCTGTGGCTTCCACCGCAACCTGCTCGCGCTGCTTCCCGGTTCGGGGGTCGACACTCCAGACTGGTGCTGCTGCCACCGCGGGTCCCTCCAGATGTAATGCCGCAGTTCATGTGCCACTCACCAGCGGCGTTCGATATGCTGAACGCTGTCTCTGGTGGTGAATATGCTGTGGAGACTATTTCCCGGCGAACTAGGGGGTCAAGGCGATGTCGGCAGTCGAGACGGGCGGCGGCGCGCAAGTCAAGTCCGCGGTGCGGACGGTTGAATTGCTCGAGTACTTCGCCGGACGCCCGGGCATGCACTCCCTGGCCGCCGTGCAGGAGGCCGTCGGGTACCCCAAGTCCAGTCTCTACATGCTGCTGCGCACCCTCGTCGAGCTCGGCTGGGTCGAGACGGACGCGACGGGCACGCGGTACGGCATCGGCGTACGGGCCCTGCTCGTCGGTACGTCGTACATCGACGGCGACGAGGTCGTGGCCGCGGCCCGGCCGACGCTGGACCGGCTCTCCGACGACACGACGGAGACGATCCACCTGGCGCGCCTCGACGGCACGAACGTCGTCTACCTCGCGACCCGCCAGTCCCAGCACTACCTCCGCCCCTTCACACGCGTGGGCCGCCGGCTGCCCGCGCACTCCACGTCGCTCGGCAAGGCGCTGCTCGCCACGCACACCGACGAGCAGGTACGGAAGCTGCTCCCGGAGACGCTCCCCGCGCTGACCGAGCACACGATCACCGACCGGGAGAAGCTCATCGAGGAGCTGCACCAGGTACGGGAGCAGGGGTTCGCGGTGGACCGCGAGGAGAACACGCTCGGACTGCGCTGCTTCGGCGTCGCGATCCCCTACCGGACGCCCGCCCGGGACGCGATCAGCTGCTCGGTGCCGGTGGCGCGGCTGACGCCCGCGCACGAGCAGATGGTGAAGGACGCGCTGTTCGACGCGCGGGACCGACTGACCCTCGCCACCCGGAGGCTCTGACATGTCTGAACTGTCCGACGCGGAGGTCGTGCTCCGCGAGATCCACGACAGCGATCTGCCGGTGTTCTTCCGGCAGATGATGGATCCCGAGTCGGTGCGGATGGCCGCGTTCACCGCGAAGGACCCGACGGACCGGGACGCCTTCGACGCCCACTGGAAGCGGATCCGCAGCTTGTCCGACGTCGTCAACCGTACGGTCCTCGTCGACGGTGACGTGGTCGGCAACGCGGCGGTGTACGGCCCGCCCGACGAGCGCGAAGTGACGTACTGGATCGACAGGGCGTACTGGGGGCGGGGGATCGCCACCGGGGCGTTGCGGGCGTTGCTCGAAGCCGTGCCCGAGCGTCCGTTGTTCGCCCGGGCCGCCGTGGACAACGTGGGGTCGTTGCGGGTGCTGGAGAAGTGCGGGTTTCGCGTCTCCGGGCGGGACAGGGGCTTCGCCAATGCGCGGGGTGAGGAGATCGACGAGGTTGTGCTGACGCTCGAAGCGTGAGCGTGCGTCGGTTCTTCGGTGGGGCGCCGTTGGGGTTGCGGGTCGTTGCCTGGTGCGGGTTGTGTGTGGCTGGTCGCGCAGTTCCCCGCGCCCCTTTCGGGGCCTGACATCGCGTCCCCCTCCCCCGTGCGGCGGAGGCGGATCGTCGTCGCGCAGGACGTGGCCCGGTGGGGTGGGGCGGGAGCGTGGGTGTCATGACGCAGACGTTTCGTCGGATGTTGTACGCCGTCGCCGAGCGGTCGACGTGAGCGCGCTCGCCCGGACCCTGTTCGGGAGGCGGACGCGTCGGCGGTGGATCCATCTGATCCTCGGCGGCGCGCTCGCCATGCCGTACGTCTTCGTCGGCGAGCTGATCGTCGGCCCGTTCACGAACTCCCAGAACCTGTTCAGTTCGCTGCCCCACCAGCTGCTCGCCTTCGGCGCCGGGCTGCCGCTCGCCGCGGTCACCGGGGTGTTCCCGCTGACCCGGCCGATGTCGGTGGCCGTGGTCCGGGCCCTGTGCGGGGTCGACGGCGACCGTCTCGCCGACGGGCCCGCGCGCACCCGGCAGGCGAAGGGGCGTACGGCGGTGTGGTTCACGCTGCACCTGGCGTTCGGCGGAGTCATCGCCGGGATGTCCCTCGCGACGCCGCCCTTCGCGGTGGTGCTGATCGTGCTGCCGCTCTACGTGGGGCTGCGCGACACCCGGCTCGATCTGCCCGAACTCCTCGACCACACCTGGGTGTTGGCGCTCTCCCCGGTCGCGGGCGCGGCGATGCTGGCGGCTCTGGCCGGCTGCGCGGCGGGCGCGGGCGCGCTGCTGGCCCGCTGGGCGCCGGAGTTGCTCGGGCCCACACCCGAGGACCGGCTCGCGGCCGCGGAGGCCCACGCCGCCGATCTCGCCGTACGCAACCGGCTGGCCCGTGAGCTGCACGACTCCGTCGGCCACGCGCTGAGCGCCGTCACGCTCCAGGCGAGCGCGGCCCGCCGGGTCCTGGACAGCGACCCCGAGTTCGTGCGCGAGGCGCTGGCCGCGATCGAGGACACCACGCGCCGCACGGTGGGCGAACTCGACGCCGTACTGGGCGTGTTGCGCGACGCCGACTCCCCCGGCGGCGGCTTCCCCGGCACGACCCCCGCTCCGGCGCCCACCCTCGCCGCCGACCTCGACGGTCTGCTCCGCCGCACCCGCGCGGGCGGCCTCCGCGTGACCGTCGCCGTGGACGCGGACCCCGAGGCGCTGCCCCCGCTCGTCTCCCGCGAGGCGTACCGCATCGTGCAGGAGGCCCTGAGCAACGCCCTCAGGCACGCCGGGTCCGGGACCTCCGTGACGCTCCGGATCAGGGTGGTCCCCGACGGCAAGGAGCTGGACATCGCCGCCGAGAATCCCGCGCCGGCGGCCGCGGTTCCCCGTCCCGGCGGGGGCCACGGTCTGCGCGGGATCGCCGACCGGGCCCGGCTCCTGGGCGGCACCACGGAGTGCGGCCCGGTGGACGGGGTGTGGCGGCTGCACGTACGACTCCCCCTGGAAGGACCCGCATGACCATCCGGATCGTCCTCGCCGACGACGAGCGCATGGTGCGCACCGCGCTGCGCGCGATCCTGACGGCCGAGCCCGGTCTGGAGGTCGTCGGCGAGGCGGCCACGGGCGCCGAGGCCGTGTCCGTCGTCCGCGAGCTGGCACCCGACGTCGTCCTCATGGACGTCCGCATGCCCGGGATCGACGGCATCCGCGCCACCGAACAGATCCTGGCGACGCTTCCCGATCCCCCACGCATCGTCGTGGTGACCACCTTCGAGAACGACGCGTACGTGTACGAGGCGCTGCGCGCCGGAGCGTCCGGGTTTCTGCTCAAGCGGGCCGAGGCCGACGCGCTGGTCCAGGCCGTGCGGCTGGTCACGCACAGCGACAGCCTGCTGTTCCCGGCGGCGGTGCGGGCGCTCGCCACCGAGTACGGGCGGCCGAAGGCGGCACCGCCGGCGTGGGTGGCGAGGCTCACCGGCCGCGAGAGCGAGGTCCTGCGGCTGATGGCCGCCGGGCTCACCAACGCCGAGATCGCGAGCCGCATGGGCGTCGGGCCCGCGACGGTGAAGACCCATGTGGCGGCCGTCCTGGCGAAGACGGCGGCCCGGGACCGTACACAGGCGGTGATCGCGGCGTACGAGGCGGGCTTCATGAAGGACGTATGAAAAATCCGGGTGGGTGGGAACGATCGGGTCCGTCCTGGTCGTCGTCCATATGGGATGAACAAAACGATCAGGCGCGCCTCCGTCTTCACCCTGCTGCTCGTCCTCGCCCTGCTGGTCCGGGCGACCTGGGTGCAGTTCTACGAAGGCCAGGCGCTCGCGGACAGCAAGGACAACCGACGGAACGCGATCGAGCAGTACGCGTACCCGCTCGGGAACATCATCGTGGCCGGGGACGCGATCACCGGTTCCGCGCAGACGAAGGGCGGCGACCTCAAGTACAAGCGCACGTACACCGACGGCAGCCTCTACTCGGCGGTCACGGGCTACAGCTCCCAGGTGTTCGGGGCGACGCAGCTGGAGGGCATCTACCAGGACCTGCTCGACGGCACGGACAACCGCCTGAAGAACCCCCTCGACACGGTCACCGGCAAGCGCGCCGACCCGGGTGACGTGGTCACCACGATCGATCCGGCCGTGCAGAAGGCTGCGTACGAGGCGCTCGGCGACAAGAAGGGCGCCGCCGTCGCGATCGACCCGAAGACGGGCAAGATCCTCGGCGTCGTGTCCACCCCGTCGTACGACCCCTCGGTGCTCAGCGCCGGCGACTCCGACGCCTGGACGAAGCTGACGAAGGACCCGGAGAAGCCGATGACGAACCGGGCGATGCGCCAGCCGCTGCCGCCGGGTTCGACGTTCAAGCTGGTCGTCGCGGCCGCCGCGCTGGAGGACGACCTGTACGCCTCGGTGGACACGAAGACCGACAGCGAGAACCCGTACACGCTGCCGGGCACGACCAGGGTCCTGGAGAACGAGAGCAAGTCCGCGCCCTGTGAGAACGCGACGATCCGTGTCGCCCTCCAGTACTCGTGCAACAACGTCTTCGCGAAGATGGCCGTCGATCTGGGCCAGGACAAGCTGAAGGCGATGGCCGAGAAGTTCGGCTTCAACGACAAGTCGCAGGACGTGCCCGTGCGGGCGTACGAGAGCGTGTATCCGTCGGACATGGAGAAGTCGTCCACGGCGCTGACGGGTATCGGGCAGTTCGACGTGACCGCGACGCCGTTGCAGATGGCCATGGTGTCGGCCGCCATCGCCAACGGCGGCAAGCTGGTCTCGCCGCACATGGTGTCGCAGATCAGTGACGCGGACGGCAACGTGCTGGAGAACTACGACGACTCGACGGACTCGAAGGAGATCGTCAGCTCGTCCACGGCCGAGCAGTTGCAGTCGGCGATGCAGACGGTCGTCGAGGAGGGCACGGGCACGAACGCGCAGATCTCCGGGGCGACGGTGGGCGGCAAGACCGGTACGGCGCAGCACGGCGAGAACAACAGCAAGACGCCGTACGCGTGGTTCACGTCGTACGCGAAGGATGACTCCAGCGGCAAGGAAGTGGCTGTGGCCGTGCTGGTGGAGCAGTCGAATGCGGCGCGCTCCGAAGTCAGCGGCAATGGATTGGCTGCGCCGGTTGCGAAGGCGATGATGCGGGCCGCGCTTCAGAACTGACGGTTCCTGTGGGTCGGTTCGTCGGCTGCCGGCCGGTGGGGGCTGGTCGCGCAGTTCCCCGCGCCCCTGAAAGACGGGGCTGCGCCCCTGTCTTTCATCTTTCAGGGGCGCGGGGAACTGCGCGACCAGCCACACACGGCCCGCGGCCGACCGATCACCCCCGGAGGGTGGTCGCTACTTCACTCCCAGAACCTGTTCGATCGGGTCGATCGCGAAGTAGATCAGGAACAGCACCGACGTGCCCCACAGCAGCCAGTGGACCTCCTTCGCCTTGCCCAGCACCGTCTTGATCAGGACGTAGGCCAGGAAGCCCGCCCCGATGCCGTTGGTGATCGAGTAGGTGAAGGGCATCACGGCGATCGTCAGGAACGCCGGGATGGCGATCTCGTAGCGGTCCCAGTCGATGTGCTTGACCTGGGTCATCATCAGGAAACCGACCGCGACGAGCGCGGGCGCCGCCGCCTGGAGCGGGACGATCGTCAGCAACGGGGTCATGAACAGGGCGAGGCCGAAGAGCCCGCCGGTGACCAGGTTCGCGAAGCCCGTGCGCGCACCCTCGCCGACGCCCGCGGCCGACTCGATGTACGAGGTCGAGGACGAGGCGGAGGCCGCGCCGCCCGCGACCGCCGCGGCGCCGTCGATGAGCAGGACGCGGCCGAGGTTGGGAACCTTGCCCTCCTCGTCCAGGAGCCCGGCCTCGGCGCTGATGCCGACGACCGTGCCCATGGTGTCGAAGAAGTCCGACAGGATCAGCGTGAAGACCAGCAGCACGACGGTGATCACGCTCGCCTCACCGAAGGCGCCGAACAGGCTGAAGTCGCCGAGCAGCCCGAAGTCGGGCGAGGCCACGACGTCGTCGGGGATCTTCGGCGTGGTCAGGCCCCAGCTCTTGATGTCCGCGATCTCGTTGATGATGATCGCGACGATCGTCATCGTCACGATGCTGATCAGGATCGCGCCCTTGACCTTGCGGGCAAGCAGCCCGATGGTCAGCAGCACACCGAGACAGAAGACCAGGATCGGCCAGCCGGCCAGCGCGCCGGTGCCGCCGAGCTGCACCGGGACCGTGGTGTTCGCGACGTCGGGTATGCGGGTGACGAACCCGGCGTCGACGAAGCCGATGAAGGCGATGAACAGGCCGATGCCGACGCTGATCGCCTGCTTGAGCGGCTGAGGTATCGCGTGCATGACGGCCTCGCGCAGACCCGTCACCACCAGGACACAGATCAGCAGGCCCTCGAGGACGATCAGGCCCATCGCGTCGTCCCAGCTCATCAGCGGGGCGATCTGGAAGGCCACGACGGCGTTGAGGCCGAGTCCGGCGGCGAGCGCGAGCGGCAGGTTGCCGCCGACACCCATGATGACCGTCATCACGGCGGCCACGAGTGCGGTGGCGGTGACCAGCTGGACGTTGTCGAGCTGGTCACCGAACTTGTCCTTGGCGCTTCCCAGGATGATGGGATTCAGGACAAGGATGTAGGCCATCGTGAAGAACGTGGCGAAGCCGCCGCGTACCTCACGGGCGAAGGTGGAGCCCCTGGCGGAAATCTTGAAGAACCGGTCGACGCTGTTCGCCGGGGGTGGTCCGGCGCTCGGCCGGTCTGCCACCTTCTCAGTTTCGGACATGGCTGATGCTCCTCGTTACCTGCGTGTTCAGAGTGCGGATGCTGGCTGGATTGTTCCCTCGTTGAACCGTTTTCAGGTTTTCCCCGTGTTACGGAATCGAGTTCGGCCCGCCATACGATGTTCGAAGCGCTGTACGAACGCCTGATACTCTCTCGGATCTCGCCCCACAGGACACCGTTCCTTCACACCCGCAACGCAGGGGCCGTATACGCACGTACCCCGTGAGAGCCGTCAGGCGTACCGCGCAGGAACCGACAGGGAGAGGTCGCCCGTGGGCACTGTCGTCGACGACGCCGCCTCCGCGGAGTTCCACGATTTCTTCGAGCGCCACTACGCCGAACTGGCGCGTCTGGCCCACCTGTTGACGGGTGAGTCGGACGCCGCCGACGATCTCGCGGCGGACGCGCTGCTCGCGCTGTGGCACCGCTGGGACCGGGTGCGCGCGGCGGACCACCCGGTGGCGTACGCGCGTGGTGTGGTCGCCAATCTGGCCAGGAGCCGGATCCGCAGCGCGGTGCGTGAGCGCAGACGGATCACGCTGTTCTGGTCACAGCGCGAGGACAAGACCGAGAATCCCGACATACCGGGCATGGTCGATGTCCAGGAGGCCCTGCGCAGACTGCCGTTCCGCAAGCGGGCGTGCGTGGTTCTGCGGCATGCTTTCGACCTCTCGGAGAAGGACACCGCGCTGTCCCTCGGAATCTCGGTCGGTACGGTGAAGAGCCAGACGTCGAAGGGGATGGCGGAGCTGCAGCGGTTGCTGGGGTCCCAGGAGGCTCCGCGGCGGATGCACGCGGCGGTACTGCGTGCCACCGGAGCCGAAGGGAGGGAACGATGAAGGACGTGCACGAGGAGCTGCGCGCCACGCTGCGGGACGCGGCCGAGGCACATGAGCCCGACCGCGCGCACATCCTGGCGCGTGTCGAACGCGGCATGGCCGGTACGGAGAGTGCCGGGCGCCCCTCCCCGCGGTCGTCCCCGCTCGGCTGGTTCCGTGTCGTCGGCGCCACGGCTGCCGCCGCCGGGGTGCTCGCGGTGGGCGGCTACGCGGTCGCGTCCGCGGTGAAGGACGACAAGGCGGCCGACCAGACGGTCGCGACCTCCCCCACGCCCGATCCGTCGCCGGAGGCGACGAGCCGTGCCCCGATTCCGCCGGACCCGGCCAAGTCGTCGCCCCCGCCGGACAGGCCGAGCACGCCGAACTCCCCGACGGCCACGCCGACTCGTACCTCCCCCGTCGCTCCGCCCGCGAACGCGGACGACGAGGACGGCCCGCTGTGGTCGGACGGCTCGCTCGACCCGCACAGCAACGAGTTCTGGGCGCAGAGCGATGTGACGCTGAAGACGAGCAAGCAACTCACCGCGCTCACCGTCGAGTTGAAGGTCAAGCAGACCGGCGGGGTCACCTCGACGGGTGCCTGGCGCTCGGCGCCCGAGGAGGACTTCACGGTGACCGTCACCGAGAAGGACGGCTTCCTCGTCTACACCTGGGTGCTCAAGTCGGGCCGCACGGTGTGGCCGGGCGAGTGGGTCTTCGCGGGCCAGTATGACCACGACCGCGGCGGCCGCGACGCCGGAGACGACACGTACGCGGTCGGCGCGCAGGCCGGGGGTCAACAGCTGGGCGTGGCGGGCGACTTCGCACGTGACGCGTCCGACGACGACGGCGACTCGTAGACAGCGACCCGTAAACGACGGCGCGTAGACGACGACTCGTAGAAAAGTTCCGACGGGCGGCAACTCCCGCCCTCCGGGTGGCGACCAGGAGACGCAAGGTCACTCTCCCCCACCTGAAGGAACTTCCCAATCGTGATGTCAAGCCGCCAGTGTGACGGGGGGTGAAGCATGGAACTGCTTTCCGTCACGGATCATCGCCCACAGGACATTGAGGCGTCGGCGTGCGAGAGCCAGCAGGGCCTGCTTGTGGCCCTTGCCCTCGCTCCGTTTCCGGTCGTAGAACGCCTTCGACACAGGGCAGCACTGAAGGCTCACCATGGCCGACAGGTACATGGTTCTCAGCAGACCGCGGTGGTAGCGCCGGGGACGGCGCAGATTGCCACTGACGCGCCCGGAGTCGCGCGGCCTGGGGGCCAGGCCGGCGAAGCCGGCCAGGCGGTCCGAGCTGCCGAAGGCGTCCATGTCGCCACCGGTGGCGGCAATGAACTCGGCCGCGAGTTTCGTGCCCATGCCGGGCAGGCTGCGGATCACTTCGGCGTGCGGATGCTCGCGAAACCGGGCCTCGATCAGGGCGTCGAGCTCGGCGATCTCCTCATCGAGGGCCATCACCCCCTTCGCGAGGCGGACCACCATGGCGGCGGCCAGCTTCTCGCCGGGCAGCGCGGTCTGTTGGGCCTGGGCGGCTTCCACGGCCGTCTTGGCCAGTGTGGCGGCGCCGCGGACTTTGCGGTTCTTCAGCCAGGTCCCGATCCGGCTCGCTCCAGCCCGGCGGATCCCGGCCGGGGTCTGGTATCCGGTCAGCAGCATCACCGGCCCCCGGTTCGTCAGTTCCAGGGCCCGCTCCAACGCGGGGAAGATCTCCAGCAGTTGGGCCCGGAGCCGGTTGATCTGCCGGGTCCGGTCGAAGACCGCGTCCAGGCGGCGGGTGGTCAGGGTGCGCAGGTCCACGGCGATCTCATCGCCGGGCCGCAGCAGGCCGAGGTCGCGGCGGACGCGGGCCTGGTCTGCGATGACGAAGGCGTCCTTCGCGTCGGTCTTTCCCTCGCCGCCCTTGTAGGTGGCCGAGGCCCGGTGGACCGCCAGGCCGGTGAGGTAAGCGACCGGCTGGCCGTGGCTGACCAGCAGGCCGATCAGCAGCGCGGCACCGCCGTGGTTGAGGTCGACGGCCCACAGCACCTCCCGGGATATCTCCAGGACATCGCTGATCAGGGCGAGGAGCTCGCTCTCGTCGTTCGCGACCCGGCGGGACAGCAGGCGCTTGCCCTCCGTATCGATGACCACGCAGTGGTGGTGCGTCTTGCCGATGTCCACTCCGGCCCAGATCTCGGGCACGTATCCCTCCGCCAGCTCGTCGTTCATCGATCCCGCAGACGACCTCGCCGACGTTGTCCTACAGCAGCGATCGGAGTCGCATCTCCCAATTGGCGGTCGAGTCGTCGCGGGGCTCCGGGTGGCCAAGTTCCTTAAGCCATCCCAGCGGCGCCGACATGACAGCCATGCCCAGAGCCCCTGGGCCCTCCGATCTTACGAATGACCAGAGCAACCACTCTTGAAAGGTAGGACCGGGACATGACGTCACGCGTGGAACCGGAACGCCGTGCGCGGCACCGTCGCAGGACCAGCCGGAGGCGTGCCGTCGTCGGCGGGCTCTCCGCGTTCGCCCTGACCGGCGCCGCCATCGTCACCAGCACGATGATGTCGTCGTCGGCGAGCGCCGCCACCACCTGGCCGACCGCCAACGGCAGCGAGGCCGTCTCCGCGACGATCCCCGTGTCGGGGGCCCGGGACGGCGGTATGAAGCGCTACTACGGCAGCGGCGATCTGGCCGGTGACGGCCAGGAGGAGGGCCAGGACCCGATCTTCCGGCTGGCCGACGGCGCGACGCTGAAGAACGTCATCATCGGCAAGCCCGGCGCCGACGGCATCCACTGCCAGGGCAGTTGCAATCTGCAGAACGTCTGGTGGGAGGACGTCGGCGAGGACGCGGCCACCTTCCGGGGCGGCAACTCGGCCACCTACACCGTGTACGGCGGCGGTGCGAAGAAGGCCGCGGACAAGGTCTTCCAGCACAACGGCGGCGGCAAGCTCGTCGTCTCCAAGTTCGCCGCCCAGGACTTCAAGACCCTGTACCGCTCCTGCGGCAACTGCTCGACGCAGTACAAGCGCACCTCGATCTTCAACACCATCGAGGTGACCGCGCCCGGTTCGCGGCTGGTCGGCATCAACACCAACTACGGCGACACCGCGGCCCTGCGAGGCATCACGATCATCGGCGACAGCGGCAAGAAGATCGTTCCGTGCCAGAAGTACATCGGCAACAACACCGGTGCCGAGCCCCCGACGAACGGCTCGGGGCCCGACGGCACGCACTGCAACTACACCGCCTCCGACCTCACCTACCAGTGACGGCGGAGAGCCCGTCTCGCGCACCGGGGACGTAGAACCCGGCGGAGCTGTTGCCGTAGGCCTCGTTGTCGTCGAGGACATGAGCGACCGAAGCACCCCCTCCGCCGAGTTCGAACCCGTGACCACCGCCCTCGAAGGCACGGTCCTTCCAGCGGTTCTTCCCGTTCCCGTACGCCGACGAGTGCTCGACGGTGACGGTGCTGGAGAACTGCCAGAGGTCCAGGCCGTCGTCGGAGTTGTCGTGGAGCCGGGCACCGATGATCCTGTTGCCCGTGCCGGAGCCGAACTTCACGCCGATGCCGTCGGCGTTCCGGCCGTGCCCCGCGGCGTCGTAGTTGCCGTAACTGCGCAGGTTCTGGACGAGGTTGTCCGTCGTACCGTCCCCGCGCAGCGTGAAGCCGGAGTCGCCGTTGTCCGCGGTGACCAGGTTCCTGAAGACGCCGCCGACGGACGAGGTGGCGACGAAGCCGAGGGCCGGCGAGTGCTGCCAGGTGATGTCCTGGACGGTCCAGTGGTCGCCGTCGATCGCGGCGAGCGGGGATCCGGCGGGCAGCTTCGCCCCGTCGATCCGTACCTTCTCGCCGTCGTGGGCCCGGAGTGTGATCCGGGCCGAACTCGTGCCGTTCGCGGCCGACTTGAGGGTCCGTGTCGGGTAGTACGTGCCGCCGCGCACCTGGATGGTGGTACCGGCCGCCGCGTTCCCGACCGCGGACTCCAGCCGCGCCGAGGTCGACACGGTCACCGTCGTGCCGGCGGCGCCGGCTCTGTCGAGCGAGAGGCCGAGGTAGACGCCTCCCGCCCCGGAGGCGACGACCACCGCCGTGGCGACGGAGAGGGTGCCGGTCCTGCGGTGCCGTCCGGTGCCGAGACGCACGGGGACGTTCCTTTCCTGGGCAGCGGGGAGAGAGGCGGGGCCGGGGCCGCTTTCTTTTCTCGGCCCCGCCTCTCATCCCTGGTCGCCGCCTGCCCTCAAAAGGTTGCCGGGCCCGCGCGAAACGAATCGAAACTTTCGCTCGCCCCGGGGCCGCTTCCACCGATTGACGGCCCCGTCCGCCACTGGTGACACTCCGAGGGCAGTCCATCCCAACAGAATCCACCAGACCCCCACAGGATGTGTCATGCGCCCCCGCACCGTGCGAACGCTCCTGATCCCCCTCCTCGCCCTCCTCCTGAGCCTGCTCGCCGCCCCACCGAGCCCGGCGGCCCAGCCCCAGGCCCCACCCGAAGCACCGTCCGGAGCACCTCACGTGACCAAACAGAAGTACGCCGGCTATCTCTTCGCCTACTTCACCGGCGAGGGCACGGCGGACGGCGAGCAGATCCGCTACGCCCTCAGCCGGGGCAACGACCCGCTGCACTGGCGGGAGTTGAACGGCGGCAAGCCGGTGCTCACGTCCACGACCGGCGAGAAGGGCCTGCGCGACCCGTTCGTGATCCGCTCCCCCAAGGGCGACAAGTTCTTCATGATCGCGACCGATCTGCGCATGTACCAGAACTCCAGCGGCAGTTGGGACGACGTCCAGCGCCACGGCAGCAAGTCGATCATGGTCTGGGAGTCCACCGACCTGGTCCACTGGACCGACCAGCGTCTGGTGAAGGTCTCCCCCGACAGCGCGGGCAACACCTGGGCGCCGGAGGCCTATTGGGACGACAGGCTCGGCGAGTTCGTCGTCTTCTGGGCGTCCAAGCTGTACGCCGACGACGACCCGGACCACACCGGCTCCACGTACAACAAGATGATGTACGCGACGACGAAGGACTTCCGCACCTTCAGTGCGCCGAAGGTCTGGGACGACCCCGGCTACTCGGTGATCGACTCAACCGTCGTGAAGAACAAGGGCACTTACTACCGCTACACGAAGGACGAGCGGGACCCCACGTCCTCCAGTCCCTGCTCGAAGTTCATCACCGCGGAGAAGTCGACCTCCCTCACGGACACCTCGTACGACTTCGTGTCGGACTGCATCGGCAGTGGCTCGATCGACCGCGGTGAGGGCCCGACGGTCTTCAAGTCCAACACCGAGGAGAAGTGGTACCTGTTCATCGACGAGTACGGCGGCCGCGGTTACGTGCCCTTCGAGACGACCGATCTCGACTCGGGCCGCTGGACGATGTCGAAGAACTACCAGCTGCCCGCGAGCCCGCGGCACGGCACGGTCATGCCGGTCACGCAGGCGGAGTACGACCGGCTGCTGGCCGCGTATCCGGCCGCCGGCACCTCGGTCGTGGACGCGACGGTGAAGGACCAGAAGGGGTACGCGATCGTCACCGAGGCGGCCTCCAAGGTCGTGCTGCCGATGAAGCCGGGCGAGAACCTCGCGCGGCTCGCGCCGAAGCTCTGGCTCGGCGAGGGCGCCACGGTGAGCCCGGCCTCCGGCACGCGCCGCGACTTCCGCAAGCCTCAGAAGTACAAGGTGACAGCGGCCGACGGCACGACCCGCACCTGGACCGTCGAGGCCGTGTCCACCCGCAGCCCGGTCCTGCCGGGGCTGTACGCGGACCCCGACATCCAGTACCTGGACGGCCGCTACTGGATCTACCCGACCACGGACGGCTTCCCCGGCTGGAGCGGCACGAAGTTCAAGGCCTTCTCCTCGAAGGATCTGGTCCACTGGAAGGACCACGGCGAGATCCTCGACCTGGGTCCTGATGTGTCGTGGGCGGACAAGAACGCCTGGGCGCCCGCGATCGCCGAGCGCGACGGCAAGTACTACTTCTACTTCTGCGCCGAACAGCAGATCGGCGTGGCGGTGGCCGACTCCCCCGCCGGCCCCTTCAAGGACGCCCTCGGCAAACCCCTGGTGGCGAAGGGCGGTTCGCTGCAGGGCCAGATGATCGACCCGGCGGTCTTCACGGACGACGACGGGACGTCGTACCTCTACTGGGGCAACGGCCACGGTTACGTCGTCCCGCTGAACGACGACATGGTGTCGTTCGACGCGTCGAAGATCCAGGACATCACCCCGGACAACTTCCGGGAGGGGTCCTTCGTGGTCGAGCGCAAGGGCACGTACTACTTCATGTGGTCCGAGGACGACACCCGCAGCGAGAACTACCACGTCGCCTACGCGACCGGTCCCACCCCGCTCGGCCCGTGGACCAAGCAGGGCACGATCCTGTCCAAGCGACCGGAGTACGGCATCCTCGCCACGGGCCACCACTCGGTGGTCAACGCGCCCGGCACGGACGACTGGTACATGGTCTACCACCGGTTCGGCCTGAACGGGCCGGGTCTGGCAGGCGGGGACGGCACGCACCGGGAGACGACCGTCGACCGCATGAGGTTCGCGGCCGACGGCACGATCAAGCCGGTGGTGCCGACCCTGGAGTCGATCAGGCCGGTACGGCACTAGCCCCGGCTCGGTCTCGGTCCATTCCGTCTCAGTCCATCGTCGCGCCGATGGTGGTGCTGCCCGTGGTCAGGAACGTGGTCACGGGCAGCGCGCCGTTCGACTGACGGGCGTTGTACGTGGTCGTCGCGCTGGTGGAGCGGAAGGCGGGCGTGGAGATGCCCGAGTCCCAGTTGTTGCCGGACGAGACGACCGACGAACCCTTGCTCACCGAGCCGCCGTTGTTGCTGACCGCCAGGTTCTTGCCGAGCCTGGCGGCACCGGTCGCGAAGTAGTAGCCCCACTTGGCGTTGGCGTAGGCGGTGGTGCGGTTGATGACGATGGCGCCCTTGTTGCTGTTCTCGGTGAAGCCGTTGCCCGCGTTGTCCCAGGCCGCCGAGTTGTTGACGACATGGGCGACGACCTCGCCGTCGCCGCCCAGCTTGTAGCCGTTGCCGTCACCCGCGAACGCCGAGTCCGACCACCGGTTCTTTCCGTTGCCCATGGCCCAGGTGTGCTCGACGGTGACCGGCGACGAGAACGACCAGAAGTCCAGACCGTCGTCCGAGTTGTTGTAGAGGCGCGCCCCGGTGACGAGGTTGCCGCTGCCCGAGCCGAACTTGATGGCGATGCCGTCCGCGTTCTCGCCGTGGGTGGCGGCGTCGTAGTGGCCGTAACTGTCGATGTTCCGGACGGTGTTGTTGGTGGTGCTGTCTCCGGTGAGCGTGAAGCCGGAGTCGCCGCCGTTGATCGTCTTGATGTTGTCCCAGACGGTCGAGGCGCAGGACTGGCAGACGACCGCGCTGTCCGGGGAGTTCTGGAAGGTGATCCCCGAGACCGTCCAGTAGTCGGCGGTCAGCTTGAAGATCCAGTCGCCGTCGGGGAGGTTCGAGCCGTCGATCTTCACGGTCTCGGAGCCGTACGGCTGGAGGTGGATCCGGCTGGAGGACGTGCCGTTGGCGGTCGACTGGAGGGTCGCCGTCGGGTAGTACGTGCCGGCGCGCACCTGGATGGTGGTGCCCGCGGTGGCGTTCTTGATGGCGTTGGACAGGTCGGTGGAGTTGCTGACGACCACGGTGGCGGCCTGGGCCTGGGTGGGAATCACGGCGAGTCCGGCACCGAGGGCGAGAACTGCGCCTAAAGACAGAGCGGTTCGACGGGACATGGGTGTGGGCCCTTTCGTCGAGCGGTGTGGGGAGATTGCAGGTCACAGGACGGAGTTCGGCCATGCGAGAACCTCGTCCCGCTGGGGCGGGGGACTGTTCAGGGACGGCACTCATAGGGCCGCCAGTCCCCGAGATACGTCTCACGGGTGTGCGACTCGGCCTCGGTGTCCGTGAGCTGCGGCCGGTTCTCCGGCACCGAAATCACCGCGCCGGGACCGGAGTTGGCATACTCCCGGAAGCGCATGGTCTGCCACGGATACGCCTCGCGCATGTTGGTGTAGGGCTCCACGGCGTCGATGCCGGGCCCCAGCCAGGTGTCCCGCACGACGAGCGAAGGCCACGCGGTCGTCTCGTACGAGGGCACCCACGGCCGGGCGATCTTGTACGCGGTGTCCTCGGCACCCGAGGTGATCCGGCACCGCACGGCGAGGAAGCCGTACTGATTCGCGCGGGCCGTGGCCGGCGCGAACACCATGCCCTCGGGCCTGAAGTTCACCTCCCGGTCGAGCGTGTGGAAGTGACACCGCTCGAATACCGCACGCGCCCGCCCGAACACGAAGTCCACGTCACCCTCGACGTAACAGTCCCGGTAGTACTGCCGGTCGAAGGCGTCGAGCGCGGTGGTGTCGGCGAACAGCGTGTCCTGGTGGCCGAGGAACCGCACGCGCTCGAAGCCCGACCGGTCGCCGGTGACGTACGCCGCCACGGCCTGTGTGCCCGTGATGTCGGGGTGGTCGGCGCGCAGCCAGTCGTTGGCCAGGGTGAGGTCCCGGACGGTCAGGCCGGGCGCCGCCGAGGTGAGGGTGGCGGAGCCCGCCGTGCCGTAGGTGCCGCCGTCTGGCCTCGGGGTGCCGTTGGCGTTGTCGAAGACGACCACGGCGGCCCGCGGATCGCGGGACGCACCGCGAAGCGTCAACTCACCCTTCTCCGCAGGGATGTTGACGACCTCGCGATACGTGCCCGGATGCACGACGATCGTCCAGCCCTCCCCCTCCACGGCGTCCACCGCGTCCTGGACGGAGCCGCCGGGGCGGACGTGCAGGACGCGGCGGCGGGCCTCCGCGAAGGCGGGGGTCGTGCCGACGGCCACCAGGCCACCGGCGATCCCGGTGAGCAGTGTGCGCCGGCGCACGTCAGCACCCCTTCCAGGGGGTCCAGTCGCCGAGGTAGACCTCCCGGGTGTGCGACCGGGCCTCGGCGGAGGTGAGCTGAGGCCGGTTCTCCGGTACGGAGACCACGGCGCCCGGTCCCGTGTTCCGGTACTCGGCGAACCTCTGGTCCTGCCACGGGAAGCCCGACGACATGTTGGTGTAGGGCTCGACCGCGTCGATCCCGGCACCGAGGCGGGTCCCGCGCACGGTGAGCATGGGCCGGGCGGTGGTGTCCGAGCTGGGCACCCACGGGCGGGCCAGCTTGTAGTAGGCGTCCGGCGCCTCGCTGGAGATCCGGCCACCGGTCACCAGGTAGCCGCGCGGGTTGGCGCCCGCGGTGGAGGGCGCGAACACGAACCCGTACGGAGCCCCGGTCAGGTCATCTCTGATCAGCGTCCGGAAGTGACAGTTCTCGTACACGGCCGTGGCCCGCCCGAACACGAAGTCCACGTCACCCTCGACGTAACAGTCCCGGTAGTACTGCCGGGCGAAGGCGCCGAGTGCCATCGAGTCGGCGTACAGGGTGTCCTGGTGGCCGAGGAACCGGCAGCGCAGGAACGCCGAACGGTCGCCCTGCACCTTGATGGCGACGGCCTGGGTGCCGCTGATACCGGGGTGGTCGGCGCGCAGCCAGTCGTTGGCGAAGGTGAGGTCCCGCGCGGTGAATCCGTCGGCCTGCACGAGGGTGGTCGCCGACCCGGTCGTGCCGTACGTGCCGCCGCCGGGCTTCGGAGTACCGGCCGCGTTGTCGTACACGACCACGATGTCCCGCGCCTCGCCCGAGGCCCCGATCCAGGTCATGTCCGTACGGGCGACGCTGACGGAGACCGTCTCCCGGTACGTACCCGGGGCGATGACGAGCGTGTACCCACTGCCACTTGCGGCGTTCACAGCCGCCTGGACGGTGGTGTGGTCGCCGAGGCCGCCGGGGTGGACGTACAGGGTGCGCTCGTTCAGCCGCGCCGACGGCGAGCCGTACCGCCCGAAGGGGGACCGCCCACGCGCGTCGGCCCGGGCCTGGGAGGAGAGCCCCAGTGCGAGGGCGGCGCCCACGCTCGCGACGACGAAGGACCGTCTGCTGACGGGTGCCGGCAAGGTCATGGTCAGCAGACCTTTCCGGCACCGGCCCGGCCGCCGACGATGCCGGGCACGGCCCGCGGCGAGTCGACCTTCGTACGCAGGGTCGGGGTCCACCCGGCCCCCGACTGGAGGGTCTCCCCCGGGATCTCCGCGTTGTGGACGGCGATGAGATCGGTCAACTTCCCGTTGACATAGTTGTTCTCGGCGGTGAGCGGGGCCTCGTTCCACTTCTTCAGGGTCTTGGCGGCGCTGACACCGGCGGGCAGCGAGAAGGCGTTGTCCGAGGCGTACAGCTGCGAGGAGGCGCCGATGCCGAAGGTGTATCCGTACGACTGTCCCTTCGCCACGACGAAGTGGTTGTTGTACGCGTCGACCTGCCCGAACCGGACGCGCGGCGCACGCTCCACGATGCCCTCGAAGCGGTTGTGGTGGAGCGTGACCTTGAGCTTGCCGGCGTCGGTCGAACCGGCGCCGTCGCTGTTGCCGATCAGCATGGTCTTGTCGTGGTCCTCGACCGAATTCCAGGACACCGTCACGTAGTTGGCGCCGCGCACGACGTCGAGCAGGCCGTCGTGCTGCTGGTAGGTCTGGCCGTAGTACGTCGGCAGTGTGCTGTCGGGGTAGCGGCCGTCGGTCAGGGTGTTGTGGTCGACCCACACATGGGTGGAGCCGTAGACGACGACCGCGTCGTACTCGGAGTTCCAGGCGCCGGTATCGGTGTCGGTCGGGTCCCACTGCGGGAAGCAGTCCAGCGGTGCCTCGATGGTGAGGTTGCGCAGGATGACGTTGTCGACGCCCTTGATCTGCAGGCTGCCGCCTCTGATCCCGGCGTTCCTGCCGACCCCGACGATGGTGGTGTTGGCGGGGACGTTCGCCTTGATCGCCTTGTCCTGGTTGGCGGCGGAGGCGGCCCGCAGTCCCTCGGGGCTGTCGGCGGGCTCTCCGGACAGGTCCTTGTCGAGCCCCCAGTTCTCCGGCGAGTACTTCTCCAGATACGCGTCGAAGTCGTACCCCGGCGCCGCGAAGGAGGCACACCCCTCGGCCACCGGATCGATGACCCCCTTGACCTTGATGACCTTCGGCGCGTCCCCACCGGCCTTCAACGCGGCCTTGAACTCGGCCCAGTTGGTGACGGTGTAGACGTGCTCGGCGGTGGCGGTCGAACCACCGGTGGTACCGGCCCCCTCGGACCCCCAGCCGTCACCGACGGCGAGGACCTCGCGCCCGAGGTCACGCCCCTGGGCGGCCGGTGCGACCTGGGCATGAGCGACGGTCCCGGTGACACCGAGAACGAGAGCGGTACATCCAGCAAGGGATGTAATGACATGGGCATGCCATACACGAGAACGCATGAGTGCGGGTTCCTTCCAAATGAGGAGCAGGGCAACTTACTCAGGGGCGCGGGGAACTGCGCGACAAGCCACAACGGACCAGCAGCCGCAAACAAACCTTCAGCGGCAGCACTAAGACTCAGGCCAACTGATCCAAGACTCAGGAATCACTTCGCCGAGCCGCCGAACATCCCGACGCACCAGAACCCGCCGACGCAGCAACTCGGCACCCACCATCCGAGCCACAGCAATGGCCCCGGGCGGATTGAAATGCGTGTTGTCCTGCTCGGTGGCAGTCCAGTTGAAGTACTTCTTGGTCTCCTCGACACCGAGCCGCTGCCAGAGGGCAATCGACAGAGCCTGAATATCGAGCAACGCCACCCCCTCCTCCGCGGAGAGGGCCCGAACAGCCGCGGGATAGTCGCCATGGGTGCCCACGGCACCCCCACCGGCATCGAACTTCCGCCGCTCCACGGACGTGGCAAGCACGGGCCGCGCCCCCCGCGCCCGCGCCCCGTCGACGTACTGACGGAGATAGTCCTGATACGTCGTCCACGGCTCGGTGTACCGCGTGGGATCGGCGACCTTGGAGTCGTTGTGCCCGAACTGGACGAGAAGGAGATCACCGGGCCGGATCGCGGCGAGAATGACGTCGAGACGCCCTTCGTCGATGAAGCTCTTCGAACTACGCCCGTTCACCGCATGGTTGGCGACGGCGAACCGCTCCCGCAGAAAGAACGGAAGGGCCATGCCCCAGCCGGTCTCGGGCGCGGCATCGGCGTATTTCTGGGCGGCGGTGGAATCACCGGCGATATAGAGGGTGCGCTCTCGGGGCCGCCCCTGCGGGGAGGCGGCGGCAGCGGGCCCCGTCGCCGCGACGGCGAGGGGAACGGCGGCAAGCGCCGCGGTGGTGACCTGTCTGCGGGTGAGTGACACGACGATGTGCCTTTCGGACATGGGAAAGCTGCGGTTGGTGCAGGCCCCTTCAGGGGCGCGGGGAACTGCGCGACCAGCCACAACGGCCCCGCAGTCCCCCACGGTCGGTCCCCCTGCAAAGTGCGGGCCCGCCTAGCCCTTCTGCTCGTTCCACTCCGTCTGGGCCTCATTGAGCTGATCGGCCAGGGTGTCCAGGAAGTCCTTGGCGCTCATGGACCCGTTCATGACCTTCTGGAACGCCGGCTCGTTGTCCGTCTTGGAAATGGTGTTCCAGTCGGGCAGGTAGTACGGCAGCTGAACGATGGTCGTGGACCCATCACTCAACGCCTCGGCGGCCAGCTTCGTCGGCTCGGCCTTCGAAACCCACGCGTCCTTCGCGGCGTCGTTGTTCGACGGCACCTGCCCCGCCGCCTCGTTGAACTTGGAGTTCTCCGCCTTCGAGGTCGCGAAGTCGATGAACTTCCAGGCGGCGTCCTTGTTCTTGGAGCTCTTGAACAGCCCAAGACCGTCCACGGGGTTGGAGACCTGGACCCGCTTGCCACCGGGTCCGACCGGCTGCGGAATACCGCGGAACTTGTCGACGCCGAGCGCCTTCACATGGTCCTGGTAGGAGCCCAGGTTGTGGTTCAGCATTCCGATCGTGCCGGAGTCCCACTGGGCGACCATCTTGGTGAAGTCGTTGTTGAGGTCGGCGGCCGGGGTGACCTTCTTGAAGAGGCCCACGTACTTCTCCAGAGCGGCCACGTTCTTCGGGTCGTTGACCGTGGTCTTCTCGTTGCCGGTGTCCCAGAAGGACGTGATGCCGGACTGGCCGTACATCGCGTCGAGGGCCTGGGCGATGGAGCCGGCGCCGCCGCGGATGGTGTAGCCGAACTCGTTCTTGCCCTTGTCGGTGAGCTTGTCGGCGGCCTCGTAGAAGTTATCCCAGGTGGTCGGCTCGTCCAGGCCCGCCTGCTTGAACAGGTCGGTGCGGTAGTAGAGGACGCCGTTGTTGGCGGAGGTCGGAATCGAGTACAGCGTGTCGTCCCGGCCGCCGGCGGCCTTCAGCGACTTGACCATGTCCTCGTTGAGCTTGCCGTTGAGGGAGGACTTGCCGAGGCGGTCGTCCAGCGGCTCCAGCGCGTTCTGGGCGGCGAACCCGGCGAGCATCGCCGCGCCGACACCACCGACGTCAGGCAGCCCGCCGCCCTGGAGGGCGGTGTCGACCTTGGACTGGTACTCGGTGGCGGCGATCCCGACGTACTCGATCTCGATGTCCGGGTTCGCCTTCTCGAAGTCGGCGATGATCTCCTTCCAGATGTCGGTGCGGACACCGCCGTTGTTGTCCCAGAAGACGACCTTGCCCTTGCCGCTGCCGTCGGCGCCCTTGTCGCCCGCCGCCCCGCTGCCGTCGTCACCGCAGGCCGTGGCGGTCAGCGCGAGTACGGCACTCACGGCGACGGCGGCGGCGGAGCGGCGCGCTCCTCTACTGCTCCTGCGCATACTGGTCTTCATGATCGGCTCTCTTCTTCTGGATCCAACGAGGGTTGTGTCGCTGTGACGTTGTGAAGCTGTGGGGGTCAATGGCGGGCGTCGGATGCCCGGTTGCCGGTCGCGGCGGGTCGGTCTGCGACGGTGTGGGCACCGAGGCCCTTCTGCGGACCGGAGAACCTGGACACGAGCGCGGGGACGGCCGCCGCCGGGTCGAGCCGGTAGTCGTAGAAGTCCCGCGGGTCGAAGGCCGTGCCCCACGCCTCCTGGCGCCCGCCGGTGTTCTTCAGGATCGACCCGCGCTGCACCAACTCGGCGGTGGCGTCGGCCTGGTAGGGGTGCTGGACGTCCCTGTAGTAGCTGTTCTCGATGACCATCTTGGTCCGGCCCCGCGACCAGTTGCCGTACGTCCATACGGGGTCGCCGGGGTCCGCCTGGGCGGTCATGTAGTTGTTGTAGAGGTGTGCGTAGGCGCAGTTGTCGGCCGACGGATTGCGCTGCTTGGTGCCGCGGAACCAGTTGTGGTCGATGGTGATCTGCGTCTTCACGTTCGGCGTCCAGCCGATGCCGAAGGTCTTGTTGTTGTTCTCGAAGCGGTTGTAGGAGACGGTGACGTACTCGCTGTCCTTGCGGATGTCGAGCTGCCCGTCGCAGATCCGCGAGAAGCGGTTGTGGTCGACCCAGACGTGGTGGACGGTGTCCATCTGGATGCCGTCGAAGTCGGTGTCCTTGCAGTCCCAGTTGCCCTCGACGTACGAGTCGCGGATCGTCAGGTTGCGGATGATCACGTTGTGGGTGCCGGGCGTGAGGTGCAGCTCGCCCTGGACGAGTTCCCCGGCCGTGCCGACGCCGATGATGGTCTTGTCCGAGGCCACGACGACGTTCGCGCCGAACGGCTCGGCCTTGATCGTCCCGGCGACCCGGATGACGTACGGCCCCTCGGCTGCCGCGTAGCGCTCCAGGTCGGCCTGGGTGGTCACGGTGACGACCTCGCCGCCGGCGCCTCCCGTCGTACCGCCCTCCAGGGACGCGAAACCGTGGGCCTCGGCGGTCCGGCCGGCACTCTCGGACGCCGCCTCGGCCGGGGCGATGACCCCGAGCCCCAGTGAGGCCACCAGGGCGGTGACCGTGACCAGGGTCCGGCCGGGGCCAGGGCCGGGCCCGGCACCGAGCCCCGGCCCGGAACCCGGTCCGGGCAAGCGCTTGCTGCTACGGAAGTGCGTCATTGCGGCTCCCAACAGGCGTACAACGGTGATGACTTGAAGCGATCAGACAGGTGGCGCGGTGATGCGGAACTGCGTGAACGTGGCCGCCCCGGCGTGTCCCCCGCCGTTCGGCGCGAGTGCGACAAGGCCGAGCAGGGCGCCGACCCAGCGCCAGGGGGTGGCGGCGAAGATCTGGCCGGAGGGCTCCCAGCCGGTCCCGAGGTCGTGGGAGAAGCGGCAGCGCGCCCCTGCGCCGGCCTCGATCCGCAGCCGCACCCGTCCCTCGGGCGCGAGCCGCGGATGCGCGGCGTCCCGCTCGCGCTCGGCGACCGACTCGGCGAACCGGTGCACGAGGTGGACCGTCCCGTCGGCCCCCCGTTCGAGCCCGATCCAGCTGAACGCGTCGCCCAGGACGGCGAGTCCGGCCCGCGCGCCCGGCTCCTCGGCGTCGAGCCTCAGCCCGACCTCGACGGTGCACGGGGTCCCGGGCAGCCGCTGGGTGAGCACGTTCGGTAACTTGCGCAGATCCTGCGCGTCGACCGTCCGTACGCAGGCCAGCCGCAACCCGTCGCCCGAGTGCTGGGTCGCCCAGCCGTCCTGCGGGTTGGCGGTCCACTGCCACTGCCGTCCGAACCTCCCGCCGGGGAAGTCGTCGTCGGTGGCGGGCGCCGACAGCGGCTGCCGCGGCAGGTCGGGCTTGCGGTGTACGGCGACGGGGGCGCCCTCGTCCCCGAGGACCGGCCAGCCGTCCGTGCCCCAGCGCATGGGCTGGAGGTGGACGACCCTCCCGTACGCGCCCTTCTCCTGGAAGTGCGCGAACCAGTGCTCGCCGGACGGGGTGCGCACCCAGCCGCCCTGGTGGGGGCCGTTGACGTCGGTGTCGCCCTGCTCCAGGACGACCCTCTCCTCATACGGTCCGAAGAAGTCGCGGGAGCGCAACGCGCCCTGCCAGCCGGTCTCGACGCCGCCGGCCGGGGCGAAGATCCAGAACCAGCCGTCGTGCCGGTACAGCTTCGGCCCTTCGAGCGTGAACCAGCCGGGTATGCGGTCGCCGTCGACGATCACCTTGCCGTCGTCGAGCAGCCCGGTCGCGTCGGGCCGCATCCGATGGCCGGTGAGCCGGTTCTTGACGCCGGAGCGGGACTTGGCCCAGGCGTGCACGAGGTATGCCTCGCCGGTCTCCTCGTCCCACAGCGGGCAGGCGTCGATGAGTCCCTTGCCCGCCTTGACGAGGTGGGGGCGGGTCCAAGGGCCGCGTATCTCGGGGGCGTTGACCTGGTAGATACCATGGTCCGGGTCGCCCCAGAAGATCCAGAAGCGGTCCTCGTGGTGGCGCAACGACGGTGCCCAGACACCGCGGTCATGGCGTGGCTTCCTGAACTCCCTTGCTGGTTCGAGGAGTTGTAAGGCGTGGCCGACGAGCGTCCAGTTGACGAGGTCTCGGGAGTGCAGGAGCGGCAGGCCCGGGACGCGGCCGAAGCTGGAGGCGGTCAGGTAGTAGTCGTCACCGACGCGGATGAGGTCGGGGTCGGACCAGTCGGCGTTCAGAACCGGGTTGCGGTACGTGCCGTCGCCGAGGTCGGCGGTGAAGGCGGGTGCGCTCTGGCCGCTCATGGACTCACCGCCTTGCGGACGAGGGCCGCGGCCTCGCCCCGGTCGAGGCGGCCGTCGGCGACGACGGTGACGACCCGGCGTACGACGGTCTCCCCGGCCGGGACCGGCAGCCGTTCCTCGTGGGCGAGGGACGAGCCGACGCCCGGGTACTCGGCGGTGCGCACGAACCACGGGTCGCGGCGGGTCCGCTCGGTGGCCCCGGCGAACACCAGCGTCCAGTTGGTGCCCACGAGCGCCAGCCAGTCGGCGCGTGCTCCGTGCACGGTCTCCTCGCCCTCGGTGCCGGCGGTGAACACCGCGGGCGCGGCGGCCTCCTTGCGGGCCCGCCAGAAGAAGCCGCCGTAGGCCGCGCCGGTCCTGCCGTTGGTCGCCGGGCTGCCGATCGACAGGGGCTCGGCTGTCGTGTTGGTGAGCGAGAACGTGAAGTCCAACGCCCAGGCGGTGTCGGTGAGTTCGGTCGCAGCGGCCGTACGCCGCTCGCGCAGCAGCTCACCGCCCGCCGCGACCCAGCGCAGCTCCTCCACGAAGCCGTCCGGGTCGCGGAGCTGGAACGTGGAGTGCCGCTGGGCCCCGTGGTTGTCCAGCTCGGTCGGCCCCTGGTCGCGTACGTACGTGCGACCGCCCCAGAAGTTGAACCCCTCGACGTCGGGAACGGCGACACCGACGCCGAGGTGGTGGATGTGGTCGGCGGGGCCGATCTCGGTGACAGCCGTGCCGGCCAGGGTGGTGACGGGGTGGAAGTACGGACGCGGCGACAGCTTCGGCGGCAGCTCGGGCCGGGCGATGTAACGGCCGACCGGGTGGCCCGCGACGCGCAGGACCAGCGACTCGTTGTTCATCAGGTACTCACCTCTTTCGGGAGCGCCCAGGAGGCGCCCAGCTCGGAGTAGAGGGCGAGGGTGTCGGCGGCGGCCGTGACGAGTCCGTCGACTCCGTACACGATCCGGCGGCTCTCGTCGGCCTTCAGGTACCAGGCGTCGGCGGGCAGCGCGACGGGGTCCGGTGCCTGTCGAATCGCTTCAACGACCTTCATGAAGGCGCCCGTCGAGTCCGGCGCGACCAGCAGGTCGGCCCGGCCTTCGAGGTGCTCGACGAGGTTCTCCAGCAGGTCTGTCCTGCCGTACGTGATCTCCTGCGGGCCGTGCCCCGACCGCTGGACGAGGACGCGGTCCTGCTTGTACCAGAAGGTGATCCGGCCGCTGGTGCCGTGTACGAGGACGTACGGCTCGTCGGGGTGCTCGGCGCACAGGGTCGCGGCGACGGTGATCCGGTGGCCGGCCGCGGTGGTGACGCGGACGCAGGAGGTGTCGTCGGACTCGATGTCGTTGGCGCGCAGCAGCTCGGTCTCGATGCCGGTGACGTCCTCGGCGCGGGTGGCGCCGTCGAGCGCGAGGGCGGTGGCGACGGCGTGCGCGAGGGGGTTGGTCAGCACCCCGTCGACAACGTCGGCCCCGTTCATCCGGCGCCGCCCGGCCCAGGGTGCGCGGCGGTAGTACTCCTCGGCGCGCGCCCAGGCCCCGGCCCCGCCGATGCCGTCCACCCGGCCGATCGCGCCCTGCGCGACCAGCTCCCGGATCGCATGCACGGCCTGCGAGCCCAGCGACTGGAAGCCGATCTGGCAGACCACTCCGGCCGCGGCCACCCCGTCGGCCATCCGGCGGAACTCGGCGTACGAGGGGGCCGGCGGCTTCTCCAGCAGGATGTGTACGCCCCTGGCGGCGGCCGTCAGCGCGAGGTCGGTATGGGTGGGGATCGGCGTGCAGATCACGGCGATCGCGGCGCCCGTGGAGTCCAGCAGGGCGCCGAAGTCGGCGGATTGTTCAGGGAGTTCGCCGGGGGCGGTGAAGACGCCCAGCTCGGCCTCGGTGAGCGGGGTCAGCTCGCAGATCCCGGCGAGGCGCACCAGGCCCTTGTCCTGGAGGCGGCGGATGTTCGCGAGGTGCCAGTGGCCGTGACCGCGGGCGCCCGCGAGGACGACGGGGAGGGGGGACTCGTGCGAGGGCAGGGACCCTGAGGAAGAGTTCATGGTCCCTATCGAAGCGGTTCCGGGACCGGTGACGGTGCTCATCGGATCCTCCCCGCTCCCGCGCCGCGCTCGACGTCGCGGTCGGACTTCGCGGCGCTGTCGACCGTGCCGTGCAGGGCGGGCGTCCAGCCGACGTCGGCGGTCAGGTCGCGTTCGCTGCCGGAGTTGTAGGCGTTGTAGATGGCGAGCAGGTCGACGGGGAAGCCTCCCCCAGACTCCGTCCGGGGGGACCCCCAGAGCGTGCCGGTCTGGTGCAGGGCCGTGCCGTTCCAGCTCTTCACCAGGTCGGCGGCCTCGATGTGGCCCGGCGTTGTGAACGCGTTGTTCTCGGCGTAGACCGCCGACTCGGTGGAGATGCCGAGCGAGTAACGGTAGTCGTGGGCGTCGGCCGGGACGACGTACCGGTTGTTGTAGAGGTGCACCTGCCCGAAGCGGACGCGCGGGGCGCGCTGGACGACGGACTCGAACTCGTTGTGGTGCAGGGTGACACGCAACTTGCCCCGGTCGCCGGTGGCCGTGTCACCGTTGCCGATCAGCATCGCCTTGTCGTGGTCGGCGAACCTGCTCCAGGAGACGGTCACCAGGTCGGAGGCGTTGGTGATGTCCAACAGGCCGTCGTGGCGCAGGTAGTTGCGGCCGAAGTAGGTCGGCTCGTCCTCGTCGGGGTGACCCTTGTCGGACGCCGTGACGTGGTCGATCCACACATGGGTGGCGCCGCGCAGCCACAGCGTGTCGTACGCGGTCTTCCAGTCGCCGAGGCCGCCGGTGTTGGGCTGCCAGACGGGGAAGCAGTCGTAGGCGTCCCGGAGTTCGAGGTTGCGGACGATGACGTTGTCCGCGTCGCGGACCTGGAGGCTCGCGCCCTTGAGTACGGCGCTGTCGCCGAGCCCGACGATGGTGGTGTTGGAGCCGACGGCGAGTTCCACCCGGGAGGCCTGGGCCGCCGCCGAGGCCTGGCGGGCCTCCTCCTGCGGACCGGACGGCTTGGCCGCGCCCCAGGTGCGCGGGTCGTACGCGGCCAGGTACTTCCTCAGGCTGTAGCCGTCGGTCGCGTAGTCGTCGCAGTCCAGCCGCTTCCCGGAGTCGTCGGTGTTGGCGTCTATCGTCCCCGCGACCTTGATGATCTTCGGGGTCGCGCTGCCGCCGTCGAGGGCGCGGACCAGCTCGGCCCGGTTCCGTACGGTGAAGACGTGGGCGTCGTCCGCGGAGGAACCCCCGGTGGTACCTCCGTCGGCGGCGGCCCAGCCGTCGTTCGCGGGCAGGGTGTCGCGGCTGATGTCACGGGTCTCGGCGTTCGCCGGCCCGCCAAGGGCGGCCAACAGCCCGCAGGCGAGGGCGACTTGGAGGACACGGCGCCCTCTTGTCGTGCGCGGCAGGAAGGTGCGTACAGATCTCATCCCTTCACCGCCCCGGCGCTGAAGCCCGTGATCAGCCACTTCTGGATGAAGGCGAAGACGATCACGACGGGCACGGCCGCGATGATGCCGCCGGCCGCGAGCGCGCCGAGGTCGACGCTGTCGGCGCTCATCAGGCTGTTGAGGCCGACGGGGATCGTCTGCTTGTCCTGGTTGCTGAGGAACATCAGGGCGAACAGGAAGTGGTTCCAGGAGTGCACGAAGGCGAAGGAGCCCACCGCGATCAGCCCGGGACGCAGCAGCGGCAGGACGACGACCCGGAAGCCCGTGAAGCGGTTGCAGCCGTCGACCCAGGCGGCCTCTTCCAGCGAGTACGGCACGTTCCGGATGAAGCCGCTGATCAGGATCATCGACAGCGGCAACTGGAAGACGGTCTCGGCGATGATGACGCTGCCCAGCGAGTTGATCATCTGGAGCTCGGCGAAGATCTGGAACAGCGGCACCAGGAGCAGCGCGCCCGGCACGAACTGGGAGCAGAGCAGCGCCAGCATGAAGGCGCGCTTGATCTTGAAGTCGAAGCGGGCGAGGGCGTAGCCGCCGGCCAGTGCGACGAGCGTGGTCATGAAGAGCGTGGCGACGCCGACGTAGACGCTGTTCTCGAAGTACGTGCCGAAGCTGCGCTCGTTCCACACCTTCTCGAAGTGCTCGAAGGTCATGGGCCAGGGCACGAGCGAGGTCGAGCCGGGCTTGCGCAGGGCGAAGAGCAGGATCCAGTAGAAGGGGATGAGCGTGAAGAGCAGGTAGATGCCGAGCGGGACGTAGATCTGCCAGCGCGGGGCCTCGTCCCAGGCGCGCCTGCGCTTCCCCGGGCGCTGCGGCGGCTCGTCGGCCACCGGTGCGGGCGCGGCCGGGGCGACGGTGTCGATGTCCTTGGTGATCACTTGTCCCCGCCTCCGAACTTGCTCAGCCGCAGATAGACCATCGAGAAGAAGAGAAGGATCACGAACGCGACGGTGGTCAGGGCCGAGGCGTAGCCGAAGTTGTGTGCGTCGACGCTGGTGTTGGCGATGTAGAGCGGGAGTGTCGTCGTCTCCCCCGCGGGTCCGCCGCCGGTGAGGGTGTAGAGCAGGTCGACGTTGTTGAACTCCCAGACCGCGCGCAGCAGCGTGGAGAGGATGATGGCGTCCTTGAGGTGCGGCAGCGTGATGTGCACGAACTGCCGGAAGCGGCTGGCTCCGTCGACCTCGGCGGCCTCGTACAGGTCCTTCGAGACGGACTGGAGGTCGGCGAGGATGAGGATCGCGAAGAAGGGAACGCCTCGCCAGAGGTCGGCGACCACCGCCGCCGGGAAGACCGTCGAGGTGTCGGAGAGCCAGCTCGTGCCGTAGTCCCCGATGCCCATGTCGGCGAGGTAACGGGTGATGCCTGTCTGGGAGTTGTAGAGGAGCACCCAGATCGCGGAGGTGAGCACACCGGACACGGCCCAGGGCGAGAAGACCAGGGCGCGGCCCAGCGAGCGGCCCACGAAGGTCTGGTTGACGATCAGCGCGAGCGCGAGACCGAACAGCAGCTGCAGCCCGACCTCGACGACGACCCACTTGGCGCTGAAGACCAGCGTGTCCCAGAACTGCGGGTCCTCGGTGAAGGCGTGCACGAAGTTGTCGAAGCCCGCGAAGCCGTTGCGCCACGGCTTGGTGGGGTTGTAGTTCTGCAGGCTGTAGTAGAAGACGCTGAGCACCGGGTAGGCGATGAAGCCCAGCATCAGCAGTCCCGCCGGGGCGATCAGCAGATACGGGAGCCTGCGGGGCGTCGCTGAGCCACGGCGCCGCCGGGGTGGCGCGGGCTTTTTCGCCACGGCTGCGGCTTGGGCCATGACTGTTCTCCGTTCTCGGGGGTGTGCGGGTGGTGCTGTGCGCTCGTTCTGTTCGTTACTTCGCTTCTGTGGAAGCGCTTGCTATCCGGGCAGTGCTCGGTGAAGCGCTTCGCATGCGCTGTTCGACATCTCGGACAGAAGAGAGCGCCGGTGGGCCGGTCCCTCAGCCCGCGTACGGGTCCTGCACCTTGCCCGGCCGTGCGAGGAACTCGAAGTCGCAGCCGGTGTCGGCCTGGGTGATCTGTTCGTTGTAGAGCGCGCCGTAGCCGCGCTCGTAGCGCTCGGGCGGCGCGGTCCACTCCGCCCGGCGCCGCGCCAACTCCTCGTCGTCCACGTTGAGTTGGAGCGCGCGCGACTCGACGTCGAGCGTGATGGTGTCGCCGGTGCGGACCAGGGCGAGCGGCCCGCCGATGTACGACTCGGGCGCCACGTGCAGCACACAGGCGCCGTAACTCGTGCCGCTCATCCGGGCGTCGGAGATCCGCAGCATGTCCCGTACACCCTGCTTAAGCAGGTGGTCGGGGATCGGCAGCATCCCGTACTCGGGCATGCCCGGGCCGCCCTTGGGTCCGGAGTTGCGCAGCACCAGCACGGTGTCGGCCGTGATGCCCAACTCCGGGTCGTTGATGGTGCGTTGCATGGTCCGGTAGTCGTCGAATACGACCGCGGGACCGGTGTGCTTGAGCAGATGGGGCTCAGCGGCGATGTGCTTGATGACGGCGCCGTCGGGGCAGAGATTGCCGCGCAGGACGGCGACGCCTCCCTCGGCGGCGACGGGGTTCTGACGGGTGCGGATGACGTCGTCGTTGTGCACCTGCGCGGAGGCGAGCTGCTCGCGCAGGCTGTCGTACGAGACGGTCGGCCGGTCGAGATGCAGCAGGTCGGTGATCCGCGACAGGAACCCGGGCAGTCCGCCGGCGAAGTGGAAGTCCTCCATCAGGTACGTCCGGCCGCCGGGCCGTACGTTCGCCAGGACCGGCACCGTACGGGCGATCCGGTCGAAGTCGTCGAGGGTGAGCCGGACTCCGGCGCGCCCGGCCATCGCGATGAGGTGGATCACGGCGTTGGTGGAGCCGCCGAGTCCGAGGACCGTCGTCACCGCGTCCTCGAAGGCGTCCGCCGTGAGGATGTCGGACAACTTCCGGTCCTGGCGGACGAGTTCGACGATCCGCAGACCCGAGGCGGCGGCCATCCGGTCGTGCCCCGAGTCGACGGCGGGGATGCTGGAGGCACCCGGGACCGTGACCCCGAGGGCCTCGGCTGCCGCGGTCAGCGTCGACGCCGTGCCCATGGTCATGCAGTGACCGGGCGAGCGCGCGAGGCCGCTCTCCAGCTCGGTCATCTCGCAGTCGCCGATGAGCCCGGCGCGCTTGTCGTCCCAGTACTTCCACATGTCGGTGCCGGAACCGAGGACCTCGTTGCGCCAGTGGCCCGGCAGCATGGGCCCGGCGGGCACGAAGACGGCCGGCAGGTCGACGGACGCGGCGCCCATGAGCAGCGCGGGTGTCGACTTGTCGCAGCCGCCCATGAGGACGGCCCCGTCCACCGGGTACGACCGCAGCAGTTCCTCGGTCTCCATCGCGAGCATGTTGCGGTAGAGCATCGGGGTCGGCTTCTGGAAGGTCTCGCTCAGCGTCGACACCGGGAATTCGAGCGGGAAGCCGCCGGCCTGCCACACGCCCCGCTTGACCGCCTGGGCGCGGTCGCGGAGGTGGACGTGGCAGGGGTTGATGTCGGACCAGGTGTTGAGGATCGCGATGACCGGCTTGCCGAGGTGCTCCTCGGGGAGGTAGCCGAGCTGGCGGGTGCGGGCGCGGTGGCTGAAGGAGCGCAGACCCTCGGTGCCGTACCACTGATGGCTGCGCAACTGCCTCGGGGCGTCCGGGACTTGGCCCTCGTCCGGGGTGCCGCCGGCGCCCGGTGTCGTCGGTTTGGCGTCGGTCATATGGACCACCCCGCGGCGATGGCGGCGACCTCGGCCCGTTCGGACTCGGGGAGCTGCTTGCTCGGCGGGCGGACCTCGCGGCGGCACAGGCCGAGCGAGGCCAGGGCCTCCTTCACGACCGTCACGTTGTTGGCGGAGTTGTTGGCCGCGCGCAGCTCCTCGAAGCGGCGGATCTGCTCCCAGACCTTCATGGCACCCGCGTAGTCACCGGATCGAAGCGCTTCGATCATGTTCAGCGAAACGGCCGGGGCGACGTTCACGAGTCCGGACGTGAAGCCCGTCGCGCCCGCCGAGAAGTACGAGGGCGCGTACGGTTCCGCGAGCCCGGCCACCCACACGAAGCGTTCGAGTCCGGCGTCCCGCGCGAACGCGGCGAAGCGGGCCGCGTCCGGCACGGCGTACTTCACGCCGATGACGTTCGGGCAGGTGTCGGCGAGTTCGGCGAGCCGGGCGCCGGCGAGCACCGGGTTGCGGATGTACGGGACGACGCCCAGCTCGGGGACCGCTTCTGCGATCGCCCGGTGGTAGTCGACCCAGCCACCCTCCGAGACGTACGGGTGGACGGGCTGATGGACCATCACCATCTGTGCCCCGAGCTCACGGGCGTGCCGGGCGGAGGCGACGGCGGTCGGCACATCGTGCCCGACACCGACCAGGATCGTCGCCCGGCCCCCCGCCTCCTCGATGGTCAACTCCGTTACCGTGCGCCGCTCTTCGGGGCTCAGGGCATAGAACTCACCGGTGTTGCCGTTGGGCGTGAGGATGCGTACGCCGCCGTCGAGCACCCGGCGCAGCAGGACGCGGTGGACCTCCTGGTCGATGGAACCGTCCTCGGCGAACGGGGTCACGGGGATCGCCACCACGTCGGCGAGAGCGGCCCGCCCGGCCTCGAACGCGGTCGTGGTCGCGGTCATTCCTGCTCACCCTTTCCCTGGGCCTCGGGGAAGGCCCGTTGCACGAACGAGGCGATGTGCGAGTGCAGGGCGCGCGCCGCGCCGTCCGAGTCGCCGTCGAGGGCGAGCCGCAGGATCTCCCGGTGCTCGGTTGCCTCCCGCTCCCAGGACGGGTTGGCGGCCCACGCGACCGCGGAGACCAGGGCGGCCTGGTCACGGACCTCGTCGAGCATCCGGCCGAGCAGCGGGTTGCCGCAGCGGACGTAGAGGGAGCGGTGGAACTCGCGGTTGGCGAGGGAGCGTTGGGCGGTGTCGGTGGCGGCGTCGGCGCGTTCGAGCGCCTCGCGCGCCGTGTCGAGGGAGGAGCCGCGCTGGACGGAACGCCGCAGCGCCTCCGGCTCCAGGAGCAGCCGCACGTCGTACACCTCGCGCGCCATGTCCGCGTCCACCATGCGCACCGTGACGCCCTTGTACTGGTTCATCACGACGAGCCCGGTGCCGGCCAGGGTCTTGAGCGCCTCGCGCACCGGGGTCTTGGACACCCCGAACTGTGCGGCGAGCTCGGTCTCGACCAGAGCCTGTCCCGGGGTCAACTGCCCGGTGAGGATGCGGTGTTTGATCCCTTCCAGCACGAACTGCGTGCGGGAGGGGATCGGCGTGGGCACAGAGGTCATGCGCGCCTCTCGGGGTAACGGAGTCCCCAGGACATCGGGGGCTCGCGTATCTGATCTCACGTATCGCGTCTCATATATGACGTACGAAGTACGACGCGATGAAAGTAGGAGCGCGCCTGTGTTTCGTCAACGCTTCTGACAAAAGAAGTTCGAGGCTTCTGACAAAAGGGGTCCGAGTCGACGCCGGGGCCCGATGCCGCGCCGACGTCCTCGGAAGACAGGCGAACCCGTTCGCCCTCGTGACGCCGACGGAGCTGGAGCTTCGCGTACAGCGGGTTCATTCCCGACGTACACGAAGCTCCAGCCCCGTCACGAGCACCGCCACATCCATGTGCCACTGCAATCCGGCGAAGACACCCCGCCGGTGATGCCCTGTCAGCCGGTGGGCGCCCACCCCGGGTCCCGGCCGCTCAATCCGATCACCCGGTCCAGCAGGGGCGCCCCGTCCGGCACGGGCACGACCGGTCCGAAGATGGTCCCCCGCGACGGATCGTCCACCGAGGGCGCGAGCATCGCGTACGCCGCGTTCAGGGCCGCCGCGTCGGGGGCGTACGGCTGACCGGTCGCCCGGGCCAGGTCCCAGCCGTGCACGACGAGTTCATCGGCGGCGACGACACCCGCGACCTCGCCGGGCAGGTCCACACCGCCCGCGCGGGTCTCGCCCGCCCACGCGGCCGGATCGCGCCACGCCTCGGCCAACTCGCCGAGCACCTTGGGCAGTTCGGCGCGCCAGCCCGGCGTCACGTCCGGCAGCCGGGAGGTGGGAGCGGTGTCCGTCGTGGCCCCGAGGTCCTTGCGCCCGGCGTCCCGGAAGGCCGCTGACAGCCCGGCCAGATGCCCGAGCAGATGGCGCACCGCGTACTCCGGACACGGCGTCACGGCGTCGAGCTGCTCCTCGCCCACCTCCTCCGCGAGGCGAGCCACGACCAGGGCCTGCGGCCCCAGGTCAAGGGTGCTCGGAGTCGTACCGTCGTCGCCCATGCCGGGCTCCTCTCGTCAGGGGGTCTTCAGGGGGTAGACCGTCGGCCGTACGAAAACTCATCGCTCCCACTCCCAAGATCGTGCTCAGGAGTCTGGTCAGGCGTTCGAGCCGTCGAGATGCTCGGTGCACACCGGGATACCGGATGTCACCGGGATATCCGGTGCCGGGGACCGTGAAGGGGAGCCACGCCATGAAGGCGATCGTTCAGGATGCCTACGGATCAGCGGACCTCCTGCAACTGCGCGACATCGGCCGTCCCGTGCCCGGCGACGACGAGGTGCTCGTCGAGGTGCGCGCGGCCGGCGTCGGCCCCGAGGTGTGGCACCTCATGACGGGCCGGCCCTATGTGGCGCGTGTCGCCCTGGGGCTCCGTAAGCCCAAGAACCCGGTACGCGGCTGGGACGGCGCCGGACGGGTCGAGGCCGTCGGGGCGAAGGTGACCGAGTTCAAGCCGGGCGACGAGGTCTTCGGCAACTGCGAGGGCTCGTTCGCCCAGTACGCGCGCGCCAAGGCCGCGAAGATCGCCCTCAAACCGGCCAACCTCACCTTCGAGCAGGCCGTGGCCCTCCCCGTGTCCGGCATGACCGCCCTCCAGGCCCTCAGCGGCAAGGGCCGTCCGCAGCCGGGCCAGAAGGTCCTCGTCATCGGCGCCTCCGGCGGCGTCGGCTGCTACGCCGTCCAGCTCGCCGCGATGTACGGCGCCGAGGTCACCGGCGTCTGCGGCCCCACGGGCGCGGACTTCGTACGCTCCCAGGGCGCCTCGCACGTCATCGACTACACCCGCGAGGACATCACCGACGGTCCGCACCGCTACGACGTCATCGTCGACAACGCGGGACTTCGCCCCCTGCCCGTCCTCCGCCGCGCCCTCACTCCGCGCGGCACCCTCGTCATCGTCGGCGGGGAGGGCGGGACCAGCTTTTTCGGCGGCATGAGCCGCGGCCTGCGGGCCGTCACGCTCTCGCCCTTCATCGGCCAGAACCTCCGCAACCTCATCTCCATCGCGCGCCGCGAGGACCTGCTGACCCTCAAGGAACTCGCCGAGCAGGACAGGATCAGCCCGGCCATCGACCGCACCTACCCACTCGCCGAGGCCGCCGACGCCATCCGCCACCTGGAGAAGGGGCACCCCCGGGGCAAGATCGTCCTCACCGTCTGAGCCAGGGGGAGCCAGGGGGGAGCCCTGCTGAAGCACGGCGGGCTCCCGGCGAGGCCTCATCCCGACGGCCCCGCTGCCACTCCGGCGGCGTCCCCGCTAAGGCACCTGCCCGATGCCCGGCCCGGAGCCTTAGCCCCACGATGACCAGGCATGACGACATGGACACAGACATGGGCGGTGACCCGTGTCCTGCGAGACCGCAACGCGGGTCTGTACCTCGGCGGAGTCGTGGTCTCCGGGTTCGGCTCGTCGGCGATGTGGCTGGTGTCCGGGATCTGGGTGAAGGACCTGACCGGCTCGGACGGCCTGGCAGCCCTCTGCGTCTTCGCCCTCTGGGCGCCCACGCTGATCGGCCCGGCCCTGGGCACCCTCGCGGACCGCACCCGCCGCCGGCCCCTGCTGGTGTGGACGAACCTGGGCCTGGCCGCACTCCTGCTGCCCCTGTTCGCCGTCGACTCCCCCGGCACCCTGTGGATCCTCTTCACCGTGCTCCTCGTCTACGGAGCGGCCGGCGTCGTCCACGACGCGGCGGAGTCGGCCCTGGTGGCCACGGCCGTCGACAAACAGCTCCTCGGCGACTTCAACGGCCTGCGCATGACGGCCAACGAGGGCATGAAACTCCTCGCCCCGCTCGCGGGAGCCGGCCTGTACGCGGCGTACGGGGGCGCCCGCGTCGCACTCCTGGACGCGGTCACCTTCGCCCTGGCCGCGGGCCTCTACACGCTCCTGCGCGTCCACGAGCCGAAGCCGCTCACGGCCCCCGCCACGACCGGCTGGCGCGCCCAAACGGCCGAAGGCGCCCGCTACTTGTGGGGCCACCCGGCCCTGCGCCCGCTCGTCCTCGCGGGCGGCACGACCATGCTCTTCTCCGGCCTCAACGGCGCGACGATCTACGCGGTGGCGGAGGGCCTCGGCCACTCCCCCGCGTACGTGGGTGTCCTGTACGTCGCCCAGGGCGTCGGCTCGGTGGCGGTCGGGCTGGCCGCGGGCCCGCTCCTGCGCCGCCTGGGCGAACGCCGGTTCGCCGGATACGGCATCGCGCTCACCGCCGTTGCCGTGACGGCCCGCGCGCTCCCCTACGACGCGGTGGTCCTCGCCTCGGCCGCGGCGGTCGGCGTCGGACTCCCCTGCGTACTGATCGCGGCACTCACCGCAGTCCAGCGCGAGACGCCGGACGCCCTGCTGGGCCGTACGACGGCGACCGCCAACACCCTGCTGTTCGCCCCGACGGCGGTGGGCCTGGCGCTGGGCGCGGGTTTGGTCGAACTCGTGGATCACCGGGTGCTGTTGGCGGGGTTCGGGATCACGCGACTCGTGACGGTCGCGCCCATGCTGCGGGACCGCGCCCCGATAGGGGCGCGGGGAACTGCGCGCCCAGCCCCCACCGGACCCGCAGATTGACTACCGCGCCCCCAGCCGCGCAAGCGCCTCCGTGACGAGCGACAGGTCCGCGTCGGACGCCAACCCCGCGTGATACAGCCGCACTTCGGTGGCTCCCAGCTCGACGGCTCGTGTCACATCCTCGACGAGCGTCGCGGGACGGCCGCCCATCCCGCTGACCACGGTGAAGTTGGCCGCCAGCACGGCGCCGTCAACTCCCTGCTCGGCGAAGGGAATCAGCGGCTCGGGCCCGGCGGCGCACGGCACGACCACTCCGTCGGCGACCGACAGGATGTGCCCGGGGTCCACACCGACGTTCGCACCGACGCGGTAGGAGACCGGGTCCGCGTGCAGCAGGATCTGGAACCCCTCGGGCGCGGCCGCGCGTACGGCGAGGACGGCCTCCGCCTGGAGGGACCGGGCGACCGAGTCACGCCACGCGCGCGTGGCCGTCGCGAGCTCGGCGCCGAGCAGTTTCTCGACGTCCTCCCAGCCCTCGACGGGAGCCTCGCCCCGCCACACGGGCTCCAGGGCGCGCCGGACCGAGGCCGCCAACTCGCCGGGGTCGAGCCCCAGTTGCGTATAGCCTTCCGCGCAGGAGGGGCAGAAGCACAGCGACATCAGGTACGTGCCGGCGTCCCCGAGCGCCACGCCCGCCGTCTTGTCGTGGGCGTGCAGATGCGGGAGCCCGTACCAGCCGAGGGACTCCAGCTCCGTACCCGAGGCGCCGGGACGGATCGCCGCCTCGACGGCCAGATCGACGAGGTACGCGCGCGTGTCGGGCTGCGCGACGCAGGGAGCCCACGAATAGCGGTCCCCATGGGCGTTGACCACCGAGGTGTCCGGAAACTCCACGCCCATACGGGAGTTGTGCGCGAGCACCACCCAGGTGTGCACGTCGAGCCCCGCCCCCGCGAGAGCCGACGCGGCCTCCCCGTACGCGTCCCCGGGCGCCCAGTCCCCGGCGGCGTACGGCCGGAGCCTGCGGCCCTGCCACCGAGTGGCGTCCGTCGGGTAGAGCACGGAGGCGTGCAGCGCGGTGACGATGCGGTGCCGGGGGTGGCGGGGGGTCAGGGCGCGCGTGGAGTGGTACGCGGAGGCGAGGGTCGCCTGGCGCACGCCGAGCCCGGCGATGCGTGCCGCCGCGTCGGGGTCGCCGTTGACGTCCCACGGATAGACGAAGGTCGACGCCTTCACTTGTCCTCCTCCAGAAGCGCGTAGCCCCGCTCGATCAGCTGGGCGAGCTGCTTGACGTGGTCCTCGGACGGCTCGTGCAGCGGCGGCCGCACCTCGCCCACGTCGAGCCCCCGCAGCCGTACGCCCGCCTTGACCAGCGAGACAGCGTACCCGCGGCCCTGTGCGCGCAGTTCGACGAGAGGCCGGTAGAAGCCGTCGAGGAGCCGGTTCACGATGGCGTCGTCGCCGGAGCCCAGGGCCCGGTGGAAGGCGAGGGCGATCTCGGGTGCGAAGCAGAAGATGGCGGAGGAGTACAGCGTGATGCCGATGCCGCGGTAGGCGAGGCCGGTGAGCTCGGCGGTCGGCAGCCCGTTGAAGTAGAGGAAGTCGCCCGGGTACTCGGACCGCACGGCGCTCACGATGCGCTGCATCAGGTCGAGGTCGCCGAGCCCGTCCTTGAAGCCGATGATCCCCTCGGCGCGGGCCAGCGAGACGACGGTCTCGGGCGTGAACACGGCGTTGTCCCGCTGGTACACGATGACGTCGAGCGAGGTTGCGGCGGCCAGTTCCGTGTAGTGCCGCAGCAGCCCCTCCTGCCCGGCGACGACGAGATAGGGCGGCATGGCGAGCAGCCCGTCCGCGCCCGCCTCCTCGGCGAGCCGCGCGTACCGCACGGCGAGCGCGGTGCCGTACCCGGCGCCCGCGACGACGGGGACGCGGCCCGCCGTCTCCTCGACGGCCGCCCGTACGCACTCCTGGAACTCCTCGGGCGTGAGCGCGTGGAACTCCCCGGTCCCGCAGCAGGCGAAGACGGCGGCGGCCCCGGCCTCGACGCCCCGCCGGACGTGCTCGCGGTAGACGTCCAGGTCGACGGCTCCGTCGCGGTCGTACGCGGTGACGGGGAAGAACAGCGGCCCGCTCGGGATACTGAGTCGAGCGGCAAGGGGGGCTGACGTCACGGGCTCTCCCTAGAGCATGAGCATGCACGCACACGCCGGCTCGTGCACGTTTCTGATCCATGTCCATATCCCTGAACGCTTCCACGCTAAGGCGCCCTCTTGGGGGCGGTCAAGCGGGCCAACATGCATTGCGGGGGCAACAAGGGAGCAGAAAGAGCACGGAAGGGGAGCGGATCTCACCACTCCGCGCGACACTTGACGCGGCCCGTCGACGATCCCTAGCGTGTCCACGGATGTGAATGCCGTACACGATGACGGCTGCCGATTCAAGGAGACCCGAGGATGCCCGCTCCCCGCACCGTTCTGCTCACCGGCGCCGCCGGCGGTCTCGGCACCCTGATGCGAGGACTGCTGCCCGCCTACGGCTACGAGCTGCGACTCCTCGATCTGCTCCCGATCGACGGCGAGCCAGGCGCGGTCACCGCGGACCTCGGCGACAAGGAGGCCCTGCGCGAGGCCGTGCGGGGCGTGGACGCGATCATCCACCTCGCGGGCATATCCCTGGAGTCCACCTTCGAGAAGATCCTGAAGGCGAACATCGAGGGCACGTACAACCTGTACGAGGCGGCGCGCGAGGAGGGCGTCCGGCGCATCGTCTTCGCCTCCTCCAACCACGCGGTCGGCTACACCCCGCACCCCGGGGGCGAGGCGCCCCACGCCCCGAAGACGCTCATCCCCATCGACACCCCGCGCCGCCCGGACACCTTCTACGGACTGTCGAAGTCGTTCGGCGAGGACCTGGCTCAGTTCTACTGGGACAAGCACGGCCTGGAGACCGTCTCCGTGCGGATCGGCTCCTGCTTCATGGAGCCGACCAGCGTGCGCATGCTGTCGGTCTGGATGAGCCCCGGCGACGGCGCCCGCCTCTTCCACGCGGCCCTGACCGCCGAGGACGTCGAGCACACCGTCGTCTACGGCTCCTCCGCGAACACCCGCCTGTGGTGGGACCTGACCACCGCCCGGGGGCTCGGCTACGAGCCGCAGGACGACTCCGAGCAGTACGCCGAGAAGCTGATCGCCGAGCAGGGCGAGCTGGACCCGGGCAACCCGGACCACACCCGTCTGGGCGGCCACTTCGTGACCAACCCGCCGGTCTGGCCGTACTGACCCTCGCGTCCGGGCCGGGGATCCCGTTCGGCCGCACAGGCCACCGCCGACACATCCGGCCACCGCGCAAGGACCGCCTCACGGGGCGAGCGGGCACCGAACGGGCCCGCCCGTCCCGCCCTTCGGGCATGCCCGCTGCCCGAATTCCGCTGCACCGCAGGTCCGGCACGGGCAGCCGTCGCTCGTTACGGTCACATACGGGCGCCATCGGGCCCGCAACAGACCTGGTCAGTGGCGCGCACCCGCTGTAGAACTTCCCCCATGGGCCCCACCGGGCCCGAACGGGCAGTGAGCACGGAGAGCGGGTGTCGGGCATGAGCGCGGAAGAACGTCAGCGGGAGATCGTGAAGAGCGCCCGCCGCACCGGCGCCGTCGACGTGAACGAGCTCGCCGCCGAGCTGGGCGTCGCCAAGGAGACCGTACGACGGGATCTGCGCGCCCTGGAGGACCACGGACTGGTCCGCCGCACGCACGGCGGCGCCTATCCGGTGGAGAGCGCCGGCTTCGAGACGACGCTCGCCTTCCGCGCGACCAGCCATGTGCCCGAGAAGCGCCGGATCGCGGCCGCCGCGGCCGAGCTGCTCGGGGACGCCGAGACGGTCTTCGTCGACGAGGGGTTCACCCCGCAGCTCATCGCCGAATCGCTGCCCCGGGACCGGCCGCTGACCGTGGTCACCGCGTCCCTGGCCACCGCGGGAGCGCTCGCCGAGGCCGACAACACGACGGTGCTGCTGCTCGGCGGCCGGGTCAGGCCCGGCACCCTCGCGACCGTCGATCACTGGACGACGAAGATGCTCGCCGGGTTCGTCATCGACCTGGCGTTCATCGGAGCCAACGGCATCTCGCGCGAACACGGCCTCACCACCCCCGACCCGGCCGTCAGCGAGGTCAAGTCACAGGCCATCCGGGCCGCCCGGCGCACGGTGTTCGCGGGGGTGCACACCAAGTTCGGCGCTGTCAGCTTCTGCCGGTTCGCGGAGATCAGCGCGCTGGAGGCGATCGTCACCAGCACCCTCCTCCCCACGTCCGAGGCCCACCGCTACTCGATGCAGGGCCCTCAGGTCATCCGGGTCTGAAACAGAGACCGCACCCCAGTCCCCAACGAGTTCGAAAAACCAACTGACCCACTACAGAGGCACCACACTCCCCGCGTCATCCCATATGTACCGAAAAATCCAGGAGCGATCCATGCGAACCCAGAGCCGACGGAGGCCGCGCGCGACGCTCGTCGCGGCCGCCGCAGGGACGCTGCTCGCCCCGCTGCTCTCCGGTTGCTGGGCCGGAGCGGGCGGAGCGGGCTCCGGTGGCAACTCCATCAACGTCCTCATGGTCAACAACCCGCAGATGGTGGAGCTGCAGAAGCTCACCGCCGCCCACTTCACCAAGGAGACCGGCATCAAGGTGAACTTCACCGTGCTGCCGGAGAACGACGTCCGCGACAAGATCAGCCAGGACTTCGCCAACCAGGCAGGCCAGTACGACGTCGCCACCCTGTCCAACTACGAGATACCGATCTACGCCAAGAACGACTGGCTGCACGAGATGGACTCGTACGTCGCGAAGGACCTGGTGTACGACGAGCAGGACGTCCTCAAGCCCATGCGCCAGTCCCTCACCGCGGACGACGGCAAGCTCTACGGGCAGCCCTTCTACGGCGAGTCGTCCTTCCTGATGTACCGCAAGGACGTGTTCGAGGCGAAGGGCCTCACCATGCCCGAGCGCCCGACGTGGACCCAGGTGGCCGACCTCGCGGCCAAGGCCGACGGCGCCGAGTCGGGCATGAAGGGCATCTGTCTGCGCGGCCTGCCCGGCTGGGGCGAGGTCATGGCCCCGCTCACCACGGTCGTGAACACCTTCGGCGGCACCTGGTTCGACAAGAGCTGGAAGGCGCGGCTCGACTCCCCCGAGTGGGAACGGGCGGTGAAGTTCTACGTGGACCTCGTCCGCGACCACGGCGAGGCAGGCGCACCCCAGGCCGGATTCGCCGAGTGCCTCAACAACATGACCCAGGGCAAGGTCGCCATGTGGTACGACGCCACATCCGCGGCCGGTTCCCTGGAGTCCGCCAAGTCCCCGGTCAAGGGCAAGATCGGCTACGTGCCGGCGCCCGTCGAGAAGACCGAGTCCTCCGGCTGGCTCTACACCTGGGCGTGGGGCATCCAGGACGCGTCCCGGAACCCCGACAAGGCCTGGAAGTTCGTCTCCTGGGCGTCCAGCAAGGAGTACGAGCAGCTGGTCGGCGACGAGATCGGCTGGTCCAACGTCCCGGCAGGCAAGCGTGCCTCCACGTACACCAACGCCGACTACCGCAAGGAGGCCGGTGCCTTCCAGGAGATGACCAAGGAGGCCATCGAGGGCGCCCGGCCCACCGACCCCGGCGTACAGCCGCGGCCCGCGCCCGGCATCCAGTTCGTCGGCATCCCCGAGTTCACCGATCTCGGCACCAAGGTCTCGCAGGAGATCAGCGCGGCCATCGCCGGACGCCAGTCCGTCGAGTCGGCCCTGAACAAGTCCCAGAAGCTGGCCGAGGAGATCGCCGAGGAGTACGAGGGACGATGACCGCCACAACAACGGCTCCCATAGCCGCACCATCCGTACGCACCGAGAAGCGTCCCTCGGGCCGCATGCGCGCCTGGGCGACCCGGGCCCCGCTCCTCCCCGCCCTGATCTTCATGATCGCCGTGACCCAGCTCCCCTTCGTGGCCACGCTGGTGATCTCCTTCTTCGACTGGAACTCCCTCTACCCGGACGCCCGGAGCTTCACCGGCTTCGGCAACTACACCGAGGTCCTCACCGACGCGGCCCTGCGCAAGTCGGTCTGGACGACCATCCTGCTGACGGTCACCGTCGTCCTGGCCAGCCTGATCCTGGGCCTGGGCCTCGCCCTCCTCCTGGACCGGAAGTTCCGGGGCCGCGGTGTGGTCCGTACGCTCCTGATCGCGCCCTTCCTGGTGGTCCCCGTAGCGGCGGCCCTGCTCTGGAAGCATGTGCTCTACAACCCTGAATACGGCCTGCTCAATGGTTTGTTGCACTATGTGGGCGGACCACAGCCGGACTGGATCTCCAACACCCCGCTGCTCGCCGTCGAGATGTCCCTCGTCTGGCAGTGGACGCCGTTCATGATGCTGATCCTGCTGGCGGGCCTGCAGAGCCGCGACCACCAGCAGATCGAGGCCGCGAAGGTGGACGGCGCGAGCGACTGGCAGGTGTTCCGTTACCTGACCCTCCCCCACCTGCGCCGCTATCTCGAACTGGGCGCCCTGCTGGGCTCGATCTACATCGTCCAGAACTTCGACGCGGTCTTCACCATCACGTCCGGCGGCCTGGGCACCGCGAACCTGCCCTACACCGTCTACCAGAGCTTCTACCAGGCCCACGAGAACGGCCTCGCCTCCGCGGCCGGCGTCCTCGTCGTCATCGGCTCGATCATCATCGCGACCTTCGCGCTGCGCGTGGTCTCGTCCCTGTTCCGCGAGGAGGTGGGCCGCGCATGAGCGCCACCGCGATCCGTGTACGTCCCCGTAGTGCCGAGTCCGGCCACCCCGGCCCCCGCCGTCCCAGGGGAAGGGGCCTCGGCCTGGTCGCCTGGCTGGCCGGGATCGTCTTCTTCCTGCCCATCGCCTGGATGGCCCTGACGTCCTTCCACTCCGAGGAGGACGCGGCGACCAACCCGCCGTCCTTCGGGGCCGCGCTCACCCTCGACGGCTACCGCGAGTTCTTCGGCGCGGGCGGCGGCGCGAGCCCCTGGCCGTCACTGATCAACTCGACGGTGGCATCGCTTGTATCAACGCTCCTCGTCCTCCTCCTGGCCCTCCCCGCTGCCTACGCACTCTCCATCCGCCCGGTGAAGAAGTGGACGGACGTCCTGTTCTTCTTCCTCTCCACGAAGATGCTCCCGGTGGTGGCGGGCCTCCTGCCCATCTACCTCTTCGCCAAGAACACCGGAATGCTGGACAACATCTGGCTCCTGGTCATCCTCTACACCTCGATGAACCTGCCGATCGCGGTGTGGATGATGCAGTCGTTCCTCTCCGAGGTCCCGGTGGCGATCATCGAGGCGGCACAGATAGACGGCGCGAAACTGCCCACGATCCTCGCCCGGGTCGTGGCCCCCATCGCCCTGCCGGGCATCGCGGCCACAGCCCTGATCTGCTTCATCTTCAGCTGGAACGAGCTGCTGTTCGCCCGGGTCCTCACGGGCGTGGTGGCGGAGACCGCCCCTGTCTTCCTCACCGGCTTCATCACCAGCCAGGGCCTGTTCCTGGCGAAGGTGTGCGCCGCGTCGCTCGTCATCTCCCTGCCGGTGCTCGCCGCGGGGTTCGCCGCCCAGGACAAACTGGTCCAGGGCCTGTCGTTGGGAGCCGTGAAATGAAGGCCGCAGTCATCGAGTCCGTGGGCCGTGCCGTCGTGGCCGAGGTCCCGGACCCGACGCCGGGCGCCCGCGAGGTCGTCGTCGAGGTCGCCGCCTGCGGCCTGTGCGGCACCGACCTGCACATCCTCCAGGGCGAGTTCGCCCCCAAGCTCCCGATCGTGCCCGGCCACGAGTTCGCGGGCGAGGTGGTCGGGGTGGGCACCCAGGTCACCGAACTCTCACTCGGCGACCAGGTGGCCGTGGACCCCTCCCTCTACTGCTACGAGTGCCGGTTCTGCCGTACGGGCCACAACAACCTCTGCGAGCGCTGGGCGGCCATCGGAGTCACCACGGCAGGCGGCGCGGCCCAGTACGCCGTCGCCCCCGTGGCGAACTGCGTCAAGCTCCCCGAGCACATCCGCACCCAGGACGCGGCCCTGGTCGAGCCCCTCTCCTGCGCGGTCCGCGGCTACGACGTGCTGAACTCCCGACTGGGCGCCCACGTCCTCATCTACGGCTCCGGAACCATGGGCCTGATGATGCTGGAACTCGCGAAGCGGACGGGTGCGGCGAGCGTCGACGTGGTCGACATCAACCCGCAGCGGCTCGAGACGGCCGCGCGGCTCGGCGTCTCGGCGACGGCCACCGGGGCCGACGAACTGGACCGGCCCCAGGGGTGGGACCTGGTCGTGGACGCCACCGGCAACGCGGCGGCGATCCAGGACGGTCTTGAGCGGGTGGCGAAGGCCGGCACGTTCCTTCAGTTCGGCGTGGCGGACTACTCGACCCGGGTCACGATCGACCCGTACCGCATCTACAACCAGGAGATCACCATCACCGGCTCCATGGCCGTCCTCCACAGCTTCGAGCGCGCGGCGGAGCTCTTCGCCACGGGTGTCCTCGACCCGGACATCTTCATCAGCGACCGCCTGCCGCTTGACCAGTACCCGCAGGCCCTGGACCAGTTCGCCTCGGGCGTGGGCCGAAAGATCGTGGTGGTCCCGTAAAGGGATTTCGCCCCCGCCGCCCCTACCCATTCCCGTCCCCTGGGGCTCCGCCCCAGACCCCGTGGGGTGTGTTTTTGGGTGCGGGCCCGGCTGTGGCTGGTCGCGCAGTTCCCCGCGCCCCTTAGGTTTTTAGGGGCGCGGGGAACTGCGCAGTCTTTGGGGGTTCGGGGACGGAGCCCCTGAGTAAGGGACGATGGGGGTCCCCCCGCTCGAGCGAAGCCGAGAGTGGGGGAGGGTAGGGGCGGCGGGGGCGAAAAACCCCTGGGTCGGCCCCACCCCGCCGACCTACCATCCCCCCATGCCCCGCCCAAACGGCTTCGCCTACGCCCACCACCCGGACGACACCGTGACGATCACACACGGCACCCGCCCCGCCACAACCCTCCGCGGCCCCAGGGCCACCCAATTCCTCGCGGAGGTGGAATCCGGTGACCCCCAACTGGTCATGGCCCGCTGGACGGGCAACTACAAGCGCGGCAACGAACGAACGGCCCGCAACCACCCCAGAAACCGCCACTGACGGCCACCGACCACTCCTGACCAGCACAAAGCCGCAGTGACCCAATTGGCGGTCAGGTAAGGGAACGGTAAAGCGGGCCCGGTCGTTCACGGGGCATGACAGCTATGACCCCCGGCTCGAACATCCCTCTCCCCGTCACCCGCGTGACGGTGGACGTCGCCGCCCCGGTGCGGCTCGACGTATCGGGCCTGCTGCTCACCGCCGACGGCAAGGTGCGCTCCGACGACGACTTCATCTTCTACAACCAGCCGACCGGCCAGGGCGTGACGTACCGCTCCGGCGGCGGCACCAGCCCCGACTCGATCACGGTCGACACGACGGCCGTGCCCCCGGGCATCGAGAAGATCGTCGTCACCGCGAGCCCGGACGCCGCGGGCCAGACCTTCCAGGGCGTCGAGCCCACGGCGACGATCCGCAACGCCGACGACAACTCCGTACTGGCCTCCTTCACCCCGCCGCAGCTCGGCACGGAGACGGCCCTGGTGATCGTCGAGGTCTACCTGCGCAACGGCGCATGGAAGGCCCGAGCGGTCGGCCAGGGGTACTCGAACGGCCTGGCGGGCATCGCCACGGACTTCGGTGTGACGGTGGAGGAGCCGGCCCCGGCCCAGGCCGCGCCCCCGGTGGCCCCGCCGACCCCCACGGTCCAGACCCCGGTGACACCCCCGGCCCCGCCCGTCACCACCCCGACGGCACCGCCCGCGCCCCAGGCGGCACCCGCCGTCCCGGCCCCGGGCGCCGGGAAGATCAACCTCGACAAGGGCCGCGTAAGCCTCCAGAAGAACCAGACGGTGTCCCTGGTCAAGGGCGGCCGCCCGTTCCTCTCCCAGGTGAAGATGGGCCTCGGCTGGGAGCCGGCGTACCGGGGCAAGGACATCGACCTCGACGCCTCCGTGATCGCCTACGGCCCGCAGCGCAACCACATCGACAGCTGCTACTTCGGCAAGCTCTCGATCGTGAACGGCGCGATCAAGCACTCCGGCGACAACCTCACGGGCGAGGGCGGCGGTGACGACGAGGTGATCGTCGTGGACCTGGGCCGCCTCCCCCAGGAGGTCACGGGCCTCGTCTTCACGGTGAACTCCTTCTCCGGCCAGAAGTTCACCGAGGTCGCCAAGGCCTACTGCCGCCTCCTCGACGCCTCCACGGGCGAGGAGCTGGTCCGCTTCGACCTCACGACCGCGGAGCCGCAGACCGGCGTGATGATGGCCAAGCTCATCAAGCAGTTCTCCGGCGAGTGGGAGATGACGGCCCTCGGCAACTTCGTCAAGTCCCGCACGGTCCGCGGCATGGTGAAGCCGTCGGCCCAGGCGCTGTAGCCCACCGACGCACCTCACCACGAACGTGCGGGGCGCCCCCACTGGGGGCGCCCCGCACGTTCGTGGCCGGGCCACACCTCCCGTGGCCAGGTCACATCTTCGTGGCCCCCGCGGCAAGGTCCCTGAGAAAGTGCCGTGCCCCGATCAGAAACACCACGATCAGCGGAACGACGCTCATCAACGCACCGGCCATCACCAGGGAGTAGTCGGTGTTGTAGAGGACGTTGAGGTTCGCCAGGGCGACCTGAAGGGTGACCCTGTCGGGGTCGATCATGACGACCAGCGGCCAGATGTAGTCGTTCCAGATGCTGATGAAGGTGAAGATGCCGAGGAACGCCAGCGCGGGCCGGAACAACGGCATCGCGACCTGCCAGTAGAGCCGGAAGAAACCGGCGCCGTCGATCCGCCCGGCGTCCAGCAGTTCGTCGGGCAGCGAGTTCTGCGCGTACTGGCGCATCCAGAAGATACCGAAGGCGTTGGCCGCACCGGGAATGATCAGCGCTGTCAGGGAGCCGGCCCAGCCGAACTCCGCCATGGTGACGAACTGCGGCACCAGCGAGAGCTGCGCGGGAATCATGTACGTGGCCAGCAACGCACCGAACAGGAACCTCTTGCCCGGGAACTCGTACTTGGCGAAGGCGAACGCGGCCAGCGAGTCGAAGAACAGCACCAGCGCGGTCCCGACCACGGCGACGACGACGGTGTTGAACAGCGAGCCGAAGAAGTCGACGGTGTCGAGCACCCGCCCCATGTTGTCCAGGAGATGCGGCCCCGGTACCAGCTTGGGCGGATAGCTGTAGATGTCCTCGGTAGTGCCGGAGGCCATCACCACCAGCCAGTAGAAGGGGAACAGCGAGATCAGCACACCGAGCAGCAGCACGCCCCGGACACAGACCCGGGTGAGCCGACTGCCGGAGCCGATGGCGAGCCCCGCACTACCGGTGGTCCGCTCCCTCTCGTCAACGGCCATTACGGGCGGCCCCCTTGCGTCGCAGCAGTGACCGGATCCCGGCGCGGCCCTCGCGGTCGGAGCCGGAGACCAGCCGCCAGTTGATGAGGGTGAAGACCGCGATGATGGCGAAGAGGAGCCAGCCCATCGCGGCGCCGTAGCCGAACTGGTGGTCCTTGAAGGCCTTCTGCCACAGATAGAGCACGATGGTCATACCTTCCTGGCCCGGTCCGCCGATGGTTCCGACATCGGTCGACTGGAACAGCACCTGGGACTCGGTGAAGATCTGCAGGCCGTTGATGGTGGACGTGACGGCGGCGAAGAGAACCACCGGCCGCAGTTGCGGCAGCACGACCCGGAAAAGGGTCTGCCAGCTGTTGGCGCCGTCCACGCGGGCGGCCTCGAAGTGCTCGGTGGGAATGGCCTGGAGGCCCGCCAGGAAGATCAGGGCGTTGTAGCCGACCCACCGCCAGATGATCATGACGGAGAGGGACACCTTGATGCCCCACTCGGAGGACAGCCAGCCGACGCCGTCCATCCCGACCACCTTCAGCGCCGAGTTGGCGAGGCCCGTCTGGGCGAAGACCGAACCGAAGACGACGGTCATGGCGACCATCGAGGTGACGTTGGGGATGAAGTACGCCACCCGGTACGCGCCGGTGAACCGGACCTGCGAGTGCAGCAGGAACGCGAGCACCAGGGCCAGGAACAGCATCGGCACCGTGGACAGGAACCAGATCTCGAAGGTGTTGAGCACCGAGTGCCAGAACACCGAGTCCTCTAGCAGCCAGCCGTACTGCTTGAGGCCGACGAATCGCATGTCACCGATGCCGTCCCAGTCCTGGAAGGACAGGTACAGCGAAAAAACCACCGGGAAGGCGCCGAAGACGGCGAACAGCACACAGAACGGCGAGATGGCAAGGAGGGGCGGCCCATGACGCCGCCGCCCACCCGGGGCAGTGGCGCGAGAACGGCGGCCTTCCGCCCGCCCTCCGCCATCATCCGCGGGGGCGCCGGCCTCCGCCGGGTCTGCGACTGTGGCCATATCAGCTCACCCCCAGCCGGGACAGCGTGGTCTCGGCGGTGTTCACCGCGTCGCGCCAACACCCCCGAACTCCCCGCAGCCGCCAACGCACGCGGGGCGGGGCCGTGCCGGTATGTCAACGTTCGCGACGTACAGCTCCCGCTGGAAACGCCCACCATGAAACCTAGGGCAGTACGCCCAGCAGTCGCGAACGTGACATACCGGCACGGCCCCGCCCCCACACCCCAGGCGCGAGCGGGCAAACCTCAGAACAACGCGCTGTAGGCATTCAACGCAGGCTGCCCGCCAAGATGGGCGTACAGCACAGTCGAGCCCTGCCCGATCTCCCCCCGAGCCACCAGATCAACCATCCCGGCCATCGACTTCCCCTCGTACACGGGATCGGTGACCATCCCCTCCATCCGAGCAGCAAGCCGCATCGCGTCCAACGTGGCCTCGTCAGGAATCCCATAGGTACCCGCGTGATACCGCTCGTCCAACTCAACGTCATCCTCGGTCAACTCAGCCTCGACCCCAATGAGTTGCCCGGTGCGATGAGCGATCCGCGCAACCTGCTCCCGAGTCCGAGCAGGATCCGCCGACGCATCCACGCCAAGCACCCGCCGCGCCCGCCCGCCCGCCTCCTCCAGCGCACGGAACCCGGCAACCATCCCCGCCTGAGTGGACCCGGTCACCGAGCAAACCACCACGGTGTCGAAGAAAACCCCCAACTCCCTTTCCTGCTCGACAACTTCATAAGCCCACCCGGCAAACCCGAGCCCACCAAGAGGATGATCGGAGGCCCCGGCAGGAATGGCATACGGCTTCCCACCTCCCTCCTCAACCTCCCGCAGAGCCAACTCCCAGCTTTCCTTGAACCCGATCCCGAACCCGGCCCGCACAAGCCGCACATCGGCCCCCGCCAGCCGGCTGATCAAAATATTGCCGACCTTGTCGTACACGGAGTCGGGCCACTCCACCCAACTCTCCTGAACAAGCACACACTTGAGACCAGCCCGCGCGGCACAGGCCGCAACCTGCCGAGTGTGATTGGACTGCACGCCCCCGATCGAGACAAGCGTGTCGCACCCCTGCGCAAGCGCGTCAGCAACCAGATACTCCAGCTTGCGAGTCTTGTTCCCCCCATAAGCAACCCCGGAGTTGCAATCCTCCCGCTTGGCCCACAACGAGGCCCCACCAAGATGCTCGGTCAGCCGCTCCAGCGGATGAACGGGCGACGGCCCGAACAACAGCGGATAACGCTCGTACGAAGCCAGAGACATGAGTCCTCCACGGATCAGGTATCGAGATCGGCCAGGTCTTCGAGGCCACGCCAGATCTCCGCCGTGACACGGACGGCCTCGTCCACATCGCCGACGGCACAGGCGTCGATCAGCTCGTCGTGCAGGCCGGCCGAACGGCAGTTGCCGCCCTCGCCGAACCGGCGCCGCTCCAGGCGCCGGATGAGCGGGGTGTAGCGGGCGACGGTGGCGGCGGCGGCACGATTCCCGCTCACCCGGACCAGCACGTCGTGCAGCTCGTCGTCGGCACGCAGCGCGGCGGACACGTCACCGTCGCGCACGGCCGCGGCAAAACACGTGTTGGCCTCGCGCATGGCACCAATGTGGTCGGCGCGAAGCCGTGGCAGCGCCGCCCGAGTGACCAGCTCGTGCATGGCGCCGACGACGGCCGCGGCGTCCCGCACATCGGCGGCCACCACAGGAGTCACCCGCGTGTAGCTCTGCGGCTTGGACTCCAGCAGGCCTTCGTCGACGAGCCGTGAGAAGGCATCCCGTACGGGCGCCCGCGAAAGCCCGAGCCGCTCGGCCAGCTCGGCGTCCCGCACGACGGCGCCCGGCGCGATGTCGCCGGCCACGATGGCGTCCCGTATCGCCTCGTACGCACGGTCCCTGAGCAGGGTCCGTGGCACGGGCCGTATCGCTTCCACAAACTGAAATGTTAGATGTCAGCCCGACCCCCACACAAGAGTGCGACCCGCACCGAAGTACGGGCCGCACTCACACAGAACAGGGCTCCATCAACAGGCCCAAGGCCACTCCGCGTCCCGAGCCCCCTCAAGCAGCGGAACCATCCGAAAAGCAGCGTCCGACAGCCCCCCGAAGACATGCCGGTTCCCCGCCCCGGACGGCCCGTGCCCAGCCCGGTACCCCGCAAGGTTCCAGGTGTAGACCGGCACATGCGCCGGAACCTGCTCGGTCGGGTCGCCGTAGTGGCTGTACGTGGCCTGCTCGTCCGTGACGATCAGCACACGATCATGCCGCTTGTAGTGCTTGCGCACCGCCTCGGTCGTATCAGTCCCGCCGAGGTCGCCAAAACGCTCCAGCACCTTCAGCACCGACTCGCCACCACGGAACTTCACCCGCTTGCTGCTCGTCCCGAACTCGACGAGATCCGCGTCCGCCGCCCGCAGCGCGAGCGCCGTACCGAAGATCGCCGCCGCGTCGGCCCGGTTGAGCTCCGAGCGGTCGGAAAGCCGCGAGTAGAACATCGACCCGGACCGGTCGACGAGCACGAGCGTCCTGCCACCGAGCGCCGGCACATTGGCCAGCGAGTGACCGAGCGCCTGCTCCAGCGGGTACGCCCAGCGCAGCGAAGGCGCGTGCTGGTAGGCGGCGAGGTACCGGAACGGAAACTGCCGCGAACGCACGACCTCCACGGGGTCACTAATACGGGCGGCCACCTGGGCGGCAACCTCGTCCGAAACCCCGGCCTCGTCGAAGTTACGCAGGTTCCGCACCAGCGCCATCGCACCCATGGACGGGATAACGGCCTCCCAGGCCGCCTTGTCCATCGGGCCCTGCAGCCACCCGGCCAGCGCCTCCCAGGTGATGCCCGCGTCGGCGAGACGCTGCGCGCCGTGCGCACCGGTCACCACCTTGCGCCGCTTGGCGGGCCGCAGTGCCATCAGGTCACGGTGGGCCGCCAGAACGGGCAGCGACCTGGGCACGACCGCGGTGTCCGGGTTGTGCCGCCGGTCCAGCGCGTACTGGAACAGCTCGCCCTGCCACGGCTTGTCCGGGTCGGGTGCCGCGTGCACGAGGTTGAGGATGTCGCCGAAGCGGTAGCCCTTGGACGCCGTGTCGTACTTCAGCAGCGACTTGCCGCTGTAGAGCCGGCGTACGGCGTCGGCGATGCCGCGCTTCACGGGCTTGGGGATGTTGCGGCCGTACAGCGCGGTCCAGTACGCGAGCAGCTCGCCGGGCTCGTCCGGGCGCCGCAGCACGGAGGCGACGACCTGCCGGTTGGCAGGTCCGTCCGTGGCGCCCGCGTCGAGGCGCGCCTTGACGTACTCGGCGGCGCCGACGATGGAGGCGGTCCGCATGTTGCCCTCGCCGCGCAGCCAGGCCAGCATGCTCGCCGTCCACGACGGGTCGCTGACGGCCAGCTCACGGACGAGCGCGGCGAACCGGTCGTCCCGGGCGTCGCCGGTCTCGTAGAAGGTGTTCTGCGAGACGAGGTTGGCGATGGCCAGCAGGAAGAGCTCGGAACGCGCGTCGCGCTCACGGCCGCGGCCGCCCTCGTAGGTGCGCAGTACGCGTCCGGTCGAGGTGACCCGCGAAGTGCCCTGGGCCTTTGCCGCCTTGGTGTTGAATCGCGCCATGATGAATTCCCCCGAATTCAGTGGTGTTCCGGAGGGAAGCACAGCAAATGGAGCGTGCCCGAGGTAAGAGCGGCGGCGGTCTTATCACTTGGCGCGTCTTCCATTCCGCCACATCGCCCGAAGCGATGACGGGATTCGAACCCGCACGGTTTCCCACCAAGTCCCCGAAGTATCCGCTGCCTTCGCACCGGGCACACACCATTTGCTGCGCCTCCCGAGATCAAGTCGGCGGCGGCCTGGATTCTTTGGAAGAGAAGTAGCCGCTGCCATCGCACCGGGAGGTGCATGAAGTTGTCGTGTCCAGAGTTCAAGGCCGGCGGAACCGACGTAGGTGCTCTAACCCCTGAGCTACACCGGCGCGTTGTGCCGGTGACGGGACTCGAACCCGCGGCCGCCCCATTATGAGTGGAAGTAGGTCCTGCCTTCGCACCTGGACGTTCATCACTGTAGGACGGGCACCGCGCGTCGGGCGAACGATTATTCCCGGAGGGGCGTACCCGGACAGATCACCTTCATGCGAGGCCCCTGAGGCGGAGAACACTCAGCCGCCGCAGGCGCCATAGGAACTCCCTATACCACCTGCTGACTTTACGTCTTTGCCCCTCGTTCTTTTCCGAACGTACGGTGAACCGAATCGACGAGGTACTCACCACGACGTATCCGCACAACTGAGAGAGCAGGCGGCATGACCACGATCGAAAACGGATCAGGAACGCAGGAACTCAAGGGAAAGCGAGCCCTGGTCACAGGTGGTTCTCGCGGAATAGGAGCGGCCGTCGTGCGCCAACTCCTGGACGCGGGTGCCGAGGTGCTCACGACCGCCAGGTCGGCGACGGGCACGGTGCCGGAGGGGGCAGCCTTCGTGGCGGCCGACGTACGGACACGGGCCGGCGCGGAGGCGCTCGCCACGGCCGCGCGGGAGGTGCTCGGCGGGGTGGACGTCCTGGTCCACAACGCGGGTGGGGCGCAACCGTACGCGAGCACTTCCGCCATCCCCGACGAGGAGTGGCAGGACCAACTGGACCTGAACTACCTGGCCTCGGTACGGCTGGACTCGCTGCTGGTACCGGGGATGCGGGAACGGCGTTCGGGAGTGATCGTGCACGTCTCCTCGGCCGCGGTCCCCGCCACGCCACCCCCGTTCCTGCACTACACGGCGGCGAAGGCGGCGCTGGAGAACTACAGCCGGGGCCTGGCCCTGGAGCTGGCCCCGTCCGGAATCCGGGTCAACACCGTGACTCCCGGCAGGACCGCCACCCCCGGCGGCGAACTGACGCGGGAGCAGTGGGCGCGCCTGGACCCGACGCAGGGCGAGAGCGGCACCACCGTGCCGCTGGGGCGCGACGGTCAGCCCGACGACATCGCCAACGCGGTGCTGTTCCTCGCGTCCGACCGGGCGAGCTGGGTGACCGGGAGCAATCTCGTGGTGGACGGCGGCGAATTCCCCAGGGGCTGACTCCGTCGGCAGACTGCGGCGCGCCCGCTCCCTTCTCGGCCGTCAGGGCACCGGTGAGAAGGAAGGCGAGAAGGAAGCAGAAGCAGCCTCGGACCAGGTCGACTCGGACCAGGTCTCCTTGCGCAGGAGTTCGAGCAGGGCCGTCTCCGCCGGGCCCGCCCCGTGCCGGAGCACGGCGATGACGGGCTGGGACACGACCGGCAACACCGGGCGCGCAAGGTGCTCGTAACCGTGGGGCACCGCGGAGGCCGGGACGAGTGTCACCCCCAGCCCGTGGGCGGCCCAGCGAACGGCCGTCGCCGTCTGGGACACGCGGGCGACCGGGGTCGGGGTCAGACCGTTGTCCCGCAGCACGTTCAGCAGCACGCCGTCGAGCGCGCTGTCGCGGTCGAACCGCACCCACGGCTCCCCCTCCAGCTCGCGCAGCTCGACCCGGTCCGCGGCGAGCAGCCGGTGCCCGGCGCCCAGCACCACGACGAAGTTCTCGTCGCCGAGGTGGTGGGCGTCGGAGGGGCTCCGCTCGCACGCCGCCATCAGGGCGAGGTTCACCGCGCCCCGGCGGCACAGCCGCTCCAGCTCGGCGGAGCTCGGCTCCTCGAAGACGGTGACCTCAAGCCGCGGGAAGCGGCGACGCAGCGTGCCCAGCGCACCCGGCAGCTGCCGGGTGCCGAAGCCCATCTGCGCCGCTACGACCAGCTCGCCCACCAGCTCGTCGGCACCGGCCCGTGCCGTCGCCCTGGCCCGCCGCGACGCGCTGACCGCGACCTCCGCCTCCCGCAGGAACGCGCGGCCGACCACGGTGGGCACCAGTCCGGTCGGCGTGCGGGCGAACAGCTGCACGCCGAGTTCCCGCTCCAGGCCGCGGATCTGCTGGGACACCGACGGCTGAGCGACGTGCAGCAGCTCCGCCGCCGCCGTCACCGAGCCCTCCTCGGCAACGGCCAGGGCGTACTCGTACTGGCGAAGGCTCATCGACTCCGGTCCCCTCCCACGCTTCCCACGTTGTAATAGGTGTTACAACACGGGAGGCGACGGCTTTACTCCACAGCCAAGGGGACTCTGCGTACGAACCGAAGCTCAGCCGCGCTTCTGACGCCGCCAGGGACCGGTGATCGCCAGCATGATGCCCGGCTCCTGGATGTTGGCGTACAGCGTCTTTCCGTCGGGCGAGAAGGTGACGCCGGTGAACTCGCTGAACTCGGGCTCCTCCTCGGTGCCGATGTTGAGGTCGTTGCGGGCGATGGGGTACGTACGGCCGCTGTCGGTCGCGCCGAAGAGGTGCGAGACGCCCTCGCCGTCCTCGGCGATGACGAGTCCGCCGTACGGGGAGACGGTGATGTTGTCGGGGCCGTCGAAGGCGCCGTCCCTGGACGGGTCGGGGTTCACGCCGAGGAGCACCTTGAGGGTCAGCGTGCGGCGCTTGGGGTCGTAGAACCAGACCTGGCCGTCGTGCTGGACGGGGCTCTCCTCACGGGCGTACGAGGAGACGATGTACGCGCCGCCGTCGCCCCACCACATGCCTTCGAGCTTGCGGGCGCGGGTGACCTCGCCGGGGCCGAACTGCTTGCGCACGTCGACGGTCTTCGCGTCGCGGTCGGGGACGTCGACCCAGTCGACGCCGTACACCGTGCCGATCTTCGTGGCGCGGGAGAGGTCGTCGACCGGTCGGCCGCCGGAGTCGTAGCACTTGGGTGCCTGGAGCACGCCCGCGTCGTCGGCGAGCGTACGGAACCGGCCGGGGCCGTAGTGGAAGCCCTTCGGCGGGGTCCAGCGGTAGAAGAGGCCGTTGGGGCCGGACGCGTCCTCGGTGAGGTAGGCGTGGCCGCGCTTGGGGTCGATGACGACGGCCTCGTGGTCGTACCGGCCGAAGAACTTCAGGGGCTTGGGGCTCCGGTTGGCACGGCGGTCGCAGGGGTCGACCTCGAAGACGTAGCCGTGGTCCTTGGTCATGCCGTTGACGCCGGCGCGGTCGGAGTTCTCCTCGCAGGTGAGCCAGGTGCCCCAGGGGGTGCTGCCGCCCGCGCAGTTGGTGGAGGTGCCCGCGATGCCGACCCACTCGGCGACCGCGCCGCCGGGACGCACCTCGACGACCGTGCAGCCGCCGGACGCGGCCGGGTCGTAGACGAGTCCCTCGGTGAGCGGCACCGGGTACTTCCAGTTGGCGCGGGGGCCCTTCAGCTCGTGGTTGTTGACGAGGAGGGTCGTGCCGCGCGGGCCGTCGAAGGTGGCCGTGCCGTCGTGGTTGGAGGGGGTGAACTCGCCCGACTCCAGTTTGGTCCTCCCGCTGTACGTGATGACGCGGTACCGGAACCCGGCGGGCAGCGCGAGGACGCCCTTGGGGTCGGGCAGCAGCGGGCCGTAGCCGACGGCTCCGCCGTGCCGGTCGGCGTGGTCGGCATCGTCGTCGGCATCGCCCGTGGTCTCGGTGTCCGTGGACGCGAGGGCGCCGGGCGCGGTGGCGAGTGTGCCGACGCTGCCGATCAGGGCGACACCGGCGCCGGTGATCGCGGATCGTCTGGCGAAGTCCCTGCGGGTGAGCGACATGCTGTCTCCTGTGACGGTGGAGTGTGACCGTGGCGAGGCGGTGACGCGTGGAGGGTGGCGGACCCGACTGTCGGCCACACCGTCCCGCCCGTGACTGAACGCCGGTTGAACGCGGGCCGACTTCCCAGGGCTCGCTTGCGTGAATCCGGGCGGATCCGGCCTCTTCCGCCCGTCCGGAGCAATGCCGCCCCGTACGGCCCATCAGTCCTCGCATGCGAACTGTTGGTCGGAATAATCTCCATACCGAGGACCCGTACGACCACCCATGGGAGGCGAGCCGAAGTGGACGCGCGTCAGGCGAGCCACCGCCATGAGGAACGGCTGATGGCGCTGGCCAATGTGACCGGTGTCGGGAGTGGGCGCGACGAGGAGTCCGGCGAGGACGTCATCGTCGTCTTCGTCACCCGAAAGATCCCCCGCGACCGGCTCCGCCCCGAGGACGTGGTCCCCGACGAGCTGGACGGCATCCCGGTCCGGGTACTCGCCATGGGCGAGGAAGAGCCCTGACGACCAGGACTTCTTTCGCCCCCGCCGCCCCTACCCATTCCCGTCACTACTCGGGGGCCGGCCCCCGAACCCCCGCTCCTCAAACGCCGGAGAGGCTAGAGATTTCGCGGCCCGGGCCGACACTTTCAGCCCGTCCGGCGTTTGAGGACGAGCGCGTCAGCGCGATGCGGGGGTCTGGGGGCGGCAGCCCCCAGGGACGGGACGGGTAGGGGCGGCGGGGGCGAAGAAAACCCCCCTACCCCCCTTGCTGCGACCGAGCCTTGAACGCAGCCTTCCGCGCCTCCTTGGCCACCTTCTTGTCCGGGTGCAGCCGCCCCATCGCCTCCAGCACATCCGGCGTGGCAGGGTGATCCACCCGCCAGGCCGCCGCGAAGAACCCCCCGTGCTGCGCCGCAAGCCCCTCGACGAGCGCCTGCAGCTCCACGGAGTTCCCCTCCGCGGCAAGCTGCGCGGCAATCGTGTCGACGGTCAGCCAGAACACCATCCCCTCGGACGGCGGAGGCACGTCCGAGGCCCCCCGCTCGGTGAGCCAGACCCGCGCGAGCCCGCCCAGCTCGGCATCGTCGAGCACCTCACGGAGCGCGGGCGAAGCCTCCGTACCGACCAGCGAAAGGGCCTGCTGGCAGCGCAGCCGCCGCAGCGGCGCCCCCGCGTCGGAACCCTTCGCCGCCGCGAGCAACTCCCGCGCCGCCGCAAGGGGTTCACGCCGGTCGAGCCACTGCTCGGTCTCGGCCTGCGCGGCCGCCGGCGGAAACGCGGAGGTGCTGTCGAGCAGCACGTCCGCCCCCTTGTCCGCGAGGTCGCCCACCGCGGGCGCCGCGAACCCGGCTTCGAGGAGCCGAGCCCGGATCCCGTACACCCCGAGGGGGGTGAGCCGCACCATCCCGTACCGCGAGACGTCCGTGTCGTCGACCGGCGCCGCGGGCTCCTCGTCGGCGTCGGCCATGAGGGCCTCGTCGACGGGCTGGAAGTCGACGAGCCCGATCGGCTCAAGCAGCCGGAACTGGTCGTCGAGCCGCATCATCGCGTCCGAGACCTGCTCCAGGACGTCGTTGGTGGGCTCCCCCATGTCGTCGGGCACGATCATCGACGCGGCGAGCGCGGGCAGGGGCACCGGGCCGTCGCCGGGCCCGTCCTCGCTGGAGGTCAGCAGGTAGAGGTTGCCGAGGACCCCGTCGAGGAACTCCGCCTCGGCCTCCGGATCCCAGTCCAGCTCGGAGAAGTCGATCTCGCCGCCCTCGCCCATGGCCTCCACGAGGTCGTCGAGGTCGGGCACGCTGGCGTCGGCGAGCACGGTCTCAAGGGCGCCGAGCCACAGTCCCAGCACGTCCTGCGGTGCCCCGGAGAGGACGAGCCCCAGGTCGGCGCCCGCGGTGACCGTGCCCTCCTCCTCGTCCACGACCTCGACGAGCCCGGTGTCCACGGCGACCCGCCAGGCCTCGCTCGCGTAGGCGGCGGCGTCCCCGCCGTCGAGACCGAGCTCCGCGGCGGCGGCCGGCAGCTGCTCCTCGACGAGTTCGCCGCCGGCCCCGACCCGGGTGTCCGGACCGGCCCAGCGGGCGAGTCGCACGGCACGCGAGAGAAGCGGCGTGGCGAGGGCGTCCCGCGCGAGCTCCGCTTCGGAGTGCAGACGCACCGGCGGCAGGGGGGAACTGTCTGACATCGGCTGGTTCTCCTAGGACGAACGTTCGGGCGTACATCTCGGACGTACACGAGGCCCGCGGGCCGCCCGGGAAAACGCCTGCCGGCCGCCCCGGACACGCGACCTCAGCCTAGACGGATTTGGACCCATGCCGCCCGGTTCATGAACCTGTCAGAAGTGTTAACTCGGGAAACCTTGACAAGTGCCGTGGCCAGACACGAGATTGACGCGCGTAGAAACTCGCGAGTAGCAGTGCATCGCGGCTTCTACGCGCGTCACGGACCGCCCCACCGGTTACGGCTCCCCCACGCCTCACCCCGCTTCACCCCTGCCTTCGTTCCGCAGCTCCACCGCTCCACCCAGGTACGCGTTCCACAGCTCCACCCACATACGTGTTTGAACAGCTCCACCCACGTCCGTTCACCGCGCCACCCTCGTCCCGGCGCCCACGCACGTCCCCGGAGGGATCCCGTTGCCGAGCAAGTCTTCCGCACGCATAGCCGCGCTCACCGTCGCCGCCGTCTGTTCCACGGTCTCCGCGGTGGTCGTCACCTCGCCCGCCCACGCGGACGCCGTGGCCGTCCACGACATCCAGGGCTCCACCCGTACGTCCCCGCTCGCGGGCCAGCAGGTCACGGACGTGGCCGGCATCGTCACGGGCACGAGAACCTACGGTTCGTCCCGCGGTTTCTGGATCCAGGGTCCGTCCGCGGACGACGACCCGGCCACCAGTGAGGGCATCTTCGTCTTCACCAGCTCCACGCCGAAGGTCGCCGTCGGCGACTCGGTCACCGTCTCGGGCACGGTCACGGAGTTCGTCCCGGGCGGCGCCGCGTCCGGCAACCAGTCGGTCACGGAGATCACCCGGCCGACGGTGACGGTGGTGTCGAGCGGCAACGCGCTGCCCAAGGCCACCGTCATCAACAGCCGTTCCGTACCAGCCGCGTACACGTCCGAGGGCGACGCGGCGGCGAGCGGTTCGGTCAACGGCCTGACGCTGCGGCCGAAGAAGTACGCCCTCGACTTCTACGAGTCGCTGGAGGGCATGAACGTCGCGATCGGCTCGTCGCGCGTGGTCACCGCGACCGACCCGTTCTCCGAGCTCTGGGTGACGGTCAAGCCGCACGAGAACCCGAACCGCCGCGGCGGTACCGTCTATGGCGCGTACTCCTCGCAGAACACCGGCCGGCTGCAGATCCAGTCGCTGATCCCGACCGCCACCGAGCCGTTCCCGACTGCCAACGTCGGTGACACGCTCAAGGGCACCACCGAGGGCCCGCTCGACTACAACCAGTTCGGCGGCTACACGCTGACCGCCCGCACCCTGGGCACGGTCGAGGCCGGCGGCCTGGAGCGCGAGACGACGCGCAAGCAGTCGCGTTCCGAGCTGGCGGTGGCGACGTACAACGTCGAGAACCTCGACCCGACGGACGCCACCTTCGCCGCCCACGCGGCCGCGATCGTGAACCACCTCCAGTCGCCCGACATCCTGTCCCTGGAGGAGATCCAGGACAACAACGGCGCGAAGAACGACGGCACCGTCGCCGCCGACCAGACGATGCAGAAGCTGATCGACGCGATCGTCGCCGCGGGCGGCCCGGCGTACGAGTGGCGCTCCATCGACCCGGTGAACCTCGCGGACGGCGGCGAGCCGGGCGGCAACATCCGCCAGGCGTTCCTCTACAACCCGGAGCGCGTGTCGTTCGTGGACCGCGCGGGCGGCGACGCCACGACGGCCGTCGGCGTCACGAAGGTGCACGGCAAGGCGCAGCTCACGGTCTCGCCGGGCCGTATCGACCCGGCGAACGCCGCATGGACGAACAGCCGCAAGCCGCTCGCGGGCGAGTTCACCTTCCGCGGCAAGTCGGTCTTCGTGATCGCGAACCACTTCGCGTCGAAGGGCGGCGACCAGTCGCTGCACTCGCAGTTCCAGCCACCGGCGCGCAGCTCGGAGACGCAGCGCCACCTCCAGGCGACCGCGGTGAACGCCTTCGTCAAGGACATCCTCGCGAAGCAGAAGAACGCGGACGTCGTGACGCTCGGCGACATCAACGACTTCGAGTTCTCGCAGACGACGACGCTCCTGGAGGACGACGGCGCCCTGTGGTCGGCCGTCAAGTCCCTTCCGAAGAGCGAGCGTTACAGCTATGACTACCAGGGCAACAGCCAGGTCCTCGACCAGATCCTGATCAGCCCGTCGATCCGCAAGGACTGCGACTTCACGTACGACAGCGTGCACATCAACTCGGAGTTCTCCGACCAGATCAGCGACCACGACCCGCAGGTGCTGCGGTTCCGCCCGTAGTCGCCGCGGGAGCACGCCGGTGAGCCCGGCCCCACGTCAGGGGGCCGGGCTCACCGGCGTCTCTGTAGAACGTCAGGCCCCGAAGGCCCGGTTCAGCCAGCCCTGCCAGGCCGCCTCGTTCCCCTTGGCGTCGGCGCCCGGGGCGAAGTCGTGGACGCTCATGCCGACGGGCGCGCCCCAGTGGTTGCGTCCGAAGAAGCGGATGAGGGCGTCGTCGGTGCGCAGCCCGATGAAGTACGGGTTGCGGTAGTCGACGACGGCGTCCAGGACCTGGCCGTCGGGGCCCTGAGCCCGTACGCGCGCTCCCTCGGCGGTGTCGTCCGCGAGGCCGAGTGCCCGGCCGACGGCGGCGAAGGCGTCGGCCGCCTTGGACGCGTCGGGCCCGTCGAACGTGGCGAAGGCGGCCGGCCTGGCCGCGAACCTCGTCAGGTACTCGCGCAGGGTGTGGAGGTAGAAGTCGGTGTGCCTGCTCGCCCCGTCGTACTGGTTGTCCCAGTCGTCGACGAAGATCCCGCTGTGCACGTACCGCACCCAGGCGCGCCGTCCGCCGTCGCGCGGTTCGACGGTGTAGTCGAGCTGATTGAGGGTCTGCGCGGAGTTCTCGTCGACGCCCTCAAGCCGGTTGGTGTACTTGTGCGGCGGGTCCCAGGCGGTGACCGTGGATCCCCAGGGGCCCCGGCCGCCCTCACGCGGCTCGGGGGGCTCCATCGGCCACAGCCAGCCGCCGGTACCGCTGGTGACGGCGTCCCACACCTGGTCGGGTGTGGCGTCGACCTCGAACTCGCGGGCGATCTCGAATTCCTTGGACATGGTGTGCTCCTGTGTGTCGACCAGGCGTGTCAGTCGGTGAGTTCGGGCACCGCTGAGGGCGCCTCGGAAGCCTTGGGACCGTCGGACGTACCGGATGCATCGGCTGCGCCGGCCGCTCCGGACGTCTCGGGCTTGACCGTGGGGTGGACGGCCACGACGATCCGGTGGTCGCGGCCCCCCTCGGCGTCCGGAGAGTCGTACTTGCGGATCAGGGCGCCGACACCGGCCGTCAACTCCTGGATGAACGCGGCCCGGTCGGCGGCCGAGGCGAAACGCACCTCACCGTCCAGCGCGTACGTGGCGAGCCGCTTGCGGGCCTTCGTGGCGCCCGTGATGAGCGTGCCGACGTCCCGCACGAGCCGGGCGCCGAGCGCGAGCAGCCACCGAGCCGAGAGCTGGTCCCGGAACCCATCCGGGTCGGGCTGCACGGCGGCGAGGGCGAGCGGCGAGATGACGTACGACGCCGCCGTCGCCCTCATCAGTCGCTCGGTGACGTTCCCCTTGCGGCGCTCCCCCGCGAGCTCGACCAGGCCGTGCCGCTCCAGCGCCTTCAGGTGGTAGTTCACCTTCTGCCTGGGCAGTCCGACCTTGCCGGCCAGCATGGCGGCCGACGCGGGTCCGGCCGCCAGCTCGGCCAGGAGCCGGCCCCTTATGGGGTCCAGCGAGGCGGCGGCTGCCGCCGGGTCCTCGATCACGGTCACGTCCAACATGACTCCACCGTCTCACCGAAAACTTTTTTTGTCCAGACGGTTCTTCTTGTCGGATGGCGCCCAGGGGATTTCCGTGGCAGCCCGCCCCGTCGTCCACCGCGAGCCGGTGATCACTCGGGGACGAGCCCGAGGGCGTGGGTGTAGCGGTGGACCGTGGACTGCTTCAGCCCGGGGTATGTCTGCACGCGCTCCCACTCGGGCGTACGGGATCCGACACCGCCGCCCGGTGCGGCCAGCGCGTCGATGTGGGCCTGTGCGGTCTCCCACTCGGCGTAGTTGAGGACCTTCGTGCCGTCGGTGCTGAGGTGGAAGTGGGCGGAGATCCCGCCGGGACTGAGGTTCGGCTCGCTCTCCAGGGCTTCGAACACGGCGTCCACCCAGGCGCGTTGCCGGTCGGGGTCCGGTCCCTCGAACTCGATCTCGACGATCACGACGCACCCCGGCACCCGGGTCTCCCCCTCCTGAGCGCCGCTGCGGTAGCGCCGGTAGCGGCCGAGCCCCACGCGCTCGATCCCGGGCACGGCCACGTCCACCTCGTCCACGCGCTCCTGCCGGTGGACCTTCACGAACGCCTCGTAGTCCTGCTCGCTCCGCCACTGCGAGTGGTGCAGCAGGGTCGTGCCGTCCTCCCCCGTGTAGACGTGGTACCCGAGCAGCCCCTCGGCCGGCCACGCCCTGCGCTCCCAGGCGGCGGCGATCGCCTCGACCGTCTCCTTCTGCCGCTCGGGCGTCCCCACCCGCCAGGTGCTGAAGAAGGGCGCTCCCACCTCGGGGCGGGTCATCGCGGGGTGCGCATCGGTACGACGGGTCATCACGAACTCCAGTGATCGCTGATCGGTGTCCACGGCCCCACCCTCGGACCTCAACCGAACTTCAGGTCAAGCACCGGCGTCACGGACGGGGTCCACCCCCGCCGGGCTGCAACTGATGCACGACGAGCGGCGGTGCCGAATGGATCGGCCCCGCCGCTCGCCGTACGGCTCCGGTCACTGACCGGAGCCGGAGGTGTCTATCGGTGTGCGTATCAGTGGTGTCCGTTGTGGCGCCGGCGCAGCAGGCCCGCCGCGACCACCGCTCCGGCCCCGGCGATCAGTACGGGCCCGGGGTGCCGCTTTCCGGCCTGGACGGCGTTGGTCACGGCCGTGCGCACCGGCCGGGGCACGTTGTCCTGGACGGCGTGTCCGACCCGCGTGGCCTTGCTCTGCACCACGTGCCCGGCCTGGACGGCCTTGTCCTGCACCACGTGTCCGGCCTCAACGGCCTTGCCCTGTACGACGTGCCCGGCCTCGGTGGCCTTGTCCTGCACGACATGGCCGGCCTGTGCCGCCTTGTCCTGCACGACGTGGCCGGCCTCGGACGCCTTGCCCTTCAGCTCGGCGCCCCTGGCCCGCGCGCGGCCCTTCACGTCGGCCTTTGCCGCCAACTCCTCGACGGTGTCCCCGAGTTGCCCCCGGGTCTCCTGGATCTGCCGTCGCAGCTCGTCCGGGCCCTTCGCGCCGCCGGCGGCCTTGTCCGCCGCCTTGCCGGCAGCCTTGCCGCGCTCCACGGGATCGTTGCTGTCCTTCATCGATGCGCCCTTTCCTTGATCTCGTCGACGTCGGCCCGGACGCTGTCGAGCGCCTCCTCGGGCATCGGCGGGGCGGCGCGCCCGAGCTGGGCCCGGCCGGTCCTCGCCAGCACGCCCGCGACCAGGAAGAGCACGGCCGTGACGATGAGCGCCGCCGCCCATACGGGCAGCACGAGGGAGAGCGCGGCCGCACCGGTCGCGGCCAGGGCCATCAGCCCCACGTAGGCGACGGCTCCGGCCGCGCCCAGCAGCCCGCCGCCGCGCCCCACGCGCCGGCCCTTCTGCGCCAACTCCTCCTTCGCGAGCCGCACTTCCTGTCGTACGAGCTCGGAGAGCTGTTCGGTGGCCTGTCCGACGAGTTCACCGACCGAGTGCTGCTCGCCCGGCCGCCGGTCCGTGGTTCCGGTCACGGCGTCCCCTCCTTTCGTCCGGGACGCCCGAGTACCCTGCCGGGCCGCCGTCACCCCTGTCCGGCCCCGCGATCGCCGAGTCGAGCCAGCTGGCTCTGGAACCAGTCGAGCCTGGCCTGCAGCAGCGCCGCCTCGGCGACGAGCTCGGAGACCCCGAGCCCCTCGGGCAGACCGTCACCGGCGCCCGGTACGGCACCGCCACCGGCCCGTACCCGCAGCCCTTCCCCGCCCAGCCGGGCGAAGGTCGCGAGCGACACCGCCGTACGGCCGCGCACGCATCCGGCGCAGGAGGCCGCGAAGCCCCGCCAGCCGGGCCTCCCCCATCCCGCGTCGGCCAGCGCCACGGCGACCGCGCCGCACGCGCAGGGGCCGACCGTGGCGGTACGCACCCGCTGCCGCGCGTACCGGAAACCGAGCTCGAAGCGGATGTAGGCGCCGAGGACCGTCACTTCGAGGAGTACGGCGCTGCGGTGCTCGGCGGTGCACAGCATGGCCTCGGCCGCCGTGCGCTCGTGCACGCAGTGGAAGCCGCAGTCGCAGCGGCGGTGCGGTGCCCGGTGCCGCAGGCCGTAGACACAGTGCGCCTCGTCCAGCACTCCGTACGGCAGCGCGCCGCCCAGCGACACACCGGTGAACCCGGCCCGGGTGCCGTCCTGGGACAGCATCGGGTGGGCGATCTTGAATCCGGTCGGCGGCTCCGCCGGACGTTCCTCGGGGAGCCGCACCCTCATCGCGCGACCGGAACCTCTTCGACCGCGGACTCCAACTCCTCGATCTCCTCGGGGAGTCGGAGTTCTTCCTCTTCCAGGCGCGGCTGCTCCTCCGCGACTCCGGTGGCCAGTGCTTTGCCCAGCTTCATGACGCCTCCCGTGACAGACGACCTTCTACCGTCCCCGCCATGGTGACCGAAACGGGGGCGAGTTCCTAGAGCGCCCCTGCCACGCCGAACGCCGCAACCAATAAGAAATGCTTACCCATATCCCGTAGAAGAATTAAGTGGAGCTTCAGGATCGGTGTGCCGAGACTACCTCCATGACCTCACGACGCACCCCGCCCTTCGGCCGTGCCCTCTGCGCGATGATCACTCCCTTCACCGACGAGGGGCTGCTGGACCTGGACGGTGCGCAGCGGCTGGCCGACCGGCTGGTCTCCGAGGGCTGCGACGGGCTGGTGCTGTCCGGGACCACCGGGGAGTCGCCGACCACGACGGACGCCGAGAAGTCGGCGCTGGTGCGGGCGGTGGCGGACGCGGTCGGGGACCGTGCCGCGATCGTCGCGGGCATCGGGACCGCCGACACCCGCCACACCGCCGAACTCGCCCTGGAGGCCGAAAAGGCGGGCGCGGACGGCCTGTTGGTGGTCACGCCGTACTACAGCAGGCCCCCGCAGGACGCCGTCGAGGCACACTTCCGCACGATCGCGGACGCCTCCGGACTGCCGCTCGCGCTGTACGACATCCCGGGCCGCACGGGGACGCGCATCGAGCCGGAGACGATGCTGAGGCTGGCCGGGCATCCGCGGATCGTGGCGGTGAAGGACTGCGCGTACGACCTGCTCGGCACCCAGAAGGTGCTGGCCGCCACGGAGTTGGCGTACTACACGGGCTGCGACGAGTACGTGCTCGCGATGTACGCGATCGGCGGTGCCGGATACATCAGCACAGTGGCGAATGTGACCCCGCGTCACTTCCGTTCGATCCTGGACGCGTTCGACGACGGCGACCCGGACGAGGCGGTCCGGCTGCAGCAACTCACCATCCCGCTCACGGAGTTGATGATGGCCTCCGGCCTGCCCGGCTCGGTGACGGCGAAGGCTCTGCTGGGCGCCCTCGGCCTGCCCTCCGGCCCGGTCCGGGCACCGCTGCGGCCCGCCGGCCGGGATGCGGTCGACGGGCTGCTGACGGCGTACGAGCGGCTGGTGGCCGCCTCGGCCGGCGTGTGATCGGAACGTGCTCAGCGTTCGGCGAAGATCGGCGTCCAGCGCCCGGCCGCACCGTCGTTCCCCTTGCGGAAACCGCTCAGCGGGACCGTCTTGTCGCTGCCGATCGTGACGAGCACGAGCCGGTTGTGGAACTCGTTCGTGCCGGGTGCGATGTCGAAGGCGATGAGCCGCTTGTTGTCGACCCAGGCGAGCAGTTGCTGTCCGGGGATCTTGTGGAGCCGCTTGCCGGTGTAGGGGTCGTTGATCTCGGAGGCGGTGGTCTTGATGCCCCCCGCGAAGTCGCCGGCGGCGAGCTTGCCGTCCGGGGACAGCCTTGCGTCGACGTACCAGTGCAGGTACTTCTCGTTCGCGGGCGTGGCGACCTCCTTGCCCTCGAAGTCGTAGTACTGCACGTTGGGTTCCGTGGTGAGCCCCGAGTACACGAGCTTGGCGTCATTGCTGAAGGCAAAGTCCTGACGGGCGTTGAGGGACCCGGGCATGTCCTCGTCGACGTGCACCGTGACCTTGCTCCAGGACCCCTTGCCGGAGTCGACGTCGAGGACGTAGAAGCCGGTCCGGTACGACTCGCCCCACGGCGGCATCCAGTCGTTCTTCTTGCCGTCCCCGTCACTGTCGTTGGGCGCCAGCTTCTGCTGGTCGGGATTCTCGCTGTACGTCGTCGCGACGAGCTTGCTGCCGTCGGCCGAGAAACTGACGCCCGCGACGGCGCGGTCGACGGTGATCCAGCGCTCGACCTCACCGGTGAGCAGGTCGAGCAGCCCGATCCGCTTGGTGGGCAGCCCCTTCTCCAGGACGGCGGCGGTGCGCATGCCGGGAGCGACGTCGAGGATGGACCACTTGGTGGTCTTCACGTACTTGCCGGTCGCCTGGTCGAGGAGGTGGTAGGTGCGCCGGGTGACGCCCCGGTCCGCGGTCTCCTTGACGGTGCTGGTCGTGTAGTAGGCGGCCAGCGCGGTGTTGCCCGCCGCGATCAGATCGCGCGGCGGCGTCTGGTCCGGGTGGGCGATGATGTCGCTCTCGTTCATCTGGCTGGCGAGCCGGGGCTCGTCCTTGCCACCGTCCAGCATCGGTACCGCCACCCCGACGGCGACGGCGACCGCCGTGGCCACCGCGGCGCCGGCGATCGTACGGGTCCGGCGGCGTCGCCGGACGGCGAGGACGCGGCCCGCGAAGTCGGGCGGCGTGGTCATGGTGTCCGCGGCCTGCTCGTGCAGGGCGTCGCGCACCAGTTGATCCATGTTCACGGACGTACCTCCACCGGTGAGAAGTCGCGGGACGGGCTCTGTTCCGCGTCGGCGGGTCCGAGAGCGGCCAGTTCCGGCGCGAGAGCCCGCAGCCTGGCGAGCGAGCGGTGGGTGGTGGACCGCACGGTCCCCACCGAGCAGCCGAGGATCCGGGCCACGTCGGCCTCCGGCAGGTCCTCGAAGTAACGCAGTACCAGTACGGTCCGCTGCCGGGCGGTCAGCCGCGCCAGCGCTCCGCGCATCACGATCCGCAGGTCGGCCGCGGAGGAGGCGTCCACCGCAGCAGCCGCGGCCGTCCCGCCCGTCCCCTCGGGCGGTTCGGCGACGGTCAGTTCCCGCCGCCGCCACTTCAGCCGCCATCGGCTCACCTGCTGGCGGTACAGGATCTGCCGTACGTACGCCTCCGGCTCGTCGATCCGCTGCCACCGGCCGGCCGCCTTGATCAACGCGCTCTGCAACAGGTCCTCGGCCGCGTGCCTGTCCCCGCCGCTGAGCAGCACGGCGGTCTTCAGCAGCGCCGACGACCGGTTCTCCACGAACTCCCGGAACCGCTCGTGCCCTTGGGCATCCATCGTCACCTTCTCTTCCCCAGCGGGCTTTCCCCGCTCCCACCCGTATCGACGCTCCGGGCGGGCCCCCGCTATGCCTGGCGGCGCGAGAAATTCTTACGGTCCGGTGGTGATGTGCGGGTGGGTGGGGGCAGGAATTCTTGCGGGCCGTTGCGATGTGCGGGTGCGTGGGGGCTGGTCGCGCAGTTCCCCGCGCCCCTGAAAGGCGAAAGACGGGGCTGCGCCCCCGCCTTTCGCCTTTCAGGGGGCGGTAGCCCTTGCCTCTAAGGGGCGCGGGGAACTGCGCGACCAGCCCCCACCGGGCCCGCACCCGACATCCGAACCCCCGAACAACCTGGCGCCCTCCCACAACAAGTGGGAGGGCGCCAGGTTCACAGAACCACCGCGTGACTCAGTTGTGGCTGTGGAGGACCTCATTGAGGCCACCCCACACCGCGTTGTTCGGCCGCGCCTCCACCGTCCCGGTGACAGAGTTCCGCCGGAACAGAATGTTGGACGCACCGGACAGCTCACGCGCCTTGACGATCTGCCCGTCGGGCATGGTGACCCGCGTCCCGGCGGTGACGTACAGACCGGCCTCGACGACACACTCGTCACCGAGGGCGATCCCGACGCCCGCCTCCGCCCCGATCAGGCACCGCTCGCCGATCGTGATGCGGACGTTGCCGCCGCCGGACAGCGTACCCATGGTGGACGCGCCGCCGCCGATGTCCGAGCCGTCGCCGACCACGACGCCGGCGGAGACGCGGCCCTCGATCATGGACGTGCCGAGCGTGCCGGCGTTGAAGTTCACGAAGCCCTCGTGCATGACCGTGGTGCCCTCGGCGAGGTGCGCGCCCAGGCGGACCCGGTCGGCGTCGGCGATGCGGACGCCCTTCGGCGCCACGTAGTCCGTCATGCGCGGGAACTTGTCGATGGACGTCACGGCCAGGTGGAGGCCCTCGGCGCGGGCGTTCAGCCGGACCTTCTCCACGTCGTCCACGGCGACCGGGCCGAGCGAGGTCCAGGCGACGTTGGCGAGGTGGGCGAACAGGCCGTCGAGGCTCTGCCCGTGCGGTTTCACGAGGCGGTGCGAGAGCAGGTGCAGGCGCAGGTACGCGTCGTGCGCGTCGACCGGCTTCTCGTCGAGCGATGCGATGACCGTGCGGACCGCGACCACTTCGACGCCACGCCGGGCGTCCGGGCCGATCGCTTTCACGGCGCCCTCGCCGAGCAGCTCCACCGCGCGCTCGGCGGACAGCCGCTCGGAGCCGGAGGGGCCGGGTTCGGCGGCCAGTTCGGGGGCCGGGAACCAGGTGTCGAGGACAGTTCCGTCGGCGGCGAGCGTGGCAAGCCCGGCGGCGACGGCGCCGGTGGTGCGAGTAGCAGTCGTGTCGGTCATGAGGGAAACCTAACCGGCCGGGGCCCACGGGTGCCAACCAGTGCGCCCGGCGTCTCAGGTGCCGGGCGCACCGGGGCCTGTCCGGCGGGGTCGTGCCGGAGGGACCAGGGCGGTCCAGGTCAGGGCCGCTGGTCCTTCCTGTCGACCACTGCCACGGCCAGTCGCACCCCGCTGATGACGGCGTCCCCCTTCTTCCACTGGCCGCCGGCGCTCCGGGCCACCCACCGATGACCGCTGTAGAGGTAGGTGCCGGGGTCCAGGAGGAGTTCGTCCCGGTTCGCCGTCGGATCCTCGTTCCTGAGGTAGACCGCGACGGCGTCACGTCCCGCCGCGTCCTGGACCTGCGCGGCCCGTACGCCGGGAATCGTGGCCAGGGCCCGGTAGACCTTGGCGAGGTCCTCGGCGTCGTACGCGTACGCCCGGCCGAGGACCGCGGTGAGGGCCCGGTACTCGTGTTCGGTGCGGGTCTCGGTCTTGTCGGTGGCGTAGAAGAACGCGCGTGCCTTCGCCCGTACCTTCTTCGGGTCGTCGGGCAGGGCCTTGAGGAACGCGTACTCCTCCCTCGGCGAGTGGTCGTCGCCCGCCTTCCCGTCCTCCATGGACGGGTCGGCGTACTTCATCCAGGTCTCGCTCGTCCCCGGCCGCGAGTCGTCCGTGAGGTTCACCTCGCCGCTCTTGACGTAGATCCACTGGCCGTCACGGGCGGTGACCGAGGGACCGGCCGCGACCACGTCGGCGGCGTCGTTCAACAGGTCCTTCGCGCTGCCCAGTTCCAGGAAGTACGTCGACCGGGCCCCCGGCAGTGTCTCGTGCCCCTCGCCGCCCAGGACCTGGGTGCCGAGCACCGCCGCCAGTGTGATCGCGGCCGCGGCCGCCACCGCGGCGAGCCGCCAGTCGGTGCGCAGGCCCCGGCTCCGGCGGCCGCGCGCCGCCTCCGCAAGCAGCGCCTCACGCCCCGGGACGAGCCGTCCGCGCGGGGGCAGGGGTGTCTCGGCCCGCAGTTCGCGAACCGCCGTCATCTCGTCCACGTCAGACCACCTCCGGGGTGTCGGGCAGGAACGCGGGGTCCGCGCCCAGCGCCGTACGCACCTTGCGCCGGGCCCTGTTGAGCCGTGAGCGGACCGTCCCGACCGGGATGTCCAGTGCCTCGGCGACCTCCTGGTAGGTGAGGTCGGCCCAGGCGATGAGCAGCAGTACGTGCCGGTCCCCCGCCGGCAGTGCGGCGAGGGCTCCGGCGAGCGGTGCCTGTGCGGCGACCCGGCTGTCGGTCTCCTCGACCCAGGAGGCGGCGACGGGGTCGTGCCCGGTGCGGGCCAGCGCCTTGAGCGCCCGCACCTCGGCGCGGCGCTGTCTGCCGATGAGGTTGCCCGCGATGCCGTACAGCCAGGGGCGGGCGTTGGTGCGCGTCAGGTCGTAGCGGCCGCGGATGCGGAACGCAGTGAGGAATGTGTCCGCCGTGATGTCGTCGGCGGCGCCGTCCCCGAGGCGCCGTGTCACATACCGGTGGATGTCGGGCGCGTGCCGGTCGTAGAGCCGGGCGAACAGCTCCGGTTCCTCCAGCGACTGGGCGACGACCTCCGCGTCGTCGTGCACCCCGGGCTCAGGTGCCGGTGGTCCGGTCACAAGTCCTCCCCCTGCTTCGTCGTGCCGAGCCTTTCACTCCTGTTCCCCGCAGGGCCGCGAAAGGTTCACGCTCGGCAGACAGGAAGCTTCAGGGGATCACCCGCGCCAGCACCTCGCACGTGTACGCCTCGTCGTACTCCGCCCCCGTCACGAGCACCTGCAGACAGATCCCGTCCATCACCGCGACGAGGGCCCGCGCGGTGACCGGGTCCGTGCGGCAGCCGATCCGCTCGGCGAGGTCCTGGCACCACTCGGCGGCGACGGGCCGCAGCACGGGCCGGCGCAGGGCGGCGAGATAGAGCTCGTACTCCAGCTCCACGCTCGCGCGGTCGCCCCCCAGCCACTCGCCCAGGAGACCGGCCAGTTCACCGGCCAGATCGACCCCGGTGTCCTCCAGCGTGCCCCGCGAGGCGACGATCTTCGCGAAGCCCTCGTTCGTCTGGCGCAGCGCGGCGACCATGAGCTCGTCGAGGGTCTTGAAGTGGTACGTCGTCGAGCCGAGCGGCACATCGGCCTCGGCCGCGACCGATCGGTGACTGAGCCCGCCGATGCCCTTGGCGGCCACGACACGGATCGCCGCGTCGATGATCCGCTGCCTCCGCTCGGGGTCGTAGCGCCTGACCATCAGCGGGCTCCCGTCGGACGGCGCGAGCAGACTCGCGTCGGACAGCGCCGCATCAGTGCGCCCCGCCCAGGTTCAGCACCACGACCCCGCCGATGATCAGCACGATCCCGGCGAACTTGGCGGTGTTCATACCCTCGCCCAGGAACATCATCCCGATGCCCGCGACGGCCGCCGTGCCGATCCCCGCCCAGATCGCGTAGGCCGTGCCGACCGCGACGGTCTTCAGCGTCTGCGCGAGCAGCGCGAACGCGACGACGTAGCCGATCGCGGTCACCAGCGAGGGCCACAGCTTGCTGAAGCCCTCGCTGTACTTCATGGCGGTGGTGGCGGCGACCTCTGCGGCGATGGCCCCGGCTAGCAGCGCGTATCCCATGTGTACGAGTGTACACATCGATGCGTACGCCTGTACACAAGCCTGCGAACCTCAGTCGAGAAGCGTCTTCTTCGGCCGCAGCACACAGAATTCGTTGCCCTCGGGATCGGCGAGGACGACCCAGGTGACGTCCTCGCCCTGACCGACGTCCACGCGCCGGGCCCCGAGCGCGAGGAGCCGGTCGACCTCGGCGTCCCGGTCGTCGGGCGTGAGGTCGATGTGCAGCCGGTTCTTGGTCTTCTTGCGCTCGCCGACCGGTACGAAGCAGATGCCGGGCAGGGCGCCGGGGTCGGCCCCGATGACGATCTCGCCCTCGGCCTCGAACAGCACCCGCCAGTCGAGGACCTGACACCAGAAGCGGGCCAGTGACGGCAGATCGTGGGCGTCGACGACGACTTGATACCAGGAGACAGCCATACGCCGCAGTCTCCCTCCGAGCCCCGGAGGTCGCCACCGGGCCACTGTGCGAATGTGCGCGGCGGACCCTGTTCGTTTGCTCATTTTCCTTATGGCACACGGGAGTTACCGATGGTTACTGTTCGGCACCCCGCACCCGCCGTCGTCCCGATGGAGAGACCATGAGCACAGGAGTCCCCCGCCCCCGCGGCCGGTGGCTGCGCGCCCTGACCGCCGGAGCGCTCGGCGCGGCCGCGCTCACCGTGACGTCCTCGGCGGACGGAGCACCGGCCGGCGCCGAGGCCGCCCGCACCGAGACCCCGGTGGCCTCGGCCTCGCCGGTCGCCGGCATCACCGAGACGGTGGTCTCCGTACGGATCCCGCTGCCCGCCTCGGTCGGCAGCCATCCGGCGCGCTGCGACCGGCTGTCGTACCTGCGCTACCGCTCCTCCGAGGGACCGTCGAAGTCCGCCGACGCCGACCGGATCCTGGTCGCCCAGCCCGGCATCCTGGAGGGCGCGGGCGCCTTCGACAGCGTGGCCCGCAACACGGTGAGGGCGGCCGCCGAGAAGGGCGAGCACATCGAGTTCTGGGCCCTGGACCGGCGCTCCAACTGCCTTGAGGACAACGCCGGGATCTCGACGGGCAGCACCGCCAAGGCTGTTGGCTACTACTACGAGGGCGAGAAGGTCGAAGGGCGCTCCTTCGAGGGGTTCCTGACGAGCGATCAGACGGGGTGGCTCGCCGAGGTCGGTCTGGAGCGCACGGTCCGTGACCAGTACGACCTGCTGTCCGCCGAACTGCCCGACCAGAAGCTCCGCAAGGAGAAGGTGATGTGCGGCGGGCACTCGCTCGGCGGCGTCCTCACCGGCGTCTTCGCCACCTGGGACTTCGACGGCAACCCCGCGACGACGGCGGACGCGGGCTTCAACCAGTGCGCGGGCTACTTCGCCCTGGACACGACGATCGCCACCAACCTCGACGACCTGAACGGCAGTTCGGGCACTCTCAACGGCGGCCTGCTGCCCAAGGGCACGGTCCCGGAGACGGGCCTCGGCTACACCGTCGTACAGGCCGGTCTGCGCAGCGGTGTCCTGCCCCGCTTCCTCGCGCTCCCCGCGGTGATCAACCCCGAGATCATGAACGTTCTCGCGATCAGCGGCCTCGCCGCGCGCACCGCCCCCGACGCCAGGTCCACACTCCAGGACGACCTCCCGTCGAACGTCAACATCGAGACGACGTCCCGCACGATGTTCTCCAAGGACGCGGCCGTCTTCCTGTCGGGCAAACCCACGATCCGCGACTTCCGGCTCACCAACTCGGCGGTCCTCGGCGCCTTCATGGACGACAACTCGGCCCCGCTGTCCTTCATCCAGACCAGCGTGGGCCTCTTCGACGGCGGCCGCCTCGTGGACAAGAACTTCCCGGTCTCGAACGACGTCCAGGGCTCACCGGCCCTGTTCGGTACGGAGCTGAAGGCGATCCCGGACCAGCCGGCCGGCCCGCTCTACACCTGGCGGAACTTCGACCGGATCGGCGCGCCTGACGACCCGGTCCACCGCTCGGCCGACGGCACGCCGTTCACGACGGCCGCCAAGGAGGTCTCGGACATCGGGGAGCTGGCCCGCAGCCTCTCCGAGCAGCCGCTGGACTTCACCGAGGACTACTTCCCGACGAAGCTGGTCACCGACCTCTCCCTGGTCGACGACGCGCGGATCGCCCGGAACATGGCGCACCCCGGCGGTCTGACCGCGAACCCCACGATCACCTTCGTCGCGGGCGACGGGATCCTCGCGGACCACATCCCCGCGGACAAGAACCCCGTGGTCCTGCCCGGCTACCAGCACCTGGACGTGCTCACGGCGGCCCCGGTCCAGAACGGCGGAACCCGCGAACGGATCGCCACCCTCCTGTCGGCCTTCGCGACGCGCTAGCACCGCCCTTCGCGGCAGACGTCGGGCACCGCCCCTCGCGGCAGACGTCGGGGCACCGGTCCTCACGGCACACGTCGGGCACCGGTGCTCACGACACGATTGGGCATCGGTCCAGGTGACGTCTCGGGCGCCTTCTTTCATAGCTGTTGGGCCCTGAGAGGAACTTCCGCCTCCGCCGAGAGAGCCGACGACTCGGCGCCCGAACTCCCCGTCCCGGGCGCCGGGATCGCCCCCCTCCGGGCCTCTGATCTCGAATCCTTAAGTCTTGAACTATCTTTCCCCGGCCCCCGGACCCGACGATCACCGCCAACTCTCCGCCGAACCCCCGGCGTTCCTGGCAGAAACCGCTCTCAGAAACGCTACGCCGGGGCCACAAGTTCTACTAATGTTCCCCTCGTCGCGCACGCGGATCCCCCGGCCACAGCCGTCACGCGTGTCCGCGGTCCACGCCTCCTCTTGTGCCACGACCCACCTGACCGATCCGCGTCCGCCTTGGGCGACGCTGGGGGAACCTCGCATGTCTGAAAGAAATCCCGGGTCCGCTCCCGACCCGTCCGCCCGCCCCGCGAAGGTGTGGGAGACCGGCGAAACCCTGGACGAGTCACGCGTACCCGGAACCCGCAGGCTCTGGCTTGCGGGAGCACTCCTCGTGGCGGTTCTCGCCTCCACCGTCACAGCCGTCGTCGTGCTCGACGACGACCTGGACACCTCGGCGAAGGGGAAGACCAAGAACACCACCTCCTCGGCGGACGAGCCGCTCATACCCAGCCCGCCCCCCGCCACGGCGCCCAGCGGGAAGAGCGGCCTCGCCGCCCCCGATTCCTCCAAGGCCGTCGCGGACGGTTCCGCCTCGCCCGAGGCCCAGCAGCAGGGCGGCACGAACCCGGACTCGGACCCGCGGCCGTCCAAGTCCGCCTCCGCCAAGCCCCCCGCGTCCAAGCCCGCCTCCTCGGGGAAGTCCGTCCAGGCGGTCAACTACCCCGACCGCTACTGGCACCTCGACCGCGACTCGGTGCGACTCGACCGGGTGAGCTCCCAGAGCTCGTCGCGGACCAGGGACGAGGCCACCTTCAAGGTCGTCCCCGGGATCGCCGACTCCAGCTGTGTGTCCTTCTCCCTGGGCAACAACCGCTATCTGCGCCACTACCAGTTCCGGCTCCGCGCCGACCGCCACAACGGCTCCGAACTCTTCAAGCAGGACGCCACGTTCTGCCCCCGCCCGACGGGCTTCAACGACGCGGTCATGCTGGAGTCGTACAACTACCGCGGCCGCTTCCTGCGCCACCGCGACTTCCAGGTCCGCCTCGAACCGTTCGACAACAACCACCTCTACCGGGCGGACTCTGCGTTCAGGCTCGTGAAGGGCCTCGGCTGAGCGACTCCCCGGCAGCCGGGGCCGGCCGGCCCCGGCTCTGCCCCGGACGACAGACGAACGCGGCCCCCGGCATCATGCCGGGGGCCGCACACGTACAACTCGGAATCAGACGTTGAAGCCCAGCGCGCGAAGCTGGTCGCGGCCGTCGTCCGTGATCTTGTCGGGGCCCCACGGCGGCATCCACACCCAGTTGATGCGGAGCTCGTTCACGAGGCCGTCCGTGGCGGACTTGGCCTGGTCCTCGATGACGTCGGTGAGCGGACAGGCCGCCGACGTCAGGGTCATGTCGATCGTCGCGATGTTCGCGTCGTCGATGTGAATGCCGTAGATCAGCCCGAGGTTGACGACGTCGATGCCCAGTTCGGGGTCGACGACGTCGTACAGGGCCTCGCGGACTTCTTCCTCGGAGGCCGGTTTCATCTCGATGGTCTCGCTCATGCGGTCTTCCTTTCGGCGTCGGCCTCGCCCAGGGCCTGGGCCGTCGCGTCCTTCCAGGCCATCCAGCTCAGCAACGCGCACTTCACGCGGGCCGGGTACTTGGAGACCCCGGCGAACGCGACCGCGTCCTCGAGGATCTCCTCCATCGCGTCGTCCGGCTCGATACGGCCCTTGGACTGCATCAGCTCCAGGAAGGTCTCCTGGATCTTCTGAGCCGCGGCCAGGTCCTTGCCGACGAGCAGCTCGTTCAGCACGGAGGCCGAGGCCTGGCTGATGGAGCAGCCCTGGCCCTCGTACGAGACGTCGCTGATCTTCGTGCCGTCGTACTTCACGCGCAGCGTGATCTCGTCGCCGCACGTCGGGTTGACGTGGTGCACCTCGGCGTCGCCATCTCGAAGACCGCGCCCGTGCGGGTGCTTGTAGTGGTCCAGGATGACTTCCTGGTACATCGAATCAAGCCTCACGACTCAGCCAGCTCCTCAGCCGAAGAAGTTCCGTACGTGCTCCAGGCCGTCGACCAGAGCGTCGATCTCGGTCGGCGTGGAGTACAGATAGAACGACGCTCGTGTGGTCGCAGGAATTCCGTACCGCAGGCAGACGGGCCGTGCGCAGTGGTGACCCACGCGCACCGCGATGCCCTGCTCGTCGAGAACCTGGCCCACGTCGTGCGGGTGAATGTCACCCAGCGTGAACGAGATCGCCGCGCCGCGGTCCTCGGCCGTCGTCGGGCCGATGATCCGCAGGTCCGGCACCTCGCCGAGCCTCTTCACCGCGTACTCGGTGAGCGCGTGCTCATGGGCGAGGATCTTGTCCATGCCGATGGCGCTCAGGTAGTCGATCGCCGCGCCCAGCCCGACCGCCTGCGCGATCGGCGGGGTGCCCGCCTCGAACTTGTGCGGGGCGGGAGCGTACGTCGACGAGTGCATCGACACCGTCTCGATCATCTCACCGCCGCCGAGGAACGGAGGCAGGTCCTCCAGAAGCTCCTGACGGCCCCAGAGGACGCCGATGCCGGTCGGGCCGCACATCTTGTGGCCGGTGAAGGCCACGAAGTCGGCCTGCAGGGCCTGTACGTCCATCGGCATGTGCGGGGCGGCCTGCGAGGCGTCGATGCAGACCAGCGCGCCGACCTCCTGCGCACGGCGCACTATCGCCTCGACCGGGTTGACCGTGCCCAGGATGTTCGACACCAGCACGAAGGAGACGATCTTCGTCTTCTCGGTGATGATCTCGTCGATGTTGGACAGGTCGAGCCGGCCGTCGTCGGTCAGGCCGAACCACTTCAGCTTCGCGCCCGTGCGCTGCGCCAGCAGCTGCCACGGCACGATGTTGGAGTGGTGCTCCATCTCCGTGATGACGATCTCGGTCTCGTGGTCCACGCGGTAGGGCTCGTCGGCCCAGCCGAGCATGTTGGCCACGAGGTTGAGCGACTCGGAGGCGTTCTTCGTGAAGATCACCTCGTCGCGGCTCGGCGCGTTGATGAACGCGGCGACCTTGTCGCGCGAGCCCTCGTACAGCGCCGTGGCCTCCTCCGCGAGCACATGCACACCGCGGTGGACGTTGGCGTTGTAGCGCTCGTAGTACTCGTTCAGGGCGTCCAGTACCTGGCGCGGCTTCTGCGAGGTCGCCGCGTTGTCCAGGTACACGAGCTTCTGACCGTCGTGGACCGTGCGGTCCAGGATGGGGAAGTCCTTGCGGATCGCCTCGGTGTCGAGGAGGCCCGGCAGCTGCGTCACGCTGATACGCCACCCTTCACGTACTTGTCGTAGCCCTCGGCCTCGAGCTGGTCGGCGAGCTCCGCGCCGCCGGACTCGGCGATGCGGCCGTTCGCGAACACGTGCACGAAGTCGGGCTTGATGTAGCGCAGGATGCGCGTGTAGTGCGTGATCAGCAGGGTGCCGACCTCGCCGGACTCGCGGACCCGGTTCACGCCCTCGGAGACGACACGCAGGGCGTCGACGTCCAGGCCGGAGTCGGTCTCGTCGAGGATCGCGATCCTCGGCTTGAGGAGCTCCAGCTGAAGGATCTCGTGGCGCTTCTTCTCGCCGCCGGAGAAGCCCTCGTTCACGTTGCGCTCGGCGAAGGCCGGGTCCATGTTGAGGCGCTCCATGGCCCCCTTGACCTCCTTCACCCAGGTGCGCAGCTTGGGGGCCTCGCCGCGGATCGCGGTGGCGGAGGTACGGAGGAAGTTGGAGACCGAGACGCCGGGGACCTCGACCGGGTACTGCATCGCGAGGAACAGGCCGGCGCGGGCGCGCTCGTCGACGGACATCTCCAGGACGTCCTCGCCGTCGAGGGTGACGGTGCCGCTGGTGATCGTGTACTTGGGGTGACCCGCGAGCGAGTAGGCGAGCGTCGACTTGCCGGAGCCGTTCGGGCCCATGATGGCGTGCGTCTCGCCCTGCTTCACGGTGAGGTCGACGCCCTTGAGGATCTCCTTCGTGGCGTTGTCGGCCTCGACGGTGACGTGCAGGTCGTGGATTTCAAGCGTTGCCATGGGTTCCTCAGGACTCCTGGGTGAGGGAGACGAGCACGTCGTCCCCTTCGATCTTTACGGGGTATACGGGGACGGGGCGCGTCGCGGGCAGGCCGGACGGTTTGCCGGTGCGGAGGTCGAACGCGGAGCCGTGCAGCCAGCACTCGATCTGACAGTCCTCCACCTCGCCCTCGGAGAGCGAGACGTTCGCGTGCGAGCAGATGTCGTTGATCGCGAACACCTCCCCCTCGGTCTTCACGACCGAGACCGGCGTGCCGTCGAGCTCCACCCTCTTGGGGGTGTCGTCCTCCAGCTCGCCCAGCCCACAGGCGCGTACGAACGTCGACGAGGCAGTCATCAGAGCGACGCCTCCAGCTCCTCGTCGATCCTGGCGAGAAGGCGCTCCTGGATGTCGGCGACGCGGATCTGCTGGACCAGCTCGGCGAAGAAGCCGCGGACCACCAGACGGCGGGCCTCGTCGGCCGGGATGCCGCGGGCCATCAGGTAGAAGAGCTGCTCGTCGTCGAAGCGGCCGGTCGCCGAGGCGTGTCCGGCGCCGACGATCTCGCCGGTCTCGATCTCCAGGTTCGGCACGGAGTCGACACGGGCGCCGTCGGTCAGAACCAGGTTCCGGTTCATCTCGTAGGTGTCCGTGCCCTCGGCCGTGGCCTCGATGAGGACGTCGCCGATCCACACCGCGTGGGCACCGTCGCCCTGGAGCGCTCCCTTGTAGGCGACGTTCGACTTGCAGTGCGGGGCGTTGTGGTCGACCAGGAGGCGGTGCTCCTGGTGCTGGCCGGCGTCCGTGAAGTACAGGCCGAAGAGCTCGGCCTCGCCGCCGGTGCCGGCGTAGGCGACCCGCGGGTGGAGGCGTACGAGGTCGCCGCCGAAGGTGACCACGAAGGACTTGAAGGTGGCGTCCCGGCCGATCAGCGCGTTGTGCTGGCCGACGTGGACGGCCTTGTCGTCCCAGTCCTGGACGGAGACGACGGTCAGCTTGGCGCCGTCACCGAGGACGTAGTCGACGTTGGCGGCGAGCACGGCGTCACCGGTGTGGTCGATGACGACGACGGCCTCGGCGAAGGCTTCGAGCTCCACGACCTGGTGGCCGTAGGCGACGCCGCCCTCGCCGTGCACGGCGATGCGGATCGGCTCGGTGAGGACCGTCTCCTTGGGGACGGTGATCACGCCGGCCTGCTCGAAGGCCGAGTACGCCTGGGCGGCGACGCGGTCCACCGGGGTGCCCGCCCTGCCGAGCCGGGCGTCGTCACGGCCGACGGTCTCGACCGTGACGCCCTCGGGCGCGTCGATGGCGACCTTCACGCCGACGCCGGTCGCGACCGCGGTGCCGTCGTGCAGCCCGCGCAGGCGCTCCAGCGGGGTGAACCGCCACTCCTCCTCGCGGCCGTGGGGGACCGGGAAGTCCGCCACGTCGAAGGACGGGGGCGCGCTCATGCGCGTGGCGACGGTCGACTCGGCGGCCACCGCGATCGATCCGGCGGTGGTGGAGGACCCCACCGTGGAGTTCTGAGCCTCAGCCATGGCTGTCGTAGTGCTCGCTTTCTATTACGATCCTCGGCTCGCCCGGAAGACGCGCCGCCTGCTGCCTGAACGCGGGTGCGTCAGCCGACCGCGCCTTCCATCTGCAGCTCGATCAGCCGGTTGAGCTCAAGGGCGTACTCCATGGGGAGCTCCTTCGCGATGGGCTCGACGAAGCCGCGCACGATCATCGCCATCGCCTCGAACTCGGTCATGCCCCGGCTCATCAGGTAGAAGAGCTGGTCGTCGCTGACCTTGGAGACGGTGGCCTCGTGGCCCATGGACACGTCGTCCTCGCGGACGTCCACGTACGGGTACGTGTCGGAGCGGGAGATGGTGTCGACGAGCAGCGCGTCACAGAGCACGTTCGACTTGGAGCCGTGGGCGCCCTCGCCGATCTCGACGAGACCGCGGTAGGACGTACGGCCGCCACCGCGCGCCACGGACTTCGAGACGATGTTGGAGGAGGTGTTCGGCGCCATGTGGACCATCTTGGAGCCGGCGTCCTGGTGCTGGCCCTCGCCCGCGAAGGCGATGGACAGGGTCTCGCCCTTGGCGTGCTCGCCCATCAGGTAGACGGCCGGGTACTTCATGGTGACCTTGGAGCCGATGTTGCCGTCGACCCACTCCATGGTCGCGCCCTCGTAGGCCACGGCGCGCTTGGTGACCAGGTTGTAGACGTTGTTCGACCAGTTCTGGATGGTCGTGTAGCGGCAGCGGCCGCCCTTCTTCACGATGATCTCGACGACCGCGGAGTGCAGCGAGTCCGACTTGTAGATCGGGGCCGTGCAGCCCTCGACGTAGTGCACGTAGGCACCCTCGTCGACGATGATCAGGGTCCGCTCGAACTGGCCCATGTTCTCCGTGTTGATACGGAAGTAGGCCTGGAGCGGGATCTCGACGTGCACGCCCTTCGGCACGTAGATGAAGGAGCCGCCGGACCACACCGCGGAGTTCAGCGACGCGAACTTGTTGTCGCCGACCGGGATGACGGTGCCGAAGTACTCCTTGAAGAGCTCCGGGTGCTCCTTCAGCGCCGTGTCGGTGTCCATGAAGATGACACCCTGCGCCTCAAGCTCCTCGTTGATCTGGTGGTAGACGACCTCGGACTCGTACTGGGCCGCGACACCGGCGACGAGGCGCTGCTTCTCCGCCTCGGGGATGCCGAGCTTGTCGTACGTGCTCTTGATGTCCTCGGGCAGGTCCTCCCAGGACTGCGCCTGCTTCTCCGTGGAGCGCACGAAGTACTTGATGTTGTCGAAGTCGATGCCCGAGAGGTCGGAGCCCCAGTTCGGCATGGGCTTCTTGTCGAACAGGCGCAGGCCCTTGAGACGGAGCTTGGTCATCCACTCCGGCTCGCTCTTCTTCGCGGAGATGTCCCGGACGACGTCCTCGTTGATGCCGCGCTTGGCAGAGGCACCGGCCACGTCGGAGTCGGCCCAGCCGTATTCGTACGTACCCAGACCCTCGAGCTCGGGGTGGGCAGTCTCCTCAATGGGGAGCGTCATGCGGGGTTCCTCCCGGCGGTACTTGCAGATGCGTCATGGCCGTGAAAATCGTTCTTGGAAATCTTTGGGATGAACGTGGTGCAGACACCGTCGCCGTGGGCGATGGTGGCCAGCCGCTGGACATGTGTGCCGAGCAGCTGGGAGAAGATCTCTGTCTCCGCCTCGCAGAGTTGCGGGAACTGTTCGGCGACATGGGCGACCGGGCAGTGATGCTGGCAGAGCTGCTCGCCGACCGGTGCGCTGCGCGCCGTAGCAGCGTACCCGTCCCCGCTCAGGGCCTTGGCCAGGGCTTCGGCACGCTTTTCGGGGGCGGCGGCCTCGACGGCCTTGCGGTACGTGTCGGCCTGGGCCGCCATCCGGGCGCGGGCGAAGGCCACGACGGCCTCGTCCCCGCCCTCGCGCTCCGCGATCCAGCGCAGGGCGTCGGCGGCGAGCTTGTCGTAGGACTGGTCGAAGGCGTCCCGGCCGCAGTCGGTCAGGGCGAACACCTTGGCGGGCCGCCCGCGCGTACGAGCGCCGTAGACCCGCTGCTCGCGGGCCTCCACGACGTCGTCGGAGACGAGCGCGTCGAGGTGTCGTCGCACGGCGGCCTGGGTGAGGCCCAGCCGCCCCGCGAGGTCGGTCACGGTCGACGGGCCGTGGTCCAGGATGGACCGCGCGACGCGGTTGCGCGTGGAGCGCTCACCGGTCGCGAGTTCCTCCTGCGGGGCCTCGCCAACGTTTTTCACAACGCCATTGTTGCGTAATTCCTCAGAGACTGACAAGCCGCGTCCACGCCACCAGGGGTGCGGTGCGTCACTTAGGTAAACCTAACCTGACCTGCGGGAATGATCTTTGATCGATCAATTCGGTGGCAGGGGGCAGGGTTGTCGGGGAGACTCCCGAACCATGCCGACACCCCCTCCGACCGGCCCTCTCGTCACCCGAGCCACCCTCGCGGCGGACCTGCGCGCGCTCGGTGTACGCCCCGGCGAGACCCTCCTCGCGCACTCGTCGCTCCGCTCCCTCGGATGGGTCAACGGCGGCGCGGTCGCAGTCGTCGAAGCACTGCTCGACGCGCTCGGTCCGGACGGCACACTCGTGGTCCCCACCCAGTCCGGCGGCCTCTCCGACCCGGCCCTGTGGACCAGCCCGCCCGTCCCCGAGGCCTGGTGGGAGACGATCCGCGCCACGATGCCGGGGTACGACCCGCTCATCACGCCCACACGAGGGGTGGGCGTGATCCCGGAGACCGTACGCACCTGGCCGGGCGCCCTGCGCAGCGCGCACCCGCAGACCTCGTTCGCGGCGATCGGACCGCGCGCGGCGAAGATCGTCGAGGATCACGCCCCGGACTGCCGCCTCGGCGAGCACAGCCCGCTGGCCCGCCTGGAGACCATGGACGCCCGCGTCCTGCTGCTCGGCGCGGGCTACGACTCCTGCACCGGCTTCCACCTCGCCGAATACCGGATCCCGTCCCCGCGTGTCGAGGTGGGGAGGCCGGTCCGTACGCCCGAAGGTTCCCGCTGGGAGGTCGTGACGGAGGTCTCGATCAGCTCGGAGCGGTTCGACGAACTGGGCGCCGACTTCGAACGGGACCGTACCGTCGTACGGGGGCTGGTGGGCGCGGCCGACACCCGGCTGTTCCCCGTGGCCGACGCGGTGGCGTACGCGGAGCGGTGGCTGGAGACACACCGTTCGCGCGAGGAGTGGGTCACCGACGACGCGCCCGCCTCACGCCGCTCGTGACTCGACCCGCCCTCTGTGCCCCGCTCGGCCGTCCCTAGACTTGGCGCTCATGCGAAGTGAGGCCGCCCATGCGAAGTGAGACCGTCGTCCAGGTCGACGGCCTGGTGAAGCGGTACGGCAGGAAAACCGCGGTGGACGGCCTGGATCTGGTGGCCCGGGCGGGCATCACCGCCGTCCTCGGGCCCAACGGCGCCGGCAAGACGACCACCGTCGAGACCTGCGAGGGGTACCGCAGGCCGGACTCCGGAACGGTCCGGGTGCTGGGCCTCGACCCGGTGCGCGAGGCCTCCGCGCTGCGCCCCCGCATCGGCGTGATGCTCCAGTCCGGCGGTGTCTACTCCGGCGCCCGCGCCGACGAGATGCTCCGCCACGTGGCCAGGCTGCACGCGCACCCGCTGGACGTGGACGCGCTCATGGAGCGCCTGGGCCTCGGCAGCTGCGGCCGCACGACGTACCGGCGACTCTCCGGCGGCCAGCAGCAGCGCCTCGCGCTCGCCATGGCCGTGGTCGGCCGCCCCGAACTGGTCTTCCTGGACGAGCCGACCGCGGGTCTCGACCCGCAGGCCCGCCGGGCCACCTGGGATCTCGTACGCGATCTGCGCGCCGACGGTGTCTCGGTCATCCTCACCACGCACTACATGGACGAGGCCGAGCAGCTCGCCGACGACGTGGCGATCATCGACGCGGGCCGGGTCATGGCGAAGGGCACCCCCGAGGAGCTGTGCCGCGGCGGCGCCGAGAACACCCTGCGCTTCTCCGGCCGCCCCGGCCTCGACGTGGCCTCCCTCCTCAAGGCCCTCCCGGCGGACTGCACGGCGGCCGAGCTGACGCCGGGCTCGTACCGCGTGGGCGGCAAGGTCGACCCGCAGCTCCTCGCGACCGTCACCACCTGGTGCGCCCAGCACGGGGTGATGCCGGAGAAGATCTCGGTGGAACGGCACACCCTGGAGGACGTCTTCTTGGAGCTCACCGGTAAGGAGCTGCGCGGATGACCGCGGGAACGGACGCCCGGACCACGGGCGAGGGCACGGGCACGTACGCGCCGAGGCCGGGAGCCGCCCCGCTCCCCCGCATGATCGCGACGCAGGCGGCGCTGGAGACGAAGATGCTGCTGCGCAACGGCGAGCAGCTGCTCCTGACGGTGATCATCCCGACACTGCTGCTGGTGCTGTTCAGCGCGGTGGACATCGTCGACACGGGCGAGGGAAAGGCGGTCGACTTCCTCACGCCCGGCATTCTCGCGCTCGCCGTGATGTCGACGGCGTTCACGGGTCAGGCGATCGCCACGGGCTTCGAGCGGCGGTACGGGGTGCTGAAGCGGCTCGCCGCCTCGCCGCTGCCCCGCTGGGGGCTGATGACGGCCAAGACCCTCTCCGTCCTGGTCACCGAGGTCCTCCAGGTGCTCCTCGTGACGGTGATCGCCCTGGCGCTCGGCTGGTCGCCTGAGGGCAACCCGCTCGCCGTGCTGCTCCTCCTGGTCCTGGGCACGGCGGCGTTCTCTGGCCTCGGTCTGCTGATGGCGGGCACGCTGAAGGCGGAGGCCACGCTGGCCGCCGCGAACCTGGTCTTCCTGCTGCTGCTCGTGGGCGGCGGGGTCGTCGTCCCGCTGGACAAGTTCCCGGACACGGCCCAGGACCTGCTCGGACTGCTGCCGATCTCGGCCCTGTCGGAGGGCCTGCGGGACGTGCTCCAGCACGGGGCCGGGATGCCGTGGGGGAACCTCGGGATCCTCGCCGTATGGGCGGTCGTGGGCCTCGCGGCCGCCGGGAAGTTCTTCCGCTGGGCGTGATCGGACGATGACACCGGACCGGCGAGGGGAGGGGGCTCGTGAAAGCGTGCACAAGCGGCCCCCTACGATGGAGCCCGTGCCGAACGTGACCCGAGCCGATGCCGCCCAAGCCGTGCGCAACCCGCTCGCCTTCATCGCCGAACGCTGGACTCCGTCGCCCAGGACGGTCCAGCGCGCCGCCCTCGCCGCGCTCGTCATGGCGGTACTGATCGTGGTGACCGGAGGCGCGGTCCGGCTGACCGGCTCGGGTCTCGGCTGCCCGACCTGGCCCAAGTGCACCGACGACTCGCTCACCACCACGAGCGCGATGGGCGTGCACGGTGTGATCGAGTTCGGCAACCGCATGCTGACGTACGTCCTGTGTGCCGCGGTCGGCTGGGCGATCATCGCCGCGCGCTCGCAGAAGCCCTACCGGCGCAGCCTCACGCGGCTCGGCTGGGCGCAGTTCTGGGTCGTCATGGGCAACGCGGTCCTCGGCGGCGTCGTCGTCCTGGTGGGCCTCAACCCGTACACGGTGGCCGCCCACTTCCTGCTCTCCACCGCCCTGATCGCCGTCGCCACGGTGATGTGGCAGCGCACCCGCGAGGGCGACGACGCCCCGCGCCCGCTGGTCGGCAAGCCGGTGCAGCAGATGGCGTGGATCCTCGTCGCCGTCACCGTCCTGCTGATCGCGGTGGGTACGGTCGTCACCGGCGCGGGCCCGCACGCGGGCGACTCAAGCGAGGTCGAGCGCATCCCGCTGAACTGGGAGAACGTCACCAAGCTGCATGCCGTGCTGGCCTGGATCGTGGTGACGATGACCTTCGCCCTGTGGTTCGTCCTGAGGGCCGTCGACGCGCCCAAGGGGCCCCTGCACCGCACCCGGGACCTCTTCCTGGTGCTCCTCGCCCAGGGCGGCATCGGGTACGTCCAGTACTTCACCGATCTTCCGGAGGTCCTGGTCGGCCTCCACATGTTCGGCTCCTGCCTGGTGTGGATCGCCACGCTCCGCGTCCTGCTGGCGCTGCGGGAACGGCCGGAGGTCGTGGCGGATCTGCCCGCCCAGTCGACGCAGTCGTCCCTCACGCGCGCGTGAGGGACGCGCAGGTCACATGAGTCGCGCGTCACGTGAGGCACGCGCAGGTCATTCGTACGCCGCCACCAGGCTGTCGATCGCCGGGCCGAGGTAGCCGCGGGTCAGCTCCGCCCTGCGGGCCGTCCACTCCTGGAGCGGTGCCCCGGGCTCCTCGTACCGCCGCCGCCTGACGTCCGCGACCAGCTCGGCGGGCGCGCCGAGACCGGGCAGCAGGTCGAGTGCCTCGCGCTTGGTGATCAGCCGCCCGTCCTTCAGCGTGACCGTGGCACGGGCGTAGGTGACGAGCCCCAGATCCACCCAGACGTCCTGCGTCCAGTTGTCGGCCCGGTCCACCTGCCGTCGCCAGAAGTCCCGCTGGTCCCGTACGACGAACTCGGCCAGCTCGTCGTCCGCCACCGGCGGAAGCAGACTCCCGGGCGGCTCCCCCTCCAGGACCAGCCCGAAGGTGTGCAGCTCGCGCCGGGTCACCGGTGTGACCGTCCGTTTGAAGAGCTGCTGGTGCGCCCACGTGAGGTGCTGCCGCTCGGCGCCGTCGACCGTGTCGCGCGTCAGGTAACTGCAGTGCAGCTTGGCCACGAGCGGTTCGGCACGCAGGCGGGCGTGCAGCCGGGCCACCTTCCAGAGCGTCCTCGCCCTGATCGGGCCGTCCAGGACCACGATCAGATCCAGGTCGCTGATGCCCTCCCGGTAGTCGCCCCCGCCGAGCGAGCCGTGCGCCCACACGGCAGCGGGAGCCAGATCGCGCAGTTCGGTGCTGAAACGGTCGAGGAGCCGGTCGGTCGCGTCGCTGCGTGTCATACGCACAGTCTGTACAGCCCGCTCCACCCCGTACACCCGTCTCACTCCACCCCGTACACCCGTCTCACTCCACCCCGTACACCCGTCGTGCGTTCCCCGCCGCGATCAGCCCCGCCACCCGCTGCGCGTCGGACAGCGACCAGGCGCCCTCGGCCACCCAGGTGCCGAGCACCTTGGCGAGCGCCTCGCGGAAGAGACGTGCTCCGACCACATGAAGCTCGGGCAGACCATGTGCGCCGCTGGAGAAGAGGAGCTTGCCGAAGGGGGCGAGCTCCAGGATCTCGGAGAGGACGGCCGACGCGCGGGCCCCGGTACGGACGAGGGCGGCGCCCAGATCGGCGTACACATGCGGGAAGACCCCGGCGAGATGTGCCGCGTGGCGGTGGTACGGGTAGCCGTGCAGCAGGACCAGGTCCGTGCCGAGGCCGGCCGTCGCGCGGGCGAAGTCGGTGAGCAGGACCGGGTCGTTGCGGTCGATGCGCAGGCCGGGCTCACCGAGCCCCGCGTGCAGTTGGAGCGGCAGGCCGGAGGCGACCGCGATCCACAGGAGATGTCTGAGCAGCACCGGATCGCTCAGTTCGCCGCCCACCCGGCGCCCGGCCAGCCACCGCCCCGCCGCACCGCGCACCTCTCCCGGCCCGGGCGGTTCGGGCGCGAGCACCAGCCCGTGGCGTAAGCCCGCCACCGAGGTGAAGGCCACGGCGTTCGCGGCCGCCCCGTGCACCGACTCGGCGAGGTTGGCGAGGAACGACTCGACGGTTCCGGAGGTGTCGGCGACCTGCTCGGCGAGCGGCTCCAGACGGACGATCTCGTGGGCGCGCGCGGCTCCCGTGGAGGCCATCTCACCGGGCCCCGTCAGATCGCCCGGCAGACCGGTGTCGACCAGATAGGTCGTGATCCCGCTCCCCCGCAGCAGCCTGCGCCCCGCCTCCAGGACGCCGAGTTCCCGGCGTCGGGCGAGGTAGCGGGCGGGCGGACAGTGGGGTTCGAGCCCCAGCAGGGGCGGACACCAGCGGCGTACGGCGAAACCGGTCTGCGTGTCGAAGAACGTGGTCCCGGCCGCGGGCGGGCCCTCGCCCCGGGCGAGGTGGGCCTCGAAGGTGCCGAGACCCAGCTCCGTCCGCAGCACGCCGTGGCAGTACTGATCCACCAGCGACGGCGTTTCGATCATCCGGACTCCCCGCGAATGGGCCCTGCCTTTATTAAAGGGCCTAACGGGTGAACCGGGTGTCAGGTGTTGGGCGGCCACACCCCGTGCGAAGCGCTCCGCGGGTTTTGCGGGGTGGGTGGGGTGGGGTGCGGGTCCGTGTGCAGCTGCGGGCCGGATGTGGCTGATCGCGCAGTTCCCCGCGCCCCTGAAGGGGCACGGGCCAGTCGTCGCTGAGGCGCGCCCCTGAAGGCCCGGTCAGTCGTTGCTGGGGCCGCCGAGTTGGATGCCTGCCATGCGGGTCCACTCGTACGGGCCTGTTTTGACCTTGTTCGCGAACTCGCCGTCGAAGTCGTCGTGGGTGGTGATGCCGGACTTCTTCACGGCCTGTTCCGCGATGGCGAAGGTGGGAGCCACGAGGTCGCCCCAGCCGCCGTCCTCGCCGACGAGGACGATCCGGGCGCCCTTCTGGCCGATGTACGCGATCTGTCCCTCGGCGCCGCCGTGGGCCTGCGCGAAGGAAGAGATCTGCTTGGCGAGCTTCGCCGCCCGGCGCTCGGCCTTGGCGTCCTGCTTGGCGCCGGCGCCCTCGTCAACCTGCTGGGTGTCTGCCATGCCCAGGATGCTACCGACGGGTAGATCATTCGGCGACGCCCGGACCGAGTGGCCTTGCCCACGCACCCGGGCCGGCCATGGTGCACCTCAGGGGCGCGGGGAACTGCGCGACCAGCCACGGCCGGCCCGCAGCCGCCTACGCACGCCCACGACCCCCTGTCGGAGCGTCACCTCAAGAACGGGTCCACCGCCACAGCCACGAACAGCAGCGACACGTAAGTGATGGACCAGTGGAAGAGCCGCATCTCCTTCAGCTTGGCGCCTACGGCGCCGTCCTTCGCGCGGGTCTGCAGCCCGTGGGCCTCCCAGAGCCAGAAGCCGCCGGTCACGAGGGCGACGACCGTGTAGAACCAGCCCGTGTAGCCGAGCGGCGTCAGGAGGAGGGAGACGGCGACCATGGCCCAGCTGTAGAGGACGATCTGCCGCGCGACGACCTTGTTGGAGGCGATGACGGGCAGCATCGGAACGCCCACGCGCGCGTAGTCCGCCTTGACCTTCATGGAGAGCGGCCAGTAGTGCGGCGGCGTCCAGAAGAACATGACAAGGAAGAGGATGATCGGCGCCCACGACATGGAGTTCGTGACGGACGACCAGCCGATGAGTACTGGAAGGCAGCCGGCGATACCGCCCCACACGATGTTCTGCGAGGTACGGCGTTTGAGGATCATCGTGTAGACGACGACGTAGAAGAGGAGCGCTCCGAGCGACAGCCAGGCGGACAGCCAGTTGACGGCGAATCCGAACAGCAGCGTCGAGACGATCGCGAGCGTGATGCCGAAGGCGAGGCACTCGCGTGGGCTGACCATGCCGGTGACCAGTGGACGCTGTGCGGTGCGCTCCATGAGCGCGTCGATGTCACGGTCGATGTACATGTTCAGGGCGTTGGCGCCGCCCGCGGAGAGGTAGCCGCCGACGCAAGTGAGGAGCACCAGCTTCAGATCGGGCACGCCCTGCTGCGCGAGGAACATCACCGGAACGGTGGTGATCAGCAGCAGCTCGATGATCCGCGGCTTGGTGAGAGCGACGAACGCCTTGACCCGAGCCCAGAACGGCCGGTGGTTCGTGCCCCGCTTCGCGCCCTGACTCGCCCCGAGCACACCCGCAGGACGGGATTCAACGGCCGTCACGCACACCCCTGACAGAGACATTTCAGCGAGTTCCGGGTGTGAACTCCCGGTAAAGGCTCGCGCGTACCACGCCACTGTAGACGTTGCCCAGACCCCGGCCTTCGCGGGGGTCGGGTCGTGTTGAAAGGCCTCCGCGCAGGACTGATCGGCATTGCGTTGAGCAGTCGGATGAGCGGCTCCGTATTCACTTGCCGAACACGGAACGCGCCGGTCGGGAGGCGGATGAGGGAGAGTCCCGGCAGTCTGGAATGACTCGAAAAAATGCGCGTTCCTACGGGGGTAGGCTCGACAGCGAGCCGGTGGGCGCGACGTGCACCGGCATTCGACATGTGGAACATGTGGAGAGGAGCCCTGACCCAGGGTGAGCACCAAGCCGACCACAACAGACCTCGAGTGGACCGAATTGGACCAGCGGGCCGTCGACACCGCCCGCATCCTGGCCGCCGACGCCGTACAGAAGGTCGGCAACGGCCATCCGGGTACGGCGATGAGCCTGGCGCCCGCCGCCTACACCCTCTTCCAGAAGGTGATGCGGCACGACCCGGCGGACCCCGACTGGACCGGCCGCGACCGCTTCGTACTGTCAGCCGGTCATTCGTCCCTGACCCTCTACACCCAGCTCTACCTGGCCGGCTTCGGTCTGGAGCTGGACGACCTGAAGTCCTTCAGGACGTGGGGCTCCCGCACCCCGGGCCACCCGGAGTACGGACACACCCCCGGCGTGGAGACCACCACCGGCCCCCTCGGCCAGGGTGTCGCCAACGCGGTGGGCATGGCCATGGCCGCCCGCTACGAGCGCGGTCTGTTCGACCCGGAGGCGGCCCCCGGCGCCTCCCCGTTCGACCACTTCATCTACGCGATCGCCGGTGACGGCTGCCTCCAGGAGGGCATCTCTGCGGAGGCGTCCTCCATGGCCGGCCACCAGCAGCTCGGCAACCTGGTCCTGCTGTGGGACGACAACCACATCTCGATCGAGGGCGACACCGAGACGGCGGTCTCCGAGGACACGGTCAAGCGGTACGAGGCGTACGGCTGGCACGTGCAGCGCGTGGCCCCGAAGCCGGACGGCGACCTCGACCCGCACGCCCTCTACGACGCGATCGAGGCCGCGAAGCTGGTGACCGACAAGCCGTCGTTCATCGCGATGCGCTCGATCATCGCCTGGCCGGCTCCGAACGCGCAGAACACCGAGGCCGCGCACGGCTCGGCGCTCGGCGACGACGAGGTCGCGGCCACCAAGCGGGTGCTGGGCTTCGACCCGGAGAAGGCCTTCGAGGTCTCGGACGAGGTCATCACCCACACGCGCGCGCTGGGCGAGCGCGGCCGTCAGGCCAAGGCGGAGTGGGAGAAGTCGTTCCAGGAGTGGCGTAACAGCAACGCCGAGCGTGCCGCCGAGTTCGACCGCATCGCCGCGACCGAGCTGCCCACCGGCTGGGAGGAGAAGCTCCCGGTCTTCGAGGCGGGCAAGAGCGTCGCCACACGTGCGGCCTCCGGCAAGGTGCTCCAGGCGCTCGGCGCGGTCATCCCCGAGCTGTGGGGCGGCTCGGCCGACCTGGCGGGCTCCAACAACACGACGATCGACAAGACCTCGTCGTTCCTCCCTGCGGACAACCCGCTGCCGGAGGCGAACCCGTACGGTCGCACGATCCACTTCGGTATCCGCGAGCACTCGATGGCCGCGGAGATGAACGGCATCGCGCTGCACGGCAACACCCGTATCTACGGCGGCACCTTCCTGGTGTTCTCCGACTACATGCGCAACGCGGTGCGCCTGTCCGCGCTGATGCACCTGCCGGTGACGTACGTGTGGACCCACGACTCCATCGGTCTCGGCGAGGACGGTCCGACGCACCAGCCGGTCGAGCACCTCGCCTCCCTGCGCGCCATTCCGGGCCTCAACGTCGTCCGTCCGGCGGACGCCAACGAGACCGCGATCGCCTGGCGCGAGATCCTCAGGCGTTACACCAAGGTCTTCGGCAAGGGCGCCCCGCACGGCCTCGCGCTGACCCGTCAGGGCGTACCGACGTACGAGGCCAACGAGGATGCGGCGAAGGGTGGTTACGTGCTCTTCGAGGCGTCCACCGGGACCCCGGAGGTCGTTCTCGTCGCGACCGGTTCCGAGGTGCACGTGGCCGTCGACGCACGTGAGCAGCTGGAGGCCGCGGGCACCCCGACCAGGGTCGTGTCCATGCCCTCCGTGGAGTGGTTCGAGGAGCAGGACCAGGGGTACCGGGACAGCGTCCTGCCGCCGAGCGTGAAGGCACGGGTCGCGGTCGAGGCCGGTATCGGTCTCACCTGGCACAAGTACGTGGGGGATGCCGGCCGCATCGTTTCCCTGGAGCACTTCGGTGCTTCGGCCGACGGCAAGGTGCTCTTCCAGGAGTTCGGGTTCACTGCCGAGAACGTCGCGAACGTCGCCCGGGAATCGATCGCCGCAGCCCAGCGCTGACGCTGACATACGACACGTAGGAGATGCATTTTCCATGACAGACGCACTGAAGCGCCTCTCCGAGGAAGGCGTCGCGATCTGGCTGGACGACCTGTCGCGCAAGCGGATCACGTCCGGCAACCTCGCCGAGCTGATCGACCAGCAGCACGTCGTGGGCGTCACCACCAACCCGTCGATCTTCCAGAAGGCGATCAGCGGCGGTGACGGTTACGAGCAGCAGCTCAGTGACCTCGCCGCCCGCAAGGTCACCGTCGAAGAGGCCATCCGCATGATCACGACGGCGGACGTCCGTGACGCCGCCGACATCCTGCGCCCGGTCTACGACTCCACGCAGGGCCAGGACGGCCGGGTCTCCATCGAGGTCGACCCGCGCCTCGCGCACAACACCAAGGCGACCGTCGCCGAGGCCAAGCAGCTCGCCTGGCTCGTCGACCGCCCCAACACCCTCATCAAGATCCCGGCGACCAAGGCGGGCCTGCCCGCGATCACCGAGACGATCGGCCGGGGCATCAGCGTCAACGTCACGCTGATCTTCTCGCTGGAGCGCTACCGCGAGGTCATGGACGCCTACCTCGCGGGCCTGGAGAAGGCCAAGGCCGCCGGGATCGACCTGTCCGGCATCCACTCCGTGGCGTCGTTCTTCGTGTCCCGCGTGGACACCGAGATCGACAAGCGGCTCGACGCCCTCGGCACCCCCGAGGCGAAGGCCGCCCGCGGCAAGGCGGGTCTCGCCAACGCGCGACTGGCCTACGAGGCGTACGAGGAGGTCTTCTCCTCCGACCGCTGGGCCGCCCTCGACAAGGCGCAGGCCAACAAGCAGCGTCCGCTGTGGGCCTCGACCGGCGTCAAGGACAAGGCCTACAAGGACACCCTGTACGTCGACGACCTGGTCGCGCCGAACACGGTGAACACCATGCCGGAGGCGACCCTGGCCGCCGCCGAGGACCACGGCAAGATCACCGGCAACACCATCGCCGGTATGTACGAGCAGTCCCGTGCCGAGCTCGACGCGGTCGAGAAGCTCGGGATCTCGTACGACGACGTGGTCCAGCTCCTGGAGGACGAGGGCGTCGAGAAGTTCGAGGCGTCCTGGAACGACCTGCTCAAGTCGACCGAGGCAGAGCTCGCGCGCCTCGCCCCCTCGGAGGGCTGAAATCTTGTCAAGCAGCAATCCGCTGCGTGACCCGGCGGACCGACGGCTCCCGCGTATCGCGGGGCCGTCGGGCCTCGTCATCTTCGGGGTCACGGGCGATTTGTCCCGTAAAAAGCTCATGCCTGCTGTTTATGACCTTGCCAACCGCGGTCTGCTGCCCCCGGGCTTCTCGCTCGTCGGCTTCGCCCGCCGTGAATGGCAGAACGAGGACTTCGCCCAGGAGGTCCACGACGCCGTCAAGGAGCACGCCCGTACGCCGTTCCGTGAGGAGGTCTGGCAGCAGCTCATCCAGGGGATGCGCTTCGTCCAGGGCACCTTCGACGACGACGACGCGTTCGAGCGGCTGCGCGAGACGATCGGCGAGCTAGACAAGGCACAGGGGACGGGCGGCAACTTCGCCTTCTATCTCTCCGTGCCGCCGGGCGCCTTCCCGGTGGTCATCCGGCAGCTGAAGAAGCACGGTCTCGCGGACCAGTCGAGCGGTTCCTGGCGGCGCGCGGTCATCGAGAAGCCCTTCGGCCACGACCTCAAGTCGGCCGAGGAGCTCAACACGACCGTCGAGGAGGTCTTCGCCCCCGATCAGGTCTTCCGTATCGACCACTATCTGGGCAAGGAGACCGTCCAGAACATCCTGGCGCTGCGCTTCGCCAACCAGATGTTCGAGCCGATCTGGAACCGGTCCTTCGTGGACCACGTACAGATCACGATGGCCGAGGACATCGGCATCGGCGGCCGCGCCGGCTACTACGACGGCATCGGCGCAGCCCGTGACGTCATCCAGAACCACCTCCTCCAGCTGATGGCCCTCACCGCCATGGAGGAGCCCGCCTCCTTCGACGCGGACGCGCTCGCCGCCGAGAAGACCAAGGTCCTCGGCGCGGTGAAACTGCCGAAGGACCTGGGCACCAGCACCGTCCGCGGTCAGTACGCGGAAGGCTGGCAGGGCGGCGAGAAGGCCGTCGGCTACCTCCAGGAAGACGGCATCGACCCCAAGTCGAAGACCGACACCTACGCGGCGATCAAGGTGGAGGTGGACAACCGCCGCTGGGCGGGCGTCCCGTTCTACCTCCGTACGGGCAAGCGCCTGGGCCGTCGCGTCACCGAGATCGCGGTCGTGTTCCAGCGTGCACCGCACTCCCCCTTCGACCACACGGCGACCGAGGAGCTGGGCCAGAACGCGATCGTCATCCGCGTCCAGCCCGACGAGGGCATCACGGTCCGCTTCGGCTCCAAGGTCCCCGGCACCTCCATGGAGATCCGGGACGTGTCGATGGACTTCGCGTACGGCGAGTCCTTCACGGAGTCGAGCCCGGAGGCGTACGAGCGTCTGATCCTGGACGTCCTCCTGGGCGACTCGAACCTCTTCCCGCGCACCGAGGAGGTCGAGCTGTCCTGGAAGATCCTCGACCCGATCGAGGAGTACTGGGACAAGCACGGCAAGCCCGCGCAGTACCCGTCCGGAACGTGGGGCCCCGTCGAGGCGGACGAAATGCTCAAGCGAGACGGACGGAGCTGGCGTCGCCCATGAAGATAGATCTCACGGACACCACGGCCAGCAAGATCAACAAGGCGCTGGTGAAGGGCCGCCGGGCCATCGGCACCCCCGCCGTCGGCATGGTCCTCACCCTCGTCATCGTCACCGACGAGGAGAACGCGTACGACGCCCTGCGCGCCGCCAACGACGCCTCGCGCGAGCACCCCTCGCGCACGCTCGTGGTGATCAAGCGCGTCTCGCGTTCGCCGCGCGACCGCACGAAGTCGCGTCTGGACGCCGAGGTGCGGGTCGGCGCGGACGCGGGCACCGGCGAGACGGTCGTCCTGCGGCTGTACGGCGAGGTCTCCGACCACGCCCAGTCCGTCGTCCTGCCGCTGCTGCTGCCGGACGCGCCGGTGGTGGTCTGGTGGTCGGTGGACGCCCCGCGCGATCCGGCGGGCGACCCGCTGGGCGCCCTGGGCCAGCGCCGGGTCACCGACAGCTACGCGGCCGAGAAGCCCGTCCACGAGCTGCGGTCGCGGGCCGAGAGCTACGAGCCGGGCGACACCGACCTTGCCTGGGCCCGGATCACCCCGTGGCGCTCGATGCTGGCCGCCGCCCTCGACCAGATCGACTGCGAGGTCGTCTCCGTCGAGGTGGCGGGCGAGGAGTCCAACCCGAGCGTCGAACTGCTCGCCATGTGGCTCGCCGACCGACTCCACGTGCACGTCCGGCGGGCCGTCTCCGCGGGTCCCGGCCTGACCCAGGTACGGCTGGAGACGACCGGCGGCCCCATCACGCTGCACCGGTCGGACGGGGCGATGGCCACGCTGGCCCTGCCCGGCCAGCCGGACCGCGCGGTGGCGCTCAAGCGGCGTGAGACGTCCGAGCTGCTCGCGGAGGAGCTGCGCAGGCTCGACCCGGACGACACGTACGCGTCCGCGCTGCGGTTCGGGGTGGACCGCCTGGGCGGGATCCCGTCGGCCACGCAGCGGGCCGAGGCGTCCGCTCGCGGCCCGGAGTCCCTGCCGGTCCGGCAGAAGGCGCCGGACCCGGACCCGGCGCCGTCGGCCAAGACGTCCGAGGCGGCTCTGCCCGCCTCCCCGGCGGGTGACAGCGACACCGGCCGTCCGACTCCGGCCCAGATGCCCCCGGTCAAGAAGGCGGACTCGCCATGACTACTCCCCAGCTGGTGGTTCACCGGGACAAGGAACTGATGGCCCAGGCCGCCGCGGCCCGGCTCATCACGAAGGTCGTGGACGCCCAGGCCTCGCGCGGTTACGCCTCGGTCGTGCTGACCGGTGGCCGCAACGGCAACGGGCTCCTCGCGGCGCTCGCGGCCGCACCTGCCCGGGACGCCATCGACTGGGGCCGGCTCGAACTGTGGTGGGGCGACGAGCGGTTCCTCCCCGAGGGTGACCCGGAGCGCAATGTCACCCAGGCCCGTGAGGCGCTGCTCGACTCGGTGCCGCTGGATCCGAAGCGTGTGCATGCCATGCCCGCGTCGGACGGGCCCTACGGCAAGGACGCGGACGCGGCGGCGGAGGCCTACGCGGCCGAACTCGCCGAGGCCGCCGGGCCGGAGAACCACGGTCCGGTTCCGTCCTTCGACGTGCTGATGCTCGGCGTCGGTCCGGACACGCATGTGGCGTCGCTCTTCCCCGAGCTGCCTGCGGTGCGTGAGACGGAGCGGACGGTGGTGGGGGTGCACGGTGCCCCCAAGCCGCCGCCGACCCGGGTCACGCTCACGCTGCCCGCGATCCGGGCTGCGCGGGAGGTGTGGTTGCTGGCGGCGGGTTCGGACAAGGCAGAGGCTGCGGCGATCGCGCTGTCCGGCGCGGGTGAGATCCAGGCCCCGGCGGCCGGGGCCCGTGGCCGGTCGCGCACCCTGTGGCTGCTGGACTCGGCCGCGGCGTCCCAGCTACCGCGCTCGCTGTATCCGCCGGCTTCACCCTGACGGGTGGGTGGTAGGGGCGGCGGGGGCCTTTTTTCGCCCCCGCCGCCCCTACCCATTCCCGTCCCTTACTCAGGGGCTCCGCCCCCGAACCCCCGCTCCTCAAACGCCGGAGGGGCTGAGGGGAGGGTGCTGCTGGGGGTGGGTCGTGGCTGATTGCGCAGTTCCCCCGCGCCCCTAGGTTTTTAGGGGCGCGGGGGAACTGCGCGACCAGCCACAGCACACCCTCACCTGCACAGCCGCCCCCACACCGGCACCCGCACCGGGCCGTCCTCGGATCGGTCAACTCCTCGCATCACCGACCCGTGCAGCCCTTGGCACGTCACGAGGCGCCGTCAGCCCGAGCGGCGTAGGACTTCAAGACCAGCTCCTCCACGAGGGTGCTCTTCGCCACCGAGCAGGCCGCCCTGCCCTCGCTATCGGCGCGGAACTGCTGCGCCAGGGCCACTTTCAACGCGCTGCAGCACTGGACTCCCGCCCCCGAATCCCCAGATCGCCTACGTGTCGGTGGCCCTGCCCGGTGAGCCGCGAAATCAGCTCGTCGGCTCCGGAGTTGCCGGGCCGCCGGGCGCCCGCGTGCCCGACCGCACCCGAACCGTCAGTGGAGACGTGGAGCTTGGGGCGAGAACCGAAACGGCGAGGTCAGTTGATGTTCACTCAGTAACAGCATGTATGGACTCCGGTCACAACTCTTGACGTGTGGTTCACGTGGATGAAGCATTCTTCGGCGAGAGAGCGCTCCCAGACCCCCCCACCGTTCATTTCATGAACCAGGAGTGTCGCTCCCATGACCCCTTCCCCCACAGATTCCTCGTCCTCCGGCAGAACTCCCCTCGCCCGCCGGTCGGTTCTCGGCGCCGTGGCCGCGGCGGCAGCCGCGCCAGGGCTGCTCGCCCTGTCGTCGTCGGCATCAGCCGCTCCCGACCGCGCCCGGGCCCTGCCGGGAGGTGGCGATCTCGGCCCGAACGTCATCGTCTTCGACCCGTCCACCTCCGGTATCCAGGCCAAGCTGGACCAGATATTCGCCCAGCAGGAGACGGCGCAGTTCGGCACGGGCCGCTATCAGCTGCTGTTCAAGCCGGGCACGTACAGCGGGCTCAATGCCCAACTCGGCTTCTACACCTCCATCGCCGGGCTCGGCCTGTCTCCCGACGACACCTCGATCAACGGGGACGTGACCGTTGACGCGGGCTGGTTCAACGGCAACGCCACCCAGAACTTCTGGCGTTCGGCGGAGAACCTCGCTCTCACTCCCGTCAACGGCACGAACCGGTGGGCCGTCGCACAGGCCGCCCCCTTCCGGCGGATGCACGTCAGGGGCGGTCTCAACCTCTCCCCCAACGGCTACGGCTGGGCCAGCGGCGGCTACATCGCCGACAGCCGCATCGACGGCACGGTCGGTCCGTACTCGCAGCAGCAGTGGTACACCCGCGACAGCTTTGTGGGCGGCTGGCTCAACGCCGTCTGGAACATGGTGTTCTCGGGCGTCGAGGGCGCCCCGGCGCAGACCTTCCCGAACCCGCCGTACACCACGCTCACCACCACGCCGATCTCCCGCGAGAAGCCGTTCCTCTACCTCAACGGCACGGAATATCGCGTCTTCCTGCCGGAGAAGCGCGTCAACGCGCGCGGCACCACCTGGGGAGCCGGCACGCCTCGCGGTACGTCACTGGCGCTGACGCAGTTCTACGTGGCGAAGCCCGGCGTCACGGCCGCCACCCTCAACGAGGCACTGACGCAAGGCCTCCATCTGCTGCTGACGCCGGGGATCTACCACCTCGACCAGCCGATCCAGGTCAACCGTGCCAACACCGTGGTCCTCGGCCTCGGTTACGCCACCCTGATCCCGGACAACGGTGTCACCGCGCTCAAGGTGGCCGATGTCGACGGCGTCCGCCTCGCGGGCTTCCTCATCGACGCCGGGCCCGTCAACTCCGCCACGCTGCTCGAGGTCGGCCCCACCGGCGCTTCGGCCGACCACTCCGTCAACCCGACCACGGTGCAGGACGTCTTCATCCGCATCGGCGGCGCGGGCGCCGGCAAGGCCACCACCAGCATGGTGATCAACAGCCGCCACACGATCATCGACCACACCTGGGTCTGGCGCGCCGACCACGGCGCCGGAGTCGGCTGGGAGACCAACCGGGCCGACTACGGCGTCCGCGTCAACGGCAACGACGTGCTGGCCACGGGGTTGTTCGTCGAGCACTTCAACAAGTACGACGTCCAGTGGTACGGCCAGGGCGGCCGCACGATCTTCTTCCAGAACGAGAAGGCGTACGACGCCCCGAACCAGGCCGCCATCCAGAACGGCACGATCAAGGGGTATGCGGCCTACAAGGTCGCCGACACCGTGACCACGCACGAGGCATGGGGCATGGGCAGCTACTGCTACTACAACGTCAATCCGGCGATCCTCCAGCACCACGGATTCGCGACGCCGGTCAATCCGAACGTGAAGTTCCACAACATCATGGTCATCTCACTGGGCGGTCAGGGTCAGTACGAGCGCGTCATCAACGACACGGGCTCGCCGACCTCGGGATCGGACACGGTGCCGTCCGTGGTGACCTCGTACCCGTGACCGGACCACCGTGAGGGACCGGTAGGGGGCGGGAGGCAGGAAATCCACCCCGCCTCCCGCCTCCCGCCTCCCGCCTCCCGAGGGACGTCACTTCACCGACCCCGCCATAACCCCCTGCACAAAGTGCTTCTGGAAGGCGAAGAAGACCACCACCGGCACCACCAGGGACAGGAACGCCCCGGGCGCGAGCACATCGATGTTGCTGCCGAACTGCCGGATCTGCGACTGGAGTTCAACAGTCAACGGCTGCGAGGAACTGTCGGCGAAGAGCAACGCGACCAGCATGTCGTTCCAGACCCACAGAAACTGGAAGATGGCGAGAGAGGCAATGGCCGGACGCCCGACCGGCAGCACGAGCCGCGTGAAGATCCGCCACTCCCCACCCCCGTCCATCCGCGCCGCCTCCAGCATCTCCTTCGGCATCTCGGCGAAGTAGTTCCGCAACAGGAAGATCGCGAACGGCAGCCCGTAGGAGACGTGGAACAGCACGACTCCGGGAATCGTGCCGAACAGCCCCAGCTCCCCGAAGAGTTTGGCCACCGGCAGCAGCCCGATCTGCACGGGCACCACCAACAGCGCGACCACCAGCAGGAAGAGGGGGTCACGGCCGGGGAAGTCCAGCCAGGCGAAGGCGTACCCGGCGAGCGCGGCAATCACGACGACGAGGAATGTCGTCGGCACCGAGATCAGCACCGTGTTCCAGAACGCCTGCGTCATCCCCGAATTGCCCAGCAGCGCCGAGTAGTTGTCGAAGGACAGCTGCCCGGGAGAGGCCAGGGAGGTCCACCAGCCACCCGTCGCGGTCTCCTGGGCGGACCGCAGCGAGGAGAGGAACAGCCCGGCGAGCGGAGTGAGCCAGACCAGGCCGATCACCACCAGGAACGCCTGCACGAGGCTGCTCGCGAGCCCCCGCCTGATCGCGTTCATCGCTGACTCCCTCGGAAACGGCGGACGTTGAAGACCATGGCGGGGATCACCAGAAGCAAGAGCAGCACACCCAGCGCACTGCCCAGTCCCTGGTTGTTGCCGCCGCCGAAGGACACCAGCCACATCTGGGTGGCCAGCACGGTGGCGTCCTCCTGCACCGGGCCCGGCGCGATGATGTAGACGAGGTCGAAGACCTTCATCACATTGATCACCAGGGTCACGAAGACCACGGTGAGGACGGGCGCGAGCAGCGGCACGGTGATCCGGCGGAAGATCTGCCACTCGTTGGCGCCGTCCATCCGGGCTGCCTCCAGCGCGTCGCGCGGCAGGGCGGCGAGCCCGGCCCCGATCAGCACCATGGCGAAGCCGGTCCAGATCCACAGGTACGCGCCGATGATGGCGGGCGTCACGAGCGCGGGACCGAGCCAGGAGACGCCCTCGTACGGCGGGGCGAAGTTGGAGGCGGGCAGCCGCACGGTGTACGAGCCCGGATCGAGGCCCTGGAAGCGGAAGGAGCCGTCGGCCGCGGTGGTGCCGCTCGCGACCGCCGCACCGTCGCGCACGGCCTCGACCCTCATCTCCGGCAGCCCGCTCTCCGTCCTGTCGACCTTGCCCTGCTCCCCTCCCCCACCCCGTGTGAAGTCCAGGTAGACGACACCACGCAGTTCGTCGGCCGACGCCTTCCCGGTCGCCGCCGGATACGCGGGTCGCGCGCTCCCCGGCAGGTCCTCGGCGCGTACGCCGACCAGACCGAGGCCGACGGTGTCGCCGGGGGACGCGGTGGCCCTCGTACCGTACGAGCCGTCGGCGGCCTTGGTCAGGCCCTGGCCGTCGCGGGCCCGGGCGGTCGGATACGACGACGCCTCCTTGAACGTGTCGTGCACGGAGACGGCGGCGGCGTTCAGGACGCCCTTCTCAGGGTCCTCGTCGTACGCGAGCCGGAAGATGATGCCCGCGGCGAGGAAGGAGACGGCCATCGGCATGAAGAGCAGGAGCTTGAACGCCGTTGCCCAGCGCACCTTTTCGACCAGGACGGCCAGGACGAGGCCGAGCCCGGTGAGCAGGGTGGGCGCGATGACGACCCAGATGGCTGTGTTCCGGACGGCCTTGAGCGTGGCGGGGTCGCGGAACATCTCGGTGTAGTTGCCGCCGCCCACGAACCGGTCGCCGGAGGCGTCGAAGAAGCTGCGGCCCACGGAGAACAGCACGGGGTAGACGACGAGCGCGCCGAGCAGGAGCAGGGCGGGGAAGACGAACGCGAGGGCGATGACCCGGGCCCGGCGCCGGGCACGGCGTTTACGGTCGTGGTCGGCCGGGGCGGCGGGCGGCGGACTCGCCTCTTTGAGGAGCGTGGCGGTCACGGCGATCAGCCCTTGTACGCCTTGGCCGCCGCCTGCTCCAGCGCGGCAGCGGTCTTCTTCGGGTCGGACGGGTCCCGCAGGAAGTCCTGGAGGAGCTTCCACTCGCCGGCGCCCTTGGTGCCGCCGAACGCGGCCGGGGCCTGGTCCGACATGTCGAAGCGGACCGAATCTCCGGCGTCCACCAGGGACTTGGCGGTCTCGCGGGTGATGTCGTCGCCGTAGGAGGCGAGGTCGAGCTTCTTGTTCGGGGAGAGGAAGCCGCCGACCTCGGCCCAGACCGCGGAGGCCTCGGGGGTCGCGAGGTACTCCAGGAACTCCATGGCGGCCTTCTGGCTCTTGCCGTCCTTGAGGACGACGGCCGCGTCGCCGCCGCTGACCACGGGTGCCTGGCCGTCGCCGACCGCGGGGAAGGGGAAGAAGTCCGCGTCCTCGCCGATCTTCCTGCCGAACTGGTCCTTGGCGACACCGGCCACGAAGTCGCCCTCGTAGACCATGCCCGCCGTGGGCTCGGGCCCGAAGACCTTCTCGACGGAGCCGGGGAAGTCGGTGTTGAGCGCGCCCTTCTGGCCGCCGGCTATCAGCTCCTTGTCCTTGAAGAGCTTGCCGAGGGTGGCGAGGGCCTCGACCACGGTCGGGTCGGTCCACTTGATCTTGTGGGCGGCCAGGGCGTCGTACTTCTCGGGGCCGGCCTGCGAGAGGTAGACGTTCTCGAACCAGTCGGTGAGGGTCCAGCCGTCCTGTCCGGCGACGGAGAAGGCGGCGAGGCCCGACTCCGAGACGGTCTGCCCGGCCTTCAGCATTGCGTCGTACGTCGTCGGCGTCTTGACGCCCGCCTCGTCGAGGGCGTCGGGGCTGTACCAGACGGTCGACTTGTGGGCGGCCTTGAAGTACAGGCCGTACAGCGTGCCGTCGACGCTGCCGTAGTTCTTCCACACGCTCGCGTAGTTGCCGTCGACGGACTGCTGGGCGGTCTTGGAGAGCGGCTTGAGCCAGCCCTCCTTCGCGAACTGCTGGAGCACGCCGACCTGCGGGACCATCACCACGTCGGGGGCGTTGCCGCCCTCGATCTTGCTGCCGACGACCGTCGAGACGTTGTCACCGGTGGAGGTGAACTGGGTCTTGGCGCCGGTCTTCTCGGTGAACGCGTCCAGGACCTTCTGGAAGTTCTTCTGCTCGCTGCCGGACCAGACACCGGCCACGTTGATCGTCTGGCCGCTGAGCGGCTTGTCGCCACCGCCCGCGGAGACATCGCCGCCTCCGCAGGCGGTGGCGCCGAGGGAGAGCGCGAGGGCTATGCAGCTCGTGAGCAGGGTCGTACGTCGTCGCATCATCGTTGATGTTCCTTCGAGGGCAGGGAAATTGACGGGCAGTCAGCAGATCTGGGTGGTGCGGGAGTCGGTGGCTCAGGGGTTGGTGGCTCAGGGGTTGGTGCAGTCGCTGATCCACCAGGCGGCCGTCGAGCCGGGCAGGACGCCGGGCGCGCAGGGGCCGCTGGACAACAGGGGGGTGCCGGAGACCGGCGCGGGCGTCGGCGCCGTACCGAAGTTGACGGCGCACACCAGGCCGTCGCCCCGGACGAAGGCGAGGACGCCGGGCTGGGTGTCCAGCCAGCGCAGCGCGCCCTCGCCCAACTGGGGCAGTCCTGCCCGCAGTTGGAGTCCGTCGCGGTAGAGGTGCCAGAAGGAGTGGGTGTCGGCGAGGGCGCGGTCGGTGGCGTACTCGGCGAAGTAGGCGGGCTGCGGCAGCCACGGCTTGGCGCTCTCGGCGCCCGAGGTGAAGCCGAACGGCGAGGCGTGCCCCGACCACGGCAGCGGCACCCGGCAGCCGTCGCGGATCCGGGCGCGGCTGCCGGTGCGGCGGAAGATCGGGTCGGTGAGCACGTCGTCGGGCAGATCGACGACCTCGGGCAGCCCGAGCTCCTCGCCCTGGTAAATGTACGCGGCTCCGGGCAGCGCCAGCATCAGCAGCGCGGCGGCGCGGGCGCGGGCGGCGCCCAGACCGCTGCCCTCTGTGCCCAGTTCGCCGTAGCGGGTGACCGTGCGGACCTGGTCGTGGTTGTTGAGGACCCAGGTGACCGTCGAGCCGGTGCCCGCGATGTCCTGCATGGCGTGGGAGATGACCTTGCGGAAGGCGTCCGCGTTCCAGGGCGCGCTGAGCAGGTCGAAGAAGAAGGCCTGGTGCAGCTCGTCGTGGCGTACGTACAGGGCGTGTTCGCGGGCGGTCGGCACGGAGACCTCGCCGACGAGCAGCCGCTCCTGGCCGTCGCGGGCGGTGTACTCCTCGCACACCGACCGCCAGTGCCGCCAGACGTCGTGCACCTCGGGCTGGTTCCAGGCGAGCGGGTTGACCGAGTCGCGGGTGCGGGCGTCGGCCTCGGGGTCGGGCGAGTCGGGCAGGTCGGGGTGCTTGTAGAGGCCGGCGGCGACGTCGATGCGGAAGCCGTCGACGCCCCGGTCGAGCCAGAAGCGCAGGGCGTGGTCGAAGTGGGCGCCGACCTCGGGGTTGCGCCAGTTCAGGTCGGGCTGCTCGGTCGTGAACATGTGCAGGTACCACTGGCCGGGGGTGCCGTCCTGCTCGGTGACCCGGCTCCAGGCGGGGCCGCCGAACATGGAGTGCCAGTTGTTGGGCGGTTCGGACCCGTCCGGGCCCCGGCCGTCGGCGAAGTGGAAGCGGGCGCGGGCCTCGCTGCCCGGTGCCGCGGCCAGCGCCTCCCGGAACCACGGGTGCTCCTCCGAGCAGTGATTCGGGACGATGTCCAGGAGCACCTTGATGCCGAGCCGCCGGGCGTCCGTCATCAGCAGGTCGAACTCGCCGAGGTCGCCGAAGACCGGGTCGACGTCGCAGTAGTCGGCCACGTCGTAGCCGTGGTCGTGCTGCGGCGAGGGGTAGAAGGGGCTCAGCCAGACGCCGTCGACGCCCAGCTTCTTCAGATACGGCAGTCCGGCCCTGACTCCGGCGAGATCGCCGATGCCGTCCCCGGTGCTGTCCAGGAAGCTCCGGACGTAGACCTGGTAGATCACTGCGTCGCGCCACCAGCGGTGCATGTCGATCGTCACCCGTTGACCTGTCTGTGCGTGCCTCCGGTTATGCATGCATGTTAAGTAGCTGTGTCGCGCAGGTGTCAACGAGTAGGCGGAGAGTCCTCAGAAACTGGGGTTTGATAACAGGATATTTCTATCCAATGAGACCGAAGACGAGACGCGCGCGTTACCTAACACGTAACTAGGATCCGTCGAGTGTGCCGGAAAGAGGGCTCAGCCCCGGCGGGAGATGTCCGCCAGCTCGCGCGCGAGACGTCGCACCGCGGCCTCGGGCGTCTGGCGCCCCGTCATCGCGTCGTGCACCACGGCCTGCACGGCCAGGCTGACCTGGTCGTAGCGCGGACTCTTGGGACGCGGCGCGGCCGCCTCGACGCTCGTGCGGAGCGTCGGCAGATACGGGAACCGCCGGATCAGTTCCGGGTCCCGGTAGAGGGCGGCCCGCACGGGCGGCAGCGCGCCCTTGGTGAGGACCTGCCGCTGTACGCGCTCACTCGTCAGGTAGGCGATGAGGCGCGCGGCGGAGTCCGGGTGGCGGGCATGCGCGCTGACCGCGAGGTTGGAGCCGCCGAGCACACTCGCGCCCGGCCCGTCGGGCCCGGGCAGCGGCACCGCGCCGATCTTCCCGGCGACCGCCGAGCCCTTGGCGGAGGCGCCGACATAGGCGTACGGCCAGTTGCGCAGGAAGAGGAGGCGGCCGTCCTGGAAGGCCTGCTTGGACTCCTCCTCCTTGTAGGTCAGCGCCTTCTTCGGGATCCAGCCGTCACGGACGCCGCGGGCGAGGAAGCCGATGCCCTCGCGGGCCGCCGCCGAGTCCACGGTGACGCGCTCGCCCTCGTCGCCGAGGATCGTGCCGCCCGCCGAGTAGACCGCCTCGGCGGCGTTCACCGTGAGCCCCTCGTAGGGCAGGAACTGGCCCGCGTAGCCGTCGAGTCCGTACTTCGGCGCGATGGCCTTCGCCTGTTTCTCCAGCTCGGCCCAGGTGCGCGGGGGCTCGACGCCCTCCTTGTCGAGGATGTCCTTGCGGTAGAGGAGCAGCCCCGCGTTGGTGACGTACGGGACCGCGTACAGCCGTCCGTCGTACGTCGCCGTGTCCTCGACCTGCGGCAGGAAGCCGTCGAGCGGGAAGCGGTCCCGGGACAGCGGGGAGATCCAGCCGGCGGCGGCGAACTCCGAGGTCCAGGCGACGTCGATGTTGAGGATGTCGAAGCGGCTCGGGTCGTCGCCGCGCAGGTCGGTGGTCATCTGCGCATGGGTCTCGTCGGCGGAGTCCGGCAGTTCGACGAGGGTGACCTTCTCGCCGGGGTGGGTACGGTTCCAGCCGTCCAGCAGCGGTCCCAGATAGCTGGTGAGATCGCCTGCGGTGGCCAGCGTGAGCGGACCCCGGCCACCGCCGCGCGCTCCGTCGGCCTGCGCGCCCGAGGCGACGTAACCGGTCAGAACCACCGCCGCGACCAGGAGTCCCCTACCCGCGGCATGTATCCACCGCATAGGTTCCTCCTTGGTACTCCGGCTGCCGGGCACCTTCGCCCGGAGTCAGAGGCCATGTATACCTGTTAGGTATGGGCGATACTAGGGCCTGCGGCACATCGGCCCCTCAACACCGGCTGGAGCGCCCCGAAGGCGAACCGAGAGAAAAGGCGGAGGAGAGCACTGGTGCGGCTGCCCCTCCTGGCCCTGCTGGCGCGCGGCCCGGCCCACGGATACGAGCTCAAGCAGGACCTTGAGCAACTGCTGGGCTCCGCGTACCCTCAGCCGAACGTCGGCCAGATCTATGTGACGCTCGGCCGCCTCGAGAAGTCGGGACTGATCGAGGGCGAGGAAGTCGAGCAGTCGAGCCGGCCCAACAAGAAGATCTACCACCTCACCGAAGCCGGGCGTGAGGCGCTGCGCGCCTGGTACGAGGAGACGGCGGACGAGCCGCGCGTGCGGGACGAGTTCTTCATGAAGCTCGCGCTCGCGCCGCAGACCGGACTCGCCGACCAGATCACCCTGATCAACAAACAGCGGCGCGAGTACCTGAACACCATGCGCAGCCTGTCGAAACTCGCCGCCACCGAGAGCCGGGACAACCGCATCTCCCAGCTGCTCATAGAGGGCGCCATGCTGCATCTGCAGGCCGACCTCGACTGGCTGGAACGCTGCCAGGAGGAATTGGAGGAGCTGGAGTGAGCCGCACCGCTCCTTCGCCGCGCGCCGAGGGCACCCCCCTGCTGCGTGCCGAGGGCCTGGTCAAGACCCACTACGGCGAGGGCGCCCCCGCGCATGCCGTGCGGGGCGTGGACCTCGCCGTACGGCAGGGTGAGTTCGTCGCCGTCACGGGTCCCTCGGGCGCCGGGAAGTCGACGCTGCTGCATCTGCTCGGCGGGCTCCAGCGACCGGACTCCGGCAGCATCTGGCTGGACGGCGCGTGCACGGACGCGTACAGCGAGGCCCGCTGGGCGGTCGAGCGCCGGCGTCGCATCGGCATCGTCTTCCAGTTCTTCAACCTGGTCTCGAACCTGTCGGTCGCCGACAACGTCGAGCTGCCCGCCCTGCTCGCCGGCCTCTCCCCCAGGCAGGCGCGCGCCGAGCGTGAGCGGCTCCTCGCCGAGCTGGGCCTGGAGGGCAAGGAGCGCAGCATGCCGGGCGAGCTGTCCGGCGGCGAGCAGCAGCGGGTCGCGCTGGCCCGCGCCCTGGTCAACCACCCGCCCCTGCTGCTGGCCGACGAGCCCGCGGGCAGCCTCGACAGCAAGGGCACCCGCGAGGTGACCCGGCTGCTGTCCCGCTTCCACCAGCGCGGCCAGACCATCGTGCTGGTCACCCATGACGCGCGGCTCGCGAGCGCCGCGGACCGGGTGATCAGCTTCTTCGACGGCCGTGTCGCCGACGACGCGGAGCTGGACACCGCGCCCGCGCGCCGCGGCACGGGGATATCCGGCGTGCTGGAACTGAGGGACTGAGCGGCGTGCGCGAATCTCTGTCGAAGACCGTCTGCCAGAACCTCTCCGCCGTGCACGGGCCGCGGAGCCAGCCCCTCGCGCGCGGGCCGCTGAGCCGGCCCTTCGTGCGCGAGCCGAGGGGCTGAGCCGCCGTGCGGGCCACCCTGCGCTGGGCGCACGCCGATCTGCGCACGCATCGCGGCGAGGCGCTGTTCATCGTGCTCGCCACCACCGGGATCGTCGCCTCGCTACTGCTGGCCACGGCACTCTTCGGGTACGCCACCAACCCCTGGCAGCGGGTCTTCACCCAGTCGCAGGGCGCGCACGTGTGGATCCACACCGGCCCGTCGGCCGACGCGCGCGAACTCGCCGAGGTGGACGGAGTCACGTCCGTCGCGGGCCCGTACCCCACGGCCGCGGCCACCGTCGAGTCGCGCGGCACCCGTGCCTCCGTCGAGTTGCGCGGCATCGTCGGCCGGCCCGCGACCGGCCGTCCGCTGCTCACCTCCGGCCGCTGGCTCGACCCCGCCGCGCCGGACGGTGTGGTGCTGGAGAGCAGCCTGGCCCGGGCGCTGTGGGCCGAGCCCGGGGACACCCTCACCGTGCCCGGCACCGCCCGGACCCTGACCGTCCTGGGCGTCGCCGACAGCGCCGAGCCCCGCTACAGCCCCGGCGAGCGGTCGGGCCTCGTGTGGGCCCTCCCCTCCGCCGTGCGGGACACCGACGGGCGCGGCGGCCAGGTGACCGGCCTGCGCCTGACCGATCCCGGCGACACGGACTACGCCGTCCAGCGTGCCGTCACCCTGCTCGGCGCCGGAGCGGTCACCGATGTCTCGCACTGGCAGCAGGCGCGGTCGGAGGCCCAGGGCGGCAACCGGCTGCTGGGCCAAGTTCTTGGCCTGTTCGGTCTTGGCGCCCTTGTCGCCGCCGCGCTCGCCGTGCACGGTGCGATCGGCACGCGTATCCGGGGCCATCTGCGGGACATCTCGGTCCTGAAGGCAATCGGCTTCACCCCCGGCCAGGTGGTGCGGATCTTCCTGCTCCAGCATGTGGCGTTCGCGCTCCTCGGCGCCGTGCTCGCCACCGTCAGCATCCAGGCCCTGGGCAGCCGGGTCCCGGGCCGTCTCGGCGACGCGGTCGGCGTGTGGCAGGGGCTGCCGGGGCACACGGCGGCGCTGCTCGCCGTGCCCGTCGCCGCGGTGCTGTTCATCGCCGCGACGACCGGGCTCGCCGCCTGGCGTGCCGGACAGGTGCCTCCGGTGCCGGGGCTGCGGGCCGCGGCACCGCTCGGCGGCCGGCTGTCGGGCCTGGCGCGCGGGGCGCTCGGGCTGCGGCTGCCGTCCGCGCTGGTCCTGGGCTGGCACAAGGCGTTCTCGCGCCGCCCCCGCTCGCTGGCCACACTCGCCCGGCTGGCGCTGCCGCTGCTGCTGATCGTCGTGGCGATGAGCGCCTGGACCACCATCGACCGCTTCCAGACCAGGCCCGACCAGATCGGCCTCGCGGCCGCGCTCACCGTACGGGCCGACGAGACCCTGACCGATCCGGACGTACGCGCCCTGCTCGCCCGGAACCCGCAGGTCGACGCCGTCCACCCGGGCGTCGAGGTGGCCGCCCTGGTCCCCGGCCAGACGGGCACGATCGCCCTGCGCGGACTCGGCACGCACGAGGATCCGTACCCGTTCTCGCTGGCGGAGGGGCGCCCCGCGCACGGCCTGGACGAGGCCGTGGCCGGTCAGGGGCTGCTCGATCTGCTGGACGTGCGCGTCGGGGACTGGGTGCGGATGACGGTGGGCGCGCAGCCGCAGATCCTGCACATCGTCGGGCGCAGCATCGAGCCGGAGAACGGCGGCCGGGTCATCTCCACCTCGCTCGACACCCTCCGGGAGAACGACCCGGAGCTCGGACCGGCCCTCTACCAGCTCCAGCTTCGCCCCGGCGCCGACCCGCAGCGGGTGGCCGCGGACCTGACCGAGGCCGCGCACGGAGACATCAGCGTGCACGCCGTGCCGAACCCGGCCGACGGGCTCTCACCCCTGCGCGGAGTCGTCGTGGGACTGATCGCCGTGCTGGCCCTGATCGGCCTCATCGAGCTGCTCACGGCGATCGGCGGCACGGTGCGCGAGGGCGAGCGGGACCTGCTGGCGCTCAAGGCGATCGGGCTGACCCCGCGGCAGATCACCGCCGTCACGGTGACGGCCACGGGGTGTACGGCACTGGCCGCGGTCCTCGTCGCCGCGGCGCTGGGGGTACCGCTCGCCCACTGGCTGATCGACGCACAGGGCAGGTCGAGCGGTATCGGCGCCGGGATCGCACTGGGGCCCTCCCCCGGGCTGCTGCTGCTCCTGGGCGCGGCCGCGGTGCTCGGTGCCGCCGCGCTCGCCGCCCTGCCCGCGGCCCGGTCGGCCCGCCGACGGCTCGCGGACACACTGAGCGCGGTGGCCTGAGCCGCCGGGTCGGGCCGGGGCAGTCGAGCCGGGCAGGGTCAGGACCGGTACGGCGGCTGGGGAGGTCCGTACGGGTTGCCCTGGACATACGGCGGATACGGCACACCGTTGCCGGGCGGGTACGGCTGGCCCGAAGGTGCGTACGGCTGGCCCGGAGGCATGTACGGCTGACCGGGAGGCGCGTACGGCTGGCCCGGCGGCGGGTACATGTTCCCCTGGGGCGGCACGAACCCGTTGTTCGGTGCGTACGGGCGCGGAGGCGGGAGCGTCGACGGATGCGCGCTCAGCCGGATGCCGTGGTGGCGTCGGAGACGGTGCAGCTCCAGGGCGGCGATGCCCGTGACCGTCAGCGGGGCGCCCAGGATGAAGACGATCCCCAGCTTGAAGCTGAGCCCGTGCAGATCACCGGTGACCAGGTCCGGAAGAGCCATCAGCCACGTCGTCACGGTGGCGAGCAGCGCCGGCAGGGCGCGGTGCACGGCGGCGGAACCGAAGAAGTTCCCGGACAGCTGCACGGCCCCGTACATCAGCATGCCGGTGATCCACATCGCCGGCAGGCCGAGCACCACCGTCCAGATGGTTCCGAGCTGGATCGACAGCTGCCACAGCAGCACCGTCCCGACGACCATGACGATGAAGAGGAGCAGCAGCTTGAGCGAGTTGAACAGGGACCCGCGCAGCTCGCGGATCCTGCCGGTGCGCCGCCAGACGAAGAGCATCACACCCACGGTCAGCGGGGTGATGAACAGCAGCACGAGGGCCGCCACCACGATGTTCTCGAGTACCTCGTTGAAGTCGAACTTGCCCTCGACGAACGTGTACACGCCGAACGCCGCCACGGCTCCGGCAATGACACGTACACGCTTGAGGCGCTCCACCGACGGATCGACCGCCGGCGGGATCCACGCCGGGTGGAACACCGCCTGTGCCACGGCCTTGGGCTGCAGAATCGACGCCACCGACAGATTGCGGCTGAGCCATCTTCCGCGCGAACCAGCCATGTTCAGCTCCCCCGAGCCCTCGACGTCATGATCGCCCGAAATTCTAAGGGAGGCGGACGGTCGTTCCACCGTCCGCCTCCCGACCCACACGACTACTCCACGACTACTTCCGGCCCCGCAGTTCCCGGTACTTGGCCACGAGCGCGGTCGTGGACTCGTCGAGGCCCGGCACGTCCGCACCCTCCGTCAGCGCGGGCTCCACGCGCTTGGCGAGGACCTTGCCGAGCTCGACGCCCCACTGGTCGAAGGAGTCGATGTTCCAGATCGCGCCCTGCACGAACACCTTGTGCTCGTAGAGGGCGATGAGCTGGCCGAGCACCGACGGGGTGAGCTCGCGGGCGAGGATGGTGGTCGTGGGGTGGTTGCCCTTGAACGTCTTGTGCGGCACCAGTTCCTCGGGCACGCCCTCCGCCCGCACCTCGTCCGGCGTCTTGCCGAAGGCCAGCGCCTGCGTCTGCGCGAAGAAGTTGGCCATCAGCAGGTCGTGCTGGGCGACCAGACCCGGCAGCAGATCGGCGACCGGCTCGGCGAAGCCGATGAAGTCGGCCGGGATCAGCTTCGTGCCCTGGTGGATGAGCTGGTAGTACGCGTGCTGTCCGTTGGTGCCCGGCGTGCCCCACACGACGGGGCCCGTCTCCCACTCCACGGGACGCCCGCCGCGGTCCACGGACTTGCCGTTGGACTCCATGTCGAGCTGCTGGAGGTACGCGGTGAACTTGGACAGGTAGTGCGAGTACGGCAGCACCACGTGCGACTGGGCGTCGTGGAAGTTGCCGTACCAGACACCCAACAGGCCGAGGAGCAGCGGCACGTTGGACTCGGCGGGCGCGGTCCTGAAGTGCTCGTCGACGAGATGGAAGCCGTCGAGCATCTCCCGGAAGCGGTCCGGGCCGATCGCGATCATCAGCGACAGACCGATCGCCGAGTCGAACGAGTAGCGGCCGCCGACCCAGTCCCAGAACTCGAACATGTTGGCCGTGTCGATGCCGAAGTCCGAAACCTTCTCGGCGTTCGTCGACAGCGCCACGAAGTGCTTGGCGACGGCCTCCTGACCGGCCTTCAGCTCGGTGAGCAGCCAGTTCCGGGCGGAGGTCGCGTTGGTGATCGTCTCGATGGTGGTGAAGGTCTTCGAGGCGATGACGAACAGCGTCTCGGCCGGGTCCAGGTCGCGGACGGCCTCGTGCAGGTCGGCCCCGTCCACGTTCGACACGAAGCGGACCGTCAGACCGCGGTCGGTGAAGGACCGCAGGACCTCGTAGGCCATCGCCGGGCCGAGGTCGGAGCCGCCGATGCCGATGTTCACCACGTTCTTGATGCGGCTGCCGGTGTGCCCGGTCCACTCGCCCGAACGGACGCGCTCGGCGAAGCCGGCCATCTTGTCGAGGACGGCGTGCACGGCCGGTACGACGTTCTCGCCGTCGACCTCGACGACCGCGTCGCGCGGGGCGCGCAGCGCGGTGTGCAGGACCGCGCGGTCCTCGGTCGTGTTGATCTTCTCGCCGCGGAACATGGCGTCCCGCAGTCCGAACACGTCCGTGGCTGCGGCCAGCGCGCGCAGCAGCCGCAGCGTCTCGTCGGTGATCAGGTGCTTGGAGTAGTCGACGTGCAGATCGCCGACCTGAAGCGTGTATCCGGTGCCGCGTCCGGGGTTGTGGTCGAACAACTCACGGAGCTGCGCCTCGCCGAGTTCCTCCCGGTGCCCGGCCAGAGCGGTCCACTCGGGTGTCTGGTCGAGCCTGGTACGGCTGTCTGCGTTCATGTGGGACTTCCGCCTCTTTCCTGCCTGTGCTGCGTACCTTGCCCCGCTGCCGGTCCCAACCTAATTGATCAGGGCGGGACGTGAGCTGTCGTCCCGCCGTCGTCCGGCTCAACAACAGATACGTCCGGCTTGAGCAGGGGTATCAGCGCGGTGAAGGACAGAATGCGGAAGACCGGCCGCTACGCCCGCGCAGGGCGAGGCCGTCGGACGGGCGTCGTACTGCCCGGCCCTCTTTCGGGGCATGGCCCCGTAGGCGTCCCAAACGAGTCCGGCCGGACACCCGTGGGTGTCCGGCCGGACCTCAACTCCTAGATCTCGCCCCGCAGTTTGGCGAGCGCCTCGGCGAGGATGGCCTCGCCGTCCGCGTCGCTGCGCCGTTCCCGTACGTACGCGAGGTGCGTCTTGTACGGTTCGGTGCGCGGCGGGTCCGGCGGGTTGTCCCGGTCCTGTCCGGCGGGGAAGCCGCAGCGCGGACAGTCCCAGGTATCGGGGACCTGCGCGTCGCTGGCGAAGCTGGGCTGCGTCTCGTGCCCGTTCGAGCACCAGAAGGAGATGCGCAGCCGCGGCGCGGACTCGCCACGCTCGGCCTCGCCCATCGGCCCCGCCCCGACCCGGCTTCCTCGGATCGCGTTGCCACTTGCCACGGTCGTAACTCCCTGCGTAATGGTGCCGCAAAGCGAGTCGGCGTTTCGCTTCGCTGCGAGCGCCTCAGTCTACGTAAGGCCCAACGCGCGTCTAGTAGATGGAGTTACACCCCGCCCAAAGACGCAAGCCCCATGATAGGCCGCGCTTGCGGGCGCGTACCGTACATGGGGCCTTACGTGCGGAATGTGCTTGCGTAATGTGCGTTTGTGCTGGCGTTCCGATGTTGTGCGGTGATCAGTTGTTGACCTTCATCAGAAGACCCAGCACCACAATGGACGCGAACCACAGCAAACCGACCACCACGGTGATGCGGTCGAGGTTGCGCTCGGCGACCGAGGAGCCGCCGACGGAGGACTGCATGCCGCCACCGAACATGTCGGACAGGCCGCCGCCCTTCCCCTTGTGCATCAGCACCAGCATCATCAGCAACAGGCTGAAGACGATCAGGGCGATCGAGAACCCCATAACCACGGCTGGACCAACTTCCTCGGACTTGGAACGGACGACGGGGGCCGGTGCTTCGGGTACGAAGCCGCCCGGCCCCCGCAAGGGTACGACGTAACGCCGCTACGGCCTACACGCAGGTCGCCGGATCACTACGGAACGCGGCTCACTGGTCGCGGAAGCGGACGATCTTGACGAACTCCTCGGAGTCCAGGGACGCGCCGCCGACCAGTGCGCCGTCGATGTCCGGCTTCGCCATGATCTCGGCGACGTTGCCGGCCTTGACGGAGCCGCCGTACTGAATACGGACGGCGTCGGCCAGTTCCTGCGTGTACAGCTCGGCGAGCTTGCCGCGGATCGCCGCGCAGACCTCCTGGGCGTCGTCGGAGCCGCAGACCTTGCCAGTGCCGATGGCCCACACGGGCTCGTACGCGATCACGATCGTCTCGGCCTGCTCGGCCGGGAGGTCCTTGAGACCGCCCTCGACCTGCGCGAGCGTGTGCGTGACGTGGTTGCCCGCCTCGCGGACGTCCAGCTCCTCGCCGACGCACAGGATCGGGGTGAGGCCGTGCTTGTAGGCGGCCCTGACCTTGGCGTTCACGACCTCGTCGGTCTCGTTGTGGTACTGGCGGCGCTCGGAGTGGCCGATCGCCACGTAGGTGCACTTGAGCTTGGCCAGCATCGAGCCGGAGATCTCGCCGGTGTAGGCACCGGAGTCGTGCGCCGAGATGTCCTGGGCGCCGTACTTGATCTTGAGCTTGTCCCCGTCGACCAGGGTCTGCACCGAGCGCAGGTCGGTGAAGGGCGGCAGGACCGCGACCTCACAGGCCTCGTAGTCCTTGTCGGCCAGGGCGAAGGCGAGCTTCTGGACGTGGGCGATGGCCTCGAGGTGGTTGAGGTTCATCTTCCAGTTGCCCGCCATCAGCGGCGTACGAGTGGTCATACGGGGTCAGTCCTCCAGTGCGGCGAGGCCGGGGAGCGTCTTGCCCTCTAGGTATTCGAGGGAGGCGCCGCCGCCGGTCGAGATGTGGCCGAATGCAGTCTCGTCGAAGCCCAGGATGCGGACGGCCGCGGCGGAGTCGCCACCGCCGACGACCGTGAAGGCCGGGGAGTCGAGAAGGGCCTGGGCGACCGCCTTGGTGCCCTCGGCGTAGTCGGGGTGCTCGAAGACGCCCATCGGACCGTTCCAGAAGACCGTGGCGGCGTCGGTGAGCTTCGATGCGTACAGCTTGCGGGACTCCGGACCGATGTCCAGGCCCATCTGGTCGGCCGGGACGGCGTCCGCGGCGACGGTGGTGGGGTTGGCCGGAGCCTTGGTCTTCAGGTCCGGGAACTCGGAGGCGACCAGTACGTCCACGGGGAGGACCAGCTCGACGCCGTTCTTCTCGGCCCGCTCGATGTACTCCTGGACCGCCGGGATCTGGTCCTCCTGGAGGAGGGACTTGCCGATCTCGTGGCCCTTGGCCTTGAGGAAGGTGTACGCCATGCCGCCGCCGATCAGCAGCCGGTCGGCCTTGCCGAGCAGCTGGTCGATCACGGCGAGCTTGTCGGACACCTTGGCGCCGCCGAGCGCGACCACATAGGGGCGCTTGACGTCCTCGGTGAGCTTCTTCAGGACGCCGACCTCGGTGGCGATGAGGTAGCCCGCGTAGTGCGGCAGCCGCGCCGGGAGGTCGAAGACCGAGGCGTGCTTGCGGTGCACGGCACCGAAACCGTCGCCCACGTAGACATCGGCAAGGGCGGCGAGCCGGTCGGCGAACTCGCCGCGCTCGGTGTCGTCCTTGGACGTCTCGCCGGCGTTGAAGCGGAGGTTCTCGATCACCGCGACCTGGCCGGGCTGCAGCCCGTTCACGGCGTCGTGCGCGGCGGGGCCGACCGTGTCCTGGGCGAAGGCCACGGGGGCGCCCAGCAGCTCGCCGAGGCGCTCCGCGGCGGCGAGCAGCGAGAAGGCGGGGTCCGGGGCGCCCTTGGGGCGGCCCAGGTGCGAGGCGACGACCACCTTGGCGCCCGCCTCGGCGAGCGCCTTGACGGTGGGCAGGACGGCGCGGATGCGGCCGTCGTCGGTGATGCGGCCTTCGGCCAGCGGCACGTTCAGGTCGGCGCGGACGAAGACCCGCTTGCCGTCCACGCCTTCGGCGAGAAGTTCGTCGATCGTCTTCATGAGGGGGCTCCTAAAGAAGGCTCAAGTGGTCCGAGAGGGCTGATCGATCAGCACGCGGCACAGGGCTCGGGCAGCGCGGCGGTGCGCTGCCCGAGCCCTGTGCTCACATCGAAGTGCCTGCTCTGGGACTTAGAGCTGGCCGCCGACGAAGACCGTGAGGTCCACCAGGCGGTTGGAGTAGCCCCACTCGTTGTCGTACCAGCCGAGGATCTTCACCGTGTTGCCCTCCTGGACCATGGTCAGGGAGGAGTCGAAGGTGCAGGAGGCCGGGTCGCTGACGATGTCCGAGGAGACGATCGGGTCCTCGGTGTACGCCAGGTACCCCTTGAGGTCGCCGTCGTCGGAGGCCTTCTTGAACGCGGCGTTGACCTCGTCCTTGGTGACCTCGCGCTGCAGCGTCACGACCAGGTCGGTGGCCGAGCCGGTCGGGACCGGGACGCGCATCGCGATGCCGTCCAGCTTGCCCTTGAGCTGCGGGAGGACCAGGGCGGTGGCCTTCGCGGCACCCGTGGTGGTCGGGATGATGTTCTCGGCGGCGGCGCGGGCGCGGCGCAGGTCCGAGTGCGGGAAGTCCAGGATGCGCTGGTCGTTCGTGTACGCGTGGACCGTCGTCATCAGACCCTTGACGATGCCGAAGTTCTCGTCGAGGACCTTGGCCATCGGCGCCACACAGTTGGTGGTGCAGGAGGCGTTCGAGATGACGTGGTGGTTCGCCGGGTCGTACTTGTCCTGGTTGACGCCCATCACGATGGTGATGTCCTCGTCCTTGGCCGGAGCCGAGATGAGGACCTTCTTGGCGCCACCGGTGATGTGCTTCTCGGCGTCGGCCTTCTTGGTGAAGATGCCGGTCGACTCGATGACGATGTCGACGCCCAGCTCGCCCCACGGGATGTCGGCGGGGTTGCGCTCGGAGAGAACCTTGATCGTCTTGCCGTCGACGGTGATCGTGTCGGCGGTGTGCGACACCTCGGCCTTGAGTCGGCCCAGGATGGTGTCGTACTTCAGCAGGTGAGCGGTGGTCGCGGTGTCACCCAGGTCGTTGACAGCCACGATCTCGATGTCTGCACCCTGCTCCAGCAGCGCGCGGAAGTAGTTACGACCGATGCGGCCAAAGCCGTTGATGCCTACGCGGATCGTCACGAACCGATCTCCTCGTTAGGAACGCCGGCTTTGGACGCCGGCGAGTTTGTATGGGATGTCCCCGACCGCCTACGACCCTACCTCCCTGACGCTCCCGGAGTGACATCGAGTGCCCCATACACGGCAGGGCGGTCCGTACCCACCAGTAGGGGTACGGACCGCCCGGGCTCGAGGCCCTTGTTCGCCCTTGTCAGCTGCGCAGAGCCGCCAGGGCCTTGCCGAGCAGGGCCGTTCGGTCGGCGGCCGCGGTGACGTGCTCAAGGCCGAAGCCGAGCAGCACGGTGTCACGCGTGGTGACCGCTCCGTACGTCTTGAAGAGTTCGCCGGACAGGCCCCAGTCGTTCACGACCGCGGGGCTGCCCGCGGGCGGCCCGGGGACGCTCCAGGCGCCGAGCGACGTCTCGAAGCCGTCGGTCTGGCCGGCCGTGCCGCCGACGACGACGGAGGCGTTGTCGGCGAGCACACCGTGACCGCCCGATCCCGGGTCGGTGATGTAGCTCAGCGACACCTCCACCGCCTTTCCGGCGTACGCGGAGAGATCGAAGTTGACCTCCTGCCAGCCGTCGGAGGCCCCGGTGAAGCTGTTCCAGGAACCGCTCGTGCCGGTCGCGGTGCAGCCGGCGGAGCCCGGGGTCAGATAGCGCTTGAGGGCGGGGTGCGCCTGGATGAAGTACCCGGCCTCGCACTCCACGGGAACCGCGGTGCTGGTGGCGCCACCCTTCTCGGGGAGCGTGGTCCAGTCGTCGGCCCCGGCCGTGTGCGCTTCGAGCGCCGCGTGGTCGTAGCCGGCCTCGGTGTCCCACAGGAGCTGCGTGCGCAGAGTGGGTGCCTGGGCCGCGGTGACCCCGGTGAGGTCGATGGTGCGGGTGAGACGGTTCCAGGCGTAGTCGGAGTGCGTGACGGCCGCCATGGATGCGCCCTCGAAGGGACCGTAGGGGTTGACGGTCCCCGGGTACGCTCCCGCTCCCGCGCTCGCGAACTGCGGGAACGTCTCGACGGGCAGCGTGTCCGAGGTGACGCTGTAGGCGCCCGCCGCGTTCAGCGGGTTGCCGGGTGCGCCGCCGAGCGGTCCGGTGGCTCCGGCGAGCTTGCCCGAGCCGGTGAAGGACGTGACGCCCGGCGTCGTCGTACGGGAGTAGGCGCCGAGGTAGTACTGGCTGAAGTCGTTCGTCAGGGCGCCCGGCAGTGCGACGTTGCCGCCCGCCTGCTCGCCCGCCTCGATCAGCTTGCCGCCCTCGTTGAGGTAGGCGCGCAGTTGCAGCTGGGTGGCGTATCCGGGGCGGTCTGCGCCGGTGTAGTGGACGACGTTCTTGAAGTGGCCGAGGACGCCGAGCGCGTCCGGCACGCCCTGGGTGGCGACGTCCCAGACGAGGGGCTTGCGGCCGTTGGCCTTCAGGGCGTCGACGTAGGTCTGTGCCTGCGTCGCTGCGGCGCCACCCTCCTCGGCGACCACCAGCGTGTCGGCGCGCGGCCGCTGGGCCACGGTGTAGGTGAAGCGCTCACTGGAGGTGGGCTTCCCGCTCTTCGTCTCGCCGGTGAACCAGACCTCGACCTTGTCGCCCGGGTCACCGTCCGCCACGAAGGCGCGGTACTCGTCGAAGTAGAGGTTGTCCTCGCCGCCGAAGGTCTCGCCGCCCTTCCAGGGCTTGAGCGCCATGTCCTCCGTACGGCCGCCGTTGACGCGGTACCTGAGCTCCTTGTCGCGTACGGACCTGCGCGCGACGACCGTGATCTCCTGGTCGGCGCCGCGGGAGTACGACGTGGTGAAGGGGGCCGGGGTGAAGTCGGGGGCGTCGATGCCGACCGAGGACTTCGGCTGGTCGGGCTTGGCGGCGCTCTCGGCGACGGAGAGCGCGAAGGGGATGTTCTTGGTGAACTCCTGCTGGATCAGCTTCTCGTCGTCCGGGAAGGTGAAGATCGACTCACAGTCCACCGCGTTCCAGGCGTCGTTCGGGTCGACGTTCGACGCGGTCTGGCAGGTCGACATCTCGGGGGTGAACATCGCCGTGCCGTTGACGTTGGACGCGTGGCCGTCGGCCTCGCCGTTGGTCGTGTAGAGCTCGGAGGAGACCTGCGGGCGGTAGCCGGGGATCGCCGGGTTCTCGGGAGTTCCGGCGAGCGACTTGTAGAGCACGTCGTCCGGGCTCGGCGTCGCCACCTGCCAGCCGACTCCGTAGAGGATCAGTTCGGCGGCGGAGTGGTAGTTGATGCCGTAGTCGAAGCCGATGCGCTTCTCGAAGGCGTCGAGCGCCTTGGTCTCGGGCTCGGAGCCGGGGCTCGCGCCGCGGTAGGTCTGGCTGGTCGGGTACGGGGACGAGCCCTCGTCGTCGTAGCCCCACTTGTAGGAGAAGTTGCGGTTGAGGTCGACGCCGTCACCGGTGGTCCAGGCGCCGTCGCCGTTGACGTCGCGCATGTTCTTGCGCCACTGGCGGTCGCCCTCGGCCTTGAACGTCCAGTCGTAGCCGTCCGGGTTGGCGGACAGGACGAACCACAGCTCGGTGGAGTTCACGAGCTTGGTGACCCGCTGGTCCTTGCCGTAGTTGTCCAGGTAGTAGTGCATCAGACGCCGGGTCATCTCGGGCGTGATCCACTCACGGGCGTGCTGGTTGGACATGTACAGCATGGACGGCTTGGCGCCGTCCTTGGTCGTCTTGGCGCCCTTGCTGAGCTTGAGCGCCAGGATGTCCTGCCCCTGGAGGGTCTTGCCGATGGAGACGACCTTCGTCAGGGACGGGTTCTGCTGCCCGGTCCTGAGGATCTCCTCCTGGAGGTTGCCCTTGCCGCTGTAGGGCCGGTAGACGCCGTCCCCCGCGGCGGCCACGCGCGCGCGTGCCTTGGCCGAGAGCTTGTGCTCGGCGAGGTCGACGCCCTTGTTCTCCAACTGGTCGGCCTGCTTGTCGGTGAGGTAGACCTCGACCGTGGCCGTGCCCTTGTCCGGGACCTGTTCGCCCAGTTCGTGACTGTCCTGGCCCGCCGCGAGGAGCAGGGGTACCTGTTCCTTCGTGACGTCCGCGCGGAACACCTTGACCTCGTCCGCGCCCGGGGCGGTCGTCGCGCCGGGTTCTGCCTGTGCCATGGGTGCGATGGCCACTCCGCCGAGCAGGAGCGCGCCGGCAGCGAGGATCGATCTCGCTCTTCGTCTCATGAGCCCCCCTTGCAGTTGTCCGCCACAGCAGCGAACAGATGCCAGGCTCATGACACTTCATGGTCAAGTCAAGAGCGCCTCGACGACAGCAAAACGCCGGTGCGGTTGCCCCAAATGGGCGCACGCACCGGCGTGTTGAGGATCGGGGCCGACTTCCCCGGCATCGGCGGAACACCACCGGCGGGTCCGCGGACCGGCCAGGGGAGCCGCGGCGCGCCACGGCCACGGCAATTTCCGTGGCCCGGCCCGCGACGATCTCCGTGGTTCAGCCCGCGAGGTTGTCGGCCATCTCCTCGGTGAGCGTGGACTCCGTCCCCGGGATGCCGAGGTCCTGGGCCCGCTTGTCGGCCATGGCGAGCAGCCGGCGGATACGGCCCGCGACGGCGTCCTTGGTCAGCGGCGGGTCGGCGAGCGCGCCCAGCTCCTCCAGGGATGCCTGCTTGTGCTCCATGCGCAGCCGTCCGGCGGCCGCGAGGTGCTCCGGGACCTCCTCGCCGAGGATCTCCAGGGCGCGCCCGACGCGGGCCCCGGCGGCGACGGCCGCACGGGCCGAGCGGCGCAGGTTGGCGTCGTCGAAGTTGGCGAGCCGGTTGGCTGTGGCGCGGACCTCGCGGCGCATCCGCCGCTCCTCCCAGGCCAGCACGGACTCGTGGGCGCCGAGGCGGGTGAGGAGGGCGCCGATCGCGTCCCCGTCCCGGACGACGACCCGGTCCACGCCCCGTACCTCGCGGGCCTTCGCGGCGATCGAGAGGCGGCGGGCGGCGCCGACCAGCGCGAGCGCGGCCTCCGGGCCCGGGCAGGTCACCTCCAGGGAGGACGAGCGGCCGGGCTCGGTGAGCGAGCCGTGGGCCAGGAAGGCCCCGCGCCAGGCGGCCTCGGCGTCGCAGGTGGCCCCCGAGACCACCTGCGGCGGCAGACCCCGGATCGGGCGTCCCCGGCCGTCCACGAGCCCCGTCTGGCGGGCCAGCTGGTCACCGCCCGCTACCACCCGTACGACGTAACGGGAGCCGCGGCGCAGACCGCCCGGAGCCATCACGATCAGCTCGGAGCTGTGGCCGAAGATCTCCAGGATGTCCCGCTTCAGCCGGCGCGCCGCCATCGCCGTGTCCAGCTCCGCCTCGATCACGATGCGGCCGCTCACCAGGTGAAGGCCGCCCGCGAACCGCAGGATGGCGGAGACCTCCGCCTTTCTGCAGCAGGTCCGGGTGACGGGAAGCCGGGAGATCTCGTCCTTCACCGCTGCCGTCATCGCCATGGGCCGATCCTTCCATGCATCCGAAAAATACGGTCGTACGCGGCGGCCAACAGCTCCGGATCGTGCCTCGGAGACTCATCGGTCCGGGCCACGGGCGCCAGCTCGACCGCGGCGCCGAACCGCTTGGCGGCATCGGTCAGTAAATCGCGGTCGGGCACGGCGGCCTCGTCGGCCAGCACCACGTCCAGGGCGAGTTTAGGGGCGTGTCGTCCCAAAACCTCCAAATGACGCTGCGGGGAGAAGCCATCGGTTTCTCCGGGCTGCGGAGCGAGATTCAGGGAGAGGACCCGGCGGGCCTTCGTCTCGGTGAGCGCGTCGAGCAGCTCGGGCACCAGCAGGTGCGGGATCACCGAGGAGAACCAGGAGCCGGGGCCGAGGACCACCCAGTCCGCGTCGAGGACCGCCGCGACGGCCTCGGGGACGGCCGGCGGGTCGTGCGGCACGACGTGCACGGACTGCACCTCGCCGGGTGTGAGCGCCACGGTCGCCTGTCCGCGGACGGTGTCGATGTCCTCGGGCCGCTCCGGGTCGTGGCCCTTGACCAGCGCCTGGAGCTCCAGGGGCACGGCGGACATGGGCAGCACCCTGCCGTGCGCGCCCAGCAGCCTGCCGACCAGGTCGAGGGCCTGGACGTGGTCGCCGAGCTGCTCCCAGAGGGCGACGATCAGCAGATTGCCGACCGCGTGCTCGTGCAGCTCGCCCTTGGACTGGAAGCGGTGCTGGATGACACGCGCCCAGGTCTGGCCCCAGTCGTCGTCGCCGCACAGCGCGGCCAGGGCCTTGCGCAGGTCGCCGGGCGGGAGCACGCCCAGCTCGTCGCGCAGCCGGCCGCTGGAGCCGCCGTCGTCGGCGACCGTGACGACCGCCGTGAGGTCTCCGGTGATGCGGCGCAGCGCTGTCAGCGAGGCGGACAGGCCCATGCCGCCGCCGAGCGCGACGACCTTGGGCTGGGCGCCGCGGCGGCGCGGCTTGGCGCCACGGCCCTCGACCGGCTTGCCCCCGCGGGCCTCGGGGGCCATCCGCCGCAGTCTGCTCAGCCGCGGACTACGTCCCGTCATTCTCGGCCCATGTCCCGGTGGACGACGACCGTCTCCACTCCCTCGGACACCAGACGGGCAGCGAGCTTCTCCGACATGGCGACGGAGCGGTGCTTGCCGCCGGTGCAGCCGACCGCGATGGTCACGTATCGCTTGCCCTCGCGGCGGTAGCCGGTCTGGATGAGCCGGAGCAGCTCGGCGTACCGGTCGAGGAACTCCTTGGCGCCGGGCTGGTTGAAGACGTACGCGGCCACCTCCTCGTTGAGGCCGGTGTACTGGCGCAGCTCCGGGACCCAGTGCGGGTTGGGCAGGAACCGCATGTCCACGACCAGGTCGGCGTCGACCGGCAGGCCGTACTTGAAGCCGAAGGACATGACGGTGGCCCGCAGCTCGGGCTCCTCCTCGCCCGCGAACTGGGCGTCCATCTTGGCGCGCAGCTCGTGCACGTTCAGGCTGGAGGTGTCGATCACCAGGTCCGCGTCGCCGCGCAGCTCGCGCAACAGCTCGCGCTCGGCGGCGATGCCGTCGACGATGCGGCCGTCGCCCTGGAGGGGGTGCGGGCGCCGCACTCCCTCGAAGCGGCGCACCAGGGCGTCGTCCGAGGACTCCAGGAAGACGATGCGCCGGGTGACGTGCTTGGTCTCCAGGTCCGCGAGGGACTCGCGCAGGTTGTCGAAGAATCGCCGTCCGCGGACGTCGACGACGACCGCGATCCGCGCCACGTTCCCCTGCGAGCGGGCGCCGAGCTCCACCATGGTGGGGATCAGCGCGGGCGGCAGGTTGTCGACGACGAACCAGCCGAGGTCCTCCAGACACTTGGCGGCGGTGGACCGGCCCGCGCCCGACATCCCGGAGATGATCACCAGCTCCGGAATGGCCGCCTCGGGGACGCCGGCCGTCTCGTTGGTGGTGCCCGTGTTCACTTCCGCTCCGTCTTCCTTCGCCGCTTCACCGGCTTCTTGGCCGGCTGTCCCGCCGGCCGCTTCTCGTTGCGTTCGATCCTCGCGTGCTTCGCTGTGCGATGCCTCTGTTTCAGCCGTGCGCGGTTCCCCGGTTCCGGCCGCGGGCGGTTGGGATTCCGCCGTGCGTCCTGCCGAGGGTTCTTCCTGCTCGTGCTCGGTCATCTCTCCTGCCCCCGTCGTTCGTCCGGGGAGCCCGCGGACACGGGCTCCCCCGCGGAACCCGCCGTCGTTTCGGATTCCGCGTCTGTCGCGTCTGTCGTGTCTGTCGTGTCTGTTGCGTATTCCATGATCTCTCCAGTCGCGGTGTTCACGGCGGGTGCCGCCGGGGCCGCCTGGGCGAGGGCCACGGCGATCGACTCGGCCGTCTTGCGGCCTATGCCCGGAACCTCGCAGATCTGGTCGATTGTCGCGGACCGCAGCTTCTTCACCGAGCCGAAATGCTTGATCAACGCCTGTTTGCGCGTCTCACCGAGGCCCGGCACGTCGTCCAGTGGGCTCGCTTTGAACCGCCGGGCCCGCTTGGTGCGCTGGTAGGTGATCGCGAAGCGGTGCGCCTCGTCGCGCACACGCTGAAGAAGATAGAGCCCCTCACTGGTACGTGGCAGCACCACCGGATCGTCCTCGCCGGGCACCCAGACCTCTTCGAGGCGCTTGGCCAGGCCGCACACGGCGATGTCGTCGATGCCGAGCTCGTCCAGCGCGCGCTGGGCGGCGGCGACCTGCGGCTGTCCGCCGTCGACGACGACCAGCTGCGGGGGGTACGCGAACCGCTTGGGCCGCCCGTCCTCCTCGGTGAGCCCGTTCTCGCCGTCGGCCCACTCGCCGGTCTTCTCCTTGTCGGCGAGGTACCGCTTGAAGCGGCGGGTGATCACCTCGTGCATGGACCGGGCGTCGTCCTGGCCCTCGAAGCCCTTGATCTGGAAGCGGCGGTACTCGCCCTTGCGCTGCAGCCCGTCCTCGAAGACGACCATGGACGCCACGACGTCGTCGCCCTGGAGGTGCGAGATGTCGTAGCACTCGATCCGCAGCGGCGCGCTGTCCAGGTCGAGGGCCTCGGCGATCTCCTCCAGGGCCCGGGAGCGGGTGGTGAGGTCGGAGGCCCGCTTGGTCTTGTGCAGGCCGAGCGCCTGGTGCGCGTTGCGCTGGACCGTCTCCATGAGGGCCTTCTTGTCGCCGCGCTGCGGGATCCGCAACGAGACGTTCGACCCGCGGCGCTCGGCGAGCCACTCCTGGACGGGCTCCACGAGCTCGGGCAGCGCCGGGACGAGCACCTCCTTCGGTACGGAGTCGCCGGTCTCCTCTCCGTAGAGCTGCTGGAGCGCGTGCTCGACCAGGTCACCCGTGGTGACGGCCTCGACCTTGTCGGTGACCCAGCCGCGCTGGCCGCGGACCCGGCCGCCGCGCACGTGGAAGATCTGCACGGCTGCTTCCAGCTCGTCCTCGGCGAGCGCGATCAGGTCGGCGTCCGTCGCGTCGGCGAGCACGACGGCGCTCTTCTCCATGGCCTTCTTGAGGGCCTCGATGTCGTCGCGCAGGCGCGCGGCCCGCTCGTACTCCATCTCCTCCGCCGCGTCCGTCATCCGGCCCTCCAGGCGGCGGATGTACGTCCCCGTGCGGCCGGCCATGAAGTCGCAGAACTCCTCGGCGAGTTCGCGGTGCTCCTCGGGGGAGACCCGCTCCACGCAGGGGGCGGAGCACTTGCCGATGTAGCCGAGCAGACAGGGGCGGCCGGTGCGCGCGGCGTTCTTGAACACGCCCGCGGAGCACGTCCGTACGGGGAAGACACGCAGGAGGAGGTCCACGGTGTCGCGGATCGCCCACGCGTGTCCGTAGGGACCGAAGTAGCGCACGCCCTTCTTCTTCTGGCCGCGCATCACCTGCACGCGCGGGAACTGTTCGTTCATGGTGACCGCGAGATACGGATAGCTCTTGTCGTCGCGGTACTTGACGTTGAACCGGGGGTCGAACTCCTTGATCCAGGAGTACTCCAGCTGCAGCGCCTCGACCTCCGTGGACACCACCGTCCACTCCACGGACGCGGCCGTGGTGACCATCGTGCGCGTCCGCGGGTGGAGGCCGGAGAGGTCCTGGAAGTAGCTCGCCAGGCGCTGGCGCAGGCTCTTCGCCTTCCCGACGTAGATCACCCGGCGGTGCTCGTCGCGGAATTTGTAGACCCCCGGCGAGTCGGGGATCTGTCCCGGCTTGGGGCGGTAGCTGGAGGGGTCGGCCATGTCTCACACCCTACTGGCGGGGTGTGACACCGCGGATGCCGTGCCAGGCACCCCGCGCCCCTTACGGGCCCCGTAAGGGGCGCGGGGCTGTGACATATGCGGCTCCGCCGCGTGGGCGCGACAAGCCACGAACGACCCGCAGCTTCAATCCGGCCGACCCAGCGGAGCGCCCCCGCGGAGCGCTCAGCGTGACTCCAGGAACGTGAGCACCGCCAGCACCCGCCGGTGGTCGTCCGCGGCCTCCGGCAGACGCAGCTTGCCGAGAATGCTGCGGACATGCTTCTCGACCGTGCCCTCGGTCACCCACAGACGCCGCCCGATCCCGGCGTTCGAGCGGCCCTCGGCCATGAGCTCCAGAACCTCCCGCTCCCGGGTGCTGAGGAAGGACAGCGGATCGTCGCGGCGCTGGGCCGAGACGAGTTCCCGCACCAGGGAGGGGTCGACGACCGAGCCGCCCTTGCGGATGCGGTCCAGCGCCTCGATGAACTCGTCCACGACCGTGACCCGGCTCTTCAGCAGATAGCCGATCCGCCGCCCACTCGCGAGCAGCTCCAGGGCGTCCTCGACCTCCACGAAGGCGGACAGCACGAGGATGCCGAGGTCGGGATACCGCTCGCGGATGCCGCGGGCCGCCTTCAGCCCTTCCGTGGAGTGGGTGGGCGGCATCCTGATGTCGACGATCACCAGGTCCGGCACGTGCTCGGCGACCAGTTCCAGGAGCGCGTTCGCGTCGCCGGCCTGGCCCGCCACCTCGTAGCCGAGGCGCTCGCAGAGACTGGCCAGACCCTCTCTGAGCAGGACGTCGTCGTCGGCCAGGACGACCGTCCCGCGCGCGGGCGGCTGTGCTGCGTCCATGGTGCTCCCCGTCCGCTCTGCCGACCGGTGCGGTGCGCGTCTGCGGTACGCCTCCAACAGCCTGCCGGACATGGCCGGTTACGGCTAGCCGCAGGTGGGCAATGGTGGAGAACCGGAAGCCGTTTCGGGGGCTGGCCGTGACGACACGAAGACAGTCCGAGGGAATGCTCGTAGCAGTGCAGATGCAGGTGGGCCGCCGCCCCGCGAGGGGCGGCGGGCCGATGACCGAAAGGCTGCGGAAGATGCGACAGACACGGATCGAAAAGCGCCGGCGGTCGGTCCGTGTGCGGCCGTACGAGGACGAGTTCTCCCCGTACGGGGACGAGGAGCGGTACGCGGACGGCCTGCGCTCCGGCCTCGACCCCCGCGACCCCGACGTCGTGCGCGCCAAGCGCCTGCGGTCGGCACCGAACGGCGGGACATCCCGCCCCTGAAGCAGGACGGCTGCCGCACCGTCCGTGCGGACCGCCCGGAGCGCACGCGCGTCACCGAGTCCAGGACTCCCCCTCACTGGACCTCCAACGCTGCGTACGTTCCGGGCAGTCACGTGTCCGGGGACGACCGCCGTCAGTCCGGAGACGACCGCCGGTCACGCCGGAGACGACTGCCGATCGGTCGGGAGATGACCGCCGGTCGGTCCCGGGAGGGCCGCCGGTCGGTCCCGGGAAGACCGCCGGTCACTCCGCGGCGGACCGCGGCACGGGCAGCCGTGCGATCAGCGTGGTCCCTCCGCCCGGCGGGCTTCTGACGGTCAGCCTGCCGCCGATCGCCTCGACCCGGTCGGTGAGCCCGATCAGCCCTGAGCCGCCGCCCGGTTCGGCTCCCCCGACCCCGTCGTCGGCGATGACGACCTCCAGTACGTCCTCGTACACCCTCGCCCGGACCTCGACCACCGTCGCGCGCGCGTGCTTGGCGGCGTTGGTTAGGCACTCGGAGGTCACGTAGTAGACGGCCACCTCGATCTGTTCCGGGAGGCGGGCCCCCGGCAGCTCCAGATCGAGTTCCACGGGCACGGCGGAGCGTCTGGCCAGGGCGCGCAGGGCGGGGCCGAGGCCGCCCTTGGAGAGGATCGCCGGATGGATGCCCCGGGAGATCTGCAGCAGGTCCTCGAAGGCGTCGTCCAGGCCCTTGCCGATGTGTGCCAGCTGCTCGACGAGCTCGGCCGGCTGGTCCTCCGCCATGGACTCGGCCGTGCGCAGGTCCAGCTGGAGCGAGACGAGACGCTGCTGGACGCCGTCGTGCAGATCGCGTTCGATGCGCCGCCGGGACGCGTCGCCGGCGGCCACCACGCGCGCGCGGGAGGCGGCCAGTTGGGCGCGACTGTCGGCATTGGCGATGGCGGTGGCGAGGAGTTCCGTGAAGTCGGCGAGGCGCGACTCGGTTCCCCTGGGCAGCGGTTCGGGGCGCGGGGCGGACACGACGACGGCCCCCCACAGGCGGTCGTCGACGACGATCGGCGCCCCGACGGAACGGCCGACGCGGGCCGCGCGCCCGGTGGCGGCCACCGCCCGGGCCGCCTCCTGGCCCTCCGTCGCGCCCGTGCGGGCGGAGCCGAGGACGGTGGCGGCGCCGTCGGCCCCGTACCGCAGGACGGCCGCGGAATCCGTGCTCAGCAGCAGTCCCACCTCGTGCGCGACGGCCGTGAGCACCTCGTGCGGCGGAACGCCGCGGGCCACCAGGGTGGCGACGCTGCGCAGCGCGGCCTGTTCGCGGGCGGCGCGGCGGCTCTCGGTGACGTCGCGCGCGGCGGCGTAGATGAGGCCCTCCTCGATGACGGGACGGCAGCTCCACTGGAGCCAGCACTCGGTGCCGTCGCCTCGTACGTAGCGGTTCTCGAACTCGACGACCTCGGCGCCGGTCGCCAGCCGGTCGAGGATGGCCTGGACGCGGTCCCGGTCCTCCTCGTGCACGAAGTCGAGGTACGGCCGGGACAGCAGGGTGCTGCCGGGGTAGCCGAGTGTTCTCTCGAAGGCCGGGTTCACGCGCTTGAAGTAGCCGTCGAGGCCGCTGATGCACAGCAGGTCCAGGGAGAGGTTGAAGATGCTCTCCAGCTCCTGTTCGGCCTTGTCGCGCCGTCCGTGGGCGGCGGCGAACGACGCCATGGTGGCGTTCATGCCGCGCAGCAGCTGCGCCCAGGTCCCGCCGAAGGCCGCGACGTCGGCCCGGTGTCCGAGGCGGTTGTCGTCGATCGCCGTGTTCATGGTGCGGATCTCGGCGGCGAACCGCTCGCTGGTCACGTGGAGTTCGCGAAAGGTGTCGGCCACGTCGCCGATCTCGTCGCGTCCCGTGTAGCGGATGTCGTACGACAGGTCGCCGTCGGCGAGTGCCTTGGCGCCCTCGGAGACCTCGGTGAGGGGTCGGTTGATCGAGCGGCGCAGGGCCAGCGCGAGGACGGTGACGGCGAGAAGGACCACTACGGAGAGGCCCAGTTCGCGTTCGCCGCGGTCCTTCACGGCCCGCAGATCACGGTCGGCGGCGGTCGCCAGCTCGTCCTCGGCGGCGTCCGCGATCGCGCGCAGGGCGGTGAGGCGGCCGGTGGAGGCGGCCAACCAGCGGTCCAGGGAGGGCAGTTTCGCGGTGTCTCCCGCGGCGAGGGCTTCGCGCGTGGCCCGGACCGTACGGCCCGCGGGCTGGAGCAGCACGCCCGACAGCCGCACCTTGAGCCGTCCCGAGACGTTCTGCCGGAAGGTGTCGAGCTGGGCGGCCTCCAGTGCCTGCCAGGGGTTGCCTGCGGCACCGGGGGCGTTCCCTGGTCCCTTCGCGAACAGAACGGCCAGGTCGGCGCGTTCGCGTTCGGCGGCCTCGATGGCCTCCAGTGCGGCCAGACAGCCGTCGGCGGCACGGCCGGAGGCCCGTGAGGGGCGGCCCGAGTCGAGATGGTGGACGGTGTTGAGCAGGTCGTTCGTGAGGCTCGCGTATGTCTGCTCGGTCTCCGTCGCGGTGAACGAGCCGCTGCCCGCCTCCAGTCTGGTCGCGAAGAGCTGCCGGCCCTTCGCGTCGAGCTGTCCGAGGACGTCCGGCTGCCCGGTGCCGTCCGCGGCGCCGGCCCGCGCGGCGGTCAGCGCGGCGGTCAGCGCGGCGGTCAGCGCGGCGGTCAGCGCCCGGTCCGTGGCGCTCCGGGCCGCGTCCCGTTCGGCCGTCACGCCCCACCGGTCCGGGGCCACCGCCACGAGGACCTCGGCGAGGCGTTCGCGGGCCAGGGACTCGGTGAGCGCGGTCAGGGCGAAGGAGACGCGCGTGGCGGTCCTGAAGTCCCGCAGGGTGCGCGCCTCGCGCCAGTCGGTCACGGCCGAGAAGACCGTGAAGGCGAGGAGCCCGGAGACCGGCAGCAGCACCAGCAGCATGAGCTTGGTGCCGACGCGCAGCCGGGCGAGCAGCGAGGTCCCGGCGCGCGGGCGCCCGGGCCGTGCGGACCGTCCAGGCGGCCCAGGCCGTCCGGACGGGCCAGGAAGTCCGGGCCGTCCGCCCCGGCCGGGCCTCCGCAGGCGGAGAGGGCCGCCTGCGCCGACGGATCTCCGTACGATGCCCGGCTGCCTTCGTTCGGCGTCCGCGGGCCCGCGTATACCGCCCGGGGTACGCCGTCCGCCGGGTCTCATGGCCCGGCCGACGGGTAACCCTGGTGGTCGGCCAGGTCCTTGTCGATCCGGCGGACCGCCTTGTCCAGGGCGGCCTTCACCGGGGCACGGTCGAGCATGATCTCCGCGAAGGCCCGCGAGAAGGCACCGCTGACCGCCGGATAGGCCGGGGTCTGCGACCGCGGCCGCGCCACACCGCTCTTCAGCTGCTCGATGAACAGGCGCTCGGCACCGCCCTCGGCGAACCTCGGCGAGAGCTCGATGGCGCTGTCCGTCGCCGGGATCGCCCCGTTGGCCCGGCTCATGCGCAGGACCTCCCGGGGCTTCAGGAGGTGGGCGAGGAACCGCCAGACCGCGTCCCCGTCGACGGCGGCCGCGGTGACGCCCCACTGCCAGGATCCCATCCCGGTGACGGTTCCCTTGCCGAAGTCGGGCAGCGGAACGATCTTCACGTCGTCCGGGAACGCCTTGCTGAACTCGGGGTACGTCCAGTGCCCCACCCAGGAGACGGGGCTGCGCCCGCTGGTGAAGGCCTTGTCGTCCTTGTTCGGGTCGACCAGCCCCTCCTTGACCCAGTTCTGGAGGGTGGTCATCGCCCCGACCGCCCCGGGCCCGTTGAGGAAACCTTCCGCCGTCCGCAGGTCCCGGGGGTCGATGAGGTCTCCGCCGGCCGACCAGACGGCGGGCGCGAACCCGTACGTGTTCCACTCCTGGCCCGAGAGCGCGTAGTTGAGGCGCAGGTCGAGGGGCCTTTCGTAGCCCTCCTTGCGCAGCTTCCGCAGGATGCCGGTCAGTTCGGTGGCCGTCCAGGCGTCGTCCGGGCCGCTCGGGACGCGGATTCCGGCCTGCTTCAGGACGGAGGGGCGTACGTAGAGGCCGAGCCCGGAGTCGAAGGTGCCGACGCCCCACAACCGGCCCTCATAGGTGCCCTGTTTGCGGATCGAGGGCAGGAGATCGGCCTTCACCGCCTCGGGCACACAGGAGTCGATCGGCTTGAGCTTGCCCGACCAGGCGTAGTTGTAGAGGTTCGGGCCGTCGAAGTCGAGCAGGTCGGGCAGTTCGCCGCTGGCGGCCGCGGAGACGACCAGTTCGTCGTACGGACGCGCTTCGGGGAGCGTGATCAACTCGACCCGTACGTCCTTCTGTCCGGCGTTGAAGTCCTTGACCTGGCCGCGCAGTGTGTCGAGCTCTCCGCTCGGTCCCGCGTGGAACCACACGGTGATGTCGGTGGTGCCTTCGAGCCTGCCGTCACACGTGGTGTCGCCGCGCTTCGCAGAGCGTTCACTGCCGTCCCCGCCCCCGTCGCAGCCGACGACGACCAGGGCCCCGGACAGCACTCCCGCGAGGACCACGCGGCGCGTCCGGTGCGTACCGGCTTTCCTGTTGAGCTTTCTCATCGCGCATCCCCACCAGACCGACAGGACACGGTCACCCCAGGGCAGCGACATGCTACCGCGCGTCACCCTGCACTGCGCTCCGTAGGCGCGAACGAAGTTATCCGGCATGGGACTTCAGCACTTTCCGGCTAGCCGGAAAGCCAACCCGGCAGCCCGTTGGGAAGCTGTCCGCATGTCCATGCGCTGTCTCATCGTCGATGACAGCGCCCGGTTCCTGGAGGCCGCGCGCGCCCTGCTGGAGCGCGGCGGGGTCCGGGTCGTCGGCGTCGCCTCGACGGGCGCGGAGGCGCTCACGCGCGCGCGGGACCTCGCCCCGGACGTCGCCCTCGTCGATCTCGACCTGGACGGCGAGAACGGCCTCGACGTGGCAGGAGCGCTCGCGGACACCGTGCCCGCCGTGATCCTCATCTCGACGCACTCCCTGGAGGACTTCCAGGAGTTGGTGGCGGACAGCCCCGCCCGCGGCTTCCTGCCCAAGTCGGCGCTGTCGGCACGGACGATCCGGGACCTGCTGGAGCCGTGAGGCGGGCTCCCTGACCGAGATGGCCGGACGTCCTGACCGAGGTGGCGGGGAGCGCGTACGGACAGCGAGGTTGCGCATCAGGTGTTGTCCGGGCCTGATCAACACGCTTCAATGCGGGGTGACTTGGGGCGGGCACCACCGCACAGGGACGCGAGCGTCCCCCGCACGCCGACCGTGTGCCCCTCCGACCAGCGCGAACGGCCCGACCAGTCGTTGCGAGCACTCACAGAAAGGCCCCTGAATGCGGGACGGCACACAACACGCGGGCGATGCCACGGCGGAGCTGGAGACGGCCCTGCGGGGCGGCCCCTTCCATGTCGCCCTGCGCGCCGCGATCGCCACCCGTGGACTGCCGCTGCAGCGCGTCCAGCACCATCTGACGCGGTACGGGGTCAAGGTCGGCGTGACGAGCCTGAGTTACTGGCAGCAGGGCGCCCGGCGTCCACAGCGCCCCGAGTCGCTGCGGGCCGTGCGAGCCCTTGAGGAGATACTCCAACTGCCGGACGAGTCCCTGATCCGGCTGCTCGCGAAGGCCGACGAGCGCCCCGAGGCGGAGCGCGCCGCGGCCCGCTCGTACCGCTCCCTGGTGGAGGCCTCCGGCGCCCTGGAGAAGCTGCTGGCCGAGCTGGACTCACCGCTCGACGGCGGACTGCACACCATCGGCCACCACGAGCGTGTACGGATCGGCACCCGGCGCGAGCTGCTGGGACGCGACTCCCAGCACATCGTGCGCGCCCACAAGGAGGGCATCGACCGCTTCGTCGCCATCCACCACGGCGACCCGGGATGCGACCCGGAGCGCATGGCGGTGCACGCCCTGGAGAACTGCCGCACGGGACGCGTCCTCTGGCACCACGACACCGGTGTCCTCGTCGCCGAGTTGCTCTTCGACACACGGCTGCGCGCGGGCGACACCTTCCTGTTCCGCTACGGCGTCGAGGACGGCACGGCCGACGTGTGCGGTGAGTACGTCCGCGGGTTCGGCTTCTCCGGCGGGCAGTACGCCCTCCAGGTGCGCTTCGCCGAGGACACGCTGCCCGTGCGCTGCCACCGGTTCACCCAGCACTCGGCCGCGGCACCCCGGAGCGGCCGCCAGGAGCTGACACTGAGCGACCCCCACCGGTCGGTCCACGTGGTGGAGCAGCGGGTGCGGTCGGGGATCGTGGGGATCGGGTGGGACTGGGAGTGAGGGGCCGCCCCCGGAGCTCTTGACGTAAACGCTTACGTAAGCGTTTACGTGTCCCGCGGCATCGGGTACGGTCCGATCCGGGACGGCGCCCGACGCGGGCGTCGGCGAGGGCGAGGGGGGCTCACCCATGGCGACCATGGTCGATGTGGCCCGGAGCGCGGGCGTGTCCGTCGCGACGGTCTCACACGTACTCAACGACACCCGCCCGGTGCGGCCGGCCACCCGCCAGGCCGTGCTCGACGCCATCGACGAGCTCGGCTACACGCCCAACACCCTGGCCAGATCCCTCGTCACCTCGCGCACCCGGTCGATCGGGCTCGCGGTGTCGGCGATCAGCAACCCGTACTTCACGGAGATCCTTCAGGGTGTGGAGGCCGGTGCCCTGGAGCACGGCTACAGCCTGCTGATCGCGGACCCGCACGATGATCCGGTGCATGAGCGCAAGGTGGTCCAACTGCTGCACGAGCGGCGGGTGGACGGCATGCTCGTCGCACCGTCCGCGCATCCGGAGGAGCTGCTCGGCTATCTCGGGCGGCACGACGTCCCGACGGTGTTCCTGGACCGGCTGGTCGACGGCGGCCGGACGGCACCGGGTTTCGCCTTCGACCAGGTCTGCGCGGAGAACGCCGAGCCCGTCACGCTCCTGGTCAGGCATCTCGCCGAGCTGGGTCACAAGAGGATCGGCCTGGTCGCGGGCCTGCCGGGGCTCAGCACGACGAGTGAGCGGATCTCCGGCTACCGGCATGGCCTGGCGTACGCGGGGCTCCCGTACGACGAGCGGCTCGTGGTCCCCGGCAACTCCGAGGCGGCGGGCGCCGAGCGCGCGACCGACGCCCTGCTGTCCCTCCCGGCGCCGCCGACGGCACTGGTCACCGCCAACAACGCGATGACCATCGGCGCGCTGCGGGCCGTGCGCGAGAGGGGTCTGTCCGTGCCCGGCGACCTGGCCCTGTGCTGCTTCGACGACTTCTCCTGGGCGGACCTCTTCTCGCCCCGGCTCACCGCGATCTCCCAGCCCAGCAAGGAGATCGGTGCCCAGGCCGTACGGCTGCTGCTCGACCGGCTGGACTCCCCCGGCCGCGAGGCCCGTACGGTCCGGCTGCCCTCCGCGTTCGTGCACCGCACCTCGTGCGGCTGCCCCGAGAAAGGATCCGACTCGTGATCGTCGTCGCCGGTGAGGCCCTGATCGATCTGGTGCCGCGTGAGGCGGGCGCGCTCGCGGGGCTCGACCCGCGGCGCGGCGGCGGCCCCTACAACACGGCGGTGGCGCTGGGCCGGCTCGGCTCTCCCGCGGCCTTCTGTTCGCGGATCTCCGAGGACGCCTTCGGCGAGGCCCTGGTCGGCGGACTGCGCGAGGCGGGCGTCGACGTGTCGTCCGTACAGCGGGGCGCCGAGCCGACGACCCTCGCCGTCGCGTCGATCGGCGCGGGCGGTTCGGCCCGCTACTCCTTCTACGTCGAGGGCACCGCGGACCGGCTGTTCTCGGCGCCCTCCCAACTCCCGGACGGGACAAGGGCGGTGTCGTTCGGCACCTGCTCGCTCGTGCTGGAGCCGGGCGCGACGGCGTACGAGGAGCTGATGCGGATCGCGTCCGCGCAGGGTGTGTTCACCGCGCTCGACCCCAATATCCGCTCGGTGCTGATCCCGGACGCGGACGCCTACCGGGCCCGGTTCAAGAGCTGGCTGCCGTCGGTGTCGCTGCTCAAGCTGTCCGAGGAGGACGCGGAATGGCTCGGCGGTACTCCGCGCGAGTGGCTGGCCTCAGGCCCCTCCGCCGTGGTCGTCACGCGGGGCGCCGACGGGCTGACCGCCTTCACCCGTGACGGCGCGGAGTACGCCGTGCCGGGCGAACCCGTCGACGTGGTGGACACCATCGGCGCGGGCGACACGGTGAACGCGGCGCTGCTGCACGGCCTCGCCGCCCGCGACGCGCTCTCCGGGCCGGCGCTCGCGGGTCTGGGCGCCGACGGCTGGGCCGAGTTGCTGCGGTTCGCCGCCCGGGCCGCGGCGATCACCTGCTCACGGGCGGGCGCGGAGCCGCCGTACGCGCATGAGGTGGGCGTTTTCTGACGGGCATGAGTTGAGCTGCTGATTGTGCAACGCGCCGCGTCCCACGGGAACTTGAGTTTCCCGTGGGACGCGGCGCGTTGTGCGTGGCGTATGTACGCGTACATACGTACGCGTACGAACGAATCGGCTCAGGCCTTGCGGGCCCTCGTCGTCTTCTTCGCCGGGGTCGTCTTCTTCGTGACCGCGGCTGCCTTCTTGGTCGCCGCGTTGTTGGCGGCCTTTTCGGTGGTGGCCTTGGTGGTGGTCCTGGCGGTCGTGGTCTTGGCCGTCGCCGTCTTCTTCGCCGTCGACCTGGCGGCCACCGCCTTCTTGGCGGCCGTCCTGCGCGGGGCCTTCACCTCCGAGGCGTCGCTGACGCGCTCGGCGCCCAGGACCTCTCGCAGGAACTTGCCCGTGTGGCTGGCCGGAACCCCGGCGATCTCCTCGGGTGTGCCCTCCGCGATGACGAGGCCACCGCCGCCTCCGCCCTCGGGGCCCATGTCGACGACCCAGTCGGCCGTCTTGATGACGTCGAGGTTGTGCTCGATGACGATGACCGTGTTGCCCTTGTCGACCAGGCCGGACAGCACGGTGAGCAGCTTGCTGATGTCCTCGAAGTGCAGACCGGTGGTCGGCTCGTCGAGGACGTACACCGTGCGTCCGGTCGAGCGCTTCTGGAGCTCGCTGGCGAGCTTGACGCGCTGGGCCTCACCACCGGACAGGGTGGTCGCGGACTGGCCGAGCCGGACATAGCCGAGGCCGACGTCGTTCAGCGTCTTGAGGTGGCGGGAGATCGCCGGGACCGCCTCGAAGAAGTGCATGCCTTCCTCGATCGGCATGTTCAGGATGTCGGCGATGGACTTGCCCTTGTAGTGGACGTCCAGGGTCTCCCGGTTGTAGCGGGCACCGTGGCAGACCTCGCACGGGACGTACACGTCCGGGAGGAAGTTCATTTCGATCTTGATCGTGCCGTCGCCCGAGCAGTTCTCGCAGCGGCCGCCCTTGACGTTGAAGGAGAAGCGGCCGGGCAGGTAGCCGCGGACCTTCGCCTCGGTCGTCTCGGCGAACAGCTTGCGGACGTGGTCGAAGACCCCGGTGTACGTAGCCGGGTTCGACCGGGGGGTGCGGCCGATGGGCGACTGGTCGACGTGCACGACCTTGTCGACGAGGTCGTCGCCGTCCACGCGCGTGTGCCGCCCGGGAACGCTTCTGGCGCCGTTCAGCTCGCGGGCCAGGTGCGTGTACAGGATGTCGTTGACCAGCGTGGACTTGCCGGATCCGGAGACTCCCGTGACGGCCGTGAGGACGCCCAGCGGGAACGACACGTCGATGTCCTGCAGGTTGTTCTCGCGGGCGCCGTGCACCGTGAGCTGCCGGGACGGGTCGTGGGGGCGCCGGATGTCGGGCAGCGGGATGGCCTTCTTGCCGGACAGGTACTGACCGGTCATCGACTCGTCGTTGGCGAGCAGCTCCTTCAGGGAGCCGCTGTGCACGACCTTGCCGCCGTGCTCGCCCGCACCGGGGCCGATGTCGACGATCCAGTCGGCGACCTTGATGGTGTCCTCGTCGTGCTCGACGACGATGAGCGTGTTGCCCATGTCGCGCAGCCGGACCAGGGTCTCGATGAGCCGGTGGTTGTCACGCTGGTGCAGGCCGATGGAGGGCTCGTCCAGCACGTACAGTACGCCGACCAGGCCCGAGCCGATCTGGGTCGCGAGGCGGATGCGCTGGGCCTCGCCGCCGGACAGGGTGCCCGCGGCGCGGTTGAGCGACAGATAGTCCAGGCCTACGTCGACCAGGAACCGCAGTCGTTCGTTGACCTCCTTCAGGACGCGCTCGGCGATCTTCTTGTCGCGGGCGTCGAGCTTCAGCTCGCCCAGGAAGTCCGCGCAGTCGCTGATGGACATCGCGGAGACCTCGGCGATCGACTTCTCCATGACCGTGACCGCGAGGACGACCGGCTTGAGGCGCGTGCCCTGACAGGTGGGGCAGGGCACCTCGCGCATGTAGCCCTCGAAGCGCTCGCGGCTCGCGTCGCTCTCGGCCTCGCTGTGCCGGCGCTTCACGAAGGGGACGGCCCCTTCGAAGGGCGTGGTGTAGACACGCTCTCTGCCGTACCGGTTGCGGTAGCGGACCTCGATCTGCGTCTTGTGTCCGTGGATCAGTGCCTTCTTGGCGCGCTGCGGAAGACCGGCGAAGGGGATGTCGGTCCGGAATCCCAACGCGTCCGCGAGGGCTCCGATGAGGCGTCCGAAGTAGTCCTTGGTGTGGCCGTGCGACCAGGGGTGGATGGCGCCCTCGTCGAGGGACTTGTCCTCGTCCGGGACGATCAGCTCCGGGTCGACCTCCATGCGCGTGCCGATACCCGTGCAGTCCGGGCAGGCGCCGAAGGGGGAGTTGAAGGAGAAGGAGCGGGGCTCCAGCTCCTCGAAGGACAGGTCGTCGTACGCGCAGTACAGGTGCTCCGAGTACATGCGCTCGCGCTCGGGGTCGTCGGCGGGGAGGTCGACGAAGTCCAGCACCACCATGCCTCCGGAGAGACCGAGGGCGGTCTCCACGGAGTCGGTCAGCCGGCGCTTGGCGCCCTCCTTGACCGTGAGGCGGTCGATGACCACCTCGATGGTGTGCTTCTCCTGCTTCTTCAGCGTGGGCGGCTCGGTGAGCTGGATCGTCTCGCCGTCCACCCGGGCGCGGCTGTACCCCTTGGTCTGGAGATCGGAGAAGAGGTCGACGAACTCGCCCTTGCGCTCGCGCACCAGCGGCGACAGGACCTGGAAGCGGCTTCCCTCCGGCAGCTCCAGGACCTTGTCGACGATGGCCTGCGGCGACTGGCGTGTGATGGGGCGGCCGCACTCGGGGCAGTGCGGCTTGCCGATGCGCGCGAAGAGCAGACGCAGATAGTCGTAGACCTCGGTGATGGTGCCGACCGTCGAGCGCGGGTTGCGCGAGGTCGACTTCTGGTCGATGGAGACCGCCGGGGAGAGACCTTCGATGAAGTCGACATCCGGCTTGTCCATCTGGCCGAGGAACTGCCGGGCGTACGAGGAGAGCGACTCCACATAGCGCCGCTGGCCCTCGGCGAAGATCGTGTCGAAGGCCAGCGAGGACTTGCCCGACCCCGACAGGCCCGTGAAGACGATGAGCGAGTCGCGCGGGAGGTCGAGCGAGACATTCTTCAGATTGTGCTCGCGCGCTCCACGGACGATGAGACGGTCGGCCACGCCGGTCCGCACCTTTCTTGAGAGAAGTGACAGGGGCGAGGCCCCCGGCTTTTCAGACGACGGGGCCCCGTCTTTTTCAGACTAGAGGGAGCCACTGACAGCGCCGGTCTGGTTTCCCTCGTTCACAACAATCCCGGGCCCTCCAGCATGCCCGACGCCGCACCCGACCATATAGCACGTGCATTCGATTTACGGCGGCCGCCCGCAACCTTCACCCAAACGTGTGGCGGGACTATCGTCGGGCCCATGAACGATCATGTGCGCGACCTGGCGTCTGTACGTGACGCGACCGAGCGGCTCCTCACCGCAGTCGGCAAACTGGACAACGCCTCCGTGGCCGAGCCGTCACGGCTGCCCGGCTGGAGCCGCGGCCACGTCCTGGCCCACCTGGCCCGAAACGCGGACGCTCTCGTGAACGTCCTCGAAGGCCGACCGATGTATGTCTCCGGGGAGGCCCGGGACGCCGACATCGGGCGGGACGCCCCGCGCCCCCTGGAGACACAGCTCACCGATCTCCGCGAGAGCGCGGCCCGCTTCCAGGAGGCGGGGGCCGCGCCCGCGGACTGGTCCCGCACGGTGGAGCTGCGCAACGGAGTCACCGACTCGGCGTCCGGGGTGCCGTTCCGGCGCTGGATCGAGGTCGAGCTGCACCACGTCGATCTGGGGATCGGGTACGACCTGGAGGACCTCCCGGAGGAGTTCGTGGAGCGGGAGATCGTCTTCCTCACGGACCGCTTCGCCGGGCACCCCGAGGTGCCGCACACGCGTGTCACCGACGGCACGCGCGCGTGGAGCACGGGACGCGTCTCCGGAGACGGCGACCTGGAGCGGGCCGTGGGCACCGAGGGCGGCGCAGAACTGACTGTGACCGGCTCCGCGCCCGCTCTCCTCGGCTGGCTCGCGGGCCGCCGCGACGGGTCCGCGCTGAGCGTCGAAGGCGGTCCGCTGCCCGCACTCCCCCCGCTATAGGCTGAGCGCCATGACGTACAGCGGAGCGGTGACGGTCGGCGGCCCTGCAGATGTGCACGAGTTGCGGGACCTGATGATCTCCAAGGTCGCGGTCGGCCCGATGAACAACAACGCCTATCTGCTGCGCTGCCGGGCCACGGACGAGCAGCTGCTGATCGATGCGGCCAACGACGCCGCGACTCTCCTCACGCTGATCGGTGACGACGGCATCGCGTCCGTCGTCACCACGCATCAGCACGGCGACCACTGGCAGGCACTCGCGGAGGTCGTGACAGCCACGGGCGCGCGCACGTACGCGGGACGGGACGACGCCGAAGGCATCCCCGTACCGACGGACGTGCCCGTCCAGGACGGCGACACGATCCGGGTGGGCCGCGTGGAGCTGACCGCACGCCATCTGGTGGGGCACACGCCCGGCTCGATCGCCCTGGTCTACGACGACCCGCACGGGCACCCGCATGTGTTCACGGGGGACTGTCTCTTCCCGGGTGGTGTGGGCAACACGCGTAAGGACGCGAAGGCGTTCGCCAGTCTGATCCACGACGTCGAGACGAAGATCTTCGACGCGCTGCCGGACGAGACCTGGGTCTACCCGGGACACGGCGACGACACGACGCTGGGCGCCGAACGTCCGCACCTGCCGGAGTGGCACGCACGGGGCTGGTGAACCACACCCGACCGAAGGCTAATCGCCCATCGCCGGGCCGGAGTTGGTGAGGCGTCCGATGTCGGGTGTGCGGTCCCCGGCCGTGCGCGCCGGTGCGCGCCCCGTGTGAACAGAGCGCACACTCCGGTGCCCCGCACGCGCTCCCGGCGCACGGGGAGCGCGCGGTCCACTGGTAGCTGGTCCCGCACAGGATGACGGCTCCTGCGCGGACGGGTCGCCGGCCTTTCGATCCCCGCCCTCGGCCGGCGGCCCCGCCCTGGCGGCGGTGGCCGACGTCCGGCGGCCACCGCCCAGGACGTCGTGACGCCCTTGCGCCCACGAGTTCACAACATTGCAACACCAGTTCCCATCATGCGGACAGTTGCCCCTGTGACCTCGACAGACGGGCCTGCCCACTGCCACTCTCCCGCCATGCATCTTGCCCAACGCGCCTTGCGCCGCGCCGCGTCCACCGCCACCGTCGCTCTGCTCGCCGTCGCCGTCGGCTGCGCCCCGCAGCCCGAGGAGAAGGCCTCCGACAAGCCCTCCGGTTCCGGCGCCCAGGCGTGCGCCAAGGGTGAACTGGACACGGAAGTCTCCGGGAAGCTGACCATCGCGACCGACGAACCCGCGTACGAGCCGTGGTTCAAGGACGGCAAGCCGCTCAACGGCAAGGGCTTCGAGTCGGCCGTCGCGTACGCCGTGGCGAAGCAGCTCGGCTACGACAAGGGCGATGTCGTCTGGCAGAGCGTGCCCTTCAACAAGGCCTTCGCGCCCGGCGAGAAGACCTTCGACTTCGACATCAACCAGGTGTCGATCAGCGACGAGCGCAAGAAGGCCGTCGACTTCTCGTCCGGCTACTACGACGTGCGCCAGGCTGTCATCGCGCTGAAGGACTCCAAGGCCGCCAAGGCGAAGAGCATCGCCGACCTCAAGGGCGTGAAGCTGGGCGCCCAGGTCGGCACCACCAGCCTGGACTACATCAACGACGTGGTGAAGCCGACAGAGCAGCCGGCCGCGTACGCGAAGAACGACCAGGCCAAGTCCGCACTGAAGAACGGTCAGGTGGACGCCATCGTCGTCGACCTGCCGACCGCGTTCTACATCACCGCGGCCGAGGTGACGGACGCGAGGATCGTCGGACAGTTCGAGAACCAGGGCGGTACACCCGAGCAGTTCGGACTCGTCCTGGACAAGGGCAGCGCGCTCACCTCATGCGTGACGGACGCCGTGGACGCCCTGCGCGAGGACGGCACCCTCGCCGCCGTCGAGAAGCAGTGGCTGTCCGACGCCGTCGACGCGCCGGTCCTCAAGTGACGCTCGTGAAGGAGGAGTCGGGCGGAGAGCCGGAAGGAGACTCCGGCGAGGAAGAGGCGCACGAGGCGTACGTACCGTCGCGGCGGCGGATCGAGCGAGAGCGGTACAAGCGCTCCCGTGCCCGCCGCGCGACGGCGATCGCCGCGCTGTCCACCCTCGTGACCGGCATCGTCCTCTACCTCGTCGTCGTCAACGCGCCCGGCTGGCCGCGCACCAAGGAGACGTTCTTCAGCGCGCAGTACGCGCGCGAGGCGTTCCCCAAGGTCCTGGAAGGGCTGTGGCTGAACGTCCGGCTCCTGCTGGTGTGCGGCGCGGCGGTCCTCGTCCTCGGCATGCTGATCGCCGTCGCCCGCACCCTGCGCGGCCCGGTGTTCTTCCCGCTGAGGGCGCTGGCAGCCGCGTACACCGACTTCTTCCGCGGGCTGCCGCTGATCATCAACCTGATGATCGTGGTCCTGGGCGTGCCTGCGCTGCGGCTTCAGGGCATCACGGTCGATCCGGTGCTGCTCGGCGGGACGGCGCTCACCCTGACCTACTCGGCATACGTCGCCGAGGTGTTCCGCGCCGGCATCGAGTCGGTCCACCCCTCCCAGCGCGCCGCGGCCCGCTCGCTGGGGCTGAGCAACCGGCAGGCACTGCGGTACGTGGTGCTCCCCCAGGCCGTACGCCGTCAGGTGCCGCCGCTGCTCAACGACCTGGTCTCGCTGCAGAAGGACACCGGACTCGTCTCGATCGGCGGAGCCGTCGACGCCGTGCGCGCCGCGGACATCATCGTCGGCCGCAGCCTCAACTACACGCCGTACATCGTCGCGGGGCTGGTCTTCGTCGCGCTGACCATCCCGATGACCCGCTTCACCGACTGGGTCACGGCACGTATGGACCGGCGGCAGGCGCAGGGAGGGAGCATATGAGTGAGACGCCCAAGGACTCCGGCGTACCCGTGCTGCGGATGGAGGCCGTTCGCAAGACCTTCGGCGACTCGGTCGTCCTGCGTGACGTCGATCTGGAGGTCGCCCCGCACACGGTCACAGCGCTGATCGGAGCCTCGGGCTCGGGCAAGTCGACGCTGCTGCGCTGCGCGAATCTGCTGGAGGAGATCGACGACGGCGCGATCTGGCTGGACGACGAGGAGATCACCGACCCCCGGGCCGACCAGGACGCGGTGCGCCGCCGGATCGGCGTGGTCTTCCAGGCGTACAACCTCTTTCCGCACATGACGGTCCTGCAGAACATCACGCTGGCCCCGCGCCGCGTGCACGGCGTGGACCGCGCGGAGGCGGAGGCACACGCCCGTGAGCTGCTCGACCGGCTCGGGCTCGGTGCCAAGGCGGGCGAGTACCCGGACCGGCTGAGCGGCGGCCAGCAGCAGCGGGCCGCGATCGTCCGCGCCCTGGCCGTACGCCCCAGGCTGCTGCTCCTCGACGAGATCACCGCGGCCCTCGACCCGGAGCTGGTGGGTGAAGTCCTCGCTGTCGTGCGGGACTTGAAGGACGACGGCATGACCATGGTGCTGGCCACCCATGAGATGGGCTTCGCCCGCGACGTCGCGGACCAGGTCTGCTTCCTCGACGGCGGCGTCGTACTGGAACGGGGCACGGCCGAGGAGGTGTTCGGCGACCCGCGGGAGGAACGCACGCGGCGTTTCCTGCGCCGGATCGTGGAGGCTGGACGGCTGTAGTCGACGGCCTGGCGCGGCGCGGGTCGGGATTCGCGGCCCGGGGCGGACGTGGACGGCGTTCGGAAATCCTGGATCAAGGTCATGCGTCGATGGTGGCACCCGCCACTGACAATCGGCCGCCGTCCGCCCGGGGCCTCCCGTCAGGCCTCCGCCCGAGCCGCTCCCGCCAGCGCCGCGACCCGCTCGACCCCGAACACGTAACCCTGCACTCCGCAGCCCGCGATCACGCCGTCGGCGCGGAGCGAGACGTACGAGTGGTGGCGGAACTCCTCGCGCTTGTGGATGTTGGAGATGTGGACCTCCAGCACGGGCAGCCCGTCGCAGGTGTTCAGGGCGTCCAGGATCGCGACGGAGGTGTGCGAGTAGGCGCCCGGGTTGATCACGATGCCGGAGTGGCCGAGGCGTGCCTCGTGGATCCAGTCGACCAGCTCGCCCTCGTGGTTGGACTGGCGGAAGTCTACCGTGCCACCGTGCGCGGCCGCCGCCTTGGCGCACATCGCCTCGACGTCGGCGAGGGTGTCGGAGCCGTAGATCTCCGGCTGGCGCTGCCCGAGGAGGTTCAGGTTGGGGCCGTTCAGAATCATGATCGGGGCGTTGGCGAGGGTGCGGGGCACGGGTCCTCCGGTCCGGTCGGATGGCTCGGCCCGTTCAGGACCGCTGCTCAGACCCGGTTTATCACGGTGCGCCGACACCGGGACGGCCCCTACCCTCCCTCGCATGACGACTCCCGCGTACCCGCCCAAGCCCGTGCCCGGCGACCGGGTGGCCGTGATCTCGCCGTCCGCCGCGCTGCCGGGGATCCTTCCGCTCCCGTACGAGTTGGGCCTGGAGCGGCTGCGCAAGGAGTACGGCCTCGAACCGGTCGAGTATCCGGCGACCCGGAGGATGGGGTCGACGCCTCAGGAGCGGGCCGACGACATCCACGCGGCCTTTGCCGATCCGGACGTCAAGGCTGTCATGGCGTCGATCGGCGGTGACGACCAGATCACCGTGCTGCCGCTGCTGGACCGGGAGTTGATCCACGCCAACCCGAAGCCGTTCTTCGGGTACAGCGACAACACGTGCCTGCTGGCGTACCTGTGGAACACGGGAATCGTCGGCTACCACGGCGCGAGCGTGATGGGCGAGCTGGGCCGGCCCGGCGCCATGGACCCGCTGACCGCCGAATCCGTACGCGCGGCTCTCTTCAGCTCGGGCGAGTACGAACTGCGTCCTGCGGAGCGGTGGCGCGACGTCGACCGCGACTGGGCGGACCCGGCGACCTTCGCGTCGGAACCGGAGACCCGGCCCGGCACCGGATGGACCTGGGTCAACGCCGACCGGGTGGTGGAGGGCCGCAGTTGGGGCGGCTGTCCGGAGATCCTGGCCTGGCTGCTGATGGCCGACCGGGAGATCCCGCGCGACCTCTCCGTCCACGACGGCGGCGTGCTCTTCCTGGAGACCTCGGAGGAACTGCCCAGCGCCGAGGAGGTGTTCCGCGTCCTGCGGAACATGGGCGAGCGCGGACTGCTCCAGCGCTTCTCCGCACTCCTGATGGGCCGGCCCAAGACGTGGTCCTTCGAACGCCCCAACAGCCCTGAGGAGGGCGCCCGTTACGCGACGGAACAGCGCGAGGCCGTGTTGCGCGCCATGGAGGCGTACGCCCCCGACGCCACCGTGGTCCTCGACGTGGATCTCGGGCACACCGACCCGCAGATCGTCATCCCCTACGGAGGAGTGATCCGCGTGGACGGCCCCGCCCGGCGCATCACGGTGACCTACTGAGGCCACTGGGCCCCCACGCGCCCCCGTAACCCTTGGTGACCGTGGGTAGTTGACGCGGCATGCACCGTGCACGCACAGTAAAGCCCCCTTCCATGCCGCGGCTCGCGGCGGCCTCGCTCGCGGGGACGGCCATCGAGTTCTACGACTTCTTCGTCTACGGGACGGCGGCCGCGCTCGTCCTGGGCCCGCTCTTCTTCCCCACGTTCTCGCCGGTGGCGGGGACACTGGCGGCCTTCGGGACGTTCGGAGTCGGGTTCGTGGCGCGGCCGTTGGGCTCGGTCCTGTTCGGGCACATCGGGGACCGGCACGGACGACGGCCCGTTCTCGTCCTCTCCTTGTTGCTGACCGGCGCGGCGACCGTCGCGGTCGGCTGCGTACCGACGTACGACTCCATCGGTACGGCCGCTCCCGTGCTGCTCCTTGTGCTGCGTTTTCTGCAGGGGCTGGGGCTCGGCGGGGAGTGGGGCGGGGCGGTGCTGCTGACCGCGGAGCACGCTCCGGCCGACCGGCGCGGGTTGTGGTCGAGCTTCCCGCAGATCGGGCCCGCGGTGGGGTTCGTCCTCGCCAACGGGGTGATGCTGGTGCTGTCGGCGGCCCTCTCCGACGCACAGTTCGCGAGCTGGGGATGGCGGGTGCCGTTCTGGGCGGCGGGCGTGCTCGCGGCGGCGGGGCTGTGGCTGCGCTCCTCCCTGACGGAGAGCCCCCAGTTCCTCGAACTGCGCGAGCACGCGCGCGTGCCGCTCGCCGAGGTCGTGCGCGAGCACTGGCGGCTCGTCCTGCTGACGGCGGGGGCGCTCGCGATCGGATACGCGGTGTTCTACGCGGTGACGACCTGGTCCCTCGCCTACGCGACCGAGCGGCTCGGGGTGAGCCGTACGGTCATGCTGGCCTGCATCATGGGGGCCGTCGTGGTGAAGGGCGCGCTGACTCCGTTGGTGGCGATTCTCGGCGACCGCTACGGACGGCGGCCGCTGTGTCTGGCGGGCTGCGCTGCCACCGCCCTGTGGATGTTCCCGATGATCGCGCTGCTGTCGACGGGCGAGCCGCTGCTGATGTTCCTCGGATTCCTGGTCGCGCTGATCGCGTTCGTGACGATGTTCGGCGTGATCGCCGCGTATCTGCCGGAGCTGTACGAGCCTCGGGTGCGGTGCACCGGTGCGGCCGTGGGCTACAACCTGGGCGGTGTGCTCGGGGGTGCGCTCACGCCGATCGTGGCCACGGCGGTCGCCGAGCAGAGCGAGCGGGTTCCCTGGGGCGTGGCCGCCTATCTGACGGGCATCGCACTGCTCAGCCTGGGGTGCTTCGCGTTGCTGCCGGAGACTCGGCCGGTGGCTGTTGTGGCTACGGAGCCGGCGACGGGGTGAAACGGGCACAGGGTACGCCGGGCGGGGGCTCGCGTAGACGCTTACGTAAGCGTCTACGCGAGCCCGCGAGCCCGCGAGCCCGCGAGTCCGCGAGTCCGCGAGCCCGCGAGTCCGCGAGCCCGCGAGTCCGCGAGCCCGCGAGTCCGCGAGTCCGCGAGTCCGCGGAGCTCCGCCGATACGCCCACGAGCTCGAAGGGCAGGTTCGGTGGCGACTGCGGGCCGTTGTGGCTGGTCGCGCAGTTCCCCGCGCCCCTTCGGGGCCCAGGCCCCGACTTCTACGGGTTGATCGCGAGTTCCAAGTACGCCGCGAACAGGACCAGGTGGACGCCGCCCTGGAGTGGGGTGGCGCGGCCGGGGACCACGGTGAGGGAGCTGACCACCGCGGTCAGGGCGAGCAGGACCATGTGGGTGGCGCCGAGGCCGAGGACGAGCGGGCCGGAGAGCCAGATGGAGGCGACAGCCACGGCGGGGATGGTGAGGCCGATGCTGGCCATCGCCGAGCCGAGGGCGAGGTTGAGGCTGGTCTGCACCCGGTCGCGGTGGGCGGAGCGCAATGCGGCGATCGTCTCGGGGAGCAGGACGAGGAGGGCGATGATCACGCCGACCACGGAGTGCGGCATCCCGGCCGCCTCGACCCCGGACTCGATGGTGGGCGACACGCCCTTCGCGAGACCGACCACGCCGACGAGGGCCAGGCCCAGGAGTCCCAGGCTGATGCCCGCGCTTCTGGAGGACGGGGCGTCGGCATGGTCGTCGGCGTCGATGACCTCGCCCTGCCGGGTGATGGGCAGGAAGTAGTCGCGGTGCCGCACGGTCTGGGTCGCCACGAACAGGCCGTAGAGGACGAGCGAGGACAGGGCGGCGAAGGTGAGCTGGGCCGTGGAGAACTCGGGGCCCAGCTTGCTGGTGGTGAAGGTCGGCAGCACCAGGCTGAGCGTGGCCAGCGTCGCGACGGTGGCGAGGGCTGCGCCGGTGCCCTCCGCGTTGAAGACGGCGAGCCCGTGCCGCAGTGAGGCGACGAGCAGGCTGAGGCCGACGATGCCGTTGCAGGTGATCATCACGGCCGCGAAGACGGTGTCGCGGGCGAGTGTGGAGCTCTTGTCGCCGCCGTCCGCCATCAGGGTGACGATCAGCGCGACCTCGATGATCGTGACGGCGACGGCGAGGACCAGTGAGCCGAAGGGTTCGCCGACCCGGTGCGCGACGACCTCGGCGTGGTGGACGGCTGCCAGCACGGCCCCGGCCAGTACCAGCGTCACCACGGCGACGACGGCGCCGGGCAGATCGCGGCCCCAGGTGAAGACCAGCAGGACGACCGCCAGCGCGGGCACGACGGCCGTCCACTGCGTCACGAGTGACCGGAGCCGAACGATCATGCAGCGATCGTCGCAGAGGTGAACGGGACCCGCACTCCGGTCGCACGGGCCCCGTTCACGGAACGCATGGGCTACTTGAGCGGGCCCATTTCCCGCACGTCGCAGTTGGTGTAGACGCGCTCACCGACGCACAGCGCGCCCAGTTGCTCGGCCAGCTTGGACGTCTCGGGGTCGTCGCTGTTGCTCATGGCCTCCTCGTACGAATCGAACTCGATCAGGGCCAGATAGCGGCGGGGGTTGTCGCGGTCCTGCAGGAGCACGCGGTGCGTGGGCCCACCCGGCTTGCCGGCGTTGCGCTCCCCGGCCTGCTGGAGCAGCTGCTGCATCTCGTCCAGGCGCTCGGTCTCGAAGTCGATGATCTGCACGAACTTCATCGGTGTCTCCATCCGGCCACGGCGTCCCCGGGCCGGGAAACGCGCTCAGTAGACAAGCAAGCACCGGGAGCGGTGGTCGGCAATTCGCCGCGGGCCGCTCCCGGTGCTGGTTGTTTCTACGTCCGACGTGGTCAGGCCTCGATGCTGTCCTTCGGAGCGCCTTCGTCGTCGCTCTGCGCCGCCTCGGCCGCCGCCTGCTTCTTGGAGGCCATCAGGCTGGTGATCGTGGTGACCACCAGGACCGCGCAGATCACGCCGAGGGAGACCGGGATGGAGATCTCCGGGACGTGGACGCCGGACTCGTGCAGCGCGTGCAGCACCAGCTTGACGCCGATGAAGCCGAGGATCACCGACAGGCCGTAGCTGAGGTGGACCAGCTTCCTCAGGAGTCCGCCGATCAGGAAGTACAGCTGCCGCAGACCCATCAGCGCGAACGCGTTGGCCGTGAAGACGATGTACGGGTCCTGCGTCAGGCCGAAGATCGCCGGGATCGAGTCGAGTGCGAAGAGCACGTCGGTGGTGCCGATCGCCAGCATGACGACCAGCATCGGCGTCATGACTCGCTTGCCGTTCTGCTGGATCCACAGCTTGGTGCCGTGGTAGCGGTCGGCGACTCCGAAGCGCTTCTCGGCGGCCTTGAGGAGCTTGTTCTCCTCCCAGTCCTCGTCCGACTCGTCGGCCCGGGCCTCCTGGATCAGCTTCCAGGCGGTGTAGATGAGGAACGCGCCGAAGATGTAGAACACCCACGCGAAGCTCGCGAGGATCGCGGCGCCCGCGGCGATGAATATCGCGCGCAGGACGAGGGCTATGAGCACACCGACCAGCAGCACCCGCTGCTGGTACTGGGACGGCACCGAGAACTTCGCCATGATCAGGACGAAGACGAAGAGGTTGTCGACGCTCAGCGACTTCTCGGTGATGAAGCCGGCGAAGAACTCTCCCGAGGGCTGGCCTCCGGAGAAGACGAGCAGTCCGAGGCCGAACAGCCCGGCCAGGACGATCCAGACGATCGTCCAGATTCCGGCTTCCTTGATTGATACGTCGTGCGGCTTGCGGCCGATGAAGAAATCGACCGCGATGAGGGCGGCAAGGCCCACGATCGTCAGGACCCAAAGGGTCACGGAAACATCCACTGCGCCTCCGGCAGTACGTAACGGCAAGTGTCAGCGTCGTCGCTGCCGGAGGTCTCTTCCACCCGATGCAGGTGGGGCGCGCGATGCGCCCGGTGCACTCGGGCCGACGCCCCGGGATCTGGCCAGATCCGTATTGACGGGTACGCCGCAGTAGGTAGGGAGTACTCCCCTCCGCACGGACGACAGTACCCCAATCACCAAGGAAAGGTAAAGAGATTAGTAAAAGAAGAGCCAAAAGCGCTGGTCAGGCGACTTGAAGAACTCTTGGTAAAGGGTGCGCGGAGCCTCAGCGGTTCCAGGAGCGGCGGGCCGCCGCGACCTGGGTGAGGACGTGCTGGAGCACCTGGCTGCCCGGGGGGACGCGCGAGGGATCGTAGGTCCACGCGTGCCCGACCCACGGGTCGGCCAGGTGGTCGTCGGGCGTGGGCGTGAGCCGGAGCAGCGAACGCCACAGCGGGTCGAGCAGCGGCCCGTAGGCGGTGGCGTCCTCCCGGTCGGCGACCAGCATGAGGTGGACGCCGACGGCCGGGCCCTCGTCCGCGAGATAGCGCAGCCGGGTCACAGCACGGTCGTCGAAACCGTGCGGGAAGTCGTTGACGATCAGCAGTTGCTCGGCCGTGTCGAGGTCGGGCGGCAGGGAGTCGGCCGCGCCGCCGCGGATCGCCATCTGTACGAGATCGACGCGCTGCGTGAGCCGGGCCAGCACGTCGGTCACCCCGGCGGCACCGGCGGCCGGCGGGCCGTTGAGCACACCGGCCTGCACGAGAGGCGCGAGGGAGGAGGCGCCGGAGCCCGCCGGGTCGATGACATGCAGCGTGTACTCGCCTGCCGGATAGACGGCGAGGAGCCGGGCCGCGATCGCCACAGCGGTGTCCATACCAAGGCGGCGCAGGTCGTCGGAGTCGGCGATCGAACCGTCGAAGGATCCGGAGCGTCCGCTGTCGATCCACAGACCGCGCTCCAGCGGCAGCCGCACCAGCATCGGAATGCTCAGGCCCGCGCTCTCGGGCAGGTGGAGGTCGCCCAGGCGCAGGGCCATGGGGATCTCCATCGGGACCCGGTAGCCGTGCCAGACGGGGTTGTCCCAGCGTGCGAAGGCGGGCGGGAGTGCGGGCTCGACGACCTCCGCCTCGGCGGTGAGCTGGGCGAGGTCGCGGTCGAGGGCCTCCCTGGCCCGGTCGATCAGCTGGGAGTGCTTGGCGCGGGCGGCCTCACGCGCCGCGTCGCCCTGGCCGCCGATGCGGCTGCGCGGGTCGGACAGGACCTTGTCGAGCTCCTGCTCCATACGCGACTCGGCGAAGTCGACCGCACTGCGGTACGCGGCCGTGGCGCGGGCCAGGTCCTCGAACATGCCCCACACCTGGTTGTACAGGCGCTCCTCCATCGACCAGCCGGTCGCGTCGCCCGCGACGGGCTGCGCGGGCTGTCCCGGCTGGGCCGGGGGCGCTGTCGGCGGGGGCGGCGGAGGCGCGGCGGCCTGCCGTCCCGGGTGGCTGTAGTCGACAGGGCCTCCGGCACCGGCGGGCTGGGTGACCGCGGACGGGTCAGGCTGCCCGGGTCCTCCGGGGTGGCCGCCCTGCGGTGTGGCGTGACCGGGAGTGCCGGACGCCGTGTGTCCCGGCCCGCCCGGGTGTCCGTGCTGCGGCGATACGTGGCCGGGGGCGCCCTGGGGCGTGGCTCCGCCCTGGTTCTGACCCAGTGCCGGGGTCGCGGCGTGCCGCGAGCGGTCGCCCTCCGACGTCCGCGGCGGAGGTGCGGCCACCGACCGGGCGAGGCCCTGGGCAACCGCGTCGTTGATGCTGCCCGCGAGTTGACGGGCCTCGGGCAGGCCCTGGTCGGCGAGGAGTTCGGCGAGGCCGCCCGCGTATCCCTGGCCCACGGCGCGGACCTTCCAGGCACCCTGCCTGCGGTAGAGCTCCAGTGCGACGACGGCCGACTCCGCGTCGAGTCCTGTGATCGTGTAGCTGGCGACCTCGGAGCCGTCGAGTCCGGTGACCGCGACGAAGGGCGCGGCGACGGAGCCGAACCTGAGCGGCCCGCTGCCTCCGGACGGCAGCGCGAGCAGCACGCTGACCCGGTGCACGGACTCGGGCAGGGCGTCCAGGTCGCACGCGAGGCGGTGGTCCGCCGCCGCCTGCTTGGAGACCTCCAGACCGGGCAGAGTGGGTGAGCCCGGGTGGGCCACCCACTCGACACCGTGCACCGTGCCCTGTTCGTCGCTGAGCGTGGCCCCGGCCACGATCGGTTTTCCGGCCGACACCCGGATCTCAAGTCGGGCCTGGGGCAGCGGGTGGTTCTGCCCCCGGACCAGCTCAGCCGTCATCGCCTTCGTTCCCCCTATGTACTCGTGCGCCGGGTGCCGGGCTGCCTACAGGTGCGGCAGGATCGCCGGCATCAGGTCCTGGAAGGTGCGGCCGTTGGCCGGCGTACCGAGAGCGGTCATCTGCCAGCCCGCGCCCGCGCGGTGGACCTTCGCCATGATCTGCGCCGTGTACTGGCCGCCGCCGGCCAGCGTGTAACGGGCCAGCTCCTGGCCGTTGGTCTCGTCGACCAGGCGGCAGAACGCGTCCTGCACCTCCTGGAAGGTCTGGCCCGTGAACGAGTTCACGGTGAAGACGATCTGGTCGATGTGGACCGGGATGCGCGCGAGGTCGACGAGGATCGCCTCGTCGTCGCCGCCCTGGCCAACGCCGCCGACGAGGTTGTCACCGGTGTGGCGCACGGAGCCGTCGTCGCTGACGAGGTGGCGGAAGAACACCACGTCGACCGGCTGCTTGTCCGCGAACAGCACGGCGGACGCGTCGAGGTCGATCTCACGGGTGCGAGAGCCGAACAGGCCACGTCGCGGGGCGGCCTGCCAGCCGAGCCCCATGCGGACCGCGGTCAGCGTGCCTCCGTCGTTCTTCTGCAGACTGATGGCCTGACCCTTGGTCATGTTGACCGTCACGCGCTGTTCCCCTCTCGAACTGTCCCCTGTTGCCGCAGAGTCCTGCGGTTGACCAGCAACCCTACGCAGAGCCACTGACAGCGCCGAACCCTGGTGCACACTTTGTGTCGGTCTTGCAACACAGCGCGCCACTCCGGGTGTCAGGCGATGCCGGCTTCCTTCATCTGTCGCAGTTCCTTCTTCATCTCCGAGACCTCGTCACGCAACCTCGCGGCGATCTCGAACTGCAGGTTCGCGGCGGCCGCGCGCATCCGCTCCGTCATCTCCTCGATCTGCTCGGCGAGTTCCGCCGCGGGCCGGTCGGTCGGGACGGTCTCCTTGGCCTTGCCCTTGGCGGACTTGGCGCCCTTGGCCGCCTTTCCACCGAGCGCGGGCACGGGGGCCTTGGCGCCCTTGCCGTCCGACGACTTGCGGTAGCCCGAGCCGAGCAGCTGTTCCGTGTCGACGTCCTCGCGGGCGATCTGCGCCACGATGTCGTTGATCTTCTTGCGGAGGGGCTGCGGGTCGATGCCCCTCTCCGTGTTGTACGCGACCTGCTTCTCCCGGCGGCGGTTGGTCTCCTCGATGGCCTTCTCCATCGCCGGGGTGATCTTGTCGGCGTACATGTGGACCTGACCGGACACGTTGCGGGCGGCGCGGCCGATGGTCTGGATCAGGGAGGTGCCGGAGCGCAGGAAGCCCTCCTTGTCGGCGTCGAGGATCGACACCAGGGAGACCTCGGGCAGGTCGAGGCCCTCCCTGAGGAGGTTGATTCCGACGAGGACGTCGAACTCGCCGGCCCGCAGCTCGCGCAGCAGTTCGACACGGCGCAGGGTGTCGACGTCACTGTGCAGATAGCGGACCTGGATGCCCAGTTCGAGGAAGTAGTCGGTGAGGTCCTCGGCCATCTTCTTGGTGAGGGTGGTGACCAGGACGCGCTCGTCCTTCTCGGTGCGCTTGCGGATCTCGTGCACCAGGTCGTCGATCTGGCCCTCGGTGGGCTTGACGACGACCTCGGGGTCGATGAGGCCGGTGGGGCGGATGATCTGCTCGACGAAGCCGTCGCCGCGCGAGAGCTCGTACTTGCCCGGTGTCGCCGACAGGTAGACGGCCTGGCCGATGCGCTCCTGGAACTCCTCCCACTTCAGGGGGCGGTTGTCCAGGGCGGACGGCAGCCGGAAGCCGTGGTCGACGAGGGTGCGCTTGCGGGAGGCGTCGCCCTCGTACATCGCGCCGATCTGCGGGACCGTGACGTGCGACTCGTCGATGACGAGCAGGAAGTCGTCCGGGAAGTAGTCGATCAGTGTGTTCGGCGGGGAGCCCGGCTCGCGGCCGTCGAAGTGCATCGAGTAGTTCTCGACGCCCGAGCAGGAGCCGATCTGGCGGAGCATTTCGAGGTCGTACGTCGTGCGCATCCGCAGGCGCTGGGCCTCCAGGAGCTTGCCCTGCTTCTCCAGCTCCGAGAGGCGCTCGCCCAGTTCCTTCTCGATGTCGTTGGCGGCGCGCTCCAGGCGCTCGGGCCCCGCGACGTAGTGCGTGGCCGGGAAGATGTACAGCTGCTGGTCGTCGCTGATGATCTCGCCGGTGAGGGGGTGCAGCGTGGAGAGGGCCTCGATCTCGTCGCCGAACATCTCGATGCGGACGGCCAGCTCCTCGTAGACCGGGAAGATCTCGATGGTGTCGCCGCGCACGCGGAACGTGCCGCGGGTGAAGGCCAGGTCGTTGCGCGTGTACTGGATGTCGACGAAGCGGCGCAGGAGGTCGTCCCGGTCGATCTCGTCGCCGATCTTGAGGTTGACCATGCGGTCCACGTACTCCTGCGGCGTACCCAGGCCGTAGATGCAGGAGACCGAGGCGACGACGACAACGTCCCGGCGGGTGAGCAGCGAGTTGGTCGCGGAGTGGCGCAGGCGCTCCACCTCCTCGTTGACCGAGGAGTCCTTCTCGATGTAGGTGTCCGACTGCGGGACGTACGCCTCGGGCTGGTAGTAGTCGTAGTACGAGACGAAGTACTCGACGGCGTTGTTCGGCAGCAGCTCGCGGAACTCGTTGGCCAGCTGGGCGGCCAGCGTCTTGTTCGGTGCCATCACGAGGGTGGGGCGCTGGAGCTTCTCGATCATCCACGCGGTGGTGGCGGACTTGCCGGTGCCGGTCGCGCCGAGCAGGACCACGTCCTTCTCACCTGCGCGGATACGCCGCTCGAGGTCGGCGATGGCAGCGGGCTGGTCGCCGCTGGGCTGGTAGGGGCTGACGACCTCGAAGGGCGCCACCGTGCGTTCGATCTTGGATACGGGCCGCATGGGTTCCACCGTACGACCCCGCACTGACAACCGGGTCGCGTCACCAGTTCTGCGGGGTGCGGGAGCCGGTGCGCCTGGAGCTCCGGCGGCGCTGGCCGGGCACGGACCGGCGGCCGGTGTGGCGGACTGTGTGGGCCGGGATGCCGGGCTTCTGCTCGGCGGGGCTCCAGTCGGGCTTGCCCATGACCATCAGCGGGTCGAACATCACGACGACGCCGGCCAGCAACAGGAAGGCCAGCGGGCCGATCATCAGGGGGGCCAGCAGGGTCGCGGGCGAGTCCCCGGACGGGGTGCTGGCGGCGCCGTGCAGATGGACGTTGAGGGCGGCCATGCCGGTGTAGTGCATGCCGCTGACGGCAAGCCCCATGACGAGGCTCGCGCCCACGCTCCACATGAAGCCGCGGACCTGACCTGCCGCCCACAGGGCCGCGATCGCGGCGACGACGGCTATGACGACCGAGGCGGAAACGGTGAAGGTGTTGTACTCGAGCTTTCCGTTGAGTCGCATTCCGGCCATACCCAGGTAGTGCATCGAGGCGATACCCAGGCCGGTGATGGTGCCCCCTGTGAACAGGGCCGTTCCGGAGGCTCCCTTGTAGCCGACGATGAAGATTCCGATGCCGACCATGACGATCGCGACGCCGAGGCTCGCGAACGTCGTCAGTTTGTCGTAGCGGATCGGGGTTCCCTGGACGGAGAAACCCATCATCGCGATGAAGTGCATGGTCCATATGCCGGAACCGATCGCCGCCGATCCGAGGGCGAGCCAGCCCGGTCGCCAGGAGCGGGTGACGAGCATCGATCTCGTGGTGCAGCGCAGGCCCAGCGCTCCACCGAGGCAGGCCATCAGATACGCCACCAGCGGCGTGACGAGTCCGTAGCTGAATCCGTCGATCGTGCCCTGCATGCGCGGTTGCCCTTCCGCCCTGTTGAGTCCCGGAAATTCGTGAGATGCCCCGTCCCAGGACCGCCACGGCGGTCAGGGTTGACGCAGAGAGTATGACTCGCCCCGGAACGCTCGAACGATTTTCCGGCAAAGAATCACGGCCTTGCCGCACTTGTGCGGCACGCGTGATCGGACATGGGCAACTCCATTCAATCTGTGGCCATCCTGCACCCCCCTACTGTTGACCCTCTGCTGTCACTCTAGGACGGTCCGTGAACACAGACGCAAGGAGTACGCATGCACGCGCGCGCTGCCGCCGCCACGACCACCGCGCTCCTGGGAGCCGCTGTCGTTGTTCTCCCCGCACCCACCGCCCACGCCGCGCCGGACACCGACCGGACTCAGGTGATCGCCCACCGCGGCGCCTCGGCCTACGCCCCCGAGAACACCCTGGCCGCCATCGACAAGGCCGACGACCTAGGGTTCCGCTGGGTCGAGAACGACGTCCAGCGCACCAAGGACGGCGAGCTCGTGGTGATCCACGACGACAGCCTGACCCGCACGACCGACGTCGAGGAGGTCTTCCCCGGGCGGGCGCCCTGGAAGGTCAAGGACTTCACCGCCGCGGAGATCGCGCGCCTCGACGCGGGCAGCTGGTTCAGCCCCCGGTTCGCGGGCGCGCGCGTACCGACCCTGACGCAGTACATGAACCGGGTTTCACGCAATCACCAGAAACTCGTCCTGGAGATCAAGAATCCCGCGCTCTACCCGGGCATCGAGCGGGAGACCCTCAAGGTCCTCAGCAACGAGGGCTGGCTCGGTCCGGCCCACGTTCGGAGCAAGCTGGTCGTACAGAGTTTCAGCGCGGACAGCATTCGGGCGGTGCACGCGCTGCGGCCCGACATCAAGACGGGTTTCCTGGGTACGCCGCCGGTCGCGGAGCTGCCCGCGTACGCGCAGTTCGCCGACCAGATCAACTCGTCGCACACGACGATCTCCCTCGGCTACGTCACCGCGATCCACGCGCTCGAAGGGCCGCACGGCAAGCCGCTGGAGATCTCCACCTGGACCGTCGACACCGCGGCGGACGCACGGCGCGTCGAGGGCTTCGGCGTGGACGGCGTCATCACGAACAAGCCGGACGTGGTGCGGGAGGCGCTGAACGAGCGCTGAACCCGCCTTCACCAGCTCCCGCCGGTGGCACGGACGCTCGCATGCGTCCGTGCCACCGGCGTTGTCAGTGGTGCGCCGTACCGTGGAGCGCATGGACAGCCATGGGCAGAACGAGCAGCGAGTGGTGTGGACCGTCGTCGACAGCGACATCGGTCCGCTGCTGCTGGCCGCGACCGGCGAAGGCCTGGTCAGCGTCGGTTTCCACGCCACGGACGCGGTGTGCGACAAGACCCTCGACCGGCTCGGATCCCGGTTCGGCACCGAGCCCGTCGAGGCACCGGAGTCCCCGCTCCTGGCCGAGGCGATACGCCAGATCGCGGCGTACTTCGCGGGCGAGCGCAAGGACTTCGAGCTGCCGCTGGACTGGTCCCTGATCTCCGGGTTCAACCGCCAGGTGCTGCGCGAGCTGGCGTCCGGCGTTCGGTACGGCTCCGTGGTGGGGTACGGCGACCTGGCCCGGCGGGTCGGCCAGCCGGGGGCGGCCCAGGCCGTGGGCATGGCCATGGCTGCCAATCCACTGCCGGTCGTCGTGCCGTGCCACCGGGTGGTGGAGAGTGACGGCGGGATCGGCGGGTTCGGGGGCGGCCTGGAGACCAAGCGGAAGCTGCTGGCGCTGGAAGGCGTGCTGCCAGAGCCGTTGTTCTGAGGGTGCCTCGGTGCTGAAGGTGCCTGCGGGAAGGGTGCCTGGGGGGAAGGCGCCTCCGTGCTGAGGGGTGTCTCGAAGCGCTCGGCCGTGGGGGCGCGGTCGCTGTTGTCGTGAAGGTGTCCTGAGCTCAGGACAAGGGGGAGGATGCGCCGGTGACCACATCGATCACGCGCGGGCATGTGCCCGAAATGGTGCGGGCCGCAGGACCAGGCGCAGTATGCCCGTTCGGCTGCGACGCCCCGGGCCGGTCTCGGTGACCGCCGTCGAGCGGCCGGTCGCCGGGCCTGTCGACGCGGAGGCACTGCCGGCCCTGCGGCGCCGGATATCCGCGGTTCTCGTCGCCAGCCAGATCCTCGGCGGGCTCGGTGTGGCCACGGGCATCGCGCTCGCGGTCGTACTGGCCCAGGAGGTCGCCGGCACCGAGTCGCTGGCCGGGCTGGCGCCCACCGCGACGGTCACGGGGACGGCCGTGCTCTCCGTGCCACTCGCCGCGCTGATGACCGCGCGCGGCCGTCGGCCGGGGCTCGTGCTGGCGTACCTCATCGGAGCGTTGGGGGCGGGGATCGTCGTGGTCGCCGCGGGGATGAACAACTTTCCGCTGCTGCTGCTCGGCATGGCGGGGTTCGGCGCGGCCTCGTCCGCGAATCTGCAGGCGCGCTTCGCGGCAGCGGACCTGGCCGAGCCGCAGCGGCGGGCACGGGCCATCTCGAACGTCGTGTGGGCCACGACGATCGGCGCGGTCCTCGGCCCCAACATCGCCGCGCCCGCCGGCCGCAGCGTCTCCGGGCTCGGCATACCGGAGGCGGCGGGACCGTTCCTCTGGGCGGCCGGGGTCTTCCTCATATCGGCGCTCCTGGTCGCGGTGCTGCTGCGGCCCGACCCGCTGCTCACCGCGCGTGCGCTGGCGCCGGTCGAGGAGCAGTCCCCCGCCGCGCGTTCCATACGGGCGGGGGCGGCCGCCGTCCGGGCCTCGCCGCGGGCCCGGCTGGCCCTGGTGACCGTGGCCGTCTCGCACACGGCGATGGTGTCGGTGATGTCGATGACGCCGGTCGATCTCGGTCACCACGGCGCGAGCATCGATCTGATCGGGCTGGTCATCAGCATCCACATCGCGGGCATGTTCGCGTTCTCGCCCGTCATGGGACGGCTGTCCGACCGGTTCGGGCGGCTGCCGGTGATCGGTCTTGCCGTGGGGCTGCTGGCCTGCGCGGCGCTGCTCGCGGGCACGGCGGGCGCCAGTCACACGCAGACCGCCGTCGGGCTCTTCGTCCTGGGTCTCGGCTGGTCGGCCGGTCTCGTCTCCGGCTCCGCGCTCCTGACGGACTCCGTGCCGCAGCCCGCGCGCGCCGCCGCACAGGGGCTGTCCGACCTGACCATGAACACGGCGGCGGGACTCGGCGGCGCGGCGGCCGGCCTCGTCGTCGCCCAGGCGAGCTACGGCTGGCTGAACCTCGTCGCCGCCTGTCTGCTGTTGCCGCTCGGCGCCCTGGCGCTGTTCACCCGGGGCCGGACCGCCACATCGTGACGTACGCACGGAGACCCGCGCGAAGGCTGGCCGGAACGGTGCGGCGGTAGCAGACTCCGCCATGCGCACAGCCACTGGCATCCGAAGTCACGGGGGCCGAAGGGACGGCGATCACGTATGAGCGGGAACCGGGCAGTCGCGTATCTCAAGCCGGGCGCGGTGGAAGTCAGGACCATCGACTACCCGACGCTCGAACTGCAGGACGGGCCAGGGGTGGCGTCCGCGAACATCGGCCGCAAGTGCCGGCACGGAGTCATCCTCAAGGTGCTCGCCAGCAATATCTGCGGCAGCGACCAGCACATGGTGCGCGGCCGGACGACAGCGCCCGAGGGGCTCGTCCTCGGGCACGAAATCACCGGGGAGGTCGTGGAGCGAGGCCCGGACGTCGAGTTCGTCGAGGTCGGGGACATCGTCTCGGTGCCGTTCAACATCGCATGCGGACGGTGCCGCAACTGCAAGGAACGCAAGACCGGCATCTGTCTGAACGTCAACCCGGCCCGCCCCGGGGCGGCCTACGGCTATGTCGACATGGGCGGCTGGGTCGGCGGCCAGGCGGAGTACGCCATGGTCCCGTACGCGGACTTCAACCTGCTGCGGTTCCCGGACCGGGACCATGCGCGCGAGAAGCTCCTCGATCTGACCATGCTGTCGGACATCTTCCCGACCGGGTTCCACGGCGCGGTGACCGCGGGCGCCGGCGTCGGCTCGACGGTGTACGTCGCCGGGGCGGGGCCGGTCGGTCTCGCGGCCGCGGCGTCGGCGCAGCTGCTGGGCGCCGCCGTCGTCATCGTCGGTGACCTGAACGCAGAACGTCTCGCGCAGGCCAGGAGTTTCGGCTGCGAGACGGTCGACGTCAGCCGGGGCGACGTGGGCGAGCAGATCGACCAGCTCCTGGGTGAGCCGGAGGTGGACGTGGCCGTCGACGCGGTCGGTTTCGAGGCGCGGGCCCACGGGCCCGATGCCCCGGAGGCACCCGCCACGGTCCTCAACTCGCTGATGGGCATCACACGCGCGGGTGGCGCGCTCGGCATTCCGGGCCTGTACGTCACGGACGACCCCGGCGGGATCGACCAGGACGCGCGGACCGGGACGCTGAAGGTCCGGCTCGGTCTGGGGTGGGCGAAGAGCCACCGCTTCACGACCGGTCAGTGCCCGGTGATGCAGTACCACCGGGGCCTGATGAAGGCGATCCTGCACGAGCGGGTGCACATCGCCAAGGCCGTCAACGCGACGGTGATCGGTCTGGAGGACGCTCCGCGCGGCTACGCCGAGTTCGATCAGGGCGCCAGCCGCAAGTACGTCCTCGACCCGCATGGGGCACTGAACGGAGCGAGGCCTGTCTGAGCGGGCCCGGAAGGCCGAAGGGGTGTCCACGCGCGCGTGGACACCCCTTTCCCCAGTCCGAGAGCCACTCTTGGTCCTGCGGGCTACTCGTAGTGCCGCGCTTCGAAGACGTTCCCGTCCGGGTCCCGGAAGTAGAAGCTCCGCTTGGCCTTTCCGCGGGCGCCGTACGCGTCATGAGTGAAGTCCGAGAGGGGGACGGCACGCTCCTCCAGGCGGGCGCGGAGCGCGTCGAAGTCCTCGCCCGGGAGGGACAGGCAGACGTGGTTGACCGGATGGCCCGCGCTGGCGGCCGCGTCGGGGACGACGTCCATGCGAGGGGCCATCGTCAGGGGCGCGAGGTCGAAGATGGTCTCCTCGTTGAGGCGCACGGAGGGGAAGGCCACCTTCCCCGCGGCGAACTCGGTGACCCTGATGGACTCAAGGCCCAGCGCCTTCTCGTAGAAGTCGGCCGAGGCCACGGGGTCGCGTACCCAGAGGACGACATGGTCGAGACGTGTCGAGTTGTCCGTCATGGCCTCAGGCTGCTGCCCCGTTGTGCTGGTCGCAAGGGTTTGGCCGGGCGCGTCGCCCGCCAGGGATGAGGGGAGAACCGACAGACAGGAGGCACGCGCGTGCTGGTGGTTTCCGAAGAGGTACGGGAGGCGCTCGCCGCGGGGCGGCCCGTGGTGGCACTGGAGTCCACGATCATCGCGCACGGGCTGCCGCGTCCGCGCAATCTCCAGGTGGCACTGGAACTGGAGGACGTCGTACGCCAGGAGGGTGCCGTTCCCGCGACGATCGCCGTGCTCGACGGGCAGCCCCACGTGGGTCTCGACAAGGAGCAGCTGGAGCGGGTCGCCAACGAGGACGGCATCCGCAAGCTCGGGCATCGCGATCTGCCGCTCGCGGTCGCCGCGGGAGTCAGCGGGGCGACCACGGTGTCCGCGACCGCGCTGCTGGCCGCACAGGCGGGCGTACGGGTGTTCGCGACGGGCGGGCTCGGCGGCGTACACCGGGAGTGGACGGTGACGCAGGACGAGTCCGCCGACCTGGGGCTCCTGGCCCGCACCCGGATCACGGTGGTGTGCGCGGGGGTGAAGTCGATCCTGGATGTGCCGGCGACCCTGCAGCGGCTGGAGACGCTGGGGGTCGCGGTCGCCGGATACGGGACAACGCGCTTCCCCGGCTTCTATCTGTCCGACTCGGGTCACCCGGTGGACTGGACCCTGGAGTCGCCCGGCGAGGTCGCGGCCGTCATGCGTGCGCAGGACGCGCTCGACGGGCCCGAGTCGGCGCTGATCGTCGCCAACCCGGTGCCGGAGGCGGAGCAGCTCGATCCCGAGCTCCACGCGCGCGTGCTCGCCGACGCTCTGAACGCGTGCGAGGCGGAGGGCGTGAGCGGCCAGGCGGTGACACCGTTCCTCCTCGGCTATCTGGTGCGCCACACCGAAGGGGCGTCACTGAGCGCCAATCTGGCGGCGGTACGCGGCAACGTACGGCTCGCGGGGCGGATCGCGACGGCCTGGGCAGGCGCGTGAGCGGGGCGAGCGGACCCGGCGGGGCTCCCGGCAGTGCTCCCGGCGGGGCTCTCCTGGTCGTCGGCGACGTCGTCACGGACATCGTCGCCCGGCACCGTGGGCCGCTCGCGTCCGGCACCGACACGGCCGCCGTCGTCCGGACCGTGCCGGGCGGCGCGGGTGCCAACGTCGCGTGCTGGGCGGCCCGCCGGGACGGCACGGAGGTACGGCTGCTCGGCAAGGTGGGCATGGACTCCGCCGCGTGGCACGAGCGCGAGCTGGCCACTTCGGGAGTGCGCGCCCTCCTGGTCATCGACCCCGAGGCGCCGACCGGGACGGTGATCTGTCTGGTGGACACGGGCGCTTCGGCGGAGCGCACCTTCCTCACGAACAGCGGCGCGTCCATGCGGCTCGCCCCCGGCGACTGGTCCGAGTCGCTGCTGGACGGTGTCGCCCGGCTGCATCTGTCGGGCTATCTGTTCTTCTCCGAACCGAGCCGTGCGCTGGTGGCCGTGGCGCTGGAGTCGGCACGCGCGCGTGGGGTGCCGGTGAGTGTGGATCCCGCGTCGGCGGGATTCCTCGCGGAGCTGGGGGTGGCCCGCTTCCTCGCACTCACCGAGGGCATCGACGTCCTGCTGCCCAGCCGGGACGAGGCCTGCCTGCTGACCGGTCTGCCCGATCCGGCGGACGCGGCGGCCAAGTTGAGCCGCCACGTCCCGCTGGTGGTCGTCAAACAGGGCGGGGCCGGAGCCCTGGTCGCCCGGTCGGGGGAGGTCCGGGCCCGGGTTCCGGCGGTGCCCGCGACAGCGGTCGACACCACGGGTGCAGGGGACGCCTTCACCGGCGCCTTCCTGGCCGCGCTCATCGGGGGCACCCGGCCGGAGGAAGCCGCCGCGGAGGGATGCCGGGCCGGGGCACGGGCGGTGGAACAGGTGGGCGGGAGGCCGGCGATGAACACGTAGGCCTCCCGGGCCCGCGGCCCGACCCGGACCGACGCGGGCCGCCCCGACCACCGCGGGCCGACCACGAAGGCGTGAGCGTCCGAGGTCCGCAGCGGCGAGGCGCAAGCCTTTCGGCTCCCGCCGGGCACTGCACGCTCACCACGCCCTGCTACACCTTGCGCCCCCACGCCGAGATCAGTGGCGCCGTGGCCAGGTCCATCCCGCCCGCGGCCACGTTCGCGAGGTGCCGGTCGATGTCCTGGTCCGTGGCAAGGCCCGCAGCGACGAGCCGGTCGCGGACCTGACGGATCGTCGCGGACTCCAGCGCACCGCAGGCCGGCGAGGTGATCGGGAAGTACGCGTCGGCCTCGACCTGCCGCAGCCCGGCCTCGCGGAGCAGACGCGGAAGCCGACGCCCGTAGGCGAGGTCGGCGCCGTGTTCGGTGAGCAGGTCACGGAACCCGTGGCGCAGCCGGTTGGCCAACTGCTGTTCGGGGCCGCGCTCGTCGGGGCAGGCCAGCGGCTGGAGCGCCGGGTCGGCGTCCTCGACCAGGAGCCGGCCGCCGGGCCGCAGCGATCTGATCATCGAGTGCAACGCCCGCTCCCTGTCCGCCACATGGACCAGGACGAGCCGCGCGTGCACGAGGTCGAAGCCCTCCCCCGGCGGTTCGTCCACACCCACGTCATGCACGCGCAGCTCGATCGGCGGGCGGACGGCCGAGGTGGCCCAGGAGGTGTCGATGTCCGTCGCGACGACCTTGCCGGTGGGGCCGACCTTCTTGGCGAGCCAGGACACCACGGACGTGCCGCCCGCGCCGACCTCCCAGCAGCGCCAGCCGGATCCGATGCCGAACCGTTCGATGTGCCGGAACGTCGTGGGGTCGAAGAGAGCGGCGAGGGCGTCGAAACGCTGCCCCGCCTCGGTCTGCCGGTTGTCGAGGAGGTACCCGTCGGTTCGCGTCATGCGTCGATCATCCCAGTTGTCCCGCTTGTCCATGATGGTTGACGCTCCCGAGGTCAAGCGCGTCGCGCTCGGCCCGCCGACGGCCGTCGACGCCACGTCAGTACCGGTCGAGGTGGTGAATCCGGAGCGGAATGTTCCGTTCCCACAGGCTTACCCGGCCGTCAAAACATCCTGGCAGACTGGCCGCGGCAAGGCGCAGAGTGCGGCGCGAGGAGATCCACGCGAGGAGATCCAGATGTCCATGGCAGGGAATCTGCGAAGGGTCACGGGCCTGAGCAAGGTCGGCGGCCTGCGCAGGGTGGCACGGCTGACACGACGGCGCGCCCGTGTCGATCTGAGTCATCCCGCCCGGTCTCCGCTGGGCACCGCGGTGGTGAACTGCGTGGCGTACGAAGAGGGGGCGAGGGTCCCGGCCGGCCGCGATCTGGTCGAGACGGTGCAGCGGATCCGCAAGGCCGACGGCGGATTCGTCTGGCTCGGACTGCACGAGCCGACGGAAGTGGAGTTCGCGGGCATCGCCGAGCTGTTCGACCTCCACCCGCTGGCGGTCGAGGACGCGGTGGACGCCCATCAGCGCCCGAAGCTGGAGCGGTACGGCGACACGCTGTTCGCGGTGTTCAAGACGGTCTGCTACGTCGAGCACACCGAACTGACCGCGACCAGCGAGGTGGTGAACACCGGCGAGATCATGGTGTTCGTCGGCCAGGACTTCGTGGTCACCGTGCGGCACGGCAGGCACGGTTCGCTGGGTCCGCTGCGCGAGGAGCTGGAGGCCCGCCCCGAGCAGCTCGCCAAGGGCCCGGCCGCGGTGCTGCACGCGATCGCGGACCATGTGGTGGACGACTATCTGAACGTCACGGACTCGGTGCAGGAGGACATCGACCAGGTCGAGACGGATGTGTTCGCCGCGAACGGCGCGCGGGCGGACCCCGGGCGCATCTACCAGCTCAAGCGTGAACTCCTTGAGCTGAAGCGGGCGGTGGTCCCGCTGGGCCGCCCCATCATGGATCTCGCCACCCGGCCGATCCGGGTGATCGACCCGGAGATACAGGCGTACTTCCGCGACGTCTCCGACCACCAGCTGCGGGCCGCCGAGCAGATAGCCGCGTTCGACGAACTGCTCAACTCGATTCTGCAGGCGCATCTCGCGCAGGTCAGCGTCGCGCAGAACGAGGACATGCGGAAGATCACGGCCTGGGCGGCGCTTATCGCCGTGCCGACCATGGTCTGCGGGGTCTACGGCATGAACTTCGACTACATGCCGGAGCTGCACTGGAAGTTCGGCTACGGCCTGGCCGTCGGCATCATCGCCGTCGCGTGCTCCACGCTCTACCGGGGGTTCAAGCGCAACGGCTGGCTGTGACACCGCTCGTCCGGCGCGCGTGGCCGGACGAGCGCGTGTCCCGGTCGTGCCGTGGGGACGTCGGGGTCAGCGTGCCGCGCTCTTCGCGTAGACGCTCTCGGCCCAGCCCGCGAGTTGCTCGTCCGTCAGATGCGCGGCCAGGTCGGCCTCGCTGATCATCCCGACCAGGCGCTTGTTCTCGATCACAGGAAGGCGGCGGATCTGGTGCCCCTGCATCTCACCCAGTACGTCGCTCACGTCGGCGCTCGAGTCGATCCAGCGCGGTGTGCCCTTGGCCATCTCCCCCGCGGTGATGCGTGCCGGGTCGTGGCCCATGGCCACGCAGCCGACCACGATGTCCCGGTCGGTGAGGATGCCGCAGAGCCGTTCGTTCTCGTCACTGATGGGCAGCGCGCCCACGTTGAGCTCACGCATCAGCTGGGCGGCACGGTCCAGCGTCTCGTGAGCGGGGATCCACTGGGCGCCGCGGTGCATGATGTCTCCGGCGGTGGTCATGTAGTACCTCCCGGTGCCGGACGGCCGGCGCGGCGCGGGGAGGCACCGCTAGTCCCGGCGCCCTACATTCTCGCCCGGTACGGGGAGATACGCACCCGGAAGTTCGCCGCTTCGGCCTGACATCCCGGCCCGCCCCACCACTCCCCGCCCACCCGTCCGGCCGGTCTCTCCTCGCCCACCCGCCCGGCCGACCTCTCCCGCCCACCTGTCCTGCCGGTCTCTCCTCGCCCATCCGTCCGCCCGGGCTCTCCCCTTTCCATCGTCCACCCGGGTTCCCCCATTCATTCGTCCGCCCAGACCGCCCGTCCACACCCGTTCACCCGCGCGGCATCATGGGACGGGTGCGACTCGAAGCGATCACCTGGGAACGGCTCGGCGACCTCCTCGCCGAGCGGCTGCTCGATCTGAAGCCGGCCGACGGCAGCCCCTGGCCGCGCATCGCCTTCGACGGGGCTCCGGCCGCCCGGCCCGGTGATCTCGCCGAACTCGTCGCCGAGGCCCTGCGCCTGCGGGGCCGGTCCGCACTCGTCGTCGGCACGGAGGACTTCCTGCGGCCCGCCTCGCTCCGGTTCGAGTACGGCCATCAGGACGTCGAGGCGTACTACGACGGCTGGTTCGACACCGGTGCCCTGTGGCGCGAGGTCTTCGGTCCGCTGGAAGCCGGCGGCGACGGCCGTGTACTGCCCGACCTCTGGGACCCGGCCACCGACCGGGCAACCCGCAGCCCGTACGTCCAACTACCGCCCGGTGCGGTGCTGTTGATACACGGTCCACTGCTGCTGCATCACTGGTTCCCGTTCGACCTCACCGTCCACGTACGCCTCTCACCGGCCGCGCTTCGACGGCGTACCCCCGAGGGCGAGCACTGGACGCTTCCCGCGTACGAGCGCTACGAGAGCGAGACGGCGCCGGGCGACGCGGCCGACGTCCTGGTACGCGCGGACGACCCACGCCACCCGGCGTGGAACGGCTGACCCGAGGCCGGGCTTCGATCTCGCGATTCTCACCCGAAAGGACTTTTATATGCACGCGCATATAGTTACTCTGGCAGCATGACGATCTCCTTCGACGACTCGGTCCGTGCGCTCCTCGACGGCAAGAACTTCGCCAGCGTCGCCACTCTCGGTCCCGGGGGTGCTCCCCAGAACTCGGTGGTCTGGTTCAAACGTGAGGGGGACACCGTCCTCTTCTCCTCCACCGACGGTCGGCAGAAGATCCGTAACCTCCGGCGCGACCCCCGGATCAGCGTCTCGGTCTACGACCTCGCCAACCCCTACACCTCGGTCGAGATCCGCGGCACCGCCGAGATCCTCCCCGACGAGGGCAAGCGCCTCCCGCACGAGCTCTCGCACAAGTACCTCGGGATCGACCCGCCCTCGGAGAAGGACGACGAGGTCCGCGTGATCGTCCGTGTCGTACCCGAACGGATCGTCGGCTTCTCGGCGTGAACCGGATTCTCGGCGTGAACCGGACGGGCCGCCTCGCCGGGCGGGAATGACACACCCATGACGACCACGACAACTCCCCCGACCCGCACCGGACTTCTCGTCGTCCAGCCGGTCAAGCGGCGGCACTGTGCCGAGTGCCGGGGCGGGCCGCTCTCCTTGCTGGTGCTGGAGGAGGGGACGCCTCGGTGTCTCGACTGCGCCGACCTCGGGCACCTGGTGTTTCTGCCGCGCGGTGACACGGCGTTGACGCGGAGGTCGCGGGAGGGGAGCACGCTGTCGGCGGTGGTCGTACGGTTCAACCGGCGGCGGGGCCGGTACGAGCGGCAGGGTGTGCTCGTCGAGGAGGCGGCGCTCGCGCGGGCCGAGGAGCGCTGTCTCGCGGACGCGGAGGCGCGGCGGCGGCGCCGGGCCCGGGACGCGCGGCGGCGGGCCGCGGAGGATCTGCGGTTCACGGACGCGTTCGCCAAGGAGATCCGGCGGCTCTTTCCCGGCTGTCCGGACGATCGGGCCTGCGCGATCGCCGGGCACGCCTCGGTACGGGGCAGCGGGCGGGTGGGCCGCAGTGCCGCCGGGCGGGCCTTGTCCGAGGGTGCGGTGACGTCGGCGGTGCGCGCCGCGGTCCGGCACACGGACACCCCGTACGACCAGCTGCTGATGAGCGGCGTTCCGCGGCATGAGGCCCGACGCCGGATCGCGCCCACGGTCGAGACGACGCTCGCGGGGTGGCGCGCGGGCACGGGCGGGGCACCACGGGCGTGAGCAAGCAGCAGCCGACTGCCGAGCGGCTGCCACCCCACCCCCAGCCCCTCACCCGAACAGCCCTCGACCACACCCTGCCTCTCCGGCCGCCCCCACCTCCGGGGCCACCCCGGACCCTGCCCCGGACCCCGCCCGAGACGACCGAACATGCCCCCGAGCCCCTCGGCCATGGTCACCCTTCCCGTACGGCATTTCACTTGTGGTGACAGGGAGTGCCGGGCAGGATCTTGGGGTTCGGGGTCGTCCGGACCGGCGGTTCTGGGAGCGGTGCGCGAGTTGTTGCCCAAGGGTTTACTTACGCGGGAGTTGCCATGATCGAGGGACCGTACTTCGTCATCACCGTGGTGGGGGTGCTCGGCACCGGGCTGGTGGCCGGTGTCTTCTGTGGGTTCTCGACGTTCGTGATGAAGGGGCTCGCCGCGCTGCCGCCGGCGCAGGGAGTCGCCGCCATGCAGGCGATCAACGTGACCGCGCTGATGCCGGCGTTCATGTTCGTGTTCATCGGTTCGGCGGTGATGTGCGCCGTGCTCGCGGTGGTCACCTTCGTGCTGTGGCCCGACGAGGGCACGGTGGAGATGCTGCTGGGCAGCGCGCTGTATCTGTTCGGCTGTTTCGGGGTCACCATCGCGGCGAACGTCCCGCGCAACAACAAGCTGGCCACGATGGAGGCCGGTACGTCGGAGGCCGTCGCGTACTGGCCCACGTATGTGAGCGAGTGGTCGATGTGGAACCACGTCCGCACGGTCGCGTCGGCCGCCGCGTCGATCTCGTACGTACTGGCGCTGACCTGAGGCGTACGCGGTCGCGCTCGTCGGCCCACGTGGCCGCGCCCCCGGTGGATGTGCCCGCGGTGGATGTGCCCGCGCACGCCCGAGGCGGGCGCGGCCACGGCGTCGTATCGTGGCGGGAAGAGTCTGCCGACAGGCCCTCGGCCCGCCGCCCGGACGATGGCGTCGGAGACGGAGACCGCAGGGGCACCGTTCACGTACGTGAGGGAGACGGCCGTGGCCGATCCCAAGGGTTTCCTCAATGCCTCCCGCGAGGAGTGGCCGCGGCGCCCCGTCGGGGAGCGGGTCCATGACTGGGACGAGGTGTACGTCCCGGGGGCTCTGCTGCCGATCATCCGCACGCAGGCGGACCGGTGCATGGACTGCGGTGTCCCGTTCTGCCACGAAGCCTGCCCGCTGGGCAATCTGATCCCCGAATGGAACGACCTGGTCTCGCGCGACGACTGGCGGGCGGCGAGCGACCGGCTGCACGCGACGAACAACTTTCCCGAGTTCACCGGCCGGCTGTGCCCCGCGCCGTGCGAGGCGGGCTGTGTCCTGGCGATCAACCAGCCGGCGGTCACCATCAAGAACGTCGAGGCCGCCATCGCCGACCGGGCCTGGGAGGACGGATTCGCGCCGCCACGGCCGCCGGACCGGCTGTCCGACCGGACGGTCGCGGTGATCGGCTCGGGGCCCACGGGGCTCGCCGCGGCGCAGCAGCTGACCCGGGCCGGGCACACGGTCGCCGTGTACGAGCGGGACGACCGGATCGGCGGGCTGATGCGGTACGGGATCCCCGAGTTCAAGATGGAGAAGCGGCACCTGGAGCGGCGGGTCGCCCAGATGCGGGCCGAGGGAACGAAGTTCCGTACGTCGACCGCCGTCGGCCGGGACGTCGGGGCGGCCGAGTTGCGGGCCAGGTACGACGCGGTCGTCCTCGCCGTGGGTGCCACGGCCTGGCGTGAACTGCCGGTCCCAGGGCGGGAGTTGAGCGGGATCCATCAGGCGATGGAGTATCTGCCGCTGGCCAACCGGGTGTGCGAGGGGGATCTGGAGACGTCACCGCTGTCGGCGGCGGGCAAGCATGTCGTGATCGTCGGTGGCGGTGACACGGGTGCCGACTGTCTGGGTACGGCGGTGCGCGAGGGCGCGAAGTCCGTGACGCAGTTGGACATCTATACGCAGCCGGGCGCGGAGCGGGACGAGGACGCCGACCCGTGGCCGGTGTACCCGAAGATCTACCGGCTGTCGGCCGCGCACGAGGAGGCCCGGGACCTGGAGACGGCGCCCGCGGCGGACGCGGACGCGCGGCTCTTCGCGGCGTCGACGCTCCGTTTCACCGGTGACGCGGCAGGGCGGGTGCGATCGCTGCATCTGGTCGAGGTCGACGCGGAGCGCCGCCCGCGCGCCGGGACCGGGCGAGTGCTCCCGGCCGACCTCGTGCTGCTCGCGCTCGGTTTCTCCGGCCCCGACCGCTCCGACGGCCTCGTCGATCAGCTCGGACTCGCCCTGGATCCCCGTGGCACGATCACCCGCGACGCGGACTTCGCGACGAACGTGCCCGGCGTGTACGCCGCCGGGGATGCCGCGCGCGGCCAGTCCCTGATCGTGTGGGCGATCGCCGAGGGGCGGGCGGTGGCGGCGGCGGTGGACCGCCGGCTGACGGGCACCTCTCGGCTGCCGGCGCCGATCGGGCCGTACGACCGCCCGATGACCGCGTAACCGGCGCCGACGCCCGCGGCCCACCAGCCACCCGCCCACCGCCCACCGCTCGGCTCCCGCTCTTCAGCGTTCGTCCGTCCCCGCCCTCTTCGCCGTCGCCAGGGCGACCCGGTTCCAGGTGTTGATCGCGAAGATCAGTGCCAGCACCTGGGCCAGTTCCTTCTCGCCGAACCTGGCCGCGGCCTCGGCGTAGACGTCGTCCGGGACGCCGCCGTCGGCGACCAGGGTCACCGCCTCCGTCAGGGCGAGGGCCGCGCGCTCCTTCTCGGTGAAGAAGTGCGGGGCCTCGCGCCACACGGCGACCATGTGCAGCCGGTCCTCGGACTCGCCGGCCTTGCGCGCGTCGTTGGTGTGCATGTGGAGGCAGTACGCGCAGTGGTTGAGGTGCGAGGCGCGGATCTGGATCAGTTCGACGAGGGCCGGGTCGAGCCCCTCGCGGGCCGCGATGTCGAAGCCGACGAGGGCGCGGAACGCCTTCGGAGCGGCCTTCGCGAAGTCGATCCGGGCGTTCGTCGTGGTGTGCGTCGTGTTCGTCGTCATGACCATGAATCTACGAGCCTGAAAGACCCTCTGTAGGGTGCATTTCCATGGCAGATTCATGGGTCAATTCCGCGGAGCGCATCGGCGCCGATCTGCATCTGGAACTGTCCGGTCCGGGTGGTCGCCGCGCCGCTCTGATCCGCGCCCTGCGTGAGGCGGTCCGCAGTGGGCGCCTCGCCCCGGGTACCCGGCTCCCTCCGTACCGCTCGCTCGCCGCCGACCTGGGCGTGGCCCGCAACACTGTCGCCGACGCGTACGCCGAGCTCGTGGCGGAGGGCTGGCTGACCGCGCGGCAGGGTTCGGGCACCCTGGTCGCCGAGCGCGCCGAGCCGTTGGCCGCGAACGCGCGCGTACCCAAAAAGGCACCCCCACGCGCGCGTGGACCGCGCCACGACCTGCGGCAGGGCACGCCGGACGCGTCGTCGTTCCCGCGCGCGGCGTGGCTGGCCTCGTACCGGCGGGCTCTGCGGGAGGCCCCCAACGAGGCGTTCGGGCCCGGTGATCCGGCCGGCCGGATCGAACTGCGGGTGGCGCTCACGGAGTACCTGGCACGCGCGCGTGGCGTCCGTACCGAGCCGGGGCGGATCGTGATCTGCTCCGGCTTCGCGCACGCCCTGCGCCTGCTGTTTCCCACGGTGCTGCGGGGTCCGCTGGCCGTCGAGTCGTACGGCCTCGCCTTCCACCGCGAGTTGCTGACGGCGGCGGGCGTGCGGACCGTCCCCCTGCCGCTCGACGAGGACGGCGCCCGGGTCGACGGCCTGGGCAGGGAGCGGGCCGTACTGCTCACGCCGGCACACCAGTTCCCGACCGGCGGACCACTGCATCCCGCGCGGCGGGCCGCCGTGATCGACTGGGCACGCGCGCGTGGAGGGGTGATTCTGGAGGACGACTACGACGGGGAGTTCCGCTACGACCGCAAGCCCGTGGGGGCCGTACAGGGCCTGGACCCGGAGCGGGTCGTCCACATCGGTTCGGTCAGCAAGAGCCTGTCGCCCGCGTTGCGGCTGGGCTGGATGGTCCTTCCGGAGCGGTACGTCGACGGGGTCCTGGAGGTCAAGGGCGAGCGGGAGGCGTGGGCGAGCGTCCTGGACCAGTTGACGCTCGCGGACTTCGTGGCCTCGGGGTCGTACGACCGTCATGTGCGGCGGATGCGCCAGCGGTACCGGAGGCGGCGGGACCGGCTGGTCGACGCGCTCGCCGTGCACGCGCCGCACGTCGAGGTCACCGGGATCGCGGCCGGGCTCCACGCGGTGCTGCGGCTGCCGCCCGGAAGCGAGCAGTCCGCGGTGAAGGCCGCCGTGTGGCAGGGCCTCGCGCTGGACGGGCTCGCGGAGTTCCGGCATCCGGAGTTCCGGCACTCGGAGACGACCATGCCCGCGCCGGACGGTCTGGTCGTGGGGTACGCGACGCCTTCGGAGCACGCGTACGGGGCCGCGCTGGAGGCGTTGTGCGCGGCGCTGCCGCCACCGTGAGCACCGGGTGCGGAGTGAGTACCGGGTACCGGGTGAGTACTGGTGGAGGAGCAGTTCGTCGGCCGGAATCCGACTTCCGGATGACATGAAACACAACACCGAGTGGGATCCTCGGCTGTAGGAGGCGCGTTGTTGTCACGGCCGTACCCCGGTCGGGCAGGAGCTCGCCCCCATCCTTCGTTCCGTCGTCAGGCGCAGGGCCACCCCCGCGCGTCCCCCCTGTTGGCGGTCGGTCCTGGAGGGTGTTCGATGACGACGGTTGACGAACGTCACGGAGACGGTGCGCGCGACGGGGACGACCAGGGCGGTGTCCCCCGTATCCGCGATCCACTGGCCTCCCGGTTTCCTCGGACCGCCCCTGAAGCTCCTCGACTCGCCCCCGAGATTCCTCGACTCACCGCGGAAGCGGTCCCCTTGAGCGATCCGCGGGCGGCGCGCATCCCGTTCGCCGGTTCCAAGGCCGCGCATCTCGCGCGCGCCGCGCTGGCCGGGCTGCCGGTACTGCCGGGGTTCGTCGTGCCGTACGGCGATTGGGCCGACAAGCGTGCCGGCGAAGGCGACCTGGAAGGGCTGCGCCGAGCCTGGCAGAAGCTCTCCGCCGACGGCACGCGCCCCCTCGTTGTACGGTCCTCCTCACCGCAGGAGGACACCCAGGAGTCGTCCCTGGCGGGCCAGTTCGCGTCCGTGCTGGACGTACAGGGCTGGCACGAGTTCCGTGCGGCCGTGCGGACCGTGCTCGACTCGGCGCACCGGCCCGACGGCACGGTGGCTCCGATGGCCGTGCTGGTGCAGCCGATGCTCGCGGCCCGCGTCGGCGGGGTCATGTTCGGCGCCGACCCCGTGGAGGGCCGGACGGACCGGATGCTGGTGAGTGCGGTGCGGGGCGGGCCCGACTCCCTGGTCAGCGGTGAACAGCCGGGCACGAACTACTGGTTGAGCCGCTGGGGACGGCTGCTGCGCACCGAGCCGGAGGACCCCGAAGGTCTGCTCGGCGCCGACGGACTGCGTCGCCTGGCCCAACTGGCGCGGCAGGCACGCGGGGTCTTCGGCGGGCCGCAGGACATCGAGTTCGGGTTCGACGCCTCCGGGCGGCTGTGGCTGTTCCAGAGCCGGCCGATCACGGCGATGGCGGCACGGCCCGCGCGCGGTGCGCGGCTGCTCGGCCCCGGACCGGTGGCGGAGACGCTGCCGGATCAACTGGAGCCGCTGGAAGAGGACTTGTGGGTGGCCCCGATGGCACGGGGTCTGGCCGCCGCGCTCGACATCGGGGGCACCGCGCCCCGACGGCAACTGCGCTCGCTTCCGCTCGTCAGGGCGGTCGGCGGACGGGCCGCGGCGGATCTGCGGCTGCTGGGCGCCGTACCGCCCCGGAACCGGTGGCTCGCGCTGCTCAACCCGGCACCGGGTGCCCGCCGGCTGGCCGCCGCCTGGCGGGTGGGCAGGCTGACGGCGGCGCTGCCCGGTCTCGCGGTGGACCTCGTCGCGGACGTCGACCGCCGGCTCGCCGAGACACCGCCCGCGGACCGGCTCACCCGCCCCGACCTTCTCTCCACTCTCCGCTGGACCCGTACCGTCCTGGTCTCCCTGCACGCCCAGGAGGCTCTCGCGGGCGCCCTCCTCCCCGAGCCCCGCGCCACGGCCGCGGGCACGGCCCTCGCCGCCCTCGCCGAGTCCCGCGCTCTCGGCGTACCGGACGACCGGATGGTGGCTGCGCAGCCGGTGGTGCTGGCGCTGGTGGCGCCCGGTCTGGGCAGGGAGCTGAGGCTTCCGGCGGATCCCGGAGACACGGAGGGCGCACCGACGACACGTCAGGGCGCCGCCTCGACGACAGCGCTCACGGACACGCTCACCGCCCTGGACACACTCCCCCCGCCCCTCCCCTCGCTCCCTCCCCGCGAGGCGCTCCGCCTCCGTATCCGTATCCGCTGGGTGCAGGAACTCCAGGTGCGGCTCGTCCGGGAGGCGGCGCGGCGACTGGCCGTACGGCGCGGTCCGGGCGAGGCGTCGAAGGTCGGGCTGCTGCGGTGGCGGGAGTTCGTCGAGGCGCTCGAACACGGCCGCCTGCCCGGCGACTTCGAGGAACGCCTGCCGCGAGCCGTGTCGGCGCCCCTGCCCGACGCGTTCCGGCTCGCGGAGGGCGGCACGGTCGTCGCCGAACGGCCCCTGGGCAAGAGCAAGGGCAAGGGCGGAAGCGAAGGCGCGGGCCAGGGCGTGTCCGGCGGACGGGCCGCCGGAACGGCCTGGGACGGCACCGGGACCCGGCCCGCCGACCCCGTACTCGTCGTCCGCACGCTCGACCCCGCGCTCGCCCCGCTCCTCCCCGGCCTGGCGGGGCTCGTCGCGCAGACGGGGAGTCCGCTGTCCCATCTCGCCGTGCTGGCCAGGGAGTTCGGCCTGCCCACGGTCGTCGGCGCCACGGACGCCGTACGCCGCTTCCCGCCCGGGTCCCGCCTCACGGTCGACGGCACCACCGGCGACGTACACGTACGGGAGCAGGAGGAACAACAGGTCCGCGCCAAGGTGCCGGAGCAGGAACAACAGGAACGACAAGCCCTCGGCCAGGAGACCCGGGGAGACCTCCGATGAGGCGCGTCGCCTACTTCTTCGGGGGCGCGGCGGCCGCGGGAGCGGGGACGTACGTCGTCATCTATCTGTACCGGTGGCAGTGGCAACGGGCCATCCTGTGCGGGGTGTTGCTGCTGGTCGTCGAGGTGATGCTGCTCGGGATCGTGCTGCTCGGGCGGCTCTCGCGGATCGAGGAGCGGATGCGTGACGCGGACCGTCGGCAGGAGGACGTGCTGGCGCGGCTGCGGGAGAAGGACGCCCGGCCGGCGGGCGACCGGTTCCGCTGGCTGGACGAGCCGACGAGTCGTACGTACGTCTTCGTGCCGGTCCTGATGGTCACCGGTGTACTGCTCTCCGGTCTCGCCTGGATCGTGCAGCGGATCGCGTCGGCCACGGTCCGGCCCACGGCGGAACGGCGGCTCGCGGGGCGGCTGGCCGTCCTGGCGGCACCCGATCCGGCCCGGGACGCCGATCCGGACGGCAAGAACGACCTGGCCGACCTGGACGACCTGCCGCCCATCGGCGTCGGCGCGCGAGGACGGCACGGCCGTACCGTGCGCGTGCTCGCCGTGAGTGCGGTCGGGGCCGCGCTGGCCGGCGCGCTCGTCGTGGGGCTCGCCGACCTCACCCAGACCCGCGAGGAGGAGACGAGGAACTCCGAGGCGACCTCCCTGCTGCTGAAGGTCGACATGCGCGGTACGAACATGACCGCCGAGCGGGAGTCCCTCGCCGCGCACCAGCTCTGGGAACGCTGCCGGGACTCGACGTCCGTACCGCTGAACCGCGCCACCCTCGGCACGCTGGGCGACGGTCTCTTCGCGGGCGTGGTCCAGCCCGCGCTGACCGACCACGACCGGATGCGGCTGCGCGGCTGCCTGGAGGACACCGGTCTGGACCGTACGCACCTCACGGTGGTCGGCATCGGCGACGCGGACGCGGACGACGACTGAGCGCGGACGTGCGGATGCGGACGCCGACCGAGCGCGCACCCGCGGGCGACGCCCCGCCCCGGCGCAGTGATTCGAACCGGGAACTCCGGTCGCTTCCGCCCCTTCTCCCACACGGGCAACTTCTGCCATACATGGACAACTCCCGCCCCGGCGGCCCGGGTTACGATGCCAAGGCGCCCCTCCTCTCCGAGCCCGCGCCCCTCGTCCCCGAGCCTCCGGGTCGCCCATGGCTGTCGTCGCTCCGCCCCCTCCCCGCACCACCCTGCCCACCGGTCGGCCGCGCAGATCCCTGCGCCGAACCGTGCTGAGAGTGCTCGCCGGACTCGGTCTCGGCTATCTCGCCCTCTGGGCGACCGGCGCGCTGGGCATCCTCGCGCTGTCGTACTGGACCCGGGAACAGACCCCACCGCCGGAGGGAACGCACGCGGTCCAGGGCATCCACCACTTCCAGCCCGTGGACGCCGAACGTGCACTGTGGCGGGGCGCCGCCCCGTCCCCCGCGGGCTACCGCGAGCTGGCCAGGCTCGGCTTCACCACGGTCGTGGACCTGCGCGCCGAGGACCTGAGCGCCTCCCAGCTGGCCGGGCCGGGCAGGGCGGGTCTCGACGCCGTACGACTGCCGATCCGGGACGGACAGACCCCGACGCCGCACCAGGTACGACGCTTCCTGAGCGTCGTGGGCGCGGCCCCGGGGCCGGTGTTCGTGCACTGTGGGGCGGGTGTGGGCCGTACGGGGACGATGGCCGCGGCCTATCTCGTGCAGGCCGGGCAGGAGTCCCCGTCGGCGGCGGTCCGGCGCAACCTCGCGGTCGGACCGCCTTCGATCGAGCAGATCTACTACGCGCTGAGCCTCGGCCAGGACCGTGCCGAACAGCCGCCTTTCCCGATCGTGGCGGTGAGCCGGCTGGTGGACGCGCCTCGGCGCATGTGGTCCTGGTGGTGAATCGACTGGGTCACTGGATCAACTGAATGCCAAGGTAGAAAGCACGTGGGACAAGTAGGTGCGGATCAAGGACCGGCCGGTCTGCGGCCTCAGGAGAGCAGGAAGTCGGCCTCCCCCGCCTTGGCTCCCTGGATGAACGCGGTCATCTCGCCGGGGGTGTAGATGAGGGCGGGCCCGTCCGGATCCGCCGACTGACGGACCGCGATCCGGCCGTCGGAGAGCTTCATCGCCTCCAGGCAGTTGCCGCCGTTGCCGCCGCTCCACGGCTTGTGCCAGCCCTCGCTGCCCAGTTCCCTGGCGGGCATGCCGTTGTAGATCCGCGCGTTGCGTATCCGGGTCTTGATGCGATCCATTCACAGCTCCTTGCGGAGATCCAGCAGGATCTCCTTCGTGCGATGTGCCGTGGCGGCTTGCGCCGCCATGCGGTCCATGACCTCGAGGTGGGTTGCCACCTCGGTACGTCCGTCCAGGTAGACGGCGCCGGTCAGGTACTCGCTGTAGACCATGTCCGGCAGTTCGGGCATGGCAAAGCGGAACAGCACGAAGGGCCCGTACGTGCCCGCGTGCGGCCCCGAGGAGAAGGGGGCGATCTGCAGTGTCACGTTGGGCAGCTTCGTGGCCTCGAGCAGCCTGTCGATCTGGGCGCGCATGACCTCGGGGCCGCCGACGGGGCGGCGCACGGCGGTCTCGTCCATCACGGCCCAGAACCGGGGCGCGCCCTCGCGCGTCAGCAGCTCCTGGCGTTGCATGCGCAGCGCCACATGGCGCTCGATGTCCTCGGGTCTGGTCTGGCCGATGGCGCCGGATTCCATGACGCCACGCGCGTACTCCTCGGTCTGCAGCACTCCGGGAACGAAGTGGGGTTCGTACGAGCGGATGAGGCCGGCCGCGCCCTCCAGACTCACGTACATCGAGAACCAGCCCGGCAGGATGTCGTGGAAGCGCTGCCACCAGCCCGGCAGGTTCGCCTCCTCCGCCAGGGCGACGAACGCCTCGGCCTCTTCGTCGGAGACGCCGTACGACTTCAGCAGGAGCTGGAGGTACGGGATTTTGAGCGCTACCTCGGCCGTCTCCATGCGGCGGACGGTGGCGGAGGTGACGCGCAGGATCCGCGCGGCCTCCTCACGCTTGAGCCCCGCGCGCTCCCGCAGGTCAAGCAGGCGCCGTCCGAGGACGACCTGCCCGACCGTCGGCGCGGACCGCGGCTCGCTCACGTCCACCTCCACTTTGTCCAGACAGCCCGGGCGGCGCCCGTTCGGGCCCCGAACGGGTACCCAACTGACGCCGCGCCACATGCTGTTGCGAGCAGTGTGCCATGGCCATACGGCGCGGAACACTGCACTCTGCAATTTTCAGAGTGACACTTGCCAAGTGTTCACGACGGGGAGATAGTGGCAAGCGTGATTCCGTCCGCGCCGTTAGGAACAGACGCAGCCGAGGACCGGTTCCGTCTCGGTGCCACCGCTGGGGTACGCCCCGAGGCGGCAGCCGAGCGCCGGTTCCGCTTCGAGTTGGCCGCTCATCCGGGCTCCGCAGCACAGGCCCGGCATCTGACGCGTGCCCGGCTCTCCGGCTGGTCGGTCTGTGAGGACACCTGCGACACGGCGGAGCTCGTCGTCTCCGAACTGGTCACCAACGCCATAGTGCACACGGCGAGCCGCCATGTGGTGTGCGAGCTGCACGACGGCGGCGACCTGGTGCGGATAGCCGTCCGTGACGAGGGGTGTGCGCCGGGTGAGCCCCACCCGTCGCCGCAGCGTCCCGAAGAGGAGCACGGGAGGGGACTGCTTCTCGTCGCGGCGATGTGCACAGCCTGGGGCGCCCAGGAAACCGGTCCCGGACTGCTGGTCTGGGCCGAACTGCCGCGCTCGGCGAACAACGGCGCCGAGCCGCGGTCGGACCTGGGCTGGAGTGCGAGGAGCCGGCCGGCCCCAGCCGGCTCCTCGCCGACCGGGCAGCACGCGCACGGGGAACACGCGCATGCGGAGCCGAGCGGCTCGCAGCCGCCCCCTGCCGGGCACGACTGGTAGTGACCTGAATCGTTCCAGCCGCTTCCCGGCTGGTGCGGCGACAGCCGTTTCCGGATGGTTCGGAAAAATTGGAGAACGGACGAGGGCTGAATGGGTGTGAGGGCAACGTCGGCCGGTGCGCCACGGGTACTGAACCTGGACACGCTGGTCCGCCTGGAGCGCGGCCTGCGGAAGACGTCCGGGACCGGGCCGTCGCGGCGGCTGACCGTGCCGGAGGGCATGCGGGCGCCGCTGGGCTGTGACGCGGTGGCCATGCCCGCGAGACTCGGCCCGCTGCTGATGCCCCGCCTGCCGCGCGTCGGCTGTGTGTACGCCGACAGCACGCACTGGTGGTGGCTCGTGCCCTCCGACTCCGACGTCGCCCTGGAGTGGCCGGCGCCCGCGCACTACGCCACGGGGGCGCTCGTACCCGCCTCGCCCGGTCTTCCCGGACTCATCCACAAACCCGGCGGCACGCTTCCGTACACGCCGCCGATCCCGCTCTATCTGGCGCTGTGCCGGTTGACGGGGACCCCGCCGGCCTGGACGAGGCCCGTCAGCGCGTGAGCGCTCCGCTGGGGTGCGCTGCATACGTCTGCGGGTAGTCGTGGGCTGGTCGCGCCCCGCGACGGAGCCGCTTATGTCACAGCCCCGCGCCCCTTCGGGGCGCCCCACACTCAGCGCGCGGTGGTGAGCGCCCGGGCGTGCTCCGGTTACGCCGTGGCGGACCGGGCGCGCGCCCTGCCCGATGGCGTCCCGCGCCGCGATAGTGGCCGTTCGTCCACGATCGGGGGAGGCCACCGGTGGGACCTGCGGAATCTGCGGGAGCTTCGAAGAGGACCGGGCGGAGAATCGGGCGGAGAACCACGAGGAAGACCGGGCCGGCGGAATCCGTGAAGCCGGGATCTGTGAAGCCTGGGTCTGTGAACGGGAAACCCGGTGCGGGCGAGCCCGAGCCGTCCGAGTCCGAGCGGCTGCTGTTCGGCGGCCCCTTGCGCTACGACATGGGCTGGTCGCAGCACTCCGACGCGTTTCTGGAGCTGAACTTCCGGGCCATGGTGACGCGGCTGCCCACGCTGCTGGCGTCCAGTTTCCGGCTCGCCTGGCAGGCGGACCGGCGGGCAGCACGGATCGTGGTGGGCGCGGAGGTGGGCCGCGGCCTGGCGCAGGCGGTGAGCCTGCTGGCCGTCAACAGCGTCCTGGGGCGCCTGATGGCGACCGGCCCGGTGGAGGACCGGCTGCGCGACGCGGTGCCCGCGCTCGTCGTCGTCGCCGTCGTGATGCTGGTCGCCGCACTGCTGCGAGCAGCCTCGACATACGCCACGGGCCGCCTCGAACCGAAGGTCGAGCGCGTCGCGACGGAGCTGTATCTGGAGCGGGCGGCGGCCGTCGAGCTGTCGGCGATCGAGGACGAGGCCTTCCACAAACTGCTGGACACAGCGCAGTACGGCGCCTCGTCCGCCCGGCGAATGATCAGGATCGCCACGCGCGTGGTGAACGCGGGGATCTCGCTGATCGCGGCGGCCGGTGTGCTGACGGTGCTGCACGTGGCACTGCTGCCGCTGCTGGTGACGATGACGCTGCCGAGCGCCTGGAGCGCGCTGACCATGGCGCGGCGCCGCTACACGTCGTTCCACGCCTGGGTGCAGCACGCCCGGGCCGGCCAGCTGATCAGTGGTCTGCTCACCGAGCCCGCCGCGGCACCCGAGATCCGCGTCCACGGGGTCGGCCCCTTCCTGCTGCGGCACTTCCGCGCGATGTCGGAGTCCGCGGAGGCGGAACAGGCCCGGCTGGCCCGGCTGGGGGCACGGACCGGACTGATCGCGGCCGCCTGGACGGGCCTCGCGACCGTGGCGACGTACGCGACGCTCGGCGGGCTGCTGCTCGCCGGTGCGATGGCGCTGTCCGTGGCGGGCACGGCGGTGATCGCGATCCGTACGGGCTCCGGGAATCTCGACACGCTCGTCCTGGAGGTCAACAGCCTCCATGAGGAAGCCCTGTTCGTCGGGGATCTTCAACGCTTGTACGTGGAGGCGGCCGAGCGTGCCATCCCGGTCGGCGGTGTGCCGCTGCCCGAGGAGCCGCGTGAGATCCGCTTCGAGAACGTCACGTTCACCTATCCGGGCAGTGCGGCCCGCCCCGCGCTGGCGGACCTGACGCTCACCGTGCCGCTCGGCAAGATCGTGGCGCTCGTCGGGGAGAACGGCTCCGGGAAGACCACCCTGGTCAAGCTGTTGTCGGGTCTGTACACGCCGCAGCGGGGCCGGATCCTGTGGGACGGCGTGGACGCGGCGACCGCCGACCGGCACCAGCTCGCCGAGCGCATCGCGATGGTGGCGCAGGACTTCAAGAGGTGGCCGTTCACGGCCCGGGTGAACGTCGCGATCGGCCGGACGTCGGCGCCGCTCACCGACGAGCGGCTGCGCACGTCCGTCACCGAGGCGGGCGCCGAGAACGTGGTGGACGATCTGCCGCGCGGTCTGGACACGCTGCTGGCCCGTATGTTCAGCGGCGGCCACGAGCTGTCGGGCGGCCAGTGGCAGCGGCTCGGTATCGCGCGGGCGGCGTACCGGAGGGGCGCGATCCTGGTCGTGGACGAGCCGACGGCGGCTCTCGACGCCCGTGCCGAGCTGGAGGTCTTCGAGAAGATCCGGGCCCTCGCGGGTACCGGTCAGACGGTCATCCTCATCACACACCGGCTCGCGTCGGTGCGCCACGCCGACCTGGTGCACGTCCTCGACCAGGGCCGGCTCGTGGAGTCCGGCACTCCGGAGGAGCTGCTTTCCTCGGGCGGGGTCTACGCCGAGTTGTACTCGCTCCAGGCGGAGCAGTTCGCCGCCAGGGTGCCGGCGCCCAAGGCCGGATGAGGGTCGGCGTGCCTCACGTCGGGCCGCGCCTCACACCGGGTGAGGCCCTCGGCGGCCCGCCCGGCTCACTCTGCTCACTCTGCTCACTCTGCGAGTTCCCGCACGACCACCAGGAAGGCGTCCGTCGACAGGTCCATCACGACCTCGACGTGCTGCCCCTCCAGGCGGCGCGCCTGCGCGAACTCCTCGGCCGGCCACGAACCACGCGGCCCACCGGCGGGAAAGCGCTCCAGCACCGTTCGCCCGTTCACCACGTTGCACCTCCATGTAGCGCTGCTCTCCTGAGAACTCCAGAGAGCCCTTGAAGAGTTAAACGCCAAACATGGGGTGGACGTCTCGCGAAGTGACGTTACTGAGACGTAGCTGACACGCGGCCATCACACCTTGTGAAACACCTCTCAGGCCGTACCGACCTTCTGTACGGCCCTTCGCATGACCCTTTGCAGGCCTTTCGCGTGGCCTTTTGCGCCGCGGCCGGACTCGGTCCTCGGCCGGCCGGACTCAGTCCTCGTACTCGTCGTGGTACCGGACGCGCTCGCTGCCCGCGGGCGCGCCCAGTACCGACGCGCGCCCCTCCGGCTGCTCCCACTCCTCCTGCCTGCCGAGGGCGGTGAGGTCCAGGAGACCAGTGGTGGAGCCCAGTCCGTCCAGTCCGCGCTCGTACGTCGAGTACGTGTGGAAGATCCGCTCACGGTCGCGGAGGAAACGGCTCAGCCCGGGCCGTTCGTACGGGTCGTGACTCTGACCGCCGGCGCTGCTGTCGTGGCCCTCGAACGACACCTGGAAGTCGTGGTTGAAGTCGTTGCCGTACGACGAGTACCAGGGCACCGTCCACCCCATCCGCGCCTTGAAGGGCAGGATCTTCGTGTACGGCGCCCTGGAGACCACCGCGAACTCGGTGCCCCGCGCGCGCAGATGCGCGAGGTGTCCGATCTGGTCGACGAAGCCCGAGCAACTGCGGCAGCCCGCGTCCCACTCCAGCGCGAACATGAAGTGGTAGACGACGAGTTGGGGCCGCCCTTCGAAGAGGTCGAACAGCGTCGCCTTGCCGTCCCCGCCCTCGAAGACGTACTCCTTGTCGATCTCGACCATCGGCAGTCGTCGCCGCTCGGCGTTCAGCGCGTCACGCGCGCGGGTCGCTGCCTTCTCCCTGACCAGCAGTTCCTCGCGTGCGCCGCGCCACTCGTCGCGCGACACCATCCGCGGAAGCGTCATTGGCCCCTCCTCCGGTGCGGTGCTTTCCCTGGGGTGGACCGGAGGGAGGGGCGGAACTCATCGGTGGGGCGCGGAATTTCCTTTCTTCAGTACGTCACCGGAAGCGCGAGCAGGCCGCGTGCGCGCAGGGACGGTCGCCACCGGAGGTCGCCCGGGTCGCCGTCGAGTTCCAGGTCGGGGAGGCGTTCCAGGAGGGCGGCCAGGGCGATCTCCGTCTCCAGTCGGGCCAGTGGGGCGCCCAGGCAGTAGTGGATGCCGTGGCCGAGCGCGAGATGTCCGCCGGCGTCGCGCCCGAGGTCGAACCGGTCGGCGTCCGGGAAGCGGCGGGGGTCGCGGTTGGCGGCACCCAGGGACAGCAGGACCGTCTCGCCCGCCGGGACGGTGACGTCGCCGATCGTCACGTCCTCCCGCGGGAAGCGGCGGATGGCCAGCAGGGCCGGTCCGTCGTGGCGGACGAACTCCTCGACGGCGGCCGGGAGCCGGGTGGGGTCCGCGCGGAGAGCCGCCAGTTGGTCGGGGTGCTGGAGCAGCGCGAGGACCGCGGTGCCGATGAGCTGGACCGTGTTCTCGTATCCCGCGAAGAGGATGAGGAAGGCGAGCGACATCAACTCGTCCTCGGAGAGCCGGTCGCTCCCCGCACGGTCGCTCCCCTCGCGACCGCCCTCGTCCCTGACCGCGATGAGGTCGGAGAGCAGGTCGTCGGCGGGCTCTTTGCGCTTGTCGGCGAGGAGTCGGGTGAAGAAGCCGAGCATCGCCACGACGGCCTCTTTGGCGGCCTGCGGCCTGGCCGGGTCCGGCGCGACGAGCACATCGGTCCAGGCCCGGAAGTCACGGCGGTGCCCGTCCGGTACGCCGAGCAGGTCGCAGATGACGGTGATGGGGAGCGGGGCGGCGTACGCGGCGATCAGGTCCGTGCCGCCGTGCGCGCCCAGTGCGTCGAGAAGCCGGTCGGCGGTCTGCCTGATGGGGGCGCGCAGTTGCTCGACGCGGCGCGTTGTGAAGGCCCGGCCGACCAGGCGGCGGATGCGGGTGTGGTCGGGCGGATCCATGTTGAGAAGGTTCGCGTCCAGGGCGGGCGGCAGAGCAAAGCCCTTGTAACCACCGGGCAGCGCATGCCTCTTGTCCAGCGAGAGGAGCGGATTCGCCAGGGCCTCGCGTACGTCGTCGTAACGCGTGACCAGCCAGGCGGGACTGCCGTCGGGGCCGGTGACACGGTGCACGGGCGCGGTGTCACGCAGCCGGTCATAGACGGCGTACGGATGGGTGAGGAGATCGTCGGTAAGAAGGTCCTGGTCAGTGGACATACCTCCACCCTAGGCGCCCCGTAAGGGGCGCGGGGAACTGCGCGACAAGCCCCCACCGGCCCGCAGCAAAGCGAACCGCACACCCCCACACCGAGCGGAGCGCTCACGTGTCGTAGTCCTGGATCCGCTTCCCGTGGCTCCGGTCGATCAGCGCAGGCATCCGTTCGTTCATCTCCCGCACGATCGCGGGCACATCGAGCGTGAGCAGCTCCCGGTCGCGCATGATCACCCGCCCGTCGACGATCGTCGTGCGTACGTCGCCGGAGCGGGCGCTGTGTACGAGAGTGGCGGCGAGGTCGTGCACGGGCTGGGTGTGCGGGCCGCTCACGTCGACGAGGATGATGTCGGCCCGGCGGCCCGGCGCGAGGCTGCCGATCTCCTCGCCGAGGCCGACCGCCCGCGCACTCTGCAACGTCGCGTGGTGCAGGGCCTGTCGGGAGGTCAGCCAGCGCGGGTCGCCCTCGGTGAACTTCTGCACCAGCGCCGTGAGGGCCATGGACTCCCACACGTCCAGGGAGCTGTTGGAGGCGGCCCCGTCCGTGGCGAGGCCCACGGGGATGCCGAGCTCGCGGAGTGCGCGTACCGGAGTCGTCGTGGGCCAGGCGAACTTGAGGTAGCCCCGGGGCGCGCCGGCCACGGCGATCCGGCCGGTGGCACCGGCGAGTACGGGCAGGTCGCGCTCCTTGATGCCGGTGCCGTGCGCGATGAGCAGGTCGGTGTCGAGGAGTCCCGCGTCGGCCAGCACCTCGATGGGGGTGCGGCCGTGGCGGGCGAGGCTGGTGTCGGCCTGGTCGCGGTTCTCGGAGGCGTGGATGTGCACCAACAGGCCGTGTTCCCGGGCGAGTCGGGCGGTGGCGGCGAGGTCGGCGTCCTCGACTGTGTACGGCGCGTGCGGGGCGAGTGACGTGGTGATGCGGCCGTCGGCGGTGTCGCGGTGGCGGAGGGCGAAGTCCAGCGACTGCTCGCGCCCCTCGTCGCCCTGGGAGGAGAAGAAGGCCTGTCCGAGGTTGGCACGCATCCCGCTCTCGGCGGTCACGGCGGCGACCGTGTCCATCGAGAAGTAGTGGTCCGCGAAGCAGGTGACCCCGCCCCGGATCATCTCGGCGCAGGCGAGCCGCGCGCCCAACTCCACGTCCTTCTCCTGGAGGTTGGACTCGATGGGCCAGACGAAGTCGTTGAACCACTCCTCGATGGGCAGGTCCTCCGCGATACCGCGCAGGGTGACCATCGGCGCGTGCGTATGGCAGTTGACGAGGCCGGGCATCGCGACCTGTCCGCGGGCATCGATACGTACGGTGTGCTCCGCGGCCGGAACGTCGACGTCGACCGGCCCGGTGGTGACGCTCTCGATGCGACCACCCCGTACGACGATGGTGGCGTCCTCGACGAAGCCGATCTGTTCGTGATCGTCGTGCACCAGGGCGGTGCACCGGGTGATAATGAGATCGGCCGGGGCTTTTGTGCCGGGCGAGTTGGCCCGATCATCGGCAGAGGCGTTGGGCGTCGCGTCGGGCGTGGGCTCGGGCGAGGTCATCACGCCACGGTACGACGGGATCGTGCCGTCGGGTGACGTGAACCGCGCATCCTGTTCCTGCCCTGTCGCCCCGGCGGTTTCGCGCGCACGCTGGCCTCACCATTCGACGGGCGGGCCCTGGAAGGCGCGTCCGGGAAGGAGCCCGGCATGCTCCTCGGCACCTGGAACCTGGAGAATCTGTACCGGCCTGGCGGCGACTTCGGACCGCGCGGCGAGGACGCGTACAAGGCGAAGCTCGCCGCGCTGGCGTCGGTCGTCGCGGAGCTCGACCCCACGCTGCTCGGCGTGCAGGAGGTCGGCGATCCCGAGGCGTTGGAGGACCTGGCCGCGATGCTGGACGGCGACTGGCACATCGCGCTCTCGGAGCATCCGGACAGCCGCGGCATCAGGGTCGGCTTCCTCAGCCGACCGAAACCACGGAAGATCACCGACACGAACGCCTTCCCCGAACCGATGCGAGCCGTTCAGAGCGACGACGACAGTGAGCCGGTCTCGCGGACGGGCCGCGGCATCCTGACCGCGGAGATAACCGTGCGGGGCACGACCCTGACCGTGGCGGTCTGCCATCTCAAGTCGAAGCTTCTGACGTACCCGGGCAAGCGGTTCCAGCCGCGGGACGAGGGTGAGCGGGCCCGCTACGGCGCGTACGCCCTGTACCGGCGGGCCGCCGAGGCCACCACACTGCGGACCGTCGCGGACGGCCTCCTCGACGGCAAGGGCAAGGAACGGAACGTGGCCGTGCTCGGCGACCTCAACGACGAGGTCACGGCCGCCACGACCCAGATACTCCAGGGCCCGCCCGGTTCCGAGATCGGCACACCGGGTTTCGAACGGCCCGACAAGGGCGACGCGGCCCGGCTCTGGAACATCGCGCCCCTCATCCCGGAGGAGCAGCGCTTCTCCCGCGTCCACTCCGGCCGCCCCGAACTGATCGACCACATACTGGTCAGCCGACTGCTGCTCGACCAGGTGACCGGGGCGGGGACGGGGACGCCGGTCCGGGAGACCCCGTTGCCGTCGGTCGACGAGAACCCGGGGACACGGCGGGACGCGGCAGGGTCGGACCATGCGCCGGTGTGGGCGCGGATAGAGCCCTGAGGGGAGCCCTCGGGGAAGCCCGTTCGTCGGTCAGGTGCTGCGAGGGGAGCCCTTGCGGTTTCGCTGCTCAGGCGCTGAGGAGGTCGGCCGGAGGGTCCGCGAGGCCGGCGCGCTCGCGCTGCTCGACGAGTTCGTCGAGGAGGGTGGCGAGGCGCTCGGTGTGCCGCGGGGTGAGCCGGCCCGTGTCGTCGAGGTGCACGGCAGAGGCGGTGGTGGTGTCGACGAGGCGTTCCAGGGTGGCGGCGACCTCGTCGGTGCCCTCCGTGTGCCGGGCCAGGGTGGGGAGTTCGGCGGCGGCGCGGTCGATCGCGGCCCGGGCCTCGGCCAGCTTCCGGTAGGCCTCGCGGCGCAGCGCCCAGCGGGCGGCCCGGTCGTCGGCGCCGCTCAGTACGTGGGTGAGATACGCGTGGGCGGCGTCGGTGGCCGCGTCCAACCGCGCCCTCACGTTCCCGCCGCGCTGTCCCGGAGTCGGCAGATGTCCAACGATCAGGACGATCGCACAGGCCAGCAGCGTCTCGCCGATACGGCTCCAGGAGGCTTCCGGCTCTCCGCCGACCATGACGAGGGCGAGTACGAGGACGGTGACGACCGCGGTCTGCGCGGCGAAGTGCCTGGTGGCGACGGGTATCAGGGCCCCGCTGATCGCCACGAGCGCCACGAGCCCCTCCGGCCGGGGCAACACGGCCGCGAACCCCGCGAAGACGAGGGCGCCCAGGACTGTACCGGCCGCCCGGTTCAGCACGCGCGAGACGAGCGGTCCGAGGTCCGGCTTCACGAGGAAGACGGCGGTGGCCGGCAGCCAGTACCAGTGCACGTGGTGCAGGGCCTGCGCGACGGCCGCGCTGGCGCCGTAGCAGAGCGCGACGCGGAAGCCGTACTCACGGCCGCCCTGGCCGGTGACCGTGCGGAACAGAGCCTTGGTACGGAAGGGGCGTAGGCGCAGGCCCTTGTGCGCGGTCTGCCGGGCGCCGCGGTCGAGGGGGTTGGTGCCGGTGTCGCTGTGAGGAGCGGCGTCGACGTCGCTGCGGGGGGCGGCGCCGCGCTTGTCATCGGCGTTGTCGCTGCGGGTCTTTTCACCGTCAATCCGCCGGCTGCCGGTCTGCTTGCCGCCGCGGTCGAAGGTCTCGGCGGCGTGCAGGAGTGCGTCGTCGAGGGCGCGCAGTCCGGGTACGGACCGGGCGGGCGCGGGCAGCGGCCCGCAGGGCTCGCCGGTCCGTACGGCGACGGCGAGCCGTCGCGGCCCCTCCGCCGTACGGGCGGGCAGCGCGTCCCCGGCCCAGGCCAGCGCGGTCGCGGCCTCGGCGAGCGGCAGCGCGGCGGCGTACTGCGCCCGCAGCCGCCGCTCGGCGGAGGAACTGGCGTACCGTCGCAGCCGCGGTCCCGCGAGGGCGTCCTGCGCGTGGTCGAGCGCGGCGGTGAGGGCGGCCCGCCGGGCCCCGGCCTGCTCGCCGCCGGCAGCGGCGAGCAACTCGGCGATGGCGTCGTAGACGTCCGCGACGGCCACCCGCTCCCCGTCGAACCGGAAGTCGTGGGCGAGGGCACCGGGCGTGGGCAGCACTAGCCGCAGCGCGATCAGCCAGGCGGCTCCGGCCAGGAAGAACAACGCCCGCTGCCATCCGGGTTCGGGGAGCGGCATCCCGGCCCCGATGGCCGCGGCGACGAGCAGTTGGGTACCGGCCCCGGAGGACACGGGTCCCACGGCGCTCACGGCCCCGGCGACCAGCCCGAGCGCGGTGAGTATCAGGGTCAGCGGAACGGCACCGAGGCCCTCCCCCGCGTACGTACCGACGACGAGCCCCGCGGCTCCGGCAAGCCCGGGCACCCCGATGCGGTGCACGGCGGTGCGCCGGCTCCCGGGCCTGTCGTTGATCCCGGCGAGCATGGCTCCCAGGGCGGCCATGACCCCGATGGACTCCCGCCCGGCGAGGACGGCCGCGAGCAGCAGCGGCCCGGCGGCGAGCGCTCCGCGCACGACGGCATTCCACGGCACGGGCCCCCTTTGCGCACGCAGGGCATGCGTGAGCCAGGGCGGCAGGGCAACGGAGAAAGGTCGCGGCACGGGCACGGGGCTCCTGTCGGGACGAGGGCGGTTGCGGGGTGGCATGCCTTCGGGCGACGTCGGCCTGGGCGGTGGTGCTTACGGTAGGTCGGGTTCCTGGAGGGTATGGGGTCTACACGTTTCGGGGATGTGACGATTGCCGTAGTGGCCGCGTTCTTTATGTACGCAATCGGGAGCGGGCCGGGTGTACGTCTTCCAGGGGCGGCCTCGGCGGCCTCATCCGCGCGCGACCAGGTGCAGCGCCGGAGGGCGGCTCCGAACGGGAGCGGGCCCGGAGGCGTAGCCGGCCCCCGAGCCCTGTGATGCCACCCATGTCGCACACCGGCACGCTTGAGAACTCAGGTCAGTGTTATGTCGCCGCGTCCTGCCTTTGGACCACCGCACATCGAGCTGTGCGGGCCGGACTTGAACCGGCATTTCGACGCCCGGAGCCTGAGCCCGGTCGATCCGGCGATCGGCGGCGAATGCTGAGTCTGGAGCAATAGTCTGAGATTGATCGCGGTCTGCCTCTGCCAGTTGGGCTACCGCGGCGCGAGACACCGTGTACGACTTGTACGGGTGCCGGGTTGGTGCCGCGGGGAGGACTCGAACCTCCACTGGAACCGCGCAGTCACGACAAGCTTCAGTTTCAGCTTGCGCTCCTCGCGCACCCCGGTCGCAGTGGACCGGGGAGTCTTCGAGGCTACCCGAACAGGTAGCCGAACACGGCGTCTCCGACGCGCTGGTCGGTGACGTCGGCGCCATTCGCCTCTTCCCGGGCGAACTTGACGGCCTGCTGCATCTTCTCCACGCGGTCCAGCAGCTCGTTGACGCGCCGGGCGGGAAGGGCACCGGAGAACTTCACCGTCGTCCAGTACCCGACGGGGATGTCCTCGTAGTACACCTCGACCTGCGCCGGATGCTTGTCGGTCGCCTCCGCCTTCACGTGGTTGCGCGGGACCTTCTTCGTCCGCAGCGTCCTGACCGGCTCGGTCTTCCACGCGTCGGCCGACGGGTCCTGCACCCACGACTCGGAGGCGTCGAGCACGGGCAGCTTCCGCACGAAGGTGTTGAGATCGGTGAGCTGCTTCTCCAGGAAGAGCAGATAGGACACCGGGACATCGGCGACGAGCACCCGCCCGTCGACCTTGATGTCCGCGCGGGCCGTGCAGTTGGCCCAGTCCTTGGTGGCGGTCACGTCGAACAGGCGGGTCAGCGTGGCCGCGGTGTCCCGCAGCACGTCCTCGGCCTGCACCTGCACCCGAGTCGACTCGGGCGGCAACTGCTCACCCTCCTCGTCCTTGGGCTGATACGTACGTGAGATTCCGGCCAGCAACGCCGGCTTCTGCAGCCCGTGATGGGCAGCCGTCAGGTCCTGATGAGACTTGGACTTGATGCCCTTCTCGACCGCGATGATCTGATTGAGTTTCGCCACGTCGGTGACGGTAGCAGTGTCAACTTGACGTTTTCCAAGGGTTATTCGGCGTCCATGGCGGATCCGTCCGATTGCGAACCCGTCCGTTCGAAGAGTGTCCGGGTCGCCGCAATGGCCAGATGCAACGGGTTCGCGCCCTGGTCCGCGCCCGGGTGCGTGGACAGCGAGCCGATGATGTCGTCGACACCCCGCAACCCCGCCCGCTCCAGCAACCGCTTCTCGTTCGTCACCCACTCCCCCCGCCCCGCCAGTACCGCGTGCCCGGCCTGCATGGCGGCCGTGGCGATGGCGCCCGCGGTCTCCGTGCGGCGGCCGTTCGGGGCGTGGTTGGCCTTGGCGTAGGCGAGGGTCATGAGGGCGGTGTCGTGCCAGCGGGTGTGGGCGGTGTGGCGGAGCTTCTCCGGGTAGGCCGTCGGTCGGGGCAGGGTGCCGTGGAGCACCTCGTTGATGGCCAGTTCGGCGACCAGCAGGTAGCTGGGGATTCCGGCGAGGTGGAAGAGCAGCGGTTCGACGTGGAAGCTGCCCTCCTCCGCCTCCGACAGTTCGTGTTCGACGACGTCGAGGTCGCGGTAGTGGACGTCGACACGGCGGCCGTCGATGGTCAGCCATGCGCCGCCGTTGAAGACGCCGCCTCCCCAGCCGCCGATCTCGGAGACCTCGCCCTCCCAGCCGATGGCGCGGAGGGCGGCGGGGGTGAAGTCGCCGCGGTAGTAGACGGCCAGGTCCCAGTCGCTGTCGTGGGTGTGGGTGCCCTGAGCCCGGGAGCCGCCGAGGGCCACCGCCCGGACCGCCGGGAGGGCGGCCAGGCGGTCGGTGACGGTGTCGAGAAAAGCACGGTCGTTCACGGGCGGTCACTCGCAGAGTTGTTGCTCAAGGTTTGTTACTCACAGGGCTGTTGGTCACTGGGAGCTTGGTCACTGGGCTCTTGGTCACGGACTGTTGATCACTGGGCTGTTGATCACCGGGGCAGGGCGTCATCCGCGAGGCGGTCGCCCGAGCCCGGGGCGCTCATCACAGGAGTCGTTCCGGGCGGCGTTCCTGAAGGGCGCGTCACGGTAGCCTCGGGGGCAGTCCGATCGTCACGCCGCCGCCGACCGTGTGTGCCTGGACCACGGCGCTGTGCTGCACGTCGCCGCTGATGGTGTTGTGGAGGAAGCCAGGGGCGGGGGCTGTGGCGGGCGGGGTCAACTCGTCCAGCAGCGCGCGGAGTTCGGCGGCAGCCGCGGGGTCGTCGCGCAGCGTGCGCCGGAGCCGGGTGCGCCAGGACGCCTGGACGTCCGCCGCGGCCTCCTCGTCGTCGGCGTCCCGCGCGGCGACGAGATCGGCCCGCGATTCCTCCAACTCGCCCACGACGGCCTCTTCGTCCCTCCCTCGTGAGAAGAGAACGACGACCCGATCCCGTACGTTCGCCCATCCGTCGGTCACCATCTGCTGCACGAGCGCCGTCGCCCCGGCCGCCGCCAGCGCCGCCAACTCCGTGTCCATCGGGCCCCCTTCATCTCAGGGTATGGGTTCCCACGGTAGCCGGACCGACCGACAACGCCCCCGTACAGCAACCGAGGAACCCCCTGCGGGGCCTGCCCCTGGAGAGGGCGGCTCACCCATACACCCGCGCCGCCCTCCGCTCGTACCCCCGCCTCCAGAACGCCTTCCACAGGAGTGCGATCGGCGTGGGCACATCCGCGAGGAGGCGTTTGCGTTCGCCGGGCAGGGCGTAGTGCAGCAGCATGCCGAAGAGGGCCGGCAACCGACGGTCCGCCGCCTTGAGCTCGCCCTTCACGAACTCCTCGAACTCGGCCTGGCTGACCTGGCGGGTGATCGCCGGGAAGACCTCGGCCTCCTCCAGGGCGAGGTGAGGGCGCAGGACGTCCAGCAGTTCCCGGATGACCGGGGCGCGTTCGGGGAGGGGGCGGGTGCGGTCGGCCGCGTCGTCGGCGAGTTTCTGGATGAGGGTGTGTTCCTTCTCCAGCTCGTCGAGGATGGTGGCGATGCTCGGCTCCCGGTCGCGTACCAGCGGGTGGAGCTTTTCGTCCTCGCCGTGGTGGTGCTGGTGGAGTACGGCGATCACCAGCTCGATCTGTTCCTGGACCGCTTCGGCCCGCCGGCCGGACTCGGCGGCGTCCGCCAGTCGGCTCAGTTCCTCACGCAGCCCGCGGTGGATCAGGATCCCGCCGATGTCGTCATGCTGAGGCCGAGACTGAGACTGAGGTTGTGACTGCGGATTCGGATCTGGCCGCGAGTCCGACTACGGATTCGGATCTGGCTGCGATCGTTCCGTCGTCATGGTCGACTCCGTCCCCCGTGTGGTCTCCGTCGAGGCGTACGGAAGCCATCCCTAGCGGGCGCGGAGCGGTCACGCGAGGCGGCTCGTGCAGGTCGCGCAGGGCGGGTGGGTCGCGCATCGGCGCGCGCGGTCCGGTCGTCCGGCCGAAGGCGTGAGAGCTGTGCCGTACGTCGACTGCCGGGGCTCCTGAATGAGAGCGCATCCGGGTCCTCGTACGCCGTCCGGCCGTTTCCGTGTGCGCCAGGACCGGTCCGTCCCCGTACGCGAGGCCGGGCGGGCACTCCGGTGGGAGTGATCCCGAACGCCCGCGCGCGGCGGACGTATTGCGTACGGGGAGGGCGGCACGGGAGCCGGCGCCGCGGGGGCACCCGGAGGTACCCCCACGGACGCCCGCGGCACTCGGCCGTGGTGTTCAGCCGGTACCCGCCGCGGCCTTCCGCAGCTTCGCGAGCTCCCCGTACATCACGTCACCCGGGCACTCCGTCGACAGCCAGTCGCGGTGGCCGCTGATCTCGTTGACGTCCTTCGTGGTGCCGTTGATGGGGTTGGTGTACGTGACCTGGGCCTGGGGGTCGACCCCGTGGAAGCGGGTCAGGGCGCGGACCAGGCTGGTGAGGGACGCGCGGGCGGCGTCGGTCGGGCCCTGTTCCATCAGGTTGCCGAGGAGGGCGATGCCGAGGTTGCCCGAGTTGAAGCCGCCCACGTGGAAGGCGGTCACGAGTTTGCCGTCGGTGTCGTGGGCGGCGACGCCGTCGTCGCCCGAGTAGCGGCCCTCGTAGACGTTGCCCTTTTCGTCGATGAGGAAGTGGTAGCCGATGTCGCCCCAGTCGTTCGTGATCGCGTGGAGCTGGTAGATCGCGCGCACCGTGGCGGCCGGGTCCGGGTCGTCGTTGGCGGTGGCGGTGTGGTGGACCGTGAACGTCTGGAACGGGTAGTACGCCGTCGGCGTGTTCTCCGTGCCGTCCGGCTTGAAGCGGAGCTTCTCGTCCGCGCCCCAGGCCGCCCGCGAGAGGTAGGCGACACCGCGTACCCGGGTCGTGTCCGCCGGAACCGCCACCTTGCGGCTCGGGCCCTGCGTCGTGTCGATGGCCAGCGAACGCAGCCCGGTGGCTCCGTCCGGTGCCTTCAGCTCGTAGCCCGCGGCCCGGTCGACGGGGATGAGCAGCGCGCCGCCGTTGCTGTCCGAACAGCCGTTGCCGCTCAGGGACTTCCAGGCTCCCTTGCCGCCGTCGGCGTCGGTCAGCCGGATACCGCCGCCGGTGGCCTCACGGGTACCGGCCCAGCGCACACCCACGTAACCGATGGGGAAGGCGGCCTCGACCGGCGCCTCGCCCGTGGCCTCCTTGGCCCGGGTCTTCGGGAAGGTCTCGGAGGTCGTACCGGGCTCGGCGTCGGTGGTGTCCGAACCGGCCGCGTCCGAGGTGGTGTTGGCCATCACGACGGGGGTGAGCGCGGCGCCCGCCGCGACCGCGCCCGCCGCACCGATCAGCCCGCGCCGCGTGACGCGGGACCGGGCACGGTGGGACGCGGGAGCGGGAGAAGAGGGGGGAGGGGTGGGATTGGTGGGGGGAACAGTCATGGGGCTTCCTTAGGTGTTCCTGGTCGTTCCTGACGGCGGCGGGGCGTACGGGCCCACACGCCAGCCATGCTTGAAGACTCAACGGAGCATAGGGGTTCCGGTTACCGGCCCTGTCCGCGCCCCTCGATAAAATCCCCGGATGCACTCCTCCCCCTCCTCCCCCGCACGTCTCGTCCATGAATTTCATCTGGCCTTCGGACTCGACGCCCGCACGACACCCACGGAGGTCTCCCCGGAACTCGCGGCCCATCGCGGCGAGTTGCTGGCCGAGGAAGCCGCCGAGGTGGCGGAGGTCTCCGTCGCCGGTCCGCTCGACCGGCTGGCGCACGAGCTCGCGGACATCGTGTACGTCGCGTACGGCACTGCGCTCGTCCACGGCATCGACCTGGACGCGGTCATCGCCGAGATCCATCGCGCCAACATGACGAAGCTGGGGCCCGACGGGCGGGTCAGCCGCCGGGCCGACGGCAAGGTCCTCAAGGGTGACCACTACCGGGCTCCGGACGTGTCGGACGTGCTGCGGAATCAGGGCTGGGAACCTCAACCAACCGTCTGACCTGCACTTTCTCCTGACTGTCAGTGGCGTGCGTTACGAATTGATGTGTCACGCAGCGTCACGACGGGGGAGGTAGTGATGACGATGCAGGGTGCGCCCGATCCGAAACCGGAGCAGGGTCGTATGGCGGAACCCGCCCGTACGCATGTCTCGGCTGCCGGGCTGCGGGCGCGGGGGTGGACCGACGGGATAGTGCGCCGACTGTTGGGGGAGCCCGACCGGTTGAGCGCGCATCCGCGTTTCCGGTCGGCGCCGTGGACCCGGATGTATCGCGTCGAGCGGGTCGAAGCCGCCGAGCAGAGCGCGGAGTTCCGGTCGGGAGCGGCGTTCGCGGCGCGGCGGTCCGGTGCGGTGCGCAAGGCCGTGGGCCGCAGGGGGCGGGAAGCCGTGGCGCGCCGTCGGCGGGAGGTGCTGGCCCGGATTCTGGCCGAGCCCATCGACGTACCGCGGATGGACACCGGGGAGTTGGCACAACGAGCCGTTGAACACCGCGCCCGGCAGGAGGCCGGGGCAACCGCAGGCATGGCAGGCACCGCAGGCACGGCAGGCACCGCAGAAGCCCTCGGCATCCCCAGCACCCTCAGCCCGCCCCGCACCGATCGTGCCTTGCTCGACCGATGGAAGGTCGACTACCTGCGGCACCGGCTCAGCCCCTACGACGAACTCCTCGAAGGCCTCTCCAGCCGGGAGGGGCGAGGCCGGGCCGCGGCGCTGCTGCGGCAGCGGATCCACGCCGCCATCGCCGAGGCGTACCCCGGGCTCGCGGAGGAGTGCGAGCGCCAGGTGCGCGACCGGCAACTCGGCCCGCCGGAAGGGGAAATCGCCGGGCACAGCGATTGACACGTGCACGCAACGCTCGGGAAAACACCGCTTCCTACGGTCGGCGGGCGAGCGCCGATCACCGACCCGCAAGGAGCCGTGCCACCCGTGAAGATCGCCCACCGTACAACCGCCCTGCTCTGTTCGTTCGCCGTAGCCGCGGGAGCCTCGCTGGCAGGTGCGAGCGCCCATGCCGAGGAGAGGAAGGACCTGCCCGAAGTGGCGGTGATCGGCACGGGCGGGACCATCTCCGGCGTCAGCACGAACCGCGTCTCGTTCCAGGACTACCAGTCAGGGAAGCTCGCGATCTCCAAGATGGTGGACGAACTGCGGCCGGAGGTGAACGGACTGGCCAAGGTGACGACCGAGCAGTTCGGCAACAAGGGGTCGAGCGGCTACTCCATCGCGGACTACCGCAAGCTCACCGCATCCGTGGACGCCGCGCTGAAGAAGAACGACGCCGTCGTGGTCACGACCGGTACGGACACGATGGAGGAGTTCGCGTACTGGCTCGACCTGACCGTGCGCAGCGACAAGCCGGTCGTCCTCACCGGGTCGATGCGGCCGTGGACCGTCATCGGCACGGACGCACCGGCCAACCTCTACAACGCCATCAAGCTCGCCGCGAGCCGCAAGACCAAGTGCTACGGGACCGTCGTCATGCTCAACGACGAGATCCAGGCCGCCCGGGAGGTCCGCAAGACCAACGCACTGCGCATGGACACCTTCGAGAGCGGACGTTCCGGGGTGCTCGGTGCCGTCGACCAGGACAACATCCGGCTCAACCGGGCACCGGCCCGCGTCCAGAAGTGCGGCAAGAGCGCCTGGCGTACGCCCTTCGACCTGGACCGGATCGTCGGCAAGGTGAGTGCCGAGGAGAGCAAGCCGCTGCCGAAGGTGGAGATCGCGTACTCGTACCAGGACGCGGGCGGCGAGGCGATCAAGGCGTTCGCGGACGGCGGCGCCAAGGGGGTCGTGACGGCGGGCACGGGCGCCGGGGGCATATCGCCCGCGATGTCGACCGCGCGGACGGACGCGGTGAAGAAGGGGGTGACGTTCGCGTCGACCACCCGTACCGGATCGGGCGCGGTGTACGACTCGACCGGTACCACCGGCGTCATCGGTGCCGAGGACCTGAGCCCGCAGAAGGCCCGCCTGTTGCTGCTCCTGTCGCTCGCGGCGACGAAGGACGAGAAGCTGATACGGGAGTGGTTCGCGACGCTGGGGACGGCCCAGTTCACCACCAGGTGACAGTCGGGTTCACGACCAGGTGACAACCGGGCCGACCACCAGGTGAAGGCCGACGGCGGCCGGTGACGCCTCGCGGAGGATCCGCGGTGGATATTCGGATGCGGCCCCGCCGGGCGGGGCCGCATCATCGGCGGGTTGTCCTTCGACATCCACCGATCGCCTCGAAGTCCACCGATCCGTCCGCGGGAGGCCACCCATGCTGAAGCGCGTCACCGTCCCCACCCTCTTCAAGCCGCCCACCTACTCCCACGCCTCCGTCGTCGAGGCGGGCACGCGTCTCGCCTTCCTCGCCGGATCCGTGCCCCTCAACGCCGACGGCGAGCTCGTCGGCCCGGGCGATCCCGTACGGCAGGCCGAGCGGGTGATCGCGAACCTGGGCGAGCAACTCCGGGCGGTCGGCAGCGACTTCGAGCACGTCGCGTACACCGATGTGTATGTCGTGAGCAGTGACCCCGCGGTGCTCTCCGAGGTGTGGGACGTCGTGGAAGCCTCCCTCCTCAGCGTCGGCCCGCACTCCTCCACCCTCCTCGGCGTCTCATGCCTCGGATACACCGGCCAGCTCGTGGAGATCACGGCCACGGCCGTGGTCCCGGACCCCGCTTCCGACCAGGCCTAGAGAGAGCCCCCCATGCTGATCGAACACCGCGGGCAGCGGCCCGTCGTCCCGGCCTCCGCGTACGTCGCGCCGACCGCCGTCCTCTGCGGCGCGGTCACCCTCGGCGAACACGCCCGCGTACTGCACGGCGCCGTGCTCACCGCGGAGGACGGGGAGGTGAGGACCGGCGACAACGTCGTCGTCATGGAGAGCGCCCTCGTACGGGGACGGCGACGCCACCCCGTACTCATCGGAAACTCCGTGCTCATCGGACCGCACGCCCACGTCAACGGCGCCCGGATCGAGGACGAGGTCTTCGTGGCCACCGGGGCCTCCGCATTCCCCGGAGCCGTCGTGGGCGCCGGTTCGGAGCTGCGGATCAACAGCGTGCTGCACGCCAACTCGATCCTGCCGCCCGGCTCGGTCGTACCCATCGGATGGATCGCCGCCGGCGCCCCGGCAGCCCAGCTCTTCGCGCCTGGCCAACATGACGAACTGTGGGAAGTGCAAAGGGAGTTGGATTTCCCGGGCACGGTGTACGGCGTCCCGCGCGGCACCTCCATGCGGGACATCATGGCCCGGCAGGCGGACCACTTCGCCGCGCACCTCGACGACCGCGTCCTCGACGTCGGCCACCCCTCGACCGACTGACGTCCCGGCCCAGCCCGGACCGGCACGCCCCACCCCGGCCACGCCCGTTCAACCGCGGGCGTTCCGGGCCAGCTCCAGCGCGTACGACGGCCACCACTGTCCGGCGGTCGGTCCGCCCCGGCAGGTGCCGTCGGACTCGCCCGGGCGCTTGATCCACAGGTAGGCGTCGATCAGCGGAGCGCCGGTGGCGGTGGTCGGCGGTGTTCCCAGGGCCCTGCCCGGCGGATTGCACCAGGAATCGGTGCCGGTGTAGGGCCCGTTGCCGTTGCGGCTGGTGTCGATCACGAAGTGCTTGCCGCCGAGAGCCGCCGACAGCCGATTCCCGTACGCCGAACTGGCCGCGTCGGTCTGGAAGTTGGAGACGTTCAGCGCGAAGCCGTCGGCGCGGGCGATGCCCGACTGCGTGAGCGGCTCGACCAGCCGCGAAGTGTCCGGCAGCCAGGCGGAGTTGCCCGCGTCGAGGTAGACACGGGTACCGGGCTGCCGTTTGAGGCGGTCCACGGCGTACGCCAGCAGCGCGTACCGCTCCTCGGCCACGACCGAGACGCAGCCCGCCACCGTCTGCGCCACGGCGTCCGGTTCGACGATCACGTACGCGTCCCGGTCGCCGAGCCCCGTCGCGAACTCGTCGACCCACTTCCGGTAGCCCGCGGCGTTCCAGGCCCCGCCTCCCGAGTACGAACCGCAGTCGCGGTGCGGGATGTAGTACGCGACGAGTACGGCCGTACGTCCCTGTCGTGCGGCAGCGGCGGTACGGGCCCGCACCACCGCCCGGGACGCGGGCCCGTTGAGCCACTCGGCCTGGGGACGGGCGGCGATCCGGTCCATGAGCAGGGCGTCAGCGGTCCGTCCCGCAAGGCGCCATTCGGCGGCCTGCAGGGCGGCGCGGGACCGGGGATCGACCCAGAAGGACTCCGCGGGACCGGGCCCCCTCACCTGCGGCTCGCCCCGCCAGGCCGGACCGACACCCGACACCCCGCCCGCGCCGGACACCTCACGCGCACCCGAAGTCCCGGCACCCCACACACCCGCCGAGGCGGCGACCACCAGAGCGGCCAGCCCGACGGCGACCACCCGAACCCGGAACCGACCCCCGGCAGGGCCCGGGCCCCGGCCACCAGTGAACAACCGGGCACGGGCACGACCGCGGGTGGCGCAGGAACGGGCGCCATGGGCGAACAACCGAACACGGGCACCCGTACCAGCGACCACGACCGACTCCGTTCCCACCGCCGGAGGCAACGGCGGCGACTCCTCTGCGGGGCACCGACCACGTACCGGCGCCGCTCCCCCGGAGTCTGCGGTCAGCCGCGCCCGGCCACCCCGTTCGCCGCTCGGGGGCGGAGAGAATCACTCCGACGGCGGCCCCCAAGTACGCCGCTTCGGCAGGGGCTTGGCATAGCTCCCCGCCCGGCTCGTCGTCAGCCCCAGCGACACCAGCGACTCGGCGAGTTTCACAGCCGCGCCCACCCCGTCGACGACCGGCAGCCCCAGCTTGTCCCCCACCGCCCGCTGCAGCCCGGTCATCCCGGCGCAACCGAGCACCAGGACCTCGGCGCCCGCGTCCCGGGCCCGCTCGGCGGCGGCCACGAAGGCCGCTTCGGTGCGCTCGGAGTCGCCGAGGTCGAGGACGCCGAGCCCGGTGCCCACGACGGCGGCACAGTGCTGGGCCACCCCGGCCCCGTACAGGCTGTCCTCGATCTGCCCGGCCGACCGCTCCAGCGTGGTGACGACGCCGTACCGCCGCCCGAGCAGGCACGCGAGATGGGCGGCCGCCTCGGTGATGTCGACGACGGGTACGTCCACGAGTTCCCGTACGCCCTCGCGCCCGTGCTCCCCGAAGCCGGCCATGACGACGGCGTCGTACGGGCCCTCGTACGTCCGCAGGGTGTCGATGACGGCGGCCGCCGAAAGGTAGCTGTCGAGCCAGCCCTCGGCGGACTCGGGTCCCCAGGCGGGGGTGAGTCCGAGCACGGTGGTGCCCGGGCCTGCTGCGGCCCGGGCACCTCGCACGATCTCCTCGGTCATCCCCTGCGTGGTGTTGCAGTTGGTGACGACGATCCGCACGCTCAGCCCTCCACGGGAGCCGAAGTCGGAGCCGACGCCGGCTCGGTGGCAGGGGCCGCGGCGCGCTCGGAGCGGCACAGGAGCGCGTACAGTCCGGCGGCCAGCGCCGTCCCGATGAACCACGAGTACGGGGCGACCTCGCTGAAGGTCGTCACGAGGGCGAGCACCGCCGAGACCGCCGCCGCGGGCAGGAACGCCCACAGGGCCTTGGGGTTGACGCCCTTGCGGTAGTAGTAGCGCGATCCGGGCTCGGCGTTGAAGAGCTCGTTCACGTCGATGCGGCCGTGCTTGACCCAGAAGTAGTCGAGCATGATCACACCGAACAGCGGGCCGAGGAAGGCGCCGAGACCGCCGAGGAAGTACTGGACGACCGTGGGGTTGGAGAAGAGGTTCCACGGGGTCACCACCAGCGCGGCCACCGTGCTGATCAGGCCGCCGACCTTGAAGGTGATCTTCTGCGGCCAGACATTGGCCAGGTCGTACGCGGGCGAGACGAAGTTGGCGACGATGTTGACGCCCATGGTGGCGATGGCGAAGGTCAGCGCGCCCAGCACCAGGACCCAGGTGTTGCCGATCTCGGCGACGAGGTGGGCCGGGTCGGTGATGGCCTTGCCGAACACCTCCAGCGAGCCGGCCGTCACGATGACCGACACGATCACGAAGGCGGTCGAGTTGATGGGCAGGCCCCAGAAGTTGCCGCGCTTGACCGTCCGGTAGTCGGGCGCGAAGCGCGAGAAGTCGCAGAAGTTGAGCATCAGCGTGCCGTACGTGGCGAGGATCAGCCCGATCGCGCCGAACCACTGGCGCCACTGCTCACCGACGGAGACCGGGTTCGGAGTCGTCGTGAGCGAGATGGTCCAGTCGGCCTTGGCGAGGATCCAGATCGCGAGGGCGATCATGACGAGCCAGATGGCCGGACCGCAGAAGTCCTGGAACTTCCGTACGGATTCCATGCCCTGGCTGATGATGAGCGCCTGGAGCAGCCACAGCGAGAGGAAGGACACCCAGCCGAGGGCGTCTAGACCGAGGAACGAGCTGTGGGTCCAGGACTCCAGACCCGGCCAGGCCGCGAGCAGCATGATGTTGACGGCGACGGAGGCCAGGTAGGTCTGGATGCCGTACCACATGATGGCGATGACGGCCCTGATCAGGGCGGGGATATTGGCTCCCCAGACCCCGAAGCTGATCCTGCTGATCACGGGGAAGGGCACGCCGTGCCGCTGCCCGATCTTCCCCATCCAGTTCATGCCGACGTAGATGAGCACGAAGCCGACGAGCAGGGACGTGAAGATCTGCCAGACGTTCATGCCGAGGACCAGCAGGCCCGCCGCGAACGTGTAGTTGCCGAGGTTGTGGACGTCGGACATCCACATGGCGAAGAGGTCGAAGACCTTCCAGTTGCGCTTGCCCGCGGGCGCGAGGTCTTCGTTGGTGAGCCGGGGGTCGGGGACGAACGCCGGCGTGCCGGTGGCTGTCGCTGGATCGGCGAGGGACACAAGGCCTCCATGAGCGAGGGGACGACGGGAGGACTGCGGGAGTACGGATGCGGGTGCGGGGTTCGGGGTGCGAGGAGAGTGCGGGGACGGGGGCGTGCGAGGTGGGGTGCGGGGAGGGACATGGTGAGGCTGAGAGCTGAGGCCCGGGGATCAGCCGCTTGCAGTTTTGGTATACCAAACTGAGGTCATGGTCTCGCCGCCGACGACATCTCGCCATGTCCGTACGGTTACAGCTCGGTAAAACCGTCTCCGGTTCGGCGAGGATGGACCCATGACAACGGTGGAACCGCTGGGGGCGGTGCGCGAGCGGGTCCTCAGCTCGCTGCGGCAGGAGATCATCGCCGGGGCGGCTGCTGCCCGGCGACCGGCTGGTCGAGCGCGAGCTGGCCGAGCGGTTCGGGGTCTCCCGCGTACCGGTCCGCGAGGCGATCCGGGCCCTGGTCGCCGAGGGCTTCGTCCTCTTCGAGACCCCGCGCCGCACGGTCGTACGCCGCCTGACCCCGACGGACGTCGCGGAACTCTTCGAACTGCGCGAGGCCCTCGAGGTGTACGCCACCGGGCTGGCCGCGCAGCGCGCCACCCGGGCCGATCTCGCCGAGCTGGAGGAGCTCCTCGACCGCGCCGCCGCCGCGACCCGCGCGGACGACGCGGAGGCGATCACCGACATCAACACCCGTTTCCACGACCGGATCCTGGCGATGGCCGGAAACAGCCTGCTGATCTCCGTGATGGAGCCGGTCGACGGCCGGCTGCGCTGGCTCACCCGCCAGAACGAGGAGTGGCCCCAACTCCTCGCCGAACACCGCGAGTTGTACACGGCCATCGCCTCCGGCGACCGTGAGCTGGCCCGCGCCCACGCCCTGGCCCACGTACAGGCCAACTACCGCTCGACGGTGCGCCACCTCTTCGGCGACACCGACCCCGCCTCCCAAGCCAACGCCACTGGCAACTCCGGCTCCAACTCCAACTCCAACTCCAACTCCGGCTCCGGCTCCGGCTCCGGCTCCGAGGGAGAAGCGTGACCGTCCGTACGGCTGTCGGTGCCGCGAGGACCCGTCCCTGCACGCTCGTCGTCTGCCGCGGCTGCTGCTGCGGCGACGCGCGCAAGTATCCGGGCTACGACCACGAATGGCAGTTGGACCGGCTGCGCGCCGCGGCCGAGGCCTCCGGCGGGCGCCTCGCGGTCAGTACGACGGACTGCCTCGGCCCGTGCGATCAAGCCAACATCATCGTCGTACAGCCGTCGGGCGAGGGCCGCAGGCGAGGCGGCCGGCCCGTCTGGATCGGCTGGTCGATGGGCGACGACTGCACCGACGAGATACTCCGCTGGGCGCAGGCGGGCGGCCCGGGTATCGCCCCTCCCCCGGCCACCCTTGAGCTGCAGTTCGTACAGTCGGCGGGCGAACGGGACCGGGCGCGACGCTAGCCCTCGTACGGTCGGGTCGGCAGGTCCGCCGCCTTCGCCGCCGTGCGCAGCACGTCTCGCAGCATCTCGGGGGTGAGCCGCCCCGTGAAGGTGTTGCGCTGGCTGACGTGGAAGCAGCCGAAGAGCTCCAGCGGCCGGTCGGGTCCGTCCAGCGTGACCCGTGCCCCGTGGGCGAAGGCCGGCCGGGGCCGGGGCATCGTCCATCCCGCCTCGGCGAACGCGGGCAGCGCGGCCTGCCAGCCGAAGGCACCGAGCACGACGACCGCGCGGAGGGTGGGCCTGAGCAGCCGCAGCTCGCTCACCAGCCAGGGCCGGCAGGTGTCCCGCTCCTCCGGCGTCGGCTTGTTGGCGGGCGGCGCGCAGTGCACGGGCGAGGTGACGCGTACGCCGTGCAGGGCCAGCCCGTCGTCGCTGCTCACGGAGGTGGGCTGGGACGCCAGGCCCACATCGTGCAGCGCCGCGTACAGCACGTCCCCGGACCTGTCTCCCGTGAACATCCGCCCGGTCCGGTTCCCACCGTGTGCCGCGGGCGCGAGTCCGACCACCAGCAGCGAGGCGTCCGGCGGCCCGAAACCCGGCACCGGGCGGCCCCAGTACGTCCAGTCCGCGAAGGCGGCCCGTTTCGTCCGGGCCACCTCCTCCCGCCAGTCGACCAGCCGCGGGCACGCCCGGCACCCGGCGATGCGCTCGTCCAGTTCGGTCAGCTCGGCCAGGCCGCGCTCCTGCTCCATACCCCCACGGTATGCCCGGCGGAAAACGGTTCCGACTGCCCGTCCGTCGAGGACTAAGGTCGGACCATGGCTTCAGGGACTCATGGGAACGGCAAGGACGGGACCGGCGCGGGTGGCTCCGACGCCGCCGTGGCCGACGCGAAGGCGGCCGCGCCGGCGAGCGGTGAGACCGTGCGCGTCGACAGCTGGATCTGGTCCGTGCGCCTTGTGAAGACCCGTTCGACGGGTGCCGCCGCCTGCCGCGGAGGTCATGTCCGGGTGAACGGCGAACGCGTCAAGCCCGCGCACACCGTCCGTGTCGGTGACGAGGTCCGGTTGCGGCACGACGGCCGGGAGCGGGTGGTCGTCGTGAAGCGTGTGATCCGCAAGCGAGTGGGGGCGGCTGTCGCCGCCGAGTGCCTTGTGGACAACAGTCCGCCGCCTCCGCCTCGCGAGGCCGTCGCTCCGGCGGGGGTGCGCGATCGGGGTGCGGGACGGCCCACCAAGCGGGATCGGCGCGAGCTGGAGCGTTTGCGGGGGCTTGGGGCGCCTGATGGCGGCCCCGGCACCCCTGAGTCTTGACCTTGGCAGTGGGAGGGCGAGTGCGCTGGGAGAGCTAGTACGCCGGGTGCGGGCCGTCCGTGGCTGGTCGCGCAGTTCCCCGCGCCCCTATGGGGGCGCTCAGGAGCGCCCGCCGATCAGCCTCGGCAGCTCGGCCGCGTCCCTTCGCCGGGCCCAGGCTATGAGTGCCAGCGGAAGTATCAGGATGAGCGGGGTAGCCGCGTTCTCCCCTCCGAAGACGGTGATCTGGGTGATGAACGCGCCCACCATCAGCGCGCCCAGCGACACGGCCGCCACCGACGAGAGCACCGGGATCAACAGCGCGACGGCACCGGCCAGTTCGAGCGCGCCGATGCTGTACATCCCCGCGCTGCCCCAGCCCATCTCGTCGAACACCTCGACCGCCGAGGGGTGCGCGATGAGCTTGGGCAGCGCGCTCGCGAACGCGTAGAAGAGAGCGAGCAGCACCTGAAGTCCCCGCAGGGCGAGGCGGGCACGACGGCCACGGGCGGTCGCGGACTCGGCGATGACGGTGCCGGTGCCGGTGCCGGAAGTGACGGAAGCGGTGGTCTCGGACATGGGGATCTCCCTGTGTGAAGCGGTGCGCGTTGCTGTCACAGAGGAAGACCGGACCGGTGTCCGAAACTCATCGCCGCACGAGGAATTCATTGCCCCGGAATTCGTTTCCCCGCAAGGGGACTTCGCCCTTCAGACCGGCACACCGGCACACCGGCACACCGGCAGGCCAACGGGCCAACGGGCCAACGGGCCAACGGGCCGTCAAGCCATCACGCCGGTACCGCCCGAACCCACACCCGGTCATCCGTCAGATACCGGTCGACCTTCAGCCCCGACTCCCCCAGCGCCTCCTCGAACGCCTCCTTCGTGAGCGGCCGGGCGAGGAACGTCTGCGTCCACACCGCGTCCGGGAACACATACTCCGCCCGCACCGAGTTGACCCCGTTCCCGACCGGCTCCGCCGAGAGCATCCGGATGGTGAACCCGCTCGGATCCTGCCTCCCCCAGCCTCCGGCCGGGGGGACCCCCATCTCGCTTCGCTCGCGCGGCAGATTCGTGTGGTAGTCCTCCCCCTCGCGCTGGATCAGCACGCACCCGTCGTCCGCGACATGGCTCCGGCAGGCGTCGAGCATCCCGCGCCGCACCTCGTCGTCTCCGTTGTGCACGAGGAACGAGGCGAGCATCACCACGTCGAACTTCTCCCCCGCCAGGCCGAGCGTCTCGATGGGGCTGCATATCGTGCGCGCCCCACGCACCCGCTCCAGCATCTCGGCCGACTCGTCCACGGCCGTCACCGTGAAGCCCCGCTCCAGGAGCGGGTGGGTCATACGCCCCACACCGCTGCCCAGTTCGAGAATGTGCGCCCCCGCCGGCACGGCTCCGGCGATGATGTCCGGCTCGTCCCCGACGGACAGCCGCGAGTACAGCTCCACCGCGCAGCCGTCCGGCGTGATGGCGCCGGGTCCTGTCCCCTCGTATCCCTCACGCATCTCGATCGTCATACCAGCCCAACGGCCCGTGCCCGCCGCCCCGTTCCCACCACCGCCCACACCACCCGTTCGAGTGACACCGCGAACTGGCCAGGAACTGACCGGTAGTTGACCGCCAATGACGTCAGCTGGTCACAAAACTTTCGGTCACCACGCGAACCAGCCATGCCCGCCGTACCAGTGACCGCCCGCCCGCAGATGGTCCACGACCGCCCGCTCGATCCTGGTCCGCCGCGGCAACTCCTCCACCGGCAGCTCCGGATCGCCGAAGACGAATCCCACGGGACCCTTGTCGTCCGCCTTCGTCTCCTCGTAGGCGACCTGGAACCGGTCCTGGAAACTCACGATGTTGGAGTCCGCCGGAAGGTACCGCTTCAACTGCGGGTCGAGCAGCCAGGAGTGGCACTCCGCCACCGCGTAGCTCTCGTCCGGGTAGTGGCGGGCGAAGAACTCCCGGGCCAGGACCAGCGACTGGTCGCAGGCCTCCGGTGACAGGGGTCCCCGGAAATCGGCGATGTGCACGCTCAGACAGAGGTCGCCGGGGCCGGTGTCGAGTCCTGCGGCCGCGGCTGCCTCCCCCGTGTGGCCGCCGAGCCGCGCGCGCTGGAACTGCAGCCGCCCCAGCTGGTACAGCTCCCCGTGGAAGTGCAGCCCGATCCACCAGGGCACCAGCAGCCCGCTGGTGCCGACGCGTCGCCGGTGCACGGCCATGTGCCGGCCCAGGTCGGCGAGCGTACGCCGGGACACGTCCGCCGGAACGCCTCGCTGCAGGTGATAGGCGCGCACATAGGGCAGCGCGGCGATGAAGACGAACACATGGAAGGTGCGCCCGAGCGCTCCGGTGGACTCCGGGAACGCGGGCGGCTCCCACCCCTTGCCGATCTCCCCCATGCCGCGTACGAACCGGGCGACGCACCGCCGCAGCAGCGTCATCGCCTCCGGGTCCGCCACCACCAGGCCGCGCAGTGCGACGAGTTCGTTGACGTACTCGTGCGGCACCGACAGGTCGAGCAGGACGTCCGGCAGCGCGATCGCGTCCGGCAGGACGTCCTCCGCCCGTGGACCGCCGGGCTCGCCCTCGCTCTCCAGGTCCCTCAGCCATCCGGCGAGCCTCTCGTCCGCCCGCAGCTCCTCCACCAGCACAGTTGCTCCCCGTTCGTCCGCCTCTTGGTGAACGTGCACCACGAAGAGTACGTTTCCCGGTAGGAGTAGTGGTCCGGATGCGTACGGGTAGTGAACCGTCGACTGCGCGCAGTGCGCTGAGAGCACGCCTGTGGCTCAGTGTGTGGGGCCTTGTCTGGGCGATCGCGGGGACGGCCGCTTTCGCCCTCGCCGGGCGGCCGGGCTGGGCGATCGCCTGCGGAGTGCTGTGGCTGATCGTCACCGTCGACCTGGCGATGGTTCTCAGGCACATCCGCCAGGGACCCCACTACCAGCCCGGACCCGACATCCCGCCGTACCGACCCCCGGAACACCGCCTGTAGGGCGCGCGCTTCACCGCCCTGACTCTCAGAGCCACTGGCCTCGTGTCAGGAGTCGAAGCGCGCCGCGGCCAGATACTCCGGCTGCGGGTCCAGCGCCGCCGCGAGCCTGAAGTGGCGCAGGGCCTGGTCGGAGCGGCCGGAGCGCTCATAGGTGCGGGCGAGCGCGAAGTGCGCGAACGCGTTGTCCGGCTCGCGCTCCAGCACGATGGTGAACTCCAGCTCGGCGGGCCGCAGTTGCGCCGCCGCGAAGAAGGCACGCGCGCGCAGCAGCCGGGCCGCGGTGTTCTCGGGATGTGCGGCGATGACTCGGTCCAGCAGCTTCACCGCACCCCGCGGATCCCGCGCGGCCAGCAACTGCTCGGCGGCACGGAAGTCGATGACATGCGTCTCCGGAGTACGTCCGGTGAATCCGCTGGTCTCGGGCACGGCAGAGTCCTTCCCTCACTGCAGGGAGTCAACGCCCCCGAGGGGCCCACTATTCCGAGGCCGCCCCGGCCCGCCGGACCAGATCCGCCCACACGTCCCGTACGCGCCGCTCCAGGGCTTCGAGTGGTACGTCGTTGTCGATGACGACGTCCGCGATCTCCAGGCGCTTGTCGCGCGTGGCCTGGGCGGCCATGCGGGCGCGGGCGTCCTCCTCGGTCATGCCACGCAGCCGTACGAGCCGGTCGAGCTGGGTCTCGGGGCTCGCGTCGACGACGATCACGAGGTCGTAGAGCGGTGCGAGGCCGTTCTCGGCGAGCAGGGGAACGTCGTGCACGACCACGGAGTCCTCCGCGGCGGCCGCTTCGAGCTCGTGGGAGCGGGCACCCACCAGGGGGTGCACGATCGAGTTCAGCACGGCGAGCTTCTCGGCGTCCGCGAAGACGATCGACCCGAGCCTGGGCCGGTCCAGACTGCCGTCCTCGGCGAGCACGCCCTCGCCGAAGGCATCGACGACCGCCCCGAGCCCCTCGGTGCCCGGCGCCACGACCTCCCGCGCGATCCTGTCGGCATCGATCAGTACGGCGCCATGCTCCACGAGCAGCCGCGACACCTCACTCTTGCCGGCCCCGATCCCACCGGTCAGACCAACCTTCAGCATGCCCAAGAGCTTAGGCCCCGCCACCGCCACGGCCCCTTCGGGGGCTCCGGCGGCGCCCCCGAAGGGGCGCGGGGAACTGCGCGCCCAGCCACAACGCACCCGCAGCCAAAATACGAGCCCGCCAGCGAAGCGCTACGCGTCGCCCTCCCGCTCCGCCAGGAACTTCTCAAACTCCAGCCCGATCTCGTCCGCAGACGGAATCTCCACCGGCTCGGCCATCATGTTGCCCCGCGTCTCGGCGCCCGCGGCCGCGTCGTACTGGTGCTCAAGTCCCTGGACGAGCGCGACCAGTTCCTCGTCGCCCTCCTGGATCTGCCGGTCGATCTCGGTCTGCGTGCGGTGCGCCTCGGTGCGCAGGGCGTGCGCGATCCCGGGCAGGACCAGACCGGTGGCCGCCGTGATGGCCTCCATGACGGTCAGTGCCGCGTCCGGGTACGGAGAGCGGGCGATGTAGTGCGGCACGTGGGCGGCGACGCCCAGGATGTCGTGTCCGGCCTGCATCAGGCGGTACTCGACCAGCGACTCGGCGCTGCCGGGGACCTGGGCCTCGTCGAAGGGGCTGCGATGGCCCGGGACGAGATCCGTGCGGTTGCCGTGCGGTGTGAGGCCCACGGGGCGCGTGTGCGGTACGCCCATGGGAATGCCGTGGAAGTTCACGGACAGGCGCACGCCCAGGCGCTCGACGATCTGCTGGACGGCCACGGCGAAGCGCTCCCACTCGACGTCCGGCTCGGGACCGGAGAGCAGCAGGAACGGCGCGCCGGTGGCGTCCTGGACGAGCCGCACGTCCAGCGTGGGCTCCTCGTAGTCGGCCCAGCGGTCGCTCCTGAACGTCAGGAGCGGGCGCCGGGCGCGGTAGTCCACGAGCCTGTCGTGGTCGAAGCGGGCCACGACCTGGTGGGGCAGCGAGTCGAGCAGCCGGTCGACGATCTGGTCGCCGGTCTCGCCCGCGTCGATGTATCCGTCGAAGTGGTAGAGCATGACAAGACCGGCCGACTCCTGGGCGAGCGCCATGTCGACGACAGCCAGGCCCTTCGGCTCCCATGCGTACAAACCCTGCGGATCAAGCACAGTGACCGCTCCTCCTCGTGTTCGTACTCCACAACGCGGACCGGGACACGAGCATTCCCCGCCCACGCCCGTTCGCTGCCCCCTTTTACCGGCTTCTCATGCGCCTTGACCTCGCCATGACAGTGCAAGACGCCATGACAACACCATTGCCGGCGCTACGCCGCCAGCACGCGCGCGTGGAGCGCGGTGACCGCCTTGCGGGCGGACGTGAACGCTCCGTGCTGCCAGGCGTCCGTGTAGCTGAGCCAGTCGCCGGCGAAGTAGACGCGTCCTGTGGGCTCGTTGAGCGGCTTGTAGCGGGCGTGGTCGGGGCCGCCGGTGGTGGTGTGCCAGGCGGCCTCCAAATGGGGCGTCTGGCGCCAGTGGTGGGAGAAGGAGGACGCCAGTTCGGTGCGGTACTTCGCTCCGTAGATCTTCACGCCCGCGGCGACCGCACGCGTCTCGCGCTGCCTGGGTGTGAGCTTCGCGTACGCGTCCGCGTCGGCTCCGTAGTTGTAGTAGCCGATCATGACGCCGCGTTCGCCGTGGAAGCCGTGGGACGGGTGCCAGATGTGGGTGACGTCCTGGTCGGTCTCGGTGATGCCGCCGTAGATCCGGTGGTCGAGCTCCCACCAGCGGGAGCGGTACTCCAGGCCGATCTTGCCCGCGGACGACGGGGTGATCGCCTCCAGCGCGGTCTGTACGCCTGAGCCGAGATTGTGCGGGATCTTGGCGAGGATGTTGGGCGGCAGCGCGCCGACGCAGTAGTCGGCGTCGATGCTCCTGGTCCGGCCGCCCTGGGTGTACGTGACGGTGACGCCGCTCCCCTTGTCGGTGATCTTCGAAACGACGGCCCCCGTGCGAATGCGATGGCCCCCGATCGCCCTCGTCAGGGCGCGCGGTATCCGGTCCATGCCGCCCACCGGCTGGAACATCAGCATCGCCTGGTCGAAGCCGAACTCGAAGGAGAAGTAACGGCCGACGCCGCTCGCGAACACCTCGGAGGCGGACGGGACGTCGCCGAGGAGCACACCGGGGGTGCCCGCCGCCGCGGGGACGACGTCGTATCCGCGGCGCTCGCCACCCGTGTAGTCCAGCGTGTCTCCCAGGTCGCCGAAGTCCTTGAGGAACTCGACGAGCCTCTCCCGGTCGGTGGCGGTCAGTTCCGCGTCGAGGGCACCCGTGTCCGTGGCCTTGGCGAGCAACTCCGAGACGTACCCGTAGACATCGCCCTTCGCCGTTCGGTACCGCATCGGCTCGGTCATGCCGGCCGACTCGTTGAAGAGGTACGCGTCCGCGTTGACGTTGGTGAACACCTCGACCGGGACGCCGAGTTCGCGGCAGTAGTCAAGAGTGACCATCCACTGGGGCAGACGGGCCGGGCCCGCGTTCATGTACTGCCCGTCGCCGAAGCGGGCCGTCTGCCTGTTGCCGAACAGGTCGGTGGTGGTGTCGCCGCCCCGGACCGTGAAGTTGCGGCCACCGGTGCGGTCTCTGGCCTCCAGGACCGTACAGTCGTAGCCCGCCTTGCCGAGTTCGTACGCGGTCGTGAGGCCGGCGATGCCGCCGCCGACGACCACCACCTTGGCCGCGCCGCGCCCGCTGAGCGTGAAGTCGCTCGGCTTCGGGGCGTGGAAGGGCAGTTCGCGCTGGGCGGCCTGGGCCGTGGGGGCGAGGCCGAGGGCCCCCATGGTGGCGAACATCGTGCCCGCGCCGCCGGTGAGGCCCACCTTGCGCAGGAACGAACGCCGACTCGTACCAGGACCGCTCTGAGGCTGTGCCATGACGGGGGCTCCCCTTCTCGATCTTGAACGACCGAGGAAGCCTCCCAATGGCCGGTTACGGCCCGTCAGTTATTCATGTATCCCGCAAGTTTCTGCAACCGCGAGCTTCCGGCCGAACGAACGCCTCGGCCGCGAGCGCCAGGCATCCGGCATCCGGCATCCGGCACAGCAGAACCCGGCCCGCGCGAGGTGAACGCACTGCGGGCCCGCACCCAGAAGGGTGCGGGCCCGCAGTCACCAGCCAGTTACTGCCTGGAGGTGAGCGATCAGCTCTGGCCTCCGGCCAGCTTCTCGCGGAGGGCGGCCAGCGCCTCGTCCGACGCCAGGGCGCCGGAGTTGTCGTCCGACTCCGAGGAGTACGAACCGCCGCCGCCACCACCGCTGGAGGCGGCCGGAGCCGCACCCGGGGTGGTGACACCCTCGGCCTCGGCCTGGGCGTCCGCCTCGCGGGACTTGATGACCTGAGCCTGGTGCTGCTCGAAGCGCGTCTGCGCCTCGGCGTACTGGGTCTCCCACACCTCACGCTGGGACTCGAAGCCCTCGAGCCAGTCGTTGGTCTCGGGGTCGAAGCCCTCGGGGTAGATGTAGTTGCCCTGGTCGTCGTACGACGCGGCCATGCCGTACAGCGTCGGGTCGAAGTCGACCGTCGCCGGGTCGGCACCGAAGGCCTCGTTGGCCTGCTTCAGCGAGAGGCTGATGCGACGGCGCTCGAGGTCGATGTCGATGACCTTGACGAAGATCTCGTCGTTGACCTGGACGACCTGCTCCGGGATCTCCACGTGGCGCTCGGCCAGCTCGGAGATGTGGACCAGACCCTCGATGCCCTCGTCGACGCGCACGAACGCACCGAAGGGAACGAGCTTGGTGACCTTACCCGGGACGACCTGACCGATCTGGTGCGTACGGGCGAACTGCTGCCACGGGTCTTCCTGCGTCGCCTTCAGCGACAGGGAGACACGCTCGCGGTCCATGTCGACGTCGAGAACCTCGACGGTGACTTCCTGGCCGACCTCGACAACCTCGGAGGGGTGGTCGATGTGCTTCCAGGAGAGCTCGGAGACGTGAACGAGACCGTCGACGCCACCCAGGTCCACGAAGGCACCGAAGTTGACGATCGAGGAGACGACGCCGGAGCGGACCTGACCCTTCTGCAGGGTGGTGAGGAACGTCTGGCGAACCTCGGACTGGGTCTGCTCGAGCCAGGCGCGGCGGGACAGGACCACGTTGTTGCGGTTCTTGTCCAGCTCGATGATCTTCGCCTCGAGCTCCTTGCCCACGTAGGGCTGGAGGTCGCGGACACGGCGCATCTCGACGAGAGAAGCCGGCAGGAAGCCACGGAGGCCGATGTCGAGGATGAGACCACCCTTGACGACCTCGATGACGGTGCCGGTGACGATGCCGTCCTCTTCCTTGATCTTCTCGATGGTGCCCCAGGCGCGCTCGTACTGGGCGCGCTTCTTCGAGAGGATCAGGCGGCCTTCCTTGTCCTCCTTCTGGAGAACAAGGGCTTCGATCTCGTCGCCGACCTTGACGACCTCATTGGGGTCGACGTCGTGCTTGATCGAGAGCTCGCGGCTCGGGATGACACCTTCGGTCTTGTAACCGATGTCGAGCAGGACCTCGTCCCGGTCGACCTTCACGATGACGCCGTCGACGATGTCGCCGTCGTTGAAGTACTTGATCGTCTCGTCGATCGCGGCGAGGAAGGCTTCCTCGTTACCGATGTCGTTGACCGCAACCTGCGGGGTGGTGGCGGTGGTCTCGGTGCTGCTCGTCATGTGGGTAAGGGCTCCGGTACGGACAGTGAGTCGTAGGTACTGCTTACGCCGGGAGCCCGTTTCGCTCTGAAGAAGCCGGACAGCCAAGGAAGCGCCGAATCCGGGCGTGTTCAATGACGAACACTTTCCGGTGGCGCCTCGAAAACCGAGGGGACATACAACAGATGCGAGCGCAGCCTGCTACGTCTGAGGAGCGCAGGCCCGCAGCGCAACTTGTAGCATACGGGGGCAGCCGGACAGGGTCAATGCGCGAAGGCGCACACCCGGGGCGGAACGCCGCATACCCGGCACAAGACCCACGCGGCGGCAGCCGCATATCAGATAACGCCACGAGGCCACGCGGGCCCTGCGACGTCCCTTACGTGACGGCCACCGGGGACGGGTTGAACGGAAGAGCCCGCAGATTAGTACGAGGGAGCCGATCATCCAAGAGCCCGAACCGTTCGAGCCCGAGGCGACACGACGGGAGGCGGGGTCCGGCGAGAGCACCCGCGCCAATCGTGGCTGGTGGGACCGGAACGCGGACGAGTACCAGGTCGAGCACGGCACGTTTCTCGGCGACGACCGTTTCGTGTGGGGCCCCGAGGGTCTCGACGAGATCGAGGCCGAGCTGCTCGGACCGATGGAGGAGCTCCAGGGGAAGGACGTCCTGGAGATCGGCGCGGGTGCCGCCCAGTGCTCGCGCTGGCTGGCCGCCCAGGGTGCCCGTCCGGTCGCCCTGGACCTCTCGCACCGCCAGCTCCAGCACGCGCTGCGGATCGGCGCCAAGGGAGTGGGGCTCGTGGAGGCGGACGCCGGCGCACTGCCGTTCGCGGACGCCTCCTTCGACCTGGCGTGCTCCGCTTACGGGGCGCTGCCGTTCGTCGCGGACCCCGTGAAGGTGCTGAGGGAGGTGCACAGGGTGCTGCGGCCCGGCGGCCGGTTCGTCTTCTCCGTCACGCACCCGATCCGCTGGGCCTTCCCGGACGAGCCCGGCCCCGAGGGGCTGACCGTGGCCTCGTCGTACTTCGACCGCACGCCGTACGTGGAGCAGGACGACGCGGGCCACGCGGTGTACGTCGAGCACCACAGGACGGTCGGCGACCGCGTCCGGGACGTGGTGGCGGGCGGTTTCCGGCTGGTCGACCTGGTCGAGCCGCAGTGGCCCGCCTGGAACACCCAGGAGTGGGGCGGCTGGTCGCCCCTTCGGGGAAACCTCATCCCGGGGTCGGCGATCTTCGTGTGCGAGCGAAGCGAGATGGGGGCACCCCCGGCCTGAGGCCGGGGGAGAGACTGAGCATGTGATCCGTTACGACGCTCTGGACGTCCTGCCCGTACGCGGTGCGCTGCCCGGCCTGGGCGAGGCCTTGGACCAGCACGGCGGTGCCGTGCTGGTCGCGCCGCCCGGCACCGGCAAGACGACCCTCGTACCGCTCGTCCTCGCCGGTCTGGTCGGCGACGGGCCCGTACGCCGGGTCGTCGTCGCCGAGCCGCGGCGGATCGCGGCGCGGGCGGCCGCGCGGCGGATGGCGTGGCTGCTGGGCGAGAAGACCGGCGAGAGCGTCGGGTACACGGTGCGCGGGGAGCGGGTTGTGGGGCCACGCGCGCGTGTGGAGGTCGTCACGACCGGTGTGCTGCTGCAACGGCTGCAGCGGGACCAGGAACTGGCGGGCGTCGACGTGGTCGTGCTCGACGAGTGCCACGAACGGCACCTGGACGCCGACACGGTGGCCGCGTTCCTGCTGGACGTACAGGCCGCCCTGCGCCCCGAGTTGCGGTTGGTGGCCGCCTCCGCGACGACCGACGCCGAGGGGTGGGCGAGGCTGCTGGGCGAGGTGCCGGTGGTCGAGGCGCAGGGTGTGTCCCATCCCGTCGAGGTGGTCTGGGCGCCGCCCGTACGCCCTGTGCGGCCGCCGCACGGCATGCGGGTGGACCCGGTGCTGCTGACGCACGTGGCGTCGGTGGTGCGGCGGGCGCTTTCCGAACGCGACGGGGACGTCCTGTGCTTCCTGCCCGGTGTCGGGGAGATCGCGCGGGTCGCCGGGCAGCTCGGCGGTCTCGGTGACGTCGAGGTGCTTCAGGTGCACGGTCGGGCGCCGGCCGCGGTGCAGGACGCGGTGCTGTCCGGGGGTGCGCGGCGCCGGGTGGTCCTCGCGACGTCGGTGGCCGAGTCGTCGTTGACGGTTCCGGGCGTGCGGGTGGTCGTGGACTCCGGTCTCGCGCGGGAGCCGCGGGTCGATCACGCGCGGGGGCTGAGCGCGTTGGCGACGGTACGGGCCTCGCAGGCGGCCGGCCGGCAGCGGGCGGGGCGTGCCGGGCGCGAGGCCCCGGGTGCGGTGTACCGGTGCTGGGCGGAGGCGGAGGACGGGCGGCTGTCGCGTTTCCCGGCGCCGGAGATCAAGGTGGCCGATCTGACGGCGTTCGCCCTCCAGGCGGCCTGCTGGGGCGATCCCGACGCGTCGGGGCTGGCTCTGCTGGATCCGCCGCCGGGAGGCGCCATGGCGGCCGCTCGGGGGGTTCTGGAGGCCATCGGTGCGGTGGGCTCCGACGGGCGTCCGACGGAGCGGGGTGTACGGATGTCGCGGCTCGGGCTGCATCCGCGGCTGGGGCGGGCGTTGCTGGACGCGGGGCACTCCGTGGGTTCCGAGGTTGCCGCTGAAGTGGTTGCCCTCTTGAGTGAGGAGCCGCCGCGGGAGTACGGGGATGATCTTGCTGCTGCCTTGCGGGCCGCTCGGCGTGGGGGTGACGCCTATGCCGGGCGGTGGCGTACGGAAGTTCGGCGACTGCGGGCCGCGTCGGCGCCCGCGCCGGGCGCTCCGCGGGATGCGCCGTTCGATACGTGCGGGCCGTCCGTGGCTGGTGGCGCAGTTCCCCGCGCCCCTGAAGGGGCGCGCCTTGGCGGAGCCCCGACTGACGATCACGCCGTCGGGCTCGTCGCCGCTCTTGCCTTTCCCGAGCGGGTTGCCCGGAAGCAAGGGGGCTCGTTTCTCATGGTGTCCGGTACTCGGGCCGAGGTGGGTGACGGGAGTGGGCTGCGGGATGCGGCCTGGATCGCTGTCGCCGTCGCGGACCGGCCCGTCGGTGCGGGGCACGCGCGCGTGCGGCTCGGGGCCGTGGTGGACGAGGGGGTCGCGCGCGAGGCGGCAGGGGCCCTGTACGGCAGGGGCGACGAGGTGCGCTGGGCCGACGGGGACGTCGTGGCGCGGCGGGTCGAGCTGCTGGGCGCGGTGGAGCTGGCGGTGCGGCCGCTGCGGAACGCCGAGCCCGGGCTCGTACGGGAGGCGCTTCTTGAGGGGTTGAGGGACGAGGGGTTCGGGTTGCTGCGGTGGTCCCGGGACGCCGAAGTGCTGCGGCAGCGGCTCGGGTTCCTCCGTCACCGGCTCGGCGCCCCCTGGCCCGATGTGTCGGACGACGCGCTCCACGCGCGCGTGGACGAGTGGCTGGAGCCGGAGTTGGGCCGGGCCCGGCGGCGGGCCGATCTGGAGCGGATCGACGCCGGGCAGGCGCTGGCCCGGCTGTTGCCGTGGGCGTCAGGGGAGGCGGGCCGGTTCGACGAGCTGGCGCCTGAGCGCATCGAGGTGCCGAGCGGGTCCAGGATCCGGGTCGACTACGCGGATCCCGAACGGCCCGTGCTGGCGGTGAAGTTGCAGGAGATGTTCGGGGCGCGGGAGTCGCCGGCCGTCGCCGGGGTGCCCGTGGTCGTGCATCTGCTGTCGCCCGCGGGCCGCCCGGCCGCCGTGACGTCCGACCTGGTGTCCTTCTGGCGGGACGGCTACCGGGGCGTACGGGCGGAGCTGCGTGGCCGGTATCCGAAGCACCCGTGGCCCGAGGACCCCGCGACCGCGGAACCGACGCGGCACACGAACGCGCGCCTCAGGCGCTGACGGGCAGCCCTGGGTTCAGGCGCTGACCGGTTCCGGTTCGCGGGTCTCCGTCGATGAGGGGTCGCCCGGGCGGCGGCTGCGGGCCTCCAGGTAGAGGGAGAGCGACAGCAGCCCGGCGCCCAGGACCAGGAATCCCCACGGCAGGTACGAGGTCATCAGCAGGACGAGCAGCCGCTGGGACTTGACCAGGTCGACCGTCGAGCGGATGTAGTCCTCGCGCATCTTCACGTGCCCGGCGAAGGCGGTCACCTTCTCGCGGCCCCCGAGGAGGGTGCCGCCGCGCAGCTCCTCCTTGTGGATCTCTTCTCCGTAGACGGGTGCTCCGGTGGTGGGTTCGACCCAGAACTTGCGGACCGTGGTGTACCAGCGGGTCGTGCCCGTCTTGGCGACCGACTCCGGAGTGATGCCTTCGACGGGCATGATCTGCGGGAAGGGGACTTTGGTCCAGGGGATGGTCTGCTCGAAGTAGTAAACGTTTACGCCCCGGAAGTCCTGCTCGCCCTCGTAGTGGATCGGCGCGGTGACGCGGGCCTGTGCGTCGAAGTACTCGTAGTCCCTCTTCTCCGTGAGGAACGGCCACTTGAACTCGATGCCCTCGCGTTTGACCGGGTCGCCGTCGACCATCTCACCGGTGGCGTGGACGGGTTCCTGGGTGTGCGCGTCGAAGATGTAGCGCTCGGGGATCTTGGAGACCATCTTGCCGTCGGGGCCCTGGACGTAGGAGAGGCCGTCCCAGACGACGACGTCGCGGCCCGCGGTCTTCTCGATCTTCTCGGAGGCCTCGACGTTGCCCTTGAGGGTCTGCACGATGGTGACCTTGTCGACCTTCTTGGCCTTCATCGTGCCGTAGTCGAGGAGGGTCGCGTCCTTCGCCTCCAGGACCATGTCCTGGTACTGGTCGGCCGGGATCTTGGCGAGGCGCGGGAAGGCGTACCAGCGCATCAGCGGGGACAGCGCCGCGAAGAACACGGCGAGGGCGAGCAGGATCAGGCTGGCCTTGCGGCGCATCTCGGCGGCCCTCCCTGTGCGTTGGGGGTGTGTGTCACGGGTGTGCGGTGCGGGCGTGTGCCGCGGGTGGCTCGTGTGTCACGGGTGGCTGGGGATGGTGGTGAGCAGCGGCTTGGGTGACGTCTTGCCCGCCGGTGAGCCCATGGCCGTGATGGTGAGGACGAGCGCGAGCGCGACGGCGAGACCGGTCGCGGCGGCGATCAGGGCGCGCATGCGGGGCCTCCCGACTCGGCGAAGCTGATACATCGTCAGGTCGGGCACCGTAGCAACGGGTGGGCGAGATGAGAACACGTTGCACACACAGAACGACGGTGCCCTTCCACCCGGTCGGGTGGAAGGGCACCGTCGTTCTGAAGGCCTGCGAGGCTACGAGGCGGAGGGGCTCGGCGAGGAGGAGGGGGCGGCCGTCACCTTCAGCTCGACCGTCAGCGTGGCACCGCCGGTGGTGTTGATGCGGAGCAGGAACGTGCCGGCCGTGTCGTCCGCGTACAGCTTCGGCAGCTTCAACAGGCCGTTCGCGTCCGTCTTGAGGCCCGCGAGGGTCCGTACGGTCTTGCCGTCCGCGTCCTTGAAGTAGGGGCCCTTGTCGTTGGCGGTCGCGTCGTCCGCCGCCTTGATGAGCGTGGCGGTGGCCGCGACGCCGTCCGCGGCGGCACCCTTGTAGGTGGCCTTCAGTTCGACCTGGTCCGCGAACTCGCCGCCCGCGACACAGGTCAGCGCGGTGTCGCTCGTACGGGCGAGGGCGTCGGCCTGGCGCGCGGTGACCGTCGCCTTGTAGTCGAGGCCGGTAACGGCACGGCCGACGACGGTGGCGCGGACCGTGAAGTCGCCCGTCTTCTCACCTGCCTTGAGGGCGGGCGCGGTGGCCACGCCTGCGCTGTTGGTGACGACGGTCGCGACGCTCTCGCCGCCGGTGAAGACGGAGTCGGTGTCGCCGACGATCGTGAACCGGACCCGGACCTTGGCGACGGCCTTGCCGGCCTCGGTCTCGGTGCGGGTGGCGATCTTCTCGGCGAAGGCGTCGCCCGCGGTCGCGGTGAGCTTGGCGGTGCCCGCGTCCTCCAGGTGGTCCACCGTGTCGGTGGGCGTGGCGGGAGTCGTCGGCGGCGTGCTCGGCGGCGGTGTCGTGGTGGGCGGCTTCGGGCTCGGGCTCGTGGAACCGCCGCCGCCCGGCGTCTGGGAGCTGGGCGGGGTCGTGCCCGGCGGGGTCGGCGTCGGCGTCGGGGAGGAGCTCGACCCGTTGTTGTCGTCGCTGCGGCCGGAGGGCAGCGTGCCCGTGCCGTCCGGGACCTCGTGGGTGCCCTTGCGGTAGTACTCCAGCCACGACAGGACCGTGTTCAGGTAGTGCGTCGAGTTGTTGTAGCTGAGGATCGCGCGCCTGAGGTCGGCCTTGTCGGACAGGTCCCAGCCGAACCGGCACAGGTAGCCGCCGGCGGCGAGGGCCGCGTCGTAGATGTTGTTGGGGTCCTTCTTGCCGTCGCCGTTGCCGTCGCGGCCCGACCACTCCCAGGTGGAGGGAATGAACTGCATGGGGCCGACGGCACGGTCGTGGGTGGTGTCCCCGTCGTACGCGCCGCCGTCGGTGTCGGTGATCCTCGCGAAGCCGTTGCCGTTGAGGACCGGGCCGAGGATCGGGGTGATCGTGGTGCCGTTGGCGTCGACGCGGCCGCCGCGGGCCTGGCCGGACTCGACCTTGCCGATGGCGGCGAGGAGTTGCCAGGGCAGGTTGCAGCCGGGCTTGGATTCGCCCAGCGCCGCCTCGGCCTTCTTGTAGGCGTCGAGGACGGTCGCGGGTATGCCGGCCTCGGCCTCGCCCGTGCCGGTCGGCGTTCCGGTGCCCGTGGTGGGCGTCGGGGTGGGGCTGTTGAGCGGCGGAAGGTCGGTGTAGTACGGCGAGTTGCCGGTGGCGCTGTTGTCGGCGTCCGGGTCGGACGAGGGCTGGGAACCGGTGTTCTGTCTGCCCTGTGCGGTGTCGGTCACGCCCGGCGCCTGGGACGCGGACAGCGCCGCGACCGCGACCGCGGCCACAGCGGTGGTTGCCGCCCCCTTGACAACTCGCCTGCCGAATTGCGCCGCCATTGCGTGAACCCCTCCCGTGGACGATCGCCCGCGCCTCGCGCGTTTCCTGTTGTCCGGCCGTACTCCCCCGTACGGCGACCCAGGCGACCCTACGACAACTTCCGTTGCGCAGACACCCGTTCGTGCCCGTTTTTCACCGGTTGGCCATATCGCGTTTCTCCTGCCCCGGCGTCTTGGGGGGCATGCGGGACCGACGGGAACTGCCGACCGCATACTGAGCGTCATCGATCAAGGGATCGCCGGGACCGTTCCGGGATCACCGGGCCGTCGCGTGCGGTCGATGCCGGCCGCCGCGTGTGGTCAATGCCGTTCGCAAGGAGCCCCGTTGCCGTTCACCCTCAGCCATGCCGCGGCCGTTCTGCCCGCCGTGCGCACCGACGGGGCCGGACGCGGCCGACTGGTTCCGGCCCTGCTCGTGGCCGGATCGTTCGCGCCCGACATGACCTACTACGCGGCGAGTGTGCTGCCGGAGGCGATGGAGTTCGGCGACTTCACGCACTCCTTCACCGGGGTGTTCACGGTCGATGTGCTGGTCGCCTGGGCGCTCGTGGGCGCCTGGCTGGTGCTGCGCGAGCCGCTGGTGGCTCTGCTGCCGCGCGGCCGGCAGGGGCGGGTCGGGGCCCTCCTGCGCTGCGGTGCGCCGCGCGCCCGCGTGCGGCCCGCACTGGCCCTGTGGTGGTACGTGTCCGCGGTGGCCGGCTCCTTGACGCACGTCGTGTGGGACGCGTTCACGCATCTCGACCGGTGGGGCATGCGGGTCTTTCCGGTCCTCGGGCAGGAGATCGCGGGCTCGCCGCTCTACTGGTATCTGCAGTACGGCGGTTCGGCGGTCGCCGCGGTGGTGATCGCCGCCTTCGTCGTGGTCGCCCTGCAGCGGCAGCGCGACACGGAGCCCGTGGGGGTGCCGGTGCTGTCCGTACGGGACCGGTGGCTGGCGGCGGCCGTGATCGGTGGCTGCGCGACGGTGGCCGCGGTGCGGCGGGCGACGCGGTGGTGGGACCACTGGTCGTCCGGCGCGAAGCCCTGGGAGCTGATTCCCACCGTGTGCTTCGGGGCGGGGGCGGGTCTTGCCGTCGGCCTCGCGCTGTACGGGGTGGCGGTCAGGGTGTGGCGTCCGGCTCCGGTTCGTCCCAGCCCGGCAGCGGTTCGTACGGAGCCGAGCCGTCCGACTCCTCGCTGATCGCGGTCTCCGGGGTGAGGTCCCGGCCGAGGCCGCGGCCCTGGCCCAGGCCCCGGTGGACGGCCTGGGCTATGCGCTCGATGGTGCGGACGCCGTACGCCATCGTGGGGTTGTCGTGGGACAGGACGACGATGCGGTAGCTGCGGCCCTCGCCGGTGAAGGCGCCGATGCTGTGGACACGCCAGCCGTGGGTGGCTCTGGGCAGCCAGCCGTTCTTGACGTGCGCCGTCAGTCCTTGCGGCATACCCGCGGGGACGCCCCAGCGCTGGTCGGCGCGGACCTCTGAGAGCAGTTTCAGGCCGTACGCGCGGGTGCGGAGGAAGGACTGGGCGTTCGTCAGCACGTCCAGCAGGCGCAGCTGGTCGGTGGCCGTGGTGCGGGTGAGACCCCAGTAGCGGCCCGGGCCCAGGAGGGTGGCGCTGGTGCGGACGCGAACAAGAAAGTCGTTCAGGTAGCTGCGGCCCAGGTCGGCCCACAGTCGCACGGCCGAGTCGTTGTCGGAGCTGATGATCATGGGGCGTACGTTCGTCTCCTCCCACTGGGTGAGTCGGCGCCCCAGGTCCTCGGCGCGGCGGAGCAGTCCCTCCATGATCAGCACCTTGACGACGCTCGCCGAGTCGTACTGCCGCTCGCCGGCGCGTACGCAGGTCAGTCCGGAGTCGTCCTGCACCGCCACGGAGACCGTGCCGTCCCTCCCCGACAGGGCCGCCTGGATGTCCTGGGAGAGCCGGGCAGCCAGGTCGGGGGCGTGGGGGGCCTGGCAGGTGACGGTGCCGGCGGGGTCCGCCGTGGAGGCGTGGTGGCCCGTGGCGCCCTGCCGGGGGTGCCGGTCGGTCCAGTCCGTCCAGTCGGTGGTGTCGGCCGGGACGCGTCTGGTCGTGGCGCCGGCCGGGATTCTGGGGCTGGCCGCGGTGGCCGCGACGGCGGGGACCGGGGTGAGGAGCACGGAGGCGAGGGCTGCGACGAGGGCGGTGCGGCAGTGTCGTACGTACCGCACGCGCTGTACGTGTACACGCTGTATGTGTCGTATGTGAGGACCCATGCCCGCATCCTTGCGGGGCGCTCCGCCGGGGGCTTCTGGTCGGGGGCCACGTGGGTGACGAGGCCTCCGGGGGTTGGGTGGGGGCGGGGGCGTTTGTTTGTCGGGTGCGGGTGGGTGGGGGCTGGTGTGGTGGGTTCACCGCGGGCCGGTGGGGGTTGCTCGCGCAGTTCCCCGCGCCCCTGAAAGGCGGGGGCTGCGCTCCCGCGCTTTCGTCTTCAGGGGGCGGTAGCCCCTGCCTTTAAGGGGCGCGGGGAACTGCGCGACCAGCACCCAACCGGGCCCGCAGCCGAATTCCGCGCCCCCCGGAGGGCCCTAGTGGGCCGCCGACTCCCAGTCCGGGCCCGAGCCGACCGAGACGTCCAGGGGGGCCCGGAGGTGCACGGCGTTGGCCATTTCGTGGCGGACCAGTTCCTCGGCCTTCGCGCGCTCGCCGGGGGCGATCTCCAGGACGATTTCGTCGTGGACCTGGAGGAGCATGCGGGACTTGAGGTCGGCCTTGCGGAGAGCCCGGTCCACGTTCAGCATGGCGATCTTGACGATGTCCGCCGCCGTGCCCTGGATCGGCGCGTTCAGAGCCATGCGCTCGGCAGCCTCGCGGCGCTGGCGGTTGTCGCTGTTGAGGTCGGGGAGGTAGCGGCGGCGCCCGAAGAGCGTCGCCGTGTAGCCCGTCGCCCGCGCCTCGTCGACCGCCCGGCGCAGATAGTCCCGTACGCCGCCGAAGCGCTCGAAGTAGGTGTCCATCAGCGCGCGGGCCTCGCCCGCGTCGATGTTCAGCTGCTGGGAGAGGCCGAAGGCGGACAGTCCGTACGCCAGGCCGTACGACATGGCCTTGATCTTGCGGCGCATCTCCGCGTCGACGGCCGTGCCCTCGACGGAGAACACCTGGGAGGCGACGGTGGTGTGCAGGTCCTCGCCGGAGGTGAACGCCTCCAGGAGGCCCTCGTCCTCGGAGAGGTGGGCCATCACGCGCAGTTCGATCTGGCTGTAGTCGGCGGTCATGAGGGATTCAAAGCCCTCGCCGACGACGAAGCCGCGGCGGATCGCGCGGCCCTCCTCCGTGCGGACCGGGATGTTCTGCAGGTTCGGGTCCTGCGACGAGAGACGGCCCGTCGCGGCCACCGTCTGGTGGAACGTGGTGTGGATGCGGCCGTCCGCGGCGATCGTCTTGATCAGGCCCTCGACGGTGACGCGGAGCTTCGCCTGCTCGCGGTGGCGGAGCATGATGACCGGCAGTTCGTTGTCGGTCTGGCCGGCGAGCCAGGCGAGCGCGTCGGCGTCCGTCGTGTAGCCGGTCTTCGTCTTCTTCGTCTTGGGCAGGCCCAGTTCGCCGAAGAGGACTTCCTGGAGCTGCTTGGGCGAGCCGAGGTTGAACTCGTGCCCGGCGGCCGCGTGCGCCTCCTTCACGGCCTGCTGGACTGCGCCCGCGAACATCTGCTCCATGGCTTCCAGGTGGGCCTTGTCGGCCGCGATGCCGTGCCGCTCCAGGCGGGCCAGGAGCACGGAGGTGGGCAGCTCCACGTCACGCAGCAGGTCGGCCGCGCCGACCTCCTTCAGGCGCTCCGTGAACGCGTCGCCCAGGTCGAGGATCGCGCGGGCCTGCACCATCAGCGCGTCGGCCTCGGCGCCTTCGTCCGCGCCGAAGGCGAGCTGCCCGTCGGCCGCGGCGGCGGGCGCCAGCTCCCGGCCGAGGTACTCCAGGGACAGCGCGTCCAGGTCGAAGGAGCGGCGGCCCGGCTTGACGAGGTAGGCGGCGAGGGCGGTGTCCATGGAGACGCCCTCGATGCTCCAGCCGTGCTCGGCGGAGACCCGCATGGCGGCCTTGGCGTTGTGCAGCACCTTGGGCCTGTCGGGGTCGGCGAGCCAGGCCGCGAACGCGTTCTCGTCGGACTCGTCCAGCTCGGACGGGTCGAACCATGCGGCGGCGCCGTCGGCCGCGGCGAGGGCGACCTCGGCGACCGAGCCGGTGCCGAGGGCCCAGGTGTCGACCGTGGCGACGCCCAGGACCGTGGTGCCGTGCTCGGAGAGCCACGGCTTGAGCTCGCCCGCGCCGATGACCGTGCCATCCACGGCCACGCCCGCGGCGGCCGGCGGACCGGCGTCCGCCTCCTCCGCCCCGGGGTCGACGGCGAGCAGCCGCTCGCGCAGCGACGGGTTACGGATCTCCAGGGTGTCCAGGACCATCGCGACGGCCGTGCGGTCGTACGGAGCGCGCTCCAGGTCGGCGGCCGACTTCGGCAGCTCGACGTCGCGCACCATCTCCGTGAGGCGACGGTTGAGCTTGACCGCGTCCAGGTGGTCACGGAAGTTCTGCCCGGCCTTGCCCTTGACCTCTTCGGCGCGCTCGACCAGTTCCGCGAACGACCCGAACTGGTTGATCCACTTCGCGGCGGTCTTCTCGCCGACCCCGGGGATGCCCGGCAGGTTGTCGGACGGGTCTCCGCGCAGGGCCGCGAAGTCGGGGTACTGCGCGGGCGTCAGTCCGTACTTCTCGAAGACCTTCTCCGGAGTGAACCGCGTCAGCTCGGAGACACCCTTCGTGGGGTAGAGCACGGTGGTGTGCTCGGAGACGAGCTGGAAGGAGTCGCGGTCGCCGGTGACGATGAGCACCTCGAAGCCCGCGGCCTCGGCCTGGGTGGCGAGCGTGGCGATGATGTCGTCCGCCTCGAAGCCGTCCACGGCGAACCGCTCGGCGTGCATCGCGTCCAGGAGCTCGCCGATCAGCTCGACCTGACCCTTGAACTCGTCCGGGGTCTTCGACCTGTTCGCCTTGTACTCGGTGAACTCCTCGGAGCGCCATGTCTTGCGGGAGACGTCGAACGCCACCGCGAAGTGCGTGGGCGCCTCCTCGCGCAGCGTGTTGGCGAGCATCGACGCGAAGCCGTAGATCGCGTTCGTCGGCTGGCCCGTCGCCGTCGTGAAGTTCTCCGCGGGCAGCGCGAAGAACGCTCGGTACGCCAGCGAATGCCCGTCCATGAGCATCAGCCGCGGGCGTCCGCCGCCGGAGGTCTTCTCGGTCTTCTTCGATGCTGAATCTGCCACGCCCCCGATCCTGCCACGCCCCACTGACAGTCGGACCCGCCCCGCCCTCCGCGAGCGCCTTCGCGCCGTGTCCGTCACAGCTTTCGGACCGCGCGCGATCATCGCCGCGGACGGGCCGCGATCGTTGTCACCACCACGTGGGAGGATCGAAGACGTACCTCATACGTGTGCTCGAAGAGGAGGCCGAGATGGCCGGCAAGCCGCCCCAGAGTGATCCGGTTCAGGACGCGCCCCAGGTCGCCGGCCCGAAGCACGCCGCCGCCGGACTGCCCGCGGTCGGGCACAGCCTGCGCATGGCCCAGCAGCAGATGGGTGTGAAGCGCACGGCGCTGACGCTGCTGCGGGTCAATCAGAAGGACGGCTTCGACTGCCCCGGCTGCGCCTGGCCCGAGCCGGAGCACCGGCACACCGCGGAGTTCTGCGAGAACGGCGCGAAGGCGGTCGCCGAGGAGGCCACCCTGCGCCGGGTGACCCCGGACTTCTTCGCCGCGCACACGGTCGCCGACCTCGCGACCCGCAGCGGCTACTGGCTCGGCCAGCAGGGCCGTCTCACCCAGCCCATGTATCTCGCGGAGGGCGCCGAGCGCTACGAGGCGGTGCCCTGGGAGCGTGCCTTCGACATCATCGCCGAGGAGCTCACCGGCCTCGCCTCCCCGGACGAGGCGCTGTTCTACACCTCGGGGCGCACCAGCAACGAGGCGGCGTTCCTGTACCAGCTGTTCGCCCGCGAGTTCGGTACGAACAACCTGCCGGACTGCTCCAACATGTGCCACGAATCGTCGGGTTCCGCGCTGAACGAGACGATCGGCATCGGCAAGGGCAGCGTCCTCCTGGAGGACCTCTACAAGGCGGACCTGATCATCGTCGCCGGGCAGAACCCGGGCACGAACCACCCGCGCATGCTCTCCGCCCTGGAGAAGGCGAAGGCGGGCGGTGCGAAGATCATCACCGTGAACCCGCTGCCCGAGGCGGGCATGGAGCGCTTCAAGAACCCGCAGACCCCCCAGGGCATGTTCAAGGGCGCCGCGCTCACCGACCTGTTCCTGCAGATCCGCATCGGCGGCGACCAGGCCCTCTTCCGCCTCCTGAACAAGCTGATCCTCGCTGAGTCCGACAGCGCCTCCGGCGCGGGGTCGGGCGCCGTCGACAAGGCCTTCATCGACGAACACACCCACGGCTACGAGGAGTTCGCCAAGGCCGCCCGCGCCGCCGACTGGGACGAGACGCTCACCGCGACGGGCCTCACGCGCGAGCAGATCGACGAGGCCCTGCGCATGGTCCTCGCCTCCGAGCGGACCATCGTCTGCTGGGCCATGGGCCTCACCCAGCACAAGCACTCCGTGCCGACCATCCGCGAGGTCGTCAACTTCCTTCTGCTGCGCGGCAACATCGGCCGCCCGGGCGCGGGCGTGTGCCCGGTGCGCGGCCATTCGAACGTGCAGGGCGACCGCACGATGGGCATCTTCGAGCGCCCCGCGCCCGCCTTCCTGGACGCCCTGGAGAAGGAGTTCGGCTTCGCCCCGCCGCGCGGCCACGGCTACGACGTCGTACGGGCCATCCGCGCGATGCGTGACGACAAGGCCAAGGTCTTCTTCGCGATGGGCGGCAACTTCGTGTCGGCCTCCCCCGACACCGAGGTCACCGAGGCGGCGATGCGCCGCGCCCGCCTCACCGTCCATGTGTCGACGAAGCTCAACCGCTCGCACGCCGTCACGGGCGCGCGTGCCCTGATCCTGCCGACCCTCGGCCGTACCGAGCGCGATCTCCAGGGCAGTGGCGAGCAGTTCGTGACCGTCGAGGACTCCATGGGCATGGTGCACGCCTCACGCGGCCGCCTGGAGCCCGCGAGCGAGCACCTGCTGTCCGAGCCCGCCATCGTGTCGCGCCTCGCCCGCCGCGTTCTCGGCGACGAATCCCGCACGCCCTGGGAGGAGTTCGAGAAGGACTACGCGACGGTCCGCGACCGCATCGCGAGGGTGATCCCGGGCTTCGAGGACTTCAACGCGCGCGTGGCCGACCCGAACGGCTTCGCCCTGCCGCACGCCCCGCGCGACGAGCGCCGCTTCCCCACCGCCACCGGCAAGGCCAACTTCACGGCCGCGCCCGTCGAGTACCCGAAGCTCCCCGAGGGCCGTCTCCTCCTGCAGACACTGCGCTCACACGACCAGTACAACACCACGATCTACGGCCTGGACGACCGTTACCGGGGCATCAAGAACGGCCGGCGGGTCGTTCTCGTCAACCCCGAGGACGCCCGCGAGCTCGGCCTCGCCGACGGCTCGTACACCGATCTGGTCGGCGAGTGGAAGGACGGCGTGGAGCGGCGCGCCCCCGGTTTCCGTGTCGTGCACTACCCGACGGCCCGCGGCTGCGCGGCCGCGTACTACCCGGAGACCAACGTCCTGGTGCCGCTGGACGCCACCGCCGACACCAGCAACACGCCCGCCAGCAAGTCCGTCGCCGTGCGTCTGGAACAATCGGCAGCCAACTGAGCGTTCGCTTAGCCAGCGCGGCCGCTCAGGCGGCGTGATCGACGACGAAGGAGCAGGACCCATGGGCGAGCAGCACCACGCGAAGTTCCCGCAAGAGGTCATCGACGAGTACGCGGCGCTCGGCGTGGACCTGGTCGCCATGTTCTCCGCCGGACATCTCGGCACGCGCATGGGCGTCCAGGTCGTCGAGGCCTCCGCGGACCGCGTGGTGGGCACCATGCCGGTCGAGGGCAACACCCAGCCGTACGGGCTCCTGCACGGCGGCGCCTCCGCCGTGCTCGCCGAGACACTCGGCTCGGTCGGCGCCATGCTGCACGGCGGCAGCTCCAAGATCGCCGTCGGCGTCGACCTGAACTGCACCCACCACCGGGGCGCCCGATCCGGCCTGGTGACCGGCGTGGCCACGCCCCTGCACCGCGGCCGCTCGACAGCCACGTACGAGATCGTGATCAGTGACGAGGACGGCAAGCGGGTGTGCAGCGCGCGGCTGACGTGCATGCTGCGCGACGTGAATCCGAGCGACGCGCAGCGCGTCGACGCGAGGAACTGACCCAACCGGAAAACCGTTGTCCGCGGGCGGCGTTGATCCCGGGCACCCGGCGGCATAGCGTCATGACATGGGAACGGGTGGGGCCCTCTGGCGGGGGCCGGTGCTTGGGCTGGTGCTCCTGACCGGCGCTGTGGCCACCGGGTGCGGCGAGTCCGGCCCGCAGGGCCAGGCGGCGGGCACGCGGGCCGCTTCCGGTGCGCCGTCGTCACCGCCCGCCACACCTCCCGAGGACCTGTGCGCCCGGATCGTCGCCCACTGGTCGCAGGAGGTGCTGGACAGCGACACCTACGGGGACTACCAGTCGATGGGCCTGTCCAACGGGCAGTACGAGATCCTGATGGAGGTCGTGGACGCGGCCCGGGCCGAGAAGAGGCGCTCCGGCGGACAGGCGGCGCGGGAACTGATCGACCGCGACGCACGCGAACGCTGCACCAAGCGGTACCGCGACGGCAATCCGACGGGAGGGCCCTGGAGTTGAGCGGCGTCGGTCCGGTCGAGCCGGGCGAGGGCACACGCGCGTGGGACACCGTCGAGCCGGCCCCGCCGTTCCTCCCCGGAACCCCGCGCGAGCGGCTGACAAGCCTGTACGCCCGGCACCGCCGTGCCGTGCTCGCGTCCACCACCGTGGTCGCCCTCGTGGCGGGCGGCGGCTATCTCTTCGCGACCCGGCCCCACGACCCGCCACCACCCGAGGCACCCAACCCGTCCCAGGCGGTGTCCATCACCTACCTCGGCCAGGAGGGCACGCCCGCCGGCGCTCCGAGCAGAAGCTTCAGCTTCGCGGTGAAGGTCACCGCGCAGGACGGACCCACGATCACCGTGGTGCGCATCTCGCAGCCCTACGCGAGCCTCTCGCTGACGTCGGTTCCGCCCCCGCCGTTCCGGACCAAGCCCGGTTTCGGTCACAAGATCGTCGTCACGATGCATGTCACGGAATGCGCGAATGTGCCGTCAAACGCCGCTTTCCCTTTCCTGGACGTAACTCTGCGTAATACGCGCGCAATAGAAGACCACAGCTTCATCCTGGGTGAGCGCTATGCGCACGACCTCTCAGAGGCCCTGCAAGTAGCCTGCAGCAACGACTCCCGGTCATCACCAAAACGGTAGGACGCTCCTGAAATGACTGCGGCACGTCCTGCAGGTTCTCACTATGTGGACCGGACGAATAGGCAGGAAGTCTGCCCATCCGCCCAGTGAGTACCGCTCTGCATTACCTCGTGTCATAACAAGAGCGTCACAGCATGAGTCAGACTCTCCTCCACGTTCCCCCGACACGCTTAGAGTCACGGCCAGTCACCGCGCCATCGGATTCGAATTATTTTCGGCCCAGCGCTCGACTCGGCCCGTTCCACGAGGAAGGGCTGCGCCAGGGAAAGGACTGCTGATCGTGCGTCAACGTTCGCTCATCGCCATCACCGCCGCGTTGGCGGCGGGAGCACTCACCCTCACCGCCTGCGGCTCGCGCGACGAGGACGGCGGCGGTTCGGACTCGAACGGCGGTGACACCACCGTCGTCATCGGCGTCGACGCCCCGCTGACCGGCGACCTCTCCGCGCTGGGCCTCGGAATCAAGAACTCCGTGGACCTTGCGGCCAAGACGGCCAACAAGGAGAAGACCGTCGAAGGGATCACCTTCAAGGTCGAGGCCCTGGACGACCAGGCGCAGCCCTCCTCGGGCCAGCAGAACGCCACCAAGCTGGTCGCCGACAAGGACGTCCTCGGCGTCGTCGGCCCCCTGAACTCCTCGGTCGCCGAGTCCATGCAGAAGGTCTTCGACGACGCCAAGCTCGTCGAGGTCTCGCCCGCCAACACCAACCCGGCCCTGACCCAGGGCACGAAGTGGAACGGCGGCGAGAAGGCCCGCCCGTACAAGTCGTACTTCCGCACCGCGACCACGGACGCCATCCAGGGCCCGTTCGCCGCGCAGTACGTCTTCAACGACGCCAAGAAGAAGAGCGTCTACGTCATCGACGACAAGAAGACCTACGGTGCCGGCCTCGCCGCCACCTTCACCGAGGAGTTCAAGAAGCTCGGTGGCAAGGTCGTCGGTACGCAGCACATCGACCCCGACACCAAGGACTTCTCCGCCGTCGCCACGCAGGTGAAGAGCTCCGGTGCCGACGTCGTCTACTACGGCGGCGAGTACCCGCAGGCCGGCCCGCTCAGCAAGCAGATCAAGGCCGCGGGCGCCAAGATCCCGCTCGTCGGCGGTGACGGCATCTACAGCGCCGACTTCATCAAGCTGGCCGGCGCCAGCGGCACCGGCGACCTCGCCACCTCGGTCGGCGCGCCCGTCGAGGACCTCCCCTCCGCCAAGGAGTTCGTGTCCAGCTACAAGGCCGCGGGCTACAAGGAGGCCTACGAGGCGTACGGCGGCTACTCCTACGACTCGGGCTGGGCGATCATCGAGGCCGTGAAGAAGGTCGTCGAGGACAACGACGGCAAGCTTCCGGACGATGCCCGCGCCAAGGTCACCGAGGCCATGCAGGGCGTCTCCTTCGACGGTGTGACCGGCAAGGTCTCCTTCGACGAGTACGGCGACGCCACCAACAAGCAGCTCACCGTCTACTCCGTCGAGGGTGGCACCTGGAAGCCGGTGAAGTCCGGCACGTACGAAGGCTGATCCACACCCGCATCACCACCTGAGCCGCGCGGGGCGCTGCACCACAAGCGCCCCGCGCGGACTCGCATCCGGTCACATCCCTCGACTATCCGAACGCTCGGAGGACATGCGGTGAACGAACTGCCGCAGCAGCTGGTCAACGGCCTGCTACTGGGATCCATGTACGGGCTGGTCGCCATCGGCTACACGATGGTCTATGGCATCGTCCAGCTCATCAACTTCGCCCACGGCGAGATCTTCATGACCGGGGCCTTCGGCGCGCTCACGGTCTATCTGTACGTACTCCCCGACGGCACCACCATGTGGATCGCCCTGCCGCTCATGCTCGTCGGCGCCATCTTCGTCGCCGTCACCGTCGCAGTCGGAGCGGAACGGTTCGCCTACCGCCCCCTGCGCACCGCACCACGCCTGGCCCCCCTCATCACCGCCATCGGCCTCTCCCTGGCCCTGCAGCAGGCGGTATGGGCCTGGTACCCCAACGCCAAGTCGGCGCGGACCTTCCCGCAGATCGAAGGCGGCCCCTTCGAGATCGGCAGCGTCACCATCCAGACCGGTGACGTCTTCCTCTTCATCGCGGCCCCCATCAGCATGGCCGTCCTCGCCTACTTCGTCATGAAGACCCGGACCGGACGCGGCATGCAGGCCACCGCCCAGGACCCGGACACCGCCAAGCTCATGGGCATCAACACCGACCGCATCATCGTGGTCGCCTTCGCCCTCGGCGCCGCGTTCGCCGCCGTCGGAGGCCTCGCCTACGGCCTCAAGTACGGCCAGATCGACTTCCGCATGGGCTTCATCCTCGGCCTCAAGGCCTTCACCGCCGCCGTCCTCGGCGGCATCGGCAACATCTACGGAGCCATGATCGGCGGCGTCGTCCTCGGCCTCGCCGAGACCATGGCAACCGCCTACATCGCCGACGTCCCCGGCATGTCACAGCTCGGCGGCCAGTCCTGGGCCAACGTCTGGGCCTTCGTACTCCTCATCCTCGTGCTCCTCTTCAGGCCACAGGGCCTGCTCGGCGAGCGCGTCGCGGACAGGGCGTGAGACCTATGACCACACAGACCACCAGCCCCCAGACGCCCGCCAAGGAGCCGGCCGGCTCCACCGCCGGACTCATCGGCATCCCCCCGAACATCGGACGCGCCCTCGCCACCGGCGGCGGCATCCTCACCATCATCTCCACCTTCCTCGCCTGGACCTGGACCGCCGCATTCCCCGGCGACCTCACCGTCTACGGCTACCCCGGCGGCCTGCAGGTCCTCGTCCTCATCGGCGGCGCCCTCACCACGCTCTTCGGCCTCTCCTCCTACGGCGTCAAGGGCCTGCGCTGGCTCACCCCCGCAGGCGCCGACAGCGCCATCAAGCTCGCCGCGCTCGCCGCGTTCGCCACCGCCTGGTACACGATCATCGCGATCAGCACCAAACTCGGCGGGCTGGCCAACCTCGAACCCGGCGGCTGGATCGTGGCCGTCGCCACCCTCGCCGCCCTGGTCGGCTCGCTCTCCCTGCCGTTCCAGCGACCGGCACCCGACCCGTACGACCCCGACGACACCGCCTGGGAGCAGTTCCGCCACCAGCGGCGGTACGACGTCACCGTCGTCAAGGCAGCCTTCGCCTCCGGCACCACCAAGGCCCCGGCCCACAAGCTGCCCGCGTACGCCGAAATCCTCGTCATCGTCGCCGCACTGGCCCTCGGCCTGACCGTCTTCACCTACGGCATCGGCACCGAGTACGACGAGCAGTTCATCGGCTTCCTCATCACCGCGGGCCTCGGCTTCGCCGCCGCGGCCAAGGCCGGACTCGTCAACAGGCTGTCCGCACTCACCTCGAAGCACCGCAACGTCACCATGATCGGCGCGTTCGTCGCCGCCGCCGCATTCCCCTTCACCCAGTCCGACGACCAGTACGCGACCATCGGCGTCTACATCCTGATCTTCGCCACCGTCGCCCTCGGCCTCAACATCGTCGTCGGCCTCGCCGGACTCCTCGACCTCGGATACGTCGCCTTCCTCGGCGTCGGCGCCTACACCGCGGCCATGGTCTCCGGCTCCCCCTCCTCACCGTTCGACATCCACCTGCCGTTCTGGGCCTCCGCCCTCCTCGGCGCGGCGGTCGCCATGGTCTTCGGCGTCCTCATCGGCGCCCCGACCCTCCGGCTGCGCGGCGACTACCTCGCCATCGTGACCCTCGGCTTCGGTGAGATCTTCCGCATCACCGTCCTCAACATGGACGGCACCAGCGGACCCGACATCACCAACGGCTCCAACGGCATCTCCTCGATCCCGAACCTCAACATCCTCGGGTTCGACTTCGGCCAAGAGCACAGCATCGCCGGATTCACCATCGCGCGCTTCGCCAACTACTTCCTGCTGATGCTCCTCATCACGCTGGTCGTCGTGGTCGTCTTCCGCCGCAGCGGCGACTCCCGCATCGGCCGCGCCTGGGTCGCCATCCGCGAGGACGAGACCGCCGCGCTCGCCATGGGCATCAACGGCTTCCGCGTCAAGCTCATCGCCTTCGCCCTCGGCGCAGCCCTCGCCGGCCTCGCCGGCTCCGTCCAGGCACACGTCACCTACACCGTGACACCCGAGCAGTACCAGTTCGCCCACGTCGTCCCGCCCAACTCGGCCTTCCTGCTCGCAGCGGTCGTCCTCGGCGGCATGGGCACCATCAGCGGACCGCTCGTCGGCGCCGCACTGCTCTACCTGATCCCCGCCAAGCTCCAGTTCCTCGGCGACTACCAGCTCCTCGCCTTCGGCCTCGCGCTCGTCCTGCTGATGCGCTTCCGTCCGGAAGGCCTCATCCCGAACCGGCGCCGCCAGCTCGAATTCCACGAGGAAGCGGAAGCTCCCACAGTCCTCAGCAAGGCAGGGGCCTGACCACGATGACTACCGACACCACCACCAAGGGCGCCGCCCCCGGCGCCACCGCCCCCGGCGAAACGGTGCTCGACGCACGCGGCGTCACCATGCGCTTCGGCGGCCTCACCGCCGTACGCAACGTCGACCTCCAGGTCAACAGCGGAGAAATCGTCGGCCTCATCGGCCCCAACGGCGCCGGCAAGACGACCTTCTTCAACTGCCTCACCGGCCTCTACATCCCCACCGAGGGAGAGGTCCGCTACAAGGGCACCGTCCTGCCGTCCCAGTCCTTCAAGGTCACCGCCGCCGGCGTCGCCCGCACCTTCCAGAACATCCGTCTCTTCGCCAACATGACGGTCCTGGAAAACGTCCTCGTCGGCCGCCACACCCGCACCAAAGAAGGACTCTGGTCCGCACTCGTACGCGGCCCCGGCTTCAAGAAGGCCGAAAAAACCTCCGAAGACCGCGCCATGGAACTCCTCGAGTTCATCGGCCTCGCCGCCAAGCGCGACCACCTCGCCAGGAACCTCCCCTACGGCGAACAGCGCAAGCTCGAAATCGCCCGCGCCCTCGCCAGCGAACCCGGCCTGCTCCTCCTCGACGAGCCCACCGCCGGCATGAACCCGCAGGAGACCCGGGCCACCGAGGAACTCGTCTTCGCCATCCGGGACATGGGCATCGCCGTCCTCGTCATCGAGCACGACATGCGGTTCATCTTCAACCTCTGCGACCGCGTCGCCGTCCTCGTCCAGGGCGAAAAACTCGTCGAAGGCGACAGCGCCACCGTCCAGGGCGACGAACGCGTCATCGCCGCCTACCTCGGCGAACCCTTCGAAGACGCACCCGGCCAGGAGGAGGTCGCCGAGGTCGAAGCCGCCGAGGCACAGGCCGAAGCCTCCACGGACGCCGCGCCCCGCAAGGAGAACGACCGATGACCGCACTGCTCGAAGTCGAGGACCTCCGAGTCGCCTACGGCAAGATCGAAGCCGTCAAGGGCATCTCCTTCAAGGTCGACGCCGGCCAGGTCGTCACCCTCATCGGCACCAACGGCGCCGGAAAAACCACCACCCTGCGCACCCTCTCCGGCCTCCTCAAGCCCGTCGGCGGCCAGATCAAGTTCCAGGGCAAGTCACTGAAGAAGACCCCCGCCCACCAGATCGTCTCCCTCGGGCTCGCCCACTCCCCCGAGGGGCGGCACATCTTCCCCCGCATGACGATCGAGGACAACCTCCGCCTCGGAGCCTTCCTGCGCAGCGACAAGGCAGGCATCGACAAGGACATCCAACGGGCGTACGACCTCTTCCCGATCCTCGGCGAACGCCGCAAGCAGGCCGCGGGCACGCTCTCCGGCGGCGAGCAGCAGATGCTCGCCATGGGCCGCGCGCTCATGTCCCAGCCCAAGCTGCTCATGCTCGACGAACCCTCCATGGGCCTCTCGCCGATCATGATGCAGAAGATCATGGCCACGATCTCCGAACTCAAGTCCCAGGGCACCACCATCCTGCTCGTCGAGCAGAACGCCCAGGCAGCACTCTCGCTCGCCGACCAGGGACACGTCATGGAGGTCGGCAGCATCGTCCTCTCCGGATCCGGCCAGGACCTCCTGCACGACGAGTCGGTCCGCAAGGCGTACCTCGGCGAGGACTGAGCCGACGTTCGCGGTACGGCCCCTCGCGGCTACTCGCATACGGCTGAGGCCCGCACCCGTTGACACGGGTGCGGGCCTCAGCCGTACGTACGCTCGTTGCCGGTCGCTCAGCCCTTCGCGGCCTTCTTCTCGTCGGCGTCCTGAATAACCGCCTCGGCGACCTGCTGCATCGACATACGACGGTCCATGGACGTCTTCTGAATCCAACGGAACGCGGCCGGCTCCGACAGGCCGTACTCCGTCTGCAGCACCGACTTCGCACGGTCGACGAGCTTCCTCGTCTCCAGACGCGTCGTGAGATCCTCGATCTCCTTCTCCAGCGCCTTCAACTCCGTGAAGCGCGAGACAGCCATCTCGATCGCCGGAACGACATCGCTCTTGCTGAACGGCTTCACCAGATACGCCATCGCACCGGCGTCACGCGCCCGCTCGACGAGGTCGCGCTGCGAGAACGCGGTGAGCATCAGCACCGGGGCGATGGACTCCTCGGCGATCTTCTCCGCGGCGGAGATGCCGTCGAGCTTCGGCATCTTCACATCGAGGATGACGAGGTCGGGGCGGTGCTCCCGGGCGAGCTCGACGGCCTGCTCACCGTCACCGGCCTCGCCTACGACCGTGTACCCCTCTTCTTCGAGCATCTCCTTGAGGTCGAGACGGATCAACGCCTCGTCCTCGGCGATGACGACACGGGTCGTCAGCGGAGGCACGTGCGACTTGTCGTCGTCGGGCGCGTCTACGGGCTGGGGCGACTCGGGGGCGGTCACGGGGGCTCCTCGTTCAGGGCGGGGTACTGCTGACAAGAGCGTACCTAGCTGCGGTATGGTGGGAACGCAGCGGGTCGGAGTGAACCTTCGATTTGCGGGCCCCGGTAGCCCAATTTGGCAGCAGGCAATGGATTCAAAACCCATACAGTGTCGGTTCGAGTCCGACTCGGGGCACTTTTCCTTCGAATTGAAGGTCGCCAGAAGAAAGCGGATGCTCACGTTCTCGTGAACATCCGCTTTTCGCTGCGCATGGTCACGATCAGTAGCACAGAGTGGCCGCATGTACGACATGGGCACACGCAAGCGAGCTCTGGCACTTGTCGCTCAGGGACGCAGCCTGAACTCAGTGAGCCAGGAGACCGGTGCCTCCCGGTCAGCGATCCGCTCCTGGCAATCACGCATCGAACCGTTACCGCGCATGAAGCGCACGCCATGCTCGAGATGCGGTCCAACGACTGAGTCACCTTCCAACACGGCGGCCTACAGCTATCTCTTGGGGCTCTACCTCGGCGACGGCTGCATCAGTCCCGGCATACGAGCGGGCTCCTTTCTCCGCATCGCATGCGCCAACGCTTGGCCCGGCCTCATCGAGGCTTGCGCTACCGCCGTCGAAGCCATCAACCCCAGCAAGAAGTCGAACCGGGTCCACGCAGTCGGATACGTCTCGGTCGTCGGGTACAGCCAGCACTGGCCCTGCCTGTTCCCCCAGCACGGCCCCGGCAAGAAGCATGAGCGCCCGATCGTCCTCGAACCCTGGCAGCAGGAAATCGTCGATGCGCACCCATGGGAATTCATCCGGGGACTCATCCATTCCGACGGCTGCCGTATCACCAACTGGACGACCCGCCTAGTCGGCGGTGAACGCAAGCGATACGAGTACCCCCGGTACTTCTTCACCAACAAGTCGCCTGACATCATCCAGCTCTTCACGGACACCCTCGACGCGGTCGGCGTCAGCTGGAAGCGAGCGAACTCTTGCAACATCTCCATCGCCCGCCGCGCCTCCGTAGCCCTAATGGACACCCACGTAGGCCCCAAGTACTGACCCCACACCCCTACTTAGGGCTGTCGTCCTCGCCGATGTGGTGGACGCGGACCAGGTTCGTGGAGCCGGAGACTCCGGGCGGGGAGCCGGCCGTGATGACGACGATGTCGCCCTTCTCGCAGTGGCCGTACTTCAGGAGCAGTTCGTCGACCTGGTCGACCATCGCGTCGGTCGAGTCGACGTGGGGGCCGAGGAAGGTCTCGACGCCCCAGGTCAGGTTGAGCTGGGAGCGGGTCGCCTCGTCCGGGGTGAAGGCCAGCAGCGGGATCGGGGAGCGGTAGCGGGACAGGCGGCGGACCGTGTCGCCGGACTGGGTGAAGGCGACCAGGTACTTCGCGCCGAGGAAGTCGCCCATCTCGGCGGCGGCCCGGGCGACCGCGCCGCCCTGGGTGCGGGGCTTGTTCCGGTCCGTCAGGGGCGGGAGGCCCTTCGCCAGGATGTCTTCCTCGGCCGCCTCGACGATGCGGGACATCGTGCGGACCGTCTCGATGGGGTACTTGCCGACGCTCGTCTCGCCGGACAGCATCACGGCGTCTGTGCCGTCGATGACGGCGTTGGCGACGTCGCTCGCCTCGGCCCTCGTCGGGCGGGAGTTGTCGATCATCGAGTCGAGCATCTGGGTGGCGACGATGACCGGCTTGGCGTTGCGCTTGGCGAGTTTGACCGCGCGCTTCTGGACGATCGGGACCTGTTCGAGGGGCATTTCGACGCCGAGGTCGCCTCGGGCGACCATGATGCCGTCGAAGGCGGCGACGATGTCGTCGATGTTCTCGACGGCCTGAGGCTTCTCGACCTTGGCGATCACGGGGAGGCGTCGGCCCTCTTCGTCCATGATGCGGTGGACGTCCACGATGTCGCGTCCGCTGCGGACGAAGGAGAGGGCAATGACGTCGCATCCGGTGCGCAGGGCCCAGCGGAGGTCGTCCTCGTCCTTTTTGGAGAGGGCGGGGACGGAGACGGCGACGCCGGGGAGGTTGAGGCCCTTGTTGTCGGAGACCATGCCGCCTTCGATGACGGTGGTGTGGACGCGGGGGCCGTCGACGGCGGTGACTTCGAGGCAGACCTTGCCGTCGTCGACGAGGATGCGCTCGCCGGTGGTGACGTCGGCGGCGAGGCCGGAGTAGGTGGTCCCGCAGGTCTGGCGGTCACCCTCTGTGCCCTCTTCCACCGTGATGGTGAAGGTGTCTCCGCGTTCAAGGAGTACGGGTCCTTCGGTGAAGCGGCCGAGTCGGATCTTCGGGCCTTGAAGGTCGGCGAGGATTCCGACGCTGCGGCCGGTCTCGTCGGAGGCCTTTCGCACGCGCTGGTAGCGCTCCTCGTGGTCGGCATGGCTGCCGTGGCTGAGGTTGAGGCGGGCTACGTCCATTCCGGCTTCGACCAGTGCCTTGATCTGGTCGTACGAGTCGGTGGCGGGGCCCAATGTACAGACGATTTTTGCTCGGCGCATGGTTCGAGCCTAGGCCTTACCAGCGGGTAGGGAATTGGTCGGGCATGACTACTCAACAACCTTTGCGTGAAGGGCTGTTGACAAGTGTTGAATTGTGCATGGGGCCGCTCCGATGAGCATTTCGGAGGGCTTTCAGAGCACCGGCGGTGACATTGTGAAGCGGGCGTTGACCTGTGCGTAGACGTGCTGTCGTTCGGGTTCGAGGTCGAGGGCCGGGGCGCTTTCGGGGGCGGCCGCGTCGAATGCCATGGTGCGCATGCTTCGGGCGGATCCCGTTTCCATGCCGTAGGGGTGGGCGTTCTCGGCGCCGATGTCGGCGAGTTCCACGAGGGCGGCGAGTGTGGTGCCGAGGGCTTCGGCGTATTCGCGGGCTCGTTGGACGGCTTCGCGTACTGCCTGTTGCCTGGCCTGGCGGTGGGCGGGCGAGTCGGGGCGCAGGGCCCACCAGGGGCCGTCGACGCGGGTGAGGTCGAGGTCGGCGAGGCGGGTGGTGAGTTCGCCGAGTGCGGTGAAGTCGGTGAGTTCGGCGGTGATGTGGACGCGGCCGTGGTAGGCGCGGATGCGTTCGCCGCGGCCGTGTTTGGTGAGTTCGGGGGTGATGGAGAAGGCGCCGGTCTCCAGCTTTTCGACGGCGTCGCCATAAGTCTTCACGAGGTCGAGGGCGGTGGTGTTGCGGCGGGTCAGGTCGGTGAGGGCGTCGCGGCGGTCGGTGCCGCGGGCGCTGACGGTGATGCCGATGCGGGCGATCTCGGGGTCGACTTCGAGGTGGGCTTCGCCGCGGACGGCGATTCGGGGTGCGTCGGGTGTGCCGTAGGGGACGGCGGAGCGGGTTTCCTCGGAGGCTTCGGAGGGTGAGGTCATACGTCCCACTCTGTCACCGGCGGCCCGTTTCCGGACCGTGCCGGTCATCAGATCGAAACCTGCGGGGGCTGTTGTCGTACGTCATGACCGGGTCAGAATCTACGCGCGTATCTGCGTGTGTTGTCGACCGTTTCCCGAGGAGTGGCCCGCCATGCCGTTGAACCGTCGGAAGTTCCTGAAGAAGTCCGCCGTGACCGGCGCGGGGGTCGCCCTGGCCGGTGCGGCCGTGGCTCCGAGCGCTCAGGCGGCGGAGGCCGCGGTGGCGAAGGGCGGCAGGAAGCCGAAGCGGTATTCGCTGACGGTGATGGGCACGACCGATCTGCACGGTCACATCTTCAACTGGGACTACTTCAAGGACGCGGAGTACAAGGATGCGGCGGGCAACGCGCAGGGTCTGGCGCGGATCTCGACGCTGGTGAACGCGGTCCGCAAGGAGAAGGGCCGGTGCAACACGCTGTTGCTGGACGCCGGTGACACCATTCAGGGCACGCCTCTGACGTACTACTACGCGAAGGTTGACCCGATCACCGCCAAGGGTGGTCCGGTGCATCCGATGGCGCAGGCGATGAACGCGATCGGTTATGACGCGGTGGCGCTCGGCAATCATGAGTTCAACTACGGAATCGAGACGCTGCGGAAGTTCGAGTCGCAGTGCCGTTTTCCGCTGCTGGGTGCGAACGCGCTGGACGCGAAGACGCTGAAGCCGGCCTTCCCTCCGTACTTCATGAAGACGTTCCATGTGAAGGGAGCCCCGCCGGTGAAGGTGGCCGTGCTGGGTCTGACGAACCCCGGTATCGCGATCTGGGACAAGGCGTATGTGCAGGGCAAGTTGACGTTCCCGGGTCTGGAGGAGCAGGCGGCGAAGTGGGTGCCGAAGCTGCGGTCGATGGGTGCGGACGTGGTGGTCGTGTCGGCGCACTCCGGTTCGTCGGGCACGTCCTCGTACGGTGATCAGTTGCCGTATGTCGAGAACTCGGCGGGGTTGGTGGCGCAGCAGGTGCCGGGGATCGACGCGATCCTGGTCGGGCACGCGCATGTGGAGATTCCGGAGCTGAAGGTCACCAACACGAAGACGGGGAAGACGGTCGTCCTGTCGGAGCCGTTGGCGTATGCGGAGCGGTTGTCGCTGTTCGACTTCGAGCTGGTCTTCGAGAAGGGGCGTTGGACGGTCGAGTCGGTGGCGGCGTCGGTCCGCAACTCGAACTCGGTGGCGGACGATCCGAAGATCACGAAGCTGTTGAAGGACGAGCACGACGTGGTCGTGGCGTACGTGAACCAGGTGGTCGGGACGGCGACGGAGACGTTGACGACGGTGGAGGCGCGTTACAAGGACGCTCCGATCATCGATCTGATCACGAAGGTCCAGGAGGACGTGGTCAAGGCGGCGTTGGTGGGGACGGAGTACGCGTCGTTGCCGGTGCTGTCGCAGGCGTCGCCGTTCTCGCGTACGTCGGAGATCCCGGCCGGTGATGTGACGATCCGGGATCTGTCGAGTCTGTATGTGTACGACAACACGCTGGTCGCGAAGTTGATGACGGGTGCGCAGGTGCGGGCGTACCTGGAGTACTCGGCGCAGTATTTCGTGCAGACGGCGGCCGGTGCCGCGGTCGACGTGGAGAAGCTGACGAACGCGGGCAACCGGCCGGACTACAACTACGACTACGTGTCGGGTCTGGCGTACGACATCGACATCGCTCAGGCGGCGGGTTCGCGGATCAGGAACCTGTCCTACAACGGTGTGGCGTTGGACGACGCGCAGCAGTTCGTGTTCGCGGTGAACAACTACCGGGCCAATGGCGGTGGGGCGTTCCCGCATGTGGCGTCGGCGAGGGAGCTGTGGGCGGAGTCGACGGAGATCCGTACGCGGATCGCGGAGTGGGTGACGGCGAAGGGTTCGCTGGACCCGAAGGAGTTCGCGTCGGTGGACTGGAAGCTGACGCGTGAGGGGACGCCGGTCTTCTAGTCGGCTGCTGTTCTGGTCGGCTGGTTCTGGTCGGCTGCTGTTCGGCTGGTCGGTTTCTATTCGGCGAGCGGTGTGAGCATCCGTGGCTGCTGCCTGGCGGGTGGGATCTGGGGCTGCTGGGTGAGTCCGAAGGTCGTGAAGGCCGTTCGGCTCGGCAGCGGGTAGGGGTCTTTGCCCGTCAGGGAGTTGAGGATGCTCGCGCTGCGCCAGGCGGTGAGGCCGAGGTCGGGGGCACCGACGCCGTGGGTGTGCCGTTCGCCGTTCTGGACGTGGACGGCTCCGGTGACGGAGGGGTCGAGGACGAGGCGGTGCCGGTCGTCGATGCGGGGGCGTTCGGAGGCGTCGCGGCGCATGTAGGGGTCGAGTCCGGCGAGGATTCGGCCGAGGGGGCGTTCGCGGTAGCCGGTGGCGAGGATGACGGCGTCGGTGGTGATGCGGGAGCGGCTGGCCTGTTGGGCGTGTTCCAGGTGGAGTTCGACCTTGGTGGTGGCGATGCGGCCCGCGGTGCGGACGTGGACGCCGGGGGTGAGGACGGTGTCGGGCCAGCCGCCGTCCAGGGTGCGGCGGTAGAGCTCGTCGTGGATGGCGGCGATGGTGTCGGCGTCGATGCCCTTGTGGAGTTGCCATTGGGCGGGGACGAGCCGGTCGCGTACGGGTTCGGGCAGGGCGTGGAAGTAGCGCGTGTAGTCGGGCGTGAAGTGTTCGAGCCCGAGTTTTGAGTACTCCATGGGTGCGAAGGCCTCGGTGCGGGCGAGCCAGTGGATTTTCTCGCGTCCTGCGGGGCGGTTTCTGAGGAGGTCGAGGAAGACTTCGGCGCCTGACTGTCCTGAGCCGATGACGGTGATGTGTTCGGCGGTGAGGAACCGGTCGCGGTGTTCGAGGTAGTCCGCGGCGTGGATGACGGGCACGCCGGGGGCTTCGACGAGGGGGCGGAGCGGTTCGGGGATGTAGGGGGCGGTGCCGATACCGAGGGCGATGTTCTTGGTGTAGGTGCGGCCGAGTGCCTCGGCTTCGCCGTCGCTGTCGAGTTGGGTGAAGTCAACTTCGAACACGTCGCGTTCGGGGTTCCAGCGGACGGCGTCGACCTGGTGGCCGAAGTGGAGTCCGGGGATGCTGTCGCTGACCCAGCGGCAGTAGGCGGCGTATTCGGCGCGGTGGATGTGGAGTCGTTCGGCGAAGTAGAAGGGGAAGAGGCGGTCGCGGGCCTTGAGGTAGTTGAGGAAGGTCCAGGGGCTCGCGGGGTCGGCGAGGGTCACCAGGTCGGCGAGGAACGGGACTTGGAGGGTGGTGCCTTCGATGAGGAGGCCGGGGTGCCAGTCGAAGGCGGGCCGCTGTTCGTAGAAGGCGGTGTCGAGTTCGGCCAGGGGGTGGGCGAGGGCGGCGAGGGAGAGGTTGTTGGGGCCGATGCCGATGCCGACGAGGTCGCGGGGGGCTTCGGGTTCGTGGTGTACGGGGTGCTTGGGGGGTGTGGGTGACGTGGGGGGCGTCATCGTGGCGTGTGTCCTTCCACCAGTTTCAGGAGCGCGGCCAGGTCGTCGGCTCCGGTGTGCGGGTTGAGCAGGGTGGCTTTGAGCCAGAGGCGGTCGTCGAGGCGGGCGCGGCCGAGGACGGCCCGGCCTTCGGTGAGGAGGGTGCGGCGTACGGCGGCCACGGTGTCGTCGGTGGTGTCGGCGGGCCGGAACAGGACGGTGCTGATGGTGGGCCGGTCGTGGAGTTCGAAGCGGGGGTGCCGGTGGATGAGTTCGGCGAACTCGGCGGCTTGTTCGCAGACCCGGTCGACGAGGGCTCCGAGTCCGGTGCGGCCGAGGGTTTTGAGGGTGACGGCGATCTTGAGGATGTCGGGTCGTCGGGTGGTGCGCAGGGAGCGGCCGAGGAGGTCGGGCAGGCCCGCTTCGGTGTCGTCGTCGGCGTTGAGGTAGTCGGCGTGGTGGCCGAGTGGGGCGAGGTCGTGCCGGTCGCGTACGGCGAGGAGTCCCGCCGCGACGGGCTGCCAGCCGAGTTTGTGCAGGTCGAGGGTGACGGTGTGGGCGCGGGCGAGGCCGTCGAGCTTGGGGCGGTGGCGGTCGCTGAAGAGGAGGCCTCCGCCGTAGGCGGCGTCGATGTGGAGGCGGGCGCCGTGGGTTTCGCAGAGGGCGGCGATGTCGGGGAGGGGGTCGATGAGGCCGGCGTCGGTGGTGCCTGCGGTTGCGGCGACCAGGAGGGGGCCCGGGAGTGCGGTGAGGGCTTCGCCGAGGGCGGCGGGGTCCATGGTGCCTGCGGGGGCCGGCACCGTGACGGGTTCCGGGAGGCCGAGGAGCCAGGTGGCGCGGCGGAGTGAGTGGTGGGCGTTCTCGGCGCGGACGAGCTGGGTGTGGCCGTGGTGTTCGCGGGCGAGGAGGAGGGCGAGTTGGTTGGACTCGGTGCCGCCTGTGGTGACGAGGGCTTCGCTGTCTGTCCGGGTTCGGTCTGCCTCCGCGTGGACCTCTGGGTAGACCTCGGCGGCGAGGGCCTTGGTGACGAGGGCTTCCAGTTCGGAGGCGGCCGGGGCCTGGTCCCAGGAGTCGAGGGAGGGGTTGAGGACGGAGGCGGCGAGGTCCGCGGCGGTGGCGACGGCGAGGGGCGGGCAGTGGAGGTGGGCCGTGCACAGGGGGTCCGCGGGGTCTGCCGCGCCTGCCGCGACGGCTTGGACGAGGGTGCGGAGGGCGTCTTCGTCGCCGTGGTCCGGGAAGGGGGCGCCGAGGGCCTCTCGGAGGCGGGCGGCGACCTCGGTGGGGCCGCCGGACGGGAGGGGGCCGTCGCGGGTGGCTGCGCCGGCTGTCAGTGCGTCGAGCACGGTGGTGAGCAGCGGTCGCAGGGTGGTCGGGCCTTGGGGGCCTGATGCGAGCGGGCTCATGGTCGTCCTCCGGGGCGCGGGCGGGGACTTCCAGCGTGTCTGTGTTTGGGGCGGCGTGCGCGGAGAGTGCGGTGATCAGCACTCGAAAGGGGTATTGGCGCTGCGCGCCGGGGTTCTTGGCGCTCCGCGCCGGGGGTTGGGGGCGTGCGGGTTTGTGGTGACGTGCGGGTCGGTCGGGGCTGGTCGCGCAGTTCCCCGCGCCCCTAAAAGATGGCGGTTCGCGGCGCCCGTGCAAGAGAGCGAGCCCCGCGCCTCTGAAGAGCAAAGGCAGGCTGTCGCCCGCACCCCCCGCGAGAAGGCGACCCCCGAACCCCGTAAGGAAGCCGCCCCGCGCCCCTAGAAACCGAAGGCAGGCGGTTGCCCGCGCCCCTGGAGCCAAAGGGGCGCGGGCGCGGGGTCGGCCAATCAGCCCTAGTCCTCTATGCCTCTCGTACTCGCAATGCCCTTGCCAGGTCGTCCAGTTGGTCTGTGAGTTTGCGGCGGAGGGCGGGGATTGGGGTGGACTCTGTCAGGCACTGTTCGCCTGCTTGGAGGGTTTCCGGGGTGATGGCGTAGGCCGGGAAGGCCCAGCGGCCCGCTGCTTCGGCGATGGCGGGGCCGCGGCGGGCGGCCACGGCTGTCGCGTCGTTCCAGTAGAGGTCGACGTACTGGCGTACGAGGTCGGTCTGTTCGGGTTGCCAGAAGCCCTGGGCGGTGGCGGTGAAGAGGTAGTTGGAGAGGTCGTCGGTGGTGAACATCGAGTCCCAGGCGGCGCGTTTGGCGACGGGGTCGGGGAGGGCGGCGCGGCAGCGGGCGGCGCCTTCCTGGCCGGTGGCGCTGGGGTCCTGGACGAGTTCGGTGTCGATGACGGCGTCGTCGATGGCGCCGAGGACGGCGAGGCGGCCGAGGATGCGCCAGCGCAGTTCGGGGTCGAGTTCGGGGCCGCCGGGGACGGTGCCTTCGGAGAGCCAGGCGCTGATGGTGTCGGGCTGGGCGGCGACGTCGATGAGGTGGCGTACGGCGATGAGGCGCAGGCCGGGGTGGTCGCCGTCCTCGGTGCGGCGGATGAGGTCGCGGCAGAGCGAGGTGAGGGTGGCGAGGGCGGCGGGCCGTTCGTGGCCGGGCAGGTAGCGGTCGGCGACCTGGGCGGCGGCGAAGCTGAGGACGCCCTGGACGACGGCGAGGTCGCTCTCCTCGGGGAGGTGGGCGCGGGCGGTCTCCAGGTAGGCGGCGGGGGCGAGGTCGCCGTCGCGGACCATGTCGCGCAGGGTGTTCCACAGGACGGCGCGGGTGAGGGCGTCGGGGACGTCGGAGATGCCGCGCAGGGCGGTCTCGGAGGACACCTCGTCGAGGCGGACCTTGGCGTAGGTGAGGTCGAGGTCGTTGGGGACGACGAGGGCGGGGCGGGGGCCGGGGCGGGGTTCGGGGGCCGGCTGTTGCGGGATGTCCGTCTCGTAGCGTTCGCGCAGGAGGAGTGCGCGGCTGTCGTTGAGGTCGCGGTCGTAGACGCCGACGGTGACGCGGTGGGGGCGGCTGCCCGCGTGGTCGAGGGTGAGGGTCCACTCCCCCGGCTGAGCGGTGACGGACGCGGTGAGGGTGTCGACGCCGGTAGTGCGCAGCCAGGAGTCGGCCCAGGCGTGGACGTCGCGTTCGGTGGCGGCGGCGAGGGATTCGATGAAGTCGGCGAGGGTGGCGTTGGAGAACCTGTGGCGGGCGAAGTGGGTGTTGATGCCGGCGAGGAAGTCCTTCTCGCCGAGCCAGGCGACGAGTTGGCGTAGTGCCGAGGCGCCCTTGGCGTAGGAGATGCCGTCGAAGTTGAGCATCGCGGAGGCGGTGTCGGGGACGGCTTCGGGGTCGGGGGCGACGGGGTGGGTGGAGGGCCGCTGGTCGGCGTCGTAGCCCCAGGCCTTGCGGACGATGCCGAAGTCGGTCCAGGTGTCGGTGAAGCGGGTCGCTTCGGTGAGGGTCTGGTAGCCCATGTACTCGGCGAAGGACTCGTTCAGCCAGATGTCGTCCCACCAGCGCAGGGTGACGAGGTCGCCGAACCACATGTGGGCCATCTCGTGGGCGATGACCATGGCGCGGGTCTGGCGTTCGGTGTCGGTGACGGCGGAACGGTAGACGAACTCGTCGCGGAAGGTGACGAGTCCGGGGTTCTCCATGGCGCCGGCGTTGAACTCGGGGACGAATGCCTGGTCGTAGGAGTCGAAGGGGTAGGGCTCCTCGAACTTCTCGTGGTAGCGGTCGAAGCAGGCGCGGGTGATGTCGAGGATCTCGTCGGCGTCGGTGTCGAGGTGGGGGGCCAGCGAGCGGCGGCAGTGGATGCCGAAGGGCAGGCCACGGTGTTCGGTGCGTACGGAGTGCCAGGGGCCGGCGGCGACGGCGACGAGGTAGGTGGAGATCAGCGGGGTGGGGGCGGCCCGCCAGCGGCCGTCCTCCTGCAGTTCGGTGATGCCGTTGGCGAGTACGGTCCAGCCTTCGGGGGCCGTCACGGTCAGTTCGAAGACGGCCTTGAGGTCGGGCTGGTCGAAGGCCGCGAAGACGCGCTGTACGTCTTCCATGAACAGCTGTGTGTAGACGTATGTCTCGCCGTCGGTGGGGTCGGTGAAGCGGTGCATGCCCTCGCCGGTGCGGGAGTAGCGCATGGTGGCGTCGATGCGCAGTTCGTGCTCGCCGGCCGTGAGGTCCTTGAGCGGCAGCCGGTTCTCGTCCAGGGAGAGGGTGTCCAGGTCGAGAAGGTGGCCGTCGAGGGCGACGGAGCGCAGTTCGGCGGGCTTGAGCTCGACGAAGGTGTCCCCGTCCGCGCGGGTGGTGAAGCGGATGACGGTACGGGAGTCGAAGATCTCGTCGCCGCGCGTCAGGTCGAGTTCGATCTGGTAGCGGTGGACGTCGAGGAGCTTGGCACGGGTCTGCGCTTCGTCGCGCGTCAGTACGGACATGGGTGCCATGCTGCCTGATGGGCGTGGCCCGGCACAGGGGTGGCCTGGTCCGGGCGGGGCTGCGCCCCCGGAGCGGTCGGAGTTGTGCCTCGGACCGGTCGGGGTTACGTCCCCGGTCCCACGAAGCGCCCGGCGGGCGGCTGTTCCTTCACCCGGGCGCGGAGTTCGCGTACTTCGCGTTCCAGGGACCGGTAGCGCTGGTGGGAGTCGTACAGGTAGCGGACCTTGGTGCGCAGGGCCCAGGGGTCTATGGGTTTCATGACGAGGTCGGCGACGCCCAGGTGGTAGGCGGTGGCGGTGAGTTCGGCGTCGGGGCCGAAGCCGGTGACGAGGATGATCGGGATGCGCTGGGTCTGTTCCACGCCGCGCATGTAGCGGACGACGTCGAGGCCGCTGACGCCCGGCATGCGTACGTCGAGGACGAGCAGGCCGACATGGCCGCGCAGGACTTCCTTCAGCGCTGCGTCGCCGCTGGTGGCCCGCGTCAGGTGGTAGCCGAGCGGGGCCAGGGCGCTTTCCAGGGCGTAGAGCGTTTCCTCATGGTCGTCGACTATGAGGATCTTGGCATCCGGCGGCATGGAGCGAAGTCCCCTCGCTTGGACGACAAGCTTATGTCCGAACCGACCGACAGGGAGTACTCGTGGACTGACAAGGAGTGCTCACGCAGGATGCCTCATTTCGGCGCGCACGCCGAGAGGGCGGACCTACGACGGCATGAGAATCGGCGTGGGAAGTGGGGCTCGCCGGTGGGCCGTTGTGCTCATTCCCGGCTGCCTGCGCCGCCCGTACCGACCGTGCCGCCCGTGCCGCCTGCGCTGTCCGCGATGCTCTCGTGGTGGCGGATCACCTCGGCGATGATGAAGTTGAGGAGCTTCTCCGCGAACGCCGGGTCGAGTCTGGCGTTCCCGGCGAGGCTGCGCAGCCGGGCGATCTGCTGGGCCTCTCGGGACGGGTCGGCGGGCGGCAGTTGGTGGGCGGCCTTGAGGTGGCCGACCTGCTGGGTGCACTTGAAGCGTTCGGCGAGCATGTGGACGACGGCCGCGTCGATGTTGTCGATGCTCTCGCGCAGCCGGGCGAGTTCGGCGCGGACGGCCGGGTCGACGCCGCCCGCGTTTCCGGTGTTGCTGGTGGTCATGGAGGGCAACCCTACGTGGCGTGCCGCGGGCGGTGCGCGGCCGTTCGATCAACGTGGTCCCGGGGAATCCGGGTCATCGTGTTCCCGGGGAAGTCCCGAGGAGTCCCGGTCATCGTGTTCCCGGGGAATGGAGCATCGGCGGATCGTCGGGGTCGGGGACCTGGTTGCTCCAGCCGCCGGGGACGGTGCGTCCCTGTTGTTCCCGGAAGCGCACGGGTGCCGTGCCGACGCGGCGGGTGAACAGGCGGGAGAAGTAGGCCGGGTCGTCGTAGCCGACGCGTCTGGCCACGGCGGCGACGGGGAGTTCGGTGGCGGCGAGGAGTTCCTTGGCACGGCCGAGGCGGATGCCGAGGAGGTAGTCCTTGGGGCTGCATCCCGCGCCGCGGCGCACGGCGGTGCGCAGTTCGGCGGGGCTCATGCCGTGGCGGGCGGCGTGGTCGGCGACGGAGAGCGGCTTGAAGGCGTCGCGGGCGAGGGCCTGGAGTACCTGTTCGCCGTCGGGGGCGGTGTCGGCGCGGGCGCGGCGCAGGGTGACGAGGAGTTCGTGGACGGCGGCGCTGGTCTCGACCTCCAGCAGGGGGTTGCCGAGGCGGGCGGCGCGGGCGATACGCGCGACGGTGGTGCGGGCCGGGCCCGCGTCGGAGAGGGGGACGACGGGCCGGGCCGGTTCGATGTAGCCGAGTTCGGTGTACGTGTCGGCGGTGGGCCCGGTGAAGTCGACGAAGGCCTCGTCCCAGCCGGTCTCGGGGTCGGGCGCGTAGTGGTGGGGTACGCCGGGGGTGAGCCAGAGCAGGGCGGGCGCGGTGACGGCCGTGGACCCCCCGCCGACGGTACGGAACCAGCCTCGTCCCGCGCTGACCACGACGGCCACGTGGTGGTCGAGGGTGCGGGGTCCGACGGTGGGCAGTGCCCCGTACTGGAGGCCGACGCCGAGGCAGACGAGGCCGAGCTTGTGGTGGGCGGGTCCGGGGCTGAAGAACCGCATCCAGGTGTGGTACATCGGCTGTCCTCCCACCTGTCCGGCAAGCCCGTCCCGCGCTCCGTCGGCGGTGTCAGCTGCGTCCAATCACCGCTGATCTTTGTCCATGGACCCGGTCGCCGCCAGGGGTCAGGGTGGTGCTCATGACCGAGTTCACGGTGGGGGACACCGATTTTCTGCTGGACGGGCGGCCGGTGCGGCTGTTGTCGGGGGCGCTGCACTACTTCCGGGTGCACGAGGGGCAGTGGGGGCACCGGCTGGCGATGCTGCGGGCGATGGGCCTCAACTGTGTGGAGACCTACGTCCCGTGGAATCTCCACGAGCCGCGGCCGGGCTCCTTCCGGGACGTCGGGGCGCTCGGCCGGTTCCTGGACGCGGCCCGGCGGGCAGGGCTGCGGGCGATCGTGCGGCCGGGTCCGTACATCTGCGCCGAGTGGGAGAACGGCGGGCTGCCGCACTGGCTGACCGGCGAGTCGGGCGCGCTCGTGCGCACCCGTGACGAGCGGTTCCTGGGTCATGTGGAGCGCTGGTTCGCCCACCTGCTGCACGAGATCGTGCCCCGGCAGATCGACCGGGGCGGTCCGGTCCTGATGGTGCAGGTGGAGAACGAGTACGGGAGTTACGGCTCGGACCAGGTCTATCTGAGCCGGCTCGCCGGCCTGCTGCGCGAGGGGGGCGTGACCGTGCCGCTCTTCACGTCGGACGGCCCCGAGGACCACATGCTCACCGGCGGCTCCCTGCCCGGCGTCCTGGCGACCGCGAATTTCGGGTCGCACGCGCGCGTGGCCTTCGAGACGCTGCGCCGGCACCGGCCGACGGGTCCGCTGATGTGCATGGAGTTCTGGTGCGGCTGGTTCGACCACTGGGGCGCCGAGCATGTCGTACGCGATCCCGGTGACGCCGCCGACGCGCTGCGGGAGATCCTGGAGTGCGGGGCCTCGGTCAACCTCTACATGGCGCACGGCGGCACGAACTTCGCGGGCTGGGCGGGCGCCAACCGGGGCGGCGGCGCACTGCACGACGGGGTGCTGGAGCCGGACGTGACGTCGTACGACTACGACGCGCCGATCGACGAGTACGGGCGCCCCACGGAGAAGTTCTGGCGGTTCCGGTCGCTCCTGGCCGCGTACACGGACGGCCCGCTGCCCGAACTGCCCGCCGCACCGGACCGGTTGGGCTCTCCGGCCACCGTGGACCTGGCCGGATGGGCGTCCCTGTCCGCCGTGCTCGACGCGCTCGGCGGGCCCGAGAGCGAGCGGCCCGTGCCGCCGACCTTCGAGGAACTGGACCTCGACCGGGGGCTCGTCCGCTACACCATCGCCGTTCCGGGCCCCCGCCGGCCGTATCCGCTGACCGTGCGCGGCCTGCGGGACCTGGCGACGGTGTACGTCGACGGAGAGCCGGCCGGAGTGCTCACCGAGGACGAGCCGCAGCTCAAGGAGCCGGTCGCCGGTCCCGCGCGCGTGGACCTGTGGGTGGAGTCGCTGGGTCGGGTCAACTACGGCCCGCGCACCGGGGAGACGAAGGGCATCACCGGCGGCGTACTGCACGAACGGCAGTATCTGCACGGGGTGCGGGCGCGGGCGCTGCGTCTCGACGCGTTCGACGCCGGTGTGGAGCCGGTGCCGTTCCGGACACTCCCTGATTCCGGTGCGCCCGGCCTGTACCGCGGCACGGTCACGCTACGCGGCGCGGGGGACGCCCGCCTCCAACTACCCGGCTGGACAAGGGGGTTCGCGTGGATCAACGGCTTCAACCTGGGCCGCTACTGGTCCGTCGGCCCGCAACAATCCCTGTACGTCCCCGGACCTGTTCTGCGGGAGGGCGTGAACGAGGTATGGCTGCTGGAGTTCGAGGAGGCGTCCGGGCCCGCTCCTTTTCTCTCCCAGGTGTGACGGCCTTCTCTTGTACGCGGATTCGACGGACCGGCGTCAGCCTTTTGCCGCGGCTCGCAGAATGAGCCCGGCGATGGCTTTCGGGTGCGTCACGAGCGACAGATGGCCGGAGTCGACCTCGACGGTCGTGGCATTCATGCGCTGAGCCATGAAACGCTCAAGGTCCGGATTGATGGTGCGGTCGTTCTTCGAGACCGCGTACCAGGACGGCTTCTCGTGCCAGGCGGCGACGCTCGTGGTGGGCGGCGCGGTCGAGAGCAGGCCCTGGGCCGCATAGAGCACGAGGGCCTCTTTCCTGGGCACGCCGTTGGCGAAATCCTTGAGGAAGGCCGACCGGCCGATCCACTTGAAGCCACCCGAGGAGATGATCCCGGGGGTGACCGGAGGGGTGGGAAACCTGGCGGACAGCGCGGCGAAGTCCTCGCCGGCTTCCGGGGCGCGGGCGGCGACGTAGACGAGCCCGGTGACGTTCGGGGCGAGCCCGGCCTCGGAGATGACGGTGCCTCCGTAGGAGTGCGCGACCAGGACCGTGGGCCCGTCCTGCCGGGCCAGGGCGAAGTTCGTGGCGGCGACGTCGTCGGCGAGCGAGGTGAGCGGGTTCTGCACCGCGGTGACGTTCATGCCCGCCTCCTGCAGCAGCGGGATGACCTTCGCCCAGGAGGAGCCGTCGGCGTAGGCGCCGTGAACGAGTACGACATTGCGCACCGCGGGCTTGCGCGGAGGGGTTTCCGCCCGGGCTGCCGGGGCTCCGGAAAGCGTGGTTGCTGCGACTCCCGCACCCAGCGCGGAAAATCGACGACGGCTGATTTCCATTATTGGCTTCCCTTGTTCGCGCACGGTTCCTGCGCACAATCCTGCATTGCCGTCGCGGACAGCGGCCACGCTTTGACGCGCGCGTTGCGAATTCATTTCTGTTCGCTTTGGTGCACGTCATCTGCGGTTCGCCGTATGGAATGCCGGAATGGACCGGGCTATGCCCGACAAGCCGAAACGGCCCGCCGGACGAACCAACGAGCCGTCACGAACCAACGAGCCGTCACGAAAAATCGAGGCCGGAGCGGCTAGAGCGTCGCCGCAGCCCGGGCTATCGCCGCGGAGAACGTGGACACCTCGGTGTACACGCCCGGCACGAGCGGCCGGGCGCACCCGTCGCCCCAGCTGACGATCCCGACCTGGAGCCACTTCCCGCTGTCGTCCTTGCGGAACATGGGCCCGCCGGAGTCGCCCTGGCAGGTGTCGACCCCGCCGCGCGGAACCCCGGCGCAGATCTCCTGTCCGGCGATGAGCCGGCTGCCGTAGTGCCGCTTGCACTGGCGGTCGGCGACGAACGGCACCTTGGCCTTGAGGAGCTGCGTGGAACCGGTGTTCGCGTTCTCCGCGGTGTCGCCCCACCCGGCGATGGTGAACGTGCCCCTGTTGTAGCGGGTGTTCGTCGCGAGCTTCAGCGTGGGCAGGTTGATGGGCCGGGCGAGCTTGATGAGCGCCCAGTCCTTGCCGCTGCCGTTGTAGCCCGGGGCCTGGAGGACCTTGGTGGACTTGACCTTGATCGCGCCGGAGGCGTTGAGGTCGGCGACCCCGGCCGTGGCGGTGATCCGGGTGGTGTTGCCCGAGCCGTCCACGCAGTGCGCGGCGGTCAGGACGACGTCCTTCTTGTAGAGGGCACCGCCGCAGCCCATGGACAGGCTGACCATGAACGGGAACTCGTTCTGCGCCGCGGGCGTACCGCCGACGACCGGCACCGGCGCCGCGTGCGCGGCGACGGGCTGGAGGCTGGCGGTCGCGAGGGCGACGGCACCGATCGCCGCGGCCCGCTTGAAGGCGGATCTCTTGAGGAGACTGACTGCCCTGTTTGTCAACATGATCCCTTTCATGGGGGGTTGAGTGCGCAGAAGAGCGCACAGAAGTATGAGGATCATGACGCATGGGCGGCAAGGGTGGATCTCACTCCCCCACCGGGCAACCCAACCCAGGAGAATCCGCTCGCGTCCCCTTAGAGTGGAATGGGGGTTCAGGGCCTCTTTGGGGGTACGGACGTGACGAACGGCGGTCCGGTCGAGCACGGCTACCCGCACCTGGACACGGTGCGGGCGGCGATCACCGCGCTGTACAAACGCCTCTCGTACGACACCATCCACAGCTTCGCCACCAGCGTGGCCCCCGTCGACGTGGCGTTCTGCGACACGGACGATCTCCATCTGGGCGCCCAGCGGGTCGCCCGCGAGCTGGTGCGGCACTTCCGTCTGCCGGATGCCCGCATGATCGTGAGCTTCCGCGAGATGGAGCACGCGGCGAACGTCGAGCTCGCCGCGGGCCCCGAGTACTTCATCGAGCTGAACGACCGGTTCCGCACCCACCGCAGGGACATCGGCGCGGCGCTCGCGCACGAGGTGATGCACGTCTATCTGCACCGCCTGGACCTGTCGTTCCCCGGCACGCGCGACAACGAGATCCTCACGGACACGGCGACGACATATCTCGGCGCGGGCTGGCTGCTGCTCGACGCGTACCGGGAGGACTCGGCGTCCTCGCAGAAGCTGGGCTATCTGACGCCGGAGGAGTTCGGGTACGTGCTGGCGAAGCGGTCGCTGGTGTTCGGTGAGGATCCGGCGACCTGGTTCACCAGCCCGCAGGCGTACACCGCGTACACGAAGGGCATGACGCGGGCCCGTCACGACGAGCGGCAGCCGCCGCTGACCGCGGCGGGGTGGGTGGGGCGGCGGCGTTACGCGAAGGACCGGCGTCATGCGCAGGACCACGTCGCCGCGGCCGGGCCGGGCGACGTGCCGTACGCCTTTACGCCGGACGCGCCTGGTGGGCGCGGGCCGTTGCGGGTGTCGTTTCCCTGTCCGACCTGTCATCAGCGGATTCGGGTGCCGGTGCGGGGGCGGGTTCGGGCTCGGTGTGGGCTTTGTCGGACTGTTCTGGAGTGCGATACGTAGGCGTGGGTGGCGTGTTGGATCGTGGGGAGGGTGCGGGTGCGTTGTGGCTGGTCGCGCAGTTCCCCGCGCCCCTTGGCCAGCTCCCCTCGCCCCTTGCCAATAGGGCGAGGAACCTCGGTGTGCAGCGGAAAAGCCGCCGCCCGTCTGTCCCGTCGACGGGCGGCGGCCTTCCGGCCCCCGCATCCCCCTGGTTCTCCCGAGGTTGGATCCAGCCGTACGGCTGCGCGGCTCGCTCAGTCGTACATGCGCCAGTCGTACGTCAGTTGGTAGTGGCCGCCGTGGCCTCGGTAGTCGGCGACCGCCGGGGCCGTGAAGGGGCGGCCGGCCCAGCGGCCGGTGAGGGAGGGGATGACCGCGCTGACGGTGACGGGCTTGAACACCTCGTCGCCGAAGAGGCCCTTGAGCTGGTCGAAGACCCAGCCGACGGCCGCGCCGACCGCCATCCCGATGAGGATGCCGACGGGTCCGCCGGAGGCTCCGATCGCGCCCCCGATGGCCGCGGCGAGGTAGGCGGTGACCTTCTTCTTGACGAGGTCGAGCAGTGCGCCCACGTAGTCGGCGAGGCCGCCCCAGTCGACCTCGGCGAGCACCAGCGTGACGAAGTACGACTTCGGGTACTGGGTGCCCTCGTCGAGGCCGAACCAGTGGAAGCGGCGCGGCGGGTCGTACACCTTGACGTCGCCGTCGTCGAAGCTGCGGACCTTGAACTGGCCGATCTTCAGGGTGTCGCCGCTCTCGTCCACGCTGGTTCCGGCGAGATGGATCTCGTCGGATCCCCATTCGGACGTCTCGTCCAGGCACTTCACCCGGTGGATCCGCAGTTCCAGCTTGTGCAGGGCGGCCGGTACGGCGGCCAGGCCCTGCGGGGCCGACTCCTCGGGGAGGAGGGAAGTCGGCGGCTTCCTGAGTTCGTCGGCCGGGAACCTCAGCCGCTCGGGAAAGCCGAGACGCTTGACCTGCGTGTCCACCGAGGCGGGCGAGCGCAGGTCGACGCGGGCCAGGTCACCGAGCCGCCGGGCCCGTACGGCACCGGTCTTGAGGTCGGCGAGGACCGCGGTCGCCGCCTTCTTCTTCCTTTCGTCGGTGAGGCTGTCGAAGCGCCGCGCGACGAGGTGCTCGGCTGCCGTCCTGTCCGCGGGCAGTGGGTACTTGGCGGGTTCCGCGTAATGGGCGGCTACCTTGTCGGCGGCGAGCGTGAGTTCCTGGATGACACGCTCGGTGACGGCCCGCACCTTGGCATGCGGGACGTCGGTCACCATTCGATGGGTGTTCTCCGGCATTTCTGTTCATCCCCCGTTGCTTACTGCTCCCTTCGCGACTGTTTCCGCGAAGGCCCGACCGACGGTACGGACAGGGGGAGTCCGGGCGCCCCGGGATGCGCCCCGGGGGAATCCCTAGGGTGCGCGTCCGGGCCCCGGTACCGGCTCGTCCGCGGCCAGCATCGCCGTGAGCCGCGTACGGGAGTCGACGCCCAGCTTGGGGAAGATCCGGCCGAGGTGGTACTCGACGGTCTTGACGCTGATGACGAGTTCGCGTGCCACCTGCCGGTTGGTGAGCCCGGACGTGACGAGGCGGGCGACCGCCAGTTCCTGGGGCGTGAGCAGCGCCGCTCCGCGTGTCCGTGGCTCCCGCTCGGCGGCGGACCCGGCGGGACCGAGTCCGCAGGCCGCCAACTCCCGTTCGCAGCGCCCGAGATCGGGCGGTGCGTCGAGGCGTACGAGGAGGTCGCGGGCGGTGCGCAGCTGCTCGCCCGCGCGGGTGCGGCGGCCCGCTCGGCGCAGGAAGCCGCCGTACGCGAGGTGCAGCAGCGCGCGGTCGAAGGGTGCCTCGACGTGTGCGGCGTGCTTGAGGCCGGAGCGGAAGGCGCGCTCGGCGGCCACGGTGTCGCCGCGAGCGGCTTCCAGGGTGCCGCGGGCCCGGGCCGCGACGAGCAGCGCCCCGTGGTGGCCGCGCTGGGTGGCGAGGACCTCGTACGGGGCGAGGGCCTGGACGGCGCGCTTCTCGTCGCCGAGGGCGGCCCAGGCCTCGGCGAGCAGGTCCGCCCAGGCGACCGTGCCGGGCTCCTCCAGGTCGCCGCGCGGGGCGAGCGCGAGCAGGGGTCCCAGGGCCGCGAGGACCTCCTCGGGCCGGCCCTGGGCGCGGGCGAGGTGGGCCTCTGCGAGAGCGGCCCACAGGGTGGGGTTCACATGGCCGCCGGCCGCGTAGACGCGGGCCACGCGCGCGTGTGCCTGTGCCTTGGCGAACGCGCCCCGCACCGCGTGCACCTGGGCGGCGAGCATCCTGCAGTACAGGGCGATGTGCGGCTGGTCGGTGTCGGCGGCCAGGGACAGCGCGAGGTCGGTGTGGACGATCGCGTCGTCCCAGCGGCCCGCGCGGTACTCGGCGGAGGCGAGCGCGGTCGCGGCGACCACCCGGAAGGAGGCGGCGCGCCCGTGGCAGGCTCCGAAGACCCCGCCCAGGTCCCGTACGGCGCCGGTGAGGTCGCCGGTCCACTCGCGCAGGGTGCCGCGGCCGAGGAGTTCCTCCAGCTGGGCGGGGGTGGCGAGCGCCGGGTCGGGCAGCGGGGCGAGTGCGGCGAGCGTCTGCGGAGCCCGGCCGCTCATGGCGAGGCCGTTGAGGCGCAGGACCCGGATCATGTCGGTGGCCGTGTCGTCGGGTGCGAGGCGGATCGCGAGGTCGGCCCACTCGGCCATCTCGGCACCGTGCGACATGCTGCCGTGCAGCGCGGCGAACTGGCCCGCGATACGTGCCCCGAGGACGGGTTCGGCCGCCGGGTCGCACCGGTGCCACGCGTCCGTGAGCAACGCCTCGGCCCGGTCCAGGTCGTACAGGCTGAGCCTGCCCAGGAGATAGCTGCGCCAGCCGCCGGGGGTGAACTGCGCGATCCGCTGGGCGACTTCACCCATGTCCGGTACGTCTCCGGCGAGCAGCGAGCACTCGACGGCTTCGAGGGTGTACTGCTCGTACACCGCCGGGTCCGGGCAGAGCCGCGCGGCGGCCGTCAGCTGTCCGGCCGCGTTCGCCCAGGCGCCTTCGGCGGCGAACTTCCGTCCCAGGGCGGCGAGTTCGGCGGCCAGTTCCGGATCCGGGCCGACCGCGGCGAGCGCCCGGTGGCGCAGCCGGTGCGCCTGGTCCCGGACGGTGCGGGCGGCGCTCAGGTGCAGGGCGGCGCGGCGGGAGGGGCCGAGCTGGTGGTAGACGGCGGCGTGTACGAGGGGGTGCGGGAAGCGGATCAGCGGATCGCCCGGGGCCTCGGTCAACAGGCCCGTGTGGACGGCCTCTTCGAGTGCGGTGAGGACGTCGGTGGCCCGGCGTTCCTCGTCGAGCAGGTCCGCGCCCGCGACCTCCCAGGCGTCGGCCGGCGCGCAGTGTGCGCCGAGTACCGCGGCCGCGCAGACCAGGGCGTCGGCGGCCGGCGAGCAGGCGGCGAGCTTCGCCAGCACGAGGGCGGTGAACGACTTGGGGGCGGGCGGTGTCACATCGGGCTCGCCGAGCGCCTCCAGGAGTCCGGTTCCTTCCTGTTCCAGGAGGGCCTTCGCATGGAGGGGGTTGCCCGCGGTGTGCGCGTGCAGCCGTGCGGCGACCCGCGCGGTGAGTCCCTGCACGCCCAGTCCTCCGCCGAGTTCGGCCAGTTCGGCGGGCCCGAGGCCGTCGAGCCGTACGCGCACGGCGTCGTCCGCCGTGAACAGCCTCCGCAGCCCCTCTGCCAGCCGCGTGTCCTCGGCGTCCCGCACGACGACGAGAACGAGCACGCGATCGGCCCGCAGTCGGCGCACGGCGAAGGCGAGGGCCTGGAGGGAGAGATGATCCACCCATTGGGCGTCGTCGAGGACGAGGGCGATGGGAGTGTCCGGGGTGTTGGGGACGGGAGTGCCGGGGGTGGGGGTGCCCGAGGCAGGGGCGCTCGGGGCGTCGGGGCCACGCGCGGGCCGGTCGTCGGAACCCGGGCCGGCGCCCGCTCCCTGTGCCTCGTCCAGTGCCTCCAGCAGAGCCGCCCCGGCCGCGTGCGCGTCCGCCCAGCGCCCGCCGCCGGCCGCACCACCGGCCCCGCCTCCGGCCCCGTCTCCGCCCCCGGGGCCACTGCCGTCACCGGTGCCGTCCCGGCCCAGCAGTTGATCCAGTACTCCGAAGGCCAGCTCCGACTCGGCCTCCTCCCCCGCCCCGTACAGCACATGTGTGCCGCCGCGCAGGAAGCGGCGTACGAGGGCGGTCTTGCCGATGCCGGCCGGGCCCTCGACGAGTACGCGTTGAGGGTGCCCCGCGCGGGCGCGCTCGCGGGCCGCCTCGAGGAGCGCGAGGCTGTCCGCTCGCCCGACGAACTCCACCTGAGCCACCTCCGCCCGCCGCGCCCTGCTGGGCATCCTCGCGAGCACGGGGTGCGGGGTCAAAGGGTTCCCCGCGCGTCGTCCTCCTAGGTGTCGTACGCCGATCGCACTACTGCGCTCCGTAGACCGGTTGCGGTGCCTGCGCCTCCGCGAGCAGTTCGAGCGCCGTGTCCCCGGCCTCGGCGGGGGTCCACCGCGCCCCCTTGTCGATGCTCGGGCCGGGCCGCCAGCCCTCCATGACCGTGATGCGGCCACCCTCGGTCTCGAAGACCCGGCCGGTGACACCGGCGCTCGCCGCGGAGCCGAGCCAGACGACGAGCGGCGACACGTTCCCGGGCGCCATCGCGTCGAAGCCGCTGTCGGGTGCCGCCATCGTCTCGGCGAAGGTGCCTTCGGTCATCCGGGTCCGCGCGGCGGGCGCGACGGCGTTGACCTGCACCCCGTAGCGCCCCATCTCGGCGGCGGCCACCAGCGTGAGCCCCACGATCCCGGCCTTGGCGGCGCTGTAGTTCCCCTGCCCGACGGACCCCAACAGCCCGGCTCCGGAACTGGTGTTGACGATCCGCGCCTGCGGCAGGCGCCCCGCCTTCGCCTCCGCCCGCCAGTGCGCGGCGGCGTGCTTCAGCGGCAGGAAGTGGCCCTTCAGGTGGACGCGCATGACGGCGTCCCAGTCGTCCTCGTCGAGGTTCACGAGCATCCGGTCGCGCAGGAACCCGGCGTTGTTGACGAGCGTGTCGAGCCGCCCGAAGGCGTCCACGGCCGTGCGTACGAGGGATGCGGCGCCCTCGGTCGTGGCGATGTCCCCGCCGTGCGCCACCGCCTCGCCGCCCGCCGCCGTGATCTCCTCGACGACCTGACGGGCCGGGCTGTCGGGGCCGGGCGCGCCGTCGAGCCCGACGCCCAGGTCGTTGACGACGACGCGCGCGCCCTCCGCCGCGAAGGCGAGTGCGTGTGCCCGCCCGAGCCCGCGACCCGCGCCCGTGACGATCACGACCCGCCCGTCGCAGATTCCGGTGCCTGCAGTCATCCCGCTTCTCCTCTCACTCGTCCTTGAAGGCGGTTCTCACTTCTCCTTGTTGGCGGTCGCCGCGTCCAGGAAGGCGGGCCGCTCGCCCCCGCCGTGCACGAGGAGGCCGGCCCCGGTGATGTACGCGGCGGCGTCCGACGCGAGGAAGACGGCGGCCCTGCCGACGTCCAGGGGCTCGGCGAGCCGCCCCATGGGGACGGTGCGGGAGACGGCCGCGATGCCGTCCTCGTCCCCGTAGTGGAGGTGGGACAGCTCGGTGCGGACCATCCCTACGACGAGGGTGTTCACCCGTACGTCCGGCGCCCACTCCACGGCCATCGAGCGCGCGAGGTTCTCCAGGCCCGCCTTGGCCGCCCCGTAGGCCGCCGTGCCGGGCGAGGGCCGGGTCCCGCTGACGCTGCCGATCATCACGACGGAGCCACGCGCGCGCCTGAGCTGCTCGTACGCCGCCAGGGACGCCGTCAGCGGGGCGGTGAGGTTGAGTTCGATCACGCGCGCGTGCCGCTCGGCGTCCGTCTCCGCGAGCAGCCGGTGGGGGGCGCCGCCCGCGTTGTTGACCAGGACGTCGACGCGGGGCAGCCCGTCGAAGAAGACGCGCACGGCCGGTGGGTCCCGCAGATCGAGGGGGACGAACTCGACGCCGTCGACCGGCACTTCGGGCGGTCTGCGCGCACAGACCACGACGTCGTCACCCGCCTCGACGAACGCGCGGGCGATGCCGGCGCCCACGCCCCGGGTGCCGCCCGTGACCACCACGAGCCGTTTGTCCACAGGGCCTCCCACTCGTCGGTGTTCGCTGTTACCTTCACAACTGGCGCACCTAACAAATGTTTGGTCGAAAGGTAGCTGATGAGCTGATGGGTGTCTCCACCTCGTCCCCGGAAAAGGGGATTTCCGTCGTCACGGTCGACTTCCCGCCCGTGAACGCGCTGCCGGTGCGCGGCTGGTTCGAGCTGGCCGACGCCCTGCGCGCGGCGGGCCGCGACGCCGAGGTCCGCTGTGTGGTGCTGGCCGCCGAGGGGCGGGGGTTCAACGCGGGCGTGGACATCAAGGAGATACAGGCGCAGGGCGGTGGCGGGCTGCTCGGTGCCAACCGCGGCTGCGCCGACGCCTTCGCCGCGGTGTACGAGTGCGAGGTGCCCGTGGTGGCGGAGGTGCACGGCTTCTGTCTGGGCGGCGGCATAGGCCTGGTGGGCAACGCGGACGCGATCGTGGCGAGCGAGGACGCGACCTTCGGCCTGCCCGAGCTGGACCGGGGCGCCCTGGGCGCGGCCACCCACCTCGCCCGGCTGGTGCCGCAGCATCTGATGCGTGCGCTGTACTACACCTCGCGCACGGCGACCGCGGCCGAGCTGCACCGGCACGGGTCGGTGTGGCGGGTCGTGCCGCGCGGCGAACTGCGTGCCGCCGTCCTGGAGTTGGCCCGTTCGATCGCGAGCAAGGACGGGCAGCTGATCCGGCTCGCCAAGGCCGCGATCAACGGCATCGATCCCGTGGACGTCCGCCGCAGCTACCGCTTCGAGCAGGGCTTCACGTTCGAGGCGAACCTCGCGGGGGTGGGCGACCGGGTCAGGGACACGTTCGGGAAGGACCGGGAAGGAGGGGGTACGGAATGAGCGACAAGACGATGACGGCCGACGAGGCCGTCTCCCGGCTCCGCAGCGGGATGACCCTCGGCATCGGCGGCTGGGGCTCGCGCCGCAAACCGATGGCCCTGGTGAGAGCACTGCTCCGCTCCCAGGTCACCGACCTCACGATCGTGTCGTACGGCGGCCCGGACGTCGGGATGCTCGCTGCGGCGGGCAGGATCCGCAAGCTCGTCGCGGCCTTCGTGACGCTCGACTCGATCCCCCTGGAGCCGCACTACCGCGCCGCCCGGCAGAGCGGGGCCTTCGAGTTGACGGAGGTCGACGAGGCGATGTTCATGTGGGGGCTGCACGCGGCCGCGAACCGGCTGCCGTTCATGCCCGTCCGGGCGGGCATCGGCTCGGACGTCATGCGGGTCAACCCCGGCCTGCGGACGGTCACTTCGCCGTACGAGGACCCGTCGACCGGGATCCGGGAGACCTTCGTCGCCATGCCGGCCCTGCGCATGGACGCGGCCCTCGTCCACGTCAACCGCGCGGACCGCTCGGGCAACGGCCAGTATCTGGGCCCGGACCCGTACTTCGACGACCTGTTCTGCGAGGCCGCGGACGACGCGTACGTCTCCTGCGAGCGGCTCGTGGACCGCTTCGACGACGCGGTGCCGCAGACCCTCCTCGTCAACCGGAACTCGGTCACGGGAGTCGTCGAGACGCCCGGTGGCGCCCACCCCACCTCCTGCGTCCCCGACCACGACCGCGACGAGCCCTTCCAGAAGCTGTACTCGACGACGCCGTGGCCCGAGTTCACCGAGCGGTTCCTGTACGGGGACGAGAAGGCCTACCAGTCGGCCGCACAGGCCTGGCACGAGGAGCGGCGATGACGGACGCGACCCGGCCCTCTCCTGTCCCGCCCACCGGGGCCCCGCTCCCGGACACCCGCACGTCTCCTCTTCTCCCGCCCACCCGCGCCGAGTACTGCGTGATCGCCTGCGCCGAGGCGTGGCGGGACAACGGCGAGGTGCTCGCGAGCCCGATGGGGGCCGTCCCCTCCGTCGGTGCCCGGCTCGCCCGGCGGACCTTCGCCCCGGAGCTCCTGCTCACCGACGGCGAGGCGATGCTCGTCGGCCCGGACGGCACCCCCGAAGGGTGGCTGCCCTACCGCAGGCATCTCACGATGGTCACCGGCGGGCGTCGGCACGTGATGATGGGCGCGAGTCAGATCGACCGCTTCGGCAACCAGAACATCTCCTGCATCGGCGACTGGGAGCGGCCCGCCCGGCAGTTGCTCGGGGTGCGGGGCGCGCCCGTCAACACCCTCAACAACCCGGTCAGTTACTGGGTGCCCAAGCACTCGACGCGGGTCTTCGTGGAGAAGGTCGACATGATCAGCGGGGTGGGGTACGACAGCGCGGCGGCGGCCGGCCCCACGGCGACCCGCTTCCACCGCATCCCCAGGGTCGTGTCGAACCTGGGAGTGTTCGACTTCGCGACCCCGGACCACTCGATGCGGCTCGCCTCGCTGCATCCGGGGGTGACGGTCGAGGAGGTCCTGGCGGCGACCGGGTTCGAGCCGACGGTTCCCGACGAGGTCCCGTACACCCGCGAACCGACCCCGGCGGAGCTGGAGTTGATCCGCGGGGTCATCGACCCGCGGGGGCTGCGCGACCGTGAGGTCCCGGGCTGATGGAGACCGCGCTCACGAAACTGGTCGGCGTCCGGCACCCGATCGTGCAGACCGGGATGGGCTGGGTGGCGGGCCCGCGGCTGGTCTCCGCCTCGGCGAACGCGGGAGCACTGGGCATCCTGGCCTCCGCGACCATGACCCTCGACCACCTGCGGGCAGCGGTCCGGGAGGTCAAGTCCCGTACGGACGCGCCGTTCGGTGTGAACCTGCGCGCGGACGCGGGGGACGCCCGCGACCGCGTCCGGCTGATCGTCGAGGAGGAGGTGAAGGTCGCCTCCTTCGCGCTCGCGCCCTCCCGTGAGCTGATCGCCGAGCTCAAGGACGCGGGCGTCGTCGTCATCCCGTCGATCGGGGCCCGCCGTCACGCCGAGAAGGTCGCGGCCTGGGGTGCGGACGCGGTGATCGTGCAGGGCGGCGAGGGCGGCGGCCACACCGGCGAGGTGGCGACCACCGTCCTCCTCCCCCAGGTCGTGGACGCCGTCGACATACCGGTGATCGCGGCGGGCGGCTTCTTCGACGGCCGGGGCCTGGTCGCGGCGCTGGCGTACGGCGCGGCGGGCATCGCCATGGGCACCCGCTTCCTGCTCACCTCCGACTCCACGGTCCCGGACGCGGTGAAGGCCCAGTACCTCGCGGCCACGGTGAAGGACGTGACGGTGACGACAGCCGTGGACGGCCTCCCCCACCGCATGCTCCGCACGGACCTGGTCAACTCCCTTGAGGAGGCGGGCCGTATGAGAACGCTGACCCGGGCGATAGGCCGGGCCGCCCGCTTCCGAAAGCTCTCGGGCCTCACCTGGCCCCAGCTGATCCGCGACGGCCTCGCGATGAAGCACGGCAAGGCCCTGACCTGGAGCCAGGTCCTCCTCGCCGCCAACACCCCGATGCTGCTGCGCGCCTCGATGGTCGAGGGCCGCACGGATCTGGGGGTGATGGCCTCGGGCCAGGTGGCGGGCCTGATCGAGGATCTGCCGTCGTGCGCGGAGCTGGTGGAACGGGTGATGGCGGAGGCGGGGGCGATTCTGCGCGGGCTCCCGGCACAGGCATCGTGTACACAGGAGCGTGTACACTCGCGATATGTCCGAGACGCTGAGCATTCGTGAGGCCCGTGCACGGCTGGCCGAGATCCTGAGCAATGCCGAGGCCGGCGAGGTCACGGTGATCACCCGCAAAGGCGAGCGCGTCGGGGCCGTCGTCCCGATAGAGATTCTGGATGCGGTCGAGGAAGCGGCCGACGAAATGCTCGCCCGGGAAGCAGCCGCGCATCTCGATGAGCCCACGGTCTCCATGGCAGAGCTGCTCGCCGACCTGTTCAGCGATGACATGGGCGCCGCATGAAGTATGCATTCAGGTTCACCGCCACCGCCCAGCGACAGCTCCGCACGATCGACCGGACCAGCGCCATGCGCATCCTCACCGCCCTGACGCGGCTGGGCGACGATCCGTACCGTGAGGACGCGGACGTCAAAAAGCTCGCAGGGCAGGAAGGTCTGTACCGACTGCGCGTCGGGGATTTCCGCATCGCCTACCAGATCGACAACGGCCAGCTGATCATCCTTGTCGTCAAGATGGGCAATCGTCGAGACGTGTACCGCACCCTGTAGAGTGGAGCGCCCTGTCAGGAGGCGCCCCTTCTTTTAGGTCTTTCAAGAGCGCGGGGAACTGCGCGACAAGCCATGACGGACCCGCACCCGACCGAACAACCTAAAGCCGCTCAACAATCGTCACGTTCGCCTGACCCCCGCCCTCGCACATCGTCTGCAACCCGAAGCGCCCACCCGTCCGCTCCAGTTCATGCAGCAACGTGGTCATCAGCTTCACACCGGTCGCTCCCAACGGATGCCCCAGGGCAATGGCGCCCCCATTGACATTGACCTTGTCGGGATCCGCCCCGGTCTCCTTCAGCCAGGCAAGCACCACGGGCGCGAACGCCTCATTGATCTCGACGAGGTCGATGTCACCGATGGCCATCCCGGCCTTCTTCAGGGCGTACGCGGTGGCCGGAATCGGCGCCGACAGCATCCGTATCGGATCCTCCCCCCGCACCGACAGATGGTGAACCCGCGCCCGGGGCGTGAGCCCGTGTTCTCGCACGGCCCGTTCGGAGGCGAGCAGCATCGCGGCCGCGCCGTCGGACACCTGGGAGGAGCAGGCGGCGGTGATGGTGCCGCCCTCGACCACCGGCTTCAGCCCGGCCATCTTCTCCAGCGAGGTGTCCCGGCGCGGCCCCTCGTCCACGGCGACGTCCCCGAACGGCACGACCTCCCGCTCGAAACGCCCCTCGTCGATCGCCCGGACCGCCCGCTGATGCGACCGCAGGGCGAACTCCTCCTGGTCCCGCCGGCTGATCCCCCACTTCTCGGCGATCAGCTCCGCGCCGTAGAACTGGTTGACGGGCCGGTCGCCGTACCGCGCCCGCCACCCCTCGCTCCCCGCGAACGGCCCCTCCGTGAGCCCCAGCGGCTCCGCGGCCAGGCGGGAGGCGAAGGCGATGGGGATCTGCGTCATGTTCTGGACGCCGCCCGCGACCACCAGGTCCTGGGTGCCGGACAGGACACCCTGCGCGGCGAAGTGCACGGCCTGCTGCGAGGACCCGCACTGCCGGTCGATCGTCACCCCGGGCACCTCCTCGGGCAGCCCGGCGGCCAGCCAGGCCGTCCGCGCGATGTCCCCGGCCTGCGGCCCGACGGTGTCCAGGCACCCGAAGACGACGTCCTCGACGGCGAGCGGATCGACACCGGACCGCTCGACCAGGGCCTTCAGCACATGCGCGCCCAGATCGGCGGGATGGACCCCGCCGAGGCCACCCTTCCGGCGCCCCACGGGCGTACGGACCGCTTCGACTATGTAGGCCTCGGCCATGACAACTCCTCGGGCTCCTCAGTGGGTCCAATGGGTTCAGTGGGTCCAGTGGTTGAGCAGGTTCAGTGGGTTGAGCAGGTTCAGTGGGTTACGTCCGTACGGCGATCCCGTCGAGGACCATCGACAGGTACTGCCGGGCGATCTCCTCCGGGCTGTGCTGTCCGCCGGGCCGGTACCAGGACGCGGCGACCCACACCGTGTCGCGCACGAACCGGTAGGTGAGCCGGATGTCGAGGTCGTCCCGGAAGACCTCTCCGGCCACGCCCCGCTCCAGCGTGGCCAGCCACGTCTTCTCGAACTTGCGCTGCGACTCGGCGAGGAACGCGAACCGCTCCTGCGCGACGAGATGCTTGGACTCCCGCTGGTAGATCGCGACGGCCGCGCGGTGCCGGTCGATCTCCCGGAAGGACTCGGTGACCAGGGCCTCCAGCGTCTCGCGCGGGCCGAGCTCGGCCTCCAGGACGGTGTCGTACCCGTCCCACAGCTCGTCCATGAAGGTCCGCAGAATCTCCTCCAGCATCGATTCCTTGGAGTCGAAGTGGTAGTAGAGGCTGCCCGCGAGCATGCCCGCGTGGTCCGCGATCTTGCGGACGGTGGTGGCGTTGTAACCCTGCTCGGCGAAGACCTCGGCGGCGGTGTCGAGAAGTTCGCGGCGGCGGGCGGGCGCGGCGGTCACCTGGGGCTTCTTCTTGGTAGGCACGGTTCCATTGTGGTCCTGGTCCCGGTCCCGGGAGCGCCGGCCACCGACCGCCTACGCATGCTGGCTGCTCACGGAGACGATCTCGCCGGTCATGTACGAGGAGTAGCCGGACGCCAGGAACACGATCACGTTGGCGACCTCCCACGGCTCGGCGTACCGCCCGAAGGCCTCGCGGGCCGTCAGCTCCTCCAGCAGCTCGGGGGTCGTCACCTTCACCAGATGCGGGTGCATGGCGAGGCTCGGCGAGACCGCGTTGACGCGCACGCCGTGCTCCGCCGCCTCGATCGCCGCACACCGGGTGAGCGCCATGACCCCGGCCTTCGCCGCCGCGTAGTGCGCCTGCCCGGCCTGCGCACGCCAGCCGACGACCGAGGCGTTGTTGACGATCACGCCGCCGTGTCTGCCCTCGTGTCCGCCGCCCTGCCCGCCCTCCCGGAAGGCGCGCAGGGCCGCGCGCGTGCACCGGAAGGTGCCGTTCAGCGTCACGTCGAGCACCTTCGACCACTGCTCGTCGCTCATGTCGGCGAGGGCCGAAGTCCCGCCGAGACCGGCGTTGTTGACGACGATGTCGAGCCGCCCGTGCTGCCGCACGGCCGTATCGAAGAGCGCCTGCACCTGGGCCTCGTCGGTGACGTCGCACGCGAGCGCCGAGACGCCCTCGAACTCCCCGGCCAGCTCGGCCTCGTACTCCTTGAGTCGTCGTGCGTGCGCGTCGCTGATCAGCACGCGCGCGCCCTCCTCCAGGAAGCGGCGCGCGGTGGCCCCGCCGATGCCCGCGCCCGCGGCGGCGGTCACCACCGCGGTGCGTCCCTTCAGCAGCCCGTGCCCGGGCACGTATGCCGGACTCTCGACGCCTGTCATGACGCCACGCTAACCTACCAAACACTTGTTAGGGAAGGATCGCCGCTGATGGACCTCGACTTCACGGCCGACCAGGACGCCTTCCGCGCCGAGGCGCGCGCCTGGCTGCACGCGCACGTCCCGTCGCCGCCGCTGCCCTCCCTGGAGACAGAGGAGGGCTTCGCCGCACACCGCGCGTGGGAGGCCGAGCTCGCCGCGGACCGCTGGTCGGTGGTGTCCTGGCCGGCCGCGTACGGCGGACGGGACGCGGGGCTCGTACGGTGGCTGATCTTCGAGGAGGAGTACTACGCGGCGGGCGCACCGGGCCGGGTCGGCCAGAACGGCATCAACCTCCTCGCGCCGACCCTCTTCGACCACGGCACGGAGGAACAGCGGGCCCGGATCCTGCCGCCGATGGCCTCCGGCGAGGTCGTCTGGGCGCAGGCCTGGTCCGAGCCCGAGGCCGGGTCCGACCTGGCCTCCCTCCGGTCCAGGGCGGTGCGCACGGACGGCGGCTGGCGCTTGAGCGGACAGAAGACGTGGTCGTCGCGGGCCGCGTTCGCCGACCGCGCGTTCGGCCTGTTCCGCAGCGAGCCCGACACCCCGAAGCCCCACCAGGGCCTCACCTACCTGATGTTCGACCTGCGCGCGCCGGGCGTGACCGTCCGCCCGATCGGCCGCCTGGACGGCAAGCCGGCCTTCGCCGAACTCTTCCTGGACGACGTGTTCGTGCCGGACGAGGACGTGATCGGCGAGCCCGGCCGGGGCTGGCGGGTCGCCATGTCGACGGCGGGCAACGAGCGCGGCCTGACGCTCCGCTCCCCCGGCCGCTTCCTGGCCTCGGCCGACCGCCTGGCCGCGCTCTGGCGGGCGCACGGCCGGGACCCGTTCACCCGCGACCGGGTGGCCGACGCGGTGATCGGCGCCCGCGCCTACCAGCTCTTCACGTACGCGGGCGCCTCCCGTTTCCTCGACGGAGAGCCCATCGGCCCGGAGTCCAGCCTGAACAAGGTCTTCTGGTCCGAGTACGACATAGCGCTCCACGAGACGGCCCTCGATCTCCTGGGCGGGGAGGGGGAGTTGACGGACGGCACCGACGACGAGGGCGGCGGCTGGACCGAGGGGTACGTCTTCTCCCTCGCAGGCCCCATCTACGCGGGCACGAACGAGATCCAGCGCGACATCATCGCCGAACGCCTCCTGGGCCTGCCGAAGGGACGCCGCTGATGCGTTTCCTCCTGGACGACGAACAACGCGCCTTCGCCCACTCGCTGGACGCCCTGCTGACGGCGGCGGACACCCCGTCGGTCGTACGGTCGTGGGGCGCCGGTGACCACACGGCCGGGCGGGCCCTGTGGTCCCGTATCGCCGACGCGGGAGTGTTCGCGCTGGCGGTCCCCGAGGCGTACGAGGGTGTCGGGCCGCTCCCCGTCGAACTGGCCGTCGCCTTCGTGGAGTTGGGGCGGCACGCGGTACCGGGCCCGCTGGTGGAGACGGTGGCGGCGGCCGCGCTGCTGACGGAACCGGGCCTGGCGAAGAGGTTCCTGCCGGGGCTGGCCTCCGGGGAGACGATCACGACGGTGGCCGCCACGGACGGCTTGTACGCGCTGGACGACTCGTACGCGCTGTACGACTCGTACGCGTTGTACGACTCGTACGCGTTGGACGGGGACGCGGCGACGACCCTGCTCGCTCTCGACGGCGGCGGACTCCGGCTGGCCCCTGGGCACGGCCCGGTCCGTACGTCCATCGACCCGGCCCGGCGCCTCACCCGCCCGGAGCCGGGCGGCGAACTCCTCGCCACCGGCCCCCAGGTCGCCGCGGCCGCCGCCCACGCCCTGACCTGGGCCCGGCTCGCGACCGCCGCGCAGGCGCTCGGTGTGGGACTGACCCTGCTCGACAGGACCGTGGCGTACGTCAAGCAGCGCAGCCAGTTCGGTGTCCCCATCGGCTCGTTCCAGGCGGTGAAGCACCGACTGGCGGACGCCAAGGTCGCGTTGGAGTTCGCGCGCCCGCTCCTCTTCGGCGCGGCGCTGACCATGGACCCGGCCGACGTGGCCGCCGCCAAGGTCACGGCCTGCGAGGCGGCGTACACGACCGCCCGTACCGCCCTGCAACTGCACGGCGCGATCGGCTACACCGCGGAGTACGACCTGTCCCTGTGGCTGACCAAGGCCCGCGTGCTGCGCACGGCTTGGGGTACCCCCGGTGAATGCCGCGAGCTGGTCCTCAAGTAGCTGAGCCCTTCAGCAGCTCAGCCCCTCAGCATCTGCGGGCTCAGTGGTGGTGGTCGTCGCTGCTCGTGAGCTCGCGGTACTCCTCGACGGTCGGCTTGGGGATCTGCGCGTTCTGTCCGTACATGGCCCGGGCGAGCCGCGTCCGCAGCCGCTGGGAGGGCTTGACCTTCCGCTCGACGCCGTTCGCGTCGACGAGCGGACCCACGTCGTAGGGCACGTCCTGCTCGTGCTGGGTGAGAGTGAACCGCTGGGCCGGGGTGAGGGGTTCGTGCACCTCGACGAACTCTCCGTGCGGCAGCCGCCTGATGACGCCGGACTCCCTGCCGTGCAACACCTTGTCGCGGTCGCTGCGCTGGAGCCCCATGCAGACGCGTCTGGTGATGATGAAGGCGATCACCGGGACAACGAAGAAGGCGATCCGTACGAACCAGGTGATCGAATTGATGGACAGATGCAGATGCATGGCCACGATGTCGTTGCCGCCGCCGATCAGCAGGACGCCGTACAGACTCAGCCAGGCGACGCCGAGCCCGGTGCGCGTGGGGACGTTGCGGGGCCGGTCCAGGATGTGGTGCTCGCGTTTGTCCCCGGTGATCCACGCCTCGATGAACGGGTAGACACCGATCGCCACCATGATCAGCGGGAAGAGGGAGAAGGGGATGAAGACGCCCAGCTGCAGGGTGTGGCCCCAGGCGTTGATCTCCCATCCCGGCATCACCCGGATCAGTCCCTCGGAGAAGCCGAGATACCAGTCGGGCTGGGCTCCTGTGGTGACCAGATCGGCTCGGTAGGGCCCGAAGGCCCACACGGGATTGATCGTCGCGATCGCGCCCATCATCGACAGCACGCCGAAGACCAGGAAGAAGAAGCCGCCGGCCTTGGCCATGTAGACCGGCATGAACGGCATGCCCACGACGGACTTCTGCTCGTGGCCGGGCCCGGGGTACTGGGTGTGCTTGTGGTAGAAGACCAGGATCAGGTGGGCGACGACCAGGCCGAGCATGATCCCGGGCAGCAGGAGGACATGGATCGGGTACAGCCTGGAGATGATGTCGTGTCCCGGGAACTCCCCTCCGAAGAGGAAGAACGCGAGATACGTGCCCACGATCGGCACGGACAGGATCGCGCCCTGTGCGAAGCGGAGGCCGGTGCCGGAGAGCAGGTCGTCGGGGAGCGAGTAGCCGGTCAGGCCGGTGATGATCCCGAGGAACAGCAGGGTCCAGCCGAACAGCCAGTTCAGCTCGCGCGGCTTGCGGAAGGCGCCCGTGAAGAACACGCGCATCATGTGCACGAGCATTCCGGCGACGAAGACGATTGCCGCCCAGTGGTGGATCTGCCGGATCAGCAGTCCACCGCGCACGTCGAAGCTGATGTCGAGGGTGGACTCGTACGCCCTGGTCATGATGATGCCGTTGAGGCGTTCGTACGAGCCGTTGTAGACGACCTCGGCGGCGCTGGGCTCGAAGAAGAGGGTGAGGTAGACGCCGCTGAGGATCAGGATGAGGAAGCTGTAGAGGCAGACCTCGCCCAGCATGAAGGACCAGTGGTCCGGGAACACCTTGCGCATCTGGGTCTTGGCCAGGGAGTAGATCCCGAGCCGTCCGTCGGCCCAGTCCGCCACCTTCTCGCCCTTGCCCGTCTGTGCCGCTCGCCCGTTGCTCCGCGCGTCCATTCGTGGCCCTCCCCATAGGCTCAGTTCAGAGTGTCACGGGGTTCTGCGAAGCCAAAGGGGTTGTGCGGGTCCACGATTCGGCTGCGGGCCGGTGGGGGTTGTTCGCGCAGATCCCCGCGCCCCCAGGAAGGACGTGGCTGAGGCCGTATGTCAACCGCGCCCCGTCAGGGGCGCGGGGAACTGCGCGAGCAACCCCCACCGGTCCGCAGCGAATCCACCGGCTCAGGCACTCCGTGTCACTCGACGATCCCCGCGGCCCGCGCCGCGGACAGCCATCGTGGGAATTCGCCCAGCAACCGGTCGTACAGCTCCCCGTCGGAGACACCCCGGCGGGGATCCGAACCCGCGTGGAAGAACCCGGCGTTGTCCACGACCCGCTTCCCCGGAACGGCCAGGTCGTCAAGCCGGCGCAGGAAGTCGAACTGCTTGCTGGACGGGTCCCCGAAGCCGATGAACTGCCAGAACAACGGCAGCTTCGCAGCCTTGCACAGGTACCGCTCCGCGGCGAGCTTGTTGATCGGGCCGCCGTCGGTCTGGAAGACGACCAGGGCGGGGTCCTTGGAGCCACTGTCGAGGTAGTGGTCGATGACGGCGTCCATCGCGAGGTGGTAGCTCGTCTTGCCCATGTGCCCCAGCCCGGCCACGATCCGCTCCACACGCCCCGCGTGACTGTCGAGCGCGATGTCGGTCACGGCGTCGACGTCCGTGGAGAAGAAGACGACCGGCACGGTCCCGTCGTCGTCGAAGTGCGCGCTCAGACCGAGCACACGGTCGGCGAGCGCCTGCACGCTGCCGTCGGAGTAGTACGGCTTCATCGATCCCGAGTAGTCGACGACGAGATAGACGGCGGCCCGCTGCCCGCTCAGTCCGTGCTTGGTGAGGGAGACCCCCGCGCTCTTGTAGAGGCTGACCAGCGCGGGCGCGGTCTCCTCGACCTTGGTGAGGCTGATCCCGGCCATGCGGGCTCCTTCCGGCCATGATCCGACCGGGTGAGCCTAACCGGCCGCCCGCTCCCGGAACGCCGGCAGCTCGAAGAGCCGCCGCCGGGCCCCGTCACCCATCAACTCGACCAGCGGGAAAACCAGTTCCCACAGATCCTCCTTCTCCACGCCCACGGCCAGCGCGTCGAGGTCGGAATCGGACAGCGCCCCCGCGGCCTTCGCGACGATCCGCCGGGCGGTCGGCGGCAGCGCCGCGACCATCGGGAGGAACTCCGCCCACAGCCCGGTCGCCACGACCCCGCGGACGAGCCCGTCGAGCACCGCGCGGTCCCGCAGCGCGGGCAGCGCGGCGACGGCCCGCAGCTCGTCCTCGTCGAGCGCGGCCACGATCGGCAGGAGCGACTCCCACAGGTTCTGCTCGGCGGTGGTGCGGACGAGGGAGTCGAGCCGGGCCTCGGGCTGGGCGGCGGTGAGGGAGGCGATGCGGGCCCGCTGTTCGCCGGAGGCCATGCTCGCGACGGCCATGGCCTCCGGCCACAGCCCGCCGTCGGCGGCGGACGCGATGACCGACGACACCCGCTCCTCGCCCAGCAGCTCGACGATGCGGCCGAGCCGTTCGGGATGGTCGATGACGAAGCCGGTGAGCAGCAGGGTCGCGTCGTCGAGCCGCGGCAGGATCCGCAGCAGCGCGGAGTCCCGCAGATGCCCGACGAACCGGCCCATCGTGAGGTGGTCGCGGCGGTCGGCGAGGACGAGGGCGATCCGTACGACGATGTCGTCGTCCAGTCTGCCCATGATCCCGGCGATCCGGCGCGGGTCGACGTGGTGGCAGCAGCGGGCCGTGAACTCGGGAGGGAGCCGCTCGATGATGTCGGCGGCGCGGCCCGGTTCGAGGCGTCCGGCGAGGGCGGCGGCGAGCTGGGGCCCGAGTGCCTTCTGCGAGATGCCGACGGCGATACCCGCGGGCAGCAGCCTGGTCTTCGCGGCGATGCGGTCGAGGATCCGGGGGGGGCATCGTCGAAGAGCGCGGCGACGGATCTCTCGCGGAAGGCGCGCACGTCCTCGACGGGCAGCTCTTCGAGGAACGCCAGCTGCCGGGGTTCGACGTCCAGCAGGCGGGCGAGTTTGAGGATCTCGGCCCTGCTGCGCAGTGTGTCCATGCGGGAGGGGTCTCCTGGCTAACGGAAGAGCATCCGGCGGAGGGGTTCCCTGGTCAGGGCCGGTACGAGGGTCAGGGCGTCCTCGACGGCCTCGTTCAGCCCGGATGCCCGGCGCTCCCGTGCCCGGCGCAGTGCCAGCGTGAGGGTCTGGGCCTGTGTGTCGTCCAGTGATCCGAAGCTCTCCGGTGGTGGGGCGCCCAACTCGGCCCGCAGCAGCGCCAGTTCTTCCGCGCTCACAGGTCCTCCCCCGATGCTCACTGGTTTCTCCACCCGATGCGGCACGGCACTCCGGGCCGATCGTACTCTTTGCCCATGAAACGCGCTGGCCGTCTGATGTTCGTCGCCGTCCCTCTCGTCGCGGTGACGGTGTACGTCGCCGTGCCCGGCGAGAAGGGTGACGACGGCCCCTCCGACACCCGGAGCTCCTCCCCGTCGACCTCCTCCGGGTCGGCCGCGGACCTGGACTCCCCGAAGATGAAGGAGCTGGCCCAGCGGATCGTGTCGAGTGCCGAGAACTCCAGCCTCGACTGGCGCGCCCAGTACGACTACGTCGAGGACATAGGCGACGGCCGTGGCTACACCGCCGGGATCATCGGCTTCACGACCGGCACGCACGATCTGCTCAAACTGGTCGAGCTGTACACCGAGTCCCATCCGGACAACGCCCTGGCCCGCTACCTGCCCGCTCTGCGCGCGGTGGACGGCTCCGACTCCCACGAGGGCCTGGACCCGGGCTTCACCGAGGCCTGGAAGGAGGAGGCGCAGAAGGACGCCTTCCAGCGCGTCCAGGACTCCCAACGCGACCGCGTCTACTTCGGCCCGGCGGTCCGCCTCGCCAAGAGTGACGGCCTGGGCGCCCTCGGCCAGTTCATCTACTACGACGCCATGGTCATGCACGGCCCCGGCGACCCCGGCTTCCACGGCATCCGCGAGCGCGCCATGGCCGAGGCCGACACCCCGGCGGAGGGCGGCGACGAGCAGAGCTACCTCGACATCTTCCTGGACACCCGCCGCGAGACCATGAAGTCCGAAAAACGCGACACGACCCGCGTGGACACGGCTCAGCGAAGGTTCCTGTACGACGGCAACCTGGACCTCCGCACCCCGCTGGAGTGGAAGGTGTACGGCGTGACGTACCGCGTGCGCTGACCGACATCAACCCAACGCGGAAACGGGCCACTTCTGGAATCATGTCGCTGTTCGGCGCCGGTCGGCGAGGGGGTACCGAGTGAGGTCCGGGGGACACGATGCACGGTGAGTTCCAAGGACGGCGCCGAGCGCTGCTGATCGGCGTGACGGCGACTCCGTTCCTGGCCGACGATCCGTTGCTCGGCGAGGAGTTCGACACGCTGGACTGTGCGGAGCGCGATGTCGCGCTCGTATCGGAGGCTCTGGATCTGTCCGGCTACACGGTCACCGAGCACCACGCGGGCCGCGTCTCCGAACTCAAACTGGGCAAGAACGGACTCAAAGGCGAACTGCACCGTTTCTTCGTCTCGTGCGAACCGGGCGACACGGCGTTCGTCTATATCTCCTGCCACGGGGTGACGCTGGGCGGCCGTGATTTCCTGCTGGCGGCGGACGCACAACCGGGTGATCCACGCGCCGACGGGACCCCCATGCTTCTCATGGACTCGCTGCTCGGGGCCGACCCGGTGGGACTGCAACTGAGCGGTCTGAAGAAGGGGGTCACCGCAGTCATCTGCCTGGACACGTGCCGGACGGCGGACCTCCTGCCGGACGAGGAGGTCTCGACAGGAGTGCGGGCACCCGCTCAGGACGTGGTGTGGTTCTACAGTTGTGGTCCCGGACAGCGTGCGTACGCCGACCGGGAGAACGGCAGCTGGTTCGCCCAGGGGCTGGCGCAGGCGCTGTCGCCCGACAGTCCGCCGACGACGTTCGGTGACGTCATGCGGCACACCGAGCAGGAGATGCGCCGGCTGGCCGGTGACGAACCGGTCGATCCGCCCACCGTCAAGCATCTCGCCCCGCACGGGCGGATCGTGGACACCCTCGAACTGTGCAAGGGGTTCAAGGAGCCGCTCCCCTGGGCCGAGATGGTCACGAAGTCCGCGCTGTGGGAGCACACTTCGGGCGGCGAGGCGGTGCACGCCCGCGTCAAGGCCGGTCTCACGGAACTGGTGGAACGCGTCGGGCGGAACCTGCGAGGTGCGGGCGCGCACAAGAACGATCCGTGGCGGGATCCGACGTATCCGGCCCGCTTCGAGCGCAGGCTCGTCGGTCTCGTCGAGCGTGCCCGGCTCAAGGAACTGCGGGCACCCCTGTCTCCGGCCGAGACGGCGGTGCTGCTCGCCGCACCCCTGGTGTACGAGGACATCACCGCCGTCGCTCTGGAGGATCTGCGGCAGGTCCTGGACCGGCGCCGACCGGACGGAGCCGAGCCCGACGAGCACCTAGACGCACACGCACAGCTGGTCGCCGCCGCCGTCGAAGACGTGCGCCGGGCCCACAAACAGGTGCAGGGCACCCTGGAGACCCTGCGGGGACGCGGTCTCGTCGCACAGGCCGATGCCGCCGAGCACTGGCTGCGCCATCGCTTCATCGCGGACTGGGACCCCCTGTGGGAGCGCACCGGGGGGTACGAGTCCGTCAACACCCTCCTGTCCGGGCTGGCCGGCGTGATCGCCGACTCCGCCGAACCGCTGCCGCCCGGGCGGGCGTCGGAGCAGTCGCTGCGACTCATCGACCGCCAGATCCGCCAGGTGTTGGGCCACTTGACCGTGGAACCGGCCGACCGCCCCCGTATCAACGACTCCGACAGCGACAGCTGGAGCAGATACGACCCGGTTCCGGGCGGGAAGTGGCGCGGCCAGGAACTCGCTCAGCTGCTGTGGACGGCGGGGCTGCTGTCGGCCGATCCGCGCCGGATGTCCAGCGTGCTCGTCAACCACCTCGGAGCGCACGAACGGCTCGATCCGCAGACGGTGGTCGAGGCGCTGTCCGAGGAGTTCGACTTCGCGGTCGTCGGTGACCTCAGCGCTGACGCGTACGGCCTGGATGTCCGCTTCCACTGCCCGCATCCCGCGCTGCACGCGGCCGTCGAGGAACTCGCGGGCAGGGCCAACGCGGCGGTGGCCGCGATCCGCAGCCGCTGGCGGGAGCAGCGTTCCAGTCCGCCGTCGCTGCTGCGCGGTCTGCCCGAGCGCGTCACCGCCGGCCAGCTGGTGCCCGAGTCGGGGCAGTACACGGTCCCGCTGGAACGCTTCCGGCTCGCCGAGGACGAGATCCGCCCCCTGCTGATGGGCGCGCAGTTGTACGGCGACAAGATGCTCGCCGTCCGCGAGCTGTACCAGAACGCGCTGGACGCCTGTCGGCTGAGGGACATGCGCGACCAGTACGGCCGGTCCCAGGGCGAGGCTGCCACGGAACGCTGGGAGGGTGAGATCGCCTTCACGCAGGGCTGGGACGAGAAGGGGCGGCTCTACATCCAGTGCGAGGACAACGGCACGGGGATGAGCCGCACCAAGCTCACCTCGATGTTCGCCCGTGCGGGAAAACGCTATGAGCAGGACCCCGAGTTCATGCAGGAACGACGCGAGTGGCGGCGCGCGGGCCTCAAGCCGATCGCGCTCAACTCCCGTTTCGGCATCGGCGTGTTCAGCTACTTCATGCTCGCCGAGGAGGTCGTGGTCCTCACCGCCCCGGTCAACCGCTACGGTCTGCGGGAGTCCCTCGACCAGGCCTCGCGTGCCGACATCCAGTCCGGCTCGGGCCTGTTGAGCATCACCCCGGGCAAGGGCGCACCCGCCCACGGCGGCACCCGGGTCCGGCTCTACCTCGCCCTGGCCAAGGATGAGCAGCCACCGTCCCTCGTGGAGACCCTCCAGTCACAGTTGTGGGTGAGCGACTACGCGGTGACAGCGGTGGAGTACGCGCAGGACGACTCGGCACGGGAGGTCCGGAGCCGGTCCTGGAAACCTGGCAGGCTGAAGGCCGCAGCCGACTGGCGCGGCCCGGCGGTCCAGGCGGACGGCACCGACGTATGGCTCGTCCAGGGCGAAGGTCAGCTGCTCCTCGACGGAGTGGTGATCGAGGACGCTCCCCGCGCATACGGATGCGTCGTCAATCTCCGGGAACGACACCGGCCGGTACCGAGTGTGGACCGCAACGACCTCCTGTCGTTCGACGAAGACGCCGTGCAGGAGGAGGTGCTCGCCGCGGCGCCCAAGGCCGCGGCCCAGTGGAAAGAAGTGTCGCTGCGGCGGCTGTGGCGGCTCGCCGAAGAGGCGCCGCCCCTGGCGGTGGCGGTGCTCGACGCCCTCCCCCAGGAAGTGATGGCGACCCTGGAACCGGCCGGCAACGACGTCCGTCTTCTGCGCGGGCGACTGCGGTTGACGACGACGGGCTGTCTGCCGGTGGACCACCGGCTTGTGTCCTCGACACACGATCTGGAGTTGCTGGGAACGGACCGTCCGTACGAGAACGACCTGCTCCGTCAGTGGCGGATGACGAGGCTGGAACATGCCCCACTCGCTGATCACGAGTTCTCACCGCCCGGGTATCCCGTCGCCACGGGGCTTGACGCCCTGCTCTTCGTGGGCATCCCGTCCCCGGACTGGGGATGGGCTCCGGCGGTGAAAGCCGCGGCTCTGGCGAGGATGCCCCTGCGAGCCGCGGTCAAGGCACTGCGCCGGTATGCCATCACGGGTGTGTACGTCCCCGCGGCCACCGACATCCGGTCCCAGCTCGCTGTCGAACTCACGCCCGCCACAGCCGATCTCTACATCGCATATCGCGATGTTCTGGGGTCTCCTCACGAGAGTGCCGCGGTGCATGCACCACTGTTGATCATCTCCGAAAAGTACGACCTCCCTTTGGGTGACTGCCTGCCTCTGCTGGGCCGGCTCCAAGGGCTCGACCCCGGCCTTCCTCCGCTCCCGGAGCTGGAGGGATCCCTCGCCGCGGAGCGCTTCACCTTCGACGAAACGCGAGTGCTGGCCGGCGATGCGGCTTCCGACTGGCTTCCGTCGAGGAGATGGAGTCCCGGCGCGGTTTCCATCACCCATCTCAAGGACCGCGTAGAAACACTCTTCGCCAACTCTTCGCCGGACGCCGCGGCGCTCCTGGCCCGCGTTCGTCGTCTGGCCCCCCTTGGCTTCTCCATATGGGGAGAACATGAGGAGTCATCAAGTGACGACGGCTCTCTGACAGCGGCCGAACATATGCTCCTGGCGGTCAGGACCTCGACGGGGAATCCGTGGGTGGACGGGTGCCTGACCCTCCCGCAGGTGCTGCTCGCCTCCTCACGACTCAGGATTTCGCTGGGCGAGGCGGCAAGACTTCTCGCCGAGTCATCCGCCACCGCCGCCATGCGCGTTCCCACCGTTCCCGCGGAAGCCGCCGCCTGGACCCCGCCGTACTGGGTCATCTGAGGGGCCACGAAGTTTCCGGACAGGTACCCAATAGGGTTGTCCTGAACAAGGAAACGAGGAAGAAGTGGCGCCACCCAGTAAGTACTCGCCGGAGTTCCGCGAGGAAGCCGTCCAGATCGCGTTGAGGTCGAGCAAGACGATCTCTGAAGTCGCCCGGGAGCTTGAGCTGAACTCGGAGACGCTACGCGGCTGGGTGAAGAAGCACCAGAAGCAGCAGGAACCGGCCCCCGATGCGGAACTGACGGTGAACGAGCGGGCGCGCCTGAAGGAACTCGAACGACGCAACCGCGAGCTGGAGATGGAAGTTACCTTCCTGAAAAAAGCCGCAGCGTACTTCGCGAAGGATCCCCGGTAGCAAGCAAGTACGAGTTCATCGACGAGATGCGGCTCGACACCGAGGAGTACGCCTACAGCGTCGAGTTCATGTGCGGCCGACTCGGCGTGTCCAGGTCCGGCTACTACGACTGGCGATCCCGCCCGGAATCCGCAACGGCCCAGCGGCGCGAAGAATTGAAACTGCTCATCAAGAAAGCCTTCGACATATCCGACAGCACCTACGGGCACCGGCGCATCCAGGCTCAACTGGATCGCTGGGGCGTCGCCGCGGGCATGGAGCTGGTCCGCTGCCTCATGCGTGAACTGGGCCTGGTGCCCTGCCAGCCAAGGCCGAAGAGGTTCGGCCTCACCCAGGCCGCAGCCGGCCAGGTACCGGATCTGGTGGGCCGTGACTTCACCGCAGATGCGCCTGGCGAAAAGCTCGTCGGTGACATCACCTACATCACGACCGGGGAAGGCTGGCTGTACCTCGCGACGGTCATCGACTGCTGCACGAAGGAAGTTATCGGTTACGCGATGGACGACCACTACCAAACCTCGCTGATATCCAGGGCGATCCGCAACGCGGCACGGAACAGAAGCCTCTCGGCGGGAGCGATATTTCACTCGGACCGCGGAAGCAACTACATGTCAGCCGAGTTCGGGAAGACGCTCAACCGGTTCGGACTGCGCAGGTCTTCCGGCCGTACCGGGATCTGTTTCGACAATGCCATGGCCGAATCGTTCTTCGGCGTGTTGAAGAACGAGCGCGTATCTCGGGTCACTTACCTGACCCGAGAGGCTGCCCGGCAGGACATCACTCGGTACATTGAATTCTGGTACAATCGCAAACGCCTCCACTCGGCGGTGGGTTACCGCCCTCCACGTGAAGTCCACGCCGAGTACGAAAAGTTGCGAATCGCCGCGTGAAATAGACAGTCAGACGCCTGTCCGGAAAGCACGTGGCCCCTCACATCCGTGTCATGGAGGAATGGCCAGAACCGCACCAGGCATTCGGGCCCTGGGAACTGATCGACGCCTATCTCCACGAACACCGGAACCAGACACCCCGGGGTACCGCGGAATTCAGGGAAGCCGTGACAGCGCTTGACGCCTGCGGTCTCCTCACAGCCTCCCCGTCCTGGAATCACGACGCACTGATACGGCAAGCGACGGCGCCACCTCTCGACGGCCTCCCCCCGTACGGATACACGGGTTCCGCGCTGGATGCGGCTCCTGTGTCCCTCGCCTACTGCCTGTCGCTCGTCAACAACAGGACCGGCAGAGTGGGCGAGGCCCTGGACCGGTTGAAGGCCGCGAGAAAACATCTGCCCCTCCACCTTCCCGACATGACGGCAGAGGCCCGTTCGCTGCAATGCAGCGCCTACGACCGGCATACGCTTCTCGACCGATCATCCGGCATCATGGGAATCCCCGCATTCCGCAGCCTGACGATCCGGGACCTCCTCGAACACGCCCACTCCGACGGCGGCACGCTCTCCCAATCGGTCCACCACCTCTCCCGCTTCACCGCCATCGGCGCCCCGCCCCTGCCCGGCGACTTCACAGGCCCCGACGCCGAGACCCTCGCCGACTTCGAGCCCGACCGCTTCGACCTCGCTGCCTTCGATCCCGGGCTGCTGGGCCCCGGCACACTCGGCCCTCTCGAACTGGTCCTGGTGGCAGGCCGTTTCGGGTGGACGCTGAAGCGGACGTACGACCGATACGCCCCCTTCCGCTGTCTCGGCCTGAACGTCGAGGTCGGCGAACCCACGCGGCACGAAGCCGAGATGACTCCCACGTGGTATGACGTGGTCATCCTCAGCGAGCAGTTGACCGGGCGCACTCCAGCCCTGTCCGGAGCCGTCACGGCGGACCACATCGCCCTCTGCTCGGAGGAGACGGACCTGTCGGAGGCCGAGGTACGCGAGCGCCTGCGACGGTATGCCACTCTCTTCCAGCTCCAGCCCGAGGAAGGCCAGAAAGCCAGTTGAGCCCACTCAACCCGTACAACACGGGCCCGCATCACACCGCTCCGGCCGCCTTCCAGTGGACGCACGGTGTCTCGAACGGCAAGGAGCTGCACGAAGCGACCGGTGCCTGCCCGGAATGCGGCTGTGTGATGACCAAGCGCTACACGACCGGCCAATACACCCAGCCCAAAGGTGGTTTCCTCGGCCGTCGCAAGGGTCCCGGCCCTCAGCCCTTCAGCACCCTGTGCCAGTGCACCTCCCTGCATACGGACCGTCCTGAAGGCGTTCAGGTCGGCTGCGGCGCTCGTATCACCATCGCCTCCTGGCTGGACGGTGCCTCGCAATGACGTACACACGTGCTCAGCTGGACGATGCCGACCGCCGCATCGAGGAGATGTTCGGCTCCGGACAACAACTGGCAGCCGCACTCCACCAGGCCGAGGGTTACCGCAACTTCGTGGCCTCGCTCACCGGGCTGCTCACAGCCGTGTTCGTGCTCAAGGGGCAGGAGGATCTGAACAAGCTGGATGCCGGCCCGCGCTGGGCGGTCGTATCGCTCCTCATCACCGGATTCCTGGCGCTCATCGTCGCTTCGTGGCTCGGTGTGGTCGCCGTGCACGGGCGCCCTGGCGAGGAGTTCTACGGCGAGCCGAACCGTCTCCTGGACTACGAAGCCGGGCGCACCCGGCGCATCTGGGTGCTCGTCGAGTGGTCGCGGTGGCTCGCCCTCATCGGTGTCCTCGCGGTGGCGGCCGCCGTGATCGTCACCTGGGCAGCGCCCGGCAAGTAGCCAAGGCAAGTGGGCCCGCGGAACCCCGGACGCACCACGGCGCCCGCCATCGTCCGGTCGGGGACAAAGAGCAGGCGCCGCGTTCAGTTCCGTACGCCTTTGTACGGGACGTCTTTGGGGTGGAGCGTCAGACCATGAGGGAGCGGTCCGTGGGGCGGATCGGGGCCGGCAGTTCGCTCTCCCCGGTCAGGAAGCGGTCGACCCCGCGGGCGGCCGAGCGGCCCTCCGCGATGGCCCAGACAATGAGGGACTGACCGCGGCCGGCGTCACCGGCGACGTACACGCCGGGGACGTTGGTCGCGAAGTCGGCGTCGCGGGCGATGTTGCCGCGCTCGTCCAGGTCGAGGCCGAACTGGGAGACGAGGCCGTTCTCCTGATCGGTGCCCGTGAAGCCCATCGCGAGGGTGACGAGCTGGGCCGGGATCTTGCGCTCCGTGCCCGCCTTCTGCGTCAGCTTGCCGTCCACGAACTCGACCTCGACGAGGTGCAGCCACTGCACGTTGCCGTCCTCGTCGCCCTCGAAGTGGGTGGTGGAGACGGAGTAGACCCGCTCGCCGCCCTCCTCGTGCGCGGAGGTGACCTTGTAGAGCATGGGGAACGTCGGCCAGGGCTGGTGCGGAGCACGGTCCTCGCCCGGCTGGGGCATGATCTCCAGCTGCGTGACGGAGGCCGCGCCCTGACGGTGGGCGGTGCCCACGCAGTCCGCGCCCGTGTCGCCGCCGCCGATGACGACGACGTGCTTGCCCTCGGCGGTGATCGGGGGCGCCACGTAGTCGCCCTCCTGCACCTTGTTGGCGAGCGGCAGGTACTCCATCGCGAAGTGGATGCCGTTGAGCTCGCGCCCGGGGGCGGGCAGGTCGCGGGAGACGGTCGCGCCGGCCGCGATGACCACGGCGTCGTACCGCTTGCGCAGGTCCGTCGCCTTGAGGTCGCGGCCGATCTCGATGCCCGTACGGAAGCGGGTGCCCTCCGCGCGCATCTGCTCGATGCGGCGGTTGATGTGCCGCTTCTCCATCTTGAACTCGGGGATGCCGTAGCGCAGGAGGCCGCCGACGCGGTCCGCGCGCTCGTAGACCGCCACGGTGTGGCCCGCCCGGGTGAGCTGCTGCGCGGCGGCCAGACCGGCCGGGCCGGAGCCGATGACCGCGACCGTCTTGCCGGAGAGGCGCTCGGGGGCCTGGGGCGCGACGTCGCCGCTGTCCCACGCCTTGTCGATGATCGAGACCTCGACGTTCTTGATGGTCACGGCGGGCTGGTTGATGCCGAGGACGCACGCCGACTCGCACGGGGCGGGGCACAGCCGGCCCGTGAACTCCGGGAAGTTGTTCGTGGCGTGCAGGCGCTCGGAGGCGGCGGACCAGTCCTCGCGGTACGCGTAGTCGTTCCACTCGGGGATGAGGTTCCCGAGCGGACAGCCGTTGTGGCAGAACGGGATGCCGCAGTCCATGCAGCGCGAGGCCTGCGTGGGGATGATGGGGAGCAGCGAGCCCGGAACGTAGACCTCGTTCCAGTCCTTGAGACGCACGTCCACCGGACGGGTCCTGGCGACCTCGCGGCCGTGGTTGAGAAAGCCCTTGGGATCAGCCATTGGTCGCCGCCTCCATCATCTTCTCGGTGATCTCGGTCTCGGTGAGACCGGCTCGCTCGGCGGCGTCCTTGGCGGCGAGCACTGCCTTGTACGTGCTGGGGATGATCCTGCTGAAGCGCTCCACCGACACGGCCCACTCGGCGAGGAGCTTCTCGGCGACCGTGGAGCCGGTCTCCTCGGCGTGGCGGCGCACGACGTCGTGCAGCCACTGCTTGTCGGTGTCGTCGAGCTCCTCGACCGCGCCGAGGTTGCCGACGTTGACGTTGTCGCGGTTCAGGTCGATGACGTACGCGATACCGCCCGACATACCGGCCGCGAAGTTGCGGCCCGTCTCGCCGAGCACGACCGCGTGACCGCCGGTCATGTACTCGCAGCCGTGGTCGCCCACGCCCTCGGAGACCACCGTCGCGCCGGAGTTGCGGACGCAGAAGCGCTCGCCGGTACGGCCCCGGAGGAACAGCTCGCCGCCGGTCGCGCCGTACGCGATGGTGTTGCCCGCGATCGTCGAGAACTCGGCGAGGTGGTCGGCGCCCCGGTCGGGACGGACGATCACCCGGCCGCCGGAGAGGCCCTTGCCGACGTAGTCGTTGGCGTCGCCCTCCAGGCGCAGCGTCACACCGCGCGGCAGGAAGGCGCCGAAGGACTGGCCGGCCGACCCGGTGAAGGTGATGTCGATGGTGTCGTCGGGCAGGCCCGCGCCGCCGAACTTCTTCGTCACCTCGTGGCCGAGCATGGTGCCGACCGTGCGGTTGATGTTGCGGATCGCGACCTGGGCGCGCACCGGCTGGGCACCGGTCGCGGAGTCCGCGGCCAGCGCGTCGGCGGCGAGCTTGATCAGCTCGTTGTCGAGCGCCTTCTCCAGACCGTGGTCCTGCTCGATGACCTGGTGGAGCGGGGTGCCCTCGGGCAGCTCCGGCACGTAGAAGAGCGGGGAGAGGTCCAGCCCCTGTGCCTTCCAGTGGGTGACCGCCCGCTCCACGTCGAGGAGCTCGGCGTGGCCGACGGCCTCCTCGATCGTGCGGAAGCCCAGCTCGGCGAGGATCTCGCGGACCTCCTCGGCGATGAACTCGAAGAAGTTCACCACGTACTCGGCCTTGCCGGCGTACCGGTCGCGCAGCACCGGGTTCTGCGTGGCGATGCCGACCGGGCAGGTGTCCAGGTGGCAGACGCGCATCATGACGCAGCCGGAGACGACGAGCGGCGCGGTCGCGAAACCGAACTCCTCGGCGCCGAGCATCGCGGCGATGACGACGTCACGGCCGGTCTTCAGCTGGCCGTCGGTCTGTACGACGATGCGGTCGCGCAGGCCGTTGAGCAGGAGCGTCTGCTGGGTCTCGGCGAGGCCGAGCTCCCAGGGGCCGCCCGCGTGCTTCAGCGAGGTGAGCGGGGAGGCGCCCGTACCGCCGTCGTGGCCGGAGATGAGGACGACGTCCGCGTGCGCCTTGGACACACCTGCGGCGACCGTGCCGACGCCGACCTCGGAGACCAGCTTCACGTGGATCCGCGCCTGCGGGTTCGCGTTCTTCAGGTCGTGGATCAGCTGGGCGAGGTCTTCGATGGAGTAGATGTCGTGGTGCGGCGGCGGGGATATCAGACCGACGCCCGGGGTGGAGTGCCGGGTCTTGGCGACCCACGGGTAGACCTTGTGGCCGGGCAGCTGGCCGCCCTCGCCGGGCTTGGCGCCCTGGGCCATCTTGATCTGGATGTCGTCCGCGTTGACCAGGTACTCGGAGGTCACACCGAAGCGGCCGGAGGCGACCTGCTTGATGGACGAGCGGCGCGCCGGGTCGTACAGACGGTCCGCGTCCTCGCCGCCCTCGCCGGTGTTGGACTTGCCGCCCAGCTGGTTCATGGCGATGGCGAGCGTCTCGTGGGCTTCCTTGGAGATGGAGCCGTAGGACATGGCGCCGGTGGAGAAGCGCTTGACGATCTCGCTCGCCGGCTCGACCTCGTCGATGGAGATCGGCTCGCGGCCGGACTTGAACCCGAACAGGCCGCGGAGCGTCATCAGGCGCTCGGACTGCTCGTTCACGCGGTCCGTGTACTTCTTGAAGATGTCGTAGCGGCGGGTGCGCGTGGAGTGCTGGAGGCGGAAGACCGTCTCCGGGTCGAACAGGTGCGGCTCGCCCTCGCGGCGCCACTGGTACTCGCCGCCTATGTCGAGGGCGCGGTGCGCGGGCGCGATGCCGCTGGCCGGGTACGCCTTCGCGTGGCGGGCGGCGACCTCCTTGGCGATGACGTCGATGCCGACGCCGCCGATCTTGGTGGCCGTACCGATGAAGTACTTCTGGACGAAGGCCGTGTCGAGACCGACGGCCTCGAAGACCTGGGCGCCGCGGTAGGAGGCGACGGTCGAGATGCCCATCTTGGACATGACCTTGAGGACGCCCTTGCCGAGCGCGTAGATCAGGTTGCGGATGGCCTGCTCGGACTCCATGCCGGGGAGGAACGTTCCCGCCCGGACGAGGTCCTCGACTGACTCCATCGCGAGGTACGGGTTGACGGCCGCGGCGCCGAAGCCGATGAGGAGGGCCACGTGGTGGACCTCGCGGACGTCGCCGGCCTCGACCAGCAGGCCCACCTGGGTGCGCTGCTTGGTGCGGATGAGGTGGTGGTGGACGGCCGCGGTGAGCAGCAGCGAGGGGATCGGCGCGTGCTCGGCGTCGGAGTGACGGTCCGAGAGGACGATCAGCCGGGCGCCGTTCTCTATGGCGGCGTCGGCCTCGGTGCAGATCTCCTCGATGCGGGCGGCGAGCGAGTCGCCGCCGCCGGAGACCCGGTACAGGCCGGACAACGTCGCGGCCTTCATGCCAGGCATGTCGCCGTCGGCGTTGATGTGGATGAGCTTGGCCAGCTCGTCGTTGTCGATCACCGGGAAGGGCAGTGTGACGCTGCGACAGGACGCGGCGGTCGGCTCCAGGAGGTTGCTCGCGGGGCCGAGGGAGGAGCGCAGCGAGGTGACGAGCTCCTCGCGGATGGCGTCCAGCGGCGGGTTGGTGACCTGCGCGAACAGCTGGGTGAAGTAGTCGAAGAGCAGGCGGGGGCGCTCGGACAGGGCCGCGATCGGCGAGTCCGTGCCCATGGAGCCGAGGGGCTCGCCGCCGGACTTGGCCATCGGCGCGAGGATGACGCGCAGCTCTTCCTCGGTGTAGCCGAAGGTCTGCTGACGACGGGTGACGGAGGCGTGCGTGTGCACGATGTGCTCACGCTCCGGGAGGTCCTCCAGCTCGATCTCGCCGGCCTCCAGCCACTCCGCGTACGGGTTCTCGGCGGCGAGGCCTGCCTTGATCTCGTCGTCCTCGATGATGCGGTGCTCGACGGTGTCGACGAGGAACATGCGGCCGGGCTGCAGGCGGCCCTTGCGGACGACCTTCGCGGGGTCGATGTCGAGGACGCCGACCTCGGAGCCGAGGACGACGAGGCCTTCGTCGGTGACCCAGTAGCGGCCGGGGCGCAGACCGTTGCGGTCCAGTACGGCGCCGACCTGCTTGCCGTCGGTGAAGGTGACACAGGCCGGGCCGTCCCAGGGCTCCATCATCGTGGCGTGGAACTGGTAGAAGGCGCGGCGGGCCGGGTCCATGGAGTCGTGGTTCTCCCACGCCTCCGGGATCATCATCAGCACGGAGTGCGGGAGCGAACGGCCGCCCAGGTGCAGGAGTTCGAGCACCTCGTCGAAGGACGCGGAGTCGGAGGCGTCGGGCGTGCAGATCGGGAAGACGCGGTCGAGGCCCTTGTCGCCGAACAGGTCGGAGACGAGCTGGGACTCGCGGGCCACCATCCAGTTGCGGTTGCCCTTGACCGTGTTGATCTCGCCGTTGTGCGCGACGAAGCGGTACGGGTGGGCGAGCGGCCAGCTCGGGAAGGTGTTCGTGGAGAACCGGGAGTGCACGAGCGCGATCGCGGAGGCGAAGCGGCGGTCGGACAGGTCCGGGAAGAAGGGCTCAAGCTGGCCGGTGGTCAGCATGCCCTTGTAGACGATGGTCCGGGCGGAGAGCGACGGGAAGTACACGTCGGCCTCGCGCTCGGCACGCTTGCGCAGCACGAACGCCCTGCGGTCGAGATCGATGCCCTGGCTGGATCCGTCCGTCACGAAGAGCTGACGGAAGAGGGGCATCGTCGAGCGGGCGGTGGCGCCGAGGAGTTCGGGGGCGGTCGGGACCTCGCGCCAGCCGAGGACCGTCAGACCCTCGTCGGCGGCGATCGTCTCGATCCGTGAGACGGCCTCGTCGGCGGTGTCCTCCGGAAGGAAGGCGATACCGACCGCGTACGAGCCCGCCTCGGGCAGCTCGAATTCGGCCACCTCGCGGAAGAAGGTGTCGGGCACCTGGGAGAGGATCCCGGCCCCGTCGCCGGAGTCGGGCTCCGAGCCGGTCGCGCCGCGGTGCTCCAGATTGCGGAGCACGGTCAGCGCCTGCTCGACCAGCGCATGGCTCGCCTCACCGGTGAGGGTGGCCACAAAGCCGACGCCACAGGCGTCGTGCTCGTTGCGCGGGTCGTACATCCCCTGCGCGGCAGGGCGAGCATCCATGAAGGACCAGTTCTGGCCATTCGCGGAGTGCTGGGACGGCTGGCGCGGCGTACGCATCGGCTCTCCCGTCGTCGTCGTGGCATATGCAAGTGCCGAGGGACGACGTTGGCCCTCTGCGAAAGGTGCAAAATTTCGTGCAGGTTACATGATGGAGCCGTTCTCGGGAACCGGATACGGCGTTCCAGCATGCGGACGCCGCGGGTCGCGGCGGAGGCCGCTCGTGGCGGCTGAACAAGGGGACCTTTTCGGACAGATCAATGACCGTCGGCCCGATCGCGGCAGGCAACGTCACCCAACGCTTCAATTGCTGTGCAGGCGTCATTGCCCGCAGCGCTTACGGCTCATGCCCAGTGGTTAAGGATTCGAAACCGCCGAGTAACGACTACTTATGCAGTCCCTTGCATAGCTGCTCGACTCAGCGGCGCGCGGGTCATCCTACGGCCGTACCGAACAGCGTGCCCAGGGCGTACGTCACACCGGCCGCGGCACCGCCCAGCGCGAGCTGCCGCAGTCCGCTGTACCACCAGGACTTCGCGGTCACCCTGGACACGATCGCACCGCACGCGAAGAGCCCGAGGAACGCGAGCAGCAGAGCGGGCCACAGGGCGGTCGCGCCCAGCAGGTAGGGGAGTACGGGGAGCAGGGCGCCCAGGGCGAACGAGCCGAAGCTCGACACGGCGGCGACGGACGGCGAGGGCAGGTCACCGGGATCGATGCCCAGCTCCTCGCGGGCGTGTATCTCCAGGGCCTGCTCGGGATCCGTCGACAGCTGCCGGGCGACCTCACGGGCGAGATCGGGCTCGACACCCCGCGCCTGGTACAGCTCGGCGAGCTCACGCTCCTCGTCCTTCGGGTGCTTCCTCAACTCCCGCCGCTCGACGTCGAGTTCGGCCTCGACGAGCTCGCGCTGCGAGGCGACGGAGGTGTACTCGCCGGCCGCCATGGAGAAGGCGCCGGCGGCCAGCCCCGCGAGCCCGGTGATGACGATCGTCCGATGGGACACGGCACCGCCCGCCACGCCCGTCATCAACGCCAGGTTGGAGACCAGACCGTCCATCGCACCGAAGACGGCGGGGCGCAGCCAGCCGCCGCTGACGTCCCGGTGCGTGTGGTTGTCGCGGTGCGCCTCGTGAAGCGTCGCCTCGGTCTCGACGATGGCCATGCCTGGGTCTCCCAAAGTGCTGCTCGGACTGTGCTACTTGGACTGTTTCTACTCTTGGACAACACCCAAGCTACGCTCGAAATTTCGCTCCCGCCAGCAAGGAAGGCCGTACTTACCTGGGCTTTCACCACCCTTCGCTCATCCGTAGAGACCTGCGCACAAATGTCGACCGGGTGACGCTGAGCCGCGCGAGGCTCCGCCGAACCACTTGGTGGGGACAGATCCGCAAAGGGTCCCTCAGACCTTCCGGGACCCCGCGATGGAGAGGCACCGTCATGGCTTCGATTGCCTGCGTTCCCTCGGTCCCGGCCCCCGGGGACGCCACCGGCCTCCGCGATCGGGCGCGCGGCGCACTGCTGGGACTTGCCGTCGGGGACGCGCTGGGGGCGCCCGCCGAGAACATGAAGCCGTCCGAGATCCGCGCACGCTGGGGCCGCATCACCGGGTACGTGACCGAGACTCCGGCCGGCACGGACGACACGGAGTACGCGATCTTCTCGGGGCTGCTCCTGGCCCGGCACGGTTCGGCCCTCACGCCCCGGCATGTGGAGGCGGCCTGGCACCACTGGATCGCCGACCTGGACGAGGGGCCCTTCAGGGGCGCGGGCTTCAGCGAGCGGGGCACGCTGGAGAACCTGCGGCGGGGCCTGGCCGCCCCGATCTCCGCCCAGCACCGGCACGCCTGGAGCGACGGCCTCGCCATGCGCGCGGCCCCCTTCGGCGTCTTCGCGGCGGGCCGCCCCGCGGAGGCCGCCCGCCTGGTGGCCATCGACGGTTCGGTGAGCCACGACGGCGAGGGCATCTACGGCGGCCAGGCGGTCGCGGCGGGCGTGGCCGCGGCGATGGCGGGCGCCCCGACGATGGTGGTGGTCGCCTCGGCCCTGGCGGTGATCCCCGACGACTCCTGGACGGCCCGTTCCCTGCGCCGCGCCGTCGCCTGCGCCCACCGCGGCGAACGCGCCGTCCGCTCCGCCGTCGTCATCGGCGGCTACCCCTGGACCGACCTCGCCCCCGAGGCCGTCGCCCTGGCCTTCGGCGCGTACGCGGCCGCCGACGGCGACTTCACGGAAGCGGTCCTGACCGCCGTGAACATGGGCCGCGACGCCGACACCACGGCAGCGGTGGCAGGCGCCCTGGCCGGCGCGACGAAGGGCGCCTCGTCGATCCCTCCCACCTGGTCAGCAGCAATCGGCCCGGCAAAGGGCAGCTGCCTCCCATCCATGCGGGGCCACCACATCCTCGACGTGGCGGACCTCCTGACCCCGGACGAGGACGAGGTAATCCAGTGAAACCAGAACTACTCAACGACCCGAACGAGGGCGCCCCCTCAGGGGCAAAAGGAACGGCGCACCCAGCGCCTTCAGGGGCGCGGGGAACTGCGCGACAAGCCACAACGCACCCGCACATCGCACACCGGACCGACGCCCCACGGCGAATCGAGGGCCTCCTCCTCGGCCTGGCGGCGGGCGACGCCGCAGGCTGGCCCGCCGCCAGGCACAGAGCCGCCCGCATGCCCGAATGGACAAGACGCCTCACCCGAGAACTGGACACCTTCGCCGAACAGAACGCGACCACCACCCTCCCCGTCCCCATCGCCCTCAACCAACCCCCGGAACCTCTGCGCCTCGGCCCCTCGGACGACGCCGAATGGGCGGCATTCGCCGCGGAGGCAGTCCTGCGCGCCACCGACCCCGGCGCCCTCGGCGACCTGAGCCGAGAACGCCGTATGCGCGCGGCCATCGACCTGTCCTGGAACGCCATCGCCAGCGAAGTCGCCGCGGCAGCGGACCGCGCCCCCGAGGTCGAGTCGGCCGTACTCCCCCTGCGCGCCCGCATCTCCGTACGGGCAGGTCTCGGCAACCTCGCCACCGGCCTGCGCCCGCCCGCCACCGGCCACGACAACCCCCACTACTTCGACGACGCGGCCTGCGTACGGGCCTGCGTGCTGGCCGTGGCCCACGCCGGGGACCCCCGGCTCGCCGCGGAACTGGCCGAGTTCGACGCCCGCTACACCCAGGACGGCGACGGCGTGCACGGCGCCCGAGCGATGGCGGCGGCGCTGGCGCTCGCCCTGGCCGGCGCGGACGCCGAGACCTGCGTGGCAGCCGCGCTCGCCGAACTCCCGGAGTCCACGGAGATCGGCCGCAACGCCCGCCACGCGCTGGCGCTCGCCCACGAGGCCGACAGCGCCTTCAGCCTCGTACCCCTGCTGGAGCACCAGATCGTCGACCACGTCTACAGCTACGGCATCGCCGCCGCCGAGACCGTCCCGGTGGCCCTCGCCCTCGCCACCGCCTCGCACGGCCGGATCGCCGAGGCGGTACCCGCGGCCGCGTGTCTGTCCCGGGTGGCGGACTCGGCCCCCGCTCTCGTCGGCGCGCTGACCGGCGCGATCGGCGGCGGCACGGCGATCCCGGCGTCCTGGCGTGACGCGTGCCGCACGCTCTCGGGCTGTGCGCTCCCCCGCCTGACCGGCACGGACCTGGTGGAACTCGCCGAACTGCTGGCAGCCACGGAACTGGCCCTCTCAGGGGGATGATTCGGACATGACGCCCACCGCACCCGCAACTCTGGAAGAACGGATCACCCGCAGCCTCGTGGGAGCCGCCGTCGGCGACGCGCTCGGCGGCCCTGTCGAGGGCTACTCCCCCGAGCAGATCGCCGAACGCCACGGCGACCGAGTCCACGGCATCGTCGGTCCCTGGAACGGCGGCGACTGGCGCACGGCCCGCCCCATCGCCCCGTACCACAAGGGCGACGGCCACGTCACCGACGACACCTTGATGACCCACGCGCTGGTACGGGTGTACGCGAAGGTCCGCGACCACCTGGACGCGTACGCCGTCGCCGACCACCTGGTCCCCGACCTGATGACGACGCCGCGCTGGATCCCGGAGCTGGAGGCCGAGGCACTCCCCCTCCACCGGATCTTCCTGGCGGAGAAATGGCTGGTGACAAGGATCCACTACGGCCACGTGGACCCCCGCGAGGCCGGCGCCGGCAACATCGTCAACTGCGGTGCGGCGATGTACATGGCCCCGGTCGGCCTGGTCAACGCGGCCAACCCGGCGGGCGCGTACGCCGAGGCCCTCGATGTCGCGGGCGCCCATCAGTCGTCGTACGGACGCGAGGCGGCGGGCGTGTTCGCGGCGGCGGTGGCGGCGGCCTGCACGCCGGGCGCAACCCCGGACTCAGTCGTCGACGCCTGCCTGTCCCTGGCGAAGGACGGCACACGGGCGGCCATCGAGACGGTCTGCGACACGGCATCGCGCTACTCGGACTTCGAGTCGGCACTCCGCCCCCTGCGCGAGGCGGTGGCGCCCTACGACACGGTCGGCCCCGACTACCGCGCCCCGTCCCTGGGTGCCCGTCGCCCCTCCCGCATCCACTCCATCGAGGAACTCCCGGTCGCCCTCGCCATGTTGCTGGTCTCCCGCGGCGACTACCGGCACGCGGTCCTGGGCTCGGTGAACTACGGCCGCGACTGCGACTCGATCGCCACGATGTCCGGCGCTCTCGCGGGCGCCCTCGGTGCGGAGATCCCGCCCGACTGGGCCAAGACGGTCGCGGAGTCCAGCCGCCTGGACCTCCAGGCCCCCGCGACGACGCTCACAGAGGTGACCCGCGAGATCTTCACCCGCGACACCGCCCGCCGCCGCACCCACGAGACGGCCTACGCGGAGCTGTCATGACCCCCCTCCGCCTGACCTGGGTCCAGCCGGAGGACCTCCTGGGCCACGAACTCCACCAGGCAAGACAGGACGGCCGCGAACCATCGGCCATCGCCGCCCGCTGGCACAGGGCGGGCGGCCCCCAGCCCCCCCGACGAGCAGGCGCCTCCCCCCAACCGGCCACCACCTACCTGAGAGCCCTGGCCAAGGACCTCCTGGACGAACTGGCGGACCTACCAAGCAGCTTGAAGGACAGAGAGCCAACAGCCCTGCCCAAGATCAGAGCTCTCTGCCCCGACTGGTCCACAACAGCTGACGGCCCCGCGCTTACCGTTGTGGGCAATCGTTCCGCTGGGGCGATGGGGGTCCCCCCGCTCGAGCGAAGCCGAGAGTGGGGGAGGGTGGGCACAGCGGACCTCAGCAGCACAGCCGGGGGTCTGGGGGCAGCGCCCCCAGTTACGGGAAGGGGTGGGTCTGGGGAAGAAAAAGCGCCCCTGACCCCCGCCACACTCCACCCCCGCCTGGAGGCCGCCTGGCTGGGCAGAGCCGCAGGCTGCCTCCTCGGCAAGCCAGTGGAAAAACTCCCCCTGGACGGCATCAGAGCGCTGGCCAGAGCCACCGGCAACTGGCCCCTGACCACCTGGTTCACAGAACGAGGCCTTCCACCGGACCTAAAAGCCACCCACCCCTGGAACCGCCGCTCCGCGACCACCTCCCTCGCCGAGAACATCGACGGCATGCCGGAGGACGACGACCTCAACTACCCCCTCCTGAACCTCCTGCTCCTCCAACGTCACGGCAAGCACTTCACCACCACGGACGTGGCCCGCCTCTGGCTGGACGAACTCCCAGCGGGCCGCACGTTCACCGCGGAACGCGTCGCCTACCGCAACCTCCTCGACGGCATCGAACCCCCGCACACGGCTCGACACCGCAACCCGTTCCGCGAATGGATCGGCGCCCTGATCCGCGCGGACGCCCACGGCTGGACCAACCCGGGCGCCCCGGCGACCGCCGCGGAACAGGCCCACGGGGACGCCATCCTCACCCACACCGCCAACGGCGTCTACGCGGCGATGTTCACGGCGGCAGCCATCGCAGAGGCAGCCACCGGCACGAGCGACATCCACGCCTGCCTCCGTACGGGCCTCACCGTCGTACCCCCCGAGTCCCGCCTCGCCGAAGCAGTCCGCCACGCGATCCAACTGGCTGCGGAACACCGGGATTTCGACACGGTCGTCGACGAACTGCACGCCACCCATGCCGCCTACCACTGGGTCCACACCATCCCCAACACGGCCCTGCTCGCCGCCGCCCTCACCCACGCGGACGGCGACTTCACGGCCTCCATCTGCCGTGTCGTGTCGGGCGGCTGGGACACGGACTCGAACGGCGCGACGGCCGGCTCGATCACGGGCCTGCTCGCGGGCGCCCCCGAAGCGATCCCGTCCCGCTGGACGACCCCCCTCAAGAACCGACTGGCCACGTCCGTCGGCGACTTCAACGGCACGGGCTTCGACACCCTCGCCGACCTGACAGCGCAGCTGGCGACCCGGCCGACCACCTGACCGAACGCCTGACCCCTCCCCCGGCGCAGCCAACTCCCCCACCCCACCCCCATCTCCATCCCCACCAGGAGTCCCCCACCCATGACCCACACCGCCGTGACCGCACCGGCACCCCTCACCGGCCTCCGCGTCCTCGACCTCGCCACCCTCTTCGCCGGCCCTCTCGCAGCCACGATGCTCGGCGACTTCGGCGCGGAGGTCATCAAGGTCGAGCACCCCCGCAGACCGGACCCGTCCCGCGGCCACGGCCCGTCGAAGAACGGCATCGGCCTGTGGTGGAAACTCCTCGGCCGCAACAAACGCACGATGACGCTGGACCTCTCCACCAAGGGCGGCCGAACCACCCTCCTCCGCCTGGCCGCCTCCACCGACGTGATCATCGAGAACTTCCGCCCCGGGACCCTGGAGAAGTGGAACCTCGGCTGGGAGGAGCTGTCTGCCGCGAACCCCCGCCTGGTCCTGGCCCGCGTCACCGGCTTCGGCCAGTTCGGCCCGTACGCGCACCGCCCCGGCTTCGGCACACTCGCCGAGGCGATGAGCGGTTTCGCCGCGATCACCGGCGAACCGGACGCCCCGCCGACCCTCCCGCCCTTCGGCCTCGCCGACTCGATCGCGGGCCTGGCCACGGCGTACGCGGTGATGACGGCCCTCACCGCCCGCGACCATACGGGCCGCGGGCAGGTCGTCGACATGGCGATCATCGAGCCGATCCTCACGGTCCTCGGCCCGCAACCGCTCTGGTACGACCAGTTGGGCCACGTCCAGCCCCGCACGGGCAACCGCTCCCAGAACAACGCGCCCCGCAACACCTACCGCACCGCGGACGGCAGTTGGGTCGCCGTCTCGGCCTCGGCCCAGTCGGTCGCCGAACGCGTGATGCGCCTGGTCGGCCGCCCGGACCTGACCGCCGAACCCTGGTTCACCACAGGCGCGGAACGGGCCCGCCACACCGACGTCCTCGACGAGGCGGTCGGATCATGGATCGCCCTCCACACCCGCGATGAGGTCATCGCGGAGTTCGAGAAGGCGGAGGCGGCGGTGGCTCCCATCCAGGACGTACGCGATGTCATGACGGACCCTCAGTACGCCGCCCTCGACACGGTCACCACCGTCGACGACCCCGAACTGGGCCCACTGCGCATGCAGAACGTCCTCTTCCGCCTCACCGACACCCCCGGGGGAATCCGCTGGGCGGGCCGCCCGCACGGTGCCGACACGGACACCGTCCTCGCCGAACTCGGCCTGACGGAGGCCGAGATCACCACGCTCAGATCGGAGGGCGCACTGTGACCGCGGAAGCCACCGGCGTCCCAGGAGCAACCGACGCCTTCGCTCTCACCTGGCTGTACGTCCCCGGCGACCGCCCCGAAGTGGTGGCGAAGGCCCTGGTCGCGGGCGCCAACGTGGTCGTCGTCGACCTGGAGGACGCGGTCGCCCCCGACCGTAAGGAGTACGCCCGCGCCGCCACCGCCGACCTCCTGTCCGAGCCGTCCCCGCTCCCGGTCCCGGTGCACGTCCGCGTCAACGCACTGGACAGCCCGGAGTCCGTCGCCGACCTCCGGACCCTCGCCGCGCTCCCGGCCCTGTCGAACCTCGCCGGCATCCGCCTGCCCAAGGTCACGGCCCCCACCCAGGTCGTGCGTACGGCGGACAGGGCCCCGCACATCCCCCTGTACGCCCTCCTGGAATCGGCCCTCGCCATCGAGAACGCCTACGCGATCGCCACGGCCCACCCCGCCCTGCGCGGCATCTCGCTCGGTGAGGCCGACCTCCGGGCCGACCTCGGCGTACGCGACGACGCGGGCCTCGACTGGCCCCGCTCCCGAGTGGTCCTGGCCGCCCGGGCGGCGGACCTGGCCCCGCCGCCCCAGTCCGTCCATCCCGACGTGCGCGACCTGGCCGGTCTGGCCGCGTCCTGCGCCCACGGCCGCGCGCTGGGCTTCCTCGGCCGCGCGGCCATCCATCCCCGTCAGCTACCGGTGATCGAGACGGCCTACCTCCCGACCCCGGAGGACATCGAATCGGCCGAGTCGGTCGTCAAGGCCGCGGCCACCCGCCCCGGCGCCCAGGCCCTCCCGGACGGCCGCTTCATCGACGCGGCGGTCGTGGCGGCGGCCCATCGCACCCTGGCACTGGCCCGCCGCCGCTAGTCGTGCACGCACACGTGGAGGGGGCGCCCCAACTGCTCGGGGCGCCCCCTCCACGTACGAACTGGGGTCAGGCCTTCTTCGCCGACCCGGCTTCGTCCTTCGCCTCGGCGGAACTCGACGAATCGTCGGTCTCCGACTCGGAGGAGCTGGAGCCGGAGCCGGAGCCGGAGTCGGCCGTCTCCTTCTCGTCCTCGGACTTCGCGGCCTCGGACGTCTTGGCCTCGGACGTCTTGGCCTCAGACGTCTTTGTCTCGGACGTCTTTGTCTCGGACTTCTCAGCGTCGGACTTCTTGCCCTCGGAAGCCTTGTCGTCGGACGTCTCGTCCTCGGACTTCTTGTCCAGCTTCACCGCTGCGCCGTCGTCGTCGGTGTCCCCGTCGGAGGCATTCGGTTCGACGACCTCTTCGCGTCCCGGACGGCGCCGGGCCGACAGCACGATGTAGAGGACGGCGAGGAGGAAGACGACGATCGAGGTCCACTCGTTGAGGCGCATCCCCAGGAAGTGGTGGGCCTCGTCGACGCGCATGGCCTCGATCCAGAAGCGGCCCGCGCAGTACGCGGCCACGTACAGGGCGAAGGCGCGGCCGTGGCCGAGCTTGAAGCGGCGGTCGGCCCAGATGACGAGGACCGCGACACCGATGCACCACAACGACTCGTACAGGAAGGTCGGGTGGTAGTAGCCCGGCACCCGGCCGTCCGTCGAGGACGTGATGTGCAGCGCCCAGGGGAGGTCCGTCTCCCGCCCGTACAGCTCCTGGTTGAACCAGTTGCCCCAGCGGCCGATGGCCTGCGCGAGGGCGATGCCGGGCGCGAGGGCGTCGGCCCACGCGGGCAGCGGGATCCCGCGGCTGCGGCAGCCGATCCAGGCACCCACCGCGCCGAACGCGATGGCGCCCCAGATACCGAGGCCGCCCTCCCAGATCTTGAAGGCGTCGACCCAGTCCTGACCCTCGCTGAAGTACAGCTGGTAGTCGGTGATGACGTGGTAGAGCCGTCCGCCGACGAGACCGAACGGCACGGCCCACACGGCGATGTCCGCCACGGTGCCTGGTCGGCCCCCGCGCGCGATCCATCGCCTGTTGCCGAGCCAGACGGCTACGAAGACGCCGATGATGATGCAGAACGCGTAGCCGCGCAGCGGAATGGGGCCGAGGTGCAGCACACCGCGCGACGGGCTGGGGATATAGGCAAATTCCATGGCAGGGTTGACGCTACCCTGCCGGGCGGCACGTACGGCAACCCGCCCGGGCTACGGCTCCATAACAAGACCGACGGGACCCACGGGGCCTTCGGTGCGGAAGTGACACCCGCGAAGCGCCGCGCGGCCCACCGGCCTCCCGCTCGACCTCCCGTCACAGCCCGTCACAGCCCGCCATCCCGGCGCCCGGCGCCCCGCACCCCGCACCCCGCACCCCGCACCCCAGGCTCCGCGGCTCACGCCTTGTCGGCCTGCTGCACCATCTGCTTCAGCTTCGCCGGGGTCATCGACTGGTCCTGGTAGATGTTCTTGCCGTTCAGCAGCACCGTCGGCGTGCCACTGAAGCCACCGCCCTGGAAGGCCTTGTGGGACTTGGCGACCCAGCTGTCGTGCGCGCCGTCGTCGACGCACTTCTTGAACGTGCCGGTGTCCAGCCCGTCGACCTTGCCGGCCAGCTCGATCAGTTCGCTGTTCTTCGCGTACGCGTCGTCCGTCTCGGCGGGCTGGTTCTCGAACAGCACGTCGTGGTACGCGGTGAACTTCCCGGCGTCCTGGGCGCAGGCCGCGGCATTGGCCGCGCGCAGGGAGCCGCTGCCGCCCATGTTCCCGTCGATCAGGGTCGCGAGGTGGTACTCGACCTTGAGCTGTCCGGCGTCCGTCAGCTCGTGGATCGTCGAGCGATAGGCATCCTCGAAGCTCTTGCAGGCCGGGCAGCGGAAGTCCTCCCACACGGTGAGGGTGGACTTGGCGCTCTCCTTGCCGACGGGGATGGCGAGACTGTCGTCGCCGTTCGCCCCCGAGGGCGCCGTCACCGGGCCCGCCGTGTCGGTCTTGTCCTTGCCCGCGTTCGCGGCCAGGACACCGCCGACCGCGGCCAGTGCCAGTACGCAGACGACGGCACCGCCCACGATCAGCACGCGCCGGCGCTTCTCCGCCGTCTTCTGCTTCGCTCGCTCTTCCGCCAGCCGCTCGCGGGCGGTGCGCTTTCCCTCACGGTTCTTCTCGCTCACATCCCGCAGAACGAACCGGGGAGGCGCACCGCGCCTCCCCGGCCCCAGGTTCACCCGTTCGAGTGAGCGGATTGTCCGTTACGTGCTCGAACGGACATGGGTCACGCCGTGCCGCGCACGCCCTTCGCGAGGTCGGCGGCAAGGGCGCGTACGGCGTCCAGGCCCGCGGCCTCGTCCGGGGCGTCCAGCATCCGCTTCACGAAGGCCGAGCCGACGATGACGCCGTCGGCGAAGCCCGCGACCTCGGAGGCCTGCTCGGCGTTCGAGACGCCGAGGCCGACACAGACCGGGATGTCGGTGGTGGCCTTGGTGCGCCGCACGAGGTCCTGGGCCTGCGCGCCCACGGACTCACGCGTCCCGGTGACGCCCATCAGCGAGGCCGCGTAGACGAAGCCGGAGCCCGCCTTCGTGATCTCGGCGAGCCGGGCGTCCTTGCTGCTGGGCGCGACGACGAAGACGGTCGCGAGGCCGTGCTTCTCGGCGTGCTCCCTCCACAGCGCGGACTCCTGCACGGGCAGGTCGGGCAGGATGCAGCCCGCCCCGCCCGCCTCGGCCAGCTCGGCGGTGAAGCGCTCGACGCCATAGCGGTCGATCGGGTTCCAGTACGTCATCACGAGGACGGGCTTGCCGGTCGCCCCGTACGCCTCGCGGACCGTGCGCATCACGTCCGCGATCTTGACGCCGCCGCGCAGGGCGATGTCGTCGGCGGTCTGGATGACCGGTCCGTCGAGGACGGGGTCGCTGTGCGGCAGGCCGACCTCGACGACGTCCGCGCCGCCCTCGAAGACGGCCTTGACGGCCGCGATCCCGCCGTCGACGGTCGGGAAGCCGGCCGGCAGGTACGCGATGAGCGCGGACCGTCCCTCCGCCTTCGCACCGGCGAGGGTGTCGCTCAACAGCTGGATGTTGCCGCTCACTTGGCGTCCCCCTCGATCTCCGCGCTGTCGCTGTCGGCGTCCGCCTCGACGACGGCGTCGGCACCCTCGTCGTACAGGCCGAAGTAACGGGCGGCCGTGTCCATGTCCTTGTCGCCGCGCCCGGACAGGTTGACGACGATCAGCCCGTCGGGCCCCAGTTCCTTGCCGACCTCCAGGGCGCCCGCGAGCGCGTGCGCGCTCTCGATGGCCGGGATGATGCCCTCGGTACGGGAGAGCAGGCGCAGGGCCCGCATCGCCGCGTCGTCGGTGACGGCACGGTACTCACCGCGGCCGCTGTCCTTGAGGTACGCGTGCTCGGGGCCGATGCCCGGGTAGTCGAGTCCGGCCGAGATCGAGTACGGCTCGGTGATCTGGCCCTCCTCGTCCTGGAGGACGTACGACCGCGAGCCGTGCAGGATGCCGGGCTCGCCCGCGGTGAGGGTGGCCGCGTGCTCGCCGGTCTCGATGCCGTGTCCGGCGGGCTCGCAGCCGATGAGGCGTACGTCCGCGTCCGGGATGAAGGCGTGGAAGAGGCCGATGGCGTTCGAGCCGCCGCCGACACAGGCGATGGCCGCGTCGGGGAGACGGCCGGCGCGCTCCAGGATCTGCCGCCTGGCCTCGACGCCGATGACGCGGTGGAAGTCGCGGACCATGGCCGGGAAGGGGTGGGGTCCGGCGACAGTCCCGAAGAGGTAGTGGGTGCGGTCGACGTTGGCGACCCAGTCGCGGAAGGCCTCGTTGATGGCGTCCTTCAGCGTCCGGCTGCCGGACTTCACGGAGATGACCTCGGCGCCGAGCATGCGCATCCGGGCCACGTTCAGGGCCTGGCGCTGGGTGTCGATCTCGCCCATGTAGATGGTGCATTCGAGGCCGAACAGCGCGCAGGCGGTGGCCGTCGCGACCCCGTGCTGGCCCGCGCCGGTCTCGGCGATGACCCGGGTCTTGCCCATGCGCCTGGTGAGCAGGGCCTGCCCGAGCACGTTGTTGATCTTGTGGGATCCGGTGTGGTTCAGGTCCTCGCGCTTGAGGAACACCCGGGCGCCACCGGCGTGTTCAGCGAAGCGCCGCACCTCGGTGAGGGAGCTGGGACGGCCGGTGTAGTGGACGAGCAGGTCGTCCAGTTCCCGGGCGAACTCGGGGTCGGACTTCGCCTTGTCGTACTCCACGGCGACCTCGTCCACGGCGGCGACCAGCGCCTCCGGGATGAACTTTCCGCCGAACGCGCCGAAGTACCCCTCGGCGCTGGGAACCTGACCCTCGGGGTCGGGAATGAAGAACTCGCTGGACATGCGGTTACCTCGCAGGGGCGACAGCCCCGGGATTGGTCGGAAGGGGGTCACATGGATCGCATGTCACCTGCGGTTCGGCAGCGCCCCGAAGGGGCGCGGGGAACTGCGCGACCAGCCCCCACCGGCCCGCGGGTTCATCACGGGACTTCCAGCGGAACGCCTGGACGCGGCTCAGCTCACCGCAGGTGACACGCGCCGGCGCCATCGCATCCCGTTGACCTGGCCGGGCTCGTCACCGATGACGTACCGCACGCGGCGACCGTGCACACGCCGCGCGGGCGCCCGGCAGCCGCGCGGACGGCAGCCGCGGGCGAGCCGTGCGTAGGGGCCACGGGCCACCGAAGGGCCCGCGGCGGCCGACCGTACGCTCGCCGGACCACCGTCGGGGCCTGGGCCCGGACGGGTGGTCGTGGCGGCGAGGGAACGGTCGGCGTACATCCGGAGTGTCAGCCCCGTCCGTGCCGCAGCGCGGGATGGGCTCCCGCGGCGACCAGGTCGGAGACGGCCGTCTTCGGGTCCCGGCCGGTGACCAGGGACTCGCCCACCAGTACGGCGTCGGCGCCCGCGTTGGCGTACGCGATGAGGTCGTGCGGGCCGCGGACACCGGACTCCGCGATCTTCACGATGTGCGCCGGGATCTCTGGTGCGACGCGGTCGAAGGTGCCGCGGTCGACCTTGAGGTCCTTGAGGTTGCGCGCGTTGACGCCGATGACCTTCGCGCCGGCGTCCACCGCCCGCTCGACCTCGTCCTCGTCGTGCACCTCGACGAGCGGCGTGAGCCCGATGGACTCGGCGCGCTCGATGAGGGACTCCAGGGCGGGCTGGTCGAGGGCGGCCACGATGAGCAGCGCGAGGTCCGCGCCGTACGCCCGGGCCTCCCACAGCTGGTAGGAGGTGACGATGAAGTCCTTGCGCAGCACCGGAATGTCGACCCGGGCGCGGACGGCCTCCAGGTCGGCCAGCGATCCGCCGAAGCGGCGCTGCTCCGTGAGGACGGAGATGACGGCCGCGCCGCCCGCCTCGTAGTCGGCGGCGAGTGCGGCGGGGTCGGCGATCGCGGCGAGCGCGCCCTTGGACGGGCTGGAGCGCTTGACCTCGCAGATGACCTTGACGCCGTCGCCGCGCAGGGCCGCGACACCGTCCTTGGCAGCCGGAGCCTTCGCGGCGCGCTCCTTGAGCTCGTCGAGGCTGACGCGCGCCTGCCGCTCCGCGAGGTCGGCACGGACTCCGTCGATGATCTCGTCGAGCACACTCACGCGAGCGGCCCCCTTCCCAGACGGTTGACAGTTGTAGCGCTTCTGCGGTTGACCCGGGTCCGTCTCGCTTCGGACGAAACCGATGGTCACTGCGATGGTATCCGGAGGAGGGCTTAGGCCTCGCATCCGGTTGACGCCGGTCCCACTACCTGGACGTTCACCGATTGATCAAGGATGCAGCCAGCCACCGAACGGCAGGTTCCGGACAACCGTGAAGACCAGCAGCAACGCACCCAGGCCCCACAGGACGGACGGCCGGGGATCGATGCGCAGCGGCCGCCCCTGGACGGTACGGATCACCCAGACGGTCCACACGACGGCGAACACCAGATATCCCACGACGGCGACCGCGTTGGCCCCGAGCGCCGCCACGAGGTCCCCGTGCGCGACGGCGTGCGCGCTGCGCAGTCCGCCGCAGCCGGGGCAGTACACGCCGGCGTACTGGAGCAGCGGACAGGCGGGGTAGTGCCCCGGCTCGTTCGGGTCGACGGCCCCCACGTACACGAAGGCGCCGGCCACGGCCGCGAGGATCCCGCCGGGCACGAGGAGCCGCCGCGCCACGGACCCCTGCGGTACGGGTCCTGGAGCGGGCGTCACCCTCTGGGTCTCGGCGTTCACCCCACGCATTCTGCCGCGCCGGGGCGCACACCGCACACATGCGCGTACGCGAGGAGTCACGTCCGTACGCGAAAGAGGCGGGCCCGGCAGTCGAAACCGGTTCCGCCTCTCAGCACGCCGTGAAGGATCAGCTCTCGGCGGACGCGGACGCCACCTGGTGGGTCCGGGGGGCGGCCTTCTGCTTGCCCAGGCCCGCCGCGCTCATCGCCATGCCGACCACGCCACCGAGGGCCACGACGACCATGCCGGCCCAGAAGCCCAGCGGGCTGGCCATCACCATGAAGGCACCGGAGATGCAGAACCCGATGATCGCGATGGTGACACCGGTCCAGGCGGCCGGAGTGTGACCGTGGTTGCTGCCCGCCATGACTTAGCTCCTCATGATCTGTGTTGCTGTGCGTGTGTGAGTCGAACGCTCGCCGCCCATTGTCCCGCACGCGCGAGTGCGGCCTGCGCGGGGGTATCGAGCCCCGTCAGGGGCGGGGGCTGCGCCCCGTCAGGTACGCGGGGGCCTGTGTCCCGTAAGGGGCGCGGGGAACTGCGCGACCAGCCCCCACCGGCCCGCAGCCAAAGTACGGCATCCCCACGGAGTGCTAGGCGCCGGTCGGGTCCTCACCCCGGTCCAGCGCCTTCCAGATCTCCTCGGGCCGGTCCGGGTCCGCCGGGACCCGGGGCTTGCGCACCCGCGGAGCGCCGTCGCGCTCGTACCGCCCCGACATGGCCGGCCACAGCCGCCCGTACCGCAGGGCGAGGAGCCCGGCGAGAAGCAGCAGCACACCCCCCGCCGCGGCCACGTAGGGCCAGGCGGTGTGGGTCATGGCGTCCACGGTCGCCCCGCTGTCGCCGGAGGCCTGCGCCGCCTTCTCGTCGAGCGCGGAGCTGTCGGAGGCGCCGAGGAGCGCCGAGACGACGGTGCCCGCGCCGGAGAGCGCGAGGAGCCCGGCGACCAGGAAGCGGCCGGCACGGCGGACGGCGAAGACGGCGACGAGAGCGGCGAGGCCCACTATGGCGAGGGACGCGGGCACGCCCGTCACATCGCCGCCCTTGGCGCTCAGCGGGAAGTCGCCGCCGGCCACCGTCGCGGTGCCCTCCGACCAGCCCTGCCGCGAGGCGAGCAGCGCGACGACCGCGCCGAGCGCGCCGAACAGCAGGGCGAGGGCGAGGCTTCGGCGGCCGGACCGGGCGGGTCCGGGGGCTTCGGATCGGGGGTGCGGAACAGCAGTCACGTACTCCACTATCGCCTGAACACCGGGCGAACCGTCACCCGGGGTTCACGTGACTCGCGTCCCACTGTCCGCGTACGTCCGGCTGTACGGCCGTTTCCCGCGGTCCGGGCCGATGTGCGGCCTACGGTCGTCCCAGCCGGTTCGCCGTGTGGACCGCGCGCAGGACGGCCGCCGCCTTGTTGCGGCACTCGGTGTCCTCGGCGACGGGGTCCGAGTCGGCGACGACTCCGGCGCCGGCCTGCACGTACGCCGTGCCGCCCCGGAGCAGGGCCGTCCGGATCGCGATGGCGGTGTCGGAGTCGCCCGCGAAGTCGAGGTAGCCGACGCAGCCGCCGTACAGCCCGCGCCGCGAGGGCTCCAGTTCGTCGATGATCTGCATCGCGCGGGGCTTGGGGGCTCCGGAGAGGGTGCCCGCGGGGAAGCAGGCGGTCAGTACGTCGAAGGCCGTACGCCCCTCGGCCACCCTGCCTGTCACCGTGGACACGATGTGCATGACGTGCGAGTACCGCTCGATGGACATGAAGTCGACGACCTCGACGGAGCCGGGCTCGCAGACCCGCCCCAGGTCGTTGCGCCCCAGGTCGACGAGCATGAGGTGCTCGGCGCGCTCCTTGGGGTCGGCGATCAGCTCGTCGGCGAGGGCCTGGTCCTCCTGGACCGTGGCGCCGCGCGGCCGGGTGCCCGCGATGGGGTGCACCATCGCCTGTCCGTCCTCGACCTTGACCAGGGCCTCCGGGGAGGAGCCCACGACGTCGAAGCCGTCGAAGCGGAAGAGGTACATGTACGGGGACGGGTTGGTGGCCCGCAGGACCCGGTACACGTCCAGCGCGCTTGCCGTGCAGGGCGTTTCGAAGCGCTGGGAGGGGACGACCTGGAAGGCCTCGCCGGCCCGGATGCGCTCCTTGATGTCCTCGACGGCGACCTGGTAGTCGGGGCCGCCCCACAGCGCGGTGTACTCGGGGAGCTCGGACGGCGGGAGCGCGGCCGGGGGCTGCGAGACGGACCGCGAGAGGTCGGCCTCCATGGCGTCGAGGCGGGCCACCGCGTCCGCGTACGCCTCGTCGACTCCCGTGTCGAGGTCGTTGTGGTTGATCGCGTTGGCGATCAGCAGGACCGAGCCGTCCCAGTGGTCCATGACCGCGAGATCGCTGGTGAGCAGCATGGTGAGCTCGGGCAGCTTCAGGTCGTCGCGCTCGCCGGGGCCGATCTTCTCCAGTCGGCGGACGATGTCGTAGCCGAGGTAGCCGACCATGCCGCCGGTGAAGGGCGGCAGGCCAGACGAGCCACGGCCGTACACGAGGTCGTGGGGCGTGTGCAGGGCCTCGATGGTGGCGCGCAGGGCGGCGAGGGGGTCGCCGTCGGCCGGGACGCCGACGGGCGGGGTGCCCAGCCAGTGGGCCTGGCCGTCGCGCTCGGTGAGGGTGGCGGCGGAGCGGACGCCCACGAACGAGTAGCGGGACCAGGAACGGCCGTTCTCCGCGGACTCCAGGAGGAAGGTGCCGGGGCGCTCGGCGGCGAGCTTGCGGTAGAGCGCGACGGGCGTGTCGCCGTCCGCGAGGAGCTTGCGGCTGACGGGGATGACACGCCGGTCGGTGGCCAGCTTGCGGAAGGTCTCGAGGTCCATGGCGGCTGACCTTACTGATCCACGGCCGGTACGCCGGAATCGGCGTCCTTGGTGTCGGCGGGGCCCTCGGCGCCCCCGGCGTCCTTGAGGAGCACGTCGGCGTCGAAGCAGGTGCGGTCGCCGGTGTGGCAGGCGGCGCCCACCTGGTCGACCTTGACCAGCACGGTGTCCGCGTCACAGTCGAGGGCGACGGACCTGACCCACTGGAAGTGACCGGAGGTGTCGCCCTTGACCCAGTACTCCTGGCGGCTGCGCGACCAGTAGGTGCACCGGCCGGTCGTCAGCGTGCGATGCAGCGCCTCGTCGTCCATCCAGCCGAGCATCAGCACCTCTCCGGTGTCGTACTGCTGGGCGATGGCGGGGACGAGCCCGTCGGCGCTGCGCCTGAGGCGTGCGGCGATCTCGGGATCCAGGCTGCTGGGCGTGCCGGGCGGGGGCGTGCTGGTCATGACGACCATTGTGCCGCGCCGGTCGGACACCCCTGTGCCCTTGTCCACTGGGCGGACCGCGGAGGCAGTCGTAGGCTTGGTGACATGTCGACCCATGCCAAGCGTGAACGACTTCTCCTCGCCGATCTGTTGGAGACGGAGGGCCCGGACGCCCCCACTCTGTGCGAGGGCTGGAACACCCGTGATCTCGCCGCGCACGTGGTCGTGCGCGAGCGCCGCCCGGATGCCGCCGGCGGCATCCTGATCAAGCAGCTCGCCTCGCGCCTCGACCGGGTGATGGCCGAGTTCACCGAGAAGCCGTACGAGGAGCTGATCCAGCTCATCCGTACGGGGCCACCGCGCTTCTCGCCCTTCTCCCTCAAGCAGATCGACGAGGCGTCCAACGCGATCGAGTTCTACGTCCACACCGAGGACGTACGCCGCGCCCAGCCCGACTGGGTTCCCCGCGAGCTCGACTCCGTCTTCCAGGACGCCCTGTGGTCCCGTCTGGAGCGCGGGGCCCGCCTCATGGGCCGCAGCGCCCCCACCGGCCTGGTGCTCCGCCGCCCGGACGGCCAGACTGCGGTCGCCCACCGGGGCACACCGGTCGTCACGGTCACGGGCGAGCCGTCCGAACTCGTCATGTTCGTCCACGGCCGCCAGAACGCCGCGGACGTGGAGCTGGAGGGCGACAAGGAAGCGATCACGAAGCTTCACGAGGCGAAGCAGCTGGGCATCTGACAGCTACTCCGGGAGTTCGGCTACTTCGGAAGTTCGGCCCGGCGGAGGTCGCGTACGCACAGCGCCAGCACCCCGCCGAGGCCGCACACGGCCGCGCTGACGAGGAAGACCGGTCCCGTGCCCCACGCGCCGATCGCGGCGGCGGACACCGGCATGCTGAGCGGGGCGAGGCCGAGGCTGACGATGCCGGACACCGAGCTGACCCTGCCCAGGTAGGCGGGGTCGGACCGGGTCTGCAGCAGTGCGCCGCACAGGGCGCCGCTGAGGCCCGTGAGCAGGCCGACGAGGACGGCGACGCCCGCGGCCGCGACGACGTTCGGCACGTAGGCCAGGGCGCCGACCGCGGCCGAGCCCGCCAGGATCGTCACCGCCATGACGCGTCCGGCGTGCGGAAGGCCCCCGCGTACGGCGAGCAGCAGCGCGGCGGTGCCCGCGCCCACGCCGAACCCGGCGAGCACCCAGCCCACGCCTGAGGCGCCCCAGCCGCGCTCGTCGGCGAGCAGGGTCAGCCCCACGTTGAGCGGGCCGACGAAGCCGAGGTCCCCGAGGGCGATGGCGACGATCAGCGGGGCGAGGACGCGGTGGCCGCGGATGTAGCGCAGTCCGTCGCGGAGGTCGCTCCAGGCGGTGGGGCGTTCGGCGGCCCTGTCGTCCCCGGGGAGGTCGGCGACCCGCAGGGAGACCAGCAGGGGCACCGACACCGCGATCAGCAGCCCGGCCAGTCCGAAGGCCGCGGCGGGCCCGCCCAGCGCGATGCCCAGACCGCCGAGCGGCGCGCCCACGACGTTGGCGAAGCGGATGGCGAGGCCGCGCATGCCCTGGACCCGGGTGAGCTGGCCGCGGCCGGTGATGCGGGCCGGCAGGGCGCCCACGGCGGGCATGAACACGGCGTCGACCGTGCCGAAGACGAGGGCGAGCAGCGCCAGCGGCCACAGCCCGGGGGTCGTGGCGAAGAGCAGCGCGGCCACCGCGAGCACGGCCGCGCACCGCACGGCATCACTGCCGATGACGACCTTCCGGGGCCCGAACCGGTCGGCCAGCACTCCCCCGCCGAGCATCAGCAGGGCGCGCGGCACGGCGCTCACGGCCGCCACGATCCCCGCCTGCGCGGGCGTGCCGGCCTGGACGGCGGCCCAGGTCAGCGCGAGGTAGTAGATGTTGTCGCCGACCATGGAGGCGGTGTAGGCGCCGAGCCAGCGCAGGACGTTCGGGTCGCGGTGGGCCGGCCTGTCGGAGACGGCGACCGGGGGTATGGACGTCGTGGACATACGGGCGTGCCCTCCCAGGGCTGCGAACTCTCAGGTGCGGAACGGGAATCCGTACACGTGCAGCGCGACGTTCTCGCGCTCCTCGGTCGCGCCGGCCGCCTCGGCGGCGCGGCCCTTCTCGTCATACTTCCTGGCGAGGGCGAGCAACTCCTCGCCGAGTTCGGCCAGTTCGGCGGAGGTCAGCCGTAGCAGGGACTCGTTGTCCGGTGCGGCGGAGTTCCACTCGGCGCCCCAGGTGGGGCGTTCGTCGAGGTAACGGCGGTACATGTCGGCCCGCTGCTCGTGGAAGAGCCTGGTGGCGGCCAGATGCGCGGACGCCCTCTCGGGTGCGTCCCGGAAGTCCTTGTCCTTGATGCTCACGCCCTGCGAGGAGGGCTGCCACCAGCGCTCGCGGGCGTCCCCGCTCTGTGGCTCGGCCGCCTCGATCAGCCCGTGCTCGGCGAGCTTGCGCAGGTGGTAGCTGACCAGTGAGACCGCTTCGTCGACCTGCTCGGCGAGCTGGGACGCGGTGGCGGTGCGGGCCACGCACAGCCCTCGGTACAGCTGCATCCGCAGGGGGTGGGCCAGGGCCTTGAGGGTGCCCAGGTCCGTGATGGGGAGGTTCTCCGTGCCGCTCATGCACACCACCATAGATACGAAAGAAAAGTTGCGCAATATAAATTGCGCAACTTTTCTTTCCCTTCTCGCCACGAGTAAGCCCCGGCCACCAGGGTGGCCGGGGCTTACCGAAATCTCTCCTGTGCGTGAACGAGTCTCCGGAGCGTCACCGCACCGGATGCCCCGCCTCCCGCAACGCCTGCTTCACCTCGCCGATCCGCAGGTCGCCGAAGTGGAAGACGGACGCGGCGAGCACGGCGTCCGCGCCCGCGGCGACGGCGGGCGGGAAGTCGGCCAGCCGGCCCGCGCCGCCGGAGGCGATCACCGGCACCGTGACGTGCTTCCGTACGGCCTCGATCATCTCGATGTCGTAGCCGTCCTTCGTGCCGTCGGCGTCCATCGAGTTGAGCAGGATCTCGCCCGCGCCCAGCTCGGCGGCCCGGTGCGCCCACTCGACGGCGTCGATGCCGGTGCCCTTGCGGCCGCCGTGGGTGGTGACCTCGAAGGTGCCCTCGGCGGTCCGGCGCGCGTCCACCGACAGCACCAGCACCTGCCGCCCGAAGCGCTCGGCGATCTCCCGGATCAGGTCGGGGCGGGCGATGGCGGCCGTGTTGACGCCGACCTTGTCCGCGCCCGCCCGCAGCAGCTTGTCGACGTCCTCGGCGGTGCGGACGCCGCCGCCCACGGTGAGCGGGATGAAGACCTGCTCGGCGGTGCGGCGCACCACGTCGTACGTGGTCTCGCGGTTGCCCGAGGACGCGGTGATGTCCAGGAACGTCAGCTCGTCGGCGCCCTCGGCGTCGTACACCTTGGCCATCTCGACGGGGTCGCCCGCGTCGCGCAGGTTCTGGAAGTTGACGCCCTTGACGACCCGGCCGTTGTCGACGTCCAGGCAGGGGATGACTCGTACGGCCAGGGTCATGACTGGGGCGCCTCTCGGTACGCCTCCACCTCGACCTCGACCACCAGGCTGGGGTCCACGAAACCGGAGACGATGATCATGGATGCGGCGGGCCGGACGGAGTCGAACAGCTCCTTGTGGGCGCGTCCGACGTCCTCCACGTCCCGGGCGTGGGTGAGGTACATGCGCGTCCGTACGACGTCCTCGCGGCCGAGATCCAGCTGCTTCAGCGCCGCCAGCGCGACGTTGAACGCGTTGACCGCCTGCTCGTACGGGCCGCCTCCGGCGATCTCGCCGTCCACTATCGAGGTGCAGCCGGAGACCAGCACCAGCCCGTTCGGCAGCTCCACCGCGCGGGAGTACCCGAAGGCCTCCTCCCAGGGGGCTCCGGTCGAGACGCGTCGCAGCCCGCTCACTTGGCCACCGCCTCCAGGGCCTCTTCCAGGGTGAACGCCTTCGCGTACAGGGCCTTGCCGACGATCGAGCCCTCGACACCGAGGGGCACGAGCTCGGCGATGGCACGCAGGTCGTCGAGCGACGAGACCCCGCCGGACGCCACCACCGGGCGGTCCGTCGCCGCGCACACGTTCTTCAGCAGCTCCAGGTTCGGGCCCTGGAGCGTGCCGTCCTTCGCGATGTCCGTGACGACGTACCGCGCGCAGCCCTCCTTGTTGAGGCGCTCCAGGGTCTCGTAGAGGTCGCCGCCGTCGCGGGTCCAGCCGCGGCCGCGCAGGGTCGTGCCGCGTACGTCGAGACCGACCGCGATCTTGTCGCCGTGCTCGGCGATGACCTTGGCCACCCACTCGGGGGTCTCCAGGGCCGCCGTGCCGAGGTTCACCCGGGTGCAGCCGGTGGCGAGGGCCGCGGCGAGCGTGGCGTCGTCGCGGATGCCCCCGGACAGCTCCACCTTGATGTCCATCGCCTCGGTGACTTCGCCGATCAGCGCGCGATTGTCGCCCGTGCCGAACGCGGCGTCCAGGTCCACGAGGTGCAGCCACTCGGCACCCGCTCGCTGCCAGGCGAGGGCCGCCTCCAGAGGAGAGCCGTACGAGGTTTCCGTACCGGACTCGCCGTGGACGAGGCGGACCGCCTGGCCGTCACGGACGTCGACGGCGGGGAGGAGTTCGAGCTTGGCCATGGTCTACAGGGTTCCGATCCAGTTGGTGAGCAGCTGCGCTCCGGCGTCGCCGGACTTCTCGGGGTGGAACTGCGTGGCCCACAGAGCGCCGTTCTCGACGGCCGCCACGAAGGGCTTGCCGTGCGTCGACCAGGTGACGAGCGGTGCGCGCATCGCCGGGTTGGCGACTTCGAGGTTCCAGTCGTGGACGGCGTACGAGTGCACGAAGTAGAAGCGCGCGTCCGTGTCCAGGCCGGAGAAGAGCTGGGAGCCCACCGGTGCCTCGACGGTGTTCCAGCCCATGTGGGGGACGATGTCGGCCTGCAGCGGCTCGACCGAGCCGGGCCACTCGTCGAGGCCCTCGGTCTCGACGCCGTGCTCGATACCGCGCGCGAAGAGGATCTGCATACCGACGCAGATGCCCATGACCGGACGGCCACCGGCGAGACGACGGCCGACGATCCAGTCGCCGCGCGCCTCCTTGAGCCCCTTCATGCAGGCGGCGAAGGCGCCGACGCCCGGCACCAACAGGCCCTCCGCGTTCATGGCCTTGTCGAAGTCACGCGTTATCTCGACCTCGGCCCCCGCGCGTGCGAGGGCGCGTTCCGCCGAGCGCACGTTCCCGAAGCCGTAGTCAAAGACAACTACTCGTTTGGAAGGGGAGCTCAATTCCACACCTCCAGCCTCAGGACGCCCGCGACCAGACACATGCCGGCGCCGATCGACAGCAGCACGATGAGTCCCTTCGGCATCTGCTGCTTGATGAAGGAGTAGACGCCGCCGAGCAGGAAGAGCCCGACGACGATGAGGATGGTGTTGAGGCCTGTCATGGCTTTACAGCGCGCCCTTCGTGGAGGGAAGGATTCCGGCGGCGCGCGGGTCGCGCTCGGAGGCGTACCGCAACGCCCGGGCGAGCGCCTTGAACTGGCACTCCACGATGTGGTGCGCGTTGCGCCCGTACGGCACGTGGACGTGCAGCGCGATCTGGGCCTGCGCGACGAACGACTCGAAGATGTGCCGGGTCATCGTCGTGTCGTACTCGCCGATCATCGGCGCCATCTTCTCGGGCTCGGTGTGCACGAGGTACGGGCGGCCGGAGAGGTCGACGGTGACCTGGGCGAGCGACTCGTCCAGCGGGACCGTGCAGTTGCCGAAGCGGTAGATGCCCACCTTGTCGCCGAGCGCCTGCTTGAAGGCGGCGCCGAGCGCGAGGGCGGAGTCCTCGATGGTGTGGTGCGAGTCGATGTGCAGGTCGCCCTCGGTCTTCACGGTCAGGTCGAACAGACCGTGCCGGCCGAGCTGGTCGAGCATGTGGTCGTAGAAGCCGACTCCTGTCGACACGTCGACCTTGCCGGTTCCGTCGAGATCGATCTCGACGAGGACCGACGTCTCCTTGGTCACCCGCTCGATTCTTCCAACACGCCCATCGCGAGTCATGTGCTCTGCTCCTTCTTCAACTCACGTACCGCGTCGAGGAACGCGTCGTTTTCGGCGGGAGTTCCGGCGGAGACCCGCAGCCATCCGGGTACGCCGTTGTCCCGGACCAGGACGCCCCGGTCGAGGATCTTCTGCCAGGCGGTGTGCGACCCGTTCTCCCCGTCGAACCGCCCGAACTGCACGAAGTTCGCGTCGGACTCGGTCACGTCGAAGCCGATCGCCCGCAGTTCGAGGACGAGCCGGTCCCGCTCGGTCTTCAGCTGCTCGACGTATCCGAGCAGGGTGTCGGTGTGCTCCAGGGCGGCCAGCGCGGTCGCCTGGGTGACGGCCGACAGGTGGTACGGCAGCCGTACGAGCTGGACGGCGTCCACGACCGCCGGGTCCGCGGCGAGATAGCCGAGGCGCAGCCCGGCCGCGCCGAAGGCCTTCGACATCGTCCGCGAGACGACGAGATTCGGCCGACCTTCGAGGAGCGGAAGCAGCGAGTCGCCGTGGCTGAACTCGATGTACGCCTCGTCGACGACGACCATCGACGGCTTCGCCGCCTGCGCGGCCTCGTACAGCGCGAGGACCGTCTCGGGCGGAACCGCGTTGCCCGTGGGGTTGTTGGGGGTGGTGATGAAGACGACGTCGGGCTTGTTCTCGGCGATCGCCTGCTCGGCGGCCGCGAGGTCGATCGTGAAGTCCTCGTTGCGCGGGCCGGAGATCCATCCGGTGCCGGTGCCGCGCGAGATCAGGCCGTGCATCGAGTAGGAGGGCTCGAAGCCGATCGCCGTGCGGCCGGGCCCGCCGAAGGTCTGCAGCAGCTGCTGGATGACCTCGTTCGAGCCGTTGGCCGCCCAGACGTTCTGGACGCCGACCGCGTGCTTGCCGGTCTTCGTCAGGTACTTGGCCAGCTCGGTGCGCAGCTCGACCGCGTCCCGGTCGGGATAGCGGTTGAGGTTCCGGGCCGCCTCGCGCACGCGCTCGACGATCCGCTCGACGAGCGGCTCGGGCAGCGCGTACGGGTTCTCGTTCGTGTTCAGCCGTACGGGGACGTCGAGTTGGGGCGCGCCGTACGGGGACTTGCCGCGCAGCTCGTCGCGTACGGGGAGGTCGTCGATGCCGGTCACTTGCTGGGTACCTTCCAGTCGAACCTTGCCTTGACGGCGGCACCGTGGGCAGGGAGGTCCTCGGCCTCGGCGAGCGCAACCACGTGGTGCGCCACCTCCGCCAGGGCGTCGCGCGTGTAGTCCACGATGTGGATCCCGCGCAGGAAGGACTGGACCGACAGACCCGAGGAGTGGCAGGCGCAGCCGCCGGTCGGGAGGACGTGGTTGGAGCCGGCCGCGTAGTCGCCCAGCGAGACGGGCGCCCAGGGGCCGACGAAGACCGCACCGGCGTTGCGGACACGGTCCGCCACCGCGCTCGCGTCGGCGGTCTGGATCTCCAGGTGCTCGGCGCCGTACGCGTTGACGACCCGCAGGCCCTCGTCCACGCCGTCGACCAGCACGATCGCGGACTGCCTGCCGCCCAGCGCCGGGACGATCCGGTCCTCGATGTGCTTGGTGGCCGCGACCTGCGGCTCCAGCTCCTTCTCCACCGCGTCGGCCAGCGCGACCGAGTCGGTGACCAGGACGGCGGCGGCCAGCGGGTCGTGCTCGGCCTGGCTGATCAGGTCGGACGCGACGTGCACCGGGTCGGCGCTCTCGTCGGCGAGGATCGCGATCTCGGTCGGACCCGCCTCGGCGTCGATGCCGATCTTTCCCGCGAAGTAGCGCTTGGCGGCGGCGACCCAGATGTTGCCCGGGCCCGTGACCATGTTGGCGGGCGGGCAGGACTCGGTGCCGTACGCGAACATCGCGACGGCGGTCGCGCCGCCTGCCGCGTACACCTCGTCGATCCCGAGCAGTGCACAGGCGGCCAGGATCGTCGGGTGCGGCAGACCGCCGAACTCGGACTGGGCGGGGGAGGCAAGGGCGATGGACTCGACGCCCGCCTCCTGCGCCGGGACCACGTTCATGATCACGGACGACGGGTAGACGGACCGGCCGCCGGGCGCGTACAGCCCGACCCGGTCGACGGGCAGCCACTTCTCGGTGACCGAGCCGCCGGGCACGACCTGGGTGGTGTGCGTGGTGCGGCGCTGCTCGCGGTGGACGATACGGGCGCGGCGGATCGACTCCTCCAGGGCCGCGCGGACGGCCGGATCGAGCTGCTCCAGCGCGTCGGTGAGCGCCCGCGCCGGGACACGGACGGACTCCAGGCGTACGCCGTCGAACTTCTCCGCGTAGTCGATCAGCGCCGCGTCTCCCCGATGATGCACGGCCTCACAGATCGGACGCACCTTCTCCAGTGCGGCCGAAACGTCGAAGTCGGCTCGGGGCAGCAGGTCGCGCAGGGCGGAGCCCTCGGGGAGGGCGTCGCCGCGCAGATCGATTCGGGAGATCACGAACCAATTCTCTCAGACGGGGATCGGGCGCCGGACGGCTGTATCAATCGCTGATACGGGCCGTGGAACACCGGTCGGCACGTGGCCCGATTTCGTTGTTGGCACGGGTTCCGGAAGATCGCCTTCACCACTGGCGTTCAGGCTGTCACTCAGCGGGCATCACAGGAACGACTGTACGAAACCCGCGAGTAGCGGGGGAGAAAGGGAAGACCGTGACCCAGGGGGCCGGCGTCCGCGCCGGAGAACTGCCCGATGACCTGACCGCCGCCGAAGCCGGGATGTGGCAGGCGTTCCGCAACGGCAGCGTGTACGACCTGCGCGCCGGGGACACGACCGTCGACGATCCGCACGGCGGCCATCCATGGGGCTCCGAGCGCTGTGTGCGGGCCCGGATAGTGGCCTGGCTGCTGCTGGACGGACCGCCCGCGCTCGACGGCCGCGTCGCCTCCCTCAAGCTGACCGGCGTCCAGATCGTCGACGTCCTCGACCTCGCGGGCGGCACGATCGAGCCGTACGTCGAGATCAAGGGCTGCCGGTTCGAGAAGGAGGTCCTGCTGCCGGAGGCCCGGTTCACGACCGTGCGTCTGGTGGACTGCGCGGTGCCGCGTCTCGAGGCGGCCCGGGTGCACACCGAGGGCGATCTGCATCTGCCGCGCTGCCGCTTCCACAACGGCGTACGCCTCACGGACGCGCACATCGGCACCGACCTGCTGCTCAACCAGGCGATCGTCTACCGGGACCGGCGCGGCCGCTCCCTCACCGGCGACGGGATGACCGTCGGGCAGGACCTCCAGGCCGAGATGCTGGAGTCGCACGGCGAGCTGAGCCTGCGCGGCGCGAAGGTCGGCGTCTCGCTGAGTCTGCGCGGCAGCCGGCTGGCCAACCCGTACGGGAGCCGCCGCGCGCTGAACGCACCGCAGCTGACCGTCGAGCGCACGCTGTATCTGACCCCGGCGAGCGTCGGCGACCCCCTCCACACCAGCGGCCGCACCCCGGCGCGCGGCACCCGCGTCCAGCGGTTCGAGTGCGAGGGCGGGATCCGGCTCGACGACGGCCGGTTCGGGGACGCGGTCGACTTCGAGCAGGCGCGCCTCATCCTGCGGGACGGCCAGGAGGTCTCGCTGCGCCGCGTCCAGGTGCCCGAGCTGCGCTTCCTCGGCGAGCGGCCGCAGCGCGGACGGGTCGTGCTGAACGGCGCGAAGGTGGTCAACCTGATGGACCAGGCGACCAGTTGGCCGGGCGCGGGCCAGCTGCAGATGGGCGGCTTCCAGTACGAGTACCTCGTGCCGCGCGGCCCGTTCCCGCTCGCCCGGCGCCTGGAGTGGGTGGCCGCGGCGACCCCGGAGTACAACCCGGAACCGTACGAGCGACTGGCGACCGTGCTGCGCAACGGCGGCGAGGACGAGGACGCCCGCGAGGTGCTGCTCGCCAAGCAGCGCCACCGACGCGAGAACCTGCCGATCGCCGCCAAGCTCTGGGGGTACGCGCAGGACTGGACGGTCGCCTACGGGTACCGGCCGGGGCGGGCGGCCGTGTGGATGGCCGTGTTGTGGGCGGCGACCTCCATAGCCTTCGCACATGCCGACCATCCGCCGCTCAAAAGCGGCGAACATCCGCCGTGGAACGCGTCGCTGTTCGCCCTGGACCTGCTGCTCCCGGTCATCGATCTCGGCCAGGTCGGCTACTGGCAGCTGCGGGGCGGCTGGCAGTGGCTGTCCGCGGTGGTGATCCTGCTGGGCTGGGTCCTCGCCACGACGGTGGCGGCGGGCGCGACACGGATGCTGCGCAGAGGGTGAGCAGGGGCCGGGCAGAGGCTGAGCAGGCCTCTCTCCCGGGTCGCACACAACCGCTTGACACATGAACAACAGTCACCGTTTACCCGGCCTTGACCATTCCGCACGCAACCAAACCATGGTTACAAAAGCGTCACCGCGTACCCCCTGGCACCCGTCCGACCTGCGGGTTTTCAATGGGCACCACCATGGCACTGCTGCGCGCGTTCCTCCGAACGGCACGGATGGCGCGGAACACTTCGCGCCTCGCCGCCGGTCTGCCCGCCGACGACGAGGTACTGCTCGACGCGCCCGACGAGCGGCTCGGACCGGCGCTCGTCGCCGCGGGCCGGGGCGAGTACGGGACCGCGGCGAAGCTGCTGTCCACCACCCGGGAGGCCGCCGAGTGGGAGAACCGGGACCGGTACGCGACGCGGCTCGCCGCCTTCGCGCGCTCCCGGCCGGAGTGGTTCGACGACTGGTGCTCCGACGCCCCGCACGACCCGGACGCGCTGCTGGTCAAGGCCGAGCTCGCGGTGTGCCGGGGCTGGGAGTCACCGGCCCGCGCCGAGCTGCTGCGCCAGGTCGCGCCGCTGATCACCGCGGCCGCCGAGGGCGACCCGCGCGACCCGGTGCCGTGGCGCATCGCGCTCGACCACGCCCGGGGCACGAACACCCCGCACACCGCGTTCGAACGGCTGTGGACCGAGGCCGTACGCCGCTCTCCGCACCACTACGGCTGCCATGTGGCCGCCCTGCAGTACCTGTCCGCGGCCTGGTACGGCTCGCACCGCGAGAGCTTCGACTTCGCCGAGCGGGCCGCGCAGGACGCGCTGCCCGGCTCCCTCGTCCAGGCCCTGCCGGTGCGCGCGGCCTTCGCCTATCTGACCGAGGGCGGCGGAGCGGCCGTGCCGCGCGAACGCCTCGACGCGGCGGCCGACCTCGCGATCGCCGTCTCCGGGGAGTACGCGGACGCCGACCCGTGGCCCGCGGAGGTCCGCAACCTGCTCACCTACGTGCTGATCCGCCTCGAACGCTGGCAGGACGCACTGGCGGAGCTGCACCGGATCGGGTCGTACGCCACCTCGTTCCCCTGGGACCGCGTCTCGGACGACCCGCTCGGCCAGTTCCTCGAACTGCGCGACGGAATACGGATCGAGGTGGCCTCGGGCATGCCCCTGAAACTACGCAACGGGGATCTTCCGTATCCACGGAGTGAGCACGGCGGACGTGCGCCCTCCGGTGACCATTAGGCTTTCTCGTCGTGACCACCGTCCGGCTCCCCCTCTTCCCCCTGAACTCGGTGCTGTTCCCCGGGCTCGTACTGCCCCTGAACGTCTTCGAGGAGCGCTATCGCGCGATGATGCGCGAGCTCCTGAAGACCCCCGAGGACGATCCACGCCGGTTCGTCGTCGTCGCCATCCGCGACGGCCACGAGGTCGCGTCCACCGCGCCCGGCATGCCGGACCAGACCGCCGTACCCCAGCGCGGGCCCGCGGCAGGCTTCGGCGACGACCCGGCGAAGGCCTTCCACGAGGTCGGGTGCGTCGCGGACGCGGCGACCATCCGGGAACGGGCCGACGGCAGCTTCGAGGTGCTCGCCACCGGGACGACCCGGGTACGGCTGCTCTCCGTGGACGCCTCTGGTGCCTTTCTGACGGCCGAACTGGAGGAGCTGGAGGAAGACCCGGGCGAGGAGGCCGGCGCGCTGGCCCAGGGCGTGCTGCGGGCCTTCCGGCAGTATCAGAAGCGGCTCGCGGGGGCCCGGGAACGGTCCCTGTCGACCGGGGCCGAGCTGCCGGACGAGCCGGCCGTCGTCTCGTACCTGGTCGCCGCCGCGGCGATGCTCGACGTACCGGCGAAACAGCGGCTGCTCCAAGCCCCGGACACGGCGTCCCGCCTCCGCGAGGAGCTGACGCTGCTGCGCGCGGAGACCGCGATCATCCGCAACCTGCCGTCGCTGCCCGCGTCGGAGCTGACACGGGGGCCGACGAGTCTCAACTGACGTGGACCACCGAGGGCAAAGGGCAGAGGTCTTGGCGAAGAAGTCGAAGAAGCAGCAGCAGCCGGGAGGGACGCCCGCGACCGTGGCGCTCACCGCGGCGGGCGTCGAGTTCACGGTCCACTCCTACGAGCACGATCCCTCGCACCCCTCGTACGGGGAGGAGGCGGCCGAGGCGATGGGCGTCTCCCCGGACCGGGTCTTCAAGACGCTGGTCGCGGACGTCGACGGGGAGCTCACCGTGGCCGTCGTCCCGGTGGCCGGCTCGCTCGACCTGAAGGCGCTGGCCTCGGCGGTGGGCGGCAAGCGGGCCGCGATGGCCGATCCGGCCGCCGCGGAGCGCTCCAGCGGGTATGTGCGCGGGGGTATCTCGCCGCTCGGGCAGCGGAAGCGGCTGCGTACGGTGCTGGACGCGTCGGCCTCGGCCTACGCCACCGTTTGTGTGTCTGCGGGGCGGCGGGGGCTCGAGGTGGAGCTTGCTCCGGAGGATCTGGCGAAGCTCACGGATGCGGTTCTGGCTCCTGTCGGGCGTGCGTGAGCCCTCGACGGGGGGCCGGTTCTCGGTTAAGTACCCAGGACATGTCGAAGAAGACGCGCAAGAGGAAGTGGCGGGTCAAGAAGGGTCGGTCCAACCACGGGCATCGGCCGGCATAGGACCGTTCGCAGCCGCGGGTGCGTGGGGGTTGCTCGCGCCCACGCGGCGAAGCCGCAAATGTCACAGCCCCGCGCCCCTTACGGGCCGCTGTGAGGGAACTGGGGCTGGTCGTACGGGTCCGGGTCTCTTGGGGCGAAGAGGGCTGTCAGGCCCAGGTGGACCAGGAGGGCCGAGACGGACCAGGCGAGCAGGGCGCCCTTGGCGTTGAGCTCGAGGGGGGCGTCGAACGTGACGCCCTTGCCTGCCTCCTTGGCGTGGGCGATCACGTCCTGGGTGGGGCCGAGCCAGATGCCCAGGCGCCAGGCGAGCAGGGAGGCGAGGATGCCCCCGACGGTGAGCGCGACGATCAGCGGGATGCCGCCACGACGCCGCAGAAGGAAGACGACCACCGCGGTGACCAGGCCGAAGCCGACCGCGAGCAGGGAGAAGGTGCCGTCCACGCCGATGACCTGCTCCCCCTCCGCATCCTTGGGATAGACCGCCGCGCCGTCCGAGACCAGCGGCACCCGTGGCGCCAGCCAGCACCACAGCAGTCCGAGCAGCACGCCGCCGATCGCCGTCGCGACCGTGATGACGGCGGCCTCGCGCAGTTCGGTCTTCATCCCGGGGCCGTCCTCCTCATGAACGGGCGCGTACCCGGGGGGCGGCGCCTGCCAGACGTGGTGCGGAGGCTGGTGGTTCGGCTGTGGAGGCGGAGTCAGCGGTGCGGTCACACCGACATCGTGCCAGGCCCGCCTGTCAGCCGCGTCACCGGACGGCCGCCCGGCGGTAGGCCCAGGTCGCGACGGCCAGCGAGGCGACGCCGACTCCCGCGCACACGGCGAGGTCGAGCAGGACGACAGCCCAGTCCGGGTCCGCCCCGAAGGTCAGCGCGAAGGCCTCGACGCCGTACGTGGAAGGCAGCAGGTCACGCGCGTACTGGACGACCGTCGGCAGCCGGTCCGGCGGCAGCACGCCGAGCAGCAGTGCGGCGGACATGCCCAACTGTCCGAGCAGTGTGGCGAGTTCGGGCCGCGGAGCGAGCAGTCCGAGCGCCGCCCCGAGCCCGGCGAGCGCGGCGCCCGCGAGCGGGATGACGGCGATGAGGATCCACAGGTGGGTCAGCGGCAGCCCGAAGAGCATGCAGCCGACCACGGCGGTGACAAGGGTCCCCGGCACGGTGAAGGAGGCGTACGCGGCGGCCGCGCCGAGCACGACTGCGGCGGGCGGCACGGGCAGCGTCGCGTAGTGGTCGAGGCCGCCGCTGGCGCGCAGCTGGCCGAAGTACTGGGCGAGCAGGTTGAGCGCCACGAACGCGACCACGAGGACCGATGAACCGGCCACCACGGCATGTGCCTCGTCCCCGCCGTCCACGACCCCGCGCATCAGGACCATGATCCCGACGGACTGGAAGGTCGCCACGAACAGCAGCGGGATCCGCGCCACCCGGGCCCGGGAGAGCTGCGCCCGGTAGACGGCGGCCAGGGCCGGCCACAGCCGCGCGCGCGGCCCGAGCCCGGCCACGGCACGGACTCCGTCCTCGGCGTCCGTGCCATCACCGGACCAGCTCCCGTCCGCACGGGCTGCGCCGGGCAGGACCTCGGCGGGTACGACACTCACGTCGAGCGGCTCCTGTTCGCTTCGGCTGTCGTCCTGTACCTGTTCCGTACGGCTGTGGAGGCCCGCACGCTCATGCCTTGACCAACCCCCGTACGTTTCCGGCGCTGCCGCCCAGCGCCAGGTACACGTCCTCCAGGCTCGGCGTCGCGAGCGTGAAGTCGTCCAGGGCCGCGAAGGCGGCGCCGCCGGTGACGGCCGCCACGGCCGCGCGGGCCTCCTCGGGGGCGAGCCGCAGCGACCAGCGACGGCCCGACTCTACGGCCCGGTCGCGCAGGGCGGCGACCTCGGGCACGTCGAGGGGCGCTCGCTCGCGCCAGACGAGTTCGAGGCGCACCTCGCCGGCGACCTGCTCCTTCAGCCCGGTGGGCGTGTCGCAGGCGATGACACGACCCCGGTCGAGAACGGCGACGCGGTCGAGGACCGTCTCCGCCTCGATGACGTTGTGGGTGACCAGGAGGACCGTCGTGGCGTGCTCGACCCGGCGCCGGTCGACGGCGCCCCAGACGGCGCGGCGGGCGACGGGGTCCATGCCGGTGGTCGGCTCGTCGAGGACGAGGAAGGGCCGCGCGCCGACGAGCGTGGTGGCGAAGCAGGCGAGTCTGCGCTGCCCGCCGGACAGTTTCTTCAGCGGCCGCGAGGCCAGCGCGGTGAGCCCGAGCTCCTCCAGGACCTCGTCCCGCTCGGCCCGCGCGCTGCGTACGTCGAGCCCGCGCAGCCGCCCGGTGGTCTCCGCGGCGAGCGACACGGTCAGCTCGTCGAGCGCGGTGGACTCCTGTCCCAGGTACGCCAGAATCCGCGCCGCCCGCTCGGGATGGCGCACGATGTCGTGCCCGAGGATCTCGACACTGCCGCGGTCGGGGCGCATCAGCCCGGTCAGCTGCCGTACGAGGGTGGTCTTGCCCGCTCCGTTCGGTCCGAGCAGCCCGAAGATCTCACCTCGCCGGATGTCGATCCGTACCCCGTCGGTGGCCCGCACCTCGGGCGTCCCGGGTGCTCCGCGCCGCCCACGCACCGCCGGATAGGTCTTCGTCAGATCCCGCACCGCGCACACGACATCCCCACCGTGCCCGTTCCGGACTCCCTGTGCGGTGCGCGTACTCACGAGGACTGAGGGTACGGGGTCCCACCCCCAAACCAACGCCCGGGGCGGGCATACGCCCAATATCGGCCCCACCCGACGCCCCGCCGGGGCACGAGGAACACCGGGCCGTGCCCCTTCAGGGGCGCGGGGAACTGCGCGACAAGCCCCCACCGGCCCGCAGCCGACCCACAACCCTCCCGGGCCGGCGGCAAGCCAACCTCAACCGAACCCCCTACTCCCCCGCGGGAGCATGCTCGGCAGCGGTCCGCACGTCGATCTCCCGCCAGAACCCCGCGCGAATCGCATACCGATCATGCTCATCGATCTGATCGTCCTTGTGCGCAAGCAGCCCGAACCGAGCCGCATACCGCAACAGCTCCCCGTCGATCCGGTGCGGCACCCGGGGATACATCGTCGACAGCTTCTGCAACTGGGCCTGGTCCGACAACCGCCCCATCCACCGCCGGGCGAACACCTGCCCGACCTCGTACGGATCCCCACCCACCGTCGTGATGTCCTCCTCACGATCGGCCCACCGCTGCTCGGCCGACGTGAGCTGCGCGAGCGTGGGCAGCAGCGCGGCCTCCGCGGACTCCGCGGCGGTACCGGGCCGGTCGACCCACCCCTTGTCGGAGGACCACCGCAGCGTCGCGTTGGCGGGCTGCGGATGCGCATGCGTCCCGGGCGCCCGCAACGCGGCCAGATCCTTCGGCGTCGGAACGCCGCCCTTGGCGGCCGGCGCCCTCTCCTCCGTGCCGTTCTCACTGGGCGCGGCCTGCGCGTGCTCGGCATCCCGCGAGGGCCGCTCCCCCGAGGAGGACAGCGCGGACTCGGGCAACGGCGCGGAGAGGATCGCGGCGATCTCCGGCCGCGGAACGGGCGGCGGCGCGCAGACCCCGCCGAGATCCTTGGCCTGGACGGCCTTGGTGATCCAGATGCGGTCGAGGACCCGCCGCTCGTCGGCCTCGGCGACCAGGTCCTCGGACTGGTTGTAGTCGCCGTCGGCGGCCTGCACGGCCCACAGGTGCACGGCGACCCCGTGCTCCTTCGCGGCCATCATGCCGGGCAGCAGATCCCCGTCCCCGGTGACGAGCACGACGTCGGAGCAGGCACGGTTGCGCGCCAGCTCCGTGAGCTCGGCGTGCATGGCGGCGTCCACGCCCTTCTGCGCCCAGCGCCCGTCGCTGCGGGTCAGCGCGCCCAGGCGCACCGTGACCCGCGGCATCACCCGCAGTCTGCGGTGCTCGGGCTGCGGTACGCGGTCGGGGGCGCCGTCGAACCAATAGATGCGCAACAGGGGCCGTTCCGTGTCGGACTCGGCGCGCTCGCGCAGGCCCTGGATGAGGGCGGCGTGGTCGACGGTGATCCGGGAGCGGGAGGAATCCCCGGCGAGGAGACTGGCAGCAGCCCCGAGCAGGTACCCGGCGTCCACCAGGACAATGCAGCGGTCCACGCGATCCACCCTCTTTCCGGGAGGTTTGCTTCGGGCTTCCTTCGAGTCTGCCCGACCCTGCGGAGGTTAACGGCCGGAACTCGATCTTCGGCGTGGCGGATCGGCAGATCACTCACCGACAGGGCTTATTACGCACGGTAATTCTCCGAAATGCGCTTGTTGTCGCGCTATGTGAGTCTGGTCCCGGCCCTGGCCCCGAGATCCCCCGTAGGAGGCAGATCACCATGGCCAAGAACAAGAACCGCAAGCAGGGCGGGCAGCAGGACCGCTCCTCGCAGGCCGAGCGCGCGCAGGAGCAGGCAGACCGGTCCTCGGCGGAGGCGCAGCAGTCGCCGATGTCGCAGGCCCAGGGCAGCCCCGCCGATGTCGCCCGCAAGCACCAGAAGCGCTTCGGCCACAACTGAGGCCCGTACGAGGCCTGTTGAGGGCTGCTGAAGCCCAGGCACACGACGAGGGGCGCATCCGCGACGGATGCGCCCCTCTCGTACCTCGCCCACCGGTTCAGGTCGTACCTCGACTACCGGTTCAGCCCGCCTCGCACGTCGAAGACCTTGGTTCAGCCCGCCAGGCAGGACGGCCCGAGCAGCACTTTCAAGTCACCGAAGAGCGCGGGGTCCGGCTTCACCCGGTGCCGGTCGAGCCGCAGGACCGTGGTCTTGCTCGGGCCCTGGAGCCTGATCCGCACCTCGCTCTCGCCCTTGTGATGGCTGAGGATCTCGCCGAGCCTGCTGATCATCGGCGGGGTGACCTTCAGTGCCGGGATGGTGAGGATCACGGGTGCGTTGGTGCCCGCGTTCGACAGGTCCGGGACCTGGAGTTCCATCGCGACGAGCCGGGGCACGTCCTCGCGCTTGTCGAGGCGTCCCTTGACGAACACCACCGCGTCCTCGACGAGTTGGGTCGACACCAGCTGATAGGTCGCCGGGAAGAACATGCACTCGATCGAGCCCGCGAGGTCCTCGACGGTGGCGATCGCCCAGGCGTTGCCCTGCTTGGTCATCTTGCGCTGCAGCCCGGAGATGATGCCGCCGATGGTGACGACCGCGCCGTCCCCGTGCTCGCCGCCGGTGAGCTGGTTGATGCCCGCGTCGGCCTTGTCGGACAGCACGTGCTCCAGGCCGAAGAGCGGGTGGTCGGAGACGTACAGGCCGAGCATCTCCCGCTCCTGGGCGAGCAGATAGGCCTTGTCCCACTCGTCGGTGGTGAACTCGACGTCGAGCCCGAAGCCGGGCTCGCTGCTGTCGTCCTCGCCCATGCCGCCGAAGAGGTCGAACTGGCCCTCGGCCTCCTTGCGCTTGACCGCGACCACGTTGTCGATCATCGGCTCGAAGTGCGCGGTGAGGCCCTTGCGGGTGTGCCCCATCGTGTCGAAGGCGCCGGCCTTGATCAGCGACTCCGTGGTGCGCTTGTTGCACGCGGCCGCCTCGACCTTGTCGAGATAGTCGGGGAACGAGCCGTACTTCCCCTTGGCCTTGCGGCTGCGGATGATCGACTCGACGACGTTCGTACCGACGTTGCGCACCGCCGAGAGGCCGAAGAGGATCACGTCGTCGCCCTGCGCCGCGAAGTTCTGCTCGGACTCGTTGACGTTCGGCGGCAGGACCTTGATCTTCATGCGCCGGCACTCGTTGAGATAGACCGCCGACTTGTCCTTGTCGTCCTTGACCGAGGTGAGCAGCGCGGCCATGTACTCGGCCGGGTAGTTCGCCTTCAGATAGCCGGTCCAGTACGACACCAGCCCGTACGCGGCGGAGTGCGCCTTGTTGAACGCGTATCCGGCGAACGGGACCAGCACGTCCCACAGGGCCTGGATCGCCTCGGCGCTGTAGCCGTTCTTCTGGGCGCCCTCCTGGAAGAGGACGAAGTTCTTCGCCAGCTCGTCGGGCTTCTTCTTGCCCATCACGCGGCGCAGGATGTCGGCCTCGCCGAGCGAGTAGCCGGCGATGATCTGGGCGGCCTTCTGGACCTGCTCCTGGTAGACGATCAGGCCGTAGGTGACCGCGAGGACCTCCTCGAGCGGCTCCTCCAGCTCCTTGTGGATCGGCGTGATCTCCTGGCGCTTGTTCTTGCGCTCCGCGTAGTTGATGTGCGAGTTCATGCCCATCGGGCCCGGCCGGTAGAGGGCCGAGACGGCGGAGATGTCCTCGAAGTTGTCGGGCTGCATCTGGCGGAGCAGCGAGCGCATCGGGCCGCCGTCGAACTGGAAGACACCGAGGGTGTCACCGCGGCAGAGCAGTTCGAAGGTCTTGGGGTCGTCCAGCGGGAGGGAGAGCATCTCCAGATCGATGCCCTTGTTGGCCTTCACCATCTTGATGGCGTCGTCCATGATCGTGAGGTTGCGCAGGCCCAGGAAGTCCATCTTGAGCAGGCCGAGCGACTCGCACTGCGGGTAGTCCCACTGCGTGATCGTGACGTTGTCGGTGTGCCGCACCCAGACCGGGGCGTGGTCGACGATGGGCTCGCTGGACATGATCACGCCGGCCGCGTGCACACCCATCTGCCGGACCAGACCCTCGACGCCCTTCGCGGTGTCGATGACCTTCTTCACATCCGGCTCGTTCTCGTACATCCCGCGGATCTCACCGGCCTCGCCGTAGCGCGGGTGCTTGGGATCGGTGATGCCGTTCAGGTCGATGCCCTTGCCGAGGACGTCGGCGGGCATCGCCTTGGTGAGCCGGTCGCCCATCGCGTACGGGTAGCCCAGCACGCGCGCGGAGTCCTTGATGGCGTTCTTCGCCTTGATCTTGCCGTACGTGCCGATCATGGCGACCTTGTCGGCGCCGTACTTCTCCGTCACGTACCTGATCACCTCGACGCGCCGACGCTCGTCGAAGTCGATGTCGACGTCGGGCATGGAGACGCGCTCGGGGTTCAGGAACCGCTCGAAGATCAGACCGTGCGGGATCGGGTCGAGGTCGGTGATGCCCATGGCGTACGACACGATCGAACCGGCCGCGGAGCCACGGCCGGGGCCGACCGCGATGCCCTGCTTCTTGGCCCACATGATGAAGTCGGCGACGACGAGGAAGTACCCCGGGAACCCCATCTGGATGATGACGTCCATCTCGTACTCGGCCTGCTTCTGGCGGTCCTCGGGGACGCCGCCGGGGAAGCGGCGCGCCATGCCGCGGCGCACCTCCTCCTGGAACCAGGTGACCTCGGTGAAGCCGTCGGGGATGTCGAACTTGGGCATGAGGTTCTTCGCCTCGAACATGCCCGTCGTGTCGATCTGTTCGGCCACCAGGAGGGTGTTCGCACACCCCTCCTGCCAGGCCTCCGAGGAGTCGACGGCGTACATCTCGTCCGTCGACTTCAGGTAGTAACCGGTCCCGTCGAAGCGGAAGCGGTCCGGATCGGAGAGGTTCTTGCCGGTCTGGATGCACAGCAGCGCGTCGTGCGCGGTCGCCTCGTGTGCGTACGTGTAGTGCGAGTCGTTCGTCACCAGCGGCGGGATGCCCAGCTTCTTGCCCACCCGCAGCAGGTCGTCACGGACCCGGCTCTCGATCTCGATGCCGTGGTCCATCAGCTCCAGGAAGTACCGGTCCTTGCCGAAGATGTCCTGGTACTCCGAGGCCGCCTTCACCGCCTCGTCGAACTGGCCCAGGCGCAAGCGGGTCTGCAGCTCACCGGAAGGGCATCCCGTGGAGGCGATCAGCCCCTCGGACCACTGGGAGATGGTCTCCTTGTCCATCCGCGGCCACTTCTGCAGCCAGCCCTCGGCATACGCGTCCGAGGACAGCCGGAACAGGTTGTGCAGGCCCGTCTTGTCGGCCGCCCAGATCGTCTTGTGCGTGTAACCACCGGAGCCGGAGACGTCGTCCCGCTTCTGATGCGGCTGACCCCACTTGATCTTCCGCTTGTTGCGTCGCGACTCGGGGGCGACGTACGCCTCGATGCCGATGATCGGCGTGACGCCCGCCTTCTTGGCCGAGTGGAAGAAGTCGTACGCCCCGTGCAGGTTGCCGTGGTCCGACATCGCGATATGGGTCATGCCCATCTCGTTGCAGGCGTTGAACATGTCCTTCAGCCGCGCGGCACCGTCCAGCAGCGAGTACTGGGTGTGGACGTGCAGGTGCGTGAACGGCGGCTTTGACACGGCTTCGGCCTCCAAGGGAAACAGGTGCGGCGCGTAGCGCCTCGATGAGGGGCGGCGGTCGGGTGACGGGTGGGCAGGCGTCGACGGACTCCCGACAGGCTGCGAACAGTCTGGCGGACAGCGTCGAAGTCTATGCCTCGGCACTGACACTCGGAGGAGTCTCCCCCGTACCTTCGTGAGGGGAAGACGGGCACTCCCGCGTACCTTCGTCCGTTGGAAGATGACGGAGACATCCGCTCCGGCGGACGGCACATTCCGTCCCACTTGTCATGCACCACCTGCACCAGGAGGCACCCAGCGATGTCGGTTCCGCAGCTCAGCGCCGAGCAACGCGGCGAACAGATCCTCGCCGTATTCGACACCGCCTTCGGCGAACTGCTGGCCGCCGACCCGGCCGCGTTCCGCGTGAAGTTCCGGAAGATGGCGGCCTCCGCGTTCGCCTTCTACCGCGGCACGGCCGGCCTCTTCTACCACGACCTGGAGCAGGAGAACGCCGGGCGGGGTGGTGGGAGGATTCTGAGTGGACCGTACCTGGACGAGCGCACCTCGCGGGTGTGGATCCACGGCGACCTGCACGCGGAGAACTTCGGCACGTACATGGACGCCCAGGGGCGCCTGATCTTCAACGTGAACGACTTCGACGAGGCGTATGTCGGCCCCTTCACCTGGGACCTCAAGCGCCTCGCGGCCTCGGTGGCCCTGATCGGCTACGCGAAGGCCCTGAGCGACGAGCAGATCACCGACCTCGTCCGGACGTACGCGGCGGCCTACCGCGAGCGCATCCACGCCCTGGCGACGGGCGCCAAGAGCGACGAGGTGCCGCCCTTCACGCTGGACACCGCGCAGGGCCCCCTCCTGGACGCCCTGCGTGACGCCCGCTCGCTGACCCGCTTCGGGCTGCTCGACTCGATGACGGAGATCCGCGACTTCGAGCGCCGCTTCGCGCCGGGCGGCGGCTCCATCGAGCTGGACGCGGCCACGCGCTACAAGGTCCTCGCGGCCTTCGACGGCTACCTGGAGACGCTGCCCGAGGCGTCCCTCTCCCGCCCGGACTCGTACCGCGTGAAGGACGTCGTGGGCCGCCGCGGCATCGGCATCGGCTCGGCAGGGCTGCCCTCGTACAACATCCTTCTGGAGGGCGCCACCGACGCCCTGGAGAACGATGTGGTGATCTACATCAAGCAGGCCCAGACCCCGGCCGTCTCCCGGCACATCACGGACTCCTCGATCCGTGAGTACTTCCAGCACGAGGGCCACCGCACGGTGATCTCCCAGCGCGCCCTCCAGGCGCACGCGGACCCGTGGCTTGGCTGGACCGAGCTGGACGGCGCGGGCCAGCTCGTCGCCGAGGTCTCGCCGTACGCGGTGGACCTGGACTGGAGCGACATCGACGACCCGGAGGAGATCGCGGCGGTCGTCGCGGACCTCGGCCGCTCCACCGCCACCATGCACGCGGCGGCGGACGACGAGAGCGGCCACTCGGAGCTGGTGCCGTTCTCCACGGAGCGCGCCATCGACGCGGCGATCGCGGGCGACGAGGACAGCTTCGGCGACCTCCTTGTCGACTTCGCGCACGAGTACGGCGCACGGGCGCGTGCCGACCACCAGATCTTCGTGGACCTTTTCCGTAACGGCCGGATTCCGGGTCTGTAGGCATCGCACAACGTAGACAGCGCACAACGCACAGGAACCCTTTAGGGACCTCTTACAGGAGTACGTGGGACACTCTCCTCCGCTATGGACATATCAGGGACCCAGCTCAGAGCCGTGCGCGCGGCGCTGTTCACGGCACTCGTCGTGACGCTCAGCACCGCGTCGCACGTGCTGCTGTCCCAGGTCCCGCTGCCGCTCACCACCGTGGCCGTGATCGCGGGTGCCGTCTTCGTCGTCGCGTACGCGCTGGCGGGCCGTGAGCGCGGCTTCGGGCGGATCGCCGCCCTGCTGATCCCGCTGGAGCTGGCCGCCGACACGCTGTTCACCGCCGGACAGCACGCCTGCTACGGCAGGGCGGGCGGCCCGGTCACCGGCCCGCTGCGCTCGGTCGGTCTCGACGTGCTGTGCGGCGGCGAGGTCGGCACCCCGCTGGCGCGGGTCGCCGGCGGCGAGACCCAGCCCGCCGCGGCCCTGCTCGCGAACGCCGATCCGGCCGCCGCCTGGCTGCTGCTCGGCGCACACATCGGTGTGGGTCTGCTCGCGGCCGCCTGGCTGCGGCGCGGCGAGCGGGCCCTGGCCCAGCTCCTGGACGCGGTGGCCGCCGCCACCTTCCGGCCCCTGCTGATCGCGGTCGCCGCGGTGACCGTCCACTTCACTCCCGTACGCCGGCTGCCGCGCCCCACGCGCCGGGTCGCCGCAACGCGTACGCGCCTCTTCGTGCACTCCCTGGGACGGCGTGGACCGCCGTGCTCGGCCGTATTCGCCTGAGCACTCCAGTCCCCGTACACCTGTCATCACCACGGAGAACACCATCATGAGCAAGAGGAACAGCCAGGCCGCGAAGTCGGCGGCCCGTGAGCGGCTGCGCGTCGAGCGCGAGCGTCAGGCCAAGCGCGAGAAGGTCAGGCGGCAGGTCATCGTCGCCGGTTCGATCGTCGCGGTGCTCGCGATAGCCGGCGGCATCGGCTACGCCGTCGTACAGAACAACGAGCCCTCCAAGTGGGACGCGGCAGCCGACGCCAAGGTCGTCGCCCCCGCCAACACCAGCGGCACGAACGGCACGACCATCGTGGTCGGCGACTCCAAGACCAAGAACACGGTCCACCTCTACGAGGACGCGCGCTGCCCGGCCTGCGCCTCCTTCGAGCAGACCGTCGGCGAGACCGTCAACAAGGGCATGACGGACGGCGACTACAAGCTGTCCTTCACCCTCGGCACCTTCCTCGACGGCAACCTCGGCGGCGACGGCTCGAAGAACGCGCTGAGCGCGCTCGGCGCCGCGCTGAACGTGAGCACCGACGCGTTCCTGGAGTACAAGACCGCGCTGTACTCGACGAAGTACCACCCCGAGGAGACGAAGGACGAGTTCTCCAAGGACAGCTACCTGATCAAGGTGGCGGACACGGTGGACGCGCTGAAGGGCAACAAGAAGTTCCAGGACGCCGTCGAGAAGGGCACGTACGACGCCTGGGCGATGAAGATGAGCAAGATCTTCGACGACGCCAAGGGTGTCGACTCGACGCCGACCATCAAGATCAACGACAAGAAGATCACGAACCCGAGCACGGTCGCCGACTGGCAGAAGTCGCTCAAGGACGCGGGCGTCACCAAGTAGCGCGGGCAGCGCAAGCAGGGCGTGGAGCGAGCAGCTCAAGTGACGCGCGGCATAAGGGCGGGCGAACTCTTCCGGGTTCGCCCGCCTTTCACGTCTTCTGCCTTACCGAAAGCGCTACCCGTCAGTAATCTGATCGGCCGTGACCAGTCGACTCAGATCCCTCTCCAGCCCCAACTCCCCCGCGCCGCGCCGCCGTACGGTGGTCAAGGCGGCCGCGGCCACGGCCGTGCTCGGGGCCCCGCTCGCCGCCGTGCTACCGGCCCGCGCCGCCGAGGCCCCCGCCTTCCTGCACGGCGTCGCCTCCGGAGACCCGCTGCCGGACGGCGTCCTGCTGTGGACCCGGGTGACACCCACGGCCGCGGCGACACCCGGCTCCGGGCTCGGCCCCGATGTCGAGGTCGGCTGGACGGTGGCCACGGACAAGGCGTTCACGAACCTCGTCGCGAAGGGCTCCACCACCGCGACCGCCGCCTCCGACCACACCGTCAAAGCCGACATCCGCGGTCTGAAGCCCGCCACGGCCTACTGGTTCCGCTTCTCCAGCGGTGGCACGGACTCGCCGGCCGCCCGCACCCGCACCGCCCCGGCCCATGACGCGGCCGTGACCGGCATGCGCTTCGGCGTGGTGTCCTGCGCCAACTGGGAGGCCGGCTACTTCGCCGCCTACCGGCACCTGGCCGCGCGCGGCGACCTGGACGCCTGGCTGCATCTGGGCGACTACATCTACGAGTACGGCACCGGCGAGTACGGGACGCGCGACACCGTCGTACGCCCGCACGCCCCCACGCACGAGATAGTCAGCCTCGCCGACTACCGCACCCGGCACGGCCGTTACAAGACCGACGCGGACCTTCAGGCCCTGCACGCCGCGGCCCCCGTCATCGCGATCTGGGACGACCACGAGTTCGCCAACGACACCTGGTCGGGCGGTGCCGAGAACCACACCGAGGGCGCGGAGGGCGCCTGGTCCGCGCGTCAGTCGGCCGCCAAGCAGGCCTACTTCGAGTGGATGCCCGTGCGGCCCGCGATCGCGGGGACCACCTACCGGCGGCTGCGCTTCGGCAAGCTGGCCGACCTCTCGCTGCTCGACCTGCGCTCCTACCGCTCGCAGCAGGTGAAGGTCGGCAACGGCTCGGTGGACGACCCGGACCGTACGCTCACCGGCCGGGCCCAGCTCGACTGGCTGAAGGCGGGCCTGAAGTCCTCCGACACCAGTTGGCGGCTGGTCGGCAACTCCGTCATGATCGCGCCGTTCGCCCTCGGCTCGCTCTCCGCCGAACTCCTGAAACCGCTCGCCGAGCTGCTCGGCCTGCCCAAGGAGGGCCTGGCCCTCAACACCGACCAGTGGGACGGCTACACCGACGACCGCCGCGAACTGCTCACGCACCTGCGGGACAACGCGATCCGCAACACGGTCTTCCTCACCGGAGACATCCACATGGCCTGGGCCAACGACGTGCCGTACAACGCCGGTACGTATCCGCTGTCGGCGTCCGCCGCCACCGAGTTCGTCGTCACGTCGGTGACCTCCGACAACCTCGACGACCTCGTCAAGGTCCCGGAGGGCACGGTCTCCGCCCTCGCCTCACCGCTGATCCGGGCCGCCAACCGCCACGTCCACTGGGTCGACACCGACCGCCACGGCTACGGCGTCCTGGACCTCACGGCCGAGCGGGCGCAGATGGACTACTACGTGCTGTCCAGCCGCACATCCGCGAACGCGACGGCGTCCTGGGCCCGTTCGTACCGCACGCGCAGCGGGACGCAGAAGGTGGAGCGGGTGTACGACCCGGTCTGATCCGGCACGAACGGGACGGAGTCCGGCACCAATGGGACGGAGTCCGTCGCCGACGGGATGAAGTCCGCCGCCGGGGCTACAGGCTGTCGAGGAAGCCGAGCGCCACCTGCCAGGTGGCCTCGGCGGCCTCCTTGTCGTAGTCCGGCAGACCGGGGTCGGTGTAGAGGTGCCCGGCCCCCGCGTATCTGTAGACCTCCACGTCGGCGCCCGCCCTCCCCATCTGGAGATACCAGGCGCTCAGCCAGTCGTCGGGCTCGAAGGCGTCCGGCTCCGCGACGTGCAGCTGGACCGGCAGATCGTCCACCGAGGCGTTCGGCGCGATGTCGGACGTGCCGTGCAGGAGCAGCAGCCCGCGGGCCTTGCTGTCGCCGAGCGCGAGGGTCTGGGCGGTCGCCGCGCCGAGCGAGAACCCGGCGTACACGATCCCCCGGTCCGAATACGGAGCCGCAGCCATGACCGCGCGCTTCAGCAGTTCCTCCCTGCCGAGCTCGTCCTTGAAGGCCCTGCCCTCCTCGACGGTCTCGAAGGTGCGCCCGTCGAACAGATCGGGCGTCCACACCTCGTGTCCCGCCGCGCGCAGCCGGTCCGCCGCGTCACGCACCGCGGGCCGCAGCCCGTAGGTCGAATGGAAGAGCATGATGTTCATGAGCCCATGGTGCCAGCCGGGACCGACAATGCCCTGGCTGGGCCGGACCGGGCCGCCGGACGCGGGCTCGGGCTCGGGGACTGCCGGAACAGGAGCAGAACAGCGCCCGGCGGACGATGGGGCCGAGACCACATGTTCATGACGGCCTCTGTCCGGTTACGGTCGAGGGCATGGAGAACGTGCTGCGCCCGCTGATCGTCGTCGGCGGCTCGCTCGTACTGACGCTGCTGGTCGGCTGGATCGCCGACCTGCTGCTGAAGCGTGCCGACCAACGCCACCAGGGGGTCCCTCTGTGGGGCCTGCTGCGCCGCTGCCGCCTGCCACTGCAGGTCGTGATGTGCACGGCGCTGCTGAGAGGGTCCTACGACCAGGCCGAGATCGCCGTCGATCACTCCGCCGCGATCGGCCAGATCCTGACGCTGGTCCTCATCGGCTCCACGGCCTGGCTCGTGGTCCGCATCGCGACGGCGATCGTCGACTCCTCGTACTCCCGCTACGCCAACGCCCACCGCGATCCGGCCCGCGTCCGCCGAGTCCGTACGCAGGTGACGCTGATCCAGCGTGTGGTGTCGGCGATCGTCGGTGTGGTCGCGGTCGCCGCCATGCTGCTGACGTTCCCCCCGATGCGCGCGGCCGGCGCCTCGCTGCTCGCCTCGGCCGGCGTCCTCGGCATCGTCGCCGGTGTCGCGGCCCAGTCCACGCTCAGCAACATCTTCGCGGGGCTACAGATCGCCTTCGGCGACATGGTGCGACTCGGTGACACGGTGGTGGTGAACGGCGAGTGGGGCACGGTCGACGAGATCACGCTCACCTTCCTGACCGTACGCACCTGGGACGAGCGCCGGTTCACCATGCCGGTCTCGTACTTCACGTCCCAGCCCTTCGAGAACTGGTCCCGCGGCGGCGTGCAGATGACCGGTACGGTCTTCTTCCACCTGGACCACAGCGCGCCCGTCGAGGAGATGCGCGACAAGCTCCGCGACATCCTCCGCGAGTGCCCCGCCTGGGACGGCCGCGACTACGGCCTCGCCGTCACCGACGCCACCCCCAGCACCATGGAGGTCCGCGCCCTGGTCACCGCGAAGGACGCGGACGACATCTGGACGGTGCGCGTCACCGTCCGCGAACAGATGATCCGCTGGCTGACCGCCCACCACCCCTACGCCCTGCCCCGCGTCAACACGGCCGACGCGATCCTCCCCCCGGGCACCCACCCGAACGGCAACGAAGGCCGGCCCCCGCGAACGACACGGGGCCGAGCGGTGGAACCGCCACGAACGGGCCGAGGCTGACGGCAAGCCCACACAGGGGCGCGGGGAACGGCGCGCTCAGCCCCAACGAACGCACACGCGCCGACGAACACGAGCCCCCACGAGAAACCAGCACCTTGCAGGCGAGGTTGAAACGGGCGGAGCGTGCGGGAAAGCCCAAAAAAGGATCACCGAAGGCTCCGCACATCCAGATGCCGCAACACCCGATCCACCACCTCAGGATCGGCCCCGACCTCACTCCGCGCGGCCAACACCTCATGCCGAGCCGCCGACAACATCTCCCCCTGAATCCGCCGAACCCGCTTGATCCGCCGAACCCGATGCTCGTGCCCCTCCCGCCGCTCGTCCTCCCCCATGTCGGGACTGATCCGGAACCCGATGTCGAAGGCCCGCCGCAGCAACTGCTCGGACAGCTCGTCCGGCAGCTCCTCGACCTCCTCGATCTCCCGCAGCCGCCGCTTCGCCGCCTTCGCCGCCCGCAGGGCCAGCGCCTTCTCGAACTCCTGCTCCCGATCCGTGTCGGCCCGTACCCCCAGCTTCCGGACCAGCCACGGCAGACTCAGCCCCTGCACCACGAGCGTCGCCATGATCACCCCGAACGCGATGAACACCATCTCGTCCCGGTCGGGAAACGGCGCCCCGCTGTCCGTCTCCAGCGGAATGGCCAACGCGAGGGCGACCGAGGCCACTCCTCGCATCCCGGCCCACCACATGACGACGGTCTCCCGCCAACTCGTCGGAATGTCCTCGTCGTGGTCCCGCTTCGCGTGCAACCGCTTCGTCAGCCAGGTCGCGGGGAGCAGATACGCCAGCCGTACGAACACGACGACCCCCACGATCGCGGCGGCCCACCCGAGCATCTCCTCCCACCGCCCCGACGCCGTCCTGATCGCGTTGTGCAGTTCGAGCCCGATGAGCCCGAACGCCACCCCGGTGACCAGCGTGTCGACGATGTCCCAGAACGTGTGCCCGGCGAGCCTCGTCATCACGTCGTCGGCGTCGTTCGCGTACTCCGCCAGGAACAACGCCGTGGTGAGCACCGCCAGCACCCCGGAGCCGTGCAGCTCCTCGGCCAGCACGTACGAGGCGTACGGCACGATCAGGGTCAGCCCGATCTGCAGCGTCGGGTCCCCGAGGTAGTCCATCAGCCGGTTCGTGCCCCAACCGAGCCCGAAACCCATCGCCACGGCGACGACGGCGGACAGCAGGAAGTCGAGCGCGGCACTCGGCAGCGAGAAGGTGCCGCTGACGGCGGCCGCGATGGCGACGTGGTACAGCACGATGGCCGTCACGTCGTTGAACAGCCCCTCGCCCTCCAGGATCGACACCAGCCGGCGCGGCAGCCCGAGCTTGCCCGCGACGGCGGTCGCCGCGACCGGGTCGGGCGGCGCCACCAGCGCACCGAGCGCCACGGCGGCGGCGATCGGCAGCCCGGGCACGATCGCGTGGGCGACCACGGCCACCACGGCGGTCGTGACGAACACCAGCGCCACGGCGAGCAGGAAGATCGGCCGTTTGTTGGCCGTGAACTGCCGCCAGGAGGTACGTCGTACGGCGGCGTACAGCAGCGGTGGAAGCAGCGCGGGCAGAATCAGCTCGGGCGGAATATCCACGTTCGGTACGAAGTCGAGGACGGCCAGCACGATACCGAGCAGCGTCATCAGCACCGGGGAGGGAAGCCCGAGGCGGTCCCCCAACGGGACGCTCAGCACAGCCCCGAGCAACATCACGAACAACAGGGCCAACTGATCCACGGTCAGCGCTCCGGACTGGGTCTAGACGATCAAGAACAACCAGACCCCAAGCGTGCCACTGAACCCGCCCGTCATTTCAAACGCCGAGCAACAGACGCGCCCCTATAAGGGGCGCGGGGAACTGCGCAGTCTTTTGCTTTTAGGGGCGCGGGGCTGCGTACATATGCGGCTCCGCCGCGTGGGCGCGACCAGCCCCCACCGGCCCGCAGCCAGAATCGCAACCGGAACCTCTGCCGCCCTAAAGACTCCGTCGCATCGCCAGATGCGATATCCCCGCATCGAAGAACTCCGGCCCGTAAGCCACATACCCCAACCGCTCATAAAACCCGAGCGCATGGGTCTGCGCGTGCAGATCCACCGCCGTCAGCCCACGCGCGCGTGCCGCGTCCTCGATGCCCCGCACGAGCGCGACCCCGACACCGAGCCCACGCGCGGCCTTGAGGACGGCGAGCCGCCCCAGCGACCCGACACCGGGCTCACCACCGGTCTTGGCGGCCGCCACCTCGCCGTACAGCAACCGCCCCGCACCGAACGGCAGCCCGTCCTCGCGCACAGCGAGAACATGCACGGCATCGGCGTCGTACGCGTCGTACTCGAGGTCCTCAGGGACCCCCTGCTCGACGACGAAGACCTCCTTGCGCACCGCGAAGCAGGCCTCACGGTCGGCGGGGTCCTCGGCCACGCGCACCACGTAGGACGACGGGCTCATGCGTAGCTTTCCTCCCGGACGCGGTCCAGCGCCTGCTGCAGGTCCTCGGCGTAGCCGCTCTCGAACTCGACCCACTGGCCGTCCCCGGGGTGCTCGAAGCCGAGCTTCACGGCCTGCAGCCACTGCCGGGTGAGCCCGAGCCGCTTGGCGAGCGTCGGGTCCGCGCCGTACGTCAGGTCACCGACGCAGGGGTGCCGGTGGGCCGACATGTGGACGCGGATCTGGTGCGTGCGCCCGGTCTCCAGCTTGATGTCGAGCAGCGAGGCCGCGCGGAACGCCTCGATCAGGTCGTAGTGCGTCACGGAGGGCTTGCCCTCGGCCGTGACCGCCCACTTGTAGTCATGGTTCGGGTGCCGGCCGATGGGGGCGTCGATCGTGCCGCTGGTCGGGTCCGGGTGGCCCTGGACGAGCGCGTGGTAACGCTTGTCGACCGTGCGCTCCTTGAACTGGCGCTTCAGCGACGTGTACGCGTACTCCGACTTGGCGACCACCATCAGGCCCGAGGTGCCCACGTCCAGGCGGTGCACGATGCCCTGGCGCTCCGAGGCGCCCGAGGTGGAGATCCGGTATCCGGCGGCGGCGAGCCCGCCGATGACGGTCGGCCCCGACCAGCCGGGGCTGGGATGCGCGGCGACGCCGACCGGCTTGACGATCACGACCACGTCGTCGTCGTCGTGCACGATCTCCATGCCCTCGACGGGCTCGGCGACGATCTGCACGGGCGCGGGCGCCTGCGGCATCTCGACCTCGAGCCAGGCGCCTCCGTGGACCCGCTCGGACTTACCGACCACCGAGCCGTCGACCGTGACCTTCCCCGCCGCGGCAAGCTCGGCGGCCTTCGTGCGGGAGAAGCCGAACATGCGGGAGATGGCGGCGTCGACACGCTCGCCCTCCAGGCCGTCGGGCACGGGCAGGTTACGGATCTCGGGACTGGTGCTCACCCGTCGAGTATGCCGGACAGGTCCGACACCCCTGACCAGAGCCCGAACAACAGTGCCCCCGAAAGCCCCGCGGGCCGGCCTTCAGTCCTTGTGGACGGTGCCGTCCGGGTCGAGCCCGCGGAAGGACAGCAGCACGATCAGGATGCCGCCGCAGACGATCGCGGAGTCGGCGAGGTTGAAGACCGCGAAGTGCTTGGGCGCGATGAAGTCGACGACCGCGCCCTCGAAGACGCCCGGCGCACGGAAGATCCGGTCGGTGAGGTTGCCGAGCGCACCGCCGAGCAGCAGGCCGAGCGCGATCGCCCAGGGAAGGCTGTAGAGCTTGCGGGCGAGCCGGGCGATCACCACGATCACGGCCGCGGCGATCACCGTGAAGATGACGGTGAAGGCCTCGCCGATACCGAAGGCCGCGCCCGCGTTGCGGATCGCCTCGAACCTCAGCCAGTCCCCGATGATCTCGATCGGCTCGTGGTGCTCCAGCTTCGCGACCACGATCATCTTGCTGATCAGGTCCAGCGCGTACGCGAGGACGGCGACCGTGAACAGCACGGCGATCCGGCGCCTGCCCCTGGAGGGCTCGGCCGGGGCCGCCGCTTCCTCGGAACCGGAGTCGGAGCCCTGGCTCCCGGCCGGGTCCTGCGCCCCCTGGGCATCGGACCGCTCGCCCGCCGCCGCGCTCTGGTCGGTCTGCTCCGGCTCGGCGCCAGCCGCCTCCGGGATATCCGGCGTACCGATGATCCGCTCCGCCTCTGCCACGTGAGTCCCTCAACCTAGGTGCCTGACTGAGGACGAGAGTACGGCACGGCCCACCGCGCCCATGTGCTCAGGAGGCGCACCGGGCCGATCAGTATCGGATCATTGGCCGATCAGTAACGGCGCTCCTGCTTCTGCTTGCACTCGACGCACAGGGTGGCACGCGGGAAGGCCTGCATACGGGCCTTCCCGATGGGGTTGCCACAGCTCTCGCAGAGCCCGTAGGTGCCCGCGTCCAGGCGTTCGAGGGCGCGCTCGTCCTGCTCCAGCATCTCCCTGGCGTTGGCCGCGAGCGCCATCTCGCTCTCGCGCGTGATGTTCTTGGTACCGGTGTCGGCCTGGTCGTCGCCCGCGCCGTCCCCGGAGTCACGCATCAGACCCGCCAGGGATTCCTCGGAGTGCGTGATCTCGGCGCGCAGCCGCAGGGCCTCCGACATCAGCCCCGTGCGTGCCTCCGCGACCTCCTCGGGGGTCCAGGGGTTCTCACCGGGGCGTACCGCGAGCTCGCCGGGCTCCGCCGCGGCGATCCGCGCCTTGGGGACCGCGGTGGTCTTCTTCGCCGCCGTGGCCGTGCCAGGAGTCTTCTTCGCTACCACCGTCGTGGCTCCCGTCGTCTTCGCGGCCTCCGCCGCACCCTCGGCCGCGGTAGCGACCGCCTTCTTGGCCGTACGTGTGCCCTTCCTGCCCGCCTTCTGCGAGGGCTCGGCGGCGGAGACGCCCGCCTCGCCCGCCCCCTTGCCGGCGGCACTCCTCTTGGCGGCCTTCTTCGCAGGAACCGCCTTGGCAGCCGCCTTCTTGGTGGAGGCCTTCTTGGTACCGGCCCTCTTCGTAGCGGCCGTTTCGGCGACCGCCCCCTCCGTGGAGGTCGCTGCCGCGACCGTCTTCCTCGAGACGGCCGCCCCCGCACCGGCCCTCTTCGAAGCAGCCACTTTCTTGGTGGCCGACTCCTTGGTGGCGACTTTCGTAGTGACCGACTTCTTGGCGGCAGCTTTCCTGGTGGCCGTTTTCCTGCCGGCCGTCTTCGTGCCGCCGACCGTCTTCTTGGCCTCGCCCTGCTTCGCCGCGCCCTTCTCGGAACGCTCCGCCCCCATGGATCTGCCGGATGCCGACTGCTGTACGGCGGTCTTCTTCGCCACCATGGCCGCGGCCCCTTCACATATTGTGATCTTGCTCGCGAATCGTGCTGGGACGATAAATCGACTTGAGTCCCGCGGCAACGGGGCACGCCGCCCGATTCGCCCGCCCCGCCCGTACCGCGCGGCGAGCCTGCAAGCGTTGTGCCCAGCTCCCCGCCGGGTAATCCGCCGAGTCGGCCGTCCCGGGATGCGAACACGGCCGCCTCGGCATTCGGGTCAGTCCGCACGCCTCCCCGGCGCCCCGCCACCCCTCGCCCACGGGCCCGGGAAAACCGGTCGGCCGCTGTCCGCCCGGCGCCGTACACTGGGCGGAGCGAGAAGCGTGGATGGGGACGAGTAGCGGCGTACGCAGCCAGGAGCGACCCGGGGACGGTGCGAGCCCGGGGGCCGGCGCGACGTGAAGATCACCCCGGAGCCGCCGGAAGAAAGCCGCAGCCGAGAGGCACGAAAGGCAGCGGCCGGTAGACCCGGCATCGCGACCCCAATGAGGGGGCTCACCGGCGCGCAGGAAGCGGCGGAGAGCCAAGGAGGGTGGTACCGCGGGAGCGCGCCGCACACGGCGTAGGTGACAACACAGCTCTCGTCCCTCCGGACGGAAGGCAGAAAGTCCGCCGGAGGAAGCTCGTTGAATACGCAGCCGAGTACACAGCCGCAGTACCGCCAGGTGCCCGCCCAGGTCGACCTGTCCGCCCTCGAGCACGCCGTGCTCGACTTCTGGCGCGAGCAGAAGATCTTCGCCAAGACCCTGGAGCAGTCCGAGGGCCGCCCGGAGTGGGTGTTCTACGAGGGCCCGCCCACGGCCAACGGCATGCCCGGTGCCCACCACATCGAGGCGCGCGTCTTCAAGGACGTCTTCCCGCGCTTCCGCACCATGCGCGGCTACCACGTGGCCCGCAAGGCCGGCTGGGACTGCCACGGCCTCCCCGTGGAGCTGGCGGTCGAGAAGGAGCTCGGCTTCACCGGCAAGAAGGACATCGAGGCGTACGGCATCGCCGAGTTCAACGCCAAGTGCCGCGAGTCCGTGACCCGCCACACCGACGCCTTCGAAGAGCTCACGACCCGCATGGGTTACTGGACCGACCTGAACGACCCGTACCGCACGATGGACCCCGAGTACATCGAGTCCGTGTGGTGGTCGCTCAAGGAGATCTTCAACAAGGGCCTGCTGGTCCAGGACCACCGCGTCGCCCCCTGGTGCCCGCGCTGCGGCACGGGCCTCTCCGACCACGAGCTGGCGCAGGGCTACGAGACGGTCGTCGACCCCTCGGTGTTCGTCCGTTTCCCGCTCACCTCCGGTCCCCTCGCGGGCGAGGCCGCGCTCCTGGTGTGGACGACGACCCCGTGGACCCTGGTGTCCAACACCGCGGTCGCCGCCCACCCCGAGGTCACCTACGTCGTCGCGACGAACGGCGAGGAGAAGCTCGTCGTCGCCGAGCCGCTCGTCGAGAAGGCACTCGGCGAGGGCTGGGAGACCACCGGCCAGTCCTTCGCGGGCACCGAGATGGAGCGCTGGACGTACCAACGTCCGTTCGAGCTGGTCGAGTTCCCGAAGGACGAGCCCGCCCACTACGTGGTGAACGCGGAGTACGTCACGACCGAGGACGGCACGGGTCTGGTTCACCAGTCCCCCGCCTTCGGTGAGGAAGACCTCAAGGTCTGCCGCGAGTACGGCCTGCCCGTGGTGAACCCGGTCCGCCCCGACGGCACGTTCGAGGAGAACGTCCCCCTGGTCGGCGGCGTCTTCTTCAAGAAGGCCGACGAGAAGCTCACCGAGGACCTCCAGCAGCGCGGCCTGCTCTTCAAGCACATCCCGTACGAGCACAGCTACCCGCACTGCTGGCGCTGCCACACCGCGCTCCTCTACTACGCGCAGCCGTCCTGGTACATCCGCACCACGGCCATCAAGGACCGCCTCCTCCAGGAGAACGAGAAGACCAACTGGTACCCGGACTCGGTCAAGACCGGCCGGTACGGCGACTGGCTGAACAACAACATCGACTGGGCGCTGTCCCGCAACCGCTACTGGGGCACCCCGCTGCCGATCTGGCGCTGCGAGGACGACCACCTCACGGTCGTCGGCTCCCGCGCCGAGCTCTCCGAGCTGACGGGCACGGACCAGTCGGACCTCGACCCGCACCGCCCGTTCATCGACGAGGTCACCTTCGCCTGCCCCCAGTGCGAGAAGACGGCCACGCGCGTGCCGGAGGTCATCGACGCCTGGTACGACTCGGGTTCGATGCCGTTCGCGCAGTGGGGCTACCCGTACAAGAACAAGGAGCTCTTCGAGTCCCGCTACCCGGCGCAGTTCATCAGCGAGGCCATCGACCAGACCCGCGGCTGGTTCTACACGCTGATGGCGGTCGGCACGCTCGTCTTCGACAAGTCGTCGTACGAGAACGTGGTGTGCCTGGGCCACATCCTCGCCGAGGACGGCCGCAAGATGTCCAAGCACCTGGGCAACATCCTGCAGCCGATCCCGCTGATGGACCAGCACGGCGCGGACGCGGTCCGTTGGTTCATGGCGGCCGGCGGCTCCCCCTGGGCGGCCCGCCGCGTCGGCCACGGCACCATCCAGGAGGTCGTCCGCAAGACGCTCCTCACGTACTGGAACACGGTCGCCTTCCAGGCCCTGTACGCCCGCACGTCCAACTGGGCGCCCAGCGAGGCCGATCCGGCCCCGGCGGAGAGGCCCGTTCTCGACCGCTGGCTCCTCTCCGAACTCCACGCGCTCACCGACCAGGTGACGCAGGCTCTGGAGGCGTACGACACCCAGCGCGCCGGCAAGCTCCTCTCGGCGTTCGTCGACGACCTGTCCAACTGGTACGTACGCCGCTCGCGTCGCCGCTTCTGGCAGGGCGACAAGGCTGCGCTGCGCACCCTGCACGAGGTCGTCGAGACGGTCACGCGCCTGATGGCCCCGCTGACCCCGTTCATCACCGAGCGGGTCTGGCAGGACCTGGTGGTGCCCGTGACGCCGGGCGCCCCCGAGTCCGTACACCTGACGTCCTGGCCGGAGGCGGACCTGTCCGTCATCGACCCGGAGCTGTCCATGCAGATGGTGCTCGTACGCCGTCTCGTGGAGCTGGGCCGTGCCACGCGCGCGGAGTCGGGTGTGAAGACGCGTCAGCCGCTGTCCCGCGCGCTGGTGGCAGCGACCGGGTTCGGGTCCCTCGACCGTGAACTGCACGCGCAGATCACGGAGGAGCTGAACGTGAGCTCGCTGGCCTCGCTCTCCGAGGTGGGCGGCTCGCTGGTCGACACGACCGCCAAGGCCAACTTCCGCGCGCTGGGCAAGCGGTTCGGCAAGGGCGTCCAGGCGGTGGCCAAGGCCGTCGCCGAGGCCGACGCGGCCGCGCTGTCCCTGGCCCTGCGCGAGGGCACGGCGTCGGTGGAGGTCGACGGCGAGACCATCACGCTCGCCCCGGACGAGGTGATCATCACGGAGACCCCGCGCGAGGGCTGGTCCGTCGCCTCGGACTCCGGTGCGACGGTCGCCCTGGACCTGGAGATCACCGAGGAACTGCGTCAGGCCGGCCTGGCCCGTGACGCGATCCGCCTGATCCAGGAGGCCCGCAAGAACAGCGGCCTGGACGTGGCCGACCGGATCGCCCTGCGCTGGACGTCCACGGACCCGAAGGTGATCGCGGCGCTCTCCGAGCACTCCGCCCTCATCGCCGACGAGGTCCTCGCCACGGCCTTCTTGAATGAGCACAGCGGCCAGGGTGAGACGGACGACACGTACGGCGCCCCGTTCACGGACGAGTCCCTGTCGCTGACGTTCCGCCTCCGCAAGGCGTAGCGACAGCCTCGAAGGCCCGGTCCCGCCAAAGATCTTGGCGGGACCGGGCCTTCGGCGTTGCGTGCCCGCGTACAGCTGCCCGCGTCCTCCGAACGAACGCACGCCCACGCGCGGAGGCGAAGGGGCCGCAGACGCCCACGCAAAAGGGCGGAGCCCCGGATGGTTATCCGGGGCTCCGCCCTGAACGCTGCCGACGCCTAAGGCGTACGGGAGGCCGTCAGTTGTCGTCCTCGTCGATCAGGAAGCCACGCATCGGCGAGGGCGCCTGCTGCATGGGCGAGGGGCCCTGCGGCCGGACCGGCGCCATCGGCTGGGTCATGGCCGGCGACATCTGCTGCTGACCACCGTAGGACGGCGGGGCCGGAGCCGGGCCACCCATCTGCTGGCCACCGTAGGACGGCGCGCTCGCCCCGGCCGGAGCCATGGACGGGCTCGGCGACGACGGAAGCGACGCGGCGGCCGGAGCACGCGGCGGAGCCAGCGAGTCGTCGGCCTGGGTCTCCAGCTGACGCAGCTGCGACTCCAGGTAGGACTTCAGACGCGTGCGGTACTCGCGCTCGAAGCCGCGCAGGTCCTCGACCTTGCGCTCCAGCGTGGCGCGAGCGGACTCCAGGGAGCCCATCGCCACGCGGTGCTTCTCCTGCGCGTCCCGCTCAAGAGCGTCGGCCTTGGCACGGGCGTCGCGCTCCAGACCCTCGGCGCGGCTGCGGGCCTCGCCGACGATCTTGTTGGCCTCGGAACGGGCCTCGGCGATCGCCTGGTCGGCGGTCTGCTGCGCCAGCGAGAGGACACGGGCGGCGCTGTCGCCACCGGGGCCCTGACCGGGCTGACCCATCTGTGGGCCACCGTGACCGCCCATCGGTCCACCCATGGGACCGCCCATCGGGCCGCCCATCTGCTGGGGCATCTGCTGCTGCATCTGACCCTGCATCTGCTGCTGCATCTGACCGGGACCCTGACCCATGGGGCCCTGGCCCATCGGACCCTGACCCATCGGGCCGGGACCCTGCTGGCCACCCTGGGCACTGGGGCCCGCGGGCAGCTGCGGCGCACCGCTCGGCAGCTGGGGCGGGCCGCCCATGGGGCCGCCCATCTGCTGCTGCGGCGGACCCGATATGCCGGCGGGCACGGGAGCGCCGGGACCGCGCATACCCTGCGGCGGACCCTGTTGTTGCTGCGGATCCTGCTGTTCGGGCGGCTTGCGCATGCCCTGCTGCTGGTTCTGCGCGGCGGCGCGTGTGGCGGCGGCCAGCTTGGCGCGCAGGTCCTCGTTCTCGCGGAGCAGGCGGGTCAGTTCGGCTTCGACCTCATCGAGGAAGGCATCGACCTCGTCCTCGTCATAGCCTTCTCGGAGGCGGACGGTCGTGAACTGCTTGTTCCGCACGTCCTCGGGGGTCAACGGCATCTCTTCACCTCAACGTAGTCGTCGGCATCGTCGGCGTTCGGCAAGACCGTATCGTTCACAGCCGGCTCACAACGGAGATCAGGATGTAGACGATGATCATCAGTACGAAGAAGGACAGGTCGAGCGCCACGCCCCCGAGACGCAGCGGCGGAATGAACCGCCGCAGAAGCTTGAGCGGTGGATCAGTGACAGTGTAGGTGGCCTCCAGAACGACCACCATCGCCTTGCCGGGTTGCCATGAGCGGGCGAACTGGAAGACGTAGTCCATGACCAGCCGGAAGATCAGCACGATGAGGAAACACATCAGCGCGACGTAGAGAACCTGCGCAACCACGCTCATGATCCGTGCTTCCCTCTCCCCTGTTTCCGTGCCTTGTCCGGTCCTGCGTCTCAGCTCTGGTTGAAGAACCCGCCCTCTGCGATGCGAGCCTTGTCCTCCGCCGTGACATCGACGTTAGCAGGCGACAACAGGAACACCTTCTGCGTCACCCGCTCGATGCTCCCGTGAAGACCAAACACCAAACCGGCCGCAAAGTCGACAAGTCGCTTCGCGTCTGTGTCATCCATCTCAGTCAGATTCATGATCACCGGGGTGCCCTCACGGAAGTGTTCCCCGATGGTACGGGCCTCGTTGTAGGTCCGGGGGTGCAGTGTGGTGATCCTGTACGGCTCTCGTTCCGACACGACCTTGGGCATGATCACCGGTGCGTTCTTCTCCAGGCTTTGACGTTCTTGTGTGATGGACGCCACGGGGGCGATACGCGCCGGACGCCCTGATTCCGCGGTGAGCGAAGCGGAATGTGACACGGGATCGCGCTGTACGGGCGGTTGCACCACTCGTACCGATTCGTCCCGTTGGGACTGATGCGGCTGGTGTGATTGATGCGACGGCTCGTGCCGTCGGCGGTCCCGCTCGGGCTCCGGGTCAAGCTCGGGCTCGAAGTCGTCGTCGGGGTCGAAGCCCCTGCCGTCGTACCCATCGTCCTCCACGAGGCCGAGGTAGACCGCCATCTTGCGCATCGCGCCGGCCATGCTCTGAGTCCTCCGCTCTGTGGTGGATCGGCTGACTATTGCCAAGTGCCCGCGATCCACGAGGTCGTTATGCCCACCTATGGTGGTAATGACCATATTTTCTGCTGTGGTCCGACTTCTTGGCGACGTTACCCGAGCCTGGGGCGGACTCCGAGTACCGCAGTACCGACGCGCACATGTGTCGCTCCGGCCGCCACGGCCTGTTCGAGGTCCGCACTCATCCCTGCCGAGACCATGTTCGCAGCCGGATGGGCGCTGCGCAGGTCAGTCGACAAATCCATCAGCCGCTCGAACGCCGCCAGTTCACGCCCGGCGTACGGTCCGGAGAGCGGGGCGACGGTCATCAGTCCGTCGAGCCTCAGCCCCGGAGCCTCGGCCACGAAGCCGGCCAACTCCTCGATATCACCGCTCCCTACACCACCACGCTCCCCCCGTCCAGTCTCTTCGGCATCGAGCGCGACCTGGATGAGGCACCCCAGCTCGCGCTCCCGCCGCACCGCCTCCTTCGACAGGGCGGTGACGAGCCGGGCCCGGTCGACGGACTGCACGACATCCGCGTAACCGACCACGGAACGCACCTTGTTGGTCTGCAACTGACCGACAAAGTGCCAGGAGAGGGGCAGATCGGAGCAGGCCGCGGCCTTGGGCGCCGCGTCCTGGTCGCGGTTCTCGGCGACGTGGCGCACACCGAGTTCCGACAGGATCCGCACATCGTCGGCCGGATAGGTCTTGGTGACCACGATCAGGGTCACTTCTTCGCGCTTGCGCCCGGCGGCCACACACGCCGCCGCAATGCGCTCTTCCACTTTCGCCAGGTTTCCGGCGAGTTGAGCCTTACGGTCCGTCATGCCCCATCAGTCCAGCCACACATAGCCCGCGAGCCGCCCCGTGGTGCGGTCCCGGCGGTACGAGAAGTGATCATCGGACTCCAGCGTGCACACCGGCGACTGCTCCCGGTCGCGCACCCCGAGCCGCTCCAGTTGCGCGTGCACCCCCGCGGTCACGTCGACCGCCGGCGTGCCCCAACTCGTCTCGGCGTACGCCGCGGGCTCGACGGCGGCGACCTCGGCGCGCATCGTGTCCGGTACTTCGTAGCAGCGACCGCAGACGGCGGGGCCGGTGCGGGCGACGATCCGGGCGGGCTCGGCGCCGAGTTCGACCATGGCCGCGACCGCGGCGGGCACGACGCCGGCGACCATGCCGGGCCGTCCCGCGTGGGCACCGGCCACGACACCGGCGACGGGGTCGGCGAGCAGTACGGGCGTGCAGTCCGCGGTGAGCACCGCGAGCGCGAGGCCCCGGCGCCTGGTGACCACGGCGTCCACCCGCGGCACCGGACGGTCTCCCCACGGCTCGTCGACGACGGCGACATCGGGCCCGTGCACCTGGTTCATCCAGACGACCAGATCGGGGTCGAGGCCGAGCGACTTGGCGGCCAGCTCCCGGTTGGCGCGTACGGAGTCGGGGTCGTCGCCGACCGCACCGCCGAGATTGAGCTCCTCGTACGGAACGGCGCTCACCCCGCCCCACCGGTCGGTGAAGGCGAAGTGCGCGCCGCTCGCAGTGCCCACTACGGAGCGCTGTCCTATCACTTGAGGAAGTCCGGCACGTCCAGCTCTTCGGCCGCGCTGTCCGAGTACGTGCGCGACGGCGGGACCGGCGGGGAGACCGACGGCAGTTCGTTGCTCACGGGCTCCGGAGTCGGCTCCGGGGCCTCCTTCGGCGTGACGCTGCCCAGCGAGCCGAAGGACGGGCGGCTGTCGCCCGACCGGGCCGGTGTGGGCTCGTCGCGCTTGGCGGAGGACGAGCCGAGCACGGTGTCCCGCTTGGACGGGGGCTGTCCGCCGTCGAAGCCGGCCGCGATGACGGTGACCCGGACCTCGTCGCCGAGCGCGTCGTCGATGACCGCGCCGAAGATGATGTTGGCCTCGGGGTGCGCGGCCTCGCTCACCAGCTGGGCGGCCTCGTTGATCTCGAACAGGCCGAGGTCGGAGCCGCCGGAGATGGAGAGCAGCACGCCTCGGGCGCCGTCGATGGACGCCTCCAGGAGGGGCGAGGAGATCGCCATCTCGGCCGCGGCCACCGCGCGGTCGTCGCCGCGGGCCGAGCCGATGCCCATGAGCGCCGAACCCGCCTCGGACATCACGGACTTGACGTCGGCGAAGTCGAGGTTGATCAGACCGGGCGTGGTGATGAGGTCGGTGATGCCCTGAACACCGGAGAGCAGGACCTGGTCCGCCGACTTGAAGGCGTCGAGGACCGAGACCTGGCGGTCCGAGATGGACAGCAGCCGGTCGTTGGGGATGACGATGAGGGTGTCGACCTCTTCGCGGAGTTCCGCGATGCCGTCCTCGGCCTGGTTGGCGCGGCGCCGTCCCTCGAAGGTGAACGGACGCGTGACCACGCCGATGGTGAGCGCGCCGAGCGAGCGGGCGATGTTGGCCACGACGGGTGCGCCGCCGGTGCCGGTGCCGCCGCCCTCGCCGGCTGTCACGAAGACCATGTCGGCCCCCTTGAGGACCTCCTCGATCTCCTCGCGGTGGTCCTCCGCCGCCTTGCGGCCGACGGCCGGGTTGGCTCCGGCGCCGAGTCCGCGGGTGAGTTCGCGGCCGACGTCGAGCTTGACGTCGGCGTCGCTCATCAACAGCGCCTGGGCGTCGGTGTTGATGGCGATGAACTCGACACCCTTGAGACCGACCTCGATCATCCGGTTGATGGCATTGACACCACCGCCGCCGACACCGATGACTTTGATGACTGCGAGGTAGTTCTGCGGTGCTGCCACGTCGAAGGCCTCTCGCCTCGAGTTACGTGTCGCCGCCTCGCACGTTCGCGATCCGACGACTGATGCCGAATGGGACGGTCCGAACGCCGACCCGAACCCTAACGCTGAAGTTTAGGGTTACCAGTGTGTCTGTTCCTTGGACTCTTCCGAACAGGACACTAAGTCGACAAGTGGCGCACGTTCAACGAACACGCCGAACCTCCCGTTTTTCTTTTCACCCTATGTGATCAGCCGTAGCGCTGCCCAACCAGGGTGCTGGCCTGCGCGGATGTGCGTCAACTCCCCGATGACGCAGGGGCGGTGGGAACGCTGACATCGAAGTGCCGGGCCTCTGGAGCGGCTTTCATGAGAGCGCTGAGCGTACGGGCCTTGACGCCGCTCTTCTCGCCACTTCCCCACAGGACGGTCCGGTTGCCGCTCAACTCCAGCGAGATGGAGTCGTACGAACGGACCTTGACGGTCCGGGTGTCACGCGCGACCGCGGCCGGAAGGGAACCCGCGACGCGTACCGCCTCACGCATCAGCCGGTCGGTCCCGAAGCGGCGCAGGCCCGCGGACCGGGAGACCGTCAATTCCAGTGCGGGAACGCCCTTCGGGGCGCGCGAAACGGTGGCATATCGCACTCCCTTGGCGTCCACTTCGATGAACTTTCCGCCCTTTTCGGCAACGAGAACCGGAGTGCGTTCGATCACTTTCAGCCCGATTCCATGGGGCCAGGAACGGACGACGTCAACCGAGTCAATTCGGGGCAATTTCCGGCGCAGTCTCGCCTCAATCACATCGGTGTCGACTGAAATCAACGGCGATCCGACCGGAACATCGGCCGCCTCGACGACCTGATCGGGTGTCAGAACCCGTGTCCCCGAAGCCGATACGCGCTCGACGCGCAGCCACTGCGAGCCGTAGAGCACCCAGAGACAGCCCGCGGCGAGCAACGCGAGACAGACAACCAAAATGATGAGCCTACGAGGCTTCGGGAGCCTCTTGAGAAGAGGTGGCCGGGGCGGGCCGGAGTCCGGATCCTGTCGGGCTTGCCGTTCGCCGCGTTCGGCGGTGGTCGGTCCGGCCACGCTCCCCTGCCTTCTGCCACGCGCTAACGGCGTGACGCGATCGCCTCGTACACCATCCCGACGAGCAGGTCGTCGGCGTCCCGGCGGCCGAACTCGGAGGCGGCGCGGGACATCTCGAACAGCCGGTGCGGATCGGCGAGCACGGGCAGGACGTTGCTCTGCACCCACTGCGGCGTCAGTTCCGCGTCGTCGATCAGCAGTCCGCCGCCGGCCTTGACCACCGGCTGGGCGTTGAGCCGCTGTTCGCCGTTGCCGATGGGCAGCGGGACATAGACGGCGGGGAGCCCGACGGCGGAGAGTTCGGCGACGGTCATCGCGCCCGCGCGGCAGAGCATCATGTCGGCCGCGGCGTACGCGAGGTCCATCCGGTCCACGTACGGTACCGGGATGTACGGGGGCATCCCCGGCATCTGGTGGACCTGCGGCAGTTCGTTCTTCGGGCCGACCGCGTGCAGGATCTGGATCCCGGCCTGCTGGAGGTACGGGGCGGCCTGCTGGACCACCTCGTTGAGGCGGCGGGCGCCCTGCGAGCCGCCGGAGACCAGCAGGGTCGGCAGGGCGGGGTCGAGCCCGAACGCGGCGCGTGCCTGCGGGCGTACGGCGGCCCGGTCGAGTGTGGCGATCGAGCGGCGCAGCGGGATGCCGATGTAACGGGCGCCACGGAGCTTGCTGTCGGGGGTGGAGACGGCGACCTGGGCCGCGTACCGCGAGCCGATCTTGTTGGCCAGGCCCGGGCGGGCGTTGGCCTCGTGGATGACGATCGGGACGCCGAGGCGCTTGGCCGCGAGGTAGGCGGGCAGGGCGACATAGCCGCCGAAGCCGACGACCGCGTCGGCCTTGGTGCGTTCCAGGATCTGCTCGGCCGCCTTGATCGTGCCACGCAGCCGTCCGGGGACGGTGATCAGCTCGGGGGTGGGCTTGCGCGGCAGCGGCACCGCGGGGATCAGCGCGAGTTCATAGCCTCGCTCTGGTACGAGTCGGGTCTCGAGTCCGCGCTCCGTGCCCAGGGCCGTGATACCCACGGTCGGGTCCTGCCTGCGCAGGGCGTCCGCGAGGGCGAGCGCGGGCTCGATGTGGCCGGCGGTCCCCCCACCGGCGAGTACGACATGCACCGAAATTCACCGCTCTCCGGACGAACGCGCCGCGGCGCGCCGTCGCATCGTGTTCCATCTCCGAGGCCCCGCGGCCCCTGCGGAGCCTCTCACCGCAGCCCGCTTTCTGCCAAAGCGGGGTTGCCGCATCGCAAGCGCCGCCCGCGCAGCGGGATCCTCCCGCGCGAAGGCGATCAGGAGCCCGATGGCGAACATGGTCGGAAGCAGGGCGGATCCCCCGTAGGAGAACAGCGGGAGAGGGACGCCGGCGATCGGCAGCAGCCCGAGCACCGCACCGATGTTGATCACGGCCTGGGCCGTGATCCAGGTGGTCACGCCTCCCGCGGCATACCTCACGAAGGGGTCCTCCGTGCGTCCGGCCACGCGGATACCCGCATAGCCTAGAGCCGCGAAGAGTGCGAGTACCGACAGCGTCCCCGCGAGGCCCAGTTCCTCACCGGTGATGGCGAAGATGAAGTCGGTGTGGGCTTCGGGCAGTTGCCCCCATTTCTCCACACTGGCGCCGAGGCCGGAGCCGAACAGCCCGCCGGAGGCGAGGGCGTAGATGCCGTGCACGGCCTGCCAGCAGTCGACGGGGCCCGACTGGGGTTCGGTGGCTCCCAGGCAGGAGAGGCGGGCCATGCGGTTCGGGCTGGTCTTGATGAGGATGAAGCCGATGGTCAGGGCGACCGCGAGCACGCCCCCGAAGAGCCGTGTGGGCGCCCCCGCGAGCCACAGCAGCCCGAACAGGATCGCGGTGAGGATGATCGCCGTACCCATGTCGCCGCCGAGCATGATCAGCCCGAGCAGCATGAAGGCCACCGGAACGAGCGGCACCAGCATGTGCTTCCACTGCGTCAGCAGCCGCTTGTCCTGTTTGCGGGCGAGCAGGTCGGCTCCCCACAGGACGAGGGCGAGCTTGCCGAACTCGCTGGGCTGGAGCTGGAAGGGGCCGCCGACCGAGATCCAGTTCTGGTTGCCGTTGACCGCGACTCCTATCCCCGGCACCTGGACGAGGATCATCAGGAAGACGGAGCCGAGCAGCATCGGGTAGGCCAGCGCCCGGTGCAGCTTGGACGGCATCCGCGAGGCGGCGAGCAGCAGCAGACCGCCGAGCACGGCGGCGAGGAACTGCTTGCGGAAGAAGTACGACCCGGGCAGCGAAAGCTGGAGCGCGGTGATCTGCGAGGCGGAGTACACCATCACCAGTCCGAGGACGGTGATCAGGAGGCTGCCGCCGAGGATCAGGTAGTAGGCGGTCAGCGGCCGGTCCCAGGCACGGCGTACGCGCGTGTAGAGGCGTCCTACGGGGTTGTCGCGAGGGGGGCGGGGGCCGGCGGGCCGGCGGGGGGCGCGCTGGACGGGAGGACGCCCCGTACGGCTACTGGACATCGGCGGCACCTGCCATGCCGTGGGAGGGCGCCCCGCCGGTGATCTCCCCGGGCCGTACGCCCGAAATCTCCCCGGACCGTTCGGGCCCTGGGGGCGGGACGGGCCGGCACAGTGCCGTGCCACCGGCAGAAAGCCACCGACGAAGCCCCAGCCGGATCCGTGTCACGCGTCCCTCCCAGGTGTGCCCGGCGCCGCCGGGCGAGGCGGACCCGGGTCAGCCGTCGACGGCGCCGAGTTCGCGAACCGCCTCCGCGAAAGCGTCGCCGCGCTTGTTGTAGTTGGTGAACATGTCCATGGACGCACAGGCCGGCGCCAGTAGGACAGTGTCTCCCGGCTCGGAGAGCCGTGCGGCCTCACGGACCGCCGCGAGCATCGCCCCAGTGTCTGTCCGGTCGAGGTCGACCACGGGTACTTCCGGCGCGTGTCGCGCGAGCGCTTCACGGATGAGGGCCCGGTCGGCGCCGAACAGGACGACGCCCCGCAGTCGCTTTGCCGACTTGGCGACCAGCTCGTCGAAGGTCGCGCCCTTGGCGAGCCCGCCGGCGATCCACACGATCGACTCGTACGCCGCCAAAGAGGCTTCCGCCGCATGCGTGTTGGTGGCCTTGGAGTCGTCGATGTAGGCGACCCGGTCCACGTCGGCCACGTGCTGGATGCGGTGGGCGTCGGGCTTGAAGGCCCGCAGCCCGTCCCGTACGGCCGCGGCGGGCACTCCGAAGGCGCGGGCCAGGGCCGCCGCCGCAAGGGCGTTGGCGATGTTGTGCGGGGCGGGCGGGCTGACGTCCGCGACCTCGGCGAGTTCCTGGGCCTGCTTGTGCCGGTCCTCGACGAAGGCGCGGTCGACCAGGATGCCCTCCACGACGCCGAGTTGGGACGGGCCCGGGGTGCCGAGGGTGAAGCCGACCGCCCGGCAGCCCTCCTCGACGTCCGCCCCGCGCACCAGGTCCTCGGTCGCCTTGTCGGCCGTGTTGTAGACGCAGGCGACCCGATTGCCCTCGTAGATACGCCCCTTGTCGGCGGCGTACGCCTCCATGGAGCCGTGCCAGTCGAGGTGGTCCGGGGCGAGGTTCAGGACGGCGGCGGAGTGGGCGCGCAGCGAGGGCGCCCAGTGGAGCTGGTAGCTGGACAGCTCGACGGCCAGTACGTCGTAGGCGTCGTCGCCTTCCTGGACCACGTCGACGATCGGGGTGCCGATGTTGCCCACGGCGGCCGTACGAAGGCCCGCGGCGGCCAGGATCGAGGCGAGCATCCGGGTCGTGGTGGTCTTGCCGTTGGTGCCCGTGATGGCGAGCCAGGGGGCGGCGTCTGGGCCCCGCAGGCGCCAGGCGATCTCCACGTCGCCGACGACGTCCACGCCCGCCTCGGCGGCGGCCTGGAAGAGGGGGCTGGTCGGCTTCCAGCCCGGCGACGTGACCACGAGGTCGGTGCCCTCGGGAAGCGTCTCGGCGTCCGCGAGACGTACCGAAATCCCTTCCCCCTCAAGGGAGGCGGCCCGCTCGCGGTGGGCCTCCGAGGAGCCCCCGTCGACGACCGTGACCGACGCGCCGAGGCCGGCCAGGGCGCGGGCGGCGCTGATGCCGCTCACGCCGAGACCGGCGACGGTGATGTTCATGCTCTGCCAGTCGAGGGCGGTCGTCACTTCTGGGCTGCCCATCCCGCGTAGAAGAGGCCGAGTCCGACGATCACGCACATGCCCTGGATGATCCAGAAGCGGACCACCACAAGGACCTCGGACCACCCCTTGAGTTCGAAGTGGTGCTGGAGTGGTGCCATTCGGAAGACGCGCTTGCCGGTGAGGCGGAACGAGCCGACCTGGATGACGACCGACATGGTGATCAGGACGAAGAGACCGCCGAGCAGCGCGACGAGCAGCTCGGTGCGGGAGCAGATCGCGAGGCCGGCGAGCGCGCCGCCGAGGGCCAGCGAACCGGTGTCACCCATGAAGATCTTGGCGGGCGAGGTGTTCCACCACAGGAAGCCGAAGCAGGCGCCCATCAGGGCCGCGGCGACGACGGCGAGGTCGAGCGGATCCCGTACCTCGTAACAGGCGGCCGGGTTGGTGAGGGTCTGCGCGTTGGCGCAGGACTCCTGGAACTGCCAGACACCGATGAAGGTGTACGCGCCGAAGACCATCACGGAGGCACCGGTGGCGAGGCCGTCCAGGCCGTCGGTGAGGTTCACGCCGTTCGACATCGCGAGGATCATGAACAGCGCCCAGACCACGAACAGCACCGGGCCGATGGACCAGCCGAAGTCCTGCACGAAGGAGAGCTTGGTGGAGGCCGGGGTGTTGTTGAGGTTGTCCGGGAACTGCAGCGAGAGCACCGCGAAGGAGACACCGACGATCAGCTGGCCGGCCATCTTCGCCTTGGCCCGCAGACCGAGCGACCGGCGCTTGACGATCTTGATGTAGTCGTCGAGGAAGCCGACCAGGCCCATGCCCGTCATCAGGCCGAGCACCAGCACTCCGGAGAATCTCGGCGGCTGGCCGGTGATCACCTTGCTGAGGAAGTACGCCAGGAGCGTGGCCAGGATGAAGGCGATGCCACCCATGGTCGGCGTACCGCGCTTGGCGTGGTGCTCGCGCGGGCCGTCGTCGCGGATGTACTGGCCGTAGCCCTTGCGGGCCAGCAGCTTGATCAGCATGGGAGTGCCCACGAGAGTCAGGAAGAGGCCGATGACTCCCGCGAAGAGGATCTGATTCATCGGACGGCAACCTCACCCTCGGTGCCCTCGACCAGCGCCTCTGCGACCCGCTCCAGGCCGACCGAACGGGACGCCTTCACGAGTACGACGTCTCCCGGGCGCAGTTGACTGCGCAACAGGTCGATCGCCGCCTGTGTGTCGGACACGTGCACCGACTCCTCACCCCACGAACCCTCGTTATATGCGCCCAGTTGCAGCCAGGACGCTTCCCTGCCCCCGACCGCGACGAGCTTGCCGACATTGAGCCGGACGGCGAGCCGTCCGACCGCGTCGTGCTCGGCGAGCGCCTCGTCCCCGAGCTCGGCCATCTGACCGAGCACCGCCCAGGTCCGCCGCCCCTTGCCCATGGCCGCGAGCGCGCGCAGGGCGGCTCGCATGGACTCGGGGTTCGCGTTGTAGGCGTCGTTGACGACCGTCACGCCGTCCAGGCGCTCGGTGACCTCCATGCGCCAGCGGGAGAGGGAGCCCGCCTCGGAGAGCGCGGTGGCGATCTCGTCTGCGGACATGCCCAGCTCATGGGCGACGGCGGCCGCGGCGAGCGCGTTCGACACGTGGTGCTCACCGTACAGGCGCATGGTCACGTCGCTGCACCCGGAGGGTGTGTGAAGGCTGAACGCGGGCTGTCCGCTCTCCATGAGCGTCACGTTCTCGGCCCGTACGTCCGCTTCGCCGGACTCTCCGAAGAGGATCACGCGTGCTTTCGTCCGCGAGGCCATGGCTCGTACGAGGGGATCGTCGGCGTTCAGGATCGCGACGCCGCCCGCGTCCGCCGGGGGCAGGCCCTCCACCAACTCGCCCTTGGCCTGGGCGATTTGTTCGCGGCCGCCGAACTCGCCGATGTGGGCGGTGCCGACGTTCAGGACGAGGCCGACCTTAGGGGGCGTCAGATCCGTGAGGTACCGGATGTGGCCGATGCCGCGGGCCCCCATCTCCAGGACCAGGAACCGGGTCTCCTCGGTGGCGCTGAGGGCCGTGAGCGGCAGCCCGATCTCGTTGTTGAGCGAGCCCGGCGTGAAGACCGTCGGCGCCTTGCGCTGCAGCACCTGGGCGATCAGGTCCTTGGTGCTGGTCTTGCCCGCGGAGCCGGTGAGGGCCACGAGGGTCGCGCCGAGCCGTTCGACGACATGGCGTGCGAGGGCGCCCAGGGCCGTCTGGACGTCGTCCACGACGATCGCGGGCACGCCGACGGGCCGTGACGCCAGCACGGCCGCCGCGCCCGCCTCGACGACGCTCGCCGCGAAGTCGTGGCCGTCCACGCGCTCGCCCACGAAGGCGACGAAGAGGCTGCCTGGCTCCACCTCACGGGAGTCTCTGACGACCCGTCCGGTGACCTGGACCGACGGATCCGGTATGTCGTGTGTCTGCCCGCCGACGACTGAGGCGATCTCGGCGAGAGAGAGGGCGATCACAAGTTCATCCCTGGGTCTTCTGGATAGCTTCGCGAAGCACCTGGCGGTCGTCGAAGGGACGGACCACTCCGGCGATGTCCTGGCCCTGCTCATGACCCTTGCCCGCGACCAGCACCGTGTCGCCCGGCTGTGCGCGGGCGACGGCCGCGGCGATCGCGGCGGCCCGGTCCTCGAAGACCTGGACCTCTCCGCGCTCGTACGCCGGTACCTCGGCGGCACCCGCGAGCATCGTGGCGAGGATCGCGAGGGGGTCCTCGGAGCGGGGGTTGTCCGATGTCAGTACGGCGGTGTCGGCGAGCCGGGCCGCGGCGGCGCCCATGGGCATCCGCTTGGTCTTGTCCCGGTCCCCGCCGCAGCCGAGGACGATGTGCAGCCGGCCCTCGGTGACCTTGCGCAGGGCCCGCAGCACGGACTCCACGGCGTCCGTCTTGTGCGCGTAGTCGACGACCGCGAGGTACGGCTGTCCTGCGTCCACGCGCTCCAGCCGGCCCGGCACGCCCGGTACGGCGGCGATGCCGTCCGCGGCGGTCTGCGGGTCGAGCCCGGCGACGGCGAGGGAGACGATCGCCGCGAGCGTGTTGGCGACGTTGAAGGGGCCCGCGAGCGGCGACTTGGCGGTGATGCGCTCGCCCTTGGGGCCGACCGCGACGAACACCGAGTCCATCGGGCCGACCTGGACCTCCTCGGCCCGCCAGTCGGCGTCCGGGTGGCCCTCCGCGGAGAACGTCACCACGGGCACCGTGGCCTCCTTGGCGAGCCTGCGACCGTACTCGTCGTCGAGGTTGACCACGCCGAGCCTGCTGCGTTCCGGCGTGAACAGCTGTGCCTTGGCCCGGAAGTAGTCCTCCATGTCGGAGTGGAACTCCATGTGTTCCGGGCTGAGGTTGTTGAAGACCGCGATGTCGAAGACACAGCCGTCGACCCGGCCGAGGACCAGCGCGTGGCTGGAGACCTCCATGGCGACCGCGTCGACGCCGCGCTCGCGCATGACGGCGAACAGCGCCTGGAGATCGGTCGCTTCGGGGGTCGTGCGCTCCGACTTGATGCGCTCGTCGCCGATGCGCATCTCCACGGTGCCGATGAGCCCGGTGCTGCGGACCGTCTTCAGACCGCCCTCGACGAGGTACGCCGTCGTGGTCTTGCCGGACGTGCCGGTGATGCCGATCTGGAGCAGGTCGCGGCCGGGGTGACCGTAGATGGAGGCGGCCAGCTCGCCCATCTGCCCGCGCGGGTCGTCGACGACGAGGACCGGCAGACCGGTGGCCGCCGCGCGCTCGGCACCCGTCGGGTCGGTCAGCACGGCGACGGCACCGAGGCCGGCCGCCTGCGTCACGAAGTCGGCGCCGTGCATCCGGGCGCCCGGCAGCGCGGCGTAGAGGTCGCCGGGGCGCACGGCCCGGGAGTCATGGGTGATGCCCGTGACCTCGACGGCGCCCTGCGCGCCCTGCGGCGCCGGAGCCGCCATCTGATCGGCGACTACCGCCACGAGCTCCGCGAGGGGTGTGGCGGAGTTCTGAACCGGTCGCGGCGGCCCCGGATATGTCACAGGAACGCCCTTCTGGGTGGTTTGGGACTGATCAGCGTGTGGCACGGCGGTGAGCGTACCGGGCACACCCCCGCCGGAGCGAAGCGAGGGGCGTGGCGGAGTGTGCGGCGTGCCGCGGTTCCCGGGGTCGGGAGTGATCGTTGTCACGAGCTGTTCCTGGTCGGTGATCCGGGGTGCTGGAGCATGGCGTTCCGGTCGGTGCCGATGAGGGCCCGGCCCGGGCTGGTCGGGGCTGGTCAGGGCGTGAAAGTGACGGGAAGTCTGGCGGCCTGGGCCCCGGTGGGCGGTACCTGGAGGGTCTTCAGGGCGAACTCCAGCACCTCCTTGTAGACGGGCCCGCAGATCTGACCGCCGAAGTAGCTCCCCTTGGTGGCGTTCTGGATGGCGCAGTAGACGGTGACCCGGGGGTTGTCCGCGGGCGCGAATCCGGCGAAGGAAGAGGTATAGCCGTGGTAGCGGCCGGTGGCCGGATCCACACGGTTGGCCGTGCCGGTCTTGCCCGCGACGCGGTAGCCGGGGATACGCGCCTTGGTGCCCGTACCCTCCCGGTCGTCCACGACGGACTCCAGCATCTGTGCCAGGGTCTTCGCCGTCTTCTCGCTGACGACCCGTGTCTCCTTGGGCTTGGCGGCCGGGGTGAAGCGTCCGTCGGGGCCCTTCGTGCCGCGGACCAGGGTCGGTTCGATCCGTACGCCGCCGTTGGCGATCGTCGAGTAGACGGAGGCGGCCTGCATCGCGTTGATCGACACGCCCTGGCCGAAAGGAATCGTGTACTGCTGGGAGGTCGACCACTGGCCGGCGGGCGCGAGGATGCCCCTCGTCTCGCCGGGGAAGCCGAGCCCCGTGTAGTCGCCGATTGCCGAACTTGCGCAGATACGAGTAGAGGACCTGGTTGGCCTCCTGCTGCGTCTTGCCCAGCTGGCCGGTCGCCAGGATGGTGCCGATGTTGCTGGACTTGGCGAGGACGCCGTTGAGCGTCAGGTACCAGGTCGGGTGGTCGATGTCGTCGCGGAAGAGCCGGTCGCCGCGGTGCAGCCGGTTCGGCACGGTCACGTGCGTCGCGGGCGTGGCGGCGTTCTCCTCCAGGACGGCGGCCATCGACATGACCTTGGCGGTCGAGCCGGGCTCGTAGGCGTCTTCGAGGCCCCAGTTGTGCAGGGCGTTCCCGTCGGCCTTGGAGAGGTCGTTCGGGTCGAAGCCGGGCGAGTTGGCCATCGCGAGGATCTCGCCGGTCTTGTTGTCCTGCACTATGACGTAACCGCGGTCCGCCTTGGACTCCTTCACCTGCTCGGCGATGGCGTTCTGGGCGGCCCACTGGATGTCGCGGTCGATGGTCAGCTCGACCTCGGAACCGGCCACGGCGGGCTTCTCGGTGGAGCCCGCGGTCGGCACCTGGCGGCCGCCGGACTGGGCGTAGCGGATCTCGCCGTCCTTGCCCGACAGCTCCTTGTTCAGCTGCTGCTCGATGCCGCCGCCGCCCTTGCCGTCGGCGTTGACCCATCCCACTATCCCGGCGCCGAGCTCACCGTTCGGATAGACCCGCTTGCTGCTGGGCTCCTGGAGGACGCCCGCCAGGACGTTCACCTCCGACCCGTCCTCGCCCGCCTTGTCGGCGAGCGTGCTCTTCAGATCCTTGATCTGCGTCCAGACCTGGGGGGTCTGGCGCCGGGCGAGCACGACGTACCGGGTGTTCTTGGTCCGGAGCTTCGCGGCGAGTTCGTCGGGGTCCTTGTCGAGGATCGGGCCGAGCAGGGCGGCGGCCTGCTCGGGGGCGTCGCCGATCTTCGTCGCCTTCCGTGTGAACAGCGTGGGGTCGGCGGTGATGTCGTTGGCGTCCACGCTGATCGCCAGGTCGACACCGTTGCGGTCGGTGATACCTCCGCGCTCGGCGGTCAGGGTGCGGCTGAGGTACCGGTTCTTCTCGGCCTTGGCGGTGTACTCGTTCGCGTCGACGGCCTGCACCTGGAGGAGCCGGACGACGAAGGCGATCAGTACGAGGGCCAGCGCGAGGCTGACCAGGCGCAGCCGCGGCCTGGGGCTGCCGAGGCGGATGACGCGCGGGCCCGGGCCCTGCCCCCGGGACGGGGCCGGACGGCGGGCGGGGCGTGCGCCGGGCCCCGGCCGCCGCTGGCTGCCGGGCCGGGCGGGCGAGGGCACCCGGCGGCGGGGGGGTTCCCTGTCGGACACTTCCGTCACCTGCCGGGATTCGTAGCGGGCTGCGTGGGCTGGGGGGACGGCTCCGTGACCGTCTCCGCGAGCGGATCCGGCGCCGCGGTGGGCACGGCGGGTGCGGTGGGTGCCGGGGTCTCAGTCGGCGTCGAGGACCCCGCGGATGCCTGGCTCTCGGTGGGCGTCGGGGACGGCGCGGGGAGGAGCACCTCGGGCGGGCCGATCACGGGGACAGACACGGACGACTGCTCGGCGGCCGCGCTGGGAACGCCGCGGACGCTGCCGTCGGGGTTGAGGAAGGCCGGGTCGCCACCGGGCACCATGCCCAGCTCGCGGGCGCGGCGCTGGAGTGCGTCGGGGGCGGAGTAGGCGTCCACGTCCCGCTGGAGCGCCTGCTCCTCGTCGGTGAGGCTCTTGGTGTCCCTCTGGAGGTCGTCGAGCTGGAACGACCCTTCGCTGAGCGCGGAGTTCAGGACCAGGAGTCCGATCAGGCCGCCGCCGAGCAGCAGCACGACCAGGAGCACGAAGGGCGTACGGGCGGCCTGTCCGGGGCCCGTCGGGAAGAGTCGCGCGAGCCGGGCCGCCCTCCCTCGCAGTTCGGGTCTGCTACTCACTCGCCCTCCCGCTGAGCCGGCGTTCTCGGCTGATGGGTCCGGGCCTGCGACCCACGCGTCCGGTGAGTTCGGTCGTCCAACTCACACACCCTCCCGTCACTCGGCGTCCTCCCTGATGCGCTGTGCCCCGCGCAGCCGCGCCGGGGCGGCCCGCCGGTTCTCCGCGACCTCTTCCTCGGTGGGGAGTTCGGCACCGCGCGTCAGAAGCTTGAGCCGGGGCTGGTAGCGCTCGGGGACGACCGGCAGGCCGGGCGGTGCGGTGTTGGCGGCTCCCGCGGCGAACACCTGCTTGACCAGCCGGTCCTCCAGGGAGTGGTAGGACAGCACGGCGATCCGGCCGCCGACGGCGAGCGACTTCACGGCGGCGGGGATCGCCCTCTCCAGGACGGTGAGTTCGCCGTTGACCTCGATGCGCAGTGCCTGGAAGGTGCGCTTGGCGGGGTTGCCGCCGGTGCGCTTGGCGGCCTGCGGCAGGGAGTCGCGGATCAGTTCGACGAGCCGTGCGCTGTTGCTGAAGGGCTCCTTGTCGCGTTCGCGCACGACCGCGGAGACGATCCGCTTGGCCTGCTTCTCCTCGCCGTACGCCCTGAGGATCCGGACGAGTTCGCCCGCCGGGTAGGTGTTGAGCACCTCGGCGGCGCTGATGCCGGTCGTCTGGTCCATGCGCATGTCGAGCGGGGCGTCCTGGGCGTACGCGAAGCCGCGGTCGGCCTCGTCGAGTTGCATGGATGAGACGCCGAGGTCGAAGAGGACGCCCTGGACGCGCGGGAGGTCCAGGCGGTCGAGCACGTCGGGGAGTTCGTCGTAGACCGCGTGCACCAGGGTGGCCCGGTCACCGAAGGGGGCGAGCCGGTCCCCGGAGAGGCGCAGCGCCTCCTTGTCGCGGTCGAGGGCGACGAGGCGGGCCTCGGGGAATCGGGCGAGCAGGGCCTCGCTGTGGCCGCCGAGGCCGAGAGTGCAGTCGACGACGACTGCTCCCGGGCTCTCCAGCGCGGGTGCCAACATGTCCAGGCATCGCTGGAGCATCACCGGGACATGTCGGCTCTGGGTCAAGGGGCCCTCTCAGGTCCGGCACGGCGCGCACGCACCGCCGGGTCCCCGCCCGCTCCGTGAAGGGGAGGCCTGCCGGCGCCGGAAGCGTCAGCCGACCGGGAGCGGGAGGAGGCCGAGCCGTACGTACGCGCCGCGCACGTGGGGAGATCCCGGCTCGTCACCGGTCCTCCGGGGGTAGCAGTCCAGCGGGGAGAGTGTCCGTCTCCCGCTTCGCGTCACTTTAGTCCACGGTCTCCCGCGGTCAACGAACCGGCCTGCGCGTCGCGGCTCTCGGCCCGGATGAAGCGCCAAACCGGGTTTTTCCACCCGTACGGGCGTAGCCGATCCACCCTTGTGGGTTACCTCACAACAACGCTCATTGATGTTCTTTGTCCCCTCTCACAGCAGGCCCGGACAGCGTGTGACCACTACCGTTATAGATATGACGACTTCCGCATCCGTTCCCACTGAGCCCGGAGACGCCATATCCAACGGCGGCACCGTCACCGACCGCCTCGTCGAGGCGAACGAGCAGTACGCCGCCGCGTTCACCGATCCCGGCATGGACGCCCGTCCCGTGCTGCACGTCGCGGTCGTGGCGTGCATGGACGCCCGCCTCGACCTGCACGACGCTCTGGGCCTGGAGCTCGGCGACTGCCACACCATCCGCAACGCGGGCGGTGTGGTCACCGACGACGTGATCCGCTCCCTCACCATCAGCCAGCGCGCGCTCGGCACCCGCAGTGTCGTACTGATCCACCACACCGGCTGCGGCCTGGAGTCCCTCACCGAGGACTTCCGGCACGACCTGGAGATGGAGGTCGGCCAGCGCCCGGCGTGGGCCGTGGAGGCCTTCCGGGACGTCGAACAGGACGTGCGGCAGTCCATGCAGCGGGTGCGCACCTCTCCATTCCTTCTGCACACGGACGACGTACGTGGTTTCGTGTTCGATGTGAAGACGGGCCTGCTGCGTGAGATAGACCCCACCTGACGCGAGTTGGACCCCCTCAAAGACCCCAGGCCGTGACATATCGCGGCCAGTTATCCACAGGCGAGTGACACGAACAGGTAACGGCAACAAGAATGCGGGTGTGGCGTCACGCGGAACTATTCGCGCGTGGTGTCCGTGTTTCGGGGTGGGCCGGTCCGCATCGCAGAGCGTCGGCCCGGGAAAGAACGGGCCGAGGAGGGCCGGGTGACGACCTATGACGATCGAGCGAGCCTTACAGATCTGACCGCCACTGTGGAGAGAGTCCGCAGTTCGGTGGAGGAAGTGATCGAGGGCAAGCCTGAGGTCGTACGGCTTTCGCTGACCGTACTGCTCGCCGAGGGGCATCTTCTGATCGAGGATGTCCCCGGCGTCGGCAAGACCATGCTGGCCAAGGCACTGGCGCGGTCCATCGACTGCTCAGTGCGGCGTATTCAGTTCACGCCCGACCTGCTGCCCTCGGACATCACAGGTGTGTCCATCTGGGATCAGCAGCGCAGGGACTTCGAGTTCAAACCGGGTGCGATCTTCGCGCAGATCGTGATCGGCGACGAGATCAACCGAGCGTCGCCCAAGACACAGTCGGCGCTTCTGGAGTCCATGGAGGAGCGCCAGGTAACCATCGACGGCACGACCTACGAGCTGCCCAGCCCGTTCATGGTGGTGGCCACACAGAACCCGGTCGAGATGGAGGGCACCTACCCGCTGCCGGAGGCGCAGCGCGACCGCTTCATGGCCCGGGTCTCCATCGGCTATCCCAGCGCGGAGGCCGAGCTGCAGATGCTGGACATCCACGGCGGTGTGTCCCCGCTGGACGACCTCCAGCCGGTGGCGCACGCGCACGAGATCGTGAAGCTCATCGACGCGGTCCGCAGCGTCCACGTCGCCGACCCGGTGCGGCGGTACGCGGTGGACCTGGTCGCCGCCACGCGTACGCACCCGGACCTGAGACTCGGCGCCTCGCCGCGTGCCACGCTGCACCTGCTGCGTGCGGCGAAGGCCTCAGCGGCCCTCAGCGGCCGGGAGTACGCACTGCCGGACGACATCCAGGCCCTCGCGGTGGCGGTCCTGGCCCACCGGCTGCTGCCCACCGCCCAGGCGCAGTTGAACCGTCGTACGGCCGAGCAGGTCGTCCTGGAGATCCTCCAGCGCACGCCCGTGCCCGCGGCGCCCCAGTCGCCAAGCGGTCTGGGGATGGGCCGGGGCTCGTCCGCCTTCGGCCAGCAGCCGCCCCGGAGGCTGTGATGACCACCGGGGGGATGCCGGCGGCGCAGGCCGAGGAGGACAAGGGCGGGCTGCGTACGGCACTCGCCGGTCTCACCACGCGCGGGCGGTCCTTCCTGGCCGCCGGCATCGCGGCCGCGATCTGCGCGTACGTCCTGGGGCAGAGCGATCTGCTCCGGGTCGGGCTGCTGCTCGCCGTGCTGCCACTGGTCTGCGCGACCGTGCTGTACCGCACGCGCTACCGGGTCGCCGGCAGCCGTCGCCTCTCCCCCGGGCGGGTGCCCTCGGGGTCCGAGGCGCGGGTCCATCTGCGGATGGACAACGTCTCGCGACTGCCCACGGGACTGCTGATGCTCCAGGACCGGGTTCCGTACGTGCTGGGGCCGCGGCCCCGGTTCGTACTGGACCGGGTCGAGGCGGGCGGCCGCCGCGAGGTGTCCTACCGGGTGCGCTCGGACCTGCGCGGCCGCTATCCGCTGGGGCCGCTGCAGCTGCGGCTCAGCGACCCGTTCGGGATGTGCGAACTGACCCGCTCCTTCTCGACGTACGACACCCTGACCGTCATCCCGCGCGTGGAGGCGCTGCCGCCGGTGCGACTGACGGGCGAGGCGAAGGGGTACGGCGACGGGCGGCAGCGCTCGCTGGCCCTGGCCGGCGAGGACGACGTGATACCTCGCGGCTATCGCTACGGCGACGATCTGCGCCGGGTCCACTGGCGTCTGACCGCGCGCTACGGCGAGTTGATGGTGCGCCGCGAGGAGCAGCCGCAGCGGTCCCGCTGCACGGTGCTCCTCGACACCCGGGGCATCGCCTTCGACGGCGCGGGCCCGGACTCGGCCTTCGAATGGGCGGTTTCGGGCACGGCGTCCACGCTGGTGCACATGCTCGAGCGGGGCTTTTCGGTGCGGCTGTTGACCGACACCGGCACCTCGGTGCCCGGCGAGGGCGCCGACGGATTCGCCGGAGCCAGCCAGGAGTCCGCGGACGCCGCCGGGCTGATGATGGACACCCTCGCGGTGATCGACCACTCCGACGGTACGGGCCTGTCACGGGCGTACGACGTTCTGCGGGGCGGCAACGAGGGGCTGTTGGTGGCCTTCCTCGGAGACCTGGACGAGGAGCAGGCGACCGTGCTCGCCAAGATGCGTCAGCGCAGCGGCGGGGCCGTGGCCTTCCTGCTGGACAGTGAGACGTGGGTGCACGGCGCGGCCGACGAACAGAGCGAGGAGCGGCTTCGGATGCTGCGCGAGGCGGGCTGGACCGCCCTGGCCGTACCGCCGGGCACGGGCCTGGCCGACCTGTGGCGGGAGGCCGACCGACAGCGCAACGGGGTCGCGTCGACGGGAAGCACGGCAGGGGGCGGTGTCTCATGAGCGGGCGCGCGCGACTCGCGCTGTGCGCCGTGGCGGCGACGCTGTTGGCGTCCGGCGCACTGCTGCCGCTGGTCGATCCGGCCACATGGATCCTTCAGGCGGCGTTCCTGCTCGCGGTGCAGACCGCGGTGGGGGCGGCGACCCGGCGGGTGCCCCTGGCGCGGGCCGTGACGATCGCGGTTCAGGCGCTCGTCACCCTGACCCTGCTGACGCTGTTCTTCGCCCGCGAGCAGGCCATCGCCGGGCTCGTGCCCGGACCGGAGGCGTTCCGGCACTTCGGGGAGCTGCTGCAGGCCGGCGGGGACGACGTCGGGCGGTACTCGATCCCGGCTCCGCTGTCCCCCGGTATCCGGCTGATGCTGGTCGGCGGGGTCGTGGTCATCGGGCTCGCGGTGGACGCCCTCGCGGTGACGTTCCGCAGCGCGGCCCCGGCCGGACTGCCGCTGCTCGCGCTGTACTCGGTCGCCGCGGGTCTCTCGGAGGGCGGTGGCGCGAGCTGGCTGTGGTTCGTGATGGCGGCGGCCGGCTATCTGGTGCTGCTGCTGGCCGAGGGACGTGACCGGCTCTCGCAGTGGGGCCGGGTCTTCGGCGGCGGTCCCCGGACTCCGGGGGCGGACGCCTCGGCGGGCGCGGTCGCGCCGATCCGGACGGGGCGGCGCATCGGTGCCGTCGCGCTCGGTATCGCCCTGGTGGTGCCGCTCGCCCTGCCCGCGCTCGACGGCGGTCTGCTGGACGGCACCGGGACCGGCGTCGGCACGGGCTCCGGCGGTGGCGGCACGATCTCCGCGGTGAACCCGCTGGTCTCGCTCCGCGACAGCCTGAACGTGGACGAGGACCGCGAGGTCATGTCGTACCGCACCAACTCCGAGGAGACGCAGGACCTCTATCTGCGGATCGTCTCGCTCGACGAGTTCGACGGCACGGCGTGGAAGCCGGCCAAGCGCCATGTCGAGGACGTCCCCGGGTCGTTCCCGACACCGCCGGGCCTCAGTGACGACGTCCGGCGCACCGAGATCCAGACGAGGATCTCCGCGGCGGACTGGTACGCGCAGGACTGGCTGCCCATGCCCTACCCCGCCAGCGCGGTGGGGCTCGGCGGCAAGTGGCGGTACGAGCCCGTGGGCCGCACGCTCGTGGGCGACCACGGGCAGACCACCCGCGGCCTGGAGTACACGGTCAAGAGCCTGATAGTGCAGCCGACCGCGGAGCAGCTCGCCAACGCGCCGGAGGCGCCCGCGGCGCTGAGGCGCGAGTTCACGAAGGTTCCCGAGTCGCTTCCGCCGGTGGTGGCGGAGACGGCTCGCGACGTCACGGCCGGCTCGGCCAACAACTACGAGCGCGCGGTGAAGCTCCAGGACTGGTTCGCCCTGGACGGCGGCTTCACGTACGACACGGAGGTGCAGGTCGGCAGTGGGTCGCAGGCCATAGCGCGCTTCCTGAGGGACAAGGAGGGCTTCTGCGTCCACTTCTCCTTCGCGATGGCCTCGATGGCCCGCACGCTGGGCATCCCGGCCCGTGTCGCGGTGGGCTTCACGCCTGGTTCGCCGCAGGCCGACGGCACGAATTCGGTGGGCCTGCGGGACGCGCACGCCTGGCCCGAGCTGTACTTCGAGGGCGTGGGCTGGACCCGCTTCGAGCCGACCCCGAACCGGGGCACGGTTCCGGAGTACACCCGCACGGACACGCCGGGCACCACGCTTCCCAACCCGGACCTCCCCTCGCGCTCGTCGTCCTCGGCGCCGTCCGCCGAACCGTCGAGCAGCGAGAGCTGCACGGCGGCGGAGAAGAAGCTGGAGCAGCCCTGCGGCAGCGAGTCTCCGCAGGCGGCGTTCGGATCGACGGACGACGGACCGCCGTGGTTCGCGATCCTCGGGTTCACCCTGGCGGGGCTCGCCGTGCTGGCGGTGCCGCTGCTGCCGATGCTGTGGCGGATGCGGGCCCGGTCCGTGCGGCTCGGCTCGCACGGACGCACCGAGGAGGACGCCGCGGCCGCCACCCTGGCCGCCTGGCAGGAGGTGACCGATACCGCGTGGGACTTCGGTATCGCGCCGGACGACTCCCAGACGCCCCGCAAGGCGGCGGCACGGATCGTCCGCATCGGGCACCTCGAACCGGAGGCCGCGGCCTCCGTCCACCGGATCGCCGACGCGGTGGAGCAGGTCCTGTACGCGCCACGTCCCCGGCCGACCGCCGGTCTCGCCGATGACGTACGCCGTATGACCGCGGGCCTGCACGCCGCGGTCAGCCGCGGTACACGTCTGCGCGCACTGCTCGCACCGCGCTCGGCCGTACGGGTGGCGTGGGCGGCGTCCGAGGGCTGGATCGCGCTGAAGTCCCGGGCCACGGCCCGCTGGACGGCGCTCGTGCGCCGCCCGTCGGGACGCCCGTCGGGGCAGAGCAGCGGCTGAGGCCGTCCGGCTCGGCAAGCCGAAAGGGGGGTGTCCACCCGGGTCGGGTGGGCACCCCCCTTCGCTACCGCCATGCGGCGCCCTGCGTGTGCGGCAGCCCTGCGTGTGCGTGTGCGGGCGGCTCTGAGTCCCGGCTGCGGCCGGGCACGCTGAAGGGGCGGCCACCCCAAGGTGGTCACCCCTTACGTGTGTGCGTCTGTCGGCCCGAGCCCGGAGGCCTACTGGCCGCCTTCGTCACGGCGCTTCTGCCAGCGCTGTTCGATGCGATCCATCATGGAGCGCCGCTGCCGGCCCTGACGACGGGCCTGCGGAGCGCCCGGCGCACCCGCGGCGGGCTGTTCGCCCGGCTTGGGGGCCTTGCGCCAACCGGTTACGGCGAGCACCGCGCAGCCCAGCATGACGAGAAAACCCACCACGCTGACCCAGATCTGCTGTGCGACCATTCCGGCCATGAGGAGCGCGATACCTACGAGGAAGCCGGCGACCGCCTGGTAGACCCGTCGCCGGGTGTACGTACGCAGCCCGCTTCCCTCAAGCGCTGTCGCGAACTTGGGATCTTCGGCGTACAGCGCTCGCTCCATCTGCTCGAGCATTCGCTGCTCGTGCTCCGAGAGCGGCACGGCGTCCTCCTCATCGTGCAGTCGCCGGGGCGACCGGGGGTCCCCTTCAGGATAGGCAGGGAATCGCCCCCGTGAAACCCGCCCCTCTGCGCCAATTCGCCAACCGGAACCCGCCATAGCGTTCCGATCCACTGAGGCGTAGATTCCCCAGCGACCGGCCCGTCATGCCGGACGGTCTCCCTCGATCATACGGCTCCGAGCGCCCGATCGGGGGGCCTGTGGCGTACTCCATCTGCCGTCGCGCCCCTGATCAGCGGCGCGCCTCCACAGCTCCCTCACGGGAGGCGGCTCAGGTCTCGGTGGACTCGCGAGTCTCACCGAGCACATGGAGCTGCGTCGCCACGGAGTGGAAGGCCGCGAGTTCGGCCGCCGCGGCCTCCAGCTTGAGCAGGGCGTCAAGGGCCCCCGGTTCGGTGTCCACGAGGACGCCGGGCACCAGGTCCGCGAAGACCCGTACGCCGTGCACGGCACCGACGCGCAGGCCCGCGCCCTCGACCAGACCGGTGAGCTGGTCGGCCGTGAAGCGCCGCGGTACGGGATCACCCTCGCCCCAGCGGCCGTCCGGGTCACCGAGGGCGTGCCGGGCCTCCGTGAAGTGGCCGGCGAGGGCCCGCGCGAGCACCGCGCCGCCGAGGCCGGAGGCGAGCAGGCTGAGTACTCCCTCGGGGCGCAGGGCCCCGACCGCGTTGCGGAGGCCCTCGGCGGGGTCGTCCACGTACTCCAGAACGCCGTGGCAGAGCACCGCGTCGTAGCCGCCGCGCTCGACGACGTCGAAGAGGCCGTGGGCGTCGCCCTGGACGCCCTGGACGCGGTCGGCGACGCCGGCTTCGGCTGCCCGGCGCTCCAGCGCGAACAGCGCGTTCGGGCTGGGGTCCACGACCGTGACGCGGTGGCCGAGGCGGGCGACGGGCACCGCGAAGTTGCCGCTGCCGCCTCCTGTGTCGAGGACGTCCAGCGACTCCCGGCCCGTGGCCTTGACCCGGCGGTCGAGGGCGTCCTTCAGAACGTCCCAGACCACGGCGGTACGGAGAGAGGCGCGGGGGCGGGAGGGCTCGGAGCGCAGCGACGTCGGCTGAGGGCGGTGGTGGGAGACGGGCGGGCGCATCGGGTCCGACACGGCAGTTGACTCCTCGGCACGGCCGCCGCCCTTGCGTACGGCGGAGCGATGGGGCGATGGGGATACCTCCCCCGCCCTGTTCGGCGCCGGGGAGATGCAGGCGTCCCAACCCTATTGCCTCGCGCCCTGTCGCCGGCCCTCCGTCTCGCGCGCCGGACGCCGCCCGCCTGCGGCCCGCCCTGCCGGACGGACCGGCGGACCTGCCCGGCACCGACCTGCCCGGCAGCGAACGCCACGGCGGGCACCGCGCCTCGCCGGACAGGAGCCGCGCCGGACGGCCTGGGCGGCCTCTGGCGCCCCGACACCGGCCCGGGACCCCCGGGCGCCCCCGACCGGCCACAAGGCCTGTACCGACCCGTACAGGCTCACCGGCACGGTCTCCGGCGGCTCCTGGCGGCACCCCGGACGCGGTCCCGGACGCCGTTCATCCCGCGTCCGGCACGTCCGGTGCGTCCGGCGTCTCCTGCTCGGGCTCCTGCCGTGGCTGCGGCAGGACCGGCTGGAGCACCAGCATGCGCTCGACGAGGCGGAGGAACATCGCCACATCGCGCAGCAGATCGTCGGCGTCGCGGGTGGTCGCCGCGCCCTGGATACCGGCCTCCGCGCGGGCACGGCGGCGGGCACCGGCGGCGAACAGCGCGCTCCACTCGGCGAGTTCGGGCGCTATCTCGGGGAGCACTTCCCAGGCGCTCCGGATCTTGGCCCGGCGCCTCGCGCTGGGCTCCGGCCGCCCGCGGGCGGCAAGCACGGCGGCGGCGGTGCGCAGGGCGGCGAGATGGGCCGTGGCATACCGCTCGTTCGGCGTTTCCAGCAGGGCTGCCTCGTCGAGTCCGGCACGGGCCTGGGCGAGCAGGTCGAGGGCGGCGGGCGGGGCCGTGGCCCGGCGGAGCACGGGGTGCACGTCGCTCGCCGGGCCGGTCAGTGAGGGGGCAGGGCCGGTGGCGCGTCGCCGACGGGCGGCGGCTGCGTGGTAGGTGGCCATGACGAACCTCCTGTCGTCTGTGTGACGGCTCTGTGGCCGTATGTGTCCATCGTGAGGTATGCCACTGACAATCCGTTCTGACCTGGGCTTTTGCCTCGATCACAGGTTCGGTATAGCTTTTGCACTGACCAGTCAGTTCAAAAACCCGGTCGGCTCAAGGGCCCGGAGGGTGGGGGAAGTTGTGGACGGTCCGCACGGACTCGGCGTAAGGGCCGAGGACTTCGGGCTCAAGGGGCCCCGCGGGTGGGCGTTCCGCGGTCTCGGCGTCGACGCGGAGCCCGGCTCGCTGATCGCGATCGAGGGGCCGTCGGGCTCGGGGCGTACGTGTCTGCTGCTCGCGCTCACCGGGCGGATGAAGCCCACCGAGGGGCAGGCTCGGGTCGGGCAGTCGGAGTTGCCGAAGCAGATGGCGGCCGTCCGCCGGTTCAGCGCGCTGGCCCATGTGCCCGGTGTCACCGACCTGGAGCCCGCCCTGTCCGTCGCCGAACACCTTCGGGAACGGGCCCTTCTCCAGCGACGGTTCGGCGGTTCCGTCCGCGGACTGCTGCGGCCGCGCGCGGAGCGGGTGACGGAGGCGCGGCTGCGCGTCGACAGCGCGCTGGCCGCCGCCGGGCTCGACCGGGAGGCCCTGCCCAAGGGGTCCCGGACCGCGGTGCGCGACCTGGAACGTGTCGAAGCGCTGCGGCTGTCCGTGGCGCTCGCCCTCATCGGCCGTCCCCGGCTGCTGGGCATAGACGACACCGACCTGAAGCTCTCGGGGGCCGAAGGGGCCGAGGTCTGGGCGTTGTTGCGCTCGCTGACCGAGGCCGGGACCACGGTCGTGGCCGTGTGCAGCGAGGCTCCCGAGGACGCGGTCGTGGTGTCCACAGGGCCCACCGACGGACCGGCCCGCCAAGAAGGCCGCACGACTCCGAAGGCCCAGAAGGACCAGGGCGACTCGGAAGACCGGAAAGACCCGGAAGACAAGGAGACCGCGGATGCGCTCGCCGAAGCTGGCCGCGCTTGAGCTCAGGCGCTTCGGCAGAGGAAGGCTCCCGCGCGCGGCTCTCGTCGCGCTCCTGCTGCTGCCCCTGCTGTACGGCGCCCTCTACCTGTGGTCGTTCTGGGACCCGTACGGCCGTCTCGACCGCATCCCCGTGGCGCTCGTGAACGACGACAAGGGGGCGACGGCGGCCGACAAGAAGATCGTGATGGGCGACGAGATCACCAAGGGGCTGCGCGAGAGCAAGACCTTCGAGTGGCACGAGGTGAGCGCCGCCGAGGCCCGCGAGGGTGTCGAGGACGGCAGTTACTACCTGTCGTTGACCATGCCGTCCGACTTCAGCAAGCGGATCGCCTCCAGTTCGGGCGACTCGCCGGAGACGGGCGCCCTCCAGGTGCGTACGAACGACGCGAACAACTACATCGTCGGGCAGATCTCGCGGACGGTCTTCGCGGAGGTGCGTACGGCCGCCTCGACCAAGGCGTCGCGGTCGTTCCTCGACAAGATCTTCGTCTCGTTCTCCGACATCCACGGGGAGACCGCGAAGGCCGCGAAGGGGGCCGACACGCTCAAGGGCGGGATCGGGAAGGCCAAGAAGGGCTCGAAGGACCTCGCGGACGGTCTGAAGGACGCGGAGGCGGGCAGCGGCAAGCTCTCCGCCGGCCTGAAGAAGCTCGACAAGGGCGCGGGCGACCTCGAGGACGGTTCGCGCCAGGTCTCGGAGGGGACGCAGACGCTCGCGGACAAGGTCAACGGCGTCGCGGACAAGGTGGGGCCCTTCCTGAAGGGCAACGAGAAGGAGATCGGCGACACGGCCCAGCTCGTCGCGGACTCCGCCTCGGCGATCCGCCGCAACCTCGACACGCTGGTGAAGACGGCCCCGACGGCTGCCGAGGACGCCCGCACGGCCTCCGACACGCTGAACGGCGTCTACAAGGCGCGCTGCGAGACCCTGCCGCTGCCCGACGCCGCCTGCCCCGAGCTGAAGAAGGCGAAGGAGGCCGCCGCCGACGTTGCGAAGGTCGCCGACGACGTCAACACGCTGGTGGCCGGCCAGGACGGCGACCTGGACACGCTCGACAAGCATCTGGCCGCCCTGGAGAAGCAGGCCCAGGCGCTGGCCGACCGCTCGCCGCACCTCTCCGAGGACCTCGCCACGACCGTCTCCAAGGTCAACGCGCTCAACAAGGGGGCCGGAAAGGTCGCCAAGGGAGCGAAGACACTGCACACGGGGCTCGGCACCGCCAAGTCCGGCGCGGCCGACCTGGACACCGGTGTCGGCGAACTCAGTACGGGAGCGGGCGACCTCGAAGGGGGCATGTACAAGCTCGTCGACGGCTCGGGGAAGCTCGCCGGCGGACTGCACGACGGCGCCGGCCGGATCCCCGACTACGACAAGAGCGACCGCGACCGGCGCACCGAGGTCATGGCCGACCCCGTACAACTCGCCTCGAAGGACCTGCACAAGGCACCCAACTACGGCACGGGTTTCGCCCCGTACTTCATTCCGCTCTCCCTGTGGGTGGGCGCGATGGTGGCCTACATGCTGATTCCGCCGCTCAACCGGCGCGCGCTCGCGGCGGGCTCCTCCGCCTGGCGCATCGCGCTGGCGGGCTGGCTTCCGGTGGCCGCCCTGGGGGCGCTCCAGACGGTCGCGCTGATGTCCGTGCTGCACTGGGGAATCGGCCTGGAAATGGCGCGCACGGCCGGGACGGTGGGCTTCCTGTTCCTGGTGACGGCCTGCTTCGCGGCGATCGTGCAGTGGCTGAACGCCCGCTTCGGAGCGGCCGGCCGGATCCTCGTCCTCGCCTTCCTGATGCTGCAGCTGACGTCGGCGGGCGGCACGTATCCCGTGCAGACCAGTCCCGGGTTCTTCAACGCGATCCACCCCTTCATGCCGATGAGTTACGTGGTCGAAGCCCTCAGGAGGCTCATCACGGGCGGCGGCCTGGGGCCGGTCTGGCAGGCGTGCGCCGTCCTCGCCGCGTTCACCGCCGGCGCCCTCGCACTGACCGCCGTGTCCGCGCGGCGACGGCAGGTGTGGACCCTCGACCGACTGCACCCGGAGCTGAGCCTGTGACAATCGGGGCCATGGAAAGCAGCAGGACGGTGGACAGCGGCGGCGGCCGGAGACAGGCGACCCGGCAGAAGCTCTACGAGGCGGCGGTGACCCTCATCGCGGAACAGGGCTTCTCGGCCACGACGGTCGACGAGATCGCCGAACGCGCCGGCGTGGCCAAGGGCACCGTCTACTACAACTTCGCGAGCAAGTCCGTCCTCTTCGAAGAGCTCCTCCGGCACGGAGTGGGACTCCTCACCGCCTCCCTCCGGGAGGCGTCGGAGAAGACCGCCCGGGATGGCGGCAGCACGGTCGACGCACTGGACGCGATGATCCGGGCGGGCCTCGTCTTCATCGACCGCTACCCGGCCTTCACGCAGCTGTACGTGGCAGAGCTGTGGCGCACCAACCGGGCCTGGCAGTCCACCCTGATGGTGGTCCGTCAGGAGGCCGTCGCGGTCGTCGAGAACGTCCTGCGCGACGGGATCGCCAACGGCGAGCTGAGCGACGAGATCGACACCCCGCTGACGGCGTCGGCGCTGGTCGGCATGGTGCTGGTGGCGGCCCTGGACTGGCAGGCCTTCCAGCCGGAGCGCTCCCTGGACGACGTCCACTCGGCGCTGTCCCGGCTGCTCCAGGGAAGGGTCAGCGGGGACGGGCTCGGACACAAGTGAAGCGCCGGTCCGAAGTGGCCGCGTCCCCCGCGGGCCACGCCGGACCGGCGCCCCTTTTGTGCTCCCCCGTGTTTCCCCGTACTCCCCCGTTGGTTTCCCCCGTTGCGGTCTCCCCCGGGTCCCCCGTGCCTCGCTCCCGCCGAGTTTCTCGGCGGAAGGAGCGGTTAAGGGCGCTGCACCGTTCCGCCGCCCCGTGTCGGCGGTACCGGAGCCGCGCCCCTTTCCGTGCCTCCACTCTCTCGTTCACGCAGGTCGGCACCCATCCGCGCGCGTACTCAACTCACTCACTAGGTACGGATACTCAGCCGTACGCACTCAGGCCCAGGACGTGCCGTTGCCGACTGGTTACGATCGCCTCCGTGTCCGTACTCCCCCTGGTCTTCACCAGCGGCTGGGCCAGCGGCGTCAACGCGTACGCGGTGGTGCTGCTCCTCGGCCTCTTCGGCGCGACCGGGCTGACCGACGAGGTGCCCGAGTCGCTGCAGCGCCCCGAGGTCCTCATCGCGGCGGGCGTCCTGTTCGCCTGCGAGGCCGTCGCCGACAAGATCCCGTACGTGGACTCGGTGTGGGACAGCGTCCACACCGTGATCCGCCCGGTGTCCGGGGCCGTCGTCGCGGCGCTGCTGGCCGGGCAGAGCGGTTCGCTGTCCGAGCTGGCGGCCGGCGCGATCGGCGGCTCGTCGGCGCTCGCCAGTCACGTCGTCAAGGCCGGGACGCGGATGGCGGTCAACACCTCGCCGGAGCCGTTCAGCAACTTCGTGCTGAGCACCGCCGAGGATCTCGGGGTCGCCGGGATCATCACCTTCGCGATGTTCAACCCGCAGGCCGCGGCGATCATCGCGGGCGTCCTGCTGGTGACCGGTCTGGTGGTGCTCTACTTCCTGGTCTCGCGGATCAGACGTTTCCTGCGCCGCAGGGCCCAGCGCCGCGAGGAGAAACGGCTCGCGGAACGGGTGGGGCGCCGACCGGGCTGACCGGCGGCCGACCTGGCGGCTCCGAGCAGCCCCTCAGCGACTCCTGGCCGGCCCCAGCGGCCCCGGGCCTCAGCCGGCTCCCGGTCGGTCCCAGCCCATTCCTGGCGGGCCGCCGGCGCCTCTGAGTGACCGTGCCCGCCCCTTGGCCGACCGGTCGGCGTACCCCCTGCCGCACAGGCCCGGAGACCGGCTGTCGGTGGCGGCCGATAAAGTCCCTGGCATGGCACGAATTGCGGTGATCGGCGCAGGCGTGGGCGCGATGGCGGCCGCCGCCCGGCTGGCCGTCGCGGGCCACCGGGTGGTGGTGTACGAGCGCGCGGCGACGTACGGCGGGGCGGTGGGCCGCTTCGAGCGCGACGGCTTCGCCTTCGACACCGGCCCGGGGCTGCTCCACCTGCCCGCGGTCTACCGCGACCTGTTCGTCAAGACGGGCAAAGAGCCTCTGGAGGCCTGCGTCGACCTGGTCCAGGTCGACCCGGCGGCACGGCACGTCTTCGCCGACGGCACGGAGGTCTCGCTGCCCAACGCCTCCCGCGCGGGCGTCGTCTCGGCCCTGGGCGAGGCCCTCGGGGCGGGCGCCGGTGAGCGCTGGGGCGACTTCCTGGTCCGGGCGCGCGAGGCCTGGGACCGGACGCGCCGCCCGCTCCTGGAGGAGCCGCTGTGGCCCAACTGGCAGGTGCTGGCCGAGCGCGAGCCCTACCCCGCGCTGCGGCAGCGCCGACTGCTGCGCACCCGCACGGCACGGACCCTCGCGGAGGTCGGCGCGTGGGAGCTGGCCGACCCCCGCCTCGCCGCCCTCCTGGAGAGCCACGCACTCGCGTACGGCCTCGACCCGAACACCGCCCCGGCGAGCGCGGCGGTCCTGCCGTACATGGAGCACGCCTTCGGCGCCTGGTATCTGCGCGGCGGGATCCGGGAGTTGGCGCGCGCGGTGTACGAGCGGTGTGTGGCCCGCCGGGTGGAGTTCGTCTTCGACGCCGAGGTCGTCTCGGTCACGGAGAAGGACGGCCGGGCGGCTGGCGTGGAACTGCGCGACGGGACCGTCGCCGAGGCGGACTTCGTCGTGGGCGGCCCGCCGCAGCTGCTGGAGTCCCTGACGGGTCGCGACAGCCTGTACGAGGGTGACGCGCCCGAGTCACACCCCGGATCCCTGACCTGCGGCAAGGTCGTCGTCTGCCTCGCCCTGCGCGGCCCGCGCGAGCCCGGCACCGTACACCGCACGGTCGTCCACACGACGGACCAGGCCGACGAGATGACCCTCTTCGAGATCGGCAGGCCGGCGACGCGGCCCACCGTGTGGGTGGACCGGCCTGACGACGCGCTGCTGCGTCCGGACGACGACCACGAGTCCGTGGTGCTCACGGCGACGGTGCCGTCGCTGGCGCACCACGACTGGACCGCCGAGGGTGACGCCGACCTCTTCGCCGACCGCATGGTCACGGCCGCCGAGCGGGCGATACCGGGCCTGCGTGAGCGCGTGCTGTGGCGCGAGGTCCGCACCCCGGTGGACACCGAGCGGGAGACCGGTGCCGAGGGCGGCGCCGTACCCGCTCCCGCGCTGGCCGGTGTGGGCGGCGCGCTCCTGCGGCCCGCCAACAGCACCCGCGTACCGGGCCTGTTCACGGTCGGCGGCTGGGCGCACCCCGGCGGTGGACTGCCGCACGCGGGGATGTCCGGCGCGCTGGTGGCCGGACTCGTCGTGGAGGGGCCGGACTTCCGGGGCTCGCAGTGAGTGAAGGCGACGCGGCTACGACCGGGGCGCGTTGAGCCCCGGTCGGCACCGGATCATTCAGAACCGTTACTGCCGGCTCGCTCAGAACCGGTACTGCTCGTCGTACCCGCCGCCCTGCTGTCCGTTGCCGCCATTGGTCCCGTTGTTCCCGTTGCCGTCGTACGGATACGGCTGCTCCGGCGGGAGTTCGCCGCCGTACGGGTCCTCGGTGTTGCGCTGCTGCGGCACCCAGACACCGCCGGCCGGGGTCTCGCCGACGTAGCCGCCGTTGGTGGCGTACGGGTCCTGGGTGTAGCCCTGCTGCGTGTACTGCTGCTGAGAGGCGTCGTAGGGCTGGCCGTACGAGGCGGCGTCATAGGACTGCGTGCCGATGTACGGGTCGGAGTAGGCGGCGTACTGCTGTTGCTGCCCGGTGTCGTAGCCGTACTGCTGCTGGTCGTAGCCGGAGTAGCCGTCGTACCCGTAGTTCTGGCCGAGCGGGTCCTGGCCCTGTTGCCCCTGAGCCTGCGCGGCGGCCGCGTACGCCGGGTCGGTGGCGGCAGCATAGGCGGCGTCGCTGTAGACGCCGTACTGCCCCGTGTCGTCGGGCAGCGGCTGCGGCTCGTACACGGACGTCGACTGGGCAGCGGTCTCGGGGCGTTGTCCGAAGACCGAGTCGTCGCGCCCGTAGGGGTCGTCCTGGCCGAAGTCCTGGCTGGGAAACGTCGTGGTCTCCGCGGCGTGGAGGTCGGAGACCTCCAGCGTCGGGTCCTTGCGCTCCTCGCCGCGGCGGCGCTTGCTGGCGCCCGGGCGTCCGCCGAGGCCGTTGACGGCCCAGCCGGAAGCGAATCCGCTGCGGAACGAGAGCGTGACGTACGTCTGCCCGACGGCGAAGGCCGCGGCACCCAGGCCGATGACCAGCACGTTCGGAATCAGGACACCGAGGACCACTCCGAGGAAGCCGGCGAAGGCCAGCAGCCGCCAGCGCAGCCGCGCCTTGTACTGCAGAAGTACCTCACCGAGCAGCCATAGCGCGACGATGCCGAATGCGATGTAGAGGACCGTCCAGCCCATGTACGCCCCTCTCCCAGGTGGCCGCTACGCAGTGTGTCGTACGACAATGCGACCGGTCTAGGCCTGCTGTGGGTGATGCAGGCCCAGGTTCTCGTAGATTTCCAGCGTCGCGGTGGAGTTGTTCAGCGTAATGAAATGCAGTCCGGGGACTCCCTCGGCCAGCAGCCTCGCGCAGAACTCCGTGGCGAACTCAATGCCAATGGAGCGTACAGCCGCCGGATCGTCTTTGGCTGTGAGGATCCGCTCTTTGAGGGCGTCGGGGAACGAGGCGTTGCTGAGCTTGGGCAACCGTTCCAGCATCTTCACGCTGGTCACCGGCATGACCTCGGGGATGACCGGGGTCTCGCAGCCCGCCGAGTCGACCCGGTCACGCAGCCGCAGATACGACTCCGGCTGGAAGAACATCTGTGTGATCGCGTAGTCCGCACCGGCCCGGCACTTGTCGACGAAGTGCGCGACGTCACGGTCCCAGTCGACCGAGCGCGGGTGCATCTCCGGGAAGGCCGCGACGCCCACGCAGAAGTCGCCGGATTCCTTGATGAGCCGGACGAGTTCGGCCGCGTACGTCAGGCCCTGGGGGTGTGCCACCCAGTCGGCCATCGGGTCGCCGGGCGGATCGCCGCGCACGGCGAGCATGTTGCGGATCCCGGCGTCCGCGAACTGGCCGATGATGTTGCGCAGCTCAGCGATGGAGTGGTTGACCGCGGTGAGGTGGGCGACCGGGGTCAGGGTCGTGTCGGCGACGATCTGCTCGGTCTCCCTGACCGTGCCCGCCCGGGTCGAACCGCCCGCGCCGTACGTCACCGACACGAAGTCGGGGGCCACGGCCTCGACCCTGCGCAGCGCGTTCCACAGGTTCCGCTCGCCCTTCGGGGTCTTCGGCGCGGAGAACTCGAACGAGTACGTCGCCTTGCCGGTCGCGAGCATGTCACGCACCGTGCGTGCGCGGTCCGTCCTGGTGGAAGCAGATCCGAGGGCCATACCCGCAGGTTAGTCAGGGGGCGACGGTCCCCCAACCGGATCCGGGAAATTTGCCCGGTTTGTCGATTTGTTGTCCACCACTCGGACAACCGCACCCCCGGGCTCCCACCTCGGGTCGCCTACGCGTGGCGCAGGCGCTTCGCGAATTCCGCCGCGGCCGCGGCCGGATCGTCGGCCTCGGTGATCGCCCGTACGACGACGACACGGCGGGCGCCCGCTTCGAGCACCTCGTCGAGGTTGCCGAGGTCGATGCCGCCGATGGCGAACCAGGGGCGGTCGGTGGCCAGCCCGGCCGTGTACCGGACCAGTCCGAGGCCCGGCGCGTGGCGGCCGGGCTTGGTGGGGGTCGGCCAGCAGGGTCCGGTGCAGAAGTAGTCCACGCCCTCCTGGCCGGCGGCCGCCGCGGCCTCCGAATCGGCGTGCGTGGAACGGCCGATCAGGACGTCGTCGCCGAGGATCGCCCGGGCGGCGGGCACCGGAAGGTCGCCCTGGCCCAGGTGCAGCACGTCGGCGCCGATGGCGTGGGCGACGTCCGCCCGGTCGTTCACCGCGAGCAGCGTGCCGTGCCGACGGCAGACGTCCGCGAGGACGGCGAGGTGCTCCAGCTCCTCGGCCGCCTCCATGCCCTTGTCCCGCAGCTGCACGATGTCCACGCCGTTCGCCAGGACCGCGTCCAGGAAGTCGGCGAGGTCGCCCTGGCGCTTGCGGGCGTCCGTGCAGAGGTACACCCGGGCGTCGGCGAGCCGGGCGCGTGCGGTGGATTCGGGCATGCGTGGGTCCCCCGTGTCGTGTCGGTGGCGTACGGGCCGTGAGGATCGCGGCCCGTACGCCGGACGGCGTGATCAGGTCAGACGGCGAGCGCCTGGGCGCGACGCTTCACCTCCGTGCCGCGATTCTCGCTCAGAGCCTGCGCGGGCGTACCGGGCAGGCTCTCGTCGGGGGTGAAGAGCCACTCGAGCATCTCTTCGTCGGTGAAGCCGTCGTCCCGCAGGAGCGTCAGGGTGCCGGTCAGGCCCTTGACGACCTTCTGCTCGGCCCCGTCGATGAAAGCGGCGGGGACGTGCAGCGCGCGGTTCTCACCACGGCGTACGGCGATGACCTGGCCTTCCTTGACCAGTTGCCGGACGCGGGTCACCTCGACGCCGAGCAGTTCGGCGATGTCGGGGAGGGTGAGCCAGGCGGGGACGAGAGCATCGATCTTTGCGTCAATCTCGGTCACGGACACAAGCCTGCCATCTCGGACTGACAGTCGGTACCCGGGCCGGTGCGACCGTGTCACGCCCGCGGCCCCGTCAGGGGCGCGGGGCCGTGACGTGCGCGGCTCCGCCGCGTGGGCACGATCAGCCACGGACGGCCTGCAGACATCGGCCGGCCCCCGACCAGGCGGCCCAGCGGAGCGCCACCGCGGAGCGCCACGGCCGAGCACTCAGGCCGTCGCGCCCTTGAGCGGCAACGCCGGATCCGAGAGGAGCCCCGAGTCCATCGGCGTGCCCGCCTCGATCAGCCGCTTGCCCTGTGCCAGGTCCCGTGGCCGTCCCACCGCCAGGACCGCGACCAGGCGGTCCTCGCGGAGCCAGCACACCGACCAGGACGGTCCGGCCGGGTCACTGCGCCGGACCATGGCGTCGGCGGACCCGTGATGGCCCGCGTACTGGACGAAGCGGCCGAACTGCTCGGACCAGAAGTACGGCACGGGGTCGTACGCGGCGGGCGTCTCGCCGACGATGTTCGCGGCGACCGTGCGCGGGCCCTGGAGCGCGTTGTCCCAGTGGTGGACGAGCAGACGCTCCCCGTAGCGGCCGGACGGGAACGAGGCGCAGTCGCCGACCGCGTACACGTCCGGGGCGGAGGTGCGCAGGTGGTCGTCCGCGACGATCTCGCGACGGGCTCCGAGCTCGATCCCGGAACCGGCCAGCCAGGCCGTGGCGGGCCGCGCCCCGATGCCCACGACGACGGCGCCCGCGGGCAGCCGCGAGCCGTCGTCGAGCACCACCTCGCCGGGCTCGACGCGCTCCACGCGCGCGTGGGTGCGCAACACCGCCCCGCTGTCCGCGTACCAGGCGGCCATCGGAGCGGCCACCTCCTCGGGCAGCACACCGGCGAGCGGCCGGTCGGCGGCCTCCACGACGGTCACCGCGCAGCCCGCCTCGCGCGCCGCCGTGGCGAACTCCGCGCCGATCCAGCCCGCGCCCACCACCACGATGTCGTGCTGCCGGGCGAGAACGGGGCGCAGCCGCGCGGCGTCGTCGAGCGTGCGCAGCAGATGGACGCCGGGTACGCCCTGGGCGCCCGGCAGTTGGATCGGCTCGGCGCCGGTGGCGATGACGAGGACGTCGTACGGAACCGGGCCGTCGACCGTGTCGAGTTCGTGCCGCGAGGGGTGCACGCCGGTCACTTCGAGCCCCAGGCGGAGCTCCACGTCGAGCGCTTCGAAGTCGACGTCGAAGGCGGAGTCCTCGGCCTTGCCGAGCAGTACGGCCTTGGACAGCGGGGGCCGGTCGTACGGCTGGTGGGGCTCCGCGCCGATCAGGGTCACGCTTCCGGTGAAGCCCCGTTCCCGCAGGGCGACGGCGGTCTGTACGCCGGCCATGCCCGCCCCGACGATCACGGCGCTCCGTCGCGCCGCCGGGCTCCGTCCCTGCGTCTGCTCACTCACACGATCACCATAGACACTGGTGAAATCGTCGGTCAGGGGGCGCGATCGGTGAGCTGTTGCACAGCGTCAGCCCTCGTTGACCTCTTCGACCACACTTGTCCCGCTGCCCTCCTGGGACTCCCACTCCCAGGTCTCCTCCAGGCGCACCCGTCCGTCGGGCAGTTCGACGACCAGGGAGACGCAGTGCCCGGACGAGGTGCTGCCGTCCACCTTCAGCTGCACATACCGGAAGTCGAGCCGGTCGCCCGCGCGCGTGCCCACGAGGTGACCGCGTACGACGTCGCCGCCCGCGTACTCGGCCCAGATCTCGCCGTCCTTCTCGTGGTAGGCGAACCGGGTGCGGGTGCCCACCTGGCCCGGTGCCTGGTCGGCGACCGGGGCGAGGAAGAGTCCGTCGAGCGAGCGGGCCATGCGTGAAGGCTCCCTTACAGGCTGTTGGGGCGAAGGGCTAGGGTGGCCAACGTAAAGCACTCGCGGGAGTCCGGACGCACCGGGCTGAGAGGGAGGCTGGGACGGCCTCCGACCGTACGAACCTGATCCGGGTCATGCCGGCGAAGGGAGGGGCTGGACGCCCATGTCGCGTACACCGGAGACACCCGTAGCACCCGATAGGCCCGATACGCCCGATAGAAGGCGCACGTCAGACGTCCTGGTCGTCGGGGGCGGGATCATCGGGCTCGTCACGGCCTGGCGGGCCGCGCAGCGCGGGTTCACGACCGCGCTCGTGGACCCGGAGCCCGGCGGCGGCGCGGCGCAGGTGGCGGCCGGGATGCTGGCCGCCGTCACCGAACTCCACTACGGCGAGCAGACCCTGCTCGGCCTCAATCTGGCCTCGGCGCGCCGCTATCCGGACTTCGCGGCCGAGCTGACCGAGGCGACCGGCCAGGACGTCGGATACCGGCAGTGCGGCGCACTGGCCGTCGCGCTCGACGCCGACGACCGCGCCCATCTGCGCGAAGTGCACGCCCTGCAACGCCGGTCGGGCCTGGAGTCGGAGTGGCTCAGCGGCCGTGAGTGCCGACGTCTGGAGCCGATGCTCGCGCCGGGCGTGCGCGGCGGGCTCCGGGTCGACGGCGACCACCAGATCGATCCGCGGCGGCTCGCCGGGGCCCTGGTCACAGCCTGCGAGCGGGCCGGAGTGGCCTTCCACCGGACGTGGGCCGACCGCCTGACCGTCGTACGGGACCGGGCCACCGGAGTCGTCGCGGCGGACGGTACCGAGCTCTCGGCGGGCCAGGTCGTGCTCGCCGGGGGCAGCCTCAGCGGGCGTCTGACGGGCGTCCCCGACGACGTACTCCCGCCGGTGCGCCCCGTGAAGGGACAGGTGCTGCGGCTGACCGTTCCGAAGCGGTACGCGCCCTTCCTGAGCCGCAGCGTGCGGGCGGTCGTGCGCGGCAGCCACATCTATCTGGTGCCGCGGGAGAGCGGCGAACTGGTCGTCGGCGCGACCAGCGAGGAGCTGGGCTGGGACACCACGGTGACCGCGGGCGGCGTGTACGAGCTGCTGCGGGACGCCCACGAACTCGTCCCCGGCATCACCGAACTGCCGCTCACCGAGACGCGGGCCGGACTGCGCCCGGGCTCCCCCGACAACGCGCCCCTGCTCGGCCCGACCGAACTCCCCGGTCTGCTGCTGGCGACCGGCCACTACCGCAACGGCGTACTCCTCACGCCCGTCACCGGGGACGTCATGGCGCACGCCCTGACCACCGGTGAACTCCCGGACGAGGCCCGCCCCTTCACACCCAGGCGGTTCGGCGCCGTCGCACTCTCGGAGCAGCGCGCATGAGCATGAGCATCTTCGTCAACGGGGAGCGGCGGCAGTTCGCTCCGGACACGGCCCTCGACACCCTCGTCGCCGCGCTCACCGCGGCTCCCTCCGGGGTCGCCGCCGCACTCAACGAAACCGTCGTCCCGCGCGCGCAGTGGTCGAAGACCCTCCTCTCCGAGGGAGACCGCGTCGAAGTCCTCACCGCCGTCCAAGGAGGCTGACCCATGGCCGACGATCCCTTCGTCCTCGGCGGTACGTCCTTCACGTCCCGTCTGATCATGGGCACCGGTGGCGCGCCCAGCCTCGACGTCCTGGAGCGCTCGCTCGTCGCGTCCGGCACCGAGCTGACGACGGTCGCGATGCGCCGCGTGAACCCCAGGGCCCACGGCTCGGTCCTGTCCGTGCTCGAACGGCTGGGCATCCGTGTGCTGCCCAACACGGCGGGCTGTTTCACCGCCGGAGAGGCCGTCCTGACGGCCCGGCTCGCGCGTGAGGCGCTCGGCACTGACCTCGTCAAGCTGGAGGTCATCGCCGACGAGCGCACGCTGCTGCCCGACCCGATCGAGCTGCTCGACGCCGCCGAGACCCTGGTCGACGACGGCTTCACGGTCCTTCCGTACACGAACGACGACCCGGTGCTCGCCCGCAAGCTGGAGGACGTGGGGTGCGCCGCGGTCATGCCGCTCGGCTCGCCGATCGGGTCCGGGCTCGGCATCCGCAACCCGCACAACTTCCAGCTGATCGTGGAGCACGCGCGCGTGCCGGTGATCCTGGACGCCGGTGCCGGTACGGCGTCGGACGCGGCGCTCGCCATGGAGCTGGGGTGCGCGGGTGTGATGCTCGCCTCGGCCGTGACCCGGGCGCAGGAGCCGGTGCTGATGGCCGAGGGCATGCGGCACGCGGTCGAGGCGGGCCGGCTCGCGTACCGGGCGGGGCGCATCCCCCGCCGTCACTTCGCCGAGGCGTCGTCTCCCGTGGAGGGCGTAGCCCGGTTGGACCCGGAAAGGCCCGCTTTCTGAGCTTTGGCCTGAACACCTGTCTGAATCCAGACGCCGCACGGGATCGGTCACCGTGCGACGTCCGTCACAGCTCGGCTGCAGTACCGCCCCGGAATCGCCCGTGCGGGCGGCGTTGACAGTGGCGGCTCGTACACTCACCTGCGTGGATACGACCCTTCAGGACCCGCTCGTCGGGCACGTGCTCGACGGCCGCTACCGCGTCGACGCGCGCATCGCGGTCGGCGGGATGGCCACGGTCTACCGGGCCGTGGACACCCGCCTGGACCGGGTGCTCGCGCTCAAGGTCATGCACCCGACGCTGGCGGCCGACGGCACGTTCGTCGACCGTTTCATCCGCGAGGCCAAGTCGGTGGCCAGGCTCGCCCACCCGAACGTGGTGCAGGTCTTCGACCAGGGCACGGACGGCAGTTACGTCTATCTGGCGATGGAGTACGTGGCCGGATGCACCCTGCGCGACGTGCTGCGCGAGCGCGGGGCGCTGCAGCCGCGGGCGGCGCTCGACGTCCTGGAGCCGGTCCTCGCCGCGCTCGGCGCCGCGCACCGTGCCGGGTTCGTACACCGCGACATGAAGCCGGAGAACGTCCTGATAGGGGACGACGGCCGGGTGAAGGTGGCGGACTTCGGTCTCGTACGGGCCGTGGACACGGTCACCAGCACGACGGGGGCCGTGCTCGGCACGGTGTCGTATCTCGCACCGGAGCAGATAGAGAACGACACGGCCGATCCCCGGGTCGACGTGTACGCGTGCGGCATCCTCCTCTTCGAGATGCTGACCGGCGACCGCCCGCACTACGGGGACTCGCCCGCCACCGTGCTCTACAAGCACCTCCACGAGGACGTGCCCCAGCCGTCGGCGTCCGTGCCGGGCCTGGCCTACCAGCTCGACGAGCTCGTCACGACGGCCACCGCGCGCAACCCCGACCTCCGTCCGTACGACGCCGTCGAGCTGCTCTCGCAGGTCCTGGACGCACGGAACGCGCTGAGTGCCGACCAGCTGGACGCCGTCCCGCCGCAGGCGGTCACCACGGACCACCAGAACGCGGACGACCGTACGAGCGTGATCCCGCTCTCGCTGTCGGTGCAGCGGCCGCTCCCGGTGAACGACGACGACGCCGAGCTGCACCGCACGAGCTATCTGCCGTCCCCGCCGCCCGAGCCACCGCGCCGCGGACGTGGCGGCCGCTCGATGGCGCCCCGCCGGGGCCTGCTCGCGATCGTCGCCGCGGTGCTGCTGGCCCTCGGCCTGGGCGCGGGCGTCTGGTACATCAACTCCGGCCAGTTCACCAATGTCCCGGCGGTGCTCTCGAAGACCGAGGCGCAGGCCAGGAAGCAGCTCACGGACGCCGGTCTCGACGTGAAGTACGTCAAGCGCAGCTTCAGCGACACCGTCAAGCCCGGCCGGGTCATCAGCAGCGACCCGAAGCCCGGCGCCCGGATCCGGGACAACGACACCGTGACCCTGACGGTCTCCAAGGGCCCGGAGATCGTGCGCGTGCCGGACCTGGAGGGCTACTCGCTGGACAAGGCCAAGCAACGCCTGAAGAACGAGGGCCTGGTGGCGGGCATGATCACCAAGGGCTTCAGCGACGACGTGCCCGTGGGCTTCGTGATCCGTACGGAACCGGGGGCGGGCACCGAGCGCCGCGGCGGTTCGGCGATCGCTCTCACCGTCAGCAAGGGCAGCCCGGTGGACGTGCCCGACGTCGTGGGTGACGACCTCGAGGACGCCAGGCAGGAGCTGGAGGACGCCGGCCTGACGGTCGAGGTCGCCTCCCAGCAGGTCACGTCCGAGTACGAGGCCGGTCAGGTCGCCAGGCAGTCGCCGGACCCCGACACCAAGGCGGGCGGGGGCGACACCGTCACGCTGACGGTGTCCAAGGGCCCGGAGATGATCGAGGTCCCGGACGTCGTGGGCGACAGCGTCGACGACGCGAAGCAGGAGCTGGAAGCGGCCGGCTTCAAGGTCGAGGAGGACCGCGATCTGCTCGGCCTCTTCGGCGACACGGTCAAGAGCCAGTCGGTGGACGGCGGCGACACGGCCCCCGAGGGATCGACGATCACGATCGAGATCCGCTGACGCAGACGCAGACGGGCACAACAGCACACAGGCATGCCGGGCGCCCAGGCACCCGCAGGGACATGGCCGCCGACCGGGCGACCGGGACCGCGTGACACCCTGAAGGGGTGAGCACACAGCAGTCCCGCAACCCCGTCGGCGGCCATGTCCCCGTCGCCGGAGGCCTCGCCTCCGTCGGCCTCTCGTACGCGCGCGAGCTGGCCGCCGAGACCGTCCAGGTCTTCGTCGCCAACCCGCGCGGCTGGGCGACTCCGCCCGGAAACCCCCTCCAGGACGACGAGTTCCGCGCGGCCTGCGCCGCCGAGTCGATCCCCGCGTACGTCCACGCGCCCTATCTGATCAACTTCGGCTCGCACACCGAGGCGACCGTGGAGAAGTCGGTGGAATCGCTGCGGCACTCGCTGCGGCGCGGGCGGGCCATCGGGGCGCTGGGCGTCGTCGTGCACACAGGGTCTGCGACCGGCGGCCGGGAACGCTCGGTCGCGCTGAGGCAGGTCCGCGAGCACCTGCTGCCGCTGCTCGACGAGCTGACCCACGAGGACGACCCGTTCCTGCTGCTGGAGTCGACCGCCGGACAGGGCTCTTCGCTCTGCTCACGGACCTGGGACTTCGGGCCGTACTTCGAGGCGCTGGACTCCCATCCGAAGCTGGGCGTCTGCCTGGACACCTGCCACATCTTCGCGGCGGGCCACGACCTCACCGGGCCCAGCGGGATGCACCAGACGCTCGACCTGCTGGTGGACACGGTCGGCGAGGGCCGGCTGAAGCTGATCCACGCCAACGACTCCAAGGACGTGGCCGGCGCCCACAAGGACCGCCACGAGAACATCGGCGCCGGGCACATCGGCGAGGACCCGTTCCGTGCGCTGATGACCCACCCGGCCACCGAGGGCGTACCGCTGATCATCGAGACGCCCGGCGGCAAGGAGGGGCACGCGGCGGACGTGGAGCGGCTGAAGAAGCTCCGGGACGGCTGAGCCAAGCCGCCAAAAGCCCAGGAGACCCAGGGAAACGGCGGGGCCTACAGCTCGGGGCCGTCCCCGGGCTCCTCCTGGTACGAGTACCGCTGCTCGCGCCAGGGGTCGCCGACGTTGTGATAGCCGCGCTCCTCCCAGAAGCCGCGGCGGTCGGCCGTCATGTACTCGACGCCGCGGACCCACTTGGGGCCCTTCCACGCGTACAACTGCGGCACGACGAGGCGCAGCGGGAAGCCGTGTTCCGCGGTGAGCAGTTCGCCGTCCTTGTGGGTGGCGAAGATGGAGCGCTCGGACGCGAAGTCGTCGAGCCGCAGATTCGAGCTGAAGCCGTACTCGGCCCAGACCATCACATGGGTGACGGTGGGCGCCGGCGGGGCGATCTCCAGGATCGTACGGGCCGGGATGCCGCCCCACTCCGCGCCGATCATGCTGAACTTGGTGACGCAGTGCAGATCGGCCACGACCGTGGCGTACGGCAGGGCGGTGAACTCCTCGTGGGTCCAGCAGTGCTTCTCGCTGTCGGCGGTGGCGCCGAAGACCCTGAACTCCCAGCGCTCGGGACGGAACTTCGGTACGGGCCCGTAGTGCGTGACCGGCCAGCCCCGCTGAAGTCGCTGTCCCGGCGGAAGCTCCGACTGCGCTGCTTCTCCAGATTCACGACCCACCGGCTGACCCATGACTCCATCCTGACAGACCCCGGACGATGGGCATGACCAGGTACGCACCGACTCTGACAACTCTGAACAAACGGGACTAAGCAAGTACTAACTTACTAAGCATGCACTTACTGGACGATCTTCTACGCCGGTGCAATCATGCGGCGCAACCTGCCAGTTCCCCCCGCTTGGAAGGAGCCTCTGCGATGCAGGGCGACCCCGAGGTCATCGAATTCCTCAACGAGCAGCTGACCGCCGAACTCACCGCGATCAACCAGTACTTCCTGCACGCGAAGATGCAGGAGAACTTCGGTTGGACGAAGCTCGCGAAGTACACGCGGCACGAGTCCATCGACGAGATGAAGCACGCGGAGATCCTGACCGACCGCATCCTCTTCCTGGACGGCCTGCCGAACTACCAGCGGCTGTTCCACGTCCGCGTCGGGCAGACGGTCACGGAGATGTTCCAGGCGGACCGGCAGGTCGAGGTCGAGGCGATCGACCGGCTCAAGCGCGGTATCGAGGTGATGCGGACCAAGGGCGACATCACGTCCGCGAACATCTTCGAGTCGATCCTCGAGGACGAGGAGCACCACATCGACTATCTGGACACCCAGCTGGAGCTGGTGGAGAAGCTCGGCGAGGCGCTCTACATCGCGCAGCTCATCGAGCAGCCGGACAGCTGAACCAGCCGGACGACTAAGCGGCCTCTTCCAGCGCTTCCACTTCGGAGAGCACGGGCATGCCCTGGTCGGCCAGCTCACGCCGGGGGCACTCGCCCCTGCCCAGCAGTGCCTGAATGCGTCGTACGCATGAGCCGCAGTCGGTGCCCGCCTTGCAGGCCGACGCTATCTGCCGCGGGGTGCAGGCACCGCCCTCCGCGTGCTTCTTCACCTGCGCCTCGGTCACCCCGAAGCAGTTGCAGACGTACACGCGGTTCACCTCCCGACGGGCTTTCCCTAGGTCGCGCCATCCCGATAACCGGTGAGGCTAACCTAACCTTACCCGCCGGGCCGGAGCCGCAAAAGTGCGATGGGGCGCGGATCGTATGTGATCCGCGCCCCAATACACGCTCTTGTAACAACCGAAACGGCTGCTGACCCACTACTGGTCCCGGTACATCTCCGCCACCAGGAACGCCAGGTCAAGGGACTGGCTGCGGTTCAGCCGCGGGTCGCAGGCCGTCTCGTAGCGCTGGTGCAGATCATCGACGAAGATCTCGTCGCCGCCGCCCACGCACTCGGTGACGTCGTCACCGGTGAGCTCGACGTGGATACCGCCCGGGTGGGTGCCCAGGCCCTTGTGGACCTCGAAGAAGCCCTTGACCTCGTCGAGCACGTCGTCGAAGCGGCGGGTCTTGTGGCCGGAGGCCGCCTCGTACGTGTTGCCGTGCATCGGGTCGGTGATCCAGGCGACGGTCGCGCCCGAGGCGGTGACCTTCTCGACCAGCTCGGGGAGCTTGTCGCGGACCTTGTCGGCGCCCATGCGGACGATGAAGGTCAGCCGGCCGGGCTCGCGGTCCGGGTCGAGACGCTCGATGTACTGCAGCGCGTCCTCGGCCGTCGTCGTCGGGCCCAGCTTGATGCCGATCGGGTTGCGGATCTTCGAGGCGAACTCGATGTGCGCGCCGTCCAGCTGACGGGTGCGCTCACCGATCCACACCATGTGCCCGGAGACGTCGTACAGGTGGCCCGTGCGGGAGTCGACCCTGGTCAGCGCCGATTCGTAGTCGAGGAGCAGCGCCTCGTGGGAGGCGTAGAACTCGACGGTCTTGAACTCCTCCGGGTCGGCCCCGCAGGCGTGCATGAAGTTCAGCGCCTGGTCGATCTCGCGCGCCAGCTGCTCGTAGCGCTGCCCCGACGGCGAGGTCTTCACGAAGTCCTGGTTCCAGGCGTGCACCTGGCGCAGGTCGGCGTAGCCGCCGGTGGTGAAGGCGCGCACCAGGTTGAGCGTGGAGGCGGAGGCGTTGTACATCCGCTTCAGGCGCTCGGGGTCCGGGATGCGGGCCTTCTCGTTGAACTCGAAGCCGTTGACCGAGTCGCCGCGGTAGGTCGGCAGGGTCACGCCGTCGCGGGTCTCGGTGTTCTTGGAGCGCGGCTTGGAGTACTGGCCGGCGATGCGGCCGACCTTCACGACCGGCACGGACGCCGCGTACGTGAGGACGGCGCCCATCTGGAGCAGGGTCTTGAGCTTGTTGCGGATGTGGTCGGCGGACACGGCGTCGAAGGCCTCGGCGCAGTCGCCGCCCTGAAGCAGGAACGCCTCGCCCTTGGCGACGGCTCCCAGCCGGGCGCGCAGCTGGTCGCACTCGCCGGCGAAGACGAGCGGCGGATAGGACTCGAGGTCCGCGATCACATCGCGCAGAGCCTCGGCATCGGGGTACTCGGGCTGCTGCGCCGCGGGCAGGTCTCGCCAGGTGTTGCCAGCGCTTGCGCTGGACTTAGCGTTCACGGTCACGACCCCAACATTACGGGGTCGTGTCGGGCGTCCATCCCCATGCTCATCAATTGAGACGGGCCGCGCTCGATCGAACGCCCCGACGCGTACGCCGTATGTACGCCGTCACACAGGGTTTCGCATGGGGTAAGGTGCGGCGCATGTTCGCGCACTCGATCCAGAACTGGTGGTGGACCGCTCATCCGGCGGCCCACTGACTGCGCGTACGCAAGACTTCGCGAAGGCCGCCCGAGGGGCGGCCTTCGGTGTTTTCGCGACCGGGACCGTTCCTCTCCACTCCTCTCCCACGAGACGCCGAGAAGGAACCCGGACCCATGAATCTGCTCGACCTGCTGGACGATCCCCGCCCGTTCGCCCTGCTCCGCCGCCGCACGCCGGGACATGATCACGACACCGTCGAGCTGCTGCTCGGCCCGGTCACCGAGTACGAGCGGCTGGCCGACATCCCCGAGGGCCTCGCCCTGATCCCGTACCGCCAGATCCGGGAGCGCGGCTTCGACGTCCGCGACGACGGCACCCCGCTCGCGGTGCTCACCCCTGAGGAGTCGTACGAACTGTCCCTGGAGCAGGCCCTGTCGGAGCTGCCCGCGCACGACGTGCGGGTCGAGGGCGGTGGCTTCGACGTCGCGGACGAGGCGTACGCGGAGATCGTCGGGCGGGTGCTGCACGAGGAGATCGGGCGGGGCGAAGGCGCGAACTTCGTCATCCGGCGGACGTACGAGGGCGGGATCCCGGGGTTCGGACGGGCCGACGCGCTGGCGCTCTTCCGGCGGCTGCTGGTGGGCGAGCGGGGCGCGTACTGGACGTTTGTCGTGCACACCGGAGAGCGGACCCTCGTGGGGGCGAGCCCCGAGGTCCATGTCCGGATGTCCGGCGGGACGGTCGTGATGAACCCGATCAGCGGAACGTACCGCTATCCCGCCGAGGGGCCGACGCCCGAGGACCTGCTGGAGTTCCTGGCCGACGGCAAGGAGATCGAGGAGCTCTCGATGGTCGTCGACGAGGAGCTCAAGATGATGTGCACGGTCGGTGACATGGGCGGTGTCGTGATCGGGCCGCGGCTGAAGGAGATGGCCCACCTCGCACACACCGAGTACGAGTTGCGGGGCAAGTCGTCGCTGGATGTGCGGGAGGTACTGAAGGAGACCATGTTCGCGGCCACGGTCACCGGGTCGCCGGTGCAGAACGCCTGCCGGGTCATCGAGCGGTACGAAGTGGGCGGGCGCGGTTACTACGCGGGGGCGCTGGCTCTGATCGGGCGGGACTCCGGCGGGGCCCAGACCCTCGACTCCCCCATCCTCATCCGGACCGCCGACATCGACGGGGGCGGCCGGCTGCGGGTCCCGGTCGGCGCGACGCTCGTACGCGGGTCGGACCCGGCGAGCGAGGTCGCCGAGACACATGCGAAGGCGGCCGGGGTGCTGGCGGCGCTGGGGGTACGCCCCGGACGGCCCGGCGCCGAGAAGGTACGGGCGAGCCTCGCGGACGATCCGCGGGTGCGGGCGGCGCTGGACGGGCGGCGGGCGGCGCTGGCGCCGTTCTGGCTGCGGATGCAGGAGCGGTCGGCGGAGCTGGAGGGGCATGCGCTGGTCGTGGACGGGGAGGACACCTTCACGGCGATGCTCGCGCATCTGCTGCGCTCGTCCGGGCTTGGGGTGACCGTCCGGCGGTACGACGAGCCGGGGCTGCGGGAGGCGGTGCTCGCGCACGAGGGTCCGCTGGTGCTGGGGCCGGGGCCGGGGGATCCCTCGGACACGACGGACCCGAAGATGGCCTTCCTGCACGGTCTGACCGCGGAGGTGATCCGGTGCCACCGGCACGGCGTGCTGGGGGTCTGCCTCGGGCATGAGCTGATCGCTGCGGAGCTGGGGCTGGAGACCGTCCGGAAGGAGGTCCCCTACCAGGGCGCCCAGACGGACATCGACCTCTTCGGGCGGACCGAGACCGTCGGTTTCTACAACAGCTTCGTGGCGCGGTGCGACGACGAGGAGGCGGTGGAGCTGGCGGCCCATGGGGTCGAGGTCAGCCGCAGCGGGGCGGGCGAGGTGCACGCGCTGCGCGGGCCCGGTTTCGCCGGGGTCCAGTTCCACCCGGAATCGGTGCTGACGCTGCGCGGCACGGACGTCGTACGGGAGCTGGTGGCTCAGGTGTGTGCGGGGGCGGGGGCGGGCACGTTCTCGGAGCGGCGGCCCTCCGTGTAGCCGAGGACGTTCCGCACCGTGGTGTCGAAGATCTGCCCGGCGAATGTATGAAGGCTGAGGTCGTCTGTGCGGCGGGGCTTTTTCTCGCCCCCGCCGCCCCTACCCATTCCCGTCCCTTACTCAGGCGCTCCGCCCCCGAACCCCCGCTCCTCAAACGCCGGAGAGGCTGCGGGGCGGGGCGGGCTGCTTGTCTGACGTTGGTTGGGTGCGGGTTGTGTGTGGCTGGGCGCGCAGTTCCCCGCGCTCCTTACGGGGCGCGCCTTGCCGCCCGGTCCCTCACCATCCGGCCCGTCCGGCGCTTGAGGACGAGGCCGCAGGCCGATTTCCCCACCCACCCACGATCAGCCCACCCGCCTCCGCCAACCCCGCACCATCCAGCCCGTCCGGCGTTTGAGGACGAGGCCGCCAGGCCGATTCCCCACCCACCCCTGTCAGCCCCCACCCACCCCCAGCCCGTCCGGCGTTTGAGGATGAGCGCGGCAGCGCGATACCGGGGGCTGGGGGCGGCAGCCCCCAGGGATGGGACGGGTAGGGGCGGCGGGGGCGAAGAACGTTGGGGTCAGCCGAAGAAGACTCCTACCTCCTCGTAGAGGCGGGGGTCCACCGTCTTCAGGCGGGCCGTGGCCTCGGCGATGGGGACTCGGACGATGTCGGTGCCCTGGAGGGCGACCATCTTGCCGAAGTCGCCGTCCCGGACGGCCTCGATGGCGTGGAGGCCGAAGCGGGTGGCCAGCCAGCGGTCGAAGGCGCTCGGGGTACCGCCCCGCTGGACGTGACCGAGGACCGTCGTGCGGGCCTCCTTGCCCGTGCGGCGCTCGATCTCCTTGGACAGCCACTCCCCCACCCCGGAGAGCCGGACATGCCCGAAGGAGTCCAGCGACCCGTCCTTGAGGACCATGTCGCCGTCCTTCGGCATCGCCCCCTCCGCGACGACCACGATCGGCGCGTACGAGGCCTTGAAGCGCGAGGTCACCCACGCACAGACCTGGTCGACGTCGAACCGCTGCTCGGGGATGAGGATGACGTTCGCGCCGCCCGCGAGGCCCGAGTGGAGCGCGATCCAGCCCGCGTGCCGCCCCATCACCTCGCAGACGAGCACCCGCATGTGCGACTCGGCGGTGGTGTGCAGCCGGTCGATCGCCTCGGTCGCGATGCCCACGGCGGTGTCGAAGCCGAAGGTGTAGTCGGTGGCGGAGAGGTCGTTGTCGATGGTCTTCGGGACGCCGACCACCGGGACGCCGTACTCGTCCGTCAGACGCGCGGCGACACCCAGCGTGTCCTCGCCGCCGATCGCGATGAGCGCGTCGACCTCCAGCTTGGCGAGGTTCTCCTTGATCCGGCGGATGCCGTTCTCGACCTTGAGGGGGTTGGTGCGCGAGGAGCCGATGATGGTGCCGCCGCGGGGCAGGATGCCCCGCACGGCGGGGATGTCGAGCCGGACGGCGTCGCCCTCCAGGGGCCCCCGCCAGCCGTCCCGGAAGCCGGTGAAGTCGTAGCCGTACTCCTGCACGCCCTTGCGGACGATGCCCCGGATGACGGCGTTGAGCCCGGGGCAGTCGCCGCCTCCGGTCAGTACTCCGACCCGCATGGAAAAGTCCCTTCGCCGCGGTTGGCTGATGGGACTCACGCTAATAGTGATCCAGGTCACTTCAGCAGGGGGCTGAAGGTCAATTCCGGTGAATTGTGCGGGGGTTGATCATGCGTCTTCACTCTTTGGTGGGACGCGGACGGTTTACGCGTCGTCGAGGCCCCGCTCTATGGCATAACGCACCAGCTCCACACGGTTGTGGAGTTGGAGCTTCCCGAGGGTGTTCTGCACATGGTTCTGGACCGTGCGGTGGGAGATCACCAGACGCTCGGCGATCTGCTTGTAGCTCAGGCCCTTGGCGACCAGTCGGAGCACCTCGGTCTCGCGGTCGGTGAGCTGTGGAGCCTTGGGCCCGTCGCCACCCGTGGCGGGTCCGGGGTCGGAGGCGAGCCTGCGGTACTCGCCGAGGACCAGGCCCGCGAGCCCGGGCGTGAAGACGGGGTCCCCGACGGCCGTGCGGCGCACCGCGTCGATCAGCTCGTCCGTGGACGCCGACTTGAGCAGATAGCCGGTGGCCCCAGACTTGACCGCCTCCAGGACGTCCGCGTGCTCGCCGCTCGCCGAGAGGACCAGGACCCGCAGGGCGGGATTGACCCCGACCAGCTCCTTGCAGACCTGCACACCGGGCTTGGCCGGCAGGTTCAGGTCGAGCACGAGGACGTCGGGGGCGGCGGCCTGTGCGCGGCGCACCGCCTGTTCGCCGTCGCCCGCCGTGGCGACCACGTCGAACCCGGACTCGGCCAGGTCGCGCGCGACCGCGTCGCGCCACATGGGGTGGTCGTCCACCACCATGACCCTGATCGGGCCGCCCTGTCCGTCACTCATCGCCGTCCCGCCTTCGCCATGGCCTCCGTGGTCTGCCCCGCCGGCTTCCCCGTGGTCCTCGTCGCCCTCGTCATCGCTGTTCCGCCTTCCCCCGTGGACCCTTCGGGTCCTTCACATCCGTCACGTCCGACTTCGGGACCTTCAGTTCGACCTCCGTGCCCTGGCCCGGCACCGAGATCAGCTCGGCCGTGCCGCCGATCTCGCGCAGCCGTCCGCGGATCGACAGGGCCACGCCGAGGCGGCCCTCCCCCTCGGCCTGGGCGAGCCGGCCCTCGGGGATGCCGGGGCCGTCGTCGCGCACGGTCACGATCACCTCGTCCGGCTCGTCCTCGACCAGGATCCACGCGCGGGCCTCCGCGCCCACGTGCCGGTGGACGTTGTCCAGGGCGGCGCCGACGGCGGCGGCCAGCTCCTTCGCGGCGGCCGGGTCGAGCGGCACCGGGGTGCCCGGCGCGGAGAAGGTCACCTTCGCGGTGGCGTACGGGGCGAGCAGCGAGCGCAGGTCGCAGGGGCCGCCGCCGTCCGGGTCCGGCTCGTCCACCGCGCGCACCAGGGCGCCCTCGGCCTCGTCCTCCGACACGCGTGAGACCGGTACGAGCCCGCCCGAGACCAGTGTGCGCAGCGCGACCTCCTGCTCGCCGGCGAGGCGGCCCAGTTCCGCGGCCTCTCCGCCGAGCGTGGCACCGCGTCGCTGCACCATGGCCAGCACCTGGAGGACGCCGTCGTGGATGTCGCGGGCGAGCCGCTCGCGCTCGCGGGTCGCGGCCTCGATCTCCAGGGCGCGGGCGAGGGTGCGCTCGGAGGCACGGGCCACCTCGACGACGTATCCGATGGCGATGGAGGCGACCCAGACGAGCAGCACGTTGTGGAGGGTGTCCTGGCTGAGCGCGCCGCGCTGGACGACGTTGGCGACGCCGACGAGCGCCGAGGCGAAGGCCGCCCAGCGCCAGCCGCCCTTGATCGCGAACGCCAGCACGGAACCCGCGGTCCATATCGACGGGAGGGTCGGGCCGCCGTCCACGATCCGGTCGTGGGCGTCCGCGACCGGCGTGAGGAGGATGCCGGTGAGCGCGATGGTCAGGTCGGCGGCGAGGAAGCGCTTGGTGCAGCTGGCCGCGTTGGCCACCCTGGGCAGGGTCCCGAAGGTCCACGCGATGAGCACCAGGTAGTAGCCGATGGCCACTTCGGGACGGACGAAGCTGCCGTAGTGGGTGGCGAAGAGGCCGATCGCGTAGAACATCGTCAGGACGCGGTATCCGGTCAGCGCACGCCACAGCGGCTGCTCGACCGACATTCTCATGACTCTCTCGCGCTTGGCCATGTCCCCCACTACCCCATCCCCCCGACGGCCGCGTCTAGGAGTCGGACCGTTCCTTCTCGTCCTTCTCGGTCTGCTTCTCGGCCTGCTTCTCCGCCTGTGCGGCTTCCTTCAGTGCCTGTTCCGCTTCCTTCTGGGCTTCCTTGAGCGCCTGCTTCTGCGCCTTCGCCTCGTCCGCGATCTGCCGTTTGGCGGCCGTCGCGTAGATGTCGACGTACTCCTGACCGGAGAGCTTCATGATCTCGTACATGACCTCGTCGGTCACGGCTCGCAGGACGAACCGGTCGTGCTCCATGCCGTTGTACCGGCTGAAGTCCAGCGGCCTGCCGATGCGGATGCCCGGGCGCATCAGCTTGGGCATCACCTTGCCGGGCGGCTGGATCTTCTCGGTGTCGATCATGGCGACCGGGATGACGGGAGCGCCGGTGGCGAGCGCCACGCGCGCGAGGCCGCCGGGCTTGCCCCGGTAGAGGCGGCCGTCGGGCGACCGCGTGCCCTCGGGGTAGATGCCGAACAGCTCGCCGCGCTCGATGACGTCCACGCCGCTCTTGATCGCCGCCTCGCCCGCGCCGCGCCCTCCGGAGCGGTCCACCGGCAGCTGGCCGACGCCCTTGAAGAAGGCGGCCGTCATCCGGCCCTTGACGCCGGGCGTCGTGAAGTACTCGGCCTTCGCGATGAACGTCACCTTGCGGTCCAGGACCGCGGGCAGGAAGAACGAGTCCGAGAACGACAGGTGATTGCTCGCCAGGATGGCCGGGCCCTCGGCGGGAATGTTCTCGAGGCCTTCCACCCAGGGCCTGAAAGCGAGCTTCAGGGGCCCTCCGATGGAAAACTTCATTGCGCCGTAGATCAACCGAGTGCCTCCTGTGTCTGTCGGTCAGACCTTAACCCGGAGCACTGCCAAAGGGCCCGACGGCCCTGGTCGGTGTCAGTGCGGTCGCGTACGGTGAAGTACGCCTCGAAGCTTCGGGGTGGTCGTAGCGTCGCCCCGGAATGAACAGGAATCCGTTCTCCCGAATGAACAGTTCTCGATGAACAGCCGTCCCTCTTCATGAGTCGTCCTTCTTCGCAGAGCGCCCTTCCTTCGTCGTCCAAGAGCGTCCTTCTTCCATGAGTCGTCCCATGAGTCGTCCCTCTTCAATGAACAGGAGACCGAAGGTGCCGGTCCTTCCTGGAGCCGAGCCGTTCCGCCACGAGGGCGGAGAGGTCGGGGTCCTTCTCTGCCACGGGTTCACCGGTTCTCCGCAGTCGCTGCGCCCCTGGGCGGAGTATCTCGCCGAGCGCGGTCTGACCGTCGCGCTGCCGCTGCTGCCCGGGCACGGCACGCGCTGGGAGGACATGCAGCTCACGGGCTGGCAGGACTGGTACGCGGAGGTGGACCGCGAGCTGCGCGCCCTGCGCGAGCGCTGCTCCCGGGTCTTCGTCTTCGGCCTCTCCATGGGCGGCGCCCTCACCCTGCGGCTCGCCGCCAAGCACGGCGACGAGATCAGCGGCATCGTGGTCGTCAACCCGGCGAACAAGGTGCACGGTCTTTCCGCGTACGCCCTCCCGGTATTCCGTCATCTCGTCCGTACGACGAAGGGTCTGACCAGCGACATCGCGAAGGAGGGCGGCATCGAGATCGGCTACGACAAGGTGCCCCTGCACGCGGCGCACTCGTTGCGGAACTTCTTCCGGCTGGTCGACGGCGAGCTGCCGCAGGTGACGCAGCCGATGCTGCTCCTGCACAGCCCGCAGGACCATGTCGTGCCGCCCGCCGACTCGGCCCGCATCCTCAGCCGGGTGTCGTCCACCGACGTCGCGGAGATACTCCTGGAACAGAGCTACCACGTCGCGACGTTGGACCACGACGCGGACCGGATCTTCGAGGAGAGCTTCGCCTTCGTCTCCCGGCTCGCACCCGGCGCCGGCAAGGAGACCGGCGCGGGCCAGGCGGGTCAGCAGGAAGGGACGGCCACTGGTGGCTGAGCACGACGCGGACCGCGAACCCGAGGAGAAGGACGCGCCGTCCGGCGAGGAACAGGGCCCGTCGTTCGACGAGGCCGCCGCGTGGGAGGCGATCGTCGCGGGGTACGGCGACGAGCCGCCGGACCCGCCCGGCGCCAAGCCCTTCAAGTCGATCGAGGACCTGGCGCTCCTGGAGCCCGAGACGAACGACTCGGGCGACACCGACACGAAGAGCGCCAAGAGCTCCAAGAGTCCCAAGGAAACGAAGGGCTCCACGGACACCACCGAGGCCACGGAGCCGGCGGCGGAGGACGAGCCCTCCGCCGAGACCGAGAAGCCGCTCGGCAGCTCCGTCGCGTTCGCGCCCGGTGTCTCCGGCCCGCGCGACTACTCGATGCCCGAACCGGCCGAGGAGGACTTCGACGAGGACGACGAGGACGACGAGGGCCACTTCGTGCCGCCCGAGCCGCCCCCGCTGCCCGCCGCGGACGCGACGGCCAAGTTCGCCTGGCTGGCCGTGATCGGCGGCCCGCTCCTGCTCCTCCTCGCCGTCCTGCTCGGCTGGACCATGACCTGGTGGCTCGCCACCATCGGCATCGGCGGCTTCCTCGGCGGCTTCGCCACGCTGGTCGGCCGCATGCGCGGCGACGACGAGGACGAGGACGACCCGGGGCGCGGCGCGGTGGTCTGACCCGTCCCGGCCCGTATCGGTATGTACGAGGGCCCGTCCGGCAGCACGCCGGGCGGGCCCTCGCCTATGGCCGGGGGGAGGCGGGCACCCTGAGGGCCGCCAGGACCGGCAGGTGGTCCGTGGCCGCCCTCAGATCGGCCTCCGTCACTCCGGGGTGGCCGAGCGGCACCCCGCAGCCCAGGACCTCCACGCCCTCCGTGGCGAAGAGCGCGTCGATGCGCTGGTGGGGGTCTGTGGGCGTCGAGGTGTTCTCCGCGCCCCAGGGAGCCACCGCCCAGCCGTCCTGGAGCTCTGCGGCGAGGCGTTTGAAGGTGCGGCCGTTCGGCCGTTCATTGAGGTCGCCGCCCGCGACGGCGTGCGGGGTGCCCAGGGCGGCGAGGCGGTCGAGCAGCATGCCGCCCTGCTCGTGGCGCTCGTCCTTCTGGAGGGAGAGGTGGCAGCTCAGTACGCCGAGACGGGCGCCGCCGAAGCGGACGACCGCGGTGGCGAAGCCGCGTCTGTGCAGTCCTGGTGTGAGCGGGAGCAGTACGTCCTCGGTGTGCTCGACCGTCGCCCGCAGGGAGCAGAGGAGGGCGGGGCCCGATGCCGTGCCACCACCGGACAGGATCACCTGGCCGGACGCGGCTGCCAGACGGGCCAGTTTCTTGCGCCACCTGAAGAAGCGGGGGGCTTCCTGGAGCAGGACGAGGTCCGGTTCGCAGGCGGTGATCACTCGGGCGAGTGCGGTGGTGTCGTCTCGCATGGAGCGGATGTTGTAGCTGAGGACCCGGATGACGGCCGAGCCGTCGGATTCCGTATGGGGCGCTGGTAGCGGACTGGCGGCAGGGCTGGTCGGCATGTCGATCAAGATATATGCCCCGCCGGTTCCGGGTCGCCAGATTCACCGCCAGCCCCCACCGGCCCGCAGATCCCCACGACCCTCACCCCCCAACCTCTCAGCCCCTCAAGCAGAACCGCCCGCCGCCCCCGGAGGGAAACGGCGGGCGGTCGAAGCGCGACTACATGATCGGATCGGGCTCCCGAGCCAGATCCGCCGCACCCACCAGCCCCGCCTCGTTGCCCAGTCGGGCGGCGATGACGTCGGCGACGGGACGCCAGTTGCCGCCCACGAGCCAGCGCTTGTACGACTTGCGAATGGGGTCGAGAACGAGCTCGCCCTCGTCCGAGAGCCCGCCGCCGACGATGAACGCGGAGGGGTCGAAGAGCGAGGCCAGATCGGCCAGACCGGCACCGGCCCAGCGGGCCAGCTCGCGGTACGAGTCGACGGCCACCGCGTCACCCTGGCGGGCGGCCATCGAGATGTGCTTGCCCTCGATGCCGTCGGGGGAGCCGTCGCCGAGCGACAGCAGGATCTCCGCGTTCTCGGGGGTCGCGTTGGCCCGCTGCTTCGCGTACCTGACGAGGGCGCGCCCGGACGCGTACTGCTCCCAGCAGCCCTGGGAGCCGCAGCCGCACAGCAGGCCGTCGGGAACCATCCGGATGTGGCCGAACTCGGCGGCCACACCGAAGTGCCCGCGGCGCAGCTTGTTGCCGATGATGATGCCGCCGCCGAGGCCGGTGCCCAGCGTGATGCAGATGACGTTGCGGTGGCCTTTGCCCGCGCCGAACTTGTACTCGCCCCACGCCGCCGCGTTCGCGTCGTTCTCGACGACGACCGGCAGGCCCACGCGGGCCTCCACCTCGTCCTTCAGGGGCTCCTGCCGCCAGTCGATGTTCGGCGCGAAGTAGACCGTCGAGCGCTGGCGGTTCACGTATCCGGCGGCGCCGATGCCCACGCCGACGATCTCGTGCCCCGCCCGTGCACCCTCTACGGCCGCGGCGATCGCGTCCACGATGGCCTGCGGCGTCGTCGGAGTCGGCACCTTGAAGGTCGAGAGGATGTTGCCTTCCTCATCGACCACGCCGGCCGCGATCTTCGTGCCGCCGATATCGACGCCGATGGTGAGTCCCATGAATCCCTCAGTTTCGGTCGAGCCCCGCTACGGCCAACCGTACCCGAGGGGCTTCAGTCGAGGTCGATGTGTTCACCGGGACCGGTGCCCTCGTCACGGGGGCCCTGGGCGGTGTCACGGGTGGTCCAGCGCCGCTCCTGCGCCTCGACGGCGGAGCGGTAGGCGGCGAGCAGTTCGGAGCCGGCGGTGGCGAGGTGGTCGAAGACATCGGGGTTGCGCTCGATGACGGGCTCGACGGCGGCCTTGGCCTGCTGCACCACCTGGTTGACCATCTGCTGCGCGGCGCCGCCCGCGACCGCGCCGAGCAGCGGCGACTGCAGCCCGGAGAGCTTGTCGGCGACGGCGTCGACGAGCTTGCGCAGTTCCTCGGCGGCCGAGCCGGGCGGCTGGCCGTACTGGGTGCGGCGGCGGGCCTTCTCCGCGGCGAGGTCCTCGGCGCACGCCTTCGCCCAGGCATCGGCGTCGGTCGCGCGCACCTCGTCGAGCGCGTCCTTGGCGGCGTCGGCGTCGGACGTGGGGCGCTCATCGCTCATGGCGGACTCCAAGCGTGGGATCTGTATCTCTCGACGTTACCCGAACGGGGGTACGCCGTTCATCGTGTGCGCCGCCACAGAAACGGGACTCGGTCACCTTCCGCGGGGCCACAGGTCCGGGTCCGGTGCGAAGCGGACGGCCAGTTCGCCGTCGCGCAGGGAGGCACCGTCCACCGTGCAGCGTCGCAGGGCGGACGGAAGCGGGACGATCCGGCGGAACTGCCCTGCCGTGACTACGAGTTCGTCGCCACGGCGTACGAGGTCGAGCTCCTCCCGTATCGCGCCGGGGAGCGGGATGTGCCAGACGAGCACGCCGTCGTCGGCGAGCCGGTCGGCGACGGGCCACTCGACCGGTCCCGGGGCCTCCCCCGGCGCGGGCACGGGCAGCGCGGCGAGGTCCTCGGCGCCGCGCGGGTCCCGGCCGAGGTGGGGGATCTCGCGTACGTCGAACGTCCGCCCCCACTCGTCACGCCACTCGTCGAGTGCCTTGCGCTGCTGTACGGCGAGGGCGGCGAGCCAGGTGTCGGGGGACGCGTCGGGCAGGACGCGGTTCGCGACCAGGGCGTCGGTGCGCAGGCCGCGCAGGGCGAGGCCGGTGGCGGCGGTGCGTACGGCGTCGGTGCCGGCCGGGCCCGGCTCGGCGACCAGCCGTACGGTCGTGGCCGCGTCCTCGACGGCCAGTTGGACGGCGGCCAGCTCGACGTCCCAGCGGGCTGCCGTCTCGTACAGCCACTCCGAGGGCATCGGGACGCCGGCGAGACGGCCGAGTACGGGGCGCAGCGCGCGGGCGGCCTGGCGCTCCGCGGGGAGCAGGCGGCGGAGGTAGCGGCGCAGCTGTTCGGGCAGGGCGAGGAGGGCGAGTGCCTGGGGGGTGGGCGGCAGGTCGACGACCAGGAGGTCGTACGTGTCCGCCGTGGCCGCGTCGCGCAGGGCGCGGAGCAGGGCGAGTTCCTCGGCGCCGGGCAGGGGCGTGAGTTCCTCGCCGTCCAGACGGGCGGCGCCCAGTAGGCCGAGGGCGGTGGCGGCGCGGTCCTGGAACGCGAGGAGGTCCGTGCGGAAGGCCTCGGTGGCGTCCGGTCGCCAGGTGGTGAGGTGAGGGGCGGCCTCGGCGGGGGTGGGGCCGGTGGGGGTGCCGAGGATGGCGCCGAGGGTGTCGGTGCGGTCGGCTGTGAGCACCAGGGTGCGGGTTCCCTGGCGGGAGGCCTCCAGGGCGGTGGCCGCGGCGACGGTGGTGCGGCCGGAGCCGCCGGGGCCGGTGATCAGGATGGTGCGCATGTAGGTCAACGGTACCGGTGCCTGGCCGGCGGGCTGAGCAGAGAGGGTTTCGCCCCCGCCGCCCCTACCCGTTCCCATCCCCTGGGGGCTCCGCCCCCAGACCCCCGTATCGCGCTGACGCGCTCGTCCTCAAACGCCGGACGGGCTGAAGATTCGGCCGCCACTCACCCGTGCCGCCTACTTCTCGCCCGACTCCACCCTCTTCTTCAAGCCCGCCAAGGCACGGTCGATGATGACCTTTTCCGCCTTGCGCTTGATCATGCCGAGCATGGGGATCTTGACGTCGACGGTGAGCTGGTAGGTGACCTGGGTGGCGCCGGTGCCCGCGGGCTTGAGGATGTACGAGCCGTCGAGGGAGCGGAGCATCTGGGACTTGACCAGGGTCCAGGAGACCTCGTGGTCGCCGGTCCAGGTGTAGCCGAGGGTCTGGTCGTCCTTGATCGCGCCGGCGTCCATGACGAGGCGCACCTGCTCCGCGCGGCCCTTCTCGTCCGTGGCGAGCACCTCCGCCTCCTTCACCTCGCCGGTCCAGTCCGGATAGCGGGCGAAGTCGGCGATCACCGCCATGACATCGGCCGGTGCCGCCTCGATCGTGATGCTCGAGCTGGTGTGTTCCGCCATCGCCGTGGCTCCTCCAGATGCGGTCCGGACATAGGGGTGTTCGTCGGGGTACGAACGCTTCCTACCTGTGTATGCAGCGTGAAGGCTACCGCGCGCCGGACTCCCGGCCGCCCCCGGCCCTGCGACCGCCGGTAGCCCTCACCACTCCAGCCCCCACGGCTTCCCCGTTCCGGCGAAGTGGCCCACGTTGACGCACTCCGTGGCGCCGACGCGCATCCGCCGGGCGAGCGGCTGATGGACGTGGCCGAAGAGCGAGTAACGCGGCCGGGTGCGCCGGATCGCGTCGAGCAGTGCCCGGCTCCCCCGCTCGAAGCGCCGCGCCACCGTGTCGTAGACGAGCTCGGGCACTTCCGGCGGGATGTGCGTGCACAGCACGTCGACCTCGCCGACAGCCTCGATCTTCGCCGCGTACTCCTCGTCGCTGATCTCGTACGGCGTCCGCATGGGCGTACGCAGGCCTCCGCCGACGAAGCCGAAGACGCGGCCGCCGATCTCGACCCGCTCGCCGTCGAGCACGGTGGTGCCGGGCCCGGCGTACTCCGACCACAGGGGCGGCACGTCGACGTTGCCGTAGGTGGCGTACGTCGGAGTGGGGAACGCCGCGAACAGTTCGGCGTACTGCTTCCGTACGGCCTTCTCGATGGCGGGTCCGCGGTCGACGCCCGCCCACAGCCGCGCGCCGAAGGCCCGGGCCTCCTCGTAGTGGCGGGCGGTGCGGAGCTCGACGATGCGGTCCGTGTTCTCGGTGCCGAAGAGATCCGGGAAGATGCCGCGGGAGTGGTCGGCGTAGTCGATGAAGAGCACGAGGTCGCCCAGACAGATCAGGGCGTCCGCGCCTTCACCGGCCCTGACCAGGTCACGGACGTTGCCGTGTACGTCGCTCACCACGTGGACGCGCGTCTTTCGGGCCTCGCCGCCCGGGCCGCCGATGTCGTCGGCGTTGCCGCCTTGTGTGCCTGCCATGGCGATCAAGGGTAAGCCTGTGGAGCAAACGTGTGTAGACGCGGGCGGACCTGCGGTTACCTCCCAGTCAGTAACGTGGTGGACTACTGTGCGCGGAGGAACACTCAAGAGGAACACCAACGCGTGTGACGCGGGGAACATCTCACCCGACCCCCCTGTCGTAGAGGCAGTACCGGCGGGTAACGTCCGGGCAGTCCAGTCGTGCTCAGGGTTTCAACCACCTTGGGTCCCAGAGCACACGCCCGAGCCTTGGACCGCTCCGTCGCATCACACGAAGTCGTGGCGTCGGCGCCCTATGAGGAGCAGCAGTCTTGCGCGAGTTCAGCCTTCCGGCTTTGTACGAGGTCCCTGCGGACGGCAATCTGACCGACATCGTCCGCAGAAACGCCGCGCAGCATCCGGACGTGGCGGTCATCGCCCGTAAGGTCGGCGGCACTTGGACGGACGTCTCGGCCACGACCTTCCTCGCCGAGGTACAGGCCGCCGCCAAGGGCCTGATCGCCTCGGGCGTGGCGCCCGGCGACCGGGTCGGCCTCATGTCGCGTACGCGCTACGAGTGGACGCTCCTCGACTTCGCGATCTGGAGCGCGGGCGCGGTCACCGTGCCGGTGTACGAGACCAGTTCGGCGGAGCAGGTGCAGTGGATCCTCGGCGACTCGGGCGCGACCGCCGTCGTCGTGGAGCTGGACGCGCACGCGGCCGCCGTGGAGTCGGTGCGGCACGGGCTGCCCCACCTCAAGCACGTCTGGCAGATCGAGGGCGGCGGTGTCGAGGAGCTCGGCCGGGCCGGCAAGGACGTCACGGACGCCGCCGTCGAGGAGCGCAGCTCGCTCGCCAAGGCCGACGACCCGGCGACCATCGTCTACACGAGCGGTACCACCGGGCGCCCCAAGGGCTGTGTGCTGACCCACCGCAGCTTCTTCGCCGAGTGCGGCAACATCGTGGAGCGGCTGCGTCCCCTGTTCCGTACGGGTGAGTGTTCGGTGCTGCTCTTCCTGCCGCTCGCGCACGTCTTCGGGCGGCTCGTGCAGGTCGCGCCGATGATGGCGCCGATCAAGCTGGGCATGGTCCCGGACATCAAGAACCTCACCGACGAACTGGCCTCGTTCCGGCCGACGTTGATCCTCGGTGTACCGCGCGTCTTCGAGAAGGTCTACAACTCGGCGCGGGCCAAGGCGCAGGCGGACGGCAAGGGCAAGATCTTCGACAAGGCGGCGGACACGGCGATCGCGTACAGCCGCGCGCTGGACACCCCGTCGGGCCCGTCGATCGGCCTGCGGATCAAGCACAAGACGTTCGACGCACTCGTCTACAGCAAGCTGCGCGCGGTGCTCGGCGGCAAGGGCGAGTACGCGATCTCGGGCGGCGCCCCGCTGGGCGAGCGGCTCGGCCACTTCTTCCGCGGTATCGGCTTCACGGTCCTGGAGGGCTACGGCCTCACCGAGTCCTGTGCGGCCACCGCCTTCAACCCGTGGGACCGGCAGAAGATCGGCACGGTCGGCCAGCCGCTGCCGGGTTCCGTGATCCGCATCGCGGACGACGGCGAGGTGCTGCTGCACGGCGAGCACCTGTTCAAGGGGTACTGGAACAACGAGGCCGCGACCGCCGAGGCGCTCGCCGACGGCTGGTTCCACACAGGTGACATCGGCACGCTCGACGAGGACGGCTATCTGCGGATCACCGGCCGCAAGAAGGAGATCATCGTCACCGCGGGCGGTAAGAACGTCGCCCCGGCCGTGATCGAGGACCGTATCCGGGCGCACGCGCTGGTCGCGGAGTGCATGGTCGTCGGCGACGGGCGTCCGTTCGTGGGCGCGCTGGTCACCATCGACGACGAGTTCCTGGGCCACTGGGCCGAGGAGCACGGCAAGCCGGCGGGGTCCACCGCGGCGTCGCTCGGACAGGATCCGGATCTGCTCGCGGCGATCCAGAGCGCTGTCGACGACGGCAACGCCGCGGTGTCGAAGGCGGAGTCGGTGCGGAAGTTCCGGATTCTCGCCCACCAGTTCACCGAGGACTCCGGCCACCTCACGCCGTCCCTGAAGCTCAAGCGCAATGTGGTGGCGAAGGACTACGCGGACGAGATCGAGGCCATCTATCGAGGCTGAGCCTCACTGGAATGGCCTTGTGGCGCGGGTCCGGTGATCGTGATGGCTGCGGCCCGGTGGGGGCTGATCGCGCAGTTCCCCGCGCCCCTGAAGGGGCTGGGGCTGCACCCACCGTCTTTTTAGGGGCGCGGGGAACTGCGCGATCAGCCACAACTCACCCGCAGTCACCCGACAACCTGCTCTGCCGAGCTCCAAGAAGCAGCAAGGCGCAGCCCTACAGCAGCTCCTTCAGCCTCTCCGCCAGCAGGTCCCAGCGCCACTTCTCCTCGACCCACTCCCGCCCCCGCTCCCCCATCCGGCACCGCAGCTCCGGATCGCCGAGCAGGGCGGTGATGCGGTCGGCCGCGTCCTCGGGGGAGCCACCCCGGACGACCCAGCCGGTCTCGCCGTCGAGGACGGCATCAGGCGCACCGCCGGAGTCGCCGGCGACCACGGGCAGCCCGGTCGCGGAGGCCTCCAGGTAGACGATGCCGAGCCCCTCGACGTCGAGGCCTCCGCGGCGGGTGCGGCACGGCATGGCGAAGACGTCACCGGCGCCGTAGTGGGCGGGCAGTTCGGACCAGGGGACGGCCCCGGTGAAGCGGACGGAGTCGGCGACCCCGGTCTCGTGCGCGAGCCTGCGCAGATCCTTCTCGTACGGCCCGCCGCCCACGATCAGCAGCACAGCCTCGGGCTCGCTCGCCAGGATCCGCGGCATCGCGAGGATGAGCGTGTCCTGGCCCTTGCGCGGCACCAGCCGGGAGACGCAGACGACGACCGGGCGGTCGGTCAGGCCGAGGCGGGCGCGGACGACGTCGCCGCCCGAGCCGGGGTGGAAGGTCTTCTCGTCGACGCCCGGCGGCAGTTGGGCCATCCGCGCGGCCGCCCCGGGCGTCAGCGCGGCGGCGATCCGCGAGCGCGTGTACTCGCCGAGATAGGTGATCGTGTCCGTCGACTCGCCGATCCTGCGCAGCAGTTCGCGCGAGCCGGGCAGTTGCGCCCACCCCGCCTCGTGCCCGTGCGTCGTGGCCACGAGACGCTCGGCGCCGGCCTTCCTCAGCGCGGGCGCCAGCAGCCCGAGCGGCGCCGCGGCACCGAACCACACCGACGTACAACCGTGTTCCCGGAGCAGCCCCACGGCCCGCTGGGAGACCCTCGGAGTGGGCAACAGCATGGTTGTTCGGTCGCGTACGATGGCGAAGGGCTGTTCGGCGTCGAAGGCGGCCGTCGCCTCGGCTCCCTCCCGGCCCCGCTTCCAGGTGGAGGCGTAGACGACGAGCCGCTCGGGGTCCAGGCGCAACGCCATGTTGTGCAGGAAGGCCTGGATGCCGCCCGGCCTCGGCGGAAAGTCGTTGGTCACGATCAGGGTCTTGTGCATCGCCGTCGACAGTACCGAAAGCACGGAAGTACCGAACCCGCACCCAGCAGCTCCGCACGGCCGCGCTTCAAGGCTCTCGCACAGCCGCGCGGGGAATCATGGCCGCACACAGGATCCGTACGGAAGAGGACAGGTGGGCATGACGGGAGCGAGGGGGGCGAGGTTCCCGTATCCGCTGGTGGGGGCCTGGGGCCTGACCAGGCTGATGCTGCTGCTCTTCGTCTTCAAGGTGTGGATCTTCCCCGGCCCCGATGTCACCAGCGACGTCTCGGTGATCTACCAGGGCTGGTACGAGGTCCTGCGCACCGGCACCTTCCCGCTGGACGACGTGACCTGGCAGTACCCGCCGGCCGCCGCGCTCGCGATCCTCTCCCCCGGGCTGCTGCCTTTCCTGGAGTACACCTCGGCGTTCTTCGTCATGGCCTTCCTCGCCGATCTGGTGGCCTTCGGTCTGCTCCTGTACGCGGGCCGGCGCCCGGGCAAGTCGCTGCGCGGCGCCTGGGTGTGGGTGGTGGGCGTACCGCTGCTCGGGCCGACGGTGTACTCGCGGTACGACGTGATGGTGACGGCAGTCGTCGTGGCCGCGATCCTCGCGGGTGCCCGGCATCCGCGCGTGATGGGCGTGCTCGCCGCGTTCGGCGCGATGCTGAAGGTGTGGCCGGCGCTGCTGCTCGTGGGCTCGGCGAAGCGGAGGGCATGGGGCGCGGCGGCGGCGACGGCCGCGGGGCTGGCACTGTTGTTCGCGGTGTCGATGCCCGGCGCGTTCGCGTTCATGACCTTCCAGCGCGACCGGGGTACCGAGGTCGAGTCCCTCGGCTCCCTGGTCTTCCACATCGCCCGGCACCACGGGTGGGAGGGCCAGGTCCTGCTCAACTACGGCTCGGTGGAGTTCCTCGGCCCGTACGTCGACCTGGTGAGCACGGCGGCCCTGCTGCTGACGGCGCTCGCGTTCGGCTGGCTGCTGATGTGGCGGCTGCTGGCGACGCGCTTCCTGGCGCACACGGTCGCGGACGCCGCGTTCGTGGCGGTGCTCCTGTTCACGACGACCAGCCGGGTGATCAGCCCGCAGTACATGGTGTGGCTGGTCGGTCTGGCCGCCGTGTGCCTGGTCTTCCGCGGCAGCCGGATGGGGCTGCCGGCCGGGATGGTCCTGACGGCGTGCTTCTTCACGGTCCTGGAGTTCCCCGTCTATTTCGCCAACGTCGTCGGCAGCGACGGCCTCGGCATCACCCTGCTCGTGATCCGCAACGGCCTGCTGGTCGCCGCGTCCGTCACGGCCGCCGCCCTCCTCTGGCGCGACACGGTGTCGTACGCGCCCCAGGCCGAGTTGCCCGCTCAGACGGCCCGCGCTCAGGAGCCACTGAGCTCCTGAGCGGCTGCGCCGGACGTCCGGCGCATCGTGTGCGGGTCCGTCGTGGCTGGTCGCGCAGTTCCCCGCGCCCCTAAAAGACGGCAGGTGCAGCCCCAGCCCCTTTAGGGGCGCGGGGAACGGCGCGACCAGCCCCCACCGGGCCCGCAGCCATCGCCCATCACCCAAGCCGATCCCGCACATACGCTCGCCACGCCCCCGTGAACTCCTCCAGCGACGTACCCAGGACCTCCTCCAGCCCCGCCTCCACGGCCCCGGCCCGTTTCTCCCGCTTCCCCACGGCCCGGTAGAACTCCCCCAGCCGCACCTCACCCCACCGCTCGGCGATCATCCGGCAGGCCAGCCACCCACCCTCGTAGGCCCGCGCCAGCGAACCCGCGTCGCCGCCGAACCCGAAGTCCTCGTCGCCCGGCAGCGCGTCGGGCACCCGCCCCTCGGCCACCGCCCGGGCCAGCTCCGGCGCGGCCTGCGGAGCCGTGCGCCCGGTGCCGCGGTAGCCGACCCAGTCCGCGTACCCCTCGGAGAGCCACAGCGGCGTGGCGGCCGAGGTCGACGCACGGGTCGCGACATGGGTCGTCTCGTGTGTGAGGACGACCTGCCGCCCGAAGGCGCCGAGCACCCCGTACGCGTCGGGGTTGACGATGATCCGGTCGGCGGGCGCCTTCGCCGATCCTCCCCCAGCCTCCGGCCGGGGGGACCCCCATTTCGCTTCGCTCACCTCGCCCGTGGTGACCGCGGCGATCCCCCGGTACCCGGACGCGGGCGCCCCGAGCAGCCCCGCCATCCCGTCCAGCGACTTCGGTACGAGGACGACGACCCGCCGCGACCACTCCTCGCCCCACGCCTCCCGCACCGCGGGCACCGCGCGGTCGGCCAGCTCCGCGTAGTGGCGCAGCGCGCCGCGGGGGCGCCCGACGCCCAGGACGAGGCTGTGCTCGCCACGTACGGCCAGGACCGCCCCCTGCTCCCACAGTTGCTGGCTGGAGTCCTTGGCGGGCCGGTCGGCGGTCACGTACCAGCGCCCGTCGGCCCGTGCCAGGCTCAGCGTGCGGGCGGTGACGATGGGGGCCTTGTCATAGCCCTCTATGCGGTAGCGGAGCTCCGCGTCGGCCGTGGCGCGGTCGCCGGAGCGGTGGAGGCCGGTCACGCGGTACGCCCAGTCGGCCAGCGGGACCCCCCGCAGGTTCCTGAACTCGGTGCGCGCGGCGGCGCGTTCCCCTGCGGCGAGGGTGGCCGGTGCCTGCGTCGCCACGAACTCCCGCTCGCTGCCGTCGCGCACCGCCGCCGCCCGCGTGTCGAGCACGCGCTGGACGTCACCGGACGCGCTGTCGGTCCCGGAGCCGCCACCGCAGCCGGCCGACGCGGTCAGAGCCGCCAGCAGCACTCCCACGACCCACCTCGGCGCACGCCCACGACCAGCCACGACCCTGATCGTACGGCGCTCCGCCCGTGGGGTCAGGGGCGCGTCACGGTGTTGACGGGCATCATGCCCACCGGGTCGTAGCGCACCGGGGCGCCCGGGTAGGGCGCGTGGATCACCTGGCCGTTGCCCACGTACATCCCGACATGGCTGGCGTCGCCCCGGTAAGTGACAATGTCGCCGGGCTGCGCCTGGGAGAGCGGCACCGACCGTCCGGTGTGCGCCTGGGCCTGCGAGGTGCGCGGCAGACCGACACCGGCCTGCGCGTACGACCACTGGGTGAGGCCGGAGCAGTCGAACCCGGAGGGTCCGTTGGCGCCCCAGACGTACGGGCGGCCGACGGCCGAGCGGGCAGCGGCGACGGCGGCGGCCGCGCGGCCGGAGGACGGGACAGCACCGGTCAGGTCGGGGACTCGGCCGCCCGAGCGGGAGGCCCGGTCGTAGGCGGCTCGGTCGGCGCCCGGCATGGCGTTGAGCAACTGCCGTGCCTTGGACAGCTTCTGCTCGACGGTGCGCTTGTGCCGGGCGACCGCCTTGCGGCTCCTGTCCAGTTCGCCGAGCTTGCGGGTCGCCTCCTCGCGCTCCTGGGAGAGATCACGCATGGCGCCCTGCAGTTCCTTGAGTTCCCCGGCCTGCCGGGAGGTGATCCGGTCGAGCACGGCCGCTTTGTCGAGGTACTCGTCGGGGTCGTCGGAGAACATCAGCGCCAGCGAGGGATCGAGACCGCCGGAGCGGTACTGGGCCCCGGCGAGCGAACCCAGCGCGTCCCGCATGGTGTTGATGCGGTCCTGCTGTCTGGCCATCCGGTCCTGCGCCCTGTCCACCTGGTCGCGCAGTGTGTCCGTGCGCTCGTCGGCCTTGTTGTACGACTCGGTGGCGTGCTCGGCCTCCTCGTACAGCCGGTCCACCTCGGCGCGGGTGTCGTCCTGCGGCGCGGCGCCGGCCGGCAGGACGCCGAGGGCCGCGGCCGCGGCGGTCAGTACGCACAGGGTGGCGCCTCGGGCGCCCCGGTCGAAGCCGGACGGTACAAGGCGGCGATGGGACCCCACAGGAAGCCGCACTCCCTTCCGCTGACGTGCCCCCGGAGTTGGGGGAAACGCGGCAGACAGTAGCCGTGCGACTACGCGGTGGCCAAAGACCCATACGGGTACACAACGTGACGCCCCGCCTCAGACGCAGGTCATCAGCGGGGCGTGGGGTCAGCGGGAGTTACGGGAATTCGCCCGTTCGGGCGGCGTGGCGATCAACTTCCCGGCGGGCCCGGAGAGGTTCCGGGCCCGAGGGGGGATCAGACCCGGACGCCGAACTGGAAGGTGCCGATCGTGCTCATCGACTCGAGGCGGACGACGGCACCCGGCTTCGGGGCGTGCACGATGACGCCGTTGCCCGCGTACAGACCGACGTGGCCGAGGCTGTTGAAGAAGACCAGGTCGCCGGGCTTGAGCTGATCGCGGCCGATCTTCACGCCGTCGTTCTGCTGCGTGTAGGTGGTCCGGGTTATCGACACACCGGCCTGGCCGTACGCCCACTGCGTCAGACCCGAGCAGTCGTACGAGTTGGGGCCGCTGCCACCGGAGACGTACGGCTTGCCCATCTGGGTCTTGGCGGCGGCGAGGGCGGCGGCGCCGCGCTCGGAGGCGGGCACCTCGTTGCCGAGCTCGATGCGGTCCCCGGCGTCCCGGCTGGCACGCGTGTCCGCGGCGGTCAGGGCCGCCTGCTCCTTGGCGGTCAGGGTGTTGAGGAGCTTGCGCGCGTCGGCGAGCTTGGTCTGGACTTCCTTCTTCTTCTGACCCAGGGTCTTGCGGGTCTCGGAGAGGTCCTTGAGCTTGCCGGCGGCTTCCTGACGCTGCTGGGCGAGGGTCCGCTGCTTCTCCTGGACCTTCTTCAGCGCCTCGACCTGCTGAGCGCTCAGCTGGTCGATCGTGGACGCCTTGTCGAGGTAGTCGTCCGGGTCGGAGGAGAGGAAGAGCTGGACGGAGGGATCGATCGCGCCCGTGCGGTACTGGGAGCTGGCCATCAGACCGAGGCTGTCGCGCATGGTGTTGAGCTCGTCCTGGCCTCGCGCGACCTGGTCCTGGATGGTGTCGATCTCTTTTTCGAGCTTTTCCTGCTTCTCCTCGGCCCCGTTGGCCTTGTCGGTGGCGCGCTCCACCTCTTCGTAGAGCTTGTCGACCTTGGCCTTGACCTCGGCCTTGCCCGGCTTCTCGCTGGGCGCGGCGTTGGCCGCCTGCGAACTGAGGGCCACGGCTGCAGCGGCGGCGGTGGTGAGCACGGTCACGCGGGTGCGGCTCGGCTGCTTCGGTCGACGGTGGGACGCCACGGAGGCGAGCTCCTTCATTACCTCAGCCGCCCACCGAGAACACCGGTTGGCGGTGCCCCTCCACCGTCACTCCCAATGAGTGATCACCCGAGTAGAGGTTCGACGCCCGACCCTAGTGATGTTCTTGTGATCAGTTCAAATCCTCCTCGGAAAAATCTCGGTCACCGACCGCATTCTTTGCACTCAACTCACATGCAGTAACGCTCGCTTGACGCTACGTTGCGTGAAGGTTTCGCCAATTCGGGCAAGCTGCACATGTGTTGCACTTGGGGCGCCTGTTACGTAGGTGACGTACACCATCAGAAGGTCGGCCCCGCGAAATTCCCTTGCGCGCCTGCTTGAAACCCACTCGCCCGGCCGCCCGAGCCCCGCTCGCTCAGCCGCGCGAGAACCGCTTCAGGAGCACCGCGGAGGCCACCGGGCGCGCTCCCGCCTTCGCCACCCCGTCGGCCACCTCGCGGTCGGTCGAGACGACGATGACGGGCCGCCCGGGCGGCTCGGCGCGCACGAGCTGGCGGATCAACTCGTCGGCGGTGACGCCGGGTTTGGAGAAGAGCACCCGCACCCCGCGCGGCGGAGCGAGCAGCACCGGAGCGGCCAGCTCGGCCCCGTCGAAGACACAGGTGACCTCGGCGCCGGTCTGCGCGGCGAGCTGCGAGAGCTGCCCGAGGAGCCGCAGCCGCTGCTTCTCCAGCGGCATCTGCGGATAGCCGGTCTTGGTGACGTTGTAGCCGTCGACGACCAGATGCGCCTGCGGCAGCGCGAGCAACTGGTCGAGGATCGCGGGATCGTTTTCGGACAGCGCACGGGCCGCGATGTCTTTTGGTGTCATCCGTCCCGGTTCGACCGCGTCCACGGTCTCCGCGGGCCGCACCGACACCGGCGGCAGGGCGAGTTCGCGCCGCAGCCCCTGTGCCGCGTCGAGCACGGTGTCAAGCAGCAGCCGTACGCGCATGTCCTCGACACTGCGCCCCTCGCGGGCCGCGCGGCGGGTGGCCTCCAGAGTGGCCTCGACCTCGCTCAGCCGCGCCTTGAGCCGCCGGGTCTCACTCTCGGCGGCGGACACGTGGGCCTGCCCCTCGCCGCGGACGGACTCCATCTCACCCCGCAGCTTGCGCAGGGCCGCCTCGCCGCGCTTGACGTCACTGAGGGCCCCGCGCAGCTTGCGGTGAAGCGATTCGGCTTCCTTCTTCGCCGACTCCAGCTCCGTCCGCAGCCGCTCCGTCTCGGTGCGGGTCTGGCCGCGCGCCTCGGCGAGCTCCTCACGAAGCCGGTCCAGCTCGGCGCGAGTCTCCTCGTCGGCGCGCTCGGCGTCCGCCCGCAGGGCCTCCTCGCCCGCGGCGGTCACCAGCTTCACCCAGCCCGGGGGACGCAGCACATAGGCCGCGGCCGCCACGTCCAGCGGGTCCGCGGCCGGGGGCGGCGAGCCGGAGTCGAGGGCGCCGGTCAGCTCCGACTGGGCCTCTCTGAGCTTCTCGGCGATGCGCTGTCTGAAAAGCGGGTCCGTCTCCAGGGCCGCCGCCATCGCGTTGCCCGCGAACTTGGCACGGCGATTGGGGGCGAACCGGGCGTACTGCCGCAGCTGTACGGGCAGTTCGGCCACGGTCAGGCCGCCGAAACCGTCCGAGACGATCTGTACGACCCTGCGGCGCACGCCGTCGGGCAGCGGACGGTCGAGCACCTCGGCGGCGCCGTCGTCCGGCTCCCCGCCCGTGGTGGTCTCCACCATCCTTCACCCCATCGTCCGTGCGGGGCCCGCTCCTGTCAGGAGCCGGCGCCCGGCCTGTCCACCAGTTCCACCTGATCCACCGCGTTGCACCAGCGACAGCGCACCGACTCGATGGTCTCACTGACCACCTCGCGCTCCTCGATCTTCGGTTCCCCGGCCAGGTCCAGATGCACGTACTCGACGACCTTCGACGAACGCGTCACGTCGAATCGCGTGAGGTTGCCGCAGAGCGTGCAGCGCCACCGGGTCTCGGCGGTCGGCAGGGGTACCGTCATCGTTGCAGTCGCTCACTTTCCTGAGTCCTCATGCCGCACCAGGTTCCCTGGAGCGTGTGGCTCGTAACCCTAAGGCCTGGCGGGTACTCGACGCCCGTCCACCGGGAGCGGCGAGGCGCTCTGTGCGCTTCGGTCCCGTTACGTCATGCTCTGTTCATGATCGGCAACTGGGGTAGGCCCGTCGACAGGGCAGTCAGGGCGGTCCGGGGCCAGTCCGCTCCGGTGACCTACGGACTGATCGCCCTGTGCTGCCTGGTCTTCGTGATCGGGCCGGGCTCGGGCCTCAGTCCCGCGTACGGCACCGGCGACGAGCTCCTTTCCGCGCAGCGGGCCTATTTCGAACGCTGGGGCGTGGTGCCCGTCGAACTGTTCGAGGGGACACCGCGGGCCGCCGTCACTCCGGCCACCGCCCTCTTCGTGCACGGCAGCTGGCTGCATCTGCTGGGGAACATGCTCTTCCTCTATGTCTTCGGGGCGATGGCCGAGGAGAGGATGGGCCACTTCGCGTTCGCCCTCTTCTATCTGGGCTGTGGCTACCTCGCCCTGTTCGGCTACGCGGCCGCCCACTCCGACTCCGCGCAGACGTTGGTCGGCGCGTCCGGGGCGATCTCCGCGGTCCTCGGTGCGTTCCTCTACCTGTTCCCCAAAGCCCGGGTGACCAGTCTCTTTCCGTTCCTCTTCTTCCTCCCGCTGCGGTTTCCGGCCTGGGTGGTCCTGCCCTTCTGGGTCTCCCTCCAGTGGATGGCGGCGAGCCGTGCGACCCAGGGGCCCCGCGGTGGCGTATCTGGCGCATTTGCTGGGGTTCTCGGCGGGGTTCCTCTACGCGTGGGTCCGCTATGGCCGTACGACTAGAGTGAAATCCCCAGCGACGGCCACCGAGGGAGAAAACCAGCCGTGATCACCGCGATCGTGCTCATCAAGACCAGCGTGGACCGGATCCCTGAGATCGCGGAGTCGATCGCCGCGCTGGACTCCGTCAGTGAGGTGTTCTCCGTGACCGGCACGTATGACTTGATCGCCATGGTCCGGGTGAAGGCGCATGACGATCTGGCGGATGTGATTCCCGGGATGATCAGCAAGATTCCGGGGGTGGAGGGGACGGATACGCATGTGGCGTTCCGTACGTACTCTCAGCATGATCTTGAGGCTGCGTTTGCGATTGGGCTCGACAACTAGGTCGGGTCGTGGCGGGTGTGTGCCGGGTGCGGGTCCGTTGTGGCTGGTCGCGCAGTTCCCCGCGCCCCTGACGGGGCCCGGCCCGGATGAAGAGTTCTTCATCCGGCGCTCATCCGGGGGCACCGGTGAGGCCCGCAGCATCGGGCCATGGTTTTCTCTCATCGGATGGCGGCTCTTGCCGCTGTGGTGGTGATTCCTCTGGGGATCGCTGCTACCAGTTACGCCCTGACCGACAGTCCGGAGTCTCCGAAGGTTCCGCCCAAGGTGGAGCTGGAGAGTGGGTCGCCCTCTGCGACGCCCACGTCGGCCGCCTCTCCCACGCCGACTCCGACGCCGAGTGACGAGGTCGTGTCGCGGCCTCCGGTGAGTGACGACGATGACGATGACGACGGACCCGGGGACGACGGCTGAGCCCGTACCCGAACCCATGTCCGATCCCGCTCTCGATCCCGTTCCCGTGCGTCGGCGGATCTCGGCCCGGGTCCGCATCCTGCTCTGGCTGCTGCTCGTGATGGCCGTCGCCCTCGCCGCCGTGGCCACGACCACCCGTTCGATCCTCCTGCGGGACGTCGACTCCCGCGTCAGCGGTCTGCTCGCCCAGGAGGCGGGCGAGTTCGCGAACTTCGAGGAGCGGGGGGTGGACCCCGCGACCGGAGAGCCGTTCACCGAGCCGGGGCGGCTGCTCAAGGTCTTCCTGGAGCGGCAGTACGCCGATCCGGACGAGGAGCTGATGGGGCTGCTCGCGGGAGGCCCGGACGCGGCCCCGGCCAAGCTCGTCCAGGACCGTGAGATCCCCGCGGGACTGCCCCTGCACGAGGACGAGGACGGCCGCCGGCAGATCTTCGAGTCCTCCGAGTCCACCGGCACACTGCACCGCGCCGCCGGGGACGTCCGGTGGGCCAAGGTCGCCATCGCCCGCTCCGGCGGTGAACCGGAGGCCGCCTTCGTGGTCGCCTTCCATCCGGGGCGCGAGCACGACCGCGTGGACGAGGTGTTCCGCATCCTGCTCGCCATCTCCGGGGTCGCGCTGCTGATGACGACGGGGATCGGCTGGGTGGTGGCCGGGCGGATCCTCAAGCCGGTACGTCTGGTGCGTACCGCCGCCGCCCAGCTCACCGAGCAGGACCTCACCCGGCGCATCCCGGTCCGCGGCCACGACGACATCGCCGCGCTCGCAGAGACCTTCAACGCGATGCTCGACCGGCTGGAACGCGCCTTCGCGGCCCAGCGCGAGTTCGTCGACGACGCGGGCCATGAGCTGCGCACCCCGATCACCATCGTGCGCGGCCATCTGGAACTGATGGGCGACGATCCGGCCGAGCGCGAGGAGACCGTCCGGCTGGTCACCGACGAGCTCGACCGGATGAGCCGCATCGTCGAGGACCTGCTGCTGCTCGCCAAGGCCGAGCGCCCCGACTTCGTCACCCCCGAGCCGGTGCAGCTCGCCGAGCTCACCGCCGACGTCTTCGTCAAGGCCCGCACCCTCGGCGACCGCCACTGGGAACTGGCCGAAGTCGCCGACGGGGAAGCCCAGTTGGACCCTCAGCGCATCACCCAGGCGATGGTCCAGTTGGCCCAGAACGCCGTGCAGCACACCGTCCCCGGCCAGTCGATCCGTATCGGCTCGCGCGTCACCGGCGGCCGCATCGAGTTGTACGTCGCCGACTCGGGCCCCGGTGTGCAGCCGCAGGACGCCGAGGTGATCTTCGAGCGGTTCCGGCGCGGCACCTCCCGGCGCGGCACCCGGGGCAGCGGCGCGGGCCTCGGCCTGTCGATCGTGCGGGCCATCGCGGAGGGGCACCGGGGCGGGAAGGTCGGGCTGCGGCAGACCCCGGGCGGCGGGGCCACCTTCGTCGTCGTGCTCGACTCCGTGCCGGACCAGCCCCTTGAGACGGACCGCTCATGAACACCCGAACATGAGCACCCGCACATGAACACCCGTACCGGAAAGGCCCGTTGGACATGAAGCGCATCCTGATCGTCGAGGACGAGGAGCGCATCGCCTCCTTCGTCGAGAAGGGGCTGCGCGCGGGCGGCTTCACCACGACCGTCGTCGCGGACGGCGACTCGGCCTACGAGTACGCGCTGACCGGCGGCTTCGACCTGGTGATCCTGGACATCGGGCTGCCCGGCCGGGACGGGTTCACCGTGCTGCGCGAACTGCGCGAGGCCCGGGTGACGGTCCCGGTGATCGTGCTGACCGCCCGGGACTCCGTACGCGACGCGGTGGCGGGTCTGGAGGGCGGCGCCGACGACTGGATGACCAAGCCGTTCCGCTTCGAGGAACTCCTCGCGCGGGTGCGGCTGCGGTTGCGTACGGCGGCGGGGGTTCCTGAGGTCACCGTGCTGCGCGGGGGTGACCTCACGCTGGATCTGCGTACGCGGCGGGCTCGGGCGGGCGAGCGGGTGGTTGACCTGACGGCCCGTGAGTTCGTGTTGCTGGAGCTGTTTCTGCGGCATCCCGGGCAGGTTCTGTCGCGTGAGCAGATCCTGTCGCATGTGTGGGGGTACGACTTCGATCCCGGGTCCAACATCGTTGATGTGTACGTGCGTTCGCTTCGGAAGAAGCTTGGGGCTGAGCGGGTGGAGACTGTGCGAGGTATGGGGTATCGGCTCCCCGTGTGAGTGTTCCGCTGGGTCGGTTGTCTGATGGCTGCGGGTGCGTTGTGGCTGATCGCGCGGTTCCCCGCGCCCCTTACGGGGCTCGTGTGAAGGTTCCCTCATGTGGGGCTCATTGGAGGCTCACCGCCCCGCTGAACTCTGAATGTCGTGAGTCTGAATCTTCGGCAAGCCGCCGCCCTCTGTGTGGCCCTGAGCCTCTGTGCCCTGCTGATCGTGCCCGGGAACTTTCCGGGGCTCGGTGGTGACGCGCGGCTGACGCTGGCCGTGTTCGCGCTGGCGACCTGTGCGTGGATCGGTACGCCCATCGACGACACGTACATCGCCCTGGGCGCGGGACTCGCGCTCACGGTGACCGGTGTGATCAGCAGCGAGACGCTCTTCGGCACGCTCGGGGACTCGACGGTCTGGCTGCTGATCTGCGCCTTCGTGCTGGCGGCCGCGGTGGCCCGGACGGGGCTCGCGGGGCGGGCGGCGGCCTTCCTGGTGGGCGGGGCGCGATGGGGGTCCCCCCGCTCGAGCGAAGCCGAGAGTGGGGGAGTCAGGCAGTTGGTGCATCTGACGACGGCCGCGCTGGTGGTGACGGCCTTCGCGGTGCCCGCGACCTCCGGACGGGCCGCGCTCGCGCTGCCGGTGTTCCTCGCGCTCGCCAAGGTGCTGGCCGACCGGAAGCGACTGGTCGTGATGCTGGCGCTGCTCTTTCCGACCGTGATCCTGCTGTCGGCGGTGGCGACCCTGATCGGTGCGGGTGCGCATCTGATCACGGTGTCGGTGCTGTGGGAGACGACCGGGGACCGTATCGACTTCACTCAGTGGCTGCTGCTCGGACTGCCGTTGGCCGTGGCGTCCTCCCATCTGGCCGCCGAGACCGTGCTGTTGACGACGACTCGGCGCGCGGACCGCCGAACTCCCGTACGGATCACGGCCGATGACATCCAGCAGCACAGCGAGCAGCCTGTCACCGGCCCCTGGTCGCCCGCCGAGTCGCGCTGCGCGCTGCTGCTCGCCACGGTGGTCGCGCTGTGGTGCAGCGAGCCCCTCCACCAGGTGTCCCCCGCGGTCGTCGCCCTGATCGGCGCGGTCGTCGCGGCCTCGCCCGCTCTCGGGACCGTGGGCCTGAAGGACGCTCTGAAGACCGTTCCCTGGTCGCTGCTCCTCTTCATGGCCGCGACGATGGCGATGGGCGTCGCGCTCGCGGACTCGGGGGCGGCGGGATGGCTGGTGTCCGGGCTGCCGGCCGGCGTGGACCCGTGGCTGTTCCTCGCGCTCGTCGTCGCGGTGAGCACGGCCGCCCATCTGGTCCTCCAGTCCCGCTCCGCCCGCTCCTCCGTCCTCGTGCCGCTGGTGGTCGCGGCGGCGGTGGGCGCGGGGGTCAATCCGGTCGCGGCCGCGCTGGCGTCCACCGCCGCGGCGGGCTTCTGCCACACGCTCCCGGCCTCGGCCAAGCCGGTCACGCTCTTCGCCGAGATACCCGGCACACCGACGTACACCCCGCGTGACCTGCTGCGCCTGTCCGCGGTCCTGGCCCCTCTGACGGCGACGCTCGTCCTGCTCTTCGCCCTCACCGTGTGGCCCCTGCTCGGCGTCCCGGTCCTGAAGCCCTGAAGCCCCACGCCGTCCTAGCCGCAAAGCCCTCAAGGAGCCCCTCATGCTGACCCGTTTCGCCGTCGCCCCCAGTGGCTTCAAGGAGTCCCTGTCCGCCCAGGCCGCCGCCGACGCCATCGCGGCGGGCGTACGCCGTGTCGTACCGGACGCCGAGGTCGACCTGATCCCCCTGGTGGACGGCGGCGAGGGGACGGCCCGGGCCCTGGCCTCGGCGACCGGGGGCCGGCTGGTCGCCCTGCCCGCCACCGGCCCGCTCGGCGAGCCCGTGGGCACCCACTTCGCGCTGCTCGGCACCGGATCCCGCACCGGATCCGGCCTCGGCTCCGCCGACACGGCCGTCGTGGAGATGGCCGCGGTGGCCGGCCTCTCCCTCGTCCCGCACGGCCTGCGCGATCCGGGCGCCACCACCACGTACGGCGTCGGCGAGCTGATCCGTGCCGCCCTCGACACGGGCGTACGCCGCATCCTCGTCGGCTGCGGCGACTCGGGTACGTCGGACGGGGGCGCCGGAGCCCTGCAGGCGCTCGGCGCCCGCCTCCTCGACGAGGACGGCTTCGCACTCCCCCAAGGCGGCCGGGAGTTGATCCGCCTGCACCACATCGACCCGAAGGGCCTCGACCCCCGCCTCGCCCACACGGAACTGCTGGTCGCCTGCAACCCGTACAACGTGCTGTGCGGCGAGCGCGGCGTCGCCCGCGTCTTCGGTCCGCAGAAGGGCGCGACCCCCGCGCAGGTCGAGGAGCTGTCCGCTGGCCTGGAGAACTGGGCGTACGTCCTCACCCGGGACCTCCCGGTCACCTGCGACCTGTACGGCGGCCCCGGTACGGGTGCCTCCGGCGGCCTGGGCGCGGGCCTCGCCGCGCTCGGCGCCCGCCTCCTCCCCCGCTTCGAGGTGCTCCTCGACCATCTCGACCTGGACGCCCGCCTCGCCCGCGCCGACCTGGTCCTCACCGCCGAGGGCGCCCTGGACCACCAGACCCCGCGCGGCAAGGTCCCGGCCGAGGTGGCCCGCCGCGCCAAACTGAACGGACGCCCGGTCCTCGCCCTGGCGGGCACCCTCGGCGAGGGCGCCCACACCGTCCCGGGCGTGGACGCCTTCACCGGCATCCTCCCCGCCCCGATGGCCCTCGCCGAAGCCCTCGTACGAGCCTCCGAACTCCTCACCGACGCGACCGAGCGCGCCCTGCGGATGATCCTGCTGGGGGCGGGGCTGCCACGAGGGGCGGGTGTGTGACCGCACGCGGCAGATGCACGGGGATCTCCCGGGTCACACCGCCGGGACGCAACGCCCTTCCACCGTGCGGTAGTTCCACTTCGCGCCGTCGCTCACGAGTTCCTTGACGGCTCGGACGAACCGCTCGACGTGCTCGTCGGGCGTGCCCGCGCCGAAGCTCACGCGGATCGCGTTGAGGGACTTCTCGCCGGGTGCCGCCTCGGGGGCACCGCACTCGCCCTGGGTCTGCGGGTCGGTGCCGAGGAGGGTGCGGACGAGCGGGTGCGCGCAGAACAGTCCGTCCCGCACCCCGATGCCGTATTCGGCGGAGAGCGCGGCGGCGAAGTGCGAGCTGTTCCAGCCCTCGACGACGAAGGAGATGACGCCGACGCGGGGCGCGTCGTCGCCGAAGAGGGAGAGGACGCGCACCTCGGGCACTTCGGCGAGACCGGTCCGGACGGTGTCGATCAGGTGCTGCTCCCTGGCGACCAGCGTGTCGAAGCCGGCCTCGGTGAGGGCCTTGCAGGCGGAGGCGATGGAGTAGGCGCCGATGACGTTGGGCGACCCGGCCTCGTGCCGTGCGGCGCTCTCGTGCCACTCGACGTCCACGCCGCCGTCCACCCGCCGTGAGACCTTCCGCGAGGCGCCCCCGCCCGCGAGGTACGGCTCGGCCGCGGTCAGCCAGTCGGCGCGTCCGGCGAGGACTCCCGACCCGAAGGGCGCGTACAGCTTGTGACCGGAGAAAGCGACCCAGTCGACGTCCAACTCCCGTACGGACACGGGGTGGTGGGGTGCGAGTTGGGCGGCGTCGAGCACGATCCGGGCGCCGTGTGCGTGGGCGGCGGCGGCCAGTTCCCGTACGGGCCACAGCTCGCCGGTGACGTTCGAGGCGCCCGTCACGCACACGAGCGCCGGCCCGTGGGGGTCCCGCTCGGCGAGCGCCCGCTCCAGCGTCGCGACGGCCTCGCCCGGGGTGCGCGGGGCGTTGAGGTAGGTGACGCGGGCGTCCCGCCACGGGAGCAGGGACGCGTGGTGCTCGGTCTCGAAGACGAAGACCTGGCAGTCGGCGGGGAGTGCGGCGGCGAGGAGGTTGAGCGAGTCGGTGGTGGACCGGGTGAAGACGACCTGGTCGCCGTCGCGGCAGTCGAGGAACTCCTCGACGGTCCTGCGGGCGTTCTCGAACAGGTCGGTGGACAGCTGGGAGAGGTACCCGGCCCCGCGGTGCACGCTCCCGTAGTACGGGGCGTACGCGGCCACGTCGTCCCACACCCGCTGGAGGGCCGGGGCGCTGGCGGCGTAGTCGAGCGCGGCGTAGGTGACCTCGCCACCGGTGACGAGCGGGACGGTGACGTCCCGCCCCAGAACGGGCAGGGACCCGGAGGTGTCACGGCAGACGCTCTGGTCGGCAGCAGTGGAGACAGCGGTGGAAACAGACATGGCGAACTCCTGTGAGGCAGGCGGGAACACCACGCGAGCGGGTACGGCTCGAGCGTGGGTGAAGGTGAAAAGGGGTGTGCGGAGGCGGGGCTCTACGCCCTATCGCATTCGCTTGCTCACAGAAGGCTCCCTCGGACGACCAGGACCCCTGGTGATGCGAGGGGTCCGCGCTTGCCGTAGACCTCACTGCCTACGGCCTGGTCTTCACCCGGGGCACCCCGCCACGGACGGAGGGTTGCCGGACAGTCGGCCGGGGCCTGATGACTGTCGCTCATGACCTGCCTGCATCTTGCCACACGATGATCCGACCGCAACCCCACTGTCCGCATCGCGGGACAGCGCGCCCCTTCTTGGGGGCGCGGGGAACTGCGCAATCTTTTGGCGGGGGTTCGGGGGCGGAGCCCCTGAGTAAGTGACGGGAATGGGTAGGGGCGGCGGGGGCGAAAAAAGCCCCCGCCCCCCGACACCAGCCGCAGCCGGGGCCTACGCGTTGGTCGCCGCCACCCACCGCTCCAGCGTGGCCTTCGCCGCCCCGGAGTCGATCGCCGCCGCCGCCTTCGCCATCCCCGCCCGGAGCTGGTCCGCGAGCGGCCCGTCCCCCGGCGACAGAGCCACCAGCGCAGCCGCCGAATTCAGCAGCACAGCGTCCCGCACAGGCCCGGTCTCCCCGTTCAGCAGCCGCAGGGCCACATCCGCGTTGTACGAGGCGTCAGCCCCCCGCAACGCCTCCACGGGCACCAGCTCGATCCCCACGTCACGCGGATCGAACGACTCCTCGCGCACCTTGCCGTCCCGCACGACCCACACCCGCGACGTGGCCGTCGTGGCCAGCTCGTCCAGCCCGTCGTCCCCGCGGAAGACGAGCGAGGAGTTGCCGCGCTCGGCGAACACCCCGGCCATGATCGGCGCCATCCGGGGATCGGCGCACCCGACGGCCTGCGCCTTCACCTTCGCCGGATTGGTCAGCGGGCCGAGCGCGTTGAAGACCGTACGGATCCCCAACTGCCCGCGCGCGGCACCCGCATGACGCATCGCGGGGTGGAACTTGGCCGCGAAGCAGAAGGTGATCCCGGCCGTCTCGGCGATCTGGGCCACGCGGTGCGTCGGCAGCTCCAGATTGACGCCGAGCTTCTCCAGCACGTCGGACGCCCCGGAGGCCGAGGAGGCCGCCCGGTTGCCGTGCTTGACGACCTTGGCGCCCGTACCGGCGATGACGATGGCCGACATGGTGGAGATGTTGACGGTCTTCGCCCCGTCGCCGCCCGTACCGACGATGTCGACGGTCTCCCCCGGCACCTCGATCACGTTCGCGTGCTCGTACATCGCCCGGACGAACCCGACGATCTCCTCGACGGTCTCGCCCTTGGCCCGCAGGGCCACCACGAACCCGGCGATCTGCGCGTCGGTCGCCTCGCCCCGCATGATCAGGTCCATCGCCCAGGCGGTGTCGGCGGCGCTCAGGTCACGTCCGTCCAGCAGGCCGTTCAGCAGGGCGGGCCAGGAACGGACCGCCGCGGTGTCGCCTCCGGCGGGGGTCACAGCGCTCATATGCCGCTCCTGGGTCGTCCGTCCCGCGTTGGGGACGCCTGTGGGATGTGAGATCTCGCCCGTAGCTCATGGCTCGTACGGGAACAGGTCCACCCTATCCAGCCCCGGGGACGGCAAAGAGCCCCGTCCGGGCAATGGACGGGGCTCCTGCCGTGGCGAACAGGTCGAAGATCAGTGGTGGCCGTGGCCGCTCGTGATCTCCTTGTACTCCTCGGCGGTGGGCTTCGGGATCTGGTTGTCCTCGCCGAAGTACGCGTTGCTGAGCTTGGCGCGCAGCTTCTGCGGGCCCTTCACCTTGCGCTCGACACCGTTCTCGTCGACCGCCGGGCCGATCGCGGCCGGCTCGTACTGCTCGTGCGCCGTGAGGGTGTGCAGAGCCTCCTGGCTGAGGGGCTCGTGGACCTCGATGAACTCACCGTGCGGCAGGCGCTTGATGATGCCCGACTCGCGGCCGTGCAGCACCTTGTCCTTGTCGCGGCGCTGGAGGCCGAGACAGATCCGCTTGGTGACGACGAACGCGACGACCGGTCCGACGAAGAACCCGACCCGGACGAACCAGGTGACCGAGTTGATCGACAGATGGAAGTGGGTCGCGACGATGTCGTTGCCACCGCCGATCAGCATGATCATGTACGCGGTCACCCAGGCGACACCGAAGGCCGTACGGGTCGGCGCGTTGCGCGGCCGGTCCAGGATGTGGTGCTCGCTCTTGTCCCCGGTGATCCAGGACTCGATGAACGGGTAGAGCGCCAGGATGCCGAGGAAGAGACCGAAGAGCACCAGTGGGATGAACACACCCAGGACGAGCGTGTGACCCCAGAGGTTGATCTCCCAGCCTGGCATCGCGCGGATCAGACCCTCGGCGAAGCCCATGTACCAGTCCGGCTGGGCGCCCGTGGACACCTGGTCGGGCCGGTACGGTCCCAGCACCCAGATCGGGTTGATGGACGCGACCGCGGACAGCATCGCGATGAAACCGAAGACCAGGAAGAAGAAGCCCCCGGCCTTGGCCATGTAGACCGGCAGCAGCGGCATGCCGACGACGTTCTTGTTGGTCTTTCCGGGACCCGCGAACTGCGTGTGCTTGTGGTAGAAGACCAGGATCAGGTGGCCGACCACGAGCCCCAGCATGATGCCGGGCAGCAGCAGGATGTGGATCGAGTAGAACCGCGAGACGAAGTCGCCGCCCGGGAACTCCCCGCCGAACAGGAACATCGAGATGTACGTTCCGACGATCGGCGTGGCGAGGATCGCGCCCTGGGTGAAGCGGACGCCGGTGCCGGAGAGCAGGTCGTCCGGGAGCGAGTAGCCGGTGAACCCGGTGAACATGCCGAGGACGAACAGCAGGAAGCCGAACATCCAGTTGATCTCACGCGGCTTGCGGAACGCGCCGGTGAAGAACACGCGCATCATGTGCACGAACATGCCGGCCAGGAAGACGATGGCCGCCCAGTGGTGGATCTGCCGGATGAGCAGACCGCCGCGGACGTCGAAGCTGATGTCCAGCGTGGAGGCGAAGGCCTCCGACATCAGCTGCCCCTGCAGCGGAACGTAGCTTCCGTGGTACTCGATCTCGTTCATCGAGGGGTGGAAGAACAGCGTCAGATACACACCCGTGAGGATGATGATGATGAAGCTGTAGAGGCAGATCTCGCCCAGCATGAAGGACCAGTGGTCCGGGAAGATCTTGCGCATGTTGGCCTTGGCCAGGGAGTAGATCCCCAGCCGGCCGTCGGCCCAGTCGGCGATCTTCTCGCCGGCCGGCGCCTTCTCGCGCGAGCGCGAGTCGGAAGTGGTCGTAGTGCTCATCCGCGCTCCCAGAATGCAGGACCGACGGGCTCGTCGAAGTCGCCGAGCGCCTCGAGGTACCCCTCGTCGTTCACACCGATCTGCAGCTGCGGCAGGGCGTGACCGGCCGGGCCGAAGATAACTCGGGCACCGTCGGCGAGGTCGAAGGTGGACTGGTGGCACGGGCAGAGGACGTGGTGGGTCTGCTGCTCGTACAGGGAGATCGGGCAACCGACATGGGTGCAGATCTTCGAGTACGCCACGATGCCCTCGTGGGACCACTCGAGCTCACGCTTGTCCTTGATGTCGTCCGGCTGCAGCCGGACGATCATCAGGGCCGCCTTGGCGATCTCGGTCTGGAAGTCGTGGTCGTGCTCCTCCAGGCCCTCGGGCTTGGCGAAGGTGAGCGAGCCCACGGCGACGTCGGAGGGACGCAGCGGCTCGTTCGTGTTCATGTTGACGAGCTGCAGTCCCTTGCGCCACAAGGTGTGCCGCAGCTTGTCCTCCGGCAGCGGACCGAGGTCGCGCAGCAGGACGATGCCGGACAGCGGGAACAGCGTCAGCGCGCCGAACATCGTGTTGCGGATCAGCTTGCGGCGGCCGAGCGCGGACTCCTTGGCGCCCTGCTTGAAGTCGGCCAGCACCTTGGCCTTGACCTCGGGCTCCGCCGCGATGGCGTGGCGCTCGTCGGTCATCTCCTCGTCGGACATCAGGGTGCGGGCCCAGTGGACCGCGCCCGCGCCGATGCAGAACAGCGCCAGACCGAGCGTCATGCCCAGGGCGAAGTTCAGTCCGCTGATGTGACCGAGCGGGAAGATGTAGACGATCTTGTCGGCGGGAATCGTCACGAACGACGCGATGAAGCCGACCGTGGCCAGCATCGACAGCGTGAACAGGAAGGCGACCGTGCGCTCGGAGCGCTTGGCGGCCCGCTCGTCGATGTCCTGGATCCGGTGCTCGTGCGGCGGCAGACCGGGGTCCGCGAACGGGTGTTTCTCGTCCGCGACACTCACGGCGCCGTGCGCGTGCTCGTCGTCGGCCCGCTCGGCGGGCAGGTTCTCTTCTGGGGTCTCTTGGCTACTCATGACTTCTTGGCCTTTGCGGTCCGGGCGGCGACCCACACGGCGACGGCGATCAGACCGCCGAGACCGAAGATCCAGCCGAAGAGGCCTTCACTGACCGGCCCGAGGCCGCCCAGCTCCAGACCACCGGGGCTCTCCGAGTCGTTGCTGTTGACCGCGTCGAGGTACGCGATGATGTCCTGCTTGTTCTTCTCCGTCAGCGTGGTGTCGGGGAAGGACGGCATGTTCTGCGGGCCTGTCTGCATGGCCTCGTAGATGTGCTTCGGGTCGACATCCTCCAGCGTCGGGGCGTACTTGCCGTTCGTCAGCGCGCCGCCCTTGCCGGTGAAGTTGTGGCACTGGGCGCAGTTGGTACGGAAGAGCTCACCGCCCTTGGCGATGTCCGCGCCCTCGGGGTTGTACTGCGCCTCGGTGGGCACCGTCGGACCGGCACCCAGCGAGGCGACGAACGCCGCGAGCTGGTCGATCTCGGCCTGCGAGTAGATGACCTTCTTCTTCGGTACCTGCGCGCCGGGCTGCTGGGCCGGCATGCGGCCGGTGCCGACCTGGAAGTCGACGGCCGCGGCGCCCACACCGACGAGACTCGGACCGTCAGTGGTGCCCTGACCGCCGGTGCCGTGGCAGCTGGCGCAGCCGACGGCGTAGAGCTTCTTGCCCTCGTCGATTGCTAGGGACTGGGCGGTTGTACCGGCCTGCGCCTCGTCCGCGGGCGCGAACGCGGTATACAGCCCCCCGGTGCATGCCAGCGCGAGGAGTAGGACGACGAGCGCCGCCAGCGGATGGCGTCGTCGTGCGGAGAGCTTTTTCACGGATTACCCCGGTGTCAGGATCTTCTGCGTCGATGCTTCTGGAATGTGCTCGGGAACGGGCCCGGCTACTTGATCATGTAGATCGTGGCGAAGAGGCCGATCCAGACGACATCGACGAAGTGCCAGTAGTAGGACACGACGATGGCGGCGGTCGCCTGCTCGTGCGTGAACCTGCGGGCGGCGTAGGTGCGCCCGAGGACAAGCAGGAAGGCGATGAGACCACCCGTCACGTGCAGGCCGTGGAAGCCGGTGGTCAGGTAGAACACCGAGCCGTACGGGTCGGAGGAGAGCGAGAGGCCCGCTTCCTTGACCAGTTCGGTGTACTCGAGGACCTGACCGCCGATGAAGATCGCACCCATGATGAAGGTGACGATGAACCACATCCGGAGCTTCTTCACGTCCCCGCGCTCAGCGGCGAACACGCCGAGCTGGCAGGTGAGGGAGGAGAGCACCAGGATCGTGGTGTTCGTGGCCGAGAACGGGAAGTTGAGATGTTCCGCCATCTCCTTCCAGTGAGTCGGCCCGGTCACCGATCGCAGGGTGAAGTACATCGCGAAGAGGGCCGCGAAGAACATCAGCTCGGAACTCAGCCAGATGATGGTTCCGACGCTGGTGAGGTTCGGCCGATTGACCGACGGGTGCGCGTGCCCGGTTTCTACTGTCGTTGCTGTCGCCACGACCGACATTATGTCGGTCGCTTATCTCGCCCTCACTCCCGGGGGTGCCGTTCGGAGTGTCTGTGGGTCGTGTCCAGCCCATATGGCCCATCGAAGCCCTGTCCGAACCGCTGTTGACCATGTGTTCAAGGGGGTAGCATCCGCGCATCGGACCCTGTCCGTATCTGTCTCTACGACGCTGACGTCCCGGAGGAAGAATGCAGCCGACCGCAACGGTGCTGGTCTACAGCGACGACTCCAACACCCGTGAGCAGGTGCGGCTCGCCACCGGCCGGAGGCCGGCCACGGACGTGCCTCAGGTCGAGTTCATCGAGTGCGCGACGCCCGCCGCCGTCATCAAGGAGCTGGACCGCGGTGGCATCGATGTCTGCGTGCTCGACGGCGAGGCCGTTCCCGCGGGCGGGATGGGGATCTGCCGGCAGATCAAGGACGAGATCTTCAACTGTCCGCCGGTGTTGTTGCTGATCGGGCGGCCTCAGGATGCGTGGCTGGCCACGTGGAGCCGGGCCGACGCCGCGGTGACCTTGCCGGTGGAGCCGGTGGAGTTTGCCTCTGCCCTGGCGGGGTTGCTTCGCAGTAAGCGGGCCCTGAGCGCCTAGTCGCCGCGGAATTGGTGTGATCTCGCGACTGCGGGCCGTGTGTGGCTGGTCGCGCAGTTCCCCGCGCCCCTTCGGGGCCCGTGGCCCCTCAGCCAGTCGAAATAGCTCACACGGACTCCGGGCGTAGCCTCAGGCGGGCTCCCGGGCCGGGGCCCTCCGGGGTGTCGGCCACCAGGGCGCTGCCCGTGCGCCATTTCTTCCAGGTGAGGTTCCAGTCGCCGAAGCCGTTGCCGAACGGGGCCATCATGTCGCCGGACGAGTTGACGACCTGGACGATGTCGCCGGCGCGGATGTTCTCGTAGAACCACTGGGCGTTGGCGGTACTCATGCCGGTGCAGCCGTGGCTGACGTTGGCGTAGCCCTGGGAACCCGTGGACCAGGGGGCGGCGTGAACGTACTCGCCGCTGTTGGTGAGCCTGACCGAGTTGTGGACGATCAGGTCGTAGAAGTCGGAGGAACCGATGCTGGCGCTGGTCATGCGAACGGTACCTTCCTTGCCCAGTACGACCTTGACGCCGTTGCGGGTGTCATAGCCCGGTTTGCCGGTGGTGACGGGGATCGACTTGATCGCCTCGCCGTTCCTGTAGACCGTCATGGAGTGCGCCGAGGCGTCCGTGACGGCCTCCACGCGGTCGCCCGTGGTCAGGGTCAGGGGCTTGGCCCTGCCGCCCCAGAGGCGCTCGGCGACCTTGATCCCGGACAGGTTGCTGTGGGCGCTGATGGTGGCCTGGGTGGGCCAGTACTCCTTGGGGCGGTAGTGCAGTTTCCTGTCGTCCACCCAGTGCCAGGCGCCGTCCACGGCGGGCCGGGAGTCGACCTTCAGTGAGCGCTCCACGACGGCGCGGGCGGCCTTGTCCTTGACCGGGAGGCTGAGCTCGGCGGTGACGGGCTGGCCGACGCCGTACGTGCCCTTGTCGGGCCCGAACTTCACGTCCAGCCGCTTCTTCGTGGTGGGCGTTCCGGTGTCGAAGTCGACAACCTTGCGGCCGGGAGCGCCGTCCTCGTCCTCGGTGCTCACGCGGAGCCTGTAGTGGACGCCGGCGGCCAGCGGGGAGGTGCTGTGCCAGCGGCTCCCGTCGGCTGAGAGTTCGCCCGCCACATACCGTCCTGTGGCGTCCGTGGCGGTCACGTCGGTGATGCGGCCGTCGGAGTCCTCCGCGGTGATCTCCAGGGGCTTGTCCGGGTCGGCCTTCTTGCCGTCGTCCACGGGGATGTTGAAGGAGATGTCCTCTGCGGCGTCGTACGGCTTGGCCGAGAGCGGGTGGCCGTCGGAGCCGCAGGCCGTGACCCCGGCGCCGAGGGCGACTATGAGTGCCGTGCTGACGGCTGTGCGGTATCGCGGTGTGTGGCTCATGACCTCACGCTAGGAAGCGGGGCCGGACCCGGCGCGTCGAGTGGGCCGTGCGAGGGATGAGCGGTGTGGCAAACGAGGGAAGCCCGGACCTCCTGACGGAGTGTCCGGGCTTCCTGTGCTCTGCGCGTGTTACTGGTTCTGGCTTTCTCCGCGGTAGTACTCGAAGACCCAGCCCCACAGGCCGATCATGATGATCGGGGCCGAGAAGTAGAGCAGCCACCAGCCGAAGATCACGCCCATGAAGGCGAGCGCGCCACCGATACCGAGGGAGAGCGGCTGCCAGCTGTGCGGGCTGAAGAAACCGACCTCACCGGCGTCGTCGGCGACGTCGGCCTCCTTGTTGTCCTGGGCGCCCACGTCGACACGCCGGGCCGTGAAGGCCAGGTAGTAGCCGATCATGATGCACAGGCCGAAGCCCAGGAAGAGCGCCGTGGTGCCGGCGGGCTCCTTGGACCACACGCCGTAGACGATGGCCATGGCCAGCACGAAGACGGCCAGCCAGATGAACATCTTGCCTTGGACCTTCACTTGCCGGCCTCCTTGCCACCAGCGAGGGCCTTCTCACCGTGACCGGCGTTCTCGAGCTGGTCGAGAGCGGCGATCTCCGGGTGGTGCAGGTCGAAGGCGGGGGATTCGGAACGGATCCGCGGCAGCGTGAGGAAGTTGTGCCGCGGCGGCGGGCAGGACGTGGCCCACTCCAGCGAACGGCCGTAACCCCACGGGTCGTCGACCTCGACCTTCTTGCCGTACTTGGCGGTCTTCCACACGTTGTAGAAGAACGGCAGGATCGACAGACCGAGCACGAACGAGCTGATCGTCGAGATCGTGTTCAGGGCGGTGAAGCCGTCGGCCGCGAGATAGTCCGCGTAACGACGGGGCATGCCCTCGGCACCCAGCCAGTGCTGGACGAGGAAGGTGCCGTGGAAGCCGATGAACAGCGTCCAGAAGGTGATCTTGCCGAGGCGTTCGTCGAGCATCTTGCCGGTGAACTTCGGCCACCAGAAGTGGAAGCCGGAGAACATCGCGAACACGACCGTGCCGAACACCACGTAGTGGAAGTGCGCCACCACGAAGTAGCTGTCGGAGACGTGGAAGTCCATCGGCGGCGAGGCCAGGATGACACCGGTCAGACCACCGAAGGTGAACGTGATCAGGAAGCCCGTCGCCCACAGCATCGGGGTCTCGAAGGACAACGATCCCTTCCACATCGTGCCGATCCAGTTGAAGAACTTCACACCCGTTGGCACGGCGATGAGGAACGTCATGAAGGAGAAGAACGGCAGCAGCACACCGCCGGTGACGTACATGTGGTGGGCCCACACCGTCACCGACAGGCCGGCGATGGCGATGGTCGCGCCGATCAATCCCATGTAGCCGAACATCGGCTTGCGGGAGAAGACCGGGATGACCTCACTGATGATGCCGAAGAACGGCAGCGCGATGATGTACACCTCTGGATGCCCGAAGAACCAGAACAGGTGCTGCCACAACAGGGCACCGCCGTTGGCGGCATCGAAGATGTGTGCGCCGAATTTCCGATCCGCCTCCAGCGCGAACAGCGCGGCGGCCAGGACGGGGAAGGCGAGCAGCACGAGGACCGCGGTGAGCAGCACGTTCCACACGAAGATCGGCATGCGGAACATGGTCATGCCCGGCGCGCGCATGCAGATGATGGTGGTGATGAAGTTGACCGCGCCCAGGATGGTGCCGAAGCCGGAGAACGCCAGACCCATGATCCACATGTCGGCGCCGATGCCCGGCGAGCGGACCGCGTCGGAGAGCGGGCTGTAGGCGAACCAGCCGAAGTCGGCCGCCCCCTGCGGGGTGAGGAACCCGCCGACCGCGATCAGCGAGCCGAACAGGTACAGCCAGTAGGCGAACATGTTCAGACGGGGGAACGCCACGTCGGGCGCGCCGATCTGCAGCGGCATGATCCAGTTGGTGAAACCGGCGAACAGCGGCGTCGCGAACATCAGCAGCATGATCGTGCCGTGCATCGTGAACGCCTGGTTGAACTGCTCGTTCGACATGATCTGCGTGCCGGGACGGGCCAGTTCGGCGCGCATGAACAGCGCCATCACGCCGCCGATGCAGAAGAACGCGAACGAGGTGACCAGGTACAACGTACCGATCGTCTTGTGGTCAGTGGTGGTGAGCCACTTGATCACAACGTTGCCGGGCTGCTTGCGCCGTACCGGTAGCTCGTTCTCGTACGAGTCTTCGGCCGCGGCGGCACCCTGAGGTTCATTGAGGATGCTCACAGGTTGTTCGTCTCCCGGTTCTTCTCGTGGTCCGTCTGCTCGATACCGGCCGGGACGTAACCGGTCTGACCCTTCTCGGCGAGCTCCTTGAGGTGGGCCTCGTAGCGCTCGGGAGAGACGACCTTCACGTTGAACAGCATCCGGGAGTGGTCGACACCGCAGAGCTCGGCGCACTTGCCCATGAAGGTGCCCTCCTTGTTGGGAGTCACCTGGAAGGAGTTGGTGTGGCCCGGGATGACGTCCTGCTTCATGAGGAACGGCACCACCCAGAAGGAGTGGATGACGTCACGCGAAGTGAGGATGAAGCGGACCGTCTTGCCCTTGGGGAGCCAGAGGGTCGGACCGGGGTTGCCGTTCTGCGGGTTCTTCGTGGCAGGCGTGCCGACGTCGTAGACGCCGCCGGCGTTCGCCGGGAACTGCTCCTTGAACCTGTTCGGAATCGCATCGAGGTTCTTGTCGGTCGCCGCGTCACCGGTCGAGCCGTCGACGTTCTCGATGTAGTTGAAGCCCCAGCTCCACTGGAAGCCGACGACGTTGACCGTCACGTCGGGCTTCTTGTCGAGGCTGAGGAGCTTCGTCTCGTCGCGGGCCGTGAAGTAGAAGAGCACCGAGACGATGATGAGCGGGACCACCGTGTACAGCGCCTCGATGGGCATGTTGTACCGGGTCTGCGGAGGAACTTCGACCTTGGTGCGGCTGCGCCGGTGGAAGAACGCACTCCACAGGATCAGGCCCCAGACCAGCACGCCCGTGACGAGCGCTGCAGCCCACGAGCCCTGCCACAGGGAGAGGATCCGCGGAGCCTCTTCCGTGGTCGGGGTGGGCATACCAAGACGGGGAAAGTCCTTGTATGTGCAACCGGTGGCGGTCGCCAGGACCAGGCCCGCAGTCAGTGCCTGCAGCAGCTTCCGCCGCATCGGGCGCCGCGGCATGGGGGTACCGCCCGCGCCCCCTGGGGCGTGGGGGAGGTCGGAGCCGTAGGGACTCACGTAGCGCCTTCCCGAGAGTCTCGCCCGCGCTGTTGGCTGCGGCCTTCTCGCTGGTCGGTCGCCGCCCTGCGTCGGGCAGGGGTTTGGATGTTTATGCGGACCAAACCCTACTGGACGCTTTTTGGGGTCGCGCGGGGAGGGTCCCCAACGCGCCGCGGCTCACCCCGAAGGGGTGGAATGCGGGGCTCCGGGCCGTATGTGACGGCCCGTCGCGGGGCGGCTGTGAGCTCGGGGGGTCCGGTTTGTCGGCGGGTGCGGGCCGTATGTGGTTGCTCGCGCAGTTCCCCGCGCCCCTGAAAGCGGGGCTGCGCCCCAGGCTTTTGCCTTTAGGGGCGCGGGGAACTGCGCGACCAGCCCCCACCCCACCCGCACCCGACGATCAAGCCCAACGCACCCGTCCCCCACCACACCGCATAGCGTGAGGTCGTGTCCTACTTCGACGCCGCATCCTCCGCCCCCCTCCACCCCGTGGCCCGCCAGGCCCTGCAGGCCTCCCTGGACGAGGGCTGGGCCGACCCGGCCCGCCTCTACCGCGAGGGCAGGCGCGCCCGGCTCCTCCTGGACGCCGCCCGCGAGGCCGCCGCCGAGGCGATCGGCTGCCGCCCGGACGAGCTGGTGTTCACCACCTCAGGCACACGGGCGGTCCACACCGGAATCGCCGGCACGCTCGCGGGACGCCACCGCGTAGGACGCCACCTGATCGTGTCCGCGGTCGAACATTCTTCGGTTCTCCATTCGGCCGAGATGCACCGGACCCAGGGCGGCACGGTGTCCGAAGTGCCCGTTCTGCGCACGGGTGCGGTCTCCCCCGACACGTACACCGAGGCCCTGCGCCCCGACACCGCGCTCGCCTGCCTCCAGTCCGCCAACCACGAGGTGGGTACGGAGCAGCCGGTGGTCGCCGTCGCCGACGCGTGCCGCGCGGCGGGCGTACCCCTTCTGGTGGACGCGGCGCAGTCGCTGGCCTGGGGGCGGGTCGAGGGCGGCTGGTCACTGCTGACGGGCAGCGCCCACAAGTGGGGCGGCCCCGCCGGGGTCGGGCTGCTCGTCGTGCGCAAGGGGGTGCGGTACGCCCCTCAAGGCCCGGCCGACGAACGGGAGTCGGGGCGCGCTCCCGGCTTCGAGAACATCCCCGGGATCGTCGCCGCGGCGGCCTCACTGCGGGCCGTACGCGCGGAGGCGGCCGCCGAGTCGGCCCGGCTGCGGGAGCTGACGGACCGGATCCGCGCGCGGGTGCCGGAGCTGGTCCCGGACGTGGAGGTGGTGGGCGACCCGGTGCGCCGGCTCCCCCACCTCCTCACCTTCTCCTGTCTCTATGTCGACGGAGAGACACTGCTGCACGAGCTGGACCGCGAGGGTTTCTCGGTCTCGTCCGGATCGTCCTGTACGAGCAGCACGCTGACGCCGAGCCATGTCCTGAAGGCCATGGGCGTACTGAGCGAGGGCAACGTCCGGGTGTCCCTCACCCTCGGCACCCCGGCACAGGACGTGGACCGCTTCCTGGACGTCCTGCCCGGCACGGTCGCGGCGGTCCGCGAGAAACTGGGCGCCCCGACGAGCGCCCCCGCGGTGACCGTCCAGGACGGCTCCCTCGTCGTGGACACCCTCGGCAAGCGCTGCCCGATCCCGGTGATCGAACTCGCCAAGGTGATCACCGGCGTCCCCATCGGCGGCACGGTCCGCGTCCTCTCCGACGACGAGGCCGCCCGTCTCGACATCCCGGCCTGGTGCGAGATGCGAAACCAGGAGTACGTAGGAGAGGAACCGACAGAGGGCGGAACGGCATACGTGGTCCGCCGCAAGGCGCCGTAGTCGTCTCAGGTGCGCGGGGTCGTATCCATTGCGGCTCCCGCGCACCGGTGTCTTCAGGGGCGCGGGGAACTGCGCGACCAGCCCCCACGCACCCGCAGACACAAACGAACAGCCGCGCCCCACCCAAAGGGCACCGGCACTAAGCCAGGTGCCCTTGGACCTCCGCCGCCGCGTCATGCCCGTACGCCTTCGTGAACCGGTCCAGGAAGTGCGACCGCCGCAACTGGTACTCCTGCGTGCCCTTGGTCTCGATGACGAGCGTCGCGAGCATGCACCCGACCTGCGCGGCCCGCTCGTGCGAGACCCCCCAGGCCAGCCCCGACAGGAAGCCCGCACGGAAGGCGTCGCCGACCCCCGTCGGGTCGACCTTCGCCGTCTCCTCCGGGACACCGACCTCGACCGGGTCGCCACCGACGCTCTCGATCCGCACGCCGCGCGCCCCGAGGGTCGTCACCCGGTGGCCGACCCTGGAGAGGATCTCGGCGTCGCTCCAGCCGGTCTTGGACTCGATGAGCCCCTTCTCGTACTCGTTCGAGAAGAGGTACGTCGCACCGTCGAGCAGCAGCCGGATCTCGTCGCCGTTCATCCGCGCGATCTGCTGGGAGAAGTCGGCGGCGAAGGGGATCGAGCGGGTCCGGCACTCCTCGGTGTGCCGGAGCATGCCCTCGGGGTCGTCCGCGCCGATCAGGACCAGGTCGAGTCCGCCCACGCGGTCGGCGACCGCCTTGAGCTCGATGAGGCGGGCCTCGCTCATGGCGCCGGTGTAGAAGGAGCCGATCTGGTTGTGGTCGGCGTCCGTGGTGCAGACGAAGCGCGCGGTGTGCAGCACCTCGGAGATCCGTACGGACGCGGTGTCGACGCCGTGCCGGTCCAGCCAGGCGCGGTACTCGTCGAAGTCGGAGCCCGCCGCCCCGACCAGGATCGGCGAGGTGCCGAGCTGGCCCATGCCGAAGGCGATGTTCGCACCCACGCCGCCCCGGCGTACGTCGAGATTGTCGACCAGGAAGGAGAGGGAGACCGTGTGCAGCTGATCCGCGACCAGCTGGTCGGCGAAGCGGCCGGGAAAGGTCATGAGGTGGTCTGTGGCGATGGAGCCCGAGACTGCGATACGCACGGCTAGGACACGCTCCTGCGAGGAGGGAGATTGACATCTAACGCTATCGGGTCCGCGCCGCGGCTTCGAAGCAGGCAAAACTACCCAATAGTAGGGCTTTTTTCGTAGGGCATGCGGTGCATACGGTTCCGCTATGACGAACCTCAAGATCCATGGCGATGCTCCGCTCGATCTCGACGGCGGTCTGGCCGAGCTGCGGGGTGACTGTGCCCGCATGGTCCCGCACTGGTCGGCTCCCGCCAGGATCGCGGCGCTTCCGGTGTCGCCGTCACTCATCCATGGCGTGACGGTGCCGTCGGCTTCCGCCCGGATGCTGGATGCGATGTCGGACTACGGCGACTAGTCGCTCCGCGGGGAGGGCCGGATTGAAGCTGCGGGCCCGCTGTGGCTGGTCGCGCAGTTCCCCGCGCCCCTAAAGGACGTAGGGCACCCCTCGCCCCTGAAAGGCGTGGGGAACCGGCCGCCCCTGAAGGCGTAGGGCACTGCCCGCCGCCAAGAAGCAGTATGGCGCCGCGCGCTCAAAAAGGTGAGCGGCGCCAATTAGGGAACCGTGCGCTCCCCCGTCGCGTCCCATCGCTGTCCCCCGTAAAGGGGAGGCAGGATACGACCCTGCTGTGTCCTGACCCGGTCAGGGGCGGGTCTCGTGGGACAGCGGTGCGGCAGAAGGAGCGATGCGGTGGACAGCGAGCGACCCGACAACGACGCGGCCGAGGCCGCCGACGAGGACAAGCCACGCAGGCGGCATTCGCCGGTGGTCGTCGCCTCGGTCGCGGCCGCGGTGCTGCTCGCCGGGGGCGGCGGGGCGTACTTCGCCACGACCGCGTCCGGCGGCGGCGGAAGCAAGGACAGCTCCGGTACTCCGGGCGACGACGGCACACCGCCACCGCTGGCCCTGGACGGCTACACCGAGGGCGGCGCGAAGGGCACGGACGGTACGAACGGCATCGCGCCCGGCGAGCCCGACCCGAACGGTGCGACCTACCGTGCCGAGGGCGAACTCCCCGACGGCCCCTCCTCCGCGGCGGTCCACCGTGCGAAGGGCGAGGTCACCGCGGCCGAGGTGGCGAAGCTGGCCAAGGCCCTGGGCGTGGAGGGCACTCCGAAGGCGGAGGGCGACGCCTGGCTGGTCGGCGCCACGAAGGACGGTTCCGGGCCGGGCCTGCGGGTGAACAAGAAAGCACCCGGCACCTGGACGTTCAACCGCTTCGTGCCCGGCACCGACAACTGCAAGAGCACCACGGTCTGCGCGAGCGGGACCACCAAGGGCACCGAGACCGACGCCAAGGGTGCCGAGACCGACCCGGTGGGCGTGGGCGCCGCGAAGAAGGCCGCCGCCCCCGTTCTCAAGGCGGTCGGCCAGGACGACGCGAAGCTCGACGCGAGCCAGCTCATGGACGCCGTACGCGTGGTGAACGCGGATCCGAAGGTGGGCGGGCTGCCGACGTACGGCTGGTCGACCGGCCTCCAGATCGGCCCGGACGGCCAAGTGGTCGGCGGCAGCGGCCAGTTGAAGACCCCGGTGAAGAGCGACACGTACCCCGTCATCAGTGCCGAGAAGACGCTCGCCCTGCTGAACGGTTCCGGGAGGGGCGGCGACCGCGTGGGGATCGGCGGGTGCGCGAGTCCCGTACCGCTGAAGGACAAGGACGAGAAACCCTGCGAAGCGTCGACCGTGGCGCCGAAGCCCGAGACGGTCGTCGTCGAGGACGCCGTGTTCGGTCTGGCCACGCACTTCGTGGACGGTCGGCAGGCACTGGTGCCGTCCTGGCTCTTCGAGGTACGGCCCTCGGGGGCGGGCGCCGGCTTCACGGTCACGCATCCCGCCGTCGACCCGCGCTATCTGACCTCTGCGCAGCCTCCGAGCGGCACCCCGAGCGACGACCCGACGGTGGCTCCGAGCCCGCGGACCAGCGAGCCGGGCGGCGGGACGACGGAGGCGCCGAAGACCGAGACCCGGGATGTCCGGGTCGAGGGCTACAGCGCGGACGGCAAGGAACTGACCGTGCGCTTCACGGGCGGAGTGTGCAGTGACTACAAGGCCTCGGCGCAGGAGTCCGGCGGCAAGGTGACGGTCAGGGTGACCGAGACGCTGAAGACGGACAAGGTCTGCATCCTGATCGCCAAGGTCTTCCACGAGAAGGTCGAGCTCAAGCAGTCGCTCGCGGAGCGGAAAGTCGTCGACACGGACGGCAAGGCGGTCCCGCTGGAGAAGGACCTGCCGAACCCGACCGGGACGAGGTAGCCGGGCACACCGGTACGCGAAAGGCGGCGCCCTGTTGGAGGGGGCGCCGCCTTTCGGTGTCGTCCGGGACGACGGACCCGGCCGTCATCCGTCAAACGCAAGCAGCAGGCTTAGCTGAAGGAGTCGCCGCAGGCGCAGGAACCCGTCGCGTTCGGGTTGTCGATCGTGAAGCCCTGCTTCTCGATGGTGTCCACGAAGTCGATGGAGGCGCCGCCCAGGTACGGAGCGCTCATGCGGTCGGTGACGACCTTCACGCTGCCGAACTCCTTGACGACGTCGCCGTCGAGGGAGCGCTCGTCGAAGAAGAGCTGGTACCGCAGGCCGGAGCAGCCGCCGGGCTGAACGGCGACACGCAGCGCCAGGTCGTCGCGGCCTTCCTGCTCCAGCAGGCCCTGGACCTTGGCCGCGGCGGCGTCCGACAGGAGGATGCCGTCGCTCACGGTGGTGGTCTCGTCCGATACGGACATCTGCTTCTCTCCCGGGTTGTACGGAGACTGCTTGCCGACGGTTGCAACCGGCGGAGCCGCGGATTCATTCCGCGCCGAGCGTTAAGTCTTTGGCTTCTCTCTTCATGCTCGCACACCCACCCGGAAGCGGAAAACGGCCTGTGGACAACCACCGCCCCCACCTCGCCGAACACGCCACGACCACCCCGTCGACCACCCCACGGGATTCACGTCACATGGACGCTATGGGCATCGTCAAAGTGACGTGAAGCGGTTATGATAGATAGCGTCATTTCGACGAAAAGGCTTGTTCTGCTTGATCGTCCCAGCCGGTCGATCCAAGCGGGCCGCAGAACAGAAAGGGTGCGTGTCGTGACCACCGCCCAGACCCAGGAGCTCGACGTACAGCCGACGCCCCTCGCCCTGCTGCTCCTCGGCCGTGAGGCCGACCCGAGGAGCGAGCGCGGCGTCGAATGTCCCGGTGACCTGCCCTCGCCGTCCGACCCGGACCTGGTCGAGCGCGCCCGCGCGGCCAAGGAGAAGCTCGGGAGCAAGGTCTTCGTCCTCGGCCACCACTACCAGCGCGACGAGGTCATCCAGTTCGCGGATGTCACGGGGGACTCCTTCAAGCTGGCCCGGGACGCGGCCGCGCGCCCCGAGGCCGAGTACATCGTGTTCTGCGGTGTGCACTTCATGGCCGAGTCGGCGGACATCCTGACCTCCGACGACCAGAAGGTCGTCCTGCCCGACCTGGCCGCCGGCTGCTCGATGGCCGACATGGCCACCGCCGAGCAGGTCGCCGAGTGCTGGGACGTGCTGACCGACGCCGGGATAGCCGAGCAGGTCGTGCCCGTCTCGTACATGAACTCCTCCGCGGACATCAAGGCGTTCACCGGCAAGCACGGGGGCACGATCTGCACGTCGTCCAACGCCCAGCGGGCCCTGGAGTGGGCCTTCGAACAGGGTGAGAAGGTCCTCTTCCTGCCCGACCAGCACCTGGGGCGGAACACCGCAGTCCGGGACATGGGCATGACGCTGGAGGACTGCGTCCTCTACAACCCGCACAAGCCGAACGGCGGGCTCACCGCCGAGCAGCTCCGCGACGCCAAGATGATCCTGTGGCGGGGCCACTGCTCGGTGCACGGCCGTTTCTCCGTCGACTCGGTCAACGACGTGCGCGCCCGGATCCCCGGTGTGAACGTCCTGGTGCACCCCGAGTGCAAGCACGAGGTCGTCGAGGCGGCCGACTACGTGGGTTCCACGGAGTACATCATCAAGGCCCTGGAGGCGGCTCCGGCCGGTTCCAAGTGGGCGATCGGCACGGAGCTGAATCTCGTACGGCGGCTGGCGAACCGTTTCGCGAGCGAGGACAAGGAGGTCGTCTTCCTCGACAAGACGGTCTGCTTCTGCTCGACCATGAACCGCATCGACCTCCCCCACCTGGTCTGGACCCTGGAGTCCCTGGCCCAGGGCAACCTCGTCAACCGCATCGAGGTGGACCGGGAGACCGAGCAGTTCGCGAAACTGGCGCTTGAACGGATGCTGGCGCTGCCGTAGGGCACGCCTCAAGGCAAAAAGATTGCGCAGTTCCCCGCGCCCCTGAAAAGGGGCGCGGGGAACTGCGCAATCGGTGACCTACACCCCCACTGCCTCCCGCTCGGCGGCAACCTCCCGCTTCGCCGCCTTCTTCTTCGCGCGGCGCTCCTTGCGGAGTTCGACCATCGCGTAGAGCGTCGGCACCAGGAGCAGCGTCAGCAGCGTCGACGTGATCAGGCCGCCGATCACCACCACCGCGAGCGGCTGGGCGATGAAGCCGCCCTCGCCGGTGATGCCGAGCGCCATGGGCAGCAGCGCGAAGATGGTCGCCAGGGCCGTCATGAGGATCGGGCGGAGCCGGTGCCGGCCGCCTTCCACCACGGCCTCGACAACCCCGTACCCCTGCTTGCGGTACTGGTTGATCAGGTCGATCAGCACGATCGCGTTGGTGACGACGATGCCGATGAGCATCAGCATGCCGATCATCGACGGCACACCCATCGGCGTACCGGTGATGACCAGCAGACCGATCGCACCCGTCGCCGCGAACGGGATCGAGACGAGCAGGATCAGCGGCTGGATCAGCGACCGGAAGGTCGCGACCAGCAGCATGAAGACGATCGCGATCGCCGCGAGCATCGCGAGGCCGAGGGACGCGAACGCGTCGTCCTGGTCCTCGGACACACCGCCGATGGCGGCCGTGGCACCGGCCGGCAGCTTCAGCTTGTCGAGCTTGGCCGTGAGGTCGGCGCTGACCGCGCCCGTGTTGTCACCGGTCGGCTTCGCCGAGATGGTGGCGGCGCGCTGACCGTCGATACGGGTCATCGAGACCGGCCCGTCGACCAGCTTCACCGTCGCGATGTCACCGAGCTTCACGGACCCGAGGCTGAGGCTCCTCAGCTCGGACAGCGTCTCGGCCGGCTTCGCCGACCTGATGACGACGTCGCGCTCGGTGTCGTCCAGGATCGCCTTGCCGCTGTCGGTGCCGCGCACCGCCTGGGCGACGGCCGCACCGAGGGTCGTGTCGTTGAACCCGGCCGCGGCGGCCTTGTCGTTGGCCTTGACCGAGATCCGCGGCACGGACTGGGCGAGGTCGCTGGTGACGTCGGTGACGTCGTCGAGCCCGGCGACAGCGTCCCGGACCTCCTCCGCGGCCTCGCGCAGTACGGCGGCGTCGGCCGACTTCACCACGACGCTGAGGTCCTGGCTGCCGAAGCCGTCACCGGCCGCGACCGTCGTCGTACCGATCCCGGAGAGCTTGCCGAGCCCCTCCTCGATACCGTCCTGGACATCGTCGAAGGAGGCCGAGTCGGCGACCTTGACGGTGTAGGAGGCCTGGTTGGTGTCCGTGCCCCCGCCGAACGCGGCCATGAAGCCGGAGGAGCCGACCGTGACCTGGTAGTCCTCGACGCCCTTGACGCCGTCGAGCATCTTCTCGACCTTCTTGGCCTCGGCGTCGGTCGCCGCCAGGCTGGTGCCCGGCTTCAACTCCTGCTTGACCGTGATGACTTCCTGCTCGCCCTGGTCGAAGAAGTTCGTCTTCAGCAGGGGCGCCATACCGAACGTACCGACGAGGACCACCACCGCGATCGCCACGCTGGTGAGGCGGCGCCGGGTCGCGAAACGCAGCACGGGCACGTAGAAGCGCTGGAGGCGGCTGCGCGCCTCCTTCTCCTCGGCCTTGCGGCGCGCTTCCTCCGGATCGATGCCCCGCACGTCCTTGGGGGCGCGCAGGAACCAGTACGAGAGCACCGGTACGACCGTCAGCGAGACGATCAGCGAGGCCAGCAGGGCCGCCGTGACGGTCAGGGAGAACGAGCCGAAGAGCTCGCCGACCATGCCGCCGGTCAGACCGATGGGCAGGAACACCGCGACCGTGGTGAGCGTCGAGGAGGTGACCGCGCCCGCGACCTCGCGTACGGCCTTGAGGATCGCCTCCTGGCGCTCCTCGCCGTAGCCGAGGTGCCGCTTGATGTTCTCAAGGACCACGATCGAGTCGTCGACGACCCGGCCGATGGCGATGGTCAGGGCGCCCAGCGTGAGGATGTTGAGCGATTCGCTGCGGGTCCACAGCACGATCAGCGCGAGGACGACCGACAGCGGGATGGAGACCGCGGTGACCAGCGTCGAGCGGATCGACGCCAGGAAGACCAGGATGACCAGGACCGCGAAGAGCAGACCGAGGGCGCCCTCGGTGGTCAGGCCCTTGATGGACTTGGAGACGGCCGGGCCCTGGTCGCTGACGACGGTCAGCGTGGCGCCGGAGCCGAGGTCCTTGCGCAGGCCGGACAGCTTGTCCTGGACCGCGTCGGAGACCGCGACCGCACTGCCGTCGTGGTCCATGGTGACGGAGACGGCCAGGCTGGGCTTGCCGTCGGTGCGGGTGATGGAGTCCGCCGTGGCGGGCTCCTCCTCGACGGTGGCGATGTCACCGAGGCGTACGGGCTTCTTGCCGCCCTCGCCGGTGACCATCAGGTCCTGGATCTGCTTGAGCGAGGTGAAGCCGCCGCCGACCTGGACCGTGCGGTTGCTGCCGCCCTCGTCGAAGGAACCGGCCGGGAGGGTCGCGCCGCCCGCCTGAAGGGCCTGGCCGAGCGCGGCCGTGGTCAGGCCGGCCTTCGCCAGCTTCGCGTCGTCGGGCGTGACCGCGACCTGAAGGTCCTGTACGCCGTCGACGGTGACCTGGCCGACGCCGTCGATGTCCTTCAGCGCGGGGACGACCGTGCGGTCGAGCTGGTCCGAGAGGGCCTGCTGGTCCTTGTCGGAGGTGACCGCGAGGACCACCGTCGGGATGTCGTCGGTGGAACCGGCGACGACCTGCGGGTCCACGTCGTCCGGGAGCTGTACACGGGCGCGGTTCACGGCCTGCTGGACGTCGGCGACGATCCGGGCGGAGTCGTTGCCGTAGTCGAAGGAGGCCATGATCAGGGCGTTGCCCTCGCTGGCCGTGGAGGTGACGCCGGAGATCCCGTCGACCGCTTCGAGGTTGTCCTCGATGGGCTCGACGACCTGCTTCTCGACCACGTCGGGGGACGCGCCCTGGTACGGCGCGATCACCGACACCATGGGCAGTTCGATGGTGGGCAGCAGCTGCTGCTTGAGCTGCGGGATGGCTATCGCCCCGAAGGCCAGGGCGATGATCGACATGAGCCCGATGAGGGCACGTTGGGCGAGGCTGAAGCGGGACAGCCAGGACATGGGTGGCGGGTCTCTCTTCTGTGGCTTGAGTCTTTGGAGCGGCAGAATGGGCTCATGTGAGCGTCCGCCTATCACTCTGAGCCATGGGTGAGGCCCTACCCTCGCCCCCAAGTCCCGTTTCCTTATGCCGCGCATACCGCGACCGCAGTATGTGCGGGTGGAGCTCACTCCACCCTTGGGCGTACCAGTCCGGACTCGTACGCGATGACCACCAGCTGTGCCCGGTCGCGGGCTCCCAGCTTGGCCATGGCCCGGTTGACGTGCGTCTTCACCGTGAGCGGGCTGACCGTGAGGCGCTCGGCGATCTCGTCGTTGGAGTGCCCGCCGGCGACCTGGACGAGGACCTCGCGCTCGCGGACGGTCAGCGCTTCGAGGCGTTCGGCGCGGCCGGGGTCCCGGTCGTCGTCATCACCGTCGCCCTGGGCGAGGAACTTCGCGATCAGTCCCTTGGTGGCTGCCGGTGACAGCAGCGCCTCGCCGCCGGCCGCGATCCGGATCGCGTTGAGCAGTTCGTCGGGCTCGGATCCCTTGCCGAGGAACCCGGAGGCTCCGGCGCGCAGCGACTGCACCACGTACTCGTCGACCTCGAAGGTCGTCAGCATCACGACGCGTACGTGGGCGAGGCCCGGGTCGGCGCTGATGAGCCGGGTCGCGGCGAGACCATCCGTGCCGGGCATGCGGATGTCCATGAGCACGACGTCGGCCCGCTCGTCACGGGCCAGCCGCACGGCCTCCGCCCCGTCCGAGGCCTCTCCCACGACCTCCATGTCGGGCTCGGAGTCGACCAGCACGCGGAACGCGCTGCGCAGCAGTGCCTGGTCGTCGGCGAGCAGGACGCGGATGGTCATGCGGGGTCCCCCGTGGGTGCCGTGGTCGGTGCCGCCGGTCTGGCTGCCGCTGCGGGTGCGGGTGCCGCCGCGGTGGACGCGGTGCTTCCGGTGCGGCTCTTGACCGGCAGGATCGCATGGACCCGGAAGCCGCCTCCGTATCGGGGTCCGGCGGTGCAGACGCCGTTCAGCGCGGTGACCCGCTCGCGCATGCCGAGCAGTCCGTGGCCGCTGTTCTCCTCAAGACGGGCCTCGGCGTCGTCGCCCGGCCCGTTGTCGAGGACGGTGATCTCCACGTTCGGTCCCACGCGTACGACGCTGACCTCGGCCTTCGCCTCGGGGCCCGCGTGCTTCTGCACATTGGTGAGGGCTTCCTGGATGACGCGGTACGCGGCCAGGTCGACGGCGGCGGGGAGGGTCGTGCCGTGGTCGGTGCGGGCCACCTCCACAGGCAGGCCCGCGTTGCGGAAGGTGCCGACGAGTTCTTCGAGGCGGTGCAGGCCCGGGGCCGGTTCGGTGGGGGCCTCGGGGTCGCCGGACTGTCTCAGCAGGCCGACCGTGGCGCGGAGTTCGTTGAGCGCGGAGCGGCTGGCCTCGCGGACATGGGCGAGGGCTTCCTTGGCCTGGTCGGGGCGCTTGTCCATGACGTGCGCGGCCACTCCGGCCTGCACGTTGACGAGGGCGATGTGGTGGGCGACGACGTCGTGCAGGTCGCGGGCGATGCGGAGGCGTTCCTCGGCGACGCGGCGTCTCGCCTCCTCCTCGCGGGTGCGTTCCGCACGCTCGGCGCGCTCTCTTATGGCGTGCACGAAGGCGCGGCGGCTGCGGACCGCGTCGCCCGCGGCTGCGGCCATGCCGGTCCAGGCGAAGATGCCGAGGTTCTCCTGCGCGTACCAGGGCAGGGGGCCGGCGAGCATGGCGATGCCGGTCAGGACCGTCATCGTGAGGAGGCCCACGCGCCAGGTGGTGGGGCGGTCGGTCGCCGACGCCACCGTGTAGAGGGCGACGACGGCGGACATCACCACGGGGGCCCTGGGGTCGCCCGTCACGAACTCCACGGCCGACAGGGCGCTCGTCGCGGCGAGGACCCTCAGGGGGTGGCCCCGGCGGAAGACCAGGGCCGTCGCGGCCAGCAGCATGAGGGTGAGGCTGAGGGCGTCGGGGGTGCGGGTGCCCCAGTCCGGGCCGCCGTGTCTTCCGTTCGGCTCCGCGAACGAGCCGACGACCATGCAGGCGAGGACTGCTGCCGCGAGGGCGCCGTCCACCACCAGCGGGTATGCCCGCAGACGGTTCCGGGCGCGCTCGAGTGTGCTCACGGTTGTTTACGGTACGGGGCCCTTGCGGGGGGCGGAACTGGTGCCACCGGTAATCGGGCCGGGGCCCACATTTTTCGCCCCCGCCGCCCCTACCCATTCCCGTCCCCCGGGGCTCCGCCCCAGACCCCGTGGGGGTGTGATTTCGGGTGCGGGCCCGGATGTGGCTGATCGCGCAGTTCCCCGCGCCCCTTGGGTATTTCAGCCTCTCCGGCGTTTGAGGAGCGGGGGTTCGGGGGCCGGCCCCCGAGTAGTGACGGGAATGGGTAGGGGCGGCGGGGGCGAAGAAAAATCAGCCCGGGATCAAGCCGTCGTCGTTCAGCATCTCCCGGACCTCGGAGAGCGTCGCCTCCGGGGACGGGAGGATCAGTTCGGAGGGTTCGAGGGCGGCGTCGGGGAGTGGCGCGCCGAGGCGGCGGACCGCCTCGAGGAGTGCCCCCAGCGTGCGCCGGAAGCCCTCCTCGTCACCGGACTGCATCTCCGCGAGGAGCTCGTCGTCCAGCTTGTTCAGTTCGGTGAGGTGGCCGTCGTCCAGCCTCACCTGTCCCTCCCCCATGATCCGTACGATCATGACGCCCTCCTCGGCGTGGGACTACCGCCTGCGACTACTGCTTGTCGAAGCGCGGAGTGTCCTGCGGCTGCTGCTGGGACTGAGTCTGGTCCTTGCCGCCCTCGATCGCCTGCTGGGACGAGGAACCGCCGGCCAGCTCGGCCTTCATCCGCTGGAGCTCCAGCTCCACGTCCGTGCCGCCGGAGAGCCGGTCGAGCTCGGTCTGGATGTCGTCCTTGGCGAGCCCGGAGGAGTCGTCGAGGGCGCCGGAGGCGAGCAGCTCGTCGATGGCACCGGCGCGCGCCTGGAGCTGCGCGGTCTTGTCCTCGGCGCGCTGGATGGCCATGCCGACGTCGCCCATCTCCTCGGAGATGCCGGAGAAGGCCTCTCCGATGCGGGTCTGCGCCTGGGCGGCCGTGTACGTCGCCTTGATCGTTTCCTTCTTGGTCCGGAAGGCGTCGACCTTGGCCTGGAGCCGCTGCGCCGCGAGGGTGAGCTTCTCCTCCTCGCCCTGGAGGGTCTGGTGCTGCGTCTCCAGGTCGGTGACCTGCTGCTGGAGCGCGGCACGGCGCGACAGCGCCTCACGGGCCAGGTCCTCCCGGCCGAGCGCGAGCGCCTTGCGGCCCTGGTCCTCCAGCTTGGAGGACTGGTTCTGGAGCTGGTTCAGCTGCAGCTCCAGGCGCTTGCGGGAGGTCGCCACGTCGGCGACTCCCCGGCGCACCTTCTGCAGCAGCTCCAGCTGCTTCTGGTACGAGTAGTCGAGGGTTTCGCGCGGGTCCTCGGCCCGGTCAAGGGCCTTGTTCGCCTTCGCGCGGAAGATCATCCCCATACGCTTCATGACACCGCTCATGGGCTTCGCGCGCCCCCTTCTGACGGACTCCAGCTCCAGCGACTGCAACAGAACCCACAGTACGGGCCCTGCATCCATTACCGCACTGTTCGGGGACGGATGCGCTCATCCCCAAGGACGACTGTGAATGATCTTGCTCCGGCGTAGGGAGTAGGTGTCCCCCTGGGTTCGTCCCGGGGTCGGCCCGGAGAACCGTGGGCAGCCACCCCTTTTCAGGCTCCCTTGTCCCCCTACAGACGACCGGTGTTGCCGGATCGTTCCCCACTCGGCTGACGTCCATGCCTCCGTACCCATTACCCTTGGGTTTTGTGTTCCGTAGCCGTGCCAAGGATGAGAAGGCCCCCGCCGACAAGGCGCTGACCGACTCCACTCAGCCCCGTGACCCGCAGGCCCCCAAGGGTCGGCCCACGCCCAAGCGCAGTGAGGCCCAGTCCCAGCGCCGCAGCGTGGCCAATACGCCGACGACGCGCAAGGAGGCCGCCAAGCGGCAGCGTGACGATCGCCGTACCCAGATGGCGAAGCAGCGCGAAGCGCTCGCCAGTGGGGACGAGCGCTATCTGCCCGCCCGTGACAAGGGCCCCGTGCGCAAGTTCGCGCGCGACTTCATCGACTCGCGGTTCTGCATCGCCGAGTTCTTCCTGCCGCTGGCGGTGATCATCCTCGTCCTGAGCATGGTCCAGATCGCCCAGCTGCAGAACGTGGCGCTGCTGCTGTGGCTCTTCGTGATCGTGATGATCATCGTCGACTCGATCGGCATCGCGATCCGCATGAAGAAGCAGCTGAACGCGCGCTTCCCGGACGAGCCCAAGCGCGGCGCGGTCGCCTACGCGCTGATGCGCAGCCTCCAGATGCGTCGCCTCCGGCTGCCGAAGCCGCAGGTCAAGCGCGGAGAGCGGCCCTGAGCGCGGGATCTTTCGCGGGGGGCGCCGCCGAAGCCTGGCTGAGCAAGCTGGGCGGCCTGCGTGATGTCGTACGACAGGAACTGGTCGCCCGGCAGCTCGACGAGCAGATAGCCGGGCGGTTCCCGGTGGGGCAGCGGCTGCGTGTGCTCGACGTGGGCATGGGCCAGGGCACGCAGGCGCTGCGGCTGGCCCGGGCCGGGCACCAGGTCACGGGGGTCGAGCAGGACTCCACGATGATCGCCGTCGCGCGCGAGAGCCTCGCCGCCGAGCCGGAGGGGATCCGCAGCCGTGTGCGGCTCGTCGAGAGCGACGGGCGCGACACCGGAGTCCACTTCCTGCCGGGCAGCTTCGACGTGGTGCTCTGCCACGGCGTGCTGATGTACGTCGAGGAGCCCGACCCCCTCCTCGCCGGTCTCGCCCGGATGCTGGCCCCCGGCGGACTGCTCTCCCTGCTCGTACGGAACGCCGACGCGCTGGCCATGCGGCCGGGGCTGGCCGGCGACTGGGCGGGCACCCTGGCATCCTTCGACACCAGCGCGTACACGAACCGCCTCGGACTCGACGTACGGGCCGACCGGCTCGACGCGCTCACCGGCACGCTCGCCGGGATCGGGGCGCCGCTGCACGCCTGGTACGGCGTGCGGGTCTTCACGGACACCGCGGCCGACGACGCGGCCGTCCCGGACGACGTGGAGACGCTGCTGGCCGCCGAGGAGCGGGCCGGGCGGACGGATCCGTACCGCCGCGTGGCGGCCCTGCTTCACCTGTGCGGCGTACGGGGCTGAGAACCCCCTGTTCGGCCCCGCACCGCAGGCCGGACCCACCGCCCGAGGCAAGACTCGGGGCATGGATGTTGCGTCGTCTGCCCGGCCCCGTGGCCGCGCCCTTGCCCGGGTCCTTCCCTTGATCGCCGGCTGCAGCGTGGTCCTGCTCGGCGGGTGTTCCGGCGGTGGGGCGTCGGCCGGGACCGAGAGTGGCACCAAGGCCGCCCGGGCCGCCGCTCCCCGGGCCGCGAACGATCTGCAGGACGACTACCAGAGGGTGATCAAGGACGTTCTGCCGTCGGTCGTGCAGATCCAGGCGACCAGTGATCTGGGCTCCGGGGTCGTGTACGACGACAAGGGGCACATCGTCACGAACGCGCATGTGGTCGGGGACGAGAAGACCATCAAGGTGACGACGGCCAACAGCGAGGACGAGCTGACCGCGAAGCTCGTCTCCACGTACCCGCAGCAGGATCTCGCGGTCATCAAGCTTGACCGGAAGCCGAAAGGGCTGAAAGCGGCCGGGTTCGGGAACTCCTCGAAGGTGGACGTCGGCCAGATCGTGCTGGCGATGGGCTCGCCGCTCGGGCTTTCGTCCAGCGTCACCCAGGGCATCGTGTCGGCGACCGGACGCACCGTCAGCGAGGGCAGTACGGACGGAGGCACGGGCGCCACCATCGCCAACATGGTGCAGACATCGGCCGCGATCAACCCGGGCAACAGCGGTGGCGCCCTCGTCGACCTCGACGGGCAGGTCATCGGCATCCCGACGCTCGCCGCGACCGATCCCGGCATGGGCGAGGGCGCGGCGGCGGGCATCGGCTTCGCGATTCCCGCGTCGATGGTGCGCACGGTCGCCGACCAGATCATCGAGGACGGCAGGGTCACCGATTCGGGGCGGGCCGCGCTCGGCATCACCGCCCGGACCGTGGTGGGCGCCGACTACCGGCCCGCCGGGGTCGCGGTGGTCGAGGTCAAGGACGGCGGCGCGGCCGCGAACGCGGGGATCGAGCGCGGGGACGTCATCACCGGGCTGGATGACACCGAGGTCACCACGGTCACCTCGCTCTCCGAGGCGCTCGCGGCCCGGAAGCCGGGCGAGAAGGTGCGGGTGACGTACACCCGCGACGGTGACGAGAAGAGCGCCGAGGTGACGCTCGGCGAGCAGTGACCCGGCGAATGGCCGGCCGTTTCACGGCCTTCGGCGGGTGGTGCGGGCGGGCGGCGGAGGGGCCGCGGTCGTTCGTACGGCCGCGGCCCTCACGCGTATGGGCTACGGGGGCCTAGGAAGCCTCGGCGTGCAGGCTCATCGGACCGTAGATCTCCGTGGCGTCCTCGGAGAGCCGGACCTGGTCCGCCCCCGCCTCGGCCAGCGCCTTCCAGTGTTCGCCGAGCCAGGACTCCGCGTCGCCCTGGGTGGTGAACTCCTCGGGCTGGACCGCGGGCTGGACTTCCGTCCCGTCGGCCTTCTCGAACCGCCACGTCCATGCCGCCATGTCAGCCTCCCAAAGTTCCCAGCAAGATCGGGCTCTCGCCCTGAAGCCTAGGCGGTCTGGTGGTTGTCCGGTGTTCAAAGGTGCAGGTCGAGAAGTGTTGTGTGCTGTCTGCGGGTTGGTGGGGGCTGATCGCGCAGTTCCCCGCGCCCCCAAAAAACAAAAGACAGGGCCCGTTCTCGCACCCCCTGACGCGCAGGACCCTGAGTGACGCGGGAAAATCAGAGTCGTGGAAGTGACTTTGCTTGGTACCGGTGGGCCCTCGGGGCTGCCTCGGCCCGACTGTCCCTGTGCTGCTTGTGCGGTGGCGCTGGGTGTGGATGCGCGGGCGGCTGCCGCCTTGTTGGTCGACGGGGCCCTGTTGCTGGATCTGACGCCCGGGGCGGCCTTTGCCGCGGCTCGGGCCGGGCGGTCGTTGGGCGGGGTGCGGCAGGTGCTGTTGTCGCATCCGCACAACGGGCCCGCGGTGGAGGTGCCGGCGGGGCTGCCGCAGCCGGGGCGGGTAACGGACGGGCGGGAGCTGGCGCTGCTGACGGGGCATCGGGTGCGGGCGGTGCCGATGGACGCGCCGGGCACCGGGTACGCCGTGACGGGGCCCGACGGCCAGCGGCTGCTGTATCTGCCGCCGGGCGCGGCGCCCGCGGGTCTTGAGGAGGCGGCCGGGGCGTACGACATGGTGGTCGCCGATGTCGTCGGGCGGCCGGACGCACTGGCCCGGCTGCGGCTGGCGGGGGCCGTCGGGCCGGCCACGGACGTGATCGCGGTGCACCTCGACCACGACGTGCCGCCCGGCCGGGAGCTGACGCGGCGGCTCGCGGCGGCGGGGGCACGGGCGGTGCCGGACGGTACGACGCTGACGGTGGGGGTGTACGAGGACGTGCCCGACGTGCCCCGGCGGACTCTGGTGCTCGGCGGGGCCCGGTCCGGGAAGTCGGTGGAGGCCGAGCGGCGCCTGGAAGCCTTTCCCGATGTGCTGTACGTGGCGACCGGCGGGACGCGGAACGGGGACGGTGAGTGGGCCGCCCGGGTGCACGCCCATCGTGAGCGGCGGCCCGGCTCCTGGCGTACCGCCGAGACCTGCGACCTCGTACCCCTGCTGAAGGACGACGGGGCGCCGCTGCTCGTGGACTGTCTGTCGTTGTGGCTGACGGACGCGATGGACTCGGTGAACGCGTGGGACGACGACGAGTGGGGCGGTGGCGGCGAGCGCGCGCTGCGGGCCCGGGTGGAGGAGCTGACGGCCGCCGTCCGCGAGACCCGCCGCACGGTGGTCGCCGTCTCCAACGAGGTCGGCTCCGGCATCGTCCCCGCCACCCCCTCCGGCCGCCGCTACCGCGACGAACTCGGCCGCCTCAACGCGGCGTTCGCGACCGAGTGCGAGCACGTGCTGCTGGTGGTGGCGGGGCAGGCGCTCACCCTGAAGGGCTAGGAGTCGAAGGGCTGGGCGTCCGGGCGGGGAGTGTGCCTGCCCGCCGTCTTGCGGGCGATGACGCGGTACGCGTTCGAGAAGCGGGTGCGGCGCAGGAGCGGGGCCAGGACGTGGTCCAGCGCGAAGGCGGAGGCCAGCAGCGGGGTGGTGGCCCGGGTCAGGGCCGTACGGAGGGTGCGCTGGAGGTCGGTCGGCGGGCTCGGGCGCCAGGGCTCGTCACCGCCCGGCAGCCGGTTGCCGATCGCCAGCGCGAGGGCGCCCGTGAGGTCGTACGGGATGTGGGGTTCGCGGCGGTCGGTGGAGACGACCGTGCAGCCGAGCTCGTCGAGTTCGTCGAGCAGGTTGCGCAGCGGCATGAGGTGGAGGTGCTGCGGCTGGCAGTAGGACACCCACCACTTGCCGAGCAGCGCGCCGAACGCGCAGTCCGGGTCCGGGACTTCGACGAGCAGATGCCCGCCGGGACGCAGTACGGCGAGCGCGGCGCGCAGTTCCTCGCGCGGGTCGGGGCTGTGCTCCAGGTGGTGGAACATGCTGACCACGTCGTAGCGGGCACGCAGCCGGTCGACCAGGTCGGGCAGCCGGCCGTGATGTGCCTCCTCGACCCGGCCCTCCGTCCGCGCCTGCTCGACGCGCGAGGTGGGGTCGAGCCCGTCGAAGGACGTGTACGTGTACAACTCCTTGGCCGCCGCCGGGAAGTGGCCGTGGCCGGTGCCGACGTCCAGCCAGCTCTCGGGCTCCGGGTACGGGAGCATCGCGCGGGCGGCGGCCTCGTGGCGTCTGCGTCCGGCGCGGGACCGCAGGATCCGCTCGGCGAAGCCCTCGTGGGTGTCGTGGTGCTCATGGCCCTCGTAGAAGTCCCGGTAGTAGAAGGCCAGGCCCTCGGCGGTGAGGCGGGGGTTCTGGAAGGCGTGGGCGCAGTCCTCGCACTCGTCGACGACGAAGGTGCCGGGCTTGTGCTGGAGCAGGTCCGGGGTGCGCAGGCGGGTGCGCAGCCGCCGGGAGCCGCACCAGGGGCAGTCGGGCCGGCGGGGCTCGTGGAAGTGGTCGGTGCCCCGGGCGAGTTCGCTGAGATACGCGGCGCGGCGCCGGGCGACGGTCTGCTGGGCGGGAGGTGTGGGGGGTGTGGCGGGTGCGGGAGATGTGGCGGGTGTGGGGGGCATGGTCTGTCTGCTCCTGCCGGTCCGACGCGGTACGACCCTGTAGAGGCTGATATGAGCTACTACCGGTCGATACAAACCGGTATGACAATCCACTGCAAACCGGAACGTATGGGATGGCGATCTCCGATGCAACGACCCCGTGCAGCGCACTGACCGACCGTCAGGAGACCGGCCCGATCACTGCCGGTACTGTTCGGCGAATGAGCTCGCTTAATCTCGACGACTTCACCGATCTGATCGAGCGCCCCGACGGCGGTGTGCGCCGTGACGCCGAGGCGCGCCGGGAACGGCAGATCGTGCCGCCCGGGGCCCTGGGACGCCTCGACGACCTCGGTGAGTGGCTGGCGGCCGCGCAGTCGGCCGTGCCGGTGCGGGCGATCGAGCGTCCGCGGGTGGTGCTGTTCGCGGGTGACCACGGGGTCGCAGGACTGGGAGTGTCGGCGCGGCCCGCGGGGAGCGCGGACGAGCTGGTGCGCTCCGTGCTCGACGGCGCGAGCCCCGTCTCCGTACTGGCCCGGCGGCTCGGGGTGCCCGTGCGCGTGGTGGACATGGCGCTCGACTGCGAGCCGGAGAGCCTGCCCGACGAGGTCGTACGGCACCGGGTGCGGCGTGGCTCCGGGCGGATCGACGTGGAGGACGCGCTGACCCTGGAGGAGGCGGAGGCCGCCTTCCTCGCGGGGGTCGCCGTCGCGGACGAGGAGGCGGACTCCGGGACCGATCTCGTCGTGCTCGGGGACGTGAGCGTCGGGGGGACCACCGCCGCGGCCGTGCTGATCGCGGCACTGTGCGGCACCGACGCGTCCGTCGTCACCGGGCGCGGGGGGCGGGCCATCGACGACCTCGCCTGGATGCGGAAGTGCGCGGCGGTGCGGGATGCACTGCGGCGGGCCCGGCCCGTTCTCGGGGATCAGCTGCAGTTGCTCGCTGCGGTGGGCGGGGCGGACCTTGCCGCGATCACCGGGTTCCTGCTGCAGAGTGCCGCGCGCAAGACTCCCGTGATCCTCGACGGGGTCGTGTCCGCGGCCTGTGCGCTGGTCGGGCAGCGGGTTGCCTTCCGGGCGCCGGACTGGTGGCTGGCGGGGCAGACCAGTGGTGAGCCCGCCCAGGCGAAGGCGTTCGACCGGATGGCGCTTGAGCCGCTTCTCGATCACGGGGTGACCGTCGGGGAGGGGGCGGGGGCGTTGCTCGCCCTGCCTCTGGTGCAGGCCGCGGCCGCGTTGGCGGCGGAGCTCCCCGAGGGTCCTGAGAAGGAGTAGCGGCTCGGGGTCAGTTCGTCGGGTGCGGGGCGGTGGGGGCTGGTCGCGCAGTTCCCCGCGCCCCTAAAACGCGCCCCTTGCTTTTAAGGGGCGCGGGGAACTGCGCGACCAGCCCCCACTCACCCGCACCCGCCCCTCAACGCAACCACCCCACCCAGTAGGCACCCACACGCAACGGCGCCCCATATGATCCCGTTTCATGGGAAGCGCCCGAATCGCCGTCAAGCAAACCCCGGCTCCGGAGCCAACGCGGGCCCCCGCCCGCACAGGCGACGTCGCCCGCCCGACCACCCCGGCCTCACGGCGAGCAGCCGCATTCGCCGTCTGGTACCTCCGCCTCGTCGCGTTCCTCAACTTCCTGAGCGCCGTCTGGGTCTCGCTCGGCCAGGACGTGCGCCGCCACAACACCGAGAACTACTTCACCCCGTACCTCCTGACGGCAGGCTTCGCGTCGGGTGCGTTCACGATGTTCCTGGCGATCACGATGCGCCGCCGCAAACGAGCCGCCTGGATCCTCAACCTCGTACTCAGCGGGCTCTTCCTGCTGCTGTTCGCCTTCGCGATGGTCTTCCCGGAGATCCGCGAGTACCCGCAGAACTGGATCTCCCTCGCCCTGACGGCCGCCTTCGTGGCGTCCCTCTTCGTCGGCCGGCGCGAGTTCTACGCGAAGGGCGACCGCTCTAACCCGAAGCTGGCGGCGGCCGTCGCGGTCGGCGGACTGCTGCTCTGTTCGCTGCTCGCCGCGCTCCTGGTGACCGTCACCAACGACGCGCACGACGCCGATCGTTCGACGTTCCCCGACCGCTGGCGCTACGGCACCCTGCGGCTGATCTCGGTCGCCGCGGACGACGCCCGCTTCCCCGGGATCACCACTCCCAACTGGGCAAACGTCACCATCAATGTGCTCAGCACCCTGCTGGTCCTCGCCGTCTTCTACGCGGCCTTCCGTTCCCGTCGCGCCGTCGACCCGCTCACCGAGGGCGACGAGGAACGGCTGCGGGCACTGCTCGACCGGAACGGCGACCGCGACTCGCTCGGCTACTTCGCGCTGCGCCGCGAGAAGAGCGTGGTGTGGTCGCCGACCGGCAAGGCTGCCGTCGTCTACCGCGTCGTGAGCGGTGTCTCGCTGGCCTCCGGCGACCCGATCGGCGATCCCGAGGCGTGGCCCGGCGCCATCGACCCCTGGCTCGCCGAGGCACGCGCCCACGGCTGGATCCCTGCGGTGATGGGCGCGAGCGAGGAGGCGGGGACCATCTACGCACGCCATGGCCTCGACGCGCTGGAGCTCGGCGACGAGGCGATCGTCGAGACGGCCGAGTTCACCCTCGACGGGCGGGCCATGCGGACCGTCCGCCAGGCCTACAACCGCGTCCAGCGCGCGGGCTACCAGGTCCGCATCCGGCGTCACGAGGACATCCCGGCCGACGAGATGGCGTACCTGCTGAAGCGGGCCGACGACTGGCGGGACGGGGCGACCGAGCGGGGCTTCAGCATGGCGCTCGGGCGGCTCGGGGATGCGGGCGACGGGCGGTGCGTGATGCTCGAATGCACGAACAGCCGCGCGGGAGAAGGCACGGACGAACTGAGAGCGGTGATCTCCTTCGTGCCCTGGGGGCCGCACGGGCTCTCCCTCGACCTCATGCGGCGGGACCGGGACTCCGAGAACGGGCTGATGGAGTTCATGGTCATCCAGCTTCTCCAGCGGGCCCCCGAGATCGGGATCACGCAGGTCTCGCTCAACTTCGCGATGTTCCGTTCCGTCTTCGAACGTGGCGCGCGTCTCGGCGCGGGCCCGGTGCTGCGGCTGTGGAGGTCACTGCTCAGCTTCTTCTCGCGCTGGTGGCAGATCGAGTCGCTGTACCGCGCCAACGCCAAGTACCGGCCCATCTGGGAACCGCGGTTCCTGCTCTTCGAGAAGAGCGGCGACCTGCCGCGCATCGGCATCGCCGCGGCCCGCGCGGAGGGGTTCCTGGAGGCGCCGGGCCTGCCGAAGTGGCTGCACCGCAAGCACTTGGAGTCGCACAGATGAGTACGCGCAGATGAGTACGTACGGACCCGTGGTCGCCCGCCGATGAGCGCGCGCGAACAGAGCGGCGCGCGCCCATGAGCACCCTCGCCCGTCTGGCCCGCGCCGAATGGGGCCCGCTGTACGCGGGCGCCGAATGGGGCCCGCTGTACGCGGCCGTACGCGCGGGTCTCGTCGAGCGGCGCCTGCGGGCGATCCCCATGACCGTCGCCGCGGTGTGCCTGACGGCGCTCACGCAGTACGTGCAGAACCAGCCGTGGGGTTACCAGTTCGTCCAGAACATCGGTGCCGTCCGCGCCGAGGACCCGCTCTGGCCGGCCCTTCTGCGCACCCCTCTCTCCCTCTTCGTACCGGCCCTGGATCTGCCCGTGTGGGGTGCGCTCGCGCAGATCCTGCTCGTGTTCGGGATCGCCGAGATCTGTCTGGGCCGGTGGCGCACGCTCGTCATCGCGTACGTCGCCACGCTGGCCGGCACCCTCTACGCGCGCGTGGGCATCGCGCTCGGCCCGCACGGCTTTCTGGGGCTGCCCGCCTCGGACTCGCTGGTCGTGGACACCGGGCCGTCGGCGGCCGTGGTCGGGCTCGCGGTCTTCCTCTGCTGGCGGTACCGCGCGTACGTCACCGCGGGGGTGGTCGTCGCGGCCATGGTGGTGGAGGTGCTGCTCAAGGAGAACCTGGCGGGCAGGGAGCATCTGGCCGCGATCGCGGCCGTACTGGTGCTGTGCGGGATCTCCGACCTGCGTCACCGGCCTCCGGGCAGGGACCGGACGGGCTCCGGGTCCGGTTTGCCGCCGATCCAGTCCTGAACCTTGCGGCGGGGGCCCGCCCAGCGGCGGTCGTGGCGGTAGGCCCGCAGCTGGGCCTTGGCCCGGGCGCGGTGCCGTCTGCGGTAGAAGCGCTTGGCCCACGGCGAGCCGGGACGGGCGAGGCGGATCGCGCCGACCAGGGCGACGAGCGGCAGGATCACGCCGAAGATCGCCATACGTGCCTTGCCCTTGCTCAGGGCCAGCAGCGAGATCAGGAAGTTCACCGCGATGCTCACGATGACGCCCGCGCGGTCCTGCAGCTCGTCCTCGGTGAGGTCGTTGACGCCGAACGGCAGGAAACCGCTGAGCATCAGGCCCACCAGGGCCGCCGTGACCACCACGACTTCGACGCTCTTTCGGCCCTCCTCGCTCCAGTAGACGTCGTCGAGATGCATGATCAGCGCGAACTCGTCGAGGACAAGACCCGCGCCGATCCCGAACACCACGGCGAACACGGCCGCGCCGAAGCCGTGCCGGCCGCTCGCCACCGCGCCGAAGCCGCCGATCACGGTCAGGACGACTCCGGGGACCACGTGATGGATGTGGACGCCGCCCGCCTCGACGTTGCCGAAGGGGCCCTTGCCCGCGCGGATCATCCGGACGACGATCCGGGTGATCACAAAGGTCAGTACGAAGGAGGAGAGCGCCAGCAGCAGCGGCAGCTTTCCCGGTTCGGTGATGTTCCGTGTCCACCAATGCCCCATGTGCGCACTTTATCCGCGGCTGCCGTGGGCGGCTCTCGGGCCGCCGGGTAACCTGCGCCGGTGTCCACGCCCCCGCCGGAAACTCCCGGGACCTCCTGGCCCGACGGCCTCCGTTTCGCCTTCGGCACGCTCACCGTGCTGCCCGTCAAGGTGACGCGGTGGGACCGTGAGGCGGCGCGGGCCGGGATGCTGTGCGCGCCCGTCGCCGGGCTGGTCGTCGGTCTCGCCGCCGCGGCGCTCGGCCTGTTCCTGCTGGTCCTCGGCGCGGGGCCGCTGCTCGCGGCCGTGGCCTCCGCCGCCGTGCCTGCCGCCCTGACGCGCGGCCTCCATCTCGACGGGCTCGCCGACACCGCCGACGGGCTGGGCAGCGGCAAGCCTGCCCAGGACGCGCTGCGCATCATGAAGCAGTCGGACATCGGGCCGTTCGGTGTCATCACCCTTGTGTTCGTACTGTTCGCCCAGGTGGCGGCGCTGGCGGAGGCCTACGGCGCTTCTTGGGGGTGGGGGGCTTTCGCGGCCGTCGTGTCGGCGGTCGCGGCCCGGCTCGCGCTCACGCTGGCCGCGCGGGTTGGCGTGCCGCCGGCTCGGCCGGAGGGGCTGGGGGCGGCGGTCGCCGGCACGGTGCCCCTGCGTGGGGCTGTGCTGGTGGGGGTCGGTGTGGCCGGCCTCGCGGGGGTGGCGGGGCTGTTGTTCGGGACGTACGGGCTCGTCCTGGGCGGGGTTGCCGTGCTGGTCGCGTGCGGGTGCGCCGAGCTTCTGCTGCGGCACTGTGTTCGCCGGTTCGGCGGGATCACTGGGGACGTGTTCGGAGGCTTGGCTGAGACTGCCGCTACCGCGGCGCTGGTGGTTCTTGCTGTGTGGTGACAGTGCGGGCCCGGTGGGGGCTGGTCGCGCAGTTCCCCGCGCCCCTAAAAAGCGGGGCTGCGCCCCTGGCTTTTTGTCTTTAGGGGCGCGGGGAACTGCGCGCTCAGCCACGGACGACCTGCACGTCGCGAACCACCGAACCCCCACCCACCCAGGGGCGCGGGGAACTGCGCGACCAGCCCCCACAGGCCCGCAGGCGAAGAGTTCAGCCCGCCTGCAAGGCATGCGGCAGGGTGCCCCAAGGGTGGGCCCCCTCGCCCGGGACCGCGCAGTGGATCGTGGCGCCTCGGGTGCGGGCCAGGTCGCCCACGGGGGCGCCCGGTGGAACGCCGTGGACCAGGTGGCACTGGCGAGTGCGGCCGACCGCGAAGGGGGCCGGGCGGAGCCTGCGGTAGGTCTCCCACGTGCCCTCGAAGGTGACGAGGACGTCGGCGAGGCGGGCGTACGCGGGATGCGGCGGCGCCCCGTGGTTGAGGGCAATGGTCGTGCAACCCGCACCCCACGCGGACGTGGCGAGCCGCTGGTAGTAGCCGAAGTCGCCCAGCCCTGAGGTGACTTGGTCGAAGAAGGCGCCGTCCACGCCGTACCAGTCGCGGTACCGCGCGAGGTCCCGGACGACCTCCGCGCGCGGCCTGCGGCCGTAGTCGGTGTCGGCGTACCCGAGCACCCGGACGTCCCTCCCCCGCAGCCGCTCGGCGACCTCGGCGAAGGCCGCATCGGGCCGCTCGCCGGGCCCGCTGGCCGGGTTGAGTACGACCCCGTAGAGGCGGGGCGCGGCCTCGACGATCGCTTCCCATTCGGCGGGGCGGACGGAGGGGTGCTCGTAGTACGGGACGAGGAGGGTGCTCATCTGTGGGCCGTTGCCCTTCCCAGTTGCCAGCAGACCAGGGTCGCCAGCACCGCGGCAGCCGCGCCGTACACGACGAGGCCGACCAGGTGCGGGCTCACTCCGTCCGCGAGGAGTGCCCCGGCCTGGGCGAGGCCCGCGGCGCAGCAGACCACGGCGGCGCTCAGGACGGCGCCGAACGACTGGAGCAGCAGGCCGGTCCAGAGGACGACCCCGAGGAGCAGCAGCGCGGTGAGCCGTACGCCGTCGAGGCCGGGCGCGTTCGGCCAGAGCGCGGCCGTGGCGAGGCTGAGCAGGAACAGCGCGGCGAGGTAGGCGCTGAGGCATTTGACGAGGGTGCTCGCGGTGGTGCGCAAGAACTCGCGTGAGGTGCTGCTGGAGCGCAGCCCGGCGAGGCTTCCGCTGCGGAAGCGGTAGAGCAGCCACTCGGCGGGCCCCATGCTCAGCGTGAGCGCCACGGCGGCCGGCGCGGCGACCGCGGCGGTCGACGACCCGTCGGCCAGGACGTCGCCGAGCGCCACGAACACGACGAGGACGCCGCTGCCGAGGCCGAAGAAGGCGTACGGCAGGGAGCCGGCGAGCCAGGGCGAGGCGCTGCGCGGCCGTTTGGTCTCCTGGGCGCCGCCGAAGGGCAGCAGGGCCGCGAACCCGGCGGACCAGCCGATCCGGGTCCCGTCCCCCGACCGCCGTACGGCCGGGGCGACTTCGATCGCGGCGAGCGCGCCGACGATACCGAGCGAGCCGAGCAGCAGGGCCAGTCTCGCCGCCTCCGGGACCGGCTGGGCCATCGCCAGTACGGCACCGGCCGCCATGGGCAACAGGGCGGCCAGCAGGGCCCGTTCGCGGCCCATCACCAGCAGTACGGTCGCCGCGGCGAGGTAGCAGGACTGGCCGGCGGCGAAGGCGACCGCGCCGAGGTGGCCGGGAGCGACGGCGAGTGCGACGAGCGAGCCGAGCAGCGCGCCCATGGGTGCCCCGACGAGGAGCGAGCGGCGGGAGGCCGCCTTGTCGCCCAACCCGAGCCAGGAGTAGGCCCGGTGGGCGAGACCCTGGTTCCAGGTCCAGCCGCACAGGGCGCCGGCCAGCAGCGGGACCGTACCGGCGGGGAGCCCGAGGCCGTCCTGCGGTCCCGCGAGAAGAGGCGCCCCGAGGACGTAGCCGAGGCCGGGCAGGGCGAAGACGACGCCTCTCAACAGGCAGCCCAGCAGGCCGATTTCCCAGGGGTCGTGGGCCGGTACCGAGGGTTCGGGATGGCGGCGCTCGACCCGCTCGTACAGCTCCTCGGCGAGCGAGAAGGAGTCCTTGCAGCCGTACTTCTCGCGTATCTGGTCGTCCGACATGCCGTCGGACTCCAGGAGCGCCGCTATCTCGTCCGGGTGGACGGCGGCGGCTATGAACTCCTCCAGCCGCTTGGCGAGTTCGTCCACCGGGTCGGGCTCCGCCCAGCTGGGACGGCGTTGGCGCGGCACATAGGGCAGGGTGTCGGGCCGCGAGCCGGGCGGCATCCGGATCGATCCGCTCACCAGCCGGTCCCGTCCGTCGCGACGGCCTGGTACCAGGGGTCGCGCAGTTCGAGGGTCCAGTCGGCGACGGTCTCCAGCGTGGGCTCGTACACCTCGGGCAGGCCCGCGAGTTCCTGGTAGATGGTCCGGAAGGCCTCCACGGAGCGGCGGAGCGTGAAGCGCTCGATGACGCGCTGGCGGGACAACCGGCCCAGTTCCAGGCGTCGTTCGTCGTCCCGCAGCAGGACGAGCGCGGCGGCGGCCATCTTCTCGGGCTCGCGCGGCGGCACCACGATCCCGGTGTCGCCGACGGCCTCGCTGACACCGCCCACGTCGGTGGAGACCGTGGTCCGGCCGCACGACATGGCCTCGATGATCGAGAAGGGGAAGCCCTCCGAGATGGAGGAGAGCATCACGACGTGCCCGGCCGCGTAGGCCCGCCACACCTCGCTGATCCGGCCCTCGAAGGTGAGCCCGTCCGTGACGCCGAGTTCGGCGGCGAGCTTCTCCAGTCTGGTCTTGTACGCCTCTCCGCCGGGCGGTACCGGGCCGAACAACCGCAGCCTGGTCTCGGGGAGTTCGGCGCGCACCATGGCGTACGAGTGGAGCAGCGTCTCGAGGTCCTTGATGGGGTCGACGCGGCCGCACCAGGTGAGCGTGGGCACATCCGGCTCGGGTCCGGCGTGCGGGAAGGCGGCGGGGTCGACGCCGTTGTAGACGGTACGGATCTTGTCGGGGTCGGCGCCGCCGCGCTCTTCCCAGCGGCGGTTGTACTGGTTGCACGGGGTGATCAGGTCGGCGGCCTGGTAGCCGAGGGTGTTGAGCTCGCGGTAGAAGCCGAGCATCAGGGCCTTGACGGGCCAGCGCTGTGCGTCGCTGCGGTAGCCGAGGTAGCGCTCGCGCAGATAGATGCCGTGTTCGGTGAGCAGGAACGGGATGCCGTCCAACTGCCGTGCGGCCAGGGCGGGAAGGGTGGCCAGACCGCTGCCGGTGGCGTGCGAGACGGAGTTCTCGGGCAGCCGGACGCCCAGCGGGCGCAGCGCGTGCTCCAGTAGGTCGGTGGCGGTCAGCGCGTCGTGCACGGTGGGGCACGCCTGGGCGATCTGGAGGTGCGGCATGGTCCAGATCCACATCAGCGAGCGCAGCGCGGCCTCGGTGCGCAGGGCCGCCGACAGCCGTCCCTCACGGGCGAGTTGGGCGAGTTCGTAGAAGGCCTCACCGAAGTCGCAGTGCGCCTCGGGGTCCAGGAAGGACAGCAGGAACCGCTCGTAGGTGTCGATGAAGCGGCGGCGGGCGGGGCCGCGCGGTGCTCGCCGGGATCCCTGCAGCGTGCCCCACAGCGGTACGGACGTGTGCTGGTAGACGTTGCCCGGCAGCTCCCAGGTCACGGGTTCACGACCGTTGCCGGCGAGCGAGACGACGTTGAACCCGACTTCGGGCATCCCCTTCACGAGCTGGTCGCACCAGGTGCTGACCCCGCCGTGGACCAGTGGATACGTGCCCTCAGTGAGCATGGTGACATGACGGCCTTTGCTCATCATGCGTGTTCCCCCCTGGAACATTTCTTACGGCTCGGTGGCGCGCCCCGGCCGGTCTTGGCCGGGGCGCGCGTCGTGCTGCGGCGCTTGTCTCCGTTATGCGGGCAGTCTCAGGGTGAGGGCTGTCTGCAGAGCTTCCGGCGTGGTCCAGGCCGATCGCTCTCCCGCGTACGGCGTCCCGAACGCGGTGGTGCCGAGCAGGAGTTGCTTGAGTGTCCCTTCGGGTGCGGTCACCGGGATCTGCGTCCCGGTCGGGGCGGTGACGGTGACGGTCGTGCCGACGCGGTACGCCGTGACGTCACCGTCGGCGACGGCCTCCTGCCAGGCGGCGCGGCGCTTCAGCTCGGTGCCGATGATGCTCTGCCGCGGGTTCTCCAGCGGGGCGTTGTCGGCGTAGAGCGCACGGTAGTCGGCGAGCACCTTGTCCAGGACCGGGTAGAGCAGCCGGTCCTCGGCCAGGTTGGACTGGTGCACGTAGTGCGGGCGCGGGTCGTTGCCCACGGCGTGGCCGAGGGCGGTGCGGGCCTCCTGCGGGAGGATGTACGACTCGAAGCCGGTCGCCGTGTCGAGCGGGTCGTCGAGGCAGGTCGACGTGGGGTTGTTCTCGCAGACGCCGCTGCCGCCGTCGGCCTTCGAGGTGTAGATCCAGTTGTACTCGTCGGTGATCTCCTCGGCCGTGCCGACGTTGTAGTACACGTTCATCGGGTAGCGGGGCACGGTCAGGGCGCTGCCCACCGAACGCTGCTGCGGTTCACGGGAGTCGTCGGAGGCGGTCCAGTCGATGCCGTTGTCCGCGAGGGCGCCCGCGAGGTTCGGGTTGTCGTCCGGCTGCTGCGGCAGGGTCTTCAGGCCCGAGTGCTCGCCGGTCACCAACTCGCTGCTGTCGACGGGCAGTCCGTGGCTCGCCGCCCAGAGGCTGTTGTCGCGGATCTCCGCCGAGATGTCGGCGCGGCTCACGTACCGGGTCGAGCCGTCGGCGTTCTTCGCGCAGCTCCACGGCACGGTGCTGGTGTCCTGGACGCAGCCGAGGAAGGGGTGCGTGTAGGTGTGGTTGACCCAGCGGTACTCGCCCTTGTCGGCGAGGAGTTGGTCGGTCAGCGCGTCGACGTTGCCGTTCTCGCTCTTCCACTCCTCACCCGCCCCGGCGTTGTAGACCATGTCGAGGGTGAAGCCGCTGTCCCGCTGCCACTGGGCGGCGTAGACCGCGTCGGCCGCGGTCATACGGATCGGCGTGGTCCCCTCGCCGTCACCGCCCACGCAGTCGAAGTCACCGGGTGTGCAGTTGCGTTCGGTGTCCCAGCGGCTGTCGGGCGCGAAGACGTCGTCGACATGGACAGAAAAGTAGTTCCTGTTCTGACCGAGGTGCACGCCCTGCGTCAGCCATTCGACGATGCCGCGGGCGAGGACGCGGAACTGCTGCTGGTAGTGGTTGTAGGCGAAGGTCACGACGAGTTCGCGACGTCCGTCGTGCGCGTACTCGCCCACCAGGCTGCCACGGCCGCTCCCGCCGGGCACGGCGGTGTCCACGTAGCTGGTGAAGCCCGCGCGGGGCCGGGCCACGTAGCCGTAACTCTCCTGGACGGAGGGCGAGTTGTCCTCGAATGCGAGGGGGCCGTCGAGGTAGCCGAAATAGCCCGCCCCGCCCTCCGTGGTGACCGCCGCCTCGCGGCCGTCGAGCGTTCCGGCCCAGCCGCCCGCGTCCGTGTAGTCGAGGCCGACCCCGGGGTGCGCCCACGTGTAGGCGTCGACCTGGGGGATGCCGAAGGTCCTCTCGTACGCCTCCAGGACCGTTTGCTCGGCCGAACCGGACCCGAACGGCGCCTCGTTGGGCAGCACGACGCCCTGGTACTTGGCGCGCGGTGTGCCGCCGGATCCGTCGGCCGGTTCGCTCAGGAACGCCTCGGTGATGGCCGGGCGGCCGGAGTCGTTCAGGTCGACGGTCGTATACGGGATGCCGGTGGTCTTCAGCTCCTCCGTGATGGCTTCCACGGGGCTGTCGCCGTTGTCCACGACGAGCACTTTCAGATCGATGCGCGGCTCGTCCGCCGCCGACGCTCCGGGGACTCCCAGCCCCAGGCTCAGCAGACCGGCAGCCGCCATGACAGCGGCCGCGTTTTTCCATCTGCGCGCACTCTGCGCCATGTTCGCCCCTCCCCCAACAAGATCCCCTGATGGTCAATTCGAGGAGGATCCGTGGAAATCATGCAAAGCGACGAGTGGGTTACTCATCGCAAACAGCAGGAGTGTGGCTCAGGTCACAGAAGTGAGGGGTGATAAGTGGCCAGGCCACCACGCACGGATGAACGGCCGCTGGAATGAGCGAAACGCGCCACCGCGCGTAGGCTCGTGCCCGGGACTCCACCGCCCCGGCCGACCTCACCCCTGACGGCCACAGCAACTCAATGGAAGCGAGATTTCACCACCGTGACTGCTCTCACTCTCAGCACCGCCGCGGCGCCCGGCCTGCGGGTCGACGCCATCGTCGTCGGTGTCGCCAAGGGCACCGGGCCCAAGTCCGGGGACCTGGTCGTGGCACCGGGCGCCGAGGCCGTGGACAAGGCGTACGACGGCAGGCTCGCCGGCGTTCTGGAGACCCTCGGCGCCTCGGGCGGCGAGGGCGAGGTGACGAAGCTGCCGGCTCCGTCCGGCTTCAAGGCCCCGCTCGTGCTGGCGGTCGGTCTCGGTGCTCTGCCGGAGAAGGACGGTTCCTTCTCCGGGGAGACCCTGCGCCGCGCGGCCGGTGTCGCCGCACGTGCCCTCGCCGGTTCGAAGAAGGCCGCCTTCGCCCTGCCGATCGAGGACGCCGCCGACGCGGGCGCCGTCGGCGAGGGCGCGCTGCTCGGCGCGTACTCCTTCGACGTCTACAAGGAGAACGGCAAGAGCAACGGCAGCGGGAAGGACGCCAAGAACGGCAAGGCCCCGCTCGCCGAGGTCACGCTGCTCGGCGGCAAGCCCCGCGACAAGGCGTTCAAGGCGGCCATCGAGCGCGCCACCGCCGTGTCCGAGGAGCTGAACCGCGCCCGTGACCTCATCAACACCCCGCCGAACGACCTGAACCCGGAGGCCTTCGCGGCCGTCGCGCAGGCCGCGGCCAAGGAGCACGGCATCAAGGTGCAGGTGCTCGACGAGAAGGCCCTGGAGAAGGGCGGCTACGGCGGCATCCTCGGCGTCGGTGTCGGTTCCACGTCCGCGCCCCGCCTGGTGAAGCTCTCGTACACCTCCTCCAAGGCCAAGAAGCACCTCGCCTTCGTCGGCAAGGGCATCACCTACGACTCGGGCGGCATCTCGCTGAAGCCGGCCGGGCACAACGAGACGATGAAGTGCGACATGAGCGGCGCCGCCGCCGTGTTCGCCGCGGTCGTCGCCGCCTCGCGGCTGGGCCTCGAGGTCAACGTGACCGGCTGGCTCGCGCTCGCCGAGAACATGCCCTCCGGTTCCGCGACCCGCCCCGGCGACGTGCTGCGCATGTACAGCGGCAAGACCGTCGAGGTCCTCAACACCGACGCCGAGGGCCGGCTCGTCCTCGCCGACGCGCTCGCCAAGGCCTCCGAGGAGACCCCGGACGCGATCGTCGACGTGGCGACGCTGACCGGCGCGATGATGCTGGCGCTGGGCAACCGGACTTTCGGCGTCATGGCGAACGACGACTCGTTCCGTACGGCGGTGTACGAGGCTGCCGAGGAGGTCGGCGAGGCGGCGTGGCCGATGCCGCTGCCGGACCACCTGAAGAAGGGGATGGACTCCCCCACCGCCGACATCGCCAACATGGGCGAGCGGTACGGCGGCGGACTGGTCGCCGGACTCTTCCTCAAGGAGTTCGTGGGCGAGGGGATCACGTGGGCGCACCTCGACATCGCGGGGCCTGCCTTCAATGAGCAGGGGCCGTTCGGTTACACGCCCAAGGGCGGGACGGGGTCTGCCGTACGGACTCTCGTGCGGCTGGCGGAGATCACGGCCGCGGGTGATTTGGGCTGAGGCCCGCCCAGTGGCCCGGTCCGCACCCGTTGTACGGCGGGTGCGGACCGGGGGGGCTGATCGCGCCCACACGGCGGAGCCGTAAATCGATACAGCCCCGCGCCCCTCACGGGGCGCCGTGTGATCGATCAGACGTCTCACTGCCCGGCCCGGCGTCCCGCTCGGCGCCGACAGGTGCGAAGATGGGTTCTCGGCAGGACAGGGCCCACCTCAGGGCCGAAGAAAGAGCGGCCGGACACCAGCCGCCGCCCGGTCGACGCAGACCGGCGTACGGCGCACATGCATGGAGGACGTGACGTGGCGAACGACGCCAGCACCGTTTTCGACCTAGTGATCCTCGGCGGTGGTAGCGGCGGCTACGCCGCGGCCCTGCGCGGAGCGCAGCTGGGCCTGGACGTCGCCCTGATCGAGAAGAACAAGCTCGGCGGCACCTGCCTGCACAACGGCTGCATTCCCACCAAGGCCCTGCTGCATGCCGGCGAGATCGCCGACCAGGCACGCGAGGCGGACCAGTACGGCGTCCTGACGACTTTCCAGGGCATCGACATCAACGCCGTCCACAAGTACAAGGACGACGTGATCAGCGGCCTCTACAAGGGCCTGCAGGGCCTCGTGGCCTCGCGCAAGGTGACGTACATCGAGGGTGAGGGCCGTCTGTCGTCCCCGACCTCCGTGGACGTCAACGGCCAGCGCATCCAGGGCCGTCACGTGCTCCTCGCGACCGGCTCCGTGCCGAAGTCGCTGCCGGGCCTGGAGATCGACGGCAACCGCATCGTCTCCTCGGACCACGCGCTGAAGCTGGACCGCGTCCCGCAGTCCGCGATCGTGCTGGGCGGCGGCGTCATCGGCGTCGAGTTCGCCTCCGCGTGGAAGTCCTTCGGCACCGACGTCACGGTCATCGAGGGCCTCAAGCACCTCGTGCCGGTGGAGGACGAGAACAGCTCCAAGCTTCTTGAGCGCGCCTTCCGCAAGCGCGGCATCAAGTTCAACCTCGGCACGTTCTTCGAGAAGGCCGAGTACACGCAGGACGGCGTCCGCGTGACCCTGGCCGACGGCAAGACCTTCGAGGCCGAGATCCTCCTGGTCGCCATCGGCCGCGGGCCGGTCTCCGCCGGTCTCGGCTACGAGGAGCAGGGCGTCGCGCTGGACCGCGGCTACGTCCTCGTCGACGAGTACATGCGCACGAACGTGCCGACCATCTCGGCCGTCGGTGACCTGGTCCCGACGCTCCAGCTCGCGCACGTCGGCTTCGCCGAGGGCATCCTGGTCGCGGAGCGTCTCGCCGGTCTGAAGACCGTTCCGATCGACTACGACGGCGTGCCGCGGGTGACGTACTGCCACCCCGAGGTCGCCTCCGTCGGTATCACCGAGGCCAAGGCCAAGGAGATCTACGGTGCGGACAAGGTCGTCGCTCTGAAGTACAACCTCGCGGGCAACGGCAAGAGCAAGATCCTCAAGACCGCGGGCGAGATCAAGCTCGTCCAGGTCAAGGACGGTGCCGTGGTCGGCGTCCACATGGTCGGCGACCGCATGGGCGAGCAGGTGGGCGAGGCCCAGCTGATCTACAACTGGGAGGCGCTGCCCGCCGAGGTCGCGCAGCTCATCCACGCTCACCCCACGCAGAACGAGGCGATGGGCGAGGCCCACCTCGCTCTCGCCGGCAAGCCGCTGCACTCGCACGACTGACCGACCCTCGGTCAACTCACGACGCGACGACACAGACTTCCGCAATTCGTAAGGAGCAACCGAAACCATGGCGGTTTCCGTAACCCTTCCGGCGCTCGGCGAGAGCGTCACCGAGGGCACTGTCACCCGCTGGCTGAAGGCCGAGGGCGAGCGCGTCGAGGCCGACGAGCCGCTGCTCGAGGTGTCCACCGACAAGGTCGACACCGAGATCCCCTCCCCTGCCGCCGGCGTGCTCGCCTCCATCAAGGTCGCCGAGGACGAGACGGTCGAGGTCGGCGCCGAGCTGGCCGTCATCGACGACGGCTCCGGCGCACCTGCCGCCCCGGCTCCCGCTGCCGCCGAGGCTCCGGCCCCGGCCGCCGCTCCCGAGCCGGCTCCGCAGGCCACCCCGTCCACCGAGGCCGCCGCTCCGGCGCCGGCCCCGACCGCCGCAGCCGCCTCCGGTGGCGGCAGTGCCGAGGGCACCGACGTGGTCCTCCCCGCGCTGGGCGAGTCGGTCACCGAGGGCACCGTCACCCGGTGGCTCAAGGAGGTCGGCGAGGAGGTCGCGGAGGACGAGCCGCTGCTCGAGGTCTCCACGGACAAGGTCGACACCGAGATCCCCGCGCCGGTCGCCGGCGTACTCCTGGAGATCGTGGTCGCCGAGGACGAGACCGCCGAGGTCGGCGCGAAGCTCGCCGTCATCGGCGCCCCGGGCGCGGCTCCGGCCGCCGCACCGGCCCCGGCCGCCCCGGCTCCGGCGCCCGCCGCCGCTGCCCCGGCCCCGGCTCCGGCAGCTCCCGCGGCTCCGGCTCCGGCCCCCGCTGCTCCGGCTCCGCAGGCGCCTTCGGCTCCCGCCCCGCAGCAGCAGACGACCCCGGCCCCCGACCCGGCTCCGGTCGCGCCGGTGCCGGCTCCCGCTCCCGTCACCCCGGCCCCGGCTCCCGCCGCGGCCTCCGGTGACGACGGCGCGTACGTGACCCCGCTGGTGCGCAAGCTCGCCGCCGAGAACGGCGTCGACCTGGGCACCGTCAAGGGCACCGGCGTCGGCGGCCGTATCCGCAAGCAGGACGTCCTCGCCGCCGCCGAGGCCGCGAAGGCCGCCGCGGCCGCTCCGGCTCCGGCCGCTGCCGCCCCGAGCACCGCCAAGAAGGCGCCGGCCCTGGAGGCCTCTCCCCTCCGCGGCCAGACCGTGAAGATGCCCCGCATCCGCAAGGTCATCGGCGACAACATGGTCAAGGCCCTGCACGAGCAGGCCCAGCTGTCCTCGGTCGTCGAGGTCGACGTCACGCGGCTGATGCGGCTGCGCGCGCAGGCCAAGGACTCCTTCGCCGCGCGCGAGGGCGTCAAGCTCTCCCCGATGCCGTTCTACGTGAAGGCGGCGGCCCAGGCGCTGAAGGCCCACCCGGCCGTCAACGCCCGGATCAACGTCGAAGAGGGCACGATCACCTACTTCGACACCGAGAACGTCGGTATCGCGGTGGACTCCGAGAAGGGCCTGATGACCCCGGTCATCAAGCACGCGGGCGACCTCAACATCGCCGGCATCGCGAAGGCCACCGCCGACCTGGCGGGCAAGGTCCGGGCCAACAAGATCACTCCGGACGAGCTGTCCGGCGCGACCTTCACGATCTCGAACACCGGCTCGCGCGGCGCGCTCTTCGACACGATCATCGTGCCGCCGAACCAGGTCGCGATCCTGGGCATCGGCGCGACGGTCAAGCGTCCGGCCGTCATCGAGACGGAGGAGGGTACGGTCATCGGCGTCCGCGACATGACCTACCTGACGCTCTCCTACGACCACCGCCTGGTGGACGGCGCGGACGCCGCCCGCTATCTGACGGCGGTCAAGGCGATCCTGGAGGCGGGCGAGTTCGAGGTCGAGCTCGGCCTTTAGGCTCCGCCGCCGCATCGCACGACGAGGTGCCCCTGCCCGGGTTTCCGGGCGGGGGCACCTTTGCGTTGTGGCCAGGCCGCGGGCCGGTGGGGGCTGGTCGCGCAGTTCCCCGCGCCCCTAAAAGATAAAAGCCAGGGGCGCAGCCCCGCTTTCAGGGGCGCGGGGAACTGCGCGACCAGCCACAACGAACCCGCACCCGCCGTACCACCGCAGCACCCCCCCCGTCACGCGCCCCCGGCGGAGCACCACGTGTAAGTCTCATCTCACCTGCACCAAAGCACCCCCGCACACCCTTCCCGAAGGGACCCACGGCTTTATTGTCTAGAAGTCAACGCCTCGGGGCCCGAGCGGCCCCCGCCGAAGGAGCCCCAATGACCGCGCCCGTCGTCCACTCGCTCCGCGAACAGATCCGCGAGCACATCGTGGAGGGGATCGTCAGCGGTCGCTGGAAGCCGGGCGAGCGGATCGTGGAGCGCCGGATCGCCACCGAGCTGGAGGTCAGCCAGACCCCCGTGCGGGAGGCCCTGCGCGAGCTGGAGTCGCTGCGCCTGATCGAGTCGGCCCCCAACAAGGGCGTACGCGTACGCAACCTCACCGCGGCGGACCTGGAGGAGAGCTACCCCGTGCGGGCCGGTCTGGAGGCCATCGCGGCCGAGCTGGCCGCCGAGCGGCTGGCCGCCGACTGCACGTCGCTGGAGCCGCACGTCACCGCCCTGTACGAGGCCGACCGCAAGGCCGACGGCACCGGCCAGGTCCGCCACACGGTGGCCTTCCACCGCGAGCTGGTGCGTGCCGCGGGCAACTCCGTGCTGCTGCACACCTGGGAGGGCCTCGGCATCGAGGTCTTCACGGCCCTGTCGATCCGCTGGCTGGGCACGGTCCAGCAGTCGTACGCGGAGGAGCACGAGGCCCTGGTGGAGGCGTTCCGCCGCCGGGACCCGCTGATCGCGGAGCTGGTGAAGGCGCATGTGCTGGGCTGCGCGCCGAGGACGGGCAGCGAGCCTTCCTAGCCACGCCCGCCGCGCGGCGGGCCCGGAACACCGGAGCACAAGCCCGCTCAGAAGTACCCTCACCTGCGAAAACAAGGCACGCGGTGCCCTGCGCCGAGACACCCCGTGCCTACTTTCTCGTGATCAAGAGGTTTTGCCCTTCAACCCTTTGATCGATCATCGATCAGCGAGTTACAGTCATCGGCGGGCTCCCACCAGAGCCTGCCGCCCTGTCCTGCCAAAGACCAAGGGCACCCCCGAAAACCCCTTGCCGACGAGGGAACCCCCCTCCGCATCCGGAAGGCGGCGCAATGACCGACCCCACCGCAATCCAGCCGAGCGAGCTCGACCAGCTCCCGGACCGTGATCCGGAGGAGACCGCCGAATGGCAGGCCTCCCTGGACGCCGTCGCCAAGGCGGCCGGGCCGCACCGTGCCGCGTACCTGATGCGGCGCACGCTGGAGCGTGCCGAGGGCAACGGCCTCGCGCTGCCCAAGCTGCTTGAGACCGACTACGTCAACACCATCCCGACCGCCGCCGAACCCACCGTGGACGGCGACGAGGCGATGGAGCGCAGGATCACCGCGTGGAACCGCTGGAACGCGGCCGCGATGGTGACCCGGGGCGCGAAACACGGCGTCGGCGGCCACATCGCCACCTTCGCCTCCGCGGCCTGGCTCTACGAGACGGGCTTCAACCACTTCTTCAAGGGCAAGGAGGCCGACGGGTCCGGCGACCAGCTCTACATCCAGGGCCACGCCTCCCCCGGCATCTACGCCCGCGCCTTCCTCGACGGCCGGCTGAACGAAACGCACCTCGACAACTTCCGCCAGGAGGCGGGCGGCAACGGCCTCCCGTCGTACCCGCACCCGCGGCGCCTACCGTGGCTCTGGGAGTTCCCGACGGTGTCGATGGGCCTCGGCCCGCTGTCGGCGATCTACCAGGCGCGCTTCAACCGCTATCTGACCAACCGCGGCATCAAGGACGTGTCCCAGTCGCACGTCTGGGCCTTCCTCGGTGACGGCGAGATGGACGAGCCGGAGTCGACGGCGGCACTCGCACTCGCCTCCCGCGAGGGTCTGGACAACCTGACCTTCGTCATCAACTGCAACCTCCAGCGCCTCGACGGCCCGGTCCGCGCGAACTTCAAGATCGTGCAGGAGCTGGAGGCCCAGTTCCGCGGCGCCGGCTGGAACGTCATCAAGTCGCTGTGGGGCAACGCCTGGGACGAGCTGTTCCGGCTCGACACCACCGGCGCCCTCGTCCGCCGCCTCCGTGAGGTCCCGGACGCGCAGGTGCAGACGTACCAGACCCGTGACGCCGCCTACATCCGCCAGGACTTCTTCGGCTCCGACCCGGCGCTCGTCGAGCTGGCGAAGCTGCTCAGCGACGACAAGATCCTGGAGTGCTTCCACCTCTCGCGCGGTGGTCACGAGGCGCGCAAGGTGTACGCGGCCTACAAGGCGGCCGTCGAGCACAAGGGCGCGCCCACGGTCATCCTGGCCCAGACGGTCAAGGGCTTCACGCTCGGCGAGGGCTTCGCCTCGAAGAACGCCAACCACCAGATGAAGAAGCTGTCGACGGACGAGTTCAAGCAGATGCGTGACCTGCTCGAACTGCCCATCAAGGACAGCGACTTCGTCGACGGTGTGGTCCCCTACGGCCACCCGGGCGCCGACTCCCCCGAGGTCCGCTACCTCCAGGAGCGCCGCGCGGCCCTCGGCGGTCCGGCCCCGGCACGCCGTACGCACGCGGTCGCCCCGCTGCCCGCCCCCGCCGACAAGGCGTTCGCGGCCTTCGACAAGGGCTCCGGCTCGCAGAACGTGGCGACGACCATGGCCTTCGTACGCCTGGTCAAGGACCTGGTCCGCGACAAGACGTCCGGCAAGCGCTGGGTGCCGATCGTCCCCGACGAGGCGCGCACCTTCGGCATGGAGAGCCTCTTCCCGTCCCTCGGCATCTACTCGCCGAAGGGTCAGACGTACGAGCCGGTCGACCGTGACCAGCTGATGTACTACAAGGAGGCCAAGGACGGCCAGATCCTCAACGAGGGGATCACCGAGGCCGGTTCGATGGCCGACTTCATCGCCGCGTCCACCGCGTACTCCACGCACGGCGAGACGATGATCCCGTTCTACATCTTCTACTCGATGTTCGGCTGGCAGCGCACGGCCGACCAGATGTGGCAGCTCGGCGACCAGCTCGGCCGCGGTTTCCTCGTCGGCGCCACCGCGGGCCGTACGACGCTGACGGGCGAGGGCCTGCAGCACGCGGACGGGCACTCGCCGGTCATCGCGGCGACCAACCCGGCCGCCCTGTCGTACGACCCGGCGTTCGCGTACGAGGTCGCGACGATCGTCAAGGACGGTCTGCGCCGTATGTACGGCGAGGCGGCGCCCGGCGAGGACCAGAACGTCTTCTACTACCTCACCGTCTACAACGAGCCGATCCCGCAGCCCGCGAAGCCGTCGGGTCTCGGTATCGACGAGGGCATCGTCAAGGGCCTCTACCGCTTCAACACGGCGGAGTCGGCCGGCGTCCAGGTCAACGCCGCCAACGCCTCGCGCATCCAGCTGCTGGGCTCCGGCACGGCGATCCACTGGGTCCTGGAGGCGCAGAGGCTGCTCGCCGAGGAGTGGGGCGTGGCCGCGGACGTCTGGTCCGCCACGTCCTGGACCGAGCTGCGGCGGGACGCCCTGGAGGCCGACGCGGCGCTGCTGCGCGGCGAGGACCGGGTGCCGTACGTCCGTCAGGCGCTGCAGGGTGCCGAGGGGCCCGTCCTCGCGGTCTCCGACTACATGCGGCAGGTGCCCGACCAGATCGCGCAGTGGGTCGAGCAGGACTACTCCTCGCTCGGCGCGGACGGGTTCGGCCTGTCCGACACCCGTGAGGCCGCTCGCCGGCACTTCGGTGTCGACGCGCAGTCGATCGTCGTGGCGGCGCTGGCGCAGCTTGCTCGGCGGGGTGAGGTGCCGGCTTCCGCGGTGAAGGAAGCGCGGGAGCGGTACGGGTTGTAGTTGTAGTACGCCGGCTGCGGGCCGGTGGGGGTTGTTCGCGCAGTTCCCCGCGCCCCTAAAGGACAAAAGCAGGGGCGCAGCCCCGCTTCCAGGGGCGCGGGGAACTGCGCCACCAGCCCAGGACAACCCGCACCCGCCCACCCGGCATCATGAACGTATGCGTGCTGCTCGCCTCATCAAGATGGTGCTGCTTCTTCAGGCCAGGCCCTCCATGACCGCCGCCGAGCTCGCTCGGGAGCTGGAGGTGTCGGAGCGGACGATCACCCGGGACGCGCAGGCCCTGTCGGAGGCCGGCGTCCCGGTGTACGCGGACCGCGGCCGGGCCGGCGGGTACCGGCTGATCGGCGGGTACCGGACCCGGCTGACCGGGCTCGCCAGGAGCGAGGCCGAGGCCCTGTTCCTCTCGGGCGTGCCAGGCGCGCTCCGGGAGATGGGCCTGGAGGACGCCGCCTCCGCCGCCCGGCTCAAGGTGTCCGCGGCCCTCCTCCCCTCCCTCAAGGACGCCTCCCGCACCGCGTCCCAGCGTTTCCACCTGGACGCCCCCGCCTGGTTCGCCGAGCCCAAGACGCCCGAGCTGCTGCCCGAGGTCGCGGAGGCGGTGTGGGACGACCGTCGGATCACCGCCCGCTACCGGCGCCAGGAGACCGGCGTGGAGCGCGAGTTGGAGCCGTACGGGCTCATTCTCAAGGCGGGCGTCTGGTACGTCTGCGCCCGCGTCCCCGATCCCGGGTCCTTCCGTGTCTACCGCATCGACCGGTTCACGTCGGTCGAGTCCGGCGACGAGCGCTTCAGCCGCGACGAGGGGTTCGACCTGCCGGGCTTCTGGGCGGAGCGGGCGGCCCAGTTCGCGCGCTCGCTCCTGCGGGCGACGGTCGTGGTGCGGCTCACCGGGGCGGGCGCGCGGCGGCTGAAGCACACCGTCGATCCGCTCTCCGCGCAGGAGGCCCTGGCCGTGGCCGGCCCGCCCGACGACGCGGGCCGGGTGACGGTCACGTTGCCGGTCGAGTCGTACGACGTCGCGTTCACCCAGTTCCTCTCCCTCGGCCCCGAGGTGGAGGTCCTGGAGCCGTCCGAACTCCGTGAACGCTTCGCCGAGGCGGCGGCCAGGACGGCGGCGTACTACGGCACGCAGGGGTGAGGACTCGGCGCCGCGGGCTACCGGTAGCCCGTCACATCCGCCGGCTTGCCCTGTGACTCCACCTCGATCATGTAGCGCCACGCGTCGGGCGCCGAGCCGTCGACGTCCGTGAAGCCGTACTCCTGGGCGAGGCCGCCGCTGGAGAGCGACTGTCCGTTCCAGCGGGCCACGTCGGGGTCGGCGGCGAGCGCGACCAGGGCCCGTCCGACGTAGGTGGGCGTCTCGGAGATCGCGAAGTGCGGGACGTGCGCGCAGGCGTCCCGCCAGTTCTCCTCGGTGACCTTGAAGGCGGTGTCGAGCATCGTCTCCGAGCGCAGCCAGCCCGGGGTGAGGCAGACAGCGGTGCAGCCGTGCTCCTTGAGCTCCTCGCCGAGGTCGTGGGCCATGCGGATGGGGGTCGTCTTGGCGAGGTCGTAGAAGAACGGTTTGCGGTAGCGGCGGTTGTACTCCTCCGTGCCGTCGGTGACCTCGACGAGCAGCCCGCCGGGGTTGCGGACGAGGAGCGGCAGGGCTGCGTGGCTGGTGATGATGTGCGACTCGATGCCGAGGCGCATGATCCGCAGCCCCTTGTCGAGGTCCATGTCCCACATGTCGGGCTGCTTCTCCGCCGACCAGTCGAGGAGGACGTCGCCGCCCCACATGTCGTTGACGAGGATGTCGAGGCGCCCCTGTTCGCGGTCGATGCGGTCGACGAGGGCGCGTACCTGTGCGGGCTCAAGGTGGTCCGTCGGGACGGCGATGCCCCGGCCGGTGGCGCCCGCGGCCTCGTCGACCAGTTCGGCCGTCCCCTCGATGGTCTCGGTGGTCCGGCCGACCTCGCTGACGTGCTCGCGGGTCGTACGTCCCGTCACGTACACCGTGGCTCCGGCGCGGCCCAGTTCCACCGCCATGGCCCGTCCGGCGCCGCGTGTGGCGCCCCCGACCAGGGCGACCTTTCCCTTCAGTTGTGGGGCGGACTGCTGCGCTGTGGTCTGTGCTGTCGTCTCCATGGTCCGAGCATCGCGCCGAATGCCGACATCTGCTGTCGGACTTTCCGTGGGCATGTGCGCGCATAACGATCTGCCTGTCCCCGGGTGCGCGGGCCGGGTCGAGGCCCGATGCTTGTCCCGTGATGGACGAGACGGAGTTCTGGGAGCTGGTGGACGCGACCCGCGAGGCCGCCGAGGGCGACCCCGAGGAGCAGGCCGACCTGCTCGTGGAGCGGCTCGTCCAGTTGGACCCCGAGATGGTCCTGGACTTCGCCCGTCATTTCGAGGCCCGCTACAACCGTGCGTACATGTGGGACCTGTGGGGCGCGGCCTGGATCCTGCTCGACGGTGCCAGCGACGACGCCTTCGACTTCTTCCGCTGCTGGCTGATCGGCCAGGGCCGCGAGGTGTACGAGGCCGCCGTGCACGATCCCGACAAGCTCGCCGAGCTCCTCACGGACTTCGACGACGAGGTCGACGGGGACGGTGAGGAGCTGGGCTACGCGGCGGACGAGGCGTACGAGCAGCTCACCGGCACGGTCGCCCCCGACCTCGGTATTCCGGCCGCACCGCCCGAGCCGCTGGGCACCGCGCTGGACCTGGAGAACCAGGCACTGCTGGCGGAGCGTTTCCCGCAGCTGTGGGACCGGTTCGCGGACTGACGGGCCGTCCCACCGGGAGAACCCTCTTCACCAGGAGAACCCCTCTCACCAGGAGGAGCCGCGCGGGCCTGCCGTACGGATCTGGTGCGCGGGGGCGACCACGGCGGCGGGCCAGGCGGCTGCCGTGGGCGAGCCGTCCTTGCGTGCGCCGATCGGCGGCGCCGCGTTCGCCCGGTCCAGTGCGGACGCGGTGGCGGCGGACGGCCCCACCACCACGGCGGCCACCACACAGGCCACGGTCCACGGGCTGCGTGCGGCCCGTCCCCACAGCGAAGTCCCCCAGGTCTGCTGCTCCTTGCGACTGCTCATGATCCCCACCTCCGGTCAGTGCGTGCCTCGACGCTAGAAGGCGTGGCTCGGGGTGATCCATGAGCCGCCTGTGGCGTACCTGTGAGGCGCTACGGGGAGTCGCGGGGCGAGGAGCGCTACGGGCGGGCGGGAGGCGGACGACGGGGCCCAGGCCCCTAGCGCCTGCCCTGGAGGTGGGCCGCGTGTTCCCTGATCTCGGGCAGCCTGGCCATCAGGGCGGCGCCCGGACAGGCGGTCCAGTAGCCGTCGGTGTGGCCGGAGACGGCGGTGAAGGTCCCGCGGGTGCCGGCCGGGTACTTACTCAGGCTGTTGGTGGAGACGAGCCGCACCGGAGCTCGCGGGTCGATGCCCACGAGGCCGAGTTTCCAGGCGGCGACGGCCGCTATGGCGTCGGTCATGGCCTTCGGGACCGGCACGCCCGCGGTGAAGGTCCCTATCGCGGCGATGCCCGCCGTGCCCACGTTGAAGCCCTGGGTGTGCGCGCCGACGACGGCGCGGTCGATGCCGCCCGCCCGGCCCTCGTAGATCGTGCCGCAGCGGTCGACGAGGAAGTTGTAGCCGATGTCGTCCCAGTGCCGGACCCCGGCCTGTCCCGCGTACAGATAGCGGATGATCTTGGGAGCGTCCGTGCAGTCGTAGTCGTTCGGCGAGTCGGTGTGGTGCACGAACACGGCGGTCACACGACCGGCGTACCGGGTCGGCGGCCGGGTGTAGGCGGCGTCGGCCAGCCAGCGTTCCCTCGGCACGATGGGGGGCCGGGCGGCCTGGTGTCCCACGGCGGCCCGCGCCGCGACGGGACGTCTGGCCTCACCCGGCGTGCGGTCGACCCCCACGGCACACAGCACGAGACCGGTGACGGCGGCCAGGCCGGGGACACAGGCGAGGGCGATGCGCGCGGGGCGGGGTATGCGGGCCAGGGCCGACGGACGGGGCCCGGTGTCCGCCGACGGACGCGGCCCGGTGTCGGTGGACGGACGCGGCCCGGTGTCGGTGGACGGACGCGGCCCGGTGTCGGCGTCGGCTTCGGGTCCGGTCCGCCGGAGCGCCCTTCGCCACCGTGCCCGAACCACCAGCAGCGCGCCACGGGCGCGGTGTGGCGGAGGGGTTCTGTGGGCGCACATGGGATCCACTCTCCGGGACAGTCGGGCCGTCCGCGATGTGTGCTGTGCCACCCGGTGGAACCAACGTCCCGGTCCGAGACGTTTCTACAGGTCCACGCACGCGTGCCGGATGGCCGGTTTCCACGTGCGCGTACCTGATCACTGGGCCCTCCCGGCACGTACTAGGAGACCCAAGAGAAAGGGAGCTCCGTGGACCTGCTCGACATCCTGCTGCTGCTGGTGATCCTCGGTTATGCGGCGTCCGGCTACCGGCGCGGGCTCGTCGCGGGCTGTGTGTCCCTGGCCGGCTTCGTGGGCGGTGCCGTGATCGGCGTATGGGTGCTGCCCTGGATGATGGACCTGGTGGAACCGGGGACCACTACGGCGACGGTCACGGCGGTGCTCACAGTGCTGCTGCCCGCCGCCGCGGGCCACGAGCTGGCGGGCCGGCTGGGGGTGAAGCTCCGGCGCGAACTGGACCGGGGCCCCTTGCGCACGGTCGACGGCGTGGGCGGCGCGGCGGCCAACGCGGTCGCCGTGATGCTGGTGGCGTGGGTCGCCGCGAGCGTCCTCGGCGCGTCCGCCTCGCCCGTGGTCACCTCGTCGATCCGTAACTCCGCGCTGCTCGGCGCGGTGCAGGACTCGATGCCGGACGCCACCCCGGCCTGGTTCTCCCGGGCCACCTCGGCGCTCACGGAGGCGGGCTTCCCGCAGGTCTTCAACCCCTTCGAGAACGAGCCGGCGGCCAGCGTCGCCAAGCCCTCGGGGGACAGCGTCACCGCGGCCGCCACCCGGGCCGCCCAGCGCTCCACCGTGAAGGTCGAGGGCGCGGTCGGCACCCAGGGCCGCGAGGGCAGCGGTTTCGTGTACGCGCCGGAGCACGTGATGACCAACGCGCACGTGGTGGCGGGCATCGACGAGCCGACCGTCCGCGTGGGCGGCACGGGCAAGGCGTACGAGGCGAGGGTCGTCCTCTTCGACCCGGAGAAGGACGTGGCCGTGCTCGACGTCCCGGGCCTGAAGGCACCCGTGCTGCCCTTCGACGACAGCGCGACCCGAGGCGACGCGGCCGTCGTCGCGGGCTACCCGCAGGACGGCGGCCTCGATCTCCAGGCGGCCACCGTCGCCAACAAGATCAACGCCAGGGGCCAGAACATCTACGGCTCCGACCCGGTGACCCGCGAGATCTACTCGATCCGCTCCACGGTCCGCCCCGGCAACTCCGGCGGCCCCCTGCTGACCACCACCGGCAAGGTCTACGGCGTCGTCTTCGCCCGCTCCACGAGCGACAACGAGACGGGTTACGTGCTGACCGCCGACGAGGTCGCGGCCGACGCGCAGCGCGCGGCGAAGGCCAAAGCCGCGGTGGACACGGGCGACCTCGTCACCTCCTGAGCCCCGGGCGGCCCGACACGGCCCGGGGCGGGCGGGCCCGGCGCGGCGTCGGGCGGCACGGCACGATGTCGGGCGCAGGTGGACGACCAGCCAGTTGGCACGTTTTGCCAGCCAGGCGAAACATGCCCCCACCTGCCTCCGGGCGTACGCTTCCCCGCGTGAGCACCAAGTCGTCCGCAGCGACCAGGACCCCGTCGCTGACCGAGCGCCGCAAGGCGGCAACCCAGTTCGACATCGCCCGCGCCGCCGCCGAGCTCTTCACCGAGCGCGGCCCCGACGGCACCACGGCCGAGGAGATCGCCGTACGCGCCGGTGTCGCGCTGCGGACCTTCTACCGCTACTTTCGCAACAAACAGGACGCCGTCGGCCCCCTCCTCGCGATCGGCGGCGACCACTGGCGTGAGCGGCTGGCGGCGGTCGAGCCGGGCACCGAGCTCCCCCGGGCGCTGGAGTCGGCCGTCACCGCGTCGCTGACCGTCCCCCACGAGGCCAAGGCGGAGGGGCTGCGCTGGACCCGGGGCCTGCTGCGGGCGTCCGCCGAGGACCCGGCGCTGCGCGCGGTCTGGTACCGCGTGAACCAGGAGTCCGAGGACAAGCTCATCCCCCTGGTGGCACGGCTGGCGGGCGACGCCGACCCGCTGGAGTTCCGCCTCACCGCCGCGGCCGCCACGGACGCGATCCGGGTCGCGCTGGAGACCTGGGCCGAGCCGGACGCGGACGTCGAGGGCCCGGGCTCACCCGCGGAGCTGGCGGTGCGCTGTCTGCGGGAACTGACGGGTGGGATGCGGTTGCTGGCGGAGCCGCGGAAGGGCTGATCCGCGGACGGGCCGGGCCGAGGATCACAGGATCACTCGGACCGCGGTCCGGTCGGGCTCAGAGGCCGCGCCCCATGAGTACGTCGTCCACGTACTCCCCGTCGAGGTAGAACTCCCCCGGCTGGATCCCCTCGATCACGAAGCCCTCCGACTCGTACAGCTTGCGGGCGGGGGTGTTGTGGCTGAGGACGCGCAGAGTGATCCGCAGGGCGCCCTGGCGGCGGGCCTCGGTGACGACCGCGCGGAGCAGGGCCCGGCCCACGCCGTGACCGCGTGCCTCTTCGGCGACGGCGAGGCCCTGGATCTGCCGTACGTGCGCGTTCGAGACGAGCGGGGTGGGGAAGCCGAGCCGTACATAGCCGATGACGCGCCCGTCCAGCTCCGCCACCAGGTGGTCGCGGGGGCCGAAGCGCTCGTTGAAGAAGGGATCGTACGGCGGCTGTTCCTGGGGTCTGACGGCGTGCAGATAGGACCAGATCGCGCGGTCGAGACGGCCCAGCACCTCTTCGTCATCGGGCCGGGCGGTGCGTATGGACGGCTCGGGCATGACGTCACTTTACGACCGGCGCCCGCGACGCCGTCCGGTATGCCGGACACCCTCGGCGTGCTCCTCCCAGGGTGGTTGGCGGAGGATGGGGGCCATGGAGACTTCCCGAATCGCCGTGGCCGGTGCGTCCGGCCTCATCGGCAGCGCCCTGGTGCGCTCGCTGACCGCCGACGGGCACGAGGTGGTGCGGCTGGTGCGCCGTACGCCCCGGGCGAAGGACGAGGTCGAGTGGGACCCCGAACGGCAGTACGTCGACGCGGCGGGGCTCGTCGGCTGCGACGCTGTGGTGAACCTCGCGGGCGCCGGCATCGGCGACCACCGCTGGACGGACGAGTACAAGCGGAAGATCCGGGACAGCCGGCTGCTCGGCACGGCAACGCTGGCGGAGGCCGTCGCCTCGCTCGACCGGCCGCCGCAGGTCTTCCTGAACGGCAGCGCGATGGGCATCTACGGAGACACCGGCGAGCGGGCCGTGGACGAGACCGCGCCTCCCGGGATCGGGTTCCTGCCCTCGCTGTGCGTCGAATGGGAGGAGGCGGCGGCTCCCGCGGAGGAGGCGGGCGTACGGACCGTCTTCGCGCGCACCGGCCTGGTGGTGGCCGCGAAGGGCGGCGCCTGGGGGCGGCTCTTCCCGCTCTTCAAGGCGGGTCTCGGCGGGCGGATGGGCAACGGGCGGCAGTACTGGAGCTACATCGCGCTGCACGACCACGTGGCCGCGCTGCGGTATCTGATCGACTCCGAGTCGCTGTCCGGACCCTTCAACCTGACGGCTCCTGAGCCGCTCACCAACCGGGAGATCACCGCCGCGATGGGGCGTGTGCTGCACCGGCCCGCGGTCTTCGCGGTGCCCGCGCCTGTGCTGAAGGTTGTGCTCGGGGAGATGGCGCAGGAGGTTCTGGGGAGCCAACGAGTGGTGCCTGCCCGGCTGTTGGAGTCGGGGTTCACTTTTGCGTTTCCGGGGATCGAGGAGGCGATCAGGGCGGTTCGGTAGCGCTCCGCCCGGCTGCGGTCATGTAGCTGCGGGCCGGTGGGGGCTGGTCGCGCAGTTCCCCGCGCCCCTATCGGGGCGCAGACCCATGCGACCCGTGTGCGACCGTGCCCTGTTCATGCGCGAGTTCCCCTGGCCGTCGGCGGCCCTACCCTCGTGCCGAACTCGGGTATTCCTGAAGCCCGTTGGGGGCATCACGTCCCCAGCAGTCACGCGACCTCGGGGAGGGGCACGTGCTTGAGCCCGCGTATCAGGCGGACGTCGTCATCGTGGGAGCCGGAGTCGCCGGACTCGCGGCCGCCCATCGGCTGAACAGCGCAGGTGTAACGACCGTAGTCCTGGAGGCCGCCCCTTACGTGGGCGGCCGAATGACGACCGAGAAGGTCGACGGCTTCCGTCTCGACCGCATCGGCCAGCTCCTCTCCACGTCGTATCCCGAGCTGCGGCTGACCCCGGTCCTGGACAGGCTCGCCCTGCGGCCGTTCGCCCCCGGCGTGCTCGTCCACGCCGACGGCCGCGTCCACCGGGCCGGCGAACCCGCAGGCGCCGGGGGCGCACGGGGCGCACTCGACGCGGCGCGCGCCCTGGTGAGCCCCCCTCGCAGGGTCAGGCAGATACCGGCGGCCGCCGTGCCGCCCGTGTCGCGGGCGTTCCCGCCGCTCGGCGGCGCCCTCGACCAGGCCCGGCTCGCGGCGGCCCTCGGACGGATCGCGTCCGTCCCCGTGGAACGGCTGCTGGCCCGGCCCGAGCGGCCGGCGGGGCGCGCGCTCGCGGCCCGCGGCATGCCGGCCCGTACGGTCGAGGGTTTTCTGCGCCCGCTGCTGGCCGCGCTGCTCTGCGACCCGGATCTGACGACGTCCAGCCGGTGCGCGGACCTCGCGCTGCGCGCGTTCGCCTCGGGCCGGCTGTGCGTCCCGGAGGGCGGCGCAGACACGCTGCCGGAGCTGCTGGCGTCGGCCCTGCCGCCCGGGACGGTCCGCACCGGGGTACGGGTCACCTCCGTGTCCACGACCTCCGTGACGACGGCGGACCACGGCGAACTCCGTTGCCGGGCCATCCTGGTGGCGACCGACGCCCACGCCGCGGCCGAACTGCTGCCGGGCCTGCGGGTACCGCCGTTCCACCAGGTCACCGTGGTGCACCACACGGCCGACGAAACACCACTGACGGAGCCCGCGCTGCTCCTGGACGCGGACCGCCGGGGCCCGGTGGCCCACACCGCGGTCATCAGTCAGGTCGACCCGACCCGCGCCCCCGTCGGCCGCGCCCTGATCTCGTCCACGATCCTCGGCGCGCCGCCCGCGGACACGGACCGGGCCGTACGCGCCCACCTGGCCGCCCTCTACGGCACCGCCACGCACCGCTGGGAACTCCTCGCGGTCCACCACACCCCTGACGCGGTCCCCGCGATGCCGCCCCCGCACGACCTCCGCCGCCCGGTCCGCCTCCTCGCCGGCCTGTACGTCTGCGGCGACCACCGCGACACCAGCACGGTCCAGGGCGCCCTCCACTCGGGCCACCGAGCGGCCACCGCCCTCCTGACAGACCTGGGCGTCAACTCGGCACCCACGGCAACCCCGTTAACGGCCTCGACCGCCGCGTAGGCGAGCGAGAGCCAGGGGGCGGAGGTCCCGCCGCGGGGCAGGACCTCCTCCCCATCCACGCGCCCCATCCCCGTGCCCCGTAAGGGGCGCGGGGAACTGCGCGACCAGCCCCCACCGGCCCGCGGCCTCGGCACCACCCGCACCGCCCTGCCCGTGGAGCAACCGTTCAGCCAAGCGCAGCGACCTTGTCGCGGTACCCCCTGACCGGCGCCGCATCCTTGTACGGCTCGAGCCGCCGCTCGAAGTCCCGCACATACTCCACCGCCCGCACCGACCGCATCTCCGAAGCCTGCGTCGCGGCCTCCGCACCCAACTGGCAGGCCTGATCCAGCTCGCCGAGTCCGAGCCGCGCCGAGGCCAGGACGACCCGGCAGAAGAGACGACTGCGCGCATACCCGGGGGCCCGCAACTGCAGGGACCGCTCGGCATGCTGGGCGGCCGCCCGGTACTGCTGGAGATCACGGTGGCAGTGCCCGAACTCGTCCGCAAGCTGCGCCTCGTCGAAGAACCGCGCCCAGTACGGCACTTCGTCACCGGGCCGGGCGGTCTCCAGGGCCCGCTCGGCCCGTACCAGCGAGGCCGTGGCCGCCCGCACCTCGCCGAGGACACCGTGCCCCCGCGCCTCGACCGCGTACAGCAGCGCCTGGACGACGGGCGGAGCCGACGAGCCCACGCCCTGCTGGGCGACCCGGGCCAGCTGCACCGCCTCCCGGCCGTGCCCCAGATAGACGGCTTGTCGACTCATCGTCACGAGCACGTACGAGCCGTACGCCCGGTCCCCCGCCGCCTGCGACAGCCGCAGCGCCTGGACGAAGTACCGCTGGGCGAGTCCGTGCGCGGCGATGTCGTACGAGGTCCAGCCCGCCAGCCGGGTCAGATCGGACGCGGCGGCGAACAGGCGGCGCCCCGTCTGCTCCCCGTAGGTGCCGCGCAGCATCGGCTCCAGCTCGTGCTCCAGGTACCGCACGAGGGCCTGCCGGGCGTGCCCTCCGCCGTACGCGTTGTCGAGCGTGCGGAACAGTTCCCCGACCGAGCGCAGCGCCGCGATGTCGCCCGCGGTGACCCGCTGCCCGGGGCCGCGTTCGGTCTGCGCGCGCTGCCGGGGCACGGCCGGGCGGCCCTGTACGGGGATCCGCACGGCACCGGGGTCGCCGCGGCCCACCCGGTCGTCGGCCCGGCCGATCAACCAGTCCCGGCTGGGCACGACGAGCCCCGCCGGGGTGAACGCGATCTTGCGGAGCTCCGCGTGGCTGCCGGAGTCCTTGCGCCACAGACCGCCAACGATGTCGACGGCCTCCTCGGGGGTGGCCGCGAATTCGAGCCCGGCGTACACCGGGGCGCACGCGTCGAGTCCGAGGTCCTGGGCGGTGAGACGGCGGCCGAGGCGGCGGGTGAAGACCTCGGCGATCAGCGCGGGTGTGGTGCCTCTTGGCTGCTGGCCGCGCAGCCAGCGGGTCACGGATGTCTTGTCGTATCTGAGATCGAGCCCGTGTTCGAGGCCGAGCTGGTCCACTCGGCGGGCTAGCCCCGCGTTGGAGAACCCCGCTTCTGCGATTAGTGCGGCGAGCTGACGGTTGGGGGTGCGCTGCGCGGGTCGTTCCGTCATCTGCGGTGCGAACTCCTGCCTTCCGGGCTGGGGGCCTGCGGGAACAGGCCCGGGCGAGGTCGGCCGCCATGCCTTGAGCAGCCCTTGAAAGCCTCGTGAACGGCGCGAATGTAGCGGTCCGTAAGCACCCGATCGCACACTTCGACACGCATTCATCCGATCGTGTGAGGATTGCCCCCAGGGCTGACGAGGTTCGACCGGACGTACAGTGGCGTGAGGCTGTTATGAGCCTTACGACTCTTTCAGGGAGGCGCTTGCCGTGAGTGAGTTGCGGTTCGTCCGCATGGGGTTCGGTGCGGACGCCGTCGAGTACCAGGAGGCCTGGGACGAGCAGCGCCGTGTACACACGGCCCGCTTCCAGGACGAGATCCCCGACACCTGTCTGCTCCTGGAACATCCGCCGGTCTACACGGCCGGCCGGCGTACGGCGGACAGTGAGCGGCCCCTCGACGGCACGCCCGTCGTCGACGTGGACCGTGGCGGCAAGATCACCTGGCACGGGCCGGGGCAGCTGGTCGGCTACCCGATCCAGAAACTTCCTCGCCCTGTTGACGTCGTCGCCCACCTCCGCCGCCTCGAGGACGCGATGATCCGGGTCTGTGCGGAGTTCGGTGTCGGGACGAGCCGGGTGGAGGGGCGGGCCGGTGTCTGGGTCCTCGGTGACCCGGTGTCCGAACGGCCCTCTCTCGGCGGGCTCTCCCTCGACTTCGATCCCCGGCTGGCCGACGAGGAGTTCGATCCTCGGCTCAACGGGCCCGAGTACGCGCCGTCCAACGCGGGGCAGCGGCGTGAGGACCGGAAGATCTGCGCCATGGGGATCCGGGTCGCCAAGGGCGTCACGATGCACGGTTTCGCGCTGAACGTGAACCCCGACACGTCCAGCTTCGACAAGATCATCCCCTGCGGCATCCGTGACGCCGGTGTCACGTCGCTCGCCCACGAGTTGGGCCGCGACCTCACCATCGCGGAGGTCCTGCCGGTGGCCGAGCGGCACCTGCGGGATGTCCTCGCGAACGCGGAGTTGAGGCCGCGGGAGGTTGAGCGGGTAGTGGTGTAGGGGCTTTTTTCGCCCCCGCCGCCCCTACCCGTCCCATCCCGTTCCTGGGGCTGCGCCCCAGACCCCCATCGGCCTGAACGGCCTCGTCCTCAAACGCCGGACGGGCTGGGTATTTCAGCCCCTCCGGCGTTTGAGGAGCGGGGGTTCGGGGGCGGAGCCCCTGAGTCAGGGACGGGAATGGGTAAGGGCGGCGGGGGCGAGGAAAAGCCCCGGGAATGCACCCCCGCTCCCGAAGGTTGCCCACCCCGGGGGCCGAGAAGCGAACGGGCGTACCCTGGTGTACGCCGAAGAATCGAAGCTACAGGGAGCCGATGTGTCCGCAGTCGCACCCGACGGACGCAAGATGCTGCGCCTGGAGGTCCGGAACGCCCAGACCCCCATCGAGCGCAAGCCCGAGTGGATCAAGACCCGGGCGAAAATGGGCCCCGAGTACACGAAGATGCAGAACCTCGTGAAGAGCGAGGGCCTGCACACGGTCTGCCAGGAAGCGGGCTGTCCCAACATCTACGAGTGCTGGGAAGACCGCGAGGCCACGTTCCTCATCGGCGGCGACCAGTGCACGAGGCGCTGCGACTTCTGCCAGATCGACACGGGCAAGCCCGAGGCCCTGGACCGTGACGAGCCGCGCCGCGTGGGCGAGTCCGTGGTCACCATGGACCTCAACTACGCGACCATCACGGGCGTCGCCCGTGACGACCTGGAGGACGGCGGAGCCTGGCTGTACGCCGAGACCGTGCGCCAGATCCACGCGCAGACGGCGAACCGCGAGAGTGGCCCCACCAAGGTCGAGCTCCTCGCCCCCGACTTCAACGCGGTCCCCGAGCAGCTGGCCGAGGTCTTCTCCTCCCGGCCGGAGGTCTTCGCGCACAACGTGGAGACGGTCCCGCGCATCTTCAAGCGCATCCGCCCGGGCTTCCGCTACGAGCGCTCGCTGAAGGTCATCACGGACGCCCGTGACTACGGTCTGGTCACGAAGTCGAACCTGATCCTCGGCATGGGCGAGACCCGTGAAGAGGTCAGCGAGGCCCTGCGCCAGCTCCACGAGGCCGGCTGCGAGCTCGTCACCATCACGCAGTACCTGCGGCCCTCCGTGCGCCACCACCCCGTGGAGCGCTGGGTGAAGCCGCACGAGTTCGTCGAGCTGAAGGAGGAGGCCGACCAGATCGGCTTCTCCGGGGTCATGTCGGGCCCGCTGGTCCGCTCCTCGTACCGCGCGGGCCGCCTGTACCAGATGGCGATCGAGAAGCGGGGCTCGTACGTCGCCTCGCAGGCCGTCTGAGACGAGGCGAGAGGGGGTCGCGCGACACGTTGCGCGACCTGGGAGATGGCACGCAGTGCCACCCTCGGCGTGTGAATCCGAGCACAAGCAACTACCCACCGGTAGTGGCCAATACGACGCGGTCCTGACCGTCCCCGCAGATGGGGACCCCATCAGGGCCGCGTCAGTGTTTTCGGCCCGCGCATCAAGGCTTCATTGGCGTTTGACCGGTCGGTCACGCCCTGGTAACACCATTCAGTGACCCTGGTCTTACGCCACGTAGAGCCCTAGCCAGAGCCGCCATCCCGAGGGGGGACCTCCACCATGCAGACCGCGCCCGTTCGCGCCACACCGATTCCGTCGTTCGGCGATGCACTCCGTGCCGTCGAGTCACTGCTCCTGAGCAGCGGCCAGCGCACCGCCCGCCGCAACGCCTGGACCTCCGTCCTGGAGGACCGCCGCCGCGCCAAGGACCGCGTCGAGGCACAGCTCGTCATCGAGAAGAGCCTCAGCGGCCGCCACTGAGCCGCCGACCCGGCACCGCCGTCGTCGGCGCTTCCCGCGCCACGTAGACTTCACGGCATGGCGAGGAAGGAATCCGCAGCGGACGCTGCGAACCCCGGGCGACTCAAGCAGATCGCCCTGACTTACAAGATGACCCGCAAGGCCGACAAGATGATCGGTCTTGTACTCGCGGCTGTCGGAATCGGCACCCTCGGTGTCTTTCTCGCGATCGGCTTCTTGATCGGTCACCCGATCTATCTCGGCAGTCTCGGCCTCCTGCTCGCCTTCCTCGCGTCGGCGATCGTCTTCGGACGCCGGGCCGAGCGTGCGGCGTTCGGGCAGATGGAGGGCCAGCCCGGTGCGGCCGCCGCGGTACTCGACAACATCGGGCGCGGCTGGACGACCACCCCGGCGGTGGCGATGAACCGCAGCCAGGACGTGGTCCACCGGGCCGTCGGCAAGGCCGGCATCGTCCTGGTCGCCGAGGGCAACCCGAACCGGGTGAAGAGCCTGCTGGCCGCCGAGAAGAAGAAGATGGCCCGCATCGTCGCGGACGTGCCGGTGCACGACATCCTCGTCGGCACGGGCGAGGGCCAGGTCGAGCTCAAGAAGCTCCGCACGACGATGCTGAAGCTGCCCCGCGTCCTGTCCGGCCCCCAGGTCACCGCGACCAATGACCGGCTGCGCGCGCTCGGCGACCTCATGTCCAACATGCCCCTCCCCAAGGGCCCGATGCCCAAGGGCATGCGCATGCCGCGCGGCGGCCCGAAGATGCGGTAGCGCTGTCGCTGGACTCGACTGAACGGGGGCGCTCCCGAACCTCAGGTTCCGGGGCGCCCCGTAAACATTGGGCAGGGCCCACACGTGGGGGCCCGGAACCGATCGGTTCCGGGCCCCCGTCGTACGAGTCCGCTCAGATCCTGACCTCGACCGTGCGGGCCAGGCGGTCGTGCAGTCCCCTGCCGTCGCGGTCCCAGATCAGCGCCGGGAGGGCGACGCACAGGAGGGCCGTGCGCAGGAGGGCGCGGAGCGGGTTGACCGTGCCGGTGTCCAGGGCGAGGACACGGAGGCCGAACAGGCGCTTGCCCGGGGTGAAGCCCAGCGTGCCGACGGTCAGGACACTCACCACGAAGAAGACGGCCAGCGCCCAGTTGCCCGTCGCCTGGCCGTAGCCGTCGGTGATCAGGCCGTATGCGATCAAGAGGCACAGGCCCCAGTCGACGGCGAGGGCCGCCAGACGGCGCCCGGGGCGGGCGATCGAGCCGGGGCCCGACTCGGGCAGACCCAACTGCTCGCCGCGGTATCCGAAGTCGGCACCGGCTTCCTCCGCGGCCGCGCGGGGTCCGGAGAGCCACGATCCGATTGCTTGCCTGTTGTCCACCCGTCCACGGTACTGCGCCCGTTTTGGCATGCGTACAGGTGGGGTGTTCCCGGCCCGGTCCGGTTAACTTGGGCGAAACAAATGGGTCACGCTTGAGAAATCACCCGTCCCTAAGGTCGGGATCAGCGTGTGCCACCGCACTGGCCGCACGAACGAACTACCACCCCGGTCGGACATGGTCGGGAGTAGGAGGAGCTGGATGTTCCAGAACGCCGACGAGGCCAAGAAGTTCATCGCGGATGAGGACGTCAAGTTCGTCGACGTCCGCTTCTGCGACCTGCCTGGCGTGATGCAGCACTTCACGGTGCCGGCAGAGGCCTTCGACCCGACCGAGGAACTGGCCTTCGACGGCTCCTCGATCCGCGGCTTCCAGGCCATCCACGAGTCCGACATGGCGCTCCGCGCCGACCTGACCACCGCGCGCGTCGACCCCTTCCGCCGCGACAAGACGGTCAACATCAACTTCTTCATCCACGACCCGATCACGGGCGAGCAGTACTCCCGTGACCCGCGGAACGTGGCGAAGAAGGCGGAGGCGTACCTCGCGTCGACCGGTATCGCCGACACCGCGTACTTCGGCCCCGAGGCCGAGTTCTACGTCTTCGACAACGTGCGCTTCGAGACCAAGTCGAACGAGGCCTTCTACCACATCGACTCCGAGGCGGGCGCCTGGAACACCGGTGCGCTGGAGGACAACCGCGGCTACAAGGTCCGTTACAAGGGCGGTTACTTCCCGACCCCGCCGGTCGACCACTTCGCCGACCTGCGTGCCGAGATCTCCCTGGAGCTGAACAAGTCCGGCCTCCAGGTCGAGCGCCAGCACCACGAGGTGGGCACCGCAGGACAGGCCGAGATCAACTACAAGTTCAACACGCTGCTCGCCGCGGCCGACGACCTCCAGCTCTTCAAGTACATCGTGAAGAACGTCGCCTGGCGCAACGGCAAGACCGCGACCTTCATGCCGAAGCCGATCTTCGGTGACAACGGCTCGGGCATGCACATCCACTCGTCGCTGTGGGCCAACGGCGACCCGCTGTTCTACGACGAGGCCGGTTACGCGGGCCTGTCGGACACCGCCCGCTACTACATCGGCGGCATCCTCAAGCACGCCCCGTCGCTGCTGGCCTTCACCAACCCGACGGTGAACTCGTACCACCGCCTGGTCCCGGGCTTCGAGGCCCCGATCAACCTGGTCTACTCGCAGCGCAACCGCTCCGCGGCCATGCGTATCCCGATCACGGGCTCGAACCCCAAGGCCAAGCGCGTCGAGTTCCGCGCGCCCGACTCCTCCGGCAACCCGTACCTCGCCTTCTCGGCGCTGCTGCTCGCGGGCCTCGACGGCATCAAGAACAAGGTCGAGCCGGCCGAGCCGATCGACAAGGACCTCTACGAGCTGGCTCCCGAGGAGCACGCGGGCGTCGCCCAGGTCCCGACCTCCCTCCCGGCCGTCCTGGACCGCCTCGAGGCCGACCACGAGTTCCTGCTCGCGGGCGACGTCTTCACTCCCGACCTGATCGAGACGTGGATCGACTACAAGCGCACCAACGAGATCGCTCCGCTGCAGCTGCGTCCGCACCCGCACGAGTTCGAGCTCTACTACGACGTGTGATCGACTCCGTGACCGACACGTACGCGTAGCGCGTCACGGCTGACGAACGAAGCCCTGTCACCGCCCCTCGGGCAGTGACAGGGCTTTGTCGTTCTTTGCGTGGTGGAGGGCCGATCCAGATCAATTCGTGGAAAGGCCCGGGTGCACACTGGAATCGGGACGAGTGCCCGATTCCGAGGTGATCGATATGCAGAGCCGCTTCCAGGCCGACCGGGGACTGACCGCGAGGATGGGCATCACACTGTTCCTCCTCGGGCTCCTGTACGTGGCCTTCGTGGCCGTGCTGATCGTGCTGCTGAAGTCCTGGGTGCTGGTCGTGGTCATCGCCGCGGCGCTGCTCGGCGCGCAGTACTGGTTCTCGGACCGGATCGCGCTGTACGCGATGCACGGGCGGGTCGTCGAGCGCGAGGAGTATCCGCAGCTGCACGGGGTGATCGACCGGCTCTGCGCGACCGCCGACATGCCGAAGCCCGTGGTCGCCGTCTCCGACATGGAGATGCCGAACGCCTTCGCCACCGGGCGCAACGCCGACCACGCCGCGATCTGCGTCACGACCGGGCTGCTGCGCCGACTCGACCCCGCCGAGCTGGAGGGCGTACTCGCGCACGAGTTGTCGCATGTGGCGCACCGCGATGTCGCGGTGATCACCGTGGCCTCGTTCCTGGGCGTGCTCGCCGGGCTGGTCGTGCGCTTCACCCTCTACTCGCAGGTGTTCGGCGGGCGGGGGCGGAAGGACCAGAACACGGTCGTCGTCCTGATGACGGTGATGGCGGTGTCCGCGGCCGTCTACGCGCTCAGCTTCCTGCTCATCCGGGCCCTGTCCCGGTACCGCGAACTGGCCGCCGACCGGGCCGGGGCCATGCTCACCGGGCGTCCTTCGGCGCTGGCCTCCGCGCTGACCAAGCTGACCGGGGACATCGCGAAGATCCCCACACGTGATCTGCGGACCGCGCAGGCCTTCAACGCCTTCTACTTCACGCCCGCGTTCGGTGCCGCGCCGGGCGGCCGCCGGCTCTTCTCCTCCCTGCTGTCGACGCACCCCAGCCTGGACGACCGGCTTGATCAACTCGGCCGTATCTCCGGCGAGTTGGGTGAGGCGCCGGCGCCCGGGAAGGCGGGCTGAGCATGGGGTTCCTCGACATCCTCCTCGGCCGCAGCAGGCCCGTCGCGCCCGATCTCGACCAGCTCTTCGGGCTGCCGTCGGCCGCCGTGACACTGGAGGCGGCGGCCGGTTTCACGCCGACCGGGCACGGTTCGGTGTGCTTCGCGTCCGTCGAGGGGGCCGCCTTCGACGACGTACGGGAGGAAGTGCGGGAGCTGCTCGACGCGGACTCGGAGCCGCCGGTGGAGGTGAGCCGGGACGACTACGGGTACACCTGGCTGGTGTCGCGGCGGGAGCCGGACGATCTGCCCGCGCTCGTCGGTGATCTGCACGCGGTGAACAGCACGCTGGAGGGCAGCGGGTTCGGCCCGCAACTGCTGTGCTCGGTGGTCGGGTTCCAGCACGGCGACGGGCGGCGGCTCGGGCTCGTCTATCTCTACAAGCGCGGGACCTTCTACCCGTTCGCGCCGCTGCCCGGTGACGGCCGGCGGCGCGACAACGCGCTGGAGCTGCAGGTCAGGGCCGCCCTCGGAAACGACCTGCGGGTGGAGCAGGACCTGGGCCGGTGGTTCCCGCTGTGGGGAGCGCCGGGCCTGGGTTAGCGCGTCCCCGGACTAGTTCCTCTTCTGGCGGGTCATCCAGGGGCGTTCGCGACGGTAGCGACGCTCCCACCTGGCCTGCTGGTCACGGCGCTGGCGGTACGCGCGGTAGTCGTTGTCGCCGCGTGCCGACGAGCCGGCCCCGCGGGGCGACGAGGAACCCGACGGCCCCTGGCCGGTGCGGCCGTAACGGAAGTGCAGGTAGAGCAGGGCTGCCCCGGCGAACCACCAGAGCGGGTTGTTGAAACCGAGGACGACCAGAGCGAGGATCGCCAAAATGATCAAGGTACCCATGATGGGTCTCCTTGTGCGTGGGTGGTGGGACCTTGAGATGTCCGACGCGGCGCTGGGTCGTGTCCGCAAAGTCCCGTCGTCCGCCCGGAGGGCGGGCCCGGCGTCGCCGGGCAGGCGCGACTTTGCGGACACGGCCCAGGGGCGGGCACCCGTCCGTCGGTGCGTTGAGAGTAGCCCTCAGGATGCCGGGTGATGCCTGTCCGACGGAAACGAATAACGCCAGCATCGGAGGGCGAACGCTCACAGAACTCCTGAAGTCGAACAAAATCGATGCTCCGAGAGAGAATCCAGGGCGGGACCCGGACAGGACAGGGCTGCGGAGCTACACAGGGGATCGAGTGAGCGGACAGTTGCGGTACATCGAGGTGGCGGAGCGGCGGGCCCGGCTGGCTGTCGGGCATCGGCTGGCCGGTGCCGCGCGGGCGGACTCGCCGGAGGAGGTCGCGGAGTCGCTGGTGGCGCTGCACGGGACGGATCCCGCGAGCGTCTTCCTCGCCGTGGGCGCGCGCCTGGCGGACGCGGCGAAGACCGTGCCGGAGATGGAACGCGCGCTGTACGAGGACCGGACGCTGGTGCGGATGCACGGCATGCGGCACACCGTGTTCGTGTTCCCCACCGGGCTCGTTCCGGTCGTGCACGCCTCCACCGGGCTCACCGTCGCCGCCCGGGCGCGGGCCGCGCTGATCAAGGACATGGCCAAGGCGGGAGCACCGGACGCGCGGTGGCTCGCGGAGGTGGAGGCGTCGGCGCTGGCCGCGCTGGCCCGGCGCGGAGAGGCCACCGCGGTGGAACTGGCGCAGGACGAGCCCCGGCTGAGGGAACAGTTCGTGTACGCGGCGGGGAAGAGCTACGAGGGCGTGCACACCGTCTCCTCGCGGCTGTGGAGGGTGCTGGGGGTCGAGGGCCGGGTCGTACGAGGGCGGCCGCTGGGCTCGTGGACGTCCACGCAGTTCCGGTGGGCGGTGGCCCCGCCCTCCCCCGAACTGCCGGTCGCCAAGGCCCAGTCGGAGCTGATGCGGCGGTGGCTCGGCGCGTGCGGGCCGGCCACGGAGGCGGACCTGAAGTGGTGGACGGGCTGGAAGGTCACTGACGTCCGCGCCGCGCTCAAGACGGTCGGGGCGGTGACCGTTTCGGTTGACGAGGGCGTCGGACACGTCCTCGCCGACGCCGTGGAACCGGTCGGGGCGGCCGAGCCGTGGGCGGCGCTGCTGCCCGGGCTGGATCCGACGGCCATGGGCTGGCAGGAACGGGACTGGTACTGCCCGCCGGAGCTGCGGTCCGCGCTCTTCGACCGCAGCGGGAACATCGGGCCCACCGTGTGGTGGGACGGGCGGATCGTCGGAGGGTGGGCCCAGCGGCCCGACGGCGAGATCGCCTGGCGGCTGCTGGACACCGAGGGGGTGGGCCACGAGGCGCGGGAGGCGATCGAGGCGGAGGCCACGCGGCTGCACGCCTGGGTGGGCCCGACCAGGGTCACACCGCGCTTCCGGACGCCGCTGGAACGGGAGTTGGCGTCGGTCTGACGTCGAAAGCCGTCGCTTTCACCGACTCGCGGCCCGTCACAGGGCCACGACCCGGTGCGCCGTCCGCCCCGACAAGCGGGCGGCGCACCGGGCGTGAGCTCAGCGGGCGTACCTCATCAGGGCTCGGACCATGTGGCACGTGGTGTCCGACGGCGGGTGGATCCCGATGAGCCGGGCCGTGCTGCGGATCTTCTCGTTGCGGGCCTGGTTCGGTACGTACACACCCGAGTCGAGGAGGGCGATCGCGAGTCGCATCGCCTTCAGACGGCGGTTGTGCGTCACGTACCAGTCGCGCGGGCGCCCCGGTGGCAGCGGACGCTTCTCGACGGGCTCGTACGGCAGGTCGAGCAGGACCGCCCTCTTGGATGTGGACTGGGTGGGCAGCGGGCTGAGTGCGGCAGCGGGCACAGGCATCCTCCTGTCGCGATCAGGGAACCGTCCGGCGTCTCCGGCGGCCCCCTCGAACACTACTTATAGTTTACCGGCCGCCACTGACAATCAGCGAGCCCAGAACGTCCAGCAAATGCCCAGGTGGGCAAGGCAATTGGCGCCATGTCACACATGGTTTGCGAGATGTGTGTGAGGCAGTGCAAATTCGAACAGAGCGACCCCTCGCCCTGCGTCGTTCTTGTCCCGGCGGCCGAGCTGTGGCTGACTGGCGATCCGGTCGAGGGGGAGGGTGCATGGGCAACTGGGTCGTGATCGTGCAGTACGACAACGACACGTACAGGACCGAGTTCATCCGTCGTGGGCTGGAGACGAAGGAACAGGCGCTGGAGGAGCTCCGCGCCGCCGTCCACACGTACGTACCGAGCAAGCATGTCGTCGAGCAGTGGCGTCAGGTGTACCGCTTCGCCGACCAGGAGTCGTACCTGGTGGTGATCAAAGGCAGGCTGACGAAGTGGGAGTGCACCCTGCGCGTCGCGGAGCTGGTCTCGGACACGAACGACGCGGCCGTGACCGGGCGGGCGCAGGCGGAGGGCGGTACGGCGGACGAAGGCGCGGTGGACGACGGTGCGGTGAATGACGGTGCGGTGGATGACGGTGCGGTGGAGGTGGCCGACGAACCGCAGGACCGGATTCCGCCCGGCTACTGAGCGGCACGCCGAACTCCGCCCGGATCGAGGGCCCTGCGGGAACCGTGGCCGGCCGGCCACGACCCTGGGCGGCCGGGTGGCCACCGTCGCCGGCCAGCCGGTGAACGAGTTGGGGCCGAAGCGGCCCCATGCGATGAATGCCGCGAGTGCGAGGTAGGTCAGGTTCAGCAGCACGAACCTGGATTCGCCGAGTCGGCCGTGGGTGACCATCGCGCCGATCATCAGCAGGACCCAGCAGGCGGCGGTCACCGGCACCAGGACGGGTGCGATGCCGAGTGCGGCGGGCAGGATCAGGCCCGGCGCGGCGAGGAGTTCGAGGACGTCGAGGGTTTTGACGAAGCCGACACCGGCGTCCTCGGTCCATCCCCCGCCATGGGTCGCGGCCAGTGTCTCCTTGGGCACGAACGTCTTGCTGATGCCGCCGGCCAGGGCTACCGCGGCCAGCAGTCCGGCACAGATCCACAACGCGAGGTCCATGGGGTCACGCTCCTGTTGCTCGGCATCTCCGCTCCACCTCTCCGGTGGGGTTCGGGCATGGAGACGCCGGACGGCTGAGATTTGTGACATGGCCGGCGCCACCCCTGGGGCGGGGGCGAAGTGGCCGGACATACCTTGTGCGGTATGGAGATCTGGATCAATCCGGCATGTTCGAAGTGCCGCAGCGCCATCAATCTGCTGGACGAGGAGGGGGCCGCGTACACGGTTCGGCGGTACTTGGAGGACGTGCCGAGCGAGGCCGAGATCCGGGAGGTCCTGGAGCGGCTCGGTCTTGAGCCCTGGGACATCACCCGGACCCAGGAGGCCGCCGCGAAGGAGCTGGGGATGAAGGAGTGGGCCCGGGACGCCGGTTCACGGGAACGGTGGGTCGCGGCGCTCGCGGAGCACCCTCGGCTCATCCAGCGGCCGATCATCACCGCGGAGGACGGAACCGCCGTGGTGGCACGCACGGACGAGGCCGTACGGGACGCGTTGGGCCGAAGTCAAGATGAGGGTCCCTCAACTCCTGCGTGATCTACGTTACTTAGGTGACTCGTGTGAACTGCTGAGTAACTCCGTTCGGTATCTCGTACATAGCGGCGGACGGTCACCGCCAGGGGTGGCCGGGACAGCCACCGCCAGGGGTGGCCGGGGACAGGAGCCGTTCATGTCACGCAGGAGAACTCTCGGTCCGAAGAAGAAGATCGCACTGCTGGTGAGCGCCGCGGCCGTGGCCGGCGGCGGGGCCTTCGCCTTCGCCGCCACTTCGAACGCGACCACCTCGAACGCGAGCACCAACGCCCCGGCCGCGCAGTCCTCCGTGGTCTGCGACGGGCTGGCCACCGCGCTCGGCAACAACGAGAAGTTCATCGAGGGGCAGCGCACCAGCCCGGACGCCCAGTCCGAGGCGCGTATCGCCAACCGGGAAGCGGTGATCGCCCAGATCAAGGTCCAGCAGGAGGCCTCCGGGTGTGAGGTCGGCGAGTCCTCGCAGGCGGGCGCGCCCCAGGGGACGCCCGCCGAGTCGGCCCCGCCCGCCGCCGCCGACCCCGCGGACCCCGCCGAGCAGCCCTCGCAGAGCGCTGCCCCGCCCGCCGCCGGTGACACCGGCGATGACAACGCTGTCGGCGGCCAGCAGGTCTGCAACGGTTCCACCGTCACCCTCTCCGGCGAGGACGGCGCCCCCGCGGCGTCCAGCAACCAGTTCCCGGCCGGTACGAAGCTGAAGGTCACGAACCTGGACAACAACAAGTCCACGACCGTGGAGGTCACTTCGGTCTCCGGCAGCTGCGCGCTCCTGAACAACGCGGCCTTCGAGCAGGTCCGCGAGCCCGGCAAGTTCCTGATCCGCAAGGCCCTCATCGAGAAGGTGGGCTGACGGGACGACCTCCGTCGGTGGGACCTCGCCGCAGTGACGGTTCAGGCTGCCAGGAAGCCGGTCAGTCTGCGGTTCAGCTCGGCGGAGTCCGTGTGGGGCAGCGCGTGGTGCGACACGTCCGGCAGGACGGTCACCTCCGCGCGCGGCAACAGGGTGGCGGCGCGAGCCGCCACCCGTCGCGCGTCATGGGCCCTGCTCCTCCCCGCCAGCAGGACCAGGACCGGCAGTCCGAGCGCGCGCAGGGTCTCAGGCTCGGGCGCCGGGCCCGTCACCGGCCGTACGAGCGGAAAGGTGCCCGCCTCCTCCTGGAGCCGCAGCCAGTCGTGGTCGAGCGGGACTCCCCCGGTCTCCCACTCCAGGAAGGCGCGCAGTCGGCGGGGCGAGCGCCGCAGCATCATCGACCCGGCACGCAGCAGGTACACCGTCCTGAACCCGGAGAAGCACTTCGTCGGGTCGAGGAGGAACAGACGGCTCACCCGCTCCGGCACGTGCAGCGCGTACTGCAGGGCGATCCAGCCGCCATACGAGTGTCCGCCCAGGTGGATCCGGGCGGCCGGGTCGGCGCCCATGTCGTGCAGAAGCGCGCCGACGAGTTCGTCGAGCCACGCGGTGAGGTCTTCGACGGTGCGCAGGGGGCTCTCGGTATCGCGTACGCTGCGGCCCGGTTCGCCGATCAGGTCGACGGCGTGGACCCGGTGCGTACGGGCGAGTTCGGCCGCGTTGGCGAACCAGGAGGCCGAGGTGGCGCCGCCTCCGCCAGGTAACAGGAGGAGCGGGGTGCCGTCGCGCGGGCCGCAGACGTTGACGACCGTCTCGCCGAAGGCGGTGCGGACGCTGATCTCCTCCCGGTCGGCGGGCCACTTGGCCATGACCTTGTCGTACGCCACGCAGAAGTTCATGCTCACCTTCCCCTCCCTCTATTATCTCGCTGAACGAGATACTCACTCATCGAGATGATAGACGGGGACGCTGCGTGAAGGACCAGGGACCCGAGGTGGAGATCATCCATCTCCTGCGCGCGGTCACCGTCGAACTCGGCCTGCACAGCGCCCGGTTCGCGAACGAGAACAGCATGCACGCCACGGACGTCAGGGCACTGATCTGCCTCATGGACGCCCACAGGGACGGGACCGAGATGACGGCGGGACGGCTGGGCGGCCTGCTCGGGCTCAACTCGGCGGGGACCACGGCCGTCGTCGACCGGCTCGAACGGCTGGGGCATGCGCGGCGGGTACGGGACGGGCGCGACCGGCGCCGGGTGCTCGTCGAGGTGGAGAAGCGGGCGGTCGAACTGGGCCAGGCCTTCTTCGGCTCGCTGATCGGCCGGTCCGTGGAGCTGCTCCGGGGGTACGACGAGCGCGAACTGGCCGCGATCCGGGGCTTCCTGACGGGCGTACGGGAGGCGGCTTCGGGCGCGGAGCCGGATGTGTGATCCAGCCCTGCGGACGAGTCCGGTGGTCGTTTGCCCGCGTGACCCGTCCGGCGGCCCGTCCGGCCGCGCGGGCGAAACCCATCGCATACGAGGTCCGGGGCGAGGGTCCGGGGCGGGGCGGGCGTCGTACGGAATCCGCTGTTCGGGAGGCGGGTACGCGGCGCGCGAACGCTCTCAGCGAGTGAGTCGCAGCACAGAGGCACCAGGTAACACGGGGTTCACATTCGAGCAATGATCGGGAAATCGCCTGTTGACAGGCTTCCCGGCATCCCCGCGGCGCCCCAGTGCCGCAGCGCCGCAGCACCCGCATTGCGCTGAGAGACCCACCCCGAAGGATGTGGCCCGTGACCTTCAAGGCTGAGTACATCTGGATCGACGGCACCGAGCCGACGGCCAAGCTCCGTTCGAAGACGAAGATACTGGCCGACGACGCCAAGGGTGCCGAGCTGCCGATCTGGGGCTTCGACGGGTCCTCCACGAACCAGGCCGAGGGTCACGCCTCCGACCGCGTGCTCAAGCCGGTCGCCGTCTTCCCGGACCCGATCCGCGGCGGCGACGACGTGCTCGTCATGTGCGAGGTCCTCAACATCGACATGACGCCGCACGAGTCCAACACCCGTGCCGCGCTCACCGAGGTCGCGGAGAAGTTCGCCGCGCAGGAGCCGATCTTCGGCATCGAGCAGGAGTACACCTTCTTCAAGGGCTCGCGCCCGCTCGGCTTCCCCGAGGGCGGCTTCCCGGCCGCGCAGGGCGGCTACTACTGCGGCGTCGGCTCGGACGAGATCTTCGGCCGTGACGTCGTCGAGGCACACCTGGACAACTGCCTCAAGGCCGGTCTCGCCATCTCCGGCATCAACGCCGAGGTCATGCCCGGCCAGTGGGAGTTCCAGGTCGGCCCGGTCTCGCCGCTGGAGGTCGCCGACCAGCTGTGGGTGGCCCGCTGGCTGCTCTACCGCACCGCCGAGGACTTCGACGTCTCCGCGACGCTGGACCCGAAGCCGGTGAAGGGCGACTGGAACGGCGCGGGGGCGCACACCAACTTCTCCACCAAGGCGATGCGCGAGGGTTACGACGCGATCATCACCGCGTGCGAGTCGCTGGGCGAGGGCTCGAAGCCGCTCGACCACGTCAAGAACTACGGTGCCGGGATCGACGACCGGCTGACCGGTCTGCACGAGACCGCTCCGTGGAACGAGTACTCCTACGGTGTGTCCAACCGTGGTGCCTCGGTGCGGATCCCCTGGCAGGTGGAGAAGGACGGCAAGGGGTACATCGAGGACCGGCGGCCCAACGCCAACGTCGACCCGTACCTGGTGACTCGGCTGATCGTCGACACGTGCTGCTCTGCCCTTGAGAAGGCCGGGCAGGTCTGATTCGGCTGTTGTTCTTTGGAAGGGGCGCCCACCCTTGTGGTGGGCGCCCCTTCCGCGTTCTGTCAGGGGTGGTGTCGGGTGCGTGGGCGAGTGCGGGTGGGTGGGGGCTGGTCGCGCCCCGCGGCGGAGCCGCAAATCGACACAGCCCCGCGCCCCTGAATAGTTGGCGTCCGACCAGTGAGAGGAGGCTGCTGTGGTGGCGGGTGTCTGCTTCAATGAGGGCATGACCGGCTTCCAGGAGTTCATCGCGACGGGGCGTCGTGATCTTGAGCCCTTCTGGCCTTCCCGGCAGCATCACGACTTCGACCGGGTGTGTTGTCGCGCGGTGAACGCGCGGGCCCTCTAAAGCCGTACATCCCGGCCTTCGGCCAGCGCGCACGACGTACGTCCTCCGACGACCTCTCGCGCGAAAGAGCTGACCTCTCATGGCGAACACCCGTTCCTTCTCCTCCGTTGCCACCGCCCCCTCCACAGCGCCCTCCGTGGCCCCTTCCACGGGCTCGGCCCGCCCTCGACTGCGTGCGGTCGACCGGGACGAGGTGGTCGACGTCACGGCCCTTCTCCCGCCGGGTGCCACCTGGCTGCCCGCTCCCCCGCACACCCTGCCCACGCTGCCGGGCCGGCCGCCGATGATCGGGTACCTGGTCCTCGTACCGGCCGACCAGCCGTCGCTCCTGCCGGTCGCGGACCCGGCGGAGTCGCAGGGCGAGGGCGACGACTCCCTCGTACGCGTCGACACCGTGCAGCGCACGGCCGAGGTCGGCGGGCGGCCGCTGGATCTCACGTATCTGGAGTTCGAGCTGCTCGCGCATCTCGTGGCGCACCCGCACCGCGTGCACAGCCGCGACCAGCTGGTCACCACGGTGTGGGGCTACGGGCACGTGGGCGACGGCCGGACCGTGGACGTCCACATCGCCCGGCTGCGCCGCAAGCTCGGGGCGGAGCACCGGGATGCGATCAAGACGGTGCGGCGCGTGGGGTACAAGTACACGCCGCCGACCGCGAGCTGATCCCGGACCGGTACCAGAACCCATACCCCTGCCCGTACCCGTGCCGCTCGCGGATTCGTCCGTCGGCGGAACGGTTCGCCTGTCGGCAGATTCCCGTTCCGTCGCGCGGGACCGCCGGGCAGAGTCACCCGCATGAGACTTCTGATGCTGGGTGGTACGGAGTTCGTGGGCCGCGCCGTCGTGGAGGCGGCGCTCGCCCGCGGCTGGGACGTGACCGTCTTCCACCGGGGACGCCACGAACCTCCGGCGGGAGTGCGGTCCCTGCACGGCGACCGCACCGCGCCCGACGGGCTCGCGGCCCTGGCCGGGACCGAGGAGCAGTGGGACGTCGTCGTGGACACCTGGTCCGCGGCCCCGCGGGTCGTCCGGAACGCGGCGCGGCTGCTGGCGAACCGCGCCCGGCGGTACGTGTACGTGTCGAGCTGTTCCGTGTACGCCTGGCCGCCCGCGGCGGGGTACGACGAGGGCAGCCCGGTGGTGGAGGGCGCCTCCCCGGACGCCGAGCACACCGACTACGCGCGCGACAAGCGGGGCGGCGAACTGGCCGTGCTGGAGGCCTTCGGCGAGGAGCGGGCGCTCCTCGTACGGGCCGGCCTGATCCTCGGCCCGTACGAGAACATCGGGCGCCTGCCGTGGTGGCTGGACCGGATGGCGCGCGGCGGGCCCGTCCTCGCGCCGGGTCCCCGTGAACTGCCGCTCCAGTACGTCGACGTCCGCGATCTGGCCGAGTGGACCCTCGGGGCGGTGGAGGCGGGCGCGGACGGGGCGTACAACGTCATCAGTCCGTCGGGGCACGCGACCATGGGGGCGCTGCTCGACGCGTGCGTCCAGGTCGCGGGAGGCACGGCTGCCGGAGGCACAGCCGCGGGAGGTCCGGCCGAGCTCCGGTGGACCGATCCCGAGGTGGTTCTCGCGGCCGGGATCGAGCCGTGGATCCAGCTTCCGGTGTGGGTGCCGCCGGGCTCGGAGTCGCATGACGCGATGCACCGGGCGGATGTCTCCAGGGCGGTACGGGACGGACTGCGGTGCCGGCCGGTCGCCGAGACGGTGGCCGACACCTGGAGCTGGCTCCAGGGCATAGGAGGCACCGCTCCCCAGCGCCCCGACCGGCCGGTGGTCGGACTCGACCCCTCGGTGGAGGCGAAGGTCCTGGGCGACTGAGGGCCGCGGGGGGGGTGGCGTTGGCACCACCCCCGCCGGGTGGTTCGGCCCAGTGACCGAGGCGGCGGGCTCGGCGAGACTGAGGGCATGAACACGAACGGGGACAACACGAACGGGGACAACGAGACCGTCGGCGGCAGGCTGCGTACCGTCGCGGTCACCGGGGCGCGGGCTCTGTTGCTGGCCGTCGTGGCGCCGGCCGGGTCGATCACCCTCTTCGTCCTGTCCGTCGTGTCGATCGTCCTCGTGCCGCTGGGCATCGGCATCGTCACGACACCGTGGGTGCTGGCGGGCGTACGCGGCTTCGCGAACTGGCGGCGGCTGGTGGCGGCCCAGTGGTGCGGGGTGCGGATCCCGCCCGCGTACCGGCCGGTGCCGAAGGACGCGAACCCCTGGACGCGGTGCTTCCGGCTGCTCGGCGATCCGGCGACCTGGCGGGACCTGATGTGGCTGCCGGTCGACATGATCGCGGGTTTCGTCACGGCGCTGCTGCCCGCCGCGCTGCTCACCTATCCCTTCGAGGGGTTCGCGCTCGGCGCCGGGCTGTGGCGGGTCTTCACGGACGGCACGCGCGTCGGCTGGTGGTACGGGTTCGTGCCCATCAGCGGGCAGCTCAGCGCCCTCGCCGCGGCCGCGCTGGGAGCGGCCCTGCTCGTCACCGGTGTCCACACCGCTCCCCTGCTGCTGCGGGTCCACTTCCTGCTGACCCGGTCCGTCCTCGGATCCGGCCAGGGCGAGCTGGCCGAGCGCGTCCGTGTGCTCACCGAGACCCGGCGCGACGCCGTCGACACCTCGGCGGCCGAACTGCGCCGTATCGAACGGGACCTGCATGACGGGGCACAGGCCAGGCTGGTCGCGATGGGCATGGATCTCGGCACCATCGAGGCCCTGGTCGAGAAGGACCCGGCGAAGGCCAGGCAGTTGCTCGCGCAGGCCCGCAGGTCCTCCGCCGAGGCGCTCACCGAACTGCGTGACCTCGTACGCGGTATCCACCCGCCCGTGCTCGCGGAGCGCGGACTCGGCGACGCCGTACGGGCGTTGGCACTGCGGCTGCCGATCAGCACGGAGGTGGACGTGGAGTTGCCGGGCCGGGCGGGCGAACCGGTGGAGGCGGCCGCGTACTTCGCCGTCAGCGAGGTCCTCACCAACGCCGTAAAGCACTCGGGGGCGGACCGGATCTGGGTCGACATCCACCATGCCCCGGAGCACGGCGGCATGCTGCGGATCGCGGTCACCGACGACGGCGGCGGGGGCGCCTCGATCGGCGCGGGTTCGGGACTCTCCGGAGTCGAGCGGCGACTGGGTACATTCGACGGCGTCCTGGCCGTCAGCAGTCCCGCGGGCGGCCCCACCATGGTGACCATGGAGATCCCTTGCGAGTTGTCCTAGCCGAAGACCTGTTCCTGCTGCGCGACGGACTGGTCCGGCTGTTGGAGGCGTACGACTTCGAGATCGCCGCGGCCGTCGAGACCGGGCCCGAACTCACCCGGGCGCTGGCCGAGTTGAACCCGGACATCGCCGTCGTCGACGTACGTCTGCCGCCCTCGCACACGGACGAGGGGCTGCAGTGCGCGCTGGCGGCCCGGCGGGCGAGACCCGGGCTGCCGGTGCTGGTCCTCTCGCAGCACGTGGAGCAGTTGTACGCGCGTGAGCTGCTCGCCGACGGGGCCGGCGGGGTCGGCTATCTGCTCAAGGACCGGGTGTTCGACGCCGAGCAGTTCATCGACGCCGTGCGGCGGGTCGCGGCGGGCGGTACGGCGATGGATCCGCAGGTCATCCAGCAGTTGCTGACGCGCCGACAGGCGGACGACCGGCCGCTGGGCCGGGTGACTCCGCGCGAGCTGGAGGTTTTGGAACTGATGGCGCAGGGCAGGTCGAATGCGGCGATCGCGGGCCAACTGGTGGTCACGGAGCGGGCGATCGCAAAGCACACGTCCAACATCTTCGCGAAGCTCGGCCTTGAGGTCTCGGACGATGACAACCGTCGCGTCCTGGCCGTTCTCGCCTATTTGGACCAGGACCGCTGAAAGGGTCCCGAACGAGGATCGGGAAAGATCGGCGGCGGTCGTCAGGAGATCCGTCAGGAGGCGGGTCCGACGTTCCGCTTTCGCTGAATGATATTCAATAAATCCCGCACAACTGTCGTTGTTTCAGGGGCTTCTGGGCCCCTTGCGCCGGGATTGCGTCCCCGAACTCTCACCAATTTCTTGGACCACTGAACGCCTCAGGAACCCCCTCCGTATTGAACGGAGCCGCTTCACCTCCTGTCGGGCGCCTCAATGCCCCCGCAAGGAAGCCAGAGGAGTTCCATGGGACGCACAAACCGTAAACGCCGCTCCACGCTCGCCAACCGGGCGATAGCCGCATCGGCGGCTCTCGCGCTGGGTGGCGGCGGTCTGCTGGCGGCCAACATCTACGCTTCTGCGGGCGAGGGCAAGAACTCGACGCAGAACGCGCAGACGACGGCCGCCGGAGTGGCGACGATCAAATGTCCGGACGTCGGCCAGCAGCTGACCGACGTGCCGAAGGGGGCACGCGCCGGTGTCGACAAGGAGCTGGCGAAGCTCGACCAGCAGGTCACCGAGGCCTACAAGCGCCTCGCCGACACGCGCCAGGCCCAGGCGGGGGACTCCAGCTACGTCAACAACGCCATCCTCAGTCCGCTGAAGTCCAAGCGGACCGCCACGATCGACCGGATCGGCAACAACATCCAGCGCTCGGGCGGCAAGGCTCCGCAGCAGCAGGACCAGCTCGCCGAGTGTGAGGGCGTGCCGGCCGACCAGCCCGCCGCCGGCGAAGGCCAGGGCGGTGACGGTCAGGATCAGGGCCAGGACAACGGCCAGGACCAGGGTCAGGACCAGGGCGACGGTCAGGACCAGGGTCAGGACCAGGGCGACGGTCAGGACCAGGGCAACGGTGGCCAGGACGGCAACGGTCCGGTGGCTGCCGACTTCCAGGACATCACCCAGGTCCAGCCGACCGGTGGCGCGAAGGGCGTCGGTCCGAACGGGCTTCCCGCGAACGGGGACTCCGGTTCGACGGGCACGTTCACCACGAACTGTGGCACGAACGAGAACGAGAACCGCAACTCGGACAACGTGATCGTCGCTCCCGGTGTCAGCAACGGTGCGCAGCACCAGCACGACTACGTCGGCAACCAGGACAACGACGCTTTCGCGAGCGACCAGGACCTGGCGGCGGCCGACACCAGCTGCCAGAACCAGGGTGACAAGTCGTCGTACTTCTGGCCGGTGCTGCGTGTGCAGGACGGTCAGGACGACATCGACGCGAACGCCCCCGGTGGCGGTCAGGACGGCAACGTCGGCACGATCCTCCAGCCGGCCGAGGCCCAGCTGAAGTTCGTGGGCAACCAGAAGGGCGACGTGGTCGCGATGCCCACTGCCCTGCGCATCATCACCGGTGACGCCAAGTCCTTCGTGAACGGTCTCGCCAACGCCAACACCAACTGGAGCTGCACCGGCTTCGAGGACCGTCAGCTGACGGACAAGTACCCGATCTGCCCCGAGGGCAGCTCCGTGGTGCGGACGACCAACTTCCAGAGCTGCTGGGACGGTCAGAACATCGACTCGGCCAACCACCGCACGCACGTGTCCTTCGTCCAGGCGGACGGCACCTGTGGCAACGGTTTCCAGGCCATCCCCCAGCTGCAGGTCCGTCTGGTCTACGACGTAGCGGCCCCGCAGATCCAGGGCGATCAGGTCACGAACCCGTTCGCGGTGGACTCCTTCCCGGACCAGCTGCACAAGCCGATCACCGACCACAACGACTTCATCAACTTCTTCGACGAGAACACGATGAACCAGGTGGTCGACTGCATCAACAGTGGCCAGGACTGCCAGTGACACAGAGGCAGTGAGCAACAGGCAGTAAGCACGAGAAAGCCGGCGGTGGGATTTCCCACCGCCGGCTTTCGCTTGTCCCCGAATCCCTGAATGCCTTCGACCGAATGTCCTCGGCCCCGCGTGGCCGGCGCGCGGGGCGATGCCGTCCGTCAGCTGCTGTGACCGCCGCTGTTGTGGCTGCCACCGGGGTTCATGTGCTCGGAGCCTTCCTCCATGGTCCCGCCGAGCTGGCCGCGCAGTGCCGTGACCGTCTTCTGCTCGCCGACGGCGACCCACTTGCGGCCGACGAGGTAGTAGCCGCCGTAGTCCTTCGCCCCGTTCAGCCACTCGCGCTGACCGCGGTCGGTGGCGAACGTCGCCAGGATGTACTTGCCGCCGGAGGTCTTGCAGATGGCCTGCCGGATCGTGTCGGCGTCCGTCTGCATGTCCGGCTTGCAGCCCGCCTCGCTCGCGATCTGCTCCAGGCTCCCGCTCGCGGTCTCGGGGACCTTCTTCTCCCCGCCGCCGTCCGAGCCGCAGCCGGTCACCGCCAGCAGTGCCGTGACCGCCCCGGCCGTACCGACCGCGAGCCTCTTCCTCGTCAAACGCATTCGTACGTACCTCCGGGTCGGTTCCGGCCCACGCCGTTGAGAGCCCCGGTAGAGGGCTCTGCCTTCGGATACGGCTCCCGCACGCCCGGCGCTCAATCGCCTCCGTGTTTACGGCATCACCGGACACATCACAGTGACGCGCGCCACATCGGTGGTCCTCCGCCGTCGGACAGGGCCGGGGCACAGGGCTGTCGATGGGCGCGTAAAGCCGATGTCGTTCGCGGGCACGCCTGTGCGAGGGTGGGCCCGTGACGACCATCGATGCTGACTGGGACGAGCGAGTGACGGCCGCCTGGGCCACCTTCGACGAATACGCCGAGGCTGAGGAGGCCGACTTCCGCGCGGTGATCGACGCGCTGGTCGCCGAGCTGCCCGCCGACAGCCCGGTCGGCCCGTTCGAGCGGGCCTGCGCCTGGGACTCGACGGGCCACTCCGACCGTGCCGTGCCGCTGTACCAGGAGGCGCTGGCGCGCGGGCTCGACGGCTACCGCGGCCGGCGCGCGAAGATCCAGCTCTCCAGCTCGCTGCGGAACACCGGACAGCCGGAGGAGGGCGTCAAACTGCTGACGCCCGAACTCGACGCGCCCTCCGACGAGTTGGACGACGCCGTACGCGCCACACTCGCGCTGTGCCTGGCGAGCCTGGGCCGGGAGCGTGAGGGGCTCTCGCTCGTGCTGGGCGCCCTGGCCGCTCATCTGCCGCGGTACCAGCGGTCCATGGCGAACTACGCCCGTGCTCTCGTGGAGCCGGAGGGGTAACTCCCCATGGACTCGGGGCAGTCCAGGTGACCAACCACGGATTCGCTCGTTTTGCTGAACGTGCAGTCACAGGATGTCGCCCCGCGCCCCGCACCGGACCCCCACCCCGGACCGGTCGTCGACGTCGAGCAGGCCGAGGCCGCGCTCGTCGAGCACTATCCGCGGCTCGTCCGGCTCGCCTATCTGGTGCTGCCGCCGAGCCTCGGCCGCAACCGCCGGGTGCTCACCGCGCACGCCCTCACCCAGCGCGCGCTGCCCCGGGGCCGGACGTCCGGCGACGCCTCGGTCCTCCCCGCCCAGAAGACCGCCGAGGGCCGCGACGCCGATCCCGGATACGCGTACGTACGCCTGCGGGTGCTGCGTACGGCGCTGGAGGCCGGCCGCCCGCTGACGTTCAGGGCCTGGCCGAAGCGGGCGCAACTGCCGCCGCTGCTCCCCCAGGTGTGGGGCCTGCGGCTCTTCCCGCGCTCGGGCGGCGCCGACGAACTCGCCCTGGACCAGCGGCTGTCGGCGCTGTCGGCCCCGGCGCGCGCCGCCTACGTCCTGCGCGGTCTGGAGCGGCTGGCCGACGCGGACGTGCGCAGGGTGCTGGCCGCGGCGGGCGAGGAGGACCCGGCCGACGCGCTTGACGAGGCCGACGAGATCGAGGCGAAGTACGGGCTGCTGACGTCCCCCGAATTCGACCCGTGCTCGCTGCAGGCCCGGCCGCCGGACCTGATGCGCCGCCGCCAGCACATGAAGGCGGCGCTCGCCGCGGCCGCCGCCGTCGCGGTGTGCGGGGCGCTGCTCGGGCTGCCCGGCGACGGCTGGGGTCCGGACGGCGCGGCCGCCCCCTCGTACGCGCAGAACCCCTCGGCCCAGGCCGCTTTGGATCCGGGCAAGCTGACGCTCGTCCCGGCCGCCGCGTGGCAGACGTCCACGCGCACCGACTTCTCCGTGTGGCCCGCGCGCGGCACCCTCACCGGCGACAAGGCTCTGCTTCGCCGCGCGCTCGCCGTCTGGGCGCGCCCCGGCGAGTCCGTGCAGGTCTCGGCCACCCCCGGCACCCCGGCGGGTGCCCCGCCGGGACCGCCCCAGCTGCTGTACGCGGGCGAGGTCGACCAGAGCCGGGTCGTGCTGCTCCACGACGGGCTTCGCATCGTGCGCTACGCCGAGGCGAAGGAGGGCACGCAGGGCGCCGCCCTGGACTTCGCCCGGGTCGACGGCGCCACGGGTGCCGAGGCGAACGCGGTGGTCCTCGGCCGCTCCGACGGCAACGTCCGCTATCTGACGGCACCGTGGGTGCGTAAGGCCGTGGTGCGCGACCTGCTGAAGTCGGCGGCCGGCGCATCGGGTGCCGCCGACTCCGCCGGGGCTTCCGGGGCGACGCGTCTCGGCCGCTCGGCGGACGGGGTGACCGAGCCGTTCGCCAGCCCCGCTCTGCAGACCGGCGAGTGCCGCTCGTGGAACGCGCTGGAGCTCACGGACCGTTCGGGCACGCGGCTGACGACCGACCTCGGTGAGCTGACCCCGGCCCGTCTCACCTCGGGCCGCCCCGGGGAGCCCCACGAGGCGTCGGCGGCGACCTGGGCCCCGCTCGCCTGCTCCCTGGCGTCCGTCCGCGGCCAGGGCGTACGCGCGGTGAACGCCTGGCAGTACGCCCGGCAGCCGCTGCCCGGCGCGAGCGGCACCGCGAACTGGCTGTGCACCCGCGCGGACACCTGGCGCGGCGGCGGGACCCGGGTGCTGGCCCAGTTCCACGCCCAGGGCCAGCCGTACGGCGCGGTCGTGGCGAAGGCGGAGAACGTGGCCGCCTGCGGCGCGAAGGACTCCCACGTCCTGGCGGGCGTGCTGTGGAAGTCCGGTACCGGTGACTGGTATCTCCTCGCCGCCGGAAGCAAGGACACCGAGTCGATCCGCGCGACGGGCGGAGTCGACGGATCCACCGAGGGCAATCTCCTTGCCGTACGGGCCGAACAGGGCGCGCAGGCAGGCCTGAAGGGGACCCTGGCCGACGGGAGGTCGATCGGCGGCCTGCGGTGACGCGGGTGAACACCTGCGCGGCTCCGACCCGTTCGCGGCCGGATCCGATCGGTAAGGTGTTCGCATGACTACCGGGGTACGCCGCAGGATGGGTGTCGAGGAGCGGCGGCAGCAGTTGATCGGCGTCGCCCTCGACCTGTTCAGCCGACGCTCGCCCGACGACGTCTCCATCGACGAGATAGCGGCCGCCGCGGGCATCTCGCGCCCGCTCGTCTACCACTACTTCCCCGGCAAACTCAGCCTGTACGAAGCCGCGTTGAAGCGCGCCTCGGACGATCTGGCGGAACGTTTCATCGAGCCTCAGGAAGGCCCGCTGGGGGCGCGGCTGCTGCGGGTCATGCGACGGTACTTCGACTTCGTCGACCAGCACGGGCCCGGCTTCTCGGCCCTGATGCGCGGCGGCCCCTCGGTCGGCTCGACCAACACGAACGCCCTCATCGACGGCGTACGGCAGGCCGCGTACCTCCAGATCCTGGCGCATCTGCGGATCGAGCGGCCGCCCGCCCGCCTCGAACTGGTCGTCCGCTCCTGGATCTCCCTGGCCGAGTCGACGGCCCTCATCTGGCTGGACGGCCGCCGGATCCCCCGCGCCGAGCTGGAGGCCCAACTCGTCCACGACTTCGCGGCCCTCGCCGCCGTCAGCGCCGCCTACGACCCCGAAATGGCCGACCTCCTACGCCACATGCTCGCGGAGGAACCGGCAGAGGGCCCGTTCACAGACTTGATAGGCCGCTTGGTCTCACTGGCGTCGTAGCCGGGCGCTCAGAGGCACCCCGTCAGGGCCGCGGCGACCAGCGCAGTCTTTCGGCTTTCAGGGGCGCGGGGACCGGCGCAGTCTTGGGGGCGCGGGGAACTCCGCATCTTTTAGGGGCGCGGGGAACTGCGCGACCAGCCCCACCGCCCCGCGGACAACAACGAACCGCCCCGGACGTCAGTCCACGAACTTCTGGTAAGACGCGTCAAGATCCCGCACCTCAGCAGACGCATGCAACACCACACCATCAACCGGCTTCACATACGCCCGCAGAACCTCAAGCGTCCGCTCGGTCAACAGAAGCTTCGTCTCGTCGGACCGCCCGGCCAGTAGCGCGAGCGTGACATGGACGAGCCCATGCCCGGTCACCTCCGCACCCACAACGGTGTCGACGGTCGGCCGGAACCTGGACTTACACGCCTCGATCTTCGCGGCAGCCGTCTCCACCACCACGGCGTGCAGCGCGACAGCGAACCCCTGCCGGTCGAACGCGTCGGTGAGGGACGTCGAGTAGTCAACGGTGATCTGCGGCACGGGCACTCCAGTTCTAGGTCAACGCGCTCACCCTAACCGGAGGGCAAGCATCGCGATGTCGTCGTCCGGGGCCCCGCCGAACCGCTCCAGAAGGGTGTCGCACAGGGCGGACACCCCGGGCGGCGCCTCGGCCGCGGCCGTGCGGAGCTCCTCCATGGACACCGCCAGATCGATGCCGCGGGTCTCGATGAGCCCGTCGGTGACCATGAGGAGGCGGTCCGTGGGGTCGAGGAACAGTTCGACGGGCGGCTGTCGCGGCAGACCGAGGCCGAGACCGAGAAGCGGCCCGGCGGCCTTGGCGTACTCCGCGTTGCCCGAGTCACGGACGATCAGCGGCGGGATGTGGCCCGCGTTGGCGATCCGGGTGCGCCCGGTGGCCGGGTCGACGTGGACCAGGCAGACGGTGGCTGTGACCTCGGGGTGGTAGCGCTGCAGCATGTGGTCGAGCCGGTCGGCGAGCACCGCGGGATCGGATTCCTCGACGCAGTATGCGCGCAGGGCATGGCGCATCTCCACCATGACGGTGGCCGCCTCCAGCGAGTGCCCGACGACGTCCCCGACCGCGGTGAGCACCCCGTCGTCGGTGCGCAGCGCGGCGTAGAAGTCGCCGCCGATCTCGGTCTGCCGGGACGCGGGCACATAGCGCACCACGACGTCGACGCCGGGCAGGTCGGGCAGCCGGTGCGGCTGGGGCAGGAAGCTGTGCTGGAGCGTGAGGGCGACATGGCGCTCGACCTGGTACATCAGCAGGGGTTCGGCGGCGAGCGCGGTGGCCTGGGCGAGGCGGCCGACCGGCTCGGCGTCGTCGGGTTCGCCGGGCCGGGGTATGCGCAGGAGCGTCGCGAAGCACACCGGCGCCCGGCCGTCCTGGGTCAGGGTGAGCACGAGGCGGGCGTCGTCCCGGACGCCGGGCCGGAAGAAGCCCATGGGCCACAGGCGCGCGGGCACGACGGTGCGGAACACCCCGGTGCGCCCCTTGCTCATCTGGTTGATCAGCCGGACGACGGCCTCCTGCGCGTGGCTGTCCGGCACGGCGAAGGCGCTGCGGCCCTTGGAGGTGCTGTAGTACAGCTCGCCGTCCGGGCCGAGGACGAAGACGGCGGCCGGGCCGCCGGTGAGCCGGGCGGCGCCCTCGGCGGACGCGTCGGCGAGTTCGGTGAGGTTGCGCGCGCCCTGGACGGTGACGATGATCCCGGACAGCAGGGTCAGCCGGCGCACGAGCGTCTCGGCGCCGAACCGCATCTGGGCGGCGCGTACCGCGGCCCGTACTACGGCCTGGATCTCCTCGGGTTCGGCGGGCACCGTCAGATACGCCTCGGCGCCCGTGTCCAGGCCCTCGCAGCGGTCGGCGGGTGCCACGGCCGCGGCGGAGAAGTGGACGATGGGCAGCGTGGACGTGGGCGGCTGTGCCTTGAGCCGGCGGCACAGTTCGAAGCCGCTCATGTCCGGCAGGCCGACATCGATGAGGGCCACGTCGGGCAGGGATCCCGCGCGCAGCCGTACGTCGAGTTCGACGAGCGCCTCGTCGGCGGTGGCGACGGGCACGACCCGGTGACCGGCCCGACGGAGCACCGACCCTATGGCGTAGCGGCTGGCCGGCATGTCGTCGACGATCAGCACGGTCGTGCGTGTCCTGTTGGCGTTGCCGTCCATCTGCGCGGCCCCCGAGGCACGGTGGTGGGGCGGAACAGGGTTCGGGTTCCGCCCCACCAAATTAATGCCTTGTCAGGCGGTCCGGGTGAATACGGCCACGCTCCGCCCCGGAACGGCGAAACTGCCCGATTCCGGATCGTACGAAGAGGACTTGACGGTGGAGTCCGCTCCCGTCCGCTGCACCGGGTGCAGGGTGTACGCCGTCCCGGCCAGGGAGGCGATCCGCTGCTCCTGCTTCTCGGGGGTCGCGTTGAACACCACGACGAGATCGCCGAGTTCCATGGTGATCACCCCGGGTGTCTCGTCCTTGCCGGACAGCGGGAAGGACAGTTTCGACTGCACCTGCTCGGCGGTGCCGAGCCCGAAGACGCTCTCGCCGGTACGGATCCTCAGCAGGTCCTGGTACGCGGCGGAGGCGCCCTCGATCTGCGGGCAGCCCACCTGGACGGACGTCAACAGGGGCTTGGCGTAAGGCCACTTGGACTCGTTGTCGGTCGCCATCGGCAGCCCGCGCCCGAAGCCGTTGCCGTCCCGGCAGTCCCAGTGGATCGCGTTGAACCAGTCACCGCTGTCGTACGAGTTGCGGTCGAGCGACTTGGAACGCAGCAGGTCGGTGCCCGACTGGGACAGTGCCGGGCCCTGTGAGAGGACTGCCGTTGCCATCGCGAGGACCTGCATCCGGGCCCGGTCGGCGGCCGAGGTGCCCTTGGGCAGCTTGAACGCGAGCGCGTCGAACAGCGACTCGTTGTCGTGCGCGTCCACGTACGCGAGGGCGTCCCCTGGCGCGTCCGCGTATCCGGCGGGCGCCCCGTTGTAGTCGACCTCGGAGCCCTTGACCTCCTTGCCTGCGGTGTCGGTGAAGGTGTACTTGGCGAGGTTGCCGGACAGCCCGACCTTGATCAGGTCCTGGTAGTGCAGGAGGCGGGCCTTCTGCTCGGCCGAAGTGCCGTTGCCGTCCGAGGAGTTGGGGTCGGTGTAGAGGCCGGACGCGAAGCCCTGGATGCCCGGGTCCTCGTCGAACGGACCGCCGCCGCGCACGGCGTCACGGGCCCGGTCGGAGAAGGTGGCAATGCCGGTTCCGGCCATGTTCTTCTGGGTGGCCTGGACGAAACGGGCACCGTCCGCGATCTCGCCGAAGTTCCAGCCCTCCCCGTAGAGGATGATCTTCTTGCCGTCGACGCCGTCCTTGGCGGGGGTGAGTGCGTCGAGGGCCTTCCTGACCGCCAGGATGTTGGCCTTCGGGTGGTGGCCCATCAGGTCGAAGCGGAAGCCGTCGACCTTGTACTCCTTGGCCCAGGTGACGATCGAGTCGACGACCAGCTTGCCCATCATGGCGTTCTCGGGTGCCGTGTTGGCGCAGCAGGTGGAGGTGGCGACGCTGCCGTCGGCGAGGAGCCGCTGGTAGTAGCCGGGGACCACCTTGTCGAGCACGCTCGTGTCGGCCTGACCGCTCGCGGTGGTGTGGTTGTAGACCACGTCCATGACGACCCGCAGACCGTCCTCGTTCAGCGACTTGACCATCCTCCGGAACTCGACCGTGCGGTCCGTCCCGTCGGGATCGGTGGCGTACGAGCCCTCCGGCACCGTGTAGTGGTACGGGTCGTAGCCCCAGTTGTACGCGTCCTTCGCGGCCACCTTCGCCACGCACTCCTGCTGCTTCTCGGAGTCGGCGGCATAGGAGGAGAGGTCGCAGTCGGTCGTCGCCTGGTCCGCCTTCTTCTCCGGGATGGTGGCGATGTCGAAGGCGGGCAGGAGGTGGACGTACGAAGTCCCGGACTCCGCAAGCTTCTTGAGGTGCCTGGAGCCCGTACTGTCCTTGTCGGTGAAGGCGAGGTAGGTGCCCTTGTCCTTCGCCGGGACCGTCTTGTCGTCGACGGAGAAGTCCCGGATGTGCAGTTCCTGGATCTGCGCGTCCTTCAGTGGGACGGCCTTGGGCTTCCGCAGGCCCGACCAGCCGCTGGGGGCGAGGGACTTGGCGCCCAGGTCGACGACGAGACTGCGCTCGGAGTTCGCGGTGAGGGCGACCGAGTAGGGGTCGGTGACCTTGTTGGTGACGACCTCGCGGACGCTGGGCGCCCACACCTTCACGACGTACCGATAGGCCTTGTTCTGCCAGGACTTGGGGCCGGACACGGACCAGACGCCGGTGGCGTCGTCCCGCTTCATCGGCACGGTCCTGGCGGGCGCTCCCTTGTCGCCGATCTCCAGCTTCACGTCCTGCGCGGTGGGCGCCCACACGGAGAGCGTCGGCCGTCCCTTGTCGAACGTCGGACCGAGGTCCGCCTTCGTGGCGCCGCCGTACAGGTCGTCGAGCACGCCCGCGATCTGTACGCCAGTGGCCGCCAACACGGCACCGTTGGCGGCCCGTTGGGAGGCGACGAGCTGGCCGCGCAGCGCCTCGCGCACCCGGTCGCGGTCGCGCGGGTCGACGGACCAGGCCTGGTAGTCCTTGAGGTGCGGGAACTTCGCCTTCTGGGCGTCGGTGAGCGTGGCCTTGTCGAGCCGCAGCCATCGCTCGTCGTCGCCGGCGAGTGCGCCGTCCTCGACCTTGATGGACCCGTCGCGCGAGTACAGCAACTGGGTCGACGCGGCGGCCTCGTTGCCGTTCCAGGCGACCGTGTTCCGGTCGATCCAGACCGCCTTGGAGGTGGTGAGGTCGAGCGCGGCGGCGCTGCCCGCGGGCTGCGGGAGGAGGTACTTCTCCTGGCCGCTCAACAGCCACACCTCATGGCCGTTCGCCGTGAGGTCGAGCGACTGGTCGGTGGGCAGGTCCTTCTCGTCGGCCTTGTGGATGATGTAACTGAGGCTGGTGGCACCCTCGGCGAGCGGCACCTCGAAGACAGCGCCATACGTGTCAGTCTTCACCGGCTCCAGGGGCTTCGACCAGTCCGTGGGGTCCGCGGCACCGGTCCAGGTGTGCAGCCCCCAGCCGTCGTAGTTCCCGTCGGCGCGCTGGTAGTGCAGTACGGCCTTGGTCTTGTCCGGCGCCGGATAGTCGGCGGCCGGCCGCTCGGTCCGTACGGCCTCCTTGCCCTGCTCGACCCAGATCTCGCCGGTCTTGGTGACGTCGATCGTGCGGTCGGCGGAGACGTCCTTGTTGCCGTCCTTGTCGATGACGAGGTAGCTCACGTTCGACGCGCCGGGCTTCAGTTTCACGTAGGCGAAGGCCCCGTAGGTGTCCCGGCCGATGAAGTCGTGCCCCTCCGGCCAGGTGGTCGCCTCGCCGTCGGCGAGGTCGCCCCAGGCGTACAGCCGCCAGTCCGCGTAGTCGCCGGCCTCGCGCTTGTAGTGGACGACCGCGTACTCGCGCGAGGAGGCGCTCGGGATCTCCTCGGCGGGCGGGGTGCCGGTGGTGGAGGCCGCTGCCGTACTCGCCGTACGCCCGGCGGAGTCGATCACAACGGCCTTGTAGCGCAGGGCGGTTCCGGCCGGTACGTCCTTGCCGACGACCTGGGTGACCTTGTAGGGGGCGTGGTCGGCGGAGCCGAGCGTCTTCCACTTGCCGTTGCCGACCTGGGCGGCGAAGACGACGCGGTTGAGCTCTCCGCCGTCCGCATCCGCAGAGATCTCAACCGTGCCGGTGGCGCCCTCGGCGGGGGCCTTCAGCGTGAGGGCCGGCTTGGTCGCGGGCGCGGCGAGCCTGCCCGCGGCCTTGAACACGACCGAGGAACCGGCCGGGACGGTGACGGTGACCTTCTTGTCCGCGCCGCTCTTGAGGGACTCGCCCCCGTCGCCCGTACCGTCCGTGCCGTAGATCCCGCGGAACGTCATGTTCGCCGAACCGGTCGCGAAGGTCGCCTCGTTCGCCTTGTCGGCGTTGTTCACGGCGACGACGTACTCGATGCCGGTCTTCGCGTCCGTGCGGGAGAAGGCGTAGATTCCGGCACCGTCGGCCGCGTACCGCTCCGTCTGGACGCCGTCCGCGAGGGCCGGGTTGGCCTTGCGAAGCCTCGCGAGAGCACTGATCTGCTTGTAGAGCGGTGCACTCGTGTCGTACGCGTCCTCGGCATGCGTGCGGTCCGTGCCCAGCTCGTCGTCGTCCAGGTAGTCGGCCGTCTTCGAGGCGAACAGGGTCTGGCGGGCGTCCTTGTCGCCGCCCGCGCCGGTGAAGCCCTGCTCGTCGCCGTAGTAGACGACCGGGTTACCGCGGCCGAGGAACATCAGCTCGTTGGCGAGCCTGTCCTTCTTCACCAGCTCGGCGTCGGACGCCCCCGGGTTGTCCTGTTTGAGGAAGGTGCCGATGCGGCCCATGTCGTGGTTGCCGAGGAAGGTGACCTGCTCGTACGCGTTGGCCTTGTCGGTCGTGTACTTGTAGTCGTCCCCGAAGACCGAGGCGAGCCGCTTCGCGCTGCCGCCCTGGGAGGCGTACGCCCGTGCCGCGTCCTGGAAGGGGAAGTCCAGCGTGGAATCCAGGCGGCCCTCGGTGACGTACGGCGAAGTGATCGACGTGTCCGCCGAGTACACCTCGCCGAACATGAAGAAGTCGTCACGCCCCTGCTGAGCGGCGTACTTGTCGAGGGCAGTGGCCCACTGGGTCCAGAACTCCGTGTTGACGTGCTTCACCGTGTCGATCCGGAAGCCGTCGATGTCGTAGTCCCTGACCCACCGCTGGTAGATCTTCTCCATACCGCTGACGACCTCGGGACGCTCGGTCCACAGGTCGTCGAGGCCGCCGAAATCGCCGTACGTGGAGTTCTCGCCGGCGAAGGTCGAGTCGCCGCGGTTGTGGTACATCGACGTGTCGTTGAGCCACGACGGCACCTTGACGTTCTTCTTCGCGGCGGGCACGACGGGCGTACGCGGGAAGGAGCCGGAGCCCACGGACGGGAAGTCCGCCTCACCGGCCGTCCCGTCCGCGTGGTCGGCGTCGTCGAAGGGCTCTCCGCCCTTCGTCAGATACGGGAAGGCACCCTTGGAGAGGTACCCGTAGGACTTCTCCTCGTAGTCGACGACGTCGGCCGTGTGGTTGGTGATGACGTCGAAGAAGACCTTCATGCCCTTGTCGTGGGCCTTGTCGATCAGCCGCTCGAGGTCCGCGTTCGTACCGAAGTGTGGGTCCACCTGTGTGAAGTCGGTGATCCAGTAACCGTGGTAGCCGGCCGAGGCGTCCTTGCCGGTGCCCTGCACGGGCTGGTTCTTGAAGATCGGCGCCATCCAGATGGCGGTGGTGCCGAGGTCCTTGATGTAGTCGAGCTTCTTCGTCAGGCCCTTGAGGTCGCCGCCCTGGTAGAAGCCCTTGTCGGTGGGGTCGTACCCGGTGTCGAGGCGGGAGCCGGTGAGGCCGCCCTTGTCGTTCGACGTGTCGCCGTTGGCAAAACGGTCCGGCAGGACGAAGTAGAACTGCTCGCGGGTCAGGTCGTTGCGGGCGGGCGCCTTGGCCAGTGCCGCGTCGGACGGGGGTGCGGGCGGGGCTGCCGCCCATGCGGCGAGGGGCTGGACGAGCGCTGCGGCGAGCGCTGCCGTGAGAGCGGTCGCGGCGACGGCCGCGGCCCGTCTGCGCTGTACGGATCGGTGCCCGCTGGGCACCGGCCATCTTGGTATCACAGGCCTGACTCCTTGCGATTACGGATCCGCGTGAACGTATCGCCACCGAAACCCTTTCAGCAAGAGTCCTGCAAAGGGTGGAAAGAACTTTCAGTTGCTGTCCGGGGCGGCGCCGGTCAAGGACAAAGGACTGCGCAGTTCCCCGCGCCCCTGAAAGGGGCGCGGGGAACTGCGCGAACGGCGGCCGTCAGCAGCTGGACTTGCCCGAATACACCGCGAGCGCGGCATTCGCGCCCAGCGTCGCCGTGAGCTGGCCCGAACTGTTCACCGTCACCGTCGTGTTGCTCTGGACGTTGCAGTACGTGCCCGCCGCGAGCGAGGTCTGGTAGGTGCGGGTCAGCGAGGAGGACTCGTGGTTGATGGCCGCGAAGCCCTTGCTGCCGCGGCCGAAGGCGATGGCGTCGCCCCCGTTGTCCCACCAGTTGGTGACGGACTCGCCCCGGGTGGTGTTGCGGAAGGCGACCATGGACTGGATCTCCGGCCAGGCGTGCTGGCACTTCCAGCCGTCCCGCCAACAGGCGTTGACCGTACCGCCGTTGGGCGGGCCCGCGTCCGTGGAGGAGAACTCGAAGCCGGAGTTGATGTCGGGCGCGCCGTACGGGTACGCCAGCATGAAGACGTTGGCCAGGGTGTAGTTGGCGTTGTCCTTGTAGCTGAGCGTGGAGCCGTTGCGCTCGGTGTCGTGGTTGTCGACGAAGACGCCCGAGACGCCGCTGCTCATGTAGCCCCAGCCCTCGCCGTAGTTCTTCAGGTAGGCGAGGTTCTCGTTGTTGAAGACCCGCTTGAGGTCGAACGCGTACCGGAACTCCTGGACGTCGCCCGTGCCGGTGTACTCGGTCGGCTGGACGGCCTCGCCGGCGCCGTGGATGGCCTCCTGCTTCCAGTACACGGACGAGTTGCTCAGCCTGCCCTTGATGTTGGCGAGGTCGGCGGCCGGGATGTGCTTGGCCGCGTCGATGCGGAAGCCGTCGACGCCCAGCGAGAGCAGGTCGTTCATGTACTTCGCGATGGCCCCGCGGACGTACTCCTCACCGGTGTCCAGGTCGGCGAGCCCCACGAGTTCGCAGTTCTGGACGTTGCCGCGGTCCTGGTAGTTGCTGATCTGCGAGGTGCAGTTGTCGAAGTCGGGCGAGGAGTACAGGCCCGGGTAGTCGTACTTCGTGTAGGACGAGCCGCCCGTACCGGAGCCGCTGCCCGCCGACATGTGGTTGATCACCGTGTCGGCGACGACCTTCACGCCCGCCGCGTGGCAGGTACTGACCATGTTCTGGAAGGCCGTTCGGTCGCCGAGCCGTCCGGCGATCCTGTAGCTGACGGGCTGGTACGAGGTCCACCACTGCGAGCCCTGTATGTGCTCGGCGGGCGGCGAGACCTGGACGTATCCGTAACCGGCGGGGCCCAGACGGTTGGTGCACTCCTTGGCGACCGAGGCGAAGGTCCACTCGAAGAGGACGGCGGTGACGTCCTTGGTGCCGGGCGGGGAGGCGTACGCGCTGCCCGCGGTGCTCGCGGGGACGACGAACGCGGCCGCGGCGAGGGCGAGCGCGCCGGACAGAGCTCTCTTGGCCATGTGGGGGTCCTTCTCCATTGAAGGGAGGGCCGTTGACGTTTCTTGCTGCAAGATTCAACGGCCGTGCGGTGCGCCAGATAGTAGAAGCCCGCCTCCCGAAGCGGAAGGCGGGCTTCTGAAAATTCCGGAAAGTTCTTGCAGAACCCCCGAGTTGATGAACGGTCAGTCAGCGATCCACCACACTGTGGTGTCGGCCGGCAGCTTCGCCTCGCCGTCGTCCGTCACGGTCACCTCGCCGCTCGCGAGCAGCACACGCCCGTGCGCCGGGACGGTCGCAGCCTCGCCGCCGGTGTTGGTCGTGCACACGAACGCCCCGCGGCGGAAGGCGAGCACGCCCTCGGGAGCCTTCAGCCACTCGACACGGTCGCCCGCGCCGAGGTCGGCCTGCTCGCTCCGTACGGCGAGCGCGGACCGGTACAGCTCCAGGGTCGAGCCCACGACCCCGCTCTGCGCCTCGACGCTCAACTCGCCCCAGCCGGACGGCTGGGGCAGCCAGCTGCCACCACTGCCGAAGCCGTACGACGAACCGTCCCGGGTCCACGGGATCGGCACCCGGCACCCGTCGCGGAACCCGTCCTGGCCCGCGCCCCGGAAGTACGCCGGGTCCTGGCGCACCTCGTCCGGCAGGTCGACGACGTCCGGCAGGCCCAGCTCCTCGCCCTGGTACAGGTACGCGGACCCGGGCAGCGCGAGCATCAGCAGCGTGGCCGCCCGCGCCCGGCGCAGCCCCAGCTCGCGGTCTCCGGCGGTACGGATCTGGGTGCCGAGCCCGGCCGGGTTGGCGAACCGGGTCGCGTGCCGGGTCACGTCGTGGTTGGACAGCACCCAGGTGGCGGGCGCGCCCACGGGCCGCATCGCGTCGAGGGTCCGGTCGACACAGGACCGCAGCTCCTCGGCGTCCCAATGGGTGCTCAGGTACTGGAAGTTGAAGGCCTGGTGCAGCTCGTCGGGGCGCACGTAGTTGGCGGTGCGCTCGATGGTCGGCGTCCACGCCTCGGCCACGAAGATCCGGTCGCCCGCGTACTCGTCGAGGACGATCCGCCAGGCCCGGTACACCTCGTGGACGCCGTCCTGGTCGAAGAACGGCATGACATCGTTGCCCAGCAACTTCACCTGGTCGTGGGATCCCAGGTCCGGCAGTCCGTCCGCCTTGACCAGCCCGTGGGCCACGTCGATACGGAACCCGTCGACGCCCATGTCGAGCCAGAACCGCAGGATCGAGCGGAACTCGTCGCCGACGGCCGGGTGGTCCCAGTTGAAGTCGGGCTGCTCGGGCGCGAAGAGGTGGAGATACCACTCGCCCGGGGTACCGTCCGGCTCGGTCACCCGCGTCCAGGCGGGGCCGCCGAAGATGGACTCCCAGTCGTTGGGCGGCAGTTCACCGTCCGCGCCCTTGCCCGCACGGAAGTGATAGCGCTCCCGCAGCGGCGAACCCGGCCCCTCCGCGAGGGCCCGCTTGAACCACTCGTGCTGGTCCGAGGAGTGGTTGGGCACGAGGTCGACGATGATCCGCAGGGCGAGGTCGTGGGCGTCACGGATCAGCGCGTCGGCGTCGAGCAGGTTGCCGAACATGGGGTCCACGGCCCGGTAGTCCGCCACGTCGTAGCCGGCGTCGGCCTGCGGCGAGGCGTAGAAGGGGCTGAGCCACACGGCGTCCACGCCGAGGTCGCGCAGATACGGGAGTCGGGAACATACGCCCTCCAGGTCGCCCATGCCGTCGCCGTTGCTGTCGGCGAAGCTGCGCGGATAGACCTGGTAGATCACCGCGTCGCGCCACCAGTCGCGACGGTCGGCGACAGTGGCGAGCGCGGAGGTCGGGGCCGGGTCGGCGGAGTGCTGGCTCATAACATCCTTGAGGCGTAAAGGAGTTCGGTCATGGAGTCGTTGTCGGGCGGGCTTCTTCGTATGTGGGTTCGTGTCCGGGACGGCTGACGAGGCGGCCGCGGTGTCAGCGGGGTCTGGGGGTCCCCCCGGCCGGAGGCTGGGGGAGGACACCGCGACCGCCACCCACGCCCCGAAGGGGCGCGGGGAACTGCGCGATCAGCTACGACGGCGCCGCAGCCGATCGACGGCGGACACATCGCGGCCCTCCCAGCGGAGCGTCACCCCTTCGTACCGCCGGCGGTCAGCCCGGTCACCAGGTTCTTCTGCACAAGGTAGAAGAACGCGGAGACCGGAATCGCCACCAACACCGCCGTGGCCGCCATGAGGTTGCGCTGCGCGTCGTGCTCGCTGACGAAGCTCTGCAGACCGACCGCGAAGGTGTACTTCGTGTCGGACAGCATGAACGTCGAGGCGAAGGCGACCTCGCCGAACGCGGTGATGAAGCTGTAGAAGGCGGCAACGGCGAGGCCCGGCTTGGCGAGCGGCAGGATCAGCCGGAAGAACGTGCCGAAGGGCGAGAGCCCGTCGACGCGCCCGGCCTCGTCGATCTCGAAGGGGATGGTGTCGAAGTACCCCTTGAGCAGCCAGGCGCAGTACGGCACGGCCGTCGAGCAGTAGACGAGGATCAGGCCCAAGTAGTTGTCGATGAGCTGGAGTTCCGAAAGGATCTCGTACATCGGGACCATCAGCACGGCGACCGGGAACATCTGGGTGACGAGCAGGACCCACATGAACTTCTTGTAGCCGGGGAAGCGCATGCGGGAGACCGCGTAACCCGTCGTGGCCGCCACCAGGACGCCGATGACGGTCGTGCCGAGCGACACGAGGAGCGTGCTCCACATCCAGTCGAAGAACGGCGTGTGCTGCAGCACGAACGAGTAGTTGTCGAACGTCATCTTGCCGAGGATGTCCCCGGGGTGCAGGTAGTCGTCCTTGTCCGGGCCGAGGGACAGATAGACGAGCCAGGCGATCGGGAAGAGCGCGATCAGGCTCGCGACGACGAGGATGCCGTGCGAGGTCAGGGAGCCGGCGAGGCTGCGCTCGCCGCGCCGCGGCCCCTTGCCCGCCGGGGCGGTGTCCGCGGGGTCCCGGTCCGCCGGGGCGGGGGACGTGACTGTGGTGGTGCTCATGGGGACTCCTGCCTCAGATCGCGAGCTGCTGCTCATTGCGGGCCAGCCAGCGGCGGTAGACGGAGGTGAAGACGATCAGGATGGAGAGCAGCAGCACGCCGTACGCGGCGGACTGCGCGTAGTCGCGCGGCTGCTGGCCGAAGCCCAGTTGGTAGGCCCAGGTCACGAGGATCTGCGCGTCCGGCGCGGTGTCGCCGAAGAGCAGGAAGATGATGGCGAACTGGTTGAACGTCCAGATGATGCCCAGCAGTACGACGGTGGAGCTGACCGACCGCAGCCCCGGCAGGGTCACATGCCGGAAGCGCTGCCAGGCGCCCGCCCCGTCCATCTCGGCGGCCTCGTACAGGACGCCGTCGATGGACTGCAGGCCGCCGAGCAGCGAGACCATCATGAACGGCACACCGCACCAGGTGTTGACCATGATCGCGGCGAACCGCTGCCAGAAGGTGTCCTCCAGCCACAGCGGCGAGGGCAGATGCACCGCGTCGAGCATGGAGTTGATGACGCCGCCGTCGGCGAGCATGAAGCGCCAGCCGAAGACGGTGACGAAGGTCGGCACCGCCCACGGCAGGACCAGGATGAGCCGGTAGAAGGTCCGGCCGCGCAGCTTCTGGTTGAGCAGCAGCGCGAGGCCGAGGCCGATGACGTAGTGGAGCAGCACGCACAGGGCCGTCCACACGATCGTCCAGATGAAGTGCGACCAGAAACGGTCGTACGCGGTGGGGCCCCACAGGATGTCGGCGTAGTTGTCCAGCCCGATGAACTGGTACGTCGCGTCGATGTGGTTGACGCCGATCGTGCGGGCCGAGTTGAGGCTCGTGGCGTCGGTGAACGTCAGGTAGATGCCCCGCGCCAGCGGATAGAGCACCAGCACACCGAGCACGACGACGACCGGGGCGATCATCGCGTACGCGTACCAGTACCGCTGGTACGAGTGCTTCAGGCGCTGGAGCGGGCCGGGGCGCGGAGCCCGCTCACCGCGGCGCTTGCCGGTCGCGCGGTCGATGACGACTGTCATGGTTCGACAACCTTCGTGAAGATCTGCAAATCAGGGGTTGGGCGCACGTTCTGGAGACACGGCCGGTGGCCGCCGGATCCGTCCCCCCTGACCCCCGTCTCGCGGGGGCCCGGCGGATCCGACGGCCACACGGGTCACTTGCTGAAGTCGGGCACCAGCTTGGCGATCGCGGTCTCCGCGTTGCCCAGGCCCTTGTCCAGCGACTCCTTGCCACCGGCGATCTTGGGCAGTTCGGTGTCGAGCGGACCCCACAGCGAGCTGTACTCGGGCAGCGCCGGGCGCGGCTGGGCGGCGGAGAGCACGCCCTGGTAGCCGGCGATGCCCGGGTCGGCCTTGACCTCGGTGGTGTAGGCGTCGTCGCGGGTCGGCAGCGTGGAGTTCTTGAGGGCGATCGTCTCCTGGGACTTCGCCGAGGTCATGAACTTCACGAACTTGAGCGAGGCCTCCTGGTGGGCCTTGTCCGAGCCCGCGTACACCGAGAGGTTGTGGCCGCCTGTCGGGGCGCCCGCCTTGCCGCTGGAGCCGGCCGGGACCGTGGCGATGCCGAGGTTGCCCTTGTCCTTGAAGGCGGAGCCCTTGTAGAAGTTCGTGATCTCCCACGGGCCCTGGACGATCGCGGCGACCTTGCCGTTGACGAACGCGTCCTGGATGTGGGCGTAGGCGTCCGCGGTGGTGTCGGCCTTGTGCAGGCCGTTGCCGTCGAAGAGGCCCTGCCAGGTCTTGTAGGCCTTCTTGGCCTCGGGCGAGGCGACGGTGATCTTCTTGGCGTCGGCGTCGACCGTGTCGGTGCCCTCGCCGTAGAGGAACGACTGCGCGTAGTAGGCCTGGGTGGAGCCCCAGTAGCCGTCGACGCCCGTCTTCTTCTTGATGGTGCCGGCGTCGGTCTTGAGGTCGGCCCAGGTGGCGGGCGCCCCGTCGATGCCGGCCTTCTCGAAGAGGGCCTTGTTGTAGACGAGCGCGAGGGTGTCGGTGACCAGCGGCACACCGTACGTCTTGCCGTCGTACTTGGCCTGCTCGATCAGGCTGGGCTGGAACTTGCCCTGGTCCGCGAGGGCCTCGGTGCCGTCGAGCGGCAGGAAGAAGCCCTTCTTGGCGAACGCGGGGGTCCAGCCGACCTCGGAGCGCAGGATGTCCGGGGCGCCCTTGGAACCGGCGGCGGTGTCGAACTTGTTCTGCGCCTGGTCGAACGGCACGTTGACGTACTTGACCTTGATGCCCGGGTTGGCCTTCTCGAATTCCTTCGCGAGGGCCTTGTAGACCGGTGCCTCGTTGGTGGCGTTGGACGTGTCCCACCACGTGATGGTGACCGGGCCGTCCGCCTTGCCACTGCCGTCGCTGTCGCCGCCGCAGGCCGTCGCCGCGAGGGCGAGGGACGCCACCAGTGCGGTGGCCGCTATGCCACGCCGCATGAGTTCTCCTTGAGGGTGAAAGCCCGTGTGCTTGAGGGAACGGCCCCGTCCGCCGTCCCCGCCGACTCTCCGACCGCACCGTTGCCGCCGCCGGGCGACGTGAACGTAACAGCGATGTAAGCGCCGCGAAAGACCTTGCAGCAAAAAAGTGCAAGAACGACAGACAGTTACCCGGGCGTGACCTCTTCTCGACCGTCCCGAGGCCTTGTTTCACAGGCATTCACCGGGAACGGGACCACTGTGCAAGACTCTGCAAGCTCTTGCCATACCCGTCGGTCACGGGGATCATCGCCCCGGCGGCGCCTTGCAGGAACCACCCCTTCCCGCAGGCGCACACGGCGTGTACGCGACGGACACAGCCCGGAATGCCGACCGAAGTACCGACCGAAGTGCCGACCAGAATCACGAGGGAACGCGATGACGCAGCAGCCCCGAGCGGGCCGATCAAGTGCCCGCACCCGTCGTTCGTTCGGTGGGCAGGGCGAGACCCGGCCGGTACAGTCCAGTCCTGTGACCACACGGCTTGCCGACATCGCAGCCCAGGCGGGCGTGAGCGAAGCGACCGTCAGCCGCGTCCTGAACGGAAAGCCGGGCGTCGCCGCGACCACCCGCCAGTCCGTATTGGCCGCGCTCGACGTACTGGGCTACGAGCGCCCGGTCCGCCTACGACAGCGCAGCGAGGGGCTCGTCGGACTCATAACCCCTGAGCTGGAGAACCCGATATTCCCGGCCCTGGCCCAGGTCATCGGTCAGGCGCTGACGCGGCAGGGCTACACGCCGGTCCTCGCGACCCAGACTCCGGGCGGTTCCACCGAGGACGAGCTGACCGAGATGCTGGTCGACCGGGGCGTCGCCGGCATCATCTTCGTCTCCGGACTGCACGCGGACACCTCCGCGGACATGCAGCGCTACGAGCAGTTGCGCGGCCAGGGTGTGCCGTTCGTCCTCGTCGACGGTTTCTCGCCAAAGGTGCAGGCGCCCTTCATCTCGCCGGACGACCGGGCGGCGATGGCGCTCGCGGTCACCCACCTCGTCTCGCTGGGTCACACCAACATCGGTCTCGCTCTGGGCCCGAAGCGGTTCGTACCGGTCCAGCGGAAGATCGAGGGCTTCGTCCGCACGATGCAGGACCTGCTGAGCCTCACCTCGGCCGACATCGAGGAGCGACTGGTCCAGCACTCGCTGTACACGCTGGAGGGTGGCCAGGCGGCCACCGCGGCGCTCATCGACCGTGGCTGCACGGCCATCGTCTGCGCGAGCGACATGATGGCGCTCGGTGCGATACGGGCCGCACGACAGCGCGGCCTCGAAGTCCCCAAGGACATCTCCGTCGTAGGTTTCGACGACTCCCCTCTCATCGCGTTCACGGACCCGCCCCTCACGACGGTCCGCAAGCCGGTCCCGGCCATGGGTCAGGCCGCGGTACGTACGTTGCTGGAGGAGATCGGCGGGACACCCGCGCCCCACAGCGAGTTCGTGTTCATGCCGGAACTGGTGGTGCGGGGTTCCACCGCTTCGGCTCCTGGGGACCGAAATCGTACGTAAGCAGTAGTGCCCCACATACTCCGGGTGTAGAACGTGCGGGCAGGACCCACCCGAGGGATGATCGGTGGGGAAGGGCTTATCTGGCAGACTCTGTCTCTATGGGTGAGAGCACCGTGACGACACTGGAAGGCCAGGAGCAGGCCACACACCAGCCCGTCGCGGACGAGGCGAACAGCCGCGCGGGGCAGGGTTTCCTGCGCCGCTTGCGTACGCCTCGCCGCCCCCGGCTCTGGTTCGAGATCCTGCTGATCGCGGTGAGTTACTGGACGTACTCACTGATCCGCAACGCGGTCCCCGAGCAGCGGACGAAGGCGCTGGAGAACGCCGACTGGATCTGGAAGGTCGAGCACCACCTCGGCATCGCCGTGGAGGAGGCCGTCAACCACGGCGTGAACTCGGTGACTTGGCTGATCGTTGGCATGAACTACTACTACGCGACGCTGCACTTCGTGGTGACGCTGGGTGTCCTGGTGTGGCTCTACCGCAGCCACCCGGGCCGTTACGCGGCAACACGCATGGTCCTCTTCGCCACCACCGGTGTGGCCCTGGTCGGCTACTACCTGTATCCGCTGGCCCCGCCCCGCCTGATGAACGGCAACGACTTCATCGACACGGTCGTGGTCCACCAGACCTGGGGCTCCATGGCCTCCGGCGACCTGAAGAACATGTCGAACCAGTACGCCGCGATGCCGTCCATGCACATCGGCTGGTCCCTCTGGTGCGGCCTCACGATCTTCGCCCTGGCCTCGGTGCCGTGGGTCCGCGTCCTCGGCCTGCTCTACCCCACGCTGACCCTGGTCGTCATCGTGGCCACGGCCAACCACTTCTGGCTGGACGCGGTCGGCGGCATGATCTGCCTGGCCTTCGGCTACACAGTGGCAAGGCTCTGGTACGGATCGCTGCCGTACGCGCTGCCGCGGCTGGTCCCGGAGACGCCACCGAAACGCCGCTTGCTGCCGACGAAGGCGTAGGGCCCCCGGGGCCCGAACGGTCCGGCACAGGCCGGTCCGGGGCGCGTCCGCCGCGGTTGGGCAGCGCCCCCGAAGGGGCGCGGGGAACTGCGCGCCAAGCCCCCACCGCCCCGCAGCCACAGCCCAACCAACTGCTTCAGGTCGCGCCACCGGCATCCCGCAACGCCCCCAGGAAACTCCGCAAAGCCGGCGACTGCGGCGCCCCCTCCCTCACCACGGCAAAAATCGACCGCACAGGCTCCGGCCCCCGAACCTCCCGCACCACCACACCGGGATGCCGACTCCCCAGCCCCAGCCGAGGCACAAGACTGACACCCAGCCCCGCCGCGACGAACCCCTGCGCGGTCGCGTAATCCCCGCTGTCCACCACGAACCTCGGCCGGAACCCGGCGGCCTCGCACGCCAGGAGCTGCGCATCAAGACACGGCCCGGGCCACTCGCTCCCCACCCACGGCTCCTCGGCGAGGTCGGCCAGCGAGACGGTCCGCCGCCCGGCCAGCGGATGCCCCTTGGGCAGCACGGCGAGGTAGGGATCGTCGAGCAGCCGGACGAGCCGCACACCGTCGGGCCCTGCTTCCTCCGAGGGCCGGACCACGAGCGCCAGATCCGCCCGCCCCTCCTTCACGTCCGGCAGCGAGTCCTCGTAGTCGACGAGCTTCAACTCGACCTGCACACCGGGATGTTCGGCCCGCACCTTCGCCACGGCCGGAGCCACGAGCGCGGCCCCCGCCGTGGCGAAGTACCGCACGGCGAGCCGCCCCGTACGCCCCTCCAGCAAGTCGACCAGCGCGGTCTCGGCCTCGGCGACCTGCCGCCCGATGACGTCCGCGTACTCGGTGAGCATCAGCCCCGCCGCGGTGGGCCGCACCCCGCGCCCGACCCGTTCGAGCAGAGGCGTACGAGCCTCCTTCTCCAGGACGGCGATCTGCTGACTGACGGCGGACGGCGTATAGCCGAGCCGCGCGGCAGCGGCCGTCACGGACCCACTGGTCACCACGGCCCGCAGCATCTGCATGCGTCGCACATCAAGCATGCAGCAGAGCTTAACAGTGCATGCAAGATCCTTCACTTGTCCTTACACCACCCTCTGCCTCACCGTGGACGCATGCCGCTCACATCGACCCTCCGCATGGCCGCCCTGGCCCTCCTCTGGGGCTCGGGCTTCCTGTGGATCAAACTGGCCCTGAACCACGGCCTGTCCCCCGCCCAGATCACGATCACCCGCTGCGCCCTGGGCACGGCGGTACTCCTCCTCCTGGCCCGCTCGGCAGGGCAACGCCTCCCCCGCGACCGCGCAACCTGGACCCGCCTCGCCATCGCGGCCCTCTTCTGCAACGCGATCCCCTTCGCCCTCTTCAGCATCGGCGAGCAGACGGTCGACTCGGGCATCGCGGGCGTACTGAACGCGACAACTCCCCTGTGGTCCCTGCTGCTCGGGATCCTGCTGGGCACGGACCGGGGACTGGGCCGCATCCGCCTGACCGGCCTGTTCCTGGGCTTCGCGGGCACACTCCTGATCTTCGCCCCCTGGCAGCGCTCGGCCGGCCTGCTGACCTGGGGCGCCCTGTCCCTCCTGGCCGCCGCGGCGAGCTACGCCATCGCCTTCGCGTACATGGCCCGCAAACTCACCGACCGGGGCGCCCCGATCGCCATGTCGGCGGCCCAGCTCCTGGCCGCCACAGCCTGGACGACCCTCTCCGTCCCCGCCTCCGGCCCCCTGCACACCGACGCCACGGGCCTCCTGGCGATCACCGCCCTGGGCATCCTCGGCACGGGCGTCACCTTCTACCTCAACTACCGCCTCATCGCGGACGAGGGCCCCACCAGCGCGGCAACGGTCGGCTACCTGCTCCCGGTCGTCTCCGTAGCACTGGGCGCCCTGGTCCTCGACGAGTCCACCGGCCCCCGTATCTGGGCAGGCATGGCCATAGTCCTGACCGGTGTGGCAATGACCCGCACCCGCAGGACGTCAGAAGGGGACGCGGCGGGGTGTCCGCCCGCAGCGGCTGGCGCGTCCGCGCCGGGTTCCCTTTCGAAGGCCCCCCAATCGCGCCTGACCTAGGACGGATACCCCGCCGCGTCCCCGACCCGTCACCAGGGGCAGGCGCCCGACGACAACCCGCAGAATCAGCGACGGCCCAAACCACCCCAGGGGCGCGGGGAACTGCGCGACAAGCCCCCACGGCCCCGCACCCGAACGCGCACCCTCTGAACAACCACCACCGACCCCCTACCGTTCAGCGGCCCCATAGAACAACTCCTCGACAACGGCCCGAGCCCGCCGAGTGGTACGCCGATAGTCATCGAGCATGTCCCCCACATGCCCCGGCCCATACCCCAAGTACCGCCCCACGGCAGCAAGTTCACGCCCGTCCGAAGGGAACGTATCCCCCGCCCGCCCCCGCACCAGCATCACGGCATTGCGCACCCGCGTAGCCAGAACCCACGCCTCGTCCAGCGTCGATGCATCCTCACCAGAGATCAGCTCCGCGGCACAGGCCGCCGCGAGAGCCTCCCGCGTACGAGTGGTCCGCAGCCCGGGCTCCGCCCACCCGTGCCGCAACTGAAGCAACTGAACGGTCCACTCCACATCGGACAGCCCACCCCGCCCCAGCTTGGTGTGCAACGTCGGGTCCGCCCCGCGAGGCATCCGCTCGGACTCCATCCGGGCCTTCAACCGCCGGATCTCCCGCACGGCATCCTCGCCAAGCCCCTCCGCCGGATACCGCAACGGATCAACCAGCTCGATGAACCTCTGCCCCAACTCCTCGTCCCCGGCGACAACTTCGGCCCGCAGCAACGCATGGGCCTCCCACACGAGAGACCACCGCCGGTAGTACGCCTCGTACGACTTCAGCGTCCGCACCAGCGGCCCGGACTTCCCCTCGGGCCGCAGATCCGCGTCGATCAACAACGGCGGATCGGCACTGGACACCTGCAACAGCCGCCGCATCTCGGAGACCACGGAGTTCGCGGCCCGAGAGGCCTCCTGCTCATCGGCCCCTTCCCGGGGCTCGTGCACGAACAGAACATCAGCGTCGGACCCGTAGCCCAGCTCGTGCCCCCCGAAGCGCCCCATCCCGATGACCGCGAACCGGGTGGGCAGAGTGTCCCCCCACCCGTCCCGTACCACGGCCCGCAACGTGCCCGCGAGTGTCGCCGCCGTCAGATCCGAGACGGCCCCGCCGACCAGATCCACCAGCGCACCCTGGTCGGCGTTGGCCGGCGTCTCCTCGGTCCCGTAGGAGTTCACGATGTCGATGGCGGCCGTACGGAACAACTCCCGGCGCCGCACGCCACGCGCGGCGGTGACCGCGGCCTCGCCGCCACTGGCGCGCCCGACGGCCGCGAGGATCTCCTGTTCCAGATGGGCCTGGCTGCGGGGTTCGAGCCCGCCGCCGTCCCCGTCGCCGAGCAGTGCCACGGCCTCGGGCGCCCGCATCAGCAGGTCGGGCGCCAGCCGCCCGGCGGACAGCACCCGGGCGAGGTTCTCGGCAGCGGCCCCTTCGTCCCTCAACAGCCGCAGATACCAAGGGGTCCTGCCCAACGCGTCGGACACCTTGCGGAAGTTGAACAACCCGGCGTCGGGGTCGGCGGAATCCGCGAACCACCCCAACAGAACAGGCAGCAGGGTCCGTTGGATGGCGGCCTTCCGGGAGACCCCGGAGGCGAGCGCCTCCAGATGCCGCAACGCGGCGGCAGGATCGGCGTACCCCAACGCGACCAGCCGTTCCCGGGCCGCGTTCGTACTCAACCGGCTCTCGCCGGGCGCGAGTTGGGCGACGGCGTCGAGCAACGGCCGGTAGAAGAGCTTCTCGTGCAGCCGCCGCACCACGGAGGCGTGCCGCTTCCACTCCCGGTTCAGCTCGGCGATGGGGTCGGTGCGCAGCCCCAACGACCGCCCGATACGCCGCAGATCGGCGTCCTCCTCGGGCACCAGATGCGTACGCCGCAGCCGAAAGAGCTGTATGCGGTGCTCCATGGAACGCAGGAACCGGTAGGCGTCCTCCAGCAGCACGGCGTCGACACGCCCCACGTATCCGCCCGCGGCCAGCGCCTTCAACGCGTCCAGCGTCGTCCCGCTGCGCAACGACGTGTCGGCCCGCCCGTGCACCAACTGCAGCAGCTGCACGGCGAATTCGACGTCCCGCAGACCGCCGGGACCGAGCTTCAGCTCGCGCCCGATCTCGGCGACAGGGATGTTCTCGACCACCCGCCGACGCATCTTCTGCACGTCGGGGACGAAGTTGTCCCGCTCGGCGGCCTGCCAGACGAGCGGCGCGAGCGTGGCGACGTACGACTCGCCCAGTTCGACATCCCCGGCAACGGGCCGGGCCTTCAACAGGGCCTGGAACTCCCAGGTCTTGGCCCACCGCTGGTAATAGGCGAGATGGCTGCTGAGGGTCCGAACAAGCGGCCCATTGCGCCCCTCGGGCCGAAGATTGGCGTCGACGGGCCAGATCGACCCCTCCACCGTGGTCTCGGAACAGACCCGCATCAGATGCGAGGCAAGCCGGGTGGCGGCCCGCAGGGCCTTCCCCTCGTCGGCTCCGTCGACGGCCTCCCCGACGAAGATGACATCGACGTCGGAGACGTAATTGAGCTCGTGTCCCCCGCACTTGCCCATCGCGATCACCGCGAGCCGGCACATCGCGGCGTCCTCGGGCGCGGCCGCCCGGGCGATGGAGAGCGCGGCCCGCAGGGTGGCGGTCGCGAGATCGGCCAGCTCGGCGGCGGTCTGCGCGACGTCGGTCGTCCCGCACACGTCGCGCGCGGCGATGGACAGCAGGCACCGCCGGTAGGCGATCCGCAGTGTCACGGGGTCGGAGGCGTCGGCGAGCCCGCGTTCGAACTCCGCGGTGCCCGGGTGCAGGTCCTGTGGCTCGTACATCACGAGGGCCTGCCAGTCGAGCGGATGCCGCGCGAGGTGGTCGCCGAGCGCGGCGGACGCGCCGAGCACCCCGAGCAGCCGGTCGCGCAGCGGCTTGGCCGCGATCAGCGTGTCGAGCAGCTCGCGCCGGGCCGTGCGCCCGTCCTGCGCCTCGACGAGCCGTACGAGCCCGAGCAGTGCCAGGTCCGGATCGGCGGTGGCTCCGAGCGCGTCGAGCAGCACCGGATCGTTCCGTATCGGCGCGAGTTCCGCGCTCTCCATGAGCCGTTCCGCGGCGGACGGATCGGTGAAACCGTGCCGCAGCAGCCGCGAGAAGGTGCTGCTCCTGCGCCCCGGCGCCATCATCCCCGGCCTCCTGTTACTCCCACGGGATCAAGGTCGTACGGCCCTGAGCCTAACCGGAGAGCCTGAGGGAAGCGCCTGGACGCGGGTCAGCGGTTTCAGCGGGCCACGACCATCGTGGCCGGTCGGCGCGGGTCCACGAGCACCGTGCTGCCCGCCGTACGGCCCGGAAGCTCGGTGCCGCCGACGGTCGGCACGGCCACGAGCACGTCCGGACGGCCGGCGAGCGGGACCAGGACCCGTTCCACGGTGCCGGGGCGCGCGCCGCCCGGCAGCGACGCGTACTGCACGTCGAGGCACTGCTTCCGCAGCCGTGCCAGTACGTCGGCGACGGGCGCGCCCGCCTCGACCGCCGGGAGCACCGCGTCGCGCGTGGCCCAGTCGTCCAGTCCCTCGCACGAACGGTTGCCTGCCGGCGGTGTGGGCTGTCCGTCCCGACCCCTGTGCGGCGCGGACAGCGTGAGGCGGGCGGTGTCCCCGGCGGCGATGTTCGTCGCGTCGATCCGGATCGTGTCCCGGCGGAGCCACTGCAGCGGGTGTCCGTCGAGGTCGGCCCGCACCCAGTTCGCGGTGTCGACCAGGAACGCGGTCTCGACCGCGGCCTCGTCGAGGGGCGGCAACCGCGGCACCCGGCCGCGCGAGGCCCGCTCCGCGCCCGGCCCGGACCAGTGCCGCAGCACGACCAGGAGCCTGCCGTCGGGCCGGTCGAACGCGTGCGCCCGGCCCGCGGACGCCGGGTGGGCCCCCGCCGGAGCGACGGCGTCACGGGACGCCCCGGAGACCTGGATGCCCCCGCGGGGACCGAGCTCGAACCGCACGGTCGAGAACGCCGAGTCGTCCGCCGCCCCGGTGGTGGCGTCGGGCGCGCTGCCGCACCCGGTGGCGAGCAGTGCGGCGACGAGGGCGGTGGCGCCGCCGACGAGGGGCACGGGGTGGCGAAGCCGGGGGTACGGGTGCGTACGAGCGTGATGGGTGCGCCGGTGAGCATGCATGGGATGCACTTGTCTCTTCTGTCTCGTCTATCTCGTCTGTCTCTTCCGACGGCCGAGGCGGCCGCCTTCTTCGAGACTGCGCCCGCCAACGGCCTTGGCCCATTCGTCATTTGGCGAATCTCCGGCACACGGCCGCACAGAAGGGGCGTACATTCGCGACAGGCGAGAACCGGCCCCGGGAGGCCGTCATGACAGCGACCGGCACGACGGCCGAGGCACACCTGCGGCGGATGGCGGACATCCTCGACGAGGCCCGCCGCGACCTCTCGGACGCGGTACCTCCGCAGTCACTGCTGCTCGGGCTGCAGCGCCTCATCCCCTGCGACTGCGCCTGCTTCTCGGAGCTGGACATCCCGACCCGGATCCACGTCAACGAGCAGGAGACCCCGTACGACAACTGGGGCAACATGGGCGGGGACGACGGTTCGCTGGACGGGTACTGGCGCTGGCGGCACCAGCATCTGCAGTGCACGTGGGTCGCGGGCCCGCACAGCAGTCCCGACGCGCACCAGATGACGGACTTCATGTCGGTGCGCGAGCTGATGAACCTGCCGATCTACACCGAGTGCCTGAGCCCCTTCAAGTGCATCGCGGCCGTCGCCCTGCCCACGGCGCCCAACCGCACCCGGGTCTTCCAGTTCCTGCGCGAGGAGCCGAAGCCCTTCACCGAGCACGAGATGACCACGCTGCGGCTGATGGCGCCCCACCTGTACACGCTCTACCAGGAGGCCGCCCTCAGGCGCGGACCGCGTGTACGGCTGACCCGGCGCGAGCTGGACGTCCTGCGCTGCGTGGCCCGCGGCCTGGCCACCCCGCAGATCGCCGAGCAGCTCGTCGTGTCCCCTAGCACCGTCCGCAAGCACCTGGAGAACGCCTTCGCCAAGCTGGGCGTGTCGAGCCGGACCGCCGCCGTGGCCCGGATCTTCCCGGAGGCGGAGGTCCTGTGACCGGCCGCCGGCCCATGTGGTGACCGCGGGACCGATGAGTTCCGTCGGCGGGCGGGGTCTGTCCTGGTGAGGAATCATCCAGACATCCGCCGGGTCACAGGAGGAGAGCTCATGGAACCACGGACCGAGCTGGACACGCGCTACAGCGACGAGACCGCCACCGCACGCCCCTGGTCCGAGGCCGAGGCGCTGCTGGCCGAGGCCGAACTGTTCTGGATCTCGACGGTACGCCCCGACGGACGGCCTCATGTGACGCCCTTGCCGACGGTGTGGTCGGACGGCGCGCTGCACTTCTGCACCGGACCCGAGGAGCGCAAGGCGCGCAACCTCGCGCTGAACCCGAGCGTCGTACTGACCACAGGAACCAACACCTGGAACAAGGGGTACGACCTCGTGGTGGAGGGCGAGGCGGTCCGGGTGTCCGACGACGCCAGGCTGCGCGAGCTGGCCGATGCGTGGGAGCGCAAGTACGGCAGTTTCTGGCACTTCGAGGTCGGCGACGGGCACTTCCACCACGGCGCCGGGAAGGCTCTTGTTTTCTCGGTGGCGCCCGGGACCGTTTTCGGCTTCGGTAAGGGAGAACCGTTCAGCCAGACCCGCTGGCGGTTCGACGGACGCACGACCTGACGGCACAGCGCACGCGACACCACCTACGACAGACGCCTTACGACAGACGCCTAAGACAATGCGTACGACAAAGGAGTCGCTCCATGGACATGGCCCTTGAAGTGATCACGCTTCCCGTCACCGACATCGACCGGGCGAAGGCCTTCTACCAGGACAAGGTCGGATTCCACGTCGACATCGACACCGAGGTGATGCCGGGCGCCCGCGTGGTCCAGCTGACACCCCCCGGTTCCGGCTGTTCGATCGCGCTCGCCGATGGGATCCCCATCCCGACGGGAACACCGCAGCCGGGCACGTACCACGGCCTGCAGCTCGTCGTGGCGGACGCCAAGGCGGCCTACGAGGAACTGACCGCCCGCGGCCTGGAGGTCAGCGAGCCCGTCCAGTACGCCCCCCAGGACGGCGGCACCTTCATGCACTTCACGGACCCGGACGGCAACGGCTGGGCCATCCAGGAATTCCGGGAGCGCGCCACAAAGCCCTTGCACAAGCTGATGACGGACCTGGCCGAACAGACCCCGTGACAGGTCCGCACACCGGCTGACCCCGTGGTCAGAGACCCTCGGGGAGGATCCGGAAGTGGGTGTGCCTGCCGCCGAGCGGACGGACGGTCCGGAAGTCGCGGAGGTCCCGGGTCAGGACGGCGTCCGTGCCGTACTCGGCGGCAAGTGCCGCAGGAGAGGCGTTCCGGGTCCAGCGCCGGGACGGTCACAGCCAGTCCAGCGCATTCGTGATCGCCGACCAGACACGGTTCCGCCGGCGATGGCTCTTGCTGCAGAAACGCCGCCTGCGCCACCGGCCCCTCGGCTGCGGCACCGGAACACCACACCACTTGCACGGCCGCGTTCGCCCCACTGGATCCCCACCCATGCCGCGACTTTAGCGGCCACCCCGGTCCGGTCCCGTCATGGTGAGCCTTGCCGATGTCGAAGAGGCGGATTCCGAGATCGGTCGGATCCCCCTGCACGAGGCGTCGATACATCGATACATCGATACATCGAGTGGATCACCCATCGGAGATCTTCGAAGTCGGCCAGGAGATCAACACCCAGCAGATCGGGCACCGGCGCCAGGGCCGCCTTCAGCCGGGCAACCGCGTCCATCCCGCCATGCGCGGAATCGCGCGCCTGCACAACCTCAACCTCGCCGGGCAGAGGGACAGTTCACAGCGCGATCAGCCACGCCGCCACACCCAAGATCCTTTTACCGGACAAGCCTTGGCTGCAGTGTCGCCCGGGCTGGGCACGGGGAACGCGCTGAGCTGCTGGTTCAGCTCGGGGTGGTGGCGGTGACGGGGCTGCCGAATCTGCGGCTGCCCCGGGTGGTCGGCTGAGACGCGGGTGGTTGGCCAAGAGCTGAGCTGGAGCGGCCGCGCGCGGTACGACAGCAGGGCCCCGGACCGCGAGGCGCGGTCCGGGGCCCTGCCCCGTGCGGTGCCGCCGCCCCTGTGGCGGCGGTGCGTCAGCTCTGTGTGGTGTCGTCGCCCGTCTGACCGGCGCCCTCAGCGGCGGCTGCCTTCTCGCGCATCTTGCGCACCAGCTCCGCCTTCTGGTCGGCTGCGCCCTGGCGGTCGAGGTTGCGGTACGGGCCGTTGTTCTGCCGTTCGGCGCGGGACAGCTTCTTGCGCTGGCCGCCGCCCATGCCCACGGGGTTGTTGATGTTCTTGCTCACGGTCACGGGTTCTCCCGGTAATGAAGTGAAGTGATCTACGGATTCGTCGGTGGGGGACGGGCGGCGACGTCGAAGGACGTCGGCAGGGGCCCGTCACGCTCTCACTCGTAAATCGGCGTCTGGAAGAACATGACAAAGACGGTACCCGGTTCCGTCGGCCCCGCGCACCAACCTTTTCGCCGCCCCGGCATCGGCCGGGCCTTCGGCGAGCGCCTGGGCCAGCCGTTTCCTTCCGGGAACAGGGGCGGCCCAGGGGCAATAAAACACCTTGGGGCCGCCGGTCCACGACCGTCGGCCCCAAGGTGTCGAATCGGCTGATCAGCTGGATACCTCGCTGACCTGCGCTTACAGCACCGGCAGGTTCTTCCGCAGCTCGAACGCCGTCACCTCGGAGCGGTACTCCTCCCACTCCTGGCGCTTGTTGCGGAGGAAGAAGTCGAAGACGTGTTCGCCGAGGGTTTCGGCGACGAGGTCGCTGCGTTCCATGAGGGTCAGGGCCTCGCCGAGGTTCTGAGGGAGGGGCTCGATCCCCATCGCGCGGCGTTCGGCGTCGGAGAGGGCCCAGACGTCGTCCTCGGCGCCCGGGGGGAGCTCGTAGCCCTCCTCGATGCCCTTGAGGCCGGCGGCGAGGAGCATCGCGTAGGCCAGGTAAGGGTTCGCGCCGGAGTCCAGGGAGCGGACCTCCACACGGGCCGAGCCTGTCTTGCCGGGCTTGTACATGGGAACTCGGACCAGGGCCGAGCGGTTGTTGTGACCCCAGCAGATGTACGAGGGGGCCTCGCCACCGGCACCCGCCGTGCGCTCCGAGCCGCCCCAGATCCGCTTGTACGAGTTGACCCACTGGTTCGTCACCGCCGCGATCTCCGCCGCGTGCTTCAGCAGGCCCGCGATGAAGGAGCGGCCGACCTTGGAGAGCTGGTACTCGGAGCCCGACTCGTAGAAGGCGTTGCGGTCGCCCTCGAAGAGGGAGAGGTGCGTGTGCATGCCGCTGCCCGGGTGCTCCGAGAACGGCTTCGGCATGAACGTCGCGTTCACGCCCTGCTCCAGCGCCACCTGCTTCATGACCAGGCGGAACGTCATGATGTTGTCCGCCGTCGAGAGCGCGTCCGCGTAGCGGAGGTCGATCTCCTGCTGACCCGGGGCGCCCTCGTGGTGGGAGAACTCGACCGAGATGCCCATCGACTCCAGCATGGTGATCGCCTGGCGGCGGAAGTCCATGCCGACGTTCTGCGGGGTGTGGTCGAAGTAGCCGGAGTTGTCGGCGGGCGTCGGGCGCGAGCCGTCAACCGGCTTGTCCTTCAGCAGGAAGAACTCGATCTCGGGGTGGGTGTAGAAGGTGAAGCCCAGGTCGGAGGCCTTGGCCAGGGCCCTCTTCAGCACATACCTCGGGTCCGCGAAGGACGGCGAGCCGTCCGGCATCAGGATGTCGCAGAACATCCGGGCCGTGCCGGGAGCCTCCGCACGCCACGGCAGGACCTGGAAGGTCGAGGGGTCCGGCTTGGCGATCATGTCGGACTCGTAGACGCGGGCGAAGCCCTCGATGGCCGACCCGTCGAAGCCGATGCCCTCGTCGAAGGCCTGCTCCAGCTCGGCCGGGGCCACGGCCACGGACTTGAGAAAGCCCAGCACGTCCGTGAACCACAGGCGTACGAAACGGATGTCGCGCTCTTCCAAAGTACGGAGCACGAACTCCTGCTGCTTGTCCATCTTCCGCTTCCACCCAATCTTGCTGGTCAGGCCGCCTGCTCCCGTCCCAGGGAGGCGGTCGGGCACCTGCGCATCACACCACAACAGCATTTCATGCGCGTTGCGGACCCAGATCGCCCGGCCGACCTCCGCCTGAACGCCTGACATACGGCAGGTGTACTGCTCTGACGCCCATCTTGCCCGCTGAGCGCCGCGCATGTAATGGCCGGCCGCTGCTGTCTCCGGGCAGGTGACGAAACCCTCATTTGGCCATTCCTCCGGCCTCCCCGCGTACATCCACTTCTCCCCCACTACGATCAGCGGACCACACGACTGTCCCTTTCCCCCAGAAGGACCACCCCATGGGTTCCGCCAAGAAGACAGAGTCCAAGTCGCGCAAGGCGCGGATAGAGGAGATGCGGCGCGCCGAGCAGGCCCGTGAGCGCCGCAGCCGGATCCTCACGATCACCGCGAGCGTGATCGTCGTCGCCGGTCTCGTCGCCGGCGGTGCCTTCCTCATCAACTCGCAGTCCGACGACAAGGACAGCGCGTCGGGCGACTCGAAGTCGACGTCGGGGAAGTTCGTCACGGGCAAGGACGGGGTGAAGACGTGGAGCACCAAGCTCACGCAGAACCACGTCACCAAGGACGTGAAGTACCCGATGGAGCCCCCGGTCGGCGGTGACCACAACCAGGTGTGGATGAACTGCAACGGCGACGTCTACACCAAGGCGGTCAAGAACGTGAACGCCGTGCACTCGCTCGAGCACGGCGCGGTCTGGGTGACGTACAACAGCAAGGCGTCGGACGCGGACGTGAAGACGCTCTCGGAGAAGGTCAAGAAGACCCCCTACACGCTGATGAGCCCGGTCGAGGACCAGAAGGACCCGATCATGCTCTCCGCGTGGGGTCATCAGCGTACGGTGACGAGTGCGAGCGACCCGAACGTCGCCAAGTTCTTCGAGACGTACGTCCAGGGCAAGCAGACGCCCGAGCCGGGCGCCGCCTGCACCAACGGCCTGTCGCAGTGAGGAAGATGAAGTTCGCCGGCTGGATCTCCGGAGTCGCCGCGGCCGTGGTCGTGGCGGCCGGGGCGATCACGTACGCGGTCGCCGACGGCGACGACTCCGGCATGAAGCCCCCGGCGGCGGACTCCGCGGACGCCGGCTTCGCGCGGGACATGGCGGTGCACCACCAGCAGGCCGTCGAGATGTCGTACATCGTGCGCGACCGGACCAAGAACGAAGAGGTACGCCGTCTCGCGTACGACATCGCGCAGACGCAGGCCAACCAGCGCGGCATGATGCTCGGCTGGCTGGACCTGTGGGAGCTGCCCAAGGTGTCGGCCGAGGAGCCGATGGCGTGGATGGACATGAGTGGCATGCCGTCCGCCGGGGACGGTTCGCTGATGCCTGGCATGGCGACGACGGCCCAGATGGAGTCGCTGGGCAAGCTGAACGGCGAGGCCGCCGAGATCCGCTATCTGCAGCTCATGTACGCCCACCACATGGGCGGGGTGCACATGGCCAAGGGCTGTGTGGAGCGGTGCAAGGTCGGCGTCGAGCGACGGCTCGCGCAGGGGATGGTCCAGGCCCAGGAGTCGGAGATGCAGCTCATCACCGACCTGCTGAAGAAGCGCGGCGCGAAGCCGGAGGCCTGAGCCCAAGGCCGCAGGCCTGAGCCCAAGGCCGCATGCCTGCTGCTGAAGTCGCAGGCCTGCGCCCGGCGCTGAGCCGCTGAGCCGGGCCCCGCGGGGAGCCTCCCGGCCGGGAGGCCACTGGGGCGCGACCCGGTTCATGTCGGGCATCGCGCCCCAAATCCCTTGCACATGCGGTTCCTTGGGCGCTTCTTGGCCCAGCCATGTCCCCGCCATTCCCCTGGCATGAACGGTTCATCGCAAGAGTGACCCCCATCCAGAGATCCATTAGGGGGTTCTCCATGAGATCCAACCGAGCCGCGGTGCGTGCCGGAGTGAGCATGGCGGCGACGCTGCCTCTGCTCGCCGGCGCGCTGGCACTCGGCATACCCGCGGCCCATGCGTCGACCGACCCGGACGGCCGTGACACGCTCCAGGGCACCAAACCGCTGTGGGCCACCGCCCAGGCGGACAAGGGAGCCACGGCGGACGCCTCCCGGGTCTCGGCCCGGGTCTACCTCGCCGGCCGGGACGCGGCGGGCCTGAGCGCCTACGCCAAGGCGGTCTCCGACCCGTCGTCGCCCTCGTACGGGAAGTACCTGAGCGCGGGGCAGGCCGAGGCCCGCTTCGGCGCGACCAGGGCCCAAGTGGCCGAGGTGACCGCGTGGTTGAAGTCGGCGGGCCTGACCGTCACCGGCACCACACGGCACTACCTCTCGGTGACGGGTGAAGTGGCCGACGCGGAGAAGGCGTTCGGCACCCAGCTGCACAACTACGCCAAGGGCAAGAAGACCTACCGGGCTCCCTCGAAGACCGCCTCGGCTCCCGCGGGCCTGAACGGCGCCGTCCTGACCGTCACCGGCCTGGACAACGCCCCGCACAAGGCGAACCACTCCGACACGCTGCCGCCACCGGACGCCGTGTTCCACAACGCCGGGCCGTTCTCCTCGTACTACGGCTCGAAGACCGCGACGACGCTCCCGAAGGCGTACGGCACGAAGATCCCGTACGCCGTCAAGGGTTACACCGGCAGGCAGCTGCGGGCCGCGTACGGGGCGGGCCGGGCGACCGGCAAGGGCGTGACCGTGGCGATCACGGACGCGTACGCCTCGCCGACCATCGCGGCGGACGCGGCCACGTACGCGGCGAAGCACGGCGACGCGGCGTACGGCGGCGGGCAGTTGAGCCAGGTGCTGCCGACGCAGTACACGCGGACAGAGGAGTGCGGGGCGGCGGGCTGGTACGGCGAGGAGACCCTCGACGTCGAGGCCGTGCACGCCGTCGCGCCCGCCTCGAACATCGTCTACGTGGGCGCCGAGTCCTGCTACGACGACGATCTGCTCGACTCGCTCGGCAAGATCGTCGACGGGCATCTGGCCGACATCGTCTCCAACTCGTGGGGCGACATCGAGGCCAACCAGACGCCGGACCTCGCCGCCGCCTACGACCAGGTCTTCCAGCTCGGCGCGATCGAGGGCATCGGCTTCTACTTCTCGTCGGGCGACAACGGCGACGAGGTCGCGAACACCGGTACGAAGCAGGTCGACACCCCGGCCAACTCGGCGTGGGTGACGGCGGTCGGCGGCACCTCACTGGCCGTCGGCAAGGGCGACACGTACAAGTGGGAGACCGGCTGGGGCACGCTCAGGGCCACGCTGTCGGACGACGGCAAGAGCTGGACCGACTTCCCGGGCGCGTACACCTCCGGCGCGGGCGGCGGCACCAGCGCGACGGTGAAGCAGCCGTTCTACCAGCGGGGGGTCGTGCCGTCGGGGCTCGCGAAGGCGAACGGCCGGACGGCCATGCGCACGGTTCCCGACATCTCCGCGATCGCCGACCCCAACACCGGGTTCCTGGTCGGGCAGACGCAGACCTTCCCGGACGGGACCCAGAAATACGACGAGTACCGCATCGGCGGCACCTCGCTCGCCTCCCCCGTCATCGCGGGCATCCAGGCGCTCGCCCAGCAGCAGCGCGGCGGCCACCCGATCGGCTTCGCCAACCCGGCGATCTACGACCGGTACGGCTCGAAGCTCTACCACGACGTCACGGACCGCCCGACGGGCCGCGACCTCGCGGTGGCGCGCGTCGACTTCGTCAACGCGTTCGACGCGTCGGAGGGTCTGCTGACCTCCGTCCGCAGCCTCGGCAAGGACAGCTCGCTGAAGGCCGTGCGGGGGTACGACGATGTCACCGGGGTGGGTTCGCCCGCGCCCGGTTATGTGACTTCGTACCGTCGCTGAGGCTTGTGCTGTGTGGTGCGCCCGTCTCTCGTCCTTGTCGGCGAGGGGCGGGCGCGCTCATGTCTCCAGGATCGCGTCCGCGACGTCCTGGGGGCGGTCGAGCATGACCAGATGGCCCGCGGGCTCGGACACCCGGAAGGTGCCGCCGAGTCGTTCGGCGAGCGCGCTCTGCCGGTCGAGCCAGTGACGTGAGCCACCCTCGTACGCGGCGAGCACGGTGACGGGCGCGTCGAGCGGAGACCGGCCTCTCAGGGAGGCCAGTTCGACCGCCTGGTCCCGGTAGCGGCCGTTCTCGGCGAGGACCGCGTGCAGGAAGCGGCTGGTGGAGTAGGCGCGGCGGACGAGGTCGTACGGGGCCGGGTCGCCGCCGGTGTGCCGTCCGGCCCGGACCGCGGTACGCCGCAGGAGGGGGCCGAGCGCACGCGGGACGCCCGCGGTGGACAGGAACGTGCCGTACGCGCGCGTGCACGCGTCCGCGAACTCGGGGGCCCTCCTGGGGCGGGGTGCCTCCTCGACGCTGGCGTCGATCAGCACGAGCCCGGCCGTCCGCTCCGGGAAGAGCCGGGCGAACGCCTCGCAGTGGAACCCGGCTAGCGAGTGCCCCACCACGGTCACGGGCGTCTCCGCTCCGACCCCGGCCGCGTCGAGCACGCGCGCGATGCGCTCCGCCTCACCGGTGAGCGTGGGCCACGCGCGCGCGTGGCCGCTTAGCCCGAGCCCCGGGCGGTCGAAGCGGATGATTGTGCGGTGCGGGGCGAGGAGCGGGATCACGGGGTTCCAGTCGAACCAGGCCATCCCCAGGCCGGCGCTGAGGATGCAGACGGGGCCGGTGCCGTCGACGCGGATGTGGTGGGGAACTCCGGAGATGCGGGCGAAGGTCATGGGTGGTCCCCGGAGGCGGACGGTGTGCGTTGCCTGTCGTCCGCGTCGGCGTTCGGGATACGGGTCCGAAGTGATGGGCCGGGTGGCGTGGGGCGTACCAGTGAGACGGCCAGGACCGTCAGCCAGACCGCGATGACGCCCACCTGAAGGCGTTGGGCCACGCCCAGGCCCCAGGCGGCGTGGCCCGTCTCCAGCGCGGCGATCGTGGTCAGCGTCCAGGCGGTGGCTGCCAGTTCGAGCGTCACCAGGGCGGGGCCGGAGCGGGCCAGGGGCGCCCGGGGCGCGTACCTGCGGGCGGCGAGGGTGAGGGCCGGCATGGCGACGAGGATGCCGCACAGGGCGACCGTGCTGCTCACGGAGTGCGCGGAATGGGCCACCGGTAGCAGGCCCGCGCGCTCCTGGGCGGCGCAGGTCGGGTCCGCGGTGGGGGCGCAGCTGAGCGGCAGGCGGGAGTCGACGGCTGTGGCCATACCGAACAGAACGAGTGCGACCCAGCCAACCCTTGTCCACCGCCCCGGGGAGGGCAGCCGCAGCAGTGCCAGCAGGCCGGCGGCCCACACCAGGACACCCGCGAGCAGGTCCGTCGTGCGGAACAGGGTGCCGTGCGGCTGGTTCCGGGCGGCCAGTTCGCTCACGTACGTGTGCGCGGGGGCGAGGTCTGTCGTCAGGACGACTTCGAGTGTCCAGGCGGTGTAGGCGAGCGCGCCGAGGGCCAGGAGGGTGGCTGTGGTCGGGCGGGGCTTGATCATTGGTGCCCATGATCGAGGCGGGGGGCTTGTTCCGCATGTTCGTCGCCTGCGGGCGACTGGGGGCCGGTCGCGCAGTTCCCCGCGCCCCTGAGGTGGGTGGGGGTTCATGTTGTGTGTCGACTACAGCCCGGTGGGGGCTGAGCGCGCAGTTCCCCGCGCCCCTTAAAAGCAGGGGCTACCGCCCCCAAGGACAAAAGCCAGGGGCGCGGCCCCGCTCAGGTCTTCAGGGGCGCGGGGTCACGAAGACCCTGCGGATCGCCGACGCGGCGGAGTACAAGCGGCGGCAGTGCCCGCCGGGGACCAAGATCTCGGCGAAGGGGTTCGGCAAGGACCGCCGCCTGCCGGTCACCAACAGGCCGGTCACCAACAGGCGGCGCGAGAACGTCTGAGCGGGACGGGCACCGGACCGGCGCCCGTCCCCGAGACGCGAGGGGACGTGCCGGGACGTGCGAGCGCCGCGCTTCCCGGCCCACCCGACTTCCCACAGAGCAAGCTCGGATGTCCCGGCGCGTCCCCGCCCCACCACGAACCCAAGGGGCGCGGGGAACTGCGCGACCAGCCCCCGACAACCCGCAGACAACCGCCGGAGGTCACCGACGGGCAGCAGTCTCCACCTGCCGCGGAACACCCCCGGCAACAACGCGTCCGGCACGGACCGTCACCCTCCGACGATCCACCACGTACGCGAGTGTTGCTACGCCCAGGCCCAGTACCGCCAGGGCTGCGCCCGCCAGGGCGGGCGACGTCGTGCCGAAGCCCGCCGCCAGCGTGAGCCCACCGATCCACGCACCACCGGCATTGGCAAGGTTGAACGCGGCCTGGTTGGCGGACGAGGCCAGGGACGGGGCCGAGGATGCCTTTTCCATGACCATCAGGAGGAGGGGGGAGCTGGTGACGAACGCCGCTGTGCCCAGGAGGACCACGGCCAGGGGCGCGCTCCATGCCGTGGCCATGAGGACCGGGAAGAGGAGCAGGACCGCCACCAGGGCGACCAGGCCGCCGAAGAGGGTGCCGCGCATCGAGCGGTCGGCCAGGCGGCCGCCGAGCAGGTTGCCGATCGTCGCGCCGACGCCGAACAGCGCGAGCAGCAGGGTCACGCTGGAATCGGCGTATCCGGCGGAGTCCGTGAGCATCGGCGTGATGTAGCTGTACGCCGAGAAGAGGGCTCCGAAGCCGGCGACGGTGGTGCCGAGGGCCAGCCAGACCGGGAGGGACTTGAGCGCGGCCAGTTCGCTTCGGAGTCCGGCGGCGGGGGTGTGGCTGTGGTCGCGGGGCAGTACCAGGGCCAGGGAGGCGATGGCCACCAGGCCGATCACGCTGACGCCCAGGAACGTGGCGCGCCAGCCGAAGTTCTGGCCGACCAGGGTCGCGGCGGGCACGCCCGCGATGTTCGCGACGGTCAGGCCGAGGAACATCAGGGAGACGGCGCGGGCCTTGCGCTCGGGGGCGACCATGCTGGTGGCGACGACGGCTCCGACGCCGAAGAAGGCGCCGTGCGGCAGGCCGCTGAGGAAGCGGGCGGCGAGGAGGGAGTGGTGGTCGGGGGCGAAGGCCGAGAGCGTGTTGCCCACGACGAACAGCACCATGAGACCGATCAGGACCTTGCGGCGGGACATCCGGGCGGTCACCGCGGCGAGCAGCGGGGCGCCGATGACGACACCGATCGCGTACGCCGAGACCAGGTGTCCCGCGGTGGGGATCGAGATGTTCAGGTCGTCCGCGACGTCGGGCAGCAGGCCCATCATCACGAACTCGGTGGTGCCGATGCCGAAGGCGCCCACGGCTAGGGCGAGCAGGGCCAGGGGCATGAGGGACCTTCCAAACGAGTGCGGTGTTCCGTACAGCTTATGTTCATCTACGGAACAAAGCGTCTCAGGCCCAGTATTCCCAGGGGTTACGAGCCGGTTGCCGAAAGCTTCACGCGGGCGGCGATCGGAAGGTGGTCACTGCCCGTCTCCGGGAGCGTCCAGGAGGTGACCGGCTCGACGCCCTTGACCATGATCTGGTCGATCCGGGCCATCGGGAACGACGCCGGCCAGCTGAACCCGAAGCCGCTGCCCGCCGCGCCCTGCGTGGAGCGCATCTGCGAGGTGACGGCGTTCAGCGCGCGATCGTTCATCGTGCCGTTCAGGTCGCCGAGCAGGGCGACCTGGGGAAGCTTCTCGTCGGCGATGGCCTCACCGAGCGCGTCGGCGCTCTTGTCGCGCTGGCGGGCGGTGAAGCCGGCCTCCATCTTCACCCGCACGGAGGGGAGATGGGCCACATAGACCGCGAGCTTTCCCTCCGGCGCGGTGACCGTGGCCCGCATCGCGCGCGTCCAGCCGAGCTTGATGTCGACCGGCCGGGACTCGCTCAGCGGGTACTTGCTCCACAGGCCGACCGTGCCCTGCACGGAGTGGTACTTGTACGTCGGGTCCAGAGCCTGCTCGTACACCGGGACCGCCGAGGCCGTCAGCTCCTCAAGGGCCACCACGTCGGCGCCGGACGCGGCCACGTCGCGGGCCGTGCCGGCCGGGTCCGGGTTGTCGGCGTTGACGTTGTGCGTGGCGACCGTGAGATTTCCGCCACTGCCTGTCCGGTCGGCGAGCAGTCCGCCGAAGAGGTTCAGCCAGACGATCGCCGGCAGCAGTACGGCGATCAGCGCGGTGGCGGACCTGCGGACCAGCGCCAGGACGAGCAGCACCGGGATGAGGACGGCCAGCCAGGGCAGGAACGTCTCCGTGAGGCTGCCGAGGTTGCCGATGGTGTTCGGGATCCGCGCGTGCAGCCCCATGACCAGGGAGAGCACGAGGGCGAACGCGCCGAGGACGATGCCCCGGCGCCAGATGCCCCGGTCGTTGCGGAGGGTGGAGAGCAGGCGCCGAAGCCGGGGTTCTCTGCGGTCGGACCCCTGGTCACCGCTGCCCGTCTCCGTCTTGTACGCCTGCGCCATACCGTCGCCTCACCAAGTGCCGTGCACACCATCCCTGCGTCTAAGACCCTAGGGGATGATCGCGTTTGTTCTCGCCGTGCCATGACGGCCGTATGGGCACGAGGACGAAAGAGTCGACGTGAGGAGTTCCGGTTGCGAGCCCGATGGGAGTGGTCTGTGACGAAACGCGCACATTGCCGCGGGGGTTGGCGGCCCTCTGCGGGTGGACTCAGGAGGCGGCGGGTCCCAGTCCCGCCAGGACCGTGTCGACGATCCGTTCGGGCAGGCCCTCCTCCAGCTCTGCGTCCGGTCGGACGACGGCGCGTACGAGCATGGGGCCCACGAAGAGGTCGTTGGCCAGTTCCACGTCGACGTCCGCGCGGAGTTCGCCGTTGAGCTGGCCGCGGCGCAGCACGTCGAACGTCCTCCGGCGGCGCGGTTCGATGACGGCCGAGTGGTAGACCTTCCACAGCTTGGGGCTGCTCTTCATCTGCGCGTGGACGTTGTGCATGATCGCCGAGGAGCGGTTGACCAGACCTTGCTGCCGCAGCGATTCGAGCAGGATGATCAGGTCCTCGCGCATGGAGACGCCGGGCAGTTCGGGGTCGGGCGGTTCGGCGGTGCGCAGCACGTCGCAGAAGAGTGCCTCGCGACCGCTCCAGCGCCGGTAGATGGTGGCCTTTCCCACACCGGCGATGCGGGCGACCCGCTCGATGGAGATGTCCGCGAGCGGAATGCCCTCCTCCAGCAGCTTCATGACGCCCTCGATGATGGCGCGCTCGACGGCCTCGCTGCGCGGGCGTCCCCTGGCGGGTCCGCCCCCGCCGGCCGCCCCCGCCTCCTGCTCCGCGACGCCCACGCCCTCGCTCCGCTCTCGAATCCCGCTGTTCCGCCGCCCGTGTTGGCCGGCCGCCCCGTTGATTCTCCCCGGCGCGCGGGGAGTTCGGTCACTCGCCGTCCCGGGTGGCCGGATCCTTGCCGTACGGCTCAGTTGTCCGCGCTCACCAGCTCCGCCTCCTTGTCCGCCGGGGCCGGTGTGCGGCCCGGCAGGAACAGGCCGACGACCACGGCGCCGACGAGGGCGACACCCGCGCCGCACAGGGCCGTGACATGCATCGCGTGCAGGAAGGCCTCGTTGGCCGGGCCGACGAGGGCGTCTCCCTTGGGGCCGAGCTTCGCGGCGAAGCCGAGCGTCGCCTCAATGGACTCACCCGCGCTGTGCCGGGCCGCGGCGGGCAGCTTGTCCTCGATGCCCGAGCGGTACGCGGCGGACAGGACCGAGCCGAGTACGGCGATGCCGAGGGCGCCTCCGACCTGGCGGAACGTGTTGCTGAGCGCGGAGGCGGAGCCCGCCTTCTCGCGGGGCAGGGCCTGCATGATCACGACGCTGGTGGGCGTCATGATGTGCGCCATGCCGGTGCCCATGAGGAAGAAGATGACCTCAAGGATCCAGATCGGCGTGTCCGCCTCAAGACCGGCGAACGCGGCCAGCATGGCGGCGATCAGGAGCATGCCGCCGGTGGTGGTGGCCTTGTTGCCGAAGCGGTCCACGACGAGCCGGGCGCGCGGCGCGAAGACGAGCTGTGCGACGGCCAGCGGCAGCATCAGCAGGCCGGTCTGCAGCGGCGAGTAGCCGCGCACGCTCTGGGTGTAGAAGACGGCGAAGAAGGTGACGCCCATCAGCGCGAAGAACACGAGCGCGATGGCGCTGATCGCCGCCGAGAAGACCTTGTCCTTGAAGTACGTGACGTCGATCGACGGGTGGCTGCTGCGCTTCTCGAACACCACGAAGCCGACGAGTACGGCGAGTCCGGCGCCGATGGTCGCGAGGACCGTGGGGTCCGTGAAGTCGGCGAGCTGGCCGCCCTTGATGATGCCGTAGACGAGCAGGACGAGACCGATGACGGACAGTACGACACCCACGGGGTCGATCCGGCCCGGCTTCGGGTCGCGGGAGTCGGGGACCAGCCAGATCATCAGGCCCAGGGCGAGGATCACGATCGGCACGTTGATCAGGAAGACCGATCCCCACCAGAAGTGGTCGAGGAGCACGCCTCCGGTGATCGGGCCGATGGCGATGGCGAGGCCGACGCCGCCCGCCCAGATGCCGATGGCCTTCGGCTGCTCGTCGCGCTCGAAGACGTTCATGAGGACCGCGAGGGTGGCCGGCATCACAAAGGCGGCGCCGAGGCCCATTACCGCGCGGAACGAGATGAGCTCGACCGGCGTTCCGGAGGAGGCCGCGAGCGCCGAGCCGACGCCGAAGACGAAGAGTCCGCCGAGCAGGACCTTCTTGCGTCCGAGCCGGTCGCCGAGGAGGCCCGCGGAGAAGAGCAGGCCCGCGAAGACGAGGGTGTAGGCGTTGATGGCCCATTCCAGCTCGCTCTGGGTGGCCCCCAGGCCGGTCGGGGCGGGCGTCGAGATGGTCTTGATCGCGACGTTCAGGATCGAGTTGTCCAGGACGACGATCAGCAGGCTCAGCATCAGGACGCCGAGGATCGCCCAGCGGCGCCGGTGCACGGCTTCCGGTATGCGGGTGGCAGGGACGGCGGGAGTTGTCATGCCGAAAAGCCTAGGGGAGATTCGATACGAGACCGTCTCGTATTTGAAACCCTTTACCGAGACCTTACGGGCCCGTGGGGAGCGGGTGCCCCCTCTCCTGGGGAGCGGGTGCCCCCTCTAGCCGTTCCCTGGCACGAGGTGCCACCATGGAGGGGATCCGGAGACGCCGTGAGGGCGCTTCGAGATGACAGAAGGAGCCGTTGCAATGACGCAGCTTTCGGCTGCCCAGGCGACCACCGACAGCAGCAGTAGGGCGCTGTACGGGGGCAAGGGCACACGCCGCATCACCGTCCGCGACATCACCACCGCCAAGGAGCGCGGCGAGAAGTGGCCGATGCTCACCGCGTACGACGCGATGACCGCGTCCGTCTTCGACGAGGCCGGCATCCCGGTCATGCTCGTCGGCGACTCGGCGGGCAACTGCCACCTCGGGTACGAGTCGACCGTGCCCGTCACCCTCGACGAGATGACCATGCTCTCGGCCGCCGTCGTACGGGGCACCTCGCGCGCACTGATCGTCGGCGACCTGCCCTTCGGGTCCTACCAGGAGGGGCCCGTGCAGGCGCTGCGCTCGGCGACCCGGCTGGTGAAGGAGGCCGGGGTCGGAGCGGTGAAGCTGGAGGGCGGCGAGCGGTCGCACCGGCAGATCGAGCTGCTCGTGGAGTCCGGTATCCCGGTGATGGCGCACATCGGGCTCACCCCCCAGTCCGTGAACTCCATGGGGTACCGCGTCCAGGGGCGCGGCGAGGAGGCCGCCCAGCAGCTTCTGCGGGACGCCAAGGCCGTCCAGGACGCGGGCGCGTTCGCGGTCGTCCTCGAACTGGTTCCCGCGGAGCTGGCCGCCGAGGTGACCCGGGTGCTGCACATTCCCACCGTGGGGATCGGGGCGGGGCCCGACACCGATGCGCAGGTGCTGGTCTGGACGGACATGCTCGGGCTCACCGGGGGCAAGATGCCTCGGTTCGTGAAGCAGTACGCCAATCTGCGTGAGGTCATGGGCGGCGCGGCGAAGGCCTTCGCCGACGACGTCGTCGGCGGAACGTTCCCTCTGGAGGAGCACTCCGTCCACTAGTCCACTGTGGCACCAGGCAGCCCGCCGATTTCCCCCGTCGGCGGGCTGCCCCTCTTTTGCGCCTAAACCGGCGCCGCTCTCGCGGACCTGGTTGCTCGCCGTCGTGGTTCCTCAATTGATGGTTGCGGTACTCGTCGGGAGTCTGCCGGTGCTGTCGGCAACATGTCGGTGGTTTGTCGGTGGGGGCTGGCACCTTGGCGGCATGACGCGAATCGACAAGAACCCCAGCGGCGGAAACGCCGCCGTCTCCGTACGGGGGCTGGTCAAGCACTACGGCGAGACCAAGGCACTGGACGGCGTGGACCTGGACGTCCGCGAGGGCACCGTGATGGGTGTGCTCGGACCGAACGGCGCCGGCAAGACCACCCTCGTACGCATCCTGTCCACCCTCCTCTCCCCCGACTCCGGGCAGGCGAACGTCGCCGGCTACGACGTCATACGGCAGCCGCGGCAGCTGCGCCGTGTGATCGGTCTCACCGGCCAGTACGCCTCCGTCGACGAGAAGCTCCCGGGCTGGGAGAACCTCTACATGATCGGCCGGCTCCTCGACCTGCCGCGCAAGGACGCCCGCGCCCGCGCCGACGAACTGCTGGAGCGCTTCTCGCTCACCGATGCCGCCAAGCGGCCGGCGAGCACGTACTCCGGAGGTATGCGGCGGCGGCTGGACCTGGCCGCGTCGATGATCGGGCAGCCCTCCGTCCTGTTCCTCGACGAGCCCACCACCGGTCTCGACCCGCGCACCCGCAACGAGGTGTGGACCGAGATCAAGCGGATGGTCGGCGACGGTGTCACCGTGCTGCTCACCACCCAGTACATGGAGGAGGCCGAGCAGCTCGCCTCCGAGCTGACCGTCGTGGACCACGGCAAGGTCATCGCGAACGGCGCCATCGAGGAGCTGAAGGCGAAGGTCGGCGGCCGTACCCTGCGGGTCCGCCCGGTCGATCCGCTGCAGCTGCGGCCCCTGGCCGCCGCGCTCGACGAGCTGGGCCTCACCGGCCTCGCCGCCAGCACCGTGGACACCGAACGCGGTGCCGTCGTGGTCCCGATCCTCAGCGACGAGCAGCTGACCGCCGTGGTCGGCGCGGTCATCGCGCGCGGCATCACGCTCTCCTCCGTCACCACCGAACTGCCCAGCCTGGACGAGGTGTTCCTGTCCCTCACGGGTCACCGCGCCAGTGCCCCGCAGGACGCGACGCCCGCCCCCGACCTCGAGGAGGTCGCCGTATGAGCGCCACCACGCTTTCCCCCGCCGGCATCAAGGACGACATCAAGGACGACGGCCGGATCCCGCTGCGCGGTCATCTGCGCCACACCGGCGCCCTGGTCCGCCGCAACCTGCTGTGGATCCGGCAGGACCCCGAGTCGATGTTCGACGCGCTGCTGATGCCGGTCGTCTTCACCCTGCTGTTCGTGTACGTCTTCGGCGGCTCGATCGGGCAGGCACTGGGCGGCGGGCAGGACGGGTACGTGCAGTACGTGATCCCCGGCATGATCGCGATGATGAGCATGACGCTGTCTCAGGGCGTCGGCACCGGCTTCAGCCAGGACTTCAACTCCGGTGTCATGGACCGCTTCCGGTCCCTGCCGATCGGGCGCGGCTCGGTGCTGTTCGCGAAGGTCTCGGTGGAACTGGTCCGCATGCTGTTCGCGACGACCGTGCTGATGATCGTCGCCGTCCTGGTCGGGTTCGACATCAACAGCTGGCCCGGTCTGTTCGCGGCCGTGGGCCTGGCCGCGGTGTTCGCCTCGTCGATCATGTGGGTGTTCCTCACCCTGGGCGTGATCCTGAAGAACGCACAGTCCGTGCAGGCGATGGGATTCCTCGTGTTGTTCCCGCTGCAGTTCGGCTCGTCCATCTTCGCCCCGACGGCATCGATGCCCGGCTGGCTGCAGGCGTTCACCGACTACAACCCGCTGTCCACGCTCGCCGACGCGGCCCGCGGACTGATGGTGGGCGGACCGGTCGCGCACGACCTGTGGGTGACCCTGGGCTGGTCGGTGGCGATCACCGCCGTGATGGCGCCGGTCGCGATCCACAAGTTCCGTACCAAGAGCTGACGTTCACGCTCGTCCGGACCACGGCACGTCCACGATCCGCGTCGTCAGACCAGGGCGGCGGCCTCCGTAGGGGAGAGGCCGCCGCCCTCCGCGTACGCGGCCTCGTACGCCTCGTCGTCGAGGGCGGTGCGCACGGCCGTCTCGGCACGCTCCCGCACATGGCGTTCGATCGCGGACCGGACGTGGCCGGGCGGCAGCAGCCGGTCGGCGGCACCGAGACAGCGGGCGGCGTCCCGGACCCGCTGTCCGCCGTCGACGCCGGACAGCGCGAGGGAGGCGGTGGCAAGATGCGCCGACGTCATGTTCGGCGAGATCATGTTGCTCAGCGGGTCCTGCGCCCGCTGCAGGGCACCCCTCGCCTTCGTCACCGCTTCGTCGTACAGCCCGTCCACGGCGTCCAGCCAGGCCTCCACCCCGAGCACGTACGAGTCGAAGACCACGAAGTGGACGGCGCCGAACTCCTCACGCATCCGGTCCATCTGGATGCGGGCCTCGGCAAGCCGGCCGGTGCGGCCGAGCCACATCGCGAGGAAGAGCCGCGCCGCGGGCATCGCCTCGTTGCGCGCTCCGTGGCCCTGCTCCAGGACGTCGCGGAGCATCCGCTCGCCCCGCTCGGCCTCCCCCGAGTCGATGAGCACGCCGCCGAGGCGGGTGGTGAGGATGGCCGTCTGGGCGCGGGCACCGAGGTGTTCGGCGTGGGTGATGGCCGCCCGGTAGTCCGCCGCGGCGAGTTGGTACTCGCCCTTGCGTTCACGGGCCTCACCCCGTGCGGAGAGCGCCTCGGCGGCGCCCCAGCCGTCCCCGATGCGGACGAAGATCTCCAGCGACTCGTCCGCGTCACGGGTCGCGTCACCGGCCCAGTCGGCGCGGTTGGCAAGGATGTTGGCGCGCATCTGCAGGGAGCCGGCCAGCTCCCACTGGTAGCCGAGCTCCCGGCAGGTGTCGACGCTCGCGTCGATGACCTCGCGCAGCCGGTCCATGTCGCCGGTGAGCATCACGGCATAGAACCAGAGGAAGCCGGGGTTGCGGCAGACCTGCGGGTACCCCGGCTGGTAGGTCTTGGTGATGGCCAGCAGCTTCGCCTCGGCCTCCGGGGTCTGCCAGGTCTCCAACTCCAGGTCCATACAGGCGAGATGGAGGAGGTGGACTCCGCGCCGGGCCTCGGCGAGGACCTCGGGGCGCATCGGCGGCGGAGCCTCGGTGCACCGTTCGTAGAGCGGGACGGCGGGCTCGGCGGGCGGCGCGAACGGGTCGGGGCCGAGCGCCATGATCTCGCGGGTCCAGTTGCGTGCCGCCGTGCGCAGGTCGCGGATCTGCCAGTACCAGGCGAGGGAGAGGATGAGGCAGAGCGCCTCCTGTTCGTCGCGTTCGGCGACGGCGTGCTGCAGTGCGGCGCGCGTGTTCTCGCCCTCGACCTGGAGCAGTTCGATGGCCGCGCGCTGGCCGGGGCCGCGCAGCTTCGGGTCGGTGGTGCGGGCGAGTTCGCGGTAGTACGTGAGGTGGGCTCGCTCGGCGGCGGGGCGCTCGCCGGACTCGTCGAGCCGCTGCCCGGCGTACTCGGCGACGGTCTCCAGGAGCCGGTAGCGCATCTCGCCGTCGGCCCCGCCCAGGGGGGAAGGCGCCGCGACGACAAGGGACTTGTCGACGAGCGAGCCGAGCAGCTCCAGGGCGGCGGGTCCGCAGACGGCCTCGGCGGCGGCGAGGTCGCAGCCGCCGGCGAAGACGGACAGCCGCCGCAGCACGTCCCGTTCGTCCGCGTCGAGGAGGTCCCAGGACCAGTCGACGACGGCACGGAGTGTCTGCTGGCGCGGCAGGACCGTACGGCTGCCTGAAGTGAGAAGGCGGAAGCGGTTGTCGAGGCGGTCGGCGATCTGGCGCGGGGTGAGCATCCGCAGCCGGGCGGCGGCCAGTTCGATGGCCAGCGGCAGTCCGTCGAGCCGTCGGCAGATCTCGGCGGCGGCTGCTGCGGTTTCGGCGTCGGCGTCGACCCGGAAGCCGGGCCTGGCCGCGGCGCCCCGGTCGGCGAGCAGTTTCAGCGCGTAGGGCTCGGGCAGCGGTTCCACCGGCCGCAGCAACTCCCCCGGTACGCCGAGGGGTTCGCGGCTCGTGGCCAGTACGGTCAGTCCGGGGCAACGTTCCAGGAGCTGTTCGACGAGGCGGGCCGCGGCGTCCACGACGTGTTCGCAGTTGTCGAGGACGATCAGCATGCGGCGCTTGGCGCAGTGTTCGGTGAGCCTGGCGAGGGGGTCGTCGTGCCGGTCGGTGACGGCCCGCATCTCCTCGGCGCCGGCGCCGCGCAGCACGGTCTCCCGCGCTCCGACCGCGGTGAGCACGGCCTCGGGCACGGCCTCCGGGTCGTCGACGGGGGCGAGTTCGGCCAGCCACACCCCGTCGGGCACGGACGCGGCGACGCTCTCGGCGGCTTCCTGGGAGAGCCGGGTCTTGCCGGCCCCGCCGGGCCCGAGCAGGGTGACGAGCCGGGCGGCCCCGAGGTCCCCGCGGATGGTCTCCAGGTCGGTGTGCCGGCCGACGAAGGAGGTGAGCCGGGCGCGGAGGTTGCCGAGGGGCGCGGGGCGCTCGCGCGGGGCGGACGGGGGGTTGGGCCCGGGCGTCTGCTCGTACGACGTCGGCCGGTGTCCGTTCCTGCTCGTTTCCCCGCGCAGCAACTCCCCGTGCAGCGACCGCAGTTCGGGGCCCGGGTCGGTGCCGAGACGGTCGGCGAGGAGTTGTCGTACGGATTCGTAGCCCGCCAGTGCCTCCGCGGTGCGGCCCGCGTCGCGCAGGGCGCGCAGGCGCAGGACCTGGAGGGGCTCGTCCAGGGGGTGGGCGTCGCTGAGGGCGGTGAGGTCGGGGAGGTACTGCTCGGCCTGGCCGAGGGCGAGTGCCGCGGTGAGGCGGGCTCGGTGGGCGTCGAGGCGGCGGGCCTCCCAGCGGGACGACTCGGCGGTGCGGTCCGGGAGGTCGGCGAGGGCGGGGCCGCGCCAGAGCGCGAGGGCGTCGTCGAGGACGACGGCCGCCTTGCCGGGGTCGCCGTCGGCGAGCGCGCGGACGCCCTCCCCGGCAAGCCGTTCGAAGCGGTGCAGGTCGATGTCGTCGGCCGCCGCGCACAGCCGGTAGCCGCCCTCGGCGGAGGTGATGGCGTCCGCGCCGAGCGCCCTGCGCAGCCGGCCCACCAGGGCCTGCAGTGCGCCCGTGGCGTCGGCGGGCGGGTCGGCGCCCCACACCTCGTCGACCAGTACGGCCGCGGGTACGGTCCGTCCCGGCCGCAGGGCGAGCACGGTCAGCAGGGCACGCAGCCGCGCCCCGCCGACCGGGACGGGGGTGCCGTCGCCACGGAGTGCCTGGGTGGTGCCGAGAATGCGGTAGCGCACGGGGTCCATTGTCTCCGGTGGTCTCAGCACGGGTCGCGGGGTTCCTGCGGAGTGGCGCCCGGGATGTCGATCGTGACGAGGACACCGTTCTCTGCGGAGCCCTCCGGGTTACGGGTTTCTGTCAGTTCGTAACGCTTGGCCCAGGTATCGACCGAACGCGCCGGCCGCTCCCCCGGGACGGGTTCACACCGCACCTGCCTGCCCGCGTGGAACACCTGCCATGACCCCATGGGTCCACCCTCCCTGGAACTCACAGGCGATCGCGAGACGTTTTCGGCATACGCCCGGTACGGTCGGGCACGCCCCTCAGCATGAAGCCCGCTGAGCGAACCCCAGGGAGCCCGACCCCATGACCACCGCCACCACCCGCCACAGCGACCGGCGGATCAGCCCCGTCTTCCTCGGGATCGTGGCCGTCACCGCGGTGACGGGATGGGCCACCTGGACGGGCTTCGCCGAGCAGCCCGGCGTGGCCGTCTTCCTGTTCGTGACGGCGGCCTGGATCGTCTCGCTCTGTCTGCACGAGTACGCGCACGCGCGCACGGCCCTGCACAGCGGCGACATCTCGATCGGCGCGAAAGGGTATTTGACGCTCAACCCCCTCAAATACACCCACGCCCTGCTGAGCATCGTGCTCCCCGTCATCTTCGTGATGATGGGCGGTATCGGTCTGCCGGGCGGCGCGGTCTGGATCGAGCGGAACCGCATCCAGGGCCGCTGGAAGCACAGCCTGATCTCGGCGGCGGGCCCGCTGACGAACGTGCTGTTCGCGGTGGTCTGCACGGCCCCGTTCTGGCTGGACGCGCTGGACGGCGTACCGGCGGACTTCCAGTTCGCCCTCGCGTTCCTCGCGCTGCTCCAGGTCACGGCCGCGCTGCTGAACTTCCTGCCGGTGCCGGGCCTGGACGGCTACGGCATGATCGAGCCCTGGCTGTCGCACAACATCCGCCGCCAGGTGGAGCCCCTCGCGCCCTTCGGGCTGCTCCTCGTGATCGCCATCCTGTGGATCCCGGCGGTGAACGGTGTGTTCTTCGACGTGATCGACGCGCTCCTGCGCAGCCTGAACATCGACGAGTTCCAGACGTACTGCGGGCAGAACCTCTACCGCTTCTGGACGGACACCAACGAGTTCTGCTCGGTCAACCAGTGACGGACTGCGCCTGACGGCGCGCCCTGTCCCGGCGCAGGTAGTACCAGGTCATGTTGGACGAGAGTCCCGCGAGCAGCACCCAGACGATCCCCAGCCAGCTGCCCTGGACGAAGGAGACGACGGCCGCGGCGGTGGCCAGCAGGCAGACGACGAGGGCGTAGAGGGCGAGTCGGGACATGGGGTGCGGCTCCTGTCGGGTCCTGTCGTTGCTGCCGTGGCCGGCGGTCCCGTGGGGGACACTGCTGCCTCCAGTGTCCCCCATGTCCGGAGCCCGCCGTACGCCTACACGTCGGTCACACGCAGACCCGCGTGGGCCTTGTACCGGCGGTTCACCGAGATCAGGTTCGCGACCAGCGCCTCGACCTGGTGGGCGTTGCGCAGCCGTCCGGAGAAGACCCCGCGCATGCCGGGGATGCGTCCGGCCAGCGCCTGGACGATCTCGACGTCCGCGCGCTCCTCGCCGAGGACCATGACGTCGGTGTCGATCTCCTCGACCTCCGGGTCCTGGAGAAGGACAGCGGAGAGGTGGTGGAAGGCGGCGGTGACCCGCGAGTCCGGCAGCAGGGCGGCGGCCTGCTCGGCCGCGCTGCCCTCCTCGGGCTTCAGCGCGTACGCGCCCTTCTTGTCGAAGCCGAGCGGGTTGACGCAGTCGACGACGAGCTTGCCGGCCAGCTCCTCGCGCAGGGACTCCAGCGTCTTGCCGTGTCCGTCCCACGGCACGGCGACGATCACGATGTCGCTGCGACGGGCCGTCTCGGCGTTGTCGGCGCCCTCGACGCCGTGGCCGAGTTCGTCGGCGGCGGCCTGCGCGCGCTCCGCGGCCCGCGACCCGATGATCACCTTCTGGCCGGCCCGCGCCAGCCGGTAGGCGAGGCCCTTGCCCTGCGGACCGGTGCCGCCGAGTACGCCGACGACGAGCCCGGACACGTCGGGAAGGTCCCAGGGGTCCTTCGCGGGCGCCTTCTGTGCACTGTCAGTAGAGGTCATGGGCCGACTTTACGTGCGCGGTTCGCGTCCGCGGCGGTCAGGTGAGCGCCGTCACGGGCACCCTGCGGAAGACGATGGTCTCGTACGCGCCGAAGTCGCCCGTCTCGTGGAGGAGTCCGACGGTGTCGTCGTCGACGCGGACGAGATCGGAGTACCCGGCGGGCAGCCCGTCCACGGTGTGCGCGGGCCGCCAGGTGACGCCGTCGTCGGTGCTGGCGCGGATCGTCATCAGGGCGCGGAAACCGGGGTCGGCGGGGCCGGAGTACAGCAGGACGTCCGGGTCGCGGAGCTGGAGCACGCTGCCCTCGACGACCGGGCCGGTGAGGCCGGCCTGCGGGCGGAAGGGCTTGACCAGACTCTGGCCGCCGTCCCGCGAGTAGGCGTCGGCGCGGGTGCCGGGTGCGGTGGAGTCGGTGCGGGTGTTGAAGTAGACGCGGCCGTCGGGGAGTTCGGTGGCGGTGGTCTCGTTCACGTTGATGTAGTTGTCGGTGTTGTCGTCGACGTACCCGATGCGCCAGGTCCCGCCGTCGTCATCGCTCAGCAGACAGTGCCCGCCGTTGTACTTGCCCTCGGTGCCGGTGTCCTTGCCGGTAGGCGGGAGGGAGTGGTTGGCGGGGACGACGACTCGGCCGGTGCTCAACTGGAGGGCGTGGCCCGGGGTGGTGGCGTACCACCGCCAGGTGTCCTTCTTCGTCTGCTTCGTGATCTCCTTCGGGCTCGACCAGGTGAGCCCTTCGTCGTCGCTGTGCTGGACCCAGACGCGGCGTCCGTCGGCGGCGCTCACCTTGCCGCGGCGGATGGCGTCCTCGGTGGCGAGGGCGGCGTTGCGGAGGTGGACGAGCAGGACACGGCCGGTGGCGAGGACGACGGGGGCCGGGTTCCCGGAGAGCGCGTCGCCGTTCTTGGCGGCGACCTGGAGCGGGCCCCAGGTCAGACCGCCGTCCGTGGAGCGCTTCAGCACGATGTCGATGTTCCCGAAGTCGTCGCGGGAGCCGACCCGGCCCTCGCAGAAGGCCAGCAGGGTGCCCCCGCCGGTGGCGACGACGGCCGGGATGCGGAAGCTCGCATAGCCCTCCTGTCCCGCCCGGAACGGCACTGATGTCTCAGTACTGGCCATGGAACCCTCCCTCACCGACTCGGACGGACACTCTGCCCACCCCGGGCGAATTCATGGTGAACTCCACCTGACGAGTGGCCGGTTGCGGCAGGATGCGTGCGCATGGATGCCGTACGGGTCGCCCTGTTGCGCGAAGTGCTCGCCGGAACCGAGTGGCCGGGTGCCACGCGGCGGTTCGCGGGAGCGCTGCGGTCCTCCGTGCTGCCGCACGGGGGCGGACTGCTGCTGGTGGGGACGGCGGAGTACGAGCCGTGGCACCTCGCCGCGCACCTCGTGGACGAGGCCGCCTGGTCGGGCACGCCGGAGCTGACACCGACGCTCGTACGGCACGGGGCGCATCCCGGCGACCCGGCCCATCTGGCCGTCGGACTCGGCCGGATCGAGGCGGCCAGGCGGGGCGAGACACTCCTCGTGGTGGCGCCGGACGCCCCCGGGGCCCCGCTCCTGGAACGCGTCCACGACGCGCGCCGGGCCGGGGCGACGGTCCTCGCACTGGACTGCGGCGACCGTGAACTGCACGCGATGGCGCACGAGGCGCTCGCCGTGCCGTCGGAGCCGGACCTCAGCCTGGACACCGTGCAGCACCTGGTGAGCGCGGCGGCCGGGGAGAACTCACTGCCCTCCCCGCGGGGCAGGCGGCGGCTGCGGGACCGGCTGTCCCGGCTGGCGGACCAGTTGACGTCTCCACCGCCGGCACGCTGGTGACGTACGCGCCGGTGCCGGTTCGCTGGTGACGTACGCGCCGGTGTCGACGTGCTGGTGATGTACCCGCCGGTGGGCTGAGGGTCCTCGCGGTCGGAAAAGCGGTTGTCCTCGTCGGGGGCCGGGCCGGACCATGGCACCTCGTGACGGAACCCGATTGCGACGCCCCCGAATCCGCCCCCGGACGGGCCCCCTCGCGCCTGCGCGCGCTGCTGCCCGATCTGGCGCCGTGGCGGACTTCCGCCGACTTCCGGCGGCTGTGGGTGGCCGGGCTCGTCACCAACTTCGGCAGCTTCCTGACCTTCGTCGCGCTGCCGGTGCAGATGAAGGATCTGACCGGTTCCGTGGTGGCCGTCGGCGCGATCGGCGCGGTGGAACTCGTCCCGCTGATCGTGTTCGGGTTGTACGGCGGGGCGCTCGCCGATGCCCTGGACAAGCGGAAGCTGATCCTCTGGACAGAGGTGGGGCAGGGGCTGCTGAGCGGCGTACTGCTGGTCAACGCACTGCTGCCGGATCCCCTGGTGTGGCCGTTGTACGCCGTCGCCGCGCTCTCCTCCTCGCTCGTCGCCGTCCAGCGGCCCGCCCTGGACGCGCTCACGCCGCGCATCGTGCGGCACGAGCACCTGCCGGCGGCGGCCGCGCTCAACTCGTTGCGGTGGACGGTCGGCGGGGTCGCGGGTCCTGCGGTCGCGGGGCTCGTCGTGGCGTACGCCGGGCTGGGCTGGGCCTATGCCGCGGACCTGGCGACCTTCGTGGTGTCGGTCGCGCTCGCGGTCGGCCTCGCCGCGTCGCCCGCCTCCCACGAGGCCGCGAAGCCGTCACTGCGGTCGATCCTGGAGGGCGCCCAGTACGCGTGGAGCCGCAAGGAACTGCTGGGTACGTACGCCATCGACCTGGCAGCCATGTTCTTCGCCTTCCCGCTGGCCGTGCTGCCCTTCCTCGCCGACGAGCTGGACGCCGAGTGGTCGCTGGGCCTGATGTACGCGGCCCTGCCCGCCGGGGCGCTGCTGGTGAGCCTGACGAGCGGCTGGACGTCCCGGGTGCATCGGCACGGGCGGATGGTGGTGCTGGCGGCGGCGTTCTGGGGGCTCGCGATGGTGGCCGCCGGGGTCGTTCACGATGTGTGGCTGGTCCTGCTGTTCCTCGCGCTGGGCGGCTGTTTCGACATGGTCAGCGGGATCTTCCGTGCCGCGATGTGGAACCAGACGATCCCGGACGAGCTGCGGGGGCGGCTGGCGGGGATCGAGCTGCTCTCGTACTCGGTGGGGCCTCAGCTGGGACAGGTACGGGCCGGTGGCATGGCCGCGTGGATCGGTGTGCGGGGGTCCGTGTGGGCCGGGGGTGTGCTGTGCGTGGCCGCGGTGGGGGCGTTGGCTCTGTGCCTCCCGAAGCTCATGACGTACGACGTGCGGACGAATGAGCATGCGGTGCGGTTGAAGGAGTCCCGGGAAGGGGCGACTACCGGTGCGTGAATTGGCTGCGGGCCGGTGGGGGCCGGCCGCGCCCACGCGGCGGAGCCGCAAATCGACACTGCCCCGCGCCCCTGGCTTTTAGGGGCGCGGGGAACTGCGCGATCGGCCACGACGGACCCGCAGGTTCATCACGACCCCTCCGGCGGAGCCGTCAGTCGTCTTCCGGGCCCCGCGCAGCGGAGTCATGCCAGCGGGGGTCGGTCTCCCACTCGAGATTGCGCTCGCGGGCGATCTCCATCGCCTGCTCCGCCTCGCCACGGGTCGCGTACGGGCCGAAGCGGTCCTTGCCCGGGCAGTCGGGACCCTCTTCGACCTTCTTGTGCTCCAGGCAGTAGTACCACTCGCCCGGCTTCCCGACGGTCCGCTTCTTGAACAGGGCCATGGCTGGGGCTCCTTTCGCCAGGGACATCGTCCCCCACCACGCGCTGGTTAGACTCGCTGGCATGTCTGGCCAGTCGCTGCTCGTACCAGGGGAGCTTTCTCCCACCCGTCCCGTGCCGGGAAACATCAGGCGTCCCGAGTACGTGGGCAAGCCCGCCCCCACGCCGTACACCGGAGGGGAGGTCCAGACCCCGGAGACGGTCGAGGCGATGCGTGTCGCGGGGCAGATCGCCGCCCGGGCGATGGCCGAGGCCGCGAAGCTCATCGCGCCCGGCGTCACCACGGACGAGCTGGACCGGGTCGCCCACGACTACATGTGCGACCACGGCGCCTACCCGTCCACGCTCGGCTACCGCGGCTTCCCGAAGTCCCTGTGCACCTCCGTGAACGAGGTCATCTGTCACGGCATCCCGGACTCCACTGTCCTGCGGGACGGCGACATCATCAACCTCGACGTGACGGCGTACATCGGCGGTGTGCACGGCGACAACAACGCCACGTACCTCGTCGGCGACGTGGACGAGGAGTCGCGGCTGCTCGTCGAGCGGACCCGTGAGTCCCTCGACCGTGCCATCAAGGCCGTCAAGCCCGGCCGGCAGATCAACATCATCGGCCGGGTCATCGAGTCGTACGCGAAGCGCTTCGGGTACGGGGTCGTGCGGGACTTCACCGGGCACGGCATCAACTCGTCGTTCCACTCGGGGCTGATCATCCCGCACTACGACAGCCCGCACGCGACGACCCTGATCCAGCCGGGGATGACGTTCACGATCGAGCCGATGCTGACGCTGGGCACGCACGAGTACGACATGTGGGACGACGGGTGGACCGTCGTGACGAAGGACCGGCGGCGGACCGCACAGTTCGAGCACACGCTGGTCGTCACGGACAGCGGGGCCGAGGTGCTGACCCTGCCGTAACCGCCCTTTTCCGACCAAGTTCCGCACCAAGCCGCCCGCTCGAACAGAGGGGCGGCTTTTTCATGTGGACCGGATGGAGATTCGGGGTACGGTTTTACCGACAGGGCGTCGGGAAACCTGTTGACTTAGGTAAGCCTAACCATACAAGATGGGCCCGGCTCTCGTCCCCCTTCGGCCCCGGAGGTCTTCATGAACTCGTCGAGCACACCGTTCTCGACGCTCATCCGCACCGCGTCGCACGAGCAGCACGGGCAGGCGCACGACTCGACGTTCATGAGCGAGTTGCTGGGCGGCAGGCTGGGCGTGGACGCGTACACGCGGTACACCGAGCAGCTGTGGTTCGTCTACCGGGCGCTGGAGGAAGGCGGGCGCGAGCTCGTCGGCGATCCCGTGGCGGGGCCGTTCCTGCGCCCCGAGCTGGTGCGGGTGGCCGCGCTGGAGCGGGATCTCGCGCATCTGCGGGGCCCGGAGTGGCGCGAGAGCGTCACGGCGCTGCCCGCGACCGAGGAGTACACGGCGCGGATCACCGAGTGCGCGCGTACGTGGCCCGGTGGGTACGTGGCGCATCACTACACCCGTTACCTCGGCGACCTCTCCGGCGGCCAGGTCCTGCGGAGCAAGGCCGAGCAGACGTGGGGCTTCGCCCGCAAGGGGGACGGGGTGCGGTTCTACGTGTTCGAGGACATCGGGAACCCTGCCGCGTTCAAGCGGGGGTATCGCGAGTTGCTCGATGGTGTGCTTGCGGATGATCTGGAGAAGCAGCGGATCATTGCTGAGTGCAAGCGGGCGTTCGCGCTCAACATCGCGGTCTTTGTTGCTTTGGGGGAAGAGTTCCGCATCAGTGCGTGAGCGCTCCGCTGGGTTGGTTGAGTTTTGGGTGCGGGTGAGTGGGGGCTGGTCGCGCCCACGCGGCGGAGCCGCAAATTGACACAGCCCCGCGCCCCTAAAAGCAAAAGCCGGGGGCGCGGCCCCTGTTCTCAGCGTTCGAGGAACACCCTGCCACCCAGCTCTACCCAGCCCTCCGGCTGCGGGGCTGTGAGGAGTTGGGAGCCTGTGCCCTGGACGATGTTCAGGGCTCGGCCCAGTTGGGCTGTCAGTTGGAGGGCTGCGGCGCCTGTGGCCTCGTCCTCGTGCACGCCGTCGCCGCGGCCGGGGAAGCCTCGGGCGCGGATCCGGCCGGCCGCCTCGTCCTCCCAGGCCCAGGCGTAGAGCCACTCCCCTGGTGGGGGCACCTCCAGCGCGTCGACCTCGGCCGCCGTGCCGTACCGGCGGAGTGTGCGCGGCTCCGGCCACTCCGGGCGGGCCTCGATCCAGCTGAACTCGCCGTCGAGGCGAGTGCCCACCACGCCCGCGGGCGTGACGAGTTCGGGTACGTCCAGCAGCCAGGCCGCTCCGACACAGGGGTATCCGGCGAAGGGCAGCCGCACACTGGGGGTGTAGATGTCGATGACCCCGCGCTCGGGGTCGTCCACGAACACCGTCTCGCTGAACCCGAGTTTGGCCGCGAACGCCTGCCGTTCGTCCCGCTCCGGCAGTACGGAACCGTCCCGCACGACCCCGAGTTCGTTGCCGTACTCACCGCGCGGTCCGCAGAAGACCCGCAGCACGTCGTAATCAGTCACGCGGGCATTCAAGCACTACAGGAGTGGTGTGTACGCATCCGGCCGCCGGCCCCCGATGGCAGGGGCGGCAGCCGGTTGCCGTCGGTTCGGTCAGGCCTGGGTGGCGTCCGTCGCGCGGCGGCGGCGTACCGCGAACACCACGCCCGCGCCCGCCGCGACCGTCGCCGCGGCCGCCGCGCCCAGGGCGCCGACCGGGATGTCGGAGCCGGTGGAGGCGAGGCCGCCCGTCACGCCGCCCGTGGTGGAGCCGGTCGTGCCCGCGCCGCCGGTGGTGCCGCCGGTCGTGCCTCCCGTGGTGCCGCCCGTCCCGCCGCTGGACGACGTCGGGTCGGGGTCCGGGAGTTCGGCGTCGTCGGACAGGGTCACCGAGAGGTCGACCGGGTCGAGTTCGGCGCCGGCCTGGTAGAAGCCGCCGAAGGCCTCCGCGCCGGCCTTGGTGAGGGTGGCGGTGACGTCGTCGAGGGTGATGACGTCGTTCTTGGCCGTCAGGTCGGCGGACTTGGGCTTGAGTTCGGCGAGGGTCACGTCGGCGGACTTCTCGCCGAGGCTGTCGACGTCCGCGGTCAGCTTGCCGGAGCCGCCGTCGACCTCCGCCTTGAGGTCGCTGAGGGTGAGGTCGAGGCCGTAAGTGCCGTTCGTCTCATGGCCCTTGAAGTTGACCGAGCCCTTGAAGGAGGCCTTGAGGGTGTCCTCGTCCGTGTCGTAGGTCCCGGTGGCGTCGGGGAAGGTGAAGATCCCGTTGCCGGACGCCTGCGCGGCACCGCCGGACACGGTGATCTGGCCCTTGGCGACACCGTCCACCACGTACGTACGGAAGGACTGCTTGACGCCCCAGCCGAGGGTGCCGTCGGTGATGTCGCCCACGGCGTCGGCCTCGGTGGGCGAGGACGTCGGGCTCGTGGTCTGCGACGGGGTGGTGGACGGGGTGTCCGAGGGGGTGGTGGACGGCGTCGTGGACGGGGTGGGCGAGGGGGTCGTGGAGCCCGAGGGCGTGGGCGTCGGCGACTCGGTCTTCTTCTCCACGACCGTCAGGGGGTCGCCGGCCGCGCCGGAGTAGCTGGAGCTGCCGAAGACGTCGCCCGCCTCCTTCGTCAGCTTGGTCGCCATGTCCGTCATCGTGCGGGTGACGGTGACCTCGGCCAGCGGCACGTCCTGCTGGGTCGTGCCGCTCTTCGTCACGTCCGCGGTGAGTCTCGCGGCCTTGCTGTCGAACTTCACGTCGGACAGGGCGAGTTCGAAGCCGTGCAGCTTGGAGACGATCTTCAGGCTGCCCTCGAAGCCGAGCGCCACGGTGTGGGCCTCGGAGTCGTAGGTCCCGGTGCCGTTGACGAAGGTGAACGCGCCGTTGTCCTTGGCCTGCGTGGCGCCGCCCTCGGGCGTGAAGCTGCCGGCCGCCATCCCGGTCACGTACGTGCGGTACGACTGCTTGATGCCCCAGGTCAACTCGTAGCCCTTGAGCGGTACTTCGGCGGCGGACGCGGACGTCGCGGCGAGCGCGGTGGCGCCGAGCGTGACGGCGGTCGCGCAGGCTGCGGCGAGGGCTATGGGGCGGCGACGGTTGGCGGCCATGGTCGTGGGTTCTCCTCGGCTCCGTGTGTGGGCGTCCGCTCAACTCGCGGACAGCGCTGGGAAATTCAGTTCGCATCGGGGGCGTCAGCGGCCGGTTGGGCGCGACGCCTGCGGATGATCACGAAGGCCGCGGCCACCGCGATCAGAGAAGCGGCCGCGAGGCCGACGGGCAGGACGGGGACGTCCGAATCGCTGGCGGTGGCCTCGGCCTTGGGCTCGGCCGTCTTCTGTTCTGCGGCCGCGGCCTCCGGGGTGGCCGACTCCGCGCTGCCCAGGTCGGGCAGCGCGGGCAGTTCGGCGCTGTCGGTCAGGGCGACGGCGAGGGAGACCGGGTCCATCTCCGTGCCCGCCTTGTACATCCCGCCGAAGGCCTTGGCGCCGTCGGCGGTGAGCTTCGTGGGCGCCTCGGTCAGCCGGGCAAGGCCGTCCTTGGGCTTGAAGTCCTTGGCCGTGAAGGTGACCAGGGGGACCTTCTTCTCCGTGCCGGCCGTACTGCCCGTACCGCCCGCGCCGGTGACGTCGGCGTAGAGCGTGCCCTTTCCGTCGTCCGTGACCTTGGCCCGGAGCGCGCCGAGCTTCAGGTCGAGGCCCTGCTCGCCGGTGAAGCGGACCGCTCCGGTGAAGGTCGCGTCGAGGGTCTGCTTCTTCTCGTCGTACGTGCCCGAGCCCTCGGGGAAGCGGAAGAGCGCGCCGCCGTCCTCGGCTCCGTCGGTGAGCTTCCACTCGCCCTTGGCGATGGACCCGGTGACGTACTCGCGGAAGGTCCGGCGCACGCCCCAGTCGACGGCGCTGTTCTCGATCCGGCCTGAACTCTCCTTCTTTGCCCTGGACTTGGACGGGGAGGGCGACGGCGTGCGTGACGGCTCGGCGGCGGCCGCGGCCCTGACGTCCGCCGAGAGGCTGACCGGGTCGAGGGCGGTGCCGGCCGTGTAGTACCCGGCGAAGGACTTGGCTCCCTGGGCGGTCAGGGTGGCGGGCAGGTTGTTCAACTGGACCGCGTTGCCGCCGCCCTTCATGTTGATGCCGCCCAGGGAGAGGGAGGCGAAGGGCACCCGCGAGGACGTCGTGACCGCCCCGGTGCCCTTCGCCTTGCTGATGACGTCGACGTACAGGGTGCCGCCGTTGCCGGAGAGCCGGACGGTGGGGCGGCTGATCGTGAGGTCGAGCTGATACGTGCCGTCGTCCTTCTTGTGCCCGAGGAAGTGGACACCGCCGGAGAAGCCGGCGTTGAAGGCGCCCGAGGCGCCGTCGTACGTGCCGGTCGCCGAGTGGAAGCGGAACTGGCTGCCGCCGACCGTGGCCGCGCCGCCCGTGAGGGAGAAACTGCCGTTCGCTATCGGGCCGGTGACGTAGCTCTGGAAGGAGGATTTGATGCCCCAGTCCAGGCGGCCGCCCTGCACGGTTCGGCTTGCCGCCTGGGCCTGACCGGCCGGGAGCAGTGCCACGAGTACTGCTGCGCAGAGCAGGGTCACGTAGGTGCGTAGGGACGGGCGCGAGGGCATTCGGGTCCTCCGGGGCGCGGGACCTGGCCAGATCCAGGGCGGTTCTGGCGAGAAAGGTAAGGCTAACCTAAGCTATGTCTTCCGATGCGGGAAGCGTTGGATGAGACAGAAGAGGGGACTGCGGGTCGTTTGTTGGCTGCGGGCCGTGGGGGCTGGTCGCGCAGTTTCCCGCGCCCCTAAAGGGGCGTAGCCCCTCCGAAGAGCGCCCGTGCCCTCGGCGAACCGAAAGGAACCACGCGACCGTGCGACGTCTGCGTACTCGAGTGGCGGGGGCACTGCTTGCGGTGCTCGCGCTCACCGTGACGGCCTGCTCCTCGGACAGTTCGCCGGAAGGAGCGCCGGCCGCCAAGGCCGAGGCCGCCGCCGATCGGGTCGAGCCGTTGGCCGACACCCCGACCCCCCGACTCCCGGTCACCGTGCGCTCGTCCGACGGCAGGCAGGTCACCGTCAGGGACGCCGAGCGGATCGTTCCGCTCTCGGGGAGTCTCAGCGAGATCGTCTTCACGCTGGGGCTCGGGGACCGGGTCGTCGCCCGTGACATCACCGCCACGTTCGCGCAGGCGGAGAAGCTGCCGGTGGTCACGCGCAACCACGACGTCTCCGCGGAGAGCGTCCTGTCCCTCAAGCCCGATCTCGTGCTCGCCGAAACCACCACCGGGCCCGACGAGGCGATGGACCAGATCCGTGACGCGGGTGTCCCCGTCCTCGTCGTCGACCCGGCGAAGGGTCTCGACGACGTGGGCCCGCGGATCGGGACGGTGGCCCGCGCCCTCGGCGTACCGGCCGCGGGCAGGGAACTCACGAAGCGCTCCGAGGATCGGATCGTCGCCGTGCGCAAGGACGTTCCGAAGAAGACCGACAAGCCACGCGTCGCCTTCCTCTACCTCCGCGGCACCGCCTCCGTGTATCTGATCGGCGGCAAGGACTCCGGGGCCACCTCGCTGCTCGAAGCGGCGGGAGCGGTGGACGGCGGCGCCGAGTCGGGTCTGGAGAAGGACTTCACCACGATCACCACCGAGGCTCTCGCCGAGGCCGCCCCCGACGCGATCCTCGTCATGTCCAAGGGCCTCGAATCCGTCGGCGGCATCGACGGTCTCGTCAAGATCCCCGGCGTCGCGCAGACCCCCGCCGGAATGGAGCGCCGGGTCGTCTCGATCGAGGACGGCGTCCTCCTCAACTACGGCCCCCGCACGGACGAGGTACTGAAGTCCCTGGTCGACCAGTTGTACGGGGACGCCGAGTGACCGTGACCGACAAGGGCACGGCGCCCGATTCCGGGACAGAGGCCGGGACAGCGGACGCGGCCCCGGTGGCGTCGGCGCCCCCCGGCAGACCCGCCGGGCCCCGTCGCGGCGCCCCCTGGCTGCTCACCGTCGGCCTGGCCGTCCTCCTCGGCCTCCTCACCCTGGCCTCCGCCGGGCTCGGCGCGTACGAGATATCCCCCGGTGACGTCCTGTCGTCCATCGCGCACCGCGCCGGACTCGGCGGCGGCGAACTCGCCCGGGTCCCCGAGTCCGTGCTCTGGAACGTGCGCTTCCCGCGGATCGTGCTCGCGCTGCTCGTCGGTGCCTCGCTGGGCTGTGCGGGCGCGCTGATGCAGGGCGTGTTCGGCAATCCGCTCGCCGAACCGAGCGTCATCGGCGTCTCGTTGGGCGCGGCGGTCGGCGCGGTCGCCGCGATCTCGCTCGGTCTGAACTTCCTCGGCAACTGGACCCTCCCCGCCTTCGCCTTCGTGGCGGGTCTCGGCACGGCCCTGCTGGTGTACTCGATGTCCCGCTCGGGCGGCCGTACGGAGGTCGTGACGCTGATCCTCACCGGTATCGCGGTGAACGCCTTCGCGGGCGCGCTGATCGGCCTGTTCATCTTCCTCGCGGACACCGCGGCGGTGAACCAGATCACCTTCTGGCAGCTCGGCTCGCTCTCCCAGGCCACCTGGCCGAAGGTGCTCGCGGTCCTGCCGTGCGCGGCGCTCGGCCTGGCCGTCGCGCCCTTCTACGCACGGAAGTTGGACCTGTTGTCCCTCGGCGAGCGGCCCGCCCGGCATCTGGGCGTGGACGTCGAGCGGCTGCGTGTCGTGCTGATCCTGGTCGTCGCGCTGCTGACGGCCGCGGCCGTGAGCGTCTCCGGTGTCATCGGCTTCGTCGGGCTCGTCATCCCCCATCTGCTGCGCATGGCGGCGGGCCCCGGCCACCGTTTCCTCATCCCCGGCAGCGCGCTCGGCGGTGCGGTGGTCCTGCTCTCGGGCGACCTCGCGGCCCGTACCGTCGTGGAGCCCGCCGAGCTGCCTCTCGGGGTGCTCACCGCGCTCTTCGGCAGCCCCTTCTTCTTCTGGCTGCTGCGCAGGACCCGTCGCAGGCAAGGAGGCTGGGCGTGAAGCTGCTCGGACTGATCGGCACGATGCCCGCTCCTCCCGGCCCCGTGCACCCCGGCGACGTACTCGCCGAGGCCGAGGCCCTGCACGTCCGGCTCGGTGGCCGCGAGGTGCTGTCCGGCGTGGACGTCACGGCCCGCGCGGGCGAGGTACTGGCCCTGGTCGGGCCCAACGGGGCGGGAAAGTCCACCCTGTTGGGCGCGCTCGCCGCCGATCTCCCGGCCGCCGCAGGAGTCGTACGCGTCCACGGTCGCCCGGCGTCCGACTGGTCGGCGCAGGAACTGGCCCTGCGCCGGGCGATGCTCCCCCAGTCCGCCGCGCTCTCCTTCCCGTTCGCGGTCGAGGAGGTCGTACGGATGGGCCGGGCGCCCTGGGCCGGACGGGCCGAGGAGTACGCAGAGGAAACAGACGACGCGGCGGTGGCGGCAGCCATGGCGGCGACCGAGGTCACGGACTTCGCGGGCCGGTCCTTCTCGGCGCTCAGCGGCGGTGAGCGGGCCCGAGTGGCGCTCGCCCGGGTGCTCGCCCAGCGCACCCGGCTGCTGCTGCTCGACGAACCGACCGCCGCCCTGGACCTGCGCCACCAGGAACTGGTACTCCGGGTCTGCCGCGCAAGGGCGCACGCCGGGGACGCGGTGGTCGTGGTGTTGCACGATCTGGGGCTCGCGGCGGCCTACGCGCACCGGGTCGCGATCCTGCGCGCCGGGCGTGCGGTGGCCGACGGACGGCCGGCCGAGGTCTTCACCGACCGACTGCTTTCGGACGTCTACCAGCAGCCGGTCGAGGTGTTCCCGCATCCGCGCACCGGCGAGCTCCTAGTGGCTCCCGTGAGGGGTTCTTGACCGATCTTTGACCGTTTCGTGGGGGGCAGATTGAGCCACCGTGATCCGGCCGTGCCCTTGCGTCACCGATGAGAGCTGAATCACTGGACGGGCGGCTTTCAGTCAGGTAAGCCTCAGATAAGTTAGGGCAGCCTCACTGAGGACCTGTTCCTCCTCCATGCCTTTCCTGTGACCCTCTTGGAGCCTGTATGCGAGCCGTCCGACTCTCCGTCACCGCCGCCGTGACCGCGGCGGCGCTGGCCGCTGTCGCGGGCTGCACCGAGAAGAGCGATGCCTCGGGCGGCGACGACCGCGTCGTCAAGGTGACCGCCACGGACTCCAAGTGCGAGGTGTCGAAGACCAGGTTCCCGGCCGGGCACATCCAGATAGACGTCGAGAACAAGGGCTCCAAGGTCACCGAGGTCTACCTCCTCTTCCCGGACGACCGGATCGTCACCGAGCGCGAGAACATCGGCCCCGGCACCAAGCAGAAGGTCACCGCCGAGGTGAAGGAGGGCGACTACCGGATCGCCTGCAAGCCGGGCATGAAGGGCAAGGGCATCCGTCAGGACGTCACGGCCACCGGTTCCGGCAAGGTCGCCAAGCGGGACCCGCGCCTCGACTCGGCGGTCGCCGCCTACCGCGAGTACGCGCAGGAGCAGGCCGACGAGACCCTGCCCAAGGCGAAGGTCTTCGCGCAGGCGGTCAAGGCCGGCGACATCGAGGCCGCGAAGAAGGCGTACGCCGACTCGCGCATCGGCTGGGAGCGGACCGAGCCCGTCGCCGAGTCCTTCGGTGACATCGACCCGAAGGTCGACGTGCGCGAGGACGGTCTGGAGGAGGGCCAGGATCCGGAGAAGGACTGGACCGGCTGGCACCGCCTGGAGCGCTCGCTCTGGCAGGACAAGAAGCTCACCGACCGCGACTCCGAGCTCGCCGACCAGCTGATCACCGACCTCACCGACTGGCAGAAGCGGGTCGGCAAGGCCGAGATCACCCCGACCTCGATGGCCAACGGTGCCAAGGAGCTCCTCGACGAGGTCGCCACCGGCAAGGTCACCGGCGAGGAGGAGCGCTACTCGCACACCGACCTCGTCGACTTCAAGGCGAACGTCGAGGGCGCGGAGAAGTCGTACGCGCTGCTGAAGCCGGTCGCCTCGGAGAACGACGCGGCGCTCACCAAGGAGCTCGACACGCAGTTCGCGGCGCTGAACACGCTGCTCGACAAGTACCGCGAGGACAAGACCACCTACGACTTCACCTCGTACGACAAGGTCAGCAAGGCCGACCGCAAGGAGCTCTCCGACGCGGTGAACGCGCTCGCGGAGCCGCTGTCCAAGCTCGCCGCAGCCGTCGTGAAGTAGGACGTGACGTAAGAGGGGCCCTGGCGCCATGACGGACACCACGAACAACACGAGCACGACGGAAGCCACCGACGAAACCGGCGGGACCGGCGGAAGCACGGACCGGAACGACTCGCCTGCGGGCCGGAACGAGGAGACTGCGGACTCCATCTCCCGTGCCCCGTCGCGGCGTTCACTGATCGGCTGGGGCGGTGCCGGGCTCGCGCTCGGGGCCGCCGCGGCCGGCGGCGCGGTGGCGATGGCCCGCAACGGCGACGACACGGAACCGACCGCGGCCTCTACGGGCGCCGCGGTCGCCTTCCACGGCACGAACCAGGCGGGCATCGCCACCCCGGTGCAGGACCGGCTGCACTTCGCCGCGTTCGACGTGAAGACGACGGACCGGGCCGCGTTCGTCCAGCTGCTGAAGGACTGGACCGAGGCCGCGCGGCGGATGACCGCCGGGCACGCGGTCGGCGAGGGCGCGTACGGCGGTCTGGCCGAGGCGCCACCGGACGACACCGGGGAGGCGCTGGGCCTCAAACCGTCGCGGCTGACCCTGACGATCGGCTTCGGCCCGTCCCTGTTCGACAAGTTCGGCCTCGCGGACCGGCGGCCGGAAGCCCTGGTCGACCTGCCGAAGTTCGCGGGCGACAACCTCGACGGGAACCGCAGTGGCGGCGACCTGTGCGTCCAGGCCTGCGCGGACGACCCGCAGGTCGCGGTGCACGCGATCCGCAACCTCGCCAGGATCGGCTTCGGCAAGGTCGTCATCCGCTGGTCCCAACTGGGCTTCGGCAAGACGTCCTCGACGACTCCGGAGGCCCAGACCCCTCGTAACCTCATGGGGTTCAAGGACGGCACCCGCAACATCGCGGGCACGGAGACGGACCGCCTGAAGAAGTTCGTGTGGGTCGAGGAGAAGGACGGCCCGGCGTGGATGGTCGACGGCTCGTACCTCGTGGCCCGGCGCATCCGCATGAACATCGAGACCTGGGACCGTACTTCCCTCCAGGAGCAGGAGGACATCTTCGGCCGTGACAAGGGCGAGGGCGCCCCGGTCGGAAAGGCGAAGGAGCGGGACAGGCCGTTCCTGAAGGCGATGAAACCCGACGCCCACGTACGGCTCGCGCACCCCGACACCAACGCCGGGGCCACGCTCCTGCGCCGCGGCTACTCCTTCACCGACGGCACCGACGGCCTCGGCCGCCTGGACGCGGGCCTGTTCTTCCTCGCCTACCAGCGGGACGTCCGCAAGGGCTTCATCCCGGTGCAGCGGAGCCTGGCGACCGACGCGCTCAACGAGTACATCCAGCACGTGGGTTCAGCGGTCTTCGCCGTCCCGCCCGGCGTCCGCGACAAGGACGACTGGTGGGGCCGGACCCTGTTCTCGAAAGACTCGAAGGACTCCAAGAGCTCCACGAACTCCACGAACTCCAAGGAGGCGTAGGCCGTGTTCGCGAACTATCTGATCGGCCTGCGCGAGGGCCTGGAAGCCAGCCTCGTCGTCTGCATCCTCATCGCGTATCTGGTGAAGACGGACCGGCGGGACGCGCTGAAGCCGATCTGGATCGGCATCGCCATCGCGGTGGGTCTCGCCCTCGGCTTCGGGTGCGCGCTCGAATTCGGCTCCCAGGAGCTGACGTTCGAGGCGCAGGAGGCGCTCGGCGGCTCGCTGTCGATCATCGCGGTCTGCCTGGTCACCTGGATGGTCTTCTGGATGCGGCGTACGGCCCGCCATCTGAAGGCCGACCTGCACGGCAAGCTGGACGCGGCACTGCAGATGGGCACGGGCGCGCTGGTCGCGACCGCGTTCCTGGCCGTGGGACGCGAGGGTCTGGAGACGTCCCTGTTCGTCTGGACGTCCGTACGCGCGTCCAGCGACGGCACCGAGGGCCCGCTGATCGGCGTGCTGCTGGGCATCGCGACGGCGGTCGTGCTCGGCTACCTCTTCTACCGGGGCGCCGTGCGCATCAACCTCGCCAAGTTCTTCACCTGGACCGGCGCCATGCTGGTCGTGGTGGCCGCGGGTGTCCTCGCGTACGGCTTCCACGACCTCCAGGAGGCCGACTTCCTGCCGGGGCTGACGAACAAGGCCTTCGACATCAGCGAGACCATCCCGCCGGACAGCTGGTACGGCACGCTCCTCAAGGGCGTCTTCAACTTCCAGCCGGATCCGACGGTCCTCCAAGTCGTCGTGTGGTCCCTGTACTTGGTACCGACCCTCGCCTTCTTCCTGGCCCCCTCACGGCCGGACAAGGACAAGGCGAAGCCGGCCGCGCCGGTGCGCGAAGAGGTCTGACAGGGACGTTTGGGGACATGGCAGGGCGCGCTGGATCACAGTGCGGGCGCGGTACGTGATCCCGCCGTCCGCGTGCTCCCCGGCCCCGGTAGGGTTCCCCTCCGGGAAGGGGAAGGTGACGGTACCGATGAGCAGGGATCACGGCCCTCGTAGGCCTCGCAGGACTGGCCGGAGCGCGCTGATGGCGGCGTCGGTGACCGTGCTGTCGGTGACGGCGAGCGGGTGCGTGGTGGTGCACGGGGAACGGGAGGTTCTCCCCGGGGCCACGAAGACCGAGGCCGCGCGGGCGCTGAAGGACTTCACGGCCGCCTACAACGAGGCCAACGGCGCCAACGACCCGTCCCTGGACGCGGACCGGGTCACCGGCGCCCTCGGGGACATCGACGGCGCGAAGCTGAAGGCCGGCGGCAAGAACCAGCCGGGCGGCAACCCCGACTACGTGCCGCTGGCGCTGAGCGACACCGAGTTCACGATCCCGAAGAAGGCCGGCTGGCCGCGCTGGTTCGTCACCGACTCGAAGGCCAACAAGGGCCGTGGCGAGGACCGTTGGCTGCTGGTGTTCACCCGTGGCAGTGCCGACGACGTGTGGCAGGTCTCGTATCTGACGATCGTCGCCGCCGAAGAGGTGCCGGACTTCAAGAAGGACCAGGACGGCTGGGCGGAACCGGTCACGGCGAGCGCGGCGGACCTGGCGGTCGCGCCCGGGGACCTCCCCCAGGGCTACGCGACCTATCTCAAGGACGGCGGCGACACCTTCGCCGCGGGCACCCACACCACGAAGTGGCGCTCCGACCGCACGAAGAGCGCGAGCCGCCCCGGCCTCGCCCAGCAGTACATCGACGAGCCCCTGGCCTCCGGCGACTACGCCCCGGTGGCCCTGCGCACCACCACCGGCGGCGCCCTCGTCTTCTTCACCACCCGCCACTACCAGAAGCAGACAGCAGCCCAGGGCGTCCCCATCAACGTCACCAACGCCGACGTCAAGGCCCTCATGACCGGCGAACCCAAACAGTCCCTGACCCTGGAATCCATCTCCAACCAGGCAGTACTGGACCCCGCCAAGGACGCGGCGAACCAACAGGTGGAGTTCCTGGGCAGGATCCAGGGCTTGACGGCGGCGAAGGGCGAGTAAGGGGGCGCCCCACCGATTCAGGGGCGCGGGGAACGGCGCCCCTTTAGGGGCGCGGGGAACTGCGCGACCAGCCCCCACCGACCCGCGGACAAAACAACAAGCGAGGCAAGGGATACGGGGCGTCAGCCCCGAAGAGGCCACGCCGCAACATGATCCCGCTCAACCCCCGCATACCGAGCACACTCATCGGTAAGCACCTCGAGCAACGACAAAGGATCCGGCAGCCCATGCTCCGGCCCCCGTACCCACTCCACCGTCAAATCCCCGGGCAACCGCGCCGGAGGCACCAGCACATAAGACCCACGGCAATGCCACCGCAACCCCGGATGCTCATCCATCGTCTCCGGATGACAGTCCAGCTCACACGGCCACCACTCGTCCTCATCCTCGGGCGTACCCCGAGTAGCGGTGAAGAAGAGCATCCGGTCACCCCCGGAAACCGCGACGGGCCCGACCTCGACACCGAGCGCGAGCAACCGCTCCAGCGCCTCCTGCCCCGCCTCCAGCGGAACGTCCAGCACGTCGTGCACCATGCCGGTCGCGGTGATGAAGTTGGCCAGCGGCTGATGCCGCGCCCACCGCTCGATCTGCGCCCGGTCGGTCGTGGACTGCGTCTGCCAGGCGAACGACACCGGGTGCCGCGCGGGGGTGGGACACCCGACGCGGTCACAGGAACACCGGTAGGCGGAGGGATGGGCGGCGGGCGCGAGCGGCAGCCCGGCTCCGGCGGCGGCAAGCAGCAGTTCCTCACGCCCCGAGGAGTCGTCTCCGGAGTCCGTACGAGGCCGTCGGCCACGCAGCCACTGGGAGATCCTGCCCTGCCCGCCCGAGCGGCGGCCCATCTCTGCGCTCATCGATCCCCTCGCCCTGGCTGTTGTGCGGACAGCATGCCCTATGGTCCCACCATCCTGCGTCACAGGGGGCCGGAGCCCACATCCGGGGTAGGCGGGACGATGCCCGACCGGGTCATCGATCGAGTGTCATTACATACTTTGAGACGATTTGCCCGCCTACGGTGTCGGCATGGTCACACGGACTGCGTTGGCGGCTGTCGCGGGTCTCGCGTCGCTGGCCCTCGTCGGACAGGGCGGGGCGATCAGCCCGCTCGAATGGGACGCCGGCCCGCTGACGGTGTCGGCACTCCCCCGCATCGTCCAGACCGCGCACCGCGGCGGCGCCCGGGAGGTGCCGGAGAACAGCATGTCGGGCCTCGTGGCCGCGTACGAGCGCGGTACGGCCCAGGTGCTCGACCTGGACACCCGGATGCTGCGCGACGGGACGATGGTGGTCATGCACGATGCGACCCTGAACCGCACGACCTACATGGGCGGCCCGGTGGACGCGCTCGACCGGCGGGACTGGGAGGGGGTCCGGTTGCGCCCCGGGGACGGGCTGCCGGGGAGCTGGCGCTCCGAGCGGCCGCCAACGCTCGCCGAGGTGCTGGACCGGTTCGGCGGACGAACGGTGCTGATACTGGAGGCCAAGGACCCGCGGAGCCTGCCGACCCTCGCCGCGATGATCAGGTCACGCGGCCTGACCCGCTCGGTGCTGGTCAACTCCAACCACCCGGCGGTGGCGCGGCGGGCCCACCGCATGGGCCTGGTCTCGCAGTTGTGGCGGTCGGCACGGCAGATGCGTACGGACCGGCCCGAGCGGTGGCGGTCGTTCGTGGACGTCCTGGACGTGGACCACAAGGCCCGCGACCGCGATCTCGTACGGGCGGTCAGGTCCGGCATCCCCCGCGTGTGGGCGCACACCGTGGCGACCCCGGCGGAGCGCGACCGCGCCCTCGCGCTCGGCTGCGACGGAATCATCACGGACGCGCCGGGACGGCTGGCGCGGGCGGGAGGTCAGCGGGCGGCGGGCCCCCGTGGCGCGAGGCCGTAGAGGGCGTACTCGACGAGCTTGTCCGTGTACTCGTACGTGATGGGGCCCGTGTACTGGAGCCAGCGCTGGGCGAGGGGCGAGACGAAGAGTTCCAGGGCGATGCGCGGGTCGATGTCGGCGCGCACGGCTCCTTGCTCCTGCGCGGCGCGCAGGCGCTTCACATACAGCTGGAGCTGGGGTTCGAGGAGTTTGCCGACGAACTCCCGGCCGACCTGTTCGTTGACGACGCCCTCGGCCGCCAAGGCCCGTGACGGGGCCTCGAAGGTGGGGTCCAGCAGCTCGTCGACGGTGGCCCTCAGCACCAGCTTGAGGTCGGCCTCCAGGTCGCCGGTGTCGGGAATCTCGTACGCCGCCTGCTCCCCGATGACCTCCGGGCGAGCGGCCGCCTCCGCCGCCTGGGCGCTCAGGTCGATGAACGCCTCCAGCAGGACGTCCGCCTTCGACGACCACCACCGGTAGATCGTCTGCTTGCCGACGCCCGCGCGGGCGGCGATGCCCTCGATGGTGGTCTTCGGGTAGCCGACCTCGCTCACGAGCGCGAGGGCGGCGTCGTAGATCGCCCGCCGGGACTTCTCGCTGCGGCGGCTGGAGTCGGGGGCGGGCTTCTGCGGGGGCTGGGCGGACGTGTGAGCCATACGCTCCAATTTACCAGCCCGACAAGACGCTCCGTCTCGCCGAACGACGATTCTCGCCCCGCCGCCCCTACCCATTCCCGTCACTACTCGGGGGCCGGCCCCCGAACCCCCGCTCCTCAAACGCCGGAGGGGCTGAGTCGCCTAAGGGGCGCGGGGAACTGCGCGACAAGCCACAGCCGGACCCGCACCCGACAACGCACCCCACGGGGTCTGGGGCGGAGCCCCAGAAGGATGGGACGGGTAGGGGCGGCGGGGGCGAAAAACAACCCGTTCGGCTCCCGCCGAGAGACCCGCTCGCGGCGCACCATGAGCACCAACTGCCCCCGCGGCACCCGCGGTCCACGTAAGGAGCCCTCCTTGCACCTTCCCCGCCGCGCCACACCCCGGCGCTACCTGATGTGCCCACCCGCACACTTCGAGGTCACCTACTCCATCAACCCGTGGATGGACCCCGCCAAGCCGGTCGACGTCCCCCTCGCCGTGGCCCAGTGGGAAGACCTCCGCGACCGCTACCGCGCCCTCGGCCACACCGTCGAGGAACTCACCCCCCGCCGCGGCCTGCCGGACATGGTGTTCGCGGCGAACGGCGCGACCGTGGTCGACGGCCGGGTCCTGGGCGCCCGGTTCGCCTTCCGCGAGCGGGAGCCGGAGGCCGAGGCCCACCTGGACTGGTTCCGCACGAACGGCTTCGACCGCGTCCACGAACCGGTCCACATCAACGAGGGCGAGGGCGACTTCGCCGTCACCGCCTCGTACGTGCTCGCCGGACGCGGCTTCCGGGCCAGCCCGCTCTCGCACGGCGAGGCGCAGGAGTTCTTCGGGCGGCCGGTGATCGGGCTCGACCTGGTCGACCCCCGCTACTACCACCTGGACACTGCCCTCGCCGTGCTCGACGACGCGACGGACCAGGTCATGTACCACCCGCCGGCCTTCTCCCCCGGCAGCCGCGAGGTACTGCGCCGGCTCTTCCCGGACGCACTCCTCGCGGACGACGAGGACGCGGCGGCGCTCGGCCTGAACGCCGTCTCCGACGGTCTGCACGTACTACTTCCGCAGTCCGCGACCGGCCTCTTCGACCCGCTCCGGGAACGGGGGTACGAACCGATCGGCATGGACCTCAGCGAACTCCTCAAGGGCGGCGGCAGCGTGAAGTGCTGCACGCAGGAGCTACGCGTCTGAGCTCTGCCCCTCACCCTGGGCCGGAGACAGGGACGGGGGCGGCCAGGCGTCGCCCCAGTCCGCGTCGCGGGCCGCCTTGTAGAGGAGGCCGTGGCGCTTCGTCACGGTCGAGCGGCGCAGTTGCTCCTCGCTCTCGCACAGGTCGAGGAGCACCTGCCCCTTGCGGATCTGCGGCCGCCGTACGACCCGGGAGGGGGCCGGGGTCACCGGGAAGCGGGTGGCGGCGACATAGCTGAACTTCTCGTCCTCGTACGCCAGTGAGCCGCCCTTGACCTGCCGGTGCAGCGAGGAACGGCTGACCCGGGCCGAGAAGTGGCACCAGTCCTCGCCGGGGACGATCGGGCAGGCGGCGCTGTGCGGGCAGGGGGCGGCGATGTGGAAGCCGACGCCGATGAGGCGGTCGCGGGCCTCGATGACGCGGGCGTAGCCGTCCGGTGTGCCGGGTTCGATGATCACGACGGCCTGGGCGGCGGTCGCGGCGGCGTCCACGACTTCGGTGCGGGCCTGCTCTGTGAGCTCGCCGAGAACGTACGACACCGTGACGAGATCAGTGCTCTCGATGGTGAGCGCCGCTCCGATACGAGAGCGGTGCCACTCGGCGGACTTCAACAGCGGGTTCCGCGAGGCGAGTTCACGGCCGAGGGCGAGTGCGGGTTCGGCCCAGTCGAGCACGGTCACCGGCCGCTCCTCGGGCCAGGTGGCGTTGACGGCCCAGGTGGCCGCGCCCGTCCCGCCGCCCACGTCCACATGGCGGCCCGGCGTCCACTCGGGCACGACGTCCGCGAAGGCGTCCAGCGCGGCGCGTACGGCCTCGAAGGTCGCGGGCATCCGGTACGCGGCGTACGCGGCCACGTCCGCGCGGTCGCGCAGGATCGGGGCGTCGGTCGGGGTGGTCCCCCGGTAGTTCACGATCAGCCGCTCGACGGCCTGCGCGGCCACCTTCGTCGGCAGCCCGTCGAGCAGCCCCGCCAGGGCCACGCGCAGGGTCTCGGCTGGGGAAACGGGGGCGGTCACGGGGGAAGTCTACGAGGGGTGCGGGTGCGGTTCGGGTGAGCGGTGCTCTCCAGCGAGAGCACCGCTCACCCCATCCGCGAGCACCGCCCGCCGGAAGCACCGCTCACCCACCAGAGCACTGCTCACGAATCGGCACTGCGCCAACGATCGAGAGCGCCGGCCGCAGACCAGAGCACCGCTCACAAACCAGAGCGCCGGTCGCAGACCAGAGCACCGCTCACAAAGCAGCGCACCGCTCACGCCCCCCGCACCGCCCGTGCCAGTCGCGTCGCCGCTGCTGCCCGTGGGCCGCTGTCCGAGGGGCGGCGGCGCGGATGGACCGTGTTCGCCAGGAGCACCAGGAACGTGTCCGTCAACGGGTCGAGGACCAGCGACGTACCCGTGAAGCCCGTGTGGCCCGCGGCGCCGTGGCCGGCCAGCTCGCCCATGAACCAGGGCTGGTCGAGGGCGAAGCCGAGGCCGGGCGGGGAGAGGAGCAGTTCGACGTAGTCGGGGCCGAGGATGCGGGCGGTCCCGTACGAGCCGCCCGCCAGCAGCGTGCGACAGAAGACCGCCAGGTCGCCCGCCGTCGAGAAGAGGCCCGCGTGGCCCGCGATTCCGCCGAGCGCCCAGGCGTTCTCGTCGTGGACCTCGCCCCGCAGCATCCCCCGGTCCGCCTTGGCCCACGGCAGCCGCTGGTCCTCGGTGGCGGCCGCGCCCGGGCGGGGGCCGAACCCGGTGGCCGTCATCCCGAGCGGCCGGGTGATGCCGTCCCGGACGAGGACGTCCAGCCGGCGCCGGGTGATCCGTTCGAGGACGTGCTGGAGGAGCAGCATGTTGAGGTCCGAGTAGGCGTACGGGCCGCCGGGTGCGGTCAGCGGCTCCTCGGCGCGCAGCAGGGCGAGCCGTGCCCTGTCGTCCCGGCAGTCGTACAGCGGGAGTTCGGGCCGCAGCCCGGAGGTGTGGGTGAGCAGGTGACGCACGGTGATGCCGTACTCGGCGGCCGCGGTGAAGTCCGGAAGGTACGCCCCGACCCGCGCGTCGATGCCGAGCGTGCCGCGCTCCAGCTGCTGCACGGCGGCCACGCTCGTGAAGAGCTTCGTGAGGGAGGCCAGGTCGAAGACGGTGTCCGTGGCCATCGGGACGCGGGCCTCGCGGGGCAGCTCGACGCCCGCGCCGGTGACCTCGTCGTACGCGGAGTACCGCACGGCCCACCCCGCCGCCTCCTCGACGGCGATCACGGGCCCGCGTCCGGCGACCAGTACGGCGCCCGGGGCCCAGGACCGGTCCCCGTCGGTGAGCCGCCGGAACTCCCGTACGAGACGGTCGAGTTCGTCGGGGTCGAGCCCGGCACGTTCCGCTGTGCCGAGCCGCAGTCTCGGTGCGCTCAGCTCTCCGCTCCCTTCGCGTCCGCCTGTCTCCGCCAGGGACGGCACAGTCCCACGAAGCAGCCGACGGCGACCAGTGAACACGCCAACTGGACGACGGCCATCGGGACCGCGGTGTGTTCCCCGGCGATGCCCACGAGGGGTGTGGCGAGCGCGCCGACGAGGAAGGAGGAGGTGCCGAGCAGCGCGGACGCGGAGCCCGCGGCGTGCCGGGTGCGCATGAGGGCGAGGGCGTTGGTGTTGGGCATGCACAGGGTCATCGCGGACATGAGGACGAAGAGGCCGACGGCGATCGGGACGAGGCCCACCTCGCCGAAGACCCCGCTCGCCATCAGCAGCAGCGCGGCCGAGGCGGTGGTGATGATCCCGAGGCCGACCGCGAGCACCTTGTCGAGGCTGACGCGGCCGACGAGGATCTTGCCGTTGATCTGGCCGACGGCCACGAGTCCGATCGAGTTGACGCCGAAGAGGATGCTGTAGGTCTGCGGGGAGGCGCCGTAGATCTCCTGGATCACGAACGGCGATGCCGAGATGTAGGCGAAGAGCGCCGCGAAGGCGAAGCCGCCGGTGAGCATGTAGCCGGTGAAGACGCGGTCGGCGAGCAGACCGCGCATGGTGCGCAGCGCTTCGACGGTGCCGCCGCTGTGCCGGTGTTCGGGCGCGAGGGTCTCGGGCAGCATCCGCCAGACGACGGCGGTCAGCACGATCCCGATGACGGTCAGGATGTAGAAGACGCCCCGCCAGTCGGTGATCCGCAGCACCTGGCCGCCGATGAGCGGGGCGATGATCGGCGCGACCCCGGAGATCAGCATGAGCGTGGAGAAGAAGCGGGCCATGTCGACGCCGTCGTAGAGGTCGCGTACGACGGCCCGTGCGATCACGATCCCGGCGGCGCCCGCGAGGCCCTGGAGGAGCCGGAAGGCGACGAGGAGTTCGATGGTGGGCGCGAACGCGCAGACGGCGGTGGCGACGACGTAGAGGAGCAGTCCGACGATGAGCGGCCGTCTGCGCCCCCACTTGTCACTCATCGGGCCGACGACCAGTTGCCCGAGCGCCATGCCGGCGAGGCACGCGGTGAGGGTCAGCTGCACGGTGGCCGCGGACGCGTGGAGCGCGTCGGTGACCTCCGGGAGCGCCGGGAGGTACATGTCCATGGACAGCGGCGGTACGGCGGTGAGGCCGCCGAGGACGAGGGTGACCAGGAGTCCCACGGCACGGCGGGCTTCCGGTGGCGGTACCGGTGCCGCCGCGGCGGCGGTCGCGGTCTCTTCGGTGACCGCGTCGGTGACCGTCCCGGTGACGGCCGCGCTCGGTATGTGCCCCTCCGGGCCGTCCTGGTCCCGCGTGGTGCGGCCACGCTCGGACATGTGCCCCTCCCTGTTTGTGGAATACGCCACCTATGCTCTCAGCTCGTACAGGTGGTCGAGACCATCGCGTTCGAGTCGTCGGTGATGTTCGGGTCGTCGACCACGTTCGGGTTCGGGTCGTCGGCCATCGGGTGATCGTGCTCATGGAGCGAGGGGTTGGGATGGCGGGAGAGCGTGTGCGGTGGGGCGTGCTGGCGACCGGTGGGATCGCCGGGGCGTTCACGGCGGATCTGATCGATCTGCCGGACGCCGAGGTGGTCGCGGTGGCGTCGCGCACCGAGGAGTCGGCGAAGGCGTTCGCGGAGCGGTTCGGGATACCCCGGGCGTACGGCGACTGGGAGAGCCTCGCGGCGGACGAGGACGTGGATGTCGTGTACGTCGCGACTCCGCACTCGGCGCACAGGGTGGCCGCCGGGCTCTGTCTTGAGGCGGGCCGGAACGTGCTGTGCGAGAAGGCCTTCACGCTGAACTCGCGCGAGGCCGAGGAACTGGTCGGCCTCGCGAAGGAGCGCGGGAGCTTCCTGATGGAGGCCATGTGGATGTACTGCAACCCGCTGATCCGGCGCCTGAAGGCGCTGGTCGACGAGGGGGCGATCGGTGAGGTCCGCACGGTGCAGGCCGATTTCGGTCTGTCGGGGCCCTTCCCGCCCACCCACCGGCTGCGCGACCCGGCGCAGGGCGGCGGCGCGCTGCTCGACCTGGGCGTCTACCCGGTGTCGTTCGCGCACCTGCTGCTCGGTGAGCCCTCGGAGGTGATGGCGAGAGCGGTGCTCTCCGACGAGAGCGTCGATCTCCAGACGGGAATGCTGCTCTCCTGGGAGAGCGGTGCTCTCGCTTCGTTGCACTGCTCTCTCGTGGGCGGAACGTCGACCTCCGCCTCCGTCACCGGATCCGAGGGCCGTATCGACATCCCGTCCGGCTTCTTCCACGCCGACCGCTTCGTACTGCACCGCGACGGCCGCGACCCGCAGGAGTTCACCGCGAGCGCGACCGACGGAACCCGGGCCAGTCTCAAGCACGAGGCCATCGAGGTCATGCGTTGCCTCCGCGCGGGCGAGACCGAGTCCCCCCTGGTCCCCCTCGACGGCACCCTGGCGGTCATGCGAACGCTCGACGCGGTACGGGACCGCGTCGGCGTCACGTATCCGGGCGAGGTATCCGGCTGAGGGGGCGCCCGGGCTTTTGGCTCTTAGGGGCGCGGGGAACTGCGCGACCAGCCACATCCGGCCCGCGGCCGACGAACCACCCGCAGTCCCCCACCCCTCCCGCCGTAACCGCTACGCCGGCTTCAGCCCCTGATCCCCCACCTCAGTGACAAACGACGCGGCGGTCGTGATCGCAGCCCCAGGCGTGGTCACGGCAGCCACCGTCTTGAAGTCCACCCGAGCAAGGTCCTGCCCGAGGCGAACCGTCGAATACCCCCGATGCCCGTTGTAGTGCTTCATGTGCGGGTTGGCGGCAAGATAGCCCGCCCAGTTGGCGGGCCGGGCGGCCCCGTTCTGCCCACTGGTGACCGACGTGGCGACGATCTCCGTACCCAGCGTCCGCGACCCCGGGTCGGCGAAGTCCTGCTTGATGTCGAAGGCGTACGACACATGGACGTCGCCGGTGAGCACCATCAGGTTCTCCACACCGGCGGCCTCGGCGCCCGCGAGGAGCCGCCGCCGCGAGGCGGGGTAACCGTCCCAGGCGTCCATGCTGAGGGTGGTGTTACCGGCGGTGGCGTGGTTGCGGCGGGCGAAGACGACCTGCTGCGGTATGACGTTCCACAGCGCGTTCGACCGCTTCCAGCCGTCGGTCAGCCAGCGCTCCTGGGCGAACCCCGGCAGGGTCTGCGACTCGGCCTCCGACTCGGGCGTGGGCGTCTTCCAGCCGTCGCCGTTCGCCTGGTCCGTGCGGTACTGCCGGGTGTCGAGGATGTCGAACTGCGCGAGCCGCCCCCAGTTCAGACGACGGTAGAGCCGCATGTCGGCGCCCTCGGGCCGCTGCGGGTGGCGCAGCGGCAGGTTCTCCCAGTACGAGCGGTACGCGGCGGCGCGGCGCAGCAGGAACTCCTCAGGCGGTACGTCGTTCTCGGGGATGTCGTCCGCGTAGTTGTTCTCGGTCTCGTGGTCGTCCCAGGTGACGACGAAGGGGTGCGCGGCGTGCACGGCCTGCAGGTCGGGGTCGGTCTTGTAGAGGGCGTACCGCAGCCGGTAGTCCTCCAGCGTGATCGTCTCCCGGTTGAAGACGTCGGGCAGCACGCGGTCGGTGTAGTTGCGCACGCCGCCGACCGAGCTGACCGCGTACTCGTACAGGTAGTCGCCGACGTGGAAGACCACGTCGACGTCGTCCTCGGCGAGATGGCCGAACGGGGTGAAGTACCCGTCGTGGTACGCCTGGCAGGAGACCACGGCCAGCGTCAGTTCGGAGACGTCCGAGCGGGACGAGGGCGCGGTGCGCGTACGGGCGGTCTCGCTGACCCAACTGCCCACGCGGAAGCGGTAGTAGAAGACCCGGTCGGAGTCGAGGTGGCCGACCTCGACGTGTACGGAGTGGTGGAACTCGGGGTGGGCCACGGCCGCGCCGCGTCTGACGATGTGTCTGAAGCGTTCGTCGCGGGCCAACTCCCAGCGCACGACGACACGTTGGGACGGCAGACCGGAGTCGGCCTGGAACGGGGCGGGCGCGAGCCGGGTCCACAGCACCACGGAGGTGGGCAGCGGGTCACCGGAGGCGACGCCGAGCGTGAAGGGGTTGTCGGTGATCTTCGCCGCGTCGAGTTCCGCGGCGCCCGCCACACCCGCGGTCGGCAGGTTGGTGGCGAAGGCGAGCGCGGCGGCCGCGCCGGTGACGGTGAGGAAACGGCGGCGTCCGAGGTGACGGGCGGCGGCGCGGAGTTCGGGGGCGTGCTGCGACTGTTGCTGGTGGCCTGCGAGTGTCATCTGGCCCTCCCCTGACTGTTGTTGTACTTGGTATTGGAGTGATCAGATTCGACGCCGGACTGTCACGTACACACCAGTCAGATGTCGGACAGATGAGATTCGTGTGGCGGAAGATCGCCTGTCCTCACGTACGCTGCTGGGCCATGAACGCCAAGGGAACGAAGATCGCGGTCGTGACGGGAGCGGGCTCGGGGATCGGTCGGGCAGTGGCCGTGGAACTGCTGCGCACCGGCTGGTCGGTGGCGCTCGCGGGCCGCCGCGCGGAGCACCTGGAGGAGACGGCGGCGCTCGCGGAGACGGCAGACCCGGGGCAGCCGGCCGCGAAGGACGGCACGTCCCTGTGTGTGCGCACCGATGTCTCGCGGCCCGACGAGGTGACCGCACTCTTCGCCGCCGTGCGGGACCGCTTCGGGCGGCTCGACCTCCTCTTCAACAACGCGGGCACCTTCGGCCCGGGCGGGGTGCCGTTCGAGGAGCTGCCGTACGAGGCCTGGCGGCACGTGGTCGGCACCAACCTCGACGGGGCGTTCCTGTGCGCGCAGGCGGCGTACCGGCAGATGAAGGAGCAGGATCCGCAGGGCGGCCGGATCATCAACAACGGCTCGATCTCGGCCCATACGCCACGCCCGCAGTCGGCCGCGTACACGGCGACCAAGCACGCGCTGACCGGCCTCACGAAGTCGCTGTCGCTGGACGGGCGGCCGTACCGGATCGCCTGCGGGCAGATCGACATCGGCAACGCGGCGACGGACATGACCGAGCGGATGCAGACGGGGGCGCTGCAGGCGAACGGGGAGGTGGCGGCCGAGCCGGTGATGGATGTGGCGGACGTGGCTCGCACGGTGCGGCATATGGCGGCGTTGCCACTTGAGGCGAATGTGCAGTTCGCGACGGTGCTTGCTACGGCGATGCCGTATGTGGGGCGGGGCTAGCTCAAGCGCCGTAGCAAGGTGCGGGCCCGCTGTGGCTGATCGCGCCCACGCGGCGGAGCCGCACATCGATACAGCCCGCGCCCTGAGGGGCGTGACTCAGCCAGTCGATCTGCACAAACGGAAGGTGTCCATCCGGACCATACCTGCCGGTTACAGGCCTATGCTCGACACTCCTCCACCAGAACTTCACACTTGGAGCACAGGACTTCCATGCCACACCTCTGGGGGAGGCGGCAGCCGTTCCGGCGGTTCGGGTGGGGGAATTCCGCGTGGGACCGCGGAATCGTGACCCGGGCCGCGGAACGGCTGCCCATCAATCCGGGCAAGAGCCCGTGCGTCCCGCCGCTCAGCGGCCCAGGGCGTCGTCGATCTCGGTCAACTGCCCTGCCGTGAGCGGGCCCTTGGCGAGTGCGCCCGCGTTCTCCTCGGATTGTGCGACCGAGCGGAAGCCGGGGATGGGCACGGTTCGCGGGCTACGGGCCCACAGCCAGGCGAGGGCGCCCTGGGCGAGCGTACGGCCGTCGCTGGTGAGGACGGACCGGAGGGCGTCGACGCGGGCGAGCCACTCGGGGTCGGCGCCGCCGTCGCTGAAGCCCGGGAGCCAGGCGGGCGGCCTGCTGCGGATGTCGCCCGCTTCGAGGGACTGACCGGGCCCGCGCCTGCCGGTCAGCAACCCCATCGCCAGCGGACTGCGGTTGATGCTCGCGAGCCCCGATTCCTCGCAGAGCGCGAGCATTTCGGGCGCGTCCTGGAGGACGTTGAGTCGGTGCTGCACGGCCGCGCAGTGCTCGCCCTCGGCGAAGACCGCGGCCCGCTCCGGGTCGTCGGTGCTCCAGGCGTAGGCACGGACGAGCCCCTCACGGACGAACTCCTCGCAGGTGTCACGGAGTTGGGCGGCGCGCTCCGGGTCGGCGTCGGAGATGTGGAGCTGGTAGAGGTCGATGTGGTCGGTGTCCAGCCGTCGCAGTGAGGCGGTCAGCGCGCGTCGGGCGTACTCCGGGGAGTCGTCGCTGCCCACGGCGAGCCGGCGCTCCTCGTCGATGACGTTGCCCCACTTGGTCGCGACGACGACGTCGGCCCGCCGCCTGCCGAGCGCCCGCGCGAGGACACGCTCGCTGTGCCCGGTGCCGTACGTGTCCGCCGTGTCGAAGAAGGTGACGCCGAGATCGAGGGCGCGGCGGATCGCCCGTACGGACTCGTCGTCGTCGACCTTGCCCCAGCCCAGGGGCTGTCCGTCGGGTCTCGCCCACTCGCCGCCGATGGCCCAGCAGCCGAAACCGAGGGCGCTCACCTCGATACCGCTGCGCCCCAGAGTCCTGCGCCCGTCGTCGTTCCGCGTGCTTCCGCTGCTCTCCATGCCCATGGACGCTAGGAGTTGGAGTGCGGGCGAAGGCAAGACCGCGAGGGCAGGACTGTGGGGGCAGGACTGTGGGGGCAGGACCGTGACGGCGAAATCGCGGCGGTCGTTACGCCTGGCCGGTCTCGAAGCGGGAGACCTTGCCGCCGTCGTCGACGGTGAAGCTCCACCGCGTCCTCATCTCGCCCCAGGCGTCGTTGCTGTAGCGGGCGAGGAGGGCGAGGCCGCCGTCCGACTCGTTGTCGACCTCCATATGGCCGTGGGAGTCGAAGATCTCCCGCTCGGTCCACTCGTCGAGGTCACGGTCCGAACCGTCGTCGGACATGGTCGCGCCGGGCGCGAGGACGGCCCGGAAGGCGTCCCGGTCATGGGCGTTCACGGCGCTGACGAACTCCCGGACGGCCGGGTTGCTCAGCTTGGCTACCTGAATCGTCATGGACGTCAGACTCACACCGCCCGGCCGCCCCCGCCACCCGAACGGCGGCGCGGACCGGGACCCGGGCGGCCGTTCGGTGCGACGGTGGGCAGGCGGCGTACGAGACAGAAGGGGCCGTTCGCGTGAGAACGGCCGCCTGGGACACCGGCTGGGACATCGGCCGAGACATCCGAGGAGTGACGAGAACCGTGACCTCTTTCGACCGACGCGACCTGGGACTGCTGCTGCTCCGCCTCGGCACGGGCGGGGTGCTCGCGGCGCACGGGACGCAGAAGCTCTTCGGCTGGTTCGGCGGAGGCGGGGTCTCCGAGACCGGCCAGTTCATGGAGTCCGTGGGATACGCGCCCGGCCGGGCGAGCGCGGCCGCGGCGGGCCTCGCGGAGGCGGGCGGCGGCACGCTCCTCGCGCTGGGCCTCGCGACCCCGGCGGCCGGCGCCGCCGCGGCCGGTGCGATGGCGGGCGCGTCGGCGGTGCACGCCCCGAACGGCTTCTTCAACCAGAGCGGCGGCTACGAGCATGCCGCGTCCCTCGGGCTCGCGGCGGCGGGGCTCGCCGTCACGGGCCCCGGCCGGCTCTCCCTGGACCACGCCCTCGGCCACGCGGTCGACCGCGGCTGGATGGTGCCGGTCGCCCTCGCGGGCACGGCGGCGGCGACCCTGGCCGTGGTGGGGCTCCGCAACAAGCGGCTGCGGAGCGAGAAGGAGGGCGAGCAGGGGGAGTTGTTCGACGAGGAGAGCATGTCGTACAGCGGCTAGAACAGCTTGAGGGCGCTCGGGACGGCTTGAGGCTGCTTGGGATCGCTTGAGACAGGGGTGGTCACCGGCACCCGCCCCGGTGCCGTCCGGCTCGTGACAGGCTGATCGTCATGAGCGACGACGATCTCTGGGAGTCCATCGACCGCCTCCAGGACCGGCTGGCGAGCGCCCAGCCGGAGCGGCCGCCCCAAGAGGCCCTGCTCCTGCGGATGTTGAAGCTCTCGGAGGAGGTCGGCGAGGTCGCCGAGGCGGTGATCGGCGCCACCGGGCAGAACCCGCGCAAGGGCATGTCCCACACCTGGGACGACGTCCAGTCCGAGCTGTGCGACGTGATCATCACGGCCGCGGTGGCCCTGCGGACACTGACGCCGGAGACTCGCGAGGTGTTCGCCGCGCACCTGGCGCGCGTGACGGACCGCCCGCTCGACCCGGGGCAGTAGGGCTCCACGCGGGAAATTCCGCGCGGGAAATGTCGTATCGAACCTGCGGGTCGACGCCAGGCTCAGGACGAGTCTCCGTAGCGGGCGGCGATCGCGGCGGCGCGGTCGCGCAGGGTGGTGCGCAACGACTGCGGGGTCAGGGCCTCCGCGTCCGTGCCTAGCTGCCACAGCGCCCATTCGGCGTGGCGGGAGTCCTGGAAGGTCACCTCCAGCCGCAGCCGGCCGTCCGCGTCGGGCTCTTCCGCGCGGACGGCCAGCGCGGTGTCCAGCAGGTCCTCCCGCCGCGCCGGATTCACCCGTACCAGCACGGTGAGGTGGTCGCCGCCGGAGAGGAACTCCGCGGACCGTTCCCGCCAGATCCGGTCCAGATCGACCCGGTTCGGCCGCTGTGCCGGTTCGGGGAGTTCCTCGGCGGCCAGCACTCGCGAGAGCCGGTACGTGCGGTCCGCACCGGCTCTCGTGGCCAGCAGGTAGGCCCGGTCGCGTGCGGTGACCAGGCCGATCGGGTCCACCGTGCGCCACCGCGGTGCCTGGCCCGTGGCCGCGTAGTGGATACGCAGCTTGTGTCCGGCGAGCACAGCGCGCCGGACCTCGATCATGGTGGTCCCGGACACCTCCTCGGTGACCAGCCTGCGGGAGAGCAGGTCGGTCTCCGGCTCGACGAGAAATCGCTGGGCAGCGTCGCTCGCGGTGGCCCGGTGGCTCTCGGGCAGCGCGTCGACCACCTTCCGCATGGCCGAAGCGAGCGCCGCGCCGAGGCCGAACGCCTGCTCGCCGCGCCCCGATCCGGCGGTCAGCAGGGCGAGGGCCTCCTCGTGGTTCAGCCCGGTGAGCTCGGTCCGGAAGCCGGGCAGCAGCGCGAACCCGCCGTGCCTGCCGCGTTCGGCGTAGACCGGGACGCCGGCCGCGGACAGTGCCTCGATGTCGCGCAGCACGGTGCGGGTGGACACCTCCAGCTCGCGGGCCAGCGTGTCCGCGGTCAGCCGGCCGCGCTGCCGCAGCAGCAACACCAGGGAAACCAGCCGGTCGGCGCGCATACGAGAACGCTACCGAATAGGCGACCGAATACATGACTGAGGATGTCGTGTTTTGTTGCGAGGCTCGTCCACACGACGTCGAGAACACGGCGCCGAGGCCTTCGGCCACCGAGCCGATGGCCGTACGTACTCCCCATGAATCGAATGGAGCCGACGTGGCAGCTGATGTGACAGTGGAACGAACGGCGGTCAACCCGGTGACGTGGTCGGCTGAGCTGGGATTCAACCAGGGTGAGGTCGTCTCCGGGCACACCCGGACCCTCTACATCTCCGGACAGACCGCGATGAGCGGCGACGGCAAGCCCGAGCACGACGGTGACATGGCGGCGCAGTTGGCGCTGAGCGTCGACAACCTGGAGGCCGTTCTCGGCGAGGCCGGCATGTCGCTCGCGAACCTCGTCCGGCTCAACGTCTACACGACCGACGTCGATCTGCTCTTCCGGCACTACGGCGTTCTGGCCGCGCGGTTGGGCGCCGCCGGGGTGGCACCGACCACCACGATGCTCGGGGTGACACGGCTGGCGATCCCCGGCCAGCTGGTCGAGCTCGAAGGGACCGCCGTCGCGTGATGCACCCGGCAGCCCGGCCGACGCGCCGGCCGACGCATGCCGGGCCTCTCACGCCGTCGGTCGGTCGAGGCTCCCGCGGGGTCCCCAGGGCCGCCACTTCAACGTGCCGGTTCAAGTGACCGGCCCGCCCCGCGAGCCCCGTTCCTCCTACGCGGACGTGCGCGTGAAGGCGAGCGTCGCCGTGACGGTGGTCAGGCCGCGGATCATGCCCATCTGGTTCCAGCCCATGCCGAACTGCTCCCGGTCCACGGTGAATTCCGCGGTGAGTGTGACCTCGGAGGCGGTCGCGCCGGTGACGCGGGCGGTGACGGTCTGCGGGCGGCTGATGCCACGGGCGGTCAGCTGACCGGATATCTCGACGGTGTCGTCCTGGCGGACCGTGGCGTTGCGGACGGCGAAGACGAGGGAGGGGTGCCGGTCGGCGTCGAAGAAGTCGCCGCCGCGCAGGTGCTCGTCGCGCTTGCGGTTCTTGGTGTCGAGAGACGCGGCGTCCAGAGTGATCGTGCCGCGGGCGGTGCCGTCGGGCTGGACCTCGCCCTCGCCGGTGACGCCGCCGAAGGTGCCCTTCACGGTGACCATGCCCCACATCGTCTTGTGCTTGATGGCGACGGTGGTGCGGGCGGGGTCGAGCTGCCACAGCCCTGTTTCTACGGCGACGGTCATGGGACTTCTCCTGACGGTTTCGAACGGTCGACTCAGTAATCCAAATTTGGATGACCCCACGCTAGCCGATTATCCAAAATTGAACAACGGGTAGACTTGGGGACTATGGCCGACCCCTCCTCCCCCGCCGACCAGCCCGAACGCAAGCCGACGGGCGGAGACGGGCTGCCGACGGACTGCGACGGGCTGCCGGCGGGCGACGCCGGGCTGCTGCCGGCCGAGTTGCGCGCCTGGATGCGCCTGCTGGCCGCGGCCGGGGCGATCGAGCAGTTGCTGCGTTCACGGGTCAAGGACGCCATGGGGATCTCGCACGACGAGTTCCTGGTGCTGTGCCTGCTGGCCGACCAGCCCGGCTCCAGCCTGCGGATGACCCGGATCGCGGAGTTGCTGGGGCGCCCGAAGACGCGGCTGACCTATCAGGTCGCCTGCTTGCAGCACGCGGGGCTGATCAGCAAGAACTCGGCGTGCGGCGACCGGCGCGGTATCGAGGTGACCCTCACGGACAAGGCCCGCCGCCTGCTGAGCGAGTCCTCGCGCCTCCTCGCCGACGCCGTCTCCGAGGCCATCGCCCAGACGGCCTGCGCCCAGCGGTACGCGCAACTGCACGACCTGCTGCCGGAGCCACATGTCCCGGCGACCGAGGGGCACGGCACCGAGAAGCCGCAGTAGCCCCAGCAGTCGCAGCAGTCGCAGCAGTCAAACAATGAGGGGCTGTGGTGCGGGGTCACCCCCGCACCACAGCCCCTCACCCTCCTTCGCGTACGTACCGGCTAGAAGCCGGGAAACACCTTGCGCAGGTCGTCCAGAGTCAGGCCGTCCCCGGTGAGGGTCACGCCCTTGGGTGTGTTCGCGGGCGCGTGGCGGCCCGTGACGAGCCGGATCCACCACTCCGCGGGCGTGCTGAGTACGGCGTCGGGCTCGGCCGGTTCGTCGGTGAGCGCGACCGCGTCGCCCAGGTCCAGCCCGAACGAGCGCTCGGGGGACGTGGTGCGGACGGCGACGCGGACGTGCCGGCCATCGAGGGCGTCGGCCTTGCCGACGAAGCCTATGAGCATGCCGACCTGGTCGAGGAGCGGCTCGGTCGCCGCCCGTGCCAGGCCGACGGTCCGGTCGAAGGCGACCTCCACGTCCCAGGAGTGGTTGGCGAACTCACTGAGCCGCATGCTCGCGGCGGTGGCCACGTCCACGGGCGCGGGCAGGAACCCGAGGTCGATCCGCAGGTCCTGCCGCGTCTGCGCGTCGAGGTCCTCATAGGCGCGCACCAGCGCCTCGTCGGAGGCGACGAACCCCTCGGCCTGCTCGGCCGGGGACATCGCGTCCCACCGGGCCCACACGGACTTGTTGAAGTCCATGTCCTTCGGCCCGGCGCCACTCACCGCACCCTCCAGGACGGCCAGACCTATCTCCGCGCCGCTGCCGAGGTGGCTGAGCACCTGGGCGACGGTCCACTCCGATGCCCCGGAAGGCCGGTCGAGGTCCCCGGCTGCGAGGCCGTGCACGACGGTGGTGAGGTAGTCGTGTCCGCTGCGCAGAGCGTCGATGATCTGGTCGGCACGCTCGGTCATGTGTCTCAACTCCGAGGAGATGTGGGTGTGTTGGCGGCCCGGTTCGAGCCACACTCCGTACGGGCCGGCCTGACGCGTCTTCGACTCGCCACGTCATTAACTTGAACCTTCAACCAGGACCGTAAGTCATTCCGCTCGAACCCGTCAACCGACATCGAGCCTCGCGGGCGCCCGCCGGAAGAGCCGCGGCGGGACGGCCTCGGCCAGTGTCCGGTAGCCCGCCGGGTTGAGGTGCAGCCAGTCCCCGTCGTGCAGGGTGGGGAGCAGTCGGCGCGGGTCCTGCGGGTCACGGACGGCACGGTCGAAGTCGATGACCGCGTCGAACGTCCCGCTCGTACGGATCCAGGAGTTGACCGCCTGCCGGGCCGACTCACGGTGCCCGTCGGGGTCGTCGTACATGGTGTTGCCGCCGAACGGCGTCAGCGTGGCCCCGTACACCCGGATGCCCTGCGCGTGTGCGCGGACCACGATCTGCTCGTACGCGGCGGTCAGTTCGGCGGTGACGCCCCGCTGGGCGGCCGGGGTGGCCGCGGCGGTGCCGAGGTCGTTGACCCCCTCGAAGACGACCAGCCAGGAGACGCCGCTGCGGGACAGGACGTCGCGGTCGAGGCGGGCGAGGACGTTGGGGCCGAGACCGTCGTTGAGGACGCGGTTGCCGCCGGCGGCCTGGTTGAGGACCGCGACGTCCGAGGTCACGGCCCGGGCGTGCAGCCGGTCCAGGAACTGGTCGGGCCAGCGGTTGTTCCCGTTGGTGGTGGAACCCCGGCCGTCGGTCAGGGAGTCGCCCAGGACGGCGACGGCCGCCGTGCCGCGCCCGGAGAGCACCTCGACATCGCTGAGCAGATACCAGTGGTTGACCGGGGTCGCCTCCGGCAGGTCCAAGTCCCTTGTGCGGTCGGCCTTCTGGAGGTACGAGGTGGTGCGCGATCCCGGGTGCGAGGTGAGCGCGAGGGAGGGCTGGCCCTCGGCCAGGTAGGCCGTCACGGTCAGGTTCGAGCCCGGCCGGAGGTCGAAGTCCAGTGTGTCCGAGACGACTTGGGCTCCGGCGGGCACGGTCGCGGAGCCGCGCCCGCCGAAGGTCACCCCCCGCAGGGTGCCGGGCTCGACCGCGGCGACCCCGGCCCGTCCGTCGAGCGGGAGCGCCACGGTCACCGCCGTGAGCGGCAGCGCGGTGTTACCGAAGGCGTTGGAGAACCGCAGCCGCACACGCTCACCCCCGGTCGAGACACGCACGGTCTGCCGCAGTGTCGTGTCGGCCAGAACGGCACGGTCCTCGGTGAACGGCGGGGGCGGCATGTTGCCCGGCTCGGTGAGCTGCGGCATCGCGGTCCAGGTGTTGACCCAGTGCCGGGCGGCGGACGACTCGGTCGGACGGCCGGTGTCCCCTTCCCCACCCCGACCCCCCTTGGCCAGGGCCACCAGCGCGGACGAGGTCACGACGAGGGCGAGGATGAGGACGAGGGGGGTGAGCAGACGAGCGATCAGGTGGGCGAACGGGGCTCTTCCGGGCGTGGACGGCTTCGCGGGCATGGTGAACTCCTCCGGAGCGACGGACGGGGTTCCTGGCGGCCGAAGGCACACTCCGGCCGCCAGGATGTGACGGAGCACAGTTACTGACGATCCATCAACTCGTAGTGCATGCCGTCCCGTTGAGGGTGAACGTGGTCGGAGGCCCGCTGTTTCCGCCGTGATTCGCCTGATAGCCGATGCCGACGCTCGCGTTCGGCGCGATCGTGCCGTTGTACGTGGCATTGGTGGCGGTGACCGCCCCGCCAGCCGGGGCGTACGTGGCGCCCCAGCCGTTGGTGATGGCCTGCCCGGACGGCAGGGTGAAGGCCAGTTTCCAGCCGTCGATGCGGGCGGTGCCGGTGTTGGTGATCGTCACGGAGCCGGTCAGTCCCGTACTCCACGCGTTGGTCGTGACGGTCACCCTGCAGGCGCCGGGCTGGGGTTGGGGCCCGGGGTCCGAGGTGTCCAGGCCGAAGAACGTGAGCACCCGGGCCGCCATGCCGTACGCGTACAGGTTGTGGCCGACGCCCTGGAGGCTGATGGCCTCGACGGGAGCCCGGTCACCGGTGGAGCCGTACCGGGTGCGGGTCCAGCCGGACTGGGGCGAGTCCGTGGCGGCCGGAGCCTGACTCACACCCAGCACATTGGTCCACTGCTTTATCTCCTCCCCGAAGTTGGGGTAGCGCAGGACGTCGTCCTCGGTGCCGTGCCACACCTGCATCCGTGGCCGGGGACCGGTGTAGCCCGGGTAGGCGGTGCGGACGAGGTTGCCCCACTCCTGCGGGGTGTGGATCACCGTGCCGCCGGAGCACGCGCTGTTCCACTCGGAGCCGTCGGTGGTGGCGAAGCAGCCGAACGGCACACCCGAGAACGCGGCGCCGGCCGCGAACACGTCGGGGTAGTCGCCCAGCAGGACGTTCGTCATCATCGCGCCGGAGGAGATGCCGGTGGCGAAGATCCGGCTGGTGTCCGCGGAGTACGTACGCGTCACCCAGTCGACCATCGACTTGATGCCGACGGGGTCGCTGCCGCCGCCCCGCTTCAGCGCCTGCGGCGAGGACACGTCGAAGCACTTGCTGGCGCGGGTGACGGACGGGTAGACGACGATGAACCCGTAGCGGTCGGCGAGCGAGGCGTACTCGGTTCCGGAGTACATCGCCGGGCCGGATCCCGTGCAGTAGTGGACGGCCACCACGACCGCGGGGTTCACGGTGACGCTGTCCGGCACGTACAGGTACATCTGCAGGTTGCTGGGGTTGGTGCCGAAGTCGGTGACCTCGGTGAGTGCGGCGGCGGGCGCGACGGTCGGTGCCGCGGGGGGTGCGGCAGTCGGTACCGCGGCGGGTGCGGCCGCGTGGGCCGCCGCCCCGGACGTGGTCGGCTCCGTGCGGGCCGCGGCCCCGGGTGCGCCGAGAAGCAGGGTCGCGAGCAGGGACACGAGCGCTCCGAAGAGCACTGCGAGCCCCGAACGCGACGGTCTCCTCACGGTGTTGCTGCTGCCAGTGGCGGACATGTCCGTCCCTTCCGGATCGCGGCTCGTGGGGAGGACGCGATGGAGTGGTGGCGTGATGGAGCGGCACCATGCGACGGGGCCGGTCGCATGGCATGGTCATGACTGTCGTGGAAGCGCTCCCACAACGGGAGACCGAAACCGGCCACTGCGTGACGTGCGGACCGCCGCGCGTTCCCCCTCGCGGACCGTTGCGCGTTCACCTTCACGGGCGTAAGTTACCGACAGGTAACATCATGAGGGAGTCAACATGCCCATGCTCGACCGCCAGGACGACGTCTTCGTACTCGACCTCGGGGACGGCGAGAACCGCTTCCACCCCGACTGGATCGTCTCGGTCAACTCCGCCCTGGACGAGGTCGAGAAGGCGGAGGGGCCGCGCGCCCTGGTGACCGCCGCGACCGGCAAGTTCTACTCCAGCGGCCTCGACCTGGACTGGCTGTTCGCGCACGCCGACCAGCAACAGGACTACGTCGCCGGCGTCCAGGAGCTGTTCGCGCGGATGCTGTCCCTGCCCGTGATCACGGTGGCCGCCCTCCAGGGGCACACCTTCGCGGCCGGCGCGATGTTCTCGCTGGCCCACGACTTCCGTGTGATGCGCGCCGACCGCGGCTTCTGGTGTCTGCCCGAGGCCGACATCAACATCCCCTTCACACCGGGCATGTCCGCGCTGATCCAGTCCCGGTTGACCCCGCAGACCGCGCACGAGGCCATGACCACGGCCCGCCGGTACGGGGGCGGGGACGCCCTCGCCGCCGCCCTCGTCGACCACGCGGTCGCCGAGGACGCCGTGCGCGCGACCGCCGTGGAACTCGCCCGGGCCCAGGTGGGCAAGGCCGGCCCGACCCTCGGCACCATCAAGTCCCGTATGTACGAGCCCGTCCTCACCACCCTGCGGAACCGGGACGACCCCCTCGGCTGAGCCTCAGACGGCGGCCCAGCCGTTGTCGACCGGCAGGATGACGCCGTTGATGTTGCTGGCGGCGTCCGAGGCGAGGAAGACGATGGCCGCCGCCTGCTCGTCGGCGTCCGCGGCACGGCCGACATTGCCCCGGTAGCCCATGATCACGGACGGACCGAGGGCATCCTGGTCCAACTGGACCTGGATGCCCGTCACCGTGCCGCCCGGGGCGATGGCATTGGTCCGTACGCCCTTGTCCCGGTACATCACGGCGAGCGACTTGGTCAGACCCGCGACGCCGTGCTTCGAGACGGTGTACGCGGCGCCGGCGGCACTGCCGCGCAGGGACGCCTCGGACGCGGTGAACACGATCGCGCCCTTGCCGTTCGCGAGGAGGTGGGGCAGCGCGGCGCGGGTGAGCAGGAACGGCGCGGTCAGATTGATCCGCAGGACGCGCTCCCACTCGTCGTCGTCCGTCTCCCCCGCGGCGGACATCCGGTCCATGATTCCGGCGTTGTTGACCAGTACGTCGATGCCGCCGAAGGTGTCCACGGCGGTGGCGACGACCTGGTCGACGATCCCCTGCTCGCCGAGGTCCCCGACCACGGTGACCGCGGTGCCGCCCGCCGCGACGATCTCCTCGGCGGCCTCCTTGGCACCGTCGGCGTCGAGGTCGGCGAGGACGACACGGGCGCCCTCCGCCGCGAAGCGCAGGGCGGCGGCGCGGCCGATGCCGGATCCGGCCCCGGTGACGACGACCGACTTGCCCGACAGGCCTGTGCTGGTGCTCATGGCTGGTTCTCCCTCGGGGTGTTCCCGGGCCCGGGGGTCGTGGCCCGGCGTACGTGCGCGGCGATCAGGGCGTACACGCCCCTGGCCGTTTCGGCGTCCTTCTGGTCGTAGCCGTGGTCGACTTCGGGGACGTCGTAGTGGTCGAGCAGCGCACCGGCCTCGCGCAGCCGCTCGGCGTACCGGACACCCTCCGCGCGCAGGAGGTCGTACTCCGCGGTGACGACGAAGGCCGGGGCGATGCCCGTGAGATCCGCGGTGTCCGACGGATGGGCGGGCGAGACCAGGGGGTCGGTGCGCCGCCGCGGGTCCGGCACGTACGCGGAGTCGAAGACGTCCGCCATCCAGGGGCGCAGCATCGGCTTGGCGATGGCGGCGTGCTTGTCGCGGGCGTCGGTCGCGAGGTCCAGGGGCGGGTAGTGGAGGACCTGGAGCGCGATGGACGGGGCGCCGTCGTGCCGGTCCTCCGGGGCTCGACGGGCCTCCAGGGCTTGGCGGGCCACCGCCGCCGCGAGGCCGCCGCCCGCGCTCTGGCCGCCCACCGTGAGCCGGTCGCCGTCCCAGCCGTGCTCGGCACCGTGCCCGGCGACCCATCGGACGATCTCGTACGCCTGATGGGGCGGGGCGGGAAACGGGTGCTGGGGTGCGACGACGTAGTCCACGTTGACCACCGCGACGCCCGCTTCCGCGGCGAGGAAACGGCACAGGGGGTCGTCGAGTTGGATCGGCGGGAGGACGTAGCCGCCGCCGTGGAAGTTGACGTGCACGGGTGGGGCCGGTTCCGGGGTCGAGCCGGAAGCGGTGTCGGTGGCTGCGTCCGTGCCGGGCAGGTAGACGACCGCACGGGCCGGACTCAGCGTCATCGGCATCAAGGTCCTCTCCGACATCGGTCTCGGCGCCGCGTTCGCGGTCGTCGTCGCCGTGGTCATCGCGCTCACCCTGCTGCCCGCGATGCTCGGTTTCGCCGGTACGCGGATCTCGGCCGGGAAGCTCAAGACCCGCCGTATGCGGGCGATCGAGCAGGGCGAGCGCGAGCCGATGGGTGTGCGCTGGTCACGGTTCGTCCTGCGCAACCCCGTGAAGGTCCTCGCAGTCTCGGTGGCCGGTCTGCTCCTGCTCGCCGTCCCGGCCCTGTCGCTGCAACTCGGTATGGCCGGCGACGAGGCGGCCACCCCCGGCAGCACCCAGCGCACCGCCTACGACACCATCACCGACGGCTTCGGTCCCGGCTACAACGGGCCGCTGACCGTGGTCGTCGACGCCCGCGGCAGCCACGACCCCAAGGCCGCCGCCCGGGACGCGGTCACCCTGCTCGGCGATCTGCCCGACGTCGCCTCCGTCACCCCCGCGACCTTCAACGCGACCGGTGACGTGGCCCTGATCCGTGCCGTCCCGGGCAGCTCCCCCACCAGCGAGGACACGGTCGGCCTCGTGTCCGACATCCGCGACCGGGCTGCCGCCCTGCACGACGACACCGGCGCCGAGCTGATGGTCACCGGCACCACCGCCCTCAACATCGACATCTCCGACAAGCTGAACGACGCCCTGATCCCGTACCTGTGCGTGGTCGTCGGCCTCGCGCTGATCCTGCTGATGCTGGTGTTCCGCTCGATCCTCGTCCCGCTCAAGGCCGCCGCGGGCTTCCTGCTCAGCGTCCTCGCCACGCTCGGTGTAGTCGTCGCCGTCTTCCAGTGGGGCTGGCTCGCGGACGTCTTCGGCGTCGACCAGACCGGCCCGATCGTGAGCGTGCTGCCGATCTTCATGGTCGGCGTGGTGTTCGGCCTCGCGATGGACTACCAGGTCTTCCTCGTCACCCGGATGCGGGAGGAGTACGTCCACGGGGCCGAGCCGCGGGAGGCGGTGATCGCCGGTTTCCGGCACGGGGCCCGCGTCGTCACGGCCGCCGCGGTCATCATGATCTCCGTGTTCGCCGGGTTCCTCTTCAGCGACACCGCGCTGATCAAGTCGATCGGCCTGGGCCTCGCCGCCGCCGTGTTCTTCGACGCCTTCGTCGTACGGATGACCATCGTCCCGGCGGTCATGGCCCTGCTCGGCCACCGGGCCTGGGCGCTGCCCGGCCGACTGGACCGGATACTGCCCAACGTGGACGTCGAGGGCGAGAAGCTGCGGCACCTGCTGGAGGCGGACGCCGAGAGGCCCGGGGGCGAGACCGAGGGCGAGGAGATCTCCGAGCCGGTCCGCACCGGCAAGGGCTGAACCGCCCGCACCGGCAAGGACCGCCGCCGAACCACCCACGTCGGCGAGAGCCGAGCCGGTCGCCACCGGCCGCGGCCCGGCTGTCCCCACCTGCCGCGACTCGGCTGTCCGCACCGGCCAGGGCCGAGCCCGTCGGCCGTACGATCCCAGCAGGGCGTACAGCGCGAACCGACCGCCCACCCGGCCCTACCCCCCTGGCCCCGCCCTCCGGTCCCACTCCCCCCGGGGACCGGCGGGCGGCCCCCGCAACGAGAGGCCGTCAGGACGTGACCGCACCAACCGCTCCCGGGCGCGGGACACGGGCTCCTTCCGTCGCGCCCGAGACCCTGCTGGACGGGTCGAACCGGACCTCGGACGTCGCGGTCATGAAGTGGCTCATCCGGACGCGGCATGCGGACCTGGCCCATCCGGGGGTCAGGCGCTGGGTGGTGCCGTTGTTCTGCGCCGGCCTCGGCATCCCGGCCGTGCGGGACGCGGGGAACGGCATCGGAGCCGCCGTACCGACCGTGCTGGCGCTGATCGTCGCGTTCTGTGTCCCACTGCTCTGGCGGCAGCAGCGGCCCGTGCTGGTCTTCGCCCTCACCTCCGCCGTCTCCGCGGTGGCCCTCGCCCTGGATGCCGACACGGGCGCGGAGGCCGCGCGGATCGTGGCACTGCTCAACGTGGGCCGCAGCGTCAGACCCGCCCAACTGACGGTCTGTCTGGCGATCGCCGTCGCGCAGACGACCGTGGCGGTCGTCGTCCGCGGCGCCGAACAGCCGAACGAGCAGTTCCTGCAGACTCCGGTGCTGGCGATCGTGCAGTCGGCCCTCGTGATGGCGGTCGCCGCGGCGGGTCTGGTCGGCCGGGTCGTGAACGCGTATATCAGAGCCCTGCACGAACGCGCCGTCCGCCTGGAGGTGGAGCGCGACCAGCGGGCCCGTCTCGCCGCCGCCGCCGAACGCGCCCGTGTCGCCCGGGAGATGCACGACATCCTCGGCCACACCCTCGCCGTGATCGTCGGCCTCGCGGGCGGCGCCGCCGGACTCACCGAGACGAAACCGAAGCGGGGCGCGGAGACCCTGCGCATCATCGCCGACAGCGGCCGCGGCGCCCTGGCCGAACTGCGCCGCCTGCTGGCCGTCATCGGCGAGGAACGCGACACCGAGGACGGCAGCCCCCTCGCCCCGCAGCCGGGCCTCGCCGACCTCGACCCCCTCCTCGAACGCGTCCGCGGCGCAGGACCCACCGTCACCGTGCACACCCAGGGCGCCCTCACAGACCTGGCCCCCGGCCTCCAACTGGCCGTCTACCGCGTAATCCAGGAGTCCCTGACCAACACCCTCAAACACGCGGCCTCCGATACGACGGTCCACGTCACCCTCACGACCGAAGACACGTCCGTACACGCGAAGGTCGAGGACGCCGGACCACCCAGCACCCCGCACTCCCCCGCCCCGCGGGACGAGGGCCGCGGCCTGGTGGGGATGCGCGAACGGGCGGCGCTGTACGGGGGAAGCGTCACCGCGGGCCCGAACTCCCAAGGCGGCTGGACGGTGGACGCCCACTTCCGGACCACCACCACACCGCCCCCGCCACACACCGCACCCACGGAGAAGCGTCCCGCATGACGACTGTCCTCATCGTCGACGACCAGGCCCTGCAACGCCTCGGCTTCAGCATGCTCCTGGAGCAGCACCCCGACCTGACCGTGGTCGGCGAGGCCACCCACGGCGCCGAGGCGGTCCGCCTGACGGCCGAACTGCGCCCCGACGTCGTCCTGATGGACGTCCGCATGCCGGGCATGGACGGCATCGAGGCCACCCGCCGCATCGTGGAGTCGGGCGGCCGCTCACGAGTCCTGGTCCTCACAACCTTCGACCTGGACGAATACGCGTACGCGGCCCTGCGCGCCGGAGCCAGCGGCTTCCTCCTCAAGGACGCCCTCCCCGACGAACTGACGGCGGGCATCCGGGCGGTGGCCTCCGGCGACGCGGTCATCGCCCCCGGCCTGACCCGCAAACTGATCGACGCCTTCTCCGCCCACCTCCCCGGCACCACCCCCGCCCAGGACCGCCAGCTCACCGCCCTCACAACCCGCGAACGCGAGGTGTTGACGGCCATCGCCACGGGCTGGTCCAACGCCGAGATCGCCGACCGCTTCTCCCTGGCCGAGTCCACCGTCAAATCCCATGTCAGCCACATCCTCGCGAAGATCGGGGCCCGGGACCGGGTCCAGGCGGTGATCTTCGCCTATGACATGGGGCTGGTGCGGCCGGCCTGAGCGGGCCCCCGCCGGTCAGGGACGCGGCAGGCGGGAGTGTTCGGGGCGGCGCAACTGCTGGAATGCCCGGTCGTGGTAGACCAGCGGTTCGCCCCGGCCGGGGAGGACATGGCGTACGGCGCCCACCAGGATGATGTGATCGCCCGCGGGGTGGCGGGCGTGTACGGCGCAGTCCAGGACCGCGAGCGCGCCCTCCACCGCCGGGAGCAGGCGGGGCGTGGTCACGGTGTCCTCGGCACGGAACTTGTCCGCTCCGGTGGTGGCGAAACGAGTGGCGAGGGCCCGCTGCTCCTGGCCCAGCAGACTGACCGCGAAACCCCGGCAGTCCATGAAGGCCTCGTAGGAACTGGAGGTCTCGGCGAGGCAGACCAGGACCAGCGCCGGATCCATGGAGACGGAACAGAACGAGGTCGCGGTGAATCCGTACGGACGGCCGTCGGCGTCCTCGGTGGTGACGACGACGACTCCGCCGGCGAGCTGCGCCATGGCCGCCCGGAACCCCTCACGGACCTGGGAGGGCTCGACGTCGGCGACGGCCCGCCGATCGGTGCGGTTCACGGCAGGACCACCACCTGGGAGGCGAAGTTGAGGCCGGCTCCGAAGCCCACGAGGAGCGCGGTGTCCCCGGTGGACGCCTCCTGGGAGGCGAGCAGCGCCTCGAGGGCGAGCGGTATGGACGCCGCCGACGTGTTCCCGGAGCGCACCACGTCGCGGGAGACGGCGGTGGCGCCGGTGAGTCCGAGCCGCTCGGTCATCAGCTCGATCATGCGGAGATTGGCCTGGTGGGGAACGAAGGCGCCGAGCTCGGCCGCCGTCAGCCCGGCCTCTCGGACCGTCCGGGCCAGGGCGGGGGCCACCTCGTCCATGGCCCAGCGGAAGACCCGGCGGCCGTCCATGCGCATCCATGGCCGTTCGGGGGCGGCCCCTTCGGCCGTGGCCCAGGGGGCGGTCATCCTCAGCGCGTCGCTGTGGGCGCCGTACGCGCGCCGTACGACCGGGCCGATCCCCGGTGTGTCGGAGTCGCCCACGACGACCGCGCCCGCGCCGTCCGCGAAGAGGAAGGAGATCGTACGGTCGGTGGGTTCCACGATGTCCGTCATGCGTTCGGCGCCGACGACCAGCACCCGGCGGGCACTGCCCGCGCGGACCGCGTCGGAGGCCATGGCCAGCGCATGGCAGAAGCCGGCGCAGGCGGCGGACAGATCGACGCCCGCGGCGGCGCCCGCGCCCAGCTCGTGTGCCACGCGCACGGCGAGCGGAGGGGTCTGCACCAGGTTGGACATGCTGGCCACCAGCACGAGATCGACTTCGGCGGGCGTGGTTCCGGCCTGTGCCAGGGCCTTCTCCGCCGCCGCGGAGGCCATCATCAGCAGGGTCTCGTCTTGGTCCGCGAAGCGGCGTTCGACGATGCCGCTGCGGGTCTCGATCCACTCCTCGGTGGAATCGATGAGCCGGCAGATCTCGGCGTTGCCGACCACCCGGCGCGGCCGGTAGCCGCCGATCCCGAGAAGCGCGCTGTGGCGGGTCCCGGCTGTCAGGACGGTCCGTGTCATCGCCCTCTCCTCCGTATCGGCTGCGGCATCCGTGAACGGATACGTTCTTCGCGCCCAGCGTCGACGGGGACGGTGGAGAAGCCCTTGAGCTCAGCTCAGGGCGCGGGTGACGGCGGTGGGCCGCGGCGGGCGGACGACTTCCGCGCAACTGCCCGTGCCGTGGCCTCTTTTCACCACGACTCACCCTTTTGGAACTCGGGAGGAATATCCGCCATTCACAAGAGAGTTCACACTACGATGATGGTGGCCGGATGCTGATGACCAGATGATCGATCCGCTTTCCGGACCGCGTTGATAGGTGAAGAGCGTCTGGAATCGATGGTGTTGGCACTCGTTCGACTTCGGGGGGTTCGCGTGCACGCCGAACAGGACACTCCCGTCATCGCGCCGTACGCCGGACCGGACGACGGCATGGCCCTTTCGCGCACGTCCCCGGGGTTTACCCGCGTGATCCCCGGCGGCCCGCGGGCCGGGAACCGCCGGCGGCTCCCGGCCCTCCGTACGGCGATCCGGCGCAACCGGGCCGTGGGCGACGAAGAAAGCGATTGTCGTCCCATTACCACCAACTCGAGCCGCTGACGAGTGAGTGAAAGCTGAACAATAAACTAGGGGGAACAGCTCGTGATACGGCTGATCATCGCCGAGGATGTACCCATGCTCCGCGGGGCGTTGGTGGCGTTGCTGGAACTGGAACAGGATCTCAGCGTCGTGGCGGAGGTGGGGAATGGGAACGACATTCTTCCCACCGCGCTGGAGCACCGGCCCGACATTGCCGTGATCGATGTCGACCTGCCCGGTACCGATGGACTGTCGGCCGCCGCGAAGCTCCGTTCCTGTCTCCCCTCCTGCCGGGTCCTCATCATCACGAGCCTCGGCAATCCGGCGGCGCTCCGGCGCGCACTCGCCGCCCAGGTGGACGGGTACGTGCTCAAGGACGCGCTGCCGAGCGAACTGGCCCAGGCGATACGCAAGGTGGCGGCGGGTCAGCGGGTCATCGATCCGCAACTCGCCCTGATGGCCTGGGACGGCCCGGCGCAGCAGCTGACCCCACGCGAGGTGGACGTACTGCGCCTGGCCGCCGCGGGCGAGGACGTGCGCGTCATCGCGAAGGAGCTGCACCTGAGTGTCGGCACGGTGCGCAACTACCTCACGACGATCGTCCACAAGCTCGGTGCCCGCAATCGGGTCGACGCGGTCCGGATCGCCAAGGACAACGGTGTCATCTGACCACCCGCATGTCAGCACGCATGGTGATGCGTGGGCTGCCGCCCGGGACGGGGCCGAGGTGCGGCGGGCCGGGCCGGCAGAACGGCGCGCAGATGGAACCAGCCCCACTCGGTGGTGACGGTCAGCCCTCCGCCGACGGCACCCAGCCGGTCGGCGAGATTGCCGAGGCCGCCGCTGCGGCGGCCGGCCCCGGTGTGTGGCACCCCGTCCTCGACGCCGTCGTTGGAGATCGCCAGCCAGAGCTGTCCGTCGGCCTCACCGAACTCGATGCGGCAGTGCCTCGCCGCGCTGTGGCGCAGCAGATTGGTGACGGCCTCCCGCAGCACTATGGCCAGGACCGAGCCGGTTCCCGGGTCGAGGTCACCGGGCTCGCCCTCGATCGAGGTCTCCACGTCCGCCGCGTTGAGCACTCCGGACACCGAACGCAGCTCCGCCGTGACGGACATGTTCCGGCAGCCGCGGGCGACGGCCCGGACGTCGGCCAGCGCCTGCCGTGCGATGTTCAGCGTCTCGACCAGTTCCTGCCGGGCGCGGTCGTCGTCGACTCCCACCTTCCGCAGCGTCAGTTCACTTTTCAGCGTGATGGCGGAGAGGCTGTAGCCGAGCAGGTCGTGCAGGTCGCGAGCGACGCGGAGCCGCTCCCCGGAGACCGCGGCCCAGGCCGTCCGGTGACGCAGCCGGTACTGCTCGACGACGATGTCGCTCAGCCGCGTCAGTCCGTAGACCATCAGCCCGATGACCACGGTGGCGAGCGTCAGATAGACCGACGGGACGAGGGCGAACGAGGCGAGGGCGAGTCCGAACACGGCGGCGGCGTTGAGGACGAAGAGGACCCAGGCGAGCACCGACCCCCGGAGCACGACCAGCACGGCCCCCGAGAGGAATCCGCCGAAGCCGCCCCACAGCACGCCGAACATGGGGAACGGGGCGTAGGCCAGTGCGGCCTGCGGGACGAGCGTCCAGGGGCCGACTTTGGCCCTGAGATGAACGGCATAGGGATTGCAGTGAAAGAGCTGCAGCCCGAAGAATGCGATCAGTATCAGCACGGCGCCCACGAGACTCAGTGATTCGTGGTGCCACTTCAGCAGATTCAGTATCGCCATCAGCGCGTAGCCCAACTGGACCGCGCAGGTGATGAACAGGGCCAGTCGCAGCCCGGTCGCGCCTAATTCCGCACCGATTCCCGATTCACGGCCATCGGAGTCGAATTCGTAGTCGTAGTGGTGGTCGTAGTCGTGAAGTCGATTCTCTGCGTAGACCACGTAGCTTTCCCCCTGCGCATACATGGACCGACCCCCGCAGTCGTTCACGAGGGCGTGCGAACAACCGTCACATCACGGAGTGGCCAGCCCGCCCTTCGGCGGGCCGTTCCCGCGAGAGGCACGCCACGGCGCGCGCCTGCGGACGTCGATCAGTCTGCGGTGGCAGCGACCGCCGGTCGCTCCTGCGCGCCCATGAGCTCCCGCTCGTACACGCGCAGGGTGTCGATGAAGGTCTGCCGTTCGGCCGGGCTCAGCGGTTCGAGCGCGACCCGCCAGGCGTTCACGCCGTTCTCCAGCCAGCTGCGCACCGCTTCCCGGTACGGCTGGGCGATGCTGACGATCTTGCGGCGCCGGTCGGCCTCGTCCTCCTTGCGGTCCACCACGCCGTACCGGTTCAGTTCCCCGACGAGCAGGCTGACCGTGGCCGGGACCAACTCCAGCCGGGTGGCCAGCTCGCTGACGGCGAGCGGCCCGTCGAAGAACAGATAGGCCAGCAGGGACAGGTGGCGCGGAGCGAGGTTGTACTCCTCCAACTGCTGAGGCACCGGCGTGCGTTTGGTGCGTGCGACGACACGCGGCATGAGGAGCAGGAGCGTCCGGACCCCGTTGTCGACGCTCAGCCCTGCCTCCTGCCGACCATCGCTTGACATGACACAGCCCCCGCAATAGCTTTGCTTTGAAAGCAAAACAGATTTGTCTTGCTCGCTTACTGCTCCCGAGCCTACCGGAAGGGCCGTCCCATGACGGTGGAACAACAAGCTGATACGGCGCCCCCCGCGCAGTACAGCCCGAAGCGCTGGGCGACGCTGGCCGTCACCCTGTTCGCGGTGTTCATGGACATGGTGGACAACACCGTGCTCAACGTGGCCCTGCCCGCCGTCCAGCAGGACCTGGACGCCTCGTCCGCCCAGCTGGAATGGTCGGTGGCCGGGTACACGCTGGCCTTCGCCGCCGCCATGATCACCGGCGCCCGCCTCGGCGACCAGCTCGGGCGCCGGCGGATCTACCTCATCGGCCTCGGCGCCTTCGTCGTCACCTCGGCGCTGGCTGGCGCGGCGGTCAACCCGGAGATGCTCATCGCCTCCCGGATCCTCCAGGGCGCCGCGGCCGCGCTGATGGTGCCGCAGGTCCTGGCGATGCTCCAGGTGGACTTCCCCAAGTCCGAGCGCCCCAAGGCGATGTCCATGTACGGCATGTCGCTGGCCGTGGGCGGCATCGGCGGCCCCCTGCTCGGCGGCGTCCTGCTGGAGGCCGACCTCTTCGGCCTGGGCTGGCGGCCGGTCTTCTACGTCAACGTTCCCGTCGGACTGGCCGCACTGGTCGCCGCCGCCGTCCTCACCCGTGAGTCGCGAGTGGAGACCCGGGAGAGCTTCGACATCCGCGGCACCCTGATCGCGACCGTCGGCCTGATCAGCCTGCTCTTCCCGCTCGTGCAGGGCCGCGAACTGGACTGGCCCTGGTGGACGTTCGCCCTGATGATCGCCTGCCCGGTGATCCTCTGGCTGTTCGTCCGCTACGAGTACCGGGTGATCGCCCGCGGCGAGTCACCGATCATCGACCCGGCACTGCTGCACCACCGCAGCTCGCTCGGCGGCCTGCTCGTCGCCATCCTGTTCTTCTGCGGGATGGCCTACCAACTGGTCCTCACGGTCCACCTCCAGACGGGCGAGGGGTACTCCCCCCTGCGCACCGCGGTGGCTCTGGTCACCTTCACCGTGGGCGTGGGCATCGGCTCGGCCGTGGCACCTCAACTGATGCCGCTCGGCCGCCGGGTGGTGCTCCTGGGCTGCGCGGTCATGGCCGTGGGCATGGGGGTCATCACCTGGACCGTCGACCACTGGTCCGGCTCGCTGGAGTGGTGGCACCTGGCACCCGGCATGATCGTCTCCGGCATCGGCCTCGCCATGGTCGCGGGGACGCTGCTCACCATCGTGCTGGCGCAGATGCCCAAGTCCGCCTCGGGCGCCGCGTCCTCGCTGATCAACACGGCCATCCAGATCGGCGTGGCCACCGGCGTCGCGATCGTGGGCACCGTCTACTTCACGCTGCTGGAGGACCGGCACACGCCCACCGACTCGGCGGTCGTCGGCCTGCTGACCGTCGTCGGCCTCTACACCCTGGCCGGACTGCTCGCCCTGGTGCTGCCGCCGGGCCGGGTCGACGTGAGCGATGTCGACGCGGACACCGATGCCGACTCCGACCACCACCACGCGACGGCCGCCGCCGGCACGGCCCTGCCCCCGGAGGCCGGGACGAAGGCGCGCGTCGCCCCCTGAGAGGGACCCCCGCCCTCACCAGGGGTGCCCCGCCGCGGTCGGTCGCGGCGGGGCACCGGCATGTCCGCCGCCGGATGCCCCGGACGCCCCGGACGCCCTCGACCGATCCTCGATCATCACGGACCACAGTGAGCGGCACAGGACCTTCGAAACCTTGGGGCCCTCAGAGGACCTCCAGGACCTTCAGGAAAGGAACGTGCCCATGCTCTCCATATCTTCGCGGCGCCTCGTCCGGGGCGGCCTCGGGACACTCGTCGGCGTGCTCGTGCTCCCGCTGATCGGCTCGGCGCCCGCCGGGGCCCAGCAGGACACGAGAGGATCGGCCAAGGCGGTCGCCATGACGGAACTCGACTTCCTGCTCGGCGACTACACCTGCGCGTACACCGACCTCACGCTCGAGGAGCCCACCACGGTCACCCTCAACTGGGACACCAAGAAGACCCTTGAGGGCAAGTTCTACGAGATGCACCTCAAGAGCCCCGCCTTCGAGGGGCGCTGGGTCTTCGGCCTGAACACGGTCGACAACCAGTACACCTCCTTCTACTGGGACACCTGGGGCAACACCGGGACCGCGTCCTCCCCCGGCTGGAAGCGCGGCATGCTGCGCTTCCAGGGTCCGTACGTCACGCCCGGCGGGCACGCCGACAGCAAGGACGAGTTCAGGGTGGTCAACAGCGACCGGTTCACCGACGACGCCTTCATCCGGTTCGAGGGTCAGCCGTGGAAACAGATCAGCCATGTGGACTGCCGCCGGTCCTGAACCGCGGGCGGCGCCCACGCCGGCCCCGAACCGAACCGAGCGCCGCACAAAGCCCCGCACCCGACTCCCGGGCCGGGGCTTTTACATTCCGGCCAACGGGTCGATAAATGCGCGTTACATAAGGTTGCCCGGCCCCACGGGGGTGTGCCAGAATTCACATCCCCTGGGTGTGTCGCCCGACGCGGCGTCACACAATATTGGCTTGTTCTCGCCCCACCTTTTCCTCCCCGTGCCGATCACCCCTGCCGGGTATGAGGAATTCATAGGCACAGCCATGGCGGATTCACTATGGCGATCCGAAGTCCTCTGCGAGGCTCCCAATTGGAATTTTCCGACAGGGGGCCTGGATATGGAAATCGAAGTTTTAGGACCGCTCGACATCCGTCTGGACGGCACATCGATCGTGCCGAGCGCGGGCAAGCCTCGGCAGATACTGGCACTCCTCGCTCTGCGAGCCGGACGGATCGTGCCCGTCCCGGTTCTCATGGAGGAGATCTGGGGTGACCGAATACCCCGGAGCGCGCAGACCACCTTGCAGACCTACATCCTTCAACTCCGCCGCAGGATCAGCGCAGCCCGGCCGGACGTCCGCCGACCGACCGCGAAGGACGTACTGTCCACCCGGTTCGGCGGATACCTGTTGTCCGAACCGGTGCTCAGCAGCGATGTCGGAACGTTCCAACGGCTCACGGCGGAAGGGAGCGCCGCACTGGAGAGGGGCGAGGCCGGCCTGGCCGCCGACGTGCTCGGCAGGGCCCTGAGCCTGTGGCACGGCTCGGCCCTCATCGACGTACCGACGGGGCATGTCCTGGACACCGAGATCCTCGGCATCGAGGAGGCCAGGGCGCGGGCGCTCGAACTGCGGATCGAAGCCGATCTGCGGCTCGGCAGGCACGCCGAACTCCTCGGCGAGCTGCGGATGCTGGTCGCCCAGCATCCGATGCACGAGAGCTTCCATGCGCAGCTGATGATCGCCCTGTGCCGTTCCGGGCACACCTGGCGGGCCCTGGACGTCTATCAGCAACTGCGCTCGGCGCTCGTCGGCGAGCTGGGCGTCGAACCGTCCGACCGGATACAGCGGCTGCACCAGCAGGTCCTGGGCGGAGGCCTGGACAAACCGCGAAGCACCTACGTGGAGCGCGATCTCGCCCTCGAACTGCGGTAACGCGCGGTTCGAAGCAGGGTGTTGAACCCTGCGCGCCGGTGGGAACCGGTCGCGCGCACGACGAGCGGGGCCGTCGCAGTACTGGACGGCCCCGCTCGTCGTGTCCCGTGATCCCCTCCCCCGGTCAGGGCCTGCGGATCACCTTCGTCCAGTCCGCCCTGATCTCGGAGCCCTGGCCGAAGAGCCGGTTCTCGACCTTGCTGTCGGGGTCGAAGAACTTCTGCTCCACCGGCTCACCGCGCCGCGGATCGAAGTAGAAGCCGTCCTTGTGCTTGAGCCGCACCAGCGCCCCGCCGTCGGCCGCGCCCGGCTTGGCCCCGTCCAGCAGACTGCCCAGCCCCATGCCGCAGGTGATCTGGTCGAGCTCGACCCGCTCCTCCGTGCCGCCGTGGTCGAGCGTCATGTACTTGCGGTCGAAGGCGCGCGTGCCGATCTTGTCGGTCTGGAGCTTCTGCCGGCCGTCCACGAACCAGGTCACCCGCTTGCCGCTCTGGTCCAGCCGGACCTCCAGCTCGTGCATCGCGCCCCGCGCCGTCTTGGCCAGCGGGATCGCGTAACCGTACGAGGCGTAGTCCTCCGTGTCGCTCGGCAGGCGCTCGTAGATGGCGTAGATGGTGTCGTTGGTCACCGAGAAGTCGGCGATCGCCCGGGACTCGAAGTCGGCGGTGATCAGCGCGATCGAGGCGAGCCGGATGTCGGACGCCGGATCCTTGACGGTGCTCCCGAACGGGTTCTCGGTGCCGAAGGTCCGGCCCGCCACCTTGTGCACACAGCTGATGGAACCGGTGTCCGGCACCTCGAAGCCCGGGACGTTCTCGGCGGTGAACCGGTTGGGGAAGGCGATCCACTTGATGTGGTCGTCCGAGTCCGCGCCGCCGTCCGGTCCGGTGCTGCGGGCGTAGGCCGGGTCGCCCGTCTTCGGGTTGACGCCGGTGGGCACCACGTTGAGCACCCCGCCCGGCGTGGTGACGACGGCGTCCCCGTTCGGCCACTCCGCGTCGCCCTGGAGCAGCCAGTTGCCGTTCTCACCGGTGGTGAAGCCGGTGCCGTACGTGTCCTGGAACAGGACGGTCCCGCCGCCCGACCCAGCCTGCGACGCCGTCGGCGCGGACTGCGCGGTCGCCGGCAGCAGCGCCACCACGGCCGCCGCGGCCACCACGGCGTACGCCACCTTGTGTCTCATCGTTCCCCTTGCCACAACTACCCCCTGTGTCAGCGGTTTCCGGTTCCGCGACCGTGCCGGAAGGCACCGGAGTTTCTCTTGAGGACCGCTGCGGCACGGGCTTCGACAGCTCCTCGACCGGGGCTCCAGCGGGGGCGGGGAGGGTGGCCCGGCGAGTCAGTTCCCGCACCTCAGGAAGGACACCCCGGACATGGAACGACAGCCCGACCAGCTGCTAGAGGTCAGCGACGAGATCGCCACCGCGCTCGCGGAACGGCGTCCGGTGGTGGCGCTGGAGTCCTCGCTCATCACCACCGACCCCTCGTCCGAGACCGCCTCACTGATCGAGAAGGCGGTACGGGGCGCCGGGGCCGTACCCGCCACCATCGGGATCGCCGGCGGGAAACTCGTCGTCGGTCTGACCGACTCCCTCATCGAACGCTTCGCCTCCACCAAGGGCATTCCGAAGATCAGCGCGCGGGACATCGGCGGCGCGCTGGCCGGCGGCGGCCTCGGGGCGACGACGGTGGCCGGCACCATCGTGATCGCCGAGCGGGCCGGCATCCAGGTCTTCACCACGGCGGGCATCGGCGGTGTGCACCGCCGGGGCGAGGACACCCTCGACATCTCCCCCGACCTGCTCCAGTTCCGCAAAACGAAGATGACCGTGGTCTCCGGCGGCGCGAAGAGCATCCTGGACCACCGGCTGACCGCCGAGTACCTGGAGACCGCCGGTGTCCCCGTGTACGGGTACCGCACCGACAGGCTCGCGGCCTTCGTGGTGCGCGAAGCCGATGTGCCCGTGACCCGCATGGACGATCTGCACACCGCCGCGCGCGCCGCCGAGGCGCACTGGCAGGTCAACGGACCCGGCACGGTGCTGCTCACCACTCCCATCGACGAGCAGGACGCGGTGGACGAGGCGATCGTCGAGGCCGCCATCACCGAAGCCCTCGCCCAGTGCGACCAGGAGGGCATCGTGGGCAACGCGGTCAGCCCGTATCTGATGAAGGCGCTCGCCAGGGCCTCCGGCGGCATGCTGCCCAAGGCCGGCCGCTCCCTGCTGCTCAGCACCGCCCGGGTCGCGGGAGAGTTCTCCACCGCCCTGAGCGCCGTACAGGCCGAGCGGTGAGCGGCGCCCCCGCCGCGGCGGGCCGTGGTGTGATCCTCGACCTCGACGGGACGCTCGCGGACACCCCCGCCGCCATCGCCACCATCACCGCCGAGGTCCTGGCGGCGATGGGCACGGCGGTGTCCCGAGGGGCGGTCCTCTCCACGGTCGGCCGCCCGCTGCCGGCCTCTCTCGCCGGGCTGCTGGGCGTTCCCGTGGAGGACCCACGGGTGGCCGAGGCGACCGAGGAGTACGGGCGGCGGTTCGGCGCCCATGTGCGGGCGGCCGGGCCGCGGTTGCTGTATCCCGGGGTCCTCGAAGGGCTGGACCGGCTGTCCGCCGCCGGTTTCCGGCTGGCCATGGCGACCTCGAAGGTCGAGAAGGCCGCGCGCGCCATCGCCGAACTCACCGGTCTGGACACCCGGCTGACGGTCATCGCGGGCGACGACAGTGTGGAGCGCGGCAAGCCGCACCCCGACATGGCCCTGCATGTCGCCCGGGGACTCGGGATCGCGCCGGAGCAGTGCGTGGTGATCGGAGACGGGGTGCCCGACGCCGAGATGGGGCGGGCCGCCGGCATGACGGTCATCGGGGTCTCGTACGGCGTGTCCGGCCCCGACGAACTGATGCGGGCGGGAGCGGACACGGTCGTGGACTCCTTCCCCGCGGCGGTCACCGCCGTACTGGACGGACACCCGTGAACGCGCCCCGCACTCCCCGCACCCCGCGCACGGACGCACCGCTGGACACCCCGAGGAAAGGAGCGGCTTCGATGCCGCGCAGAACGTTCGTCTCCCGGCACGGCCTGCTGCTCGCCGCCGCCGCACTCGGCACCGTCATGACGACGCCGGGAACCTCCACCGCCAAACCGGGCAGCCGTGGCTACCGGATGGTCTGGGACGACTTCGCCGAGGGGTTCCGCACCGAGGGCGAGGGCGCCCGGTGGTTCCACGTGGCGGGCGGTCCCTACCGGGCCGACGACGGCATCGTCACCACCCGCCCGGGCGAGCTGTCCGTGCGGGCACGCGGCAGCCACCCCGCGACCGGCGAGCCGGCGTTCACGCAGACCATCCCCGCCGAGAACCCGGTCGGCATGCCGGGCTCCGGGGACCACGCCAAGTTCATCGCGTACACCAGTCACACCGCCTCCAGCGGCCACCCGGGTTTCGACGCCCACGAGGGCTACGAACTCCTCTTCGAGACGCGGCTCTCCGGCCGGACCTACGGCACCGCCGACCACACCTTCGGGGACGCGGTGCGGGATCCGGAGGACGATCTGCGGCTGGCCTCCGCGATGATGCTGACCACCGACCCGGAGACCTCCGTCTCCTTCGACTTCGTGGTCACCAACAAGCGGATCTACGCCTGGTACGGGCGCCCCACCTTCCTGCGCGGCCAGTTGGGCGACTACGCCTCGTTCGCACACACCGTGCCGCTGGTCGCACGGCGGCCCGGCGACAGCCACGACTTCGGCATCGCCTACGACCGCGCCGCCGGAGTGGTGCGCTGGCTCATCGACGGCGAGGAGCACTTCCGGGTGGACCGCATCGGACACCGTCTCGACCGGTCCACGGCAACCCTGGACGAGGGCGGCGAGGAGACGCTGGTCAGGCCGAGGCAGCTCAACGCCGGGCTGGGACTGCTGACCCTGCTGGACGCGTCCTGGCCCACGGACAAGGGCCTCGTACGGCTCTCCGCGCGCAAGCACACCACGTACTACCGGCCCTCGGTCGGTGCGCCGCAGGAGCAGACCTTCGCCGACGAGGACAGCACCGACGCCGGGCGGCTCTTCGGACAGGGCGCGGCCGTGCGGCTCGGCTCCTACCGCGTGACCAGCAGGCGCTCGCGGTGACGCCGGAAGAGGTCGTCGGAGTGTGGCGGCTGGCCTCGTACACGGAAGTGGGCGAGGACGGGGGCACAGTGCCGGGGCCGTTGGGCGAGGCACCGGCCGGGCTGCTGATCTACACCGCGGACGGCCATGTCGCGGTGAGCATGATGAAGACCGGGGACGCCCCGGCCCTGGAGACCTACATGGGCTACTCCGGGCACTGGCGGCTGGCCGGGGACCGGATGACGCACCGGGTCCAGGTCAGCGCCCATCCGCGGATGGCGGGCACCGAACAGATACGCCGCGTCACGCTCGACGGCGAAACGCTGTCGCTGCGCGGCACGGCCGTGACACCGGTGGGGGGCCGCGCGCCGGAACGCGTACTCACCTGGCGGCGCGCGAAGCCGGACGGCATCGCAGCCGACGGCATCACATCCGACCGCATCGCGGCCGACAGCACGGCATCCGGCAGCACGGCGTCCGACAGCTCAGGGTTCGACAGCACAGAGTCCGACAGCACGGCGTCCGACGAGACGGCGGAACAGCAGGAGAAGGAGACGCACTGATGCCCAACTACGTGGACGCGCCCGAGGGTTGGTGGCGGGAGTTCATCATGGCCGATCCGCCCAGGACCGCGAAGGCCTCGGTGGTCCGCAAGGACGGCAGTCCCCATGTCGTCCCGGTCGGAGTCATCATGGACGGCGACGACATCATCTACACGTGCCAGAAGGACAGCGTGAAGGGCCGCTCCCTGCAGCGGGACGGCAGGATCGCGATGCTGTGGGACGACGAGCGCCCGCCGTTCTCGTTCGTGCTGGTGCGCGGGCGGGCGACGCTCAGCGAGGACATCGACGAACTGCGTGCCTGGACCGCCCGGATCGGTGGCCGGTACCACGGCAAGCGGCGTGAGGAGGAGTTCTCCGAGCGGTTCACCATCCCCAACGGCGTCGTGGTCCGGGTGAAGGTGGAACAGATCGTCGCCAAGGTGAATCTGTCGGAGACCGTGAACGTGAAGGACTCGTAGCCCTCGCTGTGTCCCTCCCGGGGCCGATGCGGTGACACAACAGTGCGGCGGAGCGGGCCGGTTGGCCGCTCCGCCGCACTGTTGGTCGAGGCGCCGTACTTCCGGTGGAGCGCTCAGGCGGCCCCGTACCGGTCGTCGGCCGGCGCCCGTCGCGCGGTCGTCCGCAGGTCGTCGACCTGCTGCCAGCGGTCGCCGTAGATGGCGTCCCGCATGGCCGGGAAGCGCAGGAAGTCGTGCGGGAAGCCCGGCTCCACGCGGCTGATCCGTTCCAGGCCCGCCAGCCAGTCGTCCTGCAGCACGGCGTCGACGGCCCCCAGGTTGTCGGCGAGCTGCTCGGGCTTGGTGGCGCCGAGGATCGGCACGACGTTTCCGGGCCGGGACAGCAGCCAGGCCAGCGCCACCTGGGCGGGGCTGACTCCGGCGGCCTCGGCGACCCGCACGGTCTCCTCGACGACGTCGTCGCCGGGGCCGGTGCCGCCCTGTCCCCAGGCCACGTGGTCCAGCCGCCCCTCCTCGGAGCGCAGGTACTTGCCGGTGAGCCGCCCGTCGGCCAGCGGGCCCCAGGCGAACACCGGCAGGTCGAAGGCGTGGGCCATCGGGAGGAGTTCACGCTCGACGGTGCGCTCCAGCAGGTTGTACCTGATCTGCAGTCCCGCGAAGGGCGACCAGTCACGCAGTTCGGCCAGGGTGTTGGCCTGGGCCACCTCCCACGCGGGCCAGTCGGACACCCCGACGTAGAGCACCTTGCCCGCGCGCACCTGGTCGTCCAGCGCCCGCATCACCTCGGGCACCGGGGTGAGGGTGTCCCGGGCGTGCACCCACAGCATGTCCACGTGGTCCGTGCCGAGCCGGCGCAGGCTCGCCTCCAGGGAACGCACCAGGTTCTTCCGGTGGTTGCCCGCGGAGTTCAGGTCACCCGGCCGCGTCTGCATCGTGTACTTGGTGCTGAGGACGAACTCGTCGCGGCGTCCGGCGAGCAGCTTGCCGAGCGTCGTCTCCGCCGATCCGTCGCCGTACTCGTCGGCGGTGTCGATGAAGTTGCCGCCGGCCTCGGCGTACTGGTCGAAGATCCGCGCGCGCGTCGCCTCGGGGAGCTTCCAGTCGTCGCCGAAGGTCATGGTGCCCAGCGCCAGCCGGGAGATCCGGACCCCGGTCCTGCCGAGAAGCGTGTAGCGCACGGCTCAGTCCTTCCGGCTCAGTATGACCAGGGGGATCTTCCGTTCGGTCTGGGCCTGGTAGGCAGCGAAGGCCTGCACCTCGGCGGCGGCCTCGGCGAAGAGGCGGTCGCGCTCCTCGCTCCCGGCCGGCACCTCGGTCGCGATGGCCGAGTAGGTCTCCTGGCCGGTCTCGACGGTCACCCGGGGATTCACCTTGATGTTGTGGAACCAGGCGGGGTGGGTGTCCGCCCCGCCGTTGCTGCCGAAGATCAGCAGGCTGCCGTCGGCCTGGGCGAAGAAGAGCGTGGGCACCGTGCGCACCACGCCGGACTTCGCGCCCTTGGTGGTGAGCAGGATGAGCGAACCGCCCTCGAACGGACCGCCGACCTTGCCGCCGTTCTGCCGGAACTCCTGCATGACCGGGAGGTTGTAACTGCCCGGGTCTCCTTCGGCGGGGGTGGTGGGCGCGGGGTCGAACTGGTCAGCAGCCACGGGGACTTCCTCTCGGCGAGACAAACGGAAACTTCTCCATATCGGTACGCGCGCCGAGCCTAAGCGGAGAGACTTCCGTATCGCAAGCAACGACCTCGTACGCCACTGGAGAGGGGCCGAACTATGCTCACGGCCATGGCCGCAGCCCCATCCGAACGCGCCGACGCGGTGCGCAACCGACAGAAGATCCTGGCCGCGGCCGCCCGTCTGGTGGCCGCCGGAGCCGCTGAGCGGCTCTCCCTCGACGAAGTGGCCCGGGCGGCGGACGTGGGCGTGGGCACGGTCTACCGCCGCTTCGGCGACCGCGCCGGACTGGTCTTCGCGCTCCTGGAGGAACAGCATCAGCTGTTCCGGGCCCGGGTGGTGGAGGGCCCGCCTCCCTTGGGGCCGCGGGCCGACGCCGGTGACCGGCTGCGTGCCTTCCTGCACGCGCTCGTCGACCTCTCCGTCGGGCAGCGGGAACTGCTGCTGCTCGCCGAGTCCAGTTCGCCGCCCGCGCGTTACCTCAGCGCCTCCTACGACTTTCAGCACGCGCACGCCGGCCGGCTGATCGCCGAGCTGCGCCCGGATGCCGACGCGGACTTTCTGGCGGACGCGCTGCTGGCCCCCTTCGCGCCCAGCCTGATCGACCACCAGTGCCGGGTCAGGGGCTTCTCGCCGGAGCGGATCAAGGCCGGCTTCGACCAGCTCCTGCGCAGCACGCTGGAGTCGGGAGCGGTGACGGCGGCCGCTGTCGAGCCGACCTCCAGCCGCCTTCCAGCGGAGGCCGGGACCGTGGCGGACGACGGGTGCGCGAACGCACGCCGCTGACGGCATGGCCGCCTGGAGCGCGACGTCCATGCCCACGGCTGCTTCCCCGCACGACGCGGTCCATGGGAGGCGCAAGGATGCTGGACACCGAGGAACTGGCCCAACAGGCCGCCGAATCCGCGCGAGGGGCCGAGGAGGCCCGCAAGCTCGACCCCGACGTGGTCAAACTGCTGGTCGAGGCCGGCTTCGCCCGGCACTTCGTACCCCGGGAGTGCGGCGGCTCCGAGGGCACCTTCGCGGAGCTCACCGAGGCGGTGGCGCGGGTCGGCGCCGCCTGCCCCGCCACCGCCTGGTGCGCCTCGCTCGCTGCCAACCTGGGCCGGATGGCGGCGTATCTGCCCGCCGAGGGCTACCGGGAGGTGTGGGCGCAGGGGCCCGACGCGCTCGTCGTCGGCTCCCTCTCCCCCTTCGGGAAGGCCGCCCCCGCGGCCGGCGGCTGGACACTGTCCGGGCGCTGGCCCTACATCAGCGCCGTCGCGTACGCGGACTGGCTGCTGCTCTGCGGCACGCTGCCCGACGGGGCCGGGCCCCGGGTCTTCGCGGTTCCCCGGGACGAGGTGGAGGTCGTGGAGAGCTGGGAGAGCGTCGGCATGCGGGCCACCGGCAGCCACACGGTGGTCGCCTCCGACGTGTTCGTTCCCGAGCGGCGCGCCTTCGCCCGGGCCGACCTGCTGACGGGCCGCCCCACGGCGTCCACGGCGGCCTGTCACACCGTGCCGCTGGAAGCTGCCAACGGTCTCTCCTTCGCCGGGCCGCTCCTTGGCGCCGCCGAGGGCGCGCTCGGCCAGTGGTCGGCCTACGCGGTGGTCAAGGCGCGCTCCGTACTCCTGCGGCCCCAGGCGCCGGGCCCCAGCCGCGAGGCGCTCGCCGGCGTGCTGGCCCACTCGGCCGGTGAGACGGACGCCGCACGGCTGCTCCTGGAGCGGTGCGCGCGCGTCGCCGACCTGGGCGCGGAGGTGACTCCCGAGCAGACCCGGCGCAATCTGCGCGACACCGCCCTGTCGGTACGGATGCTGGCCTCCGCGGTCAACCGGCTCGCGGCGAACGGCGGCACCACGGGTTACGGGGAGAGCGCCCCGCTGCAGCGTTACTGGCGGGACGTCAACACCTCGGCCACCCACGTGGCGCTCCAGTTCGAATCGGCGGCGCTCGCCTACGCCGAGGGACGGCTGTGGACCACGGAGACCACGCAGACCAGCGGTCCGGCAGCGGCGCGGTAGCGGCCACGCAACGCGGACAGAGCCGGCCGGCCCCGGGAGACGGGGCCGGCCGGCTCTGTCACGGCAGTTCGGGCGGGATGTGGGACGCGTCGGCGCGGCGGTGGTGAATTCACCACCGCCGCGCCGAGTTGTGCTGCCAGTACGGCTCTCAGGCGTGGGAGAGGGGAAGTACACCCCCGTTGTACTCGACCATCTCGCCGAAGACCGACACGACGTCGAGGGCGCTGCCGAGCTCTTCGCCGGCCAGTTCCGCGTAGGCCCGGTGCAGGTTGGCCGGCAACCGCTCGGGATCGCGCAGGTCGCCGTAGGGACCGGGTCCCGTCTCGCGGGCGAGCTGGAGGGGGGTGAGTCCCGCCGCCCTGCCCTTGGCGGCAAGTTCCGTCAGCCAGTGGAAGTACTCCTCGGTCTGTGTCAGCGCCTCGGGGCCGCTGACGGGTCCGTGGCCGCCGACAACGGTCAGCGGGTCCAGCTTCCGCAGGAGTTCCAGGGCGGCGAGGGACCCGGCGACGGAGCCCATCAGCACGAACGGCGTACAGCCGGGAAGCACGACGTCGCCGGCGAACAGCACGCGCTCCTCGGGCAGCCACACCAGCGTGTCGTTGGTGGTGTGCGCGGGGCCCGGGTGGATCAGCTCGATCCGGCGCTCCCCCTGGTGGAGGGTGAGCCCCTGGCGGTACGTCAGGTCGGGCAGCATCAACTCGATGCCGCCCCACTCGACGTCGGGCCACAGCGCGGTCAGACCGAGTCCGGCGGCCGCCATCTCCGTACGGGTGCGCTCGTGCGCGACGACGACGGTGCCCGGGCCCGCCAGTACGGCGTTGCCGAAGGTGTGGTCGCCGTGGAAATGGGTGTTGACGATCAGCCGCGGGGACTCGGGCGTGAGCCCGCCGAGGGCGGCCCGCATGGCCCGCGCCCGCTCGTGGGTGGCGGCCGTGTCCACCAGCACGGGTCCGCCGCCCCGCCCCGGTTCCAGCAGGATGCCCGCGTTGCTGACGCACCAGCCGCCGTCGGGCTGGATGTACGCGAACACGCCGTCCGCCAGCTCTTCCAGCCTTCCCGGGGTGGCGGTCCGGGCCCCGGTCACGGTGCGGCCACTCACGCGGCGGCCCCCTGCCCGAGATGGCTCCGGGCCGTCCGAAGGGTGCCCCGGCTGTTGGCGCCGATGATGTCCCGGGCCCTGAGGAGGGCCTGGGCGATGGTGGTGCCCGGTCCGAAGACGCTCTCCACGGCGGCGGGATCGAGGGCCACCGTGTGCCGGGCGGTGACCAGGGTGCCCTCAGGACCGCTGCTGAAGAGCCACTCGCCGGAGTGGGCCAGCAGTCCGCGCGGCGGGGTGGTCTGCTTGTAGACGATCCGCTCGCCCTCGAAGCACAGCCGCACCGACTGGGTGGTGTGCTTGCTGCCGTCCGCGGCGGAGGTCTCCATGTCCATCGTCTGCACCTCGGCGCCCGCGGTGGCGGCCTCCGCCGGGGTGGTCTCCAGGTCGAGCCCGGCCACGTGCGGCAGCCGCTCGGGCCACAGATCGGCGCGGTACAGGAAGTCGTAGACCTCCGCTGCCGGCGCGGCTATGAGTTCGTCGTCGCTGAAGCTCAGGATCAGCTCGTCCGGCTCCTCGGGGCGTTCCGCCCAGGACCGGAGCGCCCCGATCTCTACTGTGCTGTTGGAGTCCAGCGCGGCGGCGATGCGGTCGGCCGCGCCCGGATCGCCGTCGGTGGTCCACCGGTGCCCCAGTTCCAGCCGCCCGGGGCTGCCCGGCGAGGCGTCCTGGAACCGCCAGTGACCCGACATCTCGGTGAGCGGCGCGGCCGGGGTCTCCTGTGCGAAGTCGATCCGGTTGCCCGCCGGGTCGAGCACGCGCCGCGAGGTCCAGCTGCGCACCCCGTTGCCGACGACCGCCCAGAGCCTGATGCGCTGGATGTCGCCGGTGCGTTCCAGTTCCTGGGACCAGATGCAGGGCGCGAAGAGCAGCGGCCAGCGGCCGACGTCCTCGATGAGCGCGTAGGCGCGGCGGGCCGACGCGGCCAGCTCGGTCACGTGCTCGGCGCTGCGGGTGGGGCTGTCCGCGGTCCTCTCGTGCGTCTCCGTGTCCACGCGGTGGTTCTCCTCAACCTCAGTGATGTGCGAGATCTCAGTGATGTGCGAGGCGGCTCAGTAGTTTCCGAGGCCTCCGCAGACGTTGATCGCCTGCGCGGTGACGGCCGCCGCCGCGTCCGAGACCAGGTACGCCACCATGGCGGCGACCTCGTCGGGGTCGGTGTAGCGGCCGAGGGGGATCTTGGCGTTGAACCGCTCCAGGACCTCGTCCTCGGTGGTGTTCCAGATACGGGCGTAGTGCTGGCGCACGTTGCCCGCCATGGGCGTCTCCACATAGCCGGGGCAGACCGCGTTGACGGTGATTCCGCTCTTGGCCAGTTCGAGGCCGAGGGCCTTGGTGAACCCGACGACGCCGTGTTTGGAGGCCGAGTAGGGCGCGCCGAACACGACGCCCTGCTTGCCGCCCGTGGAGGCGATGCTGACGATCCTGGCGCGCTTCAGCTCACGCATCCGGCCGGTGGTCAGCACCTGCTTGGTGACCAGGAAGACGCTGTTGAGGTTGGTGTTGATGACGTCGAACCAGAGCTCGTCGGGGATCTCCGCGGTGACGCCGCCGCCGCTGCGCCCGGCGTTGTTCACCAGGACCTCCACAGGACCGAACCGGTCGACGGCGGACTGGACGAACCGCTGCACGCTCTCCGCCGAGGTCACGTCGCACACGGTTCCGTCGGCCGTCACACCGCTCTCCTGGAGCTCCTTGACGGTCTGGGTGAGGGCTTCCTCGTCCCGGGCGCAGAGGTAGACGGGGTGTCCGAGCGCGCCCAGGGAGGCCGCGACGGACCGTCCGATGCCCCGGGTCGCTCCGGTGACGACGGCAGTGCCCCGGGGTGCCTGTACCTGCTCCATGGTGTCGGGCCCGTTCTCTCAGGCGGCCTGGGCCGCGGCGTGGTTGACCCGGTCGAGGAACTCCCGGGGCGTCTCGATCCCGGTGACCTCCTCGTCGGTGAGCTCGACCCCGAACCGGTGCTTCATCAGGGCCGCCGTCTCCAGCAGCGCCAGCGAGTCGTAGCCGAGGTCGGTGAAGGGCAGGTCCAGGTTCTGGCCGGTGAGCGTGACGTCGTCGTCGGCGCCGGCGCACTCGGTGAGCACGAGGACCAGGTCGTCGAGGGTGATGGTCATGAGGTGAACTCCTCGCGTACGGAATCGGATGGGGGTGGGGGTGGGGGTGAGGTGATGCCAGTGGAAAGCGGAGGTCAGGCGGTCTCGGGCGAGCGGACCACGACCGCGGCGTTGAAGCCGCCGTGGCCGCGCGCCAGCACCAGCGCGGTGCGCAGCGGCGCCTGGCGGGGTGTGTCGCGCACCAGGTCGAGCCGGTGCTCGGGAACGGGGCGGTCGATGCCCGCGGTGGGCGGGATGACGCCGTCGCGCAGGGCGAGCAGGGCGGCGGCCACGTCGAGCGGGGCCCCACCGCCGAACAGCCGGCCCGTGAGGGTCTTGGGGGCGGTGACCGGCACACCGTAGGGGCCGAAGAGGGCGCGCAGTGCCGCGGCCTCTTCGTCGTCGGCCGTGGGCAGTCCCGCGGCGTCGGCGAAGACCACGTCCACGTCCTCGACGCCCAGCCCGCTGTCGGCGAGGGCGAGTCGTGCGGCGCGTTCGAGACCGGGAGGGCGTCCGGAACCCGGCCGGGGCGAGAAGGTGGCCGCGTATCCGGCGATCTCGCCGTACACCCGGGCCCCGCGCGCACGGGCCGCCGTCTCCTCCTCCAGTACGAGCATCGCGCCCCCCTCGCCCGGCACTTGACCGGCGGCGCGGGTGTCGAAGGGCAGGTAGGCGGTGGCGGGGTCGTCGGAGCGGGAGAGCCGGCCGCTCGCGAGGTGGGAGACCAGGCCCCAGGGGTCGAGGGAGGAGTCCATGCCGCCGGTCAGCGAGAGCTTGACGCCCTGCCGCAGTGTGCGACGGGACTGGCCGATGGCGTCGAGTCCGCCCGCCTGTTCGGAGACGAGGACGCCGCTGGGTCCGCGCAGTTTGTGGCGGATGGAGAGCTGGCCGGTGTTGACCGCGTAGAACCAGGCGAAGGACTCGTAGACGCTGACCTGCTGCGGGCCCTGGGTCCACAGTTTGCGGATCTCCCGGTGGGTGAACTCGAATCCACCGGTGGCGTTGGAGGTGACCACGCCGCAGCCGTACTCGCCGTATCCGTCCTGTTCCGCCAGTTCGGCGGGGTTCGCGTCGGCGTCGGCCAGCGCCTCGGCCCCCGCGACGAGGGCCAGCCGGGTCACCCGGTCGGTCTGCGGCAGCAGTCGGCCCGGGATGTGCTCGGCCGCTTCGAACCCCGCGATCCGCCCGACCAGCCGGGACGGGTAGCGCGAGGCGTCGTAGTCGACGACCGGCCCGATACCACTCGTGCCTTGCAGCGTGGACTGCCACCACTGCTCGGTGCCGAGGCCGTTGGGGGCGGCGACGCCGATGCCGGTGATGACGGCGGTCGGCCGCCCGGTGCGCTCAGGGGTCTCCTGGGCCGCGGGAGTGGCCAGTGTCATCGCGTGGTTTCCTCTCGGGTGATGACCATGGCGGACTGGAAGCCGCCGAAGCCGCTGCCCACGCTGAGGACGGCGTCCACGCCGTGCTCCCGGGCCTCGTTCGGTACGTAGTCCAGGTCGCATTCGGGATCGGGCTCGTGAAGGTTGGCCGTGGGGGGAACGGCACCGTTCTCCATGGCCAGCGCGCAGGCGGCGATCTCGATGGAGCCGATGGCGCCCAGGGAGTGCCCGACCATGGACTTGATGGAACTGATCGGCACCTCGTAGGCGTGCTGCCCGAGGGTCTCCTTGAAGGCGGCCGTCTCGTGCCGGTCGTTCTGCTTGGTGCCCGAGCCGTGCGCGTTGACGTAGTCGACGAGGTCGGGGTTGAGCCGCGCCTGGTCCAGCGAGTGCCGGATGGCCTCGGCCATCTCGTGGCCGTCCGGCCGCAGACCCGTCATGTGGTACGCGTTGCAGCGGGTGGCGTAGCCGCCGATGACCCCGTAGACATGGGCGCCCCGGGCCCGCGCGTGCTCCAGTTCCTCCAGGACGAACATCGCGGCGCCCTCGGCGAGTACGAAGCCGTTGCGGGTGCGGTCGAAGGGCCGGGAGGCGTGCTCGGGGTCGTCGTTGCGGGGCGTGGTGGCCTTGATGGCGTCGAAGCAGGAGACGGCGATCGGCGAGATCGGGGTGTCGGCCGCCCCGGCGATCATGACGTCGACGGTGCCCTCGGCGATGAGGTCACGCGCGTAACCCACGGAGTCCAGCCCGGAGGTGCAGCCGGTGGAGACGACCGTGGCGGGGCCTTCGGCGCCCACGGTCCATGCCACCTCGGCCGCCAGGGAACTGGGCACGAAGGCATCGAAGAGGTGGGGCGAGACATAGTCGCTGTCCACCTCCCACAGCCGGCCGCTGTCGCTGAGGACGAGGTATTCGCGTTCCAGTCCCGTGGTGCCGCCGACGGCGCTGCCGACGCTCACCCCGGTGCGGTGCGGATCGAGTTCCACGAATTCGAGGCCGCTGTCCGCCATGCACTCCCTGGCGCTGACGACGGCGAACTGCGCGGCCCGGTCCAGCCGCCTCGCCTCCCGCGGGCTGAGCCCGGACCGCTGCGGATCGAAGTCGACTTCGGCGGCGACCTGTGAGCGGAAGCGGGAGGGGTCGAAGAAGGAGATGGTGCGGGTGGCGGTGCGGCCCGAGACCAGGAGATCCCAGAACGCCTTCTTGCCCACCCCACCCGGCGCGACAACGCCTATCCCGGTGATTGCGACACTTCGGTTCACTGTCCTGCCCCTCGTTCGGCTGCCTTCGACTGTCGGCGCAACCCCTTGACCACGGCTCGAATTCGACTGGCGGCCCCGTCTCGCCGGGTCCAGCGGTGGTCCACTCCAGGTCGAGACGGGTCGGACAGGCTCGGCCCGCCCGCCGGAGGTGCCGGGGGCCGAGGCAAGGGAGGTCCCGTGGAGCGCCGTCGAAGTGTGCTGCTGCTGCCCGGACAGGGTGCGCAGCGGGAACGTATGGCCGCCGGACTGTACGGCGCGCGGGAGGAGTTCACCGCGCCCATGGACGAGTTCTTCGGCCGGCTAGGCACGACCGGCGCACGGCTGCGGTCGGCGTGGCTGCGCCCCGCGCCCAACCCGGAGCTGGACGAGTCGGCGGTGGCGCAGCCGCTGCTGCTCGCCGTGGGTCACGCGCTGGGACGTGCGGTGGGCGCGGCGGCGGAGCCTCCCGCGCTGCTGCTCGGGCACAGTGTGGGCGAGCTGGCGGCGGCCTGCCTGGTGGGCGTCTTCGATCCGGCGGACATCGGCGCGCTGGCCGCCGCCCGCTCCCGGGCGCTGGAGGGTACGGGGTACGGCGGGATGCTCGCGGTGGCGGCGTCGGAGGGGCAACTGGCAGAAGAGCTTGGGGGTTTCGGCGAAGGGGCGGAACTCAGCGGTTCTGCCGAAGGGATGGCCGTCGGAGTCGACGGGGTGACCGGGTCGGGGACAGCCGACGGGGTGGCTGTCGCGGGGGTGACCGCGGCCGGGGTGGCCGACGCGAGGGTGGCCGACAGGGCGGCCGTCGCGAGGGGGGCTGCCGGGACGGCCTTCGCCGGGGTGGCCGTCGCGGCGCTCAACGGGCCGCGTCAGACGGTGCTGGCGGGCCCGAGGGAGGCGCTGGCCGCCGTGGAGCAACGGCTGCGGGACCGCGGGTTCCTGGTGCGCGCGCTGCGTTCGGGGCACGCCTTCCACAGCCCCGCCATGGAAGGAGCCGCGCTGCGCTTCGCCGAGGCACTGGCGGGTTTCGGGCCGCGTGCTCCCCGGGCGGCCGCCGGCACGGTGGTTTCCACCCGCACCGGGGTCGCGGTGACCGCGGAGCAGGCGCGGGATCCGCACTTCTGGGGCGGGCAGTTGGCCGCCCCGGTGCGGTACTGGCCGGCTCTGCGGGAACTGCTGGACACCTTGGGGAGGCGGCCGGGTCTGCTGCTGCTCGACGGCTCCGCGGACCGGAGCCTGAGCGCCCCCGCCCGGCACCACCCCGCGGTGCGGGACGGCGCCAGCGAGGTGGTCCCCCTGCTGGCCGTCGGCCGGGACGCCGGTGGCCCGGCCGACGCGCGGGTGTTCGCCGAGGCGTTGCACCGGCTGGGGGAACAGCGGGACCACACAGGGGATCACACAGTGGTGAGCTGACCTTGGACGTACTGGATGAGGGCGGCGGGGGTGGTGAGTTCGTCGAGCTGTTCGTCGGGCACGCTGACCTTGAAGTCGTCCTGGATGCGGGTCACGATCTCGTACACGGTGAGCGAGTCGAAACCGAGGTCGGTGAACTCGGTGTGCAGCGTGGAATCCTTGATCTCCTCACTGGTGGCTCCGTCGAAGCAGGCGTTCACGACGCTCTGGAACTCGGTGATGGTGAATTCAGCCATGCGGCACACCCTGTGCGGTCGCACTCGACGGCTGCTGGAGACCGGCTCGACGGCAGGGGGACTCCGTCGGCTCCGCCGCCGCTCGATCCGGCCTCCAGTAGGCGCCCACAGCATCGCCACCATGACGACTGAAGAGACGACGACCACTGACGCGGCAACAATCACTGACGCGACGACGATCACGGACGCAACGACGAAGAACGCTCCCAAGCTCCCCTCCGCCGAGCTGTACGTGGAGGTGACACAGTTCTACGCCCGGCAGATGCACCGGATGGACGGGGACGACTTCGGCGGTTTCGGCGCCACGTTCGTCGCGGACGCGGAGTTCCGCCTCGCGGGCGGCACCGTACTGACCGGCCCCGAGGCGATCGAGGCGGGCGCGCGGGCGGCGGCGGGCAGGTTCGACGGCGCGCAGCCCCGGCACTGGTTCGACATGATGACGGTCGAGGAGGCCGACGACGGCACGGTGTCCACCAGCTACTACGCGACGGTGACGGTCACTTCCGCACAGGGTGCCGTCCTGGTGGAGCCGACCTGCTTCGTCCGGGACACCCTGGTCCGGGTGTCCGGTGTGCTGCACGGCCGGTCCCGGGTCATCGAGCGGGACGACCTCGTGGTGCGCGCCCGGACGCAGGGCTGAGCACGTGTGGTCGGTGGTACTCCCGGTCAAGTCGTTCAGCAGGGCCAAGAGCCGGCTCGCGGCGGGGCTGGGGCCGTGGCGCCAGGAACTGGCCCACGCCTTCTTCCTGGACACACTGTGGGCCGTACGGAACACCGAAGGGGTCCGTACGGTCGTGGTGGTGACGGCCGATCCGCTGGCCGCCTCACAGGCCCGCACCCTGGGCGCGCTGGTCTGCCCGGACGCACCCGATCCCGACCTCAACGACGCCATACGCCTGGGGGCCGCCAAGTGCCGCTCGGTGGGCCCCGAGGGTCCGGTGGCTGTACTCACCGCCGACCTCCCGGGCCTGCGTCCACGCGAACTGGAGCATGTCCTGCGCGCGGCACGGAATCATGATCGGGCCTTCGTCGCCGACCACACCGACGAGGGAACCACCGTCCTGACCGCGCTCACCACCGCCGGCCTCGCACCCGCCTTCGGCCCCGACTCCGCACACCGGCACACCTCACTCGGGGCGTTCCCCGTCGACATGCCGAGCGACTGCGGCATCCGGCTCGACGTGGACACCCCGGAGGACCTGGCGCGGGTGGCACTGCGAGGGGTGGGCCCGTACACGGCGGCGCTGTTCCGCCTGCGAAAGGCGAGGTATCCGGCGGCGGCCGACCCCGTTCAAGGATTTCAGGGCGCTCAGGACGTCCAGGACGTCCAGGACGTCCAGGGCGTTCAGGGTGCTTCGGCGACCGCTTCCTCGTAACGTTCAGGGTGCTTCGGCGACGGCTTCCTCGTAGCGCTGGATCGCCCGTACGAAGGTCGCGCGGTCCTGCGGACTGAGGTCGTCGAAAACCTTGCGCCAGGCCGTGGCCCCGCTGGCCAGCCAGGCATCGACGGCCGCGCGGGTGGTGGGGTCCTCGGTGAGCGAGACGATGCTGCGTCGACGGTCGTCGGGATCGGAGCGGCGCTCCACGACCCCCTCGCGCTGCAGATCGCTGACCATCAGGCTGACCGTAGTCGGCGCGACCTCCAGCCGCGCGGCGAGGTCCTTGACGGACGTGGGCCCGTCGAAGATGAGGCAAGACAGCAGGGAGAGATGTCGGGGCGCCAGCCGCAACGAGCGCAACTGCTCGGGCACGGGGGTGCGCTTGGCACGGGAGACCAACCGCGGCAGGGTGACCAGCATCGCCCGAACCGCCTCTTCGGCGCTGAGACGACTACCCGCCTCCGGCTCCGTCTCCTCTGACATCGCTTCGACCTCCAGGTCCGCCACGGTACCGGACGGTGGGGCGGGGCTGTCGTACGAGGTGGGGACGGTACCGGACCGTGGTGCGGCGCCGTCCTAGGAGGTGGAGCCGGGCGGGGTCACCCCCAGGGCGGGCAGCAGGTACGTCTCCTCGTAGACGAAATGCTCCTCGATACCGGCCACGGTCCGCTCCAACTCCCCCCGCAACCAGTTCACATCCTGCCCGTCGTCACTCTCCACGAGCTTGGTGAGCCGGTCGAGCCCCGCGGCAACCTGCCGATGCTCCTCCCGCAACCGCTCAATGACGGGGGCGATCTCGGGATAACGCTGCTCGAAGACGGGGAAGGCGCCATCCTCCATGGTGTGGTGGTGATGCAGCCCGAGGCAGTACTCGAGGCAGCGGGCGCGTAACTGCTGCACGAGGGAGACACCGTCGCCGTCCCCACCCACGGCCTCCGCGAGCCCGCCCTCCTCGTCGAGCGCGGCCCGCAACGCCGCTAGCTGCGCACGCAGTTCCCGATGCCCGACGAGCAACTGCCGCCCGGCGGCTTGGCTGTCGATGTGCTGAGGAACTGGCATGGAGACCCTCCAGAACAGTTTGTTTTCAAAGCAAACTCACCCTGAGATTACAGAGGCTCCCGGACTGCCGTCAATCACTCAACTGCCCGACCCGTCCGGCCCTAGCGGGCCCACCTCGCGGCGGATCACACCACGGAGACGCAGAGCGAGACAGAGGGAGCGGTCCAGTGCGGGTTCGTTGTCCATCCTGGACGCGACGGTGGTACGCATCTCGCTGCTGAACTCGGCAAGTTCGTCCTGGCTGAGCCAAAGGGCATCGCGACGACGGCGCTGCGCGAGACGCATGCAACCGCCCAGCCACTGTCGCATTACGCACTGTTGCCGTTCAGGCACCCGCGATAGCCTGACGACTTCCGGCAAGGACGCCACGAGCTGCGTGGACGAACGGCACAACGCAGCAGAGCACAAGCGGTGACACACGGGGCACGAGGGGGATCGTGGAGCGGCGCGACGCGCGTGGGCACTACGAGGAGCTGGCAGCCGAGTACGACGAGCACTGGGTCTACGGTCCCGACTACGTTCCCTGGATGTCCGGCCGGATCGTCGAGGCGTTGCGGCTCCGTCCCATTGACCGAATCGCCGACATCGGCTCGGGCACCGGCCTGTTCGCCAAGGAAGTAGCCAGACAGGTCCAGCCACGCCGTCCTCTTCTCTGCGTCGATCCGTCCGAGGCGATGCTCCGTCGGCTGGGCACACCGCCGCCACCCGATCTGACGCCGATCGTCGCGTCCGCCGAGGACATTGCCGAGCAGCGCGCCCACCTGCCGTACGAGCAGCTCGACGCGATGTGGTTGAAGGAGTCGGTGCATCATGTGGCCGACCCCGCGCACACGCTCCAGGGCCTCAGCGACCAACTGGCCCCCGGAGGCCGTCTGCTGGTGGTGATGCTCCCGGCCACCATCCAGTACCCACTCTTCAAGGCGGCCCTCGACCGTTTCGAGGAGCTGCAGCCGAACCCGGCCGTCATCGAGCGGCATCTGCGCGCGGCAGGGCTGCAAGCCGAACTCACCCACGTCGAGCACGAGTTGCGTATCGGCAGGGACAGGTACCTCGGCATGGTGCGTGCCCGCTATATGTCTCTGCTCTCCACCTTCAGTGACAACGAGATCGAGAAGGGCATCGAAGAGATGCGCATCGCTCATCCGGAGCCCGTCCTGGTGTTTCCCGACCGGTTCACGTTCATCCTCGGGCAACGGCGAGGTGGGAACACGTGAGTACCGTGGTCGACGAACGGCTGCGGCGCCTACGGAGCGAACTCGACGATCACTCGCGGATCGCCGATCGGCTGGGGCTCGATCTGGAACGGCCGCTGAGGTCCCTCAACGACGGTTATCCCGAGAACGCCGTCGCCCTCATCGGCAAACTGACCGAGAAGTTACTCAAGGAGCTGTGGCGTCACCACGGCATCGAGGGCGACCCCTCGACCAAGGCCCTGAACGACCTCGTCAAACGCTGTCGTCCGCACATCCGGAGCAGCACGGTCATCGACGCGCTCGAAGACATCCGGCGGCTCCGCAACCGGTCCACACACGACGGGTACGACATCAGCGATGAGGACGGACTGCTGGCGGTCCGCAGGCTCGTCGACGTGCTGGTCTGGTTCACCGACACCGGGAGCGCGGCGCTTCTTGGCGGTGAACCGGACATGGCGCCCGAGGTGGCGCGCCGTTGCGAGTTCCTGGCCGGGCTGTACGTCACCCTCGGCTACCGGCAGGCCAAGCGGTTCGTCCTCAGCCCCGACACCGTGTATCAACTCTTCTGCCGCGAGTCGGGTATGCGCCTGGAGTACGTGGAGCTGATGCTCTCCAGGGACGCGGACGATCTGAGCACCGTCCTTGCCGCGAGCGGTGGCGAGCTGCTGCGGACCCGGCTGCCCAAGCTCACCCGGTTCGTCGTAGTGGACGACGACGGCGGTGCGGCGCCCGGCGCCCTGCATCGGATGCTGGGCCTGGACTTCCGGATCGTGCGGTACGACGGTTTCGTCGACACCATCGTCAGTCTCGAGACGCACCTCGCTGACCTCGCTTCGGCGGACTACCCTGCCGAACCGCGGACCGCCGTTGCCGCAGCGGCTCTGACCACGGATCCGCACACCGGTGAGTCGAAGGTGGAGCGGTCCGGAGACGCGGCTGAGTTGCTGGCGCGCCTCGCGCGCGGCAGCGCGAACGTCCTGGTCACCGGTCGCCCGGGCAGCGGCAAGAGCACGCTTCTGCGCTCCCTGGCCGTCAACCCCGAGACCCGCCGATTCCGCTTCTACTTCGACCTCGGTCTCAAACCGAAGGACGAACCGTTCTCCGAGTACGCGGGGCGCATCCTGGCGCCGTCTATGGCCTCGGAACGCTCGCGTGCCTACGACCTGTTCCTCTACCTGATCCGTTCGGGGACGGCGTTGTGTGTGCTCGATGCTGTCGACGAAGGTGTCGAAGAGGCCAGCCCCGCAGGGTTCCTGCGGCTCTTCGCGGATCTCGCAGCCGTTCTGTCCGCCGAATCGGCGGTGGTCATGAGTTCGCGGGTGTCCTTCCTCGCGGACTCGCCCCAGGTGCGTCAGCTGCTGGACAGCGGTGCAGGCCGCTCGGAGCAGTTGGTCGAGCAGATGTACGCGAACGGCGTCGACCCGTCGCGCGTCCCGCACTTCCATGTCGTACGCCTGGTCGAGCCTGATTCCACGCCACTGGAGAAGCGTCTGAGTGCAGTGCTGGAGCTTCCGCCGGGGCGGACGCTCGCGGAGATCCTCGGCGCACACATCACGCGGACGCTGACCGAGCGTGGGCGGCCCGAACTGGAGCAGCAGCTGCCGGCCGCGTTCGGACCTGCCTTCCTCACCGACCGGACCGTCTTCTCTCTCCTCGACCTGCACCGGCAGCTGGGAGCAGACGCCTTCACGGACGGACGCCTCGAACTCGACGCGTGCGTTCTCGCACCGCTGCTGCGCCCTGCCGGGCCGGATCACGTCGCGTTCATGCACACTGCGTACCAGGAACTGCTGGCCGCCCGACATCTTGCCGGACCCGCGAGCCTGGACGCGGCAGCCGATATTCCCGACGGCGCCTTCCTCACCGAGCAGGTGCGTGCCTTCCTCGCCGGAATGCCCGGCAGCCCAGGAACGGACGACTGCGTACTGCCCGCGGGGGCGTACCTGGTCGGTCCGGCCGAACGGCTGCTGATCCGTAACGTCCAGCGTCCTGTTCGCTTCGACCGCCATGCGGTGACCGTCGCCCACTACCGCGGCTTCCTCGACGCGCTCGAATCGGACGGCACGTCGCAGTGGGACCACCCCGACCAGCCCGCCCACGTCACACACCACCCTTGGACCGACCGGCTGCGCCGCCCCGACTACTACGAGAACTCGCGCTACGACGACCACCCGGCCATCTGCGTCAACTGGTGGAGCGCGTACGCCTACGCGGCATTCGAAGGCAAACGTCTGCCGACCTCTCTCGAATGGGAGGCGGCCGCACGCGGCACCGACGGGCGGCTGTTCCCCTGGGGCGACATGCCCGACAGCGCTCGCGTCAACTGCGCCGACTCGTGGGTCGGCCGACCGGTGGTGACGTACCAGGCGTGGTACCGGGACTTCGCGGACGACGCCGTTCGCCGGGCCGGGGTGACCCCCGTCGGCGAACATCCCGGCAACCGCTCCCCGTTCGGTGTCCTCGACATGGTGGGCAACTGCTGGGAATGGACCTCCACCAGCCTGACCGATCCCGGCGAGGCGGTCATCTGCGGCGGCAGCTACGACAACCCGATGCGCGCGGTGCAGGCCAGCACCAAAGGCATCTACCGAAAGCGTGGCGGAAGCAACGCGGTTGGCTTCCGGTGCGTGCAGGACATCGTCGCCGACACCACTGGAGAAGAGGAGCCGACGGTATGAGTGGCGGCGGACCGCGGCAGGGAACCATCGTCGACAGGCGACCGAGCGGCGGGGGACCTAGTGGCGCGCTCGGCTCCTACATCATCCGGGACGACGAGGACAAGCGGTATTACGGCTTCGACTACCGGCAGATCGTGACCGAGGGATTCCGGACCGTCCGCACAGGCGAACGCGTCCGCTTCCACGTCAGCGCCGAAAGCCCCGACCGGGCGGAGTTCGTCATCCGCCTCGACCAGCCCGAAGCTGCCGAGTACTACGGATGACCGCCGGTGTTCCGCCCCTGGATGACGTCATGGGAGCGCGCCAGGAGCTGACGGTCGTCCTGCCCGTACGGCTGCTACATGCCCCCCGCTGGGCCGAAGGGCCGTTCCCGTTCGAGCTGGGCAGCCGCCGTACCGACGCGGTAGCCCGGTCCACGTACTTCGCGCCCGCCTCCGCCCGCGCCCTCTACGGGGCGCCCGGGCGGCCTCGCCGCTGGTACCTGCCGCTGGACACCAAGCACGACGGACTGCACCTGCTTGGCATGGAACTCCTGCGCGCGGCCACCGCCCGCAACCCCGAACACGCGCTCGCCGTCCTGCACTTCAGCGTGGACAGACCACTGCTGCCAGTGCTGCGGGCGCTGGCCGGACGGAGGCAGAGCACCGCGACGGAACTCCTCACCGGGCCCTTCGACCCGGCCGGGCTGCTCGCCGGCATCGCGGACGTCCGTAACCCCACCGCGCCGTTCGCCATCGCCCGGCCCTACACCATCAGCTTCATGACCCCGACGACGCAGGATGCCCCCGCTCTTCGCACAGACCTGGAAGGGGCGCTTCCCGCCACAGCAGACCGATGGCTGTGGCAACTGGCGTCACGTTCCACACCGGAGGACTTCCCCCTCCCACCGGAGACCGTCGACTCACAACTCAAGGACACCGTACGGATCTCCGCCGACTGGAGCGCCCTGGTTCTACGGCAGGGCGCTGCGTTCCTCGGCCACCGGCCCGACACCGGCACGGGCGACTTCTTCGAATTCGGTGCGCTGCACTCCCGTACGGTCTACCTCGACGCCCTGCTCCTCGGTTCCCTCCAGCGCGATCACATCGACGAACTCACCGACGAACTATCCGAGGTGTTCAACTCTTCCCGGCTGGCACGCCGCGTGGCCACCCTGGAGAGGAACATCGCAGTGTTCCGCAGCACCTACTGGAGACAGCACCTCACCGCCCATGGCGCGGCGAACGATCTTCTGCTGGCCTTCCAGAACCAGCACCGACTGCCCGCCCGCTTCAACGAGATCCTGGCCGAAGCCGCCGACTACAGCAGGCTCGTACAGACCCAGGAAAGCCAGCAGATCAGCGGCGCCCTGGGCGTCCTCACGATTCTCGGCCTGCCCCTCGGCACGGCCCTCGGCATCCTGCAAGTCCTCGACGACCACTCCATGGCACACCTGCTCATCGCACTCGGCCTGTCGGTCGCCGCCGCAGCGGCAGTCCTCACCACCCGGTATGGGCGCCTTGTCCTGTCATCGCTGCGGGGCGGAGACAGAGGGACGTAGAAGACGAGGGCGGCATGGATCAGCCGCATACGGCTGAGCTTTGCAGGACCTCCACCGGCACCGACGCCCCACGGCGAACCCTCTGCTAGAAGTGGGCGTCGGCATCCGTATCGGTCGCCGCCAGCACCGCGACCCGCGTACGGCTGGGGTCGAGTACGGCGAAAGCCACGTCCGCCGTGTCGTGGTGGAACCAGTCCGTGAACGCCATGAAGCGCAGCCAGCGATGGTCGGAGGCGCGCCGCACCGCCTCCGGGAATGGGCCCCCGCCACCAACCGCGCGTTGCAGCGGCCGGGAAACCAGCGTCGTCGAAGTCGTGATTCGCGATGGCGACATCCATACGGCGTATCCGGTGTGAGGGGCCCGTGAAGCGGTGTCCGGCACCGGGGAAGCCGCCGCCGAGGTTGAACCCCGGCGGCAACGGCTCTCGGCACAGGAGCGCAGCATCCGACCGTTGCGGAACCGAGCGTTCCCTGGGGCTTTCGTCAGCCGCGCAGCAGGTTGCCGGAACCCACCTGGGCGCACAAAGGTGGCTCCGTTTCTCCCTCGTACGCCAGATGGAGTTCACGTCGTGCACGAGTGGCCAGAACGTAGTACGTCATGCGCAAGGCAGCCGAGGTGGGGTCGACCGCCGCATCCGTATGCGTGTCGGGGATAACGACGACGTCGAATCCCAGCCCTTTCGCGCTGGCCCGGTGGACCAGCACGATTCCAGGTCTGCCGAGGTCCAGCGTGCGGTAGCGGCTTTGCGCGGCTGGGGCCCGGCAGGTGTACAGCTGTGGCTTGAGCCGTGGCCCTCTGCGCTCCAGGCTGCCGAGTAGCGAGAACTGAGTGTGGGTCGAGTTCACGATCACGCCGATGCTCTGCTGCGGATGCTTCTGCGCCAGGAGGATCAGCAGGTCGACAGCGCCCCTGTGCGGCAGACGGTGCAGCCGCGGAGGCGGTCCTTCGCGTTCGGGTAGGGCAGGCATTCCGGTCCCCGTGTGGAAGTGGGCAGCGAAGGCCGCGATCTGGCGTGTGTTGCGATGATTCCCATCAAGTTCGTAAAGCGTGCACCGGCCCAGGCGCTGGGTGATCTCTGCGAGAGTGGAGTTGGTGTCGGTCAGGCGCTGACACTCGTCGGCGTACACCGTCGTACGGGCCTGAAGCAGTCGGCAGAGGCGGTAGAACTCGGGCGGCAGGTCTTGGCCTTCATCCACGACGAGGGTGAGATCGGGTACTGGGCCGGTCTCCGCGGCGCGGTCGTAGCACGCCTCCCAGTCGTACGAGTCGTCGCCGGTGCGCGGGACTCTCCCGCCGTACCAGTCGGTGAGCCAGGCGTGTGCCGTAGCCACGCGTACACCGCGGTCCGGCGGACCCAGCTTGTGGACGACCGCGGCCAATGACTGCCTCAGGAGGTTGGAGCGGGTCAGCAGGGTCACCGGAGTTCCCGTGAGAGCGAGCATCACGGCCCGTTGGGCGGCCAGGAGGCTCTTGCCGCTGCCCGGCGGACCGCTGACCAGGTGGTTGCCGTCGAAAGCGAGCTCGTCGAGGGAGGCGCGCTGCTCCGGGAAGAGGTCGAGGTAGGTGAGTGTCATGTCTGCTCCAGAGCGGTGGCCGCGGCCGCACGGGCGGAGGCGACGATCGCCTCCAGATAACCGGGCACATGCTCGCCACCCACGACGAGGGCACGGTCGAGGAGTGCATTGCCGGTTTCACAGCTGGTCTCGGGGAGCAGGGCGCAGGCATGACAGGCCGCGCGGTTGAGGTTGCCGAAGCCCTGGCCGGTGTGCTCGGCGCAGAGCGGGTCGGCCGAGCACCAGGCGGCTGCCTCCGTCATCCGCAGCAGTGTCTCCGCCAGTCGCGGGGGTTCGCCCTGACGCACGAGGCCCCCGAGGGTGCCCTCAGCGTCTCCGGCGGCGGTGTAGACGAGGATGCCGTACTGGTCCTGCTCGGGCCGTGCGTAGATCCGTTCGCGCAGGCTCGCTGTCGTGTATCCGGATTCGAAGGAGAGCTGGCGGATCAGCAGATGCGCCAGGGTGTGTAGGAGGACGAATCGAGGCGCGAGTTCGGGTCCAGTGAGGGACTCCAGGCGGTCTTTCTGGAAGGAGCGGTCAAGGTCGGCGCGCAGGCCGGACACCCGCTGACGTACCCTCCCATCGCTTTCCCAGGAGGCTAGTTGGCTCCTGTCCAAGGTGAGGAACATCCCCTCACCGAAGACCTCCACGGCGGGCAGCCACCTCAGACGCCGCGCGGTGTCGGCAGGGACGACAGTGGCGTCCGGGGAGACCCTGGTGAAGCCTGACAGGGCGCGCACCTCACGCAGTCGGTCGGCGAGGACAATCCTGCCGAAGCGGGTGCGCAGGCCCGCCCAGGGTTCCTCGCTCTCGCCGTCCAGGCCGAGGGCGGTCTCGCGCAGTGCAAAGTCGCGAGTGGCGGGTGGGGCGGACGCCGTGAACGCGGCCCACTCCTCCCGGCTCAGATCCGGACGGGCAGGGGGTGCGGACGAGTCCCCGGACGGCGCCGCGGGAGTCTGTCCGGTCTCCTCTGCGATCAGGGCATCGATGAGTTCCTCGTCGGCGCCGGTGTCCTCCTGGATCATCGTCCGGAACATGGCCGCGCGCGGCGTTCCGGACACTCGGCACAGCGACACCCACAGATCGTGTTCCCGTACTCGTTCGGCAAGGGTGTCGGCGGCGTGGACCGACACATCTGTCTCGGGAATGTCGAGAGCCGAGTGCATCACCGGGTAGTACAGGTTTCCCGCGGTGCGCTGCACCACCTGCACCGGCTTGACGCACTCCAGGGCCTCGCTCGCCCGCTGCCACGGATTCCGTCCCGAGCAACGCATTCCATGCGTACCGAGGATGTCCAGCAGATCGCGTGTGGCCCCGCAGCCTTTTGCCGTGCAGGCGATGGAGAGCGCCTCGAGTCCGGAGGCACGCTCGGAGACGAGGAAGCGCAGCTTCTCCCGTTCACCGCACTGACGCCGTTCGCCGGCTTCGCGTCGCGAGTGCGCCCAGAACCACCAGTCGATGTCGCCGAGGTGCCCGGCCGCGCAGATCTGCACGAACCGCATCGGCGCGAGTGTCCGGGCCGGCGAGCAGGAGGAACAGCGGGGCGGTTGGCCGGCCCGCTCGTCGGCAATGCGCCACCGCTTCATGCGCCGGCAGGCACCGCAGAACAGCCAGGAGGGGAAGCGGATGTACGGGGCTCCGGGCGCGTCCGGGGTGTCGTAGCGGTCGTTGGCCGCGGCAGGAGCGGCGTAGAAGCCCGTCACCCCAAGCCGCGAGGCGAGCCTGGGCGATTCGACCTTCTGCTTGGCACGGCTCGGCCAGTCGCCGATCCCGGTGGCCACGAAGGACTCACCCTGGATGTCGAAGACGGCTCCGACTCCGAACGGCAGCACTGTCTGTGACTGGCGTACCCGTAGTGTGCGGCTCACAGGTCGGCTCCCTTCACCATCACCTGGCATTCACGGTCGACATTGCGCATGGAGTTCGGTGTCTCCCACAGGCCGTAGTTCTGCTCGAAGCTCTTGATGAGGTTGGACTGTCCTTTGCCCTGGCTGCGGTAGTACAGCTCCCGGCCGTCTTTGCGAGCCTCCCGAGCAGCGTCCTCCCAGTCGGCGATGAGATCCGCCAACTCCTTCCGTACGGCCTCACCGGCGAAGGGTTCGCACACTTCGGCACGGGACGCCAACTCCTTGGCCAGTGCTTCTAGTTCGGGACCGTGGTCGAGCACGAGCCCGGCCTGGTTCTCGGCGGTGAGACCGAGCCGGTGCCGGACGAGGATGACGAGCGCGGCGTGCAGAGCACGGCGGCGTGACGGCACCGACCACGGGGTGACGCTGGTGGGTTCGACATGCCGGTAGAGGGAGCGGTGGTAGACGTCGAAGGCCTCGTAGTGCGAACGGTCCCGTGGGCGGGTGGCATTGAAGAAGGTGACGACGAGGCCGGGCACGGAATGTCGGCCGACGCGGCTGGTGGCCTGGATGTATTCGGCGGTGGTCTTGGGCTGCCCCTGCATGAGCATCAGTGCGAGGCGCTTCACATCCACGCCGACAGACAGCATGTTGGTGCAGGCCAGGAAGGAGACCGTCTGCGGGTCCTGCCAGTGCTTCTCCAGCCGGTCTAGCAGTACGGGCTGTTCCGCGCGCGGCAGATTACTGGTCAGTTCCTTCACTTGATGTTCGGTCAGCCCCCTTACACCCACGCCAGATTCGAGTCCTGCCAGTTGCGCGGGGATGTCGTCGGCAGCGGCGGTGACGGTGCGGCCGAGTTCACGCAGGCTGTGATGGTAGGCGACCAGGGTCCAGTAGGCGTCCCGGTGTTCCTCGGGAAGTTCCCACGCGCCCTGCAGCATGGCGGCGGCGGTAGCCACGGCAGCGCGACCGGCCGTGTGTCCCTGAGCCATCACTCCGATGTAGCGGCGGCCGGGTCTGGTCGTGTCGGGTTCGGCGAAGTACGAGTGGCGGGCGTCGAGCCCGGCGGGCGGGAACAGCTGGACGTCACCGCCGTACAGAGCCCGGACCTGTTCACCGGAGCGGCGGATGGTCGCCGTGGACGCCACGACCTTGGGTCCGATGCCGTCGGGAGTGGTACACAGGCCCAGGACGGCTGCCTCGTACAGACCGACGGTGGTACCGAGAGGACCGGTGAGCAGGTGCAGCTCGTCCTGGATGACGAGAGAGGGCGGCCTGTTTCCGCTCCCCGCGCCGAACAACCGTCCCGCGCGGGGTTCCCACGCCAGGCGGGTGAACTTGTCCACCGTGCCGAGAACGAAAGTGGGCGGCCGGTCGTAAAGCTGCTCGTCCACGACGGCGACCGGCAACTCGTCGTGGAAGGCGCACTCGTCACGCGGGCAGAAGAAGGCGAACGAATCCGCCGCGGCGCGCACTCCGTAGTCCGCGATGTCGGGCGACTTGCGGGCGGGCAGGATGCGGGTGCCGCACCACGGACAACGATCGAGGATGAAGACGTCGTCGGGGTGGGTGGCGGCGCGCTCACCGTCGAAGGCCGCACGAGCCTTCTCGTAGGTGTTCGGGGTGGTGGTCTCACCCACCCACAGGCCGATCGAGAAGGGTTCCTGTCCGTACGTGGCCGGGTCGGCGCGGCGTTGGGTTTCGAGGGCACAGATGGTGCTCGCCGCGCGTTGGAACTGCTGGGTGGTCAGCAGGCTGAGTGTGTAGCGGCTCAGTACGGCGGTGCCTCCCCCATCGGGTTCCCGCCTGCGGAGCACCATGGCGAAGGCGGCGAGCAGCAGGTACGCCTCCGTCTTGCCGCCGCCGGTCGGGAACCAGATCAGATCGGTGGTGGCCCGGTCCTGGTGCCGGGGTTCCACCACTCCGTCGAGGGCGAGCAGGAAGAACGCCAGCTGGAAGGGTCGCCAGGCCGCGGCCGTGTTCGGTTCCGGGTCGAGGAGTACGGCATCGCGCCGGGATCGGCGGGTTCCCGCCTGGTCTGGGGCGGAGTGGCGCATCTGCTGGGCCATGGCACGGTTGGCGGCGCGGAAGGCGTGCAGCAGTTCGGGGCGGCGTGGGTCGCAGAGGGTGCGCACACCGGACTCGATACGGGTGACGGCGGCACCGATGCGGGCGAGGATGCGGTCGGCTGCGGCGCGACCCCACTCGGGAATGTCCGCATTCAGCTGCCCCACGTACCAGGCTCGGTAGTCAGAGACGAACTCTCCCAACTCTTCGCGAAGTTGGTCGACGGAGACATCGGGGTCGGCGAGGTGAAGGACGTTCAGGACCGGCGATCCCCTCAGGCCGGCCGCCCGAACGCCGCTGACCTCGGCTTCGGGCATGACGGCGGCCTTGAGGCCGGTCACGCGTCGGGTTTCCTCGTCGTGCTGTTCCTCTACCGCACACCCATGACCAACGGCGTGCGTCCGCACATGCTCGTACTGCAAACGCAGTTCCTGTTCCTCCGGGTCACGGCTGGCGAGCCGGACGCTCGGGTACTGGCGGATCTCGCCGTCCACGGGGCGAGCCTCCAGGCCGACCTGGAAGATCATCCGGTCCCACTGGGCGGCCTTCCCAAGGGCCTGCTCATGGAGGGCGATGTTGACCAGGGCGACGGTGACCAGTTGTCCGGTACCGAACTCGCGCCGTCGGACGCGGAGTTCGGCACGGCCGTCGAGCACCGGGACCTGGTCACGGTCCGGCCCGAGCGTGTGCGTCTCGGCGGGCAACGGCACGCGTTCCCAGCGCCGTCCGCGTTCGCCCGTGGCGGCCCGGGTCTGGTAACGGGCGCCGGCGCAGCCGATCTCGATGGTGGTGGCATCGGTGTAGAAGCTGAAGCCGAGCGACGAGGGAAGCCAGGAGTTTGACTCGGGAATGGGATCAGCGGCGGGGGCGGTGTCCTCAGCCGCGCCTTCTGTTCCTGCGCCGTCCAGTTCCTCCGCAGCGACATCCAACTGCCGTTGCAAGTCCGCCTCTTGTGGGTACAGCGTGCCCATGAGGTACTGCCGGTCGGGCGGGGCGTCGAGCGTTTCGTCCTCTCCTCCGGCAGGGCCGACTAGTTGCCGGTGCAGGTAGGCGACGAGTTCCTGTCTGGGGTCCATGATGTTCCTCAAGGGGGACGCGGGGAAGTGCGCGAGTGCGGTTCAGGACCGGGGCTGGTGGTCCCGGAGCGGTGTGCTGGTGGCGGCTCCCCACTGCTCGGCGAGCTGCTCCTGCAGTTCCGTGATACGGGCCCAGGCATCCCGTTCGGTCTGGGCTGTGCACTGCTCGGCCGCCTCCGCCCGTTGGTGGGCTGTCTGAAGGGCAAGGTCCCGCTCGGCAAGCAGGGACTCGGCTTGGCGCAGCTGGGCTTCGAGAGCGGCGAGGCGTAGTTCCGAGTCTTCCCGGTAGCGCCGCAGTCGCTGGTGCGCGTCGTCTGCCCGCTGCCGCTGGACCAACATCGCAACGCTGCCGAAGTCAAACCCGTCCGCGTGCTGTGCCGCTTCCTCCGCGTGCTCGGCCCGGCGGAGTGCGGCCCGGTGCGCCTCGCGGTGCTCCTCCTTCAGCCGCGCAACGCGTTCCTCGCTCTCGGCGCGCACGTGTTGCTCGCGTCGGAGAAGTGATCTGTCCGCGCGGCGCAGCAGCGCCTCTTCCTGGGCGTCGAGTTCCTGTTCGGTGTCCGCGCGGGCGGCGGCGAGACGCGCTTCGGCGGCCTGCCGCTCTTCGGCGAGTTGTTGCCGGTGTTCCTGGCGCAGCCGTTCCACGTATGTCTCGTGCGCTTGCCTGGCTTCGGCCAAGCGCACTTCGACTGGAAGCTCTTTGTGGCCCGCGGTCTTGGCGTGGTCGGTCGTCTTCACGGCGTGGTCCATTTCGGCGGCGTGTCCTGTTGTCTCGGCGTGAGTCACTTCCTTGACCTGGGCCGCTTCCTCGGCCCGGTCCGCCGCCTCGGCCTGGTCCGGCGGTCGTTTCGCGGTCGCGGCGAACTCCCGTAGCGCGTCGCGCGCGGCGAGACGCGATTCGCTGTGCACCAGCGGTTTCTTGGCCAGATAGGCACGAGGTGTGATGCCGACCAGAGCCTCGGACGGCCGCTCGAAGAAGTCCTCCGGCCGCTGCCCGGACTCCCCCACGACGTCGAAGACGCGCCGCAACACCTCCAAAGCCGCAACCATGGAGCGGTCGATCGCCTCGGGTTGCTGGCTCACACGCGTCACGCAGTCTGCGGCGGACTGTCCGAGCAGCACCGTCAGCTGCAGATACCCGACCGAGACCAGCGCGTACTCGGCGAGCCAGGCCACTCCCTCGGCCGGCGCCACAGCCATGCGCCGGGCCTCGTCCCAGTCTGATGTGTGCCGGCCCACGGCGGTCGGCTGCGGCACCTCATCCGTCTCGACCGCCGACACGGATCTCTTGGACGAGACATCAGTTCCCGACGGGCCCTCCACAAGGCGTTCCGCACCGATCGCGAACGCGGATTGCGGGACCGCGTCGACGACCTGTGCAGCGCTCTCTGGATCAGGTGTGAGCGAGGAGGAGTCCTCAACCCGGACGGCAGGAACCGGCGCGTCCCACGTTTCCGCCTCGGATGCCGAATCCGATGCCGAATCGGTGCGCTGCCCCGACTGCCCTCGCGGCACAGTGATCGCGGCCTGCGCTCTCGCCTTCCTCGCCGCACGCCGGGCGGCTCTTGCCCGACCCTCGACCCCTTCCGTTCCTTCGGTCTGCCTTTCGCGTTTTTCGGTCTCCCCTTCGTGCAGCGCCTCTTCCATGACGAGAAGACCGGCCGTCCGCAGCCTCTCCCTCAGCGCGGGACGCAGCTTGACCTCAAGCTGCCGAATGCGCTCCCGGGTCACCCCGAACTCGCGCCCCACCTCATCCAGGGTCGAGGGATCGTCCCCGTCCAGCCCAAGGCGCCGTACGAGAATCCGGTGATCTCGTCCGCCGAACGTACTTACGACATCCATGGCTTGCCCCACGAGCAGGGCGTCCAGGACCACGTGTTCCACGGACGGCAACGGCCGCAGTTGGCCCACGAAGTCACCAAGCGTTACGCCGTCACCAATGACCCGGTCGAGAGAGTCGGTGCGCCGGCTCAGCCGTCGGGCCTCCTCCACTTTCGCCAAACTGACGTCACAGAGCACCGCCACGTCGGCAACGCTCGCCGGCCTGCCTTGCGCGAACAAACTCTGTTCCGCCTTCGCCACCTTGCGGATGTGCTCGTGCATATGGACCGGAATCCGGATGACGGCACCCTCGTCCGCGATGGCCCGGGTGATGGACTGTCGGACCCACCAGGTCGCATACGTCGAGAACTTGAAGCCCTTGGCCGGATCGAACTTCCGCGCGGCGGTCATGAGGCCGAGCACACCGTGCTGGAACAGGTCGTCGTACTCCAGCCCTTGTTCCAGGTAGCCCCGCAGCAGCGAGTGGACGAGCCGCTGATTGTGCAGGACCAGGCAGTTCCGCGCGCGGATTCTGATGTCGTCGGACGGCAGTCCGCTCAGCTCTTCTTTCTCCGGCTCACGCGCGACCCCACTCGCGCCGCCTCGCACCAGCACGCCGAGGCCCACTTCCGCCTCGGCGTTCAGGAGACGGTTCTCAGGGCGGAGATGGAAGCGGTCCCCCTCCAGTACGGTCAGTGCCACCGCCACAGCGGCGGCAAAGTCTCCCGCTTCCGATTCCGGCCGGGTCTCCGAGCCTGCCGGATCCGGCGACTCGGTCTCCCCGGGCGACGGGTCTTCCACCGCTCCGACAGCCACGCCGTCGGGCTCTGCTGTGGACTCTCGAACCCGGACCCCGTTCCGCAACGCCGCGGCTTCCCGGGCGTTCAGCCCGGCCAGCCGGACCAGGCCGTCCACGACCCGCAGCGTCAGGTACCCCTCGGCATCGGCGTAACGCGACAGCAGCGCCCGTACCACCTCGACGCGAGGGAACACATTTTCTTCACGAGTTCGTGCAACCTTTTCCACAGCCCCGCCGTCGGGGTCTGTGTGCACGCGCTTCCCCTGTACGGGCAGCCCCAATCGGGCCAGCTCGTCCCGCAGCCGATCCCGCTCGCTGTCGCCGAGCGCCAGCACGCGCGCACTCTCCGCGAAGACATGTTCCGGAACCGCCCCGTCCACCGCCGCCCGCCGGAGCCGGATCAGCAACTCGGCCAGAGCGGCCTTCATTCCGGGCGCGCCCGCCCCATCGACGGATTGAGGTCTCATTCGCCCACCCCCACCTCATGTCACGGAAGACATTAGAAGTGACGCGTTGACGATGTCAACAGACTGAGCGCATATCAAAAATAGAGCCAATCGTGTACTGTGACTCTGCCGCATTCTTCCCCTGCGACGATGGGCGGAGCGGCAGCAGGTCAGGGGGTCGCGTTCTGGTGCGGGACCGCGGGCAGAGGACAGAGGAGCGGCAGTGAGCCACGAGCTGGTCGACGGCAGATTCCGTATCGGGCAGGTGATCGGCAAGGGCAACATGGGAGAGGTCCACCGGGCCGAGGACCTCCAGGCCGCCGAGGGCACCCCCGAGCGGAAGGTCGCCGTCAAGACCATCCTGCGCCGCCGTACGGGCACCCAGATCGACACGAGCGCCGACCCCAAGGCCGCGCAGCGCTTCGCCCGCGAGGTGCGCATCATGCGCCGGCTCCAACACCCGAACCTCACGCGCCTCGTCGCCGGTGGCGTGGCCGAGAGCAACAGCAACCTGCCCTACCTCGCCATGGAGCTCCTGGACGGCGAGACGCTGCGCGACCTCATCTCGGAAGAGCCCCAGCTCCCGGTGTCATGGGCCGCTGCGATCGGTGCCCAGGTCGCCGACGGCCTCGCCGCCGCCCACACCGCGGGCATCGTCCACCGCGATCTGAAGCCCGCCAACGTCATGCTCACCCAGGGCGGCACCGTCAAGGTCCTCGACTTCGGCATGGGTCGCATCGTCGACGACCCCGACGAGGCCCGGCTCACGAGCACGGGCGTCAGCGTCGGGACCGCTCGTTACATGGCCCCCGAGCAGTTCGAGGCCAAGCAGGTCACGCAGGCCGCCGATCTGTATGCGCTGGGTTGTGTGTTGTACGAGATGCTCGTGGGCGTACCGCCGTTCACGAGTGAATCGCCGTACGAACTCGCCCGCAAGCACGTCGGTGAGGTTCCGACGCCGGTCGCCGTGATCCGCAGTGCTGTCCCCGTGGAGCTCTCCCGACTGGTCGACCGGCTGCTCTCCAAGGACCCTGCGGAACGCCCAGCGGACGCGGTGGCGGTCCGTGACGCGCTGTTGCCGCTGGTCTCCGCGGACGAGGACTCTTCGCAGTTGCCGCACTGGAGCGCGCTGGACCCGACCCGGCCCCTGCGCGACGCCCTCACGCCGGCCTCTGCCGCGCCCACTCCGCAGCCCACGCCGGTGACCGCCGCCTCCGGCACAGCGATGGACGTCTTCGGTGTGCACGAAAAGCTGATCGCCGACTACCGCTTGTTCACCGAGGGCGGCACCGTCATCCGTGACGACCGCATCGCCGGATTCGTCGAGGACGACCTCGACAACAAGTCCCAGTGGCCGAACCCATGGCTGTCGCTCAACCCGTTCTTCCAGAGCGGGGGCACCGTGGTCGAGCTGGCCGGGAAGAAGGTGTTGCACGACGAGTGCGCCCGCATCTTCCAGGCGAAGAAAACAGAGGGCGGCACGGTCCCCGACGGCCGCCCGCTGACCCTCCATCAGCACCAGCGGGAGGCCATCGACGCGGCGGGGTCCGGTGCGTCATACGTACTGACGACCGGTACCGGCTCCGGCAAGTCACTCGGCTACATCGTCCCGATCGTGAACAAGGTGCTGGACGAGCGGGACGCAGAGGGGCCGAACGCCCGGAAGCGAGTACGCGCAATCATCGTGTATCCGATGAACGCGCTCGCCAACAGCCAGCTCAAGGAGCTGGAGAAGTATCTGCGCGACGGCTACGGCGCGGGCCGTGAACCGGTCACCTTCGCCCGCTACACCGGCCAGGAGGATGACGAGAAGCGCAGGGAGATCCGTAAGAACCCGCCGGACATCCTGCTCACCAACTACGTGATGCTCGAACTGATGCTGACCCGCCCGGACGACCGGGCCAGCCTCATCCGCATGGCGCGGGGCCTGGAGTTCCTCGTCTTCGACGAGCTACACACCTACCGCGGCCGCCAGGGCGCCGACGTGGCCCTGCTGATCCGCCGGGTCCGCGAGGCCTGCCAGGCACAGAACCTGCAGTGCATCGGTACATCGGCCACCATGTCTACGGAGGGCACGGTGGAGGACCAGAAGAAGGTCGTCGCCGGCGTGGCGAGCACTCTGTTCGGTACGGAGGTCCGGTCGGAGCACGTCATCGGCGAGACCCTGGTCCGCGCGACCCGCGAGACGCCCGACACCGTCCCCGCCGAACGCCTCAACTCCCCCGCTGCTCCACGCGCGTACGACGATCTCGTGCGTGACCCCCTGGCCCGTTGGATCGAGACACGCTTCGGCCTGGCCACGGACGATGACACGGGGCGTCTGGTTCGCCGACGGCCGACCAAGATCGAAGTCGCGGCGAAGGAGCTGCACGAGCAGTCAGGCGTCGACGAGGAACAGTGCGCAGCCGCGATCCGCGCCACTCTGGAGGCAGGTTCGCAGGCGCTGCATCCCGTGACCGAGCGACCGCTGTTCGCGTTCCGGCTACACCAGTTCCTCTCCAAGGGTGACACCGTGTACGTCACCCTGGAGGACAAGCTCTCCCGCCACCTCACTCGCTCCTACCAGCTCGAACAGCCGGGCAGCGGCGGCAAGTTGCTGATGCCCCTGGCGTTCTGCCGGGAGTGCGGGCAGGAGTACCTGACGGTGTGGCGCACCGAGAAGGACGGCGACGTCCGGTACGAGGCGCGCCGGGACACCTCCGCGACAGGCGGGCGGCAGGGCGACGGCTATCTGTACGTCGACCACGAGCGGGGCTGGCCGGCCAATATCCAGTACGCGGTGGACGACCGCCGACTGCCCGAGTCCTGGCTGGAGTTGGACGACAAGGGCCAGGAGGTCGTGAAGAAGTCGTACCGCGACCGGGTGCCGCGTGCCGTCACCGTCGACCCGCTCGGCCACGAGGGCCAGGGCGAGCTCCAGGCAGCGTTCATCCCGTCCCCGTTCCTGTTCTGCCTGCACTGCGGGGTGGCGTACGAGCAGACTCGCGGCCGGGACTTCGCGAAGCTGGCGACGCTCGACCAGGAAGGCCGGTCCTCCGCGACCTCGCTGATCTCGGCCTCGGTCGTTCGTTCACTGAAGTCCGTGCCGGCGGAAGCCCTGGACAAGGAGGCGCGCAAGCTCCTCACCTTCGTCGACAACCGGCAGGACGCATCGCTCCAGGCAGGTCATTTCAACGACTTCGTCCAGATCACCCAGCTGCGCGGCGCGCTGCACCGGGCGGCGCTGGACGCGGGCGAGAACGGCCTCCATCACGAGGAGCTTGCCTCCGCCGTGACGACCGCGCTCGCCATCGATCCGGTGGACTACACCGGCGAGAGCGACCTGCCGCCCTCGCTCGCCCGTAATGCCGCAAGCACGCTCCGCGATGTGATCGCGTTCCGGCTCTATCTGGATCTGGAGCGCGGCTGGCGCATCACCATGCCGAACCTGGAGCAGACGGGCCTCTTGGAGATCGACTACGACGACCTGGACTGGGTTGCCGCGAAGCAGGACCGGTGGGCGGGCACGCACGAGGCCCTGCGCGACGCCGATCCGGCGCTGCGGGCCGAGATCATGAGGGCGCTGCTGAACGAGATGCGCCGCTCGCTCGCCATCGACGTGTCGTACTTCCGCGACGACTCCTTCGACTCGCTGCAGCGGGCGAGCGAGGAACGGCTGGTGGACCCGTGGGTGCTGTCCCCCACCGACAAGCCTCGGGTCGGCACCGCCTACCCCCACCCGTCCCGTCCGGGGATGGACCGCTCGGGCCTGTTCCTGTCCGCGCGTGCCAAGTTCGGCAAGTACCTGGGACGCGCGGACCGGTCGTTCAAGGAGCTCGAACAGGCCGATCTGCAGCTGGTCATCAAGGAATTGTTGGAGGTCCTGGCCAAGGCCGGCCTGGTGAAGGAGGTGGAGGTCGCCCCCCAGCGCGCGGGCCGCTACCGCAGGCCCACCACTCCGACCGCGGTGGGCTACCGGGTGGCCGCGCAGTCACTCGTGTGGCGGGCGGGAAAGGGTGAGACGGGCACCCACGACCCGCTGACGCGCACCTACCAGAGCGGTGACGGACCGCGTGTCAACACCTTCTTCCGCAAGCTCTACAAGGACGCGGCGGGTGCGCTGTCCGGCCTGTTCGCGCGCGAACACACCGCGCAGGTCGCGCCGGCCGAGCGGGAGAAGCGCGAAGAGGCCTTCCGCAAGGCGGAGTTGAAGCTCCTCTACTGCTCGCCGACGATGGAGCTGGGCGTCGACATCTCCTCGCTGAACGCGGTGATGATGCGCAATGTGCCGCCGACACCCGCGAACTACGCGCAGCGCTCGGGCCGTGCGGGCCGCAGCGGCCAGCCCGCACTGGTCACCACGTACTGCGCAACGGGCAACAGCCACGACCAGTACTACTTCCGCCGCTCGGAGCGCATGGTGGCGGGTTCCGTCGCCCCGCCGCGTCTGGACCTCGCGAACGAGGATCTGGTTCTCTCCCACCTCCAGGGCATCTGGATCGCGGAGGCAGGCCTGAAGCTGGGCCGTTCCATCCCCGAGGTACTGGACGTGTCGTACCCGGACACGGGTGAACGTCCGAACCCCGCTCTTGAGCTGCTGTCCGAGATCCAGGCGGCCTCGCACGACAAGAACGCCCAGCGTCGCACCATCGATTCCGCGCTGCGCGTCCTCGGCCCGCTTTTGCCCGACTTCGTCGAGACGACGTGGTGGCACGACGACTGGATCCAGGACAAGGTACGGACCGTGCCCGAGCGGTTCGACGACGCCTTCGGCCGTTGGCGACAGCTGTTCCGGGCCGCGCTCGACGACCAGTACATCCAGAACAGGCGCCGCCTGGACTACAGCCTCACCGAGGGTGATCGTATCCGGGCCAACTCCCGCCGCCGCGAGGCCGAGACCCAGCTGAACCTGCTGATGAACGAGAGCGTCGACAGCAAGTCCGTCCTCTCCGACTTCAACCCGTACCGCTACCTGGCGTCCGAGGGCTTCCTGCCCGGCTACAGCTTCCCCCGGCTCCCGCTCGCCGCGTACATCCCGACGGTCGGCCGCCGCCGGGGTGACGGCGACTACCTCCAGCGCCCGCGTTTCCTCGCGATCCGCGAGTTCGGCCCCGGCGCGCTGATCTATCACGAGGGCGCCCGTTACCAGGTGACGCGGATCCAGCTGCCGCCGGACTCGTCCGGCGACCTGGCGACCAGCGAGGCCCGCCGCTGCGCGCAGTGCGGCTACCACCACGACCCCGAGGAGCGTCAGGACCGCTGCGAGATGTGCAACGAGCCGCTGGGCTCGGCAACGTACGGCCTGCTGCACCTGCACACCGTGTACACGACGCGTCGCGAGCGGATCTCCTCCGACGAGGAGGAGCGGCGCCGAGCCGGCTTCAAGCTGGAGACTTCGTACCGCTTCCACGACCACGGCATCCGCAAAGGCCGTCTGAACGCGACCATCGCCGATACCTCGGGCGGACAGCTCGCCACGATCGCGTACGGCGACTCGGCGACCGTCCGGATCACCAACACCGGCCGCGTACGCGCCAAGAACGACGAACCGGCCGGCTACTGGCTGGACCTGGCGGACGGCCGCTGGATGAACGACAAGGACGCCTCCGACGCGTCCGGCGACTCCAGCGAACTGCCGGTCATCGACGCGGACGGCAACGAACGACGCCGCAAGAAGCGGGTCATCCCGTACGTGGAGGACCGCCGCAACATCCTCGTGGTCACCCTCGACGAGCCGCTGCAGGAGCCGGTCGCGCTGTCCTTGATGTACGCGCTGGAGCGGGGCATCGAGGCCGCGTTCGAGCTGGAGGACGTCGAACTGTCCAGCGAGCTGCTACCGCCGGACGACGGCCCGCGGGGACGCATCCTGTTCACGGAGGCCGCCGAGGGAGGCGCCGGTGTGCTGCGACGCCTCCAGGCGGAGGAGGACGCACTGGCCAAGGCGGCCCGATACGCACTGTCCATCTGCCACTTCGGCCCGGACGGCAAGGACAAGGGCGATGAGGAGCACCGCCCTGGCCGGGCCTGCGCGCTCGGCTGCTACGAGTGCCTCCTGACGTACGGCAATCAGCTCAACCACGCGCTGATCAACCGACACTCCGTGAAGGATCTGCTGGTGCGGCTCGCCTCGGCGAAGGCCCGGCGGGAGTCCCGCGGGGAGTCGCGTTCGGAGCAGTACCGGCGACTGCTCGACCAGTCCCCCGCCGAGTCGACCCCCGTCGAGGCCTCGGCCGCCGAACTGGCCGCTCAGGGCGACTTCCTGGGCTGGGCGAAGGCGCGCGGACTGCGGCTGCCGGACGAGCCGGGCGCGTTCCTCACCGAGGCGAACGCGACGCCCGACTACGTCTACCGGCTGCCCGGCGTGAACGTCGCCGTCTTCGTGGACTCGCAGACAAAGGAGCAGGACGCCTTCCGCGACGAGGACGCCGAGGAACGCCTGTTCAACGCCCGCTGGGACGTCGTCCGCTTCCCGGAGGGCGCCGACTGGGAAGCCATCGCCACCGCCAACGTCCACTACTTCGGCTCCCCGGCCGCCGGCTGACCGCCTTCCCAGAGAACCTGCCCAGAGCATCAGAGGCCCAGAGGACCAGAGGATTTGACGACCGACATGTCCCAGACTTACGCCACCGGTTCCCTGGTGAAGGCCCGAGGCCGCGAATGGGTGGTGCTCCCGGAGAGCAAGCCCGATCTGCTCGTGCTGCGCCCACTGGGCGGCTCGGACGACGACATCGCCGCCGTGTTCCCGGCGTTCGAGACGGTGGACGAGGCCAGGTTCGCGCCGCCGGAGCCCGGCGACCTCGGCAACCAGCGTGCCGCCGGCCTGCTCCGCACGGCGCTGCGGGTCGGCTTCCGCTCGGGCGCGGGCCCGTTCCGCTCGCTGGCCGGGATCGCGGTGGAGCCGCGCGCCTACCAGCTCGTGCCTCTCCTCATGGCCCTCCGCCAGAAGACGGTCCGCATGCTGATCTCCGACGATGTCGGCATCGGCAAGACGATCGAGGCGGGCCTGGTCGCCAGCGAACTCCTCGCGCAGGGCGAAGCGACGGGCCTGGCGGTGCTCTGCTCACCCGCGCTCGCCGAACAGTGGCAGCAGGAGCTGCGGAGCAAGTTCGGCATCGACGCCGAACTGGTCCTGTCGTCGACCGTCTCGCGTCTCGAACGCCGCCTGGACCTCGGCCAGTCCCTCTTCGACAAGTATCCGCACGTGATCGTGTCGACGGACTTCATCAAGTCCCCGCGCCACCGCGACGACTTCGTACGCCACTGCCCCGACCTGGTGATCGTGGACGAAGCCCACACGTGTGTGGCCGCCGACGACACGTCGACGAGTACACAGAACCAGCTCCGTTACGAGTTGCTGCGCCGCGTCGCTGACGACGACACCCGTCATTTGCTCCTCGTGACGGCGACCCCGCACAGCGGCAAGGAATCCGCCTTCCGCAATCTGCTGGGGCTGGTCAAGCCCGAACTGGCTTCGGTGAGCCTGGAGTCGGAGTCCGGCAGGAAACTGCTGGCCCAGCACTTCGTGGCGCGCAAGCGGGCGGACGTACGCCAGTACCTCACCAAGGAGGACGGCCTCAGCGACGACTCGCTGGCCGAGCGCACCGCGTTCCCCTCGGACCGCTACTTCAAGGACGAGACGTACAAGCTGTCCCCTGAGTACCGGGCCCTGCTCGACGACGCGATCGCGTACGCGAGTGAGCGGGTCGAGGAGGCGGGCGGTCAGGGCCGGCGGGAGGCGCGGATCGCGTGGTGGTCGGCGATCGCGCTCCTGCGGTCGCTGGTGTCGTCGCCGCGGGCCGCCGCGAAGACCCTGCGGACGCGATCGGCGGCGGCGATCGCAGCATCGGCGGAGGAAGCCGACAAGCTGGGCGCTCCGCTCACCAGCGACGCGGCCGACAGTGACTCCATGGAGGGCATGGACATCGCACCAGGCGCGGAGATCAACGAGGACGACCCTCGCTCCCGTCTGGGTGAACTCGCCGACCGCGCCCAGGAGTTGGAGGGCCCCGCCAAGGACCTCAAGCTCAAGGCGCTCATCAAGCACCTCAAGGGACTGCTGGCGGACGGCCACAACCCGATCGTGTTCTGCCGTTACATCCCGACCGCCGAGTACCTCGCCGAGCAGCTGGAGAACGACAAGGACAGCGGCAAGCGCGGCCCGCTCGGTGCCAAGACCGTCGTCAAGGCGGTCACCGGCACGATCTCCCCGCAGCAGCGCATCGAGCGGATCGAGGCACTCGCCGTCGAGGCGGGTGAGGACGCCGCCGCGCGCCGCGTCCTCATCGCCACGGACTGCCTCTCCGAGGGAGTCAATCTCCAGCATCACTTCGACGCCGTCGTCCACTACGACCTGGCCTGGAACCCGACCCGCCACGACCAGCGCGAGGGCCGCGTCGACCGGTACGGGCAGCGCCGCGACCAGGTCCGCGTCATCACGATCTACGGCGACGACAACGGCATCGACGGCAAGGTCCTCGAAGTCCTGATCAAAAAGCACCGCCAGATCAAGAAGGACCTGGGCATCTCCGTCTCCATCCCTGACGAGCTGTCAACGGGCGTCACGGACGCGATCGTCGAATGGCTGCTGATGCGCGGTCGTGAGGGCCAGCAAGACACCCTGTTCGGCTCCGAGGCCCTCGACACGGCGGCGGGCAAGGTGGAGACCGACTGGAACTCGGCGGCCGAGCGCGAGAAGCAGTCTCGTTCACGGTTCGCACAGCGGTCCATCCACCCGCAGGAGGTGGCCCGCGAGGTCGCCTCGATCCGGGAGGCGCTGGGCGGCGCGGGCGAGATCACGACGTTCGTACGGGAGTCACTGGAGGCCCTGGGCGCGGTGCTGCGCGGAGGCGACGAGGACTTCACCGCACAGGTCGGCGGCACGCCCATCGGCTTGCAGGACGCCCTCGCGCCGGCCATAGGCGCGGAGGTGATCGAGAAGGACCGCCCGATCCCGTTCCGCTCGGATCCAGCGGTGGCCCGCGGCGAGGCGGCGCTGGTCCGCACGGACCCGGTCGTCGGCGCGCTCGCGTCCCACGTCCTGAACGCCGCGCTGGACAAAGACGCGCCCGGGGCCCGCCCGGCCCGCCGCTGCGGGGTCGTCACGACGGACGCGGTCGGCACGATGACGACCCTGCTCCTGGTCCGCTACCGCTTCCACCTCACGCTGCCTTCCCGCAGCGGCGACAAGCAACTCGTGGCGGAGGACGCCCGGTTGGTGGCCTTCGAGGGCTCCCCGAAGAAGGCCGTCTGGCTGGCACCAGAGCGGGCCGCCGAGCTGCTCGACGCAACGGCGTCCATGAGCACGCCGCCGCACTTCGGCACGCGCACGATGACACGTACCCTCGACCAGCTACTCCCTGGTGTGAAAGACCACTTGGCGGCGTACGGCGAGGAACTGGCCGCCGATCTCGACGCCTCGCACCGGCGGGTGCGGGCCGCGTCCGGTGAGATCGTCCGCGGTCTGTCCGTCACGGCCCAGAAGCCCGCCGACATCCTCGGCGTGTACGTCTACCTGCCCACCACCGCTGCCACCGCCGCGACTGCTCCGGGAGTGTCCGCCTGATGTCCGCCACCACCCGCCACCAGGTGTTCACTGCGGTCCACACGGTCGGGGGGCTGCTGCCGGCCGACATGCTGTTGCGGATCTCCGAGGGCAAGGTCACCAAGGACCTCAAGGGTCTCGCCCCTGCGGACTACCGCATCCCGGGCTCCCGTTCGGTACGCGATGAGGCGGAGCGGCAGTGGGAGAACCTGAAGTCGCTGTGGCGTGAGCTGCGCGAGAAGCTGCCCCCGGAGCCGGAGTCGTCGGTGCGCCCCGACAGCACCGGTTACGCCCGCGCCAACTGGGTGGAGCCGCTGTTCGACGCCCTCGGCTTCGGCCACCTCGCTCCTGTCGGCGACGGGGAGATCGCGGCCGACGACGGCACGAAGACGTTCCCGATCAGTCACCGGCGGGACAACACGCTGGTCCACGTGACGGCGTGGAACGTCAAGCTCGACAAGCACCAAGGCGCAGGCTCTCCGGCTCCGCAGTCGTTGTTGCAGGAAGCGCTGAACCGCACGGACGCTCACCTGTGGGCCCTGCTCACCAACGGCCGCCAGCTGCGCCTGCTGCGCGACTCCAACGCGCTGGCCACCACGTCGTACGTCGAGTTCGACCTGGAAGCCATCTTCGACGGCGAGTTGTTCAGCGAGTTCGTGATCCTCTACCGGCTGCTCCATGCGTCCCGTTTCGAGAGCCCGCAGGGCGGCTCCCAGTGGACGTGCTGGCTGGAGGTGTGGCGGGACGCCGCGATTCGTCTTGGCGCGCGGTTCCTCGAGGACATAAGCGAAGGCGTACGTCTGGCCATCAAGGAACTGGGCACCGGCTTCCTGAAGCACCCGGCCAACGGCGTCCTGCGCGAGAACTTCGACCGCGACGAGTACCACGCGGCCCTGCTGCGGCTGGTGTACCGGCTGCTGTTCGTCTTCGTCGCGGAGGACCGTAACGCGCTGCACCCGCCCGAGGCGACTGCGAAGGCACGCAAGCGGTATGCCGACTACTTCGCCACGGCTCGGCTGCGGGAGCAGTCCCGTCGCCGCCGGGGTACGTCGCACTCGGACCGGTGGGAGGCGCTGCGGCTGGTGCTCGCGGCGCTGGGCGACGAGGCGGGCCGCCCGGAGCTGGGGCTGCCGGGCCTCGGGGGTCTCTTCGACCCCATCCCGGCGGACGCCCCGCTGCACGAGCTGTCCCTCTCCAACGAGCACCTGCTGGCTGCCGTACGCCATCTCGCCGTCGTCCGTGACACGGAGGCCCAGCGCTGGCGGACGGTCGACTACCGCACACTGGACGCCGAGGAACTGGGCGCGATCTACGAATCGTTGTTGGACTTGGTCCCCCAGGCCGGCGCGGACCGCACCTTCGAGCTGGTGCCCCGAGCGGGCAACGAGCGCAAGAAGACCGGTTCGTACTACACGCCGAGTTCGCTGGTCGAGGTGTTGCTGGATTCCACGCTCGACCCGGTCATCCAGGCGGCGCAGGAGCGAGGCGAGAAGAAAGCGGCAGAAGCCAAGCAGTCGGACGAGGACGCACGGAAGACCATCGTCGCCGAGCTGCTCTCCCTGACCGTCTGCGACCCGGCCTGCGGCTCCGGCCACTTCCTCGTCGCCGCCGCGCGCCGCATCGCGAAGCGGGTGGCGGCGGTAAACGACCAGACGCCGGAGCCGACGCCGGAGAGCGTCCGGAGCGCGCTGCATGAGGTCATCGCGCGGTGCGTGTACGGCGTCGACCTCAACCCCATGGCTGTGGAGCTGGCCAAGGTCTCGCTGTGGATGGAGGCGCTGGAGCCGGGGAAGGCACTGGGCTTCCTCGACGCGCACGTGAAGCTCGGCAACGGGCTGATCGGCGCGACGCCGGCGCTGCTGCGGGGAGGGATTCCGGACGCGGCGTTCAAGGTCGTCGAGGGTGACGACAAGTCGGTCGCGAACGCTTGGCTCAAGCGCAACAAGGAGGAACACCAGGGGATCGTCACACTGGATGCCGAGATGGAGGAGTCGGTGAGCGTCACGAACACGACGTTCGCCTCCGAATTGCGCGATCTGGTGGAGAAGTCGCCGACTGCGAAACTCGGACAGGTTCGGAAGCTTGCCGAGCGGTATCACGCGTGGGAGAAGTCCCGCGCGTATACGGATGCCCTGAAGATCGCGGATGCCTGGTGCGGCGCGTTCATGTGGGAGAAGACCGAGGATGCGCCGCCGCCGGTGACTCAGCGGGTCTTTCTGTCGCTCCAGTCCGCCGAGGGAGTGGGGGCGCTGGAGGAGACGCATCGGGAGGTCGAGCGGCTGAGTGGGGAGTACCGGTTCTTCCACTGGCACTTGGAGTTCCCGGATGTCTTCAACGTGCCGGGGGATCTATCGGCGGCGGGGGTTGATCCGGTTACGGGGTGGGCGGGAGGCTTCGACTGTGTGTTGGGGAACCCGCCGTGGGACCGACTCGAATTCGAGGACAAGAAGTACTTCAGTGCAGTAGAGCCGTCCATCGCTGAGATCTCCGGGGACACAGCGCGCCGCAAACGCATCGAAGCATGGATGTCAGAGAGCCCAGAGAGTGGTCAGCGATACATCGAAGCTAGGCGCAAACTCAAGTCAACGTTCATGTTCACAGGAACCTCCGGCACATTCCCCTTGTGCGCGAAGGGGCTTTCACTTGGTGGCGTAACCAAGCTTCAAGTGGACCAATTGTTCACCGAGAGGTTTGTCTCAGTAACCGCACCCGAAGGACGGTGCGGCACAGTGGTGCCCACGCAGATCGCCACAGGAGCCGGCGCGCAGTTCCTCTTTCAGGACCTGACGGGGCGAGGTGCAGTGAAGCACCTGTACGATTTCGAGAACGGTAAGCGAGAGAAGCTGTTCCCGGCGGTGCATCCCGGCTACCAGTTCGCCCTGATCTCCCTCACAGGCCGAGGACTGACCGAACCTGCGGCGCAGTTTGCGTTCTCTCTAGGCCACACAGACGAACTCGCCAGCGGCCAGGCCGCGTTCGATCTGTCACCCGAGGAGATCAAGCTCATCAATCCGAATACCGGGACGCTTCCAGTCTTCCGGACGCGGCGGGACGCTGACCTTACGGCAAACATTCAGCGCCGGATTCCGGTACTGGTCAATGAAGTACGTGCGGACGGCAACCCATGGCACATCACCTTCAAGTACCTGTTCCGCAGCGCTAACGATGCTGACTTGCTACGCGACCGGGCCACGCTGGAGAACGAGGGCTGGGAGCTAACGGGAAACATCTTCGTGCGGGAAGGCGAGCAGATGCTGCCGTTGTACGAGGCAAAGATGGTCGACTTCTTTAATCCTCGCGCGGCTGATGTAGTCAAAAGCCTGACAGCCGTCAACCGGCAAAACCAGCCCAGCTATCTCACGGAATCGGAGCTACGCGATCCGAATCGCCTTCCGCTCCCACGCTACTGGGTCGCAGAATCTGGCCGCGTCCGGGCTGTACATAAGGGAAAGGAAGCGCACGTCCCAGGTCTTGCGCTCCGTCTGGCAGAGGTGAACTGGGAACGCGATTGGCTGATCGGCTGGTGTGACGTGACGGCTGCGACCAATGAGCGCACCGCCATCCCAACATTCTTGCCAAGAGTAGCTGCGCTCCACACCTTGCCGTTGATGTTCCCGGACAGGCCCGCCCATCAGGCCGCGGCGCTGGTCGCAGCCCAGAGCTCCCTGGTCTTCGACTTCCTGGCTCGCCAGAAGGTGGGCGGCATCCACATGGCTCTGATGACCTGGAAGCAACTCCCTGTCCCCCACCCCGACGACCTCGCCTCCCACACCCCGTTCCTCACCCCCCGCGTCCTCGAACTCGTCTACACTACCTGGGGCATGCAGCCCCTGGCGAAGGACCTCGGCGACACCAGCGCCCCCTTCACTTGGAACGAAGACCGCCGCGCCCAACTCCGAGCCGAACTGGACGCCTATTTCTTCCACCTCTACGGTGTCGGCCGCGAGGACACCGACTACATCCTGGAGTCCTTCCAGACGGCGAACGGCGGCCTCAAGAACAACGAGATCTCCAAGTATGGCGAATACCGCACCAAACGCCTGATCCTCGCCGAATACGACCGCATGGCGAAGGCCAGACTCAGTCTGGAGACCCCGCTGACCGACGGCACGAACTACACCTCCACCCTCACCCCGCCCCCAGGCCAGGGCCCCCGCCACGAGGCCCGGCCCGTGGACGGCTGAGGTTTCGCTGCCGTACGGCTGGGCCCGCCCGAAAGGCTCAGCCGTGCGCGGCGTACCGAACGAAGGACGTCCAACCGGCGAGCCCGACCGCGAAGTGAGGGCGTGCCACGTCCTTGGAGTCCCGTACGCAGATGGCCTGTTCGGTGACGGCGACCTCAACGCAACTGTCGCCCTGGCTACCGCTGTAGCTGGACTTGAACCAGGCGAGTTCCGTCGTGCTCATAGCTCTCCTCGGAGTCGCTCCAACAGACCCCGCGATTCTTTGGGGTTCAGGGCCTGCGAGCGCAGTGTGTCATAGCGCTGATAGAGGAGGCTCACCTCTTTTGCGTCGCTGATCAGACGACCGTTCTGCTGCCCTTCCGAGTACGCGAGCCGCCGACGCTCCGGAGTCTCCAGAAGCTGTACGGGACCATCGAGACACGCGTGCAACCCGCCATCCAGCGGCATGATTTGAAGCGTCACATTGCGCGGCGCACTGTGCTCCAGGACGTGGTCAAGCATGGCCCGCATCTGCTCGGCGTCCCCGAATCGGCGCCGGAAGACATGCTCCTCGACGATGAAGCTGAACGGGACGGTCGGCCGCTCGTGCAGCATCCTCTGCCGCTCCAACCGCACAGCCAGCAGCGCCTCCAACTGCCCGTCCGTGACCACTGGAATCGTGCCCTCGAACACCGCCCGCGCGTAGTCCTCCGACTGCAACAACCCCGGCACCAGCCGGCACTCATACGTACAAAGACTCACCGCCACCCGCTCCAGCCTCGCCCACCGCCGGAACCAAGCCGCCAGCCCCGCCTCCCCCCGCGTAAGAAATCTCGCCGACCTCCGCAGCGCGCCCGTGTTGCCCAGCACGTCCTCCGCCCGCTCCACGAAGGACTCGTCCGGCATCCGGCGCCCCAACTCCACCGACTCCACCGTGTGTTTGGAGAACCGGACCAGGTCACCGAAGTCGGCCCTGCTGAACCCGGCGTGCTCGCGCAGAGCCTGGACGACGGCCCCGAAGGTCCGCAGACTGTCCGAGGGGTCGGGCTCCCGCTCCACCTCACAAGCCGTCAGGTCATCACTGCCCGCGCCGTCCATGCTCTCCGTGCAGTCGGTCATACGCGGCCACCTCCAGGTGCGTACGTGCGCTGTTCCCGGCGATCGACTCACCCAGGGTGACGGCAAGATCGACGTACCGTCTACAGAACGTCCCCGTACGCTGACGCAGCGTACGGGCCATACCCCTGGAACACGCCCCCGCGCGCCCGCCACGGTGGTCTCATGAGCGCCCTCACGCCCCAAGCCACCGCCGTCGTACGCACTTTCGCCCAGCGGCTGTCCTCCACCCGCCGCGGCGCACGCCTCGCCCGGCTGCTCGCCGTCGAGCGGCTCCAGGCCTGGCAGGTGTCACTCGCCGTCACCGAACGCGCCGAACAGGTCGTGGCCGAACTCGCTGCCAACGCCGCGCTGCACGGCCGCGTCCAGGGCCGCGACTTCCAGGTCGCCCTCACCCTGGACGAGGCGACCGGCACAGTACGCTGCTCGGTCACGGACGCACGCGGCGAACAACTTCCAGTCATTCCCGCGGCCGACGCGGCGAACGAGTCCGGCCGCGGCCTACTCCTGGTCTCCGCCCTCGCCGACCGCTGGGGCACGGATCCCTATCCGCCGAGCGGCAAGACCGTGTGGGCGGAGATGAGTCCGCGGTCGTGCTGAAGCCCTTTCCCCCACAAGTCAGTTGGGGCAGCTTCCCCGTTCCGCCCCTGCCACGCAGCCTCGCCACGATCCGTTCCCAGCCAGGAGACGCGTGGGGGAGCACCACTCACAGTGAGCGTTTTCAGCGTTGCCTCTCCAGGGTGAGGACGGCTTTGGCGATGACGGTCATACGGTTGGGGCTGATGCGAGCTCTGCGGAAGATCTGCCAAGCCTTCAGTCGTGCCATGCCGCGTTCGACCGGTGCCCTGGCCGCTGCCAGGGCCCGGTTGACGGTGCGCTGGGTGAGGGTGAGTTCGCCGCCCGGTGGGCGTTTGAGTCCGGTGGTGACCCAGGGGCCGGCGCCCTGGTAGGCGCGGTCGGCAAGGGCCGGGATGCCTTGTCGTTCGCAAATCCGGATGATGTGGTGGGTGCGGGCGGCGGTCAGGTCGTGCGCGCGGCCCGGCAGCGCGGGTGAGATCCACAGCACCTCACCGGCGGGGTCGGTCACGACCTGAACGTTCACGCCGTGCCGGCGGTGCTTGGCCGAGTAGTCCGCCCGGCTGTCACCGACACGGTCGCACTCGGCGAGGGTTTCGGATACCCCGAAGCCGGCCGCGATCCGGGCGAGGGCGTCGTGACGCCGTAGGTACACCAGAGCGACGAGCGCGCGTTGGTGCGGCGACAGTTTGCACCGCCGGTCGCCCTCACGGGTGACGATAAGCATCGTGACCCACTCGACCAAAGCATGGGGCAGGTCGAGTGCGGCAGGGTAGATGACCAACGAGGCCCTTGAGCAGCGTGATTGAGACGTCAGACATCTCGATCAACGGCGCGGGGGCCTCGCTCGTTGCGGCCCCCGCCCCACCTCACTGGCGTACCCCGATCAGTGAGCTTCTTCGAGGTGGCCACCGATCAGATGATGGTCCCGAGGCGCGACGAGCGAGGCCCCCGGTCAGTTGCGAAGCTGTCGCTTCCGGCGGTGCGTATCTGGGACAGTTGGGCGAGTGAGTCAGGGGACAACCACCCGATCGGGGTCGTACTGCGGCGGCTTGATCCCCACGACAGGGTTGTCGTCGGACATTCCCATCCGATTCGCGTTCAGCAGGATTGCCTTCGGCGTGTCGAAGGCATTCCCCTGCGCGGCCAGGCCGACGCCCCTGCGTTGCGGGGACTGTAGGCCCTCGGCGACCTTGTGGTCGAAAGTGTTCATCCGCCAGCTGCCCAGCAGCGGCAGTAGCGGATGTTCATGCGAGGGTCCTGGGCGGCCGGGGCCGCTGCCGTCAGCAGCCATCCCGGGTCAACGCGGCCCGCTCGACCGGTGTCAATTCGAGAAGCTCGAGCAATGACCCCGCGCCGCCATCACGATCTTTGAGGGTCAGCAGAAGATCGAACAGGCCAGGGCGTCTGGCCATGTCGATGAGCTGTTCGGTGATCGGCCCGATCCGCCCGTCGGAGGCCAGTTCCACCGCCGCCTGGCGAACCCACGGGTACTCGTCCACGAGACCCCAGCTCAGGACGGTCTCTACTCGATCCGGGTGCTCAGCGGTCCAAGGGTCCGACAAGACCGCCGTGCGCAAGGCGACCGCAGGAAGAGCTCCCATGCGTTCAAGGCTTTTCAGGACGGCACTCGGACGTCTACTGGCAGCGTATGTCCGAAGGTTCGACCTGCCGTCCCGTCGCCAGTTGCCAAACAGGCTTGACAGCAACCACTTGCCGCTCGATGACACCAGCTTTCCCCGTGGCGCCAAAGAGTACAAGTACGTGGAGAGTGGCTCCTCGGCGACTTGAGTAACATCTGTACCGGCTGGGACAAAGAGTCCATTGAGTCTCAGGTGCGTGGCGACTTCTGCAAGTACGCTATCGTCCCGAGTGGCCGTCGCCAGGTCCAGGGCCCAATGTGACAGCCACTCCCGGTCCTTCCCGGCCGCGCGAAAATGCTCAAGGATCTCTGTAATGCCCCAAGAAGTTTTCGCCAGTTGACTGCGCTCGGTGGAGTCGAAGTCGAACTCTCTGCAATCAGTTAGGTACATGCTGGCTAGCCACGTCGCATTAGCCGGGGCGCGAGAGACGAGAACGTTCAGCGCCGCCGTACGGAGGTCGGCGTCGGTGGCGAAAAGGCGGCGAGCACCGATCAGACCGGCACAGACCTCCATCCAATTCTCCGAATTGATCAGGTCGCCAGCGACTTCGTTTCGAATGCGAGAGTGCCCCGGCTGGCGGTCCAAGAATGACCCGACCGCACGTCGGGTAAGCCAGCTTGCCTCGCCAGCAATGCCCGCCGAGAACACTTCGCCGACCAGAACGGATTGATATGCTCGGGGAAGTTCGGCTGCCGAGTACCACATCAACTCCCGAGCCGCCCGGTCCACGCTCTCAAGTCGACTGACGAACCTGTCAGCTGTTTCTCTGGCGCCGACCGCATCGCGTTGCTCCTGAAGAAGGACGACATCCTCATCACCCTCAGCAATATTTACGACACATTTTTCCAGTGCACCCTTACCCGAGTTCAACTCCTTGGCCAAAGTAACGAGTGAAAGTTCCGCCCCGATCACGGAAGCATCTTCTAGCACCTTGATCAAATCCGTCGTGAAAGGGCTCCCCTCGGGCAGGTGGACTGCGGTGGAAAACGCTGCACTCGATGCCAGGACAGAGATCGCCGTGGGGCTGAGGATATCGGGCCTGTTGGCCATACTTGCGGCAGCCCCGGAATGACAGCAATCAAGTATCAACGAGGCTCTCACCTCGGCGCAGCTACGGGCCAGCTCAGATATCGAGAGGTGACCTCGGCCATCATCCAGCGCGTCGGAGAAGGCTAAGGACAGGACGCTTCTGCGAAGCCGGGCATGGCCACTGAAGTAGACGACCAGCAGTTCTTCGTCACGCAGGCCCCTGGACGTCGACGTTAGGACGGCAAGCGCTTCGTTGGCAGACGGGTCCAACATTGTGACGCTTCTCCACATGTCATACGCTTCGCCAAGCCCAAGACGCAGACTTTTGTGAAGATTATGTGCGTCCTGGTGTGCGCAGGGGATATCTTCAAGTTGTCGGCTGCCGGCATACTCCGACACACCTATGGACACCACTACCGTTTTCGTCTGTTTCACTCGGTTTCCCGGTCATTCATCATCGACGGGGGCATCCGAGCCTTCCTCGTCGATCTCGGAGATCGAATACCTCTTGCCGTTCAAGATGATTTCGTCACCGGTCGATGGACGCCGAGAAGGACGCAAAGCGCTGGCGGAAAATTTGAGCATGTCCCACGCGGCAGCAACACCCAGTCCTATGGTGATGTCAACGATTAAGGACGACTTTCTGCCTGGAGCGGGCGCGTCGGTGACCTCGGTCACGACACCCGTCCCGGCAAGATTTTGGATCGTGAGTCCGAGCAACTGGGACACGTACTCCGAGGAGTTGGGGTTGTCTATCCTCGTCACTTCGTCAGACACGCTACAGCCTCGTCATTCGGTGGGAACTTTGACGGGAACCTTGCTGATTTCGAGCATTGCTTCCTCCAGGCTCACTTCCAGGAGGTGGAAGCCTTTGCCGTCTTCGGCCCCGGTCTGCTGAGGACGCATCCGCCCCCCGGGGTGCAGCGTCCAGTAGCCGACGTAGGCGGACCGCGGACGTTCTATCACCTTGGTCTCTGCGTCGGACTCCTCGTGCACCCGGGCGACGAGCGTGCGGAAGCTTGCGTCCTCAACGGCGTAGGTGTCGAAATACTCTTTCGCGTTCGAAGGGTGGGGCTGTATCAGACACCATTCCGGCAGACATTTCTCTTCCAGTGCGCGCTGGAGGCCCGTCAACACTTCTTGCGTGAGAACCGAGGTGAGTACCGTGTTCACTCGAACCTTTGCGCCAAGATCGAGTAGGTCGGTCATAACGCCCATCGCATCATCGAAGGCTCCGATTCGGCCTCGAAGACGATCATGTACCATCGATGTTCCATCTATGGACACGATCACACGCGTGAAACGTTCGTGGTTTTCCAGAAGCCAGCACCGGGACCTCGGCGAGATCACTCCGCTCGTGGTCACGGTCAGATACATACTACGCCGCTCACATAAGTCGACAGCCTCAGCGAATCGATCGTACGAAACGGGTTCGCCGCCGCCGAAATCTACTTTTAGAACGCCGATCTGCTTGAGTCTCTCCGCGATCGACTCAAGATACTTGTGCGGAGTACCGAGGCCGGACTTGGTCGAGAAACAGAATGGGCACGTAAGGGCGCATACATCCGTTATGTGCCACATTACCTGTGGCAGTCCTGTGTGAGGGGCCCCGGAGAAGGTGTTCGCGTCAGGATCGTATTCCATTGTGGCCCCTTGCGTATGGGCGGATGGGTAGACGACTCCCAGCCGCGTCGAAGTGGCCAGCTCAGATTATGGCCGTGCCGATGTCGATGTCGAGTACCGGGAACCGGTCAAACCGGTGGGTAGTACAAGCGCAGGGGTGTCAGCGAATTCTTCGAGGTGGCCACCGATCAGGTGATGGTCCCCGCGAGGCGCAACGAGCGAGGCCCCCGCGCCGTTGATCGAGATGTCTGACGTCTCAATCACGCTGCTCAAGGGCCTCGTTGGTCATCTACCCTGCCGCACTCGACCTGCCCCATGCTTTGGTCGAGTGGGTCACGATGCTTATCGTCACCCGTGAGGGCGACCGGCGGTGCAAACTGTCGCCGCACCAACGCGCGCTCGTCGCTCTGGTGTACCTACGGCGTCACGACGCCCTCGCCCGGATCGCGGCCGGCTTCGGGGTATCCGAAACCCTCGCCGAGTGCGACCGTGTCGGTGACAGCCGGGCGGACTACTCGGCCAAGCACCGCCGGCACGGCGTGAACGTTCAGGTCGTGACCGACCCCGCCGGTGAGGTGCTGTGGATCTCACCCGCGCTGCCGGGCCGCGCGCACGACCTGACCGCCGCCCGCACCCACCACATCATCCGGATTTGCGAACGACAAGGCATCCCGGCCCTTGCCGACCGCGCCTACCAGGGCGCCGGCCCCTGGGTCACCACCGGACTCAAACGCCCACCGGGCGGCGAACTCACCCTCACCCAGCGCACCGTCAACCGGGCCCTGGCAGCGGCCAGGGCACCGGTCGAACGCGGCATGGCACGACTGAAGGCTTGGCAGATCTTCCGCAGAGCTCGCATCAGCCCCAACCGTATGACCGTCATCGCCAAAGCCGTCCTCACCCTGGAGAGGCAACGCTGAAAACGCTCAGTGCTGAACAATGCGAAGAGAGCCACAACCGCGTTCGAGGTTTCGGACAACCCTGTACCACTCACCAAGTGAGTGCGAGCGCGCCTACGCCGACGCGGGCAGCGCAGGGAACACGACCACCGAACCGTCCTTGTCGCGGGCAATCTCAACCGCCACGTCTGTCGTGCGGCTGTTGACCACGACGCCGTCGCCCAGCTTGTGAATCCGGTTTGCCGCGCGCATCAGGCGATCGACTTCACCGGTCGTGAAGACGGGCCTCAGACCCTGCGGGCGTGCAAGCTCCAGCGCCGACAGGCGTTGCAGGACACCAGCGATGCTCGCCTCCAGTTTGTCGAGGCGCTGATGGTCGGTCTTGAGTGCGCGAGCGAAGTTCTCGAACAAGTTGCCAGGGTCGCTCTGGGCATGCTCGACGGCCTGCAGGACGATGACCCGCTGTTTCAGCGCAATGGCCAGGGCAGCGAGTTCGAGGTGGGTGCGGAATGTGCCGCCCTGGTCGTCGACGCCGGGGAACGACTTGGTCAGCGTGCCGATCTCGACGGCCTTGCCGTCCGGCAACTTGTCGAGTGCGCTCTGCCACTGGACAAGGCGGCGGTCAGCGGCGGCCAGTGCCTTGCTGATGGCGTGCACTGCCGAGTCCAGTCCTAGTGAGACACCGAGCTTGTCCTGATCGAGAAGAATGGCAGTGGCTTTGTCAATGGCATCGCGGCAGCCGTCGAGTTCGCTGCGCTCGTCATCGAGCTTCTCTTCGTGCAGTTGCTCCAGCAGTTCTGTGATGTGCTCGATAGCCTGCTGGCGCTTACGGTCGGCATTCGCGCTCACCCCCACCGCTACGGCCATGAGCACGAGCGGCGCGGCCACGGTGAGCGCCGCGCTGCCGGCGACCGCGACGCCGGCCGTTGCACCGGCTCCACCGACTGCGCCTGCTGCTGCCGCTTTACCGACTGGCACGAACGTCGCCTGGGCGGCGATGCCCGTTGAGTTAACGAGTGCACCGTGGACGCCACCGGCCGCCACCTTCGACGCCATCGGACGAACGATGCCGTGACCGAGCTGGGCGGCAACCTTCGCCGGAACCACCATGCGATACAGGCCTTCGCCGGCAGCGGTCGCCGTAGCCGCCGCAGAGGAACTTCGCTGTGATTGCGTAATGAGCTGCGACAGGTGCTGTGCCAAAGGACTCGCGGCATCGAGCGGAATACCTCGGCTGCGGTCGAGCTTGTCGGGTAGAGGATGTACCTCAAGTGTGGCAATCGGCTCGTCGGCCAGGCCGGCCAGCACACTGCGCAGTTCGGCCAAGCGCTCAGCCGTCATCGGCTCGTCTCCGGCCACTGCGGGCACCCGGACGTCACCGGTCGCCAGCGTCCACACCGGAACGATTGCCTTGCGGTCGTCAGTCATCGTCTCCCCCTGTTTTCCAGCGACAGCCTACGGCTGACGTCCGACAAGAACGGCATGAACCTCGTGTATTCGGCTACGGGCGCCGTCTCCAGGTGAACCGACGATCTGGCAACGGAAGGGTGCCCCTCACCTGCGATGATCTGGATTGTCCAGATCAAGAACGTCGTGAAGCCGCGGTCGTCTCACAGACCGGCCCGCGCCAGCAAGATCGGCAACGCCCCCGGCTTGACCTTCTGCACCGACCGCACCTGGCCGAGTTCCAGCTCGTCCCGGCCCACCGGATCGCGGTACAGCGCGTCCGTCGCTTTGGGCAGCAGGGTCACATCGACCCGGTACGGGAAGTCCGGGTCGTCGGGGACCTCCCGGGGCTCCCTGTCGACCTCGCCCACCGCCGATTCCGGGTGGCTGAAGAAGAACCACAGGCGGTCGCCCGGGTTCATGCGGTTGCGTCGGCTGAGCCAGAAGTCGCGTCCGGGGTCTTCGCGGGCGAGACGGCGGAGGGTCTCCTTGCCGGAAGGCTCCCCGTCCAGGGTGTCCTTGTTCGGGTTGAGGATGTAGATCCAGTCCTCCACGATCTCCCCCATCGCCGTGGCGTCCGCTCTGACCCAGGAACGGATTCGCCGTGGCCCGCCATGGTGCCACCCGCGTAGGCCGCCCGCAGGAAGTCACTCAACCTCGGTTTGCTCAGGGGACATTGCCGCCGATTCCGGCATGATGACCTTCATGACAGGTGGGGTGGATGTGCGCGCGGCGGCGGCCGAGTTCGACCGGCGTGCCGTGGCGGAGATCGAGTCGGCGGCCGAGGACGAGCGCAAGCAGGTGCTGTCCCTGTTTCCTCTGGAGGAGTGGGCGGGGCTGCCGCTGGAGCGCTACTCGGGCAGGTCGCGCCGTCCGGATCGGGGCCGGCGTACTGCCGACTCATGGAGTTCGGCACTCCGCACCTGGGCAGCATCAAGGGCGGCAGTGCCGCGAAGCACATCATGTATCACCACGTCTCCGGCGAGTGGCGGCTGGCTGCTCCCCTACGCGGTATGGATCCGCAGGACGCCTGGGCGGAACTGCGCGGACAGTTCGTCCGTGCCTTCGAGGCTGTAGGGGCGGGGGACTTCGAGGCCCTGGACGACCTCGAAGTTCTGCGATTCGGGCCAACGTTGGTGACGAAGTCACTCGCGACCTATTTCCCCCAGCACTTCCTGCCCATCTACGCGGCCGAGCATCTGCGCAGGTTCGTCACCCTGCTGGCCGGCGCGGCGGAGGCCGACGCACCTGCCTGGCGCAGAAATCGTCAGTTGCGGGAACTCGTGGGCGAGCGTGTCGAATTCGAAGGCTGGACGGGGCAGGAGGTGATGCGCTTCCTGTACACGCACTTCGATCCGCGTCCCCGGCAGCGCACCATCTGGAAGATCGCCCCCGGTGAGCGCGGCCGCTTGTGGGAGGAGTGCCGGGACGGCGGGTTCATCTGCGTCGGATGGGGCGAGCTCGGCGATCTCGGCCAGTACCAGAGCGACACCGAACTGAAGCAGGCGTTGGATGAGCACTGGCCGCGCAGCAGTGGGGGCAGTCTGACTCTCGCCCGCCGGCTGCTGGCCTTCCGGGACCTGGAGGCGGGAGACCGGGTCGTCGCCAACCGCGGGATGGACGAGATCCTGGCCACCGGCACGGTCGACGGGAACTACCGCTTCGAACCGGACCGTCCGGAATTTCCGCAAGTCGTCTCGGTGAATTGGGACGTCTCCCACGCACAGAAGCTGTCGAAGCCCCAGCACGGGTGGCGTTCCACATTCGCCAAGGTCGACCCGGCCCTCTTCGCCAAGTTCACCGCACACCACGCCGACTCCAGCCCGGACCTGGGCCAGGCTCAGGCGGGCGTGCCAGTCACGCTGCCCGAGGACGTGCAAGCCGTACTGGACGCGCTGGAGCGCAAAGGGCAGGTGATTCTGCACGGGCCGCCCGGTACGGGCAAGACACGGCTCGCGCTCGGCGCCGCCCTCGCCCTGGCGGGCCGCGCCGACATGCTCGGAGCCGACGCCCGTCAACGTGCCAAAGCCCAGGCCGAGATGCTGCACGGCGACCGTATCCACCTGGTCACCTTCCACCCCTCGTACGGATACGAGGACTTCGTAGAGGGCTTCAAGCCGGACCTGAGCGCCACGGGCCCCGGACTCACCCTCGCCCTGGCGGACGGTCTGTTCCACACTCTGTGCAGCCGGGCTGCCGCCCACCCCGAGCAGACGTTCCTTCTGGTCATCGACGAGATCAACCGCGGTGACCTGCCGCGGATCTTCGGTGAGTTGATAACGCTCCTCGAACTCGACAAGCGGAACCTGCCGGTCGCCCTGCCAATCAGCAAGCGGCGCTTCTCCGTGCCGCCGAACGTCCGGATCATCGGCACGATGAACACCGCGGACCGGAGCATCAGCCACCTGGACGCCGCGGTCCGACGCCGGTTCGCCTTCCTGCCCGTCGGCCCCGACCCGGACGCCGTCTCGGGAACCGTCGGCCCTCTCGACCTGGCCGCGTTCTTCGAGTCCCTCAACACCCGCATCACCAGCCATCTCGACGCCGACCATCAGATCGGGCACGCCTACCTGCTGCGCGACGGCGAGCCGATCGCTACCGAGGAGGATCTGGCCGCCGCCTTCCACCACGAGGTGATCCCGCTCCTGGAGGACTACTGTCTCGGCCGGGCTGACCTGCTGCACCGCATCCTCGGCGGCCTCGTCGACGCGAACACCGGACGCCCCGTCCTCATGTCCTCGCAGGATCTCGCCGACGCGCTGGCGACCGAGTTCACCAGCGGCGCACCGGGCCCCGATGCCTGACCGCACCGAGGTCCGGCTCGGCGAGTACGAGTCCGCCCAACTAGGCTTCGAACAACTCACCCCCAGCGACATCGACCGCCTGGGTGCGCTCCAGGCACGCGGCTGCCTCACACTGTCCCCGGACCGCACCGGGTGGCGGCTCAAGGCCGACGGGACCGTCGGGATCCTGGTCCTGGACCGTGTCCGCCTGATCGTCGAGCCCAAGTTCGCCATTCCAGGAGAGCAGCTCATGAGCTGGCTCGCCTACGCCCTCGGCACGCCCGTCCCGGCGACCGCCAGACGGTGGGCCACCGGCCCGGACGGCTACGCCGACCTGGTGGCCGCCGCCCTTCTCGGGGAGTGCGAGAAGCTGCTGCGGGAGGGGCTGCGCCGGGACTACGTGCGCCGCCAGAGTCTCGAACCGGTGCTCCGGGGGCGTCTGGACGCTTCCTCCCAGGTCACCCGCCGCTACGGGCAACTGGACCAGCTACACGTCCGTACCTTCGACCGGGAGCCGGACAACTGGGACAACCGCGTCCTGGGAAGCGCGCTGAGAGTCGCGCTCAGCCTGGCCGCCGGCTCCGACCTGGCCCGCGACCTCCACGGAATCGCCATCGCCTTTCCGTGCGCGCCCAACCCGACCGCGGCGCTGCGCGCTCTAGACCGCACCCAATACACGCGTCTGAACGCCCGCTACCTTGCCGCCCACACCTGGGCCCGCCTCTTGCTGCGCGGCGGAGGCGTGACCGACCTTCTCACCGACCACGGCACCACGGCGGACGGCCTGCTGCTGGCCATGCCCGCGCTCTGGGAGGCGGTCGTTCGCCGACTGGCAACCGAGGCCGGTTCTCTGCACGGTGGGCACGCCGTTGCCAGCAGCGGCCGGGGGGCGATCACCGTACGTGGAGACCTCGGCAGCACCTCGACCTTCCGACCCGATCTCCTGCTCAGCCTTCCCCGGCGTGACGCGGTCCAACGCACGCTGCTGCCGGTGGACGCGAAGTACAAGCGCTACGACCGCCACAGCATCAGTGCCGCCGACATCCACCAACTCCTCACCTACAGCGTCGGCTACGCCCCCAGCGACGCCTCGAGGGCCGTGATCATCCATCCCCAGCCCGGCGGACACGCCCGCCGCACCCTCCAGGTCGAAGGCCCGCGAGGCGGACTCGGCATCATCGACGTCCTCGGCATCAACACCCATGCGCTTCCCGACTCCGCGACCACGTGGATCCGGTCAGCACTGGCCTCCGCCCAAGCCCCGCTACCGCCACGACGATGACGATCAGGCGGTGAGCTCGTCCCACTCCTCGTTCTCGTCGTCCAGGGCGAGGCCTCCGATGTCAGCCTGCTGCCCGTCCACGTGCCCCTGCCGGTATCCGCTGCCGGTGAAGCGCGTACGCCGTACCTTGCCCAGTTTCGGGTAGCGGGAGGCGACCTCGGTCTCGACCTCGGTGGTCCGGTCGGCGAGGACGAGTGCCACACTGCGGCCCTGCACGGAAGTGTCCGTCGCGGCGGCCTCGGCGCGTTCGCGCTCGCTGTCCTCACGGGCCGCACGTTCGGCTTCTCCGATCCGCAGGGCCACAGCCCGGATGAAGCCGAGCATCCAGGAACGCTTATAGGCCCGCGGGAGCTCCCCCGGCGGCCGGTGCCGCGCGTCTGCCCGGTCGGCGCCTTGCAGCATCTGCAGGCGCAGGCTCGCGTACAGGACTTCGACGGAGTGCAGGTCCGAGGGGAAGCCGAACAAGTGGACCCGGTGCTTGTTCGCCTTGCCCCCTGGATAGATGGGGTGGCAGCGCATCGCGAATGCGATGGCCGACAGGAGTCGCTTGCACTCGCCCATCCAGGGGGCGACGACCTCGACCACACGATCCGCCGGCTTTTCGCGCACGGCGGGGTCGTCGCCGCGAAGCATGGCCTGCTCGATGCCGTACTTGGCCATCATGGCCGTCGCCTTCTGCAAGAAGGCCTCCGCCTCGGCCTTCGTGGCCGCCGGATTCTCGGCCAGGCGCAGGATGGCCTTCACCTTGGCCAGCAACTCATCGGACAGCCGGGCGGACTTGGGCGGCGCCGGCGCCTCGGGGGTGTCCGAGCCGCTCGCGGTGGGGGTGGCATCCGGCTGCCCCTGCTCGTCCTCCTCTTCGTCGTCCCACCCGTCTTCCCATTCGTCTTCGTCGTCCTGGTGGTCCGTGGGCTCTTCGGACGCGATGACGTCTGCCAGGTCATCGACGTCAGGTACCAGTTTCCGCAGGGCGTACAGCACGCCCCGGCACCAGGCCGAGGCGTCGGCGTCCTGGACCTCGGCCCGCAGCGACCGGAGCAGTACGAATCTGCCGTCCGTGCCCCGGATCACGAACTCCAGGCGGGCGTGGCCGAGTTCGGCGAGGGTCAGGAGTTCGCACAGGTCGGTGGCGCTGTGCTGGGAGTAGCGCAGCCCGATACCGGGCTCGGGATACCAGTCCTCCGGTCCGTCCAGTCCCAGCCCCTCGAACAGGGTCCCCTGACGGGCAAGGACGACATCGACGTCCACACGGATCGCGGACGACGAGGCCGTTCCGGAGAAGGCCAGCGCGGCCGCCCGCTCCTGGGGGGAGGTGACAATGTGGTACCAGACCGGTACGGAGCCACGCATGGAGTGCCATGTGAGTTCCCCTCGCGCCTGGCGTTCGGCAGCTTCCTCCGCGACACCGGGGTCGAGCACTCCGTCCGTCCAGGCGCTTGCCGAAGGGTTTGCCACGCAGTCGAGGAATTCGGTCAAGTACGCGTTCCTGTCACGCCGCTCGGGAGACATGGCAGTGCGGAACAGGGTTCGCTCGTAGGCCGAGAGCGAGCGGATCAACGGATCGAGGACCTCGGCGGAGTAGGTCTCTACGGACTCGTACAGCTCTGTCAGGAAGTCTTCCGTCGCTTGGGACGCGCCGCCCGGATGCTTGTCGCACCACGCCCCCAACTCCTGTGCACAGAGCTCCTGTTCGGCGATGAGCGTGAGGTGTCCGGCACCCTGAAGACCACCCTCGTATACGGCCAGGGAGTTCTCGATCGCTTCGACGACATGAGGCTGCGACAGGACCGCCCCCGCGAGCAGACTCAGGGGCTCTTCGGCCTCGTCCGCCAGATGCTCGGTCAACGGCGTGAACGACAGCCCGTTCTCGTGCTGTGCCCACTCGGGGTGCGGGCTGTCGGCCGTCCGCACGCCCCACCGCGAGACCAGCTCGTCGTCGGTCCGGCCAGGCTCGACAGCCCTGGCCCGGTCACTCCTCCAGAGCGCGAGGACGAGCTCCTCCCACTCTTGCGCGTGCCAGGACCACAGCGCCGGGTCCTCGGCCACGGTGAGAGCCGAGCGCAGTCGGCGCACCGCGTCGGCCAGGTCGTGACGATGGCCGTGCGGGATCAGCAGCTCCAGCCACGCGACTGTCTCCGCGACAGGTTGGACGCGTGCCTCGTCTGCCGCGACTCGGCACAGGACCAGGGCGTCCACCAGCCGCCGGTCTCCCAGATCCGCGGGGATCAGCGCATGCAGCTGCGGACCGAAGTCACTCAGTGCCTCGCTCAGCTCAGTGACCCGCGCCCGCAGCCAGACCTTTCGGGCTGAGCCGAAGTCCGCAACCGAAGCCGGTGCATGGGCTGTGCTCTGCTCCGTCATGACTTTTTACGCCCTCCCCATGGGCCAACCGCACGAGGCGGCCGTCCGCACCCCGCGATCGAAACGAGTTCATATCCTATGAACCTCGACAGCGGCCGGATCACGGCCGCTGTCGGTGGCTCGTCATAGGCCGCAGACAAGATCACATCAGGCTCAACAGCAGTCAGGACAGACCTTTTTCAGCCCAGGCGGCGCGCCCATGGCACCGGTGCCCCAACGGGAGTGTCCTGGAGTTCGCCGACAGCATGTATCACGCGATGTTCAAGGTCGAGACTTTCAAGCGCTGACACCTCAGGTGCCCTTGAGACGGACTCGGCGGGCGAAGGCCCTAGAACGAATGTACACATTCTTGATCGATATCTATTCACGCAAACATGTTGATAGTGCTAACAGGGTAGCGTCATGCTCGTGTTGACAACGGCACACCGTCCCCTGGCGACACCTCGGGCACGCCTGCCGCAGCCTCCAGCGCACCCGAGGAAGCCGAGCCATGAGCGACACCGCCTCCGTGATCTACTCCTCGCCCGCCTGCCCAAATCCGGGCTGTCCGTGGAAGAGCAGGCCCAGCTGCGTGCTCTGCTGCCGGCCGCGCAGGCACGGAACGGTGGCCATTCCGGAACCGTGTACATGCAATCCATCACCGCGGCCGGCTGGCGAGGCATCGGGCCCGCCGCCACCGTCCAGCTGCGCCCCGGCCCCGGGCTGACGCTGGTGACGGGCCGCAACGGTTCCGGGAAGTCGAGCTTCGCCGAGGCCGCGGAGATGGCTCTGACGGGCGACAACTTCCGCTGGCAGGGGCGCACTCAGGTGTGGAAGAAGGGTTGGCGCAACCTCCACGAGCACTCCTCGCCCGAGGTCGCTGTCGAACTCTGCTTCGACGCTGACAGTGACGGCGCCAAGAAGCCCGTGACCGTACGCCGGGTCTGGCACGGCGAAGGGCTCGATGAGTCCCGTACCGTCGTGGAACAAGCCGGAAAGCCCACCGGCGAAGACCTGCACGACGTGATCGACGCCGAACAGCTGACGCTGTATCGGCCGTTCCTCCCCTACACGCAGCTGGGTGCAGTCATCAACGGGCCGCTCACCGCCTTGCACGACGAGATCTCCCGGATCCTCGGCCTCGAACTCCTCAGTGACTCCGACACGGCGGCCCGGGCTCGGGCCAAGACGCTGACCGAGACCGAGAACGCGGCCAAGGCCCTCACCGCCACAGTGATCCAGGAGCTGTCAACAGTGGACGACCCGCGCGCCGCTGAGGCGGTCGCGGCCCTGTCCGGCCGGAACCCCGACCTCGACCTGGTCCGGGCACTGCTGAAGGGCCACAGTGCCGCGGACGAAGTGCACCTGTCCCGGCTGCGCCGGCTTGCCGCTCTGGAGGGCCCCAACCTCCCGACCGTCACGAAAGCCGTCTCCCGGCTGCGCTCGGCAGCAACCGTGGCCGACGACGCCCGTCATGGCTCCGCCGAGGACGCCCGGCAGCTGATCAAACTGCTCGATACGGCGCTGGAACACCGCCGCCGCCACCCCGACGTCTCCGACTGCCCGGTCTGCGGCAGCACGGATCTGCTGGACCGCGCCTGGGCGGAGCGGACGCGCGCGCAGGTCGAAAGACTCCAGGCAGAGGCGGCCGACGCCGAGGCCGCACACCGCGAACTGACGGCCGCTGTACGGGAGATGCACGACCTGATGCAGCCTCCTCCTGCCTGGCTCCAGGCCGACGAACCCTCGCTCGCCGCACTCTGGCGCGATCTGACGGCCTGCCGCGCCGCACGCGAGCCACGCGAGCTGGCGGACCGCGCGGAACGCGCCGCGGCCGTCCTCGCCGACGCTTGCCTCCAAGTGCGCGACGACGCCATCCGCCGCATCACGGCACAGGACGGGCGCTGGCAGCCTGTAGCAGCACGGCTGTCCACGTGGCTTGGGCAGGCGGAGGCCGCGCAGGCTACGAAGCCGGTCACCAAGCAGATCAAGGCGGTACGCGCCTGGCTGCGCGCGCTCACCGATGAGTTGCGGGACGCCCGGTTCAAGCCGTTCGCCGACCAATCCGGGGAGATCTGGCGGCTGTTGTGCGAGCGCAGCAGTGTCTCGCTGGGTGCGATCGGGCTCGCGGGCGTCGGCCCGCAGCGGCAGGTCAGTCTTCCCGTCTCCGTGGACGACGCAGACGCGCCCGCGTTCGGCGTCATGAGCCAGGGTGAGCTGCACTCACTCGCCCTCTCCCTGTTCATCCCGCGCGCCACCCATCAGGACAGCCCGTTCGGTTTCGTGATCATCGACGACCCGGTGCAGTCCATGGATCCGGAGAAGGTGGACGGCCTCGCCAGGGTCCTCGATCTGTACGCCCAGCACCGGCAGGTCGTCGTCTTCACCCACGACGCCCGGCTCAAGGAGGCCATCAGCCGGCTCGGTCTGCGAGCCACGGTCATGGCGGTCTCCCGGCAGATCGACTCCGTCGTCGAAGTCGTCCCCGTCAGCGACCCGGTGAGCCAGGCGCTGGAGGACGCGAGGGCCGTCGCCCGCGACCCCCATCTGCCGCCGGAGGTGGCCGACCGGGTGCTGCCCCCGATGTGCCGCCTCGCGGTGGAAGCCGCGTACCAGGTCATCGCCCGGCGCACCCTTCGTGACGCGGGGCTGGAGCAGAGCAAGATTCAAGAGAAAGTCACACAGCCCGGACCCCTCACCGGCCTCGCCGCGATCGCGATGGGCATGGAGGGGGCGGGACCGGTCGACGTGCTGGACGCGATCGCACGCGATCACGGCACCTCTGCACGGGACTTGATCCGGCAACTGAACCAGGCCTCCCACCAGACCCCGACCAAGCCTGTCGGCGACCGCCGTGATCTGGTCAGGCGTACGGAGCGGCTCGCCAAGGCGGTGCAGGCCCGGTGACCGGTCTCACCCACTCCTCCGCGCCCAGGGCTGGTCTCTCCACGAACGCTCTGGTCACCGCCGCCGACCACCTGCTCAACCCACCGGGCGATACCACTCTCACTCCCGGTGTCCGAGCACGCGCCGCGGCGATGTTGCTCCGTCTTGCCCTCGACGAAACTCTCGACGCCTACTGGCAGATGGTCAGCCCTCGCATGACCCGCAGCAACGGTCGCACCCGGATGCTCTGCCTGCAGTGGTACGTCGCCCCCTCCGTGGCCCGCCAGTGGTACGCCGTATGGTCCGCCCTCAGCGCCGCGTGCCACCACCACACGTATGAACTGCCGCCCACACCCGCCGAGGTGCGGGCCTGGCACCAGGACGTGAGTGAACTGCTGCGTGTCCTGGCCGCCGGCAAAGTCTGAGTCCCCGACCCGCCTCTCTCACGCCCGTCAGGAGTCACACGATGGACGCCCGCCGCTACCGCATGGTGGTCACCAGCCAGGCCGACTACGTGAGGACCGGAGCGCTGATCGACGAGCAGTTGCGTGACTGGCTCACCCAACCGCCGAAGACCTACAACATCGACGCCTTCGTCGAAGGCCGCAACGAGATAGCCCACGGGGTCACCCTCGACCACGACTCGGTCACCGCCGCCACCGGCACCTACGGCCGTTGGCGGCTCCGGGAAACCGCGCCCGGCGGTACATGGCAAACCACCGTGGTGACGCGGCAGATCACCGACGAACCCACCTGGGTACAACTCGACGTCGAACACCTGCCTGACGACCCCGACGCCATTCCCGTACCCGCCAAGACGCCCCGGCTGGCCAAGAGCCTGCTCGACGTGCTCGACGCACGCGATGGCCGGGCAGACGTGACAGCCATGCCTCAGGTCATCGAGACCGAGGACGTCGAATCCGTCATCGACGAACTGTGCGACACCAACCGACGTCTCCCCGTCGTCATGGCGAGCACACCGTACGGTGTGGATTTCGACGCCTGGTTGGAAGGGACGGTCGACCCCCTCGTCCGTCCCCTGGCGGGGCTGGCCATCCTCTACATCCTCACACCGAGCGCCGAGTCGACCCTCAACCGGGCACTGGAGTATCACCGCGTTTACAACGGCGGCATCCGCACCTACCTGCCCGGAGTCGACCCCGCCTGGCCAGCCGACGGTCAGAGGCACCGCGTGATGTCCAAACGCCTGATCACAGAGAGACCGCAGCAGGCCCGCCGCATCCTGGCACAGCTCCCGCAGAGCCTGGCCACCCGCCTGCCGCTGCCCGACGCACTTGACTCCGTACCCGTCATGCGGATGCGGGCCCGGGACGGCATGGGCAGCTCCGACCTGGAGCGACTGCGCGACGAGAACGACGTGTTGCTGGAGATCCTTGAGGAGGCGGGGCGCGAGCAGCGTGTCAGGGCCGACGAGATCCGCGATCTCAAGCACGAACTCCGCCAGACGGAGCTCAACGAGACCCAACTCGTCGTCGACTACGACGAGCAGTACAAGGAATTCCACAAGGCCAGGGCGCAGGTCCGGGAACTGCAGAAACGGCTTCTGGAACTGGGCGCCGCCGAGCAGGCGTACGCGCCGGTGGATCTCTCCGCGAACGCGCCCACGTCCTTCGCGGAGATTCTGGACCGGGTCAGTGACATGCCGCGGGTGCACTTCACCGGACGTCGCAAGTACACCTTGGAACTCGACGACCAGGCCTACGGCTCGTCATGGGTCCGCATGGCCTGGGACGCGCTGCTGGCGCTCCAGGACTTCGCCGACTCGGCCGCGACCGGAAAGGCGAACTGCGACTTCAAGCAGTGGTGCGCCGACGCACCCGAGGGGTCGCACGTCATCTCACCCCGCAAGGTCGTCCGAGACGAGTCGAAGACGGTGAAGACGAACGGCGCCTGGCGCAAAGCGCGCACGTTCCCGGTCCCCGACGGCGTGCATCCGGACGGCAGGGTCTTCATGGGCGCCCATCTGCGCATAGGCGGTGGCAACACCGTCGCACCCCGCCTGCACTACTACGACGGGGCCTGCACCGACCACGGGATCCTCATCGGCTACATCGGTCCGCACCTCAGCAACACCCTGACCTGAGGTGGAAGGGCGACGCGACCCACACCCAGGACCGTCAGGTCCAGTACGCGCTCAGCGGCGACGTAGGCAAAGGCCACAAGCTCGCCGCCATGTAGAACGAGTAGTACGGTGGAGACATGAGTGACAACGCGGAGGTCCCGCTGAGGGAGCTCAACCAGCAGACATCGCGGGTCCTGGCCCGTGTGGCGGCCGGGGAAACAGTGACCATCACCAAGGACGGGGTGCCCATAGGGGACATCGTGCCCCGCGGTGCACTGACGGGCCGGCCCGCCTACCCGTTCCGTACCGACCCCATGGGCGACCTGGATCTTCCGGACCTGGGCGGCCCTGTGCTGGACGACGACGAGATCGAGGCGGCGCTGCGAGGCATGGGCACAGCCGCCGACGATGCGGGGACCGATGACTGACATTCCGGTCGCCATCGCCGACACCAACGCTCTGTATCGGTTGTTCACACCCAAGGACCCCCGCCACGCGGCCCACCGGGAAGCCCTCGCCCGCACAGGCCACCTCGTGGTGTCATCCATGGTGCTCACCGAGCTCGACTATCTACTGACCTCGCGGATCGGCCCCGCGGCGGCCATGAACGCGCTCGACTTCATCGCTGGTCAAGCGGAGGCCCGCCGATTCGAGATCCCCGACACCGCACCACACCTCCGGAGCGCCATGGCCGTGATGCGGGGGTACGCGGACGCGGACGGTGGGGAGGGAGTGGGGCTCGTCGACGCGATGAATGTCGCCCTTGCGTCGGCCTTCCAGACCGCGGACATGTTCACCACGGACAGCCACTTCCGCATGATGCGGCCGCTCACTGGTCAGCCTGCCTTCCGGCTGCTCCCTGACGATCTGTGACGCTTCCTATCTCGTAGTCGGCGGCTGCCCGTACGGTTCGGGACTGTTGTCAGTGCGGGCCCCTACTGTTGCAAGGGATCTTCTGTCGCTTCTGTCGAGGGGGAGCAGGGACAATGGTTGACGAGCACACGGAATACCCGGAGTTCCGGCTGCGGCTGCCGAACGGGGACGGGATCAACCGGGCGCGTGGAGTGCTGCTGGACGAGACCGGGACGAACGGGAGCAGGAAGTTCCTCGTGCGGGCCGGATCACCCGCGCGCGATCATGTGATGCCGTCGCTCGCCACACACTTCAAGAGCCCATCCAGGCGGCGCACAGAGCTCAAAGAACAGGGCGTACTCGTTGCTTCCACGCGCTGGCCGGGCTGGTTGGAACTGACAGAGGACGTGGTGTGCGGCTCGCCCTCCTTCGCCGCCGTGCTGCTGGTCGGCGCCCCTCGCAACGGGTGGGAGGAGTGGCGGACCGAGGACGGAGCACCGCTGTCCGACTATATGTCGGGGGTGTGGGCGGGCCCCAACCGCCCCTGGCTCATCCGCGGTTCGAACGTCACGGGGCTGGACCTGGTCCAGCGCCTCTGGCTTCCCGAGGGCCGCATCTCCCTCGCCGCTTCCCGACTCCGGCAGGGCGTGCGGCAGGGCACCAGCAAGGACGACCTGCGCACCTTCGTCCAGGAAGACTACGAGTCGACGGCCACATACGGACAGAAACAGCAGCTCGTCGAGGAGCTGCACGCCTTCCTCTCCCGGATGAAGCCCGGCGACACGGTGTGCACCATCTCCGGCGGACAGTTGTACATCGGTGAGGTCACCGGCGAGGCGGAGCAAACGGAGTCAGAGGACCGGCGGTCCAATCTGCGCCGGCCGGTGGACTGGCAGCCGACCGGATATCCGTATGACGATCTTCCGGAGGAGCTTCAGCAGAAGCTGTCGATCCAGCACGACGTCGTCGACCTCTCCACCGTCCAGGCCCTCGTCGAAGGGCTCGGCCTGAGCGACGAGGAGCTGGCGGAAGAGGCCGAGGCCATAGAGCGCGATCCGAGCGTGGAGGTCCCTGCGCTGGTCGCCCGCCGCGAGCTGGAGTTGCCGGACCCCACGGACGAGCTGGCTGCCGAGCTCCTGGTCCACGACACGGAATGGCTGCGCGAGGTGCGCGATCTACTCTCGGACGAGCGGCAGTTGGTGCTGTACGGCCCGCCGGGTACCGGCAAGACGTATCTGGCCCTGAAACTCGCCGAGTTCCTGGGCGGCGGGCCCGAGCAGGTGAAACTCATCCAGTTCCATCCCTCGTACGCGTACGAGGACTTCGTCGAAGGGTTCCGGCCGAAGGAGGACTCGAAAACCAAGGAGGTCGCCTTCAGGATCACCGCGGGCCCACTGCGCGACCTGGCCGCGCTCGCGGGCCGCGAGGGCAACCGGCACATCCCACACTTCTTGATCATCGACGAGATCAACCGCGCCAATCTGGCCAAGGTCTTCGGCGAGCTGTACTTCCTCCTCGAATACCGGAACAAGTCCCTGCAACTGCCTTACTCCGGCGACGACTTCGCGCTGCCGCCGAACCTGTTCGTGATCGGCACGATGAACACCGCCGACCGGTCCATCGCGCTCGTGGACGCGGCGATGCGTCGCCGCTTCGCCTTCGTCGAACTGTCCCCGCGCACGGAGCCGACGAGCGGGCTGCTGCGCCGCTGGCTGGCCAAGGAGGGCAAGGACACCGAGCCCGCCGATCTGCTCGACGCGCTCAACTCCAGGATCGACGACGCCGACTTCCGCATCGGGCCCTCGTACCTGATGAAGAAGGGCGTCTACCGGGAGGGCGGCCTGGAGCGGACCTGGCGGACGAAGATCCTGCCCCTACTGGAGGAGCACCACTACGGAGAGGGCGTGGACATCGAGAAGCGATACGGGCTGGCAGCCCTGCGGCAGTCGCTGGTTCGGGAGTCACTGGGGTGACCGCCGGCACCGAGCCCGTGTTGGCGATCGTGCCGACTGTCGAGTCTGTGCATCTCGTCGAACACGCACCGGCCGTTTCCGTACCTCTGACGGACACCGTCGGCCGGGCCCTCAACGCCGCGCGCATCGTGGACGCCGCTCCGGATCCGTACGCACCGGGCAACTGGTCACTGCGGGCCGACAGCAAGGTCGGTGCTGTGGGCGTCGCCATGCCGGGTGTCAGCGAGCCTGTCACCATCCGCATCACACCGAAGGTGCCCATCGCCCGGCTCTTCTTCCTGCTCGGTCACAGCCTTGACCCGAAGGGTGCCTGGCGTGACGGGCAGGTGTCGGTGGCCGAGCACCGCGAGGTGCTGCCCGCGCTCGCCCACGCCGTGGAGCGGCAGGTGGACCGGGCCCTCCGGCAAGGTCTGCTGCAGGGATACCGGGCGACGGAGGTGACCGCCCTCGTCGTACGCGGACGCATCCGGGAGGCCGAGCAGATACGGCGACACTTCGGCATGACGCTGCCTGTGGAAGTGGCGTACGACGAGTTCACCACCGACATTGCGGAGAACCGCATCCTGCGGGCCGCCGTCGAGCGTCTGCTGCGCCTACCAAGTGTCCCTCGCGAGGTGCGCCGCAGGTTGCTTCACCAGCGTGCCCGCCTGGCCGATGTCACCACGATCGTGCGCGGACAGCCCCTCCCCGGCTGGCAGCCCACCCGTCTCAACTCCCGCTACCACCATGCCCTGCACCTCGCTCGTGCCGTCCTGGACGGAGCCTCCGCCGAGCACGCGCCCGGCGGGCTCCGCGTCGACGGGTTCCTGTTCGACATGAACAAACTCTTCGAGGACTTCGTGACGGTGGCACTGCGGGAGGCCTTCCGGGGCACAGGTCACACGGCCCGTCTCCAGGATCCGCACCACCTCGACACCGCTGCCGAGATCCGCATGAAGCCCGACTTCGTGCTGTACGGCGCGGACGGATCGCCGTGCGCCGTGGTGGACGCCAAGTACAAGGCGGAGAAGCGGGACGGCTATCCGGACGCCGACCTGTACCAGATGCTGGCCTACTGCACAGCTCTCGGGCTGCGCGAGGGACACCTGGTGTACGCGAAGGGCAACGCCTCGCATGCCGCCCACCAGGTGCGGCACGCAGGCATCGTCATCCATCAGCACGCCCTCGACCTGGACCAGGAACCAGCCGGCCTGCTTGCTGACATCGGATCAGTGGCCCAACGGCTGGCGGACACCCCGCGCGTGTGATCGACTGCGGAGTGTTGGAGTCCATCCAGGGTGGGGAGTTCACCTCGTGCCGCAGCTCGCGTTCGCCAACAGCTTCTGGGAGAGCTACGACATCCTGGAGAAGCCCGTCAAGGCCGGCGTACGCAAGGCGATGCAGAAGTTCCAGCTGCTCACCGTGCCCGAACTGCAAGCGGACAAGGGTCTCCACCTGGAGTCCGTACAGAACGCGCAGGACGCACGCATGCGAACCATCCGCATCAACGACTTCTGGCGCGGCGTCGTCCTCGCGCCCGACGACGGCAGTGATGTGTTCCTGCTCGTCAACGTCGTACGGCACGACGACGCGTACACCTGGGCGGCCAAGCGGCTGTACACGACGAACTCCGCGACGCGAGCGCTCGAAGTCCGCAACGTAGTTGCCATCGAGCAGCTGACCCCGGCCCTGGAGAAAGCTGCCGCGGCCTCCGACTCCCTGCTCTTCTCGAAGTACTCGGACACGGTGCTGCGCGAACTCGGCATCGATGACCAGGTGTTGCGCGCGGTGCGGACCATCGTCGACAAGGTGCAGCTCAACGCTTTCGAGACGCTGCTGCCGGAGGACCAGTTCGAGGTACTGCACTTCCTCTCCGAGGGGTTCAGCCCCGACGAGGTGTACCGGGACGTGGTCGCCGTACGCCGCCCGATCGACGCGGGTCCCGACCCGGACGAGAGTCTGGCTGTCGCCATCGCCAACACTACGAGCCGCATCACGTTGGTCACGGGGCCCGAAGAGCTGGCGGATATTCTGGAGAAGCCGTTCACGGCCTGGCGGGTATTCCTCCACCCCTCGCAGCGCCGAGTCGCCTACCGAGTGTCGTATGGCGGCCCGGTCCAGATCACGGGCGGTCCTGGCACGGGCAAGACGGTCGCGGCCCTGCATCGCGTCAAGCATCTCCTCGCGCGCTCGCCCGACACCCGGGTGCTGCTCACCACGTACACGAACGCCCTTGCCGCGTCACTGCGCGAGAACCTGTCCCTGCTCCTGGACGGCGACGAGGCGCTCCTCGGTCGCGTCGACGTGACTACGGTAAACGCCTACGCGCACGGCGTGGTGACCCGTCTCGACGGCAAGTCCCCCTCCCCCGTGAACGACCGGGAGGAACGGCAGTTGTGGCAACGTGTCGTCAAGAAGCTGGAGCTGCCATGGTCGGAGCAGTTCCTCGCTCAGGAGTACCGACACGTCATCCTTGCTCAGGACCTGCGCACCCCCGACGCCTACCGGACCGCCTTGCGGCGCGGTCGCGGGAGCGCTCTGCCGTCCGCTCGACGCAACGAACTATGGTCCGCCGTCGAGCTGTTCGAGTCGATGCTGCGTACTCAGAAAGCCACAACGCATCTGAAGGTGTGCGCGCGAGCGGCGGACCTCCTGGCAGGCTCGGCGCCCACCCACGACCACGTCGTGGTCGACGAGGCCCAGGACCTCCACCCCACCCAGTGGCGCGTCCTGCGCGGTGCAGTGGCACCCGGCAGCGACGACCTGTTCATCACGGGCGACCCTCACCAACGGATCTACGACTCGAAGGTCTCTCTCGGCTCCCTGGGCATCTCGGTGACCGGACGCACCCACCGTCTGCGCATCAACTACCGCTCCACGGAAGAGATCCTCGTCTGGTCGACCGGCATCCTCAGCCCGGTATCGGTCGACGACCTGGGCGGTGAAGGCAGCGACAGCCTCGCCGGATACCGCTCGCTGCTGCACGGCCGAAGGCCCCACACGGACGGGTATGGCTCCGAGCAGGCGGAGGTCGCGGCCCTCGTAGAGCGCGTCGACGGCTGGATAGCCCAGGGCATCCGCCCTTCGGAGATCGGCGTATGTGCCCGTTTCAACGTCCTGCTGGACAAGGCGTACGACAAGCTGGCCGCGGCCGAGGTGCCGGTGGTCCGGGTCAGGGACAACCCGGGGCCGACCGTGGATGGGGTACGGCTCGCCACCATGCACGCGATGAAAGGGCTGGAGTTCCGCTGTGTCGCCGTCCTGGGGGTGACGGCAGGTGCGATGCCGTTCTCTCGTGAGGTGACGCCTGTCTCCGTGGACACGCTGCAGCATGATTCGGATCTGCTGCGGGAGAGGTGCCTGCTGTTCGTGGCTTGCACGCGGTCGCGGGAGGCCTTGGCGGTTTCGTGGAGCGGGACCGTGAGTTCGTTCGTACCGCAGCCGAAGTGACTTATCAGGACAGTGACGTGATGACCGGTCAGTTATCGGGTGCGAGCGCCCCGTTACCGAGACCGTCTCTCGCCAGACTCGCTACGTCCCGGCTCAGCTCCGCCAACCTTCGCGATCGCTCCTCGAACTCCTGGAGAGCGCGGAAGGCTGCCCCGTACCGGCGTTGACCAGTGATGTCCATCTGCGGGATGCGGGCACCCTTACCGTCGAGGCGAAAGGTGCCACTGGAGCTCGTAGAACGTCGCGTGTTCGCTGCGCTGCGCAGAAACCCCTGAAGGTAGTCGGTGTCAAGCTGGTCGCTGACCGAGACCGGCTCCGGATCCCCATACTCGACGAGCCCGGCGCGGGCGAGGTCGGCGACGCTGACGGTAGGGCCGTCCACGGAACTGGGGCCGGCACCCGCTGCCAGCGCCGGCAGCAGCTCGGCCAACAGCCGCACCTGCTCGTTCAGCTCCCTTCTCAGAGCCTGGTATTCAACAACGTAGTCGCGATGGGACTCCTCAACGTGGCGGCCTGGCGTGAGGTCGACAGTGTCGTCGAGCAGATCGATCAGGGGAACGTCCGCCAGCTGGTCGCGCCCCGGTTCCAGAGAGCCGTCGGGGTCGCCCGCCGTCAGATCGACCATGCGGACGACAGTGACGGCGTCGCCCAGGGCTAGCGGGCGGCGCAGGTGCCACAGATGAATCGGGAGTGCGTGCGAAGCCGCAGTACCTGACGGAAGGGCGGTCACCTGGGTGAGGATGCCCCGTCGCACGAGCTCGGCACGGATACGGCGGCCCGCCTTGCGGTAGGCAACCGAGGCGGGCATGACCATGAGCACGCGACCGCCGGGCACAGTGTGCGCGTAGGCATGCTGCAACCAGGCGAGTTCGCCTTCGGCGCGCGACGGAATGCCGAACTCCCAACGTGAGTCGAGCAGCAGGTCCTCGCGCCCCCAGTCGGGCTCGCCGACCGGCGGATCGCAGACTACGAGGTCGGCGCTCAGCTCCGTCCATCGGTCGTCGCGCAGCGAGTCTGCGGTGGCGACCACCACACCAGTCCGTCCGGTGAGGTCGGCCCGCAATTGCGCGAACCGAGCACTGCGAGCGTCGGACTCCTGCCCCCGCCGTGTGGGCCCATGCTCCGGGCCAACGGCAAGCAGCAAGGTGCCGATGCCGCAGGCCGGGTCGAAGAGAGTCGCGCCGGACGCCACTTCGCCGACGAAATGGCGCACTGCACGGACGATGCGCGGCGAGGTGACCTGGTCCGATCCTGCCCGGCGCACGGAGTCGGTGAAGCGCTCCGCGAGGGCGCTCACCACCTCGGCCGCCCCACTGCTCTCCGTCAGATCCGTCGCGAGCCGGACCACGTCCGCTGGTAGCTCCGCGGGCGCCTTCCCCTCGGCAATGAGTTGAGTGACGTCGGCAAGCCCGCCGATCATGTCGTCACCGTAGACTCCGCGCAGTTCCTGCCACAGCTGCACGTCCACCGAGACGTCCTGCCCTTTGCGTTGCCTGTCCAGCCAGGCCTGTACCTCGGTCAGGTCGAACAGCGGACTGTTGGCACCGCCACCGGCCGGCGTCGGGAAGTCGTCGTAGCGTCGCCGCCAGTTCGAGACAGCGGCGCGGGTGACGCCCGCCAGCCGGGCGATCTCGGAGCCGGTGACCAGCGGGCCGGCCGATGGGGCGGGGGTGTCCGTCATACGGGCAACCGTACACAAGGTCGATCAAGCCATCAACGCACGAATTCGTTGACGGCGTTAACGATCGCTTCATTTCCCACCTGTGTACTAACTCCCCTAGCTACTCCTGGAACGGCTCCGCAAAGAGAGCGACTGTTCATCCACGCCTCAGGTTCCTCCTCCAGGCCGGGTGCGAGGTACTTCGCCGGATCGAGATCCGCGGCTGGAGCCACGTCATCGCCCGCCAGAGCCTCCTCCTGCCCCCGCGGCAACGCGTACTACTGACCGAGGCCCGCGAGGTGGAGGGGCCGGGCGAGAACCTCCGGATAGTCCCGCAGCTGAGCGGTGAGGGCCAGCACCTGGGGGCCATAGCCGTCCTCCTCGTAACAGCCGAGGACGGTCGCTCGGAGGAGGGCAGACACCGGGTCCGGCCAAGCTTCCGATCCGGCAAAAGGGCCCCTGACCAGTACTTTCGCTGGCCGCAGGCCCTTAGAGGCAGACGAGTCGGGCTGTACGCCGGGTTCTGTCGCCGGTCGACCTCGCGGTCGGCCGGGAGACGGCCATCCATCTAGGGCCGGCGTTGCCGCCGGCCTCGTGCGGTCTACCCGCGGACTCGGGCGGGCAGCCCTCGAACGTCCGCGCAGAGCGCGCCTTGCGGCGGCTCCTCTTGACCTTGCTCCGGGTGGGGTTTACCTAGCCGCCTGAGTCGCCTCAGGCGCTGGTGGTCTCTTACACCACCGTTTCACCCTTACCTGGGACCGAGGTCCCTGGCGGTTTGCTTTCTGTGGCACTGTCCCGCGGGTCACCCCGGGTGGCCGTTAGCCACCACCCTGCCCTGTGGAGCCCGGACGTTCCTCGGGAAGCGCCCCCGAAGGGGACTCCACGCGGCCGTCCGCCCGGCTCGTCTGCCGTGTCGACCATGGTACCGGGCCCGCGGCCCGCCCTGGAACCGGAGCCGTCGGGGCCGCCGTCGCCAGGAACGAGCCCAGGAGGATGAGGGTGAATGCCGCAACCACCCCCGCTGTCAGCTCCTCGTTCAGGAACAGCACGCCCGCCGTCACCGCCACCGCCGGGTTGACGTACGTGAAGACCACCGCCCGCGTCGGGCCCGCCTCCCTGATCAGTTCCAGGAAGACCACGAAAGCCAGTGCCGTGCAGATCACTCCCAGGCCGGTGAGAGACGCCAGGACCGAGGGGGATGGCGGCGATGTCGGCCATGTCAGCGCCGCTGCCGGGGCGTATACCAGCGCCGCCAGGAGCAGGCACGGGGCTATCAGTTGCAGGGTCGGGACCGGCTTCAGGTAGCGGGCCATGATCAGCGGGGCCGTTGCATAGCCCACCACCGTCACCAGCATCTCCGTCAGGGCGCGGGCGTTTCCGCCGGTCAGGTGTGGGGCCGTCAGGACCGCCACGCCGGCCAGGCCCAGCCCCAGGCCGACCATGCGGCGGGCGCCCAGGCGTTCCGTGTCTCCGAAGTAGCGGGCCAGGAGTATGCCGACGATGGGTACGCCCGCGATCAGCAGGCCGGCCGTCGAGCTGGAGAGGTGGCGTTCCGCGTCGGTCAGGGTCCACCAGGGGCCGATGATCTCTATGCACGCGAACGCCAGCATGGGGCGCCAGTGCGCTCGTACGACTCCGATCAGATTTCCCTGGCGGATCGCGAAGGGCAGCAGCAGTGCCGCGCCCAGCGCGCATCGCGTGAACACCACCATGGACGCGGACATGCCACCGTCCACCGCCACTTTGATCATCAGGTAGGGGATGCCCCAGAGCACTCCCATCAGGGAGAAGAGAAACCAGCCGCGTGCAGTCATGCGCGCAGTCTCGGTCGGGTCAGCGGCGGGTGTCTTGAACGCTGTTGCGGTACGCCGCCGGGGTCACGCCCAGTACTCGGCGGAACCAGCGCGTCAGGTGCGCCTGGTCCGCGAAGCCCACCAGTGCCGCCGTCTCGGCGGGGCGGTGGCCCTTCTCCAGCAGGCAGCGGGCCCTGTTCACGCGGTGCTGGGCCAGCCAGGCGTACGGGGGCATCCCCGTGCTCGTACGGAAGGCTCGGAGCAGTTGGTAGCGGGACAGGTCCAGGTCCGCGGCCAGGGCGGAGAGGGAGGGTGGGGAGAGGAGTTCGTCTGTCAGGCGGGTGCGGACCGTCTCGGCTATGCGGTCCGCCCCCGGGATCCTGTCGCACACCGGGCGGGCCGTGGAGTGGCGGCGGGCCAGGGCTGTCAGCAGCCACGGGATGCGGGACTCCGCCTCCAACGGGTCCGGGCAGACGCTCAGTTCGGTGTGCGTGAGGCGGAGGGCGGTGGCCAGTTCGGGGTCGTCGAGGACGGGGTCGCGGAAGTGCGGGATGCCGTACGTGCCTTCGGTGAGCAGGGGGACCTCCGCGTATAGGGCGCGGTAGGCGTAGCCGTCGGATGCCGCCGGGCCGCCGGTGTGCGTCTCGCTGGGCGCGAGAACGACTATCGAGCCGGGGCTCGTCTCGATGCGGCCGCCTCGGTAGTCGATGAACTCGGAGCCGCCGACGCAGACTCCGATGGTGAACTCCTCGTGAGCGTGCGGTGCGTAGCGGTGACGGTCGAAGCGGGCGGTGAGGAGGTCGAGGGGGCGGCCGCCGCGGCCGAGCGTCGCCCGGGTCCAGACGGCCTGCTCGCGCCTACCCACCGGATCACGTCCGCTCACCGGATCACGGCCAGTCGCCCGCTCACGGCCAGTCGCCTGCTCATGGCCACTCACGGGCTTACTGTCAGTCGCCGAATCACGCCCACCCGCCGGCTCGCGGCCAGACGTCTGCCCGTACCCGCCCTGCCGGTGCAGCCCACCCGCCACCTCACCATCACCCCGTGCCCCCATGGCGTCGTACCTCCTCAGGGGTGCAACGCCCGCGTGCCCTTCTTCCATGCCCCGGCCAGGTCGGCGTCGTCCGGAAATCGGCCGTGGATCTCCAGGATCACCATCCCGTGGGCGAACGCCCAGGTCGCCCGGGCCAGGTCCATGTCGCCACCGCAGGCCCGGACCAGGGGCGCGGCCGCGCGGTCCTCCAGGCCGGGCGGGAGGAAGGTGCGGGGCAGGGGGCGCTCGGTGGCCAGGCAGTAGAGGTGGGAGTGTTCGAGGGCGTACGCGCGATACGCCTCGGCCAGGGCCGGGATCGAGCCCGGGGCCTGGGCCTCGGCCTCCTCCAGTGCCGCCGCGGACTCGGAGAGCATCTGTGCGATCAGCTCGACCTCTACGGCCGACTTGTCGGGGAAGTGCTTGTAAAGGGACGGGGCCTTGATGCCCAGGTGGTCGGCTAGGGCCCGCATCGTCAGCGCGGCGGGGCCCGACTCCTCCAGGAGGGCACGGGCCGCCGCGACGATCGAGCGGGCCCGTGGCGACAGCCCACCGAGCTCCCCGCCCTGGGCCCCCTGGGCGCCTTGAGCGCCGTGGGCCTCCTGCCGGTCACCGACTTGGGTGCCTGGTCCGTCGGCACCTTGGTTGCCCTGCCCGTCAGTCACGCTGGAAGCCCTCCTTCGTCCGCAGGCCGTAGCCGAAGGCGCGATCGTACGAGATGTGAGCCAGCCACCCGCACAGGGCCGCGAAGGCCGGGGCCCAGGCGACCGGTCCGAAGGCGTAGAGCGTCATGAGGGCGAGTGGGACCAGGGCGCGGTGGGCGGTGTTGTAGTACGGGACCGCGCGGGGCTGCAGGCGGCCCTTCGCCATCCCCCGCGCATCACCGATGCCGACGAGGAACGTCAGGTCGGGCGCTATGAAGAACGCGGCGGCCAGGAGTCCCGCGAGCCAGCCGTGGTTCACGGCCTCGAGCACGGCGAAGGCCGACCAGAAGAGCGCGTTCAGCAGCCAGGCGGTCCGGCGGGCGGCCGAGAGGACGCGGCGGCGCCGGGGAACGGTGGCCGTGACGTCGGCGTCCGCGGCCTCGGCGGTGCCGGGCGCGGTGATCGTACTCATTGCTGCCGTGCTCATTGCTGCCTCCTGCGGCTGACGGTCGGGCTGTGCGGCGGACTGGCGCCGCGAGTATCTGGCTAACGCCGTTAGCCGCGACCGTACGGCTAACACCGTTAGCCGTCAATGGATGTTCCGCGACCCGCCGGGAGAGTCACCGCTTGACCCTGCCGCAACGTCAACGTTTCTACTGAGGGCATGCGGATCGGAGAACTCGCCGCCACCGTCGGCGTCACGACGCGGACCGTCCGGCACTACCACCACCTCGGGCTGCTGCCCGAACCCGAGCGGCGCTCCAACGGCTACCGCGACTACGGCCTGCGGCACGCGGTCATGCTCGCCCGGATCAAACGGCTGACCGAGCTGGGGCTCGGTCTCGCCGAGGTGCGGGACGCCCTCGCGGACGACGCGGGGCGCGATCTCGCCGAGGTGCTCGCGGAGCTCGACGACGACCTGGCGCGCCAGGAGGCGGCAATCCGGGAGCGGCGGCTGCGGCTGCGCGCCCTGCTGGACGGGAGCGGATTGACCGCCGAGGGGCCCGTGTCTCCCGAACTGGCCGCGATCTTCGGAGAGTTGACCCGGCACCGGGAACCGGCCATGGCCGCGAAGGACCGCGAGATGATCGCCTTCCTCGAAACGGTCGCCGCCCCGGAGGACCGTGAGCGCCTGCTGTCCGCGATGCGCGCCGCCGCGGACGTGCCCGGCGCCCTGGAGCGGACGCACGAGGCGTACGCCCAACTCGACGCGCTCGTCGACGTCGACCCGGCCGACCCCCGCGTCGAGCAGGCCGCCCGCGCCCTCGCCGACTGCCTGCCCGACGAGGCCCTGGAAGGCATGGGCCTCGGCCAACTCGACCTGGAGGGAACCGACATGACCGGCAGCGGCAGCTTCTTCCGCGCCTTTCTCGACGACTTCGCCCCCGCGCAGGCCGCGGCGGTCCGCCGGACGATCGAACTGCTCGTGGAGCGTGCGCGATGAGCGCGGCGGCGGACACGGTGACGACGGCGGGCCGTGCGCCGGCGACCGGCGTCGTGCGGATCGTGCGGCGGCTCGTCGCGCACGAGGTGCGGCTGCTGGCGAGCATCGCCCGGTGGGTGGCCCGGCGGCCGCACGGTATCGGGCGCGGGCGGGCCTTCTCGTACGGTCGCGGCCAGGGCGCGATGATGTTCGGCTTCGGGTTCGTGTGCGTCCTCGAAAGCGTCTGTATGGCGGTGCTCCTGCGGAACCATCCCGCCGTCCACCGGGTCGTGTTCACGCTCGACGTCTACACACTGCTTCTGGTCGTCGGCATGCACGCGGCGTCCGTGACTCGCCCCCACGTGCTCGACGACACAGTCCTGCGTATTCGCCGCGCCGCCCACGTCGACGTTCGCGTTCCGCTCGCCGCGATCGCCTCCGTACGCCGCGAGTTGGTCACCACGCACGAGAAGCGCGACGGCCGGCTCGACCTGGCCATCGGCGCGCAGACCACGATCACACTCGAACTCTCCTCCCCCGTACGGCACTTCACCTTCCTCGGGCGCCCCAAGGACCTCACCACGATCCGCTTCCACGCCGACGAACCGGAGGCGCTGGTACGGGAGATACGCGCCGCTCTGGAACTCACGCGGGAGCGAACAGCACCTTCGACGAACCCGGGTCGGCCTGCCTGAGCCGTATCCGCAACCGCTCCCCCAGCGGCAGCGCCCCGGCCCCCTCCTCGCTCTTGATGCGAGCGACGACGGCGGGGGACTCCAACTGGACGGTTCCCACGGTGGGTTCGCGTTCCTGTACGTCCACGACCGTGCCGTCGAAGAGTTCGCCGACGCGGTCCTTGAGCAGCGCCGCCTCGACGATGTCGACGCACTCGCGCTCGACCGTGCCAGCGCGGCGGGTGCCCTCGGCCATCCGCTTCGGCAGGTCGTCGAGGGCGCCGAGCACCCACTCCGGCGGTTCCTCCCCGGCAGCCGCCGCCAGGCACAGCTCTGAGGCATAACGGTCGACCAGGCGGCGGAGCGGGGCCGTGCAGTGCGTGTACGGCGCGGCCACGGCGGCGTGGGTGGTGAGGTCCGGGGTGACGCCGCCCCGGAAGACCGTGTAGCCCGCGCCGCGCAGCAGCGTCGTGCACTCCTGGAGGAAGGCCGCGTGGTGGGGCAGGTGCGGGTCGAGGGAACGGATCAGCTCGGCGTACGAGACATGGTGCGGCCAGTCGATGCGCAGCGCCTGCGCGGTACGCCGCAGCCGGCCGACAGCACCGTCGGGCGCGGCCGGGAGTGTGCGCAGCACGCCCGTGCCGTACGCCAGCATCAGCTCGGCCGCGGACATACCCGTGAGGAGGGAGATCTGCGCGTTCCAGCCGTCGGCGGGAAGCGGGGCGCGGTAGACGAGTTCGTACGCGCCGTCGCGCTCGGCGATCTCCTGCTCGGGGACGTTGAGGGAGATGCCGCCGCGGGCCACTTCCTGTTGTTCGCGTAGGAGTCCGATGTCCTTGAGGAGGGCCAGCGCTTCCTCGGCGGTGCCCGCGTCGAGCTGTTTCTGGACGGACTCGTAGTCGAGCTTGGCGCGGCTGCGGACGAGGGCGCGGCGGACGTCGGTGGACGTGGGGCGGCCGTCCGCGTCCAGGTCGATGGTCCACAGGACGGCCGGGCAGGTCTGGTCCGGGAGCAGGCTCGCGGTGCCCTCGCTCAGCACCGGCGGGTGGAGGGGGATCTTCCCGTCCGGGAAGTAGAGGGTTGTGACCCTGCGGTGTGCCTCCGCGTCCAGGAGACCGCCTGGTACGACGAAAGCCGCGACGTCCGCGATGGCGTACCGCACGCGGTAGCCGTCCGGGCGGCGGGACAGGTGCATCGCCTGGTCGAGGTCGGTGGACGTCAGCGGGTCGATGGTGAAGAGGGGGATGTTCGTGGCATCGTACGCCGGAAGCGTGGGTTCACGGGCGGCCCGTTCCGCCTCGGCGAGCACCCGCGGCTCGAAGGCCTCGGGTACGTCGAGTTCGGTGCGCAGTGCGCGCAGCGCGGCCCGCAGGGGCGCCTCGGCTGCGCCGGTCACACGTATCTGGCGGCGGGGCATAGGGCGAGCGTATGGCGGGGTGGGGCGGGCGGCACCCCGTAGGCTTGCGCGTACCCCTCTCACGTACCGAACTCCGTACCCGACGCCGTACCGAACGCCGTACCGAACGCCCCAGGGAGAACCGCCGTGCTTGTGCTGCTGCCGCCGTCCGAAGGAAAGGCTCCCTCCGGGCGGGGCGCGCCGTTGAAGCCGGAGTCGCTGTCGTTGCCGGGGCTCGCGGAGGCGCGGCAGGCGGTGTTCGAGGAACTCGTCGAACTCTGCGCGGGCGACGAGGAGAAGGCCCGCGAGGTGCTCGGGCTGAGCGAGGGCCTGCGCGGCGAGGTCGCCAAGAACACGGAGCTGCGGACCGCGGGGGCGCGGCCCGCCGGGGAGATCTACACGGGGGTGTTGTACGACGCCCTCGACCTGGCCTCGCTCGACACTGCGGCCAAGCGGCGGGCGGCGCGCTCGCTGCTCGTCTTCTCGGGGCTGTGGGGTGCGGTCCGGGTGACGGACCGGATTCCCTCGTACCGCTGCTCGATGGGTGTGAAGCTGCCGGGCCTCGGGGCGCTGGGCGCGCACTGGCGGGCGCCGATGGCCGCCGTGCTGCCCGAGGCGGCCGGGAGCGGGCTCGTGCTCGACCTGCGGTCCTCGGCGTACGCGGCCGCGTGGAAGCCGAAGGGGGAGGTCGCGGGGCGCACGGCGAGCGTACGGGTGCTGCACGCGCCGACCCGGAAGGTCGTCAGCCACTTCAACAAGGCGACCAAGGGACGCATCGTCCGCAGCCTCATGCAGTCCGGTGCTGCGCCTTCGGGGCCCGCCGAGCTGGTGGAGGCGCTGCGGGATCTCGGGTACGTGGTGGAGGCGGCGGCTCCTGCGGGGGCGGGACGGGCTTGGATGCTGGACGTGCTGGTGGACGAGATTCACTGAGCGCGCGGGGCGGCTTGCTCAGCACCGGCGACGCCCCCCTGTGCTTACCGGGCACGCGGGGTTCGCTGGGCGCGCGAGCCGCCTGTTGCAACATACGCAACGGGCTTTGCGCATGCTGCGGGGCGCGGGCAGGATGAGCGCATGGTTTCGCCGCTGCCCTCGTCGTCGCTGTCCTCGTCACCGTTGTCCTCGTCCGTGCTCGAACTGGCGCCCGTCGTCCCCGTGGTCGTCGTCGACGACGTCGCGGACGCCGTGCCGCTGGCCCGCGCGCTCGTCGCGGGCGGGCTGCCCGCGATCGAGGTGACGCTGCGGACCCCGGTGGCACTCGACGCGATCCGGGCGATCGCCGACGGGGTCCCGGAGGCGGTGGTCGGGGCCGGCACGGTCATCTCGCCCGAACAGGTGGCCCAGTCGGTGGCCGCCGGGGCGCGCTTCCTGGTGAGCCCGGGCTGGACGGACGTACTGCTCGATGCCATGAAGGCGTCCGGGGTGCCGTTCCTGCCGGGGGTCTCCACGACGTCGGAAGTCGTGGCGCTGCTGGAGCGGGGCGTGAGTGACATGAAGTTCTTCCCGGCCCAGGCGGCCGGCGGTACGGCGTACCTCAAGTCCCTGGCGGGGCCGCTCCCCCAGGCTCGCTTCTGCCCGACGGGGGGCATCGGGCCGGCCGTCGCACCGGAGTACTTGGCCCTGCCCAACGTCCTGTGTGTGGGCGGGAGTTGGATGCTCCCGCAGGACGCGATCGCGGGCGGGGACTGGGCTCGGGTGGAGACCCTGGCGAGGGAGGCCGCAGGCTTGGGACACGCCTCGAGCTGAGGCGCGCCCCTTTTTTTCAGGGGCGCGGGGAACTGCACGATCACCCCCCACCGGCCGGCAGCCGACCCACCACCTGAGCCCACCTCGAGCCCAACCCCCGCTCAGCGCAACGCTGACGTCTCATTAAGGAGACGCACACTCGCGTTGCCGTCCCCGTAGTACGCCACCACCGACAGCGACGCCGCCGACAGTTCCATCCGGAACAGGGCCTCCGGCGGGGCGCCCAGGGCCAGCCGTACGAGGGTCTTGATGGGCGTGACGTGGGAAACGAGGAGCACGGTGCGGCCGGTGTGCGCCGCGAGCAACTCGTCGCGGGCCGCGGCCACCCGCTGGGCCACCGCCTCGAAACTCTCGCCGCCGCCGGTGGGTTCGGCGTCCGGGGAGCTCAGCCAGGCGTTCATGTCGTCCGGGTACCGCTCGCGGACCTCGGCGAACGTCAGCCCTTCCCATGCCCCGAAGTCCGTCTCGCGGAGCCCGTCCTCGATCCGTACGTCCAGTCCGAGCCGGGCGGCGACGATCTCTGCCGTTTCGCGGCAACGGGTGAGGGGGGACGAGATGATGTCCTGTACGGTCCCGCGTGCGGCTAGCGCGGTTGCGACGCGGTCGGCCTGGTGGCGGCCGGTGTCCGACAGGGCGGGGTCGCTGCCGCCGCTCCCGGAGAACCGCTTCTGGGGGGTCAAGGGGGTCTCGCCGTGCCGGAGCAGTACGAGGGTGGCGGGGGTGCCGAGGTCTGGGGGCGGGCCTCCAGTGGCCGGTGCCTCGGAGGCCACGTTCCGTGCGGCTCGGATGTCGTTGGTGTGGGGGGTGCTGGCGGGAGTTGTTTGGCTGCGGGGCGGTTGTGGCTGGTCGCGCAGTTCCCCGCGCCCCTTAAGGGGCGCCACCGTGGCCGGTGCTGCCAGCGACCCCCGTACGTCAGTACTGCTCGCGGAAGTCGTCTCGCTGCGGGCCGGTGGGGGCTGATCGCGCAGTTCCCCGCGCCCCTTGCGGGGCGCTGACCCCGCGTCCGCCGTCGACCCCGACGGCGACCACTGCTCGCCCCTCTTCCCCGCGTCCATCGCCTCGTTGGCCAAGCGGTCCGCGTGCTTGTTCTCGGCGCGGGGGATCCACTCGTACGTGACCCGGTCGGGCGGGAGGATGGAGCGGGCCTCTGCCGCCAGGGGGCGCATCGCTGGGTGTTTGATCTGCCAGCGGCCCGACATCTGCTCGACCACGAGCTTGGAGTCCATGCGGACCCGCACGGTGGCCGTGGGGTCGAGGTCGCGGGCCGCGCGGAGGCCTGCGACCAGGCCGCTGTACTCGGCGACGTTGTTCGTGGTGACGCCGAGGTACTCCGCCGCCTCGGCCAGCGTCTCCCCCGTGGCCGCGTCGATGACCACGGCTCCGTAGCCCGCGGGCCCCGGGTTTCCCCGGGAACCCCCGGCCGCCTCGACGATCAACTCGCGCAAGCCGAAGGCTCCTTACCGATCCACCGGTCCACCGATCCACCGACCTACAGGCCCGACTCCGACGTGCGGATCAGGATGCGGCGGCAGTTCTCGCAGCGCAGGACCGTGTCCGGGGAAGCCGCCTTCACGTCGTTCACCTCGGTGATGTTGAGCTCCAGGCGGCAGCCCTCGCAGCGGCGCTGGTAGAGGCGGGCCGCACCGACGCCGCCCTGCTGCTCGCGGAGCTTCTCGTAGAGCTTGAGCAGGTCGGCGGGGACGGAGCCCGCGATGACCTCGCGCTCCTTCGTCGCCGAGGCGGCCTCGCCGTCGAGGGACTCCTGCGCGGCGTCCCGGCGGGCCGTCGCGTCGTCGATCTTCGACTGGACGGACGAGACCCGCTCGGTCAGCTCGGCGACCCGCTCCTGCGCGGACTCGCGGCGCTCCATGATCTCCAGGACGACGTCCTCCAGGTCACCCTGGCGCTTGGCGAGGGAGGCGATCTCGCGCTGGAGGTTCTCCAGGTCCTTGGGGGACGTGACGGCGCCGGAGTCGAGGCGCTGCTGGTCGCGGGAGGCGCGCTGGCGCACCTGGTCGACGTCCTGCTCCGCCTTGGTCTGCTCGCGGGAGCAGTCGCTCTCCTCGGTCTGCGAGGCGACGAGCAGGTCGCGCAGCTGCGTGAGGTCCTTGGTCAGCGACTCGATCTCGGCGTGCTCGGGCAGCGACCTCCGCTTGTGCGCGAGCTGCTGCAGGCGGGCGTCGAGGGACTGGACGTCGAGAAGTCGGATCTGGTCGGCGGGCGCGGCGTTCAGTTGGGGGCTCCAGGTGAAGGGGAGTGGGAGTTCCACGGGTCGGTGACCGTCTTCGAGACATGGACCCGCAGGTCCCAGCCGTGACGGTCGGAAATCTCGTCGAGCTGGGCGGCGGCCAGCTCGCACCAGGGCCACTCGGTGGCCCAGTGCGCCGCGTCGAGCAGCGCGAGGGGACTGTGGGCGCGGGCCTCCGACGCCGGGTGGTGGCGCCAGGTCCGCGGTGAGGAAGGCGTCCACGCCGGCGGCGCGTACATCGGCGAAGAGGCTGTCGCCCGAGCCGCCGCTGACCGCGACGCTCCGCACCAGCGCCTCCGGGTCGCCCGCGACGCGGATGCCCTGCGCGGTGGCGGGCAGCCGCTCGGCGGTGCGGGCGGCGAACTCGCGGACGGTCAGCGGGTGGTCCAGCTCACAGACCCGGCCGAGGCCCCGGCGGCCGTCGGCGTCGGTGGGGTCCGGCACGAGGGGGCGTACGACGCGGAGGTCCAGGGCTCCGGCGAGGGCGTCGCTCACGCCCGGGTCGGCGCGGTCGGCGTTCGTGTGGGCGACGTGCAGCGCGATGTCGTTCTTGATGAGGGTGTGCACGACGCGGCCCTTGAAGGTCGAGGCCGCGACCGACGTCGTACCCCGCAGATAGAGCGGGTGGTGGGTGACCAGCAGGTCGGCGTCCAGCTTCACCGCCTCGTCCACGATCTCCTGGACCGGGTCGACGGCGAAGAGTACGCGGGAGACCTCCTGGTCGGGGTCTCCGCAGACCGTCCCGACCGCGTCCCAGTCCTCCGCGCTCGCGGGGGGCCAGAGAGCGTCGAGCGCGGCGATGACTTCAGACAGACGGGGCACGAACAAAAGGCTACCTGCCTTGTGTCCGTGCCCCACCGGTCGCGGGCTACTTGACCAGCCGTGACCGGGCGAACCCGCTGCGGGCGACTGTCCAGCTGTCTGTCCAGCTGACTGTCCGGCTGTCCGTCCGGCTGTCCGTCCGGCTGTCTGTCCCGCCCCGGCCGCTCGGCGAGGTGGCCGTGCGGTCGTCGTCCTACTTGGCGAGGAAGCCCTTGAGGTCGTCGAGGACCTCGCCAGCCGCGGTGACGCCGAGGCCGAGGTACCAGGTCTCGTCGGGTACGTCCTTGGCCTGGCCGTCCTGGACCGCGCCGAGCTTCTTCCAGAGCGGGTTGTCCTCGGCGGTGGCGCGGTCGGTCTTCTTGGCGTCGCCGTAGACGCCGGTGAAGATCCAGTCGGCGTCGGCGTCGTCGATCTTCTCCGGGCTGATCTCCGCCGCGAGGTCGTTGATCTGCTGGTTCCTGGGGCGCGGGATGCCGACGTCCTCAAGGATCGTGCCGATGAAGGAAGCCTTCGCGTAGAGGCGGATCATGCCCGGCAGGTAGCGGAGCATGGTGACGGTCGGCTTGTCGGGGCCGAGTTCGTCGCCGAGGGCCTTGGCCTTCTTCTCGTACGCGGCGAGCTGGGTCTTCGCCTCGGCAGTCCTGTCGAGCGCGGCCGCGTTGAGGAGGTAGTTCTCCTTCCAGGTGAAGCCCGGACGGATGGAGAACACGGTGGGGGCGATCTTGGAGAGCTGCGGGTAGAGCTTGGCGGCGCGCAACTCGCTGCCGAGGATCAGGTCGGGCTTCAGGCCCGCGATCGCCTCCAGGTTGAGGGCGTTGATCGTGCCGACGTCCTTGGGGCTGCCCGCGTCCTTCTTCAGGTACGAGGGGATACCGGCCGAGCCCTCGGTGGGCGCCCACCCGACGGGCTGCACGCCGAGGGAGACGACGTTGTCGAGCTCGCCGACGTCGAGGACGACCACGCGCTTGGGCTCGGCCTTCAGCTCGGTCTCGCCCATGGCGTGCTCGATCGTGCGCGGGAACTCGCCGGCCTTGGCCGTGGTCCCCATCTTGGCCGTTTCCTCGGCCGCCTTCGCGAAGTCTTCCCCGCCGGTGGCGACGGACTTGCTGCCTGCGCCGTTGTCGGACTTTCCGGAGCCGGAACCCGAGTCCGAGTCGCCCGACCCGCAGGCGGCGAGCGAGAGAGCGGCCGCCACAGCGAGGGCGACGGCGGCGGAACCGCGGCGTCGTAGGGACATCAGGCACACACTCCGGTGGTTCATGGTCAGGTTCAGGATGGGCTCAGGAACGGGATCGGTCGCGTGCCGCCCCGGCCCTGCCCGGTGGCACGCGAAGGCGCGGCGGGGAACCCAGAAACCCCACAGGAAGCCCTCAGGCGCCACTTAGGCAGCCCTAACCATAAACCGCCCCACCGCCGCTCAGCACACCCGCCCCCGTTCCCTCAGGCGAATCAGAAACGGGCCACTCTTATGTGTGAAGCGGTCACCTGCCGGTCCCACGCCTGCGCGTGCGAAAACTAGGTTTCGTGGCCGGAGGTGACCGAACGATGACGGCCTGTGCCTCCCCCGAGGTCTCGACTTCGCTCGAGCAGGGGGGAACCCCATCGTCCGCGGCGGTGAACGAGAACGAATGGGCCGCGCGAGCAGGGTGCGTGATCACCGTCGACGGGTCGTACGCTGCCCGCCTGGCCCGAAGCGGCGACTCCTGGTTCCCGGAGCGCTGGACACTGGACGGCCCCGAGCCGTACGCCGTCCCCCTGCCCGGCAACCAGCCCGAGGAGCCCGGCACGGAAGTGCTGCCGATGGCGGACGGGCGGGTACTCATCCACCGCCTCGTCGACGGACGGCACACGTTCTCGCTGCTGTATCCGACGGGCCCGGGGACGGGTGAGGTACTGCTCGGCGCGGTGGAATGCCCGGACGTGGGCACGGAGTTGCGGCTGCTGCCGCCCGCTCCGGCCGGCACCCGTGCGTACGCCCTTGCCGTGGGCCGGGGTTCGACGGCCGTGTGGCTCGTCGCGGGCGGCGCCTTCGGGCCCGAGCACCTCGCGGAGGTACCGGGCCGTTGCTCGGGCGGGGTGTGGCTGGGCGGCGGGGACCGACTGCTCGCGCTGGACCGGCAGTTGGACGGCCGGACCAAGACGGTCGTGGTCGATCTGGAGCGCGGGGGCGAGGTGTCGCCGCTGTTGCAGATCTCCGAGGAGAGCAACGACCGGCTGCTGCTCGCGGACGCCGACAGCGGGCTGCTCCTGATCCGCTCGGACGCGCCGTCGCCCGGCCAGGAGCGGCTCGGCTGGGGCGTGTTGGGGAGCACGCTACCGGTGCGCTTCCCGGAGTATCTGCAACTGCCCGGCCGCGCGGTCGCTCCGTTCGCGATCCAGCCGGGGCAGGTGCTCACCCCGGAGAGCTGCGCGGTCGCCCTGCGGATCGGCGGCCCCTCCGGCAGCTGGCTCGGAATGTGGCGTCCCGCCGAGCGGTATCTCCATCAACTGCCCGCGCCCAACGGCTGGTTGGCGGGCGCGGGCCAGTGGACCAGGGACGGGGTGCTCCATCTGCCGTACGCGACGGGGGCGGTGCCGTGCGGCGTGTCACGGGTGGGAGCGCCCACGGGGGCAGGGGACGGGGGCCCGGGGGATCCGGACCGTACGGCTGAGGCGCGGGGGGACGCGCCACGGGGGCCGTCGGTCACGGGTCCCCCGGAGCCCGCGACAGCCCGCCCGGTACCACTCCAGCAGGCACCGCTGACGGGACGCCTGATGGCGAACGCGTTCGCGGGCCGCCGGCTGGCACAGGCGGCGGGACCGGGAGCGGGACGGTCAACCGGCCCGAGTGCGGGGCCGGTTGGAGCGGCGGGCGGCACGGGCTGGGTGGCCGCCCAGGCCCCGGAGCCGGTCCCTGTCCGCAGGGAGGGCACGGGCTGGACTGCCGTCGAGGACACGGGGCCGGTGAGCGCAGGCTGGACTGGCGTCGAGGGCACCGGGGAATCGGGTGCGGGCTGGACTGCCGTCGAGGACACGGGGCAGTCGGGTGCGGGCTGGACTGCCGACGGCACGGGGCAGTTGGATGCGGAGGGCGCGGGCAACTCGGCCGCCGAGCACACGAGCCGTGCGACCGCCGAGAGTGCAAGCCCCGTGCCCGGTGCGGTCACCGGCCGCCCGGGCGCGGAGCGCACGAACCGCGCGAGCGCCGAGGGTACGGGCCGTGCACCCGTCGAGGGCGTCAGTGATGTAGCCGCCGGACACCCCCTGTACATGGTCCCGGCGGACACGGAAAGCACCCTTCTCCTGGTCCCGATCGACCCGGAAAGCTCCGGCCCCATGGCCGCCGAGGGGACCGGCGGGGCTCCCGCTGAAAGCATTCGCCCAGCAGTCCGGAGGACAGTCCAGACCGCGGACCAGACGGCGGACCAGGCGTCAGCCCAGCCGGAGATGCAGCCTGCGGTTCGGGCTGCGGTTCAACCGGTGGTTCAGCCGGTGATCCCGCAAGGCGCTCCTTCTGGAGCCCGGCCCACCCCGCCCTCAGCCCCAGCCCCTCCCCCGCCCCCAGCTCCATTCCCGGTGAACCCACTCCAGGTCGAGCAGGTGAGTACCGAGTGCCCGCCGGCCCTCCGTGCTCTCCGGGCGAGCGCCGAAACGACGCCCCCTCCCGCCCCCCTCAAAGTGACCACCGAGTAGCCCCAACCACCCCTCAGCACTGTCACACCCGCCCGTTAGACTCGCCCGCGCTGTACCGAAGGATCATGTTGACACGGGGTGAATTTCCACATGAGCGACACGAACACCATGGAGACGACGGCCACCGACCCGCGGGCGACGGTGGCCCAGGCAGCAGACGACGGTGGCCACGGCCGGCACCGGGGGCCCGTCTCCGCGCAGGAGAGCGAGGCGACCCCTCGCGGCCGGCATCGCAAGCCCGCCGAGCACGGCGACACGGGGGCCTGACAACCTCAGGTCCGGAGCGTCACACGGCCCCGCCCGACACTCGTCGGGCGGGGCCGTTCCGTACGAGCGGCACCACAACCGGTCACTCGTGCTTGAGCCCCAGTACCTCCGCCGCCGCGAACGTCTCCCCCGCCGGCCGGTCCGCGTAGTGCGGTGTGAGCAGCGCGTCGAGTTCGTCGTACGTGAAGGCGTCCTGCTTGGTGTCGAACTTGGCGGCCACCCGCGGCCGTTCGACGACCGCGACCATCCCGCCGTGCACGACGAGGAGCTGGCCGTTGACGTGTGCGGCGGCAGGCGAGGCCAAGTAGCCGACGAGCGGGGCGACATGCTCGGGTGCGAGCGGGTCGAGCCGGTCCTCGGACCCGTCGCCCGCCGGTTCCTGGAAGCCCGCGAAGACGTCCGCCGTCATACGGGTCCGGGCGCGCGGGCAGATGACGTTCGCCGTGACGCCGTACTTCGCGAGCGCCAGTGCCGTCGAGGTGGTGAGCCCGACGATTCCGCCTTTCGCGGCGGCGTAGTTGGGCTGTCCCGCGGAGCCCGCGAGGAACGCCTCCGAGGAGGTGTTCACGATCCGCCCGTACACCGGCGCGTCCGCCGCCTTGGACCGGGCCCGCCAGTGTGCGGCCGCGAAGTGGGTGGTGTTGAAGTGGCCCTTCAGATGGACCCGGATCACCGAGTCCCACTCGTCCTCGGACATCGAGAAGACCATCCGGTCACGCAGGATGCCCGCGTTGTTGACGAGGATGTCCAGCTGTCCGAACTCGCCGACAGCCAACTCGACCAGTTCCCGGGCCTGTTGGTGGTCGGCCACGTCCCCGGTGTGCGCGACGGCGCGGCCGCCCGCAGCCCGGATCCCGGCGGCGACCTCCTCGGCGGGCGTGGCGGACGCGGCGCCGGAGCCGTCCCGGCCGGGCTGTCCGAAGTCGTTGACGACGACGGCGGCGCCGAGCCGGGCAAGCTCCAGCGCCTCCGCCCGGCCCAGGCCGCGGCCCGCACCCGTGACGATCGCGGACCGGCCCTCAAGTGGCAGTGACATCAAGGTCCCTTCAGCCGTCGGTAGCCAGAAGATGGCGAGGTCGGATCAGGAGATCGGATCAGGAGGTCAGATCTCGATGCACGTACGCAGCGCCACGCCCGAACGCATCTGGTCGAGCGCCTCGTTGATGTCGCTCAGCGGCACCCGGTGGGTGATGAGCCCCTCCAGGTCGATGCGTCCGGCGCGCCACAGCGCGATGGTCCGCTCGTACGACCGCAGGACGTCCCCGCCGCCGTACATGGACGGCAGGATCCGCTTCTCGTCGAAGAACAGCTCGAACATGTTGAGCTGGAGATTGTCGTCCATGGCGCCCGCGCCGACGACGACCAGGGTGCCACCGCGGCGGGTGTTGTCGTACGCGGTGCGGGCGGTGGCGGAGCGGCCGACGACCTCGAAGACGTAGTCGAATCCCTCGCCCGCGGTCACCGTCTGCTTGGCGTCGGGGAGTTCGTCGGGCGACACGGCCCTGGTGGCGCCGAACTTCAGCGCGGCCTCGCGGCGGGAGGCGACCGGGTCGACGGCGACGATCTCGGCGGCGCCCTTGAGCCGGGCGCCCTGGATCGCGGAGATGCCGACGCCTCCGCAGCCGATGACGGCGACCGACGAACCGGCTTCCACGTCCGCGGTGTTGAGGGCGGCGCCGAGTCCGGTGGTGACGCCGCAGCCGATGAGGGCGGCGATGTCGAAGGGCACGTCGTCCGGGATCGGCACGGCGCAGCCCGCGTCAACGACGACCTCCTCGGTGAAGGTGCCGGTGCCCGCGAAGCCGAAGACATCGCCGCCGGGGCGCTTGAAGTTGGGTGTGCCCGCGTTCATGAACCCGGCGAGACACAGCTCGGTCTGACCGCGCTTGCAGGCCGGACAGGCGCCGCAGGCGGGCAGCCAGCAGACGACGACCCGGTCGCCGGGCTTGACGTTGGTGACGCCCTCGCCCACCTCCAGGATCTCGCCCGCCCCTTCGTGCCCGGGCACGAACGGCGCGGGCTGCGGCAGCACCCCGGCCATCGCCGAGAGGTCCGAGTGGCACAGGCCGGTGGCCCGCACCCGGATCCTGACCCGTCCGGGGCCGAAGCCCGTCGCCTCGACGTCGTCGAGTATCTCCAGCTTGTCCTGGCCTATCTCGTGCAGTACGGCTGCGCGCATGGTGCGGCTCCCCTCGGAAACGTACGTAGGTCCCTGGTCCCTCAGATGTGTTCGACGACGGTGTCGGCGAGGACCGGTGCGTCGTCCCGTTCGGCCGCGCCCACCGTCACACGGACCGTGCCGTCCCCCTGCCACATACGGATGCGCAGCGTCTCGCCCGGGTACACGACCCCGGCGAAGCGCGTGGCGTAGGAGCGGACCCGGCCGACGTCGCCGCCGAGTGCCGTGTCCACGACGGCCTTCAGCGTCATCCCGTACGTGCACAGCCCGTGCAGGATCGGGCGGTCGAAGCCGGCGAGTTTGGCGAACTCGGGGTCGGCGTGCAGCGGGTTCCAGTCGCCGGAGAGCCGGTACAGGAGCGCCTGGTCCTCACGGATCGCGCGCTCGACCGTCCGGTCCGGTTCGCCTGTCGGCGGTTCGGGGCGGGTGGAGGGGCCCCGGTCGCCACCGAAGCCCCCTTCGCCGCGTACGAAGATCTGGGCGTCGTTGGTCCACAACGGGCCCTCGTCGTCGGCGACTTCGGTGCGCATGACGAGGATGGCGGCCTTGCCCTTGTCGTAGACGGCCGCGATCCGTCCGGTGGCGGTCGCCCGGCCCTCGACGGGGATCGGACGGTGCAGCGTGACGGTCTGGCCGCCGTGCAGAACGTGCGCGAGGTTGACGTCGATGCCCGGCATGGAAAGGCTGTTGATCACGCCCGGGGAGCCGGCGCCCGCGACGGTGGCGAAGCTCGGCAGCACGTGCAGCCGGGACTCCAGGGTGTAGCGCAGCTCGTCGGGGTCCGTCGCGGGGCTGTCCTTGTCGGGGTTCGCGCCGGCGCCGAGGCCGAGGTGGTAGAGCTGGACGTCCTTGTGACCCCAGGCGATCCCGGCGGACCGGGGCTCGGCCGCGAGGGCCTGGGCAACGTCGATGGGCATGGGGCTCCTGACTGCCGGCGGGGAAGACCCCGGTGCGGCCGTCCGCACCGTCGGCCGCACCGAGGTCGACACTGAGCCGGGGAACCCGCCTGTTCTAGAACGCGTTCCAGTCCGGCGACCACCTGTATAGCTCAGGGTCCGGCACATGTGAAGACTCCTGACGGCATGTCAGATGGGTGGCACGGACACGGCAGTGACATTTGTCCTGCCCGAGTCCGTACATTGCGCATCTGCCCCGCCGGCCCCCGGATTCGTAGCGTCGTACCCATGACGAAGACGGGGACGAGGGCGATGGCCGACACCAGGAATACGGCGGCGGAGACCAGGGCGGGCGAGCCCGCGGACCAGGCCGTTTCCATCGCGGGGGCGGTGAAGGCCTTCGGTGCGGTACGGGCCGTGGACGGCGTCGACCTGGAGATCGCGCGCGGCGAGACGGTCGCACTGCTGGGCCGCAACGGCGCCGGCAAGTCCAGCACGATCTCGCTCCTGCTGGGCCTGAACGAGCCGGACGAGGGCGTCGTACGCCTCTTCGGCGGCACCACGGAGGAGGCCGTGCGGGCGGGGCGCGTGGGCGCAATGCTCCAGGACAGCCGGCCGGTACCACGGGTGACGGTGGGCGAACTGGTCGGGTTCGTGGCCGGTACGTATCCCGCGCCGATGCCCGTCGCCGAGGCGCTGGAGCTCGCGGGCATCGCCGAGTTGGCCGGGCGGCGCGTGGACCGGCTCTCCGGGGGCCAGACGCAGCGGGTGCGGTTCGCGGTCGCGCTCGTCGGGAACCCCGCGCTGGTCGTGCTCGACGAGCCGACCGCGGCGCTGGACGTGGAGGCGCGGTACGCCTTCTGGGACTCGATGCGGGCGTTCACGCGGCGCGGTCACACCGTCCTCTTCTCCACCCACTATCTGGAGGAGGCGGACGCCAACGCCGACCGGATCGTCGTCATCGACCACGGCCGGATCGTCGCCGACGGCACCGGCGAGCAGCTGAAGCGGGCCGCGGGCGGCAGCCTCGTCGCCTTCGACCTCGCCGGCGCCGCCCCGGACGGGCTGGCGGACCTTCCCGGGGTGGTCTCCGTAGAGGTGCGCGGCGACCGGGCGCGGCTGCGGACCGACGACTCGGACGCGACGGTGATCGCGCTGGCCGAGCGCGGCGCGATACACGCCCTGGAGGTCGCGCCGGCCTCGCTGGACGACGCGTTCCTCGCCCTGACCTCCTCCGACGCCCCTACCGGTACTGCCCGTACCTTCCTGGAGACGGTGTGACGCTCGACTACCTGCGCCTCGAAGTCCGCCGGACGCTGCGCGACACCGGCTTCGTGATCGGCGGTGTCGTGATGCCGGTGGTGATGTATCTGCTGTTCACGAACCTCGGCGACGGCGCCGACAACGAGTGGCGGACCGCCTCGATGATCGGCATGGCCGCGTACGGCGCGATGGGCTCGGCCCTCAACACCGGCGGCGGAGTCGCCGAGGACCGGACCGTCGGCTGGCTGCGGCAACTGCGGATCACGCCGATGAGCCCGCGCCAGGTCGTGATGGGCCGGGCGCTCACGGGTGCGGTGACGGTGCTGCCCGCGATCGTCGCGGTCCTGGTGGCGGGCGGCCTGGTCAACGGCGTACGGCTCGACGCCTGGAAGTGGGCGGTGATCGCGCTGCTGCTGTGGCTCGGCTCGATCCCCTTCACCCTGCTCGGCCTCGGCAACGGCTACCGGCTGACCGCGCAGGCCACGGGCGTGATGAACATGGTGTGCAACCTGACGCTCGCGGTGGTCGGCGGCCTGTGGTTCCCGCTGAGCCTCTTCCCCTCCTGGCTCCGGTCCCTGTCCTCCTACACACCCACGAACCGGTTCGCGCAGCTCGGCACATCGGTCGCCGACGGGCACGCGCCGGCCCTCGGGGCGGTGCTGGTGCTGACCGGATGGCTGCTGGCCTTCGGCTCGTACGCTGTGGTCTCGTACCGCAGGACCGCGCGGACCGTCTGAAAGGGGGCTGAGGCCATGTCGTGGTTTCGAAGGGTCAGCTGCCGGATGGCCGAGTTGCAGGAGTCGCGGACGGACCGGAAGGCCGACCGGGACGCGTTCGTCGCCGACCGGAATGCCGTGCAGAAGACCGGAAAGCTCCCGGAGCACCTGGGCCCGCCGCCCAGCGGTTTCGCCCTGCTCCCCTGGCTCCTGATGGGCATGGGCGCCTTCTCCAACCTCTTCCAGGGCAAAACCCCGAACCCGTGGATCGGCGGCATCGGCCTCCTCGTCTTCAACTCCCTCTACATCCATGTGGTGTTCCGGGCCTTCACCAAGGAGGCCCGCGAGGCCCGCTCCACCCGGGGCGCGCTGCTCGCGCTGGGCATCGTGACCTGTTTCCTCGGCGGCCTGTACGGCGGCAGCTGGCTGCTCTTCTTCCCGCTGCTCGGCCTGGCCGCGGGCGCGATCGTCCGGGGGCGGTGGCTCGGCAGGACCGGCATCGGGCTGAGCGCGCTCGCGGGTGTCGTGGCCGGGCTGCGGGACGGCTGGGGCGCGGTGAACGTCGCGTACGGCACGTTCCTGTCCACCATGGTGACCGCGGCGATCCTCTCCCTGTCGGACGCCGTACGTGAACTGCGCGCAGCCCGCGAGGAGTTGGCCCGGCAGGCAGTCGAGAAGGAACGTCTTCGCTTCTCCCGTGACCTGCACGACCTCCTCGGCCACACGCTCTCCGTCATCGTCGTGAAGTCGGAGGCTGCCCGTCGGCTCGCGCCCCGCGACATGGACGCGGCGCTGGTCCAGGTCTCCGACATCGAGTCGGTCGGCCGCCAGGCGCTGACCGAGATCCGCGAGGCGGTCACCGGTTACCGCGAGGGCAGCCTCGCCGCGGATCTCGACCGGGCGGGATCGGCCCTGCGGGCCGCCGGTATCGAACCGGTCGTCCGGCAGTCCGGGCCGCCGCTCGCCGCCCAGACCGAGGTCCTGCTCGGCTGGGTCGTCCGCGAGGCGGTCACCAACGTGGTGCGCCACAGTGGCGCGGGGCGTTGTGAGATCACGGTGGATGGTTCGGCTGAGCGTGTCCGGCTCCGCATCACGGACGATGGTCGGGGGGTGGCGCCGCCCGGCGGGCCGGGGTCGCCGGAATTGCCCGTGCCCGGCATCGGCGGTACCGGCCTGAAGGGGCTGACCGAGCGGCTTGCGGCGGCCGGGGGGTCGTTGGAGGCGAGGCCCGGGACGCGGAACGGGTTCACTGTGGCGGCGGAGCTTCCGGTGGATCCGGGCGAGCGGATGGGTGTGCCGGAGCTATCGACTGGGCGCGTGCCCAGCCGGTAGCTCCGCTGGGGTGTGATGTGCGGCTGCGGGTGGGTGGGGGTTGCTCGCGCAGTTCCCCGCGCCCCTTAAAAGACAAAAGCCAGGGGCGCGGGGAACTGCGCGACCGGCCCCCACCGGGCCCGCAGCCAAACAACGCACCCCCAGCGGAGCGCTGACGCGGCCTACTCTGAGGCCGTGAACGAGATGCCCCGGGACTACCGGCCCGCCAAGTCCATCCGCGTTCTGCTCGCCGAGGACCAGGGGATGATGCGGGGCGCCCTCGCCCTCCTCCTCGGCCTGGAGGCGGACATCGAGGTGGTCGCGCAGGTCGGGACGGGGGACGCGATCGTGGGCGCGGCCCTGGAGTGGCGGCCGGACGTGGCGCTGCTGGACATCGAACTGCCCGGCATCAGCGGCCTGGACGCCGCCGCGCTGCTCCGGGACGAGGCGCCCGACTGCCGGGTGCTGATCCTCACCACCTTCGGCCGGCCGGGCTATCTGCGGCGGGCCATGGAGGCGGGCGCCGCGGGGTTCCTCGTCAAGGACGGGCCCGTGGAGGAGCTGGCCGAGGCGATCCGCCGGGTACTGACCGGTGAGACGGTCATCGATCCCGCGCTCGCGGCGGCCGCGTTGAGTGCCGGGCCGAACCCGCTCACTGCGCGTGAGTGCGATGTGCTGAAGGCCTCGGTGGACGGGGCGACGGTCTCCGACATCGCGTCGAAGCTCCATCTCTCCGAGTCGACCGTCCGCAACTACCTCTCGTCGGCGATCGGCAAGACGGCGACGCGGAATCGCATGGAGGCCATGCGGGAGGCTCGCCAGCAGGGGTGGCTGTAAGGGGTTCGTTGACTGCGGGCCGGTGGGGGCTGGTCGCGCAGTTCCCCGCGCCCCTTAAAAGCAAGGGCTACCGCCCCCTGAAGACAAAAGACAGGGGCGGTAGCCCCGGCTTTTGTCTTCAGGGGCGCGGGGAACTGCGCGACCAGCCCCCACCCACCCGCAGCGAACCTCAACCCCGCCCCACAACCCCCCGCGGGAGCCACACCAGCATCAGCACAACCCCCACCAGCAACACACCCCCACCCGTGCGGAACACCAGCGCATACCCCTCCGCCAGTGCCTCCGGCGACCGCCCGCCCCCGGTCCGCGCCGCGGCGATCGTCGCCATCACGGAGAGCCCGAGAGAACCCCCCATCGTGCGGGACGTGTTGATCAGCCCCGACACCAGCCCCGCCTCCCCCGGCTCCGCCCCCGACGTGGCCAGCGCGGCGAGGGGCGTCGCGGACAGTCCGGCGCCGAGCATCATCAGGATGCCGGGGAACATGATCGCGGTGAGATACGCACCGTCGGCGGTCATCGTGGACTGCCAGCCGAACCCGGCAGCGGCCACCAGCGCCCCGAGCACGGCGACATTCCGCGCTCCCACAACGGGCATCAGCCGCGGCGCGACCTTCGAGCCGAGGATCACCGCGAGCGAGCTGGGCACGAGCGCGAGTCCGGCGTCCAGCGGCGAGTAGCCGAGCACGTTCTGCGCGTACAGCGTCATGAAGAACCACATGCAGAACATGGCCGAGCCGCACAGGAACATCGCCACGTTCGCCGAGGACACGGACCTCAGGCGGAACAGCTTCAGCGGCATCAGGGGCGCCTTCGTCCGCGCCTCGACCAGCAGGAACAGCCCGATCAGGGCGGCCCCGGCGGCCAGCGGAACCAGGGTCGCGGCCGAGGTCCACCCCTCGGCCTCGGTCTGCACGATCCCGTACGCGAGTGTCGCGAGGCCCGCCGTCACCAGCAGGGCTCCCGGCAGGTCGATCCGCCGTCCGCCGCCGGCCCGGCTCTCGACGAGCCAGAGCAGGGCGCCGGCCAGCACCACAGCACCGATGGGCACGTTGATCAGCAGGACCCACCGCCACGACAGCCCGTCGACCAGGACCCCGCCGACGAGCCCGCCCGCCGCGCCGCCGCCCCCGCCGACGGCGGTCCAGGTCGCGATGGCCCGCGCGCGTGCCGCGCCCTCGGGCACGGCCGACGTCAGGATCGTCAGCGTCGAGGGCGCGAGCACCGCCGCCCCGAGACCCTGCACGGCCCGTGCGGCCAGCAGCTGCCAGCCCTCCTGGGCGAGCCCGCCCGCGAGCGAGGCCAGCGTGAACAGCGCGAGCCCGATCAGGAACATCCGCTTGCGGCCGTACAGGTCCCCGGCCCGCCCGCCGAGCAGCATGAATCCGGCGAAGGCGATCGTGTACGCGTTGACGACCCACTGGAGCCCCGGGGCGCTGAGCCCCAGGTCGGCCCGCATCGACGGCAGCGCCGTATTGACCACGGACACATCGAGGACGACGAGGAACTGTCCCGCGCACGCGAGTGCGACCACCACCCAGGTGGGTGGCGCGGAACGACCGGACACGGGTATCTCTGCGGCGGCTCTGAGCGTGGGCATGGGTGTCATGCTCGCAGCGGTCTTGTGCCCCGTACATCGGAATTTCGCTGGACGATCCGTCCGCCGCAGGACCTAGGACCTCTGCCGCCCTCTCGCACCCGCTAGGGCCTGTCTGACAATTCCCGTCGTCGCCCGGAGGGCGGCCTCGCGGCGTCAGGTGCGTGCTCTCGGCGTGCCGGGCGTAGAGCCTCGTACTGGACGTACTTGGCTCTGCGCATGGTGCGGCGAGAGTGCGTGCATGGCGTCGTGAGGCTGGGGGCACCTCCCGGCCGGAGGCTGGGGGAGGGAATTGTCAGACAGGCCCTAGCCCCAATGCCGTTGCTTTTGCCTTGGGCGTAGGCTGGTTGGGAGTGGGTCCCGGGGGTGGTGCGGGTGGCCGCGAGTGTGTCTGACTTATCGGGTCTGGGGCTGTTGACCTGGGTGTATCCGCCGGGGTTGGTGGATCGGGTGGTGGCAGCGTGTGGCCGGTCCGAGCGGCGTAAGCGGCTGCTGCCCGCCCGGCTGGTGGTGTACTTCGTGCTGGGGCTGGCGCTGTTCTCTCCCGCCCCGTATCTAGAAGTGATGCGGCACCTGGTCGCGGGGCTTCGCGGTCTGGGACTGCTGGGTGACTGGCATGTTCCGGCGAAGTCGTCACTGTTTCGGGCCCGGCAGCGGCTGGGATCCGAGCCGCTGCGGGTGCTGTTCGCCACGACCGCGAAGCCGATGGCCACCGAGGCGACTCCGGGGGCGTTCTGGCGGGGCCTGCGGGTTCTGGCGGTGGACGGGACCTGCTGGGATGTCGCCGACAGTGAGGCCAATCAAGCGGCCTTCGGCCGTCCCGGCAACGGTCGTGGGACCGGCCGGAGCGCCTTTGTGCAGGTGCGGATGGCCGCCTTGGTGGAGGTGGGCAGCCATGCAGTGCTGGACGCCGAACTCGCCGGCTGCCGCACCGGGGAAGTGACCCTGGTGGGCCGCCTGCCCCGCTCCTGCGGGCCAGGCCAACTCGTGCTGGCCGACCGCGAGTTCCTCGGCGTCCCGCTGTGGCAGGCCTTCACCGCCACCGGCGCCGACCTGCTGTGGCGGGTGCCCGCCAACCGTGTCCTGCCCATCGACAGGCCACTGCGCGACGGGTCCTGGATCTCACGCATCCATGCCGGCACCGACGCCTCCCACCGCAACCCGGTCACCGTGCGTGTCCTGGCCTACCAGCTCAAAGACACGGCCCAGGACTACCGCCTGATCACCACTCTCCTGGACGCCCGCCGCTATCCGGCCCGGCAACTGGCCGCCCTCTACCGCGAACGCTGGGAGATCGAATCCGTCTTCGCCGAGATCAAAACCCACCAGCGCGGCGCGAAGGTGGTCCTCAGCAGCAAGACACCCGACGGTGTCCTGCAACAGATCTGGGCCCATCTCCTGGTCCACCATGCACTGCGGGAACTGATGCTCAGAACCGCGGCTACCCGCCAACTCGACCCCGACCGCATCTCCTTCACCGAGACCCTGCGCTCCGCCCGCCGCAGTGTGACCGTCACGCCCGGCAGCTTTTCCCCCTGACCTCCTGGTCCAGGCCTTGCGATTACTCCAGGAAGACCTGCTGGAAAGACTCCTCCCCGCCAGACGCCTGCGCAGCCAGCCCCGCGTCGTCAAACGAAAGATGTCCAACTACTGGCTCAAACGGGCTGAACACCGCCACTGGCCCCAGCCCACCCGCACCGGCACCCAAGCCATCCTCATCAAACGACCCCAACCCACAGACCCATAACGCAACGGCATTGGCCCTAGCCCCGCCTCAGCAGGGTCACCACCGCCGCGCCCCCGAGCCCGATGTTGTGCGCGAGGCCGACGCGGGCGCCCGTCACCTGCCGGGCCGCCGCCTCGCCCCTCAACTGCCATACCAGTTCGGCGACTTGGGCGATGCCGGTGGCTCCCAGGGGGTGTCCTTTGGAGATGAGGCCGCCCGAGGGGTTCACCACCCAGCGTCCGCCGTACGTCGTCGCACCCGACTCGACGAGCTTCCCGGACTCCCCCTCCTCGCACATGCCGAGCGCCTCGTACGTCAGCAGCTCGTTGACGGAGAAGCAGTCGTGGAGTTCCACGACGTCGACGTCCTCGATGCCGAGCCCGGCCCTCTCGTACACCTGCCGGGCGGCGGCCCGCGACATCGGCTGCCCGACGACGTCGATGCACGACCCGGACGCGAACGACTCCTCCGTGTCGGTGGTCATCGCCTGCGCGACGATCTCCACGGCCCGCTCCCCCAGCCCGTGCCGTTCCACGAACCGCTCCGACACGACGACGGCCGCGGCGGCCCCATCCGAGGTGGGCGAGCACTGGAGTTTGGTCAGCGGCGCGTGCACGCTACGCGCGGCGAGGATCTCGTCGACCGAGTAGACGTCCTGGAACTGCGCGTAGGGGTTGCTCGCCGAGTGCCGGTGGTTCTTGGCTCCCACGGCGGCGAGCTGCGCCTCGGTCGTGCCGTACTTCTCCATGTGCTCGCGCGCCGCGTCGCCGAAGATCTGGGCGGTGGGCGGCGTCATCTCGAAGCCGTGCCGCGCCGCCATCACGGCGTAATGACGCGCCACAGGTGACGTCTTGCTCCAGTCATCAGCGGCTCCGCCGCGGGCACCACCATCGGCCCCGCCCCCGAGCGCACCCCGCGCCATCTTCTCGAACCCCACCGCCAGTACGCAGTCGCTCGCGCCGCCCTCCACGAACTGCCGGGCGAGCATCAGCGCGGTCGAGCCGGTCGCGCAGTTGTTGTTCACGTTGTAGACGGGCACACCGCTCAGACCGAGTTCGTACACGGCCCGCTGCCCTGCCGTGGAGGCCTGGAAGCAGTAGCCGACGGGCACCTGCTCCACGGCGTCGTACGAGACCCCGGCGTCCGCGAGGGCGCCCGTGCCCGCCTCCCGGACCATGTCCCAGTACTGCCAGTCCCGGGTCTCCGGCTTCTCGAACTTGGTCATGCCCACACCGACGACGTATGCCTTCATGACTCTCCCCGGTCTCCCGTTGGTTGGTCCCTCGGCAGACCGAGGATGCGCTCCGCGACCACGTTCAGCTGCACCTGCGTCGTCCCGCCGGCGATGGTCAGACACCGGCTGAGCAGGAATCCGTGCACGGCCCGCTCGCCGGCGCCCTCGCGCAACGCACCGGCCGGGCCGAGGAGTTCGAGTGCCAGCTCGGCAACCTTCTGCTGGTGCGCGGTCTGGACGAGCTTGCGTACGGAGGCTCCGGCGCCCGGGTCCACTCCCGAGACCTGCCGCATGGTCGTACGGAGCCCGATGCAGCCCAGCGCGTGAGCCTCCGCGATCAGGGTTCCGACGCGTTCCCGCACGGTGTCGTCGAGGTCGGCGGAGCGGGCGACGATCGCTTCGAGGCCGGTGCCGAAGGTCAACTGGTCGGCCATGTGGACGCGTTCGTTGCCGAGGGTGTTGCGTGCGACCCGCCAGCCGTCGTCGACCGAACCGACCACGGCGTCGGCGGGCAGCACCACGTCGTCGAAGTAGACCTCGTTGAAGAGCGATTCGCCCGTGATCTCCTTCAGCGGACGGATCTCGATGCCGTCCGTCTCCTTCATGTCGACGACGAAGTACGTGAGCCCCTTGTGCTTTGGCGCGTCCGGGTTCGTCCGGGCGAGGAGGATCCCGTAGTCCGCCCACTGGGCCGAACTCGTCCACACCTTCTGCCCGTTGACCCGCCACCGCCCGTCAGCGGTCCGCTCGGCCCGGGTGCGGAGCGAGGCGAGGTCGGACCCGGCACCGGGCTCCGAGAAAAGCTGGCACCACAGCACGTCCCCGCACAGCGTGGGCAGCAGATACCGCTCCTGCTGTTCCCGGGTCCCGTAGGCGATGAGCGACGGTACGACCCAGGTGGCGATCCCGAGATCGCCGACGCGTACTCCGGCGGCTGCCAGTTCCTCCTGTACGGCGAGCTGCTGGACGGGTCCTGCACCGAGTCCGTACGGCGGGGGCAGATGGGGTGCGGTGTATCCGGTGGGCGCCAACTCCCTTCGTACGGCTGCCGGTTCGAGGCCGCGTACGCGTGCGATGACGGCACGGGCCGCCACCCGGTGCCGTGCGGCCTCCGCCTCGGGAAGCTCCGTACGGAGCTCGCGTCTCGCCCCGTTCTCCGCCGCCCCGACCGCCCGCAGGAGATGCCCGCCACCGAGCAACTGCCGTGCCACCAGGGCCCGTCGGAGGTAGAGATGCGCGTCGTGTTCCCAGGTGAAGCCGATGCCGCCGAGCACCTGGACGCAGTCCTTGGCGCACGTGAGGGCCGCGTCGAGAGCGACACCGGCGGCGAGAGCGGTCACCAACTCCCGTACGCTGTCGGGCTCTTGTACGGCACGCGCCGCGTCCCACGCCAGCGCACCTGCCCGCTCCACGCGGACCAGCATGTCGGCGCACAGGTGCTTGATCCCCTGGAACTGCCCGATGGGCCGCCCGAACTGCTCCCGCACCTTCGCGTACGCGGCCGCGGTCTCCAGCGCCCACGCGGCGGTCCCGCACGCGTCGGCGGCGAACACGGCGGCTGCCAGGTCCCGCACGAGCGCCGAGTCGACGTCGAGGACCCGGTCCGCCGGGACCCGTACCGCCGTGGCCACGACCTCCGCGGTCGGCCGCGTCGGGTCGGCGCTCTCGTGGACACGGACGGAGAGCTGCGAGGCGTCAACGGCCAGCCACAGAGTGCGGCCACCCGGCGCCGAAGCCGAAGCCGAGACCGGCAACGGCACCGACGCCGACGCCGGGACAGACACGGGCACCGACGCCGCCAGGATCAGCAGGTCCGCGTCGCCGCCGGACAGTACGGGCGGAGCCGTCCCGTCGAGCACGTACCCGTACCCGTCCACGTCTGCCTCGGCGGTCAGCGTCCCGGTCCCGAGGGCGACCGCCCCGATCCGCTCGCCCCCGGCCAGGGCCCGTACCAGTTCCCCGGCCGCGGCGCCCGCCCTCGCGAGCACGAGCGAGGCGAGCGCGTTCGCCGCGTACGGCCCGGGGAGCGCCGCCCGCGCGGCCTCCTCCAGCACGACGGCGAGGTCGAGCACCGTCCCGCCGCCGCCTCCGCACTCCTCCGGGAGGTGCACCGCGAGGAAACCCTGCGCGGCGAGCGCGTCCCAGTGGGCGGGGCGTCCGCCCTGGCCGCCGGGTGCGTCGAGCAGCTTGCGCGTTTCCTCGGGTGGCACCGTCCGGGCGATCCAGCCGCGTACGGCCTCGGCCAGGTCCCGCTGTTCCCGCGTGATCCCGATCCCCATGCGGCGCAGACTAGAACACGTTCCAATCTGACGGAAGGTCAGATACCGACGGATCCACTTCCGGCCTCCTTCCGATCCGCTTCCGACCCGCTCCTCGTCCACGTCTCCATGTAATGAGAAAGTCAAGAATTCGTTAGCGGCTCGAAGCAACGGAATAGTTGCCTGGGCGCACGGGGTTCACCCTGCACCTACCCCGCTCTCGCCTCTGGAGGCAGCACGTAATGACCCGGACAACGACGGAACCGCGCACGCGAAGGCCCAGCGGCAGCGGAATCGTTCCGGTGCTGGCCTTCGCGGGCATCGTTGTCGCGGTGATGCAGACCCTGCTCGTGCCGGTCATCAAGGACCTGCCCGAGCTGCTGGGCACCTCGCCGAGCAACGCCACCTGGGTGATGACCTCGACCCTGCTCGCGGGCGCCGTGGCCACACCGATCATGGGGCGCCTCGGCGACCTGTACGGCAAGCGGCGCATGCTGATCGCGAGCCTGGCCGTGATGGTCGTGGGCTCGCTGATAGCCGGCTTCACCAGTGAACTGCTCGTGATGATCGTCGGCCGTGCCCTTCAGGGCTTCGCGATGGGCGCCATCCCGCTCGGCATCGGCCTGATGCGCGACGGGCTGCCGCGCGAGAAGCTCGGCTCGGCGATGGCCCTGATGAGCTCCTCGATCGGCGTCGGCGGCGGTCTTGCCCTGCCGGTCGCGGCCCTGGTCGCGCAGCACGCCGACTGGCACGCGCTGTTCTTCGGCTCCGCGGGCCTCGGCGCCCTCTCGATCCTGCTCACCCTGGTCTTCGTACCGGAATCCCCGATGCGGGCCGTGGGCACCTTCGACGTCTGGGGCGCGCTCGGCCTCTCCGCCGGTCTCGTCCTCTTCCTCCTGCCGATCACCAAGGGCAGCGACTGGGGCTGGACGTCCGGTACCACGCTCGGCCTGTTCGGCGCGGCGGCCGTCGTCCTCCTCCTGTGGGGCGTGATGGAGCTGCGCGTGAAGGCGCCGCTGGTCGACCTGCGCACCACGGCCCGCCGCGCGGTGCTCTTCACCAACCTCGCCTCGATCATGGTCGGCGTCGCCTTCTACGCCGTCTCGCTCGTCCTGCCCCAGCTCCTCCAGCTGCCCACGTCGACCGGTTACGGCCTCGGCCAGTCCATGGTCGTCGCGGGTCTGTGCGTGGCGCCGCTCGGCTTGACGATGATGTTCACGGCGCCGGTGTACGCCCGTATCTCCGCCAAGTACGGCCCCAAGGTCACCCTGATGATCGGCATGCTGATCATCGCGGTCGGCTACGGCGCCGGCCTCGGCCTGATGAGCGCCGCCTGGCAGACCATCGTCATCGCCGTCGTCCTGGGCGCGGGCATCGGCCTCGCGTACTCCTCGCTGCCCGCGCTGATCATCGGTGCCGTGCCGGCGTCGGAGACCGGTGCGGCGAACGGCCTCAACACGTTGATGCGCTCGATCGGTACGTCCGTGTCGAGTGCCGTGATCGGGATGGTCCTGGCGAACACCGCGGACCAGGTGGGTGGCGTGGCCGTTCCCACGATGCACGGCTTCCGGGTGTCCTTCCTGATCGCCACGGGTGCGGTGCTGCTGGGCCTGGTGTTCGCGGCGTTCCTGCCGGGACGGCGGGCGGCTGCGAACGCGGAGAAGCCGCATCTGGTGGCGTCCAGCGAGGACGCCGAATACGGCGAGGTCTCCCCTGAACTGGCCCCGGCCGACCAGACCGCATCGGCCGGTTTCCGTGGCCGTGTCCTCACCGCCGACGGTGTTCCTGTTGCCCGGGCCAAGGTCACGCTGATCGACCGGCGGGGGCGGCAGGCGGGGGCGACGCTCTCGGCGGAGGGCGGCGACTATGTGCTCGCCGTGCCCTCGGAAGGTGCGTATGTGCTGGCCGTCACCGCCGGGGGGCATGGGCCGCTTGCCTCGGGGGCGAGCCATCCCGGTGGGGTTCGGGTGGTCGAGGTGGATCTCGCGCTGCCGAGCGTCGTCCCTGCGTAGCGCTCCGCGGGAGCGCTCCGCGGGGCGGGTCGGATTGAGGCTGCGGGTCGGTGGGGGCTGGTCGCGCAGTTCCCCGCGCCCCTGAGGGCGGGGCTGCGCCCCTGCCCTGTCACCATGGGGCGGCCGGACACCCGTACCACCTGGAGGAACCCCATGCCCGCCGCGCCCAAGCCGGAGATTCTCGCTGCCTTTGAGGGGGCCAAGGGGTTCATGCCCGTGGGGGAAGGGCTGGCGTTGTACGAGGCTGCTGTCGAGGCGGGGCGGCTGGGGCTGCCGCTGTTGGAGGTCGGGACGTACTGCGGGCGTTCGACGGTTCTGCTGGCCGGTGCGGCGCGTGAGGCCGGGGTCACGGCGGTCACCGTCGACCACCACCGCGGCAGCGAGGAGCAGCAGCCGGGCTGGGAGTACCACGACCCGGCGACGGTCGATCCGGAGCTCGGCGTCATGGACACGCTCCCGACCTTCCGCCGTACGCTCCACCGGGCGGGCCTGGAGGACCATGTGGTCGCCGTCGTCGGACGCTCGCCGCAGATCGCCGCCTTCTGGAACTCCCCTCTCGGCCTCGTCTTCATCGACGGCGGCCACACGGACGAGCACGCGACCGGCGACTACGAGGGCTGGGCGCCCCATGTCGCCGAGGGCGGGCTGCTGCTCATCCACGACGTGTTCCCCGATCCGGTGGACGAGTTCACCGGGCAGGCGCCGTATCGCGTGTATCTGCGGGCGCTGGAGTCGGGCGCGTTCACGGAGGTCTCGGTGACGGATTCGCTGCGGGTGCTGCGGCGGACGGGCGCGGGGGTTTGAGGCTGAGGGTGGTCTCGATGTCCGGCCCGAGTCGGCTTCCCAAGGCACCCGAATGCACCGTATGAAGATTGAAGTACCCTCCGCACGGGCGGAATCGGGCGGCGGCGCGCCCGGCGGCCGGAGAGGGACGGGGCGGGATGATCGGGACGGTGTTCCGGAGCGAGGACGTGCCTGCGGAGCACAGGTTCGACTACTGGCGTGAGCTGGTCCACCGGGCGATCGCACCGAGCGACATCACCAGTGACCACGCCGGCGAATTCTGGGCGGAACAGCGCCTGCTGGAGCTGGGGCCCGCGATGGTGTGGCCGGTGTCGGTGGTACCGACGAGGTTCCGGCGGACCGAGAAGCTGGTGCGACAGTCCGACCCCGAGATGTACCACTTGTCACTGGTGCTCGGCGGCGAGCTGGGGCTCGATCACATCGGGCTGACCGACGTGTACAAGGCACGCGACCTGTGGGTGACCGACACCTCGGAGCCCTACGACGTACGACCGCCGCGCGACGGCGACCGCCGTCTGGTCACGGGCGTGGCCGTGGACTTCCCCAAGGCTCTGCTGGCCGTGTCACCGGACCGGGTCCGGGCGCTGCTGGGCAGACGGTTGTCGGGACGGGAGGGAACGGGCGCGCTGCTGACGGAGTTCCTCACCGGCCTCGACCGGCAGGCCGACTTCCTCCAGCCGTCCGACGCACCGCGCCTGGGTACGGTCCTGATCGATCTCCTCTCGGCCTGGTTCGCCCAGGTGCTCGATGCGGAGGACGCCCTGCCGCCGGAGACCCGGCACCGCGCCATGACCGCGCACATACGGGCGTTCATCCGGCAGAACCTGCACGACCCGGAGCTGACACCGCCGGTGATCGCCGCCGCGCATCACATCTCCGTCAGCTATCTGCACCGGCTCTTCCAGGAACAGGCGCCGGGCGCGGGCGAGAACGGCGAGGGCGAGACGGTCGCGGCCTGGATCCGCCGTCTGCGACTGGAGGGTGCCCGGCGCGAACTGGCGGACCCCGCGCTGCGCGCCGTCCCCGTCCACACCGTCGCCGCCCGCTGGGGTCTCCCGCGCGCCTCCGACTTCACCCGCGCCTTCCGCACCGCGTACGGGCTCACGCCCAAGGAGTACCGGCTCCAGGCGCTCTCCTCACCGGAACAGACGGAACAGACGGAACAGACGGAGTAGACGCAGAGCGCAGGAACTGTGGACTCACACCTAACGACAGCCCCAGGAGTGACACACATGCTGGTGCGGGGAAGGCCGCGCGGCCTCAGGAGGGGCGTCCCACGGGGGAGGGCGCCCCTCCTTCCTTTTCTCGTACGCGGAAGAAGACGAAGAAGGAGATGAGCAGTTGATGCGGAGCAGAGTGCCAGGAACGTCCAGCGTGCGAAGACGAGCCGTCGCCGCGGCGGCCGTCGCCCTGCTGAGCGCACCCGTGCTGACGGGGTCCTCGCTGACCGGTACGGCGTCGGCGGCGGAGAGCGCCGAGACGGCCGGGACCACCGTGGCGGCCGCGGCCGCCGAGGCGCCGGTGTACGCCCGGCTCTACAACCAGGCCACCGGAAAGTGCCTCGCCGTCCCCAACGCCGATCCGGACAAGGCCGTGCTGATCCAGTGGAACTGCAGTACCAGCGCGAGCCAGTACTGGACGCTCGAACCCGTGACGAACGGCTACCGGGTGCGTAACCAGGCGACCGGCAAGTGCCTCGCCATCGGGGGTTCGAGCACGGAGCCGCGCGCCAAGGCCATCCAGTGGCAGTGCACCGACAACCAGGACCAGGTCTGGGCCCACGACGAGACCGACCGACTCCGGAACGCCAACAGCAACCTCTGCCTGGCCTTCCTCAACAGCGAAACGGCCAACGGAACCGAGCCCGCACAGTGGGGCTGCTCGGAAGAGAGCGTGGACCAGCGATGGCTCTGGTAACGGCACAGCAGGCCTCACGTCGGCCGCGGCCGATACTCCTGGCGACACTCCTCGCCCTCGTCGCCGCCGTCCTCGGGGCCCTCCTCATCGCCCCCGACCGCGCCTCCGCCGAGGGAGTCTCCGGCGAGGTGACGGTCTACAGGAACGCGGTGACCGAGGGCGACGGCACCCGCACCCCCGACATCATCAGCACCAGCGCGAACAACGCGGTCGTCGCCTGGCGGGAGGGCACCACCGCCGCGGTGATCAGCAAGCCCGGCGCGCGCGTCGTGGACCGGGGGTACATCCGGTACTCGTACACGACCGACGGCGGCGCGCACTGGAGCCGCCCGCAGACCCTGGCGCAGGAGACCAGCGAGTACGCCTGGCACTACGTCGTCCTGTACCAGACGGGCAACGAGATCTTCGCGTACCTCGGCCGGACCTCCGCCACCGAGAGCAACAACGGCCTGCCGATCAACGCCGTCGTCGCCAAGCGCAGCACCGACGAGGGTCACACCTGGCAGGACTTCACCGTCAATATGCCGCTCGACCTGGACACCACCGACAACACCGGCTCCGGCCTGGGGAACCTCGCGCTCGCCGGACGTCCGGTCCAACTGGCCGACGGAACGCACGTCATGCCGTACTGGGCGTCGGGCAGGAAGAACGGGGCCCTGTACTCCACGGACCTCGTGAACTGGACGGCAGGCACTCCCGCGGCCAACGCGACGGGCTATCTGGCGGGCGAACCGCAGCTCGTCGTCTCGCAGGACGACCCGAACAAGCTGGTCATGGTCGCCCGCAACACCCTCAACGGCGGAACCCAGAAGTACGCGCTGACGGCCACCAGCACCAATGGGGGCAAGTCCTGGTCCTCCTTCGCCCTGGACACCAACGTGCCCGGGTACGACTCCAAGGTCTACTTCACCAAGGACAGCACCGGCCGGTACCTGACCATCTACAACACCGCCGACAACAAGCTGACCCTGAACTACAAGGTCAAGACCCCCGGCAACGCCTGGCGAGCCGCCAAGTTCTTCGCCGACGGCGCCGCTGAGACCACCAGCGACGGTGCCGGCTGGGACAGGTACCCGATGGCCGACGAGTACGCGCCCGGCAAGTTCTTCGTCGTCTGGGAACACGACACCTCACGCATCAAGGTGAACAAGCTCGACATCTCCGACACGTAGCCATCCGGCAGAGCGGCGGTACGCGGCACAGACGGGCCGGAGCCCCCTCGATCAGGGGCGCTCCGGCCCGCACTGCGTGATCGTCCACACCGCCACAGTCCTGGCCGCCGACACCGTCACAGACTTGCTCGTCGACACCGTCACCGGCGTGGCCCAGGGAAACCTGCGGACCCCGGGGGCTGCCCGTAAGGTGGCAGGCGTGTCGTACGTAGGTCCTGACTTCGAACCTCCCCGTCCCCCGCGCCACCCCCTGCGCGGCCCCCTGACCGTGGCCGTCGCCGCGCTCGTGCCGGGCGCGCTGGTGGGCTGGCTGGTGTGGCAGACCGTGGGGGACTCCGGCGGGGACGCGCAGGCGTCGCCCTCGTCCCCGTCCTCCTCGTGGGGCAGGCCGGCCACACCGGGCGCCTCGGACGACGGCAAGGAGCAGCCCGGCGACTCCGGCGGGACGGGCGACAGCGAGAAGCCCGGCGGCTCGCCCTCCGCCTCGGCCCCCGCCGGCTCCGGCCCGCTCAAGGGCAAGGTCGTCGTCATCGACCCCGGTCACAACCCCGGCAACTTCCAGCACACCTCCGAGATCAACCAGCAGGTGAACATCGGGACGAACTCGAAGGAGTGCGACACGACGGGTACGGCGACCAACGACGGTTACACCGAGGCGAAGTTCACCCTCGACGTCGCCCGCCGGATGCGCACCGTCCTGGAGAAGGAGGGCGCCACCGTGAAGTTCACGCAGGACGGCGACCGCTCCTGGGGCCCGTGCGTCGACGAGCGGGCCGAGATCGGGAACAAGGCCGACGCCGACGCCGTGGTGTCGATCCACGCGGACGGCGCGGGCGCCGGCAACCGCGGCTTCCACGTGATCCTGCCCGGCTCGGTGCACTCCGGCGCGGCCGACACCCGGCCGATCGTGGCCTCGTCCCGCGAGCTCGGCGAGCGCGTCGCGGGCAGCTTCCTGCGCGTCACAGGCAGCGCCCCCTCCAACTACATCGGCGGCGGAACCGGTCTCGACGTCCGCGAGGACCTCGGCGGTCTCAATCTGTCAACGGTTCCGAAGGTCTTCATCGAGTGCGGCAACATGCGCGACAGCAAGGACGCCGCACAGCTGACCAGCAGCGCGTGGAGGCAGAAGGCGGCGCAAGGAATCTCTGAGGGAATCGTGAGTTTCCTGCACGGGTAGTGATCAGCGCACATATCCGTGCGGACACCCCTGTGGGCCTGACGATAGTGTCGTCTCTACGATGAGGGGCCACCCCCGCGCTTCACACCGGGGCCTTACGGCGACATGGTGACAGCGACGCCTCCACCGATGACGAGACGACTGACGAAGGACCTGAAGTGAATATCCGCTCCCTCACTCGAGGCGACGGCGTGGTGATCGGAGCAGCGGTTCTGCTGTTGATCGCGTCGTTCCTCGACATTTACTCGATCGACGGGGCCAGCGACAGCGCCGAGATTCCCAACGCCTGGGGAAGTGGCCCTCTCCTCCTGAGCGTCACCTTCGCCGGCCTCATCGGCGCCGCGCTGATCGTCGTCGCCCGCGGCCTGCCGCAGTTGCCGAAGGTCGCCGGTCTCGAACTCGGCCCGTTCGGCATCGCCTTCACGGTGTTCGCCGCCTGGAGCGCGCTCGGCAACATCTTCGACCCGGCCGGCGGCTTCGACAACAACGGCGGTCTCACCAACTTCGGGGCGGGCACCGGTCTCATCCTCAGCCTGATCGCCACCCTGGCCCTCGCCGGCGCTGCGGTCGCGACTCCCCTCGTGCCGGCCCTCAAGGGCCCCCTCCTCCCCGCCCCCAAGCCGGCCGCCCCGCAGCCGTACGGCGGCCAGCCGCAGGGTGGTTACGGCTACCCGGGCGCCGGTGCCCCGCAGCCCGGCCAGCCCTACGGCGGCCAGCCGCAGCCGGGTCAGCCCGGTCAGCCGTTCGGTACGCAGCCCCAGCCGCAGCAGGCGCAGGCTCCGCAGGCGCAGCCGCCCGCCGGGGACTTCTCGCCGTTCTGGTTCGCCGTGCCGGTGCCGCGTCCGCTGTTCGCGGAGGACGGTTCGCCGACGCCGATCGCCGAACTGGCGCCGGGCACCTGGTACCTGGCCGTCGAGCAGCGCGGCCCGAGCCTGGTGGCGCAGACGCAGGACGGCCGCCGCGGTGTTCTGCAGGACACGTCCGGGATCCAGCGCGGCTGACACACACCGCCGCCGGGTTCCACCACGGCCCTCCACCCTCACGAGCACTTCGGCGCTCTTCCGGGTGGGGGGCCGTTCGGCGTACAGTCGCCGGGGTATCCGACATCTGACGGACCGTCAGGAGTGGTGTGCATGCGGCTAGGACTCGCCCTCGGCTACTGGGGACGCGGCCCCTCGGCGGACCACGTGCCTCTCGCGCAGGAGGCGGAGCGGCTCGGATACGACTCCGTGTGGACCGCCGAGTCCTGGGGCTCCGACGTCTTCACACCGCTCACCTGGATCGCCGCCCAGACCTCAAGGATCAAGCTGGGCACGGCGATTGCCCAGATGGCCGCCCGCTCCCCCACCACGACCGCGATGCACGCGCTCACGCTCGACCATCTCTCGGGCGGGCGCGTGATGCTCGGCCTCGGCCTATCGGGTCCGCAGGTCGTCGAGGGCTGGTACGGGCGCCCGTTCCCCAAGTCGCCGCTCACCGCGACCCGGGAGTACGTCGACGTCGTACGCCAGGTCCTCAGGCGCGAGGCGCCCGTGGAGCTGGACGGGCGGTTCCACTCGCATCCCTACCGGGGCGAGGACGGCACGGGACTCGGCAAGGCGCTCAAGCCGATCACGCATCCCCTCCGTGCCGAACTGCCCATCCTCCTTGGCGCCGAGGGGCCGAAGAACATCGCGCAGACCACCCGGATCGCGGACGGCTGGCTGCCGTTGTACTGGTCGCCGTTCAGGACCGATGTGTACGAAGCCTCCCTCGGTGCGGCTCCCGAGGGCTTCCTCGTCGCGCCCATGGCCCGGGCGAAGGTCTGTGACGACGTCGCCGAAGGGCTGCTGCCCGTGAAGGCGATGCTCGGCTTCTACATCGGCGGCATGGGGCACGCGGCACGCAACTTCCACGCCGACCTGATGGCGCGGATGGGCTTCGAGGAGGAGGCCCGCCGTATCCAGGAGCTGTTCCTGGCGGGCCGTCGCGAGGAGGCGGTACTCGCCGTGCCGGACGCGTTCGCCGACGAGATCTCGCTGGTCGGCCCGCGCGAACGGATCGCGGAGCGGCTGGAGTTGTGGAGGAAGGGTCCGGTGACGGACCTGCTGGTGCTGTCACCGGACCGGCTTACGCTGCGCACGCTGGCGGAGCTGAACTGAGCGCTCCCCTGGGCTGGGCATGGTTCGCCTTGTCGCCGTTGTGTCCTGGGGTGGATTTGCGGTCGCAGGTCGTCCGTGGCTGGTCGCGCAGTTCCCCGCGCCCCTTACGGGGCGTGTCCGGCTACCGGAATATGGCTATCGCCTCCAGCGTGACTTCTCGGCTGTCCGAGCGCCAGCCGGTCATCTTGCCGAGGCAACGGGCCTGGAAGGTACCGTCGTTGATCCGCTCGCCGCGCAGACCGCCGGCCGCGCAGGTGACACGAACGTGGGCGGGCCGGCCGGGATCCCCGTAGGGAGCGCGCAGCACGATCTCCTCGGTGGACTCCGACTCCACCAGGAAGCGGCCGCGGACCGAGACGAACTCCTCGATGTCGCTCAGCGCGAGCCCGCCGCGGCCGGCCTCGGGGCCGAGGGTCTCGGCGAGGGCGCGGTTCGGGGTGACGTCCCCGGAGCGCAGGTCGGCGTGGACGATGACGTCGGCGCGCTCGAAGGCGTCCATGAGCATCCCGATCACGGAGATCGGCTCGCTCTTCTGGACGTAGCTGCTGAACTTCTCCTGGCTGATGTCCCGGTTGGCCTTGACCGTCCACGGCAGCAGCCTGCCCCAAAGCCCCAGGCTGGTGTTGACGTTGGTCCGGTGCTCGACCGCCTGCTCCAGTGCCGCGCTGTAGTTGCCGATCCGGTAGAGGTCCATCACCGCCTTCTCATCGAGGTAGAAGCAGATGCTGTACGCGGACCGCTGCCCGAGCGCCCGCCTTCTTCGCTCCCTGACGTGCAGCGCCAGCACGACGCCGAGCGTCACCAGACCGGCCGCGGTGACCAGCCACACCGTCATCCAGGGCCACCACACACCCCACCACTGCGCGTCAACGACAGCCACGGATCTCCTTGAACGCCTCGGAAAGGGATGAGCCCTGCGCGTCCACCATGCGTCCGCCCGTCTTCGTGGCCGCGCGCCGCAGTGCGCCTGCGTCGGCCTCTCCGAAGTGCACGGGGTAGGTGTGGACCGCGGCGCGGGTCTCGGCCGCCCGCGCCTCGTAGCGGCGTACGAACTCCTCGTACGCGATACCGGAGTTGTTCTCGCCGTCCGTCATCAGGACGATGGACACGGCCCGTTCGGGGTCGTCGGCCACCACGGTCGAGGCCGTGCGGTAGCCGTGGTCGAGGGCGGTCCAGACGGCGGTCGCGTCGCCGTAGCCGCCGCGCGCGACGAGGTCGGCGAGTGTCGCCAGATCCTTCTGCCCGTCGACGGTGACGGTCCTCTCCTCCAGTACGCGGCCGCCGAACCGTACGACGGTCAGCCGCTCGCCCTGGTAGAAGCGCGCGAACTTGCCCGTCGCCGAGGAGTCCGCGCCGCTGAGGTCCGCGAAGGCCTCGCGCAGGGCCGCCATGCGCTCGCCGCGCATCGACCCGGAGAAGTCGAGCAGGAAGATCACCTGGTCGGGGACCCGTCGCCGGGGATCGCCGTAGTCGTCCAACAGCCGCTCAACGACCGCCAGTTGGTCGGGGAAGAAGAGCGCGTTGCCGACCGGGGTGCGCAGTTGTCCGTCCCGCCGGGCGGACGGGCTCACCGGCCGCCGCAGGGCCGTCCGCATGATCTTCTCCTGTACGGAGTCCCGCTGGAGCCACTCCACGACCTTGTCGTAGGCGGCCCGTCGGTCCGGGCCGTCCGGGTCGAGGAGCAGCAGGGGGAAGTCGGCGAGGACCATGCCGTCCTCGGGGCGGACGATCTCCAGCTTCTCCTTCAGCCGGCCACCGGAGTTGAGGGCGAGCAGGTCGGACTCGTACGTGATGAGGGCGTTGGCCGTGCCGGGGTGGTCGACGAAGTCGTCGAGCAGGTCACGGGTGGAGTCGGCGGTGAGTTTCTGCCCGGAGCGGAAGCCGCGCAGCCGGTCGCAGGAGACGTCGTTCTCGCGCAGGGCGCCACCGGTGCCGGCCGCGGCGGTCGCGACGCCGACGAGCGCGGCGAGCCCGCTGCCCGTCTGCCGGGGGTCGGCCATCCCGAAGCGTACGGTTCCGGTGGCGGCGGCTTCGGCGATGTCGGCCCAACTGAGGCTGCCCTCCGGCGACTTGGCGCGCAGTTTGCGTGCGACGTCCGGCCGCAGACCGACAACGACCGGCGAGAGCATGGTCGGCGTACGCAGCAGCCGCTGGGCGGTGTCCTTGTGGCGCAGCCGGAAGGAGCGGTCGGTGGAGAGCCAGGCCAGATCGTGCCCGCCGCCCTTTCCGGCACTCGAGACCAGGTCCTCGCCGGTGTCCGCGTCGGCCCGGTAGTCCATGTCGAGCTCGACTCCGGTCTCGTCCCGCAACTCGTCGAGGAGCGGCTCCAGTACGGCGAGGTCGGGGCCGGCGAGGACGCGGAGGGTGGTCTTTTCGTCGTCGCTTCCGGAGCAGGCGGTGACGGTCAGGGTGAGCGTCAGGCACAGGGCCAGGGCCCACCACCCGCGTCTCACTTGGGGTCCTTCCGCGGCTCCGGGCAGTCTCCGACGATCTGGATCATCCGCTCCAGGACGGGCAGGCTGGGGAGGACCGCCTTGGTGTCGTCGGCGGAGGTGACGGGCGCCTGGATCCGGCGGTCGGTCAGGTACTTCGCCAGCTGGTCGCTCGTCTCGTCCGCGGTGGCGTCCCGCGGCCTGAAGCCCAACTCCACGGCTCGCACCTGGAGTTCGGGGTTCTTCGTCACCAGTTGGCCGAGCCGCTCGCCGTCCTTGGTGAGGGCGACCAGTTGGGGTTCGGTCACGAAGCGGGTGTCCGGATAGAGGAGGACGCGGTCGGTGTCCGGCCGGCCCTTCGCCTTCTGGTGACGGATCTGGTGGGCCAGGTACTGGTGCTCGTAGAAGACCGCGATCGGCGAGATGCTCTTGCCGTTCGGGGAGAGGTAGGTCTCGGCCATCTCCGCGGCGGGCAGACCCTGTTCGACGAGCAGCGGCTTGATCTCCTGGGCGAGAGCCTCCGCCTCGCGCGTGCCGTTCGGAGCGTCGTTCCCGTGTCGCACGAAGGCGACGAGGCCGAGATACGTGCCGCCGGAGTTGGCCTGACAGATGTTCGAGGTCTGGGCGAGGATCTTGTTGCCGTTCTCCACCCCATGGTCCTGGATTCGGATGTTCTTCCAGCGTTTGCCGTCCGCGGTCAGCTTCAGGAACTTCCCCATGCTGAGCGTGTAGTAGAGCGGCTTGCCGCCGACACCGCCGTTCCGCTGGGGCTCTGCGACCCCCGCGTCCTTCAGCGTCTCGGCGTACGCCCGGTAGGTGCCCAGCACGATCGGGCTGACGAACGGCCGGTAGGTGAGCACCGGGTTGCCCGCCTCCGCACGCCTCTTGGTGATCAGGTCCGCCGCGGGCTGTCCGGAGGGGAACACCACGTCGTATCCCTCGACGTCCTGGTTGGCGATGTCGCGGGAGCCCATGTTCGTGATGTGGACGCGGAAACCGTGCTCCATCAGGATGCGCCGGACTTCGGGATCCTCGAAGAAGTCCCTTTTGGAGGCCATCTTGGCCTCGATGGTGACGACCCGGTCGAGCGGCATCAGCAGATGGCCGTAGGCCAGGAGCAGGACCAGGCCGATCACGGGGACCGGGAGCGTGAGAGCGAGTGTGCGGCGCAGGCGACTGCGCTCGGGTCTGTTGACGACCAGACGGGGTTCCTCTGACACGGATCTGTTCGCGGACACCGGCGTCTCCCCCTAGCGTGGGGCAGGATCGTCGGTGACAGCGCTTACCGCCGAACCACCTCACGACGAACGGCAGTTGGCACAAAGGTTAAGCGCTGACGAACCATCACAGGGAGAGTCTGTCACCGCCCTTCGACGGCGCCTTGACCTCGAAGGATTCCAACGCGTTCGAACACAACAGGTTTCATTCAGGATTCAAGGGCAACTCGCAGAGCATGTCCTCTCGAACTCGCAGTAACGGTGCCAACCAGGCCGGCACGGTCATCGCGGTCGTCGCCGACATCATGGCCCTCATCCTTGGCCTCTGGATCCTGATGTACCTGCTGGACGCCAACCAGGGCAATGACTTCGTCCAGTTCATCCATGACGCGGCACGCTGGCTCGCCGGCTGGTCGCACGACCTGTTCACCTTCGATGAGCAGTGGGCACGGGTCGTCGCAGGGTATGGCCTCGCGGCCGTCGTGTACCTCTTCGTGGGGCACGCGATCGCCAACCGCGCCCACCGTCACTGACGTACGTACCGAGCAGGTGCGAGTACGTACCGAGCAGGTGCCCGGCCCCTACTGACAGCAGTCCGGGTCCAGGCCCGTCGGCAGGCGGTCGCCGCTGAAGACCGCGCACGTCGCCTCGTCGCCGCCCAGAGCCGCGACGGCGAGGAGCAGGGAACCGGCCGTCCAGGAGGTCAGCTCCTCCGGCCAGACGGCCTGGGCGTCGAAGACATAGCCCGTCCAGTACAGGCCGGTTCCCGGATCCCGCAGATGCTGGATCGACTGGAGGATCTCCAGGGCCCGGTCGGACTCGCCCACGGCCCAGAGCGCCAGGGCGAGTTCGGCCGACTCCCCGCCCGTCACCCACGGGTTGGGGACGACGCACCGTACGCCGAGCCCCGGGACCACGAAGCGGTCCCAGCCTCCCTCTATGCGGTCCTTCGCCTCGGCGCCCGTCAGCGCGCCGCCGAGCACCGGGTAGTACCAGTCCATCGAGTAGCGGTCCTTGTCGAGGAACCGCTCCGGGTGCCGGCGTATCGCGTGGCGCAGCGCGCCCACCGCCAACTCCCAGTCGGGCTGGGGCTCTTCGCGTTCCTCGGCGATGGCGAGCGCGCAGCGGAGCGCGTGGTGGACGGACGAACTCCCGGTCAGCAGCGCGTCGTCGACGGGCGTCCCGTCGTCCTCGCGCTTCCAGCCGATCTGCCCGCCGGGCTGCTGCAGTTCGAGGACGAACTCCACCGCCGCGAACACGGTCGGCCACATCTGGTCCAGGAACGTGTCGTCGCCGGTGGCGAGGTAGTGGTGCCACACGCCGACGGCGACGTAGGCGCAGAAGTTGGTCTCGCGGCCGCGGTCGGTGACGTCGGCGGCGTCCCCGTCGGCGTAGGCCGCGTACCAGGAACCGTCCTGGTTCTGGTGCCGGGCCAGCCAGTCGTACGCCCGCCCGGCGGCCTCGTGCTCACCGGCCGCGTCCAGGGCCATGGCGGCCTCGGTGTGGTCCCACGGGTCGAGGTGGTGTCCGCGGAACCACGGGATGGCGCCGTCCGCGCGCTGTACGGCCAGGATGCCCCGGACGGTCTGCGCGGCCTCTTCCGCGGTGAGCACTCCGGTCAGGACGAGGTGCTCCGTGCGCGGTGTCGTCACGAAGGGTCCGCCGTGGCAGCGTCGGAGGGGTTCACCGTGGCGGCGTCGACGGGCAGGTGGGGCTTGGTCGCGTACGCCACGAAGCTCTTGCCGATCAGCGGGTTCAGCGCCTGTTCGGCGACCCGGGTGGCCAGGGGTTTCTTCATGATGTCCCAGACGAGGAGCTTGTGGTACGCCCGCACCGGCAGCGCCTTGTCGTTGTCGACGCCGAACGCGCACTTCAGCCACCAGTAGGGGCTGTGCAGCGCGTGGGCGTGATGCGTGCCGTACGGCCGCAGGCCCGCCTCGCGGATCTTGCCGAGCAACTCGTCCGCCTTGTAGATGCGGATGTGGCCGCCCTCGACCTCGTGGTACGCGTCCGAGAGCGTCCAGCAGACCTTCTCGGGCCCGTAGCGCGGGACGGTGATGGCTATCCGCCCGCCGGGCTTGAGCACGCGGACCATCTCGGCGAGTACGCCCTTGTCGTCCGGGATGTGCTCCATCACCTCGGAGATGATGACGACGTCGAACGACTCGTCGGGGAAGGGGAGTTGGAGCGCGTCACCCTCCATGGCGGTGGCGGTCGCGCCCTCCGGCGCCTCGCCCGCCTCCTTCATCGCGGCGAACCACTTGGCGACCTCGCGGATCTCCTCCACGTTCTGGTCCAGCGCGACGACGTGTCCGCCGCGCCGGTAGCACTCGAAGGCGTGGCGTCCCGCCCCGCACCCGAGATCCAGCACACGGTCCCCCGGGGCAAGCGGAAACCGGGAGAAGTCGACGGTCAGCACGTGGTCCTGCTTTCACGGTGAGGGGTGTCCACGGGGGTGGCCCCGGAGGCGGCCATGTTCACGGGGGCGGTGGCTGGGGGCCGGTTCGCGGGCGTCGCGGCCACCGCGCCCAGCGAGGCGGCAGACGCCGCGTCCACGGGCGCGGCGGGCGCCGGGTGTACGGGCGTGGCGGGCGCCACGTGTGCAGGCGTGGCGGGCGCCGGGTCCGCATCCTGTGAGGCCGCGGAGCGGCCGGGATGCTGGGGCGCGGAGCGGTCAACGCCTGCCGCGGAGCGGCTTTGCGGCCGGGCCGCGGAGCGGCTCTGGGTTCCGGCCGCGGAGCGGCTCTGGGTTCCGGCCGCGGAGCGGTCACCGCTCGCGATCGCCTCACGGTAGCGGGCTACCGTGCCCTCCGCGGCCTTGGCCCAGGTGAAGTGGCGGAGGACGCGCTCCCGTCCGGCCGAGCCGAGCCGTTCACGCAACCGGGGGTCGCCCAACAGCCTGCTCAGTCCAGCGGCCAGCGCCCCCGCGTCGCCGGGCCTGACGGCCAGGCAGGTCTCGCCGTCGGGGCCGGTGACCTCGGGGATGGCCCCGCCGGTCGTGGCCACGAGCGGCGTACCGGTGGCCATCGCCTCGGCGGCGGGCAGCGAGAAGCCCTCGTAGAGGGAAGGCACGCAGGCGACCTCGGCGGACCGTACGAGGTCGACGAGCTCCGCGTCCGAGATGCCCTTCACGAACTCGACGGAGCCTTCGAGGCCGTACCGCTCGATGAGCTGGGCGACCGGCCCGTCCTCGGCACGCTTGCCGACGACGACGAGGTGGGCGGCGGGATGCTCCGTACGGACCTTGGCGAGCGCCTCCACGAGGAAGACGAGGCCCTTGAGGGGGACGTCCGCGCTGGACGTGGTGACGATCCGGCCCGGCACCTGCGGCACGGACGGATCCGGCGAGAAGAGGTCGGTGTCGGCGCCGATGTGGACGACGTGGATGCGGTCGTCGCGTACGCCGAGGTGGTCGACGATCTCCTGGCGGGACGTGCCGGAGACGGTGAGGACGGAGGGGAGGCGGCGGGCGACGCGCTTCTGCATGCGCGTGAACGCGTACCAGCGGCGTACGGACAGCCGGCGGCGCCGACCCTCCGCGGCGTCCAGCTCCAACTGCCGGTCCACGGTGATGGGGTGGTGGATGGTGGTGACCAGCGGGGCGCCCACATCCCCCAACAACCCATAGCCCAGGGTCTGGTTGTCGTGCACGACGTCGAAGTCGCCGCGGCGGGCGCGGAGATGGCGGCGGGCGCGCAGGGAGAACGTCAGCGGTTCCGGGAAGCCGCCGGTCCACATCGTGCCGACTTCGAGCGCGTCGATCCAGTCGCGGTACTCGTCACGCTTCGGCGTACGAAAGGGGTCCGGGTGGCGGTACAGATCGAGGCTGGGCAGCTCGGTGAGAGAGAGCCCGCCCGGGCCCCGTGATCCACCCTCGCCCTCGTCGAGCACAGGGTAGGGCTGGGAGCCGATGACCTCCACCTCGTGGCCGAGGCGGGCGAGCTCGCGCGAGAGGTGCCGTACGTAGACGCCCTGGCCGCCGCAGAACGGGTTCCCTTTATAGGTGAGGAGCGCGATGCGCAGCGGTCGGTCGGCGTCGGCGGCCGAGCCCTCGTGGAGGCCTGCCTCCATGGCCTCATGGGTCACTCTCGGCCCCCTTCTTCCAGCACGTTCCCGCGAGATTACTTCGGGACGGTAATCTAGAACAAGTTTCAGACTTGATCGTTCAGGGAGCACAGAATCTACCGGCAGGTAGCTCTCCTGTGAGCGGTGGATCAGGTGATTCACGCCACGGCCGGGCTCTACTCTGCTGTCGCCCACTCGTCCCCATCGAGCCCTCTGTTGTACGAATCTTGTACGAACGTCACGGAATCGGGATCCATGCCTGCGGAAGCCAAGACTGCGGCGAAGGCCGCGCAGCCGGCGGTTCGGGCCGCGCAGCCGGTCACTCCCCCGCTCACCGAGCGCCAGGAGGCGCGGCGGCGGCGCATCCTGCACGCGAGCGCGCAGCTGGCGAGCCGGGGCGGGTTCGACGCCGTGCAGATGCGGGAGGTCGCGGAGTCGTCCCAGGTGGCCCTGGGCACGCTCTACCGCTACTTCCCGTCCAAGGTGCATCTGCTGGTCGCGACGATGCAGGACCAGCTCGCCCATATGCACGGGACGCTCCGCAAGAAGCCGCCCGCGGGCGACACGGCGGCGGAGCGGGTGGCGGAGACGCTGATGCGCGCCTTCCGCGCCCTCCAGCGCGAGCCGCATCTCGCCGACGCGATGGTCCGCGCCCTGACCTTCGCCGACCGCAGCGTCAGCCCGGAGGTCGACCAGGTCTCCCGCCAGACCACGGTGATCATCCTCGACGCGATGGGCCTCGACGACCCCACCCCCGCCCAGCTCTCCGCGGTCCGCGTCATCGAACACACCTGGCACTCGGCCCTCATCACCTGGCTCTCGGGCCGCGCCTCCATCGCCCAGGTCAAGATCGACATCGAGACGGTGTGCAGGTTGATCGACCTGACGTCAACGGACGATTGACCGACGCTACTGCCATCGATTTCACCGCTGCTACCATTTTCGGCATGCCGATGATCACAGTGGAATTCACCGAGGAAGAGCTCGCTTTCGCCAAGGCGCACGCGGCCTCGCTCGGCAAGTCGATGCGTTCCCACGCGCACGACATAATCCTCGCGGACGCACAGCGGACGGCGTTCCTGCAGGGCGTCGACGAGACCGTCGCGTGGGCCATGGACGTGTTCAAGGACATGCCGGAGGGCATGCGTTGAGCCCTGTCATCCGCGTCGACGCGGGGTGGATCCTGGAGGTCCAGACGCGCGTCTCGCCCGTCAACACCCCCGTCGCCGACTGGGGCGCCTTGGACGCCATGGCGGACCGCCACCTCTTCGAGCAGCCACACGGCCAGCTCTACTACGAAGAGCCGGCGGCGCGTGCCGCCACGTTGTTCCACACCGCTCTGCTCCTACGGCCCTTCGCCGACTTCAACGCCGTCATCGGCTGGGCCTGCACCGCGCTCTACATGAACGCCTCCGAGCAGCCGGTCGACCCCAAACCCGACGACGTTCACCTGCTGGCCGGAGCCATCCGAGCACAGGAAGCCGACCTCCGGGACGTAGCCCGCACCATCGCCTCCTGGCGGTAGGGCCCGCAGCCGCCGCCCTCGGCCCTCACTCCTCCGGAGGAAACACCGCCTCGCCCGAGCCGAGGAGGGTGATCATGATCGCCTCCACCGGACACCCCTCCGCCGCCTCCAGGACCTTCTCGTTGGCGTCGGACTCCGGCTCCGCCGGGTGGGACTGCATGGCGGAGTCGAGGTGGAAGGCGGTGGGGGCGAGGTGGGTGCACTGGGCCGAGCCGATGCAGAGGGAGCGGTCGACCTCGACGTGCCAGCGGTCGCCCATCGGTCAGGCCTCCCATCCGGCGGGCAGGTGGATCATCTTGTGCTCCAGGAACTCGCTGTAGCCCTCGGGACCGAACTCGCGTCCCAGGCCGGAGTTCTTGTAGCCGCCGAACGGGCCGAGCATGTCGAGGCTGAAGGTGTTGACGGAGTACGTGCCGGTACGGACCTGGCGGGCCACGTCGATGCCACGGGCCACGTCGGCCGTCCAGACGCTGCCGCTCAGCCCGTAGTCGGAGTCGTTGGCGATCTTGACCGCCTCGGCCTCGTCGCCGTACGGGAGAAGGCAGATCACCGGCCCGAAGATCTCCTCGCGAGCGATCCGCATGGAGTTGTCGACGTCACCGAAGAGCGTCGGCTCGACGTACCAGCCGCGGTCGAGACCGGGCGGACGCCCGCCGCCCGTGAGGATCTTGGCGCCCTCCTCCTGGCCGATGCGGATGTAGTCGAGGTTGCGCTGCTGCTGTCGTTGCGCGACCAGCGGGCCCACCTGGGTCGCCGGGTCCAGCGGGTCGCCGACCACCAGCGCGCCCGCCGCCGCGGCGAACGCCTCCGCGAACTCGTCGTAGCGCGAACGCGGCAGCAGGATGCGGGTCTGGGCGACGCACGCCTGGCCGTTGTTCATCCAGGCCGCCGAGACGATGCCCGGCACGGAGGTCTCGATGTCCGCGTCCGACAGGACCACCGCCGCCGACTTCCCGCCCAACTCCAGTGTCACGCGCGTGAGATTGCGCGAGGCGACCTCCATGACGCGCCTGCCCGCGGCGACCGAACCCGTGAAGGAGACCTTGTCGACCCCGGGATGCCCGACGAGATACTCGCTCACCTCGCGGTCCGCAGGCAGGATCGAGAGCACACCCTCCGGCAGCCCGGCCTCCTTCGCGATCTCGCCGAGTATGTACGCGTCGAGCGGCGACTCGGGCGAGGGCTTGAGCACGACCGTGCAGCCGGTCAGCAGCGCGGGCGCGAGCTTGGCCGCCGCCACGAACTGCGGGACGTTCCAGGGCGCGACGGCCGCGACCACCCCGACCGGCTCGCGCCGCACGAGGATCTTCCCGAGCACTCCGTCGCGCGTCTCCTCGTACGTGAAGTCCCGCGCGACCGTGATCGCCGCGTCCCACACCATCATCGCGCCGAGGGCCTGCGCGAGGACGCTCCAGGAGTACGGGGAGCCGTTCTCGGAGGAGATGACACGGGCGATCTCCTCATGCCGTACGGCGATCCCGTCCTTGATCCGGTTGACGACCTCGATGCGCTCGTCGAGGGACATCCGCGGCCAGGGACCCTCGTCGAACGCGGTCCGCGCGACCGCGACGGCCCGGTCGACGTCCGCCCGCGAGGCGTGCGGCACCCGGCCGATGACCTCCTCGGTGTGCGGGGAGACCACCTCGATCACGTCCTGGCCCAGGGGAGCGGCCAGCTCCCCGCCGATGAACAGCTGTCCGTGTTCCACGAGCTCGGTCATGGCCGACTGCCTCTCCGCGGGACGTTTTCTGACGGTTCATCAGAAACAACAACACTGGAACTGATACCAGTTCCGGTTGGAGGAGTCCACGGACCTCACACCACTTCACCACTCCCGTGATCCATCGCCCCGACCCGGTGAGTGACTTGGGCTCCCATTGGAACTGGTTCTAGTTATAGTGGCCGGGAGTCGGCGACAGGGGAACCCATGGCACAGGTGACCGATCACGGCGGCGGCGTACGGTCCGTCGAGGTTCCCATCCCGGACAATCCACTCGGAACGACGCTCGTGTATGTCGTGGACACCGACCGCGGGCCGGTGCTGATCGACACGGGCTGGGACGACCCGGCGTCCTGGGACGCGCTCGCCGAGGGACTGACAGCCTGCGGAACTTCGGCCGCGGAGATCCACGGAGTGGTGATCACCCATCACCACCCGGACCACCACGGCCTGTCGGGCAAGGTGCGGGAGGCGTCCGGCGCCTGGATCGCGATGCACGCCGCCGACATCTCGATCGTACGGCGGACGCGCGGGACGAAGCCCGGGCGCTGGTTCACGTACATGGCGGACAAGCTGACCGCCTCGGGCGCGCCCGAGGAGCACGTGGCGCCGATGCGCACCGCCCGCTCCCGGATGTTCCCCGGCGCCTCCCCCGCGCTCCCCGACCGCGAGATCGTCCCCGGCGAGCTCCTCGACCTCGCCGGCCGCCGACTCCGCGCGATCTGGACCCCGGGCCACACCCCCGGCCATGTCTGCCTCCATCTGGAGGAGGCCCATCCGGCCCAACTCCCGGGCCACGGACGCCTGTTCTCGGGGGACCATCTCCTGCCGAGAATCACTCCGCACATCGGCCTGTACGAGGATCCGGACGACGAGACCGTCGCCGACCCGCTCGGCGACTACCTCGACTCCCTGGAACGGATCGGCCGCCTCGAACCGGCCGAGGTCCTCCCGGCCCACCTGCACGCGTTCACCGACGCCCCGTCCCGCGTAAGGGAGTTGCTGGACCACCACGAGTCCCGCCTCACGGACCTCCGCTCACTCCTCTCCACCCCGCTCACCTCCTGGCAGCTCGCCGTCCGCATGGAGTGGAACCGCCCGTGGGACGACATCCCCTACGGATCGAGGAACATCGCCGTCTCGGAGGCGGAGGCCCACCTGCGCCGACTGGTGAAACTGGGCCACGCGGAGGCGGTACCGGGGAGTGATCCGGTGACGTACGTGGCCGTTTGAACCTGCCTCCCGGACGCCAGGGCATGTCCGGCGGCTCAAGGCGGTCAGTCCCGGCGCGGAGCTAGTCCAGCAGCCTGCGGATCAACTCCCCGGCCTCGCCGAGGAGTTCGACCTCGTGGGGGCTCATCGTCGGGTTGGCGGCCCGCTGGCCCGTCGCCCAGCCGAGACCACCGTCCGGGCCCGTCAGGAGCGCCGGGTCGGGGCAGCCGGCCAGCAGGGCGGAGAGCATCTCCTCGGCCAGGGGCGCCCGGGGATCGTCGTCGACGGCCACCTGGGCCACGATCACGGCGGACATGCTCCAGTCGCGGCCGGGCGGCCCCTCGTCGGTGTTGGCCCAGTCGATCACCATGGGGCCGGCCGGGGCGAGGAGAACGTTCTCGGGGTGCAGGTCCAGGTGCAGGACGCGTACGGCGGGGTCGGTGGAGCGGCGGGCCGGGATCACGTGCAGGTCGCGCAGGAGCCGGGCGAGCACCGATCCGGCCTCCCCCGCGGTGAGTTCACCGGCGGCCACCGCCTCGACCACGGTCGGCCCGTACAGCCGCTCCATCACGAGGTCGGTGCGCGCGTCCGCCGCCCGCACGCGCGGCACGGGATAGCCGTGACCCCGTACGTACTCCATGACGGCCGCCTCGGCCTGCGCGTCCCCGTAGCCGTCCCGGTACCGGCGCAGCACCCACGCCCCGCCCCCGGGACCACCGTGATCGCCGAGGCCGTCGTGATCACCGCCATCGCCGAGCGCGTAGACATCCGCCGTGCGCCCCGAGCCGAGCAGGCGGCCGGCCCCCGCAGGTATCCCCATGGGCAGAAGTTACCCGGAGCCGCCCGGCCTCACAGGCGCCCCCACAGGCGGCCCTCAGGGTCTTGCTACGGGCCGGTACAGTGAGCGGGTCGTCATCACAGTCGTACGGGGGGAAGCCGGTGCAAATCCGGCGCTGACCCGCAACCGTGTGCCGCCCGGTCGATCGGCCCACCAGTCGATCAGTCGATCAGGGGCGGCGAGCCGGATTGCCCCGTACGGACGTGACCGGCTCGCGTCACCGGAACCGCCGGTGACCGGCACCGTCGAGGCATACGGAGCCGAGCCGCCTTGGATTCCAGGCTGCCCGGCTCCCTGACCGGGAGAGGCACCCGCCGATCATGTTTGTCCGCCGCAGCGCAGCGGTACTGGCCGCCACCGCCGTGATCGGTACGGCGTTCGCGCCGGCCGCCCTCGCCGACGAGTCGCCCGGCGCGACCCCGTCCCAGGCGTTCCCCTCCGCCCTGTACGGCAGCACCGACCCCACCTACGACGGTGTCTGGCGGCAGTCGCTCGCACTGCTCGCCCAGGACAGCGTGGGGGTCGAGCCCGCGAAGAAGTCCGTCGACTGGCTCGTCGGCCAGCAGTGCGAGAGCGGGGCCTTCGCGGCGTACCGCCCCGACCCGAGCGCGAAGTGCGACGCCAAGACCAAGGTCGACACGAACAGCACGGCCGCCGCGTTGCAGGCCCTGGAAGCCCTCGACGCGAGCGACGCCGTGACGGGCGCGGCCGTGAAGTGGCTGAAGTCCGTGCAGAACAAGGACGGCGGCTGGGGCTACTTCCCCGGCACGCCCAGCGACACCAACTCCACGTCCGTCGTGATCGGGGCCCTGGACGCCGGGGACACCGACCCGAAGGACGTGCCCTCGAAGGACGACCGGACGCCGTACGACGCCCTGCTCGGCCTCTCCGTCCCCTGCGACGAGACCGGCGGCGGCGCCTTCGCCTTCCAGCCGGACAAGAAGGGCAAGCTCGCGGCGAACGCGGACGCCACGGCGGCGGGGGTGCTCGGCGCGCTCGGCGAGGGCCTGGACGCCGATCCCGAAGAGGACGGCCCCGACAAGGCGTCCCCGAAGGCGTCCCAGTGCGCGGGCGGCGACTCCTTCACGATCGAGGACGCGGCGGCCAACGGCGCCCTGTACCTCGCGGGCGCGGTCGCCAAGAACGGCTACCTGAAGTCGTCCCTCCCCGGTGCCGAGGACCAGCCCGACTACGGCAACACCGCCGACACGGTCGTCGCGCTCGCCGCCGCCGGCCGCACGGCCGACACCGGGAAGCCGCTGGCCTGGCTGGAGAAGAACTCCGGCACCTGGGCGGCGAAGAGCGGCCCGGCGGCGTACGCGCAGCTGATCTTCGCGGCGAACGCCACCGGTACGGACCCGCGCGCCTTCGGCGGCGCCGACCTCGTGAAGCAGCTCGGCGCGACCGGCCCCGCGGCGACGTCCTCCGACGCTTCCACGGCCCCGGCGGACGAAAAGAACGACAAGGACGAACAGGACAACGCCTCGGACGAGGACGACGGCGGGGTCAGCCTCTGGTGGATCATCGGGGTCGGCCTGGTCGGCGGCATCGGCATCGGCTTCCTCCTCAGCGGCCGTAACAAGAAGCAGCAGCCGTGACCTGCCGCCGCCTGGTTCTGCCGGTCCTGTGTCTCCTGCTCGCCGTCCTCGGCACGGCGGGGCAGGCCCAGGCGGTCGGCTACCGCTACTGGTCCTTCTGGGACCGGAATTCCACCGCCGATACGGCCGATACGGCCGATACGTGGGTGTACGCGACCCAGGGACCGTCGACCGCGCGGCCCTCGGACGGTGACGTCCAGGGGTTCCGTTTCTCGGTGAGCGAGGACTCGAAGGACTCGGCGAAGCCGCGCGGCGCCGCCGACTTCGCGACGATCTGCGCGAAGACGCCCGCACGGGAGGGGTCCAAGCGGGTCGGCCTCGTCCTCGACTTCGGCACGGCCGCGGACGCCCCGTCCGGCTCGACCCCGCCCCGCCCCCGCACGGCCTGCGCCCGCGTCGACGACGACGCCACGACCGCAGACGCCCTCGCCGCCGTCGCCAAGCCCCTCCGCTACGACACCAACGCTCTGCTCTGCGCCATCGCGGGCTACCCGACCACGGGTTGCGGAGAGCCGGTCGCGGGCAACCGCCCGAAGACTTCGGCGTCGCCGGGCGCGGAGGCGGAAAGCAAGCGCGGCAACGGGAACGGCGGCCCCTCGGTGGGCCTGCTGGCCGGAATCGCCGCGGTGGCGGCCCTGGGCGCGGCGGTCGTGTGGCAGGCCCGTCGGCGCCGGGGCTGACGGGCCCTGCGATGACCGCGAGCGACGACGAGTACTGGGGACGAGACACCGGAGACACTTCCGGGCCTACGCCCACCCCCTCCCCAGCTACCGCTGCTACCTCTGTGGGCAGGCGTTCCGCAGGGCGATGGGGGTCCCCCCGTTCGAGCGAAGCCGAGAATGGGGGAGGGTGGGCACAGCCCACGACACCGGGCGCCCTATCCAAAAAAGTCCAACGCAGACTCACCGCGCCGCAGGCAACCAGAACCAACGCAATCCACCCAGGCGCCTGGTGGCTCTGGGCCCTGGGCCTGGGAACAGCCGCATCCCGCACCACAAACCCCCTCCTCCTGGCCCTACTGATCGGCGTAGCCGGCTACGTAGTGGCGGCCCGCCGAACAGAGGCCCCCTGGGCCCACTCCTACGGCGCCTTCGTGAAACTCGCCCTGGCCGTCCTGCTCATCCGCCTGGCGTTCGCAGTAATCCTCGGCTCCCCCATCCCCGGCACCCACACCCTCCTCACCCTCCCCGAACTCCCCCTCCCGGACTGGGCGGAGGGCATCCGCATCGGAGGCAGAGTCACCGCGGAAGGCCTGACCTTCGCCCTCTACGACGGCCTGAAACTCGCCACCCTCCTCATCTGCGTAGGCGCGGCGAACGCCCTCGCGAACCCGGCCCGCCTCCTCAAATCCCTCCCAGGAGCCTTGTACGAAGCGGGAGTTGCCGTAGTCGTGGCCCTCACCTTCGCCCCGAACCTGATCGCGGACGTCCAGCGCCTGCGCGCCGCCCGCCGCCTCCGAGGCCGCCCGGACAAGGGCCTGCGCGGCCTGCTCCAGGTCGGACTCCCGGTCCTGGAGGGCGCGTTGGAGCGGTCCGTCTCCCTCGCGGCGGCGATGGACGCACGCGGCTACGGCCGCACGGCGGACGTACCACGAACAGTCCGCCGCACAACCGCCGCACTCACGCTGGGCGGTCTGGTCGGGGTCTGCGCCGGAACGTACGGCCTGCTCACCGCGGAGGGCGGCAGCTACGGCCTGCCCGTACTGCTCGCCGGACTCGCCGCGGCCCTCGGCGGCCTGTGGCTCGGCGGCCGCCGCTCGCTGCGTACGCGCTACCGGCCGGACGCGTGGGGCGTACGCGCATGGCTGGTCGCCGCGTCCGGCGCGGCGGTCGCGACGCTGCTGATCCTGTACGCCTCCTACACCCCGTCCAACTCCGAGGCCCTGCACCCCGGTGTCGTCCCGCTGACCGCGCCGACACTCCCCCTGTGGCCCGCGGCGGCGATCCTCCTCGGCCTCCTCCCCGCCTTCGTCGCCCCCGCACCCGAGAACACCCGCAAGGAACCCTCATGATCCGCTTCGAGAATGTCTCCGTGACATACGACGGAGCGGCAGGGCCGACCGTCCAGGGCATCGAACTCACCGTCCCCGAGGGCGAGTTGATGCTGCTGGTCGGCCCGTCCGGGGTCGGCAAGTCGACGGTGCTCGGCGCGGTGAACGGACTGGTCCCGCACTTCACGGGTGGCACCCTGCGCGGCCGCGTGACGGTGGCGGGCCGTGACACCCGGACCCACAAGCCGCGCGAACTCGCCGACGTGGTCGGCACGGTGGGCCAGGATCCGCTGTCGCACTTCGTGACGGACACGGTCGAGGACGAACTCGCGTACGGAATGGAGTCGTTGGGCCTCGCCCCCGACGTGATGCGCCGCCGCGTCGAGGAGACCCTGGACCTGCTCGGCCTCGCCGACCTCCGCGACCGTCCCATCTCCACGCTCTCCGGCGGCCAGCAGCAGCGCGTCGCGATCGGCTCGGTCCTCACCCCGCACCCCAAGGTCCTGGTCCTCGACGAACCGACCTCGGCCCTCGACCCGGCCGCCGCGGAGGAGGTACTCGCCGTCCTCCAGCGCCTCGTGCACGACCTCGGCACGACGGTCCTCATGGCCGAGCACCGCCTGGAACGCGTCATCCAGTACGCCGACCAGGTCGCCCTCCTCCCCACCCCCGGCGCCCCACTCGTGCTGGGCACACCGTCCGAGGTCATGGCCGTCTCCCCGGTGTACCCCCCGGTGGTGGCGCTGGGCAGGCTCGCCGGCTGGTCACCCCTGCCGCTGACAGTGAGGGACGCCCGACGAAGGGCGGGCACGCTGCGGGAGCGGCTGGAGAACAGCACGTACGGAGCTGCGAACACGACGAGCACGTACGCGAACACGGCCCCCCTGCTCCCGGCGGAAAGCACCCCGACGCCCACCCGTCACCCCCGCCCCCGTCTCTTCCGCAGGCGCACCCCCGAGACCACACCCCGGACCACAACCCCAACCGCCAGCCGCTCAGCGGTGATTGAGAACCTCTCCGTCCGCCGCGGCCGCACCGAAGTGCTCCGCTCCGTCACGCTCACTGTCGACCCCGGCGAGACAGTCGCCCTCATGGGCCGCAACGGCGCCGGCAAGTCCACGCTGCTCTCCGCCCTTGTCGGCCTGGTCCAACCGGCGTCGGGATCCGTGCGCGTGGGCGGTGTCGAGCCCCACCGCACGGCACCCCGTGAACTCATCCGCCACGTCGGCCTCGTACCGCAGGAGCCCCGCGACCTGCTGTACGCCGACACGGTGGCCGGGGAGTGCGCAGCCGCCGACTCCGACGCGGGGGCGGAACCGGGCACCTGCCGGACCCTGGTGTCCGAGCTGCTCCCGGGCATCGCGGACGACACGCATCCGCGGGACCTCTCGGAGGGTCAGCGGCTCGCGCTCGCGCTGGCGGTCGTACTGACGGCCCGCCCTCCCCTGCTCCTCCTCGACGAGCCGACCCGCGGCCTCGACTACGCGGCGAAGTCCCGTCTGGTCACCGTCCTGCGGGGGCTGGCGGCCGAGGGCCACGCCATCGTGCTGGCCACCCATGACGTCGAGCTGGCCGCCGAACTCTCCCACCGGGTCGTCATCCTCGCCGACGGCGAGCCCGTGGCGGACGGCCCGACGGCCGAGGTCGTCGTCGCCTCCCCGTCCTTCGCTCCACAGGTCACCAAGATCCTCGCCCCGCAGAAATGGCTCACGGTCCCGCAGGTACGCGAGGCGCTCCGCGCGACCGAAGGGGAGGAGGAGCCGAGCTCATGAACGAGAAGTCGCACCCCCGCCCCGAACCTCACCCCCTCCCCCAACGCCAAGCCCGCCCCATCCGCCTGGGCCCCCGTTCCCTCGCCACCCTCCTCCTTGTCAGCCTCGTCGGTCTGGCGGCGCTCACCTGGCCGTTCTTCAGCGGGCCCACGTCCCAGGTGAGTGCCCACTCCAAGGACGCGCCCTGGCTGTTCGCGGGGCTGCTTGTACTGCTGGTCGGGGTCGTCGGGGCGACGATCTCCGAGTCGGGGCTCGGCCCCAAGGCCGTGGCCATGCTCGGCGTGCTCGCCGCGACGGGGGCCGCGCTGCGGCCGATCGGAGCCGGAACCGCCGGCATCGAGCCCATGTTCTTCCTGATGGTGCTGAGCGGGCGGGTCCTCGGGCCGGGCTTCGGATTCGTACTCGGGGCGGTCACGATGTTCGCGTCGGCGCTGCTCACGGGCGGGGTCGGACCGTGGATGCCGTTCCAGATGCTGTCCATGGGCTGGTTCACGATGGGCGCGGGCCTGCTGCCGGGCCCGGACCGGCTGCGCGGCCGGGGCGAGCTGTCGATGCTCGCCCTGTACGGGTTCGTCGCGGCCTTCGCGTACGGCATGTTCATGAATCTGGCCGGCTGGCCCTTCATGGACGCGCTGTCGTCGAACGTCGCCTTCGACCCGCACGACGACGTGGACGCCAACCTGGCCCGTTTCGTCGCGTACTGTCTGGCCACCTCGCTCGGCTGGGACCTGGGCCGGGCCGCCGTGACCGTCGTCCTGACCCTCACGCTCGGCGCGACCGTCCTCAAAGCGCTCCGGCGGGCCACGCGGAGGGCCGCCTTCGAGACGTCGGTCACCTTCGAGGAGCCACGTGATGCGGCGCCCGTCACACCGTCCGGCCGCACACCGTAGACGCTTCAACCACTGCGGGTTACACCCACCGTGAGGCGGCCCACAGGACTTAGGTCACTTACTAAGCGCGATCGTAGATCATTCCTTGTGTCATGCCCACGCCTTCATCGCCCCTGACCTGCGGATTGAGAGCCACGTCACAGAAGGACCTTTCGTGGCGGATACGACCGCAACTAGCAAAAGGGGTCATTGCGGACACCCTCCGAGCCTGTTTCTCTGGAGGAGTCGCAAGGCGCCGACGAGCCCACCCGGGCCTCGGCGCCAACGCATGCCAAGGCCTTACGGGTCACGGCGTACGAGCGACCGCCATGTCCCCGAAGGAAAAGGTTCTCTGTGTCCATCTCCACCCGCATCCGCCGCATCGCCACTCCGAAGAAGGCCCTCACCGGTGCCGCCGTGGCCGCTGCCACCGCCGGCATGGTGTTCGCGGCGGGCCCCGCTCAGGCCGCGGCCCCCGCGAAGGCTTCCCCCACCTCGGCCAAGGCGATCGCTCAGAAGATGATCCCGAACGACTCGCAGTACAAGGCGTTCAGCAAGATCGTCGAGCACGAGAGCGGCTGGAACGTCACCGCCACCAACTCTTCCTCCGGCGCCTACGGCCTGGTCCAGGCCCTGCCGGCCTCGAAGATGGCCTCCGCCGGTTCAGACTGGAAGACGAACCCGAAGACCCAGATCAAGTGGGGCCTCGACTACATGAACGACCGCTACGGCAGCCCGACCGGCGCCTGGAACTTCTGGCAGGCCAACGGCTGGTACTGACCGGCCCAGCAGCACCCCCGTACGCGAAGGCGGCGGCCCCCGATCCCCGGGGCCGCCGCCTTCGCCATGTTCCGGTGGGGCGCATCCGGAATCTCGACGGCCACCCGTGATGAACTTGCGGGCACCGAGCCCACCCGCGCCGACCGGAGGCCCCATGAGCGCCGAAGAGACAGGGAAGACAGGCGGCCCCGATCCCGATCTCGCCCCCGATCCCGAGGCGCGCGGTCTGCGGCTGGTCATCGTTCTGCTGGCCCTGACCGTGGTCAGCGGGCTGATCGACGCGGTGAGCTATCTCGGCCTTGAGCACGTCTTTACGGCGAACATGACCGGCAACGTGGTCGTGCTGGGCTTCGCCGCCGCCGGCGCACCCGGCTTCTCGGTGTCGCACACGCTGACGTCACTGGGCGCCTTCCTGGTGGGCGCGGTGGCGGGCGGACGCGTCGCGGTACGCCTGGGCAAAGGCTCGCGCCGGACCTGGGCCCGCCTCACGCTGGCCGCCGAGGCGGTACTCGTGGGCGCGGCCTCCGTGGTCGCCTTCGCCGCACCCGGCGCGACCGCCACCGTCTACACCCTCATCGCGGTGACGGCCTTCGCGATGGGCCTGCGCAACGCGACCGTACGCAAACTGGGCGTGCCCGACCTGACGACCACCGTCCTGACGATGACCCTGACCGGCCTCGCAAGCGACTCCCGCGCCGCGGGCGGCACCGCCCACCACTCCCCACGCCGCACGGCATCGGTGATCGCGATGCTCGCGGGCGCACTGCTCGGCGCATGGCTGGTACTCCACCACGGCCTGGCCATTCCGCTGCTGGTCGCGGCAGGGATCGTGGGGGTGTTGGCGGTGGTGACTTCGGGGCGGGAATAGAAGCCTCTCCTCACCGACTTGCTCCGTCAGCGTTCGCAAGCCGAGCTGTCGCGGATGCCGAAGCCCAGTCGCCGCCACTGTTCCGGGTCGGCGGCACCGACGACGCGGCACACCTGCCGGATCCGGCGGTCGACATCAAGGCCCCAGACCCTGGCGGTGCCGTCGTAGCCTCCCGTCAGCACGGTGGCCCCGTCTCGCGCGTAGGTGACGGCCGCCACCGCCCCGCTGTGCCCCGACAGCGTCGCGATGGGGCGACGTCGCGTCGAGTCCCACAACCGGACAGTGCCGTCATTGCCCGCACTCGCCAGAGTCCGCCCGTCAGGACCGAACGCCACCGAACGCACCGCCCCGCTGTGCCCCGACAGCGTCCCGATGGGGCGACGTCGCGTCGAGTCCCACAACCGGACAGTGCCGTCATTGCCCGCACTCGCCAGAGTCCGCCCGTCAGGACCGAACGCCACCGAACGCACCGCCCCGCTGTGCCCCGACAGCGTCCCGATGCCACGACGACTCGCCAGATCCCACAGCCTGACCGTCCGGTCGTCACCGGCGGTCGCCAGCGTGCGGCCGTCCGGGCTGAAGGCAAGGGTGTTGACGAAGTCGGTGTGCCGGGTGAGGCTCGCGAAGGTCTTACGACGGGCCGGGTTCCAGAGCCGGATCGTCCAGTCACTGCTCGCGCTGGCCAGTGTCCGGCCGTCGGGGCTGAACGCGACCGCCCCGACCGCCCCGGTGTGTCCGGGCAGCGTCGCGACCGACCGCCGACTCGCCAGATCCCACAGCCTGACCATCCGGTCACTGCCCCCGGTGACCAGTGTCCGGCCGTCGGGGCTGAACGCGACCGCCCCGACCGCCCCGGTGTGTCCGGGCAGCGTCGCGACCGACCGCCGACTCGCCAGATCCCACAGCCTGACCATCCCGTCACTGCCCCCCGTGGCCAACGTCCGGCCGTCCGGGCCGAGAGCGACGCCGGTGATCCCGCTGAGCGGGTGCGTGATGAGGGCCGAGCGGTTCAGGTCCCACAGCACCGTCGTACCGTCGAATCCCGCACTCGCAAGCACATCCCCCCGGCCGCCGAACGCCACACCCATCGCATAGTCGGTGTGCCCGGACAGGGAGGTGATCAGGCGGTGGTCGTCCACGTCCCAGACGCGTACGGTTCCTTCGCCGCCGGCGCTCGCGAGCATGCTGCCGTCGTGGTTGAACGCCACTGCGTTGACCTGATCACTGTGGCCGCGCAGCACGGCGAACGTACGACGTCGCGTGAGATCCCACAGCCTGATGGTGCGGTCCGCTCCCGCGCTTGCGGCGGTCTTGCCGTCGGGGCTGACGGCGAGGCCCTCGACCAGGTCGCTGTGACCGCGCAGGACCACCGGGGTTCGGCGCCCGCCCACGTCCCACAGTCTGACGGTGCGGTCGTCGCCGCCCGAGACGAGGCCGGACCCGTCCGGGGTGAACGCGACGGCGTTCACCGCGTCCCCGTGGCCGCGCAGGACCGCGACGGCCCGGCCCCTCGAAAGGTCGCGCAGCGTGACGACGCTGTCCGAGCCGCCGGACGCCAGCACCTTGCCGTCCGGGGCGAACGCCAGTCCTCGCGCTCTGCCGGGAAAGTCGTGCACCGGACGTCGCCGGTCGACGTCCCACACCCTGATCCTCCGATCGGCCGTGCCCACGGCCAGAAGTCTGCCGTTCGGGCTGAAGGCGATCGCGATCACCTCCCCGGTGTGCCCGCCCAGCACCGCGGTCCTCTTGCGGCGAGCCGCCTCCCAGAGCACCACCGTCCGGTCGGCGCCCGCGGTCGCGAGCTCCCGTCCGCCCGGCCGGAAGGCCACCGCGTTCACCGGGCCCGAGTGGCCCTTGAGCCTGCCGTCGAAGTACGCGGCCTGGGTACTGAGCAGCGCACTGCGCGCTTCGGTGATTCCGGCCGTGCGGAAGGCCTGGACGGCGAGCATCATCGATGCCTCCGGCTGTCCCGACGCCACCGCGCCCGACTGCGCGGCCATCGCGCGGGAGAGCGCGATACTCCGCTGGCCCAGCGCTTCCCTTCGCTGGTCGTAGGCGGTCAGCCCCGCGACGACGGTCCCGGCCAGCAGGAAGGCCATAAGGGCCAGCAGACGGCGCTGTAATCGGGCGCGACGCCGGGTCGCCATGTCATCGGCCGCCTGCGCCGCCACTCCGGCGTCCACGAAGTCCCGTTCCCCCACGGTCAGCAGGCCTCGGGACAGCTCCACGGCTCCTGCCAGACGGACGCCGCGGTACACCGCACCCGGGTCACGGCCCAATTCCTCCCAGGCGTGGGCCGCCTCGGTGAGCCGACGCAGGGAACGCAGGGTCTCACGGTCCTCGGACAACCAGCCGTGCAGCCGAGGCCAGCAGCGGATCAGCGCCTCATGCGCCAGCTCCAGGCGGTCGCGGTCAACGGTCAACAGCCGTGCTCGGGCCGCCGCGTCGACCACGGCGGCCACACCACCGTCCGTGTCCAGATCCGCCAGCTCGTCCAAGCGCGCCGGGCGCCGGGTGTCCTCGGTTCCCTCACCGAACGCCGTGAGTCGCAGGAACACCTGCCGGGCAAGCTCGCGTTGTCCCGCGTCCAGCTCCTGGTAGAACTCCTCCGCGGTACGCGCCAGGGCGCCCTCCAGCCCGCCGGTCGCCTGGAACGCCTCCAGTGTCAGCGCGTTGCCCCGCCGTCGCCGCCAGGTCTCGAGCAGCGCGTGCGACAACAGCGGCATCACGCCCACCTGACCGTGCGCCTGCGCCATGAGCGTCGCCAGCAGCGCTCCCTCCACGGTCAGCCCGGCCCGTACGGCAGGACGGACCACCGCCCGCCGAAGCTCGTCCACGCTCATCGGCCCGACCGGCACCTGCGCGTCGCGCAACGCCTCGACCAGCGACGGGTAGCGGGTGCAGTGGGCGTAGAAGTCGGCCCGCACTCCCAGCACCACTCGGCACCGACTGTCCTCCGCGAGTGCGGCGGCTAGGAGTGCGTCGACGAACCGCGTGCGTTCGGCCTCGTCCCGGCACAACGTGAACGTTTCCTCGAACTGGTCCACTACCAGCAGCAGTTCGGCGTCCTCCGGTCCCTCGGCGAGTGTCCGCCGAACTGCCCGGTGCAACGCCTGCCGGCCCTCGGCCAGTTCGGCGGACAGGTCTTCCGGCGTACGTCCGGCCGACCGGGCCAGCCGCAGCGCGGTCTCCGCCAACGGCCGAGGCCCTGGCGTGAACAGGAGGACCTCCCGCCCCTCGCCCCGCCAACGCGGTACCAGCCCCGCCCGCAACAACGAGGACTTTCCCGCCCCCGAAGCCCCGAACACCGCCGCGAAGCGCCCGTACTTCAGCCGCGTCACCAGGTCGTCGACCACCTGCTCCCGCCCGAAGAACCACTCGGCGTCCTCACTGCGGAAAGCGGAAAGCCCCCGGTACGGCTGTACGCCGGACCGCGTCCCGTCCGGCTCACCCGACTTGTCGCGGGCGGCCTCCGCGGCGATTCCGGCGGCGGTCCTGTGCCAACGCCGCTCCCATTCCCGGGTGTCACCGCCGCAGGCCCGCACATAAGCGATGGTCACGGAAAGACTCGGCAGTCTCCGCCCCGCTGCAGCCTGCGACAGCGTGGCGACCGAATAGTGCGCGAGAACCTCCAGTTCCCGGTACGTCGGGCTGCCGGCCCTCTTTCGTAACTGCCGCAGGTCGGCGGCGAACTGCAGAAGTTCGTTGTCACCCGCGTCGAGCGGGCGTTCCCCACGAGCCACTGGTCTCCTCATTTCCCCCGTCAATCCCACCGCGATTGTTCACAGATTGTTTGTTCACTGCCACACCACCGACGCCAAAAAATCCGACGGCGGTAGGAAGGCCGAAAGCAGACGTCCGCAACACATCGACGGAGGCACCATGCGATCCAGGCCGGCGAAGATACGAACCACAGCGCTACGCGTGCTACCGGTCGCCGCGGCGGTCGTGGCCGTGGCACTTGCCTTACCCGCCACACCCGCCGCGGCCCAGACGGCACCGGCTCAGACCACTCGGACGCAGGCCGCGCCCAGCGCGGTCCCCGATCCGGTCGGCTACCACTTCACGGGCTACTACTCACGGTTGGCCGACTGTGAGAACAGGGGCCGCGATGGCGTGAACCGGAACCAGTGGGAGGGCTACATCTGCATCAACGGAAGCTGGTTTCCCGGGGACGACTACGAACTCTGGGTTCGCTACTGGTGACTTCGTCCAAGGGGCATGAACGTTCTGGCCCGTCCGTGCCCGAGCACCCGCTTCGGCCCTGACACCCGCAAGGTACGAACGGTGCCTTCTTCGATGGGCCGGGAGCGCACCGTTCGTGACGGCCGGCTCTCCTGGAGAGCGCACCGGGCAAGGGGGAACACCGTGCGAGCACGAGCCACCGGCATTGCCACCGCCACGGCTGCCGCACTGGCCGGGGCCATCGCCGTCGGCACGATCATCGCGGGCCCGGCTGCCGAGTCCGGTCGGCCGACCGCCGGTTCCTCGTCCTCCGGTCCGGCACGTGAACTGACCGACGCCGAACGAAGCCGTGTCGAGCAGGCCGAGCAGCGGATCATCAGTCGCTGCATGGCGGAGGCGGGTTTCCGCTACTGGGTTCTCACCCCGCTCAGCCCCGAGGAACTGCGCGCCTTTACGCATCCGTTCGTGCGGAACGACGTCTCCTGGGCGCGAGAACACGGGTACGGCGGACTGATCCAGCGGAAGTTCTTCGCTCAGAAGAAGCGCGATCCCAACCTCGCCTACCGCAACCGCCTGTCCCGCGCGGAACGCGCCCGCTACCTCACCGCCCTCAACGGCGGCCCGGACACTCCGGTGCGCGCCGTGCGGCTGCCGGCCGGGGGCTCCATCCGCAGCGCGGTCGGCGGCTGCGAGCTCGAAGCCCGCGGAGAGCTGTACGGCGACCCCGAGACGTACTTCCACGCCGACAAGATCGCCACCAATCTCGCACCGCTGTATGTGCCGAAGCTCCTGCGCGACACACGCTTCACCACCGCGCTCGGCGCCTGGTCGGACTGCATGCGCCGCACGACGGGGCGGGTCTACGCCGACCCCGACGCCATACAGACCGACCTGCCGAAGCGGACCAAAGGGCTGAGCGACGCCGAGGCGCACGCCGTCGAGGTGGACCTGGCCGTGGCGGAGAGCACCTGCGCTCAGAAGTCCGCACTGGCCAGGACGGTGAAGGAGCTGGACCGCGAGTACGGCGATCCGGTGCGGGGGCGGTATTCCGAGGAGATCTTCACCAGCGCCCGGATGCGGTTGGCGGCCCTGACGAAAGCCAACCGGACCGTCCCGTCTTCGAACTGACTGTCCATCACCATCAGGTTCACGATCAAGGAGAAGCCATGCGAAAGATTCGCGCTGTCCTGGCAGCGGCTGGACTGGCCGTCGCCCTCGGCACCGCCCTCCCCGCCACGGCCGAGGCCGACACAACCGGCGCCCAGGGACCCACCTGCGACGCCGAGTACCGCGCCCACCGGGAGGACGGCAACATGCGTGCCTACCTCCTCGACGACTGCATGATTCTGCTCGGCACGGCCTCGGGCAACGACGCCCACTGGGGTGACACCACCGGGCCGTTCACCGGCGCGGACGACAACTTCGCCTGGTCAGTGCTGAACACCGGCACGTACTCCGGCGGCGTCAACAACGTCCAGTTCTACAACGGCACGAACTACTCAGGCGGCACGGGCTGTCTGGCCCGCGGGGAGCTGTACGTCGACGACCTGAGGGACAACACCTTCAGCGACGGATCGCGCGCCTCGAACGCCATCAGCTCCCACCGCTGGTCGTCCGGCTGCACCAACCGCTGGACCTGATCGCACCGTAGGTACTCAATCCTGAGGGAGGGGCTCGGCCCCGCACTCGAACCACACCGTTTTGCCGGCCCCTCCCCCGGCCACCGGCTCCACCCCCCCACTTGTCCACCACCGCGTCCACCAGCACGAGCCCGCGCCCTCCTTCCGTCTCCAGCGGCAACTCGGCTGGGACACACGGAAGTCGGGGACAGCCATCCGTGACCTCCACCCGCACCCCCGCCATCTGCCGCAGGAGCAGGAACTGACAGCGCCGGTCCGGGACATGACGTACGACGTTGGCGAGCAGCTCGGTCACACCCAGTTCCACGGCATCGGCCAGCTCGGCCATCTCCCACTCACGCAGATACGACCGGACGATGCGGCGGACGTACTGCGGCGAGTGCTCGCCGACGGTGAGGCGCATGCGGTACTGGGTGGTGCGGGGGCCCGCGAGGGTGGGGGGAATGTAGTAGTTCACACTCCAAGGCTGACCTCGCGCGACTACCCTCGGCTACGGAACGGATACAACTGGTCCGGTGGTGGGCCGAGTTGCACATCGTGCGAGAGAGGCCCGTACGTGACCCACATCAACGTTCTCGACCCGGGCGCATCGCCGCTCGACTACTACGGGTTCGAGTTGCGACGGCATCGAGAGGCCGCCGAGCTCACCCAGAAGCAGCTCGGCGACATCGTCAACTACACGGGTTCGCTGGTCGGCCAGATCGAAACGGCCCGCAAGCTGCCCACGCAGGAGTTCAGCGAACGGGTGGATGCGGCGCTGGGGACGGGCGGGTTGCTGTCGCGACTCGTCGCGTTGGTGATGCGTAGCCAACTACCGGCCTGGTTCCAACAGGTGGCGGAGTTGGAAGCGCGGGCGGTCGAGATCTGCACCTTCCAGACGTACGCGATCCATGGTCTCCTCCAGACCGAGTCGTACGCGCGTGCCGTGCTCGGCGCACTGGATCAGAACGACCTGACCGACCGCACCGCAGTACGGCTGGCCCGCCAGCGCATCTTCGAAAAGGGCGAGCCGCCAGTCATGTGGATGGCCCTCAGCGAGGCCGCGCTGCACCAGGCAATCGGCGATGCAGAGACCATGCGAGGGCAACTGACACACCTGTTGTCGTTCGACGGCAATCCACGGATCAACATCCAGATCCTGCCGTTCTCAGCTGGAGCGCACGCGGGATTGCAAGGCTCATATACCCTCTTCCGCTTCACGAGCGATCCGGACATCGTCTACACCGAGGGCTACGGCACCGGGCATCCGACCGCCAACCCGGACACTGTCAAGGACTGTTCGCTCCGTTACGATCATCTTCAGGCCGCTGCCCTCTCCCTCAGGGATTCGGCGGAGCTGATCCGGCGGGTGATGGAGGAACGCTATGGAGAGCAACGCGATGCCGACGGGGATCCAGTGGCGTAAGTCCAGCTACAGCGGCGACCAAGGCGGCGAGTGCATCGAGTGCGCGCCAATCGGCCCGCTCGCCTGGCGCAAATCGACGTACAGCAGCGACCAGGGCGGCGACTGCGTCGAGGTAGCCGACATACCCGCCGCCACCACCATCGCCATCCGCGACTCAAAAAACCCGGCGGGACCGATGCTCACCCTCGACCCCGCCGCCTTCTCCACATTCCTCAACTGGGCGGCTACAACCGCTGAATGATCGTCCCGGTCGCCAGCGCCCCGCCCGCGCACATCGTGATGAGCGCGAACTCCTTGTCCCTGCGCTCCAGTTCATGGAGTGCCGTGGTGATGAGCCGCGCCCCGGTCGCTCCGACGGGGTGCCCGAGCGCGATCGCACCACCATTGACGTTGACCTTCTCCAGGTCTTGTTCGAAGACCTGCGCCCAGCTCAACACCACGGACGCGAAGGCCTCGTTGACCTCGATGACGTCGATGTCCTTCAGCGACATCCCGGCCTTCCCCAGCACCGCCTTCGTGGCGTCGATCGGGCCGTCGAGGTGGAAGTGCGGGTCGGAGCCGACCAGCGCCTGAGCCACGATCCGCGCTCGTGGGCGCAGCTTCAGCGCCCGCGCCATCCGCTTGGACGCCCACATCAGGGCAGAGGCCCCGTCGGAGATCTGTGACGAGTTCCCCGCCGTGTGGACTGCCGTCGGCATCACCGGCTTCAGGCCGGCCAACGCTTCCATCGACGTGTCGCGCAACCCCTCGTCCCGGTCGACCAGGCGCCACATGCCCTGCCCGGCCCGCTGCTCGTCCTCGGTCGTGGGCACCTGAACCGCGAACGTCTCCCGCTTGAAGCGCTCCTCCGCCCACGCCGCCGCGGCCCGCTCCTGCGAGATCAACCCCAGCGAGTCGACGTTCTCGCGAGTCAGCCCCCGATGACGAGCGATCCGCTCGGCCGCCTCGAACTGGTTGGGAAGGTCGACGTTCCACTCGTCCGGGGTCGGCTTCCCCGGGCCGTGCTTGGAGGCGGCCCCGAGCGGCACTCGGGACATGACCTCGACGCCACAGCTGATGCCGACGTCGATGACGCCCGCCGCGACCATGTTGGCGACCATGTGGGAGGCCTGCTGCGAGGATCCGCACTGCGCGTTCACGGTCGTCGCCGCCGTCTCGTACGGCAGGCCCATCGCGAGCCACGCCGTACGGGCGGGGTTGCCGGACTGCTCGCCGGCGTGGGTGACCGCTCCGCCGACGACCTGCTCGACGCAGTCCGCCTGGATCCCCGTACGGCCGAGGAGTTCTCGGTAGGTCTCGCCCAGCAGGTAGGCGGGGTGGAGGTTGGCGAGCGCGCCGCCGCGCCTGCCGATGGGGGTGCGCACGGCTTCTACGATCACGGGTTCCGCGGCCATGGGGAGTTCCTCTCCTCGGGTCACCCGCGCGGCGCGGGCGTCCCGGCCCACCCGCCACGCTGAACTAGTACGCGTTCTAGTTCTGTCTGCAGTCTGCTGACCCGGCGTCCGTCACCGCAAGAGTCGTGCAGCTCCCGAAGTCGCGATCTGCACGACTTCCGCACGCAATTCGGGTCGTCGCACCTCTTGCCACTTGTAGAACCCGTTACTACCTTCACGGCAATTCCCGGTACCTGATGGGCCGTCAGAACGCGACAGACCGACCGCCAGAACCCCACTGCCGGAACCTCACTGCCGGAACCTCACTGCCGGAACCTCACTGCCAGAACTCGACCGACAGAACCCGACCGTCGCACGACCTGGAGTTGCCGATGACCTGTCCAGCGCTGCCCGACGGGTTCGATTTCACCGACCCCGACGTGCTGCACCACCGCGTGCCCTTCCCGGAGTTCGCCGAGCTGCGTCGGACCGAGCCGGTCCGCTGGATCCCACAGTCGCCCAATCTCGCCGGCTTCGGGGACGAGGGCTACTGGGCCGTCACCCTGCACGCCGACGTCAAGTACGTATCCACGCACCCCGAGTTGTTCTCCTCCACCCTCAACACCGCGATCATCCGCTTCAACGAGCACATGGAGCGCGACGCGATCGACGCGCAGCGGCTGATCCTGCTGAACATGGACCCGCCCGAGCACACCCGGGTCCGCCAGATCGTCCAGCGCGGCTTCACCCCGCGGGCCATCCGCGCACTGGAGGAGAACCTGCGCGGCCGCGCGGGCCGGATCGTCGAGACCGCGCTGGCGAACGCGGGCCCTGGCGGTTCCTTCGACTTCGTGACCGAGGTCGCCTGCGAACTGCCCCTCCAGGCGATAGCCGAGCTGATCGGCATCCCGCAGGAGGACCGCGCCAAGATCTTCGACTGGTCCAACAAGATGATCGCGTACGACGACCCGGAGTACGCGATCACCGAGGAGGTCGGCCAGGAGTCGGCCACCGAGATCCTCGCCTACGCGATGAACATGTCTGCCGACCGCAAACAGTGCCCGGCCAAGGACATCGTCACCACGCTGGTCGCCGCCGAGGACGAGGGCAACCTCGGCTCGGACGAGTTCGGCTTCTTCGTACTCATGCTGGCCGTCGCGGGCAACGAGACGACCCGTAACGCCATCACCCACGGCATGCACGCCTTCCTCACCCACGACGACCAGTGGGACCTCTACAAGCGGGAGCGCCCGGCGACCGCCGCCGAGGAGATCGTCCGCTGGGCGACACCCGTCGTGTCCTTCCAGCGCACGGCGACCCAGGACACCGAACTGGGCGGCAAGCAGATCAAGAAGGGCGACCGCGTCGGCATCTTCTACTCCTCCGCCAACAACGACCCGGAGGTCTTCGACTCACCGGAGGTCTTCGACATCACCCGCGACCCGAACCCGCACCTCGGCTTCGGGGGCGGCGGCCCGCACTTCTGCCTCGGCAAGTCGCTGGCCACTCTGGAGATCGACCTGATCTTCAACGCGATCGCCGACGCGATGCCCGGCCTCCGGCTGGTCGGCGACCCGCGCCGGCTGCGCTCGGCCTGGATCAACGGCGTCAAGGAACTGCAGGTCAGCGCCGGTTGAGCCGCCGGTGACCCGCTACGCGGGAGGCAGGGGCATCCCCCCTACGCCCCGCCCCTGCCCTTGAGTTCTAGTGGTCGTCGCAACACCCCCAGTCAGGGGATGCGATGGACTTCGAAGTACGCAAGGAACGCCAGCGGCAGGGGCCGAAGAAGCTGGACCGGGAACGGGCCGCATACTTCCAGCTCATGCAGCAAGGCGTGAGCAGTCAGGAAGCCTGCCGAATCGTCGGCATCAACCTGCGGACCGGCAAAAGATGGCGTAACGGTTCACACGCGAACGTCGGCCGGAAGAAGGCGGCGCCTCCGATCTACCAGGAGGCGCCGCCTCCTTCTGGCCCTTCCCGCTACCTGCGCGAGGCTGACCGCATCCACATAGCCGACCGGCTCCGCGAGAGAACCACCATCCGCGCGATCGCCGCCGAGCTGGGCCGCAGCCCCTCGACCATCAGCAGGGAGATCCGCCGCAACCGGCATCCCACCAACGGCCAGTACCGGCCCCACGCCGCCCAGGCCCGCGCCGACGCCCGCCGGCCCCGCCCCAAGCCGGGGAAGATCGGCCAGAGCGCCGAACTGCGGGACTTCGTCCAGGACCACCTGACCCTGCGGTGGAGCCCGGAACAGATCTGCCACGCTCTGCGCATACGGTTCCCCAGCCGGCCGGAGATGCACGTGACCCACGAGACGATCTACCAGGCCCTCTACGTCCAGGGACGGGGCGAACTGCGCCGGGAACTGGCCCGCGCCCTGCGCAGCGGACGCGCCCGCCGACGTCCTCACCGGCAGGCATACAAGCGCCAGCCCCGATCGATCCCGAACATGGTCATGGTCAGCGACCGCCCGGCAGAAGCCGACGACCGGGCCGTCCCAGGACACTGGGAAGGCGACCTCATCATCGGCAAGGACCACAAATCGGCGATCGGCACACTCGTCGAACGCACCACCCGTTACGTGATGCTGGTCCACCTGCCCATCGACCACAGCGCGGCCAGCACCCGCGACGCTCTCGTGGAAACCGTCCAAACCCTGCCGCCCCACCTGCGGCGTTCCCTCACCTGGGACCAGGGCTCGGAGATGGCCGCCCACCAGGCATTCACCATCGCCACCGACATCCCGGTCTACTTCTGCAACCCGGCCAGTCCCTGGCAGCGCGGCTCGAACGAGAACACCAACGGCCTGCTGCGGCAGTACTTCCCCAAGGGCACCGACCTGTCCGTCCACACCCGCAAGCACCTGGACGCAGCCGCCGCCGAACTCAACAGCCGCCCACGCAAAACGCTCGGCTGGGAAACCCCAGCCGAGCGCCTGTCTAAACTACTCGCGGCCTGAACAACCGACCACGTGTTGCAACGACCCCTCGAATTCGCCGCCTCCCCCGGGGCCCAAAGTGTTGCCCTGCGCCCGAAATTGACTGAACGTTTCCGGTCCGTTACGCGTCTTCACGGATGGCACAGCCAACTGAACCTTCGAAGACTTCGAACGGAAAAGCCGAGCCGTGGTCCCAGCCGAACTGTCCCTCCTCCGGCCGGAGGGCGCGGCCGCCTCCCGGAAGCGGGACCTCCGCCCGGTTTGGAGGCGGTTCCGCGTTCCCCTCCTCGCCACCCTGCCGACCGTGCCGCTGTACGTGGTGTGGTGGCTGTTCCTCGCCACCGGCGGCGGTGATCTCGCGGCACAGGAGGCCTGGGCCGACTTCGCGTCCCGGCACGGCGGTTCGGCGTACAGCCTGTTCTGGTACGGCGGGATGCACACCGCCAACTACAGCCTGATCTCGCCCTACTTGATGGCCGCCTTCGGCGTGCGGACGGTCACCGTCGCGTCGGGGCTCCTCGCCGCCTGGCTGGCCTCGGTCCTCATCGTCCGTACGGGGATCCGCAGGCCGCTCGGCCCGGCGCTGCTTGCCTCGCTGGCACTGTGGTGCAACGTCGCGTCGGGGCGGACGACCTTCGCCCTCGGTGTCGCGCTCGGGCTGGCGGCCTGTGTGCTGCTGACCCGGGAGCGCCGCCTGCCGCTCGCGGTGGCGTACGCGGCGCTGGCGGCCATGGCGAGCCCGGTGGCCGGGCTGTTCCTGGTCGTGGCGGGCGCCGGTTACGCGCTCGGACGGGACCGGGTGCGGGCCGCCACGCTGATCGTCCCGCCGGTCGTGGTGGTGGGCACGACCACCCTGCTGTTCCCGTTCACCGGCGAGCAGTTGATGCCTGCGGCCCGGATCTGGCCGCCCGTCCTGATCGGCGTCGTCGTGCTGACCCTCGCGCCGCGCGGCTGGCGGGTGCTGCGCTGGGGTGCCGTCGTGTACGCGGCCGGGACGGTCCTCACGTATCTGATCCCCTCCCCGGTCGGCACGAACGTGGAGCGGCTCGCGGAACTGTTCGCACCGGCGGCCCTGTTGGCCGCGCTGCTGGCGGTGCCGACCACGTCGACACCGGCCGGGGCGCCCCGCAGACGCACCAAGCAGAAACGGGTCGCGCTCGTCATGGCGCTCGTCTTCTCGGTGGGGTGGGTGGGCAAGAAGACGGTCGACGATCTGCAGGTGTCGACGGTGGTACCGGCCTGGGCCCACGACACCACCAGCGTCGTACAGGCCCTGGACCGGCTCGGCGCCGACCGTACGCGCGTCGAGGTGGTCCCGGCCCGCAACCACCGTGAGGCCACCGCGCTGGCCCCGCACGTGAATCTGGCGCGCGGCTGGAACCGGCAGCTGGACATGGAGCGGGGCCGGCTCTTCTACGACGGGACGTTCTCGGAGACGACGTACCGCGCCTGGCTGGACCGGTGGGCGGTCGGCTTCGTCGTGCTGCCGTCGGGGAAGCCGGACGGCTTCGCGGAGGACGAGGCGCGCCTGGTCGCGCGGGGCACCGAGTGGCTGGAGCCGGTGTGGCGGGACGTGAACTGGCGGGTGTACCGCGTGCGCGGGGCGGTGCCGCTGGTGTCGAAGCCCGCCACCGTCGTGCGGGCCGACAGCGCCGCGGTCCTCGTGCACGTCCCGCGGGCCGGCTCGGTGACCGTGCGCGTCGCCTTCTCGCCCTGGCTGTACGCCGAGGGCGGCTGCCTGGAGAAGGCGGGCGAGTTCACGCGTCTGACGGTGACCGAGCCGGGCGAGTACCGGATCAGCTCGGGGTACGGCCCTTCGCCGGGACCGGCTCCGCGATGCTGACGTCCGCTCCCGCCTCCGCCGCCGGTTTGGCGAGCGGCCGCGGGCGCGGTCCCTGGAGGAGGTAGGTCAGCGCGAAGCCCGCGCCGACGACGGCCGCGCCGCCCACCGCGTCCAGGACCCAGTGGTTGGCGGTCGCCACGATCGCGGAGACCGTGAACAGCGGGTGGAGGAGGCCGAGGGCCTTCATCCACCACTTCGGGGCGAGGATCGCGATGACGAGCCCGCACCACAGCGACCAGCCGAAGTGCAGCGAGGGCATCGCCGCGTACTGGTTGGTGAGCGCGGTCAGCGTCCCGTAGTCCGGCTGGGAGAAGTCCTGCACGCCGTGCACGGTGTCGATGAAGCCGAGGCCCGGCATCAGCCGCGGCGGGGCCAGCGGGTAGAGCCAGAAGCCGACGAGTGCGAACAGCGTGGCGAAGCCGAGTGCCGCGCGGGCCCAGCGGTAGTCGGCGGGGCGGCGGACGTAGAGGATGCCGAGGACGCTCAGCGGCACCACGAAGTGGAACGACGTGTAGTAGAAGTCGAAGAAGCTCTGCAGCCAAGGGACGTCCACCACCGCGTGGTTGACCCAGCGCTCGACGTCGATCTGCAGGAACTTCTCGATCGCGTGGACCTGCTCGCCGTGCTCCTCGGCGGTGGCCCGGCCTCCCGCGTTGGTACCGCCGGTCGCCGCGAGCCTGACCTGCTGGTACGCGGAGTATCCGACGCGGATCAGCAGCAGTTCGAGCAGCAGGTTCGGGCGGGTGAGGACCCGGCGCAGGAACGGCAGGAGCGGCACGCGCTTCCACCTGGTGGGCACCGGCTGCGCGTACTCGGTCGGGATCGGCGAGCGGTAGTACTCCGACGTACGGGACAGAAACGGAACCACGGTGGCCGCGGCGAGGGCGGCGAGCAGGACGACGTTGTCACGCAGCGGGTAGAGGGCCGCCATGTTCGGCAGCATCATCTTCGCCGGGAGCGTCATCACCAGGATGACGGCGACGGGCCATACGTACCGGTCACCGGCCTTCTTGCCGACCCGGCCGACCAGCGCGAGCAGCACCCACAGCAGTTGGTGCTGCCAGGTGGTGGGCGACACGGCGACGGCGACACAGCCGGTGATCGCGACCGCGAGCAGCAACTGCCCGTCGCGGGCGTACCGCACGGCTCGGCGCACGCCGAGTACGGTGACGGCCGCGCCCAGCGCCAGGAACAGCCCGATCTCCAGCGGGCCTTCGAGGCCGAGCCGCAGCAGCGCGCCGTGCAGCGACTGGTTGGCGAGGTCGTCGGCGGGCCGCCCGAGCCCGACTCCGGCCAGGTGGTGCACCCAGTACGTGTACGAGTCGTGCGGCATCGCCGCCCACGCGAGCGCGGTGCCCGCGGCGAAGGTGATGCCGGTGGAGGCGGCGGCCCTGCGGCGGCCGGTGAACCACAGGAGCGGCGCGAAGAGGAGCACGGTCGGCTGAAGGGCCGCCGCGAGCCCGATCAGCACCCCGCTCGCCCGTTCCCCGCGCACGGCGAAGCAGCCGAGGAGAACGAGGAGAACGGGAATGATGCTGGTCTGGCCGAGGTACAGCGTGTTGCGCACGGGCAGCGACAGCATCAGCAGGCTGATCGCGACGGGGGCGGCCAGGGCTGGTGTCGGAAGTGGCGCCGTTCGCCCGAAGGGCGGGCCGGGCGGCGTCTGGTGCGTGCTCTCGGCGTGCCGGGCGAAAGCCCTCGTACTGGACGTACTTGGGCTGTCGCCCGGTGCGGCGAGAGTGCGTGCCAGGCGTCGCCCGGCAGACGCCACTTCCGACACCGGCCCTGGCAGGGCCGTACGGCGGCTCACGGGCTGTGGCAGGGCGCGCGCGGCGACCAGGCCGAGGGCGACGACCAGCAGCAGTGTGCCGAAGGTCCAGCCCCAGCCGAGGGCCTGTTCGGCCGAACGGGTGAGGGGCTTGAGGACGAGCCCGGCGAACGGTGTGCCCGTGAACTGGGTGGAGTCGTACAGCGAACCCTTCACATGGAGCACGCCGTTGGGTCCGACCCAGGTCTCCAGGTCCGTCAGCCGTTCGCCTTTCGGCGTGCTCAGGATGACGGCGACCTGCCGGACCGCCAAGACCGCGGCGATCAGCCAGAGGCCCGCGCGGACCAGTCCCAGCCGTGCCTTCGCCGCTCCGGGCGCCGCCGCCCCGAAGGCATCCCCTGGTCGCCCACCGTGCTCCACATTCGCCACGCGCCGTCGGCCCTCCCGCCCCGTTCGTCCCCGGTGTCCCATGGGTCTGGGTGCGTCTGTTTCCTGTTCGAATCCTAAGAGGCTCGCACTCCCCCCGCCGTGAGACGCAGGCAACCCCCTCTTCACCTGACGTCCTTCAGCCTTTTGTCCGGATGGAGGTGTTGTACGGCCGGTGAGGCTCACTCGCGAGTCGCCGTGAGGCCTCCGCGAGTCGCCGTGAGGGGAATACAACCACCCAACGTGCCAGTAACCGGCTATATTCAGCGACGGAACTAGTTAGCGCACCTAACTAGACAGACGAAAGGCATACCCATATGACCGAGCCGCAGCTCTGGCACGACGTGGACGACTACTTCACCGGCCTCCTCGCCCCGCCGGACGAGGCCCTGACCGACGCGCTGCGCGACAGCGACGCCGCCGGACTGCCCCACATCAACGTCGCCCCGCCGCAGGGCAAGCTGCTCCATCTCCTCGCCGTGATCCAGGGCGCGACCCGCATCCTGGAGATCGGCACCCTCGGCGGCTACAGCACCATCTGGCTGGCCCGCGCCCTCCCGCAGGACGGCCGGCTGATCACGCTGGAGTACAGCGAACGACACGCCGAGGTGGCCCGCCGCAACCTCGCCCGGGCCGGCCTGGACAAGATCACCGAGGTCCGGGTGGGCCCGGCGCTCGACTCCCTGGCGAAGCTGGCCGGCGAAGGCGACGGGAACACGGCCCCCTTCGACCTGGTCTTCATCGACGCGGACAAGGTCAACAACCCGCGCTATGTGGAGTGGGCCGTCAAGCTCACCCGGCCCGGCAGCCTGATCATCCTCGACAACGTCGTCCGCGGCGGCGCCGTCACCGACCCCACCAGCGACGACCCGAGCGTGCGGGGCACCCGCGAGGCCCTCGACCTGTTCGCCACACATCCGAAACTGACCGCCACGGCGATCCAGACGGTGGGCTCGAAGGGGTACGACGGGTTCGCGCTGGCGCGCGTACTGCCGTAGCCCCTCCGGCACCTCTGCCAGGGCTTTCTGGGTCAGGCCTCGTGGTAGAAGCCCACGTTGACGCTGCGGGGCCCCGTGCGGTCGTAGATGATCAGTTCGCCGGAACCGCCGAGGGGCAGCTTGGCCGTCCCGCCGTACGGCAGGATCTGCGGGGCGGCCCCGCCGACCAGGGTGAAGCGCACCTCGGAGGAGGGGTCGTCGTGCGAGCCCCGCAGCCAGGTCACCTGCCAGCTCCCCTCGGGCCCGCACAGGAACTCCAGGTGCACCCGCGAGACGAACAGCCAGTCGTCGGGCGTCGCGAGGCGGCACACGCCCCGGTCCCGCCCCACCCGCAGCACGGCACCCGGCTCGCTCGGCGCGTCGGCCATCTGCATACCGGCCGTCGCGCCGGCTTCCGTACCGGACACCGTGGCCATGGTGAGTTCGAGCACGTGTGCTCCTTCGTTCCCGCGCGTTCCCGCGTTCCAATTGTCCCGCGCCAGGACGCGGTTGACGCCCCGGCGAGGTGTCGCCGCCGAATGATAATTCGCCCGGCCCCGGACCGTCCGGTGCAGCCCCACACCGCTCGGCGCGGTGGCACACGGCTCGGCGCGGTCGCACACCGTCCGTCCCGGCACGGTTCGCACACCTTCCGGCACAATGGACGCATGACCGAGCGCAAGCCTCCTGGTGTCAGCTTCGAGTCCTGGGTCGACAAGCAGATCCGCGATGCGGAAGCCCGTGGGGAGTTCGCCGACCTCCCCGGCATGGGCAAGCCGCTGACGAGCGGTCCCGACACGTCGTACGACGAACTGTGGTGGATCAAGCAGAAGATGATCCGCGAGGGCCTGACCGTACTGCCGCCGACGCTGGCCCTCCGCAAGGAGGCCGAGGACGCCCTTGAGGCGGCCGAGAAGGCCCCGTCGGAGTCGGCGGTACGGCGGATCATCACCGAGATCAACAAGAAGATCCGCGAGATGATGTTCAAGCCGCCGCCCGGGCCGCCGCTGGGCCTCAAGCCGTACGACGTCGAGGAGATCGTCCGCGAGTGGCACGAGCGGCGCGCCGGCTGAGGCCGTCCGCGTCTTCGTCCTCGTCCTCGTCGAGACCGCGCCGCCCTCTCGGGGCACGGGTGAGGCCCTGCCCCGACACATGGCCCGGGGCAGGGCCTCGCTGCGCAAGATGCCTCAAGGTGCTTGTGGTGTGCTGGAGTTCGCGCGGACGCGCGGGTTCGACGGGGCTTGTGGGTTCAGAGCCGCAGGAGCCGTTCCGCCAGTTCCCGGTAGTCCCGTAGGGCCAGCCGGAGCTGTTCGGTGTCGGCCTTGTCCTCGCCGGTGGTCTGCCAGGACGTACGGAGTGTGCGGCGGCGCTCGGTCACGGCGTCGGTGAACCGTGCCGCGACCTCCTGGAGGACCTTGTCGGCCTCCTCCACCGAGCCCCGGGGTCCGTCGATGAAGCCGGCCACCGCGTGCTGGAGTTGGAGGGACCACTTTTCGCCGGTGTCGGGGGACATCAGGCGTCCGCCGACGTCTCCGGCGGTTCCGGGGGGCGACTTGGTCTGGGTGGCGGGCGGGTTGCCTGGGACAGCCGTGCCTTCAGGAGCCCTTGAACTTCCCACCGTGGTCTTGTGCAGGTCGTCGTTGGCCGGTCGCGCAGTTCCCCGCGCCCCTGATGGGGCGGGCGTGGCTGAGCCGGTGCCGGAAGCGGGGACCTCGGCGGTGGTGGCGGGCCGGTCGGATGCCTCGGTCCGGCCGACAGCCTCGGTCCGGCCGGGTGTCTCGGCCCGGCCAGATGCCTCGGTCAGGTCAGGCGCCCCAGCGCGGCCGGGTGTCCGGGTCCGGTCGGCAGCCTCAGTCCGGTCGGGAGCCCCGGTCAGGTCAGGTGCCCCGGTTCGGTCGGGTGCCTCGGCACGCCTGATGCCCTCGGCCCGGTCAGGTGCCCCAGCCCGGTCAGCAGACCCAGTCCGGCCGGACATCTCGGTACGGCGAGCAGCCTCAGCCTGGCTGGGTGTCTCGGTCCGGCCAAGAGTCCCGGTCCGGTCGGCAGCCTCGGCCCGGCCGGGTGCCCCGGTCAGGTCAGGTGCCCCAGTCCGGTCGGGTGTCTCGGCACGCCCGGCAGTCTCGGCGCGCCCGGGACTCTCGGTCCGGCCCGCAGCAGCCGCGATCCGGCCGAGTATCCCGGTCCGCCCAGCGGCCTCGGCCTGGTCGGGTGCCCCGGTCCCGTCTGGTGCCTCGGTCCGGTCGGGAGACGTCGGCCGGTCGGCGGACGTGGGTCGTTCGGCGGGCGTCGGCCTGTCGTTGCGGCGTTCCGGCGGGGGCGGGGGTCCGGTCGTTTTGTTGTCGTCCGGCATGACTCTCAACTCCCCTTCACATGGCGCCTGTTGAGGGCCCACGGCGCGTGTGCGCGGCCGCGGGTGCTGTCGGTGTCGGTTCGGGTGGTCGCGGGGGCTTCCTCGGCCTTCCCGGTCTTCTCCCGGGGGTCGGTCTTCTCCCGGGACAGCGCCTTCTCCTCCCCGCGGGCCGGGGCCGTCAGGTCCTGGAAGAGTGCGCGGGCCTCCACCAACGCCTCGCGCAGTTCCTCCGTGCCGGCCGCCGCCCGGCCCGTGCCGGAGCCGGCCGTGGGTGCGTGCGCGGCCCGGTGGACGCGCCGGTAGCCGTGGACGTGGTGCGCGTGGTGCACGGAGAGCGCGTCTAGCTGCTCGTCGTGACGGCTGCCGTCCGGGAACCCGCGGGCACCGGCCACCTCGGCGATGAGCCGGTCCGCCTCGACGACGGCGTCACGCGGCGAGTCGACGAACTGCTCCTGCACGGCGGTCCAGCGGACCAGATACCGCTCCCGCGCCGAGGGCTCCAGCGGCTGCTCGCGCAGCGATCCGTGCCGCTTCACCCGCTCTTCGAGTTCGTGCTCGGCGGCCTTGGTGTCGCCGTCGTGCCGGGCGACGGCCCGGTCGTACTCGGGCCCGAAGCGCCGCTTCAGACCTCGCCCGCCGCCCGCCCCGCGGGCCGCCACGGACCGGGCGACCACGGCGGCCACGAGAGCCACCGCGACCACGATCAGAAGGATGATCACGCCTGTGGACATGGAATGCCTTCCGGGTTCTGGGCCCAGTGGGCCGCTTCCCCAGCCGGGTTGCCCGGACGGCGCTCCCCAAACTGCGCTCGCGACATCCGTGCGGCGGCGTGTCGATTACGGCGTCCCTCGTTCGACGCATGGGTGAGAGCACGAGTGAGGGGCGGCAGGCGCCTCCTGATACCGAGGAGAACACCATGAGCAAGGTCGTCGCACGGATCGGCATGTCGCTCGACGGATACATCACCGGCCCCGACGCGGGGGCCGAGCACCCGCTCGGCATCGGCGGCGAACGCATTCACAACTGGGTGTACGGACTGCGCGCGTTCCGCGAGATGCTCGGGCAGAAGGGCGGGACGGAGGGCCAGGACAACGACGTCGTCGCCGAGTGGGTCGCCCGGTCGGGCGCGGTGGTCATGGGCCACGGCATGTTCATCAGCGGCGAGGTGCCCTGGGGCGACGAGCCGCCGTTCCACATGCCGGTGTACGTCGTCACCCACCACCCCCGCGAGACCGTGGTGAAGGAGGGCGGCACGAGCTTCCACTTCGTCACCGAGGGCCCCGAGCACGCGCTCGCCCTGGCCCGTGAGGCGGCGGGCGAGAAGGGGGTCTCCCTGGCGGGCGGCGCGAACCTGATCCAGCAGTTCGTCCGCGCCGGCCTCCTCGACGAACTCCTCCTCCACGTCGTCCCGGTCCTCGCCTGCGCCGGCACCCGGCTCTTCGACAACCTGGGCACGGACCAGATCGAGTGGGAGAAGGTCTCGGTCATCGACTCCCCCGAGGTCACCCACATCCACCTGCGGGCCCTGAAGCAGGCCGCCGGGTGAGCCGGCGGTAATTCGCTTGCGGACGGCGTACGGGTCCTCGTGACAATGCACGCCATGAAGACACGTACGACCGGTGTCCCGGGGCCCTGGACCGTCGCCCCCGAGCCCTTCGACTCGCCGGCCGCGGTCGCCCTCTGGCGGACGTACTACACGGAGGTCAGCGACCGCTGGTACCGGCTGCACCACGGGCACGACACCGACCCCGCCGAGCTGGAACGCGAGATCGCCGCCGACAGCGGAGCCGAACTCACCCCGCCCGGTGGGGTGTTGCTGGTCGCGCGGCACGAGGGCGAGGCGGCGGGCATGGCGGGCGTACGGCTCCGGGACGCGACGACGGGCGAGCTCAAACGTGTCTTCGTACGCGAGGATCTGCGGGGCAGGGGTGGCGGTGCCGTTCTCCTCGGGGCGGCCGAAACGGCAGCCCGGGCGCTCGGGGCCGGGCGGCTGATCCTCGACACCCGGGGCGACCTGGTGGAGGCGCGGGCGCTGTACGCCCGGCACGGCTACGCGGAGACCGAGGCGTACAACGACGACGTGTACGCCGAGCACTGGTTCGCCAAGCAGCTCACCGCCTGAGCCGCTCGCGTGCCGGGCCGCGCCGGGGTCACTTGGTGAGCCACACCCGGCCGGCCGGCTTCGGGACGGTTCCGTTGTGGGGGCGTTCCTCGTTGGAGCCGCACATCTCGGCGTTCAGCTCCTCCACGAGCCGGACCAGGTCGGTGGGCCGGTCCGGGCCCCACCAGTCGCCCAGGAGCTCGGCGAGGGACTCCTCGCGGGCTTTGGACAGCTTCTCGGCGGCCTCGCGGCCCCGGTCGGTCAGGACGAGGTCGATGCCTTCCCGTACGGCGAGCTGCCGCTCCTCGACCTGGCGGGCGGCCGCGATGACGACGTGCAGGGGCACCGAGCTGCGCTCGGCGAGGACGGCGGGCTCGGCCCAGCCGTAGCGCCTGATCCGCAGCAGGAGCCAGCTCGTGGCGGGCAGCAGGTCGTAGCCGGCACGGGCGGTGATCTTCTTGTAGATCTCGCGCCGCCCCTCGCGGGTGCCGAGCACGGACAGCGCGCGGCACACCTCGTCGTACGAGGAGCGCTCCACGGGGTTGCTGGCCAGCGTCTGGGTGGCGTCGGGTGCCGTCACCGAGGCCCGCAGCCTGTCCTCGCGCAGGAACCAGGCGAGCGCGAAGCCGGCGAGGGCGACCGGGGCCGCGTACAGGAAGACGTCCGTGATGGATGTGGAGTACGCCTCGACGACGGGCGGCCGGAGTGCGGCCGGGAGGTCGGAGATGATCTTCGGGTCGGACTTCAGCGCGTCCACACTGAGGCTCGGCGGAAGGTCCTGCCCCCGGAGCGCGGCGGTGAGTTCGCTCCCCAGCCGGCTCGCGAAGACCGTGCCGAAGATCGCGACGCCGAACGAGGCACCGATGGAGCGGAAGAAGGTGGCGCCGGAGGTGGCGACACCGAGATCCTCGTACGAGACGGAGTTCTGCACGATCAGCACGAGGACCTGCATGACCAGGCCGAGTCCCAGGCCGAAGACGAGGAGGTACGAGCTCATCTCGGCCGCGGAGCTGTTCTCGTCGAGCTGGTGCAGGAGCAGCAGCCCGAGCGCGGTGACGCCCGTACCGGCGATGGGGAACACCTTCCAGCGGCCCGTGCGGCTGACGATCTGCCCGGAGACGGTCGAGGAGACGAGCAGTCCGGCCACCATCGGCAGCATGTGCACACCCGACATGGTGGGCGAGATGCCGTGGACGACCTGGAGGAACGTCGGGAGGTACGTCATCGCGCCGAACATCGCGAAGCCGACGATGAAGCTGATCACGGCGGCGAGGGTGAAGGTGCGGATCCGGAACAGCTTCAGGGGCAGTACGGGTTCCGCGGCCCGCCGCTCGACGGCCACGAACGCCACGGCGAGGCCGGCACCCAGCACGGCGAGGCCGATGATCTGCGCCGAGCCCCAGCCCCAGGTGCTGCCGCCGAGCGAGGCGACGAGAACCAGACAGGTGGCGACGGCCGCGATCAGGAACGTACCGAGGTAGTCGATCGTGTGCTTCTGGGCGCGGACCGGGATGCGCAGGACGGTCGCGATGACGGCGAGCGCGACGATCCCGATGGGGAGGTTGATGTAGAAGACCCAGCGCCAGCTCAGGTGCTGGGTGAACAGCCCGCCGAGCAGCGGGCCGAGCACGCTGCTCGCGCCGAAGACCGCGCCGAACAGGCCCTGGTACTTGCCCCGTTCGCGGGGCGAGACGATGTCGCCGACGATCGCCATCGACAGCACGATGAGCCCGCCGCCGCCGAGGCCCTGGAGGGCGCGGAAGGCGATCAGCTGGGGCATGTTCTGCGCCATCCCGCACAGCGCGGAGCCGATCAGGAAGATCACGATGGCGGTCTGGAACAGCTTCTTGCGTCCGTACTGGTCACCGAGCTTGCCCCAGAGCGGGGTGGCGGCCGTGGAGGCGAGCAGATACGCGGTGACGACCCACGACAGGTGATCGAGGCCGCCCAGGTCGCTGACGATGGTCGGCAGCGCGGTCGACACGATCGTCTGGTCGAGGGCTGCGAGGAGCAGTCCGAGCAGCAGGGCCCCGATCGAGACGAGGACACCGCCCTTCGGATGCTCCTGACCGGCGGTGGCACCGCGCGAATGGTCCCGGGCGGGACGGGCCGCCTTCGGTGCGTTCATGCCATTCATGCCGTTCGTGTCGTTCGCACCGTGCGCATCCTCGGCCATGAAGACCTCCCGGCCACGAGAGTCCCGTTTCCTCTTCCATCCTGGTCGGTGTGACCGGTTATGGCCTGTTGAATCCGCTACGGAGTCCGGGATTCCGGGGGTAACCGGGAGATTGTGTGGAGGGTGTCTGCATAATCGCTGGAGTTCGTACGGGGAGGAACCCACACGTGAACGACCGGAACGGTCACATATGCCCGGAATGCGGGGCGCCCTGGGGGTCTGAGGGCTCCCCCACGTGCGACTGCGCCCGCCGGGCGGCGGACGCCCTGCTGGAGACCCGCTCCGCGGAGACCGCGGCGGCAGAGGCTTTCGACCCCCTGCGCATCCGCCCGTACGTGGACCTGGACCCGGCGGCACCGGGGGCGACGCCGGCCGACGCCCCTGCGGCTGACGGCACCGACCACGAGCACGAGCACGCGTACGAACAGGAGTACGGGCACGAGTACGGGCACGAGTACGGCGCGCCCGTACCCGAGCCGCCACCCACCGGCGCGACGCATGAAAGGGAGCGGGAGCCTGCCGACGCGGGTGCCACCGCCCAACTGCCCCGCGCGACGGCCCTCCCCCGCTCCTCGGCCCCCGACACGAGCCTCTTCGAGGAGGCTCATCAGCTGGACCCCGCCGCGGACCCGGCGGAGAGCAGCGGCCGACGCCGCCGTTTCGCACTCGTCGGCGCCGGCGCCACCGCCGCGGTGGTCGCGGCGGCCGGATTCGCGAGCGGACTGTTCTCGTACGACACGCCGTCGCGGGAGAGCGCGGCCCCGGACGACATACGGGCGAGCGTGCCGGACACGACCCTGGACGAGCCGTCGCCGTCGGTCTCGGAGTCGCCCAGCCAGTCGCCGTCGGCCTCACCGACCGAGTCGAGCAGCGCGAGCGCGACACCGTCACCGACGAGGTCGACGGCGTCCCCCACCCCGCCCCGCCCGACCGCCACGACCCGCGCCCCGTCGACGGGCGCCCCCACCCCCACGACCACCCAGCCCTCCACCCCACCGGAGAAGGCCGAGCCCGTGACCCTCCGCCGCGGCGACGAGGGCCCCGAGGTCACGGAACTCCAGCAACGCCTCCAACAGGTGGCCCTCTTCACGGGCACCCCCGACGGCGACTACGACAACAAAACCGAAAACGCCGTCCGCAACTACCAGCTCACTCGAGGCATCGACAACGAGGACGCGGGCACCTACGACAAAGAAACCCGCACCCGCCTGGAATCAGAAACAACGGAACCGTAGGTCGGGGCTGGGCGGGCCCTGAGCTTTGAGGGGGCCGGCCTTGGACCTTGAAGGCAGCGGCCCCTGAACCCTGAAGGGGCTGGACCTTGGGCCTCGAAGATGCCGGTCGGTACGCTCCGGGCTCCGGGCTCCGGGCTCCGGGCTCCGGGCTCCGGGCTCCGGGCTCCGGGCAGCGAAGGCACCCGAGGCCGTCCTTCAAACGGCCGGACCCCGGGCTTTCAACAGCGTCCGGCCCAGCCCCTTCAAACAGCCGAACCCAGGGCTTTTAGGGGCGCGGGGAACTGCGCGACAAGCCCCCACCGGCCCGCACAAACATCACCCCTCAGCCCCCTCAAGGGGCGCGGGGAACTGCGCGACCAACCCTCACCGGCCCGCACCCAACACCAAACCCCAGCCCCCAGCCCCCAAGAAGACGACCCCCGGTCACCCCACCCGCAGCCGAACCACCCCACCCCCCAACCCCTCGACAGCCACCTGTCGAAGATCCCGCACCACAACATCCGCCCGATGAAACCCGGCCCGCGGCCCAACCCCAACCACCCGCATCCCCGCGGAGCGCCCCGCCGAGATCCCCGCCCCCGAGTCCTCGAACACCACACACTCCTCGGGCGCGACCCCCAACTCCGCCGCTCCCTTCAAAAACCCCTCAGGATCCGGCTTGCTGGCCCCCACGGACTCGGCCGTGACCCGAACCTCCGGCAGAGAAAGCCCCGCCGCCCCCATCCGCGCGGTGGACAGCGCCACATCCGCGGACGTGACGAGCGCATGGGCGACCACCCCCCGCAACGAGGCGAGAAACTCCGCGGCCCCCGGAATCGCGACAACCCCGTCCATGTCCGCCGTCTCCTCGGCAAGCATCCGCGCGTTGTCGGCGTAGTTCTGCTCCATGGGCCGGCTGGGCAGCAGCACGGCCATCGACGCGTACCCCTGCCGCCCGTGGACGACCTTCATGACCTCGTCCCCGTCGAGCCCGTGCCGGTCGGCCCAGCGGCGCCACACACGCTCGACGACGGCGTCCGAGTTGACGAGGGTGCCGTCCATGTCCAGCAGCAGGGCACGGGCGGTCAGCACTGTTGACGCCGTCATCGGCATGCTCCAAAGCGTGGAGGAGGGTCCCGAGCGGGGCCATTCCGTGGCCCCCGGGGGGGGGACAAGGCGGCCCCGCCCGCCGGTCAGGGAGTGCGGGCGGGAGCCACTTTGTTCCCCCACGGTACAAAACAAAGACCCGATCCCGCTACCACCCCAGGGGCCTCATTCCACACGAACCCACGACAAGAGGGCCGGCAGAAACCCGAAAGTCCCGCCCCGCCCCTTGTTGTGTCATGCCCACGTCATTAACTTCTCACCTGACGCACATCTCCCGGAAACCGGCCACCGCGAGCATTCAGTCGCTCGCAGGTCAACTTCCCCCCACCCCAAGGGAGTTCGCATGCCGAAGATCTACGCGCGTCGACGGCTGAGTCTAGTGGCCGCCTTCGCCGGATTGATAGCCATGGTCGGGCTTTTCAACGGCCCGACCGCCTCCGCCGCACTGCCCACCCCGGTCAGCGCGGCCACCGCCCGCACCTACCTCGCCTCGCTCACCGTGGCGACCGAGGACCGCACCGGCTACGACCGCGATCTCTTCAACCACTGGATCACCATCAGCGGCACGTGCAACACCCGTGAGACGGTCCTGAAGCGCGACGGCACGAACGTCGTCACCAGCTCCGCCTGCGCGGCCACCAGTGGCAGTTGGTACTCCGTCTACGACGGCGCGACCTGGACCGCCGCCTCCGACCTCGACATCGACCACCTCGTCCCGCTGGCCGAGGCCTGGGACTCCGGCGCCGACAGCTGGTCCGCGTCCACGCGCCAGGCCTTCGCCAACGACCTCACCCGCCCGCAGCTCATCGCCGTCACGGACAACGTGAACCAGTCGAAGAGCGACCAGGACCCGGCAGAGTGGATGCCGTCGCGCACCGCCTACGCCTGCACCTACGTACGCGCCTGGGTCCAGGTGAAGTACTACTACGACCTCTCCGTCGACTCGGCGGAGAAGAGCAAGCTCAGCTCGGTCCTGAGCGGCTGCTGATCACCAACTGATCCACAGCCGATCGCCAACCGACCGGCAGCCGACCAGCAGCAAGAACGCAGCAGGCAGCCGGCCAATGGGCACCTGATCAACTGCACCATGCACGGAACCTCCCCGCTCACCTCCGTCGTTCCGTACCGTACGGGGCGACGGAGGAGAGTGATCGCGTGGCGGGACTGCGCCTGGGTCCACTGCTGAGGTACGTCGACGGCTCGTCCGCGACCATCTGGGTCGAGGCGAGCCGCCCGTGCACCGCCGAGGTGCGCTGCCCGGACGGCGCGGGCGGTGAGTCCCGCACCTTCCAGATCGCGGGCCACCACTACGCCCTGATCCCGGTCACCGGACTGACCCCGGGCACGAGGTCCCCGTACGAGGTGCTGCTCGACGGGGTACAGGTCTGGCCGCTCCCCGACTCCCGCTTCCCGCCCTCGGCCATCCACACCCCGGTGGACGACCACGAGACCGTACGGGTCGCCTTCGGCTCCTGCCGCTGGGCCACACCGGCCGCCGACGAGAAGGACCCCGGGGGCCCGGACGCCCTGGACACCCTCGCCGCCCGCATCGCCGCGAACCCGGACGGCGAACGCCCGGACGTCCTGCTGCTGTTGGGCGACCAGGTGTACGCGGACGAGGTCTCGGCCGCCACCCGCCGCTGGCTGGAGGCCCGCCGCGGGCTGAACGAACCGCCGGGCGCCGAGGTCGCGGACTACGAGGAGTACACGCACCTCTACTACGAATCGTGGCTGGACCCCGAGATCCGCTGGCTGCTCTCCACCGTGCCCAGCTGCATGATCTTCGACGACCACGACGTCATCGACGACTGGAACACCAGCGAGGCATGGGTCGCCGACATGCGGGCCACGCCCTGGTGGCGCGAGCGGATCCTGAGCGGCCTGATGTCGTACTGGGTCCACCAGCACCTCGGCAACCTCCCGCCCGAGCGCCTCGCCGAGGACCCGCTGTACGAAGCGGTCCGCGCCACTCCCGACGGCACGGACGCCCTGCGCGCCTTCGCCGCCCGCGCCGACAACGACCCGGCCTCGGTCCGCTGGAGCTACCGCCGCGACTTCGGCCGCACCCGGCTCCTGATGGTCGACTCCCGCGCGGCCCGCGTCCTCGAAGAGAAGAACCGCTCGATGCTCGACCCGGCCCAGGAGGCGTGGCTGCGCGAGCAGGTGCTGGAGGAGCCGGGTTCGTACGACCACCTCCTCATCGGCACCTCCCTGCCCTGGCTGCTCCCCAACCTCGTGCACGACGCGGAGGGCTGGAACGCCGCGCTGTGCCGGGGCGAACGGGGCGAACGCTGGGCCCGGTTCGGGGAGAACCTGCGGCGGGCGGCGGACCTGGAGCACTGGGCCGCGTTCCCGTCGTCGTTCGACTCGCTCGCGGAGCTGATCGCCGAGGCCGGCTCGGGACCGCAGGCGCCGGCGACGGTGTGCGTGCTCTCCGGGGACGTGCACCACGCGTACATCGCCGAGCCGGTCTGGCGGGAGGGCCTGCCGGGACCCGACGCCCGGGTGCTCCAGCTGACCTGCTCCCCCGTGCACAACTCCATCCCGCTCTCGATAAGGCTCGGCTTCCGTTTCGGCTGGAGCGGGGTCGGTCGCGCCATCGGCCGACGTTTCGCCCGGCACGGCAGACTTGAGCGTCCGCCCGTCGACTGGCGGAAAACCGGCGGCCCTTGGTTCGGCAACCAGCTCATGACACTGACCCTGCGCGGCCGTTCGGCGCGTCTGCGGCTCGACCAGGCGGGGCAGGAACGGGGCGGCGCGGCCGGGCTGAGGACGATCGTCGAATCCGAACTCAGCTGACACAAGGACACGGAGAGTCACAACTCCCCCACGCGCTAGCGCTCTTCACACGATCCGCGACGGGGGCGAAGGCGGGGCGCTCACGGCGACCGGCCACGCCCCGCGATTCCCCGATTGCATACGTCTATTGCCCACGTTGCGTACGTTGCCCAAGTGCTGCCGCGTTGCCCGTGATGCACACGCTTGGCGCCCATGGTGCTCGTGACGCATCCCACAACCGGCCCGGTTGATCCGTTCCAGGGCTCGGCTCCCGTGGCTCGCGACGGCATGATGATGCGGACCGTCCGCTTCCGCGGACGGTGTGCTCTGCCCAGCACCCCAGCGCCCCACCTGTCCGGGAGTCACACCTTTGTCTGCAGCGACCGCGGAGCCGACGGACCCGGCACGGACCACGGACCCGACGGAGACCGCGAACTCCGGGAGAGGACAGGCCGCGTCCGACGTGTCTGCCGTGTCCACTGTGTCCATCGCGCTCGTCGGCGCCGGACCCCGCGGCACCAGCGTCCTGGAACGCCTCTGCGCCTCCGCGCCCGAGCTTCTCGCGCCCGGCACGCGTCTGACGGTCCATGTCGTCGACCCGTCGCCGCCGGGCCCCGGCCGGGTCTGGCGCACCGCCCAGCCGGCCGAGCTGCTGATGAACACCGTCGCCTCGCAGGTCACCCTCTTCACCGACGACAGCGTGGACTGCTCGGGCCCGATACGCCCCGGCCCGAGCCTGCACACCTGGGCCGACGGCGAGCTGGGCCCGGACGACTATCCGACCCGCGCCCAGTACGGGCAGTACCTGGAGTGGGTCTTCGGCGAGGTGGTCCGCGGGGCACCGCCCGGGCTTCGGGTCCTGACGCACCGGGCGCGCGCGACCCGCCTCGACGAGACGGCCGACGGCCACCAGGTCCTCGTACTCGACAACGGCCGGACCCTCCCGGACCTGTCCGCCGTGGTCCTGGCCCAGGGCCATCTGCCGGCCGTGGCCGACCGGGCACAGCAGCGCCTGGCCGCGTACGCCGACCGCCACGGCCTGCGTCATGTCCCGCCCGCCAACCCGGCGGACCTCGACCTCTCCTCCGTCGCCCCCGGCGAGACCGTCCTCCTGCGCGGTCTGGGCCTCAACTTCTTCGACCACATGGCGCTGTTGACGACGGCCCGCGGAGGCCGCTTCCGGCGCACCCCGGCCGGCCTGCGCTACCTCCCCTCGGGCCGGGAGCCGCACCTGCGGGCCGGCTCCCGCCGCGGCATCCCGTACCAGGCCCGCGGCGACAACGCGAAGGGCCCGTACGGGCGTCACGTGCCCCTCGCCCTCACCCCCGACGTCATCTCCCGCTTCCGCAAACGCGCGGACTCGGGCGACGCGCCGGACTTCCTCACGGAGATATGGCCGTTGGTGGCGAAGGAGGTCGAAACCGTCTATTACGAGGGGTTGTTGGGACCCGACGCCACCCTGATACGCGGCTTCCGTGAGCGCTTCCTCGCGGTCCCCCACCGTGACGCCCAAGAGGCCCTGGTCCTGGGCGAGTTCGGGATCGCGGAGGCCGACCGCTGGTCCTGGGACCGGATTTCACGGCCGTACGGCGGTCGGGTCTTCACCGGTACCGGCGACTTCCGGGAGTGGCTGCTGGACCATCTCCGCGAGGACGCCGCACAGGCCGCGCTCGGCAACGTCGACGGTCCCCTCAAAGCGGCTCTCGACGTACTGCGCGACCTGCGCAACGAGTTGCGGCAGATCGTCGACCACGGCGGGCTCGGCGGAACCTCGCGCCGGGAGCACCTGGACCGCTGGTACACCCCGCTCAACGCGTTCCTGTCGATCGGTCCGCCCCGGCGCCGTATCGAGGAGATGACCGCGCTGATCGAGGCGGGCGTGCTGGAGGTGCTCGGCCCGCGACTGGAGGTGCGGGCCGAGGACGGGGCCTGGGTGGCGCACTCCCCCGACGTGCCCGGCTCGACCGTGACGGCGACGACACTCGTCGAGGCACGACTGCCCGAGCCGGACCTCCGGCGGACGGCCGACGAACTCCTCGCCCGGCTCCTGAAGACGGGCCAGTGCCGCCCGCACACCGTGGACGGTTACGAAACCGGAGGGCTGGACGTAACACAGCGCCCCTACCGTCTGATCGACCGTCAGGGACGCGCGCACGCAAGGCGGTTCGCGATAGGAGTGCCTACGGAGGGTGTGCACTGGGTGACCGCCGCCGGGGCCAGGCCCGGTGTGGACTCGGTCACGCTGTCGGACGCCGACGCGGTGGCGCGGGCCGTTCTGCGGACGGCCGCGGACCAAGCGGGACAAGGCCGCGAGGCGGATCCGGAACCCACAGCGCACGCACAAGCATGGCCAAAAGTTGAACTTGCAAGCATCGATTAGGCCGACCTAACGTTGAGCACTCACTCGGTTCCGTCCCCCACACCGGCCCCTTTCCGGGACCGGATCCAGACCGAAGGAGTTCTCCCCACATGACCGGACGCCTCAACAGCGCCCAGCCGTACGCCATCGGCCTGTTCCGCATAGTCATCGGCCTGCTCTTCGCCTGCCACGGCGCCGTCTCGCTCCTCGGCGTACTCGGCGGACTGGACGGCAAGGGCTCCACCGTCGAGACCGGCGCCTGGCCCAACTGGTACGCGGCCGTCATCGAGCTCGTCGGCGGCAGCCTGGTCCTGCTGGGCCTCGGCACCCGTATCGCGGCGTTCATCGCGTCGGGCGCGATGGCCTACGCGTACTTCAAGGTCCACCAGCCCGAGCACCTCTGGCCGATCAGGAACAACGGCGAGGGCGCGGCCATGTACTCCTGGTCGATGCTCCTGCTGGTCTTCACCGGCTCGGGCGCGCTCGGCCTGGACCGACTGTTCAAGGGCCGCTCGTCCTCGTCCTCGTCGTCATCCGCGGACGGGAAGCGCTCTTCGGAGCCGATCACGGCCTGACACCCGCTCCCGCAAGCGAGCTGCGCCCGCCCCTGCCGCATCGAGGGGCGGGCACCCACGCCCCGAAGGGGCGCGGGGAACTGCGCGACCAGCCACGACGCACCCGCAGACGAACACCCGGCCGAGCAGATCACTCACGCCCAGCCGAACGGCACCGTGAAGCAGGCCAACCGCATGCCCGAGCCACCCTGTTCACCGTGCAGCACCACAGACGCGGCCTCCCCGAACCGGAAGTTCCAGTCGTGCCGCGCACTCGCCCCACCCGCCCCACGTGAGTCGGCCGTGAAGTCGAGCCAGACCTCGTTGTCGGGGTTCACACTGGCGGGGTCCGTGGACGGCCGGTGCTGGTAGTGCCCGCCCGCGGCGGCCGGATCGGCGCCGCACGGCTTCCGGTGCACATGCGCGCCGTACTCGTGGCCCGCCTTCAGCCCGGTCACCCGCAGCTTCACCGTCGTGGCGCCGCGCTCCGAACTGCGCTGGCCGACCTCGATCCACGAGCCGGCGGGCACGAGCCTCATGTCGTACGTGACGGCCGCCGACGGAACGAATGCGCCGGGCGGGGCGAAGCGGGCGTCCGTCCGCATCGAGTAGCCGTGCTTGCCGCCGGTGCCGCCCGCACCGCCACCCGGCTCGACCGTGCCGCCGTCGCCGCCGGTCGCACCGTGGGCGCCGCCCGCGCCGGTCGCGAGCGCGGCCGACGCCAACGCCAGGACGACGAGACCCACCGCTCCCGTTCTTCCTGCCCGACCCGTCCGACCCGTTCGCCCTGTTCGCTCCGCCCGCTCTGTTCGACCTGTTCGACCCGTTCGTACTACCGCTGTTCCTGACACCATCGCCGGTTCCGCTCCTCACACCGTTGGCCGCCCCTTTCCGTTGGTACGGGACGCGGCGCCGGCCCGCCCGCCGGGAAGCGGCAGCCGGGTGAACATGATGTGGCGAACGCACGTGCCCCCTGTGGATCTCATGTCGGACCCGAGGCGTACGCTGTATGGCTGTCACAGGCCGCTCCTGCCGCTCCCCCGCGACATCGCGGCATCACGGCACGGTTCGGGCCTACGGGGGAGACACAGGGGAGTTCGGGTGCTTGAGAGTGTGGGGTCGCTGTCCGGCAGCCCTTGGATCTACAGCCAATGGATCTATGCCGTGGTGGCTGTGTCAGTCCTGTTCGACGTCTTTCTGCCGGTACTGCCGAGCGGCGTCCTCGTCATCACGGCGGCGACGGCGGCCGCGGCCGGTACCGGCGCGGCTGCCGTGCACGTGCCGGACATCCCGGCCGCGCACGTGCCGGACCTCCTCGCGCTGACCCTCTGCGCCGCGACCGCCTCGGTCCTCGGCGACCTGGTCGCGTACCGGCTGGCCTGGCGCGGCGGGGAGCGCCTGGACCGTGCCATCGCCCGCTCCCGGCGCCTGAGGGGCGCGCAGGAACGTCTCGGCGCGGCGCTGGCACGCGGCGGCGGCGCCCTGGTCGTCCTGGCCCGCTTCGCGCCCGCCGGCCGCTCGGTCGTCTCGCTCGGCGCGGGCGCCGCGCACCGTCGAGTCCGCGAATTCCTGCCGTGGTCGATCCTCGCGGGGCTCGCCTGGGCCGCGTACAGCGTCGGCCTCGGCTACTTCGGCGGTCAGTGGCTGGGCGCGACCTGGCTCGCCACCGGCGTTTCGCTGGTGGCGCTGTTCGGGGCGGGCGCGGGGGCGGCGTTCCTGATGCGACGACCGTCATCGGCAGCTGTGCCCGTACCGGTACCCGTACCCGTGTCGGTACCGGTGCCGGTTCAGGTGCAGATGCCCGAGGCGGGCCCGGGCGCCTGAGGCGTACGCGGCCCGGGCGGACGTGCCCTCGGGCGGGCACGCCACTGACCGGCCGCACCTCTGGCTGAGCGCACCAGCGGCTACGTACGCCAGTGGCTGCGCGCCTCGGACGGACCTAGCTCGACGGGCGCCGGTCAGGCGTCGGGCGGTCAGCCGGCCTGGCGGCTTTCGGCCTGACGACTGGTGGCCGTCTGCCCTCGTATCTCCAGGCCGTCCAGCAGCTCGGCCGTGGCCTCGGCGATCGCGTCGACCGCGCGGTCGAAGACCTCGCGGTTGTGCGCGGCCGGGGCTCGGAAGCCGGAGACCTTGCGGACGTACTGGAGCGCGGCGGCGCGGATGTCCTCGTCCGTGGCCTCTTCGGGCAGGACGGGCGGTCGGAGAGTCTTGATGCTGCGGCACATACGTCCAGTCTCGCGCGCGGCACTGACATCGCGCCCGGGAACGGCGGCGCCTCCACGGACAGCCGAGGCCTCCCCACGGATCGCGGAGGCCACGACCAGGGGCTTCGGGCGGCGTCAGCCTTCGCCGAGGTCCACCCGCCAGTCGTTCGACGTGATCCAGTGACCCTTCGGGTACTCGAACTCGGCCGTACCGAGCAGTTCGAATCCGGCGCTGCGGCAGACCGCGTTCGACGCGTGGTGATCCACGCTCGGGAACGCGTGAAGGTACCGGTGCTCTCCAGCCGCCCTCGCCTCTTCGACGACCGCGTGGGCCGCCGCCGCGGCGAAACCGTGCCCCTGGAACTCGGGCAGCACCCCCCACCCGGTCTCCCACACCTTCTCGCCCCGCCACTCCCGCTCCCAGAAGCCGATCGAGCCGACCGTGTCGCCGGTGTCGGCCGACGTGACCCGATACATGCACCCCGGCCCCAGGCCGACGTAACGCCGGTGCCGGTCGACGAGCTTCTCCTCGGTCTCCGGACCACCCAAGTGCTCCGTCATCTCGGGGCTGTTGGCCCTCTGGAGAAGCCAGAAGTCACCTTCCGCCCACGCGTGCAGTCTCACCTGCGATGTCTCTGCGCTGTCCATGGTGGCCACCCTAGGACGGGGGTCGGACAACGCCAGGGGCCCGACAGGGCACCGCGGCCGTGGCGCGGGCCGCCACCGCGACACATTCGTGTGAAGTCCCCCAAGGAACTCGCATCCCAAAATCGAACAGGCGTAGCATTGTCGCGTGGCTACGACCTACGACTTCCCGAGTGACCTCCTGGCCGGTCAGGAGGAACTGCATCAGGTCCGGGCCGAGCTTCTGGCCCTCCTGAAGCGGCTCCCCTGGTCGGTCGAGCCCCTGGACGGCTTCAGCGACGACCACGGCTGGCGCAAGGTGGAGCGCCCCGCCTCCCCCGGCTGGACGGCCGACGAACAGGCCGAGGTGGAGAAACTCCGCGAGCGCGAGCGCGAACTCACGGTCTTCGTGACCTGCCACCGCTTCTGGGCGGAGGTCGCGGCCGCGGAGAAGGTGGACGCCCGGATGTCGCTCAAGCACGTACGGGAGACGGAGGCACACGTACGGGAGGCAGAGGCGGAGGGCCGCTCCACCCCGTAAGGCCCGTGACTGGCCCTGCCGTTCAGGCCCGCAGCGGATTGGTACGCGTGGCCGCCAGCAGGTACCAAGCGGTGGCCCCCACGTGCCGGTACGGGTAGTAGCCGAAGCCGAACCCGGTGTCGAGCGGGCTGCTGGCCGAGACGACACCGGAACGCTCGGGAAGCGCACGACCGCCCACGGTCTGCCCAGCCCCGAGCAGATCCTGAGCCCGCTCAATACTGGCGACCAGCCGTCGGGCACTCGTCTCATCACCGGCCCTGCTCCGGTCCCGAAGAGCGAGCGCAAGATGAGCGGTCCCCTCGAACCACACCCCATTGCGGTCGGGCTTGGGCTGGAACTCGGCGATCGGGGCGTCCTCGTTCGCCACCAGACTGGCGGAGCTGAAGGTGACGCCTTCGTACGTCTGCCCCGTCGGCACCGTACTGTTCCGCCGCCCGGCGTGGTCGATCACGGCCAGCTCGGCCGCCGCCCAGTCCAGCGACCGCGAATACCTGTGGGAGTCGAGGGCGAGATGGGTCCAGGTCTGGGTGTCCTCGGGGATCGGGGACTTGTTGACCGTCACCCCGTCGTTGGTGCCGGTGTAGAAGAAGCCCCCGTCCGGCTCCCACATCTTCTCGACGAAGGCCTCGGCCCGCGCACGCCGCCCCCGCCACACCCGGTCACCGGTGAGCAGAGCGAGCCGACCGAACAGACAGACCAGATCGGTGTTGTGCTCGGTGGAGGTGAAGGGCAATTTCTCGTCGGCCCCGTTGACCCCGAACTTGTAGCCCCCGAGGGGTTCGTCGGTACGCCCGATCCGCTCGATCCACGCACCGATCCGCACAGCACCCTCAAGAAAACGACGGGCCCCGGTCCCCCGAGCAAGGGCACTCAGCGCAATCCCGGCCCAGGCCATGTCACCCACGGCCGTCCCCGTGAACCCGAACTGCGTCCCCACGTTGGCAGTTCCGTCGGCCCGCACGAATCCATCCGGCTGCAGCGACCCGTCGAAGAAGGTGTACGGCCCGACGTTGTAGGCCTGCCGCAACCTGCCGTCGTCGTACACCGGGTCATGCTTCTGGGCGTAGAGCAACGCATCACCAAGCACCACGGCTCTGGCCCGCCCACCGGCGCCACCACCCGCCAGATGAGCCAGGATCGCCAGTGCGTTGTCGTACGTGAACGCCGTACTGAACAGCCCAGCCTGATCGCTGTAACTCTGCGTCAGCCGAACGCTCCCATGATCGGGATAGCCGTCCATAGCAGCACCCAAGAACCCAAGCCCACGCCGCCGAGCGGACTCCCCGGCGGCATACGCCGCCCCGGCCCCACCCACACCGAACACCGCAGCACCTACACCGAGTCCAGCCCCAATGAGCGAACGACGACCAACCACCGGACCTTGCCTGCCGACCATGACTCTCCCTGGGAACGTACGGACCGAATGCGCGGGCACAACCACGAGCGAACGCACGGGGAGCATCCACCTTGAGAGCGCTCTCAAGAACGCGCGCTCATTGTGCTGTCGCATGGGGACAGGGTCAACGCCCGTGTCACACGAGCCTGTTGGGCCGGGCACAGCAGGAGCGCCGCGATCTCGAAAGAGCCGCCGCAACCGCTAGCCGGAGATCACCTCTCGTCACGGCCCAGAACTATGGACTCCAAAGCCTGAACACGGCTGCTGAGTTCCTGGAGTCTTGCGGTCAAATCGGCCACCTGGGCGACGGGTCCGGTGTCCGTCGACTCCCGACTCGGGGTTCTCGGGGTTCCTCGACCGACATCGATGAAGTAGGTCTCCTGGTAGTCGTCGTGCAGTTGCAGCAGCTCTTCGTCTCGAAGTTGCCTGATCACCGACCGAACCTCCTTCTCAGACAACCCGTACAGCCTCTCCACCACGGCGACTTCCGGAAAGATCATCCCGCGCAGATACCGGCGCTGTTCGACTCCACGCCTCACGTCCCCCATCAGGCCTTCTGCAGGGTGCTCCTGGGCGCCCGGCTGAGGCCCCGGAAGGGAGAACGTGTCCAGGCCTGATGGTCGCTCACGTTTCCGCTCGGCCATTTCAGGGCCTTTCGTCCGTGGCGGATACTGCCTGACGCTTCAATGTCTCGCTCGCTGCCAGTATGGCCGGAGCCTGGACCCCCACCGCCCTCGGAAAGTCAGCAATTGACACGGCGGCGAGGGCGGGTGTTCGGGGCGTCGGGGGGGGTGCGCAGGCCACCCGGAGTTCGGATGGGCTTCATCGCGGCCGCGCATCTCGTCGACTGCGGCGCATCTCGACTGCGGCGAACCGTGGTCGACCGCACGATGCGGCAGGAGTGCGGCACGCACCGACACCCGCTCCTGGAGCTCGGACGGGAGCGGCGCCGGGAAGCGACGGCGCTTGCGCAGGCACATGGGTGCTGACCTGCGTGGATTCGTCGCGCCGACGCCGTTGCGCGGTCTTGATCGCACCGCTTTTGATCGTGGTTGTCCACGCCTACGGGCACGGATCGGGCATTGCTTCGTCTCGTGTTTTTCGGCGGCACCATCGGGACCATGGGTGGCCGACCCAGGTGACACGTCGACGGAAGCCGTACGGACGACTTTGTGTGTGGAGTCAGCGACCACTCGCCACGACGCCGCCACGAGGGCTGAGCTGCGCGCTCCTTGCCTCCCGGCGAGGCAGGGACTGCGATCAGGTGCTTGTCAGCGCCGGTAAGGGGCGCCTTCTTCCGAAGGCGCCCCTTACTTGTCCCGGTTCTCACCTCAGGGAGATACAGGCGAGGTTTCTCTTAGTCCTCGCATTCCGTCAGGGGCCTCAGCGAGAAGCCCTTCTCGTGCTGCACCCAGGGCTTCAACAACACGCCCCTCCCGTGCTGCACCCAGGGCTTCAACAACACGCCCCTCCCGTGCTGCGCCCAGGGCGGAGGGCCCTCGTGCTTCTGGCAGTCGGGCTTGTGTCCGCCGTGGCCACCGTTGCCGTCGTGACCGCCATTGCCGTCGTGGCCGCCATTGCCGTCGTGGCCGCCATTGCCGTCGTGACCGTCGTGGCCGCCATTGCCGTCGTGACCCTGGTCGTGCCCGTGATCACCTCCACCGCCAGGTCCCGCGGGGCCCTGGGGGCCTTCAGGGCCTTCAGGGCCTTCAGGGCCTTGAGGTCCTTCAGGTCCGGCGGGTCCTTCGGGTCCCTCAGGTCCGGCGGGTCCTTCGGGTCCCTCAGGTCCGGCGGGTCCTTCAGGTCCCTCAGGTCCGGCGGGTCCTTCAGGTCCCTCAGGGCCGGCGGGTCCTTCAGGTCCCTCAGGTCCCTCAGGACCGGTGGGGCCTTCAGGCCCTTCGGGTCCCTCAGGTCCGGTGGGTCCGGCGGGTCCTTCAGGTCCCTCAGGTCCGGCGGGTCCTTCAGGTCCCTCAGGTCCGGTGGTGCCGGTGGGACCGGTGGGCCCGGCAGGTCCTTCAGGCCCCTCAGGACCGGTGGGACCTTCAGGCCCCTCAGGACCCTCAGGCCCGGTGGGACCGGCAGGTCCTTCAGGTCCCTCAGGGCCCTCAGGACCGGTGGGACCGGCAGGTCCTTCAGGTCCCTCAGGGCCCTCAGGACCGGTGGGGCCTTCAGGACCTTCGGGTCCCTCAGGTCCGGTGGGTCCTTCAGGTCCGGTAGGTCCGGTAGATCCGGTAGGTCCGGTGGGCCCTTCAGGCCCGGTGGGCCCGGGGGGACCCGTAGGGCCAGGAGGACCGGTGGGGCCAGTCGCGCAGGTCGGCGTCGTGATGACGTTGTCGTCCAGCGTGACCGCGCCGGTCTGCGCAAGGGCTCGGCCCTGGATCTCGGTGCCGGTCGTCACCGTGATGGATTCCTGGGCCAGGATGGTGCCCACGAATTTGGAGTTGGTCCCGAGCGTGGCGGAACTGCCCACCTTCCAGAACACGTTGCAGGGCTGTGCACCGTTGACGAGGACGACGCTGCTCGCCGAAGCGGTGGTCAGGGTCGATCCGGCCTGGAAGATGAAGACGGCGTTCGGGTCGCCCTTGGCGTTGAGGGTGAGGGCTCCGGTGAGTCCCATCGATGACGAGGCCGTGTAGACGCCGGGCACCAGCACCTGTCCGCCGAGGTCGGCCGTAATGGCGGCCCCGGGTCCGCGGCCGGCAGCGTCGGTGTAGGCGGTGCCCAGGTCCGTCTTCGCCTGAATGGCCTCGGCGTTGGCCACGTTCAGGTCGCCGAAAATCTGTCCGGGGCCGGAGGGCGTCGACTGCGAGAAGCCCGTCACCGAAGAGCCCGGGCTGAGTCCCACGTCGCCGTTGATGACGGTGGGGCCGGTGTTGGTAACCGTTGAACCCGCCAGGACCGAGTAGCTCTTGGCGGTCCCCAGTTCAACGGGGGCTTCTGCGGCCTGCGCGGCGCCGGAAGCCAGCGCGACCGTGGCCGTGGCCAGCAGCACCGCTCCGGACAGGAGTGCGAGACGCGGCCTGAGCCGATGACGTACACGGATTCTGCCTGGTGAACGGGACGAGTTGGCAACCACTGCCATAGGAGTGACCTTTCTTGCCGCCGTTGAGTTCAGCCGCCCCGACAAAGGGCATTCCGAACTCCCGTAATGAGTTCCGGTCAGACCAAAAGCCGCGTCTCGTGTCGAGGTTCTGCGGCATCAGCCGTAAGCAGAGGTCCGCAGGGCGAGCCCTGCGGATGGGGTGATGAAATATCACTTACCACTCAAAAATTAGCAATATCCACATAAGCCACATACCGATAGTGGGCCGAAGGAGGTGAAGGAGGTGCGTTATTCACCTTGTCGGGCGTGGCGGTGCTTGATTCCAAGCCATCGGCCAGTCCTCCGGAAGCCGGGTCACCGGCCGGATCAAGGCCGCGCCGACCGGCTCAGACGGGCCGTTCCGGGCAACGCAATGCGGGCGTCCTCAACCTGCGCCTCCGTCCGTCGTTCCTACCCCGAGACGCGCACAGACTGACTCCAGGTGAAGGCATCCAAGAGCGCGGCCGGTGTCCGCGCCGTGGCGCTCCCGGCTTCCCTCGTCACGGAGTTGCCTCACCACCTCGCCGAGTACGCGAGTGCCGGCCGAACCGGGCTCGTCTTCGTCGGCACTCGCGGTGGCGTCCTGCGACGGAACAGCATCCGGCGGATCTGGCTCCGGGCGCTCGACGCGACCGGCCTCGGTGACGTCCACTTCCACGATCTCCGGCACACCGGAAGCACCCCTCGCCGCGACCGGTGGGGAGACCCCGCGCGAGCCGATGCACCGCATGGGCCACTCGTCCGTGCGGGCCGCGCAAGTGGACTTTCCGGCATGCAGTGACACGACGTCACCTGGCAGCCAAGAAAGATCAAAGCCCAGACCGCCGGATTCGCACCGGTCGGCCTGGGCCTCGTTCATGTCCTGGGACTGGTGGGCGCGGACGGTTTCGAACCGCCGACATCCGCCTTGTAAGGGCGGCGCTCTACCACTGAGCTACGCACCCGGGACGAGTCGACAGCCTACATTGCCCGGGGCAGTGCCCCGCAAACCCGTTACGGGGCGGAAGCGGTCCCGGTGCCGGTGCCGGTCAGGGTGCCGACGTCGATGCCGGTCCCAGTGCTGACGCCAGTGTCCGGCCCCGACCCCGGTTCCGGAGCAGGAACCGGTCCGGAGTCGGCGTCCCGCTCCCCTCCTCCGCCATGCGGGGGTTTACCCCACCCCCAACCCGGGAGTGGCCCGGATCCCCCGGTGAGCCCCGGCTCCGTACGGTCGAAGTATGTCCGGGCCACATCGTGGGGCCGAGGGCATTCGAATCTGGGGGAGTCCCGTCATGAGTGGTTTTGAGCGTCCTTCGAGCAAGCCGTCTTCGAGCAGGGGTGTCGGGTCTGTGGGCGGCGGCCGGGGCGTGGGCCGTGGGCCGCGGCGTTCTCTGGTCGCTGTCGGTGTGGGGGCCGTGGTCGTCGGTGTGTTCGCCACCGGGTGTGGGGCCAGTGCCGGGGACGACAAGGACCCGGAGAAGCGTTCCTTCGCGCTCAGTGGGCGGACGCTGACCGTCGATTCCGACGACTCGGCGCTCGAACTGGTCGCCGCGGACGTCGACAAGGTCCAGGTGACGCGCTGGTTCGAGGGGCGGGTCGCGATCGGTGGGGACCCCAAGGTGACCTGGGCGATGAAGGACGGCACGCTCAAGCTCCGTATGCACTGCTCGGGTGTGGTCGCCGACTGCTCGGCGAAGCACCGCATCGAGGTGCCGCGTGACGTGGCGGTCGTCGTGAGGGGAGACGACGGCAGCGTGAAGGCCGACGGTTTCAAGGACTCGCTGAACATCCACACGAAGGACGGCTCCGTAGGGGTCGAGGACGTGGCCGGGGCGCTCACCCTGCGTACCGATGACGGCTCGGTCAGGGCGAGCGGCATCGACTCCAAGCGCCTGAACGTGAACACCAAGGACGGGTCGGTGCGGCTCGACCTCGCCGCCGTACCGGACAAGGTCTCGGCGCGTAGCGACGACGGTTCCGTCACCATCGCGCTGCCGGAGGCCACGTACCGTGTCACCACCGGCACCGACGACGGCGGAGTGGATGTGTCGGTGCCCCGCGACGAGCGCAGCTCTCATGTGGTGTCCGCCCACACGAAGGACGGGAAAGTCACGGTCCGTACGGCGAACTAACCGGCCCGTGTGTTCGTCCCTACCTGGTGGGAGAATGACACCGGGCCAGGACGGATGACAGCACGGGAGAGGGAAGTGACGGCGACACCTTCGCAGCCGTACACACCGTTTGTGCCATGCGCACAGCAAGTTCCCCGCCCCCGTGCCGGGTTCGGACCCACGGGGGCGCGCGGTGCTGGCCGTGACCTGCTGGCCCTGATGCTTCTTCCGCTCCCGCTGCTCGCGCTCACGCTGCCCGCCGCTTTCGCCGGCGGCGGCACCCGGCGTTGGTTCGGCGGGCGCTCGGAGAGCCAGCGGGCCGAGGCCCAGGCCGCGAAGGACGCCGCGGCGGCCGCGTTCTACGAGCTCGACACCGCGCAACGCGATCTGCGGATCTCGATCGAGACGATCACGGCCGTCGACGACTCCCCCGCAGCCCGCCGCGCGGTCTCCGACTTCGACGCACTCGGCCGCCGCATCGACGAGGCCAGTCGTACGTACATCGGCGCGGTCGACGCCCACGACCTCGACCGCGACGACCTCGAGGCCTCCGTCGCCGCCCACGCACGCACCGAGCTGACGAAGGCCAAGGACGAGCTGACCCGGGTCAAGCAGGAGCTGGACCGTTTCGAGCAGGGGCTCGGACCGCTCCTCGGCAAGGCCGAGACGCAGCTGGCCCGCCTCGCCCCGGCCGTCGAGCGCGCCCGCCAGTCCCTGCTCGCCGCGTCGAACGCACTCGATGCCGTCCGGGGGACGCAGCTCAAGGCCGACGACCTCGCCGCCAGGCTGGCCGCCCTCGCCCCGGAGCTGACCAAGCTGAACCAGGGCGCGGGGCAGCACGGCGTGCCGGAGACGCTGGAGCGCGCCGACCGGGTCGCCCGGGACGCCGAGGCGGTCCGCGCGGAAGCCGAGCGGCTGCCGGAGCGTGCCGCCGAGATCGACCGGCGCCTCGTCTCGCTGCGTACGCGCGCGCAGGCGCTCACCACGCGGTCCGGGCAGGTGGAGCCCGTGCTGAGCGAGCTGCGGCGGCGGTTCTCCGCCTCCTGCTGGCAGGACCTGCAGCACGTGCCCGACCAGTCCGCGGAGACCGTCCGGCAGGCCGAGCGGAAGCTCGCGGAGGCGCGGACCGCGCGGGACGAGCAGCGGTGGGCGGACGCCACCTCGCTGCTGTCCACGGTCCGGGCTCTGCTGAACACGACCGACGAGGCCGTGTCCGCGGCCGGGGACCGGTTGCGGCGGCTGAACGAGGTGTCGAAGGACCCCCAGCGGGAGATCGACCGCACGCGGTTCGCGATCCGGGACGCCCAGCGGCTGGCCATGTCGGGGCGCAATACGCCCGACCCCCAGCACGCGCGGCCGCTCGACGAATCGGTGGCCCGGCTGGAGCGGGCGATCGGGACGTTGGAGGGGCGGCACCCCGACTACTGGCATTTCCTGACCGAGCTGGAGGCCGTGCGGGCGACGGTGACTCGGGTGGTTTCGCAAATTCGTGAGGAGCGTGGGGGCGGAGCGTGAGCGCTCCGCTGGGGGCGGGTGAAACACGTGCGGGCCCGTGGGCGCTGGTCGCGCAGTTCCCCGCGCCCCTAGAAGGGCGCTCCCACCGACCCGGCGCCTTCCAGTCCCGCTCCAAGTGTGGCGATCCGGCCGTCCCAGGCGGATGCTGAGGATAGGTACGGCCTCCGCTCGCACCCGAGGAGGCGGATATGGCCACGCACGTACTTCGTACGGCGCCGAGGCGGCGGATCAGGCTTGATGAGCATCTGCCGGTCGATCACCGTCTCAGCAAGTTCTACCGGGTCGGCGCGGGGCTGATGGGTCTTGTGCTGCTCGCCTTCGGCATCCTGGGGCTGATCGACAAGGTCGGCTTCTTCGACACCGGCGGGGACACGGTCGCGGGGCTGAACACCAACGGCGCGCTGAGCGTGCTGTCGATCTGCGTCGGGCTGCTGCTCTTCGTCGGCATGGTGATCGGCGGCAACGTCGCCTCGACGCTCAACATGATCCTCGGTGTCCTCTTCATCCTCAGCGGCTTCGTGAACCTCGCCCTCCTCGACACGGGCTTCAACTTCCTCGCCTTCCGCATCCAGAACGTGCTGTTCAGCTTTGTGGTCGGAGTGATGCTGATGTTCTTCGGGATGTACGGACGCGTCGGCTCGGCCCTGCCGCACGACAACCCGTACTGGCGGTCCCGCCACCCCGAGCAGGCCGCCCGCGAGCAACGACTGAGGGCGGGGGTCGGAGCCAGGGCCCTGCCCGGAGCCAAGAGCGACGCCGCCCTCCCGAAAGGCGAAGCCACTCCCGCCGGAGGCGACCCCGCTTCCCCGGGAGCCGCAGCCCGGCACATGGGAGACGGACCCGTGGGAGACGGGCGGCGCACCCGCTAACCTGTGCCCATGCCTCGCTACGAGTACCGCTGCCGGACCTGCGGAGACACCTTCGAGAAGAGCCGTCCGATGGCCGAGTCGTCCGCGCCGGCGGCCTGCCCGGCCGGGCACGACGACACGGTGAAGCTGCTGTCGACGGTCGCGGTCGGCGGCTCGGCCTCGGCGCCCGCACCCCGCCCCAGCGCCGGTGGCGGGGGCGGCGGTTGCTGCGGCGGAGGCTGCTGCGGCTGACCCCGCCCAGGACCAGGTTCCCTCGGCCGCCCTCAGGCTCTCTTCAGCTTCGGTTTTCTAGCGTGGGGGCATGACAGCCATCGCAGCCGCCGCGCCGGACAGCAGTGCTCCGCAGTGGATCAACAGCCTCATGGACACGCTCGGGGCACCGGGCGCGGGCATCGCCATCGCCTTGGAGAACCTCTTTCCGCCCCTGCCGAGCGAGGTCATCCTGCCGCTCGCGGGGTTCGCGGCGAGCACCGGGCAGATGAACCTGTTCGCGGCACTGCTGTGGACGACGGCCGGCTCCGTCATAGGCGCGCTCGCGCTGTACGGCGTGGGGGCGCTGCTCGGACGCGACCGTACGGTGGCGATCGCGGCCCGGCTGCCGCTGGTGAAAGTCTCGGACATCGAGAAGACGGAGGCGTGGTTCTCCCGCCACGGCACCAAGGCCGTGTTCTTCGGCCGGATGATCCCCATCTTCCGCAGCCTGATATCCGTGCCCGCGGGCGTCGAGCGCATGCGCCTGTCCGTGTTCCTCGGCCTGACCACGCTGGGCAGCGCGATCTGGAACACCGTCTTCGTCCTCGCCGGCTATCTGCTCGGCGAGAACTGGTCGGAGGTCACCGGCTATGTGTCGACGTACTCGAAGGTCGTGCTGGCAGGGGCGGTCCTCGCGGTACTTCTCTTCGCGGGTGTACGGATGTTCAGGCCGGGCCCGGGCGGGCGCCGCCGCGCGAAGCAGGAGACCGAAGAGAGGGAGAAGGCGGCCGCCTGAGCCCTCCAGCACGGCCACCGCGCAGGCCGACCCCCGCTGAGGCCATCCCCACTCAGGCCGCCCCCACTCAGGCGCCGCCCCTACCGAACCTCCCCCAGGAACTCCCGCAGGATCCGCTCCCCCGCGGCGACGCCCCGTTCCGGAAGGGCGGTGATCCCGGGAGCCGTCCACCCGACATCGGCCAGTTCGCCGTGGCCGGGGCGCCAGCCTCGGTCCGCGGCCAGGAGGAGATCGGCGTCGAGGAGAGAGTCCCCGGCCGCGAGGGTGAGGGTCGCTCCCGTGCGGCGGGCGACCTCCCGCATGGCGGCGCTCTTGGTGAGCGGCTTCGGTACGGCGTAGATCTTGCGGCCCTGGAGGGAGACCGTCCAGCCGCGGTTCTCCGCCCAGACGGCCAGTTCCTTCACCCAGTCCTCGGGGAGCAGTTCGCGCTCGACGACGAGGTACACGAAGAGGTCCTCGGCGAGGCGGTGCTTGCGTACCCAGGCCGGGTCGGCGGTGGCCTCCATGTGCTCGCGGACCTCGTCGAGGGGGGCGCACTCGCGGGCGAGGCGCTCGGTCACCGAGGCGTGCCACTCGGCGTCCGTCACTCCGTCCACGAGCAGGTGGCCGCCGTTGGCGCAGATCGCGTACTTCGGGGCGGGGCCCGGGAGTTGGATGCGCTGGTACTGCTTGCGGGTGCGGGTGGTGGTCGGTACGAAGTCGGCCACGTCGCCGAGTTCGGCGAGCAGGCCCGCCGCGGTCTCGGTCATGTAGGACAGCGGCTTGCTCTCGTGCACCTCGACGCTGAGCAGCCGGGGCGCCCGCGCGTCGGGCATGGTCAGGGCCAGTGCGGCCGAGGAGTAGATGAGCGTGCGGTCGAGATCGCTGGCGACCAGCACCCTGGGTGAAGAGGTGGGCAGCGAACCGGAGTTCGTCGTCGGGGCGGCGTTCGTCATCAGACCGACACCGCCTTGCCGTCGGCGCCGGTCGCTCCGCGGGTGTACTTCGGGTGGATCAATCCGACGCAGGTGTACGGGAGTTCGGCCACCTCCTCGACGGGTACGCCCCGCTGCTCGGCGAGCAGGCGTACGTGGTCGAGGTCGGCGCCCGCTCCGGCCCTGGCGAGGATCTTCCAGGGGACGCGGCGCAGCAGAACGCGGGTCGCCTCGCCGACACCCGGCTTGACGAGGTTGACATCGTGGATGCCGTACTCCTCGCTGATCCGCTCGACTGCCGCCCAGCCCTCCCAAGTTGGGCTGCGGTCGGTGGACAGAAGCTCCTTGACCTGGGCGTCGACCGCTTCGTCGACCGCGTCGAAGCGGTCGGAGACGGCGTCCAGGAAGGCGACGGAGACGTCCGCGGCGGCGAGCTCGCGGTAGAACTTCGCACCGTGGTAGTCGTGCTCCCCGACCAGGTCGGCGCGCAGGACCGTACGGGAAATGAGGCCGGAGACAGTCGAGTTGAGGCAGGCGGAGGGGATGAGGAAGTCCTCGCGGGTGCCGTAGGTGCGCACGCAGGAGCCGGGGTCGGCGAGGACCGCTATCTCCGGGTCGAAGCCGGTGATGCCGTCGGAGGCCTCGAACTCCTCGACGGCCTGCGCGAGTTCGCGGGTGATGGCGCCCTTGCCGGTCCAGCCGTCCACGAAGACGATGTCGGCCGGGTCGTGGTGGGCGGCCAGCCAGCGCAGCGCGTTGGCGTCGATGCCGCGGCCGCGCACGATGGAGACGGCGTAGTGCGGGAGGTCCAGGCCGTGCCGGTGCTGGGCCCAGCGGCGCATCAGGACACCGACGGGGGTGCCGGCGCGGGCGAGCGAGACGAGGACGGGGCGCGGGGACCGCTCGGCGAGCACGGTCTCCGTGACGACGCCGACGGCCTGGGCGATGCGGGTGGCCGAGACGGCGAGCGCGTTGTGGAACAGCTCCTGGTACGCGTCGCTCGGCTGGTACTCCACCGGGAGCGACTCCGCGTAGTGGGCGCCGCCGCTCTGGATGGCCTCCTCCCGCTCCTCGGTCGGCGCCTCCAGCTTCGTGTCCGAGAGATCCTGCAGCAGCCAGCCGACCTCGTCAGGTGCGTACGAGGAGAACTCGGGGCCACGGAGGGGCTCGGGCAGCATGAATGGCCTTTCAGTGGACGACTCGGTGGGCGACACGGTGGACGGCCGTGCTGGTGCGTACGAGGGGACGACGGCGAGCAGCACGCTCGGCGTGTGCGCGGAGAGCCGCGCCAGCAGGCCGTCGGGAGCGTGCAGTTCGGGCGTGTCGGCGGTGGAGTCGACCACGGCGACGACGGCGTCGAAGCCGGCGCCCGCGACGTTGTAGGCGTAGCGATCACCGGGGCCGTCGGCCGGGTTGTCGTGGGCGGGGAAGACGAGCCGGGTGCGGATCGCGTAACCGGGGTCGTCCACGGCGAGCACCGGGGAGCGGGTGGTCGTGGAGTAGCGGACCTCGGCGTCGGTCAGCTTCTCCAGGGCGACGCCGAGCCGCAGCGGCGCGTACATCAGTTCCTCGAAGCCGAGGACGAGGACGCGGCGGGCGTCGGACGGAAGCGCTTCGGCGATACGGGCCGCCATGACGGGCAGGGCGCCCTCCAGGCGTACGCGGTGCTCGGGGGTGAAGCCGTGCCGCCCGCCGTCGGGTATCCCCGCGGGCCATCCCAGCTCGACACGGAGAACCGGCCGGACGGGCGCCCCCTGGGCTTCCGGCGCCTCCTGCGCTTCCGGGGTTTCCGGGGCTTCCGGGGCTTCCGCCTCGGACTCGTACCGCGCGACCAGCGCCTGCCCCTTCTCCAGGACCCCCTCGGGGAGCCGTACGGTGCCGGAGGCGGCCGTCACCAGGTCCACGCGGGCGCCGATCTCGCGGGCGAAGTCGTCCAGGCGTCCGAGGTCCGCGGCCGAGCGCATGTCGACCAGGGCGACTATGACGTACCGGTCGCGCGGATAGCGTTCGTGCAGGTCACGGATGGTATTGAGGACCGTGTTGCCGGTGGAGAACTCGTCGTCGACGAGGACCAGCGGGCCGTCGCCGGCCAGCAGGCCGGGGTTCTCGGGGAGCAGCAGGTGCGAGGTGGCGTGCGAGTGGGACTCCTCGAAGCCGCCCGCCGGCGCAACGCCGTCGACCGGGCGCCGGGTCGAGTGGAGGCAGGGCGCGAGGCCCACGCCGTCCGCGACGGAGTGTCCGAGCCCGGTGGCCGTCTCGGCGTACCCGAGGACGACGGCCCGGCGCGCCTCGTCCTCGCCGAGCAGGTCGCGCACGCGGAGGCCGAGCGCGAATCCGTACCCGTACACGACGGCGGGCGACTGGGGTATGTGCTTGCCGAGCACGTGCGACACGAGCAGATGGGCCCGCTTGGGGTTGCGCCGCAGCGCGAGTCCGAGCAGCTCGCCGAGCCCCTCGTCCCCGACGAGTTCGACGCCGAGCCGCTCGGCGACCCAGCATCCGGACCAGATCTCACCGTCGGCTCCGCCCGGCGTCCCGGACGGGCTCCCGGCGCCGGGGCCCGCCTCGGCCCCGGCCTTGGTCCCGGGGCGGAATCCGGTCGCCGACCAGACCCCTGCCCCGCCCCCGTCGTTCACAGCGTTGTTCATGGATTCCTTGGGTGTCGGCGGGTGTCGGTGAGCGTAAGTGGGTGTGATGAGGGCGTGATGGGGGTGTCAGCCGGGGATTCCCGCGGCGAGCAGTTCCACGAAGCCGATGTCCTCGTTCGCGACGCCGAAGACCTCGGCCCGCTGGAGGGTGCGCTCCGCCCAGGCGCGGTGCGGCTTCACTTCGTTCATCTTGTTCGTGTACGCGGACCGCAGCACGCCCCCGCCGCCCCGCTCGGGCCGCAGGATGTCCTGGGCGTCGCTGAACTCCTCGTGACTGACGACGGACAGCGCGTGCACGGGCAGGACGTGCGAGGGGTGGATGCAGGTCTTGCCCTGCAGTCCGTTGGCCCGGTCGAGGGAGATCTCCCGCAGCAGCCCGTCCATGTCGTGCTCTATCAGCAGGGCGCGCAGGTCCTCGGCCTCCGGGGTGAAGGGGCTGCGCCGCAGCTGGGGCTTGAACATGCGCTCCTGGACCCTGAAGTACTCCCAGACGGGCCCGGTCACCGTGAATCCGGTGCCGTCGGCCCTGCCGAGCACGTTCACCACGTCCGCGATCACGGACGCGACGATCTGCACGTCGTACGCGGTCATGTCGGGCGCCCTGCGCAGTCCGTACGCGGAGCAGAAGTCGGTGACGCCGAGCCGCAGCGCGAGCACGCGGTCGCGGTACTTGTCGACGGCCCGGAAGATCCCGTCGAGGGTCTCCGCCCGCGACTCGCGGTACAGCAGATCGGGCGATTCCAGGACCGGCATCGCGAACAGCCGTCGTCCGCTCGCGGCCTCGGCCGCGGTGAGTGCCTCCAGGAACGGGATCCCCCGCTCCTCGGTGAACTTCGGCAGTACGAATCCGGACAACAGGCGGACGGATTCGCCGAGCCGCCGGACCAGGTCGGGGATCTGCTCGGGCGCTCTGACCCGGACGAACAGCAGCGGAAGCTCGGTCTCCGGGCATCGTTCGGCCAGGTCGGCGAATTGCCGGACCAGGTTCGCCTCGGCTTCCGGAACCTCCGCGTCGTCGATCGAGTCCTCCAGGCACAACACCATCGAGACGACACCGCGGCCGGTCTGCTTCACGATGTCGTCGGCCAGCTTCGGCCTGGTGGCAGGGCTGTAGAGGGTGGCTCCGAGAGCCACGGCCAGCATTCTGGCCGGGGAGTCCGCGGTGAACACGCACGGCTCCTGGTGGAAGAGGCGTTCCCGCACCTCAGGGGCGATGTGCCCGAAATGACGCATGAGTCTCCCCCGGGGCGGCTAGGCGGCCTGACGATATGTGGCCGGTAATAGTACGTAGAGATCCATGTCAAGGGTTCCCACCGGGCATGAAATTCAGGTAACGCAGGCAAACACCATTGTGTCTCCCGTCCGCGGATCGGGCCGGTCGGGAAGTCACCCCGCGTTGTCGTGACCAGGACCGAGAAGGCAGGATGACCGCATGACGCACGCGATGCTGAAGGGGTCGAACGTCCCGCTGGACGCCACTGCGGTGCGCGCCGTGCTGCGCTGGACGCCGGGACGGGGTGTCCCGGACGTGGATGCCTCCGCGCTGCTCCTCGGCCTCGACGGTCGTGTGCGGTCCGACGAGGACTTCGTTTTCTACAACCAGCCCCGGCATCCCTCGGGCAAGGTCTGGCGACTCGGCAAGAAGCGCGTGAACGAGGGTCTCGCCGAGGGGCTCACCGACACGATTCAGTCGGATCTCGTCGGCGTTGACAATGGAGTGGGCCGAATTCTCCTTGTCGCTTCGGCCGACGGCGTCACCTTCGACCGGGTCAGCGCCCTGCGGATCCTGCTGTACGACGCCGTTCTCGGGGACGCCGAGCCGGTGGCGTACTTCGACATCAAGCCACAGACCGGCGAGGAGACCGCGCTGGTCTGCGGCGAGCTGTACCGCCGCGGCGAGGGCTGGAAGTTCCGGGCGCTCGGCGAGGGCTATACGAACGGCCTGCAGGGGCTGGCCTCCGACTACGGCATCTCGGTGGACGAGTCCGAGGTCGGGGACCCGTCGGCGTCCGCCCTGCCCGGCCCGCCCGCCGGCGCGCAGCCGCTGCCGCTGCCGCCGGAGCAGCCCACGCAACTGCCCCCGATGCCCCAGCAGCCGTCGTACGGCTATCCACCGGCCGCGGCGGGCCCGGAGCCCACCCGGCAGCAGCCGCCCGCCGTGCAGCCCGCCTACGGCTACCCACAGCCCACCAGCCAGCCCGCCTACGGCTACCCGCAGACGGCCCCGTCCCAGCCCGCCCCGGCAACCGCCCACTCCGGCTACGGCTACCCCCAGCCGGTGGCCCCCCTCCCCGACCCGGACTTCAGGCTGCCCCCACAGGGCCCCCAGTTCATCGGTCGATAGAGGGCGCCCTGGGGCGCCCGAAGGGGCGCGGGGAACTGCGCGACAAGCCACAGACGACCCGCAGCCGCCACCGAACCGGACCCCCCGAGCCCTGAGGCGCCCCCGCCAAGCCCAGCGGCAGCGCGTGGTCAGCGGTCGGCTTTCGTCTTGTAGCCGCGACCCCACTGCAGGCCCCAGCCGTAGAGCCGGTCGAGCTCCGCCTGGAACCCGTACACGAACTTCACCTCGCGACGCACCACCAGTTCGTTCTTGACGTTCTCGATCATGACCACCGCGCAGGACCTGGCCTGCGAGTGCCGTTCGTCGAGGCCGATCTCGATCCGGGGCCCGTTGCTCGGGAAGAGCGTCACGATCGCGTGCGTACGGTCGAATGCGGGGGTCTGGTCGTAGATGTAGACGAAGACCAGGAGCCGCTTTATCTGCTCGCGGTGATCGAGGTTGACGAAGATCGTCTCGCCCGAGCCGGAGCCGAAGCGGTCGTCACCGCTGAGTTTCACGTACGGCGCGCCGTTGAGCTCGCCCAGAAAGCCGCCCAGTGGCTGTACGACTCCCTTGGTGCCGTCCGCGAGCTCGTACATGCAGCCCAGGTCGAGGTCGACGTTGACCATGCTCTGGGTGTGCGCCTGCACCACGTCCGGCTTGAAGGCCTTGAAGGGGTGGCGCAGCAGGCTGTCCCGCTGGGAACCGCCGATGTCGGAGGTGCGCATCCGCCAGGACAGGTTGATGCGGAGGTTGCCGGTGGCGGCGCCCTGTTTGGTGAGCGAGATGGTCTGGTTCCGTTTGGTCAGTTCTATGGCGTTGGTCGCCGCGCTGCCCGAGTCGAAGTCCGTCGACCGGCCGCGCCACAAGCCTTCCCAGAAGCTCATTCCCGCCCCCACGCTTCCCTGTTCACCTCGATGAATGCGCCGGGGCGGCCGCGAGGAATCCCTCGACGGCCGCCCCTCACAGAGCGTTCCTCACTCGAAGCGGTGTCACACCCCGGACGAGATCTCAGCCTTGTCGTCCGAGGCCTCAGCTTTTCCCTCTGCGGCCGCGATCGCCCGGTTGCGGCGCACGGAGGACCAGAAGGACCAGGCGATGAGGACGACACCGATGAGGCCGGTGACGATCTCGTTGACCTCGAAGCGGATCGTGATGAGCAGGATGCCGGCGAGGGCGCCGATCGCGTAGTGCGCGCCGTGCTCCAGGTAGACGTAGTCGTCGAGGGTGCCCTGGCGGACCAGGTAGACCGTGAGCGACCGGACGTACATGGCGCCGATGCCGAGGCCGAGGGCCATCAGGATGATGTCGTTCGTGATGGCGAAGGCGCCGATGACGCCGTCGAAGGAGAACGACGCGTCCAGGACCTCGAGGTACAGGAACATGAAGAAGGCGGCCTTGCCGACGAGTGCCCCCGCGGAGACCTGCTTGCCGCTGCGCTTGGCCTCCTCCTCTTCCTCGTGCTCGCGCTCCTCCGCTTCCTCGAGACGGTTCTCGAAGAAGCCGGAGAGCCCGCCGACCACGAGGTAGGTGATGAGGCCGGCGATGCCGGAGAGCAGGACCGTCTCCGCCTTGTCGGCGGACCCGGCGTGCAGGTGGGCCTTCGGGGCGAGGTACAGCGCGGTGATCAGCAGGACGATCAGGGCGATGCAGGCCGACAGCATGTCGACCTTGCCGAGCTTGGCCAGCGGGCGCTCCAGCCAGCCGAGCCACTTGATGTCACGGTCCTCGAAGATGAAGTCGAGGAAGATCATCAGCAGGAACATGCCACCGAAGGCCGCGATCGACGGGTGGGCGTCCGTGACCAGTTCCTGGTAGCGGTCGGCGTCGTTGAGCGCCAGGTCGACCGCCTCGATGGGGCCGAGGGAGGCGCTGATCGCGACGATCACGACGGGGAAGACGAGCCGCATTCCGAAGACGGCGATCAGGATGCCGACGGTGAGGAAGATCCGCTGCCAGAAGGCACTCATCTTCTTCAGGATTCCGGCGTTGACCACAGCGTTGTCGAAGGACAGCGAGATCTCGAGGATGGACAGGATCAGCACGATCCCGAACGCGGTCCATCCGTCGATCAGCACCGCTGCGACCAAGCCGAGCGCGGTGACCGCGAACGACCAGCCGAAGGTTTTCAGAACCACTGGCTACCCAATCGTGAGTATGGGGGGCTACCCCCGGACGAAGTCCGGAGGGGGTTTCCCCCCGCCGTACCCGGCTTTACGAAACATTGACCACAAAGTCTAGAGGGACGACCCCTCGGACGAGAGGGCCGGGCCACCCCAGCTGGAGAGTCGCAGGTCCAGAGGGTGCGGACGCCAGTGTCGCGCCTTCGGCCCCGCCCGCCACACTGCTTTCGGTGCACGGCGGGCGGTGGCCTCTCCTTCGGTCCCCAGGGGCACCTTCCCCGGACCCGGGCGGCCCTACGAGACGTTGACCCCGAAGTCCAGGGCGATGCCCCGCAGTCCGGACGCGTACCCCTGTCCCACCGCGCGGAACTTCCACTCCGCGCCGTAGCGGTAGACCTCGCCGAAGATCATCGCGGTCTCCGTGGAGGCGTCCTCGGAGAGGTCGTAGCGGGCGAGTTCCTGGCCGTCGGCCTGGTTGACGACGCGGATGAAGGCGTTGCTGACCTGACCGAAGGTCTGGCCGCGGTTGTCGGCGTCATGGATGGAGACCGGGAAGACGATCTTGTCGACGTTGGCGGGCACCTTGGAGAGGTCGATCAGGAGAGACTCGTCGTCGCCGTCGCCCTCACCCGTGAGGTTGTCCCCGGTGTGCTCGACCGAGCCGTCGGGGCTCTTGAGCTGGTTGTAGAAGATGAACCACTCGTCACCGAGCACCCGCCCCGAGTTGCACAGCAGCGCGCTGGCATCGAGGTCGAAGTCTGCTCCGGTGGTCGAGCGTGCGTCCCAGCCGAGCCCGATCATCACCTGTGTGAGGTTCGGTGCGGCCTTGGAGAGGGAGACATTGCCCCCCTTGGCGAGCGTGACGCCCATGATCCTTGTCCTCCCCGGTCAAGCCATTGGGTTGTCGAGCACGTCCGGCGCCGCACTAGGAGTGTGCGACGCCGGACGGAAAAAAGGTGAAGCGGTTTGAAGCTGCCCGGGGCCGGACCACGACCCCGGGGTGGCTCAGACGTTGACGCCGAAGTCCTGCGCGATGCCGCGCAGACCTGAGGCATACCCCTGACCGATGGCACGGAACTTCCACTCCGCGCCGTGGCGGTACAGCTCGCCGAAGACCATCGCGGTCTCCGTGGAGGCGTCCTCGGAAAGGTCGTACCGGGCGATCTCCGCCTCGCCCGCCTGGTTCACGACGCGGATGAACGCGTTGCGCACCTGGCCGAACGACTGCTGGCGGTTCTCGGCGTCGTAGATCGAGACCGGGAAGACGATCTTCTCGATGTCGGCCGGGACGCCGGCGAGGTTGACCTTGATCTGCTCGTCGTCGCCCTCGCCCTCACCGGTGGTGTTGTCACCGGTGTGCTCGACCGAGCCGTCGGGGCTCTTCAGGTTGTTGAAGAACACGAAGTTGGCGTCACTGCTGACCTTGCCCTCCGCGTTCGTCAGGATGGCGCTGGCGTCCAGGTCGAAGTCGGTACCGGTGGTGGTGCGGATGTCCCACCCCAGACCGATGATGACCGCGGTCAGTCCCGGGGCCTCCTTCGACAGCGATACGTTGCCGCCCTTGCTGAGGCTGACTCCCACGAGTCCTCCCATTGGTGTCCAGGGGCGGTGCGCCCCGTAGTGCGTTGGTATCGGATCAACGTGTCGATCCTAGTGAGGGGTTCCCCACCGCCGCAGGCCCTGGGCGTGAAGAATCCCAGAGTGTCGGCATCACAGGCCGGTCACGGAGCCGGGATCAGGCCTGGGTCATACCGGGATCACGTCCGGATCACAGGCCGTCGAGCGCCGTCACGTACGCGTTCAGGTCACGGGCGTCCGGCAGGGCGTTGACAACGGTCCAGCGGACGATGCCCTCCTTGTCGATGACGAAGGTGCCGCGCACCGCGCAGCCCTTGTCCTCCGCGAAGACCCCGTACGCGCGCGAGACCTCGCCGTGCGGCCAGAAGTCGGACAGCAGCGGGTACTCCAGGCCCTCCTGCTCGGCGAAGACGCGCAGGGTGTGGATGGAGTCGTTGGAGACGGCGAGCAGCTGGGTGTCGCGGTCGGAGAACTTCGGCAGGTTGTCCCGCAGGGCGCAGAGTTCGCCCGTGCAGACGCCGGTGAAGGCGAAGGGGTAGAAGAGCAGCACCACGTTCTTCGCGCCGCGAGAACCGCGAAAATCCGAGAGCTTCACGGTGGCGCCGTGGTTGTCCTTCAGCTCGAAGTCCGGGGCCTTGTCGCCGACCTCGATCGTCATCGTCCTGCATCCCTTCCATGGGCCGTTCGGGGCACCCACCCTACGCAGAGACCTCTTTTCGCCCCCGCCGCCCCTACCCATTCCCGTCCCTGACTCAGGGGCTCCGCCCCCGAACCCCCGCTCCTCAAACGCCGGAGGGGCTATAAGATTGCGCAGTTCCCCGCGCCCCTTTTAGGGGCGCGGGGAACTGCGCGACCAGCCACAGCGCACCCGCAGCCGACGACGAAAGCCGGAAGCCGGAAGCCGGGAGACGAAAAACGGGGGCCCAGGGGTGCCAACCCCTGAACCCCCGCCCCACTCAGCGGAGCGTCACCGCTTTGACTTGGCCGCCTTCGGCGTAGCCAGCCGGGTCCCGCTCCAGTCCTTCCCCACGCTGATGCTCTTGGTCTGGGACAGACCCGCGGTCGTCGCGGCTTCCGCGATGTCGCTGGGCTCCACATACCCGTCTCGGCCGGTCTTCGGCGTCAGCAGCAGGACGGCGCCGCCCTCTTCGACGTACGTGGTGGCATCCACCAGCGCGTCCGTCAGGTCGCCGTCGTCGTCACGGAACCAGAGCACTACGGCGTCGGCGACGTCGTCGTACTCCTCGTCCATGAGCTCGCTGCCGATGACTTCTTCAATGGCCTCGCGGAGCTCCTGGTCGACGTCGTCGTCGAAGCCGATCTCCTGGACCACCTGCTCGGGCTGGAATCCCAGCCTGGTGGCCAGGCTCGTCCGCTCCTCCGCGTGGTCCGCGGTCGCGCTCACGGGTTGCCTCCTGATCATGTTCGGTAATGGGGTCTCCCCCTGCTCGGGCGAAGCCTGGAGCTTGGGGAAGTTCAAGCCACGCGCGTGCGCGAAGCATTGGCCGTAGTCCACACGGGCGGGGCGGATCGCGCAAGTACCCGGCCGTCGGGACCGCCGAAACGGTGACGATCCCGACCGTGTCGCCGCAACTCCAGGCAGGGAATCCTGGCCATTGGTGACGCACACCACACCAATCTGCCCCATTTGTGGATTTACGAACCCTACGAGGGTACGGGACTCGAAAGGCTTTGCGGTACGCGTCACGGGTCGGGCGTATCGTTGCGATTTGCCGGGCCCGCCCTTGGGGAGACGGGACGAACGTCTCGGTTACCTCTCGGTAGAGATGACGTTTCCGCCCCCGAGGTACACGATGGGGAACGGTGCAGAGACCCAGGTAACCAGAGAGACCCCCCAAGAAAAAACCGGGAAAAACCGAGAAAAAGCGGCCCCCTGAGAGCGAAGGAACAGCGTGGCTTCCGGACCCGATCGCAACCCGATCATCATTGGCGGCCTTCCGAGTCAGGTCCCTGACTTCGATCCAGAAGAGACCCAGGAGTGGCTCGACTCCCTCGACGCCGCCGTCGACCAGCGGGGCCGGGAGCGGGCCCGCTATCTCATGCTGCGGCTGATCGAACGGGCCCGCGAGAAGCGCGTGGCCGTGCCGGAGATGCGCAGCACGGACTACGTCAACACCATCGCCACCAAGGACGAGCCGTTCTTCCCCGGCAACGAGGAGATCGAGCGCAAGATCCTGAACGCGACCCGCTGGAACGCGGCCGTGATGGTGTCCAGGGCCCAGCGCCCCGGAATCGGCGTCGGCGGTCACATCGCCACCTTCGCGTCCTCCGCCTCCCTCTACGACGTGGGCTTCAACCACTTCTTCCGCGGCAAGGACGAGGGCGACGGCGGCGACCAGATCTTCTTCCAGGGGCACGCCTCCCCCGGAATCTACGCCCGCGCGTTCATGCTGGACCGGCTGAGCGAGCAGCAGCTCGACGCCTTCCGCCAGGAGAAGTCAAAGGCGCCGAACGGCCTGTCGTCGTACCCGCACCCGCGGTCGATGCCGGACTTCTGGGAGTTCCCGACGGTCTCGATGGGCCTCGGTCCGCTCGGCGCGATCTTCCAGGCGCGAATGAACCGCTACATGGAGGCGCGCGGTATCGCGGACACCTCCAAGTCCCACGTTTGGGCGTTTCTCGGTGACGGCGAGATGGACGAGCCCGAGTCGCTCGGCCAGCTGTCCATCGCCGCGCGCGAGGGCCTGGACAACCTCACGTTCGTCGTCAACTGCAACCTCCAGCGCCTCGACGGTCCTGTGCGCGGCAACGGAAAGATCATCCAGGAGCTGGAGTCGCAGTTCCGCGGCGCCGGCTGGAACGTCATCAAGCTGGTCTGGGACCGCAGTTGGGACCCGCTGCTCGCGCAGGACCGCGACGGCGTGCTCGTCAACCAGCTGAACACCACGCCCGACGGACAGTTCCAGACGTACGCCACCGAGACGGGCTCGTACATCCGCGAGCACTTCTTCGGTCACGACCACCGGCTGCGGGCGATGGTCGAGAACATGACCGACGACCAGATCCTGCACCTGGGCCGCGGCGGTCACGACCACAAGAAGGTCTACGCGGCGTACGCGGCGGCCAAGGCGCACAGCGGCCAGCCGACCGTGATCCTCGCGCAGACGGTCAAGGGCTGGACGCTCGGCCCGAACTTCGAGGGCCGCAACGCCACGCACCAGATGAAGAAGCTGACGGTCGCCGACCTCAAGGGCTTCCGCGACCGGCTGCACCTGCCGATCTCCGACCAGGAGCTGGAGTCCGGCGCGCCGCCGTACTACCACCCGGGCCGGAACTCGGAGGAGATCCAGTACATGCACGACCGCCGCAAGGGGCTCGGCGGGTACGTCCCGACGCGCGTCGTGCGGTCGAAGCCGCTCGCGCTGCCCGAGGACAAGACGTACGCGAGTGTGAAGAAGGGTTCGGGTCAGCAGTCGATCGCCACCACCATGGCGTTCGTACGGCTGCTCAAGGACCTCATGCGGGACAAGGAGATCGGCAAGCGGTTCGTGCTGATCGCGCCCGACGAGTACCGCACGTTCGGCATGGACTCGTTCTTCCCGAGCGCGAAGATCTACAACCCGCTCGGCCAGCAGTACGAGGCCGTGGACCGCGATCTGCTCCTCGCGTACAAGGAGTCGCCGACCGGGCAGATGCTGCACGACGGCATCTCCGAGGCGGGCTGTACGGCCTCGCTGATCGCGGCCGGTTCGGCGTACGCCACGCACGGCGAGCCGCTCATCCCGGTGTACGTCTTCTACTCGATGTTCGGTTTCCAGCGCACCGGCGACCAGTTCTGGCAGATGGCCGACCAGTTGTCGCGCGGCTTCGTACTGGGCGCGACCGCCGGTCGTACGACTCTGACCGGTGAGGGTCTGCAGCACGCGGACGGGCACTCGCAGTTGCTCGCCTCGACGAACCCGGGGTGCGTCGCGTACGACCCGGCCTACGGGTTCGAGATCGCGCACATCGTGAAGGACGGGCTGCGGCGGATGTACGGCTCGTCCGACGAGCACCCGCACGGCGAGGACGTCTTCTACTACCTCACCGTCTACAACGAGCCGATCCAGCACCCCGCCGAGCCCGAGGGCGTCGATGTCGACGGCATCCTGAAGGGCATCCACCGCTTCGCGGAGGGCACTTCGGGCTCCATCCCGGCACAGATCATGGCGTCCGGTGTCGCCGTACCGTGGGCCGTCGAGGCCCAGCGGATGCTCGCCGAGGACTGGAACGTACGGGCCGACGTCTGGTCGGCGACCTCCTGGAACGAGCTGCGGCGCGAGGCCGTCGAGGTGGAGCGGCACAATCTGCTGCACCCCGAGGAGGAGCAGCGCGTTCCCTATGTGACACGGAAACTGTCCGGGGCGCAGGGGCCGTTCGTCGCCGTCTCCGACTGGATGCGGTCGGTTCCGGACCAGATCGCTCGCTGGGTGCCGGGGACCTACCAGTCGCTGGGCGCCGACGGATTCGGCTTCGCCGATACCCGGGGGGCTGCCCGGCGGTTCTTCCACATCGACGCGCAGTCGATCGTGGTGGGGGTGCTGACGGAGCTCGCGCGCGAGGGCAAGGTCGACCGGTCCGTGCTCAAGCAGGCGATCGATCGGTATCAGTTGCTGGATGTGGCTTCTGCGGATCCTGGTGCTGCGGGTGGGGATGCGTAGCGCTCCGCGTCGGTTCGGTTGTCGGGTGCGGGTGCGTGGGGGCTTGTCTCGCCCACGCGGCGGAGCCGCACATCGATACAGCCCCGCGCCCCTAAAGGACCAGGGGCGCGTCTGACCAGGTGCGTCTAGCACAGTGCGGTAGGGGTGGTGTGGCCGTGGGTCACGCCGCCCCTTCGCGTTTTCTACTATGCGCGCATGAAGCAGCAATCGGCGCAGGACCGTTGGGAGCAGCGTACGCAGCGGCCCTTGTTCGGGCTTGCGGTGGCGTTTGCCGTTGCCTATGCCGTGCCGATCGTGTGGCCCGAGGCCACGCGGGAGGTGACCTCCTGGTGCACGAGGGTGGAGTGGGCGGTCTGGGGGTTGTTCGCCCTGGACTATCTCGTACGGCTCGTTCTCACCGACCGGCGGCGGGAATTCGTCCGTACGCACTGGCTCGATCTGTGCGCGGTGCTGTTGCCGCTCATCCAGCCGATCCGGCTGCTGCGGCTCGTCTCCACGTTGCTGCTCGTCGGGCAGCGGGCCCGGATGGCGCCGCAGATACGGCTGACCACGTATGTGGTGGGTGCGGTGGTGGCGTTGCTGATGTTCGGCTCCCTCGCCGTGCTGTCCGTCGAACGCGAGTCGCCCGAGGGCAACATCAAGACGCTGGGTGACGCCGTGTGGTGGTCGTTCACCACGATGACGACCGTGGGGTACGGCGATCACGCTCCGACCACCGGGCTCGGGCGGATGATAGCGGTCGGGCTGATGCTGTCCGGGATCGCTCTTCTCGGTGTCGTGACCGCCAATATCGCCGCGTGGTTCATATCGCGGTTCGAGTCGGACGATGTGGAGGAGCGGCGGCAGACCGCGGCGATCGAGGCGCTGGCGGAGGAGGTACGGGCCCTGCGGGCGCAGGTTGCCGCGTTGTCCGACTCGGCGTCTGTCGCTGCGGAGGAGCAGTTGCGCTGAGCAGTGTGCGGTTGTTCGTCGGGTGCGGGTGCGTGGGGGCTGGTCGCGCCCACGCGGCGGAGCCGCACATCGATACAGCCCCGCGCCCCTTAAAAACAGGCGGTTGCCGGCGCCCCTTGTCTTTTAGGGGCGCCGGCAACCGCGCGACCAGCCACACACGACCCGCACCCGACGACCAGCCGCAGCACGGTCCTTCACTGTCCGGCTAGAACATCCCGGTGCCCGGGCCTGCCGTTCCGGCCATCCAGACGATCGCCAGGATCGTGTCTATCGCGCCCAGTACCAGTGCGATGAGCGCCGGCAGTGGGCGGGCGCCGTTCCAGCGGCGTCCCATGGCCAGCCATCCGCAGGCGATCGCCAGTGGGCCGAGGATGATCCCCAGCACGAAGAATCCGGCGACCGCGCAGATGACTCCGATGATTCCGAGCGTCGCGCGGTCCGGCCCGCTCCGTGACCCCGTACGGCGACGTGAGCGAGGGTGTTTGCGCGTGGTGTGACCGAAGCCCGCCATCATCAACTCCCTGGACCTCTGAGCCGGCCGCATGCCGGCCGGTTCGGGCTCGGAAGCCGGGTACCCCGGTCCGTTCGGTTCAGACCCGTACTTTTTCTCCCACCGCTTCCGCGGCGCGCTGCCCCCCTCCGGCAGCGCGCCCCGGCCTCACCGAACTGCCCGGTTCGTACGGATCAGTTGAGAGAACTCTGACCTGCGGCACGACCGATATGAAAGTCATACGGAACGGCGTCACCCTGATAGGCGAAAGCCCCGCCGAGTGAACTCGACGGGGCCGGGCCGAAGATGGCCGACAGAGACAGACGAAGAGCGGACTAGATGTGTCCGACTCCCGCGCCCGCTTCCGCGTTGGCCCCCCGCTTGGTGAGGAAGGCGACGAAGATGGCCACGAAGGCGACGCCGGCCGCGACGAGGCTCGCCAGGCTCATGCCGGAGATGAACGTGTCGTGCGCGACGCCCGTGATCTTCTCGGCGATCTCGGCCGGCGTGCCCGGTGCCACCGGCGCGGCGCCGACCTGGACCGCCTCCTTGGCCTGGTCGAGCTGGACCGGGGTGAGCTGCGGAAGGCCCGCGCCCGCCCAGTTGCCCGCGAGGTCGCCGTCGACCTTGGAGGCCATCACGGCACCCAGGACCGCCGTACCGAGGCTGCCGCCGATCTGCATCGCGGCCTGCTGGAGACCGCCGGCGACACCGGAGAGCTCCATCGGCGCGTTGCCCACGATGACCTCCGTGGCGCCGACCATGACCGGCGCGAGGCCGAGACCGAGGAGCGCGAACCAGATCGACATGAGCCCGCTGCTCGTGTCCGTCTCCAGCGTCGACACACCGAACATGGCGATGGCCGTGAGCGCCATGCCGCCCGCGAGCGGGATGCGCGGTCCCGTCTTGGTGATCATCGCGCCGGCCAGGGGCGAGCCGACGATCATCATGCCGGTGAGCGGCAGGAGGTGCAGGCCCGCGTCGATCGGGCTCATCCCGTGCACGTTCTGCAGGTAGAAGGTGACGAAGAACAGGCCGCCCATGAAGGCGATCGCCATGAGCACCATCAGGACCACACCGGCCGACAGCGCCACGGAGCGGAAGAGCCCGAGCGGGATGAGCGGCTCGGCGACCCTGTTCTCCCAGTACGCGAACAGCGCGAAGCCGAGCACCGAGATGGCCAGGAACGACCACGTCATGACGTCGCCCCAGCCCCACTCGGGGGCCTTGATGAGCGCCCAGACCAGGCAGAACATGGCGCCGGACAGCAGGCCGATACCGGGGAGGTCGAAGGAGCGCGGCGCGTTCTCCGCGCGGTGGTCGGTGAGGATCACCACGCCGAGGACGACCGCGATGATGCCGACCGGCACGTTGATGAAGAAGACGGACTGCCAGCTGACGTGCTCGACGAGGACACCGCCGAGGATCGGGCCGCCGGCCGTGGAGGCGCCGATGACCATGCCCCAGATGCCGATCGCCATGTTCAGCTTCTCGGCCGGGAAGGTGGCGCGCAGCAGACCGAGCGCGGCCGGCATCAGCAGTGCGCCGAACAGGCCCTGGAGCACTCGGAAGACGACCACGAAGGCGATGCTGTCGGAGAGGCCGATGGCCCCCGAGGCGGCCGCGAAGCCGACCACGCCTATCAGGAAGGTCTGCCGGTGGCCGAACCGGTCGCCGAGCTTGCCCGCCGTGATCAGCGTGACGGCGAGCGCGAGGAAGTAGCCGTTGGTGATCCACTGAACGTCCGCGAAGCTGGCGTTCAGGTCCTTCTGGATGGCCGGGTTGGCGATGGCCACGATGGTGCCGTCCAGGGCCACCATCATCACGCCCACGGCCACGGTGAACAGGGTGTACCAAGGGTGGCCGCGCAGCCCCTTGCCCGGGGTCGGACCGGGGGCGGCGGGCGGGGCCTTGTCGGCCGGGCCGGTCGTGTCGACGGTGGTCTGACTAGTCATGCACCGAGGCTAATGACAGCCACTGACAGTTGACAAACCAATTCACAAGTCGGTAACTGTCACGTCACTCACGGATAGTCTGAGCTGGGCGGAACGGACACCTGCGGCGCGCCGGAGGGACGAAACAGACGCAGCCGCGGAAGACGAGAAGAGGTTCCATGGACACGGCGTCACGGCCGGGGCTGCGCGAGCTCAAGAAGCAGCGCACCCGGGACGCCCTGGTGCGGGCCGCCCTGGAACTGTTCACGACCCAGGGGTACGAGCGGACGACCGTCGACGAGATCGTCGAGGCCGTCGACGTCTCGCAGCGCACCTTCTTCCGCTACTTCGCGGGCAAGGAGGACGCCGCCTTCGCCGTCCAGGAGATGACCGAGTCGCATTTCGTCGAGGCGGTGCGCGGGCGCCCTGCCCACGAGGCCCCGTTGGACGCGCTGCGCCAGGCCGTCCTGGCCAGCTGGGACACCATCGGTGAGGCCATCGAGGCCGTCATCCCGCTCGAACTGCACATGCGCGCCTTCCAGTTGATCGAGTCGACGCCCGCGCTGCTCGCCGCCCACCTGCGCCGCCAGGAGGGACTGGAGGAGGAACTCGCGCGAGTGATCGCTGAGCGTGAGGGCCTCGACGTGGACACCGACCCGCGGCCACGCCTGGTGATGGCCGTTTTCGGCGGGGTGATGCGGCTGACGGGCCGGCTCTGGGGCGCGGGCGAGGACTTCAGCGTGGCGGCGATGCGTGAGCTGACCGCCTCGTATCTCGACCAGGTGGGGCCCGCGTTGGCGGAGAACTGGCATCCGGGCGGCGGGAACGACCGTACGGACACTGAGTGACGACAGTCGCACACAGAGTCGAACTCCACTGGCGGCAAAGCCCGTCGGCCACCTACACAGGGTGACGGATCGACCCAATCGGCGCCCGGTTCTACCCAATTACCCCTCATGAAACGTGATCCGCCTCACTCGGTTAACGCGAGACACTCTCGTTCTCCTAGTGTGTCCTTTCAGTGACTTCCTTCGACTCCACCCCCCAACTCAACGTCTGGCGCATGTTGCTCGCGCTGGCCGTGGTGTTCGTGATGCTCGGGACCACCGGCTGGACAGCAGTGCGCAGCCACCGGGGCGCGACCACCCCGCTCGCGGCGTCGCTGTCCGCCTGGGAACGCGGTCACATAGGCGGGCATCGCCTGCCGGACCCGGACGACACGACGCCCACCCGGCTGGCCCACTTCTTCGCCTCGCTCGACGCGCGGCAGCGGGCCCGGCTCGCCGCCCGCTATCCGCTGGCGGTCGGCAACATGAACGGGGCGCCGGTACAGCTCCGGTACCGCGCCAACCAGATCGCCCTCGGCCAGGCACGCAAGGTCGAGCTCAAACGCATGCACGACGACCGGCTCTCGCCGACCGGACAGTACGAGGCCGGCCGCCGGATGCATCGCTACGAGGACCTGATGAGCGGGGAACGCCGCATCCTCGCCTTCGACCCGATGGGCTCCGGCCGGGTCGCGGAGGTCTTCGGGGACCTGGACAGGGCCCAGCGGGTCTCGGTCGTGGTGCCCGGCGTCGACACCAACCTCCTGACCTTCCAGCGCACCAACAAGACGTACTCGGCGCCCGTCGGCATGGCGAAGTCCCTGCACAGCGCCGAGCGGGCCGCGAGCCCGGAGACACGTACGGCCGTCATCGCCTGGGCCGACTACACGGCGCCCAGCGGACTCGGCATGGACGCGGCCACCGGGATTCGCGCCGAGGAGGGCGCGGTCCGGCTCAACGCCCTGGTCCGGGCCCTGCCCGGACGCTCCGGCGTGGCCCTGTACTGCCACAGCTACGGCTCGGTCGTCTGCGGTGTCGCCGCGCACTCGCTGCCCTCCCGGGTCTCCGACATAGCGGTGGCGGGCAGCCCCGGTATGCGGGTCGAGAAGGCCGCGCAGCTGCGCACCTCCGCCCGGGTGTGGGCCGTACGGGACTCCGACGACTGGATCGAGGACGTACCGCATCTGGAGGTCGGCGGGCTCGGTCACGGGGCCGATCCGATGTCCTCGGACTTCGGCGCGCGGGTGCTGTCGGCCCGGGGCGCCCAGGGACACACGGGCTATTTCGTGCCCGGCACCGACAGCCTGCGGAACTTCGCCGAGATCGGGATTGGCGCGTACCGCGCGGTGCGCTGCGCCCGCGAGGATGACGTGTGCCGGGAGGGTTTGTCCGACACGGCTGAAGTCGGACGCGCGTAGAGAACGAAGAAAGTGCGGTCTGCTCAGGGAGGGGACTACGAAGCGCATGCCGCATACGATGGCCCGCATGGGTGACGTACTGGCCGGATTTCATGCCGCCTGGGAGTTCGAGTCCGACTCCGTGCTCATCCGGTTCGAACGGGGGATCCGCACGCCGAAGCTGTTCCAGGCGCTCGGTGAGCGCCGCATCCCGCTCGACGCGATCGCGGCGGTGACGCTGACGCCCGGCAAGCGCGGGACGGTCGTCCTGCGCGCCGAGCCGAGACCGGGAGCGGATCCGCTCATGGAGGCGGCGACGGGACAGCTCAAGGAGGGGTCCGACCCCTATCGGCTTGTGCTGCCCGCCGAGCGGGAGACGCTCGCCGAGTACTACGCGGACGAGCTGCGGGCGATGATCGCGACCAACGACCCGGGGCCCGCCGAGCGCTATCTGGTGCAGCCGCCCGAAACGCCGCTCCAGTTCAAGGCGTACGACGGGAAGGCGTCCTTCGACGGGAAGTCCGTGCACTTCCGGTGGTTCTGGACGGGGGCGTCCTCCGCCAAGTGGAAGGCCGGCGACCAGGGTTTCGCCGTGTCCGACCTGTGTGGTGTCGAGTGGCGCTCGCCCGAGGTCTTCGAGGGGCATCTGCGGCTGCTGCGCCGTGATGGGGTTCCGCAGCCGCCTCAGGCGGATCAGGATCCGGCCGCCGTTGTCTTCGGGCTGGGGTACGGGCCGGTTCATGAGTCGTTGCCGTTCGCCGCGGCGGTGCTTGCGGCGGTGCGGACGGGTGGGCCTTCGGCCCTGCCTGAAAGTACGGAGGCGGATACGGGAGCGGGGGCTCGGCGGGATCCGGCCGACATTGCCGACCGGATCCGGCATCTTGGCGAGCTTCATGAGGCTGGGCTCGTCACGGATGAGGAGTTCTCGATGAAGAAGGCCGAGTTGTTGGCCGAGCTGTAAGGGACCGCGGGGAGTAGTTCGTCGGCTGCGGGTCCGTTGTGGCTGGTCGCGCAGTTCCCCGCGCCCCTGACGGGGCGCCCCTGGAGCCGCAGATCTCACGGACCCGCGGCCCTTACGGGGTCCTCTCTACTCCCGGCCCGCCGATGAGAAAGACATGTCCGCGTAGCGGTTGCCTGATACCTGGGAGGCGATCGCGTCCAGTACTCCCAGGTCGGCCTCGCTCAGGACGATGCGGGTCGCTGCCGTGTTCTCCTCGATCCGGGTGCGCCTGCGGGTGCCCGGGATGGGGATTACGGGGAGGTCGTGGACGGACGCCTGCTGGTGGACCCAGGCCAGGGCGATCTGGCCCACGGAGGCGTCGTGGGCCTTCGCCACCGCCCGGATCGGCTCCAGGAGGGCAGCGTTCGCCGCCGCGTTGTCGCCGGTGAAGCGGGGCTGCCGGCGGCGGAAGTCGCCCTCGGTGAGCTCCGTGTCGGCGTTCGTGAAGGAGCCGGTGAGGAAGCCCCGGCCGAGCGGGGAGTACGGGACCAGCGTCACGCCCAGTTCACGGGCCGCCGGGACCACGCCCGCCTCGATGTCCCTGCTGAACAGCGACCACTCCGACTGGACGGCCGCGATCGGGTGCACCGCCTGCGCGGCACGGAGCTCGCCGCCCGTGACCTCGCTGAGGCCGAGCTGCTTGACCTTGCCCTCGCGGACCAGCTCGGCCATGGCACCGACGGTCTCCTCGATGGGGACGTTCACGTCACGGCGGTGCATGTAGTAGAGGTCGATCACATCGACGTTCAGCCGCTTGAGGCTCGCCTCCACGGCCTGCCGGATGTACGGCGGGTCGTTGCGGATGATCCGCTTCGTCGGCTCGTCCGGCGGGATCGTCAGGGCGAACTTGGTCGCGATGACGACCTCGTCGCGGTGCGCCCGGAAGAACGGCGACAGGAACTCCTCGTTCTCCCCCTGGCCGTACGCGTCCGCCGTGTCGTAGAGCGTCACGCCGAGTTCCAGCGCGCGCTCCAGCGTGGCCCGGGCCTCCTCGGCGTCCGTCGGGCCGTACGCGAAGCTCATGCCCATGCAGCCGAGGCCCTGCACTCCGACCTCGGGGCCGCCCGTACCGAGCTGTGCCTTCGCGATCCTGCTGTCCGTCATCGGGACCTCTCCGACGCCAGGGCCCGCCCGGCGTCCGCATAGAAATTGATCTTCCGGTCGAGCACCGCGAGGGTGTCCTGGAGCTCGGCGATCCGCGCCCGTACGTCCCGGCGGGTGGCTTCGAGCAGTTCGAAGCGGTCGCCGTACGTGTGGTCGCCCTCGCGCACCATCTCCGCGTACCGCACCATCCCGGCGACCGGCATCCCGGTCAGCCGCAGCTTGCCGACGAGGTCGAGCCAGTCGAGGTCGCGGTTGCTGTAGCGGCGCTGGCCGGTGTGCGAGCGGTCGATGTGGGGCATCAGCCCGATCCGCTCGTACCAGCGGAGGGTGTGTGCCGTCAGGCCGGTGAAGGCGACGACCTCGCTGATCGTGTACTGGTCCTGGCCGTCCGGACGCCGGCTCACGTGCGGCGGGCCGGCACAGGTGTCGTTCCTGGTGTCCGTGGTCTCCATCACCGTCATGACCTCAACGCTAAAACCTTGGAGTGCACTCCAAGCAAGCGGATTCCGATGAAATTCCGACGACATCGGCCGGGGCCCGTGGCTACCGTGCCGATCATGAGTCTTGTACGTCGTGCCGTGCCCGAGGACGCCGAGGAACTCCTTCGACTGCGTCAGGTGATGATCGACTCCATGGCCGGGGCGGACACGTCCACCGACTGGCATGCCGAGTCCCTGACCACCGTACGGGGGCGGCTGGCCGATCCCGACGGGGGTCTCGCGGCCTTCGTCGTCGATCACCCCGAGCGGGCGGGGGCGCTGGGGGCGCTTGTCGTGGGGACCGTGGAGTACCGGATCGGGCGGGCCGGGAATCCGCACGGGCGGATCGGTTACGTGTTCAGTGTGGCGACCGATCCCGAGGTGCGGCGGCGGGGGTATGCGCGGGCCTGTATGGAGGCGTTGGTGGTGTGGTTCCGGGAGGAGGGGGTCGGTCAGATCGATCTGACTGCTTCGGCGGAGGCTGCGCCGCTGTATGCATCGATGGGGTTCGTGCGGACGCCTGATCCGTTGATGCGGCTGAGGTTTTGACCGGTGGATGACTGCGGGTGCGTCGTGGCTTGTCGCGCAGTTCCCCGCGCCCCTGAAGGGGCGCTGCCCGAACCCGGTGCTTCACCGTGGCCGTAGGCTCTTGTGCATGTCTTTGGAGAGTCTTGCGCTGATTGAAGAGTGGCCCGTTCCTGCCGTTGCCGCGGCCGTTGTGCGGGCGGACGGTGTCGTGCTCGGGACCCGCGGCCCTGTCACCCGGCCGTTCGCGCTTGCCTCTGTCACCAAGCCCCTCGCCGCCTACGCCGCCCTTGTCGCGTACGAGGAAGGGGCCGTCGAGCTGGATGAGCCCGCCGGGCCCGAGGGGTCGACCGTGCGGCATCTGCTCGCGCACACCAGTGGGCTGGCTTTCGACGAGCACCGGGTGACGGCGGCGCCGGGGCTGCGGCGGTTGTACTCCAACGCCGGGTTCGAGCAGTTGGGGGATCACATCGCGAAGGCGACGGAGATTCCCTTCGGTGAGTATCTGAAGCAGGCGGTGCTCGAACCGCTCGGGATGACGTCGACGACCCTCGACGGCTCGCCCGCGAAGGACGGGGTCTCGACCGTCGACGATCTGGTGCGGTTCGCCGCCGAGGTGCAGGCTCCGCGGCTGCTCGACCCGCGGACCGTCGCGGAGGCGATGACCGTGCAGTACCCGGGGACGAAGGGTGTCCTGCCGGGGTACGGGCACCAGAACCCGAACGACTGGGGGCTCGGCTTCGAGATCCGGGACTCCAAGTCGCCCCACTGGACGGGGAGTTCGTCCTCGCCGCGGACCTTCGGGCACTTCGGGCAGTCGGGTACGTTCCTGTGGATCGACCCCGATGCCGGAGCGGCCTGTGTGGCGCTGACGGACCGGGCCTTTGGGCCGTGGGCCGTCGAGGTGTGGCCCGCCTTCACGGACGCGGTGCTGGCCGAGCTCTCCAGCGCCCCGTAAGAGGCTCCCTACGCCATCTCCCAGAACAGAAGCTCCGTCCCGTCCCTGGCCACCGCCTCCAGGTCCTTCGCGTCCGTGATGCGGGCCGCGTCGCCCGTGGTCAGGACGATGGTGTCCAGCAGGACCTCGCCGCGTACGACATGGGCGTACACGAACGGCGCGTCGGGGACGGCGGTGCGCTCCCCCGGCGCGAGGCGGCGGACGTGGAGCATCGCGGCCGCCTCCGGGACGGCGTACGGGGTGGAGTCGGCGATGCCGTGGACGACCTCGTACGCGGGGTCGCCGCCCGGCTCAAGCGGGGCGAGCCACATCTGGACGAAGAGCAGTGGTGTGCCGCCGTCGTTGCGTTCGACGTGGCGGACCCCGCCCGCCGAGCTGAGACGCTGGACGTCGCCGGGGCGTACGACCGACTCGTGGCCGGCCGTGTCGCGGTGGGTCAGTTCGCCCTCGACGACCCAGGTGACGATCTCGGTGTGGCTGTGCGGGTGCTCGTCGAAGCCGGCGCCGGGCGCGAGGCGCTCCTCGTTGCAGGCGATGACCGCGCCGAAGCGGAGGTTGTCCGGGTCGTAGTGCGGGCCGAAGGAGAAGGCGTGCAGGGACTCGATCCCGGCCGCCGGGTCACCTCCGCGGTAGCGCTCGTCGGCGCGCCGTACGTCCATCACGGACCCACCGTAGACCCGTCGGACGAGCCGTCCGAGACCCTCCGCCGCATACTCCCGTCCTGATAAGGCAGTCTTGTCCCGTGCCCGAACCCGAATCCAGCAACACCGAACGCGCCGCCCGCGCCGCCCATGCGCACGCCGCGACCCTGAAGCGGCTGGAGAAGTCGTCCGGCAGTCTCGCGGCCCAGGCGATCGCGCGCATGGACGAGACGCTGCCGTGGTACCGGGCGATGTCCCCGGAGAACCGGTCGTGGATCGGCCTCGTCGCCCAGGCGGGTATCGCCGCGTTCAAGGAGTGGTTCCGGCATCCGGACGCTCCCCAGGCGATCTCCACGGACGTCTTCGGCACCGCGCCGCGCGAGCTGACCAGGGCGATCACCCTGCGCCAGACCGTCGAGATGGTGCGCACCACGATCGAGGTGATGGAGAGCGCCATCGACGAGGTGGCCGCTCCCGGAGACGAGTCCGTGCTCCGCGAGGCGCTGCTCGTGTACGCGCGGGAGATCGCCTTCGCCACCGCCCAGGTGTACGCGCAGGCCGCCGAGGCGCGCGGTGCCTGGGACGCCCGGCTGGAGTCCCTGGTCGTGAACGCCGTCCTCTCCGGAGAGGCCGACGAGGGGGCGGTGTCCCGTGCCGCGGCGCTCGGCTGGAACTCGCCCGAGCATGTGTGCGTGGTGCTGGGCACGGCGCCCGACGGTGACAGCGAGCTGACGGTCGAGGCCATCCGGCGGGCCGCCCGGCACGCCAAGCTCCAGGTGCTGACCGGGGTGCTCGGGGACCGGCTGGTCGTCATCGCAGGTGGGAGCGACAACCCGCTCGCTGTCGCCAAGTCCCTGATCGGGCCGTACGCCGCCGGACCCGTGGTGGCCGGTCCCGTCGTGCCCGACCTGCTCGCCGCGACCCGCTCCGCGCAGGCCGCGGCCGCCGGCCTCAAGGCGTGTTTCGCCTGGCAGGACGCCCCGCGGCCGGTTCTGGCGGACGATCTGCTGCCGGAGCGCGCGATCGCCTCGGATCCCTCTGCTCGTGAACAGTTGGTGGAGGAGATCTACAGACCACTGGAGGAGGCCGGGTCCGCTCTCCTGGAGACGCTGAGTGTCTATCTCGAACAGGCGAGCAGTCTCGAAGGGGCGGCCCGGATGCTCTTCGTGCATCCCAACACCGTGCGCTACCGGCTTCGACGTGTGACTGACGTCACCGGCTGGTCGCCTTCGGATGTACGTTCGGCGTTCACGCTGCGGATCGCGCTGATCCTGGGGCGTCTGGCCGATGGAGATCCCCAGCTCTAGGCTTTTGTCGGGGACCTACAATTCCCCCTCCTGTTCTTCGTCCCTGTCCCCACGGGCGGCCGTGCCCGTCCACAAGAGAGAGTGTGAGAGTGCTCGTACTCGTCGCTCCCGGCCAGGGCGCCCAGACGCCCGGCTTCCTGACTCCCTGGCTCGACCTCCCCGGTGTCCGCGGTGCCCTTGAGGCGTGGTCCGACGCCGTGGAGCTCGACCTGATCCGTTACGGCACCGAGGGGGACGCGGACGAGATCCGTGACACCGCGGTGGCGCAGCCGCTCCTGGTCGCGGCCGGGCTGACCTCGGCGTACACCCTCTTCGACGACCCGGCCGAGCTGCCCCGCAAGGTCGGCGCCGTCGCCGGACACAGCGTCGGGGAGCTGACCGTCGCCGCGCTCGCCGGGGTGTTCCCCGACGAGGAGGCCGTCCGCCTCGTCCGCGTCCGCGGACTGGCCATGGCGGAGGCGACCGCCGCCACCGCCACCGGAATGTCTGCGCTGCTCGGCGGCGACCCGGAAGTGACGATCCCGCACCTGGAGAAGCTCGGCCTGACCCCGGCGAACGTGAACGGCTCCGGCCAGATCGTGGCCGCCGGCACGCTGGCGGAGCTGGCCGCCCTGGAGGCCGACAAGCCCGAGGGCGTACGCCGCGTGGTGGCCCTCAAGGTCGCGGGCGCGTTCCACACGCACCACATGGCCCCGGCTGTCGACACCCTCGCCCGCGCCGCGGCCGAGCTGTCGCCTGCCGACCCGGCGGTCACGTACGTGTCGAACAAGGACGGGCAGGCCGTCACCGCCGGCTCGGAGGTCCTGGCCCGGCTGGTCGGCCAGGTCGCCAACCCGGTCCGCTGGGACCTGTGCATGGAGACCTTCAAGGAACTGGGCGTGACCGCGCTCCTGGAGGTGTGCCCCGGCGGCACCCTGACCGGTCTCGCCAAGCGCGCGCTGCCCGGCGTGAAGACGCTGGCGCTGAAGACACCCGACGATCTGGACGCGGCTCGCGAGCTCATCGCCGAGCACGCCTCCGCCTGAGCGCGTAAGGAGCCGACAGAGCATGTCGAAGATCAAGCCCAGCAAGGGCGCCCCGTACGCGCGCATCCTCGGTGTCGGCGGCTACCGCCCGGTCCGTGTCGTGCCGAACGAGGTGATCCTCGAAACGATCGACTCGTCCGACGAGTGGATCCGCTCGCGCTCCGGCATCGAGACCCGGCACTGGGCGAACGACGAGGAGACCGTCGCCGCCATGTCGATCGAGGCGTCCGGCAAGGCCATCGCCGACGCCGGGATCAGCGCCGAGCAGATCGGCGCCGTCGTCGTCTCGACCGTCTCGCACTTCAGCCAGACCCCGGCCGTCGCCACCGAGATCGCCGACAAGCTCGGCACGGCGAAGGCCGCGGCCTTCGACATCTCGGCGGGCTGCGCCGGCTTCGGCTACGGACTGACCCTGGCCAAGGGCATGGTCGTGGAGGGTTCCGCCGAGTACGTACTCGTCATCGGCGTCGAGCGGCTCTCCGACCTGACCGACCTGGAGGACCGCGCGACGGCCTTCCTGTTCGGTGACGGCGCGGGCGCGGTCGTCGTGGGCCCCTCCCAGGAGCCGCACATCGGCCCCACCGTCTGGGGTTCCGAGGGCGACAAGTCCCACACGATCAAGCAGACCATCCCCTGGGACCGTTTCCGGATCGGCGACGTGTCCGAGCTGCCCCTGGACTCCAAGGGCGAGGTCAAGTTCCCCGCGATCACGCAGGAAGGCCAGGCGGTGTTCCGCTGGGCCGTGTTCGAGATGGCGAAGGTCGCCAAGGAGGCGCTGGACGCCGCCGGACTCACTGCGGACGACTTGGACGTCTTCATTCCCCACCAGGCCAACGAGCGGATCATCGACTCGATGGTGAAGACTCTCAAGCTGCCGGAACACGTCACGGTCGCCCGTGACGTGCGCACCACCGGTAACACCTCGGCCGCCTCGATCCCGCTCGCGATGGAGCGGCTCCTGGCGACCGGCGAGGCGAAGAGCGGCGACACCGCGCTCGTCATCGGCTTCGGGGCGGGTCTCGTATACGCCGCGACGGTCGTTACCCTCCCCTAGGCACACCGCCCGGATCCTTCCGGGCGGGAGTACCGCCACACCCTCTGGATACACAAGAAGGAGCGCCTGACATGGCCGCCACTCAGGAAGAGATCGTCGCCGGTCTCGCCGACATCGTGAACGAGATCGCCGGCATCCCGGTCGAGGACGTCCAGCTGGAGAAGTCCTTCACCGACGACCTTGACGTCGACTCGCTGTCCATGGTCGAGGTCGTCGTCGCCGCCGAAGAGCGCTTCGACGTCAAGATCCCCGACGACGACGTCAAGAACCTCAAGACGGTCGGCGACGCGACCGAGTACATCCTCAAGCACCAGGGCTGAGCCCACCCTCACCCCCGGACGCTGCTAGCCCCGCCACCCGGCGGTGGCGCCGCTGAATCCTCGTATCCGTTGGAGAAAGAATTCCCGTGAGCCCGACCAATCGCACCGTGGTCGTCACCGGTATCGGCGCAACCACACCGCTGGGTGGCGACGCAGCCTCGACCTGGGAGGGCCTGGTCGCCGGACGTTCCGGTGTCCGCCCTCTGGAGCAGGACTGGGCCGCCGACCAGGCGGTCCGTATCGCGGCGCAGATCGCCGTGGAGCCGGGCGAGGTCATTCCGCGCCCGCAGGCCCGCCGCCTCGACCGCTCGGCGCAGTTCGCGCTGATCGCGGCCAAGGAGGCCTGGGCGGACGCAGGTTTCACCGACAAGGCGGGCGCCGAGACATCGGACGCCGCCGAGCAGGGCGCGGCTGTCGACCCCGACCGGCTCGGCGCGGTCATCGCCTCCGGCATCGGTGGCGTCACGACCCTGCTCGACCAGTACGACGTGCTCAAGGAGAAGGGCGTACGCCGCGTCTCCCCGCACACCGTCCCCATGCTCATGCCGAACGGCCCCTCGGCCAACGTGGGTCTGCTCGTCGGCGCCCGCGCCGGTGTGCACACCCCGGTCTCCGCCTGCGCGTCGGGCGCCGAGGCCATCGGCTACGCCATCGAGATGATCCGCACCGGCCGCGCCGACGTCGTCGTCGCCGGTGGTACGGAGGCGGCGATCCACCCGCTGCCCATCGCCGCCTTCGGCAACATGATGGCGATGTCCAAGAACAACGACGACCCGCAGGGCGCCTCACGTCCCTACGACCTCGGCCGTGACGGCTTCGTCCTCGGCGAGGGCGCCGGCGTCCTGGTCCTGGAGTCGGCCGAGCACGCCGCCAAGCGTGGGGCCCGCGTCTACGCGGAGGCGGTCGGCCAGGGCATCTCCTCCGACGGCCACGACATCGTGCAGCCGGAGCCGGAGGGCCGCGGCATCGCGGCCGCCCTGCAGCATCTGCTCGACAGCACCGACCTGAACCCGGCGGAGATCGTGCACGTCAACGCGCACGCGACCTCCACGCCGGCCGGTGACGTGGCGGAACTGAAGGCGCTGCGCAAGGTCTTCGGCGACGACACCGACCACTTCGCGGTCTCCGGTACGAAGTCCATGACCGGGCATCTGCTCGGTGGCGCCGGTGGTGTGGAGTCCGTGGCCACGGTGCTGGCGCTCTACAACCGGATCGCGCCGCCGACCATCAACGTCGAGAACCTCGACCCCGAGGCCGAGGCGACCGCGGACATCGTTCGTGGTGAGGCGCGGAAGCTGCCCGTCGAGGGGCGGATCGCCGCGCTGAACGACTCGTTCGGCTTTGGCGGGCACAACGTGGTTCTGGCGTTCCGTACGGTCTGATTTCAGCCGTTTTTGTCTTGACGGTGAGTGGCCCGGGGTCCTCTTGGAGGAACCCGGGCCATTTGTCGTTCGTTGAATGTCGGCTGACCGCCGGTGGGGGCTTGTCGCGCCCACGCGGCGGAGCCGCAAATGTCACAGCCCCGCGCCCCTAAAAGGGGCGCACCCATCTGCAGGGGGCTTGGCTGTCAGACCACCTGGTGGAGCCAGCGGACGGGTGCGCCCTCGCCCGCGTAGCGGAAGGGCTCCAGTTCGTCGTCCCAGGGCTTGCCGAGGAGCTTGGTCAGTTCGGACTCCAGTTGCGTTTCGCCCTGCTGGGAGCGGACCAGGGCGGCGCGCAGGCGGTCCTCGGGGATCAGGATGTCGCCGTGGATACCGGTCACGGCGTGGAAGATGCCCAGCTCAGGGGTGCAGCTGTAGCGCTCCCCCTCAGCGGTGGCGCACGGTTCGGCGGTGACCTCGAAGCGCAGCATCTGCCAGCCGCGCAGCGCCGAGGCGAGCTTGGAGGCCGTGCCGACCTCGCCCTTCCAGGAGAACTCGGATCTCCAGGTGCCGGGTGACGCGGGCTGCCGGATCCAGTCGAGGCTGACTCGCGTGCCGAGCACACCCGCGACTGCCCATTCGACGTGCGGGCACAGCGCACGCGGCGCGGAGTGCACGTAGAGAACTCCACGTGTCGTCACTGGGACCTCCGGACAGAGCGGGCATCTTGTACTTTGGCGGAACGTCAGTGGCTGGGCAGCCACGTGGCGAGGCTACCGTGCGGCGGCGCAAGGAGTGTGACGTACCGTCGGTCCCAGCGCCCGGAAACACCGAGGTTTCACCCGGCGGGACGCGTGGCGGGCACCCGGCCGGGGGTCCGGCCCGCGGCGCAGCCGCAAATGGACTACGCGCCCCCCGGGAAAACACAGCCACCCAGGGGGACTCTCCTGGGGACGCCGCCGTTGCGTACGAACGAGGGGAACTGCGGATGCGGAAGCGTGGTCACGGTTCGCGGGGTATCGCCGCGGCCGCGGTGGCGGCCCTGCTGGCTGTCGCCGGACTGGCCGGATGCGACGCCAGTGGCGGAAACTCCCCCGGGCCCACAGGCACCTCCGCACGGGCCGCGAAACCGTCCCCCAAACCCACGCCCGCCTGGGACAGCAGCCCGGGTTCGCTGGCCGCGGTCGGCGACTCCATCACCCGCGGCTTCGATGCCTGCTCGGTGCTGACCGACTGCCCCGAGGTCTCCTGGGCGACCGGCACCGACACGAAGGTGAACAGCCTCGCGGTACGTCTCCTCGGTACGGCCGGTGCCGCCCAGCGCAGCTGGAACTACGCGCAGACCGGCTCCCGCATGGCCGATCTGCCCGGCCAGATGGCCCAGGCCGCGACGAGGAAGCCGGAGCTGGTCACGGTCATGGCCGGCGCGAACGACGCCTGCCGCTCGTCCGTGTCCGCGATGACCTCGGTGGCGGACTTCCGCACCCAGTTCCAGGACGCGCTGACCACGCTGCGGGAGGCTCTGCCGAAGACGCAGGTGTACGTGTCCAGCGTGCCCGATCTGAAGCGGTTGTGGTCGGAGGGGCGGACCAACCAGCTGAGCAAGCAGATCTGGAAGCTGGGTATCTGCCCGTCGATGCTCGGTGACGCCGACGCGTTGGACTCGGCCGCGACGTTGCGGCGGGACACGGTGCAGGATCGGGTGGAGTCGTACAACTCGGTGCTGCGGGAAGTGTGCGCGAAGGATGAGCGGTGCCGGTTCGATGGTGGGGCGGTGTTCGAGTACCGGTTCGGCACGAAGCAGTTGAGTCACTGGGACTGGTTCCATCCCAGCAGGAACGGGCAGGCCCGGCTTGCTGAGATGGCCTATGGAGTGGTGACCGCTCGAAAGTCGCCGTCTTGAACCTGCGGGTTCGCTGTGGCTGGTCGCGCCCACGCGGCGGAGCCGCATATCGATACAGCCCCGCGCCCCTTACGGGGCGACCGTCGCCCTCAGCCTGCGGTCGGCGATCGAGTGCGACGCCTCGATCTCGAATGAACCCTTCAGCTGTGTCCAGGCGTTGGTCTGCTCGTCCCAGGTCTCGAAGGCTCGGGTGGGGAGTTCGATCGTGAGCTCCGCGCTTTGGCCCGGGGGTGCCTCTGCCGTCGCGAAGCCTGCCAGGCGGCCGGCCAGGTAGATCTGGACGGTCTCGCGGCCCTTGCGGGTGCCGGAGTTGGTGATGCGGACCGTGACCGTCCTGCCCGTCACCTTGATCTCGTCGTAGGTCCAGTCCGTATAGCCGAGGCCATGGCCGAAGGGGTACGTCGGGGTGCGGCCCTCCTTCTCCCAGGCCCGGTAGCCGATGAACACGTCCTCGGTGTAGACGAGTTCGCCGTCGGTGGGGGTGACCCGGGTGACCGGGGCACTGTCGAGGGAGCCCCAGGTGGTGGGGAGGCGGCCGCCGGGCTCGTGGGTGCCGGTGAGGACGTCGGCGAGGGCGCCGCCGCCCTCCTGGCCCGGGAACCAGCTGAGGAGTACGGCGGACACCTCGTCGCGCCATGGGAGTTCCACCGGGGAGCCGGAGTTGACGACCACGACGGTGTTGGGGTTGGCGGCGGCCACCGCGTGGACCAACTCGTCCTGGCGGCCGGGGAGTCGGAGGTCCCTGCGGTCGAAGCCCTCGGACTCGACGCGTTCCGTCGTGGCGACCACGACGACCGCCGTGTCTGCGGCGCGGGCGGCCTCGACGGCTTCGGCGATCAGTTCGTCGGGGTCGCGCTGGGGCTCCTGGTGGGTGAGCGTGAAGGCGACGACCTTCATGGGGACGTGTTCGGGTACGGAGACGACATGGCTCAGTGAGACCTCGTAGGTGTCACCGGCGGTCAGGTCCACCGTGGCGCGCTCGACCGGAGCGCCGAAGAACGTCACGAACGGGTCGTCCTTCTCCGCCCCTTGGACCTCGTCGAAGTACGTCGTGCCGTCGACCGTGAGCGTGAAGGCGCCGAGTCCCTTGATTCCGAAGGTGTGCCGGCCGCTCTCGCGCGGGGTGAAGGTGCCGGTCAGTTCGACGCTGTGGAGGGTGTCGTGGGTGACGCCGTCGGGCAGGTCGTCGCCCATCCACTGGAGGTGGCCGCTCGGTGCGGAGCCCGTGCCGACGACGGTGCCGTCGCTGTCGCGGCAGACCGTGCGGAGCTCGAATCCCTTGTCGGCGGCGGCCAGTTCCTCGTTCGGGTCGGCGCCGACCGCGTACGTCAGGGTGCCCTCGGGCAGGGCGGCGGTGAGGCCGTCGAGCGGGGAGACGACGTGGGCGGGGAAGACGACGGCGGAGCCGCCGCCGAGGACGCGGGCGTCGCGGGCGGCGGCGCCGATGAGGGCGACCGACCGCCCCTCGGGGATGGGGAGGGCGCCTTCGTTGCGTACGAGTACGAAGGCGCGGCGGGCGATCTCGCGGGCCAGGGCGCCGCCGTCGATGTCCGCCGGGAGTTCGGTGACCGCCGGTTCGGCGCCGTCCAGGATGCCGACGCGGGCGGCCAGGCGCAGGACGTTGCGCACGGCCTCGTCGATCTTGGTCTCCGCCACCTCTCCGGCGCGGACGGCGGCGGCGAGCTTCTCGCCGTACACGGTGGTCGGGCCCGGCATCGCGACGTCGAGGCCGCCCTCGATGCCGGCGACGGTCGAGCGGGCGGCCATCCAGTCGGAGACGTTGAGGCCGTCGAAGCCCCACTCGCCGCGCAGGACCTCATTCACCAGGTAGCGGTGCTCGGTCATCGTCGTGCCGTTGACCGAGTTGTAGGCGGTCATGATGCCCCAGGGGTGGGCGTTCTCGACGATCGCCTCGAAGGGGGCCAAGTAGAGCTCGCGCAGGGCGCGTTCGGAGACGACGTTGTTCACGGTGAAGCGGTCGGTCTCGGCGTCGTTGGCCACGAAGTGCTTGACGGTGGTGCCGACGCCGCCCTCCTGGACACCGGTCACGTATCCGGAGCCGATCCGCCCGGTGAGATACGGGTCCTCGCTGTACGCCTCGAAGTGGCGGCCGCCGAGCGGGGATCGGTGCAGGTTGACCGTGGGGGCGAGCAGGACGTGGACGCCCTTGCGGCGGGCCTCCTGGGCGAGGAGGGTGCCGGCTCGGCGGGCCAGGGCGGGGTCCCAGGTGGCGGCGAGCGCGGTCGGGGACGGCAGGGCGATGGACGGGTCGTCGGCGGTCCAGCGCACGCCCCGTACACCGATCGGGCCGTCGGACATGACCAGCGACTTCAGGCCGATCTCCGGCAGGGCGGGCAGGGACCACATGTCCTGTCCGGCGAGCAGCTGCGCCTTCGCGTCCAGGTCGAGTTTCGCGAGCGCGGTGTCGACCACGGCCTCGCGTGCCTGGTCGGCCGGGGTGGACCGGATTCCCTGCGTTCCCGCCATGGCGGTGCCTCCTCGTCGAAGTCCGTACCGTCGCTCCATCCTGCATCCGCCACCTGTAGATCGGTAGGTTTCGTTATTCGTACGTTACTTTCGACGCCTCGGGGAATGTGCCCATGTCGTACGGTGACGTCATGACGAGCAAGGCTCCCCGGTCGGCCAGGAGCGTGGAGCGGCGTGCGGAGATCCTCCGGGCGACGCTGGAGGTGATCGCCGAGCGCGGCTACCGGGGCGCGAGCCTGGCCGCCGTCGCCGAGCGGGTCGGGCTCACCCAGCAGGGGCTGCTGCACCACTTCCCCACCAAGGAGGCGCTGCTCGTCGCCGTGATGGCGGAGCGCGACCAGTGGGACGCGGTGCCCGGCACCAGGCTGCGGCTCGATCTCCTGGGCCAGCTGGTCGAGTACAACGCGATGCGGCCCGCGATCGTGCAGACCTTCTCGGCACTCCTCGGCGAGAGCGTCACGGAGGGACACCCGGCGCGCGAGTTCTTCACCGAGCGGTACGAGGTGGTGCGCGCGAACATGGCGCAGGTGCTGCGGGCCGGGTACGGGGAGCGGCTGCCGAGCGGGCTCACGCCGGACCGGGCCGCTCCCCTGCTCGTCGCGGTGATGGACGGGCTGCAGTACCAGTGGCTGCTCGCGCCGGAGTCGGTGGACATGCCGGCGGCGTTCCGGGACTTCCTCACGCTGCTGGGCGAGGGCCCTGGTCCCGACTCCTCTTTCTCCGGGCCCGGGGTCAGCGGGGGCTGACGGCGGCGACGACCTCCACCTCGACGAGGGCCTCCGGCTTGAACAGCCGGGACACCTCGGAGGTCATGCTGGTGGGGGCGGTCCCGGTGAGGAACTCCCGTCGTACGGCGCCGTATTCGTGGAGCCTGCCGATGTCCGTCAGATACGTACGGATGTTGATGACGTCGGCGAGGGTGGCTCCGTGCGCCTTGAGCAGCGCGTCGATGGTCTCGAAGACTCCGCGGGACTGTTCGGCCAGGGTGTCTCCGTCGGCGACCTGTCCGGAGAGGTACAACATCACTCCCCCGCCGTCGAGTTCGACCCGGGCGACCTGGGAGTAGTAGGCGTTGGCCGGCTGCGGGGCGGAGGGCGGGCTGTCGAGCGATATCTGCATCTTCACGTGTTCCTTCGGCGGTCCTTCGTGCACGTGCCCTCTTGCACGTGTCCTCGACGCTAGGCAGGGACGGACGATGCGACAAGCGAATGTCTAGCATGGCAGGCATGCAGATACCGCATGCCGAGAGTGGTGCCGACGCCCTGGTCGGCGGAGCCGTGGGGGTGGGAACCGGCGGCCCGGACGACATACCCGACCTCTCGACCGTATGGCTGCGTGTGTTCCTGGAGGTGGCCCGGCACGGGTCGTTCACGCTGGCCGGGCGGGTGCTCGGCTGGACGCAGTCGGCGGTGTCGCGGCAGGTCGCCTCACTGGAGGCGGCGCTTGGCGGGACACCGCTCTTCGACCGGCTGCCGCGAGGGGTGCGGCTGACGGGGGCGGGGCGGTCGCTGGTACCGCACGCCGAGGCCGTCACCGCCCGACTGCGGGACGCCGGACGGGAGTTGGCGTCACTGCGCGAGGCATCGAGCGGCAGACTGCGGGTCGGCGCGTTCGCGACGGCCGACGCGGCGCTGGTGCCCCGCGCCATCGCCGCCTTCCGCGCCCGGCACCCAGGGGTCCGGCTCACCCGCGAGGAGGGACTGACACCGGCTCTCCTCGACGGCCTCACCGCCGGCGACCTCGACCTCGCGGTCGTCTCCACGACGGGCCGCGCCCCGCTGGACGCCCACCAACTGCACCACCTCCTCGACGAGTCCCTGTACGTGGCCGTCCCCGCCGCCCACCCACTGGCGGGCCTCCCCTCCGTCGAGCTGTCCCAACTCGCCGACGCCGACTGGATATCCGGCAGCTCCCGCCCCGAGGGCACCCTCCTCGACACGGCGCTGCGGCACGGTTTCCGCCCGCGCGTGGCGCACGTCGTCGCCGAGTGGACGGCCAAGCAGGGGTACGTGGCCGCCGGGCTCGGGGTGACCCTGATCCCGGCGCTGGCCGCCGAGTCCGTACGCCCCGACATCGCTCTCCTCCCGGTCCGCGACGAGGAGGCTCCGACCCGGGCGGTGTACGCGGCAACCGTCCGGGACAGTCACCCGGAACCGTCCACGTTGGCTTTTCTGACCGCCTTGCGCGAGGCGGCGGCGAAGATCCCCACGTCCCGCACCTGACTCGCGCACCCCTCTGATCACGCGGCATGGCGCACGCCCCGTCCGTCACGCATACTGCCGCCATCCGACGACGGCCCCACTCGCGACGGAAGGACCTGAACTACCTTGACGCACATACGTGTTCAGCTCGGCGCCCTCGGCCTGGCCCTGCTGACCGGCCTCGCGGCCCCGCCCGCCCACGCGGCGGAGGACCCCGCCGCCACGCCCACCGTGGAGGAGCGGCGACTCGACAAGGCGGCGCCCCAGGAGATCCTGGCCCGCTCCGGATTCGCCACGGTGGCACCGGAGTTCGTACGAGCACTGGGCAAGGCCCGTTCGTACGCGCAGGCCGAGCGTGTGGTCGAACGGCAGGGCGCGCGGCTGTGGCAGCGGGCGGTGGACCGCGCGCAGGGCCGGGGCCCGGCGGGCGGCGACCTGAGCCGGGACGACGACCGCCCGCTGTACTGGGCGCGGCTCGGCATGACCCGTGAAGTACGCCAGTGGCAGCCGCAGTTCGGCCTCACCGAAGCCCAACGGACCCGACTGCTCACCTCACTTGAGCGCACGTCCCGCGGGCAGGACACCATCCGCTACCCGCATTCCAAGGGCATCAAGCGCATCCTGGTGACCGGCTTCGACCCGTTCACGCTGGACCGGGACATCCGGATCTCCAACCCGTCCGGAGCCACGGCCCTCGCGCTCGACGGCACGGTGATCGAGACGGCGGACGGCCCGGCCCGCGTCGAGACCGCCGTCTTCCCGGTCCGCTGGCAGGACTTCGCCGACGGCACGGTGGAACGCACCCTGCGCCGGCACCTCCCCCGCGTCGACCTGTTCACGACGGTCAGCCAGGGCCGGGTGGGCCGGTTCGACGTCGAACGCACCAACGGGGCCTGGCGGGGCGGTTTCGGGGACAACGAGAACCTCTCCCGCACCGAGACGATCCCGGTCACGGACCCGGCCTCGCAGCCGCAGTGGACGTCGACGACCTTGCCGTACAAGGACATCGTGGCCGCGAGCACGGGCCGCTTCCCCGTGTACGACAACACGTCGGTGACCGAGATCCCGGCGGGCGGCACCACTCCCGTCGTACGCCCCGAGGGACCGACGCCCGGCTCGACCGCCCGCGCGGGCGGCGGTGGCGACTACCTCTCGAACGAGATCGCGTACCGCGCCACACTGCTGCGGGACCGACTCGGCCTCACTGCCTCCCTCCCCGGCGGTCATGTCCACACCCCGGTCCTGCAGTTCGGGACGGGCAACACGGATCCGGCGAGCGGGACGGTCACCGACCCGCAGTTCATCCAGAACCGGCTGGACATCATCGCCCAGGTCCGGTCGATCCTGAAGGTGGCGGCGGACGTCACCGACTGAGGCGGCCGGCGCGCTCGCCCTCTTCCTCTCCCTCGTCCCCTTCCTCGCGGGTCTCCTCGCCCATCAGATCGCGGGCCATCAAGGTGGCGCCCGCGACCGCGCCGGGCATCAGGAACACGGCGACGAAGGGGACGAGGAAGGCGAGGCCCAGCGGGGTGCCGAAGCCCCAGATCAGCCTCTTGCGGGAGCGGAGCATGGTGAGGCGGTCGCGGAGTACGACGCCGCGGCGTTGCAGGGCGACCGCGGTCAGTTCCTCGGTGAGGAAGAAGCCGGTGACGAAGAAGCCGATCACCGGGACGACGGTCTGTCCGACGAACGGGATGAACCCGAGCGCGAACAGCAGCGCACCCCACACCAGAGCCCTGGCCACTACCCGGAGGCTGTCCCGTGCGGAGATCAGCAGCTCGCGCCACAGGGGCAGGCCCGACTCGGGTGCCGTGCCGTCCGGGGAGACGTCCCGGTCCACCTTCTCCGAGAGGTTCTCGTAGAAGGGCTGGCCGAGGAGGAGGGTCACGGCGGTGAACGTGATCACGGAGAGGAGGAGGGCGAGGGCGAAGAGGACGGCCGTCAGGAATCCGCGGAAGAGGCCGAGCCAGGGGCTCGACCAGTCGTCTGCGAAGGGGGTGGCCCAGGCGGTGAAGTCCGTGCCCCACAGGGCCAGGGCGGTGAGGGCGGCTGCGTACAGGACGAGGGTGATGAGGCCCGGGATCAGGCCGAAGCCGAACTGCTTTCCGTGGCGGGTCACCCACCGCTGTCCCCGCACCAAGTAGCCGAACCCCACGCCAAGATCATGCATACCTGCACCATACCGGGGGCTCCGCCGGGTGGTTCGGGTGGCTGCGGGCCCGCTTGGGCTGGTCGCGCAGTTCCCCGCGCCCCTAAAAGCCCGTGGCCGAGGCCTGTTCGCCGTGTGCCGGTCCGTCGTCGTTGCCCGCGCCGTTCCCCGCGCCCCTAAAGATGCCGGTGCCTGGGCCGGATTGCCACGTGCCGGTCCGTCGTCGTTGCCCGCGCCGTTCCCCGCGCCCCTAAAGATGCCGGTGCCTGGGCCGGATTGCCACGTGCCGGTCCGTCGTCGTTGCCCGCGCCGTTCCCCGCGCCCCTAAAGATGCCGGTGCCTGGGCCGGATTGCCACGTGCCGGTCCGTCGTCGTTGCCCGCGCCGTTCCCCGCGCCCCTGGCGGGGCCCGGTGGTCCCACCGGGCGGAGGGGGCGTGGCGGGATGTGTGGCCGCAGCTTACGAGGACACGGGAAGGGGGTCGCCTTGGCGAGCGGGGGTTGCGGTTTCCGCTGCGGGCGGACATTCCGGCGCGGCCCCGCACCTGAGGGACGAGCAGAAACCCCCACCCACCCAGGGGCGCGGGGAACTGCGCGACCAGCCACAACGAACCCGCACCCGCAGACGGCGACGTCACACGGGATGGACCGCCACCACAACCCCCCGCTCCGCCGCAGGCGACACCGCCGCGGAAACCCGCACCGCCCCGGCCCGAGCCACCCGCCCCACCCGCGACGCGGACACCAGCAGCAACGGCTGAAGGCGCTCAAGGCCGGACACCACGAACTCCTCCCCGGCGATCAGCAAGGGACGGCCCGCCTTCAGGCCGGCGGCAGCCGCCTCCGTGAGGTCCGCCAGCGGCGGCAGAGCCGCCCGCACAACCCCCGCCCCCGCCGCCGCGGCCCGCTCGGCCAACGCGACCTGCAACGGCACCAGCGGAGCGAGCGCCGCGGTCAAGGCGTCGGCGATCCGCCGCAGTTCGGGGGACGAGTCCCGCAGAACATCCGCCGCGGCCCGGATCACCGGCGCGAGCGCGAGGAGCACAGCCGCCACCAGTCCCGCCCCCGCGGGCACCAACGGCGACGTCGCGTCCACCAGTTCGCCCAGCGCCTCCGCCGCCTCCTCCACCGCGGGCTCCACCGCGTCGAGGACAGGCAGCAGACTGTCCCCGAGCGCCGTGAGCAGCGCCTGCGCGGGCTCGCTGACCGGATGAACGGCGAGCGGCGCCCCACTCGTCCCCAGCCGCGTCAACGTGTCCACGATCCGGTAGAAGGCCTCCTGCGCCTCCGGCGACGCACTGGCCTCGGCCAGCTCGGCAGTCGTCTGCCGCAGCACCCGCAGCACCTCCGCCCCCGAACCGTCCCTCGGATCAAAGGTGTTGATCGCGATACGCGTGATGTTCCCTGCGGTGTCGAGCAGTTGCCCGGTGATGTCGGTCGTGTTGCGCGCCATACGTGCCACGTCATCCCTGCTGGGGAGCGACGGAATCGTTGCCATGGACTCTCCTCGCCTCACCCACAGCATGCCCGCTCCACCGGCACTCGGACCCGGCATCAGCGGGAACCCGCGGCAACCCGTGGCCCCGGTGACGTCAACGCCCTCTTGTTGCCCGTGAGTCGAACAGGTAGACCTCCGCGTACCGATGTCAGGCATGTCCACAGCAACTCCAGCGGAGGTACGCGTGCGTCGACCGAGACCCGCCCTGATCGCCACGGCCACCGCCACCGCGGCGGCCGCGCTCCTGCTCACCCCGAACGGCGCCGTGGCCGACCCCACGCCCCGGCCCGGGGCCCAGCCCGCACCCCCGGTCCGCGAGGGCTCAGGCCTCTCCGATCCCTCCGACCGGGCCGCCGCCAAGGCCCCGGAGAGCACGACAGACCGCGCCCTCACCACCCCGGTCACCGAACTCACCGACGGCACCGGCACCGCCGGAGGCACCCGCGGCTACCCCCGCGAACAGGTGCTCACCCCGGACCCAGAGAACCCGGCCGACAAGTCCGTCAAGCTCGGCCTCACCCCGTACCACGCCATCGCCCCGAAGCTGAACGCGCTCCAGCGGCTCGGCGACCGGGTGAGCGTGGAGGTGGCGGGGCGCTCGGCCGGCGGCCACCGTCTCTACCTGGTCACCGTCACCGCGCCGGAGTCCACGCGCCAGGCCCGCGCCCAGGAACGGATGCGCGAACTGATCGAGAACGCGCCCTCGGCCGCCGCCAAGGACCCGTCGGTCAAGCGCACGTACAAGACACCCGTGTTCTTCAACAACAACATCCACGGCAACGAGTGGGAGGGCACGGACGCGGCCCTCAAGCTGATCGAGAAGCTCGCCACGGCCCAGGACCGGTCCACCACCGACCTCCTCGCCCGCAACCGCGTGTACTTCAACATCACCGCGAACCCGGACGGCCGTATCGCCGGCACCCGCGCCAACGCCAACGGCTTCGACCTGAACCGTGACTTCGTGACCGCCTCGCAGCCCGAGGTCCGGGCGATGCGCCAGATCGCGATCGACAAGCAGCCGGCCGTCATGGTCGACCTGCACGGATACGTGAACGGCACGCTCATCGAGCCCACCACTCCCCCGCACGGCGAGAACTACGAGTACGACCTCTTCCTGAAGAACACCTACGCCAACGCCCTGGGCATGGAGGCCGCCGTCAACGGCCTCGGCTACACACCCGCCAAGGACGGTGTGGAGCCCGCCCAGATCCCGTTCCGGGACCAGGAGGAGGGCTGGGACGACTGGCCGCCGATCTTCACCCCGCAGTACATGCCGTTCCACGGCGCGGTCGCGGCGCACACGGTCGAGTTCCCGATGGCGGTGAACAACGACGAGTACGACGACCTGCCCGTCGCCGAGCTGCGCCGCCGTTCGTCGATCAACGTGGCCATCGCGGGCGCGGCGATGCGCGCGAGCCTCGACTACACGCAGACCCACCGCACTTCGCTCATCGCCGACCAGATCGAGGTCTTCCGGCGGAGCGTGACGGGCGCCGCCCAGGTGCCTGTGTCGCCGGAGACCGTTCCGGGCGTGCCGGGCATCGGCCCGGAGGACGTCTACACGACCGACTTCCCGCGCGCGTACGTGATCCCGGCAGGCACGAAGGCACAGCGCTCGGCCACCGCCGCGGCCCGGCTCGTCGACCACCTGCTCGCCAACGACGTCCAGGTCCGGCGCGCGACGAAGGACTTCAGGCTCGGCGGGAAGACGTACGCGAAGGGCTCGTACGTCGTCGATCTGCGCCAGCCCAAACGCGGCATGGCCAATGTGATGCTGGCGGACGGACGGGACATCAGCGACAAGGTGTCCGTCATGTACGACATCTCGGGCTGGAGTCTGGGCCGGCTGTGGGGCGCGACCGTCGACACCGTACGGACGTCGAAGCTCGCCGTGCCGGACCGCGCGGTCGACGCGGCCGCGAACGTCGGTTACGTGGCGCCTCGCGGCACGCTCCGGCTGCGGCTCGACGACGCCCGTGAGATCGCGGCCCTCAACTCCCTTCTCGCGGACGGAGTTTCGGTACGCCGGGCGGCAGACGGCAGTGCGGTCGTGCCCGCCTCGGCCCGCGCGAAGGCCGTGGCCCTGGCGAAGAAGTACGACGTGGCCTTCGACGCGACGAAGGCGACCGGCACCACCCCGCTCCACCGGGTACGGGTCGCCGCGGCCGTCACGCCGGGCGAGCTGTTCGCGCTCCGCGAGATGAACTTCGACGTCGTCCCCGTCTCCACGGCGATCCTCAACGCGGGCTTCGACTGGTCGAAGGCGGACGTCCTGTTCGCCTCCGCCGGCCTGAACCACGCGGGCCTCAACACGGCCGCACGCGCCGCCCTGGACGCCTTCCTGGCCCGCGAGGGTCTCGTCGGCCGCGGAGCCACCGGAGCGGCCCTCAACGCCGCCACCGGGCTCCTCGCGTTGAAGCCCGTCGAGGGCAACGGTGACGCCAACGGCGTTGTGCGCGTGGTCAATTCGAGCGGCGGAGTGACCTCCGGCGCCCCGGACCACAGCTTCGTCTACGCGCCGCTGTGGTTCACGGACCTCGGCCCCGGGGTCCGCGTGGAGCAGTCGTACGCGGCCGGGAACCCGCTCGTGTCCGGGCACTGGCGTGCCCTGGAGGACGGCAGCGGCGGTCCGGCGCAGGCAGCGGGCCGGGCCTCGGTGGTCAGCGGTCCGCATGCCGTCCTGTTCGGCACGGAGCCGCTGTTCCGTGATCATCCGAAGGGGCAGTTCCCACAGGTCGCGCGTGCTTTGCTGACAGTGTCCTGAAGGACGCTCCCAGGGCACCGTGACACGAGGAGAGTACGGATGACACAGGAGATCCACGGCACCGTCGCCGAAGGCTTCGAGGCGGTGCGCGAGGAGTTCGCGTCCGTCGTCACCGCCGAACGCCCGGACTACGCGGGCCAGTTGAGCGCGTACGTACGGGGGCGGCGGGTCGTCGATCTCTGGACCGGCGCGGACACGGACGGCGACACGCTGTTCGGTGTCTTCTCCTCCACGAAGGGGGCGGCCCATCTGGTGGTCGCCCTGCTCGTGCAGGACGGCACCCTGGAGCTCGACCGGGAAGTGGCCCACTACTGGCCGGAGTTCGCCGCCGAGGGCAAGGGAGCGGTGACCCTGCGGGAGCTGCTCGCGCACCGGGCGGGCGTGGTCGGGGCGGACGCGGGCTTCACGGTCGAGGAGATGGCCGACGACCGCGTGGTGGCCGAACGCCTCGCCACCCAGCGGCCGTTCTGGCGGCCTGGGTCGGCGTTCGGCTATCACGCGCTGGTGATCGGCGCGCTCACGGGTGAGGTCGTACGGCGTGTCACGGGTCGTACGCTCCAGGAGCTGTACGAGGAGCGGGTCCGTGCGCCGTACGGGCTCGGGTTCTATCTGGGGCTGCCCGAGTCGGAGGAGCACCGGTATCTCCCGGTCCTGCCGATGGCGCCCACTCCGCCGGAGCAGGCGCTGCTGGACGCCACGCCCAAGGGGCCGCACACGTTGTCGTCCATCGCGTTCAACGAGCACGTGCCGGGGGCCGAGCCGCTGCTGGACTTTCCCAACTCCCGTACCGTGCGCGCCCTGGGCTCGGCCTCGGCGGGCGGGGTCGCCTCCGCGCGCGGGCTCGCCGGGATGTACGCGGCGGCGATCAGTCAGGTCGACGGTCGGGGGCCGCTGCTCAAGCCGGACGCGGTCGGGGAGGTGGGGCAGATCCACTCTGTCGGGTACGACCTGGTCGCCCGCGCGCACAAGTCGTACGGGCTCGGGTTTCAGGCCACGGCCGACATGTGGCACCCGTTTTTGGGGGCCGGGGCGTTCGGGCACAGTGGGGCGGGGGGATCGCAGGCCTTTGCGGATCCGCGGAGTGGGCTGGCGTATGGGTATACGCGGCGGCGTAGTGCGTTTCCCGGTGGGGCCGCGCCGGAGAATCAGCGGTTGGTTCGGGTGGTTCATGAGGGGGCGCTTTCTTGAGCGTCCCCTCATGAACCGGGGGTTGTGTTGAGGGTGCGGGTCGGTGGGGGCTGGTCGCGCCGTTCCCCGCGCCCCTAAGAAGCCGGTGGCCGAGGCCGGTTGTCGGGTGACCGTCCGTTTGGGTTGCTCGCGCCGTTCCCCGCGCCCCTAAGAAGCCGGTGGCCGAGGCCGGTTGTCGGGTGACCGTCCGTTTGGGTTGCTCGCGCCGTTCCCCGCGCCCCTGAAAGCACCGGTGGCCGGGCTCCCTGAAAGGGCCGGTGGTCAGGTCAGGGTGACCGTGATGTTGCCCGCGGTGGCCTTTGAGTACGGGCATACCTGGTGGGCCTTTTCCAGGAGGGTCCGGGCGGTGGCGGGGTCTGCGTTCGGGATGCCGGCGGAGATCTCGACTATGAGGCCGAAGCCGTCGGCGTTCTTGCCGATGCCCACCTTCGCGGTGACGGTCGAGCCGGTGATGTCGGCCTTCTCCTGGCGGGCGACGACGGCGAGGGCGCCCTGGAAACAGGCGCTGTAGCCGGCGGCGAAGAGCTGCTCCGGGTTGGTGCCGGTGCCGCTGCCGCCCATTTCCTTGGGCGGGTTGACGACGACGTCGAGCGTGCCGTCGTCGGTCGCGACGCGGCCGTCGCGACCGTTCTCGGCGGTGGCGACGGCGGTGTAGAGGACGTCGGTCTGCTGGATGGACATGCGGTGGCTTCCTCCTTGGTCCGCCACGACTCGCGCCCACGACCCGCGACAGTTTTGGAAAGAAGTTACCGCATGTCGGAAGTCCAGCAGAAGACCGCTGCCACTGTCACCGCCGTCGGCCTCAGAGCTTGACGATCATCTTTCCCGTGTTCTCGCCGCGCAGGACGCCGAGGAACGCCTCCAGGTTGTTCTCGATGCCCTCGACGACCGTCTCGCGGTACTTGAGCTCGCCGGAGGCGACCCAGGGGCCGACCTCCTGGACGAACTGCGGCTGCAGGTCGTAGTGGTCGCCGACGAGGAGGCCCTCGATACGGCCGCGGGTCGCGATGAGGCGGGCGAGGTTCTTCGGGCCGGGGGCGGGCTCCGTGTTGTTGTAGACGGAGATCATTCCGCAGATCGCGATCCGGCCGTGCAGGTTGAGGGAGCCGATCGCGGCCTCCAGGTGGTCACCGCCGACGTTGTCGAAGTAGACGTCGATGCCGTCGGGGGCGGCCTCCCTGAGCTGCTCGCTCAGGGAGCCGTTCTTGTAGTTGAAGGCGGCGTCGAAGCCGTACTCCTCGACCAGGAGCTTGACCTTCTCGTCGGAGCCGGCCGAGCCGATGACGCGCGAGGCACCCTTGAGCTTGGCGATCTGCCCGACCTGGCTGCCCACGGCTCCGGCCGCGCCGGACACGAAGACGGTGTCGCCCTCCTTGAAGGAGGCGGTGCGCAGCAGGCCCGCGTACGCGGTGAGGCCGGTCATGCCGAGGACGCCGAGGTACGTGCTCAGGGGCGCGGCCTCGGGGTCGACCTTGACGGCGCTCTTGGCGTCGAACGTGGCGTGGTCGCGCCAGCCGAAGAAGTGCAGGACGCGGTCGCCGACCACGAAGCCCTCGGCGTTCGAGGCGATGACCTCGCCGACGGCGCCGCCCTGCATGACCTTGCCGAGCTCGAAGGGGGCGGTGTACGACTTCGCGGCGCTCATGCGGCCGCGCATGTACGGGTCCACGGACAGGTACTCGTTGCGCACCAGGACCTGGCCCGGGCCGGGCTGCTTCACCTCGGTCTCGACCAGGGCGAAGTCCTCGGGCTTCGGCCAGCCGACGGGGCGGCTGACCAGGTGCCATTCGCGGCCGGTGGCGGGGAGGGCAGGGGTGTCGGTCATGGGGGGCGCCTTTCCGTGGGGACAGCGGCTCTGAGCGGCTCTCACGCGCAAATACTTCAGTACCTGAAACAATAATGCGCCTGGATATTTCATGATGTCAAGTATCGGGGGTAGCCTGGAGCGCATGTCCACGCAGAAGACTCCCCGGATCGACCCTCTGACGGTTGAGGTCGTCGACCTGATCGGCACGGTGGTGGCGCGTTACCACGAGGAGTACGAGGAGGCGGCGTCGGAGCATGCGCTGACCGGGGCGCAGGCCCGGCTGCTGAGTCTGCTCTCGTTGGAGCCGTTGCCGATGCGGCGGCTGGCTCAGAAGCTGAAGTGCGAGCCGTCCAATGTGACCGGGATCGTGGATCGGCTGGAGGCGCGGGGGCTGGTCGAGCGGCGGCCCGATCCGGCGGACCGGCGGGTGAAGCTGGCCGCTGTGACGGTGGAGGGGCTGGGGGTTGCCCGGAGTCTGCGGGATTCCCTGCGGTTCGCTCGGGAGCCGCTTGCGGGGCTTTCGCGGGAGGAGCGGGTGTCTTTGCGGGGGTTGCTTCTGCGGATGCTCTCCGGCTCCGCCGGGGTGGGTGGACCGGGCGGTTCGTAGGCCGCGGGCCGGTGGGGCTTGTCGCGCAGTTCCCCGCGCCCCTGAAAAACCGGCGGCCCGGCCCGTTTGCCACGTGACGGCCCGCCTTGGGTTGCTCGCACAGTTCCCCGCCCCCCTGAAAAACCGGCGGCCCGGCCCGTTTGCCACGTGACGGCCCACCTTGGGTTACTCGCACAGTTCCCCGCCCCCCTGAAAAACCGGTGCCCCGGCCCGTTTGCCACGTGACGGCCCGCCTTGGGTTGCTCGCACAGTTCCCCGCGCCCCTGAAAAACCGGCGGCCCGGCCCGTTTGCCACGTGACGGCCCACCTTGGGTTGCTCGCACAGTTCCCCGCGCCCCTGAAAAACCGGGCCGTACGTCGCGTGACCGTCGGCTTCGGTTGCCCGCGCCCCTGAAGGGGCACCTCAGGTCGAGCCGCGCCCCTTCAGGGGCGCGGGGAACTGCGCGACAAGCCCTCACCGGCCCGCACCCGGCGAATCAACCTCGGGCGCCCCGCCTCCAGGGAGCCGCAGGCTACGAGCACCACCACAGGAAACGTGTGCACGTTTCTGTGGGGGTCGGGTCCGGGGTGGGGTCCTCTGCCGTGGGGGCCGGGGCCTGGGTGCCGGGGTCCGAGGGGGTCGTGCCGCCCGGGGTGGTCTCGTCCGGGGCGGGAGCCGAGGTCCTGGGGTCGGTCGAGCGGGACGGGTCGGGCGATTCCTTCTTGTCCTCGTCGTCCTTGTCCTTCTTGGACTTCTTCGACTCCGAGGCCGAGGGGGAGGCAGACGCGTCCGGGGACTCCGAGCTGGACCCGCCGGAGGAGCCGTCGCCGTCGGACGACGACGAACCGTCCGCGGAGGCCGAGGAACCGGACGACGCCTCGTCCGCCGCTGCCGCCTTCGGCTCGGACGAGGGGGCCTCTATACCCAGCTCGGCCAGACTGAGCCCGCCCGCCGCGAGCAACAGCCCCGCCCCCACGAGCAGCACCCGCTTGCGCCGCCGCCGGTGCAGCGCGGCACGCCGGTCACGCCGGCTCGCCCGGACCCCGCGGCCGCCCCGGCGCCGGGACCGGCGCCCGCCACCCGCCGGTTCGTCACTCTCGGGGTCGTCGTCGAGCTCGTCGACGGCGTCCTCGCGGTCCTCCAGGGAAGCCGCGTACTCCCGGCACGCTTCGGCCGATGTACCGCACCCCGGGCAAGCGAGGGCGCCATTGAGGTGCCGTTGGCACGGGTGGCAGTAGTCCATGACGCCGGAAGACTAAACTCCGCGCAGGTCACGTTCACAGTCACAGCTGTGAAAGTTCTGTGCTGAACTGCCCGTTCCGGTTGGGCGAGTTGAGGACAGGCCGGACCATTCGCCGCCTTCCAGTGCCATCGCGTCGAAACCGTTGTGCGTTCGACCCATTGACACTGCCGCCGCCGAATCCTTACTGTCTGGCCAGCATTTCGAACGTGTGACGAAATTTCGAACAGAGCCGTAGAGCCACAAGGGGCAATTTCCGTGCGCATCACCGGAATCAGCACACACGTGGTCGGGACGCCGTGGCGCAACCTGACCTATGTCCAGGTGCACACCGACGAGGGCATCACCGGAGTCGGTGAGACCCGCATGCTGGGGCACACCGACGCGCTGCTCGGCTATCTGCGGGAGGCGGAGGCCAACCACATTCTCGGTTCCGACCCCTTCGCTGTCGAGGACCTCGTGCGTCGCATGAAGTACGGCGACTACGGGCGGGCCGGCGAGATCGTGATGTCCGGCATCGCCGTGATCGAGATGGCGTGCTGGGACATCAAGGGCAAGGCCCTGGGCGTACCGGTGTGGCAGTTGCTGGGCGGCAAGGTCACCGACCGGGTGAAGGCGTACGCGAACGGCTGGTACACCACGGAGCGCACTCCGGAGGCCTACCACAAGGCCGCTCAGGAGGTCGTCGCGCGCGGGTACAAGGCGCTGAAGATCGACCCGTTCGGGACGGGTCACTTCGAGCTCGACCACGAGCAGTCGCTGTACGCGGTCTCGCTGATCGAGGCGGTCCGGGACGCGATCGGCCCCGAGGCCGAGCTGATGCTGGAGATGCACGGCCGCTTCTCGCCGGCCACGGCGATCCGTCTCGCGCGCGAGCTCGCGCCCTTCAAGCCGGCCTGGCTGGAGGAGCCGGTCCCGCCGGAGAACCTGAAGGCGCTGGAGAAGGTGGCGGCGAAGGTCGACATCCCGGTCGCGACCGGTGAGCGCATCCACGACCGCATCGAGTTCCGCGAGCTCTTCGAGAGCCAGGCCGTGGACATCATCCAGCCGGATGTCGGCCACATCGGCGGCATCTGGGAGACCCGGAAGCTGGCGGCGACCGCCGAGGCCCACTACGTACTCGTGGCGCCGCACAACGTGGGCGGCCCGGTCCTCACCGCCGCCTCGCTCCAGGTCGGCTTCACCTCCCCGAACTTCAAGATCCTGGAGCACTTCAACGACTTCGCGGACGCGGAGATCAAGAAGGTCGTGAAGGGTGCCCCGCAGGTCGTCGACGGCTACTTCGAGCTGTCGCACGAGCCGGGTCTCGGCGTCGAGCTGGACACGGACGCGGCGGCCGAGTTCCCTCAGCAGCAGGCCCGCTTCGACCTGTGGGCGGACGGCTGGGAGCAGCGCAAGCCGAAGGGCGGTGGCAAGTGACGGCGCCCGGCACCGGGGTGGGCCAAGGGCCGCGGACGGCCGAGCGGACCCGCCGAGGTCCAGGGGAGTACCGCGCGCCCGGGCGCGTGCACGGCTGTGCCCTGTGCGGCTCCACCGCGGCGGCGCCGGCGGCGAGGGACAACCGCTCACGGCTTCACCGCCACGTTTCCCGCGGAGTGTTCGGGCACGGCCGCAACGCGCCGCTGTGGTCGAGCAGCGCCGCGGCGGATCGAAGGGGTGCCGGCCACCCCTTCGAAGCCCCGGCACGCGGCACCGCCGTGGACTTGACCCGCCTCACCGACACGGAGCAGTCATGAGCGCCGCGCAGGCCGTCGTGATCGAGGGCCCCGGCGAGCACCGGCTGGTCCCCCACGAGTCCGTGGCGCCCGCCGCGGGCCAAGCCCTCGTGCGGGTTCACGCGAGCGGTATCTGCGGCAGTGACCGCGAGGTGTACCAGGGCAACCGGCCCGAGGGGTACGTCCGCTATCCGCTGACGCCGGGGCACGAGTGGTCCGGCACGGTCGAGGCGGTCGGTCCCGGGGTCCCCGAGGGCCTGGTGGGCCGCAAGGTGGTCGGTGAGGGCTTCCGCAACTGCCAGGTCTGCGACCGTTGCCACGAGGGCGAGACAACGTTGTGCACGGCCGGCTACGAGGAGACGGGCTTCACCCAGCCCGGCGCCATGGCCACCACGCTCACGCTGCCCGCCCGGCTGCTGCACATCCTGCCGGAGGACGCCGATCTGACGGCGGCGGCGCTGCTCGAGCCCGCGGCCTGCATCGCGGCGGCGGCGCTCAAGGCGAACGCGCGGCCCGGCGAGCGGGTGGCCGTCGTCGGCACCGGGACGCTCGGCATGTTCGCCGTGCAGTTCCTGAAGGCGGGTTCGCCCTCGGAGCTGCTCGTGGTCGGCACCCGCCCGGACCGCGAGGAGCTCTCGAAGACGTTCGGCGCGACCGACTTCCGTACCCGGGACCAGGAGTTGCCCGACGACTTCGACGTGGTCATCGAGACCGCCGGGTCGGCGACCGCCGCGACCACGGCCGCCTCGCTGCTGCGGCGCGGCGGACGGCTCGTCCTCACCGGGATCCCGGCTCCGGGTGCCGAGGGACTTGACCCCACCGATCTCGTCGTACGGCAGCTGGAGGTGCACACCGTGTTCGGGGCGCCGCCGGAGGCCTGGGCGCACACGGTGCGGGTCTTCGGTGCCGGTCTCCTCGATCCTCTTCCGCTGGTCACGCACGAGCTGCCGCTGGACGAGTTCGCTCACGCGATCGAGCTGGTGGGGTCCGGCGACCCGAAGGTCGGCAAGGTGCTGCTGCGGCCCTAGGGCCCGCGGTACCGGCCGCCCCCGATCCGTACGCCGGTACGGAGACCTGACGCTCCGTACCGGCGTACATCCACCGCCACGAACCACGTCCGGCACATCGAACACACATCCCGCCAAAGCCAGCTCCAGCTAAGGACAGCTCGTGACCGACGCTTCTCCCAAGGCGGCCCGTCGACCCGGTGAGCAGGCGCTCGCCGCGCTCGGCCTGGGCGCGCCCGCCCTCTCCCCCGCCGACGCCTCACCGCACGCCTTCCCGGAGGGCGGCCGCTGGCGCACCGAGATCCCCTCGTGCGAGGGGCCGGAGGCGCTCGCCGTGGTCCTCAAGGAGTCCTCGCGGCTCGATGTGCCGATCCACCGGATCAGCCAGGGCAGCGGTGTCTGGATGCTGACCGACGCCGAGATCACCGAGATGGTCGAGGCCACCGAAGAGCGCGACATCGAGCTCTGCCTCTTCACGGGCCCGCGCGGCACGTGGGACATCGGCGGCTCGACCCGGACCGACTCGCGGGGCGGCGGGCTGCGCGCCCGTGGTCACGATGCGGTCGCAGGTTGTCTCGAAGACGCCATCCGTGCAACGGAGTTGGGCGTAAAGTGCCTCCTCGTGGCTGACGAAGGCGTGCTCTGGACCCTGCACCGGGCCCGGGTCGCCGGGATCATCCCGGCGGACACGACACTGAAGGTCTCGGCGCTGATAGGCCCGGTCAACCCGGCCGCGTACGCCGTGTACGAGCAACTGGGCGGGGACTCCATCAACGTGCCGAGCGATCTCACGCTCGACCACCTGACGGAGATCCGCCGGGTCAGTGCAGCCCCCATGGACATGTACATCGAGGCCCCCGACGATCTCGGCGGGTATGTGCGCATGTACGAGGTCGCCGAGCTGATCCGCCGCGGCGCCCCGCTGTACCTGAAGTTCGGCCTGTCCAAGGCTCCCGGGATCTACCCGTACGGCCACCACATGCGGGACGTGACGCTGTCCACGGCCCGGGAAAGGGTGCGGCGCGGCCGGCTCGCCCTGGACCTGCTCGCGCGGCACGGGGCGGACGGCGACATGGCGCCGCTCGGCTCCCGGCTTCCGGGCGCACTCCAACGGTTTGACATTCCCTCATAACGTTCCGAACACACCCCCTTCACAAAAGACGACGCGGCCGAACACAATCCCACACACCTCCTCTCGGTCGAACCTCGCTCCACCTGCTCGCAGCTCCAGACCGAGCCCCGTCAGAACATCAAGGAAGATGATCATGCGCAATCGCAAAGCAGCGCTTTCCGCCATAGCCGCGGCCGCCTCCCTGGCCCTCACCCTCTCCGCCTGCGGGCAGGACAGCGACGGCGGCAGTGAGGACACCAAGGGAGACGCCAAGGGCTCCACCGTCGGCATCGCGATGCCGACGAAGTCCTCCGAGCGGTGGATCGCCGACGGCGCCAACGTGGAGAAGAACCTGAAGGCCGCCGGCTACAAGACCAAGCTGGCCTACGGCGAGGACGACCCGGACACCCAGGTCTCGCAGATCGAGAACATGATCACGCAGGGCGTCTCCGCCCTGATCATCGCGGCGATCGACAACAAGTCGCTCGACAACGTTCTCCAGCAGGCCAAGGACGCCAAGATCCCGGTCATCTCCTACGACCGCCTGATCCTCAACTCGCCGAACGTCGATTACTACGCGTCGTTCGACAACGAGAAGGTCGGCGAGCTGCAGGGCACCCAGATCGTCGAGAAGCTCGGTCTGAAGGACGGCTCCAAGAAGGGCCCGTTCAACGTCGAGCTCTTCGCGGGTTCGAACGACGACAACAACACCCAGTACTTCTTCAACGGCGCGATGAAGGTCCTGCAGCCCTTCATCGACAAGAAGCAGCTGGTGGTCAAGTCGGGCCAGACGAAGCTGACCCAGGTCACCACGCTGCGCTGGGACGGTGGCACCGCCCAGAAGCGCATGGAGGAGCTCCTGACCGCGGCCTACCGGAAGGGCAAGGTCGACGCGGTGCTCTCGCCGTACGACGGCATCTCCATCGGCATCCTGTCGGCGCTGAAGTCGGACGACTACGGCAAGAGCAAGCCGATGCCGGTCGTCACCGGCCAGGACGCCGAGGTCGCGTCGCTGAAGTCGATCAAGGCGGGGCGAGCAGACGGCGACCGTCTTCAAGGACACCCGCGAGCTCGCGAAGGTCGCCGCGAACATGGTCGACTCGGTGCTCAACGACAAGAAGCCCGAGATCAACGACACCAAGTCGTACAACAACGGCTCGAAGGTCGTGCCCGCGTACCTGCTGACCCCGGTGAGCGTCGACAAGACCAACTACCAGAAGGTCGTCATCGACTCCGGTTACGTCAAGGCCGACGCGGTCAACTAACCGCCACCCCCTAGGGATTGGAAGGCACGACCATGGCGGGACCCGTCCTGGAAATGCGCTCGATCGTCAAGACCTTTCCCGGCGTCAAGGCGCTGTCGGACGTCTCCCTGAGCGTCCGGCCGGGCGAGGTCCACGCCATCTGCGGTGAGAACGGCGCCGGAAAGTCGACCCTCATGAAGGTCCTCTCCGGCGTCCATCCGCACGGAACCTACGACGGGGACATCCTCTTCGAGGGCGAGTCCTGCCAGTTCAAGGACATCCGGGCGAGCGAGCAGCACGGCATTGTGATCATCCACCAGGAGCTCGCGCTGGTGCCGTACCTCTCCATCGCGGAGAACATCTTCCTCGGCAACGAGCACGCCACGCGCGGCTTCATCAGCTGGAGCGAGACGCTCAAGCACGCGACCGAACTGCTTCGGCGGGTCGGGCTGAGCGATCACCCGGAGACCCGGGTCGCCGACATCGGCGTGGGCAAGCAGCAGCTCGTCGAGATCGCGAAGGCGCTGTCGAAGAAGGTGAAGCTGCTGATCCTCGACGAGCCGACGGCGGCTCTGAACGACGAGGACAGCGGCAAGCTGCTGGAACTCATCCGAGGTCTGAAGGACCAGGGCATCACCTCGATCATCATCTCGCACAAGCTCAACGAGATCGAGGCGGTCGCCGACTCGGTGACGATCCTGCGCGACGGGCGGTCCATCGAGACCCTCGACGTGAAGGCCGCGGAGACCACCGAGGACCGGATCATCAACGGCATGGTCGGGCGCGACCTCGACCACCGCTTCCCGGAGCGCACCCCGCACGACACGGAGGTGGGCGCGGCTCCGGCCCTGGAGATCCGCAACTGGACCGTCCACCACCCGATCGACCAGCAGCGCAAGGTCGTCGACGACGTGTCGATCCAGGTGCGCCGCGGGGAGATCGTCGGCATCGCCGGGCTCATGGGCGCCGGGCGCACCGAGCTCGCGATGAGCGTGTTCGGGCGCACCTACGGCCGGTACGCGAGCGGCACCGTCCTCAAGGACGGTACGGAGATCCGTACGAAGACCGTGCCCGAGGCGGTCAAGCACGGGATCGCGTACGTGACGGAGGACCGCAAGCACTACGGCCTCAACCTCATCGACACGATCAACCGCAACATCTCCCTCAGTGCTCTGGGGAAGGTGGCCAAGCGCGGTGTCGTGAACGAGCACGAGGAGCGGCAGGTCGCCGAGCGCTTCCGCAAGTCGATGAACATCAAGGCGCCGACGGTCTTCGAACCGGTCGGCAAGCTGTCGGGCGGCAACCAGCAGAAGGTCGTCCTCAGCAAGTGGATCTTCGCGGGTCCGGACGTGCTGATCCTGGACGAGCCGACGCGCGGGATCGACGTGGGCGCCAAGTTCGAGATCTACACGGTCATCGACAAACTGGCCGCCGAGGGCAAGGCGGTCGTCTTCATCTCCTCCGAGCTGCCCGAACTGCTCGGAATGTGCGACCGCATCTACACGATGGCCGCCGGACGGCTGACCGGTGAGGTCCCGCGGGCCGAGGCCACGCAGGAAGTGCTGATGCGCCAGATGACGAAGGACAAGAGGTAAGAGCGATGAGCACGAACGTGACCGCCAAGTCCCCCGCGCCGGCGCCCGCCGGCAAGGGCGACTCGACCGGGGGCGACGGCCTGCTGCAGCTGATGATCGACGGTATGCGCCGCAACATGCGGCAGTACGGCATGCTGATCGCTCTCGGTCTGATCGTGGTGCTGTTCGCGGTGTGGACGGACGGCGACCTGCTGCTGCCGCGCAACGTCTCCAACCTGGTGCTGCAGAACAGCTACATCCTGATCCTCGCGATCGGCATGATGCTCGTCATCATCGCGGGCCACATCGACCTGTCGGTCGGCTCGCTCACCGCCTTCGTGGGCGCGGTGGCGGCCGTACTGATGGTCAACCACGACATCGCCTGGCCGGTGGCCGTGGTGATGTGCCTGCTCCTGGGCGCCGCCGCGGGGGCCGTGCAGGGGTTCTTCATCGCCTATCTCGGCATACCCTCGTTCATCGTCACCCTCGCGGGCATGCTGCTCTTCCGCGGTCTGACCGAGATCTTCCTGGAGGGCCAGACCATCGGCCCGTTCCCCAAGGGTCTGCAGGACGTCTCCAACGGCTTCCTTCCCGAGGTCGGCCCGGACACCAACTACCACAACCTCACACTGCTGCTCGGCTTCGCGGTGATCGCGTTCGTGGTGCTGCAGGAGGTCCGTGACCGCAGGCGCCAGCAGGAGTTCGCACTGGAGGTGCCGCCCGCCAAGCTCTTCCTGCTGAAGATCGTGGCCCTGGTCGCCGCCGTGCTCACGGTGACGATGATGCTCGCCAGTTACAAGGGTGCCCCGGTGGTGCTGATCATCCTCGGCGCCCTGGTCGTGGGCTTCGGCTATGTGATGCGCAACGCCGTCATCGGCCGCCACGTGTACGCGATCGGCGGCAACCTGCCCGCGGCGAAGCTGTCCGGTGTGCGGGACAAGAAGGTCACCTTCCTGGTCTTCCTCAACATGGGCATGCTCGCGGCGCTGGCCGGTCTGGTCTTCGCGGCCCGCTTCAACGCGGCCTCGCCCAAGGCCGGTGTGAACTTCGAACTCGAGGCGATCGCCGCGTCGTTCATCGGCGGCGCGTCGATGAGCGGCGGCGTGGGCACGGTCCTCGGCGCGATCATCGGTGGTGTCGTCCTCGGTGTCCTGAACAACGGCATGAACCTCGTCGGCGTCGGCAGCGACTGGCAGCAGGTCATCAAGGGCCTGGTGCTCCTCGCGGCGGTCGGCTTCGACGTGTGGAACAAGCGCAAGGTCGGTTCCTAGCGCTCTCGGTGGGGCCCCGCGGGCGGCATGCCCGTGGGGCCCCATTTCTCTGTGTACGGCTTCTTTACGTACCGCGGCAGCAGCCAAGCTCTGTAAGACAGTTGGAAGACAGGACGACCGTGAAGGAACTTTTCGGAACACTCGCCGACGGCACGAAGGTCCACCGGTGGTCGCTGGAGAACGGCGGCACCCGGCTGAAGGTCCTCTCGTACGGCGGAGTCGTCCAGTCGCTCGAACTCCCGGACCGCCACGGCCGGTACGCGAACGTGTCGCTCGGTTTCGGGACGATCGAGGAGTACGAGGCGTCCAGCCCGTACTTCGGCGCCGTCATCGGCCGGTACGGCAACCGCATCGCCGGCGGCAGGTTCACCCTCGACGGCGAGGATCACCGACTCCCCGTCAACGACGGCGGGAACAACCTGCACGGCGGACCCGACGGCTTCGACAAACATGTGTGGGCCGTGGAGGAGTTCACCTCCGGCTCCGACGTGGGCCTGGTCCTGCGCCGCACCAGCCCCGACGGCGAGATGGGCTACCCCGGCACGCTGACGGCGAAGGTCACGTACACGCTCACCGGTGACGGCGACTGGCGCATCGACTACGCGGCCACCACCGACCGGGCCACGGTCGTCAACCTCACCAACCACGTGTACTGGAACCTGGCGGGCGAGAGCGGCGGCCCGGTCCACGACCACGAGTTGACGGTCGCCGCGTCCCGCTTCACACCGGTCGACGCGAGCCTCGTCCCCACCGGCGAACTCGCCGAGGTCACGGGCACCGCCTTCGACTTCCGTACGCCGAAGACCGTCGGCGAGGATCTCGGCCGGCCCGAGCAACAACTCCTGCACACCAAGGGGTTCGACCACAACCTGGTCCTCGACAAGGGGCTCACGCAGCGGCCCGAGCACTTCGCGACCCTCCGCGAACCGGTCTCCGGCCGCACCCTGAGGATCGCGACGACCGAGCCCGGTGTGCAGTTCTACTCGGGCAACTTCCTGGACGGCACCCTGGTGGGCCCCGGCGGCCAGGCATACGGTCCTGGCAGCGCGCTGTGCCTGGAGACCCAGCACTTCCCGGACTCGCCGAACCGCCCGGAGTTCCCGTCGACCGTGCTCAGGCCGGGCGAGACGTACCGCTCGACGACGGTCCACTCGTTCAACTCGTGATCGACCTTCACAGTTGGTTCACAACTTCCACATCGATTCACAGTCGTTGAACAGAGACACACAGCCGCCCGTACTAAGGGGCGGCCCGCGTATCCCCGCTCGGGCCGCCCCTCAAGGACGGAGGGTCCATGGCCGACAATGTCACCTCGCTGTTCCGCACCGGCGCGCACAGCCCCTCGATGGCCGCGCTGGCACGCGAGAGCGGGGAGGCGGGTCCGCTGGACTTCTGCATCCCGTGCAATCCGTATTTCCCCACGCCCGCGATGTTCGATGAGCTGACCCACCGGTTGCGCGACATCATCACGTACTACCCGAGCAGCGCGGACACCATCACGGGTGAGCTGTGCAACCTGCTCCAACTCCCCCCGCAGTGCGTGGCGATGGGCAACGGCTCGACGGAGCTCATCACCTGGATCGACCACCTGCTGGTCCGCGAATCGCTCGCCATCCCCGTCCCCACCTTCGGCCGCTGGACCGACCAGCCGCTGGAGACCGGCAAGCGCGTCGACATGTTCCCGCTCCAGGAGAGCAACGGCTTCGCCCTCGACCCGGCTCAGTACATCCAGTTCATCCGCTCCCGTGGCACCCGCGCGGCCGTCATCTGCAACCCGAACAACCCCGACGGCGGCTTTCTGCCCAAGCAGACGATCCTGGCCTTCTGCGACGCGCTCGCGGACCTGGACCTGATCGTCATCGACGAGTCGTTCCTGGAGTTCGCCGACGCGGAGAACGAGCCGAGCGTCGTCGACGAGGCGGTGATGCGGCCCAACGTCATCGTGCTGCGCAGTCTCGGCAAGAACTTCGGGCTGCACGGCGTGCGGTTCGGCTACATGGTGGCCAACCCGGGCCTGGCGGGCAGAGTCCGTTCGATGCTGCCGAAGTGGAACCTGAACGCCTTCGCGGAGACCGTGGTGTTCATGCTCAGGGACCACGGTCCCGAGTACGCGGAGAGCCTGCACATGGTGCGCCGCGACCGGCTCGACATGGCGCGCCAGCTCTCCACACTGCCCGGCCTCACGGTCTACCCCTCGCAGGGCAACTTCCTCTTCGTGCGCCTCCCCGTGGGTGCCGAGGGCACCGTGGTCCGGGACCGCCTGCTCACCGAGCACCGGATCCTGGTCCGCGAGTGCGGCAACAAGATCGGCTCGTCCAGTCGCTTCCTGCGGCTCGTGGTGCGCCCCCAGGTGGACGTGCGTCGCCTGGTGTCCGGCCTGGAGTCGGTGCTCTACGGGAACAGGAGGGGAGCCGCCGTGCCCGAGCTGAGCACAGGGACCAGCTACAGCTCGGGTACGGCGGCGGTGGACCGGCTCGTCAGTTCGACGAGCGGGCAGGGCTATCCGGGGATCGCCGCCGCGGCCAACGGGATGGCCGGGCAGCCCCAGCCGCTCACGGCCGCCGCCAACGGAATGGTCGGACAGCCCCAGCCGCTCACGGCCGCCGCCAACGGAAGGGGGGGACAGCCTCAGCCGCTGACCGCCGCGGCCAACGGAATGGGCGGACAGGCCCAGCAGTTCACCGCCCCCGCCAACGGAATGGTCGGACAGCCGCAGCAGTTCACCGCCGCGGCGAACGGGATACCCGGGCAGCCGCAGCCGCTCACGGCCGCCCAGACCCGTGGCACGACGGGCATGCCGGGAGGGCTGACCGCCGTGAACGCACAGGGTCAGCCGCAGGGGTTCCCGCAACCGCAGCCCCAGGCCATGCCGCAGCCGGTGCCCCAACCCGTGCCGCAGCAGGCCACCGGCTGGCCCAACACGCCGCCGAACGGCGCCGGCTGGCCGGCCGCCGCTGTCGACCGGGTCGGCTGACCACCGGACCGGTTGCCCGAGGTCCCCGCATCCCGCAACGGGGCCCTCGCCGGCCGGGAGGTCCAGGACCCTCCCGGCCCCGGCACAGGGGGTGCGGGCCCGCGCCCGGAGGGGAGCCGCGGGCCCGCACCTCTTACCTTCAGGGGCGCGGGGAACGGCGCAATCTTTTAGGGGCGCGGGGAACTGCGCGACCAGCCCCCACCGGCCGGCAGGGTCAGTAGGCCACAGGCCACCCACTGCTCCAGTTCAGCAGGTTGATCCCGAGCTTGGGCGTGCCGTTGTCCTGGCCGTCGTAGTAGTGGTACACGATCAGGTCCCCGTCCGAGTCCGCCAGGATCGACTGCCCGCCGGGCCCGACGTACCGCCCGTGCGACTCCAACACGGGCGTCCCGCCGTTGTTCGTCATCGCGACGCCACTCTTGTCGTAGTAGGGCCCGGTGACACTGGTCGCCCGGCCCACCTTGACCTTGTACGTGGAGCTGGTGCCGGCACAGCAGGTGTCGTACGAGGCGAACAGGTAGTAGTAGCCGCCCCGTTTGACGATCGACGGCGCCTCGACGGCCTTCGTGCCGGTCGGGCGGGAGGCGATCGAATAACGCGTCGTGTTCGACGAGAGCTGCTTGCCGGTCGACGGGTTGATCTGGATCATCTTGAGCCCGGTCCACCAACTGCCGAAGGACAGCCACCACTTGCCGTCGTCGTCCACGAAGAGGTTCGGGTCGATGGCGTTGTAGTCGCTGGAGGTGGTGGACGCGTAGACGGTCCCCTGGTCGGTCCAGCTGCCGGGCTGGCCGGTGCTGGAGGTGGCGAAGCCGATGGCGGACGTGTTCGAACCGAACGACGAGACGGAGTAGTACAGCAGGTACTTGCCGCCCTGGTACGAGATGTCCGGCGCCCAGGCCTCGGGGACGGAGGAGTAGTTCCGCCACCAACTCGGCCGGGAGAAGAAGACGTCGGCACCCGCGCTGAAGGCGGTGCGGTCGGACGACGTCTTGTTGGCGATGCCGCCGCCGGTGGCGTACAGCAGGTACTGGCCGGACGAGGTGCGGATCATCGTCGGGTCGTGGGTGACGACGGAGCCGGTGACCCGGCCGGGGTTGGGGTACGCCGACGCCGAGGACGGGATGAGGGCGAGCAGGACGGCGGTGAGGAGGGCGAGGAGGGCGGTTCGGCGGGACATGCGCGGAGTACGGGAGGTACGGGAGGTGCGGCTCACGTGAATCCTCCTTGCGGTGGGGGGAGTTCATGTAACGTTCGACATTTCGACCATCGATCGCCACTTCGGACGGGACCGTAGAATCGAACCTCTTGCGCGTCAATGGTTCTCACAACCGGTGTCACCGAGGTGTGGGTTCAGGGAAGCCTGGGGCCGTTCCCCGGTCGGGCGACGGCCCCCAGGGGTACAAGTGGGCTCATGATGCCGGTGGAAGAAGCAAGGGACGAGCTGAAGCACCTCTTGGACCGCTGCGAACAGTGGCTGGGCACGGTTGCCGAGGTCTCGGAGATCCTTCCGGAGTCGGCGACCGCCGATCTCGAGTCGGATGTCGAGCGCATCCAGGCCATGAGCACCCGCGCCCTGTCGGCCATGCTCAACGTGGCACTGCTGGGGCGGCAGTCCTCCGGGAAGAGCTTCCTGATCAGCGGTCTCCAAGGCCACCTCGAGTACGTGCCGATCATCGACGAGGACGGCGAGCAGTCGGACGAGTACCTCGGCCTCCTCCCCTCGTCCGCGAGCCCGAACACCGCCTGCCCTTCGACGATCGTCCCCGTGGGAGACGATCCCAAGGTCGACGCGACGGGCCGCGGGCTGCTGCAGGTGAAGTTCAAGGGGATCGCCGACTGGGTGGAGATCGGCACGAATCTGCACCGCGCCGAAGTGGCCGCCTACGTGGCGGCGGACGGCAACGTCACCGATCGCCACCCCGACCACGTCAACCGCCAGGTCGAGCGGATCGAGCTGCTCCTCTCCCGGACCCGTCTGCCGATCAAGCTCTTCGACCTGCCCGGCTCGGAGTCCGAGAACGAGACACACGACGACATCCTGTACGAGGCATGGAAGGAGGCCGACTGCTTCATCTACGTGAGCCAGGCCACCGAGGCCCTGACCTCCCACGAACTGAGCCTGATCAAGGATCTGTACGCCCACGCGGAACCCGGAGGCAAGCCGGTGCTCTGGGTCCTGTCCGGGATCGACCGGGCCGCACAGCGCGAGCACGGCCAGGCTGCCTGGAAGAACGTGCTGACCACCAACAATCAGTATCTGCGCGACCGTCACCGCGGAGCCGGGGACTTCGTCAATGACGGGTTCCTCCCCGTCTCGGCGGCATTGGAGGCCAGGGCCGAGCACGAGGAGGCCCACAACGGAGACGGAAGCGTGCTCAGACGACGCAGCCGCATGGGCGAGTTGCGCGAGCGCCTCCAGGCCCTGTTGGAGTCCGGCGCCGGCTACAAGCACCTGAAGCAGGTCGGTGAAGAGGCGGGCTGGCTCGTGCGGCGACGACGGCGAAGCATCACCGACATGCTCGAGGCGCATCGCGTGACCGTCGACGACCTGGAGACGCAGCGCGACCATCTCCGTGACCGTCTGGACGGCATGGACGACTCCGTCGTACGGATGCGGGCGGAACTGAACGACGAACTGGACCGCAGGATCCGTATCGCCCAGCGGCCGTTCGGCGGCCTGGCGGACGAACTGCACCGGGGCCTGGACGAGTTCATCGATTCGGGCAACCTGAGCGCCGAGCACGCCCACGACATCGACGTCCGCTATGTCCAGCTCTTCAACGAGTGGATGACCGGGCCCGAAGGACCCGGCACCCTCTGGGAGGGCGAACGCGAGGCACTCGACCAGCTCGCCCGGCAGATCCTGCGGTCGGAGCTCGAGGACGAGGACGCCGGATCCGAACTGGTCGCGCCCGAGTCGCTCGACCCCGAGACCATCCCGGCGCAGACGGAGCTGGGTCGCCCCTGGCGGGCGTACTCCATGGTCCAGACCGCGGCGAACACACTCGGTGTGGCCAGCCCCCTCGCCGGCGGAGCCGTCTGGCTGACGACCAGTCTCAGTCTCGCCACCATCGCGCTCCCCGTGGGAGCGGCCGTCATCGCCGCCATCGGCATCGCCAGGATCACGGACGTTCTCAAGGAACGGGAGTCCAAGATCCAGCAGGCCCGCCAGGAACGCAAGGCCATGATCGACGAGCAGGCGAAGCAGGCCCGTAACGGCTTCGAGGAGATGGTGCGGGGCCAGGGCCGGCTCCTGATCGACGCGGCCGAGGAGCACCATCAGCGGCACAGGGCCCGTCTGCGCTCGACGCTGGACGAGGTGGTGCACCGCATCAACGCGGACGACACGGCCAGGAGCCGTGCGATCGTCGAACGCCTCACGCCGGTCGACGAGGCGGGCCACGCCGTCGCCACCCGCATCCAGGACCTGCTCGACCGCAACCGGTCGGCCTGACTGTTCACCGTACGGCCGGAGGCCTGAAGAGGGCAGACCAGTACGGCACGTCGACCTCCGCGCGGACCGTCGTGCCGGGCGGCTGACGGTCCAGCACCTCCCAGCGGTCGGCGAGCGCGTCGACGAGGACGAGTCCGCGGCCGTGTTCGTCGAGGGGTGCGGGGGAGGTACGTCGCCGGGTTTCGGGGGGGGCGGGGTTCGGTACGGGTATCGCTGACCTCAATGCGGATGCTGCCTGTGGGAAGCGACAGGCGCAGCTCGAAGTCCCGGCCGGGGACTCGGCCGTGGGTCACCGCGTTGGCCGCCAGCTCGGCGACGATCAGCGCGACCGCCTCGGAGGCGTCACTGTCGTACGGGATGCCCCAGGCCTGGAGCTGGTTCAGTGCGAGGTGCCGGGCGAGGCGGGCGCCGCGTGGGGTGACGCTGAGGCGCTGGGTGAACATACGTAGGGTGACCGGGGGTTGGGGGTGCGGGGTGCGGGCATGCCCTCAATCTGGCGGGTGCGCGGGGCAGTTCACCAGGTGGGAGGTGCGTACGCTGCGGGAGCGTACGCGGTTACGGGGTGGACAGTACTTGTGACTGGCCGTGACCATGTGTGCGGGAGGTGACCGTCGGTGGTCGAGGGCGTGGTGGGTACGGGTGCGGGTGGTGAACCGGGAGGAGTTCGGGGATCAGGTGGGCTCTCCAAGCACACGGTGGCTTCGGTGGAGTTGGGGAGGCGGATGCCGGATCCGACGTTCGCGGAGCGGTCGGAGGCGGTGCTGGGGAATACGGGGGTGCTGACACGGGCGGCACAGCATCTGGCTCGGCAGCCGGGACTGGCGGCGTGGTTTCGGCGGTGGGCACAGTTGGAGGGCATGGCAATCACGCTGTACACGTACGAATGCCGGTTGATTCCGGGGCTGTTGCAGACGGAGGCGTACGCGCGGACCCTGTTCACGAACCAGCTCCCGCCGCTGAGCGACGAACAGATCGAGGCTCAGTGGGCAGCGCGAGCGGAACGGCAACGACTGCTGCGGGAACGGCCGAACACCGCGTTCGCCTTCGTCCTGGAGGAGCACCTGTTCCGGCGGCGAACGGGCGGCGTGGAGGTCACTCGGGAGCTCATCGACCACGTACTGGAGATCGCCGAGCTGCGGAACGTGGAGATCCAGATCATGCCGACAGCGCGGGAGACGCACGCAGGGCTCGACGGCCCGATGCAGCTCCTGGAGACCCCGGAGAACAAGTGGTTCGCCTACTGCGAGGGACAGCGAGGCGGCCTGCTCATCTCCGACCCGAAAGAGGCCAGCGTCCTCCAAAGGCGGTATGCCAGGATGCTTGCGCAGGCTCTCACCCTTGAAGACTCCGTGAGCCTGTTGCAGCGCATGCGAGGAGAGCTATGAGCACCGGCGAACTGGCCTGGTTCAAGAGCAGCTACAGCAGCGACGGCGACTGCGTCGAGGTCGCCACCTGCCCCCGCATCATCCATGTACGCGACTCCAAGATCACGGAGGAGCGTCGGCTGGCGCTTTCGCCTGAAGCGTGGGGGGGGCGTTCGTCTCCTACTGCACCACCACCCGCAGCTGACGCCCGAAGAGGGCGCCGAGCGCTTCGGCGCCCAGAACCTTCGGGTCGGGCGGTTCCGCGGCGCCTTCCTCCAGTTGCAGTGTCAGTCCTGTCAGGCCCGGAAAGACACGAGGCAACTGGCTCATGTCCGCGTAGTCCCGCAGCCCGTTGAGTTTCAGACGCCGAACACTGGGCAGCGGCGCAAGGGCGGTCAGTAGGTCCAGCGTTCCCACCGGCAGGTCGAGATCCAATGCGTGCAGCTGCTCCCGGGTCCGCAGGAAGTCAAGATGGGTGATCTTCCGGTTGTTCCTCAGGCTGATCACTTCGACGTACCTCGTGGGCAGATGAGCGTCGAGTTCTTCCGCGGTGTAGGACCCGTCCACGATGATGCTGGGGATCGGTTCCAAGTGTGGCAGCTGAGCCAGCTGCGAGCTGTTCTGAACATACAGCGAGTAAATACCGGAGTCGGCCAGCACTTCGCGGGCGTACTCCTCTGCGGGCTGGTGAATCCAACCCAGAGCGATCGGGACCCCAACGTCGATCCCGGGATGCAACGCGAACTGCTTCAGCTTCTGCCGTGCGTCCGCCGTACGGATCCTCGTGAGAGCCTCGACGATGTACTCGCCGAAACCGTCCTTCTCCCCCGGCCCCGGCAACAGTTCGACGGCCCAAGCAGCCAGGCTCGCGATGTCTCCGGCTTCTGAGTGGTTCTGCGGAGGCAGCAGGGCTCGAACGCGCCCCCTCACGACCTCCATCAGCGCCGCGTCCAGTGACAAAAGGCTGGTGGCGCACTGGGCGGCCAACACATGGAGGTACCACTTCTCCTCCCGCCCTTCCACGACGTCCCCGAACTGGACCAGCCTCTCGATGAGCAGCTGCGCATCCGTCCGCGTCGCGTGGCCGACGGCCAGCACGATCACGTCCCGCCAGGCCTCGTCGCCCCCGTGATTCAGAAGTTCGAGGACATACCCGCTCTCGTGGAACTCCTTCGCCGCGAGGAAATCCTGGAACGTCCGGTGGATGAACTGGATCGCGTCGTCCGTCCGCTCCTGCAGCAGACCACTGCGTGCGACAAGAAAACGCAGCGCTCGCTCAGGTGTCGTCTGGGTACGGATCTGCGACATGTCCCGCATCGCGAGGTCGAGTTGTTGCGTCGCCTGCTCATGGGTCATCTGCTGCTGCTCGGTCCGCACCAGCCAGATGGCGAGCCGTTGGAGCAGGGCGTGCTGTTCGTCCGAGTCGAGGCTGATGTCATCGGGGTGGGGCACGCCACGTGCGGCGTCGCGGCCGCCGAGAAGCATGGCCAGGGCAGCTCGGTACAGGGACCAGCGCGTTGTGGGCAGGAGGCCGCGGCGGCGCCGGTGCAGGGCGCAGATCACGGCGCAGAGGAGCGGGGTGCGGGCGAGATCGCGCAGTGCCGGGTTCTGCCGCAGCTGGTGGGCAAGGTCCTGTTCCAGGGAGGTGAGGAGTTGCCTCTCGTCGCCGCACCGGTGGGCGTCGTAGACGCGCTCGGCCTCCAAGCGCGCGGCGTTGTGCCAGGCGGTGACGAAGGACTGGATGTCCTCGTCGCTCATGGGCAGCAGTGTCAGTTCGGTGAAGCCCTCGGAACGGAGCCAGTCCTCCTCGACCGCGTCGGGGCGGACGGTGGCCAGGCACCGGGTTTCCGGGTACCGGTCGAGCAGTGCGGAGAGCCAGCGGCGGGCCTTCTCCCGTTCCTCCGGCGGGACTTCGTCCAGGCCGTCCACCAGGAGCAGCCCTCGGCCGGCCTCCAGGACTCGACCGGCCCAGCCTTCGGGGGCATCGTCCGAGATGACTCGTCCGGCGGACAGGAGTTCCGACACCGCCGGGAACCGTCCGCCCCGCGCGTACACCTCGCGCATCGGGATGACGAAGGGCACCAGGCCGTTCAACTGGGCGAGCTTCATGTTGAGGGTGCCGTTCGCCGCGTGGGCTGCCAGCCACCAGACGAGAGTGGTCTTGCCGGCGCCCGCCTGACCGCGTAGCAGGGCGCGAGGGCGTGTCTTCAACAGGGACTCGATGCGCTGCGCGGAGGGCCTTGCTTCCGGGCGTCCGTCCGGGGTGGCGGCCTCGGCCTCCAGACTCAGATAGGCCGTGTCGAGATCCCAGCGGGACTCGGTACGGCCGAGTTCCTCGATGCCGAAGATCTCCGTCTTGCGGTACTGCGCCGCCAGGTCCTTGGCGTACCGGGCTTCGAACAGCTCGTCCTTGGGGTGGACATCGGTGATCTCCTCGAACGTGGGATTCCAGCGGATCCGCCGAACCGATGTCATCGCGGCGTCGATCGGGGCCGCCTCGATCCTGAAGTGGGAGCGGCTCCGGGGCACCTGGGTCACCACCCCGAGGAGCACCGCTCCGGCGAAGACCGGAGCCCCCGACAGCCCCGCCAGCGGTGATACCTCACTACCTCGCTCGTCTGCGGCAGGCACGTCGAGTTCACAGACCAGGACGTTCCGCATGCGTCCGGCCATGGGCAGCACGGTCCCGCGATACTGCTCGTACTCGAGGTCGTCGCCCTGGTCCCCATAGCGCTGGATCTGGGGGAACCCGACGATCTGGCAGTGCGACAGCGGAGATGCCAGGGCAACGCGGCCCACCCGGGGCCGCCCCAAAGGCGCGGCATGCTCGGCGCTGATCACCGCCGACTCAGCCCTCAGCAGAGCGGCATCGAGGACCTCGTCAGCCCAGATGACCTCGCATTCCACCGGCCTCCTGCTCGACGGATGGATCACCTCCACGACACCGCTGCCGTCCGCCACGTGCCGCGCAGTGAGCACCAGGTTGAGGCCGAGCAGTACTCCGCTGCCCTGCCCCTCCCCAAGGACCGCCACGACCAGGTCCGCAACCCCGCCCGCGATCACTGCTCGTCGCCACCCCTACCGAACCGAGCCACACTCCCCCTGCTCTCATTCCGCACCTTCCACGGCTCCCCGGTCCGCGCGTCCAGCGCTTTGAGCGTCATCGCCACCCGATGCGTCCGAGTCGTAACTCCGCCCCCGTCAACCCCGGCCTCCACCACCCAAGCCTTCACCTTGACCCCGCCCGCGACCTCCTTACGCAGCTCAACGCTGAACTCCAGCTCGATGTCGCCCACTTCGAAGGTCACGTCCTGCCCGGACGAACGCCCCGCCGCTGTGATCAGTTCGTCCCGTACAGCCTGCACGGCGTCGGCCAGTTCAATCCGGTTGTCGGTCATGTGACCAACGCTAGAGAGCCGTTGGCGTCCGCCGCCATCGGTTCACGCCAACCGCCGTGGTCGCGAAGCCGAATGGCCGTCCAGCAGCGCCGGCCCCAGCGGCGTGACCGAGTGCAGTACGGCCTTCCCCGCCTTGCGCAGGATGCCGACGTGATGGCCGGCCGTGGCCGGGGAGATGCCCGCGTCGTGGGCGAGTTCGGTCGTCGTGACTCCCATGTTCCGCGACCGATTCCAGGATCCCGGCACGGGTACGCCGAGGAGGGCGTTCAGGGCGCGGAGTCCAGGTGCGCCGCCGCCCGGTACCGCCTCGTGGGTCATCGGACAGACCACGGCGCACTACCGGCCGTGGGCGGCGCGTCCGGCGTCGAAGCGGGCGCGGATGCCGTTCCGCCAAAGGGTCGGAGCACAGCCGAAGTAGCTCCTGAACGTACGCGCCAGATGTCCCACGGCCTCCCTGTCCCTGTCGGCGAGCAGCCCCGCCCACGGCGGCAGTCGTCGGCCCGCGCGGGACAGTTCCACCAAATCGCCCCGGAACCGCTGCCGCCGCGTGGACAGCAGGGCGCCGATCCCGGCGTCCAGGCCGCCCGTGCCGACCGCCTGGGTGAGGAAGTCCGCCGAGTAGCCGACGGGCGGAGCCAGGCGGAGCAGCGGGCGTACGCCAGCGGGCAGTTCGCGGCGCACCCTGTGCCGCCAGCCGCCGAAGACGGCGACCAGCCTGCGGTCCGTACACCACGCCACGCACCCGCCTTCGATCCGGATCGAATCGAACTCACCTGTCCTGCAACGAACTTGACGGCTGCCCACTTTGCCTAACCGACAGCCCGTCAACAGCATCCCTTCCTACGGTGCCGTGTTCATGACAGACACTTCGAAGGCAACCCCCACCGCGTTCGGTCGCCGCACCGTACTGATCGCCACCGGCGCCACGGCCGCCTCCCTGGCCATCACCGCCGCCGCGCCCGAAGCCCCCACAGCCGAGGCGGCCGACACGGCCCCCGTGGCAGCCGCGGCCGTCTGCACCCTCACCAAGGAGATGACCGAAGGCCCCTACTACCTCGACGGACAGCTCGTCCGCGCCGATGTCAGCGAGGACAAGACCGGTGTCCCGCTGAAACTCACGCTCACCGTCGTCGACGACGACACGTGCGCCCCGCTCGGCAACGCGCTCGTGGAGATCTGGCACTGCGACGCGCTCGGCGAGTACTCCGGTTTCGTCGGGGGCAACGGGCACGACGAGCCGGACAACGGGACGTTCCTGCGGGGCGGGGTGCTGACCGGCTCCGACGGGGTCGCCCGGATCACCAGCGTCTATCCCGGCTGGTACCGGGGGCGGTGCATCCACATCCACGTGAAGGTGCACACCGACGTCACGCTGACCTCCGACGGCTCCTTCGAGGGCGGTCAGGAGCTGCACACCGGGCAGCTGTTCTTCGACGAGGGGATCACCGAGGACGTGGCGGAGGTGGCCGCGTACGCCGCCAACACCGTGCCCCGGACGACCCTCGCGCAGGATTCCGTCTACGACGAGGGAGGCGCCGCGTCCGGCCTGCTGACGCTCACAGCGCTGGGCAGCTCGGCGTCGTCCGGCTACGCGGGCACGCTGACACTGGGCGTCGAGACGGGCTGAGTACCGCCTGCGGGCCGGTGGGGGCGCGCGAAGCGGCGCCCTTCAGGGGCGCGGGGAACTGCGCGGCCCGCCCCCACCGGCCCGCAGCTCACACCACGCCGGAACGGACATCGGTGGCCCCCTCGGCCGCGGGCCGACTCCGCGAGACGACGTTCATACCGCCCGCATCCACGACACGCATCTGAAGCGAACCGCACCCGCAGCGGGTCCACACCGTGTGGCCCGCCGCGGTGCCGTGCCGGGACACCACCTGGAAGGGCTCCGCACGGTCGGGCCAGCCGCAGTACGGGCACGCGTCGCCGGCGGGCCGGCCATGGGGGTGGGCTGTGCTGGTCATCTGTCTGCAACTCCTCGTGCGGGTGGTCGGGTGGTGGACCGTCGCGACACCTCCAGCGTGTAACGGACCTTCGTGTACGTCCAGGTTGACTTTCTGGACCTCACCTTGAAGCGTGGACTTCATGATTGATCTGCGCCGGCTACACGTACTGCGGGCCGTCGAGCACTACGGCACGGTGACCGCCGCCGCCCGCGCCCTGCACCTCACGACGTCCGCCGCCTCGCAGCAGGTCCGCCAGCTCGCGCGTGAGCTGGGCGTCGATCTGCTGGAACCCCAGGGCCGCGGCGTACGGCTCACCCAGGCCGCGCGGAGTCTGATCACGCACGCCGACGCGATCCAGGCCCGCTGGGAACGGGCCGAACTGGATCTGCGGGCCGACCACGGCGATCCGGCCGGGCTGCTGCGGGTGAGCGGCTTCCCGATGGCGATCTCGGTGCTGCTCGCCCCGATGGCGGCCCGGCTGCGGGAACGCCACCCCCGGCTCTCCGTACGGATACAGGAGGCGGAGGTCCCGTCGAGCTTCGACCTGCTCTTCGAGGGCGAGACCGATCTCGCGGTCGTCGAGGCGACCCCGCGCAACCCGCCGCTCGGCGACGCCCGCTTCGACCAGCAGCCGCTCCTGGACGACCCGTTCGACCTGGTCGTGCCCGACCGTCACCGGCTGGCGGGGCTGCGCAGGGTCGATCTCTCGGAGGCGGCGCGCGAGGACTGGATCGCGCCGGTCCAGGACAGCCCCTGCCGGGTGCACGTGCTCTCGGCGTGCGGCGCGGCCGGCTTCACCCCCGACGTCGTCCACCACGCGCTGGACTGGAACGTCATGGCCCACCTCGTCGCCCACGGTCTGGGGGTCGCCCTCATCCCCCGGCTCGCCCATCTGACCCCGCACCTGCCCATCACCCGCGTCCGGTGCACCGGCGACCCGCACCGCAAGCTCCTCACCTGCACCCGCGCCGGCGGCCACGAACGCCCGGCCGTCGCCGCGGCGTTGGGCGAGCTGCGATCTCTCGCGCCGACGGCGGTGGCCTGACGTCGACAGGAACAGCCTTTATGGTTCCGAATTGGAGGTTCGTCGCGGTGGCGGGAAGGTGAGTTGAGCTGTGGAGGCGCTGGGGCAGGCGGAGAGTCTCGACGAGCTGCTGCGGCTCGTACGGCGGCACGGGAGCCCCACGGAAGTGCTGAGGTGGCTCGGCCGGCGGATCGGGGCGGACGCCGCGTGGATCGGACGCCAGGGCGCGATCGAGGCGGCGACGGCGGGATTCCCCCGGCAGGTCGCCGACGAGCTGCGTGACCAGGTGGTACGCCTGACCCACGGTCGGCTGGCCGCGGCCACGACGCAGGCCGGCGAGCTGGAGGTGCATCTGGAGGCCTTCGGCGCGCTCGAGCCGCGTCCGGTGCTGGTGACGGTCAGCGCCTCGCCACTGCCCCGGGAAGCCGTACTGCTGGCGTCGCAGGCCGGTGGCCTCGTCGAACTGCTGGGACGGGCGTCGGAGGGCGACGCCGGCTCACGCGGCTACGAGGCGAAGGCGGCGCAGCTGCGGTTCGCGGTCCTGACCGCCCTGCTCGCCGGGGACGTCACCATGGCGCGGCGGATGACCACGGGTGACGTACCGCCGCTGCTGAACGCGGAGCGCGTACGGGTCCATCTCCTGCACTGCCCGCCGGACGACCGTGACCGGCTGACCAGGACCTATCTGGACTCGTCGGGCTATCACGGCCCGGGGCTGATGGTGAACTGCCCGGTGTTCAAGGAGCAGCTGATCTGCCCCGTCGCCGAGGACCCGGAACTCGGCGGCCGTTTCCAGCAGGGCGAGATGCTGCGGCGGCTGGTCAGGGACAACCCCGGGTACGCGCTGGGCGTCAGCAGACCGCACCCGCTGGCCGCCACGGGCGAGGCCTACGGCGAGGCCGTGCACGCCCTCGCCGTCGCCCGCAACTCCCCCGACCGGCTGGCCGCCTACCGGGGACGGCCCTCGCTGGTGCACGTACTGCCCCGCCGGGCGGCCCTCGCCTGGGCGCGCGCCTACCTGGAGCCGCTGCACGACGCACCCAAGCCCACCGTGGACGTCATCCGCCTGGCCGTGACGTTCACCCGGTCCGGTGTGGCCCGTCTGCTGCACCTCAGCCGCACCACCGTCACGGCCCACTGCCGCCGGGCGGAGGAAGCCCTGGGCATCGACCTGGGCGAGGTACGCACCCGTGCCACGCTTGATCTGGCCCTGTCCCTCAGCCCGCTCCAGCCCGATCCCACCGACGCCGTCCAGCCCGTCGCGCCACCGCTCGGCGAACTCCTGCGCACCGCTCCCGCCACCGCCTGGGCGGAACCCTTCCTCCGCCCCCTCCACGACACCCGGCACCGCGATCTCTACCGCACGGTGGAGGCCTGGATCGACGCCAACACCGATGCCCAGCGGACGGCCGCGCGGGTGGGTCTGAGCCGCAACACGGTCCGCACCCATCTGCGCGCCGCCGAGCGCCTCCTCAACCGCGACCTGCTGACCACCGGTTCCGGCATTCACGACCTCGTGCACGCCCTGCGCGTCACGACTGCGCACCGTGCACACCCCACGGACGAATCTGGCCACCGTGCACGGTGGTCGCCGAAGCACGCCGCCTCCTAACGTGCTCACTGGAGGGGCAGTCGGCACCGACGCCCCACCCATCCGGTGCAGCGGCGAATGGTCCACGGGGGAGACCATTCGCCGCCCGCCCCGTCAGGGGCGCGGAGAACTGCGCGACCAGCCCGCACGCACCCGCAGGAAACGAACAACCCGAGGCCCCCTACACGGCAACGACCCGCCGCTCCCCCGCATCCCCCTCCGGCACCTTCTCCCTCCGATGCGCCCGGATCGAGTACGTCAGCGCCGCAGCCCACACCACATAGACCAGGCCATAAACGACCCCACTGACCACACCCGACGCCCCGGCCCAGTCGCTCCTCAGCAACGTACGCACGTTGGTGACGACGATGACCCCGCCCACCGCAGACCCCAGCACCCGCGCGGGCAGCAACCGCACCAGCCAGGCCGCCACCGGCGCCGCCACCATCCCGCCGAGCAGAAACGCGGCGACCCACCCCCGGTTCAGCCCCTGGGAGCCGAGCGAGAAGAGAAACCCGAGACTCGCGGCCACGGCCACGAGGAACTCGCTCGTGTCGATGGACCCGATCACCTTGCGCGGCTCCATCCGGCCACCGGCCAGCAACGCCGGCGTACCGACCGGCCCCCAGCCGCCACCCCCGGTCGCGTCCAGGAACCCGGCGACCAGACCGAGCGGCGACAGGAACCGTTTGCGCAGCGGCTTGCCGAGATTTCCCTTGGGCAGGCCGCGGAACGTGAACCGGGACAGCACATACAGCCCGAGCCCCAGCAGGATCAGCGACATCACCGGCTCGGCGGTCCCGGTGGACAGCCCGGACAGCACGGTCGCGCCGAGGAAGGCCCCGACCGCACCGGGGACGCCGATCTTCGCGACGACCTTCCAGTCCACGTTCCCGAACCGCCAGTGCGAGGCGCCGGACATCAGCGTCGTACCGATCTCGGCGAGGTGGACGGTGACCGAGGCGGCGGCCGGGTTGGTGCCCATCGAGAGCAGCATGGTGGTCGAGGTCACGCCGTAGGCCATGCCGAGGCTGCCGTCCACCAGCTGGGCACCGAGGCCCGCCAGGGCGAGCAGTACCAGCGTGCGCATCGTGTCCGTCCCGTCTTCTCGCGTTGTCCCCCCGAAAGGTGGAAGGGACGCACGGGACGGTAGGTGCCGAAGCTGAGGATTGCCTGAGCGGGAGATGAGCACACGGCACAGACACCGTCACCGGCCCCACATACGGGTGCCCCGGCCGGAGGGGACCGGGGCACCACAAACCGTCGGACGAGCGGCCGCCGGGCGGACCGGCCCTCAGGCCAGCCGGATCACGTTCCAGGACAGCGGCTCCAGGACGGCCCCCAGGGTGCCGTCCTGGAGCGTGGTCCCCTGCACGGCCCGCGGCGCGACCCGGTCCGGCTCGGCGAGCGTGTTGCGGGCGTCCGGATCTGCGTCCGCGAGCACACCGTGCTCGACGACAGAGGTCAACTCCAGCCCGTTCAGGGTGACTTCGAGCGGCAGCGCCTCCGTCCGGCTGCGGTTGACCGCGAAGACGGTGACCGAGCCGTCCTCCGCGCGCACGGCGGTGGCGTGCAGCAGGTCGGTCTCCCCGTACTTCCTCGTCTCGTACGTGGGCGAGTCGACCCGTACGTCGAGAACCTCCCCGCGCCCGTACCGCGAGGCCTGCGCGAACGGGAAGAACGTCGTCTGCCGCCAGGCCGGGTCGCCCGGCTCGGTCATGATCGGCGCGATGACGTTGACGAGCTGGGCGAGACAGGCGACGGTCACGCGGTCGGCGTGCCGCAGCAGCGCGATGAGGAGCGAGCCGAAGACGACCGCGTCCATGACGCTGTAGTTGTCCTCCAGCAGGCGGGGCGCCTCCGGCCAGTCCCGCTCGGCGGAGTTCTCGATCTCGTGCCACCGCGACATGTACCAGACGTTCCACTCGTCGAAGGAGAGGTTGATCTTCTTCTTCGACTTGAGCCTCGCGCCGATGTGGTCGCAGGTGGCGACGACGTTCTCGATGAACGACTCCATGTCCACGGCGGAGGCCAGGAAGGAGTCGACATCGCCGTCCTGGGGCTCGTAGTAGGCGTGCAGGGAGACGTAGTCGACGAGGTCGTACGTCTCCGCCAGAACCGTCGCCTCCCACTCGGCGAAGGTCGGCATGGACTGGTTGGAGGAGCCGCAGGCGACCAGTTCGACGGAGGGGTCGATCTGCCGCATCGCGCGGGCGGTCTCGGCGGCGACCCGTCCGTACTCCTCGGCGGTCTTGTGGCCGGTCTGCCAGGGGCCGTCCATCTCGTTGCCGAGGCACCACATTCTGATGCCGAACGGGTCCTTGTCACCGTGGGCGATCCGCTGCTCGGAAAGGGCGGTGCCGGCCGGGTGGTTGGCGTACTCCTGGAGTTCCAGGGCCTCCGCCACACCCCTGGTCCCGAGGTTGACCGCCATCATCGGCTCGGCCTGCGGACCGATCTTCTTCAGGAAGCCGATGTACTCGGAGAGCCCGAAGCGGTTGGACTCCGTCGACCGCCAGGCGAGGTCCAGCCGGCGCGGCCGGTCCTCGGCCGGGCCGACCGAGTCCTCCCACTTGTAGCCGGAGACGAAGTTGCCGCCGGGGTAGCGGACGGCTGTGACGCCGAGTTCGCGGACGAGTTCCAGTACGTCCGTCCGCAGGCCCGCTTCGTCGGCCTCGGGGTGGCCGGGCTCGAAGATGCCGGTGTAGACGCAGCGGCCCAGGTGTTCTACGAACGAGCCGAAGAGACGGGGGTTGACTTCGCCGATGGTGAAGGCGGGGTCGAGGGTGAAGCGGGCCTTGTCTTGCATGGTCGCCTTTCGGGGTGGGTGGTTCCTGTTTCGTTGGCGGGTGCGGGTGGGTGGGGGCTGGTCGCGCAGTTCCCCGCGCCCCTAAAAGCGAGGGACCGACCGGGACTTTCCAGCTCGGGCGACTCAACTGGAGGGATATGTAAGGGAGTTCACTGGCCCGCGAGGCCCGTGTGGGCGATGCCGGTGACTATCTGGCGTTGGAAGAAGACGAAGACGATGATCAGGGGCAGGCCCGCCATGAGGCCGCCGGCCATGAGCTGGGCCCACTGGATGCCGTAGGAGTTCATGACGGTCGCGATGCCGTTCGGCATGGTCATCAGGTCGGGGTTGTTGGTCACCATGTAGGGCCACAGGAAGTTGTTCCAGGACGCGATGAAGGTGAAGATGCCGACCGCGGCGAGGGAGGGGCGGGAGAGCGGGAGCACGATGGTGAAGAAGACCCTCCAGCGGCCCGCGCCGTCGATGAAGGCGGCCTCCTCCAGTTCGCGCGGGATGCCCTGGAAGAACTTGTAGAGGATGTAGACCATCGCGGCGGGCGCGCACTGCGGCAGGATCATGCCCCAGTAGGTGTCGACCATCCCCATCTGCTGGACCGTGGTGAAGAGGGGGACACCGAGGACCGCGGGCGAGACCATCAGGCCGGTCATGACCAGGCCCAGAAGGGCGTTCTTGCCGCGGAACTCCGTGCGGGCGAAGCCGTATCCGGCGAGTGCGCTGACGCTCAGCACCACGGCTGTCACGCACACCGAGACCACCAGCGAGTTCACGAACCAGTTGGTGATGTTGCCGGTCTCGAAGATCGCCGACCATGCCTGGGTCGTCCAGTCCTTCGGAAGCCAGTGCGTCGGCACCTCGACGGCCTCGGTCTCCGACTTGAGCGAGGTGAACAGCGCCCAGGCGAGCGGCGCGAGGAACACCGCGGAGACGGCGGCGCCGAGGAGGGTGAGCACGATCTGGCTGGCCGTCCAGGGCTTACGGGGCGCCTTGCCGGTCGTCTTGCGCGTCTTGACGCGAATCTGTGCGGCGGTGCTCATCGGCCGCCCTCCTCACGGTTGCGCAGCAGCCACATCCGGGCGAGGGCGACGGCCGCGATGATCACGAAGAAGATGATGGAGATCGCCGAGGCGTAGCCGACGCGGTAGCTGGTGAAGCCCTCTTCGAGGGTGTACTGCACGAACGTCCTGGTGGATCCCTCGGGTCCGGGCAGGAAGTCCATCATCACCACGGCCTGGTCGAAGACCTGGAGCGAGGCGAGGATCTGCAGGGCGACGACGAGGCCGGTGATGTTCCGCAGCATCGGCAGGGTGATGTGGACCATGCGGTGCCAGGCGTTCGCGCCGTCCAGCTTGGCTGCCTCGTAGAGGTGCGCGGGGATGCCCTGGAGGGCGGCGAGGTAGAGCAGGAAGCTGAAGCCGACCGTCCACCACAGGGTGCAGACGACGACGGCGAGCATGGCGTACGACTTGTCGGTCAGCCACGCCGTCTCGATGCCGAAGACGTGGTTGATCATCCCGGTGCCGGGGTTGAACAGCCACTGCCACAGGTTGGCGGCGACGGTGGACGGCAGCAGGAACGGAGCGAAGAAGCACAGCCGCCACAGCCATGTGACGCGTTCGATGTGGTGGGCCAGCATCGCGAGGAGGAAGGCGAGGACCGTGATGCAGGGCACGACCAGGAGCGTGAAGTACGCGCTGTGGCCCAGCGATTCCCACACCAGCGGGTCGTCCAGGGCCTCGCGGTAGTTGTCGAGGCCGATGAAGCTCGTGGCGTCGCCGGAGATGTTGGCGTCCGTGAAGCTGAGGTAGAGGCCGCGCAACAGCGGCCAGATCACGAACAGCGCGAACAGGACGAGGAACGGGGCGACGAACCAGGCGCCGTGCTGGAAGCCCTGCCTGCGGCGGACGGTGGCGCCGGCCGCGGCGGTCCTCGCGCGCGTCGGAGCGATGACGGTCTGTGCACTGGTCGCCGTCATGCGACCGCACCTCCCTGCGCGGCGGTTTGGCCGTCCATGGGGTTCTTCATGGCGAGCAGTTCGGTGAGCGTGCTCCTCATCCGGCGGGCGGCGGTGTCCGGCTTGGCGGAGCCCATCGTCGAGGAGACGACGACCGGGCCGACGCGCTGGGCCAGGATGCCGGTGGACCCGGCGAACCACACCTTCGGCTCGGTGGCCTGGTGGTCCATCGCCGAGACGTACTCGCTCTGCGGGTTCAGCTTCTCGTAGGCGTCCGTGGACAGGGTGGGCGTGTAGGCGGGGATGTGGCCGCCGCCCGCCCACTGCTGGGCGTGCCGGACGATGTGGGCGGCGAGCTGGTGCGCGGCCTCGTTGGCGGCTCCGCCGCGGTCGGACTGGTGCGGCAGCACGAACGAGTGCGACTCGGCGTGGGTGGCCGGCCTGCCGAAGACGGGCGGCAGCGGGGTGGCACCGTAGTCGAGCTTCGCGCTGTCGAAGACGGGCACCGACCAGTTGCCCTCCCAGACGAAGGGGCCGCCGTTGACGAACTGTTCGGCGCCCGCGCCGCCCGCGAAGCCCGGGTCGACGTACCCGTCGGTGATGTGCCGGCGCAGGAACTCCAGTACCTGGGTGGCCTTGTCGGTGTCGAAGGTGACCTCGCCGTTGGCGTCGTCGAACCAGGTGCCGCCGAGCTGGGTGTAGAAGGCGACGAAGAACCACCACTGGAAGTTCTGGTCGCTGGACCACATGCCGATGGTCTGCAGGCCCTTCCTGGTGGCCTTCTTGGCCTCCTTGAGCACGTCGAACCATTCGTCGACGGAGGTGACCGGCACGATGCGGCCGTCGTCGCCGAGCAGGCCCGCCTTCTTCAGCACGTCCTTGCGGTAGAAGCAGAGTTGTACGTGGATGTCGAGCGGGAGGGCGTACAGCGTGCCGTCGATGACGGCTCGCTTCCACAGCTCGGGGTTGAAGTCCGCCTCCCGCACGCCGTACTTGGCCAGCAGGCCGGCGTCCCAGGGGTCCAGGAGCCGGCCCGGGGAGAAGCCGGGGACCCGGCCCAGGTGCATGACGCCGAGGTCGGGTGCGCGGCTGCCCGCCGCCGCCATGGCCAGCTTGGTGTAGAAGGGGCTCCCCCACTGGAGGGTGGAGTCCTTCACGTCGATGCCGGGGTTCGCCTTACGGAAGGCGTCCAGCATCGCGATCATGTTGTACCCGTCGCCGCCGCTGAAGAGGTTCCAGTAGCGGACGCGGGTGTCCGCACCGGAGGCGAGCGCGTCCGCCCCGGTGCCGAGTGCGGCGAACCCGAGGCTGCCCGCGACCGTCAGCCCGCTCAGTCCCGCCAGGATCTGCCTGCGATTCAGGCCAGGTCGTCCCATACCTTGCCTAACTGTTCGAGATTTCGATGGATGCTCGCAACTTCGAACGGGACCGTAGATAGGAAGCGCTTACTAGTCAATGGTTCGCGCAAAAACAGCGGCCCCCGTCCGGCGATCGGACGGGGGCTTCGGTTGGGCTTGCGGAACGTCGGCCGCGAGGTCAGCCGGCGAACGCGGGCTGGGGCAGGCCCTTGCCCGCGCCCGGGACGACGAGCACCGAGCCGGCGAGCGGATGCGGCGCCTCCAGACCCGTACGGGCTGTCGTGATGTACAGATCGGTCAGGTCGGCGCCGCCGAACGTGCAGGCCGTGGGGCGCGGCACCGGCAGCTCGACGACACGGTCCAGCTTCCCGTCCGGGGTGTACCGGCGGACCGCGCCGCCGTCCCACAGGGCGACCCAGACGCAGCCGTCGGCGTCGACGGTGAGGCCGTCGGGGAACCCGTCGCCCTCCTCGACAACCGCCAGCTCACGCCTGCCGGTGACCCGTCGGCCGTCGAAGTCGAAGACGTCGATCCGGCGGGTCGGCGAGTCGATGTAGTACATGAGGCGGCCGTCGGGGCTCCAGCCCGTGCCGTTGCTCACCGCCACGTCGTCGAGGACCGTCTCGACCGTGCCGTCCGGGGCGATACGGGAAAGGGTTCCGCCGCCCGGCGCCTCGTCGTAGCGCATGGTGCCCGCCCACAGGGCACCGTCGGGCGCGACCGCCGCGTCGTTGGCGCGACGGCCGGGAACGACCTCCCGCCACAACCACCGAAAGTCGCCCGGACCGCTGGAGGACCCCCCGCCGGGACCGTAAAGCCCCACGCCGTCACGGAGGTTGACGACCAGCCCACCCCCCACGCGCGGCTTCGCCGCCCCCACATGCTGCTCGGTCACCATGACCACACTTCGGCCGGACACCGGGTCGTACATATGCACCCGGGAGCCGAGGATGTCGATCCAGATGAGCCGCTGGGCATCAGCGTCCCAGGTGGGTCCTTCGCCGAGGGCCGCCTCCGCCTGGACGGCCACCTCGAATGCGTACGTCATCCCACGCTCCGGTACCCGAGCCGCTCCGACAGCTCGGCGGCGCCCTTCACGGCGAGCTGCTCCAGCTCGGCGCGGCGCTCGTCGCTCCAGCGGATCATCGGTACGGAGATGGAGAGCGCGGACACGACCTGGCCCGTACGGTCGCGCACCGGCGCGGCGACACAGCTGACGTCGGGGTTCGACTCGCGGCTCTCCACCGCGATGCCGCGGGCGCGGATCTCGGTGAGGGCCTCGCGCAGGGCGGCCGGCTCGGTGATGCTGTTCGGCGTCATCCGGACCAGGTCGGCGTCGTCGGGGATCCGCGAGGTCAGCTCGGGCTCGGAGAGCGAGGCGAGCAGCATCTTGCCCACGGAGGTGCAGTGGGCGGGCAGCCTGCGGCCCGCGGCGGACACCATGCGCACGGCGTGCGTGGAGTCGACCTTGGCGATGTAGATGACGTCCGTGCCCTCCAGGATCGCCACGTGCACGGTCTCGTCACAGGTCTCCGCGACGGACCGGGCGACCTGCTGCCCCTCGGCGGCGAGGTCGAGCTGCTCGGAATAACGGCTGCCGAGCTGGTACGGGCGCACCCCGAGCCGGTAACGTCCCGGCTGACCCGGTACGGGCGTGATGTACGAACGGGCGGCAAGTGTCGTCACCAGCTCATGCACCGTGGTGCGCGGCAACTGGAGCTTGCGCACGATGTCGGGGGCGGAGAGCGTGCCGTCTCCGTCGAGGAAAAGCTCGAGTATGTCGAGAGCCCTGGTTACGGCAGGTACGAGGCGTCCCACAACTGGCCCCCTCCCTTGTGTTCGAAATTTCAACAGACGATCGGCATAGCGAACACAGGCTACTCATACCGATTACGGCCGGGCAATGGCCTTGCGACAATGGGTGGGCGAGCGGTTACGGGTGGGGGCGGGTCGAACGACCACCCGAGGGCACGCAGTGAACGGGCGGGCGGGAAAGGAAGTCACTCAACGCCGGGCGCGAGGATCACCCAGTTCCCCCCGAAGCCGCTGAGCGCGCAGCACCAACTCCAGCTCGAACCGCCGATCCGGATCATCGACCTCGTCGCCCCACAGCTCCCTGATCTGCCGAAGGCGATACCGCACGGTCTGCGGATGGACCCCAAGACGCGCGGCCACCTCGGGAGCCCCGCCCCGCGTCTCCAGCCACGCCAGCAGGGTCTCAGCGAGCCGCCGCCCGTGCGTGGGCCCGCAGTGGGCGAGCGGCTCCAGACACCGCAGCGCCAGGTCGTCGATCAGTTCCTCGGGCTGCAGCAGGACCAGCGCCTCCGTGTGCTCGGTGCAGTACAGCACCTCACCCGGCGGCAGCAGCCCGCGCTCCATGAGCCGTACCGCCGCCTCGGCCCAGCGCAGCGACTTCGCCGCGTCGGCCAGCGGAACGGGCGGGCCGATCGCGCCGGCCCACCCCGTGAGCGCCCGGTGCAGCAGCTCGGGGCGCCCGGCGGCGTCCGGCTCGGGCACGACCATCCGGGGCTGCTCGTACTCCATGTCGAGCAGCACGCCCTGTCCGACAGCAGGGGCAACGGCCTCGCGGGCGGGCCGCAGCAGCACACCCACCGCGACCTTGTCCGGCAGCGGCCAGCCGATGCGCGCGGCCCGCTCCGAGAGCGCCTCGGCCGGATCGCCCCGGTGGTGCTCGGCGAGCAGCAGTTCCATCAACCGCCGTTGCAGACGCAGGCGTTCGCCGGCCTGCCGGGCAGCGGCCTCGGCGTATCCGCGTACGGACTGGTCGACCAGCCCGTCCAGATACTCGTAACCGGCGTCGACCAGCTCGTACATCGCGGGCGGCGGGATCTCCACGCGCGTCCCGATCTCGGCGAAACGGCGCCAGGCGAGCCGTACACCGAGCCGGTAGATCGCCTGGAGCGAATCGAGGCTGCGGCCGTGCAGGCCCTCGCCGCGGCCGAACTCCTGGAAGACCTCGGGATGGACGCGCGGGCGGCCCTCCGCGGTCTCCAGGTGCTGGACGAACACCTCGATGGCCCGCCGGATCCCGACCAGCGCCATCGGCTCGCCGGAGTCGTCGAGCACGACGGGCAGATGGGGATATTCATGACGTATTTCCTGAAGGATCTCCTCGGCGAGTATGGGCGCCTCGGCCATGGCGAGCGCCGCGAACTGGCGCACCTGGAGGCGCGGCACGTCGTGCCAGGCCGAGCGCACGGTGACAGGTCCCCGGCGTAGGGCCATGGTCAGCGCTCCTGGCCGGCCGTCTCATAGGTGATGAGCGGCGTGTTCGGCTGTTCCGGGGTCGCGTCGAGCAGCGCGACGATACCGAGGGCGGCGCCCACGGCTAGTGCGGCGGCGGCCGCCACGGTCAACAAGGCGGCTAGCAGTCTGGGCATCGCGGGTCAGCCTCTCTGTCGGAGGTCGTCCCACCCAAGCGCTCCACTGGGAGCGCCATCCGAAATCTGCGGGCCGTTCATGGCCGATCGCGCAGTTCCCCGCACCCCTTCGGGGCACGGGACATCCCCACCTTCACCGGTCCCGTCCGGCGAGCCCCAGTCTCGACAACGCATTGACACTTCGTCAAGGGTGCGCCTACGGTTCCCGCCCCATACCGCACGTGCACCCTCTCCCACCGTGCCGGCACAGCCCGTGCCGTGTCACCACGAGCCCCTGGAGTGCCCGGATGCGCCGTACAACCACTCCCTTTTCACTGGTCGTCCTGGGTCTGGGCGTGTTCCTGCTCGTCCTGGCCCCCCTGCTCGCCTGGTACGTCGAGCCACGTGCTCAACGCACGCCCGTCGACATCGACTCGAAGACGGTCTTCACCGGTACGGGCAGCTATTTCGACACGGACGAGATCGAAACCGTCCGCGACAAGAAGATCACCATCACCCGACAGGTCCGCGGCGATGTCGCCGACAGCGAGAAGAGCGGCCGGGCCGTCTGGGACGTGTCCACCTCCGTGGACACCGCCAAGTCGCTGCCCGCCGCCGACCCCCACGACTCGCTGCAGTGGACCATGGAGCGCTGGGTCACCGACCGCAAGACGAACAAGCCGGTCCACTGCTGCGACGAGGAGCCGTACTACGAGGGCGAGGCCTACCTGAAGTTCCCCTTCGACGTGCAGAAACGCTCCTACATCTGGTGGGACAGCACGCTCGGCTCGACCGTCACGCTGGCGTACAAGGGCACGAAGAAGATCCAGGGGTACGAGGGTCTCCGCTTCACCGGAACCGTGCGCGCCACCAAGACCGGAACCCGGCTGGTGCCGGGCACGATCGTCGGCGAGAAGGACGCCGGTCAGGTGCTCGCCGAGGAGTGGTACGCCAACCACGGCATCGAGCTCGTGGCCGACCAGCGCACGGGCCGGATCATCTACGCGGCGATCGGCCCCCGCAAGACGCTCCGGGCCCCCGGCGGCGACAAGGACGCCGTGGTACTGCTCGACAGCAAGCGAATCGCCTTCACACCCAAGACCCAGAAGGAACAGGTCGACCTGGCCGACACGGACAGCAGCCAACTGCGCATGGTGGGGCAGACGTTGCCCCTGGGTGCCGGTGTGGCGGGCTTCCTGCTGGCACTTGTGGGGGTCGTTTTGGTGGTACGAGGGCGTCCGCATCCCGAAACGTCCGAGAGCTCCCAGCAGCCGCTCACAATGTGATGAGACGTCAGCTGGATAAAGCCCCGAAATTATCACTTCGGTGAGTAGCCGCATCGAACCAGCGGGCGAAAACTATCCACCCCACCCGAACACAGCCCGCCCACATCCCCATCACAGCCGGCCCGCATCACCAGCACAGATCAGCCCCGCAGTCGCAACACAACGGGAGCGGGCCGTGCCGGTACGTCGAAGCCCGCCGCGTAGGGCTCCTCCAAAAGAGGAGCACCTTCGAAACCGACAGCCGTACACCCGGAGTGCGGCGGGCTCGACGTACCGGCACGGCCCGCGTACCACAACGCACCGCGAAAAAACCGATCCGCACCGGACCGCAAGCCACAACCAACCCGCACCGGGAGACCACCACCGAGCCCCACCACACCCCACCACACCCCACCACACCCCACTCCACTCCACCCCACCGAGCCCCACCTCACCCCCCACCCCACCCTCACGCTGGTTCCGCACCCCGAGACGAGTTGGAGCACACATGCCCCAGCACGTGCCTTCGTCGTTGCGCGCCGCCTTCCCCCGCTCCGCGCAGCGACCCCCGGCGCTCCCCCCACAGCCGCGCCGAATCGTTTTCCTCGCCCGTCGTGACTTCGGCAACGAAGCCGCGGGCGGCTCCGAACTCCTCGTCGACAGACTCGCCGAGGGCCTGACCCACCTCGGCCACCAGGTCACCCTGTTGTGCGGCGGCCCCGCCGCGTACCGCGACTACCGTGTCGTGTCGGCGGGCGGCGACCTGGGCCACTACCTGCGCGCCAGATCGGCGTTCCAGCGCCAGATCGGCGACTGCGACCTGCTCGTCGAGGTCTGCAACGGCATGCCGTACCTGGCCCCCCTGTGGCACCGCGGCCCGACCCTCTGCCTGGTCAACCACGTGCACACCGACCTGTGGCGGATGCGGTTCAACGGACCGCTGGCGCCCGCCGCCCGGCTCGGCCGAAGACTCGAACACTGGGCCCTCGCCGGCGCGCAGCGCCACAACCTGCTGGTCGCCGTCTCCCCGTCGACGGCACACGCGCTGCGCGCGATCGGGGTCGAGCGCGAGCGCATCCGGGTCGTGCACAACGGCGTCGAGGAGCCGGGCCCGCCCACCGAACGCTCACCGGAACCGCTGTTCCTGGCGATGGGCCGACTGGTCGAGTACAAGCGGATAGATCTCCTGCTCCGGCTGTGGGAACGGGTCCGCCCGGTCACCGGCGGCCGACTGGTCATAGTGGGCGACGGCCCTGAACGGGAGAAGCTCGAACAACTCGCGGGCCCGGGCGTCGAGTTCAGGGGCCATGTCTCCGAGACGGAGAAGCACCGGCTGCTCTGCGCGGCCTGGCTGCTGCTGCACCCGTCGGCGGTCGAGGGCTGGGGCCTGGTGGTGACGGAGGCGGCGGCCCGCGAGACCCCGGCCATCGCCTTCGACGTGCCCGGTCTGCGCGACTCGATCGTGGACGGCGAGACGGGCCTGCTGGCCCGCGGCGAGTCCTCGTTCGCGGCGGCCTGGTGCACCCTCGCCCTGTCCACCCACCGTCGCACGCTCATGGGCAAGGCGGCCGGCGACCGCGCCACCCAGTTCCGCTGGCACCGCACGGTCCGCCAGTTCAGAGCGGTGGCGACGGAGGCGGTGAGGAACTGGCCATGACGCCTGCCGGGGGGAAAAACACAAACCCAGCCCCATCCCCAAACACAGCCCCAAACACAGGCTTCAAGGACCCATCCCTACGCCGCTCCCTGGCCCTCTTCCGCGCATTCCGCCACGAGCAGGCCGACCCCGAGGCCTGCTACTCACTGCTCGCACGCGACGCGGCGAACCAGGTGGAGGCGTACGACGGCCCCGTGAAGGGCCGGACAGTCGTGGACATAGGCGGCGGGGGCGGCTACTTCACGGACGAGTTCCGGCGGCGCGGCGCGCAGGGCTATCTCTTCGAGCCGGACATGCGGGAACTCGGACCGAAACCACCGCAGGGCGCGGTGGTCGCCGACGGCTACCTGCTGCCGCTCGCCGACGCGGTGGCAGACGTCTGCTTCTCCTCCAACGTCCTGGAGCACGTGGCGGACCCGCAGACCTTCCTCAGCGAGATGGTGCGGGTGACGAAACCCGGCGGCCTGATCTACGTGTCGTTCACCAACTGGCTGTCCCCGTGGGGCGGTCACGAGTGGGCGCCCTTGCACTACCTGGGCGCCGAGCGGGCCCGCGCCCGCTACAGCCGTCGTACCGGCAGACCCGCCAAGCACACCCTCGGTGAGAACCTCTTCGCCATACACATCGGATCCACCCTGCGGCAGGTGCGCGCCCGGGACGACGTCACGGTCGTCTCGGCGCGCTCCCGCTACTGGCCGTTCCTCGCCCAGGCCGTCGTGAAAGCGCCGGGGCTGCGCGAGTTCGCCACCTGGAACCTCCTCCTCATTCTCCGGCGGTATCCATGACCAGCACGGTCCAGGCCCCTCCCCCGGCGCGCACCCGTCCGCTCGCCCCCGACCCCGGCCCCGCCCGGGGCCCGCGGTCGCGGCGGTGGCTGCTGGGGTTCTGGGCCGTGGTGTTCGTGCTGTTCCTGGCCGTGGACCCGGGCCGGCAGACCTTCGACACGAAGCTCGGCGTCGCGCTCGACCCGTGGCAGTTCCTGTCCGACCTGGGCCAGTTGTGGCACGACCGGGGCGGCTTCGGCGGCATAGCGGACCAGTACGTCGGCTACGCCTTCCCGATGCTGCCGTACTACGGCCTGTGCGAGCTGATCAACCTGCCGGTGTGGCTGGCCGAGCGGCTGTGGATGTCGCTGATCGTGGCGGTCGCCTTCTGGGGTGCGCTGCGGCTCGCCGAACGGCTGGACATCGGCAGCAACGCGTCCCGGCTCCTCGGCGCGGTCGCGTACGCGCTGTGGCCGGTGTTCACGATCGTCGTCGGCTCGACCTCCGCCGCCGCACTCCCCGGCGCCTTCCTTCCATGGGTGCTGCTGCCGCTGACGAACGAGCGCCACAGCGCCCGAGTCGCCGCACTCCGCTCGGCGCTGGTCATCCCCTTCATGGGCGGCGTCAACGCGGCCTCGACCCTGGCCTCCCTGCTGCCAGTCGGGCTCTACCTCCTCTCCCGCCCGCGCGGCCCCCGACAGCGCAAGCTGATCGCCTGGTGGGTGCCGGGCGTGCTCCTGGCAACCGCATGGTGGGTGGTCCCCCTCCTCATGCTGGGCATCTACGGCGAGAACTTCCTTCCGTACGTGGAGAGTTCGCAGACCACGACGGACACCATGGCGGCCACTGAGGCCCTGCGCGGGGCAGGGAACTGGGTCGCGTATCTGCACTTCGGCGAGGCCTGGCTGCCGGCCGGCTGGACCGTCGCGGCCTCGGTGGTCGTGATCGTCTCGTCGGCACTCGCGGCCGGGCTCGGTCTCGCCGGACTGGCCCGCCGCGACCTGCCCGAGCGGCGCTGGCTGGTCCTGACCGTGCTGTCGGTCGCGCTCATCACCCTTGCCGGGTACGGCGGTTCGTTCGGCGCGCCCTTCCATGGGGTCGTCCAGGACTGGCTGGACGGCGGCCTCGTGCCCTTCCGGAACATCTACAAGTTCCAGACCGGACTGGCCCTCGCCCTCGTCTTCGGGCTGATGCACCTGGTCGGCGTCGCCTCCCGGACACGGGGCGCCCGTCCGGTCCGCGGCCGCCGCTACGTGACCCTCGTCGCGGCAATCCTGATCCTCCCCGGTCTCGCCTGGCCCTACCTCAACGGGTCGATCCTGCAGCCGGGTTCGTTCCAGCAGCTTCCCAAGTACTGGCAGTCCACGGCCGACTGGCTGGAGAAGTACTCGCCGGACTCCCGTGCCCTCGTCGTGCCCGCCACCGCGCACGGCATCTACACCTGGGGCTCGCCCATCGACCAGCCGCTCGACGTGCTCGCCGAATCCCGCTGGGCCCAGCGGGACTACGTGCCGTTCGGCACCGCGGGCAACCGGCGCGCGATGGACGCGGTCGAGCAGTCCCTGCTGACGGGCGGCGAAGTCCCGGGCCTGGCCGACTACTTGAGCCGGGCCGGCCTCTACTACGTCGTCGTGCGCAACGATCTCGACCCCGACCAGCTCGGCTACGTACCGACCACGACCGTCAAGCGCACCCTGGAGGAGTCGGGCTACCGGCGGGTGACCGGCCTCGGTCCGGTGATGACGGGCGGGCGTATCGCGGAGAACACCCCCATACAGATAGAGGGGCTGTACCCGCGGCAGCGGGCCGTCGAGATCTACGAGCCGGCGAGCGCGGACGTGCCGCGGCCCGGGCAGGCCGGGCTGAAGGCGGTCGCCGACACGACCGTCGTCTCCGGCGGGCCCGAGGCGCTGCTGCCGCTGTCCGCCGACCCGACCATGCGGGACCGGGCCGCCGTACTGACCGGCGACAACCATCCCGGCCTCGGCGCGCCCGAGTTGCAGGTGGTGGGCGACGGACTGCGGCGCGCCGACACACGGTTCGGCCTGGTCAACGCCAACACCTCGTACACGTACACCCGCAACGAACGCAATCACTCCGGCAGCTTCCAGGACGCCGGTGAGAAGCCGCACCAGATCCTGCCGACCGAGGGCATCGGGCACCAGACGGTGGCCGAACTGCGCGGCGCGCGCTCGGTGTCCGCGTCGTCGAGCGGGAACTGGATGTTCTATCTGCCGCAGTACGACCCGGTGAACGCCTTCGACGGAAATCCGAACACCGCCTGGGCCGAGGGCGCGGCGGGTTCGGCGGACGGGGAGTGGCTGCGGATCGGCTTCACGGACGAGACGGAGATCCCCGACTCGATCCGGGTCACCCCGCTGCCGCAGGACAGCGTGCGGTCGGCGCCGACCCGGGTGCGCGTGGAGACGGAGCGCGGCTCCGAGACGAGCACCCTCCAGGCCAACGGCATGCGCCAGCGCATCAAGGCCCCTGAAGGGGCGACCAGTTGGCTGAAGGTCACCATCGTCGACTCGGCGGCCCGGCACTCCGACCTGTCCGGCGCGGGCTTCTCCGAGATCACCATTCCCGACGTCCAGGTGACCCGCATGCTGCGGCTCCCGACGGACGCCGAGCGCACCGACGCGGCCGCCGAGGTCGTCTCGCTGCACCGCGCCACCGACCCGGGCGGCTTCTCGCCGACGGGCACGGAGGCCGGGCTGCACCGCCGCTGGACCTCGGAGTCGGCGGGCACGTACGAGGTGAAGGCGAGCGCGGTCCCCGTGCCGAGCGACGAGCTCGACGCGCTGCTGTACAAGGTCGCGCCCGAGCAGCGGAACCGGATCACGGCGACCGCCGACTCGACGGCCCTGCTCGGCACCGGGCTCTCGCCGCGCAACCTCACCGACGGCAGCCTGTCCACGGCCTGGATCGCCGGGGACAACCCGACCATCCATCTGCGCTGGCCGGACAAGCAGGCCGTGGGCGAGATCGTGCTGGCTCCGGCGGGCGGTCTCTCCACCCGGCCGACGGAGGTCAACATCAGCTCGCCGGACGGCTCGACGATCGCGGGTGTCGACGAGAACGGTGTCGTCCGCTTCGATCCGATCACCACGGACCGGCTCGACATCACCATCACCGAGACGGCCCCGATGACCGTCCACAACCCGCTCGCCGACGAGGACCTGCAACTGCCGGTCGGCCTCACCGAGGCGTACATCCCGGCCCTGGACCAGTACCGCACCCCGCAGCCCCGGTCCGACCGCACCTTCGACGTCCCCTGCGGCGAGGGCCCGACGCTCGCCGTCGACGACGAGCTGTACGAGACCAGCGCGAAGGGCACGGTTCAGGACCTCGTCGAGCGGCGGCCCATCGAGCTGACGCTCTGCCAGGAGGGGCGCACCGATCCGGAGTTGTCCCTCGGCTCGGGCTCGCACCGGGTCGAGGCGGGCGACGCGGGACCGCTCGCCGTCACCGACGTCACGCTGACGCGCGGCACGCCCACCACGCCCACCGCGCTCGACCGTGAACTCGGCATACGGGACTGGCTCGGCGACCGCCGCGAGGTGAGCGTCGGCTCGGGCGCGGCCTCGTACCTGACGACGTACGAGAACTTCAACGACGGCTGGAAGGCCACGCTCAACGGCAAGAAGCTCGACCCGGTGCGGCTCGACGGCTGGCAGCAGGGCTGGCGGGTCCCGGCGGGTGCGGGCGGCACGGTCGAGCTCTCGTACGAGCCGTCCACGCTGTACGAGGCCGGGCTGATCGGCGGCGGTGTCGCCGTGCTCCTGCTCGCGGGGCTCGTGCTGTACCGGCGGAACTCGCCCAACACGGACGAGCCCTCGCCGGTACCGCCGCCGCCCGGTCTGATCCTGGGTACGGTCGCGCTCACGCTGGTCGGGATCGTGATCGCCGGATTCTTCGCGCTGCTGGTGCCTCTGCTGGCGCTGCTCGCGTGGCGGCGGCACGCCCTGCTGGTGCCCATCGCGTTCCTCGCGCTCGCGGGGGCCGGGATCACCGCCGCGACCGGGGCCGGGGAGCCGGTCTCCGAGGGCGCGGGGGCATTCGGGCCCACGGCCCAACTGCTGGCGCTGATCGGGCTGTTCGCCGGGTTGGTGTCGGTGGGGGAGGCCTCGTACGGGACCCGGGGTCCCGGCGGTCCCGGCGGAGGTCAGGCCTTCGGGGCTTCCGGCGCCCACGGGTATCCCGGTGCTCCCGGCACTCCCCCCAGCGCTCCTCCCGGCGCAGGCACTCCCGCCGCTCCGGGGTATCCCGGCGCCCCCAGGGCCAGCGCGCTGCCACCACCGGCGCCGGGCACGGAGGCGCCGACCGAGCCGCTGCCGCAGCGGCGGCGGGGTGAGAGCGCGGGGCCGGGCGCGTCCGAACCGTCCCCGGCGCCCGAGGCACACCACGGGATGCCTGGAGTGTCCGGGGCGGCAGGGGCGGCTGGCTCGTCCGGAGCGGCCAGTTCGTCCGGAGCGCCTACGGCCCCGGGCACGTCACCGACCCCCGGCACCGCACCGGAGCAAGGGGCCGGGCCCGCGCCCGGAGAGGCCGAGACCCCGCCCGCCCCCACCGTGGCGTCCGGTCCGACGATCTCCGCCCGCGGGCCGGGGTCCGCGCAGCCGGAGCCCGACCCGCCCACCACCCGGTTCGGCTTCCGGAAGCCGAAGTTCAGGGCGACACCACCGGAGGAGCCGAGGCCGGAACGGCCCGGAGGGGCGAGGCCCGCGGACCCCGAGGATGCCAGGCCGGCACGACCCGAGGAGACGGGGGAAGGCGAACACACATGACCACCCTGGACCACCCGGCACGCGACGGCACGGACGGCCCCATAAAGCCGCCCGCCCGGATCCCGTTCCCCGTCGTGGACGAGGTCGCCCGGCACTGCCTCCAGGAGGAGGAACCGGAGACCGTCCACATCGAGGTGCATCTGCCGGGCCGTCTCGACCCGGACCGGCTGCGGAGGGCGTTCACCGGGGCCCTGCACCGCCATCCCCGCATCCTGATGCGCGAGGCGCGGCGCCCCTGGTACGGGCGGCGGTACGAGTGGGAGCTCACCCCGGACGCGGACGTGGAGGTCGTGCTGTTCCCGCCGCCGGACCGGGACGCCCTGAAGCACGCCCGCGACCGGGCGCTCCAGGACGCCCCGCCGCTGTCGGCCTCGCCGCCGATACGCCTGGAGGTCGTCCTCGATCCGGAGGCCGACGACACGGTCCTCTTCGTCACCATCAACCACACCGCCCTCGACGGCCCGGCCTGTCTGCGGGTCCTCGCCACCGCCGCCGAGCTGTACGGCGGCCGGGACAACTCCCCCGCGGCGCCCCCGACCCGTACGACGGCCGAGGTGCCGGGCGCCATCGACGCGCCCTCCAGCTGGGCCCCGCCCGCGCGGGTGGCACACGGCGCGCCCGAGCCCTCGCCCGGCAACGGCATGCTCGTCGCCGAGTTCGGCGTCCCGCGCCGGCCCAAGGGCTCCCCGTACACCGTGAACGACCAGCTCATGGTGGCCACCGCCCTGATGATCACCCACTGGAACCGTGAACACGGCGCCCGGCCGCGCCCGTTGCGCATCACGATGCCGGTGGACGACCGCACGCGCGACACGGACATGCCGATCGGCAACGGCACGCGGCTCGTCGAAGTCCCCTTCGCGCCCGAGGAGTTGGACGCCTCGGACATGGCGGGCCTGCTGCGGCGCACGGCGGACCGCACCCGTGCGCTCAAGGCGCTGCCGCGGCCCCAACTCGGGCACGGGGCAGCCCTGTTGACGGCACCGGTGGTACCGGTGACGTGGCGGGCCGCGTTCACCCGGGGGCTGCGGAGGGCCGCCGGGCCCTGGACGTCGACCACGCTGCTGAGCAACATCGGCCGCATTCCGTACGCCCTCGACTTCGGCGAGGGGGCGGGGCGCGCGCACGCGGTGTGGTTCTCGGCGCCGGCCCGGATGCCGCGCGGTCTCACCGTCACGACCGCGTCCACCGCGGGCCGGCTGCACGTGGCGTTCCGCTGGTCCCGCAGGCTCCTCAGCCACGGCGACGGCTCCCATCTCCGCGACCTCTTCGAGCACTACCTGCACGCGACGGAACACGCCACGGAGAGTGCCCCATGACCACGGCTCCGCCCCGCCGGCCGTCCGGCGGCCAACCTCCGCACGGGCTGCGGGACTTCTACGAGGACCCGGCCGTGCCGGTCGCCTCCGGCGCGCCCCGCAGTCTGCGCCAGGCCCGGATGCTGGCGGCCGCGCTCGGCCCGGCCACGTCCGGTGCGCGGACGGTCATCGACATCGGCTGCGGCGACGGCTCCGCGGCCGCGACGGCGGCGCCGCTCCTGGCCGGCCATCGCATCGTCGGCGTCGACTGGTCCCAGGACGCCCTCAGACGCGCCCACGCCCACCTGCCGTACGCCGTACGCGGCGAACTCACCGACGGCGGGCTGCCGTTCAGGTCCGCCTCCGCCGACGCCGTCCTGTTCAGCGAGGTCGTCGAACACCTCGTGGACCCGGACGCGGCGCTCGACGAGATCCGCCGGATCCTCCGCCCGGGAGGCCATCTCATGCTCTCCACACCGAACCTGGCCGCCTGGTACAACCGCGCCCTGCTGCTCGCCGGTGTCCAGCCCGTCTTCTCCGAGGTGAGCCTGCGCGCCATCCACGGCCGCCCCGGCAAGGAGGTCGTGGGCCATCTGCGGCTCTACACGGCCCGCGCGCTGCGGGAGTTCGTGGCCGCGTCGGGCTTCGAGGTCGTACGGCTGAAGGGCGCGCCCTTCCACGGCGTGCCCCGGCCCATGCGCCCCCTGGACCGGCTGGCGTGTGCCGTGCCGTCGATGTCCTCGATCCTGCTCCTGCACGCGCGAAGGACGTAGGCCATGTGGTGGGGGGTGGCCGCGGCCCTGCTGGCGAACCTGCTCTACAGCACCGGATTCGTGCTGGAGAAACGGGCGTTGGCGGCGATGCCCGAGGTGACCGTCCGGCAGCCCGCCCGGCTGCTGCGGCTGGTCCTCGGCAGTCCGCTGTGGATCGGCGGCTCCCTCGCCCTGGCGTCCGGCTTCGGCGCGCAGCTCGTCGTCTACCGCACGCTGCCGATCGCCGCCGCGCAGGGCATCTTCGTCTCCGGCCTGGTGATCCTCGTCCTGCTCTCCTCGGTGCTGCTCGGCGAGGAGACCTCGGGCCGCGAGCGGTACGCGATCGGGGCGATCCTCGTCGCGCTGCTCATGGTGGTCCTGTCCCTCAAGGAGGGCTCCGACACGGTCAGCCGCAGCGCTCCCGCCCCGCTGATCCTGCTCGTCTGCGTACCGTCGCTCGCGATGGGCGTCTGGCTGTACGCGTCCGCCGAGCGCCGCGCCCGCCACCGGCACCGCATGCCGACCACGGGCGTCGAGTACGGCGTGGCGGTGGGCCTGTTGTACGGGGTCAGCTCGCTGGCCATCAAGGGCGTGTCGAGCTACCTCACCTCAAGCGGCCTCGGCGGTGCGGTGGTCGATCTGCTCCGCTCCCCGTACCCCTATCTCCTGCTGTTCACCGGCGCATTCGGCCTGGTGATGTCGCAGGCCGCCCTCCAGCGCTGCCGGGCCTCGCTGATCGTGCCGGTCTGCACGACGGTGACCTGCCTGTTCACCGCGGTGCTCGGCACGCTCGCGTTCGGCGAGGCACTGCCCGAGGATCCACTGCGGCTGGCGCTGCGCATCGGCGGTACGGCGCTGGCGGTGTCCGTACTCCTGGCGATGCCCAAGCACGACCCGCCGGCGCAGCCCGGTCCACCATCACAGCACGATCCACCATCACAGCACGATCCACCGGAAGAGCCACAACCCCCGCCCCCCACAAGGGAGTTGACCACTGATGAACCCCGACGACCCGTTGCTGAAGATACTGGCGTGCCCGCTGGACAAGGGGCCGCTGCATCTCCTCGAAAAGGAGACGGAGGGTCCGGAGAGTACTGAGGACGCTCTCTACAACCCGCGTCTGCGCCGCCGCTATCCGATCGTGGACGGCATCCCGCAGCTCCTCCCGTCCTCCGGCGAGCAGGTGACGGACGACGAACACGAGGCCCTCTTGAAACGGATGTTGACCCCATGACCCTGGCAGCCCGTCTGGCCCCCTTCGTGCCGGTGCGGCTGGTCGCCGCCGCCGCCCGGTTCGTCTATCCGCGCTTCGAGCCCGAACTGGCCCGGCTCGGCGATCTCTGCCCGCCCGGCTGCGGCACGGCGGTGGACGTCGGCGGCTGGTACGGCCCCTGGACGCGCCGTCTGTCGCAGCGGGCGCACCGCGTGGTGACGGTCGAGCCCGTCCCGCATCTGGCCCGGCTGCTGACCGCCGCGACGCCCGGGAACGTCCGGGTGGTCCGGGCCGCCGCGAGCGACCGCCGGGGCACGGCCCGGCTGTGGCTGCCGTCCGGCGACCAGGGCGACCGGGGTGTCTCCTCACTCGTCCGGCGGGACATCCACGCCCGCGCCCTGGACGTCCCCTGTCTCACCCTCGACAGTCTGAACCTCCACGACGTCGGCTTCGTCAAGATCGACGTGGACGGCAACGAACTGGCGGTGCTGCGCGGGGCGACCACCCTCCTCACCCGTGACCGCCCGGCCCTGTTCATCGAACTGGAGGCCCGCATCCAGCCCATCAGGCCCGTCGTGTCGTTCCTCACCGAGCGCGGCTACAAGGGCTGGGTCCTGCCCGACGACACCTGGCTCCCCCTCGCCTCCTTCGACCTGGAGTCCCACCAGGCCCACGCCTCGCACGTGGTCTCCCAGGGCCTGCTGCGGCGGGTGCTGGCCTTCCGGAGCCCGGGGTACGTCCGGTACGTGAACTCGGTGCTCTTCCTCCCGACGGGCCGCACCCCGGGCGACGCGCACCGCGCGGGACACGTACGCCACGATGGGACGCATGCCTCCCGCCAAGCGACCCGATAGGCCCGCCGGCCCGTTCACCCCGCTCGACTTCCAGCTGGTCCTGCTGCGCCGCATGGCCGACCACAACCCGGACCTCGTGGAGGACGCCCGCCACGCGCTGGGCGTCTCGATCGCGGACATGCGCGAGGCCAACCGCCGTTGGCAGGCGATGCGGCATGTGCCGCGGGGCCGGGGAACCGTCTCGCGCTACCGCTCGATCCTCGGCGAACCGGAGTCGGTCACGCCCCGGCAGATCGGCGACCTGTCCTGCGAGGCGCTCCTGTGGCCGGTCCCCCTCTGGCCGGACCTCCGCTTCGAGGTGCTGGTGGCACCGAACGGCGCGGCCTGGAACGAGTGGCTGGTCCGCGCGCCGGGCGCCCCCTCCCCCGAGCTGCGCACCCTGGAGGACCTGACCCCGTGGTCCTGCGCGGTCGACGAGGCGGCCCGCGCCTTCGCGCCCGTCCGGCCGCTGGAGGGGTCGGCTCCGACGCGGTGGGGGCTGGCGTTCACGGCACCGGACGCGTCGGGCGTACCGCACGACTGCGTGGCGGAGTTCACGTACGGGTTGCTGCAGCGGATGGCGGTCACGGGGGCGCGCGGCTGACGTAGAGGAACTGGCCAGCGGCTGTAGGCCTACAGGCGTGGGCCTACCGCTGTTGGGCTGCGGCTGTGGGTCTACAGGTGTTGGCCTGCGGCTGTGGGCCTACAGCGGTTGGCCCACAAGCGTGGGCCCACAGCTGCTGGCCTGCGGCGGCGGGCCCCTCAGCGGATGGCGGCCTTGACGATGGCCTCGGCGACGACCGGTACCGAGGCCTCGTGCAGGAAGAGGAACAGATTGGGCTCGACGAGTTCCAGCTCCATGACGCGGGGTGCCCCGTCGTCGCCGTCCACCAGGTCCACGCGGGCGTAGAGCAGTTCGAGGGCGTCCGGGACGGCGGCCAACGCCCGTTCGGCGACGGCGAGTTCGGCGGCCGTCGGCTCCCACGGCGTCAGGTTCGGGTGCGGGACCTTGTCCGCGTCGTAGGCGGTGCCGGGTTCCAGGACGGCGCCCTTGCGGATGGCATGCAGGAAGCGCCCGCCGTAGAACAGCAGCGCCCGTTCGCCCGCCGTGTCGATGCTCCGCATGTACGGCTGCACCATCGCGGTCAGCCCTTCCGCGTGCATCCACTCCAGGTGCCGTACGGCCCTCTCGTGGTCCTCGGGCGTGTAGCGGGCGGCGTTCCGGGCCCCCGCCCCCGAGGTGGGCTTGACGACGTACTCGCGGTCGGCGGGCAGGTCGGCCGGGTCGCCGGGGGCGAGGTACCGGGTGTCGACGACGGGCACGCCTGCGGCGGCGAGGTCGCCGAGATACCGCTTGTCGGTGTTCCAGCGGACGACGGCCGCGGGGTTCGCCAGTGCCGTCAGCGCCCCGCACCGCTCGGCCCACGCCACGAACTCGGCCGCCCGCCAGCTGTAGTCCCAGGTGGAGCGGATGACGGCGAGGTCGAAGCCGTCCCACTCGACCTCGGGGTCGTCCCAGCACACGACGACGGCGTCCGCCCCGGCCCGCTCCACCGCGTCCGCGAGAACGGGCAGGTCACGGTCGTACCCCGACTCCGCTACCTCCCGGCAGGTGACGAGTGCGATGCGGGCGGCGGTGCGTGCCACGGCGGGCTCCTCATGGGTACGTCGGCTCCGGTGATCCCGCTCGCAGACTAACAACCGGATCGGGAACCGGATCAGGCCGCTTGACCTTCACCTTTGGGGAGGCCACAGCATCGGTGGCGAGACGAGGAACGGCTGCTCATGGGGGTGCGCGCATGGAGATGCTGACGATCGGGGCGTTCGCGAGGGCGTCCAGGCTGTCGCCGAAAGCACTTCGGCTGTACGACGAGCTGGAGCTGCTGCGCCCCGCGCGAGTGGACCCGGAGACCGGGTACCGCTACTACGCGCCAGAGCAGTTGGAGCAGGCACGCCTGGTGGCGTGGCTGCGGCGGCTGGGCATGCCGCTGGCCGGGATCCGCGAGGTCTGCGCGTTGGAACCGGCGGCAGCGGCGCGGGAGATCCGTGCGTTCTGGGCGCGGACCGAGTCGGAGACGGCGACACGCCGTGACCTGGCCGCCTTCCTCGTCGACCACCTGTCACGAACCGTCCCGGGAAACCCAGGTAAGCCGGGTGACCCGGGCAATCCGAGTAAGGACACCACGATGCTGGAACTCCGCTACTCCGCCCTGTCCGACACCGGCCGCGTACGCCCCGCCAACCAGGACACCGCCTACGCGGGCACCCGCGTCCTGGCCGTCGCCGACGGCTTCGGGTCCGGGGGCGCGCCCGCGAGCAGCGCGGCCGTCGAGGCCCTGAAGTTCCTCGACAGCGAGCCGCTCCCCGCCGGGAGCGTCCTCAACCTCCTGGAGGACGCGGTCCAGGGCGCCACCCGGGCCGTCCAGGAGGTGGCGGGCCCGACGAACGAGATCGGCACCACCCTCACCGCGATGGTGTGGACGGGCTCCCAACTGGCCCTGGTCCACATCGGCGACTCCCGCGCCTATCTCCTCCGTGACGGCGGCCTCTTCCGGATCACCCACGACCACACGATGGTCCAGTCGATGCTCGACGAAGGCCGTCTGACCCCGGAGGAGGCCACCGCCCATCCCCAGCGCGCCCTGCTCCTCAAGGCGCTGACGGGCAGCGGGCCCGCCCCGGACCTCGACGTACGGCTGCACGACGCCCTCGTCGGCGACCGCTATCTGCTGTGCTCGGACGGGCTGTCGGCCGTCGTGCCCGAAGCCACCATCAGGGACACGCTCGCGGCGGCCCCCGGACCGGACGAGGCCGCCCAGGCCCTCGTCAGGGCGGCGAACGACTCCGGCGGCCCGGACAACGTGAGTTGTGTGGTGGCCGACCTCGTGAACGCTGAATCCCATTAGGTTCCTCACGGGGTCTCAGCAGGCGATCACTGTTCCGCGGTTCCTCCGTCGTCGGCAGGGCGTCGGCGCGGGAAGAAGCCACGGCGCCGCCCGTCCGCGCCGGGTTCGACGTCCTCGTAGCCCTCCTTCCGCAGCCCGGAGCGGTAGGCACGGTTCATCACCAGCCGCAGCAAGCGGGGCAGCCCCGGGATCGCCCCGAGGGCCTTCAGCAGGAACGCGGGTGGCCCGCCCTCGGCGGCGGCCGAGCCGGCGGCGAGGTGTTCTCCCGCCAGCGCCATCAGGTCCGGCACCGTGCCACGGTCCACGTGCGCGCCGGGGGTCCACAGCCGCGAGCGCGCCACGGCGTCGTTGCCGGTCACCTCGGCGTGCTCGACGTCGATGAGCAGCGCCAGGTGCGGGGGCATCCCGCGCAGCGCCATCGTCTCCAGCAGCGCGGGATCGTCGGTGATCGCGCCGCGGCCGCGGACGTGCAGCACACCGGTGCGCCCCGGGACGAGCGCGGCGAACGAAAGCCGGTCGTCCTTCAGCAGGTTGTGGAGCGTGTCGGCGCGCTTGTTGCCCTTACGGTCCGGGATGACGAGCGTGCGGCCGTCCAGGATCCGCGCCACCTCCTGCCGGTCCCCGCGCGGGCTCGTGTCGCTCCTGCCGGACGAGTCCCAGGTGGACAGCGCGAGGAAGGGCGCCGCGGCCAGGAACTCGGCGACGCCGGGCCGGTGCAGGGGTCCGTCACCGGCGAACCCGGTGGCCGACTCGGCCGGGGCGGGCGGCTGCCACAGGCGGGACCGGAGGACGGCCTGTGCGCAGTGCACGTACGCCTCCGCGATGTCGACGGTCGTCTCCGCGCCCTTCCTCGCGGCCACCGAACCGTTGACGCGCAGGATCTCCCCGACGCCCGGCAGGAGGAAGAAGAACGAGACCGGACCGTGCGGGTCGCCGGGCTCGGGCAGGGAGAACGAGATCCGGGTGGGCGAGTGGACGCGTGCGAACCCCGGCGTGCCGCCGATGAAGGTCGTCCTGCTGGTGCCGTCGGCGTCGCGGTAGCCGAAGGCCGCGACCGGACACCGGGCGAGGACGGTCCGGCAGCCCTCGTCGAGGGCGCCGATCTGCTTGAGCATGACCGCCGACGCCGGGCGGCCGACGGTCGTCTCGACATCGTCCACCGTCGTCAGCCGGCGCAGGGCGCTCAGCCGGTTCTCCCGCACATCGGACGTGGCCTTGTTTTCCCAGGTCATGGCACTATTGTGAGCAATATCTCAGCTCTTTGGCTACTCGCTTTTCGCGCCCTGAGGAGGACCCCGGATGCCGTCGGCCGACCGCCGTCTTCAGCCACGTCGCAAGCCCCGCCAGGTGCGCGCGGAGCTCACCCGCGACCGCATCCTCACCGCCGCTGCTCACGTTTTCGCCGAGTACGGCTACGCCGCGGGCACCACGAACCGCATCGCCGAACGCGCCCGTATCTCCATCGGCTCGCTGTACCAGTACTTCCCGAACAAGGACGCCATCCTCGCCGAGCTGCTCGTGCGGCACATCGACCGTGGCACGTGGACGCAGGCCGACGAACTCGATCTGTCACCCGGGAGCCTGGAGGCGACGGTGCGGGCGCTGGTCCGCGACGCGATCGACAACCACCGCGACGATCCACAGCTGCTGCGGATCATGATCGAGGAGGCGTCGTTCTCGCAGGAAGTGCTCGACACGATCGAACGGCACGGAGAGATGCGCGTCGGTCAGGTGCGCGGTCTCCTCGCCCGGCACCCGGATGTCCACGTGCGGGACCTCGACACCGCGGCCGAACTGATCGTGACCACAGTGGAGATGAACACGCACATGCTCATGGCCGGCCCGCGGACCATCCCGGTCGAGACGTTCGAGAGCGAACTGGTGGCCATGGTCACCCGCTATCTGCGCGGCGATCAGTAGCGAGACCAGTGGCGAGGTCGGAAACGGGATCAGGGACGGGATCAGCGGCGAGGCGGGCGCGGAACGCTAGGAGACATCCGGCAGTCGGCGCGGCTCGACGCGTTCCTCGACGGCCGTGTCGCCGTCGCGGGTCACGATGTACGCGCCCTTGCCCGGGACTTCGGTGACCGCCTCGACCAGTTCGGTGCCGCGGTAGACCAGGCCCACTCCGTCGTCGGTGCAGTGGGTGGTGGGGAGCGTGCCGTTCGCGACGAGTTCGTGGACCAGGGGGCGGCGGCCGGCGTCGGTGTCGTAGTGGACGCCGTTCCGTAGGGGAGGAAGCCCAACGCGTCGGTCACCGGGCGGAGTTCGGGGCCGAAGGAGTCCGTGGTGCCGCCCCGGAACCAGCAGATCGAGCCCGCGCTGACACCGCTGAGGACGACGCCCGAGCGCCAGGCCCGGCGGAGGATGTCGTCGAGGCCGTGCACCCGCCAGACCGCGAGGAGGTTCGCCACCGAGCCGCCCATGACCCAGACGACGTCCTGGTCGAGGACGGTGCCCTCGACGTCGTCGAGATTCGGCATCGGGAAGAGGTTCAGGGGCGTGAGGTCGAAGCCCGCCACGCGTGCGGCCTCGGTCATACGGGCCGTGAAGTGTTCCGCGTCGCCTATGGCCGTACCCACGTACAGGACACGGGGGCGGCGGCCGTGGGCGCCCGACAGTTCGACGGCGTGATGCACAAGGGAGTTGAACGTCACCATGGTCCGGCCGCCCCCGGCCCGGTGACCACCGGAGGTGGCGAGGATGGTGGGCTCTCGCCCGTTCACAGGGGACGCGGTGGATGCGGGGGAATCATGGGATGCAGGGGAGGCATGGGGCGTGGTGCCGGACGCGGTCATGGCACCGGATCCTAACCACGGCCGTCAGAGGTCCTGTTCGTCGTTCTCCTCCGGGTCCCAGTCCAGCAGTCGTACCCTCGCCACCGTCTGTACGTGCCGGCGCATCGCGGCGGCCGCCCGGCCCGGCTGCCGGGCGACGATCGCGTCGAAGATCGCGCGGTGCTGCGTGAGTGAACGGGTGGGACGGCTCGGCTGGCGCAGCGACTCGTGGCGGCTCTCGGTGATCTGGTCGGCGATGGAGCGCATGAACTCGGCGAGGATGCCGCTGTGCGCGGCGGCCGTGACCGCCGCGTGGAAGAGCCGGTCGCCCTCGATTCCGTGTCCGCCCGCCTGGATCTCGTCCCGCATGTGGACAAGGGCGGAGTCCATGGCGGCGACGTCCTCGTCGGTGCGGCGCTCGGCGGCCAGCTCGGCGAGCTTGGTCTCCAGGGCCTCGCGGGCGTCGAGCACGTCCGGCAACCGGCGGCGCCGCTCCACGAGTTGCTCGACCGGTTCGGCGTCGAGGGTGTCGCGGACCAGGTAGGTCCCGCCGCCGTGGCGGACCTCGACCAGGCCCTGCACCTCCAGGACCACGATGGCCTGCTTCACCGAGGCGCGGCTGACGCCGAGGCGGGCCGCCAGGTCGCGCTCGGGCGGGAGTCGGTCGCCGGCACCAAGACCGCCCTCGGCCGCGTAACTGCGCAACCGGTCGAGGACCTGCTCGTACAGGCGCGGCTTGGCCGTCATCGGGCGCAGCGCGTCGGTCATGCCCGTCCCCCTTGTCACCTCTTGCGGGTGGTTCGTCCCCCTGTGGCGCAGCGTAACACCGGGGGTGACCGGCTCAGCGCCTCTGTGGACAAGTGGCCCAGTGGATGAGTGGCTGAGCCAATTTACGTCACTTCTCTTGACGCTCTCCACGAGCACCACCCAATGTGGTTCAGCCACTTGGCCAATCGGCCACCTCGCTCGCCACCCACTCGCCACCCGCTCGACAAGGGACCCAAAGACGGGAGCCCGTATGTCCGCCGAACTGATCTCGATCCTTGTGCTCGTCGTGGTGTTCGTGATCGCCACCACCCGCTCCATCAACATGGGCGCCCTCGCGTTCGCCGCCGCCTTCGGAGTCGGCGAACTCGTCGCGGATTTCGACACCGACACGATCTTCGCCGGTTTCCCCGGCGACCTCTTCGTCGTACTCGTCGGCGTGACCTATCTGTTCGCGATCGCCCGCGCCAACGGCACCACCGACTGGCTGGTGCACGCCTCGATCCGGCTCGTGCGCGGGCGGGTCGTACTGATCCCGTGGGTGATGTTCGTGCTGACGGGCGCGCTCACCGCGATCGGCGCGGTCAGCCCGGCCGCCGTCGCCATCGTGGCGCCGATCGCGCTGAGTTTCGCCGCGCGCTACCACATCAGCCCGCTGCTGATGGGCGCGATGGTGGTGCACGGCGCGCAGGGCGGCGGCTTCTCCCCGATCAGCATCTACGGGACGATCGTCAACGGCATCGTCGAGCGCGAGAAGCTGCCCGGCAACGAGATCGCCCTGTTCCTCGCCTCGCTCGTCGTCAACCTCGTGATCGCGGGGGTGGTGTTCGTCCTGTTCGGCGGGCTGAAGCTGCGGAACGACGAATCGGTCACGGAGACGGTCTCGGTCTCGGCGTCCTCCTCGGCGTCGTCGGCGGTCTCGGCCTCGGCCTCGTCGTCGGCGAGCGCGGGCGCGGACGCCGATGAGAAGAGCGAGCCCGAGGGCCCTGAAGCCGACCGCAAAAAGGACCCTTCAAAAGAGGAGCCTTCAGAGGAGCCCGCGGACGACACCACGCGGCTCAACCCGGCCCGTATGGCCACCCTCGCCGCTCTCGTCGCCCTGGTCGTGGCCGTGCTCGCCTTCGACCTCGACGCCGGCCTCACCTCGATCACCCTCGCCGTTCTCCTCAGCACCTGCTGGCCGGAGGACAGCCGCAACGCCGTTTCCCAGATCGCCTGGCCGACGGTCCTGCTGATCTGCGGTGTGCTGACGTACGTCGGTGTCCTGGACGAGATGGGCACGATCGACTGGGCCGGCGAGGGCGTCAGCGACATCGGCGTCCCGCTGCTGTCCGCCGTGCTCCTCTGCTACATCGGCGCGCTGGTCTCCGCGTTCGCCTCGTCCGTCGGCATCATGGGAGCGCTGATCCCGCTGGCCGTGCCGTTCCTGGCGCAGGGCGAGATCGGGGCGGTCGGCATGGTGGCGGCGCTCGCGGTGTCGGCGACCGTGGTGGACGTGAGCCCGTTCTCGACGAACGGAGCGTTGGTGCTCGCGGCGGCACCAGGCGTCGACCGGGAGCGTTTCTTCCGGCAGTTGATGATGTACGGAGGGATCGTGGTGGCCGTGGTCCCCGCCGTGGTGTGGCTCGCGCTGGTGGTCCCCGGCTGGGGATGACACCGGCCGCGCCAACCGTGTGGACAGCGGCCTTCGACGGCGGCTTCCTACGGCGGTTCCCTACGGGCGACCTTCGACGAACGACTAAGGAGTACGACGCGTGTCCCCTCTCTCCCCGGTTCTCTTCCCGGCCCTGACCGAGGCCCAGGCGGACCCGGACGGCCCCGGCGCGCACCGGCCCGCCCTGCGCTTCGGCGACCGCTCCCTGACCTACGGCGAGCTCGCGGCCATCGCGTCCCCCCTCGCCGCCAGAGTCGCGGAGGCCGGCCGGATCGCCGTCTGGGCCACCCCCACCCTGGAGACCGCCGTCGCCGTGGTCGCCGCGCTGCTGGCCGGAGTCCCCGCCGTACCGCTCAACCCGAAGTCGGGCGAGAGCGAGCTGGGACACATCGTCTCGGACAGCGCCCCGACGCTGGTGCTCGCCGCACCGGGAACCCAACTCCCGCCCGCACTCGCCGCGTTGGACCGCGTCGACATCGACATCAACGCGGACATCGACGTACGCGGAACGGGGGCGGCATCTCCTGCCACCGGCGCCCCCGCCACCGTCGGACTCCCCGGCCTCACCCCCGAAACCCCCGCCCTCGTCGTCTACACCTCCGGCACCACCGGCCCCCCGAAGGGCGCCGTCATCCCCCGCCGGGCCATCGCCACCACCCTCGACGCCCTCGCGGACGCCTGGCAGTGGACCGGTGACGACGTCCTCGTGCACGGTCTCCCCCTCTTCCATGTGCACGGCCTGATCCTGGGCATCCTCGGCCCGCTGCGCCGCGGCGGCTCCGTACGGCATCTGGGTCGCTTCGAAACGGCGGGCGTGACAAGGGAGTTGAGCGAGGGCGCCACCATGCTGTTCGGGGTGCCGACGATGTACCACCGGATCGCGGAGACCCTGCCCGACGACCCCGCGCTCGCGAAGGCGCTGGCCAGGGCGCGGCTGCTCGTGTCGGGGTCGGCGGCCCTGCCCGTGCACGACCACGAACGGATCGCGGAGGCGACCGGGCGACGCGTCATCGAGCGGTACGGGATGACGGAGACCCTGATGAACACCAGCGTCCGCGCCGACGGTGAGCCGCGCGCGGGCACGGTCGGCGTCCCGCTTCCGGGCGTCGAACTGCGGCTGACGGAGGAGGACGGGACCACGGCCGTGGAGGCGTACGACGGGGAGACCGTCGGCGAGATCCAGGTCCGCGGGCCGAACCTCTTCACCGAGTATCTGAACCGCCCCGAGGCGACCGCGGCGGCCTTCACCGGGGACGGCTGGTTCCGCACCGGTGACATGGCGGTGCGCGACCCCGACGGCTACGTACGCATCGTCGGCCGGAAGGCCACCGACCTGATCAAGAGCGGCGGTTACAAGATCGGGGCGGGCGAGATCGAGAACGCGCTGCTGGAACACCCGGGCGTGCGCGAGGCCGCGGTCACCGGCGAACCGGACGCCGACCTGGGTGAGCGGATCGTGGCGTGGATCGTGCCCTCGGATCCCCAATCACCACCTTCCGTCGATGAGTTGGCGGATCACGTGGCCCGGCGCCTCGCGCCCCACAAGCGGCCCCGCGTCGTCCACCACCTCGACGCCCTGCCCCGCAACGACATGGGCAAGATCATGAAGCGTGCGCTGACCCATGACTGAGGGCGTCCCGCGTTACACGGCCCGCGAGGCGATCGACCTGGTCACGTCCGGGTTCACCGAACTGACCGGCCCCGTGGGCCCAGTGAGCCCCGCAGGCACTGCGAGCACGGCAAGCTCCGTAAGGGAGTACGGGCCGGGCGGTCCCCTGTCCTGGCAGGGTTACGAGGCCTCGCGTGCCCGCGCCGCCGCCCGCACGGGTGAGGAGGAGTCGGTCGTCTGCGGTACGGCGACCGTCGGCGGGACGGCAACCGTGCTGATCTCCTTCGAGTTCGGCTTCCTCGGCGGATCGCTGGGCGAGCGCACGGGTGACCGGCTGGAGGCGGCCTACGCGTACGCGCGCGAGCACCGGCTCCCGGTCGTCTCCCTCGTCGCCACGGGCGGCAGCCGCATGCAGGAGGGCATGCGCGCGCTGGTCCAACTCCAGCGCGTGGCACGGCAGTCGACGCTCACGCGCGCGGCAGGGCTGCCGCAGATCGCGGTCCTGCGCGACCCCACGACCGGCGGCGGCTGGGCCACCCTGGGCGCGGGCGCCGATGTCGTCCTCGCCCTCCCGGGCGCCCAGGTCGGCTTCGCGGGCTCACGCGTACGTCCGCCCGAGGCCGACCCGGCGGCGTACACGGCGGAGGCGCAGTTGGCGGCGGGAGCGGTCGACGCGTTGGTGCCACCGGCGGAGTTGCCCGGGCTACTAGGGCTGTGGCTTCACCTGTTGAGCCACCCGTCGGCCGAGCCGGTCCCGCCCCCGCCCGCCCTGGCCGACACCGGCCTGCCGGCCACCGGCTGGGAGGCCGTGGGCAACGCCCGTTCATCGCAACGCCCCCGCGCCAGCGCCTACTTGGACTCCTACCTCGACCGTCGGGCGGAGATCAGCGGCGACCGCTGCGGCGGCACGGACGACGGGATGCTCTGCGGGTTCGGCGTACTGAAGGACGGCGGCCGTACCGTCGCCTACGCGGCCCAGACCGGCACGGCCACCCGCCCGGCCGGCTACCGCACCGCCGCCCGGCTGATCCGGCTCGCGGACCGACTCCGTATCCCCGTACTGACGTTGGTGGACACCCCGGGTGCCGCCAACGACGCGGAGGCGGAACGGCAGGGCGCGGGCGCGGCGATCGCGGACGTGTTCGGAGCCGTGGCCGCCGCCGGAACACCCGTCACCACGCTGCTGCTCGGCGAGGGCGGCTCGGGCGGCGCGCTGGCCCTCGCCGCACCGGACAACACCTGGGCCACGCCGGACAGTTACTTCTCCGTCATCGCCCCCGAGCTCGCGGCGGCCATCCTCAAGCGACCACCGGAGGAGGTACGCGCCACGGCGGACCAACTCCGCATCCGCCCCCAGGACTTGGTGGACCTCGGTGTCGTACGCGGCATCGTGGAATCACTGAAGTCCCAGCCATAGCAGGCCCGTTCCAGGAACGAAGGCGCCGCCTCCCGGCCCCAGGGGGAGGCGGCGCCGTCCGCGCCCGTACGGTCCGTGCCGTGCCTACCGCACGCCCACCGCCCGGACGATCTCCTGCGTCACCGAACCACCCCGGTCGTCGCTCGCCGAGGCCCGCAGCGACACGTACTCCGCGCCGCGCGGCACGGTGACCGTCCCCTTCCACTCAGCCTCACCCGAGCCAGAACCGGAGCCGGACAGCCGTACCGTCCGCCACGACTTCCCGTCGTCGTAGGAGACTTCGAGCTTCCCGCCGCCGATGGTCCCCGTGGCGCCGGTGTCGGTCGCGCCCGCCACGTACGAGGAGTGGATCCCCACCGGCAGCCGGCTCCCGCCCCGCACGTTCCCCGCGAGGTCCGTATCGACGTCGAAGCCGAGGTTGAGCAGCGGCAGTACGGTCCAGCGGTCCTCGGGTGTGGCCGCCGACCTGAACGTCCACTCGGAGTGGCCCTTGGTGGAGAGCTTCCAGCGGTCCGCGTCCAGCGTCGTGTCCGTGACGACCTTGTACGTGTGCTCGTCCGCGGGGGCGTCCGAGACGTAGACGCCGGAACTCATCCGCCGGTCGACCAGTTCCCCGTCGAGGTACACCTCGGTGAACTGGGTCATGCCGGTCTCATCGCTCCACACGTTGCCGAAGCCCGTGTGGTCGGGCCCGGAGTCGCCCCAGCCCGGGGTGTTGAACTGCAGCTGGCCGCCCGCCCGTTGCTGCCCCCAGCCGAGCCCGCTGCCGAGCCACGGCTGCCAGACGGGCCGGAACCAGTCGAGGTCCGGACGCGTACCCCCGCGGTAGCGGACGAGCCCGCTGCGCTCCTCCAGGTCCCCGGCGCCGACGTTGACGGACTCGTGCCACAGCTGGCCAGAGCCGGTGGACACGTACTCGGTGCGCTCGGCCGGGAAGTCGATCCGCTCCTGGAAGCCGATGCCCATGGGAAAGGAGTCGTCGGTGAGCGAGTACCGGAACTCGCTGCCGGACACGGGCTTCACGGCATGGAACCTGGTGTCCAGCACGGCGAGTTGGCCGCGCGAGGGCTCGTACGTCAGATCCCGGGCCGGGATGCTCCCGCGATGCCCTTCCGAAAGGTCGTACGTGTAGGGCGTGTTGCGTGTCCCGTTCGTCTCGGCCCTCTTGGCCGCGCGCAGGCGGGCAGCGTCCGCCGTGTTCACCGTGGCGATCTGGATCGGCCGGTCGGCGTTGTCGTCGGTGCCGAACCAGGCGTTGAGCCGTCCGGGCACGTCGTCCGTCACGAACAGGGCCTCGGCGCCCGCGTCCTGGGCGGCCTGCGCGATCGCGGCGGGCTCCGCCCCCTCCCGCATCCGGACGAGAACGGCCTTGCCCCGTACGTCCTTTCCGCCGTACTCCCCGGTGCCGACATCGACGAGCGGCAGCTTGCGGCGCCCCTCGACGAGCGTGCTGCCGGGCTGGACGACGGCCTCCCCGACCCCCTTGACCTCCAGCATCGGCTTTCCGAGCCGCCACACGGTCCGGTACTCGAAGCTGCCCTTCGTCACCTTCGCCGTGGGTGCCGCGAAGACGCTGTCGTACCTGACCGGCACCTGGACGGCCCCGAAGAGGTCCGAGCCGTTGGCCGCGCGGTCGTACTCCATGAGCAGTTGCCGGGTCTCGGTGCGCCGGTCGACACGGGCCGCGACCTCCCTCAACCTGCGTCCGTCCAGGGTGATTTCGCGGTCCCGGTCGAGGTCGATCTCGGGTGCGGCCAGGAAGCCGAGCCCGAGCGAGTCGGCGCCACGGCTGCCGCGTACGTCGAGGAAGGTGTTCAGGCTGTACGTGCCGGGCTTCAGTCTCAGTTCCACCGTGCCGGAGTCACCGACCGGGGCCGGGAACGGGTCGACGCCCTCGGCGAGCCGCTGCACGACGAGGTCGGCGGCGGTCGCGTCCCCGGCGCGGTCCTTGACGTGGACGGTGAGCGTGTACCGCTCCTCCTCCTTGACCAGGCCGAAGGCGGTGTGGGCGACGGTCGCGCCGTCCGCCGCCGAGGCCACGATCTGCCCGCTGGTGTTGCCCACCGGAGCCTTGCCGCCGTCCCCGGTCACGGTCGTGGAGGCCGCCCCGTGCGCGGGCACGGTCAGCATGGAGTCGGCGAGTGTCGCGACCCCCTCGGGCGCTCCCCGCACGGCGAGGCTCAACTCGACCGCCGTGTCGGAGGAGTTGGTGTAGGTGACGGTCCTGGTGACCGGCTCGTTCGACTCGTAGGGCCACTGGTAGAAGCCCAGATCGGCGCTTCCCGTCGCGGTGACCGACGCCTTCACGGCCTCCGGCACGCTCACTCGCCCGGACCCCAACACATAGGCGGACGCGTCGAGTTGCTTCGACGTCGACATCAGGGCGTTCTTGAGCTGTGCGCCGGTCCAGTCGGGGTGCCGCTCGGCGAGGAGGGCGGCGACGCCCGCGACATGGGGTGTCGCCATCGACGTACCGCTCATGGCGGTGTAGTCGCCGCTGCCGACCGCGAGCCGGGAGCGGGCGGCGAGGATGTCGACGCCCGGGGCGGACAGGTCGGGCTTCAGGGCGTTGTCGCCGTACCGCGGGCCCGCGCTGGTGAAGTACGCGGCCTCGTCGGCGGAGTCGACCGCGCCGACGGTCAGCGCTGAGTCGGCGGCGCCGGGCGACCCGATGGAGGAAGGGGCGCCGGTGTTGCCCGCGGCCACGACGAAGAGGGCGCCGGTCTCCTTCGAGAGGGTCTCGACGGCCTGGGCCATGGGATCGGTGCCGTCACTGGGCTCGGTCGACCCGAGGCTCATCGAGACGACCTCGGCGCCGACGTCCCGCGCAGCCCACTCCATGCCCGCGATGATCTGCGACTCGCTGCCCGAGCCCTGGTCGCTGAGGACCTTCCCAACGGCGAGCGTGGCACCGGGCGCGACGCCCTTCTCCTTGCCGCCGGACGCGGCGCCGCTGCCGCCGACGGTCGAAGTGACGTGCGTGCCATGGCCGTTGCGGTCGGCGACCTCCTCGCCCTCGATGAAACTCCGGGTAGCGGAGACCCGCCCGTCGAGGTCGGGATGCCCGACGTCCACCCCCGTGTCCAGCACGGCGACCGTGACGCCCTTGCCGGTCAGTCCCGCCTCCCACGCCTCCGGCGTACCGATCTGGGCATTGCTTTCGGCCATGTCGGCGCGGACCCGCCCGTCGAGCCAGACCTTGTCGATCCCGTCCTGCCGGGTCAGCGCCCGCCAGAACGTCCGCCCCTTGTCGGCGTCGACAGCCGCGCCGTGGACGCTGGGCAGCCCGCGCGTCCTCTCGGCACCGCGCGGAGTCGCCACGCGCGCGCCCTTCTCGTACGTGACGATCAGCGGCAGCTCGCCGGTCTTCCGGTCCGTGAGGCCCTGTCGTATCAACTCACTGACGTCGAACAGCCGTTGGTCGAGGGTGCCCGCCCGCAGATGGGGCAGCGCCTCGTCCGGAACGACGGTGACGGCGCCGTTCGCCGTCTGCGTACGGACGGCTCCGGTGGCGCCCCGCGGCCGTTCGACGGTGACCGTCTTCCGGCCGCCGCCGAGGTCGGTGACGGTCACCTTGTCGCCGGTGACGAGGGTGACGGTGTGGGCGGCGGAGGCGGCGCGGGTACGGGCCTGGGTTCCGGTGTCCTGTGCCTCGGCGTCCTGCGCCTCGGCGCCGCCCGTGGGCAGCAGGGCGATCATGAGCCCGGCCGACGCGAGCGCCGCCCCACGTCTCGCGGATCCTCTGGTCATCCGTACCTCTCTCATCTCGGATTCATCGCGGGTTCTTCGCGGATGCTTCTCGGACCGGGGTGGTGCCCGGGTGCTGCGAAGAGTCTCGGGTGGCCGATGTGGCGGCGGTGCCGACCGGACTTGGCGGAAAGCTGCCCTGGCGGTTTTCCGCCAGAGAGCGGGTGAACGACCTGTGGAAACCGCGACAGCGCCAATTACCGTCCGTGACAATGGGTAGGTCAGCAGTCACGGACAACGGGGGTTCTGCCACACCATGGACGGTTTAGTGGAGTTCAAGACCGACGACGGTGCCGTGATCGTCGTCGAAGGCGCCGAGGACGAGTCCGGCTCCCGGCTGGTCGCGCGCGCGGACGGCACGGTCCAGGCGGCCCGTACGTTCGAGAGCTCCCTCGAAGGGGTGCGGGCGGCCGCCGAGTCGGCACTCCGCGTCTCCGGGACGGCTCGCTGAAGCCCGACACCGTGGAGATCGAGTTCGGGGTCAAACTGACCGCGGAGGCGGGCGCGTTGATCGCCAAGAGCGCGGTCGAGGGCCATCTCGTCGTCAAGCTCTCCTGGTCACCCGATGGGTCCTCCGGTGGCTCCGGTGGGTCAGACGGTTCACCCGGGCCCGCCCCGGGCTCCCCGGAGGCCACCCCGGTCTCATGAGCAGCGCTTCCTGGCACGCGAGAATCAACTGCGGACGCGACACCGGTGCCGGCTTCCTCGTCACCGAGCAGCACGTCCTGACCTGCGCCCACGTCGTCGCGCACAGCGACGCGGCCCCGGTCGTCGTGCCCTTCGCGCACGGCGGCGAGGGAGAGGTGCCCGCCCGGGTGATCGCGCACGGCGGCTGGGACGGGCGAGACACCGACCCGGGCGACCTGGCCGTACTCGAACTGGACCGCCCGGTCTCGTTGAAGCCGGCGGAGTTCGCGACACCGTCCGACGCGTACGGGGATCCCCCGCGCAGGCTTCTCGCGTACGGCTTCCCGAAGCGGTACGACGAGGGCACGCTCGCCGAATACCGGGCCACCGCCGACCAGTTGATCGCCGGCGAGTGGGTCCAGCTGGAGGCTTGGGCCGCGCACGGCCAGCCGCTGGCCCCCGGCTTCAGCGGCGCCGCGGTGACCCTCGCGGAGACCGGCCGCGTCGTGGGCATGGTCTCCGCCGCCGCCCGCAGCCCCGAGATCCGCAACGGCCGCATGCTCCCCACCCAGATCATGGCCCGCTACTGGCCCCGCCTCGGCGACCTGATCCCCACCCCGGACTACGACCAGCCCCAGAAGGAACGCCTGCGCCGCCTGGTGGAGGCAGCGGAAAGGGATGGCGCCCCTTCAGGGGCGCGGGGAACTGCGCGCCCAGCCCCCACGCACCCGCAGCAGACACACAACCGAACCGCCCGCCCCTCCCGGCTGATGCCGAACCCCGACTGCCTCCTGCGGGCCCTGGACCAGCTCGGCGCGTCGCCGTCGGTCGCCGAGCTGACCGCCGCGAACGCCATCGGCCTTCCGCTTCCTCGGCTACACCCGCTCTGAGCCGCACAAGCAGCGCCTGCTCCGCGCGGGCTGCGAGCTGACCACGGCCTCATGGGCGCCCCTGATCCAGGCACTCCCCAACACCTGAGCCCCCGCCGACCGCCCGAGCCTCTCCGTCCGCCACCGGCGTCCCCGTCGGAGTCCCCGTCGGAGCCCGGCCGGCGTCCAAGACCACCCGTCCAGCGGCACCCCACCCGGCCCACCACAAGAGGCGACACCCCGTCAGGTCCCCCACGATGCGAAGGAGGACCGCCGCCCGGCCGAGTCCCACCGTCCGTGCTCTCGGGAGGACCCGCCATGACCGCCAGCCTGGAGCAGTTGCGCCGCTGCCATTTCGCCGTCGACATGGGGGCGGCGAGGACACGTGTCTTCGTGAAGGGCGCCGGGCTCGTCGTGGACCAGCCGAGCGTCGCCGCCGTGAACACGAAGACCGGCGCCCTGATCGCCGTCGGCGAGTTCGCGGAGAAGATGACGGGCCGCACGCCCGACTACATCCGTGTCGTACGGCCCGTCTCCGGCGGCACGGTCGTCGACATCGAGATGGCCCAGCGCATGCTCCGCCAGCTGCTCGGCGACAAGGTCCGCCGCGCCCTGCGCCGCAAGCCCCGGCTGCGGGCCGCCATCTGCACCCCGCACGACGCCGACCCGCTCGCGGAGCGCGCCGCCGTCGAGACGCTCGTCGGGCTCGGTGCGCGGCGCGTCGAACTCGTCGACACGCTCATCGCCGCCGGCGTCGGCTGCGGACTGCCCGTGGAGCGGCCCGAGGCCACCATGATCATGGTGTGCGGGGCCGCCGCCACCCAGGTCGCGGTGCTGTCCCTCGGCTCGATCGTGACCGCCGCGCGCATCCCCGTCGGCGGCGAGGCCATCGACCACGCGATCGTCCAGCACCTGCGCCACCAGCACGAGCTGATGCTCCCGTCGCAGTCCGTACGACCGCTGCAGCTCGCCCTCTCCGGGAACGGGCTCACCCCGCACGGCCCCGCCTCCACCGAGATCCACGGCAGGGACGTGGCCACCGGCCTCGCCCGTTCCGTGCAGGTCGACACGGCCGCCGTGCGCGACGCGATCCAGACCCCGCTGACCGCCGTGCTCGACGGCATCGGCAAGGTGCTGCGCGTCTGCCCGCCCGACCTGGTGGCCGACCTCGCCGACCGCGGGATCATGATGGTCGGCGGCAGCGCCCTGCTGCCGGGCCTCGACCAGATGCTGCGGCACGCGACGGGCATGCCGGTGCACATCGCCGAACGCCCCGACGTGTGCGCGGTCCTCGGCCTGGGCGCGATGCTGGAGGGCCGGATCGAGCCCCTGGCCCTAGACCCGCTGGCCACCTGAGCGGCCGCCCCGAACGCGGACCGTACACAGACCCATACGCAGCTTGTACGCAGAGAGCCGGACCCTCCGCCGCCCGCATGAGCGAAGCCTCCGAACCCCCCGAGCCTGTCGAACCCACCGAGCCGTCCGCTCCCCGTGGCCCGCTCCCCCGCGTGCTCGAAGCCGTCCTGGGCGTCGGCGTCGACCCGGAGCTGCGTGCCACGCTCCAGCACATCGTGGACACCGCGGCCGAGCTGACCGACGCCCAGCACGCGGCACTGGAGGCCACCGACCCCGTACACGGCACCGCCGGCGACGGCCCGACGGAGTTCCGCGCGCCCGAACCACCTGCGGCCGGGCAGGCCGCCCACAGCCGCCTCGACGTGCCGGTGCGCGTACGCGACGACGCGTACGGAAGCCTCCGTCTCACCGGGAAGCGCGACGGCGGCGACTTCACGGGCGAGGACGAGCAGCTGGTGCGGGTGCTGGCCACCCAGGCGGGCATCGCGATCGGCAACGCCCGCCTGTACGAGACGGCCCGTCAGCGGGAGCGCTGGATCGAGGGCGCGGCGGCCGTGACCACGGCGCTGCTCACCGGCGAGACGGCGGCCGACGCGCTGATGACGGTCGCCGAGCGGGCCCGGATGCTCGCCGACGCCTCGGCCGGGGTGATCCTCCAGCCCACCGACGAGGGCGGCATGGAGATCGTGACGGCGTCGACGCTCGACGACCCGGGCGGTCTCGTCGGTACGACCATCGAGGCGGGCAGCGCGGTCCTCGAGCAACTCCTGGGCGGGGAGCCGGTGTTCGTGGACGACTCGGCGACCGACCCGCGTATGACCACACAGGTACGGCACCGGTTCGGGCCGAGCATGCTGCTGCCGCTCCAGGCCGGCGGCCGGCTCATCGGCACCCTCGCCCTCCCGCGTCGGCGCGGCGGCCGTCCGTACACGTCCGTGGAGCAGTTGCTGGCCACGCAGTTCGCCTCGCAGGCCGCCCTCGCGCTCGTCCTCGCGGACGCCCAGCAGCGGCGGGAGCGGCTCGCGGTCTTCGAGGACCGTGACCGGATCGCGCGTGACCTGCACGATCTGGTCGTACAGCGGCTCTTCGCGACCGGCATGATGCTGGAGTCCACCCAGCGCCGCACCGCCGACGAGGAGCAGGACGCCGAGGTCCACGCGATGCTGGGCCGGGCCGTCGAGGAACTCCGGTCGACCGTCCAGGAGGTCCGTACGGCGATCTTCGCGCTGCAACAGCCGCCCGCCGACGCCCCCACCACGTTCCGGGGCAAGGTCCTCCGCGAGACGGCAGGCGCCGCGGCGGCCCTCGGCTTCCAGCCTTCCGTGCAGTTCACGGGACCGGTCGACGCCCGGCTCCCGGCGCCGGTGGCCACCCGCCTCCTCACCGCCCTCCGCGCCGCCCTGGCGGCCGCGTCCCACCGCACCGGCACCACCCGCGTCACCGTCTCGGTCGACGCGACGACGACACTCCCGGACGGCCGCCCCGGCGTACGGCTGACGGTGTTCGACGACGGGGAGGGGGAGGCGGGCAGGGAGGACGGACCCGGAGCCGGGACGACGGTGACATGGCAGTCCCCCCTGCGAACACATCCGTGATCACCCTCACCCCACGACCCAACAGCTGTTACGCGTAGGAAACCTTGACGATCGCTGCGCCGGGTGCCACGATTCCGGCGCCGCGATGTTTGCGTAAACATCACCCCAAGTCGAGCCTCGGGCCGCGAGGTCCGACTCAACGCTTCGTTCCGATGTTTACGTAAACACCATCCGTCCGACCCGGCATACCTCCGACGGCCGCTCAGTCACGCGCAGGCTCCGGCCATGCGCCGAGCCGCCATCCTCCGAAAGGGCAAGCTGATGCGCAGAACCTCCGCCGGCACCCGCTTCACCCCCCGGCTGCGGGCCGCCTTCGTGGCGCTCCTGATCGCCGGGACCAGCGGCACCACCGTCGCCGCCAGCCCGGCCGGCGCCACGTCGAGTGGTCACACGGGCGGACACACGAGCGGGCTCAGCAAGGACACGACCCAGTTCAAGGGCGTGAACTGGGCCGATCCGCGCGACAACTTCGCCGACGACCCGGTCGTGCTGTCGGGCCTGTCGACGTCCGACACCTACGCCCAGACGTACACCAAGGCCAGCCGGGTGATCTCGGCCTTCCGCGCGAACCTCGGTGCCAACACGGTCCGGCTGCCCATCAACCCGTACACGGTCAACGGCCGCTACTGGAAGTCCTATCGCGGAGTCATCGACGCGGCCTCGGACAAGGGCTTCAAGGTGATCCTCTCGTACTGGGAGGGAACGGGCCCGCGCAAGGACGGCTTCATCGACGACACGGCCACGTACTGGCCCATGTGGAACACCGTGGTCAAGGCCTACAAGAGCGACAAGCGGGTCTACTTCGAGCCGATGAACGAGCCGCACGGCTACACCGACACGGAGTGGGCGGACATAGCCGCGAAGTGGCTGGACACGTACCGTCAGGTCCCGCGCAACCGGGTCTTCGTCAGTGGCGCGGGCTACAACGACCACGTCACGACCGTCTGCGCCGACCCGCGCCTGAAGGGCACGTATCTGTCGCTGCACCACTACGGGTTCTGGAAGGACTACGCCACCTACGACCAGTGGGTGGCCGACCTCAAGGTCCGCATCGGTGACTGCGCGAACCGGACCGTCGCGGACGAGTTCGGCTCCCCGATGACCACCGGATTCGACTACAACAAGCCGACCCCGGACAACAACTTCATCAACTACCTGCAGGCCGTCACCGACACGTTCCGCGAGCTCAAGATGGGCTCCGTGTACTGGCCCGGCCTGCGCACGGACGACACCTACTCCCTGCAGACCCTGACCGGCAACCCGGCCCGCCCCTGGCTGACCACCACCAACCAGTCCGGCGCCGACCGCCTCGCCTGGTCCTGGGGCCGCGGCAAGCCCGTTCAGCCGTAGTCCGGCCCTCACCCCACCCACAACACCCAGGCTCCGCCACCCGTCACCGGGTGGCGGAGCCTCGTCCTGCGGCGCGGCGCTCCTCACCGGCCCCCGGGCGCGCTCGTACGTCTCGGCACCGTCCTCTCCTGCGCCCCGCGTCCATCCGGAGTGGTTTGGGACGTTTACATGGAGATCAGGGCCGTATGGCGTGGTCCGGTGGGTAATCTCGCGCTGCCATTGGCCGAATGGTCTCCCAGCGGACTCAGGAGAAGCGTCATCGCCGAGCAGAAGCGAGGAGAGGCCGCCGAGGCCGCTCCGGGGAACCAGCCGCAGGAAGCCGACCAGTTGAGGGACATTCTGCGTCGGCCCGAGTATCTGCGGGCGCTGGTGTTCTGCGCCGTGATCGGGATCCTGGTGTCGTTCGCCGCGTTCTGGTTCCTCGTGCTGCTCCATGAGATGGAGAGCCTGATCTGGGTGGACTGGCCGCACGATCTCGGGTGGACGACTCCGCCGTGGTGGTGGCCGCTCCCCCTGGCTCTGGTGTCGGGGGCGGTCGTCGCCCTGGTCGTCCTGCGTTTTCCCGGCAGGGGCGGGCACATCCCGGCGGGGGGCCTGCATGCGGGAGGCGCGTCGAAAGCGGCCGTTCCCGGGGTGGCCCTCGCCGCGCTGGCCAGTCTGCCGCTGGGTGCCGTGCTCGGACCGGAGGCACCGCTGATCGCGCTCGGCGGTGGTCTGGCGCTGGTCTTCCGTGATCTCGTACGCGCTCCCGCGACCGAGTCGAGCACGGCGCTGCTCGGTGCGGCCGGCGCCGCGGCGGCCATTTCCACGATCTTCGGCAATCCGCTGGTGGCGGCCGTGCTGCTGATGGAAGTGGCCGGAGTGGGCGGCCCGCAGCTGTTCGTGGTGATGCTCCCCGCGCTGCTCGCCGGCGGAGTCGGCGCCATCGTCTTCACCGGCTTCGGCCACTGGACCGGGCTTGACGCCGAGAGCCTCAGCATCGGGCTGCCCGCTCCGCCCACCCTCGACCTCGGCGACGTGGTGTGGTCCACGCTGATGGCCGTCGTCCTCGGGGCGGCCGTCCACTGGATCATCATGGGCGGCCGGGTGGCGGCGCGCTTCGTCTCCGGGCATGTCGTACGGAACACGATGCTCTGCGCGCTCGCCGCGGGCGGCTGCGCGACGCTCTACGCGGTCGTCACCGGCCGCTCGCCGGCCGAGGTCGCCCTGTCCGGCCAGGCGACCCTGACCGATCTCGCCGCCCACCCGCACGCGTGGTCGGTCGGCAGTCTGGTGGCGGTCCTGGTGTTCAAGGGCATCGCCTACTCCCTGTGTCTGGGAAGCCTGCGCGGTGGTCCGGTCTTTCCCTCGCTGTTCCTGGGCGGTGCGATGGGTGTGCTCCTGTCACCGCTGCCGGGGCTCGGCGTCGTTCCGGGCATGGCGGCGGGCATGGCGGCCGCGTCCGCCGCCGCGCTTCGGCTGCCCGTCAGCTGCGTGGTGCTGGTCGTGCTCATGGTGGGCAACTCCGAGACCGTCCCGGTGATCGTGATCGCCGCTGTCGTGGCGTTCGTGACCACGGAGCTGCTGCCGCAGGGGCCGGGGATCCCGCCGTTCAGTGCGCGACCCGGTCGAGCGCCCCGTCCAGGGTCGTAGCCGCCATGATGAGGGAGAGATGGGTGAAGGCCTGCGGGAAGTTGCCGAGTTGCTCGCCGCTCGGACCGATCTCCTCGGCGAACAGGCCGACATGGTTCGCGTACGTCTGCATCTTCTCGAAGGTGTAGCGGGCCTGCGGGAGCCGGTCCGCGCGGGCGAGGGCGTCGACGTACAGGAACGTGCACAGGCTGAACGTCCCCTCGGAGCCGCGCAGTCCGTCGGGCGAGGCCTCGGGGTCGTAGCGGTAGACGAGGCTGTCGGAGACGAGGACGCGCTCCATGGCGTCGAGCGTGTTGAGCCAGCCGGGGCTGCGGGGTGACACGAAACCCACCCGGGGGCCAGCAGCAGGGAGGCGTCCAGGACGGCGCCGCCGTAGTGCTGGACCAGGGCCTGCTCCTTCTCGTCCCAGCCGCGTTCCATGACCTGTTCGAGGATCTCGTCGCGGGCCCGTGTCCAGAGCGCGGTGTCGGCGGGCCTGCTGAACTCGGCCGCCAGCTTCAGACCGCGGTCGAAGGCGGCCCAGCACATCACCCGGCTGTAGGTGAAGTCCTTGCGTCCGCCGCGGGTCTCCCAGATGCCCTCGTCGGGCCGGTCCCAGGAGTCGGCGAGCCAGTCCAGGGTGCGGGTCAGGCTCTTCCACCCGTGGTAGCCCGCCTGTTCGCCGATCTCGCGGCCCTCGGCCAGGGCGTAGAGGGCCTCGCCGTAGATGTCGAGCTGAAGCTGGCCGGAGGCGGCGTTGCCCGCCCGGACCGGGTAGGAGCCGCGGTAGCCCTCGAAGTGGTCCAGGATCTCCTCGGTCAGATGCGGGTCGCCGTCGACCCGGTACATGATCTGGAGGGGTTCGTCGTCCGGGCCTTCCCGGGCGCCCAGGCGGTCGCCGAGCCAGTGGGTGAAGCGGGTCGCCTCCTCCACGAAGCCGAGGTCGAGCAGCGCCCGTACGGAGAGGGAGCTGTCACGCACCCACGTGTACCGGTAGTCCCAGTTGCGCTCGCCGCCGACCTGCTCGGGCAGTCCCATCGTGGCGGCGGCGACCGGCGCACCCGTGGGCGCGTACGTGAGGAGCTTGAGGGTGATCGCCGAGCGGTGCACCATCTCCGTCCAGCGGCCGTGGTAGTTCGAGGTGCGTACCCACCCGTGCCAGAAGTCGATGTTGCTCCAGAGCTCGTCGGTGATCCGTTCGGTGGTGGGCGGCGGCGGCGCCTCCCCGCCCTGCGCGCACACCGTGAACACCACGGCTGCCGCGTCGCCGTTGTGGAGGGTGATGCTGCCCCGGACGTCCTGCCCGTCCCGTTCGAGCGGGATGCCGCCCTGGAGGTAGGCGGTCGTGCCCGGGGCCCGGAAGGTCGCCGTGCCGTCCGTCAGATCGAGTTCGTGGGTGGCCCGCCCGTAGTCGAAACGCGGCCGGCATTCGAGGCCGAAGCGCACGGTGCCGCGCACCGCGCGTACGACGCGCACCAGTTGGTGCCGGTCGCTCGCCGTCGGGCCCGTCAGCACCGGCATGTGATCGAGGATCTCGCCGACTCCGTCGGGTGACATGAAGCGGGTCACCACGACGGCCGTGTCCGGGTAGTAGAGCTGCTTCCAGGTGCCCTCGGGATGCTCGGGCGCGAGGAGGAAGTGGCCGCCGCCGTCGTGGTCGAGCAGGGCGGCGAAGACGCTGGGCGAGTCGAAACGCGGTGCCGCGAACCAGTCGATCACACCCTTGGACGACACCAGGGCCGCGGTCTGCAGATCCCCGACGAGCCCGTGGTCGGCGATGGGCGGGTAGCGATCCATGAGGGTCTCCTTGCTGGTCCCCCTTGCCGGCCCCCTGGTCGGTCGGTCCCTCGGTCAGGCCGCTTCGGCCGTGACCCGCCCCGAGCGGACGGCGTCGACGAGTGCCTGGTGGTCCTTCTCGTTCTGGTCGGCGTAGCTCTCGGCGAAGGTCGCCAGCGCACGGTCGAAGGAGTCGCCCCCGCCCAGATAGGCGGCGATGGCGATCCGGTCGCCCGACCGCGCGTGCGCCCGGGCCAGGGTGGCGCCGCACAGCTCACCGAAGGTCCGCATGCCGGCGGGCACCATCAGCTCGGGCTGGGCGATGCCCTTCCAGTCCCGCAACTGCCGTACGTAGAAGTCACGTCGGCGGCCGTCGATCCCGTCGACCCGTTCCCAGCCGAGGAAGATGTCGCTGGTGGCCTGCATGAGCCGCTGGCCGGAGACCACCCGCTCGCCCTGCGTCGCGTGGGCGCTGGGGCCGGCGAAGGGCGCCAGCACCGACTGGTCGGCCTCCTTGGCCTGCAGGAGCAGCGGATCCTTGTCGTTCCGGCCGAGCAGGAGCACGATCCAGCAGCGGGTGCCCACGCTGCCGACCCCGACGACCTTGCGGGCCATGTCGGTGACCCGGTACTGCTGCAGCAGGGCCCGCCGGTCCGACTGCAGTGTGTGGCCGTACCGTTCGATCAGCCGGTGGACCTCCTTCTCCAGCGCATCGCGTTCGACGCCCTGCAGCAGGTCCTGGAGCGGCGTGATCAGCGGTGGAACGGCGGCGATACGGGTCTGCCCGTCGACGATGTGGGTGAGCTTGCCGAAGGCCTGGAGGCTGTCCTTGCTGCGTGCCTTGGTCACGGCCTGCGACCAGCGGTCGCGGGCCCGTGCGCTCAGTGCCGGGCCGAACTGCTGGCGCACCCACGCCTCGTCGAACTGGGCGTACCACACGTCGAGGTTGCCCATCCTGGCGAAGCGCCGCATCCACTCGCGGTAGGACCGCACGGTCGCCCGCACGATGCGGGCCCGCTCCTTGTCGCTGAAGTCGTTGGCCCGGCCCGCGATGACGAAACTCGCGGTCAGGCGCTTGACGTCCCACTCCCAGGGGCCGGGCAGCGTCTCGTCGAAGTCGTTGATGTCGAACATCATGCGGCGCTCGGGCGAGGCAAGGAGCCGGAAGTTGAGCAGGTGCGCGTCCCCGCACAGCTGCGCCCTGATCCCGGACCGGGGGGTGTCGTCGAGGTCTCCGGCCATGATGGCGGCGGCGCCCCGGTAGAAGCGGAACGGCGACTCGGTCATCCGGCCGTAGCGGATGGGGACCAGCTCGGGAACCCTCGTCGCCGACTGCGCCTCGATGATGTCCACCGGGTCGGGCCGTTTGGGCGTGGGGGCGAACTCGGCGTGGCTGGAGCGGGGCGCGGTCGTCCGGGCGGCCTTGCCGTGTTCGGCCCGCTCCTGGGGTGTGCGGTGGCGGATGTCACTCTCGTCCGGGTGGTTGGAGTTCATTGCAGTCGCTCCGCGATGTGGTCGCCGACGCGCAGTGCGTTGGCTATGGCGGTCAACGAGGGGTTGACCGCCCCGATGCTCGGGAAGAAGCTCGTGTCGACGACGTAGAGGTTGTCGAGGTCGTGGGCCTTGCAGTTGACGTCGAGCGCGGAGCTCTCGGGGTCGTGGCCGAAGCGGACCGTGCCCGCCTGGTGCGCGGTGGCGCCGATGGGCATGCCCTTGTGCAGGTAGATGCTGTGCGGCAGCAGATGATGTTCGTGCATGCCCAAGTGGCCGAGCATGCTGTGCAGTTTGTGCCGCAGGCGCTTCAGCCCGGCGATGTTGTTCGTCTCGTCGAGGGCCAGGTGGATGCCGCCGTCCCGGTCCAGGGTGACGCGGTTCCCGGCCGCGGGCAGATCCTCTCCGCACAGCCAGAAGTCGACCGCGTGATGGGCGAGCACCTCGAAGGGCATGTCGGGGGCGACGGCCCCGGCCCAGCGGGGCGCTTCGCCGTGGATCTGCTCGGAGTCGGACTTGCCCAGCATCTGGATGCCGCCGAGGGGGTGGTCCCAGTCGTCGGATCCCAGATACCAGTCGTGCAGTGCCAGGGTCTTCTGGAACCTGGTGTCGTTGGGTTCCAGGGACACGGCCATCAGGGCCAGGTTGTTGTGGCGCATGTAGTGCCGGCCCACCACGTCCGAGCTGTTGGCCAGGCCCTGCGGATGCCGGTCGTCGGCCGAACGCAGCAGCAGGACGGCCGAGTTGACGGCACCGCAGGCGACGACCACGATGTCGGCGCCGAACTTCACGGTGACGGCGTCCCCGTCCCCCACCGTCGCGACGACCGAGGTGACGGTGCGGCCGGTCGCGTCCGTGCCGAGGCGCCGTACGTCCGCATGCGTGACCATCTCGACGTTGGCGTGTTCGAGAGCGGGGTCGACGCAGATGACCTGCGCGTCGGACTTGGCGCCGAGCAGACACGGGAAGCCGTCGACGCGGTCGCAGCGGATGCAGGCGCTGGTGCGGGTGGCCCGGCCCCGGTCGTCCTGGGTGAGGTTCACCCCGATCGGGAGGTGGAAGGGGTGCAGCCCCTGTTTCTCCAGATCCTGGCTGAGCTGCTGGATGCGCGGCTCGTGCTGGACCGGCGGGTGGGCGTACTGGGCGCTGGTGGGGCCCTCGGTCGGGTCCTCGCCGTGCCGCCCGTGGACGAGGTAGAGGTGTTCGGCCCGCGTGTAGTACGGCTCGAGTTCCTCGTAGGCCAGTGGCCAGGCCGGTGAGATGCCGTCGTGGTGCCGGAGTTCGCCGAAGTCCTCCGGGCGCATACGGAAGAGTGCGGCGCCGTAGAACTTGGTGTTACCGCCCACGTAGTAGTTGACCTCGGGCGGGAACTGGTTTCCGTGTTTGTCGTACCAGAACTCCGGAGCGCGGTACTTCCCTTTGACGAAGACCGCGGAGGATTCCCAGTTGTCGCGTTCGCGGGGCAGATAGTCGCCGCGTTCGAGAAGAAGGATCCGTTTTCCGGTGGGGGCCAGCCGGTGGGCGAGGGTGCCGCCGCCCGCACCGGTGCCGATGATGATGACGTCGTAGTGCCGTTCGTCCGTCATACCGGCCACCGTCCTCGGAGCATGCTCCGATCCGCCGGGTGTGGGGAACTCCAGATCCGACTACCAACGTATCGCCGGGCTACGTTTCCAGCGAGTTGGGCTGATCGGGTGATCCGAGACGTCGGGACACGGCGGGTTCCCTGGCGATGACCGCGCCTGCGGTGATGCAGAGGGCCACCACCACGCAGAGCGCGATCAGCCAGGACAGCACGGTGAAGACCGCACCCAGCGACCCGTACCGGTCCAGGCTGCGGTTGAGCGCGGTGGGCACGTACAGCTTCGCGATCACCGTCAGTGCGGTCAGCGCCACCGCGGTGAGGACCGCCCCGGGCAGCAGGGGCAGCCAGGGGACTCGCGCGGCCAGCAGCAGGTGCTGGGTCCACCACCACACGCCCACCTCGACCGCCAGCAGCAGCGGCAGTCCCAGCCACGTCCCCACGCCGAATCCGTCCCGCAGCGGACCCTGCAGGGCGATCACGGCCATCCAGACGGCGATCCACACGGGCCATCTCCAGGCGGCGACCCGGGCGCCCGCGCTCGGCATCAGCCAGGCGCGTTGGCACAGGCGCTGCATCGCGCGGCTGCAGGCGGTGGCGGAGAGCAGCACCATCAGCGCGCTCACCACCCCGGTGCTCTGCTGCAGAGTGGCGGGATCGGCCTGGTAGACCTGCTTCAGCTGCTGATCGGCGGCGCCGCTGATGCCGAGCACGTCGTGCACCGACGTGACGATCTGGTTGCGCACCCCTTGCGGGGCGAAGGCAGCGACCAGGAAGAGCAGCGGTACGGCCGTCAGGAACGCCTGGGCCGCCAGCCGTGTCGCGGAGTCCAGCAGGTTCACCGCGATCAGGTGGGAGGTGAGCCGGGTGATCACCGGGAACCGCTCCTCGGCGGTACCGCGCAGCCGCAGCAGTCCTGCCCGCAGACCGGCGACGCGCCGGCGCCAGCGGCTCCGCACGCCGTCCGTGGGCGGGCCGGGTTCTCTGCTCGCGCGCATGCTGCCCCCAGGGCGGGTCCGGGCGCCACGCCCAGAAGCGTGACCGCCTCACCAGAGTGCCGCCCACGGCGGCCGACCGGACCGGGGGCGCGAGCACCGTTGTGCCGTACGGGTGAGGAGGCCGCCGGGCCACCTGACCGGTGGGGCGCCGGACGATCACCCGGCGGCGACCGTCACAGGATCGCGAGGGGATTGACCGGCGAGCCGGTGGCCGCGGGCAGCCGGAGGGGGGCGATCACGCAGAGGAACGACCAACGGGCCTCCCTCTCGCAGATCTCCGCGAGGTCCTCGAACCGCAGATAGTCGAGCAGATGCAGTCCCATCGCGTGGACGGCGAGCACATGCACCGGGAACGCGACCCCCTCCACCGCGCTGGGGGCCGTGTCGTTGTTGCCGTCTCCGCCGAGTACGGCCACTTCGCGCTCGGCCAGGAAGTCCATGGCCGTCGGATGGAGCCCGGCACGGGCGTCGGCCACGTCCCAGGGGCCTAGCTCCTCACGGCGCCGGCGGTGTCCGACCCGTACGAGGAGAATGTCGCCCCGGCCGACCCGGATCCCCTGCCGCGCCTCGGCCGCAGCGAGGTCCTCGCCGCTCACGTTCGTTCCGGGCTCGAGCCAGGGGACGCCGTGCAGCCGGGGAACGTCCAGGAGGACCCCGCGTCCGACGATGCCGTCGCGGGCCAGTTCGACGGAGAGCTCGCTCGCTCCGTCCGGCGACAGGGCGCCCGCCGCCGGTACCCCGCCGTGCAGGGTGCCGTCGTAGATGACATGGCACAGCGCGTCGAGGTGGCTGTCCACGTCACCGTGGACGTTCATGGCGAATCGGTCCCGGGCGAATTCCAGGCCCTCCGCCGTCGGCCGGGCGTCGGGCGGAGCAATGAGCCGGTGCTCGGCCGGATCGGCGTCGTCAGGTCCGGGACGGGTGTTCACCGGGGCCGCGAGCGACACCGTACGTCCCGAACGCACCTCGCGGACGGCCGCCAGCACCTGCTCCGCGGTGATCGTGTCCAGGGCACCCCGGCGAGTGGCGCCGCCGGGCGCCCTGCCGCTCAGGTGACGGTGGAGCGACCGGAAATCGGCCTCGCTCAGCTCGTCGGGCGTTCCCATGTCCCCACCCTCCGACAGGCGCCGGCTTCCGGCACACCGAGCTGCCGGGCCCTGGGACCGCCGCGTCGACGGATGGGCGCCCCGGCCGGCCGGGGACGTGAGCCGCCGCACGGGAGCCGGTCCGCGGAGGTCCGGATGGGCATGATCCATGTCCGAGCGGTGTGTCCGCCGGATCCCGTGTCGCCGGCCGAGGCCCGGACGAGCGCGTTGCTCGGCGTCCTCATCTCGGTGACCATGATTCCGGCGGCGGCGGACATCGGCGTCCCGTCGGCGTTCGACAGCCGGGACGAGGCCTGGGGCTCCCTGCTGCAACTGCTGCTCGACATCGCCGTACTGATCGTGGTCGGGACCGGCACGCTCAAGTGCCGGCGGGCCATCCGGCACCGGGTGAGCGCCCGTCGGCGCGAGCGGGCGGTCAGGCGGACGGCATGGGTGCGGCGCCGCCGTCGTCGTCGCCGGTGTCGTCGCCGGTGTCCAGGAACTCTCGGATCGCGAAGGCGGCCAGCACGATCACCACCGTCCACAGCACGACCGCCGTGGTCGGGTAGTTCCAGGTGAACAGCACGATCGCGGCGACCGCGAGGATCGCCCAGCCGATCCACCGCTTGTAGCGGTGCACGAACCGGCCCACCGCGCCCAGCCGGAGCCCCGCCGACACGGAGACGCCACGCAGAGCTCCGATGCCCTTGCCACAGCCCGTACGGACGAGGACGGCGACGTGGGACGGACCGGTGAGGAAGGCGCCGATGGCGGTGACGAGGGCGAGCGCACCGACCGCCCGCACACCGGCCCGCAGGAACTTGACCAGCGAGTCGTACACCGCGCCGGCAGCGGCCTCGGACGTCCCGGCAGGCAGATGGTCGAGATAGACCGTCCGCAGGAGGCTGAGCGTGATGCCGAGCAGCAGCATGGCGGCGAACACCCCCAGCGCGGCCCAGATCAGGGCCCGGCGACGGTGGACGGCCAGGTAGACACCCGCGGCGGCGATCAGTACGGCGATGATGGGGAGCCAGCTGCCGATGATCTCCAGCACCCTCATGTACCACTTGATCTTGCCGACGTCCTTGGACGCGAAGACCACGAACTCCGTGTGAACGGCCGGGATCAGGGCGGCCGGCTGGAAGCCCGCGCTGACCAGTCGGTCCTTGACCTGGGCCACGATCGGTCCCACGTCGATGGCGACCTGACCGTCCTTGACGGACACCGCGCCGTCCGCCTCGCCCGTGAGGGCCTTGTCCAGGGCGCTGTGCGCCGAACGGTTCGCGTTCACCCAGACCCTGTCGAAGGCATCACTGGAGACCACTCGCTCCACCGTCGCGCTGACCAGGCTCTTCAGTCCGCTCTCGATCGGACCGTCCAGGTTGTCGATCAGCTGGGCCGCCTTCGGCGGGACACCCTTCTGGTCCGCGGCCTGCTGCAGCTCCTTGACCAGCGCCTCCACGTCGACCTGGGCCAGGACGGCGGTGGTCACGCGGTTGGTGATCGCCTTCTGCACGTCCGGATTGCTCGCCAGCGGCCCCACGGTGGCGACGTAGCGGTCGGTGTCCCGCACGATGCTGTTGGCCCAGACCGAGACGACGGCGAGCAGGGACAGCAGCGAGGCGAGAAGGATCAGGAGGACCGATCCGGTGGACCGGAGCCAGTGGTGCCGCGCGGCCGCCCGGGGCCCACCGCTCTCCAGCGCGCTCACGCGATGCCGCAGCTCGTCCAACTCGTGGCGCTCGCGCGCCGAGAGCTCCTTGTCGCCGGACGGGCCGGCGGAGTCCCCGGACGGGCGAGCGGAGTTCTCGTCCGGGTCTGGTGGTGGCGCGCCGCTGGTCATGGTCCAAGAAGATCCGTACGGACCTGATCCGGCGACCTGGATGGGCCCGGCGGGTGAGTACCGCACGGGGGTGCGACGGCCACCGTCCGGTATTGCAATGAAATTTCGAAGACAGGGGGATTTCGAATTCCAAGACCACCCAGGGATGAAGTCGTGAGCGATGACTTCGTCGAGACGGGACCGATCGAATATCTGGTCGTCGAGTTTCCCGGCAACCGAATGACCGGCGAGGGCTTTCCCCTACTGGTCGATCTGGTGGACCGCGGCCTCATTCGGATCCTCGACCTGATGTTCGTCAGAAAGGAAGAGGACGGATCCGTGGTCGGCCTGGAAACCGCCGACCTCACCGGCGACGGCACTCTGGACCTGGCCGCCTTCGAGGGCGCGTCCTCCGGCCTGCTGGGCCAGGACGACATCGACGAGGCAGGCACCGCCCTCGGCGACCGCCGTGCCGACGGTGGGCTTCCCGGAACCCGACACGCCCACGACCAGCACGATCGGCGGCGGTCCTTTCGCAGCCCCGTTCACGGGCTCTCGGGCTCCCGCCCGGCCGCCGTCCGCCGGAGGTCCGCCTCGGTGAGTGGCTGGAGCGCTCCGGCGGTGTCCAGCCGGTAGAGCAGGACGAGGGGTGGTCCGACGAGCACCACGGCGATGACCGTGACCAGCATCAGCCAGCGCAGCGTCGTCGACGCGCCGGCCGCCTGGGACACGGTCAGCGAGGTGGGGATGAGGTAGGGCCGCTGGGCCAGCCCCCACGCCACGACGACGAGGGCCACGCTGCCGACCGCGGTGACCCTCGCCCAGCCCGTGGCGGTGCGGTACAGCAGTGCGGCGGTGGCCAACGCGCCGACGGCGGCGACCAGAACGAGAGCGAGACCGATTCCGCTGGTCAGTCCGTCGTGGACGTAGCGGGCGTCGTCGTCGGTCACGACGAGGCCGACCACCGCCAGTACGGCGATGACGCCGAGGCTGGCCCAGGCCCGCAGCCGGAAGTACCCGACCAGGTCGACGGCGTCGAAGCGGCGGGCGTCGGCGGTCAGGAACACGGCCCCGAGGAAGGCGGTCGCGGCGACGGTCAGCAGGCCGGCGATCACGGACGTCCCGTTGGACCACACGTCGGCGGAGGCCTTCGTCCCGGGGGCCACCCGGCCCGTGGCCAGCCCGCCGACCACCGCTCCGAGGAAGAAGGGCGTCACCACCGAGGAGACGGCGAAGACGACGCCGTAGACCCTGCGCCGGGCGAGGCGCCGCGTGGGCTTGCGCAGGGCGAAACCGGCGCCGCGCAGGACAAGCCCCACGGCCGCCAGTGCCAGCGGGAGCCACATCGCCGTGAAGACCGTCTGGAAGAGGACCGGGAAGCCGGTCCACATGACGACCAGGACGAAGATGAGCCAGACGTTGTTGGTCTCCCACACCGGTGCCATGGCGTGGTCGATGAGCCACCTCGGGCGCCTGCCTCGTTCGGCGCCGCCCGCGAGAAGGTCCCAGAACCCGGCGCCGTAGTCCGTGCCGCCGGCACACGCGTAGGCGGCCACCGCGGCCAGCAGCACCCAGGCGACGGCGTCCTCGATCATTCGCGGCCACCGTCCACGCCCGCGGTCGTGGACAACGGCCGGGGCCCGTAGGGAGTGTCGCCCTCCACGTCCCCGGCGGTGGCTCCCGAGAGAGCGCCCTCGTCGGCCAGCCTCCACCCTCGGCTCATCTTCAGGAGGACGGCCAGGAAGGCACCGAGGACGAGTACGTAGACCACCACGACGATGCCGAGCATCACCCACAGGGACGAGGCGGGGGTGTCAGTCACCGCCTCCGAGACCCGCATGTTCTCGTAGACGATCCAGGGCTGCCGGCCCACCTCGGTCGTGATCCAGCCGCACTCCACGGTCAGCAGGCAGGCTCCGCCGGCGAGAGCCGCGCACCGGAAGAACCACCGTGACCTGGGCAGATCACGGCGGCGGAGCCAGCACCAGCCGTACCAGAGCGCGAGCAGCATGAGCAGGCTGCCGATGGTCACCATGATGTCGAACGCCCAGTGGGCGATCGTGGCCTGAGTCGCCGTCGGGCGGTCGCTCGCGGGGACCGAGGTCAGGCCCGTCACCTCGGTGTCCGGGCTGAAACCGGCGAGGATCGAGTCCAGTTGGGGGATCTTGATCCCGCCGGAGATCGTCCCGTCGGGATGCAGACGCCCGAACATGTACTCCGGCACGTGTGTGTCGGTCTTCCAGACGAGCTCGGTCGCCGCGAACTTCACCGGCTGCTCGTGGAAGACGGAGCGGGCGATCGAGTCCCCCAGCACGAACTGTACGGGTGTCAGAATCGCGGCGACGGAGAACGGCACGGTGAAGCCGAGCCGGTGATAGCGGTCCCGGCGGCCCCGCAGCCAGCCGACCGCGTACACCCCGGCGACGACATAGCCGGCGGTCAGGACCACGCCGACCACGAAGTGCCAGTACTCCGGGCCGAGCATCGGCGTGAAGATCGCCTTACGTACGTCCACGTCCACGGGGTTGCCGGACGCGTCGAGGTCGAAGCCGCGCGGGGTGTTCATCCAGGCGTTCGCGGCCACGATGCCGAACGCGCCCATCAGGGCGGCCAGAGGCAGGGGGAGGCCGAGCCAGAAGTGGGTCCACGGCTTGAGCCGGCGCCAGCCGTACAGGTAGATGGCGATGAGGATCGCCTCGAGGAAGAACGCCCAGGCCTCGACCCCGAAGCCGAGGCCGAAGACATCGCCCCACCGGCCCATCATCCCGGGCCACAGCAGGCCGAGTTCGAAGGAGAGCACCGTGCCGGTCACGATGCCGATGGCGAACTGGACGGCCATGACCGCCGACCAGCGCCGCGCGAGCAGCAGGGCCACGGCGTCGCCCTTGCGCAGTCCGCGGTAGTGCATCAGGAGGGTGATGGCGGGGAGGGCCACGCCGAAGGGCACGAGCAGGATGTGGGAGCCCAGGGTGAAGGCCATCAGCTCCCGGGCCGGCAGAAGCTGTGCAGGGCCGTCCGCCAGAAAGTGGTCGATCGCGCTGTTCACATGGTCCTCGGTGGCTCGTACCGGCTGGCTGGCGGGCAGTACGTCTCAGCCGCCCGTGGCGAACCCGGGGAACAGCGTCATGCCGCCGTCGACGTAGAGCGTGGTCCCCACCACGTAGTCGAAGAGGTCGGAGGCCAGAGCGGCCACCACGTTCGCGATGTCGTCCGGGTCGCCGACGCGGTCGTAGGGCACGAGCCGGAGAAGATCGGCCTCGGCCTCGGGGGTGTCCCAGGCACTGCGGTTGATGGGCGTGCGGATCGCCCCCGGGGCGACCGCGTTCACCCGGATCCTGTGCGGCGCGAGCTCCTGCGCGAGGGTCGCCATCAGCATCTGTACGCCGCCCTTGGACGACGCGTAGTTCACGTGCCCGGCCCAGGGAATGATCTGGTGGACCGAACTCATGCAGATGATTTTCCCGACGGAGCGTGAGACCTCCGGGACGACGCCCCGGCGCATGAATTCCTTGGCCGCCTCACGGGCGCACAGGAACTGTCCGGTCAGATTGACGTCCAGCACCTTTTGCCACTGGGCCATGGTCATATCGGTGAGGGGGGCATCACGTTGGAGTCCCGCATTCGCCACCATGACGTCGATGGTCCCGAATTTCTGGACCATGCGGTCCACCATGTCGCTTACCTGTTTCTCCTGCGACACGTCCGCCTCATGCGCGTAGGCGCGGACGCCGAAACTCTCGATCTCGCGCACCACGTCCTCGGCGGCGTCCCGCCCGGCCACGTAGTTCACCACCACATCGGCACCCGCTCGCCCCAGGCCGATCGCCGTGGCTTTGCCGATGCCGGAATTCGCGCCCGTCACCAGTGCCTTCTGGCCTTTGAGGAGCGGGTGGGCAAGGGGCTGGCGACCGTCACTGCCGCTGGTTTCCACTCGTGTCTCCCTGTGAGTGCCGAAGCGGACATCGAGGAATCCGCCGACAACACGAAACACAAGGGGGAACCTGTACGGCCCGGCGGCACGTCCCGCGTCAGCCACTCGGGGGGCTGTCCCGCGCCGAACGGCGCAGTACGCGACCGCCGGGCCACTCGGAACGACTCGGTCGCTATTCGGTGCGAGCCTCCCGGCCCCTTCCGACACACAGCGCCCAGATGACGAAGGCGTCGACGGCGATCAGGACGACGGCCCAGACGGGCTGGTACGGCAGCCACATGAAGTTGGCGATCATCGACAGGCCGGCGAGGGCGATACCCGTGACTCGTGCCCACATTGCACCGCGGAACAGAGCGGCGCCCGCGAGGACCACGAGAACGCCGAGTGCGAGGTGGATCCAGCCCCAACTCGTCAGGTTGAAGTTGTACGCGTAGTCGCTGGTGACCACGAAGACATCGTCCTTGGCGATAGCGGCAATTCCCTGGAATATCGCCATCACTCCGCCGAAGATCATCATGACGCCGGCGAATCCGGTCCAGCCCGTCACCCACGCCCCTTCGCTGCCGCTTCTGGTTCCGTGCCCGTGGTGCATTCCGGTTGTGGTCATATCGAGCTCCTCCCACATGGGCCTCGCCACTGTGGTGCGGCCGGGGCCGTGACGCACATATCAGTTTGACACGTGCAGCACAGGACGGCACAACGCAGATATATACGCAAGGCGGCGTCGAGGCCGGGATGCGAGGCAATTCAAACAGTGATCCAATGGAAGGATGCGCTGTGCGCCGATATGTGCGTGCCGGCCTGAGAGGCGTTTTTCACGCACGTCTTCCGCGAGAAAGGAAACCGCCGTGCCAGGTCTCCTCCGCGGGGTCGCCCGCACAGCCGTGATGGCCGGTACGGCGACCGCCGTGTCGAACCGCGTGTCCCGCTGCCAGCAGGGGAGATGGTCCGAGCAGGGATCGCCGGAGGCCCCGCGACAGCCCGCGGAACCCTCCGCACCCCCGCCCGCCCAGCCGCACGTCGACATGACCGGCAGAACCGACCAGCTGAAACAGCTCGGAGAACTCAAGGACCAGGACGTCCTCACCGAAACCGAATTCGAGGACCAGAAGAGCAGGATCCTGAGCTGCTGAGCTGCTGAGCTCCTGAGCTCCTGAGCTCCTGAGCGAATCCGACCCAATCCTTGAGCCACTCGGGATGTAATGAACCAGCCTTTTCGAAAAGGCCCACCCCTGAACGCTCCGACCACATCCCGATGACCAGGCCCACGCCGACCCTCTGGGCCGGCATGCGGCGTACGGCATACCGACAGCGATGCAGGCCGAGTCGCCGCGGACGCCCCCGCGAAGGCGCTCAACCGATCCCCGCTCGCCGCGACGATCCCAGCGACAGCACGCCGCGGACTGCACGGCCCGGCGGACGTGAGCCGTCAGCTCCGGACCCACCGGGTGGGGACCCGCGCAAAGGCCCGCCGTCGGCGGATCGCCCCGGCCGCACCGCACCGGCCCGCACGCAGCTCGCGAGCAACGGACCGAGCCGTTCGACGGAAGTCGGCGGCCAACAGTTGAAGCGGGGCGGCGCCTGCGCATGGTGGTGGACGGCCGGGCGGACCACACCGCCATCGGCACCTGCTCATGGTGGTGGAAAGCCGGGCGGACCACACCGTCGTCGGCGCTTGCGCGTGGTGCTGAACAGACAGCCAGGCTGGCCTCACCGTCGTCGGCGAAGCCGGAAGGTCCAGCGCGTAGGGCCGAGAGACCTGCCCCACCTGACCGGCCGCCCCTGCCGAAGCCGTGCGGGGCAGAGCGGCCGCCGTGGCCCGCCGCCGTGACGCAGGTCGTCGACGGCCCGCCGACCTCCCCGGCCGCGCCCTGAGCCGTCTCTTCGACGGCAGCGCGTACTCGCGTACTACGGCACCCCGGGCAGCAAGATCCGGGACCGGAAGGTCGTGGCACAGGCCCGCGCCCTGCCGAGAGCCGGACGCACCGTCAGGAGCAATGTCGACGGAGAGCCCGCCCCTGCCCCTGCAAGCTCTCGGTCCTCGGCCACACCCACACCGATCGAGTTCGAGGAGAAGCACTACGCCGACCTGGCAACGGCCGAACGAACGAACCTGAAACCCCGTCAACCCGCCCTGACCAGCCGATCAACACCTCCCGCACGCCGGGGGAACCTCAACCCGCGGTTTTGGTGGGAGCAGGTGGATGACCGCACTGGTGTAGGCATGGGCGTGGACTCGCTGACCGGAACCCGGCAACAATCTTCGCCAGCATCGTGTGTTCGCGCACGTGCACCAGTGCCCACCATCGCGCGCTGAAACGGGCGGAGCTTGCAGCGTGCCGGCAGCCACCACCTGATCGTCGCTCCAGCTCACCAAAGGGACGCGACCCGCCAGCGGCGAATTCCCGTCCAACACACGAGCCCCATTCCTGATCCCGCTGACTCTCCACTCCGATACCCTGCCCGAGGAGGCCCAGCTCCGGATGAGGACTCCCCCTTCAGGTACCAGCCTGGTTCTCCGCTAAGCTGGCCTTAGCAACTGCTCTCTCCTTTGGGCGGTCGCGCGGCGGTGGGGCTCGCCGCACCCGAACCGCGGCACTGGCGCCACCAACGGTCCCTACTTGTGATGAAGACGTGCCCGCATGCCTGGGCGCTGCACGAGTAGGAAGCCCACGTCGATGACCAGTTCTCGTGATCAGATGACCGCGCCCACCGATTCCGGCTTTTTCCTGTCGGTGACTTCCCAACGGCGCGAACGGGCCCGCAGACGGATCGCCGTGACTACAGCGGTCGCCGTCGGCGGCGCCTTGGGTTCAGCTGCCCGCTACGGGGCCTCGCTCGCCTGGCCCACCGCACAGGACACATTTCCCTGGACGACTTTCGCAGTGAACGCGACCGGTTGCGCTGTCATCGGCGCCTTCTTGGTGATCATCAACGACGCGTGGAGCCCCCACTGGCTAGTGAGACCCTTTTTCGGCACTGGCGTGCTTGGCGGCTTCACGACCTTTTCCACCTACGCCGTGGACATTCAGCGTCTCGTCCAGGACGGCCAGTCCCCCATTGGGCTGGCCTACCTCGCGGCCACGGTTCTGGCGGCCTTTGTCGCGGTCTGGTGCGCGGCCGCCGCCACGCGCCGACTGGTCTCCTGGAGGCAGAGGTGACACGGATGCACGACAACGCTTTGCAGGTAGCAATCTTCGTCGGGGAGCTTGACGCGTTCCGCCACCGGCTCCTTCACATCGAGATCGTGACCAGCACGTATGAGGCGGGTCTGGCCGATGCCAATCCCTTTCCCTGCGTCACAGGCTTCGGATCCCCCTCACACGTCCGCACCGTATGCCCGCTGCCGCTGAGCGAGGGGCTGCCGGTTGCCATCGTCGTCAGCGACGGCCGAGGTCGCTACAGCGTCAAGGAGGCCGCCGCCCTCGATGACTGCGAAGTGATCCGCTACGTTGGTTGCGACGCAAAGGACAATCGGTGAACTGGCTGCTCGTCATCGTGGGCGCCGCGGTCGGAGCGCCTTTGCGCTACCTGACCGACCGGGCCATCCAGGCCCGGCACGACATCGTCTTCCCCTGGGGCACCTTCACCGTCAACATCGTCGGCTGCTTCATCCTCGGAACGCTCACGGGCGCGGTCACCTACGGTGCCGCATCTCAATCGGTGCAGTTACTGATCGGTACCGGTCTCTGCGGAGCACTGACTACTTACTCAACCTTCTCCTACGAAACCCTGCGACTGGCCGAAACCGGTGCCAAGTTTTTCGCCACCGCCAACATCGCCGTCACCCTGGTCGCTGGTCTAGGCGCGGTATTCATCGGGAGCGCGTTGGCTGAAGCACTCTGGTCCTGAGTTGATCAACGCATTGTCTGACCCATTGAAACTCCAGCTCCACGGGCTTCCCGGTGCCGGCGAACAGGGATCCCTGAGAGTTGTACGACAACGAGGACGAAGCCCATTGCCCGTCGGCATGAACCGCGTTTCACTCTCACTGGTGATCGTTGCAGCCCTGACTCACGCCGGACCTAACACTTGGGCGGGCGTAAATAGGGGCCCTCACTCGCACGTTGCGTCGTCGGGGTGAACGAACGTTGTCCGGATGTGTCGGTGAAAAGTACGCCTGCCCGGCTTGTCACGGTCGACATGCTTCGTGCTCTGCGATTCCCTAGGACTCGACTAAGAACCTAGCTCCCAGGGAGGGAAGCAATGAAGGACGGTCTGCTGATCGGCGACACGTTCACTCATCACTACCAGGTGCCACCGGACAAGACTGTTCGCCACATCTATCAGGAGTCGCCGGAGTTCTCCACCTTTCCCGAGGTCTTTGCGACGGGCTTCATGGTGGGCTTGATGGAGTGGGCGTGCGTCCGCGCCATGCAGCCATACCTGGGCGAAGGCGAGGGCAGCGTCGGAACCTCGATCTGTGTGACACATTCAGCCGCGACCCCACCCGGCCTCACCGTGTCGGTGGCTGTCGAGCTCCTGGCGTCGGAGGGCCGTCGGACCAAGTGGCAAGTGACAGCTCACGACGGCGTTCACGAGATCGGCGCCGGGACGCACGAGCGTTCATTGATCGATCTCCAGCGGTTCAACGCAGGCGTTGAGAAGAAGCTGCGGCAGTCGTTTGCCGAAGCCAGCACCGATCCGGTCAACTGAACCACTGCTCACCCCTGGAGCATCAGATGACGCTGAGCGGCCATGCGGTCCGGGCCACCGTGTTCCTCTCCGAGGGCAGCGTCTGGAACGGACGGCTGCTGCACCGAGAGATACTTGAGCGCGCTCTGGCACTTGGGTTGGCTGGCGCCACCGCATCGCGCGGCACCGAAGGGTTCGGTAGAGGCTCGACCTTGCACACCGACCGCCTGGAGTCTTTCGCCGACGGCCTGCCGATCATGATCACCGTCATTGACGCATCCGACCGCATCCACGATTTCCTGTCGAGGGAAGAGGCTCTCATCGCTCAATGCGTAGTCGTCCTCGATGACGTCGAGGTCTTCCGTTCCTGCGAATAGCCCGACCAGGAGCGCACAGCAGTCTCACAGATCCCCCACCAGCAGCATGGCGCTATTCATAGTCCAGAGGGCTGTTGGAATGCTCTCCGCGTGAGCGGAGGTGCACCGCCTGGGGTGTCTATTTCCCGGCGAGGCAGGGGTCCTCTCCGCGCAAGAGGAGGTAGCCCGCCGCGATACGGCAGGCCAAGTTGCGATCATGAACGACCGTGGCGATGCACTCCTCCAGGCCTGTGGTTCCACCCGGCCCAAGGCACAGTGATCAGGAGCGTCGGTCCTGGGGAATGGACTGCCAGTGTGCACAGCCGACACCTTCGTCGGCTTGCCGGCTTCGCGATCCAGCAGGCTCACTTGACGATCAAGTTACAAGCCCGCGCTTCATTGCCGTGAACACGCCTGTGCGTAGGTGGCGTTCCCGAGCAGACAGTCGGACGCCTTCGGCCCAGACGGCGAAGCAGTGGTGCACCCGGTGCTGGAGCGGTTGACTGTGTGAGGTTCCCCCGTCATGCGGGAGCCGCTGATCAGCTCGTCAGCAGGGGGTGACGGGTGTTCAGATTCGTTGGTTCGGCCGTCGCCTGCTCGGCGTAGTACTTCTCCTCGAACTCGATCGGGCTGAGGAAGCCGAGCCGTTCCTGGATGCGGCGGGAGTTATAGAAGCCGTCGACGTACTCGAAGAGCGCGAGATTCACCTCGGCCCTCGTGGTGAAGGTGCGGCCGCGGAGGCCCTCGGTTTTGATGAGCATCCAGAGGTTCTCCGCGAGCGCGTTGTCGTACGAGTCCCCGACCGAACCCATGGACGCCTCAACTCCCGCCCGCATGAGCCGAGTTGTGAGCTTGATGGACGTATATTGACAGCCGTGGTCGGCGTGGTGAATGAGCTTGCCCGGCTCGACCTCGCGGGACGCGAGCGCGTACTCCAGCGTGGTCAGGACCAGGTCGGCGTCCGCGCGGGCGGAGGTCTCCCAGGCGACGACCCGGCGGGAGAACGCGTCGCGGATCGCGGACAGCCACAACGGCCCCTCGCCGGTGGAGATCATCGTGAGGTCGGTGACCCACAACCGGTTCGGCGCCGGTGCGGTGAAGTCTCTGTTGACCAGGTCCGGGGCCAGGGTGGCCTTCGGGTCCCGGCGCGTGAAGCCCTTCCGTCGCGGGCTCACACCCGCGAGGTCGGTCTCACGCATCAGGCGCTCGACCCGTTTGCGGCCCACCGGGGTGCCCTCGCGTTTCAGCACGGCGTGCACGCGCGGAGAGCCGTAGACGCCGGTGGAGTCGGCGTGGATCTCCTTGATCCGCTCGGTCAGCTCGACGTCGCGACGCCGCCGTTCGCAGGGCTCCTTCTCTGCGCGGCGCCAGCGGTAGTAGGTGGAGGAGGGGATGTGGAGTTCCCGAAGTACGCACTCGACTCCCAGGCGGGGATGCTCGTCGACGAGCGCCGTCACCTGGGCCGGGTCGGGTCGAGTTGCGCCGCGAAAAACGCCGAGGCCGTCCGCAGGACGTCGTTGGCTCGCTTGAGCTGGGTGTTCTCCTTGCGCAGGGCCGTGAGTTCGGCGCGTTCGTCGGTGGTGAGACGGTCGTCGCGCTCGCCGGCGTCCGCCTCGGCCTGGCGGATCCAGCCACGCAGGGCCTCCGGGTGCACGCCGAGGTCGACGGCCAGCTTCTTGATCTGGGGCTTCGGCTCAGCGGTGCGATACATACGTACCGCACGCTCACGCAACTCGAGCGAGTATTTCCGGGGTGCAGCCATGGTCACAGGTCCTCTCATGAGTCCCATCTGACCTGCTGTCAACTTCCTCCGCATCCCGGGGGAACCTCAGTGCCGTGGACTGGCGCAGCATGCGTGGATCTCAGCGGGAAGACCGGGATGCTCCTCCGTGGATTTGAGCCAGGGCGCGCGAACCAGGGCGGTTGCAAGTTCCGGGGGCGTGCGGCTGGTCGGGCTGTGACCGGTTGGGGTGCATAACAGGGCAGGCACGGGCTTCGTGATCATTGTGGTGTCTAAGCCCGATGATCATGAGGTGGCCCGTGCCTGCCGCTGTATCTTCTCCCATTCCCGCCGTGTTGGTGAAGCTGGGTCCGTTGGATGCCGGTCGGGTCGCTGACCTGCGCCTCTACTTCGACTCGGTGCCCGACCCGCGCTCCCGGCGGGGCCGGTGGTACTCGCTGACATCGATCCTGCTGGTGTGTGCCTGCGCGGTCGTCTCGGGAGCGAGGAGCATCGACGAACTCGCCGAGTGGGGCCAGCGTGCTTCGAACGCACTGCTGACAGTCATCGGGATCCGGCGCCACCTGCTCAGATGGCGGCGCACTCCGTCGCCGGCCACGATCGGCCGTGTGCTGGGGGCTGTTGACGGTGACGCCCTGGACCGGGCGGTGGGCGCCTACCTGGCCGACCGGCATCGCGCTGCCACCGAGCCCGACCAGGCGCCGTCGCCGTCCGCGTCCGGGCGGCCGCGCGTGATCGCTGTCGACGGCAAAGCACTCAAGGGATCAGCCCGTCTCACCGCGACGCGCCGGCATCTGCTCTCCGCGGTCACTCACGGCACCGTCGTGACCCTCGCCCAGGTGGAGGTCGGCGCGAAGACGAACGAAACCACACACTTCCAACCGCTCCTGGCACCGCTGGACCTGGCCGGCACCGTCGTCACCTTCGACGCCCTGCACTCGGTCAAGACGAACATCTCCTGGCTGGTCGAGGCCAAGAAGGCCCACTACATCGCCGTGATCAAGACCAACCAGCCGACCGCCCACAGCCAGCTCGCGGCCCTGCCGTGGCGGGACATCGCCGTCCAGCACACCGCCTCCGCCTCCGGGCACGGCAGGCGCGAGTCCCGCTCGATCAAGACCTGCGCCGTCGCGGACGAACTCGGCGGGATCGCCTTTCCCCACGCCCGCCTGGCCATCCGCGTCCACCGCCGCCGCAAGCAGACCGGCAAGCGCGAGACCCGTGAGAGTGTCTACGCCGTCACAAGCCTCGACGCCCACCAAGCCCGCCCCTCCGAACTGGCCACCGCGATTCGCGGGCACTGGGGAGTGGAGAACTCCTCGCACCACATCAGGGATGTCACCTTCGCCGAGGACGCCTCCACCGTCCACGCCGGAACCGCACCACGGGCCATGGCGACCCTCCGCAACCTCGCCATCGGCGTGCTGAAAACCCTCGGAGCCGACAACATCGCCAAGACCACCCGGGCGATCCGCGACGAACCCCAACGAGCACTCCCCATCCTGGGCATCACCAACGATCCGGACACCTACGGAACTTGATCAAGCCCTGCGCGCGAACAGCAGGTGACTATTTGTGTGGCAAATTCGGCTCTGCGTGCAGGTCGCGCTCATGGCATAGAGCTCCTGCTGTGACTGACGTCGCACGCAACAAGGCTCACACCCGTTACTGCCGCAACTGTCGGGCTGCACGTTTGCCACGGTGCGCCCGTGGCGTTAGGCGCAGATGCCCGTTGAGTGTTGCTGCACGAAGACAGACCACTGACGCCAAGTTGAACGATTGTGGCGTTAAGTGACGGCCGAAGTCCCTGTTTCACTCACATCCCGACACGTTCACACTGGTTGAACGGCAAGCCGGTGATGGGGCTCACCGAAACCGCGGCACATGCCGCTGACGGTCCCTGGTGATTTTTCCATGGATATGGGACAGCCAGGATGACGATGATTGATCGTGCCGCAAAAGCCCTCATCCCTGCCCGGCGCCGCCGGCAGCGACGCGACTCCTATTCAGCCAGCCCCGGCGCCTGTCCGCGGCGACTGAATACGACGATCGCTCATGACTTCCCAGTCCTCAGTGACTCAGTATCGCCACGGCGTCTACGCGCGCCGACCCGTCACGTCTGGTCGTGCCACTCCATCAAGTACCAGCAGCGCGAACCTGAATGAGCAGGAGACACCTTGATCACGGTTCTGTTATGCGTGCACAACCTCCTGATCCGCAAAGGACTGCGAAAGATCCTTGAAGACGACGAACGCATCCAGGTTGTGGCGGAAGCAAGCGCTCCAGAAGAGGCAGTGGCAATGGCCCGAGTCTGTATCCCGGACGTTGTCTTCGTCGAACTCGACATGCCCTACGGCGCCGGACTCAGGCTTGGCCGCATGCTGGCCGGAGCGGACACTGATTCCGTCGGCGTCGTCTTCATCGCTCAGTCCATTGACTCAGCGAGCGCCCTGCGCGGGCTTCTGTCGGGTGCTCGGGCCTTCCTTGCCAAGAGCGACCCACCTCATCAGATGGTCGCCGCGGTTCACGCTGTCGCCGCCGGCTACGCAGTGCTGCCGCCCGGACTTGTTGCTGCACTCGAACCACTGGCCATGCTGTCAACCGCCACCGCGTCGGCCCAGGCTGATGTGTACGGCGTTCTGACCGCACGGGAAATCGAGGTACTGCGATTGATGGCAACCGGCATGTCCAATAGCGAGATCGCCGCGTGCCTCTCAGTCGGGGAAGCCACGGTCAAGTCACACGTGTCGAGGCTGCTGTCCAAGCTGGGGCTGCGCAATCGCTCTCAAGCGGTGGCCCGGGCCTACGGGACAGGGCTGATCAGCGTGCCCGCGCAAGTCGCCCAGTAGCCGTATGGCCGGCTACTGAGCGACTCGATCAGGCAGTCCGTTGCTTTGCGATCGCGCCAGGACCGGACGGAACAACGATCAGCCGACGGTCCGTGACCACCGCGCTGACGAACTCGGCGGGAGTGATGTCAAAGGCGTAGTTGAGGGCACGGGTACTCTCAGGTGCCAGGAGGATTCCTTGCACCTGGGTGACCTCGGCCTCTGCACGCTGCTCAACGGCGATAGCCGAACCGTCTGGGATCGTCACATCGAGCGTTGACTCAGGTGCTGCAACGACGAACGGCACACCAGCATGACGAGCTCCGAGAGCGAGGGCGTAGGTGCCTATCTTGTTCGCGACGTCCCCGTTGGCCGCAATGCGATCGGCCCCAACAACAACAGCATCCACATCACCGCGCGCCAGTACGTATGGACCGGCACCATCGCAGATAAGACGATGATCGATGCCCAGTCGTTCCAGTTCCCAGCAAGTAAGTCGAGCCCCCTGGAGCAGTGGGCGGGTCTCGTCGACGATCACCTGACTGACGAGCTTTCGCGCATGCAATGCCTGGACCACGCCCAAGGCCGTGCCCCACTCCACGCCTGCCAGAGCGCCCGTATTGCAGTGCGTGTGCAGACGGAGCACCTTGCCAGGAAACAGATCGGCCAGGTAGTCGGCTCCGCGTGTCGCAAGGCGACGGTTAGACCCTACGATCCGGTCCACATAGGAGCGGGCCGCGGCTTCCACTACCTTGGCCCCCTGCGGTATCAAGGGCCGCACGACGGAGACCCCCACCGCCAAGTCTGCTGCAGTAGGGCGAGCATCGCGGATCCTGTCGACTTGGTAGGTGAGTTCAGAGGGTGTCCAGCTGGATCGGTCTGCCTCACGCACCGCCAGCGCCACCCCCAGTGCTCCTGCTGCTCCGAGTACCGGGGCACCTCTCACGACGAGTCTGCGGATCGCTTCGACGAGCTGATCGACTGTTGTCAGTCGTACAAGGTTCGTCTGACGCGGCAGGGCGGTCTGGTCGAGAGCCACGATCACATCCCCGCTCCACCCGATCACGGGGCCGATACCGGCGCTGAGTGCGCGGCCGGATTCCGCGGAGGTCATGCCAGAGCTGCCGCGAGATCCGCGACCCTGGACCTGAGTTCCCAGGTGAAGCCTGGCTCTTCCCTTCCGAAGTGACCGTACGCGGCGGTCGGACGATAGATGGGGCGGGTGAGTTCGAGGTCTCGGATGATGGCCGCGGGGCGCAGGTCGAAGAAGTCAGGAACGACCTTGCTGAGCCGTGTCGGGTCCACGCGCTCGGTGCCGAAGGTCTCGACGTGTATGCCTACGGGCCGAGCGACGCCTATCGCATAGCTCAGGTGGACTTCGCAGTGGGTGGCCAGCCCGGCTGCCACGACGTTTTTGGCGACCCAGCGAGCGGCGTAAGCGGCGGACCGGTCCACCTTGGAGGGGTCCTTGCCGCTGAAGGCACCACCGCCGTGGCGGGCCAGGCCGCCGTAGGTATCCACGATAATCTTGCGGCCAGTAAGCCCGACGTCGGCCACCGGCCCGCCGATTTCGAAGCGGCCTGTCGGATTCACGAGGACCGTAGGGGCATGCTCACTCAACTCGCCTGACAGACAAGGGGAGATGACGTGTCGCTGGATCTCCGGAACGAGCACGTCATCCAGATCAGCCTCAGAGCTGTGCTGGGCGGAAACCACGACCGTGGCGACACGGGAAGGCCGACCGTTCTCGTACTCGACCGTCACTTGAGTCTTGCCGTCCGGTCGGAGGTACGGCACTAACCCCGTCTTTCGCACCTCGCTCAGGCGTCGCGACAGACGGTGGGCCAGCGCGATGGGGAGAGGCATGAGTTCCGGAGTCTCGTCACATGCGTAGCCGATCATCATGCCTTGATCACCGGCTCCTTGGCGGTCAAGCAGAGCGACATCGCCGCCTGTGGACCGGCTTTCCCATGACTCAGTGAGTCCTTGGGCGATGTCCGGCGACTGCTGGTCCAGGGTGACGGCAATCCCGCAGTTGTTTCCGTCGTATCCCTGATCCACATGGTCATAGCCGATGTCGCGCAGAACGCCCCTCACGACTTCGGGAACGTCGACACGCGCGCTGGTGGAGAGCTCCCCAGCCACTACCACCAGACCGGTAGTGATCAGTGTCTCAATGGCGCAGTGGGCAGAAGGGTCGCTGCGCAGTATCTCATCGAGCAGGGCGTCGGAGATCTGGTCGGCCACCTTGTCCGGGTGTCCCTCGGTCACGGATTCCGACGTGTACAGCTGAGTACGTGACATCAGTTTTGTTCTCCTGTGCTGGGAGGGCCTGTCAGGCGCTCGTCACCGTGTCCTCGACGATGAGGGCATCCGGGGCGAGTTCCTGGAGGGACATGCGGAACAGTTCGACGCGGTCGACGGAGTCGACGATGACAACCATCAGTGGGCAGTCCTGAACGATCCGGAAGAACCTGGGTCGGCGCAGCGTCCGGGCCCTGCCGAAGCCTGCTATGCAGGAAATCACCGTCGCGCCGCGCAGTCCGTCCCGATGAGCACGCCGGACGATCTCGACGTACAGCGGGGTGCCTCGTGCCGAGTCCGTGCTTCGGATGAATACGGTGAGCCGTTGCAGCGTGGGGGCCCCTGCGCCGACAGGAGGCGTCTCGGCGGGAACGTTCACGGACTCAGGCAACGGCCAGGGTATGCAGGATGTGGGCGTGTATCCCCGTCAGCACGCCGCGCCCCGGCAGCAGCCCCAGGTCGAGGAGAGCCGTGAATCCGCTGGGGACAGCCCCGGCTCGTTCCACCAGCCGCAGGGCCGCTGCAGCCGTGCCACCGGTGGCCAGGACGTCGTCGACGATCAGGACGTTCTCCTCGGGCGCGAAGGCGTCACGATGCACCTCGAGCGTCGCCTGTCCGTATTCCAGTTCGTAGTTTTCCGACCATGTGGCCCGGGGGAGTTTGCCAGCCTTACGCAGGGGCACGAAGCCCGTGCCGAGTCGTGCGGCAAGGAGCGGGGCAAGAATGAATCCCCGCGCCTCAATGCCGGCCACCTTGTCGATCCTTCCCTTGAACGGATCCGCCATGGCCTGTACGACCTTGGCGAGGGCGATCGGGTCCGCAAGCAGGGGCGTGATGTCCTTGAACACGATGCCGGGACGCGGGTATCCCGGGACGTCGATGATGGTGTGCAGGAGTATGGCGGCGTCGACGGCGGCTTGATCCATGACGTGTTGCCTTCCTTGTCCTCGGTGAGGTGAGCAGGAGGGGTCAGTAGCGGTAGTGGTCCGGTTTGTATGGTCCGTTGACGGAAACGCCGATGTAGGCGGCCTGCTCAGGAGTCAGGCGTGTCAGCCGGACACCCAACGCCTCCAGGTGAAGCCGTGCGACCTTCTCGTCCAACTGCTTGGCGAGCCGGTGTACTCCGATCGCGTACTCGTGTCCCCGCGTGAACAGTTCGATCTGTGCAATGACCTGATTCGCGAAGCTGGTTGACATCACGAAGCTGGGGTGACCAGTTGCATTGCCGAGGTTGAGCAGCCGTCCCTCGCTCAGCACCACAACCGCGTGCCCGTCGGGAAACTGCCACAGGTCCACCTGAGGTTTGACGGGAACGCGCTCGATGCCGGGGTATGCCTCCAGGCCGGCCATGTCGATTTCGTTGTCGAAATGCCCGATATTACCAACGATCGCTTGGTGCTTCATGCGTGCCATGTGCTCGGCGTGCACGACGTGCTTGTTCCCGGTGGCGGTCACGACGATGTCAGCCGTCGGCAGCATGTCCTCAAGGGGCGCGACCGAATAGCCGTCCATGGCTGCCTGCAGCGCACAGATGGGGTCGGCTTCGGTCACGGTCACCTTCGCACCTTGGCCGCGGAGCGACTCCGCGCAGCCTTTGCCTACGTCGCCGTAGCCGCACACAACGACTGTCTTGCCGCCGATGAGGACGTCCGTGCCGCGCTTGATGCCGTCGATGAGCGAATGCCTGCAGCCGTACCGGTTGTCGAATTTCGACTTGGTCACGGAGTCGTTGACATTGATCGCGGGGAAGAGTAGTTGGCCGGTGCGGTGCATCTCGTACAGGCGGAGCACACCGGTGGTCGTCTCTTCAGACACCCCTCGGATTCCGTGGACCACGGTGTTCCACCGGTTGGGGTCTTCAGCCAGACTGCGGCGCAGGAGGTTGAGGACGACCTCCTCGTCCTTGGATGTGGCAGACGACGAGGGAGGGACTTGACCTGCCTTCTCGTACTCAACGCCCCGGTGGACCAGGAGCGTTGCATCGCCACCATCGTCCACGATCAGGTCCGGGCCTCCATCGGGCCATGCCAGAGCCCGCTCTGTGCACCACCAGTAGTCCTCAAGCGTCTCGCCCTTCCAGGCGAACACCGGTATTCCGCACGGCTGCTGAGGCGTGCCCCGAGGGCCCACTACGATCGCCGCGGCTGCGTGGTCCTGTGTAGAGAAGATATTGCAGCTGGCCCAACGGACGTCCGCTCCCAGTGAGACCAGCGTCTCGATCAGCACTGCGGTCTGCACCGTCATGTGCAGCGACCCGGTGATCCGCGCCCCGCGCAGTGGCGCAGAGCCTGCGTATTCATCTCGCAGCGCCATCAGGCCGGGCATCTCGTGCTGCGCCATCTGGATCTCCCGGCGCCCGAAATCCGCAAGCGAGAGGTCCGCCACCTTGAAGTCGTCTGCACTGAGCGGGGCGTTCCGGGGAACAGTCGCCACGGTACTCTCCCCATCTGGGGCAGTGGAATTTCTGCTCAGTGTGCCTCGCGCCAGGCGTCAGCAGCATCCATCGGGTTGTTGAATCTCCTTCTCCGCTCAAATGGTGAGCGGAGCATTTTCTCCATCGTTCGGATGAAGCCAGCCGACGCATTTACGCGTCTTGGAGATTGAATTCCTGAGATCTCGTAGACGGTTCGGGTTGACCTCGGATAGCAAGTCGAAGGGTTGTCGACAGCCGTCTCGGAGGTACGCAATGTCACTGAGTGCTGGCGAAGTTGCGCAAGTCTTGACTTCACTGATCTTGTTGGTGATCGTCGCACACAGCACCGCCTACGTCTTCAAGCTGATCAAGCAGCCGCCGGTCATCGGCGAGATCGTCGGGGGGCTCCTGCTGGGGCCGACGGTCCTCGGCGCCGTGTGGCCACAATTCCAGAACGAGATCGTGCCGGAAGAAGGGCCTGCGGCTTCGGCGCTCGGTGTCATCTACCAGCTCGGCCTACTGCTCTTGGTCTATCTGACCGGTACAGAGCTTCACGGTCGCGCCACCAAAGCGGAGAAGCGGACGATCGTCTCGGTCTCCGTCTCGGGCCTCGTGGTTCCCTTTGCCGCCGGGCTGGCGGTGGCGTACTCCTTGGGGCTCGCGGACCTGTCAGGGGCGAACGGTTCACAGACCACCCTGGCCTTGGTCTTCGGCCTCGCCATCGCCCTGACGAGCATCCCCGTGATCTCTCGAATCATGCTGGATCTCGGAATACTGAGGTCCAGTTTCGCACGCATAGTGCTCACGGTCGCGGTGCTTGAAGACGTGGTGCTCTATGTGGTCCTCGCGATCGTGATGGGAGTCGCCGGGGCGCGTTCCGGGGAGACATACGGGCTTGGGACCCTGATGGGAGAGGTTCCGCTGGCGTGGGGGGCTCTGTACTTCACCGTGGCACCGATGCTGTTCCTCGCCATTCACATTCGATACGGGCAACGGATCTTCTCAACGCTTGCCCGAATGCGGTGGAATGTGCTGGCACAGCGCAGTCCTACCGCCTTCTTGATGATCTTCATTTTCTCGCTGTGTCTGATGTGCGCTGGCCTCGGCATAGACCCCATATTCGGTGCGCTCACTGCAGGGATCTGCGAGGCAGGCTCCTCGGGAGCCGATCAGGCCCGTGAAACACTACGAAATATTTCCCTGGCCTTCTTCATCCCCGTGTACTTTGCCGTTGTAGGACTGAAGCTGGATCTGATACGTCACTTCGACGTCGTGTTCTTCCTGTGGTTCCTGGGGCTTGCCTGCCTCGCCAAGTTCGCAAGTGTCTGGGTAGGCGCCCGGGTCGCTGGACAGTCCCCTTCTGCGGCAACCAATATCGCGGCAGCTATGAACGCCCGCGGCGGTCCAGGAATCATACTCGCCTCGACCACGTTCGGCGCCGGCATCATCAGCGAGAGTTTCTTTACCGCGCTCGTGGTCCTGTCGATCGTGACCTCGCAAATGGCGGGCATCTGGCTCGCGAGGGTCGTTTCCCGTGGAGGAGCCCTCGTTACGTACGACCCCGATTTCGACGCGTCGCCTAGCGGGCCAAGGCAGAGGGCGGCACACGAAGACGAGAATCCGAAGGCGGCGACGAAGTGACGGTGCTTCGCGATCCGATGGTGGTGTCGGAACCGATCAGCTCTCCCCGCATCGCGATCGGCGTTGTCGACGAGAACCCCATCTTCCGAACAGGTCTGTTGCACTGTCTCACAGCCGAAGACGCCTTCGCCGTGATAGCCCAGGCGGCGACGCTGAAGGAAATGACAACAGCGGTCGGTTCCCTGCGCCCCGTGGTCATACTCGTCGGCATGGACGTCGTCGAGGCGGATGCCCTGGAGGACTTGTCAGCTCTGCGGGCAGCTGCTCCATGGGCACGGATAGTTGTCATGCTGGCCCGTGAGGAGCCGTTCGCCGTCAAACGCGTTCTGATGGTCGGCGTGCAAGCGGCTCTGCCCCGACATACCACCCCCCAAGAGTTGGCCGGGGCTGTACGTGGCGTCGTGCAGCACAGCGATCGGATCGTGCTCTCGCTGACTCAGCGGACACTCGACGGCTTGCAAGGGCACGGGCCTTCGCCGCTCACCGCGCGGGAACAGGAGATCGTCGCCTTGGTCGCTCGCGGACTACGCAACTCGCAGATTGCTCATCTGCTCGTGATTGCGGAAGGTACGGTGAAACGCCATCTGTCCAACGTCTACGCCAAGTTGGACGCATCGTGCCGTACTGACGCTGTCCGCAAGGCAGGGGAGCTCGGCTTGATTCCGGCAGTGGCTGCGATGATTGGCCCTACAGCGAACTCGGCCTACGGGGCTGCCGGATAGGTCATGACGAGGACTGCATCCACGTCGGGCTGCACAGCTTCATAGAAGTGATCGACATCGGCCGAGAACGTGACGAAATCGCCCTGGCTGAGTTCCACCGGGGCGTCGACGGGGCCCACGCGCAGTACGCCGTGCAGCACGGTAATGCGCTCAATAGTGCCCTTGCTGTGGGCGGGACTGTCGATGCGCCATCCGACCTGGGTGACGCGTACACGCCAGATCTCGCTGAGTCCGCCGGCACCGATCCGCTCCAGCAGTTCCTGCTTGCTCTTCTCGGGCGAGGCAGTGCCCCGACGCAGCACCGGCCTCTGCGGAGCCAGGTCGACCAGGAGGTCACCCAAGGGCAGACGGAGCGCGACGGCGATAGCCGAGATTGTCTCGATGGTCGGGTTTCCCCGTCCGGACTCGATACCGGAAAGGGTCGCCCGACTGACGCCGGACAGCCGGGAGAGCTCGGTCAGTGACAGGTCACGGAACGTACGCAAGCGGCGCACCTGCGTGCCGACCGTCGCACCTACACCCTTGGGTGGGTCCACTGCCGGTGTCTCACTGTCCATGCCGTTGACTACTCCTGTGATCCGCGGTCGGGCCGGTGCCGTAGCGGAGAGCGTACGTGGAGTTGGTGTCAGCACAAGAGCAGGTGAGGACGGCCGCCTTCGCTCAGGTCAGTGACGCCCGGCTCGTCGGCTCAGCTGGTGCACCAGCTCCGCACACTCCTCATAGGCCGTCGCCCAGAACACAAGTCCGTGCCGGCGGACGTACATCACCTGGTTCTGGGAGGCCGCGTCCGCCACTGCCTCAGCGAGCGCGACGCTTCCATACTCCTGGGGCGGGATGACCAACACGTTCCCCTCCTCCTCCAGGTCCCGGTCGAGGATGCAGTGATTGTGCACGATGTAGGTGGCTCCAACCCTTTCCCGGAGGAGGCGGTGGAGATACGCCTCGGCGGACGGCGGGCCGTCTCCCTCGCACTCAAGCGTCCATCCGTCGCGGCCCTTGATCTCGACGAAGTCTCCCGTCCCAAGGTCTTTGATGTACACACCACTGCCGGTCACGTACTGCCGGCCGTCCGCGTCGACGCAACTGATGTTGCCTGCGGAGTCGATTTGGTGAGGGAAGGCACCTGCCACGACGCCCAATGCATGAGCCTGCTCGAAAAGGCGTCGAGGAACGCGGTGAGTCGCTGTTGAGAGTCGGATTCCGATCCAGCGCGGACGTTTCGGTACAGACGAAGGAGTGGAAGTCGAGGATTGAACGGAAGGTGCCTGCAGCATGATCGACTCCCGCGGCGTCGCGTCCTCACCGGTGAAGTGAATCTCGCGATGTTGTCCGACCAATTCGGCGACCCTGGGCCGGATGCGTTCGGGCTCTTCCTTGCCGAGGATAAGCGATGCCAAGAGGTCGGCGACAGTGGTCAGTTCGTTGTGCCTGAATCCCCTGCGGGTTACTTCCTGCACCCCGAACCGTATGGTGTCGCTGCGGTTGAAGGCGATGACGCGATTGGCCGAGATGTTCGCCCGTATCAGCCGGTCCAGCACCATGGGGCCGGTGCCCACCGAGCGCGTATCCACGAAGAACATGTGGTTCGCGGTGAATCCGCGGCTCTCAGCCAGGACAGAAACCCCGCGCGCGTGAAGTTGTTCGGCGAGAAATCGGGCGTTGTCCACGACGCGGGCAGCGTATTCTCGCCCGTCGTACCATATTTCGTGCAGGGCGGCGAAAAGGGCGATGGTCGGCGCGGTGTGCTGACTGCTGACCATTCCGGAGGAGAGAGTGTAGCCCACGTTCTCCATCAAAGTCCGGTCAGTGCCGAGGATGATGCCCTTCTGCGGTCCGAACAGCGTCTTGTGGGTGTTGGCTTGGAGGATGTCCGCGCCTTCGCTCAGGGGGTCCTGGAACTGGCCGCCAGCGATGAGCCCGAGAGTGTGGGAGGCATCGAAAACGAGTGGTACGTCTCCCGCTATCTCCTTGACCTCTGCCAGAGGGAAGGGAAAGAGGTAGTTCATTGCGTCGACGTACAGGAGGGACGGGCTCTCGTTCTTGAAGACTTCCCGTGTCAGGTCGACGTCCAAGGACATGTCATCCTTGAATACATATGTGGAGCTTTGACGCCCGAAGGACCGACAGATCAATTCCGTGAGGAAGTGCCCGCCGTCTTTCGTCGCCACACGCATCACGGTGTCACCGGGGTCCGAGAGCGCGGCGAATGTCGTCTGCATAGCGTGCAGGCCGGACAGGCAGCGGAACTCGGCATATTCGCTGCCGAAGAGCTGGCGGCAGACCTCGGTGGCGGACTCCTCGATGCGGCTGATGCGGTCAAGTCCTCGCAGCAGCAGGTTGTTCAGCCGCGCGGGCGACGACTCCCGCATGTCCAGATGCTCCAGCAGGTATCGCTCCGAGAGTGGGCTGGAGAGGATGCTCTGGGCTAGCGGGGACAGCACTGTTTCGTTCGCGGTCAGATGAAGGACCTGAGACTGCTCCTCCTCCTCGGCGGCTACCAACTCGCTGATGGCACGCATGGACAGCACACCGGTTTCAGGATCGGATCCCATGGCTTTCCCCCTCTTCCTCTCTGGACGTGAGGGCTGCTTGGCGGGTGCGGAACGTCCCTCCGGGCCGACCACCGAGCGGGGCGCTGACGGCGGTCGGCCCGGAGGGACGGCGCGTTACCTTGCCTCGACGCGGACCTTCAGCCCGGCCTTCAGGTTGAACGGGTACGCGAGGCTGGCCGCGTTGCGGGCCAGGGAGAGGTACCCGCGGCTGTTGAGGTAGGCCACTACGCTCCCGATCTCGCCGGCGTCGGCGAAGGTGGGGACCAGGGGCAGCTCGAAAGGCAGAACGTCGTCGACGGTGATCCTGATCGGCTTCCCGTAGCCGACGCCCACCTTCTCGAGGTCGGTGCGGTGGATGTTTGTCCAGACGTTGCCGAAGGGATGGTCGATCGCCGATACCGTCCCGGAGATGGTGCTGCCGGAACTCTCCACCGCAGCCTTCTTGAAGCGCACGATCTCGCTGTCCTCAAGTGGGCGGCCCACCTCCGACAGCGGGAAACCGGCGGCAAGATGCGCTGCGGGAATGGCCACCATCTCGCGGCTGTAGAAGGTCGGCTCCGGTGTCTCGGGTATGACCTTCGTTGAGGTCACCTCGTACGCTTCGAGGTAACCGTGCTCCTCCAGCACGGTGGTGAGGAGCCCGTTGTTGGGCGCGATGTAGATGTACGAGCCCTCGGCGCGCTCGAAGCCGGCACCGGACCCTGCCCACTGCCCCCGAGCGCCGCCTTTCGCGGCTTGCTTGATGCGTACGGCGACGGAACGGGTCTCGGTCCCGGTGGCCGGATAGGTGGTGGTGGCGAACACAGTCCCTTCAGGGAAGAACCGGGGGAGGTCGACGATGTAGCGAGCGCCCTCCTCGACATCCCACGGTGTCATGGAGTGGCACACGTCCACGACTGTGACGCCCGGGCAGATGCTGTGCATCAGGCCCTTGCACTGGGCCACCGAGTCGTCCGTGGTTCCGAGGTCGCTCATGAAGCCGATCATGGGTCGCTGAATGCCGTTTGTGGCCACGCCTTTTCTCCTCTGCAATCACGAGAATTGGTGTGATCGAGACTATGAGTTGACCCATCCCGGTTGAATTGTACGTAGGTGGCGTATCTGTCTGCATCCAAAGGTGTAGGCGATCTCGCTTCGTTCGCTCAATGTGCCCGAGCGCGGCGGCTTGCTACGTTGCTCGGACCTGGTGACGTCACTTGGAGGTATTCATATGCGCGACACAGGAGGAGCGGCCTTTCATTCGGCCGACCTCGGAATCATCGGTGGCAGTGGCCTCTACTCGCTCGAGGGTTTGAGTGACATCACGGAAGTCGAGCTAAAGACACCTTACGGAGATCCGAGCGGGCCGCTCATATTGGGGACTGTCGGCGACCGACGTATTGCCTTCGTGCCGCGCCACGGACGGGGCCATGTCATTTCGCCGTCGAAAATTCCCGCGCGGGCCAACATATACGCCCTCAAGGCACTGGGTGTCAGCGAAGTGATCAGTGTCAGCGCGGTGGGCAGCCTGCGCGGCGACTTCACGCCGGGGGACATGGTCATCCTCGACCAGTTGATCGACCGCACCAGGGGTGTGCGGCCGGCGTCATTCTTCGGAGACGGCATGGTGGCGCATGTCTCCCTAGCCGACCCCTACTGCGGCCGTTTGCGGCCTGTTCTGGAGCGAGTCGCGGCCGCAGTGCATCCGACAGTTCACGAAGCGGGAACGTACTGCTGCATCGAAGGCCCACAGTTCTCCACCCGCGCCGAGTCCGAGTTGTACCGCTCGTGGGGGATGGACGTCATCGGCATGACCGCACTCCCGGAGGCGAGGCTCGCCCGTGAGGCTGAACTCTGCTACGTCGGGCTCGCCTTGGTCACGGACTACGACTGCTGGCATCCGCGGCATGACTCCGTGGACGCGCAGAGCGTCGCCGAGGTGATGGCGGCCAACATCTCCGCTGCTCAGAAAGTGCTCTTGGGGTTTACCCAGGAGACCCATCCCTCGCAGTGCAACTGTCATCGCGCTTTGGACAATGCCATCATGACGGACCGTCAAGCATGGCAGGGTGCGTCTTTGGGCCACGTGCCGACGCTGTTGCGTGACCGCGTTGCGCCGGTACTGTAAGCGCGCCTGCGGCTTGTCGGCTCGGTGCGCGGTCCGGCGCGGCGATCCTGCAGCGTAAGACCTCAGGCAGGGCGCACTTACCACAGAGCCCTTCGTCACTGCATCCCCCGCACCGCATGGGCGGTTGAGAGGTATTCATTGGAAACCGCGGAGAACATGTACGAGAAGTTGATCGACCTACTTGATCAGCACGGTGCCCAGTACCGGCTGATCGACCACGAACCCGAGGGGCGGACGGAGATCGTCAGTCCCATGCGGGGAAACGATGTGGCCGATGCCGCCAAATGCATCGTGGTCATGGTCAAGTTGGGCAAGAAGGTCACCAAGTACATTTTGGCCGTCGTGCCTGGTGACGCACGCGTCAACCTCAACGGCATCAAGCAGCTGCTGGGCGGCACTTATGTATCGTTCGCCAGCACCGAGGCCGCGGAGCGCCTGGCGGGCAGTGTGGCGGGAACCATCCTGCCGTTCTCCTTCCACCCCGACCTGGAGCTCATCGTCGATCCGGCGCTGCTGGAGAAGGAGGAGATCTTCTTCAATGCCGCGAGGCTCGACCGTTCGATGGCGTTGAGGATCAAGGACTACGCGGCGATCACGTCGCCGCGGCTTGAGTCGATCGTCGCGCCTGCCGGCTAGCACCCCTACGAACGACTGATTCCGAAAGGAGCCATCGCTGCCCACATCGTTCAGTATAATCGACACCGCTGTCGGTTTGCTGAATGATGTGGGGGTGAACTCGCCTATCCGCCACCGGAGAGGGCCCGCATGGCGTTACCTGATTCACCCCGTGAGGACCGGCGCGCGACGGTGCCGCTGGACCTGTCCGTACTACTCGTGGCAGTGATCTGGGGTTCCAGTTACGTCGTCATGCAAGACGTGGGAGAGTCCGTCTCCGCCGCGAGCTTCCTCGCGCTGCGCTTCATGACTGCGCTACCAGTCATTGTGCTGATCGCAGCGCGCACCCTTCCTCATATCAGCAGGTCAGAGGTGGTGTCGGGAGCGTTCTTCGGTTCCCTGCTGTACGGCATCCTCATACTGGAGACGGTCGGAGTAAAGCACACCTCCGCCGCCAACTCGGGCTTCCTAATCACTGTTTCCGTAGTCCTCATTCCGGTACTCGAACGCGTCATCAGCCGACGCAGGCAGGCAGCCATGGTGTACGCGGCCACGGTGACCGCCCTCGTCGGGTGCGGTCTACTTGTGCTGGAGGGAGGACTCCACCCGCAGTCCGGCGACTTGATCATTCTGGGCGCGGCCCTGGTCCGAGCCACCCAGATCACTCTGTTCGGACGCCAAAGCGGCGTGACCGGCAAGCAGTCGCTCTCCAACCTGACGCTCGTCGAGTTCCTTGTCGTGTGCCTGCTCGCGAGCATCACCTCTGCCTTCACATCCACACCGGTGTGGGAAGCCTCGGGTGCTGTCAGTGGACAGAACTGGCTACTCATCGCCTACCTGGGCGTACTCGGCACGTCGTACGCCTTCTTCGTTCAGCTGCGCGCAGCACGCTTGTCCAGCTCCACACGCGTGGGATTGATCCTTGCAACTGAGCCTCTATTCGCGGCGGTTTTCGCTGTTCTCGCGGCAGGAGAGGGCATCGGACTCATTCAAGGCATCGGTGGTGCGCTGATCGTTCTCGCGGCGATCGTCGGAAGGCACTTCGAGGGACGTAACAAGGCTGAACCGGTCGAGCAGGACACTGGTGCTTCTGCGGAGCAGTCGACGGAGGTGGCAACGAGCGGCAGGTACACCTCTTAGGGAGCTCTACATGAAGCCGATGGGGCGTTGGAAGTGGGTAGGGATCGCGGAGGTGTCGTTGAATATACTGTGCGCGCCGCGGCTGCCGGTCACTCGCCTCGACAGCTCTTCAACAGAGCTGAGCACCATAGAGGCAATGCAGCAGGTCAAGGAATTACGGGAGCTGGCTTCGATGGCCAGACGTACGAAGCCTGGGCCGGCCCGTCTGGACACTGTGCGCGGCGTGTGGCGGCACAACCAGGAACTGCTGCTGTCGGCCGATCGGCGCTGTTACAAGCCTTTCGGCAAAGCCGGGAGCCATCCACTCACACCGAGAGGACGCTCGCTGACCTGGGGATCTTCAATGACGTTGCAAGTACCGTACGGAATGCAGCGTTGCTCACCCTCGATGGTTGAGTTACTGCATCAACTGGGTCTCCGCGGGGCGAAGTTCACGGGCTCGTGCTGAGTGCGATCTGATGTTCGCGCAGCTGGGGGTGCAGTGTCAGCGGGTTCAGCGATCCGTTGCCGTCGTGAGGAAGCGTGAGCCTGTCCCGTCCGGTCTTTCCCTGATCGAAGTCCGGCTATGGGGCCAGGAGCATGGACTTCCACATCCATACCCGGCAATCTGCCAACTGTTGGGCGTCGAGGGGTTCCGCGCCAAACGGGATGCGCTGCTGAGTGGTCAGGTGCTTGAGAGGCTCACACGGACACCGGGACTGACTGCAGGCGAGGCCCGGCAACTCCTGGCGTTTTGGGCAGGGCTTCAGGGCCTGAGGAAGACCACCCCTCCGTTCCAAGCCCAGGTTTCGCGAGCGTTCGCGGCGGCGCGGAGCGAGCCGGCCCATATGTTTGCGCTCGGTGCGGAGCGGGAGCGTCAGTTTCCCCATGAGATGGCCCCGCTCTGGGCACTGGCCCTCCTGCTCGATGAGGTGGGGTATCCGGGCAGTAGTCGGATGACCCTTTACGAGTTCAGCCGCCGGGAAGCAAGAGTCACCGAGTGCCTGCTGCCCCCCAGGCTGAGCGCCGACAGCGGACGGACACCGTGCAAGTACGAGCAGTCGACCCTCGCCCTCCACGAGATTGGGAACGCTTCCCCTGCCCGGCTGCCACCACGAACTGGTTCACGCCACGCTAACGCGGGTTCTGGCACACGTGGCACCGGTCCAGGCCGCTGGCTGTGTGGTACTGCGGGGCGACCGGCGCCGGCGGCCTGGGACAGGTATCCAGTGCTGGGCGACCTGGTGCTGCTGCGAATGCAGCCCCTCACCGACGCTGGCGACGAAGTCGCACCGGGGTGGTCTTGCCGCTTTGGCGGCCAGACGATCCGGATCTCCGAAGTAGGACTGAGGGTCAACACACCCACCGCAACCAGCTCGAAGGGAGCCTTCGTTGAGCGTCTGGCTGACCCACATCACCCCCAACCCCCGCTCCCAGGACGCCCGCCGCGACATGGCCGGCCACGAGGTGGCAATGAACCTACACCGCCGCCTGATGTCCCTGTATCCAGCAGACGCCGGATCCCACTCCCGCGCCCGATTCGGCGTCCTGTTCCGCATCGACGACACCCCGATCGGACCGCACATCCTCCTGCAAAGCACCCACCAACCGGACCTCACCCGGCTCCCCGACGACTACGGCACCACCCAAAGCCGACCCCTCGACACCCTCCTCGACGCCCTCAAACCCGGCCTGACTATCCACTACCGCTGCGCCGCAAGCCCCGTCCGTAAACCCGGCGCCACCACCCGCGCCCTCTACAACCTCCCCCCTGTCGTCCCTCTCACCGGCGCCCACGCCGACGAATGGTGGACCCGCCAGGCCGACACCGCCGGCCTCAAACCCCTCACCCTCCGCTCCCGCCCCCTCGACACCGTCCATGCCACCCGCACCCCCGCAGCAGGCACCCCCCAGCACATCCGCCACGCCCGCACCCGCTTCGACGGCTCCGCCACCGTCACAGACCCCGACATCCTCCGCCAGAAGATCACCGAAGGCATCGGCCGCGGCAAGGCCTACGGCTGCGGCCTCCTCAGCGTCGCCCCCGCGCGGAAGCGGTGAGCTCTATCCGAAAAGGTCGGGCCGTTGTGGTAGGAGCAGCATCAGGCTCGACTCACGGCTCGGCAGCGGGCTGCAGGGGCAGGGGCGAAGCACAGGGTCGTTTTCGTCGAACGGCTGCTGGCCACCCTGCACTCTCGCCCAAGTCATCGCGCATCTGGTCGCCGATGCTCAGACCGGGGTTGTCGACGGCACGGAGATCCGCGTACGACGCCCGGCCGCCCATCGCAAGGACCGGGACAGGTTCGTCTCCGGCAAGACAAAGCGGAACGCCGTGAAGTCCATGGTCCTCACGGACGCCGCGGGACGGGTGCTGTTCTGCAGCCCGGTCCAGCGGGGCAGTTGCGCCGCCATCACCCAGGCTCGACAGCTCGGACTGGTCGAGTTCCTGGCCGACGGCCCGTTCATGAAGATCCTCGCGGACGCCGGCTACCAGGGCATGGGCCCACAAGCCGGCGGACAGATGGCGACACCGACCCATCACAAGTTCAAGTGGAAGGCCCCCACCCGGTACGAAGAGAGCCTCGAACGGCAGCGCCAGGCACACTCGTCACGACGCATCCCCGTCGAGCACGGCATCGCACACCTGAAGAACTGGAGGGCCCTTGCCCGCCGCCTAGGCCGTCGCGAGCACATGAGTGACATCGTCCAAGCCGTTGCCGGACTGCTCTCACACCAGCAGACCGCCCCCCTCTCCCACGGGCTACGAGTGTGAACACCTCCAACACCGCAACCCTCGACGCGCCACGGCCAGCCACTCACGAGCTCGTTAGCAGTCGTAGCCCCAGAAGTGGTCCGCCTCTAACGCCTCATATGCATGGGTACTCCAGGCTGGCAGACAGCTCCACCACGAACCCCTTCGATTACCGAGGTCCCCACAGTGTCCCCACGCTACGACCCCATCACCGTACGGCCGGTCTGCCGCAGTACGCGACAGTCGCAGGTTTGACGCATTCATACAGGTCAGGTTCATGTCAATCGATGTGGACCACGTCAGCGCAAACTATCGGCCACCGGATGCAGTCCGTGGAGCCATAGTTGACGCTCCAACACCTCACCAGGAACGTTTGCGCAGGTCATATCACGTCTAAGGTGAGGTGGGTGGGACTCGAACCCACGGCCGACGGACTATGAGAACGGCTACCGCAGCGGCAGCAGTTGTTGTGCGTTATTGGCCTTGGAGCCGAACTGGAAGTACAGCGTGCGCGTTCGGCCACCACTTTGATCGCGACGCCGCCAATGCCCAGGGTGTAGTAGCCGTTCCCCAGCCGCACGGTGCCTCACCATGGCACCGTTTCGGTCAGTGGAGTCGCGGGAGCGGGGCGCCGTGGACGAGCGTCGGCGCCCCGCCCCGATTCCGGTGTCACAGACGATAGAAGGCTGCGGCGTTGTCGTGGAGGACTGCGCCGTAGTAGTCGCCGGCCGCGTCCGCTAGGAGGTCGAGGTCTGTGTCGGCGAAGGGGCGGCGCGCCCGGGTGGAGGGGAGGTCCGTTCCCGCCATCAGCGCGGTCGGGGCGACCTTCAGGACGGCTCGGATGGTGTCGGCGACATCGAGGTCGACCCGTCCGAAGCCGGTGGCCTTCACCCGTACGCCCTGCTCAACCAGTGCCAGCAGGTGCGGCAGGCCGTCGGCGTGCAGGCCCAGGTGGTCGATGCTCACGGCGGGCAGTGCAGCCAGAGTGTCGGCGAGTTCGGGTAGGTCCCGAGCGTCAACGTACAGCTCGGTGTGCATGCCGGCCACGTCGTGCACGCGGCGAGCCAGCACGTCGAGGTACTCCAGGGCCGCCGATCCGCCGCGGCGGAGGTTGAACCGGATCGCTCGCACCCCCCGCTCGCCGAGGTACGCAATCTCCTCGTCCGGCAGGTCGTGCGGTATCTGCGTGACCCCGACGAATCCCGGGCCGAGTTGGGCGAGCGAGTCGAGCAGATAGCCCTGATCGAACCGCTGGAATGATCCCGACACGACCGCACCACCGACGACACTCAGCGCCGCGGTTCGCTCCTGGTAGTCGCCGACGGTGAACTCCTCGGGCAGGAATCCGTTGTTTTCAAACAGCGGGAAGCGACTGTCGATCACGTGGAAGTGCGAGTCGAAGAAGGGACGTCGAACCGGCACGGTGAATTCCTCCGTTGTTGGCCACACGAGCGGCCGGGACGGCCGGCCGCACACCCACCCGGCCCCTGCCCGGATGCTCATGGCGGCAGCGGCATCACTGTGCGACCCGGTCGCGCCTTGCCTGCGCTTTACAGACCTGTCAGTATCGCGAGTATGTCAGAGCTCAGCGCGGGCGGTGAACGACTACTCCAAGTCGCAACGGAGGTCTTCTACACCGAAGGTATCCGCGCCACAGGCGTCGATACGATCGCGAAGCGGGCGGGGGTTTCGAAACCGACGCTCTACGCCCAATTCGGTTCGAAGGAGCAGCTGGTCGCCGCAGTACTCGACCGGCGTAGCCGCACCCGCCAGGAGGCACTCACCCGCTTTCTCGCCGAATCGGCCGAGACAGGAGAACAGCTGCTGCTGACGGTGTTCGACTGGCTGGCCGAGGGGCACGGCCGTTCCGGATTTCGTGGCTGCCCGTTCACCAACGCCGCAGTGGAACTGCACGACCCCAAGCACCCGGCCCGCGTGGTGATCTCCGACTACAAGAACTGGCTACGTGACACGCTCACCCATCTCGCCGTCGAGGCGGGACTTACCGATCCGCAAGGGCTCGGCTCCGATCTACTGCTGCTGATCGACGGCGCCAACGCCCGCGTCGTCGTCGCCGACGATCGCACCGCGATCCGCCGCGCACGCGGTGCCGCCGCACGCCTCGTCTTCTGCGCCCGGGTGCTCGGTCCAGAAGTTCAGCCCAGCGGTGAGCCCGCCCCGCCGAACTCCTGATGGAGGACTCGATGGAACCGTCCCTCAAGCCCGGCCTGAATGCCACCCTCAACTACCAGGTCCCCGAATACCGCACCGTGCCACACCTGCTGCCGGAATCGGAGGAGTTTGCGGTCATGCCGTCTGTACTGGCCACTGGCTACCTCGTCGGACTCGTCGAATGGACCTGCATGCAGGCACTCGCCCCTCACCTGCCGACAAGCCAGCGCACCCTGGGAGTGCACGTCGACCTTAGCCACGAAGCGCCCACACCACCGGGGTCCACCGTGACGATCGAGGCCGTGCTGACCGCCGTCAAGGGCCGACGCCTGCTTTTCGACGTCACCGCGCACGACGAAGCCGCCATCGTGTGCCGCGGCAGCCACCGCCGCACCATCGTCGACTTGAACCGCTTCGAAACCACGCTCACCGACCGCACCGACCGCTCCTAACTAGCTGGTGCGTGATAGCGGGTGAGGCGTCATGGCAGGTAGTTGGCATGATCCGGCTGTGGCGATCATGGTCGATCGGGCGGTGCTGGCGCATCGGCTGTTCACGGGGATCTCGCAGCACCATCTGGCGTGCCTGGTGGAGGAGTTGGCGCTGCCGTGGCAGGCCGATCTCGAGGGCCGTCGTCATGCTGCGCGGGGCGGTGCCAGGAAGCGGGCCACGGGTGCCGGCGCCCGTCACCAGCTGGTGTTCGTCGGCCCCCTCGTCGAGTCCTACCTTGCCACGCTCGCCCTGGTCCTCGCGATCGTCAAGCGCAGCGACGATATGCGCGGTTTCGTGGTGCTGCCCAAGCGGTGAATCGTCGAGCGATTCTTCGCCCACCTGATGCGTACCCGCCGCCTGGTACGCGACTACGAGCGCCGCTCCACCAGCGCCGGAGCGATGATCTACTGGTCGATGACCCTGCTCATGCCCCGCACCCGGACATGCGCGCAGCGATCGTGAACCGGCCTGGCTGCCGCTCGATCAGCCAGCCGCGGACCATCAGCCGTTTCACCTTCGACCGCATCGCCTCTACCCGCGCTGGCACCACGTCCAGGGCGGTGCCGGCCACGCGAACCAGACGCTCTCTTCCAGGACCATCCGATGGTGGATCAACGCGCCCGATCGCCGCGAGCGCCCGGGGTCCGGCACCGGCGAGGGTGTCGATCAGGCGGGAGACGGTCGGGGTGGACACCAATCCGGCGGTGGTGCGGGTTGGCCGGGAGGACGCGGTCGAGCATCCGGGCCAGACAGGTGACCAGGGCGGCGTCCCGGCCGACAGTGCAGCGCGCGGGCGCAGTCTGCGGGTCGTCATGGCCCTACCCACCTCCGAACGGCGCCGACGACCTGACCGCGGAGCAGCCCCCTCCATTTCCCTGCGTCCTACCAGCGTCCCGAATGCAGCGCCCGACCAGTAACAAGGCCTCGTCCAGCCGACCCAACGCCCCCACTGACACGCACATCCACGCAGGTCAGAGCTGTTCGAACTATCAAGCCTGGCCCGGAGGTTGAACTCACGAGCAGCGGATTCAGTCCGTTCAGGCAAAGTTGACGACCCGGCACCCGAAAATGAACGTTTCCGCAGGTCAGAGGCCTGCGCGGGTGGGGCGGGTGGGACTCGAACCCACGGCCGACGGATTATGAGTCCGCTGCTCTAACCGGCTGAGCTACCGCCCCATTACGGCGCGTCGCGCACATTTGTGCGCGCCGTCTGCCGCAGCATAGCCGCTCATACGATCTCCTGCTTCGGATGGTCGACTTCGCCTGCCCTGAAGGACCCCACCTGGGGCGGAGCGGTTCCCGAGGACATGAAAAAGGACCCCGACGGGGTCCTCGTTCGCCTGCTCTCCCGACTGGACTCGAACCAGTAACCTGCCGGTTAACAGCCGGCTGCTCTGCCAATTGAGCTACGGAAGACCGAAGCTCCCCCGACTGGACTCGAACCAGTAACCTGCCGGTTAACAGCCGGCTGCTCTGCCAATTGAGCTACAGGGGATCGCCTCGTTGCATCGAACGTACCTCCCTGGGTATTCGCCAGGGGGCGTGCGCTCGCTGCGACACATACATTAGCGCAAGCAGGGGGGTGCTCCGCCAATCGGTAAGCCCCGCCTGCGACCGACGCCGCCGCAAGGGACCGACTCACAAGAGAAGGGTGGCCGCCATGCGCTACCGGCTCACGTTCGTCGCCGGACTGGCCCTGGGATACGTGCTGGGCACGCGTGCCGGGCGCGAGCGCTACGAGCAGCTGAGGAAGACCGCCCAGCAGGTCGCTCAGAACCCGGCGGTGCGCAACACCGCCGAGTCCGCGGCCCAGCAGGGGCGCGAGTTCGCCGGCAAGGCGTACCACGCGGTGAGCGAGAAGGTCGGTGACCGGGTCCCCGACTCGGTGGCCGAGAGGGTCCGCCACCTGCGGGAGCGCAACACGAACGGCACGCGTACCGATGACGACTGGGGCACCAGCAACACGTAACCGGTACGACCGCCTCCGCCGGACCGGTACGGCCAGCTCCGGTCGTACGGCAGAATTTCCGCCATGGGGATAGTCGCCGGGTTGGACAGTTCGCCCGATTTCACTCGCATCGTTGTCTGCGACGCGGACAGCGGAGCCGTGCTCAGGCAGGGGTATGCCCCGCATCCGATGGACGGCATGTCCGAGGGCGGCCGGCCCTCGGACGTCGACCCGCAGGCCTGGCTGCTGTCCCTGGGCGAGGCCGCGGGCGGCGGGCTCCTCGAAGGCGTTCAGGCCATTGGCGTGTCCGCGCAGCAGAACGGGCTCGTGCCGGTGGACACCCAGGGCAACACCGTGCGTCCGGCGATGGTCGGCGGTGACAAGCGGGCGCAGGTCGCGGCCGCCGACCTGGTCGACGCCCTCGGCGGACGCGAGGCCTGGGCGCAGGCCGTGGGCTGCGTACCGCAGGCGGCTCAGCCGGTGACGAAGCTGCGCTGGCTCGCGAAGAACGAACCCGAGGCGGCGCTGCGCACCAGCGTGCTGCTCCAGGCGCACGACTGGCTGGTGTGGCAGCTGCTCGGCCGCCCGGCCCGCCGGACCACCGACCGGGGCGGGGCCTCCGGGACCGGCTACTGGTCGGCGGCGACCGGTGCGTACCGGCCCGATCTCGTGGAGCTGGCGCTCGGGCACCAGGCCCTGCTGCCCGATGTGCTGGGGCCGTGGGAGGCCGCGGGAACGACGCCCGAGGGGCTGCTGATCTCGGCGGGGACGGGCGAGACGATGGCCGCGGCGTTCGGTCTGGGCATCGGACTCGGGGACGCGGTGGTCTCGCTCGGCGCCTCCGGTTCCGTGATGGCCGTGCACCACGAGGCGCTCGTCGACTCCTCCGGAATGATCACCTCCCTCGCCGACGCGACCGGGATGCACCTGCCGGTCGTCACCACGCTCAATGCCGTACGGGCCCTGCGCGGGGCCGCCGAACTGCTCGGCGTGCCGGACCTGGAGGCCTTGTCGGACCTGGCGATGAAGTCCACCCCGGGCTCCCACGGCCTGGTGATGCTGCCCTATCTGGAGGGTGAGCGGACCCCCAACCTGCCGCACACGGCGGGGACGCTGGCCGGACTGCGGCGGGAGTCGATGAAGCCCGAGCACCTGGCGCGGGCCGCCTTCGAGGGCATGTTGTGCGGGCTCGCGGACGCGCTGGACGTGCTGCGCAAACGGGGCGTCGAGGTACGGCGGATCTTCCTGCTTGGCCAGGCCGCCGAGCTGAGCGCGGTGCAGGCCTGCGCACCCGCGCTGCTCGGTACGCAGATCGTGGTGCCGCAGCCCGCGGACTACGCGGCGCTCGGCGCGGCCCGGCAGGCGGCCTGGGCGCTCGGTACCTCGCAGGGCACGATCCAGCCGGGGCTGCCGCCCGTCTGGCAGGGCGCGGCCGCGCAGATCCTGGAGCCCGGCGAGGAGCTGGCGGTGGGCCAGGCCGTGCGGCAGCAGTACGTGTCGGTGCGGAACCAGACGCACCCGGGCGCCTTCCGGCCCTGAGGCCTCGCGGAGCCCGGGCGACTCGAACGGCCTACGGCTTCGGACCGAGGCCCGGTCGGCTCTTGGACCTCTCTTGGCTTAATCAGTTGAGGTAACACGGGTGGAGTGTTCGACGATAGGGGCCAAGGGCAACCAACCGCCCCGCCGCCGACCCCGAGAGACCCAGCGTGCTCATACGACTCCTGCGTACCTATCTCACGCCCTACAAGAAACCCATCGCCCTGCTCGTACTGCTGCAGTTCCTGCAGACCTGCGCCACGCTCTACCTGCCCACGCTCAACGCGGACATCATCGACAACGGTGTCGTCGAGGGCGACACGGGCTACATCCTGGCCTTCGGCGCCCTGATGATCGGCATCTCGCTGGCCCAGGTCGTCTGCAACATCGGGGCCGTCTACTACGGCGCCCGTACGGCCTCCGCGGTCGGACGGGACATCCGGGCCGGCATCTTCGACCGGGTGCAGTCGTTCTCCGCGCGTGAGGTCGGTCACTTCGGGGCACCGTCGCTGATCACCCGCACGACGAACGACGTGCAGCAGGTGCAGATGCTCACGCTGATGACGTTCACCCTGCTGGTGTCGGCGCCGATCATGTGCGTGGGCGGCATCGTCCTCGCGCTCGGTCTCGACGTACCGCTGTCCGGGGTGCTGCTCGCCGTCGTGCCGGTGCTCGGGATCTCGGTGAGCCTGATCGTGCGCCGGCTGCGGCCGCTGTTCCGCACGATGCAGGTGCGGCTCGACACGGTGAACCGGGTGCTGCGCGAGCAGATCACCGGCAACCGCGTCATCCGTGCCTTCGTGCGCGACGGGTACGAGGAGGAGCGCTTCCGGAAGGCGAACGCCGACCTCACCGAGGTGTCCCTCGGGACCGGGCGCATGCTGGCGCTGATGTTCCCGATCGTCATGACGGTGGTGAACGTGTCGTCGATCGCGGTGGTGTGGTTCGGCGCCCACCGGATCGACAGCGGCGGGATGCAGATCGGCGCGCTGACCGCGTTCCTCGCCTATCTGATGCAGATCGTCATGTCCGTGATGATGGCCACCTTCATGTTCATGATGGTGCCGCGCGCGGAGGTGTGTGCCGAGCGCATCCAGGAGGTCCTGGACACCTCCAGCAGTGTGGTCCCGCCGAAGGCGCCGGTCCTGGAGCTGCGGCGGCACGGCCATCTGGAGATCCGGGGTGCCGGGTTCCGCTACCCGGGTGCCGAGGAGCCGGTGCTGAGAACCATCGACCTGGTGGCCCTGCCGGGTCGGACCACCGCCGTGATCGGCTCGACGGGCAGCGGCAAGTCCACGCTGCTGGGCCTGGTCCCCCGGCTGTTCGACGCCACCGACGGCCAGGTGCTGGTGGACGGAGTCGACGTACGGACGGTCGAGCCGCGGCTGCTCGCGCGCACCGTGGGCCTCGTACCGCAGAAGCCGTACCTCTTCGCGGGCACGGTGGCCACCAATCTCCGGTACGGGAATCCGGACGCGACCGACGAGGAACTGTGGCACGCGCTGGAGGTGGCGCAGGCCAAGGGCTTCGTGGAGGGGCTCGAGAACGGTCTCGACGCGACGATCGCGCAGGGCGGGACGAACGTGTCGGGCGGTCAGCGGCAGCGGCTCGCCATCGCCCGGACCCTTGTGCAGCGCCCCGAGATCTACCTCTTCGACGACTCCTTCTCGGCGCTCGACTACGCGACGGACGCGGCGTTGCGGAGGGCGCTCGCGCAGGAGACCGCCGAGGCGACGGTCGTGATCGTCGCCCAGCGGGTGTCGACCATCCGGGACGCCGACCGCATCGTGGTCCTCGACGAGGGCCGGGTCGTCGGGGCGGGCCGCCACCACGAGCTGATGGCGGAGAACGAGACATACCGGGAGATCGTGCTCTCCCAGCTGACGGAAGCGGAGGCAGCCTGATGGCCGGGCCCATGGGGCGGATGATGGCCGGGACGGGCCCCGACCATCACTCGATGGACTTCAAGAAGTCCGGGAAGCGGCTGCTGGCGCATTTCAAGCCGGAACGCACCACTCTGTACGTGATGCTCGTCGCCGTGGTGCTCAGCGTCGGCCTCTCGGTCCTCGGGCCGAAGATCCTGGGCCGGGCCACCGACCTCGTCTTCGCCGGGGTCGTCGGGCGGGAGATGCCCGCGGGCCAGACCAAGGCCGAGGCCCTCGCGGCGATGCGGGAGCGCGGCGAAGGCGGCATGGCCGACATGCTCTCCGGGACGGACTTCACCCCGGGCGAGGGCATCGACTTCGGCGCGGTCGGCGAGGTGCTGCTGCTCGCGCTCGTGGCGTTCCTGGTGGCCGGTCTGCTGATGACCGTGGCGACGCGGCTGGTGAACCGGGCCGTCAACAAGACGATGTACAACATGCGCGAGGACGTGCAGACGAAGCTGTCGCGGCTGCCGTTGTCGTACTTCGACAAGAGGCAGCGCGGTGAGGTGCTCAGCCGCGCCACGAACGACATCGACAACATCGGGCAGACCCTTCAGCAGTCGATGGGCCAGCTCGTCAACTCGCTGCTGACGATCGTCGGTGTGCTGGCGATGATGTTCTGGGTGTCGTGGCTGCTCGCGCTCGTCGCGCTGGTCACCGTGCCGCTGTCGTTCTTCGTCGCCACCCGGGTGGGCAAGCGGTCGCAGCCGCACTTCGTGCAGCAGTGGCGGACCACCGGCAAGCTCAACGCGCACATCGAGGAGATGTACACCGGCCACAACCTCGTCAAGGTCTTCGGGCGGCAGGACGAGTCGGCGGCGCAGTTCGCCGAGGAGAACGAGAAGCTGTACGAGGCCGGGTTCCGGGCGCAGTTCAACAGCGGGGTCATGCAGCCGCTGATGATGTTCGTGTCGAACCTGAACTATGTGCTGGTGGCCGTGGTCGGCGGTCTGCGCGTCGCCTCGGGCGCCCTCTCGATCGGTGACGTCCAGGCCTTCATCCAGTACTCCCGGCAGTTCTCCATGCCGCTCACCCAGGTCGCCTCGATGGCGAACCTCGTGCAGTCCGGCGTCGCTTCGGCGGAGCGGATCTTCGAGCTGCTGGACGCGGAGGAGCAGGAGGCGGACCCGGTGACCGGGGCGCGTCCTGAGGAACTGCGGGGGCGGGTGGCGCTGGAGGGGGTCTCCTTCCGGTACGACCCGGAGAAGCCGCTCATCGAGGAACTGTCGCTGAAGGTGGAGCCCGGGCACACGGTCGCGATCGTCGGCCCGACGGGCGCCGGCAAGACGACACTCGTGAACCTGCTGATGCGCTTCTACGAGGTCACGGGCGGGCGGATCACCCTCGACGGGGTCGACATCGCGAAGATGTCCCGGGACGAACTGCGGGCCGGGATCGGCATGGTGCTGCAGGACACCTGGCTGTTCGGCGGGACGATCGCGGAGAACATCGCGTACGGGGCCTCGCGTGAGGTCACGCGTGGGGAGATCGAGGAGGCGGCTCGGGCCGCCCATGCCGACCGGTTCGTCCGGACGTTGCCCGACGGGTACGACACCGTCATCGACGACGAGGGGTCGGGGGTGAGTGCCGGTGAGAAGCAGCTCATCACGATCGCTCGGGCGTTCCTGTCCGATCCGGTGATTCTGGTGCTGGACGAGGCCACGAGTTCGGTTGACACCCGTACCGAGGTGTTGATCCAGAAGGCGATGGCGAAGCTCGCGCACGGTCGGACGTCGTTCGTCATCGCGCATCGTCTGTCGACGATCCGTGATGCCGACACCATCCTCGTGATGGAGAACGGTTCGATCGTGGAACAGGGCGCGCACGGGGACCTGCTGGCGTCGAACGGCGCGTACGCGCGCCTGTACCAGGCCCAGTTCGCGGAGGCCGTGGTGGAGGTGGACTGAGGGGGCTCGGCGGGTTTCTTTCGCCCCCGTCGCCCCTGCCCTCCCCCACTGTCACTACTCGGGGGCTCCGCCCCCGAACCCCCAAAAGACTGCGCAGTTCCCCGCGCCCCTAGGTTTTCAGGGGCGCGGGGAACTGCGCGACAAGCCACACCCAACCCGCAGCCGATAACGCCCCAATCCCGCCCACCCGCACTTTCCCCACCCACCCCGGCACCCCTCAGCCCGTCCGGCGTTTGAGGACGAGGCCGCCAGGCCGATTAGCGGGGGTCTGGGGGCGCAGCCCCCAGGGATGGGACGGGTAGGGGCGGCGGGGCGAGGAAAAGGGGTCGTCAGTCCAGGTAGCCCCTCAGCTGGTCTGCGAAGGCGTGGTCTCGGAGTTTGTTCAGGGTCTTGGATTCGATCTGGCGGATGCGTTCGCGGGTTACGCCGAAGATGCGGCCTATCTCCTCCAGGGTGCGGGGGCGGCCGTCGGCGAGGCCGTAGCGGAGTTGGACCACCTTCCGCTCGCGCTCGCCCAGAGTGGAGAGGACCGCCTCCAGGTGCTCCCGGAGGAGGAGGAACGCCGCCGACTCCACAGGACTCGTCGCATCCCCGTCCTCGATCAGATCCCCGAGAGCCACATCGTCCTCCTCGCCCACAGGAGCGTGGAGGGACACCGGCTCCTGGGCCAGGCGCAGGACCTCGCTGACCCGTTCACTCGGGAGGTCGAGGTGCGCCGCGACCTCCTCCGGCGTCGGCTCGTACCCCCGTTCCTGCAGCATCCGCCGCTGCACCCGAACCACCCGGTTGATCAACTCGACCACGTGGACGGGCACCCGGATCGTCCGGGCCTGGTCGGCGAGGGCCCGGGACATGGCCTGGCGGATCCACCAGGTCGCGTACGTCGAGAACTTGTACCCACGGGCGTAGTCGAACTTCTCGACCGCCCTGATCAGCCCCAGGTTTCCCTCCTGGACCAGATCGAGCATGGTCAGCCCGCGCCCCACGTACCGCTTGGCGACGGAGACGACCAGCCGGAGGTTCGCCTCGATGAGCCGGCGCTTGGCCATCCGGCCCATGACCACCAACTTGTCGAGGTCCAGGGCGAGTTGACTGTCCAGGTCGGAGGCCAGCCGCAGCCTCTCCTCCGCGAAGAGGCCGGCCTCGACCCGGCGCGCCAGCTCCACCTCCTCCGCCGCGGTGAGCAGCGGGATCCGGCCGATCTCCCGCAGGTACTGGCGGAACAGGTCGGACGAGGGCCCACCGGTGTCCGTACGCCCGCGGGGCACTTCCACCGGCTCCTCGGTCTCCACGAGGGTGACGGGCGGCTCCTCGGGCTCGGCCGGCGAGCCCTCCGGCTCCGCCGCCGTCTCGGGGTGGTGCGCGACACGGCTCTGCGCGGGTACGGCCCCGATGACGTCGGAATCCGCGTCCGTGTCGCTGGTGTTGTCGGTCTGGGTGAGGGTCTGGGTCTGCACGGGGGCGACCTCCAGGAATGTCGCTGCTGAGGCGTGCGGCAGCGGGACGGGGACGACGGCCTTGCCGCTGTCCGTCCCGAACACGTTGAGCGGAACCGCGGGGACATTGGACCCGTCGCGTTCGGGTCGGCCGCGCTCCGAGGACTCAGGCACCGGAACCCAGTGTGGAGTACGACACATCGTCGCCACGAGGGGCGTGCGGGGACTTTTTGAGTCCGGTCCGTGACCGCGTGGTTACCCTCGCGAAAAACCCGTGTGCCCGTGCGTGCCCTGATCTGGCACGATCCCCGAGTCTCCGGTTCCGATTACGGGGCACCCGCGACGGTCCGCCGTGACAGTGCTGCCGGTCTGAACGGCTGCGCCACTGGGCGGCCGGCGCCGGTCTCGAGCTGACGTACATCTCGCGGCTCGCGCCGGATGCCGTCACAGCCGATGGTCACGTTGCCGGGTTCCCCGTCGCACGCCGCCGAATCGGCCCGTGCACAAGAAGGCCCGAGAAGGCCCGAGAAGTGCGCCCGCCTCAGAGCGCGCTCGCGCCCTTCTCGCGCAGCGCCTGGTCGTACTGCTGGAGCACCCACAACTCGTTCTGTACGGCGGCCAGCTGGGCCGGGTCGCCCTGGGCGGTGGCGCGGGCGAGGGCGCCCTGGACGTCCCGGACGCGGCGCTCCACGGCACGGCGGCGGACGGTGACCAGCTGCTCGCCCGCGTAGTGCTCGTCGACGGTCTTGCGCATGATGGCCTCGACGGCCAGCTCGGTGACCATGGCGCGAACCGCGTCGTCCGAGGCGGCCTCGCGGACGCGGACCAGGTACTCCTGCGGGTCCTGGACGCCGTACTCCGCGCCGCCCGCCTCGATGATCGTCTCGCGGACGGCCGCGTACGGCGGGGCGGTGAACTCGTCCACGCCGTACGCGTCGAAGGCCGGGGACACCAGTTCGGGGCGCTGGAGGGCGAGCTTGAGGAGCTCGCGCTCGGTGGCGAACACGGGGTTGCGGAGGGTCAGGGCCGGCCCCGAGGTGGGCCGTGGGCCGCTGCCGTCGAACTGCTGCGGGGCGCGGCCGGTGCTCGTCGGCGCGGGGCCCTTGCCGCCGCGGTCGCGGGCCCAGCGGGCCAGCTGGGCGACGCGCTTGACGACGAACTGCGTGTCGAGGATGCCGAGCATGCCGGCGAGCTGGACGGCGACCTCGTGCTGGGCGCCGCTGTTCTTGATGCGGGCCACGATCGGGGCCGCCTCGTCGAGCGCGGCGGCGCGGCCCGCGGGGGTCTCCAGGTCGTAGCGCAGGATGATCTGGCGGAGGGCGAACTCGAAGAGCGGGGTGCGCGGTTCGACCAGGTCGGCGACCGCCGCGTCGCCCTTCGCGAGACGCAGCTCGCAGGGGTCCATGCCGTCCGGGGCGATCGCGATGTACGTCTCGGCGGCGAACTTCTGGTCGTCCTCGAATGCGCGCAGGGCTGCCTTCTGGCCGGCCGAGTCGCCGTCGAAGGTGAAGATCACGCGTGCCGAGCCGTTGTCCATCAGGAGCCGTCGGAGGATCTTGATGTGGTCGCCGCCGAAGGCCGTGCCGCAGGTCGCGATGGCGGTGGTGATGCCGGCGAGGTGGCAGGCCATCACGTCCGTGTAGCCCTCGACCACGACGGCCCGGCTGCTCTTGGCGATGTCCTTCTTGGCGAGGTCGATGCCGTAGAGGACCTGGGACTTGCGGTAGATCGGCGTGTCGGGTGTGTTCAAGTACTTCGGGCCGTTGTCCGACTCGTACAGCTTTCGGGCGCCGAAGCCGACGACCTCGCCGCCGATGTCGCGGATCGGCCACATGAGGCGGCCGCGGAAGCGGTCGATGGGGCCGCGGCGGCCCTCCTGGGAGAGGCCGGAGAGAAGGATCTCCTTGTCGGAGAAGCCCTTGCCACGGAGGTAGCGCGTGAGGTGGTCCCAGCCCTGGGGGCTGTAGCCGACGCCGAAGTGGGTGGCCGCGGCCTGGTCGAAACCGCGCTCGGCGAGGAACTTGCGGCCGGTGTCGGCCTCGGAGCTGGTGTCGAGCTGCTCGATGTAGAACTGGGCGGCGATCTTGTGGGCCTCGACCAGGCGGATGCGCTCGCCGCGCTGGTGGGAGGGGTTGTAGCCGCCCTCCTCGTAGCGCAGCGTGATGCCGGCCTGGGCGGCGAGGCGCTCGACCGACTCCGAGAAGGTGAGGTGGTCGACCTTCATCACGAACGTGATGGTGTCGCCGCCCTCCTGGCAGCCGAAGCAGTGGAAGAGCCCCTTGCTCGGGCTGACCTGGAAGGAGGGCGACTTCTCGTCGTGGAAGGGGCAGAGACCCTTGAGGTTCCCGCCGCCCGCGTTGCGCAGTTGGAGGTACTCCGAGACCACGGCGTCGATCGGGACCGCGTCCCGAACCGCCTTCACGTCCTCGTCGTTGATCCTTCCAGCCACGCATGGATTCTACGGGGACGGTGTGACAGTCGAGTGCCGCCGTCGGTCATGGGACCAGACTGTCCAGCGGAACGTGCGGGTCCGCGAGTGCCTCGGAGTCCACCTGGGTCCGGCTCCGGATCAGTTGCTGGATCGGGTCCGTGACGTCCCACACATTCACGTTCATCCCGGCCAGCACCCGTCCTTCCTTCACCCAGAAGGCGATGAACTCGCGCTTGCCCGCGTCTCCCCGGATCACCACTTGGTCGTACGTGCCCGGGGGCGCCCAGCCCGAGTACTCGAGCCCTACGTCGTACTGGTCGGAGAAGAAATAGGGCACCCTGTCGTACGTCAGCTCGCGGCCCAGCATCGCGCGGGCCGCCGCCGGGCCGCCGTTCAGGGCGTTCGCCCAGTGCTCGACGCGCAGGCGGGTGTCGAACAGCGCGTGGTGGAAGGCGGCCACGTCACCGGCCGCGTAGATGTCGGGGTCGGAGGTGCGCAGCTGCTCGTCGACCGCGATGCCGCCACCCTGCGCGCGGTCGACCATCGTGAGGCCCGCGGCCTCGGCGAGGCCGGTGCGCGGGGCGGCGCCGATGGCGGCCAGGACGTCGTGCGCGGGGTGCTCCTCGCCGTCGTCCGTGCGGGCCGCCAGGACCATGCCGTCCTGGCCGGTGATCTCGGTGAGCCGGGCGCCGAAGTGGAAGCGGACGCCGTGCTCGCGGTGCAGTTCGGCGAAGAGCTGGCCGAGCTCGGGGCCGAGGACCGAGTGCAGCGGGGTCGGCCCGTGCTCGACGACGGTGACCTCGGCGCCGTACTCACGGGCGGCCGCGGCGACTTCCAGGCCGATCCAGCCCGCGCCCGCGATGACGAGGTGGCCGTTGTCCCGGCCGAGGGCGGTCAGTACGTGCTTGAGGCGCTCCGCGTGGGCGAGGCGCCGCAGGTGGTGGACGCCCGCGAGGTCGGTGCCCGGGATGTCGAGGCGGCGCGGTTCGGAGCCGGTCACGAGCAGCAGCTTGTCGTAGTGGACGAGCGTGCCGTCGTCACCGAAGCGGACGGTCTTCGCGGTCCGGTCGATGGCGTCGACGGTCTGGCCGAGGTGCAGCTCGACGTCGTTGCGCGCGTACCAGGCGGGCTCGTGCACGAAGACGCTGTCGCGCTCCTCCTTGCCGAGCAGATAGCCCTTGGACAGCGGCGGGCGTTCGTACGGGTGGTCGCGCTCGTCGCAGATCAGTATCACGCGGCCGGTGAAGCCCTCCGCCCGGAGCGTCTCGGCCGCCTTCGCGCCGGCCAGCCCGCCTCCGACGATGACGAATGTCTGATCTGCGTCGACCACTTGATGCCTCCTCGTAAGGATGTCGCCACATGCGAGCGTCCCGCACGGAGCGTGATGGGGGAAGAGGGAGTGGCCCGATCAGGCCACGCAGGGTCACGCCCTCCCCGTCCGGACGCCACAGCTACCCCGTGAGCCTCGCATGCAGTGATCGCGCGGAGGCGTCCGTCAGGGACGCGATCTGGTCGACGATCACCCGCTTGCGGGCACGGTCGTCCGACGCCTGGTCGAACAGGGCTCGAAACTGCGGGTCCAGGCCGTCCGGCGCGCGGGCGGTGAGCGCCTCCGCGAGCTCGGCGACGACGATCCGCTGGTCGGCGCGGAGCCGCTCCTGCTCGGCGCGCTGCATGACGTACCGGTCGGCGACGGCCTTGAGGACCGCGCACTCAAGGCGGGCCGCGTGCGGGACGACCAGCTCGGCCGCGTACCGCGTGAGCCTGCCCGTCCCGTACGCCGCGCGCGTCGCGCCCTCCGCGGCGAGGCAGAACCGGCCGATGAGCTGGCTGGTGGCGTCCTTCAGCCGGGCCTGCGCGACCGCGGAGCCGTCGTAGCCGTGCGGCCACCACTCCTGGTCCAGGAGGCGGTCGAGGGCCTCGCCCAGCTCGGCGGGGTCGGTGTCCACCGGGACGTACCTCCCGACGGCGACCGCGAAGATCTCCTGCCGCTCGGGCTCCGCGTGCAGGCAGTTGGGGTCGATGTGGCCCGCGTGCAGGCCGTCCTCGACGTCGTGCACGGAGTACGCCACGTCGTCGGCCCAGTCCATGACCTGAGCCTCGAAGGTGGTGCGGGTGCCGGGGGCGGCCTTGCGGACCCAGTCGAAGACGGGGCGGTCGTCGTCGTAGACCCCGAACTTCGGGGACTTCGGGTCTGTCGGGTGGGCGCCGCGCGGCCAGGGGTACTTGGTGGCCGCGTCCAGGGCGGCGCGAGTGAGGTTGAGGCCGACGCTGACGAGGTCGCCGCTCTCGTCGCTTCTCACGAAGCGTTTGGGTTCGATGCGGGTGAGCAGTCTGAGCGACTGCGCGTTGCCCTCGAAGCCGCCGCAGTCCTCCGCGAACTCGTTCAGTGCCTGCTCTCCGTTGTGCCCGAAGGGCGGGTGGCCCAGGTCGTGGGAGAGACAGGCCGCCTCGACGAGGTCGGGGTCGCAGCCGAGGGCGGCGCCCAGCTCGCGGCCGACCTGGGCGCACTCCAGGGAGTGGGTCAGGCGGGTGCGGGGGCTCGCGTCCCAGACCTGGCTCCTGGTGCCGGGGGTGACGACCTGGGTCTTGCCTGCGAGGCGACGCAGGGCCGAGGAGTGCAGGACGCGGGCGCGGTCGCGCTGGAAGGCGGTGCGGCCGGGGCGTTTGTCCGGTTCTGTGGCCCAACGCTCCACTGACGTGGGGTCGTAGCCGGGGGGTGCGATGTGGTGCTCGTACGGGTTTTGGGTGGTGTCGGTGCTGGTGCCTTCCATGTCTTGAACAGTAAGCGGAGCGGCTGACAATTGGGGCGGGGGTGTTGTGCGCCTGCGCGTCTGCCGGGGGCTGTTCGTTTGCGGGTGCGGGTTGAGTTGGGCTGGTCGCGCAGTTCCCCGCACCCCTGAGGGCCACGGCCGGGGTCGGTGCTTTCAGGGGCGCGGGGAACTGCGCGATCAGCCACGACGGACCCGCAGCCGACACACCGGGCCGAGCGGAGCGCCTACGCCGAAGCCAGGGCGGGTGTCGCCGTGATCGGGGTCGCGACCGCCTGGTCGTAGCGGTGGAGGATCAGGCGGGCCATGGACGGGTGGGCGCCCAGGGGGGCCGAGGCGATCCAGGGGGCGGCGGCCGCGCACTCGGTGGAGAAGCGGCCGGGGGCCGTGAAGTAGGAGGCGACGGCGACGCGATGGCGGCCTCGGGCGGCGAGGGCCAGTACCGCGGTCGGCACGGTGGGCGTGGCGGCGGAGGCGTACGCCGGAACGACGGGGACGCCGAGCCGCTCGGCCAGGAGGCCCGCGGTGCGGCGGGTGTCGACGGCCGCGTCGGGGTCGCGCGATCCGGCGGCGGCGAGCACGACCCCGCTCGCCCTGCGCTCGGCCTCGTCCCGGGGCGCCCGCCAGCCGGCCTCGGTCAGGCGCTCGTACAGCGTCTCCACGAGGAGCGGGTGCGGGCCGAGCGGCCCCGCGACGCGGGTGTCGGCCCGTGCGGCGGCCGCGGCCTCGGGGATGTCCTGCTTGACGTGGTAGCCGCGGCTGAGCAGCAGCGGTACGAGGACGGCGTCGCCGGTGCCGAGGCCCGCGAGCGTGTCGGGCAGCAGGGGCTCGTTCAGCTCGATGTGCCCCAGGTGCACGGGCAGACCGGGGCGCAGGTCGCGGATCCGGGCCAGGAGGGTCCGGACGGTGCTCAGGGCGCGCGGGTCGCGGCTGCCGTGGCCCACGAGGACGAGGGCGGGCGGGGCGGGACGCCGGGTGCCGTCGAGGGACACGAGGCTGAGCTGGCTGCCGAGCTGGCTGGTGATCCGGTTCATGAGTTGCGCCGTACTGTCGAGGTGGGCGCCACGCAGCGGCTGGCCGCCGGGGCGGGGCTTGGACTCGTCGCGCGAAGTGTTCGACGCCGTCATGCACTGATGGTGAGGGTCGCAGGTTGCCACCCCGTTGCGCCGGAATGACGGGTGTTTTCCGACGGTTCACGGTGGGGTGTACGGGGTCTGTGAGGCGCGGTGACCTGCGGTTACTGCTTCCCGGGTGAAGCTGGTCACTGTGTGCCGGGCGAACCGGATCAACGTAATGGGCGTCCTCAGGGTCGAGGCCACCTGGGGAGGGACCGTCCGATGCGTCGTCCGAAGCTGCCGAAGCTGCCGCGGCCACGCCTGCCGAGACCGCGCCTGCCGCGGACCCGGACGGGGCAGCGCCGGGCCGTACAGGCCGTGATGGCCGGGTGCGTCCTCGCGCTGCTTCCCTCGACGTGGATGTACGTGGTCACGGGCGACCGGCTGCGGACCACGGCCGACGTGCCGCGCACCGAGGTGGCGGTCGTCTTCGGGGCGGGGCTGTGGCGCGGCGAGCCGTCGCCGTACCTCGCGCACCGGCTGGACGCGGCGGCCGAGCTGTACCGGGACGGACGCGTGGAGGTGGTTCTGGTCACCGGCGACAACAGCCGCGAGGACTACGACGAGCCGGACGCCATGCGGACGTATCTCACGGAGCGTGGTGTGCCCGACGCGCGGATCGTCAGCGACTACGCGGGCTTCGACACCTGGGACTCCTGCGTACGGGCCAAGAAGATCTTCGGCGTCGACAGGGCCGTACTGATCAGCCAGGGCTTCCACATCCGGCGGGCGGTCGCGCTCTGCCAGGAGGCGGGCGTCACGTCGTACGGGGTCGGGGTGGACGCCGTGCACGACGTGACCTGGTACTACGGGGGCGCCCGGGAGGTCTTCGCTGCGGGGAAGGCACTCCTGGACGCGGTCTTCGAGCCTGACCCCCACTTCCTCGGGCCCCAAGAACCGGGCGTGGAAAGGGCGTTGGCGGCCGGCGGCCGATAGTCGACGAGACGCAGATCACGCACACCGCCAGGTTTGACGCGCGCCTGTCACCCTGCCGCGTGAAAGCGATTACGCAGCTCTCTGTAATCAACTGATTACGGATAGTGTCTTTTTCAGGGGCTCGGATCCGAACGGGCCCAGGAGAAAGGACACATGATGACTGGTCTGCGTACCGCCTTCGTCGCCGCCATGGCGGCCGCGTTGTTCTCGGCTCCGGCCGCCGTGGCGGACGACGACGAGGCGAAGAAGGAGCCGGGGTGCGCCAAGCTCGGTGCCTACGGCGACGGTTGGGCCGACATCCACAACGTGTGCAACTACACGGTCTCCGCCAGTGTCGAAGTCGACGGCTTCGACCCGAGCTGTATCCAGATCGGCCCCGGCGGGGTCGGGCGCATCGGCCTGGACCCGGGCGACGTCCCGTACTACGCGTACGTGTGCTGAGCCGGCCACTGAACCATCGGCCGAACCGGCGGCTGAACCAGCGGCCGAGTGAGCGCTGCCTCTGAGCGGGGCCGGCGGGACTTCCTCACGTCCCGCCGGTTCCGGCGGGGAGGTCCCCGTGCCTGCCGCGTAACGGGGAGCGTCCCGCCGCGTAACACGGCCGACGCACGCTGACCGGTATGCAGACCACCGCCACGCCCACCCACTGCCCGTACTGCGCCTTGCAGTGCGGGATGAATCTGACGCCCACGCCGGACAGCGGCGGCAGTCCGGTCGAGGTGACGGAGCGCCCGGACTTCCCGGTGAACCGGGGCGCCCTGTGCGGCAAGGGCCGTACGGCGCCCGCGCTGCTCTCCCCCGGGGTGCGGCTGACCTCGCCCCTGATCCGGAGGGCGGGAGTGCTGGAGCCGGCCGGCTGGGACGAGGCGCTCGACCGGATCGCCGGGGAGCTGTCCCGCACGCGTACGGAGCATGGCCCGGACGCGTGCGGGGTGTTCGGCGGGGGCGGGCTGACCAACGAGAAGGCGTACACGCTCGGGAAGTTCGCCCGGGTCGTGCTCGGCACCTCGCAGATCGACTACAACGGCCGCTTCTGCATGTCGTCGGCGGCGGCCGGCGGTATCAAGGCCTTCGGCCTGGACCGGGGACTGCCCTTCCCCCTGGAGGACATCCCGAAGACGGGATGCGTCATCCTGGTCGGTTCCAACCTCGCCGAGACCATGCCGCCGGCGCTCCGCTATCTCACCGAACTCAAGGAGAACGGCGGCACGTTGGTCGTCATCGACCCGCGCCGCACCCGGACCGCCGAGCAGGCCGACCTGCACCTCGCGCCCCGCCCCGGCACGGATCTCGCCCTGGCCCTGGGGCTGTTGCACCTGGTGGTGGCGGAGGGGCGTACGGACGAGGCGTACATCCAGGAGCGGACCAGCGGCTGGGAGGAGGCGCGGGCCGCCGCGATGGCGCACTGGCCGGAGTACGTGGAGCGGATCACGGGCGTGTCCGTCCCCGAACTCCGGGAGACGGTACGGATGTTCTGCGAGCCGGAGTCCGCGATGGTGCTCACCGCGCGCGGGCCCGAGCAGCACTCCAAGGGCACGGACACCGTCGGCGCGTGGATCAACCTCTGTCTGGCGACCGGGCGTCCGGGGCGGCCCTTCTCCGGATACGGCTGTCTCACCGGGCAGGGCAACGGCCAGGGCGGGCGTGAACACGGCCAGAAGGCCGACCAGTTGCCCGGCTACCGCAAGCTCGACGATCCGGCGGCCCGCCGCCATGTGGCCGAGGTCTGGGGCGTCGACCCCGACTCGCTGCCGGGGCCCGGCCGCAGCGCCTACGAACTGCTCGACGCCATGGGTACGGACATCCGCGCGCTGCTGCTGATGGCCTCGAACCCGGTGGTGTCCGCGCCCCGGGCCGCCCACATCGAGGAGCGGCTCAAGTCCCTCGACTTCCTCGCGGTCGCCGACGTCGTGCTGTCCGAGACGGCCGAGCTCGCGGACGTCGTCCTGCCCGTCACCCAGTGGGCAGAGGAGGGCGGCACGACGACGAATCTGGAGGGGCGGGTCCTGCTGCGCAAGCAGGCGATCACTCCTCCGGAGGGCGTCCACAGCGATCTGCACGTGATGCACGAACTGGCCGACCGGCTGGGCGTGGAGAAGGGCTTCCCCACGGACCCGGAGGAGGTCTTCGAGGAACTGCGCCGGGCCAGCGCGGGCGGGCCCGCCGACTACTCGGGCATCACGTATCGCCGTCTGGCGGAGGAGAACGGGGTGTTCTGGCCGTGCCCGGCGAGTGGCTCCGCCGGTGAGGAGGAGGGCAGGGCTGAGGACCCCCGTGCCCATCCCGGCACCCCGCGTCTTTTTCTCGACCGGTTCGCCACCCCTGACGGGCGTGCGCGGTTCGTCGCCGTGAACCATCGGCCGCTGGCCGAAGAGCCGGACGAGGAGTATCCGGTGTTGCTGACGACCGGGCGGGTGGTGTCGCAGTACCAGTCCGGTGCGCAGACCCGGCGGGTCGACGAGCTGAACGCCGCCGCGCCCGGTTCGTTCGTGGAGTTGCATCCCCGGCTGGCCGAGCGGGTCGGGGCCGTGGAGGGGGAGCCGCTGGCCGTGGTGTCGCGGCGCGGGCGCGCGGTGGCGCCCGCGCGGATCACCACCTCCATCCGGCCCGACACCGTGTTCATGCCGTTCCACTGGCCGGGCGAGGGGCGGGCCAACACGTTGACCAATCCGGCGCTCGACCCGACCTCGCGGATGCCGGAGTTCAAGGCCTGTGCGGTGCGGGTGGAGAGGGTTGAGCGGATGGGCTGAGCTTCGTAGGTCGGTGCGGGTTCGTTGTGGCTGGTCGCGCCCACGCGGCGGAGCCGCATATCGACACAGCCCCGCGCCCCTGGAGGGGCGCGGCCCCTGAAGGGCATGCCGCCCCGGGGTATCTCCGACATGCGCGGGTGCGTGCCCCGGTTCAGGATGGGTTCATGGACCGTCTGGGTGACGGACTGTTGCTGGGGGTGCTGGACGCGACCCCCGCCTGTGTCGGCATCCTCGATCCCGAACTCCGCTATCTGTACGTCAACCCGGCGCTGGCCCGCCTCAGCGGGAAGCCCGCCGACGAACACCTGGGCCGGGCCGTCGAGGAAGTGCTGCCGTTCACCGGTCGCGGCAAGGGCGTACTGCGTGAGGTGCTGGCCGACGGGCGTTCCCGCGAGGGCATCAACGACGGCGTGACGCTCTCCGGGGCGGGCCTGGAGCACCACAGCTGGCGCGGCGCGTACCACCGCCTTGAGGCCGACGGGGACGTCGTGGGCGTGGCCGTGGTCATCATGGTGATCAACGGCGTACGGCATCAGCACAGGGAGCTGGAGCGGGTGCGGAAACGGCTGGCTCTGCTGGACCGCGCCGCCACCCGCATCGGTACCACGCTCCGCGTCGACGACACCTGCGCCGAGCTGGCCGACTTCCTCTCCTCGGAGCTCACCGACATGGCCGCGGTGATGAGGTACCCGGCCCCGCACGGCTCGGAGCACCTCCCCGAACACCGTCCGCCGCCCGCACACCGTCCGCCGCCCGAGCGGCACGGTCCGGTCCGGCTGCGGATGGCCGGGGTCGCGGCCGTGCCCCATCTCCAGGACTATCTGGTGGAGATCAGCGCGACCGTCGGCGAGCAGCTGCACTACCGGCACGGGTCGAGCGTTCAGCGCTGCCTGGACAGCGGCCGTCCCGTGGTGGAGAACCAGCTCAGCGCCGAGGAACTGAGCCGTTCCATACCCGACATGGAGCATTTCCCGGCCCATCGCGCGGTCGGTGTCCACTCCGACCTGGTCGTGCCGCTGACCGCCCGGGGCAATCTGATGGGAGTGGTCGTGCTCGTCAGGGTCGGGGACTCGCCGCCCTTCGAGCACCAGGACGTGGTGATGGCCCAGGACCTGGTGGGGCGCGCCGCGATCGGCCTCGACAACGCCCAGCGCTATGCCCACGAACACGGCATCGCGGTGGAACTCCAGCGCGCGCTGCTCGCCGAGGGGCCCTGCCCCCACCCCGGGATCGAGGTGGCCACGCGCTATCTGCCCGCCGGGGACAGCGCGTTGGTGGGCGGCGACTGGTACGACGTCATACCGGTGTCCCGTCGTCGCACGCTGCTCGCCATGGGCGATGTGATGGGCCACGGCGTCGAGGCCGCGGTGGCCATGAGCCACTACCGGGCGATGCTCCGGGTCGTGGCCGCCGACGACCTGCCACCGCACGCCGTGCTGGAACGCCTGGACGAGCTGATCACCCGCTCCGGCACCGACCGTCCCGCCACCTGTCTGCTGGTCCTGGCCGATCCGGAGAACGGCGAGTGCCTCTACACCAGCGCCGGTCATCTGCCGCCCGCGATCCTGGACGCCGACGGCAGGGTCGGCCTGTTCCCCGTGCCGGTGGGCCCGCCCCTGGGCACCGGGTTCGGCGGCTACGAGGTGGTCACCGGCTGCTGCGCTCCCGACCGGACCCTGCTCCTCTACACCGACGGCCTGGTCGAGCGCCGCGAACAGGACGTCGACGAGTGGCTGGGCCGCCTGACCCGGCAGCGCCTCCCCAGCGACGGCTCCCTGGAGGACCAGTTGGCCGTCCTCCTGGCCGGCCTCGTCCCGGGCGGCACGGCGGAGGACGACGTGGCGGTGATGGCGGCGCGGCTGCGTCCCTGGAGTCCGACGTCGGGATGGCCGCTGGGCCTCGGAGCTGGGGCCTTCGGGCTCGGGGCTCGGGCTGGGGGCTGAGGGCTCGGAGCTGGGAGCTCGGAGCTGGGAGCTCGGGGCCGAGAGCCTGGACCCGGGCCTCTCCGCGTCATATATCCCCCGCCTCAGCGCGTCCGCCAGTCGCCCCCGTCGATGCGCCTGCCCCGCGCCCGCAGCGCCGCCGCGACCGACGGGGCCGCCACGTACACCCAGGCCCGTACGTCCGTGCCGTCCTCGCGGGTCACCTCTCTGGCCACGCGCTCGTAGAGGTTGGCGGGGTCGCCCGGGGCGTACTCCTCCAACCGGTCGAGGGCGCCGAGGAGTTGGCCGTACTGGTCGGGGTCGGCCGTGACCAGTTCCCCGCACACCACGCCGCCGGGTTCCTCGACGGCGTACGGGTAGCCCGGCCCCTCGTAGAGCACCGCGCCGGTGAGTCGTCCCGGCACCTCCGAGCGCGTACGGCCGCGCAGGAAGAGGTCGTGGTTGTGCTCGCCGGGGCGCAGGGTCCCGTAGACGAAGAAGGGCAGTCGGCCGCTCACCCGGTGGTCTCCTCTCCCCAGCGTCTCCGGGCTTGCTCCCGCCGGCCTCTCCTGGCGTGCCCGGACCTTTGACCTTTGCAGAAACGATTCTCACCCCTCACACATCCCCCGGCAGTCCGCTATGGACATGCCAGGTCCGGGCCACCTAGAACTGTGCGGACACCCCCACCAGCCACTCCCCACTCCCCCCACCACCACGCGTTTCGCGTGCCTTCCCGAGGAGTTCGATGAGTCGGACACGGCACATCCGAGGCTCGCGCCTCGCCACCGTCGGTATGTCGGCGGCGGCCACCACTCTGCTGGCGGGGGCGCTGGCCCCGAGCGCGGTGACGGCCGACGGACCTACCCGGGACACCGTCCTCGGCAACGCGGCGGCGGTGCTCGCCGACCAGGCCGCCCGGCTGGGCCTCACCTCAGCGCAGGGCACCAGGGCCCGTGACGTGGTCGTCGACGCGGACGGCACCCAGCATGTGCGCTACGACCGGACGTACCACCAACTCCCCGTGCTGGGCGGCGACTTCGTGGTCCACATGACGGCGGCCGGTGCCTACCGGTCCACCGACCGTGCCACCACTCGTCCGCTCTCCCTCGCGAGCATCACGCCGTCGGTGTCCGCCCCGAAGGCCGCCGACCTGGCCGCCGCTGCGCTGCGTCTCGCGAACGTCGGCGAGACGCTCCGCAAGATAACCGCCAAGCCCCAGTTGGTCGTTGACGCCCTGCACGGCACTCCGAAGCTGGCCTGGCGCACCGAGGCCGGGGGCAAGGACTCGCTCGGCAACCCCGTCGCCCGCGTGGTCCTCACCGACGCGGTGACCGGCAAGCAGATCGACGCCTGGGACAGCATCGAGACGGCCACCGGCGACGGCCGTTCCCTCTACAGCGGCAAGGTCCCGCTGCAGACGACGCGGTCCGGTTCCACGTACCGACTCTCCGACCCCACACGGGGAAACACATACACGGGCGACACCAAGAACAAGACGGACTCCTGCATCCTCATCATCTGCTACCAGCGTGCCCCCGCACCCGTCCTCACCGACGCCGACAACCACTGGGGAACCGGGGCGACTTCGAGCCGCGCCTCGGCGGCGGTGGACGCGCAGTACGGCACCGACACCACCTGGGACTACTACAAGAACGTCCACAAGCGCACCGGCATCGCGGGCGACGGCAAGGGCTCGTTCAACCGGGTGCACTACGGCAGCGCGTACAACAACGCGTTCTGGGACGACAGTTGCTTCTGCATGACGTACGGGGACGGTGACGGGAAGACCTTCGGACCGCTGGTGTCCCTGGACGTGGCCGGGCACGAGATGTCCCACGGCGTGACGTCCAAGACGGCCGCGCTGACGTACTCGGGCGAGCCCGGCGGTCTGAACGAGGCGACGTCGGACATCTTCGGCACGCTGGTGGAGTTCTACGCCAAGAACCCCGCCGACCCCGGGGACTGGCGGATCGGCGAGAAGATCGTGAAGTCCGGCTTCGGCCGCTCCGCCCTGCGCTACATGGACCAGCCCTCCAAGGACGGCAACTCCGCGGACTGCTGGACCTCGACGGTCGGTGACCTGGACGTCCACTACTCCTCCGGCGTCGCCAACCACTTCGCGTACCTGCTCGCGGAGGGCAGCGGCCCGAAGACCATCGGCGGCGTCGCCCACAACGGCACGACCTGCAACGGCGCGAAGGTGACCGGCATCGGCAAGGCCAAGCTCGGCGCGATCTGGTACCGGGCGCTGACGGTCTACATGACGTCGTCGACGAAGTACGCGGGCGCGCGGGTCGCCACGCTGAGCGCGGCGAAGGATCTGTACGGGGCGGGTAGCGCGGAGTACCGGGCGGTGGGGGCGGCCTGGTCGGCGGTGTCCGTGAACTGACACCGGGCTCGTGGAACGGGGGGCGGGGCAGCGCGGTAAGAGGTGGGAGCCCACTGGGGGGCTCGGCCGAGAAACCGCGTTGCCCCGCCCCCGGCCCGACACTAAGGTCGGTCGGGTGACTGCCGGGTCGGCCTTGGGCCATGCACGAGTGGGGTTCCCGGCCTCGGCGTGAGCGCGAGGCGGGCCAGAGCCCCGCCCTTTCTCCGTGTCTTTGCAGCAGGCGCGCCGTCCGAGCGGGCACCGCGCCATCTCCCAGAGCGTCCACGCGCGTCCGCACGCGCCCATCGACGCGCGCACCCAAAGACCCGCACCCAAAGACCCGGAGACACCTCACTGATGTCACATGACCAGCAGAACCCGTACACCTCCGAACTGCCCACGACCACAGCTCAGTTGAACCACACCGTCGTCTACGCGACGGACCGGCACCTGTCGGCCGAGTTCCTCGCCGCGGTCCTGGAGCTGAAGGTCAGTCCCCCGTTCGGGCCCTTCCTGCCCGTCGACCTCGGCAACGGCGTGACCCTCGACTACTACGAGTTCGGGGACGGGCCGATCCAGCCCCAGCACTACGCGTTCCTCGTGCCCGACGCCCGGTTCGACGCCATGATCGCCCGTCTGGAGGTGCTCGGGGTCACGTACTACGCGGATCCCAGCCACACCGAACCCGGCCGGACCAACGACCTGTTCGGCGGCCGCGGCGCCTACTTCGCCGACCCGGACGGCCACAACATGGAGATCCTGACCCGGCCCTACGCCCGTCCCTGACGGCTCCGGCCAGGACGGTCAGATCACGCGGAAGAGGTCGGCGGCGGCGTGGACGTCGGTGAGGTCCTCGATGGCACGGAGGTTGTCGCACAGGGCGTCCAGGACCGAGTCGGCCTCCGCGACGCGCGGGGCGCCGATGGCCACGCCGAAGACCCGGAAGCCCAACCGGTGCTTGGCGTCGTTCCAGCCGCGCATCCATTTCTCGGTGACACCGCAGTCGTCGTCGGTGAGCATCACGATGTCGCCGCGCATACGGGCGGCGTCGTTGAACTCCTCCTCCAGCAAAGCACCCGCCGCCGACAACGGCCTCTGGTAGCTGGTGCCGCCGCCGAGGAAGGTCTCCGCGAAGTCGAGGACCTGGGCGACGTCGGCGGGCCGGTCGGCCGGGAAGCGGAACACCTTGAGCTTGTCGGCGGCGGAGAACAGGATGCCGACGAAGTCACGCCCCGCGTGCCGGGCCTGGTCGAGCAACGCCAGGGTGCACGCCTTGGCCCACGCCTCCCGGGTGATTCCGCCGGGCCCCGCCTCGTACATGGAGTGCGAGGTGTCCACGCACGCGATGATCGCGCCCCGGCCGGTGGTCTGCTCGCCCTGGCTGTCGTAGAGCATCAGCTCCCCGGCGGCGTAGCGAGCGGCGAACACCGCACGCAGCGCGGGCAGTCCGAGATTCGCCAGCTCGGAGGGGATGACGCGGGAGAGGTCGTTGCCGAGCGTGACGCCGACCAGCTCGCCGGTGGCGTTCTCGACCTTGCGAGCACGCTCACCGTCGGCCATCTGCCGGAAACGGCCGATGAGTTCGGCCCACTCGGCGAGACGGCTGGTGCGCAACCGCTCGGCGAGTCGGGCCCGTTGGTCGAACGGCATCCGCTCCAGCTCGCCGGGGCCGACACCCCATGCCCGCATCAGCGCGGCCTCGGCGCGGGCGCCCTCGGCGGCCTTCGCCGCGGCGCTCCGAGCTGAGATCCGGATGCCGGGCGCTGCCGCCGCGAGGGCCTGAGCGGCGCCCTGGGCTGCCTGCTGCGCGGCGGCTTCGGAGGCTTCGGCTGCCTCGATCGTTTGTTGTACGGCTTCGGCGGCGGCCGGGGTTGGCGGGGCGCCGTCCTTGTCGGCCCCCTCGGCCCCGCTGGTCTCGTCGGCTGCCTGTTGGAGGGCCTCGGCGACGGCGGTTGCCGCGTGTTCGGCGTCCTGCTGGGCCTTTCTCGCCTGCTCGGCCTTGTCCTGGGCGTCCCTGGAGTGGTCCAGCATCCGGCGCAGCGCGGTGCCCTGGGCGAGTACGGCCATGGCGGCGGCGTAGGGGTCGCCGGCCGTCTCCCGGCGCAGCTCGGCGAACTCCGGTGACTCCGCCAATGACGTGATGACCTGGTGGTTGGCCAGCCGGGAGGGGTCCATCTCCGCGCGCTCACGCAAGCGCGGGTTGACCTTGTAGGCGGCCAGGAACACGTCGGTCAGGAGGTCCGTGGTGTGGTCGTGGGAGTGGTCTCGGGTGTGGTCGTGGGCGCGGCCGTAAGTGTGGTCGTGGATGCGGTCGTGGCGCTCGTTCAGCTCCTCGGCCAGCTCGCGCAGTGCGGCCGACTGCTCGTAGGTGTCGCGCCAGGTGATCCGGTCGAACCGGTCCGCGACCACGGCCGCGGTGTGCCGCTCGGGAGCGGAGGCGGACAGGCTCAGCCACTTCCCGGCCCGGCGGGCCAGCTCGTCGAGCGTGCCCGGTGTCCCGCCCGTCGTCTCACTCGGCGTCTCACCCATGGCCGTCGTCCTCATCCCTCCCCGGTGTTCAGAGCTGCGCCTGCACCATGCTCGCGTCCATGCCGAGGGCCTCGGTGAGGACGCGGGCGCGGACGGCGCGCTGGCGGCCGGTGACCCGGTCGATGGCGGCGGTCGAGCGGCCGGCGCCCGCGGCCTCCTCGCGCAGCGTCTCCAGCCGCTTGCCCGCCATGGCGAGCTTGTTGTGGGCCTTCTTGATGACCCACTCGCTCAGCGCCTCGCGGGACTGCCCTGCCATGGCGTCGAGTTGGGCCTCCAGTTCCTCGATGTCGTCGGCCAGGTCGAGGGCCTCCTTGGCGTCGGGGTTGACCAGTTGCAGCACCTCGCGTTCGACGGTCGGGCGCTCGGCCGGGGAGTCCCACAGCACGTGGGTCAGCACCGAAAGGTCGGTCTCGGCGACCGTCGGGCGGCCGTCGAGGTACGCGGACGCCTGGAGCAGGCCCACCGCCTGCCGCCAGCGGCGGTCGGAGGCGACGAGTTCCTTGCGGCGCAGGGCGGCCCGCAGCGTGCACACCGCGTCCACGATCACGTCGGGGACCTCCACGGCCGGGACGGCTTCGGTCACGGCGTGCTGCAAGGCGGCCAGTTCGACGGTGGTCCGGGTCGGTGCCGCCGGGCGGCTGACGGCGGAGCGGACCAGCGCGGCGAAGTTCGAGGGGTCCGCCAGGTAGCCGACCTCGATGCGCACCAGCAGCCGGTCGTAGATCGCGGCCGTGTCCTCCCCGCTGGGCAGTTCGTTGCTCGCCGTGATGGCCCCGATCAGGGGGCAGCGGATCGGCTCGCCGCCGCTCTCGGGGTGGTAGATCCGCTCGTTGAGGTAGCCCAGCGTCTCGTTCAGCGCCGCCGTGGAGCACTTGAAGATCTCGTCGATGAACGCGATGTGCGCGGTCGTGGCGCGGCCGTCGTAGACCTGGCGGTACTCGCCCCTGGCCAGCGCGGCGACGTCGATGGGGCCGAACATCCGCGTCGGCGCGGTGAACTTCGACAGCAGGATCTCCCAGTACGCCGCCCCCTCGAACCTGCCCGTGAGCTCCCGGGCCAGCTCGGACTTCGCCGTCCCGGGCGGGCCGAGCACCAGCGAGTGCTGTCCGGCGAGCAGCGTCACCAGCAACGTCCGTACCACGTCGGCCCGTTCGTAGAAACGGTCCGACAGCTCGTCACCGATCGCCCGCAGCCTCTTGGCCGTGTCCTGCGCGTCCGGTGCGTCCGATGCGTCCGGCCCGTCCTGCGGGTCCGGTGCATCCGCTGCGTCCGGCCCGTCCTGCGCACCGATAACCAATATCCAACTCCTTGCCTGTGCGGCCCTGTTGAGGCTGCCGAGCCCGCGGCCCCTCCGCCCATTGCCCAAGCAAGATAGAGCCGTCCGGGCTCCGAGATCATCCCGTGGCGATTTCCGGTGCCACCGGCCGTGCCCCTGTGGAACCCTGACCCAATGCCCGATTCCCGGTACCACGGTGACACATCCAGCAGGTCGCACGGTGCGCGCCTGGCCACGTACAGCGCCGTCTCCGCCGCCCTGGCGAAGTACGGCGACGACGAACTGAACGCCCTCGTGCGCGGGGCGGCGCCGCTCGGTTCCGGCATCGGCGGGCGGTCGGCGCTCCTGGATGTCGACGGCACCCAGGTCTTCGTCAAGCGCGTGCCCCTGACCGCGGCGGACACGCTGCCGGAGAACGTCCGGTCGACCGCGAACGTCTACGGGCTGCCCGCCATCTGCCACTACGGCATCGGCGGGCCCGGCTTCGGAGCCTGGCAGGAACTGGCCGTGCACGAGATGACCACGAACTGGGTGCTCGCGAACGACTTCCAGGGCTTTCCGCTGACGTACCACTGGCGCGTTCTGCCGGACTACGCGAGCGGCTCGGGCAACTCAGGCGAATCGGGTGACGCGCAGGCCCTCCCCGAGGAGCTGGCCGACGTCGACCAGGTCGTCGCGTTCTGGGACGGCAGCCCGGAGGTACGCCGTCGGCTCGAAGGGCTCCGGGAGGCCTCGGCGAGCCTCACCCTCTTCCTGGAGTACGTCCCGCAGACCCTCCACCACTGGCTCGGCGAACGGATCGAGGAGGGCGGCGAGTCGGCGGACCGGGCGTGCTCCTGGGTGGACGAGGCCCTGCACGCGGGCACGTCCTTCATGAACTCGCGCGGGCTCATCCACTTCGACGCCCACTTCGAGAACATCCTGACCGACGGCCGACGCCTGTACTTCGCCGACTTCGGCCTGGCCCTGTCCTCCGGGTTCGGCCTCTCCCCGGAGCACACCCGCTTCTTCGAGCGGCACCGGACGTACGACCGCTGCTACACGATCACCTACCTGGTGAAATGGCTGATCACCGCCGTCTACGCGTACGGGAGGGACGAGCGCGAAGAGATGATCCGCGCCTGCGCCCACGGTGCACACCCCGCCGAACTCCCCGATGCCGCCGCGGCGATCGTGACGCGATACGCGCCACTGGCCACGGTGTTCGCGGACTTCAGCCGAACACTCCAGGACGAGAGCAGGCGGACCCCGTATCCGGTGGAGGAGATCCACCGGATCGGCGCCGGACGCGATCTCTTCGCCTCCTGACCGCACCATCTCCCGACGACTGCCCACGACTGCCCACGACTGACTTACGGAGACCCATGCCTTCCGGTCCGAAGATGCACGCCGACGAACTCGACATCGACGCTGCGCTCGTCGGCCGACTGGTGGCGGAGCAGTTCCCCGAGTGGGCGGAGCTGCCCGTCCGGGAGGTCCGCTCGGCCGGTACCGACAACGCGATGTACCGGCTGGGCGACGACATGGTCGTACGGCTGCCGCGGCTGCCCGGTGGGGCCCGGCAGGTGGACAAGGAACAGCGGTGGCTGCCGCGGCTGGCGCCGCACCTCCCGCTGGCCGTGCCGGTACCGATCACCAAGGGCGCGCCCGGCGAGGGGTACGCGCTGCCGTGGGGCGTGTTCCGCTGGCTGGACGGCGACAACATCTACGACGCGCCGCTCACCGATCGAACCGAACTCGCCGACGCCGCCGTCGAGTTGGGTCGGTTCGTCGCGGCGCTGCGGAAGGTCGACGCCACCGGTGGGCCGCCGTCCTGGCGTGGCGGGCCCCTCACCGACGACGGTTGAGGACGACGTCCGTGCCGCGATCCGCGACCTGGGCGCGGCCGGCACGCTGGACGCGGGCCTCGCGACCGCCGCCTGGGAAGAGTCCCTGCGGCTCCCCCAGTGGGACGGCGACCCGGTATGGCTCCACGGCGACCTCCTGCCGGGCAACCTGCTCGCCCACGGAGGCCGCCTCGGCGCGGTCATCGACTTCGGCGGCCTCGGCGTCGGCGACCCGGCGGCCGACGTACTCGCCGCCTGGGCCGTCTTCACCGCCGAGACCCGCGGCCTGTTCCGCGAGGCGGCCGACGTCGACGACGCGACCTGGGCCCGGGGACGCGGCTGGGCCCTGTGCTTCGGCCTGGTGGCGGAGCACCACTACCGGGTCACCAATCCCGTACTCGCCGCCGTGGCACACGGGGCGGTGGCGGAGGCGCTGGCCGAGTACGGGTCCGAGGCCGGGAGCTGAGACACGGTTCCGGTCAACCCCCGTACGGCCGGACCGACTTCGCCTCCCGCAGCGCCAGCCCCCACCACGCAAGCTGGTCCAGCATCACCTTTGCCGCCGCGTCCGGTGCCGAGGGGTCCTTGTGCCGGCCCTGGTCGTCGAAGGAAGCGCCCGCGTTGTGGAAGGACACCGTGTCGCGGACGGTGACGGCGTGGAGTTCGGCGAAGACCTGGCGGAGCTGTTCGACGGCGCGCAGGCCGCCCGAGAGGCCGCCGTAGGAGACGAAGGCGACGGGCTTTGCGCGCCACTCGTGGAAGTGCCAGTCGATGAGGGTCTTGAGGGACGCGGGGAAGGAGTGGTTGTACTCGGGAGTGAGGACGACGAAGGCGTCGGCGGCTGCCAGGTGGGGGGTGACCTTGCCCAGCTCGGCGGTCACCTCGGCGGACGGGGAGTGGGAGAGGGCCGTCGGCAGGTGTACGTCGGCGGTGTCGACGACGTCCACCGCGAGATCGGCCCGGTCCCGGATCCGGCCCAGCAGCCACTCCGCGACGACCGGCCCGAACCGGCCCTCCCGGTTGCTCCCGACGATCACCGCGATCCTCAGGGGCTCGGGGAGGGGGACGGGCGCCGGGAGGGAGGCAGCGAGGGAGACTGGAACCTCTGTGGTGGAGTTCATGGGCCCCAGCCTCATACCTCAACCAAACTTCAGGTCAAGTCGGCCGGTCGGGTGGTCGTCCGGGAGCGCCGGTCACCCGTTCACACGCGCCGCCCGTTCCGTTCGGGTTCTTTTTGCGGATGTGGTGGCGACACGCCGATGACCTGCCGAAACATCCCCGGACGGCCCGCCCGGAGTCCCCACCTGACACCCGTTCACATCGTTTCTGACGCCCCATCAGGAGGCGTGCGTCCCCGACTGCCACTTTCCTCGGTAGGGCAGGGGCGTGACCGACGCAGCGGCACATGGGGGTGCCGCGGGTCGTGCCCTCTCGGAGGAGCAAGCAACGATGCGCACAGCCCGTCCGCTGACCGGTACCGCGCTCGCCGTCGCCGCGGTGGCCCTCGCCGCCGCCCCCGCGTACGGCGGCGGAACGGGGTCCATCGAGCTGTACCCGGCCACGGTCGCGCCCGGCGCCGAGGTCACGGTGAACACGGCGGCGTGCGGTGCGGCGGACGCGGTGTCGGGTGACGCCGGTGCCGTCGGCGCGGGTGCCTTCACGCTGCTGCCCAGCGCGCACGAGGGCGACGCGGTCGGGCTGTTCCGGGTGCCGCCGTCCGCCCAGCCCGGCACGTACGAGATCGTCGCGCGCTGTTCGAGCGGCAAGCGGATGACGGGCGACCTGGTGGTCACGCTCACCTCCACCGAGGAGAGCGGGCAGCAGGTCCACCCGAGAGGAAGCGTGAAGACGGGGGTCGGCGGCGCACTGGGCCCCGACCCCGTGCAGACCGCGGCGGGAGTGGCGGCCCTGGCCGTCGCCGCCGCGGGCGGTACCTGGCTCCTGCATCGCCGGGCGAGAGGCGACGGGATCTGACGGACACCCTCCGCTGTCCGTCCGCCGGTACCGCCGTCCCCTCCCCCTCCTGGCCCGACGCCCCTCGCGGCCCGGAGGGGGACGCGGGACCGGGCGCCCCGGACGACCAGGGGTACGGAGGCGCCGGGAACCCGGCCCCCCAAGCCCCCACCCCGAGCCCCCAGTCCCCAGCTCCCCAGCTCCCCAGGAGAGGAGACGTACGTGCACCGGTTCGCCACCATGTCGATGGTCGCCGTCACCCTCGTCGCCCTCCTCTCCGGTGCCTGGCTGCTGCGCAGTGGGGCCGAGACGCATGCCCCGCCGCAGCCCTCGGCCGCGCAGGGGCGCGCGGGCGCTCATGTGGACCGGCCCGCGGCCGCCGCGCTGCCGCCCGCCGCGCCCGACCGTGTCCGTATCCCCTCGATCCGCGTGGACGCCCCGCTCCTGGGCCTCGGCCTCACCCCGCAGGGCAGCCTCGACGTGCCGCCGTCCGACCGGGCCAACGTCGCCGGCTGGTACGAGGCCGGTACCGCGCCGGGCGAGACCGGCACCGCGATCGTCGCCGGCCATGTCGACAACGCCGAGGGGCCCGCCGTCTTCTACCGTCTCGGCGCCCTGGAGAAGGACAGCACCATCGAGGTCGAGCGCCGCGACGGCAGGGTCGCCCTCTTCTCGGTCGACGCGGTCGAGGTGTACGACGCCCGGGACTTCCCGGACGAGAAGGTGTACGGGGCCGCACGGCGCCCGGAGCTGCGGGTCATCACCTGCGGCGGCGGCTACTCGGAGGCCACGGGCTACCAGGGGAACGTGGTCGTCTTCGCCCACCTGACGGGCAGCCGCTGAATCACGCCACCGGTGGAAACATCACCCGTGAATCACGCCAGCCACTGCTGGTACGCCAGGTTCGCCACCAGCGCGAAGACCACCGTCAGCAGTACGACCCGGACGAACCCGCTGCCCTTCTTGAGCGCGGTGTGCGCCCCGACCATTCCGCCGACCAGGTTGAAGACGGCCATCAGGGCGCCCAGCTGCCAGTACACCGTGCCCTGCCAGGCGAACATCGCGAGCGCCCCCGCGTTCGTGCAGCAGTTGACGATCTTCGCGGTGGCGGAGGCGGTCACCAGGTCGAGGTGCAGCAGCGCGGTCAGGGCGAGCACGAGGAACGTTCCCGTGCCGGGGCCGACCAGTCCGTCGTAGAAGCCGATGCCGAGGCCCGCGAGGCCGATCGCGGCGAGGACGCGGCGCGGGGAGACGGGCGCGGTCGAGGGCGCGGTGCCGAAGCCGGGCCGCAGGATCACGAAGGCGCCGACGCCGAGCAGGACGACCATGACCACCGGCTTCAGCACGTCGGTGCTCATCCCGGCGGCGACGAGCGCGCCGGCCGAGGATCCGGCGAGCGCCGCGAGGCCGATCCGTACGGCCGTGCCGACGTCCACGGGCGCCTTGCGCGCGTACGTCACCGCCGCGCCCGTGGTGCCGACGATCGCCACGGCCTTGTTGGTGCCGAGCGCGTACTGGGCGGCCGAGCCCGAGTTCGGCAGCCCGAGCAGCAGTACGGGGAGCAGCAGGAGCCCGCCGCCGCCCACCACCGCGTCGATCCAGCCTGCCGCGAGAGCGGTCAGGCACAGGACAACGACCATGGTCAGCGATATGTCGGGCATGATCGCGACACTATGGACGAGGTAGATGCGCCGTCCACGAATCCTGTGAACCTTGAGGATCTTCAGAGGTTCGGGGCAACGGTGGACGGAAGGGGTCAGCCCGCCGTTTCCAAGTAGCGCAGGACCGCCAGCACCCGCCGGTTCCCCGTGTCGGAGGGCAGCAGGCCGAGCTTGGTGAAGATGTTGGCGATGTGCTTCTCGACGGCCCGTTCCGAGACGCCGAAGGACGTGGCGACGGCGTGGTTCGTACGGCCCTCGGCCATCAGCGCGAGCACCTCGCGTTCGCGGGGCGTGAGGGCGTCCAGGGCGTTGGCGCGGCGGCTCGCGCCGAAGAGCTGGGCGACGACCTCCGGGTCGAGGGCGGTGCCGCCGGCGGCGACCCGTTCCAGCGCGTCCACGAACTCCCCGATGTCGACGACGCGCTCCTTGAGCAGGTAGCCGACGCCGCCCGGGTTGGTGCCCAGGAGCTGTGCGGCGTACTTCGTCTCGACGTACTGGGAGAAGATCAGCACCCCGGTGCCGGGGTGGTCCGCGCGCAGGCGTACGGCGGCCCGCAGGCCCTCGTCGGTCTGGGTCGGCGGCAGCCGGATGTCGACGACGGCGGCGTCCGGGCGGTGCTCGGCCACGGCGGCGAGCAGCGCGTCCGCGTCCCCGACGGCCGCGGCGACGTCGACGCCCCGCAGCTGGAGGAGCTGGGCCAGCCCGTCGCGCAGCAGGGCGGAGTCCTCGGCGATGACGACGCGCATCTGACCCCCGTGATCAGTTGGGCAGTTTGACAACGCCGCTCAGTACGGCAGCTCGACCGTGACCACCGTAGGGCCTCCCGGCGGGCTGTCGCAGGTGAGCGTGCCGTCGACGGTCCGTACGCGGGTCAGCAGGCCGGTGAGCCCGGAGCCCGCTCCGATCGCCGCGCCGCCGCGTCCGCCGTCGTGGACGGTGAGCCGCAGCAGCCCGGCGCGGGCGGTCACCGTCACCGTGGCGCCGGCCGCCCCGCTGTGTTTCGCCGCGTTGGCGAGGAGTTCGGCGGCGCAGAAGTAGGCGATGGACTCGACGGCGGGCGAGGGGCGGGCCTCGATGTCCGTGACGACCTCGACGGGCAGGGCGCTGTCGGCCGCGAGGGTGGCCAGGGCCGTGTCCAGGCCCTGGTCCAGTACGGGAGGGTGGATGCCCTTGACGAGGTGGCGCAGGTCGGCGATGGCCTGCTTGGCATTGCCCTGCGCGGTGTCGACGACGGCGAGGAGGCGTTCGCGGTCGGCGTCCGCTCCGACCAGTTCCCTGATCATCGTCAGATGCATCGCGAGCCCGACGAGCCGGGCCTGTGTGCCGTCGTGCAGGTCGCGCTCGATGCGGCGGAGGGTCGCCGCCGCGTCGTCCACGGCCTGGGCGCGCGTCTCCTCCAGCGTGCGGATGCGGCGCTCCGCGTCACTCGGGCCGAGCGTGGCGGCGAGCAGCGCGCGGTGCGGGGCGAGGGCGTGCCGCAGCAGCCAGGGGGCGGCGGCCAGGAGGACGAGCCCGGCCGTCATCGGGATCAACCACCGTGGCCAGGAGTCGAGTTGGACGCCGAGGACTTCGAGCGACACGTGCCGTACGGAGTCGCCGTCGCGCACCGTGTGGTGGTTCCAGCGCTTGAGCAGCGGGTGCAGGGCGCTCTGGGCCCCGTAGGCGTACGCGCCCAGGACCGCCACGTAACCGAGGAGGGCCGTGACGGGCGTGCCCAGCGCGCAGCCGACGGCCCGCCAGCCGGCCCGGCCGAGGAGCAGGGCCCGCCGTCTGCCGAGTACGCCCCGCGCGGGAGGTGTCGGCGGCTCCTCGATCTCCAGGCCCAGCAGCCGCCGCGCCAGGGCCCGTTGTGCCGCACCGAGCGCGAGCGCGCCCCGCACGGTCAGCGCCAGCACCCACAGGCCCAGCGTGGTGACGGACAGTGCCCCGCCGACGACCAGCCCCACGAGCGTGAGCACGAAGCCGACGAGGGCGAGCGGGAGCGCGATCAGCGCGTAGAGGAGTACGGCGAGGGCCTTCGGCGTGAAGGCGGCGAGCGGCCGCCTCAGGACGTCGAGCGCGAGCGCGGCGGTCGGTCTGCGCATGTCGTCAACCTACGGTCGGGGTCCACGTGAACCCAGGGTCGGGCATCACGTGAACCTACGGTCGTGCGAGGAGCGTCGTCGCGAGGAGCGGCTGGAACGCGGCGAGGGCACGGCCGAGCCATGACCGCCGTCCGGCCCCACCGGCGCGCCGACCAGCCCGACCAGCCCGACCGGCAGCGCGTGCGCGACCCGCCGCCAGGCCCGCGCGGTGAACGGTTCGCGCACGAGCTGCCAGGTCCGTACGGCCGCGTCGTCCCGGACGGACGGCTGCTGGGCGGTGTCCATGGTTCGCTCCCCTTGTGTCCGCGTGCGTAGGTGACCGCGCGTGTCCGTGTCCGTGTGCGTAGGTGACCGCGCGTGTCCGTGTCCGCGCCCGTACGTGTCCGCGCGTGCCTGTCCGTGCGAGGGCGCCGGGCGCGGTCCGCGCCCGGTGGCCTCGCACCTCAAGACTTCCTCGTTCCCGGCCCGCGATCGATGGTGCTCGCACGGAACCCGGAGGTGGGGATAACCGCACCCCCGCCCCGTTCCGGGCGACCTCACCGCGCCCCCGCCCCGTCCGCCGAAAACCCTCACATCCGCGACCCGACCCCGCTGAGGGCAGCGTTCCCCGCGGGAAACAGAGGTGATGCGACCGGGTAACACCGGCACCGCACGCTGCGATACATGACCTCGAATACGCGTGTGGTGGTGATCGGCGCCGGCCTCGCGGGCGTACGGCTCGCCCGCAGGCTCGGAGAGCTCGGCATGTCCGCCGTGCTCGTCGGCGACGAGGAGCACACCCCGTACAACCGGGTCCTGCTCGCGGAGGTCCTGGCCGGGCGGTACACGCCCGAGGTCATCGCGCTGCCGACGCCCGAGCGGCTGACCCGCGGCCGGGCGGTGCACATCGACCGCGCGGAGCGGCAGGTGCACTTCGCCGACAGCTCGGTGATCGCATACGACACGCTGGTCCTGGCCACCGGTTCGAACCCGGTCCTTCCGCCCCTGCGCGGCCTGTTCGGCCCGGACCGGCACGAACTGCCCGAAGGCGTCCACGCGTTCCGCACGATGGACGACTGCCTGGGCCTGTCCAAGGCCGTACGGCCGGACACCCGGGCCGTCGTCATCGGCGGCGGACTGCTCGGTGTCTCGGCGGCCCGCGCGCTCGCCGAGCGCGGCGCGCAGGTGGTGCTGGCCCAGCAGTCCGAGCGGCTGATGGAGCGTCAGCTCGACCCGTCCGCGTCCAAGTTGGTGCTCCGGCACCTCAAGGACCTCGGCGTCGAGGTGCACACCGAGTGCCGGGTGCGCGATGTGCGCTGCGTCGGCGGCGCGGTCCGCTCGGTCGAGATGGCCGACGGGTACGCGCTCGACGCCGACCTGGTGGTACTGGCCTGCGGGGTGCACCCGCGGGTGGGCCTCGCCCAGGCCGCGGGGCTCGCCGTGCACAAGGGCGTCATCGTCGACGACGAGCTGCGCACCTCCGACCCGCACATCCGGGCGATCGGCGACTGCGCCCAGCACGACGGAAACGTCTACGGTCTCGCCGCGCCCGCCCTCGAACAGGCCGATGTCCTGGCCGAGTTGCTGGCCGCGGCGGACGCGAGTGCGGACCCGGCTGCGGATTCGGGTACGGCCCCCGCGGGCTACACCGGCACCCGCGCCCTCACCCGTCTCACCCTCGCCCGCCCCGCTCTCGCCTCCGGCACCCCTCTCGACCTCGCCGCCTTCGGGGAGCACACCCCGCTCCCCGGCGACGACGTCATCCAGCTCGCCGACGCCACCCGCGGCACGTACCGCAAGGTCGTCGTCCGCGACGACCGCCTGGTCGGCGGGGTGCTCGTCGGCGAGCTCGGCACCGTCGGCGCGCTCGCCCGCGCCTGGGAGGGAGCAGAGCCGCTGCCCTCCGACGGCGGCCCCCTGCTCCACCTGCTCACCAACGATGGAGGCTCCTGAATGACCGCCACCCTGGGGGGCACCCCCACGATCGTGCTCGTCGGCCACGGCATGGTCGGCCAGCGCTTCCTCGAAGCGCTCGCCGAGCGCGGCCTGACCGCCACGCACCGCGTGGTCGTGCTGTGCGAGGAGCCACGCCCCGCGTACGACCGCGTGCAGCTGACCTCGTACTTCTCGGGGACCACGCCCGAGGAACTGTCCATGACGGACATGGAGTTCATCAAGGACCACGGGATCGAGCTGCACATCGGCGACCCGGCCGAGACGGTCGACCGGGCCGCGAAGCGGGTAACGGCCCGCTCCGGCCTGACAGTTGACTACGACACGCTCGTCCTCGCCACCGGCTCGTACCCCTTCGTGCCGCCGGTGCCGAACAAGGACGCCGAGGGCTGCTTCGTCTACCGCACGATCGAGGACCTCCTCGCGATCGAGGAGTACGCGAAGTCCAGGGCGACGACGGGTGCCGTGGTCGGCGGCGGTCTGCTCGGCCTGGAGGCGGCCGGCGCGCTCAAGGGGCTCGGACTCACCTCCCACATCGTGGAGTTCGCCCCGCGCCTGATGCCGGTGCAGGTCGACGACGGCGGTGGCGCGGCCCTGCTGCGCACCATCGAGGACATGGGCCTGAGCGTCCACACCGGTGTGGGCACGCAGGAGATCGTCACGGACGCCTCGGGTGCCGTGACCGGCATGAAGCTGTCCGACGGCTCCGAACTCGCCACCGACCTGGTGGTCTTCTCGGCCGGTGTCCGCCCCCGCGACCAGCTCGCCCGCGACTGCGGTCTGACGGTCGGCGAGCGCGGCGGCATCACGGTCGACGAACAGTGCCGGACCGTCAACGACCCGCATGTGTTCGCGATCGGCGAGTGCGCGCTCGCGGCCGACGGCCGGGTGTACGGCCTGGTCGCGCCCGGCTACGAGCAGGCGGAGACGGCCGCCGCGACCATCGCCACCGACGAGGCGTCCTTCACCGGCGCCGACCTCTCCACCAAGCTCAAGCTGCTCGGCGTCGACGTGGCGTCCTTCGGCGACGCGCACGGCACCACCGAGGACTGCCTCGACGTCGTCTACTCCGACTCCCGCTCCGGCACGTACAAGAAGCTGGTCATCGGACGGAACGGCGAACTGCTCGGCGGCATCCTGGTCGGCGACGCGGAGGCGTACGGCACGCTGCGCGCGTTCACCGGCTCGGTCCCGCCGATCGCCCCGGAGCAGCTCGTCCTCCCGGCCGGCGCCGGCGCGCCCGTCCAGCTCGGCCCGTCCTCGCTGCCGGACGAGGCGATCATCTGCTCCTGCCACAACGTCACCAAGGGCGCGATCCGCGGCGCGGTCACCGACCACCAGTGCACGACCGTGCCCGAGGTCAAGAAGTGCACCAAGGCCGGTACGGGCTGCGGCAGTTGCGTCAAGGTCCTCGGCCAGCTGGTCACCTCCGAACTGGAGGCGAACGGCGTCGAGGTCGACAAGGGCCTGTGCGGCTGCTTCTCCCAGACCCGCGAGGAGCTGTACGAGATCGTCCTCGCCCTGCGCATCACCTCGTACCGGCAGCTCCTGGAGCGGTACGGGCGTGAGGGCGCCCGGGACGGCGACGGCTGCGAGGTCTGCAAGCCCGCGGTCGGCTCGATCATCGCCTCGCTGGCGCCCACGATCGGCGCCAACGGCTACGTCCTGGACGGCGAGCAGGCCTCGCTCCAGGACACCAACGACCACTTCCTCGCCAACCTCCAGAAGAACGGCTCCTATTCGATCGTGCCGCGCATCCCCGGCGGCGAGATCACCCCCGAGAAGCTCATCGTGATCGGCGAGGTGGCCCGGGACTTCGGCCTCTACACGAAGATCACCGGTGGTCAGCGGATCGACATGTTCGGCGCACGCGTCGAGCAACTCCCGCTGATCTGGGCCCGGTTGGTGGACGCCGGTTTCGAGTCCGGGCACGCGTACGGAAAGTCGCTGCGGACGGTCAAGTCCTGCGTCGGGCAGACCTGGTGCCGCTACGGCGTCCAGGACTCGGTGCGGATGGCGATCGACCTGGAGCTGCGCTACCGGGGTCTGCGCTCCCCGCACAAGCTCAAGTCGGCGGTCTCCGGCTGCGCCCGCGAGTGCGCCGAGGCCCAGTCGAAGGACTTCGGCATCATCGCCACCGCCAACGGCTGGAACCTGTACGTCGGCGGCAACGGCGGCGCGACCCCGCGCCACGCCGACCTGCTCGCCCAGGACCTCTCCGACGCCGAACTGATCCGCCTGATCGACCGTTTCCTGATGTTCTACATCCGCACGGCCGACCGTCTTGAGCGCACCTCGACCTGGCTGGAGCGGATCCCCGGCGGCCTCGACCACATCCGCGAGGTGGTCGTGGAGGACTCGCTCGGCATGTGCGAGGAGCTGGAGTCCCTGATGACGGCGCACGTCGCGAACTACCGCGACGAGTGGGCCGAGACCATCAACGACCCGGAGAAGCTCTCCCGCTTCGTCTCCTTCGTGAACGCGCCGGACACGCCCGACCCGGTCGTCGGCTTCGTCCCCGAGCGCGACCAGATCAAGCCCGACCTGCCGCTGCTGACCATCGGCACGCGCCCCCTGGAAGGAAGCGCCCAGCGATGACCCTGGCCCCCGAGACGACCACGACGACGGCCACCACGGTCCAACTCCGGCTGTCGGACGGCTGGTTCACGGTCTGCGACCTGGCCGTACTGATGCCCGGCCGCGGGGTGGCGGCACTGCTCCCGGACGGCCACCAGGTCGCGCTCTTCCTGGACCGAACGGGCCGCATGTACGCGATCGACAACCGCGACCCGTTCTCCGGCGCGGCCGTCCTCTCCCGCGGACTCACGGGCACGCACCAGGGCCGCCCGTTCGTCGCCTCCCCCCTCCTCAAGCAGCGCTTCGACCTGGAGTCGGGCGAGTGCCTGGACGACGAGACGGTGAGGGTGGCGACGTACGAGGTGCGGGCTCGATAGGCCGCCCTGGCACCGGGTTCCATCCGGCCCACACCGAGTTCATATTGACCGATCGTTTCAGAAAGGCCTAGGCTGCGGTACGTGGCCAGGACCAAGGAGTTCGATCCGGACGCCGCGCTGCAGTCGGCCCTCGAGCTGTTCTGGCGGCGCGGCTACGAGGCGACGTCGATGGCGGACCTCGTCGAGCATCTCGGCATCGGGCGCGCCAGCATCTACGCGACCTTCGGCAACAAGCACGAGCTGTATCTGAAGGCGCTCGACCGGTACGGGGAGTCGCGCGATGCGCTGATGCTGCACGAGTTGTCACAGGCAGGGGCCGCGTTGCCCGCCGTGCGGGCAACGGTGCGGCGGTTCGCCGCCGAGGCGACGGACGATGCCCGCCGGAGGGCGGGCTGCTTCGTCACCAACACTGCGGCCGAGCTCGCACCTCACGACACGGCGGCGGCCCGCCTCGTGGAGCTCAGCTGGGACCACGTCGAGACGCTGATGCACTCGGCGCTCGTGCGGGCGCAGGCACAGGGGGAGCTCGCGGAGGATCGGGATCCTCGGGCGTTGGCCCGCATGCTGCTGGTGCTGATGCAGGGGCTTCGCGTGGTCGGCAAGGTGTCGGCGGAGCCCGGGCGGGTTCGGGATGCGGCCGAGCAGGCTCTGACCCTGCTGGATTGATTCGGCGCGTCCTGGCCCGTTGTCGCCTGCGGGGCCGTGGGGCCTTTGTCGCGCCGTTCCTCGCGCCCCTAAAAGATTGCGCAGTTCCCCGCGCCCCTTGAGGGGCGCGTTTCGGTTGCTCTTATATTGAAACGATCGGTCTAATTAGGGGGAACCTGTGGCCGTGACAATGGCGCCTCCTCGCTCCAGCCGGGGCGCGTTCGTGTTGCTCGGTGGGGTGCAGGTCACTCTGATCTTCACCTTGGCCGCGGTGGCTGTGCCGTTGCCGGGGATCGGGGTGGAATTCGGGGTGCGGCGCGAGGAGTTGATCCTGCTCAGTGCGGCGTACGGGCTGACGTTCGCCGGGCTGTTGTTGTTCGGGGGACGGCTCGCCGACCGGTACGGCGGGCAACGGGCGCTCACTGCGGGGCTGTTGGTCTTCGGGCTCGCGTCGGTCGCCGCCCCGCTCGCTCCCGGGTACGGCACTCTGCTCGCGGCCCGGCTCGCCCAGGGTGCGGGCGCTGCCCTGATCGCCCCGGCCGCGATGGCGGTACTGCGGACGGTGTTCCCCTCCCCCGCCGCGTACAGCGGTGCGATGGCCACCTGGGGAGGTCTGTCCGTCCTCGGCGCCACAGCGGGCAATCTGCTCTCCGGCGTCATCTCCGCACTCCTGTCCTGGCGTTGGGCCTTCGCCGTACCACTCGCCGTGACGGTGGCGGCGCTCGCACTGGCCCCCCGGGTGCTGCCCACGACGACCGGGCCCCACTCCGGGACGGGCGGGCCCGAGCACCCGGCCCGCCGCCCCCGTCTCGACCTGCGCGGCGCGCTCTTGGCCACCGCCGGGCTGGCCTCCGCCAGCTACGGGCTCGTGCTCACCGACGCGTGGCCCTGGACTTCGGGCCGGGTGCTGGCGCCGCTGGTCGCCGGAGTCGTACTCCTGGCCATGTTCGTCGGGGTCGAGCGGCGGGTGCCCGATCCACTGCTGCCGCCCCGCTTCCTGCTCGACAGGCGGCGCGCGCTCGGGCTCGCCGCCACCGCACTGACCGCGGCCGGGGCCGCCACCGTCTTCGTGCTGTTCTCGCTCCACCTTCAGGACGAACGCGGCTGGTCGGCACTGCGGACGTCGACCGCGTTCGTGCCGTTCGCCCTGGCGCTCCTCGCGTCGGGCCGGGTGGCGGGGCGGCTCATCGGCCGGTACGGGGCGCCCGTCGTCACCGGTGCCGGGCTGGCCGTCGGCGCCGTGGGTCTCGTACTCCTCTCGCTCCTCGGAGTGAACGACACAGTCCCGTACGCGTACGGGCTTCTCCCCGGCTTCGTCCTGCTGGCCACCGGGGTCGCCGCCTCCTTCGCCGGGGCAGCCGTGCTGGCCACCGACCGGGTGCCGGCGGAACGGACCGGGCTCGCGGGCGGGGTGCACAACACGGCGATGGAGACCGGGCCGACCGTCGTCTTCGCCCTGTTGCTCGGCGTCGGCGGCGACACGGCGAGTCTCGCGGTGACCGCGGCCCTCTTCGGCACCGCGGCCCTGGCCCTGCGACTCGCCTGATCCTCGCTTCTTCGTTCCTCAACTCACCATGCCCCAAAGGGAGTCACTCATGAACCGCACCCGCTTCTCGCACCGCACCGTCCTCGTCACCGGAGGCGGAACCGGCATCGGGCGGGCCGTCGCGCTCGCGTTCGCCGCCGAAGGGGCCTCCGTCGTCGTGGCGGGTCGTACCCGGGCGGCGCTCGACGAGACCGTCGCCCTCGCCGAACGGGCCGGTGGCACGGCGGTCGCGCAGGTCGCCGACGTGGCACGCCCGGCGGACGTGGAGGCACTCGTCCGCACGGCCGTCGACCGGTTCGGCTCTCTCGACATAGCCGTGAACAACGCGGGCGTCTTCCGCGGCGGACAGCCCGTCGCCGACCTCCCCGAGGAGGACTGGCGGACCCTGCTCGACATCAACCTCACCGGTGTACTCCTCGCCCTGCAGGCCGAGGTCCGGCAGATGCGGACCCAACCGGGCGGCGGCGCGATCGTCAACGTCTCCTCCAACCTGGGCGCGCACAAGCAGTGGCCCAACACCACCGCGTACGCGGCATCCAAGGCCGCCGTGTCCGCGCTCACCGCCGGTGCCGCGCTCGACCACGTCGCCGACGGCATCCGTATCAACGCCGTGAGCCCCGGTGCGTCCGCGACCACCATGTCCCTGCGACCCGGCGAGACCGAGGCCGACCGTGCCGCCCGGATGAAGGAGGAGTCACCGCTCGGCCGCGTCTCCTCGACGGAGGAGGTGGCCGAGGCCGTTCTCTACCTGGCCTCCGACGCGGCGGCGTCCGTGGTCGGCACGGACCTGGTGATCGACGGGGGTGCGTCGTTGTAGGGGGCGAGACGCGATGACGTCGGGTGCGGGCCCGGTGGGGGCCGGTCGCGCAGTTCCCCGCGCCCCTTAGAGGCAAGGGGCTATCGCCCCAAAGCCCCAAAGCCCCAAAGACGAAAGACGGGGGCGCAGCCCCGGCTTTCGTCTCCAGGGGCGCGGGGAACTGCGCGACCGGCCCCCACCGGCCCGCACATTCAGAACACCCGTTGAGCGGCGCTCTCCAGCGGTCTCGGCGGCACCCCCGGAGTGCCGCCCGGCGGCAGCCGAACCACCGCGTCAAGCCCGCCGGAGGCACCGGCACGCAGCAGGACGTCACCCCCGCTCGCATGGGCAAGGCGCTGGACAAGGGCCAGCCCCAGACCCGTACCGCCCTTGGGCGCGTCGGGAGCGCGCCAGAAGCGGTCGAAGGCGCGCCGGCGCTGCTCCTCGGTCATGCCGGGGCCCTCGTCGGTGACGTGGAGTTCGACGCGGGCCGGACCCGCCGGTCGGTGGCCGAAGCGGCGTTCGTGGGTCTCGGGCCTGCGCAGGTCGATGGACACCGTGGAGTAACGGGGCGACACCCGCAGGGAGTTGGACAGCAGGTTGTCCAGGATCTGCTCGACCGCGCCGGGCAGGGCGAGGACCGGTCCGCCGTAGTCGCCGAGCAGCACGAGCTGTACGCCGTGCTGCTCGAACATCGGCGCCCAGGCCCGGTGCCGCTCCGCGCAGACCCGGTCCAGGTCCACCTGTTCGCGCACCGCCGCGCTCTCGTCGAGCCGGGCCATCGCCAGCAGCCCCTCGACCATCCTGGCGAGCCGGTCGGTCTCGGTCATCGCGGCGGTCAGACTGCCCCGGGCGTTCAGGGCGATGTCGGGCTCCAGGTTCTCCAGGCGCAGCCGCAGCGCGGCGAGGGGCGTCTTGAGCTGGTGCGAGGCCTCGCCCGCGAAGGCGCGCTGGGAGGCGAGGAGGTGTTCGAGGCGGGCGGCCGTACGGTTGAAGGTCGCCGCGAGACTCCGTACCTCCGGCGGCCCCTTGGTGATCGCCACCGGTGTGGACGGGCCGCCGTCGGCCAACTCGTGGGTGGCGAGCTCCAGTTCGCGGATGGGTCGGCCGGTCCAGCGGGCGATGGCGAAGCCGATGACCGCGACGGCGGTGAGGGCCGCGAGCCCGCCGAGGGCCAGCAGCAGCCAGACGTGGTGCACCCGCGCATGCACCATCTGCGTGGGCAGCGTGATCCACACAGCGCCCTGTTTGTACGAGCCGTGCGCGATCGGCGCCGCGACGGACAGGTACTGGACGCCTCCGATGGTGGAGGTGCGGACGTCCTGCGTCGCGGTTCCCCGCAGCGCCGCCGCGATCCCGGGACGGGCGGCGAGGCCCTGGGTCTCCGTCGCCGACAGCGTGTGCGAGCTGGTGACGAGCGCGCCCGACCGGTCGACGATCACCACCTTCCCGCCGATGCGCTCGGCGCAGCGGCTCACCCTGCCGGGCAGGTCCTCCCCCGCGCGGCCGCCCATGGAAAGGGCCAGTGAGGCGTACGCGGAGACCGACTCCGCCTCGTCCTTCGCCATGTTGGTGACCCGCTCCCGCTCACCCCGGGAGTACACGAACCCCAGCGGGATCTCCAGGCAGAGCAGGAGCAGCACGGCGAGACTCAGATAGCTGAGCAGGAGGCGACGCGTCACCGGAAGGCCGCCGGCCGGGCTTCGTGGGATCCGCCGTCCGGGAGGTCGTCGTACGCGCCGCTCGACTCGAACGACTCGAACGATCCGTACGAGCCGGAGCCGCTGTACGAGCCGGAGGTACTGTACGAGCCGGTCGAACCGGATGCGTCGTACGAGCCGGTCGGTCTGCCGGGCTGTTCCCCGTACGAGCCGCCCGTCGCCCCGCCCAGGGTTCCGCCCGAGGCTCCGCCCGCCGAGGGCGGCCGGTTCTGCACGGCCAGTCTGAAACCGACCCCGCGCAGGGTCTGGATCCAGGCCGGGTTCCCCAACTTCCTTCGCAGCGTGGCCACATGGACGTCCAGCGTCTTGGTCGGGCCCTGGTAGTGCGGGTCCCACACCCGGTCCAGGATCTGCTGCCGCGAGTAGACCGCTCCGGGGTCCTCGGTGAGCAGCGCGAGCAGTTCGAACTCCTTCGGCGTCAGCGAGACCGGCGAGTCCCCGACCCAGACCTGCCGGGTGCGGCGGTCCACGACGAGGGGGCCGGGGGCGGGCGGCGTCCCGGCGACCGGATCCGGCTCGGCATCGAGTACCCCTTCGACGGGTCCGGCAGACGCCGCCCGCCGAGGCCGCCCGGCCGGAACCGGCGGCGCGAACTCGAAGGCCGACCCGGCCTCGAAGGAACGCGACGACTGGTCGTAGGGATCGTGGGGATCATGCGGGGCGCGGGGGTCGTACGCGTCGGGGGAACGGGAGCCGCCGGACGACAGGTCGTACGGGTCCGGGGCACGGGTGCCCCTGGCGGAGTCGTACGAGTCCGGCGCGCGAGTTGCTCCGGACGGGCCGTAAGAGGACCTCGCGCGAGTACCGTCGCTCCTGTCGTACGAAGACCGCGCCCCGGTGCCATCGGTCCGGTCGTACGAGGACCGCGCGCCCGACGCGGCATCCGCCCCCGCGGCGGCCCGCTCCGGTTCGCCCGAACCGGCCCCGCCTCGCCCGGTGTTGCCCGTCTCAGAGCCGCCTCGCCCGGAGGGGCCCCACCCTGCGGGGTCGCGTCGAGCGGTATCCCGCCCGTGGGTGTCCTGCCCAGGCAGGTCCGCCCCCGCCGAGAACGACTCACCCGCGAACGGTTCGCCGCCGAACGACTCGCCCCTGAACGGCTTGTCCTCCCGGCGTTCCGAGGCCCGGGTTTCCACAGCCAGGGGTTCGTCCCGGGGGCCCGCGGCCAGGGGTTCGTCCCGAGGTTCCGCGTCCCGGGACCAGGCGCCGGAGGACCCGGCACTCGTAGAGGACCCCGACTCGTACGCCCCCTCGGAGCGGGACCGCCAGTCGGACGAGCCAGCGCCCGAGTACCGGGCATCCGAAGACCCGGCACCCGGAGCCTCCGAACCAAGCGTCCCTCCGGCGGCGGGCGCCCCGTCGCCGAGCAGGCCGCTCACCCGCACGCCCGCGCCCAGGGTCCCCGACCCGAGCGGACCCGTACCGAGGGGGCTCGCGCCGAGCGGACCCGTGCCGAACGGGCCCACCACAGGTGTCCCGCCCGGCGGTGTCGCCATGAACTCGCCCTCGGCCAGGCCGGGTTGGAGGCCACGGCCCTGCTGGGTGCGTCGCGTCACCGCCCGTATCCGAGCCACCAGCTCGCGCAGGCTGAAAGGTTTCGCCAGATAGTCGTCCGCGCCGAGTTCCAGACCCAGAACGCGGTCGGCCTCCTCGCCGCGCGCGCTGAGGATGATGACGGGCACGTCGGAGTACTGCCGGATCCCCCGGCACACGTCGATACCGTCCATGTCGGGCAGCCCCAGGTCGAGCAGGACGACATCGCCGTACGGCCCTCTCAGACCGGCGGCGCCGGTCGAGACGTGGTCGACCGTCAGCCCGAAGTGGCCCAGACCCTCGGCGAGCGGCTCGGCGATCGTCTCGTCGTCCTCGATGAGCAGCACTCGTACGCCCATAGGTCCTGTTCTCCCCATGAATCCGGACAGCACGAATTCCGTGCCGTGGAGGGGACACGCTACAAGAGCCGTCATGGGCACGTCGCCTATACCGGAGGTAATGTGACCGGCTGCTCAAAAACCGTCCATGGATGGCTCGTTGACGATGTTTCGGCCCGGCCGGGACGAAATATGGGCCATTCCTGGTCGCGCTCTAGTGTTCCCTTAACCTTCGCCTGGCAGTCGCCCCTCTACGGTGGGAGCACGACGGGAAAGCCCTGGTCGAACCCCCTGCCGGGAGGAACCGTGAAGGCACTGCTGGACCGCGCCCGCTCGTTCAAGAGGCGCGTCGATTTCGAGAGCGGCGAATACCGGAAGCTGGCCGAAGGCCAATATCCGGAGGCATTGTTCATTACCTGCTCGGACTCGCGGGTAATACCCGCCCTGATCACGGGCGCACGACCCGGAGAGATATTCGAGCTGCGGAACGCAGGCAATATCGTGCCACCGCACGGACGGCAGGGCGCGTCCGGCGAGGCCGCCACCATCGAGTACGCACTGGAGGTGCTCGGCGTTCAGGACATCGTCGTGTGTGGCCACTCCCACTGCGGCGCGATGGGCGCCCTGAAGTCCGGCGACGACCTGTCCGCGCTGCCCGGGGTGGACGCCTGGCTCGACCTGGCCCGCCCGGAACTCGCGCCGTTGCTCGACGGGGCGTGCGAGGACCCGTCGATGCCGGCGGTGGCCCAGCTCAACGTCGTCAACCAGCTTGAGGCGCTGCGGAGTTACCCGGTGACCAAGCCACGGCTCGACTCGGGTCGGCTGCGGCTGCACGGCTGGTACTACGAGGTCGACACCGGCCAGGTCCACGAGTTGGACGAGGACGGCAGCTTCCGGGTGCACGCCGCATGAGCGGGATGCACGCACGCGGACGCGTACCGGCGCACGCCAGGATCCCGGACGCCCCGCCCGTCCCGGACTTCCCCGCCCCGAACGCCCCCGCCCACGCCCCCACGTACGCCCCGGACATCACGCCGACGGCCGCTTCCCCGATGAACAGGACGGACAGGACGGCCAAGGCGGACAGGGCTGCCGGGTCGGACAAGAACGGCAAGGGGCCGAAGGTCGACCTCGCCACCGAGATCACCGCCTCCCTCGTCGTCTTCCTCGTCGCGCTCCCCCTGTGCATCGGCGTGGCCGTCGCCTCCGGTGTCCCCGCCGAGCTGGGCATCATCTCCGGTGTCATCGGCGGCCTGGTGGTCGGCGCGGCGCGCGGCAGCACCCTCCAAGTCAGCGGCCCGGCGGCCGGGTTGGCGGCCCTCGTGGCGGAGACGGTCCTCGAGTACGGCGTCGCCATGCTCGGTGTGATCGTCCTCGGCTCGGGCATCCTGCAGATCGTCCTGGGCCTGGTCCGTCTCGGCCGGATCTTCCAGGCGATCTCCCTGGCCGTCGTCCAGGGCATGCTCGCGGGCATCGGACTGCCGCTGATGTTCAGCCAGTTGTACCCGATGTCCGACTCCAAGGCCCCGGGCACCCCGATCGAGAACATGGCCGGCCTCCCCGGTCTGATCGCCGACACCTTCGCCAACCCCCAGGCGCTGATCGCCGCAGGACTCGGCGTCGTCACCATCGTGCTCAGTTTCCTGTGGAAGAAGATGCCGGGCCCGGTCAAGAAGATCCCGGCCGCGCTCGTGGCCGTCGGGATCGGTATCGGGGTCGCCTCCCTGCCGGGCGTGGACGTGAAGACGCTCCAGGTGGGCAATCTGCTCGCGTCCGTGAACGTCCCCGGCCCGGCCGAGTTCGCGGGACTCGCCGACGTCGGGATCATCACCGCGATCCTCACCTTCACGGTGATCGCCTCGGCGGAGAGCCTCTTCACCGCCGCGGCCGTGGACCGTATGCACAACGGCCCGCGCACCCGCTACAACCCCGAACTCATCGCCCAGGGCGCCGGAAACACCGTGGCGGGCATCCTCGGCGCGCTCCCCATCACGGCGGTCGTGGCCCGCAGTTCGGCGAACGTCCAGGCGGGCGCCAAGACCCGGCTGTCCCGCACGCTGCACGGCCTGTGGCTGCTGGCCTTCGCGCTGCTGCTGCCCCAGGTCCTCGCCCTGATCCCGATCGCCGTCCTCGCGGGCGTCCTCGTACACAGCGGCTGGAAGCTCTTCGCCCCCGAGGAGTTCCCGAAGATGTGGCGCCAGGACCGGGGCGAGTTCGCGGTCATGACCCTCACCACGCTGGTCATCGTGGCGACCGCGCTCCTCGAAGGCGTCCTCTTCGGCCTCGCCGCCGGAATCGTGCTGGCCGCGCTGCGTATGTCGCAGACCGTCATCAAGCAGCACCTGGAGGAGGACACCGCCAAGGTCGTCATGGCGGGCAACGCCACGTTCCTGCGGCTGCCACAGCTGATCGAGGCGCTGGAGGCCGCCGCGGAGGCGGGCAAGCCGCGCATTCGGCTCGACCTGACCGGTGTGACCCACCTCGACCACGCCTGCCGCAACCAGGTGGAGGAGTTCGTCGCCCAGCAGCGGGGGTTCGGTCTGCGGGTGGAACTGCTGATGCCGGGGCCGGCCAAGCCGGTTGGCACGCCTGCGCCTGTGGCGGACTTGGCCGGTGAGCAGGATCGGTCGGCCGGGACCGGGCTGCCCAGGCGGCCGTACGCGTCCACGGGTGCGGGGCCGGCGCAGGGGCCCGGGCCCACGGCCGAGTGGTTCTATCTCGATACGCGGCCCATGCCTGAGGAGTACGCCTCTCGTTGAGCTCCGCCCGGGTTGTTCGTACGTGCGGGTTCGTTGTGGCTGGTCGCGCCCACGCGGCGGAGCCGCATATCGATACAGCCCCGCGCCCCTTACGGGGCGCGCCACCCCTAGGCTGGGAAACCACGCGTACGCGGAGGGAGCCAAGCCATGAGCGGCTGGACTGCGCACGACATTCCCGACCAGAGCGGCCGTACCGTCGTCGTCACCGGGGCGAACAGTGGGATCGGGTATGTCACCGCCCGTGAACTGGCCCGGCGGGGCGCCCGGGTCGTCCTCGCGTGCCGCAGCGAGAGCCGCGGCACCGAGGCCGCCGACCGCCTGGCGATCGAAGTGCCGGACGCGGAGGCGGAGTTCGCGCCTCTCGACCTCGGGAACCTGGACTCCGTACGGGAGTTCGCGGCGGCGTACGGGCGGAAGTACGGCCGTCTGGACCTGCTCGTCAACAACGCGGGCTTGATGGCGTTGCCGCAGGGTCGCACGGCGGACGGATTCGAGACGCAGTTCGGGGTCAACCACCTCGGACACTTCGCGCTCACCGGACTGCTCATGCCGACCCTGCTCGCCACACCGGGCGCCCGCGTGGTGACCGTGTCCAGCTTCGTGCACGCGCTGGCCAACATCGACATCGACGATCTCAACAGCGAGCGGAAGTACGGGCGTTGGACCGCGTACGGGCGCTCGAAGACGGCCAACCTGCTGTTCGTGCACGAGTTGGCGCGCAGGCTCGCCGCCACCGGCTCCGATGTCGTGGCGGCGGCCGCGCACCCCGGCTACGCCGCCACCAACCTCATGACCGTGGCCCCGAGGATGGAGGGCCGCAAGACCTCCGAACGGTTCATGGAGATCGGCAGCCGCTTCGTCGCTCAGTCCGCGGAGTCCGGTGCCCTCCCCACGCTGTACGCGGCGACAGCCCCCGGCGTACGCCCGGACTCCTTCACCGGCCCCTCGATCCTCGGCCTCCGCGGCTCCCCGGCGAAGTCGCGACGCGCCAGGTGGACCCTCAACGACCGGGCAGGGCAACGGCTTTGGGAGGAGTCGGAGCGGCTGACGGGTGTCACGTACGACGCGCTGAAGGTGTGACGCGGGCGATGCGTGCGGTCTGCGGCCAGCGAAAGGCATGACGCACGGGCGTACGGGGCACACAGGCAGTGACGCGTACACGTCACCGCCTGTCCATGGCGCGTCCACCCCGCACTCCTAGGCTCCGGCGGTGCGCGACCCCGTCCCCGACCGGCGGACGGGGCGGTCACAGCACCCCCTTGGAGCGACTGTGGAACGTCGTACCCTCCTGCGCGCGGCCGCCCTCGGCGGTTCGTCCGCCGTCTTCGGCGGAACCCTGTGGCGCGGCGCCGCGTACGCCGCACCCGCCCAGCCCGGCGCCGGCCCGTACGGGGCACTCGGCGCGGCGGACGCGAACGGCGTCAGGCTGCCCAGCGGATTCACCAGCCGGGTGATAGCCAGGTCCGGCCAGACGGTCACCGGCACGTCCTACACCTGGCACAACGCCCCTGACGGCGGGGCCTGTTACACCGATGGCGCCGGCTGGATCTATGTCTCCAACTCGGAGATCAACCCGTCCGGTGGCGCGAGCGCGGTGAAGTTCTCGTCGGCGGGCGCGGTCACGGGCGCGTACCGCGTGCTGTCCGGCACCCGGCAGAACTGCGCGGGCGGCAGGACCCCGTGGAACACCTGGCTCTCCTGCGAGGAGGTGTCCCTCGGTTACGTCTACGAGACGGACCCGTGGGGCGTGAACGCGGCCGTACGCCGTGACGCCATGGGCCGCTTCAAACACGAGGCGGCGGCGGCCGACCCGGTGCGCAAGGTGGTCTACCTGACGGAGGACGAGACCAACGGCTGCCTCTACCGCTTCGCCCCCACCGCCTGGGGCAACCTGTCCACCGGCACCCTCCAGGTCATGGTCGCCGGGACCGCCACCTCCGGCTCCTTCACCTGGGCGAACGTGCCCGACCCGGACGGCTCCCCCACCACGACCCGTACGCAGGTCTCCGGCTCGAAGAAGTTCAACGGCGGCGAGGGCTGCCACTACGCCGACGACACGGTCTGGTTCACCACCAAGGGCGACAACCGCGTCTGGCAGCTCAACCTGGCCTCCAACACATACGAGTTGGCGTACGACGACTCGCTCGTGACCTCCGGTACGGCCCCGCTGACCGGCGTCGACAACATCACCGGCAGCGCCTCGGGCGACCTGTTCGTCGCGGAGGACGGCGGCAACATGGAGATCTGCGTCATCACACCGAACGACGTGATCGCCCCGTTCCTGCGCATCGACGGCCAGTCCGGCTCGGAGATCACCGGCCCCGCCTTCTCCCCCGACGGAACCCGCCTCTACTTCTCCAGCCAGCGGGGCACGAGCGGCAGTTCGTCGGGCGGCATCACGTACGAGGTGAGGGGCCCGTTCCGCGCGTAGCCGCCCTCCGCGACACCGGCAAGCACGCGGACCGGGTCCGTACACCCATGCGGGCACGCACGCGGGCCGGGTTTACAGATGACGGACCCGTGAGCGGAGAGCTACCGTCCGGTCACGTCACGTTCGCATCACGGGTCCGTCATTCCGCCACCGCACCACCAGCCCCCTAATACTTTCGTCACCTCAAATCCGACTGATCGCCCCTCCGTGATCATGCATACGGATATCGACCCAAATCTGAGGTGCTCTCGTGAAGTTGCTCCGCAAGCCCGCCGCCGTTGCCGTCGCCGCGCTGGCGCTCACCGCCCTGTCGGCCACCACCGCCCAGGCCCACGACGGCAACCACCCGTTCAAGAACTGCACCGAGGCGTACGAGAACGGGTACTCCAACATCGCCGAGGGCGACGAGCACTACGACGACGACCTGGACCGCGACCAGGACGGTATTGGCTGCGACCAGCCACCCTCGGACTTCGTCCCGGCGGAGGACCAGGGCACGGGCGACGAGAGCACCGCCTCCGACAACGGTGAGAAGAACACCGACCTGGCGGAGACCGGCGGCAGCGGCGCCACGGCGTACATCGCGGGCGGCGGCGCGGTCGTCCTCCTCGCGGGAGGCGGGGTGCTGTTCACGGTGCGCAAGCGCCGCGACGCCCGCTGACACCTCAGCGTGCGCCCCGCTCTCCTTCGGTAGGGCGGGGCGCTTTTGTGCGTCGATCAGTAGGCGTCTACAGGATGTTCAGGGCCAGGCGTGCCTGTGTGATCAGGTTCTGGGCGTCGGCTCCGTACACAGCGGACTCCCGCAGCGTGTTCCAGGTGCGGAGGTAGGTCCTCACGCTGGAATCGTCCTCGATCCACAGCTCGGAGTGCCAGGTCTCGACGATCACCCGACTGTCGTCGTAGACCCAGAAGGCCGTAGCAGGCGGGACCTTGAGGGACGCACTGAACGGGATGATCCCCAGGTCGACCGTGTCCAGACCGACAGATCCGGACAGCCGGTCGAGTTGCGCGGCCAGGACGGACGGCGGACAGATGAGCGCCCGCAACGCGGATTCCCATAGCAGCAGATGGAAGCGCTTGGTTGAGTCGTACAGCGCCTCCTGGCGCCGCATGCGGGAGCGCACGGCGTCCTCGGTGTCACGCGGAGACTGCTGGAGTTCGGCGTAGCGGTTGAAGATGTGCCGGGCGTAGTCGGGGGTCTGGAGGATCCCGAAGATCATGGACGACTCCCAGCCACGGAACACGGACGCGTCGGCGTGTGCGGCCAGGTGGGTGTCCTGGACGGGCTTGTGCCCCGAGGCGAGCTGCCGCCGCCATGACCGGATGTGTGACTCGAACCCCCTGAGCCGGGCGAGGAGTTCGTCGTACGCGGCCGGCTGGCCGGTCCCCTCGGTCCAGGCGCGGAGGTCATCGGGCGTGGCGGTCTGACGACCGTTCTCCAGCTTGCTGACCTTCGGCTGAGGCCAGCCCAGCCGCTGGGCAAGTGCGGAACCGGTGAGCCGACCGTCCGGGGCCGTGAGCCTCAGCTCGCGCAGCCGCACCCCGAGCGCTTCACGCGCCTGCTGGTAGTCGGTCGTCACCGGTCCCGTTCACCTGCCTACTCGGTCGCGGCCAGGCCGGCCGCAAAGGTCTCGTACGGCACGGCGTAGTGCCCGGCGGCGTCGCGCACCTGGGCGTAGCGGTTGACCTCAACCGGCTCCGTGATCAGTTCCACGTCCACGAGGTTGTCGGCCTCGCCGAAGTCGAGCCGGGCCACCAGCCGGGAGTCGAAGATCCAGAAGTCTTCTCCGGGGAGTTGGAGCCGCTCGGCGTCGGCCCTCCAGAGCTGCCGGATGTCCTCGCCCACGGCGCTGTTCCGGCGGGCGTTGTCGAGCAGGTAGAGCTGGCCGGGAGTAGGCGGGTTGTCGACGATGCGGACACGCTCGAACCGCTTGCCGAGGGCAGTCTGTTCGCGACGCTCGGCGCACCATTGTGCGTCCCTGCCCTCCCAGTCGACGGACTCACCGGGGAGAAACTGCGCGTAGGTGTCGGTGACTTCGTCGGACGCGTACCGGCGGCGAGTCTCCAGCCGCCACGCGGTGTGCTGGAACTGGGTGAACAGCCTGTCGAACTCATCCAGGCCGATGCTGTTCGGCACGCGGGTGACCTCCTTGGGACCGAAGTCGACGAGCAGTTCGCGCGGAACGACGATGGGAAGGAACCTCACCCTCTCCGAGATGCCTCAGGCGGGCGACGTCGTCAGGGTCGGTGAGCACCGGTCCGTGAATGATCACCTCGCCGGTGTCGAGATCTTCGTGCACGGCGGGGCACCCGTTCACGCCACTCCCGGTGCCGTTGAATCGCAACCGTCGCGCCATGATCAGTTCCTTTCGCCAGGGTTTTGATCAGCTTCGCGCCAGGACGGACGACCCGGCTACGGCCTCCCTGCCGCTTCAGGAGAATTCTCGGGCATGAGCCGTAGCTACCCGAGAATAACCGGGCATAGCCCGTAGCTTCCTCAACAGCCCCTCCGGAACGCTCAGTTCATGGTCACCACCAAGAAGAAGCAGGCCCCCACGGACGCCGGGGCAGCGGTCGAAGTTCTACGGGATGCACTGACGGCGGCGGGGATCGTCCTGCCGTCCCTGGGAGTGGATGTTGCGTCTCCCTCGCTCAACCTGATCGCCCTGGGCCGGGTTCGCCCTGAAGTGGCGCTTCGGCTCGCCGACGTGCTCCGGAAGGGGTGCGCATGAACGGGTACTCGCCTCAGATCGGCGAGGTGGTGTGGGACGAGGTGACACGCAGAATCGGACGGGTGATGGACCGGGTCAGCGCGCGCTGGCAACTCAGGCCGCTGGGCGGCGGCCGCGAGTGGGACACCAACGGTCCCTTACGCCCCGCTACGGCTTCGGAACAGCTGTCGGCGGACGTTTCCCTGGCCAACGCCCGGAGCCGGGGAGAGTCCCCGTGAGCGGCCTCGGGTGGGAGTGGCTAGACGAAGAGAGTGGCGGACCGGGCCACAAGCAGCTCGTAGCCGACTCCGGCACGTTCAGCGTGGTGCGCCAGGCGTACGCGGCGCTTCTGGAGCACGGCGCCGGTTGCGAGACATGCCGCAAGGGCGACTGCGATACGGCTGACGCCCTGTACGGCGCATGGCGCGACTTGGGAGGTCCGTGGAAGAAATAGGACGGTCGCCAGCAAACGCCATCTCACCTGCTCACCGACTTGGCTTGCCAGTGCCTGCAGAAGATGTACGAAGAGGCGGCACCTCCGCACAAGGCGCCGCCCCTTCGTCTTTCGTGCACCGGAGCCGCGATCCGTCGGTGAGGGTGGGATGGCGGACGACGGCCCCGGGGTCCTGCGGGCCCGGTCTACACGTGGGCCGGGGATTTGCGGGCCCGGCCCTACAGGTGGGCCGGGGTTCTACGGACCCGGCCCACACATGGACCAGAGCCATTCAGCCCCGCCCTACCGGTGGTCGCTCCCCTGCGAAGAAGAAGCCGCCCGCCCCGCCTCCAGCCGTGCCACCGGGATTCGGAACGGGGAGCAGGAGACGTAGTCGAGGCCCACCTCGTGGAAGAAGTGGACGGACTCCGGGTCGCCGCCGTGTTCGCCGCAGACGCCGAGCTTCAGGTCGGGGCGGGTCTCGCGGCCGGCCTTCACCGCGGACTTGACCAGGGAGCCCACGCCGTCGCGGTCGATCGTCTCGAAGGGGCTGACGCCGAAGATGCCCTTCTCGAGGTACGCCGTGAAGAACGAGGCCTCGACGTCGTCCCGGCTGAAGCCCCACACCGTCTGGGTCAGGTCGTTCGTGCCGAAGGAGAAGAACTCCGCCGCCTCCGCGATCTGACCGGCGGTCAGGGCGGCGCGCGGCAGCTCGATCATCGTGCCGATGGACAGCTTCAGGTCAGTACCGGTCGCGGCCTGGACCTCCGCGATGACCTGGTCGGCCTCCTCGCGCACGATCTCCAGCTCCTGGACCGTGCCCACCAGCGGGATCATGATCTCCGCGCGAGGGTCGGCCTTGGCGGCCTTGCGCTCGGCGACAGCCTCGGCGATCGCCCGTACCTGCATGGTGAAGAGACCGGGGATCACCAGCCCCAGGCGTACGCCGCGCAGGCCCAGCATCGGGTTCTGTTCGTGCAGGCGGTGCACCGCCTGGAGGAGCCGCAGGTCGTTCTCGTTGGAGTCCTTGCGGGACTCGGCGAGCGCGACGCGGACCGACAGCTCCGTGATGTCCGGCAGGAACTCGTGCAGCGGCGGGTCCAGGAGGCGGACGGTGACCGGGAGGCCGTCCATCGCCGAGAACAGCTCCACGAAGTCCTGCTTCTGGAGCGGAAGGAGCGCCTTCAGCGACTCCTCGCGCTCGGCCTCCGTGTCCGCGAGGATCAGGCGCTCGACCAGCTCACGACGGTCGCCGAGGAACATGTGCTCCGTACGGCACAGGCCGATGCCCTGGGCGCCGAAGCGGCGGGCGCGCAGCGCGTCCTCGGCGTTGTCCGCGTTGGCGCGCACCCGCAGGCGGCGCTTGCGGTCGGCGAACGCCATGATCCGGTGCACGGCCTCGACCAGTTCGTCGGCGTCGTTGGCGCCCGCGTGCATCCGGCCCTCGAAGTACTCCACCACGGGGGACGGGACGACCGGGACCTCGCCGAGGTACACCTTGCCGCTCGATCCGTCGATGGAGATCACGTCGCCCTCTTCGACGACGTGCCCGCCCGGCACCGTCATCCGGCGCCGCTTGGTGTCGACCTCCAGCTCCTCCGCGCCGCAGACACAGGTCTTGCCCATGCCGCGCGCGACCACGGCCGCGTGGGAGGTCTTGCCGCCGCGGGAGGTGAGAATGCCCTCGGCCGCGATCATGCCGTCCAGGTCGTCGGGGTTGGTCTCCCGGCGGACCAGGATGACCTTCTCGCCCGAACGCGACCACTTCACGGCCGTGTACGAGTCGAAGACCGCCTTGCCGACCGCCGCGCCCGGCGAGGCGGCGATGCCCCGGCCGACCTGCGACACCTTCGCCTCGTCGTCGAAGCGCGGGAACATCAGCTGGGCCAACTGGGCGCCGTTGACGCGCTGGAGCGCCTCCGCCTCGTCGATCAGCCCCTGGTCCACCAGCTGTGTGGCGATACGGAAGGCGGCGCCCGCCGTCCTCTTGCCCACCCGCGTCTGGAGCATCCACAACTGCCCGCGCTCGATGGTGAACTCGATGTCGCAGAGGTCCTTGTAGTGGTTCTCCAGGGTCGCCATGATCTGCATGAGCTGGTCGTACGACTTCTTGTCGATCTGCTCCAGCTCGGCGAGCGGGACCGTGTTGCGGATGCCCGCGACCACGTCCTCGCCCTGCGCGTTCTGCAGGTAGTCGCCGTACACGCCCTGGTGACCGCTGGCCGGGTCGCGGGTGAAGGCGACGCCCGTGCCGGAGTCCGGGCCGAGGTTGCCGAAGACCATGGAACAGACGTTGACGGCCGTGCCGAGGTCGCCCGGGATGCGCTCCTGGCGGCGGTAGAGCTTGGCCCGGTCGGTGTTCCAGGAGTCGAAGACCGCGTGGATGGCGAGGTCCATCTGCTCACGCGGGTCCTGCGGGAAGTCCCGGCCGGCCTCGGTCTTGACGATCTTCTTGAACTTGGTGACGAGCTTCTTGAGGTCGGCCGCTTCGAGGTCCGTGTCGACGGTGACCTTCTTGGCGTCCTTGGCCGCCTCCAGCGCGTCCTCGAAGAGCTCTCCCTCGACGCCGAGGACCGTCTTGCCGAACATCTGGATCAGCCGGCGGTACGAGTCCCACGCGAAGCGGTCGTCGCCGGCCTGCTTGGCGAGGCCCTGCACGGACTTGTCGGAGAGGCCGATGTTCAGGACGGTGTCCATCATGCCCGGCATGGAGAACTTCGCCCCGGAACGGACCGAGACGAGGAGGGGGTCGTCGGCCTGGCCGAGCTTCTTGCCCATCTTCGCTTCGAGGGCGTCGAGGTGTGCACTCACCTCGTCACGCAGTGCCGCCGGCTCGTCGCCACTGTCGAGGTAGGTCTTGCATGCCTCGGTGGTGATGGTGAAGCCGGGAGGCACGGGAAGGCCGAGGTTGGTCATCTCGGCGAGGTTGGCACCCTTGCCACCAAGGAGATCCTTGAGGTCCTTGTTGCCCTCGGTGAAGTCGTAAACGAACTTCACGTCCGCGACGCCGCTGTCGCCGCTCTCAGCTACGTGGGGATCTTTGTTTTCCGACACGGGTCTCGACTCCTCGAGGACGCGGTGGCTGCCCTGACGACGGGGAACATACCCAGATCGAAGGCGCCTGGGTACGTCCACTTGCGCGTCATACGGCCGTAACCACTCGTCCGCCAGCAGATCGAAAGTCAAGGAGAGGTAAGCCGGGCGATCGGACAGCGTTCACTTCTTGAACGAGTCTACGCCCGCCCGCCCGGAATATCGCTCACATGAGCGGCACTCGGCACGCCTGAGTTCACGTCGTAAATGATCAAAGGGTGGCACTGAGTGCCACCCTTTGAGAAGTGCAGCCGCCCAAGATCCGCTCATCTGAGCGAAACCCCGATCAGGCGTGGCGAGAATCACGCAGTTTTCGGCGCCCGGATTTCACCATGCGGACCGGTACGGAGACGGAAACGTGACCGTCACACGCCCATGGCGAGTGACTGGCGAGCGACCGTCACACGCCCATGGCCAGCAGCCGCTCCTCGACCCGTTCGGGCGCGTACAGATGCTCCACGACCATCGCACCGGCCCCGACCAGGCCCGCCCGCTCGCCGAGCCGTGAGGTGACGACGTCCAGGTGGGCGGTGGATCGGGGCAGGGCCCGCTGGTAGAGAAGTTCGCGGACGCCGGTCAGGAACGCCGTCCCGGCCAGGTCTCCGGCGATCATCAGGACGCCGGGGTTGAGCAGCGTCACCACGGTCGCCAGTACGTCACCGACGTGCCGCCCGGCCTCCCTCGCGAGCGCGGCCGCGCCGGGATGCCCGGAGGCCAGCAGATCGCGCACATCTGAGCCCGACGCCGCCGGAACGCCCGTCTCCGCCAGCCTGCGCGCGACCGCGCCCCCGCTCGCGACGGCGGCGAGGCATCCGAACGACCCGCACCTGCACAGCGCGTCGGCGCCCTCGGGGACCCGGATATGCCCGATGTCTCCGGCGCCGCCGTCGATGCCCCGGTAGATCGAGCCGCCGACGACCACACCGGCGCCGATACCGGTGGAGACCTTCACCAGCACGAAGGCCGAGCAGTCGGGGTGGCCGGTGCGCTGTTCCCCGTACGCCATGAGGTTGGCGTCGTTGTCGACGAGGACCGGGACGGCGCCGGTGCCCGTGTGCTCGGTGAAGGCGCGGGTGAGGCGGCCCCGTATGTCGTAGCCGTCCCAGCCGGGCATGATCGGCGGCTGGACGACCCGGCCGGTCTCGCTGTCCACGGGCCCCGGCACTGCGAGCCCGATGCCGCACACCTCGTGCGCCCGGTGCCCGGCCTTCTCCAGGAGCTCCGCGAACCAGCGGCCCAGCTCGCCGAGGACCGCGTCCGGGCCCTCCTCGATCAGCAGCGACCCCGTGTGCTCGGCCAGCAGCTCACCGGTCAGGGACAGCACGGCGGCGCGGGCGTGCCGGGTGTCGAGGTCGGCGGTGAGGACGACGGCGTGTGAGTCGTCGAACTCCAGGCTGACCGAGGGACGGCCGCCGAGCGGCGAGTCCACCGGGCCCGCGGCGCCCTCGCGCAGCCAGCCGGCCCGGAACAGCCGGTCGAGCCGCTGCCCGACCGTGGCCCGCGACAGCCCCGTGACCTGCTGCAAGGCCCCGCGCGTGGTCGCGCGCCCGGTGCGCACCAGCTCCAGCAGGTCGCCGGAGCTCGCCTGGCTCCCGGTCTTCCCGGCGCGTGTGGCCATTCCGCTACTCCCTGTGGTTCCGGTCATACGGACCCCTTGCGCTCACCAACTCTGCATTACATATTGAGTTTTGCGTGTTAAATAGACGTAACCCTACGGTAGCTACTGCCGAACTGGTCGGCCGCATGTCTTCGGGGAGACCTGAGTGGACCGCACAACCCAGCTCACCGCCCGTCGCACCGGGATCGTGGATCCCGTACGTACCGCGACCTCACCGCCGTTTTCCGGCCATGGTGAGATCGGCCCTTCCAGGGTGGCCGTATACGATCCGGTCCGCCCGGCGGGATCGCTGCACCTCAGGGCGGCCGAGGTACTGCACGGCAACTGGACCGGCACGTCCACGGTGCCCTCGCGCGGTCTGTACCCCCACCAGTGGTCCTGGGACTCCGCGTTCATCGCGATCGGCCTGCGCCATCTGTCGCCGCTGCGGGCGCAGGTCGAGCTGGAGACACTGCTCGACGCGCAGTGGGGCGACGGCCGGATTCCGCACATCGTGTTCAACCCCTCCGTCCCCCTCGACGCGTACTTCCCGAGCCCCGACTTCTGGCGCTCCTCGACCGCGGGGCGCGCTGCGGGCGCCCCGCGCACCGTACAGACGTCGGGCATCGTGCAGCCACCGGTGCACGCGCTGGCGGCCTGGCTGGTGCACGTCTCCGACCCGGGTCTGTCCCGGGCGCGGTCCTTCCTGTCCCGGGTCTACCCGCGGCTGGCGGCCTGGCACCGCTATCTGCTGCACCGCCGGGACCTGGGCGGCGGGGGCCTCGCCTCGGTGGTCCACCCCTGGGAGCAGGGCATGGACAACGCGCCGAGCTGGGACGCCCCGCTGTCCCGTGTGACGCCCGCCCCGGCCCGCTCCTTCCGCCGCGCGGACCTCGACCACGGCGCCGCGGAGGACCGGCCGACGGACCTGGACTACGGACGGTACGTACGGCTGGCGACGGACTACCGGGACGGGCAGTACGCGGACGGCACCGCCGGCACCGACGGCTTCGCGGTGGAGGACCCGGCCTTCAACGCGCTCCTGATCGCCTCCGAGCACGCGCTGGCGCGGATCGCGCGGGAGCTGGGCGCGACGGGCACGGCCCGGCACGCGCGCGCGGAGCGGCTGACCGCGGCGCTCGTCGACCGGCTGTGGGACCCGGCCGAGGGCATGTTCTTCTGCCGGGACGTGCGTACGGACGGGCTGATCCCCGAGCGCGGCGTCTCCGGCCTCGTCCCGCTGCTCCTGCCGACGCTCCCCCGCGACACGGCCGCCACGCTCGTACGGACGCTGTACGGGCCGCACTTCGGGCTCGGCGAATCGACCCGGCTCGTCCCGAGCTACGACCTGACCGGGCACGCCTTCGACCCGCACCGGTACTGGCGCGGTCCGGCCTGGTTCAACACCAACTGGCTGGTGGAGCGCGGGCTCAGGCTGCACGGGGAGCACGCTCGCGCGCAGAAGCTGCGGGGCGCGCTGCTGGAGACGGCGGACACCTCCGGGTTCGCGGAGTACGTGGATCCGTACACCGGCGAGGCCTGCGGAGCGCTCGGTTTCAGCTGGACCGCGGCGCTGACGCTGGACCTGCTGCACGAGGCACCCGAAGCGGTGCACAGCACGACGGAAGAGTTCGGCAAGGGCGCCAAGGGAGGGGACCGGCGATGACGGACCGGCATCATCTGCTCGTGCACGGTGGGACGTTCGCGGCCGTGGGCGACGGCGGGGACATCAACGGGGTGCACGGCGCCAGTTCGCCCCACGGGCTGTTCGTGCGCGACGCCCGGCACCTGAGCCGCTGGCAGCTGACCGTCGACGGGGCGGTGCCCGAGGCGCTGACGCCGGTCGCGGACGGCGACACGGCCCGCTGTGTGCTCGTACCGCGCGGCGGCCGGCAGGAGCCGCCCGCGTACACGATCTTCCGCGAACAGGCCGTGGCCGACGGGGCGTTCGTCGAGTCGCTGCGCGTCACCAGCAACCGTCCGGCACCGACGACGGTCCGGATCGCGGTCACCGCGGACGCCGACTTCACGGACCAGTTCGAGCTGCGCTCCGACCACCGCACGTACACGAAGATCGGCGTGGTCCGCTCCCGCCAAGTCCTCGACGACGGCGTGGAGTTCACCTATCAGCGCGGCGAGTGGCGGTCCAGTACGACCGTGACCTCCGAGCCCGCGCCGGACGGCGTGGAGGAGACCGGCACGGGCGCGCGCCGCCTCGTGTGGACCCTCGAACTCCAGCCGCACGAATCGGCCGAGCTGGCCCTCCGGGTGGCGGCGCGCCCGCACGGTATGCCGCACCCGGAGGTGCCCCCCTCCCCGGCCGCCGCCAACGCCCGACTCCTCGCGCTGGAAGGGGAGTTCGCAGAGGGCGTGCCCTTCCCGACGGGCTGGCCCGAGCTCGCCGCGGCCTGTGCGCGGGGCCTGTCCGACCTGGCCGTGCTCCAGGTGCCCGCAACGGGCCCCGACGGAGAGGAACTTCGCGTCCCGGCGGCCGGAGTCCCGTGGTTCCTGACCCTGTTGGGCCGCGACGCCCTCCTCACCTCCCTCTTCGCGCTCCCCTACCGCCCCCAACTGGCCGCCGCCACCCTGCCCGCGCTCGCCGCGGCCCAGGCGACCGAGGTCGGCGTGGGCACGGTGGCCCAGCCGGGCAAGATCGTGCACGAGATGCGGCACGGCGAGCTGGCCCACTTCGGGCAGGTGCCGTACGGGCGTTACTACGGCTCGGTCGACGCGACCCCGCTCTTCCTCGTCCTCCTCGGCGCGTACGTCGAACAGACGGGTGACACGGCACTCGCCCGCCGCCTCGAGCCCAACGCCCGGGCGGCGATCGGCTGGATGCTGGACCACGGCGGGCTGACCTCGCGCGGATATCTCGTCTACCGCGCGGACGAGGGCGGCCTCGCCAACCAGAACTGGAAGGACTCCCCCGGCGCCATCTGCTCCGGCGACGGCTCCCGGCCGACCGGCCCGGTGATGGCCGCGGGCGCGCAGGGATACGCGTACGACGCGCTGCGCCGGACCGCCCACCTGGCCCGGACCGTATGGGACGACGAGGTGTACGCGGCGCTGCTGGAGCAGGCCGCGGCGGATCTCCGCGACCGGTTCCAGCGGGACTTCTGGATGCCGGACCACTCCTTCCCGGCGCTCGCCCTCGACGGCGACGGCAACCACGTCGACGCGCTCGCGTCCGACGCGGGGCACCTGCTCTGGTCCGGGCTGCTGGACAAGGAGTACGGGGAGCTGGTGGGGCGGCGGTTGCTGGAGCCGGACTTCTTCTCCGGCTGGGGTGTCCGCACGGTTGCCTCGGGCCAGCCCGCGTACCATCCGCTGTCCTACCACCGGGGGTCGGTGTGGCCCCACGACAACGCGCTGATCACGCTGGGGTTGGCGCGGTACGGGCTCCATGACGAGGCCCGTACGGTGGCCCATGCGCTGGTGGATGCGGCGACGGCCGCCGGGCACCGGCTGCCGGAGGTTCTGGCCGGGTACGGCCGCGATACGCATGCGGAGCCGGTGCCGTATCCGCATGCGTGCGTGCGCGAATCACGGTCCGCGGCGGCTCCGTTGGCGTTGCTCACGGCGGTCGGGGGAGCGTGAGGTTCGTTGAGCGGGTGCGGGTGCGTGGGGGCTGGTCGCGCAGTTCCCCGCGCCCCTTAAAAGCAAGGGCTACCGCCCCCGAAGACGAAAGGCGTGGGCGCAGCCCCGGCTTTTGTCTTCAGGGGCGCGGGGAACTGCGCGGCCAGCCCCCACCGGGCCCGCACCAAACCCTCAGCCCCCGGACGTGTCCAGCTCCGCGTCCTCGCTGATGCCGGCGCAGTCGTACGGGTCCTTCAGCCAGCCGTCCGGCAGGACAACCCTGTTGTTGCCGGACGTGCGCCCGCGTGGCCCGTCCGCACCGACAGGCCAGGGCTGGTCCAGCGCCAACTCCTCCAGCCCCTCGGAGAGTTCGGCCAGTGACGAGGTGATCGCAAGGCGCTTGCGCATCTCGGAGCCGACCGCGAAACCCTTCAGGTACCAGGCCACGTGCTTGCGGAAGTCGATGACTCCGCGAGCCTCGTCCCCGATCCACTCCCCGAGGAGGGTCGCGTGGCGGACCATCACGCCCGCCACCTCCCGGAGGGTCGGCCGCGCATAGTCACCGCCGCGGCCCTCGAACGCCGCCACCAGGTCGCCGAACAGCCACGGACGCCCCAGGCAGCCGCGGCCGACGACCACGCCGTCACAGCCGGTCTCCCGGACCATCCGCAGCGCGTCGTCCGCCGACCAGATGTCACCGTTGCCGAGAACGGGAATCTCCGGCACATGCTCCTTGAGCCGGGCGATGGCGTCCCAGTCGGCGGTGCCGCCGTAGTGCTGGGCGGCGGTGCGGCCGTGCAGCGCGATCGCCGTCACGCCCTCCTCGACGGCGATACGCCCGGCGTCGAGGTACGTGATGTGGTCGTCGTCGATGCCCTTGCGCATCTTCATCGTGACGGGCAGGTCACCGGCCCCGGACACCGCCTCGCGGAGGATCGCCCGCAGCAGGTGCCGCTTGTACGGCAGCGCGGACCCGCCGCCCTTCCGCGTGACCTTCGGCACGGGGCAGCCGAAGTTCAGGTCGATGTGGTCGGCGAGGCCCTCCTCCGCGATCATGCGGACGGCCTTGCCGACGGTCGCGGGGTCGACCCCGTACAACTGGATCGACCGCGGGGTCTCCGACGCGTCGAAGTGGATCAGCTGCATCGTCTTCTCGTTGCGCTCGACCAGCGCCCGAGTGGTGATCATCTCGCTGACGAACAGGCCCTTTCCCCCGCTGAACTCCCGGCACAGCGTGCGGAACGGCGCGTTCGTGATCCCGGCCATGGGGGCGAGGACGACGGGCGGCTGGACGGTGTGCGGGCCGATCCGCAGGGCGGAGTTCACCGTGGATGTGGGCGTGGGCATTCCCCCATTGTCGCGCACGCCGACAGGTGCCACGAAAGTCGCCCGTGACTGCGCCCAGCAGGCCCCGGCCCGCCGACCTCATTCATTAGTTAGGCACACTACCGAAGCGGGCGTATCCTGGTCGGCATGCCCGAGCTCAGCCACCGGCGACGCATGCTGGTGCTCGCGATCTGCTGTATGAGCCTGCTGATCGTGAGCCTCGACGTCACCATCCTCAATGTCGCCCTGCCCGCCATGCAGAAGGACCTGGACACGAGTCTGGCGGGCATGCAGTGGACGATCGACGCGTACACCCTGGTGCTCGCCTCGCTGCTGATGCTCGCCGGTTCGACGGCGGACCGCATCGGCCGCAAGAGGGTCTTCATGGCCGGCCTGGTCGTCTTCACGATCGGCTCGGTCCTCTGCTCGCTCGCGCCCAGCCTCGATTCGCTCATCGTCTTCCGCATGATCCAGGCGGTCGGCGGCTCGATGCTCAACCCGGTCGCGATGTCGATCATCACCAACACCTTCACGGACCCGCGCGAGCGTGCCCGCGCGATCGGGGTCTGGGGCGGTGTGGTCGGCATATCCATGGCCGCGGGCCCGCTGGTCGGCGGCCTCCTCGTGGACTCGGTCGGCTGGCGTTCGATCTTCTGGATCAACCTGCCGGTGGGCCTGGCCGCGCTCCTGCTCACGCTCCGGTACGTGCCCGAGTCCCGCGCCCCGAAGGCCCGCCGCCCGGACCCGGTCGGCCAGGTCCTGGTGATCGCGCTGCTCGCCTCCCTCACGTACGCGATCATCGAGGCGCCCTCCTCCGGCGCCGGCCAGACCCTCGCCTTCGGCGGTATCGCGCTCGCCGCGCTCGTCACCCTTCTCCGGTACGAGCCCCGCCGCGACGAACCCCTCATCGACCTGCGCTTCTTCCGCTCGGCTCCCTTCAGCGGGGCCACGGTCGTGGCGATCAGCGCGTTCGCGGCGCTCGGCGGCTTCCTCTTCCTCTCGACGCTCTACCTCCAGAACGTACGCGGCCTGGACGCCCTCCACGCGGGCCTGTGGATGCTGCCGATGGCGGTCATGACCTTCGTCTGCGCGCCCCTGTCCGGGCGGCTGGTCGGCAACCGCGGCCCCCGCCTGTCGCTTCTCATCGCGGGGACGGCGATGACCGCGAGCGGCGTTCTCTTCGCCGGTTTCGAGGCCGAGACGGAGAACGTGACCCTCGTCATCGGCTACTTCCTCTTTGGCCTCGGCTTCGGTTTCGTGAACGCCCCGATCACCAACACCGCCGTCTCCGGCATGCCCCGCGCCCAGGCCGGGGTGGCCGCCGCCGTCGCCTCCACGAGCCGCCAGATCGGCCAGACGCTGGGCGTCGCCGTGATCGGCGCGGTGCTCGCCTCCGGCGTCGGTTCCTCCTCCTACCGCGACACCTTCGTCTCCGCGGCCCGCCCCGCCTGGTGGATCATCACCGCGTGCGGTCTGGCGGTGCTGGTCCTCGGCGCCCTCACCAGTGGGCGCTGGGCCCGACGAACGGCCGAGCGCACGGCTTTGCGACTGGAGTCGCCGGAGGTCAAGGAGTCAGCGGGGGTTGTGTGAGGGTGCGGCCCGGTGGGGCTGGTCGCGCAGTTCCCCGCGCCCCCTGCGGGGCTTGGGCCGGTGGATGTCGCGCGGGTGCGTCGTGGCTGAGCGCGCAGTTCCCCGCGCCCCTTAAAAGACAAAAGCCAGGGGCGCAGCCCCGCTTTTAGGGGCGCGGGGAACTGCGCGACCAGCCACAGGCGGCCCGCACGTACCGCACGACCTCCCGCGGAGCACTCAACCCCGCTCCACAGCAACCGCATGCAGCTTCTCCAGCCGCTCCCGCGACTCCTCATCGGCGGGTGCGTACGTGACCATCCGCGGCCCCTCCGCCGGACCGAGCCACAGGTCGGTGTGGACCAGGGTCAACCGCCCCACGTACCGGTTGTCGAAGAACTTGGTCTTGCTGCGCGAGCCGACCACCTCGTGCCGCTCCCAGACCTCGCGGAACTGCTCCGACTCCGCCCGCAGCCGCTTGAGCAGCATCTTCCAGGCGGGGTCGGCGAGATGCCCGGCCATCGAGGCGCGGAACTTGGCGGCCATCAGCCGGATCGACTCGTCGAGCAGCACGATCGACGAACGCCACTGCTCGTTCGTGGTGAAGAGGACCATGCAGTTGCGGTCCTCGGCCGGCACCTCGTCGAGGTCGCAGAGCAGACGCCCGTACGTGCGGTTGTACGCGAGGATGTCGTACCGGCTGTTCTGGATGCAGGCCGGCAACGGCTCCAACTGCTCCAGCGTCTGCAACAGCGCCGGAGTGATCGTGGGGCAGCGCGAGGCGGGCGTGGGGTCGACGGCACCGGCGAGCTGGAAGAGGTGGGCGCGCTCGTTCTGGTCGAGCATCAGTGTGCGGGCGAGGGCGTCGAGGACCTGGACGGAGACCTGGATGTCCCGGGCCTGTTCGAGCCACGTGTACCAGGTGACACCGACCGCGGAGAGGTGCGCGACCTCCTCCCGGCGCAGACCCGGCGTGCGCCGGCGGCGGCCGCGGGGCAGGCCGACCTGCTCGGGGGTGAGGTGCTCGCGACGGTGCCGCAGGAAGGCGGCGAGCTCGTGGCGCCGGATGTCGGACTCGCGCGAGGCCCGGCTCTCCGACTCACGCGCACCCTCCGGCTCACGCGCGGGCGCACCCGAGGCCCCCGGGGCCTGGGCCTCGCGCCCCTGCACTCCGGTGGACCCGGTCGCCCCGTTCTCCCGTACCGCGGTTTCCTCGGCCATGGTCGTCATGCCTCCAGCGTGCCGCCGCCCTCACCCTGTTTCCAGGTACTCCTTGTAACAGGATAAAGAGACTCTGGTACCAGTCTGAGAGGGGGAGCACTCTCGACAGCGTGACCGAAACCCTCGCTTCCCGTACAGCCCGCTCGACCGTCGTCCCACCCGTGCTCGGCGGGCTCGGACTGTTCACCGTGCTGCTCGGCGCGGCCCTGCCCCTCATCGACTTCTTCATCGTGAACGTCGCCCTGCCCACGATCGGCCACGACCTGGCCGCGGGCGACGCGGTCCTGGAACTCGTCGTCGCCGGATACGGAGTCGCGTACGCCGTGCTCCTCGTCCTCGGCGGCCGTCTCGGCGACATGTTCGGCCGGCGTCGGCTCTTCCTCGGCGGGATGATCGCCTTCGGGCTGACCTCGCTGGCGTGCGGGCTCGCGCCGAGCGCGTGGACGCTCGTGGCGGCGCGCGTCGCGCAGGGCGCGGCCTCGGCTGCGATGCTCCCGCAGGTCCTCGCCACCATCCAGTCGGCGACCGCGGGCCCGCGCCGCGCCAAGGCAATGGGCCTGTACGGGGCCACGGCCGGGCTCTCCATGGTGGCCGGGCAGATCCTCGGCGGCGTCCTCGTCGCGGCGGACATCGCGGGCACCGGCTGGCGCGCGGTCTTCCTGGTGAACGTGCCGGTCGTGCTGGTGGGCCTCTTCCTGGCCGCCAAGGCCGTGCCCGAGACCCGCTCGCAGCACCCGGCGCCGGTGGACGGCCCCGGAACGGCCCTGCTGGCCATCGCCCTGGTGTCCCTGCTCGCACCGCTCACCGAGGGCCGGGCGGCGGGCTGGCCCCTGTGGACGTGGGTGTCCCTGGCGGTGTTCCCGATAGCGGCGACGGCCTTCTACCTCGTCGAGCGGCGGGCGGAACGTCTGGGTCGCACCCCGCTGGTCCCGCCGAGCCTGTTCTCGAACCTCCCCCTCCGCCGGGGCCTGGTGATGATCCTCCCCTTCTCGATCGGCTTCAGCGGCTTCATGTTCGTCATCGCGGTGGCGCTGCAGCAGGGAGTCGCCCTGAGCCCGGTCCGCGCGGGCCTCACCCTGGCCCCGATGGCGGTGTCCTTCTTCGTGGTCTCCCTCCTGGGCCCGCGGCTGGTGGCCCGGTGGGGCACGCGGGTGGTGACCGCGGGCGGCCTGGTCCAGGCGGTCGGCGTGGCCGTCCTCGCCCTCACGGTGTGGAGCTCCTGGCCCCACGTCGGCGGTCTCGAACTCTGGCCCGGCGTGATCATCGCGGGTGCCGGTCAGGCCCTCCAACTCCCCATCCTCTTCCGCGTCATACTCTCCGAGGTCCCCCCGGCCCGCGCCGGCGTGGGCAGCGGCGTCATGATCACCGCCCAGCAGTCGGCTCTCGCCCTGGGCGTGGCCACCCTCGGCACCCTCTTCCTCACCCTCACCCCGGGCCACGGCATGCGGGACGCCCTGGTCACGACGCTTCTCGTCCAGCTCGCCGGGGTCGCACTGACCACCGGCCTGAGCCTGCGACTGCCCCGCGCCATCGCCTGAACGCAGGGAACAGTGCGCGGAATTCGCACACAACTCACCACAGTTGTGTCCCTGTTGATGTTGTTCTTGCTGCACACTCCTTAGGGCCTGTCTGACAATTCCCGTCTGCCTCGCGACGCCATGCACGCACTCTCGCCGCACCTGACGCCGCGAGGCCGCCCTCCGGGCGACGACGGGAATTGTCAGACAGGCCCTAGCGCGCGCAACCAAAGCGCGACCACCAGGAGGCGTCATGCTGCAGATCAACACCAGCAAGGTGAGCCGCTGGGACCAGCACGGCCGCGAGCACATCGTCCGAGTCCAACGCTCGGGCGTGCAGCGGACGATCAGATGCGACACCTGCGGCTGGCGGAAGGCCGCCCAGTTCCTGCCCTGGCTGAAGGCCGAGGAGCATCTCGCGGAGGCACACCAGGCAACAGTGGATCCGTCGGAGGCCTGAGGGAGCACCGACCGAACACGGTCACAGCGCGGTGCGGCGGGGGTCGAACCAGACCCCCGCCGCACCGCGCTCTCCGTCTTTGGAGCAACATCCAAGATTTGGCCTGATCCGCGGCCGGGTTCTTCTGTGGATCACACGACCGGGGCACAGTGACGACGATCACCATGCGGAAGTTCTTTTCCGCATGATAGAAGTCGCTTGGAGGAACACCGTGCCACCGTCTGTACCGTCCCTGCCGCGACGCGCCGTCCGCAAGCTGCGGACCTCGCTGTTCGCGCAGGTCGCCTGCGCACTCGTCCTCGGAATCCTCGTCGGAAAACTTTGGCCGGACATCGCCACGGCCGCCCAGCCCCTCGGCGACGGGTTCATCCGGCTCATCATGGCGATGATCTCGCCCCTGGTGTTCTGCGTGGTGGTCGTCGGTATCACCAAGGCCGGCGATCTCAAGGCGTTCGGACGGATCGGACTCAAGGCCCTGATCTGGTTCGAGGTCGCGACCACGTTCGCGTTGCTCTTCGGGCTGATCGCCGGGAACCTCGTCCAGCCCGGCGCCGGCATGAACGTCGACCCGTCGAAGCTGGACGCCTGGGCGGTCGACGAGAAGACCGGTGGCGGCTCGCTGCCCTCGACCAGCGAGTTCATCCTGCACTCCCTGCCCGACAGCGCGGTCGGCGCCTTCGCCGAGAACTCGCTGCTGTGCAGGTCCTGGTGCTGGCCTGTCTGACCGGCGCCGCGGTGCTCCACCTCGGCCACACCAAGGTGCCCGCGATCCTGCCCGCCGTGCAGCAGGCCCAGGAGATCGTCTTCGCGATAGTCGGCTTCGTCATGAAGCTCGCCCCGCTCGCGGTCTTCGGCGCGACGGCCCACCTGGTCGGCCAGTACGGGGTCGGAGTCATGTCCACGTACGGCAAGCTCATCCTCGTCTGTTACGCGACCGCGCTGATCTTCCTGCTGCTGCTCGCCGTCGCCCTCAAGGCGGTCGCGGGCGTCAGCCTGTGGAAGTTCGTCCGCTACACCCGCGAGGAGATGCTTCTCGCGCTCGGCACCGCGTCCAGCGAGACCGTCATGCCCCGCATGATGCAGAAGCTCCGCCACGCCGGCTGCCGCGACGACGCGGTGGGTCTGGTCCTGCCGACCGGGTACTCCTTCAACCTCGACGGAGCCTCGATCTACCTCTCCGTCGGCACGCTCTTCATCGCCCAGGCCGTCGGCGTGGACCTCTCACTGGGCCAGCAGATCACCGTCGTACTGATCCTGATGCTGACCAGCAAGGGCATGGCGGGCGTGCCGGGTTCGGCGTTCCTCGCCCTGTCGGCGACCGCCTCCGCGCTCGGAGTCATCCCCGTGGGAGCCGTCGCCCTGCTCCTCGGCGTGGACCGCATCATGGACTCGATGCGCGTCGCCACCAACCTGCTCGGCAACTGCGTCGCCGTCTCCCGCTGGGAGGGCGCCCTGGACTCGACCCGCGCCAAGAAGGTGTCGACGGCGAACTCCCCTTCGTGGAGGAGCAGGAGGAGAAGGACGCGCCCTCGAAGCCTCCCGTCCCCGAAGGTGCGGACGCGCTCCCCGCCCAGCCCACCGCTCTCACCAAGCAGCCCGCCACCGAAGGAAGTTGACCGGCCAGGACAGGAGGGGTGGCGGCCGACGGACTTCACCCGTCGGCCGCCACCCCTCAACTGCCGGTCATCACAGGCCAGTTGTCGTCCTCGTCACCCCTGGTTCAGCGGCAGCGCGACATCCACGACTTGCCGCCCGTGCGGGAACGAGCCGAGCGAACTCAGCTTCCCCGTCAGCAGGTTGACCCGGAACGACTTGCCGCCCGTCACCGCGTACCCGGTGTTCGTCCCGTTCCGGGCCGAACTGTAGATGTCGAACCCGGAGTTCAGCGGCGCGTCCACGCCCAGCTTGCCCGTCGGTGCGAGGTTGCCTGCGTTGGCGGGCGACTGCACCGACACCTGGTCCAGCGTGGTGTCGAGGTCGAAGAGGGTGGTGGCCGTCGTCGCGTCGAGGTCGTTGTTCGTGTACGCGGCCCCGGTCACGCCCAGCGCGGTGGCACCCGGGTTCGGGGGCACCGGCGGGTTGGTGAGGGTGCCGTCGACGGCGGTGGTGCCTGGAGCCGGTGCGCCGGCCGGGTCGTCGAGGTTGTGGCGGAGGTTCTGGCCGGTGTCGCTGATGACCCGGAGCCGGTTGGCGGCCGGGTTGAAGTCGACGCCGAAGGCCTTGCCCTGGAGGGCCACGCTGAGCTGCGAGACCTTGGTGGCGCGGGCGCCCGCCTCACGGATCGTGTAGATGCCACCCTGGTCCCCGACGGCGTACAGCTTTCGATTCTGAACGCGGTAGTCGATCCCGACCAGCGTCCGGTCGCCCTTGAGCCCGTCGACCTTCCCGAGCGGCACCGCGGCTCCCGGCCTGTCGACGCGGAACAGGACGAGCTTCTGGTCCGCGGTGAGCCCGACGGCCCGCAGCCCGCTGGGCGCGAGCGCCTCCGGCAGCCCGCCCCCACCACCCTTGGCCTCGACCCCGGCCCCGGCCCCGGCCCCGGAGCCACTCTCCTCCGCCGACCCGCCCAACGCCCCGGCACCAACGGCACCGACCGTCCCGAGCGCCACCGCCATCGCCAGTACGCCCATGACTGCTTGCTTGCGCATCCGAACCCCCGTAGAAGGTGCCGGCCCACCCCCTGCGGACCGTCTGCCCCCTCCTTCGGAACCCCCGTCCCCCCGGATTGCAAAAACCCCGGTTCCATTACATCCGTTACGGACGTGACAGAACCGGGGCATTTGCTTTTAGGGGCGCGGGGAACTGCGCGACCAGCCACGACGAACCCGCAGCTTCAAACGGCGCACCCCCGCGGAGCGATCAGCAACCGACAAGGCGGCTCGCCAGGTACCCCTCGATCTGGTCCAGCGACACGCGCTCCTGCTTCATCGAGTCCCGCTCGCGAACAGTAACCGCGTTGTCGTCCAGCGTGTCGAAGTCCACCGTCACACAGAACGGCGTACCGATCTCGTCCTGCCGCCGGTACCGACGACCGATGGCCCCGGCGTCATCGAAGTCGATGTTCCAGTGCTGACGGAGCGCCGCGGCAAGCCCCTTCGCCTTCGGCGACAGCTCGAGGTTGCGCGACAGCGGAAGCACCGCGACCTTCACCGGCGAAAGCCGGGGGTCGAGCCGCAGAACGGTCCGCTTCTCCATCTTGCCCTTGGCGTTGGGCGCCTCGTCCTCGACGTAGGCGTCCAGGAGGAACGCCAGCATCGCGCGGCCGACACCGGCCGCGGGCTCGATGACGTACGGAGTCCAGCGCTCGCCGGCCTCCTGGTCGAAGTAGGAGAGGTCCTGGCCGGAGGCCTTGGAGTGCGCGGAGAGGTCGTAGTCCGTGCGGTTGGCGACGCCCTCCAGCTCACCCCACTCGTTGCCGCCGAACTGGAAGCGGTACTCGATGTCGGCGGTGCGCTTGGAGTAGTGCGAGAGCTTCTCGGCCGGGTGGTCGTACCAGCGCATGTTCTCCTCGCGGAGACCGAGGCCGGTGTACCAGTTCCAGCGCTCCTGCATCCAGAACTCCTGCCACTTCTCGTCCTCGCCCGGCTTGACGAAGAACTCCATCTCCATCTGCTCGAACTCGCGGGTACGGAAGATGAAGTTGCCGGGCGTGATCTCGTTGCGGAAGGACTTGCCCATCTGCGCGATGCCGAACGGCGGCTTGCGGCGCGAGGTCTGCTGGACCTGGGCGAAGTTGGTGAAGATACCCTGCGCGGTCTCGGGGCGCAGGTAGGCGACGGAGCCGCTGTCCTGGGTGGGGCCGAGGTGCGTGGAGAGCAGGCCGGAGAACTGCTTGGGCTCGGTGAACTGGCCCTTGTTGCCGCAGTGCGGGCAGTTGACGTCCGCGAGGCCGTTCTCGGGCTGCTTGCCGTGCTTGGCCTCGTACGCCTCTTCAAGGTGGTCGGCACGGAAGCGCTTGTGACACGAGGTGCACTCGGTGAGCGGGTCGGTGAAGGTGGCGACGTGACCGGAGGCCACCCAGACCTCCGTCGCCAGGATCACGGACGAGTCGATACCGACGACGTCCTCGCGCGACGTCACCATGTAGCGCCACCACTGGCGCTTGATGTTCTCCTTGAGCTCGACACCCAGCGGCCCGTAGTCCCAGGCGGCTCGCTGGCCGCCGTAGATCTCACTGCACGGGTAGACGAAGCCACGGCGCTTGCTCAGGCTGACGATGGTGTCGATCTTGTCGGCGGCCACGGTGCTCTCTTCATTACGACGACGGGCGACGAAGCAGTTGCTTCAGAGCGAATGCTTCAGATTACCGGCGGTCCCTGCCCCCGGATCAAATCGGTTCGGGTCCTGGCCGCACACCGTCCCCACCTCTCCCGTCACACCCCTCCCATACCGGGATGAAGCCCAGATCACAAGGTGCGTTATTGACAACCGTTTCCAGAATTGTTGAAAATGGGTGTCATGAACGTACGACGACGTCTTGTAACCGGCACCGCGGTCGCCGCGGCCACCGCCCTGGGTCTCGGGCTCCTCTCCGCCTGCTCGTCCGAGTCCAACGCGGCCGACGACAACAGCGGGAAGCTCGACGTCGTGGCGTCGTTCTACCCGTTGCAGTTCATAGCCGAGCGAATAGGCGGGGACCACGTCAGCGTGAGCACGCTGACCGAGCCCGGCCAGGAGCCGCACGACCTGGAGATCAGCGCCAAGCAGACCGCGCAGCTCCAGGAGTCGGACGTGGCCCTCTATCTGAAGCACCTCCAGCCCTCCGTCGACGACGCGGTCGCCCAGTCCGAGATCAAGACGAAGATCGACGCGGCCACCCTCACCAGCCTGGAGAAGCACGGCAACGAGGTCGGCGGCCACGCGGCCGAGCACGACGACCACGAGGGCGAGGAGGGCTCCGGCGAGGACCCGCACATCTGGCTCGACCCCGTGAAGTACGCCGAGGTCGCCGAGGGTGTGGGCAAGGCCTTCGAGAAGGCCGACCCGGACAACGCGGCGGACTACACGAAGAACACCGCGGCCCTGGTGAAGCAACTGGACGCCCTCGGCAAGCAGTTCGAGGACGGCCTCAAGAACACCAGGACGAAGGTCTTCATCACCACGCACGCCGCCTTCGGTTATCTCGCCGAGCGCTATGGCCTCACCGAGGAGGCCATCAACGGCCTGGACCCGGAGAGCGAGCCCAGCGCCAACCGCGTCAAGGACCTTGAGAAGATGGCCAAGGCCGACGGCGTCTCCACGGTCTTCTACGAGACCCTCGTCAGCGACAAGACCGCGAAGACCATCGCCGCGGACGCGAACCTCAAGACCGATGTGCTCGACCCGATCGAGGGCATCACGAAGAAGTCCCGCGGTGACGACTACTTCCAGGTGATGGAGTCCAACCTCAAGGCGCTGCAGTCGGCACTGGGCGCGAAGTGACCAACCCCCGGAGGGTGGCGGTATGAAGGACGGCGGCACGAGGGACGAGCCCGGCGCATCGCCCGTCATATCCCTGCGCGGTGTGACGGCCGAGCTCGGCTCACGCCCCGTCCTGCGCGGTATCGACCTCACCGTGAACCGCGGTGAGGTCGTCGCGCTGCTCGGCGCCAACGGCTCCGGCAAGTCGACGGCCGTCCGCACGGTCATCGGCCAAGTGCCGGTCACCAGCGGCGAGATCGAGCTGTTCGGTACCCCGCGGCGCCGCTTCCGCGACTGGTCGCGCGTGGGTTACGTACCGCAGCGCACGACCGCCGCCGGCGGCGTACCGGCCACGGTGACCGAGGTGGTGTCCTCCGGGCGGCTGTCCCGGGCCCGCTTCGGTGTCCTGCGCAGGGCCGACCGCGAGGCGGTTCAGCGGGCCATCGCCCTGGTCGGCCTCGCGGACCGGGCCAAGGACTCGGTGAACGCGCTGTCCGGCGGGCAGCACCAGCGCGTACTCATCGCCCGTGCCCTCGCCGCCGGACCCGAACTGCTGATCATGGACGAGCCGATGGCGGGCGTGGACCTGGCCAGCCAGGAGGTGCTCGCGGAGACCCTGCGAGAGCAGGTCTCCCAGGGCGCCTCCGTCCTGCTCGTCCTGCACGAACTGGGCCCGCTGGAGCCGCTGATCAACCGCGCGGTCGTGCTGCGCGACGGCTGCGTCATGCACGACGGCCCGCCCCCGCAGGCACTCGGCCAGCACGCGCTGCCCGGCCACGACCACGTACACCCCCACGCGGCTCACGACGCCGAACCGATCCGGACGGGACTGCTGAGCTGATCGCCATGAACCTCGAAATCCTCGACTACGCCTTCATGCAGCGGGCCCTGCTCGCCGCGGTCCTCGTCGGCATCACCGCACCCGCCGTCGGCATCTACCTCGTGCAGCGCCGCCAGGCCCTGCTGGGCGACGGCATCGGCCATGTCGCGATGACCGGCGTCGGCCTCGGCTTCCTGCTCTCCTGGTCCCCGGTGTGGATGGCCACGGCCGTCTCCGTGGTCGGCGCGATCCTGATGGAACTGATCCGCTGGTACGGCAAGACGCGCGGCGACATCGCGCTGGCGATGCTGTTCTACGGGGGCATGGCGGGCGGCGTGATGTTCATCAACCTCGCGCCCGGCGGCTCCAACGCCAACCTGACCTCGTACCTCTTCGGCTCGCTCTCCACGGTCTCCGAGGAGGACGTGACGGCGATCTGTCTGCTGGCGGCCTTCGTCGTGCTCGTCACGGTCGGGCTGCGGCGGCAGCTGTTCGCGGTGAGCCAGGACGAGGAGTTCGCGCGGGTCACCGGGCTGCCGGTGCGCGCCCTGAACCTGCTCACGGCCGTCACCGCGGCGGTCACCGTCACGGTCGCCATGCGGGTCGTCGGCCTGCTGCTGGTCTCCGCGCTGATGGTGGTGCCGGTGGCCGCCGCGCAGCAGCTCAGCCGCAGTTTCGCCGCCACGTTCGCGATCGCGGTGGCGATCGGGGTGAGCGTGACCATCGGCGGCACGGTGACCTCGTACTACCAGGACGTGCCGCCCGGTGCGACGATCGTCCTGCTGACCATCGGCGTGTTCATCCTGCTCACGGCGTTGGCGACACCACTGGCCCGGCGCAGGGCGCGGGCCGCCGCGCAGGCCGCGGCCCAGGAGGCCGGCGATCCGGCGGAGTGCGCGATTCCGGCCACGCGCACACCCACCGGAAAGGTCGGCGTCTGACTGCGCCCTGTCCGGGCTGGCACAATGGCCCGGCAAGCCGCAGACGTTTGGAGGCAACGGTGACTACCGCTGGACCGCCCGTTCGGGGCCGTTCCACCCGGCAGCGTGCCGCCGTGGCGGCGGCGCTCGACGAGGTGGACGAGTTCCGCAGCGCCCAGGACCTGCACGACATGCTCAAGCACAAGGGCGACTCCGTCGGGCTGACCACGGTGTATCGCACGCTTCAGTCCCTTGCCGACGCGGGCGAGGTCGATGTCCTGCGCACGTCGGACGGCGAATCCGTGTACCGCCGCTGTGAGAGCGGCGACCACCATCACCACCTCGTGTGCCGTGTCTGTGGCAAGGCCGTCGAGGTGGAGGGTCCGGCCGTGGAGAAGTGGGCGGAGGCCATCGCGGCGGAGCACGGCTATGTGAGCGTGGCCCATACGGTGGAGATCTTCGGCACCTGTGCGGAGTGCGCTGCGCGCGCCAAGGGGTAGGGCGGCGGCGGTTCGTTTTCGGGTGCGGGTCCGTGAGGGTTGCTCGCGCAGTTCCCCGCGCCCCTGAAAAGCGGGGTTGCGCCCCTGGCTTTTGTCTTTAGGGGCGCGGGGAACTGCGCGATCAGGCCCCACCGGCCCGCACGTCCGAACGAAACGATCAGGCCCCTTCGGGGCGCCCCCGCATGCCCTCTTCCATTGCCAGGAGGTCCTCGTTGGGGACGGCTCCGCCGAAGCGGCGGTCGCGGGAGGCGTACTCCACGCAGGCACGCCACAGGTCGCGGCGGTCGAAGTCGGGCCACAGGACGTCCTGGAAGACCATCTCGGCGTAACTGGACTGCCAGATCAGGTAGTTGGAGGTGCGCTGCTCGCCGCTCGGGCGCAGGAACAGGTCCACGTCCGGCATGTCCGGGTAGTAGAGGTACTTCTGGATGGTCTTCTCGGTGACCTTGTCCGGGTCGAGCTTCCCGGCGGCGACATCCGCGGCCAGCGCCTTCGCGGCATCGGCGAGTTCGGCGCGGCCGCCGTAGTTGACGCAGAAGTACAACGTCATCGCGTCGTTCTTCTGCGTCTGCTCCTGGGCGATCTGGAGCTCCTGGACGACGGACTTCCACAGCTTGGGCATGCGGCCGACCCAGCGGATCCGGATGCCGAGCTCGTCCATCTCGTCGCGGCGGCGCCGGATGACGTCCTTGTTGAAGTTCATCAGGAAGCGGACCTCCTCGGGCGACCGCTTCCAGTTCTCCGTCGAGAAGGCGTACAGCGAGAGGTTCTTGACGCCCAGCTCCAGACAGCCCTTGAGGACGTCCATGACGACGCCCTCGCCGACCCGGTGCCCCTCGGTGCGCGGCAGCCCGCGCTCCTTGGCCCAGCGGCCGTTCCCGTCCATCACGCACGCCACGTGGTTCGGGATCAGCTCGCCGGGGAGCTTGGGCGAGCGGGCGCCGGACGGGTGCGGCTCCGGCGTCTTGTACTCGCGGCGCTGGCGCCCCAGGATCCCGCGTACCACCATGTGCTTCTCGTCTCCTCTTACGTGACGTGACTACGGGTACTTCTTTGCCTATTTCTCTACGTACCGCAGCGAGCGCAGTCCGCGCTCCAGGTGCCAGTGCAGATAGGCCGACACCAGACCGCTGCCCTCCCGGACGTACCGCGGCTCGCACGCGTCCGCGGTCGCCCAGTCCCCCGTCAGCAGCGCGGCGAGCAGTTCGAGGGCCCCCGCCGAGGGTACGACGCTGCCGGGCACCCGGCAGTCGACGCAGACGGAACCTCCCGCGGCGACCGAGAAGAACCGATTCGGTCCCGGCATGCCGCACTTCGCGCAGTCGCCGAAGCTCGGCGCGTAGCCGTTCACGGCGAGTGAGCGCAGCAGGAAGGCGTCGAGGATGAGGTGCGGCTCGTGCTCGCCCTGCGCGAGCGTCCGCAGTCCGCCCACCAGCAGCAGATACTGCTGCACGGCCGGCTCGCCCTCGTGGTCGGTGAACCGCTCGGCGGTCTCCAGCATGGCCGTCCCGGCGGTGTACCGCGCGTAGTCGGCGACGATCCCGCCACCGTACGGAGCGATCGTCTCGCTCTGTGTGCACAGCGGCAGCCCGCGCCCGATCAGCTCGCTCCCCCGCGCGAAGAACTGCACGTCGACGTGGGAGAAGGGTTCGAGCCGCGCCCCGAACTTCGACTTGGTCCGCCGCACGCCTCGCGCGACGGCACGTACGCGCCCGTGACCGCGAGTGAGCAACGTGATGATGCGGTCCGCCTCGCCCAGCTTCTGGGTGCGCAGGACAACACCGTCGTCCCGGAAGAGACTCATCGCGCGCCCCCACGGGTTTCCGGCTGGGGGTACGGGGGTCGTCCCCCGGGAGACCGCAGCATGATGCGGTCCGCTTCACCCAGCTTCTGGGTGCGCAGGACAACACCGTCGTCGCGGAACAGGCTCATGGGCCCATTCTCGCGTACGGAGTCAGCGGGTGTGGTCGGGGTGGCTGATCGCGTGCCAGGGCGCCATGTTCCAGGGGCTGGCCCGGTTCGCGGGGTCCAGGAGGGACTTCAGATGGGCGTCCGAGACCGCCTGCGGGGCGGGTGCGTCCGGGGTGCCCCGCAGATTCTCCCGCCAGACCATCCTGCCCAGCAGATAGTGCTCGGCGTACTCGTTCCAGGAGGCGTACGACCTCACCACCGCCGGGACGATGTTCTTCAGCGCGGTCCACGCGTCGGCCTCGCCGAGCATCCCGCACGCGAAGCCCCGGCGGGTGATGTCGACGTACAGACCCGCGTCCCACGCCAGAGGTTCGACGCCGAGCCGCCGCCGGGCGCCGGCGCGGTAGCCGGTCCGGGCGAGGCCGTCGAGCCGGCCGACCAGTTCGTCACGCGAGGCGATCTCCCACTGGTCGGCCAGCCAGCGCCCGGCCCTGTCGTCGTCGATGCGGGTGAACGGGTACAGGGTCGTCCGCGAGGCGTCCCGGTCACGGTTCACCGGCGCGCTGAGCGACACCATCCACAGCTGGTGCATGGTGAGCGGAACGGGGTACTTTCGCGCGGCCTTCTGCCTGCGACGTTTCCATATCCATATCGCCATGGCGCAGCACCCTATGACAGGCCCCTCCAGGCGTTTCAGGGGACCTCGCCGCGGCTGCGCGCGGTGGCCGCGCTGAGACGTTCCGCCGCGGTGGCTCCCCGGACGGTGTCCGGTGCGCAGTCCCACTCCTTGCCGCCGCCGTACGGCCTGAGCTGTACGTAGGGTCCCTCGTGCCCCATCACCACGCCCACCCTTCCCGTCCTCGTGTCGACGACGTACGTCCCGACCTTCGGCTTCATCCCAGCACCGCCGTGAGTCGCGCCGCCGTCTCGACGGAACACCGCCCCAATTCGACGAGCGGACAAGGGGCCTCCCGCGCCAAACTTGCCGGGTCGATCCCCAGTGTCGGCAACTTAATTCCTGCCGTTGCCAGTGCCGCGCGCAATTCCTTCACCGTTTCCTCCGCTTGTTCGACACACGCCGCCGAGTACTGTGCGCCGTGGCCGATCCCGTCAGCCTTCACCGTGTTCCCCTTTCCAATTGGGTTTCACGCTTTTCATCTCCACGGTGACGCTTGCCGCTTAGACTTTGGAAGACCTCTACGCTCAGCAACGTCGGTGCAGTACACGGCAGTACAAGGGGGCTTGGCCATGGCCAATGGTTCGCGGCAGGCTGCTTGGGAGTTCTTCGGAACGGAGTTGAAGAGGCGCCGCGAGGAGGCCGGGTTAACCCAAGTGGACTTGGGTCATCGCGTTTTTGTGTCGGGCGGCTACATCGGGCAATTCGAACAGGCAATTCGCCGACCGCAGTTGGATGTGGCCCAGCGGATCGATGACCTTCTACAAACCGGAGGTTTTTTCGAGAGGCTGTGGCGAAAGCTCATCAAGGAAGAGCGGTTCGCGGAGTACTTCGCGCACGCGGCGGAGCTTGAGCGACTCGCCACCGAGATCTGCGAGTACGCTCCAGCGGTCCTTCCTGGGCTGCCTCAGACCGCTGAGTACGCACGCGCGATCTATCTGGCGAGCAACCCGCTGGCCGCCGACGAGTACATCGAGGAGATGGTGAGGCTGCGGATGGACCGCGCCCTGCTCCTCAAGGACGCTACACGGCCCGTGTATTGGGCGGTGCTGCACGAGACGGTACTGCGGGTCCCGGTCGGTGGCCCCGCAGCGATGGCTCTGCAACTGGACCACATCGCGGCGGTGGTCCGCGACCGCAAGGCACTCGTGCAGGTGCTTCCGTTCTCCGTCGGGGCGCACCCCCAGATGGGCAAGATGATGACGCTCATGGAGTTCGAGGACGCCCCGCCAACTGTCTATACAGAGGGCGTGCTTTCAGGGAATCTGCTGGACGATCCAGCAGTAGTGAAGCGGACCAGGCGGATTACGATCTGCTCAGGGCCGCCGCGTTGTCGCCGGAGGCGTCCCAGGCCCTGATCGAATCGGCGGCGGAGGACCACAGACGATGCGCGAGTACGACCTGAGTAATGCCAGGTGGCGCAAGAGCACCTACAGCGGCGGCAGCGGAGGCGAGTCCTGCGTCGAGGTCGCCTACGACTTCATAGGCGCCGCCCGCTGGCGCAAGAGCACCTACAGCGGCGGCGACGGCGGCGAGGCGTGCCTCGAAGTCGCCGACGGAGTCCCCGGCGTCGTGCCCGTCCGGGACAGCAAGTCCCCTGACGGTCCCGTCCTGTTGGTGTCCGCGCACGCGTGGCGCGCGTTCGTCGGAGAAGTGACGCGGCGCTGCGCCGGTTGACGGGGCGGCCGACAGACGAAGCGCGGGCAGTCGGGGATCACCCCCACTGCCCGCACCTGCTGGCTCAGCAGGACCTGGCGCACCACGCGGCGAACTTCTTGAAGGAGACCGTGGCGCGGGGGCCCCAGATTCCGTCGATCGGGCCGGGGTAGCCGTAGTCGGCCGTCAGGAAAAGCAGCAAGGCCCTGTCGGTGCCGACCCCGGGGATTCCGTTGATCGGGCCGGGGTACCCCCAGTTCGCCTGGAGGAAGCGCTGCATCGCCTTCCAACTTTCGGTGTCCAACTGGCCGTTGAGGGGGCCGGGGTAACCCCAGTCGTCCATCAGCCAGCACTGGACGTTCCTGGCTTCCCCCGTGGACAGACCGTGGTTGTCCACCGCGAGCGGGCTGACGGCCTCGGCGCTCGCCGCCGGCGTCGTGGCCGGCTTCGTGGCCGCCTCGGTCGCCGCGAAACCACTGCTCGCACCGGCAAGGCTGCCGACGACGATCCCGGCGACCGCCGTGGCGCCGACTAACGTTCTCGTCAAAGTCCGCACGTGTTTCCCCCTTCTCGGATTTCCGACTGGCACAGACTCATGTTCCCGGGCTTCCACCGTCGCTGTCATGCTCATACGAACCTGTTGACACAACGCAGCTCAGGCCCGCTACGAGCTGAACCCCCGCGGCCGTCAGGAGTGCGGTCGGCAGTGAGTGCGTCGCGAGCGGGCCGGCGACGGCCGCGCCGAGGGCGAAGCCGGTGATCTTGAGGCTCGCGCCTGTCATGAAGACCTGGCTGCGGAGGCGTTCCGGTGACTCCCGGTGCCGGATCGCCAACAACGCGGCGAGTTGCGGGCCTTCACCCACGCCCGCCGTCAGCGCCGCTGCGATGACCAGCACCGGGTGGCCCGTCGCGGACAGTACGAGCGCGGCCGCCAGGAGCAGCGTGCTGCCCCAGATGATCGTGTCCGGCGCGATGGCGCGGGGACGGCGTGCGCGTACGGCGTTGGCGGCGAGGGCCGAGACCGCCGTGCAGGTCAGGAGCAGCGTGCCCTCGGCGGCCGAGCCGAAGGCCCGCTCACCGAGCAGCGGGGTGCAGGTGATCAGCATGCCCAGGCCCGTGCAGGAGATGACCGAGGCGAGAGTGGCCCGGGCCAGCGGTCGGGTGCGGGTGATGGCGCGGATTCCGGCGGCCAGGTCGGCGGTCAGGGATGCGGCCGGTTGGGTCTTGCCCCGGTCGCAGTCCCGGTCGCGGTAGCCGTCCCGGCCCCGGTCTCGATCCTGGTCCCGGCCGCGGCCCGTCGGCAGGGTCCACGCCGCAGGCAGGGCGCAGGCGATCAGCGCCGCCGACGCCACCACGGCGGCCGGTGCTCCGAGGAGGTGTGCGAGCCCTCCGGCGAGTGCCGGGCCGACCAGGCTCGCCAGGCTGAACGTCATCGCGTCGAGCGCGTTCGCGCGGGGCATGCGCCCGCGGGGCACGACCCTGGGGAGTTGGGCGGTCCAGCCGCCGGAGAGGGCCGGCCCGAGCAGTCCCGTGAACACGGCGATCAGGACGGTGAGTTCGAGGGGAAGGCGGCCGAGGCTCAGGAGGATCAGCACCAGGCCCGTTCCGTACAGGGCGAGGGCCCGGGCCAGCAGGCGGCCCGGCCTCGGGGACCTGTCGAGGAGCGCTCCGAGCAACGGGCCGCCGACCGCCGCCGAGACCGTGATGCCCGCGAGCAGCGCCGACGCCTCCGTGGCCGACCCTCCGACCGCGTAGCCCGCCAGCAACAGCGCGGGACCGGACATCTCGTCGCCCGCCCGCGCCGCTGCCGCCCCGGCGAGGAAGGACCCCATCGCGTAACGCCTCTTCATCGGGATGACGTTACGTACGTAACTCAAACCTTAGCAATATGCGTTACATTCGGCTCATGGCAGCCCTCCCCGACGACTGGTCCACACGGCACTCCGTCCTGGCCAACGCCCGGCGCACCGCGGCCCTGATCAACACCCTGTCCAGTGCGGACGACCGGGCGCCCCAGCCCAGACAAGTGGCCGAAGTACTGCGGGAGTACGGCGAGTCGGAGCCCGTCGAGCTCGCCCCGGACGACGTCGTACGGATGCGTGCGGCCGCTCTCCTCCTCCGTGAGGTCTTCGCAGCCGAGGACGTCGACGCCGCCGCGGCAGCCCTCAACCGCCTGCTGGCGGAACAGACCGGACCGCTGCGGCTCACCTCGCACGGCGGCAGCGCTCCGTGGCACCCCCACCTCGACAGCCACGACGACGCCCCCTGGAACGAGTGGTTCCTGACCTCGTCCTGTCTGGCGCTGACCGTCCTCCTCTGGGACCACCAGCGCCCGCCCGGCGGCCTCTGCGCCTCCCCCGCCTGCCGGAACGTCTACCTCACCTCGGGCCCGGGCCCGGCTCGCCGCTACTGCTCCCGCCGCTGCGCCACCCGCGAACGCGTCGCGGCCCACCGCCGGGGGCAGAGGGCCACGGACACCGAATCGGGCTCGGGCTCCGGCAACTCGTAGTACGTGGTTCAGCCTCAGACCGGGAAGTACTGCCGGGGCGTGACGCCCACGATCCGCCGGAACGCCGCCACGAACGAACTGGCGGAGGCGTATCCCACCCGCCGGGCCACCGCCTCCGTCGTCAGCCCCTCGGCGAGGAGCGGCATCGCGAGCTGCATGCGCAGGCGTTCGCGCCACTGGCCGAAGGCGAGGCCCGTCTCGGCGACGAAGAGCCGGGCCAGCGTACGGGCGCTCGCGCCGACCTCCCTGCCCCAGGCCTCCAACGCCCGCCCGTCGTCCGGATGTTGGACGAGCGCCCGGGCCACCGCCCGCGTCCGGGGATCCCGGGGTTCGGTCACGGACACGCTCGTCACCGGTACGGGACGCAGTACGTCGAGGAGTACGGCTTCGGCCCGCGACCGGGCGTCCGGGGCGAGATCGGTGCGTACGAGGTGGTCGACGAGTGCCCGGAGCAGCGGGTCCACGCCCACCACCGTGGGTTCGGTCCAGGTGATCTCCGGGCACGCCGCCGGGTTCACGTACGGAGTCCGCATGACGGCGTCGCCCTCCGCCTTCGTCGTATGGGCCAGCCCGGCGGGGATCCAGAGCGCCAGCGACGGCGGCAGCAGCCAGGCGCCGCGCTCACTGGTCACCCGCAGCAACCCCTTTGCGGCCCAGGCGAGTTGGTGGAACGTGTGCCAGTGCCGGCCGAACCCGCTGCCCCTCGGCATCGCGAAGTGGCCGATGAAGATCGCGGTGGCGGCCGACCGCCCGACAGGCTGTGCGCCCGGCCGTCCGTCCGGCTGTCCGTCTGGCGACATGGGACGGCAGCGTAGCCCGTGTCGGACACCGCCGCCCCGCTCGTACCGTCGCCTCATGCCGATGAACCGAGCACACCGCAGACTGTGCAGCTCCGAGAAGTGGGCCCGGACGACGAGGGACCACATCCTCCCCTGGACCCTGACGGACGTACCCCTCGGCGACGACGTACTGGAGATCGGTCCGGGCTACGGCGCGAATCTGCGCGTACTGATCGAGCAGGTCCCCCGTGTCACGGCCGTCGAGATCGACGAGGGCACGGCCGCCCTGCTGGAGCGGAAGTGGGGCGACCGGGCCACGATCCTGCACGCCGACGGAGCCGCGATGCCACTGCCGGACGAGAGCTTCTCCTCCGTCGTCTGCTTCGTGATGCTGCACCACGTGCCGACGGCCGCCCAGCAGGACCGGATCTTCGCGGAGGCGCACCGCGTGCTGCGCCCCGGCGGTGTCTTCGCCGGGTGCGACAGCCAGCCGAGTTTCCGGTTCCGGGTGCTGCACTTCCGGGACACGATGAACACGGTGGATCCGACCGGCCTCCCGGACCGTCTCGCGAAGGCGGGCTTCGAGGACGTGTCGGTGGACCGGCACCCCGAATCCGGTGCCGTCCGCTTCCGCGCCACCCGCCCGTGAGCCTCTGCGCCGCCCGCCCGTGAACTTCCGCGCCACCCTGCCGTGAACCCGACCGGCCACGGACCGCTCAGCAGCCCGCCCGGCCGTAGTGCCGGGCCACCGCGTGGAATGACTCCTTGGGCTCCCAGTGCCAGCCGGATTCGGGGTCGTCGGGGCGGTCCTTGATGGGCTTGACGATGGCGTACGAGGCCATGTCGAGGTCGTAGAGCGGCTTGTCGGGGCGATGCGGAGCGTCGGCGGTGACGAACTCGAACGCCATCGCCGCATGCAGGTTCATCGACTCGAAGACGTCGAGGAGATCGGTGAGGTACGCGGCCTGAACGCGTTCACTGCGCACCACGTTCCCCTTGATCTCCGGTGGTGTCTTGCCGTAGTCGACGATGCTCCAGCCCATTCCGCCCTGTTCCGGGGCGCCGACGAACGTACAGGTGCCGAACTCGGTGATGGCGAGCGGCTTGCCCCAGCGCTGGAACTTCCTCAACTCACGGACGTAGTCGGCTCGTTGCGGGAAGTACGAGTAGTAGTCGATGCCCACGATGTCGAAGAGGTTCCAGTCGACGTTCTCGAACGTCGGGTCCTGCATGGCGGCGTAACTGAGCCTGCCGCGGAAGACGGACCGTCCGGCCGCCGCCGCCTTCGCGGTGAACGCGGCCAGCCGCTTCTGCACCTTCGCCAGATCGAAGTTGCCCTTCTCCAGGTTGTCGATCCGCTCGAAGACGTCGGCCCCCGGCACGATCCCCGGCACGAACAGCCAGAACTCGCACCCCACGGCGAGGGTGACGCGGGCGCCCTGCTTCCGCAGTCGCTCCCCGTGCCTGCCCGCCTCCGCCAGGTGCTCCAGGATCTCCCGCTCCGGCACGTCCCCCAGCGTCGGCTGCAGCCAGACGTGCAGCCCGCGCTCGGCGGCCTCGCTCGCCGTGGCGTTCAGCCGCTCGACCCCGTCCCCGGTGACCTCGACGGTGTCGGCGTGCAGGTCGTCCGCGATCACCCGGATGTCGCCGCGCATCCTCCGCCCGCTCCACGCCGTCCCCGGGGTCTCCCCGGCCCCGACGGTGTAGACGACGCCTCGGTGCGTGAGCCCGCGCGGCCCACCGGCGGCGGCTCGCGGCGACGGAGAGGGCGACCGGGACGGGCGCGTCGAGGCCGACGCCCCGGCGGCCGGCAGTCCCACCGCCGCTCCGACCCCCATGACCGCCGCTGCCCCCATGAACCGCGCCCTGCTGATCCCTGCGCTCTCGGCCTTGTCGTTCCCCGTGTTCTCCATGCCGCCAGTCTGTTGAACCGGGGCACTTCCGGCTGTCGGCCGATGGTCTACGGCACCCCGACCAAGGGATGAGCGCCCACCGCCGGAAGTGGCAAACCACTTCTACGCCCCCGCCCCACCCCCAAAGCGGCGGGGACCGTTCCCGTCATGAACCGGGCCCCGCTCCCTCCTCGAACCGACGTACGTATGTCCGCTGCCACGGCGTCTCCACGGCGTGGCGGTCGTAGTTCCGTCGTACGAACTCCACGGCCTCCTCGGGCGGTACGCCGTCCAGGACGGCGAGGCAGGCCAGTGCCGTGCCGGTCCGTCCGCGACCGCCCCCGCAGGCGACCTCGACACGCTCGCCGGAATCCGCGGCCCGCCCCCAGGTCGCCGTGAGGACCTTCCGCGCGTCCGCCCTGTCCCTGGGCAGCCAGAAGTCCGGCCACTTCAACCACCGTGTGTCCCAAGGGACTTCGGGCGGCTGTTTGCCGAGGAGATAGAGGCCGTACGTCGGCGGGACCGCCGAGGGGTCGAGCCCGTGCCGCAGCCCCCGGCCCCGGACCAACCGCCCGGACGGCAGCCGCAGTACGCCGGCCGTCCCCTCGTCCCAGCCCTCGCTCATCCGACCCCCCGTGACTCCTGCGCGGCCCGCGCCTCGATACCGCGGAAATGGTCCGCCATCGCCTTCTGCGCCCCCTCCACGTCTCCTGCTCTCAGGGCGACGACGATGTCACGATGGCGGCGGACCGTCACGTCGGGGGCCGGATCGTCCGTCCAGCCCCGCACGCGGGCGACCCGCCGGAACACGGTCCAGAAGGCACCCAACAGCTGGGGCACCAGGGCGTTTCCGAGGGACGCGTACAGCAACTCGTGGAATTCACGGTCGAGTTCGGGGAACGGGCGGCCCGCCTCCTCCATCCGTTCCACCACGGCCTCCAGCCGTGCCAGCTCCGCGTCCGAGAGGGTGCCGGCGACCCGCCGGACGAGCCCCTCCTCCAGAACCTCCCTGATCTGGAGTATCTCGGCCAACGCGCCTGTGTCGTCGCCCTGTCGGGCCAGCGTGCGGAAGGTCAGACCGTCGACGAGCGGGGTCAGTGACGCCTCGCCGACATAGGTGCCGTAACCGTGTCTGATCTCCACGATGTCGAGGGCCTGGAGTGCCTTGAGGGCCTCGCGGACGGAGTTGCGGCTGACGCCGAGGGACCCCATCAGCTCGGCCTCGGTGGGCAGGGGCGCGCCGGCCCGGAGCCTGCGGTCGAGGATCATCTGCATGACCTCACGCTGGATCTGACTGCTCACCCGCGGCTCACGGACCGAGCGCGCCCGGGGGAACGAGTTCCTGGGCCCGGCATCCCCGGGCCCGTCGACCTTGGGCCGTCCGTCCTTGCGTGGGCTGTCGTTCCTGTGGTCGTCGGATACGCGCCGCTCAGACATGCGCCGCATCGTACGCGCGCGGGACATCCCACGTCCCACCTCCCGGCAGGATCGGCCGTCAATCGGCGATTGACCATCCGTCAACTCGGCGCGTTTCAGGGCGACATTGGTTGCACCTCTGGAAGAAACGGCATTCGTGCGCGCTCCCTTGACCACCCCCACGCGCCCTCTTATGGTCACGCTGCACCTATGACGTAGGACGTCGTATCTCCCACCCCTTGCTGGAGGAACCGTGCGCGACGCGACCCACGCACCGGCGCTCCACCGCCGGTCGTTCCTGAAGTACTCCGGCGCGCTGGGCGCCGCCGCCGCGATCAGCTCGACGCTCTCCGCCTGCTCGTCGGGACCGGAGTCCACGAACGAGACGGGAGGCGGGGGCGAGGGCGCCGACCGGACGCTCACCGCGGTCATCGGCTACGGCAACGACCAGAGCTGGGACCCTCTGATGACCGCCTCGGCCTTCGCGATGGCCGGCAACCACCACATCTACGAGGGGCTGCTCGACACCGATCCGATCAGCCGTGAGCCGTACGCGGCGCTCGCGACGGCCGTTCCGGCGGATCTCCGGGCGACGGCCTGGAAGTTCACACTGCGCGAGGGCGCGAAGTGGCACGACGGGCAGCCCGTCACCGCCGACGACGTGGTCTTCACCTATGAGCGCGTACTGGATCCGAAGACGACGACGCTCGCCAAGAACTTCTTCGCGTCCTGGCTGAAGGAGGTGAAGAAGGTCGACGAGAAGTCGGTGGAACTCATTCTCAAGTTCCCCTTCCCCGACGGCGCCCAGCGGCTCACCCTCGCCAAGATCATGCCGAAGCACGTGTTCTCGAAGGCGGGTGCGCTGGACGAGGCGACGACGGGAAAGGCGATCGGCTCCGGGCCGTACCGGCAGGCCGCCCACCACCCGAAGTCCAACACCACCTTCGAGGCGTTCGCGGACTACAACGGCCCCCGCAAGGCCGCGTTCAAGAAGATGAACTGGCTGACGATCGTGGACGCCGCGCCGCGCGTCGCGAAGATCTCGGGGTCGAGCGCGGGCGCGCAGATCTCCGACAACATCCCGTACGCCAATATCTCCCAGCTCGAAAAGGGCGGCCTGAAGGTCGAGGGTGGGGCGGGAATGAACCACATCTTCCTCCTCTTCAACACCGCCCACAAACCCTTCGACGACGTACGGGTGCGGCAGGCGCTGCACTACGCCATCGACAAGGAGAAGATGATCCAGGCCGCGCTGCGCGGTCATGGGAAGGCTGCTTCGTCGTATCTCAACGAGGGGAATCCGACGTACCGGAAGGCGAAGACCGTCTACGACTACGACCCGGACAAGGCCAAGGCTCTCCTCAAGGAGGCCGGGGTCAGCGGGCTCACGGTCAGCCTGATGGCGGTCAACGTGAGCTGGATCGTGGACTGCCTGCCGACCATCAAGGCCTCCTGGGACGCCATCGGCGTCAAGACGACCCTCGAACCGCAGGAAACGGCCGCGCTGTTCACGAAGCTCGACCAGAAGAAGGACTTCCAGGTCGTCGCCGCCGCGTCCAATCCGAACCAGTTCGGTCTCGACGCGGATCTGATCATGCATTACAACTACGGGCCCGGGAACACCTGGATGCGGTATGCCCGGTGGGAGAACAACTCCGTGGCGAAGGATCTGTTCAAGCGGATGGATCAGGCTACGCAGGAGCCGGACGCGGAGAAGAAGAAGTCGATGACGCAGGAGTACATCGACATTGTCGCGGAGAACGCCGTGATTTATCCGGTGGTGCACAACGAGTTGATCACCGCGTGGAATGCGGGGGATCTTTCGGGTATTCGGCCACAGCCGTACCCGGGGATAAACGTGCTCCAGGCGAAGTGGGTTTAAGCGTTGTGCGGAGACTGCGGGCCGTCGTGGGCTGAGCGCGCAGTTCCCCGCGCCCCTAAAAGATCAGCCGGACCTGAGAGGTAAGGGGAGAATTCACCCGTGATCGCGATCGTCAGAATTGTTGGGCGGCGGATCGTGCTGCTCGTGCCGTTGATGCTCGGGATCATTTTGTTCGTGTTCGTTGTGATGCGGTTCTCGGACAGTGATCCGGCGTCCGCGTACTTCCAGGGCGCGAACCCGACCGAACAGCAGCTGCACGACTTCAGGGAGCGCAACGGACTGCTGGATCCGTTCCCGGTGCGGTACTTCGACTTCGTCGGGGATCTGGTCCGGGGTGACATGGGGGTCAGCGCGCTGACGCGTGCCCCGGTCGTCGACCAGGTCACCACCGCGCTGCCGCTCACCATGCAGCTGACCTTCCTGGGCCTCGGCATCGCGGTGGTGCTGTCGCTGCTCGGCGGGGTCACCGCGGCGATCTACCGGGACCGGTTCCCGGACCAGCTGATCCGGGTCGTCTCGCTGACCGGTGTCGCGGCGCCCGGCTTCTGGCTGGCGCTGCTGATGATCCAGTACCTGGCCGTGGACCTGGGCTGGTTCCCGACCAGCGGATACGTCAACCCGGCCGACTCGTTCACGGGCTGGCTGAAGACGATGACGCTGCCCGCGCTGGCGCTGTCGCTGCCGGTCGCCGCCCAGCTCACCCGGATCGTCCGTACGGCCGTGGTCGAGGAGCTGGACAAGGACTACGTACGGACGGCGATCGGCAGCGGGCTGCCGCCGGTGGTCGTGGTCGGGCGGAACGTGCTGCGCAACGCCCTGATGAACCCGCTGACCGTCCTGGGTCTGCGGGTCGGCTATCTGCTCGGCGGTGCGGTCGTCATCGAGACGATCTTCAATCTGCCGGGGATGGGAAAGCTCATGATCGACGCCGTGAAGAACGGTGATCCGGCCGTCGTGCAGGGCGGTGTGCTCACGATCGCCTTCGGGTTCGTGGTCGTGAACCTCGTCATCGACATCCTCTATCTGCTGGTCAACCCGCGCCTGAGGAGTGCCGAAGCATGATGCTGATGTACCGGAAGCGGCTGGCGGAGAAGCTCTCCCTGCCCGGCATCCGCCTCAGGGGCTTCAAGCGGCTCCCGCTGATCTCGCGGATCGCGGTCGTGGTCATCGGGATCGTCGTCCTCACGGCCCTGCTCGCCCCGCTGATCGCCCCGCACGACCCGCTCGACCAGGCGACCCTGGTCGACAACGGCCACGGCGAGGGCGCGCCGTCCGGCGAGCACTGGATGGGGCAGGACAGCCTGGGCCGCGACATCCTCAGCAGGCTGATGTACGGGGCCCGTTGGTCGCTGGCGATCGGGCTCGGCGCGACCGGGCTCGCGCTCGTCGTGGGGGCGCTCATCGGCGCGATCGCGGCGACCTCGCGCAAGGCGGTCGACGAGACGCTGATGCGCTGCCTCGACATCGTCATGGCCTTCCCGGGCATCGCGCTCGCGGCAGTCTTCGTCGCGGTGTTCGGCGGCAGCATCCCGATCCTCATCGGCGCGATCGCGTTCCTCTACATGCCGCCGATGGCACGGGTCGTACGGGCCAACGTGATGGACCAGTACGGCGAGGACTACGTGACGGCCGAGCGGGTCATAGGAGCGCGTACGCCGCACATCGTGTGGCGGCACGTGGCCATCAACTGTGCCGCCCCGGTCCTGGTGTTCTGCACCGTGCAGGTCGCCGAGGCGATCGTCTTCGAGGCGTCGCTGTCCTTCATCGGCGCGGGTGTGCGGCCGCCGGACCCGTCCTGGGGCAGTGTCATCGCGGACGGCAAGAACATGGTGCTGACCGGCGGCTGGTGGGCGACCGTCTTCCCCGGTCTGCTGATGCTGGTCACCGTGCTGTCGCTGAACATCCTCTCCGAGGGCGTCTCGGACGCGTGGGCGGCGCCGGCCGCGCGGGACGTCGAGGCGCGCGAGGAGGAGGACCGGCTGGAAGCACCCGAGCCCGGCAGCGGCAAGGTGCTCGAACTGCCGGGACTGACGGAGGCGGCCCAGCGGCTGCGCACCCGGGCACGGCCTCTCCCCGAGGGCCGACCGGTGCTGAGCGTGGAGAACCTGGCCATCGGATTCGATGCCCGCCACGGGGGTGTGGACATCGTCGACGGCATCAGTTTCGACGTGCAGCCCGGTGAAGTCCTGGGCCTGGTGGGCGAGTCGGGTTGCGGCAAGTCGCTGACCGCGCTCGCCGTGATGGGCCTGGAGCCGAAGGGCGCCCGGGTGCGCGGCCATGTGCGGTTCAATCAGTGGCAGTTGGTGGGCGAGCCGATGAGCGTGCGCCGAAAACTCCTGGGCCACGAGATGGCGATGATCTACCAGGACGCGCTCTCCTCCCTGAACCCGGCGATGACGATTCGCGCCCAGCTCAAGCAAGTTGTGAGGAGGGGCGGCACGCGTACGGGCGCCGAGCTCCTCGAACTGGTCGGCCTGGACCCGGAACGCACCCTGCGCAGCTACCCGCACGAACTGTCCGGCGGCCAGCGCCAGCGCGTACTCATCGCCATGGCCCTCTCCCGGGACCCGAAGCTGATCGTCGCCGACGAACCGACGACCGCCCTCGACGTCACCGTGCAGGCGCAGATCATAGAGCTGCTGCTGCGGCTGCGCGCCGAACTCGACTTCGCGCTGATCCTCGTCTCGCACGACCTGGCCCTCATCGCGGATGTCACCGACCGGGTGGTCGTGATGTACGGCGGCCAGATCGTGGAGTCTGGCGTGACGGCGGACCTCGTCGAGTCCCCCTCCCACCACTACACGCGCGGGCTGCTGGGCAGCGTCCTGTCCCTTGAGTCGGCGGCCGAACGGATGACGCAGATCAAGGGAGTCGTACCGTCGCCCGCCGACTTCCCTGCGGGCTGCCGGTTCGCCGACCGCTGCCCGATGGTGACGGACGTGTGCCGTACGACGGCTCCCCGGCTGGCGGGCCCGCCGCGCCGCCACGAGGTCGCCTGCCACCACCCGGCGATCGCCCTGACCGCGACCTCGACCGGGCCGACCGAAGCAACCGGACCCGCCGGACCGTCCGGACCGCCCGAGCCGACGGAAGCGAGGCCGTGAGATGACCCAGCCTGTCGATGGCCATGAAGTGAGCCGCCCCGGGAGCCCGCTCGTGGTGCTGTCCGACGCGCACGTCGTCCACAAGGCGCGCACCGGCGGCCTGTTCGCACGCGACCGGGTGTACGCCCTCACCGGCGCCGACCTCACCATCGCGCCCGGCGAGACGGTGGGCGTCGTCGGGGAGTCCGGCTGCGGCAAGTCGACGCTCGCCAAGGTGCTGGTGGGGGTGCAGAAGCCGACGTCCGGCACGGTGTCCTTCCGCGGCAGCGACCTGTGGACGATGCCACCGGCCGAACGGCGGGTCACGGTGGGCGCGGGCACCGGCATGATCTTCCAGGACCCGTCGACCGCCCTGAACCGCCGGCTGACGGTACGGCAGATCCTGCGCGACCCCCTCGACGTGCACAGGCGGGGAACGGCCCGGCAACGGGAGGACCGCGTACGGGAGTTGATGTCGCTGGTGGGCCTGCCCAAGGCACTGGCGGACGGACTCCCCGGTCAGCTGTCGGGCGGTCAGCGCCAACGGGTCGCCATCGCACGGGCGTTGGCCCTGGACCCCGATCTGGTGGTCGCGGACGAGCCGACGAGCGCGCTGGACGTGTCGGTCCGCGCCCAGATCCTCAACCTCCTCCTCGACCTGAAGGAACGGCTCGGCCTGGCACTGGTCTTCGTCTCCCACGACATCCAGACCGTACGGAGGATGAGCGACCGGGTCATCACGATGTACCTCGGCCGGATCGTCGAGGAGTCCCCGGCCGACGAGGTGACGGACGGGTCCCGGCACCCGTACACACGGGCGCTCTTCTCGGCGACACCGGGACTGCTCGACCCGATCGACCCGATCCCGCTGGTGGGCCCCGTACCGTCGGCCACCCGTCCGCCCAGCGGCTGCCCCTTCCGCACCCGCTGCTGGAAGGCGGATCCGGTCTGTGCCGGGACGATGCCGGACTTCGCGGCCGCGTCGAGTCCGGGGCACCGGTTTCGGTGCCACCATCCTGTGGAGGACGGTCAGTCGACACGCGACCTGGTCGCACAGGCCGTCACCACCGTTCCGGAGGCCACCGCCATGGCCGAGATGCCCAGGGAGCCCTGATGCCCGTGCCCGCCCCGCTGACCGGTGTCGTACCGCCCGTCTGCACGCCCCTGACACCGGACCGCGAGGTGGACGTCCCGTCGTTGCTGAGGCTGGTCGACCACTTGGTGGACGGCGGGGTGGACGGCCTGTTCGTCCTGGGTTCCTCATCAGAGGCGGCGTACTTGACGGACCGTCACCGTCGGCTGGTCGTCGAGTCGGTGGTGGGCCATGTGTCCGGCCAGCTCCCGGTGCTCGCCGGGGCCATCGACATGACGACCCCGCGGGTCCTGGACCACGTCCGGTACGTGACGGAGGCGGGCGCCGACGCGGTGGTCGTGACAGCACCCTTCTACACCCGCACGCACCCGGCGGAGGTGGCCCGCCACTACCGTTTGATCGCTTCCCGTTGTCCTGCCCCGGTGTTCGCGTACGACCTCCCGGTCGCCGTCCATTCCAAACTGGGCACCGAGTTGGTGCTGGAGCTGGCCGCGGAGGGGGTGCTGGCCGGGCTCAAGGACTCCAGCGGGGACGAGGGCGGCTTCCGGGCCGTCGTGACCGGGGCCCGTGCGCATCCCGGGGTCTCGGGGTTCTCCGTCCTCACCGGGTCCGAACTCGTCGTGGACAGTGCGCTGGCGATGGGGGCGGATGGGGCGGTGCCGGGGCTCGCCAACGTCGATCCGCACGGGTACGTGCGGCTGTACCGGCTCTGCCGGGAGGGCGACTGGGAGCGGGCTCGGGACGAGCAGGAGCGGTTGTGTTCGTTGTTCGGGATGGTGCGGGTGGGGGATGGGGGGCGGATGGGGGGCAGCTCTTCGGCGCTCGGCGCCTTCAAGGCCGCCCTGCATCTGAGGGGCATCATCGCCTGCCCCGCGACGGCCGAGCCACAGGTCCCGCTGTCACCGGAGGAGATCGAAGGGGTGGGGAAGTTCTTGGCGGGGGCGGGCTTGTTGTAGGACGTTTTTTCGCCCCTGCCGCCCCTACCCTCCCCCACTCTCGGCTTCGCTCGAGCGGGGGGACCCCCATCGTCCTTCTGGGGCTCCGCCCCAGACCCCGTGGGGTGCGTTGTCGGGTGCGGGTCCGGATGTGGCTGGTTGCGCAGTTCCCCGCGCCCCTTTAAGGGGCGCGGGGAACTGCGCAATCTTTTGGCGGGGGTTCGGGGGCGGAGCCCCTGAGTTAGTGACGATGGGGGTCCCCCCGCTCGAGCGAAGCCGAGAGTGGGGGAGGGTAGGGGCGGCGGGGCGAAAGAAACCCCCTACCCCCGCAGCTCGCCCACCCCCACCCGCCGGAACTCGATCCCCTCGTACATCCCCGCGGCCCCCGTCTCGTAAAGGACCCCGACCCTGTCGGACCCCAGCTGGACGAGGTCGGAGTACGCAGCCGGCAGCGTGGAGAGAGTCTTCGCCTTGGTGAAGGAGTGGCCCGCGTCCGCGCTGCGCCAGACCGCCATGGACTGCCGAACCGTGGGCACGGACGGCCCGGAGAAGAGCAACGGAGCCCCCGTCCCCTGGCCGACCCCCGTCAACTGCAGAACGCTGCCCTGAACCACAGGCACGTCATTGAGCGTCGGCTGGACCAGATAGGGCCGGTCGAGCGTCACACCCCCGTCACTGGAGTAGCTGTCGAGCCGGTTGCCCACACTGCTCCCGTGCTGGTCCCGGGAACTGAAGTACAGCCGCCCGTCGGGCAGTTGCGCGGCAATACTCTCGTTCGCGTTCTCGACCCCGTCGTACAGGTCGTCCACGAACCCGACCCGCCACGTCACCCCACCGTCATCGCTGTAGATCGCGTGCGCCCCGTAGTACTTGGCCTCCTGCCCGGTGTCGGCGGAGCCGGCCGCCGGCGAGGCCGAGTGGTTGGACGGCACGACGAGCCGCCCGGCGTACGGCCCCCGCGTCAGAGCCACCGCATGCCCGGGCCCGGTGGCATACCACCGCCACCCCGGCAGCTTCACCGCCGAGGTGATGTCCCGCGGCGCGCTGAAGCGACGCCCGTCGTCCCGGCTCGTCTGCACGAAGACACGCCGGCTCTGCTCGGCCGTGACCTCCCCGCGCATGATCTGCGCCTCGGTCACAGCACCGCTGTTGTAGGACGTGAGGAGGACGACCTTCCCGGTACGGGGGTCGACGACAGGCGCCGGATTGCCGCGCGTGTCCCCCTTCCCGGCCGCGACGACGGACAGCGGCCCCCAGGTGCAGCCACCGTCGAAGGACCGTCTGAGGACGACGTCGATGTTCCCGGTGTCCCCGGCACCGTCACGTCTGCCCTCGGCGAAGGCGAGCACGGCACCCGTGCGGGTCGTGACGGTGGCGGGGATGCGGTAGGTGTCGTACCCGTTCTGCCCGGCCGCGTACGGAACGGAGGAGACACACCCCCGCGACGGCCGTTCCGCGGCGAACGCGGTACCGGTGGACGCGATTCCGGAGGCGAGTCCGGCGACGAGCCCCGCGACACCGGCAAGGGCGATCGGACGAAGACGACGACGTGAGGAAGCCACGGTTTCTCCTGAGGACGCGAGACATAGGACGTGGGATGTCTCTCGGGAAACGAGAAACTAGTGCGCACCGAGGGACAGAGCAATGCCCTTGCAGCCAAAGGCAGTTGAGGGGTGCCCGAACTCGGACGAACTCAGACAGCCCCAGGTATCACAAGCCCCGACTCATACGCCACGATCACCAGCTGCGCCCGGTCCCGCGCCGCCAACTTGCCCATGATCCGGCTGACATGGGTCTTCGCGGTCAGCGGACTGAGTCCCAACGCGTCGGCGATCTCGGTGTTGTTGAGACCGCGCGCGACGAGCGCGAGTACCTGTCGTTCCCGCTCGGACAGCCCGCTCGGCCCGCCCACCGCGGACGGCGTCGCGGTGTCCGGCGCGCGCAGAAAGCGGGCGATGAGCCGTGAGGTGGGACCGGGCGAGAGGAGGGACTCCCCCGCGGCCACCGTCCGGATGGCGTCGAGGAGTTCGGCCGGCCGGATGTCCTTCACGAGGAAGCCGGACGCCCCGGCCCGCAGTGCCTCGACGATGTGCTCGTCGGTGTCGTACGTCGTCAGGACGAGCACCTTCACACCCGCGAGATCCTCGTCGGCGGCGATGAGCCGGGTCGCCTCGATCCCGTCCAGGTCGGGCATGCGGATGTCCATCACGACGAGATCGGCCCGCGCCGACCGGGCCAGCGCCACGGCCTCCCGCCCGGTACCCGCCTCGGCGACGACCTCCATGTCACCGGCCGACGAGACGAGCATCGCGAAGGAGGCCCGTACGAGATTCTGGTCGTCGGCGAGCAGTACGCGGATCGTCATCGAGCCTCGTCCTCCCGGGGCAGCGGCAGTGTGGCGGTCACCTCGAAGCCCTCGGCGGGCCCCGGTCCGGCGTCCAGTGTGCCGCCCACGCTACGGGCCCGCTCCCGCATTCCGACAAGCCCGAACCCCGGCGTGCCGCCGGACGGGCCCGCCGCGCCGCCCACGTCCGCGTCCCCGCCCGTCCCGTCGTCCTTGACGCTCACCAGCAGCGCGCCGTCCGCGGTCCACAGACCCACCCGCACGGTGAGGTCCTCGCGGCCACCGTGGCGTACGGCGTTGGTGAGCGCCTCCTGCACGATCCGGTAGGCGGCGGCGCCCACGGAGGGCGGTATGCCGTCCGCGCGGACGGACAGTTCGACCTTGGCCCCGGCCACCCGGCCCGACTCCGCGAGACCGGCCAGTCCGTCGATCCCGGGCAGCGGCCCCCGCATGTCCCCGGGCCCCGAAACGGAACCGGGACCGGCCCCCGCGCCCAGGTCTGTGCCCACTCCCACGACCGCGTCGTGCGCCCGCAGCACCTCCAGCGTCGTACGCAACTCCCCCCGGGCGGTCCGGCAGGTCCCCGCGATGTCGTCCAGCGCCTGGGCGACGGCCTTGCGGTCGAGGCGCTCGGGGTCGGCGGTGAGGACGTGGGCCGCCACGGACGTCTGGACGCCGATGAGCGTGATGCTGTGGGCGAGCAGGTCGTGCAGGTCCCGGGCGATCCGCAGCCGTTCCTCGGCGACGCGGCGCCTGGCCTCCTCCTCACGGGTGCGTTCGGCGCGCTCGGCCCGGTCGACGATGGAGGCGACGTACCGGCGGTAATAGCGGACATCGATACCGATGAACAGGATCGCGATGATCCAGCCGGAGATCCGCAGGAACTCCAGCGCCCCCTTCGGATTGGTGAGGCCGTTGATGATCACTGTCGGGCCGAGGACGGCGACACCGGTGAGCAGCGTGCGGCGTACGGTGCCGGTCGCCGCGACCGTGTAGAGCGCCAGGAGGGTCGCGGGGATGGGCAGGGCGTGGTTGTTGTCGAGAGCGTGGTACGGAGCCACGCAGGCCGCCACCCCGAGCAGGGCCGCCACCGGACTGCGCCGCCGCCACACGAGGGGCACGTGCCCGGCGAGCAGCAGCGTCCAGCCGAGCGGGCCGGGCCAGGTCCCTTCGCCGCCCATCAGGGCGATGGCGACGGCGAGCACGGCGACGCCCATCGCGAGGACCGCGTCGTTGCGGGTGCGGTGCGGCGCGGTCAGCGGTTCGCGGTTGATGGCGGACATGATGCGCTCGACGCGGCGGGACCGCCCGCCGCCGACCGCCGTCTCCGCCGCCGACCGGTCGCGTACCCCTGTGGTCGTTCCCCGTTCTTCCACGGCTCCATCTTCCGGTACTCGTGCGGGCACCCGGGCGCCCCTCCGAAAGGAGAGGCGCCCGGGCGAACCGCCGGATCAACGTGCCCGATCAGAGTGCTCGATCAGTGTGCTCAGGGTGCGCCGACGGACTCCGGCCGCCGTGGCGGCTCGGTCGGTCCGCCAGGTCCGCTCGGCCCGGCCGGTTCGGCCGGCTCGGGCTCCCGTGAGAGCACGCCCGGCCACCACACCTTCCGGCCCAGGGCGACGCTGGCACTGGTCACCAGGTACGTCCGTACGAGGAAGGTGTCGAGCAGGACGCCGACGGCGATCACGAAGCCGAGTTGGACCAGTTGCACCAGGCCCATGTTCGTCAGCACGGCGAAGGTCGCGGCGAGGACGAGTCCGGCGGAGGCGATGACACCGCCGGTGGTGCGCAGCGCGGTGAGCGCGGCGGCGGCCGGTTCCGCTCCCGACAGGGACTCCTCCCTCATCCGGTGCATGAGGAAGATGCCGTAGTCGACGCCGAGGGCGACGAGGAACACGAACGACAGCAGCCCGAGCCCCGGATCGGTGCCCTCGAAGCCGAGGAGCGGTCCGAAGACCAGCCCGCCGATCCCGAGGGACGCGCCCCACACCGCGACGACCGCGACCACCAGGAGCAGCGGTGCGACCAGACTCCGCAGCAGCCCGATCAGGATGAGCATCACGGAGACCAGGACGAGCGGCACGACGACCTTCGTGTCCCGCGCGTTGGTGTCCTCCAGGTCGATCTGCTGGGCGCTGGCCCCGCCGACGTAGGAGCCCTTCAGCTCGTCCCGCAGCGACTTGATGGTGGCGGTCTCCCCGGCCGACTGGGGCGCGCTCTTCGCGAAGACGGAGATCTCGGTCCAGCCGTCTCCCGTACGTCCCTTCTCCGCGCTGCCGACTCCCGGGGTGCCGCGGACGGCCGCGAGGGTCTCGTCGGCGCGGCCCTGCGGGGTGACCACGTCGATGGGCTGGCTGCCGCGCTCGGGATAGGCCCTGCCGAGGGTCTCCATCGCGGCGACGGCCTCCGGCTTGTCGACGAAGGAGTCCTCCTGCTTGACCGGTCCTGGCAGGTTGAGCGAGCCCAGGGCGAGAGCGCCGAGGAGTACGGCACCGCTCGCGAGCACGGTCAGCGGCCTGCGTCCGGCCGAGCTGCCCATCGCCGAGAACAGGCTGCGCCGCTGCTTGGGCTCGCTCCCGAAGGCCGGCACGAGCGGCCAGAACACCCGCCGCCCGACCAGTACGAGGATGGCGGGGAGCAGGGTCAGCATCGCGATCAGCGCGCACAGCACGCCGACGGTGCCGAGCGGGCCCATGCCCCGGCTGCTGTTGAGGTCGGCGGCGAGCAGACACAGCAGTCCGACGGCGACGGTGCCGGAGGAGGCGAGCACGGCGGGCCCGCAGCCGCGCAGGGCGGCGACCATGGCGTCGTACGGGCGCTCGATGCGCCGCAGTTCCTCCCGGTAGCGCGAGACGAGCAGCAGCGCGTAGTCCGTGCCCGCCCCGAACACGAGGATCGTCATCACGCCCGAGCTCTGCCCCGAGACTGTCGTGCCGAAGGCCTGGTTGAGGCCGTAGGCGACACCCATCGACATGAAGTCGGCGATCCCGGCGACGACGAGGGGCACGAGCCACAGCACGGGGCTGCGGTAGATCAGGATCAGCAGGATGGCGACGACTGCGACGGTGGTGTAGAGCAGCGGTCCGCCGAGCGAGTTGTAGACCTCGGCGGCGTCGGTGGCCAGTGCGCCGGTGCCGCCCACCTCGACGCTCAACCCGCCTTCGCCCTGGGCTACTTCACGGACGTCGTTGACGAGCTCGTCCCGCAACTTCTCGTTCGTCCCGGGCTCGTTGCTGGCGACCGGGTACATCAGGGTCGTACCGTCCTTCGACGGAATCCCCTTCGGGGCGCCGCCGATCAGCTCGTGCTGCCCGGCGATCTCCGCGACCTGACCTGCGGCGGTCTCCCGGTCGGCGGCGCTGAGCCCGCCGTCGCGGTGGTAGACGAGCACCATCTCGGTGGTCTCGCCACCGGGCAACTTCTCCTGGATCTCCGCCACTTGCGTCGAGTCGGCGCTCGCCGGCAGGTAGTCGGTGACCCGGTCGTGCTGCACGTCGGCGAGCTTCGCCGCGAACGGCCCGACGAGCGCGAGCACGGCGATCCACAGCCCGAGCACCGCCCATGGAACGGCTCGCCCGCGCCCCGTCCTCGTCGTGGTTGTCTGTCCGGCCCCCATTGACCGATCTCCCTCCGGGTGACGTCTGCTTCGGTCCCCAGACTTCCGTCGAAGACCACAGCTTTCGTCGGGCGGGAGAGCGAGGTGGACCGTACTGCCGGGGGCGGCGAGGGGCAGGGATTACTCCCCTGGGAGTAATCGACGGCGCGCCCCGTAAGGGGCGCGGGGAACTGCGCGCCCAGCCCCCACCGGCCCGCAGCAATCACTCAGCCCCCGCCGGGAGGGCACGAGGGGCCCGGCCCCACCCCGGGGTCACGACGGCGTCCGCGCCGCCGTGAGCAACCGCGTCACATCATCCGCACAGATCGTCAGCGCAGCGCCAACCGTCGAGAGCGTCTCGCGCTCAGCAGGCGTGTACGGCCCGTCGGCGAGAGCGATACGAGCACCCTGGAGAAGGATGGCCTCGCGGCCGCCAGGGGCCAGGTGCGGAGCCAGCGGGTCCAGAGCCTCATGGAGCTCTATGGCCAGCCCGGGCCCGCAGGGCTCCCCGAAGATCCGGCCGGTGTCGGCGGCGAGCGCCTCGACGAGGGCCGCGAGCTGCTCCTCGGTGCAGTCGTCGAACCCGGCCGAGCGGACGGCGCTCGCGGCCGTCTCCAGGGACGTACGGGCGCAGGTGCCGCCGGCGGCCAGGACGGCGAGCGCGACGGTGTGGACGGCGTCACGGAGCATCGCCGAGAAACGGGTCGTGGTGGGGTGGTCGAGGACGTCCGCGCTGTAGTGGTGACCGCAGGCCGCGCACTCGACGACGGGACCCGTCTCGCCGCGCGGGAGGACCGGTACGCCGAGGCAGGTGAAGCGGCGGCGGCCGGTGAGGCGCTGGTAGTTGCGGTCGCCTCCGCAGCCGGGGCAGAAGAACTCGCCGTCGCCCACAGTGGTCCACGCCGTGCGGGTTCCGAGGATGCGCGAAACGCCCATGGAGCCGGCGCGGACAAACCGGCCGTTTCGTCCCCGTCCTGGCAGCACGTCGCACCTCCGTAACGCCGCGGCAACATCGCCGCGTTGGCGTGATGTTAGCCACATTGTTGAGGAAGAGTCAGTACCCAGGGCGAGACCACTCTGTGACATGGCTTGATACACGCCGCGGTCCCGCCCGCCTGTGAGGCGGACGGGACCGGAGAAACGCAGGTGAACGGCCTTATCGGGTCGCGCGGTTGACCGCGGAGACCACAGCCTTCAGTGAGGCGCGTGTCGTATTCGCGTCGATGCCGATTCCCCACAGAACCTTGTCGCCGATCGCGACCTCGATGTACGAGGCGGCCTGCGCGGACGCGCCCTCGCTCATCGTGTGCTCCTGGTAGTCAAGCAGCCGGGCGTCGATCCCGATCCCCTGCAGGGCGTGGAAGAACGCTGAGATCGGGCCGTTTCCGGTGCCGACCAGAACGGTCTCGGTACCGTCCACCTCGGCCTCGACGGTGAGCGTGTCGACGCCGTCACGGTCGGTCGTGGACTGGCCGTTGCTGACCTGGATACGGCCCCAGGGGTTCTGGGCGTTCGGCAGGTACTCGTCCTGGAAGACCGCCCAGATGTCCTTGCCGGTGACCTCGCCGCCCTCGGCGTCGGTCTTCGCCTGGATGATCTTCGAGAACTCGATCTGCATCCGGCGCGGCAGGTCCAGGCTGTGGTCGTTCTTCAGGACGTACGCGATACCGCCCTTGCCGGACTGCGAGTTGACCCGGATGACGGCCTCGTACGAACGCCCGACGTCCTTCGGGTCGATCGGCAGATACGGGACGGCCCACTCGATGTCGTCGACGGTGACGCCCTTCGCGGCCGCGTCGGCCTCCATGGCGTCGAAGCCCTTCTTGATGGCGTCCTGGTGGGAGCCGGAGAAGGACGTGTAGACCAGGTCGCCCACGTACGGATGGCGCGGGTGGACCTCCATCTGGTTGCAGTACTCGGCGGTGCGCCGCACCTCGTCGATGTCCGAGAAGTCGATCTGCGGGTCCACACCCTGGGAGAACAGGTTCATGCCCAGCGTGACCAGGTCGACGTTGCCGGTCCGCTCGCCCTGCCCGAACAGACAGCCCTCGATACGGTCGGCCCCGGCCATCAGCGCCAGCTCGGCCGCCGCGACGGCCGTACCCCGGTCGTTGTGCGGATGGACGGACAGGCAGACGTACTCACGGCGGGACAGGTTCCGCGACATCCACTCGAAGCGGTCCGCGTGCGTCGACGGGGTCGAACGCTCCACCGTGGCAGGCAGGTTGAGGATGATCTCGCGGCCCGGGCCCGGCTGCCAGACGTCCATGACGGCCTCGCAGACCTCCAGGGCGAAGTCCAGCTCGGTGTCCGTGAAGATCTCGGGGCTGTACTGGTAGCCGAAGGTCGTCTCCGGGCCCAGCAGCTTCTCCGCGTACTCCACGACCAGCCGGGTGCCGTCGACGGCGATCTGCTTGATGTCGTCCTTGGAGCCACGGAAGACGACCCGGCGGAAGACCGGCGCGGTGGCGTTGTACAGGTGGACGGTGGCGCGCTTGGCGCCCTTCAGCGACTCCACGGTCCGCTCGATCAGATCCTCGCGGGCCTGGGTCAGTACGGAGATGGTGACGTCGTCCGGGATCGCGTCCTCGTCCTCGATGATCGAGCGCACGAACGCGAAGTCGGTCTCGCCGGAGGCCGGGAAGCCGACCTCGATCTCCTTGTAGCCCATCTTCACCAGCAGGTCGAACATCTCGCGCTTGCGCGCGGGCGACATGGGGTCGATCAGGGCCTGGTTGCCGTCACGCAGGTCGGTGGAGAGCCAGCGGGGGGCGACGGTGATCCGGTTGCCCGGCCACGTACGGTCGGCGATGTCGACCTGGTCGTACGGGCGGTACTTGTGGATCGGCATAGAGGTGGGCTGCTGGCGATTGGCCATGATGCGAGGGGCTCCTCTTGGTCCGCTTGATCCTCGGAGAGAATCCGAGGGACGGCCGACGGCGCAACGCCGAACTCCGCGGGGAGGGGGTCGGCCTCGACTACAGGCCCTCGCCGCGGCAGCTAAGGAGAAGCAGCCCGTAACGCATGATGCTCCGCATGCTAGCCGAGCCAGGCCCCACGCGAGGGTTCGTATCAGTATGCGGGACGCCGGGGAATTGCGTCACAAAAGGTGCACAAGGTCACATCGTCACACATCGGCGCACTTCCCCCTTCGGGGCTCGGGGGCCTGTGTTCTTTTAGGGGCGCGGGGAACTGCGCGACAAGCCACACACGGCCCGCGGCTGTACCACAGCGAGTCACTCCCGCGGCGCCCACATCCCCGCATTTCACCAATCATGGTTGCCTCTAGTGACAGCAGCATCACGCAGTGCAATGGTGCCGACCATGACGACAAACGGGGGCTACGAGCCCGTCTTCTGCACCATCGTTCCACCCCACGTCCTCGACACCCTGGCCCAGGCCGAGGACCCGGCACTCGCCGGCAAGGCACGCCGCACCCTGGAGCGCGACGCCTTCGAGCGCACCCACCGCCGCCTGACCACGGTCATCGGCGCGCCCACCCTGGCCCCGCCGAAGGGCGCCGCCGAGGACAAGCCGAACCGCACGATCCACGACGCGAAGCACAAGCAGGACCTGCCCGGAAAGAAGGTCCGCGGCGAGGGCGACAAGCCCGGTAAGGACGCCACGGTCAACCGCGCGTACGCCGGCCTGGGCGCGACCTTCGAGCTGTTCCAGAAGGCGTACGAGCGGAACTCGATCAACGCCGAGGGACTGCCGCTCAACGCGACCGTGCACTTCGGCGAGGACTACAACAACGCCTTCTGGAACGGCGAGCAGATGGTCTTCGGCGACGGTGACGGCGAGATCTTCCTCGACTTCACCATCCCGGTCGACGTCATCGGCCACGAGCTGGCCCACGGCGTCACGCAGTACACGGCGAACCTCACGTACTTCGGCCAGCCTGGTGCCCTGAACGAGCATTTCTCGGACGTCTTCGGCGCGCTCATCAAGCAGTACACGCTCGGCCAGACCGCCGCCGAGGCCGACTGGCTGATCGGCGCGGGCCTGCTGGCCCCGCGCGTCACGGGCACGGCCCTGCGCTCGATGAAGGCCCCGGGCACCGCGTACGACGACGACGTGCTCGGCAAGGACCCGCAGCCCGCCACGATGGACGACTACGTACAGACGGGCCGCGACAACGGCGGCGTCCACATCAACTCGGGCATCCCGAACCACGCCTTCTACCTCGCGGCGACCGCGCTGGGCGGGCACGCGTGGGAGCGTGCCGGACGGATCTGGTACGACGTGCTGACCGGCGGCGAGCTGGGCTCGAAGGCCAACTTCACGGACTTCGCGACGCTGACCGTGGCCAGGGCACGCGCCTCGTTCGGCGAGGGCGACGAACTGCAGGCCGTGACGAAGGCGTGGGAGCAGGTCGGGGTACGAACTCTGTGACCGTGACCCGCGCCACCGTTTCGCACTAGAGCCGTTTCATAGTGGAGCCGTTTCGTACTAGACAGGACCCATGCGTATTCAGGTGAGGCGCACGGGCGGATTCGCGGGCATCGAGCGGCACGCCGAGGTGGAGACCTCGGGCCGCACCGACGCCCAGGAGTGGCACGCCCTGGCCGAACAGGCGATCGCGTCCGGCCGGGGCACGCCCCCCATAGGGGTTCCGGACGGCTTCAGCTACCAGATCACCGTCAACGGCAGAACGGTCTACTGCGCGGACCCACGCCTGACGGAGGAGCAACGCAAACTGATCTCAAGGGTCCTGAAGGAGGGTTCCTGAAGACACCGCCCCACGGGGGCGCCCCTCCAGGGACGCGGGGAACCGCGCGACCAGCCACATCCGACCCGCGGCCGCCGAATCACAGCAAGCCCCTCCCCTTCGGGCGCCCCGGCAGAACCGGCAACGGCCAGTTCACCCCACCCCGTTGACTTCACCAACCGCCGCTACAGATGATCGCGCGCATGGCGAACACGGCGACGAACCCGATACCCCAGTTCCCGGCCGGCTTCCTCTGGGGCGTGTCCACCTCGGCCCACCAGATCGAGGGCGCGGCGGACAAGCGCGACCCCTCGGTCTGGGACGCCTTCACGGCCGAACCGGGGCACATCAAGGACAACTCCACCGCGGCGGTGGCCTGCGACCACTACCACCGCTACCCGGAGGACGTCGCGCTCCTGCGCGACCTCGGCGTGGACGCGTACCGCTTCTCGGTCTCCTGGCCGCGGGTGAACTCCCCCGGCGGCCTGGACTTCTACGACCGCCTGGTCGACGAACTGACCGCGGCGGGCATACGCCCCGTCCCGACCCTCTTCCACTGGGATCTGCCGGTGTCGGTCGAGGAGACGGGCGGCTGGCTGAACCGGGACACGGCCGAGCGCTTCGCCGAGTACGCCGCCGTGGTGGTCGACCGGCTGGGTGACCGGACCAGCAAGTGGATCACCCTCAACGAGCCTGCCGAGCACACCCTGTTGGGCCACGCCCTGGGCGCGCACGCGCCGGGAAAGCAACTCCTCTTCGACTCGCTCCCCGTGGCCCATCACCAGCTGTTGGGCCACGGCCTGACCGTACGGGCCCTGCGTGCGGCCGGAGTCACGGACATCGGCATCGCCAACTCACACGGCCCGACCTGGCCCGCGTCCCAGGAACCGGAGGACCTGGAGGCGGCCGGCTTCTACGACCTGCTCCTCAACCGGCTGTTCGCGGACCCGGTGCTGACGGGCCAATACCCCGACGGGCTCGGTGAGTTGATGCCCGGGGACGTCGAGGCCGACCTGAAGGTCATCTCTGAGCCGATCGACTGGTACGGGATCAACTACTACGCCCCGACCAGGGTGGGCGCGCCCCAGGGGGCCGAGATCGAGTTCGGCGGACTGACGATGCCCGCCGAACTCCCCTTCTCCGTAAGGGAGATCGAGGGCTACCCGGTGACGGATTTCGGCTGGCCGGTGGTCCCGGAGGCGCTCACGGAACTGCTGGTGGACTTCCGCGAGCGGTACGGCGACCGGCTCCCGCCCGTGGTCATCACGGAGAACGGCTGCTCGTACGAGGGCCTCGACGACCAGGACCGGATCGCATACCTCGACGGCCATCTCCGGGCACTGCACCGGGCGTCGGACCAGGGCGTCGACGTCCGCGGCTACTTCGTGTGGTCGCTCCTGGACAACTTCGAATGGGCAGAGGGCTACGCCCGCCGCTTCGGCCTGGTCCACGTGGACTTCGACACGCTGAAGCGAACGCCGAAGGCGTCGTACGGCTGGCTACGGGACGTGATCCGAACCCAGGGAGGGTGAGCCGGGGGCTCCGCCCCCGAACCCCCAAAGACTGCGCAGTTCCCCGCGCCCCTAGGTTTTCAGGGGCGCGGGGAACTGCGCGACAAGCCACATCCGGGCCCGCACCCGACAACACACCCCACGGGGCCCGGGGCGGAGCCCCAGTTTCGGGAAGGGGCGGGGCTGGGGAAAAGGAAAAGGTCTAGAAGCCGAGCTTGCGCAGCTGGCGCGGATCCCGTTGCCAGTCCTTGGCGACCTTGACATGGAGGTCGAGGAAAACCGGCGTACCCAGAAGCGCCTCGATCTGCTTGCGCGACTTGATCCCGACCTCCTTCAACCGCTTCCCCTTGGGCCCGATGATGATCCCCTTCTGACTGGGCCGCTCGATATAGACGAACGCGTGGATGTCGAGAAGAGGCTTGTCGGCAGGCCGGTCCTCGCGGGGAAGCATCTCCTCGACGACAACGGCGATGGAGTGCGGCAACTCGTCCCGCACCCCCTCCAGCGCGGCCTCACGAATCAGCTCGGCCACCATGACCTGCTCGGGCTCGTCCGTGAGGTCACCCTCGGGATAGAGCGCGGGCCCCTCCGGAAGCAGCGGCACCAGCAGATCCGCGAGCAGATCGACCTGCTTGTCCCCGACGGCGGACACCGGCACGATCTCGGCCCACTCGAACCCGAGCTCCTTGCCGAGCTGGTCGATGGCGATGAGCTGCTCGGCGAGCGTCTTGCTGTCCACGAGGTCGGTCTTCGTCACGATCGCGATCTTCGGCGTCTTCTTGATCGACGCCAGTTCCTTCGCGATGAAACGGTCACCGGGACCGAGCTTCTCGTTCGCCGGCAGACAGAACCCGATCACATCGACCTCGGCCCACGTCGTCCGTACGACGTCGTTCAGCCGCTGGCCGAGCAGCGTGCGCGGTTTGTGCAGCCCAGGCGTGTCCACGAGGATCAGCTGGGCGTCGGGCCGGTGCACGATGCCGCGCACGGTGTGCCGCGTCGTCTGCGGCTGGTTCGCCGTGATCGCCACCTTCTGGCCGACCAGAGCGTTCGTCAGGGTGGACTTGCCCGCATTGGGGCGGCCCACGAAGCAGGCGAAGCCGGCGCGGTGGATCGCCTCGGACGGCTCGGAAGACTGGGTACGAACGCTCATGACGCCCATTGTCCCTGATCATCGGAGCCCCGCCGCACCCAGCGGGCCCGGCACACCGGCCAGGACCTTACGACACAGGCCTGGACGGCCTTACGATCACGGGGTTCCGGCCACTCCCCGCCCCTCCCCATCACCCGCACCCGCACCCGCACCCGCACCCGCAGAAGGTCAGGCCCCGGCATGAAGCTCATCACCGCGATCGTCAAGCCGCACCGACTCGACGAGGTCAAGACCGCCCTCCAGGACATCGGCGTGCACGGGCTGACCGTCACGGAGGCCAGTGGGTACGGGCGCCAGCGCGGCCACACGGAGGTGTACCGCGGGGCCGAGTACCAGGTCGACCTGGTCCCCAAGATCCGTATCGAGGTCGTCGTCGAGGACGCGGACGCCGACGCCGTCATCGAAGGGATCGTGAAGGCGGCGAGGACGGGGAAGATCGGCGACGGGAAGGTGTGGACGGTGCCGGTGGAGACGGTGGTGCGGGTACGGACGGGCGAGCACGGTCCCGACGCCCTCTGATCCTGATCCCCACGGCCACGCCGCCCGCGATCCCCACTCCCAGCACGACCGCCACGAGCCACGGCAACGCGAAGAACGACGTACTCGCCGACTCGCGGGTGTCGTGCGCGCTGGCGGTCAACGTCACGTCGCCCCAGTCGAGTTGGGGCGCGCCACGCCACGGTTCGCTCAGCTTCACCCGCTGCCCGGGCAGCAGCTCGGAGGGGACCTCGGCCAGGTCGCGGGCGAGGAGCGTACGGCCGAAGAGCCCCTCGGCCTTGAGCTCCACCTTGGGGTTGAGGGTGACGTTTCCGGTGTTGTGGAGGGTGTACGAGACGGTGGCCGTGCTGTCGCCCATGCCCGGGACCAGGGGCTGGTGGTGGGTGATGCGGACGTCCTCGACGGCGACGGCGGGCACGGTCGGCCCGCCCACCCGCAGATAGATCCGGGCTCCGACGGCCCGCTGCACACCGACCTCGACGGCCCCCGAACCGCCGTCGATGCGCTCGTCGAGAGCGACCAGCGCACCCGGATGATCGCCGGGTTCGGCGCCCTCGGGCACCCGGATCGTGAACGGCACGGTGACCGAGCCGTGCGCGGGCACGGTCACCCGGGACTTCGCGGGCTTCGCCCAGGCGCCGACGCCCCGCTGCTTCTCCTTGCTGGTGCGCACCGCGAACCCGCCGTCCCGGGCGGTGTTGTAGGCGTCGGCCGCGTACAGCCGGAAGGTCAGTGGCACCCCGGTCTTGTTGGCGACGGTGACCTTGTCCTTGAGGGTCGTCCCCGGATCGGCGGAGAGGTGGAAGTAGGGCCGCGAGGCGAGGTCCGTCGAGACGGGGTGGACGGACCAGCTGCCGTTGTCGGCTGCGTACGCGGGCGACCCGGTCAGGCCGAGGAACAGCAACAGGAGGAGGACGAACGGCTTGCGCATGGGTGCGGACCCCCGGTGAGCGAGTCGGACGAGGCGGACGGGCGGGTGCGCGCCCGGCCACCGATGAAACGAGCCTGCTTACAGCTCTGTTGACGAACCGTCAGGTGCGAGCGGGAGCGTCAGGTGAGCGTGAGCGTCAGCACGCCGGAGTACGCACCGGGCGGGGTGAACGCCGGAACGTTCAGCGACAGCCTGGCGTCGACGGTGAACTCACCACCGGTCTGCGCGCCGTTGGGGGTGGAGGCCAGAGTCGCTCCCGCGCTGCCGACCGAGCCGGGCGAACCGGGCCGGCAGGTGCTCGGGCTGCCGGTCTTGGTGGCGCAGACCGGGGTCCAGCCCAGCTTGGCGGCGTCGATCTTCGCCCCGCCGGGACCGGCGAAGTCGGTGACCTTGCCGGTCAGGGACCAGCCCGCGGGTCCGCCGCGGAAGTCCTTGACGGTGACCGTCTGCAGGGAGCCGCGCGAGAAGCCGCCCTTGCCGTAGTCGACCGCCGCGAGTTCGACGGTGTCACCGGCCTGGGTCATGGACAACGTGCCTGCCTTGACCGAGGAGTTGAGCTTCTGGCTGCCTTCGGGGAGAGGCGTGTCGTCGATGACGACGTAGGCGGCGGGACCGGCACCCTTCGCGTCGCTCCAGGCGCTCCCCTCGTACGCCACGACCCCGGTCGTCGCCTTGTCGCTGACGGTCAGGGTGCCGCTGATGGCGCCCTGCGCGTTCGCGGTGGCGGTGCCCTTGTCGGCGGTCTCGGCGGCGCCGGCCCGTCCGGCGAGGGTGACTGCGGCGCCCGGGGTGAAGTTCGCGCCGGTGACGGTCACGCTGTCACCGGGCTTCCCGGAGGCCGTACCGAGGCTGATGGCACGGTTGTTGGTCTGTCCGCCGTCCGTCGCGGTGACCGTCTCGGAGACGGGGGCGGGCGGGTTGGAGACCGTGCACGGGGTGTCCAGCTCCAGGAGGTAGCTGGTGTGGATGTTGTAGTCGCCGGGCGAGAGGGTGATCGCGCCGGGGGTGGTGACCGTGAAGGTGCCGGTCATCGAGAACGACGGGAAGGCACCCTTCCCCGGTACCGGGTCGTTCTTCTTCGGGCCCGCGACCGTGATGTCACCGGCCTGCGCGCCACCGAGGGTGACCTTGCCGGTGGGCGTCATGATGTCGGCGGGCAGGGCGATGTCGACCGGGTTGGACGCGGCGGGCTTGACCACCGTGTACGTGACGATGACCATGTCGCCCACCTTGGGCGCGGCGTTGTCCACCGTGATCTTGGCGGTGGTCGTGCCGTCGATCGGCGGGATGCCCGCGATGGGCGGCGGGACGCAGTGCGTGGCGAAGTCGACCTGCTGAGGCTCCGCGCTCGCGGGACAGGCGAGTGCGCCTCCCCCGGTGACCGCTAGTGCGGTCGCTCCGAGAAGTGCCGCCCAACGGTGGCGTCTTCGGGTTCCTGAACCCATGGTTGCCCCTCCTGAGGATGCGGGCGCAGCGGCTCTTCCGCGTTCTTCTGCGCCGACAGGGGGACATTGATGTGTGGGTTGTGTGAAATGTCAATGGAATCACCGGACGGGAACTGATGGGCCATCAGTTTCTGTCAACTTGCTTGAGATGAGGGGAAGTTGACGTACTCCGGAATCCCCACGCGCCCGCCTCCCGGGGAGCTCAGCACATCGACCGGTGCCGCCGCGCGCAGGCGGCACCGGTCGATGGCTCGACTTGCTCGTGGGGGGCTACGGGGGAGGGCTACAGCCCGGGACTCACTCGAACACGAACGGGCCCGGCGACTGCGCTTCCTCCGCCGTACACGTCACGGTGATGAACCCGAAGATCACCATCTGCAGGGAGCCGCCGAACGCCTCCAGGCTGTCGCCGGGCGCCACGGTGCCGGTCAGCGGGCCGACCGAGACACCGTCGCCCGCCGCCATCGCGGGGTTCTTGGTGCCAGTGAAGGCGGTCGTGCCACCGCTCGCCTTCACCATGGTGAGTGTGGAGGCGATCGAGTCCGCGTCGAGGGCGAGCGGCGCGGTGATCTCGGAGGAGCTGAGGGTGATGGTGGCGGAGGTGCCGGTCTGGGTGGCCGTGAGGGTGGCCTCACCGCCACCGTAGGTGCCGCAGTCGGCGATGATCGTGGCGGACTGGGGGACGACGGCCGCGGCGCCCGGAGCGAGGGCCAGGCCGGCGGCGAGGGTGCCGGCGGCTAACGCCGCACCGATTCCGAGTCGCTTGCATCTCATTGGGGGATTCCCTTCCCTTGTACGGGAATTGCCATGTGGGGACGTTCGACGGGCGCGCCGTCGTGCGGGCACGCGTGCTTGCCACCGGTGCCTGTTCGCGGGCCGGCGACGGTGCGGGGATTCACGTGCGCACGGACCAGTCACCGCGAGCGGTGTGCGGGCACGCTGCGCGGCGACGAATCTGACGGTCCGTCGGAAGAGCTGTCGTCCATTGAGACGCGAGCGGCTCGGGATTGCAAGAGAAGCGGTGGGGAATCTTCCGCCGACCGAAGATGTGGCCGAAGTCGACCGGTGGGACCCGCGCCCCTTGAGGGGCGCGGGGAACCGCGCGACCAGCCACACCCAATCCGCACCCGACAACAAACCCAACGGGGCCTGGGGCGGAGCCCCGGTTTCGGAACGGGGTGGGGCTGGGGAAAGGAAACCGCCCGGGCCTCAGCCCGCAGCCACCCGCACCCGAACCTCCCCATCAAGCCCGGCAACCAGCACAACCGTCCCCGGCCCACCAAGATCCCGTACAACCGCCAGATCGCCGTCCGCCAAGGACTCCGCCTCGGTCACCACAGCCCCCGCCTCCAACGCCTTCGCCCCGGAAGCCACGGCCATGGCCACCGCGGTCTGCAGCGCACTGAGCCGCAGAGAAGGCAGGTCAACGGTCCCCGCAACATACGTACGGCCGGTTTCGTCCCGCACGGCCGCCCCCTCGGGCACACCATTGCGGGCCCGCACGGAACGGGCCAGGGTGACGATCTTGCGGTCCTCGGGATCGAGCGCGGTGCTGTCGGTCATGCCCAGAGCATACGAAGCCCCACCCGATCCCCGCGCGGCGGTACGCGACACCGCCCAGCCGTAGACCCGACACAGCTGCAAACCCTGCACACTCATCCCGGCAGCCCCGGGCTACCGCCTACCTCCGCCACCCTGCTCCCCCCGCTGCCCGGCCACCCCCGCGCTACCCGGCAACCGGATACATCGCCCCACGCCGCCCCTCCGCGGAGGCCAGCCACTCCAGCTTCGCCGAGGTGTTCGCCTCGGGCAGCGGTGTGTGCAGCACGATCGTGAGGTCGGGCCGCGCCGGCACCTTCATGGCGGTCGCCTCCAGGACCAGCACCCCGACCAGCGGATGGTCGAGCTCCTTGCGCGTCTGCCCCGGAGCCTCGATGTCCCGCCTCTCCCACAGCTCCGTGAACTCGGCACTGGCCGCCTTCGCCCTGGCCACTACGTCCTGGAACCCCTCGTCGTCGGGCGCGGCGGCGCAGGAGGCGCGGAACTGGGCGACGACCGTCCGGGCGTTCTCCTGCCAGGTCAGCGACCGCCCCCGGTAGAGGGGGTCGGTGAAGAAGTCGAGGAGGCAGTTCTGCATGTCCTTGGGACGCATGCCGAGGACCGCCCCGGCGGCGTCGTTGTACATGACGCAGTTGTAGTACGCGTCCATGATGTGCGCCGGAAACGGCATCCACGTGTCGATCAGCCGCCGCAGCCCCTCGCACATGTCCCGGTCCCCGGGCGCGACCTCGGGCGCGGGCGGATTGAGCCCGGCGAGCAGATACAGGTGGCGCCGCTCGGCGTTGCTCAGCCGCAGCACACGGGCCACCGAGTCGAGGACCTGCGGCGAGACGGAGATGTCCCGCCCCTGCTCCAGCCACTGGTACCAGGACGCGCCGACACCCGCGAGTACGGCGACCTCCTCGCGACGCAGCCCCGGAGTACGCCGACGGGCACCGCCGTCCGGCAACCCGGCCTCGGCCGGGGACACCCGCGCCCTGCGGCTCATCAGGAACTCACGCAGCTCACTCAGCCGACGGGTCTTGAGCACGTCGTCAACCACGTACGAATCCCCCTCCGGGTGGCTGGTGTTGCGACCACCAGCATAAGTTCCGGCTCCCCACCGATATTCCGACGGCCACAAGCTCGTGCCATGGCGATCGAACCCTCCCCCGTACACGAGCAAGAACGCGAACGCGGACACAACCACGAACCCACCGATCGAGAACCGGCAGCCCCAACCACAACGCCATCCCCCGCCCCCCACCTCTCCCCCCGAGACAAACTCGTCCTCTTCGTCCTCTGCGCGGCCCAGTTCATGGTCGCGCTCGACTTCTCCGTGCTGAACGTGGCCCTGCCGGTGCTCGGCCAGGACCTGGGCATGAGCCAGTCGGCCCTCCAGTGGGCGGTCACGGCGTTCGCACTGCCGTCCGGTGGATTCCTGCTGCTCTTCGGACGGATGGGTGACCTGTACGGGCGCCGCAGGCTGTTCCTCGCCGGGCTGGCCCTCTTCGGCGCGGCCTCGCTGCTCGCGACCTTCGCCTGGGACCCGGCGTCGTTCCTGGCCGGACGGGCACTGCAGGGCCTCGGCGCGGCGGCGATCGTACCGACGGGCATGTCGCTGCTGACGACGACGTTCCCGGAGGGCCCGGCCCGCGACCGTGCCCTCGGCATCAGCGGCACCCTGCTCTCCCTGGGCTTCACCGTCGGCATGGTGGCGGGCGGGGTCCTGACGGACGCGTTCGGCTGGCGCTCGACGATGGGCCTGCTGACGCTCTTCGCCCTGATCGTGCTGCCACTGGCCCCGACCCTGCTCCCGGAGTCCCGGCACACCGAGCGTCCCCGCCTGGACGTGCCGGGCGCGGTGACCGTCACCGGCGGTCTGCTGGCCCTGATCTACGCTCTGTCGACGGCGGCGGAACGCGGCTTCGGCAGCGCGGACGTGATCGCGACCCTGGTCGCCGGAGTCGCCCTGCTCGCGCTCTTCGGGTACGTCGAGTCGCGCACCGCGGAGCCCCTGGTCTCCCTGCCGATGCTGCGCCGCCGCACGGTGGCGTGGGGCAACCTGGGCGGACTGGTCACCTTCTCGATGATGTCGACGGTGATCTTCGTCCTGACGCTCTACCTCCAGGAGACCCTGCACCTGTCGGCCTTCGAGACGGGCCTGGTCTTCGGCGTCGTGGGCGTGATGTCCGCGGTGGCGGGCACCTACGCCCCGAAGGTCATCGGCCGCCTCGGCGCCCGCCGCACACTGGTCGCCTCGCTCGCCGGCCAGGGCGCGTTCATCGCTTCCCTGCTCGCTCTCGGCACCGGCGGCTGGTCGGTCTGGCTGGCCACGGTCGCGGTGTCACTGGCCTGCATGTGCCACCTGGGCGCGATCATCTCGTACGGCCTGACCGTCACCTCGGGTGTCCCCGACCACGAACAGGGCCTGGCCACAGGCCTGGTGACCTCCACCCAACAGGTCGGCCTCACCCTGGGCATCCCACTCCTCGGCATCCTGGCCACCACGGCCCCGAACCTCCTCTCCGGCGTCCACACGGTGGTGGCACTGGACGCGGCGATCGTGCTGGGGGCGGCGGTGCTGGTCGCGGTCGGACTCGGCCGGCGGACGTCAGGGGCGGTCGAGTCGCAGCCGCTCGGCCTTCGGTAGACCGGCGACCACCAGGTCGTACGAGTCCTCGATGAGCTCCCTGACCAGCCGGTCAGGGAGGTCTCCGTCGACCGTCACCGTGTTCCAGTGGCGTTTGTTCATGTGGTAGCCGGGGATGATCAGGCCCTCGTACTCGCCGCGCAGGCGCACCGCGTCATCGGGGTCGCACTTCAGGTTCACCGTGAGCGGCCGTGCGTCCAGGCGGGTCAGGGCGAACAGCTTTCCCAGCACCTTGAAGACCGAGAACTCCGGGGTGAAGGGGAAGTCCTCGACGGTCGCGTTGAAGGACAGGCAGAACGTGCGCAGCTCCTGCGGGGTCACTCCGGCTTCTCCTCCTCGGGGGAGCCGGCCGGGCCCACGGGCTCGACCAGCACCGTGACGATCTTGTTCCGGCGGCCGGCCGAGGCCTCCGCCGTGAGCCGCAGCTCGCGCCCGTCGGGCAGTTCGACCACCGACGAGGCGCTGGCGATGGGCACGCGGCCGAGGGCCTTCGCGAGGAGGCCGCCGACCGTCTCGACGTCCTCGTCGTCGTACGCCTCGAAGCCGTACAGCTCGCCGAGGTCGCCGATGTCGAGCCGTGCGGTCACCCGGTAGCGGTCGTCGCCGAGGTCCTCCACGGGCGGCAGTTCACGGTCGTACTCGTCGGTGATCTCGCCGACGATCTCCTCGAGGATGTCCTCGATGGTGACGATGCCGGCCGTGCCGCCGTACTCGTCGATGACGACGGCGACGTGGTTGCGGTCCTGCTGCATCTCGCGCAGCAGATCGCCGGCGTTCTTCGTGTCGGGGACGAAGGCGGCGGGCCGCATCGCCGTCGACACCAGCTCGCTCTCCGCGTCCCGGCTGATGTGCGTCTTCCTGGCCAGGTCCTTCAGGTACACGATCCCCACGATGTCGTCCTCGCTCTCCCCCGTGACGGGGACGCGGGAGAAACCGGACCGCAGGGCCAGCGTCAGCGCCTGCCGGATCGTCTTGTAGCGCTCGATGACCACCAGGTCCGTACGCGGGACCATGACCTCCCGTACGAGCGTGTCGCCCAGCTCGAAGACGGAGTGCACCATGCGGCGCTCCTCGTCCTCGATGAGCGACTCCTTCTCCGCGAGGTCGACCATCGCCCGCAGCTCGGCCTCGGAGGCGAACGGGCCGCGCCTGAAGCCCTTGCCGGGCGTGAGCGCGTTGCCGATGAGGATCAGGAGCGGCGGGATCGGGCCCATGATCCTGGCGAGCGGCAGCAGTACGTACGCGGCCGCCGTCGCGGTGTTCAGCGGGTGCTGGCGGCCGATGGTGCGCGGGGAGACGCCGACCGCCACGTACGAGACGAGGACCATCACGCCGATGGCGACGGCGAGCGCCTCCCAGGTCTCGGTGAACTCCTTCAGACAGGCGTACGTGACGAGCGCGGCGGACGCCATCTCGCAGGCGACGCGCACCAGCAGCGCCACGTTCAGATAGCGGGTCGGGTCGGCGGCGACCTGGGCGAGCTTGGCGCTGCCGCGGCGGCCGGACCGTACGGCCTCCTCGGCACGGAAGCTGGAGACGCGGGCGAGACCGGCCTCCGCGCAGGCGGCGAGCCAGGCGACCACGACAAGGGTGATGGCGCCTACGACGAGTTGCGGGCTCATGAGACGGTCGGGGCCGGGGACGGGCCGGTCAGGCCCTTCTCCGCACGCCAGCCGTTCACGATGGCCGCCTGGAGGCCGAACATCTCGGCCTTCTCGTCCGGCTCCTCGTGGTCGTAGCCGAGCAGATGCAGCACTCCATGGACGGTGAGGAGCTGGAGCTCCTCGTCCATGGAGTGCTGCGTGTCGGCTTCCTTGCCCTGCCGCTCGGCGACCTCGGGGCAGAGCACGATGTCGCCGAGCAGCCCCTGGGGCGGCTGCTCGTCGTCGTCCTTCGACGGCGGCCGAAGCTCGTCCATCGGAAACGACATGACATCCGTCGGACCGGGCAGGTCCATCCACTGGACGTGCAGCTGCTCCATGGCGTCGGCGTCCACGACGATCACCGAGAGCTCGGAGAGCGGGTGGATCCGCATCCGCGCGAGGGCATAGCGGGCGATGTCGAGGATCGCCTGCTCGTCGACCTCGGTTCCGGACTCGTTGTTGACGTCGATCGACATGGTCGCGCTGGTCTACTTTCGCTTGTTACGGGCGCCCTTGTGGGTGCCGTTCTCCGTACCGTTATCGCTGTCGTACTTCTCGTACGCGTCGACGATACGGCCGACCAGCTTGTGCCGTACGACGTCGGATGACGTGAGGCGGGAGAAGTGGACGTCGTCGAGGCCCTCCAGGATGTCCTGGACCTGACGCAGACCGGACTTCGTGCCGCTCGGCAGGTCGACCTGGGTGACGTCACCCGTGATCACGATCTTCGACTCGAAGCCGAGGCGGGTGAGGAACATCTTCATCTGTTCGGGGCTCGTGTTCTGGGCCTCGTCCAGGATGATGAAGGCGTCGTTGAGCGTGCGGCCACGCATGTACGCCAGCGGGGCCACCTCGATCGTCCCGGCCGCCATCAGCCGGGGGATCGAGTCCGGGTCGAGCATGTCGTGCAGCGCGTCGTACAGCGGGCGCAGGTAGGGGTCGATCTTCTCGTAGAGCGTGCCGGGCAGGAAGCCGAGCCGCTCTCCCGCCTCCACCGCGGGGCGGGTCAGGATGATGCGGTTGACCTGCTTGGACTGCAGTGCCTGCACGGCCTTGGCCATGGCGAGGTAGGTCTTGCCCGTACCGGCGGGGCCGATGCCGAAGACGATGGTGTGCTTGTCGATGGCGTCGACGTACCGCTTCTGGTTGAGCGTCTTGGGGCGGATGGTGCGGCCGCGCGAGGACAGGATGTTCTGTGTGAGCACTTCGGCCGGGGTCTCCTGGCCGTCGCCCTCCCCGTTCTCGCTCGCCCTCAGCATGGCGATCGAGCGTTCCACTGCGTCCTCCGTCATCGGCTGTCCGGTGCGGAGCACCAGCATCATCTCGTCGAACAGGCGCTGGACGAGGGCCACTTCACGGGCATCGCCGACGGCGCTGATCTCATTGCCCCGGACATGGATGTCGGCCGCCGGGAAGGCCTTCTCGATCACGCGCAGAAGGGCGTCTCCAGACCCCAGCACAGTCACCATGGGGTGCTTGGCCGGGACGGTGAACTGCGCTCGTGACTGCCCCTGCGCGGGGGTGTGAGCTGTGGGTGTCTGCGTCATGGGCCGGCTCTGTAGGCCTGCTCATCCTCCTCGGTGAGGCACGCTTGCCGGTACGGCAGCCTTGTGCATCCAAGAGTACGACGGGGCACCGACAACGCCGTAGGACTTTTCGCCCGCACCGGTGGCCCCAGGCGAATCCGCCGGTGCCCCCCGCGCGGATCCACGCCCGACCGCACCCGGATCCACCTGCGCCCTCACGCGGATCGGCCGAACCCGATCGTCGGTACCGCCCGCCGCAGGGGCCACGCCCGGCTCATCTCCGGAAGGAGGGGTTCCAGGAAGGCGTACCGGCCGAGCGCCGCCGGATCCTGGTGGTCGTACGACTGCACGCGGCGCCACCACCCGGCGATCTCCGACCAGCCGGGGGCGGACAGGGACCCCCCGAACTCCTGGACCGACAGGGCGGCGGTGAGGCCCGCGAAGGCGAGCCGGTCGGCCAGCGGCCAGCCGGCCAGGGTGCCCGTGACGAACCCGGCGACGAAGACGTCCCCCGCGCCGGTGGGGTCCATGGCCTCGACCTCGATGGCCGGAACCTCGGCGGTCTCACCGGTCCGTCCGTCCACGGCGTACGCGCCCTCGGCACCGAGAGTGACGACGGCGAGCGGCACGTGCTCGGTGAGGGCGTGGGCGGCGGCGCGGGGGCACGAGGCGCCCGTGTACCGCATGGCCTCCTGGGCGTTCGGCAGGAACGCCTCGCAGTGCGCCAGGTCGGGGAGCCCGGCGAGGTCCCAGCGGCCCGTGTCGTCCCAGCCGACGTCGGCGAAGATCCGCGTCCCCTTGCCCGCCGCCCCGGCGATCCAGGGGGCTCGGGTGCCGGGCGTGAGCGAGGCGACGGCCGCGCGTGCGCGGGGCGGGCAGTCCGGGGCGGGCTCCTCCGGGGGCGGCTCGTGCCCGTGGCTGACCATCGTCCGCTCGCCCTCGTACGCCATCGAGACCGTCACCGGGGAGTGCCAGCCCGGTACCGTGCGTGATGTGGAGAGGTCGATGCGTTCGCCCTGCTCCAGGGCGTCCCAGCAGTACTCGCCGTAGTGGTCGTCGCCGAAGGCGGCGGCGAGGGACGTCTTCAGGCCGAGCCGGGCGAGCGCGGTGGCCATGTTGGCGACCCCGCCAGGGCTGGACCCCATCCCGCGCGCCCAGGACTCGGTGCCGCGGACCGGGGCGGAGTCGAGTCCGGTGAAGATGATGTCGAGGAAGACTGTGCCGGTGAGGTAAACGTCCCAGGGCGGGTCGTCGTGAGCGCGCAGCCCTTCGAGGGGGTCGACCTGTGCGGCCCGGCTGTGCGGTCCCTCTCCGTTGGACGCGGTCACGGTGCGCTCCCATGAGGTGGTGCGGATTCAGGCCAGTGTGCACCAATCACTCCACCGACCGTGGAGTGTCACGCCGCGCCCGAAGGGTTTTCGCCCCCGCCGCCCCTACCCTCCCCCACTCTCGGCTTCGCTCGAGCGGGGGGACCCCCATCGTCCCTGACTCAGGGGCTCCGCCCCCGAACCCCCAAAAGACTGCGCAGTTCCTCGCGCCCCTTTCAGGGGCGCGAGGAACTGCGCGATCAGCCACAGCCGGACCCGCACCCGACAACACACCCCCACGGGGTCTGGGGCAGAGCCCCAGGGGAAGGGAACGGGTAGGGGCGGCGGGGGCGAAGAAAACCCCCGGCTCCGTCACGGGAACTCGTACATCTCCACCTCCGCGAGGTACCGCGCCCGTCGCTCCTCGTCGTGGTCGAGGAAAGACGCCACGAACGAGTTGCGGGCGAGCTCGCGCAGGCGGTCGGGGGACAGCCCCAACGCCTCCCGCACGGCAAGGAAGTTGTCCCCGACGTACCCACCGAAGTACGCGGGATCATCGGAGTTGACGGTGCACAACAGCCCCGCGTCGAGCATCGCGGGCAACGGATGCTCCTCCAGAACATCCACGGCCCGAAGCCGCACATTGGACAGCGGACACAACGTCAACGGCACCCGCTCCCGTACGAGCCGAGCCACCAGCTCAGGATCCTCCATGCACCGCAGCCCGTGATCGATCCGCTCGACCCCGAGCACATCGAGCGCCTCGGTGATGTAGGAGGGCGGCCCCTCCTCCCCCGCGTGGGCGACCCTCCGCAGCCCGAGCGCGGCAGCGGCCTCGTACACCTCGCGGAACTTCACGGGCGGATGCCCGACCTCGGCGGAGTCGAGCCCGACGCCGACGATCCGGCCGAGGTACGGCTTCGCGGCCTCCAGCGTCTCCATCGCGGACTCGGCGGACTCGTCCCGCAGGAAGCACATGATCAGCTGGGTGGAGACCCCGTGCACGGCCTCGCTCCGGTCGAGCGCCCGCCCGAGCCCCTCCACCACGGTCCCGATCCCGACGCCCCGGGAGATGTGCGCCTGCGGATCGAAGAAGATCTCCGCGTGCCGCACCCCCTGCGCGGCGGCCCGCGCAAGATACGCGTCGGCGAGGTCCGCGAAGTCGTCCTCGGTCCGGAGCACGGCCATGAGCTCGTAGTACAGGTTCAGGAACGACTGCAGGTCCGAGAACTGATACGCCTTACGGAGATCGTCGGTGTCCGCGTAGGGCAGCGCGACACCGTTGCGCGCGGCGAGCGCGAAGGCCAGCTCGGGCTCCAGGGTGCCTTCGATGTGGAGGTGCAGTTCGGCTTTCGGGATGGACATCAGGGCATCGTACGGCCGTCTCATCTGCGCTTCGGTACCGGCACCCGCAGCAGATCGTGTGCCACCGTCAGCTCCCCCTCGAAGCCGGCGGCCCGCGCCTGCCGCTCGAACTCCTCGGGATCGTCGTACCGCTGACTGAAGTGCGTGAGCACGAGATGCCGTACGCCCGCGTCCCGGGCCACCGCGCCCGCCTGACCTGCCGTCAAGTGCCCGTGATCGACGGCGAGTTTGACGTCCCCGTCCAGGAACGTCGACTCGATTACGAGCATGTCGCAGCCCTCCGCGAGCGCGTACACCCCGTCGCACAGCCGGGTGTCCATGACGAACGCGAACCGCTGCCCGCGCCGCACCTCGCTGACCTCGTCGAGCGACACCTCCCCCAACGCGCCCTCCCGCTGGATCCGCCCCACATCCGCGCCCCTGATCCCGTACGAGGCGAGCCGCTCGGGCAGCATCCGCCGCCCGTCGGGCTCGACGAGCCGGTAGCCGTACGACTCGACGGGGTGGGAGAGCTTGCGGGCCTCCAGCACGTACGACGCCGTGGTCGCGAGGACGCCGTCGGAGTCGACCGGTGCCTCGGTGAGCGGGACCGTCTCGCGGTAGGCGGTCGAGTACCGCAGCCGGTCGTAGAACCGCTGCCCTGAGCGCGGGAAGTGGGCGGTGATCTCGTGCGGCACCCGGTCGAGGTTGATCCGCTGGATCACCCCGGCGAGGCCGAGGGAGTGGTCGCCGTGGAAGTGCGTGACGCAGATCCGGTGGAGGTCGTGCGCGGCGGCCCCGGCCCGCAGCATCTGCCGCTGCGTGCCCTCGCCCGGGTCGAAGAGGATGCCCTCGCCGTCCCAGCGCAGCAGATAGCCGTTGTGGTTGCGGTGCCGGGTGGGCACCTGGCTGGCGGTACCGAGGACCACCAATTCGCGTACGGACACGTCGAGTTACCCGGGTTTCCCGTGCGCCGCGGCTAGCCCGGCGGCCACTGCATGCCGCGGCCGCCCAGCACATGGGCGTGCGCGTGGAAGACGGTCTGCCCCGCCCCGCTGCCGGTGTTGAAGACGATGCGGTAGCTGTCGAGCTTCTCCTCGGCGGCGACCTCACCGGCCTCCCGCACGACATCCGCGAGGATCGCCGGCTCGGCGACCGCGAGGGAGGAGGCGTCCGGGTGGTGGACCTTCGGGATCACCAGGACGTGGATGGGTGCCTGCGGGTTGATGTCCCGGAAGGCGACGGTCGTTTCGGTCTCACGGACGACGGTCGCCGGGATCTTCCCATCGACGATCTTGCAGAACAGACAGTCGTCCTGCGCTTCCCCTGCCATGCGGCCTCCTCACGCTGGATGATCGTTGCCCGGGCATGGTACCGAGCGGCAGTCACTCCCGACCCGGTCCCGTGCCCCGTCAGGGGCGCGGGGAACTGCGCGACCAGCCCCCACGCACCCGCACCCGAAGAACCGCACCCCGGGGGTCTGGGGGCGGAGCCCCCAGGGACGGCACCCTCAGCCCCGGCCGCCCTACTCCGACGGCAACACCGGAGCCGTCCTCGCCGGGTTCTCCTCCAGCGCCGCCAGCGCGATACGGATCGCCTCGTCGAGCTGTACGTCACGCCCGGCCGCGTAATCCTGCGGAGCCTGGACCACCTCGACGTCCGGATCGACGCCGTGGTTCTCCACGCCCCACTCGTACCCCTCGAGCCAGAACGCGTACTTGGGCTGAGTGACGAGCGTGCCGTCGACGAGCCGGTAGCGGCTGTCGATCCCGACGACGCCACCCCACGTACGCGTACCGACGACGGGCCCGATACCGAGGGCCTTGATCGCGGCGTTGACGATGTCGCCGTCCGAGCCTGAGAACTCGTTGGCGACGGCGACGACGGGCCCGCGCGGCGCGTCCTCCGGATAACTGGTGGGCCGCATGCCGCGCGCGAGGTCCCAGCCGACGATGCGCCGGGCGAGCTTCTCGACGACCAGCTGGGAGGTGTGGCCGCCGCGGTTCTCGCGGACGTCCACGACGAGGCCCTCGCGGGCGACCTCGATCCGCAGGTCGCGGTGGATCTGGGCCCAGCCGGGCGCCTGCATGTCGGGCACGTGCAGATAGCCGAGCCGGCCGCCGGACTTCTCGTGGACGTAGGCGCGCCGGTCGGCGACCCACGCGTGGTAGCGCAGCGGCTCCTCGTCGGAGATCGGTACGACGACGGCGTGCCGCGGATCACCGCCGCCCGCCGGGGACACGGTGAGCTCGACGGCCTTGCCCGCCGTGCCGACGAACAGCGGTCCCGGCCCGGTCACCGGGTCGACGGGCCGCCCGGAGACGGCCACGATCGCGTCCCCGGCGCGCACGGCGACCCCGGGCGCGGCGAGCGGCGACTGCGCGTCGGGGTCGGAGGTCTCCGACGGCAGGATGCGGTCGATGCGCCACCGCGGCGAACCCTGTGGGCCGTCCTCGTGGCGGGAGATGTCGGCCCCGAGCAGCCCCTGCCGCTCGCCGCCGCCGTATCCGCCGCGCGGCATGACGTACGCGTGCGAGGTGCCGAGTTCGCCCTGCACCTCCCACAGCAGGTCGACGAGGTCGTCGTGGGTGGCGACCCGTTCGAGCACGGGCCGGTACCGGTCCAGTACGCCGTCCCAGTCGGTGCCGCCCAGGTCGGGGCGCCAGAAGTTGTCGCGCATGAGGCGGCCGGTCTCGTCGTACATCTGACGCCACTCGGCGGCCGGGTCGACGGTCTGGCGGATGCGCGAGAGGTCGACGGTGATGTTCGTGTCGCTCTCGTCGTCGTTCGAGGCGCGCCGGTCGCTCGGTACGACCTTGAGCTTGCTGTCGGTCCACAGCAGGATCCGCTTGCCGTCGCCGGTGACCATGAAGCCGTCGGCGTCCGAGGCGAGATGCTCCATGCGCTGCTGGACGAGGTCGTAGCGCTCCAGGTCGGTCTTCGGGTCCGGGTCGTCCGGGGTGGCGCGGGAGGCGCCGAGCACGCCCCGCACGGGGTGCCGCAGCCACAGCAGCCCGTCCTTGGCGGCCTTCAGCCCGGAGTAGCGGGCGGCCTCGACGGGGAACGGCACGATGCGGTCGCCGAGTCCGTCGAGGTCGATGCGTGTCGCCGGGGAGCCCTCGCTGTCGGGCGTCTCGTCCTTGTCGGGCGCCTCGAAGGGCCGTCCGTGCCGCTGCGGCCCGAAGGGCGAGGGGGTGGTCGCGGCGAGGGTGATGAGATGCGGCCGCGAGCCCCCGACGAAGGCCAGGTCGAAGACGTGCTCGTCGTAGACGGGGTCGAAGGACCGCGCGGACAGGAACGCCAGATGCTTCCCGTCGAGCGTGAACGCGGGCGCGTAGTCCCGGAATCTCAGCGGCGTCGCCTCGGTCACGGACAGGTCCGCGGTGTTGGCGAGCTTGAGCTGGCGCAGCGGGCGCGGGCCGGGGTGCGACCAGGCGAGCCAGGCCGAGTCGGGCGAGAAGGCGAGCCCGGAGACCTCGCCGTCCTCGCTGCGGTCGACCTCCCGTACCTCGCCGGTCTCCCGCTCGACGAGCAGCACGCGTCCGTCGTGCGAGGCGACCGCGGCGCGGCTGCCGTCGGGCGCCACCGCGAGCCCGAGCACCCGCCCGAGCTGTCCGGCGGCGAGGCGACGCGGGGTGGCCCCCGGCGCGACACCGGTGGCGGGCGCGAACTCGAGCGCGTCATCGCCCTCGGCGTCCGTCACCCACACCACATGCTCCTCGCCGTCCGCGCGGAAGGTGCGGGGCAGCCGGGCCCGTACGCCCTGTTCGGCGGCGAGCGCGCGGGCCGGACCCGAGCGGTGGGTGACCCAGTGGACGGCTCCGCGCACGGCGACCGCGCTGCCGCGTCCGGTGTGGTCGGGCGCGGCGGCACCGAACCAGCGGCCCGCGCTCACGGGATGCGGCTGCAGATCGACGCGCTGTCCGCCGAGCCGGATGTCGAGCCGCCGCGGCTCGGCCCCGTCGAGGTCGTCGAGGATCCACAGCTCACCGGCGGGACGCGTAGACGACGCGCGTGACGTCGGTGGAGGCGTGCCGGGCGTAGAACCCGTCAACTGCCGTATGCCGCCGCAGATCCGACCCGTCGGCGAGGGAGGAGTACACGGCCCCCACACCTTCATGATCGGAGAGGAAGACGACCCGCTCGCCCACCCACGAGGGGTACTCCAGATTCCCGTCCAGGTCGGCATGCAGCCGTACGAACTCCCCGGCCTCCCCGTCGCCCTCCCGGTCGATCCACAGCTTCCCGGCCGTGCCGCCCCGGTACCGCTTCCACCAGGCGGCCTCACGGCCCATGGGCGCGGACAGCAGGAGCGTGCCGGGGCCGCCCCGGGCCACATCGCCGACAGGCCCGTACGGGAGGGTGGTTGCCGGACCGCCGTCGAGCGGGACGGCCCGGGCCCAGCTGCGGCGCAGGCTCGCCTGGCCCTGCGTGCTGAGGGCGAGCACCTCGCCCTCCGGGGTCCAGCCGCGCACCTGGGTCTTCCAACTCCCCCAGTACGTAAGACGTTTGGTGGACCCGCCGTCGACGGGGGCGATATGCACCTCGGGTGCCCCGTCTCGGGTGGAGGTCCAGGCGACGGTCGTTCCGTCCGGGGAGATGCGGGGATGGTTCACCGGGACGTTGTCGGCGCTGACCCGCCAGGCACGGCCACCGTCGAGTGGCGCGACCCAGACGTCGTCCTCGGCGGTGAAGGCGATCAACTCGCCGTGCAGATGCGGGTACCGGAGATACGGGGCAGATGCGGCGGATGCAGTCTGTGTCACCCGATCACCCTATGCAGCGGCCCTGTCCGCGACCAGAGCTTTCGATCACTTGCCCTGGAAGCAGGAGCAGGTGGGGTGCGGGTACTCGGTGACGGTCCTGGTGACAGTGACGGTCGCCTCCGGCCGGCCGGGCGGCGGGGTCGTCTTGTGATCAACAGGCGGTGTCCACGGGTTGACGGTGCTCGGCGTACCCGCCCTGCAGTTCCCGAGCACGTCCACCCGGAACCACTCCTTGCCGCCCACTCTGGCGGTCAGGTCACCCCGTACGCAGGTCCCGTTGATCTCCTGCGTCACCTTGCCCTTGATGGTGATCTCGCGCCCGTCCTTCTCCTCCCCGACACAGTCGACGGTCGCGAAACTCCGCACGCTGGGAGAACTCCCGCCGGTCTGCCCGTTGTCCCCGTTGTTCCCGTACGAGGCGGTGCAGCTGAGCCACTGGACGTCGACGCCCTGCTTCTCCAGCTCGCGGGTTCCCGTCTGGTCGGTCGTGATCGCCACCGCGGCGGCGCTGATTCCGTTGCCGGGTTCACACGCGACCGCGCCGAACACGGCCACGACGACGGCGCCGGCCGCGACCGGTCCCCGCCGCCCGCCCAGCCGACCCCGTAAACGCCTCAATGCCCCCATAGACGGCAGCGTGCCACCCCCGAGCGAAGCTCGATAGACCGCATGCAGCCAGGATTCCACCCCCGCCGCCCTTACCCATTCCCGTCCCCTGGGGGCTGCGCCCCCAGACCCCCCTTATCGGCCTGAACGGCCTCGTCCTCAAACGCCGGACGGGCTGAAAGTGTCGGCCCGGGCCGCAATGTATTCAGCCCCTCCGGCGTTTGAGGAGCGGGGGTTCGGGGGCTGGCCCCCGAAAAGGGACGGGAATGGGTAGGGGCGGCGGGGGCGAGAAAACTGGGCGTCAGGACCAGCGGCCCGTGCGGGTCAGTAGCAGGGCCGTCGCGGCCGTGCCTGCGGTGGAGGTGCGCAGCACGCTGCGGCCCAGCCGGCAGGCCTTCGCTCCGGCCTCGGTGAAGGCCTCCAACTCCGCAGGGGACACGCCGCCCTCGGGGCCCACGACGAGCACGATCCGCCCGGCGGAAGGGAGTTCGGCCGTCGCCAGCGGCTCGCCCCCGTACGCCCGGTCCTCGTGCAACACCACCCCAAGGTCCGCTTTGGCGAGAAACGCGGCAACCTGCTTGGTCGTCATCGCGTCCGCGACCAGCGGAAACCGCACCCGCCGAGACTGCTTCCCCGCCTCACGCGCGGTGGCCCGCCACTTCCCGAGCGCCTTGAGCCCCCGCTCGCCCTTCCACTGCGTGATACAGCGGGACGCGGCCCACGGGACGATCTCGTCGACACCGGTCTCCGTCATGGTCTCGACGGCGAGTTCACCGCGGTCGCCCTTGGGGAGGGCCTGGACGACGGTGATACGGGGAGCCGGCTCGGGCTCCTCACGTACCTCGGCGATGTCCGTCACCACGAGCCGGTCCTTGCCCTCGGCGGCCTTGACGACGCCCTCGGCCCAGCGCCCGAGCCCGTCGGTGAGGACGACGTCCTCTCCCGCCCGCAGCCGCTTCACGGACACGGCGTGCCGCCCCTCGGGCCCGTCGAGCACGAACTCGGGCCCGCCCGGCACCACGTCCACCACGAACACCGGGGCGGTCAACGGACCGGGCCCCCGCCCGAGTTGGACGACAACGCTGTCTTGGCGGCGGCGAGTTCGGCCGCGAGCACCTCGACCAGTTGCCCGGCGGGCAGCTCGCGCGCGAGCCGGTGGCCCTGTCCCGCCCACAGCGCCATGCCCTGGGCGTCCCCCGCCTTGGCCGCGGCCTTGCGGAGCGCGGAGGTGAGGTGGTGGACGTCCGGGTAGGCGGCGGGCGCGTACGGCCCGTGCTCGCGCATGAAGCGGTTCATCAGACCCCGCGCGGGCCGGCCGGAGAAGGCGCGCGTCAACTCCGTACGTACGAAGAGGGGGTTGGTCAGTGCCTGCTTGTGCACGGCGTTGGCGCCGGACTCGGGGGTGGCGAGGAACGCCGTGCCGAGCTGGGCGGCGCTCGCGCCCGCGGCGAGCGCGGCGGCGATCTGGCTGCCGCGCATGATGCCGCCGGCCGCGACGATCGGGATCTGCACGGTCTCGCGGACCTGCGCGATCAGCGAGAGCAGTCCGATGCCGGAGCCGTCGGTCTCCGGGTTGTCCCGGTGGGTGCCCTGGTGGCCGCCGGCCTCCACGCCCTGCACGATCACCGCGTCGGCGCCCGCCCACTGCACGGCCTGCGCCTCCTCGGCGGTGGTCGCCGTGACGAGGGTCAGCGTGCCGGCCCGGCTCAGGGAGTCCAGGACGTCGCGCGTCGGGCAGCCGAAGTGGAAGGAGACGACCGGTACCGGGTTGTCGAGGAGTACGGCGAGCTTGGCGTCGTATCCGTCGTCGCGTCCGCTGTCGGGGTCGCCCAGTTCGGTCTCGTACCAAGAGGCCTCGCCGGCCAGTTGGTGGGCGTAGACCTCGACTGCGGCCGGGTCGGCGTACTCGGGCTGCGGCATGAACAGGTTCACGCCGAACGGGCGGCTGGTGGCGCCCCGCAACTGCTTGATCTCCTGGTACATGCCGTCGGCCGTTTTGTACCCGGCGGCGAGAAAACCGAGCCCGCCGGCTTCGGACACGGCCGCTGCGAGCTGCGGCACGGAGACGCCGCCCGCCATGGGGGCCTGCACGATCGGGAGTGGGAAGAGATCGGTCAGCGCGGAGGACATGACGGCATGTTGTCACGTCCTCCGTACAAGTCCGAATCCGGCCTTCCCCCGGGCATAAGCCACGGGAATTGGGCCGCGGGGAGAGTTCTTCGCCCCCGCCGCCCCTACCCATTCCCATCCCTGACTCAGGGGCTCCGCCCCCGAACCCCCAAAAGACTGCGCAGTTCCCCGCGCCCCAGGTCTTCAGGGGCGCGGGGAACTGCGCGACCAGCCACATCCGGACCCGCACCCGACAACGCACCCCACGGGGTCTGGGGCAGAGCCCCAGGAGGACGGGAATGGGTAAGGGCGGCGGGGGCGAAACAAACCCTCAGCGACCGTTGAACGCGTCCTTCAGCCTGGAGAACAGCCCCTGCTGCCCGGGCTGAAACTGACCCGTGGGCCGCTCCTCCCCCCGAAGCTGCGCCAGCTCGCGCAGCAGCCGTTCCTGCTCGGGATCAAGCTTGGTCGGCGTCATGACCTCGACATGCACGATGAGATCACCACGCCCCCCACCCCGCAGATGCGTGATCCCACGGCCGTGCAGCGGAACCGACTGCCCGGACTGCGTACCCGGACGGATGTCGATCTCCTCCATCCCGTCGAGCGTCTCCAACGGAACCTTCGTGCCGAGAGACGCCGCGGTCATCGGGATGGTGACCGTGCAGTGCAGGTCGTCACCGCGCCGCTGGAAGGTGGAGTGCGCGACCTCGTGGATCTCTACGTAGAGGTCACCGGCGGGACCACCACCGGGCCCGACCTCGCCCTCGCCCGCGAGCTGGATCCGCGTGCCATTGTCGACACCGGCGGGAATCTTCACGGTCAGGGTCCGACGCGAGCGGACCCGCCCGTCACCGGCGCACTCGGGGCACGGCGTCGGAACAACCGTCCCGAACCCCTGGCACTGCGGACACGGCCGGGACGTCATGACCTGGCCCAGGAAGGACCGTGTCACCTGGGACACCTCACCGCGACCGCGGCACATGTCGCAGGTCTGCGCGGAGGTGCCGGGCGCTGCGCCCTCGCCACTGCACGTCGTACACACGACGGCCGTGTCGACCTGGATGTCCTTCGTCGTACCGAAAGCCGCCTCGTCGAGGTCGATCTCCAGCCGGATCATCGCGTCCTGGCCGCGCCGCGTGCGCGACCGCGGGCCCCGCTGCGACGCCGTACCGAAGAAGGCGTCCATGATGTCCGAGAAGTTCCCGAACCCGCCGGCGCCGAAGCCGCCCGCGCCCTGGCCGCCCGCCTGGGACAGCGGGTCACCGCCGAGGTCGTAGACCTGCTTCTTCTGCGGGTCCGACAACACCTCGTACGCGGCGTTGATCTCCTTGAAGCGCTCTTGCGTCTTCGGATCGGGATTGACGTCCGGATGCAGCTCGCGTGCGAGCCGCCGGAATGCCTTCTTGATCTCGTCCTGGGACGCGTCGCGGCGCACGCCGAGTACGGCGTAGTAGTCCGTGGCCACTTACGACTCCGCCAGGATCTGTCCTACGTACCGTGCCACCGCTCGTACCGCTCCCATCGTTCCGGGGTAATCCATGCGCGTCGGGCCGACCACGCCAAGTTTTGCTACTGCCTCGCCGCCCGAACCGTAGCCGACCGAGACGACGGACGTGGAGTTGAGTCCCTCATGGGCGTTCTCGTGACCGATCCGTACGGCCATGCCCGAATCATTGACCTCACCAAGGAGTTTGAGGAGAACGACCTGCTCCTCAAGTGCCTCCAGGACCGGACGGATGGTGAGGGGAAAGTCATGTCCGAAGCGGGTCAGATTGGCGGTGCCGCCGATCATCAGCCGCTCCTCGGTCTCCTCGACGAGGGTCTCCATGAGGGTGGAGAGCACCGTCGCGACCGTCCCCCGGTCGTCCGACTCGAAAGCGTCGGGGAGATCCTGCACCAGCTGCGGGACGTCCGCGAAACGGCGGCCCGCGATCCGGCTGTTGAGCCGCGCGCGTAGATCCGCCACAGAGGCCTCCCCGAAGGGCGCCGGGCAGTCCACCATGCGCTGCTCGACCCGGCCGGTGTCCGTGATCAGTACGAGCATGACGCGAGCCGGGGCCAGCGACAGCAGCTCCACATGACGCACGGTCGACCGCGTCAGGGACGGGTACTGCACGACGGCCACCTGCCGCGTGAGCTGCGCGAGGAGCCGGACGGTCCGCCCCACGACGTCGTCGAGGTCGACGGCGTTGTCGAGGAAGCTGTGGATCGCCCGCCGCTCCGGCGCGGTCATCGGCTTGACGCCCGCGAGTCTGTCGACGAAGAGGCGGTAGCCCTTGTCCGTGGGGATACGGCCGGCGCTGGTGTGCGGCTGGGCGATGTAGCCCTCGTCCTCAAGGACCGCCATGTCGTTACGGACGGTCGCCGGGGAGACGCCCAGCCGGTGGCGCTCCGTGAGCGCCTTGGAACCGACCGGCTCCTCGGTGCCCACGTAGTCCTGGACGATGGCGCGCAGCACTTCGAGCCTGCGTTCACTGAGCATCGCGCACACCTCCAGCTGGTCTTCCCCGCGGTCTTCGATCATCCTCGATCGCCTTGCCTGGCACTCAGCGTGCGCGAGTGCCAGCATCCCCGGGCCAAGTGTACGGCCGGTAGGTGCGACCCGGGCAAGGGCGGCCCTGCGATGTCACGACGACGTGTACGGGGCTGTCCTGCTCTGTCCCGACTACTGTCCGCGCACTTCACGGGGCGTAGGGCTAGCGTCGGTGTATGAGGGTGACTTGGGAAGAGGCCGGGTGGGAGGAACTGGGTCCGCGGGTCGGGCGCTGCCGGCTTCCGGTGTGGGACTGCACGGTGGGGCTCGTGGTGGGCGAGGGTGCGGCGCTCATGATCGACGCGGGGTCGGGGCTGCGGGAGGGCGCGCGGCTGCGTACGGAGGCGCGACGGTTGCTCGGGGGCGGGCGGGTCACCCATCTCGCGCTCACCCACCCGCACTTCGATCATGTCTTCGGCGCGGCGGCGTTCGCGGGGGTCGAGGTCTTCGGAGCGGTGGGCCTTGAGCGGGTGCTCGTCGACGGAGGGGACGAGTTGCGGGCGGACGCCGAACGCAACGGCGCCGATCCGGGCGAGGCCGCCGAGGCGGCGGATCTCCTCGTCCGCCCCCGGCATCTCGTCTCCGGCGAGTGGACGCTCGACCTGGGCGGCGGAGTGCAGGTCCTGCTGGCGAACGTGGGCCCCGGCCACACCGGCCACGACCTGGCGGTTCTGGTCCCCGGAAGCCCTGGAGCCCCCGACGGCACCGACGGCACCGGGACGCGCTCTCCGGAGATCGTCTTCTGCGGCGACCTCGTCGAGGAGTCCGGCGAACCCCAGGCGGGCCCCGACGCCGTCCCCACCCGCTGGCCCGCGGCCCTGGACCGGCTGCTGGCCCTCGGGGGCGAGGACGCCGTGTACGTGCCCGGCCACGGGGCGGCGGTCGACGCCGGGTTCGTACGGGCCCAACGGGACGCGCTGGCACGGCGTTTCGGCGCGTCGTAGGGGCTCGCGGGGCCGGGTCGCAGGAGGCTTGTCGGCGTGTCGCAGGGGGCTCGGTGCGCCGGGCGGGGACGTTCTCCTATCGTCATCCGAATGCGCCAGTACTCAGCGGACCTGACCCCTCCGTGGAAGAAGCCCAAGCCCGTGCCCGAGGTGGCGGCGGAGCCGGGGCTCGTGGTCGAGGAGCCCGGGACCGGGTTCTGCGGTGCCGTGATCCGTTGCGAGGCCGGGACGGTCACCCTGGAGGACCGCTTCGGCAAGCACCGGGTGTTTCCGCTGGAGCCTCGGGGGTTCCTGCTGGAGGGGCGCGTGGTGACGCTGGTGCGCCCGTCGTCCGCACCCGTACGCCCCAGTCGTACGGCTTCGGGTTCGGTTGCCGTCCCCGGGGCCCGGGCACGGGTCGCCCGGGCGGGGCGCATCTACGTCGAGGGGCGGCACGACGCGGAACTGGTCGAACGGGTCTGGGGTGACGACCTCCGGATCGAGGGTGTCGTCGTCGAGTACCTGGAGGGCATCGACGATCTGCCCGCCATCGTCGAGGAGTTCGATCCTGGGGCGGATGCGCGGCTCGGGGTGCTGGTCGACCATCTCGTGCCCGGCACGAAGGAGTCGCGGATCGCGGAGGCCGTGACGAGTGAGTACGCGCTTGTCGTGGGGCATCCGTACATCGACGTCTGGGAGGCCGTGAAGCCGGCGTCCGTCGGCATCCCTGCGTGGCCCCGCGTGCCGCGGGGGCAGGACTGGAAGACGGGGGTCTGCCGGGCCCTGGGCTGGCCCGACAACACGGGTGCCGCGTGGCAGCGGATCCTCGGCTCGGTCCACTCCTACCGGGACCTGGAGCCGGAGCTCCTGGGCCGCGTGGAGGAACTGATCGACTTCGTCACGGCACCGGGGTGAGCGGGGCGGTCGCAGGGCTTTTTCTCGCCCCCGCCGCCCCTACCCATTCCCGTCACCTACTCGGGGGCCAGCCCCCGAACCCCCGCTCCTCAAACGCCGGAGAGGCTGAAATACCCAAGGGGCGCGGGGAACTGCGCGATCAGCCACATCCGGGCCCGCACCCGAAATCACACCCCCACGGGGTCTGGGGCGGAGCCCCAGGGGACGGGAATGGGTAGGGGCGGCGGGGGCGAAAACAGGCCCTCAGTCCACCAGGTCCCGTACCACCGCGTCCGCCAGCAACCGCCCCCGCAGGGTGAGCACCGCGCTCCCGGCCTCGTACGGCCCAGGCTGAAGGAGACCGTCCGCGAGGGCCCGACGAGACGCCGCAAGCCCGTCCGCATGGAGCAGCGCCAGCGGAACCCCCTCAAGGAGCCGCAGCTCCAGCAGGATCCGTTCCACCCGCCGGTCCTCCTCAGACAGAAGCTCCCGTCCCGCTCCGGGCGACCTCCCCGCCGCCAGAGCCCCCGCATACGCCCCCGGATGCTTTACGTTCCACCAGCGAACACCCCCCACATGGGAGTGCGCCCCGGGCCCGGCTCCCCACCAGTCGGCCCCCCGCCAGTACAGCTCGTTGTGAAGGCAGCGCCCGGCATCGGACGTGGCCCAGTTGGAGACCTCGTACCAGGAGAAGCCCGCCGCGGAGAGACGGTCCTCCGCGATGAGGTACCGGTCCGCGTGCACGTCGTCGTCCGTCATGGGCACCTCCCCGCGCCGGATGCGGCGCGCGAGCTGTGTCCCCTCCTCGACGATCAGGGCGTACGCCGACACATGGTCGGGCCCGGCACCGATCGCCGCGTCGAGCGAGGCCCGCCAGTCGTCGTCGCTCTCACCGGGCGTGCCGTAGATGAGGTCGAGGTTGACGTGGTCGAACCCGGCCGCGCGGGCCTCGGCGACACATGCCTCGGGCCGGCCGGGGGTGTGGGTGCGGTCCAGGACCTTGAGCACATGCTGCCGAGCGCTCTGCATGCCGAACGAGACGCGGTTGAACCCGCCCTCCCGGAGCGCGGCCAGATAGGCCGGGTCCACCGATTCCGGGTTCGCCTCCGTCGTGATCTCCGCGTCCGCCGCGAGCCCGAACTCGTCCCGGACCGCCCCCAGCATCCGTACGAGATCGTCGGCGGCCAGCAGGGTGGGCGTACCGCCGCCGACGAAGACCGTACGGACGGGCCGCGGGTCGTCGCCGAGGACCTTGCGGGCCAGACGGATCTCGTCGATCAGGGTCGAGGCGTAGTTGTCGCGGGAGGCGAGCACGCCCCCCGAGCCGCGCAGCTCCGTCGCCGTGTACGTGTTGAAGTCGCAGTAGCCGCAGCGGGTCGCGCAGTACGGGACGTGGAGGTAGAACCCGAGCGGACGGTCGGCCGCGCCGGCCAGGGCGTGCGCGGGCAGCGCCCCGTCGTCGGGGACGGGCTCGCCGTCGGGAAGTGCGGAAGGCATGTACTCCATTGTCCAGCACCTTCGGCACTCCCCGCCCAGCCCCCTTCGGGGCCGCCTACTCCGCCTGCAGCACCAGCAGTGCCAGGTCGTCCTCCGGCGGTTTGCCGCCGAACTCGTGGACCAGCCGTCGGATCCGTTCGGCGATCAGCTCGGCGCTCAGGCCCGCGCACCCGGCGAACGCGGCGGCGAGGCCGTCGTCGTCGTCGAACTGCCGGTGCCCGCTGCGGCGCTCGGTCACGCCGTCCGTGACGCACAGGAGGCTGTCGCCGGGGCGCAGCTCGAAGGTCCCGCAGAGGTAGCTGGCGTCCTCGAAGACGCCGAGGAGGGTCTGCGGCTGGGCCACCTCGGCGACCTGCCCGGACGGTTGCAGGAGCAACGGCAGCGGGTGCCCGGCGGAGGCGACCGTGCAGTGCACCCCGCCCTCGAAGGGCACCAGCTCGCCGTAGAGGAGGGAGAGGAAACGGGTCTGCGGCCCCTCGTCCGCGAGCCCGGTGCCGCCCGCGGACACCAGGGCCCGGGCGGCCGCGTCGGAGGCCTCGGTCGCGTCGTCGAGGAGCAGCTGGTTGAGGCGGTCGAGGACGTCGGGCACCTCGTAACCCTCCCGCGCGAGGAGCCGCAGCCACGGCCGGGCCAGACCGATCACCACGGCCGCCTCGGGCCCCTTGCCCTGTACGTCGCCGAGGGCGAAGCACCAGCGGCCGTCCCCGGCGGGAAAGAGATCGTAGAAGTCGCCACTGGGTCCGCCCTTGTCGCACGGCTCGTAGACGAGCGCGCTGCGTACGCCGGGGATCTCGGCGACCGCCCCGGGCAGCAGCCCGCGCTGCAGTACGCGGCTGATGGTGGCCTGGCGCGCGTACTGCCGGGCCGCGCCGATGGCGAGCGCGACCCGGCGGCTGAGGTCCTCGACGAGCCCCGTGATCTCGTCGGGGAAGCGGGTCTGCCCGGACCGGCCGATGACCAGCGTGCCGAGCGGTCTGCCGCCCGCGATCAGCCGGAACGCGAGTGCCGATCCGCCGGTCGCCCGCGCTCCCAGTGCCTCGGCGGGCCACGGCACGGGCACGGGGCCCGCGCGGTCCGATTCGGGCAGTTCGGGCGGGTCCTTCTCCAGGAGCCGGCGCAGTTCCTCGATGCGGTTCTCGCTGCCGTGCCAGACGCGGGCGAGCCGTGGCCCGCCGAAGACACCCCCGTCGGAGCGGCCCGGGGCCTCGTCCTCCAGCCATACCGCGCACCAGTCGGCGAGCCGCGGTACGAGCAGCTGCCCGGTGAGCGCGGCGACCAGGTCCTCGTCGAGCTGCCCGGCGAGCAGGTCGGAGGCCTCGGCGAGGAAGGAGAGGACGCCGCGGCTGCGCCAGTCCTGGTCCTGCATGCCGCGGCGGGGTGCGGGGGCGAGGATCTCGGCGGCCCGCTGCCCGCGCCGCAGCGCGTGTTCGCCGTCGTACGCCTCCGCCTCCTCCTCGGCGGTCACGGTCCCGTCGACGGGCAGGCGTGCCCACACTGTCTTGACGCCGGTGCGGTAGGTGATGCCCCACGCCTCGGAGAGCGCGGAGACCAGGTGCAGGCCCCGGCCGTACTCGCCGGTGTCGTACGGCCGCTCGGCCCCGTCGTCGTGCACCGCGCGCGCGGGGTGATGGTCGGACACCTCTATGACGAGGACGCCGGAATCGGGGACGGGCCCTGGCTCGGAGTCGTTGCCCGCACCCTCGCCATTGCCCGAACCTTCGTACGAAGCGGCCGTTCGTACGGTCCTGGAGTCCGACGCGGCGGCCGCCGGGCAGTCCTCCGAGCAACGGCCGAGCCGGCACAGCAGCTCCACGTCCGTGCCGGCGTGCACCACCGCGTTCGTGACGAGTTCGCTGACGACCACCATGGCGTCGGCGACGAGCAGGTCGGTGATGAACTCGGCGCCGGGCAAGGCGAGTTCGGTCCATTCGGCGAGCGCGGTGCGGACGAACCGACGGGCGGCGCCCGGCGCGAGAGGGTTGCCCGGTAAGGACGTACGTGCCACCGCCCGCGGGCGCTCTGGCGCCTCAGGAGCACGGGACACGGACTCCCGTTGCGTCGGTATGGGCCCCACTGTGCGGCTCCCTGAGCAGTTCGGACGATACGCCTCAGACGATGCGGACAGAGTGACAGACTGACCACGCCCATAAGCGCCGAGTTACCGAAGTTGGGCCACCATGAGTGAGAACAGTGCTACGCATGTGCTCGAAGACGGACAGATTCGGGCATCAGATCTGCGTCCTCTGCTCGCCGCCATGACCGCCGCCCGAGACGGCGATTTCAGCAAGGTGCCCGAATCGGGCCACGGGCTGGTGGCCGAGCTGGTCACGGTGTTCAACCAGATCCTGGACCGCAGCCTGCATTTCAACTCCGAGGTGCAGCGCGTCCGCCGGGAGCTCGTCCGTCACGGCCGGCTCGACGAGCGGCTCTCCGCGAGCCCGGGACAGGGCCACTGGACGACCCGGGTCAACGACGTGAACCAGTTGCTGGACGCGCTGGTGGCACCGGCCGCCAACGCGACACGTGTGCTCGACGCGGTGGCGGGCGGCGACCTGACCCAGCGCGTCGACCTGCACGACGGCAACCGTCAGCTGCGGGGCGATCTGCGCCGGTTGGGCCGGACGGTCAACAAGATGGTCGACCAGCTGTCCCTGTTCACCGGCGAGGTGACCCGGGTGGCCCGCGAGGTCGGCACGGAGGGGCGGCTGGGCGGCCGCGCCAAGGTGACGGGCCTGTCGGGCAGTTGGCGGGACGTGACCGAGGCCGTGAACACGATGGCGTCGCGGTTGACCGCCCAGGTCCGTGACATCGCCCTGGTCACCACGGCGGTGGCGCGCGGCGACCTGACCCGCACGGTGACGGTCGAGGCGACCGGTGAGCTGCTCGAACTGAAGCTGACCGTGAACACGATGGTCGACCAGCTCTCCGCCTTCGCCGACGAGGTCACGCGTGTGGCCCGCGAGGTGGGTACGGAGGGCCAGTTGGGCGGCCGGGCCCAGGTGCGCGGTGTGTCCGGGGTCTGGAAGGACCTCACCGACAACGTCAACTTCATGGCCTCGAACCTGACCTCGCAGGTCCGCAACATCGCCCAGGTGACGACGGCCGTGGCCAACGGCGACCTGAGCCAGAAGATCACGGTCGACGCGAAGGGCGAGATCCTGGAGCTGAAGTCCACCATCAACACCATGGTCGACCAGCTCTCCGCCTTCGCCGACGAGGTCACCCGCGTCGCCCGCGAGGTGGGTACGGAAGGCAACCTGGGCGGGCGCGCGCAGGTCCGTGGTGTGTCGGGGGTCTGGAAGGACCTCACCGACAACGTCAACTTCATGGCGGACAACCTGACTTCACAGGTCCGCAACATCGCGCTCGTCTCCACCGCCGTGGCCCAGGGCGACCTCGGCAAGAAGATCACGGTGGAGGCGAAGGGCGAGATCCTGGAGCTGAAGTCCACCATCAACACGATGGTCGACCAGCTCTCCGCCTTCGCCGACGAGGTCACCCGCGTCGCCCGCGAGGTCGGCACCGAAGGAAACCTCGGCGGACAGGCTCAAGTGCGCGGCGTCTCCGGCGTCTGGAAGGACCTCACCGACAACGTCAACTTCATGGCCCTGAACCTGACTTCACAGGTGCGGAACATCGCCCAGGTGACGACGGCCGTGGCGAACGGCAACCTCGGCAAGAAGATCACGGTCGACGCGCGCGGCGAGATCCTGGAGCTCAAGGACACCGTCAACACGATGGTGGAACAGCTTCGCGCCTTCGCCGACGAGGTCACGAGGGTGGCCCGCGAGGTCGGCACCGACGGACGGCTCGGCGGCCGCGCCCAGGTCCTCGGCGTGTCCGGCGTCTGGCGGGACCTCACCGACAACGTCAACTACATGGCGGACAACCTGACTTCACAGGTCCGCAACATCGCGCAGGTCGCGACCGCCGTGGCCCAGGGCGACCTCTCCAAGAAGATCGACGTGGACGCGCGCGGCGAGATCCTGGAGCTGAAGACCACGATCAACACGATGGTGGACACGCTGTCGTCGTTCTCGTCCGAGGTCACGCGCGTGGCCCGCGAGGTGGGTTCGGAGGGCCAACTCGGCGGCCAGGCACGGGTGGAGGGTGTGTACGGCACCTGGAAACGCCTGACGACGAACGTGAACGAGCTGGCGTCCAACCTCACCACCCAGGTCCGCGCGATCGCCGAGGTGGCGTCCGCGGTGGCCCAGGGCGACATGTCCCGCTCGATCACGGTGGAGACGCAGGGCGAGGTCGCCGAGCTGAAGGACAACATCAACCTGATGGTGGCCAACCTCCGCGAGACGACCCGCGCGAAGGACTGGCTGGAGTCGAACCTCGCCCGTCTCGCCGCGCTCATGCAGGGCCACCGGGACCTGATGGAGGTCGCCGACCTGATCCTGCGCGAGCTGACCCCGCTGGTGAACGCGCAGTACGGCGCCTTCTTCCTGGCCGACCCGGAGGAGGACGGCGCCTCGCTGCACACGGCCGTGCCCGCCAAGGGGCTCGCCTTCATCGCGGGATACGGCTCGGCGCAGGGCGCGACCGTCGACACGGGCACCATGCCGGTGCACGGGCTCGTACGGCAGGCCGCGCGGGAGAAGAAGCGGATCCTGGTGGAGGAGGCCCCGCCGGACTACATCAAGATCAACAGCGGTCTGGGGGAGGCGGCTCCCGCGAGCGTCGTCATCATCCCGATCCTCTTCGAGGACAAGCTGCTGGGGGTGATCGAGCTCGCCTCGTTCTCCCGCTTCTCCGATGTGCACCTGGCGTTCTTCGACCAGTTCGTGAACACCATCGGCGTCGCGATCAACACCATCATCGCCAACTCCCGTACGGAGTCACTGCTCGGCGAGTCGCAGCGCCTGGCCGTCCAGCTCCAGGACCGCTCCGACGAACTGCAGTCGCAGCAGGCCGAGTTGCAGCGCTCCAACGCCGAACTGGAGGAGAAGGCGGCGCTGTTGGCCACCAGCTCCCAGTACAAGTCGGAGTTCCTGGCGAACATGTCGCACGAGCTGAGGACGCCCCTCAACTCGCTGCTGATCCTGGCCAGGCTGCTCTCCGACAACCCGGACGGTCATCTCTCGGACCAGGAGGTGCAGTTCGCGACGACGATCCACCGCTCGGGCTCCGACCTCCTCCAGCTGATCAACGACATCCTCGACCTGTCGAAGATCGAGGCCGGCCGGATGGACGTACGCCCGAAGAAGCTTCCGCTGATCAAGCTGCTCGACTATGTGCACGCCACGTTCCGGCCGCTCACGCTGGACCGGGGGCTCGCCTTCGAGGTGTCGGTCGGCGAGGACGTACCGCGCGAGATGTACTCGGACGAGCAGCGGCTCCAGCAGATCCTGCGCAACCTGCTCTCCAACGCGATCAAGTTCACCGCGACGGGCCGGGTCGAGCTGCGCGTCAACCGCGTCAAGGACACCGAGCACCGCTACACCCGCGAGAAGAGCGACCATGTGATCGCCTTCGCGGTCTCCGACACCGGCATCGGTATCGCCCCGGAGAAGCTCCCGGTGATCTTCGAGGCGTTCCAGCAGGCCGACGGCACGACGAACCGCAAGTACGGCGGCACGGGCCTCGGCCTGTCCATCAGCCGGGAGATCGCGGGCCTGCTGGGCGGCCGCATCATCGCCGAGAGCATGCCCGGCAGGGGTTCCACCTTCACGCTGTACGTGCCGGTCGTCAGCCCCGGGCACTCGGCGACCGAGCCGGGCGCCGAGGAGCGGGCCCTGACCATGCCCGAGCAGCTGTCCTCCGAGCCCTACACCGTCCACGACCAGGACGACGGCTGGCCGGCACCCACCAAACTGGAGGCGTGGAAGGCGGGGCGGGCAGGCCAAGTCCTGCCAGGACGACGGGTGTTGATCGTGGACGACGACATCCGCAACGTCTTCGCGCTCACCCATGTACTGGGCCGGGTCGGGATGCCCGTCCTGTACGCGGAGAACGGGCGCGAGGGCATCGAGACACTGGAGCGCAACCCCGACGTCCAGCTCGTACTGATGGACATCATGATGCCGGAGATGGACGGCTACGAGACCATCTCCGCCATCCGCCGCACCCCGCGCTGGGCCGGACTCCCCATCGTCGCCCTCACCGCCAAGGCGATGCCGGGCGACCGCGAGAAGTCCATCGCGCGCGGTGCGAACGACTACGTACCCAAGCCGGTGGACGTCGATCAGCTGCTGACCGTCGTCTGTGCGCTCCTGGACCCCGAGAGCACGGATGCCGAGGAGCAGGGCCTCTCCGTCGCGACCGGCGCGGCGGAACCCCTCGGTTCCGGTGCGCCCGAATCCGTCGCATCGGAGGAGCCCACCGTCCCGCCGGCGAACCAGTGAGGCAGGCAGTCAATCACCATGAGCACTGAGGCATCGACCGACGAGCGCGCCAGCATCCTCCTCGTGGACGACATGGAGGACAACCTGATCGCGCTGGAGGCCGTCCTGGGGTCCCTCAACGAACCGCTCGTACGCGCCCGTTCGGGCGAGGAGGCGATGAAGGCGCTGCTGCGGCAGCGGTTCGCCGTCGTCCTGCTCGACATCCGGATGCCGGGCATGGACGGCTTCGAGACGGCCGCGAACATCAAGCGGCTCGACCAGACCAAGGACGTACCGATCATCTTCCTGACCGGCACGGACTCCGACGCGGGCTACGCGTTCCGCGGGTACGCGACCGGAGCCGCCGACTATCTCACCAAGCCGTTCGACCCCTGGGTGCTGCGTGCCAAGGTGACCGTTTTCCTCGATCTGCACCGCAAGAACCGGCAGTTGGAGCGGATGCTCGCCCGCGAGCAGGCACAGTTCGACGAACTCGCCGACCGCCTGCGCGCGATCGAGACCCACATGGCGACCAGCGGCCTCAAGGACGTCCTCGAACTCCGCCACCACATACGCCACATGGAGGACCTGCTGCGCGAAATGCGAAAGGGGCGGGCTCTGTGACCCTTCCCCGCGCCCCTGTAAGGGGCGCGGGGCTGTGTCGTCGTGCGGCTCCGCCGCGGGGCGCGACCAGCCACAACGAACCCGCAGACGAACCAACACGCGCACCCCCAGCCGGGCCAGGGGCGCCCTCGAGCCCGACGGCTAGGCCTCGCGCGACCCGGCGTACATCTCGTCGATCAAGTGCTTGACTGCATCACCGCGGGGGACGACCCCCGCACCCCCAGCCGGGCCACGACCGCCCTCAAGCCCGACGGCCAGGCCTCGCGCGACCCGGCATACATCTCATCGATCAAGTGCTCGGCTGCATCACCGCGGGGGACGACCCCCGCACCCCCAGCCGGGCCACGACCGCCCTCCAACCCGACGGCTAGACCTCGCGCGACCCGGCATACATCTCATCGATCAAGTGCTCGGCTGCATCACCGCGGGGGACGACCCCCGCACCCCCAGCCGGGCCACGACCGCCCTCCAACCCGACGGCTAGACCTCGCGCGACCCGGCGTACATCTCGTCGATCAGGTGCTTGTACTCCCGCTCGACGACCGGGCGCTTCAGCTTCAGGCTGGGCGTCAGTTCGCCGTGTTCGATGTCGAGGTCGCGCGGGAGGAGCTTGAACTTCTTGATGGTCTGCCAGCGCTGGAGGCCCTCGTTGAGCGTCTTGACGTAGCCGTCGATGAGCTCGACCGTCGCGGGGGCGGCGACGACCTCGGCGTACGACTTGCCCGACAGGCCGTTGTCCGCGGCCCAGCCGAGGATCGACGGCTCGTCGAGGGAGATGAGCGCGGTGCAGAAGTTCCGGTCGGCGCCGTGCACGAGGATGTTGGAGACGTAGGGGCAGACGGCCTTGAACTGGCCCTCGACCTCGGCGGGCGCGATGTACTTGCCGCCCGAGGTCTTGATGAGGTCCTTCTTGCGGTCCGTGATGCGCAGATAGCCGTCGGGGGACAGCTCGCCGATGTCGCCGGTGTGGAACCAGCCGTCGGACTCCAGCACCTCGGCCGTCTTCTCGGGCAGCCCGTGGTAGCCCTCCATGATGCCGGGGCCGCGCAGCAGGATCTCGCCGTCGTCCGCGATGCGCACCTCGGTGCCGGGCAGCGGCTTGCCGACCGTGCCGGTGCGGTACGCCTCGCCAGGGTTCACGAAGGAGGCCGCGGACGACTCCGTGAGCCCGTACCCCTCCAGGATGTGGATGCCGGCGCCCGCGAAGAAGAAGCCGATCTCGGGCGCGAGGGCCGCCGACCCGGAGACACAGGCGCGCAGGTTGCCGCCGAAGGCCTCACGGATCTTGGCGTAGACGAGCGCGTCGGCGACCTTGTGCTTGGCCGAGAGGCCGAAGGGCGCGGAGGCGGTGCCGGTACGGCGGAAGTTGTCCTGCGTGGCCTTCGCGTACTCGCGGGAGACACCGGCCGCCCACTGGAAGATCTTGTACTTGGCACCGCCGCCGGCACGGGCCTTCGCGGCGACCCCGTTGTAGACCTTCTCGAAGATCCGCGGGACGGCCGCCATGTACGTCGGCTGCACGACCGGCAGATTCTCGATGATCTTGTCGACACGGCCGTCGACGGCGGTGACGTGCCCGACCTCGATCTGGCCGGACGTGAGCACCTTGCCGAAGACGTGCGCGAGCGGCAGCCACAGGTACTGGACGTCCTCCTGGCCGACCAGACCGGTCGCGGCGATGGCCTTCGCCATGTACGACCAGTTGTCGTGCGGCAGCCGGACACCCTTGGGGCGGCCCGTGGTGCCGGAGGTGTAGATGAGGGTGGCCAGCTGCTCCTTGGTGATTGCCCCGACCTTCTCCTTGACCAGGTCGGGGTTCTTCTCCAGGTACGCGGCGCCGCGGGTCTCCAGCTCGGCGAGGGTGAGGACCCACTCGCTGGACTCCACGCCGACCGGGTCGATCACGACGACATGGGTCAGCTCGGGCAGGTCACCGCGCTTGTCCCGGGCCTTGGCGAGCTGCGCCGCGTCCTCCGCGATCAGCACCTTGCTCTCGGAGTCGGCCAGGATGAAGGCCGACTCCTCGGCGTTCGTCTGCGGGTAGACGGTGGTCGTCGCCGCGCCCGCGCACATGATGCCGAGGTCGGCGAGGATCCACTCGACGCGGGTCGAGGAGGCGAGCGCGACGCGCTGCTCCGGCTGCACACCCAGCTCGATCAGACCGGCCGCGATCGCGTAGACCCGGTCGGCCGCCTGCGTCCAGCTCAGGGACTTCCAGTCGTCCGGGCCCTCGCTTGAGGCCGACGGCACCGGGTAGCGGTACGCCTCCGCGTCCGGCGTCGCCGCCACGCGCTCCAGGAAGAGGGCCGCCACGGACGGCGGACGGTTCTCGATCAGGGTCTGTGTGTCGCTCACGACATCCTCCGGGGCCCGCGACAGTGCGTGTGGCTGGCTGATTGCGGTTGGCTCTGACAGTTGGCTCAGGGGCAGATTGATGCTGGTGACTCACTGGCGACTGGCTCGACGCACTCGTTGTTTAACTCACGAGTAACCAGCGAGTGGTGATCAGAGTAAAGCCCGTCCGCCCGGTGCGTAAGGGGCGGCGTGCTGTCACTTCCTACAGAGCGTGGGCGGAACGCGGCAGTCCGTGGACGCGGCGGGCCCGTCGCGCGAAAGCGCGACGGGCCCGTGATTCCGCGGCCGTCCGACGACCGGGCCGACGGCTACTTCTTGCCCTTGCCCGAGCCGGCGGCGTCGTCGCTGGACAGAACGGCGATGAAGGCCTCTTGCGGAACCTCCACAGAGCCCACCATCTTCATCCGCTTCTTGCCTTCCTTCTGCTTCTCCAGCAGCTTCCGCTTACGGGAGATGTCACCGCCGTAGCACTTGGCGAGGACGTCCTTCCGGATGGCGCGGATGGTCTCGCGGGCGATGACCCGGGACCCGATGGCCGCCTGGATGGGAATCTCGAAGGCCTGGCGCGGGATGAGCTCGCGCAGCTTTGCGACGAGCCGTACTCCGTACGCGTAGGCCGCGTCCTTGTGCGTGACGGCGGAGAAGGCGTCGACGCGGTCGCCGTGGAGGAGGATGTCGACCTTCACCAGCGAGGCGTCCTGCTCGCCGGTGGGCTCGTAGTCCAGGGAGGCGTACCCGCGGGTCTTGGACTTCAGATTGTCGAAGAAGTCGAAGACGATCTCGGCGAGGGGGAGCGTGTAGCGGATCTCGACGCGGTCCTCCGACAGATAGTCCATACCGAGGAGGGTGCCGCGGCGGGTCTGGCAGAGCTCCATGATCGAGCCGATGAACTCGCTGGGAGCGAGGATCGTGGCCCGGACGACCGGCTCGAAGACCTTGTCGATCTTGCCCTCGGGGAACTCGCTCGGGTTGGTGACCGTGTGCTCCTTCCCGTCCTCCATGATCACGCGGTAGACCACGTTGGGAGCGGTGGCGATGAGTTCGAGGTTGAACTCGCGCTCCAGGCGCTCACGGATGACGTCGAGGTGCAGCAGGCCGAGGAAGCCGACGCGGAAGCCGAAGCCGAGGGCCGCGGAGGTCTCCGGCTCGTAGACCAGGGCGGCGTCGTTGAGCTGGAGCTTGTCCAGCGCCTCGCGCAGGTCGGGGTAGTCGGAACCGTCCAGCGGATACAGACCGGAGAAGACCATCGGCTTCGGGTCCTTGTACCCGCCGAGGGCCTCGGTGGCGCCCTTGTCCTTGCTGGTGATCGTGTCACCGACCTTGGACTGACGGACGTCCTTCACGCCGGTGATGATGTAGCCCACCTCGCCGACGCCGATGCCGTCGGCCGGCGTCATCTCGGGGGACGAGACGCCGATCTCCAGAAGCTCGTGGGTGGCGCCGGTCGACATCATCTTGATGCGCTCGCGCTTGTTGAGCTGCCCGTCGATGACACGTACGTACGTGACCACGCCCCGGTACGAGTCATAGACCGAGTCGAAGATCATCGCGCGGGCGGGGGCGTCGGCGACCCCGACCGGGGCCGGGACGTCACGGACGACCCGGTCGAGGAGCGCGTCCACACCGATGCCGGTCTTCGCCGAGACCCTGAGCACGTCCTCGGGCTGGCAGCCGATGAGGTTGGCGAGCTCCTCGGAGAACTTCTCCGGCTGGGCGGCCGGCAGGTCGATCTTGTTCAGTACAGGGATGATCTTGAGGTCGTTCTCCATCGCCAGGTAGAGGTTGGCGAGAGTCTGCGCCTCGATGCCCTGAGCGGCGTCCACGAGGAGGACGGTCCCCTCGCAGGCGGCGAGCGACCGGGACACCTCATACGTGAAGTCCACGTGCCCGGGGGTGTCGATCATGTTGAGGATGTGGGTGTTGCCCGGGTCGTCGGTCGGGGCCCAGGGCAGTCGCACCGCCTGGGACTTGATCGTGATGCCGCGCTCGCGCTCGATGTCCATCCGGTCGAGGTACTGAGCGCGCATCTGCCGCTGCTCGACCACCCCGGTCAGCTGGAGCATCCGGTCGGCGAGCGTGGACTTGCCGTGGTCGATGTGCGCGATGATGCAGAAATTGCGGATCAGAGCCGGGGCGGTGCGGCTCGGCTCGGGCACATTGTTAGGGATCGCGGGCACGCAGGGTCCTGTCTCTTGAGGCGCCTGTCGCCTCGGGTCGGATCGATACGTAGGCTCCATGGTCCCACGGGCGGGGGCGTGCGACCGGTTTGGGCCACTCGTACGGTGACTGGTAGCCTGAACAGCTGTGTCTCATGCCCTCTCTGCAGGAGGCACATCCTCAAGAAACCAAACGGTGCATGAGGCGAGCGCGTGAGGCGTATTTCCGTTTCCCGATTCTCGTTTCTCGCGTGCCAGAACCTGAGAAGGCTCATTCGTGGCGAACATCAAGTCCCAGATCAAGCGGATCAAGACCAACGAGAAGGCTCGGCTGCGCAACAAGGCCGTCAAGTCTTCGCTGAAGACCGCGATCCGCAAGGCCCGTGAGGCTGCTGCCGCGGGTGACGTCGAGAAGGCCACGGAGGCCGCGCGCGAGGCTTCGCGCAAGCTGGACAAGGCTGTCTCGAAGGGCGTCATCCACAAGAACCAGGCCGCCAACAAGAAGTCGGCGCTTGCTTCCAAGGTCTCCACCCTCAAGGGCTGAACTCACTTGATTTAACCGCCGGAAGGACCTGAGCGGGCCCTCTCTCATCCGCTCCCGACCGGCACCCCGACTCGTACGCGATCTGCGTTCGCCACGCGGGTACGAGTCCCCCGCACAATCCGAGGCCCCGGCCGCTCTCCCTTCCCCAGGGGGGAGGGTCGGGGCCTTTGGTGTGGGGGGATGGTGCTGCAGCGGCGAGGGTTGTGCTGCCGGGGGGCGCTGGGGGTGCGCTGCGGGGGCGGTGGGTTGCGCTGGGGGCGTGGCCGACACTCTTCAGCCCGTCCGGCGTTTGAGGACGAGGCCGCCAGGCCGATTCCCCACCCACCCACGGCCAACCCGCTCACCTTCGTCAGCCCCCGCCCACCCAGCCTGTCCGGCGTTTGAGGACGAGCGCGTCAGCGCTATGCGGGGGCCTGGGGGCGGAGCTCCTGGAAAGGGACGGGAATGGGTAGGGGCGGCGGGGGCGAAAAACGCCCGGCGGCAGCTAGCCGCGGCGGGCGCGGGCCGCCCGGGCAATGGCGACGACGGCCTTCTCGAGGGCGTACTCGGGATCGTCACCCCCACCCTTCACACCGGCATCGGCCTCCGCGACAGCCCGAAGCGCAACGGAAACCCCATCCGGAGTCCACCCCCGCATCTGCTGCCGAACCCGATCGATCTTCCACGGCGGCATCCCCAGCTCCCGAGCAAGATCCGCAGGCCGCCCCCCACGAGCGGACGACAGCTTCCCGATCGCCCGCACCCCCTGCGCCAACGCACTAGTGATCATCACAGGCGCGACCCCGGTCGACAGAGACCACCGCAGAGCCTCCAACGCCTCAGCCGCCCGCCCCTCGACCGCCCGATCGGCCACCGTGAAGCTGGAGGCCTCGGCCCGACCCGTGTAGTACCGCCCGACAACGGCCTCGTCGATCGTCCCCTCGATGTCCGAGACAAGCTGCGTCACGGCGGACGCCAGCTCCCGCAGATCACTCCCGATGGAGTCGACAAGGGCCTGGCAGGCCTCAGGCGTGGCGGACCGCCCCAGCGCCCGGAACTCGCTCCGCACGAAGGCCAGCCGATCCGCCGGCTTCGTCATCTTGGGGCAGGCGACCTCACGCGCACCCGCCTTGCGCGCGGCATCGAGCAGCCCCTTGCCCTTGGCCGCACCCGCGTGCAACAGCACGAGCGTGATCTCCTCGGCGGGGGCGCCCAGATACGCCTTCACGTCCTTGATCGTGTCGGCCGACAGATCCTGGGCGTTACGCACCACGACGACCTTGCGCTCCGCGAAGAGCGACGGACTGGTCAGCTCGGCGAGCGTGCCCGGCTGCAACTGGTCCGACGTGAGGTCCCGTACATCCGTGTCCGCGTCGGCGGCCCGCGCGGCGACCACCACCTCCCGCACGGCGCGGTCGAGCAGGAGGTCCTCCTGCCCGACGGCGATCGTGACGGGGGTGAGCGGGTTGTCCTGTGCAGAGTTCCTTGCCATCGCGCCCAAGCATCCCACGCACCACTGACAACGGACTCCGCCCGCGAGCTGACCCGACGCCCGTGGGAGTCAGGCACCTGGAGGGCGAGCCGTCGGCCGCGCCGAGGCCCGGCGACCGCACGGAGGCCCGCCTGCCAAGGGCCAAGCCCACGGTCGTGCAGCGGCCGAGCTGGTCCTCACCCGCAACCGCGGCCTACGGCTCCTCGCGCCACCCGTCCCACTCCCCCGCGAACGCGTCCAGCTCCCCCGCATCGAGCCGCCCGTCCGAGTCCCGCAGGACCAGCAGCCACTGCGCGTCCTCGGCGTCGTCCTCGCCGGCCAGGGCGTCCCGTACGAGCTGCGGCTCCTCGTCGAGTGCGAACCGCTCCCCGAGCGCCTCCGCCGCCTCATGCGCGGCATCGCGGTCGGGCAGGACCAGTACATGTCTCACATCGCTCACCCGGCCATTTTCCGGTACACGGACAACGCTCCGCGCCGAGGGCGGGCGATCCCCAAAACACCAGGTCAGACCTGCCGGTCGAGGCAGATCCACAGACCAGGCAGTCCCATGAGCCCCGTCAGCCCCGTCAGCCCTGTCAGCCCTGGCAGTCCCGTCAGCCCTTGGGCACGATCTGTACGTCCAGATCGACCGTGATGCTCGGGCCGACCACGGCGATCCCCCGGGCGAGCATCGTCTGCCAGCTCACCGTGAAGTCGTCGCGGCGCAGTTCGGTGCTGGCCCGGCAGGCCGCCCGCACCTCGCCCTCCATGCCGTTGCCGACGCCGAGATACTCCGTGTCGAGCGTGACCGTCCGCGTCACCCCGTGCAGCGACAGCGCCCCGGTGACCGCCCACCGGTTGCCACCCCGGTGCGCGAACCGGTCGCTGTAGAACTCCAGCGTCGGAAACCGGTCGACATCGAGAAAGTCCGCGGACCTCAGATGGTCGTCCCGCATCTTCACGTTCGTGTCGATGGACGACGCGTCGATCACCACATGCATGGCCGAGTGCTCCGCACGCTCGGCCAGCCGTATCACCCCCGCGAACGTGTTGAACCTGCCCCGCACCTTGGCCAGCCCGATGTGCCTGGCGGTGAACCCGATCGTGGAGTGCGTCGGCTCGATCTCCCAGTCCCCCGGCCGGGGCAGTGCGGGCGGCCGGGCGACGTGCAGCATCACTTCGCCGAGCGAGGCCAGCGCGTTCTCCTCCACCGTGGCGTTCGCCCTGAACGGCGCGTACCCCTCGGCCGACACCGCGAGCCGGTACTCGCCCGCCGGCATCGTCACCGTGAAGGACCCGAACGGATCCAGCCCCCCGCCGACCACTTTTCGCCCCGACGTGTCCGTGACCACGAACTCGGCATGCGGCACCGGCTGGTTGACCGGATCCAGCACCCGGCAGCTGAGTACTCCTGCCCCGTCGGGCATCGGCACCGCGGCGACACGATCCGCCCGTTGCGTTCGGTTCGAACGGTTCCCCAGCCAGCTGCCGACCATCTGCGACCCACCCTCGCGCGACACGAACGTTGTGAAATCACCGTTGCAGAGGAGGTATTCGACCACTGATGCGACTTTCGAGGCAACAGACGACTACATCGCAGGAATCCAGCACATGTGCTGGGACTACGCACCAGTAGCCCGAATTGGCAGCTCCGTCAATGTTTCTCCCTCAGGATTGGCCTTTCCTGACAACCGGGACGCGTTCCAGCTCGATCCCGAACCGTTCCCGATACGCCTTCAACACCTCCTCGTCCGTGGCCAGATCCGACCCCTCCTTCCCTCCGTCGGGGTCCGTGACCGTGAGCGTGCGTCCGCTGAGCGTGATGCGCCCACCGTCCTCGGTGAGCCGCGAGCAGACGAGCGACTGCGTGAAGTGCGAGGCCGGCGAGGTGCTGTGCCACCAGGCCCCGGCCAGGCAGTCCCCGAGCACCCGCGGCCGGGTCTCCAGCCGGTACTGCGACCTGCCGTCCCGCACGACGTCCAGGTCCCCGAACCGCCTGTCGTTCCCTCGCACCCCCGCCGGATCCGCCCCGGCCACGATCACCCGGAACGTGCCGCCCGGATCCGTCTGCTCGCCCCGCTCCCCGTACGCCAGCGGATAGTGGCTGTTCGCCCCGAAACCGACGTCGACGAGCCAGTCGCCGCCGTCCACCGTCCGCACCCGCAGCGCGAGATGGTCGAACGGAACCCCCAGTCGCCCCTCCTCCCCGTACACGCGCGCCGCGAGCAAGGTCACATCGAAGCCCAGTGCCCCGAGCAACATCCCGAACGCCCCGTTCAGTTCGTAACAGAAACCGCCCCTCCGGGAACCCACCAGTTTGTCCAGCAGCCACTCCTCCTCCAGCACGATCTCCTCGCCGAGATGGATCGACAGGTTCTCGAACGGCACCGTCATCAGGTGTCGCAACTGGAGCTCACGCAGTACGTCGGCGGTGGGCCAGGCGGGGTGGGCGGCGCCGATACGGCGGAGGTAGGCATCAGCCTGTGCGGGTTTCATGTACTCAGTCTCCCGCCACCAGCAGGCGCTCACCGCCTCCTGCCACGGCGACCGCCCCGTCCTCGTCCGTACGCAGCACCCCCGCACCCCCGGCCCGCAGCGCCGCCACCGTGCTCGGCGCCGGGTGCCCGTACGGATTGTCGGCACCGCAGGAGATCAGGGCCAGGCGCGGCGACACCCGGCGTATGAGGTCCGGATCCTGATAGGCCGACCCGTGGTGGGCGACCTTGAGCACGTCCACGTTTCCCAGGCCGGCGCCCGCCGGTGATCTCAGCAGTGCCTGTTGCGCTGGTGGTTCGAGGTCTCCGAGCATCAGCAGCGTCAGGCCCGCCGACCGTACGAGCAGGGTGACGCTCGCGTCGTTCGGGCCCTCGGGTCGCGGGGCCCGCTCCGGTGGCGGCCACAGGACCTGCCAGTCGAGCGCACCCGTGCGACGCCGCTCCCCCGCCACCGCCCGCGTCACCGGGATCCGCCGGGCCGCCGCCTGCCGGTGGACGGACTCCGCCTGGTCCAGCGGCTCTTCGAAGCCCGTCGTCTCGATCGCGCCCACCGATCGCCCGCGCAGCACGCCCGGCAGCCCGGCGACATGGTCCGCGTGGAAGTGGGTCAGCACGACGAGCGGGATCCGTGTGATGCCGAGCGCTCGCAGGCACCGGTCGGCCAGCATCGGGTCCGGTCCCGCGTCGACCACGACACCGGTACCGTCGCCCGCCGCGAGCACCATCGCGTCGCCCTGTCCCACGTCACACATCGCGAACCGCCAGCCGGGCGGCGGCCACCCCGTGATCACCCGGGTGAGAGGAGGCGGCTGCACCATCACCAGCAGGAGCAGCACTCCGCAGGCCGCGCTGAGCCAGGGGTGTCTCAGGAGTCTGCGGCCGACCAGCACCACAACGGCGATCACCAGGGCCAGCAGCAGGGCGCCTGTCCAACTGCCCGGCCAGTCCACTCCTCCGCCCGGCAGCGCGGCCCCCGCGCGGGCGATGTCCGCGATCCATCCCGCGGGCCAACTCGCGCACCACGCCAGTGCCTTGGCGACGGGCATCGCCCAGGGAGCCGTGGCCAGGGTCGCGAAGCCCAGCACGGTGGCCGGCGCGACCGCGAACTCCACCAGCAGATTGCACGGCACCGCCACCAGGCTCACCCGGGCCGAGAGAACGGCGACCACCGGCGCACACACCGCCTGCGCGGCCCCCGCGGCCGCCAACGCCTCGGCCAGCCGGGGCGGCACCCCGCGCCTCCGCAGCGCGGAACTCCATCTCGGGGCCAGCGTGAGCAGGGCGCCGGTGGCGAGCACGGAGAGCAGGAACCCATAACTCCGCGCCAGCCAGGGGTCGTACAGCGCCAGCAGCAGAACCGCCGTGGCCAGCGCCGGGATCAGTGATCGGCGGCGGCCGGTCGCGATGGCCAGCAGCGCGATCGATCCGCAGGCCGCGGCCCGCAGCACGCTCGGGTCCGGCCGGCACACGATGACGAATCCGAGCGTGAGCGCTCCGCCGGCCAGGGCGGTCGCCCGCAGGGGGATGCCGAGGCGCGGTGCCAGTCCTCGGCGCTCCGCCTGCTGGGCGCGACCGGGTGGCCCGATGAGCAGGGCCAGCAGGATCGTGAAGTTGGCGCCGCTCACCGCAAGGATGTGGGTGAGATCCGTCGCCTTGAACGCCTCGTCCAGCTCCGGCGTGATCCGTGAGGTGTCCCCCACCACCAAGCCCGGCAACAGCGCCCGGGCGTCCGACTCCAGCCCGTCGGTCGCCGCCCGCAGCCCGCCTCGCAGCTCTCCGGCGAACCGCTGTGTGTCGGACGGCTGCCCGACCACTCGGGGCGGGCCGCTGCCGCGGACACGCAGCACCGCCGCGATCCGGTCACCGCCTCCGAGCGGGGGCACGACCCGTGCCGTCACACGCAGCCTCGTGGAGGGCAGGAGGGAGAGCCAGGGCGATCCCTGTCGCTCACGGGCCACCCGCGCACCCGCGTCCACGATCAGCAGCACCGGCGTTCGGGTTTCCACCACCGTCCCGTCCAGCTTCTCGACCTGCCTGACCTCAGCGTTGAGCAGGATGGCGGTCGGAGCCGCGTGATTGCCCTTGATCCGCGGACGCGTCAGCCGTGGATCCGAGGTGACCTCCACCTCTGCGGTCGCCTGGGCGTACTGCCGCGCCAGCTCGGGGACAGGGCCACGCCGCAGATCCGCGCCGTGCAGACCACCCGAGGCGGCCGCCGCCGCGACACAGAGCAACACGGCGGCAACGGAGACCTTCGGCCACGAACGCCATCGACCTCGCCGCGAACTGCCCTGCGGCACACCGCCTCGCTCCGGCTCCGGCTCCGGCTCCGGCTCCGGCTCCGGCTCCGGCTCCGGCTCCGGCTCCGGCTCCGGCTCCGGCTCCGGCCGATGATGCGGCCGCGGCTCACCGCTCGCGCGGCTTCGGCTGGTGGCCAACAACCCACCGGCCACGACGACGCAGACGATCACCACACCGGTGACCCAACCCGGCGGCGCGTCCAGCGCCAACGCTGCCGTCGCCCACGCCGCCAGTGCCGGCGGCACCAACCGCAGATCCGTCGGCGCCTCTTGGCGGGGATGGGCTGCACCGAGCGGATTGCCGGACGTGGCGTGCACGCCCGGGCGGCGGTCGTCGGATCGCAGAGAGCCGTTCTGCACGCCGGGCGCCGGTGAGGCCTGCCTCGCTCCCGGCCCCGGCCCCGGCCCCGGCCCCGGCCCCGGCCCCGGCGGACCGTGCGTCTCCGGGCCCCTCATGGCCGTACGAGATTCTGCAGATCGGCGAAACGGCGGTCGCCGATTCCGTTCACCTCACGGAGTTCGTCGACCGAGCGGAAGCCGCCGTGCTGAGTGCGGTAGTCGATGATGTGCTGGGCGAGTACGGGACCGACACCGGGCAAGGTGTCCAGTTGTTCCAGCGTGGCCGTGTTGAGGCCGACCGGAGCGGCGGCAGCCCCCGCGCCGGCTCCGCCGGAGCCCACGGCACCCGGACCTCCCGCCACACCCGGCCCGGCGACAGCCGGAGGCGCTCCGACGAACACCTGCTCACCGTCCACGAGCAGCCGCGCCCGGTTGAGTCCCTCGGTGTCCGTGCCGGGACGCACCCCGCCGGCCGCCCGGAGGGCATCGGCCACCCGAGAACCGGCCGGCAACCGCTGAATACCCGGCTCCCGCACCTTGCCGCTGACATCGACCACGATGACGGCACCAGCGCCAGCACCGACACTGGCCGCACCAGCCGTACCGGCCACGCCCACAGGATCCCGCGCGGCAGCGGACGATCCCGCCGCCGCCTCCTGCCCGCCCTCACCCTCTCCCCCGTACGAACCCGCGGCCCGCACCACTTCAGGTGCCCGCACCGGCTGGGTGCGCCCCGACCAGAAGTGCTGCGCGGCGAAGACCGCCGCGACCACGAGAACCACCGTGAGCGCGACCACGCTCCTCCGCTCCAGCCCGCACCTGGACTGCAGCCACAAGGGCATCCGCTCCCTGACGGCAAGCCCGGTCCGCTCCCGCCACACGGCCCCAGCTCCAGCCCCAGACCCGGCCGCAACCCCAGACCCAGTCTCGCCTTCAGAGCCAGCCTCGAACTCGGCCCCCGCCCGTCCCCGGCCCCCCGCCCGTGCATCGGTCTCAACACCGGCGACTACACCACCGCCGCCACGGCTCCACTCCTCCCGCCCCGACACCACCGGCGGACCGTGCCTCAACTCCCCGCGCACTCTCGTCCGTTCGGCGAAGAGTGTCTCCGCGCGCAGGCGCAGCGCCTCCGCGGAGGCCTCTCGGCGCCGGGACCTGCCGCGATGGCCGCGATGGCGATGACGGCGGTGTCGCATGCGGCTGTCGGAGACCGGGCCCCGTCCCGGCCCGCTGGTTGCTGTCGCTGTCCGTGAAGGTGATCGAAGTGCCATGCGACGAGAATCGGGCACAACCGCCGAACCGCGATGATCTTGCTCAGTTCCCGGGGATTACCGCCCAGTTGTGGATAACTCCGTCACCCACACGCGCCAGTCCACCCTCATCGAACCGAGGAGATCCGACTTCACCGAACCGAGGAGATCCGACCTCACCGAGGAGAAACGACCGCCCCGAGCAGCCCGGGCCCGGTGTGTGCCCCGATGACCGCCCCGACCTCGCTCACATGCAGATCGGCCAGCCCCGGCACCCGAACCCGCAGCCGCTCCGCGAGCGCCGCCGCCCGCTCGGGCGCGGCGAGATGGTGGACCGCGATGTCGACCTGCGCACTGCCAGCCCGCTCGGCCACAATCTCCTCCAGGCGGGCGATCGCCTTGCCCGCGGTCCGCACCTTTTCCAGGAGCTCGATGCGCCCGCCGTCCAGTTGCAGCAGCGGTTTCACGGCCAGCGCCGACCCGAGCAGCGCCTGCGCCGCCCCGATCCGGCCGCCCCGCCGCAGATAGTCGAGGGTGTCCACGTAGAAGTACGCGTACGTGCCCGCGGCCCGTTTCTCCGCCGCGGTGACCGCCTCGTCGACCGTGCCGCCCGCCTCGGCGGACTCGGCCGCGGCCAGTGCGCAGAAGCCGAGGGCCATGGCGACCATCCCTGTGTCCACCACCCGCACCGGCACCGACGCCTCGCGCGCGGCGAGGACAGCGGCGTCGTACGTTCCCGAGAACTCGGCTGACAGGTGCAGCGAGACGATGCCGGTCGCGCCGGACTCAGCGACCCTGCGGTAGGTCTCGGCGAACACCTCGGGGCTGGGCCGGGAGGTGGTGACGGACCGTCGCTTCTGCAGCGCCTGGGCCAGTGAACGGGCCGAGATCTCGGTGCCCTCTTCGAGTGCCTGGTCGCCGAGGACCACGGTCAGGGGCACCGCGGTGATGCCGTGGCGCTCCATCGTCCGTGGCGGCAGGTAGGCCGTTGAATCGGTGACGATCGCGACATGGCGGGACATGAGCTGGAGGTTACCTGTCAGTCAGCGTGGGCGGCAGTCCGCCCCCTCCCACCTGCGGTCGGGCAGGCGGGATCAAGTCGTGCTCTCGGGGCGGGGCTTCTTCTCCCAAGGGTAGGCCTGTCGCTGCACGGGCGGGTCGATCGCGGCCCGGGTGGGCTCCTCGGCCCTGCGCGACTCGGGGTTCTCCGGCCAGGTCTGCTGATCGGCGGGGACGGGCGGCGCCTCGGGCCACGAAGACGGAGGCGGCGTCTGTCCCGCAGCCGGCTCCGGCGTCCGTGTGGGCGCCGGACCGGGCACCCCCGCGGACGGACCCGGCATCCCTGCAGAGGAGCCGGGCGCCCCTGCGGACGGGCCGGGCCGCCCTGCGGAAGACGGATCCGATGACGTCCCCGAGGAAGCCGGCTCCGTCGTCCAGTGCCGCAGCGCGCCCGCCTCCATGTCGATCTGAGTGCTCAGCGAGTCCAGGTCGTCGTCACCGAAACGCTGGGCGCGGTCGCGGGCCGCCCAGCGCAGGGCGTCCGCGGACTTCGTTATCTGCTCCGTGCGCTCCCTCAGCGAGGGAAGGCGCTCGGTGAGGCGGTTCCTGTCCGGCTCGCGCTCCAGTCGCTTCAGCTCGCCGTCCAGCTCGTGGCCATGGGCGCTGAGCCGCTCGAAGAGTGCCAGGGACTCCTTCAGCGACTCGTCCTCCGTCACGCCCGCGTGCAGCGCGTCCTGGGTGGCGCGCATCGATGTGCGCAAGGAGAGGCGCAGTTGGGCGATCTCGCCCTGGGGGCCCGGCTGGGCGAAGGTCTTCGCCCTGAGCGTGGAGTCCTCCACCGTGCGGCGGGCCTGGGCGACCGTGCGGTCCACTCCGCGCTTGGCCGCGCCGACCACCTTCACCGTGGCATACGCCCCCAGCGCCACGAACAGCACGAAGATCAGCGCCACGATTGCGACCACGGCTTCCATGACGATCCTCTCGGGTGCTGCTTCCAGTGCCCGGCGGTGCCGGCCGGCTCTTCCACGGTAAACGGAAAAGGCAGGCCGAGGGTTCCAGCGGAACCCCCAACCTGCCCGTAGGGGACTACCCCGACAAGGGGAAGTACCCCCGGCCTACCCCCGGCCCGCTCTGGCCACCGTCTACGCGGGAACGATGTTCACCAGCTTCGGCGCCCGCACGATCACCTTGCGGATGCCCGCCCCGTCCAGCGCGGCGACCACCTTCTCGTCGCTCAGCGCCACCTTCTCCAGCTCCTCGTCCGAGATCGACGGGGAGACCTCCAGGCGCGCCTTGACCTTGCCCTTGATCTGCACGACGCAGGTCACGGTCTCGTCCACGACGTACGCCGGGTCGGCGACCGGGAAGTCCCGGTGCACGACGGAGTCGGTGTGGCCCAGCTTGCGCCACAGCTCCTCGGCGATGTGCGGGGCCAGCGGCGCGACCAGCAGCACCAGCGACTCGGCGACCGTGCGCGAGACCGGCCCTCCCACCTTGGTCAGGTGGTTGTTCAGCTCGGTGACCTTGGCGATGGCGGTGTTGAAGCGCATGCCCTCCAGGTCCTGCCGCACGCCGTCGATGGCCTTGTGCAGGGCGCGCAGCGCCTGCTCGTCCGGCTCGGTGTCGACGACGGTGACCTCACCGGTCGCCTCGTCGACGACGTTGCGCCACAGCCGCTGCAGCAGCCGGAACTGGCCCACCACCGCGCGCGTGTCCCACGGCCGCGACACGTCCAGGGGACCCATCGCCATCTCGTACAGACGCAGCGTGTCCGCGCCGTACTCGGCGCAGATCTCGTCCGGAGTGACCGCGTTCTTCAGGGACTTGCCCATCTTGCCCAGCAGCCGGGAGACCTTCTCGCCCTGGTGGTAGTACGCGCCGTCGCGCTCCTCCACCTCGGCGGCCGGTACGGCGATGCCACGGCTGTCGCGGTACACGTAGGCCTGGATCATGCCCTGGTTGAACAGCTTGTGGAACGGCTCGACCGAGGAGACGTGCCCCAGGTCGAACAGCACCTTGGACCAGAAGCGGGCGTACAGCAGGTGCAGTACGGCGTGCTCGGCGCCGCCGACGTACAGGTCGACGCCGCCGTGCGGCTGGCCCTCGCGCGGGCCCATCCAGTACTGCTCGATCTCCGGGTCGACCAGCTTCTCGGAGTTGTGCGGGTCCAGGTAGCGCAGCTCGTACCAGCAGGAACCGGCCCAGTTGGGCATGGTGTTGGTCTCGCGGCGGTACCTGCGCGGACCGCGGCCGTCGCCCAGGTCCAGCGTGACGTCGACCCAGTCCTCGTTGCGGGACAGCGGGGTCTCCGGGGACGTGTTCGCGTCGTCCGGGTCGAAGGTGCGCGGCGAGTAGTCCTCGACCTCGGGCAGTTCCAGGGGCAGCATCGACTCGGGCAGCGGGTGGGCGATGCCGTCCTCGTCGTAGACGATCGGGAAGGGCTCGCCCCAGTAGCGCTGGCGGCTGAACAGCCAGTCGCGCAGCCGGAAGTTGACGGTGCCGTGGCCGATGCCCTTGCGCTCCATCCACTCCGTGATGCGCGCCTTCGCGTCGGCGACGCCCATGCCGTCCAGCGAGATGTCGTCGTTGGCGGAGTTGATGATCTTCGCGTCGTACGCCCCGAAGGCGTTCTCCCACGTCGACGTGTCGGTGCCACGCCCGTCGGTCGGCTCGACGATGCAGTGGATCGGCAGCTCGAAGGCGCGCGCGAACTCGAAGTCGCGCTGGTCGCCCGCCGGTACGGCCATGATCGCGCCGGTGCCATAGCCCATCAGGACGTAGTCGGCGATGAAGACGGGGATCTGCTCGCCGTTGACCGGGTTGGTCGCGTACGCGCCGATGAAGACGCCGGTCTTGTCCTTGGCCTCGGCCTGCCGCTCCACGTCGGACTTGGAGGCGGCCTGCGCGCGGTAGGCGGCGACGGCCTCGGCGGGGGTGGCGTGCCCGCCCGTCCAGACGTCGTGGGTGCCCTCGGGCCAGCCGGCCGGGGTGAACTTCTCGACCAGCGGGTGTTCGGGCGCCAGGACCATGTAGCTCGCGCCGAACAGGGTGTCCGGGCGGGTGGTGAAGACCGTGATGGCCTCGCCGTCCACGGGGAAGTCGACACGGGCGCCCTCGGAGCGCCCGATCCAGTTGCGCTGCTGCAGCTTGATGGCCTCGGGCCAGTCCAGTGCGTCCAGGTCGTCCAGCAGCCGGTCGGCGTACGCGGTGATCCGCATGTTCCACTGGCGCAGCTTGGCCTTGAAGACGGGGAAGTTGCCGCGCTCGGAGCGGCCGTCGGCGGTGACCTCCTCGTTGGCCAGGACGGTGCCCAGCCCGGGGCACCAGTTGACGGGCGCGTCGGAGGCATACGCCAGGCGGTACTCGCTCAGGATGTCGGCGCGCTCGACGTCGGTCAGCTCGCTCCAGGAGCGTCCACCGGGTACCGCGCGCTCACCGATCTGGAACTGTGCGACCAGTTCGGCGATCGGGCGGGCCTTGTCGGCCTCGTCGTCGTACCAGGAGTTGAAGATCTGCAGGAAGATCCACTGGGTCCACTTGTAGTAGTCCGGGTCGATCGTCGCGAACGACCGGCGCTTGTCGTGGCCCAGGCCCAGCCGGCGCAGCTGGACCTTCATGTTCTCGATGTTGGCCTCGGTGGACACCCGCGGGTGCGTGCCGGTCTGCACGGCGTACTGCTCGGCGGGCAGGCCGAAGGCGTCGAAGCCCAGGGTGTGCAGGACGTTGTGGCCGGTCATGCGCTGATACCGGGCGAATACATCGGTGGCGATGTAGCCCAGGGGGTGACCGACGTGCAGGCCCGCACCGGAGGGGTACGGGAACATGTCCATGATGAACTTCTTGGGCTTGGCGACCAGCGAAGGGTCTCCGGCCAGGTCGCCCTTCGGGTTGGGCGCCTCGTACGTGCCGTCGGCGTCCCAGAAGTCCTGCCAGCGTGCCTCGATCTGCTCGGCCATGGCGGCCGTGTAGCGGTGCGGCGCGGCCACCTCGGAGGCGGCAGCGTTGTTCGTCTCGCTCATGATCCTCAAAGCTCCATCGATCGTCTCTGCCAGCGGCTCAGGAAATGAAAAAACCCCTCGCACAGGAGGGGGCGCCGCGCCGATGCCGGTCGCGGTTTTCCGGCGACCGGGATTGATCAGCGCGGCTCACTAAGCAGAAGGCGTACGGCACGCATGGCGTCAGGGTACCGCAGCGGCCGAGCGGGCCGCGACGCGCTTTCGGCTACGCTGCGGCACTGCGTGTCACGTCCGCGCCGGGTCGACAGAAGCTGAACGAAAGTCAAAAGTTACTTCGCGTAAGGGCCTCTAAGGGACATCACAACTCCCTCGCAGCCCTTTGATAACAGCGCAATAACTCAAACCTCGTACCCCTCGGTATGGCTCGACCTAGAGTGCGGCAGCGGGACCGCTTTCCCGAACTGTTCGGAGTTGCCCCCATGAACTCTCGCCGCAACAACAGCACGCTCACCCAGCCGAGCCGATCGGTCCGGGGCGGAGTGACGGCTGCCGCTTTGCTGCTGATACCCCTCGTCGTCGTGGTCGGAGGTGACGGATTCCGCGAATTCCTCAACTTCGGAGCGGGCGTCCTGTCGCTCGTGTCCCTCACCCTCTCGGTGCTGTGGGGGCTCGTCGCGACCGACCGGGTCTTCCTCAACACGCGCCAGAGGCTGATCGCCCAGGCCGTGCACAGGAGCACGGCGGTGGCCTCGGTCGGCTTCCTGCTGCTGCACATCTCGGTCAAGCTCGTGCTCGACCACACCTCGGCGATCGCGGTCGTGATCCCCTTCGGCCTCGGTGTCACCGGCACCGAGGGGCTCATCGGTTTCGGCACCCTGGCCGGCCTCCTGATGGTCGTCACGGCCCTCACCGGCGCGCTGCGCAGCGCCTTCTCGTCCCCCGTGCAGGTCGCCGGTCGCTGGCGCGCGCTGCACATGCTGGCCTACCCCGCCTGGTGCTCGGCCCTGATCCACGGCCTCTTCGCCGGGCGCGAGGCGAAGCCGGTCTTCGTGATCCTCTACAGCCTGGCCCTGGTCGCCGTCATGGGCGCGCTGCTCCTGCGGTCGGCGCCCCTGCCGTTCAAGCGGAAGGTCGCCAGGCGCGTCCTGTCCCTGCTCGACGGCGGCAACCGGTCCTACCGCGAAGAGCCCGGGACACGCCGTGCCGCCGACTCCTCGCTGCCCGGCGGTGGCGGTCGTCCAGGCTTCCCGGACATGGCGGTTCCCTCGCAGCGGACGTCGTCCCCGTCCGGGTCGTACGCGTCCCCGCAGCGCTCCGCCCTCCAGGACTCGGCGTCCTTCACGGACACCGGATCCCTCACGGACACCGGCGGCTTCGCGGCCGCGTACCGGGCCGTCAACACCCCCCGCGCGCAGGACCCGATGACGCCCGACCCCACCCAGCGCATGCAGGTTCCGATGGACATGCAGGCCACGGAGGCGATGCCGCGCGTCGACGGCAACACCGGGCCCCGCTGGCCGACCCCGTCCCCGCCGCTCTACGAGGCCCCGCCGCGCCCCGCCGGGACACCGACGTACGACACCGGGACGATCCCCACGTACGACGCGAACGGCGGGTACGACACCGGCGCCATTCCCACGTACGGCACAAGTGATGTGTACGACACCGGTGAGACGAACGACCCCCTCGGTACGTACAACCCGAACGACATGTACAACAGCGGTCCCGCCACTGAAACGCAGCCCGGTTCCTACGAGGCACCCAGCAACGGCGAACCCTGGAACGCGCCTTCCGGAGGCTTTTAGTGAACGAGGCCCTTCCCAACATCCCCGAAGTCCGAGTGGTGGGCCTTCCCCAGCTCACCTCCGGTTTCGATCTCGTCGAGAGACTCGACCTGCCCATGCACCTGAAGGTGCACGGGCCGCTCGAGCCGATGGGCGGTGAGCAGCTCGCGCAGCTCTCCGAGCGCATCAACCTGAAGGGCCGCGGCGGAGCGGGTTTCCCGTTCCACAAGAAACTGCGGTCGGTCGCCGAGGCGGCGATCCGCCGCGGTGTACGTCCGGTGGTCGTCGTCAACGGAAGCGAGGACGAACCCGCCTGCCGCAAGGACACGGTGATGATCAACCGTGCCCCGCACCTGATCCTGGACGGCGCCCTGCTGGTCGCCGAGGCGCTGGGCGCACGCACCCTGGTCGTCGGTGTGACCCGTGAGTCCACGCAGCGGTCGATGGAGGCGGCGCTCTCCGAGCGCGGGCTGACCAACCGCCGCGGAGCGACCATCCGCGCGCGCGTGCAGCGCAATCCGGTGCGCATGGTGACCGGAGCGGCGGCCTCGCTCGTCCGCTCCATCGACGGCGGTCCGGCGATCCCGCCCGGCCGCAAGACCAGCGCCTCGCAGAACGGTGTCGGCGGCGCGCCCACCCTGCTGTCGAACGCCGAGACGTTCGCCCAGCTGGCGATCGCCGCGCGCATCGGCGCCGAGCGCTACGGCAACACGGGCCTGTACGACGAGCCCGGCACGGTCATGCTCACGGTCTCAGGAGCGGTCGCCCGCCCGATGGTGATCGAGGCCCCCACGGGCGTACCGCTGCGGTACATCCTGCAGCTGGCCGGCGCCCCGCCGGTCCCGCAGGGCGTGCTGACCGGCGGGTACCACGGCAAGTGGCTGGACTCCGCGACGGTCAACGAGGCGATCGTCTCGCGCAACTCCCTGGACGCGGTGGGCGGTGCGCTCGGCGCGGGCGCGATCCTGCCGATCAGCACGGCGACCTGCCCGCTGGGCGAGTCGCTGCGGGTGGCGCAGTGGCTGGCGGAGGAGAGCGCGGGACAGTGCGGTCCCTGCTACCTCGGGCTGCCCGCCGCGGCGCGCGGCATGGAGGACATCCTCAACGGCGGCGGCCCGGCCGCCCTGGAGGCGCTCAAGCAGGTCGCCAACGCCGTGAAGCGGCGCGGCGCGTGCTCGCACCCGGACGGCTCCGCGATGTTCCTGGAGTCGACCATCAAGGCGTTCACGGACGACCTGGCCGCGCATGTCCTCGGCAACGGCTGCGGACGGCCCGTGGAGGGCGTTCTGCCGCTCTTCGAGGGCGGCCAGCAGCCCACCGGCATCCCGGGCGGCCAGGCGGAGCCTGAGCAGGGTCCCAGCCGCCAGAAGATCTACGTCGACTGGACGCTGTGCCGCGGACACGGTCTGTGCGCGGACATCCTCCCGGAGGTCTTCCAGCTGGGCGCCGACGGCTTCCCGACCGTCGCGCAGGCGGGGGTGCCCCGGTACGCGGAGGCGAAGGCGCTGCGTGCCGTACGCCGCTGCCCGGCGCTCGCGCTGCGCCTTGAGGAGGACACCCGCGGAGCGGCTCCCCGCCAGAACCTCCCCGCCGTACGCGAGGGCGGTGGCGGCGGACGCCGAGCCCTGGGCCGCGGACGCTGACCCACCGGCGGCCCGGGAGACCGGGCCGCCGAACCGCACGACAGCCGAACCGCACAACAAGAGACACAAGCAAGAGCCACAAGAGCGAGCCCATGCAAAAGGCGGGCCATCCTTTTCGGATGACCCGCCTTCATGTGCTGTGGAGCTAAGGAGATTTGAACTCCTGACCCCCTGCATGCCATGCAGGTGCTCTACCAACTGAGCTATAGCCCCTTGCGGTGTTCCACCGGACTTCCCCGGCGGCGACGCCAACATTACCGGTCCCCCGGTGCACCACCAAATCGTTTCCGGGGCGAACGGACAAGCCGGACAAGAGGGATGGCACGCCGGATAGCGTCCGCCTTCGTGGCCGTGATCGCGTTCCCTGGACCCGCTCGTCCTCCACACGCGCGTGGAGGACGTCTGGTGGGCCGCCTCGGCGTCCCTCACGGGCTTCCCGGGGTCCTGGGTCGCCGCGGCCCCGGAACCGCGCGGGAGGCGCGCCTGTGCCGTCGTCGCCTGCGCGGTGAAGGCGCTGAGGGGTTCGCTTTCGTGGTTGCCGGCCATGACCGGGGTCACCCTGTGGTGAAACCCCGGTCGGCGTCAGGCAGTGGCGAAGGAATAGAACCGTTTGAGCGTGCAGTGCTCGTCGAGGAGCCGGCCGTAGATCGGCTCGCCCTCCAGCTCGCGGTACGTCTCGATCGGGTCGCCTTTTATGATCAGCGCCCGGGCGCATTCCTCGCACCAGTACTGGTAGTCGTGGTTGACCGGCTCCATGTCGCGCACGATGGGCGTACCACTGCCGCACCAATCGCACTTGCGCCTGTGTGCACCCATCGATCAGCTCCCGCTGTGGCCGCAGGCCGTGCACACGTAGGAAATTCCGCCGCTGTCGCCGAGAAGCAGGGCGACGTGGGCCGAAACGCGGGAAGGGTGGTCGAGGCGGGTGATCCGGTCCCGTATCACCTCGGATCCGGGAAGGTCGCCGACCTCCCCGAGGATGCTCGCAGGCATCGCCACTCCCTCCCGTCGGGCCGCCCCTTCCGGCCGTTTGATTCTGCCACGGCCGGGCCAATACGGTCAGCGACGCCTTCGTACCAGTCCGGACACGGCACCCGTCGCGGCGGTCGCGGCCAGCGCGAACATGCAGACGAGAAGCGCGTCCGAAGAGGTATACGCCCCCGGGGCCCCAAGTGACTCAAGCCGATTCAAGAAGAGTGTGCCGAACATCGCGACACCGATCAGCTGACCGAGCTGGGTGACCGTGGCGAGCAGGCCGCTGGCGTCCGCCGCGTCCTCGGGGCGCACGGTGGCGAGCGCCCGCGTGAGAGTGGGACTGAAGCCGAGCGCGAGCCCGGTACCGACGCCGGCGAAGGCGACGTACAGCCAGAAGCCGGCCCCGTGGCCGTCCCGCAGCGCCAGGCCCACGCCCGCGACGGAGACCGCGGCGAGCGCGAACCCGGCCGGGATCAGGGCGCGTTGCCAGGAGGCGGGCCACCCGCGCCAGGTCAGCCCGACCAGCCCGAAGACCACCGCGGTCGGCGCGAAGGTGAGTCCCGCGCGCAGCGCGCTGAAGCCGAGGCCGCCCTGCACGTGCAGGGTCAGCGCGAACAGGAAGCCTCCGTTGACCGCCATCACGGCCATGATCCGGAAGACCGCGAGCCCCATGCCGGGGTGGCGCAGCACCCTGGGCGCGATCAGCGGGGTGCCGCCGCGCCGGGCGAGCCGGGACTCGTACGCGCAGAACAGGGCGAAGGCGATCGCGGCGGCCGCGAGCGACAGCCAGGACCACAGGGGCCAGTCCTCCTCCTGCCCGAGCACCAGCGGCACCGTGAGCAGCGACACGGCCGCGCCCAGGAGCACCAGGCCCGGCAGGTCGAGCCGGTGCGCGCGCTCCGGGGCGCGTGCGTCGTCACGCGGCAGGGCGCGCGCGCCGAGCGCCAGCAGTACGAGGCCCACGGGCACGTTCACCAGGAACACCGGGCGCCAGCCCGTGCCGAACAGGTCCGCGCTGACCAGGATCCCGCCGACCACCTGTCCGGCCGCGGCGCCGGTCGCGAGGACCGCCGCGTAGAGGCCGAGGGCCCTTCCCCGGGCCTCACCGGTGAAGTTCCGCTGGATGAGGCTGAGGACCTGCGGGATCATCACGGCCGAGCCGGCTCCCTGGATCAGCCGGAAGGCGATCAACTCGCCGGTTCCCTGGGCGAGTCCGCAGGCGAGCGAGGCCGCCGTGAACAGCGCGAGGCCGGCCAGATAGACGCGGCGGTGGCCGAGCAGGTCGCCCAGGCGGGCGCCGGTGATCAGCAGGACGGAGTACGTGATGGCGTATCCGGCGACCACCAGCTGCAATTCGGCGCCGGAGGCGTGGAGTTCGGCGCCGATGGTGGGGACCGCGACATTGACGATGAAGACATCGAGGAGCGCCATGAACTGGGCGGCGAGGACGATCGCGAGCAGTCGTCCGGGGCGATTGTCAGTGCCGGGAGTTTTACTTGTGGCAGGCCTTGGTCCGGAGCCGGATCCTGGTGCGGAGTCCGGGGCCGCGGGGGTTGTCGTCGTCATGGCATCGAGCCTGGGGGCGGGCGGGTACGGGTGTGGAGAGCCCGCCGATGCTGGTACTGACAGCACCTGGCAGGGACCGGGCCAGGGGTCGACGATGGGGGATGTGACGACGATGGCCACGACACAGCGGCGTCGGCCGGAGCTGGCCGCCTTCCTGCGGAGCAGGCGGGCACGGGTGACACCGGCCGATGTGGGGATGCCGCCGGGTCTGCGCCGCCGCACGCCCGGGCTGCGGCGCGAGGAGGTGGCGCAGCTGTCGGGGGTCGGCGTCACCTGGTACACGTGGCTGGAGCAGGGACGGCCGATCAATGCGTCACCGCAGGTGCTGGACGCCGTGGCGCGCACGCTGCGGCTCGACCAGCCGGAGCGCGAGCATCTCTACGACCTGGCGGAGGTCCCGTACACCCACGGCTTCGAGTCGACGACGCCGGCCCTGGGTCCGGCGGTCCAGGAGATCGTCGACGCCCTCGACCCGAGCCCGGCGGTGGTCTACAACGCGCGGTACGACATCCTCGCGACCAACCCGGCCTACCGGGACGTGTTCTTCGTGCCGGAGACGCTCCCCGCCGGCGGAGCCGTCCGTAACGCGCTGTGGACGCTGTTCACGGCCTCCGAGGAGGCCTGCCCGCTGGTGTTCCGGGAGAGCGAGCTGCCGGTGATGGTGGCGACGCTGCGGGCCGCGTACGGGAGACATGCCGGCGAGCCCGTGTGGGAGGACTTCATACGCAGGCTGTCGGAGGTCAGCGGACACTTCGCCCAGCTGTGGCGGAACGGGGACGTGGCGCCGCCGGGACCGCGCGTGAAGACGTTCCGGCACGTGGCGGTGGGCGAGTTGCGGATGACGTCGGTGTCGTTGTCGGTCGACGGGATGCCGGAGTGCCGGGTCGTGGTCTACCGGCCGGCCGACGAGGAGACGAGTGCGCGGGCGGCACGGCTGAGGGAGATCCGGCGGCAGCGGAGGGCACGAAGAATCCCGCCCCCTGATGGGAACGGGATCATCGATCTGGGGTGCTGATGTGTGGAGCTAAGGAGAATTGAACTCCTGACCTCCTGCATGCCATGCAGGCGCTCTACCAACTGAGCTATAGCCCCTTGCGGTGTCCGGCCCGGCTTCCCGGCGGCGGAACAAGAAGAACTTTAGCCTGCGACCAGCCGGAAAGTGAAATCCGGTCCCGCGGGGCATCGGAGGCCGGACGGAACACCCGGCGACGTGCCCCAGGAGTGCCCGGCGACGGCTCGCGCCGAACGCCACGAGCACCTCGCGAAGGAGCGGCCCGGCCGGAAGCCCGAGAGGCTGCCGGCGGAGCGCCTAGTCGTCGTCTCCCAGTACCGGCTCCGGCAGTGTCCCCGCGTTGTGTTCCAGCAGTCGCCAGCCGCGGGCGCCCTCGCCGAGGACGGACCAGCAGCAGTTGGAGAGGCCGCCGAGGCTCTCCCAGTGCTGGGACTCCAGGCCGAGGAGACGGCCGATGGTGGTGCGGATCGTGCCGCCGTGGCTGACGACCACGAGCGTGCCGTCGTCCGGAAGCTTGTCGGCGTGCCGGAGGACCACCGGGGCCGCGCGGTCGGCGACCTCGGACTCCAGTTCCCCGCCGCCCCGGCGCACCGGCTCGCCGCGCTTCCACGCCGCGTACTGGTCGCCGTGGCGCGCGATGATCTCCTCGTGCGTCAGGCCCTGCCAGACGCCCGCGTACGTCTCGCGCAGGCCCTCGTCGTGGGTGATGTCGAGGCCGGTGAGCTCGGACAGCTCGGCGGCCGTGTTCGCCGCCCGTTTCAGGTCCGAGGCGACGATCGCGTCGGGCTTCAGGGACGCGAGCAGCCGAGCGGCGCGGCGGGCCTGGCCCACGCCGGTCTCGGTGAGCTCGACGTCCGTCGTGCCCTGGAAGCGGCGCTCCACGTTCCACAACGTCTGGCCGTGGCGCCACAGGATGACGCGGCGCCCACGGCCCGCCTTCTTCCCGGCCTCGGACAGCGGCCTGCCGTCCGGCGCCGGATGCCCCGCCCCGGCGGTCACCGAAGCTCTCCGCGCAGCTCGGCGGCGTCCTCCGCGTCCTGGAGCTCGGCGTGCTCGGCGCCCTTGCCGCGCGTGGCCTTCGCGTCCGCGGGCAGGTCCAGCTCGGGGCAGTCCTTCCAGAGCCGCTCCAGCGCGTAGAACACCCGCTCCTCGCTGTGCTGGACGTGCACCACGATGTCGACGTAGTCGAGCAGGATCCAGCGGGCGTCGCGGTCGCCCTCGCGGCGCACCGGCTTCGTGCCGAGCTCCTTGTTCAGCCGCTCCTCGATCTCGTCGACGATCGACTTGACCTGGCGGTCGTTGGGCGCGGAGGCCAGCAGGAAGGCGTCCGTGATCGACAGCACGTCGCTGACGTCGTACGCGATGATGTCGTGCGCGAGCTTGTCGGCGGCCGCCTGCGCGGCGGTGGTGATGAGCTCGAGAGAGCGGTCAGTGGCGGTCACTACAAGGCTTTCCGTAGACGGTCAGGAGTCCCCGAGGGGTTGGGGCCTGTGCGGCGGATCAGGCCGGAGACGCGGGGTCTGGCACGCGCGTCCGCGCTTGCCGGACGCCATCGCACTCCTCCGGCCTGCTCCGCCGGGCAGGCCCTGCCCCAAGGGTCTCACGGACCGCCGACAGCGCCCCACGCGATTGACCGATCGCGCCGCGGGCGCTGCCCGGGCCTCCGGACCGCACCCGGGCACGCCCGGCGCCTGTACGAGGTGTCCGCGCCGGATGCCTGCACCGGCGCCCGCACCGAGTGCCGCACCGGTATCCGCACCGGTATCCGCACCGAGTGCCCGACTCGCCACGCGGTCCCGGCACCCCCACAGGCACCGCCCGACACACGCCCCGTCAGCCGCCCGACGAACCCGCCGAGCCGCCCACCTTGTAGTCCTGGCCGAGTACGACCGACACATCCGCGTTCGACGTGGTCTTGCCCTTCTTCACAGAACTCGTCGGCAGGCCGAGCGTCTTGGCGACCTCCACCGCGTCGTCCTTCTTCGCGGCGTCGGCGTATGTGATCTGGGACACGGCCTGGGCGACATCGGTCTCGCCGCCGTCGACGAAGGTGTAGCCGCCGTTCAGCAGGACGACCCGGGCCTGTTCGGTGGCGTCCTTGTCGCCCGTCGAGTTACGGATGCCGACCTGGACGGCCGCGCCCTTCTCGGGGCTCTTCGCGGCACCGCCGAGCACGTCCTTGACCACGCTGTCACTGGCCTGCGGGCTGAGCCTGCCGTCCGTCTGGACCGGCAGCAGCGCCGTCTTGTAGTCGCCGCCCTTGGCGCGGTCGGCGAGCTTGGCCAGGAACGCGCCCAGGTCCTTGTCGCTCAGCGAGGGGTCGAGGATCTGCGCCAGCGACTGCACGGTGGTCGTCGCGGCCTCCGGGTCCGACGACAGCTTGCGCAGCACTCCCTGCATGACCTGGCCGAACCGCTCCAGCTGGGCGTTCTGCGACTCCCCCGAGGCGCGGTACGTGGCGTACGCGACGGCCATCTTGCCGCTCAGCGTCTGCTGCTCGCCCTTCTTGACGAGGGGCGCCTCGCCCTTCTTCTTCGCGTCCGGGTCCGGCACGTCCACGTTGGTGTCGATGTCGATGTTGCCGACGAGTTCGACGAGGTTGTTGAGGTACGGGGTGTCGAGGCGCCAGGTGCCCTCGACGTCGGTCCCGAGCACGGTGTCGATCTCGTCGCGCGTCCCCGAGGACCCGTCGTCGTCGACCGACTTGGCGAGCGTGGTCGTGGTGCCGTTGTCGTCCGTCAGGGCAAGGGAGTTGGGCAGCAGGACGGTGGTGCCCTGCTTTGTGGTGGTGTTGTTCACGAGCAGCGCCGTCGCCGTGCCGCCGCCCTTGGTGTTGTGCAGGTGGACGATGATCACGTCGCGGTTCTGGGCGCCGCCGGCGGTGGTCGTCCCGGAGGCCGACTCGGAGGACGTGCCCGGCAGCCTGCCGTCGTACCAGAGGTAGCCGACCCCGCCGACCACGACCAGCGCGAGCACCACGACCACGGCGACGACACGGCCGCGCGCCCGGCGCTTGGCCTCCTCGCGCCGCTCGGTGCGGTTCTCGGTGAACTTCAGCCAGTCGATGACGTCTTCGGACTCCTCGGGCTGCTCCTCCACGAAGGCGAACTGCTCGGTCCGGTAGTCGCGTTCGCCCTGCGGCCCGTCGCCTTGGCGCCCGTCGCCCTGCCGCCCGTCCTCCGGCGGCTCCTGGGACTCCGGGGACTGCGTGGGGCGCGCCTGCTGCGGGATGTAGGCGGTCTGCTCCGCGACATGGGCGTGGGCCTGCTGCTGACCGGTGTCATAGGGCGCCACAGGTTGCTGCTGACCCGTGTCATACGACACCACGGGCGACGCCTGCTGCCCCTGCTGGCCCGTCGCGTACGGGTCGTACCCGTACCCCTGCCCGTATCCCTGACCCTGCTGGTCCTGGTGGCCTTGCTGCCCCTGGTACGCCTGCTGCCCTTGCTGTCCTTGCCCGTACCCCTGCCCCCCGTAGGGGTCGTACGAGCCGTACTCCTGCTGGGCCTGAGGGGCCCCCGGAGTGTGGGGAGTCTGGGAAGGTGACGGCACCTGCCGGTACACAGGCTGCCCGAACTCGTCGTAGCCGACGAGCTCGTACTGGTCGCCCCCGTACCCAGCGTCGTATCGGTCGTTCACCGGTGCCCCTCTCGGCTCACTCGCCGCGGTACAGCTCTCGCTTGTCGATGTAGCGCACCACACCGTCCGGCACCAGATACCAGACCGGGTCGCCCTTCGCGACCCTCGCACGGCAGTCTGTGGACGAGATGGCGAGCGCGGGGACCTCGACGAGCGAGACACCGCCCTCCGGCAGACCGGTGTCGGTCAGTATGTGGCCGGGCCGGGTGACCCCGATGAAGTGCGCGAGGGAGAACAGCTCGTCGGCGTCGCGCCAGGTGAGGATCTGGCCGAGCGCGTCCGCGCCGGTGATGAAGAAGAGGTCCGCGTCGGGGTTGAGCACCCGGAGGTCGCGCAGGGTGTCCGTGGTGTAGGTCGGGCCGCCGCGGTCGATGTCGATGCGGCTCACGGAGAACTGCGGGTTCTCGGCGGTCGCGATGACCGTCATCAGATAGCGGTCCTCGGCCGGGGAGACCTTGCGGTCGGTCTTCTGCCACGGCTGTCCGGTCGGCACGAACACCACCTCGTCGAGGTGGAACTGCGCGGCGACCTCACTGGCCGCCACGAGGTGCCCGTGGTGGATCGGGTCAAACGTTCCGCCCATGACGCCGAGGCGGCGCTTTCCCGGGTTCGACGGGCCGTTTCCCGGGCCGCGCCGTGCGCTCCGCGCCGTGCCGCCCGCCGGACCGGTAGGCATGTCCTGCTCTCCCATGCGTGCAGACCCTACCGGCCCCGACGACGGGTCCGGTCGCGCGGGCGTCAGCGGTCCCGGTTGAAGCGGGTGGTGATCCACAGGAGCAGCATCAGGATGAAGAAGGCCCCGCCGCCGGTCAGATAGGGGCTGAGGCTCTCGTGGTTGCCGCCGTGCTCCTCGCCCTCGGCGGCAAGTGTGACCAACTGGGCAGCGGTGCTGTGGAAGCTCATCTTCGGCAGGACCTATCCGGTGTGGGCGGGATGCGGGATAAAGACTTCCGCACATCGTAAGCGGGGGCTGTCGCCGGTATCACTCCGACTCCGCCGTCAGAATCGCCCGGCGTCCGCCGAGAGATCCTTCCCCCCTTCTCAACCGTCCGGAACCTTCCGTGGGTCTAAGTGGTCGGGAACCTTCCGCCCGGCCTCACTCGTCCCGTTTGTAGCCGCGCAGAAGGAACCAGGCAGTCAGCACACAGCCGACGACCATCACGATCAGCACGACACGGAGGAGATTCCCCGCCCCTTGCTGTTGGGCGGCGCTCGCGGCCTCGGTGAGCCAGGGCTCGGGGAGATGCTCCATGACGTACGACTCCTTCGCTGTACTGCCCGTCCACGGTATCTCCGCCTAGGCTGGGCCCCGCCTTGGGGGCACAGAAGGCAATCAAACGCATGGGGGACCACATGCCAGAAGAAAGCCACGAGAACGTACCGAGCAGGCAGCGCCGGCGCTTCGAGGGGATCTCCTCCCGGGCGTACGAACACCCGGCGGACCGTTCGGCCCTGGTCGCCCTGCGCAAGCTCAGCGGCTTCGACACCGTTTTCAAGGCGCTCAGCGGCCTGCTCCCGGAGCGCAGTCTGAGGCTGCTGTTCCTGTCGGACTCCGTGCGCGTCTCGGACGCCCAGTTCGCGCACCTGAACGTCATGCTGCGCGACGCCTGTTACATCCTGGACCTGGAGAAGGTCCCGCCGATGTACGTCAACCAGGACCCGCAGCCGAACGCGATGTGCATCGGCCTGGACGAGCCGATCATCGTCGTCACCACCGGCCTCGTGGAGCTGCTCGACGAGGAGGAGATGCGGGCGGTCATAGGCCACGAGGTGGGCCACGCCCTGTCCGGCCACTCCGTCTACCGCACGATCCTGCTCTTCCTGACCAGCCTCGCCCTGCGGGTGGCGTGGATCCCGCTGGGCAACCTCGCGATCATGGCGATCGTGACCGCCCTGCGCGAGTGGTTCCGCAAGTCCGAGCTGTCCGCGGACCGCGCCGGTCTCCTGGTCGGCCAGGACCTGAAGGCCTCGATGCGCGGCCTGATGAAGATCGCGGGCGGCAACCACCTGCACGAGATGAACGTGGACGCGTTCCTCGCCCAGGCCGAGGAGTACGAGGCCGGGGGCGACCTCCGCGACTCGGTGCTCAAGATCCTCAACGTCATGCCCCGCTCCCACCCCTTCACCACGGTCCGGGCGGCCGAGCTGAAGAAGTGGGCCGAGTCCCGCGACTACCAGCGGATCATGGACGGCCACTACCCCCGCCGGGACGAGGACGGGGACACCTCGGTCACGGACTCCTTCCGCCAGTCGGCCGCGAGCTACGCGACCGACGTCAAGAACTCGAAGGACCCGCTGATGAAGCTGGTCAGCGACATCGCGGGCGGCGCGGGCGACCTCGGCGGCCGGGTCCGGCGCGGCTTCGGCGGCTTCGCCACCGGCAGCGGGGGCTCTAGCAGCAGCTCCCCTCAGGACCAGCCGCCCACCGACGGCCCGGACGACGAAAGCCCCAACGGAAGCAACGGCAGGCCCTGAGCGCGGGAAGCGCCCTGAGCCCGGGCTCTCCACGGCCCCGGAAGGCCGGGACCGGCCCGAGCCCGGGCGCGCCGCGATCCCGGCCCTCGGAAGACCCGGAGCCACAGCCGGCCCGGAGCCGGAAGGCGGGGCCGGAGCCATACAGCCCAGGGCCCGAACCACGGCTCGTGCCCCGAACCACGGCTCGGGGCACGGCGGCTCAGGCAGCCAGTCGGGACGCGGCGGCCCAGCCAGTCAGTCCGGACCCGCGGCGGCCCAGGCAGCCAGAAGGCCCAGGGGCCGAACTACAGCTTCGGCTGGGCGCTCGCCGCCAGTGACCCGCACAGCGACGTCGCGCTGCCTGTCGCATACGGGTCGGTGCCGGCCGGGCCGCCCGCCCTGGCCGTCTCGCCCGCGAGCAGCGGCCGCAGATGGTTCGTCGCGTCCTCGGCGCAGGCCAGCGGCCCGGCCTGGACGTACGAGACGACCAGCTCGGTCTGGTGCATGCGCAGGTCGTCGCGGTCGAACCGGAAGTGCAGCTCGCGTCGCACGGTGAACAGCGAGGCCTTGGCCTTCTCGTCCGAGCCGGTCGGCCGCAGGGCGTAGACGAAGGTGTGGTCGGCGCTGACCTCAAGGGTGTCGGAGTCGGTCTCGGCGGCCGACAGCGTGCCCTGCACCCGGATCTTGCTGTCGGCCAGCTCCGCCTGGTTGGGATCGAAGCGAACCAGCCAGCCGGTGGGCGCGTGCCGCCCGTCCGCGGTGGGCCGCTCGAAGCTCTGGTCGAACTGGTCGAGCTGCTGCGGGTCGAGCCGTATCCGCACGGAGCGGGTGGCGCCGCCGGTGAGGACGTCAGGATCGAGCGAGGACTCGACGAGGTAGTCCTTCGCCGTGGTCAGCGCGGTGACGACCTGGCTGTCGGAGAAGTGGGCGGTGCGCCGGGAGGCGGGCAGCGTGATGCCCTCGGCGCCGATGCGGAACTGATCGGCCGGGCTGTGCGCGTACAGCGACGCGATGTCGGTGGAGCCGGGCACCGCGCTCTGCGGCGCGAGCGGTATCACGGTCATCCGCAGCGGCTCGGGGTTCTTCGCGGCGGGCGTCTGGTACGGATGACGTACGCCCATGTAGATCGCGGTGCCGAAGGCCACGGCGATCAGCAGGACGAGGATCAGCGCCTGCCGGGACAGGCCACGGCGCATCTGCGGGCGGCGGCGGACGGCCGGGGCATGATCGCCGATCCGCTCCTGCGCGGAGAACTCCTGGAGGCGGGCAGCACGGACGAACGACTCGTCGAAGACGACGGATCGATACTCTTCCTCGCCACCACCAGGAGCACCCTCGGGGGTCCCCTCAGGTGGGTCTCCAGGTCCGCCCATACATTCAGAGTAGGTCGCAGGGACCTCAGGTAAACGCCCTGGTACACGACAAGTTCTGACAGGACCTCACGGAAGCCCTACGGCGTGCGCGGCACCGCCGAGACGGCTGGCTGGGAATAGTCGGCCGAGGCCGAGGGACCCACTCCGCTTCCCTGTTCGAGGCCTGTGGACGCGGGCGGCGGGACCTGGTCCCGGCTGCCCGAGGAAGCTCCCCGGTAGACCGCCGTGAAAGCGAGCGCGACCATGCCGATCCCCATCACGAGGGCGAGCATCCAGGCGACGGGACGGTGCCAGCGGGCCTGCTTCCCGTACGTCCCAGGATGGCCGTAGCCGCCGTGCAGGACGTCTCGGTCGTCGAGGTCGTCCAGATCCGGGTCGTGGCCGAAATCGCCACGTCCGTCGGGTCCGAATCCGTCGTCGAAGAGCTCGTCGTCGCCGCGTACCCCCCGGGGGTGTGTCCGGCGGGCTTCGGCCTCGGAGGCCTCGGCTCTCGCCTGGGCAGCGGCCAGGAGGCGCTCTACCGCGGTCGGTTCGTGAACCGTTGCCGCCCGCACAAAGGCCTCGTCGAAGACCACGGAGGCGAACTCTTCGTCCGCACCCCCGCGGTCGCGGTCGTCGTCGGGCTCCCAGCCGTCAGGGAACGGCGTGCCCCCCACGTCCTCCGGCACGGATCCAGAGTAGACCGGGGTGGTCAATTTGGGCAGACGGCAAGGAAATTCATCCGCCTGGCGAGACGCTTTCCGTGGGAGGCCCCAAACACTCCGTGCGGGGATTTCTCGGCGAGTTCCCCGAGTGCCCCTCGGCACGTCCCGGAGAGACCCCTGGACGCGCCCCAGGGGCCGCCCCGGGGAGCCGTCCCGGAGCCCCTTCGGTGAGTCCTCAGGGAGCCGGCGGCCCGCTCAGCGGCGGATGTGCCCGTCGCCGGTGACGATGTACTTCGTGCTCGTCAGCTCCGGCAGCCCCATCGGCCCCCGCGCGTGCAGCTTCTGCGTGGAGATCCCGATCTCGGCGCCGAAGCCGAACTGGCCGCCGTCGGTGAAGCGCGTGGACGCGTTCACGGCGACCGTCGTGGAGTCGACCAACTGGGTGAACCGGCGGGCCGCCTGCTGCGAGGTGGTGACGATCGCCTCGGTGTGCCCGGAGCTCCAGAGCCGGATGTGCGCCACGGCCTTGTCGAGCGAGTCGACGACGGCCGCGGCGATGTCGTACGACAGGTACTCGGTGTCCCAGTCCTCGGTCGTGGCCTCGACGACGGTGGCCCTGGAGTCCTTGGCGTACGCGAGGACGCGCTCGTCGGCGTGCACCGTGACCCCGGCGTCCGCGAGGGCGTCCAGGGCGCGCGGCAGGAACTCGGGCGCGATGTCCTGGTGGACGAGGAGCGTCTCGGCGGCGTTGCAGACGCTGGGCCGCTGCGCCTTGGAGTTGATCAGGATGTCGATCGCCATGTCGAGGTCGGCCTGCGCGTCGACGTAGACGTGGCAGTTGCCGGTGCCGGTCTCGATGACCGGGACGATGGACTCCTGGACGACCGTCTGGATCAGGGAGGCACCACCGCGCGGGATGAGCACGTCGACGAGACCGCGGGCGCGCATCAGCTCCCGTACGGACTCCCGGCCCTCGCCCGGCACGAGCTGGACGGCGTCGGCGGGCAGGCCCGAGCCGCCCACCGCGTCGCGCAGGACCCGTACGAGGGCGGTGTTGGACTCGTACGCGGAGGACGAGCCGCGCAGCAGCACCGCGTTGCCGGACTTCAGACAGAGGGCGGCCGCGTCGACGGTCACGTTCGGGCGGGCCTCGTAGATGATCCCGACCACGCCGAGCGGGACGCGGACCTGGCGCAGGTCGATGCCGTTCGGCAGGGTCGAGCCGCGGACGACCTCGCCGACCGGGTCGGGCAGCGCCACCACGTCGCGTACGTCCGAGGCGATCGCGCGGATCCGCTCGGGGGTGAGCGTCAGCCGGTCGATGACCGACTCGCTGGTGCCGGCCTCACGGGCGCGCTCGACGTCCTTGGCGTTGGCCTCGACGATCTCGCTCGTACGGACCTCCAGCGCGTCCGCGATCGCGAGCAACGCGTCGTCCTTCTCGGCCCGCGGGAGCGGGGCGAGGTCGGCGGCGGCGCCCTTGGCACGGTAGGCGGCCTGGGTGACCGGGGACATCGAGTCGTACGGCGAGAGCGTGGTCATATCCCGCAGGGTAGTGCGCCCGCGAGAGGTGTTCAGCCGTTGTCCCACACCGCGAGACAGGTCCTGGAATGCCCCTAGAAAGGGTGTACGCCCACAGGTGTCGCCGGCAGCGGTCCGTATCCCTCGGCGATGCGCTGGTGGTAGGTCTCGCGGTCGATGACCTCCAGGCCGACGATCTCCCAGGGCGGCAGTTTCGCGGTCTGGCGGTGCTCGCCCCACAGGCGCAGCGCGACCGCGGCGGCGTCGTGCAGGTCGCGGGCCTCTTCCCAGTAGCGGATCTCCGCGTGGTCGTTGGCATAGCGGCTGGTCAGCAGAAAGGGGTGGTCGTGGGCGAGCTGTTCAAGACCGCGCCTGACCTCCTTCAGCGGGGTCTCGGCACCCGAGACGCTGAGCGTGACGTGCCAGAGCCTCGGCAGGTCCTGCGGCTCCTCGACCTCGTAGGTGTCGCCGGCCGCGACGCTGGTGAGGGCCCGCTCCTCGCCGGCCACCCGGGAGCCGACACCACCGCGGGACGCCGCCGCCCCAGGGCGCACTCGTCTCACGACGGCCTCCTTTACGCAATGGGTCCGCTCGGACTGAGGGGGTCTCCCTGAAACAAAGTTGAGCAGGTGGGAAGCCTCCGTGTGACGGTTTTACGGAACGTCCACCGGCGGGGGCCTTCCTTTCGGCCGTTTACGGGTGGAGCAGCACCAGATCGTCCCTGTGTACGACTTCGCGTTCGTACGCGGGACCCAGCTCGCGGGCCAGCTCGTGCGTGGAGCGGCCGATCAGCTGCGGGATCTCCTTGGCGTCGAAGTTCACCAGCCCCCGGGCGACCGCCCGTCCCTCGCTGTCGCGCAGTTCGACGGGATCGCCCGCGGTGAAGTCGCCCTCGACGCCCGCGATGCCGGCCGGCAGCAGGGACGTACGCCGCTCGACGACCGCGCGCACGGCCCCGTCGTCGAGGGTGAGGGCGCCCTGCGGGGTTGACGCGTGCTGGAGCCACAGGAGCCGGTCGGCGGAGCGGCGGCCCGTGGCGTGGAAGTACGTGCCGGTGTCCCGGCCCGCGAGGGCGTCCGCGGCGTGCACCGCGCTCGTCAGCACGACGGGGATACCGGCCGCGGCCGCGATGCGGGCCGCCTCGACCTTGGTGACCATGCCGCCGGTGCCGACGCCGGCCTTGCCCGCGCTGCCGATGTCGACGTGCGCGAGGTCGGCCGGGGTGCGCACCTCCGCTATCCGCGAGGTGCCCGGCTTGCTGGGGTCGCCGTCGTACACCCCGTCCACGTCGGAGAGGAGGACCAGCAGGTCGGCGCGGACGAGGTGGGCGACGAGGGCGGCGAGCCGGTCGTTGTCGCCGAAGCGGATCTCGTCCGTGGCGACGGTGTCGTTCTCGTTGACGACCGGCAGGGCGCCCATCGCGAGGAGCTTGTCGAGGGTGCGCGAGGCGTTGCGGTGGTGGGCGCGGCGGCTCATGTCGTCGGAGGTGAGCAGCACCTGGCCGACGCGGACGCCGTAGCGGGCGCAGGAGGCGGTGTAGCGGGCGACCAGGAGGCCCTGGCCGACGCTGGCGGCGGCCTGCTGGCGGGCGAGGTCCTTGGGACGGCGGCGCAGGCCCAGCGGGGCGAGGCCCGCGGCGATGGCGCCGGACGAGACGAGCACGATCTCCTTCTCACCGCCGCTGCGGCCCTTGGCGAGGACGTCCACGAGGGCGTCCACACGGTCGGCGTCGAGGCCTCCGGACGCGGTGGTCAGGGACGAGGAGCCCACCTTGACGACGATTCTGCGGGCCTCCGCCACTCCCGCCCTCACCGCCTGCATTGCCGCTGACACGCTGTACCCCAATGTTCCGACCAGCCCGGTCTGTGCAATCTACGTGACCGAGGGTGGCCGGCGCCGCCGCGTTTCGAGTGGCGGACGGACCGGGGGCCGCGGGAGACCCGAGTGAGGAAGACGAGAGAACCAGCTCACAGGTTCCAGTCTTTTTAGCCCGAAATACGGTGAATGATCTCACGCAAGATTGCTAGGGGGCCCGCCGAAGTCATACGGTCAGGGATCGGCTTCCCGCTGGCACGAGGATCCGCGAGAAATCGCGGGGATTCGCGAGGCATGACGAGGCCGACCCCCATGTTTCCCCCCATCCGTCGCATCCCTCGCAGGAGCCCATTCCGTGCCCTCCGCCGGACTCGCCCCCCGCCGCATCGTGCAGCTGTCGGCGCTGCTCTCGATGTTCGCGCTCTTCACGGCGCAGATCGTCTCCGCTCTGCTCCCGAACGTCCCGGTGTTCATCGCCGCGAGCGCCGCCGGGCTCGCCCTCGACGTGTTCCTGCAGTACCGGGACCCCGGTCTGCTCTCACTCCTGGGCAAGGTCCGCTTCGATGTCACGGTCCGGCAGTTGCTGCGCGACATGCTGATCCTGGTGGGGCTCCTGCGTATCGAGGGCATCAACCCGACGCGCGAGCAGGCTCCGCTGCTGGTCGCGCTGTGCCTCTTCTACGCCCTGCACTTCGCCTGCCAGGCCGCCGCGGTCGTGGTCCGCCGCACTCGTACGCTGCCGATCGTCACCCGCAACATCGACGCGTCCGCGCTGAACCTGAGCGCCGCGCCGCCGCGTGTCCTGGCCCGCCGCCCGGGTCACCGCCTGCTCACCTTCTCGATCCCGACCACGGCCGGCCTGATGGTCACCGCGGCCACCACGGACGCGTACTGGGGCGCCATCGGCGTCGGCATCGCGCTCGTCCTGATCGGTGGCGGCACGGCCTACCTCGCCACCTGGCTGCTGCCGAAGAAGCGCGCCAAGAGCGAGCAGAAGGTCATGGAGTGGCTGGACAAGTGGCTGGCCGACTACCGGCCGACCGTCGCCATGTACTTCTCGGGCGGTACGACCTCCGCGTACCAGGCGAACATGTGGCTCTCCACGCTCTCCTCGGTCGACGCGAAGCCGCTGATCGTGCTGCGTGAGCGCTTCATGGTGCAGAAGATCGACGCCACGGACGTCCCGGTCATCTGCTTCCCCAAGGTCTCGACGATGTTCTCGCTGGAGAACTCGACGCTGAAGATGATGCTGCACCCGGCCAACGCCGCGAAGACCTCGCAGGTCCTGCGCATCCCCACGGTCAAGCACGCCTTCATCAACCACGGCGAGTCCGACAAACTGTCCTCCTGCAACCCGTACGCGAAGGCGTACGACGAGGTGTGGGTGGCCGGTCCCGCGGCGCGCGAGCGGTACGCGCTGGCCGAGGTCGGCGTCGAGGACAAGGACATCGTGGAGGTCGGCCGCCCGCAGCTGGCGCCGATCCGCCCCTACTCCGGGGCGCCCACGGGTACGTACACGACCGTGCTGTACGCCCCCACGTGGGAGGGCTGGGACGGCAACCCCGGCAACACCTCGGTGGTGCTGGCCGGCGAGAACATCGTGAAGCGGCTGCTCGCCGACGAGGGCGTACGGCTCCTCTACAAGCCGCACCCGATGACGGGTTCCGTCGACCCGCGCGCGGGCGCCGCGAACCAGCGCATCATGGCGATGATCCGCGAGGCCAGCGCCTTGCGGTCGGGCGCCCGTCCGGACGCCGGTGCCGCCGCCGAACTGACGCGCCGCACGGCCGAGCTGGACAAGCTCACGTCCACCGACTTCCGCGAGAGCGCGGACGAGATGGAGCGGATGCTGCTCCAGGGGGCGCCGCGGGGCGACCGTGAGGCGGCCATCGTCGAGGCCACGCTGGCCTGGGAGAAGGCCTACTGGGCATCCTTCCCGGAGTGGGAGCACCAGATCATCACGGACGCGCGGCCGGCCATCTTCGCCTGCTTCAACCAGGCGGACCTGCTGATCAGCGATGTCTCGTCGGTCGTCTCCGACTGGCTGTCGAGCGAGAAGCCGTACGCGGTCGCCAACACCTCGGGGATGTCCGAGGCGGCGTTCCGCGCGGGCTTCCCGACCGTGTCCGCGGGCGCCATCCTGTCGCCCAAGGCGGGCGGTGTGCCGGCCCTTCTGGAGTCGGTCCGCCACCCGGAGAAGGACCACTTCACGGCGGCCCGTGCCGAGCTCAAGGAGCACCTGCTCGGCCCGTCCGACCCGCCGTCGCTGGCCCGCTTCAATGCGGCGATCGACGACCTCTGCACCCTCGCCGACGAGCGGCGCGTCCGCATGGAGTCCCGCCTCGCCGCGGAGATCCCCTCCCCGCGCTCCGCCAAGGAGGACGCGGCCGAGGAGGCTGCGCAGGACCCGAACGAGGCGGACGACTCCGTCAACGCGTAGCCGCTGCCGCGGGGAGCACATAGGAAGAGGGCCCGGAGTTTCTCCGGGCCCTCTTCCTGTTTTGCTTGCGTACGTTTTCGGCTGCGGGTGAGTGGGCGCTGGTCGCGCAGTTCCCCGCGCCCCTGAAGATGGCTGGGGTCGGCGGTCACGTGCCGCTTCCCGCCAACGGTCACCTGTCGCTTTTAGGGGCACGGGGAACTGCGCGAACGGCCCCCACCGGCCCGCGGTGAACACACAGACCGTGGGGGCCTGGGGGCGGAGCCCCCGGTTTTGGTCGGTTGCGGTCTAGAACGGGTCGAAGTCGTCGAACTCCTGGTCCGCCTCGTCCCGCTCCGCCTGCTTCTCGCGCCGCCGAGTGACGGCGGGCCGAGGCGCCTCGAACCGATGGTCCTCACCCCGGCGACCGAGCATCTCGGCCCCGGCCATGACCGTCGGCTCCCAGTCGAAGACGACCGCGTTGTCCTCGGGTCCGATGGCGACCCCGTCACCGTGCCGGGCACCCGCCTTCATCAGCGCGTCCTCCACACCGAGGCGGTTGAGCCGGTCGGCGAGGTAGCCGACGGCCTCGTCGTTGCTGAAGTCGGTCTGCCGGACCCAGCGCTCGGGCTTCTCGCCCCGTACGCGGTAGAGTCCGTCCTCCTCCTGGACCACCGTGAAGCCGGCGTCGTCGACCGCCTTCGGGCGGATGACGATACGGGTGGCCTCCTCCTCGGGCTTCGCCGCACGGGCCGCCGCGACCATGCCGGCGAGGGCGAAGGAGAGTTCCTTGAGGCCTGTGTGGGCCACCGCCGAGACTTCGAAGACCTGGTAGCCGCGCGCCTCCAGGTCCGGCCGGACCATCTCGGCCAGGTCCTTGCCGTCCGTCACGTCGATCTTGTTGAGGACGACGAGACGCGGCCGGTTGCCGAGGCCGCCGTACTGCTTCAGCTCCTCCTCGATGATGTCGAGGTCGGAGACCGGGTCGCGGTCGGACTCCAGGGTCGCCGTGTCGAGGACGTGGACGAGCACCTCGCAGCGCTCCACATGGCGCAGGAACTCCAGGCCGAGGCCCTTGCCCTGGCTCGCCCCGGGGATCAGTCCCGGCACGTCCGCGATCGTGTAGACGGTCGAACCCGCCGTCACCACACCGAGGTTGGGGACGAGGGTCGTGAACGGGTAGTCCGCGATCTTCGGCTTGGCGGCCGACAGGACCGAGATCAGCGAGGACTTGCCCGCGCTCGGGTAGCCGACGAGCGCGACGTCCGCGACGGTCTTCAGCTCCAGGACGATGTCCCGGAGGTCACCGGGCACGCCGAGCAGCGCGAAGCCGGGCGCCTTGCGGCGGGCCGAGGCCAGCGCCGCGTTGCCGAGGCCGCCCCGGCCGCCCTGTGCGGCGACGTAGGTCGTGCCCTGGCCCACCAGGTCCGCGAGTACGTTCCCCGCCTTGTCCTGGATCACCGTGCCGTCCGGCACCGGCAGGACCAGGTCCTGGCCGTCCTTGCCGGAGCGGTTGTCGCCCTCGCCGGGCTTGCCGCTGGTGGCCTTGCGGTGCGGGGAGTGGTGGTAGTCGAGGAGGGTGGTGACGGACTGGTCGACGACCAGGATCACGTCACCGCCACGGCCGCCGTTGCCGCCGTCCGGGCCGCCGAGCGGCTTGAACTTCTCACGGTGGACGGAGGCACAGCCGTGACCTCCGCTACCCGCGGCGACATGCAGCTCGACGCGGTCCACGAAGGTGGTCATGGGATGTGCCTCCAGTTACGTACGGAAATCTCTCATCGATGATCACCCGGCGGCATTCGCCGCTCAGTGATCACTACTCAGTTAAAACACGCGAAAGGCGGACCCGCTTCCCGTACGGGAAGTGAGGTCCGCCTCGCGAAAGATCCGGTCAGGCGACCGGAACGATGTTCACGACCTTGCGGCCACGGTGAGTACCGAACTCCACCGCACCGGCGGCGAGGGCGAACAGCGTGTCGTCCTTGCCGCGGCCGACGCTCGCGCCGGGGTGGAAGTGGGTGCCGCGCTGGCGGACCAGGATCTCACCGGCGTTGACGACCTGACCGCCGAAGCGCTTCACGCCGAGCCGCTGAGCATTGGAGTCGCGACCGTTCCGGGTGGACGATGCGCCCTTCTTGTGTGCCATCTCTCCTCAGTCCCTTACTTCGCAGCCGCGGGGATCTCAGTGACCTTGATCGCCGTGTACTGCTGGCGGTGGCCCTGACGACGGCGGTAGCCGGTCTTGTTCTTGTAGCGAAGGATGTCGATCTTCACACCCTTGTGGTGATCCACGATCTCGGCCTGGACCTTGATGCCGGCGAGGACCCACGGGTCGCTCGTCACGGCGTCGCCGTCGACAACGAGCAGGGTCGAGAGCTCGACCGTGTCGCCAACCTTGGCAGTGGAAATCTTGTCAACCTCAACGATGTCGCCGACAGCAACCTTGTGCTGGCGACCACCGCTGCGCACGATGGCGTACACGCGGATCTCTCTCTCGCTCGAAATCGGAATCCCCGCAGTCCAGCCGCCGAGGAAAGCAGGCGGCCTCTCCCGGGGCGCGAGCCACCGGGAGGAAGAGGTTTACGGGAATGCGGTGCGTCAGTGAACACACCGAGGGTCAAGGTTACGGGGCCCCGACCTGGGGGTCAAACCGGGTCGGGGGCGGCTCCTCACCAGGACCTGACCAGGTCCTACGTGGTCGGCTTCTCACCGTCGTCGGGCAGCGGCTTCACGCCCTTGCACAGGTCCGTGGTGTCCGCGGTGCCCGGGTAGGCCGCCTTGGCCACCCGGTCGAAGTGGACCTTGTACATGTCGTGCACGGCGTCGTCGTCGACCTTCACGATCGACTCGTCGTTCTCGCGCAGCGCCGGGCCCGTGTAGTTGCCGGAGCCGGTGAAGCTGACCTTGTTCTTCACGCCGTCGTACATGCCCTCGATGAGGATGTACTTGGAGTGGATGATGTACGGCGTCGACAGCTTCTGGCCGGGGTTCAGCGGGTCCCGGTCGTCGTTGTAGCAGCGCACGGTCGGACCGCCGGTGGTGTGCAGCTTCTCCCACGTGCCCGCCGTACCACCGCTGCTCTTGGCGCTGTCCGACTCCGCGTAGACGATGCTCACGGAGCAGCCCGCCTTCTTCAGCGAGACCAGCTTCTCCGCGATGGCCAGCCGTGTGATCTTGAAGATCGCCACCCGGACCTTGGTCGACTGCGTGACCCCCGCGGTGTCCTTGTACTTGCAGGTCACGTTGTTGAGGATCGAGTACACCGTGTCGGTGGCCCGGGTGTTGCCGGCCCGCGGGAAGAAGTACGCCTTGTAGAGGCCGTTGCTCACCGTGCGGTAGTTCCAGGACTCCCAGTCCTGCGCGACCATCGTGTCGAAGTAGTCCGCGTACGCGTCGTACATCGTCGGGTTGTTCGGCAGCAGCAGCGCGTCGTTGAAGAACTTGGTGTGCGCCGACGGCGTGGAGTTCGAGGTGGTCTCGACGACCACGTTCGTGGCGCCCTTGACCGCCGAGAACAGCCAGAACTTGTTGTGCATGATCGACTGCCCGAACCTCGGGTCGCCGAGGCACGACTTGTTCTCCGGGCAGGTCGCGACGTACGAACTCTGCGTACGGTCCGTGCCGAGCCCCGAGGCCAGCGTGCCGTACGCGGTGTTGGTGGGGCGGTCGCTGATGCTGGACTCGTCGAGCAGCACCTGGACGTCGACGCCGCGGTTCTTGGCCGCCACGAGCGCGTTGACGACCGAGGCCTCCCACACGTGGTAGACCGCGACCTTGATCGTGGAGCCGGGCAGCGCCGCGTTCGTCAGCTCGATGAGCCTCGTACGGATCGCGGTCTGCTCGTCGGCCGTGCCGAGCGGGTCGTTGAAGATCGGCCCCTCGGTCCACGCCGGGTTGTCCACGGCCTGCGCGGTACCCGCCGACATGACGGCCTGTCCGCCCGCCGCGGACAGTACCGTCGCCAGCGCGACGGCCTGGCGCCCGCCCTTGACCGGCTTTACGGCACGGTGTCGCCCAGTGCCCTTCAGGCGCACGCGCGCCATTGCAATCCCCTCCCCTGACACGTGTGAGCGTTCTCCCCAACGCGCACCCGTGTGTTCACGCCTATGACTGCATGAGTTTTACAGGTAGATGATCGCCTTCCAAGAGGCGGGGGGTAATTGTGATGACCGTGATGCTCCTGAAAACATGTCAGGGGCCCCAAATCGGGCAGAAGTCACGGCAGTTCGGTTCCCCTGACGGAGCGTCGTCCGAGCAGCCGAACGCCCCCTGGCCCGCAGTCGGACCGCGGGCCAGGGGGCGTCTTCGGTTACGCGGGTGCTCAGCCCTCGTCGGTGGAGGCCGTGACGGTGGACGGAGTCTGCTGCTCCGCCGCCGCGGTCTTCTTCGACGTCGACTTCGTGGCCGTCTTGGCGGTCTTCGCCGTCTTCTTGGCCACGGTCTTCTTGGCGGCCGTCTTCTTGGCCGTCGTCTTCTTCGCGGCGGCCTTCTTCGCGGGCGCCTTCTTGGCCGCCTTACGGGCCGTCTTCTTGGCCGGGGCCTCTCCGTCGCCGGTCGCCTCCGCGGGGGCCTCGGCAGGCGCCTCGGCGGCCTCCGTCCGGGCTTCCGCGGGAGCCTCCGCCGAGGCCGAGGGGACGACCATGACGGCGGTCTCCGCGGGCGCGGTGGGAGCGGTGGCCTTGCGGACCGCACGGCGGCGCGCCCGCGGCGGGGCGGCGCTGTCCGTGGCGGGCTCCGGCTGCGGCTCGGGCTCGGCGACCGGCTCCGCCTTGGACTCGACGGGGGCGGCGACCGGCTCGGTGACGGTCACCACGGTCTCCTCCGCGGCCTTGGGCGAACCGGCCGGCGCGGTGGCCTTGCGGGTCGCCCGACGGCGCGTACGCCCCTTGGGCGCGGCGTCGTCGAGGGCAGGGGCCTCGGCCGCGGGGGCCTCGACCACCGGGTCCTCGGCGGCGACGGGCTCGGCCTGCGCGGTGGCGGCCTGCTCCGGCTGCACGGGACGCTCGGCCTCGTCCTGCGACGTCACGGACTGGGCCGTCGGAGCCTCCGAGCGGCGCTCGGACCGACGGCTCTCGGACCTCGGCGCGCCCGCGGGGGCCGACGCACGCCGGCCGGCACGGCGCCGCGAACGGCCACGCGTGGCCGCGGCCTCCGCCTCGGCGGCACTGCTGTAGAGATCCTCGTCCGGTACGAACTCGGGCTCGGGCAGCGCGACCGGCTCGGCGGCCTCCGCGGCGACCTCGGCCGCCGTCTCGTCGGGCTCGGCCGTCTCCGTCTCGTGCGTGTGCTCGTGGTCGTGGGTCTGCTCGGCGCCGCCACGGCCGCGCTTCTTGCGCTTGCCGCCGCCTCCGGCGGAGGTCGGCTGCTCCATGTGCACGATCACGCCACGGCCGTTGCAGTGGACACAGGTCTCGGAGAACGACTCCAACAGGCCCTGGCCGACCCGCTTACGGGTCATCTGGACGAGGCCCAGCGAGGTCACCTCGGCGACCTGGTGCTTCGTACGGTCGCGTCCCAGGCACTCCAGGAGGCGGCGCAGCACCAGATCGCGGTTGGACTCCAGGACCATGTCGATGAAGTCGATGACGACGATGCCGCCGAGGTCGCGCAGCCGAAGCTGGCGCACGATCTCCTCGGCCGCCTCCAGGTTGTTCCTGGTGACCGTCTCTTCGAGGTTGCCGCCCTGACCGGTGAACTTACCGGTGTTGACGTCGATGACGATCATCGCTTCGGTCTTGTCGATGACCAGCGAACCACCGCTCGGCAGCCAGACCTTGCGGTCCAGCGCCTTGGCGAGCTGCTCGTCGATCCGGTACGTCGCGAAGACGTCGACCTCGGAGGTCCACCTCGACAGGCGGTCGGCCAGGTCGGGCGCGACATGGGCGACGTACCCGTGGATGGTGTCCCACGCCTCGTCGCCGCTCACGATGACCTTGGTGAAGTCCTCGTTGAAGATGTCGCGGACGACGCGGACGGTCATGTCCGGCTCGCCGTAGAGCAGCGTCGGCGCGTTCGAACCGCCGCCGCCCTTCGCCTTCTTCTGGATGTCCTCCCACTGCGCCTGCAGCCGCTCGACGTCACGGCGCAGCTCGTCCTCGCTCGCGCCCTCGGCGGCGGTGCGCACGATGACGCCCGCGTCCTCGGGGACGATCTTCTTGAGGATGGTCTTCAGACGCGCGCGCTCGGTGTCGGGCAGCTTGCGGCTGATGCCGGTCATCGAGCCCTCGGGCACGTAGACCAGGTAGCGGCCGGGGAGGGACACCTGGCTGGTGAGGCGGGCGCCCTTGTGGCCGATCGGGTCCTTGGTAACCTGCACGAGGACCGACTGGCCGGACTTGAGGGCGCTCTCGATGCGGCGGGGGCCGTTGGCCATGCCCAGCGCCTCGAAGTTGACCTCACCGGCGTACAGCACGGCGTTGCGGCCCTTGCCGATGTCGATGAAGGCGGCCTCCATCGACGGCAGCACGTTCTGGACCTTGCCCAGGTAGACGTTGCCGACGTACGAGGTGGCCTGCTCCTTGTTGACGTAGTGCTCGACGAGCACGTTGTCTTCCAGGACGCCGATCTGGGTGCGCTCGCCGCTCTGGCGGACGACCATCACGCGCTCGACGGCCTCACGGCGGGCCAGGAACTCGGCCTCGGTGATGATCGGAACGCGACGGCGGCCCTGCTCGCGCCCCTCGCGGCGGCGCTGCTTCTTGGCCTCCAGGCGGGTCGAGCCCTTGATGGACTGCACCTCGTCCGAGGCGTCCGACCGCTCTTCCTTCTTGCTGCGCGGCTCACGGACCTTGACGACCGTGCGCTCGGGGTCGTTGTCGCCCGACTCGGCCTCGCCGGACGAGTCACCGGCGCGACGACGACGACGGCGACGGCGACGGCTGCTGCTGGAGCCGCCCGACTCCTCGCGCTCGTCCTCGGCGTCCTCTTCGGTCTGCTCGGCGGTGTCCTCGGCGTCCTGGGCAGCCTGCTCGGACTGCTCGGCGGCGTAGTCGTCACCCTCGGCCGAGTCGCCGTCCGCCTCGGCGGACTCGCCCCGGCGGCGACGACGTCCGCCACGACGGCGCCGACGGCGCGAACCGGTCTCCTCGCCGTCATCACCCTCCGCGGAGTCGTCGGCGGTGTCCTCCGCGGACTCCTCGTCGACGGGCTCCTCCTCGGGCTCGGGGGCCTCCGCCACGGGGGCGGCGGGCTCCTCGGCCTTCCTGCGCCGGCGCCTGCGCGAGCCGCCAGTCTCCTCCTCGGCGACGGGGGCAGCGGCCTCCTGGACCGGTTCCACCATGTCCTCGGGGGCCCCGGGCTCCTCGGCGGCCTCGGCAGCAGCGGCGGCGGCTGCGGCGCGCTCCGGCGTCTGGAACATCGGCTCGGTGAAGACGGGCGCCTGGAACACGGCGACCGCGGGACGCGCGGGACGCCGCGAGGAGTCCTTCTCGGTCTCCGTGCTCTTGTCCGGCGCGGGTGCGGCGAAGCCTCCGGCGGCCTTGCGCGTGGCACGGCGGCGGGCGCGGCGCGGGGCTCCGTCCTCGGCGTCGGCGGTGGTGTCGGCCTCGGGGGCCCGGTCGTTCTTGGCAGCGGCCACGGGGGCCTCCCTGCGCTCGTCGCGGACATCGGCCTCGACGGGCTCGGTCGCGGTGGGGGTCTCGGCGCGCTCCGCCTCGGGCGGGGTGGCGCGGCGGGCGGGCTCGGCGTCGGCCTCGGCGGGCGCCGTCACGGGCGTCTCGGCCTCGGCCTGCGGCGCACCGGTCGGTGCGGTGGCCCGACGGGTGGCCCGGCGGCGGGTACGGCCCTTGGGGGCGGCGTCCTCGGCCTCGACGGCCGGCGCCTCTTCGGCTTCGGCGGCGGCCGGGGCGGTGGTCGTGGTCACGACGGCCTCGGCGGCCTCGGTGCTGTTCTCCGTCGGCGCACCGGCGGGTGCGGTGGCACGGCGCGTGGCCCGACGGCGCGTACGCGGCGCCGGAGCGGCCTCCTCGGCCACGGGCTCGGCGGCGGGCGCCTCGGGCTCCGCCTGTACGGCAGGAGCGGCGGCGACGGCCTCTTCGCTCACGGCGGTCGCCACGGTTTCGTCGGGCCCGGCGGTCTGCGCCGTCTCGGCGGCCTGCGGCGCACCGGCGGGAGCGGACGCACGACGGGTGGCCCGACGGCGCGTACGCGGCGCCGGAGCAGCCTCCTCGGCCGCGGGCTCCTCCTGTACGGCAGGTGCGGCGGCCTCAGCTGCGGGCGCGTCGGTGACAGACGTCTCAGTGGCGGCCTTCTCGGCGGTCACCGCTTCAGCGGCCACAGCCGCCTCTTCGGTCTCCTCCGGCTCCTCCGTCGCGAGATCGGTGGAGCTCACGGCCGGTATGGCCGGCGCGGTGGTCTCGGCCACGCTCTCGCCCTCGGTGTTCCCGGCGGGCGGTCCCGCGGGGCGGGACGCGGCGCGACGACGCCTGCGCGGCGGCAGGGTGTCGCTGGGGGTGCTGTTCTCGGAGCCCTTGGAGGGCTCAGCGGGTTCGGTCGGTTCGAGCATGCGGGTGGATCTCCCGTCAGGCTCCCGGGCGCCGCGGATCCGGTGACGTCCGCGGCTCGCGCGATGCGCGGTGCCGCCGTCCGGGGCGCGGGCGCCGCACGGGAGCTCTCTGTGTCCTGTCTCGCCGGTTCCGTACGCCATGAGTGCGTACGGCCTGGCGAAAGTCTTCTGGTCGGTGCGCTGCCCGAACCAGGTGGCTCCCGGATACGAGGGCGGCGCTTCGACGTACGTCCTTACGCGGGACCTTCCTTACGCCGGCGCCTTCGCGGCGGCAGCGGTCGCGTCCCCAGGAAAAGCATCTGAGGCGGCAGCCACTGCCTCGCGGTCGGGCGCGAGCGGGTCGGTCACCGTGCCGGTCTCTTCATCGAAAAGCCCCTGCGCCAGCCTGATCACCCCTGCGGGGACCGGCGGCGCCAGGTCGGCCACAGCTCGGAGACCGGACAGGACGTCGTCAGGTCGAACGGCAGGCGTCACGTGCCGAACAACCAGCCGCAGTATCGCACAGGGCTGGTCGGTCGGCCTATCAGGCTGTGGACTGTGCGTCTCAGACTGTGACTTCTGTGCCTCGGGTTGTGCTGTGTGCGCCTCCAGGCTCACGACTGCGCCGCGGGCGTCGAAGGTGCGCATGCCGTTCTTCATCTTGCGCTGGACCTCGACGGTCTCCGCCGACGTGAAGGCGTCGACCGCGCGCTCCGCGTCCTCGGGGGTCACGCCGACGAGGCGCAGCTCCCATACGGACGCGGTGAGCCGGTCGGCCAGACCCGACGTACGGGCCTCCACGGCGTCGATGATGTCGAGCCCGACAGGCATCGACTCGTCGAGGAGCAGGCGCAGCTTCTCGGGGTCGCGCGCGTCGGTGAGCGCGATCTCCAGGTACTCGGCCTCACTGCCCGTGCCGGTGGGTGCGGCATTGGCGTACGACACCTTCGGGTGTGGGGTGAACCCCGCCGAGTACGCCATGGGCACCTCGGCGCGGCGCAGCGCACGCTCGAAGGCACGCTGGAAGTCGCGGTGGCTGGTGAACCGGAGGCGGCCGCGCTTGGTGTAGCGCAGTCGAATGCGCTGCACCGCGGGTGCGGGCGGCGGGCCTTCGGGCTGTCGCTTGCCCAGTGTCGTTCAGTCCTTCGTGAGAGCGGTCGTACTGCTACCTAGAGTACGTGCCTCGGCGCCCACAGGTTCCCCTCGGGAGCGGTCCGGCCCGGACTGCTGCCCGCCGCCGGGCTTGACCAGGCGCACCGGCTCGGGCTCGCTCCGGGGCTTGGACAGGGCGACCGGCTCGGGTTCGCGCGGCGCTCCGAACAGCATGCGCCGGATGTCGGCCCGGGTCTGCCGCGCCGTCTCACGGGCGCTCGCCAGGGCCTGCCGGGTGGTGCGGCCCACACTCCGGGCGGCCTCCGCGGCGGGCCGCCAGACGGCGTCCCGTACGAGGTGTCCGACGGGGGTGAGCACGCTCCTGTACGCCCATCGCACCGGCTCCACGAAGATCCACCGGAAGAGTCGCCCGAGGAAGCGTCCGACGGCCAGGGAGATGTATCCGGCGACGCGCCACGCGTGCCCCAGGGCTTCGCCGATCTCCCGGGCGACGACGGCGATGCCCCGCCCGACGGGTGCGAGCACCCAGCGCCACAGGGCGACGGCGGGCACGACGAAGATCCACCGCAGGAGCGTCCCGACGACCATGGCGATCCAGGTCACCCCCGCCCAGATCCCACGCCCAGTCCACGTCACGGCGGCCCACAGACCCCCGCCGATCCATGTCATGCCCGCCCACAGACCACGGGAGACCCACACGACACCGGACCACACACCACGCGCGACCCATACGACACCGGCCCAGAGGCCCCGGGAAGCCCATGTCACGCCCGCCCACACACTGCGGCCGACCCATGTGATGGCGCCCCACAGCCCCAGCGCGGCCCAGGCGAAACCCCGCCCGGTCGGCGCGAGCAGGGCCCGGTACAGCCAGCCGGCGGGAGCGACGACCGACACCCGCCACAGCCAGGCGCACCCGGCCCCGATCCCCCGCAGCGCCCACACCACTCCGTGTCCGACGGGCGTCAGCACCCGCCCGTACAGCCAGACGGCGGGCACGACGAGCAGCACGTTCCCGAGCCAGGCCAGGGCGCGCCCCAGCGGCACGGCCACGTACCGCCACAGCCCCACCCACGGCCAGACGAACAGCAGCTTGCCCAGCCACGCCAGGGCGTACCCGAAGCCGGTCAGCACCCACGCGACGACGGTCGCGATCCCCTCGATCAGCCACACGAAGGCCCGGCCCACGGGCGCGAACACCCACATGAACGCCCGCCCCAGGGGCCGGAACAGCGTGTCCTTGAGGAAACGCCCACCGACGACAAACGCGTCCCACACCATCCGTACCGGCAGGACCAGCACCAGCACCACGATCCGCACCGGGATGCGGATCGCGACGGCGAGGCAGCCCTCGGGAGCGGCGTCCTGCCGCCGCGCGGGCACACCATGCGCACCGGGCACACCGTGCGCGCCGGATGCCGCGGACGCCACGGGCTGCACGGACGCCGCACGCGGCACAGGCGTCCCACGTGGTACGGACGACTCACGCGGCTCGGGCTGCGGCGACTTCTCCAGGTCCATGTCGACGAGGACGCATCAATGGCCCGTTTGGATCCAGAACCGCAGTTTTCCGCCCCGATCGTCCTCGAACTCTCCACCATTGGCCTCGATCACCTTGCGGGAGCCGATGTTGGTGGTGTCGCAGGTGACGAGGACCCGGTCGAGCCCGAGGTCACGCGCGTGCGGCAGGACGTCCCGGAGCATGGCCGTGGCGTACCCCTTCCTGCGTGCCGTCGGCCGTACGCCGTAGCCGATGTGACCGCCGAAGTCGCGCAGATGCGGGGTGAGCCGGTGCCGTATCTGGATCCGGCCCAGATAGTCGTCCCCGTCCACGTACCAGAACCAACTGCCCGGGACGAAGCCCTCGGGCCGCCGCCCCTCCTCCAGCTCCTCCTCACGGACCGCCGCGACATAGCGCGCGAAGCCGTCCGGCTCCTGCCAGCTGTCGCTGTACACGGCCAGTTCCCGTTTGAGGGTGTCGCCGAAGTACTCCCCTCCGGCGACGTCCTCGCGCACGGCGTCAAGGAAGGAGACACGGAACCGGGGGTCGGGGCTGATGAGCTGCGGCATCGCCTCATTGTGGCCCGCGGCGAGGACGCTAGTCCACGTCGATCCCGTACTCCCGGATGAGTTCCTCCAGACCGCCCCGGTACCCCTTGCCGCCGAGCACGAAGTCCCAGTCGCCGCCGGCCCGGCGGCGGAAGGAGCCCAGGACCAACGCGGTCTCGTCGGCCCGGCCGTCGGACACGTCGAGGCGGCCCAGTTCGGTTCCCGAGGCGTCGGAGAGCCGGATGCCCGCCTCTGTGAAGCCGGAGAGATCCGCTTCGGGATTGACCTCGGGGTCGACCGCGGCGACGAGGACGAGGCGGTCGGCCCGCTCGGGCAACGCGTCGAAGGACACGCGGATCGCGGCCTTGTCGGGGGCGGCGGCGGCGAGCGCACGGACCGTACCGTCCGGTGTCCGGGCATTGTTGAAGAAGACGAAGTGCTCGTCGCTCAGCACGCGGTTGCCGTGGCAGACGAGCGCGCAGACGTCCAGGGCGACCTGGCCGGTCCAGAACATGCCCAGCCTGTTGTATTCGTCCGTCCCGCCCTCGGCGTCCGGCGCACGCCCCTCCGGCGTGCGCTGGGCGGGAATCGGGCTGCCGGAGTTCCCGAGCCGCCCCCGCAGCCCGTGCCGGTGCAGGAGGTCGACGAGTTCGTTGCCGGCGACGAGTTCCAGGGGTTTGCCGTTGGCGAAGGTGTGCGAACCGGGGCCGAAGCCGGAGGTCGTGACGAGTACGCCCTTGTTGGCGCCCGCGTCCTGGACCGTGCCGAACAGGTCGCGGACGGCGGTGGGCGGCACGGTGTTGCGATAGCGCTTCACCTGCACGACGATCTTGCCGCCCCGGATCGGCGTCGGGTCCAGCGCGTCGACGTCCACACCGCCGTCGTTCGACCGCTGGGTCGTCACGGCCTGCATGCCCATGGCCCGGAACAGCTCCGCGACCAGCGACTCGAAGGCGACCGGGTCCATCTCGTACAGATCCGGCTCCTCATCGCCCCCGTGGGTGACGACGCCGTTGCCGACGTCCTCGGGCCGCCGGCCGGGACGTACGACCGCACGCTGGTCGGGCCGTGCCGACAGCTGCCCCCGTAACCCGTCCACCAGGCAGTCGACGGCGCTGACCTGCTCCAGACGGAGCCCCATGAAGACGGAGCGGGACGCCATGACCGTGGCCAGGAAGATCCGCCCCTGTCTGCCCGTCGCCGGGTCGTGGTCGTCGACGAACCCGTTGAGCGCCACGGACTCCAGCGCCCCGAACTCGTCCGCCGCGAAGAGATCGTGCAGGACGAGGAGTACGCACTGCGCGAGCACGTCCCGGTACAGCGCGCGGCGCTGGGAAGCCGGCCGGGGCGCCTCCTTGTCCTGATCGGCGCCGGGCATGTACCGCACCAGCTTCACCTCGGGTACGACGTCGTAGCCGGGCAGCTCCCAGTTGAGCACCAGCTGCCGCGCGGGCGAGTCGTACGCGACCGTCACCTGGCGCGGCAGGTCCTCGGGCCACGCGGAGGAGGCGTAGAGGGCCGCGGAGAAGTACTCCACCACGGCCTCAGGGTCACCGTCGCGGAGCCCGGCGGCCATCTCGGCGACGCCGGCGTTGTGTTGACGGATCTCACTCAACCGGTCGTCGGCCCACTGCTCGTACTGCCGCTGGTAGGCGGCCAGTTGCTGCAGGCGCTGACCCTCCGCGGCCTGTGCGGCCTGCCAGTCGCGCTCGAACCGGGCGCGCGCCTCCGCCTGGGCCTGGGCGCGCCGGCCGGCACCGAGCCCCCAACCGCCCTGCGCCTGATACTGGTTCGGATCAGGCATCGGCCTCGGATACGCCAGCGGCCCGGGCGCGAAGGGCTCCACCCGCTCGGCGCGGGCGAGTTGCGCGGTCCCGAAAGCGGGCGCCCGGCACCCCGCGGCCAGCAACCCCCGCAAGGACTCGACCCTCGCGTCCAACTCCTCGGTACGCCGCCTCGCGTCGGCCTCCCGCTGCTGCCGGTACGCGGCCTGATGCTCACGCCGGCTGCGCGCCAGCTCCCTCTGCCGGGACCGCTGTTGCCTGTCGAACTCCCGCTGCTGCCGCGCCCGTTCCTCCATCTGACGCTGCTGCTGCCGCTGTACCTCGGCCCAGATCCCGACCAACCCATTGGAGCGACGACTCATGCCCTACAGGCCCTCCCCCACAACTCCGAGGCCCTGCCACCGAACCCCGACCCCATAACTGACCGTCACCAGACGACTCTACTCCGCGACCGTCCGTCTCCACCCCCTTCGTGGAGGCGCACGGAGTACGTGCGGGGCGACTCAGCCCGCGATCCGGTTCACCTTCGTCACCTTGCATGTCACTTTCTGCGTGACCTGGTCCTTGCCGCCGGCCGTGGTTGTCACCTTCTGACCGGACGCGACTGTCAGGGACAGGGCCGCGCCCTCGGACAGACGCGTTCCGTTCGGGGCCCTGAACTCGACAGTGACACCGTACGTCGAGGTCTTCGAGCTGTGGTTGTGGATCTCAAGTCCGGCCGAAGGCAGCCGCGTTGTCGCATCGACGGTGCAGGACGTGACCCTCACATCGGCCGACGGCGGATTCTCGGGACTCTCGTCCGAACCTGCCAGCGCGATCACCATCACAACCACGACAACGACGATGACGACCACCGCGGCCAGAGCTCCGACGCAACCCCACAGACATGCACGGCTCCGCCGCGGCTTCCCCGGAGGCCCAGCCGGCGTTGCCCACTGCCCGGCACCGGGAGGAGCAGAGCCGTCACCGGAGCGCCCCCACCGAGGACCGCTCGCCTGCGGTCCGCCCGCAGGCGGCTCACTCGTCGGCATGTCTGCCTCCTCCGTAGCGGATAACGCCACGCTAGGAAGCCAGAGGGCACCGCGCGAACCGAGCGCGGCCACCCAGGCGACGGCAGCCGACTCCACCTCGCCACCGGCCCCGCCCCAGGGCGTCTACAACGCGCCCCAACACCCCACCCGCGTCAGTGAACGTGCCCACTCGTCGCAGGGTCCATCTTGACCGTCAGTGGGAGCAGCTTCTTGCCCGTTGGCGATCTGGATGGAGGTGTCCATCTGCGGGCAGGGCGCTGGAGAAATCCACTGGTGGGGGAGGCTTTGTGGAAGCGCCAGTACCCATCAATCGCCTGAGCAATTGTCAAGACCTGTGGATTGGTGACCGCGTAGCGAGAGACGCCTTGTCGGGGTGTACCGGGCCGGGCGCTCGTCCGACCGGTGGAGCGGTGCCGAGCCGCTGCCGGTTCATCGTGCGGCCGTGGCGGGGCCGGCCGGGGAGGGCCTGTGGGCGGCGGGTGAAATCACGTTCTTGCGAGATCTTCGTGCAGGGGTGAGCGGGGTCCGGAAAGCCTCTCAGCTAGCCCGGCCCAAGGTCACGGTGCGGGATCCGGGTGTGAAGTCGCCGAAGGACTGTTGCCAGGACTCACCGGGCCAGTAGTAAGTCACACGGCCCTCGACGGGCCGGTAGTGGGCTGTGTAGAGCGTTCTCGACCCCTGCTCGTCGACGGATTGGTACAGCGGCGCCTTCAGCATCGCCGCCACGTCCGCACCCGCGGCGCGAATGGCGCGCAGCCGCTCCTGCGTCCGCAAGGCCCGCTCCTGCCCGTCGGTCACCGGCAGGTGCTGGTGATTGGCGGCGCAGGCATCCGGCGCCACCGTCGGTGACATATCCGGCCCCACGAACACTGTCACCGCCTTGGTGGGATCGACAAGGGTGAGGTTCTGTGGGACGGCGACGGGCAGGGACCGCAGCCTGCCGACCGCCTCATCGACGGTGTCGCACGTCTCCAGCAGGTAGCGCACCACGATGAGAATGGCGAAGCCGCGTCCGTAGACGGAACGTCCGCCCCAGGTGAGCGAGACCGCGAGACCGGCGTCGTTCATCCCGTCCTGCAAGCCCCACAGCATGTCCTGCATCCCGATCACGGGGCGCAGGAAGCAGGAGGAGACGATGGTTCCCTCGCACTGATCGGGCCGTAGGTCATAGTTGCGCAGCAGAGTGCCGTTCTGGCCGATCTGGGTGCATGCCTGGGAGAACGGCCGCAGTGCCGCGTGGGTGAGGAAGGCTTCCGCCTCGGGCCGGTCGAGTTGGCCGGCCAGGCGGTCCAGAACCGGGACCAGTTCCGGCATGTGCGTACGGAACAGCGCCCGAACACGGTCCGCGCCCTGCGGAGTCTGGCCTTCCTCGGTCAGCAGGCCCTCCATTTCCTGCCACAGGACCCGGGCGTAGGCGGCCCACCGCCCGTCACCCCCGTCGCCGACTTCGATCGCCTGGAAGGTCTTGTGCTCTGGCCGCACGGCTGCCACTCCCCCTGTGAGAATCGGACGAGGTGGGGGCAACCTAGCCAATTGCGGGGTGAATCACCAGGTGGCCGCCATCGGCGACGGCTGGGCGCTGGATCTGGTTGAAGCCGCTGAACGCGAGCGTGGCCGATTCCAAGCAGGCGATTACGTCCCGCGTTGGAGGAGCCGGAGTCAGGTAGGCGAGCGCGCCGGGAGCAATTGTCAATCGATGGGGTTGGGGTTACGTGTAATCAGGCTGCGACGGCAAGCAACGGCGCGGTCTGGCCACCCGCTACGAGAAGACGGCCACGGTCTACCGCGCCGGCCTGCACGACGAAGACATCTTCCTCTGGTCCGCCCGCTGAACGAACTGCCCGTTCAAGGCCGGAGGCATTCTCCTTGCGGATCGAAGCAGACGAGACCGAGGTCGCGAGCCAGCGACGCGGCGTACTGGGACGCTTCCTCAGCCTTGCCGTAGGACATAAGTAGGTACACGATCGGGCCCGACGCCTCGTCAATGACCGGTGACGACGCCCATACGGCACCGCGGTCAACATCGTCCGGGTACTGCTTTACGAGCGCTTCGACGTAGGCCACGATCCGGGGTGCCGGGGGCATGACCCCGTCCTCCGGCTCCAGATACCGCTCGTACAGCTCGTCGTAGACCGAGCCCGCTTGGTGGTTGTCGAGTGGACGTTTGCCGTCCCACACAGCAAGGTCATAGCTCACAGGCGAATCGTCGCAGGCAGCAGTTCCACCCGTGTGAGCAGGCCTCGGGATCGAGTCAGCCGCCCAGTGATCCGCGGAGAGCTCCGAAGCCCCTCCCAACCGGAAGGGGCTCATGAGTGCACACATACCCACTTGCTGCCTACGCAGCAGGCTCAGACCCATTCCACCTCGGAGTGGACCGTCGAAGGGCCTCCAGGCGGCGGCAGCGGCGTCCTCGGCGCATCCCCCACAGACTCCTGCGGCCTGCCCTCTGCGCCGCCAAGGGCGTTCAGCATGGCAGCTGCCTCATCCTCGCTGGCACCCGCCAGAGCATCGGCGATGCGCCGGAACGCATCGCTCACCTCAGTGCTCGTGACCGCTGGCCGCAGCATCCTTCTTGACCGTCAGCGGCAGCAACTTCTTGCCCGTCGGGCCGATCTGGATGTCGAGGTCGAGCTGCGGGCACACCCCGCAGTCGAAGCAGGGCGTCCACCGGCAGTCCTCGACCTCTGTCTCGTCGAGGGAGTCCTGCCAGTCCTCCCAGAGCCAGTCCTTGTCGAGGCCGGAGTCAAGGTGATCCCAGGGGAGGACCTCTTCGTAGGTGCGCTCGCGCGTGGTGTACCAGTCGACGTCGACGCCGAAGGCGGGGAGCGTCTTCTCGGCGCACTGCATCCAGCGGTCGTACGAGAAGTGCTCGCGCCAGCCGTCGAAGCGGCCGCCGTCCTCGTAGACCGCGCGGATGACGGACCCGATGCGGCGGTCGCCGCGGGAGAGCAGGCCCTCGACGATGCCGGGCTTGCCGTCGTGGTAGCGGAAGCCGATGGAGCGGCCGTACTTCTTGTCCCCGCGGATCTTGTCGCGGAGCTTTCCGAGACGTACGTCCGTCTCCTCCGCCGACAGCTGCGGCGCCCACTGGAAGGGAGTGTGCGGCTTGGGCACGAAGCCGCCGATCGACACCGTGCAGCGAATGTCGTTCTGGCCGGAGACCTTGCGGCCCTCGGCGATCACGTTCATCGCCATGTCCGCGATCTGGAGGACGTCCTCGTCCGTCTCCGTCGGCAGGCCGCACATGAAGTACAGCTTCACCTGGCGCCAGCCGTTGCCGTAGGCGGTGGAGACCGTGCGGATCAGGTCCTCTTCCGAGACCATCTTGTTGATGACCTTGCGCATGCGCTCCGAGCCGCCCTCGGGCGCGAACGTCAGGCCCGAGCGCCGGCCGTTCCTCGTCAGCTCGTTCGCCAGGTCCACGTTGAACGCGTCGACGCGGGTGGACGGGAGCGACAGACCGATCTTGTCCTCCTCGTACCGGTCCGCCAGGCCCTTCGCGATGTCACCGATCTCCGAGTGGTCGGCCGACGACAACGACAGCAGGCCCACCTCCTCGAAGCCCGTCGCCTTCAGGCCCTTCTCCACCATGTCGCCGATGCCCGTGATGGAGCGCTCGCGCACCGGGCGGGTGATCATGCCCGCCTGGCAGAAGCGGCAGCCGCGCGTGCAGCCGCGGAAGATCTCCACCGACATGCGCTCGTGGACCGTCTCGGCCAGCGGGACGAGGGGCTGCTTCGGGTACGGCCACTCGTCCAGGTCCATGACCGTGTGCTTCGACACCCGCCACGGGACGCCCGACTTGTTCGGGACCACGCGGGCGATCCGGCCGTCGGCGAGGTACTCGACGTCGTAGAACGCCGGGATGTAGACGCTGCCCGTCTTCGCGAGGCGGAACAGGACCTCCTCGCGGCCGCCCGGCTGCCCCTCCGCCTTCCAGGCGCGGATGATGTCGGTCATGTCGAGCACGGCCTGCTCGCCGTCACCGATGATCACGGCGTCGACGAAGTCGGCGATCGGCTCGGGGTTGAAGGCCGCGTGGCCGCCGGCCAGCACGATCGGGTCGTCGAGCGTCCGGTCCTTGGACTCCAGCGGGATGCCCGCCAGGTCCAGCGCGGTCAGCATGTTCGTGTAGCCCAGCTCCGTGGAGAAGGACAGGCCGAACACGTCGAAGGCCTTCACCGGGCGGTGGCTGTCCACCGTGAACTGCGGGACCCGGTGCTCGCGCATCAGCTCCTCCAGGTCCGGCCACACGCTGTACGTGCGCTCGGCGAGGACGCCCTCACGCTCGTTCAGGACCTCGTAAAGGATCATGACACCCTGGTTGGGAAGTCCGACCTCGTAGGCGTCCGGGTACATGAGTGCCCAGCGGACGTCAGTGGTCTCCCAGGGCTTGACCGTGGAGTTGAGCTCTCCGCCGACGTACTGGATCGGCTTCTGCACATGCGGGAGCAGAGCTTCGAGCTGCGGGAACACCGATGCAGCGACTTCGGCAGACATCTCGCAAACCTTTGGTGGGGTGAGATCCGACAGGGGTGACCATCCAGCGTAACGTGCGCGGAGCCACCCCTCGTCCGCCGTAACGATCTCGTTCGAGTCCGGGTCGGTCGCCAGGAACGGCCGTCCGGGTCAGCGGAGCACCCCACTCCTGATCGTCTCCCACGCCCCCGGCAGCTCGGTCTCGACGCGCTCCGCCGCCCGCTCCTCACGCCCGTACAGCACCCCGTACGTGAAGGCGTTCTCCCCCGCCGCGTGCGCCTGGGTCGCGACATCGCGCAGTGCCTCACGGGCCATGACGCTGTCCTGGTGCTCGCCGAGCAGGCTCTGCAGGGACTTCATGGCGCTCGACAGGCTCTTCGCGGGTTTGCCGAGGGCGGGGGTGGCCGCCTCCGCCGAGTACCGGGTGCGCTTGGCCTTCTTGCGGGCCTCGTGGATCGCGAGGTCGCGGTCAGGACCTGGCGGCAGCTCGATGGCCTCCGAGACCAGGCCGGACAGCTTGTCGAAGTCCTTGCGTACGGCCTTGGAGATCACCTTCTCCGGGTCGCCCGAGGCGGCCCCCCGCAGCGGCGGGGTGGCGAGGAGTGTGTCGAGGGCGGTGAGCAGGTCCAGGTACCGCCTGCCGTCGAGGACCGCTATCAGCCGGCGCCGGGAGCCGGAGCGGCGGGCGTGCGACCAGGTGCGGATCCGGGTGCGGACGGGCCCGGTGAGCTGGGCGCGCGGGAGTGCGTCGAGGGCCGCGTTCAGCCGGTCGGTCAGGACCTCCTGGTCGCGGTCGACGCCCAGTTCCCCGGCCAGCCACTTCAGCTCGTCGCCGATCGGGTCGGTGACGGCCCGGTCCAGGACCTTCCCGTACGAGCGGAAGGCGCTGCGCATCCGGCGGGTGGCGACGCGCATGCTGTGCACGGAGTCGTACAGGTCACGTCGGACGGCGGGGTCGAGCTCGATGATCGCGTCGCGCTGGACCCGGACGTACGCGAGGACGTGGTCGCCGGAGGTGACCGGAGCCGCCTCCACGACGGCCTGCTTACGGGGTGCCTGGCCCGTCTCCCCGAGGGCCCTGGCCAGCTTGGACGCCGACTTGGAGCGGGAGACGCCGGCCTTGCGGAGTTTCTTCTCGACCTTGTCGAGGAAGGCGGGGTCGCCGTCGTCGGCCAGCTCGACCTCGATCTCGGTCCATTCGGCGGTGCCGTCGCCGCCGCTGAGCCGCTCGGCGTGCACGCGGTCGACGCTGACCTCGGCGAGCAGGCCCCCCGAGGCATCGACGAGATGGCGGATGTCACGGGCCGACTGCAGCCGTACGACGGGGACCAGTTCGGCGTCGCGCACCCGGGAGCGGACGAGTCCGCTGAGCGTCCGGGGCACGGTGTCGGAGAGCGGGGCGTGGATCTCGTCCCGTACGCCCTCGGAGACCGGCAGTTTCAGGTGCCAGCCCGCGTCGTCGCCTCCGGTGCGGCGGCGCAGGGTGAGCGACGCGGCGGCGAGCCGTTGATCGGGCGTGTCGTAGTAGGTCGCGTCGAGTTCGGCGACGCCCTTGTCGATGACGGCCGAGACGCCGGAGACCCTTGTCAGGTCCGGCAGATCCGACAGTCCGGCGCTCTCATCGGCTTCGTATTTACGCTCGATCTCCCGCTTTGTCTCCGCCATCGGACCTTCTTTCGAGTGAACCGTCGGCTTCGGTCGCAGCGACAACGCTGGGACGTTCTACGTCGAGCACCTGCCTTCGAGCAGCGGTCAGGGCTTGACCGTCACGAGGCTCAGCCGAGCCGAGTGAGAAGCCGCCCCGCTCGCGGGGAGGCGGAGTCACGAACCGAATCTAGTCGCGATTCCGCTCTCTGGGCAGCCCCCGACCGGAGCCAGGCCCTTGTCCGGCTTCGGTCGGGGGCTGCCACATCTTCGGTTGCTCTACGCCGACATCGGGCGCTGCACCCGGATGGACTGCAACAGCCCCACGGCCACCCAGACGGCGAACATCGACGAGCCTCCGTACGACACGAAAGGCAGTGGTAGACCGGCCACCGGCATGATGCCGAGGGTCATGCCGACGTTCTCGAAGGACTGGAAGGCGAACCAGGCGATGATCCCGGCGGCGACGATCGTGCCGTACAGCTCGGTCGTCTCGCGGGCGATGCGGCAGGCCCGCCACAGCACGATGCCCAGCAGGACCAGGATCAGTCCGGCGCCGACGAAGCCGAGTTCCTCGCCCGCGACCGTGAAGACGAAGTCCGTCTGCTGCTCGGGCACGAACTGGCCGGTGGTCTGCGAACCCTTGCCGAGGCCGGTGCCGAAGAGACCGCCGGAGCCGATCGCGATACGCGCCTGGTTGGTGTTGTAGCCGACGCCCGCCGGGTCGAGCTCGGGGTTGGCGAAGGCCGCGAAGCGGTTGATCTGGTACTCGTCGAGGATCTTGAGCTGCCAGACCGCGATCGCGCCGAGGGCACCGGCGCCGAGCAGCCCGAAGACCCAGCGGTTGGAGGCGCCGGAGGCGAGCAGCACGCCGAGCACCACGATCACCATGACCATGACCGAGCCGAGGTCGGGCATGAGCAGGACGATCAGTATCGGTACGGCGGCCAGGCCGAGCGCCTGAAGGACCGTGCGGTGGTCGGGGTAGGGCTTGTCGCCGGCGTCGACCCGGGCCGCGAGCAGCATCGCCATGCCCAGGATGATCGTGATCTTCACGAACTCGGAGGGCTGGAGCGAGAAGCCGCCGCCGATGACGATCCACGCGTGCGCGCCGTTGATGGTCGCGCCGAGCGGGGTCAGCACAAGGAGGATCAGGAAGACGGAGATCCCGTACAGGATCGGTACGGCCGTGCGCAGGGTGCGGTGGCCGAGCCAGACCGTGCCGATCATCAGGGCGAAGCCGATGCCCGTGTTGAGCAGATGCCGGAACAGGAAGTAGTACGGGTCGCCCTGGTTGAGCTCGGTGCGGTTGCGGGTCGCCGAGTAGACGAGGGCCGCGCCGATCAGGGAGAGCGCGATGGCCGAGAACAGTATCGGCCAGTCGAGCCTGCGGGCCAGCGAGTCGCGGGCGAACAGCCGCGACAGGCTGGAGCGTTCGGGCCCGTATCCGGAGACGGAGAACCCGTTCGAGCCGGTCATGTGAGGGTCCTCCGCCTCTTCTTCGGGCGGGCCGAGCGCCTTCGGGTGTCGCGGTTGTTGCCGGTGTTGGGGTCGGGCACGGTGGCGGCCGGGTCGTCACCGTTCACCGGCTGCTGCTGCCCCTCCTCGGAGGCCTGCTCCTTCTTGGCCGGGTACTTCTCGACCTTCGGGGAGTCGATCGAACCGTCGGCCTCGATCTTCGGAAGGCTCTTCTGCGGGTCGTAGAGCAGGGCCTTCTTCTTGTCGATCGCGCCGTCCTCGGAGACGCCGTACAGCGCGTTGTAGATGTTGCGCACGGCGGGACCCGAGGCGCCGGAACCCGTACCACCCTGGGAGATGGTCATGACGACCGAGTAGTCCTTGGTGTACGTCGTGAACCACGAGGTCGTCTGCTTGCCGTAGACCTCGGCCGTACCCGTCTTGGCGTGCATCGGGATCTTGTCCTGCGGCCAGCCGCCGAACCGCCAGGCGGCCGTACCGCGGGTCGCGACTCCCGCGAGGGCACCGTCTATCTCGTCGCGCGTCTTCCGCGTCATCGGCAGCTTGCCGTGCGACTTGGGCTCGATCTCCTGGACGGTCTTGCCGTCGGGGCTGATGATCGCCTTGCCGACGGTCGGGTCGTAGAGGGTGCCGCCGTTGGAGATCGCCGAGTAGATCGTCGCCATCTGGATCGGGGTGACGAGCGTGTCGCCCTGGCCGATCGAGTAGTTGACGGAGTCACCGGCACGCATCCGGTTGCCTTCGAGGCAGTTCTCGTACGCGATCTGCTGGGCGTACGAGCCGCCCTTCTTGCCGTACTTGCACCAGGCGTCCTTGTTGGCCTTCCAGTAGTCCTGCTTCCACTGGCGGTCGGGGACGCGGCCGGCGACCTCGTTCGGCAGGTCGATGCCGGTCTCCTTGCCGAGGCCGAACTGGTGGGCCGTCTTGTAGAACCAGTCCTTGGCGTTCTTCTTCGGCTTGGTGCCGCCGTCCCGCTTCCACTCCTCGTGGGAGAGCCGGTAGAAGACGGTGTCGCAGGAGACCTCCAGGGCGCGGCCGAGGCTGATCGGGCCGTACCCCTTGGACTCGAAGTTGTTGAAGACCTGGCCGCCGATGGAGTACGAGCTGGAGCACTCGTAGGGGCCGTTGAAGGAGTAGCCCGCGTTGACCGCGGCGGCCGTCGGGATGACCTTGAAGACGGAGCCGGGGGCCGACTGGCCCTGGATCGCCCGGTTCAGGAGCGGGTAGTTGGAGCCCTTGCCGGTGAGCTTGGTGTAGTCCTTGCCGGAGATTCCGCCGACCCAGGCGTTCGGGTCGTACGACGGGTTGGACGCCATCGCGACGACGCGGCCGGTCTTGGCCTCCATGACGACGACCGCGCCGGAGTCGGCCTTGTAGTTCTCGCCGGTGTTGTCGTCGTACACGTCACGGGCGGCCTTCATCGCCTGGTTCAGCTCGTACTCGGCGACGCGCTGGACGCGGGAGTCGATGCTGGTGACGACGTTGGCGCCGGGCTCGGCCTCGTCGCTCTTGGCCTGGCCGATGACACGGCCAAGGTTGTCGACCTCGTAGCGGGTGACGCCGGCCTTGCCGCGCAGCTCCTTGTCGTACTCGCGCTCTAGGCCGGAGCGGCCGACCTGGTCGGAGCGCAGATATGGCGATGCGGTGTCCTTGGCCTTGGTGATCTCCTCGTCCGTGACGGGCGAGAGATAGCCGAGGACCTGCGCGGTGTTGGCCTCGCCGGGGGCGGCGTAGCGGCGGACGGCCATCGGTTCGGCGGTGATGCCGGGGAAGTCCTCGGCACGCTCGCGGATCTGCAGGGCCTGCTTGGCCGTGGCCTCGTCGGTGATGGGGATCGGCTGGTAGGGCGAGCCGTTCCAGCACGGCTGCGGCGTCTTCGAGTCGCACAGCCGGACCTTGTCCATGACGTCCTTGGCCTTCATGCCGAGGACGCGCGCGAGCTTGGTGAGGACGGCGTCGCCGTCGTCCTTCATCTTCAGCAGGTCGGTGCGGGACGCGGAGACCACGAGTCGGGTCTCGTTGTCGGCGATCGGCACCCCGCGGGCGTCCAGGATCGAGCCGCGCACGGCGGGGCTGACGACCTGCTGGACGTGGTTGCCGGAGGCTTCCTTGGCGTACTCGTCGCCGTTGCGGATCTGGAGGTACCACAGGCGCCCGCCGAGGGTGCCCAGGAGCGAGAGCACGAGGATCTGGATGACGACGAGCCGGATCTGGACCCGTGGGGTCCGGCCGGTCTCCGGGATGTTGGTCACTGCTCCCCCTCCCTCAGCTCATACGGTGTGCTGTCGTCGTGAGAGCCCATCCGATGTGCAGTTGTTGTCGTGAGCGCCGCTCTCACAGCCGCTTGACCCCCTTGATGCGTCCCGCACGCGCGACGCGCGCCCTGGCCGCCTTGGCTCTCAGGCCGCCGCGCTGGCTGCCGATGCTCAGGCCCGTCCCGGACGACAGCCAGCCCGCGGTGACGTCGGGTTTCTTGGCGGAACCACCACCACCGCCGCCCGCCTCCGCGAGCGGGTCGTTCTCGGCGCGCCGGGCCAGGGCCATGATCCCCGGCACGACGAACGGGGCGAGCAGCAGGTCGTACAGGGCGGCCGTGAACAGCAGGCTGCTCAGGCCCACATGGCGGGCCGCGGTGTCGCCGACGAGGGCGCCCACTCCCGCGTACAGGAGGGTGGATCCGACCGCGGCGGCGACGACCACGGCCATCGGGCCGGTCGCGGACTTGAGCTGGCCGTGATCGGGCTTGGCGAGTCCGGCGAGGTAGCCGATGACGCACAGCACGAGGGCGTAGCGCCCGGCGGCGTGGTCGGCGGGCGGGGCCAGGTCGGCGAGCAGGCCCGCGCCGAAGCCGACGAGGGCGCCGCCGACGTGGCCGTAGACCAGGGCGAGGCCGAGGACGGTGAGCAGCAGCAGGTCGGGCACGGCGCCCGGCAGGTGGAGCCGGGCGAGAACGCTCACCTGGATGACCAGGGCGAGGACCACGAGAGTGGTGGAGAGCAGCATTCGGTTGAAGCGCATGGGATTCAGCTCCTACTTCCTACTGCTCTTGCTGCAGACCGTCGGCGGGCGCGTTGGCCGAGGGCGTGACCGTCACGGTCACGGTCGGCGTGGGCGTTGGCTCCGGTTTGGGCGGCAGCACGTCGTCACGCGGGTCCTTGCGCGGGGCCTGGACGACGACGCCGACGATGTCGAGCTTGGTGAAGGACACGTACGGCGTCACGTAGAGCGTGCGGGTCAGGTCACCGCCGGAGGGGTCGACGCGGGACACGATGCCCACGGGCACTCCGGGCACGAACGGCCGGTCGGCCTGGGATCCGAAGGTGACCAGCCGGTCGCCCTTCTTGATCTTGGCCTTGCCGTTGAGCAGCTCCACGCGCAGCGGGCGGTCGCCCTGGCCGGAGGCGAAGCCCAGCTCGTCGGTGGACTCCATACGCGTGCCGACCGTGAAGTCGGGGTCGTTGGCGAGCAGCACGGTGGCGGTGTTGGGCCCCACGGTGGTGACGCGGCCGACCAGCCCGTCCCCGTTCAGGACGGTCATGTCGCGCTTGATGCCGTCGTTCGCGCCGACGTCGATGGTCACGGTCCAGGAGAAGCCCTGGGCCGCTCCTATGGCGATGACCTCGGCGCCCTTGATCCCGTACTGCCCGGCGCCGGCCGTCTTGAGGACCTTGTCGAGCTGTTTGAGGCGACTGCGGTTACGGTCGTCGCTGCCCAGCTTCGCCTTCAACGCGGCGTTGTCACGCTCCAGTTGGGCGATACGGTCGTGGCGGCCACCGGAGCCCTTCACGGCCTCTATCGCGTTGCCGACGGGGTCGACCGCGGACGACACCCCGTCCTCGATCGGGCCGAAGACCGTGGCGGCGGCCTGCCGGGCACCGTCGACCGGCGAGTCCTTGCCACCGCGGATGTCCACCGTGATCAAAGCGAACGCGATGGCGATCAGCAGCACCAGGAGCAGCCGGCTCTCTCGTGTGTCCCTCACGTGCGGCGGCCGTGCCTTCCTCGTCGAATACGTGTGTCGAATACGTGTATGACTCACCCGGAAAATCCCCGGAGTGCGGACCCAGGAGTGTGGACCTGCGGGCGGCGTTATGGGGGAGCTTATGCCTGAATATCAACGATCCGCCGTACGAGAAGGGATCATCCCGTACGGCGGAATCGAAGCGTTACGTCATCTGCGCGGCTGGGCGTCCAGAACCTGCTGGAGCGCCTCGAACTCCTCGACGCACTTGCCGGAGCCGAGCGCCACGCTGTCGAGCGGATCCTCCGCGATATGGATCGGCATGCCGGTCTCGCGACGCAGCCGCTCGTCGAGACCGCGCAGCAGGGCTCCGCCGCCGGTCAGAACGATTCCGCGGTCCATGATGTCGCCGGAGAGTTCCGGCGGGCACTTGTCGAGGGTCGTCTTCACGGCGTCGATGATCGCGTTGACCGGTTCTTCAATGGCCTTGCGTACTTCGGCCGCGGAGATGACGACGGTCTTGGGCAGCCCGGACACCAGGTCCCGGCCGCGGATTTCGGTGTGTTCGTCATTCTCGAGGTCGTACGCCGAACCGATCGTGATCTTGATCTGTTCGGCACTCCGCTCACCGAGAAGGAGCGAGTACTCCTTCTTGATGTGCTGGATGATCGCGTTGTCCAGCTCGTCGCCCGCGACGCGGATGGACTGGGCGGTGACGATGCCGCCGAGCGAGATGACCGCGACCTCCGTGGTGCCGCCGCCGATGTCCACCACCATGTTGCCCGTGGCCTCGTGGACCGGCAGGCCGGAGCCGATGGCCGCGGCCATGGGCTCCTCGATGATGTGCACCTGGCGCGCCCCGGCCTGGGACGACGCCTCGATGACGGCACGGCGCTCGACGCCCGTGATGCCGGACGGCACACAGACGACGACACGGGGGCGGGCGAGATAGCGCCGCTTGTGGATCTTCAGAATGAAGTAGCGGAGCATGCGCTCGGTGATCTCGAAGTCGGCGATGACACCGTCCCTCAGCGGACGCACGGCAACGATGTTGCCCGGCGTCCGCCCGATCATCTTCTTCGCTTCCGCGCCGACCGCGAGGATGCCACCGGTGTTGGTGTTGATCGCGACGACGGACGGCTCGTTGAGTACGATCCCGCGACCCCTGACGTACACCAGCGTGTTGGCGGTCCCGAGGTCGACAGCCATGTCACGGCCGATGAACGACATTGAGTTCCCCATCAGGATTCGTCTGGCCTTCCCAAGTGGCGCTTTTGATGGCTTTTTAGGTCGGCGAGGGTGAGCACTGTGACGTGAAGGCTTCCATCGTAGTCTCGCCTGCACGAACACCGCGCGAGGGTCTTCGCCATTGTGACCAGATGACGTGCCGCCCCGCTTCTGGAGACGGTCCATCGGGGGAACGCGTTCCCTCGATCGCCACGCATATGCCAACCGACAGCAGCCATTGTGCGCCGCTCCCAGGTCAGAAGCCCAGGTGCCTGACATGACATCAGAAGATTCTTGGCGGGGCGGGTTCTCGGTGGGGCAAATGGGTGGGTGGGCGATGAATAGGGGGTGACTGGGCGGAGTGGGGCGGGGTGAGGTGGCGGGGCCTGGAGGCTGGGCGCGGGCTCGCGGGCACGGGCTCACTGCTCGCGGGCTCGCTGTGCCTGCCGGGCCTACCGGGCCTACCGGGCCTACCGGGCCTACCGGGCGCAGAATCGGTTCCCCAGGCCCCTGCCCGTCCGCCTGGGCGGAGGAGCGGGCTCGGGGCTGCCAGGGGTAGGCCACGCACGGGACCTGACTCCCAGGGGCCGCAGGGCCCTGAGGCGTGGTCCTGGTGCCTGGTGCCTGGTGCCTGGTGCCTGGTGCCTGGTGCCTGGGAGAGTCTCCCGGCCCCAGGCCGCCGTGTCGCCGTGTCCGGGCGCCCGCGTTCTGCGACCGGGCACCGTGCAGCGCACCCGGTACGCCACCCGTCGGCCCGCGAGTGACGCGGGCCTCGGGGTCCGGCGGTCCGGCGGTCGGTCCAGCAGTCCGGCGATCCGTCCGGGAGCCGTCAGGCGATGCCCGGGAAGAAGATCTTCAGCTCGCGCTCGGCGGACTCCTCGGAGTCGGAGGCGTGGATCAGGTTCTCCCGGACGATCACACCGAAGTCACCACGGATGGAGCCGGGGGCGGCGGCGATCGGGTCGGTCGGACCCGCGAGTGCCCGTACGCCCTCGATGACGCGCTCGCCCTCGACGACCAGCGCCACGACCGGGCCGGAGGCCATGAAGGCGACCAGGGGCTCGTAGAAGGGCTTGCCCTTGTGCTCGCCGTAGTGCTGCTCCAGCGTGTCCTGGTCCAGCGTGCGCAGCTCCAGCGCGGTGATCTCCCAGCCGGCCTTGCGCTCGATGCGGCTGATGATCTCGCCGGTCAGGCCGCGACGGACCGCGTCGGGCTTGAGAAGGACGAGGGTGCGCTGGCTCACGGTGGTGGCTCCTTCGGGTTTTCAGTCAGGCAGTCACAGTCAGGTCACAGATGTGCGGTTGACTTCGCCCCCCTCGTAAACGAGGGGGATTCCTACGGCTCGCGCCGTTGGCGTTTCTGCTTCGTCGCCGACCGCCCGCTCGGAATTCTCCGTTGAGGTCTTACACCGGCTCCACAGACAGACACCGCCAGCCCGGCGGCCAGAAGATTCTTCGCCGCATTCACGTCTCGGTCATGGGTCGCTCCGCAGGCGCACGTCCAGGTGCGGACGTTGAGTGGCATCTTGTCAGCCAAGGTGCCACAGGTGGAGCACAGCTTGGACGAGGGGAAGAAGCGGTCCACCGCGATCACTTCCCGCCCGTACCAAGCAGCCTTGTACTCCAGAAGGCCCCGAAACTCCGACCATGCGGCATCCGAGATGGCGCGGGCCGGACGCCGGTTCTTGACCATGCTGCGCACGGTCAGGTCCTCGATCACGAGCGTTTGGTTGTCGCGCACGAGTCGAGTGGTGAGTTGTTGGAGATGGTCCCGCCTGCGGTCGGTGATCCGGGCGTGGATCTTCGCGACTCGCTGCCGGGCTTTGCGACGGTTCGCGCCGTCGCCCTTGGCCTTGCGGGACAGTTCCCGCTGAGCCTTCGCCAGACACGTACGGTCCCGGCGCTCGTGCCTCGGGTTGGCGATCTTCTCGCCGGTCGAGAGGGTCAGCAGGTGGTCGAGGCCGACATCGATACCAACCGCCGTGTCCGTGGCAGGGAGCGGCTTGATGCTGGTGTCCACGCACAGCATGGAGACGAACCAGCGTCCGGCGCTGTCCCGGCTCACGGTCACCGTGGTCGGCATTGCCCCCTCGGGGAGAGGGCGCGACCAGACGATGCTCAACGGGTCGGCCATCTTCGCCAGGTGCAGGTGGCCGTCACGGAACCGGAACGCGGAAGATGTGTACTCCGCGCTGGCGCGGGACTTCCGCTTGGACTTGAAACGCGGGTACTTGGCCCGCTTGGCGAAGAAGTTCGCGAACGCTCCTTGCAAGTGACGGAGCGCCTGTTGGAGCGGAACCGACGACACCTCAGACAGGTAGGCCAGTTCCTCGGTCTTCTTCCACGCCGTCAGTATGGCCGAGGTCTGGTTGTAGTTGACCCGTTCCTGTCGCGCCCACGCCTCGGTACGGGCCGCAAGCGCCATGTTGTAGACCTTCCGCACACACCCGAACGTGCGCGACAGCTCGGCTGCCTGCGTATCAGTCGGATAGAAGCGGAACTTGAATGCCCGCTTCACGTGAGTGTCCACAGCTCACAAACTATCACAGCAACTTGTGAGACCGCCCTCTTGTCAGCCCAGTCCCGGACCCAGCCCGTCCGGCGTTTGAGGACGAAGGCCGTTCATGCCGAAGCGGGGTCTGGTCCGGGGGCGGCAGCCGCCAGGGATGATGGAGTGCCCCTGGTCAATCGAAGCCGAGAGCTTGGGGGGAGGTCAGGGGCGGCAGGGCGAAGGAAACCCACTCCCTACACCGCGTTACCTCACGCCCCGGCCTGCGCAGCAAACCGCGCCTTCGCCTCCTCCACCTTCCGCCCGTAATGGACCGAAGCCCACCACAGAGCGGCGAAAACGGCCCCGAGGAAGAACATGGTCGGCACGACGAACCCACTCGCGATCAGCAAAACCTGCAGCGCCCAGCCCAGCTGAACACCCCCCGGCCGCGTGATCATCCCGCAGAGCAGCAGACAGAACACCATCGCGACCCCGCTCACCGTCCAGACCGTGGTCATGGACAGATCGGGATCCTTCATCGCGACGAGCCCCGCGAAACCGATGACGAAGAACTCACCGATCAGCGTCGAAGCACAGAGCGTACGCACGGATCAGCCCCTCCCCAGCAGCAACCGGGCCTCGCCCACCGTGATGACGGAACCGGTCACCAGCACACCGGCCCCCGCGTACTCCGCCTCCTCCTCGGCCAGCGTGATCGCGGCCTCCAGGGCGTCGTCCAGCCGGGACTCGACCTGCACCCGGTCGTCCCCGAACACCTCGACGGCGATCGCGGCGAGCGAGTCCACGTCCATGGCCCGCTGGCTGGAGTTCTGCGTGACGACGACCTCGGTGAAGAGCGGCTCGAAGGCCTCCAGCAGCCCCCGTACGTTCTTGTCCCCGCTCGACCCCACGACACCGATCAGCCGGCTGAAGTCGAAGACCTCACGGACACCCTCGGCGGTCGCCCGGGCCCCCGCCGGATTGTGCGCGGCGTCCAGCACGACCGTCGGCGACCGCCGCACGATCTCCAGCCGCCCGGGCGAGGAGACCGCCGCGAAGGCCTTGCGGACCGTGTCGATGTCGAGCGGCTCGGGCCGCTGGGACCCGACCCCGAAGAACGCCTCCACCGCGGCGAGCGCCACCGCCGCGTTGTGCGCCTGGTACGCCCCGTGCAGCGGGATGTACACCTCGTCGTACTCCCCACCCAGCCCCCGGAGAGTCAGCAGCTGCCCGCCGACGGCGACCTGGCGGCTCACGACGCCGAACTCGAGCCCCTCGCGGGCGACTGTGGCATCGACCTCGACGGCCTTCTTGAGCATCACCTGGGCGGCGTCGACGGGCTGCTGGGCCAGGATCACCGTCGCGTCCTGCTTGACGATCCCGGCCTTCTCCTTGGCGATCTCCCCGGGGGTGGTTCCGAGCCGGTCGGTGTGGTCCAGATCGATGGGGGTCACGACGGCGACATCCCCGTCGATCACGTTCGTGGCGTCCCAGCTGCCTCCCATCCCCACCTCCACGACGGCCACGTCGACGGGCGCGTCCGCGAAGGCCGCGTACGCCATGCCCGTGAGGACCTCGAAGAAGGAGAGGCGGTACTCCTGCTGGGAGTCGACCATCTCGACGTACGGCTGGATGTCCCGGTACGTCTCCACGAACCGCTCGGCGGGGATCGCGGCGCCGTCCAGGCTGATGCGCTCGGTGATCGACTGGACGTGCGGCGAGGTGTACCGCCCGGTGCGCAGGTCGAAGGCGCCGAGGAGGGCCTCGATCATGCGGGCGGTCGACGTCTTGCCGTTCGTCCCCGTGATGTGGATGGAGGGGTACGCGCGCTGCGGCTCCCCCAGCACGTCCATGAGCGCGGCGATACGGCTCACGGACGGTTCCAGCTTGGTCTCGCCCCAGCGTGTGGCGAGCTCGGCCTCGACCTCACGGAGCGCCTTGTCGGTCTCCTGGTCGGACGGGCGCGTGGGAATGTCGGACTCCGGCGGCCCGCCCTGCGTGCGCAGGGTACGGCTGCCGGCCTCGATCACGGCGAGATCGGGATCGCGCCCGGTCTCCGCCTCGACAATCTCGTCGAACGGGTCGACCGGATCTGACTCACTGCTGTCGTGCGGGAGCTCACTCACACCCCCAGTCTACGGAGCCCCGCGCCCCGGTAGGGGCGCGGGGAACTGCGCGACAAGCCACGACGGGCCGGCAGCCGACAACGAACCGGCGGGAGCGCTTGACGACGGTGCCCCGGAACCGTCATCGGTTCCGGGGCACCGGCCGGTACAACCCCCTCGGGGTGGGCGCCTACGCCTGCGGCAGCCCCTCCAGCTGGGCCTGGATACGGGCAATGTCCTCGTCCGCCTTGGCAAGCCGCACCCGGATCTTGTCCACGACATGATCCGGCGCCTTCGCAAGGAACGCCTCGTTGCCGAGCTTGCCGTTCGCCTGCGCCTTCTCCTTCTCGGCGGCGGCCAAGTCCTTGGCAAGCCGCTTCCGCTCGGCCGCCACGTCGATCGTGCCGGAGAGGTCGAGCGCGACCTGAGCGCCCGCGACCGGCAGGGTCGCCGTGGCCGCGAAGGCGTCGCCCTCGGGCTGGAGACGCAGCAGCTGGCGGATGGCCGCCTCGTGCGGGGCGAAGGCGGTGCCGTCGAGGGTCAGCCGGGCCGGGACCCGCTGGCCGGGCTGCAGGCCCTGGTCGGCACGGAAGCGGCGGACCTCCGTGATGACCTGCTGAAGCGTCTCGATCTCCCGCTCGGCGCCGGTGTCACGGAAGCCGCTGTCCTTCGGCCAGTCCGCGATCACGACGGACTCGCCACCGGTGAGGGTGGTCCAGAGCGTCTCCGTGACGAACGGGACAACCGGGTGCAGCAGCCGCAGCGTGACGTCCAGGACCTCGCCGAGGACCCGCTTGCTGACGTCGGCGGCCGCGCCGCCCGCCATGAAAGTCGTCTTCGACAGCTCGACGTACCAGTCGAAGACCTCGTCCCACGCGAAGTGGTACAGCGCGTCCGAGAGCTTCGCGAACTGGAAGTCCTCGTAGAACGCGTCGACTTCGGCGACGGTCTTGTTCAGTCGGGACAGGATCCACCGGTCGGTCGCCGACATCTCGGAGGCGTCCGGCAGCGGCCCCTCGACCGTCGCGCCGTTCATCAGCGCGAACCGCGTCGCGTTCCAGATCTTGTTGGCGAAGTTCCGGGACGCCTGGACCCAGTCCTCGCCGATCGGCACGTCGGTGCCGGGGTTGGCGCCGCGGGCCAGGGTGAAGCGGACGGCGTCGGAGCCGTACTTGTCCATCCAGTCGAGCGGGTCGACGACGTTGCCGAAGGACTTCGACATCTTCTTGCCGCGCTCGTCACGGACCAGACCGGTCAGGGCGATGGTCTTGAAGGGGACCTCGCCGTCCATCGCGTACAGACCGAACATCATCATCCGGGCGACCCAGAAGAAGATGATGTCGTGGCCGGTGAGCAGGACGTCGGTCGGGTAGAACTTCTTGAGGTCCGGGGTCTGTTCGGGCCAGCCGAGCGTGGAGAACGGCCACAGGCCGGACGAGAACCAGGTGTCGAGGACGTCGGTGTCCTGCCGCCAGCCCTCGGCCTCGGTGCCCGGCGGCTGCTCGTCGGGGCCGACACAGACCGTCTCGCCGTCCGGGCCGTACCAGATCGGGATGCGGTGGCCCCACCACAGCTGACGCGAGATGTTCCAGTCGTTGAGGTTGTCGACCCAGTCGAAGTACCGCTTCGACATGTCCTCGGGGTGGATCTTCACCCGGCCGTCGCGGACCGCGTCACCGGCGGCCTGCGCGAGCGGGGCGACCTTGACCCACCACTGCAGGGACTGCCGCGGCTCGATGGTGGTCCGGCAGCGCGAGCAGTGCCCGACGCTGTGGACGTACGGACGCTTCTCGGCGACGATCCGGCCCTGCGAGCGCAGCGCGCCGACGATGGCGGAACGCGCCTCGTAACGGTCGAGTCCCTCGAAGGGGCCGTGGACGGTGATGATCGCCCGCTCGTCCATGACCGTGATCGACTCCAGGCCGTGGCGCCGGCCGATGGCGAAGTCGTTCGGGTCGTGGGCGGGGGTGACCTTGACGGCACCCGTGCCGAACTCGGGGTCGACGTGCGTGTCCGCGACGACGGGGATGGTGCGGTCGGTCAGCGGCAGCTTGATGCGCTTGCCGACGAGGTGCTTGTAGCGCTCGTCGTCGGGGTGAACGGCGACGGCCGTGTCACCGAGCATGGTCTCGGCGCGGGTGGTGGCGACGACGAGCGTCTCGTCACCCTCGCCGTACTTGATGGAGACGAGCTCGCCGTCGTCCTCCTGGTACTCCACCTCGATGTCGGAGATGGCCGTCAGACAGCGCGGACACCAGTTGATGATGCGCTCGGCGCGGTAGATCAGTTCGTCGTCGTACAGTTTCTTGAAGATGGTCTGGACGGCCTTGGACAGGCCTTCGTCCATGGTGAACCGCTCGCGGTCCCAGTCCACGCCGTCCCCGAGCCGGCGCATCTGCCCGAGGATCTTGCCGCCGTACTCTTCCTTCCACTGCCAGACGCGCTCGACGAACTCCTCGCGCCCGAGGTCCTGCCGCGACTTGCCCTCCTCGGCAAGCTGCTGCTCGACCTTGTTCTGCGTGGCGATACCGGCGTGGTCCATGCCGGGCAGCCACAGCGACTCGTACCCCTGCATGCGCTTGCGCCTGGTCAGCGCGTCCATGAGCGTGTGCTGGAAGGCGTGCCCCAGGTGCAGCGACCCGGTGACGTTCGGCGGCGGAATGACGATGGTGTACGGCGGCTTCTCGCTCTTCGCGTCGGCGGCGAAGTAACCCCGTTCCACCCAGCGCTCGTACAGCTTCCCCTCTACCTCGGCCGGCGCGTACTGGGTCGGCAGTTCGGGGGCGTTGGCTGGCGTCTGCTGCTGAGCGTTCTCGGTCACGGGGTCAGTTTAGGGGTGTCACGGGCTCGCTCTGAAACTCGATTACTTGGTAACGGTGAGGGCCCCGATGCTCCACCCGCCCTTCCGTTGGGTCAGGATGTTCGGAACACATAAGCATCTGGAGGGGAACCCAGAAATGAGCTACAACCAGCCGGGCCCGTACGGCGGGCAGCCTCAGCAGCCCGGACCGTACGGTCAGCCGGGTCCTTACGGCCAGCAGCCGCAGGCCCCCCAGCCCGGCTACGGCTACCCGCAGCAGGCGCCTCAGCAGCAGCCCGGCTACGGGTACCCCCAGCAGGCCCCTCCCGGGGTTCCGCCCCAGCAGCCCGGCTACGGCCAGCAGCCGCCGTACGGTCAGCAGCCCCCCGGCGCCCCCTACGGCGCGCCGACGCCGCCCGCTCCCGGCGGCGGCAAGAAGAAGACGGGCCTCATCATCGGCGCGGTCGCTGTCGTGGCGGCGATCGCGGTCGGCGCGTACTTCGTCGTCGGAAGCGGCAGCAGCGGCTCCTCGGACGTCGCGGACGACGGCCCCCACAAGCTGACGACTCCGGCGACCGTGCTCACGGAGTACAAGAAGGGCAAGGGCTCCGAGGACGGCATGTCCAAGTCGGACCTGAAGGACGCCCAGTCCTGGGGCGTGAAGAACCCCAAGGACGTCAGCGCCACCTACCAGTCGGGTGACGAGTCCAACCCGCTGGCGGGGAAGATGATCTCCTTCGGCGGTGTCTACGGCGAGATCGAGGACCCGGAGAAGGCCGTTGACGGGTTCTTCACCTTCATGAAGGAGGACTCCAAGGACGAGGACGTCACCTTCGTCGGCAGCCCGAAGAAGTACTCGCCCAGCTCGCTGGACGGCGCCGTCCTGAAGTGCCAGGAGGCCAAGCTGGAGAACTCCGAGGCCACCGGGTCCGAGCCGAAGGAGATGAACGTGACGTACTGCGTCTGGGGCGACCACAGCACTCTCGGCTTCGTGATGCCCATGGAGTTCTCCGACGTCGCGGCGGGCAAGAGCTCGGAGCCCTCTGAGGCGGCCGAGACCACCGCCAAGCTCCGCAAGGAAGTCCGCGTCAAGGCCTGACCGTACGTTTCAGGCAGTCTCAGCAGCGGTCTCAACAGCGAAGGGGCCCCGGTCGGTTGACCGGGGCCCCTTCGCCGTACCTCGTATGTGCGTACCGTCTACGCGGTCTTCTGCTCGCCCGGTCCCCGCCCCCGCGCGTCCCGTGGGATCAGGGTCGGGTTCACGTTCGAGCGGACGGCTTCTGCCGTGATGACCACGCGGGCCACGTCCTTGCGGGACGGGACCTCGTACATCACGGACTGGAGGACCTCCTCCATGATGGCGCGCAGGCCTCGGGCGCCGGTCTGGCGGAGGATGGCCTGGTCGGCGATGGCCTCCATGGCCTCGCGCTCGAAGTCCAGCTCCACGCCGTCGAGTTCGAAGAGGCGCTGGTACTGCTTCACCAGTGCGTTGCGGGGCTCGACGAGGATCTGGAGGAGGGCCTCGCGGTCGAGGTTGTGCACCGAAGTGATGACGGGCAGACGGCCGATGAACTCCGGAATCATGCCGAACTTGACGAGGTCCTCGGGCATGACGGCCTCGAACTGGTCCTTGGACTCCATCTCGCGCTTCGAGCGGATCGTCGCGCCGAAGCCGATGCCCTTCGCGCCGGCCCGGGACTCGATCAGCTTCTCCAGGCCCGCGAAGGCGCCGCCCACGATGAACAGGACGTTCGTCGTGTCGATCTGGATGAACTCCTGGTGCGGGTGCTTGCGTCCGCCCTGCGGCGGGACCGAGGCCGTCGTGCCTTCGAGGATCTTCAACAGTGCCTGCTGGACGCCCTCGCCGCTCACATCCCGCGTGATCGACGGGTTTTCGCTCTTACGAGCCACCTTGTCGATCTCGTCGATGTAGATGATGCCCGTCTCGGCCTTCTTGACGTCGTAGTCGGCGGCCTGGATGAGCTTCAGCAGGATGTTCTCGACGTCCTCGCCGACATAGCCGGCCTCCGTCAGCGCCGTCGCGTCGGCGATGGCGAACGGGACGTTCAGCATGCGGGCCAGGGTCTGGGCGAGGAGCGTCTTGCCCGAGCCCGTGGGGCCGAGGAGCAGGATGTTGGACTTCGCCAACTCGATGGCGTCCTCGCGGTTCTGACCCGTGCTGTTCTCACCGGCCTGGACCCGCTTGTAGTGGTTGTAGACCGCGACCGAGAGGGCCTTCTTGGCGGACTCCTGGCCTACGACGTACCCCTCGAGGAACTCGTAGATCTCGCGAGGTTTGGGAAGTTCCTCCCAGCGGACCTCGCTCGTCTCCGCAAGCTCTTCCTCGATGATCTCGTTGCAGAGATCGATGCACTCGTCGCAGATGTACACACCAGGGCCTGCGATGAGCTTCTTGACCTGCTTCTGGCTCTTGCCACAGAACGAGCACTTGAGCAGATCGCCGCCGTCACCGATGCGTGCCACGGTGTGCTTCCCCTTCGCCTGGGAGACGCCTAGGTCCAGCGGCTCCTGGTGCTGCCTTATGTCCGACGGTACCTTGCCGAGCCCCTCGTTCGGGCCCCCCTTGGCGCGGTTCACTTTGTCGTGAACCGCGTCAAGGAGCGGCAGACGATACAGCGCTGCGTCACGCGACCGAGGCGTTGTTCATCTTCCGGGTCGAGATGATCTGGTCGATCAGGCCGTACGAGAGCGCGTCCTCGGCCGTGAGGATCTTGTCGCGCTCGATGTCCTCGCGGATCTTCTCGATCGGCGTCGTCGAGTGCTTGGCCAGCATGTCTTCCAGCTGGGCGCGCATGCGGAGGATTTCGTTCGCCGCGATTTCGAGGTCCGAGACCTGGCCTCGGCCGGTCTCGCTGTACGGCTGGTGGATCAGCACGCGGGCGTTGGGAAGTGCCATGCGCTTGCCCGGCGTACCGGCGGCCAGCAGGATCGCGGCGGCCGAGGCGGCCTGGCCCATGCAGACCGTCTGGATGTCCGGCTTCACGAACTGCATCGTGTCGTAAATCGCAGTGAGTGCCGTGAAGGAGCCGCCGGGGCTGTTGATGTAGACCGAGATGTCCCGGTCGGGGTCCATCGACTCCAGGCACAGCAGCTGCGCCATGACGTCGTTGGCGGAGGCGTCGTCGATCTGCACGCCGAGGAAGATCACGCGCTCCTCGAAGAGCTTCGCGTACGGGTCGTACTCACGGACGCCCTGCGAGGTGCGCTCGACGAAGCGCGGGATGACGTAGCGGGACTCCGCGCGAGGGCCGGTGTACTCGGCCTCTGTGCGGGCGTAGAGGCCGCTGCCGGGGAAGTCGTTCACTGTGTCTCCTGGAAAGCCTGATAAGGGCTGAGGCGGTCGGCTGGGGGCTCGGAGGGGCTTGGTGCCGGTCTACGCCGGCACCCGGGTCGGCGGTGTGCCGACCTAGGCCGCTCCGGTGCCGCCGCCGCCAGGCATTCCGGCAGCGGTGGGCATGATGTCGTCGATGAGGCCGTACGCCTTGGCCTCGATCGGGTCGAACCAGCGGTCCCGGTCCGAGTCGCGGGTGATCTGCTCCACGGTCTGGCCGGTGTGGAAGGAGGTCAGCTCCGCCATCCGCTTCTTGGTGTGCAGCAGCCGCTCGGCGTGGATCTTGATGTCCGACGCGGAACCGGCGAGGCCGGCCGAGGGCTGGTGGATCAGGATCTCCGCGTTCGGCAGCGCGAAGCGCTTGCCCGGAGTACCCGCGCTCAGCAGGAACTGGCCCATGGAGGCCGCCATGCCCATCGCGATCGTCACCACGTCGTTCTTGATGTACTGCATGGTGTCGTAGATCGCCATGCCGGCGGTGATCGAGCCGCCGGGGCTGTTGATGTAGAGGTAGATGTCCTTCTCCGGGTCGGAGGCAAGGAGAAGCAGCTGCGCCGTGATCTTGTTGGCGATGTCGTCGTCGACCGCCTGGCCGAGGAAGATGATCCGCTCGCCGAGCAGCCGGTTGTAGACCTGGTCGCCGAGGCCACCACCGATGGGGTCGCCGGCGGCTGTGGGCATCAGATTCGTCACGTATCCACCTGCTCGTCTTACGACGGCGCCGGGCCGTCTCACGTCTTCTGCTGGGGGCGTGGGACCCCGTGTGCGCGCCGTGTCGGACGGCTCCGGGGACTCCCCTGCCCTCGTACTCATGGACCCTAACGCGCGGGTCCCTCCGGGGAATCCCGCAGAGGTGACTGTTCGCTGTGAGCGCATGCGCTCCGCTGGGTGAGCAGGGGGTACGGCCAGCCCCGTCAGGGGCGCGGGGAACTGCGCGACCAGCCCCCGCGGGGCCGCAGTCGCGTCTGCCACGGATGGTGCATCGGCGGGTGCGGGTCGTGGTGGGTTGCTCGCGCAGTTCCCCGCGCCCCTAAAAGACCGGTGGGCCCCCGGGACTCACAGGTCCAGGGGGCCCACCGGGACGTACAAGCGAGGCGGATCAGGCCTCGGTCTTCTCCTCGGCGGCGTCGGCCTTGGGGGCCTCGGGGGCCTCCTCAGCCGCTTCCTCCGTCGAGCCCTCGGCAGAGGCCTCGGCAGAGACCTCGTCCTCGTCCTCGTCGTCCAGGTCGACGAGCTCGCCGTTGGTGTCCTTCACCGTGGCGGCCTCGACCACGACGGCCAGGGCCTTGCCGCGGGCGACCTCGCCGACGAGCATCGGGACCTGGCCGCCCTCGACGACAGCCTGGGCGAACTGGTCGGGGGACATGCCGGAGGAGGCAGCACGCCGCATGAGGTGCTCGGTGAGCTCCTCCTGGTTGACGTTCAGCTTCTCCTTGTTGACGAGCTCGTCCAGGACGAACTGCGTCTTGATGCCCTTGACCGCGGCGTCCTTGGTCTCGGTGTCGAACTCCTCGGCCGTCTTGCCCTGGATCTCGAGGTACTTCTCGAGGTCGATGCCCATCTGGCCGAGCTGGTGGTGCTCCAGGTTGTGCTTGCGGGTGTTGATCTCGTCCTCGAGCAGCTTCTCGGGGACGGGCACCTCGACGAGCTCCAGCAGCTTCTCCAGGACTCGCTCCTGGGCCTGCGTGGCCTGGTCGTACTGCTTCATGTTCTCCAGGCGCTTGCGGCTGTCGCCGCGCATTTCCTCGAGGGTGTCGAACTCGGACGCGAGCTGTGCGAAGTCGTCGTCCAGCTCGGGCAGTTCGCGCTTGGCGACCTGGGTGACCTTGACGGTGACCTCGGCCTCCTTGCCGGCTGCCGAGCCGCCCTTGAGCTCGGAGGCGAAGGTGGCCTCGCCACCGGCCTCCACACCCTTCACGGCGTCATCGATGCCATCCAGCAGCTCACCGGAACCGATGGTGTAGGAGACGCCGCTCGCGACGCCGTCCTCCAGGACCTCGCCGTCGACCTTGGCCTCCAGGTCGAGGGTGACGACGTCGCCGTCCTCGGCGGCACGCTCGACCGGGGCGGTCGAGGCGAAGCGCTCACGCAGCTCCTCGACGGCCTTGTCGACGTCCTCTTCGCTGACCTCGACTGCGTCGACCTCGACCTCGATGCCGGAGTAGTCCGGGATCTCGATGGCCGGGCGGACGTCGACCTCGGCGGTGAAGTTCAGCGTCTCGCCGTCCTTCAGCTCCGTGATGTCGACCTCGGGCTGGCCGAGGACGTTCAGCTCGGCCTCGTTGACCGCGTCGGTGTAGAACTTCGGAAGCGCGTCGTTGACCGCTTCCTCCAGAACCGCACCGCGGCCGAACCGCTGGTCGATGACGCGCGCCGGAATCTTGCCCTTCCGGAACCCCTTCACCGTGACCTGCTGGTTGATCTTCTTGTACGCCGCGTCGAGGCTGTCCTTGAGCTCCTCGAAGGGCACCTCGATGCTGAGCCGAACCCGGGTCGGGTTCAGGGTCTCCACGGCGCTCTTCACGGTTCGGTCTCCTTGGGGGCTGACTTCTTTGGGTTCTGCTGACGTTCTCTGCCGGATACGGCGGAGCCTCAGCGGATTGGCGGCCCTTGAGGGACGTAACAATGCAGACACACGGGCGCGCAGTTTGCATACTAGCCGCAGGCGGGACACGCCCCAAAAGGTGATCTTGCCGGTGGTCCGGCACGGTGGTCGGGGTGGCGGGATTTGAACCCACGGCCTTCCGCTCCCAAAGCGGACGCGCTACCAAGCTGCGCCACACCCCGTCTGGTGCGAGACGTAGGGTACATGCCCGCAGGCGGCGCGGCTCCCGCATTTCACGGGGCGCTCGGGCCCTCCGGAACGGGGTGTGCGACGAGGGGGTCCGACCCGCTACGATGCTTCCGTGCCGCGCGTCACTGACCTGCGGCGCGTCCTGTGCGGGCGTAGCTCAATGGTAGAGCCCTAGTCTTCCAAACTAGCTACGCGGGTTCGATTCCCGTCGCCCGCTCTGTACGGCTCAGGGCCAGGTCGGAGATTCACTCTCCGACCTGGCCCTGACGCGTTTCCGGGGCGGGTTCAGGTCCGGATCCGTTCAGTTCGGTCCCGTTCAGTTCCGGAGGAAGGCGATCAGCTCGCCCAGGAGGCGGGCCGGGGCGTCCAGGGGGACCAGGTGGCCCGCGTCCGGGATCGGGCGGAGGCGGGCGCCCGGGATCAGGGCGGCGAGCTCCTCGCCCTTGGCGGGTGGGATCCAGGTGTCCTCGGCGGCCCAGCAGACGGTGACGGGCAGGTTCAGCGCGGGATAGAGGGGTTGGATCTCGTCCGTGTACCGCTGATCGGCCTGGGCGATCTGGCGGTAGAACGCCGCCTGTCCCGCCGTGTCCGTCCAGGGGGCGACCAGGGCGTCCAGTACCTCGGGCAGCAGTCCCCGATGGCTCGCGGAGCCCACGTACTCGCGGACCAGGGCCTCGTGCAGCGGTGCGGGCAGTTGCCCGAAGACCGCCGCGTGCTCGGCGACCAGGCGGAAGAAGGGCGAACCCCAGGGGGCGACCGCGACGGGGTCGACAAGGGCGAGGCGCCGGTACTCGGCCTTGTGCAGCAGATGCGCGCGCAGTGCGACGCAGCCGCCGAAGTCGTGCGCGATCACCGACGGATTCGACAGCCCCCAGACCCCCAGGAGCTCGGCGAACACCTCGCCCTGTGCCTTGAGGGACACGTCCTGGCCGTCACTCTTCTGGGAACTGCCGTAGCCGGGCATGTCCCAGACGTGGGCCCGGTGGCCGTCGGCGGCGAGCGCCGGGGCGATGTCGTGCCACACGTACGACGAGAACGGGGTTCCGTGCAGCAGCACCACGGGCGGACCGTCCTCCGGCCCGAGGCGGTCCCACCGGAGCGTTCCGATCGGACTCTCCCAGCTCTCCCGCAACTCCCAGGCGTTCTCGGGGCTCACTTCCTCGGGCTCCTTCGGTCAAGAGGGTGGAGAGGGTGGAGAGGGTGGACGAGAAGAAGACGGATGAAGGGATGAGAAGCCGTACGTCGGCCAGAGGGCTCGGACGTCCACCGCGTGGACCTGGCGGATTCCGTACGGCACACATACGGGATGTCGCCACGGCACATACGAGGCATCGCCGCCCAGGAGTCCGCGCGGCGTGCGACTTCGGGAGCGTACGGACCGGTACGAACCGTACGGGTGCGGTCTGTTCGGGTTCCGGGGCGCCGCGCGCCTCCGACGGGTCCGCGTCGCGCAGCCCCGTTCCCGTCCGCTCCCCGGGCACCCTTGGCCGCCGGGCGTCCCCGAGTCGCTCAGAACTGGATCGAGTTGATGGTCTCCGCTACCGAGTTGAGGAACCGTTGGATGTCGTCCGCCATGCCTGTGGAGGCGAGGAAGAAACCGAAGAGCACGGCGACCACCGCCGGCCCGCCCTTGATCGATCCCCCTCGTATCAACACCACCAGGACGATCCCCAACAGAAGCACCACTGACAGCGAAATGGCCACAACTGATCACACCCTACGGTCGGTCCGCTCTCCCGGCCCGGAGGTGCAACCCCGCGCACCCCCGCCAGAACCATCGTGCCACCAACGAGCCCGGCGTATGCGGCGGGAGAGTCATCCTTCGGTCACGGACGCGAACAGCCGGGCGTCGCACGGCAATTCGAGCGATCCCCCTCACGGGAAATTCAGGAAGATCGTTTCCATGTCCACACAGTCGTCCACACAACCTGTTCGCAGCTAATTCGAATTGTTGCCACAGGCACAGCAACGAGACTGAAGAGGGGTCACTAAAGACGACTCAACCGGACATTTCACCAGAGTCGCCCGCGGGCGTTATGCACCATTTAGTCGTGACGAAGCAGGACGTAACACCCGCTTGTGGTATGACGATCGACACAGGCATCCGCATGACGACTTCGCCAAATACCGGGTATCCGTACGGCGATAAGCAGGATTCGCCTCAGAGGTTTTACGAAATCACACAGACAACGCTAGGGTGCCTCAGATGTTCTACGCTGCCACGTCCCCCGCACGCGCAGCGAGGTCCAGGATCGTCTCCCCCAGCTCCTGGTGGGAGGGTCTGTGACGAACTCGCTCCGTCCGTACGGCCATCAGAGGGCTCCGCTCCCGTCGGCACAGACACCGGCGCCGGGTGTACCGAGCCCGCGACCACCACGGAACCCGGGATCCCCGCAACCGGGTACCGCCACCACCGGGCCGGGCACCAAGCCCGCCAAGCAGCGCGACGCGTTCTTCGACAACGCCAAGTATCTGGCGATCGTGTTCGTCGCGATGGGTCACGCCTGGGAACCGCTGACCGACCACAGCCGCGCCGCCGAGGCGCTCTACATGGTCGTCTACACCTTCCACATGCCGGCCTTCATCCTCATCTCCGGCTACTTCTCCCGCAGTTTCGACATGCGCACCGACCGGCTCCAGCGGCTGGTCACGGGCATCGCCGTGCCGTACATCCTCTTCGAGGTCGCGTACTCCCTCTTCAAGAAGTGGGCTGACGACGACCCGAGCCATCCGATCAGCCTGCTCGACCCCTGGTACCTCACGTGGTTCCTGGTCGCGCTGTTCGTGTGGCGGATGACGGTCCCGCTGTGGAAGGTCGTGCGCTGGCCCGTGCCGCTCGCGCTCGCCATCGCGATCCTCGCCTCCGTCTCTCCTGACATCGGCGACGACCTGGACCTCCAGCGGGTCCTGCAGTTCCTGCCGTTCTTCGTCGTGGGCCTGTTCATGAAGCCCGAGCACTTCCAGCTCATGCGGCGCCGCGAGGTGCGGATCCTGTCGGTGCCGGTCCTCCTGGGCGCGCTCACCTTCGCCTACTGGGCGGGGCCGCGCATGAGCTCGGCGTGGTTCTACCACCGTGACAGCGCCCAGGAGTTGGGCTCCCCCTGGTGGGCCGGTGTCGTGATGACACTCGCCATGTTCGGCTGCTCGATGGTGCTCACCTCGTGCTTCTTCGCCTGGGTACCGCGCCGCAGGATGTGGTTCACCGTGCTGGGCGCGGGCACGCTGTACGGCTATCTGCTGCACGGCTTCCTCGCCAAGGGCTCCCGTTTCTGGGGCTGGTACGAGGAGTACGCGTGGCTGAACCAGCCGCTCGGCGAGATCTTCCTCACGGTCGCCGCTGCCGCGGTCATCACTGTGCTGTGTACTCCGCCTGTGCAGCGGGCGTTCCGCTTCGCGATGGAGCCGAAGATGGAGTGGGCGTTCAAGAGGGACGCGACGGAGTTGGCCCGGGAGCGGGCCAAGTCTTAGGGCGCGCCCCTGTAGCGCCCCTGCGGAGCGCTCCGCGTGGGAACACGTCGTATGAACCTGCGGGTGCGTTGTGGCTGGTCGCGCAGTTCCCCGCGCCCCTTACGGGGCCTTTGCCAGGCCCAGAAGTTTGCGCATCTTCGTGTACTTCTGGGTCAGGCGGGCCCGGGTGAACTCGTCCAGGGCCGCCAGGCGGGCCGGGTTCGCGTTGTGGGCGAGGTCGGACTCCTTCACGAGGAGGGCTCCCGGGGTGGCCAGGATGCGGTCGGCGTAGGCCTCCGGGGGCTCGTCCTTCCGCTTGGTGAGGGCCAGGACGATGTCCTTCGTGCGCCGCGACAGGGCGGCCTCGCGGAGCCAGTCCTCGGAGAGCGCGTCGTCCTCGACGGAGTCGTGCAGCCAGGCGGCGGCGATCTGTTCCTCGTCGCCGCCGCGGGCCCGCACCCCGTCGGCCACGGCCAGGAGGTGTTCGGTGTACGGGCGGCCCGCCTTGTCCGTCTGGGCCGCGTGCGCGTTCCGGGCCACGGCCTCGACCTCGGTGAGGGTCAGCAGGGGTCTCTCGGTCACTCGGCGCTCGTTCTCGTTCATGGGTCGAGTGTGCCCCGGATCGCGGCCCGCGCCGGTACGGTCGCCGCCGTCAGGCCGAGGATCACAATGGCCGCCGCGAACGAGCCGTACACCAGCGGGGGTATGTACGGTGCCTGGCCCGTCAGGCCCTTCATCATCGGGACGAGCGTGGCGAGCGCGATGGCCGTGCCGAGAGCAATGCCGGCGAGTGCGACGAGCAGGGCCTCCCAGCGGATCATGCGCATCACCTGGCGGCGGGTGGAACCGATGAGCCGCAGCGTGCCCAGCTCGCGCCGGCGGTCGAGGACCGTCATCACCAGGGTGTTGGCGGCGGCGACGGCCGCGAATCCGCCGAGGACGGCCGCCATGACGGTGTTCGCCCAGGCGTTGAGCTCACGGTCGAGGGACTGGGCGGTCGTGTAGTCCGCGCGGTCCAGGACAGTGCCCATCTTCGCCAGAGCACCGGCACTCCCGCCCTTCGTCCAGACCTCCGTGGCGAAGGCGGAGCTGACGTGGCCCGCCAAGTCGGCCTGACCCATGGTGACCTGGGACAGGCCCATGCCCCGCTCGTACGTCGCCACGATGCGCGGGGACGTCTTCGTGCCGTCGGGCAGGCGCAGTTCCATCCGGTCGCCCACGCCGACGCCGGCGTTCTCGGCCAGTGAGGCGTCAACCGCGATCTCGCCCCGCTTCAGGGACAGGGCGCCCTTGTCGACGTTCAGGTCCTGCACCCGGGCCAGGTCGCGTGCCGAGCCCGTGACGCCCTGGGTGGAGGCCGAGTCCAGGTACCCGTTCGCCCGCACGAGCACCTCGGTCTTCAACAGGCCGACGGCGGCGGTGACTTCGGGTGCGCGGGCGGCCGCGCGCACGGCGTCCGGAGCCAGTCCCCCGTTCGACGTCACGATGTGGTCGGCCACGATGCCGTCCCGCTGCTGCTCCTGGGTGACCCGCTCCTCACTGGTGTGCATGAAGACGAGGACGGACGAGAAGGCCATCGCGAGGACGATCGGGGTGATCGCGGAGGCCAGACGGCGGGCGTTCGTACGGGAGTTGGCGGCGGCGAGTGAGGCGGACGCGCCCGCGCCGCGCAGCGGGAGCCCGAACAGGGCGGCGCAGGCCCGTGCGACCAGCGGTCCGAGCAGCGCCACGGCCAGCATGAACAGCATGACGATGCCCAGCGCCGCGTTGGCCGCGTCCTCGCCGGTCAGCGAGGCGGCGAGCCCCGCGCAGACACAGCCTCCGGCGGCCGCCGCGATCCCCAGAGGCGTACGGATCCAGCCCGGGCGCAGCCGCTCCACGGACGCCTCGGTGAGGGCCTGGCCCGGCTTGATCCGCGACGGGCGGCGCGCGGCCGCGTACCCGGCGAGCAGGGCGGCCACGAGGACCGCGCCGACGGCCGAGAGGAGCGGGATGTACGAGACGGACAGCTCGACGGCTTCCGGGATCGCACCCTTGTCCTTGAGCTGTCCGAACCACCAGCCGGCCAGCGCGATCCCGGGCAGAAGGCCGGCCAGACCGGCGAGGGGTGCGACGAGCAGGGTCTCGGTGGCGATGGAGCGGCGGATCTGACGCGGGGTCGTACCGATGGCCCTCAACAGGGCGAACTCGCGGGCGCGTTGGGCGACGGACAGCGCCACGGTGCCCATCGCCGTGAAGACGGCGACCGTCGCGGCGATACCGCCGAAGGAGCCGCCGAGCGCGATGAGCATCTCCTTGGCCTCCGCGAGGGAGGAGTCCTCGACGGTCCCGCGGTCGCCCCCTGCGTACACCTCGGCGCGGTTGCCGAGAGCGTGCTCCACCTGGGACTTGAGGGTCCCGGCCGACACGCCCTGCTTCGGGAGAACGGCGATGGCGTCGACGCGGCCGGGGTGCCCGGAGACTCGTACGGCTTCGGTGTCGGAGAACCAGGCGGTGGGCGCCCCGGCCTTCATGAGCCCGGATACGCGGAAGGTGCGGGGGCCGTCGGCCGTGGTGAGGGTGATGCGGTCGCCCACCCTGCCGTTCGGGAGGACGCCCTTCGTGAGGGCGACTTCGCCTGCCCCGGGAGCCTGCCCGGACGTCGGTCGCTCGCCGGTGAAAGCGGTGGAGCCCCAGCCGTGGGCGGTGACCTGCTCACCCGTACGCGTCTGGACGGGGAAGGTCACATCCGGCACCGCCGTCCGCGCGCCGGGCACCGAACCGGCCTTCGCCACCAGGGAGTTGTCCAGCCAGGCCCTGTCCGGGACCGGCACGGCGTCGTCCTCGCGGTTGTCGCCGTGGCCGGTGACGAGGTGGGCCCGCTGGTCGGCGGCGGCGACCACCGGGGCGTCGGCGTACCGGACGGGCGGAACCGAGGCCCGTAGGCCGGTCTCCAGGAGGATCCCGCAGGCCGAGACGATGAACGCGGCCATGGCGAGCGCGACGAACGTGCCCACGAAGGCGGCGGGCTTGAAGCGGACGGCGGCGCGGGCGAGGCCGTTGGGCACGAACATCAGGCTGCCGCTCCCGAGAAGGAGGGCGCGGCCAGCGACGCCATGCGGGCGGCGATCCGGTCGGCCGGGGCACGCTCCAGGTGGTCGACGATCGAGCCGTCGGCGAGGAACAGGACGCGGTCGGACCAGGCGGCGGCCGCCGGGTCGTGGGTGACCATGACGACGGTGGCACCGAGCCCGTCCACGGCCTGCCTCAGCAGACCGAGAACCTCGGCCGCGGTGGTGGTGTCGAGCGCCCCCGTGGGCTCATCGGCGAAAACGACATCGGGCCGGGTGACGAGGGCGCGGGCGATGGCGACGCGCTGCTGCTGCCCGCCGGAGAGCTGGCCGGGGCGTCGGCGCCCGAGGCCGTCGAGGCCCACCTGACCGAGGACCGCGGCCGCCCGGCGCCGGTCGGGCCGATGGCCGGCCAGGCGCATCGGCAGCACCACGTTCTGCTCGACGGTCAGCGACGGCAGCAGGTTGAACGCCTGGAAGACGAACCCGAGGCGCGAACGCCTCAGCGCCGTGAGCTTGTTCTCGCTCATGCCGGTGATGTCCGTGCCGCCGAGCCTGACCGTGCCGCCGCTCGGCCGGTCGAGACCGGCCGAGCACTGCAGGAACGTGGACTTGCCCGAGCCGGACGGTCCCATCACGGCGGTGAAGCTGCCGCGCGGGAGCGCGAGGTCGATACCGCGCAGGGCGTGCACGGCGGAGGCACCGCGCCCGTACTGCCGCCGCACGCCCCGCAGTTCGACGGCCCAGTCCCCCACCGGCCCGCTCGTGCCCTGTACCTGTACGGCGTCCCCGTCCTCGTACCGCTTCCTGCGCAGCCCCATGGCCGGGTCCGCCTTCCCTCACTCGTCGCCCCGCTCGTCCAGCGCGCTCGCTGCCGATGTCTCGAAACTACGGATTCGGGACCACTCGGGACCATGAGGACGACCGCCGAGTCCGACTGGGGTAAACCCCACCACTCGGCACGGTCCGGTCGGCACTTCAGGTCGTTTGGTAAACTAATTACTGACGATTCCTTGACACTCTCTTGACCAATCTCCAGGCCAATCCCTGACCAGCCCCTCTACCGCTCTCTCGACCAAGGAGGAACGGGCCCATCGGACACGCAGAGCTTCTGATCGCCATGGGCGGCGCCTTTCTGGCCGCCGCCGTTCTCGCCCGCGCGGGTGCCCGTATCGGGCTCCCCACGATTCCCCTCTTCATCCTGGCCGGCATACTGCTCGGCCCCCACACGCCCGGCATCGTGCTCGTCTCGGACCCGCACGACATGGAGATGCTCTCCTCACTCGGCCTGGTCCTGCTGCTCTTCTACCTCGGCCTCGAGTTCCACATGGACGACCTCAAGGCGGGCGGGCGCCGGATGGCTCTCGCCGGAGGGACGTACCTCGCGCTGAACGTCGGCGCGGGCCTGGGCTTCGGATTCGCCCTCGGCTGGGGCACCTCCGAGGCGCTGGTCCTCGCCGGGGTGCTGGGCATCTCGTCGTCCGCGATCGTGACGAAGGTGCTCGTGGACACGGGGCGGCTCGGGAACCCCGAGACCAAGCCGATCCTCGGCATCATCGTCGTCGAGGACGTCTTCCTCGCCCTCTACCTGGCGGCCCTCCAGCCGATCCTGTCCGGCGCGAACTCCCTCGGCGCGGCCGTCCTCGACGGCGGCAAGGCCTTCGCCTTCCTGCTGCTGCTCGCCCTCGCGGCGCGGTTCGGTACGCGGGTGGTGGGGCGGCTCTTCGACACGAAGGACGACGAGCTGCTGGTCATCTCCTTCCTCGGGGCGGCCGTGTTCATGGCGGGGGTCTCGGAGTGGTTCGGGGTGGCGGACGCGATCGGGGCGTTCATGGTCGGGCTGATGCTCGGCAGCACGTCCTCCGGGGAGCGGATACGGAAGCTTGTGCATCCGTTGCGGGACGCCTTCGGCGCGATGTTCTTCTTCGCGTTCGGGCTGTCCATCGATCCCGGTGACCTGCCCACCGTGCTCTGGCCCGTGCTGGCCGCGGTGGCGCTGACGCTCGTCATGAACGTGCTTGCCGGTCTTGGGGCGGCTCGGGTGTACGGGTTCGGGGCCGGGCCCGCCGCCAATATCTCCACGACTCTTCTTGCTCGGGGGGAGTTCGCGCTCATCCTTGCGACGATGGCCGCGGTGGCGGGGCTCGATGATCGGCTGTCGCCGTTCATCGCGGGGTATGTGTTGTTGCTGGCTGTTCTTGGGCCGTTGGCTGCGGGGCGGTCGGGGTGGCTGGCCCGGGTGTTGCCCGGGGGGCGGTCCGACGCGGAGGTCGAGCGGGACGTGGCACGGGTCGGCTGAGGCCGACCGCGTTCGTCTTGTGTGGTGTGGGTTGCTGTGGGCGGCCTTTCTCTTCCCCAACCCCACCCCTTCCCGAAACCTTGGGCTCCGCCCCGGGGTGGGTGGGGGACTGGGGCGGATTGGTGAGTGCGGGTCCGCCGTGGCTGGTCGCGCAGTTCCCCGCGCCCCTGAAGACCGGTGGCCGAGGCCTGTTTGTCACGTGACGGTCCATCGTGGTTGCTCGCGCAGTTCCCCGCGCCCCTAAAGACACCGGTGGCCGAGGCCTGTTCGCCGCGTGACGGTCCGACGTGGTTGCTCGCGCCGTTCCCCGCGCCCCTGAAGGGGCGCCTCCCTCCGGCCCGCGTCCCTGGCGGGGTACCGGCCGGAGGGGGCGTGGCGGGATGTGTGGCCGCAGCTTACGAGGACGTGGGAAGGGGGTCGCCTTGGCAAGCGGGGGTTGCGGCTTCCGCTGCGGGCGGACATTCCGGCGCGGCCCCGCACCGGAGAGACGGACGTCCGCCCCCAACCACCCCAGGGGCGCGGGGAACTGCGCGATCAGCCCCCACCCACCCGCAGACGAACCCGAACCCCCAACAACTCAGACCGTCGCCGGCCCCGTCGTCGCGCCCTCCCGGCAGATCAGCAACAGCGCCCGGTCGTCGTTCACGTCCTTCGCGACCGCCTCGATGAGGTGCCAGGCGGCGCCATGGAAGCCCCCGGCCACATACCGGTCGGCTTCGCCGGTCAGCCGGTCGATGCCCTCGACGATGTCCCGGTCGGACGTCTCGACCAGTCCGTCCGTGAAGAGCATCAGGACATCCCCGGGCCGCAGCGAACCCTTCACCGGGTCGAACTGGGCCCCGTCGTACACCCCCAGCAACGGCCCCTCCGCGGCCTTCTCCTCCCAGCGCCCACTCCCCGCGCTGAGCTGAAGCCCCGGCGGATGCCCGGCGGAGAACAGTTCGTAGTCGCCCGAGTCCAGGTCCAGGACCAAGTGGATCGACGTGGCGAACCCCTCGTCCCAGTCCTGCCGGAGCAGATACCCGTTCGCCGCGGGCAGGAACGCGTGCGGGGGAAGCGAGCCCAGCAGCCCCCCGAACGCCCCGGACAACAGCAGCGCACGCGACCCCGCGTCCATCCCCTTGCCGGAGACGTCCGTCAGGACCACTTCGAGCGTGCGGCCCCCGTTCGTACGGGCAGCGACGACGAAGTCGCCGGAGAACGACTGCCCGCCGGCCGGCCGCAGAGCCATCTCCCGATGCCAACCCATCGGCAGCTTCGGCAACTTGCTCTGCACCCGGATCCGCTCGCGGAGGTCGAACAGCATGGTCCCGCCCCGCCGCCACGGCACACCCACCCGGCTGCGGAACTGGGCGATCAGCAGCCCGAAGAACCCGCACGCGGCCACGACCAGCACGATCCCGGGCGTCACCCGGGATGGCCCCTCCGTGTACGGCCCGAGTTTCACGGACTCCACGATCAGCGCGGTGGCGGCCGCGGCGTACAGCCCGAGCAGACTCGACGGCCGCAGCAGCAGTCCGCCGGCGACGATCGGCAGGACCAGCAGCGCCGGCGAGCACCAGACCGAGTTCATGAGTGTGAGGCAGGCGATCACGGGAATGGTCAGCAGCAGACCGGCGAGCGCGACCCAGTCGGATCCGTCGCCGCGGAAGTAGTCGACGGCGGATCTGCGCAGGCCGGTGCGGACCCGGTGAACCTGCTTCTTCAACCGGGCCGTGAACGTATCGGCTTCAGCGCGCCGCTCTCGTCCTGCTGCCATTAGTTCGGGACCCTATCCATCGGACCAGGTACTTGGCACGGGAGGTCCCACTTGTCCCCCGTCCGGGGACGGAAGTCACAGGGAATTCCGACCCTCGCAGAGCGTACGGCCGGATGCGGACCCGACATCGCCGGGCGGGGAGAAATACAGTCGCTCATCCCGGATTGCCCTGGTAGGCATGAGGACATGACGACAGAACTACGCGTGCTGCGCCCGGACGACTGGGACAAGTGGTACGGGAACCTGGAGCTCGCGTTCGGCGGGGTCGCGGAATCCCCCGAGGAGAGGTCGCTGTGGAGCGACCTCACGGAACACGACCGGTTCGTCGGTGCCTGGGACGGCGACGACTGCGTGGGCACGGCCGGGGCGTTCACGTTCCGGGTCACCGTCCCGGGCGGCGCCGCCGTGCAGGCGGCCGGCGTCACGATGGTGAGCGTCTCCTCCACGCACCGCAGGCGCGGTGTGCTGCGGTCGATGATGCGGCGCCAGCTGGACGACGTACGGTCCTGGGGCGAGTCGCTCGCCGTGCTCACGGCATCCGAGCCCGTCATCTACGGCCGGTTCGGCTACGGCGTGGCGACACACCAACTGCGCGCCGAGATCGACACGTCCCGGGTGCGGCTGTCGGTGCCGGAGGGCACGGACGACGTACGGCTGCGGCTCGTGGCACCGGACGCGCCGGCCGTACGCGACGCCTGCGAGGCCGTGTACGCGCGTCACGTGGCCGCCCGGCCCGGGATGCTGGAGCGCAGGCCCGGCTGGGAGCGGCTGCCCCTGCTCGACCCGGAGAGCGACCGCAAGGGCACGTCGCCGCTGCAGTGCGTGCTCGCGGAGCGGGACGGCGAAGTCGTGGGCTACGCCCGGTACTTCAACAAGCCGGACTGGGACCTGGCCGGCCCCAAGGGCGCCGTCGAGCTGCGCGACCTGGAGGCGCTCGACCCGGCCGCGTACGCGGCGCTGTGGCAGCACCTCTTCGGTATCGACCTGACGTCGACGGTGAAGGCGCACAGCCGTCCCGTCGACGACGCCTGGCAGCATCTGGTCTCCGACGTCCGGCGGTGCGATGTGTCGTTCCGGGACTCGCTGTACATACGGCTCGTCGACGTAGGCGCGGCGCTGGAGGCGCGGACGTACCAGGCGCCGGTGGACGTCGTGTTCGAGGTCGAGGACGCCTTCTGCCCCTGGAACGAGGGGCGTTGGCGGCTCACGGGTGACGCGAAGGGAGCGTCCTGCGCGCGGACGGCCGACGCGGCCGATCTCTCCCTGTCCGTAAGGGAGTTGGGTTCGGCCTATCTCGGTGGCGTGTCCCTCGCCTCGCTCGCCGCGGCGGGGCGGGTGCGGGAGCTCCGCCAGGGCGCCCTCGCGGAGGCCTCGCTCGGCTTCTCCTCCGCCGTGGCCCCGTGGCTGCCGCACGGCTTCTGAGCGGTATCGGACCTGCCGGCTGTCAGGCCTGATGGCTTTCAGGCCACCACCGGCCTTCAGGTCTTCTGACAGGTCGGGCACCAGAAGAGGTTGCGGGCGGCGAGATCGGCGGTGCGGATCTCGCCGCCACAGATGAGGCAGGGCAGGTTGGCCCTGCGGTACACGTAGACCTCGCCGCCGTGGTCGTCCTTGCGCGGCGGGCGGCCCATCGCCTCAGGCTCGTGCTCCGGGCGGACGGTGTCGATGCGGTTGTTGCGGACGCCCTCGCGCATGAGCGTGACCAGGTCCGCCCAGATCGCGTCCCACTCGGCCCGCGTGATGTCCCTGCCCGCCCTGTACGGGTCGATGCCGTGCCGGAAGAGGACCTCGGCGCGGTAGACGTTGCCGACGCCCGCGATGATCTTCTGGTCCATGAGGAGGGCGGCGATCGTCGTACGGCTGCGGGAGACGCGGGTGTACGCGAGAGCCGGTTCCGCGTCCTCGCGCAGGGGGTCCGGGCCCAGGCGGGCGTGTATCGCCTGCTTCTCCGTGTCCGTGATCAGCGTGCAGGTGGTCGGGCCGCGGAGGTCCACGTACGTGGTGTCGTTCGCGAGTCTCAGGCGGACCGTGTCCGTGGGTGGGGGTGCGGGGGTGGTGCCGAAGTTCACTTTGCCGAAGAGGCCGAGGTGGATGTGGATCCAGTCCTCGGACTCGAAGCGGAGGAAGAGGTGCTTGCCGTGGGCTTCCGCCGTGGTGAATTCCGTGCCGTTCAGGAGGGCCGCGGCGTCTGCGAACTTGCCCTGGGGGCTGGTGACGCGTGCCCTGCGTCCACCGAAGCCGCCGATGAAGTCCTCGGCCAGCCGATGAATGGTGTGCCCTTCGGGCACGGGGGCCTCCTGCTTGGGTCGCGGTACGCCCACACCGTACGTACGTGCGGGTTCGTTGTGGCTGGTCGCGCAGTTCCCCGCGCCCCTTCAGGGGCGCGGGGAACTGGGAGGTCTTCAGCCTCTCCTAGCCCTGCGGGTGGTGGGCCGGGATTGCCGGGAGGTTGCCCGTCGTCTCGTACGTCGACAGCATGTCGATGCGGCGGGTGTGGCGCTCGTCGCCGGAGAACGGGGTGCCGAGGAAGATCTCGACGAACTTGGTCGCCTCCTCCTCGGTGTGCATGCGGGCACCGACAGCCACCACGTTGGCGTCGTTGTGCTCGCGCCCGAGCGCCGCGGTCTGCTCGCTCCACGCGAGCGCGGCCCGCACACCCTCGACCTTGTTCGCCGCGATCTGCTCCCCGTTGCCCGAGCCGCCGATCACGATGCCCAGCGAGCCCGGGTCGGCCGCCGTGCGCTCCGCGGCGCGGAGGCAGAACGGCGGGTAGTCGTCCTGGGCGTCATAGATGAGGGGCCCGCAGTCGACGGGCTCGTGCCCGGCCGCCCTGAGCCACTCGACGAGGTGGTTCTTGAGTTCGAAACCGGCATGGTCGGAGCCGAGATACACGCGCATGGTCCGAGTGTGACACGCCTGTTTCCGATCGGCCCCGTCGGGGCAGGCGCACGAAATGCGCTGAGTCGCATGACGGAAAAGTGTGAGCAACACTACAGAACCTCAAGGAAACCTCAAGTAACGATCTGGATTCAAAGGTTCACGAATCCATTCGCCTGGGATTCACTGGACCGGCTCGTGCACCTCGTGTGCATCGCCCGTACACCGCTCGTACGGACTTCCCCGTAGGAAATCCGCGGTATCCGCAATATCCGCGGTGGCTCGTAGTCCCCCCACTCAGTCCCCTCCCCCACAGTCCCCGGCGCAAAGGAACACCGTCCTATGACCTCGCAGCCGACTATGACGAAGGCCGGAAACGGCCCCGACGGACCCGGAGAACCCGGGGGACCCGACGCCGGTCTCCAGGCCGGGCTCAAGAACCGTCACCTCTCGATGATCGCCATCGGCGGAGTCATCGGCGCCGGCCTGTTCGTCGGCTCCAGCTCCGGTATCGCCACCGCGGGCCCCGGCATCCTCCTGTCGTACGCCCTCGTCGGCACGATGGTCGTCCTCGTGATGCGGATGCTCGGCGAGATGTCCGCCGCGAACCCGACCTCGGGTTCGTTCTCCGCGCACGCGGACCGTGCGCTCGGCCGGTGGGCCGGGTTCTCGATCGGCTGGCTGTACTGGTTCTTCTGGGTCGTCGTGCTCGCCATCGAGGCGACCGCGGGTGCCGTGATCCTGGAGAGCTGGATCCCCGCCGTACCGCAGTGGGGCTGGGCGCTCATCGTCATGGTCGTCCTGACCGCGACGAACCTGGTCTCCGTCGGCTCGTACGGCGAGTTCGAGTTCTGGTTCGCCGGGATCAAGGTCGTCGCGATCGGCGCGTTCATCGTCATCGGCGGGCTCGCGGTCTTCGGCGTACTGCCGGGTGTCGACAGCGACACGGCAGGGCTCGGGAACCTCACCGACCACGGCGGGTTCCTGCCGAACGGGCCGGGCGCGATCCTCACCGGCATCCTGCTCGTCGTCTTCTCCTTCATGGGCAGCGAGATCGCCACCCTCGCGGCGGGCGAGTCGGAGAACCCGCAGCGCGCGGTCACCAAGTCCACCAACAGCATCATCTGGCGGATCGGCGTCTTCTACCTCGGCTCGATCTTCGTCGTGGTCACGCTGCTGCCCTGGGACTCGGACGCCATCCAGAAGGACGGCTCGTACGTCGCCGCGCTGAACTCGCTCGGCATCCCGAACGCCGGCGAGATCATGAAGTTCATCGTGCTGACGTCCGTACTGTCCTGTCTCAACTCCGGCCTCTACACGGCCTCCCGCATGGCCTTCTCGCTCGGCCAGCGCGGTGACGCCCCGAAGGCCTTCGCCCGTACCACCGGCCGCGGTGTGCCGATGCCGGCGATCATCGCCTCGGTCGTCTTCGGCTTCGTGGCGGTGTTCTTCAACTACGAGTTCCCCGACTCGGTCTTCCTCTTCCTGGTCAACTCCTCCGGTGCGGTCGCCCTGTTCGTCTGGCTCGTCATCTGCCTCTCGCAGCTGCGGATGCGGAAGATCATCGAGCGCGAGACGCCGGAGAAGCTGGTCGTGCGGATGTGGCTGTACCCGTATCTGACGTACGCGACGATCGCGCTGATCGTCTTCGTCCTCGGCTACATGCTCACCGACACCGAGCACGACGGCCGCCAGACCGTACTGCTGTCGCTTCTTGTGGCTGCCGTCGTCGTCGGCATCGCGCTGGTACTGGAGAAGGTGCGGCGCGGGAAGGCCCGGGCCGAGCTCCAGGAGGAGCAGGACTCCACGGTCTAGACGGCCTCACCTGTTTCTCCGTACGACGCCTCCGCGGGACTCTCCGCGGGGGCGTCGTCGTGTGTCGTGGGGTCGTCGGGTCTCCGGCTCGTGGGTCACAGGGGCGTGAAGCTGTCCTTGACCTCCTCGTAGACCGGAAGTGCGCGGTCCTCGATCTCCGGGCGGTACCAGGTGGTGATCTCGTAGTACTTGCCGTCCGCGTTGAAGCCGAGCAGCCGGGCGTGCCAGGGCAGTCCCTTGGCCGTGACCGTGTACTCCCAGACGACCGCGGGCGCGTCGCGGAACGTGGTCTCCTCCAGCCGGATCCGCTGGTAGTCGAGGCCCTTGCTGGTGTCCTTCTCCGTCTTCGTCCACTGGTCCATCAGGTCGCCCCGGGCCGGAGCCGCGTTGGCGAGGATCTCCTGTTTGCGGTCCGGGGAGGTGTAGTGGACCTCGGCGCCGCTCTGCACCACCCGTTCCCACCCCTCGGGCGGGACCCACGCGTACATGCCCGCCTCCGTACGGGAGCCCTCCGGGAGGGTGGGCGGCCGTGCGGTGCCCGCGACCGTGGGGGGCGGGGTGGTCGGGGTGCCGCCTGTGGTGGCGGAGGAGGAAGAGGGGGGAGAGGCCTTGTCCTTGTCGTCCGGGGATCCGCCGAGCGCCGGGATCACCAGGGCGGCTACGACACCGGCGACGACCACACCCGCGACGGCCACGGCTCCCTTGCGGTTCCGGCTCCAGGTCCGGTTCCGGCGCGGGTCGGACGGCACGGCGGGGCCGAGCGGTTCGCCCGGCGGCATCGGGGCGGACCGGGGCCTTGTGGGGACCGAGTTGTTCCCGGCCGCTCCCGCGGAGGGGATTTCGGGAGTGCCCTGGGGCGGCGCCTCGGAGGACGCGTTCTCGGGGTCGGGGGGTGTGGGGCCTGCGGGAGTGGTGGGGCCGCCGCCCATGCCGGTTGGGCCTGTGGGGCCTGTGGGCTCTGTGGGGAGCGGTTCGGGGGCGGGTTCCTCCGGAGCTTGAGCCGGGGTCGGAGCCGGGGCCGGGCCCTCGATCGTCGGCGTACGCCGTACCGGTACCGCGTCCTCCACCGGCGCCGCCAGCCTCGGATCGCCCCCGCCCCCGCCCCCGCCCCCGCCCGTCGTCGGCGGGGGGACGGGCGGCGGCTCCAGGGCAGGGATCCGCAGGAACAGAGGTGTCGGACGTTCGGTCGGCGGCGGAGGTTCGATCGGTGGTGCCGGGGCCGCCGCGTGGGACTCCGGTGGTGCCTGACCGGCGACACCGGGTGAGGACTCGGCCGTACGGGCAGCCGCCGGTACGGCTCCCGGTCGCGCCCCGGATTCAGGCCCGGACCCGGACCCGGAAACGGACCCGGAAACGGACCCGGACTCGGACCCGGACCCGGGTCCTGGAGCGGGACCCGCAGCCGGACCGGATTCAGAACCTGCTCCCGCTCCCTCTCCCGCTCCCGTTCCGGGCTTCGCCGCCGCTCCCGGAGTGGTCCGCTCCCCCTCCCCGAGGCCGACCGGCCGAACCGGCTCGGCCGGCCCAGTCGGCTCGGCCCGCTCCGGACCAACCACCGCGCCCGGCCCAACCGCCGTACCCAGCCCGGCCGTCGCGCCCGGCGGCGCGGACGCCCCGGTACTCCCGTCCGCCACCGGCCCGAGGATCTCCGCCAGTTCCTCCAGGCCGGGCCGTACCGACGGGTCCTTGAGCAGCAGGGCCGACAGGACCTCCCTCAACTCCCCCGCCCCGGACGGGATCTCCGGCTCCTCGTACAGCACGGCGTGCAGGGTGGCGAGGGTGGTCGCGCGGGAGAAGGGGGAGCGCCCGCCGAGGGCCGCGCAGAGGGTGGCGCCGAGGGACCAGAGGTCGGACGGCGGGCCCTGGGGGCGACCGGAGACCCGCTCCGGTGCCATGTAGTCGGGGGAGCCGACCAGCATCCCCGCCATCGTCAGCGCCTCGGCGTCCTGGATCGCGGCGATGCCGAAGTCGGTGAGGACGACCCGGCCCGCGCGCTGCTCGACCAGGACGTTGGCGGGCTTGATGTCCCGGTGCAGCACGCCCCCCGCGTGCACCTGGCCGAGCGCGGCGACCAGTCCGAGCCCGATCCGTGCCGTGCCGCGCGGGCTCAGCGGCCCGTCCTCCGCCAGGACCCTGTCCAGGGAGCGGCCGTCGACCAGTTCCATCACGATCCACAGCCGTTCGCCCTGGTCCACCACGTCGTACACGCGCACGACGTTGGGGTGGTCGATCCGGGCCGTGGCCCTGGCCTCGCGCAGGGTGCGTTCGCGACGGGTCCGGGTGTCCTCCTGGTCCATGCCGTCTATACGCATTTCCTTGACGGCGACCTGTCGGTCGAGGACTTCGTCGACCGCCCGCCACACCCGTCCCATTCCCCCCTGACCGATGCTCTCGGTCAGCCGGTAACGGCCCGTCACCAGCAATCCCGGAATACCGCCCCTCGTTATTTCCGGCACCCCCATGCCCCCCCTTCAACACCCGCCACAGAAGAACCGCAAAGAAGCACAATGGTCACAACTTCGTGCCACACCAGCATAGTGGGGAGAAATCTTGTGGTACCACTTCAAAGACTGCGAATTCAGGCGCAGTCAGGGGGATACAAGGGGGACGAACATGAGTTCTCGTCGCATGACGATCGCCACAGGATCGCTGCTCACTGCATCTTTCTCGGCAGTGATGATCTTTTCCTTCTCCGCCGGTGCGGACGACGAAGGGCCGATGAGCGGCAAGGGGGGAAAGGCCGTTGACAAGGCACCCTCGGGTGTCGAGCTGACGACGCTGCTGCCCGAGAAGATCGAGGTCGACAACAGCTCACAGGAAACGGCGATTACCGCCACGGTAAAGAACGGGGGGACGAAGGACAGCGGCGAAATCCGACTGCTTGTGGTCGGTTTTGATGGCCTCTCGGTCAAGGGTGTCGAGGGCTGTGCGGAAATCGCCGAGAAAGACCTCCCTGAAGGTTCGAACAGTGGTTTCGCATGTGCCATCGACAATCTCGCGGCCGGCAAGTCGAAGTCGTACGCCGTGGACGCGACGTTCGATCTGAAGAAGGAGGGCAAGATCTGCCTGCCCGTCCAGGACGCCGACGGGAAGAAGACGTTCTGGCAGCAGGGCCCGGTCCCGTTCGGCGCGAACAACCCGTCGCCGAACGCACCGGCGACGCCGCTCCTGCTCGGCACCGACAACAGCCCGGTCACCCCGGGCAGCGACAAGGCCGGCGGCAACAAGTCGGGCGGCAAGGAACTGCCCAAGACCGGTCCGGCCGACCGGATCCTGCCGCTCGGCGCGGTCGGCGCGGCGCTGATCTCCGCGGGCGCGGCGGGCCTGTGGTGGACGCAGCGGCGGCCTCAGCGGAGCGGGTCGTAGGGCCCCCGATCCCCACAGCACGACAGGTACGCGTACGGCGCCTCCGCGGTCTCACCGCGGAGGCGCCGTAGGGGGTGGGCGGGCGTACGGCGCCGTCAGCCCTCGCGCTTGACGAACTTCCAGGCGGTGGGCAGCACGCCCATCGCGAGGGCGGCCTTGAGCGCGTCGCCGAGGAGGAACGGGGTGAGGCCCGCCGCGATGGCCTGGGTCAGCGTCATGTCGGCGGCGAACGCCAGGTACGGGACGCCGATCGCGTAGATGATCGCCTCGCCCAGGAGCATCGTGCCGGCCATGCGTACGACCGAGCGGTCGGCGCCGCGGCGGGCGAGGGCGCCCACGACGGTGGCCGCGAGCAGCATGCCGAGGATGTAGCCGAAGGACACGGTGGCGCCGGCGCTGCCCTCGGCGAACCACGGGACGCCTGCCAGACCCAGCAGCGCGTAGATCGCGAGGGAGGCGAGGCCTCGGCCGGTGCCGAGTGCGGTGCCCACGAGGAGGGCCGCGAAGGTCTGGCCCGTCACCGGGACCGGGGAGCCCGGGACCGGGACCGCTATCTGGGCCGCGAGGCCCGTGAGCGCGGCGCCGCCTGCCACGAGTGCGGCGTCCCTTACGCGGGAGGCGGGGAGCAGGTCGGCGATTACCTGGCCCGGGCGGGTGGGGGCGACGGCGGTGGTCATGGGGGCTCCGGCGGGTGTGGGCAGTTCGGGACACGGTGACGCTATCCCAGGGGTGTTGGGGGTAGCACCGTCAGCGGTCGACAAAGGGGGGATCCAGTGTGTGGTGGACCTCTTACAAAGGGTGTGGTGTACACCCGTGAGGGCGTGATGCTGGTCACTGAGGTGGGGTGGGGTTCCCGACGGGGTGGCGACTGACGCCGTCTGTAGGGTCCCGCCAAAGGGTTCTCGCCCCCGCCGCCCCTACCCTCCCCCACTCTCGGCTTCGCTCGAGCGGGGGGACCCCCATTGTGGGGGTCTGGGGGCGAAGAAAAGCGCCCCTGGCCGGACAGGGCACCCACCACCTACCCTTCACCCCATGGTCGCCCAAGCCAGGAACTTCGTGTCGCGTCGCTATGTCGATCTGCGACGCCAGGGCACGGCCACCTGTCGCCACCGCTGAGGCGGGCGCGGAGGGATTCATCCGGCTCGCCGAGACGAGACAAGACAGCAGACGTCGGCGCAGTGTCGGACACAGTTCCCGAGGAAGTCCTCCATGCCTCTCTCCTCCCTCGCACCCGCTCCCCTCCTCGTTCCCACCCGCCGAGCCGTCGACAGCGACCGCCGGCGTACCAGCGCCAGCGCCATCCTGCGGTCGGTGCTGGCGCACGGCCCGGTCGCCCGCAGCACCATCGCCCGGCTGACCGGCCTCTCCCCGGCGTCGGTCACCGACCACTGCAACCGCCTCACCGCACTCGGCCTGATCCAGGAGGCCGCAACACTCCGGCGGTCGAACGGAGTCGGCCGCCCCCACGTACCGGTCGACCTGGACGACTCCCGGTTCGTGGTCGGCGGCGTGCACGTGGCGGTGCCGTACACGACCGTCGCCCTCCTGGACCTGCGCGGCCGTGTCGTCGCCGAACGCCGCCTGAACCACGAGGAGGAGGGCGGGGACAGCGGCCAACAGGCCCCGCCCCCTGCCCCCGGCCCGGTACTGGCCGACGCCGCCTCCGGGCTGCGTGCCCTGCTCGCGGCCGCCCCCGGCCGGGTCCCCCTCGGTATCGGCGTGGCCACCGGCGGCTGGGTGGACCGGGACTCCGGGACCATCGTCGAACACCCGCTCCTCGGCTGGCGGGACGTCCGCGCGCGCGAGGTGATCCACGCGCTCACCGGCCTGCCCGTGCACGTCGACGGGCACGCGCGGGCCCTGGTCAACGGAGAGCGGCTCTTCGGGCGGACCGCCGGTGGCGGCCGCAGCCTGCTGCACCTCTTCGTCGGTAACGTCGTGGACGCCGCCTTCGCCACCCACGACGAGGTCCACCACGGCCCTCGTTCCCAGTCCGGCGCGATCGCCCATCTCCCGCTCGCGGGCGGCACGGAACGCTGCGACTGCGGCCGGACCGGCTGCCTGCAGGCCGAGTTGAGCGAGCGGACCCTGTGCAGGAGGGCGCGCGAGGCCGGGGTCGTCCGGACCTCCGACCCCATGCAGATCCTCGCCGCCGCGGCCGACGGCGACCCCGTCGCCGTACGTCTGCTGCTGCACCGCGCCCGGATGGTCGGCCGTGCGGCGGGGCTCCTGCTCGACGTGCTCAACCCGGACACGGTCGTCGTCACGGAGATGGGCGCCGTCCATCGGGAGGACTGCCTCGCCGCGCTGCGTGAGGAGGTCGGTCCTGACCGGGCGGCGGCCGTCGTGCCGACCAGCTTCCCGGACTCCGTGCTCGCCGTGGCCGGTGGTTCGGTGGCTCTGGACGTGCTCTACCGGGATCCGCTGAGCATGCCGTCCAGCACGCCGTCGAGCAGTTCCTCGGGCTCCTCACCGGGGCCGATTTAATTCAGAAAATCCGAATGTTGACAGGCCTTGTGCCTGGCCAGGAGCATCGTGCCCATGAGCTGTCGCACCTTCTGTTGCTGACGCGTCGACCTGTTGCCGCTGACGCGTTGACGCACTGACGACGATCCACGGGCGCTCTCCGCCCACCGGTCCGTCCGCGTTCTTCGCCGATCCGCCGGCGTCCTCTGCCACCACCGCCACGCCCTCCGCGTGTGCCTCCACGTGTGCCCACCCCTGCGCACCTTCCGCGTTCCCGGCTTCGCCCTGCCCGGAGTTGTCCGGAATGCCGCGGATCTGCCTGCCCCAATGAATTCAGGGAGTCCTCCCATGCCACCTCCGTCCGCCTCCGGTGCCGACCGACGTCTCTTCCTCTCGTCCCTGCTCGGGGCCGCCGCCGCGGCCGGGCTCAGTGGCTGCGCGGGCAGCAGTGCCGCCGACACCGGGGTCAAGGGGTCCACGTCCGCCCCGCTGGCGGACAAGGTCCCGTCCGGTACGAGCCTGAAGATCGCCTCCTACCAGGGCGTCCAGCAGCTGCAGTTCAAGCTCGCGGGCCTGTCCGACCTGCCGTTCAAGGTGGCCGACTGGCCGAACCTCGGCGCGGGGCCCGATGTCATCAACGCCTTCCGTGCCCAGTCCCTGGACGTCGGCAACAACGCGGGCATCCCGCCCATCCAGGCGCACTACCAGGGCTTCGACGCGAAGATCGTCGCGATCAACGTCACCCGCAAGCCCAACTACCTCTTCGCCACCAAGCCCGGCAGCGACATCCAGGACGTCCAGGGCTTCAAGGGCAAGAAGCTCGCCTTCTCGCAGGGGCAGGCACAGGGGGTCGTACTGCTGCGGGCGTTGAAGCAGGCCGGGCTGGCCTACGACGACGTCGATCTGGTGCCGCTGACCAGCAACCAGTTCCTCACCGCGCTCCAGGCGGGCCAGGTGGACATCGCCCCGCTCGCCAACGCCCAGTCACCCGCGTATCTCAAGCAGTACGGGTCCAAGGGCGCCCATGTCATCACCACGGACGTCGTGGACCTGCTGAACCTGCTGTGGGCGCCGACCTCCGTGCTCGCCGACCCCGCGAAGGCCGCCGCCGTCGCCGCGTACATCCCGCGCTGGGCGAAGGGCGCGGTGTGGGCGTACGAGCACCCCGACGCCTGGAACGAGGAGTTCTACGTGAAGACGCAGAACCTCACGCTCGCGCAGGCGCGTTCGATCACCGAGCTCGCCAACAAGCCGCTGTTCCCGCCGAGTTGGGACGAAGCGGTGAAGTGGGAGCAGGAGACCGCCGACCTGCTGGCCGAGGGCGGCTTCGTGAAGGGGTTCAAGGTCGACTCCCTCTTCGACCGGCGCTTCGAGGGCATCGCGGCGAAGTCCGTACCGGCGGAGTACCGGAGGTGAGCGCCGTGACCACGACCACGACCGCTGCCGGAACCACGACCGCCGCCACGCCCCTCGCGGCCACCGTGGAAAATCCCCAGGTCCGCAGGCGCCGCCGGCTCTCCCCCGGCAAGCGGCTGCCCGCCACCCGCTTCCTCGGCCCGGCCCTGCTGCTCGCCCTGTGGGCCGCGGCCTCCGCCGCCGGGCAGCTCGATCCGGGTGCGATCCCGGCTCCCTGGACGGTGCTGGAGACCGGCGTCCATCTGTGGACCGACGGCACACTGCCCACCGACATCCTGACCTCACTGCAACGCGCCGGCTCCGGTTTCGCGATCGGGCTGACCGCGGGCATCGCCCTCGCGCTTGCTTCCGGGCTCAGCCGGACCGGCGAGGCGCTGATCGACGGATCGGTGCAGCTCAACCGGGCGATCCCGACGCTCGGTCTGATCCCGCTGTTCATCCTCTGGCTGGGCATCGGCGAGACCTTCAAGATCGCGATCATCGCGATCGTCGTCTACATCCCGATCTACCTGAACACGCACGCCGCGCTGTCCGGCATCGACAGCCGCTTCGTCGAACTCGCGGAGGTCCAGGGCCTGTCGAGGTACGCCTTCATCCGGCGGATCGTCATCCCGGGCGCGCTGCCCGGCTTCTTCGTCGGGCTGCGGCTCGGAGTGACCGGCTCCTGGCTGGGCCTGGTCGTGCTGGAGCAGATCAACGCCACCAGCGGGCTCGGCTACATGATGTTCCAGGCCCAGAACTACGGCCAGACGGACGTCATCCTCGTCGGCCTGGTCGTCTACGGCATCTTCGGCCTGATCTCCGACAGCGCGGTCCGTCTGATCGAACGGAGGGTGCTGTCATGGCGCCGCACGCTGAGCAGCTGACCCGTCCCGCCGTCCAACTCCGAGGCCTGACAAGGTCGTTCGACGGACACACGGTCCTGGACGGCATCGACCTCGACCTTCCCGCCGGACAGTTCACCGCGCTGCTCGGGCACAGCGGCTCCGGCAAGAGCACGCTGCTGCGGGCGGTCGCGGGACTCGACCACGAGGTGGCGGGAAGCGGTCAACTCACGGCCCCGTCAAGGGTGTCCGTGGTCTTCCAGGACTCCCGGCTGCTGCCCTGGCAGCGCGTCCTCGACAACGTCCTGCTCGGTCTCGACGGCAAGGAGGCCGAGCGGCGGGGCCGTGCCGCCCTCGCCGAGGTGGGTCTCGCGGGCCGCGAACGGGCCTGGCCCAACGAGCTGTCCGGCGGCGAGGCACAGCGCGCGGCCCTGGCCCGCTCCCTCGTCCGCGAGCCCGAACTCCTGCTGGCGGACGAGCCGTTCGGTGCGCTGGACGCGCTCACCCGGATCCGTATGCACACCCTGCTGCGTGAGCTGTGGGAGCGCCACCGGCCCTCCGTCCTGCTCGTCACCCACGACGTGGACGAGGCGATCGTGCTGGCCGACCGGGTGCTCGTGCTCGACGAGGGCCGGATCGGCCTCGACCTGACCATCGACCGCCCGCACCCCCGCTCGTACCGCGACCCGCTGCTCGGCGAGTACCGCGAGCGGCTCCTCACCGCCCTCGGCGTCACGGAGCACCACGACCACCACGGGACCGACGGGACCGACGGGACCGACAGGGCCGACGACCGCCCCCAGCACCACGAGCACGCGGAGGACCCCCAGTGACCGAGCGCAGACTGCACCTCAACGCCTTCCTCATGAACACCGGTCACCACGAGGCGTCGTGGCGGCTTCCGGAGAGCGATCCGTACGCCCATGTGGAGCTCGGCCACTACGTCCACCTGGCCCGGATCGCCGAGCGCGGGACCTTCGACTCGCTCTTCCTCGCCGACGGACCGCAGCTGTGGGGCAACCTCGCCCAGCGGCCGGCCGGCGCCCTGGAGCCGCTCACCCTGCTCACCGCGCTGGCGACGGCCACCGAGCACATCGGCCTGATCGCCACCGCCTCCACTTCCTACAACTCGCCCTACAACCTGGCCCGCAAGTTCGCCTCGCTCGACATCATCAGCGGCGGCCGGGCGGGCTGGAACATCGTCACCACGGCGGGTGCCGAGGCCGCCCGCAACTTCGGTCTCGACGCGGAACCCGCGCACGCCGAGCTCCCCCACTCTCGACTTCGCTCGAGCGGGGGGACCCCCATCGCCCGTGCCGCCGAGTTCCTCGACGTGGCCCTGAAGCTCTGGGACAGCTGGGAGGACGACGCGATCGTCGCCGACAAGGTGGCCGGCGTCTGGGGCGACGACACGAGAGTCCACCCCGCCCGGCACAAGGGCCGGTACTTCAGCGTTGAGGGCGCCCTCAACGTGCCGCGCACCCCGCAGGGTTACCCGCTCCTCGTGCAGGCGGGCTCGTCCGAGGACGGCAAGGAGTTCGCGGCCCGGTACGCGGAGGCGGTGTTCACCGCCCAGCAGACCATCGAGGACGCGCAGGCCTTCTACGCCGACCTCAAGTCCCGTACGGCGGCGGCCGGCCGCGACCCCGACCACATCAAGGTGCTGCCCGGCATCGTCCCCGTCATCGGTTCGACGGAGAGCGAGGCGCTCGCGGCGGAACAGGTCCTGGAGGACCACATCGTGTACGCGCACGGCGTGGGCCGCCTGGAAGCCCTGCTGCAACTGGCGCCGGGATCACTGGAGTTGGATGCCGAACTTCCCTCCGACCTGCCTCCGGAGAGCGTCATCGAGGGCGCCAAGAGCCGCTACACGCTCGTGGTGGAGCTGGCCCGGCGCGAACGCCTCACCGTGCGGCAGCTGATCGGACGGCTCGGCGGCGGGCGCGGGCACCTCACCTTCGCCGGGACGCCCGAGCAGGTCGCCGACGCCATCGAGCAGTGGTTCACCAGCGGCGCCGCCGACGGCTTCAACATCATGCCCGCGGTCCTGCCGTCCGGCCTCGACGCCTTCGTCGACCACGTCGTCCCGCTCCTGCGCGCCCGCGGTCTGCTCCGCGAGGAGTACGGCCCCCGGCAGACCCTGCGCGAGAGATACGGACTCCCGCGCCCCGCCAACCAGTACGTCACCGCCCCAGCCCCAGCGCTCGCCCGAGTCTGAGCCCGAGTCCGAGCCCGCTCCGAAAGCGAAAGGAACCCCATGTCCGACATCGAGATCCGCAAGGTCACCGCGAGGATCGGCGCCCAGATATCCGGCGTCGACATCTCCGAGCCGCTCGACCAGGAGACCGTCACCGCCCTCCGCGACGCCCTCAACGTCCACAAGGCCCTGGTCTTCGACGACGTGCACCTCGACGACGAGGGACAGCAGGCCTTCGCCCGTCACTTCGGCGACCTGACCACCGCCCACCCGACCGTGCCCGCCGTCGAGGGCGCCCCGAACGTGCTGCCCGTCGACAGCGAGCGCGGCCGGGCCGCCAACAACTGGCACACCGACGTCACCTTCGTCCTCAACCCTCCGCAGGCCAGCACCCTGCGCAGCATCACGATCCCGCCGTACGGGGGCGAGACGCTGATCGCCAGCTCGGCCGCCGCCTACCGCAACCTGCCCGAACCGCTCCGGCTGCTCGCCGACACCCTGTGGGCCGAGCACACCAACGACTACGACTACGCCGTCCCCGAGGAGGAGGTGGACGAGGAACAGGCCGCCCAGCGCGCCCGGTTCACGTCCATCAAGTACCGCACCGCCCACCCCGTCGTCCGCGTCCACCCGCTGACCGGTGAGCGCGGGCTGTTCATCGGCGGCTTCGCACAGCGGATCGTCGGCCTGTCGGTGAGCGAGTCCCGCAAGGTCCTCGACCTGCTCCAGGCGTACGTCACCCGGCCCGAGAACGTCCTGCGCCACCGCTGGTCCCCGAACCAGCTCGTCCTCTTCGACAACCGCATCACCCAGCACTACGCCATCGACAACTACGACGGCCTGCCGCGCCGTCTGAACCGGGTGACGGTCGCCGGTGACGTGCCGGTCGGCATCGAGGGCAAGGAGAGCTACTCGATCCAGGGGGACGCCTCGCACTACACGTCGGTCGCCACGTACCCGACGGCCGCGTAATCGGAATCTCGCACTCCGTGTCGAGTATGTCCACATAGTGGGCGGCCTCTCCGTGCGGGCGGAGGGGCCGCCCAGACTGTGGGCGTTTTTGCCCTCGCACACAAGGGACCGCCCGCACCCATGTCCCGTACCACCCACGACCCCGCGCCCGGCACTCCCGGCACCTCCGACGCGGACGTCTCTCTCTCGCACGGCCTCAAGCAGCGCCATCTGTCGATGATCGCCCTCGGCGGGGTGATCGGCGCGGGCCTGTTCGTCGGCTCCGGTGCCGGCATCGCGGCCGCCGGCCCGTCGATCGTCGTCGCGTATGCCGTCTCCGGTCTGCTCGTCATGCTGGTGATGCGGATGCTCGGCGAGATGTCGGCCGCGTATCCGTCGTCCGGTTCCTTCTCGGCGCACGCCGAGCGGGCGATGGGGCCGTGGGCGGGGTTCACCGCCGGCTGGTCGTTCTGGGTACTGCTCTGCACGGCCGTCGGCCTGGAGGGCATCGGCGCCGCGAAGATCGTGACGGGCTGGCTGCCCGGCACGCCGGAGTGGGCCTGGGTGGCCCTCTTCATGGTCGTCTTCTGTGCCGCGAACCTGGCCGCCGTGAAGAACTTCGGCGAGTTCGAGTTCTGGTTCGCCGCGCTGAAGGTGGGCGCGATCACGCTGTTCCTGGTGCTCGGTGTGCTGGCGATCGCCGGTGTCCTGCCGGGCACGGACTCCCCCGGCCTCACGAACCTCACCGGCGAGGGAGGCTTCCTGCCCAACGGCAGCGAGGGGCTCGTCATCGGTCTGCTCGCCTCCGTCTTCGCGTACGGCGGTCTGGAGACCGTCACCATCGCGGCGGCCGAGTCGCAGGACCCGGTGCGGGGTGTCGCGAGCGCCGTGCGCACCGCGATGTGGCGCATCGCGCTCTTCTACATCGGCTCGATGGCGGTCATCGTCACGCTCGTCCCGTGGGACTCGAAGGCGGTCGTCGAGAAGGGCCCGTACGTCGCCGCCCTCGACCACCTGGGCATCCCGGGCGCGGGCCGGCTCATGAACGTGGTCGTGCTGGTCGCCCTGCTCTCGGCGATGAACGCCAACATCTACGGTTCCTCGCGCATCGCGTACTCGCTGGTGCGGCGGGGGCAGGGACCGAAGGCCCTCGGCCGGGTCTCGGGAGGCGTCCCGCGGACCGCCGTCCTCGCCTCCTCCGTCTTCGGCTTCGCCTGCGTCCTGCTGAGCTACTGGCGCCCCGACGACGTCTTCCCCTGGCTGCTGAACATGATCGGCGCGGTGATCCTGGTCGTCTGGATCTTCATCGCGGTCTCCCAGCTCCGGCTCCGCCGCACCCTGGAACGCGAGGCCCCGGAGAAGCTGGCCGTGCGCATGTGGGCTTTCCCTGCCCTGACCTGGGTGGCCCTCGGGGGCATGCTCGCCATCTTCATCCTGATGGCCCGGGAACCGGACACGCGGGTCCAGCTGTACTCGACGGGCGCGATGACGCTGGCACTGGCGGCGACGGGCTACGCCTGGCAGCGGGCACGCGACTGAGCGGGCCGCGACCCGTTACGGGCGCAGCCCGTTCAGGGGCGCGGGGCTGTGTCGATTTGCGGCTCCGCCGCGTGGGCGCGACCAGCCACAACGCACCCGCACCCGCACCCGCACCCGCAAGACCACGCAACAACCGGAGGGCCCTCGCGAGAGGGCCCTTTTGCGTGCCCTCGCACACCCCCACACTCTCTTGCTGCTAGCGTGCACTTGCAAGTAGCTTGCAACAAGAGGTCGGAGAGGACCTGGCATGGCCGTCTACACACTTCCCGAGCTGCCGTACGACTACTCCGCGCTCGCCCCCGTGATCAGCCCCGAGATCATCGAGCTGCACCACGACAAGCACCACGCGGCGTACGTGAAGGGGGCGAACGACACCCTGGACCAGCTCGCCGAGGCGCGGGACAAGGAGTCGTGGGGTTCGATCAACGGGCTGGAGAAGAACCTCGCCTTCCACCTCTCCGGGCACATCCTGCACAGCATCTACTGGCACAACATGACGGGCGAGGGCGGCGGTGAGCCCCTCGCCTCGGACGGTGTGGGCGAGCTCGCCGACGCGATCACCGAGTCGTTCGGTTCGTTCGGCGCGTTCAAGGCCCAGCTGACCAAGGCCTCCGCGACGACCCAGGGCTCCGGCTGGGGCGTACTCGCCTACGAGCCGCTCAGCGGGCGCCTGATCGTCGAGCAGATCTACGACCACCAGGGCAACGTCGGCCAGGGCTCGGTGCCGATCCTGGTCTTCGACGCCTGGGAGCACGCCTTCTACCTCCAGTACAGGAACCAGAAGGTCGACTTCATCGACGCCATGTGGCAGGTCGTCAACTGGCAGGACGTGGCACGTCGTTACGAGGCCGCCAAGTCCCGCGCGGACGTGTTGCTGCTCGCCCCCTGAGCCTGCCTCACCCGCCCCCCGGGGGGGCGGCCCGAAGCGCCCTGCCTCGTGATCGTCTTCTCACCGTTCGCGGGCAGGCGGAAAGAGGGAAGACCCCCGCGAGGACGTGACTCGCGGGGGTCTTCCGGTACGGGGGGCTCCGGGTGATGGTTACCGGATGCGCAAGCGAAGCTGCTTCACCTGCAAGAGCCTTGAGGAAGAGCACCGCTTCCTGGAAACCCAGGAGGCGGCCTGGCTCATGAAGGAGACGGGCGAGAAGAACGTGGACGGGTTCATGGTGTGCATGGCGCCCCTGAACGACGAGGGCAAGCAGTGCCGCAACCTGCGGACGTACTTCAAAGAGAAGCCGTTCAGGGAGCCTCTGCGCCTGCCCGAACCGAGCTGAGCCGAGGCGAGAGCTGAGCCGAGCCCGCCGCTGCCGGCTCCCCGGGTACCGGTCAGGTCAGAGGTTGCTGAAGTCCGGGCCCTTGGTCCGCGTCCGCTTGATCTCGTAGAAGCCCGGGATCGAGGCGACCATCAGCGTGCCGTCCCACAGCTTTCCGGCCTCGTCGCCCTTGGGGGCCGGGGTGACGACCGGGCCGAAGAAGGCGATCTGCCCGCCGTCCGAGCCGGGGACCGCGATCACGGGGGTGCCGACCTCCTGGCCGACCTTGTCTATGCCCTCCTTGTGGGAGGCGCGCAGCTGGGGCTCGTACGGGGTGTCGTCCCAGTGGTCCAGAAGGGACTCGGGCAGGCCGACGTCCTTCAGCGCGGCGGCGACGACCTCCTTGCCGGGGCCCTCACCCTGGTTGTGGATGCGGGTGCCGAGCGCGGTGTAGAGGTCTCCGAGCACCTCGGCGCCGTGCTCCTCCTGGGCCGCGATGACGACGCGGACGGGGCCCCACGCCTTCGTGCTGAGCAGCTCGCGGTACTCCTCGGGCAGTTCGTCCAGCTTGGGCTCGTTCAGTACCGCGAGGCTCATCAGATGCCAGCGGACCTCGATGTCCCGGACCTTCTCCACCTCCAGGACCCATCGCGAGGTCATCCACGCCCAGGGGCAGAGAGGGTCGAACCAGAAGTCGACGGGGGTCTTGCCGGCGGTCTGCGCGGTCTGCTCGGACATGCTTCTCCTCGGTACGGATCTCGGTACGGGTCTCAGGGGGTCCTCAGTCGTGTCCTTCAGCCCCAACGCAACCGGTCACCTGTGCCATTCCCGGGTGTCCGGGGTCAGGGGCACATGGCAGGATCGGTGCTGTTCACGCGTACCCAGACGCGTACCCGACACGTATCCATTACGCCACGAGGGAGTGCCGCCCGTGCCCGGTGAGAATCTGTCCCGCGACGAGGCCCGCGAGCGGGCCGCACTGCTGTCCGTCGAGGGGTACGAGGTGTCCCTGGACCTGCGCTCCGCGGTGGGTGGGACGGACGCCGGGCCGCGCACCTTCCGCTCGGTGACGACGATCCGCTTCCGCAGCGTCGAGCCGGGTGCCACGACCTTCGCGGACCTGATCGCCCCGAGCGTCACCGCCGTCTCGCTGAACGGCAGGGACCTCGACCCGGGCGCGGTCTTCGACGGCTCGCGCATCCTCCTTGAGGACCTCGCCGAGGACAACGAACTCGTCGTCGACGCCCAGTGCGCCTACAGCCGCACCGGCGAGGGCATGCACCGCTTCGTCGACCCGGAGGACGGCGAGGTCTACCTCTACACGCAGTACGAGCCGGCCGACTCCCGCCGGGTCTTCGCGAACTTCGAGCAGCCGGACCTCAAGGCGCCCTTCCGGTTCGAGGTGCGGGCTCCCGAGGGCTGGGTCGTGTGGAGCAACGGTGTCGGTGAACTGGCCGACGGGGTATGGAAGTTCGCTGAGACCAAGCCCATCTCGACGTACATCACGGCGTTCGTCGCGGGCCCGTACCACTATGTGACGGACTCCTACGAGCGGGTGCTCGACGACGGTACGCGTCTGGAGATCCCGCTCGGCGCGATGTGCCGCAAGGGCCTAGCCCGGCACTTCGACTCGGACGACGTCTTCCTCGTCACCAAGCAGGGGCTCGACTTCTTCCACGACAACTTCGACTACCCGTACCCGTTCGGGAAGTACGACCAGGCGTTCGTGCCGGAGTACAACCTCGGCGCGATGGAGAACCCGGGGCTCGTCACCTTCCGCGAGGAGTTCATCTTCCGCGGCAGGGTGACGCAGGCGTCGTACGAGCGCCGGGCGAACGTGATCCTGCACGAGATGGCCCACATGTGGTTCGGCGACCTGGTGACCATGGTGTGGTGGGACGACCTGTGGCTGAAGGAGTCCTTCGCGGACTTCATGGGCTCGTTCTCGATGGTCGAGGCAACCCGCTTCACGAACGGCTGGATCACCTTCGCCAACAACCGCAAGTCCTGGGCGTACCGCGCCGACCAGCTTCCCTCCACACACCCGATCACGGCCGACATCCGTGACCTGGAGGACGCCAAGCTCAACTTCGACGGGATCACGTACGCCAAGGGCGCTTCCGTCCTCAAGCAGTTGGTCGCCTACGTCGGCCGGGACGCGTTCCTGGAGGGCGCCCGCCGCTACTTCAAGCGGCACGCGTACGGGAACACGCAGCTCGGTGATCTGCTGTCGGTCCTGGAGGAGACCAGCGGGCGCGACATGGCCACCTGGTCGCGGTCCTGGCTGCAGACCGCCGGGGTCAACTCCCTTACTCCGCAGGTGATTCTGAGCGCGGAGGGGCGCGTCACCGAGCTGGCGATCCTCCAGGAGGCGGCCGAGTCGCATCCCGAGCTGCGGCCGCACCGGGTGGCGGTGGGCCTGTACCGACGCTCGCCCGAAGGGGCGGTGGAGCGGTACGCGCGCGCCGAGGTCGACGTCGAGGGTCCGCGCACGGTCGTCGGGGAACTGGTGGGCACGGAGGCTCCCGACCTGGTGCTCGTGAACGACGACGACCTGACGTACTGCAAGATCCGGTTCGACGAGGGCTCGTTGGCGGCCCTGCGGGACGGGCTCGGCGACATCACCGACCCGCTGGCCCGCGCCCTGTGCTGGTCGGCGCTGTGGAACCTGACCCGCGACGCCCTCATGCCCGCCCGGGACTTCATCGACCTGGTCCTGCGCTTCGCGGGCCGCGAGACCGACATCGGTGTGCTGCAGATGCTGCATGCGTGGGCGAACTCCGCGCTCACCCACTACGCGGCGCCCGGGTGGCGCGGCGAGGGCGGACGGCTGCTGGCCGAGGGCGCGCTGCGCGAGCTGCGGCTGACCGAGCCGGGCAGCCAGCACCAGCTCACGTGGGCGCGGTTCTTCGCGGCGGTCGCGTCGGGCGAGGCCGATCTCCAGTTGCTCCAGGGCCTGTTGGAGGGCACGGCGAAGATCGACGGTCTTGAGGTGGACCAGGAGCTGCGCTGGGCGTTCCTGGAGCCGCTCGCCGCGCACGGGGTCGCGGACGAGGGTGTCATCGCGGCCGAGCTGGCACGGGACGACACGGCGTCGGGCAAGCGGCATCAGGTGCGGTGCCTGGCGGCGCGGCCCTCCGCCGCGGTCAAGGCCCAGGCATGGGCGTCCGTCGTCGAGTCGGACTCGCTGTCCAACGCGCTGGTCGAGGCGACGATCGCGGGCTTCGCCCAGTCGTCGCACCGGGAGCTGACCGCTCCGTACGCGTCGAAGTACTTCGAGGTGATCGAGCGGGTGTGGGGTGAGCGGTCGATCCAGATCGGGATGGATGTGGTGAAGGGGTTGTTCCCTTCGCTGCAGGATTCTCGGGGGACCTTGGAGGCGGCGGATGCGTGGCTTGCCGACCATGGGGCGGCTGCGCCCGCGTTGAGGAGGCTGGTGTTGGAGGCTCGGGATGATCTGGGGCGGGCCCTGTGGGGGCAGGCGTGTGACAGTGCGGGTGCCGTCGGCGAATGAAGGGTGCGGTTCGTGGTCTCGTGCGGGTGGGTGGGGGCTGGCCGCGCGGTTCCCCGCGCCCCTAACGGGGCCAGCGGCTCGGCGTGTTGACTTTCGTCCCGTCCATAACAGTTACGGAATGCGGGCAATCGGTGCCGTGACCCCCGTACGGACCAGGGGGTTTCGGCAGTCGAACGCTTGCACTTTAGGGCGAGCTTGTCCGGTTTTGTCGACGGACGTGTAACAGCGGTTAGCAGGGGGATCACGGACGGGAAATCCTCGGGTCATGAACCACAACACCCCGCTCTCCCCCCGGCCCCTCCGCCACCTGTCCGACGTTCAGCTCCGTGTCCTGACCACCGCCCAGTTGCGCTCGCAGGGTGTGAGCTCCGCCGACATCAACGCGCAGTGCAGGCCCGGCGGCACCTGGCAGCAGCTTCTGCCGGGCGTGTACCTGCTCCGTCCGGGCCCGGCCACCAGCGAGGAGCGGCTGCGTGCGGTTCTCCTGTACGCGGCCCGCTCCCCCGCCGCCGAACCGGCGGTCCCCGCCCAGCCCGGCGCGGGCGAGCCGCACGCCCCGCAGCGGTACGCCGACGCGATGATCACCGGCCTGGCGGCGCTGGCCCTGCACCGCTTCTCGTCGGCGCCCCCGCTTCTCTCGCTGGACCGCATCGACGTTCTCGTCCCGCGTCTGCGCCGGCTGCGTTCTACGGGCTGCGTCCGCATCGTCCGTACGCCGGGCATGCCGGAGCCCGAGCAGATCACCGGCATCCCGGTGGCCCCGGTTCCGCGTGCCCTGGCCGACGCGGTCGCCGACCTCGCGGACGCGGGTGTCGTACGCCGGCTGCTCACCGAGGCCGTACGCGGCGGGCACTGTGAACCGGCCGCCGTGGTCAAGGAGTTGACGCAGGCGCGGCTGTTGAGCCGCCCGCATGTCGTGGACGCCGTCGACTCGCTGCTCGCCGAGGGGCGGGCCATCGCGGAGGACCGCCTCTACCGCATGGTCCACGAGCACGGTCTGCCGGACCCGGTCTGGAACGTGGACCTCCGCCTTCCCGGCGGCCCGCACCTGGGCGGCCTCGACGCGTACTGGCCCGACCACGCCGTCGCCCTCGAACTCGACACGCGCGCCCCTCGCCAAGGCCATCGGCAGGACGACGCCATGTGGTCCGAGTACGCCCGCAAGCGCGAGCACCTGGAGCGGCTCGGCATCACGGTCGTCCACATCACCCCGAAGAAGCTGCGGGACTCGATGGAACAGCAGGCAACGGTCGTACGTACGGCCCTGATGGCTTCAGCGGACCGCGACCCGGCCGCGTATGTAGTGGTGCTTCCCCGTTAGTGACGGACCGGGGGCATCCCGGAGGGGAGTGAAGGGGCGGGTCCCGGGAGACCGGGTCCGCCCCTTCACGCGCGGTCCGGGGCGGCGGCCTCCAGCTCGGCGATGTTCCCCGACATGATCGTCCGTACGTGCCCGGTGATGTGCTCCGCGGGCCAGTCCCACCAGGCCACCGCGAGGAGCCGGTCGATCTCGTCGTCGCTGAAGCGGGTGCGGATGAGCCGGGCCGGGTTGCCGCCGACGATGCCGTAGTCGGGCACGTCCGTGGTGACCACGGCGCCGGCGCCGATGATCGCGCCGTGTCCGATCCGTACCCCGGGCATCACCGTCGTGCCGTGACCGAACCAGACGTCGTTGCCGACGACCGTGTCACCCCTGTTCGGCAGACCGGTGAGCAGGTCGAAGTGCTCGGCCCAGGAACCGCCCATGGTGGGGAACGGGAACGTCGAGGGGCCGTCCATCCGGTGGTTGGCGCCGTTCATGATGAACCGCGCCCCCGTGCCCAGCGCGCAGAACTTCCCGATGACCAGCTTCTCCGGCCCGTAGTGGTAGAGGACGTTGCGCGTCTCGAACGCGGTCGGGTCGTCCGGGTCGTCGTAGTAGGAGTACTCCCCCACCTCGATCAGCGGGGACTTCACCAACGGCCTGAGCAGCACCACCCGCGGCTGCTCGGGCATGGGATGGAGCACCGTGGGGTCGGCGGGCACTGGCATGTCGAGCGGCTCCTTGGGCGTCGGGGGTGCGGGCGGGCGGTTGGGCCCGAGCCTTCATGATCCCGCTGCGGGGCCCGCCCGGACATCGAATTACCGGCCGGGGCGACGCGAGGCGCCGGGGTGGCGCGAGTGCGGTCCCCTGAACTCAGTCACCGGCGACCGCCAGGACGAGTTGGCTCACAGCCGAGAAGCCGCCGCACTTCGCCTCGACGCGGAACAGGCCCGGCCACGGGAGCCGTACGTCGGCGCGCAGGCGGCCGTCGCGGCGGGACAGGCGCGGGCGGTCGATCTCCAGGTTCTCGGAGACGTCGATGACCTGGAGTTCGACGGCGACCGGGTTGTCCACCAGGTCGACCTCGACCGGGCAGGGTTCACGTGCCGTCGCCACATCCGGTACGTACAGGCCCAGTTCGGTCGCGCCGAGGGGCGGGCCCAGTGGGCGTTCGGTCAGGACCGAGCCGGTGAACGCGACCGCCTCCTCGCTGCGGGCGAGGGCGCCATGGCTCTGGGGGGAGGTAGAAGGGGTGCGACCGGCCGGTGTCGCCGCCTCCCGGTACACCGTTCCGTCGCCGCGGCGGTCGAGCCGGGTGTCGCCGTCCGGGACGTACTCGCGCAGTTCCGCCGTGCCGTCCGCGAGGGTCAGGCTCTGTGGGGTGCGCTGGCCGACACCGACCACCGCGCGCAGTTGGGGGAGGGTGCCGGCATCCGACTCGTTCAGCTTCTCCCTGCGGTCGAGCGACTGCTGGGCCAGCTCCCGGTCTCCGCCGAGGGATTCGACGTCGGCCGGAGTGAGGCGGCGGAAGTCACCGGTGGGGTCCTCCACACAGCGGTAGCCGGGCAGCAGCTCGTACAGACCGGGCAGGGTGCGGGCCAGGGCACGCAGCCGGCGGCGGGGCAGCGGCAGCGGGGTGCCGCTGCCCGAGCCGAGCAGGCCCGCGGCCTGGACCGAGCCGTGGAAGGGCGTGCCCAAGGTGATCAGGGTGCGGACGTCACGGACCCCGCCCAGCGCGGTCATGAAGAAGCGGGCGACCAGGCCGCCCATGGAGTGGGCCACGAGGGTGAGCCGGGCGTCCCGGCTGCCGTGCGGGTGGGCACGCCAGGCCCGCAGGTGGTCGTCCGCCGCCTCCGCCAGACGGGCGGCCGCGCGCTCGGTCGACAGGCGCCAGTCGTACGCGAACTCCCGTACCGCGTCGGGGTGGGCCGCCACGCGCCGGGTGCCCGCCAGGAGCTTGGTGTACGGCTCGAAGCCCCGCAGCACGGGCGGGGAAGCGGAGCAGCCGGGTCGCGCGGATGCGCCCGGTCACGCCCGCGCGTTCCTCGTCCGTCACGTGGAGGGCCGAGAGCGAGCCGCCAAACGCCCAGGCACTGCCGTACCGACGGAGGTCCGAACCGCCCCACAGGACACGGCCGGTCGCGCTCTCCACCAGCTCGCTGCCCATGATCCCGGGCAGGACGAGGACCGCGTCGCGATGGCCCGGTCCCGTCGGTACGGATGACGCCGGTCGCGCAGGGCGCGCAGGCGGCACCCATTGCGCGGATGACTTCGCTGCCACGCTTCCCCCGAGCTCTCAATCCACGTGCGCAGCAGGATAGTTCGCAGCCTGCACGATTGCGCCGGATCGTCCGGGGCGGTCTGCGTACGCCCTCGGATAACCGTTTCCCGGCAGGAGCGACGGCATGTCAGGGTCGCCCGGTGACTGTTTCCCGTTGTGAGCTGTTGCGCTGGCAGTTCGAGCTGACGTGGTCGTTGTTCGAGTACCACCTGGAGCGGCTGGAGGACGAGGACTTCCTGTGGGAGCCCGGGCCGCTCTGCTGGACGGTGCGTCCGGATGGTGATGGTGATGGGCGGTGGGTGGCGGACTGGGCGGATGCCGAGCCCGACCCGATTCCGGTTCCCACCATCGGGTGGGTGAGCTGGCACATCGGGTGGTGGTGGAGTGTGGCCGTCGATCACGCCCGGGGGCGGGTGCCGCGGGAGCGGACCGAGATCGTGTGGCCGGGGGAAGGGAAGGCCGCCGTCGCGTGGCTGCGCGGACTGCGTGAGGAGTGGCTGGCGGTGCTGGAGCGGTTCACGGACGCCGAGTTGGACGCCGTCGCTCCGTTCCCGTGGCAGAACGATCCGGAGCACACCGTCGCCCACATGGCCGGCTGGGTGAACTCCGAGCTCATGAAGAACGCCGCCGAGATCGGGCAGCTCCGCCTGCTGCGGGCCGCGTCCGGAGCCTGAGCGCGAGCCCGAGGACTTTCGGCTGTGCCGGGTCCTGAGCGGTTCCCGGGAACGGGCAAGCGGCCCTGTGCGCGCTCACCCGGCCCACCGTCCGTCGGGGCGGTTACTCGGCGCAGAACTCCGCCTCGATCACCGCGTCGCTGTCCCCCGACCAGTCGCCGTTGAAGTTGAAGGCGAGGGAGTGGCGGCCGTCCGCCGTCGTGACGGCCTCCGAGTTCGAGCCGTGGATGCCGCCGCCGTGGCCCCAGACGACGACGCCGCAGCTCAGTTTGCGTTCCATGAGACCGAGGCCGTAGCCGGCGTTCGGAATCGCGTCGACCTTGATGGTGGTCTTCATCTCGGTGAGCTGCTTCTTCGGCAGCAGCTTGCCTCGCAGCAGCGCCGAGTAGAAGCGGTTGAGGTCGCCCGAGTCGGAGATCATCTCGCCCGCCGCGGAGGCGAGGGAGGGGTTGAGCTCCGTGACGTCGTAGGTCGGGCCGGTCGCCGTCTCGGCGAGCTTGCCGTAGGCCCGGCTGCTGGGCCGGGGCACGTGCGGGTTCGTGCCGGGGACCGTGGTGGCGCGCAGGCCGAGCGGCTCGATGATGCGCTGCCCGACCTCGTCCCCGTACGTGTGGCCCGTGGCCTTCTCGATCACCATTCCGGCGAGTACGTAGTTGGTGTTGGAGTAGTTCCAGGAGGTGCCCGGCTCGAAGTCCGGCTTGTGGGCCGTGGCGACCTTCACGAGCTGCGCGGGCGACAGCCGGTCGAAGCGGTGCTCGAAGAAGCCGTCCTTCAGGAAGTAGGTCCGGCCGAAGTCCTCGTCGTCGGTGTAGTTGAAGATCCCGCTGGTGTGGTTCAGGAGCTGGCGGAGCGTGATCCGGCTGCCGTCGTGGCCGTTGCCGCGGACCACGCCCGGCAACCACTTCTCCACCTTGTCGTCGAGCGAGAACCGTCCCTCCGCCTCCAGTTGGAGCAGCACCGTCGACACGAACGTCTTGGTGATGCTGCCGACGCGGTAGCGGTCGTGGGCGGAGCGCGGCTGCTTCGTCTTGAGGTTGCCGATGCCCGAAGTGCCCTTCCAGGTCCCGTACTTGTCCTTCGCCTGCCCGGCCACACCGGGGACGCCGTCCTGCACGGCGGCGTCCATCGCCCGCTGGGTCGCGGCGTGGTCTCCGAGCGGGGCCGGGGACGGGGACGAGGCCGAGGAGGAGGCCGGGGCGGCCATGGCCACCGGAGCCGTGAGCGAGGCCGCGACCAGTGCGGCCGCGCTCGTCAGTCCGAGGCGCAGCGTGCGGGATGCAGTCATGTGTCGTCGTGTCCCATCCGTCGTGTCCGTCGTGGTGCACCGACGGGAGGGACCCGGTGGCATGTCGTACGGGTTGCCTGCGACTGCGGCGGTTGAGCGGGTTTCGGCCCTTCTGGAACAGCTCGGCCCGCCTGCCTGCATGGCTCAGGCCTGCTGGCCCTGCCCCTGCCCCTGCCCGCGGCCCTTGAGGAGGCTCAGGCCCGCCCCGAGAGAGACGACGCCCATGCCGACGGCGGTCAGCACGCCCTGCGAGCCGTCCACGACGAAGGGCGCGGCCGCGGCGACGACGAGGTTGAACAGGAACAGGAACCACAGGACCGGCTTCGAGGAGAGCAGCGCCTTCATGGGAGTTTCCTTCCGGGTGGGGAGCTGGGAACTCCCGCGATCGACTGGGATCAACTGAGATCAACGATCCCGGGATCCGCCGCCCGCCACGAGGGAGTGCCCTCCCGAACCGGAGGTGTAGCGGGCTACACCACGGGCGGGCCGGCCGTCGGCCGTGACGGAGAGGCAGGGGCTCGTCGCGGGGAGGCGCCCGCAGGCCGGCAGGGAGGCCGCCGCAGGTCAGCGGCGAGGTGCCCGCAGGTCAAGGGAAGGTGTCCGCTGATCAAAGGAAGGTGGCCACGCGTCCGCATGTGCGCCCGTTCGCCTACTCTGATCGCCATGCGGAAGACAGTCCGGGAGGCCGCGCGGGCCACACGCCGGCTCGCGCCTGCCGCCGTGCTGTCCTTCGGCTCGTACCTCTTCATCACGGTCCTGCTGATCGGGGCCATCGGCGCGGTCAGCGTGGTCGCCATCGGGCTGTTGCCCGAGACCGTGCTGCTGGTGCGCCGGATCGCCGGGGCCAAGCGGCGCATGGTGGCCGCGTGGACGGGCCAGGAGATCCCCGAGGCCTACCAGCCCGTCGAGGGCACGGTGCGCGAGCGGGTGCGTACGGTCGTGCGGGATCCGGGCACCTTCACCGATCTGCGCTGGATGGTCGCCTATTACGCCTACGGCTGCCTGCCGTATCTGGCGATCCCGCTGTGGCCGCTGGGACTGCTCGTCGACGGTGTGTGGTGCGGGTTGCTGCGCCGCGAGGCCGTCGTGCTGCCGTTGATCGGCCGGCTCGCGGACCTCGACGCCAAGTGGTCGACCGCCCTGCTCAAGCCCTCCCCCAAGGCGGAGCTCGCCGTGCGGGTCGAGGAGCTGACCGAGACCCGGGCCGGCGCGATCGCCGCGCACGGCGCCGAGCTGCGGCGCATCGAGCGGGACCTTCACGACGGCACACAGGCCCGGCTGGTCTCGCTGTCGATGCGGATCGGGCTGGCCAAGCGGGCGTACGACCGTGATCCCGAGGCCGCGCGCAGGCTCCTCGACGACGCCCAGGACCAGGCCGAGGAGGCTCTGACCGAGCTGCGGCACGTCGTACGGGGCATCCACCCGCCGATCCTCACCGACCGCGGTCTCGCCGGCGCGGTCCGGGCGCTCGCCGCGAGCAGCGGCCTGGACGTGGCCGTGACCGTGGACGGCCTGGAGGACGCCGACAGCGAGCGGGACGGGGCGCGGGCCCCGGCGGCGGTCGAGGCCGCCGCGTACTTCGTCGTCGCCGAGTCGCTGACGAACGCCGCCAAGCACAGCGGCGCGGAGCGGGCCGAGGTCGGCCTCGTCCGTACCGGCAAGGGGTTGTGGGTGACCGTACGCGACGGGGGCCGGGGCGGTGCCGACGAGGCCGGGGGTTCCGGGCTGCTCGGTATGCAGCGGCGCGTCGCCGCGCTCGACGGGACCCTGCGGCTGACCAGCCCCGCCGGGGGCCCGACCGTGATCGAAGTGGAGCTGCCGTGCGTGTGGTGATCGCCGAGGACAACGCCCTGTTGCGGGAGGGGCTGGTCCTGCTGCTCACCTCCTCCAGGCACGAGGTGGTGGCCGTCGCGGGCAGCGGGCCCGAGGTGCTGCCCGCGCTGCTCTCACACCGCCCCGATGTCGCCGTGCTCGACGTCCGGATGCCGCCCGGCTTCCGCGACGAGGGGCTGCGCGCGGCGCTCGCGGCCCGCAAGGAGATCCCCGGGCTGCCGGTGCTCGTGCTCTCGCAGTACGTCGAGGAGTCGTACGCCGCGGAGTTGCTCGGCGGTGGGGCGAGCGGGGTCGGTTATCTGCTCAAGGACCGGGTGGGGCGGGTCGACGAGTTCCTGGACGCGCTGGAGCGGGTTGCCTCCGGCGGTACGGCCTTGGACCCCGAGGTGGTGTCCGAGCTGCTTGTGCGGCGGCGGGACTCGCCGCTCGATTCGCTCACTCCTCGTGAGCGGGAGGTTCTTCAGCTGATGGCTGAAGGGCACGGGAATTCGGCTATCGCCGAGGCTCTTGTCGTGACCGAGCGGTCTGTCAGCAAGCACATTGGGAATGTGTTTTTGAAGTTGGGGTTGCCGCCGAGTGACAGTGGGCATCGGCGGGTGCTTGCGGTGTTGGCTTACTTGAACAACTCGTGAGTGGCTTGCAGGAGGTTGTTCGTGGAGCGCGGGCCGGTGGGGGCTTGTCGCGCAGTTCCCCGCGCCCCTGAAGGGGCCGCCCCCGAAGGGGCGCTAAGGCCTCAGCCCTTCTTCAGCACCAGTTCCGTGTTGCGGTCTCCCGCCTCGCCGCTCAAGTCCGTTCGGGCGCCCGGGGCGTTGAAGGAGAGTTCTCGGTAGAGGGCGGCGAGGCCCGTCTGGGTGAGGTCGGCGAAGTCCGTGCCGTGCGGGGCGCCGGACTCGATGAGCGTGGTGAACAGGGAGACCGTGCCGTCGTGGTTGTCGACGATCTCGATCACCCGGGCGAGCTGCGGGAAGTCGACGTGGGAGGCGGTGGAGACCTCCCAGAAGGAGCGGCCGTCCGGGGCGGAGTGCGGGGTGATCTTGTTCTTGTGGCTGTGGCCGTTCACCCAGGCCAGCACCGAGCGGTACTTGCCGAGGAGGGCGAGCACCTCGTCGCCGCCGTGCCGCCGCTCGCCCGGGTGGGCCGGGTCCTCGCGGAGGTTGCGCATCGACTTGCTGGTGTGGTGGCTGAAGACGATGACGTGTTCCTTGTTCTTCTCGGCCGCCTTCAACGTGCGCTCCAGCCACCGCAGTTGGGCGGTGCCGAGCGAACCCTCGTAGTGGCCGCCCGGGTCGGTGCTGTCGAGGCTGACGCCGAGCAGGCCGTCGGCGATGCGGAAGGTGTAGTATTGCGTCTTCGCGGCGAGGTTCGCCTGTGAGTAGCCGTGCCCGATGGGGCCCGCTCCGGTGTGCGCGGGGTCGAGGTGGGCCTGGAGGTACTCGGCGGGGGTGAAGGGGGCGCGGCCCTCGTCCGGGGTGACGGAACGCATCCTCCGCGCCTGGGACTTGAGCATCGCCTTGAAGGCCGCGCCCTTGGGGTCGCCGCCCTTCTTGACGTTGTTCCAGATGGCGACGCCCTCCGACTCGTCGAGGGTCATCAGCTTCCTGCCGCCGACCGCGAAGTCGGCGAAGAAGGAGTCGCCGGGCGCGTAGCAGCCGCCGGGCAGGGAGTCGTGGTTGCCGACCGTGGAGTACCAGGGCAGGTTGAGGCCGGGGCTGCGCAGTTCGCGGATCGCGGCGGCGAGGAAGCCGTCGATGCGCGGGAAGCCGAGCTGCTTGTCGGCGTCGCGCAGGGCCGCGTCGGGCTGCCAGTACAGCTTGAGGTCGCTGTTCTGGACGCCCTCGTAGCGGTTCGGGTCACCGGAGTTGGGGGTGATCCGGCCGCCGCTCATCACCTTCAGGAACCAGTCCAGCTCCGTCTTGGCGTTGTTGTCGGTGTTGTCGCCGGTGGTCATCACGAAGTGCAGCGGCGAGCCGGTGACCGGGGCGCCGCGCAGCGCGTTGACCCGCTCGACGAGCGAGACCGCGCCGGGCACGGACAGGGCTTCCTGGGGCCGCCAGGCGCTGGCGGTCTGGGAGCGCAGGTACTCGTTGCTGTACGTCGACCAGGTGCAGGTCGGTGAACTGCACGAACGCGGCGAGCGCGGTGCGCCGTTCGCCCCGGCCGGCCTTGGGCGCGGCCAGATCGCCGCGGACGACGCGCGACCAGGCGGGCCCGTCACCGAGCCGCCGGTAGCCGGAGCCGCCGCGCGGGACCGCGACCGTCGAGAGGGTGGTGCCGCGGGTGTACGGGGCCAGCGGCGCGGCCGGCGCAGGGCGGGAGACCGCGAGGGGCTGCCCCTGGGTCGAGGCGGTGTGCGCGGCGGCCTCGCCCGAACCGGGACGCAGCGCGAGGCCGATGCCCGCGGAGAGGGACACCGCCCCGGTTGCGGCCAGGAAGGCGCGGCGGTCACGAACAGTGGCGGTGGCGACAGAGCGTATGCGCGACATGGCGCGATCTCCCCGGGTCCGAACGCGTCAGCAGTGGTCGCGGGCGGTTCGCTCACGCGAACTGCCCGCTCATACTGGATCGTTGGCACCGGGGGTGACCTGCGCGTTAACTGGACAGCAACGGGCAGCGCCGATCACCGTACGTGGATCTTGGTTACCCTCCGCGTCCACCGAGCCCTCTTCGAACCGAGAGGAGGCGGTCACTCCAAGTTCACCTGGCTGGGTACGGAACCTGAACGCTCCGCTGGGGTGCGGTCATGAATCTGCGGGTCCGCTTCGGCTGGTCGCGCCCACGCGGCGGAGCCGCCTATCGGCTCAGCCTCGCGCCCCTTACGGGGCGCGCCCCGCCGCCGGTCGGTCCCGCCACAGTGTGAGGCCGACGTCGACGAGCCCCACCCGGTCCAAGGCAGGTACCTCGTCCAGAGGGTGCCAGGCCGCCAGGTCAGTGGAGCCGTCCGTCTCGTGGCGCAGTTCCCCGCCGGTGACGCCGACCTCGTAGACGATCCGCAGGCCCTGGAAGTCGGCGGCGGGGCCGAGGCGGCGCGCATAGGTGCGCCTGATGGAGTCGACGCCGAGCAGCGCGAGGGGCTCGACCGTGTACCCGGTCTCCTCCTCGGCCTCCCGGATCACGGTGTCGTACGGGTCCTCGCCGTGGTCCATGCCGCCGCCGGGCAGCGTCCAGGGCCTGGTGCCGTTCTTCTCCACCAGGCGCGCGAGGAGTATCCGATCGTCCCGCACGCATACGGCGTAGGCCGCCACCCTCAACTCCTTGTGCATGCGCAGACGTTATTACGGCAGGGTCGGGTTCGCCGGTGAGTATTCGGGCGGCGACCAGCGCAGCGGGCTCGCCCCGGGCGTGTCCACGACGGCCTCGACGGTGAAGCGGACGGTGCGTGTGCCGTCGGGGGCGAACTCCGTGCGGGCCGTGCCGGAGAGCTGGAGCGCGGCGCCCGTCTCCCAGTCGAGGAAGAGGAGTCCGGCGCGCGGGTCGGCGGCGAGGTTGCCGAGGGTGAGGAACATGGAGTTGCCGGGGTAGTCGCGCCAGCTCAGCTCGGTCGGCGAAGTGACGTGTACGAAGCCGGGGTTGCCGCCGCGGTGGCTGGCGTCCGCGCCGCCCCCGTGCACGGTGGCGAGGAGGAAGGTGTCTGCGGCGCGGACGAACTCCCGCTGGGACGCGTCCAGTTCGCTGCCGCGCAGCGGTTCGCCCGGGGTGCGCGCGACCGTCTCGTACGACTCCCGTTTCTGGAGGTACTTGGGGCAGTTGGAGAAGACCTGGTCGGCCTCGACCGCCAGACCGCGGGGTGTGGGCCGGGAGCGGCCGTTGAGCCGCATGCGGCGACGGGTGCGCGGGTCGAGCGCGATGGTGCCGACCGGGGTTCCGGCGACGGCGAGCGCCGCGGTGAGCGGGTCGCCCGCGCGCGGGCCGTGCGCGACGGAGATCTGCCGCGGTCCGGTGGCCCGTACGAATCCGGGCTCGCCGGTGACCGGGGAGGCCCAGACCCGGCCGGTGTCCGGGTCGGCGGCGCCGAGCACGAGCATCGGCTGGAGTTCCAGGAAGGCGGCGGCCACCGGTCGCAGCCCCTCCCCGATCGACCGTCCGACATGGTCGGCCATGTCACGCACGCCGACCCGGTCCTGCACGGCACGCGAGCCGGAGTGGTAGGTCATGGTGTCCTCCTCCATCGGTTCGAGCTCCATCGGTCCGGGCTAGAAGAAACCGCAGGTCGGAGCCTCGCCCGACGGGGCCGGTGCCCCCTCCACGCCGTGGGCCATGGAGATCTCCAGGCGCGTGCCGTCCGGGTCGTGGAAGAAGATGCCCCCGGACGCGGCGCCCTCCCGATGGGCCACGACGCCCTCGTGGGCGAACTCCACGCCTTGGGCGCGCAGTGCCGTCTCGTACGCCCTGACCTGCTCGACCGTGTCGACCTCCAGGGCCAGGTGGTGCAGCCCCGCGCCGGTCGCCGCGTATCCGTGGTCGGCCTGCTGCCACAGCGTGAGTACGGGGCGGCCGTCCTCGCCGAGGAACGCGTACCGCCGGTCCTCCTCCTTGCCCTCGACGATCACCGTGAAGCCGAGGACGTCCCGGTAGAAGGCGAGCGAGCGGTCGAGATCCGTGACATTCAGGCCGGTGTGGCCGATGCGTGGTGCGGTGGTCGTCGACATGGCACTCCCCTTGTGTCGAGCCCGGCATGGACTAACCGTTGTAGATGACTTTAGGAGTTAGAATCGGTGAACGTCAACCGGTCACATACTCTTAACCGGTTAGCAGGGGCCGGTCGGTGCACGCCGGCCGGGGAAGCAGGGAGCCGCCAGATGTCCGTCGCCGCCCGGGATCCACGTCCGCTCACCGGGGAGCCGCTCTCGCTCGACCTGCTCAACACGCGGTGGATGCACGACGGCGTGATCCAGGACCTGCTGACGGACACCGAGGGGCTCGCGGTGTGGCTGGCCGCCAACGCGCTGGACTTCACTGCCGACGAGGCGGCCCTGCGCCATGCGCTGACGGCACGGGACGCCCTGCGGGCCGCCGTGGACGGATCCCTGGCGGAGGGCGCGGGCCGTGTCGACGCCGTGCTCGCGCACGGGCGGATCAGGGCGACCCTGACCGCGGAGGGGCCGGGCGAGGAAGCCGAGTTCCGCGACCCGTCCTGGGGACCGGCCTGGCTCGCGGCCCGCGACTACCTGGAACTGCTGGACACCGCCCCCGACCGCATCCGGCACTGCGCCCACGAGGCGTGCGTCCTGCACTTCTTCGACACCTCGCGGAACGGCACCCGCCGCTGGTGCTCGATGGCCGCCTGCGGCAACCGCGCGAAGGCGTCCCGCCACTACGCGCGCACGCGAGAGGGCTGAGCCCTCCGGGAATGTCCGTCCATACGCCGCTATGCCCGCGGTGGCGTATGGCGGAAGTACGCCATGGACACTTCACGCCACGGTCAACCCTCCCCAAACATCCATCACTTGGGTAAAGCTGAGCGGTCATCCGGGTTCACATACCGGACTGGGGCGATCGTTCCGATCGTCAACGGACTTTCCTTTACCTACAAGGATGCTGATGACCCCCAACCCTCAGCGAGCTCCGATCACCGGCGCGAGACGCGCGGCGCGCATAGCCGTGGCCGCCGGTCTCGTGGCCGCACTCTCCGCGGCGGGGCCGATACCCATGGCCTTCTCCGCGGACGATCCGGGTACTCCCGTCGACACATCGGTCAAGTCCGCGAGCGGCAAGCTCGGTTCGGACGACGCCGACCTCCTCGCCGAGGCCGAGGCCGGCGGCGACAAGAACGTCACGATGATGGTCGCCACCGCGCCGGGGCAGACCGAGCAGGTCGCGGACCAGCTCGACGCGGTGAAGGGCGGCTCCGTGGGCCGTACCTACGACAAGCTCGGCTACGTCCGCGCCACCGTCCCGACCGCCAAGGCCGACGCGGCCATCAAGGCGGCCTCCAAGCTCTCCTCCGTGCACGGCATCGACCTGCGCCAGGAGATCGCGCTGGACGACCCGACGCCGTCCGCCGACACCGCCAAGGGCGCCAAGAAGGCCCCGACGGCCGGCGCCTACCCGGCGCCCGGCAAGAACACCCCCGCCGAGAACCCGTACAACCCGTCGTTCGAGACGGGTGCCGTCGACTTCGTGAAGAAGAACCCGAAGGCGGACGGCCGGGGCATCACCATCGGCGTCCTCGACTCCGGTGTGGACCTGGCGCACCCCGCGCTGCAGAAGACCACCACCGGCGAGCGCAAGATCGTCGACTGGGTGACGTCCACCGACCCGATCATCGACGGCGACGCGTCCTGGCGCGCGATGCTGACCTCCGTGTCCGGGCCCACGTTCGCCTTCAGCGGCAAGACCTGGACCGCGCCCGCGGGCAGCTACCAGGTGAACCTCTTCCGCGAGTCCGCGACCGCCGGCGGCGACGCGGCCGGTGACGTGAACCGCGACGGCGACACCACCGACGCCTGGGGTGTCCTGTACGACGCGGCGGCCGGCACGGTCCGTGTCGACTCCAACGGCAACAGCGACTTCACCGACGACGCGCCGATGAAGCCGTACAAGGACGGGTACCAGATCGGCTACTTCGGTACCGACAACCCGGCCACCGACGTGGTCGAGCGGCAGCCGTTCGTCGTGGAGATCCGCAAGGACGTCCCGATGGACCCGCTGGGCGGCGACTGGGTCGGCCAGAAGCGCGACTTCGTCAACATCGGCCTGATATCGAGCGAGCACGGCACGCACGTCGCCGGTATCACCGCCGCGAACGGGCTGTTCGGCGGCAAGATGAACGGCGCCGCGCCCGGTGCGAAGGTCGTCTCCTCCCGCGCCTGCCTCTTCGGCCCCAGCTGCACCAACGTCGCGCTCACCGAGGGCATGATCGACCTCGTCGCCAACCGTGGCGTCGACATCGTCAACATGTCCATCGGCGGTCTCCCGGCGCTGAACGACGGCAACAACGCGCGCGCCGAGCTCTACACCCGCCTGATCGACACCTACGGCGTCGAGCTGGTCATCTCGGCCGGCAACTCGGGCCCCGGCGCCAACACGATCGGCGACCCCGGCCTGGCCGACAAGGTCATCTCGGTCGGCGCGTCCATCTCCAAGGAGACCTGGGCCTCCAACTACGGCTCGGCCGTGGAGAAGAAGTACGCGATGCTGCCCTTCTCCTCGCGCGGCCCGCGTGAGGACGGCGGCTTCACGCCGACGCTGACCGCGCCCGGCGCCTCCATCAACACCACGCAGACCTGGCTGCCCGGCGGCCCGGTCGCCGAGGCGGGCTACTCCCTGCCGGCCGGCTACTCGATGCTCCAGGGCACCTCGATGGCGTCCCCGCAGGCCGCGGGCGCGTCCGCGCTGCTGCTGAGCGCCGCGAAGCAGAAGAACATCGACCTGACGCCCGCCAAGCTGCGCACCGCGCTCACCTCGACCGCGGACCACATCAGCGGCACGCAGGCGTACGCGGAGGGCGCGGGCCTCGTCAACATCCCGGACGCCTGGGACTCGATCCGTGACGGCGCCACCGCCCACGAGGCCGTGCCTTCTGAATACGTGGTGAAGGCCCCGGTCGACACCGCGATCGACTTCGCGCTCAAGACCCCGGGCTTCGGCACGGGCCTCTACGACCGCGAGGGCGGCCTCAAGGTCGGCCAGAAGAAGACGTACGACGTCACCATCACCCGTACGACCGGTGCCGACCGTGCCATCCGGCACGAGCTGCACCTGGAGAACAACCGGGACGACACGTTCAAGATCGTCGGCAGCGACGAGGTCTCCCTGCCGCTGAACAAGCCGGTGACGGTGAAGGTCGCGGCCAAGGCGGAGAACTCCGGTCTCAGCAGCGCGATCCTGGAGGTCGACGACCCGAGGACCGAGGGCATCGACAAGCAGGTCCTCACCACGGTCGTGGTCTCCGCGCCGCTGAAGTACACCTACTCGGCGTCCGGCACGGTCCAGCGCAACTCCAGCAAGTCGTACTTCGTGACCGTCCCCGAGGGTGCCAAGGCCCTCGAGGTCGCGATCGGCGGGCTGAAGGACAAGAGCCAGACCCGGTTCATCGCCATCCACCCGTACGGCGTTCCGGTCGACAACACCTCGACGCCGTTCTGCTACAACAACTACCTCGACGGCAACGGCTGCAAGCCCGACGTGCGTTCGTACGCCGACCCGCAGCCCGGCGTCTGGGAGATCGAGGTCGAGTCGCGCCGTACGTCGCCGGTGCTCGACAACCCGTACAAGCTGAACATCGAGGTACTCGGCGCCGACTTCGACCCGGCGGTCGTGACCGTCCCCGAGGCCAAGGTCGGCACGCCGGCCCCGGTCTCCTGGAAGGTGACGAACAAGCTCGTCCCGGTCGACGGTTCGCTGAAGGGCGGCCCGCTCGGCTCCTCCAAGAACGCCCGGCCGACCATCGCCGACGGCGCCACGGACACCACCACGGTGGACGTGCCCGCGGGCGCCGGTTCGCTCGACGTGACCATCGGCAACGTCTCGGACGCCGCGGCGGACCTCGACCTGACCGTCTACGACGCTCAGGGCAACCAGGTCGGCCAGTCCGCGGACGGCGACTCCGAGGAGTCCGTCTCCGTCCTGTCGCCGGCCGCCGGCACGTACACCATCGAGGTCGTCGGCTACGCGATCCCGGCGGGCTCCACGGCGTACGACTACCTCGACGTGTACTTCGCGCCTTCGCTCGGCGAGGTCCAGGTCGACTCGACGCCCGTGAAGCTCGGCACCGGGGCCACCGCCTCGGTCGAGGCGAAGGTCGTCGCGAACGCGGCGCCGCCGGAGGGCCGGACGTTCTTCGGGCGCGCTCAGCTCGTGAACGCGCGGGGCACGGTCGCCGGTACCGGCAGCGTGCTGATCGAGAAGGTCACGCCGTAGCTTTCGTGACGCTCTGAACGGCTTGCTCTCTGTACGGCTTGCTCTCTGTACGAGAAGGGCGGGCGTCCGGTCACCGGGCGCCCGCTCTTCCCGTCGTCCGCGGGCCCTATCCCCCGTTCGGGCCCGCGCACTCCATCCCCCGCGCTCCCGGCAGCGCGTCCACGATGCCCTTGCGGGCGTCGGCGACGCCCGAGCCGGTCTCCCAGTCCTGCCGGTCCTGCGGGTACACCGGCACCCGGATCAGCGTGTACGTGCCGACCTTCAGGTCCGCCCTGGCACTGTCGAGCAGCGTGACGGTGATCGTCGGGTGGTCCACCGCGGCCTGCTCGGGCCGGTAGTAGCGCTTCACCTTCAGGACGACGCGTACGTTCCCGTCGTCGGTGGGTGTGATGCTCCGTACGGTCCCCTCGACGAGGACCTTGGAGCACGCGAGGTGCATCTCGGGCGAGTACGACGAGTCGCCCGCGCCGGACTCCTGCTTGGCGGCCGAGTCGCTCGCCGCCCCTCCGTCGTCGGCGCCCCCCTGCACTCCGAGCCACACCATCCCGCCGAGCAGCGCCGTGCCCGCGCCCACCACGAGGGTGCCGAGAGCCACGCCCGCGTAACGCCGGTACCAGGGCGGCTGGGACGGCCTCACCGGTTTGGGCGCCCTGAGCGACTTCGGTTTCCAGAGCGGCCTGGGTGTCCTGCGCGGCTTCGGCTTCCGGAGCGGTACGGGTGCCGTGGACGGCTCGGCTTCGGGCCGCCCGCCTTCCGCCACCGGTGTCTGCGCACTCGCTGTCCGCGAACTCGCTGCCTCCGTACCCGGTGTCTCCGCGGCCAGCGTGTCGCCCATGAGCCGTAGCTGTTCCCTGAGCAGGGCGACGTCCGCGAGCGCGGACCGGTGCTCCGCCAGGAACTCCGCGTCGTCCCGGGCGTCCTCGGGGAGGGGTTCGTCCGTGAGCGCGGCCATCAGCGCGTCCATTCCCTCGTACTCGGCCACGTCACACCACCTCGTCCTCGTGCAGGCGGGCGCGCAGCGCGCGGACCGCCGTGTGCAGCCTGCTCTTGACCGTGCCCTCCGGGATGCCGAGTTCCTCGGCGATGCCACGGACGGGCAGGTCGGCGTAGAAGCGCAGCACGAGGATCTGCCGCTGGGCGTCCGGCAGTTCGTCCAGGCCCTGGGCCACCGCGAGCGACATCACCTTGGTGTCGTCGCCCGAGTCGCCCTCGGTGTGCGGCGACTGCCTCAGCGAGGCCAGCCGCTCACCGATCCGCTCCTGGCGGCGCCTGGCGCGATGCCAGTCCATCGCCAGGTTCGAGGCGACGACCGCCGCCCACGCCGACACGTCACGCGGTGCCTCCGCCCCGCTCGCCGCCCGTTCCAGGAGCCGCAGCCGGACCTGCTGTACCCCGTCCGGCAGGTCCGCCTGCGGCACCCCGCCGAGCGCGAGCACGGCTCGCACCCGGCGCTCCTGGGCCGCGTCCAGGGGGTCGTCGAGCGTCCCCCCGGCGCTCTCCCCGCCCCCCAGGACGCGGCGGGCTTTTCTGCGCAGCACAGCCACCCCTCCCCTCGCCGCGTTTTCTCTATGACGCCGGTGGTGCGGGAAACGTTCGGCCGGATTCCGGGAATCTTCAGAACCGGGAGTCGAATGTCACACCGGTACGGAAACCGGGCTGAGCACCCGGCTCTCACCCCGGCGCGACCCGTCCCAGTCCTCGGTCCTCGAGGTCAAAGGATTGGACAGGCGGGCCGGGGTGAGACGCATGATGGAAACACTGGCCAGTAATGCACAGGCAAAAGGAGTCGCCGTGAAGGTAGGAATCGTCGGAGCCACCGGTCAGGTCGGCACGGTCATGCTCAAGATCCTCGCTGAGCGGGACTTCCCGATGGAGACGCTGCGGCTGTTCGCCTCGGCACGTTCGGCCGGTTCGACGATCGACTACAAGGACACGGCCGTGACCGTGGAGGACGCCTCCACCGCCGACTACAGCGGCCTGGACATCGTCCTGTTCTCCGCGGGCGGTGCCACCTCCAAGGCCCTCGCCGGGAAGGTCGCCTCCCAGGGTGCCGTCGTGATCGACAACTCGTCCGCGTGGCGCAGGGACCCGGACGTCCCCCTCGTGGTCTCCGAGGTGAACCCGCACGCGATCGCCGACCGCCCCAAGGGCATCATCGCCAACCCGAACTGCACGACGATGGCCGCGATGCCGGTGCTCAAGCCGCTCCACGAGGAGGCGGGCCTCGAAGCACTGGTCGTCGCGACGTACCAGGCCGTGTCCGGGTCGGGGCTCGCGGGCGTGGCGGAGCTGCACGGTCAGGTGCAGAAGGTCGTGGCGGACGCGGACAAGCTGACCCACGACGGTTCGGCGGTCGACTTCCCCGAGCCGGGCGTCTACAAGCGGCCCATCGCCTTCAACGTGCTGCCGCTCGCCGGCTCGATCGTCGACGACGGCCTGAACGAGACCGACGAGGAGCAGAAGCTCCGCAACGAGTCCCGCAAGATCCTGGAGATCCCGGCTCTCAAGGTCTCCGGCACGTGTGTCCGTGTCCCCGTCTTCTCGGGCCACTCGCTCCAGGTCAACGCCCGCTTCGCGCGTCCGCTGTCCGTGGAGCGCGCGACGGAGCTGCTGGCGGGTGCCCCGGGTGTCGCGCTCTCGGAGATCCCGACGCCCCTCCAGGCGGCGGGCCAGGACCCCTCCTTCGTCGGCCGCATCCGCCAGGACGAGACCGTCGAGCACGGCCTCGCCCTCTTCGTCTCGAACGACAACCTCCGCAAGGGCGCCGCGCTGAACGCGGTCCAGATCGCGGAGCTGGTGGCGGCGGAACTCGGCTGATCCGAGTGCCGGTCAGACGGTGCCCGGGGACTGTGCTTCCCGGGCGAGCTTGTCCGTCACGTCCACGGTGTCACCGGCGGCCGGCTCCTCGATGTCGGCCTCGGTACCGAAGTCGCTGAACCTGAGCGTGGTGGTGCTGGTGACCTGCCGGCTCTTCTGTCCCTCCCCGGACTGGGGACGCAGGGTGAGCCGGACGGTCTCCTGGCGCAGACGGCCCTCGTCGTCGAGCCACATGTCGAGCGGCAGTGACGACGTGCCCAGCTGCTCCCGCAGCTGCTGCGCCTTCGCCCGGTCGCCCTCGGCCAGCGCCGCCACGTCGACCTTGACACGGTAGTGCGTGGTGCGCGCCCCGTCGATCGTCTCGGTCCCGACCTTGGTGACGTCCCGGTCGTCGACGCCCTTGGTGTACGCGAACGACTCGGCCGGGTCGCTGACCTGCCCGCCCGCACCGCCCGAGCCGTTCAGCCGGGCCGGGTCGATCTTCATCCAGGTCTTGTTCCCGGGCAGCTGGAGCTGCTTGCGCTGCTCGGCGGGCGGCTTCTGGTAGACGACACCGTCGAGGACCCGCTGCTCGACCTTCTGGCCCTGGGCGGTCAGCGTCATACGGCTGTCACCGTCCTCCAGGTCCATCACGCCGGCACCGCGCACCGTCACGGACTCGCCGGCCGCGGCCGCCCTGGTGTCGACGGTCATCCTCGCCGTGTCCGCCGCGGCCGTTCTGCGATGGGCCGCCCGAACCACCTGGGACTCGGACGCCCCGGTCGTCGCCTTGTCCTTCTTCGACGGTGATTCCGCCTTGTCCTCGCCGTCGGAGCAGGCGGCCAGTCCCGCGGTGAGCACCAGCGCCACGGCGGTGGCGCCCAAAGCCCGTGTTCCCGTTCCCGCCATCGGAATGTTTCCCCTCAACTCGGGTCATAGACGGTCTACTTGACCCGAACCGGGTTCCCAGTCCGTTCCGTACCACTCCCCCGCTCCTCGCCCCGGCCGGTGTCCGGCGGTCAGGGGCGGCGCACCTCGTAGAGGAAACAGCCGTACTCGACGGCCCTGACGTGCACCAACGCCACCGCCGGATCGGCGAAGGCCTCCTCGAAGGCCGCGTCCAGCGCCTCGTCGGCCGACTCCGGGATCTCCAGGAGACGTCCGCCGAGGATGTGTCCGTCGGCGGAGTACCGGCGGACGGTACGCACGGCACCCGGCCGGGCGAAGGGGTACCTGGCGGTGTCCGGGCCCGGGCACTCCGCGGCGTGGACGAAGACGGGGCCCTGCTCGTCGTACGCGCCGGGCTCGGCCCCGGTGTCCGCGGCCCACCGCCGCAACGGTGCGTAGGAGACGAGAGCGATCCGCTCCCCGGGGCCGCTGCGCCGCAGACAGCACCGCAGCGGGCTTCCGCCCTCCTCCTCCACGAACGGGACACAGGACCGGCCCGCGTCATCGACATCTCGGAGTTCCTTCAGCGCGGCCGGTTCGACGGCCCGTGCGGTGTATGTCGTCATGCGTCCAGCGTCCCGCCGCCCACCCCACCTCACCGGCGGGAAACGGACATCGCATTCCCCGCATCAGCCGTGGAAGGATGGCGCAACCCACACATAACGAGGAGATGACCGCGTGCCTGGCACAAACCTGACCCGCGAAGAGGCGCAGCAGCGGGCGAAGCTGCTCACCGTTGACTCGTACGAGATCGATCTCGACCTCTCCGGCGCGCAGGGCGAGGGAGGCACCTACCGGTCCGTGACCACCGTGCGCTTCGACTCGGCCGAGACCGGCGCCGAGTCGTTCATCGACCTGGTGGCCCCTGCCGTCCTCGAAGTCACCCTCAACGGCGACTCCCTCGACCCGGCCGAGGTCTTCAAGGACTCACGGATCGCGCTGCCCGGGATCCTGGAGGGCCGCAACATCCTGCGGGTCGTCGCCGACTGCGCGTACACCAACACCGGTGAGGGCCTGCACCGGTTCGTCGACCCGGTCGACCAGCAGGCCTATCTCTACACGCAGTTCGAGGTCCCGGACGCGCGCCGGGTCTTCGCGAGCTTCGAGCAGCCGGACCTGAAGGCCACCTTCCAGTTCACCGTGAAGGCGCCCAACGGCTGGACCGTCATCTCCAACTCGCCGACGCCGGAGCCCAAGGACGACATCTGGGTCTTCGAGCCGACGCCGCGCATCTCCACGTACATCACGGCGCTCATCCTGGGCCCGTACCACTCGGTGCACAGCGTGTACGAGAAGGACGGGCAGTCGGTCCCGCTCGGGATCTACTGCCGGCCCTCGCTCGCCGAGTTCCTCGACTCGGACGCGATCTTCGAGGTGACGCGGCAGGGCTTCGAGTGGTTCCAGGAGAAGTTCGACTACGCGTACCCGTTCAAGAAGTACGACCAGCTGTTCGTGCCGGAGTTCAACGCGGGCGCGATGGAGAACGCGGGCGCGGTCACCATCCGCGACCAGTACGTGTTCCGCTCGAAGGTCACGGACGCCGCGTACGAGGTGCGGGCCGCCACGATCCTGCACGAGCTGGCGCACATGTGGTTCGGCGACCTGGTCACCATGGAGTGGTGGAACGACCTGTGGCTGAACGAGTCGTTCGCCACCTACGCCGAGGCCGCGTGCCAGGCGTACGCCCCCCAGTCGCGCTGGCCGCACTCCTGGACCACCTTCGCCAACTCCATGAAGACCTGGGCGTACCGGCAGGACCAACTGCCCTCCACCCACCCGATCATGGCCGAGATCAACGACCTGGACGACGTGCTCGTCAACTTCGACGGCATCACCTACGCCAAGGGCGCGAGCGTCCTCAAGCAGCTCGTCGCCTATGTCGGTGAGGACGAGTTCTTCCAGGGCGTGCAGGCCTACTTCAAGCGGCACGCGTTCGGCAACACGCGCCTGTCCGACCTGCTGGGCGCTCTGGAGGAGACCTCCGGCCGAGACCTGAAGACCTGGTCGAAGGCGTGGCTGGAGACGGCCGGCATCAACGTCCTGCGCCCCGAGATCGAGACGGACGCGGACGGCGTCATCACCGCCTTCGCCATCCGCCAGGAGGCTCCGGCCCTGCCCGCGGGCACCAAGGGCGAGTCGACGCTGCGTCCGCACCGCATCGCCGTCGGCCTGTACGACCTGTCCGCCCCGGACACAGACACTGCCAGCGGCAAGCTGCTGCGGGACGACGAGAACGGCCGCATCGAGCTGGACGTCGACGGCGAACTGACCGCCGTGCCCGAGCTGGTGGGCAGGCGCCGCCCGGCGGTGATCCTCCTCAACGACGACGACCTCTCGTACGCGAAGGTCCGTCTCGACGAGCAGTCCCTGGCCTTCGTCACCGAGCACCTCGGCGACTTCGAGTCCTCCCTGCCGCGCGCCCTGTGCTGGGCCTCGGCCTGGGACATGACGCGTGACGCCGAGCTGGCGACCCGCGACTACCTGTCCCTCGTGCTGTCCGGCATCGGCAAGGAGTCGGACATCGGTGTCGTGCAGTCGCTGCACCGGCAGGTGAAGCTGGCGATCGAGCTGTACGCCGACCCGACCGCGCGCGAGGCACTGCTGACCCGCTGGACGGACGCCACGCTGGCCCACCTGAAGTCCGCCGCGGCCGGCAGCGACCACCAACTGGCCTGGGCGCGCGCCTTCGCGGCGACGGCCCGTACGCCGGAGCAGCTGGACCTCCTGGAGCACCTGCTCGACGGCCGCGAGACCATCGAGGGGCTGGCCGTCGACACCGAGCTGCGCTGGGCGTTCGTGCAGCAGCTCGCGGCGGTGGGCCGGTTCGACGAGGCGGAGATCGCGGGCGAGTACGAGCGCGACAAGACGGCCGCCGGTGAGCGCCACGCGGCGTCCGCCCGCTCGGCCCGACCGACGGAGGAGGCGAAGTCGGAGGCCTGGGCGTCGGTCGTCGAGTCCGACAAGCTGCCGAACGCCGTGCAGGAGGCCGTGATCGGCGGCTTCGTCCAGACCGGCCAGCGCGAGCTGCTCGCCCCGTACACGGACAAGTACTTCGCGGCGGTCAAGGACGTCTGGGACTCACGCTCGCACGAGATGGCCCAGCAGATCGTGGTCGGGCTCTACCCGTCGGTCCAGGTCTCCGAGGAGACGCTCCGCAAGACGGACGAGTGGCTGGCCTCGGCCGAGCCCGGCCCGGCGCTGCGCCGGCTGATCTCGGAGTCCCGCGCGGGCATCGAGCGCGCGCTCAGGGCCCAGGCGGCGGACGCGGCGGCGACCACGCGGTAGGCCGTACGTGGATACGTGAATGGGGGCGCCCGGCGTGTGCTGTGCCGGGCGCCCTTTTCATGTGCTCACGCACTGCCGGGTGTCATGCACTCACGAGCTGCCGGGTCAGGTGCAGCATCGTGCGGATGTGCAGGGCGGTCTGCCGGTGCACCGGCACCCAGCGCGCGACGAAGGTGGTCTCCAGCTCCTGGCTCCAGTCGCGGACGAGGGTGTCGAGGGCCTCGGGCGGTTCGTCGAGGGCGCTGCGCATCATCGCGGCCGCGCGCAGGGGGATGCGGCGGGCGGCTATGCCGAGGGAGACGGAGTTGCCGACGGTGGTGGCGAGTTCGGCGTCACCGAGGCCATGCGCGTCGTGGGTGTTCCAGGTGTCCACCACGCCGGGCCCGATGTCCATGAGTTCGCGGGCGGCGGTGTGGAACGGCAGCCGGCGCTCGTCCGCGGGCGGCTGGTCGGCGAGCGCGCCGAGCACCTTCTCCAGCTGCTTGGCGCGGCTGAGCAGGATCTCGGCGGCCCGGGAGATCTCCCGCTGCGGCCGGGTGACGGGGCTCGGATCGCTGACGCCGGCCACGCTCCAGAAGGGTGCCTCGACGACGGCGGAGACGGTCCCGTGCCGCATCGCGTACATCCAGGTCGCCTGGGAGGTGTAGCCGGAGGGGTCGCGTTCGTCGGCGGGGCTGCCGTCGGGCAGGACGAGCACGCCGGGGCTGTCGACGAACCAGCCCATGCCGTCGAACGGCCGGTACTCCAGCGGGATACCGAGCTCAGCCGCCACGGAACGGAAGGCGCGCGGTGCTCCGGGTATGGGGCGGGTCAACTGCAGGAACGATCCTCCTACTTCGACTCCGTGCAGGGAGAACTGCACCACGGGCCGCAGCTCGTCGATGAGCCGGGTCAGCGCGCGGGATTCGGGCATCGCGGTGTGCGGGTCCGTATCCACGGGCGGGAACTCGGGCTGGCTGATGAACGCGGGCCGGTAGAAGCCGCGGTAGTAGCCGTCCAGGGTCGGCGCCGACGCCGGGTGTTCGGCGAACCTGCGCTCGCCGAGGGTCGTGCCGTCCGGGTCCAGACAGAGCAGGAAGTGCCAGGTGCAGCCGAGTTCGTCCAGGACGCGCGGGTCGCGTACGAAGTCCTCGGCGAGGGTGAGGGACGAGGCACCGCCGACCGGTTCGTTGGCGTGCGCGCCGGCCACGGTGAGTATCTGGTGCTCGCCGTGGCCTGCGGAGAGCAGCCACAGGGGCCGGCCCGCGCGGGACGTTCCGACGGTGCGCAGACGCAACGTCCCGGGCCGCTCCGCGACCATCGCCCGCGCGCGCCGCGCCAGCTCGACGACGGTGGGATACGGGTTTCCCCGGCTCCGGGCGCCCTCTGCCCTCACGCCAACTCCTCACCTCGATACGGCCGTTGAGCGTCTCGAACAGGCGGTTCCGGCGGTCCGGGGAGCGCGCCCCGTCAAGGCTCGATGTGCCGGGTCAGGGTGTCAAGGGGCCCTTGGGGCGGCGGCGACGGCGATCAACTTATGCGAATATGCCGGGTGCGTTTTCGTCCCGGCTGTCCTCGCCGGTTCCCGTACCTGGCTCAGGGGCTCCGCCCCCCGAACCCCCGCTCCTCAAACGCCGGAGGGGCTGAAGTACTGCTCGTCTTCTGCCGAGTGCGGGTTGCGTGTGGCTGGGCACGCAGTTCCCCGCGCCCCTTACGGGGCGGGCCCTCGCAGCCCAGTCCAGCAGCATCAAGCCCGCCAGCCCCGCACCACCCAGCCCGTCCGGCGCTCAAGGACGAGGCCGCAAGGCCGATGCGGGGGTCTGGGGGGCGGTAGCCCCCGGTAAGGGACGGGAATCGGTAGGGGCGGCGGGGGCGAGAAAAGGTCACCCAGGACGGCGGGCCGTCAACGCCCGCGCTTCCGCCCGCAGGGCGTCAAGCACGGACGCCACCGCCGGCGCCCCCTCACCCCCACGCCGAACCGCGGCCACCACATGCCGCCGTGGCCGGTCGGCGTCGAGGGCCCGCATCACCACGCCGTCCCCTCGCCCCGCCACGGTCCCAGCCACAGCCATCCGGGGCACCAGCGCAACCCCCATCCCCGCCCCCACCATGGCGAGGATGGCGGTCCACCCGGCCGCCGAATGCCCCTGCCGAGGTGCGAACCCGGCCGCCTCGCACGCCCCCCGCGTGATGTCGGACCACGGCCCGCTCCCGCCGAAGATCCAGGCCTCCCCCGCCAGATCGGCGAGCCGCACCTCCGCCGCCCCGGCCAGCGCGTGATCGACGGGCAGGGCGACATCCAGCGGATCGGCGAGCAACGGCACCCGGGTGAACCGCCCGTCCCCCGCGTCCGGCACGGCCCGCGCCGCGAGGGACAGCGCGAGATCGGCCTCCCCGGCCCCCAGCAACTCGTACGCCTCCCCCGCCTCGGCCTCCCGCACCTGCACCCGGACCCCGGGCCGCTCCACACGCAACGCCCGCACGACGGGCACGACGAGCGCGGGCACGGACGTGGAGAAGGCGGCGACGCGCACCTCGCCGACCTCCCCGTGCGCGTACGCCGCCAACTCCGCGTCCGCCCGCTCCAGTTGCTCGAACACCGACTCCGCGTGCCGCAGGACGAGATGCGCCGCGCCGGTGAGCCGTACCCGCCGCCCCTGCGCCTCCAGGAGCGGCACACCGAGCTGCTTGGCGAGGTTGGTGAGTTGCTGGGAGACGGCCGAGGGGGTCAGCAGGAGGGCCTCCGCCGTGGCCGTGACGGTGCCGCGCTCACGCAACGTACGCAGAATGATCAGCTTCTTGATGTCCCACTTGTCGTGCTCGGCCATGGACGGCAACCTATCCGGCACAAGCCGTCAGGCCGCCTGCCACTGTCCGGCGCCGAGGACGACCCCGCCCAGGATCAGCACCATGCAGAGCAGTTGCGCGGGACTCGTCGCCTCACCCAGGACCACGTACGACAGCGCCACCACGCACACCGGCTGGAGGTAGTAGCCCGCCCCGGCCCGCGCCGCGCCGATCAGCGCGATCGCCCTGCTCCAGGCGAAGAAGGCGAGCGCGGAGGAGAAGACGCCGATGTAGAGGATCGGTCCGACGGTCGACGGCGTCGGGTCGAAGGGGCCCTGCACGGCCAGACTCACCGCGTACGCCGGAAGCAGCATCGCCGTCCCGAGCACGAACGCCGCGAAGAGGAACGCGAGTCCGGCGAGCTCGCGCGGCTTGTGACGCAACAGCGCGCTGTACGACGCGAAGCACGCGGCCGCCCCCGCCATCCAGAGGTCCCCGGCGCCGAAGTCGAGCGAGGGCCGCCCGCCGCCCATGAGCAGCAGGACCCCGGCGCAGGCGATCAGCATGCCCGCGATCCGGCGCACCCCGAGACGTACGCCGCCGACACGCTCGTACACCGCCATCAGGACCGGCGACGCGGCCATGATCATGCCCATGGTGCCTGCGGAGGTGGAGAGGGCCGCCTGGTTGACGAGGGTGTTGTACGCGGCGATGCCGAGGAGGGAGGCGAGGAGGAGGAAGCCGAGGTGGCGGCGGAGTACGTGCCGTTGCCGCCAGGCCGCCCGCGCCGCGAACGAGGCGAGGGCCGCGAGCGCCACGATCCAGCGCCAGAAGGCCTGTTGGACGGGCGGGACGCTGTCGTGCAGGGCGCGGGACGTGACGAAGCTGCCGGACCAGACGACCGTGGCGACCACCGCGAGCGCGACGCCGAGACCCAGGCCGAGGCGGGGGCGGGGTCCGGGACCGACGCCCTTTCCCTTCGTTCGGTCCGCGTCCGGCGCACTGCTCGTACGGGTGATCCGGTCCAGGACTCCCACGGTGTGTCCCACGCCTCTCTTCCCGTCTTCCTGCTCTTCCCGTCACCGGGAACCCGGTCGATGTGGATCTACCGTCGCAGCGCCTGAACTGTCACGTCCATCGAATCTTTTCGACCATTCCTTTCAGCTGAGCTGAACGTTTGGGTGGCACGCACGGGGCGTGCCCCAAGCTGGCCGAACACCGTCGCCCCGAAGGCCAGGGCCATGCCCGCCAGCTGCACGGGACCCAGCGCCTGACCCAGCGCCGCCCAGCCGATGACGGCCGCCGTGAGCGGGGAGAGCGGGCCGAGGAAGGTGACCTGGGTGGCGGTGAGCCGGCCGATGCCGCGGAACCAGAGCCAGTACGCGACCGCCGTGTTGGCCAGCGCCAGATAGAGGTAGCCGCCGACCGCCCGGCCGTCGAGCGCGGGCGGCGCGCCCTCCACGAGCAGCGCGACCGGGGCCATCAGCAGCCCGCCCGCGGTCAGTTGCCAGCCGGTGAGGGCCAGCGGGCCGACCCCCTCGGGACGCCCCCACCGCTTCGTCAGCACGGTACCCGCGGACATCGACGCGGTCGCGGCGAGGGCGGCCGGCACACCCACGGCGTCCAGCGCACCGGCCGCCTTCAGTACGACCAGGCTCACGCCGAGGGCAGCCACGATGCCGGTGAGGAGCGTACGGAGCGTCGGGCGTTCGCCGAGCAGGGCCGCCGCGAGGCCCACGACGAAGAGCGGGCCGACGGAACCGACGACCGCCGCCATACCGCCCGGCAGCCGGTACGCGGAGAGGAAGAGGAGCGGGAAGAAGGCGCCGATGTTCAGCGCGCCCAGGGCCGCCGCCTTCCACCACCAGACACCGCGGGGCAGCGTGCGGGCGATGGCGAGCAGGACCAGCCCGGCGGGCAGGGCACGCATCAGGCCGGTGAACAGGGGGCGGTCGGCCGGCAGGAACTCCGTGGTGACGGCGTAGGTGCTGCCCCAGGAGACGGGGGCCAGGGCGGTGAGCGCGATGACGGTGCTGCGGTTCATGACCGGCTCCATGAGGGAGGTGGCTCGGGGAGATGACTCCGGGATGGCTTGGCAGTAATTAGCTTAGCGCTAAGCTACTTACCGTCAAGCCACCTTCTTGCGGCCGAGTGACGCGGTGCGGATACTCGCCCCATGAGCACATCCAAGGCCGCCAGGACCCCCGCGGACCCCGTCGACGCGATCATCGACCAGTGGGCCGCCGTCCGGCCCGACCTGGACACGGCCGCGATGGAGGTCTTCGGTCGCGTCTTCCGGCTCTCGCGCGCGATGGGCGACCGGATGGAGAAGACGTACGCGCGGCTCGGCATCTCGCGCGGCGAGTTCGACGTGCTCGCCACCCTGCGACGGTCCGGCGCCCCGTACGCCCTCTCACCCCGTCAGCTCTCGGCGACGCTGATGCTCACCACGGGAGGCATGACCGGCCGCCTCGACAAACTGGAACGGGCCGGCCTCCTCCGCAGGTCCCCCGACCCCCACGACCGCCGCGCCCTCCAAGTGACCCTCACGGACAAGGGGTTGACGCTCGTCGACGAGGCGGTCGGCGCCGGCCTCGCCGTCCAGACAGAGGCCCTCTCCTCCCTCGACGAGGAACAGGCCGACCAACTGGCCGACCTGTTGCGTCAGTTGCTCGCCGGCACGGCCGGATAAGTCGCTGGCCGACTTGCCGGAGAGGGGCCCGTTCGTTGTTCGGCTGCGGGTCGGATGTGGCTGGTCGCGCCCACGCGGCGGAGCCGCACGATGTCACGGCCCCGCGCCCCTGACGGGGCGGGGCCCGTCAGTCCCGCCCCATCGATGCCGTCAGTGCCGCCTCGAGTTCCTCGGTGGTCGGTGCGTCCGCTGCCCAGGCCGCGTAGCCGTCCGGGCGGATCAGGAGGGTTGTGCGGCGGTCGCTTGTCCAACTTGCCACGGTGAGGCGGTCCTTGCGGGTTTCGGGGTCGGGGGGCGTGGGTGCGTCGGGCTGGGTGATGAGTACGAACCTGCCGCCTCGCAGGGCCTCGTACAGGCGGCCGTCGCGGAGGGCCACGTCCGGGACGCGCTTGCCGACCAGAGGGTGGGCGCCGCGCGGGGACGGGTAGGAGTAGCCGATGCCGGTGATCTGGCCGATCATGCGGGTGCGGGCCGGGCGGGCGTGGTCCAGGAACGTGGTGAGCAGGGTGCGGGCCGTGAGCGTCCAGGGCCGGTTGGCCATCGCGAGCCGGACGATTCCGCCGCTGCTGCGGAGGACGGACTTGCCGACGGGGTGGCGCTCGGACTGGTAGGTGTCCAACAGGTCGGTGCGGGCGTGACCGTTGAGAGTCGCCGCCAGCTTCCAGCTCAGGTTGGCGGCGTCCTGGAGGCCGGTGTTCATGCCCTGGCCGCCGGCCGGGGTGTGCACGTGCGCGGCGTCCCCAGCGAGGAAGACCCGGCCGACCCGGTAGGCCGGAGCCTGCCGCTCGTCGCTGTGGAAGCGGGACATCCAGCGGGCGTCGTGCATGCCGTAGTCGCGGCCGAGGGCGAGCCTGGTGATCTCCTTGACCTCGTCGAGGTCGAGGGACGCGTCGTCGGCGACGTCGCGTCGGCGGTCCCAGCCGATCACCCGGTAGTAGCCGTCCCCGAAGGGCGCCAGGAACGCGAACGCGTCTCCGACCGCGTTCACGGTCAGCAGCGTCTCCGGCTCCTCGGCGAGCCGGACGTCGGCGAGGACGACGGAACGGATCGCCGAACGCCCGGGGAACGGCAGCCCCACCGCCTCCCGCACGGCACTGCGCATCCCGTCCGTACCGACGACGTACGCGGCCCGCAGTTCCGCCGGTCCCCTGTCGGCGCCCTCAGCACCCTCGGCCCCGGCGGCCGCCCGCACCCTGAGGGTCACCCCGTCCGCGTCCTGGACCAGCCCGGTCACCTCGGTCTCGTACGCGAACCGCACCCCGGCCTCCACCGCCCGCCGCTCCAACGCCCGCTCCACCTCGTACTGCGGCAGCACGAGCAGGTGGTTGAAGCGGGAGGGGAGGGTGGTCAGGTCGACGGTCAGGCGGGAGAAGAGCCGGAGCCGGTCGAGCGTCCGGCCCTTGCTCTCCAGCTCGTCGGCGAGGCCTCGGGCGTCGAGCTGCTCCAGTGTGCGGGCGTGCAGGACGAACGCGCGGGAGAGGTTGCTGGTCCTGTGCGGGCGCTTCTCGACGAGGGTGACGGGGATGCCGGCGGTGGCGAGGTCGCCGGCCAGCAGCAGACCGGTGGGGCCCGCGCCGACGACGATGACGTCGCGGGAAGCGGGGACGGTGGTACGGGGGGTGCCGTTGTTGTCGGTCGTACCTGTCGTACCTGTCATGGCGGCCTCCTGGTGCCAACGGTTGTTGGTCAAGGGCTGTTGGCCAACACCGGGCGGTCCGGTTGCCAACACTCGTAGGCCAACGTTTGTAGGCCAACGTTTGTAGGCCAACGCCCGTTTGCCACCATAGGGCGACCCCCCTGGCCCGTCAACAGCTGTTGGCCTACGCTTGTTGGCATGACCGACACCGACTCCCCCACCCAGCACGCGCAGCCCTCCCCACCGGCACAGCACGCGCAGCCCGCCCGCCGCTCCGACGCCACCCGCGCCACGATCCTCACCGCCGCACGCGAACGCTTCGCCGCCGACGGATACGAGCGCGCGACCATCCGCGCCATCGCCCGCGACGCGAAGATCGACCCGTCGATGGTGATGCGCTACTACGGCAACAAGGAGGGCCTGTTCGCGGCGGCCGTCGACATCGATCTGCGGCTGCCGGTGCCGGAGAAGGTGCCGAAGGAGGAGGTCGGCCGGATCTTCGTCGGGCACTTCGTGGCGCTCTGGGAGAAGAACGAGGTGCTCACGGCGCTGCTGCGGGTCGGCGTCACCAACGCCGCCGGGGCCGAGCGCATGCAGGGCATCTTCAAGGAGCAGTTGGTGCCGGTGGCCCTGCGCGTCTGCCCCGACCCCGAGCAGGTCCCGGCCCGCGCCGCGCTCGTGGCGTCACAGATGCTGGGCATGGCGCTGACGCGGTACGTCCTGCGCCTGCCGCCCGCCGTGGATCTGACCCGCGAGGAGATCGTGGCCTGGCTGGCACCGACCGTCCAGCGCTATCTGACGGCCCCGCACCCGGGCCCCTCCCACTGAGGCCGCCAGGCGCGGCGCGCAGCGGCGACACCGGCACTCGGCACCTGTCACCCGGCACCTTGCACCCGGCACTGGACCTGGCCGGGAACACGTCGAGGGCACCGTCCTCGGGCACGCACGACGACTGCCGTACGTACACGAGGACGGTGCCCTCGAAACAGAAAGCCTCAGTGGCTGCAGGAAGCCTCAGCGGCCGGAGCGGGCCGAGGTCAGGAAGCCTTCACGGCCGCCTTCGACTTGGCCTTGCCCTTCGCCTTCGGGTGACGGTCCGTCGACCCGTCGAGGACCCAGACCAGACCGGCGATCAGCAGGAACAGCCCGATCGGCGCCACGACGTAGAGCCCCAGCGTCTCGATGACGCTCAGGCCCGGACCGGGGTCGTCGCCGTCGTCAGGCGTCACCGCGAGCGCGGGGGACGACATCAGCAGCATCATCAGCGTCGTACCGGCAGCCAGGGCGCCGGCGCGCAGGGCGTTCTTCTTGTCCACGGTGCAAACGTAGCGAACACCTAATCCGGCCGCGCGCCCGGGGGTGCCGTACGGGGCGAAGCGCCTCCCGAGTCCGGCCCGGAATCTACGACGTCCGGCCCGCATCCGCCCACCGCCCGGCCCGCGCGCACCACGTCGATGAGGGCGTGCAGCCGGGGTGAGGCGGCGAGTTCCTCCAGGGTGACGGGGCGGCCCTCGGCGTCGGCGACGGGCAGGCGCCAGTTGGGGTACTGGTCCCAGGTGCCCGGCAGGTTCTGCGGGCGGCGGTCGCCGACCGTGTCCGGGAGCCAGACGCCGATCATGCGGGCGGGGGTGCGCAACAGGAACCGGTGCAGGCCCTGGATCTGCGCCTCCTCCGAGTCCTCCGACTGCCCGCCGGCGGCGCCCTGGAGCAGTCCGAGCCGGGCGAGCAGCGCCAGCCACTCCCCCACGTCGGTGGCCGCCTCGGCCCGTTCCTCCTCCACGGGGCGGGTCAACAGGCCCAGCCGGTCGCGGAGTTCCACGTGGTCGCCGGTGAGCCGGGACGCGGTGGGCGGCAGGTCGTGGGTGGTGGCGGTGGCGAGGCAGTCGGCACGCCAGCTTTCGGGGGGCAACGGCAGCCCCGTACCGTCCCAGTCGCGTTCGAACCACAGCACGGACGTTCCGAGCACGCCGTGTTCGTGCAGCTTCTCCCGGACGCCCGGCTCGACGGTGCCCAGGTCCTCGCCGATCACCAGTGCCCCGGCGCGGTACGCCTCCAGCGCGAGGATCGCGAGCATGGCCTCGGCGTCGTAACGGACGTACGTGCCCTCGGTGGCCGGGCGGCCCTGCGGGATCCACCAGAGGCGGAAGAGGCCCATGACGTGGTCGATACGGAGGGCGCCGGCGTAGCGGAAGAGGGCGCGCAGGAGGCGGCGGTAGGGGGCGTAGCCGGACTCGGCGAGGCGGTCCGGGCGCCACGGCGGCAGCCCCCAGTCCTGGCCCTGCACGCTGAACGCGTCCGGGGGCGCGCCGACCGACATGCCCGCCGCGAAGTACTCCTGCTGCGCCCAGGCGTCGGCGCCGCCCGGGTGGACGCCCACCGCGAGGTCGTGCACAAGCCCCACCCCCATGCCCGCGTCGCGCGCGCTGCGCTGGGCGGTGGCGAGCTGGGCGTCCGTCAGCCAGGCGAGGCGGCTGTGGAAGTCGACGCGGTCCATCAACTCGCCCCGGGCGCGGGCGGTTTCGGCCGAGCGGGGGTCGCGCAGGGCGGCCGGCCACTTCTGCCAGTCGGAGCCGTAGACCTCGGCGAGGGCGCACCAGGTGGCGTGGTCCTCCAGCGCCTCGCCCTCCTCGGCGAGGAAGTCGCAGTAGGCGGCGCGCCGTCCGGGCCCGAGCGGCACGTCCCGTACGAGCTCCAGGGCCTCGCGCTTCAACTCCCACACGGCGTCACGGTCGATCAACGCACCTTTGCTCAGCACGGATTCGCGCTGCCGCTCGGCCCGCTCCAGGAGCGTACGGACGCGGTCGCGGTCACGCTCGCCGGCGTACGCGAACTCGGGGACGTCCTCGACGCGCAGGTACACGGGGTCGGGGTAGCGGCGGGAGGACGGCCGGTACGGGGAGGGGTCGGTGGGTGCGCCGGGCACGGCCGCGTGCATCGGGTTGACCTGTACGAATCCGGCGCCGAGCGCCCGCCCGGCCCAGGCCGTCAGCTCGGCGAGGTCCCCGAGGTCACCCATGCCCCAGGAGCGCCGGGACAGCAGCGAGTAGACCTGCACGAGCAGCCCGTACGTACGCCCCGGTGCCGCGGGCAGCCGGGTCGGCGCGACGACAAGATGGGCGCGGGCGGTCCGCCCGTCGGGAGCGGTGGCCTCCAACTCATGGACACCGAGCGGCAGTTGCTCGGCGGACGCACGCGTCTCGCCCTGCTCGGTACGGATCCGCAACCGGGTCCCGGCGGGCAGCGCGGCGAGGGCTGAGGCGAGCGAGGAGTCTCCCGGGAAGCCGGGAGGGGTGGTGGTCGGGTCATGGTCACCCGGCGCGGGCGCGGAGCCACCGGAACCGTCGGCCGCGGACGCACGGGCCGCGGGCGGCGAGCCGCCCGGCGCGGGCGCACCTCCGTCGGGCGCGGGTCGGCCCTCAATTGCCCCGGGAGAGTTCTCGTCCGGCGCGGGCCGGTGCTCGTCCACCCCGGGCCGGTGCTCGTCCACCCCGGGCCGGTGCTCGTCCACCCCGGGCCGGTGCTCGTCCACCCCGGGCCGGTGCTCGTCCACCCCGGGCCGGTGCTCGTCCACCCCGGGCCGGTGCTTGTCCGGCGCGGGCCGGTGCTTGTCCGGCGCGGGCCGGTGCTTGTCCGGCGCGGGCCGGTGCTCGTCCACCCCGGGCCGGTGCTTGTCCGGCGCGGGCCGGTGCTCGTCCACCCCGGGCCGGTGCTTGTCCGGCGCGGGCCGGTGCTCGTCCACCCCGGGCCGGTGCTTGTCCGGCGCGGGCCGGTGCTTGTCCGGCGCGGGCCGGTGCTCGCTCCGCGCGGAGCGGTTCTCGACCCGCGCGCGCTCGTCCTCGTCCGCCCCCGGGGCGGATTCGCGCGCCCCGGGGCCGTCGTCGCTCCCGGCGGCCGTCGGCCCACCGCTCCAGCTCACCAGTGTCGGTGGGAGCAGTCGCTCCCGTAGCTCCGTCTCGCGCGCCGTGAGCGCCGTGCGGATCGCGTCCGGCGTGCCGGCGGCGACGCCCAGTGCGGCGAGGACGGCGACGACCGCGGCGTCCGAGGCCGCGACCGTGCGCCCCGGGGACGGGCTGAAGGAGGTGGCGACGCCGTGCAGCGCGGCGAGCCGGGAGAGCGGCATCAGACCCCCGATGGGTCCAGGCCCGCGGCGGCGCCCATGGAGGTGGGCTCGCTCGTCAGGGGGGCGGCGTCGGCGAGAGGCGGTTCGCTGGTGAGGGGGGCGGCGTCGGGCAGCGGCGGTTCGCTGGTGAGCGGCGTCTCCGCGCAGGGTCCTTCGGCGGTGAAGACACAGAAGTGCGGGTCGGGGTCGGCGGGCCGGTCCGCCGGGCGTTTGGAGAGGGCCGAGAGCAGAAGCTGTGCTGATGCGGCCACGGGGGCCTCCTTGGTCGTCGCGGGTGGTCGTACGGCGGGTCAGGGCAGCCCTACCCAGTGGGCGGGCGTGCAGACGTGACAGCCCGGACAACGTGCCCTTGTTCACACCTTGTCCCGGATGCGCCTGGTTACCAAGAGCGCCTGGACGGCCACCGCCCGCGATCAAGCCCCCCCCCAGAGACACCCACCCGCGAGGCTCCCTCCCCCGAACCCTCTCCCCGGGGCGCGGCCGAAGGTTTTTCCGCAAGCACTATTCACTCGATACATATACTGAGTGCATAATGGCCGCCATGAGCACCCGCCACATCCTGCTGGGGCTGCTCGCCGGAGGGCCGAGCCATGGCTACGACCTCAAGCGACGCCATGACGAACGCTTCCCGCAAGCCCGCCCGCTGGCCTACGGCCAGGTCTATACGACGTTGCAGCGCCTGGTCCGCGACGGTCTCGCGGAGGTCGACGGGACGGATTCGGACGGCGGTCCGGAGCGGACGCTGTACCGGTCCACCGACGACGGGGCGAAGGAACTCGTCGCGTGGACGGGCGAGATCACCCCGCCCGCGCCCTTCGTGACGAACGAGATCTTCGCCAAGGTCGTGTGCGCGATCCTCGCCTCGGCCGATCCCGCCCGGTATCTGAGCGCCCAGCGCGCCGCACACATGGCGCGTATGCGGGAGCTCACGGCGGTCAAGACGGCGCCCGGCGCCGATCTCGCAACCGTCCTCTCGGCCGACTACGCCCTCAACCACCTCGACGCCGATCTGCGCTGGATGACCACCACCGCGGCCCGGCTCACCACTCTGACCGCGGAGGTCGACGGAGCATGAGCAGCCCGCCCATGAGCAGTACGCAGAAGACCGTGCCGGTCCTGGCTGCCCGCGGCCTCGCCAAGACGCACGGCAGGACCCAGGCACTGCGCGGCGCCTCGGTCGAGCTGCACCCGGGGGAGATCCTCGCCGTCACCGGCGCGAGCGGCAGCGGCAAGTCCACGCTGCTGCACTGCCTGGCCGGCATCGTCCACCCCGACGAGGGCTCGGTCGTCTACGCCGAGCAGCGCCTCGACCAGCTGCCGGAACAGCGGCTGAGCGAGCTGCGGCGTACGGAGTTCGGAGTGGTGTTCCAGTTCGGGCAGCTGATACCCGAGTTGACCGCGCTCGACAATGTGGCGCTGCCGCTGCTGCTCGCGGGGGCCTCCCGCAAGGATTCCCACGAGCGGGCGGGCGAGTGGCTGGAGCGGTTCGGCGTACGCGGCCAGGGGGAGCTGCGGCCCGGGGAGATGAGCGGTGGTCAGGCCCAACGGGTGTCGCTGGCACGGGCGTTGGTGACCGGTCCGAAGGTCGTCTTCGCGGACGAGCCGACCGGCGCGCTCGACTCCCTCGCGAGCGAGGGGGTGATGACGGCGCTGGTGCACACGGCCCGGGAGTCCGGCACGGCGGTGCTGCTGATCACGCACGACGCGCAGGTCGCGGCGTACGCGGACCGTGAGGTGCATCTGCGCGACGGGGTCGTCGTCTCCGCGGAGGACGCGTGGACGCTGGAGGGGGCGCTGTGATCGGAGATGTCAGACTCGCCTGGCTGCTGACACGGGGCTCGGACCGGCGGGAGTGGTGGCGGGTGACGCTGACGGCGGTGGGGGCCGCGCTGGCCACCGGCCTCGGGTTCGCGGCGGTCGCGGTCGCCTCGGTGGAGGGGCAGGTGTCCACCTCGTACTTTCACGGTCTCCTGAACCAGCCTGGGCAGCGCGGCGGGGTGATCGTCACGCTGTTGCTCCTGTGGGTGCCGGTGCTCGGCTTCCTCGGCCAGTGCGCACGCATCGGCGCCGTGCACCGCGACCGCAGGCTGGCCGGACTGCGCCTCGCCGGGGCGACGCCGCGGCAGGTGCGGCGCGTCGCGGCCCTGGAGTCCGGCCTCGCCTGTCTGCTGGGGGCGGTGGTCGCCGCGGTGTTCTCCGCGCTCCTCATGGTGAACCTGCTGCAGCAGCCGCTTCCGCTGTCGGCCTGGGGCGGCTTCGCCCTGGTGGCGCTCGGCGTGCCGCTCCTCGCCGTGCTGGTGAGTGTGGTCGCACTGCGCCGGGTCGTGGCCTCGCCGCTCGGCTGGGTACGCCGGGTGCGACCGAGCCACGGCCGGGTCGCCACCCTCACCCTTGTGGTGCCGGCGGTGCTGATGGGCCTGGCCGCCCTGCTGGTCGTCATGCGGAGCACCGGGCCGGGGGCCACCTCGTTCCCCCTGCTGGTGTTCTCCGCGGTGGCGCTGACCGGTGCGGGCTCGGTGGCGGTTGCCGGTATCACCGCACGGACCATCGGCAGGCGGCTCGCCGCCCGGACCGAGAACCCCGCGGTCCTGATCGCCGCCGAACGGCTCCGGGCCGACCCGTGGGCCACCGCGCGCACCAACGCGGCCGTACTCCTGGTGGCCGTCGTGGGCGTGGGCTTCATGGGCGTACGCCAGATGTTCCTCGACTCCGTGCATCACCCACGGGAGGGCCTGCCCCACAGCCCCGAGGACCTGGCGTTCTACACCACCGGCGTCAACCTGGCGGGCGTCGCCGTCCTGATCGGGCTGCTGATCAGCCTGGGCGGTCTTGCCGTGGGCACCGCCGAGTCGCTCGCCACCCGGCGCCGGGGCCTCGCCGCGCAGGCCGCGGCCGGTGTACCGCAGAAGGTGCTCGGCCGGGCGCTGCTCCTTGAGACCGCGCTGCCGCTGGCCCCGGCGATGCTGCTCGCGGGCTTCGGCGGCACGGCGGTGTACATCGCGTACGGAACGGTCGTCGACGCTGCGGCCATCCCGATACTGGTGCCGCTGCTCGTGCCGGTGGCCGTCTACGCGGCCTGTCTCCTCGCCGCCGCCACTTCCCTGCCGCTGCTGCGCCGTTCGGTGCATCCGGCGGAGCTGCGCTTCGCGTAGCCGCACCGCAGAACTCCGGCTCTCCGGGAGGCACGAGGGGACTTCCTGGCGAGCCGGAAAAGACGAAAGAAGCAGCGGGCCGGCACACGAAGGAGACGGCGGACCGGCCCGCGCCAAAGAAGCGGAACCGGCCCCCACAAGGCAAGACGAAGGCCCGGATCGTCAGGCAGAAATGCCGTCGATCCGGGCCATCGCGTCCTCCGCGCCGTACGGCTGCAGGTATGGCAGCCAGCGCGGGTCCCTATGCCCGGTTCCGATGATGCGCCAAGCGAGCCCCGTCGGCGGGGCCGGTTTATGGCGCAGGCGCCAGCCGATCTCGACCAGGTGACGGTCGGCCTTGACGTGGTTGCAGCGGCGGCAGGACGCCACCACGTTGTCCCAGACGTGCTGACCCCCGCGACTGCGCGGGATGACGTGGTCGACGCTGGTTGCGACGCCACCGCAATACATGCACCGGCCGCCGTCGCGGGCGAACAACGCCCGACGGGTCAGCGGAACGGGCCCCCTGTAAGGGACCCGTACGAACCTCTTCAGCCGGACCACGCTGGGTGCGGGGACAGTAACGGTTGCACTATGCATAAAGGCGCCGGATTCCTCGAGGCAGACAGCCTTGTTCTCGAGGACGAGGACGAGCGCGCGGCGGAGCGGTACGACGCCGAGGGGCTCGTACGACGCGTTGAGGACCAGGACATGCGGCACGGATGGCCTCCTTGTACGCCGGCGGCGCGTGGCTCGCGCCGGGACGATCTGTAGTCAGTCTCCCCTCATGCCTGGTGGAAGCGCCACCATGTCCCGGTAACGGGCTGGGAGTGTTTTCGACCACACCCTCTTCATCCCCAGGTGAGCACAGTCTCTCCCTCGAACATTGCAACGATCCGCACATGCTGCCCCGTTAGTGTGGTTGTTCTGCCCGTCGGTGCCCCTATTCCGATGTCCCTGCCGCGGGCGGACCGCTACGCCTGGAGGTACCTGCCGTGTTCTTGTCCGTCCTGTCGGCCGCCGATCCCACCGAGGAACCGACGGCGCCAACGCTCCAGGACGCCCAGGAAAGCGCGAACAACGCCGCGAGCTGGGTCGAGCAGAACTGGTCCACATGGCTCAGCATCGGCCTGCGCGTGCTGCTGATCCTGGTGATAGCGGCCGTGCTGAGAGTGGTCATACGGCGGACCATCACGAAGTTCATAGACCGCATGAACCGTACGGCCCAGGCGGTCGACGGGACGGCCCTCGGCGGTCTCCTGGTCAACGTCGAACGCCGTCGTCAACGGTCCCAGGCCATCGGTTCGGTGCTCCGCTCGGTCGCGTCCTTCGCGATCATGAGTACGGCCGCGCTGATGATCCTCGGCACGTTCGAGATCAACCTGGCCCCGCTGCTGGCCTCCGCCGGTGTGGCGGGCGTGGCCATCGGTTTCGGGGCCCGCAACCTGGTCACGGACTTCCTCTCCGGCGTCTTCATGATCCTGGAGGACCAGTACGGCGTGGGCGACACGGTCGACGCGGGCGTCGCCTCCGGCGAGGTCATCGAGGTGGGCCTGCGCGTCACCAAGCTCCGCGGCGACAACGGCGAGATCTGGTACGTCCGCAACGGCGAGGTCAAGCGCATCGGCAACCTCTCCCAGGGCTGGGCCACGGCCGGTGTCGACGTCACGGTCCACCCCTCGGAGGACCTGGACCGGGTGAAGACGCTCCTCAACCAGGTCGGCGAGGACATGAGCAAGGCCGAGCCCTGGAACGAACGCCTCTGGGGCCCCATCGAGGTCCTCGGCCTCGACAGCGTCCTGCTCGACTCGATGGTCGTCCACGTCTCCGCGAAGACGATGCCCGGCAAGGCGCTGAGCGTGGAGCGCGAACTCCGCTGGCGCATCAAGCACGCCCTCGACGGGGCGGGCATCCGCATCGTCGGCGGCCTCCCCGCCCAGCAGGACGAGGAGGCGACCCCCGACCCGACGGCGGGCATGGCGGCCCCGTCGGCCTACTCCAACTCCGCGTCCCCCCAGTCGCAGACGGCGTCCCCCATAGCGCCGGCGGCGGTACCGACGAATGTGACGAAGTAGAGGCGAGAGCTTTCTCATACGCGCACGGCCTCCGTGGGGCGGTATCCGGGTCACTCCGAGTGCCGCCCCACACGCGTGTCCCACTGTCCGCCGGGCCGCGTGTCCCCTCACCGTCCGGCGGGTAACGACTTCATTGCCCGACAGTGGCCGGTATTGACGCGTCCCCCACCCCGGGCCTACCTTCCTCCCACCGATAGGAAAGTTTCCTAACAATGATTCCGCGGTGGACTTCCCGATGACACCACTGGGAAGCTGGGCAGCCGAAAGGCAGGTGTCGACACTCATGGCAGGAACCGCCGGTACGCCGGGCACCCCTCGCGTTCTGCGCACCATGAACGACCGTGCCGCACTCGATCTCCTGCTGGAGCACGGGCCGTTGTCCCGGACGCGGATCGGCAAGCTGACCGGCCTGTCGAAGCCGACCGCTTCGCAGCTGCTGGCCCGGCTGGAGGCGGCGGGGCTCGTCCTCGTCACCGGCACCAGCGAGGGCCGGCCGGGGCCCAACGCACAGCTGTACGCGGTGAACCCGGCCGCCGCCTACGCCGCCGGTCTCGACGTGACGCCCGAGCGGATCCTCGCCGCCGTCGCCGATGTGACGGGGCGGACGGTGGGAGAGTACGAACTGCTCACCCCCGGACGTCGCGCAGGACAGACCGTCGTACGGCAGGTCACCGACGCCCTCGACGGCGCCGTGAAGGCGGCGGGGCTGGTCCGGGCCGACATCCAGCGGCTCGTCATCGGCACCCCCGGCGCCTTCGACCCCAACACGGGGCGGCTGCGCTACGCCTCCCACCTTCCCGGGTGGCACTCCCCCGCCCTGCTCGACGAGCTCGCGGCCACACTGCCGATGCCCGTCGAGTACGAGAACGACGTCAACCTCGTCGCCATAGCCGAGCAGCGGCTCGGTGCGGCCCGGGGCCACGAGGACTTCGTACTGCTGTGGAACGAGGGCGGCCTCGGTGCCGCGCTCGTCCTCGGCGGACGCCTGCACCGCGGCTGGACCGGCGGCGCGGGCGAGGTCGGCTTCCTCCCCGTACCCGGCGCGCCGCTCGTGCGGCACGTCACCAAGGCCAACAGCGGCGGCTACCAGGAGCTGGCCGGCTCCCAGGCCATCCCGAAACTCGCCCGCGAACTCGGCATCCAACCCCTGCCGACCGGGCCGTACGCCGAAGTCGCCGCCGCGCTCGTCGAGCAGGCGGCGGACATCAACGCGGGAGCCCACCGGCAGCTCCTGGAGACGTACGCGACGGGGCTCGCCACCGGTCTCGCCTCGCTCGTCTCCGTCCTCGACCCCGAACTCGTCGTCCTCAGCGGGGCCTCGCTCACCAGGGGCGGCGAACTGCTGCGCGCCCTGGTGCAGGCCGAGCTGGAGGAGCTGGCCGCACCCCGGCCGCGCCTCGTGGTCGGCGACGTCGACGAACACCCCGTGCTGCGCGGCGCGTTGGAGAGCGCGCTCGCGGCCACCCGCGACGAGGCCTTCGACACCTCGCGCTGAGCAGGACCCGCACGCCTCCCCCCGCACATCTCCGTACACAACCCGTCCCACACCCCCGTCCCGCCCCAGGGAGACTTCGCCATGCCCGGAATGCCCAGGAAAGCGGTGCTCGCCGCCGCCTCGATAGCCCTTCTCACCACCGCCTGTACCGGTCAGTCGGACACCGGCGCCACGGACGACCCGAACGCGTCGACCACGATCACGTTCTGGCACGGCTGGAGCGCTCCCGCCGAGGTCAAGGCCATCCAGGCGAACATCGACCGCTTCGAGAAGGAACACCCCAACATCAAGGTGAAGGTCGTCGGCAACATCAACGACGACAAGCTCAACCAGGCGCTGCGCGCGGGTGGTTCCAGCGGACCCGACGTGGTGTCGTCGTTCACCACATCCAACATCGGCAAGTTCTGTTCGTCCGGCGCCTTCGCCGACCTCAAGCCGTTCATCGAGAAGTCGAAGCTCGACCTCGACAAGATCATTCCGAAGCCGATGCTGGAGTACACCCAGTTCGAGGGCACGCGCTGCGCGATGCCGCTGCTGGGCGACGCGTACGGCCTCTACTACAACAAGGACGCCTTCAAGAAGGCCGGCATCAAGGCGCCGCCGAAGACGTGGTCCGAGTTCACCGAGGTCGCCAAGAAGCTGACGAAGACCAAGGGCGACTCGTACCAGCAGCTCGGCTTCATGCCGAACTACCACGGCTACGAGACCGTCGTGGACCACTACATGTCGCAGTGGGACCACGCCTACTTCGACAAGGACGGCAAGTCCAGCATCGCCGAGGACCCGGCGTTCGCCGAGATGTTCACGTACCAGAAGAAGCTCGTCGACAGCCTCGGCGGCTTCCAGAAGCTGGAGAAGTACCGCAACACCTTCGGCGACGAATGGGGCGCCAAGCACCCCTTCCAGACCGGCCAGGTGGCCATGCAGCTCGACGGCGAGTGGCGGCTCGGCATGGCGAAGGACGCGGGCGTGAAGTTCGACATCGGCACGGCTCCCATGCCCGTCGCCGACGACGAGGTCGACGAGTACGGGAAGGGCTTCCTGTCCGGCACGGTCATGGGCATCGCGCCGCAGAGCAAGAAGCAGAACGCGGCCTGGGAGCTGGTGAAGTACATGACGACCGACACCGCGGCCGTCGTCGCCTTCGCCAACGCCATCCACAACGTGCCGTCCACGTTCGCCGCGCTGAAGTCGCCCGACCTGACGGTCGACCCCGGTTTCAAGACGTTCCTGGACATCGCGCAGAACCCGCACTCCAACACCCCGCCGGCCTCCGTCAACGGCTCGACGTACCAGACGACCCTGCAGGACTTCGGCTACCAGTACGAGTCCGGCAAGGCGAAGGATCTGAAGGCCGGCCTGAAGAAGACGGCCGACCAGATCGACCGTGACATCGAGCAGGCGAAGTAGCACCGATGTCCACGCTCACTCTGCGTGCGAAGCGCCGCCGGTCGGCGCTTCGCACGGCCGCCTTCATGTCGCCGTGGCTGATCGGCTTCAGCGTCTTCTTCGCGTATCCGCTGATCTCGACCGTGTACTTCTCCTTCATGAAGTACGACGGCTTCGGTGTCCCCGTCTTCCGGGGTCTGGAGAACTGGAACTACGTCTTCAACGACTACCCCATGTTCTGGCCGGCGCTGCGCAACACCCTGTGGCTGGTGGTCGTCATGGTCACCCTGCGGGTCGCCTTCGGCTTGGGCATCGGCCTGTTGATCACGAAGATCAAGACGGGCACGGGTGTGTTCCGCACCCTCTTCTACCTGCCCTACCTGGCGCCGCCCGTCGCGGCGACGCTGGCCTTCGTCTTCCTGCTCAACCCGGGTACGGGGCCGGTCAACTCGGTCCTCGGCGACCTCGGCCTGCCGACGCCCGGCTGGTTCACGGACGCCGCGTGGTCCAAGCCCGCCCTCACCATGCTGGCCCTCTGGGGCGTCGGCGACCTGATGGTCATCTTCATGGCCGCGCTGCTCGACGTACCGAAGGAGCAGTACGAGGCCGCCGAGCTGGACGGGGCCTCCGCCTGGCACCGGTTCCGGTTCGTGACGCTGCCGAACATCTCACCGATCGTGATGTTCGCGGTGGTCACCGGCGTGATCCAGACGATGCAGTACTACACACAGCCGCTGGTCGCGGGGAAGGTCGCCTCCGGGATCATCGGCGGCTCGGGCCAGCAGTTCGAACCGGGATACCCCGACAAGTCGACGCTCACCCTGCCGCAGCTCGTCTACAACCTCGGCTTCCAGCGCTTCGACTACGGCTCCGCGTGCGTGGTCGCGCTGGTGCTGTTCGCCCTGTCCATGGTGTTCACCGCGTTCCTGATGCGGCGCCGGGGCGGTCTCATCCAGGCAGGTGACTGACCCATGACCCAAGTACTCGACAAGCCCGTGGAGTTGGTGGCGCCGCCGGTCACACCCGCCGAGCGGACCGCCCGTCGCAAGGCCCTCCTCGAATGGATCGCCGTGCACGCGCTCGGCGTCGCGGCCGCGCTGTTCTTCGTCCTGCCCTTCGTGTTCGTCGTCCTCACCTCCCTGATGAGCGACAACCAGACCCTCACCAGGGACCTGATCCCGCACACCTGGGAGTGGGGCAACTACGCGAAGGTCTTCGACACGCCCGGCTTCCTCACCTGGTGGAAGAACACCCTTCTGTACGCGGGTGGCGGCACCGTCCTGACGGTGGTGTCCAGCATTCCGGTGGCGTACGCGCTCGCCAAGTTCCGCTTCCGTGGCCGGAACCTGTCGTTGATGCTGGTCATCTCGATGATGATGCTGCCGCCGCAGGTCATCATCATCCCGATGTACCTGTTCTGGGCGAAGCAGCTGGATCTGTCGGGCACCCTGTGGCCGCTGATCATCCCGATGGCGTTCGGGGACGCGTTCTCGATCTTCCTGCTGCGGCAGTTCCTGATGACGATCCCGAACGAGTACATCGACGCGGCGAAGGTCGACGGCTGCGGGGACTTCAAGACCCTGCTCAAGGTCGTCCTGCCGATGGCCAAGCCGGGCATCGCCGCCGTCGCTCTCTTCCAGTTCTTCTACGCCTGGAACGACTACTTCGGACCGCAGATCTACGCGTCCGAGAATCCCGGCGCCTGGACCCTGAGCTACGGCCTGGAGTCCTTCAAGGGCGCGCACCACACCGACTGGAATCTGACGATGGCCGCGACCGTCCTGGTCATGGCCCCCGTGATCCTCGTGTTCTTCTTCGCGCAGAAGGCGTTCGTCGAGGGCGTCACGCTCACCGGAGTGAAGGGCTGACATGAAACTCGCAGTAGTGGGCGGGGGCTCCACCTACACCCCTGAACTCATCGACGGATTCGCGAGGCTGAGGGACACCCTGCCCATAGAGGAGCTGGTCCTGGTCGACCCCGCCCTCGACCGTCTCGAACTGGTCGGCGGTCTGGCCCGGCGCATCTTCGCCAAGCAGGGGCACCCCGGGCGCGTCACCACGACCGACGATCTCGACGCGGGTGTCGAGGGCGCCGACGCGGTGCTGCTCCAGCTCCGCGTCGGCGGGCAGGCCGCCCGGGGCGAGGACGAGACCTGGCCGCTGGAGTGCGGCTGCGTCGGCCAGGAGACGACCGGCGCCGGCGGCCTCGCCAAGGCGCTGCGTACGGTCCCGGTGGTGCTCGACATCGCCGAGCGCGTACGGCGTGCCAACCCCGACGCCTGGATCATCGACTTCACCAACCCCGTCGGCATCGTGACCCGCGCCCTGCTCCAGGCCGGTCACAAGGCGGTCGGACTGTGCAACGTGGCGATCGGATTCCAGCGGAGGTTCGCCGGAATGCTGGGGGTCACCGCAGCCGATGTGCACCTGGACCATGTGGGCCTCAACCACCTCACCTGGGAGACCGGTGTGCGGTTGGGCGGCCCCGAGGGCGAGAACGTCCTGCCCAAGCTGCTCGCCGAGCACGGCGACACCCTCGCCGACACCCTGCGCATGCCGAGCGACATCCTCGACCGTCTTGGCGTCGTCCCGTCCTACTACCTGCGCTACTTCTACGCGCACGACGAGGTCGTACGAGAACTCGGTACGAAGCCGTCGCGGGCCGCGGAAGTGGCGGAGATGGAGCGGGAGTTGCTGAAGATGTACGGCGACCCGGAGCTGGACGAGAAGCCGGCGCTGCTCGCCAAGCGGGGCGGGGCCTACTACTCCGAGGCAGCCGTGGACCTCGCCGCGTCGCTTCTGGGCGGGGGCGGGAGCAGGTACCAGGTGGTGAACACGTACAACCGCGGGACGCTGCCGTTCCTGCCGGACGACGCCGTGATCGAGGTGCAGGCCTCGGTCGGGCACGCGGGGGCGACCCCGCTGCCGGTGGCCCCGGTGGACCCGCTGTACGCGGGGCTGATGGCCAACGTCACCGCGTACGAGGACCTGGCTCTGGAGGCCGCGCTGCGCGGGGGACGCGAGCGGGTGTTCCGGGCGCTGCTCGCCCATCCCCTGGTGGGCCAGTACGCGTACGCCGAGGGCCTCACCGACCGGCTGATCGCGCACAACCGGGAGCACCTCGCGTGGGCGTGACCGCACGGGTCCTCGCCGTCGACGCGGGGAACAGCAAGACCGACGTCGCGGTCGTGGCGGACGACGGGAGCGTGCTCGCCACGGCGCGCGCCGGCGGGTTCCGGCCGCCCGTCGTCGGCATCCGGGAGGCGGTCGACACGGTCGCGGACGCCGTCGGCCGGGCCTTCGCCGCGGCGGGCGTCGACTCCGTGAAGCATGTCTCGGCGTGTCTGGCCAACGCCGATCTGCCCGTGGAGGAGGAGCAGTTGGCCGCCGCGCTGCACGCGCGCGCGTGGGGGACGACGGTGGAGGTCCGCAACGACACCTTCGCGATCCTGCGGGCCGGTGTGGAGGAGCCGCGCGGGGTGGCCGTGGTGTGCGGCGCGGGCATCAACTGCGTGGGCATGCGGCCCGACGGCCGGGTCGCCCGCTTCCCCGCCCTGGGCCGTATCTCCGGTGACTGGGGCGGCGGATGGGGCCTGGCCGAGGAGGCCCTGTGGCACGGGGCGCGGGCCGAGGACGGGCGGGGCGGTCCGACCGCGCTGGCCCGCACGCTGCCCGCGCACTTCGGCCTCGACTCCATGTACGCGCTGATCGAGGCCCTGCATCTGGAACACATCGAGCACGCGAGGCGTCACGAGCTGACGCCGGTGCTGTTCGCCACGGCGACGGACGGCGACCCGGTCGCCCGCGCGCTCGTCGACCGGCTCGCGGACGAGGTCACGGCCATGTCGGTCGTCGCCCTGACCCGTCTCGACCTGCTCGACGAGGAGACGCCGGTCCTGCTCGGCGGGGGCGTCCTGGCCGCCCGCCACCCCCAACTCGACGACCGGATAAGGGAACTGCTGGCCGAGCGCGCCCCCAAGGCCGTACCCAGCGTCGTCATCGCCCGGCCGGTCCTCGGCTCCGCCCTCCTCGGACTCGACCACGAGGAGGCCCCGGCCCTGGCGCACGCCCGCGTGCGGGAGTTTTACGAGAGGGTCTGAGCGCGCCGGGAACCGAACAGTTCGGGTTGGCGTATTCATGGGCAGGGGTGGTACGGGATCTTCGCCGTGCTGCGATCCGGACAAGGCCTTGCTGCAATCGGAACAAGATCGCGGCAAGGCCTGTGCGGATGTCAGTCCCGGCGGCGATACTTGCGGCCGTGTACCTCTGCCCGCGCTTCCTGGCGCCCGGGCGGAGGTGACCGGCCTATGACCATGGGGGAGGTCGAGTGACATATCAGCAGAAGGGCGGTGCGGCGCCACCGGGGGCGCCCGCGCCCACGATGCCCGCGGTGCCGCCACAGGCACCGCCGCCCGGGCCGCAGGTCCGCTCCGCCGTGCCCGACACCGGGCTTCCCCGCCGTACGGCGTGGGCGGAGGGCGTGGACCAGCTGCGTGCCGCGGCGACCACCGAGCCCGGGCGGCTGCGCATCATCGGCGCGGTGCTCGCCCTCCTCGTCGTCGCGTTCGGGGCGGTCACCGCCTGGCAGATGACGGATCGTTCGGCCGCCGCGGACGACGTGCTGCACAGCAGCCAGCCGCTGAGCGCCGACGCTGCGGAGATCTACCGCTCCCTCGCCGACGCCAACACGGTCGCGTCCAGCGGCTTCCTCGCGGGCGGCCAGGAGACGAAGGCGTCCCGCGACCTCTATGAGCGGGACATCGACAACGCGGCGGAGAAGCTGGTCACCGCGGCGGCCAACTCGGAACCCGGCTCCGCCTCCGAGAAGACCATCACCAAGCTGAACAGGATGCTGCCCGAGTACAAGGGCCTGGTGGAGCGCGCCCGGGCCAACAACCGCCAGGGCTTCCCCCTCGGCGGCGCCTACCTCCGGTACGCGAACTCGAAGATGCAGGTGATGCTCGATGACGCCGAGCGTCTCTACACGGTGGAGAACCAGCGCCTGCGCGCCGACTACGACGACGCGACGCCCTACCCGTGGATCGCGATCGGCGCCGGCGTCCTCGCCATCGGCGGCCTCGCCTGGGCCCAGCACCGCAACTACCGCCGTACGAACCGTGTGCTGAACCACGGCCTGGTCGCCGCCACGGCCGCCTCCACGGTCGTCCTGCTGTGGCTGGTCGTCGGTCACAGCGTCGCCCGCGCCGGCCTGAACGACTCGTACGACAACGCGGTCCGCTCGCTGAACACGCTCAACGACGCCCGGATCGCCTCGCTCAAGGCCCGGGGCAACGAGAACCTCACACTGGTCGCCCGCGGCGCGGAGACCAGGGACGTGGGCACGCCCCAGAAACCGGACATCGTGGACGTGTACGACTACGACTACGAGCAGCAGATGAAGGCCCTCACCACGAAACTGGCCGCCGCCGAGGGCCTCGCCGACAACAGCGCGGGCGAGAAGCCGGTCCAGGACGCGACGGCCAACATGAAGGTCTGGAAGGACCGGCACGAGGAAGCCCGCGTGGCGGACAACCTGGGCAACTACCAGGGCGCGCTGGACCGGGTGATCGGCTCCGACGACAAGAAGCCGACGGGCGAGTGCTTCAGGAACGTCGACGCGGCCCTGAAGGCGGCGATCGACCACGAGGAGACCGAGTTCAAGCAGGCCGCCGGAGACGGCCGGGGCGCGATGAACGGCCTTGTGGTGGGCGCCGCGGTCCTCGCGGTGCTGGCCGCGGCCGGCGCGGTGCTCGGCATCGGGCGCAGGCTTTCGGAGTACCGGTGAGAGGGGGCATGACGATGAACGCACGGCGTTTGCGGACCAGTCTGAGGGGCTGGGGCGGGGTGGCTGCGATGGCGGTCGTCTGCGCCCTGGCGGCGGTGTTCGCGCTGCTGCTGCCGGTGACCCAGAGCCGCGAGGACGGCGGCACGGATGCCGACGGCCAGGGGGTGGCCCAGGGCTCGCAGGCCAAGGCCGAGAAGTGCCCGGCCCCCCAGAACCAGAGCCTGGCCCCGGGCTCCGGCCCCCAGGACGGTACGACCATCCAGAAGATCAAGGAGAAGGGCTCTCTGACGGTCGGCGTCGACCAGAACAGCTACCGCTGGGGCTACCGCGACCCGAACAGCGAGACGAAGAAAGCCGAGTTGGAAGGCTTCGACATCGATCTCGTGCACGCGATCGCCCAAGACATTCTCGGCGACCCGAAGAAGGTCGTCTTCCGCGCCATCCCGACCAACGAGCGCATCCCGGCGATCCAGCGCGGCGATGTCGACATGGTGGTGCGCACCATGACGATCAACTGCGACCGGCTGAAGCTCGTGGCGTTCTCCTCCCCCTACTTCGAGACCGGCCAGCAGGTGCTCGCCCCGAAGAAGTCGGACATCAAGGGATACGACGACACGCTCGCGGACAAGCGGATCTGCTCGGCGTCGGGTTCGATCGCCCTCGACAAACTGAAAGCGGACCTGGGAAGCGTCATCCCCAAGTCCGCCAACATCGACACCGTCGTGCCGAACCAACTCGACTGCCTGGTGCGGCTGCAGCTCGGTGAGGTCGACGCCGTGGTGACCGACGGCGCGCTCGCCGCGAGCCAGGCCGCGCAGGACCCGACGGTCGAGCTCAAGGGCAAGCCGTTCACGGACGAGTACTACGGCGTGGCGATGAAGAAGGACGCAACCGATCTGATCCGCCGGGTCAACCAGATCCTGGTGGACTACCGCAAGGCCGACTGGCAGAAGTCGTACGACACCTGGCTCGCCGGGACGCTCGGCAAGAGCAGCGGGCCGCCCGCGGTCCAGTACAAGTAGCCGGAATGTTCCAGTAGTTCCTCACGAACAGTTCTTCACGCGGTACTTCACAAAAGTTCTTCACGCAGTTCTTCACGAAGCGAGGGGTGATCGATGGGCGACACGGGACCCTCCGGGCCGGTGATGGACCGGGACGAGGTGGACCGTGCGCTGGCGCGGCTCGGCGCGGAGCACGAGGCCATCGAGACCTCACTCCTCGCCCTGCAGGACCACGCGGGCCGCAGACTCCTCGAAGGCGCCGAGCTCACTGGTACGACCAAGGAGCGCTGGGGGGCCGCCGAGGCGTCGATCTCCCTGCTGTGGGCGTACTTCGACGCGTACGCCGACGCGCTGCGTTCCGCGCGTGAGATCCGCTCGCGCAGACGCTGGTCGAACCGCGACGACCTCGTGGAGCTCACCGAGTTGCTGCGCGGCCAGAGCGTCACGGTCGCCGGCAGCGCGTCCGCGACGGCCGCCGCGCCCACGATGGCGGGCACGGGCAAGCTCAGCGAGCGCTTCTCGCTCGCCGAACTCGTGGAGCGCATGAACGAGTTGTACGCGACCTCGCTGGACATGGTCGTGACGGCCGACGCCGTGTGGTCGGCGCTGCCCGCCCGGATCGATTTACTGGCCGCGGAGTTGCAGCGCACCCGTCAGCTCGCGCACTCCGTGGGCGTACGGCCCGGTGAACACCCGTCGGGCGACGACCTGGAGCGGATCACGCGCACCCTGACCACGCTGCGCGAGCGGGTGGTGTCCGATCCGCTGGACTTCTGGCTGCCCGCGCAGGGCAGTTCGGCGCCTGGCGGCGGGCGCCCCGACACCACGCGCTACGACCGCGAGGCGCGCGCCCTGGAAGAGGTGCGCCGCGAGATCGACGCGGTGCTCACCGTGCGGCAGGACGCGGAGGCGCGGCTGGTGCGGCTGCGGGACGTGCTGAGCCGCGCGGACCGCACGCTCGCCGAGGCGCGAAGTGCCCGCGGCGAGGTCCTCGCGAAGATCGCCGCGTCCGAGGTGCCCGCGGTGAGCGGCCCGCCGACCGCGCTGCAGGAACAGCTGGCGACGGCGGCCGAGTACCGCAGGCACGCCCAGTGGCACCGCCTCTCGCCGCTCCTGGAGTCCCTGGAGGCGAAGGCCGACGACGAACTGCTGCGCGCCCGCGAGTCGTTGACCGCGGTCACCGCGCCGCTCGCGGTCCGCGCGGAGCTGCGCGGCCGTCTCGACGCGTACAAGGCGAAGGTCGCCCGGCACGGCTTCGCCGAGGACCCGCTGCTGGTGGAGCGGTACGACGCGGCGCGCCGCATGCTGTGGAGCGCGCCCTGCGACCTGCGTGTGGCGGAACAGGCGGTGCTGCGCTACCAGCACGCGGCCGCCGAAGTGCTGGTGCCCAGGGTCCCCGGGCACGGCGGACCACAGGACCGGAGGGGGGAATCGTGAGTCAGCAGAACGTCAACACCGAAGCGAGTGGGCAGAGTTCACAGCAACCGTGTCAGCGGCCCGGCTGCTCGGGGTCGTACGAGGACGTGGGCGGCGGCGAGCTGTACTGCGACACCTGCGGTCTGGCCCCGGTCGTCTCGTCGACCGGCATGGTGGGCTCCCCGCCGACCGGGATCACCGGGGGCGGCAGGAGCGGTTCGCGGAGTTCGGGCAGCGCCAGTTCGCGCTCCAGCTCCCGCGCCTCCTCACGCGCCTCGTCGCGGTCGTCCCAGTCGCGGCGCTCGGTGTCGGGCCGTCTCTCGCGCTCGGTGTCGGGCCGGACGACTGGCCGTTCGGTGTCGGTGCGCAGTTCCGGCTCGACCGCCGGGTCCTCGGGGCGCGGCCGGCTCGGCGTCGGCCTGGTGCAGGTCCCGGACGTGCCGCGGCCCGACCCGCGCGTGATGATCCAGGAGAACCCCGAGGTCCCCGAGCGCAAGCGGTTCTGCTCGCGCTCCGACTGCGGTGCGCCGGTGGGGCGTTCGCGCGGCGAGCGGCCCGGCCGCACGGAGGGCTTCTGCACCAAGTGCGGCCACCCGTACTCGTTCGTGCCGAAGCTGCAGACCGGTGACATCGTGCACGGCCAGTACGAGGTCGTGGGCTGCCTCGCGCACGGCGGGCTCGGCTGGGTCTATCTCGCCGTCGACCGTGCGGTGTCCGACCGCTGGGTGGTCCTCAAGGGCCTCCTCGACACGGGCGACCAGGACGCGATGGAGGCCGCGATCTCCGAGCGCCGCTTCCTCGCCGAGATCGAGCACTCCAACATCGTGCGGATCTACAACTTCGTGGAGCACCTCGACCAGCGGACGGGTTCGCTGGACGGGTACATCGTCATGGAGTACGTGGGCGGCAAGTCCCTCAAGGAGATCGCCAACGGCCGCCGCACGGCGACCGGCAAGCGCGATCCGCTGCCGGTGGAGCAGGCCTGCGCGTACGGCATCGAGGCGCTTGAGGCCCTCGGCCATCTGCACAGCCGCAACCTCCTGTACTGCGACTTCAAGGTCGACAACGCGATACAGACCGAGGATCAGCTCAAGCTGATCGACATGGGCGCGGTGCGCAGGATGGACGACGACGAGTCGGCCATCTACGGCACGGTCGGCTACCAGGCGCCGGAGGTCGCCGACGTCGGCCCGTCGGTCGCCTCGGACCTCTACACGGTCGCCCGCACACTGGCGGTCCTGACCTTCGACTTCCAGGGCTACACGAACGTCTTCGTGGACTCCCTGCCCGACCCCGACAACATCGAGGTCTTCCGCACGTACGAGTCCTTCTACCGGCTCCTCGTGCGCGCCACCGACCCGGACCCGGCCCGCCGGTTCGCCTCCGCGCAGGAGATGGCCGAGCAGCTCACGGGTGTGCTGCGCGAGGTCGTCTCCGTGCAGACGGGACGCGCCCGGCCCTCGCTGTCCACCCTGTTCGGACCCGAACTGAAGGTCACGGACACGGAGTTGTTCGGCTCGCTGGCCGGCGATGTGTCGCGGCTGGGCGTGCGGGTCGATCCCGTACGGGGAAAGAAGGGCGTGCCCGCGCTGACGGCCGGGGCGAACAGAACGAACGGCACGAACGGGGCGACGGCGGCGAGCGGGACCGCCGGGCCGAACGGCACGCCGTTCCTCCCGCCGCCCTCCGCGGCCGCTCAGGCCTCCCTCATCAAGCCGCTGAACACCGCCGCCGCGGCCCTCGCGCTGCCGGTGCCGCGGGTGGACCCGGGTGACCCGAACGCGGGCTTCCTGGCCGGGCTGATGACATCCGCACCGGCCGAGCTGATCACCGCGCTGCAGGCGGCGCCCACCGGCTCCCTGGAGCTGCGGCTGCGCGAGCTGCGGGCGCGCCTGGAGATGGGCGAGCTCGACCAGGCGACCAGGACGCTCGAAGCCCTGGAGGCGGACCATCCCGACGACTGGCGGGTGGTCTGGTACCGGGGCGTGGCGGCGCTCGCGACCGGCGACCACGAGATCGCGGCGGTGTCCTTCGACGCGATCTACGACGCGTTCCCCGGCGAGCCCGCGCCCAAGCTGGCCCTCGGCGTGTGCGCGGAGGTCCTCGGGCAGCTGGACAACGCCGCCGAGTACTACCGCCTGGTGTGGACCACCGACCCCAGCTATGTGAGCACCGCGTTCGGCCTGGCCCGCGTCCAGCTCGCGGCGGGCGACCGCCGTGGCGCCGTACGGACGCTGGAGTCGGTGCCGGAGGCGTCGATCCACTACACGGCGGCCCGGGTCGCCGCCGTCCGGGCCCGGCTGCGCCAGCGGCTCGCCGAGACCGCGCCGCCCCCACCGGGCCCACCGGCTCTGGGTACGTCCGGTACGGCGGTGCCCGCCGCGGGCGTGCCGGGTACGGGAGTTCCCGGTCCTGGGCTGTCCGGTGCGGGGGTTCCCGACGCCCCGTTCCTGGACGACCTGACCTCGGCCGCGGCCCAGGTCGAGGCGCTGGACGGGTACGGTCTGGACGCGGTGCGCCGCGAGCAGTTGTCCACAGAGGTCCTTGGTTGCGCCCTGGACTGGGTACTCTCCGGTAGCCAGGGTTCCGCCCCGCCGAGCACTGGGGCGCGGACCGTACTGCTCGGCAGCGACCTGGACGAGCGGGGCCTGCGCTTCGGTCTGGAGCGCTCGTACCGGACACTGGCCCGGCTCGCCCAGCGTGGCGAGGAGAGGATCGATCTGGTGGAGCGCGCCAACCGCTACCGCCCCCGGACGTGGGTGTAATTGATGTCGCAGATGCCTCAACTGGCCGCCTGCCCCAGCTGCGAGGAGCCGCTGGAGTCGGGGGACCGTTTCTGCGGTGCGTGCGGGTACGACCTGACCGCCGTACCCGCGCCGCCGGACGACAACCCCACGGTCGCCGTCAACGGGGCCGCACCGCGGCCCCCTTCGGCCGCGGCCTCCGTGGACTGGCCGGTCGCCCCCGAGGCGGACACCTCGGACACACCCGCGCCCGTGGTCCTGCCGACGGACATCGACGGCCGCGAGTCGGCGGGCTCCGACAGCCCGGGGGTTCGGTTCGACCGGCCCGCGCAGCCGCCGTCGGCCCCCGCCTCACCACCGCCGCCGCCCTCCCCCGCGCATGCGCCGCAGCCCGCAGCCCAACCCGGCGCCCGGCCCGCCGCTCAGGCGTCCGCGGAACCGGACGAGTACCCGCTCGCCGCGCCGCTGCCTCCCGAGGCGCCGCCCGCCGATCCGCGTACGGCCGACCTTCCGACGCCCCCCGCGGGTCTGAAGGTCTGTGTGGCCTGCCGCGCGGGCCAGGTCGACCGGGACGGCTACTGCGAGAACTGCGGGCACGCGCAGCCGCGCGAGCGCGACCACATGGAGCAGGAGCTGGGCTCGGTGGCCGCGGTCAGCGACCGGGGTCTGCGCCACCACCGCAACGAGGACGCGTTCACGGTGTCCTCGACCGCGTTGTCCGACGGCTCGCCGGCGGTCGTCGCGATCGTCTGCGACGGCGTCTCCTCGGCGACGCGCCCCGACGAGGCCTCCCTGGCCGCCTCCCGCGCGGCCAACGAGTCCCTCCTGGCGGCCCTGCCGCGCGGCACGCACCCGCAGCAGGCGATGCACGACGCGATCCTCGCGGCCTCGGAGGCGGTCAACTCCCTGGCGGACCGCAGCGCTCCGGCCCACGAGCACCAGCCGCACGTGAACGCGCCCGCCTGCACCATCGTCGGCTCCGTCGTCACCCCCAGCCTGCTGATCGTCGGCTGGGTCGGCGACAGCCGCGCCTACTGGGTGCCCGTGGACCGGTCGTCGCCCCCGGCCCGGCTCACCGAGGACGACTCCTGGGCCGCCCAGATGGTCGCCGCGGGCCTGATGAACGAGGCCGAGGCGTACGCGGACGAGCGCGCCCACGCCATCACGGGCTGGCTCGGGGCGGACGCGTACGAACTGGAGCCGCACACCGCTTCCTTCAAGCCGGACCGGCCGGGTGTAGTGGTGGTGTGCACCGACGGACTGTGGAACTACGCGGAGGCCGCGGAGGAAATGGCCGAGGTCATCCCGCCCGACGCCGCGGACCGTCCGCTGCACAGCGCCCAGGTCCTGGTGGGCCACGCGCTGGACGGCGGGGGCCACGACAACGTAACAGTGGCCGTCGTGCCGTTCCCGGCCCCGCCGCAGGGGGCAGGATCGGCCTGAGGCCGAAGCGGTACGAAACGGCATCGGCCTCGGAGGGGCCAGGACCGGAGGGGACCGGTCCGCCCACCGACATCACCCACACCTCGTGGGAGTCCTGAGGGGGAGCAGAGAAGGCATGGCCAATTTCTCGAAGTCGAACGTGCCGCAGTTCTCGGTGGACGTCTACCAGAACGAGTACCTGCCGGAGGGCGGCCGCGAGGTCAACGCGATCGTCACGGTGACCTCGACCGGCGGCGGCACGGTGGGCAGTGCCGTGGCGGCACCCCACCTCTACACGCCGGGTGAGGGCCCGGACGCGGCCGTGGCGATCATGGTCGACTGTTCGGGGTCCATGGACTATCCGCCGACGAAGATGCGGGGCGCCCGGGACGCGACGGCGGCGGCGATCGACGCGGTGCGCGACGGGGTGCACTTCGCGGTGATCGGCGGGACGCATGTGGCCAAGGAGGTCTACCCGGGCGGCGGCCGGCTCGCCGTCGCCGACGCGCAGACCCGCGACCAGGCCAAGCAGGCGCTGCGCAAGCTGAGCGCGGGCGGCGGCACGGCGATCGGCACCTGGCTGCGGCTGGCCGACCGGCTGCTGTCCTCGGCGGACGTCGCCATCCGGCACGGCATCGTGCTCACCGACGGCCGCAACGAACACGAGTCGCCCGAGGACCTCAAGGCCGCCCTGGAGGCCTGCGCGGGCCGGTTCACCGCGGACGCGCGGGGCGTCGGCACGGACTGGGAGGTCAAGGAGGTCACCGGGATCGCGTCCGCGCTGCTCGGCACCTCCGACATCGTCGCCGACCCGGCGGGCCTGTCCGCCGACTTCACGCAGATGATGGAGACGGCCATGGGCAAGGAGGTCGCGGACGTGGCGCTGCGGCTGTGGACCCCGGTCGGCACGTCGATCAAGTTCGTCAAGCAGGTCGCGCCCACGGTCGAGGAGTTGACCGACCGCCGCACGGAGGCGGGACCGCGTGCCGGGGACTACCCCACCGGCTCCTGGGGGGACGAGTCCCGCGACTACCACGTGTGCGTCGAGGTCCCCGAGGCCGACCTCGGCCAGGAGATGCTCGCCGCCCGCGTCTCCCTGGTGATCCCGCAGGGCGACGGCACCGCCCAGACGCTGGGCGCCCAGGGTCTCGTACGGGCCGTGTGGACCGACGACATGGCGGCGTCCACGTCGATCAACCCGCAGGTCGCGCACTACACGGGTCAGGCGGAACTGGCACAAGTCATCCAACAGGGCCTGGATGCCCGCAAAGCGGGAGATGTCGACGGCGCAACGGCCAAGCTGGGACGGGCCGTTCAGCTCGCCAGCGCCTCCGGAAACGCGGATACGGCGAAACTGCTTTCGAAGGTGGTGGACGTGGTCGACGCCGCGGCAGGTACTGTGCGATTGAAGGCGAAGGTCGCGGAGGCCGACGAGATGACTCTCGAGACACGGTCCACAAAGACTGTCCGTGTAAAGAAGTAGAGCGGTACGCACTCGGTTGCGAGCGCGGCAACAAGCAGGCAGTAACCAGCAGTACGCAAGCGGTTTGCACGATTTGCGGCCCTCTCGGGCCGGAACAGGAGAGGGGGAAGCGCCGACATGCCGACCTGCCCGAACGGACACCAGTCGGGTTCCGACGACTGGTGCGAGGTCTGCGGTCACCGCATGGCCGGTGCCGTGCCCCCGCCACCTCCACCGCCGCCCCCGGCGGCCGGCTACGGCTATCCGCCGCCCGGTTCGCCCCCGCCGCCCGGCCAGGGCGGCCGCCCGCATCTCTCCGCGGTGCCCGACGCGCCCTCGGCCGAGCTCTGCCCGCAGTGCCGTACTCCGCGTGAGGGCGGGGCACCGTTCTGCGAGGAGTGCCGGTGGAACTTCCTGACGAACACCGCGACCTCGTACACCCCGGCCGCGCCGCGCCCCCCCGGGCCCGGCGGCGGTCCCGGTCCCGGTCCTGGTGGTCCCGGTGGACAGAACCCGGCGCTGCGCTTCCAGCAGCAGCCGCCCGGACAGCCCGGTGGCGCCCCCGGCGGGTACGACTACCAGGGCTCCCGGCCCTCGCAGATGAACCGGCCCGCCGAGCCGATCCCGCCGTACGGCGAGAACCCCTCGGGCTTCCCCGGTGACCCGTCACGACCGGTTCCGCCGCCGCCCGGCCCGGGCGGCACGGGACCCGGGATGCCTGGCGGCTTCGGCGGGCCCGGCGGGCCTCCCGGCGGACCCAACGGTCCCGGTGGACCTGGCGGCCAGGGTGGGCCCGGTGGCCCCGGCGGTCCGAACGGTCTCGGCGGTCCTGGCGGTCCGGGCGGTCCCGGTGCTCCGCAGGGGTACCAGCAGTCCGGTCCGCCCGCTCCGCCCGCGTACCCGCAGGAGACCGGGCGCCCTCAGGCACCCGGTGGACCTAGTGGTCCCGGTGGTCCCGGAGGGCAGTCCTTCGGTGGCGGTGAGGACGACTGGGTGCTCCCGCCCCCGTCGACCGGTACGCCCGGCGGTCCTGGTGGTCCCGGCGGCCCTCCCGGCCCCGGTGGCGGTCCGGGCGGTGGCTACGGCTACCCGCAGCCCGGCGCGACGCAGGCGCCGCCCGTCTACCAGCAGCAGCCGCTGTCGTGGAGCATCACGATCGGGCCCGACCGTGAGTACTTCATGGCGATGATGCAGCGCTCGGGACCGGAGGCCGCGGGGCTGAACCTGCCCGCGTACTCCCCCGAGCAGCAGCGTCCGCTCACCGGCAACCAGATCACCATCGGCCGCCGCCGTCACTCCACGGGCGAGTCCCCGGACATCGACCTGGCGGTGCCGCCGGAGGACCCGGGCGTCTCGCACCAGCACGCGGTGCTCGTCCAGCAGCCCGACGGCAGCTGGGCGGTCGTCGACCAGAACTCCACCAACGGCACCACGGTCAACGGCGCCGAGGAGCCCATCCAGCCCTTCGTCCCCGTACCGCTGCAGGACGGCGACCGGGTGCACGTGGGCGCGTGGACGACGATCACGGTCCGACGGGGCTAGGGCCTGTCTGACAATTCCCGTCGTCGCCCGGAGGGCGGCCTCGCGGCGTCAGGTGCGTGCTCTCGGCGTGCCGGGCGTAGAGCCTCGTACTGGACGTACTTGGCTCTGCGCCCGGTGCGGCGAGAGTGCGTGCATGGCGTCGTGAGGCTGGGGGCACCTCCCGGCCGGAGGCTGGGGGAGGGAATTGTCAGACAGGCCCTAGGCGGGGCCGGGCCCCGTGAGGGGCGCGGGGCCGTGACCATGCGCGGCTCCGCCGCGGGGCGCATCCAGCCCCCACCGGCCCGCAGTCGACGAACCGCCCAACCGGCGGAGCTCACGGCAGCGGCCAGGCGTACGGCCCCGCGGGGTCGTCCAGCCACGCCCACGCGCGGCCGCCGTCGACCGTGATCCCGTACCGCTGCCGGGGCGGCTGCCCCTCCCGCTCCCAGATCCCGTACGCCTCGTGCGGGTCGAGGCTGTCCACCGTCAGGGTCAGCAGGAAGCGGAGCAGCTCGTGGCTCCTGGTCCGGCGCGGCAGCTCCGACAGGTCCGCGTCCGGGAGTTCGGGCCCGGGCCAGCCGCTGCCGCGCAGGGGCACGAAGTAGGCGGGCGTGTGCAGGAAGCGGCCCTCGGCGTACCCGGAGTCGCGCACCCGCAGCGCGATGAGGCCGGTGGCGAACGGCGCGAGGATCCGGGCGCCCGGCGCGCACTGGGCCAGCCAGGCGCGCGGGATCGTGCTGAGCGTGCAGGTCGCGATGATCCGGTCGAAGGGGGCGCGCTCCGGGCAGCCGCGCGCCCCGTCGCCGGTGACGACGGTGGGGTGGTGGCCTGCGAGGGCCAGGTGCCGCCGGGCGGAGTCGGTGATCTCCGGGTCCAGATCGACCGTGGTGACCTGCCCGTCGCCCAGCCGGTGCGAGAGCAGGGCCGCGTTGTAGCCGGTGCCCGCGCCGATCTCCAGGACCGCGTCGCCGTCCCGTACCGCCAGCTCGGCCAACATCTTCGCCATCAGGGAGGGCTGGCTGCTGGACGAGAGCAGCTCGCCGTCGCGCACCCGGGTGGCCAGCGGGGCGTCCGCGTAGGCGCCGCGCACCCAGTTCTCGCGCCTGCGCGCGCTGGGGTCCTCACCCCACCGGCGCTCGTAGCCGCCGCCGAGCGCGCCGACGTAGTAGTACGGCACGAAGAGGTGGCGCGGGACGCTTTCGAAAGCCTCCCGCCAGACCGGGTCCGTGGCCCAGGCCCCGCTCGCCTCGATCTCACGCACCAGCGCCGCCCGCGCCGTGGCGGCGAGGTCGTCGAGACCGGGGTCGATGGCGTGCGCGCCCATACCTCCACTGTGCTGCCGGACGGCCCAGGAGGCGAGCGCCGGGGACGACCGATCCGGAATAGGCCCTTCAACGATCCGGAACCGGCCCTTCGATTCGCGTGGTCCTAAGCCTTGAGTCCTCGGTCCCCCCGTCTGAGACCATGGACAGCGTGCTGCATTTGCCGGGGGACGACCCCGGCCCCCCGGCCGCGACGACCAGGGGCTGACCGGAACGACCTTTGTGAGGGCCAACTGACGTGAAAGAGATTCCGCGCGGCACGCTTCAGGAGCAGACCTTCTACGAGCAGGTCGGCGGCGAGGAGACCTTCCGTCGACTGGTGCACCGGTTCTACGAGGGCGTCGCCGAGGACCCGCTGCTGCGGCCCATGTATCCCGAGGAGGACCTGGGCCCGGCCGAGGAGCGCTTCACCCTGTTCCTGATCCAGTACTGGGGCGGCCCGACCACGTACAGCGAGAACCGCGGTCACCCCCGGCTGCGGATGCGGCACGCCCCGTTCGCGGTCGACCGCGCGGCGCACGACGCCTGGCTGAAGCACATGCGGGTCGCCGTCGACGAACTCGGTCTCTCCGAGGAGCACGAGCACACGCTGTGGAACTACCTGACGTACGCGGCGGCGTCGATGGTGAACACGGAGGGCTGAGCACCGCCGCTGAGCACCGTCGGGCCGGACACCGTCGCCGCCTCTCTCGACGCGCGCATTCCGGTCGCGTGTCGCCGGATTCCGGTCACGATCCGGTCAAAGTCGGCTCTCAAGCGCTTACCCCGAAGCCGTCACCTCTGACAGCATCGCCCGAAGATCCGGAGTGACGGGGACTCCGGGATACGGCGGGGGGCCGGGTGACGGGGTTCGTTCTTTCGCGCGTGCGGGCACATCGACTGCTGCTGACCGCCGCGCTGCTCACCGTCGTGCTCACCACGGCGGTCCTGGCGACCCTCACCGCGTACTCCGGCGCGATCGGTGACGCCGCCCTGCGCCACTCGCTCCTCGACACCTCACAGGGTGCCGGACGCGAGGAGAGCGCGGCGGCCACGACACTGATCGTCAAGGCCGACGTGCCCCCGCAGGAACGCGCGGCCGCCGACAAGGCCGTACGGGAGGGCGCGCGGCGCACCTTCGACGGGCTGCCGGTGACGCTGCGGACACTGACGCGGTCGGGGCCGTACGCGCTGCCGAGGTCGCTGCAGCCCGCCGCCGAACGCTCGGGCGATCCGGACCTCACGCACTTCGCGGCGCTCGACCGGACCCAGGTGCGGATGGTCTCGGGCCGCCTGCCCGGTGCCCCGGGGGACGACCGCGAGATCGAGGTGGCCCTTCCCGAGGCGGCCGCCCGGGAACTCGCGCTGAAGGCGGGCGCCGGGCTGACGCTCGTCGACCGGTTCGGCGGACCCAAGGTGCGGATCCGGGTGACCGGGGTGTACCGGCCCGCGCGTGTCACCTCCCCCTACTGGCAGTTGGAGGACCTGCGCGGACGCGGGGTCAGCAGGCTGGACTTCACGACGTACGGGCCGCTGCTCGCCGATCCGGCGGTGCTCGCGGCGGCGACGGGCAGCGGGCAGAAAGGCGGGACGGACCGGGCGGGCGTGACGGTGAGCGCCGGGCAGACCGGCTGGCTGGCGTCCGCCGACTTCTCCACGCTGACGACCGGGCGGATCGACGCCCTGCGGGACGCGGCGCGCTCCGGCCCCCGTTCGCTGCTCAAGTCCCCCTCGCTGCACGGCACCACGGCCGTCACGACATCGTTGCCGGAGGAACTGGACCGCGTCGAACGGTCGTTGCTGGTCTCCCGTTCGACGCTGCTGATCGTGGCGCTCCAGCTCTCGCTGCTCGCCGGGTACGCGCTGCTGCTCGTGGCACGCCTGCTGAGCGTCGAACGGGCCGGTGAGACACGGCTGTTGCGGGCCCGTGGCGCCACGCGCGGGCGGGTGGCGTGGCTCGCCGCGCTGGAGGCACTGCTGCTGGCGATCCCGGCCGCGGTGTGCGCGCCGCTGCTCGCGGGGCCGTTGACGCGGCTGCTGGCCGGGCAGGGGGCGCTGTCGCGGATCGGGCTGCGGCTGGACACCTCGGTGACGGCCGGCGGTGTGTGGGTGGTGGCGGCCGGGGTGGCCCTCGGGTGCGCGCTGGCGGTGACCGTGCCCGCGCTGACCGGGGGTTCGGGAGGCGGCCGGGCCCGGGCGCTGCCCGCGCCGGTACGGGCCGGTGCGGATGTCGGGCTGCTGGTGATCGCGGCCGTCGCGTACTGGCAGTTGAGCCGGCAGAACTCCGGTGCCGTCACCGACGACCGTTCGGGCACGCTCGGCATCGACCCGCTCCTCGTCTCCGCGCCCGCCCTCGCCCTGCTCGCCGGAACCGTGCTCACCCTGCGTCTGCTGCCGCCCGTCGCCCGCCTCGCCGAGCGGCGCGCGGCGAGCGGCCGGGGCCTGCCGACGGCGCTCGCGGGCTGGCAGTTCAGCCGCCGTCCGATGGGCGGCGCCGGGCCCGTCCTGCTGCTCGTCCTCGCCATCGCCATGGGCATGCTCGCGATCGGCCAGGGCGCGTCGTGGAACGGCTCGCAGGACGACCAGGCGGACTTCAGGGCCGGCACGTCCGTACGTGTGACGGAGGCGGGCGAGAGCGGCCTGGGACAGGCCGGGACCTACTCGGCGGTCGACGGTGTGAGCGGGACGGCTCCCGCGATGCGTACGACGCTGCCGTTGTCCGGGAACCGGACGGCGACGGTGCTGGCGCTGGACACGGCGGACTCCGGGGGCGAGGACGGTTTGCTGATGCGCGGGGATCTGGCACAGGAGCCGGTGGGGCGGATGCTGGCCGGGCTCGGGCCGAAGGGGGCCGCGTCACCCGGCGCGGTGCTGCCGAAGGGAAGTACGCGGCTGGGGCTGATGCTGCGGATCCGGGCGGAGGCCGCGCCGGTGAAGGAGGGTTCGGAGGTGAAGGAGGGTTCGGACGCTTCGGACTCGGGCGCTGAGGCGTCGGGTTCGGAAGCGGCGGGGTCAGGCTCGGACCCGTCGGCGTTCCGCTCCGAGATGTCGGCGGACGTGGCGGTGACGCTGGAGGACCGGTACGGCACTCCGTACCGCGTTCCCGTCGGTGAACTGCCCGCCGACGGACGGGCCCACCGGCTCACCCTGGACCTGTCGAAGGCGGCCGAGGCCCCGGCCGGCCGGACCGCCGAGCCGCTGGCGCTGACCGGGCTGCAGTTGGACATGCTCCAGCCGACGGGCCGCGCCGAGCGCCACCTGCTGTCCGTCGAGGAGTTGACGGCCACGGGAGCCGACGGCTCGGAGCAACGTCTTGAGCAGCCCAAGTCCTGGCTGGCGAAGTCCCGCAGCAACAGCAGCACGGCGGATCCCGAGGCCGACTCCAGCCCGACGGCGGCGACCGTGAAGTCCGAGAAGCCGCTGACGGTCGGCTACGGCACCGGTTACGTACCCGGCGACTACGCCTGGGAGGTCTCGTCGTTGACGATCCGGCTGCGGGTGGACCGGCCCGACGTGCCCGAGGTCGCCGCGGTCGCGACGGACGGCTATCTGAAGGCCGCAGGGGCGCGTACGGGCCAACGGGTGGACGTGACCTTCGGCGGCTCTGCCGTACCGGTGCGGATCGTGGACCACGTGCGGGCGCTGCCGACCACGCAGGACGCCGGTGGCGGGGATCCCTCCGGCGGGGCGCTGCTGGTCGATCTCCGGTCCGTGAACCGGGTGTTGGAGCAACGGTACGGGGAGAGTGTCGCGCCCGGCGAGTGGTGGCTGCGGACCGAACCGGGGGCGGCGGCGCGGGTGGCCGCGGAGTTGCGCGAGCGGCCCGACGTCGAGCCGTCGCAGGTGGTCGTGCGCGACGAGGTCGCCGAGCAGTTGCGGGACGACCCCTTCGGGGCAGGGCCCGAGGCGGCCTTCGCGGCGGCGTCCGTGGTCGCGGCGGCGCTGGCGGCGGTCGGCTTCGCCGTGAGCACGGCGGGGTCGTTGCAGGCGCGCAGCGGTGAGTTCGCGCTGCTGCGCGCGCTGGGGGCACCTCGGCGGCAGCTCGCCCGGCTGGTCGCCGCCGAGCAGGGCGTGCTGATGGCGCTGGCGTTGGTGGTGGGGGTGGCGCTGGGGGCGGTTCTGACGCGGGCGGTGATTCCGTTGATCGTGCTGACGTCCGGGGCGAGTCGGCCGGTCCCGGAGGTGCTGGTGGAACTGCCGCTCGGCCAGGTCGTGTTCCTGCTGGCCGCCGTGGTGGTCGCGCCGCTGGCCGTCACCGCGGTGCTGGCGCTGCGGCGGGAGGACACCGCTCCTTCGCTGCGGTCGATGAAGTCGCTCAACGGGCAGGACGGTGAGTGAGATGGGGCGTGATTCCGGCTCCGGTGGACGTCCGGGCTTCCGGCGGCGGGACCACCCCGTCGCCCCCTGGATCCGTACCCGCCTGCGCACGGCCCCCGGCGCCGCGGTCGCCCTCGCGCTCCTGGTGATGGCGACCGCCTGTCTGGCCGCGGCCTTCCCCCGGGCCGTCGAACGCTACGAGGACGCGGGCCTGCGCCGAGCCGTCGTGGACGCGACGGCGCCCAGGACCTCCCTGCAGGTGTCCGCACCGCAGCCCGGCAACTACATCCCGCAGCCTGAGCGGGAGACGGCCCTGCGCCCGGAGAGCATGCGCAAGGCGTACGAGCGGGTGCTGAACGTGGTGGAGCGGCCGCTCGCCGTCGACTCCGCGCAGTCCATGTACGGCGTCCGCAACATCAACAACCTCGAAGCGGCGGAGACCTGGCTGCCGATGCCGAGCGGGCTGCCCGCACAGATGTCGCTCGCCGCGCAGAGCGGACTCGCCGAGCACTCCAGGCTGAGCACGGGCCGCCTCCCGCGCGCCGAGGACACGGTGTCCGCCGGGACCCGGGAGGTGGAGGCCGCGGTCACCACGGAGACCGCCAAGCGCCTCAACATCAAGGTGGGTTCGGTGATCCACGTGCCAGGGGTGCAGCGTGCCCCGCTCGCCGTGCGTATCACCGGCATCGTCGTCCCGCGTGACCCCGAGAGCGCGTACTGGACCACACAGCCCCTCCTGCGCACCCCGTCCCTGATCCGGCCGCCCACACAGGGTGCCGAGCCGGAGACCTACTGGCTGGGCGCCCTGCTGCTGCCGCCGGACGCGGCCCCGGTGCTCCTCGGCACTCCGGGCGAACCCGCGCGCTACTGGCTGCTCACTCCGGACCCCGCCGCGCTCACCGCGCACGACCTGTCCCGACTGGGCAGCGCGGTCGCCTCGCTGGAATCGGGCCCGGGCCTGGTGAAGGTCCGCGCGTCCACGGACGCGGACACCGGTGTGAGCACCGACCTCGACGAGGTCCTCACCTCGTACGCCGAACTCCGTTCCGGCGTCCGGCCCCTGGTCTCCGTCGCCGCCTTCGGCACCGGTGCGGTCGCGGTCGTCGTCCTTCTGATGGCAGGCCGCCTCACCGCCGACCGCCGCCGCACCGAACTCGCCCTCCTGCGTGCCCGCGGCGCCTCGCTGCGCGGGCTCACGAGGCGGCTGCTCACCGAGACGGCGGTGGTCGCGCTGCCCGCGGGCGCGCTCGGCCTCGCGGGCGCGCTGCTCCTCGTCCCGTACGGCCGCGCGCCGTACGCCGTCGGGGCGGCCCTCGCGGTCACCCTCCTCGCCTGCGCCGCGCTGCCCCTGCGCGCCCTGGCCGCCCACCGGGTCGTGGGGGTGCACGGCGCCCGCGAGGACCTCGCGTCCGTACGGCCCTCGCGGCGCCGCACCATCGCCGAACTCACCCTGCTCGTGCTGGCGTCGGCGGCGGTGCTCGCGCTGCGCAGCCGGGGGACGTCGGGCACCTCCGACGAGGCCCTCGACTCCGGCGCCTCCGGCAACCTCGGCAGCTCCGGCGACCAACTCGTCGCGATGGCCCCGGTGTTGATCGGTGTCATCGCCGCGCTCGTCCTGGTCCGGCTCTATCCGCTGCCACTGCGCTGGCTGGCCCGTCCCGCCGGGCGGCTGCGCGGCGCGATCGGCCATCTGTCGCTGGCCCGCGCGGGCCGTACCTCCGTCTCCACCGTGCTCCCGCTGCTCGCCCTGCTGACGGCGCTCACCACCGCCGCGTTCGGGGGTTCGGTCCTCGCGGGCGTCGCGGACGCGCGGGACCGGGCGGCCGTGCTCAGCCTCGGCGCGGACGCCCGCGTCGAGGCGGAGGGCGCCCTGCCCGCCACCCTGCCGGAGCGCGTCCGCTCGGCACCCGGCGTACGGGAGGTCACCCCGCTGAGCATCGCTTACGAGGCCAAGCCGGGAGCCGGCGTGGAATCGGTGCCCCTGGCCGGGGTGGACCCCGAGGGGTACGCGCGGCTGGCGGGACGGACTGGCCTCGGGGCGTTCCCGGCGGGCGAGTTGAAGGCTTCACCGGCCGGCGGCACGGCGAAGTCCGGCGCTGGCAGCCCTTCGAAGTCCGGGGCCGACGGCTCGGCGAAGGCCCCGCTTCCCGCCCTCGCCTCCTCCGCCGTCGCCGACCGCTACGGCACCCATCCCTTCTCGCTGCGGCTGGCGGACGGCAGCGACGTCACCGTCCGCATCACCCTCGTACGCGACCTGACCCCGGCCCTGCCGGGCACGGACTTCCTCATCGTGGACCGGGCCGGCCTCAGCACGGTTGCCGCGCGCCCCACCACGCTCCTGGTGACGGGCGACCAGGTGAGCGGCGGCGCCCTCCGCAAGGCCGTCGCCGCCGGTACGGGTGCCGATGCGGGCGCCACCGCCCGTGCCGACGTACGTCTGCGTTCGGAGGAGCGGGCTCGTTACGTCGACTCCCCTCTCCAGTCCGGCGCGGAACGCGTCTACGCGGTCGCGGTGGCTGCGGGCTCCGGATACGCCGTACTCGCGCTGCTGCTCGCCCTGGTGCGCGCCGCGCCCGAGCGTGCCGCCCTGCTGGCCCGGCTGCGCACGATGGGCCTCACCCGGAGCCAAGGGCGCCGACTGCTCGTACTGGAGGCGTTGCCCCAGGCGCTCCTCGCCGCGGTGGGCGGCGTCCTGACCGGCTGGGCGGCGGTCCGTCTCCTGGCCCCTGGCATCGACCTCACCTCCATCGCCCTCGCCACCCCCGGCGGAGCACCCCCGACCGGCACCGCCTCGCTCCACACGGACCCGGCGTCCCTCTTCCTGCCCGCCCTGACCGTCCTCCTCCTGGCCACCGGAATCGCCGCGGGCCAGGCGTGGTGGACGGGCCGACGCGGATCGGTGCGGGAGCTGAGGGCGGGGGACAGCCGATGACTCGCGGCAACGGCGGGCACGTGCCCGTCACGACGGACGGCAGCGGCGGATGTGTGCCGTCCACGACGACCGGCACCGGCATGCTCGCCACGACGGCTTGGACCGGCACAGGCGTGCCCGCCACCACGGCCGGGACCGGCGCAGACGTGCCCATCGCGACCACCGGCTTCGGCGGAAGCGCGCCCACCACGACAACTGGCACCGGCGGAGACGTGCTCTCCATGACGATCACCACGGGAGTCGCCCGATGACCACCACCGAGCCCACCGGCCCCAGCTTCGCCGACCTGGCCGAACGTGCCGCCGCTCGTCGCGACCGGCCCGCCTACGGTCACGACGCCCTGATCACCTGCGACCGGCTGGTGCGGATCTTCTCCGCGGACGGCGTAGAGGTCCAGGCGCTCCAGGGCCTCGATCTCCTCGTCCGGGAGGGCGAGTTGATGGCGTTGGTGGGAGCGTCAGGCAGCGGCAAGTCGACCCTGATGAACATCCTGGCCGGCCTGGACACCCCCACCGCGGGCGCCGCCCGGGTCTCGGGCCACGACCTGCTGACCATGAACGCGAAGGACCGGCTCCGCTACCGCCGCGACACCGTCGGCTTCGTCTGGCAGCAGACGGCCCGCAATCTTCTGCCCTATCTGACGGCCGCCCAGAACGTCACCCTGCCGATGCAGCTCACCGGCGGCCGCAGGGGCCGTCGAGCCCAGTCCGAACGCGCCCTGGAACTCCTGGAGTTGCTGGGCGTCGCCGACTGCCGGGCCCGCCGTCCGTTCCAGATGTCCGGCGGTCAGCAGCAGCGCGTGGCCATCGCCGTGGCCCTGGCCAACGCCCCCGCCGTGCTCCTCGCCGACGAGCCCACCGGCGAACTCGACTCGCACACCGCCGAGCAGATCTTCGCCGCCTTCCGCACGGCGAACGAACACCTCGGCACCACCGTCGTCATCGTCACGCACGACCAGGCGGTCGCCGGCGAGGTCCGCCGCACGGTCGCCATCCGCGACGGCCGCACCTCCACGGAGGTCCTGCGCCGCACCGAGGTCGACGCCACGACCGGCCACGAGACGGTGGTGGCCCGCGAGTACGCGATGCTCGACCGGGCGGGCCGGCTGCAACTCCCCGCCGAGTACACCGAGGCTCTCGGCATGCGCGACCGCGTCGCCCTGGAACTGGAACCGGACCACATCGGCGTATGGCCGGACGACAGCGATCACGGCTAGCGAGCACGGCTGACGAGTGGACCAGGCCGATGAGTGGACCCGGCCGGCGAGTGAACCCGGCCGGCACCCACCGCCGCTGGTCCGAGAAGTTCCGGTGCTCGCCGCCGCTGGTCGAGAAGTTCAGGACGCTCAGCGAACGCTGACGTCCAACGCCCCGAGTCCCGCCCTGCGTACGGCGATCGACCCGTACGGCGTACGCAGCCTGAGCCACGCGCCCGACGAAAGCAGCCGCAGTACGGCCCCATCGGGCCCGGCCGTGTTCGTGGTCGCCGCCGTGCCCGTGGTCGCGGCCGGGCGTGCGGGCCGCAGGAATCCCAGCGACTGGGCGGCGTGCGCGGCCCGGACGGGGAGTTCGGTGTCGCCGACCGGCCGGGACCAGATCTCCCGCCCGATCCGGTCGAGCGCGCTCCGCGTACGCCCCTCGGGCGCCAACTCGTCGATGCGCGAACGGAATTCGGCGACGGCCCCGGCCACCATGGTCCGCACCGCGTCGGACCCGGGCAGCCCCGGCTCGGACCGCCAGCCCCCGCGGGGCGGCAGCACCCCGGCCCACGGCGGGCCGGTGACGGCGGCGGGCACGGTCGCGGTGGCCGCCGACTCGTCGAGGGACTCCAGGAGTTCACCGGCCGAGACGGTCACGTCGAGCGAGAGATCGAGCCCGTTCTCGTACGGCTTGTCGAGCCGGGCCGTACGGATCGCGAGCACCTCGAACGACGGTGGCCGGCCGAACACCGCGAGCGTCGTCCCCGACGCCTGCAGCCGCACCGCGGCCGCACGGTCGTAGTGGATCAGGCGGGCCAGGAAGGCGGCGAGATCCGCCGCCTCCCCCTCGTCGGCGAGGTGCAGGGCCGTCATGCCGCGACGGCCCCCGCAGGGTCGTCCTCGTCGTCCGCGTACTCCGCGAGGAACTCCCGCTCCTCGGCGGTGAGACGGCGCGGACGCTGCGCCTCGAAGTCGAACGGCACTATGACCGTCCGGGCCCGGACATACACCTGGTCCGGATCCTTGACCTCGTAGGCGACGGTGAACGACGCCGCCCTTATCTGCGTGACCCACAGCTCGATGTCCACCGGCTGGTGCCGGTGGACCAACTGCTGCTTGTAGTCGATCTCATGGCGTGCCACCACGGACCCCTGCTGGAAATCCTTGTCCGGGCGGAACAGGAAGTCGATACGCGCCTCCTCCAGATAGCGGAGGAAGACCACGTTGTTGATGTGGCCGTACGCGTCCATGTCCGCCCAGCGCAGCGGGCAGCGGTAGATGTGCCGCAAGAGATCAGCCCCGGGTCAGCTTCTTGTAGGTGGCGCGGTGCGGACGCGCGGCGTCCGGTCCGAGCCGCTCCACCTTGTTCTTCTCGTACGACTCGAAGTTGCCCTCGAACCAGTACCACTTCGACTCGCCCTCGTAGGCGAGGATGTGCGTCGCGACCCGGTCCAGGAACCAGCGGTCGTGGGAGATGACCACGGCCGCACCCGGGAACTCCAGGAGCGCGTTCTCCAGCGAGGACAGGGTCTCGACGTCCAGGTCGTTGGTGGGCTCGTCGAGGAGCAGCAGGTTGCCGCCCTCCTTGAGGGTGAGAGCCAGGTTCAGACGGTTGCGCTCACCACCGGAGAGGACACCGGCGGGCTTCTGCTGGTCCGGGCCCTTGAAGCCGAAGGCGGACACATAGGCCCGCGACGGCATCTCGACCTGACCGACGTTGATGTAGTCGAGCTCGTCGGAGACGACGGCCCACAGCGACTTCTTGGGGTCGATGTTGGCGCGGCTCTGGTCGACGTAACTGATCTTGACGGTGTCGCCGACCTTGATCGCACCGGAGTCCGGGGTCTCAAGGCCCTGGATCATCTTGAAGAGCGTGGTCTTGCCGGCGCCGTTGGGACCGATGACACCGACGATGCCGTTGCGCGGCAGAGTGAAGGACAGGCCGTCGATGAGAACCTTGTCGCCGAACGCCTTGGAGAGGTTCTGGACCTCGACGACGATGGAGCCCAACCGCGGGCCCGGCGGGATCTGGATCTCCTCGAAGTCCAGCTTCCGCATCTTGTCGGCCTCGGCTGCCATCTCCTCGTAACGGGCGAGGCGCGCCTTGGACTTGGTCTGCCGGCCCTTGGCGTTGGACCGGACCCACTCCAGCTCGTCCTTGAGCCGCTTCTGCCGCTTCTCGTCCTTGCGGCCCTCGACCTTGAGGCGGGTGGACTTCTTGTCGAGGTACGTGGAGTAGTTGCCCTCGTAGGCGATCGCACGGCCGCGGTCCAGCTCGAGGATCCACTCGGCGACGTTGTTCAGGAAGTACCGGTCGTGAGTGACGGCGATGACGCAGCCCGCGTACTTCGAGAGGTGCTGCTCCAGCCAGTTCACCGACTCGGCGTCGAGGTGGTTGGTGGGCTCGTCGAGGAGGAGCAGGTCCGGAGCCTCGATCAGCAGCTTGCAGAGCGCGACGCGGCGCTTCTCACCACCGGAGAGGTTGACGACCGGCCAGTCGCCGGGCGGGCAGCCCAGCGCGTCCATGGCCTGCTCCAACTGGGCGTCGAGGTCCCAGGCGTTGGAGTGGTCCAGGTCTTCCTGGAGCTTGCCCATCTCGTCCATCAGCGCGTCCGAGTAGTCGGTCGCCATCAGCTCGGCGACCTCGTTGAAGCGCTTGAGCTTGCCCATGAGCTCGGCGGCACCGTCCTGGACGTTCTCCAGAACCGTCTTGGTCTCGTCCAGCTTCGGCTCCTGCATGAGGATGCCGACGCTGAAACCGGGCGACAGGAACGCGTCACCGTTGGACGGCTGCTCAAGGCCCGCCATGATCTTGAGAACGGTGGACTTACCGGCACCGTTCGGCCCGACCACACCGATCTTCGCGCCTGGCAGGAAGCTCAGGGTGACGTCATCAAGAATCACCTTGTCGCCGTGCGCCTTGCGCGTCTTGCGCATGGTGTAAATGAACTCAGCCAAGAGAAACCGTCCGGACGCTTGAAATCGGCAGTGGGCAGATACACCCCATCTTGCCGTACCGCCACCCCTCGGGGGAAACCCGTATGGCCGAACCGCTCTGACCCGTAAATAGCAGCAGGTCGGGGTGGGTGTGGGCAGGGCTGGGTGCCCGGTGACCGTGGTGGTCGCGGGGTGTCTGGGCTCGGGTCGGTCAGGCCGCGCCTTCCAGGGGGTCGAGGGTGACGGTGTAGCCGAGCTGGTTGAGCGCGCTGATCGCGCGGCGGGTGGCGCGTTCGGGGTCGCGCTGGGCGAAGCGGGTGCGGCCAAGGTCGTGATGGGGGACGTTGTCGGTGAGCATGTGCCAGATCGCGGTGATGATCGGGTGTTCGACGGCGGCCAGGGCACTGAGCGGGCCGCGCCGGGCGGTCAGCCGCTTGTAACGGGCCTGCAGGTAGGTGTCCTTGGTTCTCACCGCCCCGAAGGCGGCCAGGCCAAGGGCGGCCTTTGAGATACGGGTTCCCGGGCCGGAGCCTGGTGTTCTTGGTGCGGCCGGCGGACTCGTGGTGGCCGGGGCAGACCCCGGCCCAGGACGCGAGGTGCCTGGCGGAGGCGAACCGGGCCATGTCGCCGCCGGTCTCCGCGGTGATCACTTCGGCGACGGCCTGGTTGATGCCGGGGATGGTGTCGAGCAGGCCGGGGGTGCCTCGATAGGGGGCCATCGCCTCCGTGATCCGGGTATCCAGCTGTCCGATTGCGCCGGTGAACTGGCCGTAGTGGTCCAGGTGCGGCCGGGTGAGGAAGGCGTGGTGGTCGCGGAAGCGTCCGGTCAGGGCCTCGGTGAGTTCGGGGATTTTGTTGCGGAGCTTGCGTCTGGCCAGGTCCGCGAGCTCCTGCGGGTCGCGTTCACCACGGATGAGGGCCTCCGGCATGGCCCGGCCCGAGACGCCCATGAGGTCGGAGGCGACCGCGGCCGGCTTGATCCCGGTGTCCTCCAGCAGCTTCTCCAGTCGTTGCACGATCTGCCCGCGCTCGCGGTCATCTGGGTGCGGGCCCGGGTCAGGTCCCGCAGTTCGCGCACCGGCTGCGGCGGCACGAACGAGGGGCGGACCAGGCCGTGGGTGCCGAGCTGGGCAAGCCAGGCGGCGTCGGAGACGTTCCGTCTTGCGGCCGGGCAAATTCTTGACCTGCCGGGCGTTGACCAGGATCACGTTCAGGTCCTCGGCCGGCAGGTGGTGGAACGGCTTCCAGTAGTCGCTGGTGGCCCGGGTCACGACGAGTGTGACCTGGGCGGCGAGCAGGTGATCCCGCAGGGCGAGCACAGTGTTCGTGGTCGAGCCCCAGGTCGTGGTCTCGTTGGTGAACGGGCCCCGTCGTTTCGTACTCGGGCGGCGGACGCACGCCTTGGCATCCTTCTTGCTGATGTCCACACCGGCGCGGCGTTCGTGCAGCACGTCCACGGCCCCGCTCCCTCCCCCGCCGAATGGCCAAGCGGTACGCCGTTCCGGGAGGGCCAGGGTGGAACAAGAATTCTGGCGCCCGTGCTCAGAGCAACACTCCACGGTTCCCATGGACGGACGGCCCTCAGTGCCACGCCGACCTGCGAGCTCACCGGCATCACAGAGCAATCGGCTTCGGCCGGAACGAACCCCACCAGCGTCCCGCAGCGGTACCAGCCCACGTCAGGGGCAGACGGAAGCACCCCAGCGCACGCCACAGGATTTACCACGTCCCCGGCGCGCACCGAAGGTGCGCTGGATCGCTGACCTGAGGTTTCCCCTGCTCGACTCTGTAGTCGGTCTGTCACTGTCAGTCGTCAGCGATCGACGTCGGGGGCCTCACACGGCCCGGAGACGGCCCAGGAATCAGCCGACTCGCGTCCGGCCCCGGCAGGAAGCGACGGCCCGCCGGTCACTCGTGCGCGGCCAGGGCAGCTGGGGAGCGACCGCAGGCTTTCGCGGCAGAGCCACGTGAAGGTGCGATCGGGTTCGAGGTGTGCGTCTCCCCAGGGGATGGCGTGGATCCGCGCAGGCATCCGCTGCACGAGTTCGGTCGGGCGGTCTTCGTGACGGCCGTGCCGACCTGACGGACGCCGCCCGGAGCGTCGTTGGCTGCCGCCGTCCACCGCCGTTGATGCCAGACGTGGCGCCGGCGGCCCGCTACCACCGTTGACGAACGGAGGCCGCAGGGATGCGGCTACGACCGAAGCCACCATGAGGATGCCACCCAACCCGGTCCGCCTGAGGCAAATCCTTCCCCCTGTCCGAGAAGAATTCAAAAGACAAACCGCTTGACTTTCCACGCGCCGAGCACGGCGCGACGGATTCTAATTACAAACGCTCCCGTCAACGCTTCTGCGAAATTACGCTCACTCATTTGCCGCGCATCAGGAGGAGGGGGGGCAGCGTTAGCGGAATATGACGAAAGTAAGGCTCCTTGACTCTCCCCGCGCCGGAGCGCCGGCGGAGAATCCACCCGCGGACCGTGCTGTGGCAGTGGGGCGGTACACATACACGCCGGCCGCAGCGTACTCATCGCCTGATGCTCGCGGCACCTTGCACGGAGACGGTGCACGGGTCGAACTGTGGGTCACCGAGTCGCTGCTCGGCGAGTTCCTGACGCTGCTGGACGCGGCCCAGGAGGACCTCAGCCGACGGTGGAACGACCAGGGACGCTCCGGCTTCCACGCCTCCCGCACGTGACGGGGGCGGATTTCCATGAATGACCACTACCAGGATCTCCCCTTCACGCGACGTGAATGGTATTCGGGCGCACGCCCCACCGGATCGGGTACCGGCCAGCACAGGGGCCCTGTCGAGGCCCTGCACCCGGGTGACCCCTTGGAACAGGGCTGGGACCCGGTCGAGGAACTCACCTACCTCCTGCAGGATGCCGCGGCGGCGGAGCAGGAGGCCATCGTGCCGCCACCTCGCAACGAGCCGCCGTCCGGCGTCGGCTTCACCGGCGACCCGATGGACAACCTGGTAGAGATCACTGCCGAGTTGCCGCCCATCCGGCGTCCTTCTGCCGGACATCGCAAGGTGCGAGTCCGCAAACTCCGCTTCACGTGGCTGCAGACCGTCAGCTTCATGATCGCCGCATTCGCCACGGTCATTGTGGCGATGGTGAGCGTCTTCGGTGGCATGGTGGCCTACGAACCTCTGCGGCACATCGCGTCCGGTACGAGCGGCACGGTTTCCTGGTGGCCCCTTCTGGTCTACGGACCCTGGATGGTGGCCTCGCTCTCCATCCTGCGGGCCGCCCTGCACCAACGCCGTGCTGTGCACTCATGGTTCGTCGTTCTGCTGTTTTCCTCCCTCGCGATGATGCTCTGTGTGGCGGAGGCCGCCAGGACCTTCACTGGTATCGCCCCAGCCGTCCTACCAGCCCTCGCGTCCCTGGCCTGCTTCCAGCAACTGGTCCGGCAAATCACACTGACCCGGCCGCCACGCCAGAGCATGTCCCGGCACCGGCAGCGCCCCAGCCCCGTATCTCCAGAGCCCCCTGAAACCAAGAGCGATTCGGCCACACGGAGACCGCCTCTTGCTTGATTCCGCTCGGCCGCTCTCCCTGCCACTTTCCGCGAGAGGGCTCCTGACCAGCTGGTTGGCCAGGAGCCCTCTTACCGGGCTGCTTCCGTGACCTCAGTCCTGCGTCGGTGTCCTCTTCTTGCGGACGAAGAGCACCGCGGCGCCACCGGCCACGACGAGGGCGATCGCGATCCCCGCTATCACGGGGGTGGCGCTGGAGGCGCCGGTATCGGCGAGGTCGGTGGTCGCGGTGGAGGTGCCGCCCGCCGTGGCCGGGCTGGGCTCGTTCAGCGTCTGGGCCGTCTCGGCGCCGACGCTGCTCTGCGTCCGGCAGTCGAGTACGCCCTTGAACCGCTTCTCGTAGCCGTTCGGCCCCTTGATCGTGAAGTCGTACGCCTGGTCCTCCTGCAGCGGGATCGTCACGGTCTGTGACGCGCCTGCCGCGATGGTGTGCTCGACACCCATCAGCTGGAAGGTGAACGCCTCGTCGCCCTCGTTGGCCGCCGTGATGTCCACGCCGCCCTCGGCGCAGTTCTTCTCGGCCGACAGCGCGGGTATCGCGCCGGTCTTGGCCCAGTTCGCGGTGGCCGTCGCCGAGACCGTCGACTCGCTGGAGCCGGCGAGGATCTGGGTCTGGCTCCTGGTCTCGGAGGCGAAGGCCCGGCCGACCGGGACGGTGGTCGAGGCCTGCACGGTCAGCGCGGCCGAACCGTCCGCGGTGTCCTCGGGGACGTCGAAGAACAGCTCGCCGCCGTCGGCCGCGGACGTGATCTCCTTGCCGTCCTTGTCGACGACCAGCACTCCGCTGGTCGCGTCGGCTGGCGGCGTGACCGTCACGCTGTCCGCGTTGGTGTGCACGGTGACCGGGCCGAGCAGTTCACCGGCGTGACCGGAGACCGCGGGTGGGTCCAGGGTCAGCGAGGCCTCGGGCTCCGCGAGGGTGCGCGCGTTGCGCTGCAGATAGTCGGCGAGCTTCTCCGCCTGCGGGTCGACGGCGTCCACGTCGGCACCGTCCGAGTACCGCCAGATCGCGACCTGCGTGCCGGCCGCCGCGTCCTGCTCGGTGAGACCGCTCGCGCCCGCCTTGGCGGCCAGCGCGGCGAGGTCGTTCACCTGCGGGTAGGAGTTCTGCAGGATCCAGCGGATGCGGCCCGCGTCGGGGTTGCCGTTCAGTGAGGTGCCGCTCCAGGGCGTCTCCTGGTACTTGGCGTCCATCTGCGTCGGGTTGTGGAGGTCGACGCAGTAGGTCTGCAGGGTGCCGCCGTTGTCGACGGACATCTCGAACAGCCCCGCGGGCACCTGCTTGTCCTCGCCGTTCTCGTGGATGACGGCGGCCCCGGACGTCTTCAGCTCACCTATGGTGGCGGTCGCGCCGCCCCGGCTCAGGGGGAGTTCGTCGGCGGCGGCCGTGCCCGCGGCCGTCAGGGCGCTCACGGCAGCGAGTCCGGACACCAGCGCCGCCGCGGCGAGCCGGGCGGCGCCCCGCCCACGCACGGACGACGCAGAGAACGAAGAAAGCACAGAATTCCCCTTCGAGCAGGACCCGTTGACGTGGGGGGTTACGGTCCCACCAGCAGAATCAGAAGCCCCGAGAGCTATGCCCGGCATCCTAAGGACGGGGCGCACCTCTCTCCCCGGTCATGACATCGGACAAGCGATCCGACTCGGAATCGTTATCGCCGAGATGAGGCGTGAGCTGGGCTTATCGACAAATCCATGGGGACCGTTCGGAACGCATTCGCCGATAAGCCGCACTTCGGCCAGACAGTGAGTCCAGTACCTGGTGTGTACCTGACGTCACGTCACCAGAGCCGGTTCCTGATGCTGTTGTCGCTGCCCACGCTGCTCCTGCTGCCCCTGTTGCTGGTGAGCGGTCTCGGCCGCCTGAGCCGTCGGCTCCGTCTCCCAGCTGGGCTCCGGCTTGGCCGGCGCATCCGACGGTGTCTCGCCCTTGTGGGCGCGCCGGAACGCCGCGGTGCCGCGCGCCAGATCGTGGCCGATCGCCGTGGCCTCGATGTCCGCGCCCGTCCACGACTGCCCGTCGCGCAGCTCGGAGCGGATCTTCAGCCTCCCCCGCACCACGAGCGGCTCGCCCACCGAGACGGACGCCTGCACATTCGTCGCGAGTGCCCGATTGGCCCACACCGTGAAGAAGTTGGTGTGCCCGTCCGTCCAGGCGTTCTTCTCCCGGTCCCAGTACCGCTGCGTCACCGCCAGCCGGAACCTCGCCGACGAGCCCGTCGCCGTCTCCCGGAACACCGGCTGCGTCGCCACGTTCCCCACCACACACACCGTCGTCTCGTTCATCGCGGAATCCCTCCCTGCCCACGCCTACGGGCTCGTCCCGTACGGCTGCGTCCGGTGCGGCGACCGCGATGTGCTCGCGTCGTTGATCGCCGCGGTCCCAGACTGCCTCCGCCGGCCCGAGCCCGCTGAGCGCTGTGGGCCACCGCCCGGTTGTGGACAACTCCGCCACCCGAACGAGAACTTCACCCGCCCAGGGCATGCCCGACAGTTCCCTCCCCCGGCCTCCGGCCGGGAGGTGCCCCAGCCTCGCGAACTTTCGCAACACGCCCTAGACGCCGACCCCCGTAACCCGCAGGTACTGCTCCCGCACCTCCCGATACCGCAGCAGCTCCGACGCCAGCGGATCGAGAACCCGGGCGCGGCCGCACCCCGACGCCGCCTCCCGCAACCGTCGTTCCGCCTCCAGCCCGTACCGCCGGGCCGGCCCGCGTGCCGCCAGCCGGCAGGCCCAATCGACACCCGGTCCGCCCACGATGCCGATCACCATCAGTAGCACCGGCACCCCGAGATTCGGCGACATGAAGCCGACGACCTGCCCCAGCAGCCAGAGCCCGCCGATGGCCTGGAGGATCGTCATGGCCGCCTGGGCCAGTACGGCGACCGGCCACCAGCCGGGCCTCGGCGGCCGCCCGACCGGCGCGCCGGCTCGTACGGCCAGCTCGTCGAGCGCCTCGCACAGCCCCTGTGACCCCCGTACGGCCGCCTCGCGCACCGCCTGCGCCCAGGGCGTGGGCAGTCCGCCGGCCGCCTGCTCGGCGACCGTACGGACCGCCTGCTCGACCCGCTGCCGGGCCGTGGCCTCCTCGTCGGCGTGGGTCCGTACGGACAGGCGCCCGGTCGGTGGTTCGCGCCGGTCCTGGTACCAGCGCCACAGTCGCAGCCAGGGGGTGCCGCACGCGCGGTTGGCGTTGCGTCGCCACGCCCGCTCGGCCGCCTCGCCCGCCGCCGTGGCGCCAACCGCGTCCGCCAGCCGGTCGGCGAACTCGTCGCGCGCCTCCTCGGTAAGCCCTGCCTGCCTCCGGTTCGCGTAGACCGGCCACAGACGGGCCGCCGCCGCGTCGACATCGGCGGAGATCCGGCGCACCGCGGCTCCCCGCTCGGCCACGAAGTGACCGAGCACCTCGCGCAGTTCCGGGACGCCGTCCCCGGTGAGCGCGGACAGCGAGAGAACGGTCGCGCCCGGCTCGCCGTACTCGCCGAGCGCGATCCCGTCCTCGTCGAGCAGCCGCCGCAGGTCGTCGAGGACCTGGTCGGCGGCCTCCCCGGGCAGCCGGTCGATCTGGTTGAGGACTACGAAGGTGACCTCCGCGTGTCCCGCCATGGGCCGCAGATAGCGCTCGTGCAGCACGGCGTCGGCGTACTTCTCCGGGTCGACGACCCAGATGACGGCGTCGACGAGCGCAAGGATGCGGTCCACCTGTTCGCGGTGCTGGACGGCCGCGGAGTCGTGGTCGGGCAGGTCCACCAGGACGAGCCCGCGCAACTGCGCCTCGGCCTCCGCGCTCTGCAGCGGGCGCCGTCGCAGCCGCCCCGGGATGCCGAGCCGGTCGATGAGGCTCGCCGCGCCGTCGCTCCAGCTGCACGCGATGGGCGCGGCGGTGGTCGGTCTGCGTACCCCGGTCTCCGAAATGGCCACTCCGGCGAGCGCGTTGAAGAGCTGCGACTTGCCGCTTCCGGTGGCGCCCGCGATGGCGACCACGGTGTGCTGTCCGGAGAGCCTGCGCCGCGCCGTGGCCTCGTCCAGGACCTGCCCCGCCTCGGCGAGCGTCCTGCTGTCCAGCCGGGTGCGGGAGAGCCCCACCAGTTCACGCAGCGCGTCGAGGCGGGACCGTAGCGAACCGTCGTACGCGAGAGGGGTCACTACGGGCGGCCTGCTGTCCACGACAGCCTCCTTCACGGGCCTGGCCTGTCCCTCCGCCGTGGCGGACACGCGCCGCGCGATCAGCCCGTCGTCCCAGGAGACGCCGGAGTCCGCGGCGTCGGCGGCATCTGCGCCCGCCGCGCCGTCCGCGCGGCCCTTGTTGCCGATGCCGTCGGTGCCGTCCGTGTCGTCCCCGGAAGCGGGCTTCTCGGGGTAGTCGTCGATTTCCACGCGCACAAGCCCGAACATGCGGCTCTCCGAACGGACACCCACCTTGCCGGCGTCCTTCTTGCCGGCGTCCTTCTTGCCGGTATCCCTCTTGATGAAGTCCTTCATGTCGAAGTCCTTCTTGCGAACGTCTTTGCGGTCGGTCACGAAATCGTCCTCCACGCGCGCGTGCCCACTGCCCTCACGCCCTTCGTCGTCTCCGGGGTGATCGGCGTGATCCGTGTGGTCCGTGACGGCGGTCACCACGATCACCTCTCCTTCTGCAGTACGGACAGCGCGGCGATGAGTTCGGCCTGGGGTTCGGGGTGTACGTCGAGTGCGTCGAGCGGCGCGAGCCGCCGCTCCCGTTCGGTGTGCAGGGTCTTGTCGAGGTAGTCGCTGAGCAGCCGCCCGCCCTTGTCGCGCAGCCGCAGGGCGCCGTGGGCTCCGATCCGCTCGGCGAGTCCTTCGCCCGCGGACCGGGCCCGACGGCCGCCCAGGAGCGCGGTGGCGACCAGCGCCGCCACCACCTCGGGGTCCGGCGCGACGCTCTTCTCAAGGGCACGCACCTCCTCCTCGGCGTACTCCTCGAGGATCCGCCGCCAGCGCCGTACGGCCATCCCGATGCGGTGCTCGGCGCTCTCCAGCGTCGGATCACGGTCCGTCAGCCCCGGCGCGGCCGCGCCGGGTTCGCGGCGCCAGGCCTCGTCGATGCGCTCGTCGGCGGCGGTGACGGCGCACAGCAGCAGCGCGGCCAGGCTCTCGGCGAGCGCGTCGAGCAGTTCGCCGGCGGTGCAGTCCAGCGGATAGCTGCGCCACCGCTTGAGCGCGTCCCCGGCGAGCACGGCCCCGGCCTGCAAACGGCCCCGTACGCGCGCGTGCTCGCTGTCGTACGCCCCGTCGACGGCCGCGGTGAGCCGCAGGGCGGCGGCGTACTGCGCGGCCGCCGCACCGGCCAGCTCGGGCATCCGTGTCTTCAGCGAGTCGAGGACCCCGTACGCCGTGCGTGCCATCGCCTGCTGTCGGGCTCCCGGATCCTCCACCTGCTCCGTGAGCCAGGCGAGCAGAGGCGCCACCGCGGTGGCCGGAAGCAGCCCCCCACCCCATGCCGACTCGGGCAACTCGGGCACGGTGAAGCGGGGTACGTCGCCGAGCCCCGCCTTGGTGAGGAGCGCGCCGTACTGACGCGACACCTCCGAAACGACCTGGTGGGGCACCCGGTCGAGGACCGTGACGAGCGTCGCGTCGTGTTCCTTCGCGGTACGGAGCAGATGCCACGGCACGGCGTCTGCGTACCGGGCGGCCGTGGTGACCATCACCCAGATGTCGGCCGCGCAGATCAGTTCGGCGGCGAGCACCCTGTTGTCGGCCACGAGGGAGTCGATGTCGGGCGCGTCGAGGAGGGCGAGCCCGCGCGGGAGGGTGTCGGCGGTCTCGATGCGCAGCACCCGCCCGTCGTCCTCGCCCGGCAGCAGTGGATCGTCCCCGGCGTCCTGTTGGGGCACCCACACGCGTGTGAGGTCCGGCAGTACGCGCATACCGCTGAACCAGTGATGGTCCTCCGGGTGGCACACGAGCACCGGAGTGCGCGTCGTGGGCCGCAGTACCCCGGCTTCACTGACCCGGCGTCCCACAAGGGAGTTGACCAGTGTGGACTTGCCCGCCCCGGTCGATCCTCCGATCACGGCGAGCAAGGGTGCTTCGGGTTCTCTCAACCGGGGCACGAGATAGTCGTCGAGTTGCGCGAGCAGTTCGTCGCGGTTGGCACGCGCGCGTGGAGCGCCCGCCAGGGGCAGCGGGAAGCGTGCGGCGGCGACACGGTCGCGCAGGGCGGAAAGTGCGTCGAGAAGCTGAGGCCGTACGTCCAAGGTCACCACATGCGAAGAATGCCCAATTTTGGAGGCTTTCTGAAGCATATGAGCATGTCTGCGCGCCGATCGGACATACGAGGCGGAAGGGACGCATGGGGCGCAGGCATAACGAGTGCACAACACCCGGGGCGTGAGACGCCAAAAGCGATGCACGATTCGCACCTGCCTGCGATTATCAGGACCGCTTCACTGAACCTCCACATCGAGCCACGGAGGCGAAGCATCAAGGACAGGGACCCGGGCGCTCTATCCTTGTCCCCTGCAAGGTCACGGACCCGCCCACACCCGGGCACCAGCACCACAGGCCACCACACCCGGCCCCCGTAGCTCAGTGGATAGAGCAGGCGCCTTCTAAGCGCTTGGCCGCAGGTTCGAGTCCTGCCGGGGGCGCCAACAGCATCTGTACGTGCTGTGGCCCTTGGAGCCACCCCCAGCTTCGAAGTGGCAGGCATGACGTCTTGCATCCTTTCCGCAGTCGTGGCGATGTCGAGCAGCATGTCGGCAGGCAGCGTGATGTTGATCGCCGCCTCGCTCGGGTCGTAGTGCAGACGGATCGTGAGCTGAATGACTTCGAACAGCCGCCGAAGAAGCTGCTGAGGCGCATGGGCAAGGTTGAGAGCCAGGTACGGCAGTCCGTCCAGCAGGTCTGCGGCCTCCTGAGTTGGCCAAACGGGTTCGGCCGCGTCCGCAGCGTCCAGCTCCGCGAGGGTCGTGAGAGCGGTCTCTCGCTCTGACTCCAGCCTGTTGTAGCTCGTACGCAACCCTTTGGCGAAGGGATCATCTGGGCCGCCACTCTCGGCCTGACGCAGGATGCTCTCTTGGCGGCGCGAGAGCCCTTCGAGAGCGCGCTGCAACTGGTCTCGCTGCGTCTGTCGCTGTCTCGCCGCGCGGTCGTCGACCGACGCGAGCTCCGCAGCAAGCAAGTCTCGGCGCTGCGGGCCGAAGACCCGGTCCGTCTCGGCGACGCCTGAACCCAGTTTCAGCCGCCGCCGACTTCCACCCCCACTCGGTATGGGTGAGGTCGACCCGGAGCGCGGTACTGGCCTCACGACCAGCCCGTTTCTCCGGGTCGCCTCCCGAACCCGGCGTGCGCCGCTAAGCGCACCGGGCTCTCCACAAGTCCCGTTGGGTCGGTGTTCACTTCATGCTGTGCTCGGCCACAGTGTCGGGATGCGTGTTCCCCGGTAGTAGTAGCGCTTGGCGCTCACCCTTGCCGGATCGAACAATTCCACATCCAGCGCCACCAGAAGCGAGGCACCGGCAAACGATACGTCCTTGCCCGTTCCACCAACGGCGGATCGATTCGACCGCGAAGGCTGCGGTGTCGTGATCCGTACCGACGTTCACCCAGCCGGTGTCCGCCGCCAGGTCGTAGATGCCGTAGGGCAGGGCCTTGCCCAGTGCATCACCGGGGAAGTCATGGACGTCAACCCGCACGGGTTCACCGGCCGGCCGCCATTGACGTCCCGCGTTCTTGAACTCCCCGACGACTTCCTTCTTTTTCGTGTCCACACTGACCACCGGCTCGCCGTCCGCCTGATAGTCCTTGACCTGGCCGTTGACGTACCGGAACTGCGCGTCGCGGTCGGCGTGTTGAGCGCCTTCAAGGGCCTTGGCATTGGCCTGCAGACTGAAACCGTTCTCCCGCAGCAGCCTGCCCACGGTCGGCGCCGAGGCGGCATGGCCTGCCGCGTCAGCTCCCCGGCCAGAGACCGCAGCGACCTGGTCGTCCACCGCAGCGGCGACACCGGATCGCCCCGCTCCTCCGGCTCGACCAGCGCCAACAACGCCGGAACGAGCAGCGGGTCAAGCTCCTCGGCGCTCTTGCGACCGCCGCCGTCCCGGCGCACCCGGCCATCGGGCAATGGGTCCTCACCGCCCTCCAGCTCGAAGACCCCCTTGCGCACCGTCGTCTCGCTCACCCCTGCGGCACGCGCGACGGCCCGAACCCCGCCGTGCCCCAGCAGCCGGGCCTCGGCGGCCAGCGCCAGCCGCTGCTGCCGCTCATTCAGTTGAGGTAACAACACCCCGAATCTCAGGGCAAGTTGGTCACGAACATCGTTCGGTATGGACATACCACACCAACGACAGGCAGACCGGGAAAGCAACGTGTTGATTCTTTACGGGCCCTAAGCGTTTTCGCAGGTCACGCAAGTGAGTTGAAGGATTCTCGACGCGGAGCAACGGAGCTCGTTGGTACAGGCAGTCGACCAAGACAGCTTGTCCCGAAGGAGCTCCGTTGCCCCGTCATTGTGTCCGGCCGTCTGTGCTGACGACTATCACCCGTACGGTCACCGTGGCCGCGGGCCGGTTCGCTCCCGGGCATCTGGGCGAGTTGACTGCCGTCGTGCCGTTCGAGCTCGTGGACGCGGTCCTTGCGGAGACGAGGGCGGTACAGCGACGGCTGCGTGATCTGCCGTCGCGGGTCGGGGTCTACTTCCTGCTGGCGATGTGCCTGTTCCCCGAGGTCGGCTACCGGCTGGTCTGGGACACGCTGACCGCGGGTCTGTCCGGGATGCCGGTGGTCTGTCCGTCGGCGAAGGCGTTGCGTGACCTGCGCCGGCGGATCGGCAGCGCGCCGGTGCGGGCGTTGTTCGAGGTGCTGGCCGGGTTGCTGGCCCGGCCGACGACGCCAGGGGCGCGGTTCGGCCCCTACCGGATGGTGTCGTTCGACGGCTGCAGTTCGCTGAGAGTCCCCGATTCCGAGCGGAACCGGGCCTGGCTGGGCAGGACTTCGCATCATGGCTATCCGACGCTGGAGTTGATGACGCTGATCGAATCCGGCACCCGGGCCCTGGTCGGCGCGGTGTTCGGCCCCACCGCCGAGGGCGAGACAAGCTACGCTCGCCGACTGCTGCATCTGCTGCGGCCGGACATGCTGGTGCTGTGGGACAAAGGATTCGACAGCAACGTCTTCCTCTCGAAGGTCACCGACACCGGCGCCCAGGTGTTGGGCCGGCTTCGCAGCAACCGGCGCACGCCGGTCCTCACCCGCCTCACCGACGGCTCCTACCTCTCGGCGATCGGCACCGTGAAGGTGCGGGTCATCGACACACAGATCGCCGTGACCTGCGCGGACGGCACGTCCTTCACCGGGTCCTACCGACTCGTCACGCCCCTGACCGACGCCCGCCGCTACCCCGCCACCTCACTGGTGGGCCTCTACCATCAGCGGTGGGAACACGAATCGGCGTACTACGCACTCCGCCACACGATCATGAACGGGCGCAACCTGCGCTCGGGCGACCCGGCAGGCATCGAGCAGGAATGTGGTCCCTGCTCACGCTCTATCAGGCCCGGGCGTGATGCGTCCGCCCGACAACGGCACCTCAGTCATGAAGCCATGGTGCAGGGCGTCGGCGGCTCAGGCCGCTCGTGTGAGGTGTGCGCGTACGGCGTTGCTGAGAGACGCGTAGAACGGGGTGCGGTCGGCGGCCTGCAGGACCTGGGAGCAGACGGTCAGCTCCGCCACCCGTGCGGCGGGTGTGCCGAGTACGTGGGCGAAGGCCGCGCGGACGCGGGCCGCCGTCTTCGGAGTGTGCAGGAAGCCAGTAGCATCCGTGGCCGGTGCTGACTGGTCCTGAAAGCGTGCGGCCGACACAGCCCCAGACGGATCGTCCGTGGGTTTCGTGCACGCCGAGTGTGTGACAGGCAGCAGCCGGGCCTTGGCCCAAGGCCGGGTATCGCGCCCGCCAGGGCCGCGGCCGCGATGACCGGGAGCGCCAGGAGAGCACGCATCACTGCGGACCGGGCCATCGGCCGGGAGACGCGAACCGCCGCGCCGGATCCCCGGCTCCTGTGCATGCCGGGCCGACGGCGCTACGCCTGCCGGACGCCGACGCCCGGGCCGGCCAGACGGTCCCGGGCGTCCTCGGCATCCCCCTTCGCTCAGTGATGCTCTCCGCCTTCCTTGGCAGCCACCGGGGCGGTGTCCTTCCCCGCTGGCGTGGTCGGCGCGGGGAAGGCACCGATCGTCGCCGGCCTGCCGCGGCGGCGGAGTCGGCGCCAGTCTCGGCGTGCCGAGGTCCTGGGCCGGTACGCGTACCCGTAGCCGTACTGCTCGCTGTCGCGCTTGGCGGGCACCATGTTGAGGACGCTGCCGAGCGCAGTCGTGCCGACGTCTTGCAGGACGCGCACGGCGTCGGTGAGCTGGCCCCGGGTGCTCTTCGCGTACCGGGCCACCAGCAGGTAGCCGTCGACCGCCGAGGCCATCGCCAGTGTGTCCGCCACCGGGAGTGCCGGGGCGGTGTCGATCACCACGTGGTCGAACCGGTCGGCGAGCGAGCGCACCACGGTGCGGAACTGCGCCGAGCCCAGCATCTCCGCCGGGTTCGGCGGCAGCACCCCGCTGGCCAGCACCGAGAAGGAGCCCGCCGACTGCATCACGTCCTCGGCATTCGCCTGGCCGATCATCACGGTGGTCAGTCCGGCGTCCCGTACCAGGCCGAGCGCATTGGCCACGCTGGGGCGCCGCAGGTCCGCGTCGATCAGGCAGACCGAGGAGCCGAACTCGGCCAGGGCGGACGCCAGGTTGATCGAGATGCTCGTCTTCCCCTCGCCGGGCACCGCGCTGGTGACCGCGATGACCTTGGGCGGAGCGTCGATGTCCACGAACCGGAGGCTGGTGCGCAGCCGTCTGAAGTCCTCCGCCCGCCGACCGAACGCGTCGTCGTCCGTCGCCACCGGGTGTCGGGAGACACGCTGGTCGAGGACGACGCTTCCGAGTACGGCCGGTCCGCCGGCGTCGGCGAGACACCGGGTCAGGTCGCTGCGGCTGCGCACCGAGGTGTCCAGCGACTCCCGCGCGACCGCCAGGCCGGTACCGAGGCTCAGACCGGCCACGAGCCCGAGCGCGAGGTTGAGCACCAGGTTCGGGGAATCCGGCGCGTTCGGTCTGTGGGCGGGCTGGGTGATGCTCAGCCGGACGGGCGAGAGCCGGGCACCCTCCGGTCGTTCGATGTCAGCGATGACCTCGGCGAAGCGGTGGGCGATCGCGTTGCTGATCCGAGCCGCCCGGGACGGTTGCGTGTCCGTGACGGTGATCTTGAGGAGTACCGTTTCGAGGGGTACCTCCGTGGTGATCTTTCGGGCCAGTTGTGAGGGCGTCATGTCCAGGCGCAGAGACTTGGCGACCGGCTCGGTCACGTGAGGGCTGGTGACCACTTCCGCGTAGGAGCGGACGCGAGCCTGGGCGAAGGTGTTGCCCTGATTGAGCTTGACCGTGTCGTCCCAGTCCTGAAGAGACACGAAGAGCGTCGAGGTGGCCCGGTACTGCGGTGTGGTGGCGTTGGTGGCGAACGCGCCGACCGCTGTTCCCAGCAGGCCCAGCGCCGCGATGGCGCGCCAACGCCTGACCAGGAATCGGAGGTAGTCGGACAGATCCAAGATATCCATCCCAGGTGTGCAAGTAGGCGGCGATATGGGACATTCGTTAACCTACCGATCGTATCCATAGTGACCGGTGAAAACGTGCAGGAGTGACGGCCTTCCGCTGAGGCAGCCGGAGCCGCGTACAGCCATTTGCCGCACGCGCGTTCGGTGGCCGTTCATCCGTCACCGACCACACGGGTTCCGTCGGCCGCGTTGTGGCGTGCCGACGGCGATGGAGGGCCGGCCGGTCCGCACGGCGGCGGCGATCCTCTCCACCGACTCCTTGACGCGCATCACGCACTGCCATGCCTGCCGAGGGCGGCACCGGGGGCCGCCCGGCCGCGCCGTCGTCGCCCTGCGCCCGCTCGACTCCGCGCCGGGCGGCAGCAGTTGGGCGAATTCGCGCAGCGTGAACGCACGCGACAACGCCCGCACGGGGACAGCCGTACGGCCGCCTCGCGGTGTTCCGCCGCGGCACCCAGTACCAGAATGGAGGCGGCCGCGGCCACCATCGGCCTGCCCGGCACGGCGTGCGTTCCGGCGCTGCCGACCTGGGCCGGCTGCCGTGCCGCGGCCGGCCGTTGCCTCAGCGGGCATTCGGCGAGCGCCGAGTGGTACAGGTCGCGGTGCACACGACAAGCACGCGTGAAGCGGGCCAACCCCTCCGAAACGAATTGGAGGCGTAGATATCCCGCACAGCATCAGTATCCATGCCACCGGGGCGGGAAATCAGCCGATGCACGGACTGTTCGGGAACACCGTGGCCCGCAGGGGATGCACCAGCGGCTGACGCAGCACGACGGGAGAACGGTCCCGAGGCCGCTCCAGCAAGTGGAGTACGAGGGTGCGCGTGCCGCGCGCGGGCAGCTCGACATCGAGGGTGAAGACCGGGTGGCCCCGCTCGACGCCGTGGCCGACCTGAGTGGGGCGGCCGTCCAGGGTGGCACCGGACAGGGTGGCCTCCGTACTGGCGTAGTAGGACACCAACAGGCGGTTGTCACCGGGCCGGGTGTCGTAGGGCGGGTCGTCCACCCGCTGGACGACGTACGGCGGGAGTCCCGACACCGGAGCCCGGTTGGTCAGGCGGACGGTCACGGTGACCTCGCGTTGGCCGCCGGCGCACCGGCCCGGTGCCCACACGAGTTGGCGGTCGAGGTAGTAGTCGAGCTTCGTACCCGCCGCATTGTTGACGACCAGTCCGGCCAGCGGAGCGGATCCTTCGGGCAGTGCTCCGCCGAACGACCGCGCCTGGAGTTGGCGCCGCTCCGCCGAGTGGGCACTCCACACCTTGATCCGTCCCTCTCCCAGCTGCCGGTGCAGTGCCGAGAAGAAGGCGGCCCGGCGCGGAGGGTCGGACGAGGCACCGAGCAGCCGGACGGCCACCGCACGCGCCACGTCGAGGAAGTACGCCTTGCGCCGCTTGAAGTCCGGGTGGAGCGCGTAGCTGGCGCGCTCGCTGAGATCCACGACGTTGTGGGCGGCGATGACGCTCCCGTCGGGCAGCCAGGCAGGGCCGGAGGCGGCGAGGAGCCCAGAGACCGCACCGGGGTCCAGGCCGAAGGCACCGTCCACGGTCTGGCCACTGTGCCGCTGCCACGCCGCGGCCCAGATCCGCGCCGCGTACGGGAAGTGCGGGCTCATGTTGGAGTTCACCCAGGTCCGGGTCGGGGCGCTGGGGCCGTAGAGCGCGTCGAACTCCGCGCCCAGGTCGACGTCCGCATACGCCTCGCTCAGTTCGGTGTCGTTCCCGAAGTACTCGAAGCTCAGTCGACCCCGGTCCGCCCTGAGCACCGCGAAGGCTCCGGGAAGCCCACCCGTTCCACGAGCCTCGGCGGTGTTCTCGAACACCGCGAGGTACCGCCGCGGTCCGTCCGCTCCGAGCATCGAGGGCATCAACCGGGCCGCCGCGGCGGCATCGTGGGTGAGAGGGGTGATCCGATCGAGCTGTCGGGCGAGTTCGGTGCGCGCCCGGTCGGTGGCCGGCAGCCAGGTGCCGTGCGGGAGGTCGTCGACATCGGCGCGCACCTCCGATGCGCTGCGCGAGGCCTGTCCGAGAAGGGGAGCCACACGGCGCAGCGCGGAGAGGTTCAGGTGTCGGCCGTCGGCCGTCCCGGTGGAACCGAGTTCCGCGACGGTGCGCGCCATGGGGGAGAGCACGTCGCGGGTCAGCCGGTCGGAGGCTTCCGCGATACCGCGTACGGTACGGAAGGGGCCGCCGAGAACGGGCAGATGGGCCGCCGGGAACCAGGCGGGGCCGGTGGTGAGCCGATGCGCCCGGGCGGCATGGCCGGCGGCGCTGCGCACCGCGTCCTGTGCTGTTGCGGTCCGCGTCGTTGGCGGGCCGGCCGCGGTGGCCGGGTCCGCTGAGGGCTGCGCGAGGAGCTGCCGCCGCAGCATCTCCAGACTCCGCTGGGCGGCCAGCAGCTCATTGCGGGCGAGCACTCCGGTGACCGCGATCCAGGCAGCACCGGCCAGGAGCAGTCCCGCCGCGGCGTACACCGGCAGCCTCACACGACGGTCGCGCAGCCGACGGACGATGACGGCGGGCAGGACCCGCTCCTTCCACCGGCGCGGAATCCGTCTGACCCGCTCCGCACTGAGCGGGGGTTTCTGCACCCGCGACGCACCACGGCGAGTCTCGGACATCTGGTGTCACTCCCTGGCTGATCTCGTTCGTGGATCCCGTGGCCCGCCCCCGCGCAACGCCCTCCGGGCGCCGGGTGCGGAGGTGAGCCCCTCCGTGCGACGCGCGGGCGCCGGCTCAGTAGGCGCCGTCACCGCGCAGCACGGCGGGGAGGGTCCGCCAGAGGATCGCCAGGTCCAGCCTGATCGACCAGGTGTCGACGTACTCCAGATCCAGGCGCAGGGCGTCCTCCCAGACGAGGTCGGACCGTCCGCTCACCTGCCACAGTCCGGTGATCCCGGGCCGGACCAGCAGGCGGCGGCGGGCCTCCCCGGTGAACGCCGAGTCCACGACCGGGAGCGGACGGGGACCGACCAGGGACATCTGCCCCCGCAGCACATTGACCAGCTGCGGCAACTCGTCCAGGGAGTAACGCCGCAACCACCGCCCGACCGCGGTCACCCGTGGGTCCTCGCGGATCTTGAAGAGGTGCCCGTCCGCCTCGTTGCGCAATTCCATGGCCGTGCGCAACCGCTCAGAACCGAGGTGCATCGTCCGCAACTTGAGGACGTGGAACTCCTTGCCCCGCCAGCCGGTGCGGCGCTGGCGGAACAGCAGCGGGCCCGGAGTGTCGAGCTTCACCGCGACGGCGGCGGCGAGGAGCACCGGCGCCACCAACAGGAGCAGGACGGACGCCGCCACGCAGTCGATGGACCGCTTGGCCGCCCGCACTCCCCAGTGCGCCCGCCGCCACGGAACCGGCCGGTGATGAGCCGTCTTCGCAGTGGATACCGGCATTCCGCATCCCTTCGCCTTCTACGGCAGAACGGGTGAAACGTGCCCTGACTGGGAGCATTTCGACCCGCGTGACGTCTCAATCTGTCCATTTCTGACTAATGAATAGAAACACGACATCGATCTGAGCTTCGGCAATGACACCGAAGCTCGCCCTCGTCCACCAGCCTGGGCGGGGCGGCCGAGAGGACCTGCATGCGTGCAGTAGTGACGGGTGGGGCCGGGTTCATCGGCTCCCATCTGTGCGAGCGGCTGCTTCAGGCGGACCACGAAGTGGTCTGCGTGGACAACTTCCTGACTTCCAGCCCCGAGAACATCGAGCACCTCATGGGCGACCGGCACTTCCAGTTCCGCCACTGGGACATCACCGAGGGCGTGGACGAGCCGGGGCCGGTGGACGCCGTCTTTCACATGGCTTCACCAGCCTCGCCCGCGGACTACCTGAGACTGCCTCTGGAGACACTCCGAGTGGGCTCGGCCGGCACCTGGCACGCCTTGGACCTGGCCGCCGCGAAGGGCGCCCGCTTCCTGCTGGCCTCCACCTCCGAGTCGTACGGCGACCCCCTGATCCATCCTCAGCCGGAGAGCTACTGGGGACATGTGAACCCCGTGGGCCCCCGTTCGGTGTACGACGAGGCGAAGCGCTTCGGCGAGGCACTGACGATGGCGTACCGCAGGAGCCGCGGTGTGGACGCCAAGATCGTGCGGCTCTTCAACACCTTCGGGCCGCGGATGCGCCCGGACGACGGACGGGCGATCCCCACCTTCATCCGCCAGGCGCTGTGCGGGGAGACGATCACGGTCACCGGCGACGGCAGCCAGACCAGGTCCCTGTGCTACGTCGACGATGTGGTCGAAGGCCTGCTGCTCATGCTGGCCAGTGACCACAGCGGGCCCGTCAACCTGGGCAATCCCCACGAGGTCTCCATGCTGGAGCTGGCACAGTGGATCGGCAAGCTCGCCCGGTCCCGCTCCGAGATCACGCTCACCCCCCGTCCCCAGGACGACCCCGAGAGACGGCGTCCGGACATCACCCTGGCCCGCGAACTGCTGAACTGGGAGCCCACGACTCCCGTGGAGCGCGGCCTGTGCGAGACCATCACCGACTTCCGCCGGCGTCTGGCCCTCGGGGAGTTCACCGGGAGCGGCGCGCAGTCCGCCGGATCCACGCCGCGCTCCGAAGCCGCCCGCTCATGACCGCCCCTCCGAGCAGTCGAACGACATCGGTGACGGCGGCTCCCGTGGTCGAGTGCCTCGGTGTGCCCATCACCGCGCACACCCGCGACAGTGCGGCCCGCCATGTCGTGCACCTGGCCGGTCGGATGCGCGAGGCAAGCCATGGGCTTACCGACGGACCCGGCACCTCCGGCATCCAGCGCGGCAGTGATGTACACCTGTCCAACGCCTACACGCTCGCCCTGGCCGACCGGGACCCCGAGCTGCTCGGCATCCTCCGCTCGGCCTCCCTCAACCTCCCCGACGGGCAGCCGGTCGTGTGGGCCAACCGGCTGCTCCACCGCAGCGCCGCACTGCCGGGCACACGTGTCTACGGCCCCGACCTCCTTCTGGACGTCTTCGCCCTGAGTCAGCACACCGAACTGAATCACTACCTTCTCGGCTCCACGCCCCAGGTGCTCGACGCACTGCACCGGGAACTGAGGCAGCGCTATCCCGGGGCGCGGATCGTCGGCACCTGCTCCCCGCCCTTCCGTCCCCTGACCGTCCACGAACGGCGGCAGCAGGTGGAGGAAATCCGTTCCGCCGCGGCGGACATCGTCTGGGTCGGACTCGGCACGCCCAAGCAGGACCGCTGGGCCGCCGAACTGTGCGACGCACTGCCCGTGGTGGCCGTTGCCGTGGGCGCGGCCTTCGACTTCATCGCCGGCAGCAAGCCGCAGGCACCGCACTGGATGCGGCACAACGGGCTGGAATGGCTGTTCCGCTTCGGCTGCGAACCACGCCGCCTGTGGCGCCGGTACCTGTTCGGCAACGCGCGGTTCGTCCACGGGGTGGTGCGCCAGGCGACACGCCCCGTACGAGCGGACGGCGGTGCGGTGCACGCGGCATCCGATCGCCTGAATTCGGGCCGACTCGTCGGTCAGGGCCGGGAAATTCCCGACATCGTTCCTAAGGTGCGGCCATGACGATCACTCCGGTCAGACCCTCGATGGGGGAGCTGCAAGAGCGCGAGCACGGAGTCGGGCACGACTACGCGTCGGGCTCCCCGCACATTCGCCACCACACGATTCGAGACCGGCTGATCGGAGACCTCCACGCCCTGGTCCAACAGGTCCCCGACCGGAACGGGCAGTGCCGGGTGCTCGAACTGGGAGCCGGACACGGCACCTTCACCGATCATCTCGTGGCCGCGGGCGCGCAGGTCACGGTGACGGAGATGAGCGAGCCGAGCGTCCGCTTCCACCGCAATCCGCATGTCACCGTGATCCACGACAAGGAAGGCACCGCGGCCTGCCAGGCCGGGCCGCTCGACGCCGTGGTGTGCATCTCCGTGCTGCACCACATCCCCGACTACCTGGGCACCGTCAAGCAGCTCATCGAGCGCATCGTTCCCGGCGGCGCGTTCCTCAGTGCCCAGGATCCCCTGTGGTACCCGCGCCGCTCACGGATGTCGCTGTGCCTGGACCGGAACGCGTACTTCCTCTGGCGCCTCGGCCAGGGCCAGCTCCGCCGCGACCTCGCCACCCGCCTGCGCCGCCTGCGCCGGCTGCGCGGCGTCTACGACGACGCCAATGAGGCCGACATGGTCGAGTACCACGTCGTCCGCGACGGCGTCGACGAGGATGCCCTGCGGGACCTGCTCGCACCGGCCTTCGCAAGGGTGGAGGTCCGGCGTTACTGGTCCACCCAGTCGGGGTTGCTTCAGGCTGCCGGGGAGCGCCTCTTCCCGCCGACGACCTTCGGCCTCGTCGCCGGGAACCGCCGATGACACGGTCATCACGCTTGATCAACGACACGGATGCCGAGGACGGCCGAGTGAACGAGACAGCTCACCTCCGGGCCGATGGTCCGCCTGGGCGTCCCGCAACCCACCGAGTGGCGCTGGTGCACAGCTTCTACTCGTCACGCCAGCCCAGCGGTGAAAACGTTGCCGTGATGGACCAGTCGGAGACGCTTCGTGCCGCCGGGCACGATGTCACCGTGATCACCGGGCACACCGACGACCTGGAAAGGGAACCCGGGTACGCCCTCCGAGCCGCCGTCCGTGTCGGCACGGGGCGCGGCCGGTCGCCTCTGGCCGAGCTGCGCCGTCTGGATCCCGATGTGGTGCACGTCCACAACCTGTTCCCGAACTTCGGCACTGCCTGGCTGGCGAGCTGGCCTGGCGCGCTTGTGGCTACCCTCCACAACTACCGTTCGGCCTGCGCAGCCGCCACGTTCTTTCGCAATGGAACCATGTGCACGGCATGCCCAGATGGCGACAGCTGGGCGGGACTACGGCACGGTTGCTACCGGGGATCGCGCACCGCCACGCTTCCCCTCGCCTGGGCCGGACGGCACGGTGCCGCAGCCCATCCGCTTCTGCGCCGGGCCGACCGGATGGTGGCGCTCTCCGAGCTCAGCCGGGACCTCTTCCTCCGCCTCGGAGTGGCGGAAGAACGCCTCGCTCTGGTGCCCAACTTCGTGGACGTCGAGCACGCGACCATGCGACTGACTGCCACCCCGGAGCGAGCACATCGGGCCTCCCGATGGCTCTATGTCGGCCGCTTGAGCGAGGAGAAAGGCATCCTGCCCCTGCTTCGGAACTGGCCGGAGAACGAGCCTCTCGATGTGATCGGGTCCGGCCCGCTGGAGTCCGCTTGCAGGGCGGCTGCCCCGACGAGTGTTCAGTTCTTCGGCCCCTTCCCACGTACCGAGATCGCAACCCGTCTACCGCGTTACATCGGCCTGATCTACCCCAGCGTCTGCCCCGAGAGCGCCGCCTCGCTCGTCTATCAGGAAGCCCTCGCTGCGGGGGTGCCCGTACTCGCCCTGGCGGGATCGGCGACGGCAGACAACGTCCACCGGATCGGTACGGGTGCCGTCTACACCGACCCTGATCTTCCGCAGGCGCTCCGCGCGGCCCGAACCCACTTCCCCGAGCTTCACAAACGGTGCATTCAGATGCATGCCCGGTACTACACCAAGCGGTCGTGGACGGAGGGAATTGCAGCCGTCTATGCCGACGCCGTCCAGCAGGCCGCATATCGCCGGGCCCGAGGTGGCGGCAAACCTTCGCCGCACTGACGCGCCAGCGGTGGCGCCTGTCACTCCTGCTTCTTGACCCGACTGTTCAGCCGAATACTTCTCAGCGTGTCAATTGCGGATGAACGTCTCGCCGAAAACGGTATGGACGCGGGCTCATCTCCGGTTATCGAGTTGCACCCAAAAGGCACCCACAGGGAGAACGCATTGACAACCGGAAGACCGACGATTGACATTCTCACGCCAAGTATGAACTACCGCCAGTATATCGAGGACGCGGTGGTCTCGGTGGCACGTCAGTGCTACCCCGGCCTCAAGCACATCGTGCAGGACGGGGCATCCACTGACGGATCGGTGCAACTGCTGGAGAACCTTGCGCGACGGCACCCGCAGTTGGATCACAGAAGCATGCCTGATCGCGGGCAATCCGACGCATTGAACCGGGCTGCTGCCCGTGCCACGTCGGACTGGATCGGCTGGCTGAACGCGGACGAGTTCTACCTCCCGGGCGGTGTCGCGGCGGCAGCCGATGTGATTGCCTCCGAACCGGAGGCAGATGTGATCTTCGGGGACTGCGTATTCGTGGATGCACACGGCAGGTACCTACGGCTCCTCCCCGTGCATCGCTTCTCTCAATTCACCTTGCGGAAGTATGGTTGCTTCATTCCGTCCTGCGCCACTTTCGTGCGCCGTAGCCGCTTGACGCAGACTTCTTGGGATCCACGGCTGCGCAGGGTCATGGACTGGAATCTGTGGCTCTCGCTGGCGGCCGACGGAGCACGTTTTCGCTACCTGCCCCGCCCGTTGGCGGCATATCGGGTGCATGACGCCCAGGTCACGCAACAACCCGCCGAGAGGTACCAGGCCGAGTTCGATCTCATGTCTTCGGTACACGGCCTGCCCAGAACAGCACTAACGCGACGCGCGTCCCGTCTTGTGGGCATGTCGGTGCACGCCGCCCAGAAGGTGGTGAGCCATGGATACATCAGGCAGCTGCGGGCCAATCAGTTGGCCCGGAGCAAAGATCTTCGCTGGTGGCTGAACGAAAGTGCCCTACATCGCGCCAATCAGCTGGTGAACGTACGGGTTTCCTCTTGAGAGGGAACCGAAGTTCCCACTGTGAACGACAAGAAGGGGTTCCTACATGATGCGTTCAGGCTGGAGCGGCTATGAAGCCAAGTTCGTCGACGAGGGAAGGGTGGAACATTACACTCGCCAGTACGATGAAGGCAGCTACGACGACCATGTGTGGCGTCTTGAAAGGCCTGTCCTCCTGGACGTGCTTCGGAGTGAACGGGTAAGTCGCGGACGTCTCAGGGTTCTCGACTTCGCCTGTGGAACCGGCCGCATTCTGCGAGGGCTGGAAGGTGTGGCGGACGAGCTGACGGGCGTTGACATCTCGGCGGAGATGGCCAAGCGTGCGGCCGAGGCCAGCCCCGGAGCACTCATCAGGACCGGCTGCGCACTCACCGAGAACCTGCTGGCAGGCCCGTACGATGCCGTCACTGTCTTTCGATTTCTTCTGAATGCGCCTGAAGAGGTCAGGGTGCCTGTCCTCCGCAAGATCAGACAGCACATGGAGCCAGGTGCTCTCCTCATCCTGAACAACCATGGGCACTGTCCCAGTCTGCGGTCCATCGCTGTACGCGTGCCCAAGAGCAGACCGGAGCGCCCGAACGAGCTGCGACACAGGGACATCATCGAACTTCTGGACGCATCCGGATTCCGGGTGGAATCCCGCCGCGGCTTCTCGGCTTTCCCACCCGTCCTGCACCGGAATCTTCCCGCTGCGGCCCTGAGAAGGGCCGATGCGGTCGCATGCAGGCCGCCTCTGCAGAGGATCACCGGAGGACTGATGGTTGAGCAGCTGTACATGGCAAGGGCTGTGAGATGACAAAGGTGGACGTCGGGCAGTTCACTTGGCAGCGCGGGCTGTTGCGCGCCGGCCCATTGGGGCGGCGTATCGAGTTGCGGAGCACGGGCGGACGACACGGCACGGCAGCCGCGCGCGTCATCTATCGGCCATTGCGACCTGCCGGCCGTGCGGCCGCCATCTTCGACCAGTTCATGATGCGCGTGAAGATCGGGCCCAAGGTCGACAATCCGCTGGCCTTCGCGGACACCTTCCTTCACGCCTTGCCCAAGGACGTCGACGGCATGGCCTTCATGCACTCGTCCACGCCGGGAAGATGCATTGCCGCCCTCTCTGCTTCTGGCCGCCCTCGCTATGTGCTCAAGGTTGGCAGCCGCGATGACCAACGTCTCCAGAACGAAGGGGAAGTCCTCACAAAACTCCCCTCGATGGGGCTTCCGTTCAACGTCCCCGAACTCCTCTTCGCGGACTTCATGGGGGACCACTTCGTGGTGATGAGTCGGGCCTGGTCGAACTGCCGCCAGGCGGGACTGCTCTCCCGCGACGAGCTGTTGGACATCACGGCGGCACTCGGCAGACCGGGCAACGGCAAGCGCTCGTTGAGGCACGGCGACTTGGCGCCCTGGAACATCCTCAGAACTCCCCAAGGGCTGGGCATCGTCGACTGGGAGTGCGCGTCACTGGCCCAGCGTCCCTTGCGGGACGTCATTCACTACCTCGTCCAGGCGGGTGGGCATCTCCGATGGATCGACGCGAGGGCTGTGGTCCGTGAACTGACCGAACCTCAGGGGACCTTGGCACAACTTGCCACGCGTATCGGTTGCCCTCAGCCAGAGGTCGACCAAGCACTCCGGTCCTACTTCGCTTCGGCCCCCGCGGCGAGCATCCGACGGGTAGGCGGTTTTCGCGACCGCGTCGCCTCGAAGCTGGGCCTCAAGGTCACCTGACTCCACGCGCCCACGGGACACCCGTGTGGACGCCCGAGGAAACCGTCAACGGCTCCGCCGAGGCATCGGGACGGCGTGTCCGATTTACAGCACTACGCTGCCCTGCCACGCCGAGTGAAGACCCTCCGATGACATGGGACGGTCACACACAGAAAGTGGGCACCGGCGGAGGCGAACACAGGTCCTGTGGGTCCCATAAAGTGGGCCAGCGGAACCGACGCCGCCAGGTTGACGACGGCCATGAGGACGGCTCGCACAGCCTGGAAGCGGAGCCCTGCCGGATCCGAGAGCCACATCGCCACGGGATAGTTCACCGCGTGGGAGAGGACCAAGGCGGAAAAGGCAGCCATCAGCCCAGGCCCGACGGCCACACGGCCGTGCAGCATCCAACTCGCCACAGTCGGGCCAGCGGTCACCAGCAGGACACTGATCGCCAGGCCGCCCGCGGTAAAATACGCCGTGAGTTGCAGCAGTTGGCGGCGCGGTGCCTGCGGGGAGGTACGACGATGCCTACTGAACATTCGCCACAGCGGCAGCGCCGCCGCTGCAATGAGCGCGGAGGCAGGAGCGTAGAGCTGGGCTCCCGCCGAATAGACGGCCACGGCGACGGGGGTCGCGACGCTGCTGAGGACAAGGCGATCCGCACCATAGGCGACGGCGGAGGTCACCTTGATCACAGCCATAGGTCCTGCCAGTTGAATGATCCGGGTGCCTGGGAACCGACGAAGCGGAAAAAGCACGACACGGAGCAAGCGCATCCTCAGCATGCGGCCGGCCAGCAACAGGCTGCCCGCTCCGGCGGCACACTGCCCGATGAGCACCGACGCGGCGAAGACTGCCGGGGGCGCGTCATATGCGGCACCGAGCAGCACGACGGTCAACGCGATGAGCGTGCCGGCTCCTTGCAGGAGCACGGCGAAGTGATAGCGGCCCAAGCCCCCGAGCACTGATCCACCCAGGCTAAGGGGCAGGCTGCAGCCGAACAGCACGGATACGACAGCGATGCACGGGGCGGCGCCCGGTCCGGACGTGCTGGCGAGCAGTGCGTCGGCCGCACCCGAGACAGCCGTCAGAACTCCGCAAACGGCAATGGCAGAGCCTGCGCACAGAAGTGTCCGGGCACCCGCGGTGATGGTGCGGAGCATGTGCTCGCGGTCTCCACTGGAAAATGCGTCGATCACGGCGGCTCCGACACCGAGCTCGGAGACCGCGAGCAGGCTCGGCAGCGTACTGACCAGGGCGACGAGCGCATAGCCGGCAATACCGAGAGTGTCGACGACACTGCGCGCCGACAGCAGTGTGGCGGCTCCCCCCAGAACGAGCACGACAGCCTTAGCGGCAAACGATCTCAGGACGGCCTGTAGATAGGACCTGGACCCGACTGCGGACATGTCGGGGGCCTCGGTCTCCGAGCTTTCACTGGTCGATGAGCTCATGGATGTCACTTCCTGTGGCCGGTCACCGCTGATGTACAGCCCGTGCAGTCGGCTCCATGGAGAGGACAGGAGCCGACTCGGCCACCAGCGCCAGGGATCCGGCGCTCTCCGGAGGGGCTTCGATGAGGCGCGGCCTTCGGTATCGGACTGACGGGACCACGTGAGCTGTTCCCGCCGGAGAGCGCCGCCGCCGATGGCGGCGAGCCAGGAGTACTCCCCCGGCCCAGAAGAAGGGGACTGCGCCGAACGGGGACTCCAACACAACGCCCAGCATCGCGATGACAAGCAAGGACATCACCATGAACACACACATGAAGGTGAGTTCGTCCGGCTGATGTCGTGCCCGCAGCTCCCGGATTGCGGCGGCGAGGACTGCGGCCAGAAGCGCGGCGATCATGATCAGTCCGAGGAGACCAAGCCGCGCGAACACGGTCACGAGGTAGTTGTGGGGGGAACGTACCCCCTGGTAGGTCTTCGAGCCCAGCGCCACGTCGGCATCCGCGTCTTTCAGGAAATCAGGTCCGAAGCCGACACCGATCATTACCCGGGCCGGGTCGTCGAGCGTGAATCTGATGACCCTTTCCCACGCCACCTTCCTCGCGTTCGAGGTTCCTCCGGCACTGACAGCGAGCGCCTGAGAGGCTGCTCCCTGGTCCACAGTTGCGATCAGGCGCTGAGCAGCCGGGCTGCTCGGAAGCAGCACGATCAGCAGGACTACCGCCGACATGCCGAGAGCCACCGTGCGAACCGAAGCCCTGGCGTTCCTGTCCACACCGCCGGCCAAAGCGGCCACGACGCAGATGCAGCAGGCAAGCAAACCTGCTCTGGAGTGCATGGTGAGAGCCAGAGCCACTGAGGCTCCGGCCAGCAATGCACTCATCCAGGTCGCCTCCTTGCGGCGGAACCGAAGGATCGACACTCCCGCCAGGATGCCGAGCAACGCTGTGTCGAGATCCGATCTCACTTCTGGGCTCGGACCGCTCCAGAACTCACTGAGTGCCGATGAGAGGCCGGGCACCAGGACTACGCACGCCACCCAGCACAGGTGGATCCCCAGTGCACCGTGGACAAGCCGGGCCGTCCGCCGCCGGTCGGGCTCACTCGCAAGGAGATATCCCCTTGCCGAGAGGTAGGCGACAGCCACATAGAGGAAAGGCGCCGCGTCGCGTGCGATCAGTAGCGCCTCTCCCTCGGACGGGATGACGCGAACCAGCGTGGCAAAAACCACCAGTCCGACCAGGACACCGGGCCCGTGGTTGATACCCAAGTGGTGCTTGGCCAGCAGGCGGGAACACACCATGTGCAGAACGGCGGCAGCCAGCAGTACGTCGGTGATGTAGACGGGACCAATCATGATATGGGATACCCAGCGTCCCCCGGCCAGTAGCAAAATGACGGCCACAGTGCCTGCGATCGCCTGACATGTACGCCGGGAAACCGATGAGAATGGCTGGCTCGCAGGAGGGATGTGGGCCGCTGAGGCACTCGCCTCCTCGGTGTCGACGGGCGCCGTCCTGACAGTCACGCTCACTCCCTACCGGTTGCGGCTCTACCGGGTGCTCTGCTCAGCCATGCGAGCCGGCTCCGCAAGCGAACGTGGCCGGGACCCCTGGTGCCGTCGGCGGCCCGGTGCGCAGCTGTGCTCACCGGCTGCCCGCTCGGCCAAGTGGCACAGCATCGTCCATGCTCCGCACCGGGTCCAGCGCTGCCATCCTGTCGGCAAGGGTCGGAGCCGCCAGCAGTACGCAGCCGCGACGTGCCCCGGTTTCCTCGCTCGATGGACAGTTCGGCCAGAAGACCTTGTACTCCCCGACCGCATTGCCCAGGTACTCGACTGACAGCTGAGTCCCCGCGTATGTGTCGAACCCATAACCGGGGTCATCGGGAACCTTGAAGTCGTCGATCAGGATCAGCGAGTCTGTCCAACCCCCGGTGATGATGGCCACCTCTTCGCGGAGCGGCAGATCCTCCTCCCAGTGGGCGTCGAGATAGAAGAAGACGCGGGACTTCGGGAACGAGGAGTTCTCGCGAAGGCCCTGAAGCGCCTTCCTTGAGTCCGACTTCATCACTCTGATCTCTGCGACATCCCGGAACCGCCGAGCTACCAGACGAGCGAGGGCCGGGTCCTTCTCAACGGTGTACACGGGGCGTCCGGAAACATGCCACAGAAACTGCGTGGTGGCACCGCGGTAGGTTCCGGATTCGAAGACGGCGTCCGGCTGGAGCTCCTGAAGCAGGGAGCGGAACATCTCCTGCCGGAATCGCTGTCCGTTCAGGGCGGGCCTGGACTGATAGAGCCACGGGTGAATCCTGCGGATTCGCGCGATCGGCTTACGGATGCGTCCCAGGGGAGAGGCAGTGGCCGTTCGGGCAGTCTGCTCACTCTGGTTGATTGCCATGGGGATGCGCTACTCCCTCGCTCGTTCTGCGTCATGGGCTGCGGACGTCGACGGACACCGCAGAATACGAAGTGAACCCATCTGGTCGGTTCGTGTCGGCGATGAGCACTCGATGTGCCGATTGTTTGGGGTGTCATCCACCCGGGCGGAGAACTGCCGACACCTTCACTTCCTCGCGACCAGCGATTTGGGAAGCCCGGCGAACCGTTCGATCCAGATGCGGGAGGCGGGGAAGTAGGACCGCATCTCAATCATCGACAGAAGCTCGACTTCCTGAACATGACGGATGGCTTGCGCGCGTTGGGCGCGGGGGACGTGTCCGAACGGCCAGTGCTGGGAGACAGCAATACGAGCCCGGACCGGAAGCCACTGAAGTCCGGGGAACAGCCAGTGCGGTTCGACGGGGAAGTACCGGTAGGGAGTCTGTACCCAATGGTGGGTCCCGTGGCGGTGCACGGTTTCGGTGAACTGCTGCCGCCGGTACTGGCCGCCGACGTGCGCAAGGACGGAGTTCGAGTAAACGAGGTCGAATCGCTCGGCCGACAAAGGGGCCGGCAGGAAGGGATTGCACGCGTCTGCCACGACCGGGGTGATACCGGGCTCTGTCTGCCGGGCGGTGTGCGGGTCGAGATTCACAGTCACCACATGTGCGGGCCGGACGAGTGCGCTGCGCCATGAAGCTGGGGTCCCACCGAGATCCAGAACGCGCATCTCGGCCAGGTCGGGAAAGCAACGCAACAGTTCCTGCCGGCGTTTGGCGCGAGCCGAGTGGGCGAGGGATCCGGGTCTTGAGGGGTCGGCGATCCTCGTCTTGAGCATGCTGTTTCCTCGCTGCCCGCGTTTCGATGTGGCGATGCCGGTCACACGGGGTTCCTCACTCCGGCAGTGCCGGGGGCGGGCGCATCGTGACAGAGCCTTGCCATCTGCGGCATCGAGGCGGGCGCGGGCAGGCTGTCCAGAACGGAAGGCGTAGGTGCGTGCGCCGCGATTTCGGCATCGACCATGAGACGGGCCAGCTCAGGGGCGCGGACTGTCGGGCGCCATCCGAGGACCCGATCAGCTTTCGTGGCATCACCGACGAGGTCGTCCACCTCGGTCGGTCTCAGGTATCGCTCGTCGAACCGCACATGGTCGCGCCAGTCGAGGCCGACATGGGCGAAGCACTGCTCGACGAAGTCGCGCACGCTGTAGCTGACGCCGGTGGCGACCACGTAGTCGTCCGGTTCGTCCTGTTGCAGCATCCGCCACATCGCCTCGACGTACTCCGCCGCGTATCCCCAGTCCCGTCGGGCGTCGAGATTACCCAGGTAGACGACGTCCTCCAGGCCGGCCTTGATGCGTGCGGCGGCCGTGGCCACCTTGCGGGTGACGAAGGTCGGGCCACGGCGAGGAGACTCGTGGTTGAACAGGATGCCGTTGACCGCGTACATCCCGTACGCCTCCCGGTAGTTACGCGTCGCCCAGTACGCGTACACCTTGGCGACCCCGTACGGGGAGCGCGGGTGGAACGGGGTGCCTTCGTGCTGAGGCGGCGGGGAGGCGCCGAACATCTCCGAACTGGACGCCTGGTAGAACCGGCAGGGCAGGCCCGTCGTCCTGATGGCCTCGAGCAGCCGCGTGGTGCCCAGCCCGGTGGTGTCCCCGGTGAACTCCGGCTCGTCGAACGACACCCGTACGTGGGACTGGGCGGCCAGGTGGTAGACCTCGTCGGGCCGCAGCCGCTCGAGCAGCCCGGCGATCCGGGTTCCGTCGGTCAGGTCGCCGTAGTGCAGGAAGAGGCGCGCCTCGGGGTCGTGCGGATCCCTGTAGAGATGTTCGATGCGTTGCGTGTTGAAGGTCGAGGAGCGGCGGACGATTCCGTGCACCAGGTACCCCTTCTGCAGCAGCAGTTCTGCGAGGTAGGAGCCGTCCTGGCCGGTGATGCCAGTGATGAGCGCGGTCTTGTCCGTCATGCGGACTCCTTCTGCTGGGCTGTGGGGGCTGGAAAGCGCACCTGAGCTGGGGAGGACGGCGGGCACGGCTCACTTCCTCGCGACCAGTGATTTGGGAAGTCCGGCGAAGCGTTCGAACCAGATGGTGGAAGCAGGGAAGTAGGACCGCATCTCGGCCGCGGACAGGAGCTCGACCTCCTGGACGTCGCGGGTGGCCTGCGCACGCGCCGCGCGTGGGACGTGTCCGTGCGGCCAGTGCCGGGAGACGGCGACGCGAGCCCGGAACGGGAGCCATTGCAGCCCTGGGAACAGCCAGTGGGGTTCGACGGGGAAGTAGCGGTAGGGGGTCTGTACCCAGTGGTGGTCCGCGTGGCTGTGCACCGTGTCGGCGAACTGCTGCCGCCGGTAGTGCCCTCCCACGTGCTCCAGGACGGAGTTCGAGTAGACGAGGTCGAATCGCCGGGTGACCATGTGCGGCGGCAGCGAGAGGCTGCACGCGTCCGCGACGACCGGCGTGACTCCGGACTCGGCATGCCGGGCGGTGCGCGGGTCGAGATTGACGGTCACCACGTGCGCCGGCCGGACGGGTGCGCCACGCCAGGCGGTGGGGGTACCGCCGAGGTCGAGAACGTACATCTCGGCCAGGTCGGGAAAGCATCGCAGCAGTTCGTCCCAGCGCTTGGCGCGAGCCGAGTGGGCAAGGGATCCGGGCCTCGTGGGATCGGCGATCTTTGTCTTCAACATGCTGCTTCCTCTTGGCCACGTGTCGTGCGGCGCTGCCCGTCTCGACGGCCACGCGCCTTCTCTTTCGGCAGAGCCGTCAGGGCGGACAGGATGCGACCCCGAACTCCGGCACCTCTGGCACCTCCGACACCCGGCAAGAATACGGATATCGGCGCTATCATCCGCATCATGACGTTGTGTCGCCTTTCAGGAATTACATGCTGGTTCCATTCAGCTGACGGACGTTCAGTTCCCAGGGGCCACGCGGAGGCGGCGGCTCTCGGCACACCGTCCGTGAAGGAGGACATCGAGCCCCATGGCCGCCAGTACTGATACCGGTGCCACCGTCCATGTCGCCTCGGCGGTGAACGCCCTTGCCGCGGCGCGGGACGACAGGGCGCACCGCCCCCTCGACCGCTCGGCGCGCGTGTTTGTGGCCGGGGGCTCGGGGCTGGTCGGTTCGGCGGTGCGCAGGGAACTTCGCCGTGAAGGGTTCACCGATGTGGTCGCGCCCGGCTCGGCGGAGCTGGACCTGAGGGAGCGTCAGGCGGTGTTCGACTGGTTCGCGGCCAGGCGCCCGGACGTAGTGGTACTGGCCGCGGCGCGAGTGGGCGGGATCAAGGCGAATGCCACCCGGCCCGCCGAGTTCCTCTCCGACAACCTGCGCATCCAGGTGAACGTGCTGGACGCGGCCCTGGAGCACGGGGTGGAGCGGCTGCTGTTCCTGGGTTCCAGTTGCATCTACCCGAAGTTCGCCGAGCAGCCCATCCGCGAGGAGGCGCTGCTGACGGGTCCTCCGGAGCCGACCAACGACGCCTACGCCATCGCCAAGATCGCCGGAATTCTGCAGGTGCAGGCAGTGAGACGCCAGTACGGTCTGCCCTGGATCTCCGCCATGCCGACCAATCTGTACGGGCCGGGCGACAACTTCCACCCCGAGCACTCCCATGTGCTGCCGTCCCTGATGCGGCGCTTCCACGAGGCGAAGGAGTCGGGTGCGCGACGGGTGGTGAACTGGGGCAGTGGCACGCCTCGTCGGGAGTTCCTCCATGTGGACGATCTGGCACGGGCGTGCCTGCACCTGATCGAGCACTACGACGCGGCCAGTCCGGTCAACGTCGGCACCGGCACGGACCTGACCATCCGGGAACTGGCGGACCTCGTCGCGGAGGTCGTCGGGTACCGGGGGAGCGTCGAGTGGGACACGAAGCAGCCGGACGGTACCCCGCGCAAGCTCCTTGAGGTATCCCGGCTCACCGCGCTCGGCTGGGTTCCTCGTGTCGGCCTGCGGGAAGGAATCGCCCGGACGTACGCCTGGTACGTGGAAAATCACGAGTCCGGCACGCTGCGGCACTGACAGACTCCACGGCGGCCAGGGTCGGCACGTCGGCCGGCTCAGCCCACCGGGCTTCCCGTCGAAGTGCGCGAGGGCGCCTACCTCGATCACTTCGACGTAGGCGGCGGGCACAGCATCATGCTGGTGCGCAGCCGTTCTGTTCGGACGACGGCAGATCAGGCGTCCAGCATGAACTCATCGACGCCGCACAGCCCTGGAGGACGAGAACCCGCGTCACCACAGTGGGCTGCTCGCTGTGCCGCGCTGGGCTCCGGCCGCCTTTCCCGGAGGGGCTTGCTTCAGGCGGTCAGGGCGGCAGCGGCCGCCAGCAGGTACCCCGACGCGACGTGAGGCCATGCGTCGAAAGATCCGCTGTCGGCCGCCGGTATCGCCACAGGCTTCGCAGTTGCCGGATGGAGCGGGGTGGTCAGTTGAGCTTCCGTCGCCGGACAGCCATCATCGTGCCGACTCCGAGCAGCCCTGCGGCTCCGGCTCCGCCCAACAGAACGGACGAGCGGTCCTCACCGGTGTGGCCGTAGTGAGGCTTGTGCGAGCGTACGGTGATCTTGGCCGAGAGGGTCAGTTTCGATTCCTCTCCCTTGAGACGGAAGATGTGTTTGCCTGGATCGGTCCGCTTGGGGATGGTGACGGTACCCTCCACCGTGCCGTTTGCGTCGGCGGTGAAGTGACCCAGCTTGATCGGCTTCGAGAGGAGGAACGCGTTCACCCCCTCGTTCGGAATGAACCCGGTCCCTGTGAAGCCGAGGTCGTCTCCCGCGTCGACGGTGGTGGCGGTGAGGGTCAGGCTCGGGGGATTGGGTGGATACGGCTGGGAGTGGGCAGGTTGGGCCCCTACGACTGGGACTGCGACCAGGACAGCAGAGGCTGCCGTGGCCGCGAAGGCGGCACGACACTTCGATGACGCCGTCATCGCATTCACGCTCCTCAAGTGGAATCGGGCGACGGCATGGTCCGACCCGCGAGTACGGTATGTGCATAGATAGCGCCGAATACCGCTTGTTAAGCGTTTTCGGGAAATAAGGCGCCGTATGGCGTATGTAGATCACCGGACCGGCCGCCAGTCCCCCAGACACGAGGAGCGAAGCTGCTCGATATGCGCCATTCGGTTGGCTGTCCTGTGGCAACCGCCCTGACCAGCGATACCCTGGGTCGGCCCGCTCCGCTCAAGGAGATGCGAGCCATGCGGTCCATCGAGGGACCGGGCCCCCGTCTGGCATGAACGGTGGCGGCACCCGGTCGACCAAGGCCCGGCCATGGCTGGTGGCGTAGTGGCGAACACAGCGATCCAACACGTGTCGCTCTTCCAAGTCCTCATCCCGGCGGAGATGTCGGATGAATACTGACATCGCTCCGCACGTCTTGGTCTCCTCTTCTTCACCTCCTGGAGGGTGCGTGCCCCCGTTCCGCGTACTTGCAGTGTGCACCGGCAACGTCTATCGCTCTCCGCTTGCCGAGTGCCTGCTCAGGCACCGACTGCTCGAGCATCGGCAGGTGATCCATTTGAGCAGTGCCGGCACCTGGGCCGTCGCGGGTATGCCAATGGCGGCTGCTGTTACCTCCTTCCTCCTCGGACGTGGCGTGCAGCCCTACGGGATGGGCTCCCGCCGACTGACCAAGGAGATGGTCGAAAGCGCGGACCTGGTGCTGGGCGCTGCGACGGAGCATCGTGAGGCCGCTGTGCGGCTGTCCCCTGTGCTCGCGTTGTCCCGTGCATTCACCTTCCGTGAGTTCGCCCGGCTGGTGCGTTCAGAGGACGCCGCAGGCGTGGTGGATCCGGCCGCACGGTTTGTGACCCTCGTCCAGGGCGCGGCCGCTCGCCGTGGTGCCGTGTCGACACACATGGGTGACGTAGACGTGAACGACCCTCATGGCGCACCTCCACCACAAGTACACGAGTGCCTGGTTCAGATCGAGGAGATCGTGGAGCGGATCGCCGCACCCATGCGGACCGGATAGCAGCCGCCACCGTGGCGCAGCAGCGTCCCACGGATCCCAGGGGTCACCTGATCCCACATATGCCCCACAGGCACCTGGGGCGAGCGCCTGGAAGACTGCGTTTCCGCAGGTCATTCCCATAGCTCAGTGGATAGAGGAGGCGCCTTCCAAGTGCTTGGCCGCAGGTTCGAGTCCTGCCGGGGCGCCGCATCTCCCCACGTCAGACCCTTTACTCGCTCTCCTGCCCCTCGCCGCACATGCTTCTCCCGGTCACGGCGGCATGGGTCCCTGTCGGACCGATCGCAGAACCGACCACCGGGCCGACTACAGGAAGCGACTACAGCGAGATGCCCTGGTCAGGGCTCTTCCGATGCCCTGCGTCGCACAACAGACAGGTCGCAGCGGGATGCCCGGCGTCGCGTGCGAAGCCCGGTAAGGTCAGGCCTTTGGGCGGCCCACCCGCAGGTGGTCGTGTCTGCTACGTGTACCGATAGACCGCGCTGTGATCCTCCAGTTCCTCCGGGGTCACGTCCCACGGCGGCAACCTCTCGTGCCGCGCGACGACCCGGCCGCGCTGGGCATCCCCCGGGCCGGGCGGCTTCGCGGGGAGATAGCGGGCGTCCCGGTGCCGCCGCTGCCAGCGGGACCACACCAGGTCGACGAAGGCGTGGTGCATCCAGAAGACGGGGTCGTTGACGGAGGCGCCGCTCACCATGTGGCCGCCGACCCATCGGTGGACCCGGTTGTGGTTGCGCCAAGACGTGACGCCCTGCCCCGGCCCCCACCCCTCCAGCTTGTTGCGGAACCCCTTGGCGGACGTGGAGTTCCAGGGGGCCGTGTCGTAGACCGGGTCCGCGAGGGCCCCCTCCACATCCCTGGCCGTGGGCAGAGCGATCGGGTCCCGGGAGTGACCCAGGTCCCGCATGAGGTACTCGGCGTCGGTGATCCCCTCTTTGATGGTCCACTGGCCATGGCGGTAGGCGAAGGGGCCGGTCATGACCTGCCGGTCGGAACGCCGCCCGTTGCCGCCGAGCAGATCCTCGGTCCACGGTACGGCCGTCGAGGCGCGGTCGCGCGTCCAGTCCCAGTACGGCACGGTCACCGACTCGTCCACGCGGCGCAGCGCCCGCTCCAGGTCCAGCAGGAACCTGCGGTGCCAGGGCAGGAAGGAGGGCGCCATGTGGGCCGTACGCGGGCCGTTCTCGCCGTCGGGAACGAAATACTGGATGTGCATGCGGACGAACTCGTCGTACTCACCGCGGCGTTTGACCTCGATCAGTGCGGTGACGAACCGGCGCCGCTCGGAAGGGGTGAGCGTGCTGACGTCCTTACGCGTGTACACCATGGCGATGATCCCCCTCGGTTCCCTGGCCGCCGTACGGCGTACCGCTGTCGTCCGTGCGGCTGCCCGTTCCGCCCGACGCGCCCAACCGCGCGGTGGGGCCGAGTTCGTCCACAGCCGCGCGCGCCGCGGCGAGTGGCGTCGGATACGACTGGTAGTGGTCGACCATGGTCATCCAACTGCCGTCGACGCGACGCATGAGGTGCAGCGGCCGCCCGTCCACAGTGACGTGCCAGACGCCGCAGACCTCGTCGCCCAAACGCCCGGCGTCGTCTGCGATGCCGACGATGCGCCGTCCGCGATACGTCTCGCGGAACCACGCCCCCTCCGGCCCGGTCGCTCCCGATGCCGCCAGGAACGGAGCGAGCGCCATCCCGGCCACTGACGCGAACAACCCTCGCAGCATCCGCCTCCGCCCGGTGGGCTCCGTGGGGTTGACGGCGAGTGACGATCCGGTCACGGCCTCCCCGGGGCTCGACCGCGGCGACCACCGAGCGGCCTCGGACGTTCTCTCACCCGAGCGGTGCATACGCGCCAACATGATCACACGAGGCAGGCTCCAAGACCCTCATCCAGAACTTCGCCCTCAACTCGTAGGTCAGCACCAAGAATTCTCCATCCCATCCAACAAGCCCCCGAAATCCCCGCACATCCTCTGAACAAGGGATATCGGCATCGCGGGTGCAGGGTCACCCCTTATGAAATGAATCCGGCCGCAGAAGCCACACCGTGCGACGGACAGTCCCGGCAACGCAGAGGCCGACACCGCACGGCGCGGAATCGGCCTCTTCGGGGCAACCACCGGGAAATGCCAGAAGCGCCGGATCAAGACGCGGCGGGCATCGCGGCCGGGGACATTCTCACTTCTGCTGCGACAGGCCGCCCAGCAGGGTGCCGTTGCCCAGGCCGGCGGAGGTGCGGTCCACCGTGTTCAGCAGCGCCTCCTTCTTCTCCTTGGCGTCGAGCACGTCCCCGTTCAGCGGCTGCGCCTGGACAGGGCCCTTGTTGAGCGCGTTCACCGCGTTGTTGAGGCTCTTGTGCACCACCTCGGTGGCGTTCTGGGCGAACGCGGGCGCGGCGGCACCGGCGATGATCAGGGACCCGGTGACGACAGCAGCAGCCTTCAGAGACTTCATGGAGTTCCTTTCTTCGGCAATGTGGGTAGCCGGGGCGGATTCTGACGTCGTGCACAACGAGCGCCGACCGGTCCGGAAACCCGCCTGCAGAAGATTGCCGAGTACTCATATGAAACCCATGAAGGATTTAACTCTGCCAGTCGGGACGGGCCAGGAGAAAGAGCGGAAAGGAACAGCGTTGCGCCGGCGCGGTTCGGCCAGGGCGTCCTTCGCCGCGCCACCGGGCCCGTCGGCCTGCGGAGTCAGGTGGGCGCGATACGCCGCGCGGGCAGACCGCGCACGGGGGGCTGCTTCGAGCCCTGGGCCCGCTTCCCCTTGTAAAGCGGGAAGCAAGCCCGGGAAGCCCCCTACTTCACCAATCCGACACACTTGTCCAGTTTGACTGGATTATGTCCGATAGCAGCTAGAGTTTGCGCACCTCTTGACGCGTCCCTAGAGCACGCACATCGCTTCTTGCTGCCCCCTGACACCTCCACCTTCCCCAAAGGACAACGCCGGTCATGCGCAATTCCCTAGCCCTCCTGCTGCGCCGTACAACGGTGGGCGCCCTCGCCCTCGCCGGGATGTGGGCTCCCGCAGGTGCCCTGGCGGTCACGCCTGTCGCACCATCGTCGCAGGAGGCTGACCGTCTCCCATTCGCCCAGCGATACCAGGCCCGCCAACACGGCGGGATCGTCCGCGCGGCCAACGTCTCCATCAGCTGCCGTATGCCACGGGCGAACCACAAATCCCTGCCGCCGACGGCGCGTTCCTGCCCAGCCACTCGCGAAGGCGGGACCGGGGTGAACGGCGACTTCGACATGACGTACGTCGACGTCGACAAGGACCCGAACACCTACAACTCCTCCCGTGCGGAGGTCCGTGTACCCGAGGGCTCACAGGTCAGCTACGCACGGCTGTACTGGGGCGGCAACCTGCGCGTCGGCGAGCAGAAGCCGCCCAAGGACAACGGGCGGGTGCTGGTCGCCGAACAGGGCGGGGAGTACAAGGAGGTCCTCGCGGACACGGTCGTCGGCCACCGTGTGGCGCACGGTGCGGACGCCTTCCAGGCCTCGGCGGACGTCACGAGGCTGGTGCGGGAGAACGGGCCGGGTCTGTACACCGTGGCACAGGTCAACGTGGCGATGGGAAGGTCGACGGCCGGCGCGTGGGGTGGCTGGACGCTGGTGGTGGCGTACGAGAACCCGGAGGAGCCGTTGCGGCACCTCGCCGTCTGGGACGGCTTCGACGCGCTGAAGTCCGGTGCGGGGCAGGAGATCCGGCTGCGCGGAATGCGTTTCCCGGCGGGCGCGGGCGGCCGAGCGGGCCTGGTGACGTACGACGGCGACCACGGCGCGACCGGCGACACTCTCACCCTCACGACCACCCGCACACCCTCCACCCCTCCCTCCCACCGCACCAAGGTCACAGCCCTCACCAACCCCGCCAATCCCGGCGACGACGTCCTGAACTCCACGATCAGCGAACCGGGAGCGCCCGGGCCGAAGCGGGTGCCGGCGTACGCCCGCACCCTCGGCTACGACTCCGATGTGTTCGATCTCGGAACAGGCCTGCGACACGGCGGCGACCAACTGGCCTTCCGAGTCGTTTCCCAGCGGGACCTGATCTGGGCCGGCGTGCTCTTCGTCGCCGTCGACGCCCAGCGGTAAGGCGTGTTCCCTCCCGTCCCGAGCGTCACCGTGAGCGAGGACATCGCACATGCACACGTCATCAACCAGCCCTCGGTCACGGGTCCTTCACCTCACCCAGCCCGTGGACGGCGGGGTCGCCCGCGTCGTGACGGACCTGGTACAGGCGCAACTCACGGCCGGCCTGGCCGTCACGGTGGCCTGCCCCGACGGCGCGCTGACCACAGGGCTCCGGCGACTGGGCGCGGACGTACGGCACTGGCAGGCGACGCGGTCACCGGGTCCGTCACTCGTCCGGGAGGTACGGCATCTCGCACGCGTGATCGATGAAGTACGCCCTCATCTGGTGCACGCGCACAGCGCGAAGGCCGGGCTCGCCGGGCGGCTTGCCGTCCGGGGGAGGATCCCGACCGTGTTCCAGCCGCACGCCTGGTCGTTCGAGGCCACCGGCGGGGCCGCCTCGGCGCTCGCGCGGGCGTGGGAACGGTGGGGGGTGCGTTGGGCCTCCCAGGTGGTGTGCGTGAGCGAGGCGGAGCGCATGACCGGCGTGCACGCCGGGATCAGCGGGCGGTGGAGCGTCATCCCCAACGGCGTCGACCTGCAGCGCTTCCGCCCCGCCCCCGTCGGTACCGTACGGGCTGGGTTGAGGCCGTTGCGCGAGGTCGATCCCGCCGCGCCGCTCGTCGTCTGTGTAGGGCGGCTGTGCCGACAAAAGGGCCAGGCCGTCCTGGTGAGGGCGTGGAGTGCCGTCGCCCGCAGGGTGCCCGGCGCGCGTCTCGTCCTGGTCGGCGACGGGCCGGACCGCGACCGGCTTCGGGCGCACGCGCCGAGGTCCGTGCTGTTCGCGGGTGCCGTCGCCGACGTCGTCCCCTGGTACCAGGCCGCCGATCTCGTCGTTCTGCCGTCCCGTTGGGAGGGCATGGCGCTGGCCCCGCTGGAGGCGATGGCCTGCGGCCGGCCGGTGGTGGCCACAGACGTCGACGGTGCCCGCGAGAGCCTGCCTCCCTCACTCGCCTCCCGCTGCCTGGTCCCGCCCGAGAACCCGGCGGTGCTGGCCGGGGCCATCGCCGAACTGCTGCTCGACCCGCCGCTGCGCGCATCGCTCGGCTGCCAGGGGCTCCAGCACGTCCTGTCCTCGCACGACGTGCGGCACACCGCCGAGGCGGTTGCGGACGTCTACCGCCATCTGATCGACGTGCGACCCGCACCACGCGTCGCACCCACGGAGCATAGGGAGTCCATCCACTCGTGACCGCGGATAGCGCTATCTCCTCCCCCGGCACACAGCCCCGGGATCACGGATTCTCGCCCGTTTCGGTCATGCCGCCGCGCGGCGCCGTCCCGAGTCCCCCGTCCCCCGCCGGCAGGCGGCCCGCGCGGTCGGCCTCACCGGTGCCCCTGCTCGTCGCGGACGGCACGGCCGCCCTGCTGGGTGCCCTGACACTGACCGGGACTCAACTCCGCCCGCTCCCATCGGCCTTGCTGTTGGCCGCGTCGCTGCTGCTGCGCCCGCACCACGCGCGCCCGCCGGTGCCGGGCATCCTCGACGAACTGCCCGCCATCTGCCGCCGGACAGCGGTGGCCTGGCTGGCGCTCGCCGCACTGGTGGCGGCGTACCGGCCGGACGACGCGCTGTCCACGCGCACCCTGTTGGTGGGCTTCGCCGTGCAGGCTGCGGCGAGCTGCGCGCTGCGCGGCACCGTGCACGCGAGGTGGCGCGCCGCGCTGCTGCGCAACCCGCACACCGCGCTCGTCATCGGCCCGGCGGTGACCGCGCAGCACGTGGCCGCCGCCGTGTTGCGGCACCCTTGGTGCGGGGTACGGCCGGTGGGGATCGTGGCCGAACGACAGGACGGCGCCGGGGGCCTGCCGGTTCTGACGACCGGTGAAGAGGTCGAGAGGGCGGTCGTCCAGAACAGCGTGCGGGCGGTGCTGGCCGTCCACCCCTCCGTACGGGCCCAACAGGGACCGCTGCTGAGCGCGCTGACCGAGCGGGGTTGCGTGGTCTGGGAGCTGGACGCGGACTCTCCGTCGTACGCGACGAAGGACCGACTGGCCGGGTTCTCCTGCAGTCGTCTGGAGAGGACTACGACGCCACGCGGCAGCGTGGGCAAGCGGGCGCTTGACATCCTCGTGTCGGCGACACTGCTGCTGCTGGTCAGCCCCCTGTTGCTGGTGTGCGCGGTGACACTGCGGATCAGCGACGGGCCGGGGGTGGTGTTCCGGCAGGAGCGCATCGGCAAGGACGGAAAGCCGTTCACGCTGCTGAAGTTCCGCACTCACCGTCCCGTCGACGAGCACGAGGCGGCGACCCGGTGGAGCGTGGCGGACGACCACGAGATGCGCGGGTTCTGCCGCATGCTGCGGCGCACCTCGCTCGATGAGCTCCTCCAGCTGTGGAACGTGCTCCGGGGCGACATGAGTCTGGTCGGACCTCGGCCCGAGCGCCCCTACTTCGTCGCACAGTTCAGCGAGGCCCACCCCGGCTACGCGGCTCGCCACCGTATGCGGACCGGCGTCACCGGCCTCGCCCAGATCCATGGGCTGCGCGGCGACACGTCCATCGAGGACCGCTTCCGGTTCGACAACGTCTACATCGACAACTGGTCGCTGTGGCAGGACGTGTGCATCCTGTTGCGCACCGCGGCCACGCTCATGCGTCCGACGGGAAGCTGAGAGCCATGACTCTCGCACTGACGCCGCTCATGCGCCGGGGCACCGTCCTGACACCGGTCCTGCCCGTGGTGGCTGTGCTCGCCCTGCTGGCGCTGCCGCTCGACCCGAGCAGCGAGGGTGGCCCAGGTCCCGCCGACGCGGCGTCCGGGTTCCTGGTGCTCCTCTGTGTGATCCGCCTCGTACGGGACCGGCGACGCCCCTTGCCGCGTACGGCCGCCGTGGTGCTGGGCCTGCCGGTCCTCGGGCTGGTCGTCGCTGCCCTGGGGGCGTACTCACCCGAGGCCGGGATCGCCGGTATGAGCCGGTATCTGCAGATCTTCGTGCTCGTCCCCACGGCGGTCCTGCTGCTGATCCGCGACCTGGGCGACTTCCGGCTGCTGGCCTGGTCGTTCGTGGGGCTCGCGGGCTGGCAGGGGGCCGTCGGAGTGCACCAGTACGTCACCCGGACCGGCGCCTCCTTTCAGGGCGAGCAGATCCGGGCCGTCGGCACGTTCGGGCCACAGGACGTGATGGGGATGGCAACGGTGGTCGGCATCGGCCTCGTGTGCGCGTTCGCCCTCGCGCTCCGGCGGACGTCTGTACGGCAAAGGGGAGTCGCCCTCGCGTGCGCGCTGGCGCTGCTGCTGCCGCTCGCGCTGTCCTTCAGCCGGGGCGCGTGGATCGCGACGGCTGTGACCTGCGCCGTGCAGCTGGTCCTGGCCGGGCTGCGGCGCGCGCTCAAGGTGGCTGCGGTCGTAGCCGCGGCGGGCGTGGTCCTGGTGGGCGGTCTCGGTGTCGGCACGGCGGTGCTGGAGGAGCGGATCGACAGCATCACTCAAGTCACCGACGCCCCCGACCAGTCCGTCGTCGACCGGTACGCGATGTGGGCGGCCGCCACCGACATCTGGCGCGAACACCCGCTGACCGGCGTCGGGTTGAAGGGCTTCCCCGAGTACCGGGACGCGTACGCCTCGCCGACGCTGTCGTCGGGCAGCGACACCGAGGGCGCGGGGGCCGCGTACCGGAAGCAGCCGCTGCTGTCACCGCACAGCATGTATCTACTGGTGCTGAGCGAACAGGGCCTACTCGGGCTGATGGCGTTCGCCGGGAGCTGGCTGGCGCTGCTGGTGTGCGTGCTGCGGGCGACGGTGCGGGCGCGCCCGTCGGGGCGACACGGCCTCGACTGCGGGCTGGTCGCCTGCGGATTGCTGGTCTGGCAGCTCACCGACTTCGTGTACGCCGACATCGGCGGCCCCTCCACCGTGCTGACCGCCGTGTCCTTCGGGTTGGTGACGTGGTGGGCGCTGGCCGGGAACAGCGAGCCGCAGGCCGCCCCGCCGGTTCCGGTACTCGGAAACGCGCGGGAGAGCGTGGCGCGATGCCCGTGACGCCGCCGCAGACTCCGCGTGCGCCCCGTTGCGGGACCGACGGGGTCGCCGTGCCCGCGGCACGGACAGCCACGCAGGAAATGGACAGCACCGACTCCCCTACGGCTACGGGGAAGTTCATCGCGAAGGCCACTCTGATCACGGCGTCGCTGTCGGTCGCCGGGGCGCTGCTCGGCCTGGTGCGGGATCAGGCACTGGCCCAGTTCTTCGGGGCGGGCAGCGAGACGGACGCCTTTCTGGTCGCGTGGACCGTACCGGAGTTCGCCGCCACGCTGCTCATCGAGGACGGCCTGGCCATCGCGATGATCCCGGCTTTCAGCTTGGCCCTGGCCCGGCGCGCCCAGGGCGTCTCCGGCGACCCGGTTCGCTCCCTCGTCGCCAGCACCCTGCCCCGCCTGTCCCTCGGCTTCGTCGCCGTGTCCGCGCTGATCATCGTAGGGGCCCCCTACCTGGTCGAGGCTCTGGCACCCGGCCTGCCCGAACCCGGCCTCGCCACCGACTGCACCCGGCTGACGGCGACCTGTGTACTGAGCTTCGGGCTCGCCGGGTACTGCAGCGCGGCTCTGCGGGCGCACCGTCGCTTCCTGGCGCCCGCGACGATCTACGTGGCCTACAACGCCGGCATCATCGCCGCGATGTTGCTGCTCGGCGAGCGCTGGGGCGTGCGATCGGCGGCGGCCGGAGTGGCGGCGGGTGGCTGCCTGATGGTCGCTGTCCAACTGCCGTCCCTGCGGCGGCTCTTGAGGAGTCGCCCATCCGTTTCCGGCGGCGGGGTCGAGGTACACCCGATGAACCTCGCCCTGATCAGCAGCGTTCTCCTCTTCGCCATGTGCCGACAGTCCCAGGTCCTGATCGAGCGCTTCCTCGCCTCCACCCTTCCCGCCGGGGCCATCTCGCACCTCAACTACGCGCAGAAGGTGGCCCAGATCCCGATGACGCTGTCGCTGATGCTGTGCACCGTCACCTTTCCGGTGGTCGCGCAGGCGCTCGCCGACGGCGACACCGAACGGGCTCGCGCCCGCGTGGAGCGGGACTTGGCGCTGGCCTGCCGCCTGGTGCTCTTCGGCGCGGCCACGGTGATCGCCTGCGCGCCGCAGATCATCGCGATCCTGTTCCAACGGGGCGCGTTCACCGCGCAGGACACGGTGGTGACCGCGGGCGTCCTGCGCGTGTACGCCCTCGGGCTGCTCGGCCAGACCCTGGTGGGGGTACTGATCCGCACGTACTTCTCGGCGGGGCGGCCCACCTGGTATCCGATCGGCGCCATGACCGCGGGTGTCGTCGCGACCACCTGGATGGGGGTGGGAACCGTGGACTCCTGGGGCGTGTCGGGGATCGCCGCCGCCAACGCCGTCGGCATCACCGTCACGGCCGCACTGCTGCTCGCCGGCCTCGCGCAGGAGCCGAACGGACACGCCCGTCCCAAGAGCGCACGGCGAGCGGGAAAACCCGCAGGACCGAGTTCCTTCACCTTCTCGACCTGGACCGCGGCCCGCCGTCGTCGAGCCGCGCAGCACAGGTCACGCGGGGTCCCCATCCGTACCCGGCACGTGCTGTCCGATCTGGGCAGGCCGCTGCGGACGGCGGTGGTCGCCACGGCGGCGGGGGCGTTCACCTCAAGCGCGCCGGGGTCCCCGGTGGCGGGTTTCGCGGTCGGCTGCGTGACCGTGACCGCCGTTTTCCTCCTGCTCGGACTGGCCCTGGGCACCCAGGGCCGCACACCCGCGCTTCATTCCGTAGGTGCCGTCACGCGGAGGCTGAGGCATGGCCGTTCCAGTTGAATCCGTCGGCACGGGCAGACACCCCGCCGCGCGCCCCCGTCCGGTCCCGTGGGTGGCGATGTACCACTCCGTGGGCGACTGCTCCGACGACCCGTACCGCATCACGGTCACACCCGAGCGGCTGGAGCGGCAGCTGGCCTGGCTGCGCCGGCGCCGGCTACGCGGCGTGTCCCTGCGCGAACTGTTCGCCGCCCGCGCCCGGGGCAAAGGTCGGCGCCTGGTCGGTCTCACCTTCGACGACGGATACGCCGACTTCCTCGCCCACGCTCTGCCGGCGCTACGCCATTGGAACTGCGGTGCCACCCTCTTCGTCCTGCCCGCCCGGCTCGGGGGCGTCAACTCCTGGGACACGCTCGGCCCGCGCAAGCCGCTGCTGTCCGCGGACGGCGTCCGGCGGGCGGCTGCCGCGGGCGTGGAGATCGGTTCGCACGGGCTGACGCACGTCGATCTCACCCGGGCCGACGATGCCACGCTGAAGGCTGAGGTCACCGACAGCAGGGCACTGCTGTCGGAGCTGATCGGTGCTCCGGTCGACGGGTTCTGCTACCCGTACGGCACGGTCGACCGCCGCGCCGTCGCCGCCGTACGCGAAGCCGGGTACACCTACGCCTGCGCCATCGACCCCGGCCCCCTGACCGGCCCGCACGCCCTCCCCCGTCTGCACATCGGCCAGAACGACACAGCCTGGCGGCTGCACCTCAAGCACCGGCTGCACCGGCTGCGCCGGCGCCCCGTGGAGGGCGTGTGACATGAAAGGGCTGCACATCATCACCGGTCTCGGCGTCGGCGGCGCCGAACAACAGCTCCGCCTGCTCCTGCAGCACCTCACCGTCGACTGCGAGGTGGTGGCCCTCACCAACCCGGGCGCCGTCGCCGACGGGCTTGTTGCCGACGGCGTCCGCGTGCACCACCTCGGCATGGGCGCCAACCACGACCTGTCCGCGCTCCCCCGCCTGATCCGCCTGATCCGCGCGGGTGGCTACGACCTGGTCCACACCCACCTCTATCGCGCCTGCGTCTACGGTCGGCTGGCCGCCCGACTCGCTGGCGTCAGGGCCGTGGTCGCCACCGAACATTCCCTCGGCGACTCCCAGATGGAAGGCCGGCAGCTGACAGCGGGCGTCCGCGCGCTCTACCTCGCCAGCGAGCGCCTCGGTTCCGCCACGGTCGCCGTCTCCCCCGCTGTCGCCGACCGCCTCAAACGCTGGGGCGTGCCCTCCCCTCGCATCGAGGTCGTCCCCAACGGAATCGACCTGGCCCGTTTCCACTTCGACGTGTCCCGGCGCCACCACACTCGCCGACGCCTCGGCCTGCCGGAGGACGCCTACGTCGTCGGCGGGATCGGCCGCCTCACCGCGGGCAAGCGCTTCGACGTCCTCATCCGGGCGATGGCCCGACTTCCGGGCGACCACTGGCTGTTGCTGGTCGGTGGCGGCCCGGAGGAGAACGTCCTGCGCCGTACGGCCCACGAGGCAGGCGTGGCCGACCGCGTCCTGTTCACCGGCGAGCGCCCCAACGTCCCCGACGCCTCCCCCGGCCTCGACGTGCCCTCGCTCACGTTCGCCATGGACCTGCTCGCCTCGCCGTCCCCCGAGGAGTCCTTCGGGCTGGCGGTCGTGGAGGCCCTGGCGTCCGGCCTGCCCGTGCTCTACACATCCTGCCCGGCGATCGAGGACCTGCCTCCGCAGGCCGCCGCCGGTGCCCTACGCGTGCGCGGCGGCCCCGAGGCGTACGCCCGTGCCGTCGCCGCAGTGCGCGCGGCCGGCCCGCGGCCGCGTACGGCTGCGGACGCCGCGCACAGCTACAGCATCTCCCGCAGCGCTGCCCGGCTCATGGACGTGTACACGGCAGCGGTGTCCAGCTCATTGTCCCCCTCACCTCAGGGAGCCAGTTCGTGATGACCGACAAACCCACTCGATTCCGCCGGAAGTCCGGCCGCCCGGGCCGCACCGGCGTCCTGCGGCCCTGGCTGCTGCTCGCGGCCGGCACGCTCGTCGGCGGCCTGCTCGGCGGTGCCTACGGCACGCTCAAGGCCCCGACGTACACGGCGACCAGCTATGTCGTCGCCGTACCCACCAACAATTCCGACCCGACCACCGCACTCGGCTTCGCACAGGCGTACGGCCGCGCCGCCACGCAGCTCGCGGTGCTCGGGGACGCGCAGTCGTCGGCGGGCGTACCGGTGCGGACGCTGCGGCGGAACGTGCGGACGGCCACCTCGCCGGACGCGCCGATGATCGCCGTCTCGGCCACCTCCGAGCGCCCCGGCCTCGCCTCCGGCATGGCCAACGCGGTCACCCGCGCGCTGACCCACCACGCGAACAAGACCAAGGGCAGCACCCACGTCGAACTCGTCCAGTTCTCACCGGCGGTGCGGCCGACCGAGCCGACGTCAGCGTCACGGATGGTGACCGGTCTGGTCGGCACGAGCGCGGGCGGCCTGCTCGGCGGCCTGGCGCTGCTCGTACGGCCGAGGCGGACGGAAAGCGACGACACCGCCAGCCCCGCCTCGGTGCCCGGCCCGGCCACCGCCGCCGACATGCATGGACAGCTGTGACGGCGGCGTACACGACGGAACTCGTCACCGACGGGCGCGCCTTCGCCGAGGTGGCCCCGGGTTGGGGGCGGCTGTACGAGCGGTGCGGCGCGGCGACCCCGTTCCAGAACCACGCCTGGCTGCACTCGTGGTGGCTCTCGTACGGCACACCCGGCCGGCTGCGGCTTGTGCTCGTGCGCGAGGGTGCCGAACTCGTGGCCGCCGCACCCCTGATGCTCCGGCGCGGCCCAGTGCCCAGGCTCGTACCGCTCGGCGGGGCGATCTCCGACTACGGGGACGTCCTCATCGACGACGAGCGGGCGGACCGGGCGGCCGCCGTGCTCGCCGAGGCGCTGTCGGCCGCGGCCCGCACCGCGCTCATCGACTTCCGCGAGGTGCGGCCGGGCGGAGCGGTCGAGCACGTCTACGAGCTCTGGAGCGGGCCGCGCCGCCGGCTTCAGGACTCGCTGTGCCTGGAGCTGCCCACCGTGCCCATGGACGAACTGGTGTCCCGGCTGGCGTCCGGCAAGGCCCAGCGAATCCGCGCCAAGCTGCGCAAGCTGAGGTCGCTCGGCGTGGAGCGGCACGTCGTACCGCCGGACCGGGTGGGCGTGTCGCTTCAGCGGCTGGTCGAACTGCACCGACTGCAGTGGCAGGGCCGGAACGTGACGTCGGAGCACCTGCAGACACGCTTCTGCGAGCATCTGGTGCGCTCCGTGGAGCCGATGGTGCGCTCCGGCGACGCGGTGGTCACCGAGTTCCGGCTCGACGACGACGTGGTGGCCGTGGACCTGACGCTGCTGTCGCGGCGGCTCGCGGGCGGCTACCTGTACGGCGCCCATCCACGCCTGCGGGAACGCAAGGCGGACGTGGCAGTGATACTCCTCGACGCGTGCACGCAGCACACGGGTAACGGCGGACCGGGCACGCTGAGCCTGCTGCGCGGCGACGAGCCCTACAAACACCACTGGCGCCCCGAACCTGTCGTCAACCAGCGGCTGCTGCTGGCCCGGCGGCGCACGGCACCGCTGATGTCGGCGGTGGTGGGCGACGTGGCCGCGCGGCGGCAGGGCAAGGAGTTGCTGCGTCGCTTCCGGGAGCGGACCGGTGGCGGCGGGACCCGCGAGGGTCCCGCCGCCGGTGGCCGCTATCGGGTCCGCGACCACCAGTCGAGACGCAGACACAGCCTCCCGCCGAGCCAGTACTCGCCCCAGTCGCCGAGGCGCAGCGGCGCGCAGCGTGTCGGAGGCGACGGTGCGGTGGGCACGGCCGGCGTTGGCGATGTGGGCAGTGTGGGCGAAGTCGCAGGTTCGTCCGCGCGGCCGAAAAGGGCGGACCGGTAGACCCAGGAAGATCTGGGATTGGCCCCGCACTGCCAGACTCCGTGCGGGCAGTAGTCGGTCAGCGTGTTGTACAGCGGCTTGTGCTCATCGATCCAGGCGAGCATCCGCCGCATGTATTCGGCGTTGTCACCGTTACGGAAGAGCCCCCATTCGGGATAGGAAATGGGCTTGTTATGCGATTTCGCGAAGTCCACTTGTGCTTGAAGTCCGTATGGCTCTTTCACCTGCTCGTCGAAGGAAACTCCTCGCGGCTGGTCGTACGTGTCCATGCCGATGATGTCGACCGTGTCGTCCCCCGGATAGCACCGCGTCCAGGGAACGGCGTCCCGGCCCCGGCTCGGCGTGAAGTCGAACCGGAATTTCTGTCCCGGCACCGAACGCATGGTGGTGACGATCCTGTTCCAGTACGACTTCCATGCCTTCGGGTCGGGTCCACAGCGATGGGTGTACGTCGTGCCGTTCATCTCCCAGCCGAGCACCAGTACCGTGTCCGGCACGTCCAACTCGACCAGCCGCGCGGCGAGTGCGCGGAAGTGATGATCGAAGTGCCCGGCCGCACCCTGCCGCAGCAGCAACCTGACCTCGGCGTCGGAGACTCCCTCCTCGTTGCGCTCCTGCATGGGCACGTTGAGAACGAAGATCCGGTCGTCCTTCGCCGTGCGCCAGCGCGCCCACGGCGCAAGGAAGCGGTCGGTTCCCTCGATGTTGCTCCAACGGTCCCCCGGCAGATAGGTGTGACCGACGCGCGGCTCGGCACCACCCAGCCACCTGCCGAGTTTCGTCATGCCGTACACGCCCCGGACTCCGGAGTCGAGAAAGGCGCCGAAGGCGGGGCGCTCCGTGCCAGGCGCCGAGGTCGTCGGCGCGGCGGAAGAGTTCGGCGGGGCCGGTTTCGACGGCTCGATGACGGGCCGGGTCGTGAGGTCCGGGGTGACCGTGGATGCCTGCGGTGCTGGCGGCGCGGCCGATGCGGACGCCGCGGGCACCGTTGGCGCCGGGGTGGCCGCCATCGGAGCGGAAGCACCGGCGAAGGGCCCCGTCCCCGCTGCGAAGCCGGTACCGGAGGCCAGCCCGGCCGAAACGGCGACCGCCGCCACGACGACCGCCAGCCGCCTGGTCCGGGCCCGACACTGCTGTAGAACCATGCCTGCTCCTTTCTCCGCTCTCCTACTGTCTTCTGCCCTGGCGTTTCTGCTGCCGCTGCTGCTGTTCTTCTGCATTGCTTTCCGCATTACTGATACACAGTCACATGAAGTCAGTCACATGAAATGACATAACGCCACTGTCGTTACGGCTTTCGAGTGCCTCGCTCCCCCGCACGGGTGAGCCGATCCGAAGGAGTGAAGTCCGTGCAGCTGCTCGACACCCGCGTCCCCGCCGTTCTGCTGCGGATCGACCGGAATCCCTTTCACCATGGAACACTGGGCGCGGTGCGTTCGCTCGGCAGAGCGGGAGTGGAGGTGCATGTGGTCGCCGATTCCACGGGAAGTCCCGTACCCAGATCGCGTTTTCTACGGGAAATGCATCTCCCACCGCCACCCGGCTCGTCCCCCCGCGAGATCGCCGCCGCGCTGCACCAAGTGGCCACCCGGATCGCGCGCCCCGCCGTCCTGGTCCCGATGGACGACGCGAGCGCGGTCGCGGTGGGCCGCATGCGCGAGGAACTCGCGCCCTCCTATCTGCTGCCCGCCGGGCCCGGCGCACTGCCCGAACACGTCGCCGACAAGGCCGGTCTGGCCTCCGTGTGCGCGTCCTTGGACATCCCGCACCCGGTGACCCTGGTCCCGGACAGCCCGGGGCAGGCCGCCGACGCCACCTTGCGGCTGGGACTCCCGCTGGTGGCGAAGTGGAGCCGACCCTGGCTGTTGCCCGCCGACAGCACGCTGCACAGCACGGTGCTGGTGAAATCCGCTCAGCAGGCCCGGGAGCTGTATCTGCGCACCGAGGAGGCCGGCAGCCCGCTGCTGCTGCAGGCGTATCTGCCGCCGGGCCCGAACCGCGACTGGTTCTTCCACGGATACGCCGACCGCTCCAGTGTTGTGCGCGCGGGCGGGCCGGGCCGCAAGCAGCGGGCGTGGCCGCGCGGGGCGGGCCTGACCACCGTCGGCTGCTGGACGGCCAACCCGCAGGTGCAGGCGCTCGCCGAGCGACTCACCGGCAAGCTCGGCTACCGCGGCATCTTCGACCTCGACTTCCGCCGCTGCGGCACGACGGGCCTCTATCACCTGCTCGACTTCAACCCGCGCCCCGGCGCCCAGTTCCGGCTCTTCTCCGACTCCGCCGGACTTGACGTCGTACGCGCCCTGCATCTCGACCTGACGCACCGTCCCCTGCCGGAGGCCGCACCGCTGGTGGGGCGGTCGTTCGTGGTGGAGAACTACGCACCGCTCGCTGCGCTGCGGCCCGCGCCGCGCGGACGCGAACTGGCCTGGCACGCCCCGGACGACCCGGGTCCCGGCCGGGCGATGTGGACCCTGTGGTGCCGCCATGTGTCCCGTCGACTGCGGGAGCGGCTGCGCGCGGCTCCGTCGGCGCCCGCACCGACACGCGTGGTCCACCAGGCGGCCGCACCGCACCTCACCGACGACGAGAAAGCGAGCAGTTGCTGATGCACGACTTGCTGGTGGTGGGCGCCGGCCCATACGGCCTGTCCATCGCGTCGCACGCCGCGGCCGCCGGGCTCGACCTGCGCGTCCTCGGGCGGCCCATGGCGTCCTGGCGGTCCCACATGGCCCGCGGTATGTACCTGAAGTCGGAGCCATGGGCCTCCAACCTCGCCGACCCTGACGGTCGTTGGCGTCTGGACGCGTACTGCGCGGCCTCGGGGCTCACGGCGCGTCATGCGGAGCCGATCCCGGTGGAGACGTTCGCCGCGTACGGCCTGTGGTTCGCGCGCAACGCCGTGCCCCAGGTGGACGAGCGCATGGTGAGCCGGGTGGCGGCCGGGCCGGTCGGCTTCGAAGCGGTCACCGAGGACGGAGAGGTGCTGCGCGCCCGGACGGTGGCGCTGGCGGTCGGCGTCATGCCCTTCACAGAGGTGCCTTCCCCCCTGCGCGGCCTGCACCCCGGACTCGTCACGCACAGCAGCGACCACCGTGACCTCGGCCGCTTCCGCGGCATGGACGTCACGGTGATCGGCGGCGGCCAGGCAGCCCTGGAGACAGCCGCGCTCCTCGCCGAACAAGGCACGCGCGTACGGCTGCTGGCGCGGGCGCAACGACTGCGCTGGAACGACGTGCCGCCGCCCTTGCAGCGCCTCCGGTGGCAGTCGGCCCGCACCCCGCACAGCGGCCTCGGCTGCGGCTGGCGCAACTGGTTCTACGCCGAGCGTCCGGACCTCTTCCATCGCCTCCCCAAGTCGACCCGCACCCGCATCGCGACCACCGCGCTGGGACCGGCGGGCGCCTGGTGGGTGCGGGACCGGGTCGAGCCGGTGGTGGAGATGCTGCTCGGCCGCGAGGTCGCCGCGGCCCGTGCGGTGCCGGGCGGCGTACGGCTGAAGACGGTGAGCCGGACCGGGGAGCTGAGCTACCTGGATACCGAACACGTGATCGCGGCCACGGGGTTCCGCCCGGCCCTGGACCGGCTCGACCTGCTCTCCGCCGAGTTGCGCGCGAGCCTGACAACGACAGCCGACGGCTCCCCCGCTGTCGGGCGGGACTTCGAGTCCTCGTGCCACGGGCTGTTCCTGGCAGGCCTGCTGACGGCCTCCAGCTTCGGCCCCGCCATGCGCTTCGTCCACGGAGCGACCTTCACGGCGACGACGCTCGTACGAGGAGTACGCCACCGACTGCGCACCGCCGCCCCGCCCGCCCAAGTGATCCCCGTACCGGTGGGTCGGGGGAACACGGAATCACCCTGAAAGACGCGCCGTCGGCGGAGGGAGCCGGGTGCCGGAGGTGCTTCCTCCGGCACCCGAGCGGAGCGCTATCGACGGGATTCGGCTCGGCCTCGTCGGTACAGGATGGCGCCGCTCGTCAACAGCAGCGCGGCGATGCCCGACGCCGCCAGCACCTGCTCGTTGGTGCCGGTCTCGGGCAGGGAGGGCGGTTGTGTCGGGGGCGAGGCCGGTGGCTTCCGCGGCGGGGTGCTGGGCGGAGTGGTCGGGGGCGGCGACGCAGGCGGTGACTTCACCGGTGGCGTGGCGGTGGGCGGTGACGCCGGCGGCGTGGTGGGGGGCTTTGTGGGCGGTGTGTCGCCGTAGCCGCCATAGCCGTAGTCGTCGCCGTAGCCGCTGTCGTAGCCGTGGTCGTCGCCGTAGCCGTAGTCGCTGTCCTCGCCGTAGTCGCTGTCCTCGCCGTACCCGGCAGCGTCGTCGTGATCACTGTCGTGTCCGTGGTTCCCGTCCTCGCGGCCGTCAGCCGGGGCCGAGTCGTGGGCAGCCCCCTGCGACCCGCTGGGGTTCGGGCCGCCGATGCGGGAGTTCACGGGGGACGGGTCGGGCGCGGTGCTCACGTCGCTGGTGTTGGGACTCGCGCTTGCGGGACCGTTCCCCAAGGCGTGGAGGACACTGTCGCCGGGCAGGGCAGCAGGCGTGTCGGACAGGGCGCCGAGTGGGCCCCCCGAGGTCTCCTCGGGGGGCGAGTCCGCGAACGCCGGGATGACGTACAGGGACAGCACACTCGTCGCAGCGGCGGTCACGACAATTCCCTTGCTCAGGTTCTTTCGCAATCTCGTCGTCTTTCTGATTTCTGATCGAATAAGGGGGAAGATCCGGCTGACTCGGCAGTCAGTTCCTCCTTTTCTTCCCACCGTTGCGCCGGGAAGCGATTTCACGCCTGCCGTAGTTTCGTCGCCAGCCGATTTTTTGACTGGTCCAGTGATGGGACCCGGTGAAGTGCCAGTACTGACAGTCGGAGCATCGGTAGATACGATCCGGGATCCTGTCCAACAGTGGCTGCCTGACCAGCCAGACCCTCGCCTCGGATTCAGTACGGAACGACGCCTTCCCCGTCTTCGGGCAACGCGGCAGGATAATTACATCAGTCATGTTCCCTCCGAGGCGCGATTCGGATCGAATTCTCCTTCGCCGGAAGGACGGAATCGATGCCACCTCAGCAGTAAACCCCCGGATCAAGCGGGCGCCCGCCTTACGGATGAGTAGCCATCAAGCTTCATCCGAATGGCCCCGCATTGGCCGCTGATGTGAATTGCACTGATATGAATTGCACTGATCGGATGATATCCGACGAACGCGCCACTCTGTTCGAACCTGAAAGAAACTTCAATCTCGATATATGCAAAAAAGCCAGCGACCATCAGGGGAGGGATGGCCGCTGCCTTTATCGGATCGGATCGACTCTGCGCACGCACGGAGAGATCCGGCTTCATTCAGTTCTCGATCAGCCCCGGGATCCCCTGGATCAGCGACTGTCACGATCTTGAGTGACCTGCGTGCAGAAATTTCCGATGTTCGTAACACTGTCACCCAGGACGGTGATCGGCGCATTGACCTCGACCAGGGAGCTGGAGCTGTATTCCTGTTCACAGTTCAGCAACTGCGCGTTTTCGATGGCGGTGTCGGGCTGGTCGTCAGCGCAGTGAGCCTGGGCGACCCCGGCCCCCGTCAGGCTGATACCACCGATAGCGGTTGTCACCAGCATGATCTTTTTGAACCTGTACACGCGTAACTCCATGGATTGACTCGCGGCCACTACGAAACGTCGTGGCTCCATCCAGAACGGCAAAGGAGATGTCGAGCTTCTGGCATCTCGACATCTCCTGTTCTACGCATTGTTGCCGCTGCCCCTTCGGCCCGGAGCCACCAGATCGATCAGGGCGTCCGACGCGACAAGCATGGGAGCAACGGGTTTCGCACTGAAGGCGCGAGACCCGCCCCCCGCCGCACGTCGGTTCAGTCTTCGATGTTGACCGCCGAGCAGAAGTTGCCGATGTTCTGCTCCACGTCGCCAGTGGGGGCCGCGGGAAGGGCGGTGAAGACGGCGGTGGATTCGAACGCCTGCTCGCACTTCACGACCTGCAGGTTGTCGACGGCGAACGGGTCGTCGTAGCCGTTGGCACTGGCAACCCCGCTACCCACAAGGCCGAGACCGCCGACCATGGCCACTACGGCAGCAGTGTTCTTGAGCTTGTTCATCACGTCTCCGTTTTCTTCACGCACACGGGCCTCCTTACGGACCGTGTCCGACTCGTCACAGACGCTAACACGACCCTCCCTTACTCCGCCATTTCAGACACGCCGGATTAAGTGGGACTAATCAAGTTATTCACACCTTTTACGACAACCAGAGCAGCCGGGTGATCCGGTTAACTGGAATTCCCGACGCGCCTGCCTCAAGTAGGAATTACGCAGACCCGCAGGGACTTCCCGCCGGCCCGCAGCCGAAAGCCCAAAACAAAGCGCCCCGGAAGGCCAAAGCCCTTCCGGGGCACCAGTCATCCTCAGGCGGCAACGCCGCCCGCAGGCACCACAGCGCCTGATCAGTCCTCGACGTTGACCGCCGAGCAGAAGTTGCCGATGTTCTGCTCCACGTCACCACCAACGGTCACGGGAGCGGCGGCGAAGGCGGCGCCGCCGTCGAACGACTGCTCGCACTCCACAACCTGCAGGTTGTCGACGGCGAACGGGTCGTCGTAGCCGTTGGCACTGGCAACCCCGCTGCCCACAAGGCCGAGACCGCCAACCATGGCCACTACGGCAGCAGTCTTCTTGAGCTTGTTCATCACGTCTCCGATTTCTTCACGCACACGAGCCTCCTTACGGACCGTGTCCGACTCGTCACAGACGCTAACACGACCCTCCCTTACTCCACCATTTCAGACACGCCGGATTAAGTAGGACTAATCAAGTTATTCACACCTTTTACGACAACCAGAGCAGCCGGGTGATCCGGTTGACTGAAATTTGATATCGCAGGTATGCGAATTACCCCCAACCCACCTCGGATCACCCAAAAACAAAGTGCCTCCGGCGGGTGGTGGGGAACAAGAGCGTGACCCTTGTTCCCCACCACCCGCCGGAGGCACCGCATTCGCGCCCCGGAAGGTCAACACCCTTCCGGGGCGCCAGTCATCCTCAGGCGGCAACGCCGCCCGCGGGCACCACAGCGCCTGATCAGTCCTCGACGTTGACCGCCGAGCAGAAGTTGCCGATGTTCTGCTCCACGTCACCACCGGCCACGGGAGAGGCGATGAAGCCGGTGCCGGCGTCGAACGTCTGCTCGCACTCCACGACCTGCAGGTTGTCGACGGCGAACGGGAACGGGTCGTCGTAGTCGCCGCCACCGCTGGCGCTGGCAACCCCGCCGCCGGCAAGGCCGAGACCGCCGACCATGACCGCCACGGCCGCAGCCTTCTTGAGCTTGTTCATCACGTCTCCGTTTTCTTCACGCACACGATCCCCGTTACGGACCGTGTTCGGCTCGTCACTGACGCTAACACGAGCCTCTCTTAACGCACGATTCCCGACAGGCCCAATTGAGTGACGCTAAGCGAGTTACGCACCTTTTGGCGCAACCGGCTTCACGGGACCCGGCGGAGGCGCGGCGGTCGCCGCCGTCCACCCGGATCCTGACGGAACGTGGGATGGGTGGCGGCGACCGTTTGCTCAGGCGGATCCCGGCGCGGAAGCGGCGGCAGGGGTACAGAGAGTGGTGCTCTCGCCGTTGGCCCGCAGCGTGGCGCAGACCTGCGGGACCCTGGGCACGGTGAGGGTGACGCTCTGCTGAACATTGGCCTCAACGGTCTGTTGCAGCCTCGCCAGTTCGACGTCACCCGCGGCGATCGTCACACCAACGGTCTGCGTTTCCTGGCATCGGATGCTGACGGTGACCGCACTGGTCACCGCACTGTCGGCCTTCTGGACGCCGACCGCGCAAGGGAAGTCCTGCTGCTGCACAGCGGCCCGTGCCGGCGCGGCGGCGAAGAGCGGTGCGGATGCCAGCAGCACGGTGGCCGCCGAGCGGAGCATGCGGTGAGACAAAGGTCCTCCCAGGAGCTGGGGCAGCCGCCAACGGGCGGTCGGCCCTCGATCGCGGCACCCAAATACCCATTAGGCGCCTTTCCGGGACGATGCGACCATAGGCTCCCGAACCACGCAACGCGGGTGCGCCGTCCGGCCGACGGTCGGGTCGGCCGATCCGGAGGGTGTCAGCTGTGGTACAGCGCCTCGATCTCCTTCGCGTACGCCGCTGTCACCGCGTGGCGCTTTATCTTCAGGGACGGGGTGAGCAGCCCGTTCTCCTCGGTGAACTCGCCTTCCACCAGGGCGAATTCGCGGATCGACTCGGCACGGGAGACGGCCTGGTTCGCGTGGTCGACGACCTTCTGGACGTCTGCGCGTATGCGGGGGTCGTGAACGAGCTCGGAGACCGGGGTGTCCGCCGGCATCCCGCGGACGTAGAGCCAGTGGGTGAGGTCCTCCCGGTCCAGGGTGATCAGGGCGGCGACATAGGGGCGGTTGTCGCCGACGACGACGCACTGGCCGACCGGCGGGCGACTGCGGAGACGGTCCTCCAGGACGGCCGGGGAGACGTTCTTGCCGCCGGAGGTGACGAGGATGTCCTTCTTGCGGCCGGTGATGGTGAGATAGCCGTCCTCGTCGAGGTCCCCGAGGTCGCCGGTCGCGAACCACTCGTCGGTCAGGGCGGCGTCGGTGGCGGCCTGGTTGTTCCAGTAGGCGCCGAAGACGATGCCGCCCTTGATGAGGACCTCGCCGTCCTCGGCGATACGGATCGAAGTGCCGGGGACGGGGAGGCCGACCGTGCCGGGGCGGGGGTTGAGGGGCGGGACGATCGTCGCCGCGGCGGTGGTCTCGGTCAGGCCGTAGCCCTCGTAGACGATGATGCCGGCGGCGTAGAAGAAGAGGTTGAGGTCGCGGTCGAGCGGGGAGCCGCCGCTGATGGCGTAGCGCGTGCGGCCGCCGAGCTCCCTGCGGATGCGGCGGTAGACCAGCAGGTCGTACAGGGCCCAGGCGGCGTACAGGCCGGGGCCGGGGCCCTTGCCGCGGCCGAGGAATTTGTCGAGGTGCGCCTCGCCGAAGCGGACGCCGACGCGGTGCGCGCGGTCGAAGGAGGCGGCGCGGCCGATCCGTTCGGCGGTGGCGCGGCCGGTGCCGTGGATCTTCTCGAAGAGGTACGGCACGCCGACCAGGAAGGTGGGCCGGAACTCCCGTAGCGCCGGGCGGAGTTCGTCGGGCTTGATGCTCGGGAAGTGGCCCAGTTCGATACGGGCCGTCAGACAGGCGATCTGGAGGGTGCGCCCCAGGATGTGGGCGAGCGGGAGAAAGAGGAGCGTCGAGGCGATCTGGCCGGTGACCTCCTTGAAGATGGGGTACAGCAGCTCGACCGTGTTCGCGGCCTCGGCGTGCAGATTGGCGTGGGTGAGGACGCAGCCCTTGGGCCGGCCGGTGGTGCCGGAGGTGTAGCAGATGGTCGCGACGGTGCCGGGGGTCAGCGCGGCACGCCGCCTGGTGACCTCCTCCTCGGCGACACCGCCGCCCAGAACGGTCAGATCGGAGATCGCTCCCCCGTCGATCCGCCACACGTGCGGCGGATCCGGATGGTCGGCCGTGCCGGTCGCGACCGCCGCCGCGTTCTCAGGGGTCTCGACAACAACGAACCGGGCGTCCGAGTCGCGGACGATCCACTCGATCTGCTCGGGCGACGACGTGGGGTACACGGGCACGCTCCGGCCGCCCGCCGCCCAGATCGCGAAGTCGAGAAGCGTCCACTCGTAGCGCGTACGGGACATGACCGCGACGCGGCCGCCCGGTTCGAGGCCCGCCGCGACCAACCCCTTGGCGACGGCGGTGACTTCGCGGGCGAACGCGGCCGCGGTCACCGGCTGCCAGGTGCCGTTCTCCCTGCGGCGGAGGACCACGGCGTCGGGGGCCTCGGCCGCGTTGGTGAAGGGAAGATCGGCGATGCTGCCGGTGGCGGCCTTCGGGGCGAGGGCCGGCATGCGCGCCTCACAGACAGCTCCGTGGTGGTCCCTGGTGATCTCGACCTTGGTGCGGTCCGCGAGATCGGTGCGCTTCTTCGCCCGTTTCAGGTCCTTGCGTACGCCCATGACAGCTCCCGGTCGCGGCTCGCGTTACGCGGTGGCGCGTACTTACTTCCGGGTAAACTTACTCATGCGTAGGGGATTTTCAACCCGCTTGGAGATTTCCCCGGTCGGGCGGAGCACCCGCGCGGACCTCAGGCGGCGACCCGCTCCCGCCCGGTCTCCGACTCCAGGACCTTGCGGGTGACGCGCTCCGCCATGGCGGCCACCAGGGTGCGCGGGCGGCGCGGGGTGAGGTGGGCGCCCAGGGCGTTGCCGAGGCCCGGGGTGACATAGGCGCGGTCGCGGTCGAGGGCGCGCAGGGCGGCCCGTACGACGGGTTCCGAGGTGGTGAAGGAGCCCGTGACCGCGGCCTTGCGGGTGCCGATCGCCTCGAAGAAGCCGGTCTCCACCGGGCCCGGGCAGAGGGCCGTGACCTTGATGCCGCGACCGCGGTACTCCTGGCGCAGGGCCAGGGAGAAGTTCAGGACGAACGTCTTGGTGGCGCTGTAGACCGCGAAGTACGGGCTCGGCTGGTAGCCCGCCGTGGAACCGACGTTCAGGACCGCGCCCGAGCCGCGCTCCAGCATGCCGGGGATCAGGGCGTGGGTGAGGTCGACCAGGGCGACGACGTTGACCATCATCTCGTCGTGGTCGCGGGACGGGTCGATGTCCTCGAAACGGCCGCAGGTGCCGAACCCCGCGTTGTTGACCAGCAGGTCGACGGCGAGACCCCGGGCGGCGAGGGCGTCCGAGACCCGCCGGGCCGCGTCCGGTTCGGCGAGGTCCTGGGGCAGCACGTGCGCCTGGACGCCGTGGCGTACGCGGAGCCGGTCGGCCACCTCTTCGAGGCGGCCCTCGGAACGGGCCACGAGGACCACGTCGTGGCCGCGCGCGGCGAGCTGGTCGGCGAACTCAGCGCCGAGCCCGGAGGAGGCGCCGGTGACGAGAGCGAGAGTCATGGTGGTTCCTTTCGCTTCTGGATGCACTATCTACTACATAAGAGTAGCCACTTCCCATAGAACCGCAACAGCAATGTTGCAGATAACAGAGAAACCGCTGCCTTCACGTATCGTTTGACCCACGTCACCTCAGGAGGTCCCCATGGCCGAACCGGCCGTCCGGCGGCTGCGTGCCGACGCCGAGCGCAGTGTGCGCGTGATCCTGGAGGCGGCCGAGCGGGTGCTCGCCGCCGATCCCGGCGCGTCCATGGAGCAGATCGCGGAGGCAGCGGGGGTGGCGCGGACGACGGTGCACCGGCGGTTCGCCAGCCGGCGGGCGCTGATCGAGGCGCTCGCCGAGTCGGCCGTACGCCAGCTCGCCGAAGCGGTCGAGGACGGCCGCCCGGACACCGCTCCGCCGCTGGTCTCCCTGCATCGCATCACCGCCAACGTCCTGCGGATCAAGGGGGCTTGGAGCTATGCGCTGAGCCGTCCGGACGACGAGGGCGGGACCGCGGCTTCGGGCTGGGAACAGGTAGGTGCCCGCTGCCTCGAACTCCTCGGACGCGCGCGGGACGAGGGCCTGCTCGACGCCTCCGTGGACCTGGAGTGGACGCGGCGCGTCTACTACGCGCTCATCGGCGAGGCCTTGCACGGACCCGAGGCCCAACAGGACCCGGACGCACTGGCCACGCTCGTCGTCGATACGTTGCTGCACGGCGCGGGGCGACGGCCAGGCGCCAACTGACCTCTCCCTGAACCGACTTCCTTTCGAAGGGAACCCAGTGCGACCCCACCGCCTCCGGTCCGTCTTCGTCACCGCTGCCGTACTCGCCACCGCCGCGGTCTCCGGAACCACGTCCGCGACCGCCCACGCTCCGGCCGCCTACACATCCGCCACCGCCGTACGCGCATCCGGTCTCGGCGCTCTTACCGAGTTGTTCGCAGAGCGGCTGTTGCTGGCGGACAAGGTGGCGGCGGCCAAGTACGGCACCGAGTCGCCCATCGACGACCCGGTGCGTGAGCGGCAGATCCTGGACGACGTCGCCGCGCGGGCGGCCGGGCTCGGGCTCGACCCGGACTCCGTGACCGCTGTGTTCCGCGACCAGATCGAGGCGAACAAGCTGGTCCAGCGCGGCCTGTACGCACGCTGGGACGCCCACCCCGACGAGCGGCCCACCGAGCGCCCCGACCTGGCCAAGGAGGTCCGCCCGGCGCTCGACCTGATCACCACCCGCCTCCTGGCGTCGCTCCGGCAGACGGCCCCGGTCCGCGCCGACGCCTCCTGCGGACCACGCCTGTACGCCGCGGCCGCGCTGTCCGCGTACGAGCACCGGCTGGACGTACTGCACCTGAAAGGGCTCGGCCGGGCGCTGCCGTCGGTCTGCGCCACGGCCTGACTCAACGTCAGTTCCCACTGCTCGGTCCCCCGTTCGGCCCACCGCGGACAACATCCGGCGTCAAGCTCGACTTGACGGGGGCCGATGAACGGGACATGACGTCGACGCACTCCCCAGCGCACCCCCCATACCCGAAGCCCCGCCCGCCCTCCTCTCCCTCCTCCTCCTCCGTGTCGCTGCCGCCCGGGCCGGGGCAGCGGGCGCTGTGGGCGGACCGGGCCCGGGTGGCGGTGTGGCTGGGGCCCGCGCTCGTGGTGGCGTACGCCGGGTTCCAGCGGCGGTGGATGTCCGACGACGCCTACATCTACGTACGGACCGTGCGGCAGGTGCTGGCAGGCAACGGGCCCGTGTTCAACGCGGGTGAGCGGGTCGAGTCGTCGACCGGGACCCTGTGGCAGTGGCTGCTCGTGGCGGCCGGGACAGTAGGCGTGGATCCGGTGTCGGCGGCGGTGCTCGGGGGACTGCTGCTGACCGCGGCCGGCTTCGCGCTCGCGGGGCTCGGGGCGCTGCGGACGTACGGCGGTCGGGCGGCCGTGCCGCTGGGGTCGCTGGTCCTGCTCGGCCTGCCGCCCGTGTGGGACTTCGCCACCTCCGGTCTTGAGACGGGACTCGCGACGTGCTGGATCGCGGGCGCGTGGCTGGCACTGATCACCCGGCCCTCCTCCCTCCTGACCTCGGCGGTCATCGGGCTCGGGCCGCTCGTCCGTCCCGACCTGGGGCTCGTGTCCGTCGTCTTCCTCGGCGCGCAGTGGCTGCTCGTACAGCCGTCGTGGCGGGGCACGCTCGCGGGTGCGGGGGCGGCGGGCGCGCTGCCGGCCGCGTACGAGGTGTTCCGGGCCGGGTACTACGGGCATCTCGTGCCACTGCCCGCCGTGACCAAGGAGGCTTCGCAGAGTCTGTGGGGGCGGGGCCTCGGGTATCTCGGCGACTTCGCGCATCCCTATCTGCTGTGGGTCCCCGCGCTGTTCGTGGCAGCCGCGGTGCTGCCCGCGCGCGGCGGGCTCGCCGAACGCGGGGTCACGCGGCTCGTTCCCGTGCTCGCGCCCGTCGTCGCCGGAGCGCTGTGCTGGCTGTACGTCATCAAGGTCGGCGGTGACTTCATGCACGGGCGGATGCTGCTGCCGGGGCTTCTGCTGATGCTGCTGCCCGTCTTCGTGGTGCCGGTGACACGGGTGGGCGCGCTGGCGGCGGTCGGGGTCGGACTGTGGGCGGTGGTGTGCGCGGGGTGGCTGCGGATTCCGTACGGCGGACAGATCGGGCCGGCGGGGATCGCGGACGAACGTGGCGTGTATGTCCGCCACAACGCCGATCCGCATCCCGTGCGGCACACCTTCGTCGGGGCTCCGCATCACCTGGAGTACGCGCGCAAGGTGTGGGCCGCGCGGTACTCCGGAGCGCCGGCCCTGCTGTTCGGCAAGGAGGGGCGGGTGGCGGCGCCCGTGGGTGCGGGCGCTCCTTCCATGACGGCCAGCTATGTGGTGCTGGGGCTCAACGGATCGGTCGTGCCGCTGGACGGGGCCGCGCTCGATCCCATCGGGTTGGCCTACCCGGTGGCCGCGCATTCGGAGCGGGTCGGGGGCGGACGGGTCGGCCACGACAAGCGGCTGCCGGCGGCGTGGCTTGCTGCGGATCGGGGTGTGCCGGGGGACGCGCCCGGCTGGGCCGACCCTTCCGAGGTGGCCGCCGCTCGGCGCGCCCTGCACTGCGGTGCGCTTGCCGAGTTGAACTCGGCGACTCGGGGGCCGCTGACTCCGGGACGTTTTCTGAGCAACATCACTGGAGCCTGGGAACGTACGGCGTTTCGTTTCCCGAATGATCCTGTGCGGGCTGAGAGGAAGTTGTGCGGGTGAGTGGGGGCTGGTCGCGCAGTTCCCCGCGCCCCTAGTGGGTGGGGGCTGAGGATCCAGGGATCGTGCGGGTCATCCGTGGCTGGTCGCGCAGTTCCTCGCGCCCCTAAAAGATTGCGCAGTTCCCCGCGCCCCCAAAGAGCGTGGCCGAGGACGGTGCGCATCTGCCGGCCCGGCGGGGGCTGAGCGCGCAGTTCCCCGCGCCCCTAAAAGCCACAAGACTGCGCCGTTCCCCGCGCCCCTGAAGGGGCCCGCCCCCACCCTCCGGCAGTCGCCCTCCGGCCGAAGGGGTCGTGTCGGGGTTTCCGATCGCAGCACGACCTCTGACGGGCAACCAATCGGTGCGGGATGACACAGCTGCGATCGGATGCCCCGTCGCGGCCCCGACCCGACGACAAACGGCAGGCTCGTCTTCAGGGGCGCGGGGAACTGCGCGACCAGCCCCACCCCACCCGCAGACGACCACTACCCCAGATCCGTCGCCCGGTCGATCGTCTCGGCGAGCTGGCGGATCGGGCGGCTTTCCGTGGTGGAGGCCAAATCGTCGGCCCGGTCGGCGAGTTCGCGCAGCGAGGGCGGGACCGGCGCGGCGCCCCCGCCGACCGCGTCGGAGCGCAGGGCGTCCGCGAAGTACGCCGCAATCGCCGTGACTTGGAGACCGCTGCGCGCCGTCCCGGCGGACCACAGGCCCCGGTCGAGAGAGGAGGTCTCGACCTGCCCCGTCTCCTCGTGCGGAGTACGGGAGTCGGGGTCCAGCCACCGCACCGTGGCCGTGGCCACATGCCCCGACGCCCCCGGCCTGACCCGCACCGCGTACAGCGCCGTGACCGTATGCCCAGGACCGATCTCCCCGCCGTCCACACGGTCGTCGCGGAAGTCCTCGTCGGCGACCTGCCGGTTGTCGTAGCCGATCAGCCGGAACCGGTCAACGGTCTCCGGGTCGAAGGAGACCTGCGCCTTGGCGTCACGGGCGGTGAGGTCGATGTTCCGCGGGAGTTGGTCGACGAAGACCGTACGGGCGTCCTCGGCGTTGGACACGTACGTGGTGTGGCCGTCGCCCTTGTCGGCGAGGCGTTCCATCAGGGCGTCGCCGTAGTCGCTGCCCACACCGACGCCGAACAGCGTGATGCCGTGCTCGCGACGGGCGTCCGCGATGCGGTCGAGGATGGCGTCGGCGTCGGTCTCACCGGTGTTGGCGAGGGCGTCGGAGAGCAGCACGACCCGGTTGGTGGCACCCTCGCGCAGGCCGTCCACCGCCGTGCGGTACCCGGTGGTGACGCCCGCGCCGAGGTTCGTCGAATCCGTGGGCTCAAGCGTGTCGATCGCGTCGTGGACGCGGCCGCGGTTGTCGCCCAGGCGGGTCATCGGGAGCACGGTTTCGGCCTCGTCGCTGAAGGAGACGAGCGCGACCGCATCCTCGTCGCGCAGCCGTTCCGTCATCACGCCGAGGGACTCCTTGACCAGGTCGAGGCGGCCCGGTTCGGCCATGGAGCCGGAGACGTCGATGACGAAGGTCAGGGCGGCGGGCGGGCGTTCGCCGGCGTCCTCGGCCTCCCGGGTGGCGAGCCCGACCCTGAGGAAGCGCCAGTCCCGGTTCTCCTGGCCGAAGGTGTCGGAGTTGGCGTGCTCCTCGCCGCGCGAACCGTCCGGGGCGGCCGTACGGGCCCCGTCCACCGTGACCGTGAACCCGTCGCCGTCCGGGCGCTCGTAGTCCTGCTCCTGGCCAAAGCTGTTGATGAACTCCTCGGGGCGGACGGTCGACGGGTCGGGCCTGCGGCCTTCCTCAAGGGTGCGGCGCGCGTAGCCGTACGAGGCGGTGTCGACGTCCAGGGCGAAGGTGGAGAGGTAGTCGGCCGGCGGCGCACTCTCGCGGGATTCGCCCTTCTGGTCGCCCTCGGCGGTGCCGTCGTCGTTGCCCGAGGGGCCGGTCGGCTGGACGGGGGCGGGGGCCGGGAAGCCGTTGTCGTCCTTGGCCTTGCTGCCGCCCCGGTCGTACGAACTCCCGTCGCTGCCGTCGCCACTGCAGGCCGTGAGCAGAAGTCCGATGGCCACGCTCCCTGCGACCAGCGCGGCACGCACACGCCGCCGCCGTCCCGCCCGGACCCACCACCCCTCTCCAGGTCGGATACCCCGCGCTCCCCGCTCTTCCCGCCGTATCTGATGCCGTCCGCTGCGCCTCATGCGTGCCCCCTCGGGTGACCTCTTTGAGTCGACGTCTGTGACTGTGACGTCGGAGGCGGCCGGAAGGAGCGGGCCAAGGCGTTGCGGATGAATCTCAATGCGGCCACGGTGGACGGCAGTTGAGACCGGTGGGAGACCCTCCGGAGACCTGAGGGTGTCCGGAGCGCCCTTACGGCGGCGCTACGAGGCAGCTACGAGCCGTCTACGACACCACGTCCTTACGGGCGAACCCGCGGAAGGCCAGGGCGAACAGCACCATCGCATAGGTGAGCGACAGAGACGTGCCCTGGATCATGTCGCTCCAGTCGAGCTGCGGCTGGACGGCGTCGAGCCAGGCGTACTGCCAGTGCGCGGGCACGAAGTGGCGCCAGTCGCCGAGCGCCGTCACCTCGTCGAGGACGTTGCCGATGATGGTCAGCCCCACCGCTCCGCCGACCGCTCCCAGCGGCGCGTCCGTCTTGGTCGACAGCCAGAACGCCAGTGCCGCGGTGATCAGTTGGGACACGAGGATGTACGCCACGATGATCAGCAGGCGCTGGGCGGCGGTCCCGACGGGCAGCGTGCCGCCGACGGGGAGCTGCAGTGGCCCCCAGCCGTAGGCCGCCGTACCGACGGCGAGCGCTACGAGCGGCAGCAGCACCAGCGCGGCGAGGCTGAGGCCGAAGGCGACGGCCAGCTTCGACCACAGCAGCCGGGCCCGGGGCACGGGCGCCGCGAGCAGATAGCGCAGCGACGACCAGCTCGCCTCCGAGGCGACCGTGTCCCCGAAGAACAGCGCCACCGGGATGACGAGCAGGAAGCCCGCGGAGGCGAAGAGGTTCACGGCGGCGAAGTTCGCCCCGGACGAGGTCGCCGTGTCCATCAGGTTGATCCGCTGGGAGCCGTTGCCGCCGCCGCCCGGGTCGCCGACCTGGAAGGCGATCAGAAGGATGAAGGGCAGGGCGAACAGCAGCCCGCCCATCACCATCGTCCGGCGCCGCTTCAACTGCCGGACCAGTTCGACCCTCAGAGGCAGCGTGCGGCCCGCGCGGTAGCCGTCGGCGACCTCGACGGCCCGTGCGGGACCGCCCCCTGCACGCTCCTCGGCGCGCTCCTCGCGCTCCTCCGCGCGGTCGGCCAGCGTGCTCATGCGGACTCTCCGATCAGGGTGAGGAAGGCGTCTTCGAGACGGCGGTGGGGACCCACGGACTCCACCGGTACGTCCATCCGTACGAGCTCGGCGACCAGGCGCCGCGCGCTTCCGTCCGCGTCGAGCCGGACCAGGAGTCCGTCGTCGGTGCGGACGGCCGAGACCACACCCGGCAGCGCGGCGACCTTCTCGACGACGGGCTCGTCCGTCGGCGTGGCCGTGCCCACCAGCAGCGTGTCGCCCGAGCCGATGATCTCCTGCACCGGGCCGGCCTGGACCAGCTTCCCGTGGTCCATGACCACCAGGTGGGTGCAGGACTGCTCGACCTCGGCGAGGAGGTGGCTGGAGACGATCACCGTTCGGCCGGCCGCCGCGTAGCGGATCATGACCTCGCGCATCTCACGGATCTGCGGCGGGTCGAGGCCGTTGGTCGGTTCGTCGAGGATGAGCAGGTCCGGCAGGCCGAGCATGGCCTGCGCGATGGCGAGGCGCTGGCGCATGCCCTGGGAGTACGTGCGTACGGCTCGGGACAGTGCGTCGCCGAGGCCCGCGATCTTCAGGGCCTCGTCCAGGTGCGCGTCCTCGGGCGGGCGGCCCGTCGCCCGCCAGTACAGTTCGAGGTTCTCGCGGCCGGAGAGGTGCGGCAGGAAGCCCGCTCCCTCGACGAACGCCCCGACGCGCGACAGTACGGGCGAGCCCGGCCGGATCACATGGCCGAAGACGCGGATCTCTCCGGCGTCCGGTGCGATCAGGCCCATCAGCATGCGCAGGGTCGTGGTCTTGCCCGCGCCGTTCGGTCCCAGCAGGCCCAGGACCTGGCCCTTCTCCACGCGGAAGGTGAGGTCCCGTACGGCGTAGCGGTCCGCCGACTTGGCGTACCGCTTGCTCAGGTCCGTGATCTGGAGCGGGACTTCGGCCCCTGCCGGGTCCGGGGCGGGCGTCGTCGTGCGGCGCCGTCCGGTGAGCAGCAGGGCCAGCGCGAGCCCGGCGCCGGCGATCGGGAGCCACCACACCCACGCGGGAAGCGCCGCCGCGGCGGTGTCCCCGCCGAGCGGCGCGGGCACGGTCAGGCCGCTCTTCTGGGAGACCTGGGAGACCGTGTACGTCGCCGGGGCCGTCGGTGAGGCGTAGCCGAGGTCCGTCGAGGCGAGGACCAGGCGCAGCCGGTGGCCGTCGTCCACTTCGTGGTCGATCGCCGGCAGGGTGATCCGGACGTCCTTGCCGGCCTTGGCGCCCTCCACCCGGAGAGGCTCGACCAGTTGCGAGGGCAGCACCGGCTGGGCGCCGCCCGGCCCTACGTCGTACAGCTTCGCGAAGAGGACCGCGTCCTCGCTCGTCGACTTCACGTGGACCGTGACCGTCGGCGAGCCGGTGATCTGCAGATCCTCCTTCAGGGGCGCCGACTCGAACGAGGCGAACTGGCCGGGGAAGTCGAGGGACACCCCGACCCCGAGGGAGGACAGCTGGGACAGGCCGCCACCGCCGAGTCCGGGCAGGGCCGAGATGGCGGGCGGGCTGGAGCCCGCCGGGTTGTCGAAACGCTGCTCGCGACCGGTCAGGGCGATCGAGCGCCCCCCGCTCGTCAGACCGGGGTAGCTGTCCTCGGTCGCGCTGCCCAGCCGGGGCTCTCCGTCGCCGGAGCCCAGGCCGAGGGTCCGGGTGACCCGGAAGGCGGGGCCGGTGTCGACGCCCTTCTCGTCCTTCAGGTAGCGGTCGAACCAGGACTGCACACGCCCCTGGACCCGGTCCACCTCCATGTCGCCGCCGTCGTGCCCGCCCGCGATCCAGTCGACGTCGACGGGGGCGCCGTTGGCGCGGATCGCCTTCGCCGCGGTGTCGGCCTGGCCGAGCGGGAAGAGCGAGTCGGTCTGGCCCTGCATGAGAAGCGTGGGGACCTTGATGCGGTCGCCGACGGCGGAGGGGCTGCGCTCCTCCAGGAGCTTCGTCGCCGCCGCGTCCGGAGTACCGGACTCCGCGACCCGGTTGTACATCTCGCACAGCTGCTTCTCGAACTTGTCGCAGCCGCCGCCGGTGTTGATGAAGATGCCGGCCCAGAGCTTCTTGAAGACGCCGTTCGGGAACAGCGCGTCGGCGAGGTTCCAGTAGGTGATCGCCGGGGCGATGGCGTCCACCCGGTTGTCGGTCCCGGCGGTGAGCAGGGAGACCGCGCCGCCGTAGGACGCGCCGGCCATGCCCACGCGCGGGTCGCCGGTCCTGTCGAGCTGGACCTCCGGCCGCTCGGCCAGCCAGTCGATCAGCTTGGAGGCGTCGGCGACCTCGCCCTTGGGGTCGTTCAGCCCGATCTTCCCGTTGGATCCGCCGAAGCCGCGGGCCGACCACGTCAGGACCGCGTACCCGTCGCGGGCGAGGTCCTCCGCCTGGGCTCGTACGTCCTTCTTGCTGCCGCCGAAGCCGTGCGCGAGGAGGACGGCGGGCCGGCGTCCGGAGGCGTCGCCGGTGAAGTACGACGTGTCGATTCTCACCCCGTCGCCCGTACTGATCAGCTGGTCGGTGCGGTGTACCGCGGGTGCCCCGTCGGAGGCGACGGCACTCCACGTGCCGGCGCCGGCGAGCACCACGACGGCGGCCCCGGCGGCGATCCACCGTCGAGGCCGCCGCAGTGCGGGCAGTCGAAGATCCATGCGTCAACAGTACGGGCCGTACCTGTCGGCCCCAGACAGCTTCCAGGCTGAACCCCCACCCCTCCCACGGGAGTACGGGACCCCCGCGGGGTACCGCGTCCGCGGTACCCCGGGGAGAGTTCGGGCAGCTCTGTCGTGGCCGGGTGCGGGTTCGTCGTGGCTGATCGCGCCGACGCGGCGGAGCCGCATATCGGACACAGCCCCGCGCCCCTAAAGGGGCCCGCCTGTGTCCTCCGGCACCGTCACCAGCCAGCGGCTCTCCCTGCGCGGGCGCAGGTAGAAGGCCCAGTAGAGGGTCGCGGCCGCGGTGATGCCGCCCGTCCACAGGAGGTGGCTCGTCTCCTGCTGGGTGAGCACGTACGCGAGGACCGCGATCAGGAGGACCGGCAGCGCGGGCCAGAGTGGCATTCGCCACGCGGGCGCGTGACCGTGGGAGCCGCGGCGGGCGAGCAGGGCGGCGACCGCGACCAGGAGGTACATGCCCGTCACGGAGACGCCGGTGATGCCGTACAGGGTGTCCAGGTCGACGAAGCACAGGACCGCGCCGGGCACACCCACCAGGAGCGTGGCGACCCACGGGGAGCCGAACCGGCCGAGCTTCGACAGGACGTTGTTGACGGGCTCGGGCCAGGCCTTGTCGCGGGCGGAGGCGAACAGCACGCGGGAGTTCTGGATGACCATGACGATGCCCGCGTTGATGATGGCGAGGGCCACACAGAGGCTGACGAAGGTGCCGACCGCGGAGTTGGACCAGGCGGCGACCATGCCGCTGATGTCACCCCCGGTCAGCTCGGCGAGGTCCGAGGCGCCCAGCGTGATCGCGATCACGGGTACGAGGATGATCACCGCGGAGATGGCGAGGGTGGCCAGGACCGTACGGGCCACGTTGCGGCGCGGGTTCTCCATCTCCTCGGAGAGGTAGACGGCGGTCGAGAAGCCCTGGGTGACGAAGAGGGCGATGGCGAGCCCGGAGACGACCAGCATCGCGGTGACGGTGTCCGTGTGCCCGCCCTGCCCGGCCACCTCCATCGACACCAGGCTGCCCGCGCCGCGCTCGCTGTGGGCGAAGCCCAGGAGGGCGACCACGGCCGCCGCGACGACTTCGAGGACCAGGAAGACACCGGTGATCCAGGCGTTGGCCCTCAGGTCGAGCAGGCCCGCGAGGGTGGCGAGGAGCATCACGCCCGCGCCCGCCATGGACGGGTTCAGGTGCGCGACCGGCGCCAGGTAGTCCGCCGTGCCCATGGCGATCACCGGCGGCACGATCATGACGACGAGCAGCGACAGCACGAAGACCAGCCAGCCCGCGAGCCGTCCGGCCAGCGTCGACACCATGGCGTACTCGCCGCCCGCGCTGGGGATGAGGGTGCCCAGCTCGGAGTAGCAGAACGCGACGGCGATACAGAGCAGCGAGCCGACGGCGATGGTCAGCGCGGTCGCCGTGCCGAGGGTCGAGAACAGGTCGGGCACGACCACGAAGAGCGTGGAGGCGGGCGTCACGCAGGAGATCGTGAGCAGCGTGCCGCCGACGACGCCGATGGAGCGCTTGAGTTTGCGGGGGCCGTCCGGTGCGGGGACGTCCGGTGCCTCGGCGGCGGAGGCGGCGGAGGGCTGGACGGGGCGGAGCGTGTCGGTCATACGCGGCGGTTCCGATCGACTCGTACAGCGGATTGCGGAGCATCGAACCCCGACGAAAACCATCACGTCAATGGTTCGACTGCCACGAAATCCGTAGCTCGGAGGCGACTTCACTGCCGTATACGGCATCGATCCGCAAGCCGCTGCTCGTCCGGCGCCCGTACGGGAACCGCAGCCCGGGCGTCAAAAAACGTCAGGCCGTCCGGAGTCCGGACGGCCTGACGCGGGTGGGCGAGGGTGCTCAGTGGTTGCGGATCAGTGGTTGCGCGGGAAGCCGAGGTCGACGCCCGTCGGGGCCTCCGACGGATCCGGCCAGCGGGTCGTGACGACCTTGCCGCGGGTGTAGAAGTGCGTGCCGTCGTTGCCGTAGATGTGGTGGTCCCCGAAGAGGGAGTCCTTCCAGCCACCGAAGGAGTGGTAGCCCACCGGCACGGGGATCGGCACGTTCACGCCGACCATGCCCGCCTCGATCTCCAACTGGAAGCGGCGGGCGGCGCCGCCGTCCCGGGTGAAGATCGCGGTGCCGTTGCCGAAGGGGGACCCGTTGATCAGGGCCACGCCCTCCTCGTACGTGTCGACGCGCAGCACGCACAGCACCGGGCCGAAGATCTCGTCCCGGTACGCGTCCGACGACGTAGGCACCCGGTCGAGCAGGGAGAGCCCGATCCAGTGGCCGTCGTCGTGGCCCTCGACTGTGTAGCCGGTGCCGTCGAGGACGACCTCGGAGCCCTGGGCGGCCGCGCCCGTCACGTACGAGGCGACCTTGTCGCGGTGGGCCGCGGTGATCAGCGGGCCCATCTCCGAGGTCGGGTCGTTGCCGGGGCCGATCTTGATCTTCTCGGCGCGCTCGCGGATCTTCTCCACCAGCTCGTCGCCGACCGCGCCGACGGCGACGACGGCCGAGATGGCCATGCAGCGCTCGCCCGCCGAGCCGTAGGCCGCGCTCACCGCGGCGTCGGCGGCCGCGTCCAGGTCGGCGTCCGGGAGGACCAGCATGTGGTTCTTGGCGCCGCCGAGTGCCTGGACGCGCTTGCCGTTGGCGGAGGCGGTGGTGTGGATGTAGCGGGCGATCGGGGTCGAGCCGACGAAGGAGACCGCCTTGACGTCCGGGTGCTCCAGGAGACGGTCGACGGCCACCTTGTCGCCGTGGACGACGTTCAGCACGCCGTCCGGCAGCCCCGCCTCCGCGAACAGCTCCGCGAGCCTGACGGACGCGGACGGGTCCTTCTCGCTCGGCTTCAGCACGAAGGTGTTGCCGCACGCGATGGCCAGCGGGAACATCCACATCGGCACCATGGCCGGGAAGTTGAACGGCGTGATGCCGGCCACCACACCGAGCGGCTGGCGGATCGAGGCGACGTCGACCCGGGAGGCCACCTCGGTCGACAGCTCACCCTTGAGCTGGACGGTGATCCCGCAAGCCAGGTCCACGATCTCCAGGCCGCGCGCGACCTCGCCGAGCGCGTCCGAGTGCACCTTGCCGTGCTCGGCGGTGATCAGCTCGGCGATCTCGTCACGGTGGGCGTCCAGCAGCGCGCGGAACTTGAAGAGGATCGTGGACCGCTTGGCGAGCGACGCGGTGCCCCAGGTCGCGTAGGCGTCCTTCGCGGCGGCGATCGCCGCGTCGACCTCGTCGACGGTCGCGAAGGCGACCTTCGTGGTCACGGCGCCGGTCGCCGGGTCGGTCACCGGCCCGTACGTACCCGACGCGCCCTCGACGGACTTGCCGCCGATCCAGTGGTTGACGATCTTCGTCATGACCGAGTGCTCCTTCACAGATGGCGGCGTCGGGTGGAGACGTGCCGTTCGTACAGCTCACGTGCCTTGACCGCCGACGGTCGGGTCGCGGTCTCGGCCACAGGAACATCCCACCAGGCCTGGGCCGGAGGCGCGCCCGACACTGTGTCTGCCGTTTGGGTCTCCACGTAGACACAAGTGGGAGTGTCGTCGGCCCGGGCCTCGGCGAGGGCGGCCCGCAGGTCGCGCACGGTCTTCGCGCGCAGGACCCGCATGCCCAGGCTGGCCGCGTTGGCGGCCAGGTCGACGGGCAGCGGGCGTCCCGTGTAGGTGCCGTCCTCGGACCGGTGGCGGTAGGCGGTCGCGAACCGCTCGCCGCCGACCGACTCGGAGAGACCGCCGATGGACGCGTACCCGTGGTTCTGCAGGATCACGACCTTGATCGCGATGCCCTCCTGGACGGCGGTGACGATCTCCGTCGGCATCATCAGGTACGTGCCGTCGCCGACCAGCGCCCAGACGGGACGGTCGGGCGCCGCGAGCCGTACGCCGATGGCGGCCGGGATCTCGTAACCCATGCAGGAGTAGCCGTACTCGACGTGGTACTGGTCGCGGGAGCGGGCGCGCCAGAGTTTGTGCAGGTCGCCGGGGAGGGAGCCGGCCGCGTTGATGAGGATGTCGTCGCCGGTGACGATCTCGTCGAGCAGCCCGAGGACCTGCGGCTGGGTGGGCCGGATGTCCGGGTCCTCGGCCTCGTACGCCGCGTCGACGCGGTACTCCCAGCGCTCCTTGTCGTCCGTGTACTCGGTGACGTACGCGGGTTCGGCGCGGTGGCCGTGCGGCGCGAGCGCCTCGGTGAGGGACTCCAGGGCCGTGCGGGCGTCCGCGATCAGCGGCCGGCCGGAGAGCTTGTGGCCGTCGAAGGACGCGATGTTGAGGTTCAGGAAGCGCACGCCCTGGGCGGTGAAGAGGGTGCCCGACGCGGTGGTGAAGTCGGTGTAGCGGGTGCCGACCCCGATCACCAGGTCGGCGGTGCGGGCGAGTTCACAGGCGGTCGCGGTGCCGGTGTGCCCGACGCCGCCGACGTCCGCCGGGTGGTCCCAGGTCAGCGAGCCCTTGCCGGCCTGTGTGGAGGCGACCGGGATGCGGGTGAGGTCGGCGAACTCCTTGAGCGCGTCCTCGGCCTCACTGTGGTGGACCCCGCCGCCCGCGACGACCAGGGGGCGCCGAGCGTCCCGGATCGCCCTGACGGCGGCGGCCAGTTGCTCCGGGTCGGCCACCGGACGGCGGACCGTCCAGACCCGCTCGGCGAAGAACTCCTCGGGCCAGCCGAAGGCCTCCGCCTGCACGTCCTGCGGCAGCGCGAGCGTGACGGCACCCGTCTCGACCGGGTCGGTGAGCACCCGCATCGCCTGCAGAGCGGCCGGGATCAGAGCCTCGGGGCGGGTGATCCGGTCGAAGTACTTCGACACCGGGCGCAGACAGTCGTTGACCGACACATCGCCCGCGTACGGGACTTCGAGCTGCTGCAGGACCGGGTCGGCGGGGCGGGTCGCGAAGACGTCACCGGGCAGCAGGAGCACCGGCAGGTGGTTGACCGTGGCGAGGGCGGCACCGGTGACGAGGTTGGTGGCGCCGGGCCCGATGGAGGTCGTGACCGCCTGGACGGAGAGGCGGTTGGACTGACGCGCGTAGCCGACGGCCGCGTGGACCATGGACTGTTCGTTGCGGCCCTGGTGGTACGGCATGTCGTCGCCGTACTCCAGGAGCGCCTGCCCGAGCCCGGCGACGTTGCCGTGCCCGAAGATGCCCCAGGTGGAGTCGACCAGGCGGCGTCGCACGCCGTCGCGTTCCGTGTACTGGGCGGCGAGGAACCGCACCAGTGCCTGCGCGACCGTCAGCCTTGTCGTCGTTGACGTCGGCTCTGTCATCGGTAGCCCTCTGCGCTTTCTTCGTGTCCCGGGTGGAAGCAGATCCGCCACGTCATACGTCTGAACGGGCCTTACGTCTCTATGGCCCGTCCGCCAATGTGCGGCCGTGCACACCCGATGACGGGGACCTCCGGCGCGGGGCCGTAGCGGGCGGGGAGTCGTCGCTCGCACTTCGCTCCTGCCAGGGCGAAGCGGCTTCCCGCGCCGGAGGCGATCAGGACCCGGGCGGGACGGGGGGCATGCGCGAAGTCGGTGACTCCGGCGAACACGCCCTCCCTGCCCGGGAGTTCAAACACTTTGTCCTCTTTATTCCCCTCTGTGCGCACAGTACAACCGCCGCCGGGGAGGTGTGGCTCGTCGGTCATGTCGGCTTCCCCTCACAGCAGCCCGACGGCGGTGTCGACCGCCGCCCCGACATCGCCGTCGGCCGGGTAGAGCAGCGAGCGACCGACCACCAACCCCTGCACGGTGGGCAGTTGGAGGGCGCCGCGCCATTTCTCGTACGCGCCCTCCTGGTCGGCGCCGACCTCTCCGCCGAGCAGGACGGCCGGGAGCGTGGAGGTCTCCATGACGCGGGCCATGTCGTCCGGGTTCTCCGTGACGGGGAGCTTCAGCCAGGTGTACGCCGAACTGCCGCCCAGGCCGCTCGCGATGGCGATGGACCGGGTGACGGCGTCGGCGCCCAGGCCGTTGCGGAGGGTGCCGGTGGTGGGGTCACGGCGGCTGAGGAACGGCTCGACGAACACGGGGAGCCGGCGCTCGGCCATGTCGTCCACGGCACGGGCCGTCGACTCCAGGGTGGTGAGCGAGCCCGGGTCGTCGTAGTCGATCCGCAGCAGCAGCTTGCCCGCGTCGAAGCGGAGCCGCTCGATGTCCCGCGGGCGGTGTCCGGTGAACCGGTCGTCCAACTCCCAGGCCGCACCCGCGAGTCCGCCCCGGTTCATCGAGCCCATGACCACCTTGTGGTCCAGCGCGCCGAGCAGCAGCAGGTCGTCGAGGATGTCGGCGGTCGCGAGCACGCCGTCGACTCCCGGGCGGGAGAGAGCGAGGCAGAGCCGTTCGAGCAGGTCGATCCGGTTGGCCATGGCGAGCCTGCGGTCGCCCACGGAGAGGGCTCCGCGGGCGGGGTGGTCGGCGGCGACGATCATCAGCCGCCCGGACTCACCGAGGAGCGGCCTTCGGGGCCGCCGCGCGGCGGCCTCCTCGACGGCTTCGGGGCGCTGGGCCCGGATCCGGACGAGTTCCGAGATGTCGATGCGCGTCGGGGCGCCCGCCGCGGAGGCGTACGCCCCCGTGGCGCCCTCCTCGCGCCGGCCGGCCCCCTCGTATCCCGCTCTCACAGCACCGCCCCCGCCTTCAGGGCCTGCTCGACCTCCGCCGGGGTCGGCATGGCGGAGGAGCACTCCAGGCGGGACGCGACGATGGCGCCGGCGGCGTTGGCGTGCCGCATGATCCGCTCCAGGTCCCAGCCCGCCAGGAGGCCGTGGCACAGGGAGCCGCCGAACGCGTCGCCCGCGCCCAGTCCGTTGAGGACCGTCACCGGGAGGGGCGGGACCTCCGCCGACTCGCCCTTGCGGTTCACGGCCAGGACGCCCTTGGGGCCCTGCTTGACCACGGCCAGCTCGACACCCGCGTCCAGGAGGGCGCGGGCGGCCGCGTGGGGCTCGCGCACGCCCGTCGCGACCTCCACCTCGTCGAGGTTGCCGACGGCGACCGTGGTGTGGCGCAGGGCCTCGGCATAGAAGGGCCGGGCGGCCTCTGGATCACTCCAAAACATCGGCCGCCAGTCCAGGTCGAAGACCGTGGTGCCGGACTTGGCGCGATGGGCGAGGGCCGCGAGCGTCGCCGTACGGCTGGGCTCCTCGCTCAGGCCCGTACCCGTGACCCAGAAGATCCGGGTGTCGCGGATGGCGTCCAGGTCCAGTTCGTGGGCGTCGATCTCCAGGTCGGGCGCCTTGGGGAGCCGGTAGAAGTACAGCGGGAAGTCGTCCGGCGGGAACACCTCGCAGAAGGTGACCGGCGTCGGCAGCCCGGGCACCGGCGTCACCCAGCGGTCGTCGACCCCGAAGTCCCGCAGCGCCTCGTGCAGATACGCCCCGAAGGGATCGTCACCGGTCCGCGTCACCACGGCCGTACGCCGCCCGAGCCGAGCCGCCGCGACCGCCACGTTGGTCGCCGAACCGCCGAGGAACTTCCCGAAGGAGGTCACCTGCGGGAGCGGCACCCCGGTCTGCAGCGGGTAGAGGTCCACGCCGATCCGCCCCATGGTGATGAGGTCGTACGCACTGGACTCCGCCGACTCGGCCATCGAGTTCCCTTCGTATCGGTTGACCCAAGGTCTAGCGGCGCCCGCAGAGCCCTGTCAATTGGTTGTCCGGACATTCGGACCAGGCCTTGACACCTCTCCCCGGCGGACCTGAAGCTGGCGCTCATGACGTCGTTGTCGCCTCAGTCATCGCCTCAGTCCTCACTGTCGCGCATCCGCATCGGCTCGGCCCCCGACTCGTGGGGCGTGTGGTTCCCCGACGACCCCCAACAGGTCCCCTGGCAGCGGTTCCTCGACGAGGTCGCCGAGTCCGGATACGAGTGGATCGAGCTGGGCCCGTACGGCTATCTGCCGAGCGAGCCGGCCGTCCTCGCGGACGAGACCGCCCGCCGCAACCTGCGGGTATCGGCCGGCACGGTCTTCACCGGGCTGCACCGCGGCCCGGACGTGTGGGACGCCACGTGGGCCCATGTCTCGGACATCGCCGCGCTCACCCAGGCGATGGGCGCCGAACACCTGGTCGTCATCCCGTCCTTCTGGCGGGACGACAAGACCGGCGAGGTCCTGGAACCCGACACGCTCACCGCCGAGCAGTGGCGCCACCTCACCACGCAGACCGAGCGGCTCGGGCGCGAGGTGCGCGAGCGGTACGGGCTGAAAATCGTCGTCCACCCGCACGCGGACACGCACATCGACAGCGAGGAGAACGTGGCGCGTTTCCTCGACGGCACGGACTCGTCGCTGGTCTCGCTGTGCCTGGACACCGGCCACTACGCCTACTGCGGCGGCGACAGCGTCAAGCTCATCGAGACGTACGGGGAGCGGATCGGGTACCTCCACCTCAAGCAGGTGGATCCCGAGATCCTGGCCGACGTGCGGGCGAACGAGGTTCCGTTCGGGCCGGCCGTGGCGCGTGGCGTGATGTGCGAACCGCCGTCCGGGGTGCCGGCGCTGGAGCCGGTACTGGCTGCCGCGCAGAAACTGGACGTGGAGTTGTTCGCCATCGTCGAGCAGGACATGTATCCGTGCGAGCCGGACAAGCCGTTGCCCATTGCTCAGCGCACGCGGGCGTTCCTGAGGTCCTGCGGAGCGTGAATCGGCTGCGGGCCGGTGGGGGCTTGTCGCGCAGTTCCCCGCGCCCCTAAAGGGGCGCGATGCGTCAGCCGTGTCACAAAAGACCGCTTCCTGTCACACATGTCGCGTGTACGCGGGTCTTGCGTCACACCCGGGCGACAGGCACTACCCGGCGATCACGCTGTGTCGTTGAGCGGGCACAGGCTTTGTGATCGCCAGCGCAGTGCCCGGCTCCCCCGACGGCCGCCCCTCGGCCGCCGCTGTGGCGCGCGCAGGGAGGTGCAACTCATGACCGACCGAAGGCTCTGGTCGTACAAGGAGATCGCGGCGCACATCAAGGTGCAGCCGGACACCGTGCGGTCCTACCGCAAGCACGGGCTGCTGCCCCCGCCCGACCACGTGGAGAGCGGCAAGCCCTACTGGTACGCCGACACGGTCCGCGCCTGGGCCGCCTCGCGGCCCGGCAACAGAGGCCGCAGAGACGACTGATCAGCTCCCGGCACGCCAACTCGGTCCCCGCACGGCAGACGTGCGGGGACCTTCTCATGTCGGCCCGGGAGCGAGCACCTCACGCCCACGGCTCGATGATCGTCACTCCCGCCCCCGGCGCCGTCCCCATCTCCGCCAGCGCGGCGGGGGCCTCGTCCAGCGGAATCGTGGACGTCACCAGGAGGTCGGGGCGCAGCAGCCCGGCCCGTACGGACTCCAGCATCGGCGGGTAGGCGTGGGCGGGCATGCCGTGGCTGCCGAGGAGTTCGAGTTCGAGGCCGATCACCCGGGACATCGGCAGTGTCGGGTCCTGCGGCAGCAGGCCGACCTGGACGTGCCGGCCCCGGCGGCGCAGGCTGCCGACCGACGCCGCGCAGGTGGCCGGAGAACCGAGGGCGTCCAGGGACAGGTGGGCGCCCCCGCCTGTCAGTTCACGGACGGCCTCCGCCGTCTCCTCGGGCCGGGCGTCCCGGGACACCGCCACGCACTCCGCCGCCCCGAACTGCCGTGCCAGCTCCAGCGCCCGGGGCGAGAGGTCGACCGCGACGACCCGTGCGCCGGCCGCCGCGGCGATCATCACGGCGGAGAGCCCGACCCCGCCGCAGCCGTACACGGCCACCCACTCCCCCGGCGCCACCCGCCCCTGCGCGACGACCGCACGGAACGCCGTGGCGAACCGGCAGCCCAGCGAGGCCGCCGTCCCGAAGGACAACTCGTCCGCCACGGCGACGAGGTTCACGTCGGCGTGGTCCAGGGCCGCGAACTCGGCGAACGACCCCCAGTGCGTGAACCCCGGCTGGGTCTGCCGCTCGCACACCTGCTGATCGCCCGCCGCGCAGGAGGCGCAACTGCCGCAGGCGCAGACGAAGGGCACGGTGACGCGGTCGCCGGGGCGCCAGCCGGTCACCAGGCCGCCCACCGCCTCTACTGTTCCGGCCAGTTCGTGTCCGGGCACGTGCGGCAGGGTGATGTCCGGGTCGTGACCCTGCCAGCCGTGCCAGTCGCTCCGGCAGAGGCCGGTGGCTGCCACCCGGACCACGACGCCGTGGGGCGCGGGTGCCGGGTCCGGGACGGTTCGCAGTTCGGCCGGCTTTCCGTATTGCTCGAACACCACTGCGCGCATGTGGTTTGCCCCTCCGCCGTTGGCACGTGGATCACTGTTCCCGAGCGAACGCTGGACGCCCCGCGGGGAGCACCGATTTTGCCTGCGGGTCCGTGGGGGCTGGGCGCGCAGTTCCCCGCGCCCCTATCGGGGCCCGGCCTGCATATGCCAGAAAGGCGCATAACAACCACTTGCCACAAAGTGCGGACAAATCTTCCGAGGCCGGCTCTCCGAGTCGCACTTTCGAGTCCGAGGGACCTGTCGTGACCCAGCCCCCGCCGCCCGGCGCACCCCGAGCGCGCATCCCCGGCCCTCAGCAGCCCCCTCCCTCCTATCCGCGGACCCGCACCGGGCTGTGGCGGCGGTGCCTGTGGGGCGGGCTCGCGCTCTGGGGACTCGGCACGCTCGTCACGTACGCGACCGGGAACACCACCCTGCTGCCGACCCTGATCCTGCTCGGCAGCTTCCTGGTCCCGGTCGTCTTCGTGCTCTGGGCGTACGAGCACCACGGCCGCGATCTGGGCGTGAACGTGATCCTCGGCTGCTTCCTGACCGGTGGCGTACTGGGCGTGCTCGGCGCCTCGGTGATGGAGTACTACCTGCTCCATCCGTCCCTCTGGATGTTCGTCGGGGTCGGGCTCATCGAGGAGGCGGTGAAGGCGGCCGCGCTGATGTTCGTACTGCGCCGGCAGACCCGTATCCGCGGACTGCGCGCCGGACTCGTGCTCGGGGCGTCGGTCGGGTTCGGGTTCGCGGCCCTGGAGAGCGCGGGGTACGCCTTCAACGCGGCCGTCTCGACCGAGGGCATCGATCTGCGGGCGCTGCTGGAGACCGAGATCCTGCGGGGCGTGCTCGCCCCCTTCGGGCACGGCCTGTGGACGGCGATCACGGGCGCGGTCCTGCTCGCGCACCGCCGCCCGAGCGGACACTTCGCGTTCACCGCCCCGGTCGTCGGCACGTACGTCGGTGTCGCGCTCCTGCACGCCCTGTGGGACTCGACACACGGCATCGCGCTCTGGCTGGTGGCGCGGCTGACAAGTGCGCCGCTCAACCCCGCACTGTTCGGGCCGGGTTACCTGCCGGCCGTGACGGACCAGCAGAAACATCTCTTCACGCTGTTCTCGGTCGGTGGCACGGTCGCCGTGTCGTTGATGGGCATCGCCTGGGTGCGTTCGCCGGCCCGTCGCGACCCCTCTTGGCGAAATACCCCCTAGGGGTACGGTGTGGATAGTGTGAGGCTCTCGTGGGCCACGCACGCCCCACACGTCTCGACGAGGAGCAACGACATGACCGCCCAGACCGACACCCCGGGCTCCCTCACCACCGTCTATCAGGTGAGCGGGATGAGCTGCGGACACTGCGAAGGCTCGGTGTCGAGCGAGATCTCCGAGATCGCCGGTGTCACCTCGGTGAAGGCCGTCGCCTCCACCGGCGAGGTGACCGTGGTCTCCGCCGCCCCGCTCGACGAGGAGGCCGTGCGCGCCGCCGTCGACGAGGCCGGCTTCGAGCTCGTCGGCAAGGCCTGACACCGGCGAAACCCGGAGCACGGAGATGACCAGCACCACCGCAACCACTCCGATAGGCGCGACCTCCGAGGTCGAGCTGACGATCGGCGGAATGACCTGCGCCTCCTGCGCGGCCCGCGTCGAGAAGAAGCTCAACCGCATGGACGGGGTCACCGCCACGGTGAACTACGCGACGGAGAAGGCGAAGGTCTCGTACGCGCAGGGGGTGCTGGTCACCGACCTGATCGCCACGGTGGTGAAGACGGGGTACACGGCCGAGGAGCCGCCCCCGCCGAGGATCGAGCCGCCGGAGGCCGACGCCGGAGAAGCGGTCGAGCCGGACCCCGAGCTGTCCTCCCTCCGCGAGCGCCTCACCGTCTCCGTCCTCCTCGCCCTCCCCGTCGTGCTGCTGTCGATGGTCCCGGCGCTGCAGTTCGACAACTGGCAGTGGCTGGCGCTCACTCTCGCCGCGCCCGTCGTCGTGTGGGGCGGACTGCCCTTCCACCGGGCGGCGTTCACGAACGCCCGGCACGGCGCGGCCACCATGGACACGCTCGTCTCGGTCGGCACGCTGGCCGCGTTCGGCTGGTCCCTGTGGGCGCTCTTCTTCGGCGACGCGGGGATGGAGGGCATGCGGGACGAGGGCTTCTCGCTCACCGTCTCCCGTACGGAGGGCTCGTCGGCCATCTATCTCGAAGTCGCCGCCGGAGTCGTCGCCCTCATCCTCCTCGGCCGCTATCTGGAGGCCCGCTCCAAGCGCCGCGCGGGTGCCGCCCTGCGCGCCCTCATGGAGCTGGGCTCGAAGGACGTCTCGGTCGTACGGGACGGCCGTGAGGTCCGCGTTCCAGTGGCCGCTCTGGCCGTGGGCGACTGTTTCGTCGTACGGCCCGGGGAGAAGGTCGCCACGGACGGCACGGTCGTCGAGGGTTCCTCGGCGGTCGACGCGTCCATGCTGACCGGCGAGTCGGTGCCGGTGGACGTGACGGTGGGTTCGGCCGTCACGGGCGCGACGGTGAACGCGGGCGGACGGCTCGTCGTCGAGGCGACCCGGGTCGGCGCGGACACCCAGCTCGCGCGGATGGCACGGCTGGTCGAGGACGCGCAGAACGGCAAGGCCCAGGTGCAGCGCCTCGCCGACCGGGTCTCCGGCATCTTCGTACCCGTCGTGCTGCTGATCGCGGTCGGCACGTTCGGGGGCTGGCTCGGTGTCACCGGTGACATGGCCGCCGCGTTCACCGCGGCCGTCGCCGTGCTGATCATCGCCTGCCCGTGCGCCCTGGGCCTCGCCACCCCGACCGCGCTCATGGTCGGCACCGGCCGCGGCGCCCAGCTCGGCATCCTCATCAAGGGCCCCGAGGTCCTGGAGTCCACCCGCCGCGTCGACACGGTCGTCCTGGACAAGACCGGCACGGTCACCACCGGCCGCATGACCCTCCAGGAGGTGTACGCGGCCGACGGCACCGACGAGGAGCGCGTGCTGCGGCTCGCGGGGGCCCTGGAGCGCGCCTCCGAGCATCCGGTCGCCCGGGCGGTCGCCGCGGGCGCCGAGGCCCGCACAGGCCCTCTGGCGGCCGTGGACGGCTTCGAGAACGTGGCCGGGCTCGGTGTGCGCGGCACGGTCGAGGGCCACGAGGTCCTCGTCGGGCGGGCCCGCCTCCTCGAAGAGGCCGGGATCGCGCTGCCCCAGGAGCTGGTCACGTTCAAGACGCGGGCCGAGGAGGACGGACGTACGGCGGTGGCCGTCGCCTGGGACGGAGTGGCACGCGGTGTCGTCACCGTCGCCGACGCGGTCAAGGAGACCAGCGCGGAGGCGGTACGCGCCCTGCGCGCCCTGGGCCTGCGGCCGGTGCTGCTGACCGGGGACAACCGGACCGTCGCCGAGTCCGTGGCCCGCGCGGTCGGCATCGACACCGCCGACGTGATCGCCGAGGTACTGCCGCGGGACAAGGTCGACGTGATCGAGCGGCTGCGGAGCGAGGGGCGGACGGTGGCGATGGTCGGCGACGGCGTCAACGACGCGGCCGCGCTGGCCACCGCAGACCTGGGCCTGGCCATGGGCACCGGCACGGACGCGGCGATCGAGGCGAGCGACCTGACACTCGTACGGGGGGATCTGCGGGTGGCCGCGGACGCCATCCGGCTGTCCCGGAAGACCCTCTCCACGATCAGGGGAAACCTCGTCTGGGCCTTCGGCTACAACGTGGCGGCGCTGCCGCTCGCCGCGGCCGGACTGCTGAACCCGATGATCGCGGGCGCGGCCATGGCCTTCTCCTCAGTGTTCGTGGTGACGAACAGCCTGCGGCTCAGGGCATTTTCATGACGAAGAGGTAAGAGTCCCCCTAGAGTCCGGCACACGCCTTCACATAAGCTCTTCACAAGGCTCGCGCATCATCCTTACGCTTGGGTTCCGGTAGCGATATCGGAGCGCTTGCGCATCTTCAGGACATACGCAAGAGACGCAGATCACAGTGATGTGAACGTAACCATCGAAGGGGTTCGTGAGTCTAGATTGACGATGTCAGAGACGTCTTGGGGGGCGAATCTGACATCTGGGGACGTCTTGGGGGACGTTCTCGGAATTGCGTTGCCGGGGCACGTACAGCGGGGAGCTTTGAGCGGCCCTCCCGTACGTACGGGTCCCGGCAGACCGCAGCTCACCAGTCCGACCAGTTTTGCTCGTTTTGCTCGCAGCGACTCAGGCGCTGCCTTCAGACGCCCGGCCGGATCCCGTGGGGGGAATCCGCACCGGGACATGGGAAGGCGCCCCGATCTACGGCCCGTGGGGGGACCGTAGCGGGGCGCCTTCTGTTATCCGTACGACTTGTGCAACTGAGGAGGGGGCGTCCCTGGCCAGGGACGCCCCCTCCTCTTTCAGGGGCGCGGGGAACTGCGCGACCAGCCCCCGCGGACCTGCAGACGAACGAACTGCCTAACGCTCTTCAACAGGAACGAAGTCCCGCTCGACAACACCCGTGTAGATCTGGCGCGGGCGACCGATGCGCGAACCCGGCTCCTTGATCATCTCGTGCCACTGGGCGATCCAGCCCGGCAGGCGGCCGAGGGCGAACAGGACCGTGAACATCTCGGTCGGGAAGCCCATGGCCCGGTAGATCAGGCCGGTGTAGAAGTCCACGTTCGGGTAGAGGTTGCGCGAGACGAAGTACTCGTCGGAGAGCGCGTGCTCCTCCAGCTTCAGCGCGATGTCCAGCAGCTCGTCGGACTTGCCGAGGGCCGAGAGGACGTCGTGCGCCGCGGCCTTGATGATCTTGGCGCGCGGGTCGAAGGACTTGTACACCCGGTGGCCGAAGCCCATCAGGCGGACGCCGTCCTCCTTGTTCTTCACCTTGCGGATGAAGGAGTCGACGTCGCCGCCGTTGGCCTTGATGCCTTCCAGCATCTCCAGGACCGACTGGTTGGCGCCGCCGTGCAGCGGGCCCCAGAGGGCGCTGATGCCGGCGGAGATCGAGGCGAACATGTTCGCCTGCGACGAGCCCACCAGACGGACGGTGGAGGTCGAACAGTTCTGCTCGTGGTCCGCGTGCAGGATGAGCAGCTTGTCGAGCGCGGAGACGACGACCGGGTCCAGGTCGTACTCCTGGGCGGGGACCGAGAAGGTCATGCGCAGGAAGTTCTCGACGTACCCGAGGTCGTTGCGCGGGTAGACGAAGGGGTGACCGATGGACTTCTTGTACGCGTACGCCGCGATCGTCGGAAGCTTGGCGAGAAGACGGATCGTCGAGAGGTGACGCTGCTTCTCGTCGAACGGGTTGTGGCTGTCCTGGTAGAACGTCGACAGGGCGCTGACCACCGACGACAGCATCGCCATCGGGTGGGCGTCGCGCGGGAAGCCCTGGTAGAAGCGCTTGACGTCCTCGTGCAGCAGGGTGTGCTGCGTGATCTCGTTCTTGAAGACGGAGAGCTCGTCGACCGTGGGCAGCTCGCCGTTGATCAGCAGGGAGGCCACCTCAAGGAAGGTGGAGCGCTCGGCCAGCTGCTCGATCGGGTAGCCGCGGTAGCGGAGGATGCCCTGCTCACCGTCGAGGTAGGTGATGGCGGATTTATAGGCGGCGGTGTTTCCATATCCGCTGTCCAGCGTCACCAGACCGGTCTGGGCGCGGAGCTTCCCGATGTCGAAGCCCTTGTCGCCGACGGTGCTGTCGATCACCGGGTAGGTGTACTCGCCGTCGCCGTACCGCAGTACTACAGAGTTGTCGCTCACGTCATCCCTCACCGACGTTGTGCCTCTTCTTCGAGGTGCCCTGACTGTCTCTACCATCCCCCATTTGGCGCAGGAGAGTGCACTCGGGGTCGACCATTGGGCCTATTGGCGGCACTCAGTGCCGCCAACCTGTTCATCCTGCCCGGTTCCTCCTTCTTCCGAAAGTGCCGTGTGACGTTTCCGACTCGTTTGATCGATCATTTTTTGCGGGTGTGGCTTGGGTGGGGCTGGTCGCGCAGTTCCCCGCGCCCCTAAAGACGCGCCAGCCGTGTGGTGTCTGGTCGGGGCCGCGACGGGGCATCCGATCGCAGCTGTGTCATCCCGCACCCATTGGTTGCCCATCAGAGGTCGTGCTGCGATCGGATGCCCCGACACGACCCCTTCGGCCGGAGGGCGACTGCCGGAGGGTGGGGGCGGGCCCCTTCAGGGGCGCGGGGAACTGCGCGCTCAGCCCCCGCCGGGCCGGCAGATGCGCACCGTCCTCGGCCACGCTCGTTGGGGGCGCGGGGAACTGCGCAATCTTTTGGCTTTTAGGGGCGCGAGGAACGGCGCGAGCAACCCCCGCCGGGGCGACGGGTGAGGTCAGTCCGGGAGCCGTGTGCCGGAGAGGCGGTGGGCCAGGGCCGTGCAGCGGCGGCCGGCGGAGACCGTGCGGACGGCCTGGCCGAGGGCCTTGCGGGAGCCGACAAGGACCACGATCTGCTTCGCACGGGTGACGGCCGTATACAGAAGGTTGCGCTGGAGCATCATCCAGGCCCCCGTGGTGACGGGGATGACGACGGCGGGGTACTCACTGCCCTGGGACCGGTGGATCGTCACCGCGTACGCATGGGCCAGCTCGTCGAGTTCGTCGAACTCGTACGGGACCTCCTCGTCCTCGTCCGTCAGGACGGTGAGGCGCTGGTCGTCGAGGTTGAGGGAAGTCACCACCCCCACCGTGCCGTTGAAGACGCCGTTCTCGCCCTTGTCGTAGTTGTTGCGGATCTGGGTGACCTTGTCGCCGACCCGGAAGACGCGGCCGCCGAACCGCTTCTCGGGCAGGTCGGGGCGGGCCGGCGTGATGGCCTGCTGGAGAAGGCCGTTGAGGGTGCCTGCGCCTGCGGGGCCGCGGTGCATGGGCGCCAGGACCTGGACGTCACGCCGGGGGTCCAGCCCGAACTTGGCCGGAATGCGCCGCGCAGCCACATCCACCGTCAGGCGCCCCGCCTCCTCCGTGTCGTCCTCGACGAAGAGGAAGAAGTCCTTGAGGTTGTCGGTGATCGGATGCCGGCCCGCGTTGATCCGGTGAGCGTTTGTCACCACTCCCGATTGCTGGGCCTGACGGAACACCCGGGTGAGACGGACCGCCGGCACCGGGCCTCGCTCGGCGAGCAGGTCGCGCAGCACCTCGCCCGCGCCCACACTCGGAAGCTGGTCGACGTCCCCGACGAAGAGCAGATGCGCCCCCGGAGGGATCGCCTTCACCAGCTTGTTGGCGAGTAGGAGGTCCAGCATCGATGCCTCGTCCACGACCACCAGGTCGGCGTCCAGGGGGCGGTCCTTGTCGTATGCCGCGTCGCCGCCCGGCTTCAGCTCCAGGAGCCGGTGCACGGTGGAGGCGTCCGCGCCGGTCAGTTCGGCAAGTCGCTTGGCTGCGCGCCCTGTCGGCGCGGCCAGCACGACCTTGGCCCGCTTCGCCTTGGCCAGCTCCACGATCGAACGGACCGTGAAGGACTTGCCGCAGCCGGGGCCGCCCGTGAGCACCGCGACCTTCTCGGTGAGGGCGAGCCGGACCGCCGCCTCCTGCTCGGGGGCCAGCTCCACCCCCGTACGGTCCTTGAGCCAGGCCAGCGCCTTGTCCCACGCCACGTTCCTGAAGCCCGGCATGCGGTCCTCGTCCGTACGCAGGAGGCGCAACAGCTGGGCCGAGAGCGACAGTTCGGCTCGGTGGAAGGGGACCAGGTAGATGGCGGTGACCGGTTCGCCGCCGTCCAGGCCGGGCACGCGCTCCCGTACGACACCCGGCTCCTCGCTCTCCTCGGACGGCGCCGCCAGTTCCGCCAGGCACTCGATGACCAGGCCCGTGTCCACCTGGAGCAGTTTCACCGCGTCCGCGATCAGCTGCTCCTCCGGGAGGAAGCAGTGGCCCTGGTCGGTGGACTGCGAAAGGGCGTACTGCAGACCGGCCTTGACGCGCTCCGGGCTGTCGTGCGGGATGCCCACGGACTGGGCGATCTTGTCGGCGGTGAGAAAGCCGATGCCCCAGACGTCGGACGCGAGCCGGTAGGGCTGGTTCTTGACCACCGAGATCGACGCGTCGCCGTACTTCTTGTAGATGCGGACCGCGATCGACGTCGACACCTCGACGGTCTGGAGGAAGAGCATGACCTCCTTGATCGCCTTCTGCTCCTCCCAGGCCTCGGCGATCTTCTTGGTCCGCTTGGGACCGAGCCCGGGCACCTCGATGAGCCGCTTCGGCTCCTCCTCGATGATCTGGAGGGTGTCCAGGCCGAAGTGCTGCGTGATGCGGTCGGCGAAGATCGGGCCGATGCCCTTCACCAGGCCGGAGCCGAGGTAACGGCGTATGCCCTGGACTGTGGCCGGCAGAACCGTCGTGTAGTTCTCCACCGTGAACTGCTTGCCGTACTGCGAGTGGGAGCCCCAACGCCCCTCCATACGCAGGGACTCCCCCACCTGCGCACCGAGCAACGCCCCGACGACCGTGAGGAGATCACCGCCACCTCGACCCGTGTCCACCCGGGCCACCGTGTAGCCGTTCTCCTCATTGGCGTACGTGATCCGCTCCAGCACGCCTTCCAGAACCGCCAGGTTCCGCGCCGCGCTCTCGGCCTGGGTCCCCGCCTGATTGGACATGATCCGACGTTACCGCCCACGTCTGACAGCGCGGGGCGAGCCGTCGGCAGTGCCTGGCCGCCGGAACCGAGAGGACGTTCCCAGGCCCTTATGACTCTTGACCTTGCCCAAAGGTGAAGGCCGACAGTGTCTGTGGCGACCATGCCGGCGAGCTGAGCGCGCTTGGCTCTGACCGAACCCGGATGCGAGGAACCCGCATGGATGACGACGCTCTCCTGGCAGAGCAGATGGCCTACTACAGGGCCGGCGCAGCCGAATACGACCGGCCCTATGCGGAGCGCGAAGACCTGCAGGAGTTGCTGGCTGTCATGGATGACCTCCCGATTGCCGGGGATGTGTTGGAGTTGGCCTGCGGAACAGGCCAGTGGACCGCGCTGCTCGCCGTGCGGGCTCAGTCGGTGACGGCTGTCGACGCGGCAGCCGAAGTGTTGGCCCTCGCACGTGCGCGCACCGCGTCCCCCGCCGTCCAGTTCCTTGAGGCCGACCTGTTCGAATGGCAGCCGCCACGGCGCTACGACACTGTGTTCTTCGCCTTCTGGCTCTCCCATGTCCCGCCGACGCGGTTGCCCGACTTCTGGAACACCGTCGCCGCCGCAGCCGCAGAGGAGGAAGTCCTCGCGAACGAGCCGGCCCCAGCGGCGCTGCGCCGGCTCGATGACGGCAGCCAGTACCGCATCGTGAAGGTGTTTCACGATGCCCGGACACTCACGGACGACCTCACAGCGCTGGGATGGTCGGTCCGCATCAAGCCCCTGGCCGGGAACTTCATCGGCATTGCAGAACCGCCGACCACCGCCGGCCAAGAAGGCGCACCCTCGGCAGCATTCTGAGCCGTGCGGTGAAGATGCCGTGCTTGATACGTCACTGGGCCAGGAACTGCGTTATACGGGTTGGTACTGGTGGCATCAGCCGACTACACGGGGCGCTGCTGATTCTCGATGTACTGGCGTACAACGGTCAGTGGTGCCCCGCCGCAGGAGCCGGCGAAGTAGGAGCCGGACCAGAAGCGTCCGCCCCACAGGTGGCGGCGTACATGTGTGCCGTACTCCTTGCGCAGGTAACGGGAGGAGACGCCCTTGAGACTGTTGACCAGCTTGGAGAGCTGGACGGTGGGCGGATAGTGCACCAGCAGGTGCACGTGGCCCTCTCCGCCGTTGAACTGCTGCAGTTCGGCCCCGAAGTCCGTGCAGACCTCGTGCATGATCTCCTCGCAGCGCGTCAGCATCTCGTCGGTGAGCGCCCCATGCCGGTACTTGGTGACAAAAACCAAATGAACATGAAGACTATCGATCACATGACGACCAGCTCTGACATCGAGATTCGGCGTCCATCTAGGTGACATAAACCAAATGCTACAGTGATCACGTGAGTAGCGAACTCGCATGGGAGAAGCGGCAGTTCGGGCACCGTGCCCGACTGGCACTGATGCCTGCGCAGGCCCGGCTCCTGGACGACCAGGCCCACGCCGCCCGTACGACGTGGAATCTGTTGCACGACCTGTGGACGATGACACCCAAGTGCCAGCGGTCCCTGTCCCGCATGGACGCGGCTGTGCGCCGGGCTCGCAAAGAGATCGAATGGCTCGGCGTCCTGCCCGCGCAGGCCGCGCAGGCAGTCCTCAAGACCTATGTCCAGGCTTGGAAGAACTGCTGGGACGGGCGCGCCGAAGAACCAAACTTCAAGGCCCGTATCCGCACGGTGATGTCCGTGGACATCCCCCAGGGTCGGGACCTGAACATCACCCGCGTGCACCGCCGCTGGGACATGGTCAACATTCCCAAAATCGGCCGCGCCCGGTTCCGCTGGACCAGGGATCTCCCCGTCGGCAAGCACGCCAACAAGGAGAACCGCATCACCGGGGCCCGGCTGGTCAAGGACGCCCTTGGGTGGCACATCGCCTTCCGCGTACAGACCTTGGAGGTCATGCCCGAGCCCCACCAGGGGCCCGAGGTCGGCATCGGCGCTGGGGTGAACCTGCCCCTCGCCCTGTCTGACAGCAACCACCAGGACCACGGCCGCCACGCCCGCACCGAGGGCGGAAAAGCCGACCGGGACAAGTGGCTGACCGCCGAGGAAAAAGCCAAGTTGCTCCGCCTGGAGCAGCGGGCCGCCCACCGCAAGAGCTTCCGCAAGCCGAAAGAACACAGCTCGAACCGGCTGCGGAACACTTACGACCAGATCAAGCAGCTCCGCGCAACAGCCACGCGCCGCGCCGCTGACTGGCAGCACAAGACCACCACCAACCTCGCCCGCACGTACGGCACGGTCGTGGTGGAAGCACTCAACATCGCGAACATGGTCAAGTCCGCCAAGGGAACCATCGAGCAGCCGGGGAAGAACGTCGCGCAGAAGTCCGGCCTGAACCGTTCCATCAGCCAGGAGGCATGGGGCCGTACCGTGACGATGCTGACGTACAAGACCGCCCGGTACGGGGGGACCCTGCACAAGGTCCCCGCCCCGAACACCTCCCTGCGCTGCTCCGCCTGCGGCTTCATCACACCCGGAAGCCGGGAGGACCAGGCCACGTTCGTATGCAAGAACCGGGACTGCGGATGGTCGGGCCATGCCGACTGGAACGCGGCCCGGAACGTCTTGCACCTGTACCGGATGGGCCGCGCGCTCATCCCGGCTGCTGGGAGAGCAGTCGTCAGGCGCACTCGTGGCGTCAAGCCCACCACCGCAAGGTAGGTAGGAATCTCCCTCCTGAGGCTTGCCGAAGGAGGGAGAGCACTTCAACAGGAGTTCAACCTGGTCCCCGATCTGACGGTCGCCGAGAACATCTTCCTCGGCCGCCAGCCGCGTCGCTTCGGGATGATCGACCGGAAGACGATGGAGGCTGACGCCGCCGTGCTCCTGGAGCGGGTGGGCGTGAACGTGTCCCCCCGCGCGCGGGTGCGTGAACTCGGTATCGCGCGTCTCCAGATGGTCGAGATCGCCGCCTTCGGTGTGACCTTCGTGATCGTCTCGGCGGGCATCGACCTGTCGGTCGGTTCCGTCGCCGCGCTGTCCGCCACCGTCCTTGCCTGGTCGGCGACTTCGGAGGGCGTACCGGTCTGGATCGCGGTGATCCTCGCGATCGCCACCGGCATAGCCTGCGGCCTGGTCAACGGCGTCCTGATCTCGTACGGGAAGCTGCCGCCGTTCATCGCGACGCTCGCCATGCTGTCGGTGGGCCGCGGTCTGTCGCTGGTGATCTCGCAGGGCAGCCCGATCGCGTTCCCCGAGTCCGTCTCGCACCTCGGTGACACGCTCGGCGGCTGGCTGCCGGTGCCGGTCCTCGTGATGATCGTCATGGGGCTGATCACGGCCCTGATCCTGGGGCGTACGTACATCGGGCGTTCCATGTACGCGATCGGCGGCAACGAGGAGGCGGCCCGTCTCTCCGGTCTGCGGGTGAAGAGGCAGAAGCTCGTCATCTACGCGCTGTCCGGTCTCTTCGCGGCCGCCGCGGGCATCGTGCTCGCCTCGCGCCTCTCCTCCGCGCAGCCGCAGGCCGCGCAGGGCTACGAGCTGGACGCGATCGCCGCGGTCGTCATCGGCGGCGCCTCCCTCGCGGGCGGTACGGGCAAGGCGTCCGGGACGCTGATCGGCGCGCTGATCCTGGCGGTGCTGCGCAACGGCCTCAACCTCCTCTCCGTGTCGGCGTTCTGGCAGCAGGTCGTCATCGGCGTGGTCATCGCGCTGGCGGTGCTCCTCGACACCGTGCGACGCAAGGCCGGGGCGACTCCGGTCACGGCCGGTGCCGGGGGCTCGTCGGGCCTCAAGGGGCCACAGGCCGTCAAGTACGCGCTCGCCGTGGTCCTCGTGGCGGCGATCGTGGGCGGGCTGAGCCTGTTCAACAACGGCTCGTCCTCGTCGAACCCGAAGGTCGGCCTGTCCCTCTCCACCCTGAACAACCCCTTCTTCGTACAGATCAAGGAGGGTGCGCAGGCGGAGGCGAAGAAGCTCGGCGCCGACCTGACCGTCACGGACGCGCAGAACGACGCCTCGCAGCAGGCCAACCAGCTGCAGAACTTCACCAGCGAGGGCGTCGACTCGATCATCGTCAACCCGGTGGACTCGGACGCGGCGGGCCCGTCGGTGCGCTCCGCGAACAAGTCCGACATCCCCGTCGTCGGCGTCGACCGTGGCGTCAACAAGGCGGAGACGGCCGCGCTCGTGGCCTCCGACAACGTCGAGGGCGGCAAGCTGGGCGGCAAGGCGCTCGCCGAGAAGCTGGGCGGCAAGGGCAAGATCGTCATCCTGCAGGGTCTGGCCGGTACGTCCGCGAGCCGTGAGCGCGGCGCGGGCTTCGCCGAGGGCCTCAAGGCCTACCCGGGCATCGACGTCGTCGCCAAGCAGCCGGCCGACTTCGACCGCACCAAGGGCCTCGACGTGATGACGAACCTGCTCCAGGCCCACCCGGACGTCCAGGGCGTCTTCGCCGAGAACGACGAGATGGCGCTCGGCGCGGTCAAGGCGCTCGGCTCCAAGGCCGGAAAGTCCGTCCAGGTCATCGGTTTCGACGGCACGCCCGACGGTCTGAAGGCTGTCAAGGAGGGCACGATGTACGCCTCCGTGGCACAGCAGCCGAAGGAACTCGGCAGGATCGCGGTGGAGAACGCGCTGCGGGCGGCCGACGACAAGGAGGTCCAGAAGACGGTGAAGGTTCCGGTGAAGGTGGTCACGGCGAAGAACGTGGACGAGTTCACCGGCTGACCCCGACCGATGTCGAGGGGCGGGTGGACGGCGGCTGCCGTCCACCCCGCCCTCAACTCACCCCCACAGGGAGACTGTTCATGTACGACTACGACCTGCTGGTCGTGGGATCGGCCAACGCCGACCTCGTCATCGGTGTCGAGCGGCGGCCGGGCGCCGGGGAGACCGTCCTCGGCTCCGACCTGGCCCTCCACCCGGGCGGCAAGGGCGCCAACCAGGCGGTCGCCGCCGCCCGGCTCGGGGCGCGTACGGGTCTGCTGGCCCGGGTCGGCGACGACGCGCACGGCCGGCTGCTGCTCGACTCGCAGCGGGCGGCCGGGGTCGACACGGCCGGGGTCCTCGCCGGCGGGGCGCCCACCGGGGTCGCGCTGATCACGGTGGACCCGTCCGGCGACAACAGCATCGTCGTGTCGCCCGGCGCGAACGGCCGCCTCACCCCGGCCGACGTCCACGCGGCCTCGGCCCTGCTCGCGGCCTCCCGGGTGGTCTCGGCCCAGCTGGAGATCCCGCTGGAGACGGTCGTGGAGGTCGTACGCGGTCTGCCGTCCGGCACCCGATTCGTACTGAACCCGTCCCCGCCCCGGGAGTTGCCCGAGGAGGTGCTCGCGGCCTGCGATCCGCTGATCGTGAACGAGCACGAGGCGCGGGTGGTGCTCGGCGCCGACGCGGGCGACACGCCCGAGCAGTGGGCCGAGGCGCTCCTCGCGCTCGGTCCGCGCTCGGTGGTCGTCACCCTGGGCGAGGAGGGCGCGCTGGTCGCCGACGCCTCCGGCACGGCCCGGGTGCCGTCCGTGAAGGTGAACGCCGTGGACACGACTGGCGCGGGCGACTCGTTCACCGCGGCGCTGGCCTGGCGCCTCGGCGCCGGGGAGTCCCTCGCGGACTCGGCGGCGTACGCGGCCCGCGTGGGCGCCGTCGCCGTCACCCGTGAGGGCGCTCAGGCGTCCTTCCCCACCGCCGAAGAGGTTGCCGCACTGTGAAGAAGGCCGGAATCCTGAACCGTCACCTCGCGGGTGCGATAGCCGAGCTGGGTCACGGCGACGGCGTACTGATCTGCGACGCGGGCATGCCCATCCCGGCCGGGCCGAGGGTGGTGGACCTCGCCTTCCGCGCGGGCGTCCCGTCCTTCGAGGAGGTCCTGGAGGGCCTGCTGGAGGAACTGGTCGTGGAGAGTGCCACGGCGGCGAAGGAGGTACGGGAGGCGAACCCGGAGGCGTCCGCGCTGCTGGCCCACCGCTTCCCCTACGCGCTGACCCATGTCTCCCACGAGGACCTGAAGATCCTCTCGGCGAACGCCCGCCTGATCGTGCGGACCGGCGAGGCCCGCCCGTACGCGAATGTGCTGCTGCACTGCGGGGTCTTCTTCTAGGCCCCGGTGAGCCCTGGGCATGAGTGCCCGGACAAGCTTCGAGCCGGACAAGCTTCGAGGGGGCCCGGTCCGTCGACCGGGCCCCCTCGGTTTCCCCTCCCCCAAAACCAGAACCCCCGCGATCCCCCCGGATCCCCCTCCAGAAGTCCTGATGCCAAGTACGACCCACGGAGTGCGGGGAGGGTTGCACGGTCTCTTGAGATTTTTTTGAGGTCCGACGAGGGGGCTGATGCGAGGCCCGTCGGCGCCGGTCCCGCCGGAGACGGTCGCTGCCTCAGTCGCCCTCGGCGCGGACCCGGTCGGCGATGCCCAGGGTCAGCTTCTCCGCCTGGTCCTCGAGGTTCCACTTGCCGTCCTGGTAGGCGTGGTTGCTCACCCAGTACACGAGGACGCCGTCGCGCAGCGACCTCGTGAGGACCGCCAGCGACCAGTCGTTGCCCCCGTCGTGCCACACGACGCGCCCTTCGGGGCTCTCTCGGACGGCCCAGCCGTATCCGTACCAGCCCTCGTCGGAGTCGGGCACCCGCACGCGGGGCGCGAACAGCTTCTGCCTGGCCCGCTCCGGCAGGACCGCGTCACCCGAGAGGGCCCGGTGCCAGCGGAACATGTCCTCGGCGGTGGAGAGCATTCCGCCGTTGCCGCGCAGGTTCCAGTACGGCCCGTCGGCGGCCCAGGGATGGTCGAGGGGCCTGCCCTTGCTGCGCCCCTTGCTGTCGTACTCCACCGCGACCAGGTGCCGCGGCCACCGGGGCAGTACGTATCCGGTCCGCTCCATCCCCGCCGGACCGAACAGCTGCCGGGCGAGGAACGGCTCGTAGCCCTCCCCGGACGCCTTCTCGACGATCGCGGCGAGCAGGCTGTAGCCGGTGTTGGAGTAGTGGAACTCCTTCCCCGGGGCCGACTGCGGCTTCGACGCCAGGGCCTGGCGCACCATCTCGTCGCGGGAGACGGGGTCGTAGTCGTCGCCGAGCCCCTCGACCAGGCCCGATGTGTGCGTGAGCAACTGCTCGATGGTGATGTCCTGTTTGTCCTCGGGGACCGGGCCGAGGAACCGGCTGATCCGGTCGCTCACCCGCAGCCGGCCCATCACCTCCAGCTTCAGGATCGCGGCGGCGGTGAACTGCTTCGTGATCGACATGACGTCGTAGACCGTGCGGCAGCTCGCGGGGGTACCGGCCGCGCGGTCCGCCGTCCCGAAGCCTCCGCAGTACGCGAGTTCGTCGCCGCGTGCGGCGATCACGGTCCCGCCGGGACCGGCGGGAATGGTCCGGCGCAGGAAGTCGGCGACCGACTCCCCGTCGCGCGCCTTCGCGGCGGACCCGGCGGCCGGCCGCTCCTTGGCAGGCACTTTGGCGCGCTCCTTGCCTGGCCCGGCGGCGCGTTCTTCGGCGCAGGCACCCAGCGTCAGCAGGGTCGCCAGGGCGGTGACGGCGACGGCGGTACGGCGGCAGCGGGGCAGACCCATATGACCTATGACCTCCAACATCGGGAATCCGCACCGAGGTTGACCGCCGCCGTCGCCGTTCCTCAAGCTGTCAGGGTGTTCGAGCTTGTGCGAACCCGTGTACGTCCAGCTCACCAGGGGGACCACCGTCATGCCCACCGCACCGCCCATCCCGCCGGACACCGACGCGGCCGCCTTCGTGGCGGCACTGCGGCGCCTCAAGGCGTGGTCGGGCCTCAGCTATCGCCGGCTGGAACGCCGGGCGGCGGAGGCGGGCCACTCCCTGCCGTACTCCACGGCGGCGACCATGCTCGGCCGGGAACGGCTGCCCCGCGAGGAGTTGGTCGCCGCGTTCGTCGCGGCATGCGGGATTCGGGGCGCCGAGGCGGAGGCGTGGCTGGACGCGCGCACCGGCATCGCGTGCGGGCCGCCGCCTGCGCTTGTGCCTGTGCCGGTGCCTGTGGACGCCACACCTGCGTCCGTGCCTGTGGTCGCCACGCCCTTGAACACCGCACCGGCGCGCACCAGGCCCTGGCGCGCGCGTTGGACCCTCGTCGCTGCGGCTGCGCTAGTCACCGCGCTCCTCGGCGGGGCGTCGGCGTCCGGTGTCTTCACCGACGACGAAGAGGTGCACGAGACGCGGACGTCGGTCCGCCTGTGACGGGGTCACGGGCGGACCGACGTCCGCGGTCCGGGGCGTATGGAACGGTACGGCCGTTCCTCAGGCCGCGTGTTCCACGAACCGTGCCGCCGTCTCGGCGAGGACCTCGCGGCCGTCCCTCGCCCACAGCCCGTCGTTGAACAGTTCGACCTCGATCGGGCCGGTGTAGCCGGCCGCCTCGACGTACGCCTTCCACTCGCGCATGTCGATCGAGCCGTCGCCGATCTGACCCCGGCCGTTCAGGACGCCCTCAGGCAACGGGGTTGTCCAGTCGGCGAGTTGGAAGGTGTGGATGCGGTCGCCGGCACCCGCGCGGGCGATCTGTGCGGGGGCCTGGTCGTCCCACCAGATGTGGTACGTGTCGACCGCGACGCCGACCTGGTTCGCGGGGAAGCGTTCCGCCAGGTCGAGGGCCTGGGTGAGGGTCGAGACCACACAGCGGTCGGAGGCGTACATCGGGTGCAGCGGCTCGATGGCCAGCCGGACACCGTTGGCGGCCGCGTACGGGCCCAACTCCCCCAGCGCGTCCGCGATGCGCTCCCGCGCGCCGTGGAGATCCTTCGAGCCCGCGGGGAGGCCGCCCGAGACGAGGACGAGCGTGTCCGTGCCCAGGGTGGCCGCCTCGTCGATGGCGCGGCGGTTGTCGGCCAGGGCCTCGGCGCGTTCGGCCGGGTCGATGGCCGTGAAGAAGCCGCCGCGGCAGAGGGTGGTGACGTCCAGACCTGCGTCGCGGACCAGCTTGGCCGTCTCCTCCAGGCCGTACGTCTGGACCGGTGCACGCCACAGGCCGACGCCCGGTACGCCCAACTCCAGGCAGGCCCCGACCAGTTCGGGCATCGAAAGCTGCTTGACCGTCATCTGGTTGATGCTGAAACGGGAGAGGTCGCCGAGGGGGTGAACAACAGTCGCATTTTTCATCAGTAGTTATCTGCCTTCATCAGCTTTTATCCTGATTGCGTGAAGCTTTCCGAGTGGGCGGCGCGCAACGGCGTGCACTACCAGACCGCGTGGAGCTGGGCGAAGGAGGGCCGTATGCCGGTCCCTGTTGCGCAGACGCCGTCCGGTATGTGGCTGGTCGAAGAGTCCACTCCCGAGGTCGCTGGGCGGACGGTGGCGTACTGCCGTGTCTCGACCGGCGACCAGAAGATGGATCTCGACCGGCAGGTCTCCCGTGTTGTTCAAGGAGCAGGCGGGCTGGGGCTCGCCGTTGCCGAGGTTGTGACCGAAGTCGGGTCGGGATTGGAAGGGAAGCGGCGGAAGCTGCACCGTGTCCTGTCGGACCCGGCCGTTACCGTCATCGTCGTGGAGCATCGCGACCGGCTGGCCCGCTTCGGCGTCGAGCATCTGGAATCGGCACTGTCGGCTTCTGGCCGGCGCCTGGTGGTGCTCGACCCGCAGGAGACGACCAGCGACCTGGTTCGGGACATCACCGAAGTCCTCACCTCGATGTGTGCCCGGCTGTATGGGCAGCGGGCGGCGAAGAACCGGGCGGCACGCGCTATCGCCGAGGCCACCGCCCCGGCGGCGGAGACGACCGGGTGAGCGGGGTGGAGCCTGCCGGGAGCGAGAAGAAGAAGCGCCGGGGGTTCGAGGCGCGGCCCGGCTTTCACGTCGTGGGCCACAGGCTCGCCCTCGACCCCAACGCGTCCGCCCTGCAGGCCCTGGCCTCGCATTGCGGGGCGGCGCGGGTCGCCTACAACTGGGCGGTGCGGTATGTACTGGCGAGTTGGTCGCAGCGCGCAGCGGAGGAGACCTACGGCGTCCCCGAGGCAGAGCGCGTTCCGTGGCGGTCATGGTCGCTGCCGTCGTTGCGGAAGGCGTTCAACGATGCCAAACACACCGACCCGTTCCTGCGGGAGTGGTGGGCGCAGAACTCGAAGGAGGCCTACAACACCGGCCTCGCGAACGCTGCCGCCGCGTTCGACAACTACGCCAAGTCCCGGCGTGGCGAGCGCAAGGGCGCCCGGGTGGGCAGGCCCCGTTTCAAGCCGAAGCGGAAGTCTCGTCCGGCGTGCAAGTTCACCACCGGCACCATCCGCCTCGATGACCGGCGGCATATCGTCCTGCCCCGCCTCGGCCGGATCCGCCTCCACGAGGACGTCCAGCCTCTCGTAGACGCGATCACCGAAGGCGGGATGCGGATTCTGTCGGTGACGGTGCGGTTCGAGCGGGGCCGCTGGTTCGCGGTCCTGCAGACCGAGGAACGCCACACCATCACCCCTGCCACCCGGCCCGGCACGGCAGTCGGGATCGACCTCGGCGTGAAGACCCTCCTCGTCACGGCGGACTCGGCCGGCGAAGTCCGCGAAGTCGCGAACCCCAAGCACTTCGACCAGGCCCTCACACAGCTCCGGAAGGCCTCCCGGACCGTCTCCCGCCGACGCGGCCCGGACCGGCGCACCGGACAGGCCCCGTCCCACCGCTGGGAGAAAGCCAACGCGGTCCGCAACCGGGTGCACCACCGGGTGGCGAACCTGCGGGAAAACCATCTCCACCAGGCCACCGCGCGTATCCCCGCCGAGTACGGCACCGTCGTGGTCGAGGACCTCAACGTCAAAGGCATGGTCCGCAACCGGCGTCTGTCCCGCCGAATCTCCGACGCGGCGTTCGGGGAACTGCGGCACCAGCTCACCTACAAGACCCAGCGCCACGGTGAACGCCTGATCGTCGCCGACCGCTGGATGCCCTCCTCGAAGACCTGCTCCCGCTGCGGTGTGGTGAAAACCAAGCTGCCCCTCGGCGTGCGTGTCTTCGAGTGCGACGCCTGCGGACTCGTCCTGGACCGGGACGCGAACGCAGGCCACAACCTGGCCGCCCTCGCGGCGGCCAACCGTAAGACGGGTACCGGAGTGGCCGGAGACCCGGGCCCCACCCTGATGGTGGTGCCGAAGCCTCGTGGAGCCAAGCAGAAGACCCGCACCGCCCGAACCCGCAAGGGGACGGGCACGCGGGCGGCTGGCGCAACACCCCGCCAGGGGACGGAAACGAGAGATCGTCGACAGGACACCAGGCGCGAGCAACTCGCGCTCTGGTGACACCGTCACGAACCTTCCGTGCGGAAACGCCCGGAATGCTGAGAGTCGCTGAGACTCGAAGCAACGGCTCGTGCTCACTGGTTCACCTCACACTCCCACTCCGTACAGAGAGAGCAGGTTCTTCATGCGTGCTTCCGCGAGGGCCGGGTCCGGGAACAGGCCCAGCCCGTCGGCGAGTTCGTACGCGCGGGCGAAGTGCGGGAGCGAGCGGGACGACTGGAGGCCGCCGACCATCGTGAAGTGCTCCTGGTGGCCCGCGAGCCAGGCCAGGAAGACCACGCCCGTCTTGTAGAAGCGGGTCGGGGTCTGGAAGAGGTGGCGGGACAACTCGACGGTGGGGTCGAGGAGTTCACGGAAGCCGCCCGTGTTGCCGGTGTCGAGGACCCGTACGGCCTCGGCGGCCAGGGGCCCCAGCGGGTCGAAGATGCCGAGCAGGGCATGGCTGAAGCCCTGGTCGTCGCCCGCGATCAGCTCGGGGTAGTTGAAGTCGTCGCCGGTGTAGCAGTGCACCCCGTCGGGGAGCTTGCGGCGCAGGTCGATCTCGCGCTGGGCGTCGAGGAGGGAGACCTTGATGCCGTCGACCTTGTCGGGGTGGGCGGCGATGACCTCCAGGAAGGTGTTGGTGGCGGCGTCGAGGTCGGTGCTGCCCCAGTAGCCTTCGAGCGCCGGGTCGAACATCGGGCCGAGCCAGTGCAGGACCACCGGCTCGGCGGCCTGGCGCAGCAGGTGGCCGTAGACCTCCAGGTAGTCCTCGGGCCCCTTGGCGATGGCGGCCAGCGCCCGCGAGGCCATGAGGATGGACCGCGAGCCGGATTCCTCGACGAGGGCCAGCTGCTCCTCGTACGCGGCCCGCACCTCGTCCAGGCTGTACGGGTAGCCGACCTCGGTGACCGGCAGCTGGTCGGTGCCGACGCCGCAGGCGATCAGGCCGCCGACCGCCTTGGCCTCGGCCGACGAGCGGCGGATCAGCTCGGCCGCGCCCGCCCAGTCGAGCCCCATCCCGCGCTGGGCGGTGTCCATCGCCTCCGCGACGCCGAGCCCGTGGGCCCACAGATGGCGGCGGAAGGCGAGGGTGGCGTCCCAGTCGACGGCGGCCGGGGAGTCGGGGGTGGTGTCGGCGTACGGGTCGGCGACCACGTGCGCCGCCGAGTAGACCGTACGGGAGGTGAAGGGGGCGCCGGTGGTGAGGGGCAGTGGTTCGGTGCGGGGGGTGTAGGCGCGCAACACGCCGTCTGCGTTGGGTAGTTGGATCTGCCCGTTCGTCACAGCGCGATCTCCGGTACGTCGAAGCGGCGGCCCTCGGCCGAGGACTTCAGGCCCAGTTCGGCGAGCTGGACGCCGCGGGCGCCGGCCAGCAGGTCCCAGTGGTAGGGCGCGTCGGCGTAGACGTGCTTGAGGAAGAGCTCCCACTGGGCCTTGAAGCCGTTGTCGAACTCGGCGTTGTCGGGGATCTCCTGCCACTGGTCGCGGAAGGAGTAGGTGGCGGGGATGTCGGGGTTCCAGACCGGCTTGGGTGTCGAACTGCGGTGCTGGACACGGCAGTTGCGCAGGCCCGCGACGGCCGAGCCCTCGGTGCCGTCGACCTGGAACTCGACGAGTTCGTCACGGTTGACGCGAACGGCCCAGGAGGAGTTGATCTGGGCGATCGCTCCGCCTTCGAGTTCGAAGACACCGTAGGCGGCGTCGTCGGCCGTGGCGTCGTACGGCTTGTCCTGCTCGTCCCAGCGCTGCGGGATGTGCGTGGCGGTCAGGGCCTGGACGGACTTCACGCGGCCGAACAGCTCGTGGAGTACGTACTCCCAGTGCGGGAACATGTCGACAACGATGCCACCGCCGTCCTCGGAGCGGTAATTCCAGGACGGGCGCTGGGCCGACTGCCAGTCGCCCTCGAAGACCCAGTAGCCGAACTCTCCGCGGATGGAGAGGATGCGGCCGAAGAAGCCGCCGTCGATGAGCCGCTTCAGCTTGAGCAGGCCCGGGAGGAAGAGCTTGTCCTGGACCACGCCGTGCTTGATGCCGGCGGCGGTGGCCAGGCGGGCCAGTTCCAGGGCGCCGTCCAGGCCCGTCGCGGTCGGCTTCTCGGTGTAGATGTGCTTGCCCGCGGCGATCGCCTTCTGGAGCGCCTCCTCGCGGGCCGAGGTGACCTGGGCGTCGAAGTAGATCTCGACGGTCGGGTCGGCGAGGACCGCGTCGACGTCCGTGGAGATGTTCGCCGGGTCCAGGCCGTGCTGCTCCGCGAGTGCCTTCAGGGCGTGCTCGCGGCGGCCGACGAGGACCGGCTCGGGCCACAGCACGGTGCCGTCGCCGAGGTCGAGACCGCCCTGTTCGCGCAGGGCGAGGATCGAGCGGACGAGGTGCTGGCGGTAGCCCATGCGCCCCGTCACACCGTTCATCGCGATGCGCACCGTCTTGCGTGTCACGTGATTCCCTTCGTACGCGTCCCGCGCCGCGTACGCCCCACAGGTGGACCCCGGTACGTCCGGTGCACCCTGGTGAACTGGTGAGCGTCACAGCAAGCGCTTTCTATATGTAGAGAAGCTAGCCTCTGAGGAGCGGTCTGGACAAGACCGTGACGGGGATGAGTTGTTCGAGGGGGCGAACAACTGGGGGGTTCGGCCTTAAGGTCTGCACGGAGCGGTGCGGTGTGCCCGTGCGGTGTGTGCACGTGCGCGTCGGGGCTTGGAGCGCCCGCGTGTGCAGGGGCTTGGACGAGACGTATGACGAGATGCGCGACCGGAGGACGACGAAGATGACGGTGACCCTGGCGGACGTGGCGGCCCGCGCGCAGGTCTCGCCCGCGACGGTGTCGCGCGTGCTGAACGGGAACTATCCCGTGGCCGCCTCCACCCGTGAGCGGGTGCTGCGGGCCGTGGACGAGCTGGATTATGTACTGAACGGCCCCGCGAGCGCGCTCGCCGCGGCGACGTCCGACCTGGTCGGGATTCTGGTGAACGACATCGCCGACCCGTTCTTCGGGATCATGGCGGGGGCGATCCAGGGGGAGATCGGGGGGCCGGGGGGTCGGGCCGGTGGGGAGCGGCTCGCTGTCGTGTGCAACACCGGGGGTTCCGCCGAGCGGGAGCTCACGTATCTCACGCTGCTTCAGCGTCAGCGGGCCGCGGCGGTCGTGCTGACCGGTGGGGCCGTGGAGAACACCGCGCATGCGGAGGCCGTGGCCACGAAGCTGCGCAAGCTTGCGGCCGCGGGGACGCGGGTCGTGCTGTGCGGGCGACCGCCCGCGCCGGCCGACACCGACGCGGTCGCTCTCACCTTCGACAACCGGGGTGGGGGGCGGCGGCTCACCGAGCATCTGATCGAGCTCGGGCATCGGCGGATGGGGTATATCGCGGGGCCCGAGGAGCGTACGACGACTCGGCATCGGCTGGAGGGGCATCGGGACGCGCTTGCCGCGCACGGCATCCCTGACGAGGCTTCGCGGACCGTGCATGGACGGTACGACCGGCGGGCCGGGTACGAGGCGACTCTTGAACTGCTGCGTCGTGATCCGGAGTTGACGGCTGTTGTCGCGGCGAACGACACGGTTGCGCTTGGGGCGTGTGCTGCTCTGCGGGACTCCGGGTTGCGGATTCCGGATGACGTGTCTGTCGTGGGGTTCGATGATCTTCCCTTCAGCATTGACGCGGTGCCTGCGTTGACGACTGTGCGGTTGCCGTTGGCGGAGGCGGGGACTCGGGCTGGGCGGATCGCGATGGGGCGGGAGGAGGCTCCGCCTGGGGGGATTGCCACGATTCGGGGGGAGTTGATGGTGCGGGGGTCTACGGGGGCGCCCAAGAACTCCTGAGGTTGGGGTGTTGGGTGCGGGTTGTGTGTGGCTGGTCGCGCAGTTCCCCGCGCCCCTGAAAGATGCGCCTGCCGTTTGTCGTCCGGTCGGGGCCGCGACGGGGCATCCGATCGCAGCTGTGTCATCCAGCGCCTACACGTTGCCCATCAGAGGTCGTGCTGCGATCGGAAACCCCGACACGACCCCTCAGGGAGGAGAGCGGCTGCCGGAGAGTGGGTGGTCATTTGAAGCCCTTCAGGGGCGCGGGGAGCTGCGCGCCCAGCCACGCTGCCGGAGGAGGACGTGCGGCTGATCGCCCGCCGTAAGCACTTCCATGGCGCACGCGTCATCAACTACCTGCGCCTGACCGGACGTCTCGCCCCCGACCGGCACTCGGATGCGGCCTTGGCCGGGGCCCGGCACCTCGCCGACACCGCCCCCCGTTCCGCGGCCCGCTCAACCGGTGGATCGACGTCCTGTGCGGCACGGCCCAATGACCCAGCCGGCCGCTCGCCCCGTCGACCATCTGCTCCTACCTGCGCCTGGCCGCGCCCCCGCTGCACACCTGGTACGAGGACGGCATCACCAATCTGCGGGCCGTCACCCGTGCCCACATTCGAGCAGGCCCTCGAACCGGTACAGGGAGAAGCCCCCAAGTCCCTGGCCACCGCCCTGCGCTCCCTGTTTCACGCCCTCAAACGCGAGAGACTCATCTTCCGCGACCCGGCCCGCGCTGTCTCCCTGACCACCGCCGTCGTGCTGCCGCGACCGCTGGCCGACGACATGCTGCGCGGCGCTCTCGGCTGCCTCCCCACGCCCGCGACCGGCTCAGCTTCGCGCTCGCCGCCGCGCACGCCCTGAGCGTCCACGACCAGCGCCATCTGCTGCTGGACGACCTCGGCCACAGCCGCGCCACCCTCCTCGTGCGCCGCACCGGCAAGCCCGTCCACACCCTCTACCTGGACGAACTCACCTACCGCCTAATGGGACCTGCCGGGTCGGAGAGACTCGGTGCCGTAGCCGCCAGCAGGTGAGCACTTTCGCCGCCGGAAGCAGTCGAGTTCTGGTGTCAGACCGTGCCCCTGCTGGTCGGCCGGGAGGCCAGACCGCTGATGGGGTGGCGTGCCCGCCGGGCAGTGGGGCGTGAGCACTGGATCCATTAGGCCGCGCGCCGCCTTCCGCGGGCTGCAGGAAGCGAAGTGCCGTGCAAGGAGGGAAAGTTGCTGCTGATCGGCGATGACTGGGCCGAAGACCATCATGACATCGAGGTCCAGGACGAGGCAGGCCGGAAACTCGCTGCGGCGAGGCTGCCGGAGGGCGTGCAGGGGATCGCGAAGCTGCACGAGCTCCTCGCGAAGCACGGTGGCAGGGACCTGGATCCGGCTGCGGTGGTGATGGGGATTGAGACTGACCGGGGCTCGTGGGTGCAGACCCTGATCGCCTCCGGCTACCAGGTCTACGCCATCAACCCGAGGCAGGTCGCCCGGTTCAAGGAGCGGTACGGCACGTCCGGCGCGAAGAGTGACAAGGGCGACGCGCACGCGCTCGCGGACATGGTCCGTATCGACCGGGACCAACTGCGGCCCGTCGCCGGCGACAGTGAGCAGGCCCAGGCCGTCAAGGTCGTCGCCCGTGCCCACCAGACCATGATCTGGGAACGTACCCGCACTTTCCAGCGTCTGCGCAGCACGCTGCGGGAGTACTTCCCCGCCGCCCTGTCCGCTTACGCAGACCTGGAGCTGACCAGCACGGACGCCCTGGAACTGCTGATCAAGGCGCCCACCCCCGCAGTCGGGGCGAAGCTGACGCGCACCCAGATCACCGCGGTCCTGGCCCGTCACCGCCGCCGCCACCGCGACGCGAAGGCCGCGACCATTCAGACCGCCCTGCGCGAGCCGCAGCTGGGCCTGCCCGAGCCCGTCACGGCCGCCTACGCGGCCACCGCCACCGCCCACGCACGGCTGATCATCGCGCTGAATGAGCAGATAGCCGCGCTGGAAGTACAGGTGAAGGCCCATTTTCTGGCGCACCCGGATGCTGAGATCTACCTCTCGATGCCCGGCATCGCAGAGATCACCGGCGCCCGGGTGCTCGCCGAGTTCGGAGACGACCCCAGCCGCTACGCGTCCGCGAAGGCCCGCAAGAACTACGCCGGCACCAGCCCCGTCACCCGGGCCTCCGGCAAGAGCCGCACCGTCCAGGCCCGTTACGTCCGCAACAACCGCCTCGCCGACGCCCTCCAGCGCCAGGCATTCGCAGCCCTGCGCGCCTCACCCGGCGCCCGCCACTACTACGACAAGCAACGCGCCCGCGAAACGGGTTACAACCCGGCCCTCCGCCAGGTCGGCAACCGCCTCGTCGGCATCCTCCACGGCTGCCTCAAAACCCGCACCCACTACGACGAAGCGACCGCCTGGTCACACCACACCCACACCCATGCCGCTTGACCTCAAACGACATGGGGTGTCTGACACGGCAGTGGCTGGCCGAACGCCACCGACGCCGGCCCACCACCAGACCAGCCGTCTGCGCGTGGACCGCATCCTCAACGAGGCCCAGCACACCGACGACCCCCTCCACCTCATCCGCCTCTTCGGTTACTTGGGCAGCGGATCAGGTCGACGAGCGGCGACCGAGGGGCTCTGGCCCTTGTTCTTGCCCGAGGTGATGACGAGTTTCTGGGCGATCTGCGGTACGGGCACACCCTGGCGGTCGCCGCGTTCGTTTACGTGGTCGGCCACACAAGTGGTCGGCGCACCCCGAAGCGAGCCGCAGTGGCTACCTTCACCCCCACGTCCGCAAATACTTGGCTAGCCACATGATTACTGTTACGTTGATTAGGTGGCCAGCCACACTTTTGGTGGCCAAAGGAAATGGAGTCATCATGGAAGCAATCGTTTTCGACCAGTTTGGCGGCCCGGACGTGCTGCACCAGGCGGACATCGAGGTCCCGCAGCCCGGCCCCGGGCAGATCCGCGTCCGCGTGAAGGCGGCCGGGCTGAACGCGCTGGACGGCAAGATCCGCTCCGGGGCCCTGGAGGCCGTGTTCCCCACGCCGCTGCCCTCCGTCCCCGGTCACGAACTCGCCGGGGTGGTGGACGCCCTCGGTGAGGGCGTGCAGGACGTGCAGGTGGGCGATGAGGTGCTGGGATGGTCGGACACCGGCTCGTACGCCCAGTACGCGCTGGCCACCACCGTGGCCCCCAAGCCCGCCGGCCTCGACTGGCAGCACGCGGTCGCGCTTCCGGTGGCCAGCGAGACGGCCGAGCGGGTCCTGAACCTTCTCGGCGTCACCGCCGGGGAGACCGTGCTGATGCACGGCGCGGCCGGAGGGGTCGGCACCCTGGCGGTCCAGGTCGCCACCGCCCGCGGAGCGCGTGTCATCGCCACCGCCGGCCCCGCCAACCAGGACTACCTCGCCTCGCTCGGCGCCACCGCGACCGTTTACGGCGAGGGCCTGGTCGAGCGGGTCCGGGCACTGGCCCCCGACGGCGTGGACGCGGTGTTCGACGTGGCCGGGAAGGGAGCCCTTGAGGACTCCATCGCCCTGCGGGGCGGCACCGAGCGCATCGTCACCATCGCCGACTTCCGCGCACACCAGCTCGGCATCACCTTCGCCAGCGGTGGCCAGGAACGCTCGGCCGCCCGTCTGGCCGCCCTGGCGCAGGATGCCGCGACCGGCAAGGTCGTCACCACCGTCACCGCCTACCCGCTCGATCAGGCCGCCACGGCTCAGCAGGTCAGCGATGCCGGGCATGTCCGGGGCAAGCTCGTCCTCACCGTCGACTGATCACGCCCGCCTCTCCTCCGCCACGCCCCTCGCTTTCCCGATGACCACCTGGCCATCACCGCACCGAAGGACCATTCATGCTGAATTCCCTGTGGACGCCGACCACCGTCGGTGACGTCTCTCTCCCGCACCGCCTGGTCATGGCCCCCATGACCCGTGACCGCTCCACCCCTGAAGGCGTGCCGACCGAGCTGAACGCCGAGTACTACGCCCAGCGGGCCTCGCACGCGCTCATCATCACCGAGGGAACCCAGCCCTCCGCAGACGGCCAGGGCTACCTCCTCACTCCCGGCATACACAATGACGAGCAGATCGCCGGGTGGCGCAAGGTCACCGACGCCGTGCACGCGGCCGACGGCCGGATCGTCATCCAGCTGATGCACACCGGACGCATCGCCCATCCCGACAACACCCCCCACGGGCGCCGGCCGGTCGCCCCTTCGGCGATCCGGCCGCAGGGCGCGATGTTCACCGCGTCCGGGCCCCAGGAGATGCCGGTCCCCCGTGCTCTGTCGACGCAGGAGGTCGCGGCGACCGTCGAGGACTTCCGCCGCGCCGCAGCGGCCGCCGTCGCGGCAGGCGCCGACGGCGTGGAGATCCACGCCGCCAACGGCTACCTGGTGCACCAGTTCCTGTCCGACAACACCAACCAGCGCACCGACCGCTACGGCGGCTCCCTCGACAACCGCATCCGCTTCGCCGTCGAGGTGGCCGCTGCCGTGGCCGACGAGATCGGTGCCGGCCGCACCGGCCTGCGCATCTCTCCCGGAAACCCCTACAACGACATCGCCGAGTCCGACACCGCCGAGCTGTATCCGGCGCTCCTGCGCGCCCTCAGCCCGCTCGGCCTTGCCTACCTCCACGTGATGCACGCGGGCGACGACTCGCTGCTGGGCACCCTGCGCGCGCTGTGGCCGACCACGCTGATCCTCAACCGGGCCGGTGCCGACCTGCCCACCCGCGCCAAGGACGTCGACAACGGCACGGCCGACCTTGTCGCCGTCGGCGCCCTCGCGCTCGCCAACCCGGACCTGGTCGAGCGGCTACGCTCTGACGCGCCGCTGAACACTCCCGACCCGGCGACCTTCTACGGCGGCGGAGTGGTCGGCTACACCGACTACCCCACCCACACCGTCTGAGGAACCCAACCATGCCCGCCCCCACACCTCGCCCCCCCACCACGGCCAGTGAGGGGCAGATGAGCTACGCGATCTACCAGCTCGCCCGCGCTCACCGCGCCCGCGCCGCCGCCATACTCCGCGAGATGGACCTGCATCCCGGACAGGAACTGCTGCTGATGCACCTCCTCGACCGGGACGGCCAGACCCAGTCCGAGCTGCTCGATAGCCTCGACGTGGACCACTCCACCATCTCCAAGGCACTGCGCCGCATGCAGGACGCCGGCCTGCTCGTCCGCGAGCCTGCCGAACACGACCGGCGCGTCATGGTCGTCCACCTCACCGACAAGGGCCGTGCCATGCGCGAGCCGATCGCAGCCATGTGGCGGGCCCTGGAGGAAACCTCCGCGCGGAACCTGTCGGCGCAGCAGGCAGAGTCCTTCGTCCGTATCGCCTATGCCATAGCCGACGCGATCAACAACCCCGCTCTTCCGCAGGAAGAGTCCGAGTAACTCCCCGACTGTCGGAAGAAGCCCGGCGAGTCGAGCCGACGGATGCCGCTGGCCCCCTTACGTCAGGGAGAACAAGGCTGAGCGGGGCCCCAGCGCCAGGGGCAAGCACGAGCTGTCCCGGTGCAGGCAGGCGGAACTCGTCCGGGGGAAGGGGCAACACCCCCAAGGGGATGTCGAGCTTTTCCCGGTCGTCGGCCGGCCGCACATCGAGGACGGGCGCATCACCCGCGTCCGGGTCGCCTTCGACCTACGCAAGCTCCCGCAGGCCGGCGGTGACCCGCGCCGCGGATCCGCCCACCACAGGCCCGCCCCCTGAGCGACCGGGCCGACGGCGCCCACGTCCGCAGGCACCACTGCCCCGCCGGCCCAATCCCCTCACTACTGACCTGATGAAAGTGAGACCCCCATGACCACCCCCCTTCCCGTCCTCGTCGTCGGCGCGACCGGCTCCCTCGGCGGCAAGGTCGTCGACGAACTGCTGGCACGCGGCAAGAACGTCCGCGCCCTGGTCCGGCCGACCACCGACGCGAGCAGGCTCGAAAGCCGGGGTGTCGAGATCGCCCGCGGCGACATGCTCGACCTCGACTCGCTCGTCGCCGCCATGAACGGCGCCGATGCCGTCATCACCACCGCTGCCGGCTACACCCGCGGCGGCAAGAACGCGCACGACATCGACACCGTCGGCAACGCCAACCTTGCCGAGGCCGCCCACCGCGCCGGCATCCGGCGCTTCGTCCTGACCAGCATCCTCACCAGCGACCAGACGCCCCACGTCCCGCACTTCTGGCACAAGAAGATCGCCGAGGACAAGCTCGAACAGCTCGGCGTCCCGTTCGTCGCACTGCGCCCGGGGGCGTTCCTCGACCAGATCGCGACGATGGCGGGCAACCCGATCGACAAGGGCCGCCTGATTTGGATCGGCAAGACCACCGTCCCGCTGACCTTCGTCCACACCTCCGATCTCGCGGCCTACCTGGCGGCCGCAGTCGACTCCGAGGCCGACAACGGTGAGCGCATCGACATCGGCTGGGACCGTCCGGTCACCATGCGCGAGATGGCCGACCTGATGGGCAACCGGGCCGGAAAGAAGATCAAGGTGTGGGCCGTACCTTCCGCCGTCGCCCGCACCGCAGGAGCCGTCGTCGGCCGCTTCATGCCTCTGGTCAAGGACATGGCCGCGATGTTCGGCTGGTTCGAGACCGGACGCTACGTCGCCGACCCCCGCCGCCAGGAGCAGCTGTTCGGCCCCGCCCCCACGGCCGAGGACGCTCTCGTCCGGTACACCGACGAGCTGCGCACCGCACAGCACCGGTGACAGGCCCGCGTCCCGTTCTCGCCACACGACGGCCTGACCAGGACGCCTCGGCCCTATCCCTCCTGGACCCGCGGAAGGAAACACTCTGCGGAGGACTACAGCGCGTCCAAGCGAGCCCGTTGGCCCGGGCTGAGGCGGAGCCCGCCCGCCGCCACGTTCTCCTCCAGGTGGGCGACCCTCGCCGTGCCCGGGATCGGCAGCATCACCGGTGAGTGGCCGAGGAGCCACGCCAGTACGACCTGCGTGGGCGTAGCGCCCAGTTCGGCCGCCACCGCCGCGATCTCCGCCGTGTCCCCCGACGACCCCCACGCCACGGTCCGCCACGGCAGGAAGGCGATCCCCGCCGCCGCGCAGGCATCCAGCACCGGCTCGTGCTCCCGGTCGAGCAGGTTGTAGCGGTTCTGGACGCTCGCGATGTCCACGACCTTCCGAGCCTGGTCGAGCTCCTCGACGGTGACCTCGGACAGCCCGATCCGCCCCACCTTGCCCGCGTCCCGAAGCTCCCGCAGCGCCCCGAGCTGGTCGGCGAGCGGGGTCGCCGGGTCGATGCGGTGCAGCTGCAGCAGTTCGATTCGCTCCATGCGGAGGCGGCGCAGGGCCTTGTCGACCTGGGCCCGCAGGACCTCCGGGCGGCCGTTCAGCTCCCACTCCCCCGAGGACTCCGACCGTTCGAGGCCGATCTTGGTGGTGACGAGCAGCCCGTCCGCGTATGGGTACAGCGCCTCGGCCAGGAGTTCCTCGTTGGCTCCCCCGCCGTACATGTAGGCGGTGTCGATCAGTGTCACTCCGAGGTCGACGGCCCGTCGGGCCACCGCGATTGCTGCCTCGCGGGCGTCGGCCGGCTCGGTGGGCAGGTGCATCGCCCCGAACCCGAGCCGGCCCACCTCCAGGTCCCCGCCGATACGGAACGTGCTCGATGTGGTCGTCGTCATCTACGAGTCTCCCCCTCGTTCGAACGGCCACGCTAACAGCGCACCCAGACCAACAAAACCCGTGCGCGTATCGGCCACAGCGGGCATAATCTCTGACTGAGTCAGCTATCCAGCCCGGTGTGTGAACCCCAAGGCAGGTGTCAAAGGCAGGTGCCGGACGTCATGACCATTCAAGAGATCCGTGCTTTCAACCGCTTCTACACGAACCTCATCGGCGCGCTCGACTACAGCCGCCAGCTCCACGCCCCGTACACGCTCACGGAGTCCCGCGTGCTGTACGAACTCGCCCACTCGCCCCGTACGGACGCGGCCGACCTCCGCGGTGAACTCTGTCTGGACTCCGGGTACCTGAGCCGCCTGCTCGCGAAGTTCGAGAAGGACGGGCTGATCGAGCGGGCTCCGTCGGAGAAGGACACCCGGCGGCGCCGGATCACGCTCACGGCCCGCGGCCGGGAGACCGCCGATCTGCTGAACGAGCGCTCGCGGGAGGCCGTCGGCTCGCTGCTCTCGACCGTGCCACCGGAGGATCGGTCCCGGCTCACCGACGCCATGCGGGACATCCGCGAGATTCTTTCGGACGCGAGCCGACGGCCGCCCCGTCGGGAGGACGTACTGCTGCGCGAGCCGGGGCCCGGCGACCTCGGCTGGGTCGTGCAGCGCAACGCCGCGCTCTACGCCTCCGAGTACGGCTTCAACACGGACTACGAGGGCCTGGTCGCCCGGATCGTCGCCGACTTCGCCGAGGACCACGACCCGCACCTGGAGCGCGTGTGGATCGCGGAGCTCGACGGTCGTCCGGTGGGCTGCGTGATGTGTGTACGGGACGAGGCACCCGGCGCCGCCCGGCTGCGCCTCCTGCTCGTCGAGCCGGACGCGCGCGGTCTCGGCATCGGCGATCAACTGGTGGGCGCCTGCGTCGAGTTCGCGCGCGGTGTCGGCTACCGGGAGATGGTCCTGTGGACGAATGACGTCCTGTCCGCTGCCCGTCGCATCTACCAACGCCACGGCTTCGTCCTCGTCGACGAGAAGCCCCACCGCTCCTTCGGCACCGACCTCAACGGCCAGGACTGGCGCCTGGACCTGCACGGCATGGGCTGACACACCTGGCCGGGCGGGGCGCCCCTCATGGGGCGCCCCATGAGGGGCGCGGGGAACTGCGCGACAAGCCCCCACCGGGCCCGCAGCCGACCCACTTACGGACCCCCGACGGAGTCACACGTGCGGGCGTCGCCCCTTCTCCTTCGCCCGTTCCAGGTGTTCCGCCGTGTCGTCCGGGAGGCGTGGTGCTCGCGGGCGGGAGTGGGAGAAGCGGAACGCGGAGGTGAGGTCGCCGAAGGTGTCGCCCGGAGTCGGCGTCCGGACCCGTCCGCCGCGCGGGAGTGACAGAAGACGAGCGGCGGGTACTGTCCGACTCATGAAGCTGGCCTTCTCCACCCTCGGCGTTCCCGGACTCCCGATCAGCGACGTGGTGCGCCTCGCCGCCACGCACGGCTATCACGGCGTCGAGCTGCGCGCGCATCCCGAGGAGCCGGTCCACCCCGGCATCGACCTAGCCGAACGGGCCGACGTGGCGGCCGAGTTCAAGGCCGCGGGCATCGAGATCCTCGGCCTCGCCGGGTACGCGCGCGTCGCGGCGCCGGGCGATGACGGCCCCGTGATCGCCGAGATCCGCGGCCTCCTCGAACTGGCCCGGGACCTCGGCGCCCCCTACATCCGCGTCTTCCCCGGCGGCGGCCCCGACCAGACCCCCGAGGAGGCCGACGCCACGGCCGCCCGGCGCCTGGGCACGGCCGCCGAGTACGCCGCCGACCTGGGCGTACGCATCCTTCTTGAGACCCACGACTCGCATCGCACGGGAGCCGACGCGATCCGCATCCTCGGCCTGGTCGGCCACCGCCAGGCCGGCGCCCTGTGGGACGTCATGCACACCTGGCTCGGCGGCGAACAGCCCCCGTCCACCTTCGCCGCGCTCTCCCCGCACCTCGGCTACATCCAGGTCAAGGACATCGCCTCCGCCGACGACACCACCCCGCTGCCGCTCGGCACGGGCGTCCTCCCCCTCACCGAGTGCGTCGAACTCCTCTCCCGCGAGGGCTGGGACGGCTGGCTGTGCTGGGAGTACGAGAAGCGGTGGTACGAGGCCGCGGCCCCACTTGAGGGGTTGCTGGGAGCCGGGCGGGAGCATCTGTCGCGGTTGCTGAACGAGTCGGCGTAGGGCGGCGCCGCCTCGACTGGCCCGTTGGGACGCCCATAGGGGTGCCTACCGTGTGAGCACCCTCGCCCATACCGTCTTGCCGATCACTCTGCCTCTGAGTTCCCAGCTCTCCGCCAGGGCCGCCACGAGGGGCAGGCCTCGACCCGACTCCGCCTCCAGGGACGGGACTTGGGGTTCCGGGAGGCGGGGCGACGCGTCGGAGACCTCCACCTCGACCGCCTTGTCGCCGTCGTAGGTGAGCGCCACCTCGAAGAAGCGGTCGGGTACGCGGGCGTGGCGTACCGCGTTCGTCGCCAGCTCCGACACGATCAGTTCGATCGCCTCCGCCGCGTCGGTCGGGATCCGCCATTCCGTGAGTACGGACCTGGCCCCTCGGCGGGCCTCCGGTACGGAGCGGGTCACCGGTGTGAGCCTGCGCCGCCATGTCCGGACTCGAAGGTCGCGGACGTCTCGGAAGTCTCGGAGGTTTACTCCGTCACTTTCTGTGTTCACATGAACACTGTCGGCCCTGGTGGCTACCGTCACCAGTGACCGAGCGTCGACGCCTCCGGTGGGCAACTGGGCTTGTGTGGGCGTTGATTGGCGTTGAGGCGTGTTGAGCACGGTGGCCGTGTGAAGGGGGAGGTTCGCGATGGCGCAACCCAAGAAGAACTCGTCGTCACCCGCCGCGCAGTATTTCGCGGAGGTACTGCGGATGCTGCGTACGAAGGCGGGGTTGTCGCAGAACGAGTTGGGCGAGCGGATGGCTTATACGGGGGCCGCGGTGAGCGCCGTCGAGACGTGCGCGAAGCCGGCGACCGATGAGTTCATCGAGGCCGCGGAGAAGGCGCTGGAGGCGGGTGGATTGATCGCGGCTGCGGCCAAGTATTTGCGGCTGGAGCGCTATCCGGCCCACTTTCAGGGGTTCGTTCAGCTTGAGCAGGAGGCGTTGAGCGTTTCCTCGTACTGCGTCGTGCTGATCGATGGGCTTCTGCAGACCCAGGAGTACGCACAGCGCCTGTTCGACCACGCCTTTCCCCCTCTGGAGGAGGACGAGGTCGATCGCCTGGTGGCAGCTCGGATGGAGCGCAGGGCTCTGTTCGACAGGAAGCCAATTGCGGTAACTAACGTCATCCTTGAGGAGTCGGCGCTACGACGGCTGATCGGAGGACCCGAGGTCATGCGCGCCCAGTACGAATACCTCATCACCTGCTCGGAGCGCCAGAACGTCACGCTGCAGGTCATGCCCTCCGCACGGGCGGGGCACGCGGGGCTCCCGGGTCCGATGAAGCTGATCGAAACACCGGAGCAGATCTCGCTCGTCTACTTGGAGGGGCAAGGCAACAGTTCGCTGGTTTCCAAGGCGGACGAGGTCGGCGTACTGGCTCGGCGATATGCGATGATCCGCTCGCAGGCCCTTGGGCCAGAGGAATCCGTAGGCGTAATCGAGCAGTTGGCGGGTGAGCTATGAGCGAGCTGACATGGTTCAAGAGCAGCTACAGCGACAACACCGGCGGTGATTGTGTCGAGGCCGCCTTCACTTGGCGCAAGAGCAGCTACAGCGACTCGGGCGGCGGTGATTGCGTAGAGGTGGCCACCACCTCCGCCATCCACATCCGTGATTCCAAAGACATCGCACGCCCCTCCCTCCGGGTCTCCCCCGTCGCCTGGCGTCTCTTCATAGCTGACGTAAGGACCGCCTCCCACCCCTCATGCTGATCCGCGAAGCCCTCCGCAACCTCCGCCTCACCTGGCGTCCCCTCTACCGGTTCACGCTCATCGTGACCGGCCTCGCCACCCTCGCGGGGAGCGCCATCGTGGGGGCCGGGTTCCTCCTGTCGTGGGGGACGTTCGAGGAGGTGCGGAGGAGTGCGGACCAGGATGTCGCCTACGAGGACCCCATCGCGGCGTACATCGACGGGACGATGGAGAACCTGCAACAGGTCGGCGCGGGCGTCACCGTGCTGCTGCTGGCCCTCGCCGCGGGCGTCGTCGCCGTGTTGCAGACCGCGTACACCGTGGCCTTCGAGCACACGTCGGAGGAGGGTCAACAGACCCTGACTGTACGTGAGTTGTGGGCGCGTATGCGTCCGCATGTCGGGGTCGCCTACTGGGTGCAGTGGCGGGTCTGGCTGCGCGTCGGAGCGGTGGGACTGCTGGCGCTCATGACCTCGGTCGTCGCGGACTCGGGGGAAGTGCCGGGTGTCGAGCGGACGTTGGTCGGTGAGACCGCGACCTGGCAGTACCGGCTCGTGGGCGGGGTCCTCCCGATCACCATCGCGGCGCTCGCCCTACTGGTGTACTTCCGCCACTGCGTGGCCACCGCCGCGCTGGTGACCGAGAACTCCTCGTCCAGGGCGGCGGTACGACGTGCCTGGGCGCTGACGAAGAGGGCGCCCTGGAAGACGTACGGCATCGGGTTGCTGCTCGCGGCCGCCGTCGTGCTCGCCTTCGTCGTGCTGCGGTACGCGGCGGGTCCCGTCGCGCACGTACTGGGCCTCGGCATGTTGTGGCTGAGCGACGACAACCCGTACATCACCGGGGTGCTGGTCCTGATCACGCCGACGGCGGTGGCCCTGCTCCTGCTGCCGCTGGTGGTCCTGCCGTTCGTGTGCTCGGTGGTCGCCGTGCTGTACCGGGATCTCAGCGCGAGGGAGCCTCGCGTCGCCACTCCGGTGGCGTGACACCGGCCTCGCCCCACAACGACCGCAATCGAGCGGCCCAAAACAGCACCACACCAACCTCGTTGTGCACTCCCGTGCCCACCCGTACCAATTTCCGGGAATCGGTGGATTCAGGGGAACCCATCCTCGCCACCCCCCGTCCAACCCGCATGCTGCCGGATGAGTCACCGCAGTGCGGTGTCGGCCTCGCTGCTGGCTGCGAACGCTGACTTACCCTCTCCGCCGCCTGCGGCCGGCAGCACGCCGTCATCGGCGCGCCCCCCTCCAACAGCGCCGATGGCGGCCCCTCTTGCGTCAGGCGCTCCGTACGTGGGTCAGCAGCTGCCGGACGTGCCGGGTCGCGGGGTGGTCAGGCCCCAGGTGGCGTTCGCTGTCGGTCAGGGTGTGCGCGAACAACTGCGCGCCCATCTCCCCGTTGCCCGCCGTGTGGTGGGTGTAGGCGAGGTTGCCGCGGGAGAGGAGCGTGTACGGGTGGCCGGGGCCCAGCGTGCGTTCGCGGTCGGTCAGGGTCCGCTCGTGGAGGGGGATGGCCTGGGCCGGTGCGTCTGTGAGTTCGTGGGCTCGGGCGAGGTTGTCCCGGCATTGCAGGGTGCGCAGGTCGTCCGGGCCGAGGACACGCTCACGGCCGGTCAGGGCGTCTTCGTAGAGCGGGATTGCGCGGGCCGGGTCGCCGGCTGCCTCGTGGCCGCCCGCGAGGTTGTTCCGGAAGGTGAGGGTGTCGGGGTGGTCGGGCCCCAGGACGCGTTCCCCGTCGGCCAGGATCTGTTCGAACAGCCGCACTGCGCGATCCGGGTGCCCCGCCTGCTGACAGGCACCGCCGACGTTCGTACGGGCGAGCAGGGTGTCGGGGTGGTCGGGGCCCAGCGTGCGTTCCCGGTCGGCCAGGATCCGCTCGGACTCCGACACCTCGTCGTCGGCGGATGGTGGCTCCTCCACCGGGCGGTCCCCCACCGGCCGGTCCCTGTCCGCCGGGAGGGTCGGTAACCCCTCCGCCGACGGGCCCTCCGCGGCCCTTTGCAGTTCCTCGCGAAGCGCGTCCATGGTCTCGGCACATCCCGTGCGTGGCACTCCGGACATGGCATCGTCCCCTCGTCTGCCGGTCTTCTGCCGCTCGTCTGCCCTTCGTCTGCCGCCCGTTCAAGCGTACGGCGATCGGCCCAGGGCACCCTCTCCGGAAGGGCTCGGGCGGGGTGTATCCGCCGTGTCGGCTGCCCGTGCTATTGACTGGCAGAAATTTCCCGGATATCCGTGACTCCTTGGAAGTTTCCTTCATACTCGCCCCTCCACGGGCCCTTCGGGCCCTCTCCGGAAGGAGCGCACGTGCACACCTCCAGACGTACGCTGCTCGCGGCGACCGCGGGCGCGGCGGCGGTTGTCGCCGTCGGCGGCGGTCCGGCGCTGGCCGAGGACGACGACACCGCCAGGCACGACGACAAGAGGCTCCGGGCCCTGATCTCCCGTATGACGCTCGAAGAGAAGGTCGGGCAGCTCTTCGTGATGCGGGTGTACGGGCACTCGGCGACCGCGCCCGACCAGGCCGACATCGACGCCAACCTCAAGGAGATCGGCGTACGCGATGCCGCCGAGCTGATCGCGAAGTACCGGGTCGGCGGGATCATCTACTTCGGGTGGGCGCACAACACCCGTGACCCGCACCAGATCGCGGACCTGAGCAACGGCATCCAGAAGGCCGCGCTGGCACAGCCCCGCGGGCTGCCCGTGCTCATCTCCACCGACCAGGAGCACGGCATCGTCGCCCGCGTGGGCAAGCCCGCCACGCTCTTCCCGGGTGCCATGGCCCTCGGGGCCGGCGGCTCGCGCACGGACGCCCGTACGGCGGGGCGGATCGGCGGTGCCGAACTGCGCGCGATGGGCGTCCGGCAGGACTACGCGCCGGTCGCCGACGTGAACGTCAACCCGGCCAACCCGGTCATCGGCGTACGGTCCTTCGGTGCCGATCCGCAGGCGGTGGCGGGGATGGTCGCCGCGCAGGTGAAGGGGTACCAGAGCGCCGGGGTCGCCGCCACGTCCAAGCACTTCCCGGGGCACGGGGACACCGAGACCGACAGTCACTACGGCTTCCCGGTCATCGAGCACACCGAGGCGCAGTGGGCCGAGCTCGACGCTCCGCCGTTCCGCGCCGCGATCGCCGCCGGGATCGACTCGATCATGACCGCGCACATCATGGTTCCGGCGCTCGATCCGTCCGGCGACCCGGCGACCCTCTCCCGGCCCATCCTCACCGGCATCCTGCGCGAGCGGCTCGGCTACGACGGGGTCGTGGTGACGGACTCGCTGGGCATGGAGGGTGTCCGGACCAAGTACGGGGACGACCGGGTGCCCGTGCTCGCGCTCAAGGCCGGTGTCGACCAGCTCCTCAATCCGCCGAAGCTGGACGTCGCCTGGAACGCGGTCCTCCAGGCCGTCCGCGGGGGCGAGCTGACGGAGGCGCGCCTCGACGAATCGATCCTGCGGGTGCTGCGGCTGAAGGCCAAGCTGGGGCTGATCAAGGATCCGTATGTCACTCGGCGCGGGGTGGACCGGGTCGTGGGGATCTCGTCGCATCTCAAGGCCGCTGATCGCATTGCCGAGCGGACCACGACTCTTCTCGTCAACTCCGGTGGGCTGCTGCCGCTTTCGCGTCGTACGCATCGGACCGTTCTTGTCGTCGGGGCCGATCCCGCCTCGCCGTCCGGGACCACCGGGCCGCCCACGACCGTGCTCGGCGCCGCGCTGACCGAGCTGGGCTTCACGGCGACTGTTCTCTCCACGGGCACGGCCCCCACCGACGCGACCATTGCGAAAGCCGTCGCGGCGGCCCAGGGCGTGGACGCGGTGCTCGTGGGGACGTACAACGTCACCGCCGCCTCCACTCAGCGGACGCTCGTGAACCAGTTGCTCGCCACGGGTCGGCCGGTGGTCGCGCTCGCCATCCGCAATCCGTACGACGTGGCCCAACTGCCCGATGTCAAGGCCTACTTGGCGGCGTACTCCTGGACGGACGTCGAGCTGCGCGCCGCCGTGCGCGTGCTCGCGGGGCGTGCCGACCCGGTGGGCGAACTGCCTGTGCCGGTGCAGAAGGCGGACAAGCCGACGGAGGTGCTGTACCCCGTCGGGCACGGTCTGAGGTACTAGCCCCGACGTACCGGGCCCGGCCTACTGGGCCTGGCGTACGGGACCTACGCCGCACACCCGGCGCACCGACCCCAACTGACGCAAAGCACCCCGTACGCCTGGCGGGGCCCGCCACGACGGGTCACGCTGGGCGGGGGGATCGGGGGGAGTGCCATGCGCGATGGACGGGGCGTGGGAGCACGTCGTACGGGGATGGTGTGCGGGCTGCTGATACTGGTGGCGGCGACGCTCACGGGATGCCAGCAGTCGTCCGGGACCGAGGAGCGCAGGCTGGACGAGGCGACTCCGGCTCCGACGCGGGCCTCGGGATACGGGGTGGTGTTCCTCGCGATCGACGAGTGCAGTTCGTTCGGGCGCGAGTCGTTCACCGAGGTGCCGTGCACCAGCGAGAAGGCGGCGGCCCGGGTGGTCGCGCGGCACGACGGGAAAGTCGGCGAGGGGCCGCCCTGCCCCGCCACCACGGACTTCGTACTGCACATCAGCGAACAGAAGCCCTCGGCCGACGAGGACGGCGACGGCGCGGTCCCGCAGGGCTACGCCTGTATGCGCAATCTTGAGGCCCCGCATCCGGGCGACCCGGGCGGCGGCGGTGGCCCCCGCACCATCGTGGGCGACTGTGTCTACAGCGCGGGCGAGGGCGAGGTCCGTGAGACGTCGTGCGACAGCACGGGCAAGAAGGCGCCGGAGTTCAAGGTGACCGCGGCGGTGGAGAAGCGCACCGGCTGCCCGCCCTCGACGGCGCTGTACGTCCAGCTGGGCGGGCCGAAGCCGGTGGGCTGCGCCCGCCCGGTGTAGCCCCGGGGTTTCCCCGGGGACTCCACCGAACGGGCGCGGCAAAGCGATTGCGGCGTCGGCCGGTTACGGCCTGAGCTGACGCTCCGCCTTGCGCTTGTCGAGCTTCGAGTCGTACTTGGCCAGCGGCTTCGCCTTGTCCGGGTTCGCCTGGACCGCGGCGGAGGCGACGCCCGCCCACTCCAGGATCCGGGCCGTGGCGAGGGCCTTCTGGTCGGCGACGAGACCCGCGACGTTGGCGCCGTGGTTCATGCCGGGGGCCGTGAAGACGTACGAGTCACGCGCGCCCTTCCCGAGGTGGAACGGCTCGGCGCCCCACGGGTCGTTCTGGCCGTACACGAACAGCATCTGGTTCGCGTTGCGCTTCACCCAGGCGTCGACGTCGTGCATGGCGCCGGGCTGGAACTTCATGGAGATGTCGCGCGGCACGAAGTTCCGCGGCGGCTGGTAGCCGTACCGGATCAGCTTCTTCTCGATGTGCGGGAAGCCGATGGTCGGCGCGCCGAGCTGCGTACCCGCCTGGTAGTAGTACGGCGTGTACGGCTCCAGGCCCTGGTCCGTGTAGAAGGAGAAGCCGGAGATCGTGTCGACCGACGTCCAGATCTCCTCGTCGGTCGCGTTCTTCGCGTCCGCCGGGATCGACTCGCAGTCGGCGAGGGTGCTGTACTGCCAGAAGCCCCAGACGTAGTCGAGGACGACCGCCTCGTAGGCCTTGTCCAGGCTGCCGACGGTGTTGAAGGTGTAGCCCTCGGCGGCGGCCACCTCCTTGTACTTCTTCTCCAGTGCAGTACGGCGGACGAGTGCCTCGCGCTGCACCGCGTTCAGCCGGGTGCGGCACTCCTTGGTGCCGACCTTCGCGAAGAACCGGTCGTACGCCGAGTCCTCCTTGTTCACCACGTCGTTGGGGGCGACGTACGCGACGACGCCGTCCATGTCACGCGGGTAGAAGCGCTCGAAGTAGGTGGCGGTCATGCCGCCCTTCGAGCCGCCGGTGGAGACCCACTTCTTGTCGTAGATCGGCTTGAGGGCCTTGAAGATGCGGTGCTGGTCGCTGGCGGCCTGCCAGATGTCCAGCTTGGTCCAGTCGGCCGGCGCGGGCCGGGACGGAGTGAAGTAGCGGTACTCCATCGAGACCTGGTTGCCGTCCACGATCTGGGTCGGCTCGCGGCGACTCGGGGTCGTGGAGACGTTGTAGCCGCCGGTGTAGAAGACCGTCGGGCGGGCCGTGTCCTTGTGCAGCACGGTGATCCGCTGCTGGAAGGTGCCCTTGGACGGCTTCCGGTGGTCGACGGGCTGGGTGTAGTTGAGGACGAAGAAGCGGTAGCCCGTGTAGGGCTTCTCCTCGATCAGGCTCATGCCCGGGATCGCGAGGAGCCGGTCCTTGATGTCCGCGGCGTCGTCGGTGACGACCTTCGTGCCGGTGGCGTCCGGCTGGGCGGCGGTGGCCGCCCCGGCCGTGCTCACGGTGCCTATCAGCACCACGAGCGACAACAGCCATCTGAGCGTCTTGCGCATGCGTTCTCCCCTGAATACGCAGATGTCCGCCGGAACCTAGCGGAGCAACTGCTGTCGCACCAGGGGATGTTGGGTGCATTACGGACAGGATGGTACGAAGATCGCGCAACTCGGCCGGGAGAGTCCGCTCGGCGGAGAATCCGGTCAGCAGAGAATCCAGCCCGTGCTCACCGAGCCCGAGCCGACGGCGCCCTTGATCCACACGCAGCGGTTGCCGGCGTGCACCTTCACCGGGCCCGCGTACCTCTTGAACATCCCGTCGTTGGGGACCGCCTGGTTCCCCCACGCCCGCACGCTCACCATCATGTACTTGCGGGCGCCCACCTTCTTGGGACGGGTCACCGCGCAGACGTAGCCGCGCTTCTTGTAGACCTGCACGTACCCGGTGGAGAAGGTCACCGTGCGCACCTTCCGGCCGGGGCACGGGCTCGCCGCCGACGCCTCGCCCACGCCGGGGCCCGCGAGCGCCAGCAGCCCCGACGCGGTCACCAGAGCGGTGCCGAGCGCCAGACGTCGGCGTATCACGCCCATGTCCACTGGTGTCCCTTCCACGGCCCGCAGCAATCGGCGTACTGATGTACGGACGCATGACGTACGGCGGATGGTTGCGTCGTCCGGCCGACGGAGCCCTTCCGCGCCCGCGGAGAGGGACAGCGGAAGGGGCTACTGCGTCACTTCGACGTACTGACGGTCGCGACCTCGTCCTGGTCGGGCTCCCCCACGAACGTCCGCCACAGCTCCGCGTACCGGCCGCCCCGTGCGAGCAGTTCGTCGTGTGTGCCGTCCTCCGCGACGCGGCCGTCGGCCACGACCACGACGCGGTCCGCGCGGGCGGCCGTGGTCAGGCGGTGGGCGACCACCAGTGTGGTGCGGCGGCCCGCGATGCGGTCGGTGGCCTGGTTGACCTGGGCCTCGGTGGCCAGGTCGAGGGCGGCGGTGGCCTCGTCGAGGAGCAGGATGTCCGGGTCGACGAGTTCCGCGCGGGCCAGCGCGATCAGCTGCCGTTGCCCGGCGGAGAGGTTGCGGCCGCGTTCGGCGACCTCGTGGAGGTAGCCGCCGTCCAGCGTGGCGATCATGTCGTGCGCGCCGACCGTGCGGGCCGCCGCCTCCACCTCGGCGTCGCTCGCGTCCGGACGGCCGTACGCGATGGCGTCCCGGACCGTGCCCAGGAACAGGTACGCCTCCTGCGGGACGACGCCCAGACGGTGGCGGTACGACGTGATGTCGAGGGAGCGCAGATCGGTGCCGTCGACCGTGACCCGGCCGCCGGTCGGGTCGTAGAAGCGGGCCACGAGCTTGACGAGGGTCGACTTCCCGGCGCCCGTCTCGCCGACGAACGCGACGGTCTGCCCGGCCGGGATGCTCAACGAGACCTCGCTGAGGGCCTCTTCTGCTTCGTCGGCGGAGCCGTACGCGAAGTCCACGTCCTCGAAGACGATCTCGCCCCGCAGGGACAGCACTTCGAGCGGCTCGTCGGCGGCCTTCGTCGACGTGGGCTCCTGGAGCAGTTCCTGGATCCGGCCGAGCGAGACGGTCGCCTGCTGGTATCCGTCGAAGACCTGCGAGAGCTGCTGCACGGGGGCGAAGAACAGGTCGATGTAGAGGAGGTACGCCACCAGCGCACCCGTGGTGAGGGTGCCCGCGTCGACCCGGCCCGCGCCCACGATCAGGACCGCTGCCGCCGCGACCGCCGACAGCAGCTGCACGAACGGGAAGTAGATCGAGATGAGCCACTGGCCGCGGATACGCGCCTGGCGGTAGCTGTCGCTGCGCTCCGCGAACCGCTCACCGCCCGCGCCCTCGCGGCGGAACGCCTGGAGGATCCGCAGCCCGGACACCGACTCCTGGAGGTCCGCGTTCACCACGGACACGCGCTCACGGGCGAGTTCGTACGCCTTCACGCTGGCCCTGCGGAAGAAGAACGTACCGATGATCAGCGGCGGCAGCGTCAGGAAGACGACCACTGCCAGACCCACGTCGATCACCAGCAGGGCGACCATGATGCCGAAGAAGGTGACGACCGAGACGAACGCCGTGACCAGGCCCGTCTGGAGGAACGTGGACAGCGCGTCCACGTCCGTCGTCATCCGGGTCATGATCCGGCCGGTCAACTCGCGTTCGTAGTAGTCGAGTCCGAGGCGCTGGAGCTGGGCGAAGATCTTCAGACGCAGCGAGTACAGGACGCGTTCGCCCGTGCGTCCGGTCATGCGGATCTCGCCGGTCTGCGCCACCCACTGGACGACGACGGTCACCAGGGCGAGGGCGGACGCGGCCCAGACGGCGCCGAGGGCGACCTCGGAGACGCCCTGGTCGATGCCGTGCCGGATCAGGACCGGCAGGAGCAGACCCATGCCCGCGTCCACGGCGACCAGGCCGAGACTCACGAGGAGGGGGAGCCCGAAGCCGCGCAGCAGACGCCTCAGGCCGTACGACTCCTCCGGCGTGACCGCGCGTGCCTCGTCGATCTCGGGAATGTCGGTGGCCGGGGGCAGCGCGTCGACCTGGGCGAGGAGTTCGGGGGTCGCGGGCGATCCGTCGAGGGCGGTGTCCTTGGGCTCGCGGTCACCCGTCCACAGGTGTGGGGTGACGCCCCGCTCGGCGTCGAACTCGGCGTCCAGCTCCTCCCGTACGGAGGTGTCCTCCTGCGGACAGGCCGGCCGGGCGTGACCGGGCGAGACGCCGCCCAGCTCGTCCGGGTCGGTGAGCAGGCGCCGGTAGAGCGGTGACCGTTCCGTCAGCTCGCGGTGCGTGCCGATGTCGGCGAGGCGGCCCTCGTCGAGGACCGCGATGCGGTCGGCGAGGTTCAGGGTGGAGCGGCGGTGGGCGATGAGGAGCGTGGTGCGGTCCGCCATGACCTGCTTGAGGGCCTCGTGGATCTCGTGCTCCACACGGGCGTCCACGGCCGAGGTCGCGTCGTCCAGGACCAGCAGACGGGGGTCGGTGAGGATCGCGCGGGCCAGTGCCACACGCTGGCGCTGGCCGCCGGAGAGGGTGAGGCCGTGCTCGCCGACCTTGGTGTCGTAGCCCTCGGGCAGCGCGGCGATGAAGCGGTCCGCCTGGGCGGCCCGGGCCGCCTTCTCGATCTCCTCCCGGGTGGCCTCGGGACGGCCGTACGCGATGTTGGCGCGGACGGTGTCGGAGAAGAGGAAGGAGTCCTCGGGGACGAGCCCGATCGCGGCCCGCAGCGAGTCGACGGTCAGCTCGCGCACGTCGTGGCCGCCGATGAGGACCGCGCCCCTGGTCACGTCGTAGAAGCGGGGCAGCAGGAGGGAGACCGTGGACTTGCCGGAACCGGAGGAGCCGACGACCGCGAGGGTCTCGCCCGCGCGGATCTCGAACGAGAGGCCGTCCAGGACCGGGCGGCTGTCCTCGTAGGCGAAGGACACGTCGTCGAACTCGACGGTCGCGGGGGCGTAGGCGGGCAGCGGTTTCGTGCCGTCCTTGATCGACGGCCGGGTGTCGATCAGCTCCAGGACGCGCTCGGCGCCGGCCCGGGCCTGCTGGCCGACCGTGAGGACCATCGCGAGCATGCGGACGGGTCCGACCAGCTGGGCGAGGTAGGCGGAGAAGGCCACGAAGGTGCCGAGGGTGATCTGCCCCTTGACCGCCAGCCAGCCGCCGAGAGCCAGCATGGCCACCTGGCCGAGGGCCGGGACCGCCTGGAGCGCCGGGGTGTACCTGGAGTTCAGCCGGATCGTGCGCAGCCGGCCCGCGAAGAGCTTGCGGCCGATCTCGCGGAGCTTGCCGGTCTCCTGGTCCTCCTGGCCGAAGCCCTTGACCACGCGTACGCCGCTGACCGCGCCGTCCACGACACCGGCAACGGCGGCCGCCTGCGCCTGGGCGTACCAGGTGGCGGGGTGGAGCTTGGAGCGGCTGCGCTTGGCGATGACCCACAGGGCCGGGGCGACGGCGAGGGCGACCAGGGTGAGCGGCAGCGACAGCCAGGCCATGATCACGAGGGAGATCAGGAAGAGCAGTACGTTCCCGACCGTCATCGGGAGCATGAACAGCAGTCCCTGGATGAGCTGGAGGTCGCTGGTCGCGCGGCCCACGACCTGGCCGGTCGACAGCTCGTCCTGGCGACGGCCGTCGAGGCGGGTGATCGTCTCGTACATGTCCGTGCGCAGGTCGTGCTGGACGTCGAGCGCGAGGCGGCCGCCGTAGTAGCGGCGGATGTAGGTGAGTACGTAGACGACGACTCCGGCGCCGATGAGCGCTGCGGCCCAGGGGGCCATGCCCCGGGTGTGGTCCCCGACGACGTCGTCGATGATCACCTTGGTGACCAGCGGGACCAGGGCCATGACGGCCATGCCGCCGAGCGAGGCGCCCAGCGCGAGCACGACGTCCTTCGGGTACCGCCAGGCGTACCCGGCCAGCCGTCGTGCCCATCCCCGCTGTGTCGCCACGAGTGCCTTCCATCCGTCCAGTCGTTCTGATCGTCCGGAAGGCACCAACGCGGACGGGAGGGGATTTCATCCCTCCGCAACAATCGGGGCAGTAGTGGGGCGGTAGTCGGGGTGGTGATCCGGGCAGCGTCAGAGGCGGATCCGGAGGGAGTAGAAGCGGGTGATCTGGACCGGGTTCTGGTTGTCGTCGCTGACCAGAAGCAGGTTCAGCCGGCCGTGGCGGCCGCCCGTGACCGCGAGACCCTCGATGTTGTCGAGGAGCGGGTTGGGCTGGGGCTGCTTGGCCTGGGCGCCTAGTGAAGGACAGTTCACGAGGTCGGCGAGCAGGGTCTTGCGGGCGAGGCGTACGCCGCTCTGGCCGCTCAGGGTGTCGATGCCGGACGTGTCCGTGGCGCGGCGCAGGTCGGCCAGGTAGAGCCGGACCGTGTTGCCGACGCCCGCGGTGAAGCCGCGTTCCAGGACGAGGAGGCGGCCGTCGGGGGTGGCCGTGGTCTCGGAGACGTTCAGACCGGTGTCGGTGCGGTAGCCGTACTGCGCGTCGAGGGCGAAGTGGCCCCGCTGCCGCTCCCAGGTCTGGAAGCGGACGATGCCCGTGGTGTCTCCCGCGAGGGAGCCCTCCATGCCGGCCAGCAGGGTGTGGCGGCCGGGGAGGAAGGTCAGGCCCTCGAAGGTCTGGTTCGAGGTGGCCCGGCCCACGGGGGCGACCCTGAGCGCGTCCGGTACGGGGAGGCGGTCGAGGATGCCGCCGTCGCGGGCGTAACGGCGTATGGAGGGCTCGGTCTCGGACGACACCAGTCGGGTGCCGTCGCGGTCCACGGCCAGGCCCTCGGAGTCGAGCGCGGCACCGCTCTCGTCGGCGAGCGGGACGACGGCGGCGGGCCGGAGCGTCTTCCGGTCCAGCGTGAAGAGTGCGGACCGGTCGGAGACCGCGGCGATCCGGCCGTCGCGGTCCACCGCGAGCGCGGAGAAGTTGCCGACGAACGTGCCCTCGTACGTCGTCTTGTCGAGCGCGTCGGAGAAGCTCTCGATGGAGACGGAGGGCGAACAGGCGTTGCCGCGCTGGGCGTTGGCGGGCGCTGCCGCGGTGAGGCAGGTGGCTGCCGCCAGGGCGGCCGTGACGGTGGCGAGGAGTGGTCTCAGGCGCATGGCGTCACGGTAGGCGGAGGTGGGTTGAGGGGGAGGGTACTGGCCGTTAATTCCAGGTAGGCGGAGGGACGGTGGGCTTGGCCAGGGAGCGCTCGGGGCCGGGGGCGGAGGTTCCGGGGAGCCGGAGGTTCCGGGGGGGGCGGGCGGCCGGGAAGCCGGAGATGCAGGGGCCCGGGGAGCCCGAGATTCCGTGGAGCTAGGGGATTTCGAGGGCCGGGCGGCCTGGAAGCCAGGAAGGCCGGGAAGCCGAGGATTCCTGGGAACCGAGGACTCCGGGGAGCCCGGCGGGCCGCACAAGCTGGGCAGCCGGGAAGCCCGGCGAGCCAGAGAGCCAGGGGCCGGGAAGGTGGGCGGCCGGAGGCCCAGGAGGCTGAGGACCCCGGAATGCCCAGAAGGGACACGGGGAGCCCGGCAAGTCCGGGATTCCGGGGAGCCCGCGGGATTCCGGCGAGCCCGGGATTCCGGCGAGCCAAGGGCCGGAGTCGAGGGCCGGGGATCGGGAGCCGGAGTCGCGTGGGCACCGGTGCCCACGCGGCTCCGGCCAAGTCCCGGGCCTCAGTCCTGGTAGACCTTGTTGTTGCCCGCGCCGCCGGAGAGCGTGTCGTTGCCCTCGCCGCCGTGGATCACGTCGTCGCCGGTGTTGCCGAAGATCGTGTCGTCGCCCTGCAGGCCGTACAGGGTGTCGTTGCCCCTGCCGCCGTAGAGGGTGTCGTTGCCGGAGCTGCCGCGCACGATGTCGTCGCCGTCGTCCCCGTACAGGGTGGTGTAGCCGAGGTCGTCCTCGCCGGTCACCGTGAGGATGTCGTTCCCGGCACCGCCGCTGCAGTGGTAGGCGCAGCCGGTGAGGATGGTGTCGTTGCCGGCTTCGCCGAAGGAGCCGTTGACCCAGACACCGTCGATGCCCTCGAGGTGGTCGTCGCCGTCCCCGCCCTGGAGGACGTTCGCGCCCTTGCCACGGATGACGTCGTCGCCCGGGCCGCCGTCGAGGGTGCCCTGCGTGAAGACGTCGTCTCCGACCGTCACGGTGTCGTCGCCGTCACCGAGGTCGACGTCGTAGATGTCCGAGTCGTCGGACCCCAGGGGCTCGGGCTCCACGCACTCGACGACGGTGTGGTCGGTCGCCGACGGGTACGTACACACGTCCGTGCTGGTGATGGTGATCTCGAACTTGTCCCGGAAGGTGACGAGGTAGTCGCCGCCGAACTCGTCCGGGTCGACGTCGATGGCCTTGGTGGAGATCTGGAGGTCGTTCACCTGTCCGGCGGCGGCCCGGTACCAGATCGCGCCGTCATAGCGCTCGACGGTGGCCGTGGAGGCCGCCGTGTCGGCTTGGGCGGCGGGCGCGGCGAGTACGGCTCCTCCCAGAGCCAGGACGAGGGTGGAGGTGGCGGCGATGCTTCGTAAAACGCGCATGCGAAAGAGGCCCTTCGTGGAGTGCGTGCTGAACGGAGTCGGAGTCGTGGTCGACGGCGAGGGCGCCGGTGAAGTCGTCGGCGCCCTCGCCGCGATCGGCGATCGGACGGCCGGTGCGGTCCGTACGGTCTGTGCTGTCCGTGCGGTCTGTGACGGGTGTGCCAGGTGTTGTTTCCGATCACCCATTCAGACAGCGGACCGGGGGTGAGGGTTGCACCGGAAAATCGCTTCTTTTCGCCGAACTCCGCAGGTCAGCGGGGGTTGCTAGCACTCCGTGGTGAGCTCTTGCGGAAGCCCGGGTGAACGTTCTCCCTCATCGCGGAGGCGCCCTGATGCCGGACCGTCGTCATGACGAGTTTCGCGACCGTGGCCGGCGGCATGCCGGTGGTGGCGATCAACTCGGCCTCCCCGCGCAGCCAGAGCAGTGCCTCGTCGTAGTCGTGGAGATGGTCCAGGCGCCGCCGGCGGGAGCCGACGCTCTCCGGGTCCGTGTCGTTCTGGATGCGTTCGACGAGCGTGTTGTGGTCGGCGTGCAGGACGAAGTGGCGTAAGGGAATGCCCGCTTGGACCAGTCCCGTGCGGATCTCACGCCAGTACGGCTTCTCCAGCACGGTCTGCGGCACGACCAGCGTGCCGCCCACGTGGTCGAGCACCTGCCGCGCGGTCTCCACCACAAGACCGCGCCACGGCGGGAACTCCTGGAAGTCACGGGCGGGCTTCCCCAGGACGTGCCAGAGCATGTAGCCGACCTGTTCGGCGTCCAGGAGCCTGGCGTCCGGGAGGAGGGTGGTGAGTTGCCTGGCGGTCGTGGTCTTGCCGACGCCGAAGGCGCCGTTGAGCCAGATGATCATGAAGCGGGCACCGCCGGGAAGGCTTCCTGTGGGTCGGTCGTGGGCGTGTAACGCTGCGCTCTGGTCGGCACGAGGTCCTTGTGGATGGCTTTGGCCACGGCCTGAATCGTCGTCACGCCGTAGTTCATGGTGCTGTTGCCGTGGGTCAGGACCGAGATCGTGTAGTCGTGGCCCGCGCCCTTGAAGGTGCCCACACTGTGGACCCGCCAGCCGTGCGTGGAGCGGGACAGCCAGCCGTTCTTCACATGGACGGCGACGGAGGAGGGCGCTCCCGCCGGAGTGCCCCAGCGCTGCGAGGAGACGACCCTGCCCATGAGCTTGAGCACGTAGGCCCGGGAGTTGTCGCTCAGAACCGTGTTCCTGGCGGTGAGCAGCGCGAGGAGCTTCTGCTCGTCCTGGACGGTGATCTGGGTGAGGCCCCAGTAGCCGTTCGCCCCCGGTTTGGTCCGGGTCATACCGGCCGCGCTGAGGAAGCCCTTCACCTTCGTCGTGCCGAGCTGGTTCCAGAGCTTGGCCGTGGCCGCGTTGTCCGACTTGGTGATCATGGCGGTGGCCAGATCGGACTCCCGCTGGGTGAGAAGGCGGTTGGTCTTCTTGGCGTCCCAGAGAAGCGTGGCGAGGACGGTCACCTTGACGACGCTGGCCGAGTCGTAGGCCTGGGTCGGTCTCAGCGCGCAGGTGGTGTTGGTACTCCGGTCGTGGAGGCCGACGGCCACGGTGCCTCCGCGGTTCGCGAGGGCCGTGGTGATGTCCTTCTGCAGTTTGGTGGCCAGGGCCGGCTGGTTCGACGTACAGGTCGCCTGCGGTGTCGCGGCCGCGGCCGCTGGTGCCACGGCCACGGTGAGCGGCACTAGGACACCGGCACCGAGGCCCGCACAGAACACACGGGTACGCCGGGATATCCGGTGAGTCATCGAGTACTTCCATCCCCTCGGGTACGAACGAGCGCGCCTCGGCGCACTCGCCTCTCTCGACTCACCGGGACGGCCAGAGGTTGTACGCGGGTTTCTGGAAGGGGAGTTGGGCGGGCTTTGGGCCCGGAGAGGACACGTACCAGGACGCGTACCAGGTGCGCGGGGTGAGGTGCACCGGCAGAGGTGGCAAGGGGTGTTCGGCTTGTTCGGAGGTGCTGTTCCGGGCCGGCCACGGCAACACTGAGGTCATGGAGGTGGTCAGCACGGCCGAGGTGCCGGTGGCAGAGCGATTCGCCTTCTGGCGCGAGATGAGCTCGAGGATGTGGGTGCCTCTCGACATACGCTGCGAACCGCACGGGGAAGGCGCGTTTCGCGCCCGGGCCGGTTTCAACGGGATCGGTCCTGTGCAGGCGACTCTGCTCACCGCGACGCCGCATTCGATCCATCGCACACCCAGACTGGTCCGCCAGGCCGATCCGGAATCGTTCCTCGTGACCTGTGCCGTACGCGGTCGTGTGGTCGGGGAGCAGGACGACCGGCGTGCGGTGCTGCGCGCCGGCGATCTGGTCCTGCGCGACAGCTCACATCCCTATCTGACCCGGCTGGTACCGAGCGGCCCGACGGGGCAGGTGCTGGTCCTGCGGTTCCCGCGTTCGTCGCTGCCGTTGCCCGCCCGGGAACTGCGGCATCTGTGCGCGGTCCGCATCCCGGGCACCCGGGGCGTCGGTGCGCTGTCCTCGGCCTTCCTGCTGCAACTGGCCCGGCAGATGCACGAGTTCAGCCAGGCCGACACCGTGCGGCTGGCCACCCTCACCCTCGACGTGCTCACCGCCGCGTTCGCCCACGCTCTGGACATGGAGAAAGTGGTGCCGCCTCCCACCCGGCAGCGTGCGCTCATGGCGCGGATCCACGCCTTCATCCGGGACAACCTCGGCGACCCGGATCTGACCCCGGACGCGATCGCCTCGGCCCACCACATCTCCCTGCGCTACCTGCACAAGCTGTTCCAGCGGGACGGGTACGCCGTCGCCGGCCACATCCGCGCACGACGTCTGGAGCAGTGCCGACGCGACCTCGCCGACCCCCGGCTGGCCGACCGCCCGATCCACGCGATCGCCGCCCAATGGGGTTTCACGAGCCCCGCCCACTTCAGCCAGACATTCCGTAACGCCTACGGCCTCGCGCCAAGCGAGTTCCGCCGTCACGGCACAGCAGTGCGCGCTGACTGAAGACCTGTGCACGCCTCCGTAACGACAGACCCGAGTGCGGAGCGCATCCTCCTTCAGAACGGGCGGAGTACGGGGGTGCACGCATGCACACCACGCCTGCTCGAACCGGCGCGGGACGTCCGGATCCCAAGGCACTGGTCCGGCCGTCCGCACGGTCAAGTACACGAGACAGGAAGGTAAATGCCCACATGACAAGCGCACCACGTGTGTCACGAAAGGGACTTCTGGCCGCCATCGCCGCGTTCATGGTCCTGCTTTCGGCGCTCTCGATAAGCGCTCCGCCGGCAGGAGCGGCCGAGAGCCGACGCTGGCCCGAGCTGAGTCAGTACTGGCCCGACGGCAGGAACGGCGGGCCCAGGGAGTACGCGTTCCACGATGTGAGCACGGACACGCGGAACTACCACCTCAACCACTGCCCGCGCGGGTACCTGTGCGTCGCCGCCGGTGAGGGCGACGGTCAGCACACCGTCTTCATCCTCTACTACTGCACCTCACGCTCCCTCTACTACTTCCATGACAGGGGTGCGGTCACCAACAACCAATACGGTTCGTGGGCCAGCGTGATGTACGAGGATCATTCGCCCTACACACTCATCGAGTCGAACAACCGTTCAGTGTCCATTCCCTGGGACCCGATCTACTACCTCGACCCCTGCATCTGACGCGAGTCGGCGCCGGCGGCCCTGGCGAGGGGCTGCCGGATCCCCTCGATGCTCGCGCGAGAGCCGCGGCTACTTCTGGGTGACCCGTTCGGCGATCCCCTTCTTGATCGTCACCTCGACCGTCAGGTTGCCTGCCTCGGCGGCGGCGTCCAGGTCATCTGCGGTGCACTTCTCGGCTTCCGCGGTCTCGGGGTCACCGCAGATGTCGCCGCCCTGGATCTCCGTGTCCTCGGCGACCCAGAAGGCACGCTCGCCGACCAGCAGCTTGCCGGGCGCCAGGAACGTCAGCTTGCCGGAGAACGTACCGTCCGAACCGGCCGGCGCCTCCGAGGAGTCGCCGCCCCCGCCCTCCGCGGCGAAGACCTTGGTCGCTATGCCCTTCTCGATCGACACCTCGGCCTTGGTGTTCCCGGCCTTGGCCGTGTCGTCCAACTGGTCGGCGGTGCAGTTCTCCGCCCCCGCGGTCTCGGGGTCACCACAGATCCCGGCGCCCTGGATCACCGTGTCCTCGGCGACCCAGAAGGCACGCTCCCCCACCAGCAGCTTGCCCGGCGCCAGAAACGTCAACGTGCCGGAGAACGTACCGTCCGAACCGGCCGGCGGCTCGGAGGAGTCGGCGCCACCGGAAGCCGCGGGAGAACCGGCAGTCGCCGAGGAGCTGGGAGAGGCCGAGGCACCGGCAGGAGAGGAGGCATCCGCGCCGGCGGAGTCCTCGGGGCCGCACGCGGTGAGGAACAGACCCGTGGCGGCCAGGAATCCTACGGCGGCGAGCGTACGGGAGCGGGTGCGGCTGAGCGACATGTCGGGGTGCCCTTTCGGCGTCATTGCTTGTTGATCTCAACACGTCAAACGCCGTACGCAGCAAGCGCGTTCATCGGCAGTCACTCCTGTTGCACAGCCGGTATGAACCGCCGGTAACTGTTACAGGGCGGCGCCCGCTGTGACCGTCCGACCCTGTTGCCGATCAGCTCCCTCCGTCTACGACCGTCCAGCCCTTTACGTGTTCATACGCTTCCATGGGCCCCCCTTCCCCCACTCACAGCCGGGCCCCAGGTTCACCACAGCCCTCGCCCACACCGCTTTCGCACGATGCACGCGTGACATCTGCCACCGATCCGTACCCCCACGCCCCCGAGGCCGCCCAGGCCGCCCCCGCAGCAGACCGGGCCGCCTCCTCCCCGCCTCCCGCCGAGACCGGCGCGCGGCCCGGGAAGCCACCCCGCTGGTCGCTTCCCGCGCTGATCGCGATCATGGTTCTGGCCGGGGTGCTGTACTCCTGGAACTTCTCCTCGTCCAGCCTGAACAGCTTCTACAGCGCCGCCGTGTACAGCGGTACGCAGAGCTGGAAGGCGTGGTTCTTCGGGTCGCTGGACGCGGGGAACTTCATGACCGTCGACAAGCCCCCCTTCGTACTCATGGTGATGGGGCTGTCCTGCCGGGTCTTCGGGTACGGCACCTGGCAGATGATGCTGCCGCTGGTCGCCTCCGCCCTCGGCACGATCTGGATCCTGCACGCGTCGGTCAAGCGGGTCTGGGGACACGGCGCCGCGGCTGTCGCCGCGCTCGTCCTCGCCCTCACCCCGATCACCGTCGCCATCAACCGGGACAACAACCCGGACACGCTGCTCGTCTTCCTGATGGTCGCGGGCGCCGCCCTGGCCCTGCGCGCCGTCCACAACGGCAGGCTGCTCCCCCTCGTCGGCTCGGCCGTCTGCTTCGGCCTCGCCTTCAACACCAAGATGCTCCAGGGGTACATCGCCCTGCCCGCCGTCTTCGCGGTCTACCTGTACGCGGCCCAGGGCGGCCTGCTGCGCCGGCTCCGCAACCTCGCGATCGCCGCGGTCGCCCTCGCCGTCTCCAGCTTCTGGTGGGCTGCGGCCGTGTCGCTGGTGCCCGCCTCCGACCGGCCGTACATCGGCGGCTCGACGGACGGCACCGCCTGGAACCTGATCATGGGCTACAACGGCCTGGGCCGCGTCTTCGGCGGCGAGGGCAACGGCGGCGGTGGAGGCGGTGGCGGAGGCGGCTTCTCCGGGACCGCCGGGATCGGCCGGATGTTCAACGAGGTGCTCGGCGGACAGATCTCCTGGCTGCTCCCCTTCGCCGGCGTCGCGCTCGTCGGCGGCCTCGTGCTGCGCGGCGGCGTTCCTCGTACGGATCTGACGCGGGCCGCACTGGTCCTGTGGGGCGGCTGGACCGCCCTGCACTACCTCACCTTCAGCCTCGCCGAGGGCACGATGCACCCCTACTACACGACCGCTCTCGCCCCCGGCATCGCGGCGCTGTGCGGAGGCGGCGGGCTGATGCTCCTGCACGCCTTCCGGACCGACAAGAAGTGGCTGTGGGTCCTGCCCGCCGCGTTCGCCGCGACTGGCATCTGGGCCGTCGTATTGCTGCGCCGGGCCACCGACTGGAACTCCTGGCTGTGGCCGACCGTCGCCGTGGTGATGGTCCTGGCGATCGTCGGGCTCCTCCTCTTCCGGTCGGGCCGGCGCGTACGGCTGCTCGCCGTCGCCCTGACCGCGGCCGTCGCCGCCTCCCTCGCCGGACCGACCGCGTACGCGGCCTCGGTGACCGCGGGTTCGGGCGGCGGCATGAGCGGTACGAACCCGACGGCCGGCCCCACCACGGGCGGCGGCATGGGCGGCGGACCCGGCGGCGGTGGCGGCGGTGGCCGGGGCGGCTTCCCCGGCGGCGGTGGCGGCCAGGCACCGGGCGGCCGGCAGCAGGGCGGTCAGCAGGCGGGCGGCGAGGCCCCGGGCGGCGGCCAGCAGCAAGGCGGCCAGGAGCAGGGCGGCACCCCGCCGAACGGCACCGCGGGCACCGGCGAGCAGGGCGGCGACACCACCTCCCGGCCCGGCGGCATGGGCGGAGGCGGTGCCATGGTCGGCGGACCCGGCGGCGGCGCCGACAGCGCGATGGCCTCGTACCTGGAGAAGCACCGTGACGGCGCCAAGTGGCTGGTGGCGGTGTCCAGTTCGCAGAGCGCGGCCCAGCTGATCGTCAGCACGAAGCAGCCCGTCATCTCCATGTGGGGCTGGTCCGGCAGCGACAAGGCCATGACCCTCGCCAAGCTGAAGGAGCTCGTGAAGAAGGGCGAGCTGCACTACATCGTGCTCGGCGGCGGCATGGGCGGAGGCGGCGGTGGCAGGGGCGGCGGCGACAGCGCCGGCTCCGAGGTGACCGCATGGGTGCAGGAGCACGCGACGGTGGTGAGGGCGAGCGAGTACGGCGGCACCGACTCCTCCGACGCCGACTCGGACTCCGGCTCCGGCTCCGGCACCTCGGACAGCTCCGAGACCGGCTCCGACGCCGCCGGCTCCCAGACGTCCCAGAACACCCAGGCGCTCTACCGTCTGGACGCCTCGGACGTCAACTAGGGCAAACCCTCCCCCGATTGGGGAGAACCCTCGCTCTTCGCAGCCCCTGGACCGGCAACGGCCAGGGGTTGCGTCGTATGCGAGAACGTCACACAAACGCCTCCTCCCGGTTACACGAGCGACCCCATGTCCATGTCACGCTCCCGATTGACCGAAGTGTCAACACGCGTAGAACGCGGGCCCGTTGAGCTGGATCCCGCGTCCCGGCGCGTGCCGTTCCCGGGAAAGGGCACCCCCATGTCCGTTGCGCACAAAGGCAGTTGGAAGGCGCTGGCGGTAGGCGTTTCCGCCGTCCTCGTCGGCCTCACGCTCCCGACGGTAGCCGCGACCCCCGCCGCGGCGACGACCACCGCGTACGACGACACGTACTACGCGGGCGCGATCGGCAAGACCGGCACGGCCCTCAAGAGCTCACTGCACTCGATCATCAGCGACCAGACCGCGATCTCGTACTCCGCGGTCTGGAACGCGCTCAAGGTCACCGACCAGGACCCGAACAACAGCAGCAACGTGGTCCTGCTGTACTCCGGCATCTCGCGGAGCAAGACCCTCAACGGCGGCGCGACCGGCAACTGGAACCGCGAGCACACGTGGGCCCAGTCGCACGGCGACTTCGGCACCTCGGCCGGCCCCGGTACCGACCTGCACCACCTGCGCCCCGAGGACGTCCAGGTCAACAGCATCCGCGGCAACAAGGACTTCGACAACGGCGGCAGCAGCTTCACCAACAGCGGCGGCAGCCTCACCGACTCGAACTCCTTCGAGCCCCGCAGCGCCGTCAAGGGCGACGTGGCCCGCATGATCCTCTACATGGCCGTCCGTTACGAGGGCGACGACGCCTGGGAGGACCTGGAGCCCAACGACGCCGTCACCAACGGCAGCGTCCCCTACCACGGCCGCCTCTCGGTCCTGAAGCAGTGGAACGAGGCGGACCCGCCCAGCGCCTTCGAAGAGCGCCGCAACGAGCTCATCTACTCGAACTACCAGGGCAACCGGAACCCGTTCATCGACCACCCCGAGTGGGTCGAGGCGATCTGGTAGACCGACGGTGACCCGCGCTGAACTCCCTGTGACAGAAAGGGAGTTCAGCGCCACACCTGTCCCCTCGGTTACGAACCCATGACATTGGGGCGTACAACCGGGGGCGCTCCGATCGAGTCGAACTGACTGAACGCGGCATTCCGCGTGCAGAACCGACCGACTCGAAAGGCTTACGTATGTCCCGAGCACACCGCCGAACTCGTACCGCGCTCACCGCACCCCTGGCAGCCGCGGTGCTGCTCGCCGGAGGATTCGGCGCCATGGCCCTCACCGGGGCCTCGGCGCAGGCGGCCACCGGGTCCGCGGACGCGCAGGACGACTTCAACGGCGACGGCTACGCCGACCTGGTCGTGGGAGCCCCCAACGCCACGATCTCGAGCAAGGCCAAGGCGGGCTATGTAGCCGTCACGTACGGCTCCGCCAGTGGCGTCTCAGCCTCCAACAAGAAGCTCATCAGCCGCTCCACCAGCGGCGTTCCCGGCTCCGCCGTCGCGAGCGAACACTTCGGGACCAACTTCACCAAGGGTGACCTCGACGGCGACGGCTTCAGCGACCTGGTGATCTCGGGCGGCAAGGCCGGCTCCGTCATCCTGTGGGGCTCCGCCTCCGGACTCACCGGCGGCACGGCGATAGCCGGGTACGGCCAGTCCCCCACGACCGGTGACTTCGACGGCGACGGCAAGACGGACCTCGCCCTGTTCGAGCAGGTGTCCTCCTTCGGCGACGAAGCCCCCAGCAGCGCCGCCGCCGTGTGGAAGGGCCCGATCTCGCGAACCGGCACGCCCACCGCCGTCCTGCCCGTCCTGGACAAGTCCCTGTGGTGGGGCTACGACGCCGACGACGCCTCCTGCGCCACCAACGGCGGCTGCGAGGAGGACGCCGACTCCATCAGCGGCCCCTACACCTCCACCGAGACCGGTGACGTCAACGGTGACGGCAAGGACGACATCGTTGTCTGGGAGTACAAGGGCGACGGCGTCTACGGCAACCGCCTGCTCCTCGGTGGCGGCAGCACGGGCTTCAAGGGCGGCTGGGTCCCCGGTGAGGCCGCCGGCAACAGGACGGGCACCGGTGTCGGGGACGTCGACAACGACGGCTTCGACGACGTCGTGGTCGGCAACGACTGGGGCAGCGGCACCGTCAAGGTCGCTCTCGGTTCGGCCACCGGCCTGTCCTCGGACCGCGTCCAGACCTTCAACCAGGACAGCCCCGGGTTCCCCGGAGTCGAGGAGGAGGAGGACGAGATCGGCGCGTCGGTCTCGGTCGCGGACGTCACGGGTGACGGCTACGCCGACATCGCGCTCGGCATCCCGGGCGAGGACATCGGCGACATCTACGACGCCGGCTCGATCGCCCTGGTCCCCGGCAGCGCCTCCGGCGCCACGGGCGCCGGAACGAAGACCTTCCATCAGGACACCGCCGGTGTCCCCGGAGTCGCCGAGAACAGCGACGAGTTCGGTGTGAGCACCTCTCTCCTGGACCTCAACGGCGACGGTCACTCCGACCTCGCGGCCGGTTCCACGGCCGAGAACGCCCAGAACGGCGCGGTCTGGGTGCTGAAGGGCACGGCGAGCGGCCTCACCACCACGTCGTCGTTCGCGTTCGGCGCCGGTGACCTCGGCGCGCCCGCCACGGCGGCGCACTTCGGCGCGTACCTGCGCTGAGCGAGCGGTCCACGGACATGACGGTGGGGCGGCCTCGTGCCGCCCCACCGTCATGTCCGGGCCGGATCTCCGGGTCAGGGGCGGTTCAGCCCAGGTGCGTAGGCGCGAACATCCGCAGCAGCGCCGGCAGCACGACCACCGAAGGGCCGGGCGTGGCAAGGGACTTGGCGAGGTCGTCGGCGAGGGTGTCCGGGGTGGTCCGTACGCCGGGGACGCCGAAGGACTCGGCGAGCGCCACGTAGTCGGGGCGGGACAGTTCCGTCGCCGTGGCCTGGCCGAAGGCGTCGGTCATGTACTCGCGCAGGATGCCGTAGCCGCCGTCGTCGACGATGAGCCAGGTCACGTCGAGGTTGTGCTGCCTGGCGGTGGCGAGTTCGGCGATGGAGTACAGCGCGCCGCCGTCGCCGGAGACCGCGAGGACGGGGTGGGTCGGGTCGGCGACCGCGCCGCCGATGGCCGCCGGGAAGGCGTAGCCGAGGCCGCCCGCGCCCTGGGCGGAGTGCATGGTGTTCGGCCGGCGGGCATCGAAGGCGGACCAGGCCCAGTAGGCGAGGATCGTCATGTCCCAGAAGCTGGCCGACCGGTCGGGCAGGGCCTCGCGTACGGCGGCCAACACCCTTTGTTCCAGGGTGAGTTCCTGGGCGTCGATGCGCTCGCGGACGAGGTCGAGGACGGTCCGTACGCGGTCCGCGGCGTCCGCGTCCTCCCGTACGGGCACGGTTTCGAGGAGCGCCGACAGGGCGAGGCGGGCGTCCGCGTGGATGCCGAGGGCCGGGTGGTTGGACTCCAGTTTGCCGAGGTCGGCCTCGATCTGGATGACGCGGCCGCGGGGCTTGAACGTGTAGTAGTTCGAGGAGAGTTCGCCGAGGCCCGAGCCGACGACGAGCAGGACGTCGGCGTCCTCCAGGAAGTCCGTGGTGTGCCGGTCCTCCAGCCAGGACTGGAGGGAGAGCGGGTGGTTCCAGGGGAAGGCGCCCTTGCCGCCGAAGGTGGTGACGACGGGCGCGTTCAGCCGCTCGGCGAGCTGCCGCAGCTTGCCGGACGCGTCGGACCGTACGACTCCGCCGCCCGCGATGATCGCGGGGCGGGCCGCCTTCGAGAGCAGGTCGGCGGCCACGGCGGTCAGTTCGGGGCGGGGCGGGAGGTCGTGGGGCGCGGCGTCCGCGGCCGTGACGACGGGCAGTGACGTCTCGGCGAGCAGCACGTCCTGCGGGATCTCGACCCAGACCGGGCCGTGCGGGGCGGTGAGCGCCGATTCCCAGGCCTCGGCGATCGCGGAGGGGATCTGCGACTGCGTACGGACCGTGTGGACGGACTTCACGACGCCCCTGAACGAGGCCTGCTGGTCCGGGAGTTCGTGCAGATAGCCGTGCCGTCCGCCGCCGAGTCCCGCGCTGGGGATCTGGCTGCTGACGGCGAGGACGGGGGCGCTCGCGGCCGCCGCCTCCTGGAGCGCGGCCAGCGAGGTCAGCGCGCCGGGGCCGGTCGACAGGAGCAGCGGGGCGGCCTCGCCGGTGATCCGGCCGTACGCGTCGGCCGCGAACCCGGCGTTGTTCTCGACCCGCAGGCCGATGTAGGCGAGGTCGGAGCGGCGCAGCGCGTCGAACATGCCGAGCGCGTGCTGGCCGGGCAGGCCGAAGACGGTGGTCGCGCCGAGACCGGTGAGGGTCTCCACGACCAGGTCTCCGCCGTTGCGTCCGGGGGGCGGGTTGAGTGCGGCCTCCGTCTGCGCGACGGTCGGGCGGAGCACCAGGTCGTGGTCGTGGGTCACTTGGCGTCGGTCTCCTCGGGCGCCTGCGCGTTCTTCTCACGGGCCTGCGCGATCTGGCGGGACATGATGGTGGTGAGTTCGTACGCCGTGTGGGACGCGGCGACGGAGGTGATCTCGGCGTGATCGTACGCGGGCGCGACCTCGACGACGTCGGCGGAGACCAGGTGGCAGGAGGCCAGGCCGCGCAGGATCTCCAGGAGTTCGCGCGAGGTCATGCCGCCGGCCTCGGGGGTGCCGGTGCCGGGCGCGTGGGCCGGGTCGAGGCAGTCGATGTCGATGGAGATGTAGAGCGGGCGGTCGCCGATGCGCCGGCGAAGCTGGTCGGCGACCTCGTCGGCGCCGCGCCGGTAGATGTCGGCGGAGGTGACGATGCCGAAGCCGAGCTTCTCGTCGTCGGTGAGGTCCTGCCGGCCGTAGAGCGGGCCGCGCGTGCCGACGTGGGAGAGGGCCTCCGTGTCCAGGATCCCCTCCTCGACGGCCCGGCGGAACGGGGTGCCGTGGGTGTACTCGGCGCCGAAGTACGTGTCCCAGGTGTCGAGGTGCGCGTCGAAGTGGAGCAGCGCGACCGGGCCGTGCTTCTTGGCGACCGAGCGCAGCAGCGGCAGCGCGATGGTGTGGTCGCCGCCGAGGGTCATCAACCGGGCGCCGGTGCCGAGGAGTTCGTCGGCGGCGCCCTCGATGGTCTCGACGGCCTCGTTGATGTTGAACGGGTTCGCGGCGATGTCGCCGGCGTCCGCGACCTGGGCGAGGGCGAAGGGCGAGGCGTCCTGGGCCGGGTTGTACGGGCGCAGGAGCCGGCTAGCCTCGCGGATCGCGTTGCCGCCGAAGCGGGCTCCGGGCCGGTACGAGACGCCCGCGTCGAACGGCACACCGACGACGGCGACGTCGGTGGTGCCGACCTCGTCGAGCCGGGGCAGCCGGGCGAAGGTCGCCGGTCCCGCGAACCGTGGCACGCGGGACGAGTCGACGGGGCCGCGGGGCGTCTCGTAACTGCTCATGGGGGTAATGCCTTCTTTCCTGCGATTCACACGCTTCATCGCGTATGTGCTGCTTCTCCGACTCTACTGGTGAGCCGGAACCGATTCGGACACGGGTTCGGAGGCGCGGCCCGCGAGCCGCTCGCGCCAGGCGGCGAGGACCGCCGCGTCGGTCGCCGGGGTGGCCAGCGAGACGATCACGTAGACGGCCAGGGAGGAGAGGAGCCCGTAGTAGATGGGTTCGTTGGCGAGGATTCCGTAGGACGCCATCAGGCCGATCACCGCGAGGCCGCCGACCACGACGGCGGCGAGGGCGCCCTGGGCGGTGCCGCGCTTCCAGAGCAGACCGCCGAGGATGGGCACGAGGAGACCGCCGACGAGCAGGTTGTACGCGACGGTCAGGGCCTCGATGACGTTGTTGAGCGCGATCGCCGTACAGATCACCGCGACGCCCATGATGAGGATGAAGGCGCGGTTGCCCCTGACCTCGTCGCGCTCCTCGTCGGAGGCGGTGGTGTCGGAGGCGGTGGTGTCGGAGGCGGTGCTGTCGGAGGCGGTGGTGACGGCTCCGCGCAGCCGCGACCAGATGTCGTTGTTGGCGACGGTCGCGCAGGCGATGAGGGCCCCGGAGGACGTCGACATCACGGCGGCGAGGGCGGCGGCGAGGACCAACCCCCGCACACCGATGGGCAGTTCGTCCTTCACGATGGTCGCGAAGGCGTCGTCCGGGCTGCCCAGCTTCGGGTAGAGGACCTTGGCCGCCGTGCCGATGACGGCACCGGCGAGCGCGTAGACCAGGCAGTACGTGCCCGCGACCGTGCCACCCCACCTGGCCGTCGTGTCGCTGCGCGCGGTGAACACGCGCTGCCAGATGTCCTGCCCGATCAGCATGCCGAACGTGTAGATCAGCACGTACGTGAAGATCGTCTCGCCCCCGATGCCCAGCGGGTCGAAGTACTCGGTGGGCAACTGCGCCTTCATCTCGCTGAACCCGCCGGCCTTGACGACGGCGATCGGGAGCAGGAGCAGCAGCACACCGATGGTCTTGACGACGAACTGCACCATGTCGGTGAGGGTGATCGACCACATGCCGCCGAGCGTCGAGTACGCGACGACGATCGAACCGCCGAGGATGATCGCGACCGTACGGTTCATGTCGAAGAGGACGTCGAAGATCGTGGCGTACGCGATGGTCGACGTGACCGCGAGCATGAGGGTGTACGCCCACATGACGACGCCGGAGATGACACCGGCCCGGCCGCCGTACCGGAGATCCAGCATCTCGGAGACGGTGTAGACCTTCAGCCGGGCGATGCGGGCCGAGAAGAAGACGGAGAGGGCGAGGAGACCGAGACCGATGGTGAAGACCATCCAGGCACCGGAGAGCCCGTACTGGTAGCCGAGGCCGACGCCGCCGATGGTGGACGCGCCGCCGAGGACGATCGCGGCCATGGTGCCGGAGTACATCGTCGGGCCGAGCCGCCGCCCGGCGACCAGGAACTCGCTCTTGGACTTGGCGCGGCGCATGCCCCACCAGCCCATGGCCAGCATGCCGACCAGATAGACGACGATCACTGTGTAGTCGACGGCCATTGGGGGCTCCTCTTCGCGCGTTCGGTGGCGTGTCGTGCGTGTGGGTGATGGGGCTTCGCCGGTGACTGACGGCTCACGTGTCCGCATGGCGACTTCGCATGGCGTGTTCGCTTGACGTGTTCGCTTGACGTGTTCGTGTGGCCGGTTCGCGGGGACATCCGCCCGTACCCGCGGCCTCCGGTGGGGACGACCCTAGGTGGCCGGAAAGCAACGAAGAAGTGTACGTTTCATCCACAGTCACCGGATCCGATGGAGGAAACGTCCACCATGCCGGACCCTGCCGTTCCAGGCCCCGCCCCTGCCGTCCCACCCACACCTCCCGTCCCTCTCGCCGCACTGCTGGCCCGGGAGGACCTCGGCCTGCGGCAGATCGCGGGACCCCAGGATTCGGCCACGGTGATCCACTGGGCGCACACCTCGGAGATGGCGGACCCGTACCCGTATCTGCTCGGCGGCGAGCTGCTGCTCACGGCAGGAGTGCACGTGCCGGAGGCGGCGGGCTCGGGCACCTACTTCGACGACTACGTCTCCCGGATCGTCGAGGCGGGCGGCGCCGCCCTCGGCTTCGGCGTGGCCCCGGTGCACGACACGGTCCCGCGCGCCCTCGTCGTGGCCTGCGACGACTACGGGCTGCCCCTCGTGGAGGTCCCGCCCCGCACGACCTTCTCCGGCGTGGCCCGGGCGGTCTGGCAGCTCATGGCCCAGGCCCGCCACACCGAACTCCGCCGCGTCACGGAGGCCCAGCAGAGCCTGGCCGCCGCCGCGGCCCGCCCGGACCCGGTCCCGTCGGTCCTGCGCCAGCTCGCCCAGCGGGTGGGCGGCCGGGCCGCGCTGTACGCCCCGGACGGCGGGGAGGTGGCTTCGGCGGGGCGGATGCCGGGTGCGGCGGGTGCGGGCGGGGGCTTGCGCGCGGGCGCGGGCGCGGGCCTGAGCCCGGGTGTCGGCGCGGGTGGGGGCCCGAGCCCGGGCGCCGGCGCGGGTGCGGGACCGAGCCCGGGTGCGGAGGTGAGCGAGGCGCTGGCCGGGCTGGTGGCGGTGGTGCGGCCGGCCACCGAGGACGGTTCCGGGACAGGGGGCGGTTCTGGGGCAGGGGGCAGATCCGGTTCCGACGGCAGCTCGACGGCCGGCCCCAGCCCTTCCCCCTCTCCCTCCTCCGCGAGTGACACCGCCGCAGGGGTCCACCTCGCGGCGTACGCCCTCGGCACCGGGCAGGGCTTCGTGCTGGGCGTGGCCGCCCCGCGCCGCGATCCCGGCGACCACACGATCGCGTCCGTGGGCGCGGTACTCCTCTCCCTCCTCACCGGCGAGCACCAGAGCAGCACGGGTGCCGCGCGCTCCTCGGCCCTGGTACGGCTGCTCCTCGGCGCCGCTCCGGATGAGGTCGCGCCGCTGCTGGGCGGGGGTGAGCGCTGGGTGGTGGTGCACGCACGGCCGGACGGTCCGGCGCCGGACGCCGTCACCGCGTCCGCGCTGGGGGCGGCGCTCGGTTCGGCACTGGTGGATGTGGACGGTGACGTCGTACGGGTCCTCGTGCCCGCGGGCCACCGTGAACTCGCCGCTCAACCGGGCTGGACATGCGGCGCCAGCGCCCCGGTCGGCCCGCAGGAGTGGGCGTCCGCGGACACACAGGCGGGCCGTGCCCTGTCCCGTGCGAGAGCGACCCGGGCCCGTCTGGTCCGCCACGGCGAACACCCGGGCCTCGCCGACCTGGTCCCGCCGTCCGAGGCCGCGGCTCACGCCCGTACGGTGCTGGCCCCCATCGCCGCGAACCCGGCCCTCACGGAGACCCTCCGCACCTGGCTCTCCCTCCACGGCAGCTGGGACCGCACGGCGGTAGCCCTCTCCGTCCACCGCAACACGGTCCGCCAACGCATCGCCCGCTGCGCGACCCTGCTTTCCACGGACCTGGACGACCCGGACGTACGCATGGAGCTGTGGTTCGCGCTGCGGCACGCGTAAGCGGCTCTTCGGCCTGAGAAGCAGGGGCGCAGCCCCGCTTCTCAGGGGCGCGGGGAACTGCGCGACAAGCCCCCACCCACCCGCACCCGACACACAACCCCACTCCACGCCCTCCACCCCGCCCCAAACCCCGAGTGACCCATGTCCCACGGTTCGATACACCGGGGCCACCAAGCGGAGCGCACCGGCAGAATGGGGGCATGCCGATACCCGGGACCCCCAGCCGCGCCGACCTTGTCGACCACCTCGTACGGACGCGTATCGCGGGCGACGTAGCCACCCCCCGCGAGAACAACCTCTCCCACTACCGCAAGCTGGCGAACGGCGACCGCAACTACTGGCTCGGCCTGGAGCTCGGCGACCGCTGGACCGACGAGCAGGACGTCCTGGCGGTGATGGCCGAGAGGTGCGGCGTGAACGACGACCCGGAGTACCGCTACGGCCAGGACACCATCGACCCGGACCTGACGGTCGACGCCCTGGAGCGGATGGCCGGCCGGCTGCGCAAGGCGGCCGCGGGCAAGCAGCGCGTGCTGTTCGCGACGGGCCACCCGGGCGGCCTCCTCGACGTGCACCGCGCAACCGCCGCCGCGCTGCGCTCCGCCGGCTGCGAGATCGTCGTGATCCCGGACGGCCTCACCACGGACGAGGGATACGTCTTCCAGTTCGCGGACGTCGCGGTCCTGGAACACGGCGCGACCCTGTGGCACACCCACTCGGGCGAGCCGATGCGCGCGATCCTGAAGGGCCTGGAAAGCGCGGGCCGCCCGCTGCCCGACCTGGTCGTCGCCGACCACGGCTGGGCCGGTTGCGCGGGCCAGCTGGGCATCGACTCCATGGGCTACGCCGACTGCAACGACCCGGCCCTGTTCCTCGCGGAGTCCGAGGGCACGGTCCAGGTGACCGTCCCCATGGACGACCACGTCACGAGCCCCCGCCACTACGACCCGATGACGGCGTACCTGCTGGACGCAGCGGGCCTCATGGACACCGAACCCGACGCAGAAGACACAGACACAGACTGAGCCCTTGTGTGCGGCACAAGGCAGTCCGTCAGGGCCGGCCGTCGCCGCTCATCGCGGCACCTCCGGGTGTCTGTGTACCGGCTCGGCGTTTCGTGTCGAGGTCCGTGGGCTGATCGACCGTGAAGATGTCCTCAGCCACCGGGGCGGTGACGGCACGCCGGAGCCAGTGGCGCAGGATCTCGGGGTCGCCGCAGCCGGTGATGCGCTCACGGGCATCCTCAGGGACATCGATGCCGCGCTCCGCCAGGACGGCCAGGACGTCCTCGCTTGCGCGGCGCGCCTCGCCCTCCGCAAGGCCCTCCGCAAGGCCCTCCGCAAGGCCCTCCGCAAGGCCTTCCGCAAGGCCTTCCGCAAGGCCCTCTGCAAGGCCCTCCGCCAAGGCCTTCGACCGGGCCTCCTCGCGGACTTCTTCAAAGAGGGGCGACTTGTAGAAAGAAAGGTCCACGGCCACTAGTTTCCTCCAAAGTGCTGCGGCAGGCAGCTTGCCCAGGCCCTGTGAGATGAATTCGATGACGGGGTTCTTGACGGCGTCCGGTGTGTCCCGCAGGACGGTCGTCATTGCTTTGAGTATGGCCCCGATGTCCGGGTTCCTGGCGTGGGTGATCGCACACAGCGTCGCGAGTGCGAGGTCCTTGCGGGCCTCGGCGGGGTCGGTGATCACCGGCATGTTGTGCGGGCCCGCGACCAGCGGGCGCAGGGTGAGCAAAGGCCACTGCCGAGGGCCGAAGTGCACCGGTCGCGCTGCCCATTCGGCGGTCGCGAGGTCCTGGCAGACGACGAGCAGTATCGGCTGCAACCGGTACTTCGTGAGCAGGTACGAAGCGTAATACGCCCAGCTCGCGGGCTTGTCGGGGTCCTTCTTGCCCTGGGCTTCGACGGCGAGGAGCAGCGGCTCGTCGTCCTCTGTCTCCAGCCGCAGCAGTGTGTCGACGCGACGTTCGAGCGGACGGGCCTCTGTGAGGTCGGTCGGCAGGACGGTGAACGAGGTGGGTGAGCCGAAATCGACGCCCAGCACCTCGGAGACCCGGGAGAAGAGATCCGGGTGCTCTTGGAAGATGCGGTGCATCGCCTCGTGGGGCGAGCTGACCATACGGGTTCCTGTCTGGGCGAGGTGGGGTGGTACGGCAAGTCCATTGCTTCAGGTACCTGCCTGGGCCGTTCGTGCGGTGAGCGCGGGGAGTGCCGAGCCGCGGGTGGGCGCCGTCAGGTGAACGCTGGGACGGGTTGCCGGAACTCGCGGCAGTCGCGACAGCGGCCGGGCTCAGGTCCGCGGAAGGCGCGGTCGCAGCCGTCGCAGTTGCGGAGGGGGTGCCTCACGGGCGGGGGCGATTCGGGGGCGCGATACGGAGGTAGGGGCGGGAGTTGGGCCGCGAGGCGGTGGGCCAGGAAGGCGGCCGGGCGACGCAGAGGCTCGACCGGCAGGTCGTTGGCCAGGGCGTGGCGTACGGCGGTCGGGGTGAGGTCGCGCTCCAGCCAGGCGGCGACTCCGGGGGCGAGGTGTTCGGCGTCGGTGGCGGGCAGGAAGAGGCGGGGGTCTTCGCGGCGGAGGCCCGCCAGGACGTCGATGGCCGTCCGGAGGAGGGCCGGGGAGGCGTACGCGGGCTTCGGTACGGCGGGGAGGGCACGGCGTGGGGGCTGCTTCCGCTGCTCGGCCGCCCGCCTGGCCTGAGGCCTGGCCTGAGGTTTGACCCAGCCCTTGGATTCGTCGTCGGAAGCGTCCCCGTGTCGCCCCGGCTGGTTGCAGGAGACCGTGCGGGTGACGATCCGCCCGCTCTCCGTGCGTTCGCGGGTGCGGCGCAGGTAGCCGTGGGTCTCCAGTTCGCGCAGGGCGGCGGCGATACGGGTCGACCCCTCGGGGAAGCGGGCGGCGAGGGTCTTGATGTCTGCGCGGGCGCCGGTGGGGAGCGACTGGATGTGGACGCCGAGTCCGATGGCCAGCCCTGACAGCTCCGGGTGCTGGGCGAGGTGGTTGCCGACGACCGTGAAACGGGTGGTGTGGCGGGAGTTGTCGTGCACGATGCCGCCGCCCGGGTGGGTGTTCGCGCGGGCGCTCCGGGGCGGGTGGTTTCTGCCCGCGGTACGGGTCTGGGCGTGCGGGCGCACGCTAGTGTTCTGCGTATCCATCGGGAAGGTGCTTCTTCCTCTGTGGTCAGGCCCTCGCATTGGGATTGCCGTCCCGGCGGGGGCCGTCGCATGTCTGCGGTCGTGTGGCTGCTGCGGTTGTGTGGTGCCGCGCTGAGCGTAGAGCAGCCAACCTGTCCCGAAGCCAGCCGAGTTGGTGATGTTCACTCGCCCGAGTGAGCGCCCGCCGTGGGCGGGAGGGGTGGGGCTTGGTGGGGTTTCTTTCCGCCTCGTGTTTCTTTGGGAAGAGCGCCAGACCCACCGGAACACACGCCCTCAGGCTCCGGTGAGTGCGGTGCCAGGTCGAGCTCCGCCCATACGGTTTTTCGGGGGACGGGGCCCAGTTCGACGCCCCAGCGGTCCGCGAGGGCCTCGACGAGGAGCAGGCCGCGTCCGGACTCGGTGTCGGGGGACGGGTGGCGGTGGCGCGGGAGGTCGTCGCCGCGTGTATCCGTCACCTCGATGCGGAGAGTCTCACCGCGGGCCAGGAGGGCGAGACGGAAGTCCCGCCCGGGGAGGCGGCCGTGGGTGGCGGCGTTCGCGGCGAGTTCGGCGACCAGGTGCTCTGCGGTCTCGGTCACGCCGTACGGCAGGTCCCAGGTACGCAGCCACTCCGCGCCCAGGAGCCGGGCGAGGCGGGCGCCGCGTGGCGTGGGCGACAGCAACACGCTGAAGTGACGGGTGGGGGTGTCGAGTTGGGTGGACCTTTCCTTGTTCACGTCACTGAGCGTGGCGGCGCGTGCTTACCGTGACCAGTGACGACGCCGATGCGTACGGTGACTGTCCGGAGCTTGTCCACTGCTGTCCGGGCTGTCGGTACCGGCCGTGGGGGTACGGGCGTTGCGGCACGGAAGTACGACGGAGGGGTGCGCTATGTCGGTGGACGGCGAGGTACGACGGCTCAAGAGCGAGGCGGACGAGCCGGGTTGGGAGGTCGACCCGGACGACGACTGGGGAGTGGCGGTCGTCGCGACCGTGGGGCGGCAGCTCAGGCTGCGGCGGGAGGCGGTGGGGATGCGGGCCGCCGAGTTCGGGGCGGCGGTGGGGTACGGGGAGGACCTGGTCTACAAGATCGAGGGCGGCAGGCGGATCCCCCGGGGCGAGTATCTGGACAGGGCGGACGAGGTGTTGGGGGCGGGTGGGTTGCTCTCAGCGATGAAGGAGGATGTGGCGAAGGTTCGGTACCCGAAGCAGGTACGGGACTTGGCGCAGATGGAGGCCAGAGCGGTTGAGCTGGGCGTGTACGTCGGGCTCAGCATCCACGGCCTGTTGCAGACACCTGAGCATGCGCGAGCCCTGTTCGAGGCTTGGCAGCCCGCGTACTCGCCCGAGGAGGTGGAGCGCATGGTGACCGCTCGTATGGCGCGGCAGTCCATCTTCGAGCGCTCGCCTGCACCCGCGCTGAGCTTCGTCCAGGAAGAGGCGACACTCCGCCGTCCCGTCGGAGGCACAATGGTGTGGCGTCAGCAGCTCGAACATCTGCTGGAGGTGGGGCGGTTGCGTAACGTCACGCTTCAGGTGATGCCGACGAACGCGGAGGCTCACCCAGGGCTGGACGGGAAGATCGAAGTGCTGAAGTTCGCGGACGGCACAGCGGTCGGCCGCTCCGACGGTGCGTACAGCGGCCGACCGACCTCCGATCCGAAGCAGTTGCGGATCCTGGAGCTGCGGTATGGCACCATCCGGGCTCAGGCTCTTACCCCACGGGAGTCGCTGGCCTTCATCGAGCAACTGCTGGGAGAGACATGATCCGCAAGGCTTCTGCCGGAGACAGCTCCGAGCTGGGGTGGTTCAAGAGCAGCTACAGCGACGGCCCTGACGGCAACTCCTGCGTCGAGATCGCCCTCGCCCCCAGCACGGTGCACGTCCGCGACTCCAAGAACGTGGATGGGGCTCAGCTCGCGCTTGCGCCGGAAGCGTGGGCGGACTTCGTGGCGTACACGTCGAGGAGCTGACCTCACCGCTCCTAGACCAGGACCAGGACCAGGCCCAGGATCACCGAGGAACCCGTACAACCCCCTCCTGGATCACCGTGACCGCCAGCCGCCCGTCCTGCGTGTAGATACGGGCCTGGCCGAGGCCCCGGCCGCCGGACGCGGACGGTGACTCCTGGTCGTACAGGAGCCATTCGTCGGCGCGGAACGGGCGGTGGAACCACATCGCGTGGTCCAGGGAGGCGCCGACGACGTCCCCCGTGACCCAGCCGCCGCGTCCGTGGGCGAGCAGTACGGAGTCGAGGAGCGTCATGTCGGAGACGTACGTGGCGAGGCAGACGTGCAGGAGCGGATCGTCCGCGAGCTTGCCGTTGGCGCGGAACCACACCTGGGAACGCGGCTCGCGAGCCTCCCCGACGCTGGCGAACGGCGGCGCGTCGACGTAACGGAGGTCGACGGCCTCACGGGCCTCCAACAGCCGTTCCACGACACCCTGTTCGCGATACAGGTCCGCGTACCGCGGCAGCAGCTCGGCCGCCGTCGGCAGGGTCTCCGGATCGGGCGCGGGCGGCATGTCGGCCTGGTGCTCCATGCCCTCCTCGTACGTCTGGAAGGACGCGGAGAGGTGGAAGATCGGCTGCCCGTGCTGGACGGCGACCACCCGGCGGGTCGTGAAGGACCGGCCGTCGCGGATCCGGTCGACGGTGTAGACGATCGGCGCGCCCGCGTCCCCGGCGCGCAGGAAGTACGCGTGCAGCGAGTGGGCGAACCGGTCGTCGGGGACCGTACGCCCCGCGGCGACCAGTGCCTGCGCGGCGACCTGCCCGCCGAAGACGCGGGGGACGACGGCGAACCGGGACTGGCCGCGGAAAATGTCCTGCTCGATCTGCTCGAGGTCGAGCAGATCGAGCAGGGCTTCAAGTGCCTGACTCATGTGTCAGTTGTACCGTGCAGTGATTTCTCGGATGGTTTCCCGGGCCTTACAGACCCATGTCCTTGGCGATGATCGACTTCATGATCTCGCTGGTACCGCCGTAGATGCGGTTGACCCGGTTGTCCGCGTACAGGCGGGCGATCGGGTACTCGTTCATGAAGCCGTAGCCGCCGTGCAGCTGGAGGCAGCGGTCGATGACGCGGTGCGCGACCTCGGTGCAGAAGAGCTTCGCGGACGCGGCCTCGGCGGGGCTGAGTTCGCCCGCGTCCAGGGCTTCGAGCGAGCGGTCGGCGACGGCCTGCGCGGCGTCCACCTCGGCCTGGCAGGCGGCCAGTTCGAACTTGGTGTTCTGGAAGTGCGAGACCGGCTTGCCGAAGATGGTCCGCTCCAGCACGTACTCCTTGGCGAACCGGACGGCCGCCGCGGCCTGCGCGTACGCGCCGAACGCGATGCCCCAGCGCTCGGAGGGCAGGTTGCCGCCGAGGTAGTAGAAGCCCTTGTTCTCCTCGCCGAGGAGGTCCTCGACGGGCACCTTCACGTCGACGAACGCCAGCTCGGCGGTGTCGGAGGTCTTCAGCCCGAGCTTGTCGAGCTTGCGGCCCACCGAGTAGCCCTCGGCCTTGGTGTCCACGGCGAAGAGGGAGATGCCGAAGCGGCGGTCCTCGGCCGTCGGCGCGGACGTACGGGCGCAGACGATCACGCGGTCGGCGTGCACACCACCGGTGATGAAGGTCTTGGCGCCGTTGAGGACGTAGTGCGAGCCGTCCTCGGAGAGCTTCGCGGTGGTCTTCATGCCCGCGAGGTCGGAGCCGGTGCCCGGCTCGGTCATCGCCAGCGCCCACATCTCCTCGCCGGAGACGAACTTCGGCAGGAAGCGCTTCTTCTGCTCGTCGGTGGCGAGCGCCTTGATGTAGGGCAGGCCCAGCAGCACGTGCACACCGGAGCCGCCGAAGGAGACACCCGCGCGGGCCGTCTCCTCGTACATCACGGCCTCGAACTTGTACGAGTCGATGCCGGCGCCGCCGAACTCCTCGTCCACGCGGATGCCGAAGACGCCCAGCTCGGCGAGCTTGTAGTAGAAGTCGCGCGGCGCCTGGCCGGCCGCGAACCACTCGTCGTAGACGGGGACGACCTCGGCCTCGATGAAGGCCCGGAGGGTCTCCCGGAACGCCTCGTGATCCTCGTTGAACACCGTACGGCGCACCGCCGCCACCTCCACCTGGCTCATGAGTCCATGTCTAAGCGCTTGCTCAGAACATCACCGTACCGGCGAGTAGGCGGCAGCGTCCAGAGGAGCACCCGCGTAACGCTCGTCACGCTGCGGCGGCCGAGAAGGCGCCTCTCGCCATGCGATGGAGCAGCTCCGCCGTGCCCGCGCGGCCCGGGAGTGCGCCGGGGCGGCCCAGGTGAGGGGTGGAGTTCAGCAGCCCGAACACCGAGTGCACCGCCGAGCGGACCGCCGGTTCGGCCAGCCCCGGATAGACCTCGCGGACGACCTCCACCCACAGCTCGACGTACTGCCGCTGCAGCTGCCGCACCAGCTTGCGGTCGCTTTCCCGGAGGCGGTCCAGCTCACGGTCGTGCAGGGTGATCAAGGGACGGTCGTCGAGCGCGAAGTCGATGTGCCCCTCGATGAGCGAGTCGAGGAGCGCCTCCGGGTTCCCGTCGGACTCCGCCAGCCGGCGCTTGCCGCCGGTCAGCAGCTGCCCGCTGATCCCCACCAGCAGCTCGGCGAGCATCGCGTCCTTGCCCGGGAAGTGCCGGTACAGGCCGGGGCCGCTGATGCCGACCGCCGCCCCTATCTCGTCGACCCCGACGCCGTGGAAACCGCGCTCGGCGAAGAGCCGCGCGGCCTCCTTGAGGATCTGCTCGCGGCGGGTGGGGGCGTCGGTTCTCGTGGCCATGGACGCAATTCTAGACAGGGAGGTTAGCGCTCGTTAACCTGGAGGAAACGCGTTAACGCTCATTAACTTGGTTCATGGCCCACAGCAACTCGGCTCATGGGCCGGCGACAGCTTGGTTCATGCGCAAGCGACAGCTTGGTTCATGGGCGACGACGGCTTGGTTCATGGACCGGTGACCACCGGGTGAGGGGACCGCAGAATGCACGAGGCACCGGAGCTGACGACCGCGGGGGACCCCGCGGCGGAGGCCTGGCGGGCCAACGAGGAGGCGCACCGCACGCTCGTCGACGAGCTGCGGGGCAAGCTGGCCGCGGCCCGTCTCGGCGGCGGTGAGCGGGCCCGCGCCCGGCACACCGCCCGCGGCAAGCTGCTGCCGCGCGACCGCGTGGACACGCTCCTCGACCCCGGCTCGCCCTTCCTGGAGCTGGCCCCGCTGGCGGCCGACGGGATGTACGAGGGGCAGGCCCCGGCCGCGGGCGTCATCGCCGGGATCGGCCGGGTGAGCGGCCGCGAGTGCGTGGTGATCGCCAACGACGCCACGGTCAAGGGCGGCACGTACTACCCGATGACGGTGAAGAAGCACCTGCGCGCCCAGGAGGTGGCGCTGGAGAACCGCCTCCCCTGTGTGTACCTGGTGGACTCGGGCGGCGCCTTCCTCCCCATGCAGGACGAGGTCTTCCCCGACCGCGAGCACTTCGGGCGGATCTTCTACAACCAGGCCCGGATGTCGGGGGCCGGCATCCCGCAGATCGCGGCCGTCCTCGGCTCGTGCACGGCCGGCGGGGCGTACGTCCCGGCGATGAGCGACGAGGCCGTGATCGTGCGGAACCAGGGCACGATCTTCCTCGGCGGCCCGCCCCTGGTGAAGGCCGCCACCGGCGAGGTCGTCACGGCGGAGGAACTTGGCGGCGGCGAGGTCCACTCCCGCGTCTCCGGCGTCACGGACCACCTCGCGGAGGACGACGCGCACGCGCTGCGGATCGTCCGGACCATCGTCTCCACACTCCCCGACCGCGGCCCCCTCCCCTGGTCGGTCACACAGGGCATCGAGCCGAAGGTGGACCCGGCCGGGCTGTACGGCGCGGTGCCGGTGGACTCGCGCACCCCCTACGACGTGCGCGAGGTCATCGCGCGCGTCGTCGACGGCTCGCGCTTCGCCGAGTTCAAGTCCGAGTTCGGGCAGACCCTCGTCACCGGCTTCGCCCGGATCCACGGCCACCCGGTCGGCATCGTCGCCAACAACGGCATCCTGTTCTCCGAGTCCGCCCAGAAGGGCGCCCACTTCATCGAGCTGTGCGACCAGCGCGGCATCCCGCTGGTGTTCCTGCAGAACATCTCGGGCTTCATGGTGGGCCGTCAGTACGAGGCCGGGGGCATCGCCAAGCACGGCGCCAAGATGGTCACGGCCGTCGCCTGCACACGCGTACCGAAGCTGACGGTGGTGGTCGGCGGGTCGTACGGCGCGGGCAACTACTCGATGTGCGGCCGGGCGTACTCCCCGCGCTTCCTGTGGATGTGGCCGAACGCCAAGATCTCGGTCATGGGCGGTGAGCAGGCCGCCTCGGTCCTCGCGACCGTCAAGCGCGACCAGTTGGAGGGGCGCGGCGAGTCCTGGCCGGCGGAGGACGAAGAGGCCTTCAAGGACCCGATCCGCGCCCAGTACGAGACCCAGGGCAACGCCTACTACGCCACCGCCCGGCTCTGGGACGACGGTGTGATCGACCCGATGGAGACCCGGCAGGTGCTGGGACTCGCTCTGACGACTTGCGCGAACGCCCCGCTGGGTGACCCCCAGTTCGGCGTCTTCCGGATGTGAGGGGACAGACGTGAGGGGACGAACGACGATGTTCGACACGGTACTTGTGGCCAACCGGGGCGAGATCGCCGTACGGGTCATCCGTACGCTCCGGTCGCTGGGCGTCCGCTCGGTGGCCGTCTTCTCGGACGCGGACGCCGACGCCCGGCACGTGCGCGAGGCGGACACGGCGGTACGGATCGGTCCGGCGCCGGCCGCCGAGAGCTATCTGTCCGCGGAACGGCTGCTGGAGGCGGCGGCGAGGACGGGGGCGCAGGCGGTGCACCCCGGCTACGGATTCCTCGCGGAGAACGCCGACTTCGCGCGTGCGTGCGCCGACGCGGGGCTTGTCTTCATCGGCCCTCCGGCGGACGCCATCTCGCTCATGGGCGACAAAATCCGCGCCAAGGAGACGGTGAAGGCGGCGGGGGTTCCGGTGGTGCCGGGGTCTTCCGGTAGTGGGCTGACGGATGCGGAGTTGGCCGAGGCCGCGCGGGAGATCGGGATGCCCGTACTGCTGAAGCCGTCGGCGGGCGGGGGCGGCAAGGGGATGCGGCTCGTGCGGGACGCTTCCGCGCTGGCGGACGAGATCGCCGCCGCGCGGCGTGAGGCGCGGGCCTCCTTCGGTGACGACACGCTCCTCGTCGAGCGGTGGGTCGACCGGCCGCGGCACATCGAGATCCAGGTCCTCGCGGACGGCCACGGGAACGTGGTGCATCTCGGCGAGCGCGAGTGCTCCCTCCAGCGCCGGCACCAGAAGATCATCGAGGAGGCGCCCAGCGTGTTCCTCGACGAGAAGACCCGCGCCGCGATGGGCGAGGCTGCCGTCCAGGCGGCCCGCTCGTGCGGGTACTCGGGGGCGGGCACGGTCGAGTTCATCGTGCCGGGCGTCACTGTGCCCATCGGGGGGACACCCCCCGAACCCCCCGTGTCCTCGTACTACTTCATGGAGATGAACGCGCGTCTCCAGGTCGAGCATCCGGTGACCGAGATGATCACCGGGATCGATCTCGTGGAGTGGCAGTTGCGGGTGGCGGCGGGTGAGCGGCTCGCGTTCGCCCAGGACGACGTCACGCTCACCGGGCATGCCGTCGAGGCCCGGATCTGTGCCGAGGATCCGGCGCGGGGGTTCCTGCCGTCCGGCGGTACGGTCCTGCGGCTGCACGAGCCCCAGGGGGACGGCATCCGCACGGACTCGGGGCTGTCCGAGGGCACGGAGGTCGGGTCGTTGTACGACCCGATGCTGTCCAAGGTGATCGCGTACGGGCCGGACCGGGCGACCGCGCTGCGGCGGCTTCGCGGGGCGTTGGCGGGGACGGTGACACTCGGGGTGCAGACGAACGCGGGGTTCCTGCGGAGGCTGTTGGGTCATCCTGCGGTTGTCGCGGGGGAGTTGGACACGGGGTTGGTGGAACGGGAGGTCGAGGGGCTGGTTTCGACCGGGGTTCCGCCGGAGGTGTACGTGGTGGGTGGGTTGCTGCGACAGGCGGCGCTCTTCCCCAACCCCACCCCTTCCCGAAGCTGGGGGCTGCGCCCCCAGACCCCCGCCAATCGGCCTGAACGGCCTCGTCCTCAAACGCCGGACGGGCTGAATGAGTCCGGCTGGGTCGATCCGTTCTCCGTGCCCAGTGGGTGGCGGCTCGGTGGCGAGCACGCCTGGACCGTGCACCACCTCCGGGTGCCAGGGCACGACCCCGTGACCGTCCGCGTGCGGGGCACGGCGGAGGGCGCGGAGTTCCGGCTCGACGGCGTAGACGGCGCAGCCGAACCTGTCGACGAGCCTGGTGGCGCAGCCGCCATCTCCTGGGGGTCCAGGGGCTTGACCCCGGTTTCGGGAAGGGGTGGGTCTGGGGAAGAGAACCGCTTTTCGCAGCCCCCCACCGTCACCCTCCATCTCGCCGGCCGGACCCACACCTTCCACCACACCTCCACCTGGCTCGGCCGCGACGGTGACGTCTGGAATCTGCTGGATCACGACCCCGTCGCAGCCTCCCTCACCGGCGCGGCACACGCGGGCGCGGACTCCCTCACCGCGCCCATGCCCGGCACGGTGACCGTCGTGAAGGTGGCCGTCGGGGACGAAGTGACCGCCGGGCAGAGCCTGTTGGTGGTGGAGGCGATGAAGATGGAGCACGTCATCTCCGCCCCGCACGCCGGCACCGTCACCGAGCTGGACGTCACCCCGGGCACGACGGTCGCCATGGACCAGATCCTGGCCGTGGTGGCGCCGAGCGAGGAAGCGCAGGAGGAGGAGAAGGCATGACCACCCCCGAGCTAGGGCTGCCCATGGCCGTACCAGCCGAGGGACTCCCGGCCCACGTCCGCATCCACGAGGTCGGCGCCCGCGACGGACTGCAGAACGAGAAGGCGACCGTCCCGACGGAGACCAAGGCGGAGTTCGTACGGCGGCTGGCCGACGCCGGCCTCGGCACCATCGAGGCGACGAGCTTCGTCCACCCCAAGTGGGTGCCCCAACTGGCCGACGCGGAGGACCTGTTCCCCCTCGTCCGCGACCTGAGCGACCTCTCGGGCACGGCCCTCCCCGTCCTCGTACCGAACGAACGGGGCCTGGACCGGGCGCTGGCACTCGGCGCGACCCGTATCGCGGTCTTCGCCAGTGCCACGGAGTCCTTCGCCAAGGCCAATCTCAACCGGACCGTGGACGAGGCGCTGGCGATGTTCGAGCCGGTGGTCGCGCGGGCCAAGGCGCAGGACGCCCACGTGCGCGGCTACCTCTCCATGTGCTTCGGCGATCCGTGGGAGGGTCCGGTGCCCGTCCCCCAGGTCGTACGGGTCTGCCGTGCGCTCATGGACATGGGCTGCGACGAGCTGAGCCTGGGCGACACGATCGGAGTGGCGACCCCGGGACACGTGGGCCGGCTCCTCACAGCGCTCAACGAACAGAACATCCCCACCCCCTCCCTCGGCGTGCACTTCCACGACACGTACGGCCAGGCGCTCTCGAACACCCTGGCCGCGCTCCAGCACGGCGTCACGACGGTGGACGCGTCCGCGGGCGGCCTCGGCGGCTGTCCGTACGCGAAGAGCGCCACCGGCAACCTCGCCACCGAAGACCTCGTGTGGATGCTGACGGGCCTCGGCATCGACACCGGGGTCGACCTCGACCGTCTCACCGCCACCAGCGTGTGGATGGCCGAACAACTGGGCCGACCCAGCCCGTCCCGCACCGTCCGCGCCCTCTCCCACCAGGAGTGATCCCCATGCCTCTCGACCACCGCCTCTCCCCCGAACTCGACGAGCTCCGCCGTACGGTGGCCGACTTCGCGCACGACGTCGTGGCGCCGAAGATCGGCGACTTCTACGAGCGCCACGAGTTCCCGTACGAGATCGTCCGCGAGATGGGCCGCATGGGCCTGTTCGGGCTGCCGTTCCCGGAGGAGTACGGGGGCATGGGCGGCGACTACATGGCCCTCGGCATCGTGCTGGAGGAGCTGGCCCGCGTCGACTCGTCGGTGGCCATCACCCTGGAGGCGGGCGTCTCGCTCGGCGCGATGCCGATCCACCTCTTCGGCACCGACGAGCAGAAGGCGGAGTGGCTCCCCCGCCTCTGCTCCGGCGAGATCCTCGGCGCCTTCGGCCTCACCGAGCCGGACGGCGGCTCGGACGCGGGCGCGACCCGTACGACGGCCCGCCTGGACGAGACGACGAACGAGTGGGTGATCAACGGCACCAAGTGCTTCATCACCAACTCGGGGACGGACATCACGGGCCTGGTCACGGTGACGGCGGTGACCGGCCGCACCGAGGCGGGCAAGCCGCTCATCTCCTCGATCATCGTGCCGTCCGGCACCCCCGGCTTCACGGTCGCGGCCCCCTACTCGAAGGTCGGCTGGAACGCCTCCGACACCCGGGAGCTCTCCTTCGCCGACGTCCGCGTCCCTGCCGCGAACCTGCTCGGCTCCGAGGGCCGCGGCTACGCGCAGTTCCTCCGCATCCTGGACGAGGGCCGCATCGCCATCGCGGCCCTCGCGACGGGCCTGGCCCAGGGCTGTGTGGACGAATCACTGAAGTACGCGAAGGAGCGCCACGCCTTCGGCCGCCCGATCGGCGCCAACCAGGCGATCCAGTTCAAGATCGCGGACATGGAGATGAAGGCCTACACGGCCCGCCTCGCCTGGCGCGACGCGGCCTCCCGCCTGGTGGCGGGCGAACCCTTCAAGAAGGAGGCGGCCCTGGCCAAGCTCCACTCCTCCACCATCGCCGTCGACAACGCCCGCGACGCCACCCAGATCCACGGCGGCTACGGCTTCATGAACGAGTACCCGGTCGCCCGCATGTGGCGCGACTCCAAGATCCTGGAAATCGGCGAGGGCACGAGCGAGGTCCAGCGGATGCTGATCGCGCGGGAGTTGGGGTTGGTGGGCTGAGAGCCGCCGTACCGTCGTCGGTCTGCGCCGACTCGCCCGCAGACCGACGTCCGGTGTTCACGCTTCCCGCGCGCCCTCTCCATTGGCGTCATGCGCGCGGGCGAAGAACCCGGACGTGTCCAACTCGAAGTCGAAGGGCGCGGGCACGTGCAGCGACTCCCCGAAGGGAACCGAGTGCCGGGACCGATAACCCTTCGAAGACGGATCCCAGAAGGCAGTCACCTCCTGAACCTGCATGTCGAGCACCAGGTACACGGGCACGACCCGACCGTACGTGTCCAGCTTGTCGAGCCAGTCGGCGTCCTTGGTGGAGTCGGAGGTCAGCTCCGCGGCGAGGGACAGAGCGGCACCGTCGGCATGGCGGCCATCGGCGTCGAAGGCCATCTCGTCGGCGACGTGCAGGTCAGGGCCGAACCCCCGCTCAGAGCCGGGGAAAGTGAAAAGAAACGGCGCAACGTCGACGTCGTGCCCCTCCGGGGCATGGGGTTGCAACTGCAGCCGCAGTGACTTCATCACCTTCTTGTAGCGCAGCTTCGACCACGGCGACACGATGATCTTCCCCCGGATGAGTTCGGCCTTGTAGCCGTCAGGTGTGTCCAGCTCCTCGACGATTCGGAGCATGTCCTCGAAGGCTCCGTCCGAAGAGGCGTCTATGGCCGTCGGGCGCTCGGTCATGGTGGTCACCACGGTCCTCCGCTGGTTACAGAGCGTGTCGCGTTTCCACGATAGCGCGGGGCCACCCTGGCCGCCCCCCGCTTGATCACCGGCCGCTCGGCCGTCACGCGGCGGCTCCGGCACGATCAGCCACCGACACCCCCAGCTCGCACCACAGCAGCTTCCCGCTCGTCCCGAAGAGATCATCTCCGAGCGGATACCCGCCCCACGCGTCCGCGAAGTGGCATACGAGGAACAGTCCACGCCCACCGTCGGCCTCCACCGGCACAGGCGCAGGACGCAGCGGTCCTGAGCGCTTGTCGAACGAGGGCGGGATATGAGGGTTGGCGTCCCAGACACTCACCCGCAGTCGGCTGCCACCCAGGCCGCGAAGGCGGAGGGCGGCGGGGCCGACGGAGTACCGGTAGGCGTTGGTGACGAGTTCGGAAGCCAACAACTCTGCGGGGTCGAGGAGTTGAGACATTCCGTGCCCGGTGAGCACGGCGCGGAGGGTGATGCGGGCGATACGCGCGGCGCGGGGATCGTGGGGCAGCTGGAGGGCGTACGCCCAAGTCGGGTCCGCTTCACACTCCAGCGGGGACGGCGGCGATACGGTGACCATGAAAGCCTCCTGCGGTGGGGGGACTTGCTTCATTCGACTCGCTCGACGCCCGACCGGGGGTGACGGTGGCGGTGCCACGTACAGGCACGTACGCGGTGCACTTCCGGCTTACCGGCGGGGGTGGTTGAGCGGTTCGGGTCTCACCGTAGCGGCGTACGTAGAATGGTTTCTACGAAATCTGCGGATACATCCGACGCTCCACTCGTGTGGGTGACCGCGCAAGGCAGAGCGAGGAGCAGAAGAACATGCCGCCACGGCAGACACCCACGGCACGCCAACTCCGTCTGGGTGTAGAACTGCGCAAGCTGCGCGAGCAGGCGGGTCTGACCGCACGCGAGGCCGGCGAGATGATCAGCGCCAACCAGGCGCGTATCAGCAATATCGAAACCGGCCGTTTCGGCCTCAGCGAACAGCGCATCCGCACTCTCGCCCACAACTACGCCTGCACCGACGGGGCCTTGGTCGACGCCCTCGTGGCCATGGCGGCATACCGCGAACGCGGCTGGTGGGAGGAGTACAGGGACACGCTGCCGTCCCGCTTCCTCGATGTCGCGGAGATGGAACACCACGCGCGGGCCTTGCGCATGGCCCAGGTCATCAACATTCCAGGCCTGCTCCAGACCCCCGAGCACGCCCGTACCCTCTTCCGCCTGGCGGTTCCAGCGCTCCACCCGCACGAGATCGAGTACCGCGTCTCCCACCGCATCAAGCGTCAGGGCATCCTTCATCGCGAACAGCCACCGCAGTACACGGCGATCATTCACGAAGCCGCCCTGCGCATGCGCTTCGGCGGACGCGATGTCGCCCGGCCGCAGTTGGAGCATCTGTCCAAGATGAGCGAGCAGCCGCACATCACCCTGCGGGTAATCCCCTTCGACGGCACCGTGTTCCCCACCGTCGGCCACGGCCTGGACTACGCCTACGGGCCGGTCCCCGCACTCGACACGGCGCAGCTCGATGCCGCGCACGGTAGCGAACTCATCCATGCAGCAGCGCAGTTGACGAAATACCGGCTGATCCTGGACCGCATGGAGGAAGCGGCCCTGGAGCCCAACGCCTCCCGCGACCTCATCCACCACATCACCCAGGACACCTGAAGGCCGAGCCATGACCAAGACCGAACCGACCTGGCAGAAGTCCACCCACAGTGAGGAGGCCTCCTCCTGCGTCTATGTCGCTACCCCGTCCCCCGGAACGATCCTTCTCCGGGAAAGCGACGACCCGGAAAGCGTCCTCACCACCGGCGCGCCCCAGCTCGCGGCCCTGATATCCACCTTGCGCACATCACACAAGCCACCTCTGCCATAGAACCGAGGCGAGGGTCATCCGATCCAGCCGACTACGCTCGGGCATCTTCTCCGGCCAGGGCGCCAGCAACGGCGCCGACCGGCGCTCACTTGCGTTGCGCTTCACGCAGACGCTCAACCTGCTTGTTGATCAGATCATCAGGGAAAGAGGAGCTGCCTCCGATATTCATCCTCTGGAAGGCCACGATCACGTTTCCGGATCGAACCACAGTGAACTGCTCATCCCGGTCCCCCAAGTCCTTGGTGGGGATGATTTCCCGGAAACGCACGGCTTCGTCTCCCACATTCAGAGCCTTCCCCACCTTGACGGCTGCCTTGAATTTCCCTGCAAGGTGTTCGCCCGAGTAGGAGTGGCACGCGCCAAGCGCCTGCTCAAGTTCGGCAAAGGCTTTGCGTGCTTCACCCTGTTCGTACGAGGCAATGATCGATGAGCCTGCATAGATGTCTCCCTCCCAGTCGAAGAGCTGAGAAACGACGACGGATGCATTCTCGCCGATTCGAATATCGACCATCGCATTACAGGAAGGGTCAGAAACCGGCGGGAACGAGGGCCTACCGCTCTTCGTGTCGAAATCCTGTAGCGCGATCCCGCCCTCTCGCACCTGCGAGACCTCACCCTCCTTGAAGGTGAGCGCCCTCAACTGTGCTTTCGTGAGTGGCACCAGGAAAGCCTCGGCAGACTCGGTCGACTTCTCTGCCCCACCCACTTGCCGCGCATCGGTACTCGAGGAACACGCGACGGTAGTAAGTGTCCCAGCTGCCAAGATAAGCATGACTGGGATGAACCGTGGCACGCGCGCATACATGGACTCTCCGAGGGTTGTTCGAATCGAAGGCAGGTATCAAAAGTCACCGAATTTGAACGGCACGGTCACTCCGCTTACGCCGCCGGATCTCCCTAAAATTTTCCCTCTCAGGCAGGCCCTCGGCTTGGAGCACAATATTTGGCGAAGCCACCCGGAAGGAAGATCTGCCCGTCCGGGTGTCAGCTGCCAGTGAGTCGCAATGTCGGGCCATAGTCACCGGAGCTGTCCGAGACGGTGATCTCGAGCTCCCGGTCAGAGAAAGCCTTCTGTACCGCCGCTCGCCACATGACGGCAATGGTCTCCGCCAGTTCAGGAAGTGCGGTGTACTCCGACTCCAAGGTGATCACAAAGTAGTCCCACAAGTGGACATGGTTCACTACCGATTCGACTGCCCGCCAATCACCTGACAGACGGCCGTACCAGTCATCGATGGATTTTCCGTCGAACTTGAAACCGAGGAATACGCGGCCACGGTATTCCACGAGCTTCGGCCAGTACAAGTCCGCCAGAGCAGCAGCCTCAGCCACTGAGACGTTGGCAGACATGAAGCCCTGGAGGTGGTACCCGTCGACCTCGGCGCCGGTCACCCACTCCGACAACTGCGGCAACCCTCGAGGATCCATTACGTTGACTCTCTTTGGTCTAGAGCTCGCTTGCTTGACGACACAGCCACGAACTGTTGCGTCAACACCCCATGGGCGGGAGGTCGTCCGGACTCGTCGGGCTGGCGGTCTAACCCTGGTACGGGGAGAATCGGCCGTCGGGAGTCTAGCTTCGGTGGAATTCCTGGACGTGCAAGGTTTTAACACCTTTATGAGATTTTCCGACGAGGTTCACAACCTATTCGCTAGCACGCTGCGCTTCATCTCGAACTTCTGACGGCAAAACCTCAGAGATCGCCATTTCAAGGAGAAGTCTTAGAACGACTCCTGGATCGAAACCTTCTCGATGAGACATTTCAATTGCCCATGGAGCGGCTAGCTGCATCCAGTACGAACGGCCGGACTTCCATGCCGACTCGACCGTCAACTCAATGAGCCTTTCTGGAGTTGGAACTCCTCCCCGGCCGAGATCCACCCAGGAGTGGGAAAATTCAGCCAAGGCTCCAGAAAGATCACGTTCCAGGTAGGGCCACATGGGAACGAACCCGGAGCTAGCAAGGGAGGCTCGCCCTTCTGCTTCCACTCCGACCCCGATAAGGCCGTCTGGCATGATTCCGATCCATGCCCCGTCCCCTCGATACACCACCGGATTCCAATTGGTCATCTTAGCCCCATGGCCTGTAATCGAAGTCAATCCCTTGGTCACTCATGAATTTCTGGAACTGCTGGCGCGTGGAGTCTGTCCATCTGTGTCCATAGTGGCCACTGTTTTCTGTGAACACAAGGCGACCATTGTCCCGGAAGAGCGTGCCGCCCAGGACGGCGCACCCTTGTCCATGCCCGCCTTTTCAGCAAGCTGTTCATGCGGACTGAGACCTCCGGGAATGCGCTCGCGGTCTCCCGCCAGAAATCTCCCTGCACCCGAATCGAAGACAAATTCAGTCTCCGGCTTCGTCGAGGTGAAAGCCTTTAGGAAGTCGGCAGATCCCCCACCCGGCCCCAACTCGACGTCTCCACATCCACTGTTGTGAACCAGAACCGGCGTGGCTCCCGCCAGCACATAGTACGTGTGCAGTTCATCAACGGTCAGGTTGTGCACACGGGCGATCTGGGTCCAGCGCTGGATGGCCTCGATCTGGACCAGGGTGCCCGCAGAGGTGCGGAGCCACTGACTGGGCTTGAGGTCGCCGGCATCCACCCACTGACGCAGGTCGGTGACCCAGAAAGGGTGATTGTCGGTTGCGGTAACTGTCTGCCAACTTCCCCGTTCATCCTCAACAGCGATCTTTACAAGGTTCTTGACGCCTTCGCTCAAAAGCTCAGCGGTCACCTCTTGCGGCGCCGTCTTCCCCGTCTCGGGATCCGTCGCCAAGACTTCGTCACCGACCCGCAGGTCCTCGATGGCCTTGGCGGTGCCGTCGGCCATGAGTACCTGGGTGCCGGGGAGGAAACTCCTCCTCACGCAAGCCATTGCCGCGGCGGCCGCGTTGTCGCCCCTCTTGACCAGCTTCGCCGCCTTGGCGAGCTTCCCCACCGGCAGCAGCCCCACTGCCGTCCATACGCAGCCGCTGACACTTCCCTTGGCGCAGTCGATGGCGTCGCGTACGCCGATGAACTCCAGGAAGTCCTGCGTCGGGCTGACCCACCCCAGAGCATTGAGCGCTTTGCAGGCGTCGCCGGACGGGTCACTTAGACACTTACCGTCCGACCACTTGACGAGCAGCTGGGTATACGTCTGGTTCTTCCACGGGTCGTACCCACGGTTCCGGAGGTCTTCCTCCGTGGGAATGGCCACCCCGGGGACGATCTCAGGTTGCTTGCTTGAGTTGCCACCGCCGCTGTTGCCAGCGCTGTTGCCGCCCGTGCCACCACCACCGTGGCTGATCTCGTACGCGACGTTCCCGTCGTGGTCGTAGCACGCGTTGTGCGTGCACCCGGGCCCGTTGTCCGCGGTCCAGGCCGTGTCCGGGTTGTCCACGCTGCAGCCGTCACAGTAAAGACCGCTCGGGTCCGACTGAGTGATGGGGCTGTTGTTCGCGTAGCTGTAGCCGTTGAGGGACCAGGCGTTGTTGCCGTCGAGGACAGGGTCGACGCTGATGAACTGGCCGATGGCAGGGTCGTATTCGCGAGCCCCGACATGGGTCAGGCCAGTCGTCTTGTCAGCGGGCTTTCCTAGGAAGGCCTTGTCGTCCGGCCAGGTGGTGGGCTCGCCTCCGCGTGGATCTCCGAATGGTGTGAGATAGCGGCGGGTGGCCGTCTGGGTCGCGTCGGCCTTGACGCTCAGGCTCATGGTTCCGTGGTGGTCACCCGCCTGGAAGGTGAGTTCGTTCTTGCCCGCGCCGACGGTGCGTACGGCGCCTCCGGCGTAGTACCGGGTGCCCGAGAGCGCCTTGGTCTTGCCGCCGCCCGAGACCGAGAGCTTCACCTCGGTGGCGCCGAGGTACAGGACTGAAGTTCCCCCCGCGAACTGGACAGCGGGTGTTTACGCTGCCGGGGCGAGGTTCTGCCTGAGCAGGGATCTCGTTTCGAGCGGGGTGACGTACCCGTAGTCGGGGTGCCGACGGAGTCGGCTGCGGTTGTACTCGACCTCGATGTAGCGGAAAACGTCGGCCCGGGCCGCCTCGCGGGTCTCCCACACGGTCGTCCCGATCTCCGCTTTCAGGATGGCGAACCAGCTTTCCGCGGCGGCGTTATCGTAACAAGAGCCGACGCGTCCCATCGACTGCCTCATGCGCAACTTGCCTATTTCGGTGCGGAATTCGTCACTCGTGTATTCACTGCCGCGATCCGTGTGCATGATGCAGCGGTACTCCAGGCCGCCACGCCCGGCCGCCATCCGCAGGGCAGCGACCGGCAGCTCGGCGCGGTGGTGGTCGGCCATCGCCCAGCCGACCACCTCCCGCGTCGCGAGATCGATGCAGGTCGCCAGATACAACTTGCCTTCCAGCGTGACAAGTTCGGTCATGTCTCCGACCAAGCGCATCCCGGGCCGGGGTGCGGTGAAGTCCCGGCCGATCAGGTCGAGCGCGAACACCGCCCGCTTCGCCTGCCGGGTCAGGCCCCGACGCCGGCGGCGGGTGATCCCGGCGATCCGGTGTTTGCGCATCAGCCGCTCGACCTTCTTGGAGTTCACCGCCCGCCCGGCCCGCCGCAGGGCGGCGTGGACACGCGGGGCCCCGTAGGCACCGCGAGATCCGGCATGCAGCACCCGGATCTCGCCCACCAGCACCTCCTCGGCCCGCTCCCGCACCGCCCGGGCCGGCCCTGCCGCCCTGTGCGCGTAGTAGGTGGAACGGGACACCCCCAGCACACGGCACAGAAACGCAACGCTGTGACCTGCGAGATTCCCCTCCGATGCCTTCTCCGCATCGATGAGGTGACACCGTGCCGCGGTGCCTACCTCATCTTGTCCTGAGCGAAGAAGGCGGTCGCTTTTCCCAGAACCTCGATCGTGGCCTCCTGCTCGCGGACCTTCCGCCGCAGCCGGACCAGCTCCTCACGCTCCGCAGTGGTCAAAGCCCCGGCGGGCCCCTCACCGCGGTCGATCTTCGCCTGCTTCACCCACCCGCGCAGCCCTTCCGGACTCACGCCCAGATCCCTCGCCACCTCGGTGACCGTCTTCTCCGAGGACAACGCCAAGGCGACCGCGTCCCGCTTGAACTCGGCCGTGTACCGCTTACTCATGTTGCTCTTCTGGCTCACTACCTGTGACTGCTTCCTCCGGGACCATCCGTCCCAGTATCAAGCTGTCCGACCGGCAGGGGGAACCTCAGGACCGTCTCGCCGTCGGTGGTGGCAGCGCGGCGGATGAGGAGTTCCCCGTCCGCGTCGTAGACGTACTTGGTGCCGGTGGCCGGCTGGGAGTCGGCCGCGGGCTCGCTGGTTTCGCCGAGCCGGCCTTCGCTGTTCCAGGCCAGAGTCTGCGTCGACTTGGTGCCCGGCCTGCTGGTGGTGTTGCCCGTGGCGTCGTACTTGTAGTCGTGCGTGGTCGGAGTCGAGCTTCCCGGCACCTTTGTTTCGGTCTTCGTCAGAGGATGCGGCTGTCCGGTGGCGGTGCCGTGGGTGGAGTTGATCGTGGTGTCACCGGAAAGGCCGTGCTGGGTCTCGGTCTTGCGCTGGCCCGCGTTGTTGTACGTGTAGCTGGACCAATAGGGCGCTGCACCCCCCAAGTTGGACGTGCTGCGGCCGGAGGCTGCGCAGTCCGCGGTATTCGGGGTCCAGGCCTCCGTGAGGCGGCGGTGCCCGTCGTAGGCGAAGCACTGGTGATCCGCCTGTGAGGTGCCCTGCCAGGTGGCGGTGTCGGACACCGCGGTGACGTTGCCCACGGCGTCGTAGGAGTACTTGAGGTCCTGCACCATGTAGCTGTGGGTGTCGGTGGTGACGTCCGACTCCGTCAGTCGGCGCGTGCCGTCCTCGTACTGGTTGGCGACATAGACCTTCTTGCCCGCCGAGTCGGTACCCAGGGTCTGCTGCTCCAGCAGGCCGACGGGCGTGTACGTGGTGCCCAGCAGATAGCCGGTCGCGCCCTTGGCCGTGTTGGGCATGCCCAGGGTGTTGTACGTGTAGTCGATCTGCTCGTAGGTCTGCGTGCCCGTGGCGGGCATGCCCGCCACGACCGGCTCGCGGGTGTACTGCACGGTTCCGTCGACGTTGTAGGCGGTTTCGAACTTCAGGGTCTGCGGCACTCCCGCCGCGACGAGAGGTTCGTCGGCTGCCGCGGGCAGCTGCAGTTCGGAGGACAGGGGCTGGTAGAGGCTGTTGTAGCTGGTTACCTTCTGCGTGTAGGTCTTGCCGCCGACGTAACGGGTGGCGGCTGCCGGGTAGCCCTTGCCGTTCACGACCGTGTCGAAGGTCCAGTTGGCGAGTTTGTTCGCGTCGGTCTTCTCGGTCTGCCACAGGTCCGTCTTACGGCCGAGTTCGTCGTAGCCGTGGATCAGCTTTCGCTGTTCGGCATCCGTGCTGGTGTCGAGCAGGTCAAGGCTGGTGTACGTGGACGTCGTGGTGCCGCTGTCCGGGTCGGTGGCGGTCGTTCGGCGGCCCTTGAGGTCGTAGCCGTAGGACCACTGCTTTTCGTCGGTCCCGGTGATGGTCTGCGTCTGGCCGCCGTCGGCATAAGTGAACTTGGTGGTGGCCGGCGTGCCGGTCGCGGTGGGGTTGGGGTACTCGCGCCGCTCGGTGACCTGCCCGAGCAGATTGCTCATCACGGTCACGGCATTACCGCCGGCGGGCGCGGTGGTGGTGACGGAGTCTCCGGTGTAACTGCTGCTGGTGGTCCAGCGCGTGGTGTTGTAGGTCTTGGTCACGACCTGGGTCGACCGACCGGTGCCGTCATAGCTCGTGTCGGTGTGCAGCGGGGCGGATCCACCCGCTGTGCCGACCAACTCGCCTGACGGAGCGGTGGAGTCCCAGAGGTCGGCGTTGGTCTCGACCGCCAGGCCGCGGTCGTCGTACATGGTCTCGTTGACGACCCTGCCGCCTCGCGGGGAGGGCGCCTGTGTCTGTCGCGGTCGCTGAAGTGCGTCGAAGATCTCGTAGCTGGTGTTGTACTGGGTCTTGCCGAGCGTCGACGTCGAGAGCCACGAAGGGGCAGTGCTGGAGATGCTGTAGCCGAACTTGTAGTTGCCGCCCTGACTCAGGGCACGGGACCGGTTCGGCAGCCACACCTCCGTCATCCTGCCGAGGCTGTCATAGCTCTGTTCGGTGATTCTGTTGTTGGGGTCGGTGGTCTTCACCGGGAGGCCTCGGCTGGCGTCCATCACCGTGACGGCCTTGTGCTGCTTGGCGTTGAGGACCTCGATCTGGGTCAGCGGACCGGCAGCCGCGGGAGTGTAGGTGGTCCGGGTGCTGGTCCCGATGTTGTTCGAAACCACGGTCGCGCGGCCGAGGGTGTCGTAGTCGGTCGCGGTCACCTTCTGCCAGATCGGATTGTCCGAGGCGTCATAACCGTTGACGCGGCCGATCCACCGCACCTGGCCCTTGGTGGGCTCTTGTGTGGCCGACCACGTGGTGGTGTCGTACGCGGTGGCGGTGTCGGCGATGACATCGCCGGGACGGGAATCGTCAGTGGGAAGGTCAAGCAGGCCTGTGGCCACGCTGCACGCCTTGGCGACCATCTGTTCACGGGAGACCAGCGCGGTCAGCCCTGCCGTGCTGTTGCGGGCGTACCAGGTTCGTGTGCAGACCTCGTCGCCGGAAGCCTCCGTGCCGGAGTCCTCCACCGTGAGGGGCATGCCGTAGTCGTCGAAGGTCGTCCGAGTGGTGCGCGTCCTGTCCATGGCGGTGACGCCCGAGGTCACCCGGGTGCGGGAGTGGCTGGCCTCGGTACGGACGTAGTAGGCCTCGGTGTCGGCGTACGACTTGTGTTGCGTGGCGGTGTTCTTCGACCAGGGGTCGTTGACCTTCCCGGAGACCTCCTCACCGCCGTCGTAGGTGACCTGCTCTCGGGTGACACCCGCATAGCGATCCAGGTCGGTGATCTTCGGGGCTTTGATCCCTGTGACCTCCACCGTGCGGGTGGAGCCGTCCTTCTGCTTGTCGCCGTGCATGCCGCGCAGGAAGACGGTGGTGTCCTTGGACTTCGGTCCGGTGTCGTCACCGATGGTGCGCGTGACCTTCTCGAAGCCGCGCCAGACGGACCAGGTGCGTTCCTTCTCCACCGTCATGGGGTCGTCGTTGTAGTGCCACGCACCACCGCCGGAGTAGTCGTAGTGGTGGCTGACGGCCAGAGTGCCGCCGTAGACGGAGCCGAGGCGCACATCCGAGACCGGGTACTTCTGGAACCAGTCGAGCCGGGGGACGGAGCCGCCGTTGGGCGACCAGTACACCGGGTAGCAGCGCTTGGTGTTGTTGTCCTCCGCCGGTTTGGTCATACCGGCGGTGCACTCGGCGGGCAGGTAGTTGACCGTGGTCTGTTGGCCGGTTTCGGAGACGATGGTGGACAGGCGCGGCTTGCCCAGCGGCAGGATGTTGTCGGCCGTGCCGTCCACCCGGTTCTTGAACATCTGGTGGCCGAACCTGACGGCGGGCAGCGCGATGTCGGTGCCGTAGGTTCCCGTGCGCTGGATCTCGTCCAGCCACAGGGACTGGTCCGACGAGTCGCCGACCTAGTCGGGTTTGTAGTCGCTCCAACTGCTCACCCAGGTGCCGTCGGCCTGCCGTCGCTCCATCACCCACTCGGCCTGGAGCAGTCCTTCCGAGTCCCCCTTGCTGTGCTCGACCTTGGTCTGCACAGACGCCTGCACATACGGCTCAGCCCGGGTGACGACGACGGGGTTGGAGGAAGAGGTGGAGCACTGCACGTCGTCCGGGTCGCCGCCCATGTTGCCCGGCCAGATCCCATACCGGGCGGGCACCCCGGGCTGGTAGGCGAACTCCACCTCGAGTTCGGCGTTGTCGTCGAAGCGCTTCCAGGCGGTGACGTCCGATTCGTCCTTCGCCTTGAGCATGAGCGTCAGGTTGTCGATCTTGCCGTCGGCGAAGTTCCGCACCGTGGAGTTCAGGTTCTCATCCGACTCGTCCGGATTGTCGTTGAACTCGATCCACGAGTTCGGCTGCTCCGGCGAACACGCGGTGCCACGTGCCGCCGCAACGTACTTGTCTCCCAGCTGGTCCCAGCTGTTGTCCGACTTGGGTCCGCCCGGGCCCGGCCACTTGCTGCCCGAAGAGATTCCGTCGGTGCGCTCCAGGTCCACCCAGGCCGGGTTGCAGTCGAACGACCACGTCTCGTACGCCCGGAAGGTCGAATCGATCACGTACTTGCCGCGCAACGCACTCGCGGAGTTGAACTGGAAGTACATCCGGTTCGTGTACCAGGCACCCGTGGTGCACGCGCCCTGGGAGTTGGAACCGCACCGGCCGATGCCGTAGCCGGCCCCGTCGAACATCCAGAAACTGTCGCCGTCGGAGGACAGAACCGTGCGGTACGTGTGCCCGAGCCCAACCGCCGGATCGATATAGACCGGATAGACAGTGCCGGCCCTTTCCAGCATCTCGGCGTCCGGCACGATGGCGATGCTGTCGCCCTCGACCTGCACAGGCATCACCGCGGAAGCGGCACCGTTACCGGGGCCGACAGCCAGGTCGTCCTCCTCACCCTCGGCTGCGGCAGCACCCTCGCCCATCATGGCCTGAGGACCAGAACCCCCGGCGGCCTCACCGGCGGAGTCCCACATACGCCCCGGTGGTCCGGTGAAGACCTCCACCCCGTCCTCGTTCTCGGCCACCAACCCACCATTGGTGTTGGGCCGGACCTCCAGCCCCTCGCTGTCGACGCCGAGAACCACCTTGTCCAACGCCGGACTCGTAGCCGCCTGCGGTGTCTTGACCACCAGAACCTCGCGATACGACTCCGGCGTCGCCGTCAGCAGCAGGTCGACGCCGGGAAGCACCTCGCGGTACGTGGCCGTATCCCCGTCCAGAACCGGTTCCGGCAGTTCACGATCCCAGCCCAGGGTGAGCGCACGCCCCTTGCGGTCCCCGATGCGGATCATGTCCGAACCCGCACCCCCGCCGGCGAAGGACAGGTCCACCACCGCGCCCTTCGGCGCGATACGGCCGTCGGCGCGCTTCTCCAGCGTGACGTCGACCGGCCGCCATGCCCCGTCGGCACCCTTGACTCGCCGCGGAGTGGTCGACTGAGTGAGTTTGAAGCTGCCGTCCGGCTGGGCGAACACCTGCGAGTACTCGGTGCGCTCGTGGAGCACCTCCACGGGCTCCCCGGTCTCGGCAGCCAGTGCCGCCGAGGATCGGGCCGCCTGCGGAATGCTCCCCGCCGCGGCACTCCGTTGCGTCGACGGCACCTCGGCATGGGCTGCACCGCCATAGCCGGTCATCGGCAGCACACCCCCGACGACCGCCACCGAAAGCGCTGTCACAAACGCTCTACCGCTGCCGCGCTTACACACAGACAAGCCCACCCCGTGCCTCCCCCGACCCCATGAAATCCCCAACAGGTTCGCCAGGCCGGCTGCGCTGGCCTCCTCGGTGGGGGGAAAATCGGGGTGGGCGCCCGGTAAGCCGAAGACTCTGTGATGCCGGTCAGCTCGCCCAACAGGATGGCGATGGGGATCCGCTAGCGGACTTCGGTTTGCGCCACGGCCACCACGGTGACCGGCAGCGCGTGTGTCAGACTCAGCGACTTCCCGGATCCCTCCGGGCGCCCGTTCGATCGGCACGCGTGCGGGAGGGACACGGCGATGGCCAGACAGGACGTGAAGGACGAGGTCCTCTATCTGCGGGCGGCGGGGCTGGATCTGGGCAAGCGGTTCCTGCTGGCGTGCGTACGCACGCCGTGCTTGAAGCGGCCGGGAACCTGGACGCTGGAGACCGAGCGGTTCGCCACCACCCCGGCCGAGATCCGGCGTCTGCTGGCCTGGCTACTCGAGCGCCGGGTCGAGGTGGTGGTGCTCGAGGCCACCTCGGACTACTGGCGCCACCTCTACTACACCTTGCAGCCGCATCTGAACCTGATGCTGGTCAACCCGGCCCACCTCAAGGGCATTCGGGGGCGCAAGAGCGACCCCAGCGACGCCGCGTTCCTGGCCCGGGCGGGCGCCTCGGGCATGGTGATGGGCTCCTTCGTGCCCGAGCGGGAGATCCGCGAACTGCGGGACCTGACCCGCCGCCGCACGCAGCTCATCACGGCACGCGGGCAGGAGGCCCAGCGGCTGGAGAAGGAACTCGAGGACACCGGCATGAAGCTGTCCTCGGTGCTCAGCGACATCACCGGGGCCAGCGGACGCGCCATCATCAACGCACTGATCGGCGGCGAGCGTGACCCCCAGGCGCTGGCCGACCTGGCCATCCGGCGGGCCCGCAGCAAGATCCCGGCCCTGGTTGAGGCACTGGACGGCACGTTCACCGAGCACCACGCGTTCATGTGCCGGCACTACCTCGACGAGATCGACCACCTCACCGCCACGGCCGACCAGCTGGACCAGCGGATCACCGCGCTGCTGACCCGCCTGGAGCACAACAAGGACATCGAGAACCTGGACACCATCCCCGGCATCGGCCCCGCGGCGGCTGAGATCATCATCGCTGAGACCGGTGGGGACATGACCCAGTTCGCCACCGCCGGCCATCTCGCCTCCTGGATCGGGGTCTGCCCGGGCATGAACGAATCCGCCGGCGTCACCAAATCCGCCCGTACCCGCAACGGCAACAGCAACCTGAAACGGCTGTTGGGCATCGCCGCGATGTCGGTGACCCGGAACAAGGACTGCTATCTCAGCGCCTACTACCGGCGCATCGCCGCCCGCCGCGGACGACAGCGGGCCCTGGTCGCGGTGATGCGCAAACTCGCCGTCGCGATCTGGCACATCCTCCGCCACAAGACCCGCTACCAGGACCTCGGCGCCGACTACTTCACCCGCCGCGACCCTGAACGCGCCATGCGTCGCATGACCAAGGAAGCCAACCGCCTCGGCCTCACCGTCCGCTTCGAGCCCATCGCAGCAACGGCCTGACCAGCACACTCACTCAACTTTTCGTGTCAGGGAGTCACGGGATGTTCACAGTTGAGGCACCCTACATATCCGTGGTGCGCACATGTCAAGGGCAAAACCCGAGGCCAACGGGGCGTGAGCGACAAGGGAGTTGAGCCTCATTGGCCGAAAAGATCACACCAGCGGCCTCCCCTATGCCCGGGGTGCACAGGCTGCTCACAGGCGCCATCGTGGACCGCTCCGGGCGTTCCAGTAGGTGAGGGCCGCCTCCTGGACAAGTAATGAGGTTAGGCTAACCTACCTTTCGCACTGTCCGGTGGGTCATCCGCCCTGTTCGAAAGCAGCCACGCCATGTCCAACGCCCGTGCCACCCACCTCACCCGCCGCGGCATCCTCGCCGCCGGTGGCGCCCTCGGCCTCGGTGCCGCGCTCGCCGCCTGCGGTGACGAAGACTCGAAGAGCGGTGGCTCGGGGGACGCGACGAAAAGCGCCGCCGCTTCCGGCCCGTGGAGCTTCGAGGACGACCGCGGTACGACGGTGAAGCTGGACAAGATCCCGGCCAACATCGTCGCCTTCACCGGTGTCGCCGCCGCCCTCTACGACTACGGCATCGAGGTCAAGGGCGTCTTCGGTCCGACGAAGACCAAGGACGGCAAGGCCGATGTCCAGGCCGGCGACATGGACATCAGCAAGGTGACGATCCTCGGCAACACCTGGGGCGAGTTCAACATCGAGAAGTACGCGGGGCTCGCCCCCGACGTCCTGCTCTCCACGATGTTCGACGACGCCGGCACCCTCTGGTACGTCCCCGCGGAGTCCAAGGACAAGATCCTCAAGCTCGCCCCGAGCGTCGGCGTCTCCGTCTTCGACCGCCAGCTGCCCAAGCCGCTGGAGCGCATGCTCGCGCTCGCCGAGTCGCTGGGCGCCGACGTGAAGGCCGCCAAGACCGTCGAGGCGAAGAAGAACTTCGAGACGGCCGCCGAGCGGCTGCGCAAGGCCGCCAAGTCCCGCCCGGAGATCAAGGTCCTCATCGGCTCCGCGAGCCAGGACATCTTCTACGTCTCCGGCTCGAACCTCTCCATCGACCTGGAGTACTTCAAGGCCCTCGGCGTGAACCTCGTCGAGCCCCCGGCCGACACCCTGAAGGCCAGCGGCGGCTGGTTCGAGAACCTGAGCTGGGAGAACGTCGACAAGTACCCGGCGGACATCATCATGATGGACGACCGCACCGCGACCATCCAGCCCGCCGACATCACCAAGGCCACCTGGAAGAAGCTCCCCGCGGTCAAGGCCGACCAGGTCATCCCCCGCACCCCCGAGCCGATCCTCTCCTACGACAAGTGCACCCCCATGCTCAACACCCTCGCCGAAGCGATAGAGAAGGCCAAGAAGGTCGCCTGATCCGTTCGGTTCGGGCCGCCCCTTCAGGGGCGCGGGGAACTGCGCAATCTTTTAGGGGCGCGAGGAACTGCGCGACAAGCCCCCACCGGCCCGCACCCGGGAAACAACAGAACCACCCGCCCCCTGACGCAACTCAGGAGCCAAAAGCCATGCCGACGGCAGTAGCCGCCCCGTTCCGTTTCTTCACCCTTCAGGTCACACGGACGAGGCGGCTCAGCCCGTCCCTCGTCCGCGTCACCTTCACCGGCCCGGACCTCCACGCCTTCGCCTCCAACGGCCAGGACCAGAGCCTCTCGCTCTTCCTCCCCCGCCCGGGCCAGCAGACCCCCGTCATGCCGATGGAGTACGGCGACGGCTGGCGCCAGGCCTGGATCGACACCCCCGAAGACGTCCGCGCGGTCATGCGCTCGTACACCCTGCGCGCCCTGCGCCAGGACGCGAACGGCGCCACCACCGAGATCGACATCGACTTCGTGCTGCACGGCACGGAACCCGGCGCCGCAACTCCCGCGGGCCCGGCCTCCCGCTGGGCCGCGGACGCCGAGGCCGGCGACCGGGCCGTCCTGCTCGGCCCGTCCGTCGCCGACAACACGGCGATCCGGTTCCGCCCGCCCGCCGACGCCGACCTGATCGTCATCTGGGCCGACGAGACGGCCCTGCCCGCCGCCTCGGCCATCCTGGAGACCCTGCCCGCCGGCACGAAGGCCCGCGTCTGGCTGGAGGTCCCGCACACCGGCGACCGCGTCGAACCCACCACCTCCGCGGACGCGGAAATCACCTGGCTCGTACGCGACGAAGTACACGCCGACGCACCCAACGACCTGCGCGGCGCCGCGCCCAAGGACATACACGGCGACGCACCCGCCGAAGCAACCCCCCTCGCCCTGGAAGCCATCCGCACCGCCCAACTCCCCTCCGCCCAGGCCCCGTACGCCTGGATCGCAGGCGAGTCCGGCTGCGTGAAGGCGCTCCGCCGCCACCTCGTGCGGGAGCGCGAGATCGACCGCAGGCGGGTCACGTTCGTCGGCTACTGGCGGCGCGGACTCAGCGAGGAGCAGCTGCGCGAACGAGGCGAGTGACGGGAGCAGTGACGGGCGAAGAAGTGGGCGAAGTAGCAGGCGAAGTGACGAGAGGGAGGCATAGCTCACAGCGTGACGGGTGGGGCGGACACCGATAGGAAGTTAGGTTAGGCTTACCTAAGTTCAGAGAGTCGCCCCCCACCTCTCTCCCGCGCCCGTTTCTCTCCTGTCCCCCGGAGGACTCCCCCATGCGCTCGCACCTGCTCAATGACACGACCGCGGAGCGGTACCGCCGCTCCGTGACCGAAGGAATAGAGCGGGTGGCGGCCAAACTCGCCACCACCGACCGTCCGTTCACAGGCGTCACGGTCGACGCCCTCGCGCCCCGGATCGAGCAGATCGACCTCGACAAGCCGCTGCACGACACGACCGCGGTGCTCGACGAGCTGGAGGACGTCTACCTCCGGGACGCCGTCTACTTCCACCACCCCCGCTACCTCGCGCACCTCAACTGCCCGGTGGTCATACCCGCCGTGCTCGGCGAGGCGGTCCTCTCCGCCGTCAACTCCTCCCTCGACACCTGGGACCAGTCGGCCGGCGGCACCCTCATCGAGCGCAAGCTGATCGACTGGACCAACGACCGCATCGGGTTCGGGCCCTCCGCCGACGGCGTGTTCACCTCCGGCGGTTCGCAGTCCAACCTCCAGGCGCTGCTGCTCGCCCGCGAGGAGGCCAAACCAGGGCGGGCAGGGTGGGAAGCGTCGGCCTCGCACGCCAAACTGCGCATCTTCGCCTCCGAGGTGAGCCACTTCAGCGTCAAGAAGTCGGCGAAACTCCTCGGCCTCGGCCAGGACTCCGTGGTCTCGATCCCCGTGGGCAACGACAAGCGCATGCAGACGGTCGCGCTCGCCCGTGAGCTGGAGCGCTGCAAGCGCGACGGCCTGGTCCCGATGGCCGTCGTCGCGACCGCCGGCACCACCGACTTCGGCTCCATCGACCCGCTGCCCGAGATCGCCGAGCTGTGCGAGCAGTTCGGTGCCTGGATGCACGTCGACGCCGCGTACGGCTGCGGACTGCTCGCATCTCTGAAGAACCGGCACCGCATCGACGGCATCGAGCGCGCCGACTCCGTGACCGTGGACTACCACAAGTCCTTCTTCCAGCCGGTGAGTTCGTCCGCCGTACTGGTCCGCGACGCGGCCACCCTGCGCCACGCGACCTACCACGCGGAGTACCTCAACCCGCACCGGATGGTGCAGGAGCGCATCCCCAACCAGGTCGACAAGTCCCTCCAGACCACCCGCCGCTTCGACGCCCTCAAGCTGTGGATGACGCTGCGCGTGATGGGCGCCGACGGCATCGGCCAGCTCTTCGACGAGGTCTGCGAACTGGCCGGGGAGGGCTGGAGGCTGCTCGCCGCCGACCCACGCTACGACGTCGTGGTCGAGCCGTCGCTGTCCACCCTCGTCTTCCGCTACATCCCGGCGGCCGTCACCGACCCGGCCGAGATCGACCGCGCCAACCTGTACGCCCGCAAGGCCCTGTTCGCCTCCGGCGACGCGGTGGTCGCGGGTACGAAGGTCGGCGGCCGCCACTTCCTCAAGTTCACCCTGCTCAACCCCGAGACCACGGCGGACGACATCTCCGCCGTGCTCGACCTGATCGCCGGCCATGCCGAGCAGTACCTGGGAGAGTCCCTTGACCGCGCTTCCTGAATCCGCGCTTCCTGGATCCGCCGTACGGATCCACGACTTCATCGGCATCGGGCTCGGCCCCTTCAACCTCGGCCTCGCCTGTCTCACCGAGCCGATCGACGAACTCGACGGTGTCTTCCTGGAGTCCAAGCCGGACTTCGAGTGGCACTCCGGGATGTTCCTGGAGGGCGCACACCTCCAGACCCCGTTCATGTCGGACCTGGTCACCCTGGCCGACCCGACGTCCCCGTACTCCTTCCTCAACTACCTCAAGGAATCGGGCCGTCTGTACTCGTTCTACATCCGCGAGAACTTCTACCCGCTGCGGGTCGAGTACGACGACTACTGCCGCTGGGCCGCCTCGAAACTGACCAGCGTCCGTTTCAGCACGACGGTCGCGGAGGTCTCGTACGCCGATGACGTGTACGTCGTCCGCACGACGGCCGGTGCCGAGTTCCGCGCCCGGCACCTCGTCCTGGGCACCGGCACTCCCCCGTACATACCCGAGGCCTGCCAGGACCTCGGCGGGGACTTCATCCACAACTCCCGCTACCAGCAGCACAAGCGGGAGCTGCAGGCCAAGAAGTCGATCACGCTCGTCGGCAGCGGGCAGTCCGCGGCCGAGATCTACTACGACCTGCTGAGCGAGATCGACGTCCACGGCTACCGGCTGAACTGGGTCACGCGCTCGCCGCGCTTCTTCCCGCTCGAATACACCAAGCTGACGCTGGAGATGACCTCCCCGGAGTACATCGACTACTTCCACGCGCTGCCCGAGCGGACCCGCTACCGCCTCCAGACGGAGCAGAAGGGCCTGTTCAAGGGCATCGACGGCGAGCTGATCGACTCGATCTTCGACCTGCTCTACCAGAAGAACCTCGGCGGCCCGGTCCCCACCCGCCTGCTCACCAACTCCGCCCTCAGCAGGGCGAGTCACGAGAACGGCACGTACACCCTGGGCCTGCGCCAGGAGGAGCAGGGCAAGGACTACGAGCTGCACTCCGAGGGCCTGGTCCTGGCGACCGGCTACAAGTACGTGGAGCCCGAGTTCCTGAGGCTCGTCCGCGACCGCATCGTCTACGACGAGCAGGGCAATCACGACGTGGCCCGCAACTACGCCATCGACACGACCGGCCGCGGCATCTTCCTCCAGAACGCCGGCGTCCACACCCACTCGATCACCTCACCCGACCTGGGCATGGGCGCGTACCGCAACGCCTACATCATCCGGGAACTGCTCGGCACCGAGTACTACCCGGTGGAGAAGTCCATCGCGTTCCAGGAGTTCGCGGTATGAGCGCCGCCGGAACCGGCAACACCGTCGGCACCCTGAGCCTGCGCCCCCTCGACCCCCTCAAGGACGCCGAGCTCCTGCACTCCTGGGTGACGCATCCCAAGGCCGCCTTCTGGATGATGCAGGAGGCGAAGCTCCAGGACGTGGAGCGGGAGTACATGGCCATCACGGCCAACGAGCACCATCACGCGTATCTCGGGTTCCACGACGGACGGCCCGCGTTCCTGATGGAGAAGTACGACCCCCGGTACATCGAGCTGGTCGGGCTGTACGAGCCCGAGCCCGGTGACGTCGGTATGCACTTCCTGGTCGCCCCCACCGACCGGCCCGTGCACGGCTTCACCAGGGCCGTCATCACCGCGGTGATGGACGAGCTGTTCGCCGACCCGCGCACCCGGCGGGTCGTCGTCGAGCCGGATGTCAGCAACAAGGCAGTGCACGCGCTGAACGAGGCCGTCGGCTTCGTCCCGGCGCGCGAGATCGACAAGCCGGAGAAGCGCGCGCTGCTCTCCTTCTGCACGCGCGAGCAATTCTTGGCCACCCGAGGAGTTTCCCTGTGACCCTGTCCGACGCCGTGGCACATCTGTCCCCCCACCGCTGGGCCCGGGCCAACCGCCTCCTCATCCGCAAGGCCCTCGCCGAGTTCGCCCACGAACGGCTGATCACCCCGGAGCCGACCGACAGCAGCGATGGCAAAGACGGCAACCCCGCCGAGTACGCCATCCGCAGTGACGACGGCCTGACCCGCTACCGGTTCACCGCCACCCGCCGCGCCCTCGACCACTGGCAGGTCGACGCCGAGTCGATCACCAGGCACCGGGACGGCGGCGAACTCCCCCTGCACGCCCTGGACTTCTTCGTCGAGCTGAAGGGTGCGCTCGGTCTGAGCGACGAGGTGCTCCCGGTCTACCTGGAGGAGATCTCCTCCACCCTCGCCGGCACCTGCTACAAGCTCACCAAGCACCGGCTCACCTCCGCCGAGCTCGCGAAAAGCGGCTTCCAGGAGATCGAGACGGGCATGACCGAGGGCCACCCCTGCTTCGTCGCCAACAACGGGCGACTGGGCTTCGGGGTCCACGAGTACCTCTCGTACGCTCCGGAGACGGCCAGCCCCGTACGGCTCGTGTGGCTGGCCGCGCACCGCTCGCGGGCCGCCTTCACGGCGGGCGTGGGCATCGAGTACGAGTCGTTCCTGCGCGAGGAGCTGGGCGAGGAGACGGTCGCGCGGTTCGACGACACCCTGCGCGGCCAGGAGTTGGACCCGGCGGACTTCCTGTTCATCCCGGTCCACCCCTGGCAGTGGTGGAACAAGCTCACCGTCACCTTCGCCTCCGAGGTCGCCCAGAAGCGACTGGTGTGCCTGGGCGAGGGCGACGACGAGTACCTGGCCCAGCAGTCGATCCGGACGTTCTTCAACAAGAGCGCCCCCGAGAAGCACTATGTGAAGACCGCCCTGTCGGTCATCAACATGGGCTTCATGCGCGGCCTGTCCGCCGCCTACATGGAGGCGACCCCGGCCATCAACGACTGGCTGGCCGGGCTCATCGACAACGACCCGGTGTTGAAGTCGACGGGCCTGTCGATCATCCGCGAGCGGGCGGCCGTCGGCTACCGGCACCTGGAGTACGAGGCCGCCACCGACCGCTACTCCCCGTACCGGAAAATGCTCGCCGCCCTGTGGCGGGAGAGCCCGGTCCCCTCGCTCCGGGACGGCGAGTCCCTGGCCACCATGGCCTCGCTCGTCCATGTCGACCACGAGGGCGCGTCGATCGCGGCCACGCTCATCGAGCGCTCGGGGCTGACGCCGGTGGAGTGGCTGCGCCGCTATCTGCGGGCCTACTTCACACCCCTGCTGCACAGCTTCTACGCGTACGACCTGGTGTTCATGCCGCACGGCGAGAACGTCATCCTCGTGCTCAAGGACGGTGTCGTCGAGCGGGCGATCTACAAGGACATCGCCGAGGAGATCGCCGTCATGGACCCGGACGCGGTACTCCCGCCGACGGTCGAGCGGCTGCGCGTCGACGTGCCCGAGGACAAGAAACTCCTGTCGATCTTCACGGACGTCTTCGACTGCTTCTTCCGCTTCCTCGCCGCGAACCTGGCGGGCGAGGGCGTCCTGGAGGAGGACGACTTCTGGCGGACGGTCGCCGACTGCGTACGCGAGTACCAGGAGGCCACACCCGAACTCGCGGACAAGTTCAAGCAGTACGACATGTTCGCGCCCGAGTTCTCGCTGTCCTGCCTCAACCGTCTCCAACTGCGCGACAACGAGCAGATGGTGGATCTCGCCGATCCCGCCGGAGCCCTCCAGCTCGTCGGGAACCTGAAGAACCCCATCGCCGGGCTGTAAGCACGGACCTGCACACCGACTTACAGCTCCCACAAGCAGGCGGGCGTCCCCCAGAACGGTCCCAGGGGGCGCCCGCCGCCGTGTTCACCTGTCGAGCGTCAGCTGCTCGGTAACTACTCGGCGGGCCAGGGGACTTGCGACGACCGGTAGTAGCCGGTCCCCATCGCGTCCCACCGCGGCGCCTGTGCCGCGAGCCGCACCTTGTACGTGTCCCAGTCGTGTGTAAACGCGGGCGACCAGCCGAGCTCGGCCACCCCGGGCAGCCGCGGGAACGCCATGTAGTCGAGGTTCGCCGAGGTGGCGAGGGTCTCCGTCCACAGCGGCGCCTCGACACCCCGGACCGCCGAACCGGGCACGCCCGCAAGGTAGTTGCCGGGATCCCAGTCGTAGGACCGCTTGACCTCCACCAGGCCGGCCCAGTCGAGGCCGAGCGGGGTGTCCGCGTTGTACTTCATGTCGAGGTACACCCGGTCGGCGGGCGACAGGACGATCCCGGTCCCGTTCCGCGCGGCCGCCGCGACCTGCTCCTTCTCGGCGGCGTTCGTGTCGTCCAGGCCCCAGTACTGGGCCAGCGCGCCCTTGGCGGGGGTCGCCCCGGTCAGCTGGTGCCAGCCCATGACCTTCTTCCCGTACTTGGCGACGACCGGCTGCACCTTGGTCATGAACTCCACGAAGTCCTCGTGGGGCGTCGAGTGCGCCTCGTCGCCCCCGATGTGGATGTACCTGCCGGGCGTGATCGCGGCCAGCTCACGGATCACGTCGTCCACGAAGTCGTACGTCACCGGCTTGCCGACGCACAGCGAGCTGAAGCCGACCTCGGTGCCGGTGTAGAGCGGGGGCGCGACCCCGTCGCAGTTCAGCTCCGCGTACGAGGCGAGCGCCGCGTTGGTGTGGCCGGGCATGTCGATCTCGGGCACGACTTCGAGGAAGCGCGAGGAGGCGTACCGGACGATCTCCTTGTACTGGGCCTTCGTGTAGAAGCCGCCGGTTCCGCCGCCGACCTGCGTGGACCCGCCGTACGAGGCGAGCCGCGGCCAGGAGTCGATCGCGATCCGCCAGCCCTGGTCGTCGCTCAGGTGCAGGTGCAGCGTGTTGACCTTGTAGAGCGCCAACTGGTCGATGTAGCGCTTGACTTGATCGACGCCGAAGAAGTGCCGGGAGACGTCCAGCATCGCGCCGCGGTAGCCGTAGCGGGGCGTGTCGGTGATGGTGCCGCCGGCGACCGCCCAGGGTCCGGGCTGTACGGAGTCCTTCTCGACCGCGGCCGGGAGGAGCTGGCGCAGGGTCTGCACACCGTGGAAGAGCCCGGCGGGCTCCCGGGCCGTGATGGTGACGGCACCCTTGCCGCTCTTCAGCCGGTAGCCCTCCGCTCCGAGCGCGGAGTCCTTGCGGGCGAGCTGGAGCCGGATGCCGTCGCGTCCGCCGTCGTCCGTGACCGGCAGTCGATAGCCGGTCGAGGGACGCAGCACATCGGCCAGATACGAGCCGATGCGCCGGGCCTCCCCCGAGTCGTCCACGCGGATGCGCGTACTGCTGGTGATCCGGTACGGGGATCCGCCCGCGTCGACAGAGGCGGGGACCGGAATCACCTGGCCGAGCGGAGTAGCGGTTCGGTCGGCGGCGGCCGGTGCCGCGCCGACGACGGAGATACCTGCAGCCACCACGAGCAGCAGCGTACCGAGGAGTCGGGGCGTTCTGTGCTGTCTCACATGCGCTCCCTTCGAATGGGTATAGACCACTCTCCCGCACGGGCGGTGAAACAATCACCCCCATGGCGGAAATCATCCAACGGGACGGCACGTGGACCTTCGACGGCGACGCCCTGCGGCTCGTGCCCGGCCGTGACAAGAACGTGGGCCTGCTGCGCAAGACGTTGGGCGAACTCGCCGTACCGCTGGGCGCGTTGGCCGGAGTCTCGTTCGAGCAGGGCAAGAAGTCCGGGCGGCTCAGGCTCCGGCTGCGCGACGGCGCCGACCCGCTGCTGCACGCGACCGGCGGCAGACTCACGGACTCCCACGACCCCTACCAGATGACCGTCGACTCGGACCGCTACGGCGTCGCCGAGTACTTCGTGGACGAGATCCGCAACGCGCTGCTCCTGGACGAGGTGCCCGCCACCGCCGTCGACCGCTATCTGCTGCCGGGGCCCGCGGTGCCCCTGTCGGTCTCCGCGGGCGACGGCACCGCGAGCTTCGACGGGGAGACCATCCGCCTGGAGTGGAACTGGAAGACGGAGGAGGCCAAGTCGGCTGCCGGGGCCCGCACGCTCGCCCTGGCCGACATCCAGTCCGTGGAGTGGCATCCCGCGGTCGGCCTGGAGAACGGCTTCCTGCGCTTCACCGTCCGGGGCGCACCCACGAAAGCACCACCGAAGTACGACCCCAACTCGATCGACCTGTGGGGCTTCAAGAAGGACCCCCTGATGGCCCTGGTAGCGGCAGCGGTCCAGGCCCGCCTCCCCCACCCGTCGGCCCCGTCCCCCACGGACACCCCACCGAAGCAACTCACCCCCACCCCGGCCCCACCCCCGGAAGCCGACCACGACGCCCTCCTACGCCGCCTCCGCGAACTCGGCGACCTCCACAAGTCCGGCGTCCTGACGGACGAGGAATTCACCTTGGCCAAGCAGGCGGTACTGAGGGGCATGTAGCCCTTCAAAGACGGCGCCCGCGCCCCCGGTGGGGGCGCGGGCGCCGTCTTTCAGGGGCGCGGGGAACTGCGCGAGCAACCACAACGCACCCGCAGCCGCCGACCCACAATCAGCTCAACGAACCCGCCGCGCCACAGTGAAGTGGTCAACCTCCTCACCGGTCTCGGCGATCCCCCGCACCTTCAACGTGGCAAGCCGCCCCCGAGACGCCAGCGTCACATCCACCCGCAGGAACGAGTAGTCGAGATACCGCACCCGCGACCAGGCAACGGTCTCATTGACCTTGCCCTCCTTCGTGTTGATGAAGGAGGCGACGGACTCGACCTCATTCTCATGCCCCTCGTACGACACCGGCGCGGTGAACGCGTACAGACTGCGCCCCGCCGCCCCCGCCGTCACGTACACCACACCGTCCGTCTCGGGATAGGCCGTACCGCCGATCGGCAGCTTCTTGGTGACCTCGCCCGCCTTGATGACGTCCGTGCGCTCGTACTGGTGGTTGTGGCCGTTGATGACGAGATCCACCGTGTACTTCTCGAACAGCGGCACCCACTCCTGTCGCACACCCCCCTCCGAGGCGTGCGAGGTGGAGGTGCAGTAGGCGCAGTGGTGGAAGAAGACCACGACGAAGTCGACGTCCTTCGAGGCGCGGTACTTCTTCAGCTGCGCCTCGAGCCACTTGGTCTGCGTACCGCCGGAGATCCCCAGGTTGGCCGGGATCTCGAAGGAGATGTCGTTGGCGTCGAGCGAGATGACCGCCGTGTTGCCGTAGACGAAGGAGTAGACGCCCGGCAGGTTCTTCTTGTCGGGGCCGTTGTCCGGGAGGTTCCAGCGGGCGTCCTCGCCGCCGTAGCCGTTGGGCGAGTACCAGGCCTCCATGTCGTGGTTGCCGTAGGCCGGCATCCACGGGACGGACTTGGCGACCGACTCGGTCTGCGCGAGGAACTGGTCCCACACGCGCGAGTCGAACCCGGCGTCGGCGGTCTGGCCCGCACCGGCCGGGTCGGCGTACGCGATGTCGCCGGCGTGCAGGTGGAAGGCCGGGTTCTGGCCGAGCAGCAGGCTGTTGTTGGCGAGGCCGTGGTAGCCGACGCCCTCGTCGCCGAAGGCCGTGAAGGTGAACGACTCCTTGTGCGCGGGGGCGGTGGTGAAGGTGCCGAGCGTGCCGAGCAGGTGCGCCTCGGCCGGGTCGAAGCCCGCGTGGCCGACGCCGTAGTAGTACGTCCGGCCGGGCCGCAGGTGGGTGAGCTTGGCGTGCACGTAGTACTGGGTGTGGTTGCCGCTCGCGCCGACGCCGGCCGGGGTGAAGAGGGTACGGACCTCGGCGTCGATCTTGTGGGAGAGGTCCCAGGGGTGGGCGCCGATGCGGACGAAGGGCTTCTTCACCGGGACCGGGACCTGCCAGGAGACGGTGATCTCCGTACGGGGGTCGCTGCCCCAGGCGAGATGGCGGCCGAAGGGGGCGACGAGCGCGCCGTCGACGCTCTCGGTGCGCGCGGCGGTCCGCGTCGGTACGGAAGTCTTCGTCGCCGCCTGTGCGACGGCGCCGGGCACGAAGGCCCCGCCCGCGACGGCGCCCAGCGTGACGGCGCCGCCGCTGATCATCGTGCGCCGCGAGAATCTGGCGCGAAGGTATTCGTGCTGCTCGGCCATGCTCATGCGCGCGGCGAGCTGCTCCGGTACGCCCATGCGTGGAGTGTCCATGGCCGAAAAGGTGCTCCTGGCAACCATCGCACCGCAGGCCACAGGATGAACAGGCCCCAAACAGCCTCCCATAAGAGTTTCAACAGCCTCGTGCCCGAAATCGGGCAGGATTCTTGCGATTGCCAGCGCTTTACCTCAGGATCGACGGGTGCACGACGAACTTGTTGATCATCTGACGCGCTCCTCACCCCTCAGCCGGGGCGAGGCACTGCGGGTGATCCAGGACGTCCTCGCCTACTTCGACGAGGCGACCGACGACTACGTCCGTCGCCGCCATCGCGAGCTCCAGGCTCAGGGACTGGTGAACTCGACGATCTTCGAACGGATCGCGGCAGACCTGAAGTACCGCGCGGTCGCACCGCCCGAGCTCACGCTCAGACAGCTGCGCCGCATCGTCTACGGCTGATCGCCGGACAAGACCAACAGCACGACAGAGCCGAACAGAACGACAGAGCCGGTCACGACGGAGCCGCTTCGGCGCGGCCGGCCGACAGAGGGGAACCGAAGAACGTATGTGCGGAATCGTGGGATACATCGGCAGGCGTGATGTGGCACCGCTCCTCCTCGAAGGCCTGCAGCGCCTCGAGTACCGCGGCTACGACTCGGCGGGCATCGTCGTGACGTCTCCGAAGACGGCCGGCCTGAAGATGGTCAAGGCCAAGGGCCGCGTCCGTGACCTGGAGGCCCGCGTCCCCAAGCGCTTCGCCGGCACCACCGGCATCGCCCACACCCGCTGGGCCACCCACGGCGCCCCCTCCGACGTGAACGCGCACCCTCACATGTCGGCCGACAACAAGGTCGCCGTCGTCCACAACGGCATCATCGACAACGCCTCCGATCTGCGGAAGAAGCTGGAGGCCGACGGCGTCGAGTTCCTCTCCGAGACCGACACCGAGGTCCTCACCCACCTCATCGCCCGCTCCCAGGCCGAGAAGCTGGAGGACAAGGTCCGCGAGACCCTCCGGGTCGTCGAGGGCACGTACGGCATCGCCGTCATGCACGCCGACTTCGCGGACCGCATCGTGGTGGCCCGCAACGGCTCGCCGGTCGTCCTCGGCATCGGCGAGAAGGAGATGTTCGTCGCCTCGGACATCGCCGCGCTCGTCACCCACACCCGCCAGATCGTCACGCTCGACGACGGCGAGATGGCGACGCTGAAGGCCGACGACTTCCGTACGTACACGACCGAGGGCACGCGCACCACGGCCGAGCCGACCACCGTGGAGTGGGAGGCCGCCTCGTACGACATGGGCGGCCACGACACGTACATGCACAAGGAGATCCACGAGCAGGCCGACGCCGTGGACCGTGTGCTGCGCGGCCGGATCGACGACCGGTTCTCGACGGTCCACCTCGGTGGCCTGAACCTGGACGCCCGCGAGGCGCGCCAGATCCGCCGCGTGAAGATCCTCGGCTGCGGCACCTCGTACCACGCGGGCATGATCGGCGCGCAGATGATAGAGGAGCTGGCCCGTATCCCCGCGGACGCCGAGCCCGCCTCGGAGTTCCGCTACCGCAACGCGGTCGTCGACCCCGACACGCTGTACGTGGCGGTGTCCCAGTCCGGTGAGACGTACGACGTGCTGGCCGCCGTGCAGGAGCTGAAGCGCAAGGGCGCGCGGGTCCTGGGCATCGTGAACGTGGTCGGTTCGGCCATCGCCCGCGAGGCCGACGGCGGCATGTACGTGCACGCGGGCCCCGAGGTCTGTGTCGTCTCCACCAAGTGCTTCACCAACACCACGGTCGCCTTCGCGCTGCTGGCGCTGCACCTGGGCCGCACCCGTGACCTGTCGGTCTCCGACGGCAAGCGGATCATCGAGGGCCTGCGCAGGCTGCCCGGCCAGATCACGGAGATCCTCGACCAGGAGGATGAGATCAAGAAGCTCGCCGAGCAGTACGCCGAGGCGCGCTCGATGCTCTTCATCGGCCGGGTCCGCGGCTATCCGGTGGCCCGCGAGGCCTCGCTGAAGCTCAAGGAGGTCTCGTACATCCACGCCGAGGCCTACCCCGCCTCGGAGTTGAAGCACGGCCCGCTCGCGCTGATCGAGCCCGCGCTGCCGACGGTCGCGATCGTCCCGAACGACGACCTGCTGGAGAAGAACCGCGCGGCCCTGGAGGAGATCAAGGCCCGCAGCGGCAAGATCCTCGCCGTGGCCCACGAGTGCCAGGAGAAGGCCGACCAGACCATCGTCGTCCCGAAGAACGAGGACGAACTGGACCCCATCCTGATGGGCATCCCCCTCCAACTCCTCGCCTACCACACGGCCTTGGCCCTGGGCAGGGACATCGACAAGCCGAGGAACCTGGCGAAGTCGGTCACGGTGGAGTAGCCCCGCCGCGGCGCGCCCCCGTAAGGGGCGCGGGGAACTGCGCGACCAGCCCCCACGACCCGCAGGGGCCGAACAAGAGGACGGACCCGCCGTGTTGCCACCAGAACACGGGGGTCCGTCCACGGGCCGGGGCCGCCCAAAACCCCGGCAGGCTGCCAATTAGCCGGTTGCCGTCACGCCCCGGCCGGCAGCACGACGCGGCATGGCCGTAGGCCAGTGAGCCAGCGCCGCAGTCGCGGCATACCAGGCGGCCAGCCCGCCGACGACCGCGAACCACCCGCCCACCTTCGCAAGCGCCGCGGAGTCACCGAACTGCGCCACGGCGAGCAACACCATCGCCACGAAGAGCAACCCGTACGCACCCCTGGTGAGCGGGGCCGAGGCGGACGCCCCCAGCGTCAGACTCAGCGCGACGAGCGCGAAGAGCAGCAGGAACAGCCCCGCCGCGTTGTCGGAGACCTGCGTGTCGGCACCGACACCCCAGGTGAACCAGAACGCCCCGAGCCCGGCAAAGGCCGTACCCGTGAACGTGTCGCGGTCGCGGAAGGCCATGAGGCCGGCGACGAAGAGTGCGATGCCACCGACGTAGGTGGCGAGAGAGACGGAATCGGCTGCCGTGACACCGTCGATCACTTCGGTGTGACCGAGGCCGAAGGCCAGCAGGGTGAGTCCGAGTGCGAGATGGCCGAGGGTCCAGGTGGTGCTTCCCGCGGAGACGTCATTGTCCACGGCGGGCTCCCTTCGTGCATGTGCTGTTGTGCGGTGACCGGTATATGCCCTTCACAAGCGCACAAACACATCTACGCGTGAGTAGATTTACCCGACACGTAAAGGAAGTTGACCTCACCCGCGGCTCATCTCACCTGGGACAACGCCGAGTTGCGAAACGGCAACACCGAAGGCGTTCGAACAGGGGTCGAAACATGGGCGATCAGCGGTCGGTCGGGGAGCGGCCGGAGGCCGATCAGGGGATGACGACCACCGGGCGCTGCGCACGCTTCGCGAGCCGGCCGGCGACGGAGCCGAAGATGCGTCCGACGATGCCGTGGGTCGATCCGACGACGATCGCGTCCGCCTCGTACTCCCGCCCCACCTCTTCGAGTTCGTGGCAGATGTCCCCGCCGCGCTCGACGAGGATCCAGGGGACCTCGGCCAGATACTCCGCGCAGGCGAGTTCGAGCCCGAGCACCTCGGTGCGGTGATCGGGGACATCGACGAAGACCGGGGGCTCGCAGCCCGCCCACACCGTGGTGGGCAGCCGGTTGGCGACGTGGACGATGATCAGGCCCGAGCCCGAGCGGCAGGCCATGCCGATCGCGTACGCGAGGGCGCGCTCGCTGGACGTCGATCCGTCGAAGCCGACGACGACGCCGTGCTTGAAGGCGGGATCGCAGGACTGACGTGGTTCTTCCGCCGCCAAGGGCTCGGCCGCCGTGGGATCGGCGACGGGGCGCTTGCGGTCCGCGGGTTCGAATTCGTGACCGGCCATGAGTGTCTCGGCGTTCGGATCCTCGTGGGTGGGACGACAGGTGCTACGGAGCTGTGTCCGGGAATCATCTTCCCAACCCCATACCCCCAAGGGTACGGCGGCACGCCTCCTCTGCCCAGATCCCGCTCTCGCCGCGGGAGGGTTCCAGGGAGCATGCACGAGAGAACGCCCGTAACGCAATGGTTGCTGCCCCGTACAGGCGGTTTGCACAGCGTTCACCCAGGCAGGAAGCCCCCGGGCAGGGGTTCTGGGTGCCAGGTGGCCTGGGGCGCCCTTTCAGAGCGCGGGGACGGGGGCGCCCCTTCAGGGGCGCGGGGAACTGCGCGACCAGCCCCCACGCACCCGCAGACAACGCACGGACCCCGACGCGGCATCCAGAGTTTCCCGGGGCACCCCCGGGATACTCCCCGTGACCGCCGGGTCGAACCCGCGTTGAACCCCTGTAAGCCACCGCCCCAGGGAGCCCCACCGTGTCCGGACAACCCTCGACCGCGCCCCAGCCCCCCTCCAGCTCCAGGACACCCGCCGCCCGCTCCGCCGCCACCCAGGACACGGTGAGCGACGTGGTCCGCTGGGCGGCCTTCAGCTGCGTCCTGGTTCCGGTCGTCCTCGTCGGGTACGGGACCTCTCTGGCGGGCGCCGCCGGCGCGGCCCTCGGTCTGGCCGCGGTGACGGGGGCATGCCGGGTGCTGCTGCGCCGGTCCGAGCGTGGCGCGGCACGGCTGCGCACGGAGGAGCCGGCACCGCAACGCGCGCCCCGCGTCGAGGACCCGGCGCCGCATCATGTGCCCCGCGGCAGGGTCGGCGCGGGAGCGCACCGGGGCGGTCGGCATGCCGGTGGAAATACGCCGGTTGACTGACCGGTTTCCGCGCACGAGCCCGTTGCTTTTCAGCCAACTTCTGGACACCGCGCACCCCTTGGCCGACCAGGCCCCCAACCCCCGTTCGACCTGCACTGAAAGGGTCCAGTAGGGTGCCCGCACCCTACTGGGACCGGCCACGCGGGCCAGGCGCACTTCCCTGTACGGCCCACGAGTGCAACGCTTCGTGATCGAATGCTTCACGCCAAGTTGCCATGTCGACAATCTGCCGAGTGCTGAACTGGCCACCTCGGCACCACGGGACACAGTAGATTCGATCTTGACGTCTTACGGCGGGGGACTCGTGCAGGACCGAGGGGAAACGTGCAGGAGCGACACAACCGAGGAGCCGCGACCACCGAGGGGGGCTTAGCAGTATGAGCCACGACTCCACTGCCGCGCCGGAAGCCGCGGCCCGGAAACTTTCCGGGCGACGCCGCAAGGAGATCGTCGCGGTGCTGCTGTTCAGCGGCGGCCCCATCTTCGAGAGTTCCATACCGCTTTCGGTGTTCGGGATTGACCGCCAGGACGCCGGCGTGCCGCGCTACCGACTACTGGTGTGCGCCGGCGAGGAAGGCCCACTGCGGACCACAGGAGGCCTGGAACTCACCGCGCCCAATGGGCTGGAGGCGATCTCCCGGGCAGGCACGGTCGTCGTGCCGGCCTGGCGGTCGATCACCTCACCGCCACCGGAGGAGGCGCTCGACGCACTGCGCCGGGCCCATGAGGAGGGTGCCCGCATAGTCGGGCTGTGCACCGGCGCCTTCGTACTCGCGGCGGCCGGACTGCTGGACGGCCGTCCCGCGACGACACACTGGATGTACGCGCCGACGCTGGCCAAGCGCTATCCGTCGGTGCACGTCGATCCCCGCGAGCTGTTCGTGGACGACGGCGACGTACTGACGTCGGCGGGCACGGCGGCCGGGATCGACCTCTGTCTGCACATAGTGCGGACGGACCACGGAAACGAAGCAGCCGGAGCACTGGCCCGCCGTCTGGTGGTCCCGCCCCGGCGCAGTGGCGGTCAGGAGCGCTATCTCGATCGGTCTTTACCAGAGGAGATCGGCGCCGACCCGCTCGCGGAGGTCGTCGCCTGGGCGCTGGAGCACCTCCACGAACAGTTCGACGTGGAGACGCTGGCGGCACGCGCGTACATGAGCAGGCGTACGTTCGACCGCCGGTTCCGCTCGCTCACCGGGAGCGCTCCCCTGCAGTGGCTGATCACGCAGCGGGTGCTCCAGGCGCAGCGGCTCCTGGAGACGTCCGACTACTCGGTGGACGAGGTGGCGGGCCGTTGCGGCTTCCGCTCCCCGGTGGCCCTGCGCGGCCATTTCCGCCGGCAGCTCGGCTCGTCCCCCGCCGCGTACCGGGCCGCGTACCGGGCCCGCCGTCCGCAGGGCGAGAAGCAGTCGGACTCGGGCGGTTCCGGCGCGCCGCCACCGCCACCGGTGCAGCAGGAGGCACCCGTGCCGCTGCAGACCCGGCGTACGGCGGCCGCGCACGCGGTCGGTCCGGCGACGTCGTCCCTCTCCACGGAGGGACGGGCCGGCGCGGAGATGTACGCGGGAGGCCGGGCGAGCCTGCCCGGGCAGCGGAGCGCGCCCTAGCCGCGGCCGTGTCATGGCGCTGCGCGCCGGCCCCGGACCCCTGTGGTCCGGGGCCGGCGCGGTTTTTGTCCGTCATCGGTACCGTCATCGGTACCGACATCGATGCCGACTGCCGAGGTCCCGGGCCTGCCCGGGCGCGAGAGCGGGCCGTAGGGTGAACCCATGAACGATCGCATGGTGTGGATCGACTGCGAGATGACCGGTCTCTCGCTGTCGGACGACGCGCTCATCGAGGTGGCCGCGCTGGTGACCGACTCTGAGCTGAACGTACTCGGCGAGGGGGTGGACATCGTGATCCGCCCGCCGGACGCCTCGCTGGAGACGATGCCGGACGTGGTGCGCCAGATGCACACGTCCTCCGGCCTCCTCTCCGAACTGGCCGGTGGCACGACCCTGGCGGACGCGGAGGAGCAGGTCCTCACCTATATCCGTGAGCACGTCAAGGAACCGGGCAAGGCCCCGCTGTGCGGGAACTCGGTCGGCACGGACCGCGGCTTCCTCCTCCGTGACATGGCGACCCTTGAGGAGTACCTCCACTACCGCATCGTGGACGTCTCCTCCGTCAAGGAGCTGGCGCGTCGCTGGTACCCCCGGGCGTACTTCAACAGCCCGGAGAAGAACGGCAACCACCGCGCGCTCGCCGACATCCGCGAATCCATCGCGGAGCTCCGCTACTACCGCGAGGCGATCTTCGTCCCGCAGCCCGGCCCCGACTCGGAGACGGCCCGCAGCATCGCCTCGAAGCACGTCCTACCTGCGGGATAACCCCCACCGAAACACGGGCGCGAGCACCCCTTCGGACCCTGTACACTTTTTCTCGGCCGGTCGGTGAACCACTCGGAGAACCAACCCGGTCATGGTGGGTGTAGCTCAGCTGGTAGAGCACCTGGTTGTGGTCCAGGATGCCGCGGGTTCAAGTCCCGTCACTCACCCTGAAGGTCCTGAGGGCCGGTCCGCGAAAGCGGACCGGCCCTCAGGCGTTTCCCGCACCACTCGGCACTACTCGGCCACCGGGCTGATCGGATTCCCCGGTGCTACTGGACTGCCCCTCCCGCACCCCGTCACAGTTACGAGCATGCTGGAGGCAGTCGTCGGAGTGGTCGGGGTCGTTGTCGGGGTGGCGGGGCTGGTCACGAGCTATGCCGGGCATCGGCACTCCGTGCGGGAGTCGGCGCGGGTGGCGGCCATGGCCCGGGAGGTCGAGGAGCGGGAGCGGGAGCTCGCGCTGGAGGCCGAGCGGCGGGCGGAGGTGGTGCAGGCATCCCTGGTGCAGGTGGTGATGAGGAGCCGGCCGTCGCCGCTGGCCGAGCAGTGGGTCGGCTGGAGTCTTCAGGCTACGAACGGGAGCGACCAGCCGGTCAGGGACGTCGCTCTGCACTACGACGGCCGGCCGCTCCCCACGACCCTCACCGGCGGACTGCTGCACGCCGGGGAGAGCGTCAGCGCCCTGCTGCCCACGAGCGACACGAGCCTCGGTCCCGCCCATCCCTCCCAACCCGCCCTCGGTGTCGTGCAGTTCACGGACGCGGCGGGAGTCCGGTGGCGGAGGTCGGCCACCGGAATGCTGGAACAGCGGTACGAGAACGGGAGTTGGGACGCCCGGCACCCGCGGGTGGCTCCGTTTCAACCGCCCGTGCAGACGGGGGCGTACGGCCGACCGACCCCTGCCGGACCTCCGGGCGCGGGCCCGGCACAACCACAGCCACAGTCACAGCCGCGACTGCGGACACGGCCGCGGCCCCGGTCCCGGAAGCCGCTGCCTCGGTCGGTGTCCGCCGCGATGGTGCTCGTCGGCGCGGGCCTGGTCGCCTGGGCGGTGTGGTCCCTCACCCGGTAGGGCGGCACCACCCGAGGATCTGCACGACCCGGGAAACCGTCCCCTCCCCTACGAAGACGCCCGCGCCACCAGTTCCGTGGGAAGAACCAGCTGTCGCCTCTCCAGCCCCCGGGACACCGCCGGGCGGCGGTCCGCGATCTCGTCGATCAGGAGGTCGAGCATCGCGCGGCCCATGTCCTCGATCGGCTGGCGCACGCTCGTCAGGGGCGGGTCCATGTGGCGGGCGATGGCCGAGTCGTCGTAGCCGACGAGGGCCACGTCGTCGGGTATGCGGCGGCCCGCCTCGCGCAGGACCTGGCGGGCGCCGGCCGCCATCACGTCGGAGCCGGCGAAGACCGCGTCCAGGGTCGGGCAGACGGCGAGCAGCTCCTTCATCGCCCGGCGGCCGCCCTCCTCCGTGAAGTCACCGGGGACGATGAGCCGGTCGTCGACCTCGCGCCCCGCCTCGCGCAGCGCCTCGCGGTAGCCGTCGACACGGCGCTGGGCACCGAACACGTCGAGGCGTCCCGCCAGGTGGGCTATGGTCTGCCGGCCCTGGGCGATCAGGTGTTCCACCGCGAAACGGCCGCCGCCGAAGTTGTCCGAGTCCACCGACGGCAGGGTCTCGTCGGCCGAGCGCCGGCCGCTGATCACCGCCGGGATCTCCAGCTGGGCCAGCAGGTCGGGCAGCGGGTCGTCCGCGTGGACCGAGACCAGCAGGACCCCGTCCACCCGGTGCGCCGCCAGGTACTGGGCCAGCCGGCGCCGCTCCCGGTCGCTGCCCGCGAAGATCAGCAGGAGCTGCAGCTCGGTGTCGGAGAGCGCCGCGCCCACTCCGCGCAGCATGTCGGAGAAGTACGGCTCGGCGAAGAAGCGGGTCTCGGGCTCGGGGACGACCAGGGCGATCGCGTCCGTACGGTTGGCGGCGAGGGCTCGGGCCGCCGTGTTGGGTACGTATCCCAGCTCCGCGACCGCCGCCTCGACGGCCGCGCGGGTGGCGTCGCTGACCCGCGGGGAGCCGTTGATCACGCGGGAGACCGTGCCGCGGCCCACACCGGCGCGCGCGGCGACCTCTTCGAGGGTCGGCCGTCCGCCGCTCCGGCTACGCGCTCCGTGGACTGCCATGGTCCGCCTCCCGTCCGGCACGGCTCTCACCGTGCTTGGCCTGGAATGTAACAGTCGTGATCGGCACCGGGCGCCCGGAGTCCGGGCCTCCGCGCTCCGGCCGTACTTCCCGGCACCCCGGCCCCCCCCCGGCCGGCACCCCGGTCGTACTCCCCCGGCACTCCGCCGCGAGCGCCACCCCAGAGCCGCGCCGCGTCCATGCCGCGTCCTGGACGCGCCCGCGACCCGTCCGCGGCGGAGCCACTCCGAGGCCGATCCGGCGCCTTCCCGAGGCCGTCCCGAAACCGTCGGAGACCTACTCTCCCGAACCCAACCTTCGTTAGCTAACAGCCCGATAACTGAAGACATATCTCTATGCCCTCTCCCTTGACACCCCCGCGCCGAGCGACGAACCTTCAACACATCACCTGTGGGAGCGCTCCCACAGTACCTGACACATACACATCCCGCACGTTCCCCGCCCGAGCCGCAGCGTGAACTAACGGGCCCAACAATGCAGTTGGCCGGGGGGTCGGCACGTCAGGCAACAGGAGGACGCAATGCGCACGAGTACCCGCGGGTCCCGCAGGCTGATGGCCCTCGCGGCCGTCGCCGCGCTGACGACGGGGCTGCTTGCCGGCTGCGCCGAGGACTCGGACGACGGCTCGTCGAACTCGGACGGCGGTAGCGGCGGTGGCAAGACCACGCTCACCATCGGCACCTTCGGTGTCTTCGGCTACAAGCAGGCCGGCCTCTACGACGAGTACATGAAGAAGAACCCGGACATCACCATCAAGGAGAACGTCACGACCCGTACCGACGTGTACTGGCCGAAGACGCTCACCCGTCTGCAGGCCGGTTCCGGTACCGACGACATCCAGGCGATCGAGATCGGCAACATCGCCGAGGCGGTGCAGACGCAGGCCGACAAGTTCGTCGACCTCGGCAAGGAGGTCGACAAGTCCCAGTGGCTGGACTGGAAGACGGCGCAGGCCACCACCAAGGACGGCAAGACCATCGGGCTCGGCACCGACATCGGCCCGATGGCGGTCTGCTACCGCAAGGACCTCTTCAAGGCGGCAGGTCTGGAGACGGACCGCACCAAGCTCGCCGAGCAGTGGAAGGGCGACTGGTCCAAGTACGTGGACGTCGGCAAGGAGTACATGAAGAAGGCGCCCAAGGGCACCAAGTTCGTTGACTCCGCCTCCTCGGTCTACAACGCGGCGCTCGGTGGCGAGAGCCAGCGCTACTACGACAAGGACGGCAACGTCATCTGGGACAAGTCCACAGGGGTGAAGAAGGCCTGGGACGCCTCGATGGAGGTGGCGACCAGTGACATGTCGGCGAAGCTGAAGCAGTTCGACAAGCCGTGGGACCAGGCCTTCGCCAACGCCAAGTTCGCGACGGTGGCCTGCCCCGCCTGGATGATCGGCTACATCCAGGAGAAGTCCGGTGACGCCGGCAAGGGCAAGTGGGACATCGCGGCGGCACCCACCGCGGCCAACTGGGGTGGTGCGTTCGTCGGTGTGCCCACGGCGGGCAAGCACCAGAAGGAGGCCATCGCCCTGGCGAAGTGGCTGACCGCTCCCGAGCAGCAGGCGAAGGTCTTCGCCAAGCAGGCGAGCTTCCCGTCGATCCCGGCTGCGTACCCGAGTCTGAAGCCGCAGGCCGCCACGACGGCGTTCTTCTCGAACGCGCCGATCACGCAGATCTTCTCCGACTCGGCGAAGACCATCCCGACGCAGATCTTCGGCGTCAAGGACCAGCCGATCGGCACCGCCATCACGGACATCGGCATCCTGCAGGTCGAGCAGAAGGGCAAGACCCCTGACCAGGGCTGGGACGCGGCCAACAAGGAGATCAAGGACGTGCTCGGCCAGTGACCAGCTCCAAGCAGGCTCTCGCGCAATCCGCGTCGAGCGCCGACGCCGCGCCCGGCTCCCAGCCGGGCGCGGCGCGCCGTGCTCACGGTCGCGGTACACCGCCCCCGGGCCCCGACTCCTGGCGCAGCCGGCTGTACCGCTGGGACATGAAGGCGTCGCCGTACGCGTTCATCGCCCCCTTCTTCATCTTCTTCGGCGCCTTCGGGCTCGTCCCGCTGCTGTATACGGCCTGGTACTCGCTGCACAACGTGCAGCTGTCCAACCTGGACCAGCAGACCTGGGTGGGCCTGGACAACTACAAGAACCTGATGTCCTCGGACTTCTTCTGGGGGGCGCTGCAGAACACCTTCACCATCGGTGTGATCTCGACCGTGCCGCAGCTGGTCATGGCGATCGGCATCGCGCACCTGCTCAACTACAAACTGCGCGGCTCGACCATGTGGCGGGTAGTGATGCTCACCCCGTACGCCACCTCGGTGGCGGCGGCGACCCTGGTGTTCGTGCTGCTGTACTCCTGGGACGGCGGCATGATCAACTGGCTGCTGGGCTTCGTCGGGGTCGACCCGGTCAACTGGCGTGAGTCCACCTGGGGTTCGCAGTTCGCCGTCTCCTCGATCGTGATCTGGCGGTGGACCGGCTACAACGCCCTGATCTACCTCGCGGCGATGCAGGCGATCCCCTCCGACCTGTACGAGTCGGCGGCCCTGGACGGCGCCGGCCGCTGGCAGCAGTTCCGCCATGTGACGATCCCGATGCTGCGGCCGACGATCCTGTTCACGGTGGTCGTCTCCACGATCGGCGCGACGCAGCTGTTCGGTGAGCCGCTCCTGTTCGGCGGGGCCAGCGGCTCCAAGGGCGGCTCCGAGCACCAGTACCAGACGCTCGGCCTGTACATGTACGACCAGGGCTGGATCATCGGCAACCTCGGCAAGGCGTCCGCGATCGCCTGGACGATGTTCCTGATCCTGCTGATCGTCGCCGCGGTCAACCTGCTGATCACCCGACGGCTGAGGAAGTCACAATGACCACACGTGAACTGACACCACCTCAGGTGAAGGATGCGGTGGAGAAGAGCGGCCCGGGCGGCACCGGGCGCCGCCGGCTGCTCGGCGCCGGCAAGCAACTGCACGCGGGGCCGGTCACGTATGTCGTCCTGGCCGTCTTCGCCCTCGTGTCGCTGGCGCCGCTGCTGTGGACGGTGGTCGCGGCCTCGCGCACCAACCAGCGGCTCGCCGAGACGCCACCGCCGCTGTGGATCGGCGGGAACCTGTTCAAGAACCTCGAGGCCGCGTGGAACGAGGCGGCCCTCGGCACCGCGATGCTCAACAGCACGATCGTCGCCGGGACCATCACCGTCGGTACGGTCCTGTTCTCCACGCTCGCCGGGTTCGCCTTCGCCAAGCTGCGGTTCAGGTTCTCCAGCCTTCTGCTGCTGCTGACCATCGGCACGATGATGATCCCGCCGCAACTGGCGGTCGTACCGCTGTACTTGTGGATGAGCGAGCTGGGCTGGTCCAACCAGCTGCAGACGGTCGTCCTGCCCACCCTGGTCAGCGCCTTCGGTACGTTCTTCATGCGGCAGTACCTGGTACAGGCGCTGCCCAGCGAGCTGATCGAGGCGGCGCGGGTCGACGGCGCGAGCAGTCTGCGCGTCGTGTGGCACGTCGTCTTCCCGGCGGCGCGGCCGGCGATGGCCGTGCTCGGGCTGCTGACGTTCGTGATGGCCTGGAACGACTTCCTGTGGCCGATCATCGCGCTCAACCAGCAGAACCCCACCGTGCAGGTGGCCCTCAACTCGCTCGGCACCGGCTACGTCCCCGACCAGGCGGTGATCATGGCGGGCGCGCTCCTCGGCACCCTGCCGCTGCTCATCGCCTTCCTGCTGTTCGGCAAGCAGATCGTGGGCGGGATCATGCAGGGCGCGATCAAGGGCTGACCCGCCGCGCCCGGACGAAGGGGCCGAGCCGCCGCTGCCTCGGCCCCTCCTTCTCCCCCCTCCGACCCCATATCCCCAGGTCTCCTACGACCTTTCCTCCCATGGGAGCGCTTCCATGCCTGAGCCCGCAACGCCCGTGACCTTCCCTCCCGCCTTTCTCTGGGGCGCGGCCACCTCCGCGTACCAGATCGAGGGGGCGGTGCGGGAGGACGGCCGTACGCCCTCGATCTGGGACACCTTCAGCCACACGCCCGGCAAGACGGCAGGCGGCGAGAACGGTGACATCGCCAACGACCACTACCACCTGTACCGCGACGACGTGGCCCTCATGGCGGAGCTCGGGCTGACCGCGTACCGCTTCTCCGTGTCGTGGTCCCGGGTGCAGCCGACGGGCCGCGGCCCCGCCGTCCAGCGCGGCCTGGACTTCTACCGCCGCCTGGTCGACGAGCTGCTCTCCCACGACATCAAGCCCGCGCTCACCCTCTACCACTGGGACCTCCCCCAGGAGCTGGAGGACGCGGGCGGCTGGCCCGAGCGCGACACCGCGCTGCGGTTCGCCGAGTACGCGCAGATCGTCGGCGAGGCGCTGGGCGACCGCGTCGAGCAGTGGATCACGCTCAACGAGCCCTGGTGCAGCGCGTTCCTGGGATACGGATCCGGGGTGCACGCCCCTGGCCGTACGGACCCGGAGGCGTCCCTGCGTGCCGCGCACCACCTCAACCTGGCGCACGGGCTCGGGACTTCGGCGCTGCGCACCGCGATGCCGGCCCGCAACAGCATCGCGGTGAGCCTCAACTCCTCGGTGGTCAGGCCCCGTTCGCAGGACCCGGCGGACCTGGTGGCGGTCCGGCGCATCGACGACCTGGCCAACGGCATCTTCCACGGCCCGATGCTGCACGGCGCGTACCCGGAGACCCTGCTGACCGCCACGTCGTCGGTCACGGACTGGTCGTACGTCCTGGACGGCGATCTCGCCCTGATCAACCAGCCGTTGGACGCGCTCGGCCTCAACTACTACACGCCGACGCTGGTCGGTGCCGCCGAGACCGCCACGGACGGCCCACGCGCGGACGGCCACGGGGCGAGCGACCACTCGCCGTGGCCGGGCGTGGACGACGTGATGTTCCATCAGACCCCGGGCGAGCGTACGGAGATGGGCTGGACCATCGACCCGACGGGCCTGCACGAGCTGATCATGCGCTACACGACGGAGGCCCCCGGGCTCCCCCTCTACATCACCGAGAACGGCGCCGCGTACGACGACAAGCCGGACCCGGACGGCCGCGTCCACGACCCGGAGCGCATCGCCTATCTCCACGGCCATCTGTCGGCCGTACGCCGGGCGATCACCGACGGCGCGGACGTCCGCGGCTACTACCTGTGGTCCCTGATGGACAACTTCGAGTGGGCGTACGGCTACGACAAGCGCTTCGGCGCGGTGTACGTGGACTACGCGACCCAGGCCCGTACACCGAAGTCGAGCGCCCTCTGGTACGGCGAGGCGGCGCGGACGGGGGCGCTTCCGTCGGCGAACACGACCGAATAACACCTCTCCCAGGGGGGACACGGCGGGCGGGGGACGGGGCGCGGCACTGTGAGGGGAGTGCCGCGCCCCTCCGCGAACCCCGGCCGGGTGGGGGGAAGGCCGGCCGGGGCGTGTGACCCCCGGGCGGAGATGGCTGCCTGGGCTTCCGACGGGGCTGCTCGTCGGGCTACTTGTAGGCGGCGAAGGCCTTCGAGAAGGCGTGGGGGTCCTGGAGGATCGAGCTGCAGGTCGCGTCGGCGGAGGGCTTGGTGCCGCCGGGGCACTGCTTGTCGCGGGTGGCGGACCACATGGAGAGCCAGCCGATCCCCTTCGCCTTGGCGAAGTCCACGAGCTGGGTGGCGTCGTCGACCTTGAAGATCTCCGTCACCACGTCGTTGACGCCGATCATCGGGGTGACGGCGACCGCCTTCCAGGCCGCGGACTCGGACAGGCCCAGAACTCCCTTGATCTGCGCCTGGGTCGCCGTCGCGGCCTGTTCGGCGTAGGTGCCCATGTCGCCGCTGTACGCCGGGCCGTAGTCCATCGCCATGATGTTGACCGTGTCGATGCCGACGCCGTTCGACTTGGCGTCGGCGAGCAGGTTCACGCCGTCCTGGGTGAGCCCCTCGGGCATGACGGGGAGGGTGAACGAGACGTCCAGGTCCGGGTGTTCGGCCTGGAGCGTGGCTATCGCCTTCGCCCGGCGCGTGTTCGCCGCCGTGTCGGGAAGCGCGCCGCCCTCGACGTCGAAGTCGACCTTCGTGAGCTTGTACGCGTCCACCACCTTCTCGTACGCCGCCGCGAGGGCGTCCGCCGACGAGCAGTTCAGGGCCAGTTCCGAGCCGGCCGCCCCGCCGAAGGAGACGCGGACGTCGCCGCCCTTGGCGCGCAGGGCGCCGATCTGCGCGGCGACCGCGTCGGTGCCGAGGTCCGTCACGCCGCCCCACTTGGGGGTGCAGCCGCCGCCGTCCGTGACGAAGGCGAGGTTGTAGTCCTTCACACCGGTGGCCGTCGCGGCGGCGACCAGGTCGAAGGCGGGGTAGAGGGAGGTGTCGACGTAGGGCGCGAAGCCGGCGGTGGCCGCCGTGCCGCCGTCGGTGGACTCGGAGGGCGAGGCGGTGGGACTCGCGGTCTGGGAGGGGGTGGCCGTGGGAGTCGCGGTGGGTTTCGGCGTCTCCGTCCCCGTCTCCGTCGGGCGGCCGGTCGGTTCCGGGGTCGCCCCGTCGTCGACCGAGCACTTGGCGTCGTCGATGAGACAGCCGGTGGGGGCGCCGGAGCCGTTCACCACGAAGCCGACCGTCACCGACTCGCCCTTGGCCAGCCCGTCCTTGTCCCAGGCGGGAGGCTTCACGGTGACGTGCCGGCCGCTCACGCTCGACTCGCCGTTCCACAGGGAGCTCAGCTTGGCCCCGGACGCCAGGTCGAACTCCAGCGTCCAGTCCGTCTTCGCAGCGCCGGTGTCGTTGGTGACGACGTACTGCGCGGTGTAGCCGGTCGACCAGTCGCTGGTCCTGGTGTACGCGGCGCCGACCCCGGCCGCCTGCGCCGTACCGGAGAACACGAGGGCTCCACCGCCGACCACGGCCGCGGCGACCACGCCTCCGATCGCCTTGTTCCTGCCACTGACCGTGCGCCGGTGCGTGCTCATCGCGTGCCTGCCTTCAAGGGGGGTGGGGTGCGGCAGCACGCTAGCGAGCCGGAAACGGGCAAACGGCCTGATCCGGACGGGGGTCGGGGATCTTAGGGTGCGCTTAAGGAAGGGATCGGGACCGGTTAAAGGTCGAGACCAATTTGGCCGATCGGCGTCGGCGCACCGAGCCCCGGTGACCTCGCCTCTCTGGCTCCCGGCCGTCGAGCTGGATCCAGATGCGGACCTCGGTCCCGCCCAGGACGGAGCGCCCGATCCGTACGTCCCCGCCCGTCGACTCCGCGAGCCGGCGCACGATGTCGAGCCCGAGCCCGGTCGAGCCGTCGCTGCCCGATCCGCCGCCCCGCGCCATCGCCGCCTCGGGGTCGGTGATGCCCGGGCCCGCGTCCGAGACGAGCACGATGACGGCGTCCTCGCCGTTGTGCACGTCGACCGCGAAGGCCGTGCCCTCTGACGTGTGCCGGAACACGTTCCCGAGCAGCGCGTCGAGCGAGGCCACCAGGTCTGCGCGGGCCACGGGTATCCGCACCGGCCGGTCGACCCCGGCCACCCGCACCTTGCGCCCCTCGTCCTCCGCGAGCGCCGACCAGAAGTCCATCCGTTCCCGGACGACCTCGGCCGCGTCGCACCCGGCACCCACGCCTATCGCCGCGGTCTGCGGCTTGGCGTCCCGGGCGGTCCGGATGATCGTGTCGACCTCACGCTCCAGCTGCGCGACGGCGGCCCGGGTCTGCTCGGCGGCGGGCCCGTCCCCCAGCGAGGCCGCGTTCAGCCGCAGCACGGTCAGCGGCGTACGCAGCCGGTGCGAGAGGTCGGCGGCCAACTCCCTTTCGTTCGCGAGCAGTTGGACGACCTGGTCGGCCATGGAGTTGAAGGCGACCGCCGCGAGCCGCAGTTCGGTCGGCCCCTCCTCGGGCACCCGGGCGCCCAGCTTCCCCTCCCCCAGCTCGTGCGCGCTCTCCACCAGTCGCCGGGCGGGCTTCACCATCCGTACGCCGAGCCGGTCGGCCACCGCGACCGAGCCGACGATGAGCGCGATGCCGACCCCGGCGAGCACGGCCCAGGCCGTGGCCACGCCGTTGGTGACGTCCGACTCCGGCACGTACACCTCGACGACGGCGATCTCGCCCGAGCTCAGCGCGACGGGCTGGAGCAGCGTTGAGCCGCCGGGGACCTCCGCGGTGGAGGCCCGGCCCAGCTTCCGGGTCGTGGCGATGTCCTTGCCGACGGCGCGCTGCCGGCCGAGGTCGACCGCCTCCACACCGTCGCTCGCGGGTATGTGGACGGCCATTCCCGCGTCCGAGCCCGCCGAGGCGACGACCATCTCCAGCTGGCGCCGGTCGGTGGTGATGGAGAGGGCGGGGGCGATGGCCGCGGCCTCCCGCTCGGCGTTCGAGAAGGCGCGGTCCCTTGCCATCTCCCTGATGACGAGCCCGAGCGGCACGGCGAAGGCCACCACGACCATGGTGGTGACGGCTACACAGACCTTGACGAGTGCCCATCTCATCGCGGCGGCTCCGCTCCCGACGGTCCCGGCGGCTCCAGCTTCACACCCACTCCACGAAGGGTGTGCAGATAGCGCGGGCGGGCCGCCGTCTCGCCCAGCTTCCGTCGCAGCCAGGACAGATGGACGTCGATGGTCTGGTCGTCCCCGTACGACTGCTGCCACACCTCGGCGAGCAGTTCCTTGCGGGCCACGACGACTCCGGGCCGCCCGGCGAGGAAGGCCAGCAGGTCGAACTCGCGCCGGGTCAGATCGAGTCGTACGCCGTCCAGCTCGGCCTGGCGGCGCAGCGGGTCGATGGACAGACCGCCGACGCGGATCTCCGGCGACGGCGGGGCCTCCCCGGCCGAGGACCGGGCGCGGCGCAGCACCGCCGCCATGCGTGCCGCCAGGTGCTCGACCGAGAACGGCTTGGTCAGGTAGTCGTCCGCGCCGTCGTTCAGCAGCCGCACGATCTCCGTCTCGTCGTCCCTCGCGGTCGCGACGATCACGGGCACGTCGGTGATGCCGCGCAGCATCTTCAGCGCCTCCGACCCGTCCAGGTCGGGCAGGCCGAGATCCAGGATCACGACGTCGAAACGGAAATGGGCGACCTCGCGCAGCGCCTCAAGTGCCGTACCGACACTGCGCACCGTGTGCGCGGCCTCGGTCAGATGCCGGATGAGGGCCGAGCGCACGAACTGGTCGTCCTCGACCACGAGCACACTTGCCATGGCCCGCACCGTACGCCATACGGGCTGGGCCGGTCCGGGGCCTGTGGATAACCGCCCGGGCACCACCGACAGGGGACATGTGTGGGGCGCGTGGGGCAGTATGGCCCGCGATGCTCAGAGGACTCGTACACGGCTTGGCTTGGTCGCTCGCCACGGGCGCGGCGGTCACGCTGTCGTGGTGGGGTGTCCACACGGTGATGGCGGGGACGGCGTACGACCCGCCGCGCGCGCTGCCGATCACGGCCGACGGGGCGACCGAGCAGGGTGCGAAGCCGCTCGCCTCCTCGACGAGTCGGCCCGAGTCCGGGCCCGGGCCGTCGAAGAGCCGCGAGCCGAGTGCGGGGCGTTCGGCCTCCGCCCCGGCTTCGTCCTCGCCGTCGCCCTCCGCCTCGTCCTCGCCCTCGAAGTCGGCGGGTGGCACTGCCGGCGCGGGTGCCTCGGGTGAGGTGAAGAGTTACGACACCGATGGGGGCCGGGTCGTGTTCGACCTCGGCAAGTCGTACGCGTCGTTGGTGTCCGCGACGCCCGCGTCCGGGTGGTCGATGCAGGTGTGGAAGACCGAGACGTGGATTCGGGTGGAGTTCTCGGCGGGGGCGGATCGGGTTTCGGTGTTCTGTACGTGGCATGACTCTGCGCCGCGGGTTTCTGTCAACGACTACTGAGCGCCGCGAGTGGTTTGGTTCGTGGGTTGACTGCGGGTGCGTTTGGGCTGGTCGCGCAGTTCCCCGCGCCCCTGAAAGACAAAGGCGGGCGCGCTACCGTCGCCCCGAGCCACAACAGTTGACTGGGTTTCCTACCGGAACACCGACGGCGGGGGTGCCGGGGACGCTACTGCTGAAGCGTCCGTCACCGGGGTTGCTCCGCCGGTGAAGTCCCTGAGCGACTTGCCGTGTTCGACTCTTGCCGGGTGGGGGTCGGAGGCGGCGCGGCGGGTCAGTTCGGGTACGGGGAGGGGGAGCGCCGAGGCGATCAGGACGGCGTTGCCGAAGCGTTTGCCTCGCAGGACCGTCGGGTCGGCGATGAGGGCGAGTTCGGGGAAGACACCGGCGGCGGTGGCGATCTGGCCGCGCAGATGCGCGAGGGGCGGGCCGTCGGCGAGGTTGGCGGCGTACAGGCCACCGGCGTTGACGACCCGGCGCACATCGGTGAGGAACTCGCCCGACGTCAGATGCGCGGGGGTCCGTGCCCCGCTGAACACGTCCGCGATGACCAGGTCCGCCCAGCCGTCGGGCACCTTGGCGAGCCCTTCGCGCGCGTCGACGGAACGTACCCGGATCCGGGCGTTCGGGTCCAACGGCAGTTCGCGGCGGACCAGTTGAACGAGCGCCGCGTCCCGTTCGACGACCTGCTGGGTGGAGCGGGGCCGGGTGGCGGCCACGTACCGGGCGAGGGTGAAGGCGCCACCGCCGAGGTGCACGACCTGTACGGGCTTACCGGGCGGGGCGACGAGATCGATGACGTGACCGAGCCGGCGCTGGTACTCGAAGCTCAGATACGAGGGGTCGTCGAGGTCGACGTGCGACTGCGGGGCCCCGTCGATGAGCAGCGTCCAGGCACGCCCCCGGTCCCGGTCGGGCATGAGCTCGGCAAGCCCCCCGTCCACACTCTCGACGACAGCCGAAGCAGCAACACGTCTGTCACCGCCCCGCTTGTCGTCCGCACGCTGCTTCCTAGCCCTCGCCATCCACCCATTATCGACGGCACCGCACAGTCCGGCTCAGCGACAGCAGACCCTTGTTCTTTTAGGGGCCCGGGGAACTGTGTTCTTTTAGGGGCGCGGGGAACTGCGCGACAAGACCCCGCGCACCCGCAGACGACAAGGACCCACGAGCCCCGAACCCCCCGCCCAACCTCAACGGCAGTTGTCCGCAGCCTCGATCAGACGAGCCGCCTCCCCCAACGCGGCCCGCAGCACCGCAGGATCCGTCGCCAGGTCCGCCTCCCCAGGAGGCAACAGCCAGTCCGACCCCTCCACAGGCGGCTCCGGCGCCGGCCGAAGCCCCCGCCCGTCGGTCTGCGTACACGTACTGCCCGGGACATCCCAGGCAGAAGCCGTCCCCGACGGCACCAGAAAGCCGAGCGTGTCGCAGCTGTCGTCGTGCAGGACGGGGCCGACGGCCTCCGCCGACGCACCGCGCCGCAGGATGTCGACCGCCTCCAGCCCCTGCCGAGCGGGGACGGTCACGAGATCACAAGGATCGACGCTCTGCCTGCTCTCCATCCTGGCCTCCACCACGGAACCCCTCCTCGATCGGGCACACCGCATGGTTCAACGCCGCTCGGCGTCAACGGCTACGGCGAAACTCGGCCGCAAAGGATGGCAGTTCATGGCAGATCAGGGATGAGATATCCGTTTTGTAGCCAAACCCCGCGTGGTGGGCTCATCACAGCGGGTACGTTCGTGCCCGCCGGAAACACAGGTGCGGCTCGGTCGACAACATGATCAACTCGCCCTGAATCCGGCATGGTTCGACGGTTCGTGAGAGAGGGCCCGGCCATGGCGTCGTCACCGATGACCTCGTCGTCCCAGTCACCTCGGCCGGCGCGGCCGAATCTCGCCTTCCGGCGGCTGCGCGGTCAGCGCTCGCCGGGCGAGTTCGCCGCAGCGGTGCGACGGGCCGCCCGGGAGATCGACGAGCAGGTCAGCTGCGACGCGCGCTACATCGGGCGGGTCGAAGCGGGAGAGATCCGGTGTCCCAACTACGCGTACGAGCGGGTGTTCCTGCACATGTTCCCCGGCCGGACGCTGACGGACCTGGGTTTCGTTCCCCGTTCGGCGGTACGCGGCCGGGGGGCGCGCACTTTCGAGGAGGCGCCCGACCCGCACACCACGAGCCCGATGTACGCCCCGCATGAGACGGACGGGGCGTACGAGCCGTATGACACCACGTACGGCACGCACGAACCGAACGACCGGTATGACCCGCACGAGATCGACGACCAGAACCACGAGGAGAGCGACGTGCAACGTCGCGCATTCATGAGCGGCGGTACCGCCACCGTGGCGGCCGCCTCACTGGGCCCCATAGGGCTCGCCTTCAGCGGTGCTGCCGCGGCCGCGGACCGTTCCGTGCGCCGGGCCGGCGAGGCCGAGGCGGGGGCACTGGAAGAGGCCGTACGCAAGATCCGGCTGCTGGACGACCGGCACGGCGCCGACGGGCTGTACCGCAGGGCGTCGACTCCGCTGCGGGCCGCGTACGCCCTGCTGGACGCGGGCGCCGCGCGGCAGGCGACCGCCGAGCGGCTGCACACGGGGGCCGGTGAACTGGCCATCTCCGTGGGCTGGCTGGCACACGACTCGGGGCGTTTCGAGGACGCGCGTTCGCACTACGCGGAGGCGCTCGCGACCGCCCGGGTGGCCGGGGACCCGGCTCTGGAGGCGCACGCCTTCTGCAACACGTCCTTCCTCGCGCGGGACGCGGGGCGGCCGCGCGAGGCGGTACGGGCTGCCCAGGCGGCCCAGTTCGCGGCGCGTCCGCTGGGCTCGGCGCGGCTCCTGTCGCTTCTCTCGCTGCGCGAGGCGGGCGGCTGGGCGGGGCTCGCCGACCGCAGGGGCTGCGAGCAGGCGCTGACCCGAGCGCAGGCGCTGTACGGGCGCGGCCCCTGTGACGCCGATCCGGAGTGGATGAGCTTCTACGGAGACGCCGAGTTGGCCGGTCTGGAGGCCCAGTGCTGGTCGACGCTGGGCGACTGGTCGCGGGCGGCCCATCAGGCGCGGCGCGCGACCCGGCTCCAGGACCCGCACTTCACCCGCAACCTCGCGCTCTACACGGCCGAGCTGGCCGACGACCTGGCCCGCGCCGGGCACCCCGACGAGGCGGCCGCGGCCGGACTGCGCGTCCTGGACCTGCTGGACGAGGTCCAGTCGTCCCGCGTGCAGACGATGCTGGCGGGGACGGCCCGGGTACTGCTGCCGCACCGCCGCGCGTCGGGGGTGTCGGACTTCCTGGAGCGACACGGGGCGCTGCCGCGGCCTGCCTGAGCCGTTGCGCTCCGCCGGGGCGCGTTGTGATCTGCCTGCGGGCCGGTGGGGGTTGATCGCGCAGTTCCCCGCGCCCCTGAAGGGGCGGCCCCCCTGGGGCGTGGGTACCGCAGTGGGACTACGCCGCCAGGTGACCGCAGTCGTTCCACGTCTCGATCGCGGGCTCTCCGTAGGCCCAGCCCAGGACCGAGAGGGACGTCGGGTTGAGGCGGATACGGGCCGCGAAATCGATGTCCAGGCCGAGCCAGCGGGCACCGATGGAGCGCAGGATGTGTCCGTGGGCGAAGACCAGTACGTCACGGTCGGCGGAGCGGGCCCACTCGACGATCTCGTCCGCGCGCGCGGAGACCTCGGCGAGGGTCTCTCCCCTGGGCACCCCGTCCCGCCAGATCAGCCAGTCGGGGCGGTCGGCCCGGATCTCGTCGGGGGTCATGCCCTCGTACGCGCCGTAGTCCCACTCCATGAGCGTGTCCCAGGGGGTCGCCCGGTCGCCGAACCCGGCGAGTTCGCAGGTCTCACGCGCGCGTGCCAGCGGACTCGTACGGATCTCCACCCCGGGCAGGCCGTTCAGCGGGGCCCTGTGCAGGCGCTCTCCGAGCAGTTTGGCACCGCGCCTGCCCTCCTCCAGGAGGGGGATGTCGGTCCGGCCGGTGTGCTTGCCGGACAACGACCATTCCGTCTGTCCGTGCCGGGCCAGAAGGAAACGCGGTGCCATGGAAGGGGCCTTTCGGGGAAGATCGAGCGGTGAACCGCAGGCGAACGAGGGGTGGATCACTCCATCATCGCTCACTCACAGGTTGAGCAACCCGCTGGGCGATCTCTGCGTCTATGACGACCAGGGGGCGCGGCCACGGGGGACGCGCGCAGAACGTAAATTGGGCCAGGTCATTGCGGCCGGGGAAGCAGAAGGGGGAGGGATCGGATGTTGCGGACCGATGCACCGAGCACCGAGGCGGCACCACGTTCCCGCCTCCGCTGGTGGACCGAGCTGCCACTGATCCTGCTGGTGTACGGGGCGTACTCGGCGGGCCGGCTCCTCGCGCGCGGGGACGTGACCAGCGCCGTCGACCACGGTCTGGCGATCCTGCGCGTCGAGAAGTTCTTCTTCCTCAACGCCGAGCACCCGCTGAACCGTCTCTTCACACGCGAGCCCTGGATCGGCATACCGGCCGACTTCTGGTACGCGTCGCTGCACTACATGGTCACGCCGGCCGTCCTGGTCTGGCTCTTCCGCTCGCGTGCCGTGCGCTACAGAGCGGCCAGGACCTGGCTGATGACGTCCACGTTCATCGGTCTGATCGGCTTCACGCTGCTGCCGACCTGCCCGCCGCGGCTGCTGTCCGCGAGCCACGGGTTCGTCGACACGATGGCCCAGTACAGCGACTACGGCTGGTGGGGCGGCGAGGCGAGCGCACCACGCGGGCTCGGCGGCATGACGAACCAGTACGCGGCGATGCCGAGCCTGCACTGCGGCTGGGCGCTGTGGTGCGGTGTGATGCTCTGGATGTACGGCGGCACGCGGCTCACCAAGGTCGCGGGGGTCCTGTACCCGTTGATCACCACGATCGTGGTGATGGGCACCGCCAACCACTACTTCCTCGACGCGGTCGCGGGCTTCGTCGTGATGGGGATCGGGTTCCTGCTGACCCGGCCGGTGCTGCGGCTCGCGGACACGCTCCGGGCGCGGCTCGGGATCCGGCCCTTCGCACCCGCCTCCGGGGGTTCCACAGGCGCCTCGCACGGCGCAGGTTCCTCAATTGTCAGTGCGGGGTGCCAGACTTCGGCGGGTGAGCGAATTCCCCGACAGCGCAAGGTCCCAGCCATCCCGGGTACTGCCGAGCCGGGAGCCCCTGCGGGAGCAGAACCGGGAGCGAGTCCCCCCGGCGCGGAGGACGGGGCTCCGGCAGCGGCTCGCTGAGCTGCGCGGCCCCGCGGTCCCGCCGCAGCCGCTCGACGCACGCGCCCTCGCGGCACTCGCCGCGAACCCGGGGTGCAAGCGGCGCGCGATCCTCGACGGGGCAGGGGTGAACAAGGCCGCACTGGCGAGCGCGCTCGGCTCGCCGTCGGCCTTCGGCCAGTCGCAGTTCGCGTTCATGCGGGGCAACGCCTTCGAGGCGCGGGTCAAGGCCGACGGCGGCGCCGAGCTGCTGCGGCTGGTGCACGAGAAGCTGGACGCGGGGGCCGTACCGCCCACGGCCGGCGCCGTTCCCGACCTGTCCGCCGTGGGCCCCGAGGGACGCACGGCGCGTACGGCCCTGGCGCTGCGCGAGGCCACCGAGGCAGGCGTCTGGACGCTGCTCGACCACCCCCTGCTCGCCCTGGACGTCGCGGGCTCCCCCGCCTTCCTGGAGCCGGACGCGGTGGTCGTGCACCCCGACGGGAGCTGGACCGTCGTGGAGATCAAGTCCTTCCCGATGCTGGACGGTTCGGCGGACGCGGCGAAGGTGGGCGCGGCCGCCCGCCAGGCCGCGGTGTACGTCTTGGCCCTGGAACGGGTCGCGGCCCGGCTGGCCGCCACACCCGAAGTCCGGCACACGGTGCTGCTGGTCTGCCCGAAGGACTTCTCCAACCTCCCCACCGCGTCCGCCGTCGACGTCCGCAAACAGCGCTCGGTCACCCGCCGCCAACTGGACCGCCTCACCCGCATCGAGGACATCGCCGACCTGCTCCCCGAGGGCACGTGCTTCTCCCCCGATCTCCCCACCGCCGACCTGACGGCCGCGGTGGAATCGGTCCCGGCGACCTACGCCCCCGAGTGCCTCTCCGCCTGCGAACTCGCCTTCCACTGCCGCGACCACTCCCGAGCGGAGGGCGCGGTGACCTCACTCGGCCGCTCCCTCCGCGCCGAGTTGGGCGGCCTGACGACGATCACCGACGTCCTCTCAGCAGCCCACGGCAAGTCCGGCGACCCGACCGACCCAGCGGTCGCGGCCCTATGCAGAGCGGCCCAACTACGAGCCGAGGCACTGGGACACACGACGTGCTGAGCCCCTTCACCCCCAGCCCCGAGAGGGGCGCGGGGAACCGCGCGACAAGCCCCCACCGCCCCGCACCCAAAACACAACCCCCACACACCAAACCGCACCACTCGGCGAGCCCCTCCCAGGAGGCAGCCCCATGTCCCTGATCACCACCCTCGCCCGCCTGGAAGCCGTGGACACCGGCCGAGCCCAACCCCTGGCCACCACCAACCACCGCCACCTCTCCCCGCACCCCCTCGTCTTCGTCCCGCTCACCACCGCAGGAGAAGCCGGGGCCCCGCTAGGGGCACTGGTCGGCACGGACCGCGAAACCCCCCGCCTGCTCGTCGTCCCCCAGCCCCGCGACCGCGACCTCCGCTTCGCGTTCCTCGCCGAGCTGGCGGACATCGTCCTGCCGTACATCGACGCGTACGCCGCGGACGTCGAGGCGGCCGAGCGCAACGAGACCGACCCGGAGACCGGCAAGCGGGTCAAGGTGGAGGTCGAACTGTGCGCGGACGCCCCGCAGTTGATCGTCCCGAGCCGCTCGGGCATCGACTTCGTACGGCTGCTCGGCCGCTCCATGCGCTTCCGCCGCACCGCCGAGCAGGACCCGGAGACACCGCACCCGGCGCCCCCGCGCGTACCGCTGCTCGGCCGGTGGCTGACGCACTACGGCGAGCGTTCCCGCGTACCCGGCTCCTCGCTCCTCCTCGCACTCACCGACGTCCTGTCCCGGCACTGGGCGACCGGGCAGTCCAGCCTGGAGGACCAGCACCTCGGCGCGCTGCTCGCCTGGATCGACCCGCCGGACGGCGAGTCCGGCGCAGAGGCCGCTCTGCGGGCCGAGCTGCGGCGGGACGGCAAGGGACAGCTCCTCTGCCCGCCGGCCGGACCCGCCACCGACCCGGCGTTCGACAACAAACTGCTCGCCCCCGCCATCGAGCGCTACGACCGCGCGCGTACGGCACTCGCGGCCGCCGAGGACGGCATCGAGGCGGACGACCGCCTCGGTGAACTCACCGCCGCCGAGCGGCAGATCCGCGACCTCGTGGAGAGCCGCACCCGCCCCACCTGGGACGCGGTGTGGCGCGGCCTCGACCTGCTGCGCGCCCTGCCCGAGGGCGCCCACACGGCCGACCGGTGGACCCGGGACCGCTGGTCGTTCACCGGCCACCGGGACCGGGTCCTGGCGGGCGAGCCCCCGCAGCCGCGCCGCGACGACGCGGTCACGGCGGCGAACAAACTCGCCACGCGCGAGCGCGAACAGGCCCGTCTGGAGGCCCAGGAGGCCCTCGACGACCCGCTCGTCATGGCCGGCCGGCGGCTCGCGGGCGAGGCCTTCGCGGGCGAGGTCACGGATGTCGTGATGGCGTACAGCGAGGGCAAGCGGCCGAGCCCGCGCCCCCTCGTGACCGTCCGCACGGACGACCGGCCGCACTTCGGCGAGCGCGCCAAGGTCTACCGCTCGCTCGGCGGAAAGCCGCAGGCGGCGGAGTTCGTCGAGTACGCCCGGCACGAGGGCGACGGCACCTCCGATGCCCACAGCCACCCCGACCAGAGCGACGACCCCACCCATGCCCTCGGCTCCCTGGTCGTGCTGCGTGTGGTCGACAAGATGGGCCGCGGCAAGGAACCCGAGACCGGATCCGTACCGGAGAAGGGCGATCTCGTCTGCTTCACGCTCTTCGAGCACGAGCAGCGGGGCGGTGCGAAGCTGCCCGACCCGGAGGAGACGCCGTGGACGCACGGCGGGCCGCCCGGCGAGACCGATGCCGCCGCCCCGCGACTCGAGGTGCAGCCCGACGCCGTGACCGAAGAGGACGTCCTGTGACCACCGTGTTCGATCCGGGCGCCGAGGCCGCCCACGCCACCGACGCGATCCTGCGCGACACCCTGCACGGGACGTCCCGCGGTGTCGTGGTCGACTCCCCGCCCGGCGCCGGCAAGTCCACGCTCGTCGTACGGGCCGCGCTCGAACTGGCCGACGCGGGACGCCCGTTGATGGTCATCGCGCAGACGAACGCGCAGGTCGACGACCTGGTGCTGCGGCTCGCCGAGAAGAACCCCGAGCTGCCCGTCGGCCGACTGCACAGCAGCGACGCGGACCCGTACGACAAGGCGCTCGACGACCTGCGACACGTCCGCAAGTCGTCGAAGGCCGGGGACCTGGCCGGGCTCGACGTCGTCATCTCGACGGCCGCGAAGTGGGCGCACGTCAAGGGCGTCGAACCGTGGCGGCACGCGATCGTCGACGAGGCGTACCAGATGCGGTCGGACGCGCTGCTGGCCGTGGCCGGGCTGTTCGAGCGGGCGCTCTTCGTGGGCGACCCGGGCCAGCTGGACCCGTTCGCGATCGTCGGCAGCGAGCAGTGGGCCGGGCTGTCGTACGACCCCTCGGCCTCCGCCGTCACGACGCTCCTCGCCCACAACCCGGAGCTGCCGCAGCACCGCCTCCCCGTCTCCTGGCGGCTTCCGGCGTCGGCCGCGCCGCTGGTCTCGGACGCGTTCTACCCCTTCACTCCGTTCCGCAGTGGCACCGGGCACGGCGACCGCCACCTCGCCTTCGCCGTCCCGTCGGACGGTTCGGGCCCCGACCGGGTCATCGACGAGGCGGCCGAATCGGGCTGGGGCCTGCTGGAACTGCCCGCCCGGAACACCCCGCGCACGGACCCGGAGGCGATCCGGGCGCTGGCCCAGGTCGTACGCCGGCTCCTGGACCGGGGCGGCGCGGCGACCTCGGAGCGATCCCCCGACCCGGCCCCGCTGACGGCCGACCGCATCGCCGTCGGCACCGCGCACCGCGATCAGGCGGCGGCCGTCCGCTCGGCCCTGGCGGAGCTGGGCGTCACGGACGTGACCGTGGACACCGCGAACCGTCTCCAGGGCCGCGAGTACGACGTGACGGTCGTCCTGCACCCGCTGTCGGGCCGCCCCGACGCGACGGCCTTCCACCTCGAAACGGGCCGCCTGTGCGTCCTGGCCTCCCGCCACCGCCATGCCTGCATCGTCGTCTGCCGCGCCGGCGTCACCGACCTCCTCGACGACCACCCGTCCACGGAGCCGGTCCAGCTCGGCGTCACGGTGAAGTTCCCGGACGGCTGGGAGGCGAACCACGCGGTGCTCTCCCATCTGGCGGAGCACCGGGTCTCGTGGGAGTCGTGAGGGAGCGCGAAGGGTAGGAGAGAGCGTGCATCAGGGCCGGTCAGCCGCGCCCTGAGGCGCTCTTGCGGAGTCAAGGGACAATGGACGGTGGCCCACCAACAAGGACGGGCCGACCACCGTACGAGGAGGAGAAGTCATGGCGGAGCCCACGCCGCGTCGGAACGAGCCGCGGCTTCGCCCCGCGCCGCTGCTCTTCGAGCCCGCGGAGGCTGCTGCCGATCCCGAGCACTTTTTCGACCTGGAATCGATAGAGGATCCCCAGGCGCTGCTGGACCGCGCCACCGAACTGACGCTCGCGTTCCGCGCAGCCACGGACCGGGCCGTCGAGTTCCAGGCGATGGCCGCCGCACAGCTCGCCGATCCCCGCCGGTTCGACCGGCTGACGCCCGCGGAGATCGCCGAACGGGCAGAGTGGACCGAGGACTACGCGAAGAAGATGGTCGAGTTCGGCCGCGAACTGCTGCGCGGCGCGGACGCCGAGGGGTACGCGGACCCGGTCTGAGCGCCGGCGCCGACGGAAGCGACAGCTACAGCGAGCGCCAAGGCCGCGCGCGGACACCGTACGCAGGCGGGACACCCGGGCCGGGCCCGCGAACCCGGCCACCGAACCCACTGCTCAAGCCGTACGGGCAACCGGCCCCCGGACAGCCGTGCATCAACCGTGTGGCAGCCGCGCATCCAAGCCACGCCCAGCCGAAAACAAACCCCTGGCATATGCCAGGCGGGCAAGATACCTCACCCCGCACCCCGCTGTCCCCCATTCCCGCAACCCTCAGGGACGGGCCGTTCACCCCCGGTAGCTCTAGATGACATGAGCAGCGATCGGAACCCGGTAAGCATCGCCCCCGACAGCCCCGGCCCAGGCTCCGGCCTCGACACAGGCCCGGGCACCGTCGAACCGCTCCCCGACCGGTTCGACGTCTCGGGGGTAACCTCCGAGGGCGCCGCCTGGCTCGCCTCGGCAGGCACGTACCCGCGCAGCACGCTCGCCTTCTGGGAGGACCGGCCCACCGCCCCGGTGGTCCTGTCCTGCGGCTTCGCCTTCGACGTCGTCAACGCGCCCGCGATCTTCGGCCGCCGCATGCTGGACCGGCTGTGGGACGAGGGGCCGGGATCGGGCCCCGTGGCCACCTACCGGGGCCGGATGCTCCTGTTCGCCGCGCCCGGGACCGCGCAGCGTCTGCCCGCGCTCCTGGAGTGGGAGGAGTGGGGCTCGGGCGGCGCCTCCGAGCGGGCCCGGACGGTCCCGCCGCTCCTCTGCCACGGCACCGGTGACGCGGTGACGATCCCGCCCCCCACCCCGACCGTCCCGGCCGCTCCCCGCGCCGGCTCCCGTCCGCCCGCGGAATCCCGCTGGCTGGTCGCCCCCGACACCCGCCACCCCTGGCTGCCGACCCCGGCGATCCTGCTCTGGGCGGCGATACGAGCTGCCCGGTCAGCGGCCCGCCGACGCGTCCCCGAGCCCTCCCCCGAGGCCCCGATATCGATTTTTCCTCCCGCCGATCAGGATGCTAAGGTCTACGACGTCAGCAAGCGCCGCTAGCTCAGTTGGTTAGAGCAGCTGACTCTTAATCAGCGGGTCCGGGGTTCGAGTCCCTGGCGGCGCACAGACGGTGAAAGGCCCCTCGCGAGAGCGAGGGGCCTTTCGCATGCCTGCCATGCCCTACCGCCGACGAGACACTCTCAGCTCCCGGTCGAGATCGTCACCGTCCACGCCCCCGAAGCCGTCCGGTCCTCCACCTCGACGCGCACGTTCTCACCCGGCACGGTGAAGCTCTCCCCGAGCCCGACCGGCGCGTCGGCGAGCGGCGGATAGACCGAGTCGTCCCAGCAGGCCGCGGACGAGGGGTGCGCGTCGACGACCTCGATCGGGCCGCCGCCGGACTGGGTCCCGCCGCGGATGCGGTAGACGAGTACTCCCTGTGAGCAGACCGCCGCGTCGTTGCCGACCGGCCCGCGCGCCTCGAAGGCGACCGCGGTGTCCCGCCCGGTCCGCACCACCGCCAGTTTCGTCCCGTTCCCCGACCCGAATCCCATGCCCTCCGACTCCGGCCCGGCACCGGGAACACCCACCCTCTCGAAGACCTCCGAACCCGCCGCGGCCACCCCGGCCCCCGCCCCCAGAGGCTCCAGCGTCAGCCGCGTACCCCGTCCGCCCGCGTCCCGAACACACGCCACCTGGCGTGTTTCCAGCCACCCGAGTTTCCACTTGTGCCAGCCGAACAGGTCGGGCGCCAGGCCGAACTGACTGCCCATGAGGTCCCAGTCGCCGACGTACGTGTCCCAGTCGCCCTTGCCGTCGGAGGGGCGGTGGTAGAGGTCGGGCAGGTCGAAGACGTGTCCGGTCTCGTGGGCCAGGACCAGCCGGTCGGGCGGATGCCTCTCGAAGACCGTGACGACCCGGCGGATGTCCTTCCCGTCGGCCCGCAGCGGCGTGTCCATGTTCACCACCTTCGTCGCGTCCGAGTCCACGCCGGGCGCGTCCGGGTCGGCGACGAAGTAGACGATGTCGTAGCGGGAGAAGTCGACCCGGTCGTCCGCCGCGGCGAGGGCGTCGCGCAGATACGCCGAGCGCGCCGCCGCGCTCCAGTCGCGCTGTATGGCGTACGAGGTGGAGGCCCGCGGCATCCGGATCCACTCGGTGAGCGGGTGCGGGCGGAGCTGGAACCTGCCGTACGAGGCCCGTTCGAAGAAGCGGCTGGTGGCGGGGAAGTAGTCGGCCGTCAGCTCGTCCGGCGTGGTCAGCGGGTCGGCGTCCGGGAAGGAGAGGAAGACCATCACCGCGTCGAGGCGTCTGGTGGGACGCGGGTAGGCGGCGTTCCAGGTGTCCAGGCCCTCCGAGTGGTGCGCCTCGGTGCGCTTGAGGGCGCACGGCATGGAGAGCGGGACGGCGACCGAGGGGCCCGTCACCAGGGAGGTGGCGGCGAGGGCCGTCATGGAGGTGAACACGGCCGCGGGCGCGTGCCACCAGCGGTCGCGCCAGGTCTGCCGCCACCATGCCGGTACACGCCGACCAGGACCGGGCCGACCCGATCCGGGCCGGCCGAGGCCTCGCCAACGGGGCCGAACCCCGCCACGGGTGAGCCCCTTGAGGGGGAGCAGACGCGGCACGTCGACCTCCGGATGCGGAATTCGGGATACCGCACCCAGCCTGTGCCGTTTTGATCGTTTACGCCCTGTTTATCTGAACCAAAGGAGTGAGAGGGCCGACATCCGACCGAGAACATCGGGGAGCGCCAGGGGGGCGCCAGGACGCGGCGACACCCCGAGCACTCACGGAACGTCACAAGTGATCGACCAGGGAAGGAACCCGTCCAGCTGCGGGCAGAAACGATCTGTCAGAGAGAGGGGTTCATCCGGGACACTGGACAGTAGCTGGAAGGCCCTACGGCCAACCTCTATGATCGGCACACTTTCCTGCGCGGACACGGCTAGAGCGGCCGTCCACCACCGGCCGACCCCTCGACGAGACCTGTACGACGAACGAGTGCACAGCGGGAGCGAACGGTGAGCGGAACGTCCGATGGGCCGGCGCCCGCGGTAGACCTCGTCCGGCCGGCCGTCACAGAGAGTCACATCGCGGCCTCTCGTCGCGTCGGGACCCCTCCTCACGAGGAACGGGTCCCACGCGTCGAATCCCTGGTCGCACCCCCTCTGGACCTCTCGGCGGGACTCCCCGCCGAGCTTTCTGCCGGACTGCCGGCCGACTTCCTCGCCGGATTTCCGTCCGGCCTGTCGGCGGGACTTCCGGCCCGGCTCTCGGCCGCTTCCCCGGCCGGTCCTCCGCCGCGCCCCGGGATCGACTTCGAGGCCGACGGCCACCCCCACACCGGCACCGATCCGCGTGCCGACGCCCATCCCCATCCCCATCCCAGCGCCGGCGCCGGAGCCCCTGCCGGCACCGACACCGAGGCCGGCGCCCGTACATTCCGCGCCACTTTCGCCGCCGCTCCCCTCGCGATGGCGGTCGTGGACCGGGAGGGTCTGGTCGTCACGGCCAACGACACCCTGGCCGCGCTCCTCGGCGCGGGCCCGGAAGGGCTGACCGGCCGGATCGCCGCCGACCTGGTGGACCTGGCCTCGGACGCCCGTACGTGGCACGCGTACCGCGAGGTGCTCCACGGCCGGCAGGCCAGGCTGCGCTGCACCCGACGCCTCAAACACCCCGACGGCCACTCCCTCTGGGCCCAGGTGACGGTCAGTCCGCTGCCCGAGGAGGAGCGCGCGGTGCTGCTCTCGGTCTCCGACATCAGCGCCCGCCGCGAACTCCAGGCCCGGCTGCGCCACCTGCAGATGCACGACCCGGTGACCCGGCTGCCCAACCGCACCCTGTTCTTCGAGCGACTTTCGGCCGCGCTGGAGGCGGAGGCGTACGAGGAGTCAGGCACCGGCCGGATCGGGCTCTGCTATCTGGACCTCGACGGGTTCAAGGCGGTCAACGACACGCTCGGCCACCGCGTCGGCGACCGGCTGCTCGCGGCCGTCGCCGAGCGGCTGACGCGCTGCGCGAACGAGGCCGGGTACGCGAGGCCTGCCACCCCGCTGGTCGCCCGGCTCGGCGGCGACGAGTTCGCGCTGCTGGTCGAGGACTCCACGGGCACGGAGCAGCTCGCGGACCTCGCCGACTCCGTACTGAAGTCCCTGCAGGTGCCGTTCGACCTCTCCGGGCAGCGACTCTCGGTCTCGGCCTCGATCGGTGTCGTCGAGCGGCACGCGGCCGGCACCACCGCGACCGGTCTGATGCAGGCCGCCGACACGACGCTGTACTGGGCGAAGGCCGACGGCAAGTCCCGCTGGACGCTGTTCGACCCGGAGCGCAACGCCCACCGGATGACACGCCAGGCCCTCTCCTCCACACTCCGCCCGGCCATCGAGAAGGGCGAGTTCGCGCTGGAGTACCAGCCGCTCGTGTGCATGGAGGACGGCGGGGTGCGCGGGGTCGAGGCACTGGTGCGATGGAACCATCCCCAGTTCGGCACACTGACGCCGAATCGGTTCATCGGACTTGCCGAAGAAGACGGTTCGATCGTGCAGCTGGGCCGCTGGGTTCTGGCCACCGCCTGCCGGCAGGCGCGCCGCTGGCAGCTGGACCACCCGGACGCGGAACCGATCTTCGTCAGCGTGAACGTGGCAGTGCGCCAGGTCTGGGACTCCGACCTGGTGGCGGACGTGGCGGCGACCCTCGCGGAGACCGGCCTCGCCCCGCACCTCCTGCAACTGGAGCTCACCGAGTCCGCGGTGATGGGCTCCGCGGGCCGCCCGCTGCAGGCCCTCCAGGCCCTCAGCGACATGGGCGTACGCATCGCGATCGACGACTTCGGCACGGGCTACTCGAACCTCGCCTACCTCAGCCGCCTGCCCGTCTCGGTGCTGAAACTCGACGGGTCGTTCGTGCGGGGCTTCCAGTACGAGACCGGCGAGAACGGCGCGGGTCCGGACGCCCGTTCCAACCCGGCGGACGAGGTCATCGTCGAGGCGATGATCCAGCTCGCGCACCGGCTCGGTCTGACGGTCACCGCCGAGTGCGTGGAGACCGCGGGACAGGCGTCACGGCTGCGGCGTATCGGCTGCGACACCGGCCAGGGGTGGCTGTACTCCCGGCCGGTGGCGCCGGATCGTATCTCCGCGCTGTTGACGGCGGCCTGCTCTCAGGCCTGAGGCTCCCCGGCCTGAGTCTCTCCGACCGCGGGCAACTGGTAGGCGTCCGCGATCAGTTCGTAGGAGCGCAGGCGTACGTCGCCGCTGTGGGCGTTGGCGGTGAGCATCAACTCGTCGGCGCCGGTGCGCTTCTGGAGGTCGTCGAGGCCGGAGCGGACCTCGTCGGCGGTGCCGTGGACGACGTTCGTGTTCCAGGAGTCGACGAACTCCCGCTCCATCGGGCTGAACTCGTACGCCTCCGCCTCCTCCGGGGTGGGAACCAGGCCGGGGCGGCCGGTGCGCAGGCGGACCATGTTCAGCGCGGCGGCCATGATCTGGCGGCGGGCCTCCTTCTCGTCGTCCGTCGCGAGGGCGGAGACGCCGATCAGGGCGTAGGGCGAGTCGAGTACGGCCGACGGCCGGAAGGACTCGCGGTAGAGGTCGAGCGCCGGGACCGTGTTCTGCGCCGAGAAGTGGTGCGCGAAGGCGAAGGGCAGACCGAGGGTGCCCGCGAGGCGGGCGCTGAAGCCGGAGGAGCCGAGCAGCCAGATCGGCGGGCGGTGCGGGGACTGGACTCCGCCGGGGGAGGTCGCCTGGATGGGGCCCGGGACCGCGTGGATGCGGGCGTAGGGGTGCCCGGGCGGGAAGTCGTCGTCCAGGAAGCGGGTGAGCTCCGCGAGCTGCTCGGGGAAGTCGTCCGCGCCCTCGTTGAGCCGCTCGGTGCGGCGGAGGGCGGCCGCGGTGGCGCCGTCCGTGCCGGGGGCTCGGCCAAGGCCCAGGTCGACGCGGCCGGGAGCCATCGCCTCCAAGGTGCCGAACTGCTCCGCGATGACCAGCGGGGCGTGGTTCGGGAGCATCACGCCGCCCGAGCCCAGGCGGATGCGGGTCGTGTGGGCGGCGAGGTGGGCGAGGATCACGGCGGGGGAGGTGGAGGCCACGCCCGGCATGGAGTGGTGTTCGGCCACCCAGTAGCGGTGGAATCCCCTGTCCTCCGCGAGGCGGGAGAGCTTGACGCTGGTGCGGAGGGCGTCCGTCGCGGTGCGGCCGGCGCCTACCGTGACCAGGTCCAGGACGGAGAGGGGTACCTGTGCGGTCCCCTTCGCCTCCGCCCTGATCTCGTCGGGTTCGCTGGGGGTGTGGTCCGGTGCCGCCACGGGGGTCCTCCTGTTTGGTACGACGCGTTGTCCGCGCCTGACCTAACAGGAGGTGGGCTCCGCTTTATTCCCTCGCCCCCGCCGCCCCTACCCAGTCCCGTCACTCCTCAGGGGCTCCGCCCCCGGACCCCCAAAAGACTGCGCAGTTCCCCGCGCCCCTTAGGTCTTTAGGGGCGCGGGGAACTGCGCGACCAGCCACAACGAACCCGCACCCGACAACACACCCCACGGGGCCTGGGGCGGTCACGCCTGGACGATCGGCTCCCTGGTGAAGAGGGCGCCGAGTTCGGGGGCGTTCACGCGGCGGTCCGTGAGGCGTAGGGCCTCCCAGACCGTGACCTGGTTGGCGGTGAGGACCGGCTTGCCGAGTTCCTTTTCCAGGGCCGGGATGTGGGAGGCCGTGTGGAGGGCCGTGTCCGGGAGGAGGACGGCCTCCGCCTCCGGATGGTCGCCCGCGCGGGCCAGGGCCAGCACCTCGGCCTCACCCCACGTACCCACCTCGGCCGCCGTGATGATCCCGGAACTGCGCACGCCGAGGACGTCCAGGCCCGCGTCCGTCAGGAAGTTCCCGAAGAGAACGGCCACGTCGTCGGGGTACGTCGCCGCGATCGCGACCCGCTTCACGCCCAGCTCCCGTACGGCATGGGCGAACGCGAAGGACGTCGACGAGGCAGGCAGCCCCGCCGTCGTGGCCAGGGTGCGGACCTGATCGTGGGCGCCCTCCCAGCCGTAGACGAAACTGCCGCTCGTGCAGGCCCAGACCACCGCCTCGGCCCCGGACAGCCGCAGGTCCTCGACCCCGGCGGCGAGCCGGGCCGCCGAGCCCATCTCCAGCAACGCGTCCACGCGGTGGGCGTCCTCCCCGATGTCCGTGTGGACGACCTGGAGGCGGATGTCGCTGCCAAGGAGCTGCTCCATGCGCGGGTAGTCGTCCTCGGCCGAGTGGCCCGGGTAGAGGAATCCGAGAGCCGTCATGCCCAACCTTCCTGTTCTTCCGGTAGCGCTGGTTCTGCCGGTAGCGCGGGCGGTACGGGCCGCTGTCGCGCCGACTCGTCGATCAGCGCTTGATACGGCCCTACTGCCCGGGTACCCAGGTGACGCAGGGCAGCCCACATCGTCACCTGGTTGGCCGAGATCACCGGAATGCGCAGCTCTGCCTCCAGCTGCGGGATGACGTCGTAGGTGGGGAGATTCGTGCAGCTGATGAAGAGGGCGTCCGCCTGCCCGCGTACGGCGTCGCGGGCCATGTCGACCACGTTGCGGTACGGGACCTTCCAGATGTGCCTGGTCAGGCCCATGTAGGCGCGGCCGGTGACCGTGATGCCCGCCTCGGCGAGGTACTCCTCCAGGGACTGGGTGACGGAGACGGTGTACGGCGTGACGAGCGCGATCCGGCGTGCGCCCAGCTCCTCCAGTGCCTCCAGGAGGGCGCCGGACGTGGTCACGGAGGGGATCTCGCCGGCCCGGGTCATGGCCTCGCACATCGCGCGCTCGCCCGGGATACCGCCGACGAAGCTGCCGGACGTACAGGCGTACGCGACGATCTCCGGCCCGACGGCGTTCAGCGCGCGCACCGCGTCGCCGAGCGTCTCGTGCTCGCTGACCAGTCGGGCCAGGTCGAGGCTGACCTCGACGGGCACGAACGGCGTACGGGTGAGGTGGAGTGAGACCTCGTCGGGGACCCAGCGCCACAGTTCACGGTCGAGAGCGAAATCGAAGGGAGCGACGACGCCGACACCCCTTTGAGGGTGTGGTCCACCAAGGAAGGAGACGTCCATGAGCAGCCCCAACTCAGATCGAGCGAGCGGTGGTGACCGGCCGGGAGGCCGGGGGGACACAAGCCGGCGCATGCCGGGACGTCGGGACAGGGGAACGGACGGGACTCCGGGATTCCCACGGAAACTAGCCCTTGTTGACGAAGGTAGGTTCCGGTGCGAGCGTGGTCAATCCGCGCATCTGAGACGGCTGTGCGCCCCCGGCCCGACGGCCGGTCCCAGACGGTTCGGCCGATGTCCCGCGAGCACTCAGAGCCCGGCGTCCAGCGTCCAGATACCAGAGAAGCGGACCCTCGTTGCGAAATGGTTTCCCCCCGATGACCTCTGCCACGCCCCCGAACCTGGCCGAAAAGACAACCCTCCTGGTGCTCGACGCCGACCCGCCGCCCCGGCTCGGCCGGCTCACCGGCCGGGTGCGCGTCGAGCACGCCGACGAGTCGTCGCTGGCCGCGCTCCTGCCCTCCGCGGACGTCCTGCTGGTCTGGGACTTCGCCTCGCACGCCGTGCGCCGGGCCTGGCCCGGCGAGGGCCCGCGACCACGCTGGGTGCACACGGCGAGCGCGGGCGTGGACCACCTGATGTGCCCCGAACTCGCCGCGTCCGGCACGCTGGTGACGAACGCGCGCGGCGTCTTCGACCAGCCGATCGCGGAGTACGTGGCCGCGCTCGTCCTCGCCATGGCCAAGGACCTGCCGCGCACCTGGGACCTGCAGCGGGCCCGGGAGTGGCGGCACCGCGAGTCGCAGCGGATCTCCGGCAATCGCGCGTGCGTGGTCGGTTCCGGGCCGATCGGGCGTGCGATCGAGGGGACGCTCAAGGCGCTCGGTATGACGACGGCGCTCGTGGGGCGCACGCCGCGCGAGGGGGTGCACGGCCCGGAGGATCTCGACCGGCTGATCGCGCGCGCCGACTGGGTGGTGTCCGCGGCGCCGCTCACCGAGGACACGCACGGGATGTTCGACGCGCGGCGTTTTGGACTGATGCAGCCGTCGGCACGCTTCGTGAACGTCGGTCGCGGGCAGCTTGTGATCGAGGAAGCGCTGGCCGAGGCTCTCGCGAGCCGCTGGATCGCGGGGGCGGCGCTCGACGTCTTCGAGCACGAACCGCTGGGCCCCGACAGCCCGTTGTGGGAGGCCCCGGGCCTCATCGTGTCGCCGCACATGAGCGGGGACACGGTGGGCTGGCGGGACGAACTCGGTTCGCAGTTCGTGGAGTTGTACGAGCTCTGGGAGACGGGAGAGCCGCTGCCGAACGTCGTCGACAAGCAGCGTGGATACGTACCTGGCCACTGAAGCACGTCCACTGAAGCACGTTGGAGGGGCGGATGACCGAGCTCACCGAGCTGACCGCTGTACGACTCGTCGAGGGATACCGCAAGGGCGAATTCAGCCCCGTGGACGTGGTGCGGGCCGCGCTGCACAGGGCCGAGGAGGTCCAGCCCGCGGTGAACGCGTTCGTACGCGTCGAGGCGGACGCGGCCCTCTCCCAGGCCGCGGAGTCGGCCGAGCGATGGCGGCGCGGTGAGCCGGCGGGGCTGGTCGACGGGGTGCCGGTCTCGGTGAAGGACATCCTGCTGATGCGCGGCGGGCCGACCCTGAAGGGCTCCAAAACGATCTCCCCGGAGGGCCGTTGGGACGAGGACGCGCCTTCCGTCGCCCGGCTGCGCGAGCACGGGGCCGTGTTCGTCGGCCGGACGACGACACCCGAGTTCGGCTGGAAGGGCGTCACCGACTCACCGCAGGCGGGCGTGACACGGAACCCGTACGACCTCTCACGCACCTCGGGCGGGTCAAGCGGCGGCAGCGCGGCGGCCGTGGCGCTGGGCGCGGGCCCGCTGTCCCTCGGTACGGACGGGGGCGGCAGCGTCCGTATCCCCGGCGCCTTCTGCGGGATCTTCGCGCTGAAGGCGACGTACGGGAGGGTGCCGCTGTATCCCGCGAGCGCGTTCGGCACGCTGGCGCACGTCGGGCCGATGACACGGGACGCGGCGGACGCCGCCCTGATGATGGACGTCATCAGCGGTCCCGACCCTCGCGACTGGTCGCAGCTCGGCCCGGTGAACGGCTCGTTCGTGGACGGACTGGCCGGCGGCGTGCGGGGGTTGCGCGTCGCGTACTCGCCCTCCCTCGGTGGCCAGGTCGCCGTGCGGCCCGGGGTCGCCGCGGCGGTGCGGCGCGGGGTGGAGGGGCTCGCGTCCCTCGGGGCGTACGTCGAGGAGGCCGACCCCGACTTCACGGATCCCGTCGAGGCGTTCCACACCCTGTGGTTCGGCGGGGCGGCCCGGGTCACCCAGCGGCTCGGCCCCGACCAGCGGGAACTGCTGGACCCGGGGCTGCGGGAGATCTGCGAGGCCGGGGCCCGGTCCAGCGCGCTGGACTATCTCGCGGCGGTGGACGTACGTATGGAACTCGGCCGCCGGATGGGCCTCTTCCACGAGACCTACGACGTCCTGGTCACCCCGACGATCCCGATCACCGCGTTCGAGGCGGGCGCGGAGGTTCCCCGTGGCTCGGGGCACCGCCGGTGGACGGGCTGGACCCCGTTCACGTACCCGTTCAACATGACCCAGCAGCCCGCGGCTACCGTCCCGGTAGGCATGGATGACTCCGGTCTCCCGGTGGGGCTCCAGATCGTGGCCGCCCGCCACCAGGACTCGCTGGTCCTGCGGACAGCGCATGCGTTGTACGAAGCGGGGGTCGCGGGGATCGCCCCGCCGAGCACTCCGCTGTAAGGCCGGTGATTCGACTACGGGCCGGTGGGGGCTGATCGCGCAGTTCCCCGCGCCCCTGAAAAGCGGGGCTGCGCCCCTGGCTTTTTGCCCTTGGGGGCGCGGGGAACTGCGCGAGCAACCCCCCACCGACCCGCGGTGAACCCAACACGTCAACCATCCACCCCCCAGGGGCGCGGGGAACTGCGCAGTCTTTTGGCTTTTAGGGGCGCGGGGAACTGCGCGACCAGCCCCCACCGGCCCGCAGCTCCCCAGCAAACCCCAGCCCTGCAGCCCCTAGACCCGGGAGAAGCTCAGCGTCTCTCCCAGCGCGCCCGCACGCCAGAGGTCATTGCACGCCTCCGCCATCGCATCCAGCCCCTCCACCACCTGCCCCCACACAATCCCGGGGACCCACCCCACATCCCCGTTGAGCAGCAGATTGTTCCGCTCGTAGAACAGGGCGAGGTCGATCACCGGAGCGCCGGCCTGGACACCGGCGCCCGAGCCGTACCCGTACGCCTGCGTACCCAGCTGCGTACCGGAGAAGGAGAAATAGCAGAGATCGCCCGGAATGGGCGTGACGGTCGGGTTCTCCAGCGGCGGCTCGGCCGGGGCGAACGCCGGGAACAGGGCGTAGATCTCGTTGCGGGCGTACTTCGCGTGGTACACGTCACTGCTCAGCGGCAGCGCGTTCCACACCGCCTCGCAGGTGATCGGCGCACGGTCGTCGAGGAGCTTGGCGGTGCAGTGGACTCCGCGCTTGGACAGGGACACGTCGATGTAGCGGTCGGTCATGATTTCCATGGTCCACCCCGGGTCAAGAGGGCCCTGTCGCAAACGGGGCGCAAACAGATCCGCATAACTCGCATCGTCCCGGGTAGCCGCGCGCCCATGGCTCCACCACTTGGGAACGACCCGAAGGAAGCTTCCGCGGAAGAGAAGAAACGCGGCGCGAGCCGCCGGTCACTGCTGGCCGGCGTCGCGGCGTTCGGTGCGCTCGGCGCGGCCGGATGCAGCCGTGTGGCCACGGCGTCCGGCAAGGAAGGCGGTGATCTCCTGGACCGTCTGAAAGCCCAGGGCGTCGTACGCCTCGGTATCGCCGGCGAGATCCCTTTCGGCTACATCGACAAGAACGGCGAGCTCACCGGCGAGGCACCGGAACTGGCGCGGGTCATCTTCAAGCGGCTGGGGGTGGACAGCGTCCAGCCCGTGCCCACGGAGTTCGGCTCGCTCATCCCCGGTCTGAACTCCCAGCAGTTCGACGTCGTCGCCGCCGGCATGTACATCAACGCCGAACGCTGCGAGCAGGTGATCTTCTCCGACCCCGACTACCAGATGCTCGACTCCTTCATCGTGCGCAAGGGCAACCCGAAGAACCTGCACGACTACAAGGACGTCGTGGAGTCGAAGGCGAAGTTCGCGACCGGAACCGGCTACGCGGAGATCCAGTACGCGGTCGACGCCGGGTACAAGGAGAGCGACATCCTGATCGTCCCGGACCAGGTCGCGGGTCTGAACGCCGTCGAGGCGGGCCGTGTCGACGTCTTCGCGGGTACGGCGCTGACCACCCGCGAGGTCGTCAAGAAGTCCCGAAAGACGGAGTCGACCAAGCCGTTCGCGCCCCTCGTGGACGGCAAGCCGCATGTCGACGGCGGCGGCTTCGCGTTCCGTCCGACGGAGACCGGGCTGCGGGACGCCTTCAACGTGGAACTCAGGAAGCTGAAGGAGAGCGGTGAGCTGTTCCGGATCCTCCAGCCCTTCGGTTTCACCAAGAACGAGATGACCGATATGACCGCGAAGGAGTTGTGCGGCGGATGACATCGGGACTCTGGGAACTCGTACTGAAGGGGATCTGGGTCACGGTCCAGCTGCTGGTGTTCAGCGCTGCGCTGGCCGCGGTCGTCTCCTTCGTGGTGGGTATCGCGCGCACCCATCGGCTGTGGATAGTCCGCTTCCTCGCGGGCTTCTACACCGAGGTGTTCCGCGGCACCTCCGCGCTGATCATGATCTTCTGGGTGTTCTTCGTGCTGCCGCCGGCCTTCGGCTGGCAGCTGGTCCCCATGTGGGCGGGCACCCTCGCACTGGGTCTCACCTACGGGGCGTACGGCTCCGAGATCGTGCGCGGCGCCCTGAACTCCGTCGACCCGGCACAGCGTGAGGGCGGCATCGCGCTCAGCTTCACGCCCTGGCAGCGGCTGCGGCTGATCCTGCTTCCGCAGGCGGTGCCGGAGATGATCCCGCCCTTCTCCAACCTGCTGATCGAGCTGCTCAAGGGCACGGCCCTGGTGTCAGTGATGGGCATGGGCGACCTGGCGTTCAGCGGCAACCTGGTGCGGCTCGCGCTGCAGGAGAGCGCGGAGATCTACACGTACATCCTGCTGATCTACTTCGTGATCGCCTTCCTGCTCACGCGGGTCATGCGCGGTCTGGAGAAGAAGCTGAAGGCCGGGCTCGGCAGGGTGCCCGAGGGCGGCGGGAAGCTTCCCGCGCCCCGCCCTGAGACCACGGCCGTCGGCGCCGAAGCGGCAGGGGGTCGCTGATGAAATGGGACTGGAGTGCCGTCGGCGACTTCATGCCGCACTTCTGGGACGGACTGCTGGTCACCCTGCAGGCCCTGGTGCTCGGCTCGCTGATCTCCTTCGCCCTCGGGCTGGTGTGGGCGCTGCTGATGCGCACGCCGAGCCGCTGGGTGCGCTGGCCGGTCGGGGTCGTCACGGAGTTCATCCGCAACACCCCGCTGCTGGTGCAGCTGTTCTTCCTCTTCTACGTGCTGCCCGAGTGGAACATCACGTTCTCCGCGATGACCACCGGTGTCGTCGCGATCGGGCTGCACTACTCGACGTACACGATGCAGGTCTACCGGGCCGGTATCGAGGGCGTGCCGGTCGGCCAGTGGGAAGCGGCCACGGCACTGAACCTGCCCATGACCCGGACGTGGACCGCGGTGATCCTGCCGCAGGCGATCCGCCGGGTGGTGCCCGCGCTGGGCAACTACGTCATCTCGATGCTCAAGGACACGCCGATGCTGATGGCGATCACCGTCCTCGACATGCTCGGCGAGGCGCGCCTGTTCGCGCAGCAGAACTTCCAGTTCACCGAGCCTCTGACGGTCATCGGCGTGGCCTTCATCCTCATTTCCTATCCCGCTTCCCTCCTCATGCGAGCCCTGGAGCGACGTCTTGTCCGCTGACACCCCTCTGATGAAAGAGCCCGACGCCAACTCCGACGCCAACCCGGCGACGGACGGCAGCGAGCTGATCCGCTTCGACAAGGTCACCAAGCGCTTCGGGGACAACGTGGTCCTCGACGAGCTCGACTTCTCCGTAGCCTCCGGCAAGCACGTCACACTGATCGGCCCGTCCGGCTCCGGCAAGACGACGATCCTGCGGCTGCTGATGACCCTGGCCAAGCCCGACGAGGGCACGATCAAGGTCAACGGCGACTACCTCACCCACGAGGAGAAGAACGGCAAGCTGGTCCCGGCCGGCGAGAAGCACATCCGCGAGGTCCGCAAGAACATCGGGATGGTCTTCCAGCAGTTCAACCTCTTCCCGAACATGAAGGTGCTGCGCAACATCACCGAGGCGCCGGTCACCGTGCTCGGCATGTCCAAGGACGCGGCCGAGGAGCGGGCCCGGGAGCTGCTCGAACTGGTCGGGCTGACCGAGCACGTCGACAAGTACCCGAGCCAGCTCTCCGGCGGCCAGCAGCAGCGGGTCGCGATCGCCCGGGCGCTGGCGATGCGGCCGCAGGTCCTGCTCCTCGACGAGGTGACCTCCGCGCTCGACCCCGAGCTGGTCGCGGGCGTCCTCGACGTGCTCAGGGACATCGCCCGCACCACCGACATCACGATGCTCTGCGTGACCCACGAGATGAACTTCGCCCGGGACATCTCCGACCAGGTGCTGATGTTCGACTCGGGGCGCGTCCTGGAGTCCGGTCCGCCGGAGAAGATCTTCGGCGACCCGGAGCACGAGCGGACGCGGGAGTTCCTCGGCGCGGTGCTGTAATCCCTCGGGAGCGTCACCGGCGGTCTTCAAGAGGTGAAGACGTCAGGGTTCCGAGACCGAGCCGATGGGGCATGACTTTGGCATATGCCAGAAGGATGCCCCGCTGTTGAGGGGACTGGAACGCGCCACCAATCTCGCCAACAGCCCCTCCCCGTAAGCCTCTTGGCGGCTATCGTGGAGGGGGCCCGGCCGTCCGGGCTGCGTTGAAGTGAAAGCCGGGCCGAAAAGCGCAAGGGGATACCGTGGCGCTGCTGCACTATTCCGGGGGACAACCCCCGGACCCCCGGCAGAAAAAACTTCTGCCAGCACCCGGAGCGTCACTGCGAGGTGAGCTGTCGTGAAGGTCGAGCCGACCGTGCCGTACCACTCGGCCCAGGACGCCCTGCGCGTCCTGGAGACCGTGGCGGCGCGGCACACCGCCGGTGTCACGGACGCCGAACTCGCCAGCCGCACCGGCCTCGGCACGGAGCGCCTCACCGCGCTCCTGCGGATGCTGCGCCGCGAGGGGTACGTCGAGCAGATCGCCGACGGGGCGTACGCCACCGGGGCGGCGCTCGGCAGGCTGGCTTCCGCACACGGCCGGGACGAGGCCCTGCGCGCCCAGCTCCAGCGGAACCTCGACCGGCTGCGCGACTCGGTCGGCGCCGCCGTCTACATGAGCCGGTACGTGGACGGCGAGATCCACGTCTCCCAGTGGGCCGACAGCCCGAGCACCCCGGCGGTCAACGAATGGGTGGACTTCCGCTCGGCCGCCCACGCCAGCGCGATCGGCAAGAGCCTTCTCGGCCAGCTCGACCTCAACGGCCGGCGCGACCACCTCTCCCGCCACAGGATGGCCCGCCTCACCTCGCGCACCATCACGAACGAGCGCGCGTTCCTGTCCCGGCTCGACGCCCAGGCACCCACCGTGCCCGTGCTCGACCTCCAGGAGTACGCGGTCGGCACGGTGTGCGCGGCGGTCCCCATCACGGCCGGCTCGGCCGTGGGCTGCCTCGCACTCTCCCTCCCGGTCTCCCACGCCCACCGCCTGCGCGAGGCGGCGGCCACCCTGAACCGGGGCGCGGCGCCGGTACTGCTCTCGCTCGCGATCTGACCGCGGGCGGCGTGGTCCGGAGCACCCTCACGGACCAGGTATTATTTTTTCTGTCGCCAGCCGCGAAAAGCGGTTGGCGAGAGTCATGCGCCGCTAGCTCAGTTGGTTAGAGCAGCTGACTCTTAATCAGCGGGTCCGGGGTTCGAGTCCCTGGCGGCGCACAACACGAAGGCCTCCGCGAGAGCGGGGGCCTTCTGCGTTGCCCCTCGGCGTCGAAGGCGGCGGCCGGCCGGGTCCGGCCCTACCTCCCCAGCAGTTCCTCACGCCCCCGCGCCCGGTACCGCGCGATCAGCTCCGCCAGGTCCTCCTCGTCCAGCCTCCGGTACGCGGACTCCCCCGCCGGCCGCCACCACACCGGATCCGCGCACCGGAACCCCTCCCGCCGCAGCCCGACCCGGTGGATCTTGTTGGTAGCGGTGACCGGCATGCGGTCCACGATCCGGATGAAGCGGGGGGCCATCTTGGTGCCCAGGTCCGGCTGGGCGCGCAGGAAGGTCTCGAAGGCGAGGGGGTCGAAGGAGCCGGCCACGGTGGCCATCACCTGGTCGCCCGCCACCGGGTCGGGCACGGCATAGACGGCCACGGCGTCCGCGCCCTCGTAGCGGGCAAGGATGTTCTCGATCACCGCGGCGGCCAGGTTCTCGCTGTCGACGCGGAGCCGGTCGTCCGTGCGCCCCGCGAAGTACAGGAACCCGTCGGTGTCCCGGTAGAAGAGGTCCCCGGTCCAGTACCAGCCTCCCCTCTGCCGGGCCGCCTCCGCCGCCTCGTTGCGCCAGTAGCCCTCGAAGGGGTTGGGCCCGCGGTTCACCAACTCCCCTATCGCCTCATGCCCGTTGAGCAGCCTGCCGTCGGGGCCGAAGGCCGCCGCGGGGCACTCCGTCCGCCTCGCCGGGTCGACCACCGCGAGATCGTCGCCGGGGGCGGCCCGTCCGATCGCCCCCTTCGGTGTGCCGGGCGTCCGCTGGATCGCCGCGCCGCCCTCGGAGGACCCGTACCCCTCCACCAGCCGCACCCCGAACCGCGCCTCGAAGGCGGCCGCGTCCACCGCCCCCGCCTCCGTCCCGAAGCCGGTGCGCAGCGGGTTGTCCCGGTCGTCGGCCCGGGCCGGGGTGGCCAGGATGTACTGCACGGCCCGTCCCACGTACGTGAAGTAGGTGGCCCCGTACGCCCGTACGTCCGTCAGGAAGCCCGAGGCCGAGAACCGCCGTCGCAGGGCGACGCCCGCACCGGCCGCGAGGGCGGGGGCCCAGTCCGCGATGACCGCATTGCCGTGGAACATCGGCATGCAGACGTAGTGCACGTCGTCCGCGCGCACCCCGAAGTGCTCGACCAGCGACCGCCCGGCCGCCGCGAGCCGCCCCTGCGAGCAGATCGCCGCCTTGGGCGCCCCCGTCGAGCCGGAGGTGAAGTACAGGAGGAGGCGGCTTCCCGGGGTGGCCCGCGTCGGCTCGGGGCGCGCGTCCGCGTACGGCGCGAGCAGCCGCTCGTACGCCTCGGTGTCGGTCACCAGCAGCCGCACGCCCGGGAGTTCGAGTCCGTCGAGGAGCGGGAGGTGTGCCCGCTCGGTGACCAGGACGCGGCACTCGGTGTGCAGGATGTCGCGGGCGAGTTCGGGGCCGCGGCGGGTGGGGTTGATCCCGGCGACGGCCGCGCCCGCCAGGGCGGCCGCGCTCAGCCACAGCGGGTATTCGGGGGTGTTGTCGAGCAGCACGCCCACGTGCGGCTCCGCGCCGGGCGGCAGCAGGTCCGTCAACAGTGCGGCCCGCGCCGCCGCGCCCGCGGCCACCTCGTGGTGGGTCAGGGTCCGCTCCTCGAACCACAGCCCCGGCCGGTGGTCGCCCCACCGGTCCTGTACGAGCTCCGCGACAGTCCGTGCGCCGGTCCCCACGCTCCTGGATCCCATGGAGGCGCACCATAATTGACGGGGCGTCAGATGTGGAGGGTCAGGTGCGGAAGGGCGGTCACGGCACCTTGTTGTACGGCCTGTCGTCGATCGAGGGAGGCTCGTCCACGTGGGAGACGGAAGAGTTGTCGCCGAAGGCCTCGGTGTACGTGACCATGAAACCGACGCAGAACACCACGACCACGGAGAGGAACGTCAGGATGCCCACGGTGGAGGCCGCGTTCCTGACGCGGCCCGGCGCCTGGGCCGTGGCCTTCACCATCTCACCCTCGGCGTAGTGCACGACGACGATGTCGCCCTCGAGCGTCGTGCCCGGTCCGCCCTCCTCCTCGAAACGGATGGTGCGCCCGTCGCGGGCCGTGAACTCGTAGACGTGGTGCAGCGTCGTGCGCACGGAGGAGTCGCCGCTGCCGCCGCTGGTCGTCGTGTACGTGCGCAGGCAGCGCGCCTCCGCGGTCAGCCCGCTGTTCCAGGCCCGCCTGAGCTCCAGCGCGCGGCGGATCACCCTGACCGCCAGGAAGACGGTCACGGCCATGATCAGGCCCGGCACCGCATAGAACATGAAGTCCATCGACATCCCCCGATGTTCGGTACAGCTCCACGCACGCCGTCATGGTCGTGGCGACGTGCGTGGAACCTACCCGTGGGGGGTGGGCAAGAGCCTCAAGAGATGCTCAGAGTTGCGCGGCGAACGGGTGTCGGGCGCTCAGAACGTCACGTCCGAGCAGGCGTAGAACGCGTTCGCCGTGTCGGCGATCGTCCACACCGCGAGGATGACGTGGTGACCGCTCTTGCCGGTCGGCAGGGTGCCGCTGTGCGAGAGCGTCGCCGGCGGCTGGCCGCTGTAGGGGACGGTGAGGAACGGGGCTGTGACCAGCGCGGACCGGGTCAGCGGAGCGTTCTGGTTCCAGCCGTTCTTGGTGATGTAGTACTTGAAGTCGGTCGTGGAGTGCCGGGCCGTGAACTGCCAGCGGAAGGTGTAGCTCTGCCCGCCGCTGACCTTGGTCGTCGGCCAGGCACCGCCCGAGGGCGTCGTCGCCTTGTCGAGCGCGCCGAAGTTGCCGTGGTTCGCGGAGCAGATCTGCCCGTCCGCGGGCCCGGCCGCCGGGAAGCCCTTGGGCCCCTCGACGCTCTGCGGCTCCCACTGGATGTCACCGCAGTTGGTCACGGAGCCGTTCTGGCAGAGCTTCTGCCGGCTGATGGGCAGGTCGGTGTAGCCGTGGCCGGTGGCGCCACCACTGGAGAGCACGAGCGCTCCCGTGGTGGCGAGGCCGACCGCGGCGGCGTACCACTTCAGTCGCTTCCGGGGATGGGGAGTTTCTCGCATGCTGCCGCTCCTGGAGAACGTGGGGGAAGTTCCGTGAGCTGTGCGTGCGCATCGCGATGCGTGTGGCGATGATTCAGGTCTAGACCAAGTCCCAGATTATTGCTGAGCCTTGAACATGTCCATACCAATAGTGGAGAGGATTCGATGGCAGCGGTCCCGCGACTTCTCCACGAGTTCGCCGTTGGGATCGTCGTTGGTCGCGACCCAGTCCCGCGCCTGCGCCTCGTTCCTCCCACCCGCCAACTGCCGCTCCACCAGCCTCACCTGACGCACGTCCCCGGGCGCCTCGACGTACCAGCACTCCTCCATGAACACGTGGGCGTCCCGCCACCCTGGCAGATCGCAGGCGAGGTAGTTCCCCTCGGTCACGATCAGCCGGGCCGCCGGAGGCACCACGTGCCGCGCGGCGACCGGCTCGTCGAGCGTGCGGTCGTAGTCCGGTACGTAGATGTCGCGGCCGGTCTCGTCGAGGACCCGGCGCAGCAGGTCGACGTACCCCCACACGTCGAAGCTCGGCTCGGAGCCCTTGCGGGCGGTCAGGCTGAGGCGCTCCAACTGGGCGTTGGAGAGATGGAAGCCGTCGAGCGGGAGATAGGCGGCGCCCTCGCCGATCCGTTCGACCAGGGCACGGGCGAGGGTCGACTTCCCGGCGCCGGGCGGGCCCGCGAGGCCCAGGACGGCGCGGGGGGTGTCGGCGGTCAGATTCCAGGCGTACTCGGCGAGCCCGGCGAGATTCGGTGCGGGGGTGCGGCGGTCAGCGATCTCCATGTCCCGTATAGAACGCCACCGTCAGATCCTTCACCAGAGCCTTGCGCTCGTAGTCGTCGAGTTCGACGAGCCCGCGCACGGTCAGCCGGGTCACCGTGTCCTCGACGGAGTCGACGACCGAGGTGAGGACCTTGTCGCGGTGCTGGGCGTCGAGTGCCGCGATCCTGCGGCGCTGCATCACGGCGGCGACCTCGGGGGCGTACTCGACGCGCAGCGGCTGCGCGGAGAACACCTGGAGGCCGGCCGCCGCCGCGTCCGCGGCCACGATCCGGGTCAGCGAGTCGCCGACGGCCTCGGTGTTGCGCAGGGTCGCGGACTCGGCGGCCCTCGGCGAGTTCGGCGCGACATCGGCCGGCAGCTGCGCGAGCACCCGGGCCAGCGCCGCCTCCACGCACTCGCGCAGATACCGCTGGTGGTCCTCGACGCCGAGCGCGGCGCGCGCGGTGTCCCGCACCCGCCAGACGACGAGCACCACGACCCTCAGCGCGACCCCGTTCGCGTCGACCGCCGGCATCGGGTCGCTGCGCCAGTGCCGCAGGCGTACGTCGATCCGGCGGCGCAGCACCAGCGGGTTGACCCACATGAGCCCGGTGCGCCGGACCGTGCCCCGGTAGCGGCCGAAGAGGCCGAGCACCCAGGCGCGCCCGGTACGGCCGCGGGCCAGCCCGCCGAACCCGAACAGGGTGAGCGCCCCGGCCCCGGCGAGCGCCGCCCACTGCGGTCCGCCGAGCCCGGCGCTCATCCGCACCGGCAGCCCCAGCGCGTCCACGGCGAGCGGCGGCAGCACGCCCGCCCACCAGGACGCGAGGACGCAGCCCGCCGCGCCGACGGCACCGGCCAGTGCCCCGACCATGCCCGGCAGTACGCCCGCGGGCCGCTCCACCAGGTCGGGGTCGACCTCCACCACCGGCCGCTGCCGCACCGGGGCGGGAGAGCGCCGGGTGACCCTCGGCTGCTCGCCGGTGCCGCGCCGCCGGCTCACCACGGCGGGCGCGAGCGGTACGGACACCGGCTCGGGCTCGTCGCGGAACAGCAGGTGGACCGGGATCTCGGTGGTCGCCTCGTTGTGGATGAGCCGCGCCCCGCGGCCACCCGTGTCCCGACCGCCCGCCTCTGGGGCCCCCTCGAACTCCGGGGACTGTTCAGTCGTCGTACTCATACGTGCCTCCGTGCCTCCGCGCCAGGAAGAACTGTCATGAGAGAGCTGTCGTGAGAAGTGCCGTCGGGAGCCGTCCGAACCGGCCCGGCTCCCCAGGCCGTCCGGGCTCCCCGGGCCGTCCGGGCTCCCCGGGCCGTCCGAGCCCCTCAGGAGAAGAGCCGCCGCCAGGTCTCCGGACCCGGGTAGCCGTCGGCCGCCCCGCCGCGCCACCCCTGCGCACGCTGGAACGCCTCGACGTTGCGCCGGTCGCCCTCGCCCCAGCGCGGTCCCGGCCCCTGCGTGTAGTGCTTGCCGAACCCCTTCTTCACCAGCTGCTTCCCGAGCCGGGTGACGTACTCGTTGCTGGCGCCCGGCCGGAACAACGCCCGCCCCGGATAGCCGGGGACGCCGTGCGAGGCGACACCTCCGGCCGGGGGCCGCCCGGGCTTGCCGGAACTGCCGCCGCTCGGGGCGACGATGTCCCGGCCCTTGTCGCTCACCAGGTACGCCCAGGTCGCCGGCCCCGGGAACCCGTCCGCGTCCGCCCCGGTCCAGCCCTGTGCCCGCTGGAACGCCTGGGTGGCCCTGCGGTCGGCCTCCGACCAGCGCGGTCCGGGCCCCGCCGAGTAGTACGCACTCGCGCCCCGCTCGACCAGCATCCGCCCCAGCCGGGTGACGCTGGCGTTGCTCGCCCCGGGCCCGAAGGCCGCCGCACCCGGGTAGGGCGGCGCCGCCGGTTTCGTCCCCGGAGAGGTGACGGGGGCGGCCGGAGTGGTCGGAGTGGTCGGGGTGGCCGGAGTCTTGGGGCCGACTGGAGAAGTCGGCCCCTCGCCCTCGGTTCCCCCTTTCAGCCCCTTGTAGCGGTACGCCAGATAGCGGTCCGAATACTTCCAGTAGGCGTACGGAGTGGCCTGCTTGCGGGCGCGCGGGCGGGCCTCCTCGTACGCGATGTAATAGTCCTGCGTGTAATCCGTCCAGCCCCCGAAAATCACGACGTGAGACCCCTTCTCGGGGTCCGCCGGATTGTGGAACAGGAGAATGTCACCGGGTTCCAGCTGCTCCCGGGGAATCCGGACGCCGAACTTGTCGAGGCTGCCCGTCCATTCGTTGCCGCCGAGGTTCCAGGCCATCGAGACGAAGCCCGAGCAGTCCTGGCGGTACCCGTCGGACCAGTACGCGCTCATGCTGTAGGGCACCTCGGCGGCGACCCACTCCTTGGCCCGGTTGATGATCTCGGCCCGGGTCGTCGGAGGTGCCTTGACCTTGGCCGGAACGCCTCCGGGGCCGTGGAGCGGGGTCTTGCCGCCCTGCGGTGTGTCGGGTTCGTCGGCCGCGGGGGCGCCGGGCAGCCGCGGGGCGTGCGCGGCGGCCGCGACGGCCGGTACGACGTGGCCCGCGCCGAGCGCCGTGCCGGCCGCGGCGGCCAGGACGAGCGCTCGGTGGGCCGCCGGGTGGCCGCCGAATCCGGTGGCCGTGGAATGTGGCAGCACAAGCCGCCAGTGCGTACATCCGGGGCATTCACAGCCGCTCTCGGGATCGAATTCCTCGAATACCGGAGCCGCCATGCGATTCCCCTCACACTCCTGGTGGAAAAGTCCGCGCTTCTGCACGTCCGTCAGTTTCTCAACTGTCACCGGGTGTCGCATGTTGACGGTCCAAATGATGTAAGGGGGTGCCTCCGGGGGTGCGGCAGGGGGTTGTGTTTCTCCTGCGGGCCGGCCGGGGCACCCCCCGACACCAGGTAGAGTCTGCGGAGCAGCACGCGCCGCTAGCTCAGTTGGTTAGAGCAGCTGACTCTTAATCAGCGGGTCCGGGGTTCGAGTCCCTGGCGGCGCACCACCGAAGAGGCTCCTCGTCACCGCGAGGAGCCTCTTCGCATGCGGCCGAAACTCCATCGCGTATGGCTGAACCCTTTCGGCCCGCTACCCTCTGGCCATGGCGCGCGACCTCCAGGAGCGGATCAAGAAGCTCATCATTGACCGCCGGCTGCCCTCGGGCGCCGTACTTCCGACCGAGCCCGAGCTCATGGAGCTGCTCGGCGCCAGCCGCAATTCCGTGCGCGAGGCGCTGAAGGCGCTCCAGGCGATGGGCATCGTCGAGATCCGGCACGGCTTCGGCACCTACGTGGGACCGATGTCCATGGCCCCGATGATCGAGGGCCTCGCCTTCCGCACGGTCGCCGGGCACTACCGGGGCGAAGACAGCCTGCTCCAGCTCCTGCAGCTGCGCGAGGCCGTGGAGACCGGGCTGATCGTCCGGCTCGCGGGCAAGGTCCCGGCGGACGATCTCGCCGAACTGGACACCCTGGTGGACCGTATGGACGCGGAGGCGGCCGCGGGCACCGGTCTCGCGGACACCGACCGTGCCTTTCACGCCACTCTCTACCGGGGGCTGGGCAACCTGCTGCTGAGCGAGCTTCTGGAGGCCTTCTGGGACGCCTTCCACCGCGTACGCACGGATCTCGTGGGGCTGCCGCAGGATCCGAAGGTCACCTGCCGGCAGCACCGGGAGATCCTCGACGCGGTGCGCTCCGGCGACGCCACCAGGGCGGAGGACGCGATAAGGGAACACTTCGGCAACATCCGTACGCGCTTGACCGCAACCGCACCGAACGAGACCATCAGACACCCCAATGAGCGCGTATGACCGGTAAACACCATGTTTCGCATCTTGCGATCATGGTGAACGGCGTAGAACCCTGGGCGACAAGAGGCTGCGGTTACAGGGCAGTTGGGGGCTTGGAACCGGTTGCGTGCGAAGGCGGGGAATAGGGGCCCCGTTCATGAACGGATGTCGAGGGGGGCATCATGCAACCGGAAGGCCGGTGCGCCGTGTCTATAGGGTATGTGGATGATGTGGTGGCGGGGGCCTGCTGTTGATGCGCCTGTGAATGTCTAGGGGGACATGAGCAGGCGAACGGAACAACGAGCACGCGATGGTTCGCGTGTGGGGGGATGACTCATGACGTCGACGCCGACGGGCGCCCGGCAGAACTCCGATCCGTCCGAGACCACCCAACTGAGGGTGCCGTCACAGACTCGGACCGGCAGCTTCCGGAGAATCAAGAAGACACTGCCGAGATACGACTACGAGCACTACAGCAGGCTTGCGGGGCCTCTCACACAGCCCGATCCGACCCAGCCGTACAAGGTGCAGTACCGCTCGCTGCTCTCGCAGGAGCCGCACCGGCTGCGCGCTGCCCTGATGCTGGGCGCCGCGCCGCTGCTCTCGCTCGTCCTGCTCGTCTGGCTGCTCCAGCCGGCGCACTGGACCGAACGCGACTACCCGGCCTTCGACTTCCTGCCGGCGCTCGACATCGTGATGCTGGTCTCGATCGGTCTGATCGAGCTCTTCCGCTGCATGAACGTGCTGTCGAACGCGCACGCCACGCTGGTCGCCCGCGACCCGATCCCGGTGGTGCCCGAGACCGGTACGAGAGTGGCGTTCCTCACCTCCTTCGTGCCCGGCAAAGAGCCGCTGGAGATGGTGACGAAGACCCTCGAAGCCGCGGTCAAGATCCGCCACCGCGGCCTCATGCACGTCTGGCTGCTCGACGAGGGCAACGACCCCGAGGTCCGGGAGGTCTGCGAGCGCCTCGGCGTGCACCACTTCTCCCGCAAGGGCGTCGCGAAGTGGAACATGCCCAAGGGCCCGCACCGCGCGAAGACCAAGCACGGCAACTACAACGCCTGGCTGGACGCGCACGGCGACAACTACGACTACTTCGCCTCGGTCGACACCGACCACGTGCCGCTGCCGAACTACCTGGAGCGGATGCTCGGCTTCTTCCGCGACCCGAACGTCGGCTTCGTGATCGGCCCGCAGGTCTACGGCAACTACGACAACCCGATCACCAAGGCCGCCGAGTCGCAGCAGTTCCTGTTCCACGCGCTGATCCAGCGGGCCGGCAACGCCTACGGCTCCCCGATGTTCGTCGGCACGTCCAACGCCGTACGCATCAAGGCGCTGAAGCAGATCGGCGGTCTGTACGACTCGATCACCGAGGACATGGCGACCGGCTTCGAGATCCACCGCCACAAGAACCCGGCGACGGGCAGGAAGTGGCGTTCGGTCTACACGCCGGACGTGCTGGCCGTCGGTGAGGGCCCGAACGCCTGGACGGACTTCTTCACCCAGCAGATGCGCTGGTCGCGAGGGACGTACGAGACGATCCTCAAGCAGTACTGGAAGGGCTGGTACTCGCTTCCGCCGAGCAAGCTCTTCAACTACACGATGATGATCATCTTCTACCCGATGTCGGCCCTCAACTGGATCCTGGCGGCGCTGAGCTGTGCGCTGTTCCTGGGCCTGGGCGCCTCGGGTGTGAACATCGACCCGGCGATCTGGCTGATGCTCTACGGCAACGCCTCGGCGCTGCAGATCGGTCTCTACGTCTGGAACCGCCGTCACAACGTCTCGCCGCACGAGCCCGAGGGCTCCGGCGGTGTGGCGGGCATGATCATGTCCGCGCTGTCGGCGCCGCTCTACGCGAAGGCGCTGATCGACTCCGTCCTGCGTCGCAAGAGCAAGTTCGTGGTCACCCCGAAGGGCGATTCCGCGAGCCCGGACACCTGGTTCGGGACCTTCCGGTACCACTGGTACTTCATGGCGATCTTCGCCGGTTCGATCGCTGCGGGCTTCGTCTACGGTCACGCCCACCCGGCGATGATCATCTGGGCGACTTTCGCGCTGCTCATCACCGCCTCGCCGATGTTCGCCTGGCGCTGGATGATGCGGCAGGACAAGAAGGGGCGCAAGCACCGGCAGGGCGGTCCCCAGGACCCGCCCGCTCCCCCGCAGGACAGCCGCATTCCCCACCAGCCACAGAGTTCACAGCAGCCTCCGGTCGCACCGCACACGCCCCAGCAGAAGCCCAGTTGGGCGGCAGGCGGGGGCAACGACCAGACGGTGCAGATCGCCCTCGGGGGACGGCAGCATCAATCCGGGGGCTGAGTTCCATCAGCGGCTCCGCCGCGGCCCCCGGACCCCCGGGCCACCGGACCCCAGCCGGAAAAGCCTTGTACGCCAGTCATCGAGTCAAGTTAGACGGGAATTGAAGTGAAAGACGGTTCCAGCCGCCGCCGCGCCCGCCGCATCGCGATAGGTGCGGCGGTGGTGCTTGCGCTGGCCGGGATGAACGGACCCGCGCTCTACCGCTTCGGGTCGGACCAGTACCACGAGTACAAGATCAACAGACCTGAGTACAAGGCCGACAACGGCAAGTGGGACATCGTCGAGTTCCCCGAGGAGTACCGGCTCAACACCATCCACGCCGCGCTCCTGCACACCGGCAAGATCCTGCTGATCGCGGGCTCCGGCAACAACCAGGACAACTTCGACGCGAAGAAGTTCGACACGCGTGTCTGGGACCCGGTCAAGAAGACGATCAAGAAGGTCCCGACGCCGGCCGACCTGTTCTGCACGGGCCACACGCAACTGCCCAACGGCAACCTGCTGATCGCGGGCGGCACCAAGCGGTACGAGAAGCTCAAGGGCGACATCACCAAGGCCGGCGGCCTGATGGTCGTCCACAACGAGAACCCGGACAAGCCGATCACCCTGCCCGCGGGCACCCGGTTCACGGGCAAGGAGGGCGGCAAGACGTTCGTGTCGAAGGACCCGGTCGTCGTCGAGCGGGCCAAGAAGGTCTTCGACCCGGAGACCGGCGAGTTCCTGCGCAACGAACCCGGCCTGGGCCGGATCTACGTCGAGGCGCAGAAGAGCGGCAAGAAGTACGAGACGGGTACGCAGGACAACTACCGCGTGCAGGGCCTGTCGGGCGCCGCGGCGCGCAACACGTACGGCATCGCCGAGAAGCTCGCCCTGGACAAGAAGGACTTCCAGGGCATCAAGGACGCCTACGAGTTCGACCCGGTCGCCGAGAAGTACATCAAGGTCGACCCGATGAACGAGGCGCGCTGGTACCCGACGCTCACCACCCTGTCCGACGGCAAGATCCTCAGCCTCTCCGGCCTCGACGAGATCGGCCAGCTCGTGCCGGGCAAGAACGAGGTGTACGACCCGAAGACCAAGAAGTGGACGTACACCAAGGGTGTCAGGCAGTTCCCGACCTACCCGGCGATCTCCCTGATGCAGAACGGCAAGCTGTTCTACTCGGGCGCGAACGCCGGCTACGGCCCCGACGACGTCGGCCGTGACCCGGGCATCTGGGACCTGAAGTCGAACAAGTTCAACAAGCTCAAGGGCATGTCCGACCCGAAGCTCCTGGAGACCGCGGGCACGGTGCTGCTGCCGCCCGCGCAGGACGAGAAGTACATGGTGATCGGCGGCGGCGGGGTCGGCGAGTCCGAGCAGTCCAGCAAGAAGACCCGCATCATCGACCTGCTGGACGACGACCCGAAGTTCGTCGACGGTCCCGAGTTGGAGAAGGGTACGCGCTATCCGCAGTACTCGATCCTGCCCAACGACGACGTGCTGGTGTCCGGCGGCTCGGAGGACTACCGCGGCCGCGGTGCCTCCAACATCCTCCAGGCGCGGATGTACGACTCGAAGACCAACGACTTCAAGCGGGTCGCCGACCCGCTGGTGGGCCGGAACTACCACTCGGGTTCGATCCTGCTGCCCGACGGCCGCGTGATGTTCTTCGGCTCGGACTCGCTCTACGCCGACAAGGCCAACACCAAGCCGGGCAAGTTCGAGCAGCGCGTCGAGATCTACACGCCGCCGTATCTGTACCAGGGTTCGCGGCCCTCGCTCTCGGGCGGTCCCAAGACCATCGAGCGCGGCGGCTCCGGGACGTTCACCTCGCAGCACGCCTCGTCGATCAAGACGGCCCGCCTGATCCGGCCGAGCGCGTCGACGCACGTCACCGACGTCGACCAGCGGTCCATCGCGCTGGACTTCACGAAGACGAAGGACGGCATCGAGGTCACCGTGCCCAAGAGCCGCAACCTCGTCGAGTCCGGCTGGTACATGCTGTTCGTCACGGACGACCAGGGCACCCCGAGCAAGGCCCAGTGGGTCAAGATTCCCTGACCCACGGCAGAGTGACGTGACTGGGGGCGCCCTCCTTTGCGGAGGGCGCCCCCAGTCACGTACAGGCTGTCGCCCGCGGTCACCTACCGGCCGTTGCCCGTGGGCTGTTGCCCGGTCGCTTACTTGGTTGCCTTCGCGAGCTTCAGTGCGTACTCGGGCCACCACTGGCCGGCCTTCGGGCCGCCCTTGCACGTGCCGTCGGACTCGCCGGGCCGCTTGACCCACACGTACGCGTCGACGAGGTCGTCGTCGGTCTTGGTCGTGGGCGACTCGCCGAGCGCGCGGCCGGGCGGGTTGCACCAGTTCTCCGCCGGATCGCCTTCCGTGTACGGGCCGTTGCCGTTGCGGCTGGTGTCGACCACGAACGGCTTGTTGCCGACCTTCGACGACAGGTCCTTGCCGTACTTCGTGCTGTCGGCCGTCGTGTAGAAGTTGGACACGTTGACCGAGAAGCCGTCGGCCTGCTCGACGCCCGCCAGCTTCAGCGGCTCGGCGATGTCGTCGGTCTTGCCCCAGCCCGCGTTGCCCGCGTCCAGGTAGACCTTCGTGTTCTTCAGGGACTTGAACTTCTCGACCGCGCCCCGCAGAAGGTCGTAGCGCTCCTCGTGGAACTCGTCCGGGGTGCAGCCGTCCACCATGTGCAGCACGGCGTCCGGCTCCAGGATCACCGTGGTCGCGCGGTCGCCGATGCCCTTGGCGACCTGGTCGATGAAGCCCCGGTACGCGTTGCCGTCCGCGGCGCCGCCGCCCGAGAACTGGCCGCAGTCGCGGTGCGGGATGTTGTAGACGACGAGCAGCGCGTCCCGGTCGGCCTTCGCGGCGGCCTCGGTGAAACCGCGCGCCTCCTGCTCGGCGTTCTCCGGAGTGAGCCACTCACCGGTGGGCTGCTCGGCGATCTTGCGGATCAGTTCGGCGTCGTCCTTCTTGCCGTCCTTCACATATGAGGCCACCTGCTCGGCAGCGTTCCCATCCGGATTGACCCAGAACGGGTCCTTGTCCTTGGGCTGCTGGCTCACCTTGGCGCCCGACTTGTCCTTCTCGCCGTCGCCGTCCGAGGATGAGCACCCCGCCAGCAGCAGCACAGCTCCGGCCACCGCCACGGACGCCTTTGCCACCCCTCCAGTGGCGAAAAGAGACACAGCCCCCCTGCTCCCGTACATCAAACTCCCCCTCGGGTGCACCGTCCGAAGTCCCAATCCTGACATACGTGTCGGTCCGCCCACGAGCGCGTCCGCCCCTTGTCCACTAGCTGTTACACCCCCTCCCCGCCGGGTAGGCGCCGGACGGACGTGCGGGGGCGGTGGCCGGACTCGGGAAGGGCGCGGACATGCACCACAGCAGTCGGGAGGTCCAGCTGGGGGCCGCCCTCGTGGAAGCCGCGGACACGCTCTCCGAGACCTTCGACACGGTGGCTGTACCTGCGACGGCTCTCCGACCGCTGTGTGACCCTCCTGGACGCCTCCGCGGCCGGCATCATGCTGATCGAGGGCGGCGAGACGGTGTCGTTCGGCGCGAGCAGCCGCCGACAGGAGCTGGCGCTCGACCTGTTGGAGGTCCAGCACCACGGCGGACCCTGCCTGGAGAGCTACGGCAGCGGAGAGCCAGTCCCGCCGGTCGCGATCCGCGCGGCCCACGCCTCCTCCCGCTGGCCCGACTTCACCGAACGGGCGCTGCGGTACGACATCGGAAGCACCTTCGCGGTACCGCTGCAGCGGAACGGGACCCCGCTCGGCGCCCTCAACGTGTTCGCGCCGGAGCCGGCCGACCCGTCCCCGCCACCGGCCCACCCGTCCCCTGCACCGGCGGACGAGACCGGACTGCTCCTCGCGCAGACCCTGGCCGACGCGGCCGCCCTGGGGCTCGCCAACCACCGCGTGTTCACCCAGTACCGGACACTGACGGGCCAGTTGCAGGAGGCCCTCTCCAGCCGCGTACGCATCGAGCAGGCGAAGGGCATCCTCGCCGAGCGCCGGCGGACCGGGATGGACGAGGCGTTCATCGCGCTGCGCAGGTACGCGCGCAGTCACCGGCTGCCCATCGACGAGGTCGCGACGGCCGTGATCGCGGGCACGGAGGACCCCTCCGAACTGGGCCACGAGCGCCCCGAACCTTCGTAGACCCACGACTAGCTGCACGGATAACGCAGCGCCACCGGTCCGGGACTTGGCGTCAATCAGACCCTAGGCCGGAGCGCTCATCCGAACTAGAGTCTTATCAGACGGCCCCGGCCCCCGGCTGTCGGACCATTCGTGAGACGCGTTCGTGACGCGCGGACAGGTCCCTGAACCTCCCGTGCCGGCCGCCGGGTTACTCCCGCAGCCCGGGCGCCCACGGTCGAGGACCAGCCCGGTCGGCGGCTCCGGGGGGAGCGGGTCGTCGACCGGGCCAGGTGCGGTGACGAGGGTTCCGGCAAGGCTGGTCGGGCTCACACACCCGTGCCGCTGAGGTACGCGGAGACGACCACGTTCGCCGTGTAGGTGCGGCTGGTCCGGTCGAAGGTGCCGCCGCAGGTGATCAGGCGCAGTTCGGCGCGGCCGGTCTGCCGTGTCCCGTACACCTTCTCGGCGTCGAAGCGGTCCCGCGCGAAGACCTGGACGTCCTCGACGGTGAACTCGGCGACCCTGCCGTCGTCGCGGACCACCCGGACCGTCTCGCCCGGCCGTACCTCGCTGAGGTGGTAGAAGACCGCGGGCCGGGTCTCGGTGTCCACGTGCCCGACGAGCAGCGCGGTCCCGGCCGCCCCGGGCCGCGCACCGTCCCCGTACCAGCCGACGGTCCCCGCCTGTCCGTAGGGCGGCGGATCGATCGCCCCGCGGGGGTCGAGGCCGCGGGTCACCACGGGTGCCTGCACGCCCAGTGCGGGGATGTCCACGCGCTGGGGCCGCGCATCCCCCAACGGCTCGGCCGCGGGCGGCAGTTCGACGCCGAGGGGCCGCCCGACCGCCGCCACGTCACCCGTGGTCGGCGCGGATATGCCCTGGCGTACGTCGGTCACCTCGCGGCCCCACAGCCACAGCCCGAGGAGCAGCAGCGCCCAGGCCACGCCCATGAGCAGCCGGCCGCCGCCGGAGGTGTGTTCCCGGTCCTCCCGGTCGGACATGGCCGGTCAGTCCGTACCGCGGGTACTCCCGCGATTCCGACGGGAACTGCGGACCGCCACGGCGACGGCGGCGACACCGGCCAGGACCAGCCCGACCACCGCGTGCCCGGTACCGGGCCCCTCCGAGCGGGCGTCGACGACGGCGAGCCGCGCGGTACCACCACCGCCCGCGTGCACGGGCGCCACGGGGGACGCGGGCGCGACGGGCGAAGCCGCCGAGTCGTCAGGCTGCTTCTCCTTCTGCCCCTGCTGTTCCTTCTTCTGTTGCTGTTCCTTCTTCTCCTGCTTCTGCTGCTTCTCGCGCTGCTTCTTGTCGACGACGGTGAGGGCGCCCTTGACCTTGTCCTCGAAGCCGTCGCAGGTGACCTTGACGTCGTACGTACCGGGGTCGAGCGTCGAGCGGACGCGGGTCTCGCCGGTGAGGACCCCGGGCGTCCCGGTGAGCTGCGCGTCGGCGACGAACGCCTCGGACGCGGCGGTGCCGGACATCCCGGAGCAGCCCTTGGCCCGCAGCTGGATGTCGCTGCCGGGAGCCGGGGACCCCGGGGTCACGGAGACGCCCCCGTCGGCCGCGTACGCGGTGGGGGCGAGTGCGGCGGCAGCCACCACCCCGGCACAGAGAGTCAGTCGCAGTGAACCCATCGTGAACCTCCAGATATCTGGAGCGTCCTCCTCGGGGCACGGGGTCGCATCCGGAGAGGGGATCCGCTGCTCCGTACGGGTGGTGAGCCCAAGCGGGTGGCGCTCCCGTACGGGTGGCTCACGGGCGACTCAGACGCGGTCGACGAGGTCCGCGATGGAGTCGACCACCGTGGACGGGCGATAGGGGTACTTCTCGATCTCCGCCCGACCCGTGAGACCGGTGAGGACGAGGAAGGTCTCCATGCCCGCCTCCAGGCCGGCCAGGACGTCCGTGTCCATGCGGTCGCCGATCATCGCGCTGGTCTCGGAGTGCGCCCCGATGGTGTTGAGTCCCGTACGCATCATCAGCGGGTTCGGCTTGCCCGCGAAGTACGGCTGCTTGCCGGTCGCCTTGGTGATCAGCGCGGCCACGGCGCCGGTGGCGGGCAGGGCGCCCTCGGCGGACGGGCCGGTCTCGTCGGGGTTCGTGGCGATGAAACGGGCGCCGTCGTTGATCAGCCGCACGGCCTTGGTCATGGCCTCGAAGGAGTACGTACGGGTCTCGCCGAGGACCACGTAGTCGGGGTCGTGGTCGGTCAGCACGTACCCGATGTCGTGCAGCGCGGTGGTCAGACCCGCCTCACCGATGACGTACGCGGATCCGTCGGGGCGCTGGTCGTCCAGGAACTGGGCGGTGGCCAGGGCGGACGTCCAGATGTTCTCGACAGGTACGTCCAGGCCCATCCGCCGCAGACGGGCGTGCAGGTCGCGGGCCGTGTAGATGGAGTTGTTGGTGAGCACCAGGAAGGGCTTCCCGGACTCCCTGAGTTTCTTTATGAAGGCGTCGGCGCCGGGGATCGGCACGCCCTCGTGGATGAGCACCCCGTCCATGTCCGTGAGCCACGATTCGATGGGCTTGCGCTCTGCCATGTGCCGTCTCCTGCCGTACGCGTGCTGCGTGAGCCGTGCGGGTCTGCCGCGGGTGGGGGGACGCCGTCACAGCTGTGTGCCGACGCCTCCAGACTAGCCATCCGCCCGATCTTGGTGGAGGGGGGCGGCAGCGGCCCGGGCAGAGAATCCCGCGGCTCCCTCAGCGCCTGCGGCGGGCCGCGAGCAGTGCGCCCAGTCCCGCGCCGAGGAGCAGGAGCGCACCCGCGGTCGCGGCGAGGATCCCCCGGGTCGAGTGCAGCCCCGTCCGGGCCAGCTCCTCCGCGAAGGGAATCCCGTCCGGTACGCGCCCGGCGGCGTCGGCACTGTCCCGGCCGTCGGTGCTGCCGGCACCGGCACCGTCCTTACCGCCGACCTCGCCCTTCCCGCCCTCTTCGCTGTCTCCCTCCCCCACACCCTCTCCCTCACCGAGGATGCGGAAGCGGTAGTCGTTCGACTGCCCGACCCAGTCGCCGTCGTCCCTCTGCCGCTGTACGACGGCCGCGTGCGCGACGACGTCGTTGGCCACGGCGTCCGAGGTGACCGCGAGCCGCACCTTGACGGAGAGGGTCGCGCCGGGCGCCACGGTGAATCCGGGGAAGGGAGCCTCTTCGGCTTCGGCCCCCTTGGCCGCGCTCGCGGGGGCGCCGAGAACCCCGATGTTCTCGTCCTGCTCGGTCCGCTCGAAGTCGACGGGCCGGGGCCGCTCCCCGTCGTAGAACTCAAGCCGCGGCTGCTCCGGCCGCAGCGCCCGCTTCCCGTCCACGAGGACGACGACCGGGTGGATGTTCCCGCAGGTCGCGTCGGTGGTGTTGGTGAGATCGATGTACCAGGTCCGGAACCCGCCCCCGGCGTCGTACTCGGCGGGCCCGCCATGGATCCGCGTCCGCACGGGAAACTCCCCGTTCCCCGGCTCGGCACAGGTGGGCCGGCCCGGCCGTTGATCCACCCCCACCGCGGCATCGGCGGGCACAGGGGCGAGGGCGGCTGCAGCACTGACGGCGAGACAAACGGGCTTGCTCAGTCGCATGGACACGGGACCCTGCCACGCCACCCCCTCCGCCCGACCTCGGCACGCTGACGCGGGGTCCGTTCGAGGAGGGGATTGCGCCCGATCGGTCCAGCGCCAGACGGGGCTGAGCCGTACGGCTGGGCCAGGGCCACCCCACCCAGGGGCGCGGGGAACTGCGCAATCCTTTCGCTTTCAGGGGCGCGGGGAACTGCGCGACCAGCCACAACGAACCCGCACCCGACACCGAACCCGCGGAAGCGCCGCTCACCCCTCCGCCCGCCCGAACAACGGCACCAACAACAACTGAGCCGCTCCCTCAGCAACCCCCCGCACCCCGCCGGAGGCAACCCGTACGGGCACAGGACTCCCCACCCCCTCCCGCCGAGCCCGAGCATCAAGAACCGCCCCGACCCCCCGCACGAACCGCGCGGACTCCGCGGCAACCGTGCGCCCACCCAGCAACACAAGGTCGATGTCCAGAAGCCCCACAAGGTTCGCGGCCCCCTCTCCGAGAACACGCGCGGCCTCATCCACATCCCCCCGAGCCACCGCCGCGAGGCACAAAGCCTCGACGCACCCCCGGTTGCCGCAGGAACAGGGCGGCCCGTCCAGCTGGATGACCTGGTGCCCGAACTCACCCGCCCCGGTCCGGGACCCCCGATGCACGGCCCCACCGAGGACGAGACCGGCCCCCAGCCCCGTACCGAGGTGGAGATACGCGAAGGCCCCGGCCTCACCCCCGACCGCCAGCCCGAGCGCAGCGGCATTCGTGTCCTTGTCCAGCACGACCGGCACCCCGAGCCGCCGAGCCAGCGCATCACGCAGGGGAAACCCGTCCCACTCGGGAAACCCGGTCACCCGGTGCAGCACGCCATGCGTGTGATCGAGGGGCCCAGGCATGGCAACACCGACCCCGAGAACGGTGGACGCGGCACTTCCCAGCTCTGCCACCACCTCCCCGAACTCCGCCACGACCACGTCGAACACGGCGTCCGCCCCGGCCCCCAGATCCAGCGGAGCACACCGCTCCCCCACGACCGCCCCGGTGAGATCGACGAGCACGACCCGCAGCTCGTCCCGGTCGAGATGCAGCCCCACCGCATGCCCGGCCTCCGGCACCAGCCGCAGCACCGTGCGCGGCTTGCCGCCCGTGGAGGCCTGCCGTCCGGCCTCGGTCACCAGCCCGTCCTCCCGCAGCCGGGCGGTGATCTTGCTGACGGCCTGAGGCGTCAGCCCCGTACGCTCCGCGAGTTCGAGGCGGCTCATCCCCGTACGCCCGGCGCGTCGCAGCAGATCGAGCAGCAGGGCGGCGTTGTGACTGCGCAGCGCGAGCAGGTTCACCCCGCCGCCCACCCGGGCCGCTCCGGAACCAGCCCCGATCCCAGCCACTCAGATCCTCCCTGTACCGCGTGCGCCTGCCCTACGTGCGCCTGTATCGCGTGCGTCCACAGCCCCATTGTCCCCCGCGCTTGCACTTTGGCAACAGCGTTGTTTAAGTGGAAGGCATGACTGGTACAGGCACTGGCACCTCCCTCGGCGAAGGCCCCGTCCGCGAGGGCCCCTTCCGCGTAGGCCTCGTCGGCTACGGCCTCGCGGGCTCCGTCTTCCACGCCCCGCTGATCGCCGCCACCGAGGGCCTGACCCTCGACACGGTCGTCACGTCGAACACGGACCGGCAGCAGCAGGCGAGGGACGAGTTCCCGGACGTACGGATCGCGGCGACCCCCGACGAACTGTGGCCGCGCGCCCACGAGCTGGACCTGATCGTCATCGCGTCCCCGAACAGGACGCACGTCCCGATCGCCACGGCCGCCCTCAAGGCGGGCCTGCCGGTCGTCGTCGACAAGCCGATCGCGGGCACGGCGGCGGACGCCCGCGAGCTCGCCGCCCTCGCCGACGAGCGCGGGCTGCTGCTCTCCGTCTTCCAGAACCGCCGCTGGGACAACGACTTCCTGACCCTCCAGAAGCTGGTCACCGAGGGCGGCCTCGGTGACGTCTACCGCTTCGAGTCCCGTTTCGAGCGCTGGCGCCCCGAACCCAAGGGCGGCTGGCGCGAGTCCGGCGACCCGGCAGAGGTCGGAGGTCTGCTGTTCGACCTCGGCAGCCACGTGGTCGACCAGGCGCTGGTCCTCTTCGGCCCGGCGGCCTCGGTGTACGCGGAGTCGGACGTACGCCGCGCGGGTGCGGAGGCCGACGACGACACGTTCATCGCGATCACGCACACGAACGGCGTCCGCTCCCACCTCTACGTCTCCGCGACGACCGCCCAACTCGGCCCGCGCTTCCGCACGCTGGGCTCCAAGGCCGGTTACGTCAAGTACGGCCTGGACCCCCAGGAGGCCGCCCTGCGCGACGGCGAGCGCCCGGTCGCGGGCAAGGAGAAGGAGTGGGGCGTCGAACCGGAGGAGCTGTGGGGCCGCGTCGGCTCCGGCGAGTCCCCGGCGACCGGCGGCGGCACCCCGGTCCCGACGGTTCCGGGCGCGTACCCCTCGTACTACGCGGCCGTCGCCGCCGCCCTGAGCGGCACCGGCGAGAACCCGGTCACAGCCCTGGAGGCCGCCGCCGCCCTGGACGTCCTGGAAGGCGCGCGCCGCTCGGCCCGCGAGAACGTGACGGTGACCCTGTGAGCACCCCCACCGCACCCACCATCGCCGAACTGGAGGAGCAGGAGCGCCGCCTGACGCTCCCTCACTTCACGTACGACGACGCGTGGGCCCTGGGCACACTCCTCGTCGAACTGGCCCGCGAGCGCAACGCCCCGGTCGCCATCGACATCCGCCGGGGAGGCCAGCAGCTCTTCCACGCCGCTCTCCCCGGCTCCACCCCCGACAACGACGCCTGGATCGACCGCAAACGCCGAGTGGTCGACCGCTACGCCGCCTCGTCCCTCCTGATCGGCACCCGCTTCCGAGCCAAGAACACAACCTTCGAGGACTCCTCCCGCCTGGACCCCGACGTCTACGCGGCCCACGGCGGCGCCTTCCCGATCACGGTGAAGGGCGCGGGCGTAATCGGCACGGTGGTGGTCTCGGGCCTCCCCCAACTGGAGGACCACGCAATGGTGGTAGAGGCGCTGGAGCACTTCACGGCAACGCTCTAGGGCGTGCGGGGACTCATATAGGGGCGCGGGGAACTGCGCAGTCTTTTGGCTTTGCAGGGGCGCGGGGAACTGCGCAGTCTTTTCGCTTTCAGGGGCGCGGGGAACTGCGCGACAAGCCACGACGGACCCGCACCCGACAACGGACCGTCCGCACTTCCCCGCCCCCAGCGAAACGCTCAGGCAGGCTTGAATTCCTGCCGCTGCCGCCCAAGCCCCTCAATCTCCAACTCCACGACATCCCCCGCCCGCAAGAACGGCTTGGGCTCAGGCATCCCCAGCGCAACCCCCGCCGGCGTCCCGGTATTGATGACATCCCCGGGATAAAGAGTCATGAACTGACTCACATACCGCACGACTTCGGCAACGGTGAAGATCTGGTCGGACGTACTCCCGTCCTGCCGCAACTCCCCGTTGACCCACAGCTTCAGCCCCAGCCCCTGCGGGTCGGCAACCTCGTCCGCCGTCACGAGCCACGGCCCGAGCGGATTGAACGTCTCGCAGTTCTTCCCCTTGTCCCAGGTCCCGCCCCGCTCGATCTGGAACTCCCGCTCGGACACGTCGTGCGCCACCGCGTACCCGGCGACATGCGCGAGCGCCTCCTCGTGCGAGCCGAGATACCGGGCCGTACGCCCGATGACGACGGCCAGCTCGACCTCCCAGTCGGTCTTCACCGAGCCACGCGGCACGAGCACGGTGTCGTACGGCCCGACGACCGTGTCCGCCGCCTTGAAGAAGATCACCGGCTCGGCGGGCGGCTCGGCACCGGTCTCCTTGGCATGGTCGTGGTAGTTGAGGCCGATGCAGACGACCTTGCCGATCCGGGCGACCGGCGGGCCGACCCGCAGCCCGTCCGCGTCGAGCACGGGCAGTTCCCCGGCCTCGGCGGCGGTACGGATCCGGCCGAGCGCCGCGTCGTCGGCGAGCAGCGCCCCGTCGATGTCCGGCACGACGGCCGACAGGTCCCGCAGGACTCCCTCGGCATCAAGGAGCGCGGGCCGCTCCGCCCCTGTCGTACCGACTCGCAGCAGCTTCATGATCACAATCTCCCTTGATCGCGGGCGGCCCGTCCGACGGGTGCAGCCATCGGAGGACTGGTCGATCGTCCAAGGTCGGCGTCCAGTCCGCAATACCTGGTTCACGGACTGGACCGTAACCGCCCGCCCGACAGGCCTCCTGCGCGTCAGCCGAGCACGGCGGCGGCCGGCGCCGCCCCCGGCATGTCCCGGTACAGCACGGCCCGCTCGATCGCGCTCCACGTCGTACTGGTCACCACGTACAGCGCCGCGGCCAGCGGTACCACCGCCACGGTGAACAGCGTGAGGAAGGACATCAGCGGCATGACCTTGGTGATCGCGCCGAGCCCGGGCACCTGCTGCGCACCCTGGTCGCCGTCGGCCGCGGCCACCGGAGCATTTGCCGCCATCATCCGCTTCGTACGCCGGTAGTTGAAGGTGGCGACGGCCGCGACGATCACGAACAGGGCCAGGTACACCAGCCCGGCGCCCCCGAGGACCCCGCCGTCGCCGAGGGCGTCCGCCCACCGGCCGCCGAGCGGCGCGGCGAAGAGCTGGTGGGCGAGGAGGGAGTTGGCCTCGCCGCCGATCCGCGAGTTCGAGAACAGGTGGTAGAGGAGGAAGAAGGCCGGCAGCTGGAAGAGGCTGGGCAGGCAGCCGGAGAGCGGCGAGACCTTCTCCTTGGCGTGCAGCTCCAGCACCGCCTTCTGGAGCTTCTCGGGGTTCTTGCCGTGCTTCTTGCGCAGCGCGGCGATCTGCGGCTGCAGGGCGGCCCGCGCCCGCTGCCCGCGCGCCGAGGCCCGGGACAGGGGATGCACGAGGAGGCGTACGAGCGCGGTGAACAGGACGATCGCGGCGGCCGCGGCGGAGGCCTGGAAGAGCGGTTCGAGCAGTTCGGCGAGCCCCTCGACGAGGCTCGCGAACGCGGACATGAAGGAAGAGAAGAGGGAAGAGAAGCCGGACATGGATGAGCCCTCCGTGGGTCTCGTCGTGCCGAGGAGATGAGACGTGACGTACGTCGGCATGACGACCCGCGAGGGGGTCTGCTGAGGTTCTCCGGAAATCTCCTGCGGACGCTCTGAGAGCGTCCCGAAGTCCCGAATCCCGAAGAGTGGTCCCCTACGCGGCCGTCAGGAGGGAACGGCCGGGTGCTCGGGGACGCCTGCGCCCCCGGGCGTCGGGGTCGCGCTGCGGCAGGAACGCCGTGCGCTTCTCACGGTCGCGCATCGCCGTACGGACCCGTGTACGGGGTACGGCGGGCGCGAGCCGTGAGGCGATGAGGGAGCAGGCGGCGAGCGCGGACCCGGCCGCGGCGGTCGCCGCGAACGTGACGGCGACGGCTCCGGCGAGGCTGCCGGTGTCGAGGAGCGCCACCTGCAGAAGGAGGACGAGCAGCAGCACGGCGGGCTTCAGCTGCGCCCAGGTCCGTGTCATCGGCTGCACTCCTTCCTTCTGAGTCCGTCAGGTCTGTGTCGCTCTGTGCTCTCCTGCCGTTATACAGGATCCGCCTCCGGGAGCGGCTGCCGCCGGTGAGCAGCACGCCACGGCGGCCGCGCACCCCGGCCGCCGCACTCCTCGTTCGCTCCGCGGAAATTCCGGCTCCGAGGAACGATGGACTCCGCCGGAGCCGTAGTACCCCAGGGGCATAGTCGCTACTCTCCCTGCGGGGGAACACGCGTACGTGTGTGGGGAGTTGGGGGAGTTGATGGTGAGCCGAAGACGTGTGCGGCTGGGCGTCGGCGTCTTGTCCGCCGGGCTGTTACTGGCCGGCTGTTCGGGGGGCGGGGGCGACGGAACCGCCAAGCCCACCGGGTCCGGATCCACCGGCTCCAAGAGCCCGGCCGCGAGCGGTGACACCCGCTCCGGCCCCACCCCGAGTCCCAGCGCCACGGGCCTGGACTTCACCCCCGACCCCGGCCGCGCGCCGAAGACCCGCGCGGAGGCCTTACGCCTGGCCCGCGCCGTCGCGGCGACGCCCGCCAGATGGGGCCCCGGCTTCGTCAGGCGCAGCCCGTACGAGAGTGACCCCGCCCTCCGGCCCGTACTCGACAGGGACTGCGTCTGGCAGCTCAAGCCACTGCCCGCGACGGTGCTCGCCACCCTCACCCGCTACAGCGAACTTCCCGCGGAGGACGGCAAGGGCCCCATCCGCGTCGCCGCCGTCGTCACCGTGCACCGGACCGTGAAGGACGCCGACTGGGAGATGGCCGGAACACTGGAGGAGGCGCTGCGCTGCCCCGACCAGCAGCTCCGCCAGGGTGAGCGGATCACCGGGCTGGGATCCCTGGGCTCGGAGTTCGGTCTGATGGGCAACTTGACCGCCGAGGACATGCTCGCCGAAGGCGGCAAGTACTACAGCGACGAACTCGGCGGCCCCTACCACTACTACTGGTCGCAGAGCCGAGTGGGCCAGGTCACCGTCGCCGCCGTCGGCAAGGGCTCCAAGGGCCGGTCCGCGGACGACGTCAACACCGCCCTCGTGCAAGGGAAGAGCGCCATGGTGAGCCGTGTCGAAAGCGAACTGGAGGCGCCGGAATGAGCGGGCCGCTGCTTCCCACCGACCCGGCCTCGATCGGCGGACACCGGCTACTGGCCCGCCTCGGCGCGGGCGGCATGGGCGTGGTCTACCTCGGCCGTACGAAGGCCGGGAGCCTGGCCGCCGTCAAGGTCATCCAGGCCGAGTACGCGGACGAGCCGGACTTCCGCGCCCGGTTCCGCCGTGAGGTCGAGACGGCCCGCCGGGTGACCAGCCCCTGGGCGGTGCCGGTCACCGGCGCGGACCCGGACGCGGACGAGCCCTGGCTGGCCACCGCCTTCGTACCCGGCCCCTCGCTGGAGGAGGCGGTCGCCCGTCACGGCCCGCTGCCCACCCGCAGCGTGCTCGTCCTGGCCAGGATGCTCGCCGCCGCGCTCCGCGAGGTGCACGCGGCCGGTCTGGTCCACCGCGACGTCAAGCCCGCCAACGTCCTGCTCGCCGTGGACGGCCCGCGCCTGATCGACTTCGGGATCGCGCGGGCGACCGACGAGACCGCGATCACCTCCACCGACCTGGTCGTCGGCACACCCGGTTTCCTTTCCCCCGAGCAGGCCGAGGCACGCGGCGCGGCACTGGGCCCGCCGAGCGACATCTTCTCGCTGGGCTGCCTGCTGGCGTACGCGGCGACCGGCCGACCGCCGTTCGGCACCGGCACGGTCGACGCCCTGCTCTACCGCACGGTCCACGACGAACCCGACCTGACCGGCATCGAGGCCGAGGAGGGCAAGGAAGCCGGTGAGGGCGGTGAGGGCGCAGAAGCCGGCGTCGAGTTGCTGACGCTGTTGCTCATGTGCCTGGCGAAGGACCCGGCTGACCGTCCGACGGCCGAGCAGATCGGCACCGTGCTGCTGGTCGAGGACGCGGTCCCCGAGGGCGGGCAGATCGACTGGCTGCCCGAGGGCGTCGTACGGGTCATCGCCGACCGTTCGTCCGAGATGCTGGCGCTCCCCGACATCGAGCCGACCGCCGCCGAAGCACCCGCCGAAGCACCCGCCGGACCACCAGGGGACACAGAACCGGCGTCGCCCGGCCGCCGCCGGCTGCTCCTGGCCTCCGGCGCGGCGGTACTCATGGCGGCGGGCGGAACCGCGGCCTGGGCCGTCCTGCGCGACGAGGACAAGGGCACGTCGGCGTCGGGGGCCCGCCGCTGGGCGATCGGTGTACAGGCGGATCTGAGCGGGACCCGGCGCATGGCGGGCAAGGCGCAGGAGTGGGGCGCGCGGCTGGCGGTCGAGCAGTTCAACTCCCGTAAGGACAAACCCTTCGAGCTCACACTGAAGACCTCTGACGACGGCGGCAGCGCGGAGCGCGCACCGGCCGCGGCCAAGAAGCTGATCCAGGACGAGGACGTGCTCGCCGTACTCGGCCCGTCCAACGACGAAACGGCCCAAGCGGTCCTCGCCACGTACGACGAGGCCCTGCTGCCGCTGCTGTCCGTCTCGGTCGGAGGGTTGCTCATGACCTCGCAGGAATACCGGTCCTTCCTGCAGTGCCGCGCCCCCGACCCGATCATCTCCATGGCACTCGCCGTCCGTCTCGCGGGGCAGAAGGGGGCGCGGCTGCCCGGGCTGCTCCAGGACCGCACCGCGCAGACGTATTCCTGGGATTCCGCCCAGAGCACCACCCTCATGCTGCGCACGCACGGCCTCCCGCCCTACCCCCGGGTGATCCCGGCGGGCACCGAGGACGTCAAGGCCGTCGTCACCGACATGCTGCGGGCCGGCATCGACTCCTTCATCTACTCCGGCTACGCGCCAGGCGCCGCCCGGGTGGCCCGCGAGCTGGCGACGGCCGGTTTCGACGGGCCGCGGCTCGCGCCGCAGGCCGTACTCGACCCGGAGTTCCTGGAGCTGGCCGGGGACGCGGCCGAGGGCTGGCTGATGACCTCCTCCTTCGTCGACCCCTCCGCCGTACCGGCCGCGAAGGCCTTCACCGCCGCCTTCCGCAAGCGCTACGACGCCGCGCCCGGCTCCTACGCCGCCGAGGCGTACGACACCGTCAACCTCGTACTCCAGGAGGTGCTGAAGGCCACGAAGCGCCGGAGGCCGCCGACGCGCAAGGAGCTGGTGGGCCTGCTGCGCAAGAGCCGCTACAAGGGAGTCACCAAGGAGTTCGCCTTCCAGCCGGCGGACGGCCAGTTCACCGGCTGGGGCGTATCCCTGTACCAGGTCGAGAGCGGCCGGTTCCGCTACGTCGGCGAAGCCGCCTCCAAGGTGTAGCGGTGAGCGGGGGGCAGTCGGAGGGGCGCGCGGGAGTGCACGCGGGAGTACGCGCGCTCAGGCCGGGCGACCCGTCGTCCGTCGGCGGACACCGGCTGCTGGGCCGGCTCGGCGCGGGCGGCATGGGCGTGGTCTACCTGGCCCGCTCGACGGGCGGGGCGCTGGTCGCGCTGAAAGTGATCCGCGCCGAGTACGCGGCCGACCACGGTTTCCGGGCCCGTTTCCGGCGCGAGGCCGAGGCGGCGAGCGGGCTCACCGGACGGTGGCTGGTACCGGTCACCGCTGCGGAGCCGGAGGCCCGCGAACCCTGGCTGACGGCCGCCTTCGTACCGGGCCCGTCGCTGGCCGAGGCCGTCACGCTGCACGGGCCGCTGCCGGAACGTACGGTACGAGCCCTGGGCGCCCGGCTGGCCGAAGCGCTCACCGAGGTGCACGCCGCGGGCCTGGTGCACAGGGACGTCAAGCCGGGCAACGTCCTGCTCGCCCTGGACGGGCCCCGGTTGATCGATTTCGGCATCGCGCGGTCCACCGGTGCCACCGCGCTGACCGCGAGCGACGTGGTGATCGGCTCGCCCGGCTATCTCTCGCCCGAACAGGCGCGGGCGCAGGGCGGAGACATCGGCCCGCCGAGCGACGTCTTCTCGCTGGGCTGCGTCCTGGCGTACGCGGCGACCGGCCGCCGCCCGTTCGGTACCGGCACCGCGGCCGCCGTCATCTTCCGTACGGTCCACGAGGAACCGGACCTGGACGCCGTGCCGTGGACCCTGGTCCCACTGCTGACCGCCTGCCTCGCCAAGGCCCCGGAAGCCAGGCCCACCGCGCAGGAGGTACGAGACGCCCTGGCCGATGAGGACGGACCGGAGAGCGGGCCGGAGGGCGGACGGGAGAGCAGGCGGGAGGGCGGGCCGGAGAGCGGGCCAGTGAGTGGGCCAGTGAGTGGGCGGGAGGACGACTGGCTGCCGCCCGCGCTGCCCCGGCTGATCGCGGAACGCTCGTCCGCCGTCCTGGCCCTGCCCGACCCCGCCCCCGCCCCCGGGCCCGTCACGCTCGTGCAGCCGCCGGAGCGGCCCGCCCTCTCCCGGCGCCGCCTGCTGACGCTGGGTTCGGCGGCCGGAGTGGTCCTGACCGGCGGAGGACTGGCGGCCTGGGCCGCCTCCAGGCCCGAGGCCGGCGGCGACGGCTCGACGCGCTCCGGACCGCTGCCCCGGTACGTCATCGGGCTGCACGCGGACCTGTCGGGACCGGACAGGGCGATCGGCCGGGCGCAGGAGCGGGGCGCGCGGCTCGCCGTGGCGGACTTCAACTCCGGCTCCCGTGACGGCCGCGCCTTCGACCTGGCGCTGAAGGTCCTCGACGACGCCGGGCAGGCGAAGCGCGCCGAGGAGATGGCCGGAAAATTCGTCGCGGACCACGACGTGTACGCCGTCATCGGCCCGACCGGCAGCACCGCGGCCGGGACCGCCGTGTCCCGCTACGAGAAGGGCCTGCTGCCCATCGTGACCGTCTCCTCCGGCGGCGACGACGAGTACTCCCTGTCGACCACCCGCGCGTACTTCCGGCTCAGGCCCGACGAGAACACCCTGTCGACACCCTTCATCCACTACCTCACCAACGTCGAGAAGAGCCGGAGGACCGCCCTCGTGGACGACAGGGCGGCGAACCGGACCAGTTGGCAGATCGTCAGAACCCTGACCACGTACCCGCCCTCCAAAGGCACGACCACGACCCATGTCGTCCCCGCGGACAGCGAGGACTTCGACACGGTCGCCGCCGCCGTGCTCGCCTCCGACGCGCAGGCCGTCGTGTACGCCGGCTCCTCACCGCACCGGGCCGCCCGCTGCGCCCGCGCGCTGGAACAGGCCGGATTCCGGGGCACGCGTATGGCCCCGGAACCCGTCCTGCAGACCGCGTTCCTCAAGGAGGCGGGCCGGGCAGCCGAAGGCTGGGTGATGGTGACGACCTACGTCGACCCGGCCGAGCTGCCGGCCGCGGCACACTTCGTGAAGACGTACAGGAAGCGCTTCGGGGTACGCACCGTCGAGCGCTTCGCGGTGGAGGCGTACGACGCGCTGCTCTTCGTCGCCCAGGGCATGCGCGAGCTGGGCAGCGTCGAGCCCGAGCGGGGCGCCATGGTGCGCAGGCTCCGCCAGACCACCCACAAGGGGCTCGCCAAGGCCATCGAGTTCGATCCGGTGACCAAGGAGTTCCGCTGGGTCAACGGCCTCTTCCTCCACCGGGTCCGGAACGGCACCCCGGACTTCCTCGGCCGCTACGACCGGGTGAAGGAGGCCTGATCCGGCGGGCCCGGGACCTGGGCTGTTCGGCGGGGTGACTCAGCGAGGTGGCTCGGCAGGGCGGCTCAGCGCGGCCGCATGGAGCCGAGCTTCCCCCAGACGACCAGGCGGTACTTGGACGTGTACTCCGGAGTGCACGTGGTGAGCGTGAGGTAGTAACCGGGGTCCGTGTAGCCGTACCCCGCTCTGACCGTGCTGCGAGGGACCTCCCGGATCACTCCGCCGTCCCCCGCCGAGGTCTGCGCCAGCGTCCTGTCGACGACGTACGTATAGACGGCGGTACTGGTCTCGACCTCGATCCGGTCCCCCCTCCGCAGCCGGTTGATGTACCGGAACGGCTCGCCATGGGTGTTCCGATGCCCGGCGAGCGCGAAGTTCCCGGCCCGCCCGGGCTGCGCGGTCCCCGGGTAGTGGCCGACGTACCCCTTGTTGAGCACGTTCCCCTTACTGATCCCTTCCGCGATCGGAACGCGGAGGTCGAGGCGGGGGATGGTGAGGATGGCGTAGGCCTGGGTCCAGCGGGGGCGGGGGGTGGAGCTGGCGGCGGAGGCGGAGTCCGGCGCGGACCGGGAGCCGGCGCCGGAACCGTCACGGTCACCGTCGCTGTCGCTGTCGCCGGGGGAGGTGGAGCCACCGTCCGAGACAGATCCGCCGCCCGCCGGATCGCTCTCCCCGTCCCCGGCCCTCCCCTCCCACTCCCGCTGCAGGGCTTGGACCTTCCTCTCGGCGCCCTCCCGGGCCTGCCGATTCGTCCACCACAGCTGGTGGACGACGAGGAGCATGAGGACGACACCGAGGGTTACGAGGATCTCGGCGCCGTTCCAGAGGAGACGGGCGTAGCGGGCACGCCGCCGCCGGGCCTGCTGATGGACGACGGGGACTCGACGGATGTCGGGGACTCGCATGCGCGTATGCCTCCCTCCGTGCGGGGGCCTCGGCCGGTGGTTGGTGGCAAGTGGCCGGGGCCGGGGCCGCACGATAAGGGCTGAGGCCCCAACTCACCATCCCCATGAACGCCCCGCTCCTCCCCACCGCTCACGACCACCCATGACTCCTCATGCCCCCACCCCCGATCTCACCCCTGGCCTGCCCATACCTCTCCTCCGCCGGGCGGTCGGCAGTACGGTGTCCACCATGCGCCCCGACACGTCTGCCGAGTACGTCGACCACAACGCCGAAGCAGCACGCCTGGAGCGGACCGCCGGCCTCTACCCCGAGGACGCCGAGCACCTGCTGCTGCAGGCTGCGGCCCACCTCGAACTGGCCGACGACCGCCCGCGAGCCACCGCCTTCTACGACCGTCTCCTCTCCAGCGAGACCCCCCTGGAGAACCCATTCCTGGTACGGGCCCTGAAGGCGGCGAACCTCTGGGAGTACGGCCACGAGGCCGAGGCGAAGGCGATCATCGCGGGCGTCCGCGCGGCGTCACCCCGCGACCCGGCCCCCTGGGTGATCGTGGCCGAGTCCCTGGAGTCCCACGACGAGCTCGAAGCGGCACAGCAGACGTTCACAGAGGCGGCGACCCACCTCCTGACCGACGTCCCCGAACCCCCGTACGCGACCCACCCGGTCCTCTTCGGCCGCCACCGCGTACGCCGCATGCTGGGCCTCCCCCACGACAACTGGGACGCCCTCGCGGACACGCTCCACTCCTCCCCGGTCTCCCTGGACGAACTCCACGACCCCAAGCGCGTCTGGTCCCTGGGCTCCGACAACCCAGCGGAACTGGAGGCGGAGATCTCACGCCTACGGGCAGAGCTGGGCACGTATCGGGAGGCTCTGTCCCGTCCGTTCCCGGTGGCGGTACTGCACTGGCCGGCGCCGGAACTGGCGGAGCTGGTGTCGGCGTACCCGTCCCTGGCGGCGGAGTACCCGTCCCATGAGGAACACCTGGCGACGATAGAGAGCTCGCTGAGGGAGCTTGCGGCCTCGGGCACGCCGAACCTTGGCATCGTGACGGGCACGGTTCCTTCTTATGAGGCGTTCGCCGCCTCGGAGGGGGCTTCGCCCGGGGATGCGTCGCTGCTGCCGCAGTACGCGACGACTTTGGCGGCGAGGGGGAGGGCTGAGGCTTGGCCGCCGGAGCGGGGGGCGTCTTGTTGGTGTGGGTCGGGGCGGGGGTATGGGGAGTGCCACGGCCTGACGTAAGTGACCTTGTAAACACTCTCCCTGAGGACAACTCTTGGAAGATTCTCTTTTCGGACGCGATATTGCGGCAGCGTTGAAGGTTGCAAACCCGCCATCCCGCCTCGACCCTGACCCGAATTTACTTGAGGTTCAAAACTGGCTCAGGATGCAACCGAACCTCGAAGCCCGATTCGGCCAGGTGCTACGTCAGTCGATCGATGAAGTTCTCGACGGACAGCGAACAGGTCGCTTCAACATTAAAGATCTCGAAAAAACAGAAAAAACTTACCTGGGAACAAAAGTCGAGATCATCACCCGCGCCGAATTCAACCTCGACCGCGGAAAGAAGATGGATTTCTCCATTTTCAGCCACGACGTGGACTCGAAATTCACAAGCGGCGACAACTGGACAATTCCACGCGAAGCCGACGGGCACATCTGTCTACTGATCAGGGCGAATGACCTCAAGGCGAGCTATCAGATCGGGCTGCTCCGAATCCATGACACCCTCTTGAACGTGGGAAAGAACAGGGACGGCAAGCGCACACCGTCAGTCGCCGGGCGGAGCGCCATACAGTGGATTATCCCTGAGGGAAGACTCCCTGAGAACATTCTGCTGACCCTCTCGGACACAGACAGGAACGCAATCTTTAAGACTGGGGCCAGCGGACAGGCGCGCACCAATGAACTATTTCGCCGCGTACAAGATCGCCTGGTAAACCGTAATACTGTCCTCACGGTGGCCCGCCAGGACGACAGTCTGAAGCGAGTACGTGACGCCCGTCATCATCTCCGTAACGAGGGAATCATGATCCTCGGCCATCAGAAACAGCATCCTCACATTGCTCGCGCACTGGGCCTTCAAGTACCCGAAAAAGGATCGTGGATCGCGATTCGCGTTGCCTGCGCAGACGACCTTGAGCCGACCAGAAAATCCACGCAAATCTCCGGCCAGGAATATACAGTCTGGGAAGAGGGGGATTCTCCCGTCCCGGCCCCTGCCGAATACTGATCGCAGCGCCCAATGACGAACACAGAGCACGAAGACGGCCGTTCGCCCTGGACTCCGCCATCCGGGTCCTGGGCCTCATCAGCAGCGCGCCGCCGAAACATGCAGGCCATCCGCAGCCGGGACACCACTCCGGAGCGCATGATCCGTCGGCTCGTTCACGCTCAAGGACTTCGCTACCGTGTCGCAGCCAAGCCTCTTCCTGATCTTCGCCGGACGGCCGACATGGTCTTCCGTCCGGTGAAGATCGCGGTCTTCATTGATGGCTGCTACTGGCATGGCTGCCCAGAACACTATGTACCGCCGAAAACCAACCCGGGCTATTGGTCGGACAAAGTGGCCCGAAACATGGCCCGCGACCGGGATACCGACCAGCGCCTGGCCGAGGCCGGCTGGACGGTGCTCCGGTTCTGGGAACATCAGCCATCAGCAGAGTGCGCGGAGCAGATCGCGACCGAGGTCAAGCACCGCCGCAACTCTGTTGCGGAGAGGAACAGCTGATCAGCGCTTCTTACGGTCACGCTCACGCGCAGCCTTCAAGACGTCGATGATCGACTCTCCGACCGCTTTGGCCACTGGTGGCGGGAAGGCATTGCCAACCTGCCGGTACTGCGCCGTCTTGCCGCCTTGGAACTGCCACTTGCGTGGGAACCCCTGGATGATCGCGGCCTGCTCCACCGTCAGCATCGGGCCGCCCTCCCCGAAGAGATCCCGATCCTCAGTGCCCTTCTCTGCGCAGGTCTCAGCGTCATTGGCAACCCCAAGCCCACAGACACCGAGCTGCTTCCATGCAGCCTTAGCGCGGCTGGGGCCGAGATCAGCTCCACCGTGCTTCTTGGACCCCCCGACCAGCGTCGGTGCAATACCGCCGCCTTTGCCCTTGAGCTCGGCATCCCGCTTCCGCGCCTGAGTGAGCCAGCGGCCATAGGCTTTGCGGGCCCGAGCTTCATGAACCCCGTTGAAGTACCGCTCGTACCGCTCCAGCATGGATTCCTCAAGCCGGTCCGCGACGCTGACCGGCTCCTCATGTGTCGGCGTCGGCCACTCGTACTTCACGTCCTTGATGACGTCATTACGGAAGGCTACGAGGATCGCCCGCGGACGAAGCTGCGGGACTCCGAAGTCGCTGGCCTCCAGGATCCCCCACTTGCAGACGGTGTAGCCAAGGCCTTTTGTGCGAGTTTGCTGACCGTCCTCGCCTCGATAAGTGCCGCCCTGGAGCTGAGCCACGATCCAGTCGCGGTAGTCGGAGAACTTCGGATCCATGATCCCGCGCACGTTCTCGATCATCACGGCACGCGGCTTCAGCTCCTGGACGAGCTGCAGCATTCGTGGGAAGAGATCGCGCTCGTCGTCCTTGCCTAGTTGCTTGCCGGCGTGCGAGAACGGCGGGCACGGGACGCCTCCCGCCAGGAGGTCCAGTTCATGCCTCCCCAGCAGCTCGCCGCTCTTCTTGAGGTCCCTGGCCGGAGAGAACTCCTTGACGTCCACTGACAGAACGTCACAGTGCGCCCTCTCCCAGCTCCACTCCCTATCGATCCTGATGTTCTCAGCGAGCGTCTTCACCGCATGAGAGTCGATCTCTACGAGCGCGAGGTGCCGAAAACCGGCCTGATGCAGGCCGATGGCCTGCCCTCCTGCTCCAGCACAGATCTCCACCGAGGTGTATTCGACTTCGTTCATGCGGGTCATGCCCCCTCCTTACAGCCGTACAGCGGCAGACACACCTTGCAATCCACCATCACTAAGGGTGACAGGTCCCACTGACAACGAGACTCGACACAGTGTGCAACATGCCGCGGCGTTCGTTGCACGCACCCTCCGCCGCGCCGAACACTCATACGATATTGCTCATGAAGAGCCCTGCGTGGACTGAAGACGAACTCGTGCTGGCTGGAGCGCTCGTCGTGAAGAACGGCTGGCGTGAGCTGAGGACCGGCGACCAGGAGGTGCAAGAACTGTCCGAGCTGCTGCGCTCGCTGCCGATTCACAGCCCGGAAGCCAGGGCCCTGCCTGAATTCCGCTCCCTGGACAGCGTCAGCCGGAAGACCACGGACTTCGCCACGAACTACGGCTCCTACTCCGGCAAGCCCACCCGCTGCGGCGAGCCCACTCTCCAGATGATCAAGGCGTTCACTGAGCGCGAGCCCGAAATGCTCCAAGCCGCCCAGGCCATCGAAGAGGGCATCGGATCCGGCGAGTTGCATCTCCTGCCCCGGCAGCCCGACGAGGTCGACGACGACGAGGGGTTCACGGCCATCGAGGGACGGCTCCTCGTCCGCCGGGCGCTCGCCCGCGAGCGGGACCCGAAGCTTCGTAAGCAGAAAATCCGGCAGCTTAGTCGTGACGGGCGCCCCCTGACGTGCGAGGTCTGCGACTTCAACTTCGCCCGCATCTACGGAGACCTCGGCGAGGGCTACATCGAAGTGCACCACGTCACTCCCCTCTACCTCTCCGGTCTCCGGAGGACCAAGCTTGAGGATCTCGCATGCGTGTGCTCCAACTGTCACCGCATGTGCCACAGGAGCCGTCCCGGTGAATCCTGGCGTACTCCGGGCGCCCTTCGGGATGAGATACGGAAGTCCGCACAGAACAGCGCCCACTAGGCCGCGTCCGCCTCGGCTTCGTAGTGCATCTGGGCCCGTTCGAGGATGCCGTCTGGATCACATCCCCGGGCAGCAGTCCAGTGGAGCAGATCGGCGATCAGCTCCACCGCCGACTCCTCAAGCCCGGTATCTCTTCTGCCACCGTGAAGGACGGCACCTCCGCAGGCTTCCTGATAACTCTCGAGGGCGCCGACAGCGCGCTCGACACGGCGGCAGGCAGGGCCATAGTCAAGCGTTACCTCGCACCAGACCGCTTTGCCCGCCGCCGACAGGACCGTTCCCCAGTCCGCGGCCAAGGCCGCGAGCAAGTGCAGGCCGCGACCGCATTCCTCATCACAGCCTGCAGACCCGAGGGACGGGACCACGTGGCTCTTGTCGTGGACTTCGACACGGAGTCGCTCGCTCTGCAGTTCAAGGATCAAGGTCGCCGAAGCACCTTCCCCTACATGCTTGATGACGTTCGTCGCCAACTCAGTAACAAGCAGCTCTGCTTCCTCGGCAGCCTCACGCATTCCCCACAGGTTGAGCTGTGCCGAGGCAGCCCTCCGAAGCAAACGCACCTCCGCCGGCTCTGCCTCAAAGGGGAGAACACAGCGGAGTCGGGGTGCGGTGACTTCGTAGCCGGTCATGGCCACTCCTCCCTCCATGCCACGCGTGCCGCGCCTGCCGTGTTCGCACGACTGCACTGCGTAGCGATCTGCAGAAGAGCATGGCACAGAGAAGTCTCACTGTGTAACTTCTCACAAGTATCCATCGAGTGAATCTGCTGGTACTTCAACTTCTGTGCCGCCTAGCCTGTTTGAGATCCCCGGGCGGGGCCGGCGCACGCGTGGAGGAGTCGCATGTCAGTCCGAACCACGACCCGGCGCCGTCAGCTGGGCGCGATGATGCGCAAGCTGCGCGCCCACAAAGGGCTGACGCTTGAGGAGGCCGGGCAGCTCGTTGGCGTCTCCAAGGCCACCGTCAGCCGGTACGAGACCCAAGCCGGGCCGGTCAAGTGGCTGGTGATTGACGCACTCTGCCGCGAGTACGGAGCAACTGACGCCGAGCGCAGGGCAGTTGTCGGTCTTGCCAAGGACGCCAAGCAGCAGGGTTGGTGGAACTCCTTCGCCGACTCCATCCCCGAGAGCATGAACCTTCTGCTCACACTTGAGGATGAGGCTGTACGCGAGGATCACTTCTCATGCGTCTACGTTCCCGGGCTCCTGCAAACCCGCGGTTACAGCACAGCCCTGCAGCAGGCCAACGAAGTACGTCTGGAGCAGGCCGAGATCGAGCGGCTCGTGGACATCCGGATGAAGAGGCAAGACATCCTTACGAGGCCCAGGCCCCCGCGGTTGTGGGCGATCCTCGATGAGTCTGTGATCCGTCGCGTCGTTGGCTCGCCGGAGACCATGAAGGAGCAGCTCGGTCGGCTGCTTGCAGCGAACGAGTCCACGAGCATCACTCTCCAAGTACTTCCGTTCTCCAAAGGCGCCCATTCCGCGGCCCTCGGAAGCTTCGTGATGATCGGAGGCAGCGAACCTGCTCTCGACGTCGTGTATGTGGACTTCCACACCGGGTCGCTGTTCCTGGAGAAGGACGAAGAACTGGAGCGTTACAGACTTGCGTTCGAGTACCTTCGCGCACAAGCGTTGGACATGGAAGCTTCCTCATCCCTGATCCACCGCGTCCGCAAGGAGCTATGAATGTCCATCGGCCCTCAGCTCGCTCCTGACCACACCTGGTTCAAGTCGTCGTACAGCGGCGGCAACACGACCGAGTGCTTGGAGGCTACCTACGTGCCGACCGGTGTGCTGGTACGGGACTCCAAGCGGCCGGAGGGGCCTCACGTAGCGATATCAGCAGAGGCGTGGGGCAGCTTCTTGGCTGTTCGGCTGGACCAGGACAACTGAGAGAAGGCGACGGAACGATTGCGTCCCGGCCACACGCCACCCATAATTCGCGCTGGGGTCTTCGTCCTCGGCGTGCGCGTTCGGCTACGGGAGCCGCGCAATGATCTCGTTCTTCTCTTCCTTCGAGACCGCCTTCGTTTTGCCGAGCGTCTTGACGACGAGTTCTCGGATCTTGGCGCTGTCGATCTCGAGTGAGCCCAGGATGTAGTGCCGCCGACCGTCCTCCGTGGTCGTAGTGATGTCCAGTCCGAGTTCTCTGAGCTCCCTGATGCGGCGCTCCGTGTGGATGTCGTCCCCATTGATAGTGCGGAGGCGAGCATTGTCGACAGGCGAGCCGATCTCCCGGTGAAGGACGGCAAACAGCCGCTCGTTGGCCTTCGTTCCGTAGGGAACTTTCAAATACCGCTCCGGTACGTGCCCAGAGAACCTCAAGTGCATTTCATCCTGGATCCGAACCCGCAACTCGTGGAACTCAACGCAGGTCGGAGGGAGTTGCGACCGCAGTAGCGACTGCATGGACTGGGCCAGAGCGCGCTTCGCAAAAAGGTAGGAATCCAGGATCGCATCAGGCGATGCTTCTGACTCCTCCAAGGCTGAACTGAGCGCCTTGACCGCGAACTCAGTGTCAGGCTTCAGACGCCCCCACGCCTCGAACGCACCCTGATTCTCTATCGCCACGCTGCCTGCCCTTCGCTCTCATTTCTGGCACGTACTCATCAAGTAGTAGACGCTATCGCAGCAATCCGGCACAGCCGGAATCAATAGGTGCAGGGACCCGTACACCGAGCGCCGACGCCGTCAACTAACGGGAGCGTCGGTTCTTCTCTGCCTGCTGTGCTGCGAGTCTGCGCAGTACGGCGCGGTCCATCTGCGGAGTAGCGTCCAGGAGTTCCATGAACCACGGCGCGATCCACGACGAGTCCCGGTGGAGCCACTCCCCCGGCGGCAGGACTGTACCCGGTTTCCACAGCGGGGACGGCGGCTCAAGGCTTCTCGATGCCGCTGCGATGTCAATGCTGGGCTCCCATTCCTCGGGGATTCGTCGCCCCAGCTGGGCCGTCACACCGATGAGCCACCACTGGAACATCCACTGGGATGGGGAGGACGACTCAAGAGCAACGCGTACGGCCGAGGACGCAAGCTCCACCGACTGCAATGCGGACAGCGCCAGCCCCTCCGGCGGAGCAAGTTGGGGGGCAGACTCCGCGTTGACGAGTATCCCGTCGTCCTGGATCTTCCCGTCGAAGGTCCCAGACACCCGCACAATCTCTGCGTAGGTGTCCTCAGCGAGCTCGGCGTCCAGAAACTCCCTTATCCCGCCGTAGAAGTTCAGCTGGGTCTCGATCCTCAGATCTGCGCCTGCCCTCCGCTTCAGCTCGTCGATGAGACTCGGCCACGGACGTGAATTGCGCGAGCCGGACTCAGACTCGTACCAGTCCTCTTTCGTGTCGTTCGATACGAACAGCACACGGCGACTGGACTGGGGCAGCTGGCTAACGTGCTCGATCAGCTCTTCCCAGAGCAGGAAGTCTCCAGCCGACCTCAGCGGTGTGTCCTTGTCGGAGTCTGCGAACCCGGGCGGGATCTTGTTCGGGAACCGGAAGGTGGTGGCTTCCTCGAGGCGCGTGCGGAGGACTTCGTCGTTCGGCTGCTGGCCGACGCCTTCCCCGTAGAGTTTCGCGACGCGCGGCAGGATCGGATCCACTGCATCGGCCGCATTCAAAGCCAGGTCGTGATCAGCCTTCAGCATGTCCAGGTGGCGTTTGAACTCTTCCCTGTAGACGGACAGGTGCTTGTCAACCGCCGAGTCCTTGGTCAGTTCATCGAGACTGGCTATCTCCTCCGGAGCGCGGGCGTACTTCTCAAGCTGGGCACACACGAGATTTTTGGCTTCCACGATTGCCTTGCGCGCGGCCATGAGCTTCTTGTTGACCTCTGACGCAGCGTCTGAGAGTGCTCTCTTCCGCGACTCGAGCGTGCTGCGGCGTCCGCGTACGAACTCAAGACCGACCTGGTACGGCATCCACAGCCGCCCCGCGGTCTGCTCGAGTGCCGAGAGGACCTCTTCACGGGACGTCTCTGTGTACTCGTACAGGCTGAGGAGCACGTTCGTGTCGAGAACGATGATCCCGTCCTGGAAGAACTCTCTGCGTTCCGCATCCTCCACCGACGGCTGCGGCTGAAGCCACGCTGCGAACCGCTGCAGCAGTACCGGGTCGCTCATATCCGCCTCCGGCTCGACCATGCCCTACTTCCTCACGTGATCACGCTGGCACAGGCTGCCGGCGGTCGAGGCTTGCGCGCACGACTGCCGACGGCCGGATCTACCACAGCTGTCAACTGCCCCTACAGTTACGGACGCTGAGCGAAGCTGCTGTCCACTACGTTCCATCGAAGTCGGCAAGCAGGGCCGCAACTCGTGCCGGAGCCTTGTCGAGCAGGAAGTCGTCTATGAAGACCACGTCCGGAACACCTCGGCTGTCCGATGCGGCAGCCTTGCGCACAGCACTGATTCGGACTGGCTGCAGAGGCTCGTCGGCAGCCTCGAACGGGCTCTTCGCGGCGACCCAGACCCGCTCTTCGAAGAGGACCGCAGGTCCTGTGCCTCCGAGGTCGTCCACGAACTCCGCGTCCCCGAGAGGGAAGTCCGCCGCCCAGTTCCGCAGCAGTCCCATAGCCCCCCGGGCCCGCTGGCTGCTCGCAGCGTCTTTGCCCTCCCGGAGAATGGAGAGGAGGTCACCGGCTAGACGCCAGTCGAGCAGGCTGTGGTAGGCCATGTTCGTGTAATCACGGAGGCACTCGTAGCACGAGCCTCCGCAGTCACGACCGTGCGCGCCCTCCTTGAGTTTGGCCAGCTTCTTATGCGCGGTGGCCATGAGCTGGTTGAACACCTCGGGGTCGGCAAGGTGCGTGCAGTAGCCAGCGCCGTTGTCCAGCGTGTCGGAGAGGAAAGCGAAGGTGCGTGCTTCCCGGCTGCCGGATCCTGCGCCGTGGATGCCGGAAGCGATCTCGTTGGGCTGAACTTGGAGGAGTTCACCCGCGGCCGTCCGGAGCAGTGCGGCGAGCGAGTACCAGGCAGCCCGCCTTCCTGAGCGGTCGTCCGGGAAGCCGGTGCTCTGGGGAATGGACGTGAGGTTGAGGCGCAGTCCGAGAGCAGGGATCTCTCCGGCATGAGGTCCTAGGAGGAACAGGTCGGTGTGCTGAGTGGCGCCGATGGCCGTTGTCAGCAGCTCTTCGTCTGCTGCGATGTCTTTCTTCAGCCAAGGGAACAACTCCGCTGCCCCGGCCTCCAGATACGCCCCGGACCAGCGTGCAGCTGGACTCACCTTCGTAAAGTTGAACAGTCGGCCGCCGTTGTCGTTGACGGCGTAACGGCGGCCTTTACCTGCGTGGACAACCATGCCCGGCGTCGCAATCGCCAGGGGGGCGCCGTGCTCGAGGTCTGCGGCGGTTCGAGGCGCCAGCGACCTGGCCCGCCAAGCGAAGTTGCCGTCGAAGTCACGGGCCTTGCCTGCGGAGTAGAAACCTGCCGGTTCGCGGAGTTCGATCTCGCGGTACGAGCCGTCGGCAGCTCCGCAGGCGCGACAGGACTGCGGTGGCGCGCCGTCATTCTGCGTCAGCGGCGTCTCCACATTCTCCGCAAGGTGACCGCAGGCTCGGCAGATACCGATCAGTGCAGCCTGCCCGAACGGCTCTTCCACGGCCCGCGGGGCCCTTCCTGTCGGCTCGAACGCAACGACGCCCGCAGCTGTATGGACCTGTCCGTCCTTGACAGTCTCAGCACCGGGCGCGAACTGCGAGATGGCGATGTCCAACGACCGGTCGACGACTCCGCTCGGCGGCCACGGATACGAATCGAAAGGGCGCTTCGTGTACAAGTACCGGGCAGATGTGGGGAATCCGAACATCGGCAGGAGGCCTGACTCTGCCAACCGCTGGCTGAGTTCATGGTGACCCTGAGGACGGTCCGCGATCTGCGTGACGCGATTGACGAGCTCGCCGTCCACCCATGCCGTGGCCTCAGCCGGGTGCCATGTACCGCGGGTCCGCTCAGCGAGCGCTTCGGCAAGGCTTCGGATCTCGGCATCATGCGACTTGATCCACGCACTCACGGCCTCGGCTACCACGGGCCAGTCTGCGCAGCGGCCGAACTGGCCGTGGACGTTGCGGGTCGGGTCGAGCCCGCCATCGTCGTCAGCGGCGGTCTGTACAGCGTCGAACGCCCGGCGCAGCACCTCCGCTGCGAACACGCGTTGGTAGATGTCCTTCATGTCAGTGGACAAGTACGGTCGCGGAGTGGCGTCGTTGGTGATGCGCTTCGGGTCCTGGAAGTAGTGCTCGTCGTGGCTTCGTCCGCGGCACACGGTGAGTGCGAGCGCGACCGGCGAGCTGCGACGTCCTGCCCGGCCGACACGCTGCTGGTAGTTGAACCGGGTCGGCGGCATGTTGGCCATGAGGACTGCCGAGAGGGGGCCGATATCGACGCCGGCTTCCATTGTGGTGGTGACGGAGAGGACGTCGAGCCTGTCGGGGAGCTGATTCTCCTTGCCGTTCAGGAAGATGCCCTGGAAGCGGGCCTGTCGTGCCTGCGCATCAAGGCGGTCCGTCTGACCGGTGAGTTCGGCAGTGCTGAGCCGGAAGTTCCCGAACTGGTTACGGGCCATCCAGGCGTAATAATCCGCGTCGGTGCTCTCGAACGGCTCAGGCGTCGCAGGGAGAGGACGTCCGCATTTCGTGCAGACGCCGACACCTGGGTGGAGGTGTCGGCGGCGGCAGGTGGAGCAGGTCCAGGACACATCGCGCCCATGGCGCAGTGCCACGTGCTCAGGTTGGATGACGTACTTGGCGACTGCGGCCCCCCAGATCCGCTCCACCGTCGCCTGGAGGTCGTCCTTGTCCTGCCCAAGGTGATCTGCTGCGCTGGCCCAGAAGTCCCGGAGCTTCTTTGGCGGATTGTCCGCCGGGCTCCGCAGCCCGGCGAACCGGCGCATGTGGCCGAGGACCCGCAGACTCGCCCGGGCCAGCGCTGCATCGGACGCCCGCTCTGCCTCGAGCAGCCACTGGTCGGAAGCCAGAGTGAGCCACCCCAATCCGAGGGATTCGAAGTCGCGCCCAGCACTGCCGAAGAGTCCGTTGAGAAGCTCGCTGCTGAGGTCTTCGCGCATGTCCTGGCGCAGTTGCTCCTGCCGCTCGCTCAGTACGAGGCCTGATTCATCCTGCACTCGGCCGTCCCCGCCCTCGGGCCAGCGGTACAGAGAGGTCCAGGGCTGCGGCAGAGAGCCCTTCTGATAGGCCGTCTGCTGGAGGGATGCCTTCGGGCCACCGGGGTTAACGCCGAGATGCACGAGGCGTTCAGCGACAGCAGCAGTGTGGCTGTCGAGGCACGGTACGCGGCTCAGAAGGCCATAGAGCGCCTGCTCCTCAGCGGGGTCGGGATGGTCGTCGCTGAGGTCATCGATGCTTTCGGAGGCCTCGGGTTTCTGGAGTTTCTCCCACGCGTCGTACGTATCCCGGTCTCGGGCGCGGAGCCGGTCGCGCGCGGCCTTGGCCGTCGCCCTGTCCACCGGCTTTTCGGGCGACTTGCGGTAGAAGCCTGCGACGGCGGCGAGGTCAGCTGCCGGGTCGCCCTGGCCCGCGACCTCCTCAGCAAGCAGCAGGCGCAACAGGTCCTGGTAGTGGCGCAGTCCGAGGCCTGCCGACAGCTTGGCCGCATCCTGCCGACTGTCAGAGAAGACCACGGCCTGCCGGTTTGGGAGGTTGGAAAGGATACCGGTGGTCAGCACCTGGTTGACCTTCTCGAAACCAGTTCGCATAGAGCGGACCGGTGTGCGCATACGCCGGGGGTCGCTCAGACTAAGGTGTTCGCTCCCGACCTGCCGGACCTCCCAGTCATCGCCACATGAAGGGCACCGGGTCGGCGCCGCGGGGAGGTTCTCGGCCTTGAGCCGAGCTCTGCCATTCTTGGGCTTGGGGACGCTGACGTGGAAGGACCAGCCCGTGTGGTCCCGCTGGTTCCGGAGCATGCCGGTACGCGGGTTGTACGTGCTGCGTTTGAACTCGAAGCTCCCGCTCAGTGTTCCCTTGTCAGATGAGGAGTTCCAGGCCAGCTCGTCCGTGGCCGGGTCATCCTTGCGCGGCCAGTAGACAATGTAGTTGGCCGCACTCGGCCCAAGAGCAGCATCCGGGAGCGAGTCGAGCTCTGGCAGGTCCGCCAGCAGGCCGGCTTTGAAGGGGCGGTCTTTGGAATTCTGAAAGGCCGATCCCGGTGCGTATCCGCCGAGGAAGGCGTCACCGCAGTTCTGGCAGTAAAGAAGCTCAAGTACGCGTGCATCACAACTGCATCGTGGCGTGGGCCGGGAGTACAGCTTGCCGACGGTCCTCCCGGCGCCTTCGCGGCGTTGGGCGTCGGGGCATGCAGGGTCTGAACAGGCCCAGACTCCGGGGATGTTGCGGAAAAAGAGGTGTCCCCGGAGCTTGGGGGTCTTCGGGTTCTCGGAGCGGCGCAGGACGGCGAGGACCCCCTGCAGCGCTTGTCCCTGCCTGGTGGAGTCGGCGGAAGGAAAGAGCTTGGCGGCGACTTCAGTGTCGAAGTCCGCGATCAGCCGGTCGCCCTTGCGCAGTGCGTTGACGAATGCATCGGACGCTCCGGTATCGGCCAGAAACCTTTCAGCCTCGGCGGAATCGGGGTCTGCACCCAGGCCTGCGTACGCCTCAATGTGCTCAGAGATGTCGGTCCGCGTGTGGGGCGGCAATACGAGCTGGCCGCCGAGGACTTCGAACCGATCGCGGTCAGCCCCGAAGAACTCCTGCAGGAAGTCCAGGTCTCGAGGCGCCTCAAGAGAGGCGGAGGCCGCGACGATCCGGAACTTCTCCGGCTTGTCGTCGAGGCCCAATCGGTGCCGCAGGTTGCGCAGGAGGTAGGCGATCTCAGTGCCCGCGGTGCCGCGGTACATATGGAGCTCGTCGACGACCAACGTGAAGCGTGCATCCGGGACTTCCTCCAGCCAGCGGCGCGTCATCTCGAAGATGCCTGACTCGCGCGACCGCATCAGCATGACGTTGAGCATGCTGTAGTTCGTGATCATGATGTCCGGTGGAGCCTGGATCATGTCCCACCGGGAGCGCATCTCCCCACCATCGAGCTTCGGGATGAAGAACCGGCCGTCTCCTTCGGCCTTCTGCGCCTGGCGCGAGCGCTCCTCAGTTGCAGCGAACTCCCTGCGCAGCGTCTTCACACCGACGGGCGAGCCGAGGTCCCCAGGGACGGGCGTCGCTCCGGTGTAGCGGCCGAAGTAGAAGCGGTGGCCTGGCCGCGACTGCTCAAGCCAAGTCCGCACCTCGTCGCTGTCGAGGGCCTTGCGCAGGCGCATCATCTGGTCGTCGACGAGCGCGTTCATGGGGTAGAGGACCAGAGCACGTACGGCCGCGTGTCGCCCGCCCTCGCCTGCCCGCTGCGGCTGATACTCACCGTCGGGAGAGGCCCACCAGCGGTTCAACGGCAGCGTGCCCACCGGCCATGCTGCGGACTCGCGGACCAGGTCGGCCAGGATCGGCAGCATGAACGACTCCGTCTTGCCGGAGCCTGTACCGGCAGTGACCACGACGTCACGTCCGTCTCGTACCGCGGCAACAAGGGCCCGGTGCTGGTGCTCGTAAAGCGACGGAACACCCTGCAGCAGGCCGAGCTGCACCAGTTCCGCAAGGTCAGAGTGAGCGCCTGCCTCGCGAACGGACTCCGCGATGCCCACGTCCATCGTGACGTACCGCGGGCGGACCTCCAGGAGCGGTCGCCGCCACGCCCCGCCGTCCACATCGAAGAGGTCCTGCCGCTCGCGTTCCAGGTGCTCGTCAGCGAGGCCGAACGGCGTGTTGTAGTAGCGGAAAAGCGCCTCTTTCAGGTGCTCGAACGAGCCCAAGATGTCGACGTCCCGGCCGCTGCTGCCGGACTGTTCCGCGACGGTGTCACTCATCGTTCTCCCCGAGGTGCTGTCCGAGCGAGTCTGCAATCTTCATAGCAACGGTCTTGGGCACGTTGTCGTACGCCAAGTTCTCTGCATGCGCGTTGATGCGGGGCGCGAGGCCGGAGCACATGACGGCCACCCGCCTGTGCAGGTCCGGCAGCGGGTAACCCCAGTCGACGTACAGGGTGCCGAACCTCTCCCGCCCGCAGTCCTTCTCAGGTAGCCAGCGGAGCACATCGGCGTCCGGGCTCAGGGACTCGACAACCAAGTAGACGCCCAGCTCATGGCTGGTTTCGTACCACTCGCCGTCGCGCAGGACCTGGCACACGCGCTTCGAGTCGCGCCGTTTGAGCCGGTACAGGCCGTTGCCCTGAGGGCTGCGCACGAGCTGGTACTCGCGACGGTCCAAGTCGTACTGCTCAAGCGGCTTCCCGAACTCCGGTTTAGAAGTGCGTACTTCAAGTCCAAGAGGCGGAAGCAGAGCAGCTCCTTGAAGGGCGAAACATGGCGTATACGAGACTCCGAGTTCGGCTGCCCATCCCGCGAGCCCTACCTCGTCGTCGAACTGGACGATCAGCGACACGGGCAGGGGGATATCCCGCGGCGGGCGCGTGCTGGGCACCCGGAAAAGCTCCACCAACCCGTCCTGCACTGCTTGTGTGAGGCGCGCGTCAAACGCGGCTGTCCTGCTTCCGGTCAGCACCGCCAGACCCCGGGCTTGCGGCAGCCGCGTCAGGACGGGTGGGGCCGCGCACCAGCGCCTGTTGTGCCAGTCGATGTCCATGTGTGCGAGGGCTACGGCGTCGCGCAGCCAGCGGCCCGGGGCACCGGGCTCGATGTCCGGACAATGTCTGGCTGCCAGCCACCACATGCCCTGCTTGAGATCGAACAACGTGCCCGCGCCCTGCTCGCTCACCCAGCGCAGCAGCAGGTCTCCAGGGTCAGTCATCAGGCCCCCTGTCTTCCGGCGATCCCATCGGCTGCCGCTACGTAGTCGAGCCAGGCCGGGTCCTGCGAGCGCTCGGCGGCGCTAAGTACGGCGTATGCCCACGCGAAGTCGCCGGAGGACGGTGCGGGCTCGGGTATATCCGCTGCTCCGGCCAAGGGCCGCACCGACCACCGGGCTGCTGTCCGGTAGACCAGCCAGACGTAGCCCGTCGGCACCTCGACCTCAACGCATGGGCCGAGAGCATCTTCTGGCAGGCGCGACTCCATCCAGGCTGGGACGGTCTGCTGCTTGACTTTGCGTACACCGCCGTGAGGGTCGATCAGCACGGCTTCCAGGACGGTGCGCCGCACTAGCTCGGTACGCGGGAGCCGGATGCTCTCAGGCGTGTATGCACCGCGGATGGCCGCCTCAGGATCTTCGACGTCAGTCAGCTCACGCTGAGCGGTGCCATCGCAGGAGTACCCGAGCATCCCAGTACCCGGCGGCAGCGCTTCGTGCAGTCCATCATGCAGGGTGAAGACCTGACTGCTCTCAGCGGTACCTACCTGGTGTGCACCTTCTTCGAGGGGAACTACGCAGAGCGGGAACGGGACCCGTGGGTCGGCGCGCAACTTCTCGGTGCAGCCGTCGAGCACGACCTTGACTCGTCCGTCCGCGGCCTCGCTCGCAGGCAGCAGCAAGTCCGGGGCGCCGCCGCGGAGGAAGTGGCCTGCGACACCGGCGCCTGCCCGGTACTCGGAAGCGATGCGGAGCCCACCGGACAGCTCGGCGTACTGCCGGATCTGGGGCTCGAGGACGTGGGCATGTGCTCCGCCTCGGTCCAATGTGCGGGCAAAGGCACTCCCGTTGACAGCCCGCACGCCCTTGAACAGCTTCCAACCCGGTACAGGCGCAGGTGCTTGGCGGACGGTGCGGCCGCCGAGGGCACTGACCATGGCCCGCACATCGCCGACGACGGAATCGGCGGCCAGGATCCAGTGCTGCTCGCCCGGTTCGAAGTACTCGGTGCTCACCCACTCGCCGAGATGGGGATGCATCCGCAGCAGTATGACCTCCTGCGGTGCCCACTCCAGGACAAGGGCGTCGCCCTCAAGGCGTACGCCGTGGGCCAGTTGCTGCGGCGAGGGGTGCAGCGACTCCAGACCGTCGTAGACGCCGCCGTACTCCTCGCGGAGTCTGAAAGCACGCCCACCGGGTATACCAACCTCCGTTTCGGGGAGCGCTTCCACGGTCTCGGCGAGCCATTCGAGGCGGCTCCCCCGGTCCGCAACCATGAGCCGGAGCCCGAGGGCCCGGCGCCGGTGCTCACGCTCCGGCTCGTGGAGAGTCCCGTCCCAGTCATCAGCAAGTCGTTTGAGAAGACTGGTGATGAGCGTTTCGCCGGTGCCGACCGCGTTGGCGAGTTCTTCCATGAGTCGGGGGGACAGATGCCGGTCGCGCCCTGCCGTCCAGACGCACAGCCGCCTCAGGAGCTCCCGACCGGAGACCCCGTTTCGATTGCGCGGGCGCAGGCGGGTGGTGGCGAAGAAGCGGGTGAGGATCTGCCGGTCCGAACCGCGGATCAGCGCCTGGGAGATGGGGTAGCCGATCTTCCAGTAGTGGTCGTCCGTGCTCACCGTACTTGTGCCGTAGAGGCCACCCGCCTCGTCTAGCCAGGCATCGAGCTGCTCCCACATGGCGGCGACGTCCAGGAAAGCCTTCTGCAGCTTGTTCGCACGGTAGCCGGATGGCTGCTCGCCGAACAGATGGATCCAGCGCCCGTAGAAGTTGCTCCTCAGCATCCCGTCGGAGGACGCCATGCGAGTGGCAGCAAGCACTGACAGGGAGAGCACCGGAAGGCTCGGCGGTGGTCCCTTACTCCCGTCGTTCTCCCACTGCACGACCTCGCTCTGGACACCGCTGAAAAGGGGTCTGTCCAGGTCGCTCCAGGTGAGTTCGTCGGCAACGGCCTGGGCCAGGCTCGTTCCGATGCCCTGCCCCTCTGCGAGCTGCCGTTCGATCTCGTCGTCGACATACAGGACCGCGCTCCGCAACGCGTGTTCCGCACCGAAGAATTCTGTGGAGAGAGCCTCATGCCACTGCCTGTACGCAGCTTTCATCGCACTTCCAGCCCTCGTCCGTCACCGCAGCCCACCTGCGGCGGGGAGCCCACGCTCGGCAGGCGCCCTCCCACCCCGTAGCCGCCAGAGGCGACCGCATAGCCATGCCTGTCCACGAAGCAGGACAACGGGAGAAACGTATTCGGGGCGTATACAGCCCCAACACGCGGCTCCGACTGCCACCGGCGAAGCAGGTATTTGAATATGCCATCACATAGCGTAGCGGCTCCGCGACAGGTGTACGAGCCGGATTCGCAATTCGACGGCCTTGCCTTCGAATGCTTCCGCGCACAAGCGGTAGACATGGAGCCTTCCTCTTCCCCGGTCCACCACATCCGCAAGGAGCTACGAATGTACGTCGCCCCCAAATCCTGTCTGACCTCGCCTGGTTCAAGTGGTCGTACAGCGGCGGCAGCGGCACCGAGTGCGTAGATGCCGCCTTCGTACCGGCCGGTGCGCTGATACAGGATTCCAATCGGCCAAAGGGACCTCACGTCGCGATATCGGCCGAGGCATGGGCCAGGTTCATAGCTGCTCTGGACTGCATCGGGCTGGCCGCCGCACTGTTCGAGGAGGAGGACGCAGAATGATGTGCCGAGGTGGCTCAGGGTGCCCTTGACCAGGCGGTACGCGTCGACTCCACGCTCGTCGCCTCCCGCCTGGACACTCTGTTGGATACGGCACGGCCGTACCGGACCACTGCAGTGGACGAGGTACGTACGAGGGCGAAGGACCTCGCCGTCTCTCGTCCGACCACGATCGCGGCCTGAGAGCATCGAGGCATGGGCAAGCACAGCCGACCCGGCCCGAACCAGCCGTCGCGCGCCGAGCCTCACATCGACGCCGATGACCCGCTCGCCGCGTTCGAGAAGTGGCGGCGTGCGCCCATGGACGTCTACCGGCGCCACCGACCGCTGCACGGCGGCGGTAGTCACCTGCGGTCCGACGAAGCGCGAGCCCTGGAGGAGTGGGACGGTTTCAGCTACGTCCCTGTCGGCACCGCGCCCGACCTCCCGGCCGCGCAGGCATGGGTGGGCGAACTCGCGGAGGACACAGCGTAGGCGGCTCTGATAGCGGACTTCGGGCGCGGTTGCGTCTCGCCTGCACGCCGGGTGGCTTAGCGGCCTTCGGATGGAGGTGGGGAGTTCGGTACCTGCGTGCGCGCCTCCGGAGTTTCCTGCCTCGCGTGCCTTCTTTCACCCTTCGGTTACGCATCCGACATGGCCCCGTTGCGCTCGGTGAGGGGTATTGAGGGAATCAACTCGCCTGGTGGGCCAGGTGAGTTGGCATGGCCTTGGGGCCGGAAGGGGGTGACGCATCATCCGGGGTGGAGCGTCGGCAGAGATGCCCGTACCGGGGCCGCCGTCTGGACCGCTCCGACCGGGCATACGTATATCAACACCCCGCCCCGCGTCCATCGGGAGTGAGCGAGCGGGGGAGGCGGCCTGCCCGTTGTCCTGCCGGTCAGGTCAGGTCAGGTCAGGTCAGCGGGTATGACGTGCGGCCCGAGGCCTCGTCTATTTCGTCGTGGGCCTTGGTCAGGAGTTTCATCGCCAGTTCGTTGAGGGCCCTGGCGCCGGCCACTTCCTCGCCCACCCTCGGCTGGTTGGAGTCGGAGGGGTGGCGGCTCGCGTAGCCGTGGGCCCGTACCTCGCTTCCGTCGGGGAGGCGTACGAGGGCGGCTGCGCGGGTGCGGTTGTCGTCCTCGTGGAATTCCAGCTCTATGTGCCATCCGACAGCGGTCTTCATCGTCATCACGATCACCTCCGGAGCCGCTGTTTCCAGCTGCCCTCCAGCTGTCTTCCGCTGCTTCCACCTTCCTCCAGAGTGCGCCTGCTCAGCCGCGATTGCACGGCGTACTCGTGACTGAAGCTCCCTGGCTCCCTCGTGTCACGCTGTCCCGCAGCGGTCCCGGAGTGGCTCCACTCCGTCGCCCTCCAGGTCGTCGCAGTACGCCGCACGTCCCGTCATCGCCATCACCAGGGCCAGGGTCGTACCGGAGACCAGCGGTCCTGTGCCGGTCGTGAAGGGGCCGTCCGTCGCGGTGAGTCTCAGGCCGTCGATGCGTCCCTTGGCCAGGACCACCAGGTCCGAGCCCCGGTAGTACTCGGCCACCCGCGTGACCGTCTCGATCGGGTGGTCGCGGACGATGCCCAGCGGGCGTCGGATGTCCTCTCCATGCACGATCGTCTCGCCCAGCATGGCCAGGGCCGGGAGAGGGGGCTTGGTTGTGCTTGGGACCACTCGTCGGAATCTCTCCAGTGTCTCCGCCGGGGTGGCGCCCAGTTGTTCGGCCAGCCTCATGGCCACCTGTTTGTCGAAGTCGAACCGGCAGCGGATCACACCCGCCAGCCAGCGTACGGAGTTGAGGCTCGCTCCCGCGGTGAGGTGGGCCAGCACCTCGCGCACCGTCAGCTCGGTGCACAGCGAGGGCGTTCTCCACTGTTCGTCGGTCAGGGCCGCGAGATCGGTCGCCAGTGCCGTTCGCTCGGCGCGGATCAGGGGCCAGGCTCCGGTTGTCCCTCGGCTGCTGCGGGCTGCTCTCGGTTCCGGATCAGTCATGCGGGGCGTCTCCTGTCACGGGGCGTGCGTGTGGGTGTGGGCGTAGGCGTGGTCTCCGGCCTTTCGGGCGGCCTGTGATCCAGGTCTCATCATCGTCGTGCAGCAGAAAACACGGCTTCGGCGTCGAGGGGGTGACAGGAAGGGAGGAGCGTGTGGATCTGGCAACCGAGTGGAAGCTGAGTGCCGGTCGTGGTGAGGCCGAGGCCGAGACGGCGGAGATGGACTTTCAGCAGTTCGTCGCCGCCCGGTCGGCTCCGTTGTTCCGCGGCGCCCTCGTTCTGACCGGGAACCGCGAGACGGCGGAGGACCTGGTCCAGGAGACCCTGGAGCGGGTCTGCCGCAAGTGGCGGACGATCGTCGCCAAGGATGCCCCGGACGCGTACGTCCGGCGGATCATGGTGAACCTGGCCAACGACCGTTGGCGGAGGTTCCGTCGCACGGTTCCGCACCAGGACACCGGCGACATGGCGGCTCCGGGCGACGAGTACGGGCGTATGGACAGCAGGGACCAGTTGGTCCGCGCTCTGCAGAGTCTGCCGATGCGGATGCGGACGTCGTGGTGCTGCTCGCTCACGGCATGGAAAAGCTCAGAAGCCAGTTTCCCGCGCTCTCCGGCCCTTCATCACGGCAGCCCGAGGAGGGAACCCGATGACCTCGAACGATTCGCGGCCCTTCGGCTGCGGACACCCCACACCCTTCGAAGAGGAACTGGTGAACGCCATGAACAACTTCGCGAACTCCGCCGACGCGCCCACCTTCGACGCTCCCAGCATCACGCGCAGGTCCCGTCGGAAGCGGGCCACGGCCATTGCCGGTATCTCGGCCGCCCTCATCGTGGCCGGCGGCGGTACCGCCCTCGCCTCCATCACCGGCGGTTCGGACTCGCCGGAGTCCGCTCCCGCGGCCGCCATCACCGCGGCGCCGGCCTGGACGACGCCAAGGGGTAGATCGCGAAGACCCAGACCAAGCTGGGCAAGGTCAGCAAGGTGGACTGCGGCAAGTACGGCAAGCCGGGCACGGTCATCCAGGTCGACCCCCACAGCCCGAAGACCGTCGCCAACGGCGACACCGTCGATGTGACGCTCTGCGCCGGCTGATCCGAAGCCCCTGTTCGCGCCCCGCCCCTCCCGGTACCGGTGCCCGGAGGAGCGGGGCGCGGCACGCTCAGGGATGATCTGTCCCATGGGGCATGGGAAAGGGCACGGGGCGGACATGGACGACGCCCGGGCGTGGGACAAGCGGCTGGCATGGGCGTACGGACTGATCGCGAACGACCCGGCCGAACGGGCCGCGGCGCTCGACCACTTGGCCTCCGCGCGGAGGAGGACCGAGGAGGCTCAGCATCGGTTCAACGAGACGTTGCGGACGCTGCAGGGGCAGGGGGTGATGTATCCGTACGAGGATCCGGCCCTGCGATCGGCCAACGAGGAGTACCTGTGGGCCCGGAGCCATTCGCTGCCCAGCGGCATGTGGGACAGAGGGCCCGGTGAGGATCTCTCCGAATGGCCCGGGCTGCCCTACGCGCTGCTCTTCCTCGAATGGGAGGCCCGGTATCCGGAGGAGTGGACCCGGCATGCCAAGGCGTGGGGGACGAAGGAAGGGCTCATCCGGGATCTCGCCACCGACGCCGTCGGGCAGGACCCGGTCGCCCGGACCAAGCTGATCGACCTGGTGGAGATCGTCGTACGGCGTGCCTACCGCTGCAAGGACCGTGAGTACGTGCGCATCGCCCGGGTCGTCGACGGCGACCCGCTGCGCGTACGGCTGGAGGGCGCCCGGCGTTCGGAGAACCCCTGGGCCCAGTTGCACGCCGGGTACGTACTGTGGATTCTGGATCGGCCCGAGGTGCCCAACAGCCGCCACGTCTGGCGGACTTGGCTGGCGGACGCGCGGCAGTAGGCCCGGCCCGTGGGGACAGGGGCCCGTTCATGTGGTGTTCCTCGCCGCGAGGAACGTCCGTACCGCCGCGTGCAGGCGGCGCGGCTGGTCCAGGTGTACGTCGTGGCCCGCGTCCTCGATGACCTCGGTCCGGGACTGGGACTGGGTTCGGTCCTGGGGCGGGTGGCCGGTCCGTATCTGTGCCCTCCTCTCCATCCGCGTCATCTCCGCCTCCCGCATCGTGCCCTTCGCTCCACGTACGACGAGGGTGGGGCAGGCGACTCGGTCCCACTCGGGCCAGTACGCGCGGGTGGACAGTTCGGCGACGGCGGCGAGCATCGTGTCGCGGTCCCAACGGGGGTGGTGGCCGTCCTCCCGTTCCTCCAGGCCCCTCGCCCAGGCCTCGTGGCCGAGGAAGGCGGCGGCGGAGGAGAAGGACGTGAACGGCGTGGGCCAGCTGTCCAGCCAGGCGGCGATCTCGGTGGGGAGGTCCGGGCTCGGGCCGGCCGGGCCCGCCTCGATCAGGATCAGGGAGTCGACCAGGTGCGGGTGGGCCGCCGCGGTGAGGAACGCCGTGTGGCCGCCCAGGGACTGGCCGAGGAGGGTCACCGGGGTGGGGAGGGACAGTTCCTCGATCAGGGTGGTCACGTCTCGTACCGCCGACGCCCGCGTCATGTCCGGCGGGCAACGCGTGCTCGCGCCATGGCCTCTGGCGTCGTACGTGATCACGCGGTGGCCGCCCGCCAGGAGGAGCGGGAGCAAGTCGTCCCACTCCCCCATGTGACCCGCCAGGCCGTGCAGGAGTACCAGCGGGGGGCGTTGGGAGCCGGGGGCGGGCTCCGCGCCGGGCTCGGGGGCGTGGTGGTCCCGGTAGGCGAGGCGAGTGCCGTCAGGGGTGGTGGCGTTGCCTGTGTGGGTGTCCAACTGGATTGTCGCTCCTTGTCGTTGGGCTGGAGTTTCTCAGGCTGACGGTGCTGCACGGCACCCCGGCAACCTTTCCACTCCCGGCTGCCACCTCCCTCTGACAGTTCCTCAACTCCTGCGCAGGGATGGTCGGATGAGCCGCAATGTCAGTGTGAGCAGTCGTAGACGGTTTCTTGTCGGTGCCGCGGGTGCGGTCGGGGGTGGGGCGCTCGGGGTGCTGGGGCTGCCCGGGACCGCCGTTGCCGCCGCGGCGGCGACCGGCACCGTGTACATCGCCAGTGACTCCACCGCCCAGACGTACAACTCCCGTTACTACCCCCAGGCCGGCTGGGGGCAGAAGCTGTCCTCGTTCCTGACCTCGAACATCACCGTCGCCAACCATGCGATCGGCGGGCGGAGTTCGCGGTCCTTCATCGAGCAGGGGCGGCTGGCCGCGATCCATCAGGTGATCAGGGCCGGTGACTACCTGTTCGTGCAGTTCGGGCACAACGACGCGACCGTGAGCAATCCGGAGCGGTACACCTCGCCCGCCGACTACAAGGAGTACCTGCGCAACGACTACATCCGGGCGACGCGGGCCCGGGGCGCGACCCCGGTCGTCGTGACGCCGGTGTCGCGGCGCTCCTACAACGCGTCGACGGGGAAGTTCAACGTCTCCTTCCCGGCGTACGTGGATGCCGCGAAGGCGGTAGCGCGGGAGGAGGGCGCCCCGCTGGTCGATCTCTCGGCTGCCAGCCGCGTCTACCTCGACGGGGTCGGGATCGAGGGGTCCAAGGCGATCTTCCTGTGGCTGGCCGCGGGGCAGTACCCGAACTTCCCGAACGGGGTCCAGGACAACACCCACTTCCAGGAGCGGGGCGCGGTCGAGATGGCCCGGCTGGTCTCCCGGGCCGTGGCGGGGCTGGGGCTGCCGATCTCGGGAGAGGTGGTGCCGGGGGTCCGGTAGGGGCGGGTTAGCCTCGATCGACCGTACGGAATCCCGTATGGAATCCCGTACGGACGCAGCACCAGGAGGCAGTGATGGCGAAGGTACCGGCCGCGGCGGTGGCCGCGAGTGGGCTCATCGGCGGGTACGGGGTCGCCCGCTGGACCGGGAAGCGGCAGCTCGGCGGGGTCGTACTCGCCGCCGCCGGGGCCACTGCTGCGCAGCAGTGGCGGCAGCAGGCCGGCGGGCGGGTGGCGAGTGCGCTGACCGTCGCGTACGTCGCCGGGTTCGCCGGATCGCATCCGCTCGCCAAGAAGGTGGGTGCCTGGCCCGCGGTGTTCGGTGTGGCCGGGGCCGTGGCGCTGGCGTCCTGGGCGGTGGCCGACCGGCGCGGCTGAGGACGTCCTTCTTCTTGTTCCTTCTTCTTGTTCCTTCTCCTTTCGGGGCCGTCCCCGGTTTTCGGGCCGACTCCGGGGAGGGCCGGGCCCTCTATCCCACCGGCGCTCCCCGGAACGCCCTCCGGTAGGCCTGCGGGCTCGTTCCCACCACGCGCTTGAAGCGGTCGCGGAAGGCCGTCGGTGAGCCGAACCCCGTCTGGACCGCGATCCGTTCGACCGGGTGGGTCGTGGTCTCCAGGAGGTGCTGGGCGCGGCGCACCCGCGCCAGGTGCAGCCACTGCAGGGGCGTGGTGCCGGTCTGTTCGCGGAACCGGCGGTTGAGCGTACGGGCGCTCGTGCCCGCCCGGGCCGCGATGTCGTCCAGGGTCAGGTCGCGGTCGGAGTGCTCCTCCAGCCAGCTCAGCAGGGGTTCCATCGTCGTGCCTGCCGGTGCCGGGGGCTGGGCGTGGACGATGAACTGGGCCTGCCCGCCCTCCCGTTCGAGCGGCATGACGGACATCCGGGCCGCGTGCGCGGCGACGGCCGAGCCGTAGTCCAGGCGGATCATGTGCAGGCACATGTCCATCGCCGCGGCGGCGCCGGCCGAGGTGAGGAACTGGCCGTTGTCGACGTAGAGGACGTTCGGGTCGACCGTCACCTTCGGGTACATGGCCGCCAGGTCCGCGGCCGCGATCCAGTGGGTCGTCGCCCGCTGTCCGTCCAGCAGACCGGTGGCGGCGAAGATGAACGCGCCGACGCAGATCGACGCGATACGCGTCCCGTTCGCGGCCGCCGCGCACAGGGCCTCCGCGACGCCCGGCGGCAGCGGCACGGTCGGGTCGGCGGTGCCCGGCACGACGATCGTGTCGGCCTCGGCCAGCGCCTCGAGACCGTACGGCGCCCGTACGGAGAACGGGCCCGCGCTGACCTCCTCCGCCACCGAGCAGACCTTGACCCGGTAGGGCGCGCGGCCGTCCGGCAGCCGGGCCCAGTTGAACGTGTCGATCGGCGCGGAGAGGTCGAACGGGATGACCTGGTCCAGTACCAGTACGGCCACTGTGTGCATGGCGAAAGAGTAGGGGTGGCGCGGGTTCTGGCCAACAGGGGGTCGTCCTGGTATCGGCCTGCTGCTGACCCACTGTCGGTCTGCCGACTGCCCGAACGGGCCCTGGCGAGAATCCGTTGAACCCTGGCAATAGCGCCACTTCCACAAGATCCGGTACGCCGCCTACCGTCCCCTCGTGACCAAGTTCTTCCTCGTTCTCCATGTCCTGGCCGCGATCGTCGCCGTCGGGCCCGTCACCGTGGCGGCCAGCATGTTCCCGCCCGGCGCGCGCCGCGCTCTCGCCGATCCGGGGGACCAGCGGGCGGCGGAGACGCTACGGCTGCTGCACCGGATCTGCCGGGTGTACGCGGGCCTCGGCATCGCCGTTCCCGTACTCGGGTTCGCCACGGCCATGAGCATGGGCGTGCTCAGTGACGCCTGGCTGATCGCCTCGATGGCCCTGACCGGGATCGCGGCGGCGGTCCTGCTGGCGCTGGTGCTGCCGCGTCAGGAGGAGCTCCTCGAAGCGGTGGAGGCGGCGGCCGGGGCGGACGCGACCACCGGCACCGCAGACACGGCCGGCGCTGGTGCCGGCGCTGGTGCCGCCTCCGGCACCGCCACATCCACCGGCGTCACCGCGAACCCCCGTGCCACCGTCCGGCTCGCCATGTTCACCGGCATCTTCAATCTGCTCTGGGCCACGGTCACGATCCTCATGATCGTCCGCCCGGGTTCAACGACGGGCGCCTGACGGCCGAGGAACCGCCGCCCGCTCCCGAGGAGGAGTGGGCGAACACCAGCCCGTCCGTCGAGTCTCCCGTGTCCTCCCTGAACTGCCGGGCGACGGACGTGGCGACGAGTACCCCCGCCGCCATCACGAGCGTGGAGAACGCCCAGGTCAGCGGCCACAGGGACGCGTCCGGTGGCTCGGGGTTCGTGCGGAACGAGAGGTACATGAGTGTCGCCGGGGGCGCCGCCACCAGCAGCAGTGGCCAGGCGAGGGCGTCGCGGTGGCCGAAGTACAAGGCCAGGAGGAGCAGGGTCACGGCCAGGGCCGCGACGCCGAGGACGGACACCGGGGTCGTCTCGGTCGTCGAACCGGGTGACTCGGGGCGGTTGCGCAGATCCCAGGGCAGGCAGAGAAGGTACGCCGCCGAGGACAGGGCGGCACCCAGCAGGCGGGTCAGCCAGCGTTCCGTCCAGGGGCGCTTCGACAGCAGGCCCAGCAGCTTCTCGGTCATAGGGGTCATGGGAACGAGCGTTCCTCAGACGCACACAGGGCCGACAGAGTACGCGTACTCAGATCGCCGGGACCTTCCTCCGGACCGACCGCACAGCCGTACAGCCGTACAGCCGTACAACGGGGGCGCACGACCGGCCCGTACGACCGACCCGTATGCGCCACCCACGGCCTAGACTCCCAGGTCATGAAGGGACTGCTGCTACGGCTGTCGGCCCTCGACGCGGATGCCGCGGCGGCGCTGCGGGTCATCGCGCACTTCGAGGCGCTGCTCGGGGCCGGGCGGCTCGACACCGAGTCGCTCGTGCGGTCCACGGCGGGGCTGGCCGAGTGTCCGGCGGGCCTTGAGGTGGGCGGGCGTGTGGTGCGGTTCGGGCCGGCCGGGACCGTACCGGCGGGGCCTGTCGGCACGGTCTCCGGGAGCGCCGAGTTCGCGCCGGGCGGCCGGGTGTGGCTGGAGCGGGCGGGGGCGCCCGGGCCCTTCGACGAGCTGGTGCTGGAGTGGATGGCCATCGCCGCGGGCGTCGTGCACGGCGGCCGTGAGCAGGACAGCGCGCCCCATCAGGTGGCGGACCCGGCGCTGGTCGAGCGGGTGCTGTCGGAGCGCGAGGCCGTCGAGGACCGGGCACGGGCGCTGCGCCTGCTGGGTCTGGTGCCCGAGCAGCTGCTGCGGGTGGTCGCCGTCGCCGGGGCCTCCTCGGTGGCCGTGCTGGGGCGGCACGAACTGCGGCCCGGTGTGCGGGTCGCGGCGGTCGGCCCGCTCGCCGTGGCGCTGGCGCCGGGTGCCGAGTCGGCCGCCGACGCGTTGCGGGCGCTGCTTCGTGAGCACGGTGCCGAGGGGGTACGGATCGGGATCGGCGGGAGTGCTCCCGCCCTGGACGCCGGGGTCTCCTGGGCGCAGGCCCGGCTCGCGCTGCGGTTCGCCGTCGATGTGGCGGGGCTGCCCGACGAGGCCGTCGTGGACCACGACACCCTCGGGCCGGTGGCGCTGCTCGCCGACATCCCCGTGGACCGGCTGCGGGCCCAGCCCGACGTGCGTGCCCTGGCCGGACTCGCCGAGGGCAAGGGCGGCCCGGCGGCGCTGGCCGCCCTGACCGCCTTCCTCCGCACCGGCTCCCTCCGCCACGCCGCCACCGACCTCCACCTCCACCACAGCTCGGTCGCCGCCCGCCTCTCGGGAGTTGAAACCGCCCTGGGCTACCACCTGAGCAACCCACAGGACCGCTTCAGAGCCCAACTGGCGCTGTACGCGCTGCGATTGGCGCCCCTTTAGGGGCGCGGGGCTGTGACATATGCGGCTCCGCCGCGTGGCGCGACCAGCCACAACGCACCCGCACCCGACAACCAACAGGTCCCCCGGCGCTTCGAAAGGGCTACCGCAACGCCCTCCGAAGCACAGCAACCGCCTCCGCCGCATCCCTCTGGGAGACCTCCGCATGGGCGACCATCGCCGAGCCATGGAACGTCCCCGGGAACAGATGCAACTCCACACTCACCCCGGCCGCGAGCAACGCACGGGCATAGTCGATGCCCTCGTCGCGCAGCGGATCGAACTCCATCACCGAGATGTAGGCGGGCGGCAACCCGGCGAGCTGCTCGGTGGTGGCCCGAGCGGGAGCCGCGTAGACCGGGACATCGGGGCCGCCCGGCACCCCGCTGCCGAGGTAGGCGTCCCAGCTGATGATCGCGTTGGGCCGGTTCCACAGGGGCGTGTCGGTGAAGTCCCGCATGCTGGGCGTGTCGAGGCGGTCGTCGAGTTCGGGGATGCCGAGGTACTGGAAGACGATCGCGGGGCCGCCCCGGTCACGGGCGAGCAGCGCCAGACCGGCCGCGATGCCGCCGCCGGCGCTGATGCCGAAGAGAGCGATCCTGGCGGGGTCCATGCCGAACTCGGCGGCGTTCTTGGTGAGGTGGACGAGTCCGGCGTACGCGTCTTCGAGGCCGGCCGGGTACGGGTTCTCGGGGGCGAGCCGGTACTCCACGGAGAAGACGGCGGCGCCCAGTTCCCGCGCGAGCGCCACGTTGACGCCGTGGTCGAATTCGACGCTGCCCAGCATGAATCCGCCGCCGTGGATGTCGTAGATCACCGGGAGCGGGCCCTCGACTCCTTGCGGGCGGTAGCCGCGCAGGAGGACGTCTGGGGCGCCCTCCGGCCCGGGCGCGACCACGTCGAAGACGTCCACGCCCGTGGCGTCCACTTCCTCCAGGGCCGCATTGATTCCGACGAGCATCTCGGCCCGGGCGCCTTCGAGGTCCGAGGTGTCGGCCCGGGGCAGCATGGGCACGACTGCGGCAAGCTCCGGGTCCAGGGGGTAGGTCGTCATCTCGTCCTCCGAATTCGACGCGCGTTCCCGTCGTCGTCGCGGCTCTGCGTCGTCACGTCGCTGCGTCGTTCCGGAAACGGTGACACGGCGCATCCTCGCAGGTCACCCGACGGGCGTCGGGGAATCCGGGAGGGCGGCCCGACAGCCGTGCGGGCCGGAGGCCCGGGGACCCGGGAGGGGCGGCCTAGGCCGTCGCCCCGGAAGGCGCCGGCCCGGCGGGCTTCGGCCCCGAGGACGGTGAAGCCGCCGCCGACAGCGGCCTGGCGATGTCCTCCAGCGACCGCCGTTCCGCCCGTACCGCGAGTGCCGCCGCGACCAGCCCCGCCGCACACATCAGCCCGGCGCCGATCTGGAAGGCGAGCACCGTGTCGCCGACCACGCCCGTGCTGGTCAGGTCGGCGAAGAGCAGCGGTCCGCTGATGCCGCCGGCCGCGGTGCCGATGGCGTAGAAGAAGGCGATGGCCATCGCGCGGGTCTCCATCGGGAAGATCTCGGAGACCGTGAGGTACGCGCTGCTGGCGCCCGCGGAGGCGAAGAACAGGACCACGCACCAGCAGGCGGTCATCGTCGTCGCGCTCAGCGAGCCCCGGTCGAAGAGCCAGGCGGTGGCGAAGAGCAGGATGCCGGAGAGCAGGTAGGTGGACGAGATCATGATCCGGCGGCCCACGGTGTCGAAGAGCTTGCCGAGCAGCAGCGGGCCGAGGAAGTTGCCGGCCGCGATGACGGCGAAGTAGTAGCCGGTCGAGGAGGTCGGCACGTCGAAGAACGTGGTGAGGATCGCGCCGAAGCCGAAGGTGATCGCGTTGTAGAGGAACGCCTGCCCGATGAAGAGGGAGAGGCCGAGCACGGCGCGTTTGCGGTACGTCGAGAAGACCGTGCGCCCGATGGTGAGGAACCCGATACTCTTGCGCTGGTGGATGGTGATCTCGCCCGCGGGCGGCGGGAGTTCGCGTCCGGTCTCCTCCTCGATCTGCCGCTCGACGGAGGAGACGAGGCGTTCGGCCTCCTCCCCCCTGCCGTGGATGAACAGCCACCTGGGACTCTCGGGGACGTTGCGGCGTACGAGCAGGATCACCAGGCCGAGGACGACGCCGAGGAGGAAGGTGAGCCGCCAGCCGACGTTGATCGCGAACAGGTCCGTGTTCAGCGCGACGATCGACAGGAGCGAGCCACCGATCGCGCCGAGCCAGAAGCTGCCGTTGATGATCAGGTCGACGCGGCCGCGGTAGTGGGAGGGGATCAGTTCGTCGATCGCCGAGTTGATGGCCGCGTACTCGCCGCCGATGCCGAAGCCGGTGAGGAAGCGGAAGAGGAAGAACCACCAGGTGGAGAAGGAGAACGCCGTCATGGCCGTGGCCGCGAGATAGACGGCGAGGGTGATCATGAACAGCTTTTTACGGCCGAAGACGTCCGTGAGACGGCCGAAGAACAGCGCTCCCGCGCAGGCCCCGGCCACATAGAGCGCGGCCGCGATACCGGTGACCTGGGCGGCCGAGATGGGCAGCCCGCTGCCGGACTCGGAGAGCCGGCCGGCGATGTTGCCGACGACGGTGACCTCAAGACCGTCAAGGATCCACACCGTGCCGAGCCCGATGACGATGGTCCAGTGCCAGCGCGACCACGGCAGCCGGTCCAGCCGGGCGGGAACGGCGGTGGTGACGGTGCCGGTATCGGCGTCGGTAACGGCCATGGCGCGCCTCCTCCACCCCCGGGCACGTGCGGCTCCGGGGCACATCCCCGAGTCCCCAGATCCGCGCCCCTCTCACCCGCCACCTGCCACGCAGCCCCGGGCTACGCCCCTTCAGGGGCGCGGGGAACTGCGCGACAAGCCCCCACCCACCCGCAACCCACACCCGCGCACCCCGCGGAGCGCTACGCCCCCAACGCCCGGGACACCCCATAAATCAGAAGGCCCGCCAGCGAGCCGACCACCGTGCCATTGATCCGGATGAACTGCAGGTCCCGCCCGATATGCGCCTCGATCTTCTTCGAGGTGTGCTCGGCGTCCCAGCCCGCGACCGTGTCCGTGATGAGCGAGGTGATCTCGTCCCGGTAGGTCGTCACGATGTACACCGCGGCCCCCTCGACCCACCCGTCGACCTTGGCCTGGAGCTTCGCGTCGGTGGCCGTCCGCGCCCCGAGCGAGAGCAGCGAGGCACGAACACGCAGCCGCAGCTCACTGCGCTCGTCCTCCGCCGCGGACACGATCATCTGCCGTACGGAGGACCAGGCGGACGCGATCAGGTCCTGGACCTCGCCACGTCCGAGGACCTCCCGCTTGAGGTTCTCCACGCGCGCGCGGGTGTCGGTGTCGGACTGGAGGTCGTTGGCGAAGTCGGTGAGGAACCGGTCGAGGGCGCCGCGCGCCGGGTGGGCGGGCATGTCGCGCATCTCGGTGACGAAGCGCAGCAGTTCCTTGTAGACGCGCTCGCCGACCCGCTTGTCGACGAACCGCGGGGTCCAGCCGGGGGCGCCGCCCTGTACCGCGTCCATCACCTGGTCGTTGTGGAAGACGAGCCAGTCGTGGGCGCGTACGCAGATCAGGTCGACGACCCGCCGGTGACCGCCGTCCGCGACGACCTTCTCCAGCATCTTCCCTATGCCGGGGGCGATCTCCTGGGCGTCGGCCCGCCGGTTGATGGCCTCGCCGACGACGGCCTGCACGTCCGAGTCGCGCAGCACGGCGAGGGCGCCGCGCAGGGCGGTGGCCAGCTCCGCGGTCACCCGGTCGGCGTGCTCCGGATCGGCCAGCCAGGTGCCGAGGCGGCTGCCGATGCCGACGGCGCGCAGCCGCTGCCGCACGACGTCCCGCGAGAGGAAGTTCTCCCCGACGAACTCGCCCAGGGAGACGCCGAGCTGGTCCTTCTTGGTGGGGATGATCGCGGTGTGCGGGATGGGGATCCCGAGGGGGTGCCGGAACAGCGCGGTGACGGCGAACCAGTCGGCGAGCGCGCCGACCATGCCGGCCTCGGCGGCCGCCGCGACATAGCCCGTCCAGGCGCCCGCGCCGGAGTTCCCGGCCCACTTGGCCAGTACGTAGACGACGGCGACGAACAGCAGGAGGCCCGTCGCCGTGAGTTTCATCCGGCGCACCCCGCGGAACTTCTCCTCGTCCGCAGGGCTGAACGAGTTCATCGCGCGCCCGGGCACCGTGCGGTTCGCCGCACCGCCGGGCCGGGCATGCTGCCCTTCGGGCCCCGCTCCATCCGTTTGATCCGCTTTCGCGCTTTCCATCCGCTCCACCCGTTCCCTGTCCCCCGCACACATTGTCCCAACCTGACCGACTACTGGAACGGAACAGGAGTTCCCGGCGTCTTGCCGGGCGGGGCCAGAAAAATCGGATACGGGCGGCGGGGGCAATGGGGGCCCTGTCTGCTTCCCCCCACGCCATGCCTCATCATGGGGTCATCACATCGGAGCCTCGGGCTCCCACTGCCCGAGGAGACTTGCACCGCATGACCAAGCGTCACGGTTATGCCTTGCTGGCCGCGATCGTCGCCGTAGTCGTGGTCATCTCAGCCGCCATATACGTCGGGGTCGCCGCCGACGACGGCGAGGAGAAGCCGCTCGTGGGCGGCGGTACGCCACACAACTCGGCGGCCCCCGCGTCCGTCGGCACCTGGGTCGGCGCCTGGTCGGCGTCCCCGTCCGGGGCGGAGCCCGGCACCGAGGCCAACGGAATGGCGGGCCGTTCGGTCCGCAACGTGGTGCATGTCGGCGTCGGCGGCACCGCGGCCCGCATCACCCTGTCCAACCTCTACGGGCAGCAGCCGCTCAGCATCACGCACGCCTCGGTCGCCGTCGCGGCCGCCGCGAACAACCCCGCCGCCGCTGCCGGCACCATGCGCCGCCTCACCTTCCGCGGCAGCCCGTCGGTGATCGTGCCGGCCGGGCAGCAGGTGGTCAGCGACGCCGTGCGCCTGCTCGTCCCGCACGACACGGACGTGCTGGTGACGACGTACTCGCCGACGCCGTCCGGGCCGGTCACCATCCACCCGCAGGCACGTCAGATCTCGTACACCGCCGAGGGCGACCTCACGGAGGACGTGACCGGCACCGCGTACACCGGGCAGACGCCGTACTGGCGCTATGTGACCGCGCTGGACGTGCTGAGCAACGAGTCGGACGGCACGGTCGTCGTCATCGGCGACTCGCTCACCGACGGCTCGACCTCGTCCGTGGGCGAGAACCGCCGCTGGACGGACGTCCTGGCGGACCGGCTGCGCGACAACTCCGACGGCCCCCGCTACAGCGTCGTCAACCAGGGCATCAGCGGAAACCGCGTCCTCGGCAGCGGCCTCGGCCGGCCCGCCGAGAACCCGAGCGGTCTGATCCGCTTCAACCGTGACGTGCTCGGCCGTACGAACGTCAGGGCGGTCGTGGTCGCCCTCGGCGTCAACGACATCCTCCGTACGCCCCAGCAGACCGACGCGAACAAGATCACCGCCGGGCTGCGCGAGCTGAAGCGCCTGGCCCACGCCCGGGGCCTGCGCGTCATCGGGGCCACGCTCATGCCCTTCCAGGGCCACCGCGGCTACCGCCCGCACCTGGAGGACACCCGCCAGGCCGTCAACGCCCAGATCCGCGCCGGCAAGGTCTACGACGCCTACGTCGACTTCGACAAGGCACTCCGCGACCCCTACAACCCCCGCCGCCTCCGCTCCGACTACGACTCCGGCGACCACCTCCACCCCAGCGACAAGGGCTACAAGCGCATGGCAGAGGTCTTCGACCTGAACGACCTGAAGGGATCGGTCCCGGCCGAGCTGTGAGTGCCCCTTCAGGGGCGCGGGGCGGTCACACCTGCGGCTCCGCCGCGGGGCGCGACAAGCCACGACGGACCCGCACGCGACAACACCACCTGCGGGAGCGCCACGGCTGGGGCTCAGTCCCGGTCGCGGCGATCCCGCCGCTCACGCCGTTCCTCCCGCCGAGCCTCCCGATGCTCCCGCATCATCTCCCGGTGCTGCTCCATCGCCGCCCGATGGATGGACCGCGCATCATCCAGCGAGTCCCGATGGCCCAAGTCGCCGGAGCCGGAGCCGGAGCCCTCCAGGGCCCGGCGCCTGGACTCCTCCAACTCCTCCTGCCGCGCGGCCTTCCGCTCCAGCTTCTCCAGCCGCCGCTCCTCCTTCTGCCGGAGCCGCTCGGCCTTCGTCACCTTGCGCTCGACACCGACACCGCCCCAGAAGGCGAACCCGGTGACGACGACGCGCGGGGCGCCGGGGTCGCCCTGCACGCCCTCCTCGGTGTGGTCGAAGCCGCCCATGACGCCGATGCCGCGGACGACGACCTCGACACCGGGCGGCACGATCACGCTCATCCCTCCCATGATCGCGACGCAGTTGATCACGACCTCGCCGTCGGCGAAGTTCGCCTCGCGCAGGTCGATGACACCGCCGCCCCAGAACGCGAAGGAGTTGAACTTCCTCGGCACGGTCCAGCGCCCCTTGCGCTCGAACCCCGACATGATCGCGACGCCCCACTGGGACGAGCCCTCACCACCGACGATCCGGCTCGCCCAGCTCCCCGGCTCGGCAGCGCTCCCCTTGACCATCGACACGGTGGGAGCGGGCGGAGTCACCCCGGGCGCGGGCAGATCCCGGGTGATGGGCGCCAACTCCTTGTACGTACGCGCCTTGTACGTCGCTTCCAGACGCTCCTCGAACTCCTCCATGTCGAGGCGGCCCTCCGCGAGGGCGTCCCTCAGGACTTCGGCGACCTGCTCGCGGTCGGCGTCGGAGGCTCGCAGCTCGGGAAGCCCGTCGGGGAGTTCGTCCGTCATGGACAGAAGCCTACGAGGTTGCCTTCTCCGCGTACATGCGGCTGATGACCGCCTCGATGTCCGGCTCACGCACCGACAGGTCCACCAGCGGATACGCGGCGGCGATCCGCGCCACGAGCGGCGCCGCCGACTCCGCCGCCGGGAACGCCAGCCACTGCCGCGGCCCCTCGACCTTCACCACGCGCGCCAACTCGACGTCGATGGGCGGGAGTTCACGCTCCAGGTCCACCACGAGCGTCCGCTCGCTCTCGCCGATCTCGTGCAGCCCGGTCAGCGGCCCGTCGTACATCAGGCGTCCGTGGTCGATGACCATCACGCGCCGGCACAGCTGCTCGATGTCGGTCAGGTCGTGGGTGGTGAGCAGGACGGTCGTGCCGCGCTCGGCGTTGAGGTGCCGCAGGAACTCCCGCACCTTCGCCTTGCTGATCACGTCGAGCCCGATCGTCGGCTCGTCCAGGTACAGCACCTCCGGATCGTGCAGCAGCGCCGCCGCGATGTCCCCGCGCATCCGCTGCCCGAGCGAGAGCTGGCGTACGGGAACGTCCAACAGCTCGCCCAGTTCGAGGAGTTCGACGCACCGGTCGAGGTTCTCGGCGTACCGCGCGTCCGGGATCCGGTACATGCGGTGCATCAGCCGGTACGAGTCGATCAGCGGGAGGTCCCACCACAGGGTCGTACGCTGCCCGAACACCACCCCGATGCGCTGCGCGAGCCGGGTGCGCTCGCGCGAGGGGTCGATGCCCGCCACCCGGAGCCGTCCGCCGCTCGGGGTGAGGATGCCGGTGAGCATCTTGATGGTGGTGGACTTGCCCGCGCCGTTCGGCCCGATGTAGCCGACCATCTCACCACGCGCCACGGTGAAGGAGATCGAGTCGACCGCCCGCACCTGCCGCCGCTCACTGCGCATGAAGCCGGTCTTCTTGCGTACGTCGAAGACCTTCTCCACGCGGTCGAGGTGAATGAAGTCGTCGTCGGCGTGATCGAAGTCGTCGGCCTGGCCGGCGTCCGTCTGCGTGTCCATGTGCGGCTAACTCCCCGTGCTCCGGTACGAACGAAGACCCGCGCGCCAGGCGACCCCCGAGAGCGCGCAGCAGGCGACCGCCACCAGCGGCGGCAGGAACGCGACCCACTCGGGCAGGTCGAGCGGGTACGGCAGGTCCAGCACGTACAGCGCGGGCACCCAGTTGACGAAGGCCAGTGGCAGCACGAACGTCACCCCGCGCACCAGGTCCTTCGCGAAGACCGTCGGCGGATACTGCAGCAGCGTGGTGCCGCCGTACGTGAAGGAGTTCTGCACCTGGGACGCGTCCTGCGCCACGAACTGGAAGGCCGCGCCCGCCACGAACACCGACGCGAAGATGGCGGCCCCGCTGACCACCATCACCGGCATCATCAGCACCTTCAGCGGCGTCCAGGAGACGTCGAGCACGAAGAGCGCGTACCCGAGGACCAGCAGCCCCTGCGTGATCCGCCCCAGGCGGCGCAGCGCGAACCGGTCCGCGGCGACCTGCGCGAGCACCGGCGCGGGCCGCACGAGCAGCGTGCCGTCGCGCACCCGCTGCCCCAGCCGGTCCACCGAGCCGAGCGCCAGGTCGGTGAGACCGAACGCGGCACTGGACAGCCCGTACAGGAACGCCACCTCGCCCAGCGAGTAGCCGCCGAGCTCGTCGACCCGCGAGAACATCAGCAGGATCGTGACGAAGTCGAGCGCGGTCCCCGCGAAGTTGCCGAAGACCGTCATCGCGAAGGACGCGCGGTACGCCATCGTCGAGCGGATCCACATCCAGGCGATCAGCCGGTAGGCCCGCAGCCCGTCCACCACCCGCGAGCGGCCGGCCGGCGGGAAGCCCCGGTGCACGTCTCGCCTCTCCTGAAGGTCAGCCACCCTGGACCACCACCCTGCGCGTCGCCGCCGACTGGACCAGCCGGCCCACCGCGAGCAGCCCCACGGCCCAGGCGGCCTGGAAGGCGTACGTACGCCACAGCGCGAAGCCCGTGCGCTCGCCGAGCAGCACATCCGCCGGGGCCTGCAGCAGCGACGACCAGGGCAGCGCCCGGGCCAGCTCGCCGAGGGCGCCCGGGAAGACGTTCAGCGGCAGCGTCATCCCGGAGAAGAAGAGCCCCGCGAGCACGGCCAGCTGCTGCACGCCCGCCCCGTCCATGAACCAGAACGCCAGCAGCGCCACGAGATAGCGGATCGCGAAACTCACCAGGAGACCGAGGGCGACGGCGACGAGGAACGCCAGCCAGGTCCCGGCATCGGCCGGAAGCGCGAGATGGAACACGAGCCCCCCGAACGCCATCGGCACCACACCGCGCCCCGCCAACTGGAACGCGGCCCGCCCCGCGTCGGCAGCCAGCCACCACATCTGGAGGTCCGCGGGCCGGTACAGGTCGATCGCGATGTCACCCGTACGGATTCTCTCGATCATCTCGTCCTCGAAGCCGCCGCCGATCACCGCGACCGCCGCGAGCAGCCCCTGCCCGAGCCACACGTACGTCACCGCCTGGGACTGGTCGTACCCGCCGAGGCCAGGCCTTTCGTCCCATAGCGCGATGTACGTGTAAGCCAGGATCAGCCCGAAGACGGTGTTGGTGAACACGCCCGCGGCGGTGGCCACCCGGTAGGTCGCGTACCGCCGGAACGCGCCTGCCGCGACGGCTGTGTACAACCGCCAAGTCCCCACGTCGGGCCCCCTTCGACCGGTCCGAGCCAAAGCGCAGGAGCCTAGCCCCGGGGGCGTACCGCGTGCCACGCATTTTCTCCCCGGGACGCGTGCCACGTCCCGGGAACGAATCGCCGGGTGCGACAGTCTTCAAGGAGGGGCGCACAAGGCGTACGAGGGCGTACGAGACGTATGACGCGAAACGGGAGTCCGGCACAACATGAACGACCAGCCGCAGCCGCAGCAGCCGAGCGAGGGCTGGGCACCGAGGGAACCGGGACCCGCCACCGCGGCGGCACCCGAGACACCCGGCAAGAAGCCCAAGCGACCGAAACGCACCGGATGGCGACGACTGATCCCGACCTGGCGGATGGTGCTCGGCACGGTCCTCACCGGGCTCCTGCTGCTCATCGGTGCGTTCGCACTCGGCTACTACCTGGTGAAGATCCCGGCCGCGAACTCGGCGGCGATGAAACAGAGCAACGTCTATCTGTACTCGGACGGCAGCCAGCTCGCCCGTGACGGCGAGGTCAACCGGGAGAACGTGACGCTGGCGCTGATCTCCAAGGACGCCCAGCACGCCGTGCTGGCCGCCGAGGACCGCGACTTCTACAGCGAGTCGGCGGTCGACCCCAAGGCGATGATCCGCGCCGGCTGGAACACCGCGACGGGCAAGGGCAAGCAGTCCGGCTCGACGATCACCCAGCAGTACGTGAAGAACTACTACCTGGCCCAGGAGCAGACGGTCACCCGGAAGGCGAAGGAGTTCTTCATCGCGATCAAGCTGGACCGCGAGAAGAGCAAGGACGACATCCTGGAGGGCTACCTCAACACCAGCTACTTCGGCCGCAACGCCTACGGCATCCAGGCCGCCGCCCAGGCCTACTACGGCGTCGACGCCATCGACCTGACGGTCGGCCAGGGCGCCTACCTGGCATCGCTGCTGAACGCGCCGAGCGAGTTCGACGTCGTCGCCCACCCCGAGAACAAGCCCGCGGCGCTGGCCCGCTGGAACTACGTCCTCGACGGCATGGTCAAGAAGAAGTGGATCACCGCGTCGGAGCGCTCGGGCATCAAGTTCCCCGAGCCCAAGCAGACGGTGATCGCGGCCGGCATGTCCGGACAGCGCGGCTACATCGTGAAGGCCGTGAACGACTACCTGACCGACAACAAGATCCTCGACGAGAACGAGCTGAACGCCGGCGGCTACCGCATCACGACCACCCTGCAGAAGCCCAAGCAGGACGCCTTCGTGAAGGCCGTGGACGACCAGGTGATGGAGAAGCTCGACAAGAAGGACCGCAAGGTCGACAACTACGTCCGCGCGGGCGGCGCCTCCATCGACCCGAAGACCGGCAGGGTCCTCGCGATGTACGGCGGCATCGACTACACGAAGCAGTACTACAACAACGCGACCCGCCGGGACTACCAGGTCGGCTCCACCTTCAAGCCGTTCGTGTTCACCGCGGCCGTGCAGAACGACTCGACCACGCAGGACGGCCGCACGATCACCCCGAACACCGTCTACGACGGCACCAACAAGCGCCCCGTACAGGGCTGGGAGGGCGGCACGTACGCCCCGGAGAACGAGGACCAGGTCTCGTACGGGCAGATCTCGGTCCGCACCGCCACGGACAAGTCCGTGAACTCCGTGTACGCGCAGATGGCCGTGGACGTCGATCCGGAGAAGGTCGAGAAGACGGCCGTCGGCCTCGGCATCCCGTCCGACACCCCCGACCTGACGGCGTCCCCGTCGATCGCGCTCGGCCCGGCCACGGCCAGCGTCCTCGACATGGCGGAGGCGTACGCGACCCTCGCCAACCACGGCAAGCGCGGCACGTACACGATGATCGACAAGATCACCAAGGACGGCGCGGACGTGGTGGACCTGCCCGGGCGCAAGACCTGGCAGGCGGTGAGCCGCGAGGCCGCCGACACCACGACCTCGGTCCTGCAGAGCGTCGTCGACGGCGGCACCGGCACGGCCGCGCAGGCCGCCGGGCGGCCCGCTGCGGGCAAGACCGGCACGGCGGAGGAGGACCAGGCGGCCTGGTTCGCGGGCTACACCCCGAACCTCGCCACGGTCGTCGCCATCATGGGCCAGGACCCCGACACGGGCGCGCACAAGTCCCTGTACGGGGCGCTCGGGCAGCCCCGCATCAACGGCGGTGGCTACCCGGCGCAGATCTGGGCCCAGTACACGAAGGCCGCCTTGAAGGGCACCTCCGCCCAGGAGTTCGACCTACGGCTCCAGGACGGCGCGGAGGAGCAGCAACTCCCGCCGGCCAACCCCGACGAGGACCAGCCGGGCACGGACGCCGGACAGGACAACGGCGGCACGACCACCGGCGGCGAGGAGACCCCCGCGACCGAGGGCCAGACCAACGGCGGGACCACCACGGACGGCGGCACCACCGGCGACGGCGGGACGACGACCGACGGCGGCACCACCGACGGAGGCACGACCACCGGAGGCGCGACGACGGGCGGCGGCACCGGCTTCCCCACGGGTGGTACCGACGGCGCGGGCGGCACCACCGGCGACGGAGGCACCACGACCGACGGCGGAACGACGGACGGCAGCACCACGGACGGAACAGGGGGCGACGACGGGGCCACGGGGACGAACTTCGGCGGCTTCCCGTAGTTCGGGGGCCGCCGCAGTTCGGAGGCCCCGCGCGCCGTCCCTCGGTGTCCGGGGGTCAGTGACCGGAGGTCGCCTTCAGCCCCACCACGGCGATCAGCAGCAGACAGACGAAGAAGATCCGGGCGGCGGTGGTGGGTTCACCCAGCACCGCCATGCCGAACACCGCCGCCCCGGCCGCGCCGATGCCGACCCAGACGCCGTAGGCGGTACCGATGGGCAGCGTCTTCGCCGCGTACGACAGCAGGAACATGCTGGCGACGATGCCCGCACCGGTGAGAACGCTCGGCACGAGCCGCGTGAAACCGTCGGTGTACTTCATACCGATCGACCAGCCGACTTCGAGCAGACCGGCGACGACAAGCAGGACCCAGGCCATGAGGCACCTCCGTGAACGGATCAACAGGCGTTGATCAACAGGGGTGCGTCGTCTTTGCGAGTCCCGGTACGGCGCGTCTCGTCGGGGTCCTTCCAAGGTAGCAAAAGGCAAGCAGAAGGGGGCTGGTGGCGATGGTCACCAGCCCCTTCTGCCTCTTTCGACCTCTGTTTCAGAGGTACAGGTGTTTCAGAGGTACAGACCGGTCGAGTCCTCGGAGCCCTCGAACCGGTCGGCCGCCACGGCGTGCAGGTCCCGCTCGCGCATCAGGACGTACGCGGTGCCGCGCACCTCGACCTCGGCGAGGTCCTCCGGGTCGTACAGGACGCGGTCGCCCGGCTCCACGGTCCGTACGTTCTGCCCGACCGCGACGACCTCGGCCCAGGCGAGCCGCCGGCCCACGGCCGCCGTCGCGGGGATCAGGATGCCGCCACCCGAACGGCGCTCGCCCTCGGCGGTGTCCTGCCGCACGAGCACACGGTCGTGGAGCATCCGGATGGGCAACTTGTCGTGATGGTTCTTCTCGCTCACGTCTCGAACCTACCTGCCTTCACACGGTTCGTACGTACGTGGGGTGCGGTCGGCCGGCCGGCGGAGCGCCCGGGGTACCGGCGCGGGTGCAGTCGGGGCTGACGACGGGTCAGCCCCTGCGGCGCCTGGTGCTCAGGGTGAGCAGTCCGACGACTCCGACCACGACGAGGGCGACGGGCACGATACGGTCCAGCCGCGGCGCCCCCTCCTCGGTGACGAACTGCCCCTTCACATCGCCGACGACGCGGTTGACGCCCACGTAGGCACGTCCGAGCGTGTGGTCGACGCTGGACGCCACCTTGGCCTTGGCGTCCCCGACGATGGTCTTCGGATGCACCCGCACACCGATCTCGTCGAGCGTCTCGGCGAGAGTTTCGCGACGGCGCTTGATGTCCGCCTCGATCTGCGCCGGAGTCCTGGTGTCCGGCGTGCTCGACGTGTCCGACACGCGCTGCCTCCGTGGTCGTGGTCGTTCTTCCCGTGGCCTGTTCTCTTCGGCCTTTTCTCTGGTCGACAGTCTGTCAGCTCCGCACGCCGCGCACCGCCCGGCACCCCCATTACGCTCGGGTGCGTATCCACCACCCCGCAAGGAGACCCCACGAGATGAGCGAGCGACTCCAGCCCGGCGACACCGCCCCCGCCTTCACCCTGCCCGACGCCGACGGCAACGAGGTCTCCCTGGCCGACCTCAAGGGCCGCAAGGTCATCGTCTACTTCTACCCGGCCGCCCTGACCCCCGGCTGCACCAAGCAGGCCTGCGACTTCACGGACAACCTCGAGCTCCTCGCCGGCGCGGGCTACGACGTCATCGGTGTCTCCCCCGACAAGCCCGAGAAGCTCGCCAAGTTCCGCGACAAGGAGAACCTGAAGATCACCCTCCTCGCCGACCCCGACAAGACGGTCACCGAGTCCTACGCCGCCTACGGCGAGAAGAAGAACTACGGCAAGACCTACATGGGCGTCATCCGCTCCACGATCGTGGTGGACGAGGAGGGCAAGGTCGAACGGGCGCTGTACAACGTGCGGGCTACGGGCCACGTGGCGAAGATCATCAAGGACTTGGGGATCTGAGGGCCTGGGGATCCTAGGGCTTGAGGTCCGGCTCCCCGCATTACCAGCATCGGAACGTCCCGCGCCCCGCGATAAGCGGCGCGGGACGTTCCACATTCCGGACGTGACCATCCGATAAACGGTTCGTTACTCCGTACGAGGTCGCGAACAAGCGGCCGGAACGGAGGGGAACCATGCCGGTCAGCCCGTACACCAGGGAGCGGCTGGAGGAGGCGGCGAGCTCGTCGCGGACGTTGTCGGAGGCGTTGGGGAAGTTGGGGGTGGATCCGAAGAGTTCGACGCGGCGGTACGTGCAGGCGCGCATGAAGAAGTTGGGGGTGAACACCTCGCACTTCGAGCGTGAGGGAGCACGGTGGACCAGAGAGATCCTTGCAACAGCAGTCTCCGCGTCGACGAACATGTGTGAAGTCCTGCGCAGTCTCGGGCTTGAGGTCGTCGGCGGACACCACACGCACATCAGCCGTAGGGTCAAAGCGTTGGGCATCGACACCTCACACTTCACCCCGGAGGCCCGCGGGGGCAGGCGGCAACGTACACCTGAGGAACTGCTCGTCGAGCAAGACCCGACACACTCCCGCCGCGAGCAGAGCGCTCGGCTGAAACGAGCGATGCTGGGCAACGGCATCAAGGACTGCTGCACCATGTGCGGCATCGAGGCAGTCTGGCTCGGAGAACCGCTGCCTCTCGAAGTCGACCACATCGACGGCAATTGGCGTAACAATCGAATCGAGAACCTACAGCTGCTGTGCCCCAACTGCCACTCCACGACGGATACTTATCGAGGGCGAGCCAAAGGACGTTACCGGAGCTCCCCCTCATGAGCGGTGGCACGCGATACACGCGCGAGCAGCTGGCTCAGGCTGCCGAACAGTGCTCAAGCATCGACGACGTCATTGCCTACTTCGGCACCCGGCCCTACATCAATCTCCGACGTCATCTGTACAAACGCTTCGAGCACTTCAGCATCGACATCACGCACTTCTCCCGCAAGGGCCGACATGGGCCCAAGGGCCTGCCAACCGAGAGCGAGTTGCGGCGTGCCGTTGCCGAGTCGACTTCTATAGCCGGAACCCTTCAGTTGCTGCAACGCCCGGACAACACGCGCCTGCGCGCGCTGTTCCCGGAGCTGACCGAGAAATACGGAATCGACACCTCGCATTTCCTGGGCCAGGGGCATCGCCGCGGGAAGCCCGGACCGACTCCTTTGAAGCGAGCGGAAGATCTGCTGATCAAGCACAACGGTGAGCGGCGGACAAAGACAGGGCAACTGCGTCGGGCGCTTCACGAGATTGGCGTACCTGAGCAATGCGCCCGATGCGGCACCGCACCGGAGTGGCTCGGCAAGCCGATGACGCTGGAGGTGGACCACATCAACGGAGATTGGAGCGACAACCGCCCCGACAACCTCCAGTTGCTGTGCCCCAACTGTCACGCGATCACCAGCACCTGGTGCCGAGGGGGCCGGAGGCGATCCGTGTAGCACCTCGGCCGCCAGCGGTCCGCGGTGGCCAGTAAAGTAGGCAGCGCCGCGGGGGCCCGTATCCCAGCTGGCTAGAGGATGCCGGTTTAGGTCCGGTATGTCGTGGGTTCGAGTCCCACCGGGCCCACCAGCCTGAAGGCCCAGCTCGCACCCCGCGAGCAGGGCCTTCGCCGCGCGAGCGCGAAGCAGGAAGCCTCACTCGGCCGGCAGCGCGAACCACCGCAGCAGTACCGGCTTGGCGTCAGGCGGGGCGCCCTCCGGACCTCGGGCGAAGCGGGTCAGGAGGTCGAGGTAGGCGTCTTGGAAGGCGGTCACCTCTTCCTGGGTGAGGTGGCTGAGGCTGCGGGAGCCGCGCATCCAGCCGGGGGTCCCGCGTGGTTGTTCCATAGGCACCGACGCGGCCCCCGGTCCATCTGGTGCTCAAGGAGACGGATCCGTCGAGGGCCGTCTCGCCGGATCCGCTGGTCGTCACCTTCGGGGTGGCCGACAACCGCTTTACGGCGCCGGGCACTTCGGGCTGCAGCCGGCTGGGACCCGTGCTCGACAAGGTGCTGCGGTTGCCGTCACCGGCGGGCGTGAACGGCATCGACCTGGACGCGCGGGTGTCGCTGCGCCCGTACGCGGGGTGGGGTAGCCGAGGTCCCGAGCCGTCACCCCAGCAACTCCCGCACGACCGGTACGAGTCCGCGGAACGCCTTGCCCCGGTGGCTGATCGCGTTCTTCTCGTCGGGGGTGAGTTCCGCGCAGGTGCGGGTGTCGCCCTCGGGCTGGAGGATCGGGTCGTAGCCGAAGCCGTGGGAGCCGGTGGGCTCGTGGCGCAGGGTGCCGAGGAGGCGGCCCTCGACCACGCGTTCCGTTCCGTCGGGGAGGGCGAGTGCGGCGGCGCAGGCGAAGTGGGCGGCGCGGTGTTCGTCGGGGATGTCGCCGAGTTGGGCGAGGAGGAGCCTGAGGTTGGCCAGGTCGTCGCCGTGGGTGCCGGACCAGCGGGCGGAGAAGATTCCGGGGGCGCCGCCGAGGACGTCGACGCAGAGGCCCGAGTCGTCGGCGACGGCCGGCAGGCCGGTGGCCTGGGCGAGGGCGTGTGCCTTGAGGAGGGCGTTCTCGGCGAAGGTGACGCCGGTTTCCTTGACGTCGGGGATCTCCGGGTAGGCGTCCGCGCCGACGAGGTCGTGGTGGAGACCTGCGGCGGCGAGGATCGCCCTCAGCTCGGTGATCTTTCCGGGGTTGCGGGTGGCGAGGATCAGGCGGGTCATGGTGCTCACCCTAGCCAGGCGGGCGGTGCCGCTCGTGCGATGCCGGTGATCGCCGGCCGGTGCCCGTGATCTGATCGTCTGCCACCCGCGGTGGGGCCGGTCGCCCACCCGCGGCGGAACGGCCGTTCACCCGCGGCGGGACGGCCGTTGCCGCTACGGCGTGCAGACCTTGGTGAGTTCGCCGGCCGCGTCCGTGACGGGGCTGATGTCCGGGGTCTCGTCGCCGTTCTTGATGGAGTCGCGGACGTTGGTGACCGCCTTCTGGAGGTCGTCCACGGCCTTGTTGATGTCGGTGTCGTCGGTCTTGTCACCGATGGTGTCGAGGTTCTTGTCGATGGAGTCGAGTGCCTCGTCGGCCTGTGTCGGGTCGTTCGCGGCGTTCTCCACGGCCTGCTGGAGGTCGGTGACGCTGTCGGCGATGGTGTCGGCGGTCTGGACGCAGTCCAGGGCCTTGTTGACGGCGTCGCAGCCGGTGGTCAGCCCGGCCGTCAGCGCGACGGCTGCCACGGCGGCGGCGATGGCAGTGGTACGGCGTGCTCGGCGGCGACTCGCGGCCATGGAAACGGTCCTCCCGTTGGATCAGGCCCGAGGGCCCCGTTGCGTAGGCCACAAGGCCCCCGTGTGGTGCTGGCCGGGCGTACCGCGGTGTGCCGTACGCCCGTACTCGTAGGGACGCGACGGCCGGTGCCGTGGTTGCCCGTGGCAGGAGGCCGTCTTGGTGTGTCCTTTACCTTTCCAGGACCGTATCAAGCGCCGTGCGCTGGGCGACAGCGAGTTCCGTGCAGCCCAGAACGGCCAGGTCGAGAAGGGAGTTGAGCTCCTCGCGGGCGAACGGTTCGGCCTCGGCGGTGCCCTGGACCTCGACGAAGCGGCCGTCGCCGGTGCAGACGACGTTCATGTCGGTGTCGGCGCGGACGTCCTCCTCGTAGCAGAGGTCGAGGAGGGGCACGCCGCCGACGATGCCGACGGAGACGGCGCTGACGGTTCCGGTGAGGGGCTGGCGGCCGGCGCGGATGATCTTCTTGCCCTGGGCCCAGGTGATGGCGTCCGCGAGGGCGACGTACGCGCCGGTGATGGCGGCGGTGCGGGTGCCGCCGTCGGCCTGGAGGACGTCGCAGTCGAGGACGATGGTGTTCTCGCCGAGTGCCTTGTAGTCGATGACGGCGCGCAGGGACCGTCCGATGAGGCGGCTGATCTCGTGCGTGCGGCCGCCGATCTTGCCGCGGACGGATTCGCGGTCGCCGCGGGTGTTGGTGGCCCGCGGGAGCATGGAGTATTCGGCGGTGACCCAGCCCTCGCCGCTGCCCTTGCGCCAGCGCGGGACGCCCTCGGTCACGGAGGCGGTGCAGAAGACCTTCGTGTCGCCGAAGGAGACGAGGACGGAGCCCTCGGCGTGCTTGCTCCAGCCGCGTTCGATGGTGATCGGGCGGAGCTGTTCGGGCGTGCGGCCGTCGATTCGAGACATGGCGTCGAGCCTAGTCGTATACGGGTGAGGGGCCGCCCCGGGTAACGGAAGCGGCCCCTCAGGAGTGAGTCCTCAGGTCCCCGGGCCAGGGGCCCGGAGTCCGGGGGTTCACATCATGTCTTCGATGTCCGCGGCGATCGGGTCCGCGTCGGTGCCGATGACGACCTGGATGGCGTTGCCCATCTTGACGACGCCGTGGGCGCCCGCGGCCTTCAGGGCGGCCTCGTCGACCTTGCTCGGGTCGATGACCTCGGTGCGCAGCCGGGTGATGCAGCCCTCGACCTCTTCGATGTTCTCGATGCCGCCGAGCCCGGCGACGATCTTCTCAGCCTTGCTGGCCATGTCCTACTCCCTGATCCGAACCGCTTTGTCGCAGTAACCCACAGTTGGCCCATCTTCGCGAGCGGTCACGTCACCCGTCCCGAATGATGGCGAACACGACAGCGCAACCGTTCGCCGACTGGTCTACACCAGTTTTCAACGGCCGCCAAACCCGGCCCCGTTCCAGGAGGTCCGGGAGGGCGGCGGGAGGCCGGTGGAGGGGCGCGGGAGGATGCAGGAGGACCGCCGATGAGTGCCGACAGCGCCGCCGCGCCCGCGCGCGCCCGCTGGAGCAACCTGTTCCAGGGCCTGCAGAAGATGGGCCGCAGCCTCCAACTGCCCATCGCCGTACTGCCGGCCGCCGGCATTCTCAACCGCCTGGGCCAGCCGGATGTGTTCGGTGCCGACGGTCTCGGCTGGACGGATGTCTCCAAGGTGATGGCGGGCGCGGGCGGCGCCCTGCTGGACGGCTCGCTCGGTCTGCCGCTGCTGTTCTGCGTCGGTGTGGCGATCGGTATGGCGAAGAAGGCCGACGGTTCGACGGCGCTCGCGGCGGTGGCCGGGTTCCTCGTCTACTACAACGTGCTGCGGCAGTTCCCCGAGGACTGTGCGGAGCAGGCGAAGGTGGTGGCGGCCGGCTGTCAGGCGGACGACGGCTCGGTGGTGGTGTTCACGTACCAGAACCCGGGTGTCTTCGGAGGCATCATCATGGGGCTGATGGCGGCCTACTTCTGGCAGCGCTACCACCGCACCAAGCTGGTGGACTGGCTCGGCTTCTTCAACGGCCGCCGTCTCGTGCCGATCATCATGGCGTTCGTGGCGATCGCGTTCGCGGCGCTGTGTCTGTGGGTGTGGCCGCCGGTCGGCCGGGGTCTTGAGGACTTCAGCGACTGGCTGGTGAGCCTGGGTTCGTGGGGTGCTGGGCTCTTCGGTCTCGCCAACCGCGCGCTGCTGGTGATCGGGCTGCACCAGTTCCTGAACGTGCCCATGTGGTTCCAGTTCGGCAGTTACACCAAGCCGGACGGCACGGTCGTGCACGGCGACATCAACATGTTCCTGGCGGGCGACCCGGACGCCGGGCAGTTCACGTCGGGCTTCTTCCCCATCATGATGTTCGCGCTGCCGGCGGCGTGCCTGGCGATGACCCACTGCGCAAAACCCCAGCGCCGCAAGGAAATTGGCGGCCTGATGATGTCGATCGCCCTGACGTCGTTCGTCACGGGCATCACGGAACCGATCGAGTACTCCTTCGTGTTCATCGCGCCCGCGCTGTACGCGGTGCACGCGATCCTCACGGGCGTCTCGATGGCGGTGACGTGGGGTCTGGGTGTGCACGACGGGTTCAGTTTCTCAGCGGGCCTGATCGACTACGTCATCAACTGGAATCTGGCCACGAAACCCTGGGCGATCATTCCGATCGGCCTGTGTTTCGCCGCCGTCTACTACGTGGTCTTCCGGTTCGCGATCACGAAGTTCAACCTGCCGACGCCCGGCCGGGAGCCGGAGGACGAGGTCGAGGACGTGACGAAGGCGTAGGCGCTCCGCTTTCCTGGGCCCCGAGAGGCCGGTTCGTAGCCTGCGGACCGTCGTGGCCGTTCGCGCAGTTCCCCGCGCCCCTTAGGGGGCGCTTTTTCATGTTTCTGGACGCTTGATCCTGCATGTCCCGGCCGCAAAAACTGCGGGTTCCTTATCTCACCTTCACCGTGCTACAACAGGTCTACACCACTGAGTGGTGTAGACCACGTGGATGCTGTCCATCCCCCGTGCAATTCACTTCCGTTCATTTCCCGTCCCCGGCAGCACCCTGCACATGGAGGAACCATGACCACCGCCACAGCTCCGGCGGCCCCCGCGAAGAAGTGGGGATCCGGCCTGCTCCAGGGCCTGCAGAAGGTCGGCCGCAGCCTGCAACTCCCCATTGCCGTGCTGCCGGCCGCCGGCATCCTGCTCCGTCTCGGCCAGCCCGATGTGTTCGGCGCGGACGGGCTCGGCTGGAACAAGGTCGCGTCCGTGTTCGCCACCGCCGGCGACGCGGTCTTCGCCAACCTGCCGTTGCTGTTCTGCGTCGGCATCGCCATCGGCTTCGCCAAGAAGTCCGACGGCTCCACCGCGCTCGCGGCGCTCGTCGGGTTCCTCGTCTACAAGAACGTCCTCACCGCGTTCCCGATCAGCGAGGCCAAGGTCCAGAAGGGCGCGGACGTCGCCGCGACCTACAACGACCCCAAGGTCCTCGGCGGCATCGTGATGGGCCTGATAGCCGCGGTCACCTGGCAGCGCTTCCACCGCACCAAGCTCCCCGACTGGCTCGGCTTCTTCAACGGCCGCCGTCTCGTACCGATCCTGATGGCCTTCATCGGCACCGCCGTCGGCGTCTTCTTCGGCCTCGTCTGGGAGCCCATCGGCGACGTCATCACCAACTTCGGCGAGTGGATGACCGGCCTCGGCGCGGTCGGCGCGGGCATCTTCGGCGCCATCAACCGCGCGCTGCTGCCGGTCGGCATGCACCAGTTCGTGAACACCGTCGCCTGGCAGGAGATCGGCACCTACACGGACTCCGCCGGTGCCGTCTGGCACGGTGACCTGCCGCGCTTCTTCCACGGCGACCCGACTGCCGGTCAGTTCATGACAGGCTTTTTCCCCATCATGATGTTCGCGCTCCCGGCCGCCGCCCTGGCGATCACGCACTGCGCCCGCCCCGAGCGCCGCAAGGCCGTCGGCGGCATGATGGTCTCCCTCGCGCTGACCTCGTTCGTCACGGGTATCACCGAGCCGATCGAGTTCGCGTTCATGTTCATCGCGCCGGTCCTGTACGTGATCCACGCGATCCTCACCGCGATCTCGATGGCCGTCACCTGGGCGCTGGGCGTCCACCACGGCTTCAGCTTCTCCGCGGGCGCCATCGACTACTTCCTCAACTGGAACCTCGCCACCAAGCCATGGATGATCATCCCGATCGGCCTGGTCTTCGCGGCGATCTACTACGTGACCTTCCGCTTCGCGATCATCAGGTTCAACCTCGCGACGCCGGGCCGCGAGCCCGACGAGGAGGTCGAGGACCTCACCAAGGCGTGAGAACCAAGGTCTGAGGCATGACGAAGGCCCCCGGAGCCGATCGGCTCCGGGGGCCTTGTGCTGCGTAGCCTGTCCAGGCACTGCGCGGTGCCGCGTGCGGACGGCGTCAGTTCTCGTACGGACGACGTCAGATCTCGTACGTGACTCGCGGCGTGGCGAGTTCCACCGGTCCTCCGAACGCCGCTCGGGCGTCGGCGAGGTTCGCCTGCGGGTCCGTCCACGGCGGAATGTGGGTCAGGACCAGGCGGCGGGCCGCGGCGCGGGTCGCGGTCTCGCCGGCCTCGCGGCCGTTGAGGTGGAGGTCCGGGATGTCCTCCTTGCCGTGGGTGAACGCGGCCTCGCAGAGGAACAGGTCGGTGTCCCGGGCGAGTTCGTCCAGCGTGTCGCAGACGCCGGTGTCCCCGGAGTACGTGAGCGACCGGCCGCCGTGCTCGACACGGATGCCGTACGCCTCCACGGGGTGGCTCACCTTCTCGGTGTGCACCGAGAACGGGCCGATCTCGAACGAGCCCGGCTTGACCGTGTGGAAGTCGAAGACCTCGCTCATGGAGGAGGCGGAGGGGGTGTCCGCGTACGCGGTGGTCAGGCGCTGTTCCGTGCCCTCGGGTCCGTAGACGGGGATCGGATCGCAGCGGCCGCCGTCATGGCGGTAGTAGCGCGCGACGAAGTACGCGCACATGTCGATGCAGTGGTCGGCGTGCAGATGGCTGAGGAAGATCGCGTCAAGGTCGTAGAGACCGCAGTGGCGCTGCAGCTCGCCAAGGGCACCGTTGCCCATGTCGAGAAGCAGCCGGAAGCCGTCGGCCTCGACGAGGTAGCTCGAGCAGGCCGATTCCGCGGACGGGAACGACCCCGAGCAGCCGACGACGGTGAGCTTCATAAAGCAGAAACCTCCGCTGGCGGGGAGTGAAGACGGGGGTCGTGCGGTCCGTCGAGCGTAAGGCGCAAAAGGTCCTGTCGCTCCTCCGTCGAGGGCTGTTGTGGGGGAACTCACCTGCGGTGTCACCGGTTCGGGGGCCAGCGGGGTGGCCAAGCGTGGGCCCCGTCACGCCGGTACCGTCATATCCATGGATACGTCGTGGTGGCTCGCGTTGGCGGCCGTGGTGCTGTTGGCGGGTGTCGCGACGCTGGTGGACGGGTGGGGGCGGCGGGGGACGGCGGGGGTCTTCGGGCGGGCGGGGCCGTTCGCAGGGCCGTTCGACCGGTCGCCCACCGGGCCGGCCGCGGGTCCGGGGTGGGATCCGTCGGCCCTCTCGTGCTTCTCGTCCGCGGCCTGCCGAGATCTGGTGGGCGAATGTTCCGTTCGAGGACGGGCCCGGGGCGAAGGACCGGCCCTGCCTGGTTCTGACCGTGCGGGGTCGCACGGCTGTCGTCGCCAAGATCACCAGCAAGAACCACGACGAGCGGCGGGCCGGGGTGATTCCGCTCCCGCCCGGCTCCGTCGGGGACGCCCGGGGGCGGGCCAGCTTCCTCGAAACGGATGAGCTGCGCGGGCTGCCGGTACGGGACTTCCGCCGCCGGGTGGGCCCGGTGGACCCCGTGATCTGGGACCAGGTCCGCAACCTGTCCCGTTAGGGGCTTTTCCTCGCCCCCGCCGCCCCTGCCCATTCCCGTCCCTTTTCGGGGGCGCTGCCCCCGAACCCCCGCTCCTCAAACGCCGGAGGGGCTGAAAGACCTCGAGGGCCGGCGAAAGTGGGCAGGTTGACCGCGGGTGGTCGGGAAATCAGCCGGAACGGCCTCGCCCTCAAACGCCGGACAGGCTGAAAGCAGGGGCGCAGCCCCGCCTACCAGGGGCGCGGGGAACTGCGCGACAAGCCACAACGAACCCGCACCCGGCGACGCACCCAACGGGGTCTGGGGCGGAGCCCCAGAAGGATGGGACGGGTAGGGGCGGCGGGGGCGAGAAACCCGGCTACGCCCAGAGCTGCCCCTGCAGTGTCTGGATGGCCTCTTCCGTCGTGGCTGCCGTGTAGACGCCCGTCGAGAGGTACTTCCAACCGCCGTCGGCCACGACGAAGACGATGTCGGCGGGCTCGCCCGACTTCACGGCCTTGTTGCCGACGCCGATCGCCGCGTGCAGCGCCGCCCCCGTCGAGACACCCGCGAAGATCCCCTCCTGCTGCAACAGCTCCCGCGTACGGGTGACGGCATCGGCGGAGCCGACCGAGAACCGGGTCGTCAGGACGGACGCGTCGTACAGCTCGGGCACGAAACCCTCGTCGAGGTTCCGAAGCCCGTACACAAGGTCGTCGTACCGCGGCTCGGCCGCGACGATCTTGACGTCGGGCTTGTGCTCGCGGAGGAAGCGGCCCACGCCCATCAGGGTGCCGGTGGTGCCGAGCCCGGCGACGAAGTGGGTGACCGAGGGCAGGTCGGCCAGGATCTCCGGACCCGTCGTCGCGTAGTGCGCACCCGCGTTGTCGGGGTTGCCGTACTGGTAGAGCATCACCCAGTCGGGATGCTCGGCGGCCAGCTCCTTCGCCACCCGCACCGCCGTGTTCGAGCCCCCCGCCGCAGGGGACGGAATGATCTCGGCGCCCCACATGCCGAGCAGCTCCCGCCGCTCCTGGGAGGTGTTCTCGGGCATGACGCACACCATGCGGTAGCCCTTGAGCTTCGCCGCCATGGCGAGCGAGATGCCGGTGTTGCCCGAGGTGGGCTCCAGAATCGTGCAGCCGGGCGTCAACCGGCCGTCCTTCTCCGCCTGTTCGATCATGTGGAGCGCGGGCCGGTCCTTGACCGAGCCGGTCGGATTGCGGTCCTCCAGCTTCGCCCAGATGCGGACGTCGGCGGACGGCGAGAGCCGCGGCAGGCGCACCAGAGGGGTGTTGCCCACCGCGGCCAGCGGGGAGTCGTAACGCATCAGCGATCAGAGCCCTGTGCCGGTCAGACCATGCCGCCGGCCACGGCCGGCAGGATCGTGACGTTGTCGCCGTCGGTCAGCTTGGTGTTGATGCCGTCGAGGAAGCGCACGTCCTCGTCGTTCAGGTACACGTTCACGAAGCGGCGCAGCTCGCCGCCGTCCACGATGCGGGCCTGGATGCCCGCATGACGGGTCTCCAGGTCGGCGAAGAGGGCTGCGAGGGTCTCCCCGCCGCCCTCGACGGCCTTCTGGCCGTCGGTGTAGGTGCGGAGGATGGTGGGGATGCGGACCTCGATGGCCATGGCTGTGGGCTCCTGTCGGGAGTGAGTCAGTCAGTCGGTGGGCGCGCGGCGGCCCGGAAGAGCAGGTGAGCGGTGTGGGACGCCGCGGCTCACGGCCGTACGGCGGCAGGGTTCAGCGCGTACAGATGGCGCTCTGCAGCCTGCACAGGTCGACGTGCAACCGTGCCACGAGCAGCATGCCCGGGGTCTTGTCGCTCACGTCGTGGGAAACCATGGGGTCATCGTATCGATTCCCGGTCCGGGTCCTGGAATGTGATCTCAGATACTGGATGAATTCTGACCGAAATACGGGATCAGTACGCCTCCACGATCGTGACCTCCTCCTCCGTCACCTCGCCCTCCAGGATCCTGAACGAGCGGAACTGGAAGGGTCCGGCGTCGTCGGCGTCCGCCGTGGAGACCAGGACGTAGTGCGCGCCGGGCTCGTTCGCGTACGAGATGTCGGTGCGGGAGGGGTACGCCTCGGTGGCCGTGTGGGAGTGGTAGATGACGACCGGTTCCTCGTCGCGGTCGTCGAGCTCGCGGTAGAGCTTGAGGAGGTCGCCGGAGTCGAACTCGTAGAACGTGGGCGAGCGCGCGGCGTTGAGCATCGGGATGAACCGCTCGGGGCGGCCGGTGCCCTCCGGGCCGGCGACCACGCCGCACGCCTCGTCGGGGTGGTCCTGGCGCGCGTGCGCGACGATCTGGTCGACGAGGGCCTGGGTGATGGTCAGCATGGTCGTCAGGATAAGCAGAAGGGCCTCCCCGTACCGAGGGGTGGTACGGGGAGGCCCACATGCTGGGCCACGAGCCCTACATGTTCTGCGTGAGGTCCGTCAGCCGATCTTCTCGAACTCCGGGTCGCGGCGCTCCGTGACCTCCGGGTTCCGCGACTTCAGTACGGCCCAGCCGATGCCCAGTGCCGCCGCCCAGCCGGCCATCACGTAGAGGCAGACGCGGGAGTCGGCGTCGTACGCGATGAGGCAGGTGACGAAGAGCAGGAACACGACCGCGACCCAGCTGAGCTTCGAGCCGCCCGGGGCCGGGAAGGACGAGGCGGGCAGGCGCCCGGCGTCGACCGCGCGGCGGTACAGGATGTGGCTGACCAGGATCATCAGCCAGGTCCAGATGCCGGCCGCGGTGGCCACCGAGGTGACGTAGCCGAAGGCCTTCTCCGGGACGATGTAGTTCAGGATCACGCCGATGCCCATGAAGAGCATGGAGACGGTGATGCCGAGCGCGGGCGTCTTGGTGGACGACAGCTTGTTGAAGACCTTGGGGGCCTCTCCGTTGTCCGCCAGGGTGCGCAGCATGCGGCCGGTGGAGTACATGCCGGAGTTGCAGGAGGACAGGGCCGCCGTCAGGACGACGAAGTTCACGATGCCCGCGCCCGCCGGGATGCCGATCTTCGCGAAGGCTTCCACGAAGGGGCTGACCCCCGGTGCGAACTCGGTCCACTTCACGACGCAGAGGATGACGGTGAGGGCGCCGACGTAGAAGAGGGCGATGCGCCAGGGCAGGGTGTTGATGGCCTTGGGGAGGGTCTTCTCGGGGTTCTCGGACTCACCGGCGGTGACGCCGACGAGTTCGACTGCGAGGTACGCGAACATCACGCCCTGCAGGGTCATCAGGGACGAGCCGATGCCCTTGGGGAAGAAGCCGTCGAAGGCCCAGAGGTTGGAGACGGCGGCCGAGTCGCCCGCGGAGCTGAAGCCGAAGGTGAGGACGCCCAGGCCGATCACGATCATGCCGATGAGGGCGGTGACCTTGACCATCGAGAACCAGAACTCGATCTCGCCGAAGAGCTTCACCGAGATCAGGTTGGCCGCGAAGAGGACCAGCAGGAAGACCAGGGCGGTGACCCACTGCGGGATCGCCGGGAACCAGTAGTTGACGTAGATCGCGGCGGCGGTGAGTTCCGCCATGCCGGTGACGACCCACATCAGCCAGTACGTCCAGCCGGTGAAGTAGCCGAAGAACGGGCCGAGGAACTCGCGGGAGTACTCCGCGAAGGAGCCCGAGACCGGACGGTAGAGCAGGAGCTCTCCGAGGGCCCGCATGATGAAGAAGATGATGACGCCCGCGAGGGCGTACATGAGGATGAGACTGGGGCCCGCCTTGGCGATGTTCGCCCCGGCCCCCAGGAAGAGGCCGACGCCGATGGCGCCGCCGATCGCGATCATCTGGACCTGACGGCTGTTGAGGCCGCGTTCGTAGCCCTCTTCGGGGGCGTGCCCCTCTCCGGGGGCTTCGCTGCCCACGACACCCTTGCGGTCGTGCCCGTCGTCGTTCTTGCCGACCTGCACCGAGGTCATGTCTGATGCGCCTTTCTCCATGCCGATCCGAGCCGTCGTCGGCTCCGGATCGGGTCCCGATCCCCCCGGATTGAATGGAGCTGAGCGGGCTCCCCGAGCCCGCTGAGCGGGCTCGGGGGTGTGGGGTGCGTTTCCGCGTCGTCCGGTGCGGTGCATCGGCGTGCCGCCGGGAAGCCCTCGTACTGGACGTACTTGGGTTTTCCGGCGGTGCGGCGAGGTGCCGTGCCGGGCGGCGCGGGGGCGTGCCTCACACCCCCGAGACCGCTCAGTGCCTGGTCGGCGATCCGCCGACGGTGGCGCACCCGACGGGGACATGGGTGGCGTCCCGCCGGGCGGTCGTGAAGATTTATCACGGCCGCAACGCTGATCACCTGAGGCGCGTGTAGCGCACACCACAGGGAGAACCGGACAAAAGTCGGACCGCGCCCCATAGGGCGCGGTCACGGTGACGGGATCGTTATTCGGATTTGAGCGTCCGCTGAGCGAACGAAATATGTCAGGACATCAACGTTTCAACCAACGTCTCCTGGAGCCCGCCCAGCCACAGATACGCCATCACCATCGGCTTGCGCGGGTCCTCGTCCGGCAGCCGGTAGAGGAGGTCGGTGTCCTCCTCGTCGACGACGTCGAGGCGCGATCCGATGGCCAGGCGCAGGTCGTTGAGGGCGCGCAGCCACTGCTCGGACTCCTCGGCGGAGAGCTTGAGGACCGCGCCGCCCTCCCCCACGGTCGAGAGCGTGTCCAGGGAGCGGATCACCGTGAGCGCGTTCTCCCGCTTGGCCGCGCGCAGGTCGTTCTCGGTGAAGCGGCGGAACTCCGCGGAGTACGAGCGCTGCTCCTCGGCCTGTTCGGGTGAGTCGGCCTCGACGTCGGGCCCGCTGTACGCGTCGGGGAAGAGCCGTTTCAGCACGGGATCGGAGGGCGGTTCGCTCGGGCCCTCCGCGAACAGCTCGGCGAGCGGGTCGTCGGAGGCGTCCTCACCCGGTCCCGGTCCGATGAGTTCCAGGAGCTGTACGGCGAGGGAGCGGATGATGGAGATCTCGACCTCGTCGAGCGCGACGGCCGCGCCGCCGCCGGGGAGCGGTTCGAAGTGTCCTGGCATCAGGTGCGTCGCTACTTCCAGTACTGCGCGGGCGTCGGGGAACTCTATTTCCGGTCGTGCTGGAGGGTGGCCCACAGACCGTAGCCGTGCATGGCCTGTACGTCGCGTTCCATCTCCTCGCGCGTGCCGCTGGAGACCACGGCCCGGCCCTTGTGGTGGACGTCGAGCATCAGCTTGGTGGCCTTGTCCTTCGGGTAGCCGAAGTACGTCTGGAAGACGTAGGTCACGTAGCTCATCAGGTTGACCGGGTCGTTGTGGACGATGGTCACCCAGGGGACGTCGGGCTCGGGTACGGCGAAGACCTCCTCCGCCGACTCGGTTTTTTCGGTCTCTAGGGGTGCGGGAGCCGTCACACGGCCCATGCTGCCACCACAGGTGGGTGCCCGGCCAAACGAGCCCACAAATCGTCAGAGTGACGAGATAGGGAGTACCATCCTTTGCCATGAACACTGCGGACCTAGGGCTGCCGGTTGATGTTCCCTCCACCGCGCTCTTCACGGACCACTACGAGCTGACCATGCTGCAGGCCGCCCTCAAGGGCGGGGCCGCCGACCGGCGCTCGGTCTTCGAGGTCTTCACACGCCGGCTGCCCGAGGGCCGCCGCTACGGCGTCGTGGCGGGGACCGGACGGGTGCTCGACGCGATCGAGAACTTCCGCTTCGACGCGGACGTCCTCGGCTTCCTGCGCGAGCGCCGCGTGGTCGACGAGCCGACCCTCGAATGGCTGGCCTCCTACCGCTTCGGCGGCGCCGTCTGGGGCTACCCCGAGGGCGAGGTGTACTTCCCGGGGTCGCCGATCCTGCGGGTCGAGGGCTCCTTCGCGGAGTGCGTGCTCCTGGAGACCGTGATCCTCTCCATCCTCAACCACGACTCGGCGATCGCGGCCGCCGCCTCCCGGATGGCCTCGGCCGCCGGGGAGCGCCCGCTGATCGAGATGGGCGCGCGCCGCACGCACGAGCTGGCCGCGGTGGCGGCGTCCCGGGCGGCGTACGTCGGTGGCTTCACGACCACCTCCGACCTGGCCGCGGGCTTCCGTTACGGCCTCCCGACCGTCGGCACCAGCGCCCACGCCTTCACGCTCCTCCACGACAACGAGCGGGACGCCTTCCAGGCCCAGGTCGACTCGCTCGGCCGGGGCACGACACTGCTCGTCGACACGTACGACGTCGCCGAGGCCGTCCGGCTGGCCGTCGAGGTGGCCGGGCCCGAGCTCGGAGCCGTCCGCATCGACTCCGGTGACCTGCTGCTCGTGGCGCACCGGGTACGCCAGCAGCTGGACGAGCTGGGCGCCACGAACACCCGGATCATCGTGACCTCGGACCTGGACGAGTACGCGATCGCCTCGCTGGCCGCGGCGCCCGTGGACGCGTACGGCGTGGGCACCCAGCTGGTGACGGGATCCGGCCATCCGACATGTTCGATGGTCTACAAGCTCGTCGCCCGTGCCGAGTCCGCGGACCCGAAGGCTCCGCTCGTTCCGGTGGCGAAGAAGTCGACGGGCGGCAAGACGTCCATCGGCGGTCGCAAATGGGCCGCGCGGCGGCTCGACGCGTACGGGGTCGCCGAGGCCGAGGTGATCGGCCTCGGGGCCGTCCCGGCCGAGCTCAGCGACCGTCAGCTCCTGGTGGAGCTCGTCAAGGGCGGCCAGGTCCTCGCCCGCGAGCCCCTGGACGTCGTACGCGACCGGCACGCCGCGGCCCGCGCGAACCTGCCCCTCTCGGCGACCCAGCTCTCCCGCGGGGAAGCCGTCATTCCGACCGAGTACGTATGAGCCACGTGGGACCGGATCCGGGCAGCACCCTGGGGCCCACCTCAGGCCACCCCGAGCCCGAACGGGCATGAACGGACGAGGAGCGGGAATGCAACGGCAACAATTGCAACCCTCCCGCCATGCCCGCGAACTCTCTAGGCTCGGTTCCGCAGAGGCGCCCCTGTCAAGGGGCGCGAGGAACTGCGCGACCAGCCCCCACACACCCGCAGACTACGAACCGCTCCCCCGCGGAGCGCCTCGCAGAAGGACACCGACATGCGCCGCGCCTTGATCGTCGTAGACGTGCAGAACGACTTCTGCGAAGGCGGCAGCCTCGCCGTGTCCGGCGGAGCCGACGTCGCCGCCGCGATCACGGAGCTGATCGGGCAGGCCCCCGCCGGCTACCGCCACGTCGTGGCGACCCGCGACCACCACATCGCCCCCGGCGGCCACTTCGCCGACAACCCCGACTACGTCCACTCCTGGCCCGCGCACTGCGTCGCGGGCACCGAGGGCGTCGGCTTCCACCCGAACTTCGCCCCGGTGGTCGCCTCCGGCGCGATCGACGCCGTCTTCGACAAGGGGGCGTACGCGGCGGCGTACAGCGGCTTCGAGGGCGCCGACGAGAACGGCGTGACGCTGGGCGACTGGCTGCGCGCCCGCGAGATCACCGAGGTCGACGTGGTGGGCATCGCCACCGACCACTGCGTCCGCGCCACCGCCCTGGACGCGGCCCGCGAGGGCTTCCGCACGCAGGTCCTGCTCGACCTCACGGCCGGCGTGGCCGAGGAGACCACCGAGCGCGCCCTGGAGGAGCTGAGCGCCGCAGGCGTGGAACTGAGCGGCAAGCCGGTGGTCTAGACCAGAGACCCGGCGCCCCTTCAGGGGCGCGGGGCTGTGACATTTGCGGCTCCGCCGCGTGGGCGCGACCAGCCACGACGAACCCCCAGGCAAGCACCGAACGCCGGCCGACTACTCAGAACCCCTGCGGCGTAGCCGTACGCCGCATCAGCGCCCGGATCGGGTGCCAGAGCTCGGCCGCGCAGGCGTCCGCACCGGGTGCCGTGCGCCATATGAGGCCGTCGGGATGGTGCAGGACCGCGGTGATCTCGTCCGGGGTCGGGGGCTCCGCGTTGCCGCGCAGGTACACCGCCCGCATGCCCAGGTTCCGCAGCCGCGTCAGGGCGCGGGCGCGGTTCTGGGCGTGCACGAGCACGCGTACCGAGCCGCTGCCCGCGGCGGGCGGTCGGGGCAGGTTCAACGCCACCACCACCGTGCCGTTCGGCAGCTTGCAGAAACCTCCTGCGGCCATGCAGTCACACCCCCGTGAGAACCAGTGTCAATAAGAGAGTCACAGCACGCACCTAAACACGATCGGCCGCAACCCGCCAGAGGGTTGCGGCCGATCATGGTTTGACCTGCGGAAATGCCTTTTACTTCGTCGCGGCCGAGACCTTCACCGTGATCGTCGAGCCGTCGCGCGGCTCCTTGACGATCGCGATCTTGGTGTTGGTGTCAGTGACGCGGACACCGGAGGTCGGGCTGGTCTCGTCGTAGTACGTGTTCGTGTGGTCGTTGAAGATCCGGTTGCCCGGAAGCGACGGGATCTTCGTGGCGACGTCCGCCTTGTGCAGCTTGAGGGCGTCCGTCCGGTAGGTACTGAAGGGCGAGTCGTACGACTGGATGCGGGTGCGCATCAGCGTGCCGTCGGACCACTTCAGCGGCTTCGGGTGGGCGTCCACCGGCAGCAGCAGACCGGAGCCCGCGTGCTGGCTGACGTTGTTGTCGTTCTGGGAGGTGTCCCACTTCCAGATCAGCAGACCGTTCTGGTACGGGAAGTGCTCCACCCAGGACGGGCGCGTGGTCGAGAAGCCGAAGTTGTACGGGCCGGACTTGAGGGTCTTGTCGTACGACACGTACTGGCGGTTCTCGGCGATGTAGTACTGCGCGTAGTCGTCCGTGACGGCCGCGCCGATGCGGGAGAAGCCGGTGGCCTTCCAGGCGGCGTCGGCGGTCTCGGCGTTGTCCGAGAAGACCGGCGAACCGTCGGCCGTCACCGTGATCACGTCGGCCGCGAAGCCCTTCTGGGCCACCCCGCCGTCGGTCTGGTAGCGGAAGCGGAGGTCGAACTTCTTGCCCGCGTAAGCGTCGAGCGGGAACGAGAGCTTCTTGTACGCGTCCACGGTGCCGGTCAGTGCGGGCTTGCCGCTGCCGTCGCGCGGGAGGGCCGCGCCGTCGACCGTGCCGTCCAGCGGCGTCCAGTTGGCGCCGTCGGTCGAGACCTCGGTGTAGAGGTAGTCGAAGTCGGTCTCGATGTCGTACCAGCCGTCGAGGGTCAGCGTGGCCGAGGACTTGCCGGTGAGGTCGACGGAACGGGTCAGCGTGTTCTTGAGGTCGTCACCGCTGCCGCTCCACCACTGGGTGGCACCCTGAGCCGGGGTGACCACCGGGTTGGTGACCTCCTTCTCCGGCAGTTCGACCACCAGCGCCTGGGCGTTCTTGGTGTTGTACTCCGCCACGCCCAGCTTGTGGGTGGAGCGCGTCGCGGCCTTGGCCGTGTCGTACTTCAGCCAGCCGAGCTGGAGTTTGTCCCAGGCGGTCATGTCACCGGGCAGGTCACCGATGGTGTTCTTGCCCTCGCCGAGCCAGGAGCCGGACGACATCAGCGTCCAGAACCCCGTCGAGTTCTCGGCGGTGTTGGTGGTGTCGTAATGGTCCGGCAGACCGAGGTCGTGGCCGTACTCGTGGGCGAAGACGCCGAGTCCGCCGTTCTCCGGCTGGATCGTGTAGTCGCCGACCCAGATGCCGGAGGTGCCGATCTGCGCCCCGCCCATCTTGTTGCCCGTGGGGCCGGTGGCGCCGGCGTCCGTGCCGAACGCGTACCAGCGGTGGGCCCAGATGGCGTCCTCGCCCTGGGCGCCGCCGCCCGCGGACTCGTCCTCGCCGGCGTGCACGATCTGGAAGTGGTCGATGTAGCCGTCGGGCTCGTTGAAGTTGCCGTCGCCGTCGAAGTCGTTGCGGTCCCACTTGTCGTAGGCGGCCAGCTCGGACTTGATGTCGGCGTCGGACTTGCCGGCCGCCTTCTGGGCGTCGGCCCAGGCGGTGACACCGTCGGCGACGGCGTTCCAGGCGCAGGTGTCGGGGTCGCACTTGTTGGAGCCGTAACGGGCCTCGTTGTAGGGCACCTTGACCCAGTCGGAGACCGCGCCGCCGATGGAGTAGCGGCCCGAGGACTGCTTCTCGTAGTACTTCTTCATCGACTCGACACCCTTGCCGGTGCCGAAGTAGAGCTCTTCGAAGTGCTTCTTGTTGTAGTCCGCCTGCCAGGCCGTGCTGTTGTCCTCGGCACGGTCCGGCTCGGCTATCTGGTTGTGCAGGGGACCCGGGGTGCCGCCGTAGCGGGGGTCCGTCTTGTCGCCGAACTCCACGAGGATCGTGAAGATCTGGTCGGTCTTCTCCCGGCCGAGCTCCACGTACTTGCCGTCCTGGAGCTTCACGACCTGCGAGCCACCGCGGTTCTTGACGGTGGCGTCGCCGGATATGACCTGCTTGAGCGCCTCTTCGCGCTGGGCCTCCTGACGTTCGGTCAGCGGGCCCTTCAGGTCGTGCTCGCGATCGGTGTTGTTCTCGGCGCGCGCCGGGTCCTGCCGGTTCGCGGCCGGATCCTGACGGCCCGCCGCCGCGGCCGGCTGATCGCCGGCAGCGGCCTGCGCCACCGCGAAGGTCGAGAACGTGGCAGCGGCCGCTGCGAGCGACACACCCACCGCGGCTGCTCTGAACGTCCATGGTCTGCTGGTCACTTGATGCAGTCCTCCCCCGCGCCCGGGCGCGCGGAATGGAGGGGTGTCCAGGTCATGGAGTCCGCGCGCGCTCTATGCGCGTCACAAGTGACGACATTCGATCGGAGTTACAGGAGAAAAGACAGACCTTGACTTGAACAGGTCAAGTGGGCTATGCACCGGCGGTCGTGCGCCGCGCGCGGACATCCGTCCGCTCACGGAGGAACGGTGTACGACTCAACAGGCGCGTTCGAACGTCCACTTGATGGACGCCATGACTCCGTGCGCCCCCTGTGCACCGGCGCCGTGGGTTAGGTCACGCTTACTGCTCGTTCCGCTCGGGCAGACAGCCGATTAGAGTCGGTTGGCGGCTCGCCGGATTTCCGGTGGTTTGCCAACCGGACACCGTTGTCGAACCCCAGATTCTTATCCGCACCCTCCCCCATCGCGAGAGGCACGGGGGGAGACCCCCACCCCGAGGATCGGAATAGCCATGCCTCGTCCGACCGCCGCACAGCTCGCCTACGGTTCCTGCACCGTGATCTTCTCCACGCTCGCCATGCTGCTGCTGTCACAGACGAGTTCGGGCCTGGGAGTCGTGGTGATAGCGCTCTCCGCCCTCGTGCTCGGCCTCCTCGTGGCCATGACGGTTCCCGTACCGAAGCCGGCCGCGCCGGCGGCGACCGTTGCCCGGCCCGCGTCCGTCACCCTCTCGGAACGCCGTTTCCCGGTGCGGCGCGAGACCGTCGCGGCCGCCAGCGCGCCCGAGCCGGTCCGCGAGCGCGCCTGAGCCCACTCCGACCGACCACGCGAACCGGCGGGCCCGTTGACCACGGACCCGCCGGTCGTCTGCGCCGCCTGTGGACTCAGCCCGCGCTGACTCCTGTGGAACTCAGCCCGTGCTGACCACCACCGTCTTGGCCGCCTTGTCGTGCAGGCCCTGCTTGTAGGGCTTGTCGAAGAAGCTCCAGCCGCCCGCGATCGCGGTCCAGATGCACGCGCAGCAGAACGCGAACGGCAGCCACAGGACCAGCGCGCGGACCAGCGAGGTCTGCACGGAGGGCGTGGCGCCGTTGTCGAGGTTCGCCACCCGCAGGTGCAGCCACTTCTTGCCGAGGGTCTGCCCCGCCCTGACGGTCATGACGGTGTCGTAGCCGACGTAGAGCACCGCGGCGATCAGCGACTGTCCGAACGACCTGCCGTAGTCGATCTTGTCCGTGTCCACGTCGTACTCATTGACGTTGAAGGCCCACGTCACCAGCCACACCACGATGACGACGAGGATCATGTCGATGATCCGCGCGAGCGTGCGCTTGCCGCTGTCGGCGAGCGGAGGCATCCCTGCCAGCGGGTCGTTGCCGTACGGGCCGCCGCCGTACGGGTCACCACCACCGCTGCCGTACGGGTCGCCGCCGCCGTAGGGCGGGGGCGGCGGGGTGGCGCCGTACGGGGAACCGGTGCCCGGCGGGGGCTCGTTGCCGTGGGAGGGGTCGAACGGCGGGCCCTCGCCGGGTGGCGGCCGCTGTCCGGACGAGCCCTCGTCCGGCGGCTTCTTCTTGAACGGATCATCATCCGACGGGGGCGGCGGCTCGGTGGTCATATCCCGAGTCGACCGCGAACCCCCCGACTGCGCAATGGGGGGCGGCCGTCCGGGGGACCGGTCAGCCCGCGACGAATGTGTGAGCCGCCTTGTCGTGCCAGCACTGGCGCCACGGGCGGTCGAACGCGCCCCACAGGACACCCAGGACACCGATGGCGAGAAGGCCGGGAACGCTGTAGACGAGCCAGCGGCGCAGCGCCAGACCGAACGACGGCGGGTCGCCGCCCTCGATGTCCCGCACCTGGAGACCGCACAGCTTCTTGCCGAGGGTGCGGCCCCACTTGGCGGTGGGCAGCGCCTCGTAGAGGACACCGAAGAGGAGCAGTACGGCGACGATGATGCCGAGGTAGACCGCGGTGGTGCCGTCAATGAGCCAGACCGTGACGGTCTCACCCGACAGCTTGGCCGCGTCGATCTTCTCGTTGACGTGATCGAGGGCCCTGGTGCCCAGCGGAACAGCGGCCGCGCCGGTGACGGCTGCCAGCACGATCGTGTCCACGAGCCTGGCCGCGAAGCGCTTGCCGAGTCCCGCCGGGCGCGCGTTCGCCTGCGAGCGGGCCGCCGCCTGAAACGGGTCCTCCCGCACCGGCTTCCACGGCACGACGGGCTTGTCCTCGTCCGGCCCGGCCAGGCGGTGCACCTGCTGGGCCCAGGAGGGCTGCCCGCCGCCGGCACCGGCGGCCATGGGGGCACCGGAGCCGGACTGCGGAGGGGCACCGGGAGTGGACTGCTGAGGGGCGGACTGCTGCACGGACTGCTGCGGGGTCGCGGGGGCGGCCGGGAATGCGGCTGCGGGGCCCTGGGAGGCCGCCTGTGCGGGGCCGGCCTGGGCCTGGGCCTCGGCCGCCCGGGCCGCCTCGGACTGGGCCGCGGAGGGCTGCGTCCCGCGCTGCTGTCCCCCGCGCGGTACGGCCCTGAACGTCATCGTGCCCTCGGAGGCGAGGGGTTCGCGGGAGCCGGGGACACCGCCCGGACGGTCGCCGCCCGAGACATGCGCGCGCCCGGCGCCCATGGCTCCTGTCGTGCCCGCTCCCCCGGCCGGCCCGGCGGCCCCGGATTGGGCGGAGCCCGCCGCTCCGGTCGGCTGTACCGGTCCGGTGGGCCTGCGGAAGACCACCGAGCCTCCGGAGCCCGGCGGCTTGAGGGCCTCCGAGCCCCCGTCGGACCCGGCGCCGGAATCGGTATCGGTATCGGCCCGGGACTCGGACTCGGACTCGTACGAGTGGAACGTGGCCACGCCGTCCGTGTGGTCCGACCTGCCGTCGGGCTGGGACGGCAGGGAGGGCGCGGCGGACTCGGCCGGCTGGTCGGTGGGTACGCGCGGATCGGGCTTGCCCCAGCGGATCCGGCGGTCCGGGTCGCCGCCGAAGCCGGTCTGCCGTGAGCGGTCGGCGCCCCAAGCGGTCGCGGGCTCGGGCCGGCTGCCGTGCTGGGCGTCGGCGGGCGACGGGCTCGCGGCCGGCGGGTCCTCGTCGAAGAAGTGCGGTCCCGTCTCCTCCGTGGAGGCGGGCACGGACCGTCCGTCCGCGGGCGACGAGAGCGGCTCGCCGCCGGACGGCGCCGGCCGGCTGGTGCCCGGCACCCACGAGGCACCGTTCCAGTACCGGACATATCCGGGAATGGAAGGGTCCGGGTAATACCCTTCGCGGGGCCTGTCGTCGCCGGGGGCCGGGGTTGGGGCGCTCATGTCCGTCGTCCCGTATCTGCTCGGGGGTCGTGTTGAGCGTCCACATCTATCAGACCGGCGCACACCTCTGGGCGGCTCCGGCCTCACCGCCCCCCTTACGAGCGCGGTCCAGCCGTCTTTTCCGGCTGGGGGCCCGGGGGCCCGCGGCGTAGCCGCTGATGTCAGCAGCCCCCGGAAAGACACAGCCAGACCGGCGCACACCTCTGGGCGGCTCCCGCCTCACCGCCCCCCTTACGAGCGCGGTCCAGCCGTCTTTTCCGGCTGGGGGCCCGGGGGCCCGCGGCGTAGCCGCTGATGTCAGCAGCCCCCGGAAAGACACAGCCAGACCGGCGCAAGCACCACTGCCGCTCCTCGCGTGCCTACCCCCTTCGAGCAAGGTTCCGCCACGTTTTCCGGCCGCTTCCGGTCGGGTGACGACCGTCTGCCGGCCTTGTGCTGATCGGGTCTGGCGGTCGTGTGCCGGTGCCTTCGGAAAAAGTTTCCGCGAACCCGCGTAATGCTTCGCGGCCCGCGCCCTCTCCACTCGTACGGGCCCGCCCACAGGGCCCCTGGACGAGAGGAAACGCACGACATGCACACCGTGGTGGAGCGCGAGCTCGAACTGAAACTGGTCCTGTCCCCCGAGCGCAGCATCCCGGTCCCGGCCCGGCTGAGGTACCGCACCGATGATCCGTACGCCGTCCACATCGCCTTCCACATCGGCTCCGACCACCCCGTGAACTGGACGTTCGCGCGCGAGCTGCTCGTGGAGGGGGTGTTCCGGCCGTGCGGGCACGGGGATGTGCGGGTGTGGCCGACGAAGGTCGCCGGGCGGAGCGTGGTCCTGATGGCGCTCAGTTCACCCGACGGGGACGTCCTGCTCGAAGCACCCGCCGCGCAGGTGTCGGCCTGGCTGGAGCGCACCCTGCGGGCGGTCCCGCCGGGCACCGAGGCCGACCAGCTCGGTATCGACGACGGCCTCGCCGAACTGCTCGCGCCCACCCCGGCCGACGACCTCTGGCTGCGCGACCCCTGGCCCTCGGACGAGTCCAAGGACGGGGAGTGAGACGGCGGGCCGCGAGAAGCCGAGGAGGTGGCTCAGAAGAGCTTGCCGGGGTTGAGGATGCCGAGCGGGTCGAACGCCGTCTTGATCGCCCGCTGCATCTCCACGCCCACCGGGCCGATCTCGCGCGCCAGCCACTCCTTCTTGAGGACGCCCACGCCGTGCTCTCCGGTGATCGTGCCGCCGAGTTCCAGGCCGAGGGCCATGATCTCGTCGAAGGACTCGCGGGCGCGCCGGGACTCGTCGGGGTCGCCCGCGTCGAAGCAGACGGTCGGGTGGGTGTTGCCGTCGCCGGCGTGTGCGACGACCCCGATGGTCAGCTGGTACTTCTCGGCGATCCGGTCGACCCCTTCGAGCATCTCGGCGAGCTTGGAGCGCGGTACGCACACGTCGTCGATCATCGTGGTGCCCTTGACCGCTTCGAGGCCGGTGAGGGACAACCGGCGGGCCTGGAGCAGCAGTTCGGACTCGGCCGCGTCGTCCGCCGGTACGACCTGCGTGGCCCCGGCCGCCTCGCAGAGTGCGCCCACGGCCGTCAGGTCGGCGGCCGGGTCGAGGGTGTCGAAGGCGGCGAGGAGCAGGGCCTCGGTCGACTCCGGCAGGCCCATGTTCGCCATGTCGTTGACGGCCTTCACCGTCGTACGGTCCATGAGTTCGAGGAGGGAGGGCACATGGCCGCCCTCCATGATCCGGCAGACCGCGTCGCAGGCGGCCGCCGCGGAGGCGAACTCGGCGGCCAGCACCAACTGTTGGGGCGGCTGCGGCTTCAGGGCGAGGGTGGCCCGTACGACGATGCCGAGCGAGCCCTCGGAGCCGACGAAGAGGCGGGTCAGGTCGTATCCGGCGACGCCCTTCGCCGTGCGGCGGCCGGTGGACATCAGGCGCCCGTCGGCGAGGACCACGTCCAGGCCGAGGACGTACTCGGCCGTCACCCCGTACTTCACACAGCACAGGCCGCCCGACGCCGTGCCGATGTTGCCGCCGATCGTGCACATCTCCCAGCTGGAGGGGTCCGGCGGGTAGTAGAGGCCGTGTTCGTTGACGGCGCGGGAGAGCGTGGCGTTGATGACGCCCGGCTCGACCACCGCGATCCGGTCGACGGGGCTGATCTCCAGGATGCGGTCCATCTTGACGAGGGACAGCACGATGCAGCCCTCGGAGGCGTTGGCGGCGCCCGACAGGCCCGTACGGGCGCCCTGCGGGACGACCGGGACGCGCAGTTCCGTGGCGACGCGCATGACGTGCTGGACCTGCTCGACGGTGCGCGGCAGCACCACGACGGCGGGGGTGCCTGCCTCGCAGAAGCTGGCCATGTCGTTGGCGTACGAGCTGGTGACGTCCGGGTCGGTGAGGACCGCCTCGTCCGGCAGGCCCGCGAGGAGACGTTCGGCGAGGCTGCCCGGCGCCACGGTGTCTTCATCGGGACGGGCTTCGATACGGCTCATGATCACAGCGTCGCACTCGGGGCCATCGGTGTGAACCCCGCCCGCGAGGGGCTTTCCGCGCCGGGGTGGTGGCCGGGTGTGCTCTTCGTATTGGCGCACAGTGAGCTGCATGGAGAGCGGCATGGGAAAAGAGCTGGCCGAGGGTTCGGCGGGCGATCCGGCGGGTGGCCCGGTGAGCCGTCCGGCGGGTGGTTCGGCCAAGAGGTGGACGCCCGTCGGTGCCGTCGTGGGATGTGCCGTCGTGGGGTGTGCCGTGCTGGGCGGTGTGCTGATGGTGGCGCCCCCGGAGCCGGACGGGCCGCCGCCCGCGCCCGGACCCGTGGCGCGGGCCGAGACCGCCGTCGGGGCCGGGGCGCCCGCCTCGCTGCCCGATCTGGTCGCGCTGATCGGGGACCGCGAGGCGCATCTGCGGGACCGTCCGGGTGATGTGCGGTCGTGGGCGGTGCTCGGCGCGGCGTACGCGGAGCGGGGTGAGCGGACCGGCGAGGCGCGGTTCTACCCGAAGGCCGAGAAGGCGCTGCGTACGTCGTTGCGGGCGAAGCCGAAGAAGAACGTGGAGGCGTTCGACGGTCTGGCCGCGCTCGCCAATGCCCGCCACGACTTCCGGGCGGCGCGGAAGTGGGGCGAGGCCTCGGTGGCTGCCTCGCCGAAGCGATGGACGGCCTATCCGGCGTTGATCGACGCGTACCGGGGGCTCGGGGAGTTCAAGGCCGCGGACAAGGCGCTGGCCAGGCTCGTCCGACTGCTGAAGGGAGCGGCGGCGCCGAGGGCACGGATGCTGACGCTGGCCGCCCTCGTGTACCGCGACCAGGGCCTCCGCGAGGACGCCGCCGCCGCGCTCTCCGACGCGGTGGCGCTCGCCTCCGCTCCGGCCGAGCGGGCGGACTGTCTCATCGGGGCCGGGGAGCTGGCCTGGGAGCGCGGGGAGCCCACCGAGTCGCTGCGCGCCTTCGAGGCCGCGGTGCGGGCCGATCCCGACGGGCACGCCGCGCTCGCCGGACAGGGCCGGGCGCTGGCCGCACTGGGCCGGACCTCGGAGGCTGTGAGCGCGTACCGGGCCGCCTCGGAGAAGCGCGCGCTGCCCCGGTACGCGTGGGAGCTGGGCGAGTTGTACGAGTCGCTGGGCCTTGGCGGCGAGGCGCGGGCCCAGTACGACGTGGTGCGGGAGCGGGTGCATGAGGGCACCGCCGGCGGGGTGAACGCCGATCTCGTGGCGGGTCTCTTCGAGGCCGACCACGGCGCCCCGGAGGCCGCTGTGCGGTTGCTGCGGGACGAGTGGGAGCGGCATCCCTCCGCGGCGGTCGCGGATGCGCTGGGGTGGGCGCTGCATCGCGCCGGGCAGCACGAGGACGCGCTCGCCTTCGCCACGAAGGCCACCGACAAGGGGCACGTGGGTGCGGTGCGCAGCGCGGCCTACGCGTACCACCGGGGCATGATCGAACGGCAGTTGAAGCGGGAGGGACCCGCGCGCCGCCATCTGGAGGAGGCGCTGCGGATCAGTCCGTACTTCTCGCCGCTGGGAGTGCCGGCGGCGAAGGAGGCGTTGGGGGCACTGGGCCCCGTGTGACAGCGCCCTGTGCCCCAACGGCCTTGCGGGCTGCGGCGCTTACAGGTTGCCGCGCTTCTCCTGCTCCCGTTCGATCGCCTGGAAGAGTGCCTTGAAGTTGCCCTTGCCGAAGCCCATCGAGCCATGGCGTTCGATGATCTCGAAGAAGACGGTCGGGCGGTCCTGGACCGGCTTGGTGAAGATCTGGAGCAGGTAGCCGTCCTCGTCGCGGTCGGCCAGGATCTTCAGCTCGCGCAGGGTGTCGACGGGGACGCGGGTGTCTCCGACCCACTCGCCGAGGGTGTCGTAGTAGGAGTCCGGGGTGTCGAGGAACCGGACGCCGGCCGCGCGCATGGTCCGTACGCTCTCCACGATGTCGTTCGTGTTGAGCGCGATGTGCTGGACGCCGGCGCCGCCGTAGAACTCCAGGTACTCGTCGATCTGGGACTTCTTCTTCGCGATGGCGGGCTCGTTGATCGGGAACTTGACCTTGAGCGTGCCGTCGGCGACGACCTTCGACATCAGGGCGCTGTACTCGGTCGCGATGTCGTCGCCCACGAACTCCTTCATGTTCGTGAAGCCCATGACCTTGTTGTAGAAGGCCACCCACTCGTTCATACGGCCGAGTTCCACGTTGCCGACGCAGTGGTCGATGGCCTGGAAGGTGCGGTGGGCGGGCGGCTCGACGATCGGGTCCGCGGCCGTGAACCCGGGGAGGTAGGGGCCGTCGTAGCCCGTGCGCTCCACCAGGGTGTGGCGGGTCTTGCCGTACGTGGCGATGGCGGCGAGTACGACGGTGCCGTGCTCGTCCTTCAGCTCGTAGGGCTCGGTGACCGGGCGGGCGCCGTGCTCGACGGCGTAGGCGAACGCGGCGCGGGCGTCCGGGACCTCGATGGCGAGGTCGACCACGCCGTCACCGTGCTCCGCCACGTGTTCGGCGAGGAAGTGGCCCCAGGGGGTGGCGGCCTTGATGACGGAGGTGAGGACGAAGCGGGCGGAGCCGTTCTCCAGGACGTAGCTCGCGGTCTCGCGGCTGCCGTTCTCCGGTCCGGAGTAGGCGACCAGCTTCATGCCGAAGGCGGTGGAGTAGTAGTGCGCCGCCTGCTTGGCGTTGCCCACGGCGAAGACGACCGCGTCCATTCCCTTGACCGGGAAGGGGTCTGCCTGCCGCGCGGTCTCGGGGGTGTGGTGAGTGGTCTGAGTCATGGCCGCAGGCTCTCTCCCTTCCGCAAGGTGCGCAATAGTTTGCGGATCTGCTGGGCAATATGTTCAGTGAAAGGCCTACCGGTTCGGGCTTTGTGTACAGGATGACCACCGCGGAGGCCTGCATGGCGATCGATCATCTGGACGGGCGGCTGCTGGTGCTGCTCGCGCGAGAGCCGCGCATCGGCGTGCTGGAGATGTCCCGGCGGCTCGGGGTCGCGCGCGGGACCGTGCAGGCGCGGCTCGACCGGCTTCAGTCGAATGGAGTCATCCGGGGGTTCGGGCCGCAGGTGGATCCCGCGGCCCTCGGGTATCCCGTCACCGCCTTCGCGACGCTGCAGATCCGGCAGGGCCAAGGCACGGACGTACGGGCTCACTTGGCGACCGTGCCCGAGGTGCTGGAGCTGCACACGACGACGGGCGGCGGGGACATGCTGTGCCGGCTCGTGGCCCGGTCCAACGCCGATCTTCAGCGGGTGATCGACCGGGTTGTCGGTTTTGATGGCATCGTCCGGGCCTCCACGGCGATCGTCATGGAGAACCCCGTGCCGCTGCGGATCATCCCGCTGGTGGAGCAGGCCGCGGAGGACGACGACTGAGGCGACCGTGATGGCTGAGGCGACAGGGGTGAAAAGCGGGTGAGCTTCTGGGAGTACCTGGGCAGTCGCCATCAGCAGCTCCTCGCCGACGCCTACCAGCACGCCAGCGCCGTCTTCCAGTGCATGGTCGTCGCCACCTTGATCGGTGTGGTGGTCGGTGTCGTCACCTACCGGAGCGAGTGGGCCGGGAGTCTGGCCACGACCTCGACGGCGACCCTGCTGACCATCCCCTCGCTCGCCATGATCGGTCTGCTCATCCCGATCGTGGGGCTGGGGGTGCCGCCCACGGTGATCGCGCTGACCCTGTACGGACTGCTGCCGATCGTGCGCAACTCGATCGTGGGGCTGCGCGGGGTCGATCCCTCGCTCGTCGACGCGGCCACCGGCATCGGGATGTCGCGGCTCGCCCGGCTCCTGCGGGTCGAACTGCCGCTCGCCTGGCCGCCGATCCTGACCGGAATCCGGGTCTCCACCCAGATGCTGATGGGGATCGCCGCGATCGCCGCCTACGCCTCGGGACCGGGTCTCGGCAACGAGATCTTCCGCGGCATCGCCTCCCTGGGCAGCAAGAACGCGCTCAACCAGGTGCTCGCGGGCACGCTCGGGATCATCGTCCTGGCCCTGCTGTTCGACGCCGCGTACGTCCTCATCGGGCGGCTGACCATTCCGAGGGGGATCCGTGCCTGAGCCGACCACCACGGCGACCGCCACCGCCGCGACGACCGGCGCCAACGCCACCACCGGCGCCACCATCGAGCTGGAGAACCTCACCAAGCGGTACCCGGGGAGCTCCGACCCCGCCGTGGACAGCGTCAACATGGAGATCGGCGCCGGTGAACTCGTCGTCTTCGTCGGCCCCTCGGGGTGCGGGAAGTCGACCACCCTGAAGATGATCAACCGGCTGATCGAGCCCACGGGCGGACGGATCAGGATCGGTGGCGAGGACGTCACCCACATGGATCCGGTGAAGCTGCGCCGCAAGATCGGGTACGCGATCCAGGCCTCGGGGCTCTTCCCGCACATGACGGTCGCCCAGAACATCGCCCTCGTACCGAGGATGGTGGGGTGGCCGAAGGCGCGGATCAACGCCCGGGTCGAGGAGATGCTGGATCTGGTCGGTCTCGACCCGGGCGAGTTCCACGACCGCTATCCGCGCCAGCTCTCCGGCGGCCAGCAGCAACGCGTGGGCGTGGCAAGGGCGTTGGCCGCCGACCCGCCCGTCCTGCTGATGGACGAGCCCTTCGGTGCCGTGGACCCGATCACCCGCGACCACCTCCAGGACGAACTGATCCGGCTCCAGCACGAGCTGCACAAGACCATCGTCTTCGTCACCCACGACTTCGACGAGGCGATCAAACTGGGCGACAGGATCGCCGTGCTGCGGGAGCGGTCGCACATCGCCCAGTTCGACACCCCGGAGGCGATCCTCACCAACCCCGCCGACGACTTCGTGTCCGGCTTCGTGGGCGCGGGGGCCGCGTTGAAGCGGCTCAACCTGTCACGCGTACGGGATGTGGAGATCACCGACTATCCGACGGTGACCGTCGACGACCCGCTCCAGGAGATCTTCAACAAGCTCAGGTCGAGCGGTACGAACGAGATCCTGCTGCTCGACCGGCGCGGACGGCCCTACAAGTGGCTGCGCCGCGGGGACCTGATGCGGGCCAAGGGCTCGCTGGCCCGGGCGGGCACGCTGGTGCACGACACGGTGACCCGGGACGCGACGCTGCGGGACGCCCTGGAGGCCGTGCTCATCGACAACGCGGGGCGGGTCGTGGTGACGGGGCGGCGCGGGGAGTACACCGGCGTCGTGGACATGGAGACGCTGATGAACTCCGTGCACGAACTGCTGGAGGCCGACCGGCTCGACGCGATCGAGCACCAGCACGAACTGGAGGAGACGCGCGCCGAGCAGACCCATCACGAGCAGGAGGGCACCGCCGGCGGGGAGGCGAAGGCGTGAGGGCCCCGGAGACCGACCACGACACCGGGACGGACCCCGACGGCGAGGTCTCCGGGACGGACTCCGGGTTCGAGGAGACGTCCGGGTCCGAGGAGACGAAGGCTTCCCCGCCCGGCAAGTCCCGCGCCTCCAGGGTGACTTGGCAGAAGCTGACCCTGCTGCCCGCCGTGCTCACCGTCGTGCTGCTCGCCACCTGGCTCTGGTTCCGGCAGGCGGAGCTGGACCCGCTCTCGGAGAACGCACTGTCGGGCGGCCAGGCGTGGAAGGCGCTGCGGCAGCAGATCGAACTGACCGTGATCTCCACGTTCTTCGTGCTGATCATCGCGATCCCGCTGGGCATCCTGCTGACCCGCAAGGCGTTCCGCAAGGCGACCCCGGTCGCCATGTCCTTCGCCAACATGGGACAGGCGACCCCTGCCATCGGCCTGCTGGCACTGCTCGTGATCTGGCTGGGCATCGGCCAGAAGGCGGCGCTGATCGGCATCATCGCGTACGCCATCCTGCCGGTCCTCTCGAACACGATCGCCGGGCTCAAGGCGAACGATCCGACGCTGCTGGAGGCCGCCGAAGGCATCGGCATGTCGCCCGTGGGAGTACTGACCCGTGTCGAACTGCCCCTCGCCGTACCGCTGATCCTCGCCGGCGTCCGCACCGCGCTCGTCCTGAACGTGGGCACGGCGACCCTCGCCACGTTCGGCGGAGGCGGCGGTCTCGGCGTACTGATCACGACCGGCATCACCAACCAGCGGATGCCGGTCCTGGTGCTCGGCTCGATCCTGACCGTGTCCCTCGCCCTGCTGGTCGACTGGCTGGCCTCGCTGGCCGAAATCCTGCTCAGCCCGCGCGGGTTGGAGGCGGGGACATGAGACGGCGTACGGGTCTGGTGGCCGCCGGGGCGATGCTGGCGGCCTCGGCCGGGTGCGGGCTGACCAGCGGCTCGCCCATGGTCGACGACGTGGAGCCCGGCTCGATCGGGCAGGGGAAGCCGCTCAAGGGCGCCGATCTCACCGTGACGTCCAAGGAGTTCACCGAGCAGCTGATCCTCGGCGCGATCATGGGCATCGCCTTCGAGGCGGCGGGCGCGGACGTGCTGGACCGCACGGGCATCCAGGGCTCCATCGGCGCCCGCGAGGCCGTCAAGAGCGGGGACGCGGACGGCATGTACGAGTACACGGGCACCGCCTGGATCACGTACCAGGGCAACAGTGATCCCATCACCGACCCGAGCAAGCAGTGGGAGGCCGTGCGCAAGGCCGACCTGAAGAACGGGCTGACCTGGCTGCCCCCGTCGGCGCTGAACAACACCTACGCCCTCGCCATGAACCAGGCCAACTTCACGAAGTACGGCACGAAGACCCTCTCCGACGTGGCCGCGCTGTCGAAGTCCGACCCGAAGGCGGTCACGCTCTGCGTGGAGAGCGAGTTCGCCAACCGGGCCGACGGGCTGCCGGGCATGGAGAAGGCGTACGGCATGAAGCTGCCCGCCGGGAACATCACGCAGATGGACACCGGGATCATCTACACCCAGGCGGCGAAGGGGAGTTGCACGTACGGGGAGGTCTTCACCACCGACGGGCGCATCAAGTCGATGAACCTGGTGGTGATGGCGGACGACAAGAAGTTCTTCCCCAACTACAACGTGGCTCCGGAGATCAACTCCAAGGCACTGAAGAAGTATCCGGCGATCGCGACCGTCCTCGACCCGATCACCAAACGCCTGAACAACGACGTGGCGCAGGAGTTGAACGCGCGGGTGGACGTGGACGGGGAGGACCCGCACGCGGTCGCGCTGGACTGGATGAAGGACGAGGGGTTCGTGAAGGAGGGCTGAGCGGGGGCTCTCCGGAGGGCGGTCCGGTTCGGCTAACAGCTCGGGACCGAGCCCTGGCCCTTCTCCAGGGCCACCAGGGCGCCGATCGCGCCCTTCAGGGTGGTGACCGGGATGAGGCGGAGCCCCTTCGGGAGGTTCGACTCGGCGTCCGAGCACTCCGCCTTCGGGACCAGGAAGACCGTGGCGCCGTCGCGGCGGGCGGCCTGCGTCTTGAGGGCGACGCCGCCGACCGCGCCGACCTTTCCGTCGGCGTCGATCGTCCCGGTGCCCGCGATGACCCGGCCGCCCGTGAGGTCGCCGCCGCTGCCGTCGCCGTCCAGCTTGTCGACGATGCCGAGGGAGAAGAGGAGCCCGGCGCTGGGCCCGCCGACATCGGCGAGCCTGAGGGTGACCTTGATGTCGTCCGACTGCTCGCCGAGGTGGTTCAGGGCCGCCTCGGTGGCGGTGTCCTGGGACTTCTTCATCTCCTCGGCGTTGTGCTCCTCGATCTCCTTCACGCTGTCGCCGCTCGGGTACACGGAGTCGCGCGGCATGATCGCCTGATCCGTACGGAACCAGCCGTCGAGCACGTCCCCCAGGCTCACGTCCTGGTCGGGGCCGGTCGCCTCGATGGTCGTCATCCGCAGTTCGCCGCGCGTCTTGTGGGTGTCCGCACCGGTGATCGTGATGACCGGGTCACCCTTGTTCTCGCCGAGGACGTTCGCCGTCATCCCGGGCTGGGCCACCGAGAACGGCAACGGCGCGAACACCGCCGTGGCGAGCAGGGCCACGACGGGAAGAGCGCAGACGGCGACGGCCTGGGGGCGCGTGAGGCGAGAGAGCACGGGATCAATCTAACGCGACGGCGAATTCCGGCCGGAGCCCGGCCGGTGACAGCGCCGACCGGTCGGCGCCGCGGCCCGGTCAGGCTCCGTGCAGCACCCTGCGAGCCGTGGTGAAGCGCCGCAGGGCGTCCGGCAGCGGCTCGGTCCCGATGCCCGGTGTGCGCGGCACCCGGAGATGACCGTCCTCCAGCACGAACGGCTCGGTGATGTCCTCGGCGAAGTAGCGGCCGGACGCCGAGGTGTCTCCAGGGAGGGTGAAGCCGGGGAGGGCGGCCAGCGCCAGGTTCGGGGCCCGGCCGATTCCCGTCTCCAGCATGCCGCCGCACCAGACCGGGACGCCGTGCGCGTGCGCGACGTCGTGCACGCGGCGGGCCTCGAGGTAGCCGCCGACCCGGGCGGGCTTCACGTTGACGACCCGGCACGCGTCCATCGCGATCGCGGACGCGGTGTCGCGGGCACTGTGCAGGGACTCGTCGAGGCAGACGGGGGTCGCGATGCGCCGCTGGAGCCGGGCGTGGGCGTGGAGGTTGTTCTCCTCCAGGGGTTCCTCGATGAGCAGGAGCCCGAACTCGTCGAGCAGGCCCAGGTGTTCGGCGTCCGCGAGCGTGTAGGCCGTGTTGGCGTCGGCCTGGAGGGGGAGCCGGTCCCCGAACCGCTCCCGCACGGCTCGTACGGGGGCCAGGTCCCAGCCGGGTTCGATCTTCAGCTTGATGCGTACGTAGCCCTCGTCGAGGTAGCGCCCGACATCGTCCAGCAGCTCCCCGAGGGATTCCTTGATGCCGACCGAGACACCGGCCGGCACCCGGTCGCGCACGGCACCCAGGTAGGTCGCGAGCGGCATCCCGTACGCGCGCAGCTCGGCGTCCAGGACCGCCGTCTCCAGCGCCGCCTTCGCCAGCTCGTGGCCCTTGATCTTCGCCAGCGCGGGGGCGAGCGCCGCGACGGTGAGTTCCGGGAGGGCGGCGGCGCGCGGCAGCAGGAAGTCGCGGAGCACGATCTCGGCGCCGGCCACGAACTCCGAGCAGTAGAGCGGCTCGGGGTCGGCGGCGAACTCCGACCAGCCCTCGGCCGCGTCCGTGACGACGTGGAGGAGGAAGGTGTCCTTCGTCGTCATGGTCCCGAAGGACGTGCGGAACGGGGTGACGAGGGGCAGTGCGATGTGGACGATCTCCACGCGTTCCAGCTTCATGCGGGGGTGCCTTCCTCGGCGGGGACTTCCTCGACTGCGGCTTCTTCGGGCGCGAGCTCATCGGCGGCTTCATCGGCGGTGCGGGTCAGCGTGTACCAGCCGTCGCGGGACATCGCCGTGGCCGTGTAGCCCTCGGCGAAGGCCTCCGTGAAGACCTCGCGGACGGCGTGGCGCCAGCGCAGGGCGAGGGCGGGGTCGGCGGCGCGGAGCTTGACGACGTCCTCGGGCACGCGGCACCAGACGCGGCGGTCGGCCAGGTCGCGCCGGGCGAGGGGGTCCCCGTCGGGGGCGCGATGGGTGGCCGGGGCCGTGGCGCGGTCCTCCCCCGCCGGTACGAGGCGGTCCTCCTCCCGTGCGGTGGGGCGGGGCTCCGCCAGGTCCCACGTCACGGTCAGCCGGTCGCTCTCGTCGCCGTCGTTCACGCCGTCGGCCATCGGTCCGTAGAAGTCGACCAGGTACTCCGTGCCGACCGCGCCCAGCTTGACCAGGTTGAAGCGGGCGTTGCGGCCGACGAGCGGGTCGAAGGTCCAGCGCATGGTGCGTGCGCCGCGCTCCAGGGCCCAAGCCCGCTGGGCCTGCTTCACCGCGTGCCCGGTCCCGGGGTCGGCGGCGGCGACCAGGGAGTACGTGTCCCGCTGCCCGGGCGGCCCGAACACGGCGACGGAGGCCCCGGCCAGCCGGCTCCCGTCGTACGCGGCGTGCACCGCGCCGCCCGCGTGGACGAGGCTGTGCAGCACCTCGGCCGGGTACGGCGGGGTGCTGCGCGGGGTCTGCCAGACGTCGCTGAAGAAGTCGGTCACGGCGGCGAGACCGGTGACGTCGTGGACCGTGCGGATGCTGACCTCTGTCATGGGAACGAGTCTCGGAGCCCACCGCGACGGCCACGTTGTGCAAGCGGACAACACCCGCGTACGTTCCTGAGGAGATCGGCCAAGCCCACCGCGGGCCGACCACAGGCACGGTGGGCCCGCGGCTCGGCCGGACCACGACGGAAGGACTCCCGATGGACGCCTGCACCCTCGGCGACCTGCTGGACGTCATCGGCGGCCCCTCCGTACGCCTGCACACCGCACCCGCCGGACTCACCGCACCGGTCACCGAGGCACTGCTGTACGACGCCCACGCGCCGCTGCCGAGCGCGCCGGGGGCGCTGCTGCTCGCGGTCGGCGTGCGGGCCGCGGCGGCCGGACCGCTGGCCCGGGCGGCTGCGGAGGCGGGGATGACCGGGCTCGTCGTACGCGGCCCGGGCGGCCCCGTCGCCGAGGCGGAGGCCGCGGGTGTGGCCCTGCTCTCCGTCGACGAGGACGCGGCCTGGCACCACGCCCATCTGCTGCTGGCGTCGGCGATCGGCGCCGGCCCCTCCCCCGCCGGGAACGGCCTCGGGGACCTCTTCGCGCTCGCGGACGCCGTCGCCACGGCCGTCGGCGGCGCCACCGCCGTCGAGGACCCGCGCCAGCGGATCCTCGCGTACTCGACCATCCCGGGCCAGGCCGTCGACGAGGACCGCCGCCAGGGCATCCTGGGCCTCCAGGTGCCGGGCAGCCCCGCGAACTCGGAGCAGTACCGGGTGCTGTTCGCGGCGCGGGGCGTGGTGCGGCTGCCCGCGCTGGGCGAGGGGAACCTGCCCCGCCTCGCGGTCGCCGTGCGCGCCGGGGGCGAGACGCTCGGGTCGCTGTGGGTGGTGGACGACGGTTCGCCGGCGGAGGACGCCGAGCAGGCGCTCGTGCAGGGGGCGTCCACGGCCGCGCTGCTGCTGTTGCGGGCGCGGGCCGCCCAGGAACTGGCCCGCCATCAGGACGGGGAGTTGCTGCGGCGGCTCCTCGACGGTACGGCGGAGACCGGGACCGCCGCCCACCGCCTGGGACTCGGCGAGGGCCCGGTGCGCGTGGCGGCGTTCGTGCTCGGCTCCGGAACGCCGGCGCACGACAGCGAGCAGACCTCGCTGCGGCTCCTGGATCTCGTACGGCTGCAGTGCGAGGTGCGGTACGGGCGGCATGTGTGCGTGCTGATGGACGGGGTCGTGTACGCCCTGCTGCCCGCCGTGGGCGAGCGGGGCGGGGCCCGTCATCGGCGGCTGGCCGAGGACATCGTGGCGCGGGCGGGGCAGGCGCTGCGGGTTCCGGTGCGGGCCGGGCTCGGCGAGGTCGTGCCGGGGCTCGCGGACGTCATGGCGTCCCGGGACGACGCGGACCTGGTGCTGCGCGTGCTCGGCCCCGAGCTCCCGGTCGCGGCGGTCGACGAGGTGCGCCCGCGGGTCACCCTGCTGCGGCTCACCGAACTCCTCGGCGAGCGGCGGGAGTTGTCGGCGGGCTCGTGGCGGCGCGTCCTCGCGCACGACACCGAGCACGGCACCGACTACGCCCGTACGCTCGTCTGCTGGTTCGACGCCGGCTGCGACATGGCGGGCGCGGCGAAACTGCTCGCCGTCCACCCCAACACCTGCCGCTACCGCCTGCGGCAGGCCCAGCAGCACGTCGGCATCGACCTGGACGACCCCGACGAACGGCTGGTGCTGTGGCTGCAGTTGAGGACCCTGGCCGGGCTCAGGGCATGACACCCGGCCGGGGCCTCAGGACGTGATCCCGCGGCTCGGCCTCAGGGCGTCAGCCAGTTCCTGAGCCGTTCCTCGCACTCCCGCAGTTGCGCGAGCGGTACGTACTCCCCCGCCGCGTGCGCCAACACCGGGTCCCCGGGGCCGTAGTTGAGCGCGGGCGTGCCGAGCGAGGCGAACCGGGCGACGTCCGTCCAGCCCAGTTTCGGGCGCGGTTCGGCCCCCAGCACGCGGACCAGCGAGGCGACCGCCTGCTGCCCGAGCCCTGGCAGCGCACCCGGCACGACCTCGGTGACGTCGACCTCGTACTCCCGCTCCGGGAAGAGCCCACGCACGTACGCCTCCGCCTCCTCGGCCGAACGGTTCGGCGCGAAACGGGAGTTGACGGTGATGACGCACGTGTCGGGGACGACGTTCCCGGCGACCCCGGCGCGTACGGCGACGGCGTTGAGCCCCTCCCGGTACTCCAGGCCGTCGATCACGACCCGCTCGGGCGTGTGGTCGGCGAGCCGCTGGAGGACGGGTGCGGCGCGGTGGGCGGCGTTCACCCCCCTCCACGCGCGAGCCGTGTGCGCCCGCTCCCCGCGGACGGTGATGTCGGCCGTCAGCACGCCCTGACAGCCCGCCTCGACGCCCGCGTCGGACGGCTCCATGAGGATGGCGAGGTCGGCCTCGAGGAGCTCCGGCCGGCAACCGGCGATCGTGTGGAGCCCGTTGCGGTCGCCCTCGATCTCCTCGCACTCGTAGAGGACGTACGTGATGTCGCGCACGGGTGCCGTGACGGTGGCGGCCAGGCGCAGGGCGACGGCGACCCCGCCCTTCATGTCGCAGGCGCCGAGCCCGTACAGACGGTCGTCCGCCTGGCGCGCGGGCAGGTTGTCCGCGGCGGGCACGGTGTCGAGGTGCCCGGCGATGATCACCCGCTCGTCGCGGCCGAGGTCCGTACGGGCCACGACCGAGTTCCCGACCCGCTCCACGACGAGGTGGCCGAGTGGGCGCAGGGCGGCCTCGACGATGTCGGCGAGGGCCTCCTCCGCACCGCTCTCGGAGGGGACGTCGACGAGAGCGCGGGTGAGGCCGACGACGTCGGTGGCGAGCGGATCGAGAAGGGCCGGGAGGCCGAGGCGATTCAACTGGCGCTCCCCTGCGACTGGTTGAGCTTCGAGTGCCGTATCCCGTATGTCCAGTACACCAGCAGCCCGACCGCCATCCAGCCGCCGAACGCGATCCAGGTGTCCGGCCCGAGGCTGAACAGCATGTAGACGCAGAAGCCCACGCCCAGCAGCGGGGTGACCGGCGAGAACGGGACGCGGAAGGAGCGCTGCGCCTCCGGGCTGCGGCGGCGCAGCAGGACCACGGCCAGGTTGACCAGCATGAACGCGAAGAGCGTGCCGATGCTCGTGGCATCGGCCAGGGCGCCCAGCGGGACGAGGGCCGCCAGCACCGCGATGAAGGAGGAGACGATGACCGTGTTGGCGCGCGGGACGCCGGTCCTCGGGTGGATCTTGGCGAACAGCGGCGGTGCGAGCCCGTCGCGGGACATCGCGAAGAGGATGCGGATCTGCCCGTACTGGACGGTGAGCACGACACTCGTCGTCGCGACGACCGCGCCGATCGAGAGCAGGATCGGCCACAGGCTGCCCCCGCCCACGGACTGCACGAGCACCTGGCTGAGCGTCGCCTCCGTGCCCTCGAACTTCTGCCACGGCATCGCGCCGAGTGCGGCGACGGCGACGAGGACGTACAGGGCAGTGACGACGAGCAGGGAGAGGATGATGGCCCGCGGCAGGTCCCTCTGCGGGTTCTTCGCCTCCTCACCGGCGGTCGACGCGGCGTCGAACCCGATGTACGAGAAGAACAGCGAGGCGGCGCCCGCGCTCATACCGGCCGCACCCAGCGGGAACAGCGGGGTGAAGTTCCCGGCGCGGAAGGCGGTGAAGGCGACCGCGCTGAACATCACGAGCGCGACGACCTTCACGGCGACCATGACCGTGTTGACCACCGCGCTCTCACGGGCGCCGCGCAGCAGCACGACCATGGAGAGTACGACGATGAAGGCGGCCGGGATGTTCAGCAGGCCACCGTCGCCCGGCGGGGCGCTGAGCGAGTCGGGGAGCGTGACGCCGACGGTGAGGTCGAGCAGCTCGTTGACGTACTGGCCCCAGCCGACGGCGACCGCGGCCACCGACACCCCGTACTCCAGGATCAGACACCAGCCGCAGACCCAGGCGACGAGTTCGCCGAGCGTCGCGTAGGTGTAGCTGTACGAGGATCCGGAGCCCGGGATCATGCCGGCCAGCTCGGCGTAGGACAGCGCGGAGAACAGCGCGGTCGTCCCTGCGACGAGGAACGAGACGACGATGGCCGGACCGGCCTCCGGCACCGCCTCCCCGAGGACGACGAAGATGCCGGTGCCGAGCGTGGCACCGATGCTGAGCAGCGTCAGCTGCCCGAGCCCCATGGTCCGCCTGAGCGGACTGTCCGCCGCATCGGCGACGAGCGCCCCCACCTCCTGCCGCCGCGTCAACCGCCCGGCGACCCCTGACCCCTGCCCCACCCCTGGCGGCCCACCAACCGTCTTCACCCTGACTCCCTCCACCGTTCCCCTGCCTGGCCCCTGATGATGGAGAGCGCGCGACGGAGTCCGATGAGCGAATCAGCCAGAGGCACACCCAGACCTTTGGCCACAAGGCCAAAGCCGAGACGGACCTGGAAACACGGGGCTCAGGAGCGCGGGGATCCGCGCGCTCTTCAGGGCACGGGGAAACGGCGGGCCCGTTAGGCGCAAGGGGAGCAGCGCAATCTCTAGGCGCTCGGGGAACCACGCGCCCTTCAGCCGCACGGGGAGCAGCGCACTCTTCAGGCGCACGGGCACCAGCGCGTCCTTTGGGGGCGCGGGGAACTGCGCAGTCTTTCAGGGGCGCGGGGAACTGCGCGACCAGCCCCCACCCACCCGCAGCCGACGCACAACCTCCCTCACGGCACCCCCAACCCCCCGCACCCTCCGATCCAAGGTCAACGCAACGCCTCAGCCACTTCCTTGGCCGCGTCAACGACACGCGGCCCCACCCGCTCAGGCACAGCATCCGCAAGCATGACCACCCCCACACTCCCCTCCACCCCGGTCACCCCGAGCAGCGGCGCAGCCGCCCCACTGGCGCCCGCCTCCAGCTCCCCGTGAGTAAGGGTGTACCCCGGCTCCTCCGCGGAAGCGGCCCGCGCGGAGAGGATCGCCTTGCCGGCGGCCCCCCGGTCGAGCGGATGACGGAACCCGGCGCGATAGGCCACGTGATAGTCGGTCCACGTCGGCTCGACCACGGCGACGGCGAGCGCCTCCGCACCGTCGACCAGCGTGAGATGGGCGGTCGCCCCTATGTCCTCGGCCAGCGAGCGCAACGCGGGCAGCGCGGCCTCGCGGACCAGCGGATGCACCTGCCGTCCGAGCCGCAGCACGCCGAGCCCGACGCGGGCACGGCCGCCCAGGTCACGGCGTACGAGGGCGTGCTGTTCCAGCGTGGCGAGCAAGCGGTACACAACGGTCCGGTTGACTCCGAGTTTGTTGGACAGCTCGGTGACGGTCAGACCGTGGTCGGTGTCGGCGAGCAGTTTGAGGACACGCAGTCCCCGGTCGAGCGTCTGGGAGGTTTCCGCGGTCACGACGCCCACTCCTTAGTGGTGAGAGTCGACGGCCCCCTACGCGGCGGATGCGTCACCGGTCCCATCGGCGACGCGCGTCAGAGGCCGCCGGTCGGCAGCGTCCCGGGCTCTCCCGGGCGGGCACCGGCTGCGCTCCGCGGCGGCGCTGCCACGGGGCGTGTGCGTAGCGGGACAGTAGCGAGCTGGTTCGCTCAGCGGAAGTCTCCGTCCAGAATCCGGGCGTTCGCAGGTACGGACCGGGTTCGGTTACCCGGAGTTAGGTTCGCTTTTGCCCTGCTATGTCCAGCGCACACCACTCGGCGTGCACGACCCCTGCACAGAGCGCGCACACGCGTGAGCGCCGGTGCCATGACGGCACTGGCGCTCACGTGGACTTACCGGGGCGGGCGGGAGCGCGGTCACCGCATACGGGTGGCCCACTCCTGCACCTTGGCGATCCGCTGACGCAGTTGCCCGGCCGTCGCCTCCGCGCTCGGCGGCCCGCCGCACACCCGGCGCAGCTCGGTGTGGATCACACCATGGGGCTTGCCGCTCTGGTGGACGTACGCGCCGACCATCGTGTTGAGCTGCTTCCTGAGCTCCAGCATCTCCTTGTGGGAGACCACGGGCCGTCGCTCGGCGGGCAGTTCGAGAAGGTCGGCCTCGTCGTCCGGCTTCTTGCGGCTGTGCGCGATCTGCCGGGCCTGCCGCTTCTGGAGCAGGAGCTGGACCTGGTCGGGTTCGAGGAGCCCCGGAATACCGAGGTAGTCCTGCTCCTCCGCACTGCCCGGGTGGGCCTGCATACCGAACTCGGCGCCGTCGTAGAGCACCCGGTCGAAGGTGGCCTCGGACTCAAGGGCCTCGAAGGAGAACTGCTCCTGCTCCCCGGTGTCTGCGTCCTCTTCGTCCCGCTCCTTGTTCGCCTCCTCCATCTCCTTCTCGGATTCGGCGTACGGGTCCTCCTCGCCCTCCTTCTTGGGCTTGTCGAGGGCGTGGTCGCGCTCGACCTCCATCTCGTTGGCGAAGGTGAGGAGGTCGGGGACGGTCGGCAGGAAGACGGAGGCGGTCTCGCCGCGCCGCCTGGACCGTACGAAACGGCCGACGGCCTGGGCGAAGAAGAGCGGCGTGGAGATGGTGGTCGCGTACACGCCCACCGCCAGCCGGGGCACGTCGACGCCTTCGGAGACCATGCGGACGGCGACCATCCAGCGGTCGTCGCTGTGGCTGAACTCGTCGATGCGGTTGGACGCGCCCGTGTCGTCGGAGAGGACGAGGGTGGCCTTGCTGCCGGTGATGTCACGGATGAGCTTGGCGTACGCGCGGGCGGATTCCTGGTCGGAGGCGATGACGAGGGCACCGGCGTCCGGGATGCTCTTCCTGACCTCCGTGAGCCGCTGGTCGGCCGCGCGCAGCACGCTCGGCATCCACTCGCCGCGCGGGTCGAGGGCGGTGCGCCAGGCCTGCGAGACCGCGTCCTTGGTCATCGGCTCGCCGAGCCGGGCGGCGATCTCGTCCCCCGCCTTCGTACGCCAGCGCATGTTGCCGCTGTAGGAGAGGAAGATGACGGGCCGCACGACACCGTCGCCCAGCGCGCTGCCGTATCCGTAGGTGTAGTCGGCGGCGGACCGCCGGATCCCGTCGTTCCCCTCCTCGTACGTGACGAAGGGGATGGGGTTGGTGTCGGACCGGAAGGGCGTACCGGTGAGCGCGAGCCGGCGGGTGGCGGGCTCGAACGCCTCGAGGCAGGCCTCGCCCCAGGACTTGCTGTCACCGGCGTGGTGGATCTCGTCGAGGATCACCAGGGTCTTGCGCTGCTCGACGCGGTTGCGGTGCAGCATGTGCCGCACGCCGACACCTGCGTACGTGACCGCGACGCCCTGGTACTCCTTGCTGAGCGGCCCCGCGCTGTACTCGGGATCCAGCTTGATCCCTATCCGCGCGGCCGCCTCCGCCCACTGCTTCTTCAGATGCTCGGTCGGCGCGACCACGGTCACCTGCTGCACGACATGGTGGTGCAACAGCCAGGAGGCGAGCGTCAGCGCGAAGGTCGTCTTGCCGGCTCCGGGTGTGGCGACGGCGAGAAAGTCACGCGGCTGCTCCTGGATGTACTTCTCCATGGCACCTTGCTGCCAGGCACGCAGCTTGCTGGCGGTACCCCAAGGGGCCCGCCCGGGAAACGCGGGTGACAGGTGGTGCGAGGAGGTGGCACTGGCGGCGGTGGTAGTCACGGTCTCCGTGGGGTGGTTGGGCGGCTCGGCTACGTATGACATCTGCTGCTGACATCTGCTGCGTATGACAACCGGGCCACCCTACCGGCGCCCCGACCACGTCAACGCGCGGACGACGCGGGGTCACCCTTGGATGGGACTCAGGTCACAGAGAACACGGTCGGGTGGATGCGGCTTGTTCTCGTCGGCGGGGCGAGACTTCGCCGGGTCCGTCAGCCAAGCGACGCCCCCGCGATCAGCGGGTCAGCAGGTCAGCAGGAATCCGCCCGCAGCCGTGTGGTCACCCAGGCCCCCACCAGCGCCACCCCGGCCATCGGCAGGAACACCGCGGCGAAGGCGGCCGGATGGCCGCCGGAGGCGTTCGTGGCGGCATGGGTGACCGTGCCGCCGCCCAGGGCCGCGAAGGCCGCGCCGCCCGCTGCGAGGAGGAGGACGTTCGAGAGGCCGTCGGATATCTGGAGGGCGGCGGAGTTGGTGCCGGCCTCCTCGGGGGCGGAGAGGTGGAGCAGGAGGACGCTGGTGGAGGAGATCACCAGGCCCATGCCGAAACAGCCGAAGGCCCAGGCCACCGCGACGGTCCACACCGGCACCCCGTCGATCAGCACGCTCGGCGCGGCGGCGATGGCGGCCGCGGTCAGGACCATGCCCAGCATCATCAGCCGGTCCCGGTACGGTTCCACGCGCGCCCTGGACTGCACGAAGGAACCCAGCGCCCAGGTGCCCCCGCCCGCCGCCAGTGAGAATCCGGCCAGCGTCGGCGACAGCCCCCGCTCGGTGACCAGCATCAGCGGCACGAAGGACTCGGCCGCGATGAAGGACCCGGCGGCGATCCCGCGCAGCAGCACGACGGACGGCAGTCCGCGCGCCGCCAGGTAGGTCCCTCTGGGCAGCAGCCCGAGCACCGCCGGGATCAGGAGGGCGACCCCCGCCACGGCCGGTACCACCGAGAGCCACCTCAGGTCCTGCGCCCCGTACTGCAGCAGCCCGGCGCCCAGCGAGATGCCCAGCGCCAGCCGGATGCGCCGCCGGTCGAAGGGCGAGGCCACGGCTCCCCCGGCCGGGCCGGACGCCCGCCGCCGTATCTGCGGCAGCGCGAACGCCAGCGGCAGGAGGACGAGGACCGGTATCCCGACGAACACCCAGCGCCAGCCGAGGTGTTCGGTCACCGCGCCGGAGGCGAGCGGCCCGACCACGGACGGGATCACCCAGCTCGCTGCGAACGCCGCCATGATCGACGGCCGCAACCGCTCCGGATAGGCCCGCCCCACGACCACGTACAGCGCGACGATCACCAGCCCGCCGCCGAGCCCCTGCACGGCCCGCCCGAGGATGAACAGCCACATCACCCCGGCCGTCCCCGACAGCAGCAACCCCGCCGCGAACGCCCCGATCCCCGCCGTCAGCGACCCCAGCGGGCCCGCACGGTCCGACCACTGCCCGGCAAGCACCATCCCGAACAGGCTCGTCGTGAAGTACCCGGAGAACGCGAACGCGTACAACGAGACCCCGCCCAGCTCCCGCGCCGCCACCGGCATCGCCGTTCCTACGGCCGTCGCCTCGAAGGCGATCAGCAGCACGACGGACACGATCCCGATACTGAGCGCCCGATGGGCACGCCCGAGGACACCCTCACCGGCGCCGGCATCGGTCGCCGGAATCTGTGCGGCCGATGTCGCGGGGGCGGCCGGGTCGGCAGGCCCGGCCAGGCCGGCCGGGGTCTCAGCGACGCCGATGTCGCGCGGTTCCAGGGTGGTCATGCCCGTCAGCGTAAGGGGCACCACTGACATTGACCCCTGTCGGAAGACGGGTCCCACCCCGGGACCTTGGTCGTACGACCGCCCTCGCCCGCCCCTCCCTCAGCCCCCCTCCCCCACCCCTCCCCGCCTCCTTTCATGAACGCCGTGTGGCAGTCCCATTGCAGCCCCGCCCCATCCCTTGAGCCCCCTGCCGACAGCGCCGTACGTTCGACACAACGAGTCCGGAACACCCGGTGGCCGAGTCACCGCGACACCGGACTCAAGCTTGGCCGTGTGCCCGAGTGGCTTAGGGACTCGCCTGCAAAGCGAGGCACGTGGGTTCAATTCCCGCCACGGCCTCTGTTCGGTGTCGGGGTCGACCGCTGTCAGGCGGCCGGCCCCGACGCGTGTGTGGCGGCCGTGCGCAGGACGCGCCTGCGGCGGCCGTACACGACTGGTTCAGGCGGAGGCACGCCCCCGTGCACGGAGGCTCACAGCACCCCGCCCGCCTCGTCCTGGAACAGTTCCGTCCAGTAGTGCCAGTCCGCCTGGGAGGCGGTGCCCGTGGGGTCGACCGTCGACAGGGTCTGCGTCATCGTCGTGGCCAACTGGTCGTAGGCCTCCGTCGTGAGTTCGTGGGACAGGGTGCCGTCGATGGCCTTCTCGCGGTGGAGCAGCCAGAGGGTGAAGGCCAGGGTCGAGACGTCCGTGTTGAGGGCGTGCAGGGTGGCCTCGGGCTCGCTCCAGTTGAGGACCGCGCCCGTCGAGCCGTCGACGACCAGGCTGTTGTCCTCGATGAGGTGGCCGAGGCGTATCAAGTGGTCGGAGCCGTCGGGGAGTTCGGCGGCCGTGTACTCGCCCGGGCGCTCGTCCTCGTAGTACTCGGCGAGGGTCGGCAGCGGGACGTCCGTGTCCAGTTGGAAGAGGAAGCCGTCCTCCGGCAGGCCCGTGTCGCGCAGGAAGCGGCGGGTCGGCTCGTGCGCCAGCGCCGCCGGGAAGTCGACGTCCTCGAAGCGCACGACCCGGCCCTGGCCGAACTCCTGGTCCAGCAGCCGGTCGGGCAGGTCCAAGGTCAGGGTCTCGTCGGCGGGCGGGCCCGCGACGAGGGCCAGCGGACGGATCAGCGCGGCCATCCGCCAGAACGGCGGGATCTCGCCGCCGGTGCCCTCCTCGAAGACCGCGAGCAACTGCCGTGACATCGCGGCCACGGTCTTCGGCCCGAACCGGCCCTCGTAGGAGGCGAACCGGCCGCGTCTGGCCGCCATCTCCTCCGTCGCCGCCACGAACTCCGTGAGCGCCTGGAGCGAGGGCGCGAGCGGGCGACGGTCCATCAGGTCGGGGCGGTCGTGGAAGAAGTACGTGGTGGAGACCTCGCCCGTCGCCCCATCGAGCAGGACCGACTCAGTCTCGGCGTCGGCGGGGCCACGCAGTGCGCCTATCACCAGCTGGTCCCGCAGGTCCTCGGCGAGCAGGTCCGGGTCCCCGGTCGAGTCCGCCACCGTCCGGGGGCCGTCCGCGCGCAGTGCCTCGAAGGTCAACAGGCCGCCGTCGTCCGGCAGTCCGGGGCCCGCCAGCCAGCGCCGCGTCGCCGCGTGCGTGACGTACGGGTCGAGTTCGTCCTCGGTCAGGGTGATCGTCTTGATGCCGGCGTCCGTCGTGCTCATCGTTCCCCCGCGCATGGTTGTTCACAGTCCCCCGGCAGGACCGGACCGGGCGGCACGCTCAGGGAACTCCACGGGAACACGCGTATGGGACCCGTGGACAGACCCACGGAAAACGCATGAAGAACCCGTGGAGGATGTCCCGCCGCCCAGCGGTCCTCCCCACTGCCCAGAACATTACGCGGCACCACTGACAACGCCCCGGCACCGCCGTGACCAGCGGATTCTCAGCAGTCCTCGGCAGAATCCGGCCCCGAAGCGCTCGGCCGGATCCGGACCTCACCTCAGCCGTGGGCGGACCCCACCTCAGCCGAAGTACACGCCGCCCGCGACGACCACCACGGCGGCCAGCACGAACACCAGCACCCACAGCATCAGTTTCCCGACGCCCGGCCCCGGTTCGTAGCGCGGCGGCTCGGGAGGGGTCACTGCGTCGCCGTCACCACGGCCGCCTGCGGCCTTATCGGCAGCCGGTTCACCGGGCGCCCCGTGGCCGCCCGTACCGCGGAAGCGACCGCGGCCGGGGAGGTGACCACCGGCACCGCGCTGACGGCCTTCGCGCCGAACGGCGCGACCACGTCACGCTCCTCGACGAGCTTGACGATGCGGATGTCGGGGGTGTCGAGGGCGGTCGGCAGCGAGTACCCCGTGAGGTCGGGGTGGCGCACCAGCCCGCGCGCGGTGCGCAGGTTCTCCGTGAGGGCGACACCGATGCCCTGGGTGACACCGGCCTCGATCCGGGAGGCGAGCTGCGCGGGGTTCAGCACCCGCCCGACGTCCTGGGCGAGCGCCATCTCCACGACCCGTACCGAACCCAGCTCGATGTCGACGTCGACGACCGCGCGGACCGCGCAGAAGGCGAGCCCCACGAAGGCGTCGCCCTGGCCGGTGCCGTCGAGCGGTTCGGTGGGGTGCGGGCGGCACTGCGCGGTGGCCCACAGCTCCTTGCCGTCCATCGCCTCCGTGACGGTCGTCGACAGCACACCGTCGTACGAGGTGATCTTGCCGTCGGTGATCTGGAGGAGCTCGGTGGACATACCGAACTTGTGGGCCAGGGGCTGCAGAAGCTGCGTACGGACCATCTTGGCGGCCCGTTCGACCGCGCCGCCGGACACCCAGGTGTGGCGGCCGCGGCAGCTGGGCCCCGCGGGGGGCTGATCGGTGTCCACGGAGGCGACGTGCACCTCTTCGATGCCGAGCGTCTCCTGGACGATCTGCCGGGCCAGCGTGGTGAAGCCCTGGCCGGTCTCCACGGCCGCGCAGAGCACGGTGGCGATGCCGTCGTGGACCTTCACGGTGGCGGTCGAGACCTCGTCCGCGCCCTCGGCGCCGAGCATGTGGACCATGCCCAGGGCGTAGCCGACGCCACGCCGTACGGCACCGGGTTCGCCGGCGCCCTCGGGTCCGCCGGGCAGCAGCCACTCGTCCTCGGGCGTGTCCTTCGGGAGGGCGGGCAGCGGGAAGTCCTGCACGGCCTGCAGCAGTTCGGCCACCGGGGCGGGACACGTCACGGTCTGGCCGGTGGGGAGCACGTCCCCCGTGGCCATGGCGTTGCTCAGGCGCAGTTCGGCCGGGTCGACGCCCAGCTTCTTCGCCAGCTTGTCCATCTGGGCCTCGTAGGCGGCGCACACCTGCATGGCGCCCTCGCCGCGTACGTGCCCGGAGGGCGGGTTGTTGGTGCGGACGGCCCAGCCCTCGATGAAGGCGTTCGGCACGACGTACGGGCCGCAGGCGAAGGAGACGGCGGCGGCGAGGGCCTCGGACGACGTGTCGGCGTACGCGCCCGCGTCGAGCAGGATCTGCGCCTCGACCTTGACCAGCTTGCCCTCGGCGTCGGCGTGGTGCCGGTAGCGCAGGAGCGTCGGGTGCCGGTGGGCGTGGCCCAGGAAGGACTCTTCGCGCGTCGCGGTGAGTTTGACCGGACATCCGGTCTTCATGGCGAGCAGTCCGAGGGCGAGCTGGAAGCTCTGGTCCTCGCGGTCGGCGGTGGCACCGGGCACTCCGGTGACGACGACCTTCACGCGCTCCGGTTCCAGGCCGTAGCAGGCGGCGGCCGTGTCGCGGTCGGCGTGCGGGTCGGTGGACGCCACGTAGAGCTCGACCCCGCCGTCGGGGCGGGGCACGGCGAGGCCGGCCTCCGCGCCGATCGGGGCCGGGTCCTGGCGGCCGATGCGGTAGAGGCCCTCGACGACGATCTCGCCGGCCGCGTCCGGGTCGCCGTGGCGCAGCGGGATGTGGCGGATCAGGTTGCCGTCGGGGTGCAGGGGTTCGGCCTCGAAGGCCTGCTCCGGGTCTGTCACCGGGTCGAGTGCCTCGTACTCGACGATGACGGCGGCCGCGGCCATGCGGGCGGTGTCGGGGTGGTCGGCGGCGACGGCCGCGATGGGCTCCCCGTGGTGGCGTACGACCTCGGAGGCGAACACCGGACGGTCGGCTCTGCCGCGGCCGTGCAGCGCGGTGCCGGGCACGTCCTCGTGGGTGATGACGGCCCGTACGCCGGGCATCTCGCGCGCGTGGGTGGTGTCGATGGACAGGATGCGCGCGTGCGGGTGCGGCGATCTGAGGACGGCGGCCCACAGGAGGCCCTCGGCCCACAGGTCGGCCGCGTACGGGAAGGTGCCCTCCGTCTTGGCGCGTGCTTCCGCGGTCGGCAGGGACACGCCGAGGCCGTGGGGCAGCGGCTCCGGGGCGGTGCCGGGCTCCGCGGCGGTCGCGGTGGCGGTGTCGTTGCTCACGCCTGGCCTCCGTCCTGGCCGTAGGGCCGCTCATGCGGCTGTGGGGACTCGAACGCGGACGGGTTGACGCCGCCGGCGCCGGGGCCCGCCTGGTGCGGGATACGGGCATCCGCAGAGGACACAGAGTCCGCGGCGTCCGCGCTGTCCGCGGACGCGTGGGCCTCGCGCTCGGCGACGACCTCGCGCACGGCGTTCAGGACGCCCCGGTAGCCGGAGCAGCGGCACAGGTTGCCGCACAGGGCCTGGCGCGTCTCCAGCTCGGTCGGCGCCGGGTTGCCCTCCAGGAGGTCGTGCACGGTCATCGCCATGCCCGGGACGCAGAATCCGCACTGCACGGCACCGCACTTGGCGAGCGCCCGCTGGACGTCGGAGGGCTGCCCGTCGGCGGCGAGCCCCTCGACGGTGCGGACCTCGCTGCCTGCGGCGGTCACGGCGGGCACCAGGCAGGACGCCACGAGCCGGCCGTCCACCTGCACGTTGCAGGCCCCGCACTCGCCCTGCGAGCAGCCGTCCTTGGCGCCCGCGAGACCGAGCCGCTCGCGCAGTACGTAGAGCAGCGATTCGCCGATCCAGGCGTCCGTCACGGGCCGTTCGACGCCGTTCACCCGCAGGACGTACGAGGCCAGGGGGTGGTCGTTGTGCGCGGGCGTACCCGGTGAGTCGTCGGCCGCGGGCTCCTCGGCGGCGTCGGCCGGTGACTCGGTGCGCTCCTCCGGAGAGTGCGCTTCACGCTCGTCGGCCCGTTCCGGGGGGCCGTGACCGGCCGGTGCCTCACCCGGCTCCTCGCGCATCGTGCCTTCGCGCATCGATTCTTCGCGGTCCACGGAGACCGCGATCTCGTCGGCGTGCTCTCCGGAGACGTCGATGATCTCGGCCGCTTCGATCTCCGCGGCGCTGGGCCCGACGGGGCCGTGTTCGGCGTGGGCCGCCGCGGCCTCCTCGGCGGGCGACTGCTGTTCGGGACCCGGCTGCTGGGCCCAGGGCTCGTTGGCCCAGGGCGCCGCCGCTCCGCCAGGCAGGGTGGCCGGAGGGGTCCCGCCCCACTGCTCGACCAGGGCCGAGGTCGTGAACTCGCCGGACTCGTCGGGCAGATCACCGTCGGCGACGGGAATGGACCACTGTCCGGTCACGTCCTGGCCGGGCGCGCCCTGGTCCCCGTGACCGCTCTGGCCGCCCTGTGAGGGCTCGTCGAAGGTCCACTGGCCGGTTGCCCCCGGGTTGTACGCGAAAGCGTCCTGGGCGGGCTGCCGGTGCTCCTCGGGCAGGGCGTTGGGGTCGGGCCACTGCACGGCCTGCGGCTGCCCGCCCTCGGGCTGCGGGGCCCAGGAGCCGGGCGCGGCCGGGTCGCTCCCGTCTTCCGTGCCGGGCGAGGGCGTTATCGGCGGCGGTACGTAGCCGTGGCCGGGCGCGGCGAGCGGCGAGTCCGCCAGGAGGGCGTCGATGCCCCCTTCGGGGAGCTTGACGAAGGCGGTGGCGCCGTCGTCGTAGTCGCCCTGGGGCAGCGGATCCCAGCGGCTGCCCGACTGGGGGCCGCTCTCTCCGTGCTGGTCGTCGGTCACGAAAGTGCCCTCCCCAGTGCTCGTCGGGCCAGCGCGGCGACGGTGCGCCGCAGGTGCAGTACGGCGGGTGGCAGTTGCTGGGCGGAGCCGTCCTCGGCGGGTGCGGGGTCCGGGATGCAGGCCGCGGCGACGTACTCCCCGAAGGCGTTCAGCGCCTCGGGCACGATCGCGCGGTTGTTGTCCCAGTCGATCAGCGAGGCGACCCACTGCTCGGCGTCCAGGGGCCGCAGCGGCATCGGCGCTATGGCACCCACGGCACACCGCACTCCGCGCCTGGCGGGGTCGAGGACGAGCGCGACGGACGCGATGGCGCGCCCGGGCCCGGTCCGTCCGGTCGCCTTCAGGAAGACCTGCGGGGCGTGCAGCAGCGGCACGCGCACGTACCCGATGAGTTCGCCGCCGCGGAGCATCTCCATGCCCGCGAGCAGGTGGGAGACGGGGATCTCACGGCGGGCGCCGCCGGGGCCCGCGATGATGAGCGTCGCCTCCAGTGCGGCGAGCACGGGAAGCGCGTCCCCCGTGGGGGACGCCGAGGCGATGTTGCCGCCGAGGGTGCCCGCGTTGCGGATCTGCGGCGGTCCAGCGGCTCTCGCGGCGGCCGCGAGGGCGGGGATGAGGGCGGCGAAGTCGGGGCGTCCCATGCGGGCGTGGGTGAGGCCCGCGCCGAGGAGCGCGTGGCCGTCCTGGTACTGCCAGCCGCGGATCTCGCTGATCCGGCCGAGGCCGACGAGCGCGGCGGGCCGCAGTTGCCCGGAGTTGACGGAGGCCATGAGGTCGGTGCCGCCGGCCACGGGAACGGCCGCGGGCATGGCTGCGAGAGCCGCCACGGCCTCGTCCAGCGAGGCGGGCAGCGTCACGGCCTGCGCCGCCTGCGGTGCGTGCGTGGTCAAACCGGCTGCCCCTTCCCGCTGCCCCACCTGGTCCCACCTGTGTTGCCGTACGGTACGTGCTGACAGGGCGGACGTGGCAACTCTGGCACATCTTCCCCGCCCCTCGACGCGGGGGTCCGCTAGGAGGCATTCCTACCGCCACCAGCGGATCGTCCGTTTTCGCACCACATCGCCCGTCAGCGCGAATTGGCAGCCTTCGGCGCCTCTTGGGGGCCTTTCTCCTTGGGGGCCACCGTCCCAGGGCAACCGCTTCGGACGACACCCCCTGGGAGGCACCTCACACGTTCGGGGGCGCTCCCTCGATCGGGCGTCCGAGCACTCCGGGACGCTGCTGCCACGGCAACGGCCCGGCGGGGGGCCGGTAGGAGACTCCGAGGGCGTCAAGTCGCCCGTAGTGGGCGGTCATCCGCCGCTCGAAGTCGGCGAAGTCGCGCTCCGCGGGGTCGGGCAGTGCGCTCCAGGCGACCTCGGCGAAGGCCGCGAGCCGGGGGAACGCCTGGTAGTCGACGCGTGTGCGGTCCTCCATGACCTCGGTCCACAGGTTGGCCTGGGTGCCCAGGACGTGCCGCGCCTGATCGGAGGTCAACTCCGGTGGAACGGGCTCGAAGCGGTAGACGTCCTCAAGGGTGCGTACGAAGCCGATCGGCACGGGCTCGTCGGGGCCGCCGTGCTGACGGTGGTCCAAGTAGACCTGCTGCTCCGGGCACATGACGACGTCGTGGCCCGCCCGCGCGGCCGTGATGCCGCCCCGGTAGCCGCGCCACGAGGACACTGCGGCGCCGGGGGCGAGGCCGCCCTCCAGGATCTCGTCCCAGCCGATCAGCCGACGCCCTCGCGCGGCCAGCCAGTTGTCGAAGTGCCGGATGAACCACGACTGGAGTTCGTCCACGTCCGCGAGACCGAGGTCCACGATCCGCGCCTTCGCGGTCGGCGACGCCTCCCACTGGTCCTTGGCGCACTCGTCACCGCCGATGTGGACGAACTCCGAGAAGCCGACGGCGTCCGCGGGGAACAGGTCGAGGACCTCCTCGAAGACGCCCTCGTAGAAGCGAAGGACGTTGTCAGCGGGGGCGAGTACGTTTTTCGAGACGCCCCAGGTGTCCCAGACGGAGAGGGAGGTCGTGTCGATGACGTCGGTGTTGCCGAGTTCCGGATATGCGGCGATGGCGGCCTGCGAGTGCCCCGGGATGTCGATCTCGGGGACGACGGCGATATGCCGCTCGGTGGCGTACGCGACGATCTCGCGGATGTCATCCTGGGTGTAGAAGCCGCCGTGCGGCTTGTCCTCCCAGAGGGGCGAGGCGCGATGGCCGAATTTGGTGCGCGCCCGCCACGATCCGGTCTCCGTGAGCTTCGGGTACCGCTTGATCTCGATACGCCAGCCCTGGTCGTCCGTGAGGTGGAAGTGGAAGACGTTGAGCTTGTGAGCCGCCATCAGGTCGAGATAGCGCAGGACACCGTCCTTGGGCATGAAGTGCCGTGAGACGTCGAGCATGAGGCCGCGCCAGGCGAATCGCGGGGCGTCCTGGATCTCGGTCTCCGGCAATGCCCAGCCGGTGCGCCTCAGAGGGGCGCGCCGGAAGGCGTCGGGGCCCAGCAGCTGCCGCAGCGTCTGGGCGCCCCAGAACACCCCGGCCGGGCCGCCGCCGGTGACGAGGGCCCGCCGGTCGCGGACCGTGATCCGGTAGCCCTCGGGCGGCAGTTGCGGGTCGAGGAGCAGTTCGACGGAGTTCTCCGCCGCTTGCCCGGGCGGCCCGGGTTCGCCTTCGCGCAGGGGAAGCCCGGTGGCGGCGACGAGCACCGCGCGCAGCCAGCGTGCCGTGGCGTCGGTCTCCGGCCCCGCCGTGAGGGTCGTCTCCTCGTCGAGCGGGAAAACGCCGTCGCCCGATGCCGACATGGAGAGCGGCCCGGGAATCAGTTCCGAGGTGGTCATGTCTCAGTCCTTCACCGCGCCGCCCAGTCCGGAGACCAGCCGCCGCTGTACGAGTACGAAGAAGATCAGTACCGGAATGGTCATCACCGTGGACGCGGCCATCACACCGCCCCAGTCGGGGTCGTCGGGCTTGTAGAAGACAAGGAGGGCCATCGGCAGTGTGGACTGCGAAGTGTCGCTGATGATGAAGGACTTGGCGAAGAGGAAGTCGTTCCACGCGGAGATGAACGAGAACACGCTGGTGGCGACGAGCCCGGGAAAGACCAGCGGGAAAAGGATCTGCCACAGGAACCGCGTCCGGCTCGCCCCGTCGATGTAGGCGGCCTCCTCCAGCGCCTCCGGGACGGCCTTCACGAAGCCGCGCAGCATCCAGATCGCGAAGGGCAGCGAGAAGGCGATGTGCGGCAGGATCAGCGCGCCCAGCGTGTTGAGCTGCCCGAAGTCCCGCATCTGGAAGAAGAGGGGGATCGTCAGGGCCTCGACGGGCACCATCTGCGCGATCAGGAACATGATGAGCAGGGTGGTGCGGAATCGGAAGCGGAATCGGGTCACGGCCGTCGCCGCGAGAAACGCGATGAGCGCCGAGACGGCGACCACGGTGACCGCCACGATGAGGCTGTTGAGGAAGTACCGGCCGAATTCCTGCTGCCCGAAGACGCGTCGGAAGGAATCGAGTGTCGGGTCCAGCGTCCAGGGCCGCGGCTCGGTCGACTCGATCTCCCCGGCGGGCTTGAAGGCGCTGAGTGCCATCCAGTAGAGGGGGAATGCCACGACCGCCGCGATCAGCAGTGCGGATGCCTCGGCGGCCAGCCGCCACGGCCGCTGTACGGAACGGCGTGCGAAATCACGTACAAAGCCTTGGGTTTTCACGGGACTTGCGGAACTCACAGCTCCTCCCCCTGCCTTCTGATCAGCCTCAGATATACGAGCGTGACGGCGAGCAGAATCAGCAGCATCACCACTCCGATCGCTGAGCCGAGGCTGTACTGGGAGGACGCGAAGGCCTTCTGGTAGGCGTACACGTTCAGTACGAGGTTCTGGCCGGCGATGCCGCCGCCGCCCGTCATGACGTAGATCTGCGTGAAGACCTTGAAGTCCCAGATGACCGACTGGATGGTGACGACCACGAGGATCGGCCGGAGCATCGGGGCGAGCACCGAGCGCCAGATCCGCCACTGGGAGGCGCCGTCCAGGGACGCGGCCTCCAGGACCTCGGCCGGTACGGCGCGGATGCCGGCGTACACCGTGACCATCACGAACGGGAAGGAGCACCAGACCACTTCGAGCAGGACGAGGGCGAAGGCGCTGTAACGGCCGTACGTCCAGGAGTGGTCGCCGAGCCCGAGGATCCGGTTGACGGGACCGAAGTCGGGGTCGAAGAGGAGCAGCCACACCGTCGACCCGGTCACCGCGGGGGTCGCCCAGGCGCCGAGCGCGGCCAGCATCAGCGCGAGCCGCGGCACGGCACGGACACGTGTCAGGAGGACGGCGAGCGCACAGCCCACCCCCAGCGTCGACACCACACACGCGCCGGCGAACAGCACGGTGGCCAACAGGACCTGCCAGAACTGCGCGTCCCCGAAGAGGGTCGCGTAGTTGCCGAAGCCCTGGAAGGTGGCCGGCTCCCCGCCGCTGACCTGTGCCTGCGTGTACTCCAGGAACGAGATCAGCCCGAGCTGGTAGACGGGGTAGACGAGCAGCCCGCCGATGACGACGAGCGCGGGGGCGAGGTAGAGCCAGGGCGTCCATCCGCCCCGCGCGAGCGGGGACTTGCGGCCCCCGCCGCCACGGCGGCCCGGGCGGGCCGCCGTGCGGACGGGTGCGGGCGACGCACCCTTGGCCGGACCGGACCCCGCGCCCCGACGGGCCGCGGGCAGGGCCGTGGCCCCGGGCCGCGCCCTGTCCGGCCCGCCCTCGCGCGAGGGCGGTTCCGCGGACGGGCCCGGCGGCGGGGCGGAGCCCGGCAGCGGACGGTTCGTCATCCGGCTCACCCCGCGGAGCTGAACGCGTCGTTCATCTTCTTCGCCGCGTCCTTCGAGGCCGCGTCCACGCTCTTACGCCCGCTGACGACCTCCTGGAACATCGTCGGCAGTACGAGGGACGCGTCGATCTGGGACCAGGCCGGCGAGGCCGGGACGAACTTGGCGCCCGCGCCGAGGGTCTTCACGAAGGGCCCGACGAACGGCTCGCGCTTCGCGACGTCCTGGCGTACGTCCGTGAACGTCGGCAGGAAGCCCATCCCGTCGAAGAGTTCGCCCTGCGTCTTCTTCGAGGCGAGCTGCTCCATCAGGTCGACGGCGAGCGTGCGGTGCGAAGTGCTGTTCAGTACACCGAGGTTGTTGCCGCCCGCGAACGCGGGAGCGATCTCACCGGACTTCACGCCGGGCAGCGGCACGACCGCGTACTTGCCCTTGACCTTCCCGGCCTCGATCGCCGCGTGACTGAAGTCGCCGCCGATCGCCATGCCCGCCTTCCCGGAGGCGAAGGCCGTCACAGTGTCGTTGCCGCCCATGCCCGCGCACTTGGCGGCCGGACAGTTGTCGTCACCGAACAGAGAGGTGTACGCCTTGATGCCCTTCTGGGACGCCGCGCTGTCGATCGTCGAGGCATACGAGCCGCCCTTGCCCTCGGCTATCTCGCCGCCGTTGGACCAGATGAACGGCATCGCGCCGTACGTGTAGGCGCCGCCGACCGCGAGCCCCGTACAGCTCCGGCTTCGCCTGCCGGATCGCCTTGGCGGTGCTGATCAACTCGGCCTGCGTCTTGGGTACTTCGAGGTCCAGCTCCTCGAACACGTCCGTGCGGTAGTAGAGGGCGCGGACGCCGACGAAGTACGGGACTCCGTAGACCTTGCCGTCGACCGTGACGGACTGCTTGGCGGTCGGGTCGGTGTCCTTGGACTCGCTCCAGTCCGTGAACTCCTTGGTGACGTCGGCGAGTCCGCCGTCCTTGACGTAACCGGCCGTGTCGGTGTTCCCGTACTCGATGAGGTCGGGCGCGCTCTTGGGGTCGTTGAAGGCGGCCTTGATCTTCTCGGCGCGGGTCTCGACGGGGATGTACTGGACGTCGACCTTCGTGCCCTTGTGGGCCTTCTCGAAGGCGGCGACGACACCGTCGACCACCTTCTCCTTCGGCGCGGTGTCGACCTCCTGGAAGAGCCACACCCGCAGGGTGCCGCTCTTCTCGTCCTTGCCCCCGGAGTTGTCGGAGGACTCGGGGGCGCAGGCGGTGGCCGTGAGCCCGGCGACGACGAGCGCGGCGATCGGGGCGGCCATTCGGGCAGAGAGTTTCGAGAGCTTCACGAGGCGTCCTCCGGGGGAGCGCGTTGCAGCACGTGCAATGGTGGTTTTGCGCTGCACAACACGTCGGAGGCTATGGACTACATGAACATGGCCACAAGAGGTCTCAACCACTCTGTGACCACTCGAAGCACTCCGTGCAACGTGTGGACCGTACACGGACAGTACAAAGGCCCCGGAAGCGCCCAAAGAGCACATCCGGGGCCCACGCTCACGGCAAACCCGTCCACTCGGCGAAGGGTTGGACCACCGACAAGGCATCACTGCGCCCGGCGCCCCGCACCGGGCGGGAAGTCACCGGGGGCGCGCAGGGGGCGCTACTTGTCGCCGCCGCCCTTGCCCTTGCCCTCGTCGCCGCCGGCGCCCATGGACTCGTAGATCTCCTTGCACATGGGGCACACGGGGTACTTCTTCGGGTCACGGCCCGGCACCCACACCTTGCCGCAGAGCGCCACGACGGGCGTGCCGTCCAGCGCGCTCGCCATGATCTTGTCCTTCTGGACGTAGTGGGCGAAGCGCTCGTGGTCCCCGTCGCCGTGCGACGTCTGCGGCGTCGGCTCTACGAGGGTCCCCGTCCCAGTGCCTCGCTGGGGCTGGGTCTCAGGCTCAAGAGTGCTCATAGACGCAAGAGTACTGAAGCCAAGGAGCATCAGTTGAGCGAAGGGTCGTCCGGGTACGTGGCCACCATCGCCAGCTCGTTGCGCTGGCGGCGCAGCACCTCTCGCCACAACCGTTCCGGAGAGGGCGAGGAGACGTCTCCGGGCTCCGACTCCACCACGTACCAGGCGCCCTCGACGAGCTCGTCCTCCAGCTGTCCGGGGCCCCAGCCCGCGTATCCCGCGAAGATCCGGAGCGAACCGAGGGCCGAGGCGAGCAGTTCCGGCGGGGCCTCCAGGTCCACGAGCCCGATCGCCCCGTGCACCCGCCGCCAGCCCAGCGGAGCACGCTCCCCCGACGCGCCCCCCGGTATCACCGCCACACCGAGCGCGGAGTCGAGCGAGACCGGGCCGCCCTGGAAGACCACGCCGGGCTCGCCCGCGAGATCCGCCCAGCCCGAGAGGATGTCGCTCACATCCACTGGTGTGGGGCGGTTGAGGACGACACCCAGGGAGCCCTCCTCGTCGTGGTCGAGGAGCAGCACCACCGCGCGGTCGAAGTTGGGGTCCGCCAGGGCGGGCGTGGCCACGAGCAGCCGCCCTGTGAGCGAGGACACCTCGGTCATGCGAGACATGATCCCGCATCTTCCCCGTGCGGGGGGAGGCAATACCCGTACCCGGGTGAATGCAGCTCAGGGCGTACAGATGCAGGTGGAGCGCACGCCCCTGCCGGTGACCCCGTGTGTCCGTTTAGGAGCGGTTCGTGTTGTGGCAAAGCTATGACGTCCCTGGGGCGCCCTTGGGCTTACTGAAGGGGGGTAGGCGGCCATTACGCTTGCTTCTTCGCCCCTGCCCAACCAACCGGAACGCGAGATACATGACCGTCAACGGCTCAGACGACGTACTCCTTGTCCACGGCGGAACCCCGCTGGAGGGCGAGATCCGTGTCCGCGGTGCGAAGAACCTCGTACCGAAGGCCATGGTCGCCGCGCTGCTCGGTAGTGCTCCGAGCCGACTGCGCAACGTCCCCGACATCCGTGACGTGCGGGTCGTACGCGGGCTGCTGCAGCTGCACGGTGTGACGGTCCGTCCGGGCGAGGAGCCGGGCGAGCTCGTCATGGACCCGTCGCACGTGGAGAGCGCGAACGTCGCGGACATCGACGCGCACGCGGGCTCGTCGCGTATCCCGATCCTCCTCTGCGGTCCCCTCCTGCACCGCCTCGGGCACGCGTTCATCCCTGGCCTGGGGGGCTGCGACATCGGCGGCCGGCCGATCGACTTCCACTTCGAGGTGCTGCGCCAGTTCGGCGCGACGATCGAGAAGCGCGCGGACGGCCAGTACCTGGAGGCTCCGCAGCGACTGCGCGGCACGAAGATCACGCTGCCGTACCCGTCCGTGGGCGCGACCGAGCAGGTGCTGCTGACGGCCGTCCTCGCGGAGGGCGTGACGGAGCTGTCGAACGCGGCCGTGGAGCCGGAGATCGAGGACCTGATCTGCGTTCTGCAGAAAATGGGCGCGATCATCGCGATGGACACCGACCGCACCATCCGTGTCACGGGTGTCGACAAGCTCGGCGGCTACACCCACGCGGCCCTTCCAGACCGCCTGGAGGCCGCCTCGTGGGCTTCCGCGGCCCTGGCGACCGAAGGCAACATCTACGTCCGCGGCGCCCAGCAGCGCTCGATGATGACATTCCTGAACACCTACCGGAAGGTGGGCGGCGCCTTCGAGATCGACGACGAGGGCATCCGCTTCTGGCACCCCGGCGGCCAGCTGAAGTCCATCGCGCTGGAGACGGACGTCCACCCGGGCTTCCAGACGGACTGGCAGCAGCCGCTCGTCGTCGCCCTCACGCAGGCGACCGGCCTCTCCATCGTCCACGAGACGGTGTACGAGTCCCGTCTCGGCTTCACCTCCGCGCTCAACCAGATGGGCGCACACATCCAGCTCTACCGCGAGTGCCTCGGCGGCTCCCACTGCCGCTTCGGCCAGCGCAACTTCCTCCACTCGGCGGTCGTGTCGGGCCCCACGAAGCTCCAGGGCGCCGATCTGGTCATCCCCGACCTCCGCGGCGGCTTCTCGTACCTCATCGCCGCGCTGGCCGCCCAGGGCACGTCCCGCGTCCACGGCATCGACCTGATCAACCGCGGCTACGAGAACTTCATGGAGAAGCTCGTGGAACTGGGCGCGAAGGTGGAACTGCCGGGCAAGGCGCTCGGCTGACAGCCTGTCCTGACACCGGCTCACGGCAGTCCCGCCACCGGCTGGGGGTCCGGGGGTCATCCCCCGGACAGACACAGCATGGAGAAGCTCGTGGAACTGGGCGCGAAGGTGGAACTGCCGGGCAAGGCGCTCGGCTAGCGAGAACCATCCCGGCCGGGCACTGTTCAGCCCGGCCGGCGTTTGAGGCCAGTGGTAAGCGCAACAGCGATGGGGCGGCACCCGGGATCCGGGTGCCGCCCCATCGCACTAGCTACTACTACCTACTGCCTGCTACCTACCGAGAACACCGTCCCGCGAGGTGTAGACGGCAAGGTCACTTGCCCTTGGCGGCTTCCTTGAGCTTGCTGCCGGCGGAGACCTTGACGCTGTAGCCGGCGGGGATCTGGATCGGGTCGCCGGTCTGCGGGTTCCGCGCGGTGCGAGCGGCACGGTGGGTGCGCTCGAAGGTCAGGAAGCCGGGGATGGTGACCTTCTCGTCGCCCTTGGCGACGATCTCACCGACGGTCTCGGCAAAGGCGGCCAGAACGGCGTCGGCGTCCTTGCGGGTCACCTCGGCACGGTCGGCCAGCGCGGCCACCAGCTCACTGCGGTTCATGTTGTTACTCCCGTGTTCTTCTTGCCGTTGAGGCGTGCCACGCGGCGGAGCCGCATATTGGGCACGTCGAAGCCGATGCTGCCAGGTTCCTCGGCGGTCCCCGGACCCGGGTCCGGGGCCGGACCCTCGCGCCCGAAGACGCATCCTGCCCCCACCTGCGGCGGGAAAGCCAATCCGGCACCCCTGGGAGTCACACGAAAAGCGCCACGGCCTCGAATTGGTGACGCTCCGTCGGTTCCCGGCAGCGGACCGCAGGGCCTGAAAGGCCTGGTGGGCCCTCAGGGACTGAGCCATGGCCGCCACCCTAGAGGCGGCCTGACGCCCCACGTCCGGCGACGCGCCGGTACGGGGGCCGGGTGGCAACCGTCACAGTCGCCACCTGGCGGGGAATTTCCCCGCCCCCGCCTCCCCTACCCAGTCCCGCCCATTTCAGGGGCTCCGCCCCCGAACGCCCGCTCCTCGATCGCCGGAGGGGCTGAAATGACGGCGGTACGCCCGCGCCCATCAGGGGCGCGGGGCTGTGTCCATTTGCGGCTCCGCCGCGCGGGCGCGAGCAGCCACAACGCACCCGCACCCGCATCTCACCCCAGCCCGTCCGGCGTTTGAGGACAAGGCCGCAGGCCGAGCGGGGGCCGGAGCGGCAGGCCCCAGGAGGGTCGGGCCGGCGCTCAGGCCGTCGCGCCCGCCGCCTTCGCCGCGGTGCGGACCGCGCCCGCGACGGCGCCCGCGACCTTGTCGTTGAAGACGCTGGGGATGATGTAGTTCGGGTTGAGCTCGTCCTCGGTCACCACGTCCGCCAGAGCGGTTGCGGCAGCAAGCATCATCTCCGTGTTGACCGTGCGGGACTGCGCGTCCAGCAGACCGCGGAAGACACCCGGGAAGACCAGCACGTTGTTGATCTGGTTCGGGAAGTCGGAGCGGCCGGTGGCCACGACGGCCGCGGTCTGACGGGCGATCGCCGGGTCGACCTCGGGGTCAGGGTTCGCGAGCGCGAACACGATGGCACCCTCGGCCATGGCGGCCACGTCGTCGCCGTCCAGCACGTTCGGGGCCGAGACGCCGATGAACACGTCCGAGCCGCGCACGGCCTCCTTGAGCGTCCCCGTGACCCCTTCGGGGTTGGTGTTGTCGGCGATCCACCGCAGCGGCGAGTCGGCGGCGGCCTTCACCAGGTCCTCACGGCCCGCGTGCACCACGCCGTGGATGTCGGCGACGACGGCGTGCTTGACGCCGGCGGCCAGCAGCAGCTTCAGAATGGCCGTACCGGCCGCGCCCGCGCCGGACATGACGACCCGGATGTCACCGATCGCCTTGCCGGCCACGCGCAGCGCGTTCGTCAGGGCCGCGAGCACGACGATCGCCGTGCCGTGCTGGTCGTCGTGGAAGACGGGGATGTCGAGGGCCTCACGCAGACGGGCCTCGATCTCGAAGCAGCGCGGGGCCGAGATGTCCTCGAGGTTGATGCCGGCGAAGCCCGGGGCGATCGCCTTGACGATCGCGACGATCTCGTCCGTGTCCTGGGTGTCCAGGCACAGCGGCCAGGCGTCGATGTCGGCGAAGCGCTTGAAGAGGGCCGCCTTGCCCTCCATGACCGGCATGGCGGCCATCGGGCCGATGTTGCCCAGGCCCAGCACCGCCGAGCCGTCCGTCACGACCGCGACGGTGTTGCGCTTGATGGTCAGACGGCGGGCGTCCTCGGGGTTCTCGGCGATCGCCATGCACACGCGGGCCACGCCCGGGGTGTAGATCATCGAGAGGTCGTCACGGTTGCGGATCGGATGCTTGGACTGCATCTCGATCTTGCCGCCGAGGTGCATCAGGAACGTACGGTCGGACACCTTGCCGAGCGTCACGTCCTCGATGCCGCGCAACTGCTCGACGATCTCGTCGGCGTGGGCGGTGGACGTCGCCGCGATGGTGACGTCGATCCGGAGCTTCTCGTGGCCGGAGGCCGTCACGTCGAGGCCCGTCACCGAGCCTCCGTGGGACTCCACGGCGGTGGTGATCTGGGAGACCGCGGTTCCGCTCGCGGGCACCTCCAACCGGACCGTAATCGAGTAGGAGACGCTGGGCGCCGTTGCCATGGCCGACTTCCTCTGCTTTCACCGGGTACTGCGAGCGCTACTGGTTCGCGGGTTTGCCGTCCGATCGTCGCACCTACCGCGGAGTACGTGGTAGCCGCCCTGGATTGCGAACGTTTTGTTCTCAACCAAGGAGAGGCCCCTGTCACTGGGTGACAGGGGCCTCTCTCCCGCTCACAACACGTCGAACGGAACTCGTTCAATGACACCGACCCGCCATGCTCGCCTCGCGGCAAGTGGTCGCTCGTAGCGACGAAGGTTGGGCCCGGGGGCTTGGATCGGGCCGGTGCCACACCAACCGTAACAAACGATCCCCGTAAGGCAATTCCCGTACCGGAGGTTCACGGAGAAGGTTCTTCGCGCTCGGTCCGGTCCGGCCCGCGGACCGGGCCCCGGTCAGTCCCGCAGCAGGTCCGGCACCCCGTCCGCGTCCGGTTCGTCGCGGTCGGCCGAGACGACGGTGAGCTGCTGGGTGGCCCGGGTCAGCGCCACGTACAGCACGCGCAGTCCGGCCGGCGACTCGTCGGCGATCTCCGCCGGGGAGACGACCACCGTGGCGTCGTACTCCAGTCCCTTCGCCTCCAGGCTGCCGAGCGCCACCACGCGGTCGCCGAGCCCGGCGAGCCAGCGCGCGGCCTCGGCGCGGCGGTTCATGGCGACGACGACACCGACCGTGCCGTCGACCTGGTCGAGCAGCCGCGCGGCCTCCTCCCGCACGGTCTTGGCCAGGGAGTCCCGTACGGCGGTGAAGCGCGGCCGTACGCCTGTGGAGCGCACCGCGGACGGGGAGGTGGAGCCGGGCATGGCCAGGGCCAGGACCTTGGCGGCGAGCTCGGCGATCTCGGCCGGGTTGCGGTAGTTCACGGTGAGCTCGAAACGGCGGCGCGGGCGCGTGCCGAGGGCCTCGTCACGGGCCTCGGCGGCCTCGTCCGGGTCCGACCACGAGGACTGGGCGGGGTCGCCGACCACCGTCCACGTGGCGTGCCTGCCGCGGCGGCCGATCATGCGCCACTGCATGGGCGTGAGGTCCTGCGCCTCGTCGACGATGACGTGCGCGTACTCCGTGCGCTCCTGGGCCAGCCGCTCGGCCCGCTCGCGCTGCGTCTCCTCGCGTACGGGCATGAGCTCCTCCAGGCCCGTCAGCTGGTCGAGCGGGTCGAGGTCGCGCTTCCTGCGGGGGCGGGCCGGGGTGCCGAGGATGGCCTGGAGTTCGTCGAGCATGGCCACGTCGTGCACGGAGAGGCCGTCCCGCTTGAGGGAGCGGGCGACCCGCCGGACCTCACCGGGGTTGAGGATCCGCCGCGCCCAGCGTCCGAGCCGTTTCTCGTCGGCCATCGCCTCCAGAACGGCACTCGGTGCCAGTTCGGGCCACCAGACGTCGACGAACTCGATGAAGCTGTCCTCGGAGCTGACGTCCTCGTCGAACGACGAGCGCAGCTCGGCCGCCAGCTCGGCGTCCGTGTGCCGGGTCCCGGCGCCGGACCGCGCCCAGAGGGCGTCGAGCAGCAGCTTGCGGGCGCGCGGGCGCAGCAGGTTCACGGGGGCGGTCCCGGAGAGCGCGTTCTGGCGGATCCGGTCCAGCTCGGGCGCCTCCAGCTCCAGCCGGCGCCCGAAGGCGACGACTCGGAGGCGGTCGGGTGTGGCGGAGGACGCCTGCGGTTCGTCGTCGGAGTCGGCGAAGTCGTCGTCGGGGTCGCCGAACGAGAGCTGGCCGTTCTGACCGTTGTGGCCGTTGTGGCCGGCCTGTCCGTTCCGCCTGCCCCGCGCGGGCGCCCGGCCGGGCTCGCCCGGTGCCTCCAGCGCCCCCCGCGCCGCCTTCCGCAGCACCTTGAGCATCCTGTACGAGCCCTTGGCCCGGGCCACCGCCGGCGAGTCGTACAGCGTGGCCTCGGCGCCGTCGACCAGGGAGCCGACCGCGCGGATGGCGACCTGGCCCTCCTCTCCGAGGGACGGCAGGACACCCTCGGTGTACGCCACCAGCAGGGGCGTCGGCGAGACGATCAGGATGCCGCCCGCGTACCGCCTGCGGTCCTGGTAGAGCAGGTAGGCGGCCCGGTGCAGGGCGACCGCCGTCTTGCCGGTGCCAGGACCGCCCTCCACGTACGTGACGGACGCGGCGGGTGCCCGGATGACCAGGTCCTGCTCGGCCTGGATGGAGGCCACGATGTCCCGCATGGTGTGGCTGCGGGCCTGGCCGAGCGCGGCCATCAGCGCGCCGTCGCCGATCACCGGCAGTTCGCGGCCGGAGAGGGAAGCTTTCAGCTCCGGGCGCATCAGGTCGTCCTCGACCCCGAGGACCCTGCGGCCCTTGGAGCGGATGACCCGGCGGCGTACCACCCGGCCGGGATCGACCGGTGTGGAGCGGTAGAACGGCGCGGCCGCCGGGGCCCGCCAGTCGATGACCAGCGGCGAGTAGTCCGAGTCCAGGACGCCGATACGGCCGATGTGGAGGGTCTCCGCGATCTCGGCGGTGTTGTCGGGCCGTACCGCGCCCTCGGCGGGTTCCACGGCCGTGTACGCGCCGTCCGGGCCCTTCTTGCCGTCCTTGCCGGCGAGGAGGTCGATCCTTCCGAAGAGGAAGTCCTCGAACTCGTTGTTCAGGCGGTTGAGGTGGATCCCCGCCCGGAACACCTGCGCGTCACGCTCCGCGAGTGCTCCGGGTGTACCGACCTGGCCGCGCTGGGCGGCGTCGTTCATCAGGAACTCCGCCTCGTGGATCTTTTCCTCGAGGCGCTGGTACACCCGATCCAGGTGTTCCTGTTCGACGCCGATCTCGCGGTCGCGCACGGAGTCGCCCACCGGATCGAACGCCGTTTCCTGCTGAACCTGAGCGGCCACCGGGCCCCCTTCTGACGTGCATGGCAGCCGTCAACCGTACGCGAAGGGGAGCCCGTCGGGCTACGTTTCCGCTCTTGATCGCCTACACGTCGACCTCGACCAGCTTTTCGCCGCCGAAGGTCATGACCTCGAAGTGGTCGATGTCCTCGGGATTCATGGCGACGCCACCGTGCACGTAGAGCGGGCTCTTGGCCTGCTCGGTCTTGGCGTTCTCGATGCCGTAGCCCCACTTCGGGACCGCCCAGGTGGTCGCCGTCTCCCGCTCGCCGTTCTTGCCGACGGCGATGAGGGAGCACTTCTCCGGCCCCTTGACGTTCTTCAGCTCCAGGACCGAATGGGTGCCCCAGGCCTTGCCCTCCATGCCCACGACGGCGCTGACCTTGGTGGTCGGGTCCGTCGCCTTGACCTTGTCGGTCATGTGCGTGAAGGCTTCCTTGGCCGGGCTGGCGGACTGCAGGGGCTTGGCCTCCTGAGTCGTGTCGCCGCCGGTGGCCGCGATCGCGACGATGGGGCCGCCGATGATCAGCGAGGCCGCGAGCCCGAAGAAGGCACGCCGGCTTCTCTTGGCACGGACGCGACGCTCCACGACCTCGCCGACCAGCCGGTCCGCGAGCTGTGGGCTCGGCCGGGCGGCAAGCGACTCACCTATGGCCGGAGTGCCCTGAGCGGCGGGCAGATCGGCCAGGGCGGCGAGCATCGGCTCCATGCCGGCAAGTTCGTCGAGCTGCTGGCCGCACCACTCGCAGGTCGCGAGGTGCGCCTCGAAGGCGGTGGCTTCGGCGTCGTCGAGGATCCCGAGCGCGTACGCACCGACCGTCTCGTGTACATCGCCCTGCCCTTGCGAACTTTGCATGGGTCCAGGACTACCCGTTCCGTATCCCCCGTATGTGCTCATGCCGTCACCCCCCGCTCCTCCAGTGCGAGCTTCATCGAACGCAGGGCATAGAACACCCGTGAGCGCACCGTGCCGCTGGGTATCCCCAGGGTTTCGGCGGCCTCGTTTACGGTACGCCCCTTGAAGTACGTCTCGACCAGTACCTCCCGGTGGGCGGGGGTCAGGTCGTCGAGCGCGTCAGAGAGTGTCATCAGCCACAACGCCTTGTCGATCTCGTCCTCCGCGGGAATGACCTCCAGCGGCGACGGGTCCACCTCCTGCGGCCGGGCCTGCCGGCTGCGGTGCCCGTCGATGACGATGCGCCGAGCGACCGTCACCAGCCAGGGGCGTACCGAACCGGTAGCTCGGTTGAGCTGCCCGGCGTTCTTCCAGGCACGGATGAGCGTCTCCTGTACGACGTCCTCCGCGCGCTGCCGGTCCCCGGCGACCAGCCGCAGCACATAGGCGAGCAGAGGCCCGGCGTGTTCACGGTAGAGCGCACGCATCAGCTCCTCGTCCGGCTCCGAGGGCTGGGACATACGATGTCGGGCCCTCGGCAATCGTTCATCGGCCACGGCGGAATCCTTGCGCACGCCTACCTCCGGTGTCCGGGGGATCCCCCAGTCGGTCGCTCATCCCGGGATACGGGCGCAGGCGCGGCTGTGTTCAAAGTGACGGGCATTCTTTGTGAGGAGAGTGTGGGGAAGTTGGGGGGTTCTCCTTCACGGAGGAACTCTAAGCCCGTGCGAGGGCTGCTCTGCGCCGGTGCCTGGCAACGCGTTCGCGGTTCCCGCACACCTCACTGGAGCACCACCTGCGACGACGCCCTCTGGACGTATCCAGGTACACGATGGGGCAGTTGTCTCCCTCACACTGCCGGATGCTCGCGCGGGCGGCCGGATCCGTCAGCAGCTCCACTGTGTCACGGGCGATGGCCGCGAGCAGCGCGGCAGGGGCCGGAGGGCCGTCCAGGGCGCGTACGAGCGAGCCGCCGGCGTCCCACACGGCGTGCGCCACGGGCGGTGCGGTGCGGGCGAGTTCGTTCACTCGGGCCAACGCGAGAACGAAGGGACGGGAGTCCCGGGAGGGCTCCGCGCGTACCAACTGGCCTATATGGCTGCGTAGTTCGCGAAATCCGACGAGCCAGGAGGAGTCTACGGGGGCGAGCGAGGTGCCCGCCGGGACGAGTCCGGATCCGCTGATCCAGGCCCGCAACGGCTCCGCCGAGTCGAGCCGTTCCTCGGGGTGGGTGGTCGCCAGGAGATCGAGACAGATCCGTCCGGAGTCGAACCGCAGCTCGTACGGGGCCGTGGCTGTGGCCGTGCCCAGTGCCATGTGCCTGTCACCGCCTTGGGGTTGCCGCCATGCGGGGTCGGTGAGTGGTCGTGAGTGGGGGTACGGGAGAGGGCCGTGCGTGGTCCGTACTCCCTACAGTGCCTTCCCCCGCGCGCGGCGGGAAGCCCCGCGCCGGGCCGTACCCTCCCTCGCGCCGCCCGGCCCTCCCCGGCTGGACGTCCGCTTATGCGGGCGCGCGTCCGAAGCATGTCGTCCGCCGGGACCTGCCGGTTGACTCATAGGCATGGCAACCACCACAGAGAGCAACAAGGGGCGGCGTTCTACCGCCGGGGGTGTACTGGTCGCGGCCACGGTCGTCACGGGTCTGGTCGCCGGACTGTTCTACGCGTACGCGAACAACGTGATGCCGGCGCTGGCCCGTAGCGACGACCGCGTCTACATCGAGGTCATCCAGAACATCAACGACGTCATCCAGAACCCGGTGTTCCTCCTGAGCTTCAACGGCGCGCTGCTGCTGACGGCCTTCTCGGCCTGGCAGTTGCGCGGCTCGCCACGGATCCGGGTGTGGGTGTTCGCGGCACTCGTCGCCTACGCGCTCGCGTTCCTGGTCACCGTCGTCTTCAACATCCCGCTGAACAACGAGATCATGGACGCCGGAAATCCGGCCACGATGACCGATCCGGCCGCGGTGCGCGAGAAGTTCGAGGACCCGTGGGTGGCCTGGAACGTCGTACGCGCCGTACTGCACATCCTCGCGTTCGGCCTGCTGGCACAGGCTCTGGTGCTGTACGGGCGCCACGGCCGGAGCGGCCGTCAGTCGTCGCCGTACTTGGAGTCGGCCACCGGGTCGAGCGCCAGCCGGTAGCCGCGCTTGACGACGGTCTGGATGAGCTTGGGCGCCCCCAGCGCCGTACGCAGCCGGGCCATCGCGGTCTCCACGGCGTGCTCGTCCTTGCCGGCGCCGGGCAGGGCCCGCAGCAGCTCGGCGCGGGCCACCACCCAGCCGGGGCGCCGGGTCAGCGCGCGCAGCAGCGACATTCCGGCGGGCGGCACGGGCCGCAGTGTGTCGTCCACCAGCACGGCGTGCCCCCGGATCTCCACCCGGTGACCGGCGATCGGCAACGTTCGCGCCCGGGACGGCAGTTCCTGACACAGCACCTGCACGAGGGGGCCGAGCCGGAAACGCTCCGGCTGGACCGTGTCGATGCCCCTGGCCTGCAGCGGCAGCGCGGTGACCGGGCCGACGCAGGCGGGCAGCACGTCATGGTTGAGGGCGGCGAGCAGCTCGGGCAGCAGCCCGCGGTCCTCGGCGCGGCCAAGGAGCGAGGCGGCGGCCGGGGCGCTGGTGAAGGTCAGCGCGTCCACACCGCGGGTGACCGTGGCGTCGAGCAGCCGGTCGACGGGCGCGATGTCCTCCGGCGGCATCCACCGGTACACGGGGACGCCGACGACGTCCGCGCCCGCGGCCCGCAGCGACTCGACGAACCCGGGCAGCGGCTCACCGTGCAACTGGACGGCGATCCGGCGCCCTTCGACTCCCTCCTCCAGCAGCCGGTCGAGCACCTCGGCCATGGATTCGGAGGACGGGGACCACTCCTCGGTCAGCCCCTGGGCCCGTATCGAGCCCTTCACCTTCGGTCCGCGGGCGAGCAGCTCGACTCCGCGGAGCGTTTCGAGCAGGTCCTCGCCCAGCCCCCACCCGTCGGCGGCCTCGACCCACCCGCGGAACCCGATCGCGGTGGTCGCGACCACGATGTCCGGGGCCTCGTGGAGCAGTTGCTTGGTCGCCGCGAGCAGCTCGCTGTCGTCGGAGAGGGGCACGATACGCAGGGCGGGCGCGTGCATGACGGCGGCGCCGCGCCGCTGGAGCAGGGCTCCGAGTTCGTCGGCACGGCGGGCGGCGGTCACACCGACGGTGAACCCGGCGAGGGGGCCGTGGTCCGGCCGGCCGGTTCGTGGCCCGCTCGCTTGCCCGGGTCGCTGCTCCGGGCTCTGCTCGGTTCGTCGCTCGGGGCTCTGCTCGGTTCGTCGCTCGGGGCGTTGCTCCGGTCGCTGCTCTTCGTACATGGCTCTCGTCCCGCTCGAGTGGTGTTCGTCCTGCGTCACCCGCTGGGTTGGGGCGTCCCGCGTGGAGCCTCCGTGGTGGGGCGCCCGGTCCCAGGGCCGGCACCTCCTGCTCCGGGGCGTCCGCTGCACGCCCTATTTGCCCGCATCATGGCGGATGACCGAGCCTGTCAATCATGCGTGACAGGCTCGGTTCCGCTTGATGTCATCCGTGTTACGTCACACTTCCGCGTAGCTGAGCTGCGGCTTCGCCTCGGAAGCGGTCACCGCCGGGGACGCGCCGCCCGCCGGGCGGCGAAGGTATACGGCCCAGGTGACCCCGAAGCAGACCGCGTAGAAGGCGAGGAAGCCGACGAAGGCTCCGGTGCCCGACCCCACGCTCAGGAACGACTGCCGGAAGGCGAGATTGATGCCGAGACCGCCGACCGCGCCCACAGCCCCGATGAGCCCCATCGAGGCACCGGACAGCCGCCGCCCGTAGGACGCGGCTTCCTCACCGGTGAGCCCCAGGGCGGTGGCCTTGGCCTGGAAGATGCCGGGGATCATCTTGTACGTGGAGCCGTTGCCGAGCCCGGTGAGCACGAACAGCACGATGAACGCCGTGGTGAACAGGGCCAGCGACTCCTCCATGGAGGCGGCCACGATGACGGCGGTCGCGGCGCCCATGCCGACGAAGTTCCACAGGGTGATCTTCGCGCCGCCGTACTTGTCGGCGAGCCAGCCGCCCACGGGCCGGATCAGCGAGCCGAGCAGCGGGCCGATGAAGGTGACGTAGGCCGACTCCAGCGGCGTACGCCCGAACTGCGTCTGAAGCACGAGCCCGAAGGCGAAGCTGTACCCGATGAACGACCCGAACGTCCCGATGTAGAGGAAGGACATGATCCAGGTGTGCGGGTCCTTCACGGCCTCCTTGGCGGCGCCGGTGTCGTTCTTCACGGACGTGATGTTGTCCATGTACATCGCGCCGAGCACAGCCGCGACGACGATCAGCGGAATGTAGATACCGAGCAGCACGCGCGGCCCGGCACTGGCCCCGATGACGGCGAGCCCGACGAGCTGCACGACGGGCACGCCGATGTTGCCGCCCCCGGCGTTGAGCCCGAGGGCCCACCCCTTCTTCCGCAGCGGGAAGAACGAATTGATGTTGGTCATGGAGGAGGCGAAGTTCCCGCCTCCCACGCCGGCGAGCATGGCGCACACGAGGAAGGTCCCGAAGGACGTCCCCGGCTCCATCACGATGAACGCCGCGATCGTCGGGATGAGCAGCATGCTCGCCGAGACGATGGTCCAGTTCCGGCCACCGAAGCGTGCGACCGCGAAGGTGTACGGCACCCGCACGATGGCGCCGACCAGCGTGGCCATGGAGATGATGAAGAACTTGTCGGCCGGGGTGAGCCCGTACTCGGGCCCCATGAAGAGCACCATCACGGACCACAGGGTCCAGATCGAGAACCCGATGTGCTCGGAAAGAACGGAGAAGAACAGGTTGCGATGGGCGACCTTCTCCCCCGTCTCCTTCCAGAACGTCTCGTCCTCCGGGTCCCACTGCTCGATCCAGCGGCCCCCCTTGCGCGGTGCGATGCTGCTGCTCGGGGCTGTCATCTCACGCCTCCACAATTTCTCCGGCTGGTCCACCCGAAGGTAGGGATGGCGCGTTTCCGGCCTGTGGCGACGAGTGACCTCCGGGGAACGTTGCTCTCACCCCGGGGCGAGGGGCGCGGTGAGGGTTTTTTCGGGGGGTGGGGGGTTTCTACTGGTGAGGGGGGTGCCTACGGGTTCGCGGGAGGGCCTGCCTGGGGGTACGGCTGCGGCTGCGGTACGGGGCCAGGGCCGGGGTGGGTGTAGGGAGTGGCCGGGGTGCCTCCGTACGGGCCGGGGGCCTGGGGTGCGGCGTACGGGCCCGGGGGGTAGGGGGCCGCGGTCGGCAGGGGTGCGTATGGAACTCCGGCACCGGGCTGAGGAACATACGGACCTCCGACACCGGGCTGAGGTGCGTACGGACCTCCCACGCCGGGCGTTCCGGGGCCGGCGAAGGGGTTGGCGTGCCCGGGCGGCTGCGCGCCCTGCGGCAGGTAGCGAACCCGGCCGGTCTCGTCCGTCACCGGCGTGAACCCGGCGGCCAGCAACCGCGCCGCGAACTTCGCGTTGCGCTTGCGTGTGACGGCGAACCCGATGCCGAGTACTCCGACGAGCAGCACCCACACAACCGCGGACCCGGCGAAGGCGACGCCGTCACCCCCGGTCCGGAGCGCCAGGACGACACATCCGACGGTGCCACCGAGGGCCCCGAAGAGCATCCGCTTCTCTGCGCTCTTGCCGGTCAGGTCGAAGTTGATCCGCGCCTTGAGCAGCTCCAAGGCGTCGGGCACGAAGGGCGGCAGGGGCCCACCACTGGCGGCCTGCGGAAACTGGGCCCAGTTCTGAGCGGCCCGCTGCCGGGCGTAGGGACTCGGATCGGGCACGATGAGCATCCGCAGCGCACTGTTGTGCCCGCCCCCTTGCCGCACATCCGCGTACTCGTACCCGAACTGCTGCGCAACAAAGGCAAGCCGCGCCAACTTCTTCACAGACGCCATGGGACTACTGACCTCAACCGCTTCACCACTCGCCATGAGCCGGAACATCTTCTGCACTTGGCGGTTGCTCATGGGTGTGTACTCCGTTGCGGGCAGGTGATCATCATCCGGGACAGCCTATCCGCGGCGGCTGGAGGGCCTGGGCGGAGCTCCGGCCCCTCCACGGCCACACCACGGGCCTCCACGGAAGCCACACAGGACGGGGCCGTTGGCCGGGCTCCCGCTGTCTTCCAAGTTCATTACGTCGAGCAGGTGAGCCGCCATAGCGCGGCTACCAACTGCGACATCCCAGCCCTCCGACCTCGAACCACAGCAGCTTTCCGGCGCCGCGCCCGAGCAGATCGCCACCGAGCGGCCAGCCGCCCCACGAACTCGCGCACTGCTGCACGAGGAACAGCCCGCGTCCCCCTTCGGCGCCCGCCGGGGCGGGCGGGACCCGATCACAGGGAGGCTTGTCGAAGGGCGCCGGAATGTGCGGACTGCTGTCCCACACCCCCACCCGCAACCGCCCGTCCCCCAACGCGGTCAGCCGCAGGGAAGCCGGCCCTCTCGTGTGCCGGTACGCATTGGTGACCAACTCGGACGTCAACAGCTCGACCGCGTCGAGGACTTCGGCCATTCCATGCCCGTTCAGCGCGGCCCGCACGGTCATACGTGCGACGCGTGCGGCACGGGGGTCATAGGGCAGGCGAAGGGCGTACGTCCAGGTATCGGGCGGGGCTACGGTGACCATGAACGCCTCCGGGAGGAAGGAAAGGGGAAGGGAACTTGGGCTCGCTCAACGGCGGCGCCTTGCGGTGGCAATGCCTGGTCGGGTGCGCTTCCGGCTTGGGGGCGCGGGCAGTTGGCGGTACGGTCTTAAGCTAGCGCAGCCCAGGAGATACATCTCCCAAACCTGCGATATTCATCACCAGTTACCTCGTGTGGGGTACCCAAGCGCCGCGCCGCGGCCGGAAGGAGGGGTCTTGCCGCCCACCACCACCCCGACTCTGCGCCAGCGGCGAATGGGCGCCGAACTCCGCAAACTTCGTGAGCGGGCCGGGCTGACCGTCACCGGCGCCGCCACGCTGCTCGGCGTCAACCAGGGACGCGTCAGCATGATCGAGACCGGCCGCAGCTCCCTCAGCGCCGACCGCGTCCGCGCCCTGGCACGCTCGTACGATTGCGCGGACGAACAACTCGTCGACGCCATCGCCACCATGACTGGCCGACGGGCCCGCGGCTGGTGGGAGGAATACCGCGACGTGCTCCCCTCCAACTTGCTGGACCTGGCCGAACTGGAGCACCACGCCACCGCGCTCCGGGTGGCTGTCACGATCCACATGCCCGGTCTGCTGCAGACCACAGAGCATGCCCGCGCGGTCATGCGTGAGGCGGTTCCATCGCTACGGTCATACGAGATCGAGCACCGCGTCTCGCACCGCGTGAAGCGCCAAGCCGTCCTCTTCGAGGGAATCGCGACCCCGTACACGGCCATCGTGCACGAGGCAGCGCTGCGGATGGGATTCGGCGGACCTGAGATCAGTCGGGCGCAACTCGACTACCTGCTGGAGATGAGCGAACAACCCACGATCACCATCCTGGTGATCCCCTTTGGGGAAGCGGGATTCCCTGCATCCGGCCAGCCCATCACCTGCGCTGTCGGTCCTGTGCCAGGGCTCGACACCGTCGTCCTGGACACCGACCACGGCTGCGAATTCCTCGACGCCGAAGCACAGTTGGAGCGCTACCGCTCCGTCCTGGACCGTATGGAATCGCGGGCCCTGCCTGCGCCGAAGTCCCTAGATCTCATCCAGCGCATCGCGCAAGACCTCTGAGGAGCCTCCATGCCCGAACTCACCTGGCAGAAGTCGTCGTACAGCGCCGAAGCGGCTAACTGCGTCTACGTGGCGGCTACTTCTGTGGGAGCGATCCACCTCCGCGAGAGCGACGAACCTGAGGTCATCCTCTCGACCACACGCGATCGCATGAGCGCACTCATACGCACCCTGAAAACGAACCCTTCCATACGCAGCGCCTGATCAATTGGCGACTTTGGGACACCGGGCCCAGGCGCCGCGCCCGGTGTCCCAAAGTTGCCACATGGTGACGCGTCAGGCAGGCAGCGTCAGGAGGTTGGGCCGGAGCGGTTCGCCGGCGCACGAGGCGGGAAGAGCCTGTGGTACACCCGGACGAACGCCATCGTCAAAGGAACTTCCCAATCGTGATGTCAAGCCGCCAGTGTGACGGGGGGTGAAGCATGGAACTGCTTTCCGTCACGGATCATCGCCCACAGGACATTGAGGCGTCGGCGTGCGAGAGCCAGCAGGGCCTGCTTGTGGCCCTTGCCCTCGCTCCGTTTCCGGTCGTAGAACGCCTTCGACACAGGGCAGCACTGAAGGCTCACCATGGCCGACAGGTACATGGTTCTCAGCAGACCGCGGTGGTAGCGCCGGGGACGGCGCAGATTGCCACTGACGCGCCCGGAGTCGCGCGGCCTGGGGGCCAGGCCGGCGAAGCCGGCCAGGCGGTCCGAGCTGCCGAAGGCGTCCATGTCGCCACCGGTGGCGGCAATGAACTCGGCCGCGAGTTTCGTGCCCATGCCGGGCAGGCTGCGGATCACTTCGGCGTGCGGATGCTCGCGAAACCGGGCCTCGATCAGGGCGTCGAGCTCGGCGATCTCCTCATCGAGGGCCATCACCCCCTTCGCGAGGCGGACCACCATGGCGGCGGCCAGCTTCTCGCCGGGCAGCGCGGTCTGTTGGGCCTGGGCGGCTTCCACGGCCGTCTTGGCCAGTGTGGCGGCGCCGCGGACTTTGCGGTTCTTCAGCCAGGTCCCGATCCGGCTCGCTCCAGCCCGGCGGATCCCGGCCGGGGTCTGGTATCCGGTCAGCAGCATCACCGGCCCCCGGTTCGTCAGTTCCAGGGCCCGCTCCAACGCGGGGAAGATCTCCAGCAGTTGGGCCCGGAGCCGGTTGATCTGCCGGGTCCGGTCGAAGACCGCGTCCAGGCGGCGGGTGGTCAGGGTGCGCAGGTCCACGGCGATCTCATCGCCGGGCCGCAGCAGGCCGAGGTCGCGGCGGACGCGGGCCTGGTCTGCGATGACGAAGGCGTCCTTCGCGTCGGTCTTTCCCTCGCCGCCCTTGTAGGTGGCCGAGGCCCGGTGGACCGCCAGGCCGGTGAGGTAAGCGACCGGCTGGCCGTGGCTGACCAGCAGGCCGATCAGCAGCGCGGCACCGCCGTGGTTGAGGTCGACGGCCCACAGCACCTCCCGGGATATCTCCAGGACATCGCTGATCAGGGCGAGGAGCTCGCTCTCGTCGTTCGCGACCCGGCGGGACAGCAGGCGCTTGCCCTCCGTATCGATGACCACGCAGTGGTGGTGCGTCTTGCCGATGTCCACTCCGGCCCAGATCTCGGGCACGTATCCCTCCGCCAGCTCGTCGTTCATCGATCCCGCAGACGACCTCGCCGACGTTGTCCTACAGCAGCGATCGGAGTCGCATCTCCCAATTGGCGGTCGAGTCGTCGCGGGGCTCCGGGTGGCCAAGTTCCTTAAGCCATCCCAGCGGCGCCGACATGACAGCCATGCCCAGAGCCCCTGGGCCCTCCGATCTTACGAATGACCAGAGCAACCACTCTTGAAAGGTAGGACTCCGACAAGAGTGGCGGCGAGGCCGGTCACCCAGAGGGCCGGGTATCGCCTGGAGGTATCTGTGCCGCCGGGACTGCCGCGTCGGCCTCCGCCGAAGGGCCACGTCTCCAGGATGGCACCGAAGAGAACTTCAAGGGTGACGACGCAGACGACGGCGCCCACACCCCAGGCGCAGCGCCGGAGCCTGGATTCCCACGGCTCCACCGCCTTGGACACGCAGAGGAAGAGGAAGAGCACGGCCAGAAGGGGAACGGCGAGACCGGCTGCGACCGCGAACCCGTAGGCGCCACCAGGCCAGGAGGTCCCAGCCCAGCGCCAGACCTCCGGGCCCCACTGGCCCTTGCCCCACCCGGGGACGACGAAGAGCCCGAGGGGATGAGGCCCACCATGATGAGACAAGACAGACCACGCTGTCGCTTCGGGCCGTCCTTTCCGTCGGCCGAAGCCTTTCCCACAGTCAACGTGCCTCACTCGTCCCGGCTTCCAGCGGATTTTCAAAGCTGACTGTTTCGGCAATCTGCTGGAGGATCGCGCGGTACTGGTCGCGGCGAGCCACGGCCGTGGTGCTGAGCGTGAGGACGACCAGGCGCTTGCAGTCCGGGTGCGGCAAGTGGGCGTGGACTTGGAGGAGAGGCAACTGCGGGAGACCGCTGTCGGCTGATGGTGTGCGCACTGACTCGCTGAACGTGGCGGGGCCGCAGGGTAGTTCGAGGTACTCGATGTGCGTGTGGCCTTCGGCAGCGCTCACCGCGCGGGCGGCTGTGACACCGCGAGGCGCCATCGCCGTGTCGCGCCAGGAGAGCGTGAAAAAGGAGAGCAGCGGCTGCCCGTTGCTCACGCTCGACTCGCCCACATCGTCGCGATGTACGCCGATCGAGCAGTGAACAGTGCCCACCACGCGCAGCGCCCCTAGCAGCTGCTGGCCCGACGCGAAGTGCGCGATGAACTGCTGGCGGACCAACTCGTTCGGCGCCGCATCGAGGAACGGAGCGGCGACGGTACGGAGTTCGTCGGCGGCCGGGGAGCCTGGCTCGGGCAGCAGGGCGTCGAGGGGGAGGGCGGTGAAGCCTGCGGGTTCGAAGAACCAGAGCTCCGCATCGGGATCTTTGACTGAGTCGTGAAGGATGAAGGTGGGGGAGTTCATGGACCAGTCCTACGACGGCAGCGGGCGTTACTGGGATCTCTGGACGGTGCTGAGAAGCAGGGCCCCCGCGAGGCGGGCGCGCTCGAGGTCGGCTGGGCTGGCGTCCTCCCACTGCCGACGAGTAGCGGTCTTGGAAAAGGCTGAGGGCTGGTAGAGGAAGTGCAGTCTCCGGGGAGCATTGCCGCCTTTGGCCGGCGCAGCAACGACACCGAGGAAGCGCGGGTCTCCGGCGAACCAGAGGGGCTCCAGTTCCGCCTTGAGCTCGGGCTTGGTACGAGGGCCTCCGATACGCCTCATCCACCAGTAGGCACGGTGATGCTTGACAAATACGAGCGGAATTCCCTTCGCCTGGCCCGCTGGATTGGGAATTTCAATCCAAATTCCGCCGTCCTCCGCCTCCGGGTGTTCGTCCAAGCCGCGACGTACTCCGGGGAGCACCTGCCAGGGATAGGTTCGCAGGACTTGCACCATGCGGAAGGCCAGTGGAAAGTAGCGCAGTTGGATGAGTGCTCGGTAGACGCAATAGCAGAGCGGCAACACAAAAAGGAAGATGAACCCTTGGGACAGGAAAACGATGAGCACGTACAGCAGGCCAACCCACACGGCGATCCAGCCAATGAGGCCGATGACGTTCATGGCCATGTGCCCTTTCCAGGCCCGGCGAGTAGGTGGATGGTCCCAAGCAGCGAGACAGTCAGTGGGGTTCACGGGCTTTCTCTCTTCGTACGAGGAATGTCAGAAGACATGGCGGACAAGATTGAGGATCCCGCCGTTGTCGAGGATGAGTCGTGCGCCGTCGATACCTGCGACGGTGCCGTCCTTGACGCCATCGTCATCCGCGTCCACCACTGTGTTGTACAGACCGTAACCACCAGTGCCCACGCCGACCAGACCCGAAGTCGCTCCCACTACCTTGGCCGCCGTCTCAGGGTTGCTGAGGCCTCGCACCGCCCGCGCGATCAGCGGGTTGTCAAGACTGGCGACGGCCCGCGCCTCGTCCATGGTCTTCGTACCGAGAGTGGTTGCCATCTGCCAGGGCCTGAGGGACTCAGTACTCCGAGTAATGGCCCGGACGCCGCTGAACGCTCCCTTGCCGACTGCCCCGATCCCGGGGAGCATACCCATCGCATCGGCTCCCACCGAGACCGCGTTGCTCCAGAAGTCGGCATCGAACTCGCCCTTGGTAAAGCCGTCCTTCAGAGACTCCCACGTCTCGTCGTCGCTGAGCCGCAGGCCCAACGCCGTCGCACTCAGCGCTGACGCCGTAAGCATCAACGCCGCCACCAGTGCTATCCCCAGCGGACCCGCGAAAATGATCGCGACGACCGCGATGACACCAGCCACAAAACTCAGGATGTCCGGAAGATTCTCGCCGAGCCAGTCCATCGCCGAGTCGAACCACCCCGGCTCATGCGGCGCCAACTTCTTCGTCGCGTCCCGGATCTTGCCCGCCCGGTACTGAGCCTGATTCTCATGCTCCTCGGCGAGCTTCCGAGCCCTGCCCAGGATCTTCTCAAGGTCGGCTTCTGCCTCATCGACCGCTGTGTTCGCGCTAGTCAGGGTCTTCTGGGCGTCGTCGTGTCCGGCGCCCTTCTTCTTGTCCAGGGCCGGGTCGTCGCCCGCTGTCGTCGCCTTGCCCTGGGCAGTGTCGACCACGGCGCGCGCGTCCTTCGCCTCCTCGTCGAGGCGCTTGGCTCGGCGCTGGAAGTCGTCGAGTTCGCCCTCCCAGAGGCTCAGTTGCTTGGCCGCCTTGCGAAGAGAACGAGCGGCGTTCTTCAGATTCAGCGGCAGCGGGCCACCGTCGAGCTGCTCCCGGAAGGCGACGGCCGCGTCGCCCTTCCAGTAGCTGCCGTCCATCAGCTTGGTTACCAGGTCGCGCGTGTCTTCAAGGACTTTCGCGCAGCCGGCGAGCTTCTTGTGCAGGCCGCTTACGGTCTCGGTGCTGCCCGGCACGGGGTTGAAGCCCAGGTTGGGGTAATCGGGGTTCGCAATCCGCGGGGAGGACTTCAGTCCCTGTGGAAGGGGACCGTTCTTCGCAGCCTCGGATTGGGAGAAGGGCGACGGCTCGATGCCCGGCGTTTGGGTCACTTCTTGCCGCCTCCGTTACCGGCCCCGGCCTTCTTCAGCGCTTCCTCCAGCGCCTTGTCGACCTCGCGGTAGCTGTCCCGGCTTTTCCCGATGATCTCGGCAAGGTCCTCGGTCTGCTTGCCGATCTCCTCCGAGCCGTACTTCCAGTCCTCCTGGAAGTCCTCGCACGCGGAGTCCAGGTCGTCGGTGCCGAGGCCCGTGATGGTCGCTTCGGACAACGCCTTGCGGACGCCCTTGAGCGAGTCCGTCGACTTGTTCAGCATCCTCATGAAGCGCCCGAGCTCATCCCCGTCGACCGCCAACCGCTCCGCCACGCCCCGATACCTCTCCCCGTTCGCCCATCGTTCCTGAGAGCGGAATCACGCTATCCGTTCTTCGTGGCGATCGGCCAACCGCTCCTCGGGAGAGCGGTTGGCCAACAGGCTGAATCAGCCACCTCGGTCAGCGGTTGACGGCCTGGATCTCCTGGACGATCACGTCCTGGTCGGCCCCGAACTCACCGTCGGGCAGAGGCTGGTCACCGTTTACGCCGGTGCCGGTCCAGTGGATTTTCCACGTGACTGTGGCCTGGAGCTTGTAGGAGTCGTCGCCCGAGGAACGCAGGTACTTCACGCCGCACGGCGGGGTCTCGTCCGCCTTGCCCTTCGCGAAGGCCTCGCCGATCTGATCGCCGTTGAGTTCGCAGACGCCGGAAGCGGGGTACGTCGTCGCATCGGCCGTGCCCGGTTCGATCTTCAGGGAGATCGGTTCGGCTGTGGTCGTCGCCTGGACGCCCAGCAGCGGGACGGATGCCGTCACCGAGACCGGCTTGAAGTCCGCCGCGTCCAGCCACGCCCACGTCGGCAGGTTCACCTTTGTGGTGCCCTCCGGTGCGAGTTCGACTTTGGTCGAGGGCACGCGGATTTCGGCGTAGGCGAGTTGGGCCAGCATTTCCGGGGTGATCGCCTCCGGGATCTCGGGAGGCGGTGGGTCTCCCGTGTCCACCCAGAAGTAGTCCCTGGTGCAGTCGAGCGCACCGGGATCGCCTTCCCTGCCCTCTGTGACATAGGAGGCCCAGAAATAGCCCTCGCCGGCCTTGTCCTTGTTGAAGTCCTTGTACGGGTCACCACCCTCGAACTTCTTACGCTGCTTCGCGTCCCACTCGTATCCCGTCGAGCCTGCTTCCCAGATCGGCTCCAGGTACTTCTTGAGCTGGGCCGGCGTGTACTTGGGGGCGTAATAGCAAGCTGGCGGAGTCCAGTTGGACGCCGTGGAGGTGACCGGACCGGCAGACTGGCCGGAGCCGTTCTTGGAACGGTCGAAGACAACGGCTCCAGCAGTGGACGTGAGCTTGTCGCCATTGACGTCCGCCGAAACGTCCGTGTCAGTCTCCCGGCTGCCGTCGGGCGTGATTTTGGCCCAGGCGCTCGGGGTCCCCAGAGTCGTCAACAGCAGCGTAAGGACGAAGCCGCCGAGTACCTTTCGCTTCACTTCAGGCATTGCTTCGCTCCCGCCGTCGACACGATGCGCGTGGTCTGCCACACACCGTCGCTGTTCTTCTCGAGCCGCGTGTTGTAGAGGATGAAGTCCTCGTTGGACGGAGTGGTGACCTTCGCCTTGCCCGTCTTGAGGTCCTTGGCATACCCCTTGCTTTCATCAGCGCAGAAAAGGGCCGCCGCGGCCTTGCTGCCGTCGAGCGTCACGGTCCGGCTGTAATACCGAACCTTGCCCATGATGCCGAGCTTGGCGTCCTTGAATTTTCCAACCCAGGTCACCGCAGCTTCCAGCGCCCGGCCGGTGTTGTAGAAGCTCAGCGCCTCGCTCTTGGGGTCGGTACCCGCGATGGCGGCGTTGACCGAGCGCATACGGTCAGCGCTGTCTGCAAGCACTGCGTCCTTGACCGCGTCACCCGTCTTGCCACCTTCGAAGGTCATCGTCAGATCCGAAGGCAGCTCGATCTTCGGTCGGCCGGCGGCGGCAGGATCAGAAGCGCTCGGCGAAGCCGACTTCTCCGTGCCTGTGTCGGCGCCCGCGATCTTGTCGTTGTCCTTGTCCTTGGAACTGTCGTCGCTGCCGCAGGCGGACAGCGACAGGGCCGCGGCGGCGGTCAGCGCGATCGCTGCGAGCAGTGTGGGGCGGCGGTTCACGGACGGCTCCCGGTGGGGCGAGGGGGACATGAGCCCAGCCACGCTACCGAGGGGGTAACAGACGACACCAGAGCGAATTGCATCAACCGCGTCACGAACTGGGCGTCAAAGTTCGCATTTCGACGCAAAGAGCGACCGAATGAGCAGCGAGACGACTACGCCAAGTGGCGGGCCAAGTCCCCGACTTGGCCCGCGCAAACAACCGGAAGCGACACCTCGACGTCGAAGTCCTGTGTCTTCTGCCGCGTCTTCTACCGCGCCCCCGCCCGATGTCCCCGCGAGCCGGCGACCGGCTTCTTCTTCGAGCCCGTCGGCCACAGCTGTGGCCGACGTTTCGCCGCCAGGTCCTCCGCCCAGCCGAAGGAGAAGACGCAGGCTCCGATGAGGACCCAGGTGAGGGCCAAGGCGGGCCAGGGGCTTTCCAGGAGCCAGGAGGCGTTCTGCCACATCACGTCGTAGTTCCACAGGCGGTCCACCTGGGTCGCCGCGACGAGGATGCAGATGTTGTGCCAGAGATAGATCGTCACGGCACGGGAGTTGAGGAGGGTGATCGGCTTGTCCCAGCGGCGCAGCCTGCGTGGCCATTCCGACCAGGACGGGCTGAAGTGCAGCAGGAGCATCACGGTGCCGCAGGACCAGAGGGCCTGGGCCAGCGGGATGCTGTCCAGGTCGTGGCCCTCGGTGAAGTTGTGGTTCGTGGCGTACCAGAGGCCCAGCAGGGCGATGGCCGGGGCGACCGACGGGACCACATAGCGCGGGAGCCGCTGGAGGATTCCCTCCTGGTGCGCCATGCCGAGGATCCAGCACGCTCCGAACGTGCTGAAGTCCGTCAACGCCGAAGGGATCCGCTCACCGGGGAGCGACAGGTACTCGAGCTGGAACGCCGCCGACAGCGCGATCGGCGCCGCGATCGTCGCCACCGGCAGCGCACGCAGGGCGCGGAGCAGGAACGGCGACAGCAGTACGTACCAGAGGTACGCACGCACGTACCAGAGCGGGCCCGCCAGGTCCGAGGCCCAGTTGTCGCCGATGAAGCCGTGGATTCCGGGCAGCCCCTCGGCGTACGGCGGATCGCTGATCGGGAGGATCCAGAAGGTGAGGTGGAGCAGCCACCAGCCCGGGTGGCCGTCCTCGTCCGGGCCCCAGCCCTGGAGGACCATGCCGGTGACGCCGATCGCGCCCAGCAGCCAGATCGGGGGGATGAGGCGGCGGATACGGCTGCGGATGACCTGCGGGGCCGGGCGCTTCAGCGAGCGGGCCATCAGGTTGCCGGCCAACGCGAACATCACGCCCATGGACGGGAACACCAGCGGCAGCCAGGCCCAGCCCGTCAGGTGGTAGAGCACCACCCGGAAGAGGGCGAGCGCCCGGAGCAGGTCGAAGTATCGGTCCCGGACGGGGCCCGACCGCTTCGCCGGCGCCGAAGCGGAGTCCGGAGCAGCGCCCGAAGCGGAGTTCGACGCCGAATCCAAGGCCGAGCCCGGTTCCGAACCCCAGCCCGGTTGCGAACTCGAACCCGGCCCCAGCCCCGAACCCCGTCCCGGCTTCGTCGCCGTCGGACCGCCGTCCGGGTAACCCGGTGCCGCCGCGGGGCCGGGGAACGTCCCGTCGTACGAGTCCTGCATCGAGGTGTCCTGTCCGGCCCATGTGCCTGTGCCGGTACCGATTCCGGTACCAGTGCCTGTACCCGTACCGACTCCGGTACCTGTCCCTGCTCCTGCTCCTGCGTCCGCGCCCGGCCACGGAGTGCCGGAAGTGCCGGACGGCTCCGGCCACGGACTCCCGGGGGGCTGCGTGCTCATCCGACCGGCCTCCGGTCCATCTCCGGCTGTTGCGCGGCGCCGCCGCTCGGGCCCGCGGCGCCGGGAAGCCCGACCGCGCCCGTGCGCCGGAGCTTCTGCCAGCGCAGTCGGCCGCCGGTCAGGGCGGTGATCCAGGACTGGAGCAGCACGACGTACATGAGCTGGCGGTACAGGATCTGTTGGAGCGGGAGGGAGAGGAGGTGGGTCATGCGTTCCTTGTCGAGGCGGAACGCGTACGCCGCGCAGATCGCCTGGACCGCCAGGACGCCGAACCAGGCGAGGATCGTCTGCTCGGTGGGGCCGAACACCAGCCCGTAGAGAAGGAATACGTCGATCAGCGGGGCCAGCAGCGGGGCCAGGATCATGAAGAGGGAGACGAGGGGCATGCCCACGCGGCCGAAGCGGCCCGACGGGCCGCGTTCGATGACCGCCCTGCGGTGCTTCCAGATCGCCTGCATGGTGCCGTACGACCAGCGGTAGCGCTGGGACCACAGTTGCTGGACGGACTCCGGGGCCTCGGTCCAGGCGCGGGCGTTCTCCGCGTACACGACCCGCCAGCCGTCGCGGTGCATCGCGATGGTGATGTCGGTGTCCTCGGCGAGCGTGTCGTCGCTCATGCCGCCGACGCGCTTGAGCGCGGAGCGACGGAACGCGCCGACCGCGCCCGGGATGGTCGGCATGCAGTTGAGCATGTCGTACATACGGCGGTCGAGGTTGAAGCCCATCACGTACTCGATGTGCTGCCAGGCACCGATCAGCGAGTCGCGGTTGCCGACCTTCGCGTTGCCCGCGACGGCGCCGACGCTCGGGTCGCCGAAGGGCTGGACCAGCTCGCGGACGGTGGCCGATTCGAAGACGGTGTCGCCGTCCATCATCACGATGAGGTCGTAACGGGCGTTCGCCACACCCCTGTTGAGGGCGGCGGGCTTGCCCGCGTTGAGCTGGCGCACGACGCGTACGTTCGGCAGGCGCAGGTTCTCGACGATGCGCGCGGTGCCGTCGCTCGACCCGTCGTCGATGACGATCACCTCGATGGGGTGATCGCTCGCCACGAGCGAGTGGACCGTCTGCTCGATGCACTTCGCCTCGTTGTAGGCGGGCACCAGGACGGAGACCGGCTCGGTGATCGGCCGGCCCCAACTGAAGCCGCGGCGGCGGACCTTGCGCGCGTGCAGGACGGAGAGCAGCAGCATCAGCCCGAAGCGGGCGATGACGAGGGCACCGATGATGGCGAGACCGACGACCAGCACGGAGGTCGTGTTCTCGGAGGCCTGGACCGCCACGACCCACGCCTTGCCCTTCCACAGGTCGAGGCCGGCGACCTCGGTGTGCGCGCTGGGCACCTTCAGGGCGGCGGTGAGCGTGTCGAAGCGGTAGCCGTCGTCCTGGAGTCCGGAGATGAACCGGTCGAGCGCGGCCACGGTCTGCGAGCGGTCGCCGCCGGAGTCGTGCATCAGCACGACGGCGCCCTTGCCGCCCTTGGGTGTGGCGTTGCTGATGATCTTCTCGACGCCCGGCCTGCGCCAGTCCTCGCTGTCGGTGTTGTTGACGATCGTGATGTAGCCGCGGCTGCCGATGTACTCGGTCACCGGCCACGACTTGTTGTCCATCTCGCCCGCGAACGACGAGTACGGCGGCCGGAAGAGAGAGGTCCGGATGCCGGCCGCGCCCGCCAGCGCGAGCTGGTTCTGGGACAGCTCCCAGTCGACCCGGCTCTTGGACTGGAGCGAGAGGTCGGGGTGGTTGAAGGTGTGCAGACCGATCTCGTGGCCCTCGTCGACCATGCGCTGGACGAGGTCGGGGTAGCGCGAGGCCATGGTGCCGGTGATGAAGAAGACGGCGTGCGCGTCGTGCCTCTTGAGCACGTCGAGCACCTTGGGCGTCCACTCGGGGTCCGGGCCGTCGTCGAAGGTCAGGACCAGCTTGCGGTCCGGGATGTTCACACTGTCCTCGCGGCCGTCCCGGGTGTCGATCACCGGGCCGCCCTCCAGGATCTCCTTGGGAACCCGGTCGGAGGCGGCCGGCGACTGGACGCGGTGGTCGGCGAGGATCTCGCTGTGGACGAAGCCGCGCAGCATCAGCATCGCCATCAGGGCGACGAGGATGAGCGAGGGCAGTAGATAGCGCATGGGCAGGCGTCGGCGCCGGACGGCGCCCCGCTCTGCGCCGCGGCGGCTGGTGCGGGGTGCCATCAGAGGGTGTTCTCCGGGGACTGTGCGGTTGGGGCGGCGCTCGGGTCCGGCGACGCCACGGGACCGGGCGTGAGCGGGTCACCGGCGACCGTGTCGGTGTCGGCCGGCGGATCCGAGGGGTCGCTGCTGACGCTCTCGGTCGGCTCGGGGTCGGGCGTGACCGGAGGCGTGTTCGACGGCGCGGTGTTCGTCGGCTTCGGTGTGGTGGGCTTCGTGTTGGTCGCCGACGGCTTCGGGTCGGTGCTCTTCCCCGTGCCCGTGGGGCTGGCCGACGGGCCCGTCGAGGTACCGGCGCCCGGCGCGTTGCTCACCGTGCCACCGGCCGACGGCGTCACGCCGGGCGAGGGGACCACCGCGCCGGACGGGTCCGCGGAGTCGGCGGGCAGCGGCGGGATCTCAACCTTTCCGGCGGGCTTGTCATCCTGCTCCTGGCCCAGTTCCGGGAGCCAGGGCGCGCTGGAGTTGCCCGACAGGAGCGTGGCGAGGATGACCACCGCGTAGACCGCGCAGGCCATGCCGACAGCCATGCCGATCCTGCGGTACCTGCGGCTGCGGCGGCCCGTCTCGTCGACGAAGACCGGGCCGTCCGAGGCCTCCTTGGTGCTGGGGGCACCCTTGGCCTGCTGGACGAGCCAGTCCTCCAACTGCCGTCCCACACCGTCGAGCTGGACCGTGACCTCGTGCGGGTCGTGGGTGTGCTCGGGGTGCTCGGACTCCTGCCAGGAGTCCTGGGCGGCGTCGGAGTCCGCGTCGTCCCAGACGGAACGGGTGGCTCCGGCGGACTCGGTGGATATGACGGGGGCCCCGGTGGATACGACAGGACCGACGGCACCGACAGGACCGACGGCCCCTCCGGACCGGCCGTGCTCCGGCCGGCTCACGCCCGGATCACCGTCTCTCTGTTCCCCGCCCTGCCCGAACTCGCCGCGCTCGCCACGATCCCCGTACTTCCGGTGTTCGCCGTCACTCCACGGGCCGTCACCGCGCAGGCCGTCACCGCGCAGGTCATCACCGCGCGAGCCGTCACCCCGCAGGCCGTCACCGCGCCGGTCGTCGCTCAGCACGTCGTTGTTCCGCCCGTCGTCGTTCGGCTCGTCGTCTCTCTGTCGCGGCACCGATGGGGCCGCGGCACGGCGGAACCACACGTCGGTGTCACGCCGGCCGGAATCCCGCCGGCCGGAATCACCACGGTCGAAGTCCCCGCGGTCGAAGTCCCCACCGCCGGAGGGTCTGCCACCGAATTCATCGCTGCCGAAGTCGCCGCGAAACGGACTGATCCGTCTCCCGAGGGGCCGCCTGACCGGCCTCACCACGGAACGACCGACCGTCCTTACGACGGGCCGATGGATCGGCTCCACCCTCACCGGGATCATCGGAATCACTCCGACCCGGTTGGGCGCCTTCCGGCCAACTTTCCACGCGCACGCACATCCCCCCACGGGACTGGTTCCAGGGGTGCATGTACGACCCGGGCCCTCGTACTCGTCGTCCGGACCGGACCCCCATCCGGCCCGAGCGCCCCCTTTATCACACTGCACCCGGCCCATGAATGTAGCGCACGTAAGCAACAGTGAGGGTTCTGTGTCAGGCCCGGCTCATCATGATGAGTGCATCTGTGGCCGGAATCCAACCCTCCGGAGGACGCTCCAGCCACCCTTCCGCCCCCGCAAGTCGCGCCGCCGCAGTGCGCAACGCCTTCACTCCACGATGCATCAGTCCCTTCCGCCACACCAGCGATACTGGTGACAGCGGTACGGGGTCAACGAGGGGCCGGAGGACGGATTTGGGCATGGCCGGAAAATCCATCACGGCCAGGACGGGGTTTCGTTTCTTGGCCATGATCCTCTGGAACTCCTCGGTGCCGACGGCGAGCGGTGCCGGCGCCGCGACCTCGATGCCTCGTCCCTCGAAAAGCTGACGGGCGAGGTCGGTCCACTCCAGCGTCCGGGGATTCCCGGCTCCGGCGTACACCTGCTCGCCCGCCAGCGCGTCGAGCGGTATGGCATCCAATCCGGCCAGCCGGTGGTCCTCCGGCAGCACCACGGCCATGGGCTCGTACCGCACGGGCTGCTGTTCCAGGCGGGCGCGGACCGCCGGGTCCAGGCCCGCGAACCGCCCGAAGGACGCGTCGAGCCGCCCGGCGAGCAGTTCGGCGGCTGCGCCGGTGAGGCCGCTCTCGAAGCGGGTCATCAGCTCGCAGTCCGGAGCGAGTTCACGGGCCAGGGCCAGGACACGCCCGGAGACCAGCCCGGGGCTGTTCACGTCCACGAGCAGCGGCCGCTCGGCGTCCGGCCGCCCGAAGGCGGAGAGCAGCTCGTCCTGCGCCGCCAGCGCCCGCCGCGCGTAGGGCAGCAGCCGCTCGCCGTCGAGGGTGAGCGTCACCTGCCGGGTGGTGCGTACGAAGAGGGTGGCGCCCAACTCCCGCTCCAGCCGCCGGATGTCACGGCTGAGGGCCTGCTGGGCGACGTACAGCCGGGCGGCCGCACGTGTGAAGTGCAGGTCCTCGGCTACCGCGAGGAAGGCGCGCAGCAGGCGGGGATCGAGGTGGGCGGGCATCGGACGAACTTACAACGCGGGTGCGTCAATCGGTACGGAGTAAGTGTTGGACCCCCGCCGAAGGCCCGGGCGAACGTTGATCCATGCCGCGACCACCCCGACCATCCCTTCAGCAGCCCCCTCGGCCGTACCCCCGGCCCCGCCCCGACGTACGTACGGCCATCCCCGCCGTCACCGCCGACAGCCTGGTGGTGGCCGACTTCGGACCGCGGCGACGGGCCCCCGGCCCCGACCCCGGCCCGAAACGGCCTCGGCGCGACCCCGACCCGCACGGAAGCAGCCCGTACCGAAGCAGCCCGCCCGAAAGCAGCCTCCACCCCCGCAACCCGTACCGCCGCCTCTTCACCATCCCCGGCACCCGGGCCTTCACCCTCGGGAATCTGATCGCGCGGCTCCCCATGGGCATGTTCAGCGTGAGCGCGGTGATCATGATCGCGGGGGCGCGGGGCTCGTACGCGCTCGCCGGTGCCGTCACCGCGACCGGGCTGGCGGCGACAGCGGTCGTGGCGCCCTGGACCGCCCGGCTGGTCGACCGGTACGGGCAGGCGCGGATCGCCGTACCCGCGACGGGGATCGCGGCGCTCGGCTCGCTCGCGCTGGTGCTCTGCGTCCGGTACGGGGCGCCCGACTGGACGCTGTTCGCCGCGTACGCCGCCACGGCCACCACGCCCAACACCGGCGGTATGTCCCGGGCGCGCTGGGCGCATCTGCTGAAGGGCGATCCGGTACGCCTCCACACCGCGAACTCCTTCGAACAGGCCGCCGACGAGCTGTGTTTCATGCTCGGGCCGGTACTGGCCGCGTTCCTGTGCGGGGCCCTGTTCCCGGAGGCCGGCACCCTCGTCGGGGTCGCCCTGCTGCTGACCGGCGTACTGACCTTCGCCGCCCAGCGCTCGACGGAACCGCCCGCGCAGGGCCGTACGACCACAGCCACCCGGTCGCCGGCCCTGGCGCCCGGCATGCCGCCGCTGCTGGTCGGGTTCCTCGCCACCGGTGCGGTGTTCGGCTCGATGGAGGTGGTGACGATCGCGTTCGCCGACGCGCAGGGGCACCGGGCGGCGGCGGGCATGGTCCTCGGGCTCCAGGCGGCCGGATCATGCGCCGCCGGGCTCCTCTACGGGGCTCTGAAACCGGCGAGCCCGGCCGAACGACGCCACCCGTGGAGCCTCGCCGCGATGGCCCTGCTGATGTGGCTGCCGCTGCTGGCCGCCTCGCTCACGGGTTCCCTCGTGGTGCTCGCCGGGGCTCTGCTGGTGGCCGGGATGGCGACCGCCCCCGCCATGGTCACGGGCATGACCCTGGTCCAGCACCGCACGCCCGAGGGCCGGTTGAACGAGGGGATGACCCTGGCGGTGACGGGGCTGCTGGGCGGGATCGCCTGCGGGGCCGCGGCCGGCGGATGGGTCGTGGAGCACGTGTCGGCGACCGCCGGATACGGAGTACCGGTCGCGGCGGCGGCAGCCGCCCTCCTGATCTCCGTCACGACGAGGGCGGGCCGCCGGGCCCCGGCCCCGGCCTCAGCCCCAACCCAAGCCCACACCCACACCCAGGCCCCGGACCCGGACCCGGACCCGGACCAAGCCCAGCCCCGGGCCCGCCGCTGAGGACACCCCGCCCGGCTCCCTCGTCCGGCCCACCGAACACCCGCCCCAATTCACGCGCACCCCATTGACGCGCCCACAGCCCCCACATACCTTCCCCCGTCGAAGCGCTTCGGACATCCCGCATCGAATCGATTCGATGAACGCTGCGTGATGTCCCGATATCCCATCCGACTCCCCCGGAGGCACTGGATGTTGACGGCACGAAGGCATGTGATGGCCGCGGCCGCGGCGGTGGTGAGCACCACCCTGCTGCTGGCCTCCTGCGGCGGCGACTCGGACAGCGGGTCCTCCGACGGGAAGACACTCAAGCTGTGGCACTACGAAGCGCCCAACAGCGCGATGGGCGTGGCCTGGAAAGAGGCCATCAAGGAGTTCGAGAGGACCCATCCGGGCGTGCAGGTGAAGTTCGAGGAGAAGGGCTTCGAACAGATCCAGAAGACGGCCCCGATGGTCCTCAACTCCAATGACGCGCCCGACCTCATGGAGTACAACAAGGGCAACGCGACGGCCGGGCACCTCTCCCAGCAGGGACTTCTCACCGACCTGTCCCCGGAGGTCACCAAGCGCGGCTGGGACAAGAAGCTCAGCGCCGGTGTGCGGACCACCAGCCAGTACGACGCCAAGGGCGTGATGGGTTCCGGCAAGTGGTACGGGATCCCCAACTACGCCGAGTACACGATGGTGTTCTACAACAAGGACCTCTTCAAGAAGTACGGGATCGCCGAGCCGAAGACGTTCGACGAACTGACCGCCGCCATGGACAGGTTCGTCGACGAGGGCATCACCCCGCTCGCCAACGCGGGCGCCGAGTACGTCGCCCAGCAGTACCTATACCAGCTCGCGCTGTCGAAGGCCGACCGCGCCTGGGTGGACTCGTACGAGCTCTACAAGGGCAAGCCCGACTTCCACGACGCCGCCTGGACGTACGGCGCCGAGACCTTCGCGGACTGGGTGAAGAAGGGCTACATCAGCGAGAAGTCCACCGGTACGAAGGCGGAGGACGCCGGGGTCGCCTTCATCCAGGGCAAGAGCCCGATCCTGTTCTCCGGCAGCTGGTGGTACGGCCGGTTCGTCGCGGAGAGCAAGGTCGACTGGGGCACCTTCCTGTGGCCCGGCTCGAACATGACCCTCGGCTCGGGCGGCAACCTCTGGGTGGTCCCCAAGGGCGCCAAGAACAAGGACCTGGCGTACGACTTCATCGACATCACCATGTCGAAGAAGATCCAGAACCTGCTCGGCAACAACGGCGGAGTCCCGGTGGCCGCCGACCCCGCCGCCATCACGGACCCGCGCTCCAAGGGGCTCATCGCCAACTTCAATACCCTCGCCGAGCGCGACGGGCTGGCCTTCTACCCCGACTGGCCGGTCGCCGGCTTCTACGACGTGCTCGTCTCCGAGACCCAGAAACTGATCACGGGGAGCACGAAGCCGGACGCCTACCTGGACGCGGTGGAATCGGCGTACGACAAGGGCGTACAGGCCCCATGACGGTCACCGTCGAACGGGGCGGACCGGGCGACCGGGGCGGCCGGGGCAGTCGGCGCGGCCCGGGCAGCCGGGGCGGTGATGTCGTCGAAGCGCATCACCGCGCGAAGAAGCCGCGCCGCCCCCGCGACTCGTACGCGCTGTTCCTGCTCCCCGGGGTGCTCGCCTTCTTCGCGATCATCGTCGTGCCGTTCCTGATGAACACGGGGGTGAGCTTCACCGAGTGGCAGGGCGTGGGTACGCCGAAGTGGACCGGGCTCGCCAACTACCGGGAGCTGATGGACGATTCGGAGTTCTGGGCGTCCTTCCGGCACAGCCTGTTCATGGTCGTGGCGATGGCGGCCGTACCGACCGTCGTCGGACTCGTCCTCGCCGCCGCCCTGTTCGACTTCGTCGGCAAGCACTTCGGCAGCAGGACGGTCGCCGTGCTGCGTGCCTGCTTCTATCTGCCGCAGGTGCTGCCGATCGCGGTCGCGGGCATCGTGTGGAGCTGGATCCTCGCGCCGGAGAACGGCTCGCTGAACGAGGTCCTGAAGGCCATCGGCCTCGGGGGCCTCCAGCAGGACTGGCTCGGCGACCCCGACCTCGCGCTCTACACCGTCATGGGCGTGATGGTGTGGGTCCAGATCGGCTTCCCGCTCGTCGTCTTCATGGCGGGCCTGCAACGCGTCGACCCGCAGCTGTACGAGGCCGCCGAGCTGGACGGGGCGGGCTGGTGGCGGCGGTTCTGGCACATCACGCTGCCGCAGATCAGGCCCGAGATCTACGTCGTGCTCCTCTGGTGCACGATCGCCGCGCTCAAGGTGTTCGGCGCGGTGTACGTCCTCACGAAGGGCGGGCCCGGCGGGGCGACGAACGTGCCCTCCTACTTCTCCTTCACCACCTTCTTCGAGAAGACGCAGGTGGGCTACGGAGCGGCGATCTCCACCGTCCTGACCGTGATCATCCTGGTGCTCGCCCTGGCCGGTCTCAAGCTCCAGACGCGTGCCGAGGACGCGGAACAGGGGGGCGTGCGATGACCGCCGCCGAGCAAGGAGCCGCCCGATGACTGCCCTCCGCCGCTATCCCGTGCTCGTCGCCCTGTTCATCGGGGCCCTCTTCATGGTCCTGCCCTTCCTGATCGTCGCCGTCAACGCGGTCAAGTCGCCCGCCGAGTACTCGTCGAACGGCCCGCTCAGCCTTCCCGAGGGCGTCTACCTCGACGGTCTGAAGGACTTCTGGGAGCGTGTCGACTTCGGGCAGAAGCTGGTCAACTCGGTGCTCATCAGCGGGTCGGTGGCCCTGGGCGCCGTCGTCCTGTCGGTCCTCAACGCGTACGCGATCGGCATCGGCCGGATCAAAGGCCGCACCTGGGTGCTCGCCTTCTTCGTGCTGGCGAACATGCTGCCGCAGGAGGCGCTGGTCTACCCGGTCTACTACCTGAGCAAGGAAGCGGGCCTGTACGACACCAGGCTGAGCGTGGTCATCGTCTTCATCGTGATCCAGGCCGCCTTCGGCACGTATCTCCTCGCCTCCGTCCTCGGCCAGTTCCCGCGCGAGATCATCGAGGCCGCCCGCATCGACGGGGCGAACAAGTGGCAGGTGCTGTGGCGGATCGTGGTCCCCGTCAGCCGGCCCACCATCGGCGTACTCCTCGTCTTCTTCGTCATCTGGACCTGGAACGAGTTCCTGCTCCCCCTGGTCATGCTGATCTCCAACGACAACCAGACCGTGTCGGTGGCACTCGGCGTCCTCCAGGGCCAGCGCCTGATGGACGCCACGATGACGAACGCGGCCGCGCTCCTGGGCGTCCTGCCCGCCCTCGTCTTCTTCCTCGTCTTCCAGCGGACGCTCACCCGCGGCATCGCCGTGGGCGCGGTCAAATGACCGCCGTGGGCGCGGTCAAGTAAGGGGTGTGCGTGTGAAGTTCACCGACGGCTACTGGATGCTGCGCGAGGGTGTGAGCGCCGCGCATCCGGTCGAGGTCCTCGATGTGACCGCCGGGCAGGGCGTGTTGGCGATCCACGCGCCTACCCAGCCCATCCGCCACCGCGGCGACCTGCTGAAGGGACCGGTCGTGACGATCAGCGCACACGCGCCGATGCCGGACGTCATCGGCGTCACGTTCACGCACTTCGAGGGCGAGGAGCCGCGCGTCCCCCGATTCGAGCTGGGGAAGGAGGACTTCACGGCCCACGCCGAGTACGACGAGGAGTCCGCGACCCTCACCGCGGGCGCCCTGTCCGTGCGGGTGAGCCGCACCGGCCCCTGGCACGTCGACTTCCTCGCGGACGGCCGCACGCTGACCACCAGCGGCGCCAAGGGCATGGGCATCATGCGGGACGCGGGCACGGGCGGCCACTATCTGCGCGAGCAGCTCAACCTCGGTGTGGGCACACAGGTCTACGGACTCGGCGAGCGCTTCGGGCCGCTGGTCAAGAACGGCCAGGTCGTCGACATGTGGAACGCCGATGGGGGCACGGCCACGGAACAGGCCTACAAGAACGTGCCGTTCTATCTGACGGACGCGGGCTACGGCGTGTTCGTCGACCATCCGGGCCGGGTGTCGTTCGAGGTCGGTTCGGAGGCGGTGTCCCGGGTGCAGTTCAGCGCCGAGACACAGCAGTTGACGTACTACGTCATCTACGGCCCCACCCCGAAGGACATCCTCCGCAAGTACACGGCCCTCACCGGCCGTCCGGCGCTGCCGCCCGCCTGGTCGTTCGGGCTGTGGCTGTCGACGTCCTTCACCACGTCGTACGACGAGACGACCGTGACCTCCTTCATCGACGGCATGAAGGAGCGCGAACTCCCGCTCTCCGTCTTCCACTTCGACTGTTTCTGGATGCGGGAGTTCAACTGGTGCGACTTCGAGTGGGATCCCCGGGTCTTCCCGGACCCGGAGGGGATGCTGGCCCGTCTGAAGGAGCGCGGGCTGCACATCAGCGTCTGGATCAACCCGTACATCGCGCAGCGCTCACCGCTGTTCGCGGAGGGCAAGGCACTCGGGCACCTGCTGAAGCGGCCGGACGGCAGCGTCTGGCAGTGGGACCTGTGGCAACCGGGCATGGCACTGGTCGACTTCACCAGTGAGGCCGCCCGCGACTGGTACGCGGCGAAGCTGGAGGCGCTGCTCGCACAGGGCGTCGACTGCTTCAAGACCGACTTCGGTGAGCGGGTCCCGCTCGACGTGGCGTACGCGGACGGCGGCGACCCCGAGCGGATGCACAACTACTACACCTACCTCTACAACCGGACCGTCTTCGACGTGCTGCGCAAGCACCGCGGCGAGGCGGAGGCCGTCGTCTTCGCGCGCTCGGCGACCGCCGGCAGCCAGAAGTTCCCCGTGCACTGGGGCGGCGACTGCGAGGCGACCTACGAGTCGATGGCCGAGTCGCTGCGCGGCGGCCTGTCGCTCGGCCTCTCCGGGTTCGGCTACTGGAGCCACGACATCGGCGGCTTCGAGGGCACACCGACGCCGGCCCTGTTCAAACGGTGGCTCGCCTTCGGCATGCTCTCCTCGCACAGCCGGCTGCACGGCAGCTCCTCCTACCGGGTGCCCTGGCTCTTCGACGAGGAGGCCGTGGACGTCCTGCGCCTGTTCACCCGGCTGAAGCTGCGCCTCATGCCGTATCTGTACGAGGCCGCCCGCACCGCGCACACCGAGGGCGTGCCGATGATGCGCGCGATGCTCCTGGAGTTCCCGGACGACCCCGGGTGCGCGCACCTGGAGCGGCAGTACATGCTCGGCCCGGACCTGCTGGTCGCGCCGGTGTTCTCCGACGACGGCGAGGTGTCGTACTACGTGCCCGAGGGCACCTGGACCCACTTCCTCACCGGACGCCCGGTGACCGGACCGCGCTGGGTCCGCGAGAAGCACGGCTTCTCCAGCGTGCCGCTCCTCGTCAGGCCGGGCGCGGTGATCCCGGTGGGAGCCGTCGACGACCGGCCCGACTATCCGCACGCGGACGGCGTGACCCTGCACGTGTACGGGCTCGACCGCGGCGCGCAGGTCACGGTGCCCGTGGACGGCGTCACCTTCACCGTCGTACGCGAAGGTGACACACTGCGGGCCTCGTCGAGCGATCCGTCGACGCCCTGGGCCCTGGCGGCCGGGGAACGGGTGGCGCGGGCGAAGGCCGGGACCGGGTTCCTCTCCCTCGAACTGGGCCCCGAGTCGGAGCGGGGCTGAGAATGGTGAAGATCACCGACGTGGCACGGCACGCGGGGGTGTCCCCCAGCACCGTCTCGTACGCGCTGAGCGGCAAGCGTCCGATCTCCGAGGAGACCCGGCAGCGCATCGAGGACAGCATCCGCGAGCTGGGCTACCGGCCGCACGCGGGCGCCCGGGCCCTCGCCAGCAGCCGGTCGAACGTGCTGGCGCTGGTGGTGCCGTTACGGACCGGCATCCATGTCCCGGTGGTGATGCAGTTCGCGGTGTCCGTGGTGACGGCCGCGCGCCGGCACGACCACGACGTGCTGCTGCTCACGCAGGAGGAGGGCGAGGACGGGCTGCGCCGGGTCGCGGACACCGCCCTCGTGGACGCGCTGATCGTGATGGACGTCCAACTCCACGACCGGCGGCTGCCGTTGCTGCGCGCCCTGGACCGCCCGTCGGTGCTCATCGGCTTCCCGGCCGAGCCCGCCGGGCTCACCTGCATCGACCTGGACTTCAGGGCGGCGGGCGAGCTGTGCGTCGAGCATCTCGCGGGCCTCGGACACCGGGTGATCGGCCTGGTGGGCTCACCGCCCGAGGTGTACGTACGGGAGACCGGGTTCGCCCAGCGCGTGGTCCAGGGCTTCACGGCCGCGGCCGACCGCAACGGCCTGTCCTCCTCGGTGCACCCGTGCGAGGCGACGCCCGCCGCAGCCCGGCAGGTCGCCGAGCAACTCCTGCGGGAGCGGCCCGCGTTGACGGGTGTCGTGGTGCACAACGAGCCGGTCCTGGAGCCGCTGATCGACGCGTTCGAGGCACTCGGGTTAAGGGTGCCCGGCGATCTGTCGGTCACGGCGATCTGCCCGGACGAGGTGGCCGAGCAGACCCGCGTCCCCGTCACCTCGATCGCCCTGCCGACCGCGGAGGTGGGCACGGGAGCGGTGGAACTGCTGATGAGGAAGCTCGGCGGCGCCACGGCCGTACCGGAGGCCACGCTGCTCTCGCCACGGCTGACGGTACGGGCGAGCACGATGCCGCGGCCGTGATCGTGGGCCGTGGCGGTGGTCCGTGACCGTGGTCCGTACAGAGCCTTGTGCGGTCCAGGGCGTCGAAGAGACCCCTGGACCGCACCTCACTCCCTCAGGACTCCCTCAGCACTCCCCCGGCTTGCGCCAAGAGCACTCCAGGTCCGCGTTCCGCTCGGCTGCCCGCGTGGTACCCGGCTTCACGAGTACGGCCTCGTCCGCCGTGGATCGGGCCAGCGTCACCACGATCGCGTCCTCCAGCGACTTCACGGAGGAGGCGAGGTAGTTGTTGAGCACGATGCTGTAGACGAGTTCGCGTCCGTCCGCGTCCGTCACGTACCCGGAGAGCGCGGACGCCCCGGTCAACGAGCCGGTCTTGCCACGGGCGTTGAGCGCCGCGGGCGTCCCGCACGTCCTGGTCCGCAGTGTGCCGCCCACGAAGCGGTCGGGGCCGCAGGCGACCGGCAGGGACTTGTACCAGTCGGCGTACCAGGGCTCGGCCCGCACCGCGAGCAGCAGCTTGCTGAACTGGCCGGCAGTGAAGTTGTTCATCCGGGAGAGCCCCGACCCGTCGACCTGCCGCAGCTTGCCCGTGTCGACGCCTACACCCTTCGCGTAACTGCTGATGGCGGCGAGCCCGGCGCTCCAGCTTCCCTCCCCCGAGACCTTCAGGCCCATGGCCTTGGTGAGGATCTCGGCGTGCATGTTGTTCGACAGCTTCATGAAGGGGATCAGCAGTTCCTTCAGCGGCATCGAGGCGTGCGAGGCGAGCTGCCGTGCCGCCGCGGGCGTGGCGCGGCCCAGCTTCGTCGGCCCGGTCACTTTCACCCCGTGCGCGGCGAGCGCGTCCCGGAAGACGGCGGCCGCGTACCCGGTGGGCTCCCACACGCTCACCCACTCCGTGGCGCCGGAGCCGCCCACGGGCGTCGTACCGCTGACCACGATGGTGTTGGTGCCGTGCTCCCGCTCGACGGTGAGGTCGTTCGAGCCGCCCGCGGCGACGGTCGTGGCCCGGACGTCCACGTCTACATAGTCCGTCTTCGGCGTGACGGTGACGGTCGGCTCGTCCCCGGCCTCGGCGCCCGGCGCGACCTCCACGATCACGGTCCCGGTGTCGTAGTCGGTGTCGGGCGCGACGCTCAACGCGCTGATCTGCGCCGAGTAGTACGCGGACTCGTCGTCGGCGGCCCAGGACCGGCCGAGCCTGGCGCTGTCGAAGCGGGTGTCGTCGGCGAGGAGCCGCCCGTCGACACGGGTGACGCCCGACCCGGCGAGGTCGGCGGCCAGCGCGTCGTAGTCCTTGGCGAGTGCGGTCGGGTCACCGCTGCCGCGCAGATACAGATCACCGCGCAGGACGGAGCCCTGACGCCTGCCGTTCGTCAGGACGTCGGTCGTGAACCTGTGGTCGGGACCGAGGATCTCCATCGCCGCGGCCGAGGTGGGCAGTTTGGTGTTGGAGGCGGGCATCAGCCGCTCGGTCGGCCGGTGCTGGTACAGCACGTCGCCGCTCGCGGCATCGGCGACCACGACGCTCGCCGCCCCGCCCTCCATCCGGCTGTCCCCGAGGATGGTGTCGATGGCCTCCGGCAGTCCGCTCCGGTCGGCGTCCGCCCCGGCCGGCGAACCCGAACCGAGCGCGGCCGCCGCGAGCCCGATGACGACGGGCCAGATCCACCGTTTCACACGGGAGTTGACGCGCTCCCCAGAACTCTTCGCGGTTCTACTCACGGGTCTACTCATGCCACAGGAGCATCCCGGACGACGCGCCTCGTGGACAGTAGGCAAACACGACAAAGGCCCCGCTGCCTGGGCAGCGAGGCCTTTGTTTAACATGGGATGAGTGGAGATGGCGGGAATCGAACCCGCGTCCACCGGTGCAGAATCAGGGCTTCTCCGTGTGCAGTTCGCTTCGATTTTCTCGGCCCCGGTGATCACGCGAACAAGTCGCCGACGGGCCCAGTCACTGTTTGATTTCCCATCGAACCCCGTGACCGGGTTCGATGGTTTAGTTCCCTAGATTATGCCAGGGTCCGGGTCGGGAACACCCCCGGGCTGACACCCTTTAGGGTCCCTCACTCACTGCTTATTAGGCAGCGAGGGCGAAGGACTGGGAATCGCTCTTGGAATTGGCGATTATTGGTTGCGACATATGGTTAACGAGATCATTGCCGCTTCCTCGACACGCTTCCCCTGCTTCAACATCCGCTGTCGAAACCGATCATCCCCATGTTGATTTTTCAATCCTCTTCGGAACTTCTCCAAGCGAAGAGGGGTGCACCCGCTACGAGGTGCAGTGCCATCGTACGTGACCAACGCGCACCCATGCCACCGTATTCCCTGCGGCCCGGCGGCGAGGCGCCCACCGGCCCGCCACTCGCCCCGCTGCTACTGGCCCCGCTGCTTCCTCTTGGCCGCCGCGATCGCCCGGTCCGACTCCCGCCGGTCCTGCTTCTCGCGCAGGGTCTGCCGCTTGTCGTACTCCTTCTTGCCCCGGGCGAGCGCGATCTCGGCCTTCGCGCGGCCGTCCTTGAAGTAGAGGGCGAGGGGCACGATCGTGTGACCCGTCTCCTCGGACTTCGACGCCAGCTTGTCGATCTCCTCGCGGTGCAGGAGCAGCTTCCGCTTGCGGCGCACGGTGTGGTTGGTCCAGGTGCCCTGGCTGTACTCCGGGATGTGGGCGTTGTGCAGCCACGCCTCGTCCCCGTCGATCTGGACGAAGCCGTCGGTCAGCGAGGCCCGGCCCTGGCGCAGGGACTTCACCTCCGTGCCGGTGAGGACGAGCCCGGCCTCGTAGGTGTCGATGATGGCGTAGTCGTGCCGCGCCTTCTTGTTCTGCGCGACGATCTTCCGCTTGCCGTCCTTGACCTTGCCGGAGGTGCCCCCTCCCTGCTTCGGCTGGGATTCTTTCGGTACGTACATGCCCTTGCTCATAGTGCTGGCCATTTTCGCACTAGAGGGGCCCACGAGGGAAAGCCGATTACGGGAGATGCGAACCGTCGGCCCGGAAAGCCGTGTCCGGTCGGTTACGAGGGGTCGCCGAGCCCGCTCAGTACCGTCTCGGCCCGCTCCAGCGAGCTCTCCTCGGCCTCCAGGTCGGGGGTGATGCCGCGGCCGTCGACCCCTCGCCCGGAGGGGGTGCGGTAGTGCCCGACGGTCAGCTCGGCGACGGAGCCGTCGGGCAGCCGGCTCGGCATCTGGACCGAGCCCTTGCCGAAGGTCCTGGAGCCCACGACGACCGCGCGGCCGCGGTCCTGCAGGCCTCCCGTGAGGAGCTCGGCCGCGCTCATCGTGCCGCCGTCGACGAGCGCGACCAGGGGTCTGGTGGTGTCACCACCGGGATCGGCGTGCAGGGCTCGCTGGTCGCCGTTCACGTCGTACGTGGCGACGAGGCCGCCGTCGAGGAAGGCGGAGGCGGCGGTGACGGCCTCGGTGACCAGGCCGCCGGAGTTGCCGCGCAGGTCCAGGACGACCCCGGTGCCCGTGGGGGCGTCGGCCACGGCGGTCCGTACGAGGTCGCCGGAGCCCTTGGTGAAGGCGGCGACCTTGATCACGGTGACGCCGCCGGGCAGTTCGCGGACCGTCACGGAGTCGGTGGACAGGCGGGCCCGGCGCAGGGTCTCGCTCCACGCGCGCGTGCCGCGCTCAAGGCCGAGAGCGACGGTCGTTCCGGCGCTCGCGTCGGTGGCGTCGCCCCTCAGTAATGAGACGACCTCCGTCACGGGCCTGCCGTCGACCCGGTGGCCGTCGATGCTGCGCAGCCGGTCGCCCTGGCGGATCCCGGCGGCCTGCGCGGGCGAGCCGGGCTGCACCCGGGTCACCTCGATACGTCCGTCGCGCTCGCGCCGGGCCCACAGGCCGACGCCGGTGTACTGGCCGTCGAGAGCTTCCTCGAACTCCTCGTACTCGCCCGGGGAGTAGACCGCGCCCCACCGGTCGCCGCTGCGGCTGACGGCCCGCTCGGCGGCCTCGACCGGGGACTTGCCGTCGGCCATCGCCTCGGCGGCGGCGTCGGCCACGTCCTCCTGGTGGCCCGCCGGGGCGGACCTGGTGGACGGGGAGGCGCTCTTGCGGCCGGGGGTGTCGAACGAGCCGGTCGCGGCACCCGCCGCGAGAACGCTCGCGAAGACCAACGTCAGGGCCGCCCCGCGGCCGAAGCGGCGGGGCTGACAGAACAGGTCGCGGCCTGACATGCCGGTGAGTCTAGGACAACGAGAAGGGCCGTACCGGCGCTTGCCGGTACGGCCCTCTTGGCATGCGTCACACCTTCAGGTACTTGCGCAACGCGAAGAACGCGGCAAGCGCGGGCATCAGCAGACTCGTCGCGAGGATGAGCGGCAGCTTCGTGAGAACGGCGTCCCAGCCGATGAAGTTGATCAGGTTCAGCTTCTCCGACAGGGCCAGACCGTGGTCGATGATGAAGTACCGGGCGATCAGCAGGAAGGCACACGCCACCCCGCCGCCGATCAGTCCGGCGACCGCGGCCTCCATGATGAACGGCGCCTGGATGTAGAAGCCCGAGGCGCCCACCAGGCGCATGATCCCGGTCTCACGCCGACGGCTGAAGGCCGAGACGCGCACCGTGTTGACGATCAGCATCAGCGCGACGACGAGCATCATCGCCATCACCGCTCGGGCGGCCCAGTTCATGCCGTTGAGGAGCCCGAAGAGGTTGTCGAGGATGCCCTTCTGGTCCTGCACGGACTGCACGCCGTCACGGCCGTCGAAGGCGGTCGCGATGACCTGGTACTTCTCCGGGTCCTTGAGCTTGATGCGGAAGGATTCCTGCATCTGGTCCGGGGTGAGCGAGGCGGCCAGCGGGGAGTCGCCGAACTGCTCCTTGTAGTGCTTGTACGCCTGGTCGCTCGACTCGTGCGAGACGGTCTCGACGACGGACATCTTGTCGAGGTCGGTCTCGATCTGCTTCTTCTGCTCGGTGGTGACCGCTCCCTTGGCGCAGTTGGGATCGGACTCCGCGTCGCTCTTGTTGCAGAGGAAGATCGAGACGTTGACCTTGTCGTACCAGTAGCCCTTCATCGTGTTCACCTGGTCGCTCATCAGGAGCGAACCGCCGAACAGGGCGAGGGACAGGGCGACCGAGACGACGACCGCGAAGGTCATCGTCAGATTGCGGCGGAGACCGACACCGATCTCCGACAGAACGAACTGGGCGCGCATGGCGTCTTCTCAGGCCTTTCCGTGGCGGATGCGTGGGGAGTCCTCCCCCTGCTCCGCGGTGAATCCGCGAGCGTGAGGGAGGTCGCGGTCAGTGCTGGTAGCCGTACACGCCGCGCGCCTGGTCGCGGACTAGTCGGCCCTTCTCCAGCTCGATGACGCGCTTGCGCATCTGGTCCACGATGTTCTGGTCGTGCGTCGCCATCAGGACGGTCGTGCCCGTCCGGTTGATCCGGTCGAGCAGCTTCATGATGCCGACGGAGGTCTGCGGGTCGAGGTTTCCGGTGGGCTCGTCCGCGATCAGCAGCTTGGGCCGGTTGACGAACGCTCTCGCGATCGCCACCCGCTGCTGCTCACCACCGGACAGCTCACCGGGCATCCGGTCCTCCTTGCCACCGAGCCCGACGAGGTCGAGCACCTGCGGCACGGACTTGCGGATCTCGCCGCGCGACTTGCCGATGACCTCCTGCGCGAAGGCCACGTTCTCGGCGACCGTCTTGTTCGGCAGGAGGCGGAAGTCCTGGAACACCGTCCCGAGCTGGCGGCGCATCTGCGGCACCTTCCAGTTGGAGATGCGCGCGAGGTCCTTGCCCAGGACGTGCACCTGACCGTGGCTGGTCCGCTCCTCGCGGAGGATCAGCCGCAGGAAGGTGGACTTTCCGGAGCCGGAGGACCCCACCAGGAACACGAACTCGCCTCGCTCGACCTCCAGGGACACATCCCTCAGAGCGGGGCGGGTCTGCTTGGGGTAGACCTTGGACACGTTGTCGAATCGGATCACGGATGCACCACAGGCCGTCGGGGATATCGGGGTTAGATGAGCGTGACCATACGCGACCCGGGTACACGCGCGCAGTCGCCGGGAGAGGTTGCGCAAGGGTTGTGCGCTTTTGTGCGGGGCAACCTGAGAGAGGGGACGGGGCTGGGGCGCGCCGCGTCAGGGGCGCGGGGCTGTATCGCTGTGCGGCTCCGCCGCGTGAGCGCGACAAGCCACACACAGCCTGTAGCCGCGAGACAACGCAAGCCACCCCTCAGGAGGCGCCCTGCCCAGCCCCCGCACGAGAACCCGCGCGCCCTCCGGAGGAACCTGGCACAGTGGAGGGGGAACGTATCCGTTCCCGAGAGCGTTGTGTACGTGGAACCGGTGCAAGGAGGGCGAGCGCATGACGTACGACCGGCTGGTGTGCGCGAACTGTGCCGCGCCCGTGAACGAGGGCCGCTGCCCCGTCTGCCGCGCGAACCGTGCTCGGCTGCAGCAGGAGGGCCCCTTCGGAGGCGGCCTCAACCCCATGGCGCTGATCGCGCTGCTCGCCATCCTGATCGCGGCAGTGGCCCTGCTGGCCCACCAGACCGCGTAGGACGCGCGCGAGGCACGAGCGGGCACGCACGAGGCACGGCCGCAGTGGGCGGCAAGGCGCGGACAAGACATGGAGAAGGGCCCGGAGCTTCAAGCTCCGGGCCCTTCTCACGCACTCACGTCACGCACTTTCGCGCGCGTACGCCCATGAAGTCCGTCAGGCAGCCGCGCCGCGGCCGTTCATCAGGCGGGGCAGCATACGGAAGCCGATGCCGCCGGCGATCATCGTCGCGGCGCCGATCAGCAGGTACGTGATGTTCTCGGCGGCGCCGGTCTCGGCCAGCTCGCCGCCGGTGCCCTGGGCGGAGGTGTCCGAACCGGTGTCGGTCAGGCTCTCCTTGCCCGCGCCCTGCTCGACCGGCTGGGAGCCGCCGTCGGGGTCGGTGTCGTTGCCGCCGGTGCTGCCACCGTTGTCGTTGCCCGGGTCGCTCGGCCCGTCGGTGGGCTCGTCGGTCGGGTCCTCCGTGGGCTCGGTGGGCTCATCGGTGGGATCGGTCGGGTCGTCGGTGGTGGGCGGGTCCGTCGGCTCCGGATCCGTCGGGATCACCGTCGGGTCCCCGGTCGGCTCGGTGGGAGTCGGGGCCGGGGTCGTCGGGTCCTCGACACCGATGCCGACCTCGACACCGCTCTCGTCGGCGGTGGCGCCGACGTTCAGACCGCCCACCTCGACACCGACGTCGAGAGCCGAAGCGGCACCGGCGGCGGTCAGCGAAGCACCGGCGGCGATCACCGCGCCGGCGGCTATCCGCGCGATCCGGATACGCGTCTTCTTGGTCATCTGGTTGCTACCCCCAGTAGCTCATCGTCAATGGTGCAGCGCCCGGGGCCGCGACGTCGGGGGAAGCTCGGTGGAGCCCCCGGTTCACATGCGCCCCAGAGATACGCATGCCGCGCGTCAGCCTTCCCACTTTTCAATGCAACGTCAAGGTCGTTGCGACCGCGATGTCCAGATCAAGCTCATTTGACCGGCACAGCGACATGTGAGTGTGATGTAAAACCCAGACATCGGCCTACACAAAGGGCAACTGCCGTCCAGTGGATGGCAGTTGCCCTGTCGACAAAGCGACGTCTACAAATGTCGCCTACTTCTCCTGCTGCTTGCGCCAGCGAATTCCGGCCTCAAGGAACCCGTCGATCTCGCCATTGAAAACGGCCTCGGGGTTTCCGACTTCGAACTCCGTGCGCAGATCCTTGACCATTTGGTACGGGTGCAGGACGTACGAACGCATCTGGTTTCCCCAGGAGTTGCCGCCGTCGCCCTTGAGGGCGTCCATCTTGGCCTGCTCCTCCTGCCGGCGCCGGTCGAGGAGCTTCGCCTGCAGCACGTTCATCGCGGACGCCTTGTTCTGGATCTGCGACCGCTCGTTCTGGCAGGAGACGACGATTCCGGTGGGGAGGTGGGTGAGCCGCACCGCGGAGTCGGTCGTGTTGACGCCCTGGCCGCCGGGCCCGGACGAGCGGTACACGTCCACCCGGAGCTCGGACTCGTCGATCTCGATGTGATCGGTCTGCTCGACGACGGGAAGGATCTCCACACCCGCGAACGACGTCTGGCGCCGCCCCTGGTTGTCGAACGGCGAGATCCGCACCAGGCGGTGCGTGCCCTGCTCCACCGACAGCGTCCCGTACGCGTACGGGATCTGGACGGCGAAGGTGGTCGACTTGATGCCGGCCTCTTCCGCGTACGAGGTCTCGTAGACCTCCGTCTTGTATCCGTGCTGCTCGGCCCAGCGCAGGTACATGCGCTGCAGCTTCTCGGCGAAGTCGGCGGCGTCCACGCCACCGGCCTCCGCGCGGATGTTGACGAGCGCCTCGCGGGAGTCGTACTCCCCGGAGAGCAGGGTGCGGACTTCCATCTCGTCCAGCGCCTTCTTGACGGCGGTGAGCTCGGTCTCGGCCTCGGCGCGGGTGTCGGAGTCGTCCTCCTCCTCGGCCATCTCGAAGAGGACGCTGAGATCATCGATACGCCCGCGGAGCGCTTCGGTCTTGCGCACCTCCGCCTGGAGGTGGCTCAGCTTGCTGGTGATCTTCTGCGCCTCGTCCGGGTCGTCCCACAGGGACGGCGCCGCCGCCTGCTCCTCGAGCACGGCGATGTCTGCCCTCAGCTTGTCGAGGTCCAGGACGGCCTCGATCGACTCCATGGTCGAGGAGAGGGACTTGAGCTCTTCGGATACATCGACGACTGCCACGCCTCCAGCGTAACGGCTCCACGAAGTGGCTCCGCCGGTGGAACGGGGGGCTTGTGTTTTGCGGGGCTCGGTTTGTCGGGTGCGGGTCGCCCGTGGCTGGTCGCGCAGTTCCCCGCGCCCCTAAAAGCGGGGCTGCGCCCCTGCTTTTGTTTTTCAGGGGCTCGGGGAACTGCGAGCTCAGCCCAGAACGACCCGCACCCAACACACCACGCCGACCCCCGCCCACCCAGGGGCGCGGGGAACTGCGCGGCCAGCCCCCACGCACCCGCAGGCGAATGACGACCCCGCCCGTCAGGGCGAAGCCGGTGCCGATGTCTCCGTCTCCTGGGGCGTCGCGCCCGCGTCGTCACCCGAGGTGGCGAGCCACGCGCCCACCCCCACCGCGGCGACGAGCGCCACCCCGGCCGCCCCCAACGTGATCCGGCGGCGCCGAGCCGCGGCGGCCCGATGGCGGGCGGACCCCGGCCGGGGCGCCCCGGCGGCACGCGGAGCGCGGGCCGTGCCACGGGCGCCGCCCGCGAGCTCGTCGGGCCCGGGCACCCTCATCGACGTATGCGTGTCACGGTTCGAGTCCGGCTTGGCCCCGGGTACCAGGGGAACGGCCCCGCGCCGGACCCGCTCCCGCGGAGCCTCCGGCTCGGCCGGCCCGTCGTCGTACCCGCCGACCCCGTCCTCGTCGCCCTCCGGCTCGTCCACGTCCAGCGGCGGCATCCCCGCCAGCAACGGCAACTGCTCCCGCAGCCGCTCACCCAGCTCGGACGCCCGCAGGCGGGAGGCGGGTGCCTTCGCCAGGCACTGCACGAGCAGCTGCCACAGCTCCTCGGGAATGCCGGGCAGCGGGACGACGGTCTCGGTGACGTGCCGCCGCAGGACCGCACCCGGGTGCCCCCCGCCGAACGGCGTGAACCCGGCGAGGAGTTCGTACAGCACGGTCGCCAGCGCGTAGATGTCGACGGCCGCCCGCGGGGGCAGGCCCTCGATGATCTCGGGCGCCAGGTAGTCCGGCGTACCGATGATCTTCGTCGCCCGTGTCCGCCGCGGTGAGTCGATGAGCTTGGCGACGCCGAAGTCGGTGAGGAGCGCGGGGTGCGAGCCGCCGGGTCCGAGCGGTCCCTGCATGTCGAGCAGCACGTTCTCCGGTTTGACGTCCCGGTGTACGACCCCCGCCGCGTGCGCCGCCGCGAGTCCGTCCGCGACATCGGCCACGATGGCGACGGCGGCCTCGGGCGCGAGCCGCCGCTCCCGGTCGAGCCGGGTCCGCAGATCCGTGCCGCGGACGAGGTCCATGACCAGGGCGAGGTCGTTGCCGTCGACCACGAGGTCGCGTACGGAGACGACGTGCGGGTCGTCGAGGCCCAGCAGGGCCGTCCGCTCCTGCACGAAACGGCCCACGAGCTCCTGGTCGGACGCGAGGTCCTCGCGCAGCAGCTTGATGGCGACGGGGCCCTCGGGCCCCTCGCCGAGCCACACCGTGCCGGCGCTGCCCCGCCCCAGAATCTGGTTGGCGGTGTACCGGCTGCCGATCTTCCGTACCAAGACTGCTCCTACGGGCGCGTGTTGCCGATAAAGCTACGCGCCCAGAGCGCCAACCTCCGCTTCGGCGACAGAAATCACCCCCCAGGTGTCGACAAATCCCCAGAACCGCACCGCGGTTCCGGGGATTTGAAGGGGCAATGCTCTGAAATTCCTGAAAAGGCTTACTGGTACCTAAAAAGACTTACTTCCCGGAACCGTTGTCCAGTTCCTTGACCCAGCCGGAGACCGTACCGACCCAGTCCGTCAGCTGGTCCCAGTAGCTCTTGGACGTGCCGATCCAGCCCTGGAGCGGGCTGAACTCCCAGATCGCCCACCCGGCCAGGAACAGGATGACGACGGTGAACAGGCATCCCTTGAGGCAGCCGAGTCCGGGGATCTTCATCCGGTTGGCGCTGCGCTGCCGGGGCTCGCGCGGCGGCCGCGGCGCGGGCTGCTGAGGCTGCTGGGGCGGAGCGTGCCGCTGCTGCGGCTGCTGAGGCTGATGCTGGGGCGCGTACCCCTGGGGCTGCTGTCCCTGTTGCGGATAGCCGTAGCCGGGCTGGTTCTGGGGCGGTCGCTGCCGGCGCTGCTGGGGCTGCTGGGGCCTCGGCGGCGGCGGTGGCTGCTGCTGGGGCCTCGCGACCTGGCGCTGCGGGCGCCGCCGCAGCGGGTCCTCGTTCGGGTCGAGGTACGGCTGCATCTGCGTCGGCTCGTTGCGGTCGCGGGCCGCCCGCAACTGGTTCTGCCAGGGGTGCGGGTCCTCGGGGCCCGCCCCGGGCTGGCCCGGCGGCACCGGCGGCATCACGGCCGTCGGGTCTGCCGCGCCACGGTTGGGCAGTACGGCGGTGGGGTCGGCGGCGCCGGTGTGCGGCAGGACGCTCGTCGCGCCGTTCGGGTCGTACGAGGCGGCGCCCTGCGGGAGCACCTGGGTGGGGTCGGCGGCCCCGAAGTCGCCCGGCACGGTGGCGGGCGCCAGGTCCGGGGCGAGCATGACGCCCACGGCCTCGGCGGCGGCGATCTGCGCGGAGTTGGAGTGCACGCCGATGCCCTCGGCGACCGTACGCAGGCCGCGGGCGAGGTTCTCGGCGCTGGGCCGCTCGTCGGGGTTCTTGCGCAGGCAGCGCTCTATCACGGTCCACAGCGGATCGGGGACCGTGGAGGGCCGGCGCGGCTCGGCGCTCAGGTGCTGGTGCAGGACCTCCAGGGCCGACCCGCCGCCGAACGGGGGACGGCCGGTGACCAGCTCGTACAGCATGATCCCGGCGCCGTAGATGTCGACGGCGGAGGTCTGCGGGCGGCCCTCGGCCGACTCGGGCGCGACATAGGCGGGCGTGCCGACGAACTCGTGGGTGCGGGTCAGACCCGGGGAGTCGGCGAGGCGCGCGATGCCGAAGTCCGTCAGCATCGGGTGCATCTGGCCGCCGTCCTGGTTGAGCAGGACGTTCGCGGGCTTGAGGTCGCGGTGCACGACGCCGTCGGCGTGGCTGGCGGCGAGCGCGTCGGCGACCTGGGCGGTCAGGAGCGCGGCGGCGACCGGCGAGAACGGGCCGTTCTGGCGCAGGTAGTGATGGAGGTCGGGGCCCTCGATCAGGTCCATGACCAGGGCCAGCAGATCGCCCTCGACCACGAGGTCCCGTACACGCACGATGTTCGGGTGGGTCAGGCGGAGCAGCACGGAGCGCTCCCGCAGGAACCGCATCACGATGTCCGCGTCGTTGGCGAGCTCCTCCTTGAGGACCTTGATCGCCACCGTTTCACCCGGCTGACCGGGTACTGCCGCCTCGGCGCCCGCTGTCTCCCTCTGGCGGGCGCGCCAGACGGTGCCTGTGGCGCCGCGCCCAAGCGGCTCCTCAAGGAGGTACTTGCTCCCTACCGGCCGCACGTCATGCGCTCCCTGCTGCTTGCCTGACTGATCCGTCCACCCTGCTACGGATGGTTCCGACCCACTGTAGTGCCGTCGAACGTGGCACCGGGCTGTCGTCCCGCTGCGGTTTCCCTCACCCCGTCTGCCCATGCATTACGTAAGGCGTTCCTGTATGTGTTCGATGAAAAGACGCTCGCTTTGGGTGGTTTGGTTGCCGCATCTTGACGTGACCGATCTCAAGCGGACATCGGTCGGGCATTGGTCAGGCACTTTTGCGGGCAGAGCCGTCCAATCAAGATCACTTGCCGGTGGAGGGCGGGCGTGTTGTCAGTGGCAGGTGCGAGGATGCTTCCCGTACTGGCCGACGTGCCCGTGTGCGGTGGGGGGAATCTGCGGTGGGGGATCGCGGAGCAGCCTCGTCGCGGGCGCCCGCGACAGAAGGGACCGCTGACGGCGATGCAGATCCGGCTGACCGTCGTAGACCCGCTGGGGACGCGCCCCGAGGGACGCCCCGCGTCCTGCGACGTGCTGGTGACAGCACCCGCCGGGACCGCGCTCGCGGCGGTGGCCTCCGGCCTCGCCTCGGCGGTCGGGGGCGAGGGAGCCGGGGTGCTGTACGCGGGGGCGGAGCGGCTCGACGCGCAGCGCTGCACGCTGGGTGAGCCGCCTCTCATGGACGGGGCCGTGCTGTCCCTGGGCTCTCCCGCGGAGCCCGGTCCCGACCTCGACCCCGCCGCGGCACAGCTGCGCGTGGTGGCCGGGCCCGACGCCGGAGGTGTCCATTTCCTGCACGGCGGCCGGATCGACATCGGCCGCTCGGCCGACGCGGACGTGCCGCTGGACGACCCGGACGTCTCCCGCCTCCACTGCGCCGTGACGGTCGCGGCGGACGGCCGCGTCTCGGTGGCGGACCTGGGCTCCACGAACGGCACGACGCTGGACGGCCGGCGCGTGAGCGAGCGCCAGGTGCGGTTCGCGCCGGGGGCACTCCTCCGGGTGGGCGAGTCGGCGCTGCGCCTGGCCGCGGCGGGCGAACCGGCCGTCGTGCGGGAGACCGCGCCGGACGGCGAGGGACATATCCGGGTCGTGACGGCACCGGAGACTCCCGAGCGGGAACAGCCGACGGCGACCACGTCCGGTCGTACGGGACAGGAGGCACCGGCGCCCGGAGCGGCGAGGGTGCCCCACGCGCGCGACGGGGGCGCCCGAGATGACGACGGAGGCGCTCCGGAGGCGGCGTCCCGTTTCCAGGTCGCGCCGCCGACCGCCGAGACACATCACGGGTACGGCACCGCCGGGTGGGGCTCCGCCGAGGGCGGGCGCTCCCACGGGACCGCGCCCACGCCCCAGGGACACACGCCCGCGGACCCGACCGTCGTGCCCGGACAGGGCCGGGCGCCGCGGATCGAGAGCACGGACACCGGAGCGCCTTCCGGAGCGGCCCCCGAGGAGGACCGGGACGCACCCGCCCCCGGTGAGGGCGGCCGAAAAGGCACTCCCCTCCGAGGGACACCCGTCCCACGCGGTGTGCGCAAGCGCGGCGGGCTCTCCGCATGGGCCCGGCGACTGGCGGGCGGCCGGAGCGACGAGCCGGACACGGAGCACGACGAGGCGTACGACGACGCGTACGAGACACCGGCAGCCGAGGAGCCCGTCGTGGCGGGCGCGTCCGCTCCCGAGCGGTGGCCGGATCCCGCCGCACTGCTGCTGGCCGCGCTCGGACCGGGACCGCGGCTGTGGGAGCGCGGCCCGGGACACCCGGAGACGCTCACGGTGCGGCTCGGCACGGCGGACCGGAGCGCGCCCGACGGCTCCGGCCTGCTGCCCTCGGTGCCGGTGACCGCGGGGCTGCGGGAGGTCGGCGCGCTGGGCCTGGCCGGGCCGCGCGGCCGCCTCTCGGGGCTCGCCCGCGCGGTGGTCGCCCAGCTCGCCGCGCTGCACTCGCCCGACGCCCTGGAGATCACCCTGATCAGCACGGACCGCTCGCGTTCCGTGGAGGAGCGCACCGCCGAGTGGTCCTGGCTCGGCTGGCTCCCCCATCTCCGTCCCACCCACGGCCAGGACTGCCGCCTCCTCCTCGCCTACGACCGCGAACAGGCGACGGCGCGTACGGAGGAGCTGGTCCGCCGGCTCGATGACCACCTGGCGGAAGTGGGCCGGGCCTCCGTGGCCACCGGATCCGCCGGCGGAGGGCTTCGCCTCGGCGAGGGCTCACCGGACGACAGCGGGGCCTTCTCGGCCGTACACCGGTCCGGCGGCGAGCGGGGCCACGACGGCGGCGCGAGCGGCCGCCCCGGCTCCTCACCCTCTGCCTCTTCTTCCTCTTCCGACGGCACGGCCCGGCCGAGGCACCCGTCCGACGGCGACCCGGCGCGGGACGGTGAGCGCACCGGTTCCGGTTCCCCTGCGTTGCCCCGCGCCCACCCCACCGCACGCGACAGCAACATCACCCACCTGGGACTCCCCCGCAGCGGTACGCAGACCAGTGACGCGGCCGCCCGTGGGCGGGCCAGGCGGCCCTCCTGGGCGCGGTCCGACGATCCGGCGGAGACCGAGTGGCCGGGCCCCCACACCGTCGTCGTGGTGGACGGGGACCCCGGGTCGGCCGGTGTGCGGGAGGCCGTGTCACGGCTCGCGGCCGAGGGACCCCAGGCCGGGATCCACGTCATCTGTCTCGTCGAGACGCCGGCCGCGTCGCCCGCCTCGCCGGTGACGGACACGTACGAGGCGGCCTGCGCGGCCTCGCCCGCCTTCCGGGAGTGCGGTGCCGTCGCGCTGCTCAGCGGTGACGTGGCGACGGCGCTGCGGCTGCTGCGCGTGGCGCACGGCAAGCAGGCGGGCGGTTCCGCATCCGCCGCGCAGGGCGGGCCCGTGGGTCACGGCACGGTCGCCGCCGTGGACGCCGTGTCCATGGCCTGGGCCGAGCGGTTCGCCCGGGCGCTGGCGCCGCTGCGTGCGGACGGTGTGGCAGGTGAGCGGCACACCCGTGTGTCCGCGCCGCTGCCCCAATCCGCCCGGCTCCTTGACGAGTTGGGCCTGGCGAGGGCCACCCCGGCGTCGCTGATGGCGCGCTGGGCGGACGCGGCCGACGACAGGGAAGCGCTCGGCGGCCGGGCCACGGCCGTGCTCGGCGCCGGTCCCCGCGGGCCCGTCTCCGTGGACCTCGCGGTCGAGGGACCGCATCTGCTGGTCGAGGGCCCCTCGGGCAGCGGGCGTACGGAACTGCTGCGTTCGGTGGCCGCCTCGCTCGCCGCCGCGGAGCGGCCCGACCGGCTCGGCATCGTGCTCATCGACGGCCGGGACGGCACGGGCAGCGGTGGCGCGGCCGCGCGCGGGGACGGACTCCAGGTGTGTACGGACCTGCCTCACGTCACGACGCAACTGGGCGCCCACGATCCCGTACGGATGCGGGAGTTCGCCCAGTCGCTGGCCGCCGAGCTGAAGCGGCGGGCCGAACTGCTCGGCCGGCTCGACTTCGCCGAGTGGCACTCCCTTCAGGACCGGCAGGACAGACAGGCGCGACAGGACCGGCAGGGGGCGTCGGGCCGTGTCGTCGCCCAGCGCTCGGCCGGTTCGGCGGCCAGGCAGGCAGGCGGTACGGCCGGCGGGTCCGCCGGTGCCGGGGACCTCGACACGCCCTCCAGTTCCACTCTCCGGCTGCGTCCCGTCGCGAGCCGGCCCCGGCCGGACGCGGGGCCTCCGCTTCCCCGGCTCGTCGTGGTCGTCGACGACCTCGACGCCCTGCTCTCGCCCGCGCTGGGCTCCCCCGGGCGCCCGGCCGCCGGTTCGGTCGTGCGGGCGCTGGAAGCCGTGGCGCGGGACGGGGAGCGGCTCGGGGTGCATCTGGTGGCGGCGACCGGGGGCGGGGAGCGAACGGACGAGACGGAGCTGGCTCGGCGGGCGACGCTTCGGGTTGTCCTCGAAGCGGTGGTGGCCGGGCCGGAGGAGCCTGCGCCCGGGCGGGGGCGGCTCGGCGGACCGGCCGGTCGGCCGACGCCGTTCCAGGGCGGCCGGGTCACTGGTCGTATTCCTCGTACGGCGACTCTGCGGCCCACTGTCGTCCCGCTGGAGTGGGCCCGCATGGGTGATCCGCCCGCGCGGCGGCCCGTCCGCGAGCTGGGCAACGGGCCCACGGACCTGGCCCTCCTGGCCAGCGCCCTGGAGCGGGCGGCCCGCTCCGTCTCGGCGACGGAGGTGCCGTCGCTTCTTTAGCGCCGGGTTCGTCCGGGCTTTTTTCGCCCCCGCCGCCCCTACCCTCCCCCACTCTCGGCTTCGCTCGAGCGGGGGGACCCCCATCGTCACTAACTCAGGGGCTCCGCCCCCGAACCCCCGTTGCGCAGTTCCCCGCGCCCCTGAATAGGGGCGCGGGGAACTGCGCGATCAGCCACCGCCGGGCCCGCACCCGACAACGCACCCCCACGGAGTCCGGGGCGTGGCCCCAAGTCCCCACGTCACGACGCGGTTACGATCACGGTCTTGACAGCGCAGGCGCTCTTGCCGCCCCCAAGCGCACGGGCGTAGACCAAGAGCGCACGGGACAGCGCTCGGACGTTCGACGAAGAACGGGGCAAGTCATGCGCAGCAACACTCTTCGTACACACAGGCCGCACAACAAGTCGCACAAGATGAGCAGGACCGCTCGAACCGCGGCCGCCGTCGTCGCGGGGGCGATGGCGCTCACGCTCACGGCATGCGGCGGTGACGACGACAAGAGCGACGAAGGAGGCGGGGGAAGCGAGACCAGCGGCAGCGCCGCCAGTGTCGAGCTCCCCAAGCTCGACGGCCAGAAGCTGGAGGTCGCGGCCGTCTGGACCGGCCCTGAGCAGGACAACTTCACCAAGGTCCTGGACGAGTTCGAGAAGCGGACGGGCGCGGAGGTCAGCTTCGTACCGACCGGCAACAACACGTCCACCTTCCTGGGCACGAAGATCCAGGGCGGCAAGCCGCCGAACGTGGCGTTCCTGCCGCAGGTCGGTGTGCTGCACCAGTTCGTCGACAAGGGCTGGGTCAAGCCCCTCGGCGCCGAGGCACAGGCGCAGATCGACAAGAACTTCTCGGCGGGCTGGAAGGACCTGGGCGCCTACAAGGGCAAGCAGTACGGCGTCTACGCGAAGGCCGCCAACAAGTCCCTGGTCTGGTACAACACGGCCGCGTTCGAGGCGGCCGGGATCACCGCGGAACCCAAGACCTGGGACGAGTTCGTCCAGACCGCTCAAACGCTGTCGGACGCCGGTTCGCCCGCGGTGTCCATCGGCGGACAGGACGGCTGGACCCTCACCGACTGGTTCGAGAACATCTATCTCTCGCAGGCGGGCCCGGAGAAGTACGACCAGCTGGCGAAGCACGAGATCAAGTGGACGGACCCCTCCGTCAAGGAGGCCCTGACCACGCTGGCCCAGCTGTGGGGCAAGGACGACCTGATCGCGGGCGGCAGGGCCGGCGCGCTGCGCACCGAGTTCCCCAAGTCGGTGACGAACACCTTCTCGGGCGACACCCCGGCCGCGATGGTCTACGAGGGCGACTTCGTGGCGGCGAACATCAACGCCGACACGAAGGCCAAGATCGGCACGGACGCCAAGGTCTTCCCGTTCCCGGCGGTCGGCGACGAGTCGCCGGTGGTCAGCGGTGGTGACGTGGCCGTGATCCTCAAGGACGACAAGGCCTCGCAGGCCCTGATCACCTTCCTCGCCTCGACCGACGCGGCCGAGCTGTGGGCGGCGCAGGGCGGCATCATCTCCCCCAACAAGGAGATGGACCTGAAGAGTTACAAGGACGCCGTGGCCGGAGACATCGCCAAGGCGCTGCTGGACGCGGGCGACGACTTCCGCTTCGACATGTCCGACCAGGCGCCCGCCGCCTTCGGTGGCACCCAGGGACAGGGCGAGTGGAAGGGGCTGCAGGACTTCCTGAAGACCCCCTCGGACGTCGAGGGCGCGCAGCAGGCGCTCGAAGCGGCCGCCGCCAAGGCGTACAAGGGCTGACGGCAGCCCATGTCGTCGCAGGTGGCGACGGCGGGGGGCCCGGCAGGTCCGGTGCCCCCCGCCGGAAAACGCAAGAGTGTGATGGGCACCCGAGCGTGGGTGGTGGGTCTGTTCCTGCTGCCCGCGATCGTGCTGCTCGGCGCGCTCGTGGTCTACCCGATCGGGTACTCGGTCTGGCGCAGTCTCTACAACGCCGACGGTTCGGGCTTCGTGGGGCTGGGCAACTACGGCGACATCTTCACGGACGACGCCACGTTCACCGCGGTCAAGAACACCGCGATCTGGGTGGCGGTCGCCCCGGCGCTGGTCACCGGGCTCGGCCTGATCTTCGCCGTGCTGACCGAACGAGTGCGCTGGGCAACGGCGTTCAAGCTCATCATCTTCATGCCGATGGCCATCTCGATGCTGGCCGCGGGCATCATCTTCCGGCTCGTGTACGAGGCGGACCCCGACCAGGGTGTGGCGAACGCCGTGGTGGTGGGCGTGCACGACACCTTCGCCGAGTCGTCGGTCTATCCGAAGGCGCGCCCGTCGACCGAGAGCGACCTCAAGGCGTCCGGCGGGGGCTCCTTCACCTCCACGGGCACAGTGAGCGCGGGCTCCCCGGCCCTGATCCCGCTGGTCGGCATCGCCCCGAACAAGGTGCCCGGCAGCCCCGGGGACGCCAAGCCCGCCCAGGCCTCGGGCGACGGGGTGTCCGGCACGGTCTGGCTGGACTTCAAACTGGGCGGCGGCGGCGAGAAGGGCGCCATCGACGCGGGTGAGAAGGCCCTGCCCGGCATCAAGGTCGAGGCGGTCAAGGACGGCAGGGTCGTGGCCTCCACGAAGGCGGGCGACGACGGTACGTTCACGCTGCCGGCCTCCGCCGACGGCGCCCAACTGCGCCTGCCGTCCTCGAACTTCGCGGCGCCCTACAACGGCGTCGACTGGCTCGGCCCGAGCCTGATCACACCGGCCATCATCGGTTCGTACGCGTGGATGTGGGCGGGCTTCGCGATGGTGCTCATCGCGGCGGGTCTCGCCGGAGTGGACCGCAACCTCCTGGAGGCGGCCCGGGTCGACGGGGCCAACGAGTGGCAGGTGTTCCGCAGGGTCACGGTCCCTCTGCTCGCTCCGGTCCTCGTGGTCGTGCTGATCACGCTGATGATCAACGTGATGAAGATCTTCGACCTGATCTACATCATCGCCCCGCAGCCCACCCAGGACGAGGCCAACGTCCTGGCCCTGCAGCTCTACAACTCGTACACCGGCGGTGGCGGAGACCTCGGCCTCGCCAGTGCGATCGGTGTGGTCCTGCTGCTGCTCGTCATGCCGGTGATGATCGTCAACATCCGCCGACTGCGAAGGGAGCGCCGACGGTGACCGCACCCTCCGTACCTCTGAAAGCCCCGCCGGAGACATCGGAAGCGGCCGGTCCGCCCGAGCGGTCGCTCGTCTCCAGGCTGGCGAGCGGCGCGACCGGCGGTGTGATGCGGGTCTTCCTCATCCTGGTCGCACTGCTCTGGGTGACGCCGACGGTGGGACTGCTCGCCTCGTCGTTCCGTGACCCGACCGACATCGCCGACTCCGGCTGGTGGACGGTCTTCAGCAAGCCGGCCCAGCTCACCACCGAGAGTTACTCGACCCTGCTCGGCAAGGAGGAGATCACCGACTCCCTGCTCAACACGATCTGGATCACCGTGCCGGCCACCGTCCTGGTCATCGTCATCGGGGCCATGGCCGGATACGCCTTCGCCTGGATGGACTTCAAGGGCCGCGACTGGTGGTTCCTGGCCGTGGTGGCGCTGCTCGTGGTGCCGGTGCAGATCGCCCTGATCCCGATGTCCGAACTCTTCGGCGACCTCGGGATCTTCGGCACCATCATCGGTGTCGTCGTGTTCCACGTGGGCTTCGGCCTGCCGTTCGCGATCTTCCTGCTGCGGAACTTCTTCGCGGAGATCCCCCGTGAACTCCTGGAGGCCGCACGGCTCGACGGCGCGAGCGAGACCCGCCTGTTCACCACCGTGGTCCTGCCGCTCGGCGGGCCCGCGATCGCGTCGCTCGGCATCTTCCAGTTCCTGTGGGTGTGGAACGACATGCTGGTGGCACTGGTCTTCTCGGACTCCGACTCACGGCCGCTGACGGTCGCCCTGACCCAGCAGACCCGTCAGTTCTCCGGCAACATCGAGACGCTGGCGCCCGGCGCGTTCATCTCGATGGTCATCCCGCTGGCCGTGTTCTTCGCGTTCCAGCGGCAGTTCGTGTCCGGTGTGATGGCGGGCGCGGTGAAGTAGCGTCCGGGACATCCGGGTCGGGCACCCGGAGTACACATCGCGAGGGGCGGGCCGCCATCGGTCCGCCCCTTCGCGTTCACCCGGGGTCCCCCACATGCCGCATCCGGCGTAACCCGGTAACCCCTTCGGCCGTTTCCGGGCAGTATGCCCGCGCCGACACAAGGATGTCCCTTGCCCCGGTTCAGTGTCATTGTCCCCGCGTACCAGGTGCAGGCATATCTGCACGAGTGCATGGCATCCGTCCTCGAACAGTCCTTCACCGACCTCGAGTTGATCGCGGTGGACGACTGCTCACCCGACGCCTGCGGCGCGATCATCGACGAGTTCGCGGCCGCCGACCCCCGTGTGCGGGCCGTCCACCTCAAGGAGAACGTGGGCCTCGGCCGGGCCCGCAACGCCGGTATGCGGTACACGACCGGCGACTACCTGATCTTCCTGGACGGCGACGACACCCTCACCCCGGACGCACTGCGGGCCATCGCCGACCGCATCAAGGAGACCGGCGACCCGGACGTCCTGGTCTACGACTACGCGCGCACCTTCTGGTCGGGCGAGACGGTCCGCAACGTACAGGCGGGCCAGCTCACCGAGGACGCGCCGGCGCCGTTCCGGCTCGACGACCGTCCCGGGCTGCTGAAGGTCCTCATGGTCGTGTGGAACAAGGCGTACCGCCGGGAGTTCGTCGCCGGGGAGGGCTTCGCCTTCCCGCCCGGCTACTACGAGGACACCCCCTGGACGTCCCCGGTCCTGATGGCCGCCGGGACGATCGCGACGCTCGACCGCGTCTGCGTCCACTACCGCCAGCGCCGCCGGGGGAACATCCTCGGCACGGTCAGCAACAAGCACTTCGACATCTTCGACCAGTACGACCGGGTCTTCGCGCACCTCGACGCCCACCCCGAACTGGCGCACTGGCGCCCGGTCCTGTTCCACCGCATGGTCGACCACCTGTCGGCCGTGTTCCTCAAACGCGACCGGGTGCCGCACGGCTCCCGCGCCCTGTTCCTGCGCAATGCCCGTGCCCACTACGTCCGTTACCGCGTACGGGCCGCCGACGTCCCGTCCGAGAACGGGCTGCGGCACGCGCTGGTCCGCCTGGGCAGTCACCGCACCTACCGTGCGCTGTGGGCGGCGGTGCGGCTCCAGCGAGGCGTCACGCGCCTCACCGGCGCACTGGCCCGGACCCTGCGCACGGCCGCACTCCGGCTGCACTACAAGGTCCAGCTCCGGCTTCCCGTCCGGGCCGACCAGGCCGTGTTCACCAGCCACGGCGGCCGCGGCCACGGCTGCAACCCGGGGGCACTGGAGTCCGCGTTCCGGACGTACGCGCCGGACGTGAGCACCGCGTGGATCGCGCGCCCCGAGTTCCACCACACGATCCCGACGGCGACGCGCAGGCTGACTCCGGGCACCGCCGCGTACTGGACGGCTCTCGCCCGCTCCAAGTACCTGGTGAACAACGCCGACTTCGACCGCCGGCTGGTCAAGCGCCCCGGCCAGATCCTCGTCCAGACGCAGCACGGCACACCGCTCAAGCACATGGGCCTGGACCTCCAGGAGCACCCGGCGGCGGCCCGCGGCACGGACTTCACCGACCTGCTGCGCGGCGCCGACCAGTGGGACTACTGCCTGTCCGCCAACCGCCACTCCACACTCGTCTGGGAGCGCGTCTTCCCGTCCGGCTACACGACACTGGAGTACGGCCAGCCGCGCAACGACCGGTTCCAGCAGGCGAGTTCGGCCGACGTGGCCCGGCTGCGCGAGAACCTCGGCATCCCCGAGGGCGCGGTCGCCGTGCTGTACGCGCCCACGCACCGCGACTACCAGCGCGCCCAGCGCACCGCGCTCGACCTGGAGCGGGTGCTGCGCCAACTCGGCCCGCGCTTCGTCCTGCTGGCCCGCGCGCACCACGCGTACGGGGCTCCGCTCGCGCGCAGCGGCGGCCGACTCATCGACGTGTCGGACCACCCGAGCATCGAGTCCCTGTGCCTCGCCTCGGACGCGCTGATCACCGACTACTCCTCGCTGATGTTCGACTACGCGGGCCTCGACCGGCCGATCGTGATCCACGCGGACGACTGGGAGGCGTACGAGGCGGCCCGCGGGACGTATTTCGACCTGCGCGCGTTCCCGCCCGGTGCGGTGGCGCGCAGCGAGGACGAGCTGATCGACATCTTCGCGACGGGCCACTGGCGCGGGTCGCGCTCCACGCAGCTCCGGTCGGCGTTCCGGGACCGCTTCTGCCCGTACGACGACGGGCATGCGGCCGAGCGGGTCGTTCGCCACGTTGTGCTGGGCGAGACGTCGGGGTTGCCGGCGGTGATCCCGCTCTCCGCGCGCAATCCCGCCCGGTCGGCGGCGGACCAGTCCATCACGTCACCGCTGGCCACCGTCCCTACGCCGGCGGGCCAGGCCCCTTGTCTCTAGGGCGCGGGCCCGGTTGTCGGGTGCGGGCCCGGTGGGGGCTTGTCGCGCAGTTCCCCGCGCCCCTGAAAGACGGGGCTGCGCCCCTGTCTTTCGTCTTTGGGGGCGGTAGCCCCTGCCTTCAAGGGGCGCGGGGAACTGCGCGACAAGCCCCCACTCACCCGCAGGCGACACACCACCCGAACCCCACCCACCCCCCGTCACAGAAAGAGCCCCGCACCACATGCCCCGCTTCAGCGTCATCGTCACCGCACAAGGCCTCGCGGGGCGCCTCCCCACCGCCCTCGACTCGGTCGTGACCCAGTCGTTCACCGACTTCGAACTGATCACGGCCTGCGACACACCCGACTCCCCGGCGGCGACCGTCACCGGGGAGTACGCCGACAAAGACCCCCGCGTCACCCACCCCACCGGCTCACGCGCCGCAGGCATGCACGCGGCCACCGGCACCTACCTGCTCTTCCTGAACGCGACCGACGTGCTGACGGCGGGAGCACTCGCCGCGATGGACGCCCGGCTCCGGGAAACCGGCGACGTGGACGTCCTGTACCTCGCCCACGAGCGCGTGCCGTGGTGGGTGGGCGAACCGATGGCGGAACGGGGCGACGACGGCGACCCCACGGACGTACGGCGACCGGTCTGGGCGACGGCCTACCGAAGGGCGTTCCTCGCCGATCACCGACTCGACTTCCCGGAAGGCCACTTCACGGACATCGGCTGGTCCGGACTGGTGACCCTCGCGGCCGGGAGGACAGCCGCGCTGGACACCGTCTGCGTACGACGTCATGAGCGGCGCCCCAGCGGCAGCGGCGGCCGCACGACACCCGACGCACAGCGCCAACTCCTCGACCAGGTGGAGCTGGTACTGAGGCGGGCAGCCGAACAGGACCTGGACCAGGACACATCGCGCGCCCTCTTCGACCATCTCTTCGCCGAGGTTCTCGACACGGCGGCCACGTCCTGCCGCAGGGCCTTCTTCCGCCGCGCCGGCAGGCTCTACCGCCGCCACCGCCCGCGCGGCCACCGCGCCAAGGGGCTGCGCAACCGGCTGCTGGCGCACGGCGCGTACGCCACGTTCCGCGCGCTCCTCGGTGCAGATCGACGGTCGGAGCAGGCCCGTGCGTTCGCGACCCGCGCCGCCCGCAGATGGCGCCGCGGCCGACCCCGCGGCCCGTACCGGCGATACCTCCGCAGGCCCCTCGACGAGAACCTCGCCGTCTACGCCGCCTACTGGGGCCGCGGCTACGCCTGCAACCCGGCCGCCATCCACCGCAAGGCACGCGAACTCGCCCCGCACATCAGGTCGGTGTTCCTGGTGCGGGAGCAGGACGCGGCGAACATGCCCGAGGACGTGGAGAGCGTGGTGATCGGGAGCAGGCGCTACTGGGAGGTGATGGCGCGGGCCAAGTACACGTTCAACAACGTCAACTTCGAAACGGCCATGGTCAAACGCCCCGGGTCCGTGCACGTCCAGACGCACCACGGAACGCCGCTGAAGCGGATGGGCGTCGACCAGATCGAGTACCGGGCCGTCGCAGCGGCCACCGGAAGCTTCGGCCGGCTGATGGAGCGCGTGGACCGCTGGGACTACTCCCTCTCCTCCAACTCCCATTCCACGGAGGTCTGGTCGGGCGCCTACCCCAGCGGCTTCACGCACCTGGAGTACGGCTATCCGCGCAACGACCGCTTCTACACGGCGGATCCGGCCGAGGTCACCGCGATCCGCGAGCGGCTCGGCATCCCGGAGGACCGGGTGGCGCTGCTGTACGCGCCGACGTACCGCGACTATCCGCGCGATGCGTCTGCCCAGTTCGACCTGGCCCGTTTCTGTGCGGAGCTGGGACCGGAGTTCGTGGTGCTGCTGCGGGCGCACTACTTCCTGGAGGGTGACGCGGATCTCCAACAGGCCGTCGCCTCCGGCCGGTTGATCGACGTCACGGCATCGCGCGAGACCGAGGACATCTGTCTGGCCTCGGACGCCCTGATCACGGACTACTCGTCGATCATGTTCGACTACGCCAACCTGGACCGGCCGATCGTCACCTACGCCGACGACTGGGACGTCTACCGGGACACCCGGGGTGTCTACTTCGACCTGCTGGCCGAGCCGCCCGGCCATGTCGCCCGTACACAGGACGAGTTGATCCGGGTCTTCACGACGGGCGCGTGGGCGGACGAGCGGTCCGCCGGGCTGCGGGACCGGTTCCGGGAGCGCTTCTGCCGGTTCGACGACGGGCGGGCCGCCGAGCGGGTCGTACGGCGGGTGCTGCTGGGGCAGGCCGAGGAGGAGCTGCCGCCGGTGGTGCCGTTGCACGAGCGCCTCCCCGTTCCCGCGGCGGCGAGACCGGCGGTCGTCAGCGGCGGCGGCTCACGGTCCCGCACGCCGGCCCTCTGATGCCGCCGTCACGTCCCCCGCAATCCCCGCCGGTTCCCGGACCTGGAGGTGCCATGCCCCGCTTCAGCATCGTCGTGCCCGTCCACAACGTGCAGGGCTATCTGCGCGTATGCCTGGAGTCGGTCCTCGACCAGTCGTACGGCGACTTCGAGCTGATCGTCGTCAACGACTGCTCCCCGGACGGGAGTTCGGCGATCATCGACGAGTTCGCGGCCCGCGACGAGCGGGTCGTGCCGGTTCATCTGCCCGTCAACGGCGGTATCGGCCCGGCCCGCAACCACGGCGCGAAGCTGGCGCGGGGCGAGTACCTGCTGTTCCTCGACAGCGACGACAGCTACACGCCGGGAACCCTGCGGGCGATCGCCGAGCGCATCGACGCGACCTCGCGGCCGGACATCGTCCTGTTCGACTACGCGCGCACGCAATGGCACGGCGCGGTGAAGCGCAACCGGGACGCGGCGGTCTTCGAGGCGGCGGGCCCCGAGGTGTTCACGGTCGCCGAACGCCCCGATCTGCTCGACCTGTTCACGGTCGTCTGGAACAAGGCGTACCGACTCGACTTCTTCCGTGAGGGCGGTTTCGCCTTCCCCACCGGCTTCTACGAGGACGCGGTGGTCGTCTACCAGACACTGTGGACGGCCCGCACGATCACGCTCGTCGACCGGATCTGCGTGTACTACCGGCAGCGCCGCCAGGGCAACGCGATGCGCACGCCGAGCCGGGAGCACTTCGAGGTGTTCGCGCAGTACGAGCGGCTGTTCCGGTTCATCGCCGAGCGGCCGGAGTTGGAGCGGTGGCGCGGGTTCCTCTACGACCACATGGCGGACCACTACCTCTTCATCCTCCGCCAGCAGGACCGCGTACCGCCGTCGGCCCGCTCCGAGTTCCACCGGCGGGCGGCGCGGGACCTGCGGGCGTACCGGCCGGACGGGCACCGGCTCGGCGCGGACATCCCGCGGGTGTCCTTCACGCTGCTCGCCCGGACCCCGTACGCCCTCTACGGCCTGCACCGCGCGGCCGCCGTGCGGCGGGCGGGCCTGCGCAGGCGCTACCGGGTCTGGCGCCGACGGCTGCGCAGGGTGCTGCTCGCGACGCACCGGCGGCTGGTGCTGCGGCGCGCGCTCGATCCCAACCTGGCCGTGTACTCGGCCTTCTCGCACCGGGGCGTCCTCGGTGACCCGGCCGCGATCCACCGCAAGGCGCGGGAGATCGCCCCGCACGTCCGGGGCGTGTGGGTGGTCGGGAAGGAGTACGTGGACACGCTGCCGCCGGACGTCGAGCACGTCCTGCCGGGCAGCCGGGCATACCGGAAGGTGACGGCGAGGGCCAAGTACCTGATCAACAACATGAATTGGGCGAACGACCTGGTGAAGCGCGAGGGCGCGGTGCACATCCACACCCACCAGGGCACGCCGCTCAAGTCGATGGGCGCGGACCTGCTCAAGTACCCGGGCGCGCGACGGGGTTTCAGTGTCCCGAAGATGCTGCGGCGCGCCGACCGCTGGGACTACAGCCTGGTCGCGAACGCGCACTCGGAGCTGGTCTGGGACCGCGCGTACCCCTGCGACTTCGTGTCCCTGCGCTCGGGCAGCCCGCGCAACGACTGCCTGGTCAGGCCGGAGCCGGGCCGGCGTGAGTCCGTACGGCAGCGGCTGGACGTCGGCGACGACCGGACCCTCATCCTGTACGCGCCGACCAACCGCGACCACCGTCAGGGCGGTTACGCGCCCGACTGCGACCTGGAACGTCTGGTGGCGGGGCTGCCCGGCGACCACGTGCTGGCGGTCCGCCTCCACCCGTCACTGGCCCAGCGCCATGAACGCGGCCTGGAGCTCAAGGATTTGGCGCGGCGGGGTGTGCTCCTGGACGTCACCGACGAGCCGAGCGTCGAGGACCTGATGCTCGCCTCCGACGCGCTGGTCACCGACTACTCGTCCCTGATGTTCGACTACGCCCACCTCGACCGGCCGATCGTCCTGCACGCCTACGACTGGGACACCTACCTCGCCGGACGCGGCACGTACTTCGACGTGACCGAGCGGCCCCCGGGTCATGTGACGTGCGACGAGGGCGAGTTGGCGCGGCTGTTCGCGTCGGGCGCGTGGCGGGACGAGGAGTCTGCGCGACTGCGGGAGGCCTTCCGGGAGCGGTTCGGCGGTTACGACGACGGGCGGGCGTCGGAGCGGGTCGTACGGTTGCTGATGCTCGGCGAGGACCTGGCCGCCGTGCCGCCCACGGTCCCCGCGCCCGGCGTCCCGAGCGAGCAGCTGGCCCGCTCGTGAACGCTCGGCCCGCCGCGTGGGCGCTGTTCCTCGCCGCCCTCTTCGGCTGCCTCCAGCTCGCCAACGTCACCGGACGGGACACGCCCGACAGCCGCAACTACCTGTCGTACGCGCTGAGTCTGGGCGGGGCGGACAAGGAGGAGGCGGCGGGGCGCACGATCGCGTACGTGTGCGCGAGCCGGGCCGAGACCGCGTCGCGGAACCACAGTGTGGACGTGCGGCGCTTCCGGGCTCCCGATCCGGGGCCGGAGATCCGGGACGAGTGCCGGGGCTACTACGACTGGAGCATCGGGCGGCGGTTGGAGGCCGGGCAGACGTCCGGGTGGACGGCGCCCTTCATGAGCGAGCGGTTCATGCGGATCTTCGAGGTGCGGCCCGGGTATCCGCTGCTGCTCGTGCCGTTCGTGACGGTGCTCGGGGTGACGTGGGGGCTGTGGGCGGCGGGGGTGTGCGTCGCGGCGGCCGGGGGCGCGCTCGTGTTCCTCGTCCTGCGGACCGTGGGCGTGCCGGTGGGTCTGGCGCTGACCGGGCAGACCCTGTACTACGTCCTGCCGACCGGTGCGACCGCGATGCGGCCCATGACCGAGGGCACGATGATGGCGCTCACGCTCGCTGTGCTGTGGGGGTGTGCGCTGGTGCTGCGGGGGCGGGCGGGTGCCGCCGGGCTGGTCGGTGTCTCGCTGGCGCTGCTGTTCGCCGTGAAGCACTCGCAGGCGCTGTTCCTGTCGGTGTGTCTGGCCGGGGGGCTCGGGGTGATTGGCCTCCACCGGAGGCGGGCGGGGCGGCCGGTGGGTGACGCCGTGAAGACGCTGCTGAAGGTGACGGTGGGGGCGGCCGTGGGCGTCATGCTCCTGACCCGGCTGCTCCCCTACCCCTCTGAGTCCGACAGTCTCCAGGACCTCCTCACCGACCACTTCAACCGGCCGGACCGGGAGCGGGCGTGGTGGGAGTTCCTCCACCTGGAGCTCAACTTCTGGATGGAGTGGCTGCGGCGGCAGTTGGCCGAGCCGTTGTTCCTGGCGTTGCTGGTCGCCGGCGGGTGGGGGGCGCTTCGGCGGTGGCCCGCCTTCGGCGTGCTCCTCGCCGCCGCGGCGGGCACCGGCGTCCTGAGCATCGCCGCCCATCCCGACATCGGCATCGACCGGTTGATGGTGATGGTGTGGCTGGTGCCGGTGGTGGGGGTGCCGTTGCTGCTGGCGGAGTTTTCTCGCCCCCGCCGCCCCTACCCATTCCCGTCACTACTCGGGGGCCAGCCCCCGAACCCCCGCTCCTCAAACGCCGGAGAGGCTGAGTACATTGCGGCCCGGGCCGACATTTCAGCCCGTCCGGCGTTTGAGGACGAGGCCGTTCAGGCCGATCAGCGGGGGTCCGGGGGCGGCAGCCCCCAGGGACGGGACGGGTAAGGGCGGCGGGGGCGAGGAAAGCTACTACTCGACGACGAGCTCGACCGGAATGTTGCCCCGGGTCGCGTTCGAGTAGGGGCACACCTGGTGGGCCTGCTCGATCAGCTTGCGGCCGGTCTCGGCGTCCACGGACTCGGGCAGCTCCACCCGCAGCGTGACAGCGAGGGCGAAGCCCTCCCCCTGCTTGCCGATACCGACCTCGGCGGTCACCGCCGCGTCACTGACATCGACCTTCGCCGCACGCCCGACCAGCCCGAGCGCACTGGCGAAACAGGCGGAGTAACCGGCAGCGAACAACTGCTCCGGGTTCGTGCCCTGACCGTTGCCGCCCATCTCCACCGGTATGCCGAGCTCCAGGTCGAGCTTGCCGTCGGAGCTGTAGGCCCGGCCGTCACGGCCGTGGGTGGCGGTGGCGACAGCGGTGTAGAGCGCGTCCATGAAAACCATCCCTCTCAGGGTCAACGTCGTATCGGCGGGCCTTGACCGGCCCCCCTCACGACCACAAGTAGAGCACACAATTCAGTTGTGCACAACTAAATGACGCACGGGAGGTATCCTGGAGTCATGACCACGACGCCCGCACCCGACCCCGCCGTACAGCACCCCGTGCAGCACTCCGTACGGGACGAGGACTTCCTCCGCCTCGACCAGCAGATCTGCTTCTCCCTGAACGCCGCCTCCCGCGCCTTCGGCGGCGTGTACCGGGTCGTGCTGAAGGACCTGGGGCTCACGTACCCCCAGTACCTGGTCATGCTCGTCCTGTGGGAGCACGGCGAGCTGCCCGTGAAGAAGGTCGGCGAGCACCTGCGGCTCGACTCCGGCACGCTGTCGCCGCTGCTGAAGCGACTGGAGGCGGCAGGCCTCGTACGGCGTGAGCGCAGTGCGCGCGACGAGCGGTCCGTGGTGGTCGGACTCACGGACGTGGGCACGGCCATGCGCGAGCAGGCGCTGCGCGTACCGCGCCGGATCGCCGCCGCGACGACCTTCGAACTGGACGAGATCCTCGAACTGCGCGCCCGGCTCGACAAGCTCACGAACGCGCTGGACGCGGCGGCCCTGGACGAGACCCCGGGCTGCGGCGCGTAACCACCGCCCACCCGCCCCCGGCCCCTGCCCTGCCCCCTCACATCGTCGGAGCCCTCCGCACATACAGCCGCAGAATCGACCCCTTCCGTACGAACTCCGCCCGCGGCACGAACTCCTCGCCCACGACGGTGAGTTTGACCCGCTCGGTCGGCTCGCTCGGAAACCAGGCCGACTTCAGCGCGTACGGCTCGGCGACCACCCACACGCGGTCCAGGCCGGCGAGTCTGCGGCGCAGCTCGTCCGGGCCGGTCTCGCGCCCGTAGAGCGTGCCGGAGACAGGTGCGGGCTCCTCCAGCGCGATGTCCCGCGTGCCCTGGAACCCCTTCGGGTACGCCAGCGCGGAGCGCCTGCCGAGCGACGGCAGGAAGAGCACGGGGTCGCCGGGGCTCATCCGCTGGGCGGCCGCGGCCGAGACGACGGCGAGGTTGTCGGGGCGGCGGGCTGGGTCCCGGTCCTCACGGAGGACGGGGAGCTGTGAGACGAAGGCGAGGGTGATGGCCAGTACGCCGACCAGCGTGGCGGCGTACGGCACACGGACGCCCCGTACGAGAGCTGGATCGGAATCGGGAGCGGAATCGGGAGCGCCGCCCGAGCCCCGCATCAGGCCCTCGGTCTCACACCGCGCAAGCCCCGCCCGGCGTGCCGCCAGGACCAGCCGTTCCGCCCCCGCCGCCGCCAGCAAGGGCGCCCCGGCGAGCGCGTACAGCACATAGCGGTCGTCGTAGAGCGGCCAGTGGCGCGAGACCACGATGAGGACCGCGGGCGGGAGGAGCAGCAGCGGCAGGGCGACCGTGGGGACGGAGAGTTCGCCGCGGCGGGCGGGCGGGGTGAACGGGTGGCGCAGGGCGAGGGCGATCAGCAGCAGATACGGGCCGAGGACCAGCATGGTCGGACCCGTGAAGGAGCGCAGCAGGCGTTCGACGGTGCCCCCGCCCGGGGGCCGGAGCCAGGCGACCTGCTCCGCCTGGCCGCTGGAGATCAGGGCCAGCGGAAGCAGGACGAGGAGTACGGCACCCGCGGCGCAGGCCCAGTCGCGCCACACGCGGCGGGGCATCCGGGCGAGGGCCAGGGTGGCGGCGTGCGCGATCAGGACCAGTACCGCGAACTCGTGCAGCAGGACGGTGACGGCGACGACCCCTCCGTACGCGCACCAGCCGACCACGCGCGCGTGCCGGGCGAGCCGGCCCACGGGCGCGTCCTCCTGATCCCCGCCCCTGCCACCGCCACCGCTTCCACCCTGCCCCCCGCCGCCGTCCCCGTCCGCGTCGGCCGTCACCGCCCGCGCCAGCAGCAGCGTCGATGCCGCGACCCCGGCGGCGACCAGCGCGTACGAACGTCCCTCCTGGGCGAAGTGCCCGGCCATCGGGGTCACGGCGTACAGCAGGCCCGCCCACAGGCCGACCCTCGGGCGGGCGAGCCGGGCCCCCAGGGCCGCGACCAGGCCCGCGGTCGCGGCGGCCGCGCAGAGCGAGGGGAGGCGCAGGGCGACCTCTCCGGGGTGGACGGCGAGGACGGGGTGCATGAGGAGGTAGTAGAGGCCGTGCACCGCGTCCACGGAGTGCAGCAACTGCCAGATCTGCGGGAGCGAGCGCCGCGCCACCTGGAAGGTGACCGCCTCGTCCCGCCACATCCCGCCACGATCGATTCCCCACAGACCGATCCCGAACATGACGAGTACGGGTACGAGCACGGCGACGGCAACCTGCGGACGCTTGACGACCATGCCCCAGATTTTGTGCTATTAGTCAGCTTTCGCACGTGATTGACCCGTCATCAGACTTTATGTGCCTACTTGCGGCTTACGATCCGTCGGGTGAAGCCCTGGATGAAGCCCCGTCTCCTCCTCGTCGCCGCCGGCTGGCTCACCACCCGCGCCCTGATGCTCTGGCTGCTCGCCCGGGACGGGCACGCCCCGCTGGGCATCGGCGGTGTCGCGCGTGAGGTGCACGAGCTGTACGCCCGCTGGTACGGCGTACTCGCCCACGGCACGTTCCCCTCGGGCGACCGGCTGTGGCAGTACCCGCCGGGCGCGGGCCCGGTCCTGTTGTCCCCCGGGCTGCTGCCGGGGCTGACGTACTTCCAGGCGTTCGTGCTCCTCGCGCTCGCCGCCGACGCCCTGGTCGCCGTCGCCCTCACGCGCGCGGGCAACCGGACGGGCCGCAGCCTGCGCGGCGCGGCCCTGTGGATCGCGGGCCTCCCCCTCCTCCTGCACCTCCCTCTCGCCCGCTACGACGTGCAGGTCACCGCCCTTGCCGTCATCGCCCTGTTGACGTTTTCGCGCTCCACGCGCGCGTGCGGCGCCTTCGCCGCGCTGGGCGCTCTCGTGAAGGTGTGGCCCGCGCTGATCCTGATCGGCACCCCCAGGGGGCGTACGACGAGGGAGGTGTGGACCTCGGCGGCCGTCACCGCGGGCGCCCTGCTCCTCGCGCTCGCCGCGCTCTTCCGCCACCCCTTCGACTTCCTGCGCCAGCAGGGCGGCCGGGGCGTACAGATCGAGTCGCTGGGCGGGACGGCCCTCTCCTTCGCGCGGCACGCCGGCTGGCCGGGGCAGGTGCGCTACCGCTACGGGGCGATGGAGTTCACGGGACCGTACGTCAGCACGATCGCCGCGGCGTCGCTGGCGCTCACCGTCGCCGCCTTCGGGGCCATGCTGCTGTGGCGCCTGCGGGCCCGGCACTGGACGCCTGCGACCCCGTACGACGCCGCGCTCTGTGCCGTGCTTCTGTTCACCGTGACGAGCCGGGTGATCAGCCCCCAGTACCTGGTGTGGCTGCTCGGCCTGGCGGCCGTGTGTCTGACCTCGCGGCACACCTCGCAGCGTCCGGTGGCCGTGCTGATCACGGCGGCCGCGGCGGCCAGCGCCCTCGCCTACCCCGTCCTGTACAGGGACGTCATGGACTGTACCTGGACGGGCTCCCTGCTGATGCTCGTCCGCAACGGACTGCTCGTCGCGGCCGCGGCGCTCTCCTTCCGCCGCCTGTGGACCGCCGGAATCCGGCCCGCCGGCACACCCTCCGCGGGAATTCGATCAGCGGAGACGGAACCTTCACACAATTCCCGTCATCTTCCCCACGAGACAGTAAGTACCTCTTAACGGAAAATTACCTACACCAGCCACTATTTCGCCCTGTGGAAGCCATGCGACCCATCCAAGCCATACCTCCCCACCAGTCACAGGTGTGCATCGTGGTCATCGGGTACGACGACGCCACCCATGTGACGGACGCGGTGCGCTCGGCCCTCGCGCAGGGGCCCGCCGTCCGCGAGGTGATCGCCGTGGACGACTGCTCGGCGGACGGCAGCGCGGATCTCCTGGACCGCCTCGCCCTCGACGAGCCGCGCCTGAGGGTGCTCCGCCGCAAGGTCAACAGCGGCGGTTGCGGCAGCCCCCGCAACGACGGGATCGACGCCGCCACCGCCCCGTACGTGATGTTCCTGGACAGCGACGACGTCCTGCCGCCCGGCGCGGTGGACGCGCTCCTCGACGCGGCCGCCGGGCGCGGGGCCGAGGTCGCCGCAGGTCTCTGTGTGCGCCGCGAGCTGCCGTCCGGCCGCGAGGTCCCCTGGCAGCCCGAGCTGTACGCCAAGGCCGCCCTGGTGAAGCACCCGTCCCGCCGCACCCACCTGGTCCACGACACCCTGTGCGTCAACAAGCTCTACCGCACCGACTTCCTGCGCGAGCACGCCATCCGCTTCCCCGAAGGACGCTTCCCCTACGAGGACTTCGTCTTCACCGCGCGCGTGCTCGCCGCCGGTCCGCGCGTCGCGCTGATCCCGGACACGGTGTACGTCTGGCACGTGCGCCGGAGCGCCGAGCGGCTGTCGATCTCGCTGGACCGGGCGGGCGTCGGCAACTGGCGGTCCAGGATCACCGCCCACGCCCTCTCGTACGACATCCTCCTGGCCGCCGGTGAGAAGCGGCTGGCGCGGGCCACGCGCGCGCGGTTCCTCGACCACTCACTGCGGATGTACGCGCGCGAGCTCGATCAGCGCGGTCCCGTGTACCGGCGCGAATGGTGGGCCCTCACGCGCGCGTACCTCGCGACGTTCGACGCGGCCGACCTCGCGCTCGCACCGGCGCCGGGACGGGTCGTCGCACAGGTCGTGACCGCCTCCGAGGAGCCCCGCGACCTGACCCGCGTCAAGGAGGTCGCGGCGCGCCCGGCCCGGCTGCGGCCGCCGTACGCGCGGCTCGCGGACGGCACGCCGGTCTGGTCCGCCGACCTGACCCAGGTGACTCTGGAACACCTGCTGTTCCGGCCCGTACGCCTGCTCCCTGTGGCCGTCGACGCGGAACTGCGGCCACGCGCGCGTGCCACCCGGCTGCGGCTGCGCCTGCACGAGCTGTACGGGCGGATGGCGGACGCGTCGCCGGCGTCCGTGGACGCCGAGTTCGTGAACCGGCACGACGGGGCGGTCGGGCTCACGGTGACGGCCCGGTTCCTGCCCGACGACCCCGATCCCGTCGACGACGGCTCGGGTGATCATGGGGGCACCGACTCCTGGACGGCCGAGGCGGCCGTCGACCTCGCGGCGCTCGGCTCCGGCACCTGGGACCTGCGCCTTCGCCTGCGCTTCCACGACGGCACGAGCCGTGAGACCACCGCGCACGCCGTCGCGGGCCCGGGCCTGCTGCGCCGGTCCGTCGTGCCGAACGGCCGGCACGGGCTGCTGCTCGTCCAGCCGTACGCGACCCACGCGGGCTCGCTCGCGCTGCGGCTGGCGCCCGGTTGGCGTGGAATGACCACCGTGGTGCGCCGCAGAATGAGGCGTTTGCTTCACTGACAGTCGGCTCGACCGACCGACAGACGAACCGACACACGAGGGGACGGCCGACACATGACCTGGCTGATCACCGGCGGGGCCGGCTACATCGGGGCGCACGTCGTCCGTGCGTTGACCGAGGCGGGCGAACGGGCCGTGGTGTACGACGACCTGTCCACCGGGATCGCCGAGCGCGTGCCCGACGGGGTGCCACTGGTCGTCGGCTCGACCCTGGACGGGGAGCGGGTGGCCCGCGCGCTCAAGGACCACTCGGTCACGGGCGTCGTCCACCTGGCGGCGAAGAAACAGGTCGGCGAGTCCGTGGACCTGCCGCTGCACTACTACCGCGAGAACGTCGAGGGACTGCGGGTCCTGCTGCAGGCGGTCACGGCCGCCGCGGTGCCGTCCTTCGTGTTCTCGTCCTCCGCGGCGGTGTACGGCATGCCGTCCGCCGCGCGAGAAGGGGCCCTCGTGACCGAGGAGACGCCCTGTGTGCCGATGAGCCCGTACGGCGAGACCAAGCTGGCGGGCGAGTGGCTGGTCCGCGCCACAGGCCGCGCCCACGGGCTGTCGACGGCTTCCCTGCGCTACTTCAACGTGGCGGGTGCCGCGGCGCCCGAGCTGGCCGACACGGGCGTCTTCAACCTGATCCCCATGGTCTTCGAGAAGCTCACGGAAGGCGTGCCCCCGCGCGTCTTCGGCGACGACTACCCGACCCCTGACGGCACCTGCGTCCGCGACTACATCCACGTCGCCGACCTGGCGGAGGCCCATGTGGCGGCCGCCCGCCGGCTGGCCGCCGCTCCCGGCACGGACCTGACGCTCAACATCGGCCGCGGTGAGGGCGTCTCGGTCCGCGAGATGATCGACCGGATCAACGAGGTCACCGGCCACACGCTCGCCCCGGCCGTCACCCCGCGCCGCCCCGGCGACCCGCCCCGCGTCGTCGCCTCCGCCGACCGCATCGCCGCGGAACTGGCCTGGAAGGCCAAGTACGACGTCCACGACATGATCACGTCGGCCTGGGAAGGGTGGGTACGGCTCCACCCCGAGGCCCGGCGAGGCTGAAGGCCGGGTTCAGAAACGCGCTCGCCGCGGGCCGGACATCGTCCGGGGCCGCGGCGAGTGCCTGACGGGTGTACTGACGGGATCCGTCAGAGCTTGTCCATGCGGGTGTAGGGGCTGACGATACGGGCCTGGCGGGAGCCGAAGTCGACGAGCATCGCGATGCCCTCCTCGACGCCGACGATCCTGCCCAGGCCGAACTGGTCGTGCGTAACACGGTCACCCAGGGCGAAGTGCTTGGCGACCGGGACAACCGGAGCTTTGAAGGGACTGGTGGACAGGTGGCGCCGGGGCGCGGATGGCTTCGTCATCGTCAGTCCAGTATGCGCCTCCGAGGGCCTCGAAAGTGAGGCCCGGATGACAACGATCCGGACGCTACGGGGTTGACGCCCCTTGCCGGGGCACCCCGCAAGGGTGGCCGAGCTGCGACGATACGCGGCTCCCTGGCATGAACGGGACCAGTCTCGGCCGAGTTCCACTACCCGCACGTGAACCCGGACTTCGTGACTCGGAGGCGCCTTTTCGACGCTCTTCGACGCCCTTACGCCGTCCCTACAACGCCTTGAGCGCCACCGCCGTGGCCCGGGCCAGGCTCTCCAGGTACCCCTTGGGCAGCTTGGGACTGCGGATCACCACCGAGCGCCAGTACAGCGGTCCGGAGATCAGGTCGAGGGCCAGCTCGTCGTCGATGCCCATCCGGACCTCACCGCGCCTCTCCGCCGCGGCGACGATGCCGCTGGCGACGCCCTCCTGCCCCTCCCGCAGGGCCTTCTGCATGGCCTCGGCGATGTCCGGGTTGCGGGCGGCCTCGGCCTGAAGGTCGGGGATGATCTGCGAGGCGACAGGGTGACGCAGGGCCCGTGACGTGACCTCGTACAGGAGGCGCAGGTCGCCCTCCAGGGTGCCCGTGTCGGGTGCCGGCAGCCCCTGAACCGCGACCGCCGACACCAGGTCGAGCACCAGGTGCAGCTTGGAGCGCCACCGGCGGTACACCGCGGTCTTGCCCACGCCCGCGCGGCGCGCGATCCCCTCGATGGACATCCGCGCGTATCCGACGGCCGCGAGCTCCTCGAAGACGGCCGCCCTGATGGCCTCCGTCACATCCTCCCGGAGCACCGCCGCCCCGGCGGGAGTCCGGCGGCGCGGCTGCTGCGGGCTCTCCGGGGCCCCTTCGGCGTTCGTCGGGGTCCCGTCGGCATTCGTCGTCATGTTCATCAGCATAGGGGCGTCACGACGAAACGGTTGCGTTCCGACGTGAGATCGGCCTACGCTCACGTGACGACGATACGGTTCCGTCCCGACGTAAAGAGGGTCCCCGGTACGGGTAAAGACGGGCCCGTAGCGACGTAAAAGAAGCGTTCGCACACCCCATTCGTGCACCCCCGTTCGCACACCCACTCCCACGAGCCCCGCGCTCCGAGCGAAAGCAGCGGATGTGAGTCAGGTCCTCCACACACCGCCCCCGGCACCCGACCCGGTGCCGGCATCGGCCGCCCTGCCCGACGACGCCGCGGCACTCGCCGCCCGTTACGGCCTCACGGTCAGCGGCGCCCGCCCCTCACTGCCCGCGTACGTCCGCCAGTTGTGGGCTCGCAGGCACTTCATCACGGCGTTCGCCACCGCCAAGCTCACCGCCCAGTACAGCCAGGCGAAGCTCGGCCAGGTCTGGCAGGTGGCCACGCCCCTGCTGAACGCGGCGGTCTACTACTTCATCTTCGGCGAGCTCATGGGCACGAGCCGCGGCGTCCCGGACTACATCCCGTTCCTGGTCACCGGCGTCTTCGTGTGGACGTTCACCCAGAGCTCGATCATGGCGGGCACCCGGGCGATCTCCGGCAGCCTCGGCCTGGTGCGCGCCCTGCACTTCCCGCGGGCCGCGCTCCCGGTCTCGTACGCGCTGCAGCAGCTCCAGCAGTTGCTGTTCTCGATGGCCGCGCTGTTCGTGATCCTGCTCTGCGTCGGCGTGCCCGTCAGCGTGTCCTGGCTCCTGGTCGTTCCCGCCCTGGCACTGCAGTTCGTGTTCAACGCGGGCGTGGCGATGATCATGGCCCGGATGGGCGCCAGGACGCCGGACATCGCGCAGCTGATGCCGTTCGTGCTGCGCACCTGGATGTACGTGTCCGGTGTCATGTGGAGCATCGACAAGGTGCTCACCGCCCACCAGGACATGCCGCACATCGTGCTGGTCGCCCTGGAGTGCAACCCGGCCGCGGTCTACATCGACCTCATGCGGTTCGCGCTCATCGACACCTTCCACGCGAGCCAGCTGCCCCACCACGTGTGGGCGCTCGCGGTCGGCTGGGCGCTGCTCGCCGGCGTCGGCGGCTTCATCTACTTCTGGAAGGCTGAGGAGACGTACGGCCGTGGCTGATCCCACCAACAACGCACCCGCCTCCGCCCTCGTCGCGGACCGTGTCCCCACCGTCGCGACCGAACCCGTCCCCACCGTCGCGACGGAACCCATCCCCACGGTCGTCGCCGACCGCGTCGACATCGTCTACCGCGTCAACGGCACGGGGGCCGGCCGCGGCAGCGCCACCGCGGCCCTCAACCGCATCCTGCGCCGGAAGAAGACCGAACAGGCCTCGGGTGTGCGGAAGGTGCACGCCGTGAAGGCGGTCTCCTTCACCGCGTACCGGGGTGAGGCGATCGGGCTCATCGGTACGAACGGGTCCGGAAAGTCCACACTGCTCAAGGCCGTCGCCGGGCTGCTGCCGGTGGAGCACGGGCGGATCTACACGGACGGTCAGCCCTCCCTGCTCGGGGTGAACGCCGCCCTGATGAACGACCTGACCGGCGAGCGCAACGTCTATCTCGGCGGCCTCGCCATGGGAATGTCCCGGGAACAGGTCCGCGAGCGGTATCAGGAGATCGTCGACTTCTCCGGCATCAACGAGAAGGGCGACTTCATCACACTGCCCATGCGGACGTACTCGTCCGGAATGGCCGCACGGCTCCGCTTCTCCATCGCCGCGGCCAAGGACCATGACGTACTGATGATCGACGAGGCCCTGGCCACGGGGGATCGCTCCTTTCAGAAGCGCTCTGAGGCTCGGATCCGTGAGTTGCGGAAGAGTGCGGGGACGGTCTTTCTCGTGAGCCACAACAACAAGTCGATCCGGGACACGTGCGATCGGGTGCTGTGGCTGGAGCGGGGGGAGTTGCGGATGGACGGGGGTACGGAGGAAGTGCTGAAGGAGTACGAGAAGTTCACCGGAGGTGGGGGGAAAGCCCCCTGAGGGGCGCGGGGAACTGCGCGAGCAACCACAGCGCACCCGCAGCCGACGAACAACCGGGATCCGCCGGGGATCAGCGTTCGAGGAAGCTGAACAGGTCCTCCCACCTGTTCACGATCTCGGTCGTCGTGTAGCGCTGGATGTTGATGCGGGCCCGGTCGCCCATAGCGTCCCGCAGCTCCTTGTCGGACATCAACGTGTCGAGGCGGCGGGCCAGTTCACCGGTGTTGCCGAGCGTGGCGAGCAGGCCGTCCTCGCCGTCGTGGACGATCTCGTGGACGCCGGGGGCGCAGTCGAAGGCGGCGCAGGGCACGGCGGCCGCCATGGCCTCCATGAGGGCGAGTGGGAAGCCCTCGCCGCGGGAGGACTGGACGAAGACGGAACCGCCTCGCAGGGCGCCCGGCACATCGCTCGTACGCCCCATCCAGTCCACGGAGTTGTCGAGTCCCAGAGCCGTGCACTGCTTCTTGAGGATCTCCTCGTCCTCGCCCGAGCCGTAGATGCGCAGCCGCCAGTCGGGATGGCGCGGCGCGACCTCCGCCCAGGTGTCGAGGAGCATGTCGATGCCCTTCTGGTCGTGCAGTCGGCCGATGCTGACGACCGCCTTCTCGGTGCGCGGCGACGGCACCTCGGGCATGAACGGCAGCGGATTCGGCATGAACGAGGCGTTGTTCATGCCCTGTCCGATCCACAGGTCGGCGTCCTCGCGGGTCAGCGCCAGCATGCGGTCGACCTCCTGGTAGTACTTCCGCACCCGCTGGAAACGCGAGGACGCCTTCGAGTACACGAAGGACTCGTGGCTCATGCCGATCACGGTCAGCCCGCGGGTGTCGGCCTGCGCCACCCACTCCATGGCCCACACCTGCGTGACGATGACGACCGCGCCGGGCCGCGCCGCCCGGAACAGCTCGGTGAGCCTGACGGCCTGCTCGCGCATGCTCGCCTCACGCGCCCGGCCGGGACGCGGCGGCTGTCCGGCGTACAGCGTCGTCATCGGGTAGGGCACTTCGCCGAGTTCCTGCACGACGCCGGGCGGGGTGATGCCGACGACATGGACGCGATGCCCGCGCCCGGTGAGGAGCCGGGCCATCTGGTGCGACCAACTGGTCACCCCGCCCAGCTCGTTGACGCTGTTGGAGACGAAGAAGACGTCCCGCTGCGGATGGGTGCTCACGAGGGTCATCCACGCCTCCACTGCGCGAAGAACTGGTCGACGATGCTCTGGGCGGCGTTCCCCTTGTCGTACTCGCCGAATTCCGCCACGAAGCCCTCCCGCGCCTCCGCGTACTTCACGGACTGCTCGTCCAGGGAGGCGAGGGCGGTGTGCAGCTCCTCCTCGGTGCGCACGACCGGCCCCGGCGCCCGCTCCAGCAGGTCGAAGTAGGTTCCGCGCCCCTCGTGCACGTACTCCTCGTAGTCGTACGCGAAGAAGAACATCGGCCGGCCGAGGAGCGCGTAGTCGAACATCACGGACGAGTAGTCGGTGATCAGCCCGTCGGCGAGCGCGAGCAGCGGGGTCACGTCGTGGTGCGCCGACACGTCGATGACGCGCCCGCGCACGGACGGCGGGAGCACGACGTGGTTGAGGTAGTGCGAGCGCACGAGCAGGACGTACCGGTCGCCGAACGTGTCGGCGAACCGCTCCACGTCGAAGGGCAGCTCGAACCGCCGCTGCCTGCCCCCGTGCTGACGGAAGGTGGGCGCGTACAGCAGTACGGCCTTGTCACCGGGAATCCCCAACTCGGCGGCGAGGACACCGCGTTCACGGAGGCCGACTTCCTCTTCCCTCCTCCTGGCCTGCACCAGGGCGTCGTTGCGGGGATAGCCCACTCGCAACAGCGTCTTCTCCTTCAGGCGGAACGCCCGGGCGAGGGTGCGTACATCGTGCTCGGAGCGGATCAGGAACCGGTCGAAGCGGTCGAGGGTGCGCTGCTGTTCGGCCTGCTCGGGCCGGGGCCTGAGCTTCCACTCGGGCTCGTCGAAGCCCATCCGTTTGAGCGCCGAGCCGTGCCAGGTCTGGAGGTAGGTCGTCTCCGGCCGCTTGGTGAGCTTCAGCGGATAGCTCTGGTTGTCGACCCAGAACTCGGCCTGCGCCAGCGCCTTCAGATAGGGCAGCGACCAGCGGCGTACGAGGGTCGCGTCGGCCGGAAACCCGGAAGGACTGCTGCCCGTGTACGACCACACGGCCTCGAACTCCAGTCCCTGGCGCCGCATCTCCTCGTAGATCGCCTTCGGGCTGTCGCTGTACTGCCGGCCCAGATGGCTCTCGAAGACGACGAGCCCCTTCTTCACGGGCAGCCGGCTGAACACCTCGTGGTAGAGGCGGATCTTGGTGTCACCGGAGGTGAGCTTCCTGCGCACCTCCTTCGCCTTCCGGTACCCGGACTTGGCGAACCGGCCGGGCGCGCCCCGTACGCCCTTCTCGACGAGCGCGTCCACCTTCTCGCGGGTCACGATCCGGAAGGAGAGATGGCCGCGCGAGGAGATCTCGGGCGTGACATGGTCGGCGACCAGCCGCGTGAGCCGGGGCCGGACGGGCAACTGCCCGTCGGCCAGCCCGGGTTCGGAGGCGGTGAGGCGCGTGGTGGTACGTACGCCGTCGACGTCGAGATGCAGCCGTACGTCCCACACCGCGTCCACGATGCCCAGCGGCCGCAGCCCGCGCGCGAGGTCGGCCGACGCCTCCCAGGCGATGGCCTCGCCCTCGTGCCGCAGGGTGGCGACCGGGAAGCGGAAGATCTGGAACCGCACACCCTTGCGGCGGGCGGCGAACTCCAGCTCGCCGCTGAGCCGGGCACCGGGCGGAACGACACCGAGGGGATTGGTGATGTGCCCAGCCAGCCGAACGGTACCGGCGACCTCTTCATACCTGGTCAGAACGTTGCGCAGGAACATCTTCTCGACGGGCTTGGCGTGATAGCCAAGGTCGGTGACGTCGAGGACGTGCCGGGCGAAGTCGCCGTCGAGGTGATCGTCGAGGTGTTCGGCACACCAGTAGATCCGGCCGTCGCGCTCCACCATCGGCGCGGAGATCTTGTCGCGGTTGGTGAGCGTGTCCACGGCCGGCAGGAGGTTGTCCCAGTCGCTCTTCTGCAGCAGATAGGCGCAGATGGCGTGGATGGGTTCCACCTCGTCGAAGGCGGTGCGGTCGATGGACTCCAGGTAGTCGCGGGCGATCGCGGCGAACTCCTCCCGGTAGGAGGCGTCCCGGAACGGCAGGTCACGCAGATGCAGCACCAGGTCGTGCTTGAGGAACTTGACGTCCTTGTGGAACTTCAGCTCCAGCAGACCCTTGTCGGCGAGGAGTTGATCGACCCGCCGATGGATCTCCATCCGGTGCGCGAAGTTGGCGATCTCGGCGCGCCGGTTGCTGATCGACTTCGTCGCGGCCTTGTCGACGACGTTCCAGTCGTAGACGCGGTTCGGGATGAGGGTGATCCGGCGGGCGGCGGCGTAGGCCTGCGCGGAGAAGAGCAGGTCTTCGTAGTGAATGCCAACGGGGAACTCGAGCCCCTGCTCAACGAGGAACTCTCTCCTGTAACACTTGTTCGTCGAGAGGGTGTCGAAGACCAGCAGGTCGGGCAGCTCGGAGATCGACTCCAGGGTGCGGGTGCGCGCGTACAGCCAGGGGTACCACTTGACCTCCTTGCCGTTGCGCGAGTCCACGTGCACCCGCACGCACATACCGGAGACGAGGTCCGCGCCGGTCGTCTCGGCCGCCTCCAGCATGTTCCGGCAGGCGTTGCGCTCCAGTACGTCGTCACTGTCGAGGAAGAGGACGTACGTGCCGCGCGCCTGGGCGATGCCGTGGTTGCGGGGAGCCCCGCACCCTCCGCTGTTCCTGTCGAGCCGGAGGGCGCGGACCCGGCCGGGGTGCTCGGCGGCCAGCCGCCCTGCCACGTCGTACGACCCGTCCGTGCTCCGGTCGTCCACGATCACGACCTCGACGTTCCGCAAGGTCTGCTCCAGCACGGACCGCACGGCTGTGGGCAGCCGTGTCTCGTCGTTGTAGACGATCACGACGACGGATACGTCCGGTGCGGGAAGCGATTCCTCGTTCATCCTATTTATCCTAAGTGTCCCTCGCTGGACCCTGTACGGGGTGTAGGCCGCTTGGGGGCCACTTAGGTAGATGTTGATCGAGAGGCCCGGGTTGCTCCGGGGGAAATTCAGCCTCTCCGGCGTTTGAGGAGCGGGGGTTCGGGGGCCGGCCCCCGAGTAGGGACGGGAATGGGTAGGGGCGGCGGGGGCGAAAAAAGAAGGGGCGCCCCCAACCCGCAGGGCGCCCCTTCTCCGGTCGCGAGGTACTACGACCGCGTACGCAGCATCGTGCGCATCGTCCTCATCGCGACCGACAGATTCGCGAGATCGAACGCCTCGGACCCCTGGATCTCCTCCAGAGTCGTCCGCGCCCGAGTGAGAATCGCCGTGTTCTTCTCCTCCCACGCCTTGTACCGCTGCTCAGGCGTGGACCCCCCGTTCCCGACGGCAAGGACATCCGCGGTCAGCGCGGCATGCGCCGCGTACAGGTCCTCACGGATGGACGCCCGAGCCATGGACTGCCACCGATCCGCCCGAGGCAGCTCGATGATGCGATCCATGAGCTGAGTGATCCGCAGACGGTCGGCGAGGTCGTAGTAGACCTCCGCGACGTCCATCGGGTCCTTGCCCATCCGGTCCCCCACCGCCACGATGTCGAGCGACGGGAAGGCGGACGAGAACCCGGCCACCCGCTGGGCGAGCTCGTCGGGCACCCCGGCCCCGGACAGCTCGTCGTAGATCTGCTGATACCACTCCAGATCCGCGCCCCGCAGCAGCTTGGGCAGCTCGGCCCAGACCCGCGTGACCCCTTCCCGGAAGGAGTCGATCGTCTCGGCGAGCTGCAACGGCTGCGGCCGGTTGTTGAGCAACCACCGCGTCCCCCGCTCAACGAGCCGCCGCGAGTGCAGCCGGATCCGGGTCTGGACACCCGCGTCGACCGTGTTGTCGAGCGCCTCGACGGCGTCCCACACCTCGCTGGAGTTGAAGATCGCACGGGCCGCGGTCTGCGCCCTGACGATCTCCTCCAGCGAGGCCCCGGTCTCCTCGCGGAGCCGGTGCAGGAAGCTCGTACCACCGGTGTTGACCGTGTCGTTGACCAGCACGGTCGTGACGATCTCGCGCGACAGCGGATGGTTGTCGATCTGCTCGATGAACTGCTCGCGCAGCGCGGTCGGGAAGTACGCGTGCAGCAGGCTCCGCAGATACACATCGTCGGGCAGCGACGTGTGCAGCAGCTCGTCGGAGACCGTGATCTTCGTGTACGCGAGGAGGACGGCCGTCTCCGGCGAGGTCAGGCCCTGCCCGGTGCCGAGCCGCTCCCGGATCTGCCGGTCGGTCGGCAGGAACTCCAGCGCCCGGTTCAGATGGCCCTCGCGGACCAGGTGGCGCATGAAGCGCTGCTGGGCGTGGAGCATGTCCTTGGACTGGGCGAGCGCGTTCGCCAGGGCCGTGTTCTGCGCGTAGTTGTTGCGCAGGACGAGCGCGCCGACCTCGTCGGTCATCTGGGCGAGCAGCTTGTTGCGCTGCTTGACGGTCATGTCGCCGTCCGCGACGACCGTGTTGAGCAGGATCTTGATGTTCACCTCGTGGTCGGAGGTGTCCACGCCCGCGCTGTTGTCGATGGCATCCGTGTTGACCTTGCCGCCGGCCTGCGCGAACTCGATGCGGCCGAGCTGGGTGAGGCCGAGGTTGCCGCCCTCGCCGACGACCTTGACCCTCAGGTCGGCGCCGTCCACGCGGATCGCGTCGTTGGCCTTGTCGCCGACGTCCGCGTGCGACTCGGTCGACGCCTTCACGTACGTACCGATGCCGCCGTTCCACAACAGGTCGACCGGCGCCTTGAGGATCGCCCGCATCAGGTCGGCGGGGGTCATCTTGGCGATGTTGCCCTCGATGCCGAGGGCTTCACGGATGTGGCTGTTGAGCTGGATGGCCTTGGCCGTACGGGGGAAGATGCCGCCGCCCTGCGACAGCAGTGTCCTGTCGTACTCCTCCCAGGAGGAGCGTGGCAGCTCGAAGAGGCGACGGCGCTCGGCGTACGAGGTGGCCGCGTCCGGGTTCGGGTCGATGAAGATGTGCCGGTGGTCGAAGGCGGCGACCACCCGGATGTGCTCGCTGAGCAGCATGCCGTTGCCGAACACGTCACCGGACATGTCGCCCACGCCGACGACCGTGAAGTCCTCGGTCTGCGTGTTGACGGCCAGCTCCCGGAAGTGCCGCTTGACGGACTCCCAGGCGCCTCGGGCGGTGATGCCCATCTTCTTGTGGTCGTAGCCGGCCGAACCGCCGGAGGCGAAGGCGTCCCCGAGCCAGAAGTTGTAGCTCTCCGCGACGCCGTTGGCGATGTCGGAGAACGTCGCTGTGCCCTTGTCCGCGGCGACGACGAGGTAGGTGTCGTCCTCGTCGTGCCGTACGACGTCGGCGGGCGGTACGACCTCGCCGGCCACCATGTTGTCGGTGATGTCGAGCAGCGCCGAGATGAAGGTCTTGTAGCTGCGGATGCCCTCGGCCAGCCAGGCGTCGCGGTCCACGGCCGGGTCGGGCAGCTGCTTGGCGACGAAGCCGCCCTTGGCGCCGACGGGCACGATGACGGTGTTCTTGACCATCTGTGCCTTGACCAGGCCGAGGATCTCGGTCCGGAAGTCCTCACGCCGGTCGGACCAGCGCAGACCGCCTCGCGCGACCTTGCCGAACCTGAGGTGGACGCCCTCGACGCGCGGCGAGTACACCCAGATCTCGTACGCCGGACGTGGCGCCGGCAGGTCCGGGATGGCCTGCGGGTCGAACTTCATGGAGACGTAGGTGTGCGGCTCGCCGCCGCCCGCCTCCTGGAAGAAGTTCGTGCGCAGGGTCGCCTTGATGACGGTGAGGAAGGAGCGGAGGATCCGGTCCTCGTCGAGGCTCGCCACCTGGTCGAGGGCTGCGTCCAGCTCCTCCAGGAGGGCGTCGGTCAGTTCGAGGCCGGCGCGCTGGCGGTCCGGGGACATCCGCGCCTCGAACAGCGAGATGAGCAGCCGGGTGGTGTGGACGTTGTTGCGGAGGGTGTCCTCCATGTAGTCCTGGCTGAACGTCGAACCGGCCTGCCGCAGGTACTTGGCGTACGCGCGCAGCACCATCGCCTGCCGCCAGTTCAGCCCGGCGCTCAGGACGAGGGAGTTGAAGCCGTCGTTCTCGGCCTGCCCGGTCCAGGTCGCCGAGAAGGCCTCCTGGAACCGCTCACGGCCGTCGTCACCGAGGTGGTCGCCGTTGCCGCTGCCCGTCTTGGGCAGGCGCAGGCCGAAGTCGTAGATCCACGCGGACGCGCGGTCCGAGCAGCGCAGCTCGTACGGGCGCTCGTCGGTGACCTCGACGCCGAGCCGGGTGAGGACCGGCAGGACGGCGGAGAGGGAGACCGACTCCCCGGTGCGGTAGATCTTGAAACGGCGCTCGCCGGGGGCGGCCCCCACCGGCTCGTACAGGCTGAGCGCGAAGTTCTTGCCGTTGCCGAGCTGCTCCAGGTGGACCAGGTCGGCGACCGCGGTGCGCGGGTTGTGGTCGGCCTTGTAGCCCTCGGGGATGGCGTTGCCGTACCGGCGCAGCAGTTCGGCGGCGCGCTCCTCGCCGCACTCCGCGTTCAGTGCCTCGGCGAAACCGTCGGCCCAGGAGCGGGCGGCCTCGACGAGCCGCGCCTCGATGCGGTCCTTGTCGGCGTCGCTGAGCTGCGGCAGTTCGGTGCCCTGCGGGACCCGGACCACGAAGTGCAGCCGGGAGAGGATCGACTCGGTGTTCCAGGCGGTGAAGTCGACGCTGATGCCGCCGAGCTCCTCCTTCAGGATGTCGATGATCCGCAGGCGTACGCCGGTGGTGTAGCGGTCGCGCGGGAGGTAGACGAGCGCCGAGTAGTAGCGCCCGTACTCGTCCTGCCGCAGGTAGAGCCGCAGGCGCCGCCGCTCCTGGAGGTACAGGACGGAGGTGACGATCGACCGCAGCTCGTCGGGCGGGGTCTGGAAGAGCTCGTCGCGCGGGTACGTCTCCAGGATCTGGAGGAGGTCGCGCCCGTCGTGGCTGTTGGGCGAGAAGCCCGCGCCCTTGAGGACCTCCTCGACCTTGCGCCGGACGACGGGGACGCGGCGTACGGACTCGGTGTACGCGGCGGAGGAGAAGAGGCCTAGAAAACGGCGCTCGCCGATGACGTTGCCGTCCTGGTCGAACTTCTTCACGCCGACGTAGTCGAGGTAGGAGGGGCGGTGCACGGTGGCACGGCTGTTGGCCTTGGTGAGGACCAGGAGCTTGTGCTCACGGGCCTTGGCGCGGGCGTCGGCGGGCAGCCGCTCGAAGGACGGGCTGACCGGGTGGCTCTCGTCGGTCGCGTGGTGCGGATCGGAGCGAAGGATGCCGAGTCCGGTGCCGGGAACGGCGGCGAGCGAGTCGTCCTCGCGCAGCTCGTACTCCCGGTAGCCGAGGAAGGTGAAGTGGTCGTCCGCGAGCCAGCGCAGCAGCTCACGGGCCTCCTCCACCTCCTGGTCGCGCAGGTCGTCGGCGGTCGGCTCGGTGGGCAGCTCGTCGGCGATGCGCAGCGCGGAGTCGCGCATCTTCTCCCAGTCCTCGACGGCCTCACGGGCGTCGGACAGGACGCGCACCAGGTCGGCGGTGATCTGCTTCAGATCGGCGCGGTCGGTCTCGCGGTCGATCTCGACGTGGATCCAGGACTCGACGAAGGCGTCGTGGGGCAGGTCGCCGGTGGGCCGGGTCTTCAGGACCTCGATGAGCTTGCCGGTGAGGTCACGCCGCACGATGACCTGCGGGTGGATGACGACATGGATCCCGCGCCCCTGCCGGGACAGCTCGTTGGTCACGGAGTCGACGAGGAAGGGCATGTCGTCCGTGACGACCTCGACGACGGAGTGGCTGCAGGTCCAGCCGTTCTCCTCGACCGTCGGGGTGTGGACTCTTACGTTGGCCGTGCCCTGAGGTCGGTTCTCGGCCAGCCGGTAGTGCGAGAAGGCGGCTCCGAAGACGTCGTCCGGGTCTCGGTCGGTGAGGTCTTCGGGGGCGGTGTGCAGGTAGTAGCGCTGGAGGAACGCGAGCAGGGTGTCCTGGTCGGGAGCGCTCGCGCCCGTCTTCCCGGTCGGCAGGTGAAGAATCCCCCCGACCGGGCTGTTCTCAGCTACCCGGGCGGCCCGTTCGAGCAGCTCGGCCTTGGCTTCGTCCAGCTTGGTCTGCATTGTCCTCTGGCTCCTGTCGCGCGCCGTTGCGTGACGTCGTAGAACGTGAAGTGACGTAGCGCCGCGACGCGGGGTGTCCGGTCTCGTTCGACGCTATGCCGCGATGAGAGATGAGCGGGGCGTTATCGGCCATTCTTGGCGGCTCCGGAGGCTGTGACGCTGCTCTCGGTGCACCTGCGCCTGCCGCGTATGCGGTGGTTTCTGCGCTTCCCCGCCCGGGGAGACCAGCGACCGCCCGGTCACGGATGTAGTCCGTGCGTTCCGGGCGCAGGGCAAGGGCAACAAGGCCCCCGCGACGTATCGCGCTGATCACGGCACAAGGCTATCGCTCTCCCCGGGCCCCCCGTCATGAGCCGTATGTGTACAAAAGAGGGACCCCCTTTTTGACACTCTGCACAGTTCGCTCCGCGAAGGGCGCCCCTTGGGGCCGCCCTTAAGGGGCGCGGGGAACTGCGCGACAAGCCACGACGGCCCCGCAGCCGACAACCCACCCGGGGGCCTGGGGGCGAAGCCCCAGTTCCGCCAAGGGGGACCCACCTCAGGGCCTCAGGCCGCCAACCGCTCGGCCTCCGCGACAGCCTCTTCCAGGCTGTCCACCACCGGCACCCCAACCCCCTCAAGGCTGGCCCGGCTGTGCGACCCGCCGGTGTAGAGCACGGCCCGCGCCCCCACGTGCAGCGCCGCAACCGCGTCGTCCGCCGCGTCCCCGATCACCACCGTACGAGCGGGCTCCACCCCCGCCAGCGCCCCCACATGCCGGACCATGTGCTCGGCCTTGCTGCCCCCGGACGGCCCGGTCCGCCCGTCCACCCGTATGAAATGGGCCTCGATCCCGAACCCCCGTACCAACGGGACGAGCTCGTCGTGCCCGTACATGCTCAGGATCGACTGGCTGCGACCGGCCGACGCCCACTCGGCGAGCAGCCCGGGCACCCCGTCGGTGAGCCCGCAGCCCACCCGGTGCTCGGTGTAGTACCGGTGGAAGGTCACGTCCATGACCTCCCACTCCTCGTCCGTGGGCAGCCGCCCTATCAGCCGCTCGTAGAACTTCGGCACCGGTACGCAGTACAGCTCCCGGTACCGCTCCAGCGTGATCGGTTCCATACCCAGCTCGGCGAACGCCGCGTTCGTCGCGCCGATGATCGCCGTGTTGTCGTGGAACAGGGTCCCGTTCCAGTCCCAGACAATGTGTGCCGCTCCGTGCATCCCCATACCAAAAAAATACCCGGCCACACTGACAACACATCCGGCGTGCTCCAGTGCGCGCCCCCAGGAGCCGCGACCCGGGCGGCCGGGCCCGTCAGTCGCCCAGCCCCACCAGGTTCGGAATCTCCTGCGTGGCGAACCACAGCAGCTCGTGGTCCTCGGCCCCGTCCACGACGAACTGCGCGTCGTCATCACCCCGGTCGGCCGCGCCCAGCACGTCCACGGCCGCCGTCACGTCCGCCTCGGCCTCGTCCGAGTCCAGGTGCACGGCCGCCGCCTTGGCCAGCGCCACGGCCCCGCCGACCCGCACCTCGCCGAGCGCCGAGGGGTCGAGCCCCCGGTCGGGATCGGCGACCGCGGCCCCGTCCGGCACGTCCACGGCGACGACGACCCGCCGCCGCGGGGCTCCGGGGTCGAGCGCGACCAGCCTGAGGGAGGCGAGCGCGGCCCGGTTCAGCGCCGCGTACTCCAGTTCCTCGATGTCGTCGGACAGATACCACTCCCGCAGCGCGGGCGTGACGGCGTACGCGACGAAGGGCCCCGACCCCAGCTCACCCGTCTTGTACGCCTCGGCGAGACCGGAGAGGGTCAGGGGGACGTAGACGCGCATGGCTGGCCGCTTTCGTAGTCGGATCGCGTGGTCGATCTCTCCGCCGGGAATCTCCGTCGGGTCTCGCCGTCGGGTCTCGCCGTCGGAGGCCTCCAAGAGGGCGGCTTCGCGCTCCCGGGAGAGCCTTCAGGATACGTGCGGGCGTCCCCTTTCGAGCCCCGGCCACCCCTCCGGAGGCGTCCACCACCGGCCTCGCACATCACCCGGTACTCCCCAGCCCCGCCAAGCCTCCCGCCCTCCCCCGTCACCCTGATAGGTGAAGATTCCGGCACCCCCGACGCGCGCCCACCGTCCTTGCAGCCACCCGCTCCGGCCTCGTACAAGATCCCCAACGGAAAGTTACCGACCGGTATCCAGTCGGTCCGACGGAATGGGGATCCCGCCGTGAACAAGGTGATGACCAGGACGAAGCGCACCACGGGCGCCCCGGGCACCCGCCCGCCCGTACGCCACGACACGCGCCGCCCGGGCGGCGGCTCACCGCGTACGACCCCCGGCGGCGGCTCACCGCGTACGAGGCGGGCGGGCACCGCCCCGAGCACTGCCACCACCCCGAGCACCGTCCCGACCGCCTCGCCGGTCCCCTCCGGAGCCCCGCCCCGGAGGACCTCCACAGCCCCCGCTGAGAGCCTTCCGGGTGCACCCCGGCAGCCTCGCCCCACCGACCTGTTCGCCGACCGTCTCGTGGCCGTTCTGAGTGGTCAGCGCCCCGTCCACTGCATGCTCCGGCACACCGCGGGACGCGCGTACGACGAACTGGCCTGGCTCGCCGAACGCGGCCCCCTCCGGGCCCGCGGCACCCGCCCCGTAGTCCGCGACATCGGCTACTACGTCCCCCGCCCGGGCGCCGTCGAGGCCTTCGCCCGCATCGGAGCGGGCGACCAGCTCCGTGCCATGGCATTCCGCCTGGAACAGGGCCCCGACCTCCGCTGGCGCTGCACAGCAGTAGAATTGGGCGGCACCCGCATGCCACGCACACCCGAGGACTGACCAGCAGCCCCTGGGCGCCCCATAAGGGGCGCGGGGAACTGCGCGACAAGCCCCCACCGGCCCGCGGCCGGCAACACCCGGGCGGGGGCCAACCCAACGCAAAGGACCGGGCACCCATAGGTGCCCGGTCCTTCAACTGCCCACCCCGCAGAGCAAACCGCTCACCCCGCGGAGCATACCGCCGGCCCCGCGGAGCGAACCGTCACTTCTTGCGGCGCCGGCCACCCTTCTGCTGCTTACGCCGCTCCGCGCGCGTAAGCCCGTCCGACTCCGACCGCACCGGCTCGTCGTCGTTGGCGAAGTCGCCCTCGACGATGCCACCCTCGCCGTCCACGGTGGGCGCGGAGAAGTGCAGCCGGTCCGGCCGCTGCGGAGTGTCGAGCCCCTTGGCGCGGATCTCCGGACGGGAGGAACCCGCCGGAACCGCGTCACCCTTGGAGAGCGACGGCTTCGCGTCCTCGACCGGAACCTCCTCGACCTGCTGCTCGACCTGGACCTCCAGGTTGAACAGGTAGCCGACGGACTCCTCCTTGATGCCGTCCATCATGGCGGTGAACATGTCGAAGCCCTCGCGCTGGTACTCGACCAGCGGGTCCTTCTGGGCCATCGCGCGCAGGCCGATGCCCTCCTGGAGATAGTCCATCTCGTAGAGGTGCTCGCGCCACTTGCGGTCCAGGACCGACAGCACGACCCGGCGCTCCAGCTCACGCATGATCTCGGAGCCGAGCTGCTCCTCGCGGGACGCGTACTGCTCGTAGATGTCGTCCTTGATGGACTCGGAGATGAACTCGGCGGTCAGACCGGCACGGTCGCCGGCCGCCTCCTCCAGCTCCTCGACGGTGACCTTCACCGGGTAGAGCTGCTTGAAGGCGCCCCACAGCCGGTCGACGTCCCACTCCTCGGCGAAGCCCTCGGCGGTCTCCGCGTCGATGTACGCGTCGATCGTGTCGTTCATGAAGTGCTGGATCTGCTCCTGCAGGTCCTCGCCCTCCAGGACGCGACGACGCTCGCCGTAGATGACCTCGCGCTGCCGGTTGAGGACCTCGTCGTACTTGAGGACGTTCTTCCGGGTCTCGAAGTTCTGCGTCTCGACCTGCGACTGGGCGGAGGCGATGGCTCGGGTGACCATCTTGTTCTCGATCGGCACGTCGTCCGGGACGTTCGCCATCGACATGACGCGCTCGACCATCTGGGCCTTGAAGAGGCGCATCAGGTCGTCGCCCAGGGAGAGGTAGAAGCGGGACTCGCCCGGGTCGCCCTGACGGCCGGAGCGGCCGCGCAGCTGGTTGTCGATACGGCGGGACTCGTGCCGCTCGGTACCCAGCACATAGAGCCCACCGAGGTCCTTGACCTCTTCGAACTCGGCCTGCACGGCCTTCTCGGCCCGCTCCAGGGCGGCGGGCAGCGCGGCGGCCCACTCCTCGATGTGCTCCTCGGGGTCGAGGCCGCGCTGGCGCAGCTCGGCCTCGGCGAGGTCGTCCGGGTTGCCGCCGAGCTTGATGTCCGTGCCACGGCCGGCCATGTTCGTGGCGACGGTGACGGCTCCCTTGCGGCCCGCCTGGGCGATGATCGGGGCCTCGCGGTCGTGCTGCTTCGCGTTCAGCACCTCGTGCTGGATGCCTCGCTTGGAGAGCTGCTGCGAGAGGTACTCGGACTTCTCGACCGACGTCGTACCGACGAGGATCGGCTGGCCCTTCTCGTGCTTCTCGGCGATGTCGTCGACCACCGCGTCGAACTTCGCGACCTCGGTGCGGTAGATCAGGTCCGACTGGTCCTTGCGGACCATGGGCCGGTTGGTCGGGATCGGGACGACGCCGAGCTTGTAGATCTGGTGGAACTCGGCGGCCTCGGTCATCGCCGTACCGGTCATGCCGGAGAGCTTGTCGTAGAGGCGGAAGAAGTTCTGCAGGGTGATCGTGGCGAGCGTCTGGTTCTCGTCCTTGATGTCCACCCCTTCCTTCGCCTCGATCGCCTGGTGCATGCCCTCGTTGTAGCGGCGGCCGGCGAGGATACGGCCGGTGTGCTCGTCGACGATCATGACTTCGCCGTCGATGACGACGTAGTCCTTGTCCTTCTTGAAGAGCTCCTTGGCCTTGATGGCGTTGTTCAGGTAGCCCACCAGAGGCGTGTTCACCGACTCGTAGAGGTTGTCGATGCCCAGCCAGTCCTCGACCTTGGCGACGCCGGGCTCGTGGATGGCGACGGTGCGCTTCTTCTCGTCGACCTCGTAGTCGCCGGTCTCCTCGATGCCCTTGAGGGTGTTGCCCGCCTCGCCCTTCTTCAGGCGCGTGACGAGCTTCGCGAAGTCGCCGTACCACTTGGTGGCCTGGTCGGCGGGGCCGGAGATGATCAGCGGCGTACGGGCCTCGTCGACGAGGATCGAGTCGACCTCGTCGACCACCGCGAAGTTGTGGCCGCGCTGCACCAGTTCGTCCTGCGACCACGCCATGTTGTCGCGCAGGTAGTCGAAGCCGAACTCGTTGTTCGTGCCGTACGTGATGTCGCACGCGTACTGCTCGCGGCGCTGGGCCGGCGTCATGTTGGCCAGGATGCAGCCGACGCTCAGGCCCAGGAACTTGTGAACACGGCCCATCATCTCGGAGTCCCGCTCGGCCAGGTAGTCGTTGACCGTGATGAGGTGAACGCCGTCTCCGGAGAGGGCGTTCAGATACGTGGGCAGCGTGCCGACCAGGGTCTTGCCCTCACCGGTCTTCATCTCGGCGACATGGCCGAGGTGGAGCGCGGCGCCGCCCATGATCTGTACGTCGTAGTGACGCTGGCCGAGGACGCGCTTGGCGGCCTCGCGGACGGTCGCGAACGCCTCGGGCAGCAGGTCGTCGAGGCTCTCACCGTCGGCGTACCGCTGCTTGTACTCATCGGTCAGGGCTCGCAGCTCGGCGTCGGAGAGGTCAACGAAGTCCTCTTCGATGGAGTTGACCTGGTCCGCGATGCGGTGCAGCTTGCGCAGGATCTTTCCTTCGCCTGCACGCATGATCTTCGAGAGGACGGACACGGGGGTTTGTCTCCTTGCCGGTCGGGCCTGGGACGGTCGGTTTCAATTGACAGTTTCAAATCACAGCTTGAGCAACGGCCATCGTAAGCGAGGACTCCACCGCGCCGGGAGGTCTGCATGTGACAGCCACTAGGACAACGGGCGGAGGATGCGGAAGGTGCCGCGCAAGCGCTACGAAAGGTAACCGCCGCCTCACACAGGGCTAAAGTGATGGCTTCCTCACCGAAGCCCGAGCAGAATCGGCCGATGGAACCCGTCACACTGACCTCCGAACGGCTCCTGCTGCGCATCGTGGGACCGCACGACACTGACGCCGTGTACGACGCCGTCCAGGATCCCGACATCCAGCGCTGGACCACGATCCCGTCGCCCTATCTGCCCGAGCACGCCACGGCCTTCACCGAGCAGCTGGTGCCCGACGGGTGGGTGGACTGCTCGATGTTCACCTTCGGTGTCTTCCTGCCGATCAGCGGTGAACTCGCCGGCATGCTCGCCATCACGATGCGCTCCCTGGGGGTCGGCGAGATCGGTTTCTGGGCGACGAAGGAACACCGGGGCAACGGCTACATCACCGAGGCCGCCCTCACCGCCTCCCGTTGGGCCTTCACTCAGCTGGCGATCGACCGCGTCGAGTGGCGGGCCGAGGTCGGCAACACGGGCTCCCGCGCGGTCGCCGAACGCGCCGGCTTCACCATCGAGGGCACCCTTCGTTCCGGCATCAACAACAAGGGCGTACGCCGCGACTGCTGGATCGGATCCCTGCTCCCGTCGGACCTGGGCCTGCCGTCGACAGCGCCCTACCTGCCCACTCCACGACAGAGCTGAACTCCCGGCGCCCGCCCGTCCCCCTCTGCCTTCCCCGGCAGATTTCCCCGGCGGTTTTCGCAGCTCAGAGCCCATTGTCAGTGGCACCGCATATCGTGCGGACCATGACGAGTCTGCCGCGCCCCACCGCCGAACTCTCCGCCGACGAGGCCCGCCGAATCGCCCTGCGCGCCCAGGGTTTCCTGGGCGCCCCCGACCGCAGGGGCGGCGTCCGAGGCGTACTGCGACACCTGGGCGCGGTCCAGCTCGACACGATCTCCGTCCTGGCCCGCTCCCACGAACTCATCCCGTACGCCCGCCTCGGCGCGGTCGGCCGCAAGACGGTGGACGGCGCCTACTGGACGCCCGCGTCCGACGGCACGGCTCCGCCGAACCCGCACGCCTTCGAGTACTGGTCGCACGCCGCCTGCATCCTCCCCGTCGAGGAGTGGCCGCACTTCGCGTTCCGCCGCCGCGCCTACCGCGCCCGCCCGCACTGGAACCACGACCTGCCGGACGGCACGTACGACCAGGTCATCAAGCAGCTGAGGACCGAAGGCCCGCTCACGGCCACCGACTTGGGCGGCGCGAAGAAGACCAGCGAGTGGTGGGACTGGTCGGGCACGAAGGTCGCCGTCGAGCGCGCCCTGATGTACGGCGAGGTGGTGTGCACGGAGCGCAGAGGATGGAAGCGGGTGTACGACCTGGCCGAGCGCGCCATCCCGGGTGACCTGCTCCACGACGAGCTGGACGACGCGGAGTGCCTGCGCCGTCTGGTCCGGCTCGCGGGCCAGTCCCTGGGCGTCGGCACGCGCGCGGACATCGCCGACTACCACCGCCTCAAGGGCGAGCAGGTCGACGCGGTGCTCGCGGACTCCGGTCTGGTCCCGGTCACGGTGGAGGGCTGGTCCAAGCCCGCCTGGGCGGATCCCGCGGCCCTGGAGACGCCTCCGCGGGGCCGCCACCGCACGACGCTCCTGTCGCCGTTCGACTCCCTGGTCTGGGAGCGGGCCCGCACGGAGCGCATCTTCGGCTTCACCCACCGCCTGGAGGCCTACGTCCCCAAGCCGAAGCGGATCTACGGCTACTTCGCCATGCCGGTCCTCGCCGGCGGCCACCTGGTCGGCCGCGTCGACCCGGCCCGCGAGGGCGCCACGCTGGTCGCCAAGCAGGTCACCCTCGACAGCCCCAAGGCCGTACCGGCAGTGGCCCAGGCCCTCCTGGAGGCAGCCACCTGGGTCGACTGCACGAACGTACGGGTGGAGCGAGCGAACACTCCGGCCCTGCGAGAAGCCCTGACAACGGAGCTGAGCCGAACGCTGGGTTAGGCAGACCGAGGTCCCCGTCGGCGGCGCCGGGGGCTTTCAGGGGCGCGGGGAACTGCGCAACCAGCCACATCCGGCGCGCGCCTACGAACCGCCCCCCGCCCCCACGACGCTGCTGCTGCCGCTAACGAATCTCGAGAATCTTCTCCCGCATCGCATACACCACGGCCTCCATCCTGGAGTGCAACTGCAGCTTCTCCAGAATGTTCCGCACATGGTTCTTCACGGTGTTCTCGGAGATGAACAACTCCTTGGCGATATCCCGGTTGTTCATCCCGGTCGCCACGAGCTTGAGAACCTCCAGCTCACGCTCGGTGAGCCGAGGCGCCGGCACCAGCCGCCGCTCGTCCGTGCGCTGGATCATCGACTTGAACTCGGTGAGCAGCTTCGACGCCATCGACGGACTGATCTGCGACTGCCCGTCCGCGACGGCGCGAATGGCCGTGGCCACTTCATCGGTGGAGATCTCCTTGAGGAGATATCCGGTGGCCCCCGCCTTGATCGCGTCGTAGAGGTCTGCCTCCTCGTCGCTGATCGTCAGCATGATGATCTTCGCGCTGGGTGCGACCTCCTTGATGGAGGTGCACGCCTCGATACCGCCGCGCTTTGGCATCCGTACGTCCATCAGCACGATGTCCGGCAGCAGATCGGCGGCCTTGTCGACCGCCTCCGCGCCGTCACCCGCCTCGCCGACGACCTGGATGTCCTCCTCGGCGGCGAGCACGATCTCCAGGCCGCGACGGAAGAGGGCATGGTCATCCACGACAAGGACCCTGATGGGTTCCTTGCGTGGGGACCCCGCGTCCGGGCCCATGCCGACGACGCCGTCGTCGGCATCTTCGTCACGCATCGGTCCGAAGCTGTCCGCCATGGTTCCTCCCCCTGAAGGCCGTGGCCTGTATTTCTTGTGCCATCGCCAACCCGAGGCAACGGCCCACCGGTTGGGCCGGTGCGGCCATGATTTCATGCCCGGGCGACAACGGGACGACAGAGCGGGGCACAAAGGGGTCGCACACCGGTGCCCCTGGGGGCGCACGGGCACTCCAGGGGCACCACTGGGGCTCGCCCCGGCCGAAGGCCGAGGGAGCTCACCGGGCGAGGTCAGCCGCCCAGCGCCCCGCCTGCCGGGGCCTGCTGCGCCTTGGCGACCATCGGGTCCGTGCTGAGGTGGATGACGCCGTAGTCGTACGCGTGCCGCCGGTAGACGACACTCGGTTCCTTGGTCTCGGAGTCGACGAACAGATAGAAGTCGTGCCCGACCAGCTCCATCTCGTAGAGCGCCTGGTCGAGCGTCATCGGGGACGCGACGTGGGTCTTCTCGCGGACGACGAGGGGGCCGTCACCCTTCACCTCGAGCGAACCGATCTTCTTGGTCGGCACCGCCTCGGGCTCTTCCTCGTGAACCACACTGCCGTTCCCGTTGAGCGTCGCCGCGCCCGGGACGTGGTCGGCGACCTCGGCTGCCGAGATCCTGCGGGCTCCACGGCGCGTGTACCGCTTGTCGTGCTGCTTGCGCAGCCGCGCTTCCAGCTTGTCTGCCGCCAGGTCCAGCGCCGCGTACGGATCGCTTGCCGCTGCCTCCGCCCGGATCACCGGACCGCGGGAGTGAAGCGTGATCTCCACTCGGTCGGAGCGGTCGGCCTGTCGGGGGTTGGGCTCCTTGGACACCTCGACGTCGAGGCTGATCACCTTGCCGTCGAGCTTCTGGATCTTCTCCAGCTTCAGCTTCTCGGCCACGTGCTTGCGGAACCGCTCGGGCACCTCGGTCTTGCGGCCCTTGACGACGATGTCCACGCAGAACTCCGTTCCCGGATCACTCCGCATCGACGGCGGAGCATCTCCCTTTTGCACCAGGCTCCAGCGACTCCCGGAGCCTCGGACTCGGTGACTTCCACCTCCTCCTCCCCCGCGGGCAAGATCTCCACCCACTGTCGCGGGTGATTGCAGAAAACCCACGGCACGGCATTCCGATATGCGAGGGACGGCGTCCGCCATTCCCTCACAACCGAACATATCTCGCCTGGACGGATGGCGTCACCCTCTACTGCGACGTACCTCCATTCAGGTGAATGGAACCTCTCACTACCTGCAACGACGCAACTTCTCTGTCAGTTCCGGTTTATTTCGAAAGATGCCGGAGTCGCCGCGACCACAGCCGCTGCGAGCATGCCTTCGGCGCCGTTCGTACCTCTCATTTCCCTGACCGCTTCTGGTCGTCCTACACCTGCCGCCGTCGTTTGAGACATCCCTTCCCCTGTCACTTTGGGTGTTACTCGGCCGTAAGGACCGGTTCCCGCCACGAGAACGGCACTCAAAGCCCGTGCCGCCTCCGTCAGGGACGCGCCCGTGGTCATCAGGTCGTCGACGATCACGACTCGTCCGCCGCCGTTCAGCAGCCGCGCGCCTCCCGCGGGCACCTCCAGGGCGCCGGCCAGATTGTCCAGCCGCTGCCGGGAGTTGAGCCCCGACTGGTCGGCCACGGCACGCCGCTGCCGCAGTACGGCGACTACCCGGGCAGGCGTCCCCGTACGCCGCAGTTCACCCGCAGCGGCGAGCGCGATCCGCCGTGCCGGGTCGTGCCCCCGCGCCCGGACCGCCCAGGGCGCGGACGGCACGGGAACGAGCGACACTGGAGTCCTGGAGCCACCCGCTCCGACGGGTACACCGGGTCCACCAGGCACGAGCCCGGCAGCCCCAGCCCCGCTCCCGCCGCCGGTCGCGAGCCCCGCCCGTACGGCCCCCGCCAGAGCCGCACCCAGAGGTCCCGCGAGCATCAGCGCACCCCGTTCCTTGTGGGCGAGGAGCACCGCGCGCACCTCGTCCTCGTACGGAGCCGCCGCGTGCACCACCGGCAGCCCCGGTGGTTCCGGCTCCGGTCGCACCCGGCTCGGTACGGCCCCCGTCAGGGCGGCACGGCACTCCGGGCAGAGCACCGTGCGAGGTCTCCCACAGCCTCCGCACTCGGCCGGCAGCACCAGGTCGGTGAGATCCTGCCACCACCCCCGCATGCCCACCACTGTGCCAACGCCCGGGCGCCCCGGCCACCCCTGTGGACAACTCCCTGTGGACAACTCCGGGCAACCACAGGGACGTTGTCACCCACACGAGGGAAACCGACCGACGCACCGCCACCACGGCCGGGCCAGGGCTCACCCCGGATAGACCGGCGCCATCCCCTTCTTGACCACCGTCTGCCACTGGGCCCCGGACGAGAGCCGCACGATCCCGTCCTCCGAGTGGGCCACCAGGGGCAGCCGCTCGTCCTCGGAGGCGGCGATCTCCTTCACGCCGGTGAGCGCGGCGGGTGCCGGGCCGACCGGTGTGGAGCCGTCGACCTGGACGTACTGGATCTGCTGCACGACCCGGGCCTCGCGTCCGACCACGACCAGCCGGCTGTCGCCGGCCCAGGACATGGCGGTGACCTCTTCCAACTGCGGTGCGACGGACCGCAGTTCGTGGATGGAGACGGACGGCTTCCCGTCCGATCCGTTCTGCCGCTCGATCCGCCCCATGAGCAGGGTCGTCCTGTCGTCCTTCCGCACGATCAGCGCGATCCGCACCCCGTCCGCGGCCACCCGCACCGCCTCGATCCGCCCTTCGAGGCTGGGCGTCGTGACCACCAGAGGCTCACCCGCGCCCTTCGCGAGCAGCAGCAGTTCGGAGCTCTTCGGGTCACGGTCGGCCACCCACAGGTCCCCGCTCGCGTCCCAACTGGGCGTCGTCAGCCCGTCGTCCTCCGACTTGGCCTTGCTGCGCAGCACGGGCTCCCCGAGCGAACCGCCCGACGCGAGCGACCCGACGTACAGCGAGCGCCCGTCGAGCGACACCCCGGCGGCAGTGTCCTCGTCCCGCGAGACCGCGGCCGCCCGCAGTGCCTTGTCGCCGTCGCCGAGCGCACCCGGCACCGGCTCGGGCGCCTGCTCGCTGCCCGTGCTCGCTATCCGGACAAGCCGCTTCTCACCGTCGATGAAGTACTCGTACTCCGCGCGCTTCGCCGGGCCGTGGGCGACGTAGATCTCGGCCTTGTTCGCTCCGAGCGCACACGACTGCGTGCCGTCCGAACGCTGCAGCTCCACCTCGTCGATACCCGTGGGCGTCAGGTCCTGGAGGGTGAACAGGAGCTGGGCCGCCATCTCCATGCACACGGACTGGCCGATCCGGTCGGCCTTGTCGTTCAGCGGCACCGTCAGTCGGTTCTGGTCGTCGGGCGCGAGCGTCTTGACGCCCTTCTTCAGCGCCGTACCGGTGGGGAAGCTGGACCTGACGACCGGCTTGAGCCAGCTCGTCGGCCCCTTCAGGAGCGAGCGGACCATCTGCGTCACCGGGTCCACCTGCTCGCGCACGTAGACGGGGTCGGCGACCGCCCCGAGCTGATCGTCCGACCTGCCCGACGTGTTCGACGCGAAGTAGTACTTGTTGACGGACAGGTAATTGCGCTGGAAGTCGGACTTGCCCATCACCAGGCCCTGCGGCAGCTCGTCGATGCGCCACTGCCTGGTGCCGTCCTTCTCCTTGTACTTCGCGAGGTGCACGAGCTCGCTGTACGTTCCCGCGGCGGGTTCGTACGCGAACTGCGAGTCCACCTTGGCGACCCTGGTGCCGGTCAGCGAGTACACGTAGTCGCCGGTCGCCTCCCGGCTGCCGCTGTGCTCCGCCGCGGTGTTCGGCCCGTCCGCGAGCACCGTCGTCGACTGGTTCGGACGCCACTCCTTGGACGCCTCGCCCGTCAGGTACTTGCGTGCCGTCTCGAACCCCGGATCGTCGCTGGTCAGCGCCTCCAGGAAGCCCTGCACGATCTCCTCGGGCTGCGCGTTCTCCCGCGGCGGCATGGCGAAGACCCGGACCTGCGGGTCGGGCCGCTGCGAGGCCTCGACCCCGCGCAGGTCCCCGCCGTCCGGCATCGAGGCGCATCCGGTCAGCAGTACGGCCCCGCAGACGCCGTACGTCATCAGACGCACCGGACGCCGACGGCCGCCCCGATCGCGGTCAGCGCCCACGTGATTCCTCCCCCTGCTTCAACTGTTCCGGCTTCTCACCGGTTCCCCGGCCGTCCTCGGACGGGGCTTCCTCCGCCGCCTCGGTGCTCTGGCCGCGCGTTTCCGCGGTGGGCCGCGGCACCACGCGCGCGCCGTTGCCGGGCAGAGCGGCCGGGTCCACGGCGCCCGTCACCTGGGGGGCGAGCTGCGAGCGCGCCTGCATGGGCGGCGGCCCGGTGCGCTCGCTGACGGGCTGCGCGGGCACTGTGGCCAGCTTCTGCGTGCCGCCGAGCGGCAGCCCCGCGTCGTTCAGTCCGCGGTTGCGCCGCGAGTCCTTGGGCTCCAGGGGTATCGGCGAGCCCCGCAGCGGCTCGTCCGCGGTCCGCGGCAGCGTCAGCCGGAACTGCGAGCCGCCCCCCGGCTCGCCCCAGGCCTGCAGCCAGCCGCCGTGCAGCCGCGCGTCCTCCAGGGCGATGGACAGGCCGAGGCCCGTACCGCCGGTCGTGCGCGCGCGTGCCGGGTCGGCCCGCCAGAAGCGGCTGAACACCCGGGTCGCCTCGCCGGGCTTGAGCCCCACTCCGTAGTCGCGCACCGCGACCGCGACGGCCCCGCCCGCCGCGGCGAGTTTGACCACGACGTCCTTGCCCTCGCCGTGCTCCACGGCGTTGACGACGAGGTTGCGCAGCACCCGCTCCACGCGCCGGGCGTCCGCCTCGGCGACCACCGGCTGCTGGTCCCCGACCACCTGTATGTGCGTGCCCTTGCGGTCCGCGAGCGGCTCGGCCCCGCTGACGACCCTGCGTACGACCTCCCGCAGGTCTATCGGCTCGGCCTCCAGGGCCGCCGCGCCCGCGTCGAAGCGGCTGATCTCCAGCAGGTCCGCGAGCAGCGTCTCGAACCGGTCCAGCTGGTCGGCGAGCAGCTCGGCCGACCGTGCGGTCATCGGATCGAAGTCCACGCGCGCGTCGTGGATGACGTCGGCCGCCATCCGGACCGTCGTCAGCGGCGTCCGCAGCTCGTGCGACACGTCGGAGACGAACCGCCGCTGCATCCGCGACAGGTCCTCCAACTGCTGGATCTTGAGCTGCAGGTTCTGCGCCATCTTGTTGAAGGCCTCGCCGAGCCGCGCGATGTCGTCCTCGCCGGTGACCTTCATACGTTCCTGGAGGCGCCCGGCGGACAGCCGCTCGGCGATCCCGGCGGCCATCCGGACCGGCGTGACGACCTGGCGCACCACGAGCCAGGCGATCGCCCCGAGCAGCACCACCACGAACAGCCCGGCCGTCGCGAGCGTCCCCTTGACGAGGCTGAGCGACTTCTCCTCCTGCGTGAGCGGGAAGAGGTAGTACAGCTGGTACGGGACGTTCTTGGGGTCGTTGAGCTGGGTGCCGATGATCAGCGCCGGCTGGGAATCCTGGCCGTTGGTGTAGAAGATGCGCGTGTAGCTCTGGGCCGCGCCCGTGCCCTCGTCGACCCGGTCACGCAGGTCCTCGGGCACGCTGAGGCTCCAGTCGACGAAGCCCGACGCACGCGGTCCCAGACCCCTGCTGTCGTTGTCGGCGGAGGCGGTGCTGAGGGTCACGACACTGAAGGCGCCCTGGCCGCCGCTGGACAGCGACTCCACGAGAGCGCTCATCCAGCCGCTCACGTTCTGCACGGGGTTCTCGTCCGAGCCCGGGCCGTCGTCCGCGCCGGCCGCGCTGTCGGCCTCCTGCTTGGCGACCGTGAACCCGCCCGTGGCCTGGCTCTGCGAGGCCTTCACCTTGGCGTCCAGCAGGCCGTTGCGCACCTGCCCGATCACGACGAAGCCCAGCAGCAGGACCACACCCAGCGACATCAGCAGGGTCGTGACGACGACCTTGAGCTGGATGTTGCGCCGCCACAGCCGCATGACGGGCAGCAGCGGACGGCGCACCCAGCGCATGAACAGCCGAAGGACCGGGCTGCCCTGGACTCCGCCCTGCAGCAGCCCGCCCTCGGTGAACTGTCCCCAGCGGGAGCCCGTCGTCTTCCGGCCGACAGGCCGCCCCGCGCGGGTCCCCGGCTGGCCGGGCGCCGAAGCGGCACTGTCCCGGGACATGTCAGCTCGGTCCGGCCTTGTAACCGACGCCACGGACGGTCACCACGATCTCCGGCCGCTCCGGGTCCTTCTCGACCTTGGAGCGCAGCCGCTGCACATGGACGTTCACCAGGCGGGTGTCCGCCGCGTGGCGGTAGCCCCACACCTGCTCAAGGAGCACCTCACGCGTGAACACCTGCCACGGCTTGCGGGCCAGCGCGACCAGCAGGTCGAACTCCAGCGGAGTCAGCGCGATGGACGCCCCGTCCCGCTTCACAGAGTGACCGGCCACGTCGATGACCAGATCGCCGATGGCGAGCTGCTCGGGCGCCGGCTCCTCCGACCTGCGCAGCCTGGCCCGGATCCGGGCCACCAGCTCCTTTGGCTTGAACGGCTTCACGATGTAGTCGTCCGCGCCCGACTCCAGGCCGACCACGACATCGACGGTGTCGCTCTTCGCGGTGAGCATCACGATCGGTACCCCGGACTCCGCCCTGATCAGGCGGCACACCTCGATACCGTCCCGGCCGGGAAGCATCAGGTCCAGGAGCACCAGGTCGGGCTTGCTCTCACGGAAAGCGGCCAGCGCCTTGTCGCCGTCGGCTACGAAAGACGGCTCAAAACCTTCACCACGCAACACAATGCCGAGCATCTCGGCCAGTGCGGTGTCGTCATCGACGACAAGGACTCGTCCCTTCATAAACGACATCATCCCATTAACTAAATCGTTACCTGGCGTGACCTGTCACACAGCTCTTCTAGCGCCTCAGCCGTCACAGGAGACACGGCGCCCTCCTCGGTGACGATCGCAGTCACCAGCTCGGGCGGCGTCACGTCGAACGCCGGGTTGTACGCCTGGGTCCCCAGGGGTGCCACCGGTATCCCGCCTCCCGCTTCCGCTCCCGCCACCGGCACCTGGGGTGCTGTGATCTCCGTCACTTCATGTCCGGCACGCTGCTCGACCTCGATCGCTGCTCCGTTCGGAGTGTCCGGATCCACCGTCGTCACCGGCGCCACCACGATGAATGGCACATGGTGGTACCTGGCCAGCACCGCGAGCGGATAGCTCCCCACCTTGTTCGCCACCGAACCGTCGGCCGCGATCCGGTCGGCACCGATCAGCACCGCGTCCACCTCTCCCGCCGAGAACAGCGATCCCGCCGCGTTGTCCGTGAGCAAGGTGTACGCCATTCCGCTCCGCGCCGCCTCATAGGCCGTCAGGCGAGCACCTTGCAGCAACGGCCGCGTCTCGTCCACCCAGAGCCTGCGCAGCCGCCCCGCCCGGTGCGCCGCGAGGGCCACCGCGAACGCCGTGCCCTCGCCCCCGGACACCAGCGCACCGGTGTTGCAGTGCGTCAGGATCCGGTGGTTTCCGCCGGGCAAAAGCTCATCGAGAAGCGCCAGCCCGTGCGTGGCCATCCGGGCGCTGGCCTCGGCGTCCTCCGCGTGCAGCGCCCTCGCTGCGGCCAGCGCGGCATCGGCGGCCTGCTTCTGGTCACCACCGCCTCGCAGGGCCGCGAGGTGGGCCGCCTGGGCCCTGCGCGCCCCGTACGAGAGGTTCACCGCGGTCGGCCGGGCACTGGCGAGCGAGGCCGCGGCCTCGTCCACGTCGAACCCTCGGGCGGCGGCGAGCGCGACCCCGTAGGCCCCGGCGATGCCGAGCAGCGGCGCCCCGCGAACGGCGAGCGTACGGATCGCCTCCACGAGGGCGGGCGCGTCCGTGCACACCAGCTCGACCTCCTCGGCGGGCAGCCGTGTCTGGTCGAGGAGGACCAGCACAGGGCCTTCCGGCGGCTCGTCCCAACGGATCGCCGGAATCTCGGTGGGCCGCTGGTTCTCGCGGGATTGCGCGTACTGATCAGCCATCCGCCCAGTCTGCCCCGTACCGGCCGGACAATTGAAGGTGTGCAGCCCATACGGCAGCCGGTCACTTCCCGGCCACACCGTGGCACGATGGCTGCCAACCTGCCGCCGCGACCGCGGACGGGCACCGTGAAGGAGCGACGATGAAAGACACTCCGGGCTGGGCATCGCCCGGATCTGCCCCCTCCGACGGGCAGAACGGACAGGAGCCGACGGCTTCCGGCCCTGCCGAGCCCGCGGACCGGCCCGGTCCCACGGAGCCTGCGGGCCAACCGGGCGCCGACCCGTCCGGCCCCGGCCCGAAATGGTCCAAGGAGCAGCCCCCGCCGGCCCAGTGGCCGTCCCCCGGCAGCCCCCAGGACACCCCGCCGCCACCCCCGCCCAACCCCGGCTGGGGCGGCGGCCAGCCCCCCGCGGGCCCGGGCTGGGGCGGCCAACCGCCCGCCGGCCCCGGCGGGTACGGCGGCTACGGAGGTCCTGGTGGCTACGGCGGCCCCGGCGGTTACGGCCCCGGCGGACACCCGGGCTGGGGAGGCGGCTGGGGCGGTCCCCCGCCCGCGGCCAAGCCCGGCGTCATCCCGCTCCGCCCGCTCGGCGTCGGCGAGATCCTCGACGGCGCGGTGTCGACGATGCGTACGCACTGGCGCACCGTGCTCGGTATCTCGCTGACTGTGGCGGTCTTCACGCAGATCGCCGTGATCCTGCTCCAGGGCTTCGTCCTGGACGACAGCGCCAGCACGGAGACCCTCAACGACCCCAGCGCCACCGCCGGCGAACTGTCGCGCGCCCTGGGCGACAGCCTCCTGAACTCCGGCGCCGTCCTGCTGATCACCCTGCTCGGCACGATCGTGGCGACCGCCCTGCTCACGACCGTGACCAGCCGCGCCGTGCTCGGCAAGTCGGTGACCACCGCGGAGGCCTGGAGCGACGCCCGGCCGCAGCTGCCCAAGCTCTTCGGCCTGACCTTCCTGCTGCCGCTCATCGCCATCACGGTCGGCGCCCTGGGCACACTGCCCGGCATCCTCGTCGGCCTCGCCGGCGGAGGTGACGGCGCCATCGCGCTCGCCGTCTTCGGCGGCCTGGCCGCGGCCGTCGTCGCGCTCTGGCTGATGATCCGCTTCTCGCTGGCCTCGCCCGCCCTGATGCTGGAGAAGCAGAGCGTTCTGAAGTCGATGAGCCGCTCCGCGAAGCTCGTCCGCGGCTCCTGGTGGCGGGTCTTCGGCATCCAGCTGCTCGCCACGATCATCGCGAACATCGTGGCGTCGATCATCGTGATCCCCTTCGCCTTCCTCGCCTCCGCGCTCAGCGGCGAGGGGGTCACCGGCTTCCTCAACACCGGCACCGGCGACCTCGGCTGGACGTTCCTCGTCATCAGCGGGATCGGCTCGGTGATCGGCTCCATGCTCACCTTCCCGATCACCGCCGGCGTCTCCGTGCTCCTCTACATCGACCAGCGCATCCGCCGCGAGGCACTCGACCTCGACCTGGCCCGCGCGGCCGGCGTCCAGGACTACGGCTCCGGCGCACCCGGCTCCACCCCGGGGAGCTGACGGAGTGAGCCTGGCGGGGGGAGTTCTCACAGCGGTGCTGGCGCTGCCACGCGCCAACGACACAGCCGTACTCGCGCTGTCGCGTGGCGAAGGCGAACCGCCGGTCACGATCCCGCGCGACCCCGCGCAGGAAGCGGCCCGGCGCGAGCTGTCCAAGCGGATGTACCACGAGAACGACCCCAGCCTTGTCGAACGCGCCCTGGACGCCTTCTGGGAGTGGGTCGACAAGCTGTTCAACGCCGCCTCCGCCGCGACACCGGGCGGCGCACTCGGCCTCCTCGTCGTCGTCCTGGCGGCCCTGGCCCTCATCGGCGCCCTCTGGTGGCGCCTCGGCACCCCACGCCGCGGCCCGACATCGGCGGCCCCGCTCTTCGACGACCGGCCGCGCAGCGCCGCCGAGCACCGCGCGGCCGCCGAGGCACACGCGGCCCAGGCCCACTGGAACCAGGCTGTCCAGGAGCGCATGCGCGCCGTCGTGCGCTCCTTGGAGGAACGCGCCCTGCTCGACCCCCGCCCCGGCCGCACCGCCGACGAGGCCGCCGCCGAAGCGGGCCGCACACTCCCCGCCCACACGGACCGACTGCGTGCCGCCGCCCGGGACTTCGACGACGTGACGTACGGCGGACGAACGGCCGGCCCGGACACGTACCAACGCCTCTCGCAACTCGACCGCGAACTGGAACGCACCAGGCCGGTCCTCGCGAGCAGCACCCACAACACGGCCCACAGTGCCCACCAGGGGGCCGCCGAGTGACCACCGAGGCCCCCGCACCCGAGGCGCCCGAGGCCACCCCGCCGTCCACCTCGGCCTCTCCCACCGCCCGTCAGCTGTGGACCCGCTCGCGCGGTGTGCTGCTCGCGCTCGTGGTCCTCCTGGCGGCGGCCGTCGCCATCGCCGCGGTCCGCTCGGACGCCGAGAGCGGCAGCCTCGACCCGCGCTCCGCAGACCCCTCCGGCAGCCGCGCCGTAGCCGAACTCCTCGCCGACCGAGGTGTGTCCACCCGCGTGGTCACCACCCTGGAAGAGGCCGCAGCCGCTGCCGGCCCCGACACGACCCTGCTGGTCGCCCGCCCCGACCTGCTGACCGACCGTCAGCAGGACAGCTTCCACTCGGCGGTCACGAACGCCGGCGGCCGGACCGTCCTCGTCGCCCCCACCACCCCGTCCGTCGGGACCCTCGCCCCGGGAGTCGACGCCGACCCCGCGCCCAGCTTCGACACCACGCTGTCGCCCAACTGCTCCCTGCCCGCCGCCCGACGAGCCGGCAAGGCCGAAACGGGCGGCATCCGCTACACCACGACCGCGCCCGGCGCCGACTCCTGCTACCCCGGTGACGGCCTGCCCACCCTGCTGCGCATCCCGGCGGCCGAGGGGAACGGCGACACCGTCGTACTCGGTGCTCCCGACATCCTCCAGAACGAACGCCTCGACAAGCAGGGCAACGCCTCGCTCGCCCTCCAACTGCTCGGTTCCCGCCCCCACTTGGTCTGGTACCTCCCCTCGCTCTCCGACGACTCGGCCACCGACGCGGGTGACCGCAGCTTCCTCGACCTGATGCCCTCCGGCTGGCTCTGGGGCACGCTGCAGCTCTTCTTCGCCGCGATCCTGGCCGCCCTCTGGCGCGCCCGCCGCCTCGGCCCGCTCGTGCCCGAGAAACTCCCCGTCGCGATCCGCGCCTCCGAGACCGTCGAAGGCCGCGCCCGCCTCTACCGCAAGTCCAACGCCCGCGACCGCGCCGCCGCGGCTCTGCGCTCCACCACCCGCACCCGCCTCGCCCCCCTCGTCGGCGTTTCCCCCGCCCAGGCGCACGCGCCCGAGGCTCTGCTCCCCGCCCTGTCCGCCCAGCTCCGCCGGGAAGGGCAGGCCCTGCACTCACTCCTCTTCGGGCCGCCGCCCCGCGACGACGCGGCCCTCATCGCTCTCGCCGACCAACTCGACGCCCTCGAAAGAGAGGTACGCCGTCCATGATGGCCCCGACCACTGACAACGCCGGGTACACCGGGGATCCGGGCACCGCCCGCTCCTCCCTGGAAGCCCTGCGCGCCGAGATCGCCAAAGCCGTGGTCGGCCAGGACCCCGCCGTGACCGGCCTCGTCGTCGCCCTCCTCTGCCGCGGACACGTCCTGCTCGAAGGGGTCCCCGGAGTCGCCAAGACGCTGCTCGTCCGGGCCCTGGCATCCGCACTCGAACTCGACACCAAGCGCGTCCAGTTCACCCCCGACCTGATGCCGAGCGACATCACGGGCTCCCTCGTCTACGACTCCCGCACCGCCAAGTTCTCCTTCCAGCCGGGCCCGGTCTTCACGAACCTCCTCCTCGCCGACGAGATCAACCGCACCCCGCCCAAGACCCAGTCCTCGCTCCTCGAAGCGATGGAGGAACGCCAGGTCACGGTCGACGGCACCCCCCGCCCGCTCCCCGAGCCGTTCCTGGTCGCCGCAACCCAGAACCCGGTCGAGTACGAAGGCACGTACCCCCTCCCCGAAGCCCAGCTGGACCGTTTCCTCCTGAAGCTGACGATCCCTCTCCCGTCCCGCCAGGACGAGATAAACGTCCTCAGCCGCCACGCGGAGGGCTTCAACCCGCGCGACCTGCGCGCCGCCGGCGTACGCCCCGTCGCCGGCCCCGGGGACCTCGAAGCCGCCCGCGCGGCGGTCGCCAAGACCACGGTCTCCCCGGAAATCACCGGCTACGTAGTGGACATCTGCCGCGCCACCCGCGAATCCCCGTCCCTCACCCTCGGCGTCTCCCCGCGTGGCGCGACGGCGCTCCAGGCCACGGCCCGCGCCTGGGCCTGGCTGACCGGCCGCGACTACGTCATCCCCGACGACGTGAAAGCCCTCGCGCTCCCGACCCTCCGCCACCGCATCCAACTCCGCCCGGAAGCAGAGATGGAGGGCGTGACGGCCGACTCGGTCATCAACGCGATCCTCGCCCACGTCCCCGTACCCCGCTGATGGCCCTCACCGGCCGCGCCGCCCTCCTGGCGGCCCTCGGCACCCTCCCCGTCGGCATCTGGGAACCCAGCTGGACAGGCATCCTCGCCGTGAACGTCCCGCTGGCCCTCGCCTGCGCCTGCGACTTCGCCCTGGCAGCCCCCGTACGCAGCCTCGGCCTGACCCGCTCCGGCGACACCTCGGCACGCCTCGGAGAAACAGCCGACGTCACCCTCACGGTCACCAACACGTCCAACCGCCCTCTGCGCGCCCGCATCCGCGACGCCTGGCCCCCGAGCAGCTGGCAGCCCGGCACGGAGATCGCCGCGTCCCGCCACGAACTCACGGTCCCCGCAGGCGAACGCCGACGCGTCACAACCCGTCTGCGCCCCACCCGCCGCGGCGACCGCCACGCGAACCGCGTCACCATCCGCTCGTACGGCCCACTCGGCCTCCTCGCCCGCCAGGGCAGCCACAGAGTCCCCTGGACGGTACGCGTCCTGCCCCCCTTCACCAGCCGCAAGCACCTGCCCTCGAAGCTGGCTCGCCTGCGCGAACTCGACGGTCGCACCAGCGTCCTGACCCGCGGCGAGGGCACGGAATTCGACAGCCTCCGCGAGTACGTCCCCGGCGACGACACCCGCTCGATCGACTGGCGCGCCACCGCCCGCCAGACCACGGTCGCCGTACGCACCTGGCGCCCCGAACGCGACCGACACATCCTCCTGATCCTCGACACGGGCCGCACGTCGGCGGGCCGCGTCGGAGACATCCCCCGCCTCGACGCCTCCATGGACGCGGCCCTCCTCCTCGCAGCCCTGGCCTCCCGAGCCGGCGACCGCGTGGACCTCCTCGCATACGACCGTCGCGTACGGGCCCTCGTACAGGGCCGGTCCGCAGGCGATGTCCTTCCCTCCCTGGTCAACGCCATGGCCCGTCTCGAACCGGAACTCCTCGAAACGGACGCCCGCGGCCTGACCTCCACCGCTCTCCGCACGGCCCCCCGCCGCTCCCTGATCGTGCTCCTCACGACCCTCGACGCGGCCCCCATCGAGGAAGGCCTGCTTCCCGTACTCTCCCGCCTCACCCAGCGCCACACAGTCCTCGTCGCTTCGGTGTCCGACCCCCACATAGAGCGCATGGCAGCCGCAAGGGGAAACACCGAAGCCGTGTACGAGGCCGCCGCGGCAGCACAGGCTCAGGCAGAGCGTCACCGCACCGCGGAACAACTCACCCGCCACGGCGTGACTGTCGTCGACGCCACCCCGAACGACCTGCCGCCGGCCTTGGCGGACGCGTATCTGGCACTCAAGGCAGCGGGCCGCCTTTAATCACTGCAGAAATGCAGGGGACAGAGAGCAGGGGCGGGGGCAGGGAAAGAGCCGCCATAAACAGCCCTGAAACGCAAGAAAGCCCCCGCACCGAAGTGCGGGGGCTTTCTCCAATATTTGTTCGGCGGTGTCCTACTCTCCCACAGGGTCCCCCCTGCAGTACCATCGGCGCTGTAAGGCTTAGCTTCCGGGTTCGGAATGTAACCGGGCGTTTCCCTCACGCTATGACCACCGAAACACTATGAAACTGTCAACCGGAGCCGTGGCCTTGGCTACGACGGTTGTTCGTGGTTTCAGAACCAACACAGTGGACGCGAGCAACTGAGGACAAGCCCTCGGCCTATTAGTACCAGTCAGCTTCACCCCTTACGGGGCTTCCACATCCGGCCTATCAACCCAGTCGTCTACTGGGAGCCTTAACCAATCTAGTTGGTGGGAATACTCATCTCGAAGCAGGCTTCCCGCTTAGATGCTTTCAGCGGTTATCCCTCCCGAACGTAGCCAACCAGCCATGCCCTTGGCAGGACAACTGGCACACCAGAGGTTCGTCCGTCCCGGTCCTCTCGTACTAGGGACAGCCCTTCTCAATATTCCTACGCGCACAGCGGATAGGGACCGAACTGTCTCACGACGTTCTAAACCCAGCTCGCGTACCGCTTTAATGGGCGAACAGCCCAACCCTTGGGACCGACTCCAGCCCCAGGATGCGACGAGCCGACATCGAGGTGCCAAACCATCCCGTCGATATGGACTCTTGGGGAAGATCAGCCTGTTATCCCCGGGGTACCTTTTATCCGTTGAGCGACGGCGCTTCCACAAGCCACCGCCGGATCACTAGTCCCGACTTTCGTCCCTGCTCGACCCGTCGGTCTCACAGTCAAGCTCCCTTGTGCACTTACACTCAACACCTGATTGCCAACCAGGCTGAGGGAACCTTTGGGCGCCTCCGTTACTCTTTAGGAGGCAACCGCCCCAGTTAAACTACCCATCAGACACTGTCCCTGATCCGGATCACGGACCCAGGTTAGACATCCAGCACGACCAGACTGGTATTTCAACGACGACTCCACAGACACTGGCGTGCCCGCTTCACAGTCTCCCAGCTATCCTACACAAGCCGAACCGAACACCAATATCAAACTGTAGTAAAGGTCCCGGGGTCTTTCCGTCCTGCTGCGCGAAACGAGCATCTTTACTCGTAGTGCAATTTCACCGGGCCTATGGTTGAGACAGTCGAGAAGTCGTTACGCCATTCGTGCAGGTCGGAACTTACCCGACAAGGAATTTCGCTACCTTAGGATGGTTATAGTTACCACCGCCGTTTACTGGCGCTTAAGTTCTCAGCTTCGCACACCCGAAAGTGCACTAACCGGTCCCCTTAACGTTCCAGCACCGGGCAGGCGTCAGTCCGTATACATCGCCTTACGGCTTCGCACGGACCTGTGTTTTTAGTAAACAGTCGCTTCTCGCTGGTCTCTGCGGCCACCCCCAGCTCACGGAGTAAATCCGATCACCAGTGATGGCCCCCCTTCTCCCGAAGTTACGGGGGCATTTTGCCGAGTTCCTTAACCATAGTTCACCCGAACGCCTCGGTATTCTCTACCTGACCACCTGAGTCGGTTTAGGGTACGGGCCGCCATGAAACTCGCTAGAGGCTTTTCTCGACAGCATAGGATCATCCACTTCACCACAATCGGCTCGGCATCAGGTCTCACCCTTAATGTGCGACGGATTTACCTATCACACGGGCTACACCCTTACCCCGGGACAACCACCGCCCGGGCTGGACTACCTTCCTGCGTCACCCCATCACTCACCTACTACAGGTCTGGTCCGTCGGCTCCACCACTCCCCTTTGCCCGAAGGCTCCAGGGCGGCTTCACGGACTTAGCATCGCCTGGTTCAATGTTTGACGCTTCACAGCGGGTACCGGAATATCAACCGGTTATCCATCGACTACGCCTGTCGGCCTCGCCTTAGGTCCCGACTTACCCTGGGCAGATCAGCTTGACCCAGGAACCCTTAGTCAATCGGCGCACACGTTTCTCACGTGTGTATCGCTACTCATGCCTGCATTCTCACTCGTGAACCGTCCACCACTAGCTTCCGCTGCGGCTTCACCCGGCACACGACGCTCCCCTACCCATCCCAGCGGGCGTTGGCCCTATATGCTGAAATGACACGACTTCGGCGGTACGCTTGAGCCCCGCTACATTGTCGGCGCGGAATCACTAGACCAGTGAGCTATTACGCACTCTTTCAAGGGTGGCTGCTTCTAAGCCAACCTCCTGGTTGTCTCTGCGACTCCACATCCTTTCCCACTTAGCGTACGCTTAGGGGCCTTAGTCGATGCTCTGGGCTGTTTCCCTCTCGACCATGGAGCTTATCCCCCACAGTCTCACTGCCGTGCTCTCACTTACCGGCATTCGGAGTTTGGCTAAGGTCAGTAACCCGGTAGGGCCCATCGCCTATCCAGTGCTCTACCTCCGGCAAGAAACACACGACGCTGCACCTAAATGCATTTCGGGGAGAACCAGCTATCACGGAGTTTGATTGGCCTTTCACCCCTAACCACAGGTCATCCCCCAGGTTTTCAACCCTGGTGGGTTCGGTCCTCCACGACCTCTTACAGCCGCTTCAACCTGCCCATGGCTAGATCACTCCGCTTCGGGTCTTGAGCGCGCTACTAAACCGCCCTGTTCGGACTCGCTTTCGCTACGGCTTCCCCACACGGGTTAACCTCGCAACACACCGCAAACTCGCAGGCTCATTCTTCAAAAGGCACGCAGTCACGACTGTATGTGCAAGCACATACAGCGACGCTCCCACGGCTTGTAGGCACACGGTTTCAGGTACTATTTCACTCCGCTCCCGCGGTACTTTTCACCATTCCCTCACGGTACTATCCGCTATCGGTCACCAGGGAATATTTAGGCTTAGCGGGTGGTCCCGCCAGATTCACACGGGATTTCTCGGGCCCCGTGCTACTTGGGTGTCTCTCAAACGAGCCGTTGATGTTTCGACTACGGGGGTCTTACCCTCTACGCCGGACCTTTCGCATGTCCTTCGCCTACACCAACGGTTTCTGACTCGTCTCACAGCCGGCAGACTGTGAAAGAGAGATCCCACAACCCCGTACACGCAACCCCTGCCGGGTCTCACACGTATACGGTTTGGCCTCATCCGGTTTCGCTCGCCACTACTCCCGGAATCACGGTTGTTTTCTCTTCCTGCGGGTACTGAGATGTTTCACTTCCCCGCGTTCCCTCCACACACCCTATGTGTTCAGATGTGGGTGACAGCCCATGACGACTGCCGGGTTTCCCCATTCGGAAACCCCCGGATCAAAGCCTGGTTGACGGCTCCCCGGGGACTATCGTGGCCTCCCACGTCCTTCATCGGTTCCTGGTACCAAGGCATCCACCGTGCGCCCTTAAAAACTTGGCCACAGATGCTCGCGTCCACTGTGCAGTTCTCAAACAACGACCAACCACCCACCACCCCACCCCTTTACGGGCGAGTTCACTGGGGCCGGCACTGAAGACAGACCTTGCGGCCATACCTTCAGACACCCAACAGCGTGCCCAACACCCTCGCCACCCGTGATCAGCTTTCCACGCCCCGAAGGACAGTACTTGCAGCCCGAGATGACTGAGAGTGCCGAATAATCAACGTTCCACCCATGAGCAACCAGCATCAGACATTCGCCGATGTACTGGCCTCTGGACCGGCAGGCAGAGCCTGTCAGCCAAGAAGTGCTCCTTAGAAAGGAGGTGATCCAGCCGCACCTTCCGGTACGGCTACCTTGTTACGACTTCGTCCCAATCGCCAGTCCCACCTTCGACAGCTCCCTCCCCACAAGGGGGTTGGGCCACCGGCTTCGGGTGTTACCGACTTTCGTGACGTGACGGGCGGTGTGTACAAGGCCCGGGAACGTATTCACCGCAGCAATGCTGATCTGCGATTACTAGCAACTCCGACTTCATGGGGTCGAGTTGCAGACCCCAATCCGAACTGAGACAGGCTTTTTGAGATTCGCTCCGCCTTGCGACATCGCAGCTCATTGTACCTGCCATTGTAGCACGTGTGCAGCCCAAGACATAAGGGGCATGATGACTTGACGTCGTCCCCACCTTCCTCCGAGTTGACCCCGGCAGTCTCCTGTGAGTCCCCACCATCCCCGAAGGGACGTGCTGGCAACACAGAACAAGGGTTGCGCTCGTTGCGGGACTTAACCCAACATCTCACGACACGAGCTGACGACAGCCATGCACCACCTGTCACCCGACCACAAGGGGGGCACCATCTCTGATGCTTTCCGGGCGATGTCAAGCCTTGGTAAGGTTCTTCGCGTTGCGTCGAATTAAGCCACATGCTCCGCTGCTTGTGCGGGCCCCCGTCAATTCCTTTGAGTTTTAGCCTTGCGGCCGTACTCCCCAGGCGGGGAACTTAATGCGTTAGCTGCGGCACCGACGACGTGGAATGTCGCCAACACCTAGTTCCCACCGTTTACGGCGTGGACTACCAGGGTATCTAATCCTGTTCGCTCCCCACGCTTTCGCTCCTCAGCGTCAGTAATGGCCCAGAGATCCGCCTTCGCCACCGGTGTTCCTCCTGATATCTGCGCATTTCACCGCTACACCAGGAATTCCGATCTCCCCTACCACACTCTAGTCTGCCCGTATCGAATGCAGACCCGGGGTTAAGCCCCGGGCTTTCACATCCGACGTGACAGACCGCCTACGAGCTCTTTACGCCCAATAATTCCGGACAACGCTTGCGCCCTACGTATTACCGCGGCTGCTGGCACGTAGTTAGCCGGCGCTTCTTCTGCAGGTACCGTCACTTTCGCTTCTTCCCTGCTGAAAGAGGTTTACAACCCGAAGGCCGTCATCCCTCACGCGGCGTCGCTGCATCAGGCTTTCGCCCATTGTGCAATATTCCCCACTGCTGCCTCCCGTAGGAGTCTGGGCCGTGTCTCAGTCCCAGTGTGGCCGGTCGCCCTCTCAGGCCGGCTACCCGTCGTCGCCTTGGTGAGCTTCTACCTCACCAACAAGCTGATAGGCCGCGGGCTCATCCTTCACCGCCGGAGCTTTCAACCCCCACAGATGCCTGTAGGAGTGTTATCCGGTATTAGACCCCGTTTCCAGGGCTTGTCCCAGAGTGAAGGGCAGATTGCCCACGTGTTACTCACCCGTTCGCCACTAATCCACCCCGAAGGGCTTCATCGTTCGACTTGCATGTGTTAAGCACGCCGCCAGCGTTCGTCCTGAGCCAGGATCAAACTCTCCGTGAATGTCTGCCGGTAATCCGGCGTAACACCACGAGAGCGGAACAACCGGGCGGAATAAGCCCGACTGTTCACAACGTCCTCGCTGTGCGCCTGCCGAAACAAAATGCCCGGCAGGACTTTTTCAAAGGAACCTCCACCCACCACATGACATGGTGGACGGGGTATCAACATATCTGGCGTTGATTTTTGGCACGCTGTTGAGTTCTCAAGGAACGGACGCTTCCTTCGTACTCACCCTCTCGGGCTTTCCTCCGGGCTTCCCTTCGTGTTTCCAACCTTACCAGATCCGTTTTCCGTTCCGTTTCCGGTCGGAATTCATTTCCGGTGGCCAGTTGGAAGGCCTTTGCCTATTCGATTGCCTTGCGGCTTTCTTTCGGCGAGTCCGACTTTATCAGAAGTTTTTGACCGGCCTGACCGGCCACTCGTTCCTGATTTATTCGGGAAGGTGCTTCACCGGAACCGAATTCCAGGAAGCTGACAGATGCTAAACCGTCGCCGCCGGACTTGTCCAGTTCTAGGCAACTGTTCAAATCTACCTCCCCACACGTCCCGTGTCAACGGTTTTGTGGGGCGAAGAGGAGAGTAGCAGCTCAGCAGACGTGCCTGCACATCAGGCGGCGGTCGGTACGGAGGCGCTGCGTTCGGCTTCCTCGACGTCGCCCGTCTCGCCGGCCCGCGCCGCGCGACCGCCCAGGATGTAGACGTACGCGAGGAAGAACAGTTCGGCGGCTATGCCGATGCCGATGCGGGCCCAGGTCGGGAGGCCGGACGGGGTGACGAAGCCTTCGATGGCACCCGAGACGAACAGGACCAGGGCCAGGCCTATCGCCATGCCCAGGGCGGCTCGGCCCTCCTCGGCGAGGGCGGAGCGGCGGCTTCGGGGGCCAGGGTCGATGACGGTCCACCCGAGGCGTAGTCCCGTACCGGCCGCCACGAAGACGGCGGTCAGTTCCAGGAGGCCGTGCGGGAGGATCAGGCCCAGGAAGGTGTCGAGGCGGCCCGCCGAGGACATCAGGCCGATGCCCACGCCCACGTTGAGCATGTTCTGGAAGAGGATCCAGACGACCGGCAGGCAGAGGAAGGCGCCGAGTACCAGGCACATCGCGGCGGCCTGGGCGTTGTTCGTCCACACCTGGGCGGCGAAGGACGTCGCCGGATGGCTCGAGTAGTAGGTCTCGTACTCGCCGCCGGGGCGGGTGAGCTCCCGCAGGTCGCTCGGGGCCGCGATCGAGGACTGGACCTCCGGGTGGGTGCCGATCCACCACCCCAGGAGGACGGCGACCGCCGTGGAGAGCAGCGCGGTGGGGACCCACCAGTGGCGTGAGCGGTAGACCGCGGCGGGAAAACCGTGCGTGAGGAAGCGGGTCACATCGCGCCAGGAGGCACGGCGGGTGCCTGTCACGGCACTACGCGCGCGTGCCACGAGTTGACTGAGGCGGCCGGTCAGCTGGGGGTCCGGGGCGCTCGACTGGATCAGGGAGAGGTGTGTCGCCGTGCGCTGGTAGAGGGCGACGAGTTCGTCGGCCTCCGCGCCGGTGAGGCGCCTTTGGCGTCCGAGGAGTGCGTCGAGCCGGTCCCATTCGGCTCGGTGGGCGGACACGAAGACGTCGAGGTCCATCGGGTTGGCTGCTCCTCGGCTGCTCGTCGTGTGGTCAGCTTGTCGCACTGCGGCGCGATGTGCCCTCAGCTTGGCAGACTGGCTGTCCTCGGGGCAGTTCGGGGAAGGACGGCGGGCGTGAGTGAGCTTGTGACGGGCGAGGCGGTGGCGCTGGAGCTTCGCCCCGCGAAGCTGCCGAGCCGGGTGCTGGCCGTGGTGCTCGACCTGGCGGTGGCGGTGGCCGCCTATGTCGCGGTGACCATTGCCCTGGTGGCGTCCACGGCCGCGCTCGACGAGGCGGCGCAGATGGCGGTCTCGATCGCCGCGTTCATTCTTCTGCTGGTGGGCGGGCCGATCGCCGTGGAGACGCTCAGTCATGGGCGGTCGCTGGGGAAGCTGGCGTGCGGGCTGCGGGTGGTGCGGGACGACGGCGGGCCGATCCGGTTCCGGCACGCGCTGGTGCGTGGGGCCGTCGGTGTGATCGAGATCCTGATGACGTTCGGGGTCGTGGCGTGCATCGCCTCGCTGGTGTCCGCGCGGGGACGGCGGCTCGGTGATGTGTTCGCGGGGACTCTGGTCGTACGGGAACGGATTCCCGCCGGGCGTACGGCCTTCGTGCCTCCGCCGCCGCCTTGGCTTGCGGGGCGGTTCTCCGGCCTTGATCTGTCCGGGGTTCCGGATGCGCTGTGGCTGGCTGTGCGGCAGTACCTGACGCGGATGCAGCAGTTGGATCCGCAGGTCGGCTGGGCGATGGCGGAACGGCTCGCCGCCGATGTCGCGGAGCGCACCGGGGCTCCGGCGCCGCAGGGAGTGCCGCCGGCGGCGTATCTGGCGGCCGTGGTGCAGGAGCGGCAGGCCCGGGAGGCCCGGCGGGCGTTCAGTGGCGGGGCTGCTGGTCCTGCCGCGGGTGGGCAGATGGCCGGGGCGCCAGGCACACCGAGTACGCCAGGTACGAGCAGGCCCGTGACGCCGTACGGGACGGTGCCTTCGCCGGAATCGGCGTACTCGGCTTACCCGTCCTACCCGGCCCCACCGGCTTCGCCGTCCTCCGCCCACTCGGCTCCGGCACCGGCCCCCGCCCCGGCACCGACCCCGCAGGACGCCGGCGCCGAGCGTCCCGCCACCGGGTTCGCCCCACCCGCGTAGCTCCCCGGCTTCCCCAGCACCTTCGTCAGGCAAACACCGAGGGCGGGGATTCCAGGTCCTCCAGCTCGATGCCGGGCGCGGAGAGGATCACGTCGCCGGAGAGGTGCACGGCGTGCTGCTCACCGGTGTCCAGGGCTGTGACCTGGTATTCCTCCACGGTCAGGGGACCGTTGTCAGTGGCGTGTGTTTCTCTCGTGATCAGGGCCCAGGACTGGTCCAGGGTGCGCGGGGCGAGGACCGGGTCCGTGAAGGCGACGAGGCGTACACGCGTGGCGGAGGCATCGGGGGTGAGGCGCAGCAGACGTGCGGTGGCGATGAGGAACGCGGGGGATGTGCCGGTGAAGGCGTGGGCGCGGACATTGCCTTCGGTGGCGTGGGCTCCCGTGGGGTCGGTGCGGACCCAGGTGACGCCATCCAGGGCGGCACCGCGGACCTGCCAGCCCGAGGCGTGGAGTTCGAGGCGGATGGGGCGGCCGAGGTCGTCGAGTGCGAGGTCGACGGAACCGGCAGGGTCGCCGGAGGGGGCGGTCAGTTGGGAGACGTAGCGCCAGCCGGAGGGGCCGGGCGCGCAGTGGAAGTGTTCTTCGGCGAGGGGGGTGTGGTCGTGCGGGTCATGGAGCGAATATCGGCCGCGGGGCATGGTGGCTCGGGTCCTCGTAGGGGGCAGGCCCCCGCCGGTGACGACGGGGGCCTGCTGACAACCGTTGGGTGAGCGCGCCGGGTTCGGCTGCTCAGTAGCGGTAGTGGTCCGACTTGTACGGGCCCTCGACCTCTACGCCGATGTAGCTCGCCTGCTCCGGGCGGAGCGTCGTGAGCTTCACGCCGAGCGCGTCGAGGTGGAGGCGGGCGACCTTCTCGTCGAGGTGCTTGGGCAGCACGTAGACGTCGGTCGGGTACTCCTCGGGCTTGGTGAACAGCTCGATCTGGGCCAGGGTCTGGTCCGCGAACGAGTTGGACATCACGAACGACGGGTGGCCGGTCGCGTTGCCCAGGTTCAACAGGCGGCCCTCGGAGAGGACGATGAGCACCTTGCCGTCGGGGAACTTCCAGGTGTGGACCTGCGGCTTGACCTCGTCCTTGACGATGCCCGGGATCTGCGCGAGGCCGGCCATGTCGATCTCGTTGTCGAAGTGGCCGATGTTGCCCACGATCGCCTGGTGCTTCATCTTGGCCATGTCCGAGGCCATGATGATGTCCTTGTTGCCGGTCGTGGTGATGAAGATGTCGGCCTTGTCGACGACCTCGTCGAGCGTCGTGACCTGGTAGCCGTCCATCGCCGCCTGCAGTGCGCAGATCGGGTCGATCTCGGTGACGATCACGCGGGCGCCCTGGCCGCGCAGGGACTCCGCGCAGCCCTTGCCCACGTCTCCGTAGCCGAGGACGACCGCGGTCTTGCCGCCGATGAGGACGTCGGTGGCGCGGTTGATGCCGTCGATCAGCGAGTGGCGGCAGCCGTACTTGTTGTCGAACTTCGACTTGGTGACGGCGTCGTTCACGTTGATCGCCGGGAACAGGAGGGTGCCGTCACGGTGCATCTCGTACAGGCGGTGGACGCCGGTGGTGGTCTCCTCGGTCACGCCGCGGATCTCCGAGGCGACCTGGGTCCACTTCTGCGAGCCGTTCGAGATCGTCCGGGTCAGGAGCCCCAGGACGACGCGGTGCTCGTCGGACTCGGCGGTGTCGAGGGACGGGACCTTGCCGGCCTTCTCGTACTCGACGCCCTTGTGGACGAGCATGGTGGCGTCACCGCCGTCGTCCAGGATCATGTTCGGGCCGCCGGTGGGGGTGTTCGGCCAGGTCAGCGCCTGCTCCGTGCACCACCAGTACTCCTCCAGCGTCTCGCCCTTCCAGGCGAAGACCGGGATGCCCTGAGGGTTGTCGGGCGTGCCGTTCGGGCCGACGGCGATGGCGGCTGCCGCGTGGTCCTGGGTGGAGAAGATGTTGCAGGACACCCAGCGGACCTCGGCGCCCAGGGCGACCAGGGTCTCGATCAGGACGGCGGTCTGCACGGTCATGTGCAGCGAGCCCATGATGCGGGCGCCGGCCAGCGGCTGGGAGGCGGCGAACTCCTTGCGGATCGACATCAGGCCGGGCATCTCGTGCTCGGCGAGGGTGATCTCCTTGCGACCGAAGTCGGCCAGGGAAAGGTCGGCGACCTTGAAGTCCTGTCGGTTGTCGACAGTGGTCATGCGAGCTGCTCCTCGGGTTGGGCGAGGTCGGTTGGGCTGGTCTGCGCGGCGGCGGGCAGGACGTGCGTCCACGGGGCACACGAATGCCCGGTGCCTTGCGCAGCGCAGTCCGTCGGAGGCCCTCTCTCCCTCGGTCGGCCCGTACGGGGCCGCCCGACCGCCATCAGCAGCGACGTCTGGCTCGGTTACGAATCTACACCGATCGGCTCAGCGAACCCCAGTCCGCCTCCGGACAGAAAGAAGCGGACTCCGAGCCTCCGCCGGGCCGGGATCAGGGGCCAACAAGCCTGGACAATCCGGGACTTTTGAACTTTTGGTCCTGTGCAGGGGTCTGTTGCAGGATGCCGGGGATCGGGACCATGTGCACCAGCTCGCGGATCGCGATCCCCCACAACAAAGGCGTTAGGAGATCGACGTGACCAGTCCGGCCGGCCTTCCCCCCACGGGCGGCGGCAGCAGCGGCGAGCGGCAGCGGTTGAAGCTGCTCGCGGTGACCGCCTGCCCGACCGGCATTGCCCACACCTACATGGCGGCCGAGAAGCTCTCGCAGGCGGCGGAGCAGCTCGGCGTCGACATCAAGGTGGAGACCCAGGGCTCGATCGGGGCCGAAAACGTACTCGCTGACAACGATGTCAGAACCGCGGACGGCGTGATCATCGCCGCCGACAAGGATGTGGACCTGAGCCGGTTCGCCGGGAAGCGGGTGGTGACGGTCGGCGTCGCCGAGGGAATCCACCACCCCGAGCGGCTGATCGAGCAGGTACGGACCGCGCCCGTGCACAGCGGGGTTGGAGGCGGGACCAGTACGTCCTCGTCCGCCGGCAGTGGCGGAGGCGGAGGCGGCAAGGAGCGGAGCGTCGGGTACAAGGCGCTGATGAACGGCGTCAGCTACATGATCCCGTTCGTCGTGGTCGGCGGGCTGCTGATCGCGATCTCGCTGTCGCTCGGCGGGCACACCGATCCGTCCGGTGGCCTGGTCATCCCGAAGGGCTCCTTCTGGATGGACGTCAACAACATCGGCGTCATCGGGTTCCAGCTGATGGTGCCGATCCTGTCCGGTTATATCGCGTACGCGATCGGGGACCGGCCCGCGCTGGTACCGGGCATGGTCGGCGGGTGGATCGCCAACACCGGTTCGCTGTACGACTCCGAGGCGGGCGCGGGCTTCATCGGGGCGATCGTGACCGGGTTCCTCGCCGGCTATCTGGTGCTGTGGATCAAGAAGGTCGAGGTCCCGAAGTTCGTCCGGCCGATCATGCCGATCATCGTGATCCCGATCGTGGCGACGACGGCGCTCGGGCTGTTCTTCATCTACGTGATCGGCAAGCCCATCTCCTGGGTCTTCGAGCATCTGACGGACTGGCTCGGCGGGATGACCGGGACCAGCGCGGTGCTGCTCGGCGCGATCCTGGGGCTGATGATCGCGTTCGACATGGGCGGGCCGGTCAACAAGACGGCGTTCCTGTTCGGTGCGGGGCTCATCGCGACCGGCAACCAGGAGGTCATGGGCATGTGCGCGGCCGCGATCCCGGTGATGCCGCTCGGGCAGGGGCTCGCCACGCTGATCCGGAAGCGGCTCTACACCGAGCAGGAGCGCGAGACGGGTCTCGCCTCGCTGTTCATGGGGCTGTTCGGGATATCCGAGGGCGCCATTCCGTTCGCCGCCGCACGGCCGGCGCAGGTCATCCCCGCCAACATGCTGGGCGGCGCGGTGGCCGGTGCGCTCGCGGGTCTGGCCGGGGTCGAGGACGCGGTGCCGCACGGCGGGCCGATCGTGGCGGTGCTGGGCGCCGTCAGCGGCGTACCCATGTTCTTCGTGGCCGTGGTGATCGGGACCGTGGTGACGGCCCTGACGACGGTCGCGCTCATCGATGTCAGTGAGCGCAGGCGGCGGGGCCGGTCGATGGTCGACGGGCTCGCGCCGCAGCCCGAACTCGCCCTCGCGGGCGCGGGCGTGGGCGTGGGCACCGGCGGCGGGACGGCCACCGCGCACGCTCCCGCCCAGCGGACGTCATCGGCTCCGGCATCCACCGGCTCCGCGGCCGACGCCTCCCGCGACACGTCCGCAGACCGATCCGCCGACGCGTCCGAGGATGCGTCCGCCGGTGCCTCGGAGGACGAAGTCCTCTCCGGGTATCTCACCGCCCAGACCGTCAAGGTCCGGCTCGATTCCGGTGACAAGGAGTCCGCGATCCGGGAGATGGCCGGACTGCTGGCCGCCACCGGGAAGGTCACGGACGTCGAGGAGTTGGTGGCGGCGGCTCTGCGACGCGAGGAGCAGGGCACGACCGGGCTCGGCGAGGAGATCGCCATCCCGCATGCCAAGACCGATGCCGTGACGGCGCCCGTCGTCGGGTTCGCGCGGTCCGCGGAGGGCGTCGAGTGGGGTTCGCTCGACGGTACGAAGGCGAAGCTGGTCTTCATGATCTCCGTGCCCGAGGCCGCCGCCGGGGACGAGCATCTGCGGATCCTGGCGCTGCTGTCCCGGAAGTTGATGGACACCGGGTTCCGGGAGCGGCTGACGACGGCTCCCGACGAGGCTGCGGTTCTCGACGTGCTGCGCGAGATCCGCTAGCCGCGCAAGGGACGCGGACCGGCGCTCACGGCCTGGGTGTTGGGGCCGTTGGGGCAACTTGTACGTCGAAGGGCCCGCCGAGCGATCCGGCGGGCCCTTCGACGTGCGAGGAAGGCTCCGTACGGGGAAGGGGACGCGCCCTTCCCCGTACGGGAAGTCAGTGTTCGGCGGTGGGTACCGGGCCGCCGGGGGCGGCCTCGGGGTCCGCGCCCTTCGCGGCCTCGGTCTCGCTGTAGATGTCGGGTTCGAGGTAGATGACGCGGGCGATCGGGACGGCCTCGCGGATGCGGGACTCGGCGGCGTCGATCGCGGCGGCGACCTCGGTGGCCGTCTCGTCGTGCCGGACGGCGATCTTGGCCGCGACCAGCAGTTCCTCGGGGCCGAGGTGGAGCGTACGCATGTGGATGATGGCGGGGACCGTGTCGCCGTCGACGAGCGCGGCCTCGATCTTCCTGACGTCCTCGACGCCGGCGGCCTCGCCCAGGAGCAGCGACTTGGTCTCGGCGGCCAGGACGATCGCGATGGCGATCAACAGGATGCCGATGCAGAGGGTGCCGATGCCGTCCCAGACGCCGTCGCCCGTGCCCAGGGCCAGGCCCACGCCGATGAGCGCGAGGACCAGACCGACGAGCGCGCCGAGGTCCTCAAGGAGCACGACCGGCAGCTCGGGGGCCTTGGCGTGGCGCACGAACTCCTTCCAGGACTGCTTACCGCGGATCGTGTTGGACTCCTTGATGGCGGTCCGGAAGGAGAAGGTCTCGGCGATGATGGCGAAGACGAGGACGCCCACCGGCCAGTACCAGTGGGTGATCTCGTGCGGGTGCTTGATCTTCTCGTAGCCCTCGTAGATCGCGAACATGCCGCCGACCGAGAAGAGGACGATCGAGACGAGGAAGGCGTAGATGTACCGCTCGCGGCCGTAGCCGAAGGGGTGTTGCGGGGTCGCCTCGCGCTGGGCCTTCTTGCCGCCGAGGAGCAGCAGGCCCTGGTTGCCCGAGTCGGCGAGCGAGTGCACGGATTCGGCGAGCATCGACGACGAACCGCTGAAGAGGAACGCCACGAACTTCGCTACCGCGATCGCGAGGTTCGCGGCGAGTGCCGCCACGATCGCTTTGGTGCCGCCTGACGCGCTCATGTGTTCCCGATGTCCCTTCGTCTGCCATCTCGGCCGGCCGTCTGCCCGCTCGGCTGCCGTCCCGGGCTTTGCCCGCCCTTTGCGGTGGGCCATTGTTGCAGCCCGGGCCGACATCGGTGCGCCGGGTCACCACAGTGACCGTTTCAGGCCACTGGGACGGTCGCCAGGACTCGGGCCGCGTCGCCGGGGCTCAGGCGATGACGGTGGCCCGGAAGACCGTGCCGTCGCCGGACACTTCCGCCTTTTCGCCGGCCGGTACGAAGACGGACCGGCCGGGGCCGAGCGCGTGCTCGCCCGCCTGTACGGAACCCGCGGTGCACAGCAGGATCTGCGGGGTGCCGAGGGTGAGGTCGTGGACCGGGGCGCCCGCCACGAGGGCGTAACGGGAGAGGCGGAACTCGTCGATGGGGGTCTCGTAGACCTCCTCGCCGTCGGGGGACGCCTCGGGGCGCAGTACGCCCGGGTCGCTCGCCTCGAAGCGGACGATCCGCAGGAGTTCGGGGACGTCGACGTGCTTGGGGGTGAGGCCGCAGCGCAGGACGTTGTCGGAGTTGGCCATGATCTCGACGCCGAGGCCGTTCAGATACGCGTGCGGCACGCCGGCGCCGAGGAACAGGGCCTCGCCGGGCTGCAGTCGGACGTGGTTGAGCAGCATCGCGGCGATGACACCGGGGTCGCCCGGGTAGTGGTGCGCCAGATCGGCGTACGGGGCGTGGGCGCCGCCGAGCCGGGCGCAGGCCGCGGCCGCCTCGGTGACCGTGGCGGCCATCTGCTCGCGGTCCGCGGACAGCACGGCCGTCAACACCTCGCGCAGCGCGGCCTCTTCGGGGTGGGCGTGCAGCAGGTCGACGTACGGCTTGAGGGAGTCGACCTCCAGGGCCGCGAGCAGGTCGGCGGCCTCGGACGGCGTCCGGAATCCGCACAGGCCGTCGAACTCCGTGAGCGCGCAGATCAGTTCGGGCTTGTGGTTGGCGTCCTTGTAGTTGCGGTGCGGGGCGTCGATCGGGACGCCTCGGCGCTCCTCGTCCTCGTACCCCTCCTTGGCCTGGGCGAGGTCGGGGTGCACCTGGAGGGAGAGGGGGGCGCCCGCGGCGAGAAGCTTGAGGAGGAACGGCAGGCGTGGGCCGAACTTGGCGACGGCCGCCGCGCCGAGCTCCTTCTCCGGAGCCTCGTCGATCACTTCGGTGAGCGGGCCGCGGAGGGTGCGCGAGGGCGCGCCGGGGTGGGCGCCCATCCACATCTCGGCCTGCGGCTCGCCGGTCGGCTCGACGCCCAGGAGGTGCGGGATGGCCGTGGTGGAGCCCCAGGCGTAGGGGCGGATCGTGTTGTCGAGGCGGTCCATGCTCTGTTTTCTTCTCCGTACGTACGCTGCTCAGCGGGCGCTGGTCACCAGGCGTGGCTCAAGGTCAGGCTCCCGAGGCGAGCGCCAGGTAAACGGCGGCGAAATCCGTGATGGCGATCAGCTCGGCGAGGGTCTCCAGATCGCCGCCGTCCTCCGGTTCGAGTTCGCTGATCGGTGTGTCGTGGCTGAGGGCCAGTTCACGGGCCGCGGGGGCGGCGCTGAGGCCGCCGGTCGGGCGGTCGCGGAGGAGGACCACGCGCGCGTGCATGACCTGGGCCTCCTCGACGCGGTCGCGGAAGAAGTCGTCCGGGTCCGCTCCGGCGGCCAGCGCGCCCGAGAGCAGCACGCTGTGAGCGTCGAGCGCCTCGGGCAGCTCAGCGGCGAGCGCGGGGCGGCCCGCCAGCTCGGCCAGCGCGCCGACGAAACGGCGGCCGGCCGGACCGGCGGACGTGCCCTCGGTCCAGATCACCGGGAGCGCCTCGGCCAGCTCGGCCGCGAGGGTCTTGGCGGGGTTGCTGTACGTCGCGATGGCTGGGCCGCAGCGCTCCGCGATCTGGTCGAGCCGGTCGGCGACCTTGTGCAGGGCTTCGGGCGGCGCGGTGACCAGACCGGTGCGGTCCAGGAGCGCGAGCAGCGGTGTGAGCAGGGCCCAGAGCACTCCGGGGGCGGACGCGGCGGAGGGCGCCCCCGGCTCGTACGGGGCGGTCGCCATCTGTACGAAGAGGCCGTGGGCTCCGTCCACCGCCTCGGTCAGCGGGGAGCGGGCGGGGGCCACGGCGGCGACCGTGCAGCCGCGGCGGTAGGCCTGCTCGACCAGGAGCGAGAGGCCGGGCTCGCTGCCGTCCGGGGTGGCGATCAGGAGCAGGTCGACGGGGCCCGCCCAGCCGGGCAGCTCCCAGCGGAGTGCGCCCGCGGCCGGGGCCACGCCGGTGGGGGCCAGGCGGATGACGGGGCAGCCCGCCCCGGCCAGGGTGCCGAGCAGATCCGCGGCGCTGATCGCGGCGGCGCCGGGGCCCGCGATCAGGACGGCTCGCGGGCGGCCGTCCGGCTTGAGATCTGGGATGCCCGCCTCGGCCGCGTGCCGGGCCGCCGTGCGGACTCGGGCGCCCGCTTCGGCGGCGCCGCGGAGCAGACCGCGGCGGTCCGCCTCCGCGAGGGCCTCGGGGGCGTCGAGCAGCGATTCGTCGAGCATGGGCGGCAGCCTCCGGTCGCCGGTTCTTCCTTGGGGCTCGGCCTTGCGGGTCGCCTGGGCGGCGGGCCCTGTGCGGGTCGCCTTGGCGGCGGCCTCATGCGGGGCGGCGGGCCTCGTCCACGAGGAGGACCGGGATGTCGTCCCGGACGGGGTAGGCCAGGCCGCAGTCCTGGCCGGTGCAGATCAGCTCGGTTTCCTGCTCCTTGAGGGGGGCGTGGCACGCCGGGCAGGCGAGGATCTCCAGGAGGCCGGCTTCGAGCGGCATGTCGGGTCCCTTCGGGGGCGGGGTTGTGCGGGTGATGTGGCCTGGTCAGGGTACCGCTGCGGGTGGCTGGGCGTCGGGAGAGTTCGCCCCCGCCGCCCTTACCCTTCCCATCCCGGGGGCTGCCGCCCCCGGACCCCCGCTCATCGGCCTGAACGGCCTCGTCCTCAAACGCCGGACGGGCTGAAAGTGTCGGCCCGGGCTGCGATGCCTCAGCCTCTGATGATCGCCAATGCCTCGTCCCGTACCTTCGCCATCACCGTCTCGTCCCGTGCCTCCGCGTTCAGGCGGAGGAGGGGTTCCGTGTTGGACGGGCGGACGTTGAACCACCAGTCGGCGGCGGAGACGGTGAGGCCGTCGAGTTCGTCGAGGGTGATGCCCTCGCGGCCCCCGTAGGCGGCCTTGATGGCGGCGAGGCGGCCGGCCTGGTCGTCGACCGTGGAGTTGATCTCGCCGGAGCCGGCATAGCGGTCGTACTGGTCGACGAGGGCGGAGAGCGTGCCTTTCTGGCCTCCGAGGGCGGCGAGGACGTGGAGGGCGGCGAGCATGCCCGTGTCCGCGTTCCAGAAGTCCTTGAAGTAGTAGTGCGCGGAGTGCTCGCCGCCGAAGATCGCGCCGGAGGTGGCCATCTCGGCCTTGATGAAGGAGTGGCCCACGCGCGTGCGTACCGGCGTGCCGCCGTTCTCCCGGACGACCTCCGGGACCGACCAGGACGTGATCAGGTTGTGGATGACCGTGCCCTTGCCGCCGTGCCTGGCCAGCTCGCGGGCGGCGACCAGGGCCGTGATCGCGGACGGGGAGACCGGCTCGCCCCGCTCGTCGACGACGAAGCAGCGGTCGGCGTCGCCGTCGAAGGCGATGCCGAGGTCGGCGTCCTCCTCGCGGACGCGCTTCTGGAGGTCGACGATGTTCGCCGGGTCCAGCGGGTTCGCCTCATGGTTCGGGAACGTGCCGTCCAGCTCGAAGTACATCGGGACGAGGGTCAGGGGCAGCCCGGCGAAGACGGTCGGGACCGTGTGCCCGCCCATGCCGTTGCCCGCGTCGACCACGACCTTCAGGGGGCGGATGGAGGTCAGGTCGACGAGGCCGCGCAGGTGCGCCGAGTAGTCCTCCAGCGTGTCCCGCCGGGTGATCGTGCCCGGTGTCGCGTCCGACGTGGGGGCGCCGGAGTCCATCCAGGACTCGACCAGTTCGCGGATCTCCGAGAGGCCGGTGTCCTGGCCGACCGGGGCGGCGCCCGGGCGGCACATCTTGATGCCGTTGTACTGCGCCGGGTTGTGCGAGGCGGTGAACATCGCGCCCGCGAGGCCGAACGCCCCCGACGCGTAGTACAGCTGGTCCGTCGAGCACAGCCCGATCTCGGTCACGTCGACGCCGCGCGCCGCCGCCCCGCGTGCGAAGGCCCTCGACAGACCGGGGGACGAGGGGCGCATGTCGTGCCCGGTCACGATCGCGTCGGCGCCCGTGACCTGCACGAAGGCCGCGCCGAACAGCTCGGCCAGCGTCTCGTCCCACTGGTCCGGGACCACCCCGCGTACGTCGTACGCCTTAACGAGCTGCGACAGATCAGCGGTCACGGCCAGCCTTCCTTGAGTCCTCAACGGTGGCCCCAAACTACCCGTACGCACTGACACTCGGCCGTGCGGGACCCGGGAGGGCACACACGGACATCACGCACGGACCTCGCACGGGCTTACGGAAGCATCCATTCCAGGACGGGCGAGCTCTGTCCGACGACTATCAGGCACATGACCAGCAGAAGTCCGAGGCTCCATGGGAGCACCTTGCGCAGCAGGTCTCCCTCGCGGCCGGCGAGGCCGACCGCCGCGCAGGCGATGGTGAGGTTCTGCGGCGAGATCATCTTGCCGAGGACGCCTCCGGAGCTGTTGGCGGCCGCGAGGAGCTCCGGGGAGAGCCCCGACTCGCGGGCCGCGGTCACCTGAAGGGCGCCGAAGAGCGCGTTGGCGGAGGTGTCCGATCCGGAGACCGCCACGCCGAACCAGCCCAGGACCGGTGACAGGAAGGCGAGTCCCGCGCCGGCCGCCGCCACGAAGTGGCCGATCGTGGCCGCCTGTCCGGAGAGGTTCATGACGTAGGCGAGCGCCAGGACGGACGTCACGGTGAGGATCGCGAACCTCAACTCGTGGACGGTGGCGGCCCATTCCCTGACCGCCACGCGCGCGTGCACCCCGAGTACGACGGCCGTGCACATCCCGGCGAGCAGTACGAGCGTGCCGCCGGTGGACACGATGGGCCAGGTGAAGACGTTGCCTCCGACGGGGTCGCCGTCCGCGTTCGCGACGTTCAGGAACGGCCAGTCGAAGGTGCGGGTCGCCTTCGCCAACTGGTCCTTCACCACCGGGATCTGGGCGATGGAGAAGATCACGACGATCAGCGCGTACGGCGCGTACGCCCGCAGCACCTCGGGGCGCGGGTCCTCCTCGTCCAGGTCCTCACTGCGTACGCCCGTCAGGACCGCGGCCCGTACGGGCTCGGCGGCGGGCTTGCGCGCCTGCGGCACCGCCATCAGGGCGCCCGCGCCGGCCAGGGCGGCCCCGATGTCGGCGAGTTGGGCGGAGACGTAGTTGGAGGCGGCGAACTGGGCGACGGCGAAGGCGAATCCGCACGCCACGGCCGGGATCCAGGTCTCGCGCAGACCGCGTCGCCCGTCCACCAGGAAGACGAGCACCAGGGGCACCACCAGGGCGAGCAGCGGAGTCTGACGGCCCACTACGGAGGCGACGGAATCCAGTGGCAGGCCCGTGACTTGAGCCAGTGTCACGACCGGTGTGCCCATCGCGCCGAAGGCGACGGGCGCGGTGTTGGCGACCAGCGCGACCACCGCGGCGCGCACCGGGTCGAAGCCGAGCGCGACCAGCATGACCGAGCAGATCGCGACGGGCGCGCCGAAGCCCGCGAGGGCCTCCAGGAGCGCGCCGAAGCAGAACGCGACGACGAGCGCCTGGATGCGCGGGTCGTCGGAGAGTCGCCCGAACGAGCGGCGCAGGATGTCGAAGTGCCGGGTGCGGACGGTCATCCGGTACACCCAGAGGGCGTTGACGACGATCCACAGGATGGGGAAGAGGCCGAACACGGCTCCCTGGGCGGCGCTGGAGAGCGTCTGGCCGACGGGCATGCCGTACGCGAGCCAGGCGACCAGGGCGGCGGCCGCGAGGCCGCTGAGACCCGCCAGGTGCGCCTTCATCCGGACGCCGCCGAGCAGGACGAGGACGATGACGAGGGGCAGAGTCGCGACGAGTGCGGACAGGCCGAGCGAGTCGGCCACGGGCTCGAGTTCCTGGACGTACACGAAGCCTCCCCGGATTCCGCGATGCGGAAAACGATTTCTCACGGGTGGGGGAATGGTCGTGTCCGCGACAAGCGCGCGTCAATGGTCGTGCGTCATTGAGTGAAACGTGCACCGAATGTGCACGGGGTGAAGTCCCGTTCGCGGGACGGGGGTTCGGGAAGGTGGTTCAGGAGTCCGGCGAGCGCAGCACCCGGAGGTGGCCGCGGCGGGCGACCTCCATCGGGTCCGCATCGCGGGCGTTGCCGACGCCCCCCTGCGCGGCGCGCTGCTGCGGACGGGCCGCCTCGCGCACGGCGTTGGCGAGCGCCTCCAGGTCGTCACCGCTGGGGCGGGAGGGAGCGGAGGCGTCGGCGAGCCGGACGACCTCCCAGCCGCGCGGGGCGGTGAGGCGCTCGGAGTGCTCGGCGCACAGGTCGTAACAGTGGGGTTCGGCGTAGGTGGCGAGCGGGCCGAGGACCGCGGTCGAGTCGGCGTAGACGTACGTCAGCGTCGCGACGGCGGGACGGCCGCAAGCGGTGCGCGAACAGCGACGTACAGGGCTCACGATGTTGGACGGTACCGCACTCTTGAGCGGGCCGCGACGACTCACCCCCGGGTCACTCCACCGCGTCGTGGTGTGACCCCTGACACAAGTGGTTCCTGGCGCGCCTTGTTGACCTGCGGGTACGGGTGTTGGCGAAATTTCGGACGGGTCCAGGAGTGATCCCGAGTTGGTGCGAAAGCTGTCAATTGCCGTTATTTCTGTGGTCCTAGAGGCATATGGAAACGAGCCCAACCTTGGCTGGAATGGTCATCAAGTGGCATACGCGGTTGGTGAGTCGCTGCCGGTTGTGGGCGCTGGTCGCGCGGTGCGGCGGGAGCCGTGGGACGCCCCGGCGCCGCTCCCCCGAGGGGGTGACCGTCGGTGGACACGTGCAGGCGGGAGAAGGGTCTGGGGACTACTCTTCGTCAGTGATGGACAACCCCGTACCGCCCCGTGCCGCCGAGCCCAGGCCCCGTCGTCGTGATCGACACGGGCGGGGGATGCGTGGCCCAGTGGCGCCGCCGCAGGTACCCCTCTCGGCGCCTCGGGCCGAGGTGTTCGCGGATCTGGTGCAGGACTCCGTGGAGCGGCTGGAGCGGCGCTGGCCGCAGCTCGCCGACATCGAGTTCCTGGTGCTGGAGGTGCCCCGGCTCGACCCGGCGCGTGACGAGGGCTGGGCCGACGAGACGGTTCCCCTGGGCGGCACGATCCCGGCGCACGAGGGCCGGCCCGGCCGAGTCGTCGTCTACCGCCGCCCGGTCGAGATCCGCACCAAGGGGCGCGACGAGCGGGCCGCGCTCGTGCACGAGGTCGTGGTGGAGCAGGTCGCCGAGCTGCTGGGCCTGACTCCGGAGACGGTGGATCCCCGGTACGGGGAGGACTGACCGCGCCCCCGGAGGCGTGCGGCGTCCTACTTCTGCAGCACCGAGAGGTCCTGTGCCGCGTCCGGTACCTCCACCGTTCCCCGGTCGTCCGGCAGCGTCTGCGTCGTGAACATCGGTACGCCGCCACTGGCCGCTTCGAGCATCCGCGCCGCGTAGACGGGACCGCCGGACTGCGGCTCGACAGTGAGGGCGTACGTGCCCTTGAGGCCGCTGGGGACGGGCAGCTCGACGTTCTGGGTGGTGCCGCCCTTGATCGTGTACGTCTTCGACGCGGCCGTGCCGCCGCCGCTTCCCGCAGAGGCCGTGACCTTGACCTTCGCGGCACGGCCGGGGGCCACCAGGGAGAGCGTGGAGCCCTTGGAGCGGTTGTCGGCGGCCGTCGCGCGCGTCTCCACCGGGCCGGTCGCCGGGATGAACGCCGTCTCCTGCTTGTCGCCCTTGCCGCGTGTGACCTTGAGGGCGGCGACGACCGGGGTGGGCCGTCCGGTCGGCGTCAGCATCAGGGATCCCGCCTCGCCGCGCGTGACGTCACCGAGGTCGATGGCGGCGGTCATGCCTGCCTTGACGTGCAGCGTCTCGTTTCCGGCGGGGGTGATCGGCCCGTTCGGAGAGGCGAGCCGCACCTTCAGGTCCGCGTCGGCGTCACCGGGCGCGAAGGCGACCAGCCGTACGGATGTGGCGTCCTTCGGGATGCCCGGCAGGACGAGGCTGCCCGCGGGGTCGGTGGAGGGGCCCAGCCAGTCGCCGCCGAGCTTGTCGTCGATGGCCTGGACGGCGGCGGCGACCCGGCCGCTGCGGACCGTGACGTGCACGGTGAGGTTGGTCTGCGGCTCGTCGATGAGCGTGGACAGCAGCACCGCCTCGCTGGAGTGCGGCGGGATCTGGATGCCCTCCCCCACCGTCGACTTGAGGGCGCCGTCCTTGCCGTACAGCTCGATGTCGGCGACGGCGGCCGAGTCGTCCGGGTTGGTCAGGTGCGCGTAGTCCGTGCGCTCCTTGGCGGTGCTGGCGCCCGGGAACCAGAACTCCGTGTCCGGAGCGGTGCAGTTGGTACCGAGCAGGCCGCGGCCGCTGCCCGCCGGGATCTCCGTCGTCTGCTGGACGGTCCAGCCGGGCGCGAACCTGCCCTCGGCGGTGCCGACGAGCGCGGGCGACTCGGCGCCGGAGGCCTCGCCGGTGACCGGCTTGCCCGGCTCCTTCGGCCTCAGGACGGCCTTCTCCTCGCCGCCCTTGCCGTCGTCCTTCTTGTCGCCCTTGTCCGCGTCGGTCTTGCCGTCGGCCGACTCCTCGCCCGCCGCCGTGAGTTCGGCCGCGCCGTCGTCACCGGTGACCTCCGCGACGGGGGTGAAGGACGTGTACGCGGTCTCCGCGAGGTCCGAGGTGCTGGGAGCCGGGCAGAGCAGGCTGGTGCGCTCCACGGGCAGCTGGGCGGCCGCCTTCGCCGTGTCCGAGCCGGTGGTGTCCGGCTCGGACATCGAGGCGAATCCGGTGACGGCGGCGAGCGCGGTCACGCCGGCGATCAGGGACACGGTGGTGCGGTTCACTGCTGGCTCCCGTCGGGGCGCTCACTGTCGGTGCCGTGCGGCGGCTGCTGGTGCTGGTCCGGGTCGTACGCCGGGTCGTAGCCCTGGGAGTACGTCTGCGACGGGTCGTACGCCGCGTTCCCCGTGCCGTAGGACGCGTACGGGTCGTACTGGCCCGTCTGGTACGGGTCCGCCGGATACTGCTGCTGGTCGTAGGTGCCCGCCGGGTACTGCGGGGCGCCCTGGTACTGCTGCTCGCCGCCGTAGGTGCCGTACTCGGCGCCCGCGTACGTCGTCGTGTCCCAATCGCCGTAGGTCTGCTGCTGCGGGACCTGGGCGGGGACGGGGGCCTCCTCCGAAGGAGGAGGTGGGGCGGACGGGGCGTCCGGGGTGAACTGGTCGGGCTGGTCCGCCTGTTCGGCCTCCGCCTGGGCGCGCAGCCTGCGGGCCCTGCGGCCCTCGCCGGAGACGGCCTGGGCGGGGACGACGGGCTCCTCGGGGAGGTCGTCGTCGACGTCACGGCGGCGGCCGGGCAGGGCGAGCACCACGAGGACGACGGCGAGCGCGCCCTGCGCCCACAGCCAGCCGGTGTGGCTCATCGGGGCCTCGAAGGTGACGTCCAGCCGGCCAGCGGTGGCGGGCAGTTCGAAACCCTGCGCCCAGCCGTCGACCGTGGTCCTGGTGAGCGGCTTGCCGTCGAGGGTGGCCGTCCAGCCCTCGTCGGCGGTGTCGGCGAGGCGCAGGACGCGGCCGTCAGCACCGGCGGGGATCTCGGTGTGCAGTTCGACGGGCCCTGCGGCGATGGGCTGCGGGTCGCCGGAGTCGGGGACGATGGCCGCGCGCGCGACCTGCCGGTCGACGCGCCACAGGGCGCTGCCGTCCTGCTGGCTCAGCCGGCTCAGGCCGGGGGTCGCGTCCAGGACGCGGCTGACCTCGCGGGGCGCGCCGCCGCGCACGAGGACGTACCGCACGGCGAAGCCGCCGAGCTGGTCGGCCTGGTCGGCGCCGGAGCCCGCCACGAGGTTCGCGACGACCTTGTCGAGCGGCTTGTTCTCGCCGTCCGCCGCGGCCAGTTCGGCGTCGCCGAGGCGGGCGCCGGAGCCCCGGACGAGCATGTAGCCGACCTCGGCCGGCGAGGCGCTGTTCAGGACGAGGGTGCGGGCCTGGTCGCGGGTGCCGCTCTCCTCGGCGACGAACGCGGGCACCTGGACGGGATCGCGGCGCTCCAGGGGTCCGTCCGCGCCGCGGATCATCCACCCGGCGGCGACGAGCAGGGGTCCCGCGGCCGCGGCGAACGCGATGAGCACGGCAAGCGGCTGACGCCAGCCGAAGCTCTGCTCGGCCACGCGCGAGCGGGCGCCGTCGGCACCGAGCGCGGCGGCGGCGAGGAAGGCGAGGCCGTAGACGAGGGTGGCGGGTCCGGCCCAGGTGGAGCTGTTGGACAGGACGGCGAAAACGAGCGCCACCAGGCCGGCCGCCCAGGCGGTCCAGATTCCCAACTGACGCTCCGTACGCACCAGCGCGGCCACTGCGGCGCACACGATGCCGATCAGCATCAGCCCGCTGACGGTCCCGGGGCCGCCCGGGCTGCCGCCCAGCAGGTCGAGCGCGGAGGCCGCCCCCGGCCCGTACTCCATGCCGGCCTGCTGGAAGAAGCCGAACGGCAGCAGCGTCAGCGACCAGGGGGCGAGGACGAGCAGCGGGGTGCCGAGCTGCGCCAGGAAGCGCGGCCCATAGGCGGTGATCTCGCCGCGGCGCACGACCAGCAGGGCGAGGCCCAGCACGAGCGCGATGGGCCACACGATCGGCGTGAAGGCGGTGGCGAGGGTCAGCAGCAGCGCGAACGCCCAGGTGGCGCGCCAGCTGCCACGGGCGGTCTCCGAGGCGAGGCCGCTGGCCGCGACGCCCGCGCGCGCGATGAGGGGCAGCAGCACGGCGAGTACGGCCGTGCCGATGCGGCCGCCCGCGAGCGCGCCGGTGGCGGCGGGCAGGAAGGCGTACGCCACGGACGCCCAGGCGCGCAGCAGGCGCGACTGGACGAGCGGGCGGGAGGCGAAGTAGGCGGTGAAGCCGGCCAGCGGCACCGAACCGACCAGCAGCACGGTGACGGCGAGCCCGGTGGAGCCGAACAGCAGGCTCGCGAGCATCGCGACGAGCGCGAGATACGGCGGCGCTGACTGGGTGCCGCCGGCGCCGACCGGATGCCAGGCGTCCAGATAGCGCGACCACAGCTCGGAGGAGTCGGCCGGGGCGGGCAGCAGCGCCCCGCCCGAGAGCGCACCGCCGCCGAGGAGCTCACGGCAGGCGACGAGCGAGACGAGGAGAAGGGCCACGAAGAGCATCGGTCCCGGCTTGCGGGCGACGCGCTTGAGGCGGGCGAACTGCTCGACCTCCAGGAAGTCGGCGTCGTCGCCGCCGGGTCCGGACTCGACGGCGCTGCCGTGTCGTCCTGCCGCGTTCAGCTCCGGGTCGGAGCTGCCCGCGAGGTTGCCCGCGGCCTGTTCGATGGTGGCCCGCACGGTCGCGCCGGGTGGCGGGAACAGCGGGCGCAGTTCGCCCTTGTCGACCTGGGGGCGGCCGCGCCTGCGTCGGCCCGCGAGGATGCGCTCCGGGCGCAGCAGTGTCCCCAGGAGGCCGCGGATCTCGTCGACCGCCTGTCCGGGGACCTTGCCCACGAGGTACGCGACCGTGCGCAGCAGCGTGCCGACGACGAGCCGTACGAGGATCCAGGGGAGCGCCGCGCTGCGGCTGTTGACGAGGAGGGTGTAGACGGCGCCGGCCTTGTCGACCTTGTGCGGGGAGGCGGAGGTGCGGCCCACGCAGTCGACGGTGCGCCGCTCGCGGGAGGACGCCTCGGCGTGCCGCACGACCGCTTCCGGGGCGACGAGGACACGGTGGCCCGCGGCCTGGGCGCGCCAGCACAGGTCGATGTCGTCGCGCATCAGGGGCAGCCGGCGGTCGAAACCGCCGAGCTCTTCGAAGACGTCGCGGCGGATCAGCATGCCGGCGGTGGACACGGCGAGCACGGGCCTGACGTGGTCGTGCTGGCCCTGGTCCTGCTCACGCCGGTCGAGGCCGGTCCAGCGGCGGCCGCTGTGCGCGATGGTGACGCCGACTTCCAGGAGCTGTCTGCGGTCGTACCAGCCGCGGAGCTTGGGGCCGACGATCGCGACGTCCTTGCCGAGCTCCCGTTCGTTCTCCACGACCCGCAGCAGCTGGGCCAGGGCGTCGGCTTCGGGGGCGCAGTCGTCGTGCAGGAGCCACAGCCACTGCTCGGGCTCGCCGTGGGGCAGTTCCGGCATGTCGTACGCGTCGTCGCGCCAGGTGCGGGTGACCGGGTCCCAGCCGCTGGGGCGCTTGAGGTACGGCAGGTCGTCCGGGGTCAGCACGCCGGCCGTGCGGGCGGCCTCCTCGACGGCCTGGCCGAAGCCGGTGCGCCGGGCGAGGTGCAGCACCCGGTCGGCGCCGAGGGCGTCGGTGACCAGCCGGGCGGAGTCGTCCGCGCTGCCGGTGTCGGCCGCCACGGCGTTCTGTACGGGGCGTTCCTGGCCGAGCAGCCCGGCGAGGGCGTCGGGGAGCCAGCGGGCACCGTCGTGCGAGACGATCACGGCGGTGACCACGTGCCGTGGGAACTCGGGCGTGGCAGCGTCGTACTGACCTGCCGAATGGCTGTGCGCGGACATCGAGGTACGGGCCCCGGTTCGATGGACTGCGGTGGACGCCTGTGCCCCCAGAGGACAGCGGGGCGTCTCGGACGGAGGCCCACACTAACGGCTGGGCACGAGAGCGGCCCGCCGCCTGTGGATAACCCACCAGCGACGGGCCGTTCGTTACGTATCGGAACGTAGGGGTGTGCGCCGTTCGGTCGGGCGGCGCACAGCCGGCGATCAGGGCGCGATCAAGCCACGATCAGACGGCGGCCTTCTTCAGGCGGCGCCGTTCACGCTCGGACAGGCCGCCCCAGATGCCGAATCGTTCGTCGTTGGCGAGCGCGTATTCGAGGCACTCGGAGCGGACCTCACAGGCGAGGCAGACCTTCTTGGCCTCGCGGGTGGAGCCGCCCTTCTCGGGGAAAAAGGACTCGGGGTCGGTCTGCGCGCAGAGCGCCCGCTCCTGCCAGCCGAGCTCCTCTTCGGCCTCGTCGACCAGCAGTTCCTGAAACAGCTCGGTCATGTGCGCCCCTCGTCCGTCTCGCGTCCCCGTGATGCTGCCGTTACCGATTTCGGCTGAACGACACGAGTGAAATTACAAGTGTGCCGATCCGGGCCAGTCAAGCCGAGATCTGCTATTGGGCCCCTTATTCACTCTGCGGAACCAAGGCTTTGCGGAAAGTGTTCAAATCGGCATAAACCCTGACAGCCGAATAGGGACCCGGCCGGCTCCGTCTCCGCGCAGGACCTGTACGAAGAAGGACGCTCAGAAGTTCGATCTCGTTCCTGTACGGACGGCGAAGCGAACCGGATCACATGTGGATCACACGAATGCCCCATGGATCACGGGATCGCGACGAGGTTCGTGCGCCCGATTGTGCGCCATGTGTCCTCGCAAGCTCCTGCACAAACCTTTCGCCACAGAGATGAACCGGATGAGGTGAAACATCGCCCACATACCGGACATCAAGTTGACAGTCCGAGTGTGAACCGGTGTCCTAGTGGGCATGCTCGCGAACTTGGCACTCACCTCGACCCGCACCGCCGGGTCCCTCGGTGCTGCCCACGCTCGCTGTAGCTGTTTCTGTTGCTGTCACAGCTGTTGAGCCAACCGCGCTCCGGCTGCCGCCGAGTTCCCTGACCAGGGCCCGGCCGCTGGTCCCCTCGCCCGCACCAGGGCACACCTCATGCCCGCGACCCGGGCGGACGGTACGTGACACCCAGTCCTCCAGCACTCTCTTCCGCCGAGGAACCCACCGCACCCATGAACAGCGACAGCGACCTCCAGATCGCCGGCGACATCCTCGAAGTACCGCACCTCCTCCAGGCGCCGCGCGAGCACCCGGCCACCGTGGCCGACTTCGTCGGCCTCGCCCGCTCCATCGCGGCCGACCGCTCCCAGTGGGAGCACCTCGTCGAGTACGACGCGACGTCCCGCTGGTACCACCGGCTGCGCACCGGGCCCGGCTACGAGGTGTGGCTGCTCTCCTGGGTGCCCGGGCAGGGCAGCGGGCTGCACGACCACGGCCGCTCCTCCGGCGTGCTCACCGTCCTGGAGGGCGCGCTGACCGAGCGCACCGAGCGGGGCACGCGCGCGTTGGGCGCGGGCGCTCAACGTGTGTTCGCGCCCGGGTACGTGCACGAGGTCGTCAACGACTCGCTCGATCCGGCCATAAGCCTGCACGTGTACTACCCCGGGTTGACGGAGATGCCGATGCACGCCGTCCGGTGCGCGGCGGAGTCGGGGACGGTGGCCAAGGTCTCGTAACCGGCTGACGCGTTGTCGTAGCCGCCTGCAAGACTGAATGCATGCGCATTGTGGTTCTGGCAGGCGGCATCGGTGGTGCACGGTTCCTGCGTGGTCTCAAGCAGGCCGCGCCGGACGCGGACGTCACGGTCATCGGCAACACCGGGGACGACATCCACCTCTTCGGGCTGAAGGTCTGCCCGGACCTCGACACGGTGATGTACACGCTCGGTGGCGGTATCAACGAGGAGCAGGGCTGGGGGCGGACCGACGAGACCTTCCATCTCAAGGAGGAGCTCGCGGCGTACGGGGTCGGACCCGAGTGGTTCGGGCTCGGCGACCGGGACTTCGCGACACACATCGTGCGGACACAGATGCTGAGCGCCGGGTATCCCCTCAGCGCCGTCACCGAGGCGCTCTGCGACCGGTGGAAGCCGGGCGTCCGGCTGATCCCCATGTCCGACGACCGCATCGAGACCCATGTGGCCGTCGAGATCGACGGCGAGCGCAAGGCCATCCACTTCCAGGAGTACTGGGTGCGGCTGCGGGCCTCCGTGGACGCGTACGCGGTGGTGCCCGTCGGCGCCGACCAGGCCAAGCCGGCGCCCGGAGTGCTGGAGGCGATCTCCTCGGCCGACGTGATTCTCTTCCCGCCGTCCAACCCGGTCGTCTCCGTCGGCACCATCCTCGCCGTGCCCGGCATCCGCGAGGCCATCGCCGAGGCGGGCGTCCCGGTGGTCGGCCTCTCCCCCATCGTCGGTGACGCGCCCGTGCGCGGCATGGCCGACAAGGTCCTCGCGGCCGTCGGCGTCGAGTCCACGGCCGCCGCGGTCGCCGAGCACTACGGCTCGGGGCTTCTCGACGGCTGGCTCGTCGACACCGTGGACGCCGGGACGGTGGAGCGGGTCGCCGCCGCCGGCATCCAGTGCCGGGCCGTGCCCCTGATGATGACCGACCTGGACGCGACGGCCGAGATGGCCCGTCAGGCGCTGGCGCTGGCGGAGGAGGTGCGGGGCGCTTGAGCGACGACGACTTCGGCAGTGACGGGTTCGGGGGTACGGGGCACATGAGCGACGAGGTTTCGGCGAGTCCGGCTCCGGCAGGTGACGAAGGGCTGCCGTCGGGTGTGCCCGGCTTCCGGGTCTGGGCGCTGCCCGGACTGCCCGAAGTACGGCCGGGGGACGATCTCGCCAAGCTGATCGCGAGTACCGAGCCGGGTCTTGCCGACGGGGACGTGCTGCTGGTCACCTCGAAGATCGTGTCCAAGGCCGAGGGGCGGATCGTCGAGGCGGCGGACCGGGAGGCCGCCATCGACGCCGAGACCGTGCGGGTCGTCGCGCGGCGCGGGCCGCTGCGGATCGTGGAGAACCGGCAGGGGCTCATCATGGCCGCCGCCGGCGTCGACGCCTCCAACACGCCCTCCGGGACCGTGCTGTTGCTGCCCGAGGACTCCGACGCCTCCGCGCGCGCGATCCGCGACGGGCTGCGGGACGCGCTCGGGGTCGAAGTCGGGGTCGTCGTCACGGACACGTTCGGGCGGCCCTGGCGGACCGGGCTCACCGATGTCGCCATCGGCGCCGCCGGGGTGCGCGTCCTCGACGATCTGCGGGGCGGCACGGACGCGCACGGGAATCCCCTCAGCGCCACCGTGGTCGCCACCGCCGACGAGCTCGCCTCCGCCGGTGACCTCGTCAAGGGCAAGGCCGCCGGGCTGCCCGTCGCCGTCGTGCGCGGACTGCCCCATGTGGTGGGCACGAGCGGCGAGGAAGGCAAGGACGAAGGGACACGAGGCATGGTCCGGGGCGCGCGCGACGACATGTTCCGGCTCGGCACCTCCGAGGCCGTCCGGGGGGCCGTCACCCAGCGGCGTACCGTACGGGCCTTCACCGACGAGCCCGTCGACCCCGATGCCGTACGGCGTGCGGTGGCCGCCGCCGTGACCGCGCCCGCGCCGCATCACACGACGCCCTGGAGATTCGTACTCCTTGAGTCGGCCGAGTCGCGGACGCGGCTGCTCGACGCCATGCGGGACGCCTGGATCGCCGATCTTGAGCGGGACGGGAAGAGCGCGGAGTCCATCGCCAAGCGCGTGCGGCGCGGGGACGTGCTGCGGGGCGCGCCGTATCTCGTCGTGCCGTGCCTCGTCATGGACGGGTCCCACACGTACGGCGACGACCGGCGGGACGGGGCCGAGCGCGAGATGTTCGTGGTCGCCGCGGGTGCCGGGGTGCAGAACTTCCTCGTCGCGCTCGCCGGGGAGCGGCTCGGGTCCGCGTGGGTGTCGTCGACGATGTTCTGCCGGGAGGTCGTGCGGGACGTGCTCGGGCTGCCGGAGGGATGGGATCCCATGGGTGCCGTCGCGGTCGGGCATGCGGCGGAGGAGCCGAAGGCGCGGCCGGAGCGGGATGCGGGGGCGTTCATCGAGGTGCGCTGAGCGCCGACGTTCACATCGCCCCTGGTTCGTACGGCATTCTCGTACGGCACGACCGAGCGCCCCAAGCCCTAGGACCCCATCGTGGCCGGACGTTTTGATCCTCGGCCGACGCGTACGACCGTGCGCGGCGGGCATGTCGTCGTGCCCGGGCAGGCGCGGGCGGACCGGTCGGGCGGACTCGGCGGGCGTACGCGGAGGTGGGTGCCGCCGTGGCCGCTGGATCTCGGGCTGGTGCTCGGGCCGTTGCGGCGGGGGCCCGCCGATCCGACCTTCCGTACGACGCCGGACGGGGCCGTGTGGCGGGCCAGTCTCACGCCGGTCGGGCCCGGCACCCTGCGGGTGTCCGTGCGCGCGGGTGTGGTCGAGGGGGAGGCGTGGGGGCCCGGGGCCGAGTGGTTGCTGGAGCAGTTGCCGCGGATGCTCGGGGAGTCGGACGATCCCGATGCCTTCGAGCCGCGGCATCGGCTGGTGGCGGTGGCCCGGCACCGGCGGCCCGGGTTGCGGCTGACGCGTACCGGGCTCGTGCTGGAGTCGTTGATTCCGTCGGTTCTCGAACAGAAGGTCACGACGGACGAAGCGTATCGGGCGTGGCGGTTGCTCGTGCGGAAGTACGGGGTGCCGGCGCCCGGGCCCGGGCCTCTGGTGGGGCGGGGTGGGGGGATGTTCGTGATGCCCGAGCCTCGGGTGTGGGCGTTGATTCCCTCGTGGGAGTGGCATCGGGCCGGGGTCGACAACAAGCGGGCGTCGACGATTCTGCGGGTCGTCCGGGTGGCTCGGCGGATGGAGGAGGCGGTGGGGTTCGAGGCGGGGCGGGCCCAGGAGCGGCTTGAGGTGGTGGCGGGGGTGGGGCCTTGGACCTCGGCGGAGGTTGTGCAGCGGAGTCATGGGGCGGCGGATGCGGTGACGGTCGGGGACCTTCACCTTCCCGGGATCGTGGGGTATGCGCTGGCCGGGGACCGGGATGCGGATGATGCCGTGATGTTGTCGTTGCTGGAGCCTTATGCGGGGCAGCGGCATCGGGCTGCTCGGCTCATTCTGTTGAGTGGGCGTACGCCGGCGCGGCGGCAGCCGCGGATGCCTCGCGGGGATATTGGGCGGCTGTGAGTCGGGGCTTTTTTCGCCCCCGCCGCCCCTACCCAATCCCGTCACTTACTCAGGGGCTCCGCCCCCGAACCCCCGTATCGCGCTCCGCGCTCGTCCTCAAACGCCGGACGGGCTGGGTGAGTGGGTGGGAGATCGGCCTAACGGCCTCGTCCTCAAACGCCGGACGGGCTGGGTGGTGTGAGCCTGCGCCAGTTTGTGCGCGCAGGCTCTGCTCCCCCCTTGGTGAAGCCCTTGGTTTAGTCGGTGTTACTGGTCCGATGAGAAGCGGAGTGCTGCTGGTGGGATTTGGGCGTCGCACCAGATGCGTACGCCCTCGCGGAGTTCGTTGTCCGGGCCTACCGAGGCGCCGTCGCCCACCACCACTCCTGTGAGGATCGAGCGGGCGCCTACGTGGGCGCGGGCGCCGATCAGGGAGTCGGTGATGACCGCGCCCGGGGCGATGACCGCGCCGTCGAGGATGGTGCTGCCGGAGATGCGGGCGCCCTCGCCGACCGTGGCGCCGTGGCCGACGACGGTGCCGCCGGTCAACTTGGCGTCGGAGGCGACCGTGGCCGACGGGAGGACCAGGCGGTCCCCGCAGCGGCCCGGGACGGCCGGGGACGGAGCGCGGCCGAGGACCAGGTCGGCCGAGCCGCGCACGAAGGCCCCCGGGGTGCCCAGGTCCAGCCAGTAGGTCGAGTCGACCATTCCCTGGAGGTGGGCGCCGGAGGCAAGGAGCTCCGGGAACGTTTCCCGTTCGACCGAGACCGGGCGGCCCACCGGGATCGCGTCGATCACCGAGCGGCGGAAGACGTACGCTCCCGCGTTGATCTGGTCGGTGACGATCTCCTCGGGCGTCTGGGGTTTCTCCAGGAACGCCTGGACCCGGCCCGACGAGTCCGTGGGGACCAGGCCGTACGCCCTCGGGTCCGTCACCCTCGTGAGGTGCAGGGAGACGTCCGCGCCCGAAGACCGGTGCGTACTGATCAGAGCCGGGATGTCCAGGCCCGTCAGGATGTCCCCGTTGAAGATCAGGACCGGGTCGTCGGGGGCCGATCTCAGACGGGAGGCCACGTTCCGGATGGCGCCGCCGGTGCCGAGGGGCTCCTCCTCGGTGACGTACTCGATGTGGAGCCCCAGTGACGAGCCGTCGCCGAAGTGGGGCTCGAAGACCTCGGCCAGATAGGACGTGGCGAGCACGATGTGCTCGACCCCCGCCGCTCTCGCCCGTGCCAGCTGGTGCGTGAGGAACGGTACCCCGGCCGCCGGAACCATCGGCTTCGGCGTGTGCACCGTGAGGGGGCGCAGCCGTGTGCCCTTGCCGCCGACCAGGAGGATCGCTTCTGTCACCTGTCGTCTCTGCTTCCTGATGGGGCCGGTCGAACTGTCTTTCGACCGGCCGGTGTATGCAGACCGTTTCGATGGCTGTGGGGCGCCTCTGGGGGAGGTATGGCTGTGGGGAGCCGCCGGGGCTGGGGCCCCGGCTTGCCGGGCTCACCATTCCCGCCGACCGGACCTCATCGTCCCTGGTAGCGGGCCGAAGTCGCACGGGCCGTGCCGAGCTTCGCGTAGAGTCGGCCGCCCGGGCATTCGGTGGCGAAACCATCCCGGTGACCGGAGATTACATTGAGTCGTACGTTCTTTCCCTTTCGGTAGAGATTTCCGCCCCCGGACTTGAGGTAGGTCTTGCCCTTCGGGTTCGCTCCGAAGAGGCCGAGCTTCCACGCCGTGAGCTTCGCGATCGCCTTCACCGCGGCGGCGGGCGGGTTCGAGGCACCGAAGCTCCCGAGGACCGCGATCCCCATGCTGTTGGTGTTGAAACCGAGAGTGTGTGCGCCCATGACGGGCTTGGCCACGCCTCCGGCCCGCCCCTCGTAGATGTTTCCGCACTTGTCGATGAGGAAGTTGTAGCCGATGTCCCGCCAGCCGCTGCTCTTCACGTGATAGCGGTAGATACTGCGGATGACTGAAGGGGCCTGCGCGCAGCGGTAGTTGTTGCCGGACGCGGTGTGGTGGACGAAGGCGGCCTTCACGGTCTTCGTGTAGCTGAAGTTCCGCTCGCGGAGCGTCTCGTCGGCACCCCAGCCCCGGCGGGTGACGATGCGCGGACGTGCGCCGATGTACGGCTTCACGCGCTGGCCCTCCCCCGCGCTCGCCGCGTCGGCGTTGCCGATCGTGCCGGTCTTGCCTGTCGTACCCGGCTTCTCCTTCACGACCGGCTTGTCCTTGGGCGCCGGCTTGTCCGTCCCGCTCGCCACGCCCGCCGAGTCGCCGCGGGTCGCGACCAGGTCGGCCTCCGTCTGCTTCTGGCTGAGGGCGGGGATCGAGGTCGCGCCGAGGGGGGCGAGGTCGGCGTTGACGGCCGAGGAGGCCGCGGCCTCGGGGGACAGGACGTCGCCCCGCGGGGTGTCCACTCCGGAAGTCTGGGGCGGGGGCTCGGCGGCCGGGTCGACGCCCGGGTCGATCAGTTCGATGTGCAGGCCCCTGGGGAGAGAGTCGCCTGCGACGGCCCGGCCGTGCGCTTCCGGCCTGCCGTCCGTCTCCGCCTGGACGCGGACCTCCACACCGTCCGAGTCGCCGACCCACAGGGGGGCCGTGGATCCCCGTACGCGCCCCGAGGTGCGCTCTGCCGTGTCCGGGTCAGCCGCGTGCTCGTGGTTGTGCGTGTCCACGTCCTGCCAGACGGACCACTTCGCGGTGCCGCTCGCGCGGGTACGGACCTGGACCCGGCCCTGGAGTTCCGTGTCCGGGTTGTCCCAGACGACGCCCACGAGGGAGAAGTGGCGTACGTCGCGCCTCGGGAGGCCTTGGACGGAGGCGGGGGTGGAGGCCGGGGCGGACGTGGGGGGCAGGGTGCGGTCGCTGGGGGGTGGGCTGAGGGGCGCGAGGGGGAGGGACTGGGTGCTGCCGGGGATCGAGGGGATGGATCGGCCGGTCGCGGAGTCGGCGGGGACGACGGGGGCGACGGGGGCGGCTTCCGCGGCCGTCTCGGCCGATGTCTTCGAGGTGCTCGGCGTTTCCGGTCGGGCCCTGGCCGTTCGTTCGGATGCCGGCCTGTCCGGTGTCGCCGGCTCGGTGGTCGGGCTCTCGGCCGCCGGAGGTGCGGCCGCGGCGTCGGTGGACACGGCCAGGGGGAAGGCCAGGGCGGCCGCACACGTGACGGCGATCGAGGAAGCAAGATATTCGCGCATGCCCCTGATCCTGGACATAGTCATACTTATCTGTCCATCTGGGATTTGACGGACCGTCGGCCGCACTCCGCCGAACCGGTGGCCCTCGCTCCCCCGCCCGGGCGGGTGTCCGCGTACCCTTGCGTCCCGTGAACGCCACCGACCGCACCCCTGCCGACCTGCTGCGATCCGCGCTCGCCACGGATCCCGCGCGCCCCCTGGTGACCTTCTACGACGACGCCACGGGTGAACGTGTCGAACTGTCCGTGGCCACCTTCGCCAATTGGGTGGCCAAGACCGCCAACCTGCTCCAGGGCGAGCTGGCCGCCGAGCCCGGGGAGCGGGTCGCTCTGCTGCTGCCCGCGCACTGGCAGACGGCGGTGTGGCTGCTCGCCTGTTCCTCCGTGGGGGTCGTGGCGGATGTCGGGGGCGACCCGGGTGCCGCCGACCATGTGGTGGCCGGGCCCGGGCAGTTCGAGGCCGGGCTCGCGTGTTCCGGGGAGCGGGTGGCGTTGTCGCTCGCGCCGCTCGGGCGGCGGTTCGCCCAGGTGCCCGCCGGATACGCCGACTACGCCGTCGAGGTGCCCGGTCAGGGGGACGTCTTCCAGGCGTACGGGCCTGTGGATCCGGAGGCGCCCTCGGTGGTTGTCGCCGGGGCCGAGCTGACGGGGGCGAAGGTTGTCGAGCGAGCTCGTGCGGATGCGCCCGCGCTGGGGCTGACCGGGCCTGGGGCTCGGTTGTTGTCCGCTCTTTCCTACGACACGTGGGAGGGGCTGAGCGCCGGGCTCTTCGCTCCGCTGGCTGTCGGGGGGTCCGTGGTGTTGTGCCGGAACCTTGAGCGGGTCGGTGAGGATGCGGTGGCGAAGCGGATCGAGAGTGAGCGGGTTTCGGCTACGGCTCGCTGACCGGTCCCTCTGGGGTGGCTGGGCTGAGTTTTTCGCCCCCGCCGCCCCTACCCTCCCCCACTCTCGGCTTCGCTCGAGCGGGGGGACCCCCACCATCACTAACTCAGGGGCTTCGCCCCCGAACCCCCAAAAGATTGCGCAGTTCCCCGCGCCCCTTTTAGGGGCGCGGGGAACTGCGCCATCAGCCACAGCCGGGCACGCACCCGACAAACCCCGTCCCCCGTTCGGCCCACCCCCCGAAGCCCCCCGCCCCCGTCCGGGCCATGGTCGTAGGAGTAGGTCCGTACGCCATGAGGGGTGGACTCAGACGTGAGCGACACCGGAGGGACGCGCGGGGCGGCCCCGGGCCCGGCCCCGGTCGGACCCGGGGTCGGTGCGTCTCCCACCGGGGCCGGGGTCAGGCGGCGTCGGCGGCGGTGGCTGCGGTACACCGCGCTCGGCGTCGTCGTGGTCGTGGTGGGCGCCGCGGGAGCCGGCTGGGTGCTGTACGAGAAGCTGAACGGCAACATCACGTCGGACGACGACACGGCCGCCGAACTCGCGCGGTTCGAGAAGGAGCGCCCGACCTCGCTGGTGCGCGACGCGCAGAACATCCTGCTGATCGGGTCGGACTCACGCTCGGGGAACGGGAACCAGAAGTACGGACGGGACTCCGGCACCGAGCGGTCCGACACCACGATCCTGCTCCACCTCACGGCGAACCGCCGCAGCGCGACCGCGGTCTCCCTCCCCCGCGATCTGATGGTGGACGTACCGAGCTGCCGCCGGCCCGACGGCAGCCGCACCGCACCGGTGTTCGCGATGTTCAACCACGCCTTCCAGAGCGGCGGTTCGGCCTGCACGATCCGCACGGTCGAGAAGCTGACCGACATCCGGATCGACCACCACATGGTCGTGGACTTCCACGGTTTCAAGGACATGGTCGACGCCGTCGACGGGGTCGTGGTGTGCCTGAAGGAGCCGATCGACGATCCCGCCGCCAAGCTCCGGCTGCCCGCGGGCAAGGTGAAGCTCAACGGCGAGCAGGCCCTCGGGTACGTACGCGCCCGCAAGACCATCGGCGACGGCAGCGACACCGACCGGATGGACCGCCAGCAGCGCTTCCTGGGCGCCCTCGTCAACAAGGTGCGCAGCAATGACGTACTGCTGAATCCGGTGAAGCTCTATCCGGTGCTGGACGCGGCGACCTCGTCGCTCACCACCGACCCGGGTCTCGCGAGCCTGCGGGGCCTTTACGACCTGGTCCGCGGCATGCGCAACATCCCCACCGAACGTGTGCAATTCCTTACGGTGCCGCGGGAGTCGTACGCGTACAACGCCAATCGCGACCAGCTCGTGGAACCCGAGGCGGAGAAACTCTTCGAACGGCTGCGTATGGACGCCCCGTTGGAGGTCTCGAAGGAACTTCCGGAGGATTCCGGCACAAAGAGGAGCGGCACGGAGCCGGTCGGCGACGGGGACGCGTACGGCGATTCGCACAACTACGAGTCGCATGACGGGAGTTATGACGGGAGCATCGAGGACCGCGAGGAGGGCCTCGACCAGGGATTCGGCCAGGAAGACGGCAAATCGGGCACAAAGCGGCCCGAGGACCCCTCGCTGACACCGAGCCCCGCTCCCACTTTCCGCGGAAACACAGCCGCCGAGGACACCTGCGGTTAACGCCCGAACAGGCCTCTGAGTAAAGAGCACACCAAGACGGGGAACGGACGTTCAAAGAATTGGGTGGATTGCCCGGTTGTAGGGACGTGCAATTTCTCACCGTCGTCGCTGTACGCCGAACTGGGCGGATAGTGTGAGCGATCCGGTGCACCCGGTCCTGAGGTCTGTCCTGAGGTCGCGCACTGGTTGGACCGACTGACCGAGCGTCTTTTGAGGGGGAAAGACGCCGCGTGGCCCCGACGGAGGACTCAAGCAACCGTGGACGCGCAAGGCCGTGGGCGGGCGGACGATATCGATCCCGCAGACCAGTGGGTACTCAACCCCAATACCGGTGACTACGAACTGCGACTGCAGAGTTCCGCAGAGCAGCGAGCAGTGCCGGGACCTCGTGCCCGGAGAACCGCGGGCACCACCGCCGCACCCCCGCGCGGGCGTACCGCACCGGGCCGGGAGCGCCGGGGCACGCCGGAGGAGGCACCGGAGCCAGGCATCCCGGAACCGCGCAGACGACGCGCGCCGCAGGCCCCTCCGCCCGGCCGGCGCAAGGGCCGGCCGAAGAAGTCGAAGGCCAAGAAGATCCTGGTCTGGACGGGCGGCACGATGGCCTTCCTGCTGGTCGGGGCGAGCGTCGGCGGCTACCTCTACTACCAGCACCTCAACAACAACATCACGTCCGTCTCCGACGACGGCGCGGGCACCGGCGGCTTCAGCAAGGACCGCGCGATCAACATCCTGCTGGTCGGCACGGACAAGCGCACCGGTAGCGGGAACAGCGGCTACGGCGACTCGGGCAGCGCAGGGCACGCCGACACCACCGTCGTACTGCATGTCTCCAAGGACCGTACGAACGCGACCGCGTTGAGCATTCCGCGTGACCTGATCACGGACATCCCGGACTGTCCGACCACTCAGAAGGACGGCACAACCGACGTCATCCCGGGCCGGACGAACACCCGCTTCAACAACAGCCTCGGCCAGGAAGGCCGGACGCCGAGCTGCACGATGCGGACCGTCACCGCGATGACCGGCATCAAGCTGGACCACTTCATGATCGCCGACTTCAACGCGGTCAAGACACTGACCTCGGCGGTCGAGGGTGTCGAGGTCTGTCTGTCCAAGGACATCAACGACCCGGATTCCAAGCTCAACCTGCCCAAGGGCAAGCACACCATCGAAGGCGAGGAGGCACTCTCCTTCGTCCGTACCCGCCACTCCGTGGGCTTCGGCGGCGACCTGAGCCGGATCGAGATCCAGCAGCAGTTCCTCAGCTCGCTGATGCGCAAGCTCAAGTCGAAGGGCACCCTCACCAGCCCGACGAAGCTCGTGAAGCTGGCCGAGGCGGGCACCAAGGCGCTGACCGTCGACTCGAAGATCGGCAGCATCACCAAGCTCCGCGATCTGGGCCTGGAGCTGGGCAAGTTCGACATGAAGAACCTGTCCTTCACGACGGTGCCGGTGGTCGACAACCCGGCCGAGAAGATCAAGGCGACGGTCGTCCTCAAGGAGCCCAGCGCCAAGGACCTGTTCGCCCTGATCAAGGACGACGTTTCGCTCACCGCGGTCAAGCAGAAGGAGAAGAAGGAGAAGGCCGCCGTGGCCGCCCGGCTCAAGGGCACCAAGGCCGACCCTTCGGAAGTACGCGTCAGGGTCCTCAACGGCGGCGCCCCCGGCGGGTCCGCGCAGGAGACCCTCAACTGGCTGCAGGTCGAAGAGGGCGTGACCAAGTCCGAGAACGCGGGCAACGCCGGGACGACGCTGAAGAAGACTACTCTTGAGTACGCTCCTGACCAGGCCGATCAAGCACGCAGGCTCGCCGACCTCATGGGTCTGCCCGGGTCGGCGATGAAGCCGGGCAAGAGCGTGATCAACTCCCAGGGCCTGCCTGCGATCTCGCTGACCCTGGGAGAGGACTTCAAGGGGGCCGGGGTTTCACTGACCACTCCGTCGGCGGGTTCGACGGACGTCGAGAAATCGACGGCAGACAAGGTTGAGTGCGCCGGGTAACCCAACGGGTCCGTCGTGCGTCTAACAGACGTACGACGGATTCTTTGTGTCGGGCGCAGGGGTGGGGAGGCAGGGAGATGGTGCAGAGCAGTGTGCGTGGGGAGGGGACCCGACCACATGACCAGTCGGCCACGCGGGAGGGCGGCTCGCACAGTGGTGGGGCAAAGGAGGAGGGGGGTGACGCCGGCGGTGGCCGGCACGGCAGATCGACGCGCCGCCGCGGCAAACACGGCATACTCCGGTGGTCCGCCGCGACTCTCGCGGTGCTCATACTCGGGACGGCCGGCGCCGGTTATCTCTACTACCAGCATCTGAACAGCAACATCCGCAAGGGCGAGCGCGCCAGCGGAGACTCCAAAGCGGAGAAGGCGAAGCCGAACGCGGCCGGCCAGACACCGCTGAACATTCTGCTGATCGGCTCCGACAGCCGTAACTCCACGGAGAACGTCAAGCTCGGCGGCAGCCGGGACCAGGTCGGCAGCAAACCGCTGGGCGACGTCCAGATGCTCATCCATCTGTCCGCGGACCGCAAGAGCGCCGCCGTCGTGAGCATTCCGCGCGACACCCGGGTCGACATCCCGAAGTGCACGGATCCCGAGACCGACGAGCAGTACCCCGCGACCAACAACATCATCAACGCGTCGTTGGGCCGCGGCGGAGCCGGCTGCACCCTGGCCACCTGGCAGAACCTCACCGGCGTCTATATCGACCACTGGATGACCATCGACTTCGCGGGTGTGGTGAAGATGGCGGACGCCATCGGCGGTGTCGAGGTCTGTGTGGAGCACAAGATGTGGGACCGCCCGCTGCCCGGCGTGCCCGGCGGCTCCAATCTGAGGCTGGATGCCGGCAAGCAGAAGATCACGGGCAAGAAGGCACTGCAGTGGCTGCGCACCAGGCACGCCTTCTACAGCGACCTGGGCCGGGCCAAGGCCCAGCACATGTACATGAACTCGATGATCCGCACGCTGAAGGACCAGAACGTCTTCACCGACGGCGGGCGGTTGATGGGCCTGGCCGAGGCAGCCACGAAGTCCCTGAAGGTCTCCGAGGAACTCGGCTCGGTCAAGGACCTGTACGACCTGGGCATGCAGCTCAAGACGGTGCCGACCAAACGCATCACCATGACGACCATCCCGACCGTCGTCGACCCGCTCGACCCCAACCACCTGGTCCCGGCGGGCGCCGACGCCGAGAAGCTGTGGACGATGGTCCGCGACGACATCGCGTTCGACAAGGGCGGGGACCCGACGAAGAAGAAGGCCGAGGAGCAGGTCTCCAAAGACCCCGCGGCCGCCGACGACGAGATCGGCGTGACGGTGCGGAACGGCACGCAGTCGGCCACGCTCGGCCCGGTCGGCGGCAGGGCGAGCACGATCGCCGGGCTGCTCACCCAGAAGGGCTTCACCAGGGCGACGGCCGACAGGTCGGCCGCGGTGGCCGAGGACAAGACGGTCGTCCGCTTCCCGAGCGCCGAGTTGGAGGGCGACGCCCAGGCGGTCGCCAAGTCCCTGGGGATCCCGCTGAGTTCGGTGAAGAAGTCGACCGACGTCTCCGGGGTCACCCTCGTCGTGGGCGCCGACTGGCGTACCGGCACGGCCTATCCGAAGCAGTCCGCGCCGAAGGCCGGGGAACTCCCCAAGGATGCCGACGTCGTGAGCGGTTCCGACAGCGGCGCGTGCATGCCGGTGTACAAGCCCTACCGCTTGTGACGGTCTGCCGGTCCGTGTGACGCGTCAGAGGACGGGCCCCTCCCCCGCCGGGGAGGGGCCCGCACCAGGTCCCACAGGCTCTACAGGGTCGGCGTCGGCTCAGCGGAAGCGGAAGGACGCGTTCTCGTTGTAGGTGTTCACCAGCTGCCCCTTGGAGTTCGGGGCACCGACGTCGTACGCACCGCCGTAGTTGGAGTTGAAGTACGAAACTCCGGACTTGTTCGCGGTGTTGGCCCAGGACGCGGCGTTGTTCTTCACGCTCTGTCCGACCCCGGCCGTGCCGAGGCCCCAGTCCGCGAAGTTCATCGGAAGCCCGGTGCCGTTGTAGTTGCCCCAGTTGGGGACGTTCTCCCGGGCTCCGGTGGCGCCGCCCTTCTGGCCGGAGTTGTAGTAGAGGCAGTACATCCCTTCGAGTACCCCGCCACAGATGCTGGATCTGGACGCGGCCTGGGCCGAAGTCGCCGTGGTGAAGACGCCCATGGTGCCGGCGGCGAGTACGCCACCGGCGACGAGCAGAGATCGAATACGCATGGTCACTCCTGTCTCGGGAATTTCCCTGGCCTGTTCGCTGCCCTGCTCAGCGCCAGCGGAAGGACGCGTTGTTGTTGTAGGTGTTGGAGAGATTGCCCTTGTCGCGCGGCGGGGCGACATCGGAGGCACCGGCGTAGTTCGAGTTGAAGTACGAGACACCGGTCTTGCTGTCGTGGCTGTTCGCGTAGGACGCGGCGTTGTTCTTCACGGGGGTGTTCACACCGTTGGTGCCCTGGCCGCCGTCCGAGAAGTTCCAGTTGGCCCAGTTCGGAATATTCTCGTAGGTGGCGGTCCAGCCGCCCTTCTGGTTGGAGTTGTACCAAAGGCAGTAGTCGACATCGATGACACCGCCGCACAGGCCGTCCGGGATGTCGTCAGCCTGTGCGGGCGCCGCGGTGACCAGCATGCCGAGAGCGCCGGCAGCCGCCAGGGCGGCGGTGAGGGCGGAGTTACGGATACGCATGGGAGGGTGTCCCTTCTGTCCTGCGGATGGGGGTGGTAGGGCAGCGGCGGTTCACCGGGATTCGCCCATCTCGGCAGCGGCCCGCTTGAGCTGGTCCGTCTTGTGCCGCTTGATCCGGGCGAGTTCCTCGGCCTTTTTCTCGATCTCCGTCCGCTGCCATTCGGACTCGACGTCGAACCAGGCGCGTACGAGTCCGGTCTTCTCCTTGCATTCGACGTCCGCTCGGGCCGTCGAAATCTCGGCGGGGCTGGTCTTCTCGGCCCCGAATTGAGGGTCGTCGATGGCCTCCATGGGCGAGGCATAGCGGTACCCCTTGGCCGCCATGCACGAGGACCAGGTGCGGAACACGGAGAGGACGCGTGGGTCCTTCTTGCTGCGGACGTAACTCTCCATATTGAGTTCGCGGGCCACCTTGTCCGGGCCGAACTCGGCCTCCTTGCCCGCCAGTCGTCGCTTGGCCTCGCCGATGCATCCGCCGTCGGGGTCGAACGAACCGTCCGCGAGAGGCTTGCCCGCGAGCGCGACGCGGCCCGCCTCGCCCAGCGTCCTGGTGGCCGACTCACCGGCCTTGGGGGTGGGGAAGTGATAGCCGTACCCCTCCGCCGTGCGCGAGTTGGCTATGCCGTAGCGACGGTCCATGACACCGATGTCGGGGGACTGCGTCTCGTCCGGGCGGTAGTCGAAGCCGGACCGCTTCATACAGCGCTTGGCCAGGCTGCTCATCGCGTTGGTCATCAGGCCGAGTTCGGACTCGGAGAAGATGTAGCCCTCTATGGGCAGGACCAGATCCGCTGTGAGGCTCGACGACTTGGGCGCGATGGAGCTGTCCGGCTGCTCCGGTACAGCCGCCTTGTCGCCGTCGCCGGAGCCGGAGCAGCCCGCGAGAAGCAGAGCTGTGGCAAGCAGGGCAGTCGCTGTCGTCTTTCGCACGTCTCTTCCTTGGGAGCCATGGAGGGGCTGGGACCTGAACGAACGGCAAGCGGTGTGCCTCAGCGGCGCAACGCCTCCGCGGGTTGGATGCGGCTGGCGCGCCATGCGGGGTAGAGCCCCGCGAGAACCCCGGTGACCAGGCCGATCGCCGGGGCGGCGACGACGGTCGCCGGATGGATGACCGGTGTCCAGTCACGGACGACCGCCATGACGACCACGGTCACCGTGCCGAGGCTCGTGCCGGCCAGCCCGCCGAGCGCTCCCAGGGCGCCCGACTCCGCCAGGAACTGCACGGTGATGTGGCGGCCGCGGGCGCCGAGCGCCCTGCGCAGGCCGATCTCCCCCGTGCGTTCGAGAACGGCCACGAGCGTGGTGTTGGCGATGCCGACCGCCCCGATCACCAGGCAGATCCCGGCCATCAGCATGAAGAGCTGGTTCAGGTCGGAGGTGACGTCACCGCGCAGGGACCTCGGATCCGGCGGCGGTACGACCTTGAAGTGGTCGGGGTGCGCGGGGTCGAGGGCCAGCGCCGCCTCGGAGGCGATCTGCCGGGCGGCCCCCAGGTCGGTGGAGATGAGCATCTTGGCCCGCTGCCCTGCCTCAGGACCGCCCCATATCTCCTCGGCCGTGGTCCGCGGCACCACCACCGAGAGCAGCAGGTCCGCCTTGCGCCGCACGTCGTCGACAATGCCGATCACCGTGAAGGCGCGGTCTTCCACGAAGATGGCCGGGGCCGCCTCCAGCGTGGTGATGCCCAGGCGGGAGGCGAGTCCGGCGCCGATCACGGCGACGTTCTCACCACGCCGGTCGTGGTACTCGTCGAAGATCCGCCCCTGCGCCAGGTGTGGGCCGGCCGCCGCGAGGACGCCGGGAGACGCGGCGACCACTTGCGTCTGCTCCCCCGTCCCCTCCGTACCGACGGGCGCGGCGCTCACGACGGTGCCGGGTCCGAGGCGCACGGGCCAGTACACACCGGCCTCCCGGACCCCGCCCAGCGCGCCGATACGGCGGTCCGCGTCGGCGGGGAAGGCGTTGGAGAGGAACTCGGGCTGTTCGCCCCCGGTGTCCTCGACGGTCACCTCGGTGGCGGTCAGCTCATTGAAGCGGGAATCGATCTGTGAGGACGTGGTCGCCGTCAGACCGAGCACCGCGACGAACGTGCCGACGCCCAGCACGGTACCCAGGGCGGTCAGGACGGAGCGCGCCGGACGCTGGAGGATTCCGGCGACGGACTCGGACAGCAGGTCGCGCGGACTGAACCGCGACCGGTCGGCCGCCGCTCCCCCGGTCCCCCGTCGCCGCACCCACTTCAGCTTGCGGCCCGGCATCAGACGGCCACCTGCTCGCTGAGCACGCCGTCCCGGATGGCGATCGTGCGGCGGCCACGAGCCGCGACGTCCGGGTCGTGGGTGATCACGAGCAGGGTGATGCCGTCCCGGTGGAGCTCGTCGAGGAGCCCGAGGACCGACTCGGCCGTGTGCGTGTCGAGGTTGCCGGTCGGTTCGTCGCACAGCAGGAGCGACGGCCGGGCGACCAGGGCCCGGGCGATGGCGACGCGCTGGCGCTCGCCTCCGGAGAGCCGGGTGGGCAGCGCGTCGGTCCGGTGTTCGAGACCGACTCGGTGCAGTGCCTCGCGGGCCCGCTCCCGGCGGCCGCGGCGCACCCCGCCGTTGTAGACCATCGCCAGCTCGACGTTCTCCAGCGCGGAGCGGTGCGGCAGCAGGTGGAAGCTCTGGAACACGAATCCGATGCGCCGGCCGCGCAGTCCGGTGCGGTCGGCGTCGGCCAGCGGGCCGGTGTCGATGCCGTCGAGGAGGTAGTGCCCCTCGGTGGGTGCGTCCAGCAGCCCGGCGATGTTGAGGAACGTCGACTTGCCGGAACCGGAGGGGCCGACGATGGTGACGTACTCTCCCTGCCGGATCGCCAGGTCACAGGGTCTGAGGGCCTGTACGGGCGGCGGCCCGGGATACGTGAGACCTGTGCCGCGGAACTCGATGACCGGCGGCACCGCGGGTGTGGTCACTTGGCGGCCTCGTCACCCTCCGCGGGCCTGACACCCACGACGACCTTGTCGCCCTCGGCGAGCGGGGTCCCGCCCACCGGGGTCACCTCGGTGTAGCCGTCACCGGAGGTGCCGGGCCGCACCTCGACGCGGCGCCGGTCGCCGGAGCGCTCCAGCACGGTGACCCTGGTGCGCGAGTCGGCCCCGGCGGACAGCGCGGAGACCGGGACCACCAGGACCTTCCCGCCCGATGAACCCGCCTCGACGGTGAGGCGGACGTCCTGACCCGCGAGGCGGCCGGGGAGCGCGCGGTCCGGCTTCACGGTGACCGCGTACCCCTGTCCGGCAGGCGTCGCCGCGGCCGCCCCCTCGCCTTCCGTCTCGGGAACCGTGGGGGTGTTCGCGACGGCGCTGACCGTGCCGGTCAGTTCGTCGCCGTACACCTCGGACAGCACCTGGACCTTCTGGCCCGGGCGGATGAGGTCCTTCTCCTGGGCACCGAGGTAGCCCGTGACGACGAGCTTCCCCGCGGAGACGGTGGCGAGCTTCTCGCCCGCGGCCGCTCCGACCTTGGCGGTCATGCTGTCGACGCGGGCGGGGAAGCCCGAGAGGAACACCACCTCGGAGGCGGGCACCATCGGCCCCGACACCGCCTCGGCGTCGGCCAGTTCGGACCTGGCCTCGGCCAGGTCCTCGCGTGCGTATCGGATCTCGTCGGCGTCGGCCTTGTCACGCACGAGTCCGTCGAGCGCGCGCTGGGCACCCTTCACCTCGTCGCGTGCGCCCTCCACCGGGTCGCCGCCGTCCTTACCACCGCCCGTGGTCGCCGGCTCGTAGCCGATGGACGCGTACAACGCTCCGACGGCTGCCTTGGTGCCGGGGCCGAAGGTGCCCGCGGCGTCGCCGCCCGTGGCATGACCGAGGTCGCGCAGCGCCTCCTGGAGCTGGCGCACGTCGTCTCCGTGGGAGCCGGGCTTGAGGTCCCGGTAGACGGGGAGCTTGCCGCGCAGGGCGAACACCGGGCGGCCCGACACCTCGACGAGGACCCGGCCGCTTCGGAAGGTCTGGCCCGAGCGCACCATGACCTTGGTGACCACGGGCTTGGCGGCGCCCTCCGCGGCTGTTCCGCCCGGGGCGATGTCCACCGTCTGCGACGCCGCGACCGCTCCCCGCGTGACGACCGTGTCGGCGAGCACGCGCCGTTCGACGGACGCGGTGAGCACGTCGGGGGCGGGCGGCTGCGCCTCGGCGGCGGCCTGGGCCGGTGACTTCACATAGACCGAGGTCCACAGAGCGGCACCGACGAGCACCACGGACCCCACGGCAACCGCGGTCAGCGACCGCTTGCGCCGGGTCAGGCCGGAGCTCTCCCCCTGTTTCGACACCACACACTCCCCCAACTGTGGACGACGTGTGCCGAGCCCGGCATCACGTCGTCATGGCCATGCAAAAGACGATCATTCGGCCTCCAAAACTGTCAAGCCGGTTTCACTCGGGGCCACTTGACAGTCGATCATTTACGGCCAGGAAGATCATTTTCGGTCAGATGGACACCTCAAAATGCCCACTGATGCACAAGCCATGTAAAGATCCTTCGCCGTTGGGCACTTACGGCTCACACACAACGGGAGGAAACCATGAGGGCTCGTTCTTTCTTCGCCGCGGCGGCCATCGCGCTCGGCACGATCGCGCTGAACACGGCACCGGCTCAGGCCGCCTACAACGACGGCGTTTGCGACAGCGGTGAGCTGTGCATGTACTACCACTCGACCCAGTACGGGGCTTCGTCGTACGTGGACTACTACGACGAGGAGCCGAGCCACCACGACGACGTGTTCCGCTCCAGCGGTGACGGCAAGGGCCAGGTCGTCGGCAACAACGCCTCGTCCGCCAAGTGCGCCGGCACCCGCTACAACTACGCGATCTTCTTCAACTCGAACTTCAACGGGCAGCGCCACAACCACACCTGTGACGGTGTGCGCCGCAACACGCCCGGCTGGCTGCAGAACAACAACGCGTCCAGCTACGAGCCCTTCTAGGTCGCGGACGAACACATGTCACGCAGCGCCACCGTACGACTGCTCGGGGCGGCGCTCGTCTGCGCCGCCCTCGGGCTGACCGGCTGCTCGGGGGACTCCCCCGGCGACGATCAGGCGGGCAGCCGCTCCTCGGAGGCCCCTCCGGTCGACTTCAAGAACCCGCCGGAGGTCTCGGCCACCCCGTCCATGCCCAGTTCGCGCAATTTGCAGCTGCCACTGGAAGCGTATGCGTGGACGGACGCCGAGGAGCGCACCAAGCGCCAGGGCGAGGACCAGCTCGCCGCCGCGTGCATGCGCGGATTCGGCTTCGACCTGGAGCCGCGGCCCCTCTACCGGGGCGACAAGGCGTTGCGCGACGCCAGCCGCTACGGCGTGACCGAGACGGCCACGGCCTCGCGCTTCGGCTACCACCCGGACCCCGCCGCGCGCGGCTCCAGGCCCGAGGAGAGCTACTCGCCCGCCGAGTCCCTGGTGCTCTTCGGCCCGCAGGACGGGCAGCAGGCGGAGAAGCAGAACGGCAAGACGATCCCGAAGGGCGGGTGCTGGGGCAAGTCCCTGCGCGACCTCGCCGCCAAGGGGCCCGAGGTCCAGCCGGACAAGGAGGAGTTCGCGGACCAGCTCGCCGGGTACACCTGGCAGGAGTCCCAGAAGGACTCCCGGGTGAAGAAGGCGTTCGCCGCCTGGTCCGCCTGCATGAAGAAGAGCGGCTACTCCTACGCGCAGCCCATGGCCGCCGTGGAGGACAAGCGGTTCAGTCGGGCATCCAGCGCCTCCGCGGAGGAGATCCGGGTGGCCGAGACCGATGTCGCGTGCAAACGCAAACACAACGTGATCGGCACCTGGTACGCCGTCGAACTCGCCTACCAGGACCGGGCCATCGAGAAGAACCAGCAGCTGCTGAACACGCTCAAGGACCGCAAGGTGGCGATCCTCAAGGCAGCCGCAGAGGCCGGCGCCCGCTGACACGACCACCGGAGAACGGGGAGACGCCAGTGAAGAAGATCCGTCTCATGACGGCGGCCGCATCCGCACTGCTGACGGCGGGCACCTTGACCGCCACGGTTCCCTCGGCCGCCGCGGCCGCCGAAGCCTGCGTCCGCCCCAGCTGGTCGAACAAGTCGACCGGCGTCGGGCACGCCAAGGAGGGCTTCGCGCGCGTCCGCCTCGGCCCGAGCTCGGACTGCTCGGTGAACATCGCCGTCGGAAGCAACTACGAGTTGCAGTACGACTGCTGGGTGATCAACTCGGCCGGGAACCGCTGGACGCATGTCCGGGTGCCCAGCGCCGCCACCGGCGGCTGGGTGTGGAACGGGAACCTCGACGACGGCGGTTCGGTGGCCGACAGCAGCAAGTGCTGACGCTTTGACGGGAGTTCGAGGGCGCGCACGTCAACCGCACGCCCCTGCGATGCACAACGGCGCCCGGCGGTCACCGCCGGGCGCCGTCACCCGTTTCCGCCCGTTCCGCCGTCGCGGTCAGGTCTCGCTCAGCACCGCCGGCCGCCGCGACGCGATAACCCTCTTCGCCAGGGCCTTCGGACTGGTCAGGAAGCCCCAGCCCCACGACATGTGCATCGTCGCGAGGGCCACCGGGATCTGCAGCCGCGCCTTCAGCGGCAGCCCCTTGCCCGCCGGGAGCGAACCGAGGGCGATCGCCGCGAGGTAGCCGCCGGGGACCAGGAAGCCCCAGGGGGTCAGCGCCGCACCCACCACCAGGCCCGCGGCGATCGCGCAGACCGCCGTCGGCGGGGCGAGGTAGCGCAGGTTGATCGAACCCGAGTGGTAGCGGGCGACGACATGACGCCAACGCCCGTAGTCCTTGTACTGCTTGGCCAGGGCCCCCACCGAAGGACGAGGGCGGTACGAGACCCGCAGCTCGGGCGAGAACCAGATCAGGCCGCCCGCCTCACGGATCCGGAAGTTCAGCTCCCAGTCCTGGGCGCGGATGAACTCCTCGTTGTAGCCGCCCTGTTGCTCCAGGGCCTCACGGCGAAAGACACCGAGGTACACGGTATCGGCCGGTGCGGCCTCGCCGCCCGTGTGGAAGGCCGCGTTGCCCACGCCGATCTTCGACGTCATCGCCGCGGCGACCGCGTGCTCCCAGTCGTTCTCGCCCTCGGCGTGCATGATGCCGCCGACGTTCTGCGCGCCGGTCTCCTCCAGGAGGCGGACGGCGGTCGCGATGTAGTTCGGCGAGAGCATGCCGTGCCCGTCGACGCGTACCACGATCGGGTGGCGGGACGCCTTGATCGCGGCGTTCAGCGCGGCGGGGGTGCGGCCGGTCGGATTCGGCACCGTGTGCACACGGGAGTCTTCTCGTACGAGCTCGGCGGCGATCTCGTCCGTACGGTCCGTCGAGGGACCGATGGCGATCACGACCTCCATCTCGCCCCCGTACTCCTGGGCGAGGATCGCTTGGACGGCTCCGCGCAGATGCCGTTCCTCGTTGAGGACGGGCATGATCACGGAGACGGCGGGGAGCTGCACGTCGGGCTTGGCGTTCATCGCGGATTACGTTACCGCGAATGGGGGACACGGACGCGCGCCGCCCGCTCCCTGCGCCGGGCCGCAGATCGTATGGGCCTACGGTGCTCACGGACCGTTCCTACTCAGTACGCAGGAGGGAGTCTTGAACCCACGTCCCGGTACTGCGCGCATCCCGAACGGTTTTGGATGCGCTGGTCCCCCGCGTTCCTTCATGTCTCCCTGTCCGGGCACGCGCATCGTGTGCACGCTCCGTGACCGGGCGTCGGGTTCCCTCACGCCCTCCGACACCACGATCAGCCTGAACGGTCCGATGCCCACGCCGATCACTCCGGTCATCGTGGGGCGGTGCCGTCCGTCGCCGGATCGGATGTCCGAGGGCGCGTCTGCCGATCGCCACCGAGGCGGCGTCATGGCGAGTCATCTTGCGATTCTTGCTGGTCAGGGGTTTGCGCCAGTGTTCGTCGCCCCACATGGATGTGTAGGCAGGGTCGACCGCGACGATCGCGATGCCCACCTCGGCGGCCATCGATACGAGTCGGGCCTTGAGCTTTCCGGTGGGCAAGCCAGAGATGAGTTGCCGGAACCTCCTCTTGCGCCCGTACTTCTCGCGGGTCTTCTCTTGCTCGAAGTCCAAGTCCTCGATCCCGATTGCGGTCACGCCGCACCGCCCAGCCCAATGCAGGAGGCGAGTGATTGCGTGTCGCACCTGGGCATCCCGATGAGGGGCGGCGCCGGTGAGGTCGAAGGAGAACCGGTGCGGCTCGCCTACCGGGTTGCCGTGGACATCGAGGTGGTAGGCGGCGAAGTGGTCGCTGTTCGTGTCAACAGCAACCATGCCGCCTGCGCGGGCCGCCTCCAGCGGCATCGTCTTGACCGCCGGCCGCTGCCACGAGGCAGTGAGGTACCAGCGGTCCCGGGCCACGTCGTAGTGGATGCGGTAGGCCACCGCCCGGTTGGCCTCGATCCGGTCCCGCCATTCAGTGCCCCGATGTTTGAACTCCACACGAGCGGCCAACACGTACCGGCCGCGCTTCGCGTTGGCCAAGTCCGCCAGCGGTGCCGGGAGCTTGATCGAGACCTCGCCGGCCGAGGTGACGCGAATGGTCTCGTTCCCGAACCGTTTTCCCGACTCGCCGTCCGCTTGGAGGAATCGGCGTTCGGCAGCCCACCGTTGCCGCCATTTCGCCTCGGTGAGCTGCGCAGCTTCGAGGTTGTGCCGGTTGTGGGCCAGCTTCTTCCCGCCGCGCACCACGTGCACGACCCCGGCCTCACGGTCGGCCCGCTCCTGTTCCAGCCGGTCTTCCAGCATGGCCAGCCGACGGGACTTCTGGAACCACTCGTGCTGGGAGCGGTATCCACCCGGAGCCCGCTTCGTGCCCTTCTCTCCGACCGGCAACGACAGCCGGTGCATCAAGGTGCGGACACCGGCTTCGAGGTTCTGGATGTGGGCAAGCTGGCAGCGACGCGAGAGCGCCCACTGATCATGTGTAGCCTTGGTGATCGAACCAGCCCAGCGCGAGGACGACTCTGCGGTCAGACCCTGTTTGCGGGCCGCCCACTTGTCGCTGCCGTGGTCGTTGCCGTCGCGGCAACGGGCCGCCAGATCACGAGACGCCAGAGAGCCCAGATGTTCGCCGACAAGGCGAAGCGCCCTGTCGTTTTCGGGTGTCAGGTGCTTCAGCCGGTCGCGAATCGCGACACCGGACGGGCCGAGCGCGACGAATGCAGGGACCATCTGACGGAACTTCTTCTTGGGCTCAGTCATCGTCTGCCGCCGCTTCCAGGGCCCTGCGTGCCCGGCTCTTCGCCGAGCCGCCCCCGTACAAACGGCCACAGAACGAAGTCAGCACGTCCTCGATGTCCTGTACGAGATCGTCATCGACGTCACCCTCGTCCAGCACCACCAAGCGCCGGCCGGCCGCAGACAGAGCGGCCTCAACCAGTTCGACATTCATCCGACCGAGTCTGTCTTTGCGCTCCACCACCACGGCCATCACAGCAGGATCGGCCAGCAGACGGCGGGCTTTGGTACGTCCCGCGCTCATCCCGGAGGCAATCTCGGCTTCGATCCGCACCACCCGGTGCCCGGCCTCGGCCGCCCATCGGGACAGCCGTGATATCTGGCGCTCCAGATCGTCCTTCTTGTCATGCGACGACACACGGGCATACAGGCCCACGCCACTGGCCGCGGATGGTGCGGAATTCGCTTTGACGTTCACAAGAATCGTGCGCGGCCCGACCCTCTCAGCAGGAACCGGAAGCGTGCCCTCGCGGAACCAGCGATACGCGGTATGCGGATGCACGCCGTTCGCTATCGCCCATTCCTTCAGATTCATGACACGATCCTAACACCCACTCAAAGGCACTTGTGCACACTAAAGTTGACTAAGCACGAGCAGCTCACAACCACGCCACACCCGGCCGACGCGGAGGTGTCCGCCTTGCCCACGCCGCCCCGCTCCCCCGCCCGCCCGCAGCGGCAGCGCCCAGCGCGGCCGCCCGTACGGCGCAGGCGGCCGCGCTGGGCCATGAGGGTGACGACCTCGGTGTCCATGACGGTGCTCGCGGCGGCCGGCATCGGGCACGCGCTGCTCACCGGTCTCGGCTCCGACATCGACCGGATCGACCCCTTCAAGGACATGAAGAACCGGCCCGCGCACGGCCACGGCATGAACGTCCTCCTCGTCGGCACCGACGGCCGCGACCGGATCACCCCGGAGGAGAAGGAGAAGTACCGGCTCGGCGGCGCCCCCTGCCACTGCACCGACACGATCATGATCGTGCACCTCTCCGAGGACCGCAGGCGGGCCAGCATCGTGAGCCTGCCGCGCGACTCGTACGCCGAGACGCCCGCCCACATCGACCGCACCACCGGACGACGGCACCAGCCGCACCCGGTCAAGCTGAACGCCGCGTACGCGGAGGGCGGGCCCCGGCTGACCGTGCGGACCGTAGAGAACATGACCCATGTGAAGATCGACCACTATCTGGAGGTCGACTTCACCAGCTTCATCAAGACCGTGGACGTGCTCGGCGGGGTCCGGATCTGCACGGTGAAGCCGCTCAAGGACACCTACACCGGGCTCGACCTGCCGACCGGCGTGCACGATCTGAACGGCGGGCAGGCGCTGCAGTACGTGCGCTCGCGGCACATCGACGGGGCCTCGGACCTCGGCCGGATGCAGCGCCAGCAGCGCTTCCTGGCCGCGCTGATCGAACGGGCCACCTCGTCCGGGGTGCTGCTCAACCCGATCAAGTTCCGGGACGTGACCGGTGCCGTGCTCGGCTCGGTGCGCGCCGACAAGGGCCTCGGGTCGGACGAACTCATCGACCTTGGGCGGGCGATGCGGACCTTCTCGCCGTCCTCCTCGGAGTTCACGACGGTCCCGATCGGGAAGATGGGGTACGCCGTCAAGGGCATCGGCTCGACCCTGAAGTGGGACGAGCAGAAGGCGGACCGGCTCTTCCGCACCCTGCGCGACGACAGGCCGCTCGCCCCGCACCGGGTCCGCTCCAAGGCCCTGCGCGTCGATGTCGCCCCGCAGCAGATCCGGGTCCAGGTCGAGAACGGCACCATGACCGCCGGTCTCGGCCGCCGCGTCGACAGCGGTCTGGCGGCCACCGGTTTCCGCACGACCCGGGCTCCCGTGAACGCCCCCGACCGCTCGGTCCCGCGCACGATCGTTCAGTACGACCCCCGCTGGGACCGCTCCGCGAAGTCCCTCGCCACGGCCCTGCCCGGCAGCGAACTACGCCCCGTGAACGGCCAGGGCCCCCTCATGAAGGTCATCGCCGGCTCGGACTTCAAACAGGTCCACAAGGTCCGCGCGGAGGACCCCACCCAGGGCGAATTCAAAACGGTGACGGGCGACCAGGTGGTCTGCCCGTAGCCCAGCAATCCAACGAGGGGCTCGCGCCGAATAACTGGTGACGGGCCGCGCCCCGTAAGGAGCGCGGGGAACTGCGCGACAAGCCCCCACCGGCCCGCAGCCGCCAAACCGCCTAGTCGTCGAGCCCTTCCGCGGAACGCTTTTCCCTCAACTCCACAATCGCCCGCCGCCGAGCCAACCGATGCGTACGACGAATCTGCGCCTCCTGATTGCGGCGCCGGTCCCGCTCACTCTCCGCAACCACCGGAGGTACCCGCCGAGGCTTCCCATCGGCATCCACCGCGGCAAAGACCAGGTAGGCCGAGCCGACCTGCTGAGGCGGCGTGGACTCGTTCCAACGCTCGGCGAGAACGCGGACGCCGACCTCCATCGACGTACGACCCGTCCAGTTCACCTGCGCCTTCACATGCACGAGGTCGCCTACGCGTACGGGTTCCAGGAAGGCCATCTCGTCCATGGAGGCGGTCACGGCGGGCCCGCCGGAGTGCCGCCCCGCCACCGCGCCGGCCGCGTCGTCGACCAGTTTCATGATCACACCACCGTGCACCGTGCCCAGAAGGTTGGTGTCGTTGTGGGTCATGATGTGGCTGAGGGTCGTTCGGGACGCCGAAGTCGGCTTGCCCGGAATATCGGATTCCGGGGTACGGGCCTGGTCTGTCATGCCGACCACCTTATGCCGGGCACACGCAAGGGTTGCTTTGCATCAGCTCTGCAACAGCCCTGGTGCGATTTTCCGAAGACCCTTGTATGGCACACAGTGGGACCCTGCACACTGGGCCCATGAGCGATTGGCCCCAGGGATACAACGGCGGCGACCGGCACGGCCGCGGCAGCACAGGCGCCGAGCCCGAGGGCGCCCGTGTGATGCGGCAGGTGCAGCGCGGCTCGGGGGCCGGTCCACGCCCCTCGGCGCCGTCGCGCGGAGTCCCGCCCCAGCCGACGTACACGGACGGCTACGGCGAGGACGCCTACGACGGTTACAACACCGGACAGGTGTACGGCTCGCCGGGCGGAGGCGGTCCGCAGGAGCCTCCGGGCGGCCATGGACGGGGTCCGCGGCCCGCGCCGAACTGGCGCAAGCGGATCAAGTGGACCGCGATCACGGTGGTCACCGTGCTGGTCGTGGTCTCCGTGGGTACGTACTTCTGGGCCGACTCGAAGCTCAAGCGCGAGGTCGACCTGTCGAAGGTGATCGACCGGCCCGACGGGGGCGAGGGCACCAACTACCTGATCGTCGGCTCCGACAGCCGCGAGGGCATGTCCGCCGAGGAGAAGAAGAAGCTCCACACGGGCTCCGCCGAGGGCAAGCGCACGGACTCGATGATGATCCTGCACGTCGGCGACAACGGGAACACGATGATCTCGCTGCCGCGCGACTCGAACGTGACGATCCCCACGTTCAAGGGCTCCGAGTCCGGCAAGACCTTCCCGGGCACCGGCCGTCAGGTGAAGCTCAACGCGGCGTACGCGGAGGACGGGCCCGAGCTGCTCGTGCGGACCGTCGAGGCCAACACCGGGCTGCGCATCGACCACTACGCGGAGATCGGCTTCGGCGGCTTCGCGAAGATCGTCGACGCCGTGGGCGGTGTCGAGATGGACATCCCCAAGGCGTTCAAGGACGACAAGTCCGGCGCCGACTTCACGGCGGGCAAGCAGACCCTGAACGGCGAGCAGGCCCTGGCCTTCGTCCGTACGCGCTACGCGTTCGCGGGCAGCGACCTGGACCGTACGAAGAACCAGCAGAAGTTCCTCGCGGCCCTGGCGAGCCAGACGGCGACGCCGTCCACGATCCTCAACCCCTTCAAGCTCTACCCGACCATGGGCGCCGGCCTCGACACCCTCACCGTCGACAAGGACATGTCCCTCTGGAACCTCGCCTCGATGTTCTGGGCGATGAAGGGCATCACCGGTGGCGACGGCAAGTCGATGAACATGCCCATCTCCGGCAACGCGGCCAACGGCAACCTCCAGTGGGACACCGCCAAGGTCAAGACCCTGGTGAACCAGCTGAAGAACGACGAGAAGGTGACGGTGTCGGGGAACTGATCCCCCGCCTCCACCGCCACCTCCGTACGCATCAGGGCCCGTCGGCGCGCAGTGCGCCTACGGGCCCTGAAAAGATCTTCACACCATCTCCCGAACATGTCAGGATGCGTCAGGTGTCATGACCTGATCACAACTGAAACGGGAGAAACCTGGTGCGAGTACGCAAGCCGTCCAAGTTCACCAAGTGGCTGACCACCGCCGTAGTGCTGACCTCGGTCGCCGTCGTCGCGCCGGTCGTCACAGCGGCGCCCGCCTCGGCCGGCGCCTACGGGTGCGACGGCAACCTGGTCTACTCGAAGTCCGTCAACGCCAACAGAAGCGGCCTTACAGGCAAGATCGGAACGGTGTACTCGTACTACGACGGAACGTACAACTGTTCCGTGTTCGTGAAGTCGGTGTACGTCGGGACGCCCACCAATCTGGACCTCTCCATCTACAAGGAGAACGACGGCACCTTCGACCGCGACCACGGCGCGTTCAGCAGCTACGCGGGACCGGTGGAGATCAAGGCACCCGGCTCGTGCGTGAGCGAGATGCTCATCATGGAGTCGCCCGGTGGCACTCTGATGTTCTTCGGAGAGGCCGCTCCCCCGCACAACTGCGGCTGACAGCACAGCGAGAAGCCCCCGGCGCCACGCCGGGGGCTTCTCGCTGTGCGGCGGTACCGCGCCGCTTCGACGCGGGCCCTACGGCAGGTTGCGTGCCATCACGATGCGCTGGACCTGGTTCGTGCCCTCGTAGATCTGGGTGATCTTGGCGTCGCGCATCATGCGCTCGACCGGGTAGTCGCGGGTGTAGCCGTAGCCGCCGAGGAGCTGGACGGCGTCCCGTGGTGACCTCCATGGCGACGTCGGAGGCGAAGCACTTGGCCGCCGCGCCCTGGAAGGTGAGGTCGCTGTCGCCGCGCTCCGACTTCGCCGCGGCCTGGTACGTCAGGGCGCGGGCGGCCTCGATCTTCATGGCCATGTCGGCGAGCATGAACTGGATGCCCTGGAAGTCGGCGATCGCCTTGCCGAACTGCTTGCGCTCCCGGACGTAGCCCTTGGCGTAGTCGAGGGCGCCCTGCGCGATGCCCAGAGCCTGGGCGGCGATCGTGATGCGGGTGTGGTCCAGGGTCTTCATCGCGGTGGCGAAGCCCGTGCCCTCCTCACCGATCATGCGGTCGGCCGGGATGCGAACGTTGTCGAGGTAGACCTCGCGCGTCGGGCTGCCCTTGATGCCGAGCTTCTTCTCCGGGGCACCGAAGGAGACACCCTCGTCCGACTTCTCGACGACGAAGGCCGAGATGCCCTTGGAGCGCTTCGTGGGGTCGGTCACGGCCATCACCGTGTAGTACTCCGACTCGCCCGCGTTGGTGATCCAGCGCTTCACGCCGTTCAGGACGTAGAAGTCGCCGTCGCGGACCGCCTTCGTCTTCATGCCCGCCGCGTCCGAGCCCGCGTCCGGCTCGGAGAGGCAGTACGAGAACATGCCGTCGCCCTTGGCCAGCGGGCCCAGGTACTTCTTCTTCAGGTCCTCGGAGCCGGAGAGGATCACCGGGAGCGAGCCCAGCTTGTTCACCGCGGGGATCAGGGAGGAGCTGGCACAGACCCGCGCCACCTCCTCGATCACGATGACCGTCGCCAGCGCGTCCGCGCCCGCACCGCCGTACGACTCCGGTACGTGCACCGCGTGCAGGTCGGAGGAGACCAGGGCGTCCAGGGCCTCCCGGGGGAACCGGGCCTCCTCGTCCACGGCGGCGGCGTACGGCGCGATCTTCGCCTCGGCCAGTGAGCGGATCGCGTCACGGAGCATGTCGTGCTCCTCGGACGGGCGGTACAGGTCGAAATCAGCCGATCCGGCCAAGGTCTCTCACGCTCCAAAGACGCTGTGATGCTGACGCTAATTACCGTTAAGTAACTCAAATTTTAGGGGCCCGCCCACGGGAGTGATACGTGAGCTTGGCGACAAGGGGGAAACTGCCCGGTGAAGCACTCGAACAAGCCCCGACTATGCTCGGTCAGCGCACTCGAGGCGCACTGCAGGCGCACCCCTGACGGATACCTGACGGACACCTACTGGAGCATCCATGGCCCTCAAGATCACCGTGATCGGCACCGGCTACCTCGGCGCCACGCACGCCGCGGCCATGGCCGAGCTCGGGTTCGAGGTGCTGGGACTCGACGTCGTACCCGAGAAGATCGAGATGCTCCAGCGGGGCGAGGTCCCGATGTACGAGCCGGGTCTCGAAGAGCTGCTGGCCAAGCACGTCGCCGGCATCGAGGGGTCCAGCGGGCGGCTGCGGTTCACCATGGACTGGGCCGAGGTCGCGGAGTTCGGCGACATCCACTTCGTCTGTGTGAACACCCCGCAGAAGCACGGCGAGTACGCGTGCGACATGTCGTACGTCGACGCCGCCTTCGCCTCCCTCGCTCCCCACCTCACGGGCCCCGCCCTCGTCGTCGGCAAGTCCACCGTGCCCGTGGGGTCGGCCGAGCGGCTGGGCCGCACGCTCGTCGAGCTCGCTCCCGCCGGCGAGGAGGTCGAGCTGGCCTGGAACCCCGAGTTCCTGCGCGAGGGCCTCGCCGTCCAGGACACCCTGCACCCCGACCGCATCGTGGCCGGCGTCCGCAGCGAGCGCTCCGAGAAGCTGCTGCGCGAGGTGTACGCGACGCCGATGGCCGAGGGCTCGCCCTTCGTGGTCACCGACTTCCCGACCGCCGAGCTGGTGAAGACCGCCGCGAACTCCTTCCTCGCCACCAAGATCTCCTTCATCAACGCGATGGCCGAGGTCTGCGAGGCCGCCGGCGGCGACGTCGTGAAGCTCGCCGAGGCGATCGGCTACGACGACCGGATCGGAAGGAAGTTCCTGCGCGCGGGCATCGGCTTCGGCGGCGGATGCCTCCCCAAGGACATTCGCGCCTTCATGGCACGCGCCGGTGAACTGGGCGCGGACCAGGCGCTCACCTTCCTGCGCGAGATCGACTCCATCAATATGCGGCGCCGCGGTCAGATGGTGGAAATGACCCGCGAGGCCCTGGGTGGCGGTTCCTTCCTCGGGAAGCGGATCGCGGTGCTCGGCGCGACGTTCAAGCCGGATTCGGACGACGTCCGGGATTCGCCCGCGCTGAATGTCGCCGGGCAGATTCATCTGCAGGGCGGCCAGGTCACGGTCTACGACCCCAAGGGCCTCGCCAACGCGCGACGACTCTTTCCGACACTCGGGTACGCGGACACCGCCGCGGAGGCCGTACGCGGTGCCCATGTCGTCCTGCACCTCACCGAGTGGAGCGAGTTCCGCGAGCTGGACCCGGCGGCGCTCGGCGAGGCCGTGACGGACCGCGTCGTACTGGACGGCCGCAACGCGCTCGACCCCGCCGTGTGGCGGGCGGCGGGCTGGAAGTACCGGGCGATGGGCCGACCGGCCGCCTGACCGCCGCGACGGCTTGATGGCCTGATGGCTTGACGGCCTGATGTCAGCTGGGCACGGCCCTGCACTCGTTCTCTCCAATTGGTTCGAATCGCATTCGAGCAATGTGGTGGAATTGCCGTGCCGTGCGCGCTACATCTTCACAGTCGCAATGCGCGGAATGACGTCGTTGTAGCCCGTTCTCACAGCAGGGGCACCCCTGGAGGAGAGGCAGGCAACAGGCGATTAACCAACGCGTAGCCGCGCGGAATTCGGCTCCCACTCCACTGGTCCGCATTCACCGATCTGAATGACCGGACCATGCCAGGAGTGATCATGCCCCTGTTCAACAGGGCGGATTGGCCGAGGGATCACCGCGACGAGGTGGTCGCGGGCGCGCTCGTGGGCGCCGTGCTGATCGTGCTCGGTTACGCCTCGGGGATCGGCGCCCCGCCGTCGTCGGGGCCGGCACAGGCCGCCGTGCCTCCCGCGTCACCGCCCGCGGCGACGGCACCGCCCAGTACGACTCCGGAGCCGGGCGAGGACGCGCCGGAGGGAGCCGCGCCCGTGCCCCAAGTCCCGGTCGGCAATGGTGAGTTGCCGATCGGCACCGGCGTCGTGCCGATCGGGGGCGGCGGCCATGCCGGGCACGGGACCGGCGGCGGGAGCGGGGAGTCCGGTACCGGCGGCCATGACGGTCACGGTGGGCAGGGCACGACGCCGACTCCCACCCCCACGCCCTCCCCCTCTGGCTCCGCGGGCGAGGAGCCCCCGGCCGACGACTCCTGCGACGACGGCGACGTACACCTCGTACAGCCCCTGCTCACCGGGATCGCCGGGCTCACGGGCCAGGCCCTCGGTCTCGTCGGCGGCACGGAACCCACCCCCGAACCGACCCCCTCCCTCTGCGTCGGAGTCGCCACGCCGGGCCTCCTCTCCGCCCCGGACGACGCGGAGGCCACCCCGTGACATCCCGGCCCCGCCTCCTCGCTCCCTTCCTCGTCCTCCTCACCGCCCTCCTGTACGTCCTCGCCGGCGCGGCGCCCGCCTCCGCCCACACCGAGCTGGTCCGATCGACTCCCAAGGACGGCACGGAACTCGGCAAGGCGCCCGCCCACCTCACCCTCACCTTCGACGAGCCCGTCGAGCTGTCCGACGTACGCGTGATGACGCTCGACGGCGACCGGCTCCCGGTCTCCCGAGCCCCGCGCGGAGGCGCCGACACCGTGCGGGCCGCGCTCCCGGACATAGCTCCGAAGTCCGGTGACCTCGCCCTCACCTGGTCCGTCGTCGACGAGGAGGACGGGCACGCGTCCTCCGGCCGGCTGACGTTCGGCCTCGGTACGGCGGCGGCGCCCGCCGCGGCCCAGGACCGCGGCGACGAGGCCGCCCCCGTGCCCTCCCCCTCGGTGCGGCACGGCCTCGTCGCCGCTCGCTGGGCCGGGTATCTCTCGCTGGCCCTGTTCATCGGCGGCATCGCGTTCGTCGCACTGCTCTGGCCACGCGGGGCGAGTGAGCCGCGGGCACGGGCGATGCTCGCCCTCGCCTGGACCTGCGGGCTGCTCTCGACGGTCGTAGCACTCGGACTGCAGGGCGCGTACGCCGAGTTGGGCGGCATTCGCGACGCGCTCTCGGCGTCGGCGTACACGAACGTGCTCAGCACCGGGCCGGGTCTCGCGCTCGCCGCCCGCGGGCTGCTGTGGGTGCTCGCCGCCGTGGTGCTGAGCGCGCTGCTCCAGGGCGGAGGCCGTACGGCACGCTCGCCGGGCTGGCGGGTGGGTGCCCTCGCCGTGTCGCTGGGACTGCTGCGCGCGACCGGGATGACGGGTCACAACTCCGAGGGCACCGCGCCGACTTGGGGCGCGCTGGCCGACCTGGTGCATCTGCTCGGAGCGAGTCTGTGGATCGGCGGTCTGGCCATGCTCGCGGTGGCCGTGCTGCCGCGCCGGGACCCCGACGAGCTGGCGCTGGTCGTGCCCGGCTACTCGAAGCTCGCGGGCGCGTCGGTGGCGGCGATCGCCGTGGCCGGGCTGGTGCTGGCCTGGCAGGTCGTGGGCTCGTACGACGCCCTGCTGCACACCTCGTACGGGCAGTTGCTGCTGGTCAAGACCGGTGTGCTGGCCCTCGTTCTGTTCGCCGCGTGGCGCAGCCGTCAGTGGGTGCGTACGCGTCTGGAACTCGCCGTGCTGCTGCGCGGCGAGGCCGCCACCGTGCGGCCCTTCGGTTACTCGGTCGCGGCGGAGACGGGGCTCGTCCTCGTCGTGCTCGCCGTGACGAGTCTCCTGGTCACGGCCGATCCCGGCCGCTGACCTCCCCTGAAAACCCCGAAATCCCCTCATAGACAAGGGAGTTGCGTTGATGCGCAGTAAAGACACCGGCGAACGGCGCCGCCGGGCGCCCGCCGGGAACCGCGCCCTGCTGGTCGCCGGCCTCGGCGCCGCCTTCGCGGCGGTGCTCAGCCTGGGGCTGCTTCAGGCGACGGCAGGTTCGGCGTCGACGACCGACACGGCTGCGGGCGCGGCTCAGGCGCCCGCAGCCGCGGCGGCCGAGGCCCAGCCCGCGGCAGCCGCCGCTGCCGACCACCAGGTCGACATCATGGGCAACAAGTTCGGCGACGGGAAGCAGCTGGTCGTCAAGGTCGGCGAGACCGTCCAGTGGACCAACCACGACACGGCCCCGCACACCGTCACCACCACCAAGGGCCCGAAGAAGTTCGACTCGGGCACCCTGGAGAAGGGCGACTCCTGGTCGTACACCTTCACCACGGCGGGGACGTACGAGTACTACTGCGCGGTGCACCCGGACATGGTGGCGTCCGTGAAGGTCGTCGCGGACGACAGCGGGTCCACCGGTGGGTCCACCGGCGGCTCCGGGAGCGGCGGTACGTCCGGCGGCTCCACGGGCGGCTCCTCCGGCGGTACGTCGGGGGGCTCGACCGGGGGCTCCGGCTCGGGCGGTACGAGCGGGGGTGACACCGGCGGCACGTCCGGAGGCAGCTCCGGCGGAACCAGCGGTGGCAGCACCGGTGGCGGCACGGGCGGTGGGGACGGCGGCGACGAGCAGTGCGCCAGCGTCCAGGACGTACTGCTGCCGATCCTGCAGCACCTCAACGCCGCGCACCTGGAGCGTTCGCCGGGTGAGCAGGTGCAGGACGCGCTGGCCCTCGACTCGTACATCAAGATGCACACCGTCTGGGTCGAGAGCATCCTCACGCCCGCCACGGAAGGCGGGGGCGCGGTCGTCGACGACACCCTCGGTGTGCTGCTCCAGCACGTCAACTCGGCGCACCTGGAGGAGTCGCTCGGCCAGCAGGTCACCGATCTGCTCAACCCCGACAGCTACGTGAAGATGCACACGGTCTGGGCCGAGCACATGCTCGCCCCCACGACGGGCTATCTGACCAGCAGCTGCTGACACCGGCGGCACCGCCGATCCGGGCGGACCGCTGATTCACGCGGTACCGCCGCCACAGGAGGACGCCGGGCCGGCCGAGGCTCAGTCGGCCGGCCCGGCGTCCGGCGTTCATTCTCCCCCGCTCTGTTTCTCCTCGGAAGGAGAACCAGGATGACGACCGTCACCCTGCCCACCGTCTCCCCACCGCCCGGCCGGTACGCCGTCGCACCCGGCCGCTCCTTCGCCGAACTCACGGCGTACTACGGCCCGTTGGCGACCCTGCGACGCCGCGTCACCCTGACCGGGGCGTCGCTCACGGTCCCGGAATCCGAGTCCGAGTCCGTGTCCGAGTCGGGATCCCTGTCCGAGGCGGAGTCCATTTCCGATTCCGAGGGCGCGCGGCCGGTGTTCCGCTTCGACCTCGCCGGCACGATGAAGGCCTCGCTGGTCTCCGAGCACGTGGAACCCCTGGCCGACGGGCGGCACCTGCAACTGCTCGCCGACCTCGACGTACGGGGGGTCGCGTTCCCTGTGCTGCTGCGCCTGCGCGTGGTGAGGTGCGCCGAGGACCGGCTGCTGGTGGTGGGCTCGACCCGGGTCTCGTACCGGCTGCTCCGGCGCGCCACCGGCTTCCGGCTGCCGTGGTCCCGCCCGGCGACCCGGATGCGGCTGCTGCTCGCCGCGGAGTTCGCGTGAGCGCGGGATGGCGGGGGCGGCGCGTGCCGCCGGGGCCCGCCGCGTTCGCCGCACTCTCCCCACTACTCTCGGCGCTCTCCGTACTCTCCGTACTCGTCCTGCTGGTACCGCTGTTGCTGCTGTGGGCGGCACCCGGGTCCGCGTCGGCGGCCACCTACCGGGTGGCGATGAAGGGGTACGCGTTCAGCCCCGCGGCTCTCACCGTCCCGGTGGGCTCCACGGTGACCTGGACCAACCAGGACACGGCCCCGCACGACGTGAAGACCACCTCCGGCCCGGCCTCCATCCACTCTCCGATGCTGCAGAAGGGGCAGAGCTGGAGCTTCACGTTCACGACGGCCGGGTCGTACGGGTACTACTGCACCGTGCACCCGGACATGACGGCCCGGATCGTGGTCCGGGCGGCACCGACGCCCGCGGCGCCGACCCATACGCACACGGGGTCGGACGATCACGGGTCCGGGACGGGAGCTGGGACCGGGGCCGGGACGGGCACCGGGTCCGGGACCGGGCACCACGAGGCACCGACGACTTCGGCAGCCTCTCCGGCGGGGCGTTCCAAGTCGCCGGCTCCCGCCAAGTCCCCGTCCGCGCCGCCGACTTCGGCTCCCGCGGCCGCGGCGGCACCTTCGACAGCAGGTCCGGCGGCGACCCCGCAGGCCATGGAACCGACCGCCTCCGCCCGCCCCCTCGACGGCCTGCTCGTCCTGGCGGGAGTGGTGGCGGGAGTGGCCGTACTGTGCCTGCTGCTGGTGGGTTCGCGCTCGGCGGCGAGGGAGGGCCGGGACTCTCCGTAGCCGGAGGCTACCTGGCTCGGTAGCGGCGCATCTTCGCCCGTGCCCCGCAGACGGACATCGAGCACCAGCGGCCGCGCCCCGCCGGGCTGCGGTCGTAGTACGCCCAGTGGCAGTCCGGCGCCTCGCAGGCCTTGAGGCGGAGCCAGGTACCGGCGGTGAGGGACTCGGCGACGGCCGCGGCGACCCGGGAGGTGAGGGCGGCCGGGTCCGCCGGCCGGAGGGTCGCCGAGCCGTCCGCCGCGGAGACCGTGACGACGAGCGGGGCCGAAGCGAGCAGCTCGTCGAGGGGGCGTACCTCCCGGTGCGCCGGATGCCCCGCGTGCGCGAGACAGACGGCCCGCAGCGACTCACGCAGCTCCCGCGCGGCCTCCACATCGGCCGCCGCCAGGCCCAGCCCCGCGCGCCCCTCCGCCGTGTCCAGGGCATCGGCACCCGACTCGATGTCCAGGGTGTTCACCAGGGACTGGAGCAGGGCCAGCCCGCCGGGTGCGGGCGCGCGGTCATTCATGGTTGCGACGTTACCTCTTATGGGGGAGCATGCAGTAACCGTTACCTGCTGAGCCGCTTTGCAGGTAACGATCGACGCATGGACATCACGCATGGACATCAGAGGAGGAAGTCATGGCTGTCGCCGAACTGGGCACCGTCGTTCTGGACTGTCCCGACCCCCGCGCGCTCGCTTCGTTCTACGCCGGGGTGCTGGGCGGCACCGTCGAGACCGAGGGGGAGGCCGACTGGGTCGACCTGCGGCTGCCCGGCGGACGGACGCTGGCGTTCCAGGCCGCCCCCGGCCACGTACCGCCGAAGTGGCCCGCGCCCGACGGCTCCCAGCAGTTCCATCTGGACCTGACGGTCGAGGACCTGGACTCGGCGGAGAAGGAGGTCCTGGCGCTGGGCGCGACCGTGCTCGAAGCGGGGGATCGGGGGCGGGGGTGGCGGGTGTACGCGGACCCGGCCGGGCACCCGTTCTGCCTCTGCGCCTGCTGAGGCGGAGACGGGGCCGCGGATTCGTGTGATGTGCGGGTGAGTGGGGGCTGGTCGCGCAGTTCTCCGCGCCCCTAAAAGACGCGGCTGCGCCCCTGTCTTTTGTCCCCACCCGCCCGCAGCCGACGAACGACCGCCGGGGGCTACCCGTCCATCTCGGCGATCTTCGCCGTCGACGGCTCCCGGCGGCTGCGGGCCGCGCGAGCCATGAAGTCCGCGCTGCGCAGGACGCGTTGGACGTTGCCCCAGGTGAGCAGGGCGAGGTCGGACTCGGACCAGCCGCGGCCGAGGAGTTCGGCGACGAGGCGCGGATACCCCGAGGCGTCGGACAGGTCCTGGGGGTGCGCGGCCCCGGAGTCGTACGTACCCGAGAGGCCGACGCACTCCGGCCCCGCGAGCGCGCGTACGTGGTCGAGGTGGTCCGCGACGTCCCGTACCGACGGGCCCGTCTGCTCGGCGGTCAGCGGTACGAGGCACAGGCCCTTGGTGATGCCGAGCTCGACGAGCACGTCGTCGGGGAGGTTCGCCGGGTGGAGGCGAAGGGCGCGGGCGGCGGAGCGGGTGAAGACGACCGGGGACTTGGAGATGGTGAGGGCGCGGCGGACGGTCGCGTCGGAGGCGCCGGACAGGTCGACGAGCACGCCGATGCGGTTCGTCTCGCGTACGACCTCCTCCCCGAACCTGGTCAGCCCGTTCTCGCCGGCCCAGGAGGCGCCGGAGAGGGTGAGGACGCGCAGGCCGAGGGCGTGCAGTGCGCGCAGGATGCCCAGCGAGTCGTCCAGCGCGGCGGCGGCCGCGGGGCCGAGCAGCACGGCGACCCGCCCGCAGTTCCTGGCGTCCGTGACCTGGGCCGCGCTGTGGGCCATCCGCAGGCCCTCCGGATGGGCCTCCACCACGGTCCTCACCAGGTCGAGCTGCTCCAGCGTGGCCCCGACCGCCCGCTCGCCGACGAGGCCCTCGGGCAGATGCAGCGACCAGAACAACGCCGCCACGTGCCCTTCCCTCAGCCTGGGCACGTCCGTGTCTATCGTGCTCTCGCCGAGCTCCAGGTCGTACCAGGGCAGGTGCCGCAGCGCCCACGGCAGACCGCTGTAGCCGTCGGCGACGGGGTGGGCGGCGAGAAGGGCGTGCGCGCGGACGAGGGGGTCCTCGGCCGCGTCCCCCTCGTCCGCCTCGGGTCCGGCATCGACTGCGGGACCCCGCTCGTCCTCAAGAACACCCGGCTCGAACTCCCCCTCGACATCGGGGCGATCCAGCTCGCCGGCCTCGGCGGTTGCTTGCAGTTCGTCCTGCAGATCTGCCATGGCGACGCTCCGGGGTCCGGTGGTGGCGACAGGTATCCCCACCGTGACACGGGGGCGGGAGAGGGTCTCGGTGGATGAGCCGTTCGAGCGACGGCACCGGGCGCCCCGTAAGGGGCGCGGGGCTGTGACATTTTGCGGCTCCGCCGCGTGGGCGCGCCCAGCCCCCACAAACCCGCAGACTCCGAACCGCCCGCCGGCGAAGCGAACCGGCGGAGCCAACAGGCGGAGCGAACCGGCGGAGCTACCCGCACTCCTCCGCCCGCCCCAGCAAAAGCCCCCGCTCCCTCTCGTTCCGCGTCAACGATGCCGCCCTCTCGAACTCCCCCCGCGCCTCCTCCACCCGCCCGAGCCGCACCAGCAGATCCCCCCGCACACTGGGCAGCAGGTAATAGCCACGCAACGCCGGTTCGCCGACGAGCGCGTCCACGATGGCGAGCCCCGCCTCGGGCCCCTCGGCCATGGACACGGCCACGGCCCGGTTCAGCTCGACCACCGGAGACGGAGTCCGGGCGGCAAGCAGCCCGTACAACGTGGCGATCCGCGCCCAGTCCGTCTCCTCGTACGTATAGGCGTGGGCGTGGCACGCGGCGATCGCGGCCTGCAGCACATACGGCCCAGGACCGCCACCCGTGGACACGGCCTCCGCACGGGCGAGGGCGGCGAACCCGCGGCGGATGAGGAGCCGGTTCCACCGGGAGCGCTGCTGGTCCTTGAGCAGTACGGGCTCGCCCGACGGACCGGTGCGCGCGACGGACCGGGACGCCTGGATCTCCAACAGCGCGGCCAGCCCGTGCACTTCGGGTTCCTTGGGCATCAACTCGGCGAGTACACGCGCGAGTCGCAGGGCGTCCTCACAGAGTGCGGGACGCAGCAGGTCGTCGCCGGCGGTGGCCGCGTACCCCTCGTTGAAGATCAGGTAGATGACTTCGAGTACGGACCCGAGCCGGGCCTCGCGCTCGGGCCCGTACGGCACCTCGAAGGCGACGGCCTTCGCGGCGAGCGTCCGCTTGGCGCGCACGATGCGCTGGGCGACGGTCGCCTCCGGGACGAGATAGGCACGGGCGATCTCGACGGTGGTCAGCCCGCCGAGCAGCCGCAGGGTGAGGGCGATCCGGGCCTCGGCGGACAGCACGGGATGACAGGCGGTGAAGACGAGTCGCAGCAGGTCGTCGTCGATGTCGTCGGGATCGGCCGGCTCGTCCACGTGCCCGTGCGGCGCGGACGCCTCCAGGTCCCGCCCCATCTCCACGAGCTTGCGCGCGTACCGCTCACGCCGCCGTACGAGATCGATCGCCCGGTGCTTGGCCGTGGCCATGAGCCAGGCCCCGGGGTTGCCGGGCACCCCTTCCCGGGGCCACTGCTCCAACGCGGCGACCAGCGCGTCCTGCGCCAGCTCCTCCGCGATCCCGACGTCCCGCACGATGCGCGCGACCCCGGCGATGATGCGGGGCGACTCGATACGGAAGACGGTTTCGATGGCGTGGGAGGGGGCGTCCGCCGATGGTTCTGATGGTTCTGGTGTCACGCTCCACCATCAGACACCCCCGGAGCCGTACGACCAAGGCTCAGCCCTCGACGATTTCCCGTACCTCGCAGGTCACCGTCCAGTGGGCCTCGTGGATCTGGAGGAACCGCTTGGTCCACTCGACCGCCTCGGCCTTGTCCTTGGCCTGCAGCATCGCGTACCCGCCGACGACCTCCTTGGCCTCGGTGAACGGCCCGTCGGTGACGGACATCTCCCCGCCCTCCCACCGCACCCGCGTCCCCTCCGCGGTCGGCTTCAGCCCGGAGGTGTCCAGCAGCACCCCGGCCTTCGTCATCTCCTCGATCAGCTCCCCCATCCGCGCCATGAGCTCGTCGCTCGGCCCCTCGGCGGGCGCGTTCTGCTCATCGATACGGATCATCGACAGGTAGCGAGGCATGGTGACTCCCTGAGTCTCTCGGTACGGGGGCGGGGCTTGTCCCACCTTCCCTCTCACCCCGTGCGTCGAACGGCGGGCGGCGGGATCGACACGCTCGCCGAATTTCTTCGGAATTTCTTCGAGAAGATCTCCGCCGACACATTTCCGCAGGCCACCGGGCCACCGGCTCACGTCAGTAGGCGAACTCCTTGAGCTCGTCGGTCTCCAGGGTGAAACCGACGGGGCCCGGGAGGTCGATCGCGACACCGAAGGCCCGGCTGGTGACCGAGCGGTACTCCCCCTTCTCCGGATCGGCGTACACGGTGACGCTGTTCGTGTCCCGATCGACGAGAAGGTAGACGGGGATTTCCGCGGCCGCGTAGCCGTGGGGCTTGTCGACGCGGTCGCGCTGGTTCGTGTCCCGATCACGGGAGGTGACCTCGACAGTCATCAGGACACCGTCCGGCTCGGCCCACTCACCCGTACCGACGAAGTGCTTACGGGGAGCCAGAACACCATCGGACTTGGCCCGCCCCTTCCGGTACTCCTCGATCTTGAGTTCCCGCTCGGCGTACAGCCAGAGTTCGGGCCGGTGCTGCCTGCACACCTGCTGAAGCCACACGATGATCTCGCTGTGGTTGCCGTCCCGCACAGGCTTGACCACGACCTTTCCGTTGATGAACTCCAGTTGCACGAGCTCGGGCGCATTGCGGGCGAGCTCCTCGAATTCCTCGACGAGCATCTGGGGCTGATCGGCGGTGCTGGGGGTCATGGCGTCGCCTCCTCCCCTCCACGTCCTGCCCCGGTCACGGGCGGACCGTGCTGCAAGGTCGTCATGCGCGTACTCCTTTCTCTGTACTCTCCGTAGGCCGCCCTGTCCGAAGGGCGGCACGCACCTGCCCAGCACGGGCGCGAACCTGATCGGCGGCGAGGCCGGGCCGCGCACCCCAGCAGCCCCCGCACAGCCCACCTCGCATCCCACTCCCCTCACCCGGCTCGCCACAGCCGGTGCAGACCACCTCGTAAAGAGCCGCCCGCGCCTCGACCCGCTCCGGCGGCAGCTTGCCCAGCAGCCGAGCCCGTACGAACCCGTACGGATGCGCCACCCGCTCCGGAAGCCCCGCGATCACCGCCTGCACGAGCTGCGCCTCGCCCGCACCCCGCGCGAACCACTCGGCGGCCTGCTCCTCCAGGGCCCCGCACTCGGCGGCGGAGAGCGTGAGCCGGGCGTCGATACGACCGAGCCGCGCGAGCACGCCGTACGCGCCAGACCGCGCCGCCCGCGAGGGCTCGGTGACCGGCACCTCCCCGCCGAGAAATGAGCCCCACCAGGCGTCATCGCGTGCCGTCCGCGAGAAGAAGGTGTGCCAGACCCACCGGGGGCAGCCGTCGACGGTGACGGGCCGTCGCACCCGCCGCACATGCCCGGCCGCGGAGAGGTTGTTGAGGGCGGTCCCGATGGCGCACTGCCCGTACGGCAGATGCTTGGCGAGGGTCTTGATGGACATGTCCGCCTCGTCGTCGAGCCGGTCGAGATACCCGGCGATCGACGCTTCACGAGCGGGCAGATGTACGAAGTCCCGTCCGGTACGGGGCTCCTGGTCGGGCGCGGACTTCTTCCCGTACCCCGGATTGGCCATGGGATGGGCGGAGGGGCGCGGGGCAGCACTAGGCTGGGCAGTAGCCACGGATCGACTTTTCCTCGATCTAGATGGTCAGACCCCCGCGCGGTGCTCTAACACCCACGGGGGTCATTTCTTTGGGCGCACGCTACACGCCCGCCACGCTCCGCCGCGACTCGATCACAAAAAGTCATCTCCCCTGGCCCGGGCGCCACTTGAGCCCGGCTCAGCCGGGCACAAGGGAGGGAGGGCGGGTTGAGCCTCCCACCCATTCCTTACAAAAAGGGTCTCGAATCCCGACCCCCGAAGCTCAAGCCCCGACGTACGCGACGAACTCCGCCCACGCGGAGGCGGGGACGGTCAACTCGGGGCCATCACCGATGGGGTTGAGCTTCGAGTCTCGTATGTGGACGGCGCGGGGGCGGAGGGCGACCTCGACGCAGGCGCCTCCCTCAGTGCCGCTGTAACTCGACTTGAACCAGGAGAGTTCGGTGTTCACCACTCGTCAGCCACCTTCCCGATGAACCGTGCCGACTCCTCCGTACTGAGAGCCTGCGTCCGGATCATGCCAAAGCGTTGAGTCAGATTACTGAGATCCTCCGAACCGGAGTGCAGCATGCTGACCGCCTGCCCTTCCTCGTACGCATAGTGCTCGCGCTCGGGCGTCTCGATCAGCACCATGGGGCCATTGAGACCGGCATGCGCACCCCGGTCGGTCGGCAGCACCTGGACGGAGACATTCCGCAACCGCCCCACTTCCAAGAGCCGTTGACACTGCTCCCGCATGGTCGCCGCCCCTCCCACAGGGCGCCGCAGCGCGATCTCCTCGAAAACAAACCCAAAGTACGCCGTCGGCTTGCGGACCAGCAGATGCTGCCGCTCCAGCCTGGCCGCCACCCGGCTCTCGATCGTCTCGTCGTCCAAGGGGGGATAGTGGGCGCCGAGCAGCGCCCGCACATAGGACTCGGCCTGCAGCAGGCCAGGGATCAGCAACGTCTCGTACCACTGCAAGGCGATCGCGTCCGCCTCACAGTCCATGAAGTCCTGCGTGCGCGGCGGAAACTTCTCCGGCTCCAGATACTGCGCCGCCGCCTTCAACTTCCCCCGGGCACCGAACAGTTCGTCCCCGATGGCCAGCAGCCGGGGTGTCGGCCTGCGGGCGCCACGCTCGAACGAGGTGATCGTGTCCGGCGAGTAGTTGGACTCCTTGCCCACGTCCTCGCGGCTGACCCCGGCCTCCTGCCGCCACATCTTGAACTGATGGCCGCAGTACCTCCACGCGATCGGCGACTGCTCACTCAAGAACCCCACCTCCACCTGCGCACACCACGCTGTGTGCATCAATGGTCACTTCGAGGTTACGGCAGGTGAAGGGGATCGGGCAGATCCATTCCTCCCCACCTGCTAAAAGCCCCTCACCGCAGCGACTCCCAAAGCTCGCTAGCCTCCGGCTCGTTCGCCACCACCCTGTTGGGGTCGGACGGGGCCGGGACCACCGGCATCATCACCGTCTCCGTCGTGGCGGAGGAGAGGGAATTCAGGCTCTGGCCGAGGCTCATCAGTTCGGTGAGGGAGTTGAGGCCGGTGTCCGTGGTGAGGCTGTCGGTGAGGGCGTCGGCGACGCGGTAGAGGCGGGTGGGGTTGGTGAGGAGGTTCGTGGTGTCGACCTGGTCGAGGAGGGCCTTCACCAGTTGCTGCTGGAGACCTATGCGGCCGAGGTCGCTCTGGTCGCCTATGCCGTGCCGGGTGCGCGCGAGGGCCAGGGCCTGCGTACCGTCGAGGTGGTGGGTGCCCGCCTCCAGTTCGAGGTGGCTGTCCTCGTCAGAGATGTCCTCGTCCGTGGTCACCGTGACCCCGTCCAGCGCGTCCACCAGATCGGCGAAGCCCGCGAAGTCGATCTCGATGTAGTGGTCCATGCGGACGTTCGTCATGGACTCCACGGTCTTGACCGCGCAGACGGGCCCGCCGACCGAGTACGCGGAGTTGAACATCGCGCCGTACGACACCGAGGTCGAACCGCCGGACTCCCGCGGGCAGGAGGGGCGCGTGACGAGCGTGTCGCGCGGGATGCTCACGACGGTCGCCTTCGTCCGGCCCTCGTCGAGGTGGATGACCATCGCGGTGTCGGAACGGGCCCCGCCGCTGCTGCCGCCGCCAAGTTCCTTGTTCCGCTTGCCGTCCCGCGAGTCGGAGCCGAGGACCAGGATGTTGAGCGCGCCGCTCGGGAGCGGGGAGGGGGAGGCCGCGCCATAGGGGCTCGGCGTCGTCATCGACTTCGCCGGGCGGTCGTCGCCCAGCGCGCTGTCGATGTCGACGCTCTTGATGTTCTGGTTCAGATGCCAGTACGCCCATGCCGCACCGGCCAGCGAGACGACCAGAGCGCAGCCGAGCGCGATTCCCGCCGCCCTGAACAGCCGTGCCCGTCTGGATCGTTGCCGCCCCGCGCCGGGTGTCCCGGCGCCCCCGCCCCCGTGCTCGTCTTCTCCGCTCACAGACAGGAACGTAAGTCCGAATTATTACAACGAGGAACCACTTCTCGCTTTTCCTAGTCAAACTCTAATATTTCGTTGAGTTTTCTCAGCCGGGCACCAGGGGGCGGACGGCACCCGGCGAAAGCATTCGAAAGTTTCGAAGCGCCGACCGGGCCCGGCTTACGGCCCGCTTCGATCACCGCGCCCCGAAGTACGCCTCCCGCCCCTCCCCCGCCGGTGCCGCCGTGCTGCTGCGCACCACCAGGCTCGTGGCCAGTTCCACCCGGGTCGCCGCCGAGGGGCGCTCGCCGCGGCCCAGGTCGAGGACGAGCCGGGCCGCCGCCTCGGCCATCTCCGTGAGCGGCTGGCGGACGGTGGTCAGCGGGGGGCCGACCCAGCGGGCCACCGGCAGGTCGTCGAAGCCGACGATGCTGAGGTCGTCCGGTACGCGCAGACCCAGCTCGCGGGCGGCCTCGTACAGGCCGAGGGCCTGGAGGTCGTTGCCCGCGAAGACGGCCGTCGGACGGTCGGGGAGCTTCAGCAGCTCAAGACCCTCCCGGTAGCCGCTCTCGTGGTGGAAGTCGCCGGTGCGGATGAGCGCGGGGTCGGCCGGCAGCCCGGCCGTGTCGAGCGCCGCGCGGTAGCCGTCGAGCCGGGCGCGGCTGCACATCATCCGCGAGGGCCCGCTGATCACGCCGATGCGCCGGTGGCCGAGGTCGGCGAGGTGACGGGTGGCCGCGAGGCCGCCCTGCCAGTTGGTGGCGCCCACGGACGGCACGTCGTCGCCCGGGTCGCCCGCCGGGTCGACCACCACGAACGGGATCGAGCGGCTGGTGAGCAGCGCCCGCTGGGACTCGTCGAGCCCGTTCAGGACGAGGACGACCCCGTGCGGGCGGCGGGCGGCGACCTGGTCGGCCCAGGTGCGCCCCGGCGTGAGGCGGCCCGCGCTCTCGGAGAGGACCACGCTCAGCCCCTCGTCCCGCGCCACGTTCTCCACGCCCCGGATGACCTCCATCGCCCACGCGCTCTCCAGTTCGTGGAAGACGAGGTCGATCAGCGGCGACCGGGACGCCTCGGCCCGGCGGCGCCGATAGCCGTGGTTGCGCAGCAGTTCCTCGACCCTGGTGCGGGTCGAGGGGGCCACATCGGCACGGCCGTTGAGCACCTTCGAAACAGTCGGAGCGGAGACTCCCGCCTCGCGGGCGATCTCGGCGAGTGTCGCCGACTGGGCTACAGCGGGATTCGGGCGAGTCATGGACCGGATCGTATCCCTGCGCAACCTCTTGACGAAGCCCTTCGGCAGCCATACGTTCCCGGAACATTCGAAGTGCCTTCCGAAACATTCGTGTCGCGAGTACAAAAAGAGGTGCTGTCATGGAGTCGATCAGCGGGCGGTCCAACGGCGGACGGCCCACGGGCGGGCAGCCCACGGGCGAGAGCCCCGGGAGCCTGGACGGCGGGACGTTCAGCAGCAGGACGTTCAGCAGGCGCTGGGTCCTCGGCGCCGGTGCCACCACCCTGCTCACCACTGGTCTGACCGCCTGCGGCTCCGGTGAAGGTTCCGGCGGGGGCGGCGGCACGATCACCGCCATGGTGTACGGGGACGACGCGGTGAAGGTCCAGACGGCGGCCGTCGACCGTTTCAACAAGTCCGCCGCGAGCAAGTCGGCCAAGGGCAAGGTGAAACTGGAGAAGGTCCCGGGCTCGGACTACTCGGCCAAGCTGCGCACGGCGATGGGCTCCCCGAGCGCCCCCGACGTCTTCTTCAACTGGGGCGGCGGCTCCATCAAGGCGTACCAGGAGGCGAAGCAGCTCGTCGATCTGACCGACACCATCGAGGGCGACCCTGTCCTGAAGGGCGGCTTCCTGCCCTCCGTGCTCGCGGCCGGCGGGCTCGGCGGCCGCAACTACGGCATACCGATGCGCGGCATGCAGCCGGTCATCCTCTTCTACAACAAGTCCGTCTTCGCCGAGCACAAGCTCCAACCGCCCACCACCTGGGCCGAGTTGCAGGACATCAACGCCAAGCTGAAGGCCGCGAAGATCACCCCGTTCGCGCTCGGCGGCGCCGACACCTGGACCGAGCTGATGTGGCTGGAGTACCTCGTCGACCGCATCGGCGGCCCCGAGGTCTTCGCGAAGATCCAGGGCGGCGACGCGACCGCCTGGGGCGACCCGGCCGTCCTCAAGGCCGCCGAGACCGTCAAGGAACTCATCGACGACGGCGCGTTCGGCTCGAAGTTCAGCTCGGTGTCGTACGTCAACGGCGGCGCCCCGGCCGTCTTCGCCAAGGGCAAGGCGGCGATGCACCTGATGGGCTCGTGGGAGTACTCGACACAGCTCGGCAAGTTCCCGTCCTTCGCGAAGAACAACCTGGGCTGGTGCGCGTTCCCCACGGTCGAGGGCGGCACGGGCGACATCCGCAACGTCGTCGGCAACCCCACCAACTACTGGTCCGTCAACTCCCGTACGCAGAACAAGGACGCCGCGATCGCCTTCCTGAAGGACTGCGCCTCGGAGGCGTACGCGAAGGCTCTGGTGGCCAACGGCGACATCCCGACGACCGCCAACGCGGCCAAGCTGCTGGAGGCCTCGCCCAACCCGGAGTTCGCGAAGTTCCAGTACGAGATGGTCGAGAAAGCCCCGGCATTCACGCTCTCCTGGGACCAGGCGCTGGGCGCGGACATCGCAACGCCGATGCTCACCGAGATCAACAAGCTGTTCGTCGGGAAGTCCTCGCCGAGCGACTTCGTGTCAGCACTCAAGGAGCTGAATTGAATCCTCCCCCAGCTGAAACAGAGGGATTCCTGGCTCACGCCGCCTACGGGTCAACGACCCGACAGGTCTTCCACGATCAACACCAGCCGGGTTGAAACCAGCCCGGTTTGTACCGCAAAGCTTGGAGGTGCATGTGCTGTCTTGGTTCTCGATCAGCACGGTGTACGCGCTTGGTTCTCGCATCGCACGAGGGTCAACTTACCCGACCGCGGGGTCGGTAGCCGCCGCCTCCACCCCGCCCACGAAGTCTTCCAAGTCCTCCGCCGTCGGCCGCCCGCATGCCGCCTGGGCCCTGCCCGGTGTCCTCTTCTTCGCGTTCTTCGCCGTGGTCCCGATGGGCCTGGCCTTCTACCTCTCCTTCACCAGCTGGGACGGCCTGGGCGACCCGCGGCCCGTCGGCCTCGACAACTGGCGGAAGCTGATCGACGACGACCGGATGGTCCAGTCCCTGTGGCTCACCGTCCTGCTGACGGCGGCGAGCTGGGTCTTCCAGACGGTGATCGCCCTGTTGCTCGGCGTCTGGGCGGCGGGCCGCCAGCGCAACCGGGCGGTCCTCTCCGCGATCTTCTTCGTCCCGTTCCTGCTCTCCTCGACGGCGATCGCGCTGCTCTTCTACGCCCTGCTCGACCCGAACTTCGGCATCATCCGCGAGAACATCCTCGGCTCCTCCAGCGGCGCGTTCCTCGCGATCGTCTTCATCGGCGGCTGGCAGTTCATCCCCTTCCACACCCTGATCTACCAGGGCGGGGCCCGTCAGATACCCGAAGTGCTCTACCAGGCCGCCGCGATCGACGGGGCGGGCCGCTACCGCCAGTTCTTCTCGATCACGCTCCCGCAGCTGCGGCACACCGTCACGACGTCCACCGTCCTGCTGGTCGTCGGCTCGCTCACGTACTTCGAGACCGTGCTGATCCTCACCAAGGGCGGCCCGGGCACCGACACGGCGATCCTGCCGTACCTGATGTACGAGGCGGGCTTCAAGAGCTACGACTTCGGCTACGCGAGCGCCATCGCGTCCTTCCTGGTGGTGGCCGCCACGGGGCTGTCCCTGATCCTCGTGCGGCTGACCGGCTTCGGCAGCATGCGCAGCACCCGCGAAGGGATGTGACGGAGTGTCACACGATACGTTGCCGCGTCCGCGTCCCGCGAAGACCGAGGAGCGTCCCACGCCACCGCCCCCGCAACGCCGCCGCAAGCACTGGACGAAGCGCGGCAACCCCGTCTCGGGCCTCGGTTCGGTCATCTGGCTGGCGATCGTCGTCGTCCCGATCTACGCGATGCTGTCGGCCTCGCTCACCAGTCAGGACAAGGCACTCACCGGCAACCCGCTGAACCCGCCCACGAGTCCGACGCTCGACAACTACAACACCGTGCTGAACAGCGGCTTCGGCCATCTGCTCAGCAACACCGCGATCGTGGCCGTCGCCGTCGTGGCCATCGTCCTCGGCCTGTCCGTCCCGATCGCGTACGTCGCCGTCCGCACCCGCAACCGCTGGTCGGGCCTCGCCTTCCGCCTGTTCCTCCTCGGCGTCGCGATCCCGGCCCAGGCGGTCGTCGTACCCCTCTACCTCCTGATAGCCAAACTCAACCTGTACGACAGCCTGTTGGCGGTCATCCTGCCGACGGCGGCCTTCGCGATGCCGGTCTCGGTCCTCGTCCTCGTCGGCACCCTGCGGGACGTCTCGGAGGACCTGTACGAGGCGATGGCCCTGGACGGAGCGTCCCCCCAGCGGATGCTGTTCCAGCTCGCCATCCCGCTGGCCAAGGGCGGCATCAGCACGGTCGTCATCTTCGCCGCGCTCCAGGCCTGGAACGGCTTCCTCTTCCCGCTGATCTTCACCCAGTCCGACGGCCCACGCGTCCTGACCCTCGGACTCTTCAACTACGTCAGCCAGTTCGGCGTGAACATCCCCGCCCTGCTCGCCTCGGTCGTCCTCTCCGGCATCCCCATCTTCGCCGTCTATCTGGTGGCCCGCCGAGCCCTGGTAGGCGGCCTGATGGGAGTCGGCGGCAAATGAACCCCCTAGACCCCGACAGGAGTTTCATGACCACCGCCCCCTGGCGTGATCCCGCCGTGCCCGCCGAGGCCCGGGTCGACGACCTGCTCGCCCGGATGACCCTGGAGGAGAAGACCGCCCAGCTGTACGGCGTGTGGGTGGGCGCCGCCACGGACGGCGACGGGGTCGCCCCGAACCAGGACGAGATGGCCTCGGACTTCGACTGGGACGAGCTGATCCCCCACGGCCTGGGCCAGCTGACCCGCTCCTTCGGCACGTCCCCCGTGGACCCGGCGCTGGGCGCGCAGGCACTGGCCCGCGCCCAGCGCCGCATCGCCGAGGCCGGCCGCTTCGGCATCCCGGCCGTCGCCCACGAGGAGTGCCTGGCGGGCTTCACCGCCTGGGGCGCCACCGCGTACCCGGTCCCCCTGGCCTGGGGCGCCACCTTCGACCCGGCCCTGGTCGAGGAGATGGCCCACCGCATCGGCAAGGACCTCGCCTCCGTCGGCGTCCACCAGGGCCTCGCTCCCGTCCTGGACGTCGTACGGGACCCGCGCTGGGGCCGCGTCGAGGAGACCATCGGCGAGGACCCCTACCTGGTCGGCACGATCGGCGCGGCCTACGTCCGCGGCCTGGAGTCCGCCGGCGTCATCGCCACGCTCAAGCACTTCGCGGGGTACGCGTCCTCCGCGGGCGCCCGCAACCTCGCCCCCGTACGCGCGGGTGTGCGCGAGTTCGCCGACATCACCCTGCCGCCGTTCGAGTTCGCGCTGCGCGAGGGCGGGGCCCGCTCGGTGATGGCCGCGTACACGGACACGGACGGCGTACCGGCGTCCTCGGACCCGTACCTCCTATCCGAACTCCTGCGGGAGCAATGGCAGTTCACGGGCACGGTCGTGTCCGACTACTACGGTGTCGGTTTCCTGGAGACCCTCCACCGCGTCGCGGGCACGAAGGCGGAGGCCGCCCACGCGGCCCTGGCGGCCGGCATCGACGTCGAACTCCCCACGCTCCGCTGCTACGGCACCCCCCTGGTCGAGGCGGTACGCGCGGGCACGATCCCGGAGTCCCTGGTGGACCGGGCGGCGGCCCGGGTCCTGCGCCAGAAGTGCGAACTGGGCCTGCTGGACGAGGACTGGGCCCCCGAGCCCACGGGCCCGATCGACCTGGACTCGAGCGCGAACCGCGTGCTGGCCCGCCGCCTCGCCGAGGAGTCCGTCGTCCTGCTCTCCAACCCGGACGGCCTGCTCCCCCTCGCCCCTGACACCCGGATCGCCGTGGTCGGCCCGCGGGCGGCCGACGCCCTGGCCATGCTGGGCTGCTACTCGTTCCCCTCGCACGTGGGCATCAACCACCCCGACCGGCCGATGGGCATCGAGATCCCCACTCTCCTGGAGTCCCTGCGCACGGAACTCCCCGACGCCAAGGTCACGTTCACCGAGGGCTGTGACACCACGGACCCGGACACCTCGGGCTTCGCGGAGGCCGTGGCACGCTCCGCCGAGGCGGACGTCTGCGTGGCGGTACTGGGCGACCGGGCGGGCCTCTTCGGCCGGGGCACCTCGGGCGAGGGCTGCGACGTCGGAGATCTCCAACTCCCGGGCGTACAGGCCCAGTTGCTGGACACTCTGACGGCCACCGGCACCCCGGTCATCCTGGTCCTCCTCACCGGCCGCCCGTACGCGCTCGGCCGCTGGAAGGACCAACTGGCCGCTTCCGTACAGGCGTTCTTCCCGGGGGAGGAGGGCGGCCCGGCAGTGGCAGGCGTGCTGTCGGGCCGCGTGAACCCGTCGGGCAGGCTCCCCGTGAGCGTCCCGCAGACACCCGGCGGGCAGCCGTGGACCTACCTCCAGCCCCCACTGGGCCTGGCCGGCACGGTCAGCAACCTCGACCCGACCCCCCTCCACCCCTTCGGCCACGGCCTCGGCTACACGGACTTCACCTGGGAGGACATCGAGGACGGGACGAAGGACGGGGAGGAGACGGAGATTGGCACGGACGACCCGTACGACGTCTCGGTCACGATCCGCAACACGGGCCCCCGAGAAGGCACGGAGGTGGTCCAGCTCTACCTCCATGACCCGGTGGCCCGCGTAACCCGCCCCGACGTCCGCCTGATCGGCTACCACCGCCTGACCCTGCCCCCCGGCCAGGCCCGCCGAATCACGTTCACCTTCCACCCGGACCTGTCGGCGTTCACGGACGGTAGGGGCCAACGCGTAGTAGAACCGGGCGCTTTGGAACTCCGCCTGTCCAAATCCAGCGCAGACACACGCCACACGACACACATCACCCTGACGGGCCCGGAACGAATTCTGGGCCCAACCCGCCGCCTACGCTGCGCGTCAAGGGAAACGGAGGCGCCCTAGGGCGCGGGGAACTGCGCAATCTTTTGCCTTTCAGGGGCGCGGGGAACTGCGCGTTTCCTGGGGGCGCGGGGAACGGCGCAGTCCCTTGTCTTTAGGGGCGCGGGGAACGGCGCAATCTTTTGTCTTTCAGGGGCGCGGGGAACTGCGCGACCAGCCACAGCCGGCCCGCACCCGACAGACACCCCCCGCCCCCTACCCCTCCACAGCCTCGAACCGCCACCGATGAACCGCCCGCGCAACCAACTCCCCAGCCGGCTCCGGAAATTCAGGCAGCTCAGCCTCATACGCGGCATCCCACCACGTAATGACGAGCACCCGATCCCCCGGAGCCCGCAGGACCTCCCGACGCAGGGGCCGCGCCGGGAGGTCCTGCCCCCTCACCCACGCAAGCAGTTCCTCCCCCCGCCCCTCGACGGCTCGCGCCTCCCACATCAACGCAACAGTCATGAGTACAGATTGCCCTTACTGACCTCATGCACATGATCATGACCATGGTCATGCGACTGCGCCCGCCCAGGCACATGCGTGTCAGTCACCGGCAACGACGAATCCGCAGACAGATCCCAATCAGAGGCGCCCCGCCCCCGGGCAACCATCTCCGCCCCCAGCGCGGCAACCATCGCCCCGTTGTCCGTACACAACTTCGGCCGCGGCACCCGCAGCCGAATCCCCGCGGCCTCGCACCGCTCCTGCGCCAGCACCCGCAGCCGCGAGTTCGCGGCAACTCCCCCACCGATCATCAGGTGGTCGACACCCTCGTCACGACAGGCCCGTACGGCCTTGCGCGTCAGCACGTCGACGACGGCCTCCTGGAAGGACGCGGCCACATCCCGCACCGGCACGTCCTCCCCGGCCGCCCGCTTCGCCTCGATCCACCGCGCCACGGCGGTCTTCAGCCCGGAGAACGAGAAGTCGTACGCGGGATCCCGCGGCCCGGTGAGCCCGCGCGGGAAGGCGATGGCACCCGGGTCCCCCTCCTTGGCGTACCGGTCGATGACCGGCCCGCCGGGGAACCCGAGGTTCAGCACCCGCGCGATCTTGTCGAAGGCCTCACCGGCCGCGTCGTCGATGGTCGCGCCCATGGGCCGTACGTCACTGGTGATGTCCGAGGAGAGCAGCAGCGAGGAGTGCCCGCCGGAGACGAGCAGCGCCATGGTCGGCTCGGGCAGTGCCCCGTGCTCGAGCTGGTCGACGCAGATGTGCGAGGCGAGGTGGTTGACCCCGTACAGCGGCTTCCCCAGCGCGTACGCGTACGCCTTCGCCGCCGACACCCCGACGAGCAGCGCCCCCGCGAGCCCGGGGCCGGCGGTGACGGCGATCCCGTCCAGGTCCTTCGCGCTGACGCCCGCCTCCTTCAGCGCCCGCTCGATGGTGGGGACCATCGCCTCCAGGTGCGCACGGGACGCGACTTCGGGCACCACACCCCCGAAGCGCGCGTGCTCGTCGACGCTGGACGCGATCGCGTCCGCGAGCAGGGTCCTGCCGCGGACGATGCCGACGCCGGTCTCGTCGCAGGAGGTCTCGATGCCGAGGACGAGCGGTTCGTCAGCCATTGATCTCGGTTCCTTGTACGGATGTCGATGGGTCGTTGAGTCGCATGACGAGCGCGTCCACGTTCCCCGGCTGGTAGTAGCCGCGCCGGAAACCGATCGCCTCGAAGCCGAAGCGCTCGTACAGCTTCTGGGCGCGGATGTTGTCGACACGGCATTCGAGCATCACCTCGGCGCACTCGAACGCGGTCGCGGCCCGCAGCAGTTCGGTCAGGATCATCGCGCCGAGGCCGGTGCCCCAGTGCTCCCGGGAGACGGCGATGGTCTGCACGTCACCGACGTCCCCGGCGGCGGCGAGCCCGCCGTATCCGACGATCCGCGCACCGCCCGTGTCCCCCGCGGTCTCGGCCACGACGTACCGCCGGGTCGCCCCCGGCCCCCGCGCATGGGCGAGGTCCGACCAGAACATGCCCCGCGACCAGGCGTCCTCGGGGAAGAGGTCCTTCTCCAGTTCCAGCACGGGCTCGATGTCCCACCAGCGCATCTCGCGCAGCACCGCGGTCGTCACTTGGGGGTGACCACCTTGTAGTTCTTGGGCACCTGGGCGTCCGGCCGTCGCAGATAGAGGGGCCGGGACGCCTCCAGTTCCTCGCCCGCGGCCAGCCGTTCCGCCGCCAGGGACGCCAGCGCGGCAGCCGAGACGTGCTCGGGCTCGCGCGCGTCCGGGAAGGTGTCGGGGTAGAGCAGCGCACCCGCGCCGACGGCGGGCAGACCGCCGATGTCCAGCTCGCCCGGCCGGTCGACAGTGGGCTCGGTGACCCGGGTGCGCGAGTCGGCGTACCGCGCCCAGTAGACCTCTTTGCGCCGGGCGTCGGTCGCCACGACGAAGGGCCCGTCGGCAATGGAACGGTCGGCCGCGTACGCAAGACCATCCAGCGTGCACAGTCCGTGTACGGGGATGCCGAGCGCGAGCCCGAAGGTGTCGGCGGTCATCAGACCGACGCGCAGCCCGGTGTACGGGCCGGGGCCCACGCCGACAACGATGCTGGTGACGGCGTCGAGCCGCAGCCCGGCCTCGGCGAACACCCGGTCGACGGCCGGCAGGAGCAACTCCCCGTGCCGGCGCGCGTCCACCTGACTGGAGGCGGCGATGACGGACGTCCCGTCGTGCAGCGCGACGGTGACGGCGGGGGTGGCGGTATCCAGAGCGAGCAAGAGCACGCGAACAGCCTACGGCGCCCGGGCTCGGAGCACGGCCGCCCCAATCCGTCGCAGACCTGCTGCTAACGTCACAGAAAGCACAAATGCCGTACGAGAGGTGGGCACCCAAGGTGGTTCGGAGCAGCTCGGGAATCGTGGCCGGGCTCACCGCGACGGCGCTCGCCGCGATCGGCTTCCTCACCTACCAGGCGTCGGCGCACGTGCCCAGCAGCCTGGGCTCCTCCCGGCCCGCCGACTCCTCGAAGGCCGCGGCCGCCAAGGCCCCCCGGGACAAGCAGCACCCGACTGCTCTGCCCGCCGCCTCGGGCACGGGCCGACGGGTCGTCTACTCGGTGGACGACGACCGCGTATGGCTCGTCGGGTCGGGTGACCGTGTCAAGCGCACGTTCAAGGTGACCCCCGGAACGGTCGATCCCGCGCCCGCCGCGTACGTCGTCACCTCCCGCTCCGGCAAGATCACCGGCTCGGACGGCGTCGCCGTCGAACACGTCGTCCGCTTCACGAACGTCTCCGGCGTAGCGATCGGCTTCAGCGCCGCCCTGAACGGCACGACCACCGCCCCCGCCCCCTCGAAAAAGCTCGGCGGCATCCGAGAATCCCGCGAAGACGGCACAGCCATGTGGGAGTTCGCCACCATCGGCACAAGGGTCACAGTGATCAAGTAGGCCAACACAAGCGCCCCTTCAGGGGCGCGGGGAACGGCGCAGTCTTTAGGGGCGCGGGGAACTGCGCAATCTTTGGCTTCTAGGGGCGCGGGGAACTGCGCGACCAGCCACAACGCACCCGCAGAATCCGAACGACGCTCCCCGCGGAGCGCTACGCGGCGCGCCGCCGTTCCTCCCGCACCGGCGCAGCCGGAGGGCGCGGCGGCGTGGAAACGACCCGCGCCAACACCCCCGCCGCAAGCAACTCCCGCATGGACACCCCAGCCACCCCCGACGAAGTCGACTCCACCGGCACCGACGGACGCGTCACATCACGTTCAGACGTCGCCATGGCGGCCTCCTAGTGGCTCCGGGAGCAGACGTGGTTAGGTAGACCTAACCAACTCCTCCGTCCATGTGAACACGCCGAAGCCGCCCGACGCAACATCTTCCCGACGCCTTGTCGGAATGTTGGGGCGAACCTACGAGGACCAGGCCGGACGTCCAGGCCGGACCGGACGGGATCAGGCGGAGAGCACGCCGAGCCCGACCGTCGCCCACCGCTCCCCGACCCCGGTCAGCGTGACGTGCCGCACCTCGTCGGTGGTGTCGCCGACGGCCCGGTGGATGAGGACGTGCAGCCGGTCGTCGGCCAGCTCCTCGACCTTGCCCTCGCCCCACTCCACGACGATCACGGAGTCGGAGAGCGAGACGTCGAGGTCGAGGTCCTCCATCTCGTCGAGCCCGCCGCCCAGGCGGTACGCGTCCACATGGACCAGCGGCGGACCGTCGCCGAGGGGCGGGTGCACGCGCGCGATCACGAAGGTCGGCGAGGTGACCGCACCCCGCACGCCGAGCCCCTCGCCGAGCCCGCGGGTCATCGTCGTCTTGCCCGCGCCGAGCTCGCCGGTGAGCATCACGAGGTCTCCCGCCCGCAACAGCTTGGCGAGTCTGCGACCCAACTCCCGCATCTGTTCGGGTGAGTTGACGGTGATCTCAGTGGTGACGCCGGCCACGGAAGGCTCCGAGGGTCCCGAGGACTCAGCCGGGTTGCGCGGTGCTGCTGGTGCTTCCATAACCACCCACGGTAGCCCCTGCCGGGACGGCTCCGGCGCGGGTGAGGAGGTCGGCGAGCCGGTCTATGACGACCTCCGGGTGCTCCAGCATCACCAGGTGCCCGGCGTCCGGCACGAGCACCAGCTCGGCGTCCGGCAGGAGGTCGGCGATCGCCTCGCTGTGCTCGCTCGGCGTGACGAGATCCTTGACCCCGGCCAGTACGAGCACGGGCATCTCGGCGAAGTGCGCGAGCGCCTCGGTCTTGTCGTGGTCGGTGAAGGCCGGGTAGAACTCCGCGACCACGTCGATGGGCGTGCCCTCGATCAGCCGCTCCGCGAACCGCGCGACCGCCGGGTCGACGTCCCTGGACGCGAACGAGTACCGCTTGATGATCCCGGCGAACAGGTCGGCCGTGGCCCGCCGCCCGCGCTCCACCAGCGCGGCCTGCTGCCCCAGCGCCTTCAGCACTCCGGGGAGCACCCGCCGCACCGCGTTGACGCCCGCGACGGGCAGCCCGAAGTTGACCTCGCCGAGCTTCCCCGACGACGTACCGACGAAGGCGACGCCGACGACCCGCTCGCGGATCAGGGAGGGGTACTGGTCAGCCAGGGCCATCACCGTCATGCCGCCCATCGAGTGGCCGACGAGGACGAGCGGGCCCTCGGGCGCGGCCGCGTCGATGACGGCCTTCAGGTCGCGGCCGAGCTGGTCGATGGTGACCGGCATGTCGTCCTCGACCTGGGCCACGCCCCGCGCGGAGCGGCCGTGGCTGCGCTGGTCCCAGTGGACGGTCCGCACGACACCGCGCAGCGCGGCCCGCTGGAAGTGCCAGGAGTCCTGGCTGAGGCAGTAGCCGTGGCTGAAGACGACGGTGACGGGGGCCGGGGCCTTGCGGCCGAAGAGCCGGCGGCGGCGCGGGGCGAGGGTGGAGTCGGGCTCCACCTCGTCGACCTCGTAGTACAGCTCCGTGCCGTCGTCCGCGACGGCCTTGCCGGGCATGCCGCGCAACGACCCGTACGGACCGGCCGAGTCGAGGGCGAGGCGGGCCTTCCTGCGCATGCCCCGGCCGACCGTGAGCCGCTCTATGGCGACTCCGGCGGCGGCGCCCGCGGCGACCACGCCTATCGCGGCGCCGGCGATCCCGGCCCTGCGCCAGGTCGCGCCCCCCGCTGCGGAGACGGCCGAGGCTGCGGCCGTGGCCGCTTCCACGGCGGCCTCCGCGCTGCTCTCGCTCACTACCGCTCCTCTTCGCCGGGGTGCTGCCCATGTCCGCTGTCGGTGTCGCTGTTACTGCCGGTCGTGCTGTTGCTGCCGGTCCCCGCGATGCCGTGCCCGGCATCTATGCGGTTACCCCGCTTGTTCGGTATTCACGTAAACGCGCGGCACCCGGGTTCCGATCCGGGTGACGATTTCGTAGGCGATCGTGCCCACCGCCTGGGCCCAGTCCTCGGCGGTGGGCTCGCCGTGGTCGCCGGGGCCGAAGAGGACCACTCGCTCGCCGACCGGCGGCTCGTCCCCGCCGAGGTCGACCGCGAACTGGTCCATGGCGACCCGTCCCGCGACCGTCCGCCACTTGCCGGCGACCAGGACGGGTCCGGTTCCGGAGGCATGGCGCGGAATGCCGTCCGCGTACCCGACGGGCACGAGGCCGAGGGTCGTGTCGCCCGCCGTGACGTAGTGGTGGCCATAGCTGACGCCGTGCCCCGCCGGTACGTGCTTCACCAGCGCAAGCGAGGCCGACAGCGTCATCACCGGGCGCAGCCCGAGGTCAGCCGGGGTGCCCAGCTCGGGGCTGGGCGAGATGCCGTACACCGCGATCCCGGTCCGTACGAGGTCGAAGTGGCTGTCGGGAAGCGTGAGCGTGGCGGGCGAGTTGGCGATGTGCCGGACCTCGGGGCGCACGCCCTGCCCCTCCGCGTACTCCAGCATCTCGCGGAAGCTGCTGAGCTGGGCCTGGATGGAGGGATGGCCGGGCTCGTCGGCGCAGGCGAAGTGCGACCACAGGCCGGTGACCCGGACGAGCCCCTCGGCCTCGGCGCGCAGGGCCTCGGCCACGAGCTCGGGCCAGTCGGCGGGCTGGCAGCCGTTCCTCCCGAGCCCGGTGTCGGCCTTGAGCTGGACGCGGGCGGTTCGCCCGGACTCACGCGCGGCCGCCGCGGCCTCCCGCAGCGCCCACAGCCCGCTGATCCCCAGGTCCAGATCGGCCTCGACGGCCGCCCGCCAGGGCCCGCCCGGGGTCCACAGCCAGCACATGATCCGGCCCTGCAGCCCTGCCTCGCGCAGGGCCAGGGCCTCCTCGGGCGTGGCGGTGCCCAGCCAGGTCGCACCGGCGTCCAGGGCCGCGCGGGCACACGGGAGCGCCCCGTGTCCGTACGCGTCGGACTTGACCACCGCCATCAGGGCGGCAGTCGGCGCCTGGGCGCGCAGAGCCCGCACATTGGCCTGCAGTGCGGCCAGGTCGATCTCGGCGCGGGCCCGCGCGGGTGCTGTTTCAGTCATCGCGCCCAGTGTCTCAGAGGGGTCGGACACAGCCCTCAGGTACCAGGCCTGCGGCCCCACACGTACACGCTGTCACCCTTGTAGAGCACGCCCCACAGTGTGCGGGCGTCGGCGATCCGCATGTTCACGCAGCCCATCGAGCCGGGCGGGTTGTAGACACTGCCGTAGATGCCGTGGAAGGCCTGGCCGCCGCTGAAGAACTGGCTGTACGGCATGGGGGTGTTGTAGAGCGTCGACCAGTGGTTCTTGTGCTTCCAGTAGACGCGGTGCCAGCCGCTCCTGGTCCGGTACCCGGCCTTCCCGCTGCGGATCGGCACCGGCCCGAACAGCACCTTGGTGCCCTTCTGCACCCAGGTCAGCTGCCGGGTGAGGTCGACACAGGCGACCCGGTAGGCCCGTACGGGACATTTCCCGGCGGCGTTCGGGTTCTTCGCGGCCGACAGGAGCTGCATCTTCGCCCAGGTCACGGGCCCGGCGAAGCCGCTGTCGGGCCGGATCCCGTACCTGACCTGAAAGGCCCGGATGGCCAGGCAGTCGTTCGCCGACTGCCTCCCGTCCACCCTGAGCCGCAGCCACCCCTCGACCTGCCGCTGGTACGGCCCGGTCTGCTTGCTGCACGCCACGACCCCGGACTGCCGCGCCACGGCGTCACTCAGCGGTACGTACTCGATCAGCTCGTCGCTCTCCGCGTCGGCGTCGGCCGGCTCCGCGGCATCCTCCTCGGCGGTCGGCGTGTAGACCTTCGGGGCCAGCGCCTGGTCGGGAGTGTCCAAGTGCCAGGGCTGGGACGGCCCGGGGGGCACCCCGGGCACCAGCTCGCTCAGCGGCGCGGGAACCCGGGGGGCGCCGGGGACGCCGGGGGCGGGCGGAGGCTCCGCGACGGCCCCCGGCACGGACAGCGCCGTGATGACGGCGACCAACACGGCAACGGTTCTCTGACGGACCATGCCCCCAGCGAAACCCCCGGGACGGCGTACGGGGTTCAGCCGCGCGGAAGGGTCGCCCGTTGTGCGCACGCGGACGGGGTACGGCGGGTGGCGGGCGGGGGGGACAGGAGTGCGGCGGGCGCCGGGCGGCGGGACAGGGGGTGCGACGGGCGGTGGCGGGAAAGTGGTGCGGGAGCGGCTCAGCCCTCCATGACGTCCCGCCAGGCCTCCCGCACCGCGTCGGCCACGTCGTACGCCCCCACGGGTGCCCCGTCCGCCGCGAACCGCCCCGCCAGCCCGTGGAGGTACGCCCCCACGCTGCCGGCGTCCCGCGCCCCGAGCCCGGCGGCGAGCAGCGACCCGGTCAGCCCCGACAGCACGTCCCCGCTCCCGGCGGTGGCGAGCCAGGACGTGCCGGTGGAGTTCACCCGCACGGCTCCGCCCCCGGGGTCGGCCACCAGGGTGGTCGACCCCTTGAGCAGCACGGTCGCCCCGTACGCCGCCGCGAGTTCCCGTACGGAGGTCAGCCGGGCCCCTTCCACCTCGTCCCGCGAGACACCGAGCAGCGCGGCGGCCTCACCGGCGTGCGGCGTGAGCAGCGTGGGCGCGGTCCGGGCCCGTACGACGTCCCGGTCCGCGAGCCGCAGCCCGTCGGCGTCCACGAGGACCGGCACGTCCGACTTCAGCACGGCCGCCACGGAATCGGCGTCGTCGCCGACCCCCGGCCCCGCGACCCAGGCCTGCACCCGGCCGGCCCGCTCGGGCGAACCGTCCGACACCAGCGTCTCCGGGAACCTCGCGATCACCGCGTCCCCGGCGGGCCCGACGTACCGTACGGCCCCGGCCCCGCCCCGCAGGGCCCCGGCGACGGCCAGCACGGCCGCGCCGGGGTACCGGGCGGACCCGGCCACGATCCCCACGACCCCGCGCCGGTACTTGTCGCTCTCGGCCCCGGGCACGGGCAGCAGGGCGGCCACGTCGGCGTGCTGGAGCGCTTCCAGTTCGGAGTCGCCGGGCAGGGAGAGCCCGATGTCGACGAGCCGTACGGACCCCGCGTACTCGCGTGCGGGGTCGACGAGGAGACCTGGCTTGTGCGTTCCGAAGGTCACGGTCAGATCGGCCCGTACGGCGGCGCCCCGTACTTCCCCGGTGTCGGCCTCGACGCCGCTGGGCAGGTCTACGGCCACGACGGCGGCGCGGGATTCGCGGGCCAGGTCCGCGAGGGGGGCGGCGTCGGGCCGCAGGCCGCCTTTCCCGCCGATGCCGACGATGCCGTCGACGACGAGGTCGGCGCGACGGATCGGTTCCTCGGCCGCGTCCGCCCCTCGCACGATCGTGCCGCCCGCCCGCCGGAGGGCGTCGAGCCCGGCGGTGTGGGTGCGCTCGGGGGCGAGCAGCACGGCTGTGACGCCCGCACCGCGCCTGCTCAGCCGAGCCCCGGCGTACAGCGCGTCGCCGCCGTTGTCGCCGCTCCCCACGAGCAGCACGACCCGGCTGCCGTAGACGCGGCCCAGCAACCCGGCACAGGCTGCGGCCAGGCCGGCTGCCGCCCGCTGCATCAACGCCCCGTCCGGCAGCCGTGCCATCAGCTCCCGCTCAGCCGCCCTGACCGTCTCCACGCTGTACGCAGTACGCATGGCCCCGAGTTTCCCGCATTCCGCCACCGCGCGCCGAGCCGGTACGCGAGCCAGTACGTCGGCTGCGGGTGGGTGGGGGCTGGTCGCGCAGTTCCCCGCGTCCCTGAAAAGGCGGCGGTACAGCCCCGGCTTTTCAGGGGCGCGGGGAACTGCGCGCTCAGCCACAACGGGCCCGCAGACGAACAACGCACCCGGCGGAGCCCTATCCCTCCGCCACCACCACCGCCGAAGCCACCCCCGCGTCATGGCTCAACGACACATGCCACGACCGAACCCCCAGCTCGGCCGCCCGCGCGGCAACCGTTCCCGTCACGCGGAGCCGGGGCTGCCCGCTGTCTTCGACGCAGACCTCGGCGTCGGTCCAGCGCAGCCCCCCCGGCGCGCCCAGCGCCTTGGCCAGCGCCTCCTTCGCGGCGAAGCGGGCGGCGAGGGAGGCGACACCCCGGCGCTCCCCACTCGGCAGCAACAACTCGCTCTCCAGAAACAGCCGTTCGGCCATCCCGGGCGTCCGCTCCAGCGACGCCGCGAACCGGTCGATCTCCGCCACATCGATTCCGACCCCGATGATGCTCATCCGGGCACCCTATTCCTGGTCAAGCTCCGCACCCGCCCGGAACAGGTCCTCCGCTCGCTCGACCGTTCCGGCCCGGTCGAGCCAGTCGTCGAGGCGAGCGTGGTCCGTACAAGTGGTGATGCGCTCGCGGACATCGTCGGAGATGGAGAGCAGCCGCACTTCCAGCACGGCCAGAGTTCCCTTGGCCAGCCCCTTCGCCAGGCCTGCGGCATACCCTGAGGCCCACTGCTCGGCGTAACCGGGCGGCCACTTCTCGATCTTGCCCCGCAGATACGCGACTTCCCCGGGTGACAGGCCCTCCCCCTTGATGATCTCCTTGAACCTTCCGTGGAGTTCCGCCATGCCCTTCTCGGGCGGGAGTCCAAAGGCCATGGCCGCCGCGAGCGACATGGCAAGGCCTGAGACCTCCTCTTGCAGGTCTGTCAACGCTCAGGCCTGTTCAGGACTGATCCCCGGAACCTCCGGGTCCTCGGCGAACAGGTCCTCGGCCGCTGTGGCTGTCCAGGAGCGGCCGACCCAGAGGGCGAGGGTGTCGAGATCAGCGCACGAGGTGATGCGCTCCCGTGTGTCCTCGGGAACGGGGATCCCGCGCTTCTCCAAGACGCTCAGGACCATCGAGGCACGCTCTTCGGCCCTGCCTTCAAGATAGGCCGTCTCACGGACCGTCCCCCGGCCGGGGAAGTAGCTGACGAACGACATGATTCTCTTCCATTTCTGTCCGGCTGAGGTCTTACCCAGGGTGACTTCCAGGAACTCGAAGAAGTACCCGGCGGTCTCGGGGTCCGTTTCCAGGAGTTCCTGGAGGGCGCTGCCGATTGCCTCAAGTATGGCGTCGCAGTCGAGGCTGCGGGCGTGTGCCAGGGCGGAGAGCACGGCCAGTGGGAGGTTCCTCTCCACGGTCCTGGCGTCGGTGATCACCGGCAGGTTGTCCGGCCCGGCGACCAGTGGATAGATGCGCAGAGCGGTCCAGCCGCGCGTGCCGCAGTCGAAGGGGCCGGCCGCCCATTTGGCCGTGGCACCGTCCTGACAGACCACGAGCAGCAATACGGGCAGCCCGTACTTCGCCTGAAGGTAGGCGACGTAATACGCCCAACTCCATTCCTTGCCCGTGACCTTGCCCGACTGCGACTCGATGGCGAGCAGGAAGTCCTCGCCGTCGGACGGGCCGATGCGCAGCACCGTGTCCACGCGGCGTTCCATGGGCCGGGTCTCCGTCACGTCCGTGGTGACGGCGTCCACGGTCGCCTTCGCAGATAAGGGAACACCCAGCACGCCGAACACGGGAGCCAGGACCTCGGGGCGCTCCTGAAAGATGCGATGCATGCCCTCGTGAGCAGATGTGACCATGTGCGCAACCTAGGTTGATCAAGGGATGGGTTGTCCGGGTGATCGGGATGCGTTCACCCTTTCGGGGGGCAAGAAAACGTTCAGGCGACGGCTGCCAGCTCGCACCACACGTACTTGCCGCGATTGCCGAATCTGGACAGCGGCTGCCAGCCCCACAGGTCCGAGCACGCCCGGACCAGCGCGAGCCCCCGCCCCTCCTCCGCCTCACCGAGCTGCTCCAGTTTCCCCGGCGGTTCGGGCGGCTCCGGATCGGCGTCCCACGCCCCGATCCGCAGCACACCCGCCGACCAGCGCACCCGCAGGGCAGCGGGTCCCTTCGTGTGGCATACCGCGTTGGCGACCAGCTCCGTCGCGAGGAGTTCGGCGACATCGACGAGGCGGATCAGGCCGTGCATGGTGAGGATCAGACGGAGCGTACGGCGGCAGATGGTGACGGCTCGGGGGTCGTTCGGGATGTAGAGGGAGTACTCCCAGGGTTCGGATCCGCTTTCAGGCATGCGTGAACTCCGTTCGGGTGGTGGGGGGTTGCGGAGAGCGGGCGGTGGCTGTGCCGCAGCCGTCATGGCAGGACGGGGCGGTGCGCTTCCGGGGATCCCGGCATTCCGCAGAGTGTGCGTCGCGTCACTGACGGTAGGTCTATTCATTCATGTCTTGCAAGCCGATCGCGTAATCTGGCCCCCGAACGAGTCGCGCTCACAGGCGCGTTGGTAGCAAGGAGCAGTCGATGGCCCTGAGGCGCGAGCCAACAGCACGTCAGATGCGCCTGGCGGTCGAGTTGCGCAGACTTCGAGAGGCGGCGGGCCTCAACGCCCGCCAAGCGGCGGCGCTGCTCGGAGTGGGCCCCGCCCAGATCACCCACATCGAGTCTGCCCTCGCAGGAGTGAGCGAGAAGCGTCTCCGCCGCCTCGCGTCCCACTACGCCTGCACGGACGGGGAGTTCATCGACGCCCTGGTCGCGATGGCGACCGACCGGACACGCGGTTGGTGGGAGGAGTACCGGGGCCTGCTGCCCACATCGTTCCTGGACCTCTCCGAGCTGAACCACCACGCTTCGTTCCGGCGCGATGTCGCGATCCTGTACGTACCCGGCCTGCTGCAGACCGAGGACTACGCCCGAGGCGTCTTTTCGGGCAGGGTGCCCGAACTCACCGATGACGAGCTCGAGTTGCGCGTCCGCCACCGAATGGCGTGCCAGGAGATCACCGTCCCGTACGAGTTGGTGATCCACGAGTCGGCCCTACGAATCAGGGTCAGTAACCGCGCCGCCTCCCGGGCTCAACTCGCCAGGCTCCTGGAGCTCTCCGAAGCGGGCAACATCACCGTGCGTGTCATCCCCTTCGACCTGGACGACTTCGCCAGAGCCGCCAGCACCATGACGTACGTGGGTGGCCCCGCAGCCAAGCTGGACACAGTGGTGCGTGACGTACCCCATGGCTCGGCCTTCATCGACTCCGAAGCACAGCTCAGTGCCTTTCGAACTCGCTTCCGTAAGGTGGAAGCTGCGTCACTCGATCCCGAGCGGTCGCGTGACTTCATCAATCGGCTGGCGAAAGAGCTGTGAGGCACCCATGGACAACTGGCGGAAGTCGTCCTACTCCGGCCCCGACGATGGCAACGAGTGCGTGGAGATCGCGAACTCCCCCGCCCTCATAGCCGTTCGCGACTCCAAGACTCCGGCCAGGGCAACCCTCACCTTCCCGACCGGAGCCTTCACCCTCTTCATCGAAGCCCTGAAAGACGCTCCCTACTCCACCGTCACCGACTTCGCCAGATTCCGCGGCTGATCCACCTCGTTGCCCCGGGCGGTCGCCAGCTCACACGCGAACACCTGCAACGGCACAGTCGCCACCAACGGCTGAAGCAGCGTCGGCGTCGCAGGGATGCGAATCAGGTGATCCGCGTAAGGAACGACCGCCTCGTCCCCCTCCTCCGCGATCACGATCGTCCGCGCCCCCCGAGCCCGGATCTCCTGGATGTTCGACACGATCTTGTCGTGCAGCACGGACCGCCCGCGAGGCGACGGCACGACCACCACCACCGGCAGATCCTCCTCGATCAGAGCGATCGGCCCGTGCTTCAACTCCCCCGCCGCAAAGCCCTCGGCGTGCATGTAGGCGAGCTCCTTGAGCTTGAGCGCACCCTCGAGAGCCACCGGATACCCCACATGCCGCCCCAGGAACAGCACGGTGTTCTTCGAGGCGAGCGACCGGGCCAGCTCCCGCACCGGCTCCATGGTCTCCAGCACCCGCTCGACCTCGCACGAGATCCGCGACAGGTCGCGTACGACGGCCTGGATCTCGTCGCCCCACTTGGTCCCGCGTACCTGCCCCAGATACAGGGCGACGAGATAGCAGGCCACGAGCTGCGTGAGGAACGCCTTGGTGGAGGCGACCGCGACCTCCGGCCCCGCGTGCGTGTAGAGAACGGCGTCCGACTCCCGCGGAATCGTCGACCCGTTCGTGTTGCAGACGGCCAGCACCCTGGCCCCCTGCTCCCGCGCGTGCCGCAGGGCCATGAGCGTGTCCATGGTCTCGCCGGACTGCGAGATGGCGATCACCAGCGTCCGCGCGTCCAGGATCGGATCCCGGTACCGGAACTCGCTCGCGAGTTCCACCTCGCACGGGATCCGCGTCCAGTGCTCGATGGCGTACTTGGCGATCAGCCCGGCGTGGAAGGCGGTCCCGCACGCCACCACCACGACCTTGTCGACCTCCCTCAGCTCACTCGGAGAGATCCGTACCTCGTCGAGGGAAAGCGACCCGCTCGCGTCGATGCGCCCGAGCAGCGTGTCGGCGACGGCCTTCGGCTGCTCGGCGATCTCCTTGAGCATGAAGTAGTCGTAGCCGCCCTTCTCGGCGGCGGAGACGTCCCAGTCGACGTGGAACGACCGCACCTCGGCGGGCCGCCCGTCGAACCCGGTGACGCTCACCCCGTCCCGCCGCAGCTCGACCACCTGGTCCTGCCCGAGCTCGATGGCGGACCGGGTGTGCGCGATGAACGCGGCGACATCGGAGGCGAGAAAGGCCTCGCCCTCCCCGACCCCGACCACGAGCGGCGAGTTGCGCCGCGCCCCGACGACGGCGTCCGGTTCGTCGGCGTGGGCCGCGACGAGCGTGAACGCCCCCTCCAGCCGCCGGCACACCAGCCGCATGGCCTCGGCGAGGTCGGCGCAGGCGGAGAACTCCTCGGCGAGCAGGTGCGCGACGACCTCGGTGTCGGTCTCGGAGGTCAGCTCGTGCCCCCGCTCCGCCAACTCGGCACGCAGCGCGGCGAAGTTCTCGATGATGCCGTTGTGGACAACGGCTACCCGCCCCGCGTTGTCGAGATGCGGGTGCGCGTTCGCGTCGGTCGGCCCGCCATGGGTGGCCCACCGCGTGTGCCCGATGCCCGTGGACCCGGTCGGCAGCGGCCGCTCGACCAGCTCCTTCTCCAGATTGGCGAGCTTCCCGGCCTTCTTCGCGGCGGCCATCCCACCGTCCGCGAGCACCGCGACGCCCGCCGAGTCGTAACCCCGGTACTCCAGCCGCTTCAGTCCGGCCACCACCACATCGAGCGCCGACTGCGACCCCACGTATCCCACGATTCCGCACATGGCGGCAGCCTAGATGCCGACGCGCGCCCCACCCCGGCACCGCGTGCCCGATATCGGAAATTCCCGCCCGGAGGGCCCGGGGCGCTCGGAGCACCCTGAGCGCCCTGCTCCCCTGTTCCCTACTCCCCGCGCTCGATCCGGTCGATCGCCTCCTGGACCATGCCCAGGTACTCGACCTCCTCGCAGCGCGGCTTGCTGCCCATCTCGTACAGGTCGATGCAGTCGTAGAGGTACTCCCCCAGGTCCTCGTCCGGCAGGTCGACGGACAGCTCGCTGCAGACCCGGCCCTCGTGCTCCACCGACGGGACGACCCCGACCGCCGGCCCCGGTCTGCGTCTGCCGAATCCACGCACACGGAAACGCACGGCCATGACGACCACCCCAACCCCCCAGAACACCGGAAGGCGGCTCGCTCCCGGATGGGCGGACGCTATCCCCGTACGAGCGGGCGGTCCATACTTCCGGACGCCTGCGGACGCGTGTAGAACGCACCGACGTGACGGACTCCACCCGCCACCCTGTTCAAACTCCCGTAACAATGAACTGTGATCTCACCGGTCTCCTCGTTGCCGCGGAGCGCCCACCGGCCCAGGCCGGAGGCGACTCCCTACCTCGACCTCACCCGCTCGGAATGGAGCGCACTGCGTGAGAAGACGCCGCTTCCGCTGACCGCCGAGGAGGTGGAGAAGCTGCGCGGCCTGGGCGATGTCATCGACCTCGACGAGGTGCGGGACATCTATCTGCCGCTCTCCCGGCTCCTCAACCTCTACGTGGGCGCGACCGACGGCCTGCGCGGCGCCCTGAACACGTTCCTCGGCGAGAAGGGCTCCCAGTCCGGTACGCCGTTCGTGATAGGCGTCGCGGGCTCGGTCGCCGTCGGCAAGTCCACCGTCGCGCGCCTCCTGCAGGCCCTGCTGTCCCGCTGGCCCGAGCACCCGCGCGTGGAACTGGTCACCACGGACGGCTTCCTGCTGCCCACCAAGGAGCTCCAGGCCCGCGGCCTGATGTCGAGGAAGGGCTTCCCGGAGTCGTACGACCGCCGGGCGCTGACCCGTTTCGTCGCGGACATCAAAGCGGGCAAGGACGAGGTGACGGCCCCCGTCTACTCGCACCTCATCTACGACATCGTCCCCGGCAGACGGCTCACCGTCCGCCGCCCGGACATCCTGATCGTCGAGGGCCTGAACGTCCTGCAGCCCGCCCTGCCCGGCAAGGACGGCCGCACCCGCGTCGGCCTCGCCGACTACTTCGACTTCAGCGTGTACGTGGACGCCCGCGCCGAGGACATCGAGAGCTGGTACCTGAACCGTTTCCGCAGGCTGCGCGAGACGGCGTTCCAGAACCCGTCCTCGTACTTCCGCAAGTACACGCAGGTCTCCGAGGAGGAGGCCCTCGACTACGCACGGACGACCTGGCGGACCATCAACAAGGTCAACCTCCTGGAGAACGTGGCCCCGACCCGCGGCCGCGCCACCCTCGTCGTCCGCAAGGGCCCGGACCACAAGGTGCAGAAACTGAGCCTGCGCAAGCTCTAGACGAGCTGCGGGGCCGCTGCCCCTGGCCGTCACCCTCCGCGGCTACTCTGCGGGGCATGCTGCATCTCCGCCTGATCACCCCGGCCGACAGGACCGACGCCGTGGTCCGCCTGATCGAGAACACGGTCGGCACCACGCACCTGTGTGTCGTTCCGGGTGCCGCCCGCAACCCCGCGGGCGACGTCGTGATGGTCGACGTGGCGCGCGAGGCCGGCGACGAACTGATCGGCGGGCTGCGCGAGTTGGAGATCGACACGCACGGCTCGATCGCCGTCGAGAACATCGACCTGTCGCTGTCGGACCGCGCCGACAAGGCGGCGGACGACGCGCCCGGCGAGGGCGCGGACGCGGTCCTGTGGGAGCACCTGGCGGACGCGACGCACGAGGAGTCGACGCTCTCGTTCACGTACGTCGCCTTCATCACGCTCGCCACGATGATCGCGGCCTGCGGTGTGGTCCTCGACAACGCGATCCTGATCGTGGGCGCGATGGCGGTCGGTCCGGAGTTCGGCCCGCTGGCCGGCTTCAGCACGGCCCTGGTCCAGCGTCACCCGCGCCTGGCCCTGCGCTCCCTGATCGCGCTGCTGGTGGGCTTCGCGGTGGCGATGGCCGTGACGGTCGGCTTCAGCTTCTTCATGGATGGCCTCGGCCTGTTCAGCGAGGCTCAGTTGGAGGGCGACCGCCCCAACACGGCCTTCGTCTACGCCCCCGACGCGTTCTCGTTCGTCGTGGCGGTCCTCGCGGGCATCGCCGGCACCCTCTCCCTGACCTCGGCCAAGTCGGGCCTCCTGGTCGGCGTGGCCATCTCCGTCACCACGGTCCCGGCCGCCGCCAACGCGGCAGTGGCCCTCAGCTACGGAGACACCGCCCAGACCATCGGCTCCACAAACCAGCTCCTCCTGAACCTCCTGGGCATCGTCCTGGCAGGAACACTGACCCTCCTGGCCCAGAAATGGCTCTGGTCAAGACACCGCTGAGGGGCACGGGGAACGGCACAATCTTTTGGCTTTCAGCGACGCGGGGAACAGCTCAGCCCTTCGGCTTCAGGGGCGCGGGGAACGGGGAACGGCCCAGTCTTTCGGCCTTCAGGGGCGCGGGGAACGGGGAACGGCCCGGTCTTTCGGCCTTCAGGGGCGCGGGGAACTGCGCAGTCTTTTAGGGGCGCGGGGAACTGCGCAGTCTTTTAGGGGCGCGGGGAACTGCGCGACCAGCCACAACGAACCCGCAGCCCGCATCCAACACAGCCCCCCACCCCCTACACGGCCCAAAGATCACCCAAGCGCAGACTTCACCGCATCAGCCAACCGCCCAGCCACAGACCGAGCCTGGTCGATATCCGCCGCCTCGACCATCACCCGAACCAACGGCTCGGTCCCGGAAGGCCGCAACAACACCCGCCCGGTGGCCCCGAGTTCCCGCTCGGCCTCGGCAACGGCCGAAGCCAACTCCGCAGACGTCCCCACCCGAGACCGGTCGACATCGGGCACGTTGATGAGAACCTGCGGCAACCGCTCCATCACGGACGCGAGTTCCCGAAGCGTACGACCGGTCTGAGCGACCCGCGCCGCGAGCAACAGCCCGGTCAACGTCCCGTCACCCGTGGTCGCGTGGTCAAGAATGATCACGTGCCCGGACTGCTCGCCGCCGAGCGCGTACCCGTGCTCCTTCATCTCTTCGAGCACATACCGGTCCCCGACCCCGGTCTGCACGAGGGACAGCCCCTCACGCTCCATGGCCAGCTTGAACCCGAGGTTCGACATGACCGTCGCGACCACGGTGTCGGACCGCAGCTCGGAACGCTCCCGCATCGCGAGCGCGAGCACGGCGAGGATCTGGTCGCCGTCGACCTCGGCGCCCGTGTGGTCCACGGCGAGGCACCGGTCGGCGTCACCGTCGTGCGCGATGCCGAGAGCGGCCCCGTGCTCGATGACGGCGGCCTTGAGCAGGCCGAGGTGGGTGGAACCGCACCCGTCGTTGATGTTGAGCCCGTCCGGGTCGGCGCCGATCGTGACGATCTCGGCGCCGGCGCGGGTGAAGGCCTCGGGCGAGACCCGGGCGGCCGCGCCGTGCGCCTCGTCCAGGACGACCTTCAGACCGTCCAGACGGTTCGGAACGGCCGTGAGGAGATGAGCGACGTACTGGTCGAAGCCCTCCTCGTACGAGCGGACGCGGCCGACGCCCGAGCCGGTGGGCCGGTCCCAGGGAGCGCCGGTGCGGTGCTCCTCGTAGACGGCCTCGATCCGGTCCTCCAGCTCGTCGGCGAGCTTGTGTCCGCCGCGGGCGAAGAACTTGATGCCGTTGTCCGGCATCGCGTTGTGGCTGGCGGAGAGCATCACACCGAGGTCCGCGCCGAGCGCACCGGTGAGATACGCCACCGCGGGGGTCGGCAGGACGCCGACGCGCAGCACGTCCACGCCCGCGCTGGCGAGGCCCGCGACCACGGCGGCCTCCAGGAACTCCCCGGACGCGCGCGGGTCCCGGCCGACCACCGCCGTCGGCCGGTGGCCTTCGAAGGTTCCCGCTTCGGCCAGTACGTGCGCCGCCGCCACGGAGAGGCCGAGCGTGAGCTCGGCCGTCAGATCCACGTTGGCGACACCGCGTACGCCGTCCGTCCCGAAGAGTCGTCCCACTGGTGTCCTCCGAACTTGCTCAGGCTTACTCAGAAACGTGCGGCTCAGGCCAGGGGTCCGGCTGCGGCCCTTGTCAGGGTCCGGCTACGACCCCTGTCAGGTATATCCCCCGGACCTGTATATCTCCCAGGTCCGTCGCAAGGCTGCCGCCTTGCAAGCCTGTCTCAAGGCAGACTTCCGGACCTGTTCCAAGGTTGTGGTAAACGAACGCCCCGGCGGCACAGAACGTGCCGCCGGGGCGTTTCGTGCAGAACAGCTGAGCGATATTTAGCGCTTGCTGTACTGCGGGGCCTTACGGGCCTTCTTGAGACCGGCCTTCTTGCGCTCGACCGCACGGTCGTCACGCTTGAGGAATCCGGCCTTCTTCAGGGCGCCGCGGTTGTTGTCCACGTCCGCCTCGTTCAGCGCGCGGGCCACGCCGAGGCGCAGGGCACCGGCCTGACCGGAGACGCCGCCACCCGAGATACGGGCGACTACGTCGTAGCGGTCGTCGAGCTCGAGCACCTTGAAGGGCTCGTTGACTTCCTGCTGGTGCACCTTGTTGGGGAAGTAGTCCTCAAGGGTGCGACCGTTGATCTTCCACTTGCCGGAGCCCGGGACGATCCGGACGCGGGCGATGGCGTTCTTGCGACGGCCCAGGCCGGCGGCCGGCTGCGGGTCGCCGAAGCGGCCGGCGAGGGACTCCGAGGTGTACTCGCCCTCGACGGGCACCTCGGACTCCGTGGTGTAGCTCTCGACGTTCTCGTTCTCGACGAGCTCGGTCTCAGTCTCTTCTACCGGCTGCTCGACAGTGGTCTCGGCCACGATTCTCCTCAGATTCTTTTTCGTCTTAGGGGGTGGCCGGAACTACTGCGCGACCTGGGTGATCTCGAACGGCACCGGCTGCTGCGCAGCGTGCGGGTGCTGGTCGCCCGAGTAGACCTTCAGCTTCGAGAGCACCTGACGGCCCAGGGTGTTCTTGGGGATCATGCCCTTGATGGCCTTCTCGACGGCCTTCTCGGGGTTCTTCGCCAGCAGCTCGTCGTAACGGACGGAGCGCAGACCACCCGGGTAACCGGAGTGGCGGTACGCCAGCTTCTGGGTCTTCTTGTTGCCGGAGAGGTGCACCTTGTCGGCGTTGATGATGATGACGAAGTCACCAGCGTCGACGTGGGGGGCGTAAATCGGCTTGTGCTTGCCCCGGAGGATGGTCGCGGCGGTGGTCGCCAGACGGCCCAGGACGACATCCTGAGCGTCAATGACATACCACTGGCGAGTGATGTCGCCGGGCTTGGGGCTGAACGTACGCACTTCGTAGCCTTCGCTTCTTCAGTGGATGGGTCCTGACACATGGCATCACTGAAGCGATCGTGCAGCTGGGGACGACAGTGCCGGGAACGCTGCCCGTATGCCGCCCACTGGTAACTGCTCCAGGGAACCTACGTAAGGGCCTCTCGCGTGAGAACGACCAAGCCGATACGCATAACGAAGTGCAAGAGTACTCGCGCCGCCCCGGAAGGGTCAAAACGAGTGACCCCGCCCCTCCCCTGCTGCTGTGGGCAGGCGTCCCGCAGGGCGGGACTGGTGGGCACCCCTGGCTCCGGGTGCCCGTGAAAACAGCCTCAGGGCAACCGCACCCGCCAGCAGGCACAGAGTAAGCGAGTCCCGAAAAGCCCGCCGGGTCACGGGCTCCAGGTAAGGCAGGGCAAGCCCCGGAACCTGCGGCACCAGTGCCACCCAGAACCACGGCCCCCGAGCCACGCTCCCCGCCTCCATCACCCCCGCAAGCAGCACCGGCACAACCACCAGCAAATAGTGGTCGTACGAGGGCCTGGACACCAGAAACGCCGACAGCATCAACATCACCCCCGTGTCCACGACCCTCCCCTCCCGCCGCCAGCACCGATACGCACACCACACCCCGACCCCGGCGGCCCCGCAGGCCAACAGCACCGCAACCCCCTCCGGCACCCCCACCCGCGGCAGCACAGCCGCGGGCGACGCCTCATAGAGCCGTACGAACGTGTCGTCCCCATGCAGCAGAAACGGCAACGTCCGCGTGAAGAACCCCGCAGGGTCCGGCATCAACAGCGCCGCGCCCCCGGACACCACCGCGGACACGAGAACCACCGCCCCGAGCCCCCGCCACCGCCGCGCGAAGACGAAGAGCAGCAAAAGAGGCACCAGCAGCGGCTTCACGGCGATCGCGGCACCGATCACGATCCCCGCCGCACCCCATCTCCCCCGGCTCGCGAGGAGCAGGGCGAACGGCAGGGCCACGACCGCGACGACGGTCCAGTTCCCGAGCCGCACGAGATGCCCGAAGGGCGCGAACCCGAGGGCGAGCCCGGTCAGGCCGAGCACGGCGAACCGGCTGCGCCACGGAACGCCGTACAGCCGCAGCGCGCACGCCCAGCCGGCGACGAGCCCCCCGGTGACGGCGAGGGGGACGAGAAGACGCAGTACAGCCCAGGGCAGAAGGGCCTGCGGGACGGCGGCCAGCACGGCTCCCGGCAAATAAAGAAAGTGCGGATCGTCATACGGGGATCCACCGGCCAGCCAGGCCTTCGCGGCCCGCACGACGATGGCGTTGTCCATGCCCCCGTCCCGTGTACGCAGGGACGTCTCGGCCGCCCCGGCACAGAGCGCGATCCCCAGGACGACCCACGCGTGCCAGGGCACGGCTCGTACCAACCACCCTGAGATGCCCCCTTTGGCCTCATTCACACTTGACACGCTAGGGGTTCCGGTGATGCCTGAGACGGACCAGCACGCCCCTTGTCCCGTCTAAGATGCGCCCCATGAGCTTTGGGCAGGGGGGACCCTCGTGGGGTTCCGGGGGATCAGGTTCTCAACCGCCGCAGTGGGGCGGTCAGTCACCGGACTGGGCGGCGCTGGCCGAGGCGTCCGAAACGCGCAACCGGCGCCGCAGATGGCTGCTGATCGGCGGAGGCGCGCTCGCCACGGTCGCGGTCGGCACCGCCGTCGCCATGGCCGTGGTCTCGGCGGACGGCAACGGACAGGCGTCGAACAAGCCTGCCTCCGAGCTGCCCACGTCCGCGGCCATCCCGTCGGACACCACGGGCACCGGCCCGTCCTTCGCCGAGACCTCGGCGCCGCCGCCGCTGGATCCGAAGGACTTCATAGGCAACGTCAAGAAGGACACCGCGCCGCTCGCCCCGGACCTGCTCTTCCCGGGTACGCAGCTGACGATGGGCGAGACCGTCTACAAGAAGGGCGCGATGGCGTCCACGAAGAACTGCGCGTCGGCCGCCCAGGGCACGCTCGGCCCGGTTCTCACCAAGAACGACTGCACCCGGTTCATGCGCGTCACGTACACGAAGGACGGGATCGCGGTGACGGTGGGCGTGGCCGTCTTCGACGCCGAGGGCCAGGCCCTCAAGGCGAAGAACGACGCCGACGACAAGAGCGTCGTCCAGTCCCTCTCCGGCGAGGGCGTCCCCACCTTCTGCCGCTCGGCGATCTGCCGCTCGACCACCAACTCGTACGGCCGCTACACGTACTTCACGGTCGCCGGTTTCACCAACGGCAAGGACGTGACCCAGAAGGACTCCAAGGTCTTCACCACCGGCGACGACCTGGCCGAGTTCACCTTCCGGCAGATCCACCGCCGCGGCGAGTCCCAGGCCTCGGCGGCCGCCAACCAGTAGACCGCACCAGTAGACCTCGTTCGACCGGCGGAACGACCGCCGGAGAACAGAACGGCGGCCCGCCCCCGGCAGGCCGCCGTCCCGTGTCTACACGCCTACTGCTGCTCGCACTTGTGCATGCCTGGTCGCGTTGCGCATGCCTACTTGTGCTTGAGCCGCAGTTTCACCGGCACCACGGCCGACTCCAGCTGCGTACGCAGGGTCATCTTCGAGACGCCCTCGGTCCGCTCCTCGAAGCGGATCGGGATCTCGACGGCGGCGTGACCGGCGCGTACGGCCTTGAACTTGAGCTCGACCTGGAAGCTGTAACCGGCGCTGTCCAGGGAGTGCAGGTCGACGTCGCGCAGGGTCTGGGCCGACCACAGGTTGAAGCCCGCCGTGATGTCGCGGATCTTCGTGCCGAGCACCGTACGCGCGTAGCGGTTGGCGAAGCGGGACAGCAGCACGCGGTGCGCGCCCCAGTCGTCGTCGAGCTGGCCGCCCTCGACGTACCGGCTGCCGATGACCAGACCGACGCCCGAGGCCACGGCGGTGCCGAGCATGCGTGGGACCGCTTCCACGGGGTGGCTGCCGTCGGCGTCCATCTGCACGACGTACTGCGCGCCCTCGTCGACGGCGGCGCTCATGCCCGCGACGTACGCACGCCCCAGGCCGTCCTTCTCGGTGCGGTGCAGCACGCTCATCCGGCGCCGCCCGTCCCAGTTGTACTTCTCCGCCAGCTCCTCCGCGATCCGTCCTGTACCATCCGGACTAGAGTCGTCCACTACCTTCAAGTGGAGCCCGTTCAGCGGCAGTTGAAGCACAGCCTCGGCCATTCTCGGCAGATTGGCAGCTTCGTTGTACGTAGGCATCACCACGGTGACAGCCACGTCCGCCCCCACGTCGTACGACATCTCTTTCCCTCCCCATTTCTCTGTTTGCCCCCCACCGGACGCGGGACTCGGCCCGCGTCCGGCAACCCAACTCAGGTATGCACCTTGCGCTTGGCGGCGTCGTCCTTTTCCTCGGACGAGTCGTCCGTCGCCGCGCGTGTCCTTTCGAGGAGCACGAGCTGGAGGTATTTGAGCTTCTTGGTCTTGACGACCTTGAAGCTCTTCTGGATCGCTGTCGACGTTGTCTTCGGCATGCCGCTGAACGGCTGTCCGTCGAGAGTCGTCGACACGAGCCAGAGCCTGTCGGCCTTCGCCAGGCACTTCGCAGCCTGCGGGCATTCGATCGCGCCGAACGAGCCCAGCTCCTGCGGAGTGCGGTACATCAGCCAGTCGCGCGGACGGCCGGCGTCGTTGCGCAGTTCGTAGTCCATGGCCCGGCGCTCGGACTGCACACCGCTGAAGACGATGCCGTCGCCCTTCTTCTGCCCGGCCTCGATGAGCTGGGCGGCGCCCCGGTAGTCCGGTTCGCCCAAGGCGTTCTGCCTGGTCTCACGGATGCCCGGCAGCGACTGGAAGGCGATCCCGGCGACCGCGGCCGCCACGAGCACCCAGCCGAAACCGCGCCGTGCCACCGCCCCCGTACCGGCCTTCGCACCGGCCACGGGCCCCGCTATCCGGACCACGGCCACGGCCGCGAGCAGCACCCAGGCGGGCGCCGTGAACAGCAGATAGCGCGGCAGGAAGAGGTGCAGCTGAGCGGCGGTGGCGTAGGTCGCCACCGGCGGCAGCACGATCCAGACAGCGAGCGGAAGCGCACGCCGGCCCGCGAAGAACAGCCCGAGCGTGCCGAGTGCCATGACCGGTACGGCCACCGCCCAGGCCCCGAACAGGTTCTTGGGGAACTCGATCAGGTCCTTCAGCACCGGGTTGTTCCAGGCGATCTGTCCGCTCTGCCCCGAGCCCGACACGGCCATGGGGATGACGAAGCACATGCCCAGGGTGCAGGCCGCGGCATAGGCCCAGCCCACGATCTTGTCGCCCGCGCGCCGTGCGATCAGGATCATCACCAGATGCGCGCCGAGCACCGCGAGCGAGGCCAGATGGCTCCAGCCGATCAGCGGCACCGACAGCGTGTAGGCGACCCACACCTTGAACGACGGCTTGTCCAGTGCCCTGGCGAGCAGCAGCGTCGACAGCAGGACCGCGGCCACCGCGAAGGCGTACGGCCGGATCTCCTGCCCGTACCGCGTGGTGAACGGGACGACGGCAAGAGCCAGTCCCGCGAGGATGCCCGCCTGCGTGGTGAACATCCGCCGTCCGAGCAGGGCGAGCAGACCTGCCGACGCCGCCATGGCCACCGCGCCGGGGATGCGCATCGCCGTCGGGGAGTCCCCGGCGACGGCGATCCAGGCGTGCATCAGCACGTAGTACGGCGTGAACACGACGTCGATCGAGCGGATCAGCAGGCTCAGGTCGTGGAACGACAGCGTGGCCGCCCACCAGGTGGCGTGCTCGTCCCGCCACAGCTGCCGGTCGCCGATCCCGCGCCAGATCATGGCGAAGGCGAGCACCGTGGGCAGCAGAAACGTCACGGCAGTGGCGAGCCGACTGCCCTTCGTATCCTCGGGCTCGTCCTCCCCGGGCTCGTCCGCGGTCGGCTCCGGGTCGACCGGCGCCGGCGCGACGGGCTCGGCGGTCTGCGCCTGCTGCTGCCCGGGCGCGGTGTAGGCACCCTGATCGGTGTACTGACCGGGGTCGGCGTACTGGCCGGGGGCCGCGTACGCGTCCTGCGCCGGGTCGGCATAGGTGCCCTGACCAGGACCGGCGTAGCCGCCCTGGCCGTCGGCATAGGTTCCCTGCCCTGCGTAGGCGCCCTGACCCGCGTACGGATCATGACCCCCCTGGGCGTCGGGATAGCCGCCACCGTACGGAGCGGAGGCATTGAGACTCATCGCTTCACCCAAATCCGGTAGGCGTTCTCTCCGCTGCTCGTGGTGAACGGGAACACGGCCGCCAGCCGGTAGTGGGAGTTGTTCTTCAACCCCTCCTTGACCGCCTCGTACGTCGCCGGGCTGACCGAGCCGTGCATCACGATCGCGTCGAACTTTCCGTCGCGGACTGCCTGCCGGAAGGCGTCGGGGCCGGTGTACTGCTTGCCGTCCTTGCCGCGGTAGTCCATGAAGTAGGAGTTCTGCCACTGGGTCCAGTTGGTCTTGTCCCGCAGGTAGTAGGCGGGGACCTCCTGTTCCTCGGCGAGGTAGGTGCCCTTCTTGTCGACGACCGTGCGCAGATACGTGGTCATCTGCGTGGAGTCCGGGAAGCTGAACGCCCGCTGGGCCTGCACCATGCCGAACACCAGCGTCAGGACGTACAGCAGGATCCCGAGCTGCGGATGCCGGAAGTGCGGACCGACCAGGCGGGCCATTCCGAGGCCGGCCATCGGCGCGGCGAAGAGCAACCCGAAGCCGACGTGCTTGTAGAGCGAGATCTCGGTCTGGAGGTGGATCTGGTACGCGGGGGCGAGCAGCGCGGTCCCCGTCAGCAGCAGGCCGAGCGCAACGCGCCGCCAGCGCCCCGAGGTCTCGCCGCCGAGCCACGGCATCTCGCCCATCCGTGCGCGGAGCACGTACGCGATCGAACCGCCAAGTGCGGCCAGGAAGACCAGCCCACCCCACTCCGCGCTGTGCGTGAGCATCGTCGCCGCGGTGTCTGTGCCCTTCGCACGGTCGGTGGTCGTGGAGCTGATGCCGCCCAGCGGACCGGAGAGGTAGTAGCCGATCCCCAGCAGGGCCACGGTTCCCGCGCCCAGCACCACCCCGCGGCCGAGCGCACGGATGCCGCGATGCCTGTGCGCGGTGATCACCGCGAGAACCACAATGGTCGGCAGATACATACCGGACGCGTACTTCACACCGAAGGCCAGTGCCGCCGGCGGCGCTGCGAGCAGCACGGCCACGGCGTTCATCCGGTCGGTGCGCACCACCGCCCAGGCGGACAGCGCGAGCAGGAACACGGCGGCGGCATCGTACGTGGCGAAGTTGCCGAGCACCATCGTCGACTGGAGCACCGAGAACAGCGCGGCGGCCCCGAGCCCTGCCCGCAGGTTGAACAGGCGCCGGGTGAGCGAGTAGAGCAGCCCGGTGGCGCCCAGCATGAACAGCAGACTGAGCAGGCGTACGCCGGTCAGGCCGAACTGGCTGTCCACAACGGCCGCGACCACCGGGTACAGCTTGGGGTGCCCGGAGAAGTAGGCCGCGAAGTCCACCGGCAGCTTGGTGCCGTGCAGCAGGTTGGCCAGTTCGTAGTGGCCCGACGCGATGTAGAGCGCCTCGTCCTGGAAGGCCGTTCCGCTGAGCCGCAGGGACAGCCCTGCCTGCACGAGCAGGACGCACAGCAGCACCCCGCGCCCCAGCAGCCTGCTGCGCCGCGTGTCCACCGCCCAGGCCGACTCCTGCACCGGCGGCAGCGTGTACCCGGGCTTCTCCGGCTCCGGCGCCACGGGCTCGGCGACCGCCTCCGGCTCCGCCGTGTACGAGGCATAGGGGTCGTACGGCGCGTACGTGTCGTACGCCTGCTGGTCCGTGTACGAGGATCGCAGGTCCTTGACGTCGAAGCGCCAGGTGCCGGTCTCGCTGACATAGCCGCCCTGATAGGCCCCGGCCTGCTCCTGGTACGGAGGGTAGGTCGGCTGTACCCGGGGCCGGGTCTGGGCCTGCTGCGCGTACTGCCGCAGGCTCTCCTGCTGCGCGTACCGCCGCTGGTCCTCGTCGGTCGGGGCGTACTGCTGCTGGTTTCCGTCGCCGTACTGCTGTTGTTGCTGGTGCTGTTGTTGCTGCCCGTTCTGCTGGTACTGCCCGTTCTGCTGCGGGTACCCGTTGTCGGCGTACTGCTGCTGACCCTGCTGTTGTTGCCCCTGCTGATGCCCCTGCGCCTGGCCCTGCTGCTGCCCGTACCCGTACTCGTCGTGCAACTCGGAGTCGTCCGCCCAGGTGGGCGTGCGTCGGTCGCTCATGGCTTCGTCACATCGAATCCGAAGCTCGAGTTCGCCGCCTGCTGCTTGAAGGTCTTCTCCGACAGCGGACCGCTGTTGATGCGCCAGTCCGTCTCCTTGTCGAAGTTGAACCAGACGAACCCGATGACGTCGTCGCGCTCCGCCGTCCCCTGGAAGAGGGACTTGATGTCGGCGGGCTTGCGCTCACCGGCCTGCGCGGCCGTCTCCGCGATGATGAACGGTTTCTTCGTGAAGCCGCGGATCTGCGTCATCGTCGGCCCGTACAGCGTCTGGTACGTGTTGGGGCCGGTGGCCGCGTAGTAGCCGATGACACCGACCCAGTCGACGTAGTCGTCGCCCGGCCAGTACGGCTTGAGCTTCACCTTCGGCATCGGGTGCGTGACGTTCGGGCTCCACACCCAGATGACCTGGGTGGCGCCCTCGTCGTCGAAGAGGTCGTGGATGTGCTTGTACGCGGCGGTGAAGTCGGCGGCACTGGTCTTCTTGGTGCCCCACGGGTACCAGAAGCCGTTCATCTCGTGCGCGAAGCTGATCGCGACGGGCAGGTTCAGCTCCTTGACGGACTTCGCGTACTCACGGATGTACGCGTCCTCCTTGCCGGAGGCAATGTCCTTCATGCTGGTCTCGAAGGGCTCCCAGGCGATGAACGCCACGGAACCGTAGTCCCAGGAGTTCTTCACGAGCTCCTGCTCGTACTGGTCGCCCCAGGCGGAGTAGAACTCGATCAGGTTGGGCTTCTTGCCGGCGCGCTTCGCGAAGTCCTCGACGGCCTTCATCTTGGCGGGAGCGCCGTCGGCGGCCACGCCCAGGTACTTCTTCCTCGGGTCCAGCAGCGGCCGCACGTCGTACGGCGGCTCCGGCTTCGCGGACTCACTGGCCTCACCGGTGCCCTCGGCACCCGGCTTCTCGCCCTGTCCGCGCTCGTACTGGTCGCGGCCCTCCTCGGAGAACGTGCTGCACCCGGCCAGCAGCGCACCGGCGATGAGCGTGGCGGCGAGCGCCCGCACGGGACGTGATGCCCGCACTCGGCGTACGGAAAAACTCATGCGGTCGCTTCCTGCACTTCCTGGGCACGCGGCTGTACGAGAACACGGCCGACGACCATCGCGTAGAAGAGGCCGGCGGACAGCATCAACGCGAAGTCCGGCGGATAGAGGGTGAGCATGCGCCAGGCGGCGACGATGATCCACAGGACGGCGGTGCCGCCGGTCCAGAAGATCATGCAGTTCCAGTAGCGGCGCATGCCGTTCTTCTTGGCGCCCGCCGAGCCCGTGGGCTTCCAGCCCATCGGACGGCCCCGCATCACGTCCCAGACCGCGAAGACGTGCGACCACCCGTACATGATCCGGACGGCCCAGGCCTCGAGACGGTACGGAGCCCGGTGCCACAGCGGCAGGACCAGCGTCACGTACGCGACGCTCGGCAGCACCCACAGGGCGGCCTCGGCGCGCAGCAGGTCGGGCCGCAGGATCATCAGGGCGAGCGGGATGACCGGCGCGATGAACGTGGCGAGCGCGGTCTGAAGGTAGTAGAGGAACCCCGACACATAGCAGAGCCGGGTCTTGAACTTGAGGTCCATCTCCCAGAACCGCTTGCTGGTGAGGAGCTCAAGGGAGCCCATGCACCAGCGGTACTGCTGATTGTGGAAGGCACCGGCCGTGTCCGGGCACACACCGGCGGACAGCGCGACGGGCACGTAGCGCAGCTTCCAGCCCAGCGCCCTGAGGTCGAAGCCGGTGTACATGTCCTCGGAGTGCTCGATCAGCGTGATGCCGTTGGTCTGCTCCAGGGCCGCGCGCCGGTAGACGGCGCACGAGCCGACACAGATGGAGCCGTCCAGGTCCTCACGGGAGGTCTGTACGGACCGGTAGAACTGCTCCTGCACCGCGCCCGCGCCGCGCTCGATCCAGTTCTGCGCGTCGACGATGCGGAAGAACTGCGGCGACTGCACGATGGCGCACTTCTCGTCGTCGTCCATGTGCGGCAGCAGCTCGTCGAGCAGGTCGGCGCGCGGCGCGAAGTCGGCGTCCAGGATCAGGATGTGGTCGCCGTGGGTCTTCTCGAAGGCGTGGTTGAGGTTGCCGGCCTTCTTGAACCAGCCGCGGTTCTCGCGCACCACGTAGTTGAACCCGAAGTCGCGGGCCATCGCCCCGACCTCTTCCTCGGCCGCGTCGTCCAGGACGTACGTGTTCACGACACCCTGGTAGCTGTCCGCGAGGCGGTTCACATGCACCCAGGTGTTGTGGAGCACCTCCAGGGGCTCACCGCACACCGGCAGGAAGATGTCCACGCTCGGGTACACGGCCGGGCGCCACTGGCGTACAAGGCGCTTGTGCCCCTTGATGTCGAAGTCCTTGCTGAGCCCGTCGAGGTACAACGAGATCAGGTAGTCCGCGATGATGAACGCCAGCAGCGGCAGCGTCAGCCAGAACCACGGACTCGACGCCGTGAACAGGAACTGGCTCATCGCCAGACACGCGAAGCTGATCAGCGAACCGACCGTCAGCACCCACAGGTACCGACGGGAGTACGAGTACTTCTCGACGTCGTCAGGCGGCGTCGGCAGGAGCCCATGACTCTGCGGCGTCCTTTTTCGTTTCCTGTTCTGCGGAACACGAGCAGTCCCCACTGCACTCATGCAAAACCCCCGGGGCCGTTGCGGCCCGTTACCCCCACCCGAACTCGGCCAACCCCTAATCGAACCTTCAGCCGAGCAGCGGAATCATAACCGAGTTTCAGAGGTTACGTCCGAACGTACGTGTTACGCAGGGGTTTCATCACGCGCCACAGCGGGCATACGTAGCCACTTGCCCCTCTATACAACCCTCCATACGGGGGCCGCGTCCCCGTCAGCAGCACCCCGCTCCCGGCAGGGTCCGCCGGTTTCGTGCCTCCTTGTTCCGCGCCGCCAGCAGCTCGTCGGCCGGATACCCGACCTCTTCGAGCGTCAGCCCGTGCGGCCGCACCACATGCACGGCGGAGTCCCGCACCCCCGCGGCGAGCACCTTGCCGGGCCAGTCGGCCCCCCGGTGCCCGTCCCCCACGAACAGCAGCGCCCCGATCAGCGACCGCACCATGTTGTGACAGAAGGCATCGGCCCGCACGGTGGCGGTGATGATCCCGTCACTCCCCCGCTCCAGGCTCAGCTCCTGCAGCGTACGAATGGTCGTGGCGCCCTCCCGCTTCTTGCAGTAGGCGGCGAAGTCGTGCTCTCCGAGGAGATGCCGCGCGGCCTCGTTCATGGCGTCGACGTCGAGCGGCCAGTCGTGCCAGAGGACATGGCTGCGCAGCAGCGGATCGACGCCACCGGGGTTGTCGGTGACGCGATAGGCGTACCGCCGCCAGACCGCCGAGAACCGCGCGTTGAAGCCGCTCGGCGCCTCCCTGACCGCCCACACCCGCACATCCTTGGGCAGCCGCCCGGCCAGCCGCTTGAGCAGCTTCTCCCGATGCTCGTCCCACAGCTCCACCGGCAGATCGACATGAGCCACCTGCCCGCGCGCATGCACGCCGGCGTCCGTCCGCCCGGCCACGGTCAGCTCGTACGTCGTGTCCTGCGACCGCGTGACGGTCCGCAGCGCGTCCTCGATCTCCCCCTGCACGGTCCGGCGCCCGCCGGCCTGCTTGGCCCACCCGGAGAACTCACTCCCGTCGTAGGAAAGGTCGAGACGGACGCGGACGTACCCGGGCTCTGCTTCGTCACTCACCTGGAGATCCTCTCAAGAACACAAAAGCGGACCCGCCCCTCGAAAGGAACGGGCCCGCTCAAGCGCGCCCCTTCAGGGGCGCGGGGAACTGCGCGACCAGCCACCACAGCGGACCGGCAGCCGAAGGACAGCCTTACGCGTCCTTGGACTCCTCGGCGGCGGCCTCGTCAGCCTTGGTCACGTCGACCTTGGCGTCCTCGACCTGGGTCTCCTCGGCCTTGGCCTCAACAGCGGCGGCCTCGGTGTCCTTCGCGGAGCGCTTCGTCGCCGCCTCGGCCTCACCGGTGGCCTGCTGGGCCACGGTCAGGGCCTCCACCAGCTCGATGACAGCCATGGGCGCGTTGTCGCCACGGCGGTTACCGATCTTGGTGATACGGGTGTAGCCACCCGGACGGTTCTCGTAGCGCGGGCCGATCTCGGTGAAGAGCGTGTGCACGACGCTCTTGTCCGTGATCACCGAGAGCACCTGACGGCGGTTGTGAAGGTCGCCCTTCTTCGCCTTGGTGACCAGACGCTCGGCGTACGGCCGGAGCCGACGGGCCTTCGCCTCAGTGGTCGTGATCTTGCCGTGCTCGAAGAGCGACTTCGCGAGGTTCGCGAGAAGCAGCTTCTCGTGCGCGGCACTGCCGCCCAGACGGGCACCCTTGGTGGGCTTCGGCATGGTGTTTCTCCTAGGTGTCTGCCCCGGCCGTATCAGGTACCGAGGTCAGTGTCCGAGCAGGCGATCGCCTGTCGGAGACCCCGCGCCCCGTAAGGGGCGCGGGGAACTGCGCGACCAGCCACAACGGTCCCGCAGCCGAAAACAGACAGTGGACCCGAGCTCTTAGTACTGCTCGGTCTCCACAAAGCCCGCATCGGCGTCGTCGTCGGCGCCAAAGGCGTCGGCGGCGGCGGTCGGGTCGAATCCGGGCGGGCTGTCCTTCAGGGCCAGACCCATCCCGGCGAGCTTAGCCTTGACCTCGTCGATCGACTTCGCACCGAAGTTACGGATGTCGAGCAGATCCGCCTCGGACCGGGCCACGAGCTCACCCACGGAGTGGATGCCCTCGCGCTTGAGGCAGTTGTACGACCGAACGGTGAGCTCGAGCTCCTCGATCGGCAGGGCGAGATCGGCAGCGAGCGCGGCATCCGTCGGGGACGGACCCATGTCGATGCCCTCGGCGTCGATGTTGAGCTCGCGGGCCAGACCGAACAGCTCGACCAGCGTCTTACCGGCGGAGGCCATGGCGTCACGCGGACGCATCGCCTGCTTGGTCTCGACGTCGACGATCAGCTTGTCGAAGTCGGTGCGCTGCTCGACACGCGTCGCCTCGACCTTGTACGTGACCTTCAGAACGGGCGAGTAGATGGAGTCGACCGGAATACGACCGATCTCCTGCCCGACCTGCTTGTTCTGAACAGCCGAAACGTAACCACGGCCACGCTCGACCGTCAGCTCCATCTCCAGCTTGCCCTTGCCGTTGAGCGTGGCGAGGACGAGGTCGGGGTTGTGGACCTCGACACCGGCCGGGGGCGCGATGTCGGCGGCGGTGACCAGACCCGGACCCTGCTTGCGCAGGTACATCACGACCGGCTCGTCGTGCTCACTGCTCACGACGAGCTGCTTGATGTTGAGGATCAGGTCGGTGACGTCTTCCTTGACGCCCGGCACGGTGGTGAACTCGTGCAGGACACCGTCGATGCGGATGCTGGTGACAGCCGCACCGGGGATCGAGGAGAGAAGAGTCCGGCGGAGCGAGTTGCCGAGGGTGTAACCGAAGCCCGGCTCCAGCGGCTCGATCACGAACCGGGAGCGGAACTCGTCGACGACCTCTTCGGTCAACGAGGGACGCTGAGCGATCAGCATGAAGTGAATCCTTCAGTCAGGGGCACCCACTATTTGATGCCCTTGCCACCGGGCGGTAGCCCGTTGTGTTACAGCTACAAGGGTACGGGCGGCACGGCCCCGAAAGGCCATACCGCCCGGACCCCAGAAAAATCAAGACAACCGTGCGTCAGACGCGACGGCGCTTGGGCGGACGGCAGCCGTTGTGCGGCGTGGGCGTCACGTCCTGGATGGAGCCGACCTCAAGACCGGTCGCCTGCAGCGAACGGATGGCCGTCTCGCGACCCGAACCCGGGCCCTTGACGAAGACGTCGACCTTGCGCATGCCGTGCTCCTGCGCGCGGCGGGCGGCCGACTCGGCGGCCATCTGCGCGGCGAAGGGGGTGGACTTGCGCGAGCCCTTGAAGCCGACGTGGCCGGCGGAGGCCCAGGAGATCACGTTGCCCGAGGGGTCCGTGATCGAGACGATCGTGTTGTTGAACGTGCTCTTGATGTGCGCGTGACCGTGAGCGACGTTCTTCTTTTCCTTGCGGCGCACCTTCTTGGCAGCGCCCTGACGACCCTTGGGGGGCATCTATAACTCCTACGGGGAGGTGGTCGGTCCTACAGCGAAGACCGCTGGTGAAGCGTTGTCCGCTGCGGACTACTTCTTGCCCGGCTTCTTCTTGCCGGCGATGGCGCGACGCGGGCCCTTGCGGGTACGAGCGTTCGTGCTGGTGCGCTGACCGTGGACGGGCAGGCCACGACGGTGGCGCAGACCCTGGTAGCAGCCGATCTCGACCTTGCGGCGGATGTCGGCCTGAACCTCACGGCGGAGGTCACCCTCGGTCTTGAAGTTGTTGTCCACGTACTCGCGGATCCTGACCAGCTCCTCCTCGGAGAGGTCACGAACGCGGGTGTCGGGGTTGACGCCGGTGTCGGCCAGCGTCTTCTGCGAGAGGGTCCGGCCGATGCCGAACACGTAGGTGAGGGCAACCTCCACGCGCTTTTCGCGCGGGATGTCAACACCGGAAACGCGTGCCATTCAATGGCTCCAGTTGTCGTTCGGAGGTCTTCCGCAGAACCGGTTCCCAGCCCGCCGTATGAGGTACGAGTTGGGTCCCCGGCCTCCGACCGGGGGTATCGGAATCGCCATGAACAGCGGATCCGGGCTCTGCGTATGAACATGTGCTACTTGCGTCGCGCGAAACTCTGCGGGTGCAGAAGGTTCGGTCGTGCGTCAGCCCTGGCGCTGCTTGTGCCGCGGGTTTTCGCAGATGACCATGACCCGGCCGTGACGGCGGATCACCCTGCACTTGTCGCAGATCTTCTTGACGCTCGGCTTGACCTTCATTGGGTGAGGTTCTCCGGGTCAGTGCCACCGCCCCGCGGAATACGGGACACAGGCAAGATCTACTTGTACCGGTAGACGATCCGGCCACGGGTCAGGTCGTACGGAGACAACTCCACCACGACCCGGTCGTCAGGGAGGATGCGGATGTAGTGCATGCGCATCTTGCCGCTGATGTGAGCCAGGACCTGGTGGCCGTTCTGGAGCTCGACCTTGAACATGGCGTTCGGAAGAGACTCGACGACAGTGCCCTCGATCTCGATGGCACCTTGCTTCTTGGCCACGCTTCGCCCTTCGAATCGACTACCTTGATCGACCCCGCACTTACTGCACGCAGACATGCAGATGCACGAGAGCCGACGAGTCAGTCTACGCCAGGGCCCTCGGAAAGACGAATCGAGATAGCCTGCCCCGCACGGAAGATCCCTAAGCAGCGGGCTGGTCGCCATCGCTGGGAACGGGGCTCGACACAGGCGCCCCGATAGGGGCGCGGGGCTGTATCAATGTGCGGCTCCGCCGCGTGGGCGCGACCAGCCCCCACAGAGCCGCAGCCGCGACGCATACACCAGCTACGGCGCGAACTCAGCCCAGAGGATCAGGAGCCGCAGTGATCCCATACTCGGCCAGCTTCGCCTTACCCCCGTCGGGAGCCGTCAGCACAAGCGGCCCCTCCTCCGTCAGAGCGACAGAGTGCTCCCAGTGGGAGGACCACGTGCCATCCGTCGTGATGACGGTCCAGTCGTCCGAGAGAACCTCGGTCTTCGGCGTACCCAGCGAAACCATGGGCTCAATGGCGAGGCAGAACCCGGGAACGAGCTTCGGCCCCTTACCCCGCCGCCGCTCCACGTAGTTCAGCAGATGCGGATCCATGTGCATCTCGGTGCCGATGCCGTGGCCGCCGTAGTCCTCGACGATCCCGTACTTGCCACCGCCGGGCTTCGGCTGCCGCCGGATGTACGTCTCGATGGCGCGGGAGACGTCGACGAGCCGGTTGCCCAGCTTCATGGCCGCGATCCCGGCCCACATCGACTCCTCGGTCACCCGGGACAGCTCGATGAGCTCCGGAGCGTGACCGGACCCGACGAAGGCGGTGAAGGCGGCGTCCCCGTGCCAGCCGTCGACGATGGCGCCGGCGTCGATCGAGATGATGTCGCCGTCCTTCAGCACGACGTCGTCGCTCGGGATGCCGTGCACGACGACCTCGTTCGCCGAGGTGCAGATCGTCGCGGGGAAGCCGCCGTATCCCAGGAAGTTGGACTTGGCGCCGTGCTCGGCCAGCACCTTGCGGGCGACCTCGTCCAGGTCCTTCGTCGTGGCCCCGGGTACCGCCGCTTCCCGTGTCGCCCTGTGGACGGCGGCGACGACCAGGCCCGCCTCACGCATCTTGGCGATCTGCTCGGGGGTCTTGATCTGCACCATGAGGGCCCGCGCTCTCCGTCTTCTCTGCCTGCTCGGTTACGTACACAACAGTACGGCCGCGGCGCCCGACAGGGGCACCGCGGCCGAACCAGCCAGGACGACTACTTGTCGCCGTCGCCCTCGCTGTCGTTCTTGTCCTCGTCGCTCTGGTCCTTGCCCTCCACCTGGCGGTTGAGGGCGTCCATCGCGCGCTTGGTGACGTCGTCCACCTTGCCGAGCGCCGAGATCGTCACGACCAGGCCCTGGGCCCGGTAGTAGTCGATGATCGGCTCGGTCTGCGTGTGGTAGACCTCCAGGCGCTTGCGGACGGTCTCCTCGGTGTCGTCGTCACGCTGGTACAGCTCGCCGCCACAGGCGTCGCAGACGTCCGTCTTCTTCGGCGGGCTGTACGTCACGTGGAAGACATGACTCGAGTCCCTGCGGCAGATGCGGCGGCCGGCGATGCGCTTGACCACCTCGTCCTCGGGGACCTCCAGGTCGAGCACCGCGTCCAGCTCCACAGCGTCGGCCTTGAGCGCCTGATCGAGCGCCTCGGCCTGCGAGACGTTCCGCGGGAAGCCGTCGAGCAGGAAGCCGTTCGCGGCGTCCGGCTGCTCCATGCGGTCCCTGGCCATGGCGATCGTGACCTCGTCCGGCACAAGGTTGCCCTCGTCCATGTACGACTTCGCCAGTTTGCCGAGTTCGGTCTTCTGGCTGATGTTCGCACGGAAGAGGTCGCCCGTGGAGATGTGCGGGATCGACAGGTTCTGGGCGAGGAACGCGGCCTGCGTTCCCTTGCCCGCACCGGGCGGCCCGACGAGGACGATACGCATCAGCGGAGGAACCCTTCGTAATTGCGCTGCTGGAGCTGGCTCTCGATCTGCTTCACCGTCTCCAGACCCACACCCACGATGATCAGGATGCTGGTACCGCCGAACGGGAAGTTCTGGTTTGCCCCGAAACCAACCAACGCCATCGTCGGTACGAGAGCGATCAGACCCAAGTACAGCGAACCTGGCCAGGTGATCCGGTTGAGTACGTATCCCAGGTACTCAGCGGTCGGCCGGCCAGCCCGGATGCCCGGGATGAAGCCACCATACTTCTTCATGTTGTCCGCGACTTCCTCGGGGTTGAACGAGATAGCCACGTAGAAGAAGGCGAAGAACACGATCAGCAAGAAGTACGTGCTGATGTAAATCGGGTGGTCACCCTTGGTGAGGTTCTGTTCGATCCAGGTCTTCCAACCGGACGTCCCACCTGCGAACTGAGCGATCAGCGCCGGGATGTAGAGCAGCGACGAGGCAAAGATCACAGGGATGATGCCGGCCTGGTTGACCTTCAGCGGGATGTACGTGGACGTGCCGCCGTAGGACCGGCGACCGATCATGCGCTTCGCGTACTGGACGGGAATGCGGCGCTGAGCCTGCTCCACGAAGACGACCAGACCGACCATGACGAGACCGACCGCGATGACGGTGCCGAACTCGATCCAGCCGCCCGCCAGGTTGCCCTGCACCTTGATGGCCCACAGCGCCGACGGGAACGTGGCGGCGATCGAGATGAACATCAGGATCGACATGCCGTTGCCGATGCCGCGGTCGGTGATGAGCTCACCGAGCCACATGACGGCGGCCGTACCGGCGGTCATGGTGATGACCATCGTGATGGTGACGAAGATCGACTGGTCGGGCACGATCTGGTTCGCGACCGGGCAGCTGGTGAACAGTGCACCACTGCGGGCGGTGGCCACCAGGCCGGTACCCTGCAGGATGGCCAGTGCCACCGTCAGATAACGGGTGTACTGCGTGATCTTCGCCGTACCGGCCTGACCCTCCTTCTTGAGGGCCTCCAGACGCGGGATCACCACGGTCAACAGCTGCAGAATGATGCTCGCCGTGATGTACGGCATGATTCCCAGCGCGAAGATCGTGATCTGCAGCAGGGCGCCACCGCTGAACATGTTGACCAGACCGAACAGGCCCTGATTGCCGCCCTGCGATGCCGCATCGATACAGGTCTGAACGTTCTGGTAGTCGACACCGGGGATCGGGATGTGCGTACCAACCCGATAGACCACGATGATGCCGAGCGTGAAGAGCAGCTTCTTGCGCAGGTCGGGCGTCTTGAACGCCCGGGCGAACGCGGTGAGCACGGTGCCTCCTGCGACCCCCGCGCAAGTGCGTCAGAGGTGACGGTCTTGAGGTTCGACGAATAAGTAACGGACAGCTGACTAACAGTTAAGAACCGCCCTGAGTTCCCAGAGGTCACACCGGGCGAAAATTAGCAGTGCAGGCCACCTTACCGGCGACACCGCTCCCCTAGGAACGACCAACCGGGGATGCCCCTTTTGTGGGGCACCCCCGGTCGGGATCGCTCAAGTCATCGAGACGCCTGGTGATTTCAGACGAGCTCGGTGACGGTACCGCCGGCGGCGGTGATCTTCTCCTTGGCGGAGCCGGAGACGGCGTCGACCGTCACCTGCAGCGCCACGGAGATCTCGCCCTGGCCGAGGACCTTGACGAGGCTGTTCTTGCGAACCGCACCGTTGGCGACGAGCCCCTCGACGGTGACTTCGCCACCCTCCGGGTACAGCGACGCCAGCTTGTCGAGGTTCACGACCTGGTACTCGGTCTTGAACGGGTTCCGGAAGCCCTTGAGCTTCGGGAGACGCATGTGGAGGGGCAATCTGGCCACCCTCGAAGCGCTCCGGAACCTGGTAACGGGCCTTGGTGCCCTTGGTACCACGTCCAGCCGTCTTACCCTTCGACGCCTCACCACGACCCACACGGGTCTTGGCGGTCTTGGCGCCCGGGGCGGGACGGAGGTTGTGGATCTTGAGCGGGTTGTTCTCCGCCATGATCAGTCGACCTCCTCAACCGTCACGAGGTGGCGGACGGTGTGAACCATTCCGCGGAACTCGGGGCGGTCCTCCTTGACGACCACGGTGTTGATCCCCTTGAGACCAAGGGACCGCAGGGTGTCACGGTGGTTCTGCTTGCTGCCGATGTACGACTTCGTCTGCGTGACCTTGAGGCGAGCCATTACGCACCCGCTCCCGCACGCGCACGGAGCAGAGCCGCGGGGGCGACGTCCTCGAGGGGCAGACCGCGGCGGGCCGCGATCTCCTCGGGACGCTGCAGACCCTTGAGGGCCGCCACGGTCGCGTGCACGATGTTGATCGCGTTGGACGAGCCGAGCGACTTCGACAGGATGTCGTGGACGCCGGCGCACTCGAGGACAGCACGCACCGGGCCACCGGCGATAACGCCGGTACCGGGGGAAGCAGGCTTGAGCAGGACGACGCCCGCGGCCTTCTCGCCCGTGATCGGGTGCGGGATGGTGCCCTGGATACGGGGGACCTTGAAGAAGTGCTTCTTGGCCTCCTCAACACCCTTGGCGATGGCGGCCGGCACCTCCTTGGCCTTGCCGTAGCCGACACCGACGGTGCCATCGCCATCGCCCACTACGACGAGCGCAGTGAAGCTGAAGCGACGACCACCCTTCACAACCTTGGCGACGCGGTTGATCGCGACAACGCGCTCAACGTACGCGGTCTTCTCGGCAGCAGCGCCGCCGTCACGGCCCTTCCGGTCCCGCCGCTCGCCGCCACCGGCACCGCTTCCGCGGCGCTGGGGTCCAGCCATTGGAATTACCTCTCTCTGTTTCCGCTAGCTACGGAACCGAGACTCAGAACTTGAGTCCGGCCTCGCGGGCGGCGTCCGCCAGGGCAGCGATGCGCCCGGCGTACTGGTTGCCACCACGGTCGAATACGACAGCCTCGACACCGGCGGCCTTGGCACGCTCGGCGACAAGAGCGCCGACCTTGCCGGCCTGCGCCGACTTCTCGCCCTCGCCACGGATCGACGTGTCCAGGGTCGACGCCGACGCCAGGGTGTGACCCTTGATGTCGTCGATGACCTGGGCCACGATGTGGCGGTTCGAGCGCGTCACGACCAGGCGAGGACGCTCAGCCGTTCCGTTGACCTTCTTACGGATCCGGATGTGGCGCCGCTTGATGGCAGCACGCTTGTAAGCGTCGCCCTTAGCGATCTTCGTACCGTATGCCATGGCTTACTTACCCGCCTTTCCGACCTTGCGGCGGATGACTTCGCCCTCGTACTTGACACCCTTGGCCTTGTACGGGTCGGGCTTGCGCAGCTTGCGGATGTTGGCCGCAACCTCTCCGACCTTCTGCTTGTCGATGCCCTCGACCGAGAACCGCGTGGGGTTCTCGACCTTGAAGGTGATGCCCTCGGGGGCCTCGACAGTGATCGAGTGGCTGTAGCCGAGCGAGAACTCCAGGTTGGAACCCTTCGCCAGGACTCGGTAACCGACACCGCTGATTTCGAGCTTCTTCACGTAACCCGTGGTCACGCCGGTGATCATGTTCGCCACCAGCGTGCGGGACAGGCCGTGCAGGGCCTTGTTCTGACGCTCGTCGTTCGGGCGGGTGACATTGAGAATGCCGTCCTCGCCCTTAGCGATCTCGATCGGCGCCGCGACGGTGTGGGAGAGGGAGCCCTTGGGGCCCTTCACCGAAACCGTACGGCCGTCGATGGTGACGTCCACGCCGGCGGGAACCGTGATGGGGAGCTTGCCAATACGCGACATAGCTTCTTCCGTTCCCTTCCGCTACCAGACGTAGGCGAGGACTTCTCCGCCTACGCCCTTCTTGCCGGCCTGCTTGTCGGTGAGGAGACCGTGCGACGTGGAGATGATCGCCACGCCGAGGCCACCGAGCACCTTGGGCAGGGAGGTGGACTTCGCGTACACACGCAGACCCGGCTTCGAGATCCGCTTGATGCCCGCGATGGAGCGCTCACGGTTCGGGCCGAACTTCAGCTCGAGGACGAGCTTCTTGCCGACCTCGGCGTCCTCGACCTTCCAGCCGGTGATGAAGCCCTCCTGCTGGAGGATCTCCGCGATGTGAGACTTGATCTTGCTGTGCGGCATCGCGACATCGTCGTGGTACGCCGAGTTCGCGTTACGCAGACGAGTAAGCATGTCTGCGATGGGATCAGTCATGGTCATGAATTGGCCTTCGGCCTCTCTCGCCGGGGTTTCCAGTGCGCCATCCCTCTCCCCACTCAGTGGCGGGACGGGTGCGGTGCGGGGACCTACGGCGTAGTAAGTCGTACGGGCGTCCAGGCGCCCAACCCTCCTAGCCTAAGCCATGGAGGGATGGGCGCCCGACATCGCCCTTTACTTACCGAGAGCCTCTGGAATCCCGAAGTAGGGGATTACCAGGAGCTCTTGGTCACGCCCGGCAGCTCGCCACGGTGAGCCATCTCACGAAGGCACACACGGCAGAGGCCGAACTTGCGGTACACGGAGTGCGGACGGCCGCAGCGCTGGCAGCGCGTGTAGCCACGTACGCCGAACTTGGGCTTACGAGCAGCCTTGGCAATCAGAGCCTTCTTCGCCATCTCGCTTACGCCTCCTTGAAGGGGAAGCCGAGGTGACGGAGAAGGGCACGGCCTTCGGCGTCGTTGGTCGCCGTGGTGACCACGGTGATGTCCATACCCCGGACGCGGTCGATCTTGTCCTGGTCGATCTCGTGGAACATGACCTGCTCCGTGAGACCGAAGGTGTAGTTGCCACGGCCGTCGAACTGCTTGGGGGACAGACCACGGAAGTCGCGGATGCGCGGCAGCGCGAGCGACAGGGTGCGGTCCAGGAACTCCCACATGCGGTCGCCACGAAGCGTGACGTGGGCACCGATCGGCTGGCCCTCACGCAGCTTGAACTGCGCGATGGACTTACGGGCCTTGGTGACGGCCGGCTTCTGACCGGTGATCGTGGTGAGGTCGCGAATCGCGCCGTCGATCAGCTTGGAGTCGCGGGCGGCGTCGCCCACACCCATGTTGACCACGATCTTGACGAGACCCGGGGTCTGCATGACGTTCTCGTAGGAGAACTCTTCCTGCAGCTTGCCCGCGATCTCCTCGCGGTACTTCGTCTTGAGACGCGGAATCGTGGTGGTAGCCATCAGATGTCCTCACCCGTCCGCTTGGCAACGCGAACCTTGTTGCCCTCGTCGTCGAAGCGGTAACCGACACGCGTGACGACCTTGTTGCCGTCCTTCTCAACGACCAGCTGGACGTTGGAGACGTGGACGGGCGCCTCGGTCGTGACGATGCCACCGGCCTGCGAACCGCGAGCGGTCGGGCCGGCCTTGGTGTGCTTCTTGACCCGGTTGACACCCTCGACCAGGACGCGGTCCTCGCGGGGGTAGGCCGCGATGACCTTGCCCTGCTTGCCCTTGTCCTTACCGGTGATGACCTGTACCAGGTCGCCCTTCTTGATCTTCATGCTTACAGCACCTCCGGCGCGAGCGAGATGATCTTCATGAACTTCTTCTCGCGCAGCTCCCGGCCCACCGGGCCGAAGATGCGGGTGCCGCGAGGGTCGCCGTCGTTCTTCAGAATGACGGCGGCGTTCTCGTCGAAGCGGATGTACGAGCCGTCCGGACGGCGGCGCTCCTTGACGGTGCGAACGATGACCGCCTTGATGACGTCACCCTTCTTCACGTTGCCGCCGGGGATCGCGTCCTTGACGGTGGCGACGATCACGTCACCGATGCCCGCGTAGCGGCGACCGGAGCCACCGAGCACACGGATGCAAAGGATCTCCTTCGCACCAGTGTTGTCGGCGACACGCAGTCGCGACTCCTGCTGGATCACGTCTATCTCCTGATTGTCTGCCGGTTCCCGGCAGGGGCCTTGTCCTGTACGGGATTCGGACCCCTGCCGAGCCTGGCGGAACTGTCCTGCGGGGGGTGCCCCGCAGGAGAATTACTTGGCCTTCTCGAGGATCTCGACGATGCGCCAGCGCTTTGTCGCGGACAGCGGCCGGGTCTCCATGATGATGACTCGGTCGCCGACGCCCGCAGCGTTCTGCTCGTCGTGGGCCTTGAGCTTGTTCGTACGGCGGATGACCTTGCCGTACAGCGCGTGCTTGACGCGGTCCTCGACGGCGACGACGACGGTCTTGTCCATCTTGTCGCTGACGACCAGACCCTCACGGGTCTTGCGGAAACCGCGGCTCGTCTTGGTCTCTTCAGTCACGTTGCTCTCGCTCATCAGGCGCTCTCCACCGTCTCGATGCCCAGCTCGCGCTCACGCATCAGGGTGTAGATCCGCGCGATGTCCTTGCGGACGGCCTTCAGCCGACCGTGGTTCTCGAGCTGACCGGTCGCCGCCTGGAAGCGGAGGTTGAACAGCTCTTCCTTGGCTTCGCGGAGCTTCGCGAGAAGCTCCTCGTCACCCAGTTCGCGCAGCTCGGACGCCTTGGTACCGGCCGACATCACGCTTCACCTGCCTCGCGCTTGACGATCCGGCACTTCATCGGCAGCTTGTGGGCTGCGCGAGTGAGGGCCTCACGGGCGATCTTCTCGTTGGGGTAGGACAGCTCGAACATGACCCGGCCCGGGTGCACGTTCGCGACCCACCACTCGGGGGAACCCTTACCGGAACCCATGCGGGTCTCGGCGGGCTTCTTGGTCAGCGGGCGGTCCGGGTAGATGTTGATCCAGACCTTGCCGCCACGCTTGATGTGACGGGTCATCGCGATACGAGCCGCCTCGATCTGGCGGTTCGTCACGTACGCCGGCGTGAGGGCCTGAATGCCGTACTCGCCGAACGAAACCTCCGTACCACCCTTGGCCTGACCACGGCGCTTGGGGTGGTGCTGCTTGCGGTGCTTGACCCTACGGGGGATCAGCATTTCGGTCAGGCCTCCGTTCCGCCAGTAGAAGAGGGCGCTGCCTCAGCCGGAGCGGCAGCCGCCGGAGCCTCGGCCTTGGGGGCCTCGGCAGCCGGCGCGGACTGCTGCTGCGGCTTGCGGCCGCGGCCGCCACGCTCGCCACCGCGGCCACCGCCACGGGCCGGACGGTCGCCGCCCGGGCCGCCACCACGGGCCGGGCGGTTGCCCGCGCGGGCTGCGGCGTTCTCGGCGCGGACCTCGGCGATGTTCTTGACGTCGCCCTTGTAGATCCAGACCTTCACACCGATACGGCCGAAGGTCGTCTTGGCCTCGAAGAAGCCGTAGTCGACGTTCGCGCGGAGCGTGTGCAGGGGCACACGGCCCTCGCGGTAGAACTCCGAGCGGGACATCTCGGCGCCGCCGAGACGGCCACCACACTGGATCTTGATGCCCTTGGCGCCGGCCTTCATCGTGCCCTGCATGCTCTTGCGCATGGCACGACGGAAGGAGACGCGGGAGGACAGCTGCTCGGCGACGGCCTGGGCCACCAGCTGAGCGTCCGTCTCCGGGCTCTTGACCTCAAGGATGTTCAGCTGGACCTGCTTGCCGGTCAGCTTCTCGAGGTCGCCGCGGATGCGGTCGGCCTCGGCGCCACGACGGCCGATGACGATGCCCGGGCGCGCGGTGTGGATGTCCACACGGACGCGGTCACGGGTGCGCTCGATCTCAACCTTCGAGATGCCGGCGCGCTCCATGCCGGACGTCATCATCCGACGGATGGCGACGTCTTCCTTGACGTAGTCCTTGTACAGCTTGTCGGCGTACCAACGGGACTTGAAGTCCGTGGTGATGCCGAGCCGGAACCCATGCGGGTTAACCTTCTGGCCCATTACCGGGTTCCTTCCTTGCTGCTGACGACCACGGTGATGTGGCTGGTCCGCTTGCGGATCCGGTAGGCACGGCCCTGGGCACGCGGACGGAACCGCTTCAGGGTCGGGCCCTCGTCGACGTAGGCCTCGGAGATGACAAGGCTGCCGGCGTCGGTGTGGTCGTAGTTGTGTGCGGCGTTGGCAATGGCGCTGTCAAGCACCTTGCCGACCGGCACGCTCGCGGCCTGCGGGGCGAAACGCAGGACCGCCTGAGCCTCCGTGGCATCCATGCCACGGATAAGGTCCACCACGCGGCGGGCCTTCATGGGCGTAACGCGGATGTACCGCGCCTGGGCCCTGGCTTCCATGGTTGTCCTTCCAGTGTCTGTCATGGTCGATTCCACCCCGCGTTAGCGGCGCTTCGACTTCCGGTCGTCCTTGACGTGACCCCGGAAGGTGCGCGTCGGCGAGAACTCGCCGAGCTTGTGGCCGACCATCGACTCGGTGACAAACACCGGAATGTGGGTCTTGCCGTTGTGCACCGCGATCGTGTGGCCGAGCATGGCCGGGATGATCATCGAGCGACGGGACCAGGTCTTGATGACGTTCTTGGAACCGGCTTCGTTCTGGGCGTCCACCTTCTTGATCAGGTGGTCGTCGACGAAGGGCCCCTTCTTGAGACTGCGCGGCATCTAAACCCGCTCCTAGCGCTTCTTGTTCGTCTTGCGGCGGCGGACGATGTACTTGTTCGAAGCCTTCTTCGGCGAACGAGTACGACCCTCCTTCTGACCCCACGGCGAGACCGGGTGACGTCCACCGGAGGTCTTGCCCTCACCACCACCGTGCGGGTGGTCAACCGGGTTCATCGCCACACCGCGAACGGTCGGGCGGACGCCCAGCCAGCGCTTGCGGCCGGCCTTGCCCCAGTTGATGTTCGACTGCTCGGCGTTGCCGACCTCGCCGACGGTGGCGCGGCAGCGCACGTCGACCAGGCGGATCTCTCCGGACGGCATGCGCAGGTGGGCCATCTGGCCCTCCTTCGCGAGCAGCTGCACGGAGGCACCGGCGGAGCGGGCGAACTTGGCACCGCCACCGGGACGGAGCTCGATCGCGTGGATCGTGGTACCGACCGGGATGTTGCGGAGGGCCAGGTTGTTGCCCGGCTTGATGTCGGCCCCGGGACCGTTCTCGACGCGGTCGCCCTGCGACAGGTTGCGGGGGGCGAGGATGTAGCGCTTCTCGCCGTCCGCGTAGTGAAGCAGCGCGATGCGCGCGGTGCGGTTGGGGTCGTACTCGATGTGCGCGACCTTCGCCGGCACGCCGTCCTTGTCATGGCGACGGAAGTCGATGACACGGTAGGCGCGCTTGTGTCCACCACCCTGGTGGCGAACGGTCACACGACCGGAATTGTTACGGCCGCCCTTGCTGTGCAGCGGGCGAACCAGCGACTTCTCCGGCGTGGACCGCGTGACCTCGACGAAGTCGGCGACGCTGGAGCCACGACGGCCCGGCGTAGTCGGCTTGTACTTGCGGATTCCCATTTCTCAGTCCTCGTCCGATATTCGGACCAGGGCGCTCCGTTAGGAGGCCTGGCCGAAGATGTCGATACGGTCGCCCTCAGCGAGGGTCACGATCGCGCGCTTGCTGTCCGCACGCTTGCCGAAGCCGGTGCGGGTGCGCTTGCGCTTGCCCTGACGGTTGATCGTGTTGACCCCGGTGACCTTGACCGAGAAGACCGCCTGGACGGCCTCCTTGATCTGCGTCTTGTTGGAGCCGGGCGCGACGATGAAGGTGTACTTGCCCTCGTCGAGCAGCGCGTAGCTCTTCTCCGAGACGACCGGCTTGAGGAGCACGTCACGGGGATCCGTGAAGGACTTGCTCAGCGGGGTCTCGACGGTGTTCTTGCCCTCGGTGGCGTGGCGCTTCGCCTTGGCGACGCGCGCGACCTTCTTGGCCTTGGCGGCCTTCGAGGCGATGCTCGGGTGACGCGTAGCCATCAGGCTTCGCTCCCTTCGGTGTCAGCGTTCCGCTCTGCAGAGGGCGCGCCAGACACGAAGGACTCGAAAGCGGCCTGGGTGAAGACCACGTCGTCCGAGACGAGAACGTCGTACGTGTTCAGCTGGCCCGGCTCCAGGATGTGCACCTGGGGCAGGTTGCGTGCGGAGAGCAGGCCCTGCTCGTCCTCGCGGGAGATGACCAGGAGCACGTTCTTGCGCTCGCTGATCTTGCCCAGCAGGGACTTCGCGGCCTTCGTGGAGATCTCGCCGTCGACCACGCCGGTGACGACGTGGATGCGAGCGTTGCGGGCCCGGTCGGTGAGGGCGTGGCGCAGGGCCGCGGCCTTCATCTTCTTCGGGGTCCGCTGCGAGTAGTCACGCGGCACGGGACCGTGCACGACGCCACCACCGGCGAACTGGGGCGCGCGGGTCGAGCCCTGACGGGCGCGGCCGGTGCCCTTCTGGCGGTAAGGCTTCTTACCGCCACCGCGAACCTCGCCACGGGTCTTGGTCTTGTGCGTGCCCTGGCGGGCAGCGGCCAGCTGGGCGACTACGACCTGGTGAAGCAGCGGGATGCTGATCTTCTCGACGTCGAAGATCTCCGCGGGGAGCTCGACCGTCCCGGTCTTGTCGCCTGCCGGCGAAAGGATGTCAACAGTGCTCATCGTTACCTCAGGCCCCCTTGGCCGCAGTGCGGACCAGGACGAGGCCGCCGTTCGGACCGGGAACCGCGCCCTTGATGAGCAGCAGACCCTTCTCCGCGTCAACGGCGTGGACGGTCAGGTTCTGGGTGGTGACCCGCTCGTTGCCCATGCGACCCGCCATGCGGAGGCCCTTGAACACACGGCCCGGGGTGGCACAGCCACCGATGGAGCCGGGAGAGCGGTGCTTGCGCTGGGTGCCGTGACCGGCGCCGAGTCCCTTGAAGTTGTGACGCTTCATGACACCGGCGAAGCCCTTGCCCTTGCTCGTGCCGGTCACGTCCACCTTGACGCCGGACTCGAAGACCTCAGCGGAGATCTCCTGGCCGAGCGTGTACTCGGAGGCGTCCGCGGTGCGGATCTCGACGAGGTGGCGGCGGGGGGTGACGTCGGCCTTGGCGAAGTGACCCTTGAGGGGCTTGTTCACCTTGCGCGGGTCGATCTCGCCGAAGGCGATCTGGACCGCTTCGTAGCCGTCGGAGTCGTTCGTACGGACCTGGGTGACGACGTTGGGGGAGGCCTTGACGACCGTCACGGGAACAACACGGTTGTTCTCGTCCCACACCTGCGTCATGCCGAGCTTCTCGCCCAGGATGCCCTTGATCTGCTTAGCCATTCTCAGATCACCGGCCCCTAGAGCTTGATCTCGATGTCGACACCGGCCGGGAGGTCGAGTCGCATCAGGGAGTCAACGGTCTTGGGCGTCGGGTCGAGGATGTCGATCAGGCGCTTGTGCGTGCGCATCTCGAAGTGCTCGCGCGAGTCCTTGTACTTGTGCGGCGACTTGATGACGCAGTACACGTTCTTCTCAGTGGGCAGCGGCACCGGGCCCGCGACAGACGCACCAGTTCGCGTCACCGTCTCGACGATCTTCTTCGCCGAGCTGTCGATGACCTCGTGGTCGTAGGCCTTGAGCCGGATGCGGATCTTCTGTCCCGCCATGGCTACTCAGTAGTCCTTAGTCTCGTTTAACGCTCTGGAACCCGGGGGTTCGCGTCCCTTGCCTCCGACCCACGCGGTCGGGCGTGTCGCGCTCCTGCTGACAGAGATATCCACGAGTGGATTTCCCTACCGAGGGACGCGGCCGAGCCCAAAAGACAACCGCTGGACCGGGGGCTGAACACCCACCGGGCGCCTGGTCGGCACCCCGCTGACACTTCCCGGAAGATTCCCGTACGTCCGCTCCAGCGCTGCCTTACGGCAGTTGGAGCGACGAGTACTGTGGGACTCGCTTCCGGTCCTCCCGGCGGGAGGCGCGCAGCATCGGCACTCAACCGAGCAACCCCGACAGTCTGCCATACGGGGCGTACGGCTGGCCAATCGAGCCGGAGAGAATACCCCCAGGGTGACGCAGGTCAAACACAGGCTCGCACGGGCGGGCCGGGCGGGCCCCACTGCGGGACGCCTTCGGGGCGTGAGGCGCCCGGTCTCGCAGCCGTCCTGCACTCGCGACACGATCGCGGTCGCTCGCGGTCGGCGGGCCTGCCCCCGGCCCACGTCGTCCGGCTTCTCAGCTCCGGGGCTCGTCGCGTTCGAGTGCGTCGAGGTCGATCGGCTGATAGCCCGGGGCGTAGTCACGCAGGAACGCGGCCGCCTCCGTCGGCAGGGGCGGGGTCGCGATCACCGCGTACTCCAGTACGCGCTTCGGGGCGAAGTACTTCCAGAACTCGTACTCCGGCTCCCCCGCCGCGAGGCCCGGATACCGGTCCGTGACGCCGAGGCTGTCCAGGAGTTCGGGAAGCGTGGCATCGGCGAGATTCGCCATCGGCTCACGCGGGAGCACGATCCGCTCCACACCGGGGTCGAGACGAGGCTGCTTCCCTTGCGCGATGTCCTCCAACTGGGGCCGGTCCAGCACGTACCAGGGCCCGGCATACTCCTGCACGAGCCAGCTGTCCCGGGTGTCACTGCGATGGATGGCGCATTCGTCGCCCCGGAAGATCTGCTCGACGTAGCCGAGACCGGGCTGGATCAGGGTCTGGGTCTCGCCGGCCGCCTGATACGTGATCTCCCTTCCGTGTCCTGTCGCGATCTGCGCGAACTCGGCGGCGAACTCCGACCGGGCGGGCGAGGCACGCAGGCAGGAGAAGTGGAGCGACCCGACCACGAACGCGTGGTCCTCCTGCCAGGTCGCCCGCATGAGGCGGTACGAAGGAACACTGCTGGCCCACCCGGGGATGTGCAGGACGAATTCCCCGCAGAAGACACACGAAGCGTGTTCATTACTCATTACAGCTTTCCCTCTCCGCGGCGCGGTTCATGCCAAGATATGCACATCGGTCATCCCATTCGCACGGGAACGATGAACCCCAATGGATTCACCGGACCACCCTCAGGATATGTTCCCTGCGGGAGGTCACGGATTCCCGCACCGTCGAAAAATCTCAGATTTCCGTCCCTGCTGACGACAACTTCCATATGATCCGACGCTTTGTATTCCAGGTCCCGCGACATGCTGTTGGGAATTCCCCGCGCCTCTTCTATTCGGTTGGGCGGTCCGGGAATTCGGTCTTCCGGGTGTGTATGGGCGATGAAATCGTAATCCTGTCCCCTGAGGTCCCGTGGAATGGAACTCGTCCGCTCCGTCCCCCGGAAGAGACGCAGATCTCCCGCCGGATTCTGGATGATGGCGTGCTCGACCCCGTGGAAGCTCTGGAGTTCGGAGAGATGGGAAACATTAACCTCTCCGGGCCGGATGGGTATGTGCCCGTTCTCCAGCGCCCGGGTGAGCTGCCTGGCCTTCGGGGACAGCGCCCGGTAAGGGATCTGGCCACCCGGCATGCGGGCTCCGCCCTTGAAGACGCCGCTCATGCCGCGAACGCCCTCGGCCATGCCCTTGAGCCCGGCCTTGAGCCCGTTCATGGTCCGGAGGCCCTTGAGCCCCTTGGCGAGTCCGCCGAGGGTGGTGAGGCCCTTCATGCCGGGTATGCAGTCCAGCGCCGCGAAGGCCACATCCCACAGGGATGCCTGCCCCTTCATGTATTTGTTGAGGGTGTCGGCCAGGACGACGAGAGCGGCGATGAGCACGATGGCGCCGAGAATGGGCCCACCGATAATGAGGGCGATGATCCCGAGGACGGCGACGACGACCTTGCACACGGCGACGATGGTGTCCCAGTTGTCGACGAACCAGTCCCCGACCTCCTCGTACCACTTACGGTTCTGAATACCCGCGTCGGACGCCTCGTCCAGCTTGCGCTTCGCCTCACCGGCCGCGTCCTCGCGCATCTTCCGCGCATCAGCCGCCATCTTCTTCGCGGCATCGAGGGCGTTGGAGGCAGAGGTGACATCCGACTGGGCGGACGTCTGCGCGGACTCGGCACTCTGCGCATCCCTCGTCGCGGCACGGACCTTGGCCTCGTCCGGCTTCGGGACATCCTTGCCCGCGTCCTTGTCCTCCTTGTACTTGTCGGCTTCCTTGTTGGCGCGGGTCACCCACGAATCGGCCGACGCCAGACGGGACTTGGCCGAGGAGAGATCAGCCTGCGCCTCCCGCCCCTGGGCCAGCGCCTTGTCCGCCAACGCCTGCGCACGTTCCAACTGCGGCCAGTACGCCGCGAGCGCGTCCCCGGCCAGGTCGTACGACTTCTTCAGCTTCTTGAGGTTCTTCGGGACGCCGGAGAACTCGTCCCGGAACACATCGGCGGTCTTGCCCACCATCGTCAGGACGGCATCCTCATCCGCCATCCCCTTCACCAGACGCAGAGCGTCCTGCACGTCGTCCGCGAAGTCATGCAGGCTCTTCGCCAACGACTTGACCCGGACCGGATCCCCCGGCGTCGGATCCTTCTCCAGGTCCAGCACATGCCAGTCCGTCGGCCGATAACCCGCCACGCCGCAACCCCCGTCACGCCAGTACCAAAGACATCCGTGTGCACACGTGAACTTACCGGGAACACCGGTGCGATCAAGCTGCCGCCCGAAACTCCGAACCGATCAGGAACGAGCCGGCACTCCAACTGGCCTCAGGCAGACGCGAGAACCTTCTCCAGCTCAATGTCGTACGCGCGGAACGCGGCCCGGCCTCACCGCGGGGTGGGGGAATCCGGGCGGAGGAGGCCCGGCAGTTGGGCAACCCGCCACATCCGGAAGGCCGTTTCAGGAGAGTTGCGGCCCGAAGGGTCCGCCAGGTCGGAGGCGATACCGAGGATCTCGGCGATGTGGGCGGCCGTGGCCCGTTGCTCCACCTCGGCGCAGATGGCGGCAGTGATCAAAGCCTGGAGGAATTGCGTCAGTTGGAGGTCCGCGCCCATCCGGCACATGCGCCGCACCACTCGCGGTTCCGCAAGCTCCGCGAGAGGCTCGGGGACCCCCGTGAGACCCGCCGACCACAGCAACAGGAACTCCGGCGTCACCTCGTGCTCGCGCAGATACCCCAGCTCGTCGGCGATGGCCATGGCCGGGGCGCCGAACCGGCAGACCGTCTGGATGCCGTCCATCAGGCGCCCCAGTTCCTGTCGTCTGCCCGCCAGGAAGCCATCCACCGAGACGTCGGCGAGCTTCCAGGTGCCGGTGAAATTCACGGCACCGATCTCCACGACGCCCCCGAGCGACGCGAACACCGAACGCGCGAGCGACTCCTCAGGTACGGGCGTGCTCTCGGCCCCTGCTTCGCGTTGCTTGCACACCCCCACAGTCTCGTGCAGGTCATCCGTCGAGGCCCAGCCGATACGGGACATCCGCGACGGCTCGTCCAGCCCATAGCCTCTCCCCATGCCCCGTACCACCCCACCCCGGCCCGCCGATGTCCCCGCCCTCTTCCCGGAGTTGGCGCCCCTGGCCCGTACCGCCGTCCGGCTGCACCCCCGCTCCGGTAGTCCCACCGCCATGGACAGTTCGATCGGCGGCCCCCTGCTGTGGCCGGCCGAGGAACCGTGGCCCACCTGCCCCGATCACGACGGCCCCTGGCACCACGGCGTCGCCCCCGACGACGTACGGCTGGGGCGGCGCATCCTCGCCGAGGCCTGGGCCCGGCCCCGCGCCGAGGGCGCCGACCTCCTCACGCGACCCTCCGCGTCAGGACCGCGTCGGCACTCGTCAGCACCGTGAGGTCGCGTCGCCCACAAGGGTGACAATCGCCAACTCAGCTGGATTTCCGTCCGGTTGGCGGGCATATGCTCGCCCCGCGACAACCGAGACACCCAGCAAGCCAATCAGCGAGACAACTCCAGAACATGCGACGGCCCTCGTCCGGGACTGCAATCCCGATCGAGGGCCTGACCACCGAGGAAGAAGAAGGCCTTCCCGATGGATAAGCAGAACCCTAGCGCGCCCCCGTGCGCCCAGCCCCGGATTCCGCGGGGCATCACCCATATCAACGTCCGCCACACCACGCGCTTCACGGTGATCGGCAACCATCTCGCCCAGCACCCGGAGCTGTCCGGGCTCGCGATCGGGCTCGCCGTCCACATCCAGTCGCTGCCCACCGGCGCCCGGGCCGACATCAAGACACTCGCGGCCCGCTTCCCCGAGGGCGAGACGAGAATCGCGGCGGTCCTGCGGGAGTTGGAGACGCACGGCTATCTCGCCCGAACCCGCGAGCGCCTGCCGAGCGGCCGGGTCGTCACACACACGGTGTCGTACAACCGGCCTAGGGGCGCTGACGCCCAGGAGCCCCGCCCCACGACTCCCCAGTCGAGGCCCGCTCCCACGCCGACGCTCACCCCTGCCCCGGCCCCGGCGCCTGCCCCCGTAGGACCCGACGCCAAGGTTCCACCGAGCCCCGCCGCAGACACCCACCCCAAAAACCCTCCCCCCGCCCCCGAACCGCACACCCACGACTCAGCCGCCGACCGCACAGCCACCGCCCTCCTCGCGAGCCTGCACCGCGACGACCCCCGCCTGCTGCTCGCGGAGCGCGACGTACGCCGCCTCGCCCCCGCCGTCGCCGCCTGGCTGGACCGCGGCGCCGCCCCCGAAGCCGTACGCCGCACCCTGACGGCGAGCCTACCCGAGGCCCCCCTCCGCCACCCGGCCGGCCTCCTGGCCCACCGCCTCGCGGAACTACTCCCACCCCCACTCCCCACAGCCCCGGCAACCCGGGCAGCCGTACGCCCACTCCCCCTCCAGAACTGCGACGGCTGCGACCGCGCCTTCCGGGCCCCGGCCCCCGGCCGCTGCCGCGACTGCCGATCCGATCTCCTGGAAGCCGCCTAGCATGAGCGCTCACCGCCGGTACCGGACGGTGCCTCCATGGCCGGATACCCTGATCGGGGCACCCCTGGAGGACACCATGCGCACACGGTCCGACCATGGACACGAGCTGATCCCCCGCCCCGAAAAGACTCCCGAAGCCCTACGCGCTGCCCTCGCCGTCATCGCCCCCGATCGTCTGGAGGAGATGCAGGCCGAGAAGGACGAAGCCTTCGCCAAAGCAGTCGAGTGGCAGTCCGTGACTCCGGTGCAGAGCTGGGTCCTGATCTGGGCCAGAGAGATCGAAATCGCCCGCCGCCCCGACCTGTCGACTCGCTACGCCGACGCGAAGAGCAACCTGGAGCACGAGGACTCGACCACCGCGCAGGAAGCCCTACGGGAGCTGAGCGCCGTCCTGGACGAGGCGATGAAGGCAGTCCGCGCGTGAGCTGGAAGTGGGAGTACGCCTTCGGCGCGGAGGCAGCCGCCCGCACCGCTCCCGCCGCTTTCCTGTCCGGTGTGGAGAGAAGGGCAGACGAACTGGTCAGGGCTGCCGAGGCTTTACACGTCCACGGTCGGGCTCATGAGGGGATCGACCCGAGGGGCGGCGACATCATCGTCCCCGGCGGCATGTTCACGTATCAGGTCGTCGTGCGCAGCGAGCGTGTCTACGTCGTCCAGATCGTCTGTCTGGGTTTCTGAACCGCAGAACGCCGCCCGGAACTCTGTTCCACCGCCGCTTCCGATCGCTGCCGCGACCGTAGATCCGAGTTGATGGAGATCGCTCAGCATGACGACTCGCCAGGGGTATCGGACGATGCGGAGTGTCATCCAAGCCTTGGACGACACCCTTCCCGGCAAGTTCGAGCTCACCAAGGAAGGGATCATCCACGACCTCACAGCACCCAATGGCCCTCACGAACTGACCCGGTCTCACCTGCGGAAACGCCTTGAGAAGGTGATGCAGGACGGCATCGTCGCCCATACCGGTACCCCGGACGTGGAAAACGAGCCCGAGCGCATCATGCGCCGTCCCGACGTAATGCTGATCGCGACAGCAGACATGGAGGGCGACGGGGCCTTCGACCCTCATACGCTCATCGCCGCCATCGAAGTCGTCTCCCGCTCCAACCCGGACAACGACATGGGTCGGCAAGATGCGCGACTACGCCCTGCTCGGCATCCCGATCTACGTGATCTTCGATCCACGCACGGGCGAGGGAGCCGTCCTCTCCGACATCCACGCAACCCCGAGCGGCCCCGCTACGCGACCCGCAAGGACTTCGTCCACGGCGAGGACGTCACCATCGGCGACTGGACGATCTCGACGGAGAACCTGCCGCGCTATGCGGACAAGGACAGGCCCAAGTCCGACCCCAAGGGCAACGGCTGACAGCCCCAGGTCAACGCCCCTCCGCCAGCCCCTCCCCCACAGCCCCATAAGCCGGCTTCCGTCCGAAGTCCTCCGTCGTCAACGTCGCCGCCCCCTGCCCCGCGAAAACCCCCGGCACCCACGAGTACTTGTCCGTGAACCCCCACACGGTGAAGGACTTGCAGCTCCGCGCCCCCAGGCAGGCGTCCAGCAGCCCCCGGAAGTACGTCGCCTGCGTGGCGAGCTTCTCCGCATCCGCAGGCAGGATCATCCGTACGTCCACCTCGGTGAAGGCGGTCTGCATCCCCAGCCGTTCGAACCGCGCGAGGTTCCCCGCCACCTCCCCCGGGAAGCCGTACTGGATGGCCAGATGCCCCTGGATCCCGAAGCCCTGCACCGGAACGCCCTCCGCCCTCAGCCGCTTCGCCAACTCGTAGTAGGCGGTCGACTTCGCGTTGACGCCCTCCACGTTGTAGTCGTTCAGGAAGAGCTTCGCCTTCGGGTCGGCGGCGTGCGCCCAGCGGAAGGCGTCGGCAATGTAGGACGGGCCGAGCTTCTGCAACCAGATCGAGTTCCGCAGCGAACCGTCCTCCTCGAAGACCTCGTTCACCACGTCCCACTGCTGGATCCTGCCCTTGTACCGCTTGACCTCCGTGGTGACGTGCTTGCGCAGGATCCCCCGAAGCTCCCCCGCTCCGATCGAACCGTCCGCCACCCCCGCCGTCAGCCACCCCGGCAACTGGCTGTGCCACACCAGCGTGTGGCCGCGGACCACCTGCCCCCGATCACGCGCGAACCGCACCAACTCATCCGCCCCCGACCAGTCGTACGTCCCCCGCGTCGGCTCGACGACCTCCCACTTCATGACGTTCTCGGCGGTGACGGAGTTGAACTCACGCCCGGTCGCCCGCCGATACGTCGTGTCGTCGTCCAGCGCCGCCATGTCCACGGCCGTACCGATCCGCAGGTCGGCACGCTCGGCGAGCGCCCGCAGCGGAACCGGTGACAGCTCATCCGCGGAAGCCGTCTGTACGCCCGTGACGCCCACGACGCCCGTGACCAGCAGCGTCGCACTGAGCAGCCCGACAACAGGCATGCGGAACTTCTTCATGTGCGGTCCCTCCAATGAATACGGCTCGACGAGTACGCGTCAGCGAACGCAGTTCAACGAATGCAGTTCAACGAACGCGGTAGCTCTCCAGCGGCCCCAGATACGTCGGCGTCAACCCACCCGTATCGATCACCAGCCGCTGCACCACCACCGTCGGATCGACCATCCAGAACTTCAGCCGGTGCATCCCGGCAGCCCCGATCGTGTGGCGCGTAGACGTGCGATTGGCGTTGTCCGATGTGTTGCGGGCCCACTCGATGTCCATCAGCCCGTCATCGGCACCCGTGGCCGCATGGATGTCGACGACCTGCGGGGCGTCCCCGTCGAACGAGATCCCGTACCGAAGCCCGCCCGTCGGCAAGGCCGGGTTGCGCGGAGACAGGTACGCCCACACCGTGACCTCACCCGCGGACAGCAGGCTCACCTCGTACTCCAGCCGTGGAGACGAGCCGCCCGGCGTCCGCCGCGGAGCCGTCACCGGCCACGGCGTCATCCCCGCCCCCGTACGCCCGATCCCGTCGATCCGCCGCCACGTCCCCACCGAACGCGCGAAGTGCTCGGCATCGACCGCCACATACCCACCCGCCTCGACGAAACCCCGCAGCCCACGCGCCCCACTCACCCCACGCGCCGACGGCTGCTCGGCAACCACCCCGACCGTCACCATCGCACCCGCCCCCTCCACGGTCACCGACGCCTCCGTACGCCCCCGGGGAGCCCGGGCCCAGTCCACCGTCAGTACCGCCCGCACCTGCTTCTCGACCCGCCCCCGCGGACGGTCGACCCTGATCCACGGCACCGACGGCGTGATCCGGTAGTCGAAGGCCGTACGCCCCCGGTTGAAGACCTCGACGTACTGGTCAGGCCGGGTCTGATACGGGCTGAAGACAGGCAACACGGCCGCACCCGGCGACTCCCCGTCCTCCCCCGGCCACCACTCCCCCGACTCAGCCCCGTCCACCGCCACCCCCATCTCCGCCCCCACCGGCACCTCGACCCGCCTCACCGCCGGAAAGATCTCGTCCGGCAACGCCACGTTGTCCCGCTCCGGCTGCTGCCACGGCGCGTTCGGCCCGTACCGCTCCACATCCCCGTACCCGATGTGCGGCTGCGTCTGGAAACCACGCCACTTACCGCCCGCCACCCGGGAGTTGAAGCGCTCGGCCAGGGCGAAGTCCCGCGCCAGCCCGGCCTCCGCCTCGGCCGCCAGGTCGTTCGTCGCGGCCCGCCCCTGACGCGCGTACAGCAGATTGGTGAACTCCGCTTCCCGCAGCCCGTACAGGTTGGCCGTCGCCTCCACCGCGTACCCGACGAGCTCGAACCACGCGTCCTGGTCCGCGACCGGCAGCCGTCGGCCGATCCGCTCCGCATCCTTCCCCAGCCGCCGCCACTCCTCCGTCACCCGCTCCAGCTCACGGTGACCGAAGTAGAAGGGCGTCTGCCGGTCGTCGTACACGACCTTCCCGTCCACCAGCGTGATCCGGCGGTTCAACAGCTCCGGCTTCCGCCGCGACTGGAGCTGCGCATACCTCTCCAGCACCGACGCGATCTCGGAAGCAGACCCCTCACCGAAGTTCTGCCGCGCATACCTCCGCTCCCACTCCCCCAGCCTCTCCAGCGGCCAACGCCCGGGATTCCAGGCGTAGTCGAGAAAGAACTCGGTCGGCAGCTCGTTCCCCTTCACATCACCGACGTTGGTGACCCACAACTCCCGGTTCCCGTACTCGACCGCCTGGTGGAGCTGGTCCCACACGTTCGGCAGCGAAGTGGAGTCCACCCACTTGTAGTTGCGGCCGACGCCGACGTAGTCGAAGTGGTAATACAGCCCGTACCCGCCGCCCCGAACCGCCTCCGCCGGATCCGGATGCTTGCGGATGTTGCCCCAGTTGTCGTCGGTCAGCACGACGGTCACGTCGTCCGGCGCCCGGAGCCCGCGGTCCCAGTACCGCTGGACCTCCTTGTAGAGCGTCCACACCTGCGGGGTCTCGGCGGCCGGGCGCCCGGTGACGTCCTCGATGATCGACCGCTGCGTCGCGATGATCTCCCGCATCAGCTCGATACCATCACCGTCGGGCAGACTCGTGTCACCGTTCCCGCGCATCCCCAGCGTGACGACACCCTCGAAGTCCTGGTCGGCCATGCGCCGCACACCCTCGCGCCAATACGCCTTGACCGCCTCGGAGTTGCGCCGGAACGACCACTCCCCGGTGCCGCCGTAGGGATCCCGACCCGGCGTCACGATGTTCCCCGCGCTGTCACGCACGGCCGGCACCGCATGCCGGTTCCACTCCTCGATACCCCGCATCATCGGCGCCTCATGAGACGTGCCCATGACAATCCCGTACGCCTTCGCCCTCGCGTGATTCTCAGGGTCGTCCTCGGCGAACGCCCGCCCCCACACCGCCGGCCACAGATAGTTCGCCTTCAGCCGCAGCAGCACCTCGAAGACCTTGGCGTAGAAGTCCGCGTTGAAGCCGCCGGGATGGCCGGGCGCCTTCCCCGGCCCGAAGTACGCGGGCGCCCACGTCCCCAGCGCCGGGTTCTCGTCGTTGATGAAGACCCCGCGGTACTTCACCACCGGCGTGCCCTGGCTGTACCGCCCCGGCAGCACATACACCTCGCTCCGCCGCACCGGCCGCACGTCGTCCCACCAGTACCAGGGCGAGACCCCGATCCCGTACGAGACGTCGTACGCCCCGAAGATCGTGCCGCGCGGATCGCTGCCCGCGACGACGAAGGCTCGCTCCACCCCTGGCATCGGCCGCTCGACCACGGTCTGCAGCGAGGTCTCCCACTTGCCCCGGATCCCGCGGACGTCGAGCTTCCCGGCCGCGACCAGCCCGTCGATCAGCGGACTGCGCCCGATCGTCCCGACGAGCACGACCTCCCGCGCCACCGCCGAACCCGGCCGCACCCCCGTGACCCGCTCGATGTCGTCCCGCAGATCCCCTGCCACCCGTACGACTCCGGGATGGTCGTCATCACTGACCACGACCGGCGTGCCCACCAGCGAAAGGGCCCCGCCCTCCGGCGAGAAGGAGATGTACGCGCCCGGATCCGTAGACGCCGGATCCGCAGACGGCAATCTCCCATCCACCGCCCACGCGGCACCCGACAGCGCGACCGACCCGGCCCCCGCCCCGATCCCCGCTGCCACCCCCGCCCCGATAACCGTTCTACGGCTGACGCGCCCAGACATACCTCACCCCTCGAACATGTCATCCCGAATTTGCTCAGCGGCATGACAAATGGTGGAGGGAGGGGCCCCTGAGGGGAATGGGTCGTCGGCGCCGAATACTTTCGTTACAGCAAAGGGGCCCGCACGACCGACGCCGTAGGTCGTGCGGGCCCCTCGGTCCTACTTCGATTCCAGGGACTCGTCGAATGCCCGCTGCCCGTCCCAGGGCACCTCCTCGCAGGGCTCCACCGCCCCCTTGACCGCGTACATGCTTCCCGCAGGGCTGATCCGGCCCTTCACCGGTTCAGGCTGCTCGAAGACCAGGGAGTCACCGGAACGCAGTGTGAACTCGTGCTCAACCACCACGTCGCCCGAGGCCACGACCCAGCGGGGCGGGTACATCTCGCCACGAGGTTGCGCACAGACATAGCCGCTCCTGGGCTTGTCCACGCTCACGGTGATGCCCTCGGCCCGGAGCCGCTCGGTCAGTTCCTCCTTGTCGCCCTCGCTCAGCAGGATCTCCTCCATGCTGACCGTGACACTGCCGTCCTCGTGCCGCTCTACGGCGTACGCCTGCGCCCCGCCCGTCGACGCCGGCAGTGCCACCACGCCCCCCACCGCGGCGACACACGCCGCGAGGGCGACCAGCGCCCGGCGAGTGGTGATCGTGCGGCGGATCACCGGCTCCGGAACCGGCGGGTCCTCGGCCCTGAGAGCGATCTCCCGCTGGAGTTCGTTCAGCAGCCGGTCCTCGAAGGTCTTCGTCGTCCTGGTGCTCATGCCTCTCCCCCCGCATACGTGAGTGCTGCCTGCTGCCCGTCGGCTCCGGCCGCCGCCGAGCGCAGCGACCTGCGCGCCCGGTGCAGCCGCACCCGGGCGGTGACCTTGCGTATGCCCAGCGCCACGGCGGCCTCGGTGACGCTCAGCTGGTCGACGGCGACGAGTTCGATCACCGCACGCTCGCCGTCGGGGAGACTGTCCAGGGCGGCCAGCGCGCGACGCCCGGCCTTCTCGGCGTCGAGCTTCTCCTCCAGCCGGTCGATGTCGTCGCCTTCCAGCAGCCGGTGGGCGGCGATACGGCCGCCGAGCACGTTCTGACGCGCGCTCCTTCGGGCTTCCGCGGCCACCACGTTGCGTGCGATGCCGTACAGCCAGGCGGTCTCGCTCCCGAGGTCGGGGCGGTAGGCACGGGCGGAGTCGATCACCGCGAGGAAGGTCTCGGCGGTGAGATCGGCGACGGTGTGCGGGTCGGTGACCCGCCGGGCCATGAAGCGGGTGACGGTGTCGACATGGCGGCGATAGAAGACCTCGAAGGCGGCCGGGTCGTACAGCTCTCCCGGTGGACCGCCCCGGCTTTTGCTGTCGGATGCCAAGGTGTGAACCTCCCGTTGTCCGTCCTGCTGTCACTTCTACTTGGAACAGGCAGCCGAATGCGTTACAGGACGGCCCCGACGGGATGGCCCCGGCGGGCCTGCCGGGAAAGCAAAGGGGCCCGCACGACCGAAGTCGTGCGGGCCCCTTCAAGGAGCTCAGCGATGCTGGAGCTACCAGGCGTTCAAGCCCAACAGGTAAGCGAGGCTTACTTGTTGATCTTGGTGACCTGGCCGGCGCCCACGGTCCGGCCACCCTCACGGATGGCGAACTTCAGGCCCTCCTCCATGGCGACGGGCTGGATGAGCTCAACGGTCATCTCAGTGTTGTCGCCCGGCATGACCATCTCGGTGCCCTCGGGGAGGGTCACCACACCAGTCACGTCCGTCGTGCGGAAGTAGAACTGGGGACGGTAGTTGTTGAAGAACGGCGTGTGACGGCCACCCTCGTCCTTGGACAGGATGTACGCCTGGGCCTCGAACTCCGTGTGCGGGGTGACCGAGCCGGGCTTGATGATGACCTGGCCGCGCTCGACGTCCTCGCGCTTGATGCCACGAAGCAGCAGACCGACGTTCTCACCGGCCTGGCCCTCGTCGAGCAGCTTGCGGAACATCTCGATGCCCGTGACCGTGGTGGTGGTCTTCTCGGTCTTGATGCCGACGATGTCGACGGTCTCGTTGACCTTGAGGACACCACGCTCGATACGACCGGTGACGACGGTGCCACGACCGGTGATCGTGAAGACGTCCTCGATCGGCATGAGGAACGGCTTGTCGACGTCACGCTCGGGCTGCGGGATCGACTCGTCGACGGCCTTCATCAGGTCGAGGACGGACTGGCCCCACTCCTTGTCGCCCTCAAGGGCCTTGAGCGCCGAGACCTTGACGACCGGAAGGTCGTCGCCCGGGAACTCGTACTCGGAGAGCAGCTCACGGACCTCGAGCTCGACGAGCTCCAGGATCTCCTCGTCGTCCACCATGTCGGCCTTGTTCAGCGCGACAACGATGTACGGAACGCCGACCTGGCGGGCCAGGAGCACGTGCTCCTTGGTCTGCGGCATCGGGCCGTCCGTCGCGGCGACAACGAGGATGGCGCCGTCCATCTGCGCCGCACCCGTGATCATGTTCTTGATGTAGTCCGCGTGACCGGGGCAGTCGACGTGGGCGTAGTGACGCGTCTCCGTCTGGTACTCGACGTGCGCGATGGAGATGGTGATACCGCGCTGGCGCTCCTCAGGAGCCTTGTCGATCTGGTCGAAGGCCGAGGCCTCGTTCAGGTCCGGGTACGCGTCATGCAGCACCTTGGTAATGGCGGCCGTGAGGGTCGTCTTACCGTGGTCGATGTGACCGATGGTGCCGATGTTGACGTGCGGCTTAGTCCGCTCGAACTTCGCCTTCGCCACTGGGTCCTCCTGTGGAGTGGTTCTGGTACGCCTTACTCATCGGCGCCAGGGTGATCTTTGCTGGGATGCCGCCCGCCGGGATTTCCGTTTCCGGATGAATCCCGTCGGTCGGTGTCAAGCCTAAAGCGTGCAAACGGTGTGCGTTACTCGCCCTTGGCCTTCGCGATGATCTCCTCGGCGACGTTCCGGGGAACCTCGGCGTAGGAGTCGAACTGCATCGAGTAGCTTGCGCGACCCGAGGTCTTGCTGCGGAGGTCGCCGACGTAGCCGAACATCTCCGAGAGGGGCACGAGGCCCTTCACGACGCGGGCACCGGCACGCTCCTCCATGGCCTGGATCTGGCCACGGCGGGAGTTGATGTCGCCGATGACGTCACCCATGTAGTCCTCGGGCGTGGTGACCTCGACGGCCATCATCGGCTCGAGCAGCACGGGGCTGGCCTTGCGGGCGGCCTCCTTGAAGGCCTGCGAACCGGCGATCTTGAACGCCAGCTCGGAGGAGTCGACCTCGTGGTAGGCACCGTCGAGAAGCGTGACGCGGACGCCCGTCATCTCGTAACCGGCGAGGATGCCGAACTGCATGGCCTCCTGCGCACCGGCGTCCACCGACGGGATGTACTCCCGCGGGATACGGCCACCGGTGACCTTGTTCACGAACTCGTACGAGGCGTCGCCGTCCACGATCGGCTCGATCGCGATCTGCACCTTGGCGAACTGACCCGTACCACCGGTCTGCTTCTTGTGGGTGTAGTCCACGCGCTCGACGGCCTTGCGGATCGTCTCACGGTACGCGACCTGCGGCTTACCGACGTTGGCCTCGACCTTGAACTCACGGCGCATACGGTCGACCAGCACCTCGAGGTGCAGCTCGCCCATACCGCCGATGATGGTCTGGCCGGTCTCCTCGTCCGAGTGAACCTGGAAGGAGGGGTCCTCCTCCGCGAGACGCTGGATGGCTACACCCAGCTTCTCCTGGTCACCCTTGGACTTGGGCTCGATGGCGACCTGGATGACCGGCGCCGGGAAGTCCATGGACTCCAGGATGACCGGGTGCTTGTCGTCACTGAGCGTCTCACCGGTGGTGGTCTGCTTCAGGCCCATCACGGCGACGATGTCGCCGGCGCCCACCGCCTCGATCTCCTCACGCTTGTTCGCGTGCATGCGGTAGATCTTGCCGATGCGCTCCTTCTTGCCCTTGACGGAGTTCAGCACCGCAGTGCCGGACACCAGGCGGCCCGAGTAGACCCGGACGAAGGTGAGCTTGCCCAGGTGCGGGTCGCTCATGATCTTGAACGCGAGGGCGGACAGCGGCTCGTCCACGGACGGCTTGCGCTGGATGACGACCTCGGGGTCCTTCACGTCGTGGCCCTCGATGGCCTCGACGTCAAGCGGGGTCGGCAGGTAGCGCACGACCGCGTCGAGCAGGGGCTGAACGCCCTTGTTCTTGAACGCGGTGCCACAGAACACCGGAGTGACCGTGGTGCCTTCGGACTTGCCGGACGCGATGGTGATGCGGCGGATCGCGGCGTACAGCTGCTCCACGGAAGGCTCCTTGCCCTCCAGGTACAGCTCCATGATCTCGTCGTCGTTCTCGGCGACCGTCTCGACGAGCTTGCCGCGGTACTCCTCGGCAGCCTCGGTGTGGGTGGCCGGGATGTCGACGACGTCGTACATCTCGCCCTTCTCCGCCTCGGCGGACCACACGAGAGCCTTCATCGTGACCAGGTCGACGACGCCCTTGAAGTCGGCCTCGGCACCGATCGGGAGCTGCATGACGATCGGCTGCGCGCCGAGGCGGCCGCTGATCATGTCGACGCAGCGGTGGAACTCCGCGCCGGTCCGGTCGAGCTTGTTCACGAAGCAGATGCGCGGCACGCCGTAACGGTCGGCCTGACGCCACACCGTCTCGGACTGCGGCTCGACACCCGCGACGCCGTCGAACACGGTGACGGCACCGTCGAGGACGCGGAGCGAACGCTCCACCTCGACCGTGAAGTCGACGTGACCCGGGGTGTCGATGATGTTGATCGTGTAGTCGTTGTCCTCAAGCGGCCAATGACAAGTGGTAGCAGCAGAGGTGATCGTGATGCCACGCTCCTGCTCCTGCTCCATCCAGTCCATGGTGGCAGCGCCGTCGTGGACTTCACCGATCTTGTAGCTGACGCCGGTGTAGAAGAGGATCCGCTCGGTGGTGGTCGTCTTACCCGCGTCGATGTGGGCCATGATCCCGATGTTGCGGACCCTGGCCAGGTCAAGTGAAGTGGTAGCCATAAGGCTTCGGTCTTCTCTCGGTCTCGATGGGGGTAGCGACTACCAGCGGTAGTGCGCGAAGGCCTTGTTGGACTCGGCCATCTTGTGGGTGTCCTCGCGCTTCTTCACAGCGGCACCGAGGCCGTTGGAGGCGTCGAGAAGCTCGTTGAGCAGACGCTCGGTCATGGTCTTCTCGCGACGGGCGCGGGAGTAACCGACCAGCCAGCGCAGCGCCAGGGTGCTCGCGCGGCCGGGCTTGACCTCGACCGGCACCTGGTAGGTGGCGCCACCGACACGGCGGGACTTGACCTCGAGGGTCGGCTTGATGTTCTCAAGAGCGCGCTTGAGCGTGATGACCGGGTCGTTGCCGGTCTTCTCGCGCAGGCCCTCCATGGCGCCGTAGACGATGCGCTCGGCGGTGGAGCGCTTGCCGTTCAGCAGCACCTTGTTGATGAGCGACGTGACAAGAGGAGAACCGTAGACCGGGTCGATGATGACCGGGCGCTTCGGGGCGGGGCCCTTACGAGGCATTTCTACTTCTCCTTCTTGGCGCCGTAGCGGCTGCGGGCCTGCTTGCGGTTCTTGACACCCTGGGTGTCCAGGGAACCTCGGATGATCTTGTAGCGAACACCCGGCAGGTCCTTCACACGGCCACCACGCACGAGCACGATGGAGTGCTCCTGCAGGTTGTGTCCCTCACCCGGAATGTAAGCGGTGACTTCGATCCCGCTGGTCAGACGCACACGCGCGACCTTACGCAGGGCCGAGTTCGGCTTCTTCGGGGTGGTCGTGAACACACGCGTGCAGACGCCGCGACGCTGGGGCGAACCCTCGAGTGCGGGCGTCTTGTTCTTCTCGACCTTGTCCTGCCGGCCCTTCCGGACCAGCTGCTGGATCGTAGGCACTACTTCTCCGGTTTCTGTGTGCCGAATGGTGAAGCTAACCTGGAACATCGCCGACCCACGCGGTCGGGTGTGTCGAATCCTGCGGACTCTCGCCGTGAAGCGAGAAGGGCGCAGATTTACGGTGGCCGCTTACGACTCCCCTTGCGGTTTGAAGGCACGCACGGGAGCCAGGGCACACCCCAGGCACAAGGTCTGAGCGTACCTACCTCATACGCTGCGGTCAAAACAAATGGGCCGCACTAACATCACTGAGTGGGCCATGCCAAGCCGCCACGCCGTCCGTGATCTTCATCCGGTCGTCAGCGCGGCGATGAGCAGCAGCGTCACCACAAGTGTCCAGCTGGCCGTGGCCAGCCATCCGATGACGAGTCCGGTGAGCGCGAGACCGTCACCGCCCTCGCCCGTGCGCCGGATCTCCGAGCGTGCGGAATGGCCGAGAATCACCGCGGGAAGACCGGTGAGCCCGACGGTTACCAGGCACAGCCCACCGCAGATCGCCGACCCGATCGCCTTCTCGTTCGTCTTCGGCACGGGAAGGGGCAGGAACGTCCGTGGCACGGCTCCTACGGCCGCCGGCAGCGGTACGGGCCCCTGGGGCAGGTCGGCCACCAGAAGGGCCAGCTCGCCCACCGTACGGGCCGCGTAGGCCCTCGCCACCCGCTTCTCGAACTCGGCCTGCTCCATGCGCCCCTCGCCGAAGCCGGCTCTGAGCACGTCGACGGCCCGCTCCCGGTCCGCGTGCGAGGCGAGCATCGAATGGCTGCCGTCCGCGTGCCCGGGCTGCGGCGGACCGCCCTGCCCGTACCAGACGGGCGGCTGACCACCCTGCCCACGCCAGGACGGCACACCACCCGGCCGCTGCCGGGCCTGCGGATCCTTCGGCCCCTCCCCGGGCTGCCACGACGGGTACGACACGGGAGCACCTCCCCCCGAAAGACTGGGCTTCCATCATGCTCCAACGCGGCATTTCCGGCATAGGTTCCCGTCACGGGAAAAGCCGAAGGGCGGCCACCCCGAAAGGTGACCGCCCTTCAACTCAAGCAACCCGCTTACTGGTTGTACGGACCGTAGTCGTAGTCCTCCAGCGGAACGGCCTGGCCGGAGCCCGTGCCGAACGGCGAGTAGTCGATGTCGTCGTAGCCGACGGCCGAGTACATCGCGGCCTTGGCCTCCTCGGTCGGCTCGACCCGGATGTTGCGGTAGCGGGACAGGCCCGTACCGGCCGGGATGAGCTTACCGATGATGACGTTCTCCTTGAGGCCGATCAGGGAGTCGGACTTGGCGTTGATCGCCGCGTCCGTCAGAACCCTGGTCGTCTCCTGGAAGGACGCCGCCGACAGCCACGACTCGGTGGCCAGCGACGCCTTGGTGATACCCATCAGCTGCGGACGGCCGGAGGCCGGGTGGCCGCCTTCCTGGACCACACGACGGTTCTCGGTCTCGAACTTCGACCGCTCGACGAGCTCGCCGGGCAGCAGCTCCGCGTCACCCGACTCGATGATCGTCACACGGCGGAGCATCTGCCGGATGATGATCTCGATGTGCTTGTCGTGGATCGACACGCCCTGCGAGTTGTAGACCCGCTGGACTTCGCCGACCAGGTGGACCTGGACGGCCCGCTGACCGAGGATGCGCAGCACGTCGTGCGGGTTGGTGGCACCCACGGTGAGCTTCTGGCCCACCTCGACGTGGTCGCCCTCGCCCACCAGCAGACGGGCACGCTTCGAGATCGGGAACGCCGTCTCGTCGCTGCCGTCGTCGGGGGTGACGACGAGCTTCTTGGTCTTCTCGGTCTCCTCGATCCGCACGCGGCCGGAGGCCTCGGAGATCGGGGCGACACCCTTCGGCGTACGAGCCTCGAAGAGCTCGACGACACGGGGCAGACCCTGGGTGATGTCGTCACCGGCCACACCGCCGGTGTGGAAGGTACGCATCGTCAGCTGCGTGCCGGGCTCACCGATGGACTGGGCGGCGATGATGCCGACCGCCTCACCGATGTCGACCAGCTTGCCGGTGGCCAGCGAACGGCCGTAGCACATGGCGCAGGTACCGACGGCGGACTCACAGGTCAGGACCGAACGGGTCTTGACCTCCTCGATGCCGTACTTGACGAGCTCGTCGATGAGGACGTCGCCCAGGTCGGTGTTGGCCGGGGCCAGCACCTTGCCGTCGACGGTGATGTCCTCGGCCAGCGCACGTGCGTACACGCTGGTCTCGACGTTCTCCGTCTTGCGCAGGACGCCGTCGGCGCCCCGCTCGGCGATCGCCAGACGCAGACCGCGGTCGGTGCCGCAGTCCTCCTCGCGGATGATCACGTCCTGCGACACGTCGACCAGACGACGGGTGAGGTAACCCGAGTCGGCGGTACGCAGGGCGGTGTCCGCAAGACCCTTACGGGCACCGTGCGTGGAGATGAAGTACTCCAGCACGGACAGGCCCTCACGGAAGGACGCCTTGATGGGACGCGGGATCGTCTCGTTCTTGGCGTTCGACACCAGACCACGCATACCCGCGATCTGACGCATCTGCATCATGTTTCCGCGAGCACCGGAGTTCACCATCATCGAGACCGGGTTGGTCTTCGGGAAGTTCGCGTTCATCGCCTCGGCGACCTCGTTGGTCGCCTTGGTCCAGATCGCGATGAGCTCCTGCGTGCGCTCGTCCTTGGTGATCAGACCACGCTCGTACTGCTTCTGGACCTTCTCGTCCTGGTCCTCGTAGCCCTTGACGATCGCGCGCTTCGCGTCGGGAACGACGATGTCGGAGATGGCCACGGTGACGCCGGAACGGGTCGCCCAGTAGAAGCCGGCCGCCTTCAGGTTGTCGAGCGTCGCCGCCACGATGACCTTGGGGTAGCGCTCGGCGAGGTCGTTGACGATCTCGGAGAGCTGCTTCTTGCCGACCTCGTAGTCGACGAACGGGTAGTCCTCGGGCAGCAGCTCGTTGAAGAGCGCGCGGCCCAGCGTGGTGTTCAGGCGGAAGGTGTCACCCTGCTGCCACTCCGGGTCGCCCTCCTCCTGAGCCGGCGGGGTCCAGCCGCGCGGCGGGATGGTGCCCACCGGGAAGCGGATGTCCACGCGCGACTGCAGCGAGAGGTCGCCGGCGTCGAACGCCATGATCGCCTCGGCCGCGGAGCCGAAGGACCGGCCCTCGCCCTTGACGTCCCGCAGCTCGCCGTCGGTGGTGAGGAAGAACAGACCGAGGACCATGTCCTGGGTCGGCATCGTCACCGGACGGCCGTCCGCGGGCTTGAGGATGTTGTTCGAGGACAGCATCAGGATGCGGGCCTCGGCCTGCGCCTCCGCGGAGAGCGGCAGGTGCACGGCCATCTGGTCACCGTCGAAGTCCGCGTTGAACGCGGTGCAGACGAGCGGGTGGATCTGGATGGCCTTGCCCTCGACCAGCTGCGGCTCGAAGGCCTGGATGCCGAGGCGGTGCAGCGTCGGCGCACGGTTCAGCAGAACCGGGTGCTCGGCGATGACCTCTTCCAGGACGTCGTACACGACCGTGCGGCCGCGCTCGACCATCCGCTTGGCGCTCTTGATGTTCTGCGCGTGGTTCAGGTCGACCAGGCGCTTCATCACGAACGGCTTGAAGAGCTCCAGCGCCATGGCCTTCGGCAGACCGCACTGGTGGAGCTTCAGCTGCGGACCGACGACGATCACGGAACGCGCGGAGTAGTCCACACGCTTGCCGAGCAGGTTCTGACGGAAACGACCCTGCTTGCCCTTGAGCATGTCGCTCAGGGACTTCAGCGGACGGTTACCGGGACCGGTGACCGGGCGACCACGACGACCGTTGTCGAAGAGGGCGTCCACGGCCTCCTGGAGCATGCGCTTCTCGTTGTTCACGATGATCTCGGGCGCGCCGAGGTCGAGAAGCCGCTTCAGACGGTTGTTCCGGTTGATCACACGGCGGTACAGGTCGTTCAGGTCGGAGGTCGCGAAGCGGCCACCGTCCAGCTGCACCATCGGGCGAAGGTCCGGCGGAATGACCGGGACGCAGTCGAGAACCATGCCCTTGGGGCTGTTGGAGGTCTGCAGGAAGGCAGACACGACCTTCAGCCGCTTCAGCGCACGGGTCTTCTTCTGGCCCTTGCCGGTACGGATGATCTCGCGGAGGCGCTCGGCCTCCTCGTCCAGGTCGAAGGACTCCAGGCGCTTCTGCAGGGCAGCCGCGCCCATGGAGCCGTCGAAGTAGGTCCCGAAGCGGTCACGCAGCTCGCGGTAGAGGAGCTCGTCACCCTCCAGGTCCTGGACCTTGAGGTTCTTGAATCGGGTCCACACCTCGTCGAGACGGTCGATCTCGCGCTGCGAACGGTCCCGCAGCTGCTTCATCTCACGCTCGGCACCTTCGCGCACCTTGCGGCGTACGTCGGCCTTGGCGCCCTCGGCCTCCAGCTCGGCCAGGTCGGTCTCGAGCTTCTTGGCGCGGGTCTCGAGGTCGGCGTCGCGGCGGTTCTCGATCTGCTGACGCTCGACGGAGACGTGAGCCTCCAGCGACGGCAGGTCGCGGGTACGACGCTCGTCGTCCACGTACGTGATCATGTACGCGGCGAAGTAGATGACCTTCTCGAGGTCCTTCGGGGCGAGGTCGAGCAGGTAGCCCAGCCGCGACGGAACGCCCTTGAAGTACCAGATGTGGGTGACGGGAGCGGCCAGCTCAATGTGGCCCATCCGCTCACGACGCACCTTGGCGCGAGTGACCTCGACGCCGCAGCGCTCGCAGATGATGCCCTTGAAGCGGACACGCTTGTACTTGCCGCAGTAGCACTCCCAGTCCCGGGTCGGACCGAAGATCTTCTCGCAGAAGAGTCCGTCCTTTTCGGGCTTGAGGGTGCGGTAGTTGATGGTCTCCGGCTTCTTGACCTCACCGTGGGACCACTGACGAATGTCGTCAGCGGTAGCAAGGCCGATCCGCAGCTCGTCGAAGAAGTTGACGTCGAGCACTTGTCGTCAATCCCTCTTTCGGGGTCGATTCTTCACTGGTCTGACTGGGGTCCGGGGTTAGCCGGGGCTCTTGTTCAAGGAGCCCCGGCCAGACCCGTCAGACCTCTTCGACGCTGCTCGGCTCGCGCCGGGACAGGTCGATACCGAGCTCCTCCGCGGCGCGGAAGACGTCCTCGTCCGTGTCGCGCATCTCGATGGACATGCCGTCCGAGGACAGCACCTCCACGTTGAGGCAGAGCGACTGCATTTCCTTGATGAGCACCTTGAAGGACTCGGGAATGCCGGGCTCGGGGATGTTCTCGCCCTTGACGATGGCCTCGTAGACCTTCACGCGGCCGGTCACGTCGTCGGACTTGATGGTCAGCAGTTCCTGGAGGGCGTAAGCGGCGCCATAAGCCTCGAGCGCCCACACCTCCATCTCACCGAAGCGCTGGCCACCGAACTGGGCCTTACCACCCAGCGGCTGCTGGGTGATCATCGAGTACGGACCGGTCGAGCGCGCGTGGAGCTTGTCGTCGACCAGGTGGTGGAGCTTGAGGATGTACATGTAGCCGACCGAGATCGGCTCCGGGAACGGCTCGCCGGAACGGCCGTCGAACAGAGGCGCCTTACCGGTGGGGAGCACCATGCGCTCGCCGTCGCGGTTCGGAATCGTGTGCTGCAGCAGACCGGCCAGCTCGTCCTCACGCGCACCGTCGAAGACGGGGGTGGCGACGTTCGTGCCCGGGTCGACCTTGTCGGCCTCGATGGCCTGGAGGCGCTGCGCCCAGTCGTCCGCCAGACCGGAGACGTCCCAGCCGCGGCTGGCGAGCCAGCCGAGGTGGATCTCCAGGACCTGTCCCGGGTTCATTCGGGACGGGACACCCAGCGGGTTGAGGATGATGTCGACCGGGGTGCCGTCCTCCAGGAACGGCATGTCCTCGATCGGCAGGATCTTGGAGATGACGCCCTTGTTGCCGTGACGGCCGGCGAGCTTGTCACCGTCGGTGATCTTGCGCTTCTGCGCCACGTACACGCGCACAAGCTGGTTCACACCGGGGGGAAGCTCGTCGCCCTCCTCACGGTCGAAGACGCGGACGCCGATGACCTTGCCGATCTCGCCGTGCGGCACCTTCAGCGAGGTGTCGCGCACCTCGCGCGCCTTCTCACCGAAGATCGCGCGGAGCAGGCGCTCCTCCGGGGTCAGCTCGGTCTCACCCTTGGGCGTGACCTTGCCGACCAGGATGTCGCCGGCGACGACCTCGGCACCGATGCGGATGATGCCGCGCTCGTCGAGGTCGGCCAGGACCTCCTCGGAGACGTTCGGGATGTCCCGGGTGATCTCCTCGGGGCCGAGCTTGGTGTCACGGGCGTCGACCTCGTGCTCCTCGATGTGGATCGAGGAGAGGACGTCGTCCTGCACGAGGCGCTGCGACAGGATGATCGCGTCCTCGTAGTTGTGACCCTCCCAGGGCATGAAGGCGACGAGCAGGTTCTTGCCCAGCGCCATCTCGCCTTCCTGGGTGGCCGGACCGTCGGCGAGAACCTGGTTCTCGACGACCCGGTCGCCCTCGTCCACGATCACCTTCTGGTTGACCGAGGTGCCCTGGTTGGAACGCGAGAACTTGGCGACGCGGTACGTGGTGTACGTGCCGTCGTCGTTGGCGACGGTGATGTAGTCCGCGGACACCTCCTGGACGACACCCGCCTTCTCGGCCTTGATGACGTCACCGGCGTCGACGGCGCAGCGGTACTCCATGCCCGTACCGACGAGGGGGGCCTCGGCGGTGATCAGCGGCACGGCCTGGCGCATCATGTTCGCGCCCATGAGGGCACGGTTGGCGTCGTCGTGCTCCAGGAAGGGGATCATCGCGGTCGCGACGGACACCATCTGGCGCGGGGAGACGTCCATGTAGTCGACGTCGTCACCGGGGACGTAGTCGACCTCGCCGCCACGACGGCGGACCAGGACACGAGCCTCGTCGAAGCGCATGTCGTCATTGAGCGAGGCGTTGGCCTGCGCGATGACGAACCGGTCCTCCTCGTCGGCCGTGAGGTAGTCGACCTCGTCGGTGACCTGGCCCTCGACGACCTTGCGGTACGGCGTCTCGACGAAACCGAAGGCGTTGATCCGGCCGTAGGAGGCGAGCGAGCCGATCAGGCCGATGTTCGGGCCTTCGGGGGTCTCGATCGGACACATGCGGCCGTAGTGCGAGGGGTGCACGTCACGGACTTCGAAGCCGGCCCGCTCACGGGACAGACCACCCGGGCCGAGCGCGTTGAGACGACGCTTGTGCGTCAGGCCCGACAGCGGGTTGTTCTGGTCCATGAACTGCGACAGCTGGCTGGTGCCGAAGAACTCCTTGATGGAGGCGACGACCGGCCGGATGTTGATCAGGGTCTGCGGCGTGATCGCCTCGACGTCCTGGGTCGTCATCCGCTCACGGACGACACGCTCCATACGCGCCAGACCCGTACGGACCTGGTTCTGGATGAGCTCGCCGACGTTGCGCAGACGACGGTTGCCGAAGTGGTCGATGTCGTCGGTCTCGACGACGATCGAGGCGCCGTTGGGACCAACGGTCTCGGTCTCACCGGCGTGCAGCTTCACCAGGTACTTGATCGTCTCGATGATGTCTTCGACGGTCAGGATCCCGGCGTCCAGCGGGGCTTCGCTGCCCAGCTTCTTGTTGACCTTGTAACGGCCGACGTTGGCGAGGTCGTAGCGCTTCGGGTTGAAGTAGAGGTTCTCGAGCAGCGTCTGCGCGGCCTCACGGGTCGGGGGCTCGCCCGGACGCAGCTTGCGGTAGATGTCGAGCAGTGCGTCGTCCTGGCCCTGGGTGTGGTCCTTCTCCAGGGTGGCGCGCATGGACTCGTACTCGCCGAACTCCTCGAGGATCTGCTCGGTCGTCCAACCGAGAGCCTTCAGGAGAACGGTGACGGACTGCTTGCGCTTGCGGTCGATGCGGACACCGACCATGTCGCGCTTGTCGATCTCCATCTCCAGCCAGGCACCCCGGGAGGGGATGACCTTGACCGAGAAGATGTCCTTGTCGGACGTCTTGTCGATGGAGGAGTCGAAGTAGACACCCGGCGAACGGACCAGTTGCGTCACGACGACACGCTCGGTGCCGTTGATGACGAAGGTGCCCTTGTTGGTCATGAGCGGGAAGTCGCCCATGAAGACCGTCTGGGACTTGATCTCGCCGGTCTCGTTGTTGGTGAACTCGGCGGTGACGAAGAGCGGGGCGGCGTACGTGAAGTCGCGCTCCTTGCACTCGTCGATCGAGTTCTTGGGAGGCTCGAAGCGGTGGTCGCGGAAAGTCAGGGACATCGACCCGGAGAAGTCCTCGATCGGGGAGATCTCCTCGAAGATCTCCTCCAGACCGGACTTGGTGGGGACGTCCTGTCCGCTGTCCAGAGCCGCCTCGACACGAGCCTTCCACGCGTCGTTTCCGAGCAGCCAGTCGAAGCTCTCGGTTTGCAGCGCAAGAAGGTTCGGAACCTCGAGGGGCTCCTTGATCTTTGCAAAAGAGATGCGCAGCGGGGCGGTGCTGGCGCCGTTGTTCGTATTCGCGGAGGCAGTGCGCGAGGCGGCCAAGAGGGGGTCCTTCCGAGGGCTCGGACTCACTACGCGCGTACCGGTCCCAAGCCGGACACCGGGACAGCCGTTTCCTGAATCAGCCAAAAGGCCAGGTCAGGATCGGTTCAATCCACAGTGCTGAAGCGAGGGCATGCCCCTGGTGACGGGCAGGAGGCAGCTAACAGGCAGCGCAAAGGGTCAGTGTAGCCACTAGGCCCACTGATGTCCAGTGCGGGTTTTTGAAGACCCTCGTTGTTCTCAACCCCTGCTGCAAGCCACGCCCTCGATGCACATCGATACTGCCCTCTTCGCCACCGATCCATGCCTCGGATCCGGATCGTTGTGACGACGCGTCCTGAGAATTGCGCGCTGCGTGCGGTTCGTCAAGGCCCCCCATGCCCGAACCGGGTGCTGCCATCGTCACTTGCAACCCGTCTTGCAACCTGTCTTGCTGCCCGTCACAGGGCGGCCGGAGGCACGAACGAAGATCACCATACTCGTCGCGACCGACAGCGCAAGGCAGTCGCCGCACGGCCCCCTCGAACGCCGAAGAGCGACCACCCAGATGGATGATCGCTCTTCGATGCGTCAGCGTTACAGCCCCTGCGGGAGCGGCTGCGTCGGCTCGCTGGAGCCGGGGCCACGGCGCCCCTGAGGGCGCCTGGTGGACGGCTCGTGGTGTTACTTGACCTCGACGGAGGCGCCGGCGCCCTTGAGGGACTCGGCGGCCTTCTCGGCGGCGTCCTTGGCGACCTTCTCGAGGACCGGCTTCGGAGCGCCGTCCACGAGGTCCTTGGCCTCCTTGAGACCCAGGGAGGTCAGCTCACGCACGACCTTGATGACCTGGATCTTCTTCTCGCCGGCACCCGTGAGGATGACGTCGAACTCGTCCTGCTCGGCCTCGGCCTCGGCCGGGGCGGCAGCGGCGGCGGGGCCGGCGGCGACCGCGGCGGCGGCGGTGACGTCGAACTTCTCCTCGAAGGCCTTCACGAACTCGGAGAGCTCGATGAGGGTGAGGGTCTCGAACTGCGCGAGCAGCTCTTCCTGGGACAGCTTCGCCATGATGGCGTCCTTCCACTAATTCGGCAGGTGCCGGATGTACTGGTGAGGCGGGCGTACGTTCGGCCCGCTACGACCGTCGCCTCAGGCGGCGGTCAATGCGCGAGCCGAATTACTCGGCACCGCCCTGCTCTTCGAGCTTGACGCGAAGCGCCTCCGCGGTGCGGACGAACTTCGACGGAAGCGCCTGGAAGAGCTGCGCAGCCTGAGTCTGCTTGCCCTTCATGGCACCCGCCAGCTTGGCGAGCAGAACCTCGCGGGACTCGAGGTCCGCAAGCTTCTTGATCTCGTCGGCGGACAGCGCCTTGCCGTCAAGGACACCGCCCTTGATGACGAGGTTCGGGTTGTCCTTGGCGAAGTCACGAAGACCCTTCGCCGACGTCACCGGGTCACCGGAGATGAAGGCAACCGCCGTCGGACCGTTGAACAGGTCGTCGAGCGTGGAGATCCCGGCCTCGTTGGCCGCGATCTTGGTCAGCGTGTTCTTCACCACGGCGTACTGGGCGTCTTCACCGAGCGAACGACGCAGCGTCTTGAGCTGCGCCACGGTGAGACCCCGGTACTCGGTCAGCACAGCGGCGTTCGAGCTGCGGAACTGGTCCGCGAGCTCGGCTACCGCGGCAGCCTTGTCGGGCCTTGCCATAAGCGTGGCCTCCTTCCGGGTGATGAGGACCGCTCAGAAGGAGACTGGGAAAACGAAACGCCCCGGCGCAGGCGCACGGGGCGTGACTCGACCGAACGGATCCGTACGAAGTACGGGACTGTCCGGGAGTTCATCCACAGTCACCTACGCGGGTCGTCCGCAGTTTCAGCGGATCCTTCGGTCGCCGCGCCCTCTAACAAGCACACGGCAACGACCAGCGGTCTTTGGCTTCTGTGGAAGGTTACGTGAACGGGTCGCTGTCAAGCAAATCCGTACGTGGGCCGACGCCGAACGCCGGCCTACGCCGAGGTCAGCTCTCGATGTCGCCCATCATCTCGGCCAGGTCCATGACGTCCTTGGCGGGCGGCGCCTCGACCGTCACGGGCTTGTTGTAGTCGACGAAGGTGATGGTCATGTCGAGCTTGCCCTTGTCGGCGTCGCCCTTCATACGGAACTGCTTGGTGCGGTCGTCGCCGTCGATCCACATGTCCATCGTGAGCGCGTCCACGCCCATCTTCTCGTACTGCTCAAGGCTCTTCTCCCGCTGCTCACGGGTGGTCTTGCTCTCGCTCTTGAGGGACTTGCGGAACTCGTCGAGGGTGACCGTGCCCTTGTAGTGGGTGGTCTCGACGCCGTCGATCTTCTCGGTGCCGACCTTCTTCACGTCCTTGGAGCCGGTGAGGAAGGTGGACTCCTGGGCCGGGTTCTTGTCGGCCGTCCCGGCGCCCGGAGCCGCGCCCCCCAGCGCGTCGTCCCCCAGCGTGGACAGGTCGAACTTGATCCAGCTCTTGCCGTCCATCTCCTTGGCGGCCGCGGCGCCTCCGCCTATGTACATCGCCTTGTCGACGAGGCGGATCTCGGCGGTGCCGTCCGCGCCCTGGTCGAGGGCGGTCATCTTCATGCTCATGGCGACGTCGGGCTTCATGCGCATCTGCGCTTCGGCCTTGACGCGCCCCTCCTCAGGGGTCCTGCCGGTCATCCGGTAGCTGATGGAGGTGATGTCCTCCGTGTTCTTCGCCGCCTTGGCCACGGCCGCGGCGGGCGTCATCTTCGGCGACTCCTCGCTCGCGCCGTCCTTCGAACAGCCGACGGCACCCCCGGCGAGGACCAGCGCGGCGAGTGCCGCACCGGTCGTCCTACGACGCACGGACGCACGCACAGAAATCTTCATGGTTCCCCCCAAGGAACAGATGAGCGACTCACAGACAGGGCGCGAGCGTATCCCAGAGGGACTCGGTCAGTCCTCCGAGTTCCTTGAGGCCTGTGTGACGCCCGGGGCGCCTGGGTGGCGCCCCTCCCTGCGTCCGTACGAGGCCTCTCAGGCCGCCGGCTGAGTCTGCATCAGGTCCTTGAAGTCGGCGGTGTCGCCGGCCGGGGGCTCCTCGGTGGAGACCTTCACGCCGTAGTCGCTGTAGAACGCCGTCGAGGACATCGAGCCGGTCGCCAGCTCGCCCTTCTCAACCTTCTTGACCAGCAGATCCTCGTCGTTGACCCATATGTCGATCGTCTCGGTGGTGACTCCGGCCTGCTCCAACTGGCGCTTCATGTCGGCCAGTTGGTCCGCGGTGAGGTTCGAGCTCTCGCCCGCGAGGTCCGCGACGTCGACCGTGCCCGAGTAGTGCGTGGTGTTCTCGCCGCGCACCTTCTCCTCGCCGACCTTCTTGACGTCCCCGGAGGCCAGCAGGAGCTTCACCGACTGGTTCGGCGTGGTGTTCTGCATCTGGTCCTTCATGTACGCGCCCGATCCGCCGGCGAGGTCCGCCAGGTCGTCGTACGCGTACTTGATCCAGTGCTTGCCGCCGGACTGCTCGGCGAACTTGTCGCCCATCTTCGCGTAGTAGGCGTCCGGCAGATAGCGGGCCTCCATGGAGGTGGTGCCCAGCTGCCGCATCTGGTCGGCCATCGTGCCGCCGGTGTACGTGATCGTCAGGGTGCCGGTGAGGCCGTCGGCCCAGCCGAGGGCGCCGTCAGCCTCCATGGACATGATCGTGCCCATGGTCGTGGTGGACTCGACCTTGGCGGAGTCGGCCTTGTCGGTGGACTTCTCGACGGAGCGCAGGGCCGCGATCGGGTTCGCCTGGGTCTTGGCCTTGCCGGCCGCCTTGTCGCCCCCTCCGGAGCTTCCGCCCGAGCTCCCGCCCGAACCCCCGTCGGAGTCCGAGCCGCTACAGGCCGCGACCCCCGTCAGCGCGGCGGCCATCACGATCGAGACAGTCGCGCGTCGCACGGCAGTGCTCTTCATTCGTCCCCCTATGCGATTCCTGTGCCTTGCACGCTAGCGCAGGGCACTGACACCCGGTCCGGAATCGGGCATCTGACAAAGAGGGACGGGCCCCGCACCTCGAAAGGTTGCGGGGCCCGTCCTGGAATCGCGTGTGCGACGCGGCTGCCGGTGAGCGTCAGGCTCAGACGGAGGCCGGGTCCTCCTCGACGAGGAGGTTGCGGGTGCGGTTCGGGTCGAGCGGGATGCCGGGGCCGATCGTCGTGCTGATCGCGGCCTTCCGGATGTAGCGACCCTTGGCGGCGGACGGCTTCAGACGGAGGATCTCCTCCAGCGCGGCGCCGTAGTTCTCCACCAGCTGGGTCTCGTCGAACGAGGTCTTGCCGATGATGAAGTGCAGGTTCGAGTGCTTGTCGACGCGGAACTCGATCTTGCCGCCCTTGATCTCGGTCACGGCCTTGGCCACGTCCGGGGTCACGGTGCCGGTCTTCGGGTTCGGCATCAGACCACGCGGGCCGAGGACACGGCCCAGGCGGCCGACCTTGCCCATGAGGTCCGGGGTGGCGACGACGGCGTCGAAGTCCAGACGGCCCTTCGCCACCTCGTCGATGAGCTCGTCGGAGCCGACGATGTCGGCGCCCGCGGCGGTCGCGGCCTCGGCACGGTCACCGGTCGCGAAGACCAGGACCCGGGCGGTCTTACCGGTGCCGTGCGGGAGGTTCACGGTGCCACGGACCATCTGGTCGGCCTTGCGCGGGTCGACACCCAGGCGGAAGGCGACCTCGACGGTGCCGTCGAACTTGCTCGTGGAGGTCTCCTTGGCGAGACGGACGGCCTCGAGCGGGGCGTAGAACTTCTCCCGGTCGATCTTGGCGTCCGCAGCGCGGAGAGACTTGCTGCGCTTGCTCACTACTGCTCCTGTGTGTTCTGAGGAGTCGTGGTGTGGGCCGAGCAGGCCCTGCCACGGTCTTTCCTACGGGGTGGAGGTCAGCCCTCGACCGTGATGCCCATGGAACGGGCGGTGCCGGCGATGATCTTCGACGCGGCGTCCAGGTCGTTGGCGTTCAGGTCGGGCATCTTCGTGGTGGCGATCTCGCGGACCTGCGCCTGGGTGATCTTGGCGACCTTGGTCTTGTGCGGCTCGCCGGAGCCCTTCTCCACGCCCGCGGCCTTGAGGATCATCTTCGCGGCCGGCGGGGTCTTGGTGATGAAGGTGAAGGAGCGGTCTTCGTAGACCGTGATCTCCACCGGGATCACCCAGCCACGCTGCGACTCGGTCGCGGCGTTGTAGGCCTTGCAGAACTCCATGATGTTGACGCCGTGCTGGCCCAGCGCGGGGCCGACCGGCGGCGCCGGGTTGGCCGCACCGGCCTGGATCTGGAGCTTGATGAGCCCCGTGACCTTCTTCTTCTTGGGAGGCATTGCTCTCTCCGGGTCCTAGTGAGAGTTTTCAGCCGCCGATCCGGATCATCCGGACGGAGGCATACCGCACAACGATAACGGGTATCTGTCTGCGGCCAAAAACCGAGCAGGTCAGACAGGCTTTGAGGGCCCGTCTGACCTGGTCGGAGGCGTGTGTTCCGGAAGACCGTCCCGCGAGGGGTCAGTTCTTCTGGATCTGGTCGAAGCTCAGCTCGACCGGGGTCTCGCGGCCGAAGATCTCGACGAGGCCCTTGACCTTCTTCGAGTCGGCGTTGATCTCGTTGATGGTCGCCTGCAGCGTCGCGAACGGGCCGTCGGTGACGGTGACCGAGTCGCCCACCTCGAAGTCCAGCACCTGGACCTCGAGCTTGCGGGACGGCGCCGGCTTGCCCTCGGCCTCGGCAGCCTCGCGGGCGGCCTTCTCCTCGGCCTCCGGAGCGAGCATCTTGACGATCTCGTCCAGCGTCAGCGGGTACGGGTCGTACGCGTTGCCCACGAAGCCGGTGACACCGGGGGTGTTGCGGACGACGCCCCAGGACTCGTTCGTCAGGTCCATGCGCACCAGCACGTAGCCGGGGAGCTTGTTCTGACGGACGGTCTTGCGCTCGCCGTTCTTGATCTGCGCGACCTCTTCCTGCGGCACCTCGGCCGCGAAGATGAAGTCCTCGACGTTCAGAGAGACGGCACGCTGTTCGAGGTTCGTCTTCACGCGGTTCTCGTAACCCGCGTACGTGTGGATGACGTACCACTCGCCGGGCAACCTGCGGAGCTCCTCGCGGAGGGCCACCACCGGGTCGACCGGCTCGGCCTCTTCTTCGGGCTCTTCGGGCTTCTCGGCTTCGGCCTCGTCGGAGACGGCCAGGTCGTCGGCGTCCACGTCGGTCTCGACGTCCTCACCGGACTCGTCCTCGACGTGCAGGGCAGCCTCTTCGGCGGCCTCGCCGGCTTCGGCGTCGGCAGCCTCGACCTCGTCCTCGACGTCCGCGCCCTCGACGATGTCGAGCTCGTCGTCAACGGACTCGACCGACTCGCCGGCGTCGTTCAGGTTCGGGTCAGACACGGTGGCTGCTTCTTCCTGGATCATGGGGGTGGAACACGCGAAAGCGGGCGCCGGGTACGGCGCCCTTCGCGCTTGGCTCAGCCAAATACGTACTTGGCGGCCTTGTCGAGTCCGAAGTCAATCACAGTCACCAGACCGATCATGATGACGACGAACACAATCACCACTGTGGTGTACGTCGTCAGCTGATTCCGGGTCGGCCAGACAACCTTGCGGAGTTCCGCGACGATCTGGCGGTAGAAGAGGGCAAGGCGCTTCAGCGGGCCCTTCTTGGCACGCTTACCGCCCTTGCGGCCCTTCTTCTGGGACTCCGGCGCCTCATCCTGGGCATCAGGCATGTCGATGGAGCCCACGGCGTCCGTCACTCGTCCTCACCTGATTCCGGGTCGTGGCCGTGCCGCGCCCGGGTATGAGCCGCACGGCGGTGCATTGCAGTACGTACATGCGCACACATCCTGGCGAAAGGAGTGTGTAGCAGGGCCGGAGGGACTTGAACCCCCAACCGCTGGTTTTGGAGACCAGTGCTCTACCAATTGAGCTACGACCCTTTGTTTCCCCAACAACGTACCGCATCCGCCCGGGTGCTCGGTGTGCACCGGGTGGGCGCGGCCGGTGAAGGCCAACGAGGTGAGAGTGTACGTGGTCGACGGCCGGTCGTCGAACAGAAAGTGTCCGTAAGGACTTTGTCGGCCGGCGCTCACTCTGTGAAACCGGTGTGCCGGGGAGGTTTCGTGTCTGGAACGATGGGCCCATGAGCCCTGCAACCCCTCCCACCGAGCGCCGGGTCTCCGCCCGGGTCGGTGCGATCTCCGAGTCCGCCACCCTCGCCGTGGACGCCAAGGCCAAGGCCCTCAAGGCCGCAGGACGTCCGGTGATCGGCTTCGGCGCCGGTGAGCCCGACTTCCCGACCCCGGGCTACATCGTCGATGCCGCCATCGAGGCCTGCAAGAACCCGAAGTACCACCGGTACACGCCGGCCGGCGGCCTTCCCGAGCTGAAGGCGGCGATCGTCGCCAAGACGCTGCGCGATTCCGCCTACGAGGTTGACGCCTCCCAGATCCTGGTGACCAACGGCGGCAAGCAGGCCATCTACGAGGCGTTCGCCGCGATCCTCGACCCGGGCGACGAGGTCATCGTCCCGGCGCCCTACTGGACGACGTACCCGGAGTCGATCCGTCTCGCCGGCGGTGTCCCGGTCGAGGTCGTCGCGGACGAGACCACCGGCTACCGCGTGTCGGTCGAGCAGTTGGAGGCGGCCCGTACGGAGAAGACGAAGGTCGTCCTCTTCGTGTCGCCGTCCAACCCGACGGGCGCGGTCTACAGCGCCGAGGACACCGAGGCGATCGGTCGCTGGGCCGTCGAGCACGGTCTGTGGGTGCTGACGGACGAGATCTACGAACACCTGGTCTACGGGGACGCGAGGTTCACCTCGCTGCCGGCGATCCTGCCGGAGCTGCGCGACAAGTGCATCGTCGTCAACGGCGTCGCGAAGACGTACGCGATGACCGGCTGGCGTGTCGGGTGGATCGTCGGCCCGAAGGACGTGGTGAAGGCCGCCACTAACCTCCAGTCGCACGCCACGTCGAACGTGTCGAACGTCGCCCAGGTTGCAGCCATCGCCGCCGTCTCCGGCGACCTGAAGGCCGTCGCCGAGATGCGCGAGGCCTTCGACCGCCGCCGCAAGACCATCGTGCGGATGCTCAACGAGATCGACGGCGTGCTCTGCCCGGAGCCCGAGGGCGCCTTCTACGCGTACCCCTCCGTGAAGGCCCTCATCGGCAAGGAGATCCGCGGCAGGCGCCCGCAGAACTCCGTCGAGCTGGCCGCGCTGATCCTTGAGGAGGCCGAGGTCGCGGTCGTCCCGGGCGAGGCCTTCGGCACGCCGGGCTACCTGCGGCTCTCGTACGCGCTGGGTGACGAGGACCTCGTAGAGGGCGTCTCGCGCATCCAGAAGCTGCTGGCCGAGGCCAAGGACTGAACCTCCTCACCGTGAGTGGGTACGAGCGGGCCGCTTCCCTCTGGGAGGCGGCCCGCTTCTTCGTGTCGTGGTTCGTGTCTTAGTGCGAGCAAGACCACGTTCAGGGAAAGCGCTACCGATACGGAGGCGGCGTACGGCAGGATCCTGGAATGGAGCACGTACGTGATGTCTCTGAGCTGCCCAAAGCTCATCTGCACCTGCATTTCACCGGGTCGATGCGGATCACCACTCTGCTGGAACTGGCCGACAAGCACGGGATCCACCTTCCCGACGCGCTGACCAGCGGGGAGCCACCGAAACTGCGGGCCACCGACGAGCGGGGCTGGTTCCGTTTCCAGCGGCTGTACGACGCGGCGCGGTCGTGCCTCAGAGATCCCGAGGACATTCAGCGGCTGGTGCGGGAGGCCGCCGAGGAGGACATCAAGGACGGCTCGGGGTGGCTGGAGATCCAGGTCGACCCGACCTCGTACGCCCCCCGGCTGGGCGGGCTGATCCCGGCGCTGGAGATCATCCTGGACGCCGTGGACTCGGCCGTGCGCGAGACCGGGCTCGGGATGCGGGTCCTGGTGGCCGCGAACCGGATGAAGCATCCGCTGGACGCGCGCACGCTGGCCCGGCTGGCCGTGCGGTACGCGGACCGCGGCATCGTCGGCTTCGGGCTCTCCAACGACGAGCGGCGCGGTATGGCGCGGGACTTCGACCGGGCCTTCGCCATCGCGCGTGAGGGCGGGCTGCTGGCGGCGCCGCACGGCGGCGAGCTGACGGGCCCGGCGTCCGTCCGTGACTGCCTGGACGACCTGCACGCCTCGCGGATCGGGCACGGGGTGCGGGCGGCCGAGGACCCGCGGCTCCTGAAGCGGCTCGCGGACCGAGGCATCACCTGTGAGGTCTGCCCGGCGTCGAACGTCGCCCTGGGGGTGTACGAAAAGCCGGAGGACGTCCCCCTGCGCAAGCTTTTCGAGGCGGGGGTCCCGCTGGCACTCGGTGCGGACGACCCGCTCCTGTTCGGCTCGCGGCTGGCTGCCCAGTACGACATCGCGCGCCGGCATCACGCCTTCACGGACGCCGAACTGGCCGAACTGGCACGGCAGTCGGTAAGGGGTTCGGCGGCCCCGCACGACATCAAGGAGAAGCTGCTGTCCGGGATCGACGACTGGCTGACCGCCCCGGTCGCCTGAAGTGGGCGTAGGGCGGGTACGCCTGGAAGCCGATGTCCAGTTCCGTGTGACGTCCCCGGCTCAGGGGCATGTGCAGCGTGAGCGAGGTGACCAGCACGTCGTGCCCCTTGGCGGCCCTCTTGTGTCGGGGGCCGAAGCCGGCCGCGGTCTCCAAGTGAACGGACGCCGAGGCGAAGGTGTCCCGGGCGCCGAAGAGGAACAGCGTCCGGGCGTGCACGGCGGGGCGGATCCGGTCGACGGGGTCGAGGCGGTCCCAGCGCTGCTCCCAGCGGGCCTGCCAGGCCGCGGCGTGGTCCGCGGTGCGCCGTTCGTCGGTGCGGACGGTGCCGGGGGTGCCCCGGGTCAGTCCGCGGCGCAGCGACGGCCACGCGGAGGGCCGCAGGCCCAGTGTCCGGTGGGCGAGGACGAGGTCGACCGGCACTCCGGGCGCGTACGTCCTGGGCACGCTGTCGCGCAGCGGGACGTGGACGACCGTGTGCGGGGAGTACGCGGCGAACGAGAACAGGGCGGCGAGGCGGGCCAGTCCGTCGTGGTCGCCGACCAGGTAGCCCCAGCCCCGCAAGGGGTCGCTGAGCGTGGTGTGCCGGAGCGCGGGGCGCGGCTGGACCACCCGGAACGCGTACCGGCCGGCGCTCGGCCGGAACTCACCGACCCTCAGCCGCACAGGAGTTCTCTCATGCCCTCAGGGTGATCGCCGGGCCGGGCGACCGGCAAGCGAAATATCTCAGAGGCTGACGCCGACCGTCACCGGTTCGTTGACGAGCGTGATCCCGAAGGCGGCGTGGACGCCCGCGACGACCTCGCGGGCGAGCGCGAGGAGGTCCTCCGTGGTGGCCTCGCCGCGGTTGGTGAGGGCCAGGGTGTGCTTGGTGGAGATGCGGGCGGGGCCGGTGCCGTAGCCCTTGGTGAAGCCGGACTTGTCGATCAGCCAGGCCGCGGAGGTCTTGGTGTGCCCGTCGCCCGCCGGGTACGCGGGCGGGATCACGCCGTCACCGAGACGCTCGGCCACGCGCGCGTGGAACACGGCGAACTCCTCGTGGGTGAGGATCGGGTTGGTGAAGAACGAGCCGGCCGACCAGGTGTCGTGGTCCTCCGGGTCGAGCACCATGCCCTTGCCGGAGCGCAGCTTCAGGACGGTCTCCCGGGCCTTCTCCAGCGGCACGCGGTCGCCGGGCTCGACGCCGAGGACGCGGGCCGTCTCGGCGTACTTGACCGGCGCGGAGAGCCCGGAGGCGTCCTCCAGGTCGAAGCGGACGCGCAGCACGACGAAGCGTTCGGGGTCGGCCTTGAAGCGGCTGTGGCGGTACGAGAAGGCGCACTCGGCGTTCGGGACGGTGACCGTCTCGCGGGTCCGCCGGTCGTAGGCGATCACTTCGGTGATCGTCGACGACACCTCCTGGCCGTACGCCCCCACGTTCTGGATGGGCGTCGCACCCGCGGAGCCCGGGATTCCGGCGAGGCACTCGATGCCCGCGAGGCCGGCCTCGACGGTGCGGGCGACGGCGTCGGTCCACACCTCGCCGGCGGCCAGCTCCAGCTTCGTACCGTCGAGGGCGAAGCCGCGGGTGGCGATGCGCAGGGCGGTGCCCGCGAAGCCCTTGTCGCCGATGACCAGGTTGGATCCGCCGCCGATCAGCAGCAGCGGGGTGCCCGAGTCGTCGGCCTCGCGGACGGCGGCGATCACCTCGGCGTCGGTCGTGGCGGTGATCAGGCGCGCGGCGGGGCCGCCGAGCCGGAAGGTGGTCAGCGGGGCGAGCGGGGCGTCGTGGAGTTCCAGCACGTGCCCAAGAGTACGAGAACGGCCCCGCCGGTCGGGGCGGGGCCGTTCTCGCGGCTGAGCTGTTCGCGGCGTCGGTCGGTCACAGACGGCGCAACGCCTCCGCCCAGTCGAGCGGGAGGTCGTCCGCCGTGACCGTCCACGAGACGAACTTCGCGTCCCGCATCTGGGGGCCGAGGCCCCGGGCGGTCGGCGCGTGCGTGCCGGAGCGGGCGAAGGCCTTGAGCGCCGCGGGCGACTCCCAGGCGGACAGGGTCCAGAAGGTCCGCCGCAGCGGGGCCGCCTTGAGCGTGGCGCCGTACGCTCCGGGGGCTTTGCTCACCTGCCGCCAGACGGCCGGTGTCCTGGCGAAGAACTTCAGCGCTCCCCAGCGGGTGCGGGTCTCGAAGCGGGAGGCGAAGACGTACACCTCGGCGCCCTGCGGCGGCTCGTTCGGCACGGTCCAGGGAAGGGTGGGCATGCTCGGACTCCTTTCGGGTGCGGGTGCGGGTTCGGATTCCGGACTCGGTGAGGGCCCTCAGTGGGAGGCCGTCTCCAGCACCCGCTCGGGCGCGTTCCCGGTGCTGTCCTCGCTCGCCTCCGCCGCCCGGCGACGACCGGGGATGAGGAGTGCCGCGACTCCCGCCACGGCCACCGCGGCGGAACCGACCCAGAGCGCCGGCTGGGTGCCGTCGACGAAGGTCTGCGCGGTCCGGTAGGAGCCCTGGGCGGAGAAGATCGAGGCCATCACCGCGATACCGAGCGCGCCGCCGACCTCGCGCAGCGCGTTGTTGGCGCCGGAGGCGATCCCCTGCTCGTGCGGCCGGACGCTGGACATGACCAGGTTGGAGGCGGGGGCGAAGAAGAGGGACATGCCCACACCGCTGATGATCAGGGCGGGCAGCTGTGTGGCGTACGACGTGTCGGGCGCGATCACGGTGGCGAACCAGCCGAGTCCGACGGCCTGCAGGAAGAGACCCGCGGCGACGACCGGGCGGCCGCCGATCCGGTCGGACAGATATCCGGCGACGGGTGCGATGAGCATCGGCATCCCCGTCCAGGGCAGCATCCGCAGCCCGGCCTGGGTGGGCGAGTAGCCGAGGACGCCCTGCATGTACTGGCTGAGCAGGAAGATCGAGCCGAACATCCCGAGGAACATCAGCAGACTGGCCGCGTTGATCCCGGCGAAGGCCCGGTTGCGGAAGAGCCGCATCGGCAGCATCGGGTTCTTGGCGTTGATGCCGTGGATCACGAAGCCGACGAGCAGAGCGGTACCCGCGAACAGCCCCAGCAGGACTATCCCGTCGGTCCAGCCGACGACGGGCGCCCGGACCAGCCCGTACACGATTCCGAAGAGGCCACCACTGGCCAGCAGGGTGCCGCGGATGTCGAGCGGGGCACCGGCGCCGAAGGACTCCGACAGGCGCAGCCGGGCGAGCGGCAGGAGCGCCAGCCCCAGCGGAACGTTCAGCCAGAAGATCCACTGCCAGGAGATGTGCTCGGTGAGGCTGCCGCCGATCAGCGGCCCCGAAGCGACGGCGAGACCGTTGACGGCACCCCAGATCCCGTACGCCATCCCGCGCTTGGCGGCCGGAACGGCGGCCGTGAGCAGGGTCAGCGTCAGCGGCATCATGATGGCGGCGCCGACGCCCTGGACCGCGCGGGCGGCGATCAGCGAGTCGATGCCGGGCGCCATGGCCGCGGCGGCGGAGGCGGCGGTGAACACGGTGATGCCGACGAGGAAGAGCCGGCGACGGCCGAACCGGTCGCCCAGGGCCGAGCCGAACATCAGCAGCACGGCGAAGGTGAGCGTGTAGGCGCTCACGGTCCATTCCAGATCGGGGAGGTCTCCCCCGAGGTCCTTGCGGATCGAGGGCAGTGCGGTGGTGACGACGAGGTTGTCGAGCGCCGCCATGAACCCGGCGACGCTGGTGATGACGAGGGCCCAGACGGCTCCCCCGGGACGTGCGGTCTGCTGTGACATCGCTTCCCCCAGCGGGTGATCACTGACTTCAATTAGTTATTGCTGACTAACTTTCACGGGCATGAAAGGGCGGCAATTTCCGCCACCCTTGGTTCAGTGCTCGAGCCGGCCCTTGATCCGGGCCGAGGGGTAGAGCCCCTCCCAGACCCGGTGCTCGGGCGGAAATCCCATGACCACCAGGCAGTTGACGAGCATTCCGTACGCCATGAAGGTCGTGGTCTCGTCGACATCGGCGCCGAGCGGCAGATGAACGGTGTCCCACAGGCGCATCCAGCCCGCCCGCACCACCTCACCCAGCTCGCGGTCACCGGTCTGCTCGGCGGCCGCAACCGCGACGTACATCTGCATCTGCATGAGCAGCTGTTCGGGATTCTCGGCGATGACCCTGGTGTACGCGTTCGCCATGGAGTGCAGGGCCTCTTCGCCCTCCAGCCCCTTGGAGGCGTCGGCGAAGGTGCGCATGGTCTCCTCCATGCACCGCTCGGCCGCCGCGAGGAAGATCGCCTTCTTGCCCGGGAAGAGCCGGAAGAGGTACGGCTGCGAGACGCCCACACGCTTGGCGATCGCCTCGGTGGACGTGCCGTAGTAGCCGCCCCGGGAGAACTCGCTCATCGCCGCGCGGATGACGCTCTCGCGCCTCTCTTCTGCGCTCATCCTGACCATGCGAACAAGTTAGTACTCAATCACTAACTAGGTCAAGGGGTGGGATGCGGAGAGAAGAAGCGAGAGGCGCAGGAAGACAAGAAGTAAGGGGCGCCCGCAACGGCGGACGCCCCTTACTCACACTCCTCGCGCTCCCGCCGAACCGCCCTGTCAGGCCAGGCGTACGACGGCCCGGGACATGCCCAGGACCTTCTGGCCCGCGCTCATCGCGACGAGGTCGACGCGGACGGTGTTGTCGTCGAGCTTGGCCGCGACCTTGCCGCTGACCTCGATCGTGGCGCCCTGGTCGTCGTTCGGGACGACGACGGGCTTGGTGAAGCGGACACCGTACTCGACGACCGCGCCCGGGTCGCCGGTCCAGTCGGTGACGACCCTGACCGCCTCGGCCATGGTGAACATGCCGTGCGCGATGACGTCCGGGAGGCCGACCTCCTTGGCGAACTTCTCGTTCCAGTGGATCGGGTTGAAGTCCCCCGAGGCGCCCGCGTACTGCACGAGCGTCGCGCGGGTCACGCCGAAGGTCCGGGCCGGCAGTTCGGTGCCGACCTCGACGTCGTCGTACGAGATCTTCGCCGTCATCTGTTCACGCCCCCTCGGCCGCGCGGGACACGAGCTTGGTCCAGGCGGTCACCACGTGCTCGCCCGCCTCGTCGTGGACCTCGCCGCGGATGTCCAGAATGTCGTTGCCCGCCAGCGACTTGATCGCCTCGATGGTGGAGGTGACCGTGAGCCGGTCGCCCGCGCGCACCGGGCGGCGGTAGACGAACTTCTGGTCGCCGTGCACCACACGGCTGTAGTCGAGCCCCAGTTGGGGGTCCTGGGCGACCTGTCCCGCGGCCTTGAACGTGATGGTGAACACGAAGGTCGGCGGGGCGATCACATCGGGGTGACCGAGGGCCTTGGCGGCCTCCGGGTCCGTGTACGCGGGGTTGGCGTCGCCCACCGCCTCCGCGAACTCGCGGATCTTCTCCCGGCCGACCTCATAGGGCTCGGTGGGCGGATAGGACCGCCCCACGAAGGACTGGTCGAGCGCCATGGGCCCGGCACCTCCTGGTTCGCAACTGGGTGTAACGACGCGAGGCCGCCCCCCGACTTCAGGGGACGGCCTCGTGTACGAGCCTTGTTTATCGCGTTTCGCGGTGCGCGGTGTGCGCATTGCAACGCGGGCAGTGCTTCTTCATCTCCAGTCGGTCCGGGTTGTTACGCCGGTTCTTCTTGGTGATGTAGTTCCGCTCCTTGCACTCCACGCAGGCCAGCGTGATCTTCGGGCGGACGTCGGTGGCAGCCACAGGAGTGCTCCTTGACGAACGGATGGGACGAATGGCGCATTAACACATAGAAGAGTAGCCGATCGAAGGACCGACCCCACAATCGGCTACTGTCAGTAGCGGTGACCGGACTTGAACCGGTGACACAGCGATTATGAGCCGCTTGCTCTACCGACTGAGCTACACCGCTGTGATGTGATCAGTTCCCGCCTTGCGAGCGGGAACCTCCCACACCAGAGCCCCAATACGGAATCGAACCGTAGACCTTCTCCTTACCATGGAGACGCTCTACCGACTGAGCTATTGGGGCGAGCGATGAAGACATTACACGCTCGGCCACCGATCGCCCAAATCCGTTTCGCGGCACCTGCCCCAGCCCGTTCCGGGCCGCTCGCGGGGCGTTTCACGCGCCCCTCCCGCACGACGGACCACACCGGTACGACTATTCCGCTCCTCCTCGATGCGCGCCGGTCGCCACCCTAGGCTCGACTCACGCTGCGTGATCTTGTGTCCCTCCTTCGCAGCCGCCTGCCCCTTCTTTCGCAGCCGCCGCCGAGCCCCAGGAGCGCGATGCCCGACAGTCAGCCGCAGCAGCCCCACTCCTCCTCGTCCTCGTCGGGCTCCTCGGGCTCGTCCGGCCGGAGCGACGGCTCCGACCTGCTGCTCTGCGGCGCGCGGCTCACCGACGGCCGGACCGTGGACGTAAGGCTGGGCGGCGGACGCATCGAGGCGGTCGGCACGGCGGGCAGCCTCACCGCACACAGCGCGCGCGTGGACCTCGCCGGCTATCTGCTCCTGTCGGCCCCGGCCGAGCCCCACGCGCACGGGGACACGGCCCTGTCGGCGGACGGCGACGGACCGGTGTCGTACGAGGCCCACGAGGTCCAGCGCCGTACGACCGAGGCCGCGTTGCTCCAGCTCGGGCACGGTGCCACCGCCCTGCGCTCGCACGTGCGCGTGGGCGATGTGCAGGGGCTGGACTCGATGGGCGCGGTGCTCCAGGCACGGCGCGCGCTGCGGGGGCTGGCCGAGCTGACGGTGGTGGCGATGCCGCGGGTACTGACCGGGCTCGCCGGGGCGGACGGGCTGGCGATGCTGCGGGACGCGGTGAAAATGGGTGCCTCCGTAGTGGGTGGTTGTCCAGATTTGGACCCTGATCCGACGGGTTATGTGGAGGCGGTCCTGGAGGTCGCCTCGGAGCACGGCTGCCCGGTCGATCTGCACACGGACGGTGACGACCCCGCGCGGCTCGCACGGCTCGCGGCGATGGCCGGCGGACTGCGGCCGGGGGTGACGCTCGGTCCGTGCGGCGGACTCGGGCGGCTGCCCACCGAGGTCGCCTCGCGGGCGGCGGACCAACTCGCCGCGGCCGGCGTGAGCGTGGTCTGTCTGCCCCAGGGCGGCTGCTCGGGCGGGGACCGCCGCGGGACGGCTCCGGTACGGCTGCTGCGGGCGGCCGGGGTGCGCGTGGCGGCCGGGAGCGGCGCCCTCAGGGACGTGTCGAACCCCGTCGGGCGCGGGGACCCGCTGGAGGCGGCGTATCTGCTGGCCTCGCGGTACGGGCTGCGGGCCGGGGACGCCTACGACGCGGTGAGTTCGTCGGCGCGGGCTGCGCTGGGGCTGCCCGAGGTACGGGTGGAGGCCGGGTTCCCCGCGGAGTTGCTCGCGGTGCGCGGGGACCGGCTCGACGCGGCGTTGTCCCTGGCGTACAGCCGGATCGTGGTACATCGGGGGCGGGTGGTGGCGCGGACGAGTGCGGTGCGGGAGTACTGCAACTCCGCTGTGACCGTGGCGTTGGACCTGCCTCGGCAGGGGCGGACGGGGCGCGCGGAGGAGCCGTCGTGAGTCTTGGGGGTCTGGAGGCGGGGTGCCTTTGGCACGGGCACGCGCGCGTGGAGGTCTGTTTGGGCTCGACGCGCGCGTACCGGTGCTCTTGAAGTCCGCCCACTCGTGGCCGTCGGGTCACCCGTCGCTGTCATGCCGGTGGCCCGTCACCGTCGGGCCACCGGCATGACACTCGAGTTCCGGACAGGCCGTCAGAAGCCGCTCAGCAGGCCTCCGGTGAACGGGTTGCCCGGGCCCCCGAACCCGTCCGCGGGTATCTCGGTGGCACCGGACGGGGCGCTGACGTCGCCTGCCTCGCCAAACTTGACCACCAGGGGGAGCCGGGTGCCCTTCGGGCCGTCCGCGAGGGCGGCGAGGTCTACGGAGACCCTGGTCAAGTCACCGTTCTTCAGGGAGAAGTTGACGGCGATCTTCTTGTTCGGGGCGTCCTTGAGGTCCTCGTCGGTGGGCAGTTCGGCGCCCGCCGGAAGGTCGTCGGCCAGGGGCCGGAGCTTGTCGAGCAGACCGGTGAGCAGCTCGCGGAACGAGGCCTTGGCGACGATCCGTTCGACGCCGTCGCTGCCTCCCTCGTTGCTGAAGGTGACCTCACGGGCGACGACTCCGCGTACCGCCTTGAGGATCTTCTGCTGGGTCTTGGTGTCGATCTCGTCGGGCCCACCGGACTTGTCAGCCTTGTCGCCCTTGCCGGCCCGGTCGAGCTCGCTGGTGTCGACCTTGACCCACTTGCCCTCAATGACCTTCTTGAGCTCCTTCTCGCTCTCGGGGAGTTCGTTGGCCGACGGCAGCGGGAAGCCCATGGCCTCACCGAGTGCTTTCATGTCGGCGCGGTAGTACGTGTAGTCGCCGACGAGGCGGTATTCGGCCAGAACGCCGTCGGGCCCCGAGATCGCCACCCCCGTGCCGACGAGATCCTTCTCACCCGAGTCGGCGAGCGGCTTCCTCGACTCGACGGACACCTTGACCCGCACCCCGGTGAAGAGTTCGGCGAGCTCGGGCGGCAACTCCTCGCCGGGCTCCGCCTCTCCGGCCAGCTTCGTGAGGGCGGAGGGCTTGGCGTCGAGCCCCAACTCGAAGGCCAGCGACTTCTTTTCGCCGAGCCCTTCGAAGGCGCGGTCGACCTTCTGACCGGCGGTGAGGTTCTCGACCGTGCCGCAGGCGGCCATGCCGGTGAGCAGAGCCGTGGTGCAGGCGGCCGCGGTGAGGGTCTTGCGCAGGGCAGGGCGGTTGCGCGTGGCAGGGCTCATGCGCGTCGCAAGGCTCTCGCGTGTGGTGGTGATGACGGTCTCCTTCATGACGCCGCACGGCGTCACCCCTCGTACACAGTGATCGTTCATGAGACTCACGAGTTATCCACAGGGTTGTGCGGCGAGTGGGGTCGTCCGGGCGTACGGTCGGAAACATGCGCATTGTCATCGCTGGAGGTCATGGTCAGATCGCGCTGCGGTTGGAGCGGCTGCTCGCCGCGCGCGGTGACGAGGCGGCGGGGATCATCCGCCGCGCCGAGCAGGGCGAGGATCTGCGGGCGGCCGGTGCCGAACCGGTCGTGTGCGATCTGGAGTCGGCTTCGCTGGAGGAGGTCGCCGCTCACCTGGAGGGCGCGGACGCCGCCGTCTTCGCGGCGGGCGCGGGCCCGGGCAGCGGAGTGGACCGCAAGAACACCGTGGACCGGGGCGCCGCCGTGCTCTTCGCGGACGCGGCCGCCCGGGCCGGAGTGCGTCGGCATGTGGTCGTGTCGTCGATGGGCGCGGATCCGGAGCACCCCGGGGACGACGTCTTCGACGCGTATCTGCGCGCCAAGGGCGAGGCCGACGCGTACGTACGCGCTCACCGGGGCCTGGACTGGACGATCCTGCGTCCCGGGATGCTGACGAGCGACGCCGGCACCGGTCTCGTACGTCTGGAGGCCGCCACGGGGCGCGGCCCCATCCCGCGCGACGACGTCGCGGCGGTCCTCGCGGAGCTGGTGGACACTCCGGCGACGGCCGGGCTGACGCTGGAGCTGATCAGCGGGTCGGCGCCGGTGTCCGTGGCGGTGAAGTCGGTGGCCGGGAACTGACCGGGAGGACGCACGCGGGCGTGGGGCGGTGATCGGCCGCCCCGCGCCACGAGAGAGGGGGAGGTCCCGTGCCCGTCGAGGTACCCGCAGCTCAGGAAGCCCTGCTGCGGAAGATGTACGACGTCTTCAGCACCGCCGAACGCGACGCGTTCATCCCCCACTGCCTGGCACCCGACGTGAACTGGCCGAACGTCGCCGACGGGATTCGCCTGCACGGCCACGAGGCGGTACGCGCCTACTGGGCAGCCCAGTTCGCAGCCGCACACCCCCTCGTAGGACTGGAGGGGCTGCGCCTCGACGAGGACGGGCGCCGCGTGGTGGCCCTGGTGCGGCCCGGGCTGCGGGACGCCACGGGCGAGCACTGGGCGGAGGAGCCGGTCGAGCACGTGTACGCCTTCGGCGCGGACGGACTGGTGAGCCGTATGGACGTACGCCGGCCCTAGGCCGCCGGGGCGGGGCGGGACGTCGGAATCAGCGGGCAGCGCGGGGCTACGGGGTCGGCAGAGGGCAGCGAACGCGTGCGGTGGCAGCAGGGACCAGCGAGCGTGCGGCGGGGGTCAGAAGAGCGGCAACTGTCCGGGGAACTCCGCGACGACGTACCCGTCCAGCGCCGGCTGCGCAGCGCCCAGCTCCGCCTGCCTGCGCGACCCGGGACACGACACGAGCTCCCCGCTCCCCCGCGCCCCCGGCGGGTCGTGCCGGGCGAACCGCCCCGCGACAACGGCAATCTCGCGACGGCACTCGGGGCAGTTCCTGCGACGTGAGGACATGAACTCAGGGTACGAACGAAGCGGGGGAAGGCCGGTGAGGCCCCGGCCAGGGAGTCGGCCACCACCCTGCTCGCGACAGGGCCGGCGGCCTCGCGACAGGGCCGGCGACTCCGGGACGGGGGCCAGCAGCCAAGGCGCGCGCTCGCCGCTGAGGGCGCACCGCCCCAGACACGCAGAAACCCCCTCCGAACTGCAAGAACGCAGTCCTGAGGGGGTTTCTCTCAGCGTGGCGGCGCCAGGGTTCGAACCTGGGTAGGCTGAGCCGGCAGATTTACAGTCTGCTCCCTTTGGCCGCTCGGGCACACCGCCGGGGTCGCTGCCGTTCGAACCGCTGTTCGGCGGTGCTCCGTGGCAACGACGTAAACGATACCCGATGCTCGGGGGTGCTTCGCCACCCGATAGATCGGCGCTCGGAGGGGAGCGGGTGGCTAGGCTTATGCGGATGCGGCCCGAGACCGACGCGGTGCTCGACGGCCGCCACTACGCACCCCGATACAAGGAGCCACAGGACATGGCCGACTCCAGTTTCGACATCGTCTCGAAGGTCGAGCGGCAGGAGGTCGACAACGCCCTCAACCAGGCCGGCAAGGAGATCTCGCAGCGCTACGACTTCAAGAACGTCGGCGCCTCCATCTCCTGGTCCGGCGAGAAGATCCTTATGGAGGCGAACTCGGAGGAGCGGGTCAAGGCCATCCTCGACGTCTTCCAGTCCAAGCTGGTCAAGCGGGGCATCTCGCTGAAGGCGCTGGACGCCGGTGAACCCCAGCTCTCCGGCAAGGAGTACAAGATCTTCGCGTCGATCGAGGAAGGCATCTCCCAGGAGAACGCGAAGAAGGTGGCGAAGATCATTCGTGATGAGGGCCCGAAGGGCGTCAAGGCTCAGGTGCAGGGCGACGAGCTGCGGGTCAGCTCGAAGAGCCGTGACGACCTGCAGGCCGTGCAGGCGCTGCTGAAGGGCCAGGACTTCGACTTCGCGTTGCAGTTCGTCAACTACCGGTGACGGCGTGCTCGTTGCGCGTACGTAAGGCAGCACGAGGAAGGGTGGGCACCGGCGGTGCCCACCCTTCTCGCCTGCTGGCCGCGGTCTGAGGGATGCGCGCTCAGTTGCGCGAGTTGCCGAACAGGAGGCGGTAGGCGATCAGCAGGACGAGCGAGCCGCCGATCGCGGCGGCCCAGGTGGCGCCGTCGTAGAAGTCCTTGGCGACCGGGTGGTCCAGCCAACGAGCCGATATCCAGCCGCCGATGAACGCGCCCGCGACGCCTATCAGGGTCGTGCCGATGAAGCCGCCGGGATCACGGCCCGGCAGCAGGAATTTGGCGATGGCTCCGGCCAACAGCCCCAGGATGATCCAGCTGATGATGCCCATGCCGTGAACCTGCCTCTCCGTGCTGTGCCTGTGCTGTGATCTTGCTCCGGCCAGGCTGTGTTCATGCCGCTCTGGTGTCGCTGATCGCGCGCTTGTTTGCTTGTTCGTTTGCTGTTGGTGGGGAGGACGTCGGCGCGGCGGTAACCGGTTGCGCTGATCAGTAGGGTGCGACCCATGGCACAGTCCGATTCCGGCCGAACCGGTTCCGCCCGGCCCGGAGCGCCGCAGCGCACGGCGGAGCTGAAGCGGACGCTCGGCGTCGGCGACGCCGTTGTCATCGGCCTCGGCTCGATGGTCGGTGCGGGAATCTTCGCCGCGCTGGGGCCCGCGGCACGGGCCGCCGGGTCCGGGCTTCTCCTCGGTCTGGGCATCGCCGCCGTCGTCGCCTACTGCAACGCGACGGCGTCGGCTCGCCTCGCCGCCCGCTACCCCGCTTCGGGCGGGACGTACGTGTACGGGCGGGAGCGGCTCGGGGAGTTCTGGGGGTACCTGGCGGGCTGGTCGTTCGTCGTCGGCAAGACCTCCTCGTGTGCGGCGATGGCGCTCACCGTGGGCGCGTACGTCTGGCCGGAGCAGGCGCACGTCGTGGCCGTCGGGGCCGTGGTGGCGCTGACAGCCGTGAACTACGGCGGTATCCAGAAGTCCGCGTGGCTGACGCGGGCGATCGTGGCGGTGGTCCTCGGAGTCCTCGCTTCCGTGGTCGTCGTGTCTCTCACCTCCGCGAACGCCGACGCCGGGCGGCTGGACGTGGGGGTCTCCGGAGGTGTGGGCGGGGTGCTTCAGGCGGCCGGCCTGTTGTTCTTCGCCTTCGCCGGGTACGCGCGGATCGCGACGCTCGGCGAGGAGGTTCGGGATCCGGCACGCACCATTCCGCGCGCGATCCCGCTCGCGCTGGGCATCGCGCTGGTGGTGTACGCGGCTGTCGCGGTGGCTGTCCTCTCCGTGCTGGGGTCGGGCGGGCTCGGACAGGCGACGGCGCCACTGGCCGACGCGGTGCGCGCCGCGGGTGTGCCGGAACTCGTCCCGGTCGTACGGGTGGGCGCCGCCGTGGCAGCGCTCGGCTCTCTTCTCGCGCTGATCCTGGGGGTGTCACGGACCACGCTGGCGATGGCCCGCGACGGGCATCTCCCGGGCGCGCTGGCCGTCGTGCATCCGCGCTTCCAGGTGCCTCATCGGGCGGAGTTGGCCGTCGGAGCGGTGGTTGTCGCGGTGGCCGCGACGGTGGATGTGCGGGGTGCTATCGGCTTCTCCTCCTTCGGGGTACTGGTGTACTACGCGATCGCCAACGCGGCGGCCTGGACGTTGAGTTCGACGGTCGTGTCGCGGGTTGCGCCGGTGGTGGGGCTGGCGGGGTGTGTGACCTTGGCTTTCGCGTTGCCGTGGGTGTCGGTGGTTGTGGGCGTGGGCGTGCTGGGGTTGGGAGCGGTCGTGTATGGGGTGAGGAGACGGCTGTCTCGTGCTGAGCGCTGAGTTCGGAGGGCTCAGTACGGAGAGCTCCCATGGAGGGCTCCGCGCAGAGGGCGCGTTTAGGAGGTGCGGGTCGTGGCGGCTGGGCGCGCCCCGCGGCGGAGCCGCAGATGTCACAGCCCCGCGCCCCTGATGGGGCGCCCCCTGCTCGAAGGTTGAAACTCCCCTACGAAGCCCGCGCCGCCCCCGTGCGTATGCGGAAGTCGACCCACGGCTCCAGATCCGCGCCGTCGTGGGACTCGTCGTACCAGCCCGTGCCGTTGAGCCAGGTGTGGAGCCAGGCCGTGAGGGTGGGGGCGTCCACGTACCAGGCGTGGTCGGCCTCGTCCGCGTTGGGCTCGAAGAGGAGGACGGTGGCGTCGGGGGTGCGGCAGTCCACGCAGGCGTACATCCCGCAGCCCCAGTGGGATATCGGCAGGACGCCCTCGGGCCAGGGCCATTCGGGGTCCTTGCGGCCGCTCTCGCGATGGGCGAGGTACTGCGCGACGACGGCGGGCTCGCCGGACGGTGGGCTGTCGAGCAGGGGGAGCAGACCGTACTCCGGGCCGAATCCTCCGTCGCCTATCCGCAGATAGAGGGCAGCGAGCAGCGGCGGGACGGCGAAGCCCAGCGTGGACTCCGCGAGGGCCAGCGTGGCCGCGTCCACGGGCTCGGGGAGCGAAGGCCAGCCCCACGGCCGGGAGTTGCGCGCCTCGGCGGAGACACTTGCCAGCAACTGCTCGATCTCGGTCATGCATTCATGATGCAGGCCGCCACTGACATTCGGGCAGCCTGTGGACAACCCTCATTCGAGACGGACGTCGATGCCCTTTTCCCCAAAGAACTCAAGGAGTTCCTCGAACGTCCAGGGCCGCTGACCTGTGCGCGGGACGAGGCCGAGGCAGGTACGGGCGACCTCCGCGTCGTGCCAGACGAGAGTGAAGGGCCACCGGGCTCCCCAGCGGCCGCGGAGGCAGTCCTCGAGCGCGTCCAGCCCCCAGCCGAAATAGCCTCCGGGGCCGTTCACCGCCTCGCCCAGCGCGCAGAAGAAGCCCGGCAGGTCGGTGACGCGGCGGCCGTCGAGGTGAAACGTGCCGCCGGCTTCCGCGTCGGGCCTGTCCGGCTCGTGACGCTGCAGCGCCGTGCTCAGCCAGTGGCGGCGCCCCTCCACGCCGCACCGGGCCCAGAGACCGGGCTCGGTGGGGCGGCCGCCGTCCCACAGCTCCCAGACCTCCTCGGCCGCGGTCGGAGGCCGTTCCGACCACGGTTCGAGCGTGAGGTCCACCAGGCCGCGGCCGCGCGCGGACGGGATCCATGCCACGAGTTCGCCCTCGACGGCGGACTGGACGGTGCGGCCGGACTCGTCGAGGCGTATGAGCCTGGCGTGTCCGAGGTCCTCCTCCCCCGCGTCCAGGGCCGCCTGGAGGGCTCCGCGCGGGGCGCAGCCGAGCACCCGCACGGACGGTTCGGCGAGATCCGGCTGCCCGTCCAGGACATGCGCCAGGTCCCGGCAGCCACCCCACGGTTCGCTCTGTGCGCCGAGCAGCCGGTAGCCCGGCGAGAGCGGCGGGCACTGTGGATAGTCGTACGGGTTGTCCGGGGACTCGCTCGCCTCGATCGTGATGTCGCGCAGCGACAGGTCACGCGCGCACGGACGGTCGCCGAGGACGCGTACGCCCTCCAGGGACCACTCCTCGACCTGTGTGCCGTCCTTGTCGAGGATCTCCAGAGTGAGCGTGCCGAGGGGCGCCGAGCCGTCGGCACGCGCGCGCGTGAGGACCTTGCTCAGCTCCCCCTCGGGGGCGCAGCCGATCAGTTCGTACGTCCCGCGCGCGGGCGGCGGCGGATCGCCGAAGAGGTTGTCGGCGTCCGCGCACAGGGCCCAGATCTCGTCGGCCTCGTCCGCGGCACCGTACGCCGCGAGGGCGTACTTCGGCGGCTCCACCTCCGGAGCCGCCCTACCAGCGCGACGACGCGAACGGCTGGTCCGTACGTACGATTTCGCGCCCCAGGGGGAACAGCGAGACCGGGATCAGCTTGAAGTTGGCGATCCCCAGAGGGATGCCGATGATCGTGATGCACTGGAGGAAGCCCGTCACAATGTGGGCGAGGGCGAGCCACCAGCCGGCGAGGATCACCCACAGGATGTTGCCGATGAAGGACGGCGCGCCCGCGTCACGGCGCTCGACCGTCGTCCGGCCGAACGGCCACAGCGCGTAGACGGCGATACGGAAGGCCGCGATGCCGAACGGGATGCCGATGATGGTGATGCACAGCAGCACGCCCGCGAACACGTAGCCGAGGAACAGCCAGAAGCCGCTCAGGACGAGCCAAATGATGTTCAGGATTGTCTTCACTGGTTACGACCTGCCATCTGCTCGAGCCGGGCGATGCGCTCCGCCATCGGCGGATGCGTAGAGAACATCTTGGAGAGTCCCTGGCCCGGACGGAAGGGGTTGGCGATCATCATGTGGCTTGCGGTCTCGATGCGCGGCTCCGGAGGTAGCGGAAGCTGTTTCGTGCCTGCCTCCAGCTTGCTCAGCGCGCTCGCGAGGGCCAGCGGGTCGCCGGTGAGCTGGGCACCCGACGCGTCCGCCTCGTACTCCCTGGAGCGGCTGATGGCGAGCTGGATGAGGGACGCTGCGAGCGGGCCCAGGATCATGATCAACAGCATGCCGAGGATGCCGGGGCCGTCGTCGTCGTTGGATCGCCCGATCGGGATCAGCCAGGCGAAGTTGACCAGGAACATGATGACCGAGGCCAGGGCGCCCGCGACGGACGAGATCAGGATGTCGCGGTTGTAGACGTGGCTCAGTTCGTGGCCGATGACGCCGCGCAGCTCCCGCTCGTTCAGGATGCGCAGGATGCCCTCCGTGCAGCACACGGCGGCGTTGCGCGGATTGCGGCCCGTCGCGAACGCGTTCGGCGCCTCCGTCGGGGAGATGTACAGCCGGGGCATGGGCTGGCGGGCCTGTGTGGAGAGCTCGCGGACCATCTTGTACAGAGCCGGGGCCTCGAACTCGCTCACCGGGCGCGCGCGCATCGCGCGTAGAGCCATTTTGTCGCTGTTCCAGTACGCGTACGCGTTCGTGCCGATCGCGACGACGAGTGCGACGACGAGGCCCGTACGCCCGAAGAAACTGCCGATGCCGATGATGAGTGCGGACAGTCCCCCGAGGAGTACGGCGGTCCTGAGCCCGTTGTGCCGGCGGTGCACGGTACGCCCTCCAAGTCGTGCGGCAGGGGAACCCTTTGCTTGTCGATCTCTGACGTCACTGGTCCGTGGCTCCACGGTCCAGTGGACCCTCCCGTACTGGTCAACGCCAGGCGGGAAGCACTAGTTCCCTTGTGCGCGCGGCGACGCGCGTGGGCCGTCCGGGTGATGAAGGGGGACATCCCGCGCGCGCGTGGGGCTCGGATGCTCCACGCGCGCGTGCGAACGCTTTCGGGGCAGCGGCGGTCAGAAGAGGCCGGTGTCGGAGAAGCGCAGAACCAGTTGGGGTGCTCCGGAGAGGGCGATGCCGAGGACGGCGGTCAGGGCGATCGCGGCCGTGAGAGGGGCCGGTACGCGGTGGGTCTCGGGCTCGCCCTCCGGGGCGCGGAACAGGAGGGTCGTCCACTGGAGGTAGTAGAAGAGCGCGATCACGACGTTGACGGCCATCACCACGGCGAGCCAGCCGAGGCCGGCGTCGACGGCGGCCGAGAAGACGGTGACCTTCGCGAAGAGGCCGATGATGCCCGGCGGCAGGCCAGCGAGACAGAGCAGGAAGAAACCGAGGACGAGCGCCGCGAGGGGCCGTGAGGCGTACAGGCCCCGGTAGTCGCTGACGCGGTTCAGCGGCTTCGTACGGGCCACCAGGGCGGCCACCGCGAAGGCGCCGAGGTTCACCGCGGCGTACATCAGGGCGTACGCGACGGTGGAGCCGATGGCCTTCTCGGCGTCCTCGGAGTACGCGGCGGCGGCGATCGGCACCAGGAGGTAGCCGGCCTGGCCGACGGAGGACCAGGCGAGCAGGCGGACCGCGCTGTACGCGCGCGTGGACCGCTGCCTGAGGGCCCCGACGTTGCCGACGGTCATGGTGAGCGCGGCCAGGGCGGCGAGTGCCGGGCCCCAGACGTCCGCGTACGACGGGAGGGCGATCACGGTGACGAGGATCAGCCCGGAGAAGCCGACCGCCTTGCCGACTACCGACAGGTAGGCCGCGACCGGGAGAGGCGCCCCTACGTAGGTGTCGGGTACCCAGAAGTGGAAGGGGACGGCGGCGGTCTTGAAGGCGAAGCCCACGAGGGTGAGGACGACACCCGCCTGGGCGAGCGTCTGCAACTGGTCGTCGACGTTCTCGATCCTGGTGGCGATCTCCGTGAGGTACAGGGTGCCCGTCGACGCGTAGACGAAGCTGATGCCCATGAGGCTCACGGCGGTCGCGGTGACCGAGGACAGGAAGAACTTCAGGGCCGCTTCGGAGGACTTCCTGTCGCCGTGCTTGATGCCCACTAGGGCGAAGGCGGGCAGGGAGGCGACCTCCAGGGCGACGATCAGGGTCGCGAGGTCGCGGGAGGCGGGCAGCAGGGCGGCGCCCGCGGCGGAGGAGAGCAGCAGGAACCAGAACTCCCCTTCGGGGAGTTCCTTGTCGGCGTCCTTGAGGGTGGTCATCGACAGGAGTGCCGCGAGGAGTGCGCCGCCGAGGACGAGGAACTGGATGACCAGCGTGAACCGGTCCGCGGTGTAGCTGCAGACGTCGGCGTCGCCCGTCAGGCAGAAGGTGGAGCGGTCGCCGTCCAGGAGGGGCAGCAGCATGACCGCGGAGGCGGCGAGTCCGGCGACGGAGACCCAGCCGAGCAGGGCCTTCCTGTTGTCTCCCACGAACAGGTCGGTGACGAGCACCACGAGTCCGACGACCGCCGCGATGGTGGGCGGCGCGATCGCGAGCCAGTCGACGGACTGGACCAGGGACTGGGCCTGGGAGCTCATCGGGTGCCTCCTGCGAAGAGCTGCTGCACGGCCGGGTCGGTCAGGCCGAGCAGTGCCTTGGGCCAGAGCCCGGCGATGACGGTCAGGACGACGAGCGGCGTCCAGGCGGCGAACTCGTACGACTGGACATCGGCGAGCTTCGGCCCCTCCTGCGGGACCGCGCCCATGCAGACACGGCGGACCACGACGAGCATGTACGCGGCGGTGAGCAGGGTGCCGAACGCGGCGATCGTCATGAAGGTCAGGAACGCGGGGCGGCTGAGGCCGTCGGCGGGGTCGAACGCGCCGAACAGAGCCAGCATCTCGCCCCAGAACCCGGCCAGGCCCGGCAGACCGAGCGAGGCGACGGCGGCGAAGGCGAGCAGGCCGCCGAGCCGGGGGGCCTTGCCGTAGAGCGCGGCGCCGGTCTGCTGCGCGAGGGTGTCGAGGTCGGTCGTGCCCGTGCGGTCCTTCAGTGCGCCGACCAGGAAGAAGAGCAGGCCCGTGATGAGGCCGTGAGCGATGTTGGCGAACAGCGCGCCGTTCACGCCGGTCGGTGTCATCGACGCGATGCCGAGGAGCACGAAGCCCATGTGGCCGACGGAGGAGTACGCGATGAGGCGCTTGAGGTCGCCCTTCGCGCCCTGTTTGGCGAGGGCGAGGCAGGCGAGGGATCCATAGATGATGCCGACGACCGCGAACGCGGCGAGGTAGGGCGCGAACGTGCTCATGCCGTCCGGCGTGATGGGCAGCAGGATCCTGACGAATCCGTACGTTCCCATCTTCAGCAGGACGCCTGCCAGCAGGACCGAGCCGACGGTCGGGGCTGCGGTGTGCGCGTCCGGCAGCCAGCTGTGGAGCGGCCACATCGGCGTCTTGACCGCGAGCCCGATCCCGATCGCCAGAACGGCGATGACCTGCACTGATGTGGTCAGCGCCGGGTGATTGTCAGTGGCGAGTGCCACCATGTCGAATGTGCCCGCCTTGATTCCGATCAGGAGCAGGCCCAGCAGCATGACGACGGAACCGAGCAGTGTGTAGAGGATGAACTTCCAGGCAGCGGCCTGCTTTTGTTCACCGCCCCAGCGGGCGATGAGGAAGTACATCGGGATGAGCACCATCTCGAAGGCCAGGAAGAACAGCAGCAGGTCGAGGACGGCGAAGGTCGCGAGGGTGCCGGACTCGAGGACGAGGACGAGCGCCACGAATGCCTTCGGGGACGGGCCCGACGGCATTTTGAAGTAGGAGTACAGCGCGCAGAGGAAGGTCAGCAGCGCGGTCAGCACGAGGAGGGGGAGCGAGATGCCGTCGATGCCGAGGTGGATCCGCACGTCGAGTGCGGGGATCCAGCTGATGTCCGTCGTGGCCTGCATCTTCGACGGATGGTCGTGGTCGAAGCCCAGCGTGAGGACGATCGCGGCGATGAGCACGGCGCCGGTGACGGCCACGCCGTGCCGCAGCACGGCCTGTTCGGGCGACTTCCCCTTCAGCCCGGGCGGAGCCGGCAGGAGAGCCGCGGCGGCGCCGATGAGCGGGCCGACGACGATGAATGCCAGAAGGATCTGCATCACGGATTCACTGATATCGATCACGCCTGCTCACGCTCCCGCGGTGGCGACGAGGAGGGCGGCGACCACCAGGACGACGGTGCCGGCGAGCAGCGCGCTCACATAGGTCTGCACATTGCCGGTCTGGGCACGGCGGACGGCCGTGCCGAGCCAGCGGGGCAGGGCGCCCGCGCCACGTACGTAGGTGTCGACGACCTCGCGGTCGAGGAACCGGACGAGCGTGGCGGCGGCCTGGACCGGGCGGACGAACAGCGCCGCGTACACGGCGTCGAGGTGGAAGCCGACGGCCGCGTGGCGGTGCAGCGGGCCGAGCAGGAGACGGCCCGGGTCCGCCGGGTCGGGCGCGGAGGCCACGTCTCCGTACGCGGGTGTGTGGCTGGCGATGGCCTCGGCCTCGACGAGTCCGGCGTCTCCCTCGGGGTGAGCCGCGACCGCGCCCATCGGCACGCGGGCCGCCATGGCCATGGTGTGCCGCCAGGCGCCGTACGTGATGATGCCGCCGACCAGAGCCACACCCGTGCCGAGGACGGCGGTAGTGAGGGTCGGGGTCAGGTCGCGTCCGTCGAACCAGTCGGGCAGTGGGCCGGTGGCGAGTCCGAAGGCGAGCGACGGGACAGCGAGCACCCAGAGGACGGCGCTCATGACGATGGGCTGCCTGCCGTGGTCGGGGGCCTCCGGTCCATGGCCGCGGAAGACGAGGAGCCACAGGCGCATCGCGTACGCGGCGGTGAGCAGAGCCGTGACCAGGCCGGCGACGAGGACGATCCAGCCGACGGCACCGGGGATGCCCTCGGCGTGGCCGGTGGCGACGTGCTCGGCGGCGCCGAGGACGGCCTCCTTGGTGAAGAAGCCGCTGAAGGGCGGGATCGCGGCGAGCGCGAGGAGCGCCACGGTCATCGTCCAGTAGGCGTCGGGGACGCGGGCGCGCAGGTCCTTCATACGGGACATGGCGGCCAGCGAGTTGGTACCGGCGGCGTGGATGATCACGCCTGCCCCGAGGAACAGCAGCGCCTTGAAGGCGCCGTGCGAGAGGAGGTGGAAGACGGCGGCACCGCGGTCGCCGACGGCGAGGGCGCCGGTCATGTAGCCGAGCTGGCCGATCGTCGAGTACGCGAGGACCCGCTTGATGTCGTCCTGCGCGAGCGCGGCCAGGGCCGAGCCGGCCATCGTGACGGCGGCCATGACGGCGAGGACGACCAGGGCTGCCGAGGAGGCGGCGAAGACCGGGAGGAGCCGGGCGATGAAGTAGACACCGGCGGCGACCATCGTCGCGGCGTGGATCAGCGCGGAGACGGGGGTGGGGCCCGCCATCGCGTCGGGGAGCCAGGTGTGGAGCGGGAACTGCGCCGACTTGCCCGCCACACCGGCCAGGAGCAGCAGGGCGATCAGGGTCGGGTGGTCGAGTCCGCCGCTCGCGACGTTGCCGAGGATCTTCGTGATGCGGAAGGAACCGGCGTCGGTGGCGAGCGCGAACAGGCCGATCAGGAAGGGGACATCGCCGAGCTTGGTGACCAGGAAGGCCTTGATGGAGGCGGCGCGGGCCTCCGGGGTCTCCCAGTAGTGGCCGACGAGGAAGTACGAGCAGATGCCCATGATCTCCCAGCCGACCAGCAGCACCATCAGGTCGCCGGAGTAGACGACGAGCAGCATCGCGGAGGTGAAGAGGGAGACGAGAGCGGCGTACGAGGGGTAGCGCGGGTCGTCGCGCAGGTAGCCCGTCGAGTAGACCTGCACGCAGGTGGCGACCAGGCCGACCAGCACGGCGACGAGGGCGGCGAAGCCGTCGATGTACAGGGCGAGTTCGATGGGGACGGAGCCGGTGGGGGTGAGCTCGGTGGCGGCGCTCACCGCCTGGTCGCCGCCCTGTCGTACGGCGACGACGACGGCGAGCCCGAGGGCCGCGAGCGGGGGCAGGACGGCGAGGGGGCGTACGAAACCGGGGGCCGTGCGGCCCAGGAGCAGGCCGGCCACGGCGCCCAGGAGCGGCAGGAGGGGGACGAGGGCGGCGAGGGTGGTCGTGGTCACGCGGTGGCCTCAGCCTTCTCGGCCGGTTCGGGACGGGCGGCGCCGGAGTCGTCGGGCTCGGAGTCGTCGTCGGTCTCGGCGGTGTCGCGGAGCTTGTCGATGTCCGCGGTCCCCCGGTTGCGGTGGACGGCGAGGACGATCGCCAGGCCGATGCCGATCTCGGCGGCGGCGATGGCGATGGTGAACAGGGTCAGGGCCTGGCCGGAGTGGAGGGTGTCCTGGGCGGTCTTGCTGAGCCAGACGTCGAAGGCGACGAGGTTCAGGTTGACGGCGTTGAGCATCAGCTCGACGGACATCAGGACCAGGATCGCGTTGCGGCGCGCGAGGACTCCGTACAGGCCCGTGGAGAAGAGGAGGGCGGAGAGCACGGCGGGATAGGCGAGGTGCATCAGCGGGCGCCTTCCTTGTCGCTCCGGGGGGTGTCGTTTCCGGGGCCGTCGGTCCGGGGGCCCCGGATTCGAGTGCCGCTGTTCCGGGGGCTCGGGGCGCTCGTGGTGGTCGCCGCGTTCGCCTTCGCCTTGCGGGACAGGACGATCGCGCCGACCAGCGCGGTGAGCAGCAGGACCGAGAGGGCCTCGAAGGGGAGCACCCAGCTCTGGAAGAGGCTCGCGCCGGTGACCTCGGTGGAGCCGGCGGCGGCACCGTCCAGGTCGATCCAGGTCGTGCGGAAGGCGTCGACGACGACCCAGACGAGGGCGGCGGCCGCGGCGATCGCCACGGTCAGGGCGGCCCAGCGGTTGCCGGAGTCGGCGTCCGGGGAGCGGCCGATGGGGGCCCTGGTGAGCATCAGACCGAAGAGGAGGAGTACGACGACGGAACCGACGTAGATGAGGACCTGTACCCAGGCGATGAACTCGGCCGTGAGGAGGAGGTATTCGACGGCGAGGCCGCCGAGGGCCACCACGAGCCACAGGGCGGCGTGCACCAGTTGCTTCGTGGTGACCGTGACGACCGCGGCGCCGAAGGTGACCAGGCCGACGAGGAGGAAGGCGATCTCGACGCCGGTCGGGGAGAGGAAGCCGTGGGGTTCGGAGGCGGCGGAGGTGGTCGTGGCGTGGGCCGCCATGGCGGTGGCTGCGGCGAGGGTCACGATTCACCGCCCTGCGGATCGGTGGGCTTGGCCTGCGGGGCGGAGCCGGGCCCAGTCCCGGGCGTGGCTCCGGGTTCGGGCCTGGGTGTGGGCTCGGGCTGGGCTGCGGCGGCCAGCTTTTCCGCGGATTTGCGGGCCGCGGCGATTTCCTTGGGCTCCTCGGCGCCGGGGTCGAGGGCCGGCGGGGCCGGGACGGTCCACATCCAGTCGCGGAGTTTGTCGCGCTCGTGGGTGAGTTCGTGGATGTCGGTCTCGGCGTACTCGAACTCGGGGGACCAGAAGAGGGCGTCGAAGGGGCAGACCTCGATGCAGATACCGCAGTACATGCAGAGGGCGAAGTCGATGGCGAAGCGGTCGAGGACGTTGCGGCTGCGCTCGCGGCCGCCGGGGGCGGCGGGCGGGACCGTCTCCTTGTGGGAGTCGATGTAGATGCACCAGTCCGGGCACTCACGGGCGCACAGCATGCAGACCGTGCAGTTCTCCTCGAAGAGGCCGATGACGCCGCGGGTGCGGGGCGGGAGTTCGGGCTGGGCGTCCGGGTACTGCGCGGTGACGGTCTTCTTCGTCATCGTGCGGAGGGTGACGGCCAGCCCCTTGGCGAGGCCGGAGCCGGGAATGGGGGCCATGGTTACGAGATCACCACCTTCACGACGCCGGTCAGGGCGATCTGGGCGAGGGAGAGGGGGACGAGGAGGGTCCAGGAGAGTTTCTGCAGCTGGTCCTCGCGCAGGCGGGGGTAGGTGACGCGCAGCCAGATGACGACGAAGGCGAGGACGGCCGTCTTCAGCAGGGTCCAGACCCAGCCGAGGCCGTCGGCGTCCCACGGGCCGTGCCAGCCGCCCAGGAAGAGCACGGTGGTCAGGCCGCACAGGACGACGATTCCTGCGTACTCGGCGAGGAGGAACAGCGCGAAGCGGAGGCCCGTGTACTCGGTGTACGCGCCGAAGATGATCTCCGAGTCGGCGACCGGCATGTCGAAGGGCGGGCGCTGGAGTTCGGCGAGGCCCGCCACGAAGAAGACGATGGCGCCGACGATCTGCCAGGGCAGCCACCACCACTCGAAGGCGTCGACGATGCCCGGGAGGGAGACCGTGCCCGCCGCCATCGCGACCGAGGCGGCGGTCAGCAGCATCGGGAGTTCGTAGGCGAGGAGTTGGGCGGCGGTGCGGAGGCCGCCGAGAAGGGAGAACTTGTTGGCCGAGGCCCAGCCCGCCATGAGCGAGCCGAGGACGCCCACGCCCATCACGGCGAGTACGAAGAAGATGCCCGCGTCGATGACCTCGCCGACCGCGCCCTCGCCCGGGCCGATCGGGATGGCGAGGAGCACGAGGAGGTACGGGAGGAGGGCGACGGCGGGGGCGAGCTGGAAGATACGGCGGTCCGCGCCCGCGGGGACGATGTCTTCCTTCTGCGCGAACTTCACGCCGTCCGCGACGAGTTGGGCCCAGCCGTGGAAGCCGCCCGCGTACATGGGGCCGAGGCGGCCCTGCATGTGGGCCATCACCTTGTGTTCCGTCTGACCGACGATCAGGGGGAAGGTGAGGAACACGACGAAGACGATCAGGAGTCGCAGGGCGACGTCCAGCGCGTCGTTCACTGCCGGCCTCCTGGGGGGTTTTCGTCGTCGCTGGGGCTGGGGCTGGGGGTGGAGTCGGCTTCAGGAGCTTCCGCGGGCTCGGTTGCCTCGGATTCCGGAGTGCTCTCGGGGTCCGGTGCCGGCTGTTCGGTCGGTGGCGGCTTCGCCGTGGTGGAGTCCTGGTCGGCCTCGTCGAAGGCGGGGCGTGCGTGGTGCCAGGGGGCGTCCGAGTTGCGGGGGCGTACCGGGTCGGCCGGCCGGTCGTCGCCGGATTGGTCGGCGGGTGTGGCAGGCGTGCCGGGTGTGGCAGGCGTGGCAGGTACCTGGCGTTGTGACGCCGAGCCTTCGCCCGCGGAGCGCGCTCTGCGCGGGGACGTCGGCGCCGGTGCCGGCGCCGCTTCTGGTGCGGCTTCGGCGTGCGCCGCCGGATCCGGTGCCGGTGCAGCCTCCGTGGCAGAGGGTGACGCAGCTTCCGTGGCCGGAGGGTCGGTGCGGCGCTGGGTCGCCGAGCCCTCGCTCACGCTGCGAGCCCGTCGGGCCGTGGGCCGAGCCTCCGCTGCCGCGCCCTCCGCGGACGCGGCACCACCAGCCTGCACACCATCGGACGCGGCACCCGCAGCCTGCACACCCGCACCCGCACCCGCACCCGGGGACGCGGCACCCTCAGCGGCTGCGCCCGGCGCAGCCGTCTGGCTTGCCGAGCCCTCCCCCGTCGTGCGGGCACGCCGCACCGGGCGGTCGCCGGTCGCGCGGGCTGCTCCCCGGGCCGGGCGGGCCGGGGCGGGCGGGAGTTGGCCCTTGAGAGGGCCCCACTCGTTGGGGTCGGGGACTCCGGGCGGGAGCATCTGGCGGCGCTTCGGGCCGCCGTGTTCCGACTCCCCCGGTTCCTTCGCGCCCGGCCAGGCCTTGGCCACGCGGGCGGCCAGGACGAAGTCCTTGCGGAGGGGGTGGCCCTCGAAGCCCTCGGGGAGGAGGAGCGGATCCAGGCCGGGGTGGCCTTCGAAGCCGACGCCGAACATCTCGTGGGTCTCGCGTTCGTGCCAGGCGGCGCCCGCGTAGACCTCGACGGCGGAGGGGAGTACGGGGGCGTCGTGCGGGACGGTCGTCCGTACGAGGAGGCGGCGGACCGGGGCGAGTGCGACGACGTGGGCCGAGACGCGGAAACCGGTGCCGGGTTCGTCGACGGCGCTCAGCCAGTCGAAGTACGTACAGCCGAGTTCGTCGCGCGCGGCCTCCAGGGAGGCGAGCCAGGACGTCGGCGGCACGTCGACCGTCAGGACCTCGTACGACTCCTCTGCCGTGGTGTCCGGGCCGAAGAGTTCCTCGACGGGTCCGGGGAGCCAACCGGTCATCGGGCGTCCCCCGTGGCCGACGGCGGTGTGGACGACTGCGCGGACGGCGTCGCGGACGGTGGCTGTACGAGGCCGCTCTGGAGGGCGGCCGTGGAGGGGCGGGAGGTTCCGTAGCGCTCCCCCAGCGACTCCCGGGCGATCTTCTCCTGGAGCTTGAGGATGCCCTGGAGGAGGGCCTCGGGCCGGGGCGGGCAGCCGGGGACGTAGACGTCGACGGGGATGATCTGGTCGACGCCCTTCGTCACGGAGTACGAGTCCCAGTACGGGCCGCCGCAGTTGGAGCAGGCGCCGAAGGAGATGACGTACTTCGGCTCGGGCATCTGCTCGTACAGGCGCTTCACGGCCGGGGCCATCTTGTCGGTGACCGTGCCGGACACGACCATCAGGTCGGCCTGGCGGGGGCCCGGCGCGAACGGGATGACACCGAGGCGGATGAAGTCGTGACGGGCCATCGACGCCGCGATGAACTCGATCGCGCAGCAGGCGAGGCCGAAGTTGAAGACCCAGAGCGAGTAGCGGCGGCCCCAGTTCAGGACCACCTTCATCGGCTCGGGCGCGAGGCGCGAGAGCACGCCGAGCCGCTTCGGCTCGGGCAGGAGCACAGGCCCCGGGGTCACGTCCGTGTTCGGAGTCATGTGCGGAGTCATGTCCCGAGTCATGTCTGGTGTCACGTCCGGGGTCACGTCCGGGGTCACGTCCATGTGAGGACGCCCTTCTTGTATGCGTACAGCAGGCCCACGGCCAGGAAGCCGAGGAAGATGAACATCTCCACGAGCGTCGCCGCGCCGTAGCCCGGAGCGGCGAAGACCGTCGCCCAGGGGAAGAGGAAGATCGAGTCGACGGCGAAGATCACGTAGAGGAAGGCGTAGACGTAGTAGCGGACCTGGGTGTGGGCCCAGCCCTCGCCGACGGGGTCGACGCCGCATTCGTACGTCATGAGCTTCTCGGGTGTCGGGACGACGGGCCGCAGCAGACGGCCCGCTCCGAAGGCGACGGCGACGAACAGCACGCCGACCGCGGCGAGCAGTCCGACGACCGAATAGGACTCGAAATAGTCCGCCGCGAGGACGGTCCCGGCTGTCTCGGCGGCCCCAGCGGTCCCGGTCGCCACGACCATGGTCGGTTCCGGCACGTCCGCCCCTCGCTCCCTGACCTCGTCTGACCTCGTACGACCCCGTACTGACCACGCGCCGACTACGCGTGCGCCGTGCGATGCGCCGCGTTCGACGATCTGTACGCACCGGAGTCTAGGGCCTGATAAAGAGACGGTAAGCAGCCCGTCACGGGTAGGCATGATGCGACGGCTGTCCCGGGCCGCGCTCGGGCTGCCTTCCAGCCGTCTTCCGGGCACCTTCCGGCCGTCTTCCGGCCGTCTTGCTGGCACCTTCCAGCCGGTCTCCGGCCAGAGGATGGTGGGGTTTACCCCAGGGAGTCCGGGCGGTCCGCCTCATGGCGCAGCGGGCTGCGGCCCGGCAGGCTGGCGCCTATGACCGAACGCATCCTGGCCGCCGACACTCCGGACGGCGCCTCCGACCGGCCGCCACCCGCGCGCTTCGCGTACGACCGGCACACCTGGAAGGAGATCGCGCATCTCCTGGCCAACCTGCCGGTGTCGCTCGTCGGGTTCACGTATGTGGTGACCGTGCTGCTCACGGGTGCCTTCCTGACCCTGACGGTGATCGGGTTTCCGCTGCTCGCGGCCGGGCTGATGGGCGCCCGCCAGCTGGGCAAGCTGGAGCGGGGCCGGGCCAGGGGGCTGCTCGGGGTGCGGGTGGACGAGCCGAGCCCGCTGCCGTTGCGCGGGCGGGGCGGGTTCTTCGCACAGCTGTGGATGTCGCTGAAGGATCCGGTCGGCTGGCGCACGGTGCTGTACGAGTTCATGCGGCTGCCGTGGGGCGTGGTCACCTTCACCGTCACTCTGGTCTCGTTGTTCGTGCTGTGGCCGGTGCTTCCGTACATCGCACGGGGACTGGCCAACGCGGACCGGGCGATGGTGCGCGGGCTGCTCTCGCCCTCGGACGAGCTGGAGCGGCGGATCGCCGAGCTGGAGTCCGACCGGGGAGTGGTCGTCGACACGGCCGCGGCCGACCTGCGGCGTATCGAGCGCGATCTGCACGACGGGGCGCAGGCCCGGCTGGTGAACCTCGCGATGGGCCTCGGCCTGGCGAAGGAGAAGCTGCTGGAGGGCCGGGCCGACGAGACCGTCGCCGCCATGGTCGACGAGGCGCACGGCGAGGTGAAGCTGGCCTTGCAGGAGCTGCGGGATCTGGCCCGCGGCATCCATCCCGCGGTCCTCACCGACCGCGGTCTGGACGCCGCGCTGTCCTCGGTCGCCTCGCGCTGCACAGTGCCGGTGAAGGTGACCGCCGATCTGCCGACGCGGCCGGCCGCGGCCATCGAGGGCATCGCGTACTTCACCGTCTCCGAGCTCCTTCAGAACGTCAGCAAGCACAGCGGGGCGCGGTCCGCGTCCGTCGACGTGTGGCGCTCCGACGACCGCCTCCTCATACAGGTCTGGGACGACGGCCGCGGCGGGGCCGCCCTCGACGGCGGCACGGGAATGGCGGGACTCGCGGACCGGCTCGGCGCGGTGGACGGTCTGTTCGTCATCGACTCACCGGTCGGGGGACCGACGACGATCACGGCCGAACTCCCGTGGCGGGACCGGGAACCGACCGAGTAGGCGGAACCGGTGAAGTGGGGCGGAGCGGGTGGAGTGGGCTGAGCACGTGGAATGGGCTGGACAGGCGGGACAGGCGTGGATGCGGACCTGGCGTCCTCCGGGCCCGGCCTGCACACACCTGCCTGCACACACGTACCCGGCCTGCGCACACCTGCCTGCACACACGTACCCGGCCTGCGCACACCTGCCTGCGCACACGGGCCGGTCCGCGCACACCTGCCTGCACACACGGGCCCGGCCTGCACACACCCGCCCGCACGCACGTGCCCGCCCGTATTCATGCCGGCCACCGTCGTGGGCCCGGCGCGCTGCCCAGCCGCACCCCCGGCCCCAGCCCGAACCCCGACCCCAACCCCGGACCGGCACCGGCACCCGCACCCGCACCAACTCCGGCCCCAGAAGGTAGGGAAAACCCCCGCCCCAAGACGCCGACTCGCTCCATGTCCCGGCTGCCCGGGACCGAGCACTGTGGAGTTACAACAGCGGACGAGTAGAAACGGACGGCGGCCATGGCCACGGAGTACGGACAGGGGTACGGGTGGGACGGCGGACCCGGCTTCCGCGGGGAGGGCGCCGAGGAGCGGCGGCACCTGCTCCCGGCCGCGCTGCGGGCGCCGATCGAGGCGCGCAGCTGGCGTGAGTTCGGGTATCTGATGCTGAGCCTGCCGATCAGCATCATCATGTTCACCTTCGCCGTGACGATGGTGTCGCTCGGCGCGGGCCTGCTGGTCACGTTCCTGGGCATCCCGGTGCTCGCCGCCGCCCTCGCGGGCTGCCGCGGTCTCGGCGCGCTGGAGCGGACCCGGGCGCGCGCGCTGCTGGGGCTCGACGTCGCGGCGCCGGAGCCGTTGCGGATGTCGAAGCAGGGCGCGATGGCGTGGATCGGCGCGATGCTGAAGAGCGGCGCGTCCTGGCGGCACCTGCTGTACTCGGTGCTGCACTTCCCCTGGGCCGTGTTCGCCTTCTCGGTGGCCATCAGCTTCTGGACGTACGGCTGGGCGATGCTGACGTACCCGCTGTGGTTCTGGCTGTTCCCGGTCTACGGCGGGCAGGACGGGCTCCAGCTGTACGGGGACCAGGGGCACAGCATCTACTTGGACAACCCCTTCGAGATCACGGTGACCGCGCTCGTGGGCCTGCTGCTCACGATGGCCACGCCGTGGATCGTGCGGGCGCTGACGCAGGTGGACCGGCTGCTGGTGCACGGGCTGCTCGGGCCGTCGAAGCTGGCCACGCGGGTCGTCGAGCTGGAGTCGGACCGGGGCGTCGTGATCGACACGGCGGCGGCCGACCTGCGGCGCATCGAGCGCGACCTGCACGACGGGGCGCAGGCCCGGCTGGTGGCCCTCGCCATGGATCTGGGGCTCGCGAAGGAGAAGCTCACGGAGGATCCGCAGGCGGCGGCGCGGATGGTGGGCGAGGCCCACGGTGAGGTGAAGACCGCGCTTCAGGAGCTGCGGGACCTGGCGCGCGGGATCCATCCCGCGGTCCTCACCGACCGCGGTCTGGACGCCGCGCTGTCCTCGGTGGCGTCCCGGTGCACGGTTCCCGTGCAGGTCGAGGTCGATCTGCCGGCCCGGCCGGCGCCGGCTATCGAGGGGATCGCGTACTTCACCGTCTCGGAGCTGCTGCAGAACATCAGCAAGCACTCGGGGGCCACCCGGGCCTCGGTCGATGTCTGGCGGATCGAGAACCGGCTCATGATCCAGGTGGTCGACAACGGTGTGGGCGGTGCGGATGTCGCCGCCGGCTCGGGGCTTGCGGGGCTGGCGGAGAGGCTCGACGCGGTCGACGGGATCCTCGTGGTGGACTCCCCTGTCGCCGGACCGACTCGCATCACGGCCGAGCTGCCCTGGCGGGGCTGAGCCTCTCCCTTCTTGTCGGCGGTGGGTGTGGGGGTTTCCTTTCCCCGGACCCACCCCTTCCGGACCCACCCCTTCCCGAAACTGGGGGCGGCGCCCCAGGCCCCCGTTCCCTCCTCTTCCCTCTAGGTCCGTACGTCCGGCGCGCGCCGTCCTGGGCTGATCGCGCCGTTCCCCGCGCCCCTTATGGGAGCGGACCGACAACGATTCCCTCACCCACCCTCAGTCGGTCCCAAATGCTGGAATGCTGGGGGTTGACGTACGAGCGTGGGGGGCCGAGCAATCGTGGAGGACAGGGTGCGCGTGGTCATCGCCGAGGATTCAGTGCTGCTCAGGGAGGGCCTGACCCGGTTGCTGACCGACCGTGGGCACGATGTGATCGCCGGAGTCGGCGACGGGGAGGCGTTGATCAAGACGATCACGGAGTTCGCGGCGCAGGACGCGCTGCCGGACGTCGTGGTCGCGGACGTACGGATGCCGCCGACGCACACGGACGAGGGCGTGAAGGCGGCCGTGCAGCTGCGCAAGCAGCACCCGGGACTCGGGGTACTCGTGCTGTCTCAGTATGTGGAGGAGCAGTACGCCACCGAACTGCTCGCCGGTTCCAGTCACGGGGTCGGCTATCTGCTGAAGGACCGGGTAGCCGAGGTGAGGGAATTCGTGGACGCGGTCGTCCGCGTGGCCCGCGGCGGCACCGCGCTGGATCCCGAGGTCGTCGCGCAGCTGCTCGGGCGCAGCCGCAAGCAGGACGTCCTCGCGGGGCTGACGCCACGCGAGCGGGAGGTCCTAGGACTCATGGCCGAGGGGCGGACGAACTCCGCGATCGCACGACAGCTCGTGGTCAGCGACGGCGCGGTCGAGAAGCACGTGAGCAACATCTTCATGAAACTGGGCCTGTCCCAGAGTGACGGGGATCACCGGCGCGTTCTCGCGGTCCTCACCTACCTGAACTCCTGACGACCTGACACTGTGTCAGAAATCACCGCATCGCAAGCACGAGAGCCAGGCATGAGCACGAGAACCAAAGGATGAGCACCAAGCGTCTTCACAGGTAACGCCGGGGGGCGGATAAATCGTGGCAAATCAGGGTGTCCAGCGGTCTCAAAAAGGGGTCCACCGTACGAACGGTCAGGGGAAGGCGACCCTTAGCGACGTAGGGTTGGACCCGGGATGGCCTGCGGGAGGGCCGATCCCGGACAGCCGCCTCGAAGGAGGTTCACTTCAGTGACCAGTCAGGTCAGCAGTCCAGCCGAGCATGCCGACGGAACCGTCGTAGGAGAACAGCGCAAACCGGCGGGCACAAAGGACGTACGCCGGCTGGACCGGGTGATCATCCGGTTCGCGGGGGACTCCGGTGACGGTATGCAGCTCACCGGAGACCGCTTCACCTCCGAGACTGCATCGTTCGGGAACGACCTTTCGACACTGCCGAACTTCCCCGCCGAGATCCGCGCGCCCGCAGGCACCCTGCCGGGCGTTTCGTCTTTCCAGCTGCATTTCGCCGACCACGACATCCTCACCCCCGGCGACGCGCCCAACGTCCTGGTGGCGATGAACCCGGCCGCCCTGAAGGCCAACATCGCCGACGTGCCGCGCGGCGCGGAGATCATCGTCAACACGGACGAGTTCACCAAACGGGCGATGCAGAAGGTCGGCTACGCCACGAGCCCCCTGGAGGACGGTTCGCTGGACGGCTACAGCGTCCACCCCGTCCCCCTCACCACGCTCACCGTCGAGGCGCTCAAGGAGTTCGACCTCACCCGCAAGGAGGCCGAGCGCAGCAAGAACATGTTCGCGCTGGGCCTGCTGAGCTGGATGTACCACCGGCCGACCGAGGGCACCGAGAAGTTCCTCACCACCAAGTTCGCCAAGAAGCCGGACATCGCGGCGGCCAACATCGCCGCGTTCCGCGCGGGCTGGAACTTCGGCGAGACCACCGAGGACTTCGCGGTCTCCTACGAGATCGCGCCGGCCACCGCGGCGTTCCCGACCGGCACCTACCGCAACATCTCCGGGAACCTGGCCCTGTCCTACGGCCTCATCGCCGCCTCGGCCCAGGCGGACCTGCCCCTCTACCTGGGCTCGTATCCGATCACCCCGGCCTCGGACATCCTGCACGAACTCAGCAAGCACAAGAACTTCGGCGTACGGACCTTCCAGGCCGAGGACGAGATCGCCGGCATCGGCGCCGCACTCGGAGCGGCCTTCGGCGGATCCCTCGCCGTCACCACCACCTCCGGCCCCGGTGTCGCCCTCAAGAGCGAGACGATCGGGCTCGCCGTCTCCCTCGAACTGCCGCTGCTGGTCATCGACATCCAGCGCGGCGGCCCCTCCACCGGCCTGCCCACCAAGACCGAACAGGCCGACCTGCTCCAGGCCATGTTCGGCCGCAACGGCGAGGCACCGGTGCCGATCGTGGCCCCGCAGACCCCCGCCGACTGCTTCGACGCGGCCATCGAGGCCGCCCGCATCGCCCTCACCTACCGCACCCCGGTCCTGCTGCTGTCCGACGGCTACCTGGCCAACGGAAGCGAACCGTGGCGGATCCCGGAGACCGACGAACTGCCCGACCTGCGCGTGCAGTTCGCCCAGGGCCCCAACCACACGCTGGACGACGGCACCGAGGTCTTCTGGCCCTACAAGCGCGACCCGGGGACCCTCGCCCGGCCGTGGGCGATCCCGGGTACGCCGGGTCTGGAACACCGGATCGGCGGCATCGAGAAGCAGGACGGCACGGGCAACATCTCCTACGACCCGGCCAACCACGACTTCATGGTGCGTACCCGTCAGGCGAAGATCGACGGCATCGACGTACCGGATGTCGAGGTCGACGACCCGCACGGGGCCACCACCCTCGTCCTGGGCTGGGGCTCCACCTATGGACCCATCACCGCGGCGGTACGACGGCTGCGGGCGGCCGGGGAGGCGATCGCGCAGGCGCACATGCGGCACCTCAACCCCTTCCCCGCGAATCTCGGCACCGTGCTGAAGGCGTACGACAAGGTGGTGGTCCCCGAGATGAACCTCGGGCAGCTCGCCACCCTGGTCAGGGCGAAATACCTGGTGGACGCCCACTCCTACAACCAGGTCAACGGAATGCCGTTCAAGGCCGAACAGCTTGCCACGGCTCTCAAGGAGGCCATCGATGGCTGAGACGACCACGGAAGGCCCGGGCACGATCGAGGCGCTCACTCTGGTGCCCAAGGCCGAGGCCAGGCAGTCCATGAAGGACTTCAAGTCCGACCAGGAAGTGCGCTGGTGCCCCGGCTGCGGTGACTACGCGATCCTCGCGGCGGTGCAGGGCTTCATGCCCGAACTGGGTCTCGCCAAGGAGAACATCGTCTTCGTCTCGGGCATCGGCTGCTCGTCCCGTTTCCCGTACTACATGAACACGTACGGGATGCACTCCATCCACGGCCGCGCCCCCGCCATCGCGACCGGGCTCGCCTCCTCCCGCCGGGACCTGAGCGTGTGGGTGGTGACCGGTGACGGCGACGCGCTGTCCATCGGCGGCAACCACCTCATCCACGCCCTGCGCCGGAACGTGAACCTCAAGATCCTGCTCTTCAACAACCGGATCTACGGACTCACCAAGGGCCAGTACAGCCCCACTTCAGAGGTCGGCAAGATCACCAAGTCCACGCCGATGGGCTCTCTGGACGCGCCCTTCAACCCGGTGTCGCTGGCGATCGGCGCGGAGGCGTCGTTCGTGGCGCGGACCGTGGACTCCGACCGCAAGCACCTCACCGAGGTCCTGCGGCAGGCCGCGGCCCACCCGGGCACCGCCCTCGTCGAGATCTATCAGAACTGCAACATCTTCAACGACGGCGCCTTCGAGGTCCTCAAGGACAGGCAGCAGGCCGAGGAGGCGGTGATCCGCCTGGAGCACGGGCGGCAGATCCGCTTCGGTGCCCCGCTCGACAGCGGCCTCGGCTCCAAGGGCGTCGTGCGCGACGCCGTGACCGGCGACCTGAAGGTCGTCACCGTCACTCCGGAGAACGAGCCGCAGATCCTGGTCCACGACGCGCACTCCGCCTCCCCCACCACGGCGTTCGCGCTGTCCCGGCTCGCCGACCCGGACACGCTGCACCACACGCCGATCGGCGTCCTGAGGGCCGTCGACCGCCCGGTCTACGACACACAGATGGCCGACCAGCTCGACGCGGCCATCGAGCAGAACGGCAAGGGCGACCTGTCGGCGCTGCTCGCGGGCGGGGACACCTGGACGGTCGTCGGCTGACACGGCCGTACGGACGCGGTGGAGGCTGACGCCGTCGTACGGATTCGGTGAGGCCCGGGCTCTTCAGGCCCGGGCCTCACCGTTTGCCTGGCGGGCCCTCAGCTCGTCGTATGCCTGGCGCGCCTCCAGTACGGCGTCCATCCGCTGCTCGGTCCAGCTCGCGAGCGTCTTCACCTGGTCGGCGGCCTCGCGGCCCAGGTCCGTGAGCGAGTAGTCGACGCGCGGCGGGATGACCGGCTTGGCGTCCCGGTTCACGAGACCGTCGCGCTCCAGGGTCTGCAGGGTCTGGGTGAGCATCTTCTCGCTGACCCTGCCGATCGCGCGGCGCAGCTCGCTGAAGCGGTACGGGCGCTCCAGCAGGACGATCAGGACGAGGACGCCCCAGCGGCTGGTGACGTGCTCCAGGACGAGGCGGTACGGGCACATCGCCTCGCCCTCGACGCTCCACTTGGCGGTCAGCGAGGAACTGCCCGCTGCCGCGGCACCGCGGGAACCGCCGGTTGCCACGGCACCGCCGGTCGCTGTGGAAGCACTCACTGCTGAATCACTTACGGCCATGCCAGTACCTTACTTCAAAGTGGGTACTTTCGCAGAGTTAGTGCCGCTCCTATGGTTAGTGGCATACCCAGCCCACAAGGAGTTGTTTCCACCATGAGCATCGTCGTCACCGGAGCCACCGGACACCTCGGCCGTTTCGTCATCGAGGGACTGCTGGAGAAGGTCCCGGCCGACCAGATCACGGCTGTCGTCCGCAGCGAGGAGAAGGCTGCGGGCTTCGCGGCCCGTGGCGTGAAGCTCGCGATCGCCGACTACAACGCCCCCGAGACCTTCGATGGCCTCTTCTCCGCCGGCGACAAGGTGCTGCTCATCTCGGGCAACGAGTTCGACAAGGGCCGCGTCGCCCAGCACAAGGTCGTCCTCGACGCCGCCAAGGCCGCCGACGTCGCGCTCCTCGCGTACACCAGCGCCCCCAGCAGCCTGACCGCCGCACTGGCCGACGACCACCGCGGCACCGAGGCGGCGATCCTGGAGTCCGGTGTGACGTATGCCTTCCTCCGCAACGGCTGGTACAACGAGAACTACACCGAGAATCTGGCCCCGGTCCTGGAGTACAACGCCGTCGTCCAGGCCGCCGGTGAGGGCAAGGTTTCCTCGGCCTCCCGCGCGGACTACGCGGCCGCCGCCGTAGCCGTGCTGACCGGTGAGGGCCACGAGAACAAGGCGTACGAGCTGGGCGGTGACACCGCGTGGGGCTTCGCCGAGTACGCGGCCGAGGTGGCCAAGGCGTCCGGCAAGGAGATCGCCTACAACTCCGTCCCCGTCGAGGCGTACAAGGGCATCCTGACCGGCGCCGGGCTCCCCGAGCCCTTTGCCGCGATCCTGGCCGGCGTCGACGCGTCGATCGAGAAGGGCGAGCTGGTCGTCGCCACCGGTGACCTGTCCCGGCTGACCGGCCGGCCGACCACGCCGATCGCGGAGTCGATCGCGGCGGCACTGAAGGGCTGACCTCCGACCCACCGGAAGCACTCCCCGTTTGCGACCCGCGGGAAGCACCCCCGCCTGTCATGACCGTATGGCGATACGGGCATGACAGGCGGGGGTGCTCGGCGCTACCTTCTTGGAGGTTGCGCGTGGTTCGGACGCCGCGCGTCCGCAGCGTGGTGAGAGGGAGGGGCCGTGCCGGTGGAGTCCAAGGGCGAACAGCACATAGGTCTGGATTCCAAGGGCGAACAGCGGATCGGTCTGCTGAACGGCTTCGCGGCGTACGGCATGTGGGGGCTCGTGCCCCTGTTCTGGCCGCTCCTCGAACCCGCGGGAGCGGCGGAGATCCTCGCCCACCGCATGGTGTGGTCCCTCGGCATCGTGGTGATCGCGCTCGTGGTGATGCGGCGCTGGGCCTGGGCCGGTCCACTGCTGCGGCAGCCGCGCAGACTGGGCCTGATCACCGTCGCGGCGGCCACCATCACGGTCAACTGGGGCGTCTACATCTGGGCCGTGAACGCCGGCCACGTGGTGGAGGCGTCCCTCGGCTACTTCATCAACCCGCTCGTCACCATCGCGATGGGCGTCCTGCTCCTGAAGGAGCGGCTGCGGCCCGCGCAGTGGGCGGCGGTCGGCATCGGCTTCGCCGCGGTGCTCGTACTGACCATCGGGTACGGCCAACCGCCGTGGATCTCCCTCTGCCTCGCCTTCTCCTTCGCGACGTACGGGCTGGTGAAGAAGAAGGTCAACCTCGGCGGTCTCGAATCGCTGGCCGCGGAGACCGCGATCCAGTTCCTGCCCGCGCTCGGCTATCTGCTGTGGCTGTCGTCCCGGGGCGACGCGACCTTCGGCGGCGAGGGCGCCGGGCACGCGGCGCTGCTGGCCGCGACCGGTGTGGTGACCGCGGTGCCGCTCGTGTGCTTCGGGGCGGCGGCGATCCGGGTACCGCTGTCGACGCTGGGACTGCTGCAGTACCTGGCACCCGTGCTGCAGTTCCTGCTCGGCATCCTGTACTTCCACGAGGCGATGCCCGCCGAGCGGTGGGCCGGGTTCGCGCTGGTGTGGGCCGCGTTGTCGCTGCTCACGTGGGATGCGCTGCGGACTGCGCGGAAGTCGCGGACGGTGCTGCGCGAGGCGGCGACGGCGGCGACCGCCGCCGCGGAAGCTGCACGGGAGGCGGCGGCCGCGAACCCGACCACCACCAGCGGCACCACCACCAGCACGAACACGTAGTCGGTGACGGCGTCAGTGGTCGACGGCGTCAGTAGTCATCAGCGTCAGTAATCCGTGTCCTTGCCGAGGAACAGTTCCGCGAAGCCGGTCGCCGCGGCGGGTGAGCCGAGGATCCGCCGCAGCCTGGCCATCGAGGTGCCCGCCTTGAACGGATCGCCGGACGAGGCGCCGTGGTACACGTCGGAGAGCCACTGCGAGAACTCCTGGTACTGCCACACCCGCCGAAGACAGGCCGCCGAGTAGCCGCGCAGCCCGCTGTCGTCCCCCTTGCCGTAGTACGCGACGAGCGCGTCGCCGAGCAGCAGGGAGTCGTGGATCGCGAGGTTCATGCCCTTCGCGCCGATCGGTGCGAGGAGGTGGGCCGCGTCGCCGGCCAGATACAGCCGCCCATGCGCCATCGGCTCCACCACGTAGTTGTGCATGGCCAGGACCCGCTTCTCGATCAGCTTGCCCTCGTTGAGCGGCCGGGCCCCCTCCGCCCCGAGGCGTGCGTGGAGCTCGGCCCATACGCGCTCGTGCGACCAGTTCTCCGGGTCGTCGTCGGGCGGGCACTCCAGGTAGTAGCGGGTGACCTGCGGGCTGCGGGCCATGTGACCGGCGAACCCGCGCGGATGGATGCCGAAGACGACACAGTCGGACGACGGCGGCGCCTCGGCCAGCAGCGCCAGCCAGCCGACACCGAAGTCGTGCCGGGCGACGGTGACGTGCTCCGCGGGCATACGGTCCCGGGTCACCCCGCGCGCTCCGTCGCAGCCCGCGATGAACTCGCAGTCCAGGCGCACCCGTTCGCCCGTCTCCGGATCCGTGTACGCCACCGAGGGCCGGTCCGTGTCGATCCCGGCCGGCTCGACGTCGCGGACGCCGAACCGGATGTCGCCGCCCCGGACGTCCGCGTACTCCCGCACCAGGTCCGTCACCAGCAGCGGCTGCGGGTACACGTAGTGGCGGTGGCCCGACACATCGGCGTACGGGAACCTGTGGCGCTCTCCGGCGAACCGGAACTCGCACTCGGTGTGCGCCACGGTGTTCTCCAGGAGCCGGTCCGCCAGGCCCCGCCCCTCCAGCGCGCGGACCGCCCACTCCTCCAGGAAGCCCGCGCGCGGCCGCTGTTCGATGAACGCCCTGCTCTCGTTCTCCAGCACCACGCAGTCGACGGAGGCGGCCCGGAGGATGTTGGCGAGGGTGAGTCCCGCGGGCCCCGCCCCCACGATGACGACGCGGGTGCGCTGCGGGTGGACGGGAGCGGGGGCGGACGGAGCGGAGGCGTCTGCGGTCATGCGAACAGTATGGCGAATCCGGTGTGGCGCGCTTGTCAACTCGAAGCCTGCCGGGCGGGGTTGGCGGACGCGTCGGGAACGGCGGCGGTGGCCGTGGCTGCGATGTCGGCAGCGGTGGCGGTGGTCGCGGCCGTGGTGGGTGCGGCGGGTACGGCAGGGGCTCCGGCCGACGGCGGCTTCGTACGGCTTCTGAGGCCGAAGGACGACAGCAGCGCGCCCAGTGTCACCATCGCCACCGGGACGATCAGGGCCGCGCGGAAGGCGGAGAGGGTGGCGTCCGGGTCGGAGCCCGCGGAGGCGCCGGAGGAGGCCAGACCGTACACCGCCGTCACCGCCGAGATGCCGATCGCCGAGCCGAACTGGGTGGCCGTGTGCAACAGACCGCTCGCCAGGCCCTGTTCGGACTCCGCCACACCGTCCGTCGCCGCGATCGTGAGCGGCCCGTAGGCCAGCGCGAAGGCGGTGCCCGCGATGATCAGGGTCGGGAACATCGCCGCGTACGACCAGTCCATGCCCACGGGAAGGAAGAGCCCGTACGCGACGACCGCCAGGACGAAGCCGCCGAGGATCACCTTGGCGTGGCCGAAGCGGGTGACCAGGCGCGGGGTGAGTGTGGGGGCGAGGATCGCGTCGCAGCCCAGCACCACCAGGGCGATCGCCGTCTGCAGGGAGGACCAGCCGCGCAGTTCCTGGAGGTAGAGCGTCAGGACGAACTGGAAGCCGAAGAAGGCGCCCACGAAGAGGAGCGCGCCGAGGTCGGCCCGTACGACGGAGCCGGTGCGGAGGATGCCGAGGCGCACGAGCGGGGTGGGGGTGCGGCGTTCGACGGCGACGAAGACGACGAGCAGGGTGGTGGCCGCGACGGCCGCGCCCGCGGTCAACTGCCAGCCGTCCAGGCCGTGTTCGAGACGGATGACGGCGTACGCGGCGAGCAGCATGGCGGCCGCGGCGGTGGTCGCGCCGAGGAGGTCGAAGCCTTCGGTACGCCGCCGGGGGCGCCCGGGGCTCTTCTCGTTCCCGGGTTCCGCGTTTCCGGGTTCCGCGTTCCCGGGTTCCGCGTTCCCGGGTTCCTCGGTGAGCGGCATGGCCGGGATCAGGCGTACCGCCGCCACGAGCAGGGCGCCCGCGAGCAGGACCGGGGCGAAGAAGACCCAGCGCCAGCCCAGTTGGGTGAGCAGGCCGCCGATGACCAGGCCGAGGGAGAAGCCGCCGGCCGCCGTGCCCGCGAAGACCAGCAAGGCCTTGTTGCGCTGCTCGCCCTCCTCGTACGACGTCGTGATGAGGGACAGCGCGGCCGGTGTCATGAACGCGGCCGAGACGCCGGTGACGAAGCGGGCGACGATCAGCGTCCAGCCCTCCGTGGCGAAGCCGCCCAGGCCCGAGAAGGCGAGGAAGACCGTCAGCCAGGTGAGGAACATCCGGCGACGGCCCAGCAGGTCGGCCGCGCGGCCGCCGAGCAGGGTGAAGCCGGCGTAGCCGAGTACGTACGCGCTCATCACCCAGGCCGCGGTGTCGGTCGGCAGGTCGAGGTCGGATCTGATGGAGGGGATCGCGACCGCCAGCATGGCGACGTCGATGCCCTCCAGGAAGATCGTTCCGCAGAGGACGAGCAGCAGGGCCCAGGCACGGGTGCCCATCACGACTCCTTGGGTCGGCGAAGGGGCGGTTACCCGAATGAGGGTCGGTTCCCTCTTGTAACCGGTGCCAGCCTGCGGCAGCATCGGCGGACATGGAAGAAGGCACTTTGGAGTCACCGAGTAAGTGCGCGGTAACCATGGACGGTGAGGACACCGATCCCTTCCAGTGGGACACCCGGGAGGACTGCCAGGTGCGGCAGATCCTCGACCGGGTGGCCGACAAGTGGTCGCTCCTCGTGATCGCCCTCCTCGACAACCGGCGGTTGCGGTTCACCGAGTTGCGGCGGGAGATCGACGGGGTGAGTCAGCGGATGCTGACGGTGACGCTGCGGCAGTTGGAGCGGGACGGGCTCGTGAAGCGGACTGTGCATCCTGTGGTGCCGCCTCGGGTGGAGTACGAGCTCACTCCCCTCGGCGGGACGCTCCACTCGACCATCCGGTCGCTGGTGGGGTGGACGGAGGCTCACCAGGGGGAGATCGCGGCGGCCCGGGAGGCCTATGACGAGCGGGTGGGGGCTGCTGGTTGAGGGGGCGGGCGGTTTTCGCCCCCGCCGCCCCTACCCATTCCCGTCCCCTGGGGCTCCGCCCCAGACCCCGTGGGGTGTCTTTTCGGGTGCGGGTTCGTTGTGGCTGGTCGCGCAGTTCCCCGCGCCCCTAAAGACCTGAGGGGCGCGGGGAACTGCGCAGTCTTTTGGCGGGGGTTCGGGGGCGGAGCACCTGAGCAAGTGACGGGACTGGGTAGGGGCGGCGGGGGCGAAGGAAAGCCTCAGCCATCCCCCTCCGCCACGCGGGCCCGATGCGATCGGGCCTTCTCTCGGTTGCCGCAGTGTTCCATCGCACACCACCGCCGCCGCCCGGGCCGCGAGGTGTCGACGAAGAGCAGCGCACAGTTGTGGGACCCGCACTCACGAATCCGCTCCGCGTACGGCCCGGTGAACAACTCCACCGCGTCACGCGCGACGGTGGCCAGCAATCGCGCCCCGGTGGCCCCCGGCGCCCACCCACGCGACCCGTCCGCCTCGACCCGAGCGGCAAGCGGCGCCCCGGCCGCGGCGGCGTTGACGACGTCGAGATGCCGGGCCTGGAGAGGCCGCCCATGAGCCCGGTCCGCGGCCAGCAGGAAGACCGCGTCCCGCAAGGCTCGCGTTCGCGCCAACTCCCCCTCGGTGACCGTCACTTGAAGCCCGCCGGGCAAACGGCTGCGCTCCACCCAGCGCACCAGATCCGCTGGCTCGTGCAGCACCTCGAACCGCGCGAACTCCCCCGGCCCGCCCGTCGTCACGAGCTCCATGCACAGCGCCCCGGGGTCGAAGCGGAACGACTTCCCCCCGTACGACACGAGAGTCATCCCGGGCGATTTCGTTGCACGCTCACTCACGTAACCACTATAACTGGTTACCATGACAGAGACCCAGCCCCAGCCCCAGACACCCTCGTCGGCACCGGCGCCCCTGCACTGGAAGCTCGTCATCGACGCCGCCGATCCGCACGCCCAGGCCGACTTCTGGGCCGCCACCCTCGGCTACCTGGTCGAGGACCACAGCGTCCTGGTCGAGCGTCTGCTCGGCTTCGGCGCCGTACCGCCCGAGGTCACCGTCGAGTCCCACGGCCGCCGGGCCTGGCGCGACGCCGCGGCCGTACGCCACCCCGACGATCCGTACGACAAGGACAGCGGGACCGGACTCGGACGACGGCTGCTCTTCCAGCGCGTGCCGGAGCCGAAGACGGTGAAGAACCGGGTGCATATCGACGTACACGCCGCGGACGGGCAGCGGACGGCGGAGGTCGCGCGGCTGACCGGGCTGGGGGCGGAGGTGCTCCGGGAGGTGAAGGAGCAGGGCGGCGAGTGGGTGGTGATGACGGACCCGGAGGGGAACGAGTTCTGCGTGCACTGACACGCGGGGACCCCCGCGGCGACCGGGGTGTCCGTCCGTACGCGGCCACCAGGGATGTCAGCCCGGGACGGACGCCCGCCCACGGCCACCTGGGCTGCGCCCGCCAAGCCGTCCGCGGCAAGAAGGAACAGGAAGCAGGGAACAGCCGCCCGAACACGGCGCACCCGGTGTCTCACGCGCGGCCGCGACCAGGGGAACTCCAGGGGTCCGTTATCCGAACAGCTCTGACCGGATTGCGCTCTTGACGGAACGTCAGCCTCAGCTTCACCATCAGGCACCCATTCCCGTATGGAATTCGGAGCCCCCCACATGAAGCTCTCTGTTCCCGGACGTGTCACGGGTGCCGCGGTCATAGCCGTCGCCGCACTCCTCACCACGAGCGCGATAGCCGACGCCGCGCCCGCGCGCGCGGCCGCCGCACCGGACATACCCGTCGCCAACGTCAAGGCCCATCTCACTCAACTGCAGTCCATCGCCACCGCCAACGGCGGCAACCGCGCCCATGGACGCGCCGGCTACAAGGCGTCCCTCGACTACGTGAAGGCCAAGCTGGACGCGGCCGGATTCACCACGACCATCCAGCAGTTCACCGCCTCCAGCCGCGTCGGCTACAACCTGATCGCCGACTGGCCCGGCGGCGACGCCAACCAGGTCGTCATGGCGGGATCCCACCTCGACAGCGTCACCTCGGGGGCCGGCATCAACGACAACGGCTCGGGCTCGGCGGCCCTGCTGGAAGCCGCGCTCACCGTGTCCCGCACCCAGTACCAGCCCACAAAGCATCTGCGGTTCGCCTGGTGGGGAGCCGAGGAGCTGGGCATGGTCGGCTCGCGCAACTACGTCAACGGCCTGACCACCGCCAACCGCGCCAAGATCAGCGGCTATCTCAACTTCGACATGATCGGATCGCCGAACCCCGGCTACTTCGTCTACGACGACGACCCGGCCATCGAGAAGACCCTCAAGGACTTCTACGCGGGTATAGGCGTCGCCACCGAGATCGAGACCGAGGGCGACGGCCGCTCGGACCACGCCCCCTTCAAGAGCGCGGGCATCCCCGTCGGCGGCGTCTTCACCGGCGCCAGCAGCACCAAGTCCGCGGCCCAGGCCGCCAAGTGGGGCGGCACGGCGGGCCAGTCGTTCGACCGCTGCTACCACTCCTCGTGCGACACGACGTCGAACATCAACGACACCGCCCTGAACCGGAACAGCGACGCACTGGCGTACGCGGTGTGGGAGCTCTCGGATTGACATGCTCCTCGCCCTGAAGGGCGAGGATTCTGGCCTTCTCTACCGGTTGCCGTGCCGCTACGCGGCACGGTTTCCGGTGGAGAATCCGTGGCTTCCTGTTTCTTCGCGCTGTGCCGGGATTGCTCCTGGTCTTACCGGCGCTCCGCAGGCCGATACCGCCAGTCCGGCGGCCTGTCTGACGTTGAGTGCGGCGTTGTGGTCCCGGTCGTGAACGGTGCCGCAGGCGGTACAGGTCCACTCCCGCACGTGCAGGAGCTTGGGCCCGTCCTTGACCCCGCAGGTCGAGCAGACCTGACTCGTCGGTGTGAACCGGCCGATCTTGACCAGGGTCCGGCCATACCGTTGCGCCTTGTACTCCAGCATGCTCACGAACGAAGACCATCCCGCGTCGTGCACGGACTTGGCCAGCCTGGTGCGCGCCAGTCCCGCCACCGACAGGTCCTCCACGGCGATCCCTTGGTTCTCGGAGATCAGCCGAGTGGAGAGCTGGTGATGGAACTCACGGCGGGCATCGGTGACCTTGACGTGGGCGCGGGCGACCTTGACACGGGCTTTCTCCCGGTTCTTCGAACCTTTCTGCTTGTGGGCCAGTTCCCGCTGGGCCTTCTTCAGTTTCTTCTCCGCGCGGCGCAGTAACCGCGGGGAATCGATCTCCGTGCCGTCGGACAGGACCGCGAAGTGGGTGAGGCCGAGGTCGGTGCCGATGGTGTGGTCGGTGGCAGGCATCCGCTCAGCGTCGTGGGCAGGGTCGGTGCCGATGGTGTGGTCGGTGGCAGGCATCCGCTCAGCGTCGTGGGCAGGGTCGGTGTCGATGACGAACGAGGCGAAGTACCGCCCGGCGGAGTCCTTGATCACGGTGACGGACGACGGCTGCGTGGGCAGGCTGCGGGACCACTTCACCTTCACCGCCCCGATCTTCGGCAGATTCAGACGGCCACTGTCGGTGATCTTCCAGCGGGCATTCGCGGTGAACCGGATCGACTGCCGGGCATCCTTACCGGACTTGAACCGGGGCGGGCCGGTTTTCGGGCCCTTGCGTGTGCCCTTGATGGAGGCGAAGAAATTGCGGTACGCGGTCTCGGCATCCCGCAGGGACTGCTGCAGGACGACGGCGGAGACCTCGCCGAGCCAGGACCGCTCGATCGTCTGTTTCACCTCGGCGATCAGACGGGCGGACAGCTCACCGGCCTTCGGGAAGGGCCTGCCGCCCTGCGGGCGTCCTCACGGGCCCGTACCGCGTCGTTGAACACGACACGGGCGCACCCGAACGCCCTCGCCAACGCGGTGCACTGACCGGCATCCGGGTACACACGAAACGAATACCGGAGCTGCATGCCGATCACACTAGGCCGGTCGAACAAGCACCGTCACCGGGAACGCAAGAGCGAACCCTCACCCCCACCGCGGCACAGTCCGGCTCCGCCGGAACGACACAGCGACACTCCGCGTCACAGCTACGAGACTCGCTTCACCACCGGGGTGAACCCCGGTGCACTGCGAATGAATCCCGGTAGCCGGATCCGCTCCGGACGGCTCCAGCGGGTTCAGCCCACTCAGGGCGGCTCCGGCCCGCCGCGGCCCGTTCTCCGGGGTAGCCGACGACTGCATGCGTGTGCATATACTGCGTACGCATGCAGTCGTCGTACGCCTTCCATGACGGAGCCGCTCATGACCCGCCACTTCCTCTTCATCCTGGGCAGCGCCCGCGACAGCGGCAACACCGAGCTGCTGGCCCGCAAGGCCGCGGAACAGCTGCCGGCCGGCGTCACACAGCAATGGCTGAGTCTCACCGAGCACCCGGTGCCCGATTTCGAGGACCTGCGCCACGACAGCGACCATGTCCGGCCGTCCGGCGACAACACGGCCCTGCTGCTCGACGCGACGCTCGCGGCGACGGACCTCGTCATCGCCTCCCCGCTGTACTGGTACTCCGTGTCCGCGCACACCAAGCGCTACCTGGACCACTGGTCGGGCTGGCTGCGCACCCCGGGCCTCGACTTCAAGAAGACGATGGCCGGGCGCATGCTGTGGGGCGTCACGGCCCTCGCGCACGAGGAGGAAGAGGTCGCCGACCCGCTGATCGGCACGCTCAACCACTCGGCCGCGTACCTGGGGATGCGATTCGGCGGAGTCCTCCTCGGCAACGGCAGCAAGCCCGGGGACGTCCTGACCGACTCCGCCGCCCTGACCCGCGCCAAGACGTTCTTCGCGCAGGAGCCCCCGCTCGCCCGCTTCCCGTACGACGGCTGAAGCCTCCGCCGCCTACGGAACCAAGGATGGCGCCGCTCTACGCGGTGATGTCCTTCGCCGTGAACCGCGCCCACGCGGCCGCGCCGAACACCGCCGCGTACAGCCCCTGGAGCTGCAGGTTGCGTATCAGGTCGTCCCAGTAGACCGGGTCGCGCATGAGGTCGGCGAAGGACAGCCAGTAGTGCGAGAAGAAGTACGGCTGTATCGCGTGCAGCTGGGGGATCTGGTCGAGGATCTGCACTGTGATGAGCAGGCCGACGGTCGTCGCCATCGCCGCGATCCCGCTGTTCGTCAGGGTGGAGACGAACAGGCCGAGGGCCGCGATCCCGATCAGTGACGCGGCAACGGCCAGCGCGATCAGCAGCGCCCGCCCGAGCCCCTCGCCGAAACTGATCCGCGTGCCGGAGATCGTCGTCAGCTCGCCCAGTGGGAACAGGAGCGCGCCCACGATGAGCGCCGAGCTCGCCACCACGAGGGTCGCGATGACGCAGAAGGCCAGCGTGGTCGCGTACTTGGTGATCAGCAGGCGGGTGCGGCCGGCCGGGGCGACCAGCAGATAGCGCAGTGTCCCCGCGTTGGCCTCGCCCGCAATCGCGTCGCCCGCGACGACGCCGACCGCCATCGGCAGGAAGAACGGCAGTGTGGCGGCGAGTGCGGTGAAGACCAGGAACAGTCCGTTGTTGGTGATCTGCGCGATGAAGGCGGGCCCCTCGCCTCCGCCGCCTCCGGCCGACGAGCCGTCGCTCGTCTCGATCTTGACCGCGATCCCGACCAGAACCGGCACCGCGGCCAGCACGCCGAGCAGCGCGATCGTCCGCCACCGCCGGAGTGTGGTCCCCAGCTCGTTGCGCAGCAGGCCGAGGGGCCACAGCGGGGTCGGCGTCCGTTCCCCGGCCGCTGTCTTAGCGGCCCGGGCCGACGGCTCGGTGAGCTCAGCCCGCGACATCGAATCCCTCCCCCGTGAGCGCCACGAACGCGTCCTCCAGCGAGGCCCGTTCCACCCCGAAGCCCCGGACGCGGACGCCCGCCGTCACCAGCGCCGCGTTCACCTCGGCGAGATCGCGCTCCAGTGGCTCGGCGGTCACACGGTCCTCGGCGACCACGACATCACTCACGCCCTGTTCCTTCAGCACCCGGGCCGCGTCGCCCGGATCCGGTGTCGTCACGACGAGCCGGCCGCGCGCGCCCGCCGCGAGGTCGGCCACCGGCCCCTGGGTGATCAGCCGTCCCTGGGCCATCACCGCCACGTGCGTACACACCTGCTCGATCTCGTCCAGCAGATGCGAGGACAGGAAGACGGTGGTGCCGTCCGACGCCAACTCCCTCACCAGGGAACGGATTTCCCGCATCCCCTGCGGGTCGAGCCCGTTGGTCGGCTCGTCCAGCACGAGCAGCCGGCGGGGCTGCAGCAGCGCCGCGGCGAGCCCGAGCCGCTGCTTCATCCCCAGGGAGTACGCCTTCGCCTTCTTGCCCGCGGCTGCCGTCAGCCCGACGCGGTCCAGCGCGGCCGCGACGCGTGTACGCCGGGTGCGCGGGTCGGCGGTCGGGTCGGCCGAGTCGTATCGCAGGAGGTTGTCGCGGCCGGAGAGGAAGCCGTAGAGAGCCGGTCCCTCGATGAGCGCGCCGACGTGCGGCAGCACGGCGCCGGTGGCGCGCGGCATGGGCTGCCCCAGCACGCGCGCCGTGCCGGACGTCGGCTCGATCAGGCCCATCAGCATTCTGATGGTGGTCGTCTTGCCGGAGCCGTTCGGCCCGAGGAAGCCGAAGACGCTGCCCGCCGGGACGGCCAGGTCGAGGCCGTCGACGGCGAGCTGTCCGCCGCGGTAGCGCTTGGTGAGGGCGCGGGTGGCGATCACGGTGTCACCCGTGTCCGCGGTCGCTGCCGCGTCCGCCACCGTGTCACCGGCTTTCGCCGTGTGCCCGGCCGCCGCGGTGTCGCCCGCGCCGGCCGTGCCGCGCTCACCCGCCATGTCACCGTCCGCGGTGGACAGTTCCGCCATCGACTCCCTCACTTCGCCTTTCCCACAAGGGGCTCCGGGACCGCGTGCGCTACTTCGCCGCGTTGGCCGCCTTCACCAGCGCGTCCTTGGTGACCGCGCCCGCGTAGACCTTGCCGTCGTCCGTGATGAGCGCGTTGACCAGGCGGGTCGAGAAGACCGTGCCCGAGCCGAACTTGCCGGTCACGTGGTCGCCCAGCGAGTCGAGGAAGCGGCCCGCGTCACCCGCGCCGGAGGACTCCGACGGCATGCCCTCGCCGCCGGTGTCGAACTGGGCTATCGAGCTCCAGCCCTCACCGATGACGTTCAGGCCCTGGAACTCCTTGCCCAGGTCCTCGCCGCCCTTGGGCCGCGCCCGGTCCGCCTTGCCCTCGGCCTTCCCCTCGTCGCCCTCGGTGACCTTCGTGCCCTTGGGCGGGCTGAAGTCGAAGGTGGACGCGGCCGGCTTGGAGAAGTCGACCTTGGTGAAGCCCGCGTCGATGACGGCCGCGCCGCCGCTCGCCGGGGTCAGCGTGAACTTCAGGGGCAGACCGGTCTTCGAGTCCACCGCGATGGAGATCGCGCCGACCGTCGAACCGGACGCCTTGGGCTTGATCAGCAGCTTGTAGGCGTCGCGGCCCGCGACCTGCGCCGTACCGTCGACCGTCACGGACGTCGTGTCGTCGGCCGCCTTCAGTGCCTCTTCGGCCAGCTCCTTGGGCGTGGCCGGCACGTCTTCGGCCTTGCCCTTCGTGCCCTTCTCGGCGGCGCCGGAGGAGTCCTTCACGTGGTACGCCTCGTTCGACGCGCTGTCGTACGCCCACACCTCGTCGCCGTTGTGGATCACGCTGTACTCGGCGGCCTTGTCGAGCAGCGAGAGCTTCTGCTTGTCCTCGCCGTCGGACGCGACCCGCAACGTGTGCGTACCGGACGCCAGTTCAAGCAGCTTGGACGACGGGTCCGCGGAGGAACCCGAGTCGTCGCCCCCGCCCATTCCGCCGCCGAGGCTGCTCTCCAGGCCGCCGAGGTTCGGCAGGCCGAGGTCCGTGCTGATCTTCACCGTGCCGGACAGCTGCTGTACGTCCGACGCGGCGATCTTCTCGATGAGCTGCTGGGCGGTGATGTCCGGCAGGTCCGGGTCTCCGGAACCGGCGAACGCCGGGACCAGCCCGATGGTCGCCGCCGCCACCCCCAGCACCGCGACGGGGACGACGTACCGAGCGGCTTTGCGTCGGCCGGTGCGCAGGTCCTCGTTCGTGTTGTCGTCGGATTCGTACGGTGCCATGTGTGCCCTACCTCCGTTGTCGGCGGCTGATGCACTCGTCCACCCCTGGCCGCCATTGTCACCCGAACTCCTGTGAAGTGGTGTGTCCAATCTGACCAAATCGGCCGGCGGAAAGCGTCAGACCTCGGAGCCAACTCCGTGTACACCTGCGGTATGACATGGGTGGACGGCGGCTCCCCCGACCCGTAGGGGTCGTGCGGGGAAGACGCCGTCCGTGTATCTCGCCGGAGCCGGGTGAAACCCTTTCAGATCCGGGTGGATCACTTCCTGGTCCCGGGTGGATCCCTTCCCGATCCGGGTGGACCGCTTCCGGATCCGACGGATCAGCCGGTGGTCAGCGGGCTGTTCACCGGTTCACGAACACGTAGTCCGCCCCGTACGGAACTCCCACGATCTTGCCCACCTTGCAGGACCCGGCCGGAGCGACCCCGCCCACGGTGTTCAGCCGCAGGATCTCCGCGGTGTTCGCGAGCAGCCCCCGGTGCTTGCCGGACTGCGTGGCCCTGAGGTCCAGTTCGGGGATGTTCTTGTCGCCGTTCGGGGTCTTGGAGATCAGCGCGCCCGTGACGGCGCTGCGGTCGGCCGCGATCCACTGCGGAGTACCCGAGTTGGGCTTCACGAACGAGTGCGCGATGGGACCGCCGAGCACGGCGGCCACGTCACGCTGGGCGAAGGACGTGGTGCCGTCGGCCGCCTTCTTGCACTCGTAGATCTGCTTGCCCTTGATGACGGACGCCTGGAAGTTGTTCAGCGCGTGCCGGAAGTCGAACTTCGTGGTGACCTTGTGGAGCTGGCCGCGGACGGCGCCGCCCGGGAACTCGGCGGTGTGCAGATTGGCGTAGAAACTGCCCGGGTCGGACTTCAGCTGCCCGAGCAGGGCGGCGTCCTTGACCTTGACCGTGCCGGTGACCGTGCGGCCCTTGGCGTTGCCCAGCAGCTTGGTGAAGTCGACCTTGACACCACCGTTGACACCCTTGGCGCCCTGGTGGATGTGGAGCAGGGTCGGCTTGCCGGTGCCGCGCCACTTGACGGCGACGGACACCTTGTCCCCCTTGACCTTGACGAACTCGAGCGCCGCGCCGTCCTTGTCACCGACGGCGGGGCCGCCCTGCACCGGCACCTCGTTGGCGCCGTTCAGGCTCGCGGCGAGGATGGTGCCACCGCTGCCGCCGGCGAGAGCGCCGCTCTGCACCTCGATGGACTGGCCCCCGTGCTCCGAGTGCCCCGTGCTCGCACTCACGCTCGAACCCTTGCCGGAGCTCCCGCTGTCGGCGACCGCCGGGATGACGGCGGCGGCGACTCCGGCCGCGGTGGCCACCGCGACGCCGGTCATGACGAGCTTCTTACGACGCTGCGCGAACGTAACGATTGTCCCCATGATTCTTTTTTCTCCCCGTAGTTCCGCTGACGCCCCCTGCGTCAGCTTCTATGGGGGACTACGGACCGGATCCGAAATTGGACTCGTTCCAGGTCTGTGACCTGCGTCACACACGGAAAGGGTCCAAGGGAAATCCCCGAGAGGATCTTGGGAAAAACGAGGAGACGGGCAGGTCAGCCCGCCCGATGGACCACCGCGTCGCACAGCTCCACCAGCGCCGCCTTCGCGTCGCACTCCGGGAGCGGCGCCAGCGTGGCGCGGGCGTCCTCCGCGTACCGCACGGTGTCGCGGCGGGCCTGGTCCAGGGCGGGGTGCACCCGCAGCCTGGCCAGCGCCTCGGCGTGCCGCGCGTCGTCGGACAGGTCCGAGGCGAGCAGCTCCGACAGCGCGATGTCCTCGGCGAGCCCCAGCCGCTCCACGCGCTCGCGCAGCCGCAGCACGGGCATCGTCGGGATGCCCTCGCGCAGGTCGGTGCCCGGAGTCTTGCCTGACTCGCGCGTGTCGCTGGCGATGTCCAGCACGTCGTCGGCGAGCTGGAAGGCGACGCCGAGCCGCTCGCCGTACTGCGTCAGCACGTCGACGACCGTCTCGTCGGCGCCCGACATCATCGCGCCGAACCGTCCCGCCACGGCGATCAGCGAGCCGGTCTTGCCGCTGAGCACGTCCATGTAGTGGTCGATCGGGTCACGCCCGTCGCGCGGGCCCGCCGTCTCCAGGATCTGGCCGGTGACCAGCCGCTCGAACGCCTCCGCCTGGATGCGTACGGCCTCGGGGCCGAGGTCGGCCAGTATGTGAGAGGCCCGCGCGAAGAGGAAGTCGCCGGTGAGGACCGCGACCGAGTTGCCCCAGCGGCTGTTGGCGCTGGGCACTCCGCGGCGCACGTCCGCCTCGTCCATCACGTCGTCGTGGTACAGCGTGGCGAGGTGGGTCAGCTCGACGACCACGGCCGAGGGCACGACACCCGGCGCGTACGGGTCGCCGAACTGCGCGGCGAGCGTCACGAGCAGCGGCCGGAACCGCTTGCCGCCGGCGCGCACGAGGTGCTGCGCGGCCTCCGTGATGAACGGGACCTCACTCTTGGTGGCCTCGAGCAGTCCCTCCTCGACAGCCGCCAATCCGGCCTGGACATCGGCTTCGAGAGCCTGGTCCCGCACGCTCAGCCCGAACGGCCCGACGACGGTCACGAGGGTCTCCTGTCTGCTGACGCTCTCAGCGGCGGTCTCTGGATGCTCTGAGTGTTCCGGGTGCTGCCGGTGCTGCGGATGCTGTGGGTGTTTGTCGATGTGTCGCTGCTGGCACTCAAGTCAGCGTATCCGGTCGCCTTTCGATCAGAGTGAGCGCCCGCCCGTCACCTGCCACCACCCTGCCTGACACGCTCCACCTGCCCCCTTTTGCCCCCACCCTCCAGCCGGGCGGTATCCGATCACGGAAGGTATGTTCTTGATCCGCCGATACAGCTGATACATCCGGTACAGCCGACACATTGCGGTACGTCCTGAAAGCGAGCCATTTTTCAGGAAGTGATGCTTCTTGTCCCGCGACACGATCGAGTCCGACCCCGATCCGGAGCCCGGTGGCACGCCCTCGGACCCCGCCGACGACCATGCCTTCCTCGGCCAGCCCAGGGGCCTGCTCACCCTCTCGGGCCTGGAGGTCTGGGAGCGGTTCTCGTTCCTGGGGATGCAGGCGATCCTCGTCCTGTACTTCGCGGACACGGTGGCCCACGGCGGCATGGGCATGTCCGCCGGAACGGCCGCGTCCGTCTCGGCCGCGTACGGGACGCTGGTCTATCTCGTCTCGGTGGCCGGCGGCTGGCTGGCCGACCGCATCCTCGGCTCGTACCGGGCGGTCCTGTGGGGCGGCGTTCTGATCGCCTGCGGCCACTACGCGATGGCGGTGCCCACCGGGGCCATGACCTGGGCGGGACTCGGCCTGATCAGCGCGGGCACGGGCCTGCTGAAGCCGAACGTCGCCACCATGGTCGGCAAGCTCTACCGCACCGACGACGACCGCCGCGACGCCGGTTTCGCCGTGTACTACATGGCGATCAACATCGGCGCGTTCGCCGGTCCGCTGATCACCGGCTGGCTCGGCGACCACCGGGGCTGGCACTGGGGCTTCTCGGCGGCCGCGGTCGGTATGACCTTCGGTCTGATCCAGTACGTCGCGGGCCGCCGTCACCTGGCCGGGCGCAGGAACGCGGCCGAGTTCGCGCTGCCGCCGGCGTCCATGCGCAGGGCCGTCCGCCTGATCGTCCTGGGGCTGCTGTCGGTGGCCGTCCTCGCGGTCCTGCTCGCCGCCGCCGGATGGCTGACCATGGGCCGGTTCGTGGACCTGCTGACCCTGATCTCGGTGATCGCGCCGGCGGTCTACTTCGCGGTGATGTTCAGGAGTCCCCGGGTGACCCCCGGGGAACGGGGCCGGCTGCGCCCGTACATCGTGCTCTTCCTGGCCTCCACGGTCTTCAACTTCATCCTCTTCCAGGCGTACTCGACGATGATGCTGCTGGCCGCGTCGAACGCCGAGACGACGATCCTCGGCTTCGGCTTCCCCGCCAGTTGGTACGCGTCCGCCCTGGGTGCCTTCGAGGTGGCGCTCGCCCCGGTCGTGGCCGCGCTGTGGGTCCGGATGGGGCACAGCCAGCCGCACGCCTCCAACAAGATCGCGTTCGGAGTGGTGCTGGGAGGCCTGTCCTTCCTCCTGATGGTGCTGCCGACCTCCGGCCACGACAACGGGGACTACCTGATGTCGGCCTGGTGGATCGTCGGCTCGTACTTCCTGCTGGGGCTCGGCGACATCCTCCTGGAGACCTCCGGAATGTCGGCCACCACGAAGCTCGCCCCGCGGGCCTTCGCCAGCCAGACGATGTCCCTCTGGTTCCTCTCGCTGGCCCTCGCCAACGGCATCCAGGCCCAGACCGTGAAGCTCTACGACGACGTCTCCAAGCCCGCCTACTTCGGCGTCAACGGCGCGATCGCGGTCGCCGCCGGTCTGCTCGTGATCGCCGCCGCGCCCTGGCTGCGCCGCACGATGCACCCGGTCCACTGAGAGCCCACAGGCCCTGGAGGTCACCGCCATGCGCATCCGTACGTCCTTCCCCTACGAGACGACTCACGAGGACCTCCGCGTTCCCCTCCCGGACGGAACCAAGCTCTACGCGCGCGTGTGGCGCCCGCTCACCGACGAACCCGTACCGGCCCTGCTCGAATACCTGCCCTACCGCCTGACCGACTGGACGGCCCCGCGCGACTGGCAGCGCCACCCCTGGTACGCGGGACACGGCTATGCCTCCGTACGCGTGGACATCCGGGGGCACGGGAACTCCGAGGGCATGCCCGGCGACGAGTACTCGGCGACGGAGCTGGCCGACGGGGTCGAGGTCGTCAACTGGCTCGCCGCCCAGCCCTGGTGCTCGGGCAAGGTCGGCATGTTCGGCATCTCCTGGGGCGGCTTCAACTCCCTCCAGATCGCGGCCCTCGCGCCCGAGCCGCTCAAGGCGGTCGTCACGGTCTGCTCGACGGACGACCGCTATGACAACGACGTGCACTACATGGGTGGTTCCGTGCTCGCCGCCGACATGCACGCGTGGGCGGCGACCATGCTCGCGTTCGTCTCCCGCCCGCCGGATCCGGTCTACGCGGGCGAGGTCTGGCACGACCTGTGGGTCAAACGACTGGAGACCGTCGATCCGTTCCTGCACACCTGGCTGGCGCACCAGACGAGGGACGACCACTGGCGCCGCGGCAGCGTGTGCGAGGACTACTCGGCGATCCGGGCGGCGGTGCTCGCGGTCGGCGGCTGGCACGACCCGTACCGGGACACGGTCCTGCGCCTGGTGGAACACCTCGTGGCGGACCGCGTACGGGGGATCGTCGGGCCGTGGTCGCACCAGTACCCCGACCGGGGGCTGCCGCCCGGCCCGGCGATCGGTTTCCTCCAGGAGACGCTGCGCTGGTGGGACCACTGGCTCAAGGGCACGGAGACCGGGATCATGTCCGAGCCGCTCCTGCGCTCGTACGTCAGCGACTCCCACCCGCCCGCCACGGTGTACCCGACGCTGCCGGGCCGCTGGGTCGGCGATCCGGCCTGGCCCTCTCCCCTGGTGGCTCCGGTGACGTACGTCCTTAAGGGTGAGCCCGTGGTGGTGCGGTCGCCTCAGCACACAGGGGTGGACGCGGGCCGCTTCTTCCCCTTCGGCAACGACGCGGACCTGCCGCCCGACCAGCGGGACGAGGACGCGAAGTCGGCGTGCTTCGACTTCGAGGTTCCGGAGGAGATCTGGGTACTGGGCCGCCCGGGCGTGCGCCTGAGACTCACCACGGAGGCGACACGAGGACAAGTAGTGGCCCGGATCTGCGACGTGGCCCCGGACGGCTCCTCGACCCTCGTCACCCGGGGCGTCCTGAACCTGTCAGCCCGTCATGGCCGCGACCAGGTGGTTCCCTGGAAACCGGGCTCTACGGAGGATGTGGCTTTCGACCTGAACGCGATCGGCCACGCCTTCCCTCCGGGCCATCGCGTCCGTCTCGCCGTCTCCTCCGCGTACTGGCCGTGGATCTGGCCCCAGCCGGGTTCGGAAGCGGGCTTCACCCTCACCCCTTCGGGCAGCGCACTGGAACTCCCGCTCCGCGCACAGGAGTCGGACCCCTCCATCTCCTTCGATGAGCCGGAGCAGTCGGAGCCCATGGGGGTCAACTTCCCCGCGACACTGGACGAGCCGCGCCCCGAGCGCCTCGTCGTCCGCGATGTCGCCAAGGGCGAATGGCGCCTGGAGGTGGACCCGCGCTATGGAGGCACCCGTGTGTATCCCGACGGCCTGGAATTCACCGAGGAGGCCCTGGACACGTACACGATCGTCGAGTCGGACCCGCTGTCGGCCCGGGCCCGCTCGGACTGGTTCGTCCGGTTGCACCGTCCGGATCTGCCGTGGAACGCGAGCGTGGAGGCGCACTCCGAAACCACCTGCGACGAGGCGGACTTCATCACCTCGAACGAGGTGATCTGCAAGGACGGCGACGAGGTGGTGTTCCACCGCACCTGGGAGAAAAGGATTCCGCGGACCGCGGGGTGAGCTCGTACGCTCCCCGAATGACGGCGAAGGCGTACGTGGACCCCACACCCGCAAACGCGTGTGCAGGGCCAACGACCGCAAACGCGTATGTAGGGACCCCATGACCGCCTACGCCTATGTGGGGCCCGAAGACATAAGGGAGGCCGTCCTAAGGGAGGCCGTCCGGCGCGGCGGAGGTGGCGCCCGGATCCGGACCCCGGCCGACCTCGACGCCTTCCTGTCCGCCCGCCCCGCCGACGAACTCGACGAGCCGTTCACCTTCGTCGTCGACGCCTCCGTGACCCTGCGCCTGGCCCCACGCCGCTCCGAGCACGTGGCATGCGCGGAAGGGGAACCGGTACGCGCCGCCGGGGAGTTGGGCTTCGCACAGACCTCCTCCGGCTGGGCGGTCACGTACGCGAGCAACCAGTCCACCGGCTACTGCCCCGACCCCGAATCGTGGCGGTCGCTCGCGGCGGCCCTCACCCGCGCGGGCATCTCCCACTCCGGCGCCCACACCAGCGGCTACACCCACCCGATCACCTACCGCCGCTGCCCGTCCTGCGCCGAGTGGAACTCCGTACAGGACGCCCATTTCGTCTGTGCCCTCTGCGACGCCGACCTCCCGGCCGACCACCGCACCGGCCCGACGGACCTCGCGCTCCTCGCCGACGAGGAGGGCAACTCGGTCAGGATCACGGTCCTCGGCCGGCACCCACTCATGACGGCGGGGCTCGCGGCCGAGATCGTCGTGGAGACGCCTTTTGTCAGCGGCCGCCTCGAACTCGCTCTGTGGCGCCGCCGACTTGAGACCTGGGGGCACGCTCTGGACGCCGCATTCGACCGCGGCGAGGACATCGCATGGATGACGGTGGAGCGAGGACCGTCGATTTCCGTTCGGCTCACGGGAGAACGGGATTGCCCCGAGGTGATCGTGGAGGACGACACGATTTCCATGGCCACCGTGTGCGTTCCCGTCGATCTTCCCCGGAACTGGATCGACAGCCACCGGCAGAAACTGCGTGACGTACTGACTCTCTGGAACCCAGAAGGCTGACCCTCTGGAACCCTGAAGAGCAGTGAGAACGTTTCTGGACAAGTAGTCCCTTATGCCGACTGGGCGGACATCCAGACCCCGCCCGACTTGCCCGTATTAGACACATCACGCACCTAATTCCCCACCTGCGCACGTGAATTGGGTCACGTCCGCTCCGGATGGCCACTTTGCCAAGCCGGTCGATTCACCTTTGCGCAAAGCAAGTTGAACTTCGCCTTCCGAATGGATCAAGAATTCCCATCTGCCCTGAACAGGCAAATGACATCTCCATGTGAATTCTGGGCTTGTTCACGGCATGTGCTCTCGCATACGTTCACGTCACTCCGGATGGACCGCCTAATCCTGCCGCCGCCCGGAGATCCCAACCACCCATTCACTCGCGTACGGCAGGAGCGGGGGACCCAGGTAAGCCGCCGGTCCGGATTCCGGAACGGCTCGGGGTGAAGCCGCGTGCAGCATGCGGCCGGGCAGCTCCCGCCCGAACCCGACAGCTCACCTCGCAGGCGTCGGAGAGGAAACGCGCCATGGCCGCACGAGGCAAGCACCGCCGCCCCAGAATGAACACCCTCACGCGCGGCATCATCGCCGCGGGAACCGGCGGAGCCGCGCTCGCGCTCCCCATCGTGGGCGCGACCGGCGCCCAGGCCGCACAGCCGGCGCAGGCCGCCCAGGTCGCACCGGCCGCGGTCCCGCAGGTCTCGCTCGTCACGTACAAGGTGGTCGCGGGCGACACCCTGACCAAGATCGCCAAGAAGCACTCCACGAGCGGCGGCTGGCAGAACCTGTACAAGGCCAACCGCGCGGTCATCGGCGACGACCCGGCGGTCATCCGCCCCGGCCTCAAGCTGACAGTCGGTACGAAAAATGTCCAAACCTCGACAAAGACGGCCACTGCGACCAAGGCGTCCACCGCGTCCGCCGTCACCCCCGCCGCCGCGAAGACGTACACCAACGACCTCGACGGCTGGATCAGGGAGTCGCTGGACATCATGGCCCAGCAGGGCATCCCGGGGTCGTACGACGGCATCTACCGCAACATCATGCGCGAGTCGTCGGGCAACCCGCAGGCCATGAACAACTGGGACTCCAACGCCGCGGCCGGTACGCCGTCGAAGGGGCTCCTCCAGACCATCGACCCGACCTTCAACGCCTACCACGTGGCCGGCACCTCGATGGACCCCTTCGACCCGGTCGCCAACATCACGGCGGCGTGCAACTACGCCGCCGCGAGGTACGGCTCGATCGACAACGTCTTCGGGGCCTACTGAGCGGGCCGGTACCGGGCCGACCAATGCCGGACGTTCTGGTGCCGGGTGTGCCCGCGGCGAGGGAGACCGACCTCTCCGCGGGCCGCCAGGCTTTCTCCTGACGCAGAACCCTGACTCAGAACTAGGGCCGCGAGCCGAAGAGCCGTTCCAGCACCACCGCGATGCCGTCCTCCTCGTTCGACAGGGTCACCTCGTCGGCCACCGCCCGGAGTTCGGGGTGGGCGTTGGCCATCGCGACGCCGTGGGCCGCCCAGTCGAACATCGGGATGTCGTTGGGCATGTCACCGAAAGCGATCGTGGTGGCGGGAGTGAGGCCGAGGTGTTCGGCCGCCAGGGCGAGACCCGTCGCCTTGGTCACGCCACATGGCTGGAGTTCGACTGTGCCGGGGCCGGACATCGTGACTGTGGCGAGGGAACCGACCGCTCCGCGGGCCGCGGACGCCAACTCGTCGTCGGACAGCAGGGGATGGCGCAGCAGCACCTTGCTGATGGGTTCCGTCCAGAGGTCGTCGCGGCGCAGGACGCGTACCGCGGGGAGCGTCGGGTGCGGCATCTCGTACCCCGGCTCGATGAGCGTGAGTCCGTCGACCCCGTCCTGGTCGACCGCGGCGTACACGTCCCCGACCTCCGCCTCGATCTTGCCGAGCGCCGTCTCGGCCAGCTCGCGGTCGAGGGTGACCGACCAGACCATGCGCTCGGCACCGGCGTCGTACAACTGCGCTCCCTGACCGCACACCGCCAGTCCCTGACTGCCCAGTTCGTCCAGCAGGGGGCGTACGCGTGGTGCCGGGCGCCCCGTCACCACAAGGTGCCTGGCACCTCTCGCGATTGCCATCGCCAGCGCGGCGCGTGACCTGTCCGAAAGGGTGTCGTCGCCTCGCAACAACGTCCCGTCCAGGTCAGTGGCGATGAGTGAATATGCAATCGGTGCGGCCATGATCAGAGAATACGGATCGAACGCCCCAACGACTCGACGGGAACCGGACGTCGTCCGGTATCTCGTCAGGCACAGGGGTCGTCACAGGCACCATCCGTCGGCCGTCCGGGGGCAAATCGCGGGCGAGGAGGAGCAGTTGGCCATGCCCTGCCTGCTCCCTCGCCCCCGGTCAACCGGCCCGTCGCCCGCCCCCGGGGCCCCATCTCCCGGTGCCCGGCCTCGTTCCATGGACGCGGCTCGCGCGCGACCTTCGCGCGGCTCGGCGGCTTCGGCGACGCATTGATGCGTACGCGCACGAAGCGGAGGTTCCGCTCAGCCGCGCGCCCCCACCAGATGCCGGACCAGCCTCGGTGAGGCGAACTCCGTCCCGCACACGAACCGCATCACCGGCCCGTACGAAGCGGCCGCCGACAGCCCCGTGAAGTACAGCCCGGGTACGGAGGACCTGAACCCGGCGCCCAGCTTCGGTGTCCTCCGGCTCACCGCCAGCTCCGTACGCAGTTCGTGCCCGAGGAAGTCCATCGCGGCGAGGTCGACGCGGTATCCGGTCGCGGCGACGACGTGGTCCGCGGAGAGTTCCTCGACGCGTCCGTCGAAGGTCTGGACGGCGAGGGCCGGGTGGCCGCCCGCCGATCCGGAGTGGACGATCCGCGACACCTCGCTCACCTGCACCTTCCCCTCGAACCGCTCCCGCAGCCACCAGGCGCCGAGGGGGCCGAGCACCCGGCGGACCAGGAAGTGACGGGCCTGCGGCGGCAGATGACGGTACGGGTGGGGGTAGTAACTGAGTGCCCACAGCGACCAGGCCCGGCCGAAGGGCGACTCGGGCCGCAGCCGCGGCTGCGTCCACGGGGGCGCGCCGAAGGCGACCGAGCCCTTGCCGCGCGCCACCACGCGCACCTGCGCGCCCGCCTCCGCCGCGAGCGCCGCCGTCTCCAGGGCGGACTGGCCCGCGCCCACGACGATCAGCTCCTTGCCGGAGAACCGGGACAGGTCGTGGAGCTGCGAGCTGTGCGAGACGGGCCCCGTGGGGGTCGGTCCGTCGGGTGCGGCCGCGGCCAGCTCGGGCGGCAGATACGCCAGCCCGGACAGCCCGGTCGCGACGACGACCGCCCGCGCGGTGAACAACTCACCGGAGTCCAGCTTGAGTTCGAAGCCGCCCGAGCCGCGCCGGCCGCCCTCCGGGCCACCTCGTCGGCCACCCTGCCCTGCATCCCCCTGATCGCCCCGCCGGTCGACCGAGACGACCCGCACCCGCTCCAGGTCCGGCACGAGCTTCTGCCGGAACCACTCCCCGTAGGCGACGAACGTCTCGACCGGGACGATGTCCTCGTCCGTGACGAGTCGGCGGATGCCGGCCGCGTCGCAGTAGTCGACGAGGTCGTGCCCGGGCTGCGGGGCGTCGATGTTCGAGGCGGCCGGGGTCGACTTCAGAAGCATCCCCTCAGGCATGTGCGCACGCCAGCTCACCATGGGCTCACCGAACACCCGTACCGGAATGCCGCGCGCTCGCAGATGCGCGGCGGTGGACAGGCCGAAGGGCCCGGCACCGATCACTGCCACCGGCTCCATCACGAAGTCCCCTCCCCAGGACGCTGCTTCGTCACTTCGTGGTCAGCACCAACATGTGCTGTGTACTGCTGGCTCGTGGTTCTGCCGGCTCGTCGTACTGCCGGCTCGTGGCCGAAGGGGCCCTCACCCCGTGCTCGGACGGGTGCTCCGGCGGTTGGTCCGCCACAGTTGGTACATGTGCTTCACTCCGGGCCGTACGAAGCGCGCGAGCATGGTGAAGAACGGCCGCAGGTCGTCCGCCGCCAGCCACGCCAGCTCCGTGCCGCTCGCGTGGGCCGGGGCGTGCGGTGTCGTGTAGCCGCTGCGGCGGTACGCGAGCAGGGCGGGCAGGTCGATGTTCTCCACGATGTAGCGCCGGCCCGCGAGCTGTTCCCCCTCCGGAACGGTGCGGCCGGTCAGGTCCAGATGCATGGCACGGACGACGTCGATCCCCGACTCGTTCTCGAAGAGCCGGAACTGCGCTCCCATCCGCGGGTTGAAGTCGAGCAGTTTGTACTGGCCGTCGCGCCGGTCGAAGCGCAGGTCGAGGTCGATGACGCCGCTGAAGCCGATCTGTTTGATGAAACGCGCGGCGATGTCCGCGAGTTCCGGATTGTCGACCACGTACGCGTTCGCCGTCATCCCCGCGTGCGGCGGCCAGGAGCGGACCTTGACGCCGGTGAACATCGCGAGCGGCGTCGAGTCCGCGTCGAAGTACGCGTGCACGATCCAGCCCTCGGCGTCCTCCCTGGGCAGATACTCCTGGAGGATCACCCCGGGGTGCTCGCCCCAGTCGCGCGCGAGCGCGAGCAGCCCCTCGCGGGTCTCGATACGGGTCGTCCCGTTCACGGCCGGTCGTGCGCGGCGCACGAAGGCCTCGCGGTTCTTGGCCACGAGCGGGAAGACCGCCTTCGCGGCGAAGTCCTCGATCTCCTCGTACGACTCCGGGCAGGCGGATTCCGGGCTGGGTATGCCGTGCTCCAGGCAGAGTTCGTGCAGGCCCTGCTTGCTGGCGAGGCGTCGCGGAAGGCCCGCCTTCACTCTGGGAAACAGGAAGCGGTCCGCGAGTTCCGCCTGGTGCTCGGCGATCAGCACCGCGGCCTCCTCGTCGGTCGGGATCAGCACGGTGGGCCGGCCGATCCGGCGCCCCACGCGCAGCAGTCCCTCGATGAGCCGCTCCGGCAGCTCCGTCCCCGTGGTCGGCCAGACGAACGCCTGCCGCAGATGCCGCGAGGCCGCGGCGGGCGTGTACCGGTCCTCCGTAATCGCGTACATCGGTACGCCCAGGCGTCCGAGGCTGCGGATCGCGCCCACTCCGCCGTGGTGCAGCGGGTAGTCGCCGAACTTCACGATCAGGCCCGGAACATCTCGGTCCGCGCCGAACGGCACGCCTGCGAAACGTCTGGCCACGGGTCCCCCCACGTGTCCCTCCTACCGGACCCGGACCCACCCCGTCCGCGCCCCCCGAAAGGACGCTAAGCCGGAATCAACTACTCCGACCCCGCCCTTAATCGGACATTGCGGACTCTTTAGACACTGCCCAAGAGCGCCGACTCCCCCGTAACGTGTGCTGCACCCACACGGAAAGCGAGGCAGCACCCGATGCCCCCCTTCGATGTCACCGAGGGCGATCCCTTCGGCCCGCACAATCTTCCGTACGGCGTGTTCTCACTCGACGGCTCCGACAGCGACTCCGGCCGGCGGAGCGTGGGCGTTCGGCTGGGCGACCACGTGCTGGACGCGGGGGCCGCGGCCGTGGAACTCGGCTCCCCGTACGCCGCTCTGCTCGCCCGTCCCTCGCTGAACCCTCTGCTCGCGGCCGGCCGCACGGCATGGTCGGACGTGCGGCGCGCCATCACGGCGTGGGTGACGGTGCCGGCCCACCGCGAGACGATCGCGCCCCTGCTGCACCCGCTCTCCGAGGTGACGCTCCACCTCCCGTTCGAGGTCGCCGACTACGTCGACTTCTACGCCTCCGAGAACCACGCCCGTAACGTCGGCCAGATCTTCCGCCCCGACGCCGAGGACTCCCTCACCCCCAACTGGAAGCATCTGCCGATCGGTTACCACGGCAGGTCGGGCACCGTCGTGGTCTCCGGGACCGAGGTCGTACGCCCCTCGGGCCAGCGCAAGGCCCCGGCCGACCCGGCGCCGGTCTTCGGGCCGTCCGTCCGGCTGGACATCGAGGCGGAGGTCGGCTTCGTGGTCGGCACGCCCTCCGCGATGGGCACGGCGGTCCCGCTGAGCGACTTCCGCGACCACGTCTTCGGGCTCTGCCTCCTCAACGACTGGTCCGCCCGCGACCTCCAGGCCTGGGAGTACGTCCCCCTCGGCCCGTTCCTCGGCAAGTCCTTCGCCACCTCGGTGTCGGCCTGGATCACACCGCTCGACGCCCTGGACGACGCCCGGGTCTCGCCCCCGACACGTACGCATCCGCTGCTGCCGTATCTGGACGACACCGACGACGCCTCGGAGGACCCCGGCGGCTACGACCTGCGCATCTCCGTCGCCGTCAACGGCCATGTCGTCTCCGAGCCGCCCTTCTCGACCATGTACTGGACGGCCGCCCAGCAGCTGGCCCACATGACGGTGAACGGCGCGTCGCTGCGCACGGGCGATCTGTACGGGTCGGGCACCGTGAGCGGGGCCTCGGACGACCAGCGGGGCTCGCTCCTGGAGCTGACCTGGAACGGGCGGGACACCCTCGACCTCCCCGACGGCAAGCGCACCTTCCTGGAGGACGGGGACACGGTGACGCTGACCGCGTGGGCTCCCGGGCCGCATGGCACGCGGGTGGGGCTCGGCGAGGTGAGCGGGCGGGTTGCGGCGGGCGCGTAGCTGTCCGGCCGCGGGTGCGTAGGTGTCCGCCCGCGGTGCGTCCGGCCGCGCGGCGGTGCCGTACGCGGGCTTGCCCGTACCTGGCCGGTCCGTACGTACGGTCCGGGCCTGGCCGGGGCGGTCCGGGCCTGGCCCGGGCGGCCTTTCGGCGCGCACGGCATCGCCACCTTCGACCCGGCGATCAAACCGAAGCTCGTCTCCGCCCTGAAGGAGGACGTCTCGATCCTGAGGTCGGCGAAGCTGACCGGGGACGTGGACGTGGACTCCTTCGTCGACGACAAGTACGCCAGGAAGGCCCTCGGCCCGGACTACGCCGACCGTCTGGCCTCGACGCCCGCACCGGCCGCGAGCGAGGTGTGGCCGAAGGGCGCCGCCGAGACCCGCACCTTCAAGTCGCCCGCCGAGCTGCTGGGTTACGTCGCGAAGCACAAGGACGGGATCCGCGCCGCCTACGTCCCCGACGCCACCACCGGCACCCTGTGGTTCGCCGACAAGGCGGTATGGGTGGCCGACGGTCAGGAGTTGCTGCCCTTCGTCGCCCCGGCGACCGCGAAGGCGTACGCCGCCGGACACGCGGGCGCCCGCGTCATCTCGTACGCCGGCGCACTGGAGCGGGCGTCGTGATCCGGTACGCGCTGAAGGCGGCCTCACTGGCGGCCGCCCTCGGCCTGTGGCAGCTGCTGACCAGCCTGAACGTCGATCTGTGGCTGCGGTTCTCGCAGTTCCCCACGGTCGCCGACGTGGCCCACGCCTTCGCCGACCGGGTGAGCGGCCCCGACTACTGGACCGACCTCACCGACAGCCTCACCCGGATACTCACCGGCTTCCTGCTCGCGGCCGTCCTGGGCGTGGCCACGGGCGTGCTCGTGGCCCGCTCGCGGCTCGCCGAGGATCTGCTCGGCCCACTGCTGGAGGTCGTCCGCCCGATCCCGGCGATCGCCCTGGTCGCCGTCGCGATCCTGCTGTTCCCCTCCAACGAACAGGGCATCGTCTTCATCACCTTCACGGCCGCCTACTTCCCGGTCCTGGTCTCCACCCGGCACGCGGTCCGCGCGCTGACCCCTGCCTGGGAGGAAGCCGTACGCACCATGGGCGGCGGCCGGTGGCGGATCCTCGGCTCGGTCGTCCTGCCGGGCGCCCTGCCCGGCATCTTCGGCGGCCTGTCGGTCGGCATCGGCGTCTCGTGGATCTGCGTCATCTCCGCCGAGATGATCTCCGGCCAGTACGGCGTCGGTTACCGCACCTGGCAGGACTACACGGTCGTCGACTACCCCGGCGTCTTCGTCGGCATGGTCACCATCGGAGTGCTGGGCTGGCTCACCTCCACGGCCGTGGAACTCCTGGGCCGCCGGCTGACCCGCTGGCTCCCGCGCACGTCGTACGTCCCCGCGGCACGCACCAGGACACCGAAGCGCACCCCGCGTTCCGCTGCCGCCCCCACCGCCGTCCACACCGAGGAGGCGCGCGATGAGCACCTCGTCTGAGACCCGGACATCCGCCGGAACGACGACGGTACGGGCACCCGCGCCCGTTCGCGGCACCCGGCTCACCCTCGGCGCCGCCACGCTCGGCCGGCCGGACGCCACCGCGCTGGCCGACGTCGACCTGGATGTCGCCCCGGGCGAGATCCTCACCGTCGTCGGCCCCTCGGGCTGCGGCAAGTCGACGCTGCTACGCACTCTCGCCGGGCTGCTGCCCGTCCTGGCCGGGACGGTGGAGCAGGACGGCCGACGGATCGAAGGACCGGCGGCGGACCGCTCCCTGGTCTTCCAGGAGGACGCCCCGCTCCCCTGGCGCACCCTGCGCGCCAATGTCGAACTGCCCCTGGCCGTCCAGGGATTGCCGCGCGGCGAACGCCGGAGGCAGGCCGAGTCCTGGCTCGACCGGGTAGGACTCGCCGACCGGTCACAGCAGTTGCCGCACCGCGTCTCCGGGGGCCAGCGCCAGCGCGCGCAGTTGGCCCGCGCGCTCGCCCCACGCCCGCGCGCCGTCCTGATGGACGAACCCTTCGGCGCCCTCGACGCCCAGACCCGCGCCGGCATGCAGGACCTGCTGGTGGAGGTGCTGCACGGCACAGGGGCGACCGTCGTCTTCGTCACCCACGACGTGGACGAGGCCCTGTTCCTCGGCGACCGCGTGGCGCTCCTCGGGTCCGGCCGGCTCACGGCGCTGCGCGAGGTGCCACGGCCGCGCGACCGTACGGCGCACGACGACCCCGCACGCGTGGCTCTGCGCCGCGAAGTCCTCACCTCTCTCAGCACGTGAAAGGCACCCTGGTGGACACCCCGGAAAGCCCGGACACCCGCGAACCCGGCGACACTCTCCTGGCCATCCCCGACCTCGGTGACGCCGAGGAGCTCTCCTGCGACGTCCTCGTCATCGGCGGCGGCACGGCCGGCACCATGGCGGCGCTGACCGCCGCCGAACACGGGGCCGACGTGCTGCCGCTGGAGAAGGCGCACGTCCGGCACTCCGGCGCGCTCGCCATGGGCATGGACGGCGTCAACAACGCGGTCATCCCCGGCCGCGCCGAGCCCGACGACTACGTCGCCGAGATCACCCGCGCCAACGACGGCATCGTCGACCAGTCCACCGTCCGCCAGACCGCCACCCGCGGCTTCGCGATGGTCCAGCGCCTCGAGTCGTACGGCGTGAAGTTCGAGAAGGACGAGCACGGCGAGTACGCGGTCCGACAGGTCCACCGGTCCGGCTCGTACGTGCTGCCGATGCCCGAGGGCAAGGACGTCAAGAAGGTCCTCTACCGGCAGCTGCGGCGGCGTGAGATGCGTGAGCGGATCCGCATCGAGAACCGGGTGATGCCGGTGCGCGTGCTGACGTCCCCCGAGGACGGGCGCGCCATCGGGGCGGCCGGCTTCAACACCCGCACGGGCAGGTTCGTGACGGTCCGCGCCGGCAGCGTGATCCTCGCGACCGGCGCCTGCGGCCGCCTCGGCCTGCCCGCCTCCGGCTACCTCTACGGGACCTACGAGAACCCCACCAACGCCGGTGACGGCTACGCCATGGCCTACCACGCCGGCGCCGAACTCACCGGCATCGAGTGCTTCCAGATCAACCCGCTGATCAAGGACTACAACGGCCCCGCCTGCGCCGTCGCTGTGCTCACCGAGACCGCTCCCGTCGGCACCGGTCCGGCGCTGGCAGCGGCGCTCGCCGATACCGACGGTGCGGTACGCGCCGCCGCCGCGGCCTCGTTGCGCGAACTCGTCGAGACGCTCACGCCGGAACCGGCCCTGCACGATCCGCTCACCCACGCCCTCGCCCAGCCCGACCCCGTGGTCCGCGCCGCCGCCCTCGACGTCCTGCGTGCCCTGCGGCTGGGCGACGCCGGTCTCTTCGCCCGCTCACTGGGCGATCCTGACATCTCCGTCCGTATCGAAGCGGTCCGGGCCCTGGTCTCCGTCGACGCGGCCGAGGCGCTGGTCCGGGCGGCGGACGACACCTCCCGTGAGGTCCGGGTGACCGTGGCCAAGGCGCTGGCAACGGTGGGCGCGGACGCGGGCCGCCGGAACGTGGCTGTCACGACGGGCGCGGCGGCCACGGATGCGGATGCGGGCCACCGGAACCTGGTTGTCCCGTCGGGCTCGGCAGCCGGTCCGGCGCCGGACGCCACCGCCGCCGACCTCGTGCTCGCCGCCCTCGACCGCCTCACGGAGGACACCGACGCGCTGGTCCGCGGCGCCGCCTTCGCGTCGCTGGCCGGCACGGGGGCTCCCGCGCCGCTGGCCGAACGTGCCGTCCGCGCTCAGGCCGATCCCGCGTGGCAGGTCCGGGCCGGCGCCGCCACCGCGCTGTCCGTGGCTGACGCCGAGGTGGCCGTGCCGGCCCTCGCCAAGGCGCTGGCCGACCCGAACGCGGACGTCCGCAAGGCCGCCGTCCTGGCACTCGTCCGACATACGCAGCCAACCGAGTTCGGCGAGCAGGGCGAACACTCGGAAGGCGGGACAGGCCGGCGCGGGACAGACGGGGACGTTTCGCCCACCTCCACCGCGACGACCGTCGCCGCGGCCCGCGAGGCCCTCGCCACGGCCGCGACCGACTCCGACGCCGACGTCAGGGCGTACGCATCACGCGCTCTGTGACACGCACGCGGTGCCCTGCACCCCGCGAACGCCACCCAGGCTGAAGAGCCGGGGCGCAGCCCCGCTCTTCAGGGGCGCGGGGAACTGCGCGACCAGCCCCCACCGACCCGCACCCGCACCTATATCCAGTCCTCCGGCTCAGGCTCCGCTTCCATCTCGGGCCAGTACAACCCGGGATCGCCATCGCTCCGAGGCGCCGGGACCGACCCCTCGCCACTCCCCGAACCCTCCGCTCGCCCAGAGCCAGAGCCCAAACCGGAGTCAGAACTGGAGCCGGAGCCTGAGCCGGGGGCGGAGCCCGATCCGGAAGGCCGCTCCAGGGCAGCGAGCACCCCGATCACACCCTCCCCGTACGTCACCAGCTTTTTCTCGCCGATCCCGCTGATCCCGCCCAGCTCCGCGACGGAGCCGGGCCACACCGTGGCGATCTCCCGCAGCGTGGCGTCGTGGAAGATGACGTACGCCGGGACGCCCTGCTCCTTGGCCTGACCGGCACGCCAGGCACGCAGGGCCTCGAAGGCGGGGAGCAGTTCCGGAGCAAGCTCGGCCGCTGCGGCCGCCGCCTTGGCCTTGCGCTCGCTCCGACCGGAACCGGACGAGGAGGACGAGGACCGGGAAGCCACCGGCTTCGGCGGCTCCTTGCGCAGCGGCACCTCCCGCTCGCGCCGCAGCACGGTCCCGCTCGCCTCGGTCAGCACCAGCGTGCCGTACTCACCCTCGACCGCGAGGAGCCCCTGGGCCAGCAACTGCCGGACGACACCGCGCCATTCGCCCTCTGCCAGATCCTCACCGATGCCGAACACGGACAGCTGGTCGTGGTCGAACTGGATGACCTTGGCGCTCCTGCGCCCGAGCAGGATGTCGACGATCTGGAGAGCCCCGAACTTCTGCCCCCGCTCACGCTGCAGCCGCACCACGGTGGACAGCACCTTCTGGGCCGCGACCGTGCCGTCCCAGGTCTCGGGCGGGAGCAGGCACGTGTCGCAGTTCCCACAGGCCGGGGCCTCCGGGTCCTGGCCGAAGTAGGCGAGCAGTTGGCCGCGCCGGCACTGGGCGGTCTCGCACAGCGCGAGCATCGCCTCAAGATGTGCCGCCGCCCGGCGCCGGAACGCCTCGTCGCCCTCGCTCGACTGGATCATCTTGCGCTGTTGTATGACGTCGTTCAGGCCGTAGGCCATCCATGCCGTGGACGGCAGTCCGTCACGGCCGGCGCGGCCGGTCTCCTGGTAGTAGCCCTCGACCGACTTCGGCAGGTCGAGGTGGGCGACGAACCGGACGTCCGGCTTGTCGATGCCCATGCCGAAGGCGATGGTCGCGCACACCACCAGGCCGTCCTCGCGCAGGAACCGCGACTGGTGGGCGGCGCGCGTGCCGGAGTCCAGACCCGCGTGGTACGGCACCGCCGCGATGCCGTTGCGGGCGAGGAACTCGGCCGTCTTCTCGACCGAGTTGCGCGACAGGCAGTACACGATGCCCGCGTCGCCCGCGTGCTCCTCCTTCAGGAAGGACAGGAGCTGCTTCTTCGGGTCGGCCTTCGGCACGATCCGGTACTGGATGTTGGGCCGGTCGAAGCTCGCCACGAAGTGACGGGCGTCCGGCATGCCCAGGCGCTGGGTGATCTCCTTGTGGGTGGCGTCCGTGGCCGTCGCGGTCAGCGCGATCCGCGGTACGTCCGGCCAGCGCTCGCCGAGCAGCGAGAGCGACAGGTAGTCGGGGCGGAAGTCGTGGCCCCACGAAGACACACAGTGCGCCTCGTCGATCGCGAAGACGGAGATCTTTCCGCGCTTGAGGAGGTCGAGCGTGGACTCCAGGCGCAGCCGCTCGGGCGCGAGGTAGATCAGGTCGAGCTCGCCCGCGAGGAACTCGGCCTCGACGGTGCGCCGCTCGTCGAAGTCCTGCGTGGAGTTCATGAACCCGGCGCGCACGCCGAGCGCCCGCAGCGCGTCCACCTGGTCCTGCATCAGGGCGATGAGGGGTGAGACCACCACGCCCGTACCCGGTCTGACGAGGGCCGGGATCTGGTAGCAGAGCGACTTTCCGCCGCCGGTGGGCATGAGGACGACCGCGTCCCCGCCGCTCACCACATGCTCGATGACGGCTTCCTGCTCGCCTCGGAAGGCCTCGTAACCGAAGACCCGGTGGAGCGTGCCGAGCGCTTCGCTCTCCGCCACCTCTGTCATCACACCCGTCCCGCCCATCGTCCCGTCCCCCGTACGTCGTGCCTCGACCACTGCCCCCACGATAGGGGTCCGCACCGACAGCCTCAGAGTTATCCACAGGCTGCGACCGAGGTTCCGTCGAATACGTCCGTCGGCCCGCACCCGAAAACACTTCGGGCCCCGGCTCCCAAAGGAACCGAGGCCCGAAGAACACCAGGTCAGCGAACGAAGACGCCCGCCTGACCAGCCAGATCAAGGAAGTACTGCGGCGCCACACCCAGAACCAGCGTGACCGCCACGCCCACCCCGATCGCCGTCATCGTGAGCGGCGACGGCACGGCGACCGTCGGTCCCTCCGGACGCGGCTCGCTGAAGAACATCAGCACGATCACGCGGATGTAGAAGAACGCCGCGATGGCCGACGAGATCACACCGACCACGACGAGCGCGCCCGCGCCGCCCTCGGCCGCCGCCTTGAACACGGCGAACTTCCCGGCGAAACCGGAGGTCAGCGGGATGCCCGCGAAGGCCAGCAGGAAGACCGCGAACACGGCGGCCACCAGAGGTGACCTGCGTCCGAGACCGGCCCACTTGGACAGGTGCGTGGCCTCGCCGCCCGCGTCCCGCACGAGGGTGACCACCGCGAACGCGCCGATCGTCACGAACGAGTACGCGCCCAGGTAGAAGAGCACCGACGAGACACCGTCCGGCGTGGTCGCGATGACACCCGCGAGGATGAATCCCGCGTGCGCGATCGACGAGTACGCGAGGAGCCGCTTGATGTCGGTCTGGGTGATCGCGACGATCGCACCGCCCAGCATGGTGACGACCGCGACGCCCATCATCACCGGCCGCCAGTCCCAGCGCAGGCCCGGCAGCACGACGTACAGCAGCCGCAGCAGCGCGCCGAAGGCGGCCACCTTGGTCGCGGCGGCCATGAAGCCGGTGACCGGGGTCGGCGCGCCCTGGTAGACGTCCGGGGTCCACATGTGGAACGGCACGGCGCCGACCTTGAAGAGCAGGCCCATCACGACCATCGCGGCGCCGATGAGCAGCAGCGCGTCGTTGCCCATGGTGTCGGCGAGTGCCGGGTTCACCGTCCCGATGGTGCCGTCGACGACCTGCGCGATCGTCGCGTACGACACCGAACCGGCGTAGCCGTACAGGAGGGCGATGCCGAAGAGGGTGAACGCGGAGGCGAAGGCGCCGAGCAGGAAGTACTTGACCGCGGCCTCCTGCGACATGATCCGCTTGCGGCGGGCCACGGCGCACAGGAGGTAGAGCGGCAGCGAGAAGACTTCCAGGGCGATGAACAGCGTCAGCAGGTCGTTCGCCGACGGGAAGACGAGCATGCCGCCGATCGCGAAGAGCAGCAGCGGGAACACCTCGGTCGTGGCGAACCCGGCCTTGACCGCGGCCTGCTCGCTGTCGCTGCCCGGCACGGACGCGGCCTGCGCGGCGAAGGAGTCGACGCGGTTGCCGTGGGCCACCGGGTCGAGACGCCGCTCGGCGAACGTGAACACACCTAGCACACCGGCCAGCAGGATCGTGCCCTGCAGGAACAGCGCGGGCCCGTCGACCGCGATGGCGCCCATCGCGGCGATACCGGCCTTGGTGGTGCCGTACCCGCCCGCCGCGAGCCCGACGACCGCGGCGAAGGCGGCGGCGAGGGCGACGACGGACACGAACAGCTGGACGTAGTAGCGGGACTTCCGTGGCACGAAGGCCTCGACCAGGATCCCGATGATCGCCGCACCGATGACGATCAGGGTGGGCGACAATTGCCCGTATTCGATCTTCGGCGCGTCGATCTTGTCGATCGGGTCGGCCGCCATTGTCCACAGGCTGTGGACGGCTGTAGCGCTCACGGGGCCGCCTCCACCTCGGGCTGGGGGTCCTTCTTCTGTACGTCGGACATGGTCTGCTTGACCGCCGGGTTGACGATGTCGGTGATCGGCTTCGGGTAGACGCCGAGGAAGATCAGCAGGGCGATCAGCGGGGCGACCACCACGAGTTCCCGCACCCGGAGGTCGGGCATCGCGGAGACCTCGGGCTTCACCGGGCCGGTCATCGTCCGCTGGTAGAGCACGAGCGTGTAGAGCGCGGCGAGGACGATGCCGAAGGTGGCGATGATCCCGATGGCCGGATAGCGCGTGAACGTGCCGACCAGGACCAGGAACTCACTCACGAACGGCGCGAGCCCCGGCAGGGACAGCGTCGCGAGGCTGCCGATCAGGAACGTGCCGGCGAGCACCGGCGCGACTTTCTGCACCCCTCCGTAGTCGGCGATCAGGCGCGAGCCGCGCCGCGAGATCAGGAAGCCGGCCACCAGCATCAGCGCGGCGGTCGAGATCCCGTGGTTGACCATGTAGAGCGTCGCGCCCGACTGCCCCTGGCTCGTCATGGCGAAGATGCCCATGATGATGAACCCGAAGTGGGAGATCGACGCGTACGCCACCAGCCGCTTGATGTCGCGCTGGCCGACCGCGAGCAACGCCCCGTAGATGATGCTGATCAGGGCGAGTACGAGGATGACCGGCGTCGCCCACTTCGAGGCCTCCGGGAAGAGCTGGAGGCAGAAGCGGAGCATCGCGAAGGTGCCGACCTTGTCGACCACCGCCGTGATGAGGACGGCGACCGGGGCGGTGGCCTCACCCATGGCGTTGGGCAGCCAGGTGTGCAGCGGCCACAGGGGCGCCTTCACCGCGAAGGCGAAGAAGAAGCCCAGGAAGAGCCATCGCTCCGTGTTGGTCGCCATGTCCAGCGTGCCGTTGGCCCGGGCCTCGGCGATCTCCTGGAGCGAGAAGTTTCCCGCCACTACGTAGAGACCGATCACGGCGGCCAGCATGATCAGGCCGCCGACCAGGTTGTAGAGGAGGAACTTCACCGCGGCGTACGAGCGCTGGGCCGCCGCGTGTTCGTCCGAGCCCGCGTGGGCACGGTCTCCGAAGCCGCCGATGAGGAAGTACATCGGGATGAGCATGGCTTCGAAGAAGATGTAGAAGAGGAAGACGTCGGTGGCCTCGAAGGAGATGATCACCATCGCCTCGACGGCGAGGATCAGGGCGAAGAAGCCCTGGGTCGGCCGCCAGCGGCTGCTGTTGGTCTCCAGCGGGTCGGCGTCGTGCCAGCCCGCGAGGATCACGAACGGGATCAGCAGTGCGGTCAGCGCGACGAGCGCCACTCCGATGCCGTCCACGCCCAGTTCGTACCGCACCCCGAAGTCCGCGATCCAGGCGTGCGATTCGGTGAGCTGGTAGCGGTCGCCGTCGGGGTCGAAGCGGATCAGGACGACCAGGGCGAGTACCAGGGTGGCGAGCGAGACGATCAGCGCCAGCCACTTGGCGGCGGTGCGGCGCGCGGCCGGCACGGCGGCCGTGGCGATGGCCCCGATCGCCGGGAGCACCGCCGTCGCTGTCAGCAGAGGAAAGGACATCGGTATCAGACCGCCCTCATCAGCAGGGTCGCGGCGATGAGGATCGCAGCACCGCCGAACATGGAGACCGCGTACGACCGCGCATAGCCGTTCTGCAGCTTGCGGAGCCGTCCGGAGAGGCCGCCCATCGAGGCCGCCGTGCCGTTCACGACCCCGTCGACCAGGGTGTGGTCGACGTACACCAGGGAGCGCGTGAGGTGCTCTCCGCCGCGTACGAGGACGACGTGGTTGAAGTCGTCCTGGAGGAGGTCGCGCCGGGCGGCCCGGGTGAGCAGGGAGCCGCGCGGGGCGACCACCGGGACGGGACGGCGCCCGTACTGGACGTAGGCGAGAGCGACACCGATGACGAGCACGACCATGGTGGCGAGCGTGACCGTCGTCGCGCTGACCGGCGGGTTGCCGTGTGCGTGCTCGGTGACGGGCTCCAGCCAGTGCACGAAGCGGTCGCCGATGCTGAAGAACCCGCCCGCGAAGACCGATCCGAAGGCCAGCACGATCATCGGGATCGTCATGGACCTGGGGGACTCGTGCGGGTGCGGCTCGTGGCCGTTCTCGTCCGGCTGCCAGCGCTTATCCCCGAAGAAGGTCATCAGCATCACGCGCGTCATGTAGTACGCGGTGATGGCCGCGCCGAGCAGGGCCACGCTGCCGAGGATCCAGCCCTCGGTGCCGCCCTTGGCGAAGGCCGCCTCGATGATCTTGTCCTTGGAGAAGAAGCCGGACAGACCCGGGAAGCCGATGATGGCCAGGTAACCGAGGCCGAACGTCACGAAGGTGACCGGCATGTACTTCCTGAGACCGCCGTACTTCCTCATGTCGACCTCGTCGTTCATGCCGTGCATGACCGAACCGGCGCCGAGGAAGAGCCCGGCCTTGAAGAAGCCGTGCGTCACCAGGTGCATGATCGCGAAGACGTAGCCGATGGGGCCGAGACCCGCCGCGAGGATCATGTAGCCGATCTGCGACATGGTCGAACCGGCGAGCGCCTTCTTGATGTCGTCCTTGGCGCAACCGACGATCGCACCGAAGAGGAGCGTGACCGCTCCGACCACGGTGGTCACGAGCTGGGCGTCCGGCGCGGCGTTGAAGATGTCGGCGGAGCGGACGATCAGGTACACGCCCGCGGTCACCATGGTCGCGGCGTGGATGAGGGCCGAGACCGGGGTCGGGCCCTCCATCGCGTCCCCGAGCCAGGACTGCAGCGGTACCTGGGCGGACTTGCCGCAGGCGGCGAGCAGCAGCATCAGGGCGATGGCGGTCAGCTTGCCCTCGCCGGTCTCACCGGTGGCCTCCAGGACCGGCCCGAAGGCGAAGGTCCCGAAGGTGGTGAACATCAGCATGATCGCGATCGACAGGCCCATGTCGCCGACGCGGTTGACCAGAAAGGCCTTCTTCGCGGCGGTGGCGGCGCTGGGCTTGTGCTGCCAGAAGCCGATCAGGAGGTACGAGGCGAGGCCGACGCCCTCCCAGCCGACGTACAGCAGCAGGTAGTTGTCCGCGAGGACGAGCAGCAGCATCGCCGCGAGGAACAGGTTCAGATAGCCGAAGAAGCGGCGGCGCCGCTCGTCGTGCTCCATGTACCCGATCGAGTACAGGTGGATCAGCGAGCCGACGCCCGTGATCAGCAGCACGAACGTCATCGACAACTGGTCGAGCTGGAAGGCCACGTCCGCCTGGAAGCCCTCTACGGGGATCCAACTGAACAGGTGCTGGCCCATGGCCCGGTGTTCGGCGTCCTTCCCCAGCATGTCGGCGAAGAGGATCGCGCCGATCACGAAGGAGACGGACGAGAGAGCCGTACCGATCCAGTGGCCGACGGCGTCCAGCCGCCGGCCGCCGCACAGCAGTACGGCCGCTCCGAGCAGAGGCGCCGCCACAAGCAGCGCAATCAGGTTCTCCACGATTCAGCGACCCCTTACAGCTTCATCAGGCTGGCGTCGTCGACCGAGGCCGAGTGGCGGGAACGGAACAGCGACACGATGATCGCGAGCCCGACCACGACCTCCGCGGCGGCGACGACCATCGTGAAGAAGGCGATGATCTGGCCGTCGAGATTGCCGTGCATCCGGGAGAAGGCGACGAACGCGAGGTTGCAGGCGTTGAGCATCAGCTCGATGCACATGAACACCACGATCGCGTTGCGCCTGATCAGGACGCCGGTGGCGCCGATCGTGAACAACAGGGCGGCGAGGTAGAGGTAGTTGACGGGGTTCACTTCGCGGCCTCCTCTTCCCGCTCTTCGCGGCCGAGCCGCTCCTCGGAGCGCTGCTCCAACGCCTTGAGGTCCTTGATCGCCTCGTCCGACACATCGCGGATCTGGCCGCGGTCACGCAGTGTCTTGATGACCGTGAGCTCGGACGGGGTGCCGTCCGGCAGGAGACCGGCGATGTCCACCGCGTTGTGCCGGGCGTAGACGCCGGGGGCGGGCAGCGGCGGGAGCTGCTTGTTCGCCCGAACACGCTCACCGGCCAGTTCGCGCTGGGTCTTGGCCCGCTCGGTGCGCTCGCGGTGGGTGAGCACCATGGCGCCGACGGCGGCCGTGATGAGCAGGGCGCCGGTGATCTCGAAGGCGAAGACGTACTTCGTGAAGATGAGGGCCGCCAGACCCTCCACGTTGCCACCGGAGTTGGCCTGGGTCAGGCCGTTGAACTCCGACAGCGAGGCGTTGCCGATGCCCGCGCAGAGCAGGATTCCGAAGCCGAGGCCGCACAGGAGGGCCAGCCAGCGCTGGCCCTTGATGGTCTCCTTCAGGGAGTCCGCCGCGGTGACACCGACGAGCATGACCACGAAGAGGAACAGCATCATGATCGCGCCGGTGTAGACGACGACCTGGACGATGCCCAGGAAGTACGCGCCGTTGGCGAGGTAGAACACCGCCAGGATGATCATGGTCCCGGCGAGGCAGAGCGCGCTGTGCACGGCCTTCTTCATGAAGACGGTGCACAGGGCGCCGATGACGGCGACGGTGCCGAGGATCCAGAACTGGAAGGCCTCGCCGGTGGACGTCGAGTAGGCCGCGAGGGAGGTGGCGTGGGCGGCGAGTTGCGCGCTCATGCGTCCGCCCCCTCTTCCTCGGGCTTCTCTCCCTTGGAGACAGCCACCTGGGGCACCGTGCCGGGCGCGGCCTCCGTGACCAGGCCCCGGTAGTAGTCGCCCTCGTCCATGCCCGGGAAGATCGAGTGCGGTGACTCGACCATGCCCTCCTCCAGACCGGCGAGCAGCTGCTCCTTCGTGTAGATGAGGTTGGCGCGGCTGCTGTCGGCCAGCTCGAACTCGTTCGTCATCGTCAGCGCGCGCGTGGGGCACGCCTCGATGCACAGGCCGCACAGGATGCAGCGGGCGTAGTTGATCTGGTAGACGCGGCCGTACCGCTCGCCCGGGGAGTAGCGCTCCTCCTCGGTGTTCTCCGCGCCCTCCACATAGATGGCGTCCGCGGGACAGGCCCAGGCGCACAGCTCGCAGCCGATGCACTTCTCCAGGCCGTCCGGATGGCGGTTGAGCTGGTGCCGGCCGTGGAACCGCGGGGCGGTGGTCTTCGGCTGCTCCGGATACTGCTCGGTCAGCCGCTTCTTGAACATGGCCTTGAAGGTCACGCCGAAGCCTGCGACGGGGTTCTGGAAACCGGGTTTGGTCTCCTTCTGCTCATCAGCCATCGGACGCCTCCTTTCCGTCACGAGGTCCATCGATTCCGTCACTGTCAGTATTCACGCCACCACTGACAATCAACTCCCGCTCCCGGCGCGGACGTCGCCGGGGCACCGGCGGCAGCTCCTGTCCGGGAAGCGGCGGTACGGGGAATCCGCCCGCCATCGGGTCGAAGGCGACGGGTTCGTCCGGCGTCTCCTGGGCGTCCTTCCGGTCGCGGTACATGTCGGCGATGAAGGACAGCAACAGCAGGACAAGGACCGCGCCCGCCACGTACAGGGCGATGTCGGCGAAGTCGTAGTTCTCGTTCCGCAGGGTCCGTACGGTCGCGACGCACATCAGCCAGACCACGGAGACCGGGATGAGGACCTTCCAGCCGAGCTTCATCAGCTGGTCGTAGCGGACGCGGGGCAGCGTGCCGCGCAGCCAGATGAAGAAGAACAGCAGCAGTTGCACCTTGATGACGAACCAGAGCATCGGCCACCAGCCGTGGTTCGCGCCCTCCCAGAAGGTGCTGACCGGCCAGGGGGCCCGCCAGCCGCCCAGGAAGAGCGTCACGGAGACCGCCGAGACGGTCACCATGTTCACGTACTCGGCGAGCATGAACAGCGCGAACTTGATGGACGAGTACTCGGTGTTGAAGCCGCCGACCAGGTCGCCCTCGGACTCCGGCATGTCGAAGGGGGCGCGGTTGGTCTCGCCGACCATCGTCACGATGTAGATCAGGAACGACACCGGCAGCAGGATGATGTACCAGCGGTCCTGCTGCTGGGCGACGATCTCCGAGGTCGACATCGAGCCGGAGTACAGGAACACCGACGCGAACGCGGCGCCCATGGCGATCTCGTACGAGATCATCTGCGCGCAGGAGCGCAGTCCGCCGAGGAGCGGATACGTCGACCCGGAGGACCAGCCCGCGAGCACGATCCCGTAGATGCCCACCGAGGCGACCGCGAGGATGTAGAGCATCGCGATCGGGAGGTCGGTGAGCTGCATCGTGGTGCGCTGGCCGAAGATCGAGATCTGGTTGTCGGCCGGCCCGAAGGGGATCACGGCGATCGCCATGAAGGCCGGGATCGCGGCCACGATCGGCGCGAGGATGTAGACGACCTTGTCCGCGCGCTTGACGATCAGGTCTTCCTTGAGCATCAGCTTGATGCCGTCGGCGAGCGACTGGAGCATGCCCCAGGGGCCGTGCCGGTTGGGGCCGATGCGCAGCTGCATCCAGGCGACGACCTTGCGCTCCCACACGATGGAGAACAGCACGGTGATCATCAGGAAGGCGAAGCAGAAGACCGCCTTGATGACGACGAGCCACCAGGGGTCGCGGCCGAACATGGAGAGGTCCTCCGCGGCCAGGTACACGGGCGCGGCGAGGTTTCCGGTCATGCCTCCACCTCCTTGGGGGTCTCGGCGGCGAGCGTCGCCGGGCCGATGCGGACGAGTGCGCCGGGCAGCGCGCCCGTGTCCGAGGCGACGCCTCCCCCGGCGGAGTTCAGCGGGAGCCAGACCACGCGGTCGGGCATCTCCGTGATCTGCAGCGGGAGTTCGACCACTCCGGAGGGGCCGGTCACGGCGAGCAGGTCGCCGTTCTTGACGCCCGCCTCGGCGGCCGTGGCGGCCGACACGCGCGCGTGTGCGGCGTGCCGCGTCCCGGCGAGTGCCTCGTCGCCCTCCTGGAGACGGCCCTGGTCGAGCAGCAGCCGGTGTCCGGCGAGCACGGCCTCCCCCGCGGCGGGCCGCGGCAGCACGGCCGCGGTCTCCACGGGTTCGGTGGCCCGCGCCCCGTCCCAGGTGCCGAGCCGGTCCAGCTCCACACGCGCGGTGCGCAGGTCGGGCAGCCCCAGATGTACGTCCATGGCGTCGGCCAGCATCTGCAGGACGCGCCCGTCGGTGGGCGACACCCGGCGGGTCAGCTGCTCGGGCTTGAGCGCGGACTCGAAGAGGCGTGCGCGGCCTTCCCAGTTGAGGAAGGTGCCCGCCTTCTCGGCGACCGCGGCCACCGGGAAGACGACGTCCGCGAGCCCGGTGACCTCACTGGGGCGCAGTTCGAGCGACACCAGGAAGCCCACCGCGGAAAGTGCTTCACGCGCGCGCGGCGGGTCGGGGAGATCGGCGACCTCGACGCCCGCGACGACGAGCGCGGAGAGCTCCCCGGTCGCGGCCGCCTCGACGATCTGTCCGGTGTCGCGGCCGTGGCGGTGCGGCAGCGCGGCGATTCCCCAGGCCAACGTGACCTCGTCCCGCGCGCGCGGGTCGGTGGCCGGGCGTCCGCCGGGCAGCAGCGAGGGCAGCGCCCCCGCCTCGATCGCGCCGCGCTCCCCGGCCCGGCGCGGGATCCACACCAGCCGGGCGCCGGTCGCGGTGGAGGCCCGTACGGCGGCGGTGAGCCCGCCCGCCACGGCGGCCAGCCGCTCGCCGACGACGATCACGGCGCCCTCGGTGCGCAGCGCCTCGGCGGCCCTCGCCCCGTCGCCCTCCAGGCCGGCCCCAGAGGCGAGCGCATCCAGCCACTCGGTCTCGGTGCCGGGCGCGGCCGGCAGCAGCGTGCCGCCCGCCTTCTCCAGGCCGCGGGTCGCGTGCGTGGCCAGCGAGAAGGTCTTCTGCCCGTGTCCCCGCCAGGCCTTGCGCAACCTCAGGAAGACACCGGGCGCCTCCTCCTCGGACTCGAATCCGGCAAGCAGGACGGCGGGTGCCTTCTCCAGTGCGGTGTACGTGACGCCCGTACCGTCGAGGTCGCGTCCGCGGCCTGCGACCCGGGCTGCCAGGAAGTCGGCCTCCTCGCCGCTGTGCACGCGCGCGCGGAAGTCGATGTCGTTCGTGTCGAGGGCCACGCGCGCGAACTTGCTGTACGCGTAGGCGTCCTCGACGGTCAGCCGGCCGCCGGTGAGGACACCGGCCCGGGAGCGGGCGGCAAGCAGCCCCTGGGCCGCGGCCTCCAGGGCCTCCGGCCAGGAAGCGGGCTCCAGCTCACCGGACTCGCCGCGCACCAGGGGGGTCTGAAGCCGGTCCCGCTGCTGGGCGTAGCGGAAGCCGAACCGCCCCTTGTCGCAGAGCCACTCCTCGTTGACCTCCGGGTCCGGGGAGGCGAGGCGCCGCATGACCTTGCCGCGCCGGTGGTCGGTGCGGGTAGCGCAGCCGCCGGCGCAGTGCTCGCACACCGAGTGCGACGAGACGAGGTCGAACGGCCGGGAGCGGAAGCGGTACGCCGCCGAGGTCAGCGCGCCGACCGGGCAGATCTGGATCGTGTTCCCGGAGAAGTACGACTCGAAGGGGTCGCCCTCGCCGGTGCCGATCTGCTGGAGCGCGCCCCGCTCGACCATCTCGATCATCGGGTCGCCCGCGATCTGGTTGGAGAACCGGGTGCAGCGGGCGCACAGCACGCAGCGTTCGCGGTCGAGCAGCACCTGTGTGGAGATCGGCACGGGCTTCTCGTACGTGCGCTTCTTGCCCTCGAAGCGGGACTCGGAGTGGCCGTGCGACATGGCCTGGTTCTGCAGGGGGCACTCGCCGCCCTTGTCGCAGACCGGGCAGTCCAGCGGGTGGTTGATGAGCAGGAGCTCCATCACACCCTTCTGGGCCTTCTCGGCGACAGGAGAGGTGAGATGGGTCTTGACGACCATCCCGTCCGTGCAGGTGATCGTGCAGGACGCCATGGGCTTGCGCTGGCCCTCGACCTCGACGATGCACTGACGGCAGGCGCCGGCCGGGTCGAGGAGCGGATGGTCGCAGAAGCGGGGGATCTCGATGCCGAGCTGTTCGGCCGCGCGGATGACCAGGGTGCCCTTGGGCACGCTGATCTCGACGCCGTCGATGGTCAGCGAGACGAGATCCTCCGGCGGAATCGCAGCCTCCCCGCCTCCGGAGGGAGCGCTCGTGGTTACCGTCATGCGTTCACCTCCGTGTGCTTTTCCTTGTCGGCCCAGGCCGTCGACTTGGCGGGGTCGAAGGGGCAGCCCCGGCCGGTGATGTGCTCCTCGTACTCCGCGCGGAAGTACTTGAGCGAGGAGAAGATCGGCGAGGCGGCGCCGTCGCCGAGGGCGCAGAAGGACTTGCCGTTGATGTTGTCGGCGATGTCGTTCAGCTTGTCGAGGTCGGACATGACGCCCTTGCCGGCCTCGATGTCGCGCAGCAACTGCACGAGCCAGTACGTCCCTTCGCGGCAGGGTGTGCACTTGCCGCAGGACTCGTGGGCGTAGAACTCGGTCCACCGCGTGACGGCACGGACGACGCAGGTCGTCTCGTCGAAGCACTGGAGTGCCTTTGTGCCGAGCATGGAACCCGCGGCGCCCACTCCTTCGTAGTCAAGAGGGACGTCGAGGTGCTCGTCGGTGAACATCGGGGTCGAGGAGCCGCCCGGCGTCCAGAACTTGAGGCGGTGCCCCTTCCGGATGCCGCCGCTCATGTCGAGGAGCTGACGGAGTGTGATGCCGAGCGGGGCCTCGTACTGGCCGGGGCTGGTGACATGGCCGCTGAGGGAGTAGAGCGTGAAGCCAGGGGACTTCTCGCTTCCCATCGACCGGAACCATTCTTTGCCCTTGTGGAGAATCGCGGGAACCGACGCGATGGACTCGACGTTGTTCACAACAGTCGGACAGGCATAGAGGCCCGCGACGGCAGGGAAAGGGGGACGAAGTCGCGGCTGTCCACGGCGGCCTTCGAGCGAGTCGAGCAGCGCGGTCTCCTCACCGCAGATGTACGCGCCCGCGCCCGCGTGCACGGTGAGCTGGAGATCGAGTCCGCTGCCCAGGATGTTCTCACCCAGGTAGCCCGCCGCGTAGGCCTCGCGTACGGCCTCGTGCAACCGCCTGAGCACGGGGACGACTTCACCACGCAGATAAATGAAGGCATGCGACGACCGGATCGCATAACAGGCGATGACAATGCCCTCAATGAGGCTGTGCGGGTTCGCGAAGAGAAGCGGGATGTCCTTACAAGTGCCCGGCTCTGATTCGTCGGCGTTGACAACTAGATAGTGAGGCTTTCCATCACCCTGGGGAATGAACTGCCACTTCATTCCGGTGGGGAATCCCGCGCCGCCGCGGCCACGCAGACCGGAGTCCTTCACATACGCGATCAGGTCGTCCGGTGACATCGCGAGCGCCTTGCGCAGGCCCTCGTACCCGTCGTGCCTGCGGTACACGTCCAGCGACCAGGACTTGTCCTCGTCCCAGAAGGCGGACAGCACCGGTGAGAGCAGCTTCTCGGGGCTCGTCTCTCCCCCAGCCTCGGGCTGGGAGGTGCCCCCGTATTGAGTGGACAAGGTCATCACTCCCCCTCCTCGGCAGTGGGCCCGGCCGGGTGGGACGGGTCGGAGGCCGACGTGTCCTGCGGTGCGTCGTGCGAACTGAGATGCTCGGACGGGGACGGGTCGTGCGGCGGCTCGTCCTGGGGAGCACCGGACCCTCGCGGGTGCACCACGCGCGCGGGGCCCGTCTCCCCCTTGGCCAGCCGGAGGCCGATCAGCGAGGCGGGGCCCGCGCCGCCGCTCGCCTCGACCGCGCCCTCGCGCTCGTCGGGGAAGCCCGCCAGGATGCGGGCGGTGTCCTTGAACGTGCACAGGGGGGCACCGCGCGTCGGCTCGACCTGTGTTCCCGCGCGCAGGTCGTCGACCAGGCGCTTCGCGCTCGCCACGGTCTGGTTGTCGAAGAACTCCCAGTTGACCATCACGACCGGCGCGAAGTCGCAGGCCGCGTTGCACTCGATGTGCTCCAGGGTGACCAGGCCGTCGTCGGTGGTCTCGCCGTTGCCGACGCCGAGGTGGTCCTGCAGCGACTCGAAGATCGCGTCGCCGCCCATGACCGCGCACAGGGTGTTGGTGCAGACGCCCACCTGGTAGTCACCGCTCGGCTTGCGCCGGTACATCGAGTAGAAGGTCGCGACGGCGGTGACCTCGGCCGTGGTCAGGTCCAGCATCTCCGCGCAGAACCGCTGCCCGGTGCGCGTGACATGCCCCTCCTCCGACTGCACGAGATGCAGCAACGGCAGGAGGGCGGACCGGGAGTCCGGGTAGCGGGCGATGACCTCGCGCGCGTCCGCCTCCAGCCTGGCTCGAACGTCGTCCGGGTAGTCGGGCGCGGGCAGTTGGGGCATGCCCAGGCTGACGCCCTCGGGGGTCGTGGTCACCGGTCGACGCCTCCCATCACGGGGTCGATGGACGCGACGGCGACGATGACGTCGGCGATCTGGCCGCCCTCGCACATCGCCGCCATGGCCTGCAGATTGGTGAAGGACGGGTCCCGGTAGTGGACCCGGTAGGGGCGGGTGCCTCCGTCGGACACGACGTGCACCCCGAGTTCGCCCTTCGGCGACTCGACGGCCGCGTACGCCTGTCCCGGCGGCACGCGGAACCCCTCGGTCACCAGCTTGAAGTGGTGGATCAGGGCCTCCATGGAGGTGCCCATGATCTTCTTGATGTGGTCGAGCGAGTTGCCGAGTCCGTCGGGGCCGAGCGCGAGCTGGGCGGGCCAGGCGATCTTCTTGTCGGTGACCATGACCGGGCCGGGCTGCAGCCGGTCCAGGCACTGCTCGACGATCCGCAGCGACTGGCGCATCTCCTCAAGCCGGATCAGGAAGCGCCCGTACGCGTCGCACGTGTCCGTGGTCGGTACGTCGAAGTCGTACGTCTCGTAGCCGCAGTACGGCTGCGCCTTGCGCAGGTCGTGCGGCAGGCCGGCCGAGCGGAGGATCGGGCCCGTGGCGCCGAGGGCCATGCAGCCGGCCAGGTCGAGATGGCCGATGCCCTGCATACGGGCCTTGAAGATGGGGTTCCCGGTGGCGAGCTTGTCGTACTCGGGAAGGTTCTTCTGCATCTTCTTCACGAACTCGCGGATCTGGTCCACCGCACCCGGGGGCAGGTCCTGGGCGAGGCCGCCGGGCCGGATGTACGCGTGGTTCATGCGCAGGCCGGTGATCAGCTCGTAGATGTCGAGGATGAGTTCACGGTCACGGAAGCCGTAGATCATGATCGTGGTGGCGCCGAGCTCCATGCCACCGGTGGCGATGCACACCAGGTGCGAGGAGAGCCGGTTCAGCTCCATCAGGAGCACCCGGATGATGGTGGCGCGGTCCGGGATCTGGTCCTCGATGCCGAGGAGCTTCTCGACGGCCAGGCAGTACGCGGTCTCGTTGAAGAACGACGTCAGGTAGTCCATGCGCGTCACGAAGGTCGTGCCCTGTGTCCACGTACGGAACTCGAGGTTCTTCTCGATGCCGGTGTGCAGATAGCCGATGCCGCAGCGGGCCTCGGTGACCGTCTCGCCGTCGATCTCCAGGATGAGCCGGAGCACACCGTGCGTGGACGGGTGCTGGGGGCCCATGTTGACGACGATGCGCTCGTCGTCGGCCTTCGCCGCGGTCTGGACGACCTCGTCCCAGTCGCCGCCGGTGACCGTGTATACGGTGCCCTCGGTCGTCTCGCGGGCAGATGCGTGCGACGTGCTCATGAGTACGACCTCCGCTGGTCCGGAGCCGGGATCTGGGCGCCCTTGTACTCGACGGGGATGCCGCCGAGGGGATAGTCCTTGCGCTGCGGAAAGCCCTGCCAGTCGTCCGGCATCATGATCCGCGTGAGTGCCGGGTGGCCCTCGAAGACGATGCCGAAGAAGTCGTACGTCTCGCGCTCGTGCCAGTCGTTCGTCGGATAGACCGTGACCAGGGACGGGATGCGCGGCTCGCTGTCCGGGGCGCTGACTTCCAGGCGGATCAGCCGGTTGTGGGTGATCGAGCGCAGGTGGTAGACGGCGTGCAGCTCGCGGCCCTTGTCCTGCGGGTAGTGGACTCCGCTCACTCCGGTGCAGAGCTCGAAGCGCAGGGCCGGGTCGTCGCGCAGGGTCTGGGCGACCTGGAGCAGGTGCTCGCGGTCGATGTGGAAGGTCATCTCGTCGCGGTCCACGATCGTCTTCTCGATCGCGTTCTCGGGGACGAGACCCTGTTCCTCCAGGGCACCTTCGAATTCGTCGGCGACCTCGTCGAACCAGCCGCCGTACGGGCGGGTGGCCGGTCCCGGCAGCCGGATCGAGCGGACCAGACCGCCGTAGCCGGAGGTGTCCCCGCCGTTGTTGGCGCCGAACATGCCGCGCTGGACGCGGATCTCCTCACCGCCGTCGCCTCGCTGGCCCGGGAGGTTGGAGGCGCCGAGGTCCTTCTCGGGGTTCACCCCGTTGCCGTTCGCGTCGCTCACCGCAGCAGGCCCTTCATCTCGATGGTGGGGAGCGCCTTGAGCGCCGCTTCCTCCGCCTCGCGGGCCGCCTCCTCGGCGTTCACGCCGAGCTTCGAGGACTGGATCTTCTGGTGGAGCTTGAGAATCGCGTCCACCAGCATCTCGGGCCGTGGCGGACAGCCGGGCAGATAGATGTCGACAGGGACGATGTGGTCGACGCCCTGCACGATCGCGTAGTTGTTGAACATGCCGCCCGACGAGGCGCAAACCCCCATGGAGATCACCCACTTGGGGTTCGGCATCTGGTCGTAGACCTGCCTCAGGACCGGCGCCATCTTCTGGCTGACGCGTCCGGCGACGATCATCAGGTCGGCCTGGCGCGGCGAGCCGCGGAAGACCTCCATGCCGAAGCGCGCCAGGTCGTAGCGGCCCGCGCCCGTCGTCATCATCTCGATGGCGCAGCAGGCGAGGCCGAAGGTGGCGGGGAAGACGGACGACTTGCGTACCCATCCCGCGGCCTGCTCGACGGTGGTCAGCAGGAAGCCGCTCGGCAGCTTTTCTTCGAGTCCCATGCTCAGTGGCTCCTCTGTCCCCTATACGGGGCTCAGTCCCTTGCGGGGTTCAGTCCCATGCGGGTTTCAGTCCCATTCCAGGCCGCCTCGCCGCCACACGTACGCGTACGCGACGAAGACGGTGAGCACGAAGAGCAGCATCTCCACGAGCCCGAAAACCCCGAGTGCGTCGAACGTGACGGCCCAGGGATAGAGGAAGACGATCTCGATATCGAAAATGATGAAGAGCATCGCCGTCAGGTAGTACTTGATGGGGAACCGCCCGCCGCCGGCCGGCGTGGGGGTCGGCTCGATACCGCACTCGTAGGCTTCGAGCTTGGCCCGGTTGTAGCGCTTTGGACCGATAAGCGTGGCCATGACCACGGAGAAGATCGCAAAGCCTGCTCCGAGGGCTCCCAGTACGAGGATGGGCGCATACGCGTTCACCGCTCCTCGCTCCTCTCAGTCGGCATTGACTGCTGGCGGTTGCATCAGGCGTCGCTCCCTGCCCCGCATGCCCCATGAACCTCATGAGGCCCACGAGCTCCGTGCGGCTCCACGAAGATCGTGTACATGTGAAGCAGGTCACAAGCCCAACTGCCTCGCATCTTATGCCTGCGGGTCTGTGATCTGCGACACGGGGTACGACAACGTCTTTGTGATCTCCACCACCCGGCGAAGGATCATGAAGTCGGATGAGTGCCGATCTTCGTACGAGAAGCGTCCGAGTGATCACCAGAGGTGACATTTTCGCCCGTCATCGCTGGTCCAGGCTTCGGCGCACTATCAAGGCTGCGAGATCCAAGGCAAATTGGCCTTGGACATCGGCGCTTGGTAGAGGAACTCGTTCACACTTCGGGGGGAGTTGGAGTGCCCGGTGTGGACGACCCGGGTGCGTGCATCCATTCACGAGCGGAACGCGTCCGCCGGCCCGACCTTCACGACTCCCCCGCCTCATACGCGTGACACCACCGCAGGACCGGCCGTTCCGTGACCTGCGTCACATTGGTAACAGCCGGGAAACAACCGGGCTTGGCCAACCGCTCCAACGAGTGGTAGGTCGCGGGCAATTCGGACGTAACACAGAAAGCCCGTGATCACAGGCTTCACAGGCGGTGTCCGCAATGCCCGTTACGGCGTCAATAAGGAACGCCACGCCCGGGGTTCGGAGGGCCCATTGAACAATTGTGGCGCACCACACGTTTCTTGAAGGTATGGAGGAGCCCCTGATACCGGTTGTCCCTATGTCCCACACCGCTCACATACGCAGCCACCGGAAACCCCGGCCTCGCAGCAGCTCAGCGCTCGCGATGCGCGCCGGAGTTGCCGGTGGCGTCCTCAGCACCCTGGCAGTGGCCGGTGCGGCCGGATCGGCGAACGCTGCCGAGCCGGTTACCCAGACCATCGAGCTGCCCACCCTCACGGCTGACATGACCGCCCAGGTCGCCGAGTCCGCGGAGGTCACCCAGCAGGCCGCGGCCGACTACCAGCTGCGTGCCGAGCGTGACGCGGCCGCCGCCAAGGCCGCCAAGCAGGCCAAGGCGGACCTCGCCGACGCGAAGAAGAAGGCGGAGGCCAAGCAGAAGGCCGAGGACGCCCGCAAGGCCGCCGCCGAGCGCGCCACCCGGTCGTCGGAGCGGACCACGCTCACGTCGACGTCGGCCGACAGTGACGTCCCCGCCCCCGCGAGCGGCAGCGTCGGCACGGTCGTCAACTTCCTCAAGGCGCAGCTCGGCGACGCCTACGTCATGGGCGCCACCGGCCCCAACGCGTGGGACTGCTCCAGCCTGGTGCAGGCCGCGTTCAAGCAGGTCGGCGTGGACCTGCCGCGCGTCTCCCAGGACCAGTCCGTGGCCGGCACCCCGGTCTCGCTGTCCAACATCCAGGTCGGCGACATCCTCTACTGGGGTGGCGCGGGCTCGGCGTACCACACCGGTGTCTACATCGGTGGCGGCCAGTACCTGGACGCCGCGAACCCCTCGAAGGGTGTCGTCATCCAGGACCTGTCGGGCTACCCGGCGAGCGGCGCGGTACGCGTCCTCTGACCTCGGTCACGCCTTCCCGGCCCCTGACCGGGCTTCTCCGGGCCCCGGCCACGCACATTGAAGGGCCGCTCCCCCAACACGGGGAGCGGCCCTCAGCCGCGCCTCAGCGGCCCCACCCGTAGCTAGGCCCTCGGGGCCACCTTGGAGAGGCCGTTGATGATGCGGTCCATCGCGTCGCCGCCCGTCGGGTCGGTCAGGTTGGCCAGCATCTTCAGCGTGAACTTCATCAGAATGGGGTGCGTGAGACCCCGCTGCGTGGCGATCTTCATGACCTTCGGGTTGCCGATGAGCTTCACGAAGGCGCGGCCCAGCGTGTAGTAGCCGCCGTAGGTGTCCTTGAGGACCTTCGGGTAGCGCTGGAGGGCGAGTTCGCGCTGGGCGGGGGTCGCGCGGGCGTGCGCCTGGACGATGACGTCGGCGGCGATCTGGCCGGACTCCATGGCGTACGCGATGCCCTCGCCGTTGAAGGGGTTCACCATGCCGCCCGCGTCACCTACGAGCAACAGGCCCTTCGTGTAGTGGGGCTGGCGGTTGAAGGCCATCGGGAGAGCGGCGCCCCGGATCGGGATCGTCATGTTCTCCGGGGTGTAGCCCCAGTCCTCGGGCATCGAGGCGCACCAGGCCTTGAGAACCTCTCGCCAGTCCAGTTCCTTGAAGGAGGACGTGGTGTTGAGGACGCCCAGGCCGACGTTCGACGTACCGTCACCCATGCCGAAGATCCAGCCGTAGCCGGGCAGCAGCCGGTCCTCGCCCGGGCCGCGGCGGTCCCACAGTTCCAGCCACGACTCCAGGTAGTCGTCGTCGTGGCGCGGGGACGTGAAGTACGTACGGACCGCGACGCCCATCGGACGGTCCTCGCGGCGGTGCAGACCCATCGCCAGCGAGAGCCGGGTGGAGTTGCCGTCGGCGGCGACCACGAGGGGCGCGTGGAAGGTGACCTCGCGCTTCTCCTTGGAGTCGGCGTCGCCGAGCTTCGCGTGCACACCGGTGATCCGGCCCGTGCGGTCGTCGATGATCGGGGCTCCGACGTTGCAGCGCTCGTGCAGCCGCGCGCCCGCCTTCTGCGCCTGCCGGGCCAGCTGCTCGTCGAAGTCGTCCCGCTTCCGTACGAGTCCGTAGTCGGGGTAGGCGGCGAGATCCGGCCAGTCCAGCTGGAGGCGGACGCCGCCGCCGATGATGCGGAGCCCCTTGTTCCGGAGCCAGCCCGCCTCCTCCGAGATGTCGATGCCCATGGAGACGAGCTGTTTGGTGGCGCGCGGTGTCAGCCCGTCACCGCACACCTTCTCCCGCGGGAACGCGGTCTTTTCGAGGAGCAGGACGTCCAGTCCGGCCTTGGCCAAGTAGTAGGCGGTGGTGGAACCGGCTGGCCCGGCCCCGACGACGATCACATCGGCGGTGTGTTCGGAGAGGGGCTGGGACTCGGTCACGGCGGGTTCTCCCCAAGTCTCGAAGGCTCTAGGTCTCGAAGTGCGAAGTCTCGAAATCCGCGTGCTGAGGGGCACGGGACATGGGCAGTCTATGCAGCGGTACTGATCACCTGGCTGAAGGGCTGCCCCGTGAACCGAGCTCTCCCCGTGGTACACCTGCGCGTCCCGACCGACGAGGACGCGTTCGCCTGGCACCGGGTCTTCGACGACCCGGACGTGATGGAGTTCCACGGCGGAAAGCCGGCCGAGCTGTCCTTCTACGAGGAACTGACCGCCAGGCAGCGCCGGCACGACGCGGAGTACGGCTTCTGCTTCTGGACCATGCTCGACGAGGAGGGCGAGGTCATCGGCTTCACCGGCGCCCAGCCGTGGCCGCGCGAGTGGGGGCCGAAGGGCGAGATCGAGATCGGCTGGCGGCTCGGGCGCAGGCACTGGGGCAAGGGGTACGTCACCGCGGCCGCGCGGATCACGCTGGAACGGGTGCGCGCGACGGGCGTGCCCAGCGTGGTGGCCATGGTGAACTCCCGCAACGAGCGCTCGATCGCGGTGACCAGACGCCTCGGGATGGAACTCGCCGAGACGTTCACGACGGAGACGTCGGACCAACTGGGGCACTGCTACCGGTTGGCTCTCTGACGGTTTCCGGCCGGGCTCCCGCCTGATTCCCGTCCCGTTCTCGTCCGGTTTTCGGGGGCTGCCGGGGGCTGCCCGGGGCGTCCGGCCGGGCTTTCCGACACCTTCCGGCACGGCTCGGCAGGGCTTACCCTGCCGGTACCGCTGGGGGTGACGTCTGTGCGCATACCACGCAAGACACCCGAAGTGCGCGTACCGCGGCTCGTCGGTCTGATGGCCGTGGACGCGCGCGAGACGGCCGAGGCGCGTGGGGTGCTGCTCGCCGCGCCGGATCGGCCCGACTTCCATCTGACCGTCGTCGATTACGTCGTACGGCAGTATCCGTTGCCCGGGTCCGAGGTGCCTCGGGGTGCGGTCGTCACTGTGTGGTTCGACTTCGGCGAGGGGGAAGGCGGGGGCGGGGCCGGTGTCCGGGAGCCTCGGCGGGGTGGGCCGCCTGCCGGGGGGCTGTACCGGGAGCTTGATGAGCCGGGGGATCCGTTTGCCGTGCTGCGGTAGCGACTCCGCTGCGCGAGGGAGCAGGGGATTTCAGCTTGTGGGCACGCTGCGGGCCGTCCGTGGCTGGTCGCGCCCACGCGGCGGAGCCGCCAAATGTCACAGCCCCGCGCCCCTGAAAGACAAGAGATTGCGCCGCCCGCGTCCCCTGGAAGAAGCGGCTTACGGAGTCTGCTTGTAGCCCCTGTGCAGGGCCACCACCCCGCCCGTCAGGTTGCGCCAGGCCACCCTCGACCAACCAGCCTTGGTGAGGCGTTCGGCGAGGGCCGGCTGGTTGGGCCAGTCGCGGATGGATTCGGCGAGGTAGACGTACGCGTCGGGGTTGGAGGAGACCGCGCGGGCCACCGGCGGGAGGGCGCGCATCAGGTACTCGGTGTAGACCGTGCGGAAGGGCGCCCAGGTCGGGTGCGAGAACTCGCAGATGACGACGCGTCCGCCGGGCCTGGTCACCCGGTACAGCTCGCGCAGCGCGGTGTCCACGCTGGTGGACTGCACGTTCCGCAGGCCGAAGGAGATCGTCACCGCGTCGAAGGTGTCGTCCTTGAACGGCAGCTTCGTCGCGTCGCCCGCGGTGAGCGGCAGCCAGGGGTGGTTCTTCTTGCCGACCCTGAGCATCCCGAGGGAGAAGTCGCAGGGGACGACGTACGCACCCGTGCGCGCGAACGGCAGCGAGGAGGTGGCCGTGCCCGCCGCCAGGTCCAGGATCTTCTGCGCGGGCCGCGCGTCGACCGCCTTCGCGACCTCCTTGCGCCACACACGGTCCTGGCCGAGCGACAGCACGTCGTTCGTCAGGTCGTAGCGTTCCGCCACGTCGTCGAACATCGAGGCGACTTCGTGCGGCTGCTTGTTCAGGGATGCGCGGGTCACACCCCCATTGTGGCAGTACGGACCGGGTGACTCTCCAGCACCCGGACCGTACGCCGGTCGGAACGCCGCCGCGAGGACGGCTCTCACAGGTGCCCTCGGATCCCTCAGGGCAGGAGCCTCGGCTTCTTCTTCGCCGCCACGTCCTCCACCCAGCCGCAGAGCAGGATGAACACGGCGATGAGGATCCAGCCGATGCCGAACATGAACCACTGGCTCTCCAGCGGCAGATACGTCTCGAACGCCGGTACGTTCCAGAACTGGTCGATCAGCGGGACGGCCAGGATCAGTGCGATCTCGTGCCAGAGGTAGAGGGTCACGGCACGGGCGTTGAAGATCGTCACGATCCGGTCGAGCCGCTTGAAGCGGGCCAGCCCGGCGAAGTCGATCCGGAAGTGCGCCTTCGCGTACATCAGGAGCGTCACGAACCCCGCCGACCAGAAGGCCTGCGCGAGCGGGATGTCGTCGAGGTCGTACGAATCCGTCTCGGCCTGGTGCGTGAAGGCGTACCAGCCGGCGTAGCCGATCGCGGCGAGCGAGAGGACGACGACGGCGAACGGCTTCAGCCGCTGCAGGACACCGTCGCGGTGCGCGAAGCCGAGGATCCAGCAGAAGAGGAAGGTGGCCAGGTCGGTCAGCGCGCTGCCGAAGCGGTCGTCCGGCGGCTCCCACAGGAAGTGGACGACCAGGATCGGGGCGAGGGAGAGGACGAGCACCGCGACCGGGGCCAGCCGGAACATCCTCAGCAGCAGGGGCGACAGCAGCACGAACCAGAGGTACGTCCGCAGGTACCAGAGGATCTCCCAGGCCTGCTCGCCCCACGCGTTGCCCGGCGGGTCGCCGAGCGGAACGATCCAGTAGACGATCTGCCAGCCCGGCATCCAGTCGTGGATCAGCATCGCGACCACGACGAAGAAGCCCCAGAACCAGAACGGCGGCAGGAGCCGGCGGATCCGGCTCCGGATCACCTTGAGGGCCGGCCGCTCCAGCGACTTCGCCATCAGCGTGCCGGCCAGCGCGAACATGATCCCCATGGACGGGAAGACCATGCCCGCCCAGGCCCAGCCGAAGGTGTGGTACGTGACGACGCGGACCAGGGCGACCGCGCGCAGGGTGTCGAAGTAGCGGTCGCGGCCGGCGGGTTTCGGCCGCGCGTCCGGGGCCGGTTCGGCCTCCGGTCCCCCGTCGCGGGGCTTGGCGTCGGCCTCCGTGGCAGCCGCGAACTCCCCTTCCACCGGCGGCGGTTCCACCAGCGGCAGCCGTGCCGTGTCGCCCGTCGCCTGCTCCGGCACGACGTACGCCGAGTAGTCCGCGGGCGCGTACTCCGGTGCGTACCCCTGCTGGTCATGGCCGTCGTACTGCTGGGGGTACGGGGGGCCACCGTACTGCGGCTGCCCGTACGGCTGTTGCTGCTGGCCGGCCCCGTAGCCATGGCCGTAGCCGTAGCCTTCTGGTTGCTCCTGTGGGTAGCCCGGCTGATCCGTCCCCCAGCTCATCAGCTGACCCCCGCCGGCGTGCCGACCTCGCCCGTGCGCTTCAGCTTCTGCCAGCGCAGGCGGCCGCCGGTGAGGGCGGTGATGCAGGAGTGGATGAGGACGAGGTACATCATCTGGCGGTACGCGAGCTGCTGCAGCGGCATCATCAGCAGGTAGCGGTACTTTTCGCGGTCCAGGCGGAACGCGTAGGCCGCGCAGACGAGTTGGATGCCCAGGACAGCCAGCCAGGCGAGCAGGGCGGCCTTGAAGTCGATGAAGATCATCGAGTAGGCGGTGAACACGTCGATCAGCGGGGCGAAGACCGGCGTGATGATCTGGAAGATCACCACCAGTGGCATGCCGACCCGGCCGAAGCGGCCCGAAGGACCCTTGTCCGTAAGGGACTTGCGGTGCTTCCACAGCGCCTGCATCGTGCCGTACGACCAGCGGTAGCGCTGCGACCAGAGCTGCTTGAGCGAGGCGGGCGCCTCCGTCCAGGCCCTGGCGTGCTCCTGGTAGACGACCCGCCAGCCGCCGCGGTGCATCGCGATGGTGATGTCGGTGTCCTCGGCGAGCGTGTCCTCGCTCATGCCGCCGACCTCCAGGACGGCGTCCCGGCGGAACGCGCCGATCGCGCCCGGGATGGTGGGCATGCAGCGCAGCAGGTCGTACATGCGGCGGTCGAGATTGAAGCCCATCACGTACTCGATGTGCTGCCAGGCGCCGATGATCGTGTTGCGGTTGCCGACCTTGGCGTTGCCCGCGACCGCGCCGACCTCCGGCTCCGCGAAGGGCTGGACGAGCTGGTGCACGGCGTCCGGCTCGAAGACCGTGTCGCCGTCCATCATCACGACGATGTCGTAACTGGCGCTGCGGACACCGTTGTTGAGGGCGGCCGGCTTGCCCGCGTTCTCCTGGCGGATGACCCGGACGTTCGTCATGCCGAAGGAACGTGCCGCATCGCGCGCGATCTGGGACGTGTCGTCCGTCGAGCCGTCGTCCACCACGATGATCTCGATCGGATGGGTGCTCTTCGCCAGCGACTCCAGGGTGTTGGCTATGCACTCCTTCTCGTTGTACGCGGGCACGATCACGCTGACGGGCTGTGTGACGGTCGGCCCCCAGCTGAACCGGCGTTTGTTGCGCTGCCGGTAGTGCCTGCGGGCGAGGATCAGCATCATCCCGAAGCGGCCCATGACGGCGACGCCGACGACGGCGAGCCCGGTCGCGAGCCCCGGTACGGTCCACTCGGCGACAGCGACGGCCGCGACGAGGGCCTTGCCTTCGTAGAGGGTGGTGCCGGTGGCGGTCCGGTGGGCGGCCTGGAGGCTGTTGATTCCCCCGGCCTGGCCCGCTTGCCCTGCCTGGCCCGACTGACCGGGCTGCTGGCCCTGTTGGTCCTGTTGGTCCTGCTGACCGCCGGGGGCCTGGCCGCTCTGAGCGTTCTCGGCGTTCTGACCGTTCCCCTGCCGGATCGCGCCGCTGATGGTGGTGAAGGTGTAGCCCTTCGCCTTCATCTTCTTGATGTACGTCCCGAGCGCCTCGACCGTCTGCGAACGCTCGCCGCCCGCGTCGTGGAAGAGGACCGAGGCGCCCTTGTTCTTCGACGGCGTGGCCCACTTGATGATCTTCGAGACGCCCGGGCGCTTCCAGTCGTCGCTGTCGGTGTCGACGAAGACGCTGGTGTAGCCCTCCTCGCCGAGCTTCTTGTAGACGGGCCAGCTGTAGTTGTCGATGGCGTCCGCCTCGGAGGAGTACGGGGCCCGGAACAGTGTGGTCGTGATGCCCGCCGCACCCGCGAGCGCGAGCTGCGTCTGGTCCATCTCGCGGGCGATCCGGTCGTCGCTCTGGTACGAGAGGTCGACGTGCGTGAAGGTGTGGATGCCGATCTCGTTGCCCTGGTCCACCAGGTCCTTCACGATGCTCGGATAGCGCGACACCATCGAGCCGACCACGAAGAACGTGCCCGGGACGTCGTTCGCCTCAAGGATCTTGAGGATCTGCGGAGTCCAGGTGGGGTTGGGGCCGTCGTCGAAGGTGAGCGCGATGGTCTTCTCGGGGACGGACTGGCTCTGTGCCTCGCCGCCCCGGAAGGAGAGGATCGGCCCGCCGTCGAGGATCTTGTCGGGGACCTTGCTCGAACTGGCGTTGCTGCGTACGCGCTCGTCGCCGCCGACCTCGGCGCGCAGATAGCCGTCGAGCAGCATCACGCTGGTGAGTGCGAGAAGGAGCAGCAGGGCGAGGATGACACGCGGTTTCTGCAGCGCCGCGGCCTTGCCCGCGGCCCGTGTCATCCGGGACGGGGCTCGCCTGCGGCCGCGCGAGGGCGTCGTAGTAGCCATGAGTGTGAGTGCGTTCCGGTCAGTTGGCGCCCGCGGCCGCCGAGGCGGACGCGGACGGAGCGGAGACGGAGGCGGGATCCGCGGATGCAGACGGGGCGGCGGTGGGCACGGCTCCGGCCGGCGGGGCGCCGGTGGCGACGCCCGTGGGCGGGACGCCGGTGGGCTGCGCGGGCGGACTGCCGGTGCCGCCCTGCGGCTGGACACCGCCGCCGGGCCGGGAGTTCTGGTTGCCCGGACCGCCGCCCCCGAAGGGCAGCAGCGAGGACGGGGAGAGTGAGGGGCCCCAGCCCATGAACGCCATGCCGAGCACGACCGCGTACCCGATGCAGACGGCACCCAGGAGGAGACCGATCCGGCGCAGCAGCCTGGCTCTGCGCCCGGAGTTGTCAACGAACACGGGGCCGTCTTCGGATCCGTTGGACCCGTTGCCGCGTTTGCGGCGGCGGCCGCGCCCAGCGGCGCGGGATTCGATGGCAGGCTCGGAATGCATTCCCCGGATATTAGGCAGCCTTTATGTGTCCGAAACTCTGATTTCCTTGTGAGTGCGCCATGAGAAATGCCTGATCCTGTCGTTTCCCTGAGAGAGTTCGGCTCGACTTCGTGCACCACGGTCGCCTGTGAGACGTTTTCGGTCCACGACGTGAACCAGAGAGCGGTGCATACGCAATGCGGAGTTTCCTCAAGCCGACTGCCGGGTTCGTCTGTCTGACGGCCCTGACCTGCGCCGGGTGCTCCTCGGAACCGGACTCGGAGTCGTCGTCAGCGTCGTCGTCGCAGCCATCGGCGGCGGGGGCGGCCTCGGAGTCGCCATCGGCCTCTGCCTCGGCCTCGGCGGAGTCGTCCGCCACCACGTACGCCCCGTACGTCAGCGCCACCACCGCCTCCGACAACGACTCGGCCGGCTCCCCGGCCACGTACAACCTCGCCTTCGTCATCGCGGGCGGCAGCAGCTGCACGCCGAAGTGGAACGGCACGACGGCCATCGGTGACTCGGCGGTCAAGTCCCGTATATCGGCGCTCACGGAGTCCGGCGGCGCCGTGCGCGTCTCCTTCGGCGGCGCCTCCGGCAAGGAGCTCGCCTCGACCTGCGACAGCGCCTCCGAACTGGCCGAGGCCTACGGCGCCGCGCTCGACGCCGCCGGGGCGACGGAGGCCGACTTCGACATCGAGGGCGAGCAGTTGACCGACTCCGACTCGGTCGCGCTGCGCTCCGAGGCGATCGCCCTGCTCCAGAAGGAGCGCTCCGACCTCGCGGTCACCTTCACGCTGCCCGTGATGCCGTCCGGGCTCGACGACGACAGCCTGGCGCTGCTGGAGTCCGCCAACGACAACGGCGTCCAGGTCTCCACGGTCAACATCATGACCATGAACTACGGCAGTTCGTACGACGAGGACATGGGCGACTACGCGGAGACGTCGGCCGAGGCCGCCCACGATCAACTTCAGGACGTCTTCGGACTGTCGGACGACCGGGCCTGGAAGGGGCTCGCCCTCACCACGATGATCGGCGTCAACGACGTGGACAACGAGACGTTCTCCCTGTCCGACGCGGCGCAGGTTCGCTCGTTCGCGGAGGAGAAGGGGATCTCGTGGGTGTCGATGTGGTCGACGTTCCGGGACCAGCAGTGTGAAGGTGACGATGCGGCTTCGGATGACGCGGCGACTAATTGCAGTGGGGTTGACCAGGAGGCCGGGGATTTCGCCGAAGCGTTCACCGGGTGATCGGGTCACATTTCGACTGCGGGTGAGTGGGGGTTGATCGCGCAGTTCCCCGCGCCCCTAAAAGCAAAAGGCAGGGGCGCCTGGTGCACCGCGGTTTTTCAGGCACGCCTGCTTATTAGGGGCGCGGGGAACTGCGCGACCAGCCACAACGAACCCGCACCCTCAAGACAACAGAAAGCTCAACGGCGCCTGTGCACAAGGCGCCCCGCGCAAACAGTCGCCACGCACGCCCCGTCCTCGTCGAAGACCGCGAGGTCGGCCCGTCCCCCGGCCGCGATCCCCGCAGGGCGGACCCGGGACAGCACGACCACGTCATTACGCCCGGCCGCCGCCCTCAGCGCGGCCGTATCGACGTACTGCTCCAGAACCGCCACCGCACCCGACTTCAGCACCGCGTGCACCCGTTCGCGTGGCGTCGGAGCATCCGGAAGCGGGCCCTCAAGAACGAGGCCCGGCCCGAGTACGCCGGGCCACCGCCGCACACGCGCACCCGGGAAACGCTCCTGAAGCCCGGCCAGCGACCCCGTCGCGGCAACCCGGTCGCCCTCCACGGCGACGGCCCCGTCCTTGACCGGATCGGGGTCGTCCCAGGCGTACCGCAACTTGTCGGCGACGTGAATCGTCAGCACAGCAACGCCAGTTGGAACACTGATCGCACTGGTCGGGGCACTAGTTGGAGGCGAGGAGCTTGAGCTCCGGGTGGGCCGTGCCGCCCTCGATCGCCGTCGAGGAGATGTGGGACTGGACCCGCTCGTCGACCGGGTCGTTCGCCGGGTCGTCGTGGACGACGAGGTGCTCGTACGTCGTGGCCCGCTGGGCCGGGACGCGGCCGGCCTTGCGGATCAGGTCGATGATCTCCATGCGGTTGGAGCGGTGCTTGGCACCGGCCGAGGAGACGACGTTCTCCTCCAGCATGATCGAACCGAGGTCGTCCGCGCCGTAGTGAAGCGACAACTGGCCGACCTCCTTGCCCGTCGTCAGCCAGGAGCCCTGGATGTGGGCGATGTTGTCCATGAAGAGCCGCGCGATGGCGATCATCCGCAGGTACTCGAAGAGCGTGGCCTGCGTACGGCCCTTCAGGTGGTTGTTCTCGGGCTGGTACGTGTACGGGATGAAGGCCCGGAAGCCACCCGTCCGGTCCTGTACGTCACGGATCATCCGCAGGTGCTCGATGCGCTCGGCGTTGGTCTCGCCGGTTCCCATGAGCATCGTGGACGTGGACTCGACGCCCAGGTTGTGCGCAGCCTCCATGATCTCCAGCCAGCGCTCGCCGCTCTCCTTGAGCGGGGCGATGGCCTTGCGGGGCCGCGCGGGCAGCAGTTCGGCCCCGGCGCCGGCGAAGGAGTCGAGCCCGGCGGCGTGAATGCGCTGGATCGCCTCCTCGGCGGAGACCTTGGAGATACGGGCCATGTGCTCGACCTCGCTCGCCCCCAGGCTGTGGATGACGAGCTGCGGATAGGCGGCCTTGATCGCGGCGAAGTGCTTCTCGTAGTACTCGACGCCGAAGTCCGGGTGGTGCCCGCCCTGGAACATGATCTGCGTGCCGCCGAGCTCGACGGTCTCCGCGCAGCGGCGCAGGATGTCGTCCAGATCCCGCGTCCAGCCCTTGGCGGTGTCCTTGGGCGGCGCGTAGAAGGCGCAGAACTTGCACGCCGTGACGCACACGTTCGTGTAGTTGATGTTGCGCTCGATGATGTACGTCGCGATGTGCTCCGTACCGGCGTACCGACGGCGGCGTACGGCGTCGGCGGCGGAGCCGAGCGCGTGCAGCGGGGCGTCGCGGTAGAGGTCGAGCGCCTCTTCCGGGGTGATCCGCCCACCCTCGGCGGCACGGTCGAGGACGGACTGGAGGTCGGCCTTCTCGGTCACCGGAGCGGTCCCTTTCATAGGGGTGTGGACAGACTGATCCAGCGTACGCCAGGCCAGGTGATCACCCGACGTCAGGCCGCGTACGCCCCGATGAGCAGGCCCACGAAGGCGCCCGCGATCAGGAAGGGCCCGAACGGCATGGAGGTCTTGCGCCCGGCCCTGCGGACGACGACGAGGCCCAGCCCGTACAGCCCGCCGAACAGGAACCCGGCGAAGGTGCCGAGCAGCAGGGCTCCCCAGCCGTACCAGCCGAGGACGGCGCCCAGACCGAGCGCCAGCTTCACGTCACCGAAGCCCATGCCGTTGGGATTGATGAGGAAGAGCACGAAATAGCCGCCGCCGAGGGCGAGGGCTCCGTACAGCGCGGTCAGCCAGTCCCCGGCGTTCTCGGGCGCGGCCGCCGCCCCCACCAGCAGGACCAGTGCCGCTCCCGCGAGCGACAGCGTCAGCACGTCCGGCAGCCGCTGCACGGTGAAGTCCACGACGGCAAGCAGTACGCCCAGGGGCGCGACCAACAGCCAGACACCCATCTCGGGCCGGGTACCGGTCGCTGCCGCAAGCGCCGCGCAGACGAGCGCGGTCGCCAGGGCGACGAGGGGGGTGCTGGGCCCGTACGCCCGCCCTCCACACTCCCGACATCGCGCCAGCCCGACCCAGCCGCCGATGAGATGCCCTTCTGGACACCGCGTCTGCCAGTGCTCATCGGGGGCGACGGAGAAGCGATAGGCAGGGCGAGGGATGAACATGCCGATGGCACCGCCCCAGAGGGCGGCACCAAGAATCAGCAGGAGATCCACGGCGGGCCCCACTCATCCGACGGCAGCAACACCACTCCGCCAAGCAGGAAGCAGTTCGTCCAGCAGGGCCTCGGTCCGGGGCGGCAGGCCGCGTGCCCCGGAGCGCGAGACCAGATCCGCGGCGAGGCTCTTCAGCCGGTCGCTGTCACCCGTCGCATGCGTGGCCCGCAGCAACTCGTTCCACAACCGCTCATCGCCCGGCGCGGAGCCGAGCGCCGCGTTCAACGCCTCGATCGCCTTCTCCGCCCGGTCCTTCTCCAGGTGGAACGCGGACAGGGCGAGCCCGATGTCCGCGACGAGCAGGGGCAGTTGCGCGTCGATGATCTCGTGGGTCAGCCACCCGTACCGCCCCGCGGTCCGCTCGGCCAGCAACGGCCCCCGCACCAGCACCAGCGCGTCGGTCAGCAGACGCCCGCGCACGGCACGGCTGTTGACGCCCCGCCCCTGCGTGGCCTCGTGGTACAGCGACCGCAGCACATCCAGGTCGGACACGACGGACTTGGCGAGCTTGAGCCGCCCGGTCGAGTCGATGCCGAGGCGCGGCGTACCGTCCGGGTCGTTGCCGAGCCAGGCTCGCAGCCGCTCGACGAGCGCGTCCCGGACGTCGTCCGTGACACCGCGCGGCCAGAGCGCGGAGGACAGCACCCGCGGGTGCACACCCTCGCGGTGCAGAAGCAGCAGCGCCAACGCCTCGTGCAGCAGCGGGCTGCGCTCACCGTCCGGCGTTTCGAGGCCGATGATCTCGTACGGGCCGACGAGTCGCGCGTACACCGCGGGACGCCCCTGCTCGCTGATGTCGACGAGGAACGGCGGGGTGGTGGTGGGGCGGTCGTCGTCGCGCTCGGGGTCGGCGTCGGTGAACAGCTCGACGACGGCCCGCTGCTGGGACACCGGCAGGAGCTGCGCGTCGAGTTCGAGGCCGAGGAGCGGGGCGAGGAGCTTGCCCTCGCTGGTGATCTCCATCTCCCAGGCGGCACCGGGCAGATCGCCCGACTGCGTGCCGACGAGGTACCCGATGCCCAACCGGCTTGCGTCGGCGGCCAGTTCGGCGAGCGTGACGGCGTCCTCGGCGGACGGCTCGGCGGCCAGCAGCACGAGATGCGGGGCCCAACGGGTGTGCTGGGCAGGGCCCGTACGGCCGGTCAGGACCGAGTCGTGGCCCGCGGCACCCAGCGCACCGCGCCGCTGCCGTGTCTCCGCCTCCATGGTCTCCACGAGCGCCTCGATGTCGTCGAGGTGGCGGAGCCGGTTGGGCGCGAGGGGCGTCAGGTCCTCGCCGAAGCCGACGAGGGTGATCGTCATGCGGTCGGACCAGCCGTTCGTCGCCAACTCGGCGGCCACGGAGGCGAACACGCCCGCCCGGTCCTGCTCGCGGCCGCTCAGCGAGACGATGCCGGGCACGGCCTCCAGGTTGAGGAGGAGCCGCGAGTCGTCCATCGTGCCGAGGCTGACGAGGCCGGGGTAGGGAGCGGCCGTGTCGACGTCCTCGTACCGCTCGGCGTCCGCCCGCGCGAGCATCCAGAACGTCTGGTCCTGCCCGAGCTGCCAGGGCGCCGGCGGCTTCCCGGCGGGCTGGGCGAGCTGGAGGTGCAGGTCGCCGTTGCCGCTCATCCAGGCCGCGTAGACGGTCGGCAGCGGCCGGGACTCGCCAGCGAGCGAGGCGGCGAGCCCGCGCAGGGAGAGGTCGAGAAGGCGTACGCCCTCGGGGTCGGCCCCCACCAGCAGCGCGTCCTGCGCGTCGGCGGCGGCGCCGGTGGGCGTCGGCGGTTCCATGCCGCGCCGCCCGCCGACGGCACCGAGGGCGGACTGCCACAGCGCCTGACGCCGGCGCCGGCCGAGGGCGCCGAGGAGTCCGGCGGCGAGGAGGGGCGCGCCGAGCAGTGCCTGCGGCAGCCCGAACCCGCCGTCCTCCCCGGCGGCGGGGGCGGTGTGCTCCTGCCCCTGCTGTCCTTGCTGCCCGTCCTGACCCTGCTGGTGCCCCTGGTCGGGGGCGGGCCGCTGCTCGGGAAGGCTGATGTGTGCGGTGTCGCGGTCGAGGGACCCGGAGCCGCCGCCCTGCTGACCGCCGGCACCCTCGGCACCGCCGGTCCTGGCGTAGTCGGAGATCTGCTGCTGAACTTCCTCCGAGACCTTCGGGGCCTCGTCGGGCATCTCCACCAGCTCGCCGCCGCGGGCGTCGCCGGGCATCTCCATGATCCAGCCGGGCCGGATGAGGCTGGCCTCGGAGAGCTTCGAACCGTCGGGCTGCGTACGGTCCTTGTTGAGCTGGTAGATCTCCTTGTACCGCCGACCGTCACCGAGGTGGCGCTCGGCGACCTCCCAGAGGGAGTCGTGGTGACGGCCCTCGGGCGGCTGGATCCGGTAGAACTTCGTGTCGTCGTCGGAGGCGTGGGCGCCGGTCCCGCTCTCGGCGTGCGCGGCGGCGGAGGCAGCCTGCTCGGCCAGGGCGGCGGCCGTCGAGGCCGCCTGCTCCTGCTGCTGGCCAAGGAGGCCGCCCGGCGTCTGCTGCGCGGCCGCGGTGGCCGGCCGCTGGTTCCCCTCCAACTGCTGCCCGAGCTGCGACAGCCCCGGCGTGAAGCTCGCCGCGGTCGCGCCGACGAGCAGCAGGGCCGCGACGAGCTGCCGCGCGAGCAGCTGGCTCGGCCCGGCGCCGGGCACTCGGTTCGGCAGCCCGACGCCCGACAGGGCGGCCTTCACCTCGACGAGCACGCACGCGGTGAACTGGGCCCAGGCGAACCACACGACGACGGTCAGCGTGTTGATGAACGTATCGACGCTGATCTCTTTCTGGAGCCAGTCCAGACTCGGCGAACCGCTAGGCAGCGGCCATCCGATCTGCGAGGCCAGCGCCCCGGGCACCCCGATCAGCAGCACGAGCAGGGCGACGAAGGCGAGGAATGCCTTCAGAAAGTCCCCAAACGTACGACGGCGCCGAGGCAAGGGCTGCGGCGTCCGATTCCTCGGACCCGGCGAGCTTCCCGTCGAGTTGGAAGTGGTACGTCGCGCCATGGCGGGTGTCCTGGTGTCGTGTGTGGAGGGAGGGCGAGCGGGGGTGTGCAGAGCCTACTGAGATCTTATTGAGGGTGTCGAAGGGCGGGGAGAGGAGGAGTCCTTGAGCCTGACCGATTCCTCACCGCCCGCCCCCTATGCCCGCGATTTCCGTTCAGGCGTCCGCCGTTCCACGCCTGGTCTCCAAGCACTTCGCAACTGTCACGTCACAGATCTCACGATCCCCACACGATCCCCCACCACCGCCCCGAGGCCCTCTACGTGCCCCTGATAGCTTCGTTCTCTGTTGCACACATGCCTTATACAGGGGGAGTACACCCGTGGCCCGCCGCACCGTTACCACCGCTGCCGCGCTCGCCGCCACCGCGGCGCTTCTGCTGACCGCTTGTGGCGGGGGCGACGATTCGTCGTCGGACGACATCAAGGGGGCGGACAAGGGGTCGGGCAGTCCGTCGGCCTCCGCGTCCTCGTCCTCGTCGGCCGATGAAGACCGCCCGAAGATCACGCTCCCGAAGAACTTCCAGTTGACCTTCGAGGACTGGACGAGCAGCGACGCGGAGACCCAGGCACTCCTCACCGACGCCAAGGAACAGCTCCGCGCGGGATACGCGGCGATCATCGCGAACGAGCCCGACGGCGGTGAGGCCCTCGCCTTCTACGACACCAAGCCCGGCCTGTCCCAGGACCGGCAGTGGATCAAGACTTATACGGGCAAGAACCTCACGGTGTTCGGCAAGCTGCCCGCATTCGACCCCAAGGTCTCCTTCGCCGACAACAAGAAGGCGGCGTCTCTCTCTTATTGCACCGATGAGAGCAAGGCGTACTCGAAGAACCGCAAGACCGGCGAGGTCGCGGGAAATCCGGCTGGCACGGATCCCCGCATTTCCTACAACGTCAGCCTCGCCATGAACGCGCAGGGCGTCTGGCAGAACCTGTCGACCCGCTCGGAGAGGGGTGCTTGCTCGCGATGACGTCTCTTCGCGGATGGTCGTCTCTGGCAGCTGCGTCGCTCACTTCGGTGCTTCTCGCATCCACGTCAGCACACGCCGTCGGGGACGGCGGAGTCAACGGGGCGGCCGACAAGGACCGGAACATCTCCGCCGCGGCCAACCAGTCGCGGATCGAGATCACCCAGGTGAGCGGCCCCACCGGCGGAAAGCGCGGCGCGCTCTCGTCGACGGACGTGAACTGGAAGCCACCGCCCTGCTGGTACGAGCCCGTCTTCACTCCCGCCCAGCTCAAGACCTTCTCGGAGACCGACGGCAGCGGTGACGTCAGCCTCCGCCAGGGCTGGATCGGATCCCGCCTGTGGACGGAGCACTTCAAGGACGAGAAGGACGCCCACAACTACTTCAGCGCGCCGGCGACCGCGAAGGGCTACAAGGACTACAACCTCGGCAAGGACGGCTACTTCTGGCGCGGAGTCGCGCCGGACGTCAACGACGTCGACGACACGTCGAAGTGCGGTCAGCTCATGTTCTGGCAAAACGCCGGCGAGATCCCCGACGTACCGGACGCCCCCACTCCGAAGACCCTCGCCGACTACGCGTACGACAAGGTCAAGGTCCCGGACACCGAGATCGAGTTGAAGCCGGAAGCCGAGTCCACGGTGAACCTCCCTACTTGGGTATGGCTCGACAAGGGCACATTCCAGGAGGTCAAGGTCCGCGCAGAGTTGCCCGGCACCAACCTCTGGGCGGAGACCACCGCGAAGCCGGTGAGTCTTCATCTCGAACCCGGTACGGCGGACGCGGAGACCTACCCCGCCTCCGGTGAGTGTGAGATCAACGACGACGGCTCAATCGGCACCCCGTACAAGAAGGGCGACGCCGAGCAGACGCCTCCCTGCGGCATCACGTACCTGCGTGCCACCAGCGGAGAGCCGTACGCGCTCAAGGCCTCCGTCACCTGGCAGATCTCCTGGGAGGGCACCGGCAGTGCGGGCGGTGACCTGCCCGACGGCACCTTCGAGACCACCCAGGACATGAACGTCCAGGAAATTCAGTCGATCAACCGCTGACCCGCGGCCACCACTTCGTGGCAGTCGTTCCCTTCGCGGCAGTCGTTCCCCCTTCTCCGAGACCCCACAACAGAAGAAGAGACGCGCACACCATGGCATCCCCTCACCCGGCACGCGCCGCACGCACGACCGGCATCGCTCTGCTGATGCTCGGTCTGACTTCCACCGTTGCTCTCACCGGGTGCGGCGGCACCACGGACGACGACGGGAAGGCCGACCCGAAAGCGTCGGCCTCCGCCGCCCCCAAGGGCGCCGTGACCCGCGAGCAGGCGGCGAAGATCGTCGACAACTACGCGGCTGTCAACGGCAAGGCGAACAGGACACAGAACGCCAAGCTGCTGGCGACGGTCGAAGGAGGCCAGCTCCACGAGCAGAGCAAGGCGGACTACAAGACCTTCAGCACCTGGACGAAGGCGGACCGGAGCGACTACGAGAAGCCCTTCTCCTACCAGGACCGTACGTACTACATCCCCGCCGGTGAGGACTGGTTCGCCGTCAAGGCCACCGCCAGCGGATCGAAGACCCCCGCCCTCCTGGTCTTCGACAAGGACGGCGGCGCCTGGAAGCTGATGTCGGCGGTCTACGCCGAGGCACCGATCCCGAAGATCGACACCGGCAACCACGGCCTCGCCACCGCCGTGGCCCCCTCCACCCGTGTCGGAACCCTGGCCCCGAACGACGTGGGCGCGGCGTTCGAGGACCTGTACGAGACCGGCGGGAAGAAGGCCGGCGCCGGCATCTCCCACACCACGGACCCGGCCAAGGACGCCCTCAAGCTCTACAAGAAGCGCGCCACATTCGATCTGGCCAAGTGGGCGACCAAGAAGTACTTCGCCAAGGACCCGGCGTACGGGACGACGTACGCGCTGCGGCTGGCCGACGGCGGTGTGCTCGCGGTCGTCCCGACCGCCCACACCCAGGAAACACTGCTCAAGCAGCAGTTCATGGGCAGCTTCGAGATCAACCCGAACAAGGAGGAGTCCGTCTACAACCCGGCCAAGCGCGCCATCGTCACCGACACCTTCCAGGGCATGACGCTCGCCACCCTGCCGAAGTCGGGCAAGCCTTCGGTGATCGCGTACGAGTACCGGATGACGGACTCGAAGTAACCGAGGATCCCGGCGGCGGTCGGCCCGGACCGCCGCCGACTGGCAGAAGTCGTCCTTCTCCGGCGGCGGGGAGGGCAACGACTGCGTAGCGATAGCGAGCCTGCACACCCACGTAGCGATACGCGACTCGAAAACCCCCACCCACGGCACCCTCTCCTTCCTCTCCGGCGCCTTCAGCACATTCATCAAGGCCCTGAAGACGGACACATCACACACAGTCGCCTGACCACCCGACCCTCACCACTCACCCCGTGCACGACATTCGTACCCTCGTTCTGACGGCCACCGAGAAGACGGACTCGTACGCCCCGGACAAGAACCCCGGCAGGAACGTGCCCGGGCCGGACGAGGCCGAGGTACGCCGGGCCACCCGCAACACCCAGCACGCCTGGAGAAGCAGGCGTCCGCCCAACGGGACGTCGACGCCGCACAGCACGCGCTGGGCGCGGCCACGAGAGGCTCGCCAACCAGGCGAAGGGCCTGCGGGAAGAGGCCTCCCGGCGCACGGTCAAGAAGCTCGAGGAAGTTGAACTGGCGGTGTCCGGTGGGGAGTGACGTTCCTTGATCCCTGTTGTAGGCCGGGATCATGAGGTACGCGCAGGGGGCTGACGCCCGGGGAGCAGGAGAAGCGGGAACTGCTGCGGCGGGAGGTGGCTCAGCGGTTCGCGCGCGGGGATCGTATCGAGGACATCGCGCGGGAGCTGCGGGTCACCGCGCGCTCGGTGCGACGCCGGCGCCACGCGTGGCGCACGGGCGAGCCGAATGCTTTGCGGTCCCGCGGTCCGATGGCCGTGGAGAGACTGAGCGGTGCGCAATGGGAGCGGCTGGAGCGGGAGTTGAGGCGCGGCCCGCTCGCGTACGGCTGGAAGGACGATAGCCGGGACTGGACCCTGAAACGGATCAAGTTGCTGATCGGCCGGCTGTTCCACGTGGGGTACACGATCCAGGGCGTGTGGAAGCTGATGCGCCGCCACGGCTGGACTGCGCAGGTTCCCGTCCGCCGGGCCCTGGAGCGGGACACGGGAGCCATCGCGGTGTGGAAGGCGGAGGTGTGGTCGCTGGTAGAGCCCATCGCACCCGTCTCTTCTACACCCTGCACATCTGCCACGGCCGCCGGGGCGAGAAGAAGACGTTCGCCTGGCAGGACTACCGCGACCTGATCGACGACTGCCTCACTGGAACCGGATTGATCATCGAACCGCCATGATCGAAGCACCGGACACCGCCGGTTCAACCTGAGCAGTAGTAGTACGCCTTGCCACTGCGGGTCATGGAGTTCAGCGCGCCCGCAGGCTCACGGAAAATGCGATGGCGAGCCAAGCGGCACATTCCAATGCCCTTAGCCCACCATCACTTCTTGATTACTGTTTACGGAGACCCCTTGCGGAACCGAATGAAATCTCGCCGCTTCGGGAGCGTATGCGGATGGCTACTCGTTCAACGCCTCCGGCCCATGAATACAACCGTGAGCCCTCCGATTACTGCACCCACGATGAGTGCGACAATCCAGATTGGATCCATTTTCCCCTACTTCTTATCGTGAGGCACCGGCTCAGCCGAATATTTCTGACCAGGTGTAGTCAACGGCCCCAGTGATCAGGCCACCTGCCCCGCCAGTGGCGGCCCCCATGCCACAGCCGGCCAGGGCCGTGGGGCCTCCCCAAATCGTTGCGAGAGCCCCCGCGGCGCAGCCCCCGCCCGCACCAGCAACTCCCGTGCCGACGGTCTTACTCGTGAACTTGGCCCAGTCCCACAACCCCGTCGGGTCGATTCTGTTGACGGGGTCACCGTCGGCGTAGAGGTAGGGGTTCTTCTCCAGGCCGGAGGGGTCGGTCTGGGTGAAGCGGCCGATGTTGGTGTCGTAGTACCGGGCACCGAGGTGGTACAGGCCGGTGGGGTCCTGGTGGCCGCCGGCGAACCGGTAGGGCTGGCTCACGCCGGCCTTCTCCGTGGTTGCCGCTCGGATGACGCCGCGGGGGCTGTAGGAGTACGAGTTCACCTTCGTACCCGTCTCGTCGGCGAGTGCGACGACGGAGCCGAGGGCGTCGGTGAGGTAGTAGTACGCCTGGCCACTGCGGGTCATGGAGTTCAGCGTGCCCGCAGGCTCACGAACAAATCCTGTGTCGACACCGGCCGTTGACTCCGCCGCCAGGCCGGTGGGGCCGGGGTGGAAGTAGGTGTCGCCCAGGCGGTGGCGTTCGCTGGAGTCGGTGGAGCCGTACTCGCCGGCGTAGGTCTTGCCGCCGACGGTGAGTGAGGTGAGCTGGGAGAAGTCCGACCACTTCTCAGCGGTGCGGGTTTCCTCAGGGGTGGAGGCGCCTGCCGTCTCGTTGCCGGCCTTGTCGTAGGACCAGTTCGCGGTCGAGCCGTTCTTCGACGTGAGCTGCTGGGCGTCGTTGTAGGTGTAGGTGGTGCCGCGGGGGCAGCCGGGGTCGATGCCCTGGGAGGTGAGGTTCCCGGCCAGGTCGTAGCAGTACTGCCAGGAGGAGTTCAGCGTGGTGCCCTTCTCCTCCTTGGCGTAGTGGAAACGGCCCGCGGTGTCGTAGGTGTACGTCGTCTTCATGCCGGAGGCCGCGTCGGTCGAGGTGCGGATCTTCGACCCGTCCTTGTCGGCGCCGTACTTGTAGGTGTAAGCAAGGCTGACCAGGGTGCCCTTGGACGACGTGGCCTTGATCGTCTTGGGGCGGCCCGACTCGTCCGGCTCCACCGCCTGGACAGTGCCGCCGGGGTAGGTCGTCTTCTTGCGGAAGTCGTTCTTGTCGTACTCGTAGGCGGTGGTGCGGCCGGCCTGGTCCTTGAGGGACTTGAGGTTGTTCGCCGCATCCCACGTGTAGTCGATCGTGCCGGTGGGGTCGGTGAACGTGTCGACGTTCCCGGCCGGCGTGTAGGCCAGGACGGTCTGGGAGCCGTCGGCAAGGGTGCGCACCGTCTCGCGGGAGAGCGGGTCGAAGTCGTACTTCACCGTGCCGATGTCATCGGTGCGCTGCTTGAGGTTGCCGTCGCCGTCGTAGGTGTAGGTGACGGTGGTGTTGGTCGTGGAGACCGTCTTGACGCGATCACGGTCGTCGTAGACGTACACCGACTTGATGCCGCGGCCGTCGACGGCGGTTTCGGTGCGGCCCAGGGCGTCGTAGGTGTAGGCGGTGGGGGTGGTGTTCAGCGGTGCGGGCGGGGTGACCTTCCTGAGGTTGCCCTGGGTGTCGTACTCGAAGGCGGTACTCACCGACTTCGACGCGGTGAGCTTCGTCGTGGCCTTGCAGCGCTGGCCCTCGAAGCCGCCGCAGGTCGGGGTGGCCTTGTTGTACTCGAAGGTGTCCGTGCGGCCCGCACTCCCGCTCGTGGCGATCGACAGGATGTTGCCGGCCGTGTCGTAGTCGTTGGTGGTCTTGTCCCCGTCCGGAGTGGTGAGGGTGCCGGGCAGGTCGGTGCCCGCCACGGTCTGGTACGAGGTGACAGCGCTCGCCCCGGTGGGCAGCGTGGCGGAGAGGTTGTTGTTCCGTGCGTCCCACTCGTACTTGGTGACCTGGCCGACGCCGCCGGGACCGCCGACACCCGACGCGTCGGTCGCGCTTTCGATGTTGTTGTTCGCGTCGTAGCTGCGCGGGCGGGAGTGGGTGAGGGCGTCGGTGACGTTGTCCATCCGGCCGTTGGCGTCGTGGACGTACTTCGTGGGGTTGGTCTCGGGGTCGGTGACCGTGGTGGTGCCGGCCGCCTTGGGGTCGGTGGCGCTGTAGGCGTAGGTGTACGTCGGCCCCGTCGGCGCCCCGTTGAGCTGAGTGGCGCGCAGCATGGAGATGACGCGGTTGGCGGCGTCGTAGGTGAAGACGGTGACGCGGCCTTCGGGGGTGGTGATCTTGGTGAGGCGGCGGGAGGAGTCGTAGCCGAAGACGGTGGCTTTGCCCTCGGTGTCCGTTGTCTTCGCCAGATCGCCGGCCGGGTTGAGGTCGAAGACGGCGGTACGGCCGGTGTGGTCCTTGGCCTGCCACTGCGAGGCGTTGGTCCTGAGCAGGTCGACCCAGCGGCCCGAGCGGGTCTCGGTGATCTTGAAGCCCTTGTGCTCGGTGCCCTCGTCGTGCTGGTCGACGGTGATGACGCCCTCGTTCTTGTCCGTGACCTTCGTCAGGGTGCCCGAGGCGTTGTAGGTGTCCTTCACCCCCGACTTCCGGTCGGTGAGGGTGAAGGTGCCGTTCGTGCCGGCCTTGAGGTCCTTCGAGTAGCCGGTCGGCGTCTTGTACGTGCCGTCGGGGTTCTTCGTGAACGTGAGCGAGTTGCCGGTCGCGTCGTAGATGACGACATCGGTGGCGCTGATCTGCGCGTAGCGCTCGTAGGTCTGCCACCAGCGCTGGGAGACCTTGCCCCAGGGGGCGTCCAGGGAGTTGTAGGTGCGGGCCAGCCCGAGTTTCTGGCCCGCGCCGGCGACGTCGAAGTCCGTGCCGGCGAGTCTGAGGTTGCCGTTGGAGTAGTCGACGGTCGCGACCAGGGAGTCGGTGATGCGGAAGTCGGTGGTCTCGTGCCAGGGCACGTCGCCCTGGCCCTCGGGCACGTAGGCGGCCAGCGCCGCCTCGTCCGCGACGGCGGCCGTGCCGGCCGAACGCTCGGCGGCGGATGTGGTGGTGGCGCGCTGCTCCTGGGCCTCGCGCCACTCGGCGCGCTCCGAGGTCAGCGGTGCCTCGGGGACCGGGGCCGTCGGCCTGGTCTCGCCGACCTTCACCTCCGGCATCTTCGCCGGGGTGCCGCCCTTGCCCCAGGCGGAGACGGGCTTGGGATCCGCCGGCTCGGTGACCGGATCGGCGAGGGCCGGAGCAGCGGCCGCGGCCAGCGACAGTGCGGCCACGGCCGCCACCAGAGCGTGTCTGGGCCCGAACTGCGCATGGCCGCGTAGACGTGAATGCGACATTTCCCCCCCAGGGAAAGTGAACACCAGCGGCCCCGTTGGGCACTGGATCCACGCAGCATCCACCATGCAAGATTCGAACGCATGTCCGTTCCCCCAAAGTCAATTTCCATGTCCGGCACCCGACGACCAGTACCAGCCTTTGCCGACACCCGGACACGCCGGTCGGCGGGCACGCGAGGCCCGTGACTCGGAACATCTCCTGCAGACCGCCAGGGCACGGACACCTCAAGCCGCGCCTGCGATCAATGCCGATCCGTACGGCATAGCGGAATGACATATGCAGAGACACAGAGACGCGCCTCGACAACGAACATCAGCCACGCTCTGTCTGACGCAGCATCGAATGCAGCACGCGGGTGCGGCGGTGGCGAAGCGATGAGTTCACCTGTGGACGGAGAATCTCCGGTGGGAGGTGGGAGGGCGCAGCCGAGCTTGGACGATTGGTCCGGGGTCCCTGTCGCCCGGTCGAAGCAGGACCGGCAGAGCTCCGCTGTCACCCCGGTTGGCATTTCGCTGTCGGTACCGGAAACCTGGTGGGAGTTCAACATCCGCCCCGAGGGACGGGACGCGACCATCCGCAGGCTGGCGGATGAGCGGGGACGTGAGGCTCCCGAACTTGCTCCTTACCGCACCGACATGACGAACCTGCTCCGCAGAATGGCCAAGGACGCCCACGACTCCGGTGCGCTCTGCACGGGCTGCATGACTGAGAACGTCGAGGGTGTGCCCCTGTCTGCGACGGCACGGTGTCCGTCCTGGGGGCGAGGAGCATGCAGGGATCGGCCCTCTCCACCGACCCGCGCGCCATCGCCGACAGTCTTCGAACGATCACGCCCCGCCGCGAGAACGACGCCTGGCGGAGGGTAACGACCGTCGAGATACCCGAAGTCGGCCCTGCCGCCCGCGCGTACGGCGTCGAGGACGTGCACGTGGCCAAGGGCGACACCCGCACCCTGCGCATGATCCTGACCCAGACGTACATCCCGGTCCCCGGAACCGCCGACCATGTCGTGCTCGTCTCCTGTGCCAGCCCGGTCCTCGACCTGGCCGAGGCATTCCACGACATCTTCGACGCGGTGACGGGTACCTTCCGTTTCGTGTAGACATCACTTGCACAGGCACAAGCCGCCGAGGCACGGACACCACAGGGGGAACGCACATGGGCAAGCCCGACCTCGCGCTGCCGCTCAGTGAGCTGGAGGACTACGGCACCCGGCTGCGTGACATCAAGACGCGGATGAACCACACCAAGAAGCTCTTCGAGTCCTACAAGGACGACATCGGCGACGGCGGCGTCTACGACAAGCTGGAGGACTTCGAGTCCAACTGGGAGGACGGCCGCGAGGACATCAACCAGCAGCTCGACGCGCTGGCCCAGATGTCCGAGGCGATCGTCCGGGAGTTCAAGAAGCTGGACGACGACCTGGCCAAGCAGGTCTCCGAGGGCGTGAAGTCCGACGGCAAGGGCGGCAAGGAGGGCGGCGGCGGCAAGTAGGCCGTCCCGCCCGCGTGGGCGAGCGCCCGAGCCTCAGCCGGCCTCGCCACCCACGCCGTCGGCCCGCCTCGTCGGCCGACCCCGTCGGCCCACTCCGTCAGCCGACCTCGTTCTCGGCAACCGCCCGCCCCCGGACGGTCACGTCCCCGCCGTAGAACATCCCCGTGAAGACCGGCGAGTACGTGAGCTGGACCTCCACCTCGACCTCGTCGGCGTTGGCGGCGACGCAGTGGGTGGCGGCGATGTCCGCGCCGGTCATGCCCATTTCCTGGGCGAAGGCCTTGACCCGGGCGCCGCAGTTCTCGAAGAGGATGGGGGCGCCGCCGCCGTCGTTCTCGTACAGCTCCTCCAGGTCCACGTCCTGGGCGGCGTAGCGGGCGGCCTGTTCCGCGATGTCGGCGGCGCGCTCGCGCTTGGAGATGGACAGGCCGCCGTCGATGACGAAGGCCGACAGCGACAGGAACACGAGCGCGAAGATGATCACCGCTCCGGCGCCCGACCCCCGGTCGTCGAGGCGTGCGCGGCGTGCGTCCGTCCAGGAGCGTACGGCTCCTGCGACGCGTCCGGCCGTATCCATCAGCACCCCCATCCGCCCCGTCACGCCTTCCTCTTGAAAGGGTCCAGCGGCGAGGTGAACGACGCCGTCAGCCGGGTCGGGACATCCAGGCCGAGCATGGCCAGGCCGCGTACCTCGCAGCTGACCTCGACCGTGAACAGGTCGGCGTCCTCGAAACCGGCGCTCGTCTTGTTCACCGTCACCGCGCCGGAGCAGACGTCCGCCAGGTCGGCGTCCGCCGCCTTCTGCGCCTCCGCCATCGCCGAGGCCACATCCCGCTGGAGCGACCCGGATCGAGCCGCGTCCCTGGCCGCCCCGTCGATCGCCCCTCGTCCGTCCACCAGTTGTCCGAAAGCCACCAGCACCAGGATGAAGAGGATCATCACCGGCGCCAGGATCACCACCTCGACGGTGGACAGCCCACGGTCGCCGCCACCGCGGCTGCCACGAACGGCCAGGACCAGGGCCAGAACCCGGCGGCGTACGAGAGCGCGCATCTAGTTCCCGTCCTCCTCGACGAACCGCTCCACCGGCCCCACCGACTGCGCGTGCACCGTGAGGTCCAGCCCGGGGAACACCGACGGCACCTTCGCCGTGATCTCCACGCCCACCGTGTTCTGCTCCGGCTGGAGCATCTCCACGTTCGGGGAGAGCACCAACTGCGGCCCCAACTGCGCGATGTAGCTGTCGACGACGTCCCGTGCCTCGCCCCGCCAAGCGCCCGGCTGTTCGTCGGCAGTCGCGCGGGCCTTGCGGGCGCCGGCCTGGGCCGCCGCCTGGGCGACGTGGTCGGCGAAGAAGTACAGCGCGAACTGCACGGTGGCGAAGATCATGAAGAAGAGCACGGGCGTGAGCAGCACGAACTCGATCGCGGTCATGCCGGAGTCGCCGCGGGTGGAGGCGGCCTCCACCCGGCGGCGTACCCAGCGTCGTACGCTCACCAGTTACCCCGTATGAGAGATATGAGAGAGAAGACAGTCGGAAGCGGAATCAGCAGGTGCTGCCCGCGTCCGCGCCCTTGATGCAGTCGCCGACCTTGTTGGCGCCGTCGCTCAGCGCGGCGTTGATGATCGCGGCGACCACACCGACGATCGCCACGACGACCGCCGAGATGATGACCCACTCCACCGCGGACGCACCACGGTCGAGCTCGCCGGAGCGGGCACGCTGCACCCGCCCCTGGAGGAAGGTGATCAGGAAGTCCACCCCCGGGATCCCGGTGCTGAAGTTCCGTCCGTTCATGGTGAGTTGTCCTCTCAAGACAGTTCTCGAGTCATTTCAGAGCAGTTCGAGGATGCAGTTGTCGGTGCCGGAGTCAGACCTGGAACACACGCATCGCCGCCGGGAAGATCAGGAAGACGAGGAAGCCCGCGCAGAGCAGCAGCTGCGCGACGAGCATCGACTGGGACTTCTCGCCCGCGCTGCCCTCGATCTCGGCGAGTTCGCGGTGCCGCATCGTCTCGGCCCGGGAGGCGAGCGACTCGCGCACCTTCGCGCCGTCGTCCGCGACCAGCGCCAACGAGGCGGAGAGGTCCTTCAGTTCCTCCACCCCCAGGTCCTCGCCCAGCGAGCCGAGCGCCTGCCACTGGCTGATGCCGGTGATCCGGGCGTCCGCGAGCGCATTACGGATGCGCTGCGTGGCCCAGCCGTCGGAGACCTCGGCGGCGGCCATCAGGGCCTCCGGGAGACCCCGGCCGCCCGCGAGGCTCATCGACACGAGGTCCAGATACGCGCCGATCACGCGCCGCAGGTCCCGTCGCTTCTCCGCCGCGTCCCTGCGAACTTCCAGGTCCGGCAGGAAGAAGAAGATGGTCGCGAACATCAGCGCGAGCCAGACCGGGATGACGGGGCTGCTGCCGAAGCCGAGCGTCCAGACCACGGCGAACATGAACGGGCCGAAGAACAGCCCCGCCGCCGCCAGCAGCACCTTCGTCGCGAGGAAGTTCTCCCAACTCCGGTCCAGCACGGCCAGATCGGCCCGCAGTGACCGCAGCTCCCAGCCCTGCTGCATGTAGAACTCGGAGACGCGCGCGCCGACTCCGGCCCGTACGGTCCCGATCCGCCCCGCGTCGGCGGTGCGGTGCGAGGACTCGTACGCCGCTCCCCGCGCCCGCATCGCGTCGATGCGCGCGACCTGCGAGACCGCGCTGCGCTTGGACGGCATCAGGGCGCGGACGAGGGCGTAGATGCCCAGGCCCAGGACGGCGCCGACCACGACGGGCATGGTCAGGGTCGAGTTCATCGGCGTACCCCCTCCTCCGGCAACGACTGGGGCTGAGACGGCGTGGGCGACGACGTACGGGGACGCACGAACTGGACCGACGCCTCGTCCCGGACCAGGAAGCGTTCCGGCGTCTCGATGGTCGAGAGCTTGCGCAGCCATACGAAGCCGAGCGCGAACAGGCCGCAGACACAGGCGAGTACGAGCTGGCCGACCGCCGTGCCGTACGGCTCGACGAATTCGCGGTTGAAGATCGACAGGCCGAGCACGAAGGCGACCGAGACGGCGACGACGATCTGTACGGAGCGACGGGTCGAAGCGCGCTGTGCCATGACCCTCTGCCGCATGTCGACCTCTTCGCGCGCCGACTTGGCCAGCGCGCCCAGGACCTGCCGCAGACCCGGTCCGCGCAGCCGCGCGTTGAGGATCAGGGCGGCCACGATGATGTCGGCGGACGCGTCGTCGATCTCGTCGGCGAGCTGCTGCAGGGCTTCCGGCAGCGGCGTACGGGAGCGGAGGCGGTCGACGAGGGCGTCGAGGTGCGGGCGCAGGACCGGTGCCGCGGCGCGTGCGGAGGCGGGGATGGCCTGCTCCAGGCCGACCGCGCCCGCGATGGTGTCGCGCAGCGACTCGGTCCAGGAGGCGAGGGCCTCCACGCGGCGCATGGCGGACTTCTCCTCGGAGGCGCCGCCGAAGAGCTTGTCCCAGAAGAAGACGAGGACGGCGGTCGCGATTCCGGCGACGGCCCACCGTGTGAGCAGCAGGACGACGATGCCGGCGCCGGCCGCGATCGAACCGCGCCGGCCGGCGAACCGTACGAGCTCGGAGGCCCGTTCGCTCGCCTTCTGCTTCTCGTGCTCGGGCTTGGCGGGCAGTCCGCGGACCGCGACGGCGAACAGCGCGAGACCGCCGCCGACGGCGATGCCGCACGCGAGCGCGTACAGGACGGTGGTCGAGAACAGCCCGCCCATGGAGCCGAGTCCGTCGAGATTCATGGTCAGCTCACCCCCAGTTCCCGCCGCCGGGCAGGCGATAGCCGTGCTGGATCAGGTCTTCGAGGCAGGCGAGAGGCGCGTGCGGCACGATCCGGCCGTCCGCCGCCTCGGCGAACACCTCGCTGGACAGGACGCGCCCGTCGACGCCGTTGACCTCTCGGATGGAGGTGACCATGCGCTGGAGTCGGCCGCCCGTCTGGTAGTTGTTGCGCCGCTGGACGAAGACGACGAAGTTCACCGCGCCCGCGACGAGCATCTGGCTGGCCTCGATGGGCAGCCGCTCGGTGGCCTGGAGCGCGTACGTGGAAATACGGTTGAAGACCTCGCTGGAGCTGTTGGCGTGGATCGTGGACAGCGAGCCGTCGTTGCCCTGGGACATCGCGTTCAGCATGGTCACGATCTCGTCGCCGAGGACCTCACCGACGATGACGCGCGAGGGGTTCATTCGCAGCGACCGCCGGACCAGCTCCGCCATCGAAATGGTGCCCTGGCCCTCGGAGTTGGGCAGCCGCTCCTCGAACGCCACGACGTTCGGGTGCAGATCGGCGAACTGGTCGAGGCCGAGCTCCAGGGCGCGCTCGACGGTGATGAGGCGCTCGTGCGGCGGGATCTCGTTGGCGAGCGCCCGAAGGAGCGTCGTCTTACCGGCGTTGGTCGCGCCCGCGATCATGATGTTCTTGCGGGCTCGGACGGCGCAGGCGAGGAAGTGCCCGATGTCGGGGGTGAGCGTGCCGTTGCCGACGAGGTCGGACATGAAGACCTTGCCCATACGCGCACGACGGATGGAGAGCGCCGGGCGCCGGGTCACGTCCATGACGGCGGACAGTCGGGACCCGTCCGGCAGCCGCAGGTCGAGCTGCGGGTTCGCGGAGTCGAACGGCCGGGAGGAGAGACCGGAGTACGCGCCGAGGATCTGGATCAGCTCGATGAGCTCCTCGTCGGTCTCGGCGACGGGATCGCCCTTCTCCTCCCGCCCGTCCGAGTAGCCGACGAAGACCTGGTCGTACCCGTTGATGTCGATGTTCTCGACCTCGGGATTGTCCAGCAGGGGCTGCAGACGCCCGACGCCGAAGAGCGCGGCGTGCACGGCGGCCGCGTACTGCTCCTCGGTCTCCGCGTCCAGCGGCGTACGCCCGGAGTTGATCTCCGTACGGGCGTACTCCTCCAGTATCTGGGCTATCACCGCACGGGCGTAGTGCCGCTCGTCCTCGTTGGACATTGGCGTGACGCCGGAGACCTGGTCGAGCCGGCGCTGCTCGGCGATACGGTCACCGGCCTCCTGCCGGAACCGCTTGACCAGCTGGTGGTCGACGGCGGTCATCGCCCGCCCCCCGCTGCCGCCCTACGCGTGTACGTCCCCGCCGTCATCGGCCCGCTCCGGCGGTGGGCTGACCGTTCGGACCGCCGGCCGCCGGTACGGCCCAGGCCGCGCCGAACTGCTGGTAGAGGTCCGAGGTCACCTTGCGCGCCGAGCGGATGAGCAGCGACTTGTCGAGCCGTCCGCGCTTGCGGCCGGCCAACTGGTCGGCGCCTGCCGGGTCTTCGGCGATCGTGCCGACGACGCGGGCGCCGGTCTGCGCGGCCACCAGCATGTCGTTGACCTGGTGGACGAGCTTGCCGGACTCGCCCGGGTCGGTGATGAGGACGACCCCGATGAGGGGTGTGCCGAGAGCGGCCGCACCGCGCGCTCCGCCGTGCAGCTTGGCGCTGAGGGTGGCGGCCCGGTCGCGTACGCGCGCGATGGCCTCCGGCTCGGTGCGGGAGATGAGGAGTACGAGGGCCGCCTGCGAGAACATCTCGACGGCCGGGGTGTCTCCGCTGATCCGTCCGCAGTCCGCGATGACGTCGGCGGGCGCGTGCGGGGAGTCGGCGAGCTGCGCGAAGGCCCGGCCGAGCGTGGGCCACAGCCCCGCGAGCCCGGCCGCCTGCTCGGCGTTCCCGAGCCCGACGAGCACTTCGAGCCCACCGCTCAACGGCTGTACGTGGTCCCAGAGTTGATCCGGTACGAGGCCACGGCGGGCGGTGGCGGCGATGGACAGCATGCCGGTGTTCGGGTTCAGCGGCCCGCCGTGCGCGGCGGCACTGCGGTACACGAGGTCGCCGCCGGCCGGGTCGGTCTCGGCGAGCAGCACCCTGCGGGGCCAGACGGCGGCGAGGGCGACGGCCGCCGTGGTGACACCGGGGGAACCTTTGTCGGCGGCTAGGGCGATGAGGGCCATGGTGTGTGTGACTCTCTTCGCCGCTAGTTGCCGGGGACCTTGACGAGGGCGACCTGGTTCGCCGCGGCGGCGCGGGCCAGCGCGGCAGCATCGCTCTCGTCGACGGTCACCGTGTAACGCTTGTTGGTGCTGCTGATGGTGGTGTCGCTCGTGGTCGGGGGCACGGTGTTGACTCGCGCGTCGGAGACGATCGGAGTACTGCCGCTGCCCGCGGCACCGGTGCCCGTCTCGTCGTCCGTGTTCGAGGAACTGGTGTTGCCGACCTGGTAGGCGGCCACGAGGTCGCCCGGCTCGATGCCCTCGGGGTACTGCCCCTCCTTGAGGGAGAGACCGACGACGGCCTTGCCTGCCGGGAGGCTGGCCTCGGTGCCGAACATCTCGCCGATGACGAGGGTGCCCTTGTAGATCGTGGACTTGGCCTTGAGGTTCTTCAGAGTCTTGAGCTGGGACCACCGGACGTAGTTGATCCCCGCGTCGTCCGCGACCAGCACCGACTCCACATGGCCGCCGACGGGCTGGCCCGCCTGGATGTCGGCCGTCACCTTGACGACCTCGACACGGTCGCCGGCGCGCAGCACCAGCATGGTCGCCCCGAGCGCACCCACGAGGATCAGCAGGACCGCGAGGGCGGCCAGCGCGGGTTTGCGCTCGCGAGGCGGCGAGGGAAGGCGCTCCCCCATCGTCGGCTGAACCGGCGCAGCGGAACGGTTGTTGCCCGCCCCCGTACGCTCCTGGATCTTCACGCAACCGCTCCCCGTACACCCAAGAAGGTTTCGTCATTCAGGACACTTGGAACACTTCGACCGCACCGGGCGTACCGCCCGACCTGGTCGAACAGCCATGGCCGGAATGAGTGTCAAGTCATCGCACCGTATCAGCAGCGCATAAGCCCCTCAAGGCGCGCCCATGGCCTCGAATCTCACACGCCCCGACGTTATCCACGCGCAACGCGGGGCGTTCGGTTCCCGGTCGAGGAAGGCCCTGCATACGGGGCCGCCACTGTGCACCAGCGAATCATCCACCCCTGCTCCGACGGGTGTTCGTCACGCTCCGTCCATCAGGTCTGCACTACTCGCTCACGGGGGTTGGGCAGGGGTGCCGCAGGCGCGTGGAAGGATCTCCAGCGATCTTCGGCCGCGCGGACGACGGCCCCATCCGTCACCTCGCGAAAACTCAAGGAGCCCTCCCCCACATGAAGCGATCCGCCCTCGCCGCCTCCGCGCTCTCCGTCGTCGTACTGACCGGACTGACCGCTTGCGGAGGCGGCGAATCGAAGACGGACGCGGCCGACAAGCCCGGGGCCGGAGCCACTGCCTCCCGGGCCGAGGAGGTGAGCCCGGCGGAACGTCTGGCGAAGATCGTGATCACGAAGGCCGACGTGGACGACCACGAAGTCAACGAGCCCTCCGCCGAGTTCGTCTTCGCCAAGTCACCGGATGAGGTGACCCTCGACAAGAAGGTGTGCGCCCCGCTGGCGTACGCGATGAACCAACTCCCGCTCGGCGAAGCCCAGGCCGACCTCACGCGCGCCGTCTCGAAGGACGGCCTCAACAGCGGCTACACCTACGTCACGCTCACCACCTACGAGGACGGCGGAGCGGAGTCGGCCATGGCCGGCCTCTCCAAGGCGGTGGCCTCCTGCGGCGACGGCTTCACCGCCAAGTCGAAGAGCGGCACCAGCCCGTACGACTCGGTCACGGCGGAACCGACCACCAAGGCGGGCGACGAGTCCCTCGCCTTCAAGTCCACGATGACGGTCCTGGGCGCCACACACACGCTCCACTCGGCCGCCGTACGCCGCGACGACGTCATCGCCGTCTACTTCTCGGTGGACGGCAGGGCGATCGCGGAGTCACGGCCGAGCGATGTGAAGCTCGCGGCTGCCGTGATCGAGGCGCAGAACGCGAAGCTCGACTGATGCGCGCCGGCCCGAGCACGTACCGGCGCTCGGGCCAGCAGCAGTTGCACGCCGACCCACGGCAAGAAGGATCCGGACAAGCCCGCCGGCCCTGATCCAGGGCGCCGCACCGGGGGTTGGCGCGCTGCCGAGACGACCCGCGCGGTACCGGCATGGGTTCAGAGCCATTCGCCTTCATCTTCGGCTGCGTCACCCGTGCTGTATTCACGCAGCACCACGACAAGCTGCACCGGCGTCTCCGTGTCGTCGTGCTTGACTCCAGCCAGCAGGACCTTGCCCGAAATCCTCCATGCCTTGTTCTGGATGAAGTCCGCACCACCCGTCAGATCCTCGTCGGAGGTCTCCAGTCGGGCTCCGAGGGTTCCGGACTCGAGTTGGGACACGACACGAGGAAGTTCGGCGACAGCGGTGTCGTACAGCTCGTCCATGTACGTGTCGGGGTCCGGCCACTCCTCCTCGACCTCGCGGTACCAGAGCGTGAACTCCACTTCCACGGACGGCCCGTCACCCTGAATCCACGCGCTGGCGTCATCACGGCTCCAGGTGGTCGCCCATTCCTTCGCCGGATTCCTGCGCTCACCCGCCCAGCCGCGGTCGACGAGAACTGACTCCACGGCCTGCCCTGTGAGCTGTTCAAGGTCGGACAGCCGGCTCAATTCCTCACTCACGTCAACCATTTACTCATTCCGCTCATTCCGTTACCAGGCACGTGAAAGACCGCCAGTGTACCATTGGCGATTGCCTCCGGGAAGTTATTGCCGAGCACCTCTCGGAAGTGCGCAGCACCCGCGGCATTCGATATGGCATAACGGACGCCCTTTCCTCCGAGGCCGCCGTTCAACTCCAGGAGTTTGGCCGTCTGATCGGTTATCTTCTGCTCGTTGTAGAACTTGCTTTCAGGGTTGTAGGCGGACTTGGCCCACTCGCTCTCCCTGCCCCCGGTAAATTTGGCTTCCATTATCCAGCCGCTTGTCGGCCCGCCGTCCACGTGCACCGCACGACCGTCCGAGAGCTTCCAGATCTGTTCATAGTCCACGCCCGAGACCACACGCTGGTATCGGAACGACGGCCGCCCCAGCATCTTGTCCGTCAACCAGGCAAGCCCCTTGAAGGTGGGACAGGACTGGAGTCCCAGAGGGTCCGACCAGGTCAGCGGATTGACGACATACGCGTAGTGATCCGCCCCGGCCATGAGCCCCAGAGGATCGGGCGACACATAGCGGGCCGAGTACGGGTCGTAGTAGCGGAAGTGGTTGTAGTGAAGCTCGCTCTCCGCGTCGAAGTACTGTCCGGGAAACCGGAGAGGACATTCGTCGGCCGGCCGACCTGGATCCCGGAGTTCTCCCCACAGGTACGAACTGTTCTTCCAGGTCAGTTCGCCTTCGGGTGACAGTAGTTCGGTCGGGCTTCCGGCGAGATCGCTGACAATGAGCCGGAAGTGGCGATCCACCTCTTCCTGGGGCGCCTTTCGCATCCACTCACGCCGGTCCTGCGCGACCGGCCGGTGACTGTCGGGCGAATACTCCCAGGTGACGCTGGTGCGACGATCCGCTCCCCGCTCGCGTATCTCCTCCGCCAGACGGTTTCCGTCCCAGACGAAGAAGACCGCCTCGTCGACTCCGCCCGAAGGGTTCAGCCGCTCCTTGGATATCCGGCGTCCGAGCGGGTCGTACGCATAACGCCAGTACTCGCCGTCCGGAGTGAGCACATGCGTCAACCGGTCGTCGGCATCCCAGGTGTAGGACCAGCTCTTCCGGCCCCCGGAGAGGGTTCTCCTGGTACGGCGGACCACGCGCCCCTGGGCGTCGTACTCATAGGTGGTCCGATCGGCACGGGTCAGGCGGTTTCCGGAATAGGTGAACTGTTGCGAAGTCCCGCCGTCGCCCCCTTCGGCCGTCCTCCCGGAGGACGCCAGGTTTCCGGAGGCGTCGTAGGCGTAGTTCTCGGTCCAGGTTTCCGCGTGAACCGAAGTCACCCGGCCTGTGCCGTCCAACTCGTAGTGTGTGCCGCCGTCCTGGAACTCCGTCGTCCCCACCAGGCCTGCGGCACCGTGGAGGTACTCGCGGTCGATCACGGCAGCGGCGGAGGCACCTCGTTCCGAGCCGTCGCCCACGGCGGCGATCATCTGCCGACGGAGACGATGCGTCGTGTCCCAGCTCTGACGCACAGAGACCCTGTCGTCCAGCCGGAGCTCCGCCTCCCTGCCCGCCGCATCGTGCACGAAACTCAAGGCGTGCCCGAAGGCCGCCAGTTCACTTGGCAGGCCGTCGGCGTCGTAGGACCAGCGGCTCCGGGCTCCGGAGGGGGTCACTCGCGTCGTGCGCCGTCCGACCAGGTCGTAGGCGAAGGTGCTGGTCCGGCCGTTGACCGTCTCCTCGGTGACGCGCCCGTACTCGTCGTGCTCGAACGAGATCCGGGCACTGGGAGAGACCGCCTCCCTCAGCATTCCCGCATCGTCGTAGCGGAACACCGTGGTCGAGTCGCCGACCCGCTTCTGAACGACGTTGCCGTTCACGTCACGGAGGTATTCGATCTCCTCGCCGGCACCGTTGATCTGCATGGTGAGGCGGCCCACCTCATCGTGCACATAGCCGACGGACCGCGCGTTGAAGTCCTCTTCCCCCACCAGACGACCGACCTCGTCGTAGCCGTACTTCCAGGTGAGCCCCCGGTTGTTGGTGACCGTGGCGAGCCGCAGTTCGGTGTCGTAGTCGAACCTGAGTGTCCCGTTCAGGGAATCGCTCCTGGACACCAACAGGTCGAAATGCGAGTACTCCGACCTCGTCGTCGCCCCGGCAGGGTCGGTGTACATAAGGAGGTTTCCCTCCGCGTCCCAGCTCCAGGACTCCACACCGCCGTCCGGACCGACTCGCTGCCGTCTCTTTCCTTCCGTGGTCCACGAGATACGCGTGACGCCGCCCAGGGGATCCGTGGTCGCGGAGATCCGCCCGAAAGCGTCCCGAGAGTAATCCATTGCCGCGCCCGAGGAATTCATGACCCGTACGGGCAGTCCGACGGCATTCGCCTCGATGACCACTGTCGAACCCAACGGATCCGTTATCCCGGCAAGCGCGCCCTTTTGACCGTAGGCAAACCTGGTCACCGCGCCTCGGGGTTCGGTCACGGCAGTGCGGTTTCCGCGGTCGTCATATGCGTAGGTACGCCGAGCACCGTCCGCTCCGACCGTCACAACGGGAAGGTGCCAATCGTTGTACTCCGCGGTGGCCCGTCGACCGTCCGGCCCCACGATGGACGTGACGTTGCCCGCCTCGTCGTAGGTGTAGGCCGTCTCCCGTCCGACGGGATCAGTCTGCTTGAGCAGGCGGCCGTGAGGATCCCACTCGAGCGACTCCCGCCGCCCCAGGGCATCGGTCACACCGGTGAGCTGAAAGAGCTCGTTGTAGTCGTACCGGGTGTCGTGCCCGAGTGAGTCGGTGTACGTCGTCGTCCGCTGCCCGGGGTGGTAGGCGATCACACAGTCCAGGAACCCGTCGGCCCCCCGGCCCGCGACACAGCGGTCCTCGTCGTCGTACTCGAATCGGTACCAGCTGCCGTTGCGGTCGGTCCACGAGGTGATGCGTGCCTGATCGTCGTAAGTGAACCGGAACGGCAATCCCGAAGAATTGCGGATCTCAGTGAGATTCCGGTCGGCCGAATACCCGTAGCTCAAGAGCGCCGTCGCACCGCTCTCGTCCGCGTCGTCACGCAGCCGCAGACCGGTCACAAGACCGTCCGTCGTCTCGACGTCCACGTGATAACCGCCCGAGTGACGAACCCCGACCGGTGCTCCATCGGCGCTCCGCTCGAAGTCGACCCGATTCTCGTTGCGATCCGTCACCGCGGAAAGGGACATCGTGTAGGGCATGCCCGGGAGCGGTTCGGTAATCGCGGCGAAATGGCGCGTTACCCCGGTGGCCGGGTCACCGATGCGTAGCGTGCCACTGCCGGGACCATCCCATTCCAAGGGCCACCGTGGACCCTCCAGCGGCATGGTCGGTTCGTTCGGCCGGGGCGCGGGATAGGCCAGGATCATGCCGTCCTCTGCGGCGAACAGCACGCCCTGGCTGTCCAGTTCGACTCGCTCGTCCAGAGTGGACGTCCACGATGCCCCGAACCACCGGCCCTCTCGATAGCTGGAGATATGAGTACGCCGCAGGACAAGTGACAGCAGCCCGGGAAGCTCGACGTCCGTGTCGTACATGAGCATTTCACCGGTGACCATGTCGATGGGGTCACCCCCCGGGCAGCGCCCTGCGAGCGCCTTTGCCCTCTTGGCCAGGTCGCCCGCACCACCTCTGAGCGATTTCGCCAGACCCCGCAGGCCTTGCGCCATGCCTTTGAGGCCAATCTTGCCGAGCCCCTTGAGTCCCTTGGCCAGGCCGCCGAGAGTAGTCAGGCCCTTCATACCTGGGATGCAGTCCAGCGCGGCAAAGGCCACATCCAACAGGGAGGCTTGGCCCTTCATGTATTTGTTGAGGGTGTCGGCGAGGACGACGAGCGCGGCGATGAGGACGATCGCGCCGAGAATCGGCCCACCGATGATCATCGCGATAATGCCGAGTACGGCCACGACCACCTTGCAGACCGCGACGATGGTGTCCCAGTTGTCGACGAACCAGTCCCCGACCTCCTCGTACCACTTACGGTTCTGAATGCCCGCGTCGGACGCCTCGTCCAGCTTCCGCTTGGCATCCCCGGCGGCGTCCTCGCGCATCTTCCGCGCGTCTCCGGCCATCTTCTTCGCCGCGTCCAGCGCGTTCTGCGCGGTGGTGACGTCGGACTGGGCGGAGGTGTGGGCGTCCTTGGCGCTCTGCGCGTCGCGGGTGGCGGCGCGGACCTTGGACTCGTCCGGCTTCGGCACGTCCTTGCCCGCCGACCCCGGGTCGTCCTTGTACTTGTCGGCCTCTTTGTTGGCGCGGGTCACCCATGAATCGGCGGACGAGAGACGGGACTTGGCGGAGGAGAGATCGGCCTGCGCCTCCCGCCCCTGGGCCAGCGCCTTGTCCGCGAGGGCCTGCGCGCGTTCCAACTGCGGCCAGTACGCCGCGAGCGCGTCCCCGGCCAGGTCGTACGACTTCTTGAGCTTCTTCAGGTTCTTCGGGACGCCGGAGAACTCGTCCCGGAACACATCGGCGGTCTTGCCCACCATCGCCAGGACGGCATCCTCATCCGCCATGCCCTTCACCAGCCGCAGAGCGTCCTGCACGTCGTCGGCGAAGTCGTGCAGGTTCTTCGCCAAGGACTTGACCCGGTCCGGATCCCCCGGCGTCGGATCCTTCTCCAGGTCCAGCACATGCCAGTCCGTCGGCCGATAACCCGCCACGCCGCAACCCCCGTCACGCCAACCCCGTCAACCACACATACGCACAAGTGAAGTTACTGGGTACGGGCGTTCGATGGAAAGGTCACGATGGCGACGGGGGCGGCTGCACGGTTACGACTGCCCCCCGCCGCCCCGCTCCGCTACTCCGCGAAGCGGAACGTCGACGTGATCGCGTCGAAGATGTCGAAGAACGAGTCGGCGAGGTCGAGCACCTGGCTGCTGCCCGCGACGAGGGCGACCTTGCCCTCCTGCCCCGGGACGGGGATGAACGTTTGCATGAGCACGGCGCGGATGGTGCGCTTGAGTGCGTCGTCGGGTACGGGGATGTCCTCGATGCCGTACGTCCGCGCGGCCGTGCCGACGCCCGGGATGTCGACGGTCGTGACCTTCCGCCACGCGTCGCCCTCCTTCTTGGCCTCGCGCACGGCGAGCTGGCTCGCGATGACCTGCGGGTCGGTGGAGAGGGGCTCGCCGGCCTGCGTACGCCCGCCGACGAGCGAGACGGTGATCGAGCCGGTGATGGGAGTGTCGCCGCCGAAGCTCTCGGCCATGCAGCCGCAGTACAGCGCGCCCGACTTCCAGGCGTCCGCCGCGGCCTTCCGGAGGAAGGCGGTGTACGTGTCCTTGTACTTGGCCAACTCCGGCTGCTGCCCCACCCGTTCGGCCACCATGCGCCGGATCGAGTCGTCCCGCGACTCGGGCCGCACGTCGAACTCCCACCACGACTCCGGAACCTTGATCCGGAAGCCGCCGCGCTCGATGGTGAGCGTCTCCATGTAGCGGGCCATGTGGTTGATCTCCCCCGGTTCCGAAACGGACTGATGTGCGGGCAAGCCTACGAGGGCGCCGCAGCGTCTGTTTGAGCAAGGCGTAATACGCGTCATACACTGCATTCCATGACCAGGACGCGGATCACCATCAGCCTTGAGCGGGATCAGGCGGAGCGCATCAGGCAGCACGCCGAGCGGGCGGGCCTGGACGTCTCGGCGTACCTCGTTCACGCGGCGACACGGCAGATGGCGGAGACCGAGGCCATAGAGGAACAGTTCTCCGGGGTCGACGCCCTCATCGCCGCCGCGGAGGCGGAAGCGGCAGCCCTTCCGCCCGAAACGGAGGCGACCGCACCGGAGCTGTCCGAGCAGGAACGACGCGACGTCGAGGCGGCCCTGAACCTCGTATACGGCGATGACCGCACGAGCGCCCGGCCCGGGCACGCCGCGTGAACGTACGAGTCCCGGTGTACGACACCGGAATGCTCATCGCCCTGACAGACCGCAAGGCCAAGGCCGTCGCGCTGCACAACGGACTCAGGGCCACCCCTCACCGTGCGGTAGTTCTCGGCCCGGTTCTTGCCCAGGTGTGGCGACCACGTCCGGCAGTGATCCATTCCCTGGCCGGCGTCCTGAAGGACTGCACCGTGCCGCAGGCCCGAGCGTCCGAACCGCCCGTGCGCGGGACGAAGGCCGGCCGCCCGGAATGCATCGCCTGCGTGACCGGCCCCGACGTCACCGACTGGCGCCGTATCGGCACAGCGCTGGGCGAAGCCGAGCTCCCCGCCAAGAAAAAGCCGGACGCGGTGGACGCATGGGTGGCCCTGTCCGCCGTGAAGCACGGCAGCGCCGTGATTTTCACCAGTGACCCGGAGGACATCGAGGCGTATCTGGCCGTGCTGAACCCGGTCGACGTCCACGTCCAGCCGGTGTGACACCGGACGCGGCGAGCGGAGTCCCTAGACCTCGTCGCCGTCGTCCGCGGGCTCGTCGGCCTCGGGGTACGCGACGAAGGTGCCCTTCGCGGGGAGCGTGACGACGAGGCCGCGTTCGCGGAGTTCGCGGACCGCGCGGCGGGCGGTCAGGTAGGCGACCCCGTACTCCGTACCGAGATCCCGCTCACCGGGCAGCCGCGCTCCCGGGCTCAGGTCGCCCGAGGCGATGCGGGCAGCAATGTGGTCGGCCACCTGCATATAGACGTACGCGATCTTGTTGGGATCGATCGGTGAATCGCCAGTCTCTGCTGCCATAACAACCACCGTAAAACAGCATTGAGCTGCAGCGATGGCCCTATTGCTGCGTACTGCTATGCACTGACATGCGCAGCAATGTAGGCTCTTTGCGTGAAAGACCCCGGCGACGGAGGCAACCGTCCCGGGGCGTGGCCGAACGCTTCGAAGGAGCGCCGACGTGCTGGACCTTACCCTCCACCTCCTCGCCTGGATGCTGAGCATCTGCACCCCCCGCCCCCGAGGCCGCCACCGGCTCGGAGTGATCCCGCCCCTCCGGTTCACCCCCACCCCACCGCCCCGCTTCAGCGGAGTCCTCCGTGGCCGCGCCGCCGAACACCGCCGCCAACGCGAACGCCGCCGCGCCCTCTATCTCGCCACGCTAGGCATCGACGTCGGCCCGGACCGCATCCACGGCGTCCCGGTGACCGCCCGATGACGCGCCCTGCCGTACGGATGTGCGCCCGCTGCCACCGCACGACGAGCCACCCGGCACTCGTCCACGAGGTGCACGCGGCGACGGGCCCGGGCTTCAACGTGTACGCATGCTCCGAGTGCGCCGATCACTACCCACCCATGACCGACGTACTGGAACTCCCGGAGCCCGCTCCCCGCCGCCGCTCCCGCCTCACCCTCCGCGTCTACACGGTCGACGCTGGCGGCGCCGTGACCGGGGATCGGGGCAAGGTCGAAGTCCGGACGGCCGGTCGGGGCGACCCGCCCCCGCGAACGTCGGCGTACCCGCCGTGCAGATGCCCGCACTGCCGGACGCGGGAGCGGGCCACGACTCAGGAGGCCTGATCCCGACGGGTGTCAGCCGACGCCCATCACACCCTCCCGGCCCGAACGCCGCCCCGCGTTCGGGCCACTGTGTACCCAGACACGATCAGGCCACAAGCACCCTCCGCTTGTCCCGATTCATCCCCATCCGCCCAAACGTGTAAGGAAGTTCGCGGTAGCGAAACCCATCGCCCCATGGATACCGTCAGTGCTCTTGACTGCACTTTTGTCTCACGGGGAGATCACTGTGAAGCGCCGCTCTTTGCCCGTTGCTGCCGCGCTCGCCGCGACCGCGGCCCTGCTGCTGACGGCCTGCGGAAGCGGGGACGACAAGTCCAGCGACAACGACAAGATCGCGGGTGCCGACCAGGGGGCGGAGACGCCGAAGGAGTCGGCGAAGCCCTCGGGGGCACCGGCCGAGGACAAGCCGGACGGCGTGGACGTGTCTCTGCCCAAGGACATGAATCTGATCTTCGACTGGGACAAGCCGAAGGACAAGAACGAGGCGGCGGCGATGGATGACGCCGCCAACTTCCTCCGGGCCATCTACCGCGGCGTCGACAAGCGCACGACCAAGGACGCGGCCGTGACCGCCTACGCCACCGGCGAGGGGCTCAACTACGCGAAGGTGCAGATCAACGAATGGATCAAGGGTGGCTGGACCGCCACCGGTACCCGCCGTCACTACGACGCCACTACGCGGTCCGCACCGAACGGCAAATCCGTGGAGGTCGCGTTCTGCGCGGACACCGGAAAGTTCCTCGGCAAAGAGGTCGAGACCGGGAAGGTTTTGGAGGCCAAGCCCAGCATCAAGGACTTCGGCTACTACAAGATCATCATGGTCAAGCTCCCCACGAGTGAGGGGCTGTGGCAGGCGTCCAAGGTGTTCGTCGAGACGGGGGCGGAGAAGTGCCAGTGAACCGATCACCGCGTGCAGCCCTCGGCACCAGCATTACCGCCCTGGCCATCGCGTTCGGCTCTCTCATTCTCACGGCCCCCAACTCCGCAGCAGAACCGGTGGATTACGGCAAGGGCGGCGGCAAGGAAGACACCGGCGGCGGTAGTGACGACACCGGCATCTACGCCGCAGCCCGCATCCAGTACTCCGGCGCCGTCGCCAAGAGCGGCGGCAGCGGAAACGTAGCTTCGTCCGACGTCAACTGGACGCCGCCGCCCTGCTGGTACGCCCCCTACCTCGGCGCCAAGGACTTCAAGAAGAAGATGTCCAAGGACATCGACACCTCGAAGAACACGCCCGGCATGGGCGGCACCGCCGGCTCGGCCATCGGCGAGATGGAGCGCCACTACGAGGACGCCTTCGGCTGGACCGACAACCCCGGCTACAAGGACTACAACGTCGAGAAGGACGGCGAGGGGATGTTCTGGGCCGGCGTCGAGAACCCCGACGAGCCGGACTACCTCAAGCGGAAGTCGTGCACCGACCTGCCCTTCTGGGTCGAGAACGGCGAGGCCCCGCCGCCCCAGTACGAAGAGGCCATCACTCCGGAGATGCTCGCTGCCCTCGCGTACCAGCACATGGAGCTCCCCGACACCGAAGTCACGCTGGCTCCCGAGGCCATCACCAAGGTGAACCTGCCGACTTGGGCCTGGCTCGACGACGCGGCCTTCGACGAGGTCCAGGCGACGGCAGCCATCAACGTCCCCGGTTTCAACATCGAGGCGACCACGACCGCCACTCCCAAGTCGCTGACCCTCGACCCGGGAACCGAGGACGCCACGACCATCCCGGCCAACGGTGAATGCCCCATCGTCGACGGCAGGATCGGCGAGCCCTACGCCAAGGGCAGGGCGCACGAGACACCTCCCTGCGGCATCATCTACGGGCGCTCGTCCAATGGCGGAACCTTCCCGCTCAAGGCCTCCCTCACTTGGGAGATCAGCTGGACCGGCACCGGCCAGGGCGGCCCGGTGGGCCTGCCCGACGGCACTATCGAGGCCGTCCAGGACATCACCGTCCAGGAAGCCCAAGCCGTCAACCGCTGAGCGGAGCAAGGCATTCGCGGCCGGTTCAAACCCCACGGAGCCGGCCGCGGCTCGCGCAGACCACTGCTCTCCCCTCCCCCCACTGACCAACCACTCGCGAAACCCGGACCACAACATGAGTGACCTCCGTCTCGAAGACACCGTCTTCGAAGACCTGAAGAAGACCTTCTCGACGATCAGCGACCGTATGGACACCGCGCGCCGCACGCTCCGTGGCGCCGACGGCTCGGCGGTCGGCCAAAGCCAACTCGTCGAGGAGGTCCACGAATTCGCCGACGACTGGGGCTACGGCATCAAGCAGCTCGGCAAGCACACTCAGGGCGCCGTGAAGATGATCAACAAGATAGGTGAGGAATTCGGCAAGCTCGATCACGATCTCGCCGAATCCCTCAAGACGAAGAAGAAGGGCAAGTAGTCGTGGCCGGCAAACGCCCCGCCTTTCCGAACATAGGCTGGGACCCGACGCCGGGAGACGTCGACGACACCCGGGACCTCGCCAAGAAACTCGGCGGCCTGGCGAGTGACCTCGGCACCACTCTCCGCGAGTTGGAGCGGATCGAGGCCGGTGCCTGGAAGGGCAAGACCGCGGTCGCCTTCACCGAGTACGTCGGCAAGGACGTCACCCCGCTCATCCGCAAGAGTCACGACTCCTTCGACAAGGCCTCGCGCGCCCTGCACCGGTGGGCGAACGAACTCCTCGACTTCCAGGACGAGGCGAACCGGCTGGAGAAGTCGGCCGGGGAGAAGCTGGAAGCCAGGGAGACAGCCCAGCAGAAGGTCGACGCGAAAGGCGACGGCAAGGGCAGCGAGGAACTCGGCAAGGCCTCCGGCGCGGTCGACGAGATCACGGGCAAGGTCCACGACCTTGAGGACCGCTACAAACGGGCCGCCGGCAGCATAAGCAAGGAACTCGACAAGGCCGGCGACATCGCGCCCGACGAGCCCGGTTTCTGGGACAAGCTCACCAAGGGCGTCTCGGACGCATGGGACGCAACCGGGCAGTGGATCAAGGACCACGCCGACATGATCAAGCTGATCGGCGATCTGCTGAGTGATCTGACTGCGGTTCTCGGTCTGCTCGCCATCATCACGCTGCCGTTCCCTCCGCTGGCAGCCATCTTCGGTACCGCTGCGCTCATCGCGAGCGGTCTCGCGTTGGCGGCTCACGGGCTGGCCAAGTGGGGTGGTGCCGATGTGAGCTGGATGCAGATGGGGCTCGACGCGGTGGGGATGATGCCGGGCATCGGCATGTTCAGCAAGGGAATCAAGGTGGCTGGCAAGACCGACGACGTCGCCAGGATCGCCGCGGACGGCAAAGTGGCCGCACTCGGCAAGGGGTTCACACACACCGAACTCGGCAGTTCACGCATCCTGATGGCCTTCGGCGGCGCTTCGAGGGACCTCACGGGTGGGCTCGGAAAGGCCGGCCTGGTGAAAATCGGCGGTATGTCCGAACACGTCTATGAGGTCTCACACGCGACCAGCGGCCTGATGTCGCGTATGGGAGGTCTTGCAAGCGCCGGCTATCACGAGGGCCAGTGGCTCGGTTCCAAGGGTCTGAACCTGATCCCGGGTGTGAACATCAATCCACTGGGAGCCGGAATAGCCATCGACGCCGGAGCCAAGATCTTCCCGAAGATCACGAGCATTCATCAGCACGTAGGAGAAGCCCTCTTCCCAGGAGACCAGTTCGAAAAGTCGGCCTCGGGCAACTGAGTCTCCGGTTCGAATGCCAGAGTGGACCGGAAGGACCACGCCCGATGAGCCACCGCGCAAGGAAGACACCTACAGATATGAAGATCTGGCAGCCTGAACCGGGCGAGACCCTCCTCGCCCGTGCTCCGGTCACGTTCGCCACGGGCGCGGCCATGCGTGTCAGAGGCATGCGCTGGTTCCGCGACACGGAACGCAACGACATCCAGGGTGAGCTGCCGGGCTGGCCCGAGGGTCCCGTCTACGCGGCCCGTTCAACTGGCGGCGCGGTGGGACGGAACACTGTGAAGGGCGCGGCGATGGCTCTGGGCGTCGCCGTGATGGCTGTGCTCAGCTCCGCAGGAGGCAACGTCAGCGGCAGCTCCGGCCCCGATTCCGGCAAGGACACGCCGGACGACCGTACCGACGAGGTCGAGGACTTCCCAGTCATGTGGGCTGCGCCCGGCACGATGGCCCGGACCCTGCCCTGGCAGCTCGATCCCGCCCGGTCCGACGAGAAGCACTACCGCACCCACGGGATTGTCACCGACCGCCGGCTGGTCATCGTCGGCCTCCCCTTCGACAAGAAGAACCTCAAGCTCATCGAAGATGAAGTGCTCTGGCAAGCGCCGCTCTCTGCAATGAGCCGCGTCGAGCCGAAGGACTTCAAGGACGGGGACGACTTCAAAGTCACGTTCACGGACGGCTCTTGGTGCAGGCTCGGCAGCATCCGGCGGCAGAGACTCACGCGGTATCTGGTATCCCCTCTCGACTTGGTCCCTGCGGAGTCGCTGACGCCAATGCAGCGGGATGCAGTTGACGCCTATGTGGCCACAAAAACCGAGACACCGGATGCTGTACCCCCGATCATCACGCGTCGCCCGAGCGGCCACTACCGCGTCGAGGTTCTGCTTCCGAACAGGCTCGATTCCTTCTTCGGTGCTTCCGAAGTGAGCATGATCATGGACTCCGGCGGTAGGGAGCTCAATTCTGCGGACTACCATCCAGAAGATTTCTGACGCCTACCTCTGCACCTGACCGGAACGGCCCTCATTTCCATGACATCCCCCACCGAATCCACAACCCCCCTTCCCCCCACCCCCGCCGCCCAAGAACCCCCACCCATCTGGTTCCTGGCCCCCGAAGGCTTCTTCGCCCTCCCTCTCGCCGCCACACCCGAAGAACGGGCCGAGCGCTCCCAGTCGTTCGTTCGAGAGCTCTACTCACGCGGCGACGAGAACATATGGGAGCCCGCGGCCCCGTACTACGCGGCGATAGCCGAATTGATGGCGGGCACCGGAGTCTCGTACTCGGCGATGGGCCTGTTCTCCACAGCGGAGGAAGGCGGCGAGGAGGAGAGCGGCGAAACAATCAGGCACGAGGGCTCGGCCGGTGTCGCCCAGTGCGCCTTCACCCTCGCGGCCGTCCCGACCGACCAGGCCGGCGACGACACCGACGTCGTCGCTCAGGGCATCATGGCGATCCTCTCCGGCGATGAGTACAACGACGCCCGGTGGCTGGACCTGCCGTGCGGACCCGCCGTGTCGTGCGTGACTCTGCGCGAGTACAAGATCAGGCCGGAGCTGACGGAGAGCGGCGAGCAGGTCGATCTCCTCACCGGGCAGGTCCAGGTCCATGTCCCTTTCCCCACGGGCCCGTTCACCGCGGTCTTCACGCTCTACACAGCGTCCATGGACTACTGGACCGAGTTCTGCGACATGATGGCGGCCGTCCTCCAGACGGTGTCCTTCACGGATCCGGCCTAGGATCCGGAGGCGAGCGCGGGGGCGGACTCGCAGACGAGATCGGACGCGCGGTGACGTACTACGCGGATCGGAATGACGCACTGACCACCTTCTGCCGCGGCCGGAGCCGCATCCGGAGCCACACATGTTGATCGTCGAGACCGATTCCGACCCAGCCGTGTGGTTCCACATGCCCCTGCGTGGCACCGGGGCGGAATTCGCGCAGTGGATGGATCTGCAACTCAAGGCGAGTGCCCTGGTCCACCGGCGCAAGCTCACCTGGCGTGAGAAGCGGCAGACGAAGAATTTCCTGGAGGGCTCGGCCGCCATGCTGCGCGACCGCGTCGAGGCCGACCAGGCGTTCCTTTTCGGCCCGATGCCCCCGCAGGTGTCGCCGCTGGTCCTCTTCACCAAGCAGTTCGCCTGCGACGAGGAACACAGCTCCCTGCACCTGAGCATGCTGGTCGAACCCGATCCCGCGGTCGCCGCTGCCGGCGGGCACGTGGACACGGCCCCGTTCGTCTCGCCCCACCTCGGCGAGGGCCTGCGCTGCGTGCGCAGTTGGACCCGCCCCGACGGTGGCCCGATCATGTCCGTCGCCTACGCCTGGAACGACGCGGCGCGCGATATCGACCTGGTACTCAAGGGTCACTACGACGACCCCGACCTCCTCGAAGCCTCCTTCGACGCCATCGACGACTTCGCGAAAAGCATCTGGATCGCCTGACGAACTCCGCGGACACGCGGACCGGAACGCCCTGGGGGACAAGTAGATGGCAGGGTCAGCCAAGCCAGGTCGGCGGAGGGCAGCCGCGCCTTCGTTGCGGTATGAGCACCGGCCCGGCAAACGGTCGGGAAGCGGGGGCAAGGACAAGGGCTCCGGCAAGGGCGACAAGGCATTCGGCTGTCTCGTCCTCCTGTCCATTTCGGCCCTGTTCGCCTTCCTCGTCCTTTCGGACATGTTCTGGGGAGACGACACCTGGAAATGGTCGGCCGACAGATGGCCGGGCGGCGCGTACGGCTTCGCGGTCTTCCTGGGAGCACTGGTGCCGTGCGTGGCGACGCTCCTCGTTCTGACCGCATCCCGTACGGATTGGAAATCCTGGAAGGCCCACAAGGTCCGATCGTTCGGCTTCACGCTCCTGGCCGTCGTGTGCGGCGCGGCGATGCTGCAGCTCGTGTCGCTGATCTTCAATGCCCAGGACACCGGCAAGTGGGGCCGGGGTCGGGACACTCCCCCCAGTTGGGTCTTCAGCAACTACCCGTGGCTGTGGTCGGTCGGTCTGGTGTCCACCATCGCCACGGCCACTCTGCTGATCACCTTGGCCGTGGCACGCCACAAGCGGACTTCGCCGACCGGTGACGCCGGTGCGCCCAAACCGAATTGACTCTGTTTGCTGCCTCTTGTTGTCTCTCGCGGAGAACTTCGCAGTGGCGAAAACCCGCCCCCCACAGCTAGCGTCGGGCGACATGCGACAGACCGCGCCCGCCGACCGGACCGCCGATGGCAGGACCGATGGCGAGACCGATGGTGAGAACGTCTTTGGCCTGATCACGCCGGAGGACTGGTTTCGTATTCCGCTTCTTCCCGAGGAGCGGCGTGAGGCGTCCGTGAGTGCCCTGATCAAGAGGCAGTTCGCAGGTGTGGACGACCAGCCGGTGCTTCGCCGTCAGGCGGAGGAACAGTTGCTGGGGGCCGCGGAGGCTGGTGTCGAGCAGGGCGGAGTCGTGCTCTACCTGTCGTTCCTGGAAGCGGCCGGTATCCCTCTCTCCGCGTCCCTCCTGATCTCCCGTATCCACCAGCGGTTCGACACCCTCGACGCGGTCTCGGCGCTCAGAGGCAAGGGCGAGGCGGCTCTCGTACGACTGCCGGCGGCCGGGCGGGCTGCCCGTCGGCGACGGTCGGAGCGGACCCGGGAGTCCCGGCGGCTGGGCACCGAGTTCGCGGACACCATCGTGGAGTACTTCGTGCCCGTTCCGGATCGCGACGAAGTGCTGATGCTGACGTTCAGCACCCCGCTGGAGCCCATCGCGGACTCGATGGTGGAGCTCTTCGACGCGGTCGCCGGGACCCTCCGCTGGCAGAAAAAGGCCCAGCCAACTCAAACAAGTCAGGCAGCTCAAGCAGCTCAGGAACCACGGGGGCAACAGGGATGACGGAGGGGCGGCTCAGGGTCTCCACCGAGGATCTGCACACGGCCGGGGTGGGCCTGCGGACGGTGGCCACGGAGTTCGAGGGGCTCGACAAGCTCCTGGACACCTACGACCGGCGAACGGTCGGGCACAAACTGCTGCAGGAGAGGCTGCAGGAGTTCTCCGACGGCTGGAACGACAACCGCGAGAAGATGATCGAGGAGATCAAGGGCCTGGGCGAGGTCGCCAAGACGGCCGGCGAGGCGTACACGCAGATCGACGACGAACTGTACAAGGCGCTCGTCGGCGACAAGAGCGGCAAGAGCAAGACCGGCAAGGACCAGAAGTGACTCGCCCCGCTGACCACCGCTGGGAGGTGCTGGGCGAGAGCGAGGATCCCGTACCGGGTGATGTGTACGACCTCACGGCGCTCGCCAAGCGTTTCACCGCCACCGCGAAGACCATCTCGGACGCCGCCGCCGCGCTGCGCAGGCTCGGCGACCAGAAGAGCTGGGACTCCAAGGCGGGCCGGGAGTTCGCCGAGAAGGCCGACGACACCGCGAAGACCGTGAGCAAGGCGCACGGCCGCTACGAAGAGGCCGGCGCCGCGCTGAAGGAGTACCACACCGAACTCTCGACGATCCAGGGCGAGGCGGACGGGCTGCTGAGGCAGGCCGAGACGAAGACCGGCGATCTCACGACCGCGAAGTCCAAGGCCGACAACCCGCCCAAGGACACCGACAAGGCCGGGCAGAAGACGCTGGACACTGCGGTGACGGATCTGCAGGGCGACCTGGACGATCTGCGCGGCAAGCTCGCCACCCTCAAGGGCCGCCACAACACTGCGGGCAACTCCGCCGCCAAGCGCATCCACGAGATCACCGAGGGCGACGACCTCAACGACTCCTGGCTGGACGACCTGCGCGACACCCTGAACATCGTCGCCGACATCGCGGGTGCCGTCGCCGCCGTCTGCGGGGTGGTGGCGCTCCTTGTCGGCTGGATCCCGATCATCGGGCAGGCGATCGCCGGTGTCCTCGGCACGATCGCGCTGATCGCCACCGCCATCTCGCTCGTCTGCCATCTGCTCCTCGCCATCAACGGCGACGGGTCGTGGGGCGACGTCGCCATGGACGTACTGAGCCTTGCGACCTTCGGCATCGGACGGGTCTTCTCCGCCGGCGCCAAGCTCGCCGCCACAGCCGGCCGCAGCCGCGTCTGGACCGCGGCGGCCCAGTACGTACGCGGGTGGAATCCGGCTCTCAACTCGGCGGCGCGGCGCGCGCTGGTCATCGAGATGGTCGGTACGCGCGCCGGGGCTACCGGGGCGGCCGCCGCGCCCAACGTGGGCCTGGGGGGCGTGTTCAGGGGCCTGGGCACCTCCTTCGTCGACGACCTGGGCACGATCCGGGGCAACTGGAGGGATCTGCTCAAGGTCGGCGACAACGTCTCCGCGGTACGTGACGCCTACCGCGCGGGTGGCGCGCGCGGCCTTGCCAGCATGTACGTGGGACCCGGCATGGTCGACGAGCTCTCCCGGATCAAGAACATCGATCCGGCGGACCTGAGCTTCATCGGCACACCCGACGCCTTCAAGCAGGCCATGACGTACAACTCCTGGGCTCTCGGCGCGACCGGTACGGGGGCCACCACGGACACCAACAGCTTCATCGGGCTCTTCGAGGGCAACGACATCGATGTGACCGGCCCCGACGCCTCGCTGGCAGGGAGGTAGCCGCTGATGAACACCCCGGAGACGGCGGCGGGCGCCGACTGGCAGGAGTGCCGCGTCACGCTGCCCGCCCCGCACAACTGGCTCGTACTCGATCTCACCGCCGAGCGGCCCGAGGAGTGGGCGCGGGCCGCGGCCGACGAGCACTTCTCGGCCGACGACGCCCCCGCCGACTGGCGCGAGGCGTTCGCCGAGGACGTGCTCTGGTACTGGGCCGTCGCCGCCCGGCAGAAGGCGCTCTGCGCGGCGGTCCTCGCGCCTCAGGACGGTGGCGTGGCCGCGTTCTACTGCGTACGGGAACTGGGGGGCGCCCCGGCCGAGTCGCTGCGCCTGGATGTGCTGCGCGCGGAGGCCGAGGCCGCCGAGGGGCCGTTCTTCCGTCCTCCGGAGATCACGGAGGTGGAACTGCCGCTGGGCGCCGCGCTGCGCGTGCACCGGCTGGAGCCCACGGATCCCGAGGCGGACAGCGGCAATGTGCTGGAGGGTGTGGCGCACTACGTGCTGCCGCGCGAGCACCCCACCGCGCTGGAGTGCCGACTTCTCTGGGGCGCTCCGGGGCTGGGCGAGGAGCTGGGAAAGATGGCCGACGAGCTGGCGGACTCAGTCCGACTTGTCTGACTCGCCGTCCTTGTCGAGAGAAGTGCCGAGGGAAGTGCCGGGAGAAGTGCCGCCAGAGCTGGGGAGCAGGTCTCCCACGCCTCCCAGTCCGAACCGTTCCCACGGGACGAAGGCCAGCGGCATCCAGCTGAAGCCGACGACGAAGACGCTCACCAGGGTCGTCGGTCCCTTGGGAAGGATCCAGCCGAGCTGGGCGGCAAGCAGCGAGACGACACCCAGGTAGACGCTGAACACGACAATGGCGAGCGCCTTGAGCAGGGCCTCGCCCGGTCCGAGCCTGGGCTTCTCCTCGGTCCCCCGGACCGCCGCGAAGAGGAGCAGGGGCAGCATCAGACCCAGCAGGCCACCCATGCCGATACCGCCGATGCCCACGGCGTTTCGTCCGTCATCAGGGACCGCCGACGACAGGAACGAGTCGTCGGCCAGGCCGATGGTCAGGGCAACGCCCCCAAAGGCGCCGAGCGTCATGGTCGCCAGGACGAGCAGCAGCCCCGCACCGAATGCGATGTTCCCTGCCATCGACCGCCCGGGACTCTGTGCCCGGGACTCCCCGGCCCCTGATCCAACAGACATGGACTCTCCCATTCCTCACGGGGTCCGGACGAGGATAGCTGGCCGGGGTGGCCACGAGGAGTGGGGCACCTAGCGGTTCACGGACTGGATCTCCTTGACCGTCACGTTCTCCTCGTACGTGGACAGACCGTCCGGCAGCGCGGGCTGCTGCGGCGGGCCGTCCGGGTCGGCGGAGTCGGTCCAGGTCACCTTCCAGGTGATCGACGCCTTGAAGGGGTAGGTGCCCGTGCCGGACGAGCGACGGTAGGTGACGTTGCAGCCCGCGTCCTCGCTGTCGACCGTGTAGCCGTTCTTGCCCTTCGCGAGGTCGTACGTGCAGGTCGCCGGGTCGGCGTCGTCGGTACCGGCCTCCACCTTGAGCGCGACCGGGGTCGCGACGGTGGTCGCGGCCATCTGGACGCCCTTGTAGTTGATGCTCGCGGTCGTCCACACGCGATCGAAGTCGCCCTTGAACTTCACCCGCGTACCGAGGTTCACGATGAGCCGGTCCGCGCGCGGGCTCAGTTCGACGGGCGGCGCGGGCAACTTGGTTGAGTTGAAGGCGAGTTCGGAGAGGGTCTCCGGGGTGAGCTTGTTGGGATCGGGCTGCGGGTCGGCCGGCGGGACCCAGATCTCCCAGTTGTCCGTGGTGACGGGGCAGGCGTCGGTGTACTCGTCGTTGCGAAACTGCACCTGCCACCACAGGCCCTTGTCGTCCTTGCGGTAGCCCTCTTCCTCGCGCTTCCTGGCGTAACTCGCCGCGGGCTCCTGCGCCCCGTCGTACGCGGTCTTGATGAACTCCTCGTACTCCTCGGAGGTGTACATGGGCTCGTACCAGCAGACCGGGGGCTTCCAGTTCGCGTTCGAGGACGTGGTGGTCGAGGTGGGGCCTCCGCCCGAACCGGCCTTGCTCTGGTCGATCCGGATGTGGGCGCCAATGGTGCCGTTGCCGGAGCCGGCGCCGGAGTCCTGGTTCGGCTGGTCGGGCGCGGTGGTTCCCTGGTCTCCGCCGGTGGTCTCACCCGCGTACGCCGGGAAGCCCGTCCCCAGTGCCATGACCAGCCCGGCGGCCACGGCAGTCCGCAGAACGGGACGAACCACGCCCGCCCCTGTACCGGCACTCGTACGTATCCCTGTCCCTATCCCTGCACGCACGACGCGTCCCCCTTCTTCCAGTTCTGCTGCGTCACCTGCCAGTCGCCGCGGGAGTCCTTCTCGACCTGGAGCGTGTAGAGGACGAAATCCTTGTCGCTCGGCTGGGTGCGCTGCACCTTCTCGGTCTTGATCACCTTGTTGTAGGCCTTGCTCTGGTCCTCGCAGTAACGGGCCGCCGCCTTCTTGCCGTTCGCGACGTCGGTGACCTCGAAGTCGAAGTACCGGTAGTCGCCCGTGACGGTCAGCCCGTCCTTCTTGACCGTCGCCACGCGATCGCTCCAGTAGGCGAGGGCGTTCGCCGCGAAGTAGCGGTTCATGTTGGCGGTCCGGCCGTCCCCCTCGGCGAAGGCCTCGATACGGGCCTGCGCCGCGTAAGCCACATCCCGCACGATCGCATCCTTCGCCGCATCCCCGGTCGACTCCTTCTCGACGTCCACCGAGATGTCCGAGGGCAGATCGAAGGCCGGGGCACCTTTCTCGGCGGACGCGGATGCCGACGGCGTCGGAGAACTCGCCCCGCCCCCGCCCGCTCCCGCGATCTTGTCGTTCCCGGAGTCGCCCGAATCGCTGCTGCAACCGGTGAAAGAAAGTGCGGCAGCAGCGAAGAGGCAGGCCACGGCCGTCCGCCGTCGCGTGGTCAGCATGTACGTATCCCAGGGTTGAGTGATCGATTTTTCCGGTGAATGTGCTTCTGAGGAGCGTCAGCAGTGCTGGGCGGTGCTGAAGTGCCGGGTACCGGAACGGACTTGAGGTACCTGAGGGACACAGATAGACACGCGAGGAAGTCGACATCCGGTTCCCGAACGCCAACGCCTCACGGTCACCGGGCAGCCCGACGCCTCGCGGTCAGTGGACAGCCCGATGCCTCACGCTCAGCGGGCAGCCCGGCTCTTCCCCTTGCCCTTCTTGCGCAGCTTCTTCATCCGGGCCCGTTCTCGGGCGGCTTGCGCCTCGGCGCGGGCCCTGCCCACACGGAAGGTGAGCCATCCCACGACGGCCGCCGTCAGCACGCTGGAGATGAGGGCGCTGCCCGAGCCGGGGATGTACTCACAGCCGAGTCTGCTCGACGAGCAGTTCTTGCCGGGCAGCGCCCCGAGTACGTACATGAACGCCCCGAACGTCAGTCCACCGCAGATCGATACGCCTGCCACACGGCCCGCGCGCCGCGGCTTCGAGGCGCCCGGTTCGACCGCCGAGAACCACAGTGCGCCGATCGAGCCCGCCACCATGACCAGCCCGAAGACGGCACCTACCGCCCATGGCCCGCCGGGCCAGTCCAGCACCCACGGGGCGGACTTCCGGACGAACCACTTCCATGTCCCGAGCGCCACGAGGAGCACGGCACCGGCGCCGATGACCGTTGCGGCGATGGTCAGACCGTCCCGCGCCCGGAATCCCTGCCTGCCGTTGTCACTCATGGCACCCCCTGTACCGAACCTGCCGCACCGAACCCGCCGCAGTCACGCGAGCCCCGGAGACAGTCCGGTGCGGTGGGACGCCGAGGCCTCCCACCGCACCGGACCACACCTGCACCGGGCGGCCGCAGCCGCCCAAAAGCGACGAGCGACCCCAAAGGGCAACTTCAGCCCTTGACACCCTTGGCCAGCTCGTCGTCCAGGTCCTGGTACGCCTTCGCGGCGCTGGTCAGGAACTTGGACATGCCGGTCAGGCCCTCGATCGTGTCCTTCGCGCCCTTCTTGAACTCGGTGAAGGAGTCCTCGAAGGCCTGCGAGCCCTTGCGGGTGGTGTAACCGTCCTTGACGAGGCCCTGGATGTAGCGCTCAAGGGCGTCGAGCTTCTCGTCGATCTTGTCCTTGGCGTCGGTCAGCTTGGTAGCCGCCTTGTGCATCTCGTCATAAGTGATATCTGCGTCTTTGCCGCCGGCCATGTGGCGTCCTCCATAACAACTCGACTTGCCGCAGGGCCAACCCCCGTGGCTCCCGTTGCGGATGATGCGATCGTCCGCCGAGTCTGCAGCTTACGCAGGACGCTTGCAGCCGCACACCCCGGATCCTTCAAGAGCCTCCAGGGAACCAGCACATACGCCGTTGCCTGTGGGAAGGGTGGAGCGGATATCGTCACTGGGCAGCAACTGGGCAGCAGGAGAGCAGTCAACGGGGAGGACGATCGTGCGCCTGACTCTGACCGTCGTCGATCCACTGGGCGGCGCCAACGCCGACGTGGTGCTCGACGCGGATCCCGAGTCCTCGGTCGGGGACATCGCGAAAGAGCTGGCCGCACACGTCGGCTACAGCGGCGGGGCACAGATCATCCCCATCGGACACCATGGACAGCACGGACAGCAGACGGGCAGCGGCGGAGCGCCCCTCGCCTATGTCGACGGCCATCCCGTCGACCCGGCCTCCACCATCGGCACCTCACCCCTGCGCGAGGGCGCCGTCGTCAGCCTGCACGACCCCGCCGGCTGCCTGCCGGGCGAGCCGACCGGCCTGGTCGAACTGCGCGTCGCGAGCGGGCCCGCGGCCGGCGCGGTGCACCGGCTCGGCATCGGTCGGTACGACATCGGCAGCGGCCCCGCCTCCTACGTACGGATCGACGATCCCGAGCTTCCCGCCCGCGCGCTGACGTTGTCAGTTGCAACGGACGGAACCTGTCAGGTCGCCATACACGGGAAAGACAGGAAAGAGGGGGACGACAAGGACAACGGCGGCGTCACCCTCGACGGTGAGCCCCTCGACGGCAAGGACTGGCCCCTCGGTGCCCAGGTCGCCGTCGGCAACACCCTTCTCGAACTCGACCGTTACTCCGCGCCCAACGCCGCGTTGAAGTGGTCCGACGACGGGGCCGGGCTCGACTACAACCGGCCGCCCCGGCTCCAGCCGCCCGAGCGCCAGACACGGTTCAAGCTGCCCGCCCCGCCGCGCGACTTCGAGGCCCGGCCGCTGCCCTGGCTGATGGCCCTGACCCCGCTGGTCGGCGCGGTCGTGGCCGTGATGATCTTCGGGCGCTGGTACTACCTGATCATGGCTCTGCTGAGCCCGCTGATCCTCTTCGGCAACTACTTCATGGACAAGAAGCACGGGCGCAAGTCCCATGCGAAGCAGGTCAAGGAGTACAAGGAGCACAAGGAGCGGATCGAGAAGGACGCTCAGGACGCCCTCATAGCCGAGCGGCTCGACCGGCGGCTCGCCGTGCCCGATCCCGCGTCCGTCCTTTCCATGAGCACCGGGCCCCGTACGCGGCTGTGGGAGCGGCGGCGTACCGACGCCGACCATCTCGTCCTCCGGGTCGGCACGGGGCAGCTGCCCTCCGAGGTCGTGCTCGACGACCCGGAGCAGGACGACCACAAGCGCGAGGTCACCTGGAAGATCCAGGACGCCCCGGTGACGCTGCCGCTGCGCGAGCGCGGGGTCGTCGGGATCGCCGGGCCGGGTGACTCGGCCCAGTCCATCGGGCGTTGGATCGTCGCGCAGAGCGCGGTGCTGCACAGCCCGCTCGACGTGCAGTTCTACGTCCTCACCGAGAACAGCGCCCAGACCACCTGGGACTGGGTCCGCTGGCTGCCGCACTCGCGCCCCTCCGGCGCCCAGGACGCCAATGTCCTGATCGGCACGGACGCCGAGACCGTCGGCGCCCGCATCGGCGAACTCACCCAGCTCCTCGACGCCCGCCAGAAGGCCGCCAAGGAGAACGGGCGCCAGACCAACTTCACCGACCCGGATATTGTGGTCATTTGGGATGGTTCGCGGCGGCTTCGGTCCATGCCGGGTGTGGTGCGGCTGCTGCGTGAAGGTCCCGGCGTCAGCATGTACGCGATCTGCCTCGACGCCGAGGAACGGTTCCTGCCAGGCGAGTGCCAGGCCATCGTCATCGCCGAGCCGAAGCCCGAGGAGCACATCACCTCGGTCACGGCGTCCCGGGAACCCGCGGCCCAGGGCAGCGGCTTCCCCTCCTTCCAGGCCTGGCACACCGCCGAGCCCGACGACCGGCAGACCGGCGAGCAGAAGCCGCTCGAACTGCGGCTGCGCGTCGAGCAGACGGGCACGGCCCGGGTCAAGAACGTACGGCCGGACTTCGTGTCGGCGGCCTGGTGCGCCCGGCTGTCCCGGTCCCTCTCCCCCATCCGCGACATCAGCGGCGAGACCGAGGACTCGGCGCTGCCCGGCTCCAGCCGGCTGCTCGACGTGCTCCAGCTCGAGCCGCCGACGAGCGACGCGATCTCCGCCCGCTGGCGCATGGGGGGGCAGTCGACGATGGCGGTCGTCGGTGAGTCGTACGACGGGGCGTTCGGCATCGACATCCGGCGGGACGGGCCGCACGGTCTGATCGCGGGTACGACCGGTTCGGGTAAGTCGGAGCTGCTGCAGACCATCGTGGCAGCGCTGGCCGTGGCGAACACACCCGAGAACATGACGTTCGTACTGGTCGACTACAAGGGTGGCGCGGCCTTCAAGGACTGTGTGAACCTGCCGCACACCGTCGGCATGGTCACCGACCTCGACGCCCACCTCGTCGAGCGGGCCCTGGAGTCGCTCGGCGCCGAACTGCACCGGCGCGAGCACATCCTGGCCGCCGCCGACGCCAAGGACATCGAGGACTACCAGGATCTCGTACGGCGCGATCCCTCGAACCGGCCGCTGCCCCGACTCCTCATCGTCATCGACGAGTTCGCCTCGATGGTGCGTGACCTGCCCGACTTCGTGACGGGTCTGGTCAACATCGCCCAGCGAGGCCGTTCGCTCGGTATCCACCTGCTGCTCGCGACCCAGCGGCCGAGTGGTGTCGTGTCGCCCGAGATCCGGGCCAACACCAACCTCCGTATCGCGCTGCGGGTGACGGACGGCGGCGAGTCGAGCGACGTCATCGACTCGCCCGAGGCCGGGCACATCTCCAAGAGCACGCCGGGCCGCGCGTACGTCCGGCTCGGGCACGCCTCGCTCGTACCGTTCCAGTCGGGACGCGTGGGCGGACGGCGGCCCGGAGCCGCCGACCCGACCGTGCTCGCGCCCTGGGCCGGGCCGCTGGCCTGGGAGGACCTGGGCCGTGCCGCACTGGTCAAGCCCAAGGCCGAGGCGCGCGAGGAGGAGGAGATCACCGACCTGAAGGTGCTCGTGGACGCGATCCGCGACGCCAACGGGGCGCTCGGCATCCCCTCCCAGCACAGCCCCTGGCTACCCGCGCTCTCCGAGACGCTGCTGCTGGACGAGGTCGAGATGCCCGCGGTCGCCGCGCTGTCGGCGGGCAAGCTGCCGCCTGCCCCGTTCGGTGTCGAGGACCTGCCCGCCGACCAGGCCCGCCGCCCGGTCGTCGTCGACTTCTCCTCCTTCGGGCATCTCATCGTGGGCGGCGCTCCGCGCAGTGGCCGTTCGCAGATCCTGCGGACGCTCGCCGGATCGATCGCCCGCACCCACTCCTCGTCGGACGTGCACCTGTACGGCATCGACTGCGGCAACGGCGCCCTCAACGCGCTGACGCGGCTGCCGCACTGCGGTGCCGTCGTCGCACGTAACCAGACGGAGCGGGCCGTACGACTGGTCACGCGCCTCAAGGGTGAGTTGACAAGGCGTCAGGACCTGTTGTCCGACAAGGGGTTCGCCGACATCGGGGAGCAGCGGGCGTCCGTCACCGAGGAGGAGCGGCTGCCGCACATCGTCGTACTGCTCGACCGGTGGGAGGGCTGGCTGCCGACGCTCGGCGAGTACAACCACGGTGAGCTGACGGACGAGTTGCAGACGATGATGCGCGAGGGCGCGAGCGTCGGCATCCACCTCGTCGTCACGGGCGACCGGCAGGTGCTGCTGGGCCGGATGGCCTCGCTCACCGAGGAGAAGTACGGTCTGCGGCTCGCCGACAAGTCCGACTTCTCAATGCTCGGCATCAACGCACGCAAGGTGCCCGAGGAGATTCCGCCCGGGCGCGGCTTCAAGAACGAGACGGCGATCGAGACGCAGTTCGCGCTGCTGTCGGACGACCTGACCGGTCAGGGGCAGGCCGCGGCGCTCGCCACGATCGGCGAGGCTGCCGCGGCTCGGGACGCCGAAGTCCCGCGCGCCCGGCGCCCGTTCCGGGTGGACTCCCTGCCCTCCCGCATCGGTTTCGCGGAGGCCTGGGAGATGCGGGACCCGGCGGTCGCACAGTCGAAGCTGTGGGGTCTGGCAGGCATCGGCGGCGACGACATCATGGCCTTCGGCCCGGACCTCTCGCAGGGCGTGCCGACGTTCGTCGTCGCGGGCCCCGCGAAATCGGGCCGCAGCACGGCACTCCTGAACCTCGCCCGCTCGTACCTCCTCCAGGGCGTACGCCTCGTCATCGCGGCCCCGCGGCCGTCACCCCTCCGTGAACTCGACGGCCAGGACGGCGTGTTGAAGGTCTTCACCGACGACGACATCGAGAGCGACGACTTCAACGAGGCGATCGAGTCGGCGTCCCCGGAGGAGCCGATCGTCGTCGTCGTCGACGACGGCGAGGTCCTGGAGGACGCGGACTGTGAGCGCGAGTTGAAGCGTCTCGTCCAGCGCGGCGCCGACCGCGGCCTCGCGCTCGTCATCGGCGGCGACGAGGAAGAGGTCTGCAGCGGCTTCTCCGGCTGGCAGGTCGAGGCCAAGAAGGGCCGCCGCGGCCTCCTCCTCTCCCCCCAGGACTCCGGCGCCGGCGAACTGATCGGCATCCGCACCACCCGCAGCATGGTCGGCGGCCCGATCAGCCCAGGCAAGGGAATGCTCCACCTGGGCAACGGAGACCCGGTCACGGTGACCGTGCCGCTGTAGTACGGCGGGGGCCGCGGAGGGTTCGTTTGGGCGTCGACGGTCAGAGGCCGCCGACGCCCACGCCGACACCGCCAACCATGCTGCTGCTCAACGGCTCACTCGACCTTCGACATCCGGGCCACCGGATCCCCCGCGTCCGCGTTGTCCGTCTCGTAGCGGAGGTCGTCGCCTGTGGGGATCAGGCGGACCTCGTGGCGGCCGGTCGTGCACTCGGAGGTGGTGGAGGGCTTGGAGATGCTGGTGGCGACGAGTTGTTCGGGGGTGACCTTTTTGAGGATGAGGTCGGTGTCGCAGGTGCCGCCGATGAGGTCGGTCTGGCGGAAGGTGCCGAGCTGGTCGCCCGGCTCGGCCTGGCGGACGGTGACGCGGAACGTGCCCATGGGGAGCTTGCCGTCGAGGGCGAAGCCGTCGCCCTCCCAGGTGCCGAGGTAGGAACTGGGGACGGCAGAGAGGTCGCTGCCGTCCGTGCCGGAGGCGCTCGGGGTGGCCGCGGGCTGGGAGTTGGCCGGGCCGCCCGCGTCGCTCCCGCTGTCGCTGTCGTTGTCCCCGCCCGGCAGCAGGTCGCCCACGAACACACCGCCGATCACCACCGCCGCCAGCGCTCCCGCCACCGCGAGCGCCACCGTGCAACTCAGCTTGCGGCCACGTCCGTTCGCCGTCGGTACGGAGGTCGCGGCCACGCTGACGGACACCTTCCCCGGCGAGGTGTCCGGGCCTGCCGCCGCGTCGCGTGGTTCCGGGACGTGGGTCGGAGGGCCGCCGGACAGATGCGCCTGCGATGCATGCGGTACGTGCGGCGTATGGGGCATGTAGGGCGCGTACGACGGGTCTGGGGGGCCGAACACTCCGGCGGGGGGCGCGGAGTCGGCCGGGGTCGGCGTCGCCCGGGACCCGTCCGCAACCGCCGCTCGGGGACCCTCCGCCTGCGCCGATCCGTTGGAGTCGCCCACCGAAGGACTGCTGAAGCCCACCACCCCCGACGGCGTCACGTCCGCCGCCTCCAGGTTCAGGAGCTGGACCGCGCTGCGGCTGACCTGTTCCACCAGCGGTCCCGGCAGCCATCCCGCCGTCACCAGCCGGGCCGCGCCCTCCGCGGCGAGGCGGGAGGCGAGAGTGGAGGGGGATGGGCGGGCTGCCGGGTCCTTCGAGAGGCAGTCGGCCACCACGTCCCTCAAGTCGCCCGACAGCGCGCCCAGTTCGGGCTCCTCGTGGACCACCTTGTAGAGGAGCGCGGCCGAGGAGTCGCCGGGGAAGGGGGACGAACCCGTCGCCGCGTACGCCAGTACCGCACCCAGCGAGAAGACGTCCGCCGCTCCCGTGACCCCCTTGCCGAGGATCTGCTCGGGAGACATGTAGCCGGGCGAGCCGACGGAGACGCCGGTCGAGGTCAGGGAGGCCGTGCCGTCCGTCGCGCGGGCGATGCCGAAGTCGATGAGGAGGGGGCCGTCGAGGGTCAGCAGGACGTTCGACGGCTTGACATCACGATGGACGAGGTCCAGGCCGTGCACCGCCGACAGCGCCTCGGCGAGTCCCGCGCCGAGGACCCGTACGGAATGCTCCGGGAGCGGGCCCGAGTCGGCGACCGCGGCGGCGAGGGAGGGGCCTGCGGCGTAGGCCGTCGCCACCCACGGGACCGGGGCGTCGGGGCCGGCGTCCAGCACCGGTGCCGTGTATGCGCCGCCCACCCGCCGCGCCGCCTCCACCTCCCGGCGGAAACGGGCCCGGAACTCCTCGTCGAGCGCGAAGTGCGGGTGCACGATCTTGACCGCGACGGTACGGCCGCCCGCGCTGCGGCCCAGATAGACACGGCCCATCCCGCCCGAGCCGAGCCGGCCAAGCAGCCGGTAGGGCCCCACGACGGTGGGTTCATCGACTCCGAGCGGTTGCATGGTGCCCGCACCTCCCCCGTGTTCCATTACCCCGTCCACCCCGTCCCCGCAGGTGCCGCACCGTCCCGCCGCGCAGCCCTGTCCAGCAGGGTAGTGCCGTGCCGTACGCCGGTGACCTCCCTACGGCCGCAGCAGATCCGCTACGGCTGCAGCAGATCCACCTTCACGTCCGCCGCGAACCCTGTCGTCGGCCCCACCCGCCGCGCGAACTCGGTGACCGCTTCCAGCTGCGGGCCCCCGAAGCGGAAGTCGAGGGTCGTGAAGTAGCGCTCCAGGACGCTCTCGTCGAAGGCCTCCCAGCGGGCCGCCTGCTCGGCGACCTTGCCGACCTCGTCCAGGGAGAGGTCCCGGGAGGCGAGGAAGGCCTCGTGGACCTGGCGCGTGAGGACGGGCTCGCGCTCCAGGTACTCGCGGCGGGCCGCCCAGACCGCGAAGACGAACGGCAGACCCGTCCACTCCTTCCACAGCGTGCCCAGGTCGTGCACCTGGAGGCCGTAGCGCGGGCCGTCGAGGAGGTTGGCGCGCAGGGCGGCGTCACCGATCAGGACCGCCGCGTCGGCCTCCTGCATCATCAGGCTGAGGTCGGGCGGGCACGTGTAATAGGACGGCTGGACGCCGTACCGCTCCGCCAGCAGGAGCTGCGCGAGACGTACGGACGTACGGGAGGTCGAGCCGAGGGCGACCCTGGCTCCGTCGAGCTGGTCCAGCGGGACCTGGGAGACGAGTACGCAGGACATCACCGGGCCGTCGCAGCCGACCGCGATGTCGGGGAAGGCGACCAGTTCGTCGGCGTGCCTGAGGAACTCGACGAGGGTGATCGGGCCGATGTCGAGCTCGCCCCGCACGAGCCGCTCGCTGAGCTTCTCCGGGGTGTCCTTGGTGAGCTCGAAGTCGAGCAGCGTGCCCGTTCTCGCGAGCCCCCAGTAGAGGGGCAGGCAGTTCAGGAACTGGATGTGGCCGACGCGCGGCCTGGACGGGCGGGCGTCGGGACGCCCCTCGGGAGACTCGGGAGAATTGTCCACATCGCGAGGCTAGCGCCCATGGGGTACGGTGCAGGCTTCAGGGTCCCGAGTGGTTCCGAAAGGATCTATCCCGCTCCTGTCAACCCCTGTGACGCCAAGTGATACCGCTACGTCAACCCATCGGGCGACCCCGCCAAACTTCCGGGTGACGTGATCTTGCCCTCTATTGCTTTCGGCTGCCCTCGTGGGTACGCTCGTCGCAAGTTGCAGTTTGGTTTCCCTTGCAGTACAGAGCCTGCGGAGCATGTGACCGCGGGCTCTCGTCGTTTTCAGACGAATGCAGTTGTTTACAAGCTTTTGTTTACACCTTGCAGGTTCTGGAGCAGGGCAACCCTTTGGGCCCAAGGAGGGCTTATGGCTACCGGAACCGTGAAGTGGTTCAACGCTGAAAAGGGCTTTGGTTTCATCGCCCAGGAAGGCGGCGGCCCGGACGTCTTCGTCCACTACTCCGCGATCAACGCGAGCGGATTCCGCTCTCTCGAAGAGAACCAGGCGGTTACCTTCGACGTGACCCAGGGTCCGAAGGGCCCGCAGGCGGAGAACGTCACCCCCGTCTGATCCTTCGGCCGAGTCTTGGCTCCATGAGCCCAATACTCTGATCCGGAACCGAGTAGAAGTACCCAAGGAGCCCCTACACCGTCAGGTGTCGGGGCTCCTGCCTTTTCGGACGGCTCCTCTTAGGACTGCTCCTCTTCGGACGGCTCATCCCTTTCAGACACTGAGAGACGCCCGCGCCGCGACCGCGTCCGCCGGGTCCCAGCCGTCGCCCGGTACGGAGGCGAGCAGCAGGCGGGTGTACGGGTCCGACGGCTCGGTCAGTACGCGGGCGGTGGGCCCCTGCTCGACGGTCCGGCCGCCGCGCATCACCAGGACCTCGTCCGTGACGTGCTGCACGACGGCCAGGTCGTGGCTGACGAAGACCAGAGCGACCCCGGTGTCCCGGCGGATGTCGTCCAGGAGTCGCAGGATCTGGGCCTGGATCGACACGTCGAGCGCGGCGACGGCCTCGTCCAGGACGAGGATGCGTGGGTCGACCGCCAGGGCTCGGGCGATCGCCAGTCGTTGGCGTTGGCCGCCGGAGAGGTGGCGGGGGCGGGCCCCGGCCTCCCGCTCGCCCAGGCCGACCTGGTCCAGGAGCGTCGCGGCGAGGGATTCGGGGCGGTCGTGCAGGCGCAGGGCCGAGCGGAGGCACTGGGTCGCGGTGAGTCTGGGGTCCAGGGAGACGTACGGGTCCTGGAAGACCATCTGGATCTCGCGGGCTCGGGTGAGTCTTGCGGTTCGGCGGCGGGGTGTTCGGGGTTCGCGGGGGCGGCCTTCGACTGTGATTGTTCCGGTGTCGGGGGTGGTCAGGCCTACGAGCATGCGGGCGACTGTGGTTTTGCCTGAGCCGGATTCGCCGACGATGCCCAGGGCTCCGCCGGGCTGCAGTGTGAAGGAGACGTCCTCGGCGGCCTTGTGGTGGCCCCCGCCGGGGAGGGGGTAGGTCTTGCCGAGGCCCTTTACCTGCAGCAGGGTGCTTGTCATTTGTGGCTCACCTTGTCCTTTGGCTGACCCGCCGTTGTGCGTTGTGCCCACCCTCCCCCACTCTCGGCTTCGCTCGAGCGGGGGGACCCCCATCGCCCTGCGGAACGCCTGCCCACAACGCGGCGGCAGGCTGCCATGCCGCCCTCTTCCAAAGGCGCCCCGCCTTCCGAAGGTGCCCCGGCTTCCAGTAGCCCCCGCTCTTCCAGGAACACCGGCTCCGGAAGCCACGTATCGCACTCCTCCTCCGCCTCTCCGCACCTCGGGGCGAACGGGCAGCCCGCGAAGGTGTCCGAGAGGGATGGAGGGCGGCCCGGGATCGGGGTCAGGGGTTGGGAATCGCCGAGGGTTGGGGTGCAGGTGAGGAGGCCTCGGGTGTAGGGGTGGGCCGGGGTCGTGAAGAGGGCGCGGGCTGAACGTTCCTCGACTACTCGGCCGGCGTACATGACGTACACGCGGTCGCAGTACGCCGCCGCCAGGTGCAGGTCGTGGGTGATGAAGAGAAGGCCCGCGCCTTGTTCCTCGCGGGCCGTGCGGAGCTGGGCGAGGATCTCGGCCTGGGTGGTGACGTCGAGGGCGCTGGTGGCCTCGTCGGCGAGCAGGAGGCGGGGGCGGGCGGCCAGGGCGCCGGCGATGACGACGCGCTGGAGCATGCCGCCGGAGAGTTCGTGGGGGCGCTGGCGGACCCGCTGCTCGGGGTCGGACAGGCCGACGGCGGCGAGGAGTTCGACGGCCCGTTCCTTCGTGGCGCCGCGTTCGACGAGGAAGTCGCCGATGCGGCGGACCGGGTTGAGGGTGGCGCGCGGGTCCTGGTGGATCATCGCGACGGTGTCGGCGCGGTGGGCGCGCAGGGCTTCGCCGCGCAGGCCCAGTACGTCCGTGCCGTCGACGCGGACCGAGCCGGCGAAGTCGGCGCCCGCGGGCAGCAGGCCAAGGGCCGCCTTCGCGGTGGTCGACTTGCCGGAGCCCGACTCGCCGACCAGGCCGACGACCTCGCCCTCCGCGACGGTCAGGGTGACGGAGTCGAGCAAGGGGCGGGCCGTGCCCGGGACTTGGACCGTGAGGTCCTCTAGCGACAGCAGCATGGGCTCAGTCCTGACTTCCGAGGCGGTCGGCGGCCCAGACGCCGGCCACGTTGACGGACACGACGACCAGGGCGATGGCCGTGCCGGGGACGAGGGCGGGCAGCAGGGCGCCCTGGACGACGGCGGACTGGCCCTCCTGGACCATCAATCCCCAGTCGGAGGAGGGTGGTTGGGCGCCGAAGCCCAGGTAGGAGAGGGTCGCCAGGGACATCACGGCCTCGCCGAAGAGGACGACGAGGTAGCCGAGGACCGAGCGGCCCAGGTTGGGCACCAGGTGCAGGGCGCAGATGCGGGTGCCGCCCATGCCCTGGACGCGGTAGGCGTCGACGTACGGCTTGCGGACCTCGGAGAGGGCGAGCGAGCGGGTGTACCGGGCGACGGTCGGGGTGAAGGCCAGCCCGAGGGCGAGCACGGAGGTCGTGGTCCCGGTGCCGAAGACGGCGATGATCAGGACGGTGAAGAGCAGGCCGGGGAAGGCGTACATCACGTCGGTGATCCGGGAGACGAGGGCGTCGATCCAGCCGCCGTGCCAGGCCGAGAGCACACCGAGGGTGACTCCGAGCACGGCGGCGACCGCGAGGAGCAGGAGCGGTGCGATCAGGCTCGTACGGGCTCCGTGGAGCACCCGGGAGAGCAGGTCCTGGCCGGAGGAGTCGGTGCCGAGGAGGTGGTCCGCGCTGGTGCCGGCGAGGGACGCGGAGAGGTCGATGGCGTCGGGGGCATAGGGCGCGATCAGCGGGGCGAGGGCCGCCGCGAGGACGACCAGGGCGAGGACGGCGGCGGCGATCAGGACGCCGAGGGGGCGTCGGCGGGGGCGGGGGCCGGCCGCCACGGGCCGCAGGGCGAGGGTGGTCATGCGGTGCGCGCCTCCATCGGCCGGGCTGGGGTCGTTGTGGTCGTCGTGGTCGTCATGCGGGGCGCACCTCCTTGACGCGTGGGTCCAGCAGCGGGTGGACGAGGTCGACGGCCGTCGTCACCACGACGTAGCCGGTGACCATCAGCAGCAGGACCGCCTGTGCCACCGGGAAGTCGTGCGCGTTGATCGAGCCGACCAGGAGCGAGCCGATGCCGCTCAGCCCGAAGGCCGTCTCGACGACGACCGTGCCGGCGAGCATGCCCGCCATGACCAGGCCGCACATGGTGACGATGGGGCCGAGCGCGTTGCGCAGGACATGGCGGCGGATGATGTCGCGCTCCGGGACTCCGGAGGCGCGGGCCGCCTCCACGTGGTCGGAGGCGGCGGCGTCCGCCATGGCCTGGCGGGTGACCCGGCTGATGATCGCGAGCGCGCCGAGCGCCAACGACAGGGCGGGCAGCGTCAGATGGTGCAGGGTGCCCGCGATTCCCGTACCGCTGCCGGTCACCGGGAACCAGCCCAGTTGTACGCCGAAGAGCGAGACGAGTGCGATCGCGGCGACGAAGGACGGCACGGAGGCGGCGAGGGTCGTACCGCCGACGACCGCCGAGTCCACCCAGGTCGAGCGGCGCACGGCGGCCAGGATTCCGGCGCCGACGCCGAGGACGACGAAGAGCACAGTGGCGTACGCGACGAGTTGCAGGGTGGTCGGCAGGCGGGCGGAGACCAGGTCGCCGACCTGGTCGCTGTACTGGAAGGAGCGGCCGAGGTCGAGGTGGACGCAGTCCCACAGCCAGCGCCCGTACTGGACGACGAGCGGCTCGTCGAGGTGGTACTGCGCACGGACCGAGGCGAGCCGTTCGGGGGTGAGCTTGTCGCGCCCGCCCGCGAGGAACACGGCCGGGTCGCCGGGCGCCGCGTACACGGCGGCGAAGATGACGAAGGACGCGGCGAACAGAGTGGCCAGCAGACCGGCCAGCCGCCGGGATATACGAGCGAGCATCAGAATTTCTCCAACTGGGCGCAGTCGTCGAGGGCCGGCGCCGACCCGCGCCCCGTCAGGGGCGCGGGGAACTGCGCGACCAGCCACAACGAACCCGCAGCTTGCATTCCGGACTTCACTCGGCGCGCTTGGAACCGAGTTCGGCCGCCCACGGGTAGTACAGGTAGGCCTGTGATGCCGGCGGGCCGGTCAGTTTCGCGTCGAGGAGCAGGATCGTGGGAATCTGTGCGATCGGGATCCAGACCGCCGCGTCCGCGAAGCGCCGCTGCACGTCGATGGCGAGCGAGGCCCGTTCGGTGTCGTCGAGGGTGGCGAGCGCCTTCTTCACGTTCTTGTCGTACGTGGCGTCCTTGAAGCCGACCCAGTTGTTGGAGGAGTCGGACAGGCCGTTGTCGTAGAAGCCCATGGGGTCGGCCTTGGAGATGTACCAGTCGCCCACCAGCAGGTCGATCTCGTCACGGGCCTGCGGGTCGCTGTAGAACTCCTCGAACTGGGACGTCGGTACGGTCTTGATCTGCGCCTTGAGTCCGATGCGCTGGAGTGCGGCGCGTACGGCGTTGGCGGTGACGGTCCGGCCCTGGCTGGCGTCGGTGCCGATGACGAGGGGCGCTCCGGGCGCGCCCGCCTCCTTCACCAGCTTCTTGGCCTCGGCGAGGTCGTCGGCGCTGGGTGACGCGGGGGCCAGTGACGCCAACTGCTTCTGCGCGGACTGGAATTCGGCCTTCTCGTAGCCCCAGGCGCCGGAGCCGACGGGGGTGGCCCAGGGTTCGACGAGGCCGCCGTACCCGGAGTCGGCGATGCCCTTGCGGTCGAGGGAGAGGGAGAGCGCGCGGCGGATCTTCTCGTCCCCCAGGCCGCCGCGGGCGGTCGGGATGAGGACGAGGGAGGCGGTGGACGGCCCGTAGTGCTGGGCGATGTCCTTGTCCTTGAGGAGGGCGGCCGCCGTGTTGGGCGACTCGGCGTACGCGCCGTCCGCCGCGCCGGTCTTGAGCGCGTTCACGAGCGCGCTGTCGGCGGCCCAGCGGAAGACGACCTCGCGGGTCATCGGCTGCTTGCCCCAGTAGTCGTCGTACGCGGCGATGGTGATCGAGTCGCCGGACTTCCAGTTCTTCAGCGCGTACGGTCCGGAGCAGGCGTCCGGCCGGCCAGGGGTGCCGAAGTCCTGGCCGGCCTTCTCGACCTGTTCCTTGTTCCAGACGATTCCGGCGTCTCCGGCGAGGGCCTTGGTGAAGAGGGCGTCGGGGGCCTTGAAGCCGATCGTGATCTCGTCGGCGCCCGTCTTCTTCATCGAGGAGACGTTGCCGAACTCGTCGGACTGTTCCATGTCCGGGTCGGCGTGCCGCTTCAGGGACCACAGGACGTCGTCGGCGGTGAGCTTCGAGCCGTCGTGGAAGGTGACGCCGGAGCGGACGGTGAGGGTGAGGGTCCTGCCGTCGGTGGAGGTCTTCGCCGACGAGGCGAGGAACGGCTTGGTCGTCATGTCGGGCTGGAGCTGGTAGAGCCGCTCGCAGACGTTGGTGAGGACGACGCGGCCTGCGCTGGTGCCCTGGGTGTCGAGGTCGAGCGAGTCGGGCTCGTCCTCCAGGAGCCAGTCGGCCCTGGCGAGCGTGCCCTTGGCGGCCGAGGTGGTGGGGCTCAGCTGCAACTTGGCGGCGTCGGCGGATCCGCCGCCGGTGCCGCTCGTGGTGTCGGCGCCGCTGCAGGCGCCGACGGTGAGGAGGGTCGCTGCGGCGAGGACCGCCGTGGCGCCCCGCCTTCTGTCGCTGTGGGTCGTCATCCGGCATCTCCGTAAGGGCCGTCGTACAGGTTCCAGGGCAGGTGCTGGTAGTCGCGGTCGCAGGGCGTGCCCGCGGTCACGTGGTAGTCGCCGCCGGTCAGGTCGACGCAGGAGGAGACGAGCGTGGTCCAGTGCTGGACCGCGGGCATGCGGCTGTCGGGGTGGGTGCACAGCGACTCGGGAAGGCCGAGGTGGTCCGACATGGCCTGCTTGATCAGCTTGCGGCTCTCGTCGGGGCCGGTGGAGCCGCGCAGGACGCGCAGGCCCTGTTCGGCGCGCGGCACCCGGACCAGGGAGTCCGACGACAGGGGCCGGTAGCCGGCGGCGAGGGCGGCGGGGATGCCCGCCTGGTAGTGGTTGCCGTGCACGAGGAGTCCGTCGGTCGGATGCATCCAGCCGTGCCCGGCCGGGGTGGTCTCCAGGTCGATGGCGTACCCCTCGCGGCAGGTCAGCAGGGCGTTGCTGGCGATGTGCGCGCGGGTGCGGCAGAGCACTTCGAGGGCGTCGGTGATGGTGTGCTGGTCCAGGACCCGGCGTCGTACGACGGTCTGCGGCAGGCCCACCGCGTCGTCGAACCGTCCGCCCAGACCGTTCGCGTTGAGCGCGATCCCCGCCGAGTTGGCGCCCTGGCGGCCGATCTGGCCCGCCTCGACCTGCATGATCAGGGTGGGTTTCGGCGGCTGGACGACGCGGAGCATGACGACCGTGTCGGAGACACCGGCCCGCCAGTCCCAGTTCTGGCCCGCCCAGACCCGGCCGTCGCCGCTGGCCTCTCCGTAGGCGGCGAAGGAGGTGCAGCCCTCGGAGCGTTCCTCGACGGCCACCTCGGCCGGGGTCTCCAGCTCTTGCCGTCCTTCGGCCATCCTGGCGAAGGACCGGTCGTAGATGACCTCGCCGCGGGCGTTGAGGGCGAGCACGTCGAGCAGGTCCACGCCCGCGCCGTCGGCGATCCCCTGCATCTCCTCGACGAGGTCGGGGGCGTAGTCGCGTACGGGGTCCAGCCAGCGGGCGGCTCGTGCGGTCACCTGCTGCCAGGTGAGGCCCGACGAGTGGCCGAACGCCTCCTCGTAGTAGGCGAGCGCGGTGTGCAGCCGGGGGCGGACGGCTTCGCCGTACTGGCGGCCCCGGTTCAGGGGATTGCCGGAGATCTCGATGATGGGGAGGGTGCGGGGTGCCATTCTTCTCCTCGCGGTGGAGAGCTCTCCGCAACCGTCCTGTAACGTTGGTTACGAGATACTCTCCTTTTGGAATGCGTTGCCCAGGAGAGTAACGGCAATCACACCGGAGTCAATACCCGTAATGAATATTTCAGAGGAGTCGGGCGGCGGCGCGGGTCTCGCCCGGCTGCGCGCGACCGTGCGCGAGAAGTGGGATTCGCTGTCCGCCTCCGAGCGGGCCGTGGCGCAGCACCTGGTCACCGCGCCCGTGGAGTCCCTGCTGTTCGCGTCCGCCCAGGAGCTGGGCAGCGCGAGCGGCACCAGCAACGCCAGCGTCGTACGCACCCTCCAGCGCCTCGACTACGCGGGGCTGCCCGCGCTCAAGCGGGAGCTGGCCTCCGACTTCACCTCGTCGGTGGCGCCCGAGGTCCGCCTCCAGCAGCGCATCGCCCATGTGGGCCGAGACCTGGACGGCATCTGGGGCGAGGTCTTCGACGAGGCCCAGGAGCGGATCGAGCACGCCCGGCGGCTCACTCCCGGCGACGCGCTGCGGGACGCGGTCGGCATACTCGCCGAGGCGGCGGAGTCGGGCGAGATCCACTGCTATGGCGTCGCGGCCTCCGAACTGGCCGCCCGCCACCTGGCGTTGGCGCTCGGCCGCATCGGCTGCCGGGCCCGCCACCTCGGCGAGACGGGCTTCGCGCTCGCCGATCCGCTGCTCCGGCTGCGCCAGGGCGACGCGGTGGTCATCTTCCAGCCGGGCCGCGCGCTGGCCGAGCTGACGGTCATCACCGAGCGGGCGCGATCGGTGGGCGCCCGGGTCATCCTCGTCACCGACGAACTCGCCGAGCTGTACGGCCCCAGCGTCGACGCCGTCCTCACCGCCCCGCACACCCCGACGGGCATAACGACGGAGGCCCTCACCGCCCTCGTGGTCGCGGACGCGCTGCTGCTCGCGCTGACGGCTCTCGACGAGACGCGGGCGGTGGAGACGTCCCATCAACTTACGGCGTTGCGAGAGCAGTTGCTGAAAACGAAGCGGAAGTAGCTCTCAGGGCGAGGGAAGATCGGAGGCGCCCATCCCGGTGGTCCCTGCCGTGAGGACGGGCTGGAAGAAGCCGGTCTCCTCGGGGGTGTGCCAGGCGGGTTCCGTGAAGCCGGCGACGGTCGCGAAGCCGGTCAGCTGCCGCTGGGTGAGGGCCCAGTAGGTGGTGCGCCGCACGCGTACATCCCAGTTCTCGCCCTCCTGGCCGCTCGTCGACGATCCCTCCGGCGCTTCCTTCGGCGCTTCTTCCGGTGCTTCCTCCGGTACGAGCTGGAAGTGCTCCAAGTCGTAGCGCTCGCCGTCGTCGTGCCAGTGCCAGAGCTGGAACGTGACGGTTCGCGTGTGGGGTGCGGCCGGGCCGAGCTGGGGCGGGGTCGAGGTGGGGCGGTCGCGGCGGATCTCGTCGTACGGGCGGGTGCTGAGGACGAGCAGGCCGGTGGGGCGCAGGACGCGGCGCATCTCCCTGAGGGCCCGGTGGACGTAGTCCTCCGTGAGGAGGTGGGGGAGGGAGTTGTCGGCGCACACGACGACGTCGAAGCGTGCGTCGGCGAACGGGAGGCTCCTCATGTCCGCCACCGCCATGGACAGTCGGGCCCCTCGCGCGACAGCCTCCCGTGCCGCGCGGGCGACCGCCGCGGGGCTGATGTCGGTGGCGGTGACCCGGTGGCCGTGGCGGGCCAGGGGGATGGCCTGGGTGCCGATTCCGCAGGAGCAGTCGAGGATGTCGAGGGCCTCGACGGCGTGCGGGGTCGCCCGGTGGGTGCGGATGAGCGCGTCCAGGGCGCGGCCCTGGCGGGCCATCGAGGCGTCCCAGTCCGGGAAGATCAGGTGGTAGTCCGGGGCGAGCCGGTCGTAGAAGCCCGCCACCGAGGGGTCCTGCGGCATGCGGCCCAGGGTAGTGACAACCCTGGCCCGGGTTTTCTCGCCCCCGCCGCCCCTACCCTCCCCCACTCTCGGCTTCGCTCGAGCGGGGGGACCCCCATCGTCCCTGACTCAGGGGCTCCGCCCCCGAACCCCCAAAAGACTGCGCAGTTCCCCGCGCCCCTAGGTTTTCAGGGGCGCGGGGAACTGCGCGATCAGCCACATCCGGACCCGCACCCGACAATCGCACCCCACGGGGTCTGGGGCGGAGCCCCAGATGGACGGGAATGGGTAGGGGCGGCGGGGGCGAAGAAAAACCCCGGCCGGGGGCCTACTCCGCGTACAGTTCGTCTATTTCTCGGGCGAACTCTCTCGTCACCACGGCCCGGCGGAGCTTCATCGTCGGGGTCAGGTGACCCGCCGTCTCCGTGAAGTTCAGGGGCAGCACGGTGAAGCGGCGGATGGACTCGGCCCGGGAGACGAGGCGATTGGCGTCGTCCACGGCGCGCTGAAGGACGGCGAGAAGGTCGGGGTCGGTGACCAGCGTGGCGACCGGAACGTCCGACTTGGCGGTCATGCGGCACCAGTGGGCCATGCCCTCGGCATCGAGGGTCAACAGGGCGGCGACGTAGGGACGGTTGTCGCCGACGACCACGCACTGGTTGATGAGCGGATGGGCACGGAGCCAGTCCTCCAGCGGCGCGGGGGCCACGTTCTTGCCGCTGGTGGTGACGAGGATGTCCTTCTTGCGGCCGGTGATCGTGAGGTAGCCGTCGTCGTCCAGTTCACCGATGTCACCGGTGGCGAACCAGCCCTCCTGGTCGGCCGGGACCACCCCGCCCGCCTGCGGGTCCCAGTAGCCGCGGAACACATGCTCCCCGCTGAGCAGGATCTCTCCGTCCTGGGCGATCCGGACACGCGTGCCGGGCAGCGGCCAGCCGACCGTGCCGAGGCGTGGCCGGTGCGGGTAGGTGAGGGTCGTGGCGGCCGTCGACTCGGTCAGGCCGTAGCCCTCGAAGACCTGGATGCCCGCGCCGGCGTAGAAGGAGGCGAGGCGGCGCCCGAGCGGCGAGCCGCCGCAGACCACCTGGCGGACCTTCCCGCCGAGGGCCCCGCGGATACGGCGGTAGACGAGCGGGTCGTAGAGGGCGCGGGCCGCCTTGAGCTTCGTACCCGGCCCCGGGCCCGTGCCGTGCTGCTGGGCCTCCAGTGCCTCGCCGTAGCCGCGGGCAACCCGGGCCGCCCGGTCGAAGGAGGCGGCGCGGCCCATCTTCTCGGCGGTCGCGCGGCCGGTGTTGTAGACCTTCTCCAGCACGTACGGGATGGCCAGGAGGAAGGTCGGGCTGAAGCCGGCGAGATCGGCCAGCAGCTCCTCCGTACGGATGCTCGGCGCATGGCCCAGGCGGACCCGCGCCCGCATACAGGCGATGGCGACCATCCGGCCGAAGACGTGCGAGAGGGGCAGGTAGAGGAGCGTGGACGCCGGGTCCTTGAAGCTGGACTTGAAGACCGGGTGGAGCAGTTGGACGGCGTTGTCGACCTCGGCGAAGAAGTTGGCGTGGGTCAGCGCGCAGCCCTTGGGCCGGCCCGTGGTGCCCGAGGTGTACATGATCGTCGCGAGCGAGTCGGGGCCGAGGACGCCACGGCGTACCGCGACCTCCTGGTCCGGCACGTCACGGCCCAGCTCGGCGAGCCGCTCGGTGTGCCCCTTCTCGAAGATCCACATGTGGCGGACGTCGGGGAGCCGCTCGCGCTCCGGGCCGAGCGCGGCGGCCTGCGCCACATGCTCGACCGCGATCGCCACCGCGCCGGAGTCCTGGAGGATCCAGCGGGTCTGGAAGACGGAAGAGGTCGGGTAGACCGGGACGGTGACGAGCCCGGCCGCCCAGGCCGCGAAGTCCAGCAGCGTCCACTCGTACGTCGTACGCGCCATGATCGCGAGCCGGTCGCCGGGCTGCAGCCCCTCCGCGATCAGCCCCTTGGCGACCGCGAGCACCTCGGCCGCGAACTCGGCGGCCGTGACGTCGGTCCAGCGGCCGTCCGCGCCCTTCCGGCTGAGCACCGGGTCGTCGGGCGCCTCCTCCGCGTTGTCGAAGGGGATGTCCGCGAGCGAGCCGTGCGTCACGGCGTACACCATCGGAGGCACCGAGACCTCACGCACGACCCCGTCGAGCCGCCTGACCTCGGGTTCAGGGATGACGAGCTCGGGATTGTCGGAGGGATCGCGGGACACTGACGGCTCCTAACTCTTGCACTCCCCCCATTACGGACCTGTGAAGTGGCGGGTTCACCTGGGAAAGTGAGGTGCTTCTGTGCGGAAGAGTGAGAGGTTCGTGCACGTTCGGACGCCTGTTCATCTTTTGCCCAACATACCGACGCAACAAGGGCGTTGCCCGCGCATCCGCGGAGTTCGCCCCCTTCAGCCCCTCACGGGCGTTCGAGTCGGCCCCTCACGGGCGTTCCAGGATCGCCGTGACGCCCTGCCCTCCCGCCGCGCAGATCGAGATCAGTCCGCGCCCGGGAGCGTCCCGTTCGGCGAGCAGTTTCGCGAGGGTCGCCACGATCCGCGCCCCGGTGGCCGCGAAGGGGTGGCCGGTCGCGAGCGAGGAGCCCGCCACGTTCAGCCGGTCACGGTCGACCGTGCCGACCCCCCGCTTCTCCCAGGCCGCCAGCGTGGCCAGCACCTGTGAGGCGAACGCCTCGTGCACCTCGACGAAGTCGAAGTCGTCCAGGCCGAGCCCGGCCCGCTCCAGCATGCGCGGCACTGCGTAGGCGGGTGCCATCAACAGCCCGTCCTCGCCACCGGCCACATCGCCGTTCACGAAGTCGACGGCCGCCGTCTCGTACGCCGTCAGATACGCGAGCGGCGTCAGCCCGCGCGCCGACGCCCACTCCTCGCTCGCGAGCAGCACGAGTGCCGCGCCGTCCGTGAGGGGCGTCGAGTTCCCGGCGGTCATGGTCGGGGCCGGGCTGTCGGGACTATCGGGATTGTCTGGGTTGCCTGGGTTGCCTGGGGCCTTCAGCCCGAACACCGGCTTCAGGGTGGCGAGTTTGCCGACCGTCGAGCCGGGCCGGAGGTTCTGGTCGCGGGCCAGCCCCCGGAAGGGCACGACCAGGTCCTCGAAGAAGCCGCGCTCGTACGCCGCCGCCAGCCGCTGATGACTCGCGGCCGCCAACTCGTCCTGCGCCTCCCGGGTCACGCCCCACACGCGCGCGGTGACGGCCGCGTGCTCGCCCATCGAGAGGCCCGTGCGGGGCTCCGCGTTGCGCGGGATGTCCGGGACGAGGTGGCCCGGGCGGATCCGGGCGAGCGCCTTCAGCCGGGCACCCGCCGACTTCGCGCGCCGGACCTCCAGCAGGATGCGCCGCAGCTGGTCGTTGACGCCGAGCGGGGCGTCACTCGCCGTGTCCGCGCCGCCCGCGATCGCCGACTCGGTCTGGCCGAGGGTGATCTTGTTGGCCGCCGCGACGACAGCCTGGAGGCCGGTCCCGCAGGCCTGCTGGATGTCGTACGCGGGGGTGCGGGCGTCCAGCCTCGACCCGAGCACCGTCTCGCGTGCGAGGTTGAAGTCCCGGCTGTGCTTGAGCACGGCCCCGGCGACCAACTCCCCCACCGCGCCCGGCTCTTCGAGCCCGAAGCGGCTGAGGCGTCCGACGTGCTCGACGAGTCCGTCGACCGCCGCGGTCAGCATCTCCTGGTTCGAGGCGGTCGCGTACGGGCCGTCCGAGCGGGCGAAGGGGATACGGGTGCCGCCGACGACCGCGACGCGACGCGGCCGCGTCGTCCGGAGGGGCTCCCCGAAGGGTTCCCGGATGGGTTCCGGCAGGGGTTCAAGGGGGCTCATCTCGACCTGCTCCTCACCGTGACGTAGGCTTACCTCCGGTAACCTTACTCCAGAGTAAGAATACGACCGAGCTGGGAGTTGGACGATGGCCGACCGCTACCTGAGTCTCACCGGCACCGCCCCCGGCCGGTTCCTGACCCGCCGGCTCGGGCTGCCGCAGCCGGTGCGGTTGCGGCGCTGGAGCGCCGAACAGCCGTCGCTGCAAGGGGAGTTGCTGCATCTCACCGCGGGCAAGTCCGACCAGGACCTCGCGCCCGTCCTGGGCCGGTCGGCGCCGCTCTCCGGTGGCGAGGGGCCGCGCTCCGGCGGTGACAGGCCCGTCGCCGTCGTCCTCGACGCCACCGGTGTCCGTGACATCGACGGGCTGGCCGAGGTGCACGCCGCCCTCCACCCCGTCGTACGGTCGGTCGCCGAGAGCGGGCGGGTCGTGGTGCTCGGCGCGCCGCTGGACCCCGCCGACCATCACCAGGCCGCCGTCCAGCAGGCCCTCGAAGGGTTCGTACGGTCCCTCGGCAAGGAGATCGGGCGCGGACGGACGGTGAATCTCGTACGGCTCTCGGATGCGGAGGCCGCCGAGTCGACGTTGCGGTTTCTGCTGTCGCCGAGGTCCGCCTATGTCAGTGGGCAGGTGATCGAGGTCGGCGGCCACGGTGGCGTTGACAGCGGGGGTGGCGGCGGGTCGGCCGGGTCCGAGGATCCGGAGAAGCCCCTTGCCGGGCGTACCGCGCTGGTCACCGGGGCCGCCCGCGGGATCGGTGAGGCCGTCGCCGCGACGCTGGCGCGGGACGGGGCGCTGGTCGTGTGCCTCGACGTGCCCGCCGCCGGAGGCGATCTCGCCACCGTCGCCGAGCGGCTCGGCGGGGTCGCGCTGCCGCTCGACATCACGGCGGACGACGCGGGGGCGCGGATTGCGGACGCGTTGCCCGGCGGGCGGCTCGACGTGCTGGTCCACAACGCGGGGATAACGCGGGACCGGAGGCTGGTCAACATGCCTGCGGAGCGGTGGAGTTCGGTGCTCGACGTCAACCTTGCGAGTGTGCTCCGCACGACCGATGTGCTGCTGTCATGTGGCGCGCTCCGAGCGGGTGGACGTGTGGTCGCCACCGCGTCCATCGCCGGGATCGCGGGGAACGCCGGGCAGACGAACTATGCCGCGTCCAAGGCGGGGGTTGTGGGGCTGGTGCGGTCGCTCGCCCCTCGGGCGCTCTCGGAATACGGGGTGACGGTCAATGCGGTCGCTCCCGGGTTCATCGAGACGAAGATGACTGCGGCTGTTCCTTTGTTCATTCGTGAAGCCGGGCGGCGGATGAACTCGCTTGCGCAGGGTGGGTTGCCGGTTGATGTGGCTGAGACGACGGCTTGGCTCGCGAGCCCTGGAGCGGGGGCTGTGAACGGGCAGGTTGTTCGGGTGTGCGGACAGAGCCTTTTGGGGGCGTGAGGGGTTGGTTTGTTGTCTGCGGGTGCGTTGGGGCTGGTCGCGCCCACGCGGCGGAGCCGCAAATCGACACAGCCCCGCGCCCCTAAAGACCAAAGACCACAAGCAGCCCGCCCCCACTCGAACCGGAAGAAAGGTCAGGTCAGCGATGGACGACGTAGAGGGCTCGATGCGTACCCAAGTTCTCGACGGTTCGCCGCGCCTTTGGCCCTTGCTTGCCCGGGGTGCTTTTCTCTCGCTCTTCAAGCGGGCCCGGGCGGGAGTCACCGCACCCCGGACCCGATTGGTCCTCCCGGGCGTTCGCATCGATCTGGGGAAGCTCGCCGCGTATGAGCGTGCCTGTGGATTCGGGGTGGGGGCGGACGAGTTGCCCATTACCTATCCGCATGTTCTCGGATTTCCGTTGGTCATGCGGCTGATGAGTGAGCGGGCCTTTCCGTTGCCGTTGCTCGGACTGGTGCACACGTCCGTCGGGATCACCCGGCGGACGGCGACGGCGGCGACCGGGGAGTACGAAATTGCCGTGTACGTCGATGAGTTGGTGCCCCATCGGCGCGGGACCGAGGCCGTCGTCGTGACGGAGATGCGGGCGGGGGGCGAGCTCGTGTGGGAGTCGCGGAGTACGTATCTGGCGCGGCACCGCACCTCGGCGGGGAGCGCGGGCGGGCCGACCGCGTCCGAGGAGCGCAAGCCGCTGCCCGTCGTGGCCGAGTGGGCGCTCGCCGGGGACGTGGGGCGGCGGTACGGGGCCGCGTCCGGCGATCGCAACCCGATCCACCTGCACCCCCTCACCGCCCGGCTGTTCGGCTTCCCCCGGGCCATCGCGCACGGCATGTGGACCGTGGCGCGGTGCCTCGCCGAGCACGGAGTGCCTCAAGCGGCCGTCGTCCGGGCGGAGTTCAGGGCGCCGGTGCTTCTGCCGGGGACGGTGTCGTACGGGGCGGAGGGTGCCGCCTTCGAGCTGCGCGGGGCGGGTGGCCAACTGCACCTGTCCGGAGAGGTCCTTCCGGTGCTCTGACGCGCGCCCGCTCTACTGGGCCGACCCGTGCTCCGACCAGGGTCTCCCCTCCATCAGGCCTCCCAGGCCCGCCCAGGCGAAGTTCATCAGGGTCGTGGCGGCCTGCCGGGCTGAGACGCCGGGGGTGGCGTTGGCCCAGGCGGCGAGGGACTCGGCGGCGCCGACGAGGGCTTCCGCGAGGCCGGCGACCTCTCGCTCGGGCAGCGACGGGTCCCGGTGCGCCTCACGGGCGGCCACCACGATCAGCTGCGTGACGAACGCGACGATCTCCTCGCGCATCGCGGCGAACTCCGCGGCGAACGGCTCCCCGTGCGTACGCGCCTGGAGGTGCAGCACGGCCCAGCCGTCCGGGTTCTGCGCGGTGTGCGTGAAGAACGCCCGCAGCCCGTCCCACAGTTGTCGGTCGGCGGGCAGGTCCTGCTGGACACCCGCACGCACGGCCGCGGTCAGGGCGGCCGCCTCACGCCGGATGCACGCGGTGAAGAGGTCTTCCTTGGAGTTCAGGTACAGATAGACCAGCGGCTTGGACACACCCGCCAGATCGGCGATCTCGTCCATCGACGCGGATCGGTATCCCCGCTGCCCGAAGGTCTGCACCGCCGCGTCCAGCATCTGCTGTTCCCGCACGGCACGTGGCATCCGCTTGCTCTTCACTGCACCCATACGAGCAAGAGTACGAGTTGTCCGTGGACAGCCCGGCGGAGTTGCCGGTCGTTACGACGTCTGGCCCTGGGCCCGTGTCACCTCGTCCGCCGCGTCGTCCTCCTGGCTGCGGTTGGCCTCCAGGTTGGACTTGACGCGGTCGACGCGCTCGACGATCTGGATCGAGGCGCGGTCGCGCTCCTTGCGCAGGACGACGAAGCTGATGGGGGCCGAGATCAGCAGGGAGAGCAGGATGATCCACATGCCGTTCGAGTCGCCGAGCCCGCGCGGGGCGATGCCGGAGTAGACGAGGCCCCAGACGACCACGAGGCAGCCCGCCAGGATTCCCAGGCGCATCAGTGTGTAGCGGAGCATCTCAATCCACTCTTCCGTGTCGAACGGCTTCGAAGGGGTCCGAAAGTCCCCGACATTCCCAAAGGGCACCGTCCAGTCAAGCACGCCCGGCACCCGATCTTGCAGGGGGGTGCGGGGAGTCAGGTGAGCGGCAGCAGCATGAAAACGTCGTCGCGGTCGTCGCCGGGCGCGACGCGTATCGCGTCCGGTATGCGGCCGACCTCCTTGTATCCGCACGAGCCGTAGAACCGCTCCAGGCCGTGCCCGCCCCGGCAGGTGAGCCGGATCGCCTCGATGCCGTCGAGGGTGCGGGCCGCGTCCGCGGCGGCGGCCAGCAGGTCCCGGCCGTACCCCTTGCCCTGGTGCTTCGGGTGCACCATCACCGTGTAGAGCCAGACCCAGTGGGTCATCAGCCGGTGGGTGTTGAAGGTGAGGAAGGCGGTCGCGGCCACCTTGCCCTCCTCGTCGAACCCGGCCAGGAGCCGGGCGCGGCCCTCCGCCATCGCCACGAAGTGCTTCACCAGCTCCGGCCGGATCACCTCGCGGTCCACCGGCGCCACGAACCCGACGGCACCTCCCGCGTTGGAGACGTCCGTCCACAGATCGAGAAGACCGTCACGAACCTCGGCGGTCACAGCCGGATCGAGAGCGAAGGTAAGGGCCATGCGGCCAGATTAGCCATTACGCCACGCCGGCCTCAAGCGAGCCCCGACGTCACGTACGTCACCTCACACCGACGCGCCCCGTCTTTCGTCTTCGGGGGCGGTAGCCCTTGCTTTCAGGGGCGCGGGGAACTGCGCGACCAGCCCCCACCGGACCCGCACCCGACCACTCACGCCAAAGAACGTCAGACCCTCATCGGCTGAGGCGACTCGCGACGCCCCGCGTCCGGACCGTCGTACTCGCGAATGATCTCGTAGCGAGTGTTCCGCTCGACCGGACGGAACCCGGCGTCACGGATCAGGTCGAGCAGATCCTCACGAGTCAGCTTGTTCGGCGTGCCGTAGTTGTCCGCGTCATGCGTGATCTTGTACTCGACGACCGACCCGTCCATGTCGTCCGCACCGTGCTGAAGCGCCAGTTGCGCGGTCTGCACACCGTGCATGACCCAGAAGACCTTGACGTGCGGCACGTTGTCGAACAGCAGCCGTGAGACCGCGAAGGTCTTCAACGCCTCCGCACCGGTCGCCATCTGCGTCCGCGCCTGGAGGCGGTTGCGGACCTTGCCGTCCTTCACGTCGACGAAGTCGTGCTGGTAGCGCAGCGGGATGAAGACCTGGAAGCCGCCGGTCTCGTCCTGCAGCTCGCGGAGACGCAGGACGTGGTCGACCCGGTGACGCGGCTCCTCGATGTGCCCGTACAGCATCGTGCACGGGGTCTTGAGACCCTTCTCGTGCGCGAGGCGGTGGATGCGCGACCAGTCCTCCCAGTGGGTGCGGTGGTCGACGATGTGCTGCCGGATCTCCCAGTCGAAGATCTCGGCGCCGCCACCGGTCAGCGACTCCAGACCCGCGTCGATCAGCTCGTCCAGGATCTCGGACGCCGACAGACCGCTGATCGTCTCGAAGTGGTGGATCTCCGTGGCCGTGAAGGCCTTCAGGGAGACGTCCGGGAGCGCCTTCTTCAGTTCGCTGAGCGAGCGCGGGTAGTAGCGCCACGGCAGGTTCGGGTGCAGGCCGTTCACGATGTGCAGCTCGGTGAGGTTCTCGCCCTCCATCGCCTTGGCGAGACGGACGGCCTCCTCGATGCGCATCGTGTACGCGTCCTTCTCGCCCGGCTTGCGCTGGAACGAGCAGTAGGCGCACGACGCGGTGCACACGTTCGTCATGTTGAGGTGGCGGTTGACGTTGAAGTGGACGACGTCGCCGTTCTTCCGCATCCGCACCTCGTGGGCGAGCCCGCCCAGCCAGGCCAGGTCGTCCGACTCGTACAGCGCGATGCCGTCCTCGCGGGTCAGCCGCTCACCGGCCCGGACCTTGTCCTCCAGCTCGCGCTTGAGCCCGACATCCATGCTGCTTCTACCTCTCGTAAGTGACGAACCTTGTCAACCGTACTCCCCCACCCTTCGGGCGGGAGGGGCCCCCATCAGGCACTTCGTGCCTGCGCCCTATTCCTCTTCGGGCAGCTCACCCACCCGGTTCTCCCACTTCGTGGAGAGCACGATGGTCGTACGGGTCCGGGAGACGCCCTTCGTCCCCGACAGCCGCCGGATGGTCTTCTCCAGACCGTCCACGTCGGGCGCCCGCACCTTGAGCATGTAGGAGTCGTCACCGGCGATGAACCAGCAGTCCTCGATCTCGTTGAGGTCCTTGAGCCGGTGCGCCACGTCCTCGTGGTCGGTGGCGTCGGAGAGCGAGATGCCGATGAGGGCGGTGACGCCGAGGCCGAGCGAGGTCGCGTCGACCGTCGCGCGGTAGCCGGTGATGACACCGGCGGCCTCCAGGCGGTTGATGCGGTCGGTGACGCTGGGTCCCGACAGACCGACGAGGCGTCCCAGCTCCGCGTAGGAGGCCCGGCCGTTCTCCCTGAGGGCCTGGATGAGCTGCCTGTCCACCGCGTCCATGCGATCGATAGCCTTCCGCTGAAAAGTTCCTGAAGTGATGCCCTGAAGTGATGCGTGGGTACTGCGCGTTGCTCAGGTCGTGCGTGAGCCGCCGCCGAGTTCGCCCTCCCAGCGGCGGTAGAGCGTGTGCCCGACGCCCGCCGCGTCCAGCACGCGCCCGGCGACGAAGTCCACCAGGTCCTGGATGTGGGTCGCTCCCGCGTAGAACGCAGGGGAGGCCGGCAGTACGGTCGCGCCCGCGTCGTCCAGTGTCACCAGATGCCGCAGGGTCTGCCCGTTCAACGGGGTCTCGCGGACGGCGACGACCAGCCTGCGCCGCTCCTTGAGCGTGACGCTCGCGGCGCGCTGCAACAGGTCCTTAGAGAGGCCGAGCGCGACCCCGGCGACGCACGCGGTGGAGGCGGGCACGATCAGCATGCCCTTCGAGGCGTACGAGCCCGACGACGGCCCCGCCGCCAGGTCCCCCGCGCTCCAGTGCCGTACGTCGTCGACGTCCACCGCGAAGGTGCCGGGCTTGCCGTCGGCCCCCCGGCCGAGCCACTCCCGGAGGTCCTCCTGCCAGTGGCCGTCCCGGAAGCTGATCCCGGTCTCGTCGAGCAGTGTGAGCCGTGAGGCCCGCGAGACGACCAGGTCGACGCTCTCGCCGGCCGCGAGGAGGGCACGCAGCACGGCAGCCGCGTACGGCGTTCCGGACGCGCCGGAGACCCCCACGATCCAAGGCCGACGCTGAGTTTCTCCTGCGTTCACACCCTGAGCCTACCGGCGGGCCGCCCGGAGCTCAGGACCGGCCGTGCTTGCGTCCGGTCCACGGGCCGCGCCGTACTCACACGGCACCCGCACGGCACTCACACGGTCAGACCGCGCACCAGCAGATCGAGCAGCGCGCACGCGAACAGGGCGATGCCGATGAAGCCGTTGACGCTGAAGAAGGCGCGGTTCACCCGGGAGAGGTCGTGCGGTCGGACGATCGAGTGCTCGTACAGGAACGCGCCCGCGACGATCACCAGGCCGATCCAGAAGAAGGTGCCCGCGTCGGTGGCCAGCGCGTACCAGACGAAGAGCGCCGTCGTGAGGGTGTGGCAGACGCGCGCGCCCCAGACGGCCGCCGGGATGCCGAAGCGCGCCGGGACCGACAGGACGCCGATCTCGCGGTCCGTCTTCACGTCCTGGCAGGCGTAGATGAGGTCGAAGCCGCCGATCCAGATGCCGACCGCGAGGCCCAGGATCACCGCGTCCCAGGACCACTCACCGGTGATCGCCAGCCAGCCGCCGATCGGCCCCATCGCCTGCGCGAGACCGAGGATGGCCTGCGGGAAGTTCGTGAACCGCTTGCCGTACGGGTACACGACCATCGGGATGACCGCGATGGGCGCCAGCGCCAGGCACAGCGGGTTGAGCAGGGCCGCGGCGCCGAGGAAGAAGACCAGGGCGACCAGCGCGCCCGTCCACGCGTGCTTCACGCTCATCGCGCCGGTGACCAGCTCGCGATGGGCCGTACGGGGGTTGCGGGCGTCGATCTCCCGGTCGATGATCCGGTTCGCGGCCATGGCGAACGTCCGCAGGCCGACCATCGCGACGGTCACCAGCAGCAGCCGGCCCCAGTGGATGTTCCCGTCCACCGTGAACATCGCCGTCAGCGCCGCGATGTACGCGAAGGGCAGCGCGAAGACGGAGTGCTCGATCATGACGAGGCGCAGGAACGCCTTGGTGCGCCCCGGCCGGGGCTGGGGGATCGCGGCTGATGCACTGCTCACGAGAGTCCGTACTCCTTCCACCGGCGGTCGACCTTCGCCGCCGTCTCCGGGTCGGACAGCACCATGTCGGGCCAGCCGCCGTCCCGTGTGTACCCCTCCTCGGGCCACTTCCTCGTCGCGTCGATGCCCGCCTTGCCGCCCCAGAACTGCTGGTACGAGGAGTGGTCGAGGTGGTCGACCGGCCCCTCTACGACGGTGAGGTCACGGGAGTAGTCCGTGTTCCCCAGCGCGCGCCACGCGACCTCGTGCAGGTCGTGGACGTCGCAGTCGGAGTCGACGACCACGATCAGTTTGGTCAGGGACATCATGTGGGCGCCCCAGACGGCGTGCATCACCTTCTGGGCGTGCTTCGGGTACTTCTTGTCGATCGCGACGATCGCGCAGTTGTGGAAACCGCCGGCCTCGGGGAGGTGGTAGTCCACGATGTCCGGCACGATGATCTTGAGGAGGGGGAGGAAGAACCGCTCCGTCGCCCGGCCCAGCGGACCGTCCTCCGTCGGCGGCCGGCCGACCACGATCGACTGGAGCAGCGGCCGCTTGCGCATCGTCACGCAGTCGATGGTGAGGGCGGGGAAGGGCTCCTGCGGCGTGTAGAACCCGGTGTGGTCGCCGAAGGGTCCTTCCGGGAGCATCTCGCCGGGCTCCAGCCACCCCTCCAGTACGACCTCGGCCTGCGCCGGGACCTGCAGCGGCACGGTCTTGCAGTCGACCATCTCGATCCGCTTGCCCTGGACGAACCCGGCGAAGAGGTACTCGTCGATGTCGCCGGGCAGGGGGGCCGTGGACGCGTACGTCACCGCCGGCGGACAGCCGAAGGCGATCGCGACGGGCAGCCGCTCGCCCTTCCGCGCGGCCACCTGGTAGTGGTTGCGGCTGTCCTTGTGGATCTGCCAGTGCATGCCGATGGTGCGCTTGTCGTGGCGCTGGAGGCGGTAGAGCCCGAGATTGCGGATACCGCTCTCCGGGTCCTTGGTGTGGGTCAGGCCCAGGTTGAAGAAGGACCCGCCGTCCTTGGGCCAGGTGAAGAGGGCCGGCAACCGGTCCAGATCGACCTCGTCGCCCTGCAGCACGACCTCGTGCACCGGCGCGTTGTCGGACTTGATCTTCTTCGGCGGTACGTGGGTCATGGCGCCGAGCTTCCCGAAGGCCTCGCGCACGCCGATGAACCCCTGCGGCAGCTCGGGCCTGAGCAGTCCGCCGATCTTCTCGCTGATCTCCTCGTACGACTTCAGGCCGAGCGACTTGAGGAGCCGGCGGTCCGTCCCGAAGACGTTCATCGCGAGCGGCATCGCCGACCCGCGCACGTTCTCGAAGAGCAGGGCGGGGCCGCCCGCCTTCTGGACGCGGTCGACGATCTCCCCGACCTCCAGATACGGGTCCACCTCGGCCTTGATGCGCTTGAGGTCGCCCTCACGCTCAAGCGCCCGGAGCAGGGAGCGAAGATCGTCGTAAGCCATGCGTTCCAGTATCGGCTACTCGCTACGCTGAACCTGTAACGGGGGCCGCTCACCCGGCCCCGATCTCGCACGCATCTCCACTCTCCACACGCAGGGGGACCGCCGAATGCTTCGGGTGCTGATGATTCTGGTGCCGTTGGGGCTCAGCATCTATGCGTTCATCGACTGCATCACCACCGACGAGAAGGACATCCGCTACATCCCGAAGCCCCTCTGGGCGATCCTCGTGCTGCTGTTCCCGCTCGTCGGCTCCATCTCCTGGCTGATCGTCGGCCACCAGCGCAAGCCGCGCGGCCTCTCCTCCGGCCGGGGCGGCTGGGTCGCGCCCGACGACAACCCGGAGTTCCTGAAGTCCCTCAAGGACGACAGCGGCGAGAACGACAGCGGCAAGGACGACGACCCGGCGGACGCCGTGACGGACGACGAGGCGCACCTCAAGAACTGGGAGGACGACCTCCGCCGCCGCGAGGAGGAGCTGAAGCGCCGCGAGGGCGGTTCGGGCGACGGCCCGGACGACTCCACCCCGCCGAAGCCCTGACGTGGAGTTCTGAGACGCAGTTCTGAGACGCAGTTCTGAGATGGAGCCCTGAGGTGGAGATCCGTCTGCTGGTCACCTTCGAGAAGGTCGCGACCGTGCTGAGCTTCACGCAGGCGGCGGCCGAGCTGAAGTACGCCCAGTCCAGCGTGACCAGCCAGATCCGCGCCCTGGAGTCCTCGCTCGGGGTGCAGCTCTTCGACCGGCTCGGCAGCCGCATCCGGCTGACCGAGGCGGGCGACCGGCTCCTCCCCTACGCCCGGCAGATCATCGAGCTGAGCGAGGAGGCACGGGCGGCGGTCGTCGGTACGGAGGAGCCCTCGGGCACGCTGACGGTCGGCACGATGGAGTCGCTGACGTCCTACCGCCTGTCCCCGCTCCTCGAACTGTTCCACCACCGCTATCCCGGGGTGCGGCTGTCCATGCGTCCGACGCTGGGCGACGAGACCCGGCAGGCGCTGCGGCAGGGCACGTACGACGTGGGTTTCCTGATGGAGCGGGAGACGGAGCACGCGGGTCTTGAGGTCATACCGCTCACGGAGGAGCCGCTGGCGCTGGTGGCGGCCCCCGGCCATTCCCTGGCGGGAGCGGCGGTGACGACCGTGTCGACCGCCGATCTCGTACGCGAGCCGCTGCTGGCCACCGAACCGGGCTGCGCCTACCGGGACCTGTTCGAGGAGGAGCTCAACACCCGGTCCGCGGAGCCGGTCTCGTTCATGGAGTTCGGCACGATCGAGGCGACCAAGCGGGCGGCGGCGGCCGGCCTCGGCATCGCCCTCCTGCCCGCGGTGACGGTGGCGGAGGAGCTTGCCGACGGCCGGCTCGTGGCCCTGCCCTGGGAGCCGCCCTTCACTCTCAGAACTCAGCTGGCGTGGCGGTCCGGGAAGCGGCTTCCGGCGCACGCGCGGCTGTTCGTGGAGCAGGCGCGGAAGCTGGTTGCCGAGCAAGGGTGACCTTCAGGCTCGCGGCCACGATCAGCGGGACGCCGAGTGCCTGGACGAGCCCGATGTGGTGTCCGTACACCGCCCAGTCCGCGACCATCGCCACCGCCGGGTAGGTGAAGGCGAGCACGGCGATCTTGGCGGTCGGCAGCTGGGCGTAGGCGGCGTACATCAGGACGTACATCAGGCCCGTGTGGATGACCCCGAGACCGACCAGCCAGCCCCAGTCGGCGCCCGTGCCGCTCATCGCGCCGAAGTCGGCGAACGGCAGCAGCAGCGGGATTCCGACGACGACCTGGACGAGGGCGATGAGGTGCGGGCGTACGCCCGTGATGCGCTTGGTGACGAGGGTGGAGAGGCCGTAGAGGAGCGCGGCGAGGAGGGCCTGGCCGACGCCCAGGAGGTACGTGCCGTCGCCGCCCGTGAAGTCCGAGGGCCTGACGCCGGAGACGAGGATCAGGCCCACGAAGGCGAGCGCGATCCAGCCGGCCTTCGCGGCGGTGAGGCGTTCGCGGAAGAGGAGGGCGCCGAGCAGCACCACGTAGAACGGCTGCGTGTGGTAGACGACGGTCGCGACCGAGATCGACGTGTTCTCGTACGACTGGAAGAGGAAGACCCAGTTGAAGACGATGAACAGGCCGCCGAGGGCCGCGAGTCCGAGCTTGCGCGGGGTGAGCCCGTGGTCGCGGAAGTAGCCGCGGGCGAGGGCGTACGCGCCGAGTGCCAGGGCGCCGAAGAGGACGCGGAAGAACACGACGTTGAAGGGCGAGGCGCCCGACTCCACGACGAAGATCCCGAGGGTTCCGGAGAGGACCATCGCGGCGGTCAGCTGGGCTGTGCCCTTGCGCTCGGACGTGCTGTCTGTAGCCATGCCCCGAAGCTACGAGCGGCCGCCGGTACGGGTCCACGCCCCACCGGGGCGTCCTCCCGATGGGGCCATCGGTCCGCCCGATGACGTTTCTCGCCCGGGTGCGGGTTGGGTGTGGCTGATCGCGCAGTTCCCCGCGCCCCTATAGGGGCGGGGGGGCGAAAAAGGCCCCCACCCGGTCAACGCCCCGCCGCCAGGCGGTAGAACGCCTGCGTCGTGCGCGGATGCGCCATCTCGTCCAGCAGATGCCGCCACTCGGGATCAGCGGTGGCAGCCGTGTGCGCCTGGTCCCAGGCGTCCAGCAGCGGCCCGAGCTCACTCTCGGGGGCCGCGACGACGGTGGCGGGGGTGGCGGGGTTGTTCATGGCGGTTTCCTTCCGGGCGGAGAGGCTGTGAACCTCCGGGAGCGTCTGGGTACAACCATCCCGCCGCTCGCTCCTCGCCACCATGAAGCGACCTCCCTGAGTGGAGGTGTAGCTAGCCCCACCAGAGGAGTTGACGTCTCCTACCGGACGGCCGCCACGAACGCCGCCCAGGCGCTCCGCTGGATGAGCAGGGTGGGGCCGGTGGGGTTCTTGCTGTCACGGACGGGGACGATGTCGGGGATGCCGGGGGCGATTTCGATGCAGGCTCCGCCGTTGGCGTCGCTGTAGGTGCTCTTGGTCCAAGTCGCCGCGCTCAGCTCGTGCTTGTCCATGCTCCTCGTACCCCTCCATCGCGTCGCTGATCAAAGCGGCGGATTCGCGGGCTGACGGAGAGTCCGCCCTCAGCACATCATAGGTCTGGGCATAGCGCGCATAGACGGCCGGATCATCGTTGAAATGGCCGCGGTCGAGGGCTTCCGCGTAGACCCATTGATGCCCGTCGGGGAGCGGAATCAACGACACGGTGCCGCTGGGCCGGTCGAGTCCGAAGGAACCGGCCGGAGCGACCTGGATGTGGATGTTGGAGTGCCGCGCGACACGCAACAGGTGCGCGCACTGGTCGCGCATGACGGCCGAGCTCCCCATCGCGTTGCGCAGGCAGCTCTCGTCCAGCACGACGGCGTAGAACGGGCCGCCGGGGTCAAGAAAGCGCTGCTGTCGGCTCCCCGGCTCGTCGACGTGCTGCTCGTCGCCCTGGCGGCGCTGGACGTGTGGTGGCAGCTCGACCGGGACACCCCGGTCGAGGTGGTTCTCTCGGTCGCCGCCTGCGCGGCGCTCGCCGTTCGGCGGCGCTTCCCGCTGCCCGTCTTCCTGCTGTCGCTGCCCGCCGCGCTGTTCTCGTCGGTCGTGGTGGCACCCCTGGCCGCCCTCTACACACTGGCCGAACGCAGCCGGGACCGCCGCCTGTTGATGGTCTGCGCCACCGCGTCGGCGGCGGCCTCCGCCATGCCGTGGCCGCTGTCGGAGTACGCGTCGGACGACCGCACCTGGACCTTCGTCAACTTCGTCTACCTGCTGGCGACCGCGGCCGCCCCGGTCTTCCTGGGTCAGTTGGTCCAGGCCCGGCGCGACGCCGCGGTCCGGCTGGTCGAGATCGAGGAGGTACGCGAGCACGAGCGGCTGCTGCACGCCCAGAACATGCTGGCCCGCGAACGGGCCCAGCTGACAAGGGAGATGCACGACGTCGTCTCCCACCAGGTGAGCCTCATCGCCGTACGGGCCGGGGCGTTGCAGGTCGGCGCGCCGGACTCCGGCACTCGCGAGGCAGCCCGGACGATCCGTGAGCTCGGCGTCACGACGCTCGACGAACTGCGGCACATGGTCACGCCGTTGCGGGCCTCAGGCGGCCGTACGACCGAGCTGACCCCGCAGCCGACGCTCGCGGACCTGCGGCAACTGATCGACACGAGCGGTATCGAGGTGAGCCTGGAGGGCGAACTCCCGCCCGGTATCGGGGCCCCGGTCCAGCGCGCGGTCTACCGGAGCGTGCAGGAGGCCCTCACGAACGTACGCAAACACGCGCCCGGCGCGACGGCGACCGTACAGCTGTGGCACCGGGGCGACGAGCTGGGCGTGACCGTAACGAACACTCCGCCGACCCGTTCCACCCTCGAACTGCCCGGCTCACAACAGGGGTTGATCGGTCTGGGCGAACGGGCCGAGAACCTCGACGGCTCCTTCGAGGCGGGCCGGACGGCGGACGGCGGCTACCGGGCCCGACTGCGACTGCCGGCGACGACGGACTGACCGCCCAGCGACCTGGCCGCCCTCGCGCAGGAAGACGTGCGGGTCAGTCCTCGCGCAGGACGAGGGCGAGAAGCCCCGGGAAGCGGGCGTCGAACTCCTCGCGGCGGAGGCGGTTGACGCGCCTGGCCCCCTCGTCGCGCTGCTCCACGAGTCCTGCGCCGCGCAGCACGGAGAAGTGATGGCTGAGGGCCGCCTTGCCGACGGGCACGTCGAAGCTTCCGCAGCTGCGCGTCCAGACGGGGGACCCCGCCAGCTCCCGTACCAGCGCGATGCGTACGGGATCGGAGAGGGCGGCGAGGGCGGTCAGGACCAGGACCTCGTCGGGGTGGGTGTGCTCGGGGGCCGCCCGGTGACTGACGCGCTCCACCATGTCCGCCTTCCCTTGAGCACGGGCGTTTCCGCCTTGCCGAGTGTTCGACGAAAACCATACACTCCGGAGTGTTCGCTTTTCATTGAACAGTCGACGGGGGAGTGTGGCATGCGCGCGGTTCAGGTCCAGGAGTACGGCGGCCCCGAGGTCCTCAGGACGGTGGAGACGGAGGTACCCGAGCCGGGCCCCGGCCAGGTGAGCGTGGACGTGGCGTACACCGGGGTGAACTTCGCGGACCTCAAGGCGCGGGGCGAGGGCTACCGCGTGCCGTCACTGCCGTTCGTCCCCGGCCTTGAGGTCTCCGGCCGGGTCCGGGCGCTCGGCGAGGGCGTGTCGGGTGTCGAGGTCGGCCGGCAGGTGGCGGCCCTCACGAACGGCGGCGCGTACGCGGACGTGGTGGTGGCCGACGCGACGACCGTCTTCCCGTTGCCGTCGGGCGTGGACCTCCGTACGGCCGCCACGCTGCCCACGGTCCTGCCGACCGCGTACGCCCTCGTGCACGCGGTGGGCCGGCTGCAGCCTGGCGAGACGGTTCTCGTGCAGGGCGCGGCGGGCGGAGTCGGCACTGTGGTGGGGCAGTTGGCGAAGGCGGCGGGAGCCTCCGGCGTCTTCGGAGTGGTGTCGGGCGCGGCGAAGGCGAAGTACGCGCTGGACCACGGCTACGACGACGTGTTCGTCACCCCGTCCTCGAACTCCACGGGCTCCGCGGGGTTCGTGGACGAGGTGCGTGCGGCGACGGGCGGGCGGGGCGTCGACCTGGCCCTGGACCCGGTCGGCGGCGAGACCTTCAGGGCGTCCCTCGCCTCCCTGGCCGTCTTCGGGCGCCTGGTGTCGTTCGGCAACGCGAGCTCGGCCGAGCCGTGGCGGGTCGGGCAGCCGGAGCTGTACCCGACCGGCCTGTCGGTCTCCGGCTTCTCCATCCTGACCCTGGCCCAGACAGCGCCGGGCGCTCTGCGGGAGCTGACGGAGAAGGCGTTCGCGGCCGTGGCGGAGGGGGTCGTGTCCCTGCCGGTGACCGCGGAGTTCCCGCTGGAGGAGGCGTCCGAGGCGCACCGGCTGATGGGCGGGCGGACGAGCACGGGGAAGCTGTTGCTGCGGGTCGCGTAACCGGGCTCCCGCTCAGCTTTCAGGCACGGATTCAGGCACGGATTCAGGCACGGTCGACTCGGGTTTCGTGTGGAGGACTTCGCGGGCCTGGTCCGCGGCGCGGATGAGGCTCTCGCTCACGAAGTCGAGGAAGCGGGCGATGTTTTCGAGGCGGGCGGCGGCCGGGGTGTCGGGCCCGAGGATGCCGACGCCCTGCCGTGCGGTCTCGGCGAGCTGGAAGGTGCCGCGGGCGCTGGCCACCATCGACTGGTACCAGACGTCGTCGTCGACCGAATAGCGCTCCCGGCGGTTTTCGTCGCGCTCCCGGCGGACGAGGTCCTGGCTCTCCAGGAACGCGATCGCCTTGGAGATGGACGCCGGGCTGACCTGGAGGCGCTGGACGAGTTCGGACGCGGTGAGGCTGCCCGCGTCACTCGTGAAGAGACAGGCCAGCACCCGGGACATCATCTTGGGCAGGCCCTGCCGCATGAAGACGGTGGTGAACGTCTCCTCGTACTCGCGCACGGCTTCCGCGTCACGCCCGTAGGCCTGCGGAGGCGCCTCCGACCCCCGGGGCTCGGCCTGCCTGCGCCGGTGGGCACGGCGCTCGGTGGCGCGGTGGGCCAGGTCGGGGCGGTAGGCGGTGGGGCCGCCGTTGCGCATCACCTCACGTGTGATCGTCGACGTCGGACGGTCGAGACGCCTGGCGATCTCCGCATAGGCGAGCCCGTCGGCCAGTCCCAGCCCGATCTGCTGGCGTTCCTGCTGGGTGAGTCTGCCTCCCGGCATCGCGGTCCCCTTTCACGCTTGCTTGACGCCTCCAGCATAGCGTTCACGCGCAGCCCAATGCAACGCACGATATGACGGACGTTGCATTAAATCCCAGACGGTTGCAACGATAATTCCACTCTCACCTGCACTGATGCCGATTGAATGCAACAACCTCATTGCGCCATCCATGAACGCAACGTAGCGTTTCGGTTGTCAGAAACAAGCAGCGCAAGAGGAGAACACCATGCAGAAGTTCGACACCCCCGCCGCGATCTCCGCCGTTCTCGACATCCCCGCGGGACGCGTCCGGTTCATCGCCGCCGACCGGGCCGACACCACGGTCGAGGTCCTGCCGGCGAACACCTCGAACAGCCGCGACGTGAAGGCGGCGGAACGGACCGACGTCGCGTACGGCGACGACGGTGTCCTGCGGATCGAGACCTCACCGGCGAAGAACCGGATCCTCGGCCACTCCGGATCCGTCGAGGTGACCGTCCAACTGCCCGTCGGCTCCCGTATCGAGGCGAAGGCGGCCAGCGCCGAGTTCCGGGGAGTCGGACGGCTCGGCGACGTCACCTTCGAGGGCGCGCAGGGCTCGGTCAAGCTCGACGAGACCGCGAGCGCCCGCCTCACCCTCCTCGCGGGCGACGTCGCGGTCGGCCGCCTGGGCGGTCCCGCGGAGATCAGCACCCAGAAGGGCGGCATCCACATCGCCGAGGCCGTGGGCGGCACGGTCGAACTCCGCACGGAGGCCGGCGAGATCTCGGTCGGCGCCGCACGCGGAGTCTCCGCCTCCCTGGACGCCGGCACCACCTACGGCCGGATCAACAACGCACTCAAGAACACCGACGGCGCCGACGCCGCCCTCAACATCCGCGCGACCACGTCCTACGGCGACATCACCGCCCGAAGCCTCTGAGCGACATCACCCTCCGCAGCCTCTGAAGGAGCACTCATCATGACCGACTTGGCCATCGCGGCGAACGGGCTGCGCAAGTCCTACGGCGACAAGACCGTCCTCGACGGCGTCGACGTGGCCGTCCCCGAAGGAACGGTCTTCGCCCTGCTCGGCCCGAACGGCGCAGGCAAGACCACCGCCGTGAAAATCCTGTCCACCCTCGTCTCCGCCGACCCCGGCACCGGCGACATCCGCATCGGCGGCCACGACCTGGCCGCCGACCCCCAGGGGGTGCGGGCCGCGATCGGTGTCACCGGTCAGTTCTCCGCCGTGGACGGCCTGATCACCGGCGAGGAGAACATGCTCCTCATGGCGGACCTGCACCATCTCTCGCGCAGCGAGGGGAGGCGGGTCACCGCCGAACTCCTGGAGCGCTTCGACCTGGTGGAAGCGGCGAAGAAGCCCGCCTCGACCTACTCCGGGGGCATGAAGCGCCGCCTGGACATCGCGATGACCCTGGTCGGCAACCCGCGGATCATCTTCCTCGACGAACCGACCACCGGCCTCGACCCCCGCTCCCGCCACAACATGTGGCAGATCATCCGCGAACTCGTCACGGGCGGCGTGACCGTCTTCCTCACCACCCAGTACCTGGAAGAGGCCGACGAACTCGCCGACCGCATCGCGGTCCTCAACGACGGCAAGATCGCCGCCGAGGGTACCGCCGACGAACTCAAGCGCCTGATCCCCGGCGGACATGTGCGGCTGAGGTTCTCCGACCCCGACACGTACCAGACGGCCGCCGACGCCCTGCGCGAGGCGACTCGGGACGACGAGGCGCTCTCCCTCCAGATCCCCAGCGACGGCAGCCAGCGCGAACTGCGCTCCATCCTCGACTGGCTGGACGCGGCCGGCATCGAAGCCGACGAACTCACCGTGCACACCCCCGACCTCGACGACGTGTTCTTCGCCCTGACCGGTCCGGCCAACGTCCCCAACCAGCCCAACCATTCCGCCCAGACCAAGGAGACTGCCCGATGAGTACCCTCGCCCTCGCCGTCCGCGACTCGAACACGATGCTGCGCCGCAACCTGCTCCACGCCCGACGCTACCCCTCCCTCACCCTGAACCTGCTGCTCACCCCGATCATGCTGCTCCTGCTCTTCGTGTACGTCTTCGGCGACACGATGAGCGCGGGCATAGGCGGTGGCGGCGGTCCGGACCGCTCGGCATACATCGCCTACCTGGTCCCGGGCCTGCTGCTGATGACCATCGGCAGCACGACCATCGGCACCGCGGTGTCCGTCTCCAACGACATGACCGAGGGCATCATCGCCCGCTTCCGCACGATGGCGATCCACCGCCCGTCGGTGCTCATCGGACACGTCGTCGGCAGCGTCCTGCAGTGCGTGATGAGCGTGATCCTCGTCGGGGCGGTCGCGGTGGCCATCGGCTTCCGGTCCACGGATGCGACAGTCTTGGAGTGGCTGGCGGCGTTCGGACTGCTCGTGCTCTTCGCCCTGGCACTCACCTGGATCGCGGTCGGCATGGGCCTGATCAGCCCCAACGCCGAAGCGGCCAGCAACAACGCGATGCCGCTGATCTTCCTGCCCCTCATCTCCAGCGCCTTTGTCCCGGTCGACTCCATGCCGGGCTGGTTCCAGCCGATCGCCGAGTACCAGCCGTTCACGCCGGCCATCGAGACCCTGCGCGGCCTGCTGCTCGGCACCGAGATCGGCCACAACGGATGGCTCGCCCTCGCCTGGTGCCTGGGCCTCGCGGTTCTCGGCTACTTCTGGTCGACCGCGAAGTTCAACAGCGACCCGAAGTAACCGCCGTGACACCGCGGGCCACCTCCCGCACCTCGTCCCGCCCCAGGGCGGCGCACCCCGACACCACGTGGGCGTACGCCGCCCTGTCGGCGTCCTGGGCGAGACCGACGGAGACTGGAGATCCGCTGGAAGCCTGTCGGAAGCTTGTTGGAGACCCGAACGAACGGAGACCGATGCCATGCCGGAAACAGATCCCGATGCCGCCGTGCCGGACACAGCAGCCGTGAACTCCCCCGGCCCCCGCGAGGTCCTGGCCCGCTATCAGCAGGCGATGCTCGACAGTTCCGCGGACGACCTGGCCGACCTCTACGCGGTGGACGCCGTCCACGAGTTCCCGTTCCTCTTCCCCGGCATGCCCGAGCGGTACCAGGGGCGCGAGGAGGTGCGTGCGGGCTACCGGGCGGCCTGGGGTGCGAGCCCGGCGCGACCGCGGGAGATCCGTGACGTCGTCGTGCACGACAGCACCGACCCCGGGGTGATCACCGTCGAGCAGGTCGTCACCGGGACAGTGACCACGACCGGCCGGGCCTTCAGCTTCCCCGGCCTTCTGGTGATCCGGGTCCACGACGGCCTGATCACACATGTCCGCGACTACATGGACGGACTCGGCGTGGCGCACGCCATGGGCCGCCTGCCCGCAGTGGTCACCGCCCTGTCCCAGTAAGTGTGTTGCGGTACATGTGTTGCGTTAAACGGCTCGTGTCGTGGGGAGAGGTTGGTGATGAGAGCCGACGACCTCGTACCACTGGGCCGCACGGGACTTCTGGTCAGCCGTCTCGGGCTGGGACTCGCCTCCCTGGGCGGCCTGTTCGAGCCCGTGCCCGAGCAGCAGGCCGCCGCCACCATCGACACCGCCTGGGAGTTGGGCGTACGACTCTTCGACACGGCTCCCGTGTACGGGTACGGGCGCTCGGAGTCCCGTACGGGCGCGGCCCTCGCCTCGCGGCCCCGTGACGCGTACGTGCTGTGCACCAAGGTGGGGCGCCTCATCGAGCCCGGCGGGCCGGACACCCAGCCGATCTGGGCGGACCCGCCGGCCGGGGTCGGGCCCCGGCTCGACTACTCGTACGCCGGGGTGCTGCGGTCGGTCGAGGAGAGCCTGGCGCGGCTGGGGCTCGACCGGATCGACGTGCTCCACGTCCACGATCCCGACGAGGACTTCGGGGCCGCGGTGGGCGAGGCGTACCGCGCGCTGGCCGATCTGCGGACCGAGGGTGTCATCGGCGCGGTCTCCCTCGGTGTCAACCATGCGCCCGTGGCGGCGCGCTTCCTGCGGGAGGCCGCGGTTCCCGGGCCCGACTGTGTGCTGCTGGCCGGGCGGTACAACCTCCTCGACCAGTCGGGGCTCGACGAGTTGCTGCCGCTGTGTGTCGAGCGGGGGGTGGCTGTCATGGCCGCGGGGGTCTATCAGTCGGGGCTGTTGGCGGATCCGCGGCCGGGTGCTCCGCACGGGTACACGTCGGTTCCGCCTGAACTGGCCGCGCGTATCGGGGAGTTCAGGCGAATCTGCACGGCCTTCGACGTCCCGCCCCTCGCGGCGGCCGTCCAATTCCCCCTCGCCCACCCCGCGGTCACCAACGTGGTCGTCGGCGCCCGCTCACCCGAGGAGGTGACGGGCACCGTGTCCCTCTTCAACCAGCCTGTTCCGGGGGACTTCTGGGCGGCGGTGAAGGGGAGGGGGTTGCTGCGGGAGGGGGCGCCGACGCCCGCGTAGGGAGGGGCGCGCTGAACGCGCTCGTCCTCAAACGCCGGACGGGCTGGGTGGGCGGGACTGCGCTCACCACACGAGCTGGTCCTTGTAGAAGACGCTGGCCTGGCGGACGCCGCCCGTGTTCGACTCGAAGCCGAAGCACAGCCGTGGCTCGGGGGCGAGCCAGATGCCCATGCCCTCGGGTTCGCGGGTGGGCAGCGACTGGCCGGCCGTGGTCTCGAAGGTCTCGACGACGGAGGAGCCGACGTCGTTGAGATCGATGGTCCGAAGGTAGGAAGCGCTGTTGGTACCGCCCTCCAGCAGATACGCGAAGGACCCGTACGCGGCGAACCCCTGGTGGGTGGCGACGGGGTCCGGGAGGGCCCGTTCGACGAGCCTGTTGGCGTCGGCGAGGCGACCGGCGCGCGCATCGCTGAGATTGAAGGCCACAATGCGGCGCTGGGTGCCGTTGGAATAGCGGACCAGCAGACGATTGGTGGACGGGTCGATCACGGGCTGCGGGTTCCTGACCACATCACTGATCGTGGGAGTGCGGTCCTGAATCCGGGAATCGTTCGCCTCGAAGACCGCGCCGTTGATGAATTCGAATCGGCCCATACGAGTGCCGTAGAAGTTTTCGTTGGTGGTGCCCGCCCCCAAGGTCTCCGTCCAGAGATAGACCTTGCCGTTGTACGGCTCTACCGCAACGGACACTCCGTGGCCGAAGCCGTGGAGCGCCATGGAGCCCGTTTCATTGCCCGCAAGGTCGGTCCTGGTGACCCAGATGTCGCCGTAGTATTCGGCGTTGGTGTTCGTGCTGTTGTGCTGGAGGAAGTAGATCTGCTCGTTGACCGAGTCGTAACCGAAGGACTGCAGCACCCAGTTGGCGTGCAGCGATCTCTTCCAGATCGGGTTTCCGCCGGTGCCTCCCAGGACGAATCGCATGGAGACGGGAACGGAGGCACTCGCCGGCGTCGCGCCCAGCACCGTGGCTCCCAGTCCGACGGCTGCGGCGCCACCGGCTTTGAGCAGGGTACGGCGGTTTATGCGGGAGTTGGATTCGTCTAACGCGCTCATGGCACCTCGCTGCAAACGTTGAAGCGGATGGACGGGTATCAGTCGTGCGCGTGGCCGTGGAGCTGACCGGACAATGCAAGATCAGCAACTGGCGGACATCCAATCAGACCGGAGTTTCGGTGCGCCAGTGCGTTTGCCAGAACTTGCCTGGTGGGTGGTCATGCCGCAATCACCGTCAGTTGCTTGTTCACGCTGAACACAACCCGGTTGACGCCTGCCCGCCCGCGGGGATTTCCTGCTGCCATGACTGACCTTCGTATCGAACGTGTCGATGCCACCGAGCCCCTGCTCGAAGACTGGCGGCACGTTCACAACGTGATCGTGCCGCCCGCCGCCATGGACCTCGACGAGGTCCGGGAAAGGGCCGGACGCAATCACCTGGAGGTCGCCTACCTCGGCGATGTCTTCGACGGCGTCCTCGTCGGGTGTACGACGGTGCGGCCCCCCACGGACGACACGGCGACAGCCACCGTGATCGCCCGCGTACTCCCCGGCCACCGCCGCCGAGGACTCGGCGAGCAGCTCTACGTGCGGGCGCTCGCGCAGGCCCGCGAACTCGGCGCCCGGCGGATCGAGACCGTCGTACTGGCCGCCAACACCGAAGGACTGCGGTTCGCGGAACGGCACGGGTTCGTCGAGTTCGACCGGTACACGCTGCCGGGCGAGAGCGCCCTCTGGATCGACCTACGGCTGGCGTGAGTCCTGGTCGGCCGCAGTAGGACGTGATCTGGCCTACACGGCTCCTATCGTCGGGCTCACCGTCTCCGCCCACCGACCAAGGAGCCCCCATGAGCCTCGTCACCGCCATCCAGCCGGACGGTACGCCCACGTGGATCGACCTCCGGGTGCCCGACCTCGATCGCGCGCTGGAGTTCTACAACGCGCTCTTCGGATGGGAGTACGCACCGGACTCCGCGAAGACCGGCCTCGGCACGGTGTGCCTGCTGCGCGGACGCCCCGTCGCGGCCATCGCACAGGCCCCGGCCGACACGAGCACGAGCCCCGACTGGACCATGTACTTCGCGACCGCGGACTGCGACGGCACCGCCAAGCGGATCGCCGACGCGGGCGGCTCCGTGCTCACGCCTCCGACGGACATCGGCGAACACGGACGCGCGGCCCTCGCCGAGGATCCGGTCAGGGCCCGCTTCGGCCTCTGGGAGGCGCGGGCACACCTCGGCTGCGAGCTCGTGAACGAGCCCGACTCGCTCGTACGGAACGACTTGGTCACCCCGGACCCCGAACCGGCCCGGGCCTTCTACACGACCGTGTTCGACTACGCCCTGGACCTCAACAAGACCCTCCCGGACCTCGACTTCACCTTCCTGCGCCGCCCGGACGGCCACGAGATCGGCGGCATCTTCGGCTTCCCGGTCGCCCCCAGGTCCGTCTGGGCGACCACGTTCGAGGTGGCCGACACGGATGCCGTCGTCGGCCGTGCCGTCGCGGCGGGCGGCACCGCCGACACCCCCGAGGACACCCCGTACGGCCGGAGCGCCACCCTCAAGGACCCCTTCGGCGTGGAGTTCTCGGTCATCACCAGGCCCGCCTAGGACCACCGCCCAGGCCCGCTTCTCAGGACCCCAGCGGCGCTCCCCAGTCGTACCCGTGCACGGCGAAGGTCTCGGCGAGGCGGCGCCAGGGCAGGCCGCAGCGCTCCCGGGCCAGCTCGCCGCCGTCCGGGGCGACCAGCACGAGCTGTTTGCCGTCCCGGCACGCCAGGGCGATCTCGTCGTACGTGAACTCCCGGTCCGAGTCCCTGATCGTGAGGACCACACGGCTGTCGGAGATACGGGCCGTCAACGACTCGTACACGGCGATGAACCCGACCAGCACGCCCAGCGCAAGGCCCACGACGACCGCGCCGACGGTGAGCCAGGGTTCGGGCACCGAGGTCAGCAGCCGGGCCGGTCCCTTCATCGGCACCCAGGGCAGCGACAGCCACAGATCGGCCAGGAGCGTGAGCAGCCAGCCGCCCACGCCCCCGCACCCCACGCAGACGAGCATGAGCTGCCAGACGGGCTCCGCGAGTACGGTGGCCTCCCCCGAGCCCGCCACCGTCCGGTCCCGCGGATCCGGGCCGCTCTTCTCCATGTCCACGCTGCTTCTCCCCCGATCGGCGCCGATGGTGCGGCCACCAGTCTGGCGAGCACGGACCCTTCCGGTCGTCGGCCGATGGTCTACGTGCCCGCAACTTTGGTCGCCCACCGGGTACTTTCCGCACGTTGCCCCGGTATACCGGCCGAAGAAAACAGGAAAGTGGAAGGCATGGATCAGGCACAGGCACAGGCGCGCGCATGGCTGGTCACCGCTGTCGAGGAGGCACGCACAGGGCTGGAGGAGGGCGGCATCCCCATCGGGGCCGCGTTGTACGGAGCGGACGGCACCCTGCTGGGGCGCGGGCACAACCGGCGCGTCCAGGACGGCGACCCGTCGATGCACGCGGAGACGGCCGCCTTCCGGAACGCGGGACGGCAGCGTACGTACAAGGGCACGACGATGGTCACCACCCTCTCCCCCTGCTGGTACTGCAGCGGTCTCGTCCGGCAGTTCGGGATCTCGCGGGTCGTCGTCGGGGAGGCCGAGACCTTCCACGGCGGGCACGACTGGCTCGCCCAGCACGGCGTGGAGATCGTGCTCCTTGACGACCCCGAGTGCACCGCCCTGATGCGCGACTTCATCAAGGACCGACCCGAGTTGTGGAATGAGGACATCGGTGAGTGACGCCAGCACAACTAGCCACCCCATCGGCCCCGGCGGCTCCGGCAGTCCCCGTATCCCGACCGTCGATCTGCGGCCCTGGGTCTCCGGCGACCCGGTGGCCCGCGAGGAGATCGCGCGTACGGTCGACGCCGCGCTCCAGACCGCCGGCTTCCTCCTGGTGACCGGCCACGGCGTCGACCCCGCCCTGCGCACGGCCGTCCGCGAGAGCGCCCGCGCGTTCTTCCGGCTGCCCGCCGAGGTGAAGCAGGCGTACGCCGTCAAGGTCGGCGGCCGCGGCTGGCTCGGCCCGGGCGCCGAGGCCAACGCCTATTCGGAGGGCACGGAGACCCCGCCCGACCTCAAGGAGTCCCTGACCTTCGCGACGCGCGAGCCCTTCGACGACCCGGAGATCAACGCGGAGTGGTACGCGCCGAACGTCTGGCCCGCGGAGGCCCCCGGACTCCGGGCGCTGTGCGAGGAGTACCTGGCCCGGATGGCCGAGCTGGAGAACCATCTCCTCGCTCTGCTCGGCGAGGCCCTGGGCCTGGAACTCGACTTCTTCACCAGGCACATGGACCACCCGACCTACGGCTTCAACATCAACTGGTACCCGGGTACTGAGGTCATCGGCGAGCCCGAGGAAGGCCAGTTCCGCATCGGCCCGCACACCGACTTCGGCACGGTCACCATCCTCGACCGCCAGGCGGGCAAGGGCGGTCTGCAGGTCTACACGGACGAGGGCGGCTGGGAGGACGCCCCCTTCGACCCGGAGGCCTTCACCATCAACATCGGTGATCTGATGGCCCGTTGGACGGGAGACCGGTGGCGTTCCGGCCGTCACCGCGTGCTGCCGCCGCCCGCCGACGCCCCCGCCGAGGAGCTGATGTCCCTCGTCTATTTCGGCGAGTGCACACCGGGCACGGTCGTCGAGTCCGTCCCTGCTCCGGTGGGACGGGTGGCCCACGAGCCGGTGGACTCGCACACGTATCTGCGGGCGAAACTGGACTCGATCACGGTGGCCTGACGGCGGCCCCGGGGCTCGCTCCCGCGGAACACGGGCCACGCGCCGCACGACCACCGGTTCCGCGATCACTCTCCGCCAACCGCGGCGACACTTTCGCAAGCTGCCGGACATCATGCGGCCTACTCCGAATCAACTCCCCCTCTCCGTGCTGCTGTTGATACACCTCTCAACAGCACGGAGAACCGGACCGCCCAGGGGGAGATGCGGTGCACAGTGGGCTGCACGGCCGAGGGGCGCTGTTCGACACGGATCCGCCCGGCCTCGTCGCACGGCTTGTCGGCCTGTGCCCGTTCCAGCACGGGCCGACTCCGTTGGAGTACGCGAAGGAGCCGCCGTTCGTGGTGTTCACCGGCGGGCCCGGGCTCGGCAAGAGCGCGGTGCTCGGCGAACTCCGCGCCGCCTACGAGGGACACACGCCCCTCGCGCTGATCGACTGCGAGGACGAGCTGTTCGCGCGGCCTCCGGCGAGGCGGCCCGGCGAGGCCTGGTCGCCCGTGTCGCAAGCCGTCCTGACGATCGCCGAGCAGCTCGCCGAACCGGTCGCCGGCGCCGGGCGGATCGCCTTCCCACGGCTCACGGCAGGGCTGCTGGCGGTCGCCGCGGGCGGCTGGCGCGACCGCGACCTGCCCCGCATCCGCCAGGAGGCCGAGCGGATCCTGCTGCTGAACGACACCGGCTCCCGGGTCGCCGGATTCACCGGCCGCTGGGTCGGCCGGGTGTCGACCAGACTGGTCGACGCACTGTCCGGTACGGGGCTGGTCGTCGAGCCGATCATCGAGGCGACCCTGGAGGTCTTCTCGGAGGGCGTCACACCCACCCACCGCCGGCTGCGGAAGGCGGCCACCTGGTACCGCGACTGCCCGAGAGCGGGCGGCAACCCCAAGCTCGGACTCATCCTGCTCTCCGGGCACTTCAGGGCGGGCGGCGACTCCCGCACCCACGCCGAGCGGTATCTCGTACGGGCCCTGCTGGCCGACCTCGACGACGCCTACACCGGTGCCGTACAGCGCACCCACCGGCCCGGCCGTCCTGTCGTCCTCGTCGACAACGTCCAGGACACGGCCGGTGTCGGGCTCATCGGCTCCGTGCTGCGGGACAGAGCCGACGGCATCGCCGACCGGGTGGCGTTCTTCGCGGGGCTGCGCGGCGACGGCCACCCCTCCCTGCACAACGCCGCGCGCCGAGCCCTGCCCGAGGTGGCCCGCGCCACCGGCTGGGAACCCGGCGGCACGGTCTCGTCCCACGCACTGCTCGTACCGCTGCCGCCACCCGCCACCACTTCTCCACAGGCTGTGGAAGCCGGTCGGTGAGGCGGAGTACGTGCCGACCCCCTGGCCCTGGGGCTAGGGCCTGTCTGACAATTCCCTCCCCCAGCCTCCGGCCGGGAGGTGCCCCCAGCCCTCCGGGCGACGACGGGAATTGTCAGACAGGCCCTAGGGCAGTTGGCCGGTCTCGTCGACGATCCCCCGGTCCACGACCGCCACGGACTCGACCAGGTCGCCCGTGTCGAGGACGTCGCACTCGTTCTTCGGCCCGGAGATCCTGACCGTGCTCTCGCCCAGGAACTTGTCCGTCTTCTCGTCGAAGATCAGCTCACTGCGGGCGCCGAGCCGGTCGGGCGTCCAGGAGAGGGTCGCCCCCTTCATGGCGACGGCCACTCCCTGCCGCCCCGCCGCGTCCCGCGCGTCGTTCACGACGAACAGGCCGGGAATGCGTGCGGCGGCCCGGTAGAGCGCGGCGGCGGTCTTCGGCGGCAGGAGCTGGCCGGTCAGCAGGGTCGCGACCTTCTCGTACGCGTCCACGTCGGCGGCCCGCTTGCCGGACGCCCGCTCACCGGGTTCCAGCCCGTAGAGCCACCGGTACATCCCCTCGGGGTCGGTGGGCAGTTCCTCGGCCTGCCGGAAGTACTCGGGCATGGTCTTGCCGGGCAGCTGCCGGGCGATCGCGTTCTCGGTGCCCTCACCGTCGCCGCTCCCCTTCCCGCCCGCGTGCTCGCGGCGCAGGCCCTCGCTCTGTCCGTCGACGGACTCCCAGAACTGCTCCACGCCGTACGGGTGGCCCTCATGCGTCATGAGGCAGCCGTCGGGAAGCCGCACGCCAGGTTCCATCTTCCAGTGGTAGCTCTCCAGTTCGGAGTAGACGAACTGGTCGTCCCGCACCCGCGAGAGCCGCCCCTTCTCCGCCGTCCGGGCGATCCGCTCCAGCAGCTCGGCGGGACTCTGCCGGCTCATGGTGTCGGGCGCGCGGTCACTCGACGCGGTGTCGGGCCCGGCCGACGGCCCGGTGGCGTCCCGGGTCACCGTGACCCCGAGGACGACGGCGACCGACAGGGCGCCCGCCAGGGCCGGGGCCACGAAGGCCGGGCGGCGCCAGAGCGGCGGCCGTACCGGCGGCGGGGTCTCGTTCGTCTCGTTCGTGATCTCGCTCATCAGATGCTCCCTCAGGACGCGGTGACGGCCCGGCGGGAGGTCCTTCTCGGGAATCGTGCTCACTGGTTCCCCTCCTGGATGGGCCCGGCCACGGACGGGCGGCCGTCCCTCACCTGTCCGCGCCCGCCGGCGAGTTCCGCCGCGAGCTTCGTACGCGCCCGCGAGAGCCGGGAGCGCACCGTGCCGACCGGGATGCCGAGCGCCTCCGCTGCGGCCGCGTAGTCGAGGCCGCCCCAGACGCACAGCGCGAGCACCTCGCGCTCGGGGCGGCGCAGCCGGTCGACGGCGACGCGTACGGACCTGAGGTACTCCACGTCGTCGATCCGGGCGGCGACCTCGTCGGCGAAGTCGCGCTCGGCCTCGGCGGGCGGCAGCCGTGCCACCGCCGCCGTGTGACGCCGGGCGGCCCGGCGCCTGTTGCGGGCCACGTTCGTGGCGATGCCGAGCAGCCACGGCCGCGGCGAACCGCCCTCCTCGTCCAGCCGCTCCCGCAGCCGCCAGGCCTCCAGGAACGTCAGCGACACGATGTCCTCGGCCCCCGACCAGTCCCCCGTCAGCCGGAAGGCGTGGTTGTAGACGGAGCGCGCGTACGCGTCGAAGAGCCCGCCGAACGCCTCCGCGTCCCCGGCCCGAATACGGGCGCGCAACTCCCGCTGATCCGGTCGGTCCCCCTGATTCGTCTCCACGTCCCCCACCTGTCCGTACGACGAAGGCCGGTTCCCGTGACGTGCGTCACACGGAACCGGCCTCGGGTCGTACGAGGGTGTCAGACGGAGATGTCAGACGCCCGCGTAGGAGTGCTTGCCGGTGACGAAGATGTTCACGCCGTAGTAGTTGAACAGCCAGCAGGCGAAGGCGATGAGCGCGATGTAGGCGGCCTTGCGGCCCTTCCAGCCGGCGGTGGCCCGGGCGTGCAGGTAGCAGGCGTAGGCGACCCATGTGATGAAGGACCAGGTCTCCTTGGGGTCCCAGCCCCAGTAGCGGCCCCACGCGTCGCCCGCCCAGATGGCGCCCGCGATGATCGTGAACGTCCACAGCGGGAAGACGGCCGCGTTCACGCGGTACGAGAACTTGTCGAGCGACGCCGACGCGGGCAGCCGCTCCATCACGGACGTGGCGAAACGGCCGGGCTTTCCGCCGGTCGTCAGCTTGTTCTCGTACGAGTCCTTGAAGAGGTACAGGATCGTGCCGACCGCGCCCACGTAGAAGACGGCACCGCAGAAGATCGCGGTGGAGACGTGGATGTAGAGCCAGTACGAGTGGAGGGCGGGAACCAACTGGTCGCTGGCGGTGTACAAGACAGTGACGGCGAGACCGAGATCGAGGAGGACCGTGGTCACCAGGAAGAGGCCCATCCAGCGGACGTTCTTCTTCATCGCGAGCAGCGCGAGGTACACGCCGACGGCGACGGTGGAGAAGGTGATGTTGAACTCGTACATGTTGCCCCACGGCGCCCGCTGCACCGACAGAGCACGCGTGAGCACACCACCGAAGGCGATGAGGAAGGCGAGCACGGTCAGGGACACGGCGATACGCCCGTAGAGGTCCCCCTGCTCGTCCCCGCCGTGCGCGCCGGGCCCGTCCGGCACGTCCCGGGAGCCGGGTGCGGCCCGCGTGACGACCTTGGGCCGCTCCAGTACGGCGGTTCCGCCCGCGTTCTTCACCGTGACCGCGGGAGCAGCCGTCTTCTTGGCGTCCTTGTCCGCGGTCAGCGCGGCGGCCGTCCGGCCGACCTTGCTGCGGCTGCCGAAGAGCCATTCGGCGATGTACGCGAAGAAGGCCAGCGTGTAGACGGCCATCGCGGAGTAGATCAGCGTGTTGCTGAGGTTCGCGAGGTTTTCGTTGGTCGCGGCGGCGAGCTCGGTTGCGGCGGCGAGAGTCACCTCAGCACTCCTTCGGGTGAATATCCCGGCGACTTGCCGTCGGGCGGTGAGGTCTGCAGGAAGCTTGCTGTCGTGTTACCGGGCTGGTTTCAACCCGGCTGGCGTTGATCGTGGAAGACCTGGCGGGCCGCTGGCCCGTCCGGCAGCGTGAGCCAGGAATCTCCTTCGTTCCGCGAGGGAGAGGATTCAATTCTCAGCCCCTTCGGTAGATGTGTCACGGACGCCGGAGCCGGACGTGCCGTTCGGCTCCGCCTCCGTGCCGCCTAGTGCGCCCGGCGCCAGGTCGTACAGGATTCCGGCCAGGTCGCCCAGTTCCTCCGGGACCTTGGCGGACTCGCTGCGGCCGAGGCCGGCCATCTCGACGACGGTGACGCCGTCGGGGCCGGTTGTGGCGCGGACCCAGACGCGGCGGCGCTGGATGAAGAGGGAGGCGGCGAGGCCGAAGATGGCGGTGAGGGCTCCGGCGAGGGCCCAGCCGGAGCCGGGCTGCTCGGTGACCTGGAAGCCGGCCCACTCCTTGATGTCCTTCTCGAAGGTGATCGAGCCGGCGCCGTTCGGGAGCTTCATGGTCTCGCCGGGCTTCAGGTTCTCCCTGAGCTGCTTGCCCTTGGAGTCCTTGAAGCCCTTCATGTTGGTCTTGTCGAGCTGGTACACGCTCTGCGGGAGGCCCGAGTCCACGCCGAGGTCGCCGTGGAAGGCCTCCAGGTTCAGCACCGGGTTGAGCAGCGCGGGGAACTGCGAGACCACCGCGGTGTTCGCCCCGCCGTAGGCCGGCAGGAAGAAGGCCCGGAAGCCGAGCTGGTCCTTCTTCCCGTCGGCGTCGCGGTAGCCGTCCATGACCTTGATCGCGCCGGTGGAGGTGACGTTGGAGTCGAGCGGCAGCAGCGGCACGGCCTGGCGGTAGACGACGTCGCCCTTGCCGTCCCGCACGGTGACGACGGGCGCGTACCCGTGGCTGACGAGGTAGACCTTCGTGCCGGCGATGTCGAGCGGCTCGTTGACCTTGATCGTCCGCTGCTTCTCCTTGCCGTCGGAGCCCTCGCTGTAGGTGACGTGGGACTCGTACGTGCGCGGGGTGCCCTTGTTGGGCCCGCTCGGCTCGTACGTACCCCTGAAGTTGTCCAGGACGAAGCTGAACGGCTCCAGGTCGTCCGTGCTGAAGAGGCTCCCGGACTTGAAGTCGTCGTACTGCGTGAGGGTGTTGGCGAAGCCGTCGCCCTCGACGATCAGCTTGTTGCCCTCGTACTTGAAGAGCTGACCCCAGGCGAAGGCGATCAGCATCACGATCAGCGCGATGTGGAAGGCGAGGTTGCCGACCTCCCGGAGGTAGCCCTTCTCGGCGGCGACGGCGTCCCCGGCGGCATGCGCGCGAAAGCGCCGCCGCTTCAGCAGCTTCAGGGCCTCCTCGCGGACCGCCTCCGGCGCGGCCTCGGTGCGCCATGTCGTGTACGCGGGCAGCCGGTTCAGCCGTCGCGGGGCGCCCGGCGGCCTGCCGCGCAGCTGGCCCACGAACTGCCAGGTGCGGGGCACGATGCAGCCGATGAGCGAGATGAACAGCAGGATGTAGATCGCCGAGAACCACGCGGAGCTGTAGACGTTGAAGAGGCCGAGCTTCTCGTAGATCGGTCCCAGGGTCTCGTGCCGGCCCATGAAGTCGGCGACCTTGGTCTCGTCCTGGCCCGTCTGCGGGATCAGGGACCCGGGGATCGCGCCGAGCGACAGCAGGAAGAGCAGGATCAGCGCGACCCGCATCGAGGTCAGCTGCCGCCAGAACCAGCGGACCCAGCCCACGGTCTCGCGGCCGGTCCACGCCAGCCATCCCGCCGTGCCGGGGGCACGCACACCACCGAAGGAGCCCGGTACGACCGTGTCCCGGGGCGCGGTGGACAGCTGAGCCCCGGCCGCGCCGAGTTCACCCGCGTCCCGCGCCGCGGCGGTGTCCGTCGCGGCGGTGTCGTTCCCCTCACCGGTCGTCTCACCGGTCGTCTCACCGGTCGCCCCGTCGGTCCGCACGTCCGTGTCCCGTGTCGTGCCCATCGATCAGACCCCTACCGTGAAGCCGTCGGACCAGCCCTGCATCTCCTGCACGATGCTGTCCCACGCGCCGGTCAGCAGCAGCAGACCGGTCGCGATCATCATTCCGCCGCCGACGCGCATGACCCACACGTAGTGGCGCTTGACCCAGCCGAAGGCGCCGAGCGCCTTGCGGAAGGCGACGGCCGCGACGACGAAGGGCACGCCCAGGCCGACGCAGTACGCGATGGTCAGTATGGCCCCACGGCCGGCGCTCGCCTGGTCGAAGGCGAGCGCGTTCACGGAGGCGAGCGTCGGTCCGATACAGGGCGTCCAGCCGATCCCGAAGAGCGCGCCGAGCACCGGGGCCCCGACGAGACCGGCCACCGGCCGCTTGTGGAAGCGGAATTCACGCTGGGTGAGCCAGGGCATCAGGCCCATGAAGAAGATGCCCATGGCGATCATGAGCCCGCCGAGCACCTTGGAGAGGACGCTCTGGTGCTCCTGCAGCGTCGAGCCGAAGTACCCGAAGAGGGCGCCGCCGGAGACGAACACTGCGGAGAAGCCGAGCACGAAGAGCGAGGCGCCCGCCACCATCCGCCCGCGCTTCGCGTCACCCAGGTCGGTGCCGCCGACGCCGGTGACGTACGACAGATAACCGGGCACGAGCGGCAGTACGCACGGTGAGAAGAAGGAGACGAGTCCGCCGAGTACGGCGATCGGGATGGCGAGCACCAGCGCCCCGGTGAGGACGGTCTGGTTGGGGTCGGTGCCCGCGGCTACGAGAAGAGACACGAGCCGTCACTTCTCCGCGAGGATCGGCTTGAGCATCTTGCGCAGGCTCGCCTCGCTGAGCGCCGACAGCGAGCGGGAGGCGACCTTGCCGTCCCGGTCGAGCACGAGCGTGGAGGGGATCGTCTGCGGGTTGAGCGTGCCCTTCTTGAAGCGGAGCATCAGCTTGCCCGTCGGGTCGTACAGGCTCGGGTACGTGACCCCGTGCGCCTTCTCGAAGGCGATCGCCGGACTGGTGCTGGTGTCGCGGGTGTTGATGCCGACGAACTGCACGCCCTGGTCCTTGAGGTCCTCGGAGACCTTGACGAAGTTCTTCGCCTCCAGGCGGCACGGGCCGCACCAGGAGCCCCAGACGTTCAGGACGACGATCTTGCCCTTGTAGTCGGCGACGTCGAGCTGCTTGCCGTCGATGGTCTTGCCCGAGAGTTCGGGAGCCGCGATCCGGCTGCCCTGCTCGACCGTCGCGATGCCGTCGGACCCGGTGACGAAGCCGGTGTTGCCGGTCCCGCCGGACTTGCCCCCGGAGCCGCACGCGGAGAGCAGCAGCGCCGCGACGACGGCCCCGCCGGTCAGCAGGGCGGCGCGGCCACGACTACGGCTGTGACTACGGCCGTGGGCCCGGTTCGTACGGTTCGTGCGCTGAGGGGTCCGGATCGAGCGCTGGGGGGCGCGGCTGGCGGCACTCATGTGAAAAGTTTCGCATGTCCGTTCCGAGGATCTTGCCCACCCCCCTCGCAGGCGGAAACCCGCATGTCAGACGCCATTTCGGGCACTGCTTCCGGTGGCCGTCAGGCGGCCTTGCCCGAGCCCTTCTCCGACCTGTTCGCGGAGTTCGTGCCGACATCGCCGAGGAACCCGTTCCAGCCACCGGCCGGTTCCTGCCCCACGCCGAGGGACCGCAGCTTCTCCAGGACGGCCGGGTCCTGCGCGTCGAGCCAGTCCACGAACTGGCGGAACGACACCAGGCGTACTTCCTTCTTGCCGGCGATGTGCTTCAGCGCGCCCTCGACGGCATCCATGTAGATGCCGCCGTTCCACTCCTCGAAGTGGTTGCCGATGAAGAAGGGTGCGCGGTTCGTCTCGTATGCCCGCTTGAAGCCAGCTATGTACGAGTTGGTCGCCTGCTCGCGCCAGGCCGGGTAGTTGGCGGGCGGCGCCTGCGTCGAGTTGACCGACTGGTTGGCGAGGATGTTGTAGTCCATCGAGAGGACCTCGAAGGTGTGGCCGGGGAAGGGGATCGCCTGGAGCGGCAGGTCCCAGAGGCCGCCGTTCTTCCTGGGCCAGACCTGGGTGCCGCCGGGCGAGGAGGCGTCGTAGCGCCAGCCGAGCTCGCGGGCGGTGGGCAGCAGGTTGCTCTGGCCGAGCAGACAGGGCGTGCGGCCGCCGATGAGTTCCTTCTCGTAGTCGAAGGGCAGCGCGGGCACCTCGGCCTCGCTCCAGCCCGTGTTCGTACGCCATTCCTTGACGAAGGACTTCGCCTGGGCTATCTCGCTCTTCCACTGGGCGGGCGTCCAGTTGCCGACCGTTCCGCTGCCACCGCAGAAGTGACCGTTGAAGTGCGTGCCGATCTCGTGGCCGTCGAGCCAGGCCCGCCGGACGTTCTTCAGCGTCGACTTGATGTGGTCGTCCGTCAGATAACCGATGTCGGACGCGCCCGGCGCGTTGTTCGGCGGGAGGTACTTGCGCTTTTTCGACTCGGGCAGCAGATAGAGCCCGGAGAGAAAGAACGTCATGCTCGCGTCGTGCTCTTCGGAGAGTTTCAGGAATCGCTCGAAGAGGCCGTTGCCGACGTCACCCGCGCCGTCCCAGGAAAAGACGACGAACTGCGGAGGGGTCTCGCCGGGTTCGAGACGCCGGGGCTCACCTGGCTGCTTCGGCTGCTTCCCGGTGAAGGAGGTGGAACCGTCACCGATGGGGCGTACGGGGTGGTCGCCACGCTTGTTTCCGCCGGTACCACGGTTTCCGCTGCTGTTTCCGGAACCCCCGACCCCGCCGGAGCCGTCTCCCAGTGCGGTACCGCAGCCCGCGAGTCCCAGCGCGGCCGCGGCCCCGGCCCCGAGCCCCAGCGCTCCCCTTCGGCTGATGTCGCGCATTCCGTCCCCATTCGTCGTGCCCTGTGCCCATGTCGAATGGACACCGGGTTAGAGGGCACGACGAACACGTGGGTTCCCGGTCACACGCACATATTTCGGTGACTATACGAAGATGAACCTGTAACGGACACACCGGAACGCAACAGACGGATTCACCGTCTCGGTAAGACGGCTTCCTATCGGGCGGGCTCGGGCATCGGCGCCCCATTAGGGGCGCGGGGCTGTGACATTAGCGGCTCCGCCGCGGGGCGCGACAAGCCCCCACCGACCCGCACGTCACATACCGGCCCGCACGGAGTGCCTACGCCCCGAAGGCCTTGGACTTACCCTTCACCGGCTTGGCCCCTGCAAGGAGATGCGCAGGCACAAGATCCCGCGCAGGCTCGCTGTAGCCAACAGACACGATCCTGTCGCCCTGATACGTGAAGGTCGTCAACGACGCCAACGTGCACTGCCGCTTCCGCGGGTCGTGCCACAGCCGCCGCCGCTCCACATAGGACCGCACGATCCAGATCGGCAACTGATGGCTGACGCACACGGCCTCATGCCCCCGAGCCGCGTCCTTCGCGGCATCGAGCGCCCCCATCATCCGTACGACCTGGTCCACGTACGGCTCGCCCCAGGACGGCTTGAAGGGGTTGACGAGGTGTTTCCAGTTCTCGGGCCGGCGCAGCGCACCGTCCCCGACCCCGAAGGTCTTGCCCTGGAAGACGTTGTCGGCCTCGATCAGCCGGCCGTCGGTCGCGAGCTCGAGACCGTGCGACCTGGCGATCGGCGTGGCCGTCTCCCGCGCCCGCTCCAGCGGCGAGGAGACGACATGCGTGATGTCCCGCGAGGCGAGGTGCTCGGCGACCCGCTCGGCCATCTGCTGCCCGAGCTCGGACAGGCGGTAGCCCGGGAGCCGCCCGTACAGAACCCCGTCCGGGTTGGCGACCTCGCCGTGCCGCATCACGTGTACGACGGTGATGTCACTCATGCTGCCGTGACCTCCGCTGCTGCCCGTGCCGCCGCCGGAAGGGCGTCGGCGATCCGCTGAACCGCCCGTTCGTCGTGCGCCGTCGACACGAACCAGGACTCGAACGAGGACGGCGGCAGGTAGACACCCTGCGCCAGCATCGAGTGGAAGAACGCGGTGAACCGGTACGACTCCTGCGCCTTCGCGTCCTCGTAATTACGTACGTCCGTCTCGGTGAAGAAGACGGAGAACATGTTGGACGCGTTCTGCAGCCGGTGCGCCACACCTTCCTTGGTGAGGGCGTCAGTAACGAGCGTACGGATCTGCTCGGACACCGCGTCGATCTTCACGTACGCGGCGTCGTCGAGCAGCCGCAGCTGCGCGAGCCCGGCGGCGGTCGCGACCGGGTTCCCGGACAGGGTGCCGGCCTGGTAGACGGGACCCGCGGGCGCGAGGTACGCCATCACGTCCCTGCGCCCGCCGAACGCGGCGGCCGGGAAGCCGCCGCCCATGACCTTGCCGAAGGTCATGAGGTCGGGGGTGACGCCGTCGACGCCGTACCAACCGGCTCTGCTGGTCCGGAAGCCGGTCATGACCTCGTCGGAGATGAACAGCGCGCCGCCCTCGGCACAGATGTCCCTGAGTCCCTGGTTGAACCCGGGCCCGGGCGGCACGACGCCCATGTTCCCGGGCGAGGCCTCGGTGATGACACAGGCGATCTCACCGGGATGGACCCGGAAGGCCTCGCGCACGGCGTCGAGATCGTTGTACGGCAGGACGATGGTGTCCCCGGCCTGGGCGCCCGTGACGCCCGGGGTGTCGGGAAGCCCGAAGGTGGCGACGCCGGAGCCGGCCGCGGCGAGCAGCGCGTCCACGTGCCCGTGGTAGCAGCCGGCGAACTTCACGACCTTGGCGCGGCCGGTGAACCCGCGGGCCAGCCGGATCGCGGACATGGTGGCCTCGGTCCCGCTGGACACGAGCCGCACCTGCTCCAGGGGCTCGATCCGCGCGACCATCTCCTCGGCGAGTGCGACCTCGCCCTCCCCCGGCGTACCGAAGGAAGTGCCTCGGGACACGGCCTCCTGGACCGCCGCGATCACCTCGGGACGGGAATGGCCGAGGATCATCGGCCCCCAGGAACAGACCAGGTCCACGTACTCCCTCCCGTCGGCGTCCGTCAGGTAGGGACCGCTGCCGGACACCATGAACCGGGGCGTACCGCCCACGGCCCGGAACGCGCGGACCGGAGAGTTCACGCCACCGGGCGTGACGGCCGCCGCACGGTCGAAAAGGGTCTGCGAGACCGGGGCCTCATAGGGGTAGGGGACGGCCTCCCCCACTTCGGGCACCTCGGGTGACGCACCGCCGGAGATGTTGTTCGCCTCTGCCATGTACTTCAGCGTACGGCCAGGGGCGGGTCACCCAGGCTCTGCCCCTGGGGTCTCCGACCACGAGGACTCCCGCCCGAACCCCCCACTCCGGATGCCCGATTTCACCGATATCTGCTAATCGGCTCGGGAACGGTATACCCTGCTGTCACGTGATACCGCGCGCCGCTCCACTCTTCGTTGGTCACCGCGAGCGCGAACTACCTAGACTCCCTGAAGGTGCCGTTCTCGGGGATAGTTGACTTCACACGAGTGGGGTCGGTCCACGGCGACGGACAAGTGTTTCAACGCACGTTTCGGCGGGCGGTCGTGGGGGAGGTCACTCTCACGATGATCGGGTTGCGTGGCGGGGGTCGCGCGCCTTGGAAAAGCAGTCGGGTGGAGATATGCATCGCGGTGGCGGACTGGGCGAGGGGACCGATGACCTGGGTCCTCGGCGTGCCCGGCGGGGGAAGCACCGACGCGAGGCGGAAGCGGCCGAGACACGTCAGGCACAGGGATCGCAGGGCGACTCTGAGCGGATCGACCCGTCGAGCCGTATGGACGGTATGGACTACACAGACCGCGGGGCAGACCAGCTCAGGGCAGGAAGCGGGAATGGTGGCCGGGTGGGGGTGACGTACAAATACTTCGGAGCCCCGGACGGCGCGACCGCCGCGCGCGTTCCGATCTCCATGAGGCCCGAAGAACTCGGCGGCGACGAGCTCGGCATGAACGGCATGTTCACCAAGATCAAGCCGGAGACGATGGCCGCGATGGTCCTCACCGGCATAGAGGGCATACCTCTGCACAAGGTGCCCCCGCTGGAACTCGTCGTCCTCCACCCCGACTACGCCGTCGTCAAGCTCCCCATGACCGTCGTCGACCCCCTGCGCGGCATCGGCGAGGAGGCCGTGGGCGCGGCCGCCTTCATCTGGTCCACGGTCCCGGACCGCGGCGGCCCCCGAGACGCGTACAACGTGTACCAGCTGCTGCACGAGTGGCAGGACTTCAGCCATCGGCTGCATGAGGCGGGGCATCAGCCGTACTGCCTGGTGTGGCCCTGACCTGATCCGGGTGATCCGGGTTTCCTGCGAACCGGGCGGAGCTTTCGGGCTCCGCCCTCGTCGTGTCCGGGAGCAGGCGTCGGGCGGACGGCGCCTTGAAGGCACACGGGTCTGGGCGAGGGCCCTGAGGCGCCCCCGCCCAGTGGTGTGTGCCGTTGCCCCCTTCAGCCCCGCAACGGCCGCGTAAGACGTCCGAGCAAGCCAGCCACCAGCGCGGTCTGCGCCGGCACCGTGTCCGGGTAGATGAACTCGCCCTGGGCGTGGGCGCCGTCGCCGACCGCGCCCATGCCGCAGAGGACCGGCAGGCCGAGCGCGGCGACGAAGTTGGCGTCGCTCGCGCCGCCGACGGCGGTGTCGGGCAGCTCTCCGCGGCCCTGTTCGCGGGCGACCTCGCGGGCGAGGTCGAGGAGAGGGGCGGAGGCGGCGTTGAGGGTCATCGGGGGGCGGTTCCAGGCGTGGTCGATGTCGATGCGGACGCGCGGGTCGCTCACCTTGATGGCGTCCAGCTCGGCGTCGACCCGGTCCTGTTCGGCCTGGCTGCTGACGCGGATGTCGACGCCGGCGGTGGCCTGTCCGGCGACGACGTTGATGGCCGAACCGCCCCTGAAGAGCCCGGTGTTGATCGTGGTGCCCCGGTCGGGCGCGGCGACCTTCGCCGCGGCGACCACGAACTCCGACAGGGCGGTGATCGCGCTCGCCCCGTCCTGCGGCGCGAGCCCGGCGTGTGCCTCGACGCCGGTGGCGGTGACCTGGAAGATCCCGGTGCCCTTGCGGGCGGTCTTGACCGCGCCATGGGCGGTCGGCTCCAGCACCAGCGTGACGTCGGCCTTCTGCGCGGCCTCCTCGATCACCGGCCGCGAGGACAGGGAGCCGATCTCCTCGTCGCCGTTGAAGAGGAAGGTGACGGTGGGCACGGGCGCGCCGCTCTCCCGGGCCAGTTTCAGGGCCCAGATCCCTTGGGCCAGGCCGGTCTTCATGTCGAAGATGCCCGGCCCGCTCAGCCTGTCCCGACCGTCGCCGGACGGCCTCAGCTGCTCCCATCCCACGAGCGTCCCGGTCGGCCACACGGTGTCGTAGTGGCCGACCAGCAGGACGTGCCCGGCGCCCGTACCGGCACCGGTCCCGGCGTAGGTCAGGGTCAGGGTGTCCCCGCACTCGCCGCCCGGGTGGCGGTGCTCGTGATCGGGCTGCCCGAGCCGCTCGACGGCCAGCTCGCGCAGGAGGTCCAGGCCCGCCGCGAGTCCGGGCAGGTCGTAGCTGCTGGTCTCTTGGCGGACGAGGGTCAGGATGTCGTCGACGATCCGTGACGACACCTCCTGGGCTCGGGTGGTGAGGGCGGCGGCTGCGGGTGATGCGGTCATGATCTTCTTTCTCGTACGGGGGTGGAGGCGGCGGCGTCCCTGACGCAGGGGTGGGGGTCAGCCGACGCCGAAGGGGATGCCCAGCAGGTACCAGGCCACGAAGAACGCGACCCAGACGACCCAGACGACGGCGGCGATCGGGATCGTGAAGGAGGCCAGGGTGCCGATGCCCGCGGACTTGCGGTACTGCTGGATGAAGCCCAGGGCCATCACGAAGTACGGGCTCATCGGGGTGACGCAGTTGGTGACCGAGTCGGCGACGCGGTAGACGGCCTGGGTGGTCTCGGGCTCGATGCCGACGAGCATCAGCATGGGTACGAGGACGGGAGCGGCCAGGGCCCACAGGGCGGAGCCGCTCGTGATGACGAGGTTCATGAACGTGATCAGCACGGCGATGCCGACCAGTACGGTCCAGCCGTCCATGTCCAGTTCGCGCAGGGTCTCCGCGCCCTTGACGGCGAGGATGTTGCCGATGTTCGTCCACTTGAAGTAGGCGAGGAACTGGGAGATCGCGAAGAACAGGACGAGGATCGGCGCCATCGAACGGGTGCCGTCGACCATCGCGGTGATGATGTCTCCGGCGGCGGAGAAGCTCCCCGTCATCCGGCCGTAGACGGTGCCGAGCACGGCGAAGAACACACCCAGGACGAGCGCCATCCCGCCGATCAGCGGGGACTCGACGATGCCGCCGCCCTCGCCGCGCAGCGGTGAGGACGCGGGGACCATGGCCACCGCCAGGAACGCGACGAAGCCGAGGGCGACCAGCCCGGTCACGCGCAGCGCGCGGCGCTGCTGCTCGGTGACCTCGATCTCCCCCAGCTCGTCGGCGTCGAGCGCGGCGACCGGCTCGTCGGGCTCCAGGTCCGCGCGGCGGGCGAGGACCTTGTCGACGACGAGGGTGATCACCAGGGCCACCAGGACAGGACCGACGAGCCGAGCCCGAAGAAGTAGTTGGCCACCGGGGTGACGACGTAGTCCGCGTCGATCGTGTGGGCGGCGGCGGTCGAGATCCCCGACAGCAGCACGTCGGTGGTGGTGAGCGACGGGGAGGCGTCGTAACCGGCGGCGATCGAGACGTAGGCGACGACGCAGCCGAGCACGGGGCTGCGGCCCGCCGCGCGGAAGACCAGGGCACCGAGCGGGATGAGCGTGACGTAGGCGGCGTCACCGGCGACATGGCTGACCATGGCCGTCATCGACAGCGCGAAGGTCAGGTACTTGCCCGGCACCCGCGCGACCATGCGCCGCAGCAGGGCGGAGAACAGTCCGCTCCGCTCGGCGACGGCGATGCCGAACATCACGGTGAGGATGGTGGCCAGCGGAGGGAAGGCCGCGAAGTTCTCGACGGCACCTTCGACGGCCATGGTCAGGCCGGCCTTGCTGAGCAGGTTCTGCACGTCGATGGTCTCGTGCGTGCCGGGGTGCACGGCGCTGACACCGATCGCCGCGAGCACGGCGCTGAGGACGGCGACGACGCCCGCGAGGATCCAGAACAGCCAGAACGGATTGGGGAGTCTGTTCCCGACCTTCTCGATCGCCGCGAAACCCCGGAACGCGGCACGCAGGACTCTCGACCGGGGCTCGGTCGGCTGTGGCTGGGCAGAGGTGGCACTCATCGGTACCTCTTCGCGCTTTTGAGGGATGTTCCCGCGAACAATGGCATTCAGGTGAGAGATTCTCTATACCCTGGATGTAACAGTGGGATTAATCGGCAGTCTAAGGTGGGGCGCTATGACCCGCCCTCTCCTCGACGAGCTCGACCGGCGCCTCATCGGGGCACTGCACCTGGCACCCCGGGCCACCTGGGACGACATCGGCGCGATCCTGTCCGCCGACGCCGGCACGCTGAAGCGCCGTTACGACCGGCTGCACGAGGCCCGGATGGTCCGCGTGATCGGGCAGGCCGACTGGGGCATGCACTCCACGGCGATGCCCGTCCACGTCTTCCTGGACATCACCGGCGAGACCCCGCTGGCCGTCCTGGACCGCCTTCGGGGCCTGCCCCACCTCCAGCTCCTGGCACAGATCTCGGGCGACTACCCGCTCTACGCCGTCGTGCACGCCCCCTCCGACACGGCCACCAGCGAGGCGATCGACCGGATGTTCTCCGTCCCCGGCGTCCGCCGCGTCAAGGCCCTGCCCGCGCTCAGCACCCTGCGCCGGGGCATCACCTGGGACCCGCAGTTCCTGACCGACACCGAACGGGCGGACCTGCTCGAACTCACCGGCACCCACGTCGAGGGCACCGCGACCGCGACACCCCCCGCCAAACCCCTCAGCGAGGCCGAGCGCACCGTCGTCGCGCAACTGCTCCAGGACAGCCGGGCCTCCGCCGCGAGCATCGGCCGGGCCGCGGGCCTGGCCACCTCCACCGCGCACCGGGTCGTCCGCCGGGTCCTCGACGAGCGATGGGTCCAGCCGCGCCTGGAGATCGTGTCGGACTGGCTGGGCTTCCAGGCCCCCTTCGTGCTCCGCCTGCGGATCGCGCCCGGCGAGACCCCCGACGTCATGCGCCGCATCGACCGGCTCCCCCAGACCCGGCTCGCCGCCCACGTGGCCAGCGACATGTCCGTCCTCGCCACCGGCCTGGTCACCGACCGCTCCGCCCTGGCGCTCTTCATCGACAACGAACTCGCCAGGATCCCCGGCATCCTCGGCGTCAGCGTCGACGTCATGCTCGCCGAACCGCGCCGCTACTGGCTGGACCGCGACCTGGCCTCGGGCCTGGGCACGTTCCACGCACCGACGCTGCTCTGAGCCACCTGAGGCAGGACGCCCGCGAACCCGGGCGGTCACCTCCCGTGGGAGGTGACCGCCCGGGTTCGCGGGCGTCCGGGAAACCGTCGGGTCAGGGCTTGCGGCCCAGGCCCCCGTGCTGGCCGATCGGCGTCGGGGCCGTGTCCGACTTCTCCGGGTGCCAGAGCGGGACCGAGACGACCCCGGGCTCGACGAGTTCGAGGCCCTCGAAGAACGCCTCGATCTGGGAGACGGGACGCAGGAAGTACGGGACCGCGCCGGTCTCGTTGTAGCCGTCCTGGGCCGCCTCGTACGCCGGATCGGTGCCGCGGGAGCCGTCGTTGACGCACAGGTAGCTGCCCGACGGGAGGCCGTCCACGAGGGCCCGTACGAGGGTGCGGGCCTGGTCGTAGTCGCCGACGTGGCCGAGGATGCCGCTGAGGATCAGGGCGGTCGGGCGGGAGAGGTCCAGGGTGCGGGCGGCCTCCGCCAGGATGAGGTCCGGCTCGTAGAGGCTGGAGTCCACGTAGTCGGTGGCCCCCTCCTTCGAGGAGGTGAGCAGGACGCGCGCGTGGGCGAGGACCAGCGGGTCGTTGTCGACGTAGACGATCCTGGACTCCGGCGCGATGCGCTGGGCGACCTCGTGGGTGTTGTCCACGGTCGGCAGGCCCGTACCGACGTCCAGGAACTGCCGGACGCCCGCCTCCTCCACCAGATGACGGATGCTGCGGCCGAGGAAGGCGCGGCTGCTGCGGGCGATGGTCACGATGCCGGGGAAGACGGCGGTGTACGCGTCGCCGGCCTCCTCGTCCACGGGGTAGTTGTCCTTGCCACCCAGCCAGTAGTTCCAGATCCGCGCCGAGTGCGGCACGGAGGTGTCGATTCTCTGCCTCGCCGCCGGGCCGGTCGAGCTCTCGTGGTCGGTCATGGGCACCGTCTTCTCATCCAAGGCGTGTACGGACACGCACAAACATAAGGTTCAAGATTCACCGATCAAGGTCCAATCTCCAAGATACGTACGGCTTTTCGCGCTTCGCACGCCGACCCTGGTACCGCTGGTCGCGCACGGGGCGGTCGCACGGCCGTGCCACCGCTCCGGGCCGGCCGGCGGGGGCGTGTGATGATGGCGGAAGTCGTGGAGAAAAGCGGGGGTGGGCGACCATGACCAGCCGGTTGCTGATGCCGTACCGGAGCGCCGGACGCGCTGCACGGTCGGACGTACGGCGGGTGGCCCGGCCACCGGAGGTACGGGGTTCGACGCGGGCCACCGAGATCCTGGACTGGGCGGATCCGGGGGTCACTGCCCTGGTGAACCGGGTCCGGGGGCGGGCCTCCGCACCCGAGACGCTGCGCGTGGCGCACGGGATCATCGCGCGGGAGATCCGGCCGGTGTACTCCGTGGAGGACCGGCGGCGGGTCTCGACGACACTGCGGCTGGGGCGCGGTTCGTGCAGTCAGCGGATGGCCGTTCTTGAGGCGGTCGCCCGTGCCGTGGGCATCCGCACGCGGGTACAGGGTCTGCTCGTCGACGGCGTCTTCTGGTATCCGCGGTTCCCCCGGCTGAAGCCGCTGGTGCCCAGGCAGGTGCTGCTGGCCTGGCCGGAGTTCCGGCTGGAGGGCGCGTGGGTGCCGATCGGCGAGCTGTTCGGTAAGGCCGACGGCGACGGCGGGTTCACCAACCGGGGCGGTGAGACCCTCTTCGACGCCGTGGCCCGTACGACGGTCGACTGGGGCGGGGCGACGGCCTGCGGCGCCATCGGTGGGGGCTGCGATCTGTCGGCCCAGGTCCAGGCGGACCTCGGTCACTTCGACTCCCGCGATGCGCTGTTCGCGCAGCACGGCCAGACTTTGTGCTTCGCGGCGCGCACGGTGACGGAGCCGGTGCTGGGTCGGTGGAGCGCGGGCGCCTGAGCGTCTCCGGTGGGCATGTGGTTCTTCGGGTGCGGGCCGGTGGGGGCTGGTCGCGCAGTTCCCCGCGCCCCTTGGATGCAAGGGCTACCGCCCCCTAAAAGGCGAAAGGCAAGGGCTACGCCGCCTGAAGACAAAAGGCCGGGGCGGTAGCCCTGGCCTTTGTCTTCAGGGGCGCGGGGAACTGCGCGATCAGCCCCCACCCACCCGCACCCGAAGAACCCCCACCCAGCGGAGCGTCACGCGGCCAGCGAAACCGCTCCGACCGCCGGTGTCCGCAGCGCCCGCCGGGCCGTCACCAGGCTGGTCACAAGCACCGCCGCCCCCGCGACCCCCACAATCCCGAACCAGATGCCCAGTCCTCCCTCCGGGAGGACAGAGTCCGTGCGGACCATCGTGAAGGGGATGATCCCGGCGAGCCCGGCCGCCGTGCCGAAGAAGACGCCCGTCACCGTGAGGACGAGGGACTCGATGCCGATCATGCCGAGGACCTGACCCGGGGTCGCCCCCGCCAGCCGCTGCTGGCCGAACTCCCGGCGCCGATAAGTCGTCGCCGCGTACAGCGAGTTGATCAGCATGATGCAGGAGAAGACCACGATGATGCCGACGACCACGAGGTTCAGGGTTTCGAGGTTCTTGGCGTCGATGGACTTCGGGACTCCGGAGGCGTCGATGGCGTCGTTCTCGACGGCCTGCATGTAGAGGGTCGCCGTCGCCATGCCGGTGAAGAGGATCAGCGGCATGAGGACCCCGGACAACTGCGCGGCACGCTCCCGCATGGTGCGTACGGCCAGGTAACCGCTCGGGCCCGTCGGCGGAAGCCGGTCGAGCAGGGCCTTCAGCAGCTTCGGCGAGAGCAGTGCGAAGCCGACGGCGAGCAGGATCGAGCCGTACGCGGCCGGTGCCATCAGCGCGGCGGCGGTCGAGGAGAACGCGAAGGTAGAGCAGACCGACAGGCCTCCGAGGACCAGGGCGGCGCGGACGAAGAACGTCCGTCCCCTGCCGCGGGGCGCGGCCTTCCTGGTGGCCCGGCGCACCGCGAGGAACGCCGCGCCCGCCGCCGCGAGGACCGTGATGGCGATGCCCGAGAGCAGCGCGACGGACCCGAAGGTGTAGTCGACGGACTCGGCGACCTGCCCGCTGTCCTGGAAGAGGTCGAGCAGCAGCCGACCGCCGAGCATCGCGGGACCGATCGCCAGCAGGGCGCCCACCAGGGCGACGGCCACCGACTCCCCGACGACCATCCGCTTGATCTGTGCGGGGGTCGCGCCGGAGCAGCGCAACAGCTCGATCTCGGCGGAGCGCTGACGGACGTTCACCGTCAGGGTGGAGGCGACGGCGAAGAACACCAGGAGGGTGCCGTAGCCGCCGACGACGCCCGCCGCGGTGGAGAGGCTCTCCGCGCTGACGGAGTCGACGCCCTTCGCGCCCGCCGTGTCGTGCATCGAGTTGAAGGTCATGATGATCGCCGCGCCCAGGAAGGCGGACAGCAGCGTCGCGCCGAAACGACCGGGGCGCCGGCGGATGGAACGCATGGCCAGAGCGAACATGACGGTCACACCCCCGCCATCACGTCGTCGCCGAGGTGCGCGAGGCGCTCGGCCACCGCGTCCACGGTCGGCCGGTGCATCTCACCGGCGAGCCTGCCGTCCGCGAGGAACAGCACCGAGTCGGCGTACGAGGCCGCCACCGGGTCGTGGGTCACCATGACGACCGTACGGCCGTGGACCCGTACCGCCTCCTGGAGGAGCCGCAGGACGTCCCGCGCGCTGCGGGTGTCCAGGGCGCCGGTCGGTTCGTCGGCGAAGATCACGCTCGGCTCGGTGACCAGGGCGCGGGCGATGGCGACGCGCTGGCGCTGGCCGCCGGAGAGCTGGTCGGGCCGGTGGCCAAGGCGGTCACCCAGGCCCACGGCGTCCAGGATCTCCTCCACCCGGGCCCGGTTGACGCGGCGGCGGGCGAGCTTGAGCGGCAGGATCGTGTTCTGGACGACGGTGAGGGTGTCCAGCAGGTTGTACTGCTGGAAGACGAAGCCGATCCGGTTGCGCCGGAACTTCGTCAGCTCTGCCTCGGTGCCGCCGGTCATCTCGGCGCCGTCGACCACGACGATGCCGCTGTCGGGCCGGTCGAGTCCGGCCGCGCACTGCAGCAGCGTGGACTTGCCGGAGCCGGAGGGCCCCATCACCGCGGTGAACGTGCCGCGCGGCAGGGCGAGCGTCACCCCGTCGAGGGCGGTCACCGCGTTCTCCTCGCCCCCGTAGGTCTTGGTGACCTTCACCAGCCGCAGCGCCTCGGCGGCGGGGCCCGTGCCGTGCTCGTGGTTGCGTCGATCGGTTCGGCGAAACATCGTCATCAGCCTCCGTCGGGCACCGTCCGTGCCCCGCTGTCGGGCACTTCCTGTGCCCCGCGAAAGACGCTACGGAGAAGGCGGGGCAGGCACATTGGGCGCAGAACCCGTATCGGGGGGTGTACTCAGCGACACCTGTCCCGGAGGGAAATCCCGGTCCCGAAAGGAATCCCGGCTCCACCCCGCCGGAACAGCGGACTGGGACAGCGAACTTGAACAGCCGGCTTCAACAGATGACATATGTCCACCGAGGTCACGAAGACGATCTCGGGCGGCATCGTGCTCTTCGGCAGGTCCTGGGCTGGTGTGTCAACAGCCGCGCCGAGGCAGGCTGAACAGGCGTGGAGCAGGTGATGGGCCTCTTGTACGGACGACGCATACCGGTGGCTCAGCGGCAGCCTTCGAGCGGATGCGCGTCGATGACAGCGTGGACCTGATGAGTATCTGATTCTCGGTGTCGCGGGGCGAGCAGCGTACGCGCTTCACGATCCAGCAGGCCAGCAAGTCGATCCCGTACGGCATTGGCATCCTCCTCCTCTTGAACGAGGGGGATTCCAGCCCAAGCGGGCTGAGGTTCACGGGCACTCGACCGCTGACGCGGTGTCACCCCTCCGGCATACCCCGCCGCGACGTTGACTGCTGCGTTGCATGCGAACCCGCAAGATACGCAGACGAACTCGGCTTGGCTCTTGCGCGAGTTCTTCTCGATCCATCCGCAGGCACTACACCGCAGGGACGTGTACGGGGCCGGGACATCTTCGACCCGGCCGGGGGCCTTCTCACCTGTGCGCTGCCTCAGCAGGCCCCAGCCCTGGGTGAGGATCGCCCGGTTCAGCCCGGCCTTCTGCCGGACATTCCTGCCTGGCTCGGCGACGGTACCCTTGGCAGAGGCCGTCATGTTCTTGATGTTCAACTTCTCGAACCGGATCACGTCACAGGTCCGGGCGAGCATGGTCGACGTCTTCTCGCACCAGTCCTTACGTCGGTTCACCTCACGGGCCTTGAGCTTGGCTGCCTTGGCATACTCAGTCGTCTTCTCCGGGCTGCCTTTGGGGGCACGGGCGGCCCGGCGTTGGCGCTTGCGGATCTGAGCGCGTTCCCTGACAGTGGGCTGCGGACAGTTCAGCGCGCGCCCATCGGACAGGGCAGCGGTGACCTTGACGCCCCGGTCGATGCCGATGACCTCGCCCGTACCAGGCGCTCCGATGGGTTCGGGGACGATGGCGAAGGCAATGTGCCACTGCCCGTTGCGAAAGGTGACCCGGAACGTCTTCGCCTCAGGCATCTCGGGGCGCGTGAGACGGAACCGCACCCAGCCGCAGCCGGGCACCTTGACCTGCGCCCAGCGACGGTTGAGCTTCTGCACCACGACACTGCGGCTCATCACCTGCTTGCCCTTGCTGTTGAGCAGGGGCGCGCCGTCCTCTTTAAAGGCCGTTACGCGGCCGGTTCCGATCACCCGGAATCCTTCGTGCCGGTACTTCTTCCGCCACGTCGGCTCTCCGAACCCGGAGGCGAAGCGGGCCTGCTTGGCCCTCGCGAAGTCCTGGAGAGCCTGCTGCTGCACGTCGGCGTTTCCAGCGCGCAGCCACTCGTTCTCCCGCCGGGCCTCGGTGAGCTGGCGGCACTGTTCGGCGAAACCGGGCGCCGACTTCTTACCCAAGGCCCAGTGCTCGTGCTGCTCGACGGCCAGGTTCCACACGTACCGGGCGTGCGCGCTGTGCTCCAAGAGCTGGGCCTCCTGCGCACTCGTCGGGTACATCCGAAACCGTGACATACCATCAAAATACCATCACCAAGCGGGTACTGTGACGGAATGAAACAGATCACGCTGAGGCTCCCCGATGAACTTCACGCCTGGCTGAAGGACCTTGCCGAGCACGAGCACCGCTCTCTGCACGCCCAAGTCCTGCACATGCTCCAGGGCGCCAAGGACAATGAAAGTACGGGGCACTGACGGTTAGGCATTCCGAGGTGACGCTGCTCCGCGCCGTGCCGACAGGATTGGATTCGCCCCGGCCGACAGGCTGGGGCGCCCTCGCAGGACACATGATGGAAGCTCAGCCCCATGGACCTCGCGTCCCTCGACCTCTGGGACGACTACACCGCCGCCAAGGTCGCCATGTTCCGCGAGACGGACACCGAGCAGGCCCCGTGGACCGTGGTGAAGAGCAACGACAAGAAGCGGGCCCGCGTGGAGGCCATGCGCAGCGTGCTGGCCCGCTTCGACTACACGGGCAAGGACGACGAGGTGGTCGGAAAGCCGGACCCACGGATAGTCGGCGCGGCGGCGACCCTCCTGGAAGCGGGCGAGGACGACGAGTTGCAGGAGGGCTGGTAGGGGGCTCGCGGAGGAGCCCTGGGCCGGGCGCCGGGAGGGGCTTGCGGAGAAACGCTCGGCCGGGCGTCGGGAAGGGCTCGCGGAGGAACGCTTGGGACCGGCAGTGGTCCGAAGGCGTACGCCGACGTCTCAGCCCTCACCGCCCCCGCCGCCCCCACCACCGCTCACCGTGAACCCGATCGCGGACCCCCCGCCCTCCCGGCGCCGCGCGAACGGGTCCCCGCCGTGGGCGGCCGCCACCTCGCGGACGATCGACAGTCCGAGCCCGGAGCCGGGCAGGCTCCGGGCGTCAGGCGCGCGGTAGAAGCGGTCGAAGACCCGCTCCAGGTCCTCCTCGGCGATACCGGGCCCCCGGTCGAGAACCTCGACGCGAACAGCGGCACCGGAGCCGACACCGGTGCCAGTGCCTGCCACAGGCATCCCCACTCCCGTGACCACGATGTCGATCGGCTCGCTCCCGCCCCGGTCGAACTTCGCCGCGTTGTCCACGAGGTTGGACAGCGCCCGCTGCAGCGCGCCGGGCCGGCCGTCGACCACCGTGTCGCCGGACACCCGCACCGTGACGGCCCGGCCCGTCCGCCGCCTCGCCGCCACCGCCACGTCCTCGGCGATGTCGGCGACGGCCACCCGCTGGAGCGGCTCCCGGTCCGACTGGCCGGCCGCGAGGTCGACCAACTCGTTGACCAGGTCGGTGAGTTCGCGGGACTCCTGGGCGAGGTCGGCGACCAGTTCCCCGCGGGCGGCGGGCGGCAGTTCGTCGATCCGGCGGAGCATCGAGATGTTGGTGCGCAACGAGGTCAGGGGCGTACGGAGTTCATGGCCGGCGTCCTGGACGAGGCGCCGCTGGTCCTCCTCGGACTGGGCGAGGCGGCCCAGCATGCGGTCGAAGGAGCGGCCGAGCCGCGCCACCTCGTCGTATCCGGCGACGGGCACCTGGATGCCGAGCCGACCGGTGCGCGCCACATCCTCCGCGGCCCCGGCGAGCCGGACGAGCCGCGAGGTGATCCGTCGGGCCAGCCACCAGCCGAAGAGACCGGCGGCGATCACGACGGCGCCCACCAGCAGCACGGTCCGCTGCTGGAGTTCCCGCAGCAGGTCCTCGGTGTCGCTGAACTCCTGCGCGATCTGCACCGCGCCCCGCCCGTCGCCGAGCGAGACGGTGGCCACCCGGTACATGCCGTCGCCGACGTCGACGTCACGGTGTTCCACCAGTTGGCCGGCGGGCCGCGCGGCCGCGGTCCGCTCGTCGTCGGCGCCGACGGGCAGCGGCGGATGGCCCCGGTCGACGACCGACGCGTCCGGCCCGAGGACCTGCACGACCGTGCCGCTCGGCCTGATCAGTTCGTCGCGCGGGCCGCCGTCGGCGTCCGCGGTGGCGAAGTCGGCCGGGGTCAGCGCGCTGTAGCGCACCTCGTCGAGCAGGTCCTGCACGACACCCTCGAACACGGTCTGCTGGTCGACGCGGACGAGCCGGGCGGCGGCGTCGTACGACAGGAACCCGACGAGGACGGTGACGGCGGCCGCCACCGCCGCGAACGACACCGTGAAGGTGGTGCGCAGCGAGGACAGCCGGGCCCGGGCCACCCAGTGCCTCAGGCGCGCGCCGGACCGCACTCAGTCCTCCCTCAGCACGTACCCCACACCGCGCACCGTGTGGATCGGGGAGGGCGCGCCCGGCTCGTCGAGCTTGCGCCGCAGATAGCCGACGTACACGGCGAGGTTCTTGGAGCCGGGCCCGAAGTCGTAGCCCCAGATGCGGTCGTAGATGGTGGTGTGGTCGAGGACGATGCCCGCGTTGCGGACGAGCAGTTCCAGCAGGTCGAACTCGGTGCGGGTGAGCTCGACCTCGTGCGGGCCCCGCCACACGCGACGGGCCTGCGGGTCGATGCGCAGACCCGCTGCGGCGATCTGGCCGTCGGGCATGCGCGGCGGTTCACTGGGTACGTCGACGGGGGCGCCCGTACGCCGGAGCAGGGCCCGGAGCCGGGCGAAGACCTCCTCGACGTCGAACGGCTTCACCACGTAGTCGTCGGCGCCGGCGTCCAGACCGGCGATGCGGTCCGCGGTCTCGACGAGTGCGGTGAGCATCAGGATGGGCGTGCGGTTGCCCTCTGCACGCAGGACGCGACAGACCTGGAGGCCGTCGATGCCCGGCATCATCACATCGAGAACGAGCACGTCGGGTGGGGTGCGGTGGGCCTGCGCGAGCGCCTCGACACCGTCGGCGACCGCCGTGACCGCGTATCCCTCCAGGGTCAGGGCCCGCTCCAGGGCATGGCGGATCGCGCGGTCGTCCTCGGCGAGCAGCAGATTCTGGGGCACGGGACCAGTCTGCCAAGCCCTGGGGAACGTACTACCTGCTGGAGAGGGGTACGGCCGGGCCTCTTACCCGGCTCTCACCCTGCCGGGACCAGTGGCTTACCTCGCCCAGCCACTGTGTCCCCGATGCCGGGGGCGAGCGCCGCAACGGGGAGGCAGCGCACCGCATGAAACGTAGGGAGACCACCGAACGCATGAGGATCGTGTTCCTTCTGCACAACGCGTACGCCATCGGGGGGACCGTCCGCACCACGCTCAACCTCGCGGCGGCGCTCGCCGGGCGGCACGACGTGGAGATCGTGTCGATGAGGCGGCACCGGGACGAGCCGAGGTTCACCGTCGACCCGCGGATCACGGTGGTCCCGCTGGTGGACGAACGGGACGGCAGCCAGGACCTCACCGACCCGTCCTACGCGCAGCCGGCCGTCGACTTCCCCGCCTCCGACAAGCGCTACGAGCAGTACACCCGGCTCACCGACCTGCGCGCCCGCGACCATCTGGCGGCCTGCGACGCGGACGTGGTGATCGGCACCCGGCCCGGCATCAACGTGTACGTGGCCCGGTTCGCCCCGCGCCGGGCGCTGCGGATCGCCCAGGAGCATCTGCGGCACGACTCGCACAGCAAGCGGCTGCGGGGTGTCCTGGCCCGTGCCTACCGCTCGCTCGACGCGGTGGTGACGACGACGGAGGCGGACGCGGAGGTGTACCGGCAGCGGATGCCGCTGCCGGGAGTACGGGTCGCCGCGGTGCCGAACATGGTGCCCGCGCCGCACGGCCTCACCCGGGACGACACGACGAAGGTGATCACCGCGGCCGGCCGTCTTGTCCGCGGCAAACGCTTCGACCTGCTGATCGAGGCCTTCTCCGCGGTCGCCTCGAAGGAACCCGACTGGCAGCTGCGGATCTTCGGCGGCGGTCCCGAGCGGGAACATCTCCAGCACCTGATCGACGGCCTGGGCCTGGCCGGGCACGCCCGCCTCATGGGTCCGCGTACGCCGATCGAGGCGGAGTTCGCCAGATCGGCGATGGTGGTCTCGGCCTCGGACGCGGAGTCGTTCGGGATGACCCTGGTCGAGGCGATGCGCTGCGGGGTGCCGGTGATCAGCACGGACTGCCCGCTGGGCCCCGCCGAGATCATCACGGACGGCGTCGACGGCCGTCTCGTCCCCGTGGGCGACGCCCGCTCCCTCGCCGAGGCGATGCTCGACCTGATCACGGACGACCCGCTACGGCAGGCAATGGGCGAGGCAGCGCTACGAAGTTCCCACCGCTACGACGCCGACCCGATCGTCGAACGCTACGAGGCCCTGTTCACGGAACTCGCGGCAACCCGCACCCGCCGCGCCTGGACCCGCGGCCGGGTCCGCGCCGCGGGCTGGGCCCGCCGCCAGACCCGCCGCTTCCGCCGCCCGGCGAACGGCCGGGCCCCCATCAACAGCACAAGACCCACGGGCCCCTGACGCCCGGTTCTCCGAGGGCGTCACCCAGTACGCCGGGCGGCCCACATGGGTTCCCAGTCCCCCAGGACCGCCCGGCTCCCGCACCGGCCCGCCCGGCTTCCCGGCCCGGTGCAACGAGCCGCCCGCTTTCGCACGGCGGGCGGCTCGTAGGGGGAGTCGTACATCTGCGGTGCCTCGCCCCTTCAGGGGCGCGGGGAACTGCGCGACAAGCCCCCACCGCCCCGCAGCCAGAACACAACCGGCCGCTCCCCCCAAGAAATCCCGGGGCCCCCAAAACCCGCCCGGCCGACCGGAGGACGCCCCCAGCACCCCCGGCCGGCCGGTGCGGCAACACCCCGAGCCCTACTCGCTACTGCGGTCGCAACGCGGCGAGCTGCTGCTCGAACGGAACCACCTCGAACCCACCACTCCGCACGAGCTCCACCCCACCCTGCGTCGGCAACGAACCCGGAACCGCCCCGGACCGCCCGGCCGCCAGGCCGTCCATCAGTCCCGCCAACTCCCCCGCGGCCCGCCCGATCCGCTCGACGAGCCCCTCGGCCCCCCAGTCCTCCGAAGCCGCGTACACCCCGGTGGGCACGACCACGGCCCGCAGATACGCGAACAGCGGCCGCAACGCATGCTCCAGGACCAGCGAATGACGGGCCGACCCCCCGGTCGCCGCGACCAGCACCGGCTTCCCGGCCAGCGCGTCCGGGTCCAGCACGTCGAAGAAGGACTTGAACAGACCGCTGTACGAGGCGGAGAACACCGGCGTGACGACGATCAGCCCGTCCGCCGACGCCACCGCCTCCAGGGCGGCACCCAGCGCGGGCCCGGGAAAGCCGTTGGTGAAGTTGTGCGCGATCTCGACCGCGAGGTCGCGCAGCTCCACCACCTGGACGTCCGCCGAGGTGCGCTCGGCAGTCGCGCTCGCCAGCCGGTCACCCAGCAGCCGCGTGGACGACGGGACGCTCAGCCCCGCAGAGACGACGACGAGCCTCATGACGAGGTCACCTCCTTGCCGGCACCGGCGGCGGCCGCGGCCGCCGCGGCGACACGCGACGCATGCGTCGGCGCATCCGGCACCCCGGCCGGACGCCGCTTCGCGAACTCCTCGCGCAGCACAGGCACGACCTCCTCGCCCAGCATGTCGATCTGCTCCAGCACGGACTTCAGCGGCAGCCCGGCATGGTCCACGAGGAACAGCTGACGCTGGTAGTCACCGGCGTACTCCCGGAAGCCCAGCGTCTTCTCGATGACCTGCTCCGGAGAGCCGACCGTCAGCGGGGTCTGCTCAGTGAAGTCCTCAAGGGACGGCCCGTGCCCGTACACCGGCGCGTTGTCGAAGTACGGCCGGAACTCCCGCACCGCGTCCTGCGAGTTCCTGCGCATGAACACCTGGCCGCCGAGCCCGACGATCGCCTGCTCCGCCGTGCCGTGCCCGTAGTGCGCGTACCGCGACCGGTACAGCTCGACCATCCGCTTGGTGTGGTCGGCCGGCCAGAAGATGTTGTTGTGGAAGAAACCGTCGCCGTAGTACGCGGCCTGCTCGGCGATCTCGGGCGAGCGGATCGAGCCGTGCCAGACGAACGGCGGCACGCCGTCCAGCGGCCGGGGCGTCGAGGTGAACGACTGCAGCGGCGTACGGAACTTGCCCTCCCAGTCGACGACTTCCTCGCGCCACAGCCGGTACAGCAGCGCGTAGTTCTCGACGGCGAGGTTGATGCCCTGCCTGATGTCCTTCCCGAACCAGGGGTAGACCGGCCCGGTGTTGCCGCGCCCCATCATCAGGTCCACGCGCCCGTCCGCCAGATGCTGGAGCATCGCGAAGTCCTCGGCGATCTTCACCGGGTCGTTGGTGGTGATGAGGGTGGTGGAGGTGGAGAGGATGAGGTTCTCGGTGCGCGCGGCGATCCAGCCGAGCATGGTGGTCGGCGACGACGGCACGAACGGCGGGTTGTGGTGCTCGCCGGTCGCGAAGACGTCGAGCCCGACCTCCTCGGCCTTCTGCGCGATGGCGACCATGGCCTTGATCCGCTCGTGCTCGGACGGCGCGCGACCCGTGGTGGGGTCCGGCGTGACGTCACCGACGCTGAAGATCCCGAACTGCATGGCTGCCTCATCCTCCGCAGGTTGTTTACGATTCAACTATACCCGCCAACGATGGACCCGGCTGGGCTATTCCCAGCTCCGACGCCCCGGGTACCCCGGCATCCCGGCGCCCGGGCGGCCTCGACTCCCGGGCCCCGGCAACCCCGGTACGCAGGCTCGGGCAACCCCGGTACGCAGGCCCGCGGACACGCGCCCCGCGCCGTTGTCAGTGCCCCGTCCTACCATCCGGACATGGCCGCCCCACGCCGTGACATCAACCGTGACACCAGCCACGAGACCAGCCGCGACACCAGAGGCATCGTCGACGCCGCGGAGTTCCTCGCGCATGTGGACTTCCGCCGCCCCGAGCCCGCCGAGCCCCTCCGCCGTCACGTGGAGTACTACTGGCTGATCGACTGGGACCTCCCCGAGCCGTACGTCTCCCATGTGGTCCCGCACCCCGCGGTCCACGTCGTCTTCCAGCAGCTCGAGGGCCAGGACCCCTTCGTGGAGTTCGCGGGCATCCAGCTCGGGCTCTTCACACAGAAACTGGAGGGGCGGGGCCGGGTGTGCGGCATCAAGTTCCGGCCCGGCGCCTTCCACCCCTTCGCGCCGCGGCACCCGGTGTCCGACTGGACGGGAAAGCGCCTGCCCCTGACGGAGGTCCTCCCCACGGCCCGGGACGACCTCGACGCCGTGCTCACCCCGCCCGACGAGACGGCCCGGGTGGCCGCCCTCGACACGTTCCTGCTGGGCCTCGCCCCGGCCCCCGACCCCCGCGCCGACCTGGCGATGGCCCTGGTCGACACCATCCGGACCGACCGCACGATCCGCCGCGTCGCCGACTTCGCCCACGCGCAGGGCATGACGGTACGAGCGATGCAGCGCCTCTTCTCCACCTACGTCGGCGTGGGCCCCAAGTGGATCATCCTCCGCTACCGAATCCACGAGGCCCTGGAGCACGCCGAGTCCACCCCGTCCACCGACTGGGCCACCCTCGCGGCAGACCTCGGCTACGCGGACCAGGCCCACCTGATCCGCGACTTCACAGCAACGGTGGGGGTTCCCCCGACGGCGTACGCGGGCGGGGCCCAGCCGTCGTAGCCCCACCCCAGAATCCGCACCAGCTCCAGCCGGATCAGGGGCGCGGCGTGTGACACGCGCGGCTCCACCAGGCCCCATAAAGGGCGCGGTGCTCTGACACATACGGCTCCACCAAGCCCCATAAGGGGCGCGGGGAACTGCGCGACCAGCCCCCACAGGCCCGCGGACACCAGACGCTGCGTTCAGAAGACATACGTGTCCCCGGTGTCCAGCACCAGCACCTCCTGCCGGTCGTTGTGATGGTTGCGATCCACCGCACCGCCGCCCCACACCGTGTCGATGCCCAGCGTCACCTCCGAGGGCGCCCCCCTCAGCCGTACGGCCATGGTGATCGTCTCTCCCCACCCGTCCGCCGGCAGCGCACCCGTCCGGCACATCACCGTCCGCACCTCCGTCCGCGCACACCCTGCCGGCAGCCCCTGCTCGTCCGCGAGCGGCACCGACCAACGCAGCCGTACGGTCGCCTCGACGACACCGGAAGGCCCGTGGTTCTGCGGGGTCATCCGCAGATCCACACGTCCGCCGGTCATCGAGAGATGCCCGTGATAGGCGAGATCGGCCTCGGGCGCCACGGCCGCCGGTGCCGCCGGTGCCGCCGGTGCCGCCGGTGCCGCCGCAACAGTCGCAGCCGCAGTGGCGGCCGGAGAGGCCACGGCCACCACGACAGCCGCACCCAGCCCACAAAGAATCCGCATGTGTCATGTCCTCCGCGTCGACCCGTGTGTCTCCGTACGACGACCTCGTGCGTCTGACCTCGTACGTCAACGGATGTATGCCACCTGGGCCGCACGGCAGGCGCCGCCCATCAGGTGAGAGGGCGGTCGGGAGGAGCCGAGAGGGAGCGCTCAGGCCGGCAGCTCTTCGGGCAGCAGCCCCAGCTGTCCGAGGAAGTCCATCTGGTCGAAGTAGAGCCGGTAGCTGACGATCCGGCCGTCCGCGTCGACGGTCGCGAGGTCGACTCCGCGGACCCTGATCTCCTTCTGCGTGGCCGGCAGCGACTCCCCGGAGGGCAGCACCAGCGGCCCCGTGTTCTTGCCACTGAAGAAACCCTCGTCGACGGCGGTGTCGCCGATCTCGTACGAGTACACCGTCTCGAACGTCGCCTCCGGGACGGCCTCAGTCATGTGCCGCCAGTACTCGACGATGTTGTCGCGCCCGTGGATCTCTCCCTCGTCGGGCGTGACGGCGACCGCGTCCGCCGCGTAGAGCTCGGCAATGACCTTGAGATCCTGGTTCGTGGTCAGTGCCTCCGTGAGCCGGTCCATGACCTCGCGTGCCTGTCCCATGATCCACCTCCTTCACAGAGGATCACCCACCCTCGATTTTCCCACCTGCCCCGGCCCCGTGCACCAGGTCACCAGGTCACCAGGTCACCGACCGGCCGTACACCCCGCCCGCCTATCCTGGCCGGTGAAGCAATCGACCGTACGAGCGAGCGGCGGTCCCGCACCGCGGCCGCGCCCGCACCCTCCCCCGAGGAGCAGTTCATGACCGCCGCCGCATCCGCCGCACCCGCCACCGCGTCCCGCATCGCCGTCGTCACCGGCGCGAGCAGCGGAATCGGTGCCGCGACGGCCAGGCAGCTGGCGGCCGCGGGCTACCGCGTGGTCCTCACCGCCCGCCGCAAGGACCGTATCGAGGCGCTCGCGGAGGAGATCGACGCGGCGGGCGGCCAGGCGACGGCGTACACGCTGGACGTCACCGACCGCGCGGCGGTCGACGAGTTCGCGACGGCCTTCAAGAAGATCGGCGTCCTGATCAACAACGCGGGCGGCGCGCTCGGGGCCGACCCGGTCGCGTCCGGCGACCCGGCCGAATGGCGCCAGATGTACGAGACCAACGTCATCGGCACGCTGAACATCACCCAGGCCCTCCTCCCCGCCCTGACCGCGAGCGGCGACGGCACGGTGGTCGTCGTCTCCTCGACCGCCGGACACGGCACGTACGAGGGCGGCGCGGGCTATGTGGCGGCCAAGCACGCCGAGCACGTCCTCGCCGAGACCCTCCGCCTGGAGATCGTCGGCACCCCGGTCCGTGTCATCGAGATCGCCCCCGGCATGGTCAAGACGGACGAGTTCGCCCTGACCCGCTTCGGCGGCGACACGGACAAGGCCGCGAACGTCTACGCCGGCGTGGCCGAGCCGCTCACCGCCGAGGACGTCGCCGACACCATCACCTGGACGGTCACCCGTCCCTCCCACGTCAACATCGACCTCCTGGTCGTACGCCCCCGCGCGCAGGCCTCCAACACGAAGGTCCACAGGGAGCTGTGATGCCGGACGCCGACCACCAGGCTCAGGAACAGCCCGCCGCGGACCCATCCGCCCGGGACCAGGAACAACGCCGCCTGGCCCAGGAGAAGAAGGACGAACGCTACGTCTGGTGGTACCTGGCTTACTTCCTCTTCGGCATCCACCTGGTGGCGTTCGTGATGATTTACGCGGTTACGCACGCGAAGTAGGCCCGAACCCGCCCGCCGCGCGCCCCAGTTGTCAGCGACGACCGGGACCGACCGTCACCCGACATCCCGACGCCATTTCTCCCGCACACCCTGGTAGCCGACCACGAAGACCCCTTCCTCCTCGATGAGTTCACGGGCTTCGGCCGAGACGAGAAACTCGTAGTCGCTCTGCCGGACCCGCCACCCCTCGGGGTCAACGGCCCGCGACTGCGCGTCCCCCAGCCCCGGATGCACGGCCCACTCGCTCAGCCCGACCGGAAGCTCCCGCAACAGCCGCGCGTACCGCTCCGCCTTACCGTCGAGGGGCAGCGAAAAGCTGTCGAGAAAGTCATGGTCGACAACGGGCAGCCCACGCACTCGCTGCCGCCCGGCCTCCCCCCAAACCCGCACGGCAAGCCCATACTCCCCTGCCAGGGCCACGGTCAGCTCGAAAATGTCGCCGCGCCCGCCATCCAGCAGGCAATGCCAATCAAGATGGGCCGGCACCAGCCCGGCCGCGACGACAGCCTCGACCTGAGCCCGGAACTCCACCTCGACATCCTCGATGCGAGCCCGCGCCATCAACTCGGAACGCCGCTCGGGCGTATAGAGCTCCCCGTCCGCATCAACCAAGGACCCCACGTCCGCCTTCGGCGCAACGGGCCCCAGCCCATTCCGCGCCCCCACCTCACACACCAGCGAGAGATGCACCCCGAACGACACCTCGGGCCGCTCCCGCAACAACCGCATGGCCTCTTCGGTCCCACCACAGGGCACCATCAAGCTGCACGAACCAGCGATCCCACTCTCGATCGCCTCGACAACGGCGGCATTGATCCCGCGCCGCATCCCGAAGTCATCACAATTGACAATGAGGACACGGGCATCAGCGGGAAATCCCAACAACTCACTGGACAGCAATGGCAGTTCCCGTCGACGAAATGAAAAAATGAGCCCCGGGCCGACAACAGCCCGGGCCCCGCTCTTAGTTCAGCCCTTCACACACACGAACTGCTTCAGCTTCGCCACGACCTCGACGAGATCTCGCTGCTGCTCCATCACCTGGTCGATGTTCTTGTACGCCCCCGGAATCTCGTCGAGCACACCGGAGTCCTTGCGGCACTCCACACCCCGCGTCTGCTCTTCCAGATCCTTCGTCGTGAAGTGACGCTTCGCTGCATTGCGGCTCATACGCCGACCCGCGCCGTGCGACGCGGAGTTGAAGGCCCTCTCGTTACCAAGACCCTTCACGATGTACGAGCTGGTGCCCATGGAGCCCGGGATGATCCCGTACTCACCAGAGCCCGCGCGGATCGCTCCCTTCCGGGTGACCAGCAGGTCCATATCCTCGTACCGCTCCTCCGCCACATAGTTGTGGTGGCAGGAGATCTCCTGCTCGAAGGTCGGCTTCGCCTTCTTGAACTCCTTGCGGATCACGTCCTTCAAAAGACCCATCATGATCGCGCGATTGTGCTTCGCGTACTCCTGAGCCCAGTACAGATCACTTCGGTAGGCAGCCATCTGCGGAGTGTCCGAGACGAATACCGCCAGATCACGGTCTATCAGACCTTGGTTGTGAGGGAGTTTCTGAGCAATACCGATGTGATGCTCAGCCAGCTCCTTGCCGATGTTCCGAGAACCGGAGTGCAGCATGAGCCAAACAGAACCGACCGAATCGATGCACAGTTCGATCATGTGATTCCCGCTTCCGAGCGTTCCCATCTGTTTTGTGGCACGCCCCTGACGGAACTTGACCGCTTCGGCAACTCCCTCAAACCGCTCCCAGAAGTCGTCCCACCCCGCGGTAGCGAACCCGTGCAACCTCCCAGGGTCGACCGGATGCTCATGCATCCCCCGCCCCACCGGAATAGCCTGCTCGACCTTCGACCGCAGTCGGGAAAGGTCCCCCGGCAGGTCATTGGCCGTCAGAGACGTCCTGACCGCGGACATCCCGCACCCGATGTCGACCCCGACCGCCGCGGGGCACACGGCCCCCTGCATGGCGATCACGGAACCGACCGTCGCACCCTTGCCGAAGTGGACGTCCGGCATGACCGCGAGGCCCTTGATCCAGGGGAGCGTCGAGACGTTGCGGAGCTGCTGCATCGCGACGTCCTCGACCGACGCCGGGTCCGCCCACATGCGGATCGGCACCTTCGCGCCCGGCACTTCCACGTACGACATCTCGTCCTCATTCCCCCGAAAAACAAACAGAAGTCACAAATCGCAAAACCGGCACCAAGGTCAACGTTTGGGACAACGGACCGGCGTCCACGGCAGTGCGTGCGATACACATTGTCTCCAGGGGCCGCCCCCGCGCGGCAACTGAATAACCAACGCATAACCACAGGACACCCCGGTCGTGCGCCCAGCGCGGCGACCCGTCGAGAGGAGCCCCACCGTGCAGCCGAAGGCGCACGTACCCGGCGTCGCCGCGCTCCTCGCGGTGCTGCTGGCCGGCTGCACCGGTGGATCGGGCGACGACGGCACGACCGACCCGAAGCCGGGCGAGTCGGCCACGACGCCGACCGCGGCGCAGCCCGGCAAGTACCGCACGCTCCCGGAGCCGTGCGCCGCGGTGTCGCACGGCACGCTGGACTCGCTGCTGCCGGGCATCAAGCAGGTCACGGACGAGGAGCAGCGCGAGAAGGCGTACGAGGGCACGGCGACGCCCACGTACGACACGGACCGCAAGGTCGGCTGCCGCTGGAAGGCGGAGTCGACGGTGGCGACGGATCACCTGCTGGTGGACTTCGAGCGCGTGGTCTCGTACAACAACGCGGTCAGCGACGACGACCGCGCGACGGACATATACCTGACGCGGGAGACGGCGGCGGACCTTCCGGAGCCGGTCGCCTCGTCGGAGTCGTCGAATTCGCCGGATTCGCCCGATTCATCCGGCTCGTCCCCCGACGAGAGCGGGTCCCCCTCGAACAGTTCCGGTTCCGGTCCGAGCTCCGGCGCGTCGGGATCGGGCAGCGGCGACGAGAGCGGTTCCGCCACCCCCTCCGACGGCTCCACCCCCTCGGACCTCCAGCCCCGCACGCTCGACGACCTGGGCGACGAGGCGTTCCTGGACGACGCGCTGAGCGGCTCCCGGCAGCGCACGGTGACTGTGGTGTTCCGCACGTCCAACGTGGTCGTGACGATCCAGTACGACGAGCAGCCGGCGACCACGACCGACGTCCCGAGCAGCAAGGACATGCAGGACAGAGCGCGGAAACTGGCGGGTCAGCTCGCCGGGACGTTCAACGACTAGGGGCTCCCGGGAGGGGTTTCGGGCTGGGCGGAACCCGAGTCACCCGTGTCCGTTCGGCGTACCGTGGCCCCTCGGACCCGACCGAGTGCGGCCGGCCGAGGACGCGGCCGTTCGCACGCACACCCGAGCGTCTACGAGTGAAGGAACCATGCACCGACCCGCACAGCGCCAGCGACTCACCCGCATCCTTGTCGGGGCGGCCGCCGTCCCGATGATGCTCGTCGCCTCCGGCTGCTCCTCGGACTCCGGCGACGGCTCCGGCGACGACGCGAAGAAGGACTCCGGCGCCTCGGCGTCGTCGTCCGCGACGGAGGCCGGTTCGGTGGTGAAGGAGGCCGCGTACGCGAAGCTTCCGGAGCCCTGCAAGGTGTTCTCGTCGAAGACGTTGAAGGAAATGGTCCCGAAGGGCACCAAGTCCAGCAAGGAGGGCAAGTCGGGCGACGCGGCGACGCGCGGCAACTGCTCCTGGAACAGCCTGGACAACAACGGCGTGGACGGTTCGCAGTTCCGCTGGCTGAACGTGTCGCTGCTGCGTTTCGAGTCGGACGCGACCCGCGGTACGGGCGAGAAGCTGGCCTCGGAGTACTTCACCAAGCACGCCGAGGACGCCCGCTCGGTGACGGACGCGAAGAACACCAAGTCGCAGCCCCTGACGGGGATGGGCAACGAGGCGACGCTGGTGACGTACGACCTGAAGAAGAAGGAAGGCACCTTCAAGCAGCAGACGGTCGTGACGCGGGTCGAGAACGTCGTCGTGACGATCGACTACAACGGCGCGGGTCTGGCGGGCGACAAGGCCCCGAAGGTGGCCGATCTGACGAAGGCGGCCGAGAAGGCCGCCAAGGAGGCCGTGGAGGCGGTCCGGACGGCGAACGGGGCCGGCGGCGGCTCCTCGGCCGGCGGCAGCACGGCGCCGAGCAAGAGCCCCAGCCCGAGCAAGAGCGCGAGCAAGAGTGCGGGCCAGGGCTCGGACCTCGGCAAGGACTCGGGCACGAGCAAGAGCCCGAGCAAGTCGGCCACGAAGAAGGACTGACGGCCGTTCCGGAAATCCGGCCGCTGCCCAACTCGCGGCCGGACCAGGACATTTGCACCGGCCCGGCCTCCGTGGGGGCCGGGCCGGTGCCGTACTGCGCGCCCGGAGCCCGTACACATGTGCCACTCTGTTGCGCGCAACAGGTCGTCATGGGAGGGGAGTACGGGTGTCCGCGCCTATGCAGCTCACGAAGACGCACCGGATTCTCATCGGGGTGGTCGTCTTCGGAGCCGTCGTCATCGCCGGGATCGGCTTCGCCGGTTCGTACGCCGCGGTGCGCGAACTCGCCCTCCAGAAGGGCTTCGGGAAGTTCAGCTACGTCTTCCCGATCGGTATCGACGCGGGAATATGTGTCCTGCTCGCGCTCGATCTGCTCCTGACCTGGATCAGGATCCCGTTCCCGCTGCTGCGCCAGACCGCGTGGCTGCTGACGGCGGCGACGATCGCCTTCAACGGCGCCGCCGCCTGGCCGGACCCGCTGGGCGTCGGGATGCACGGTGTGATCCCGATCCTGTTCGTGGTCTCCGTGGAGGCGGCCCGTCACGCGATCGGCCGGATCGCGGACATCACGGCCGACAAGCACATGGAGGGCGTGCGCCTCACCCGCTGGCTGCTGTCCCCGCTCCCCACGTTCCTCCTCTGGCGCCGGATGAAGCTGTGGGAGCTGCGCTCCTACGAGCAGGTCATCAAGCTGGAGCAGGAGCGTCTCGTATACCAGGCCCGGCTGCGTTCGCGCTTCGGCCGCGCCTGGCGCCGCAAGGCCCCGGTCGAGTCCCTGATGCCGCTGCGGCTGGCGCGTTACGGCGTGCCCCTGGCGGAGACGGCCCCTTCGGGCCTGGCCGCGGCGGGCATCGAGCCCGCCCTGCTGCCTCCGGCACCCCGGCAGCAGACGGAGCTGGAGCGCGTGGAGGTGCCGCAGGCCGCCGTACCGCCCCAGGTGGGCCCGGGAGCGCCCCGGGACGACCAGCGCCGCCAGGACCTGGACGCCGACGGCTACCCGGTCCAGGAGCAGCAGGACCGGCGCGGGCAGCAGGAGCAGCCGGAGTACCTGGAGGAGGAGCCGGAGTCGAGCCCGTGGTTCGCTCCCCCGCAGCAGGAGATCGTCTACGAGGGCGGCTACGACCCCTCGTACGCGCCGGACCAGATGTGGGCCCAGTACGAGGCCCAGCAGGCCCAGTACGAGGCCGAGCAGCGTCAGGCGTACCAGAACGGGCAGGGGCAGGTGCTTCAGGAGTACGAGGAGCGTGAGCCCTCTCCCGAGGACACCGGCACGTTCCCCATCCCGTCGGGCCCGAACCGCACCCGCCAGCTCGGCGAGGGCGGCGGCACGCCTGCCCCGGAGCCGGACGAGGAGTCGTTCTACCAGGTCTTCAAGCAGTCGATAAACGGCAGTTACCCGACTCCGCGCGAGTTCGGTGACAACGTCGAGGCGGAGTTCCGCGTGACCCTCCCGGAGCCGGAGGCGAAGCGCCTGGTGACCCGCTTCACCAACCGCCACACGATGGAACTGGAAGAGGACCACATCGCGTAACGACCTGCGTGTGTACGTGGATGGGGGCGCCCGGAGATTCTCCGGGCGCCCCCATCGTCGTAAGACCTCGTACTGCTCGTCGCAAGACCTCGTACGGACCTCGTACGGCTACTCGCCGAGCAGCTTCCTCACCCGCTCCTGGCCCACGGCGAGGAGCAGGGTGGGCAGGCGGGGGCCGGTGTCGCGGCCGACCAGCAGGTGGTAGAGCAGGGCGAAGAAGGTGCGCTGGGCGACCTTGATCTCCGCCGGGAGCTCCTTGGGCGTGGCGTCGGCGGAGAAGCCGGCCTGGACCTTCGGGACTCCGTACACGAGGTGCGTGAGTCCGTCGAGCGACCAGTGCGAGTCGAGGCCGTCGAGGAGGAGCCGCAGCGAGGCGCGGCCCTGGTCGTCGAGGGACTTGATGAGCTCGGTGTCGGCCTCCTTGCGGACGACCGTGCGCTGGTCGGCGGGGACCTGGGTGTTGATCCAGGCCTCGGCCCTGTCGAGCCGCGGGCGGACCTCGTCGAGGGACGAGAGCGGGTCGGCGGGGTCGAGTTCGCTGAGGATGCGCAGGGTCTGGTCCTCGGCGCCGGCGGTGATGTCGGCGACGGAGGCGAGCGTGCGGTACGCCATCGGGCGGGGCGTCTTCGGGAGCTCGCCCGCGGCGGTGCCGACAGCACGCGAGTGCGCGGCGACGTCGGCCGGCAGGGCGGAGCCGTCGGCGACCTTGCCCTCCAGCTTGTCCCACTCGTCGTAGAGCCGCTGGATCTCCTGGTCGAAGGCGATCTTGAAGGACTGGTTGGGACGGCGGCGGGCGTAGAGCCAGCGGAGGATCTGCGGCTCCATGATCTTCAGCGCGTCACCGGGTGTGGGGACGCCTCCCTTGGAGGAGGACATCTTCGCCATGCCGGAGATGCCCACGAAGGCGTACATCGGCCCGATGGGCTGCTTGCCGCCGAAGATGCTCCCGACGATCTGTCCGCCGACCTGGAAGCTGGACCCGGGCGAGGAGTGGTCGACGCCGGAGGGCTCGAAGACAACACCCTCGTACGCCCAGCGCATCGGCCAGTCGACCTTCCAGACCAGCTTGCCGCGGTTGAACTCGCTGAGCCGGACGGTCTCCGAGAAGTCGCACGCGGTGCAGGTGTACGTCAGCTCGGTGGTGTCGTCGTCGTAGGCCGTGACGGTGGTGAGGTCCTTGCCGCAGTCGCCGCAGTAGGGCTTGTACGGGAAGTACCCGGCGGAGCCGGTGCCGTCGTCGTCGGCCGCCGCGCCCGACCCCTCGGCGGCTTCGAGCTCGGCCTCGTCGAGGGGCTTCTGCGACTGCTTCTTGGCCGGGGCCTTCTTGGTCCGGTACTGATCAAGGATCGCGTCGATGTCACCGCGGTGCTTCATCGCGTGCAGGATCTGCTCGCGATACGTGCCGGAGGTGTACTGCTCGGTCTGGCTGATGCCGTCGAACTCGACGCCCAGCTCGCCGAGGGCCTCGACCATGGCGGCCTTGAAGTGCTCGGCCCAGCTCGCGTACGGGGAGCCCTTCGGGGCGGGGACGGCGGTGAGGGGCCTGCCGATGTGCTCGGCCCAGGAGTCATCGACACCCACGACGCCGTTCGGCACCTTCCGATACCGGTCGTAGTCGTCCCAGGAGATGAGGTGCCTGACCTCGTGGCCCCGGCGGCGGATCTCGTCGGCGACGAGGTGCGGGGTCATGACCTCCCTGAGATTCCCGAGGTGGATGGGCCCGGACGGGGACAGTCCGGACGCGACGACGACCGGTTTGCCCGGGGCCCGACGCTCCGACTCCTCGATGACCTCATCCGCGTAACGGGAGACCCAGTCGGTGGTCTCGGTGCTCTGAGCCACGATCGGCACGTCCTTCTTTCCTCAGGAGGTGTCTTTGGCCGGCGGTACGTTTCGCACGGCTGACCGCCCCATTCTCCCAGCTAGGCCCGCATCCACGAAAACGGCTTTTCACCGCCCCCGCCGCCCCTTCCCGTTCCCGTCCCGGGGGCCGGCCCCCGAACCCCCGCTCCTCAAACGCCGGAGGGGCTGATTTCAGCCCGTCCGGCGTTTGAGGACGAGCGCGTTCAGCGCGATACGGGGGTCTGGGGGCGGAGCCCCCAGGGACGGGACGGGTAGGGGCGGCGGGGGCGGAAACTCGCTTTACCCCCATGGGATACTGGACGGATCCACCCGTACCCACGAGGAGAACGGCACCCACCCCATGGCCTCGGTCACGTCCCTCACCGCCCACGTCCACCAGCGCCTGGCGGACGCGCTCACGGCAGCCCTGCCGGAGACCGCGCCCGCGGACCCGCTGCTGCGACGCAGCGACAGGGCGGACTACCAGGCCAACGGAATCCTCGCCCTGGCGAAGAAGGCGAAGGCCAACCCGAGGGACCTCGCGACCCAGGTCGTCGACCGGATCGTCAAGGGTGACGTGATCAAGGACATCGAGGTCTCGGGCCCCGGCTTCCTGAACATCACGATCACGGACCGGGCGATCACGGAGAACCTCGCGGCGCGCGCCACGGACCCGGCGGACCGCCTCGGCGTCCCGTTCCTGGAGAACCCGGGCACGACGGTCATCGACTACGCCCAGCCGAACGTGGCGAAGGAGATGCACGTAGGCCACCTCCGCTCCGCGGTGATCGGCGACGCGGTCGTCCAGATCCTGGAGTTCGTCGGCGAGACCGTCGTCAGGCGGCACCACATCGGCGACTGGGGCACCCAGTTCGGCATGCTCATCCAGTATCTGGACGAGCACCCGCACGAGCTGGACCACGAGGCCGCCGAGGACGGCGCCGTGACGGGCGAGGAGGCGATGTCGAACCTCAACCGCCTCTACAAGGCCGCGCGCACGCACTTCGACTCCGACGAGGAGTTCAAGACGCGGGCCCGGCGCAGGGTGGTCGACCTCCAGGCGGGCGACCCGCACACCCTGGCCACCTGGCAGAAGTTCGTGGACGAGTCGAAGATCTACTTCTTCTCGGTCTTCGAGAAGCTGGACATGGAGATCCAGGACGCGGACATCGTCGGCGAGTCGGGCTACAACGACATGCTGGACGAGACGTGCCGCCTCCTCGAAGAGGCCGGCGTGGCGGTGTGGTCCGAGGGCGCCCTGTGCGTGTTCTTCGACGACGTCAAGGGTCCGGACGGCAACCCGGTCCCGCTGATCGTGAAGAAGTCGGACGGCGGCTACGGCTACGCGGCGACGGACCTCTCCGCGATCAGGAACCGCGTCTTCGACCTGAAGGCGAGCAACCTGATCTACGTGGTCGACGCCCGGCAGTCCCTGCACTTCAAGATGGTCTTCGAGACGGCACGCAGGGCGGGCTGGCTGAACGGCGCCGCGAAGGCGGAGCAGCTGGCGTTCGGCACGGTGCTGGGCAAGGACGGCAAGCCGTTCAAGACCCGTGAGGGCGAGACGATCCGGCTGGTCGACCTGCTCGACGAGGCGATCGACCGTGCCACGGCGGTGGTCCGCGAGAAGGCCGAGAAGGTGGGCCTGACCGAGGACGAGATCGTCGAGAACGGCCGGTACGTCGGGATCGGCGCCGTGAAGTACGCGGACCTGTCCACGTCGGCCGTCCGGGACTACAAGTTCGACCTGGACCAGATGGTGTCGCTGAACGGCGACACGAGCGTGTACCTCCAGTACGCGTACGCCCGTATCCAGTCGATCCTCCGCAAGGCCGGGGACGCGCGTCCGCTGGCCCACCCGGAGCTCGGACTGGCCCCGGCGGAGCGCGCGCTGGGTCTGCACCTGGACCAGTTCGGCGAGCTGCTCCTGGACGTGGCGTCGGGGTACGAGCCGCACAAGCTGGCCTCGTACCTGTACCAGCTGGCGTCGCACCTGACGACGTTCTACGACCAGTGCCATGTGCTGAGCGACGAGAACCCGAAGGAGGTCGTCGAGAACAGGCTGTTCCTCGTCGACCTGACGGCCCGCACGCTCCACCAGGGCATGGCCCTGCTCGGCATCAGGACGCCCGACCGCCTCTGACGAGGGCGAGGGCGACCTCCGAGCATCACCGGCACCGACCCGAGACCCGGGTGCGGCCCCTCACCACGGGGCCGCGCCCGGGTCTCGGCACATACGACAACCGGCCCGGCTGCTTCCCCCGTTCGGGTGAAGGAAGTTGAAGGCGTACACGACAGGCAGACGCCCGCGATAGAGGTGACCCGTGCGGCGACGGAGGCCCGCATATGCCAGTGGCCCCTCCCCGCCCTGACCTGGCAATCCGTACGAGTGAAGGCCAAAGGTTGAGGTGCTCGGGCGCACCCCGGAGTATGCGATGCTGCGGGGCGCAAACCCCCCAACTCCGGGGAATCCAGAGCCCTGTTGGACCGCACTGGGAGCCCAATGAGCACTGCACTGCCCTTCTCCGTCACCCCGGCCGTCTGGATGGTGTTGACCCGTGCTGCCACTCGTTGAGACCGGCGAGGAGCTGGACGACATGGTCCGCGACGAGGCCCTGTTGCGGCCCGCCGTCATGGACCTGTGCGAGCGCCTCGGGGTGACCGTGAAGCCTCTGATCCGCTTCATCGAGGGTTCGCTGCCCGTCTACTCCGTCGGCGCCGCGCACGTCGTCAAGCTGTTCCCCGCCTTCGAGGAGATCGACGCCAGGCGCGAGGAGCGGGTACTGAGCCATGTGTACGGCAGGCTGCCGGTTCCGACCCCGCAGGTGTACTCGGCGGGGGCGTACAAGAACGGCTGGTCGTTCGTCCTGATGTCCCGGCTGCCCGGCGAGAGCCTCTCCGACGCGTGGCCGCGGATTCCGGCCGCGGAGCAGGACCGTATCGTCACGGAGGCCGGCGAGACCCTCGCGGCGCTGCACTCACTGAACCCGGCGCCGATCGCGAGTTCCGTCGGCCCGTCCGACTGGGGCCTGTTCGTCGACGCGCAGCGGGCGACCGCGGTGGAACAGCAGCGCGAGGCCGGTCTGTCGGACACCTGGCTGGAGCAGATCCCGTGGTTCCTGAGCTCGGTGCCGCTGGCCCCTCCGGCCCGGCGCGTACTGCTGCACACGGAGTTCATGCGCCAGCATCTGACCGTGGACCCGAACGGCTGGCGCCTGACGGGCCTGTTCGACTTCGAGCCGGCGATGATCGGCGATCCGGCGTACGACTTCGTGAGCGTCGGGCTGTTCATCTCGTGCGGGGACCCCCGGCTGCTGAAGCGGTTCTACGACGCCTACGGGTGCCCGCCGATCGACCCGCACACGCTCATGGCGTACACGCTGCTGCACGTCTACAGCAATCTGCCCGACTATCTGAGCACGCTGCCCAAGCCTCCGGAGCCGACGCTGGACGCGCTCGCCGAGACGTGGTTCGGCACCGGCTGACGGCCCCCGCAACAGGGCTGCCGCGAAGGGACCGCGCACTGCCGACCAGGGCCGACGCGACCCCCGCGGGCATTGTCAGTGCCGGGCCCTAAAGTCACCTGCATGGCGACTCTTCCGAACCAGCTGCCGACGCTGGCGGCCGACCCGACCGGCCGCTCGCTCGGTCTCGACCTCCCGCCCGGGACGCTGCTCGACACGACGGTCGACGGCCCCTGGGACGAACCGCTGCTGTGGCGGGCCGACGCCCCGGCGGCGCCGGGCGACTGGCTTCGGCTGGCGTCCGCGCGCCGCACGGCGGGCCTGCACCCGGTGCTGCTCGGCGCCGACACGGACAGCGAACCCCACCCGGACAAGTGGGAGTTGGACCCCGACCTCGCGTCGTATCCGGGCGACCACGACGCGGAGGAGGTGCTGGCGGACCTCTGGGAGGAGTGCGGGGCCGAGTCGGAGGACGCCGACTGGCCGGGCCTCGCCGCGGCGGGCCCGCCGGACGCCGACCCGGACGAGCGGGCGGCCGAGGTCGCCGACTCCCTCACCGGCGGCGGCAGTTGGCTGGAGCGGGCGCACATCGCCCTCGTGCCGGCCCGCCGCAGCGCGGACATCCCGGCGGCCCTCGGCTGGTGCGGCCCGGTCAACCACACGGAGGACGTGGCACCGCTGTGCGCGGTGCTCCGCTCCTGGGAGGACCGATTCGGGATACGGATCGTGGCGATGACGTACGACCAACTGGTCGTCTCCGTCGCGGCCCCGCCCCGGACCCCGGCCGAGGCGGAGGCGGTCGCCGCCGAGCACTACGCGTTCTGCCCGGACAACATCGAGCAGAGCGGCCACGGCTCCCTGCGGGCGTACGCCGGGCACGAGGTGCTCGGCGCACGCTCCTGGACGTTCTGGTGGGACTGAGCCGGGCTGCGGTCGGCCCGGAACTCCGGGCCGGCCTGAGGACTCAGGGCTCGCGGCTTGCGACCGTCAGGGCTTGCGCCCCGTGACCGCGTACACGTTGATGTCCGCGTCCGTCACGTCGTTGATGTCGCGGTACCTGACCTTCTCGATGTCGTCGAGGCCCTCGAAGTAGCCGGGCTCGGGCTGCTCGGGGACGGGCGCCGCGTTGTCGGGCCGCCAGTGGTGGGCGGGGACCACGCCGGGCTCGTCGACCTCCAGGCCGTTCTCGGTGAGGAACCGCTCGACCTCCGCCTTCGAACGCAGCACGAACGTGAACCCGCGCTCGGTGTACGTCCGCTGGACCGCGCGGATGGTCTCGGGGTTGAGGTCCTCGGTGAGATGGCTGAGCACGAGCCGGCTGCCCGAGGGCAGGGCGTCGATCAGCTCGCGCACGATCGGGTAGGCCTTCTCGTCCTCGACGAAGTGCAGGATCGCCACGAGCGCGAGGGCGACCGGCCGGTCGAAGTCGAGGGTCTTGCCGGCCGCTTCGAGGATCTGGGCCGGGTTCTCCAGGTCGGCGTCGATGTAGTCGGTCAGGCCCTCGGGCCCGCTGGTGAGCAGGGCGCGCGCGTGGGCGAGGACGACCGGGTCGTTGTCGACGTACACGACCCGGGAGTCGGGGGCGAGGCGCTGGGCGATCTGGTGGACGTTCTCCTGGGTCGGCAGCCCCGTGCCGATGTCCAGGTACTGCCGGATGCCCTCTTCGCCCGTCAGCGTGTTCACGGCCCGGCGCAGGAAGTCGCGGTTGTGCCGGACGTCCAGGTAGCCGCGCGGGTTGGCCGCGAGCGCGGCGGCGGCAGCGGCCCGGTCGACGTCGTAGTTGTCCTTGCCCCCGAGGAAGACGTCGTAGACACGTGCCGGGTGTGCCCTGGTGGTGTCGATCCTCCTTCTCAGCTCTGCGGGGTCCTGACTGAGAGCGTCACCGGGCATAGGGCCTCTCCCTGGAGAGTCGCGTCATCGAGCGAGCAACAACCTAACTCTCGGGGTGACTTGATGGTGCCCCGACCGGCAGATCGACTGTGCGAATCGGGTCCGCCGGGTTCCGCCGACCGCACGGCCGGCAACGGAGAGACACTCAGCCCGGAATATCGGGCTCGTACTCGTTCCGCCCCCATTCGGAGTCGCCGAGCGGGTAGTTGTACGCGGGCCGCCCCACGTTCCCGCTGGTCCGGAAGGGCTGCCCCTTGTTGTCGACGCGTACGGTGCCCTGCTTGGTCCCGCTGGACCAGTCGAGCTCCAGGTACCAGCTCACGTTGTGCGCCCGGGCGTCCGCGAAGATGTAGAAGACCTCGGGGTCGGACTCGCTCACCTTGTACGGGAAGTCGCGCTGCCCGGCCTTGGGCGAGGTCGCGGGCCGTCCCGCGTCCAGATTCACGGCGAACGACGTCGTCTCCACCCCGCCACCGCACCCGACGCCCATCTCGTAGTCGTTCCAGGCGAGCGGCGCGCTCTTCTCCACGACCCGCACGTGCAGCTCCTCCAGGACGACGGTGGCCTTCCCGGTGCCCTGCACGGTCAGCGCGAGCATCTGCTGCCCGCCGGCGACCCCGCCGAGCGCGCTGACCCACCCGCGCGCGTCCGACTCACTCGGCGGCGGAGGCACCTGCTCGGGCTTCCGGTCGACGAGGTAGTGCTGACTGCACGGGTTCTCCCACTTGTACGGGTTGACGGCGACGGTCGGCGCGGAGGCACTCTCCTTGGCCCCGGAGTCCTGCGCGGCCCCGGCCCCGGCCCCGGCGCTCCGGGAGGCGGAGGAGGACGCGGTCGGAGTACCGCTGCGCGAGGCGGACGGCGAGGCGGACCTGCCCTTCGCGTCACCGGACGCACTGGCCCCGGGACTTTCGTCGACGGTCTTGGCGGCGGCCCCCACGGACCGCTTCCTGCCCTCACCGTCGTCGCTCTTGCCCGGCACGAGATTCACCACGAGGGCGGCCGACACGACCGCGGCGGCCACGGCGGCACCAGCGAGCACGACGGTACGCCGCCGCACGCGGGGCGCGTCCGACGCCCCGGCACGCTCGCCCTCGGACCCTGAGCCGAGAACATCGCCCCCGCCGGGCACATCCGCAGACGACTCCGACCCGGCAGCCGGCCCCCAAGCAGCGGGCGAGTCCGAAGCCAAAGCCGGGTCACCGCCCGAAGCGGACTCAACAGCCCCCGCCACCGAACCCGCACCCGACCCCACCGCAGACCCCCGGGCGGCCCCCTCTCCAGGCCCCTCCCCCGTCTTCTGCCCCCGCCGCGCATCCGCGAGGACCCACCGCCGATGCAGCTCCACCAGTTCCTCGGGGGAGGCCTTGCAGGCGCGGGCGAACCGCTCCACGGGCGCGTAGTCCGTCGGCACGGCATCCCCGTTGACGTACCGGTGAAGCGTGGACGTACTCGTGTGAAGCCGCTTCCCGAGCACCCCGTAACTGAGCCCGGACCGCTCCTTCAACTGTCCCAAGAGCTCCGAGAACTCGTCCCCCGCCACCGTTCCTCCCTCTTCCATGTCCCGGATCGACGTTCCAGGGGAAGGTCGTTCCCCCAGGTCAGAGCCATTACGGGCGTTCCGGCGTCCCGGAAATCCCGGCAGGTGTGGCGGCCGGGACAGGTCGCCGCACAAGCTTGGGCCATCCAAGCACGCCGCTCCCGTCACTCGGTCGAGCGGCCTGCACCAAGGCCCGTACCGCATCAGGGGGATCACCCATGTCCGCTCGCACCACCCGCACCCGTGTCCTCGCCGCCGCAGCGCTCGCCGTCGCCACGCTGACACTGACGGCCTGCAACAACGGAGAGGGCGTACGCGACGAGGGCGCGTCGGCGGGCGCCACGTCCCAGCCCTCGTCCACGCCGACGTCCGAGTCGCAGAAGAACAAGGAGACGACCACGGGCGCGGGGCAGGCGGCGTCCTCGTCGGACTCGAACTCCAAGCCCAAGGACGGGAAGGGCGCGCAGAACTCGACGGGCTCGAAGGGCTCATCGGACTCGTCGAAGTCGTCGGACTCGCAGGACTCCGGCCCCACCCGCACGCCCTGCACCGCCGCCAACACCCGCATGACGGCCACGGTGGTCTCCCGCCCCCTGAACCACCTTCTCCTCACCGTCACCAACACCGGCTCGAAGAACTGCAACGTGATCGGCTACCCGGCCGTCCGCTTCGGCGAGGCGCAGTCGGTCCCGCCGGTCTTCGAGGACTCCAAGCCGCAGGCGGTGGTCACGCTGGCCCCGGGCGAGTCGAGTTACGCGGGCGTGCGCCTCTCGGCGGCGGACGGCAGCGGCTCCAACGGCTACACGGCCAAGTCGCTGGAGGTCTACCTGAACAAGGACTCGGGAGCCGCGTCGAAGCCGTCGCTGCCCGCCAAGGGCGTGTACGTGGACGACTCGATCTCCGTCACGTACTGGCAGCAGACGATGGCGGACGCCCTCACCTGGTAGGGAAGGGGCTCAGCGCAGCTTCTGCGCCACCTCGGTCGCCCAGTACGTGAGGATGTTCTGGGCGCCGGCCCGCTTGATCCCGGTGAGCGTCTCCAGGATCGCCTGATCCCGGTCGATCCACCCCTTCTCGGCGGCGGCTTCGACCATCGAGTACTCACCGGAGATCTGGTAGGCAGCCACAGGCACTTCCACGGCATCCGCGACCCGCGCGAGGATGTCGAGGTACGGGCCGGCCGGCTTGACCATCACCATGTCGGCCCCTTCCTCCAGATCGAGGGCCAGCTCCCGCAGGGACTCACGCGCATTGGCGGGATCCTGCTGATAGGTCTTCCGGTCGCCCTTCAACGACGAGCCGACGGCTTCCCGGAAGGGCCCGAAGAAGGCGGAGGAGTACTTGACGGTGTACGCCAGAATCGCCACGTCCTCGCGCCCGATCTGATCAAGAGCATCACGCACGACGCCGATCTGGCCGTCCATCATCCCGCTGGGCCCCACCACATGGGCCCCGGCATCGGCCTGCACCTGAGCCATCTCGGCATACCGCTCCAGGGTCGCATCGTTGTCAACGCGCCCCTGACCGTCCAACACCCCACAATGTCCATGATCAGTGGTCTCATCAAGACACAGATCGGACATCACCAACAGCTCGTCGCCGACCTCGGCCCGCACATCCCGAAGGGCGACCTGCAGAATCCCGTCAGGATCGGTCCCCGGCGTCCCCACAGCGTCCTTCTTCGACTCCTCCGGAACACCGAACAGCATGATCCCGGAGATCCCGGCCGCCACGGCCTCCGCGGCAGCCTTCTTCAGACTGTCCCGCGTGTGCTGCACAACGCCAGGCATCGCTGCAATAGGCACAGGTTCGGCCACTCCCTCACGCACGAACGCGGGGAGGATGAAGTCAGCGGGATGCAGCCGGGTCTCGGCGACCATGCGCCGCATCACGGGGGTGGTCCGCAGCCGCCGCGGCCGACTGCCGGGAAAGGATCCGTACGTCGTCATACACCTAAGCTACGCCCGCCCCGGACCTCCCTTTGCCGACGCCCGGTCGGCGCCACAGGCCCCTCCGCCCCTCCCCCACATGCGCCAGGGGCACCCCGGGTCCAAGCTGGTGGGACAAGGACCCGACGGCCTCTCTGGGCAGGAGGACGCGATGACGACCGCGCACACCCCCACCCCCAACCTGTTCGCCCTCTCGGAGATCCGGGGCCCGGTCCTGAGACCCGACGACGAGGCGTACACGGCAGAGGTCACGGGCTTCAACCTGTCGCAGCGCCACGCACCGGACATCGTGATCGGGGCAACGGGAACGGACGACATCGTCGCGGCACTCCGCTGGGCGACCGCGACAGGCACCCCCGTCTCGGTCCAGGCGACGGGCCACGGCGCGAACTTCCCGATCGACGACGGCCTGCTGATCAACACCAGCCGCATGACCGACGTACGGATCGACCCGGCCGAACGCACAGCGACGGTGTCCGCCGGAGCGAAATGGCGAGACGTCCTGGAGGCGGCCGCACCTCACGGCCTGGCCGCACTCAACGGCTCCTCGACCGACGTGGGTGTGATCGGCTACACGCTGGGCGGCGGCCTGCCGGTCCTGGGCCGGACCTACGGCTACGCGTCCGACCTGGTCCGCTCCTTCCAGGTGGTGACCCCGGACGGAGTCCTGCACGAAACGGACGCGACCCACGAGCCCGACCTGTTCCGGGCCCTGCGCGGCGGCAAGGGCAACGTAGGCATCGTGACCTCATTGGTGACCGAGCTGATCCCGCTCACCCGCATCCTCGGCGGCGCGATCTACTGCGCGGGCACGGACGCGGAGGCCCTCCTCAACGCGTACGCGGCCTGGACCCCCACGCTCCCCCCGGAGATGTGCACGGCATTCAGCCTGCTACGCCTCCCACCGCTCCCCCAGATCCCGGAGCCCCTGCGAGGCGGCTTCTGGTCCCGAACAGCGGTCGCCTGGACAGGCGACCCAACAGAGGGCGAACCCCTCCTGACCCCCATACGCGCAGCCGCACCACCGGTGATCGACACCATCGCTCCGATGGACTACACGGCGGTGGACCAGATCTACGCGGAACCCGAGGACCCACTCCCCGCCCGCGAATCATGCGCCCTGCTCCACGACCTCACCCCCGAGGCCATCCAGACGTTCCTCGACCAGGTGGGCCCGACAGCCACGGACTGCCCCCTCCTCCTGGTCGAACTCCGCCACATGGGCGGCGCACTGTCCCGCCCGGCCCCCACACCGGACGCGGTCTGCGCCCGCGACGCCACGTACTTCCTGGAATCGGTAGCAATCCTGCCCGACCCAAAAACCGCAGAAGCAGTAGAAGAAGCCACAACAGCCCTACAACAAGCAATGACCCCCTACGGCACGGGCCTCACCATGGTCAACATCCACGGCACCCCCGGCACAGAAGCAGACCGAGCCCGAGCCTGGACCCCAGAGGCCTACAAGCACCTACAACGCACCAAGGCCACCCACGACCCGGCCAACCTGCTCCGCTACGGCCACGCGGTGCCCCCAGCGGCATAAAACGACCACCCGCCCGCACCCGCAGCCAAGAACACACGGGAGCGGGCCGTGCCGGTACGTCGAAAGCCCGCCGCATAGGGCTCCTCATGCAAGCAGAACCCTTAAAACCCACGGCCGTACACCCGGCACGCGGCGGGCTCGACGTACCGGCACGGCCCGCGCCCCAAGACCCCGGCACGGCCCGCGCGCGCCCCAAGACCAACGCGCCACGGACCGCAAGGCGAACGCGCCGCTACGTAGAACGCCGCCGCCGAGACCCCGGCCGCCGCTCACTGGGCCGAGTAACAGGATCCCCGGCCTCAAGCGCCGCAGCCCGCCGACGAAGCCCGAAGTCCGCCAACGCCTCGGCCAGCCGATGCACAGACGGCTCCGGAGCCATGACATCGACCCGCAGCCCATGCTCCTCGGCGGTCTTCGCCGTGGCAGGCCCGATACAGGCAATGACGGTCACGTTGTGAGGCTTCCCGGCAATACCCACGAGATTCCGCACCGTCGAGGACGACGTAAAGAGAACGGCATCGAACCCACCCCCCTTGATCGCCTCCCGAGTCTCCGCAGGCGGAGGCGAGGCTCGCACGGTCCGATAGGCAGTGACGTCATCAACCTCCCAGCCCAACTCAATGAGCCCAGCCACCAACGTCTCCGTAGCGATATCGGCCCGAGGCAGAAACACCCGATCGATCGGATCAAAAACAGGATCATAAGGAGGCCAGTCCTCCAACAACCCAGCAGCCGACTGCTCCCCACTGGGCACCAGATCCGGCTTCACACCAAAGGCGACCAACGCCTTGGCGGTCTGCTCCCCCACAGCGGCAACCTTGATCCCCGCAAAAGCACGCGCATCAAGCCCGTACTCCTCGAACTTCTCCCGCACGGCCTTGACCGCGTTCACCGACGTGAAGGCGATCCACTCGTACCGCCCGGTCACGAGCCCCTTCACGGCCCGCTCCATCTGCTGAGGCGTCCGCGGCGGCTCGACGGCGATCGTCGGCACCTCGTGCGGAACGGCCCCGTACGACCGCAGCTGGTCGGAGAGCGAAGCCGCCTGCTCCTTGGTACGCGGCACGAGCACCTTCCAGCCGAACAGCGGCTTGGACTCGAACCACGACAACTGGTCGCGCTGGGCGGCGGCGGAACGCTCACCGACCACGGCTATCACCGGCCGCCCGCCATCGGGCGAGGGCAGCACCTTGGCCTGCTTGAGCGTCTGCGCGATGGTCCCGAGCGTCGCGACCCAGGTCCGCTGCCGAGTAGTAGTACCGGCGACCGTAACCGTCATAGGCGTATCGGGCTTACGCCCCGCGGCGACAAGCTCCCCCGCAGCGGCACCCACAGAATCAAGGGTCGCCGAGACGACAACGGTCCCGTCCGACGCCCCGACCTCGGTCCAGCAACGCCCGGACGCGGTACGGGCGTCCACGAACCGCACGTCCGCCCCCTGGGCGTCCCGCAACGGCACACCCGCGTAAGCAGGCACACCGACCGCGGCGGCGACACCGGGAACGACCTCGAAGGGCACACCCGCGGCAGCGCAGGCGAGCATCTCCTCGGCGGCATACGCGTCAAGTCCGGGGTCACCGGAGACGGCACGGACGACCCGCCTGCCACCCCTCGCGGCCTCCATGACAATATTGGCCGCGTCCTTCGACGCGGGGACGCCAGAGGTGGTTGACGCACCGTCAACTACCGTTAGCTGAGGCGTGTCCGGGCTCGGGCCCGAATCGGTGTCGAGCACGGTGACGTTTCGTCTGGCGTGCGTGCGGACGACGTCGATCACTTCGGGTTCGGCGACCAGGACATCCGCGTTCGCCAGCGCCTCGACGGCGCGCAGAGTCAGCAGTCCCGGATCCCCGGGTCCGGCACCGAGGAAGGTGACGTGCCCGTGTTCGAGGCCGGCGGGAAGGGTGGTGGGGCTCAATGTGCTCGCTCCCCCATCAGACCGGCCGCGCCCTTGGCAAGCATCTCGGCGGCGAGTTCACGGCCGAGCGCCATTGCTTGGTCATGTGTCTCGGGCACGGGACCGGTGGTGGACAACTGCACCAGCGTCGAGCCGTCGGTCGTGCCGACGACGCCGCGCAGGCGCATTTCCTTGACAATCTGCCCGTCGGCCAGAAGGTCGGCGAGCGCACCCACAGGTGCACTGCAGCCGGCCTCCAGGGCGGCGAGCAGGGACCGCTCGGCGGTCACGGCGGCCCGGGTGAACGGGTCGTCGAGCTCGGCGAGCGCTGCGACGAGGTCCGCGTTGTCCGCGGCACACTCGATCGCGAGGGCCCCCTGGCCGGGGGCGGGCAAAATTGTGTCGACAGGCAGGAAGTCGGTGACGTCCCCGACCCGTCCCATCCGCTTCAGTCCAGCCGCAGCGAGCACCACACCATCCAGCTCACCACTCCGCACGTACCCGATCCGCGTATCGACGTTCCCACGGATCGGAACGGTCTCTATGGTCATCCCGTGGTCCCGGGCGTACGCGTTCAGCTGGGCCATGCGACGCGGCGAGCCGGTTCCGAGCCGCGCCCCGTCGGGCAGTTGCGCGAAGGTGCGCCCGTCGCGGGCGATCAGGACATCGCGCGGGTCCTCGCGCACCGGGATCGCGGCCAGCACCAGATCGTCGGGCTGCGCGGTCGGCAGGTCCTTGAGGGAGTGGACGGCGAAGTCGACCTCACCGCTCAGGAGCGCGTCGCGCAGGGCGGTCACGAAGACCCCCGTGCCGCCGATCTGCGCGAGCTGCTCGCGGGACGTGTCCCCGTAGGTCGTGATCTCCACAAGCTCGACGGATCGCCCGGTCACCTGGCTCACGGCATCCGCCACCTGCCGGGACTGGGCCATGGCGAGTTTGCTCCGCCTGGTCCCCAGTCTCAGTGCTTGCCCATTCATGCTCGCCCTCGGTTCTCGGCGCTCTCGAAATTGTTGCTGTCAAAGTTCTCGCGGCCGAAGTCCAGACCGCCAAGAGCGGCGCTGCTGTGATCCCGGCTGTCGTCATCTGCCCGGGAGACGGCGGCGACCGTCTCGGGCTCCAGGTCGAACAGGGTCCGCAGCGCGTCCGCGTACCCGGCACCGCCGGGCTCGGCGGCCAGTTGCTTGACCCGTACGGTCGGCGCGTGCAGGAGCTTGTCCACGACGCGTCGCACGGTCTGGGTGATCTCGCCGCGCTGCTTGTCGTCGAGGCCGGGCAGCCGGCCGTCGAGCCGGGCGATCTCGCTCGCCACGACGTCGGCGGCCATGGCGCGCAGCGCCACGACGGTGGGCGTGATGTGCGCGGCCCGCTGAGCGGCGTCGAAGGCGGCGACCTCGTCGGAGACGATCCGTCGCACCTGGTCCACGTCGGCGGCCATCGGGGCGTCCGCGGAGGCCTCGGCGAGGGACTCGATGTCCACCAGCCGCACCCCGAGCAGCCGGTGCACGGCCGCGTCGATGTCGCGGGGCATGGCGAGGTCGAGCAGGGAGAGTACGGGCAGCGGCCGGGGCACCTCGGCGACGGGCTCGGGCCGACGCCGCTCGGGCACCCGCCCGAGGGTGGCCGCGGCGGCGGCGAGGGCGGCGACGGCGACGGTGTCGATCTCGGGCGTACGGCGGCCCTCGCGACGGTCGACGGTCCCGTTGTCGACCCAGGCGGCGTGCTGTTCCAGGGTGGCCGCGTCCATGCCGGCCACAGCGGCCTCCCCCATGACGGAGAAGCCGGTGGAGCCCTGCACGGCGGCACCCTGCACGGCGGACAGGTCGAGCGGACAGCCGTCCTCGCTGCCCACGCTGGTGGGCGGAAGACCGGACCGTACGGAGTCGGAGTCGGCGGCGCGTTCCACGGCGGGCGCACCCGTGCGCCCCTCGACGGCCTCGGCCACGAGGTCCGCCGTCAGTACGAGTCCGGTCGCGCCGGTGCAGGACACGACGACATCGGCACGTGTCAGCTCGTCCGGCACCGACTCCATCGGTACCGCGCGGGCCAGCACGTCCAGGTCGTCCTGGTCCGCCGGGCGCTGTCCGTACTGCTCGGCGAGCAGGGCCGCGAGGCGCTCCGCCCGGTCGAACGTCCGGTTGGCGACGACCAGCTCGGCCACCCCGGCGCGCGCGAGCGTCGCCGCGGCGAGCGAGGACATGGAGCCCGCGCCGATCACCAGGGCCCGCTTGCCCTTGAGCCAGGCGTCGACCGGGGCGCCGGACGACAGCTGCTCCAGGCCGAAGGTCACCAGGGACTGCCCGGCCCGGTCGATGCCGGTCTCGGAGTGGGCGCGCTTGCCGACCCGCAGCGCCTGCTGGAAGAGGTCGTTCAGCAGCCGCCCGGCCGTGTGCAGTTCCTGCGCGGTGGCGAGGGCGTCCTTGATCTGGCCGAGGATCTGTCCCTCGCCGACGACCATCGAGTCGAGCCCGCAGGCCACCGAGAAGAAGTGGTGGACGGCCCGGTCCTCGTAGTGCACGTACAGATAGGGAGTGAGCTCGTCCAGCCCGACCCCGCTGTGCTGCGCGAGCAGCGTGGAGAGCTCGGCGACGCCCGCGTGGAACTTGTCCACGTCGGCGTAGAGCTCGATCCGGTTGCAGGTGGCGAGCACCGCGGCCTCGGCGGCCGGCTCGGCGGCGACCGTGTCCTGGAGCAGCTTGATCTGGGCGTCCGCGGACAGCGCGGCCCGTTCCAGGACGCTGACCGGAGCGCTGCGGTGGCTCAGTCCGACGACAAGAAGACTCATGCCGGCATCACGGCGGGGACATCCCCGTCGGGCCCTTTCCCGGCCTCCTTGGCCGCGGCGGCCGCCTCGGCCTCCGCCTCCATCGCGGCCCCGGCCTGCGCCTCGGCCTCCTCGCCGGCCTTGCGCTGCTCGTGGAAGGCGAGGATCTGCAGCTCGATGGAGAGATCGACCTTGCGTACGTCGACGCCGTCCGGGACGGTCAGCACGGTCGGCGCGAAGTTCAGGATGGAGGTCACACCGGCGGCGACGAGCCGGTCGCAGACCTGCTGGGCGGCACCGGCGGGAGTGGCGATGACACCGATCGACACACCGTTGTCGTCGATGATCTTTTCCAGCTCGTCGGTGTGCTGCACGGGGATCCCGGCGACGGGCTTGCCGGCCATCTCGGGATCGGCGTCGATCAGCGCCGCGACCCGGAACCCGCGCGAGGCGAATCCGCCGTAGTTGGCCAGGGCCGCGCCGAGGTTACCGATACCGACGATCACGACCGGCCAGTCCTGGGTGAGACCGAGCTCGCGGGAGATCTGGTAGACGAGGTACTCGACGTCGTAGCCCACACCGCGCGTCCCGTACGACCCGAGGTACGAGAAGTCCTTGCGCAGCTTGGCGGAGTTGACCCCCGCCGCGGCCGCGAGCTCCTCGGAGGAGACCGTGGGTACCGAGCGCTCCGACAGAGCGGTGAGGGCTCGGAGGTACAGCGGAAGCCTGGCGACGGTGGCCTCGGGAATCCCTCGGCTGCGGGTCGCCGGTCGGTGAGTTCGGCCAGTTGCCACGGTGCTCCTGCGGGTAGCGCGGGGCTTCAGGCGGTCGCACGTACCTAGACCGCCCCGTCGAATGCAGGCTATGTCTTTGTGAACGCGTGCACAAAGATGGTGTCCGATTTGCCCGGCCAACGTGACCGGGGTCACGCACCCCCGGCGCACCCGTACGGAACCGGCGCACGCGCACCTTCGTTCCTCACATGTTGGGGGCAAAACCGCACACTCTCCTCTACGATCCCCGCCCCCGAGTCCGAACCGCCCTCGATCCTAAGTGACTTTCCGGCCCACTTGGACGCCTCGGTCAGGCCACGGTTCCATTACTCCGTCCCATTGGCTACGCCTTGAGCGCCCTGCGCAGCCGCTCCTCGTCGACCCGCCAGAACGTGTGCTGGGCCCCGTCCACCAGCACCACCGGGATCTGTTCCCAGTACTCGCGGTGCAGTTCCTCGTCCTGGGTGATGTCCTTCTTCTCCCAGCGGACACCGAGATCACCACAGACCTTCTCCACGACTTCCTGTGCGTCTTCGCACAAGTGACAGTCGGGCTTCCCGATCAGTGTGACCAACCGCTCCCGCGCCACCTTGCTCTCCGCCCGACGCTCACCACGCCGAAAAATGGGACTCATACAATCCATTCTCCCGCGCCGCCAACAGCGCCCCGTCAGGGGCGCGGGGAACTGCGCGACAAGCCCCCACCGCCCCGCAGCCAAAGCACGACCACCCCGCGAAGCGACCGGAAGAGCGATCCAAGGGGATGAGCTCTTTAACAATGCGTCGCGGAGAGTTCACAGCCTCCAAACCTCCCGACTCCGGAACCACCGAACAAACTGGCTATGCTCACGCCATGGCCGCTCTCGGATGGCTCACCCCCCGTAGGCGCTCCGCCACCGCGCGGAGCGTGCTGGCAGGCGAGGCCTCGGCTGAGGCAGCGCGCAAGTCCTCCCAGGAGTTGGAGGAGCTGGCGCACGAAGCCGCGCCCGAAGGCACCGAACCGGAGTTCCCGGTGGTCGGTGACGACAAGGCCGCCGCGTTCTTCGACCTCGACAACACCGTGATGCAGGGCGCCGCGCTGTTCCACTTCGGCCGCGGCCTCTACAAGCGGAAGTTCTTCGAGACCCGCGACCTCTACCGGTTCGCCTGGCAGCAGGCCTGGTTCCGGCTGGCCGGCGTCGAGGACCCCGAGCACATGCAGGACGCCCGCGACTCGGCGCTGTCCATCGTGAAGGGCCACCGCGTCTCCGAGCTGATGTCGATCGGCGAGGAGATCTACGACGAGTACATGGCCGAGCGCATCTGGCCCGGCACCCGCGCACTCGCCGAGGCCCACCTGGACGCGGGCCAGAAGGTGTGGCTGGTCACAGCCGCCCCTGTCGAGATCGCCACGGTCATCGCCCGCCGCCTGGGCCTGACCGGCGCGCTCGGCACGGTCGCCGAGTCGGTCGACGGCGTCTACACCGGCAAGCTCGTCGGCGAACCGCTGCACGGCCCCGCGAAGGCGGAGGCGGTACGCGCCCTGGCCGCGGCGGAGTGCCTGGACCTCGGCCGCTGCGCCGCGTACAGCGACTCCCACAACGACATCCCGATGCTCTCGCTGGTCGGGCACCCGTACGCGATCAACCCGGACGCCAAGCTGCGCAAGCACGCCCGCAAGCTCGACTGGCGGCTGCGCGACTACCGCACGGGCCGCAAGGCGGCGAAGGTCGGCATTCCCGCGGCGGCCGGCGTCGGCGCGGTCGCGGGCGGCACGGCGGCCGCGATCGCCCTGCACCGCCGCCGCCGCTGAGCGCTCCGCGGTAGGAGTCCGTACGACAGTGCGGGTCGGCCGTGGCCGGTCGCACAGTTCCCCGCGTCCCACAGGGACACGGGCAATCCGGCTGTCCTACCCGCGCGGAGCCCCCGCCAGTCCCGTTAACGGCACCCGGCCACAACACGCCCCGGACTCAGACGGAACGCGGAATCATTCGATCAACAACCGGTCACTCTCCGGCACTTGATGAGGCGTCGTTCGGTAACAGAAGCGACGTAATCGATGATTTGAGCAACTGGGTGTAGCACTGCCTGTACGAAGCGTTATTCTCCTCAGACGCATGACGGGCCCCACTCTTCGCTACGACGGGTGAACGGTCCGGTACTGCACGTGATGGAAGCTCTGCCTCTGGGAGTCCCGTGTACCCACACGTCGGGGTTGACGCCTCGGGCCTGGCTACGCTGCGCGCAACGGTCATCGACCGCCTGCGCGGCTTCGTCCCCACCGCGTACGCCGTCCCCGCCCTCGCTGTCTCCGCCGCGCCCGTCGGCCCGTGCTACGCACTGGCCGACGGCAGCGCGGCGGTGGGCAGACGAGGTCGTTCGAGCGCGTCGGCCACCACCGCACGCCGCCCGGCCGCAGACAGTGACAGCGCCCGGATGATGGACCTCGTGGAGCGCGCACAGGCCGGTGAGGCCGAAGCCTTCGGCCGGCTCTACGACCAGTACAGCGACACTGTGTACCGCTATATCTATTACCGCGTCGGCGGGAAGGCGACCGCGGAAGACCTCACAAGCGAGACGTTCCTGCGCGCCCTGCGCCGCATCGGCACGTTCACCTGGCAGGGCCGTGACTTCGGCGCCTGGCTCGTCACCATCGCCCGCAACCTCGTCGCGGACCACTTCAAGTCGAGCCGCTTCCGGCTCGAAGTGACCACCGGCGAGATGCTCGACGCCAACGAGGTCGAGCGCTCCCCCGAGGACTCCGTCCTGGAGTCCCTCTCGAACGCGGCGCTGCTGGATGCCGTCCGCCGCCTCAACCCGCAGCAGCAGGAGTGCGTGACCCTGCGCTTCCTCCAGGGCCTCTCGGTCGCCGAGACCGCCCGCGTGATGGGCAAGAACGAGGGCGCGATCAAGACCCTCCAGTACCGGGCGGTGCGCACACTGGCCCGGCTCCTCCCGGAAGACGCCCGCTGAGACCCCGTACACGGCGGGCCCTGCCCCGCCCCCTCTCCGTACGACTCCGTATGACTCCATACGCTCAGCGATGCCCAACTCACCGTCCGTGAAAGTCCGTTGACTTCGCGGTCCGATCATCCGTCGTCCGTAACCCAAGTGCCGAGCCGCTCGTTGTGCGGGATACAGGCTCCCTGTGGTCATACCCTGGCCGACTTCGATCACTCGATCGAGTGGTCGTGATCGGGGTGTGCAACCCTCAGGACCCCCTGGGGAGTCGACCGTGATGACGAGAGGAGGTGCCGCCAGTGATCGCGAACGTATCGGCGCACCGGCGGGCGAACGCCTTCGCCCAGGCCCTGGAAGAGCAGCCCGACCGGGGCACGGCGGCCGAGCAGTCCGAAGGCCCTGCTCCGGCCGCCGTGGACCGGCCCGAGCAGGGCCGGATGCTGTCCCTGGCGACCGGCCTCGGCGAACTGCCCAAACCGGAGCTGGACCCCGAGGTCAAGGTCGTCCAGCGGGCCCAGCTGGTGGCCGCGATGGAGGCCATGCTCCAGGAGGGCACGGCCGCGGGAGGCGGGGCGGCGGACCCTTCGGTGCCCGAGCAGCGTTCCCACCGGGGCCGGGGCGCGCACCGGGCGACCGGTCTTGGGAAGTTGCGACCGCGTTCCCGGCTGTCGAAGGGGCTTGCCGCGGGCGGGCTCACCGTGGGTGTGGCCGCCGGAGCCTTCAGCGGTGTCGCCGCTGCCAGTTCCGACGCCCTGCCCGGTGATTCGCTCTACGGGCTCAAGCGCGGCATGGAGGACCTCAAGCTGGGCATGGCCGACGGCGAGGGCGACCGCGGCCGGCTCTACCTCGACCAGGCCTCCACCCGGCTGAGCGAGGCGCGCCGCCTGATGGAGCGCGGCCGCTCGGGGCCCCTCGACCACGAGTCCCTGGGCGAGATCCGGCGCGCGCTGTCCGGCATGCAGCACGACGCCTCCGAGGGCCACCGCCTGCTGCACGAGGCCTATGAGCGGGACCCGGACTCCCTGGGCCCCATCCAGACCCTCTCCGCCTTCTCCCAGTCGCACCGCGACGCCTGGGGTGCCCTGCGCGACCGGCTGCCCGTGCAGCTCGGCGACGTCAGCCGCCAGGTCAGCTCGGTCTTCGACGCCATAGACGAAGAGGTCGAGCCGCTGCGCTCGCTGCTCCCGCAGCCGCCCTCCCCGGAGGGCACCGGCCGCCACCGCGGCGCGAGCTCGGACGCCACCGACTCGTCCCGTACGGACCGTCCGGCCGCGCCCAGCGCCACCGGCGGCGGCTCGTCGGACGGCACCGGCTCCAGCAGCGGCAACCCCAAGCCGTCCACGTCCAAGACCCAGGACGACGGCCTGCTCGGCGGCAACACCGGCGGCCTCCTGGACCCGCCCGAGGACGAAACCAGCGCCTCCCCGTCCGGCAGGAACACCCCACCGGCAGAGCCGGACGTGACGCTGCCGCCCCTGCTCCCGGGCCTGCTCCCGGGCCTGGGAATCGACAGCGAGGACGCGGACTAGCTTCTTCGGATACGTCGGTGGGGGCGCCCCTTTTCAAGAAGGGGCGCCCCCACCGACGTATCCAGGAGTCCTGGACGTATCCAGGACCGTCAGAAGAACACCGACCTGCGCTGCACCAGAAGCTTGTACAACGTGTGCTGGATCTGTTCCCTCACCTGGTCCGTCAGGTTGAACATCAGCATCGGGACCCATCTACACCGCCGCCCTCGCACTGCTTCGCAGGCTTCGGGCGGCTGCGCCGGACTCCGTCCGTCGGCCCAGCGCACCGGAGTTTCCCTCTTTTGCGGAATCAGCCCTCAGAAGAACACCGACCGCCGCTGCACCAGAAGCTTGTAGAGCGTGTGCTGGATCTGTTCCCTCACCTGGTCCGTCAGGTTGAACATGAGCATGGGATCCTCTGCCGCCTCCGGCGGGTAGCCGTCGGTCAGGATCGGCTCGCCGAACTGGATCGTCCACTTCGTGGGGAGCGGGACGCCGCCGAGCGGGCCCAGCCACGGGAACGTGGGCGTGATCGGGAAGTACGGGAAGCCGAGGAGACGGGCCAGCGTCTTGGAGTTGCCGATCATCGGGTAGATCTCCTCCGCGCCCACGATGGAGCACGGGATGATCGGGGTGCCCTGGCGCAGGGCCGTCGACACGAAGCCGCCGCGGCCGAAGCGCTGGAGCTTGTAGCGCTCGCTGAACGGCTTGCCGATGCCCTTGAAGCCCTCCGGCATCACGCCCACCAGCTCGCCGCGCTCCAGGAGCCGTTCGGCGTCCTCCGCGCAGGCGAGCGTGTGACCGGCCTTGCGGGCCAGTTCGTTGACCACCGGCAGCATGAAGACCAGGTCGGCCGCGAGGAGCCGCAGATGACGGCCGTCGGGGTGGTTGTCGTGGACGGCGACCTGCATCATCAGGCCGTCCAGCGGCAGCGTCCCGGAGTGGTTGGCGACGATCAGCGCCCCACCCTCCGACGGGATGTTCTCGATGCCCTTCACCTCGACGCGAAAGTACTTCTCGTAGAGGGGCCGCAGCATCGACATCAGTACCTGGTCGGTGAGCTCCTGGTCGTAACCGAAGTCGTCGACCTCGTACTCACCCGTCAGTCGCCGCCGCAGGAAGGCCAGACCGCCGGCAATGCGCCGGTCCCAGCCATTCTCCTGCGGCTTCTCCACAGCAGCCGGTTCCTCACGCGTCACAGGAACATCATCCTGCGGAATCGTTCGTGCGGGCAGGGGCTGGACCTCACGAACCACCACGGGCTCGCCCTTGCGCCTGTTCCCCGCGCCCCGGCGCCGCGGCGGCCGCTGTACGGCACTCCCGCGGGACCGGTCGTCGTCGAACGGAATGACCTTGGCGTCCGCCATCGTTGATGCGCTCCTCAGTTGGCGCTCTGCGTCGGGAGGTGGCCACCGCCGAGTACAGGCAGTGCCGCGATCCGGTCGACGGCCCCCGCAAGGGCCTCGGGGGGCAGGAGTCCGGGCCCTCGGCTGCGTGCGAAGTCCGCGAAGGTCTCCGCGGTCGTGTACCTGGGACCGTAGCCGAGCGTCTCGCGCATCTGCCGGGTCGCCACGACCCGGCCGTGGGTGAGCAGCCGCAGCTGCTCGGGCGAGAAGTCCGTCATGCCCAGCGTACGCAGCGCCGAGCCCACCCAGCTCACCGCGGGCATCAGCACGGGAACCGTGGGCCGGCCGAGCCGCCGCGCGCACTGCGAGAGCAGCAGGACACCGTCGCCGGCGATGTTGAACGTACCGCTGTTGAGCGTGCCGCGGCGCGGCTCGTGCGAGGCGATCCGCAGCACCTCGATCACGTCGTCCTCGTGCACGAACTGCAGCCGCGGGTCGTAGCCGAGCACGGTCGGCAGCACGGGCAGCGAGAAGTACGCGGCGAGCGGCGAGTCCGCGCTCGGCCCGAGGATGTTCGCGAACCGCAGCACACACACGGCGACGTCGGGCCGCCGCCGCGCGAACCCACGCACATACCCCTCGACCTCGACCGTGTCCTTCGCGAAGCCGCCGCTGGGCAGCGACTTGGGCGGAGTGGTCTCGGTGAAGACGGCCGGATCGCGCGGCGCCGACCCGTACACGTTGGTACTGGACTTCACGACGAGCCGCTTGACCGTCGGCGACTTCTGGCAGGCACCCAGCAGCTGCATGGTGCCGATGACGTTGGTCTCCTTGACCGTGGTCCGGCTGCCACCGCCCAGCGGCGTGGCGGTCACGTCCAGGTGCACCACCGTGTCCACGGAGTGCTCCGCGAGCACCCTGGCGATGGCGGGCTGCCTTATGTCGGCCCGTACGAAGTCGGCGCCGCCCAGGTGGTGCTCCGGCGGGACCGCGTCCACGGCGACCACCCTGTCCACCTCGGGGTCACGCTGGATCCGTCGTACGAACCGGCCCCCCAACTGACGGGCCACTCCGGTCACGAGCACGACCTTCCCCAAGATCAGCGCCTTCCTTCCAGCCGTCGACGACATGCTGCTCGTACTGTGCCGTTCGTACTCTGCCGTGTTCCCCGTGACGGCCACGTTAGCGGGTCGGTGTTGCGCTGTGATGACCGCCCGATGCACGAAGTGACGGCACCCCCGTACGTACGATCAGACCCAGCCATTCGCCACACAGTCGTAGGCCCGGACATACGCACAGCGTTCGTCGGGCCGCACACCGCGGCAGGCGAGCAGGGGATACGACTGTGGCCCCCCACCAGCCGGTGGGGGGCCACAGAGCGCACTGTCACAGCGTCGTCGCCCACCGTCTGCCCTGCTTGTGGCGGGTGACCGCTGTCCGTCGCGACTTACTTCTTGTTGCGACGCTGAACGCGAGTGCGCTTGAGCAGCTTGCGGTGCTTCTTCTTCGCCATCCGCTTGCGCCGCTTCTTGATAACAGAGCCCACGACTACCCTCGCTCACTTCTCTTTACTCGTTGCTGGGCTGCATGGGCCCACACGACTTATGAGGGGCCAGCCTACCCGTCTGAGCGCCGAGGTCGTAATCGAGGAGTTCCGGGTGAGACCCCGGGGACGCGATCGAGCCGTCCCGGGCCCTCCCCCGGACCGCCGTCAGGCTGTCTCCACCCCCACGTAGGACTCGCGAAGGTACTCGTGAACCGCTTGCTCCGGGACGCGGAATGACCTCCCGACCCGGATCGCGGGCAGATGACCGCTGTGCACCAAGCGGTACACGGTCATCTTCGACACTCGCATCACCGAGGCGACTTCCGCCACGGTAAGGAACTGAACCTCGTTCAGAGGCCTCTCGCCAGCAGCCATGACACACCTGAACCTTCCGCACTCGACGGTCACCGGCTTCCCCTTCCGGTGACACTTCGTCGTTGCGTGCTCACTCCCCAGAGTAGGGGCGTGTGATGCGAGTGGGGAAGAGGAGGGGCCATCGGCGGCCTACTGTGACAGACACGCTCGATTGAGTACATAGCGAGTAAGCGGTCGGTAGTAATCAGACCGCACAGCGTCATCAAGTGGAACGACGACGGACACCCGCCCCTCTGCCTCTCCGACGAACAGCGCGGGATCGTCGGTGTCACCCAGGCCAATGGCCTCGAACCCCAGCTGACCTGCTCCGCAGACCCAGCCGTGGTCTCCCACCACGAGTTCCGGGAGGGGTCCGCCGACCTCCGCCGCGGTGGCCAGAACGGTACGAACCGGGAGGGGAGAGTGCGTGTGCGCGCCGGTCTCACGACCGGGGTCCCACGCCCCGGGTTCGCGCACCAGCGCGACTCCTCGTACGTAGTCAAGGTTGTACGTGCGTAGACCGAACCGGGTCGTTATGTCGACAGAGTGACCATGCGCGGGGGTGAGGACGGTACACCCCGCCGCCGACAGAGCGTCCGCGAGCGCGGCGTAGAAACCGATCAGCCGGTGCGGGTGTCCGGTGCCAAGCAGCACCGGGGAACGGTTCCGTGCGGCTTCCGCAAGCCGGGCGGCGAAGGCGTCAAGAGCCGCCAGGGTTCGCTCAGGATCGATCACATCGGGGCCAGAGACGTGCCGCGGATCGGGCGACACTCCACACTTGTCCGCCATCAAAGCGATCAGATCCGGTTGTTCCCATGTCCATTCGGGGTCAAGCCCGATCATCACCCGCGGATCCCGCGCGGCGAACAAGCGATAGCTCCTGAGACTCGCCTCCCGCGAGGTGGCCACCGTCCCCGCCAGCCTCGCCGCCAGCAAATGCGCCCGCAACGCTCCACAACTCAACACGCCCCGATGCTGACGCATACACCCACCCCCCACCCCCAAAACCCCTGAAACACCCCACAGTTGGCGTAACGGGGTCTATGACGGCGGGGCCGCCTTCCAGCCCACCCGTCTTTCAGCCTGTCCGGCGTTTGAGGACGGGCGCGTTCAGCGCGATACGGGGGTTCGGGGGCGGAGTCACTGAGTGACGGAAACGGGTAGGGGCGGCGGGGGCGAGAAACAGGCCAGGCACCCCGGCGGAGCCCTACGCCAGCAACCCCCGCAACGGAAACACAGCCCGCCGCGCAGCCAGCACAGCCTGGTCAAGACGGTCGGCGGGGTCATACCCCGACTCCCACCCCTTCCACGACACAGGCCACCGCCCATCAGTCATCCGCGCAGGCGCCAACTGCCGCGTACGAGCGAAAACCTCCTGCCGCCACCCCTCAGGAACCACCGTCTCCGGCGCAATCTCCCGCCCCGCCGCGACAGCCACCAGATGCGTCCACGACCGAGGCACCACATCCACCACGGCATACCCGCCCCCACCAAGAGCGACCCACCGCCCCTCGGCGTACTCGTGCGCCAGCTCATGACAGGCCACCTGCACAGCCCGCTGCGCATCCAACGACACGGCAAGATGAGCGAGCGGATCCTCGAAGTGCGTATCGGCCCCGTGCTGAGTGACCAGCACCTGCGGCCGAAAGTCCGCGACCAACTCCGGCACGACGGAGTGAAAGGCCCGCAACCACCCCGCGTCCCCGGTCCCGGCCGGCAACGCCACGTTCACCGCGGACCCCTCCGCCGACGCGGCCCCGGTCTCCTCCGGCCACCCCGTCTGCGGAAACAGCGTCCGCGGATGCTCGTGCAACGACACGGTCAGCACCCGCGGATCCTCCCAGAACGCGGCCTGCACCCCGTCCCCGTGATGCACGTCCACATCCACGTACACGACCCGCTCGGCCCCGAGCTCCAGCAACCGCGCGATGGCCAACGAGGCGTCGTTGTAGATGCAGAACCCCGACGCACCCCCGGGCATCGCATGATGCAGCCCACCCGCGAAGTTCACCGCGTGCAGCGCCTCACCCCGCCACACGGCCTCGGCGGCCCCCACCGACTGCCCGGCGATCAGCGCGGACACCTCGTGCATCCCGGCGAAGGCGGGATCGTCCATGGTCCCCAGCCCGTACGCCCCGTCCGCGCTCCTCGGATCCGCAGAGGCGGCCTTGACCGCCTCGATGTAGTCCTCCCGGTGCACAAGCCGCAGGGTCGAGTCCCCGGCCGGCTTGGCCGAGACGACCTCCACCTCCCGGTCGAGCCCGAAGGCATCGACCAGTCGCCGGGTCAGCGCCAACCGGACCGGATCCATCGGATGATCCGGGCCGAAGTCATAGCCCGTTACTGCCTCGTCCCACATCAGCTGTGCGCGGCCGCTCATGCCCGTCACCGTATCGGGAAGGTTCAGAGGCGAACGACTTGGCGTACACCAACGTCACCAGCACCAACACCATCGGCACGAGCATGGCCCCCCGATAACTCCACGCATCACCCAGAGCCCCCACCAAGGGCGAACCGATCAAGAACCCCACATAGTTGAAGATATTCAGTCGAGCGACGGCCGCATCCGCAGCCCCGGGGAAGAGCCGTCCGGCGGCCGCGAAGGTCTGCGGCACGATCACGCACAACCCGAACCCCAGCAGCGTGAAGCCGAGCATCCCGACCCAGGCCCCCGGCGCCCCCGCCACCACCGCGAACCCCACCGCCGCGACCACCGCTCCGGCCCGCACCACCATGACGGCCCCGAACCGCCGCACCCCGAAGTCCCCGACGGCCCGCCCGATCAGCGTGGTGACCATATAGACGTTGTACGGAACGGTCGCGAGCTGCTCCGAACTGCCGAGCACGTCCTGCAGATATTTGGCGCTCCAGTTGGAGACGGTCGAGTCCCCGATGTACGCGACGGCCATCACCAGACACAGAGGCAGCAGCAACTTGAACCCGACGCCGCCACCACCGCTCCCGTCCTCGCCCTGCGCCTTCACCTCGGCCTCGGACCCGCTCCCGTCGACGTACCACCGGCTCCCCACGAACGCCGCGGGCAACAGCACCACGACCACCGGCAGATACGACACGAACAACGCCAGATCCCAGTGCGCCCCCACCCACGCGAGCGACGCCCCGACGATCCCGCCCAGGCTGAACGCCGCATGGAACCCGAGCATGATGCTGCGCCCGTACCTGTGCTGAAGACTCACCCCGAGCATGTTCATGGACGCGTCGAGCGACCCGACGGCCAGCCCGAAGGCGGCGAGCGACAGCCCGATCGCCCACAGCCCGTCGCCGGCCCCCACCCCGAGCAGCGCCAGCAGCACTACCGGCTGCGACCAGCGCAGTACGTGGCTGGGCGGCACCCTCTTCACCAACTGCTCGGTGCAGACGCTGCCGACCCCGGCCAGGATCGGGACGGCCGCGAGGAAGGCGGGCAGCAACGCGTCGGATATCCCGTACCGGTCCTGGATCGCGGGTATTCGTGTCACGAGCAGCGCGAAGGCGACGCCCTGGGCGAAGAAGCTGAATGCCAAAGAAGCCCGGCCACGCCGCAGCACATCTGTCATGGCGGCTCAGCGTAGGGCTCAGACTTACCCGTGGGTAGACGGTTCAAAGATGAATTTTGTTCAACTCTGGCACTGGAAGATCAACTTGAGATCAACTCGGCGGCCGTGCGGGCGGCAAGTCAGCTCTGAAGCAGGCCGATCAGCTCGCCCATGTCCCCGAAGAGCCGGTCCGCCCCCACCAACCGCTCGGCCGGCGTCATCGCCGTGAACCCGTACACATCCATCCCTGCCGCTACGGCCGCCCGCACCCCGAGCGGACTGTCCTCGACGACAAGGCACTTCTCCGGCGGCACCCCCATACGCTCAGCCGCGTGAAGAAACAGATCGGGCGCCGGCTTCCCCCGCCCCACGTCCTGCGAGCTGAAGATCCGCCCGTCGTCGAACCATCGGTCAAGACCGGTCTTCCGATGCCCCACCCGGATCCGCTCATGGCTCCCTGACGACGCCACACAGTAGGGGACTCCGTCCGCGGCCAGCTTCTCCAGGACCTCCACGGCCCCCGACACCGGCTCCAGCTCCCGCTCGAAGGCGGCGAACACCCGCGCATGAAAGACATCGTCGAAGTCGGCAGGCAGCCGCTCCCCGGTCCGCTCCTCGACGATGTCGTGTACGCGGTGCATGGCGGCGCCCATGTAGTCGCGCAGGGACTCCTCGTACGAGGTGGGGTGCCCCAGCTCGGTGAGATAGGCGGCCAGCAGTGTATTGGAGATCGGCTCACTGTCCACGAGGACGCCGTCGTTGTCGAAGATCACCAGTTCGTAGCGCATAACAAAGACCCTAAACGCAAGAAAGCCCCCGCACCGAAGTGCGGGGGCTTTCCCATAATATTTGTTCGGCGGTGTCCTACTCTCCCACAGGGTCCCCCCTGCAGTACCATCGGCGCTGTAAGGCTTAGCTTCCGGGTTCGGAATGTAACCGGGCGTTTCCCTCACGCTATGACCACCGAAACACTATGAAACTGTCAACCGGAGCCGTGGCCTTGGCTACGACGGTTGTTCGTGGTTTCAGAACCAACACAGTGGACGCGAGCAACTGAGGACAAGCCCTCGGCCTATTAGTACCAGTCAGCTTCACCCCTTACGGGGCTTCCACATCCGGCCTATCAACCCAGTCGTCTACTGGGAGCCTTAACCAATCTAGTTGGTGGGAATACTCATCTCGAAGCAGGCTTCCCGCTTAGATGCTTTCAGCGGTTATCCCTCCCGAACGTAGCCAACCAGCCATGCCCTTGGCAGGACAACTGGCACACCAGAGGTTCGTCCGTCCCGGTCCTCTCGTACTAGGGACAGCCCTTCTCAATATTCCTACGCGCACAGCGGATAGGGACCGAACTGTCTCACGACGTTCTAAACCCAGCTCGCGTACCGCTTTAATGGGCGAACAGCCCAACCCTTGGGACCGACTCCAGCCCCAGGATGCGACGAGCCGACATCGAGGTGCCAAACCATCCCGTCGATATGGACTCTTGGGGAAGATCAGCCTGTTATCCCCGGGGTACCTTTTATCCGTTGAGCGACGGCGCTTCCACAAGCCACCGCCGGATCACTAGTCCCGACTTTCGTCCCTGCTCGACCCGTCGGTCTCACAGTCAAGCTCCCTTGTGCACTTACACTCAACACCTGATTGCCAACCAGGCTGAGGGAACCTTTGGGCGCCTCCGTTACTCTTTAGGAGGCAACCGCCCCAGTTAAACTACCCATCAGACACTGTCCCTGATCCGGATCACGGACCCAGGTTAGACATCCAGCACGACCAGACTGGTATTTCAACGACGACTCCACAGACACTGGCGTGCCCGCTTCACAGTCTCCCAGCTATCCTACACAAGCCGAACCGAACACCAATATCAAACTGTAGTAAAGGTCCCGGGGTCTTTCCGTCCTGCTGCGCGAAACGAGCATCTTTACTCGTAGTGCAATTTCACCGGGCCTATGGTTGAGACAGTCGAGAAGTCGTTACGCCATTCGTGCAGGTCGGAACTTACCCGACAAGGAATTTCGCTACCTTAGGATGGTTATAGTTACCACCGCCGTTTACTGGCGCTTAAGTTCTCAGCTTCGCACACCCGAAAGTGCACTAACCGGTCCCCTTAACGTTCCAGCACCGGGCAGGCGTCAGTCCGTATACATCGCCTTACGGCTTCGCACGGACCTGTGTTTTTAGTAAACAGTCGCTTCTCGCTGGTCTCTGCGGCCACCCCCAGCTCACGGAGTAAATCCGATCACCAGTGATGGCCCCCCTTCTCCCGAAGTTACGGGGGCATTTTGCCGAGTTCCTTAACCATAGTTCACCCGAACGCCTCGGTATTCTCTACCTGACCACCTGAGTCGGTTTAGGGTACGGGCCGCCATGAAACTCGCTAGAGGCTTTTCTCGACAGCATAGGATCATCCACTTCACCACAATCGGCTCGGCATCAGGTCTCACCCTTAATGTGCGACGGATTTACCTATCACACGGGCTACACCCTTACCCCGGGACAACCACCGCCCGGGCTGGACTACCTTCCTGCGTCACCCCATCACTCACCTACTACAGGTCTGGTCCGTCGGCTCCACCACTCCCCTTTGCCCGAAGGCTCCAGGGCGGCTTCACGGACTTAGCATCGCCTGGTTCAATGTTTGACGCTTCACAGCGGGTACCGGAATATCAACCGGTTATCCATCGACTACGCCTGTCGGCCTCGCCTTAGGTCCCGACTTACCCTGGGCAGATCAGCTTGACCCAGGAACCCTTAGTCAATCGGCGCACACGTTTCTCACGTGTGTATCGCTACTCATGCCTGCATTCTCACTCGTGAACCGTCCACCACTAGCTTCCGCTGCGGCTTCACCCGGCACACGACGCTCCCCTACCCATCCCAGCGGGCGTTGGCCCTATATGCTGAAATGACACGACTTCGGCGGTACGCTTGAGCCCCGCTACATTGTCGGCGCGGAATCACTAGACCAGTGAGCTATTACGCACTCTTTCAAGGGTGGCTGCTTCTAAGCCAACCTCCTGGTTGTCTCTGCGACTCCACATCCTTTCCCACTTAGCGTACGCTTAGGGGCCTTAGTCGATGCTCTGGGCTGTTTCCCTCTCGACCATGGAGCTTATCCCCCACAGTCTCACTGCCGTGCTCTCACTTACCGGCATTCGGAGTTTGGCTAAGGTCAGTAACCCGGTAGGGCCCATCGCCTATCCAGTGCTCTACCTCCGGCAAGAAACACACGACGCTGCACCTAAATGCATTTCGGGGAGAACCAGCTATCACGGAGTTTGATTGGCCTTTCACCCCTAACCACAGGTCATCCCCCAGGTTTTCAACCCTGGTGGGTTCGGTCCTCCACGACCTCTTACAGCCGCTTCAACCTGCCCATGGCTAGATCACTCCGCTTCGGGTCTTGAGCGCGCTACTAAACCGCCCTGTTCGGACTCGCTTTCGCTACGGCTTCCCCACACGGGTTAACCTCGCAACACACCGCAAACTCGCAGGCTCATTCTTCAAAAGGCACGCAGTCACGACCCACCAAGTAAACTTGATGAGCGACGCTCCCACGGCTTGTAGGCACACGGTTTCAGGTACTATTTCACTCCGCTCCCGCGGTACTTTTCACCATTCCCTCACGGTACTATCCGCTATCGGTCACCAGGGAATATTTAGGCTTAGCGGGTGGTCCCGCCAGATTCACACGGGATTTCTCGGGCCCCGTGCTACTTGGGTGTCTCTCAAACGAGCCGTTGATGTTTCGACTACGGGGGTCTTACCCTCTACGCCGGACCTTTCGCATGTCCTTCGCCTACACCAACGGTTTCTGACTCGTCTCACAGCCGGCAGACTGTGAAAGAGAGATCCCACAACCCCGTACACGCAACCCCTGCCGGGTCTCACACGTATACGGTTTGGCCTCATCCGGTTTCGCTCGCCACTACTCCCGGAATCACGGTTGTTTTCTCTTCCTGCGGGTACTGAGATGTTTCACTTCCCCGCGTTCCCTCCACACACCCTATGTGTTCAGATGTGGGTGACAGCCCATGACGACTGCCGGGTTTCCCCATTCGGAAACCCCCGGATCAAAGCCTGGTTGACGGCTCCCCGGGGACTATCGTGGCCTCCCACGTCCTTCATCGGTTCCTGGTACCAAGGCATCCACCGTGCGCCCTTAAAAACTTGGCCACAGATGCTCGCGTCCACTGTGCAGTTCTCAAACAACGACCAACCACCCGTCACAACCCGCCGAAGCAGATTTTTACCGGGGCCGGCACTGAAGACAGACCTTGCGGCCATACCTTCAGACACCCAACAGCGTGCCCAACACCCTCGCCACCCGTGATCAGCTTTCCACGCCCCGAAGGACAGTACTTGCAGCCCGAGATGACTGAGAGTGCCGAATAATCAACGTTCCACCCATGAGCAACCAGCATCAGACATTCGCCGATGTACTGGCCTCTGGACCGGCAGGCAGAGCCTGTCAGCCAAGAAGTGCTCCTTAGAAAGGAGGTGATCCAGCCGCACCTTCCGGTACGGCTACCTTGTTACGACTTCGTCCCAATCGCCAGTCCCACCTTCGACAGCTCCCTCCCCACAAGGGGGTTGGGCCACCGGCTTCGGGTGTTACCGACTTTCGTGACGTGACGGGCGGTGTGTACAAGGCCCGGGAACGTATTCACCGCAGCAATGCTGATCTGCGATTACTAGCAACTCCGACTTCATGGGGTCGAGTTGCAGACCCCAATCCGAACTGAGACAGGCTTTTTGAGATTCGCTCCGCCTTGCGACATCGCAGCTCATTGTACCTGCCATTGTAGCACGTGTGCAGCCCAAGACATAAGGGGCATGATGACTTGACGTCGTCCCCACCTTCCTCCGAGTTGACCCCGGCAGTCTCCTGTGAGTCCCCACCATCCCCGAAGGGACGTGCTGGCAACACAGAACAAGGGTTGCGCTCGTTGCGGGACTTAACCCAACATCTCACGACACGAGCTGACGACAGCCATGCACCACCTGTCACCCGACCACAAGGGGGGCACCATCTCTGATGCTTTCCGGGCGATGTCAAGCCTTGGTAAGGTTCTTCGCGTTGCGTCGAATTAAGCCACATGCTCCGCTGCTTGTGCGGGCCCCCGTCAATTCCTTTGAGTTTTAGCCTTGCGGCCGTACTCCCCAGGCGGGGAACTTAATGCGTTAGCTGCGGCACCGACGACGTGGAATGTCGCCAACACCTAGTTCCCACCGTTTACGGCGTGGACTACCAGGGTATCTAATCCTGTTCGCTCCCCACGCTTTCGCTCCTCAGCGTCAGTAATGGCCCAGAGATCCGCCTTCGCCACCGGTGTTCCTCCTGATATCTGCGCATTTCACCGCTACACCAGGAATTCCGATCTCCCCTACCACACTCTAGTCTGCCCGTATCGAATGCAGACCCGGGGTTAAGCCCCGGGCTTTCACATCCGACGTGACAGACCGCCTACGAGCTCTTTACGCCCAATAATTCCGGACAACGCTTGCGCCCTACGTATTACCGCGGCTGCTGGCACGTAGTTAGCCGGCGCTTCTTCTGCAGGTACCGTCACTTTCGCTTCTTCCCTGCTGAAAGAGGTTTACAACCCGAAGGCCGTCATCCCTCACGCGGCGTCGCTGCATCAGGCTTTCGCCCATTGTGCAATATTCCCCACTGCTGCCTCCCGTAGGAGTCTGGGCCGTGTCTCAGTCCCAGTGTGGCCGGTCGCCCTCTCAGGCCGGCTACCCGTCGTCGCCTTGGTGAGCTTCTACCTCACCAACAAGCTGATAGGCCGCGGGCTCATCCTTCACCGCCGGAGCTTTCAACCCCCACAGATGCCTGTAGGAGTGTTATCCGGTATTAGACCCCGTTTCCAGGGCTTGTCCCAGAGTGAAGGGCAGATTGCCCACGTGTTACTCACCCGTTCGCCACTAATCCACCCCGAAGGGCTTCATCGTTCGACTTGCATGTGTTAAGCACGCCGCCAGCGTTCGTCCTGAGCCAGGATCAAACTCTCCGTGAATGTCTGCCGGTAATCCGGCGTAACACCACGAGAGCGGAACAACCGGGCGGAATAAGCCCGACTGTTCACAACGTCCTCGCTGTGCGCCTACCAGGTATGAGCCCGGCAGGACTTTTTCAAAGGAACCTCCACCCACCACATGACATGGTGGACGGGGTATCAACATATCTGGCGTTGATTTTTGGCACGCTGTTGAGTTCTCAAGGAACGGACGCTTCCTTCGTACTCACCCTCTCGGGCTTTCCTCCGGGCTTCCCTTCGGCCTTGCGTTTCCGACTCTATCAGACCGTTTTCCGACCCGATTTCCTCGGTGCTTTCCAGATTTTCGCTTTCGCGTTTCCCTTTCCGGCGGTTCCGACTCTATCAGATCCTTTCGGGCCTGATTCCCGGTCAGAGCGGGTTGTCTTCGCGGCTGTTGGGCCGTTCCGACGAGTGAGACTTTAGCGGAATCCTGGCCCCCCGAGCTAATCGGGGTCGCGCTCTTTCGAACGCTGATTCCTCATTTCGCAAACGCGCATGAAAACGGTCCGACGACGGATCGTCGATCGCTGTGTGCTTGTTGCGGAATGGCTGTCCGGGGACCAACCGAAGTCGGCGCTCACGTCGGACAACTCGGAGAACACTACGTAGGGGTCCAGGGCGTGTCAACTTGACGCCTGGAGCCACCCTGGAGGCGTAGTCTTGGGGCCATGACTACGCACGCGTGCACCCAGCTGTGGTGGGCCGCCTGACGGCGGCCGTACATACGCGTGTACTCAACGGCCGCCGCCTCGGCGGCCGTTCTTGTTTCTCCCTCCTGGAGCGCCGGCCGGCGGTGGTGGCGGCCTCGACCAGGAGGTAGAGGAATGAAGCGGGTCTTCAGCGGGGTCAAGCCGACCGGGCATCTGACGTTGGGGAACTACCTGGGGGCGATGCAGCGCTGGAGTGCGGTCGATCAGCACGAGGCCGACGCGCTGTTCTGCATCGTCGACCTGCACGCGCTGACCGTGGACCACGATCCCGGCCGGGTACGCAGGCTCAGTAGGCAGGCGGCCACGCTGCTGCTGGCCGCTGGGCTCGATCCGAAGCTGTGCACCGTCTTCGCGCAGAGTCATGTGGATGAGCACGCGCGACTGTCGTACCTGCTGGAGTGCGTGGCCACGGACGGCGAGATGCGGCGAATGATCCAGTACAAGGAGAAGGCCGCGGTCGAGCGGGCCCGGGGAGGGAGTGTGCGGCTGTCGCTGCTGACGTATCCCGTACTGATGGCGGCGGACATCCTGGCGTACGGGACCGACGACGTGCCGGTGGGCGACGACCAGGCACAGCATGTGGAGCTGGCGCGGGATCTGGCGGTGCGGTTCAACCAGCGGTACGGGCACACGTTCGTGGTGCCGCGGGCCACGCTTCCGAAGGTGGCGACTCGGGTCATGAACCTGCAGGAGCCGACGTCGAAGATGGGGAAGTCGGACGACGTGGGGCCCGGGATCGTCTATCTGCTCGACGAGCCAGAGGTGATCCGGAAGAAGGTCATGCGGGCCGTGACCGACAGCGGGCGGGATGTGGCGTACGACCGGGAGGCCCGGCCAGGGGTCTCGAATCTGCTGGAGATTCTCGCGGCGTGTGGAAGTGGGAACCCGGAGGCCTTGGCCGGTGTATATGAGTCGTACGGATCTTTGAAGAAGGACACCGCCGAGGCCGTGGTGGAGCTCCTCAGGCCCGTACAGCAGAGGCACAAGGAGTTGTGCGCGGATCCTGCGTACGTGGAGGGGGTGTTGCGGGAGGGTGCGGCGAAGGCCAGGGAGATGGCGAGGCCGAGGGTGGACGCGGCGTACCGGGCGATCGGGCTGCTGCCGGCGATGTGACGAGGAGCGGTGGGGCCGGAGGCGGGTCCGGCCCGGGGGCTCCTAGCTGTTGCCGGAGGCCAGCTCGCGGCTGCGGTCGCGGGCTGCTTCCAGGGCGGCGATGAGGGCTGCTCGTACGCCGTGGTTCTCGAGTTCGCGGATGGCGTTGATCGTGGTGCCCGCGGGAGACGTGACGTTCTCGCGGAGCTTCACGGGGTGCTCGCCGCTGTCGCGGAGCATCACGGCGGCGCCGATCGCGGACTGGACGATGAGGTCGTGCGCCTTGTCGCGGGGCAGGCCGAGCAGGATGCCGGCGTCGGTCATGGCCTCGACGAGGTAGAAGAAGTACGCCGGGCCCGAGCCGGAGAGGGCGGTGCAGGCGTCCTGCTGGGACTCGGGGACGCGGAGGGTCTTGCCGACCGCGCCGAAGATCTCCTCGGCGTGGGCGAGGTGCTCGGCGGTGGCGTGGCTGCCGGCGGAGATGACGGACATGGCCTCGTCGACGAGGGCGGGGGTGTTCGTCATGACACGGACGACGGGGGTGTTCTGGGCGAGGCGCTCCTCGAAGAAGGAGGTGGGGATGCCCGCGGCGCCGCTGATGACCAGGCGGTCGGCGGGGACGTGCGGAGCGAGTTCGTCGAGGAGGGTGCCCATGTCCTGGGGCTTGACCGTGAGGATCAGGGTGTCGGCGCTCTTGGCCGCCTCGGCGTTGGTGACCGGAGTGACGCCGTGGCGCTCCTGGAGTTCCTTGGCGCGTTCGGGGCGGCGGGCCGTGACCAGGAGGTCGGCGGGGGCCCAGCCGGCTCGGATCATTCCGCTGAGCAGGGCCTCGCCGATCTTGCCGGTGCCGAGCACTGCGACTTTCTGGGTCATGTTCGGTTGCCCTCCGGGGGTGCGTCGTCCGAGGCCCATCCTCGCACCGGGGGCGTGGGGGTGGGCCGCGCTGTCCGGTGGGCGGGACGCGGCCGTCCCGGGGGCGGGGGTGGTGCTCGGTGTCACGCGGTGCGGCGGCGGAGGGTTGCCGCGCCGAGGCTCAGGACGAGGAGGGCGCAGGCCGCGACGATCAGGGCGTCGCGGATGAAGTTGGCGGTGACGTCGGTGTGCTTGAGGACTTCGTTCATGCCGTCGACGGCGTAGGACATGGGGAGGACGTTGGAGATGCCTTCGAGTACGGGGTGCATGTCGGGGCGCGGGGTGAACAGGCCGCAGAGGAGGAGCTGGGGGAAGATCACGGCCGGCATGAACTGGACGGCCTGGAACTCCGAGGACGCGAAGGCCGAGACGAACAGGCCGAGGGCCGTGCCGAGCAGGGCGTCGAGAAGAGCCACCAGAAGGAGTAGCCAGGTCGAGCCTGTGACGTCGAGTCCGAGGGCCCAGACGGCGAGACCGGTGGCGAGGGCGGACTGGATGACGGCGAGCGCGCCGAAGGCGAGGGCGTAGCCGATGATCAGGTCGGCCTTGCCGAGGGGCATGGCCAGCAGGCGTTCCAGCGTGCCGGAGGTGCGTTCGCGGAGGGTGGCGATGGAGGTCACCAGGAACATCGTGATGAGGGGGAAGATGCCGAGCAGTGAGGCGCCGATGGAGTCGAAGGTGCGCGGGCTGCCGTCGAAGACGTAGCGGAGCAGCAGGAGCATCACGCAGGGGATCAGGATCATCAGCGCGATCGAGCGCGGGTCGTGGCGGAGCTGGCGCAGGACCCGGGCCGCGGTGGCGGTGGTGCGGGAGTAGCTGATCGCGCTCTGCCTCGGGAGCGTGGTCGTGCCCGTACGGGTGGTGGTGGTCGTGGTGCTCATCGGACGGACTCCTTGCGGGACGGGTTGCCGGCCGCGATCGCCTCGTCGACCAGGTGGAGGAAGGCGGCCTCGACGGTGTCGGCGCCGGTCTGGTTGCGCAGGGCGTCCGGGGTGTCGTCGGCGAGGATCTCGCCCTCGCGCATCAGGAGGAGGCGGTGGCAGCGCTCGGCCTCGTCCATGACGTGGGAGGAGACGAGGAGGGTGGCGCCCCGGTCGGCGGCGATGGTGTGGAAGAGCTGCCACAGGTCGCGGCGGAGTACGGGGTCGAGGCCGACCGTGGGTTCGTCCAGGACGAGGAGTTCGGGGGTGCCGAGGAGGGCGACGGCGAGGGAGACGCGGCTGCGCTGGCCGCCGGAGAGGTTGCCCGCGAGAGCTTCGGCGTGGGAGGTGAGGTCCACGTCGGCGATGGCGTGGGTGACGTTCTCGTGGCGGCGTTCGGCGGCGGCGCGGCCGGAGTCGAGGATCGCGGCGAAGTAGTCCAGGTTCTGGCGGACGGTCAGGTCGTCGTAGACGGAGGGGGCTTGGGTGACGTAACCGATGCGGGAGCGGAGTGCGGCGTGGCCCGCGGGGAGACCGAGGACGTCCAGGGTGCCGGTGACCTTGGCCTGCGTGCCGACGATCGACCTCATCAGGGTGGACTTGCCGCACCCCGAGGGGCCGAGCAGGCCGGTGATCTGGCCGCGGGGGACCTCGAAGTCGAGTCCGCGGAGGACTTGGCGGATACCGCGGACGACGGTGAGTGCGGCGGCGTGGACCGCTGGGGCCGCGGGGTGGTTCTGCGGGGTCGTGGGTGGACCGGACGAGTAATTCATCATGTGATGAATAGTGCGCCTGCGGGATGGAGGCGTCAAGCCCGGGCGGGGGCATGGCTGGGCCGAGGCGCGTGACGGGAGCTCGTGCGGTGCGTGGGGCGCCGGGTGCTCGGTGGCCGGCGCCCGGTGGTGAGTGGTGAGCACCCGGCGGTGGGCGCCCGGTGGTGGGCGCCCGGTGGTGGGGGGCTGTTTTTCGGGCGGGTGTGGGTGGCGGGCGCCCGGTGGTGGGGTCAGGGGCGGAGTGCGACGAGGAGGTCGACGTCGTACGTCTCCTCGACGATGCCGTCCGGGAACACCTCCAGGAGGTGCTCGCGCTCCTCGGCGAGGAAGGACGCCGTGCCCTCCTCGCCGAGGACGAGGAAGATCGAGTGGCTGCCGATGTTGGCGAGGTGCGTGTCGAGGGGGACGCTTCGGGTCCAGCGGACCTGGTGATGTGTGATGTCCGGGACCGTGATCGCGCCAGCGAAGGCGCGCTCGGCGCGGGCGGAGGTGCCGCCCTTCTTCCCGACGGCGTCGCCGCCGAAGTACCGCGCGACGCGTTGCTCCTGGGCGGCGATCCACGGGATGTCCAGGGCGTCCATGTTCCACCAGAGGGCGAGGGCGCCGCCCGGGCGCAGGACGCGCATCGCCTCCGGGGCGGCCCGGGCCGGCTCCGTCCAGTGCCAGGCCTGGGCGTAGGTCACGAAGTCGGCGGAGGAGTCGGTGAAGGGGAGGGCGTTGCCGTCGCCGCGTACGAGGGGGGTGTCCGGGAGGGTCCGGCGGAACTGGCGTGCCATGCCGGCGCCTGGTTCGACCGCTACGACGTTCGCTCCGCGGGCGTGCAGGAGGGTGGTTGCGATGCCTGTGCCTGCGCCCACATCGATGGCTCGGGCCCCTGCCAGGGGGCGGCCTGCGGCGGTCTCCATCGTGTCGAAGAGGGTGGGTGGGTAGGAGGGGCGGTTTGCGGCGTACTGGGCTGCGGCGGCGTTGAAGGAGTGGGCTCGGGTGTGGTGGTGGGTGCGGGAGGAGGCGGTCATGCCGCCATGGTGGCCTTGGGCGGGGGTGGGGGACAGCGGGTCTCGGTAAGAGGTTGGGGTGAGGACGGGGAGGTTTTCGCCCCCGCCGCCCCTACCCAATCCCGTCACTTGCTCAGGGGCTTCGCCCCCGAACCCCCGCCAAGAGATTGCGCAGTTCCCCGCGCCCCAAGGTCTTTAGGGGCGCGGGGAACTGCGCGACCAGCCACACCCGCCCCGCACCCGACAACACACCCCCACGGGACCTGGGGCGGAGCCCCTAGCGGCGGCGCTTGCGAGACGGGTTTCCCGTGCGGCGGGCGGTGCGGCGCGCGTGTTCGGCGCGGGCCGTCTCGTACTCCTGGCGGTGGAGTTTTTCGCCGGGGGCCTCGGTGAGGGAGCGGAAGAAGTAGGCCAGGAGTGCGCCTACGAAGCCGATGGCCAGGAGGCCGCGGAGGGATGCCTGGGTGTCGGGGTCGGGGCGCTCGGCGAAGCCCTCCCAGGTGCGGCGGAAGGCGATCGCGCTGCAGATCGCGAACATCACGACGACGAGGAGGGTGACGAAGCCGCCCACGGCCGCGATCGCCAGGCCCTCGTAGGCGAAGCGGAGAATCAGGCAGCTCGCCACGGCGGCCGCCAGCGAGCCGGCGTCCACGCCCGCGCGGCGTCCCGCGTAGCCGGCGTCGTGGTCCACCCAGGTCGTTCCGAAGAAACGGATCGGTTCGGGCCGGGGGCCTGCGGGGGTGCCGGTTTCGTCGCTCACGGCTCGATTATCGCCCCGGGCGGCGGGAGTGCCGATGTGGAGGGTGCGTCGGAGTGCCGACGGGTGGGTGTAGGTGAGTGAGGGGGCGGCTCGGCTTGCCGGCTCGTGGCCTGCGAGCCGGGCCGCCCCGACGCGGTCAGCTGCAGCGTGGTGCCACGTAGCCGTCGCTGCCCGTGTTCACGTACGCGTCCGAGACATACGCGCCGTTGTCGATGTTGTCCCAGATGTTCGTCGTGCCGTAGGGACCGCTGATCGTCTCTCCCGGGCGCTGGCAGTAGATCGAAACCATGGCGCCCACGGGCAGGGTGCGGATGATGGTGTACCCGGTGCCCGGGCCGCTGCGGACGTTCACGGTGTAGCCCGGTGCGATCGGGTACGTGCGTGCCGCCGCCGCGTTCGCGGACGTGGGCGAGCCCATGACCATGAGGAAGGCCCCGGCCGCCGCGCCGGCGATCAGAGTTCCTCTGCCCCTGCCGAACCTCATATGTGTCCCCTCTCGAAACTCGTGCCCCGCACGGGTCAGGCGCAGCGCGGCGCCACGTAGCCGTCGCTGCCCGTGTTCACGTACGCGTCCGAGACGTACTGGCCGTTCGCGATGTTGTCCCAGATGTTCGTCGTGCCGTAGGTGCCGGTGACCCACTCGCCGGGCTTCTGGCAGTTGATCGGCACGCGGGATCCGAGCGGCAGCACCTTGATGAGCTGGTACTGCGTGCCGGGCCCGCTGCGAACCTTCAGACGGACGCCCGGGGCGACCGAGTACCGGACCGCCAACGCCTCCGTGCTTTCCGCGGCGGCCAGTGTCTCGGTCGCCGTCCCCTCCGCTGCGCCTTCGACCGTGCTCGTTCTGTCCTCAACAGCCATTCCGGCCTCCCCCGTTGATGTTTGTCCTGTGCACGTCTTTCACACGCGACCCGCGCAGGCTAGCAAGCCCGTCCGACATCGCACGCACCATCGACTAGGCTCCGTGCGTCGCGCTCGCGGACACAGATCACGGGGGTGGGCCATGGCCCCACTGCGCAGCTTCGGACCCGGCAAGGAAGCGGAACACCCGGAATACGCCGGGCAGTACCGCCTCGAGTCATGCCTGGGCGCGGGCGGCATGGGCGTGGTCCATCTCGCGACGTCGGCGTCCGGGCTGCGTCTCGCGATCAAGGTCGTACATTCCGAGTACGCGGCGGACCCCGAGTTCAGGGCGCGTTTCCGGCAAGAGGTGAGCGCCGCCCGACGAGTGAGCGGGGCTTTCACCGCACCCGTGGTGGACGCGGACCCGAATGCCGAACTGCCGTGGATGGCCACGCTGTTCATACCTGGACCGACGCTCGCCGAGCAGGTGAAGCGGAACGGTGCGATGGAGCCCGACGAGGTGCGCAGGCTCGGTGCGGGCCTGGCCGAGGCGCTGCGCGACATCCATCGCGCCGGGGTGGTGCACCGAGATCTCAAGCCGAGCAATGTTCTCCTCGCGCCCGACGGTCCCAAGGTCATCGACTTCGGGATATCGCGCCCGACGGACAGTGATCTGCGCACGGAGACAGGGAAGTTGATCGGTTCGCCGCCCTTCATGGCGCCCGAACAGTTCCAGCGGCCGAGGGAAGTCGGGCCGGCCGCCGACGTGTTCGCGATGGGAGCGGTGCTCGCCCACGCGACGACCGGACGCGGCCCCTTCGACTCCAACAGCCCGTACATCGTCGCCTATCAAGTGGTGCACAACGAGCCGGACTTGGCAGGTGTGCCGGACGACCTGGTGCCGTTGATCCTGCGCTGCCTGGCCAAGGACCCCGACGAACGGCCCGTGCCGGCCGAGGTGATGGACGCCCTGCGGCAGCCGGCACCCGCTTCCGCACCCCGTATTCCCGCCCAGCGGCGCCCTCCGGAGGAGACGCACATCGCCGCGAGCCCGCGGCCGGAGCCCGTCGCTCCCCCGCGTGCTCGCCGCCGTCTCAGACGGACGACGGCGGTCGGCGTCGCGCTCGTGCTGGCTGTCGGAGGCGCCTTGGGCGTACGGGAATGGGTCTCGTCCAAGCCACCGACGGCCGGTCCCACCGCGGCGAGCCCCGAAGCGTTTCGGCCGTGGAGTACGAGCCTCGGCAGCGCTCGGGCACAGGGCACGCCTCCGGTCTGTACAGCCGGTGCAGGCGCCCTCTACTGCTCGGCGCCAGGGATTCCGGTGGCGCGGCTCGACCCCACGGACGGCCGGATCGTCTGGTCGCACAAGGCCGGGGCCGTGGGCGAGAAGAACGATGTGGCCGACGGCGACGGTGACGGTTCGGCGGACGCGAAAGCGCTGCCCGAGCTGTCCGGCGGACTGCTGCACATCACGAGCAGCAGTCGGCTCAGGGCACTCGATCCCCGGTCGGGGAAACAGAAATGGGACGTCGGCATATCCGCGTACGCGTCCGTCGTGCACACGGCGGACACCACGCTCCTCGTCGGGGAGCGCGGCACCGTGCGGGCGCTGGACAGCGCGACGGGCGAGGAGCGCTGGGATTCGCGCGTCGGCGGCCTCGGCACGCAGTGGATCGGCGGATCGGACGAAGCGGGTGTGTTCTACGCGGCGACACCCTCGGCCGACGGATCCGTGACCCAGGTCAGTGCGGTGTCCGCGGAGCGCGGCACCGTGCTGTGGACGAGATCAGCGGCTGGAAACCTCACCCCGTTCGCCGCTCCGGACGGCGCGGTCCACCTCATGTCGACGAACGTCGATCAGCTGGTCGACGCGATCGTCCGGATCGACACCGGAAAGAGCGGAAAGCAGGGCGTCTACCGGGTGTCCCTGCCGACTCCGCTCGACCGGGCCTCGGCCGCGGAGAGCGGTGGAATCGTGTACCTCAGCGATGTCGGCGGTTCGCTCGTGGCCGTCGACACACGCCGGGCCGGGAAGGGCGCCGAGCGATGGCGCCTCGAGACCTCGGTCAGCCGTCCGTCGAGGCCCGTGGTGTCCGGCAGTCATGTGTACGTCACCGCCCCCGACGGCCGCCTTCTCGCCACCGATGTCCGGAGCGGCGACCCCCTCGGCCAGACCCGCCCTCGCCTCGGCGGCGACACGGCACGAGTCGTGGCCGAGCTGCCCCTGCCCGTGGTCATGGGCGGAAGGGTCTTCGGCAGCGCGCCCGACGGCAGTGTCTTCGCGGTGGATGCCCGCAAGCCCGCCGGCTGGTAGTCCGCGGCGCCCGTGACAAGCCGTACGGTGCCACGCCGGGCTGAGACGAGCCGAGCCGCGAGCGTTGAGCCCCGCAAACGGCGAACCCGCCCGGTGGTGAGGACCGGGCGGGCCCACGTGGTGGGGTGGTGCGGGGCGCTAGCCGAGTTTGGAGACGTCTCGGACTGCGCCCTTGTCGGCGCTGGTCGCCATCGCCGCGTACGCGCGGAGGGCGGCGGAGACCTTCCGCTCGCGTCCGGCCGGGGCGTAGACGCCGCCCAGGGCCTCGCGGCGGGTGGCCAGCTCCTCGTCGGAGACCAGGAGCTCGATGGCGCGGTTCGGGATGTCGATGCGGATGCGGTCGCCGTCCCGGACGAGGGCGATCGTGCCGCCGGAGGCCGCCTCCGGGGAGGCGTGGCCGATGGACAGGCCGGACGTGCCGCCGGAGAAGCGGCCGTCGGTGATCAGGGCGCAGGTCTTGCCGAGGCCTCGGCCCTTCAGGAAGGACGTCGGGTAGAGCATCTCCTGCATGCCGGGGCCGCCCTTGGGGCCCTCGTAGCGGATGACGACGACGTCGCCGTGCGTGATCTCCTTCTTGAGGATCTTGTCGACGGCCTCCTCCTGCGACTCGCAGACGACCGCGGGGCCCTCGAAGGTCCAGATCGACTCGTCCACGCCCGCCGTCTTCACGACACAGCCGTCGACGGCGAGGTTGCCCTTCAGGACCGCCAGGCCGCCGTCCTTCGAGTACGCGTGCTCCGCCGAGCGGATGCAGCCACCCTCTGCGTCCTCGTCGAGGGCCTCCCAGCGCTCGGACTGGGAGAAGGCCTCGGCGGAACGGACACAGCCGGGCGCGGCGTGCCACAGCTCCAGGGCCTCGGGGGACGGGGAGCCCGCGCGGACGTCCCAGGTCTTCAGCCAGTCCGCCAGGGACGAGCTGTGGACCGAGTGCACGTCCTCGTTCAGGTGGCCGCCGCGGTGCAGTTCGCCGAGCAGAGCGGGGATACCTCCGGCCCGATGCACGTCCTCCATGTAGTACGTCCGGTCCTTGGCCACGTTCGGCGCGACCTTGGCGAGGCAGGGCACGCGGCGCGAGACGTCGTTGATCTCGTCGAGACCGAACGGGACGCCGGCCTCCTGGGCGGCGGCCAGCAGGTGCAGGATCGTGTTGGTCGAGCCGCCCATGGCGATGTCGAGCGCCATGGCGTTCTCGAAGGCCGCGATCGTGGCGATGTTGCGCGGCAGGACCGTCTCGTCGTCCTGCTCGTAGTAGCGGCGGGTGATGTCCATCACCGTGCGCCCCGCGTCCTCGTACAGCGCCTTGCGGGCGGTGTGCGTGGCGAGGACCGATCCGTTGCCGGGGAGCGAGAGGCCGATGGCCTCCGTCAGGCAGTTCATGGAGTTGGCCGTGAACATGCCGGAACAGGAACCGCAGGTCGGACAGGCGTTCTCCTCGATACGGAGGATGTCCTCGTCCGAGATTTTGTCGTTCACGGCGTCGGAGATCGCGTCGACCAGGTCGAGCGTACGGACCGTGCCGTCGACCAGGGTCGCGCGGCCGGACTCCATGGGGCCGCCGGAGACGAAGACCGTCGGGATGTTCAGGCGCAGGGCCGCCATCAGCATGCCGGGCGTGATCTTGTCGCAGTTCGAGATGCAGATCAGGGCGTCGGCGCAGTGGGCCTCCACCATGTACTCGACACTGTCCGCGATCAGGTCGCGGGAGGGCAGGCTGTAGAGCATGCCTCCGTGGCCCATCGCGATGCCGTCGTCGACCGCGATCGTGTTGAACTCGCGCGGGATGCCGCCCGCGGCCGTGATGGCCTCGCTCACGATCCGGCCGACCGGCTGGAGGTGGGTGTGGCCGGGCACGAACTCGGTGAAACTGTTGGCGACCGCGATGATCGGCTTGCGGCCGATGTCCGCGCCCGGTACACCGGAGGCGCGCATAAGGGCGCGTGCGCCCGCCATGTTGCGGCCGTGGGTGACTGTGCGGGACCTCAGCTCGGGCATCGTCGTTCGCTCCTTCGGAGAGTAATGACTCACGTCGAGCGTACGCCGGTCATCCAGGGGTTGGACACGGTGTCCGGAATACGGGATGACCGTCTCGGTGGTCGGCTGTGCGTTGCGTGTAGTCGGCAGCGGTTGTGCGTGGTCGGCTGCGGATGATGCGTGGTCGGCTGCGGGTTGTACGTGGCCTGTCGCGCCCGCGCGGCGGAAGCGTACGCGTCACGGCCCCGCGACCCTGAGGGCTCAGGGGTTCGTCAGGTGGGCCTGAATCACCGGGGCCACCCTTGCGATGATCTGTTCCGGGTTCGCCGAGGTCAGGGGTTCCACCTTGATCACGTACCGCAGCATCGCGATGCCCACGAGCTGGGCCGCCGCGAGTTCGGCGCGCAGTTCGGCGTCCGGCGTGTCCAGCTGGGCGGCGACGCGGCGCAGCAGCTGGGCCGAGATGAGGCGGCGGAAGACCGAGGCCGCGACCTCGTTGTTCACGGCTGATCGGATGATCGCGAGCAGCGCCTTGCGGGTGGCCGGGTTCTCCCAGACCCCGAAGAAGAAGCGGGCCAGCCGCTCTCCGACGCCGTCCAGAGGGCCTTCCGCGATCGAGCCCGGGGCGCTCAGGAGGGGCCCGAAGGCGACCTCGATGGACGCCTCGAAGACCTGCTCCTTGGTGCCGAAGTAGTGGTGCACGAGCGCCGAGTCCACGCCCGCGGCCTTGGCGATGCCGCGTACGGACGTCTTCTCGTACCCCCGCTCGGAGAACTCCTCGCGGGCCGCCGCCAGGATGCGGTCGCGGGCGGCGGGGGCGTCCGCGGAGTCCGCGTGGGAGGGGCGTCCGCGGCGGCGCGGGGCGGCGCTGGTCACGAGCGCGGGACCCGTACGGCCGAGGCCAGGTGGAGCCGGGTGAAGGCGAGGGCCTCCGCGAGGTCGGCCTCGCGTTCGGCGCTGGACATGGCGCGGCGGGTGTTGACCTCGATGACGACGTGGCCGTCGAAGCCGGAGAGGGCGAGGCGTTCCAGCAGCTCGGCGCAGGGCTGTGTGCCGCGGCCGGGGACGAGGTGCTCGTCCTTGTTGGAGCCGTTGCCGTCGGCGAGGTGGACGTGGCCGAGGCGGTCGCTCATGCGGTCGATCATCTGGAGCGCGTCCGTGCGGGCGGTCGCCGTGTGGCTGAGATCGATCGTGAAGTGGCGGTAGTCGTCCTTCGTGACGTCCCAGTCGGGGGCGTAGGCGAGCATCTCGCGGTCGCGGTAGCGCCAGGGGTACATGTTCTCAACGGCGAACCGGACGTCCGTCTCGTTCGCCATGCGCCAGATCCCGGTGACGAAGTCGCGCGCGTACTGGCGCTGCCAGCGGAACGGGGGGTGTACGACGACCGTGCTCGCGCCCAGTTTCTCGGCTGCCGACTGGGCGCGCTGGAGCTTGGTCCACGGGTCGGTGGACCAGACGCGCTGGGTGATGAGCAGGCAGGGAGCGTGGATCGCGAGGATCGGGACCTGGTGGTAGTCGCTGAGGCGGCGGAGGGCCTCGATGTCCTGGCTGACGGGGTCGGTCCAGACCATGACCTCCACGCCGTCGTAGCCGAGGCGTGCGGCGATCTCGAAGGCCGTTGCCGTCGACTCCGGGTACACGGAGGCCGTGGACAGGGCGACCTTCGCATCCGGGATGCGCACGACTGGTTCTGCCACGGGGACAGGTTACGGGGTGGCTCTGGTGGTTGTGTTCGGGTGGGGGGCTTTGGCTGGGGGGTGACGGGTCCCGGTGACTGGTCCGGGTGACTGGTCGGGGTTGGGGAATCGGGTCGTGGGTGGGTGCGGGTTGGGTGTGGCTTGTCGCGCAGTTCCCCGCGCCCCTGGGGGGGGTGGGGCTGAGCGTGTGTGTCGTGTGGCGGTCGGATTGGGTTGCTCGCGCAGTTCCTCGCGCCCCTCGGTGGGTGGGGTCTGAGGGTGTGTGTCGGCTGACCGTTCTCGTGGGTTGCTCGCGCAGTTCCTCGCGCCCCTAAAAGATTGCGCCGTTCCCCGCGCCCCTGAGATCGCGGCGGGCCTCGCACTCCCGGAGAGTTGCGGCGGCTCCCGCGTCCCTGAGACTGCGACGGGCCTCGCGTCCCCGAAGGTTACGGCGGTTCCCGTGCCCCTCAGCGGGGCTCGGGGCGGGCTACGGGGTGGCCATCTGGTCCAGGGTTCGGAGGATTACGCCCTCTCTCAGGGCCCAGGGGCAGATTTCGAGGGTTTCTACGCCGAAGAGGTCCATGGCGCCGGCGGCGACGATGGCGCCGGCGAGGAGTTGGTTGGCGCGGCCTTCGGAGACGCCGGGGAGTTCGGCGCGTTCGGCGGTGGTCATGGCGGCCAGGCGGGGGACCCAGTCCTCCAGGGAGCGGCGCTTGAGCTCGCGCTGGACGTACAGGCCGTCGGCCGAGCGGGCGGCCCCCGCGATACGGGCCAGCTGCCGGAAGGTCTTGGAGGTCGCGACCACGTGGTCGGGCGCGCCGAAGCGGCTGAATTCCCCGACCGTACGGGCGATCTGGGCCCGCACATGGCGGCGCAGGGCCCTGATGTCCCCCGGGTCCGCGGGATCGTTCGGCAGCCAGCCCGCGGTCAGCCGGCCCGCGCCCAGCGGCAGCGAGGCCGCCGCGTCCGGCTCCTCGTCGATGCCGTACGCGATCTCCAGGGAGCCGCCGCCGATGTCGAGGACGAGCAGCTTCCCCGCCGACCAGCCGAACCAGCGGCGGGCCGCCAGGAACGTGAGCCGCGCCTCCTCCGCGCCGGTGAGGACCTGGAGCTCGACGCCGGTCTCGGCGCGCACCCGGGCCAGTACGTCGTCGGCGTTGCTGGCCTCGCGCACCGCGGAGGTCGCGAACGGCAGCAGGTCCTCGACGCCCTTGTCCTCGGCGGCTTCCAGCGCCTCCTGGACAACGGCGATCAGTTTGTCGACTCCTACAGAATCGATCGCGCCGCTCTCGTCGAGGAGTTGGGCGAGCCGCAGCTCCGCTTTGTGCGAATGCGCGGGCAGCGGGCGCGCGCCGGGGTGTGCATCCACCACCAGCAGATGCACCGTGTTCGAACCCACGTCGAGGACACCGAGTCTCATGTACGGAACGCTACTGCGCGCGGAACGCCCAGCAGTCCCCGGATGGCTTCCCGGCCACTTACCCTGGACTCGTGCCAAAGACGAAAAAGGCAAAGGCCGACAAGTCGGCAGTGTCCGCCAAGTCCGCCAAGGGTTCGCCCAAGTCCAAGAAGTCCCCGGCCGTCCCGGAGCAGGGTGACGAGAAGGGGCTCGACTTCGCGCGTGCGTGGGTGGAGTTCCCGGATCCGGCCGACGACGAGCAGCTCTTCCGCTGCGATCTGACATGGCTGACCTCTCGCTGGAACTGCATCTTCGGAAGCGGCTGCCAGGGCATCCAGGCGGGCCGCGCCGACGACGGGTGCTGCACGCTGGGCGCCCACTTCTCGGACGAGGACGACGAGAAGCGCGTAGCAGGGCATGTGGCGAGACTCACGCCGGAGATGTGGCAGAACCACGAGGTGGGGACGGAGACCGGCTGGGTCTCGAAGGACGAGGACGGCGACCGGCAGACCCGGCCGTACCAGGGCTCGTGCATCTTCCAGAACCGGCCGGGCTTCGCGGGCGGCGCGGGCTGCTCGCTGCACATCCTGGCCGTCAAGGAGGGCCGCGAGCCCCTGGAGACCAAGCCGGACGTCTGCTGGCAGCTCCCGGTCCGGCGTACGTACGAGTGGATCGACCGGCCCGACGACACCCGGGTGCTCCAGGTCTCGATCGGCGAGTACGACCGCCGCGGGTGGGGTCCTGGCGGCCACGACCTGCACTGGTGGTGCACCTCGGCCACCTCTGCGCACGGTGCGGGCGACCCGGTCTACGTCTCGTACCGGCCGGAGCTGATCGAACTGATGGGCAAGGCCGGCTACGACCGCCTGGTCGAGCTGTGCGAGGAGCGCCTGGCGTCGCAACTGCCACTGGTGGCCCCCCACCCGGCGGACCCGGCCCGCAGCACCCCGTAAGCAAGGGGCGCCCTACAAGGGGCGCGGGGAACTGCGCGACCAGCCCACGGCGACCCGCGGACGACGAACCCACCCGCGGGAGCGTTCAACCCTCCGACGGACTCGGTGCACCACTGTCACCGGGGCTGCCACCGGGCGGCGTAGAACCTCCGGAGGACTCCGGCGGAGGTTCCGGCTCCGGATCCGACGGAGCCGTGTCGCTGGGCGTCGGCTCGGGATCGGGACTGGACGGCGGCGGATCGCTCGGCGTGGGCTCCGGGTCGGGCCCCGGCCCGGTCGGACCGGGATGGCTCGGTGCCGACGTGGGCGGGTCCGGGCGGGGCCCTGGATGCGTCGGGCTCGGGCCCGCCGTGCCGTAGCCGTCGATCGTGACCACCGCGCCCGCGGGTGCGACCGACACGCTGGCGCTCCAGGGACCGATCGGCTCGCGCAGATGATCGACGTACACCTTGATCGTCAGCGACTCGCCCGGCTCCAGCGTTCCGGACGACTGGCTGAGGTAGAGCCAGGACGCTCCGGTGTGCGCGGACCAGCGGACCGGTGAACTCCCGGTCGCCGTGAGGGTGATCAACGTCGTGTCGCCGCTGGAACCGGCCTCTACGGAGAGGCCGGTTTTCTGTTGCCCCGAGGCCACGCCGATGACTTCCACGGAGACGTCGGGCGAGTCGCTGCCCGGGGTGAAGCGGGGGTCGGGCCTGGTGCTGGCGTTGCCGGCGTTCTCGTAGCCGGGTGCCTCGCCGCCGAACTCGTCGGGGCCGTGCGCCTCGTTCGCGGTGACCGGGCGGCCGTCCGCTCCCTCGCCGGTGAGGGGCGCGCCGCGGTAGGCCGCCCACAGGGCCAGTACGGGGGCCGCCACTACGGTGGCGACGACGGTCGTGGTGACGGCACGCGCGCGGAAGCGGTCACGGCGGGCCGCGCGGTCCTTGGGGTCCATCGGAAAGCCGCGCCGGTCAAAGCGCGGACCGCCGCCCCGCGCGCGTGGGACGTGGGTCATCGCCCGGTGGAGGGCCGCGCGCGGGGCTTCGAGTACGGGCAGCGCGGCGGGCGTGACGCTGGTGCCGGGCCAGGAGCCGGGGACCGCGCGCTCCGCCGTACGGCGACAGCGCGGGCAGTCGTCGACGTGCCGGACCAGTTCGCGGCGCAGGGCCGTGCTGAGGACGAGGTGGTTGTCGCCGGTGAGCCGGCTGACTCCCGCACAGGTGCCTGTCTCGACGACGGCGAGGGCCGCGCGCGTGCGCTCGACCTCGCAGGCGGCCGTCGCGAGGAGTTCGCGGGCGGCGGCCAGGTCCATGCCGAGGACGGCGGCCACCTCGTGGGCGGCGAGCTGGTGCCGTACGGCCAGTTCGAGCGCCTCACGCTGTTCGGGCGTCGTACCGGCGGCCTCCGGCCAGGCCAGCAGGGCCAGTTCACGACGGCGACGGTCCTCCTCGGCGGCGGCGAGGAGGTCGCCGTTCGGGTCGGCGGTCCGATCGGAGGCGTGGTCGGCCGCCCGGTCGACTGTCTGGCCTCCGGGACGGTCGGCGACCGCGGCGGCGGCTCGGTGGACGCCTGCGTACGCGCCTTGGGACCGGCCGTCGGCGTACGCACCCTGGGGGCGGCCGGAGGCGTGTGCGTCCTCGGATCGTCCCAGCGCATGGGCGCCATGACGTTTCTGCTTGGCCTCGGCGAGCTTGCGCAGGCACGACCAGCGGGCGAGGGCGTACAGCCAGGCCCTGCGGTCGTCGGGCGCCTCCGGGCCGCGCTGGCCGCGGCGCTCGGCGAGCGCGAGTACGTCGCCGAGGGCGGCGGTCGCCGTGTCGTGGTCGCACAGCACGGACAGGCAGTAGGTGAACAGACCGTCCAGGTACGGCTCGTAGCGCGGAGGCGGGCACTGTGCCAGCGTGCGCGCCGCCGCCCGGTCGCGCGCCTCGCGGTGCGCCCGGTGTGCGCTGGTGGTGCGGGTCGAGGTCTCGGGACTGCGGCTCATCACCCGTGCGACCGTAGGGGCCGGGCGGTGGCCCCTTCTTGCTGCTTGCGCACATTTAATCCGTACGGGTGAAACGATCCCTCATAAGGGGACAGGAACCCTGAATTCCATGGCGTGTTCCTGACGAGCCGTGGGCGGTTTGTGAAGGGTGCCCGGTTATCGGCATCCGGCGCGGAACGGACCGGCACCGCGCTGTCAGTGAGGGCGGTTACGGTTCGTGTCATGGCTGCCCGTACGAAGACCGCGAAGGACCGGCCGTCCTACCGCTGCACCGAGTGCGGCTGGCAGGCGGCCAAGTGGCTCGGCCGCTGCCCCGAATGCCAGGCATGGGGGACGATCGACGAGTACGGCGCGCCCGCGGTACGGACGACGGCCCCCGGCCGGGTCACCACGTCCGCGCTGCCCATCGGCCAGGTCGACGGCCGGCAGGCGACCGCCCGCTCGACCGGCGTGCCCGAGCTGGACCGGGTGCTCGGCGGCGGCCTCGTACCGGGCGCGGTCGTGCTCGTGGCGGGCGAGCCGGGAGTCGGCAAGTCCACACTGCTGCTGGACGTGGCGGCGAAGGCGGCCAGTGACGAGCACCGCACGCTCTACATCACGGGTGAGGAGTCGGCGAGCCAGGTCCGGCTGCGCGCGGACCGCATCAAGGCGATCGACGACCACCTGTTTCTGGCGGCGGAGACCGATCTGGCCGCGGTCCTCGGCCACTTGGACGCGGTGAAGCCGTCCCTGCTCATCGTCGACTCCGTACAGACGGTGGCCTCTCCGGAGATCGACGGCGCCCCCGGAGGCATGTCCCAGGTCCGCGAGGTGGCCGGCGCCCTGATCCGTGCCTCCAAGGAGCGCGGCATGGCCACCCTGCTGGTGGGCCATGTCACCAAGGACGGCGCCATCGCGGGACCGCGGCTCCTGGAGCACCTCGTGGACGTCGTCCTGAGCTTCGAAGGCGACCGGCACGCGCGCCTTCGGCTCGTACGAGGCGTCAAGAACCGTTACGGGACGACGGACGAGGTCGGCTGCTTCGAGCTGCACGACGAGGGCATCACCGGCCTGACCGACCCGAGCGGTCTGTTCCTGACCCGGCGTGCCGAGCCCGTCCCCGGCACCTGTCTGACCGTCACCCTGGAAGGCCGCCGCCCCTTGGTGGCCGAGGTCCAGGCGCTCACCGTGGACACCCAGATCCCCACCCCGAGGCGTACGACCTCCGGTCTGGAGACCTCCCGGGTCCAGATGATGCTCGCCGTTCTGGAGCAGCGCGGCCGGATCAGTGCCATCGGGAAGCGGGACATCTACACGGCGACGGTCGGCGGTGTGAAGCTCACCGAGCCCGCCGCGGACCTCGCGATCGCGCTCTCGCTGGCCAGCGCCGCGAGCGACACCCCGCTGCCCAAGAACCTCGTCGCGATCGGCGAAGTGGGCCTCGCGGGCGAGGTCAGACGGGTCACGGGCGTCCAGCGCAGACTCGCCGAAGCCCATCGTCTGGGCTTCACCCACGCCCTTGTTCCGGGCGATCCGGGCAAGATCCCTGCCGGCATGAAGGTCCTGGAAGTCGCCGACATGGGGGACGCCCTGAGGGTCCTCCCGAGGTCGCGTCGGCGAGAGGCCCCACGGGACGAGGAAGAGCGCCGGTAGACTTTGCCCAGGTCTCGCCCGTCCGTACGAACTCAGGGCGCCCCCAGACACCTGCGACCGGAGGAGTGCAGTGGCAGCCAACGACCGGGCAGCAGTTCCCGGCAAGTCCGCCGGGAGTTCCGGTGCCGATGGCCTGATGCGCACCTCACTCAGCGCCGTGGCACCCGGCACAGGGCTGCGTGACGGCCTGGAGCGCATCCTCCGCGGCAACACCGGCGGGCTCATCGTGCTCGGCTGGGACAAGACCGTCGAGGCGATGTGCAGCGGCGGTTTCGTGCTGGACGTCGAGTTCACGGCGACCCGGCTGCGCGAGCTGTGCAAGCTCGACGGCGGCATCATCGTCGACAAGGACATCACCAAGATCCTGCGGGCCGGTGTGCAGCTCGTGCCCGACCCCACCATCCCGACGGAGGAGACGGGCACCCGTCACCGCACGGCGGACCGGGTGAGCAAGCAGGTCGGCTTCCCCGTCGTCTCCGTCTCCCAGTCCATGCGGCTGATCGCGCTCTACGTGGACGGGCAGCGGCGGGTCCTGGAGGACTCGGCCGCGATCCTCTCCCGCGCGAACCAGGCGCTGGCCACGCTTGAGCGGTACAAGCTCCGGCTCGACGAGGTCGCGGGGACGTTGTCCGCGCTGGAGATCGAGGACCTGGTCACCGTCCGGGACGTGTCCGCGGTGGCCCAGCGGCTGGAGATGGTGCGCCGGATCGCGACCGAGATCGCCGAGTACGTGGTCGAGTTGGGCACGGACGGGCGGTTGCTCGCGCTTCAGCTGGACGAGTTGATCGCCGGGGTCGAGCCCGAGCGGGAGCTTGTCGTGCGGGACTATGTGCCCGAGCCGACGGCCAAGCGGTCGCGGACCGTCGACGAGGCGTTGTTCGAGCTCGACGCGCTCACCCATGCGGAGCTTCTCGAACTGCCTACGGTGGCTCGGGCGTTGGGCTACACCGGGTCGCCCGAGGCGCTCGACTCCGCCGTTTCGCCCCGCGGGTTCCGGTTGCTGGCGAAGGTGCCGCGGTTGCCGGGGGCGATCATTGACCGGCTGGTCGAGCACTTCGGGGGGCTGCAGAAGCTTCTTGCCGCGAGCGTGGATGATCTGCAGACCGTGGATGGGGTGGGGGAGGCTCGGGCTCGTAGTGTGCGGGAGGGGCTTTCCCGGTTGGCTGAGTCTTCGATTCTCGAGCGGTACGTGTAGCCGTCCGGCGGTTTGGCGGGGCCGGGGGGCGTTGTGTTTTGGGTGCGGGTGGGTGGGGGCTTGTCGCGCAGTTCCCCGCGCCCCTGGGTGGGTGGGCCTGGCCGTGTCTTGTACGTGCCGCGCCGTGGGGGTTGAGCGCGCAGTTCCTCGCGCCCCTGAAAGATTGCGCCGTTCCCCGCGCCCCTTGCGGGGCGCTAGTCCTTCTTCAGGACGAATGATGTCTGGGTCTTTGTGAAGCCCGGGGCCTTGGCTTCTACCAAGTAGGTTCCTGCTGTTGCTGTGATGGCGGGTGGGGTGGCGCACTCGGGGGCGCTGGACTTGCGGTTCCACTGGATGGTGTGGGTTACGCGGTCGTTGGCCGGGATGCGGTAGAGGATGGCGGCGGCGCCTGTCGGGCAGTCGGCCGAGGACCAGATCTCGTCGTCGCTGTCCGCCTGGGTGATGGTCAGGACCGCGCTCTTGGGGCCGAGATCGAGCTTGCAGTCGCTGCCGGAGGAGTTTCTGGCGATCAGTTCGAAGGTGGGCTTCTCGCCGGGCGCGTACGCGTTGTTGACGCTGCGCAGGGTCAACTTCACGGCACCGGCGGTGCAGTTGGGCAGGCTGGAGCCGGCCGGGAGTGTGTCGCCGGAGCCTCCGCCGCCCGCGCCGTCGTCCACGCTGCCACCGCCCGAGGTGGATCCCCCGGCTCCCCCGGCGGTGGAACCGTCCGAGCCGCTGGATCCCGCCGAACCGCCGGAGCCCCCGGAACCACCGTCGCCTTCGTCGCCCGACTCGTCGCGCCCGCCCGGGGCTTGGCTGATCGCGGGGTCGGAGCCGGAGGGGCCCGGTGTGATCGAGGCGGTGGGGTTCTTGTCGTTGGACCCGTCGGCGTCGTTCTTGCCGCCGCCCCCGCCGCCCGAGGTCACCACCCACGTGACCAGCAGCGCCAACACCGCGACCACGGACACGAGAACGGCCCTCCGTCGCCAGTAGATGGAGGAGGGAAGCGGCCCGACCGGATTGCGCATAGATCCCACGGCGCAAACTGTACGAGAGATCCGGGAGTTCACTGTCCCCACCCGCCGCCCAGACCATCATCTTTTACAGATCATCATCCCGCCACACACATCCCAACGCCCAGCCCCACTTACCCAGGGGCGCGGGGCTGTGACATTGTGCGGCTCCGCCGCGTGGGCGCGACAAGCCCCCACCCACCCGCAGACAACACACGACCGCAGCCCCGCCAAACCGTCGGAGACGCCACCGCATGGGAGGATCGGGGTGCCATGACTGCACCCACGAAACCCACATCCCACGCCCAGGCCGACGCCCAAGAAACCGTCAGCGACGACTTGCACGCCCCTGTCATCGACTGGTTCGAGGACAACGCGCGCGACCTGCCATGGCGGCGGGCCGACGCGGGACCGTGGGGAGTGATGGTCAGCGAGTTCATGCTGCAGCAGACGCCGGTGAGCCGGGTGCTGCCGGTGTACGAGCAGTGGCTCGCCCGCTGGCCGCGCCCCGCCGACCTCGCCGAGGACGCGCCGGGCGAGGCCGTCCGCGCCTGGGGCCGCCTCGGCTACCCGCGCCGCGCGCTGCGACTGCACGGCGCCGCGGTCGCCATAACGGAGCGCCACGGCGGCGACGTACCCACGGAGCACGCCCAGTTGCTCGCGCTGCCCGGCATCGGCGAGTACACGGCGGCCGCGGTGGCCTCGTTCGCGTACGGGCAGCGGCACGCCGTGCTGGACACGAACGTGCGGCGCGTGTTCGCGCGGGCCGTCACCGGTGTCCAGTACCCGCCGAACGCCACGACCGCCGCTGAACGCAAGCTCGCCCGCGCCCTGTTGCCCGACGACGAGCGCACGGCCTCCCTCTGGGCCGCCGCGTCCATGGAGCTCGGCGCGCTCGTCTGCACGGCGAAGAACGAGAGTTGTGTGCGGTGCCCCATCGCGGCCCAGTGCGCGTGGCGGCTGGGAGGCAAGCCCGCGCACGAGGGGCCGCCGCGGCGCGGACAGACGTACGCGGGCACGGACCGGCAGGTGCGCGGCCGGCTGCTCGCCGTGCTGCGCGAGGCGGTCGCGCCGGTCCCGCAGTCGGTCCTGGACCGGGTGTGGGACGAGCCGGTCCAGCGCGCCCGGGCCCTGGACGGGCTGGTCGCCGACGGACTCGTCGAGCCCCTCGCGGGCGGTCTGTACCGGCTCCCGCTGAGCTGACTCACAGGTTCCACCGGGGTCAGTGACAGTTCGTCTTGACAACTCCCGGTGGGCAAACCGCCCCATACCCGCCCCAGTCGGCACCTCGCTTTACCCATCCCCTACTTCCGTTACACAACCGACGGACAGCCGAGCGCTCGTCGCAGGCTCGTTCGGACAACCCCGTGACAACCGCTCCGTAACTTCATTGCCGTACCGCGGACCAGCGGTACGGCAGGCAACGGACAACCGGCAGCACACAGGTCGGAAAACGGGGACGGAGGCGGTTGGAATGGCGCATGGCGAGGTGCTCGAGTTCGAAGAGTACGTACGCACCCGGCAGGACGCGCTGCTGCGCAGCGCACGCCGCCTGGTCCCCGACCCGGTCGACGCGCAGGACCTTCTGCAGACCGCGCTGGTCCGCACGTACGGCCGCTGGGACGGCATCGCCGACAAGCGTCTCGCCGACGCCTATCTGCGCCGCGTCATGATCAACACGCGTACGGAGTGGTGGCGGGCCCGCAAGCTGGAGGAGGTCCCCACCGAGCAGTTGCCGGACGCGAGCGTGGACGACTCCACCGAGCAGCACGCCGACCGCGCGCTCCTGATGGACATCATGAAGGTGCTCGCACCGAAGCAACGCAGTGTCGTCGTGCTGCGACACTGGGAGCAGATGTCCACGGAGGAGACCGCCGCCGCCCTCGGTATGTCGGCCGGCACGGTCAAGAGCACACTGCACCGGGCGCTCGCCCGGCTCCGCGAGGAGCTGGAGCGCCGGGCGTCCGACGAACACGACGGATTCGGCGCGGGTGTGCCGGAGCGTGAGGAGCGGGAGCGTTGCGCGGCGTAGGCACTACGGTTCCACGGCCCGGCGGGCCCTTGAAGGCGGTGATCACGGCGGTGGCCGTGCTCGCCGCCCTCGGCCTTTTGGTGTCCGCCTGCGGCACGGGCGGCACCGGCGCCCGCGACGAGGGTCCCGCCTCCGACTCGGTGTCCGCGGGCGCCGTGGAGGCCGGCACCCCCTCCGCCTCCCCGACCAAGAAACGCGCGGACGCGATCAGGCTCGTCCGGGCCGACCCGGGTGTCAGCGCGGCGGTCAAACGCGATCTGAAGCCCTGCTTCGGCGACGAGTACCCGGTCGACGTGTCGTACGGAAACCTCACCGGCGGGACCGCCGACGACGTCCTGGTCAATGTGATGACCTGCGGCGACGCGGTCGGCGTCGGCTCGTACGTGTATCGCGAGGACGGTGACGCGTACAAGAATGTCTTCCGGGCCGAGGAGCCTCCGGTCTACGCGGAGATCGACCGGGGGGATCTGGTGGTCACCCAGCAGGTGTACGGGAAGGGCGATTCGCTGGAGTATCCGTCCGGCGAGGAGGTCATCACGTACCGCTGGACGGCGAACCGCTTCGCGGAGCGGGCCCGGACGACGAACGACTACAGCAAGGTGGTGGGCGGCGAGACGCCGGTCCCGACCGAGAACTAGACCGGCCACCTCCGCAGCCGACCCGACCGACCGAGAAACTGAGAGCACCGGATGGCAGAGCAGACCCACGTCCTGTTCGTCGAGGACGACGACGTCATCCGCGAGGCCACCCAACTCGCGCTGGAGCGCGACGGCTTCGTGGTCACCGCGATGCCCGACGGTCTGTCGGGGCTGGAGGCGTTCCGCACCGACCGGCCCGACATCGCGCTGCTCGACGTGATGGTGCCGGGGCTCGACGGTGTGTCGCTGTGCCGTCGGATCCGGGACGAGTCGACCGTGCCCGTGATCATGCTGTCGGCCCGCGCCGACTCGATCGACGTCGTCCTGGGTCTTGAGGCGGGCGCCGACGACTATGTGACGAAGCCCTTCGACGGGGCCGTCCTGGTCGCGCGGATCCGTGCCGTGCTGCGGCGCTTCGGACACGCGAGCGGGCCGCGGTCGGCCGCCGAGTCCGAGGGCGGCTCGTCCGTCCCCGCCGGTGGCGTGCTGTCCTTCGGCGACGGTGACGGCGTGCTGGAGATCGACACCGTGGGCATGGAGGTGCGCAGGGGCGGTACGCCGGTGGCGCTGACGCCCACCGAGATGCGGCTGCTCCTGGAGTTCTCGTCGGCGCCGGGCACGGTCCTGTCGCGCGACAAGCTCCTGGAGCGGGTGTGGGACTACGGCTGGGGCGGCGACACCCGCGTCGTCGACGTCCATGTGCAGCGGCTGCGTACGAAGGTCGGCCAGGACCGGATCGAGACGGTCCGCGGCTTCGGCTACAAGCTCAAGGGATGAGGCTCCCGGTGCTGCCCAGAGGGCTGCGGATCGGGCTGCGCTGGAAGCTGAGTGCGGCGATCGCGCTGGTCAGCGCGCTGGTGGCGCTGGTGCTCAGCATCGTCGTGCACAACGCCGCCTGGGTCACCATGCTGGACAACGCCCGCGATGTGCAGGACGAGCGGCTGCAGATCGCCGCGCGGTACTACGACACCTCCAGCGGGGCGGCCCGGCTGGGCACCAGGGTGGACGATCCGGACATACCTCAGGAGCTGCTGCGCAAGGTGAAGGCCGGCCGGCGGGCCACCTTCGTGCAGGACAACGCCGACGGGGTGCCCGACATCTGGGCGGCCATGCCGATGCGGGACGGCCGGACCCTGTCGCTGCACACCCGTTTCACGGACCGCAGCGCCAACGTCATGGCGGACCTCGACCAGGCCCTGTTCATCGGGTCGATCGCGGTCATCTTCGGCGGCTGCGCCCTCGGCGTGCTGGTCGGCGGCCAGCTCTCGGGCCGCCTCCGCAAGGCGGCGAGCGCCGCGAACCTGGTCGCGCAGCGGCAGAGCGATGTGCGGGTGCGGGACGCCATCGGCGGTGTCGTACGGGACGAGACCGACGATCTCGCGCACGCGGTGGACGCCATGGCGGACGCGCTGAAGCAGCGGTACGAGGCAGAGCGGCGGGTCACCGCGGACATCGCGCACGAGTTGCGTACGCCGGTGACCGGGCTGCTCACCGCGGCCGAACTACTGCCGCCGGGGCGGCCGTCCGAGCTGGTCAGGGACCGGGCCCAGGCGATGCGCACGCTCGTCGAGGACGTGCTGGAGGTGGCGCGGCTCGACGGGGCGTCCGAGCGGGCCGAGTTGCAGGACATCAACCTCGGCGAGTTCATCAGCCGGCGGGTCGCCTCGACGCATCCGGACATCGAGGTGCGGGTGGTTCACGAGTCGTTGGTCACCACGGATCCGCGCCGCCTGGAGCGGGTTGTCTTCAACCTCATCGCCAATGCCGCCAAGCACGGCAAGCCGCCCATCGAGATCTCCGTCGAGGGGCGGGTCATCCGGGTCCGCGATCACGGGCCCGGCTTCCCCGCCGATCTCCTCGCCGAGGGGCCCAGCCGCTTCCGTACGGGCAGCAGCGACCGGGCCGGGCACGGTCACGGGCTCGGCCTCACCATCGCGGCGGGGCAGGCCCGGGTGCTCGGTGCGCGACTGACCTTCCGCAACGTGGGGCTCGATGTGGGGGCGGGGCCGGTCGAGGGGGCGGTCGCTGTGCTGTGGCTGCCGGAACATGCACCGACGAACACGGGAAGTTTCCCGGTGCTTCCATAGCCCCCGCGGGCCGTCCGACATCCACGGGCCGTCCGTATCCGCCGGTCCGGTGGGGGCTGGTCGCGCAGTTCCCCGCGCCCCTAAAGACGAAAGGCCAGGGCTACCGCCCCGGCCTTTCGTCTTTGAGGGGCGGTAGCCCTGGCCTTTAAGGGGCGCGGGGAACTGCGCGACCAGCCCCCACCGGGCCCGCAGCAAACACACAACGCAAGCCCCGCAATCAACGGACAGCCCGCAGCCGGAATCGCTGCGGGCCGTCCGGATAACTCAGACCGTCTCGGTCGGCGTCGGCGCCGAACCGCCCCGCAGCGGAACCTCCTTCACGAACACCGCCGCAACAAGGGCGACGACCGCCACCACCGCTCCGAGGAGGAACGCCGAATGCGTACCGGCGGACACAGCGTGCTGGTACGCCTCCCGCGCAGCGACCGGCAGCTTCGCGAGGCTTGCCGCGTCCAGTTGGGCGGACTGCTCGGTGACCTTCGAGCCCAGCGCCCCGGCCCTCTCGGCCATCACGTCCTGGACCCGGTTGTTGAAGAGCGCGCCCATGATCGCGACCCCGAAGGACGACCCGAGCGTACGGAACAGGGTGGTGGTGGAGGACGCGACGCCCATGTCCTTCATCTCGACGCTGTTCTGCGAGACCAGCATGGTGATCTGCATCAGGCAGCCCATGCCCGCGCCGACCACGGCCATGTAGACCCCGGACGTCAGTCGCGACGTATCCGTGTCCATGAGCGAGAGCAGGTACAGCCCGACGGCCATCAGCGCACTGCCCACGATCGGGAAGGCCTTGTAGTGCCCGGTGTTGGTGGTGACCCGCCCGGCGACCATCGAGGTGACGAGCATCGCGCCCAGCATCGGCAGCAGCAGCAGCCCGGAGTTGGTCGCGGACGCGCCCTGCACGGACTGCTGGTAGAGCGGCAGGAACAGCACCGCGCCGAACATCACGAACCCGGCGATGAAGCCGATGACGGACATCAGCGAGAAGTTGCCGCTCCGGAAGATGTGCAGCGGCACGACCGGCGCGGCGGCCTTGGTCTGCCAGAACAGGAACCCGACGAGCGCCGCGACCCCGATCCCTATCAGCTCCATGATCATGGCGGAGCCCCAGGAGTACTCGGTCCCGCCCCAGGTGGTGACCAGCACGATCGAGGTGATGCCCACGGTGAGCAGTCCGGCCCCGAGGTAGTCGATCCGAGCCTGGGCCCGCTTCCTGGGCAGATGCAGTACGGCGCTGATGGCGATCAGCGCGACGACACCGAGCGGCAGGTTGATGTAGAAGGACCAGCGCCAGCCCCAGTGGTCGGTGATGGTGCCGCCGACCAGCGGTCCGCCGATCATGGCGAGGGCCATCACGCCGGCCATCATGCCCTGGTACTTGCCGCGTTCCCGCGGCGGAATCAGGTCGCCGATGATCGCCATGACACCGACCATCAGACCGCCGGCGCCGAGCCCTTGGATCGCCCGGAACCCGATGAGCTGCCCCATGTCCTGGGCCATTCCGCTCAGGGCCGACCCGATCAGGAAGAGCACGATCGAGGTCATGAAGACGCCCTTGCGCCCGTACATGTCGCCGAGCTTGCCCCAGATCGGGGTGGAGGCGGCGGTCGCGAGCGTGTAGGCCGTGACGACCCACGACAGGTGTTCGAGCCCGCCCAGTTCTCCCACGATGGTCGGCATGGCAGTGCCGACGATCATGTTGTCGAGCATCGCGAGGAGCATCGCGATCATCAGCGCGAGCAGGACGACCCGTACGCTCCTGGGCTGCTTGCCCTCGACCTCGGCCGTCCCCTGTTCCGCTCCTGGTTCCGCCCCCGCTTCCGCCACTGCCTCGGCTGCGTCAGCCGCCTTGGTGTCCGCCACTGTCCCCACTCCCCTGGGTACTGCACTGCTACTTATTTGCACTTACTTGCCGACCGGCAAGTTGACTACACTGAGGGAAAGTAGACCCGTAACTAGCCGGGCGTCAAGTAAGTTTTTCTTTACCTTACGGCGAGCACCTACGACACGTAGGGACGACAAGGACGAGGAGCAGCCACGATGGACGGCAGCAGGCAGCGGCGGCGTGGGGACACCCGTCAGCGCATCCAGGACGTGGCCGTCGAACTCTTCGCCGAGCAGGGGTACGAGAAGACGTCGCTGCGGGAGATCGCCGAACGGCTGGACGTCACGAAGGCGGCGCTCTACTACCACTTCAAGACCAAGGAAGACATCCTCATCAGCCTCTTCCAGGACCTGACGAGGCCGATGGACGAGCTGATCGAGTGGGGCAAGGGGCAGCCGCACACCCTGGAGACCAAGCAGGAGCTGCTGAGCCGCTACAGCGAGGCGCTCACCAACGCGGCCCCCCTCTTCCGCTTCATGCAGGAGAACCAGGCGACGATCCGCGAGCTGAGCATCGGCGAGTCCTTCAAGGACCGCATGCTCGGGATGCTGGACATCATCAAGGAGCCGGACGCCGCGCTGACGGACCAGGTCAGGTGTGTGAGCGCGCTGTTCACGATGCACGCCGGGATGTTCGCCCTCAAGGACATGGAAGGCGACCCCGAGGACAAGCGGAAGGCCGTCCTGGAGGTCGCCATCGATCTGGTCACGCGGGCGCACGCCGGCGCCACCGAGTCGCCCTGAGACCTGGGGCCCTGAGCCCCGAGACCTCTTAGAGGCTCACGCCCTTCGAGCGCAGGAAGGCGACCGGGTCGACCGCCGAGCCGTAGCTCGCCTTCGTACGGATCTCGAAGTGCAGGTGCGGCCCGCTGGAGTTGCCGGTGTTGCCGGACAGGGCGATGCGCTGGCCGGTCTTCACTATCTGGCCGGGCTTCACGCCCACGCGGGACAGGTGCGCGTACTGCGAGTACGTACCGTTGCCGTGCTTGATCACGACGGCGTTGCCGTACGCGGGTCCGTCACCGGCGCCGTTGCCGCCGGCCTTCACCACGGTGCCGCCGTGCGCGGCGACGACCTGCGTGCCGGAGGCGACGGCGAAGTCCTGGCCGGAGTGGGTGGACGACCAGAGGTTGCCGGCCTGGGCGAACTTCGCGGAGAGCTTGTACTTCTTGACGGGGTCGACCCAGGAGGCGGCCTTCTTGGCCGCGACGGGCTTGGCGGCGGCCTTCTTGGCGGCCGTCTTGCTCTTGGCCTTCGTCTGAGCGGCGGCCTTGGCCTGCGCGGCGGCCTGCTGCTGCACGGAGACGGCGGCGGAGCCCGGCAGCGCGACGGCGCTCGCCTTGGTGTCCGCGGCGACCGCGACCCCCGCTCCGAGCGCGGCCGAGGCGCCCAGTCCGAGAGCCATGGCGGCCGCCCGGACACGGAGCTTGGGCGTGCCGGGAAGGTGGGACGTGATGCGCTGCGACATGGGGACTACCTCCAGGGGGACGGACATCAACACACCCGGCGCGCTGTCGGCGCACCGGGCGAGGCATCCCTTGGTAACCCGCGCCCCCGCCATCCCACAAAGGCCCCATCTACGACCTCAAGTCGTACTTGACCCCGAAACTTCCGACTCCTTGACAAGAAGAACGTCTGGGACGAAATCCTCCGCCTTTTCTCCTGGAAGTCGGGTTTACCCCCACTTCAGGGCCGTCCAGCCCGGCCCCGGAGCCACGGGCCCGGGCCCGCGCCGCACGGCCTCCGACCCCGTCACCACCCCCGGGCCAAAGGTCCTTTTTGCCCGTTTCCACTCCACCACTACTCGCCCTAGTACCGGACAAATCGCCTGTGCGTCATGTCACCGGAGGGCGTGATCCAGGAGCCTGGGAATGTGGCGGGGGCTACACAAGGGCCCAGGTGGTTCGCCTACGCTCGGTGCATGGTCGACGCCGGAGTGCTCGGGGCCCGTATCGCGTCCAGCGCGGTCGCACCGCTCGTGAAGAAGCTCTTCGTGAAGGACCAGCCGGGGGCCGGGCTGGTGAGCAGCCCGGTACGGATATCGGCGCTGGTCTCGTTCGGCCGGGAGAAGCGGAGCGTCACGCCGAAGGACGTCGAGAAGGTCGCGGCGGAACTGGTCCGCAGAGCCCTGAAGACGGCCGGGCCGGGGGAACAGCCGGTGACGGCCGAGGAGGCCACGGCGGTCACCCACGCCCTCGGCCATTCACTCGCCTCGCTCGGGACCCTCACGATCGAGGACTACGAGGCCGTCGGCCTCGGACCCGAGGAGTTCGCGCGCACACTCCGCTCCCACGCGGCCGTCATCTCGTACGGACTCAGCGGCGACGGCGAGCTCTTCTACGAGCAGCTGCTGCACACGGCCGCGCTGCACATCCTGAACTTCTTCACCCAGCGCTCCACCTACATCGCCCGGCAGCAGACCGCGCAGAGCCGGCAGCTGGCCCGGCTGGTGCGGGCCGTGGACGTCCTGCTGGGGCGCCTGCCCTCGCAGTCGGCCGAGGATGCCGGGTTCGAGGCGCGGTACGCGGAGCACATCAACGGGCGGTACGGAACGCTGACCATCTACGGCCTGGACACCGGGACGAGCGAGTGGTCGCTCGACACCGCGTACCTCAGTCTGGAGGCGACCCGGGAGCGCGACGGGCAGGACGGCGGACTCCAGATCCCCGCCGAGCAGGTCCTGGCGCAGCACGACCAGGTGCTGCTGCGCGGGGTCGCGGGCTCCGGGAAGACGACCCTCGTCCAGTGGCTCGCGGTGACGACGGCGAGCCGTACGTACGACCACGGCCTGACGCACCTCATCGGACGGGTGCCGTTCGTCCTGCCGATGCGCAGGATCGTGCGCCCGGGGACGGAGTTCCCCATCCCGGGAGACCTCCTGAAGGCCGTCGGCTGCCCGGTCGCCGGGGAGCAGCCGGCCGGCTGGGCGGAGCGGGTGCTCCGGGCCGGGCGGGGTGTGCTGCTGGTCGACGGGATAGACGAGATCGCCGGTGACCGCCGCGACGCGGCCCGGCGCTGGCTGCGCGAACTGACCCGGACCTTCCCGGGAAACCTGTGGCTCGTCACCTCCCGCCCGTCCGCCGTCCCCGAGCGGTGGCTGGAGGCGGCGGCCTTCCACGAACTCACGCTGTCCCCGATGGCACGCGACGACGTCGCCACGTTCGTACGGCGCTGGCACCGCGCCGCCAGAGCGGACGAGGCCGAGGGGATGTCACTGCTCCAGGCCGTGCGGACCACGTCCGAGCTGAACCGGCTGGCCACCAACCCGTTGATGTGCGGCATGCTCTGCGCACTCCACCGCGACCGGCGCGGCTTCCTCCCCCAGGACAGGAAGTCCCTGTACGAGGCCGCCCTCACCATGCTCCTCGAACGGCGGGACCGGGAACGGGAGTTGGACCACCCCGACGGACTGCGCATCCCGTACGCGACACAGGTCCAGCTGCTGCAGAAACTGGCGTGGTGGCTCATCCGCAACAGCCGTGCGGAGATGGACCGTTCGGACGCGCTGCACATCATCGGGCAGGCGGTCCCCGCGGTGAACCTCGACGGGACCGCCGAGGACGTCTACCGGTCGCTGCTGCTGCGGTCGGGGCTGCTGCGGGAGCCGGCCGAGGGGCGGGTGGACTTCCTCCACCGGACCTTCCAGGACTATCTGGGGTCCCGGCTGGCCGTGCAGGAGCTGGACTTCGATCTGCTCGTGAACCACTCGCGGTATGACGACTGGGACGACGTCATCCTGCTCGCCATCGCGCATGCCCGGCCGAAGGAAGCCGAGCAGATGCTGCGACGGCTGGTGGGGCAGGACAGCTCACGCGGGAAGCTGCTGGCCGCTGCGGGGCTTCGGTACGTGGCGGAGGTGGAGCCTTCGGTTCGAGAGCTTGTGGAAGAGGGGGTCGGGTCGCTGATCCCGCCGCGCTCGATCACGGAGGCGGAGGAGTTGGGACGGGCCGGGGGTGATCTGCTGCTCGCTCTCCTGCCGGGTCCGGAGAACGTGGACGACCGGACGGCACACCATGTGGTTCAGGCAGCGAGCCATCTGGGCAACGAGGCCGCGCTGCACTTCCTCACCCGTTTCCGGAAACACCCTAGCCAGGAGGTCCAGACGACCCTGGCCGCATGCTGGCCGCGCTTCGACCGGGCCCTCTACGCGCGCGACATCCTGGCGCATCTGCCACAGCAGCGCCGGGTCACCGTACGCGGAGCTGCGGACCTCCGTACGCTCCGTGCTCTCGGCGGCTGGGAGGACATACGGGTTCTCGGCCCCTACCGGGTCGAGGAGCTCACGGAACTCATCGTGCAGGAGCGGCTCGTCCGGCTTTTCCTGGAAGCACCCCACCCGGTCGACGGACTGGCGTGGCTCGCGGTCTTTCCCCGTCTCGAAAGGGTCCGCGTGGCAACCGAGGTGAGCACTTACGTGGCCCAGCAGGTGCCGCTCCGGATCGAACTCATCACCCCTCGATCCAGCCCGAGTTGACCTGCCCTTGACTCCCACAACAGCCCCACCCCACAGGGACCTCGATGCCCATGGAGCCCGTTGTCCGCATCCCCTCCCCCGACGCCGCACCCCTCGTACAACGGCTCTTCCGAACACCAGGACCCCAGCCCTCCCGCGCGATCCCGGACGACGTCCACCGGGTCGCCGCCGAGTTCATCCAGCTGGCAGCCGAGAAGCACACGACCCCCACGTCCGAACTGCCCGCCGTGGTCGACGTCCTGGCCCGCACGCTGCTCGCCGTCGGGGAACTCGACCTCACCGACGTGGACGCCGTACGACTGGGGCCGCAGGACTACGCGCGTCGGCTGCGCGGGGCCGTGCCGGGCGCGGACCGGGGACTGTCGCCCGACGCCGCGTGGTTCCACGACGCGCTGCTCGTGAACGTGTGCCTGCATGTGCTGGACCACTTCGTCGGGCGCTCGCCCCACATCCAGCAGCACATGCCGGAGCGTGCCAGCCGCATCCGTCAGCTCGTCGATCTCAACGACACCGAGGCGGCGGCCCGCAGGACCGAACGCTCCCAGCAGGACGCGGACTTCGAGGCCCGTTACGCCGAGGAGGTCGTACGCCAGCACGGCTGGCTGACCATCGTCGGCGTGGACTTCCCGAACGCGCCGGACCGCTGGCTCCTGGAGGACACGTATCTGAGCCTGGAGGCCGAGGAGAGCACCGGCGGCGGGAGCGGGGGCGGGCAGCGGACCGTGCTGCTCGCGGACCGGGCGCTGGACGGGCACGAGCGGGTGCTGCTGCGCGGGGTGGCGGGTTCCGGGAAGACGACCCTCGTCCAGTGGCTCGCCGTGGCCACCGCCCGCGAGGGCGCGCGGGTGCCGTTCGTCCTGCCCGTACGCCGTTTCGCCCGCGAGGGCTTTCCCGCCCCGGACGACTTCCTGCGCGCAGTCCGCCATCCGCTCGCCGACCAGGCGCCGGAGGGCTGGGTCGTACGGACGCTGCTCGCGAGCCGTGCCCTGCTGCTGGTCGACGGAATCGACGAGGCCCCGGAGGCGACGCGCGGCGAGCTGCGCGACCAGCTCCGCCGTCTGCTGCGCGTGTTCTCCGGGAACGGCTGCCTGGTCACCTCGCGCCCCTCCGCCGTGGCGGACGGCTGGCTCGCGGAGGAACGTCTCGCGGAGGAGGGTTTCGCGGAGCTGTCGCTCGCGCCGATGTCCCGGGACCAGGTGACGCGGTTCGTCCGGGACTGGCACACGGCTGCGATGGGCGACGAGAACTGCCGCGAGCAGCGCGACCGGGACGAGCTGAAGGAGTACGAGCAACGGCTGCTGCACTCCGTACGGATCTACCGGGAGCTGCGCCAGCTCGCCACCAACCCCCTGATGTGCGGCCTCATATGCGCGCTGAACAGGGACCGCTCCGGCTCCCTCCCCCACGGCCGCAAGGAGTTGTACGAGGCGGCCCTGGAGATGCTCCTGCAACGCCGGGACCCCGAGCGGGACGTGCTGTACGCGGACGACGTGCGCCTGCAACAGGAGCCGCGGGAACGGCTGTTGCAGAAACTCGCGCACGCCATGCTGGAGGACGGCGTCTCGGAGCTGCCGCGCGGACGGGCCGTCGCCATCCTGGAGGGCGCGCTGCCCGCGATCCCCGCCGCACGCGCGGCGGGCGACGGCGAGAAGATCTTCGGCCATCTGCTGCACCGCACCGGGCTGCTGCGCGAACAGGCGGGCCTCTCGGTGGACTTCGTGCACCGCACCTTCCAGGACTACCTGGCCGCCAAGGAGATCGTGGCGCGCGGCCGGCTGCGCGACCTGGTCGACCACGCCCACCAGCCCGAGTGGGAGGAGGTCATCCGCATGGCCGCCGCCCACGCCCGCCCCGAGGAGTGCGGCGACTTCCTCGAACGCCTGCTGTCCGCCGCGCCCGCGCTGCGCAGACCCCAGGTCAACCACCGCCGTCTGATGGCCGCGGCCTGCCTGGACCATGTCACCGAGCTCGACCCGTCGGTCCGGCGGCTCGTCCACGACCGTACGAAGAACCTCGTCCGCCCCACGAGCGAGCTCGGCGCCCGCAGTCTGGGCTGGGTGGGGCCCATCGTCCTGGAGCTCCTGCCCGACCCCGAGCAGGTGCCGAGCGACCAGCAGGCGCTGCTGCTCGCCCTCACCGCGACCCGGGTCGAGGACGACGCCGCCATCGACTACCTGGCCCGCCTGCGGGGGCGTTCCTCGTTCGCGGTACGGACCGAACTCGCCCGGCCCTGGCGGCACTTCGACACCGAGCGGTACGCGCGCGAGATCATCGCCCACCTGGATCCCGACGGCGTGTACTTCCCGGTCTCAGACACCGCCGAACTCGCGGCCCTGCGTCACCTCGGCGGCCGACCCCGCGTCCAGGTGGCCGGCGTCATCCCCGTCACCGACCTCATGGACGGCCTCGACCGCGACCGGCTCACCCATCTCTGGCTCAACGCCGAACCCACCGACCCGGACATGTCCTGGCTGTCCCTCTTCCCCAACCTCCAGGTCCTGCGCGTCAATCCGCGCCTGCCGCGCGTACGGAACGTGCCGGAGGGGGTGACGATCACGGCGTAGGGCCCAACCCTCCTTTCCCACAGGGCTGTTGGCCTACCCTCGAACCATGGTCGATCCGGGAACGGTCGGGGTCCGTGTCGCGTCCGGCATCATCGCGCCTTTGGTGCGGAAGCTGTTCGTCAAGGAGGGCCCCGGGGCGGGTCTGGTGGAGCGTCCGGTGCGGCTCTCCGCCCTGGTGTCGTTCAAGGGCGAGAAGCGCACGCTCAGCGAGAAGGACTTCCGCAAGCTCGTCGAGGAGCTGGTGCGGCGCGCGGCCGGGGAGACACTCGATCGGGCTTCGGACCAATCCGAGCTGGAGGCCGTCACCGACACCCTGGAACTCACCCTGCACACCCTGGGCGATCTGGGGCTCGACGATGTCGAGGCCGTGCGGCTGGGACATGAGTCTCTGGCCGCCAAGATGTACGACCGGGCCGGCGGCGCTCAGCTCGTACGGTTCCTCAGCCAGGACTCGGTGTCCCTGTACTCCTATCTGCTGGAGAACGCCTGCCTGCACATCCTGCACTTCCTGACGCAGCGCTCGACCTTCGTGGCCCGCAGCCTCGTCGACCAGAGCCGGCAGTTGAGCGAACTGATCGCCCGTACAGACATCCTCATCCAGCGCCTGCCCTCCCAGTCCGCCGAGGACGCGGAATTCGAGGAACGCTACGCGGCCCACATCGCCAAAAAGCACAGCCTTCTCACCATCTACGGCGTCGACCTCAACGAGTGCCGGGAATGGCCCCTGGACACGGCCTATCTGAGCCTGGAGGCGTCCCGCAGCGCCGAGCACCAGCCGGTTGTCGACCGTGCGTTCGCCGCGCATGCCGCAGAGGGCCGGGGTGGGGTCACGTCGGCCGAAGGCTGGATACCCGCGCTGCCACAACCCGTCGAGAGGGCACTGGCGGGAAGCCAACGGGTCCTGCTGCGCGGCAGCGCCGGATCGGGCAAGACCACTCTGGTGCAGTGGCTCGCGGTCACCACCGCCCGCCAGGACCGGCTGACCGGCGAACTGGCCCACCTCATAGGGCGCGTACCCTTCGTCCTCCCCCTCCGCACGCTCACGCGCGGAGGCGCCGTCCTGCCCGCGCCGATGGACTTCCTGACCGCCGTGGGCTGCCCGCTCACCGGCTCCCAGCCCTCCAGCTGGACGGACCGTGTGCTGTCGGCCGGGCGAGGGCTCCTCCTGATCGACGGTATCGACGAGGTCCCCGAGCAGGAACGCGAACGCACACGTCGCTGGCTGTCGGACCTCCTCTCCGCCTTCCCCGGCAACCTCTGGCTGGTCACCTCCCGCCCCTCCGCCGTACGGGACGACTGGCTGGGCAGCGAGGACTTCACCGATCTCGCGCTCTCCCAAATGAGCCGCGACAACATCGCGGTCTTCATCCGCCGCTGGCACGAAGCGGCGGGAGCGGAGCCCGCGCTCGGCAAGACCCTGCTGAACGCCGTCCGCACCAAACAGGACCTGGGTCGACTGGCCACCAACCCCCTGATGTGCGCGCTGGTCTGCGCCCTGCACCGCGAACGCCGGGGCTTCCTCCCCCGCGGACGCAAGGCCCTGTACGACGCGGCCCTCTCCATGCTCCTGGAACGCCGCGACCGTGAGCGCGACATGCAGGGCATGGCCGGTGAGCTGGACGAGGAGTCCCAGGTCGAGCTCCTGCAGAAGCTCGCGTACTGGCTCATCCGCAACGGCCGGGCCGAGATGGACCGCGCGGACGCCGTGAGCCAGTTGGAGCGGCTCCTGCCGTCGATGCCCCATGTCGCCGAGCAGGGATCGGCCGAGGAGATCCTGCGCTATCTGCTCGTACGGTCGGGTCTCCTGCGCGAGCCGGCAAAGGGGGCCGTGGACTTCGTGCACCGGACCTTCCAGGACTACCTGGGAGCACGGGCCGCGGTGGAGGAGCGCGACTTCGACCTGCTGGTCCGGCACGCGCACCTCGACCAGTGGGAGGACGTCGTCCGGATGGCCGTCGCCCATGCCCGGCCGAACGAACGGGCAAGACTGTTGCGGGGGCTCCTGAGACGCGGGGACGCGGAGCCGCCTCACCGGACGCGGCTGCATCTGCTCGCGATGGCCTGCCTGGAGCATGCGGCGAAGCTCGCTCCGGAGGTGCGGAGGGAGGTGGAGAAGCGAGCGGGGGAGCTGATTCCGCCGCGCAGCAACGAAGAAGCGCAGGAACTTGCCGACATCGGCGCGATCGTTCTTGAGTTGCTGCCCGGGCCTGAGGACGTGGAAGACGAGGCAGACGCGGCCCGGGTCGTCCAGACGGCATGCCTCATCGGCGGAGACGCCGCACTGCCCTATCTCGTGAGGTATCGGAACCACGAGAGCTCTGCGGTCCGTCATCAGCTCGGCTTCCACTGGTACCGGTTCGACACCGAGACCTATGCGAGGGAGATCATCGATCACTTGCGTGAGAAGCCCGAGACGGTCATCTCCGTGCGTTCCTCCGAAGAGCTCGCCGCGCTGCACCGGTTGGGAGGCAACAACCAAGTCCGATGCATGGGGGACTTCACCGGTGCCGAGATCTCGGGGGCTTTTGGTGACCATCAGTTGGAGAAACTCGTGATCATCGACAACAGCGTGATCGACAGCCTCGAATTCGTTGCCCGCTTCGAGGCGCTGCGCCGTCTCAACTTGGTGAGCTGCCCGAGCGTCGCATCGCTGGCGCCACTGACGGGACTTCCTCTGGAGGAACTGATTCTCTCCGATCTTCCCCTGCTTGAAGATCTGAGCCCACTGCGAGAACTCACCCGGCTCGACATGCTCAGCCTCCGGACTAAGACCCCGTGGCCAGGGCTCGACGTCATCGCCCGTGAGGCACCTCTGCAGTGCGTCTTCCTTCCCGGGAACGCGTCCGGCCTCGCGGCACTCGGAGAGTTCCCGTCACTACGTCAGCTCGGGCTGGACCTAAACACTTCGCCCGCCCCTGAGGACTGGCAGGCGATCGGCGGCCTGGAGAAGCTGACCATCCTGAGCCTGAATCCTGCCGAGCTGGCGAGCCTGGCGGCCACCGGAACAGTGCTGAACCGCATCTCCAGGGTGTTCCTCATGCTCAACCGCAAGCAGCTGGATCTTCGGCAGGCGGTAACGGCGTTCCCGTCGATGCAGTACATCAGCATGTACGAGCCGGATGTGCTCGACCTGGCCCCCCTGGCATCGCACCCCACCCTCCAGACCGTGTTGGTCCAATCGGCCCGTCACATCCACAACGCCGACAAACTGGCCGACTCCGTGAAACTGTTGGTCCACCCCCGCCGGTGACGGCGTAGTGCAAGCCGCGTGGTTTCAGGACCGCGACATGTGGCGACAGAACAGTGACAAAAGAGGCCACAACCAACCCCGGGCCCCCTGGTCTCACCTGGTGTGGGCGGACGGCAGCTGACCGGCCGGACGCGCCGCACGACATGGATCCACGACCAGATGGATCCACGACCACACCACAGGGGGGACAGAACGTCCGCCACGCAGCCGCCGTAGCCGTCGTCGTCGCCGGTGGTGCCCTCGCCCTCGCGGCGCCCGCCTCCGCGTCGGCGCCCGTCTCCGCGCCCACGGCGGCCAAGGCGGCCCCGGCCGCCGCCGCGTCGGAGGCCCCGGTCGCGAAGTACAACGGCGCCTGCGGCACCGGTCACAAGGTGATCGACTCCGCCAATATGGAGAACCTCGGCACCACCTTCCTCACCTACAACAAGACGACCGGCGAGAACTGCGTGGTCACCGTGCGCACCAAGCCCGGGGCCGCGGTGAACATGTTCGCCAGGCTCAGCTCCAAGACGGGCGGTACGGCCACCGACCGCGGCCGCTTCACGACGTACGCCGGGCCCGTCTACATCGAGGCCCGTGGCGAGTGCGTCACGTGGGAGGGCGGCATCACCACCTACTCCACGAAGGGGACCGGCCAGTGCGGCTGATCCGCTGCCGGGCATCCGGCTCACGAGTCCCCGACCAGGCGTTGCCGGGCATGGAGCCGCACACTCTGCTGTGCGGCTCCACCAGCATCCCTTGCCGGGGACTGCCGCGTTCGGGATCCGGCATTGAGGTTCGGGCTGGACACCGTGCACACCCGTCAGTCGCGATTGAGCTGGAACCACACGCCTTTGCCGTGTTCCGTCGGCGTCATGCCGCACACGTCCGACAGCGCGGTGACAAGGAACAGGCCCCGACCGCCGTCGTCCCCGGCTGCCGCCCGGCGGGGCGAGGGCAGCCGCGTGCTCCCGTCGTACACGGCGACCCGGACGTGGGTCCTCTCGACGGCCGCTCTCAGGTGTACGTCACCCTCCGCGTACCGGTGCACGTTCGTCACCAGCTCGGAGGTGCAGAGCGCGGCCGTGTCGGCGAGTTCACCGAGCCCCAGCGTCTCCAGAGTGGCGCGCACGAAGTCCCGGCAGACCTTGGGCGAGGTCATGACGGCTGGGGTGAACAGGGTGTAGGTGAGCGGGAATTCCATGGCTGACGCCTCCAGGGCGAAGAACGCTGGACGTGAATCTCGGGAAGACTTCGGAATGCCTACGCCTCGTCGACGAACGCCGGCCGCGGTGGCTCTACCGCCCCATGGGTACGGGCCCACCCGGAATGGGCCCGAGAATCCGGCGGTGCTCTTCCACGACACGGCGTGCATGCGCATACGTCGACAGCGAGGCTTCCTGCATCACTGCGTGAGCGTCGCCTCACTCAAGGTAGCTTCGATCTCAGCACGCATGCAACCTGATCGGCTCGACAAGTGGACCAACCACCCCCACGGGGGCACACTTTGATCCAAACTCCGGGGAGGACGGCGCGTGGCACTGAGAACGCTGATCACCGAACGACAGCGTCGGCTTGGGGCTGAACTGCGGAAATTGCGCATGCAGGCGGGCCTGTCGGTTGCCGAAGGGGGGCAGCTGATCGACATGGGCGCACCCCACCTAAGCCACATCGAGGCAGGGCGCACCGCCATCCCAGCGCCGCGCCTCCGCGAACTGGCGCAGGCATACGACTGCAATGATGAGCCCTACATCAACGAACTCGTCCGCATGGCGGAGAGCAAAGGCAAGGGCTGGTGGTCCGAGTACCGTAAGATCCGGCCGCAGAGCTCTCTCGATCTCGCCGAGCTCGAAGCAGCGGCAACATCCATCCGGAGCCACGAAACCCTGCTCGTCCCAGGGCTCCTCCAAACCGAGTCGTACATGCGCGCTCTCTTCAGCACAGGCCTGCCCGAAGCCTCACGCGACGAGCGGGAGACCGCCGTGCGATACCGCCTGGCACGCCAGACCGTCCTCGACGAACCGCACATCACCAGTTTCCACGCCGTCCTCCACGAGGCCGCCCTGCACGTGGTCGTCGGAGACTCGCGCGTGATGCGGGAGCAACTGAGCCACCTCGTACGCATCGCCACACGGCCCAACGTGACCATTCAGGTTCTGCCATTCGATGCGGGGCCCGGTTCCTGGCGCAGCGCGCCGTTTCTCCAACTCGCGCCTGACGTCGCCAGTTTGGGGTCGGTCATCCTGGAGCATCCGGCGGCCCGACTCGTCCTCGACGACGAAGCGTCCCTGAACCAGTACCGGGCTACCTTCGAAGAGCTCCGCCACAGCGCCCTCCCACCCATCGTGCCCAGCGAGTTCCCAGCAGTGCACGAACACCGTGACTCCTGGGGTCTGATGCAGCACCTGCTCTACACACACCAGGAATGACACCGTGACTGAACTCAACTGGCAGAAGTCGTCCTTCAGCGAAGCCGCCGGCGACAACTGCCTCTACGTCGCCGCCGCCTCCACCGGCACCATCCACCTCCGCGAAAGCGACACCCCCACCATCACCCTCGCCACAACGCCCACCACACTCGCGGCCCTCATACGAACACTCACCGCAAACCCACACGTTCGGGTGACCTGATCCCATTCACCCCTGCACAAAGATCACCGTGCGCAAGCCTCACCCCATGCACAAGAACACCGAGGCCGAAGCCACCATCCCCGCCCAGTTGGGCACCCTGCCCTCCTGGTACGGGGACCTCCTCGGCGAGGTCAAAGAAACCGTCACGGGCGCCCGCCTCCGCGCGCAGCGAGCCGTCAACACCGAGCTCGTCCAGATGTACTGGCAGATCGGCAAACTCATCCTGGCCCGCCAGGAACAAGAGGGCTGGGGCACCAAGGTCGTGGGGCGACTCGCCGCAGATCTGAAGGCCACGTTCCCGAACCAGCGCGGCTTCTCCCGCCGCAACCTGATGTACATGCACAAGATGGCCCGCACCTGGCCTGAGCCAATTGTGCAGCAGCCTGCTGCACAATTGCCGTGGGGTCACGTCATGCTCCTGCTGGACAAGCTCGACACCCGTCCCGACCTGGACTTCTACGTCACAGAGGCCGTCCGCAACGGCTGGTCCCGGGACCTCCTCAGCCGCTTCATCCACCAGGACCTGCATCTCTCCCAGGGCTCGGCCGCCACGAATTTCGAGGTGACCGTTCCCGAGGGATCGGCGACGCTCAAGGACCTGGCCCGAGACCCGTACCGTCTCGACTTCCTGGGCCTCGACAAACACCACGCCGAGCACGAGCTCGAAGAGGCGATCGTCGCCAACATGGTCCGCTTCCTCACCGAACTCGGCGTCGGCTTCGCCTTCGTGGGCCGCCAGTACCCCGTGCTCATCGGCGGCGAGGAGTACCGCATCGACCTGCTCTTCTACCACCTCAAGCTGCACCGCTACTTCGTCTTCGAGCTCAAGACGAAGGACGTACGCCCCGAGCACGTCGGCAAGCTCACCTTCTATGTGAGCGTGGTCGACAAGATGGTCCGTGACGAGCAGCGCGACGACGCGACCATCGGGTTCCTCATCGGGACACGGCACAACAAGGCGGCCGTTCAGCTCGCCCTCGACGCCAGCAACAACCCGCTCGCCGTGACGAACTACTCGACGCTGTCCGCCGCCGACCGCGAACTCGTCCCCACGGAAGAGGACTTGAGCCGAGTGGTCCAGGACGCCATCGACGCCGTACAGCCCTGAGCGTGAACGCGTGTGAGCGCGCGTGTCCGTGCGAGCAGCACAGCGCTCCCTATCCCCCCAGCAGCGGCAGCGCCCCGAACACGTGCTCGCGCCAGAGCCCCCGCGACACCTCCTCCGGGTACGGGGCCACCGCGGGCTTCGCGTCGAAGAGCCGCACCGACCGCCGCTCGACGTCGTACGCGGGCCACCCCGGGTCCTCCCCCGCCGCGAACCCCGTCCAGGAGGCGCGGACCAGCCGCGACAACTCCTCGGCCTCGGCGGGCGGTTCCTCCCCGAGGAGCAGCGCCGGCAGACCCTCGCCGAGGTTGCCGAACACCAGCGGTACGTCGAGCCCGTGGCAAGCGCCCAGCATGCCGCCCATGCCCGGCGCCTCCCAGACCAGCTCGTAGACGTGCGCGCGACCGCCGCCCGCGATCTGCGCCTCGGCCAGTCGGAGTGAGGGCATACGGAACAGCCAGTCGGACTGGACGAGTTCGTAGAGCTCCTCGGCGCTCGCGTCCGGGAACGCGGCACGGTAGGCGTCACCGCCCGCCGCCCCGCCGGCGGCACCGCCCGGCCCGAACGTCCGGAGTGCGACGGCGGCCTGATCCTCCGTCACCTCACCCGTCAGTCCGCGGAGCAGCATCATCAGCCGGAACTCGTCACGGGTGTGGCCGACCACGAGTTCGACGTCGCGTCCCGCGCCGGAGGCCAGCGCCTCCCACGGAGCGAGCGGCAGCACCTCGCCGTCGACGACGGGCGCGACCGGGATCAGCGCGTGGGCCGTCGGTCCCCACCGATCCGCGAACGCCCCGCCCTTCGCGCCGACCGCGTCCGCCACCGCGGGCAGCCGTCGCGGCGCCACCGCCCCCATCTCCTCCACCGTCGGGCGCACGCCCAGCTCCGCGGCGAACTCCCGGGCGATGTCGGCGGCGAGCTCGGGGGAGAAGAACGTGCCGGGCACGCTCTGTGCGACCGCCCGGCCGAAGAGCCCTGCCGCGCGCTCCATCGTGAGCAGCGCGGCCACCGAACCCGCGCCCGCCGACTGGCCGACGACCGTGGCGCGGCCCGGATCGCCGCCGAAGGCGCGGATGTTGTCCCGCACCCACTCCAGCGCGGCGACCTGGTCGAGCAGACCCCGGTTGGCCGGCGCCCCCTCGATGTGCGCGAACCCCTCGATGCCGACCCGGTAGTTGAGCGTCACCACGACGACGGCGCCCTCCCGCGCCAGCCGTCCGCCGTCGTACTCGGGCAGGCCCGACATCCCGATGACGTAGGCGCCGCCGTGCATCCACACGATCACCGGCAGCCCCGCGCCGGGGTCCGGGTCGGGCGTCCAGACGTTGAGGGTCAGCCAGTCCCCCTCGTCCACCGCGTCGCCGGACACCAGCGCGTCCATGCCGAACGCGGCGGACTGCGGAGGCGGCGTCCCGTACGCGACCGTCTTCCGTACGCCGTCCCAGCTCCGCACGGGCTTCGGCGCCCCGAACCGCAGTGCTCCGACGGGCGGTTCGGCGAACGGGATGCCCTTGAACACCGCCGATCCCGACGCCTCTCCGGCTCCCCGCACCACACCTGCTGTCGTACGGACCTCGGGTTCGTCGGCCCCCATCACGGCTCCCTCTGCAGACAGTTCGGTCATCGCGGATCATCCCGTCGAACCGGACGCCACGGCCACCGGTTTTCCCGCCCCAAGATCCACAGACAGGGGCCCGCCCCGGCGACTAGGCTGCTCCAGCGGCGCCCCAAAGGGGCGCGGGGAACTGCGCGACCAGCCACGACAGGCCCGCAGACGACAAACCATGCCCTCGGGGGAGCCCCATGGAACCAGCGACCGTCGGAGTCCGACTGGCATCCACCGTGGCCACACCGCTGATCAAGAAGCTCTTCACGCCGGAGGGGCCGGGCGCAGGGCTGGTCGACAAGCCCGTACGCATCTCGTCCCGTGTCTCCTTCAAGGGCGAGCAGCGCACGCTCGGCGAGAAGGACGTCACCCGGCTCGCCTCAGAGCTGGTCAGGCGGGCCCTGAAGGAAGCCGATGAACGCCCCATCGCCCCCGACCAGGCCCAACCCGTCGTCCACGCCCTGGCCGACACCCTCCGCGCCCTCGGCGACATCACCATGACCGACGCCCAGGCGGTGGCGCTCGGCCACTCGGGCCTCGCGCTCCATCTCCGCCATGCGGCCGGGAGCCCCGACCGGGACCTCGAATTCGACGCGACCCTCTTCTACGAGCGGCTCCTCGACACGGCCTGTCTGCACATCCTGCACTTCTTCACCCAGCGCTCGACATTCGTCGCCCGAACCCTCGTCGAGCAGACCCGCCGCCAGTCCGAACTCATCGCCAAGATCGACGAGTTGATCGCCCGCACGCCGCGCCCCGGCGACGGGGACGGGGCGTTCGAGCGGCGGTATCTCGCGTACGTCGCCACCAAGCACAGCAAGCTGACCATCTACGGCATCGACCTCGCCAACACCCCGAACCGCTGGCAGCTCGACGCCGCCTATATGACCCTGCAGGCGATGCGCCGCTCCACGGACGGGGAGTCGGCCGCCTCCGGAGACGCGTACCTCGCCTCGCCGGGTGCGCCGCTGCCCGCCGAGGAGGCGCTCGCGGACCACGACCTGGTGTTGCTGCGCGGAGTGGCGGGCTCGGGCAAGACGACCCTCGTCCAGTGGCTCGCGGTGACGGCTGCGCGGGCCGAGCGCGGTGACCGTATCCCCTTCGTGCTTCCGCTGCGTACGCTCATCCGCCGCGCCGACGGACTGCCGGCGCCCGCCGACTTCCTGGCGGCCGTGCGCGTCCCGTTCCACGGCACGGCCCCGGACGGCTGGGCGGACCGGGTCCTGGCCGCGGGCCGCGGGCTCCTCCTCGTCGACGGCATCGACGAGATCCCCGAGCGCGACCGCGAGCGGACGAGGCATTGGCTGCGGGACCTCCTCGACGCGTACCCCGGCAACCAGTGGCTGGTCACCTCCCGCCCCTCCGCCGTGGGCGAGGACTGGCTCACCCCGGACGGCTTCACCGAACTGCTCCTGACCGCCATGAGCCGCGCCGATGTCACCGCCTTCATCCGGCGCTGGCACACGGCGGCCGCCGCCGACGCCCAGGACACGGAACTCCTCGCCTCGTACGAGCACTCGCTCCTGGAGGCCGTCGGCGTCAAACAGGATCTCGGCCGCCTCGCCACCAACCCCTTGATGTGCGGCCTCATCTGCGCCCTGCACCGCGACCGCCGCGGCTATCTCCCGCACGGGCGCCAGGAGTTGTACGACGCGGCCCTCTCCGCACTCCTCTCGCGCCGCGACCAGGAACGGTCGATGCAGCTCGACCACATCCAGCTCAGCGAACTCCCGCAGATCCAGTTGCTCCAGCGACTGGCCTACTGGCTGATCCGCAACAACCAGGCGGAGATGGACCGCGAACGGGCCGAGCGCATCATCGCCGACGCGCTGCCCTCTCTGCCCGCGGTGGCGAGCCAGGGCGACGCGTCCGCGATCTACCGCTATCTGCTGATCCGCAGCGGCCTGCTCCGCGAACCCGCGGTGGGGACCGTCGAGTTCGTCCACCGCACCTTCCAGGACTACCTGGGCGCGAAGGCCGCGGTGGAGGACGGCGACTTCGGGCTCCTCGTCCGCAACGCCGCCGACTCCCAGTGGTCCGACGTGATCCGCATGGCCGTCGCCCACGCCCGTCCGCGCGAACGGGCCCAGCTCCTGCGCGACCTGGTCGACTCCGCCGAGGGCACCGCGGGCACCCGTGTCCGCCTCCTCGCCCTGGCCGGCCTCGAACACGCCACGGAACTCGACCCGCAGGTCCGGGCCGACGTGGAGGAACAGGCGGCCACGCTCATCCCACCGCGTACGCCGGACGAGGCCAAGGATCTGGCCTCGGCCGGCGCCCTGGTCCTGGAGCTGCTGCCCGGGCCGGAGGACCTCTCCGACGCGGAGGCGAGGGCCGTCGTGGTCACCGCATCCCTCATCGGCGGCGACGCGGCCATCCCGGTCCTTGCCCGCTTCCGCGCCCACCCGGCCGTGTCGGTACTGGGCCAGCTCACCTGGACCTGGCACCGGTTCGACACCGAGCGGTACGCGGCCGATGTCATCGCCCACCTGCCGTCGGCCGACCTCTACTTCACGGCGCACTCCGCCGCGCACCTGCGCGCCCTGCGAGAACTCGGGGGCCGACCCCGGCTCCAGGTCGTCGGGGACATCGAGGCCTCGGAACTGAGCATCGCCCTTGCGCCGGACACGACCCGCAAGCTCGTTCTGAAGGACAACCGCTCACTGCGTGACCTGGACTTCGTTTCACCGCTGCGCGAACTCACTCACCTGGATATCTCCGGCATTCCATCCGTCGACAACCTCGAATCCCTGGCCGGGCTCCCTTTGAAATGGCTGTCGTTGGATCTCATGGAGGGGCTGGAAAGGCCGGATGCGCTGGCTCCGCTTTCGGCGTCGGCCACCCTGCGCGAGTTCGACACCGGTGTGCCGCTCATAGGCGATTCCCTTGATGCCGCACTCCCTCAGGGGTTGCCGCTGACGTATCTGCGGTTCACCAAGAACGCCCTTCGTCTGACCGGGCTGCGCGGCTTGCGCCATATGCACTCGGTGAAGAGCCTGAGCCTGGCAAGCCTGTACGAACCGCTCACGCCGGAGGATTACGAAGAGGTCGCGCTCCTCCCCCAGCTGGAGGAATTGCGCCTCCGCTGGGCTGCGGTCCCGTGGACCAACGGGCCCGTCCTGCCCGGCGTCAGGCGTCTTTGGCTGAACAATTTCACCGGAGACGAAGACCTCTCGGCGGTGCCGGTTCTCTTTCCTGGTCTCGAGTCCGTCGCATTCCGCCTCCTTCCGGAGGTGCCGGAAGTACCGGAACACGTCCTGGAACTCTTCCCTGGCACGCACACGGTGACGAGGACGCACACCGTCCTCTAGCCCAACCCCGCCCGGGCACCTTACAGTTACCGACCAGTAATCCCTTCGCTTCCCTGTGGCCTCACACGCACATGAGCATGCACCACGACCCGTGTCCGCAGCGCTCCGACGCGAGAGGAACCCCCCATCCCATGACAGGAAGAAGCTGGCAGCGCCTCATAGGCCTGACCGCCGCCGCCACCGCCGTCACCGCGGCCCTGGCGATCCCTGCCACCGCCGCGACCCCGGCCGCCGCCCCCGCCGCGGTCACCACCGTCGCGACCGCCGCCTCTGCCGCCGCCGCGGAGGACGTGGACTACGACACCTGGCAGAAGGACTGCCGGGCCCTCATGGCCGAGGCGCTGCCCTACCTGAAGGAACGTATCGCCGACGCCTCCTCCGGCGAGAAGCAGGCCATCGTCTTCGACATCGACAACACCGCGCTGGAGACCGACTTCGGCTTCAGCTACCCGTCGCCGGCCAACGCGCCCGTCCTCGACGTCGCCAAGTACGCCCAGGACCACGGCGTCGCCCTGTTCTTCGTCACGGCCCGCCCGGACATCATCAAGTCGGTGACGGACTACAACCTCAAGCAGGTCGGCTACAAGGTCTCGGGCCTGTACGTACGCAACTTCATCGACCTGTTCAGGGACGTGGCCGAGTACAAGACGGCCCAGCGCACGGCCATCGAGGCCAAGGGCTACACGATCATCGCGAACATCGGCAACAGCGCCACCGACCTGTCGGGCGGGCACGCCGAGAAGACGTACAAGCTGCCGGACTACGACGGCCAGCTGTCGTAACCGCGGCCGGGCACGACGAAGGGGCCGGTGCCTGGTGGCACCGGCCCCTTCGGCCGTTCTCAGACGGAACCCCGGGGGGTCACGCCTCCTTGCTCAGGTTGGGACCGGCGCCGCCGGCCGCCTGCTCGATCGGCGGGACGTCCGGCAGCGCGGACTTCTCCTCGCCGCGGAAGGTGAAGGTCTTGGCCTCACCCTCGCCCTCCGTGTCGACGACCACGATGTGGCCGGGACGCAGCTCGCCGAAGAGGATCTTCTCCGACAGGGAGTCCTCGACCTCGCGCTGGATCGTGCGCCGCAGCGGACGCGCGCCGAGAACCGGGTCGTAACCCTTCTTCGCCAGCAGCTCCTTCGCGGACTGGGAGAGCTCGATGCCCATGTCCCGGTCCTTGAGGCGCTCGTCGACCTTGCCGATCATCAGGTCGACGATCGTCAGGATGTCTTCCTGGGTCAGCTGCGGGAAGACGACCACGTCGTCGACGCGGTTGAGGAACTCGGGCCGGAAGTGCTGCTTCAGCTCGTCCGAGACCTTGTTCTTCATGCGCTCGTAGTTGGTCTTCTTGTCGCCCGAGGCCGCGAAGCCCAGGTTGAAGCCCTTGGAGATGTCCCGGGTGCCGAGGTTGGTCGTCATGATGATGACCGTGTTCTTGAAGTCCACGACCCGGCCCTGGGAGTCGGTCAGGCGACCGTCCTCCAGGATCTGCAGCAGCGAGTTGAAGATGTCCGGGTGCGCCTTCTCGACCTCGTCGAAGAGGACGACGGAGAACGGCTTGCGGCGGACCTTCTCGGTCAGCTGGCCGCCCTCTTCGTAGCCCACGTAGCCGGGAGGCGAACCGAAGAGACGCGAGACCGTGTGCTTCTCACTGAACTCCGACATGTCGAGGGAGATCAGCGCGTCCTCGTCACCGAAGAGGAACTCCGCGAGCGCCTTGGACAGCTCGGTCTTACCGACACCGGACGGACCGGCGAAGATGAACGAACCACCGGGACGCTTCGGGTCCTTCAGACCGGCGCGCGTACGACGGATCGCCTTGGAGAGCGCCTTGACGGCGTCGACCTGGCCGATGACCCGCTTGTGGAGCTCGTCCTCCATGCGCAGCAGACGCGAGGACTCCTCCTCGGTCAGCTTGAAGACCGGGATACCCGTGGCGGTCGCGAGGACCTCGGCGATCAGCTCGCCGTCGACCTCGGCCACGACGTCCATGTCGCCGGCCTTCCACTCCTTCTCCCGCTTGGCCTTCGCGGCGAGGAGCTGCTTCTCCTTGTCGCGCAGGGAGGCGGCCTTCTCGAAGTCCTGCGAGTCGATCGCGGACTCCTTGTCGCGGCGGACGCCGGCGATCTTCTCGTCGAACTCGCGGAGGTCCGGCGGCGCGGTCATCCGGCGGATGCGCATCCGGGAGCCGGCCTCGTCGATCAGGTCGATCGCCTTGTCCGGCAGGAAGCGGTCCGAGATGTACCGGTCGGCGAGCGTTGCCGCCTGCACCAGGGCCTCGTCCGTGATGGACACGCGGTGGTGCGCCTCGTAGCGGTCGCGCAGACCCTTGAGGATCTCGATGGTGTGCGGCAGCGACGGCTCCGCGACCTGGATGGGCTGGAAGCGGCGCTCGAGCGCGGCGTCCTTCTCCAGGTGCTTGCGGTACTCGTCGAGCGTCGTCGCACCGATCGTCTGCAGCTCGCCACGGGCCAGCATCGGCTTCAGGATGCTCGCGGCGTCGATGGCGCCCTCGGCGGCACCCGCACCGACCAGCGTGTGCAGCTCGTCGATGAACAGGATGATGTCGCCGCGGGTGCGGATCTCCTTGAGGACCTTCTTCAGGCGCTCCTCGAAGTCACCGCGGTAGCGGGAGCCGGCGACCAGGGCGCCGAGGTCCAGGGTGTAGAGGTGCTTGTCCTTGAGGGTCTCGGGCACCTCGCCCTTGACGATGGCCTGCGCGAGACCTTCGACGACGGCGGTCTTGCCGACGCCGGGCTCACCGATCAGGACCGGGTTGTTCTTCGTACGCCGGGACAGCACCTGCATGACCCGCTCGATCTCCTTCTCGCGCCCGATGACCGGGTCGAGCTTGGACTCACGAGCGGCCTGGGTGAGGTTCCGGCCGAACTGGTCGAGGACCAGGGATGTCGAGGGGGTGCCCTCGGCAGGACCGCCACTTGCGCCGGCGGTCTCCTTGCCCTGGTAACCGGAGAGCAGCTGGATGACCTGCTGCCGCACCCGGTTGAGATCTGCGCCCAGCTTGACGAGGACCTGGGCGGCGACACCCTCACCCTCGCGGATCAGGCCGAGCAGGATGTGCTCCGTGCCGATGTAGTTGTGGCCCAGCTGAAGGGCCTCGCGGAGCGACAGCTCCAGGACCTTCTTGGCACGGGGGGTGAAGGGGATGTGCCCGGACGGGGCCTGCTGGCCCTGGCCGATGATCTCCTCCACCTGCTGGCGGACCGCCTCGAGCGAAATCCCGAGGCTCTCCAGGGCCTTAGCGGCGACACCCTCACCCTCGTGGATCAGGCCCAGGAGGATGTGCTCGGTGCCGATGTAGTTGTGGTTGAGCATCCGGGCTTCTTCCTGAGCCAGGACGACAACCCGCCGCGCGCGGTCGGTGAACCTCTCGAACATCGTTAATCGCTCCTCAGAGCGGTCAGGCAGTAAGGGGACGCTCCCCTCCCTGTCCTTCCGCAGCTTAGTCCCGCAAGCGGGGACCGCTCATTCCAACTGCCGACACCGTCCTTGGCCTCCTGACCCCGAACGCCGACATCTGCTCCAACCTGATGGTGCGAGACGATGTTCCCGCAGGCCAGGCAGATACCCCCACCATCTGTACGCCGATGGCGAACGTGAGATGCCCGAGCCATGCGTGTCGCCCCTCCCACTAGGGATGTCTTACCCGTACGCACTGACACTCCATGCCGAACGCACCGGTTCCCTCCGCTATGGGCGAACATCCTTGCGCCGCGGACCGCTTCGGAGCGCCCACTTTTCGGACACTCTGCGCACATACGAAGCCACCCAGCGTAACTCGAACGCCGCTCCGGCGGTTGGCCCTGCATGGTCCCCACGGTCCCTTCTCCCCGCCGACCGCCCGGCCCGAGCCACCCGGGCGACTCGGGCCACCCGAGCCACATGAGTCGCGCGGTCCGGCACTGGTACGAGAACGAACTGGGCTGGCCGACCGTGCCCGGCACTCCCCTGGACCTGCCGACGGGGCTGCGTTTCGACGTGCTGGACGCACCGGTGGAGGCGGGGTACGCGGCGCTGCGGCATCTGGTGCCGGGCTCTCCGGTGGCCGTGCGGGCGGACCGGATGCGGATTCTGGTGGCGGCGGGAAGCGCGGACGAACTGCCCGGGCTGCTCGACTGGCTGGAGTGGGGGGCTCTCACGCTTGATCTCAGGGCGATCGGCGAGGACGGGCGCATCGAGGCGCCACTGCCGCCCGGCACTCCGGCGCCCGGCACTCCGCGACGTGCAGGGACCCCCGTACACATCCCTGCGCATGCGTCGCATACATCGCACACATCTGTGGATACCGCTGTGGACAGCTCGCAGGGGGCCGCCGTCTGGCTGCGACCCCCTGAGCCTGGCTGCGAGGTGGAGCCGTCGCTGCCGACACTGTCGGCGCTCGGTGGGGGCGTTGGGGGCGCCCCCGATCTCGTACGACTCGTGGACACGATGGCGACTGAATGCCATCGCATCCGGCTGCGCCGTTCCTGTGCTCAGCCTTTGGCCATGTCGTAGGCCTCTGCTCAGCCGTTGGCCTTCTCGTAAGCCTCACGAATGGACGCCGGAACGCGACCGCGGTCATTGACCTCGTAGCCGTTCTCCTTCGCCCACGCACGGATCTGCGCGGTGTCCTGGCTGCCACCGGAAGCGGCGCGCGCCTTTCCACGGCTCCCCGAGGCGCGGCCTCCGGTACGACGACCGCCCTTGACGTACGGCTCGAGAAGTCCACGGAGCTTGTCCGCATTGGCAGTCGTGAGATCGATCTCGTACGTCTTGCCGTCCAACGCGAACGTCACGGTCTCGTCCGCCTCGCCACCGTCGAGGTCGTCGACAAGAAGGACCTGAACCTTCTGTGCCACCGGATTTCCTTTCATCGATATCTTCAGGGACGGGGTCCGCGGCGGCCGCCGCTGTTTCACGTCCCTGTTATATGCACTACTGCAGTACGTCGGAAAGCAAACCGCTTTTGCTGGAAAAACACAAACCCCTGGCAGAGACCGACGGACCCGAGAAGACCGGAAACGTGCGCGTTTCGGACATAGGGCCCGCGGGCAAGGGCCTCCGGGCTAGTGGCAGGGGTATGCCACGGGTATTACGGGGCGGCGATCACAGATGCAGAAGCATCCGGCTGTTGCCCAAGGTGTTCGGTTTCACTCGTTCGAGACCGAGGAACTCGGCCACGCCCTCGTCATAGGAACGCAACAGCTCGGCGTAGACATCGGTGTCCACAGGTGTCTCACCGATCTCCACGAAGCCGTGCTTCGCGAAGAAGTCGACTTCGAAGGTCAGGCAGAATACGCGGCGAACACCGAGCCAGCGGGCGGTCTCCAGCAACTTCCCCAGCAACTGATGTCCGACGCCGGCGCCCTTCATCGAGCCGTCCACGGCGAGAGTGCGGACTTCCGCGAGGTCTTCCCACATGACGTGCAGAGCGCCGCAGCCCACGACCTCCGTAGTTGAACCGGTGTCGCGTTCCGCCACCCAGAACTCCTGGATGTCCTCGTAAAGCGTCACCGTCGCTTTGTCGAGCAGGATGCCGCCGCGGACGTACGCGTCGAGGAGACGGCGAACCGCCGGGACATCGCTGGTCCTGGCCCGGCGGACGGTGAGGGCTTTAGTGGCGGCTTCGGGCTGCTCTGCTGGCATGAGCGGACGTTATCGCCCGGTCTCGCCCCCAGTGGCGGCGGGGTTCTCACCGGCCGCGTTCTCGACTGCCGGGTTCTCCGCAGTCGGCTTCTCGACCGCCGGGTTCTCGGCTACCGGGTTCTCCGTCACCGGGTTCTGGGGCGCGGGGGTTTCCTCCGGTCCTTGGACCATACGCACGGCATCACGCAGTGCTTCGCGCTGTTCCGCGGACATCATGCCGAAGAAGGCGACGAGAGCGGCGGCCGGGTTGTCGCTCTGGGTCCAGGCTTCGTTCATGAGTGCCGCCGAGTAGGCGGCCCGGGTGGAGACCGCCTCATATCGATAGGCCCGGCCTTCCGCCTCACGACGTACCCAGCCCTTCTGATGGAGATTGTCCAAAACGGTCATCACCGTCGTGTACGCGATGGACCGCTCCTGCTGAAGGTCTTCCAGGACTTCCCGAACGGTCACCGGGCGGTTCCACTTCCACACCCGCGTCATGACCGCGTCTTCGAGTTCTCCCAATGGGCGAGGCACAGCTCAGAACAATAGGGGGAGATGTCGCCAATCACGTGGTGGACGTGGCTTTGGATGACAAACAGCGACAAAAAGGGCGTACGACTCGAAAAACTGATGAGTCGTACGCCACGGGGGTGGACGCCGTCCGGCGCCCCGGTGAAGCTCAGGCGCCGGTGTCGCGGGAGGCCTGGCGGGTGCTCTCGGCGCGGGCGAGGGCCGCGTCGACGACCGCGTCCTCCTTGGCCTTGTTGGCGCCGCCCTGGGTCTTCACGATCGTCACGATCAGACCGGTGAAGAACACGGCCATCACTACCGGGGGCACGAGCGCGGAGACGTAGTCCATGCCGTCCAGAGTAGCCAGGGGCCGCGGGGCGGGTGAGGGGTGGGGGTGGCGTGGGCCGCCCCCACGGTGCGACTAGACCGCGGCGAGCTGCTGCGGTGCGTTCGCGGGCGGGGCGGCCGGTTTGCGCCTCGGGGGGAAGACCTCGCCGGGGGTGGGGATGGGGCGGTCGCGGCGCGGGGTCTGCGGCTTGGGCTGGGGGGCGGCCGGCTTCTCGGCGGGCTTTTCCGCGGGCTTCCTGCCGGGTTCTCCCGTGGCGGCGGCGAGGCCGCCGGGGAGGGCCGTCAGCCGGGTGCGCGCACGACTGCGGGAGGCCGGGACCGCGCGGAGGGCGAGACGCATGCGTACGTCCTGCTCCGCGAGGTCGTGGCAGCGGTCGAGGAGAGCGGCCGCGACGGGGTTGCCGCGCAAGGCGCGCAGCGCGGCGAGGTCGTCCGGGACCGGGTGGTAGCCGACCACTAGGGCCTCCTCCAGGAGCGTCAGATAGCCGGCCGCCGTGCCAGGGAGCGCGGCGCGGTAGCGGGCGAGGTCGGCCAGCAGGAAGGCGCGCAGCCGGGCACCCTCGCGGGCCGCCTCGTCGACTGCCTCCGCCAGGCGGAGGCAGTCCTGGACGTCCTCGGCCGAGGCGGGGCGGGGGTGGAGGGCGAGAGCGAGCGCACGTCGGAGCACTCGCAGCTCCTCCGCACCGAACGCCATGCCGCCGCGGGATCCATAGGGCGTGGGCATGCTCGCGACGATACGCGCTAATCAGACAAAATCCGTAGATCGGGTGCCGTGTGGCGTGGCTTCGCCTCGCCATGATGACGGGGGTGGCTCCGCCGGTTCGGTTGTTGGCTGCGGGTGGGTGGGGGCTTGTCGCGCAGTTCCCCGCGCCCCTGGGTGGGTGCGACCGGGGGACGCGCGTTGTCTGCGGGTCGCCCTGAGTTGCTCGCGCAGTTCCCCGCGCCCCTTTGGGGCGTCTAGGTGCGGGACACGTTTCTTTCGTAGACCAGGCGGAGGCCGATCAGCGTCAGCCAGGGCTCGTGTTCGTCGATGACCGAGGACTCGCCGAGGACCATGGGGGCGAGACCGCCGGTCGCGATGACCGTGACGTCGTCGGGGTCCTCGGAGAGTTCGCGGGCCATGCGGTTGACGACGCCGTCGACCTGGCCCGCGAAGCCGTAGATGATGCCCGACTGCATGGCCTCGACGGTGTTCTTGCCGATGACCGTGCGCGGGCGGGCGATCTCGATCTTGCGGAGCTGGGCGCCGCGGACGCCGAGTGCCTCGACGGAGATCTCGATGCCGGGGGCGATGACACCGCCCGCGTACTCCCCGCGCGCGGAGACCGCGTCGAACGTCGTCGCCGTGCCGAAGTCGACGACGATGGCCGGTCCGCCGTAGAGCTCGACGGCCGCGACCGCGTTGATGATGCGGTCGGCGCCGACCTCCTTGGGGTTGTCCATCAGGATCGGGACGCCGGTCTTGATGCCCGGTTCGACGAGGACGGCGGGTACGTCGCCGTAGTAGCGGCGGGTCACCTCGCGCAGCTCGTGCAGGACCGAGGGGACGGTCGAGCAGATCGCGATGCCGTCGATGCCGTCGCCCAGCTCGTCGCCGAGGAGGGGATGCATGCCCATCAGGCCCTGGAGGAGTACGGCGAGCTCGTCCGCGGTGCGGCGGGCGTCCGTGGAGATGCGCCAGTGCTCGACGATGTCCTCGCCGTCGAAGAGGCCGAGGACGGTGTGCGTGTTGCCTACGTCGATCGTGAGCAGCATGCCTACTCAGCCTCGCTCGTCGTGGACGCGTCGGAGGCCTCGGACGTCTCGTCGGCCTCGGACGTCTCGTCGGCCTCGCGCAGGTCGAGGCCGATGTCCAGGATGGGCGAGGAGTGCGTGAGGGCGCCCACCGCGAGGAAGTCGACGCCGGTCTTCGCGTACGTGAGGGCGGTGTCCAGGGTGAGGCGGCCCGAGGCCTCCAGGAGCGCGCGGCCGCCGACGACGGCGACGGCCTCCTCGCACTCGCCGGGCGTGAAGTTGTCCAGGAGGATCAGGTCGGCGCCCGCGTCCACGACCTCGCGGAGCTGGTGCAGGGTGTCGACCTCGACCTCGATCGGCACGTCCGGGAAGGTCTCCCGTACGGCCTTGAAGGCCTGGGTGACGCCGCCCGCGGCGACCACGTGGTTGTCCTTGACGAGGGCCGCGTCCGAGAGGGACATGCGGTGGTTGACGCCGCCGCCCATGCGGACCGCGAACTTCTCCAGGGAGCGCAGTCCCGGCGTCGTCTTGCGGGTGTCGCGCACGCGTGTGTCGGTGCCTTCCAGAACGTCGGCCCACGCGCGCGTGGCCGTCGCGATGCCGGAGAGACGGCACAGGAGGTTCAGGGCGCTGCGCTCGGCCGTCAGCAGGTCGCGGGTGCGGGTCGTGACGCTCAGGAGCTTCTGGCCGGCCTCGACGCGGTCGCCGTCGTCGACGTGCCGCTCGACCTCGAACTCGTCCGTGCAGACCACGGAGACGACCGCCTCGGCGACCCTGAGGCCCGCGACGACACCGGCCTCGCGGGCGGTGAAGTCGGCGGTGGAGACGGCCTCTTCGGGGATGGTCGCGACCGTGGTCACGTCCACGCCGTGGTCGAGGTCCTCCTCGATGGCCAGATGCGCGATGTCCTCGATCTCGACGGGGTCGAGCCCGGCGTCGGCGAGGAGCTGTGCGAGGGCCGGGTCGAGCCCGCACTCGGCGTACTCGAGGGGATCGACGTCGTACTCCCCTGCGGCGCCGCAGCCGCAGCCGTCGCCGCAGCCACCGCCGGTGAGGAGGGGAAGGTCGGGGGTGCTCACTTCTGTCACTGCTCCTGGGGACGGGACTGCTGTGTCGGGGGGAAGTCTGGGGTGTCGGTGGTGTGTACGGCGAGTGTCCGGTCGGGATTCAGCCGCACGACGATGTGGCGCCGCCAGTTCGTGTCGTCCCGTTCACCTTTGTCCTCGCGCCAGTGGCAGCCGCGGGTCTCCTCGCGGAGCCGGGCGGCGGCGACGAGGACGCGGGCCACGCACAGGAGGTTGGTGGCCTCCCAGGTGTCGACGCCGGGCTCGGCCGTCTTGCCGTTCACGTCGAGGGCGTCCCGGGCGTCGGTGTGCAGCTGCTGGATGCGCTCGGCCGCGGTCTCCAGGGAGGCGGCCGAGCGGAGGACCCCGGCGCCGTCGGTCATGATCCGCTGGATCGCGAAGCGTGCCTCGGGGGCCAGCAGCGGATGGGCGGGCTTCTCCGGGTGGGCGACCGGCGCTGGCACGCGCGCGTGGAGGCTGTTCTCCTCGTGGCCGCCCACGATGTCGGCCGCGATGCGCTCGGCGTAGACCAGGCCTTCCAGGAGGGAGTTGGAGGCGAGCCGGTTGGCGCCGTGGACGCCGGTGCAGGCGACCTCGCCGCACGCGTACAGGCCGGGGACGGTCGTACGGCCCCGGGAGTCCGTGCGGACGCCTCCGGAGGCGTAGTGGGCGGCCGGGGCGACCGGGATGGGCTCGTGGACCGGGTCGATGCCGTGGGCGCGGCAGGCGGCGAGGATCGTCGGGAAGCGGTGCTCCCACATGTGCGCGCCGAAGTGCCGGGCGTCCAGGTACATGTGCTCGGCGTCCTGCTCCTGCATGCGCCGCATGATGCCCTTGGCGACGATGTCGCGGGGGGCGAGTTCGGCCAGTTCGTGCCGGCCGGCCATGAAGCGCACGCCGCCCGCGTCGACCAGGTGGGCGCCCTCGCCGCGGACCGCCTCGGAGACCAGCGGCTGCTGGCCCTCGGCGTCCGCGCCGAGGAACAGCACGGTCGGGTGGAACTGCACGAATTCGAGGTCGCTGACCTCGGCTCCGGCGCGCAGGGCGAGCGCCACGCCGTCGCCGGTGGAGACGGAGGGGTTGGTGGTCGCCGAGAAGACCTGGCCCATGCCGCCGGTCGCGAGGACCACGGCGGGCGCGTGGACGGCTCCCACGCCGTCGTGCTGGCCCTCTCCCATGACGTGCAGGGTCACGCCCGCGGTGCGTCCGTCGGTGTCCGTGAGGAGGTCCAGGACGAGCGCGTTCTCGACCGTGCGCAGGCCACGCGCGCGTACCGCCTCGACGAGAGCACGGGAGATCTCGGCGCCGGTCGCGTCGCCGCCCGCGTGGGCGATGCGGCGGCGGTGGTGGCCGCCCTCGCGGGTCAGCTCCAGGCCGCCCTCTTCGGACTCGTCGAAGTGGGCGCCGGTCTCGATGAGCCTGCGTACGGCGTCGGGGCCCTCGGTGACGAGGATGCGCACGGCGTCCTCGTCGCACAGGCCCGCGCCCGCCACCAGCGTGTCGTCGAGGTGCTGCTCGGGGGTGTCGCCCTCGCCCAGGGCCGCGGCTATGCCGCCCTGGGCCCAGCGGGTGGAGCCGTCGTCGAGGCGGGCCTTGGTGACGACGACGGTGCGCAGTCCGGCGGCGTCGCAGCGCAGGGCCGCGGTGAGTCCGGCGACTCCGGAGCCGACGACCACGACGTCGGCGGTGACGGACCAGCCGGGTGCGGGCGCGTGCAGACGTATGCCTGTGCTGGTCACGAGGCGGCTCCGAAGGTCAGAGGAATGTTGTCGATCAGCCGGGTCGTCCCGACCCGGGCGGCGACGGCGAGGACCGCCTCGCCGGTGTGGTCGTCCGGGATCTCGGTGAAGTCGGACGGATCGACCAGCGCGAGGTAGTCGAGCGCGAGCGGCGGCTTGAGGCGGGCCGCGTCGTCGAGGACGAGGCGGGCGGCGGCGCGGACCGCGGCGGGGCCGCCGGGGGCAGCCTTGGCGACGGCGTGCGTGTCGGCCGCGGCGCGGGACTCGCCGATGGCGCTGAGGGCCGCGGCACGCGCGTGCGTGGCGGGCACCTCACGGGCACGCGCGCGCAGGGCCTCCTGGGCGGCGTGCCGGTCGCTGCCCGCGAACAGGGCCTGGGACAGGGCGAGCGCGGTACGGCGTTCGGTGGCCGACAGATAGCGGTTGCGGCTGGACAGGGCCAGGCCGTCCGCCTCGCGCACCGTCGGCACGCCGACGATCTCCATGCCGAAGTTCAGGTCGCGCACCATGCGGCGGATCAGGGCGAGCTGCTGGGCGTCCTTCTGCCCGAACAGCGCCACATCGGGGCGGGTGAGGTGCAGCAGCTTGGCGACGACGGTGAGCATGCCGTCGAAGTGCCCGGGCCGCGTCGAGCCCTCCAGGCGCCCGCCCATGGGGCCGGCGCTGATGCGGACCTGGGGTTCGCCGCCCGGGTAGACCTCGTCCACGGCAGGGGCGAACACGACGTCCGCGCCCGCCAGTCCGGCGATCTTGACGTCGGCGTCCAGGGTGCGCGGGTAGCGGTCGAGGTCCTCGCCCGCGCCGAACTGGAGGGGGTTCACGAAGACGGTGACGACGACCTCGCCGTCGCCCGCGATCTCACGGGCGGTGCGGATCAGCGTCGCGTGGCCCTCGTGAAGGGCGCCCATGGTCATCACGACGGCACGGCGGCCGGTGCGCACGCGCGCGTGGAGCTCGTCGGCGGTGCGCAGGACGGTGGTGGTCATCGGGTGGCTCCGTTCTCGGCACCTGCGCGCGTCATCGGGCGTCTCCTTCGGGCCCGTCGGGTCCGTTCGATCCGTCGGTTCCGTTCGGTCCGCCCGGCCCGGCGGTCCCGGCCGTCCCGTTGGCGAGTACTCCCAGGAGGTCCTCGGCGAGTTCCGGCTTGAGCAGGCCGTGCGCGAGGGCCCGGTCGGCGGTCGCGCGGGCCATCGCCAGATAGCCGGCGACGGTCTGGGGCGCGTGCTTGCGCAACTCGGCGACGTGCGCGGCGACCGTGCCCGCGTCTCCGCGCGCCACCGGTCCGGTGAAGGCCGCGTCGCCCGACCTCAGCGCGTTGTCCAGGGCGGCGCCCAGCAGCGGGCCCAGCATCCGGTCAGGGGCCTCGACGCCCGCCGCGCGAAGCAGCTCCATGGACTCGGCGACCAGCGTCACCAGGTGGTTGGCGCCGAGCGCGAGGGCCGCGTGGTAGAGCGGCCGGGAGGCCTCGGCGATCCACTCGGGTTCGCCGCCCATCTCGATGACCAGGGCCTCGGCGGCCAGGCGCAGTTCCTCGGGCGCGGTGACCCCGAAGGAGCACCCGGCGAGGCGCTGTACGTCCACGGGGGTGCCGGTGAACGTCATCGCGGGGTGCAGCGCGAGCGGCAGGGCACCGGCGCGCAGCATGGGGTCCAGGACCCTCGTGCCGTACCGCCCGGAGGTGTGCACGATGAGCTGTCCCGGCCGTACGGCACCGGTCTCGGCGAGGCCCTCCGCAAGTCCCGGCAGGGCGTCGTCCGGGACGGTCAGGAGCACCAGGTCGGCCCGCTCCAGGACCTGCTCGGGGGTCACCAGCGGCACGTCGGGCAGCAGTTCCGCCGCTCGTCGCCGGGAGGCGTCGGAGACCCCGGAGGCGGCCACCGGGCGGTGTCCGGCGAGCTGCAGCGACGCGGCCAGGGCGGGGCCCACACGACCGGTGCCGACCACACCGACGGTGAGCCGCGCGGGGCGGTCCTTGGGGTCTGGCTGGGGGAATGTACTCACTCGACGGCGGCCTTCCGTTCCAGTCCGCTCGGGGTACCGGACGATTTCTCGTCATGTTAACGCGATTGGTCCGAGGGCCGTTTTTTTGTCCACAGGCTGTGGGGAATTCATATGACCGGTCGCCTTGGTGTCCTGCATGATCCGGGCATGGGCGATACGGCGGAGCATTCGGTGGAACAGGCAGCTGAGCAGGCAGCTGAGCAGGCGGCGGACGGTTCGGCGGGACAGGCCGCGGAAGAGACGGCCGAGCAGCGGCGCGAGCGGCGCATGGTCGCCTGGCGAGGGGCGCGGCGGGTGCTGTGGCGGCCCGGTTTCCACGCCACGGTCGGCGAGCGGCTGGCGCGGCTGACGGACGCGGCACCGGACGTGTACGACCTGGACAAGCCGGTGGACATGTACGGCGACGGGATCGTCGAGACCCTGGAGGAGCGGGTCGCGGCTCTGATCGGCAAGGAGGCCGCCGCCTTCTTCCCCTCGGGCACGATGGCCCAGCAGGTCGCGCTGCGCTGCTGGGCGGGTCGTACGGGCAGTACGACGGTGGCGATGCATCCCCTCTCCCACCCGGAGGTCCACGAACGGCATTCCCTCAGCACCGTCAGCAACCTGCGGATCATCCATCCGACACGCGAGCCGCGGATGCCCTCCGCCGAGGAGGTACGCGACCTGGAGGAGCCCTTCGGGACGCTGTTCCTCGAACTGCCCCTCAGGGAGGCCGGTTTCGTCCTGCCCTCCTGGGAGGAACTGGTCGCCGTCACGGACGCGGCGCGCGAACGCGACGCCGTGGTGCACATGGACGGGGCCCGCCTGTGGGAGTGCACCACCCGTCTCGGCCACTCCCTGGACGAGATCGCGGACCTCGCGGACAGCGTCTACGTGTCGTTCTACAAGTCGCTCGACGGATTCGGCGGCGCCGCCCTCGCGGGCCCGAAGACGCTCGTCGACGAGGCGAAGGCCTGGCGCCACCGCTACGGCGGGCAGATCCTCCAGCAGTTCCCCACCGCCCTGTCCGCACTGATCGGCCTGGAGAAGGAGCTGCCCCGCCTCCCGGAGTACGTGGCCCACGCGCGCGTGGTCGCCGCGGCGCTGCGCGAGGGGTTCGCCGGGGCGGGGGTGCCCTGGGCGCGGATCCACCCCGAGGAGCCGCACACGCACCAGTTCCAGGTCTGGCTGCCCTACGACGCCGATGTCCTGACCGACGCGGGGACGCTGCAGGCCGAGGAGACGAAGACCGGCCTGTTCCCGCAGGTCTGGGAGCGGGGTGGACCCGGTCTGGCGTTCACCGAGGTCACGGTGGCCGCGCCGGGGCTGGAGTTGACCGCGGAGGACGTCCGCGCGGCGGTCGCCGAGTTCGTGGCGCGGCTGCCGCGCTGAGGGGCCGGGCCGGTGCCGGACCGGTGCCGGTCGGCGAGCGAGCAGCCGGGCCGGTGCCCAAGAGGCCGGCTCAGTGGGCCTCGGTGCGTCTCAGTGCGTCTCAGTGCCCGAGCAGCCGGGCCAGTGCCACCCGTATCCGGCCCCGGGCCGGACGGCCGGTCAGGGCCGCGCGGAACCGGCGGTGGTCGGCCAGTTCGCGCATGGCCTGCCAGTCGTGGGTGCCGGGGGCCGGCGGGGTCGGGTCGCCGTGCTGCCGGGCGCGGTAGGTGTCCAGGAGGTACTGCTGGGTGATGCTCATGGCGGATCGCCTCTTCGGGACTGGGTACGGACGTGAACGCCGTGGGCCCCGCGGTTGCCCCGGTCTGTGATCCCAGCTTGCGCGCGCCCGGCCGGGGCGTCGCGTCGATTGACCGGCGTCGTCAATCGACGGCCGCGTTGTCAGTGGCGGGGTGCACCATGAGGTCATGAGCGTGACCATCGACATTTCCGGGCTCCGCAGGGAGCGGGTGGCCGTCGTGCCCTCGCCCCTCGCCGAGCTCTGCATGGCGCTGCACGCACTGGCCGAGCCGGGACACCATCCCGGGCTGCAGGGCTGGGCGACCGGGGTGACCGCGCGGCTCGACCCGCATCTGGCGGACCGGATGTGCGAGGCCGACTTCCTGTGGCGGACGACCTTCTCGGACCTCTTCCTGCCGTATGCGGGAGTGGGCGGCGGCACCACGCTTCCCGGCGCCACCCTGGCCGAGGAACTTGACCTGCTCGACAAACTGACGGACCACCAGTTCGTGGACGCGGCCCTCGAATTCACCTGCGCACTGCCGTACGACGCGCAGGGCGCGGGCGCGCTCACCAATGCCGGGGCCCGTCGGCGCGCGCTGGAGCTGGCCGCCGCGCGCGGGCCCCGGCCGGCGGAGTTCACCGCGCGGCTGTTGGAGGACCCGCCCAGGATCCGTGCCTGGCTGCGGCAGTTCCTGGAGGACTGCGACGAGGCCTTCTTCGCCGAGACCTGGTCCCGGCTGCGTCACCAGCTCGCCGCGGACGCCCGCCACAAGACGGACCTGCTCAGACGCCGGGGCCTGGCCGAGGCGCTGGCCTCGGTGTCGCCCGCGGTGACGCTGGACGAGGCGGCCGGCCGCCTCACCGTCGACAAGCTGGGCAGCGGCCACACCACGGTCCGGGACAGCAGCCTGCTGCTGGTGCCGACAAGCCTCGGCTGGCCCCACCTCATGGTGCTGCACCGGTACGGCTGGCAGCCGGTGCTGCACTACCCGGTCGGCTCCCCCGAGCCCGTGGCCCCGCCCTCCGTCGAGCAGCTGACCCTGCGGATGACGGCCCTGTCCCACCCGGTGCGGATGCGCCTGTGCCGCAGTCTGGCCCGCAGCGCCTTCACCACGAGCGAGCTGGCCCAGACGCACGGCATGACGCCGCCCGAGATATCCCGGCACCTGAGTGTCCTGAAGAAGGCGGGCCTGCTCACCACCCGCCGCCGCGGACGGTACGTCCTGCACCAGCTGGACGTCACGATGGTGGCCCGCCTGGGCAGCGACTTCCTGGAGGGCATCCTGCGCTGAGCCGTCCCGCGCTGCGGCGGCGGCTCAGTCGAAGCGGATGTGCCTGGCGCTGGTCCAGGACCGCCGCGGCCAATCCCGCGGCGCCCCGTCCTTGTTCGGCGCGAGGGTCAGGCCCGCGAGGACGACGCTGCCGGGCAGCCGCCGCCGGATCTCGTGCGCGGGCAGCTTCTTGATGGATCTCCGCCGTCGAAAGGACCGTTGATCGTTGATCCACAGAAGCATGCGCAGACCCTGGTGGTCGCCGATCACGCCCCGGTCACGCGCACCCCGGCCCCGAAGGGTGGTCGGCCCTGTCCCCCGACGGTGGTCGGCTCTGTCCCCGGGCGGTGGTCAGCCCTGTCCCCCGCCCCCGGCCCGCACCAGACCGGTCTCGTACGCGAGGACGACGACCTGGACGCGGTCGCGCAGGCCCAGCTTCGTGAGGATGCGGCCCACGTGGGTCTTGACCGTCGCCTCGGAGAGGACGAGCCGGGCCGCGATCTCGCCGTTCGACAGGCCCTGTGCGACCAGGATCATCACCTCGCGCTCGCGCCCGGTGAGCCGCTCCAGCTCCTTGTGCTGGGGCTCCTTGCCGGTGTTGGGCAGCATCGGCGCGAACCGGTCGAGCAGGCGCCGGGTGGTGGAGGGCGCGACCACCGCGTCCCCGCTGTGCACGGAGCGGATCGCGGCGAGGAGTTCGCCGGGCGGCACGTCCTTGAGCATGAAGCCGGAGGCGCCGGCCTTGAGCCCCGAGAAGGCGTACTCGTCGAGGTCGAAGGTGGTCAGGATCAGCACCTTCGGCGGGTTCTCGTCCTGACAGATGCGGCGGGTGGTCTCCACGCCGTCCAGCTTCGGCATGCGTACGTCCATGAGCACCACGTCGACCTCGGTCGCTCGCAGCACCTGGAGGGCCTCGACGCCGTCGCCCGCCTCCGCCACGACCTCCATGTCCGGCTGGGCGGCGAGCACCATCCGGAACCCGGTGCGCAGCAGCACCTGGTCGTCGACGAGCATCACGCGGATCGGCATGGGAAGGTCCTCCGGTCGGTTCGTGGAGCTGAAGCGTGCACGTGTCAGTGGGCCGGCTTGAGCGGAAGCAGGGCGCTGATGCGAAAACCGCCGCCGGGCCGCGGTCCGGCGTCCAGGGTGCCGCCGACCATACCGACGCGCTCGCGCATCCCGATCAGGCCGTGGCCCCGGCCGTCGGCGCCGCCCTCCTCGTACAACTCGTGCGGGGCGCCCTTGCCGTCGTCCTCGACGAGCAGGCCGAGACCGTCGTCGAAGTAGACCAGTCGCACGCTCGCCCCCGTGTTCGGCCCCCCGTGCTTGCGGGTGTTGGTGAGGGCCTCCTGCACGATGCGGTACGCCGTGAGCTCCACGCCGCTGGGCAGGGGGCGCGGGGTGCCCTCGATCTTGAAGTCGACGGGGAGGCCGGAGCTGCGGCACTGCTCGACGAGGTCGTCGAGCTGCTCCACGTCCGGCTGCGGCACGTACTCGCCGGACTCCTGGTGTTCGCCGGTGCGCAGTACGCCGAGGAGGCGGCGCATCTCGGCGAGGGCCTGCCGGCCCGTTCCGGAGATGGTCTCGAGGGCCTTCTTGGCCTGGTCGGGAGCGGAGTCGAGGACGTACGCCGCGCCGTCGGCCTGGACCACCATCACCGAGACGTTGTGCGCGACCACGTCGTGCAGCTCGCGGGCGATCCGGGCACGCTCGGCAGCGACGGCGACCTTGGCCTGCGCCTCGCGCTCCTTCTCCAGACGGGCGGCCCGCTCCTCCAGCTGCGCGAAGTAGGCGCGGCGGGTGCGCAGGGAGTCGCCGAGGACCCAGGCGAGGGCGAACGGGACCATCTGGAAGACCACTATCGCGACGTGGCCCGCGCCGCTCGTGTTGTCGGCCGGCCAGCGCAGCTGCGAGAGGGGCGCCGCGAACAGACCGGCGATCAGGGCGAGCCGGGAGGCCCAGCGCGTGCCGTTCGACGCCACGGTGTAGCTGATCACCAGCAGCGCGAAGTCGGCCGGCACCACCGCCATGTCCAGTGCCAGCTGTGCCGCGCTCACGGCGACGGCCAGCAGCAGCATCTTCTCGGGCATGCGCCTGCGCAGCGCGATCACCAGGCAGAGGAGCAGGGTGACCGGGATGACGACGACCGGGAGGTCGGTCCCGGTGGCCTCCTGGTTCGCGGTTCCGCCCACGACAGAGATCCCGAGCAGGAAGACGGCCCAGAAGCTGTCGACCCACATCGGGTGCCTGCGGAGAAAGTCATAGAGGCGCTGCACGTAACCCAGCGTAGGGAAGCGTGCTGTGTGCAGGGGTCAACCGGAGGGTCGATCCGTAACCGGTGCTCGTACTCCCCAAGGTGGAGGCCCCACTCGACTTGGCGCTTAACCTGACGCGGTGGAAGCGGTCGGGAGCAGTGGTGAGCGCAGTGAAGCGTGAGAGCGCGGGCGGGGTGCGCGGGTGGCGCCCGGCGACCGAGGAGGCGCTGTACGGACCCTCCGGTTTCTATCGCCGCCCGGAGGGGCCCGCGGGCCATTTCCGCACCTCGGTGCACGCGTCACCGCTGTTCGCGGGGGCCGTGGCCCGGCTCCTGTGCCTCGTCGACGAGGCGCTGGCCCACCCCGCCGGACTCGCCTTCGTCGACATGGGCGCGGGCCGCGGCGAGCTGGCGACCGGCGTCCTGAAGGCCCTCCCCGCCGAAGTGGCCTCCCGCGCGCGTGGGTACGCCGTGGAACGGGCCGCCCGCCCCGCCGGACTCCATCACCGAATCGAGTGGCTCCCGGAGCCCCCGCCGGGCGTCACTGGCCTCCTGTTCGCCAACGAGTGGCTCGACAACGTGCCCCTGGACGTGGCCCAGGTGGACGCGGAGGGCACGGCACGGCTCGTTCTCGTACGGGAGAACGGGACGGAGTCCCTCGGGGAACCGGTGGCCGGGGCGGAGGCGGAGTGGCTGGAGAGGTGGTGGCCGCTCACGGGGACTCCAGGCAGCCCGCTGCCGCTCCCTGAAGCTCCGGACGGCCCGCCTCCGCCCGAGGACGTCCGCCCGCCCGCAGCGGGCCTCCAGGGCCCTGCTCACGGCTCTCACGGCTCTCACGGCTCTCACGGCCAGGCTGCCGAAGGCCTCCGCGCCGAGATCGGGCTCCCCAGGGACGCCGCCTGGGCCGCCGCCGTGGCCTCCCTCGGCCGGGGTCTCGCCGTGGCCGTGGACTACGTGCACTTCGCGGGGGCACGCCCGCCCTTCGGGACGCTGACCGGGTTCAAGGAGGGCAGGGAGACCGCACCCGTGCCCGACGGCTCCTGTGACATCACCGCGCATGTGGCGCTGGACGCGTGCGCTCTGCCCGGGGCGCGGCTGCTGAGCCAGCGGGAGGCACTGGGCGCGCTCGGGGTGAGCGGGGAGCGGCCGTCCCTGAGCCTGGCCTCCACCGACCCGACGGCGTACGTACGGGCTCTCGCGGGCGCGGGCGAGGCCGCCGAACTGACCGCCCGGGGCGGACTCGGCGACTTCGGGTGGCTGTTGCAGCCGGTTGGGATTCCGGACCCGCTCCCCGGCGGAGAACAGCCCTCTACGTAGAGAGCGGTTTTCCCGGAGCCCCGACAGCGGCCTACTTGTCGATGTCCCCGACCACGAAGAACAGCGACCCCAGGATCGCCACCATGTCCGCGACCAGCGTGCCCGGCAGCAGCTCCACCAGCGCCTGGATGTTGTTGTACGAGGCCGAACGGAGCTTCAGCCGGTACGGGGTCTTCTCGCCCTTGCTGACGAGGTAGTAGCCGTTGATGCCGAGGGGGTTCTCGGTCCAGGCGTACGTGTGGCCCTCGGGAGCCTTGAGGACCTTCGGGAGCCGCTGGTTGATGGGGCCCGGGGGCAGCTCCGCGAGCCGGTCCAGACAGGCGTCGGCCAGGTCGAGCGCGACGTGGGTCTGCTCCAGCAGGCACTCGAAGCGGGCCAGGCAGTCGCCCTCCTGGCGCGTGACGACCTTCAGGGTGTCCTGGAGCTCCCCGTACGCGAGGTACGGCTCGTCCCGGCGCAGGTCGAAGTCGACTCCGGAGGCGCGGGCGATGGGACCGCTCACTCCGTAGGCGTGCACCGCCTCCGGGGAGAGGACGCCGACATCCCTCGTACGACCGCGGAAGATCTCGTTGCCGAGGACCAGGTCGTCGAAGCGGTCCATGCGGGAGCGCACGCCGGAAACGGACGCACGCGCGCGTGCGGTCCATCCGGCGGGCATGTCCTCCTTGAGACCGCCGACCCGGTTGAACATGTAGTGCATGCGCCCGCCGGAGATCTCCTCCATGACGTGCTGGAGTTCCTCGCGCTCGGTGAAGGCGTAGAAGATCGGCGTGATCCCGCCCAGCTCCAGGGGGTACGAGCCCAGGAACATCAGGTGGTTCAGGACCCGGTTCAGCTCCGCGAGCAGCGTGCGTGTCCACACCGCGCGCTCGGGGACCTCCATGCCGAGCATGCGCTCGACGCCGAGGACCACGCCCAGCTCGTTGGAGAAGGCCGAGAGCCAGTCGTGGCGGTTGGCCAGCATGATGATCTGGCGGTAGTCGCGTGCCTCGAAGAGCTTCTCCGCGCCGCGGTGCATATAGCCGATCACCGGCTCCGCGTGCTGGATCCGCTCACCGTCGAGGACGAGCCGCAGGCGCAGCACACCATGTGTGGACGGGTGCTGCGGCCCGATGTTGAGCACCATGTCGGTGCTCTCCGCGGCGCCGCCGATACCGACCATGGTCTCCGTGGGACCCGTCGTAGGAGTCATGGGAACAGTGTCGCGTACGTACGCTTGCGGCATGGAGACGGGGACCTCGGAAAACGCGGGGCAGACAGCGGGGCAGGCGGCGGGCGAGCCGGTGTGGATCGGCCTCCCGCCGGGGCTGCTGAGGATGCGACGGCTGCTGCTGGTGGTGTGGCTGGGGCTGCTGACCGTCGGTACGGGCCTGCTGCTCGGCCTGCTCGCCGGGCCCGGCTGGGCGGCCTTCGCCCTGCTGCCGCTCGCGGTGCTGCTGTGGGGCTGGCCGATGCTGGGCCGCAACTGGCGGTCCTGGCGGTACGCCGAGCGTGCGGACGACCTGCTGATCAGCCGGGGTGTGCTGTGGCAGGAGGAGACCGTCGTGCCGTACGGGCGCATGCAGTTGGTCGAGGTCACCTCCGGCCCCGTCGAGCGGCACTTCGGGCTGGCGAGCGTGCAGCTGCACACGGCGGCCGCGCCGACGGACGCCCGCATTCCCGGCCTGGACCCGGCCGAGGCGGAACGACTGCGCGACCGGCTCACGGAACTGGGCGAAGCCCGATCGGCGGGGCTGTGACGACGCCGGGCGCCTCCAAGGACGTACGGGACGAGCCACGGCCCGTACCGGAAGAGGCATCCGTACCGGAGGAGACGGCCGTATCGGAGGAGACGGCCGAGGACGGGCGGGAGGACGCGGCCGGGCCGCCCGAGCGGCGGCTGCACCCCGTGACGCCCCTGCGGCGCGCGTGGGCACCCGTCGCCGTGATCGCCGGCTGGGCCGTGCACGACCCCGACCAGGCGCAGCGGCAGCTCACGCGGCTCACCACGATGACACTGCTGGCCGTCCTGGTCGCGGCCGTCCTGGGGGCCGCCCTCTACGGCTTTCTGAGCTGGTGGTTCACACACTTCGCGGTGACCGACACCGAACTGCGCATCCGTACGGGCCTGGTGTTCCGGCGCACCGCGCACATCCGGCTCGAACGGATCCAGGCGGTCGACGTCACCCAGCCGCTGCTGGCCCGCGTGGCCGGGGTCGCCAAGCTCAAACTCGACGTCGTCGGGACCGACAAGAAGGACGAGCTGGCCTATCTGGGCCAGGAGGAGGCCCGGATACTGCGGGCCGAACTGCTCGCCCGGGCCGCCGGTTTCGCACCCGAGACCGCGCACGAGGTGGGCGAGGCGCCGGTGCAGCGGCTGCTCCACGTGCCCGCCGGTGTCCTCGCCGTGTCGCTCGTCCTGACCGGGGCCACCTGGGGAACGCTGGCCGCCGCCCTCGTCGTACCGCCGCTCCTGTGGTTCGCCACCCACAGCGTGTGGACGGTCCTCGCGACGGCGCTTCCGCTGCTCGGCGCGGCGGGTGCGAGCAGCGTGGGGCGGTTCGTCGGCGAGTACGACTGGACCGTGGGCGAGTCCCCGGACGGGCTCCGCATCGACCACGGGCTCCTCGACCGTACGCACGAGACCGTGCCGCCCGGACGCGTCCAGACCGTACGCATCGTCGAACCGCTGCTCTGGCGGCGGCGCGGGTGGGTCCGGGTCGAGCTGGACGTGGCGGGGTCGTCCAACTCCGTGCTCGTGCCGGTCGCTCCGCGCGAGGTCGCCGACGCGGTCATCGCGCGGGTGCTGCCGGGCGTGACCGTGCCCACCTCACTGGCACGGCCGCCGCGCCGGGCGGGCTGGTGCGTGCCGTTCTGGTGGCGGGGTTACGGGCTCGCCGTGACCGACACCGTCTTCGTGGCCCGGCACGGGCTGCTGCGCCGCAGCATCGCGCTCGTGCCGCACGCCAAGGTGCAGAGCGTGCGCCTGGAGCAGGGGCCGTGGCAGCGCCACAAGGGGCTGGCCGACGTCCGCGTGGACACCGGCGCCAACAAGACCGTGACGGCGAGGCTGCGGGACGCCTCCGAGGCGGCGGAGCTGCTGTACGGACAGGCGGACCGGTCGCGCACGGGGCGGCGGGAGGCCCGCCCGGACCGGTGGATGGCCTGAGCGCCGCGAACGGCGTGAGGGCAGTGGCGGGTTGCCACTGCCCTCATCACGTACGCGATCGGCCTACCGGCCCTTCGGGTTCTACGAAACCGCGCTGCGCAGTTCCACCAGATCGATCTGTTCCGTCTCGTCGTGCGCGGTCAGGTCGATGACTTGGCCGACTCCGCGCGACTCCTCGCTCACGGGCTTGAACTCGGACTCGGACTCGGCCTTGTGGAGCGCGAGCGCCTCCTGGCCGACCACGTCGGCGAGGTCCTCGTTCTGTACGGCCTCCAGCGCTTCCTCGCCCTTCTGCGTACCGAAGAAGTCGAACCCGCCCTCCACGGAGGGGCGTCGCGCGGGCGAGGCCGGCGCGACCGCGACGGCCGTGGGCACGGTGAAGTGCCCGGAGGGCTGCGAGGGCCGCGCGGCGGGGGTGAGAGCGGCCGCGCTCGTCGGGGAGTGGGTCGTCGCCCCGGTCTCGGGACGCCGCCGCACACGGGCCACTTCGGACGGGGTGGGCCGCGCGAGGGCGGTGCCCGTCGACGGCTCGGGGGCGGGCGCCGTGCGGGTCGCCGTGGACTGAAGGGGCGTCACGTCGATCGCCGCGGACCGCTGCGGGCTCACGTCGGTCGCGGTGGCCTGCGCATGCGGCCGTACGGTCTCCGCGGGTTGCGTGGCCTTCGCGGGCCTCGCGGATATCGGTGCGGTCGCGGCGGCCGTGCGCTCATGACCGCCGACCGCCTCGGACTTCCCCCGCGCCTCGCCCTCCTGCCCGGCGTCGCCCTTGGCGGGGGCACCCGTCACGGTGCTGCCGGCCGCGGACGCGCCCTTGGCGGAGCCGTTCGGGGAACCGTTCGGCCGGGGCGCCCGCTTGCCGGGGCCTCCCGGCGAGGGCGAGCCCTTGGGGCCGCCGCCCTTCGTGGTGGCCCGCTTGACCGGACCGCCCTTCGCGGAGGCGCTCGGAGCGGAGCCGCCCGTGGCCACGTCCTCCTGGGCCGAACCACCCTCGACGGAGGCGGAATCGGAATCGGCAGCTGAATCGACCGCCTCGGGGGCGGTGTCCTCGGCCTCGGTCTCGACCTTGGTGTCGGCCTCGGTCTCGGCCGCAGAGGAGTCGTCCGTCGCCGAATCCGTCGTGGAGTCGGCCGTCGTGGAGTCGGCCGTCGCCGAACCGTCCTCCACCGTCACGTCCTCAGCAGGCGCGCCGTCCTCGGACACGTCCTCCGCGGAGTCGTCCACCGAGCCCGCGCCTTCGGCCGCACCGGCGGCATCGGGCACATCGGCCGCATCGACGACCGCGCCCTTCGCGAGCCGGTCCAGCGCCGCGTTGGCCTTCACGTAGAGGACCGAGGCCGCCGCGGACGCCGCGAGGGCGGCCTGGACCGTCGCCGCGGTCGCCTCCGGAACCGCGTCCTGGGCGGAGGCGGATGCCGTCCCCTCGCCCTCCGGCGGTATCGAGCCCGCGGCGGGCAACGCCACCCGGGCCGGAGCCGTCGCCTCTATCTCAAGGAGCCGACGGCCCTCCAGCGCGGTGGCACGCTCGGTCTCCGCCGTGGCGTACCGCCGCAGCAGAGCGGCGTGTTCGTTGCGCAGCCCCTGCAACTCGGCGCGCTTCGCGCGGAGCCGCTGCTCCAGCTTGGTGCGCAGCTCGCGCGACTCGTCGAGGTCGGTCTCGAGTTCGGCGGCCCGCTCCTCGTGACGCCACTCGTCGCTCGCCCGCGCGCGCGTGAGGTCCGCGACCCGTTTGCCCGCCGCCGCGTCCCAGCGGCGCATGACGACCGCGCCCGCGACAGCCGTGGCCGCGGCACCCGCGGCCAGCCCTCGGAGCACCAACGTTTCGGAGAACAGCCATGGCCCCGCGGCGCAGACGGCGGAGACGCCTGCGATCGCCGAGGGGGGCAACAGCCGGTGCAGAGGTGGGGAATGGCGGTGACGTCCTCGTGGCATGGCCAGAAACTTACCGCGCGTAGGCGAATCGTGGTGCCCCGCGGGGCAAAAACACAGCCACACCGAGACCTTCTCACCGCACCATCACCGGGCAATCTCCGCACCGGCCACTCGACGGCCACGACTTCGGTCCCTCATCGGCCGCCCCAACTGCCACTGCGCGGCCGCTGTTTCTTGATCGCCGCTTCTCCCGAATCGACCCTTCTCCTGCGGATTACGGAATTCCGAGTGGGAAAGAACGTCGACCGGGAAAAGACCGTCAGCGGTCGCTCATCGGTCACTCATCGGTCGCTCAGCCGTCCACTGATCCACTGCAGGGTCGCCGGGATCTCGCGCCGCCAGGTGTTGAAGTTGTGTCCTCCGCTGTCGAGGATGATCGACGAGATCCGGGTCGGCTTCTTCGCCTGCACCAGGTCGATGAACCGCAGCGTCTCCTGGTAGTTGCTCTCGCCGTTCCTGCTGCTGCTGACGAGCAGTGAGGTGTCGGGCGCGGGCTTGTGCTTCAGGTACCACATCAGGTCGGCGCGGTTCTTCAACTCCTCGTTCCCATGGAAGAGATCGCCCGTCGTGGGGTCGCTCGGCGCCCTGTAGTAGGGGGAAAGGCCCGCCCCGGCGGCGTATGTCTCCGGGTGGTGGATCGCGAGCTTCAGCGCGCAGTAACCGCCCGTTGAATCGCCGACGATTCCCCAGCTCCCGGGCTTTTTGCCCACCCTGTAGTGGTGCGATACCGCGTCGGGCAGGTCCTTGGCGAAGAACGACTCGGTCTTCGGGCCGCCGGGAACGTCCACGCATTCCGTGTCGCGCGGCGGCGCGACGGTCGGCCGCATCATGACCAGGATCATCGGCTGCATCGTGCCGTTCTTCGCCAGCCGGTGGGCGGTCTGCGGATAGTGCAGACCCTTGATGAGCGCCTCGGCGGTACCCGGATAGCCGGTCAGTACGACAGTCGCCGGGAACGTACGCGTGCGGTACTGCGGCTGGAAGTACTCCGGCGGCAGATAGACGTACGCGGGAGACGCGATATGGGTCCGCCGGCCCACGATGTCGACCTTCTGGATCTGCCCGCCGATCTGCGGCCGCGTCCCGCCGGAGACGTTCACCTGTCGTGTGTCGACCACCTGGAGCGGGCCGTTCGTGCCCGCGGCGTCATGGTCGACCACGATGCCCTGGCCCGACTCCTGACCGAACAGGTCGGCCCAGCTGGCGTAGAACCCGAAAGCCTGGTTGGCGCCGAGGCCGATCGACGCGAAGATCGCGACCTGGGTGGCCAGCAGGAGGCCGATCCGCCCCGACACGGCACGCCAGTTGCGACGCGCGAGCCGCGGCCACCACCACACCGTGCCGACGAACAGCAGCACCGCGAAGAGGACCGCGAATGCCAGCACCTTGTTGCTCGTGAGACCCATGGGCTGTTCCTGCCTGCGCTTTCCGGCCGGTGACCGGCGCCGCTTCCTTCACGGCGCCTTGCCCCGGTCTTTCCTTGCCCTTTGAAACGGTTTTCCGATGGGGAGTGAACCTGTCTCCCCAAGACACCGTCCTAGAGGGCGCAATGTCGCCGGATGCCGGATTGGCACCGGATTCAAGGTCTCTCGCGGAACTACGGGATGCGATGTCTGTCAGGATAGATGGGGAAATGTCGGGCGAGGTTCCGGCTCGAACGGGCCGACTGCGGGGCGTACTCCGCGGTCCGCGCCCCGAGGCCGTTCCCGCCCTGGTCGCCAGGGCCTGCACGCTCGTAGGGCTTCTGGACATCGCGGCGGGTGTCTTCCCGCGCTTCCGCAACAGCCGTATGCACACGCTCGCCGAGGTGCTGCCGGGCGCGTTCGGTCCGTTCGCGGCCGCCCTGTCCCTCAGCGCGGGCGTCCTGCTGCTGCTCCTCGCCCACGGTCTGCGCCGACGCAAGCGTCGGGCGTGGCGGGCCGCCGTGATCCTGCTCCCGCTCGGTGCCCTGGCCCAGTTCACCTACCGGCACTCGCTCATCGGGGTCCTCATCTCGCTGGCGCTGCTCGCCCCGCTGCTGCGCCACCGCAGTGAGTTCAAGGCGCTGCCCGACCCGCGCAGCCGCTGGCGGGCCCTCGCCAACTTCGTCCTCATGGGCACGGGTTCACTCCTGCTCGGCCTGGTCATCGTCAGCGTCCACCCCAACCGGATGGTCGGCAATCCGAGCCTCGCGGACCGCATCAGCCATGTGCTGTACGGCCTGTTCGGCTTCGAGGGGCCGGTCGACTACCAGGGCACCACGTCCTGGACGGTGGCCTTCTCCCTCGGCGCGCTCGGCCTGCTGACCGCCGTGACCACCATCTACCTGGCCTTCCGCCCCGAACACCCGGCCGCGCGCCTGACGGAGGACGACGAGACCCGGCTGCGCGCCCTCCTGGACAAGCACGGGGGCCGCGACTCGCTCGGCCACTTCGCGCTCCGCCGCGACAAGGCGGTCGTCTTCTCGCCGAGCGGCAAGGCGGCGGTGACGTACCGCGTCGTCTCCGGGGTGATGCTCGCCAGCGGCGACCCGATCGGCGACGTCGAGGCCTGGCCCGGCGCGATCGAACGCTTCATGGACGAGGCGAAGGCCCACTCCTGGACGCCCGCCGTCATGGGCTGCTCCGAGACGGGCGGCGAGGTCTGGACCCGCGAGACCGGCCTGGACGCCCTCGAACTGGGCGACGAGGCGGTGGTGAAGGTCGCGGATTTCTCCCTGGCCGGACGCGCGATGCGGAACGTACGCCAGATGGTGAAGCGCATCGAGCGAGCCGGTTACGAGACCCGCGTACGGCGCATCCGTGACCTCAGCGAGGGCGAGCTGGACCGGATCCGGCGCGCCGCGGAGGCCTGGCGCGGCACGGACACCGAGCGCGGCTTCTCCATGGCGCTCGGCCGCATCGGCGACCCGGAGGACGGCGACTGTCTCATCGCGACGGCCCACAAGGAAGACACCGTTCCGGGCCCGTACGGGGATCTGAAGGCCGTACTCCACTTCGTCCCCTGGGGCACGGACGGGGTCTCCCTGGACCTCATGCGCCGCGACCGCTCGGCGGACCCCGGCATGAACGAGCTCCTCATCGTGGCGGCCCTCCAGGCGGCCCCCCGCCTGGGCGTCGCCCGTGTCTCCCTGAACTTCGCGATGTTCCGCTCGGCCCTGGCCCGCGGCGAGAAGATCGGCGCGGGCCCCGTCCTGCGGGCCTGGCGCGGGCTGCTGGTGTTTCTCTCCCGCTGGTTCCAGATCGAGTCGCTGTACAAGTTCAACGCGAAGTTCCGCCCCTACTGGGAGCCCCGTTTCGTCGTCTACCGCTCCTCCCGCGACCTCCCCCGCATCGGCTTCGCCGCCATGCAGGCCGAGGGCTTCGTGAACCTCGCCCTCCCCCGCCTCCTGCGCCGCCGCGCCCCGGCTCCGCGCCCCTGCGCCCACGCCGTGACGGAACGAGACGTACGAGCGGCGTAACCGCCCCCGCATCCCCGTCCCCACCTCAGACCCCGACCGCCACGCGACGCCCACCCCCGCGCCGCGCGGCGGTCGGTTCGCTGTGCCCCCTCAGGGGTGCGGGGCTGTGACATGTGCGGCTCCTCCCCCACTCTCGGCTTCGCTCGAGCGGGGGGACCCCCATCGTGGGCGCGACCGGCCCACCACAACCCGCGCCCGAAAACGGAACCTGCGGGATCACCCCCTCCCACCCAGGGCGACCAACCGCTCGCCTCCGGGGGCCTAGGCTTGAGGTCATGAGCAAAAGGAGCGGGCGCAGCCAAGTCGCGGGCCTCCCGGAATGGGACCGCTGCGCGGTCATGGGCGTCGTGAACGTGACCCCCGATTCCTTCTCGGACGGCGGCCACTGGTTCGACACGACCGCCGCCGTCAAGCACGGCCTCGACCTGGTCGCGGAAGGCGCGGACCTGGTCGACGTGGGCGGCGAGTCCACCCGCCCCGGCGCCGCGCGTGTCGACGAGGCGGAGGAGCTCAAGCGCGTCATCCCGGTCGTCCGCGGCCTCGCCTCGGAGGGCGTCACCGTCTCGGTCGACACGATGCGCGCCTCCGTGGCCGAGCGCTCGCTCGCCGCGGGCGCCGTCCTCGTCAACGACGTCAGCGGCGGCCTCGCCGACCCGGCGATGATCCCGGCCGTCGCCGCCGCGGGCGCCCCGTTCGTGGTCATGCACTGGCGCGGCTTCCTCCAGGGCAGCACCGTACGAGGGTCGTACGTGGACGTCGTCTCCGAAGTCGTCGACGAGCTCCACGCGCGCGTGGAGGCCGTTCTGGCGGGCGGTGTCGCCGCGGACCGCATAGTCGTCGACCCGGGCCTCGGCTTCTCCAAGGAGGCCGAGCACGACCTGATCCTCCTCGCCCACCTCGACCGTCTCCGGGAGCTCGGGCACCCCGTGCTGGTGGCCGCCTCCCGCAAGCGGTTCCTGGGCCGCGTTCTGGCGGGCCCCGAAGGCGCCCCGCCGCCCGCCCGGGAGCGGGACGCCGCCACCGCGGCCGTCTCCGCGCTCGCGGCACATCAGGGCGCGTGGGCCGTCCGGGTCCACGAGGTTCGGGCCACCGCCGACGCCGTCCGGGTCGCCCGGGCCGTGGAGGGCGCCCGGATCGCAGAGGGAGACCGGTGAGCGCCCCCCACACGGACGTCGAGCAGGTCGAACTCGCCAACACCGCCTTCTACGAGGCGATGGAGCGGGGTGACTTCGAGGTGCTGTCGTCGATCTGGCTGACCCCGTCCGACCTGGGCCACGACGAGGAGTACCACGACCCCGCGCAGGCCGGCGAGGTCTCCTGCGTCCACCCCGGCTGGCCGGTCCTCAACGGCCGGGGCGAGGTCCTGAGGTCGTACGCGCTGATCATGGCGAACACCGAGTACATCCAGTTCTTCCTGACCGACGTGCACGTTTCGGTCACCGGTGACACCGCCCTGGTGACCTGTACGGAGAACATCCTCAGCGGCGGCCCGTCCCCCGAGGACAGCGACGAACTCGGGCCCCTCGTGGGCCAGCTCGTCGTCGCCACGAATGTGTTCCGCCGCACACCCGAGGGCTGGAAACTCTGGTCGCACCACGCTTCTCCCGTACTGGCCGAATCCGGCGAGGAAGAAGAGGACGAGTCGCCCACTTGAGTGGGTAGGGGCCAAGCAGAGGTTGAGATCACCGGCCCCGGGGTAGGGGCGGCTACCAGCCCGTGAGCCGCCGCACGCCCCCAAAGAGAACACTCGATGAACCCTTGTTGCCCCCGGGCGGGGCGAGCCCCCTGTGGGCGAGCGCTGTCAGTGCTCGCAGGTAGATTCGAATGAGGCCGGTGTTGCCGACCGCACTCGGGAGAGCCCGCCGTTACCGACGATTGCAGGAGTGATTCGCGTGGATCGTGTCGCGCTGCGCGGCCTCAGGGCCCGCGGGCACCACGGTGTCTTTCCCAAGGAACGCGAAGAGGGCCAGACCTTCATCGTGGACCTCACGATCGGCCTGGACACCCGGCCTGCCGCGGCCGACGACGACCTCACGAAGACCGTGCACTACGGCATCGTGGCGGAGGAGGTCGTGGCCGTCGTCGAGGGCGAGCCGGTGAACCTCATCGAGACCCTCGCCGAGCGCATCGCACAGACGTGCCTCAAGCACGAGGGGGTCCAGGAGATCGAGGTGTGCGTCCACAAGCCGGACGCCCCGATCACGGTCCCCTTCGACGACGTGACCGTCACCATCACCCGGAGCCGAGCATGACCGCGTTCACCGAGGGCCAGAGCGACCCGACCGTCCAGCCGGTGCCCGCCTCCGTGGTGGAGCGCGTGGACGCCGCCGACACGACCCTGCAGAACCCCAGGCGCGCCGTGCTCTCCCTCGGCTCGAACCTCGGCAACCGTCTGGAGACCCTCCAGGGCGCCATCGACGCCCTGGAGGACACCCCGGGCGTCCGCATCAAGGCGGTCTCTCCGGTGTACGAGACGGAGCCGTGGGGCGTGGACCCAGGCAGCCAGCCGACGTACTTCAACGCGGTGATCGTGCTGAAGACGACCCTCCCGCCCTCCTCGCTCCTGGAGCGGGCCCACGCGGTCGAGGAGGCCTTCCACCGCGTCCGGGACGAGCGCTGGGGGCCCCGCACGATCGACGTGGACATCGTGGCGTACGCGGACCTGGTCTCGGACGACCCGGTGCTGACCCTCCCGCACCCCCGGGCCCACGAGCGCGCCTTCGTCCTGGCCCCCTGGTACGACGTGGAGCCCGAGGCCCAGTTCCCCGGCCGCGGCCCCGTGGCGCACCTGCTCGCCGACGTCCCCAGGGAAGGTGTGGCGCCCCGCGCCGACCTGGAACTCCAGCTGCCCGAGTAGTCGTTAAGGTCGAGACGCACACAGGCGGGTCGATCGAAGGGGCAATGTGAAAGAGCTGCGCATCAGGACGCTGGCCGCGGTGTTCTTCGTCGCCGGGTTGCTGTCCTGGGCGGGTGCCCGCCTGTGGAACTCGGTCGGGACACTCCCCCGGGTCCCGCTGGCCGCCCCCATCGTCCTCGCTCTGATCGCCGTCGTGCTCCTGGCCACGGCGCTCTCCCTACGGGCCCGTCTCAAGGCCCAGCGCGAGCGCCGCCCCGACGCGAAGGGCGTCGACCCCATGATGGCGGCCCGAGCGGTCGTTTTCGGCCAGGCCAGTGCCCTCGTGGCCGCCCTCGTCGCCGGTATGTACGGCGGCACGGGCGTCTTCCTCCTGGAGTCCCTCGACATCCCCGCCCGCCGCGACCAGGCCGTCTACGCCGGCTTCTCCGTCCTCGCGGGCATCGCCGTCGTAGCGGCCGCCTTCTTCCTGGAGCGCGTCTGCAAGCTCCCGGAGGACGACGACACGAACGGCGGCACGGCCCGAGCGACGTAACGGGGCGCAGCCCCGTAGGTCCAGGGGCGCGGGGAACTGCGCGCCCAGCCACAACGAACCCGCACGTACCGCGAAGCGTTCCGGTGAGGGAAAACGTCCCGCGAAGCGACCCGCCGCGCTCAGCGAGCCATGATGAGGCTCATCGCCTCGTTACGGGTCGCAGCATCCCGCAGCTGCCCCCGAACGGCCGACGTTATGGTCTTCGCCCCCGGCTTGCGAATCCCCCGCATCGACATGCACATGTGCTCGCACTCGACCACCACGATCACGCCACGCGGCTCCAGGATCTGCATCAGCGACTCGGCGATCTGCGTGGTGAGCCGTTCCTGCACCTGTGGCCGCCGGGCGTAGACGTCCACGAGCCGCGCCAGCTTCGACAGCCCCGTGATCTTGCCGTTCGTGCTCGGGATGTACCCGACGTGCGCGACGCCCCTGAACGGAACCAGATGGTGCTCGCAGGTCGAGAACACCTCGATGTCCTTCACCAGGATCATCTCGTCGTGGCCGAGATCGAACGTCGTCGTCAGGACGTCCTCGGGCGTCTGCCACAGCCCCGCGAAGATCTCCTTGTACGCCCGGGCCACCCGCCCCGGCGTCTCCCGCAGCCCCTCACGGTCCGGGTCCTCACCGACCGCGATCAGCAGCTCTCGTACGGCGTTCTCGGCGCGCTTCTCGTCGAATTCGCCGATTGTGCCCTCGCCGTCCAGCGTCACGGGATCGGTCATCTCGTGCCTCGTTCCTGAGCCTGTGACGCGTACGGATCACGCGTCTCATGTTCGGGCATACAACGATGCCGCGCCCCCCAGGCTAAGACCTGGGGGGCGCGGCATTCGTTCCGGACCTGGTGAGGTGTATCGCACCCGAGCCTGGATCAGCTCTCGGAACGGTCCTCAGGGGCCGACTCGGTCACCGGGAGCGCCTCGGTGGAGGCACTGGTGCTCGCGGTGATCGCGGGGCTCGCGCCGTTCGTCCCGTTCGTCAGTGACAGCTCCCTGGGGGAGAGCACCGGCGGGCGGGTGGACGGCGTGCGCCGGGAGGAACCGGTCCACGCGGGGCGGGCCGGACGCTTGACGAGGGGAGCGAAGACCTCGGCGATCTGCTCCTTGCTCAGCGTCTCCTTCTCCAGCAGCTGGAGGACCAGCGCATCGAGCACGTCGCGGTTCTCGACCAGGATTTCCCAGGCCTCGTTGTGCGCGTTCTCGATGAGCTTCTTGACCTCTTCGTCGACGAGCGCGGCGACCTCTTCCGAGTAGTCGCGCGGGTGCGACATCTCCCGGCCCAGGAAGGGCTCGGTGTTGTCGCCGCCGAACTTGATCGCGCCGAGACGCTCGGTCATGCCGTACTGCGTGACCATCGCGCGGGCCGTGGCGGTGGCCTTCTCGATGTCGTTCGCGGCACCCGTGGTCGGGTCGTGGAAGACGAGCTCCTCGGCCGCGCGCCCGCCCAGCATGTATGCCAGCTGGTCGAGCATCTCGTTGCGGGTCGTGGAGTACTTGTCCTCGTCGGGCAGGACCATCGTGTAGCCGAGAGCACGGCCTCTGGAGAGGATCGTGATCTTGTGGACCGGGTCGGAGTTCGGAGACGCCGCCGCGACCAGGGCGTGTCCGCCCTCGTGGTACGCGGTGATCTTCTTCTCCTTGTCCGACATGATCCGGGTCCGCTTCTGCGGGCCCGCGACCACACGGTCGATCGCCTCGTCGAGCATGTTGTTGTCGATGAGCTTCAGGTTGCTGCGTGCGGTGAGCAGCGCGGCTTCGTTCAGCACGTTCGACAGGTCCGCGCCCGTGAAGCCGGGCGTACGCCGGGCAACCGCGCCCAGGTCGACGTCCGGAGCGACCGGCTTGCCCTTCTGGTGGACCTTGAGGATCTCCAGACGGCCCTGCATGTCCGGGCGGTCGACCGCGATCTGGCGGTCGAACCGGCCGGGGCGCAGGAGGGCCGGGTCGAGGATGTCCGGACGGTTCGTGGCGGCGATGAGAATCACACCGCCCTTGACGTCGAAGCCGTCCATCTCGACGAGCAGCTGGTTCAGCGTCTGCTCGCGCTCGTCGTGACCGCCGCCGAGGCCGGCGCCGCGATGGCGGCCGACCGCGTCGATCTCGTCGACGAAGACGATCGCCGGGGCGTTCGCCTTGGCCTGCTCGAAGAGGTCACGGACCCGGGAGGCACCGACACCGACGAACATCTCGACGAAGTCGGACCCGGAGATCGAGTAGAACGGGACGCCCGCCTCACCCGCGACAGCACGCGCGAGCAGCGTCTTGCCCGTACCGGGAGGCCCGTACAGGAGCACACCCTTGGGGATCTTCGCCCCGACGGCCTGGAACTTCGCCGGCTCCTGGAGGAACTCCTTGATCTCGTGGAGCTCCTCGACCGCCTCGTCCGAGCCCGCCACATCGGCGAACGTCGTCTTCGGGGTGTCCTTGGTGATGAGCTTCGCCTTGGACTTCCCGAAGTTCATGACCCGGGAGCCGCCGCCCTGCATCTGATTCATCAGGAACAGGAAGACAACGACGATGAGGACGAAGGGGAGCAGGGACAGCAGGATGCCGACGAAAGCGTTCTGCTTGGTCGGCGAGACCGTGTAGCCGTCCGGAATCTGCTTGTTCTGGTACTTGTCCTGGAGGGTGGTGGCCAGGGCCACGCCCTGGTCGCCGATGTAGCTCGCCTGGATCTTCGAGCTGCCCTCGACCTTTGTACCGTCCTTGAGCTCGATCTTTACGACCTGCTCGTCGCCGGTGGTGAGCTTGGCCTGCTGGACCTTGTTGTCATTGATCGCCTGGACGACCTGGCCTGTGTCCACCGTCTTGTAGCCACCGGACGAGCCGACGACCTGCATCAACACGACCACGGCAAGGACGGCCAGCACGATCCACATGACCGGCCCACGGAAGTATCGCTTCACGTCCATCCATACGGAGCGGTGCCGCCCCGTCCCTCCTGCCATAGTGAGTTTGATAAGACTGTTCTTCGGACGGTACCTCAGCATTGTCACCCGAAGCTGCGCGGTCCGGCTGACAAACCCGTCTACGCATGCTCCAACGGCGCGAAACCCGCTGGGGTTCCCGGACGTCCTACAGGGGTTGGACCCCCCTCAGTGGGACGCCGTCCCACCAGGGTGCCTCAACCGCCGTAGACGTGAGGCGCGAGCGTACCGACGAACGGCAGGTTCCGGTACTTCTCCGCGTAGTCGAGGCCGTACCCGATGACGAACTCGTTGGGAATGTCGAAGCCGACCCACTCCACGTCGATCGCGACCTTCGCGGCCTCCGGCTTGCGCAGCAGCGTGCACACCTTGAGGGACGCGGGCTCGCGGGAGCCGAGGTTGGAGATGAGCCAGGAGAGTGTGAGCCCGGAGTCGATGATGTCCTCGACGATGAGGACGTGCTTGCCCTTGATGTCGGTGTCGAGGTCCTTGAGGATCCGCACCACTCCGGAGGACTGGGTGCCCGCCCCGTACGAGGACACCGCCATCCAGTCCATCGTGACGGGGGTGGACAGGGCCCGGGCCAGGTCCGCCATGACCATCACGGCGCCCTTGAGGACACCGACGATCAGCAGGTCCTTGCCCGCGTACTCCGCGTCGATCTTCGCGGCCAGCTCGCCCAGCTTCGCGTCGATCTCTTCCTTGGTGATGAGCACCGACTTGAGGTCGGTGCCCAGGTCTTTCGCGTCCACCCGCATCACTTTCGGTCGTCCCACCGGCTGCTTCCCGGCCCTCCCCGAAGAGGAGCCGCTCCCCGAAGGGGTTGCCCTCCGGGGCGGGTCGCTCCCCGAAGGGGAACCCTTTTTCAGCCTTGCCGAATCACCAGTCTGCCACCCTGCCGCTGGGCGACGACTTTGCCCGGGAGGTTGATGGCTCCCTGACCGCGCCAGCCGGTGATCAGCCGGTCGATCTCTTCGATGTGCCGGGCGAACAGCGAACCGGCGGGCGCCCCGGCCTCGATGGCGGCGCGGCGCAGGATGCGGCGGCGCACGGCGGGGGGCAGGGCGTACAGCTTGGCGCACTCCAGGAGGCCTGTGGCGTCGCGCACGGAGGCCTCGGCCTGGCCCGCCCACGCGTCGAGCGCGTCGGCGTCGTCACGGGACAACTGGGCCGTACGGGCGAGTGCCTCGACGACGCCCTTGCCGAGCGCCTTCTCCAGGGCGGGCAGCCCCTCGTGGCGCAGCCGGGAACGGGTGTACGCCGGATCCGCGTTGTGGGGGTCGTCCCAGACGGGCAGGGACTGGACCATGCAGGCCTTCCGGGCGGTCTGCCGGTCGAGGTGCAGGAAGGGGCGGCGGTAGCGGCGGGCGGCTCCCGGCCCTCCGGAGACGGCGGCCATTCCGGACAGGGAACGGATGCCGGAGCCGCGGGCCAGGCCGAGCAGGACGGTTTCGGCTTGATCGTCGCGGGTGTGGCCGAGCAGGACCGCGGCGGCGCCGTGGCGCTCGGCGGCGGCGTCCAGGGCGCCGTAGCGGGCGTCACGGGCGGCGGCCTCGGGCCCGCCGTCCCGGCCGACGGTGACGGCCACGGACTCGACCGGGGCCAGGCCGAGTTCGTTGAGGCGCAGCACCACCTCCGCGGCGCGCAGGTCGGAGCCGGGCTGCAGACCGTGGTCCACGGTGACACCGCCGGCGCGGATGCCGAGTTTGGGGGCTTCGAACGCGAGGGCGGAGGCGAGCGCCATGGAGTCGGCGCCGCCGGAGCACGCGACGAGCACGAGCGGCGGGGGCGGCGGCTCGTGCGAAGTGCCCGGGGAGACGGAGGGGGCGGAGCTGGCGTCGAGGGAGGGCGTGTGATCGGTGAGGACGTCATGGAGCACGCGGCGGACCGCCAGGCGTATCGCCGCGACCGCAGGATGGGGACCCATGTCCGGTTCCCTTCATGAAATTGTCGGGGGTGAGCCCGAGGTCGGTCACTCAGAGTGTGTAGATGGTGACAGAACCGGGCCGTTCCCCGAGCATTGCACGCCTACCCATCGCTCACGGTCCCTCGGACGGGTGATTGGAGGGGCGTTCACCTGCCGTCGGCCGGATTCAATTCACGACTCTGCCTTACGGTGCACCCGCGCGACCCAGTCCGCCGGTTTGGCGATCTCCGACTTGGTGGGGAGCGTGTTCGGTGAGGTCCACACCCGGTTGAAGCCGTCCATGCCGACCTCGTCCACGACCGCGCGTACGAATCGCTCCCCGTCGCGGTACTGGCGCAGTTTGGCGTCGAGGCCGAGCAGCTTGCGCAGGGCCAGGTCGAGGCGGGAGGCGCCGCGGGCGCGTCGCTGCTGGAACTTCTCGCGGATCTCGGCGACGGAAGGGACGACGGCGGGGCCGACGCCGTCCATCACGAAGTCGGCGTGTCCCTCCAGGAGGGACATCACGGCGGTCAGCCGGCCGAGGATCTCGCGCTGGGCGGGGGTCTGCACGATCTCGACGATGGAGCGCTGGTCGTCGCCCTCCTCGCCCTCGGGGCGGCCGCCCGCGAGGGACTGGGCGGCCTCGCGGATGCGCTCCAGGACGGTCATGGGGTCGACCTCGGTCTCTCCCAAGAAAGACTGGATTTCGCCCTCGAGGTGGTCACGCAGCCAGGGCACGGCCGTGAACTGCGTGCGGTGGGTCTCCTCGTGGAGGCAGACCCAGAGCCGGAAGTCGTGGGGCTGTACGTCGAGTTCGCGCTCCACGTGCACGATGTTCGGCGCCACCAGGAGGAGGCGTCCGCCGCCGTTCTCACCGGCCGGGAGTTCGCGGGTGGCCGGGGCGAAGGTCTCGTACTGGCCGAGGACCCGGGAGGAGAGGAAGGACAGCAGCATGCCCAGTTCGACGCCGGTGACCTTGCCGCCGACGGCGCCCAGGACGGCTCCGCCGGGGGTGCTGCCGCGACGTTCCTGCATCTTGTCGAGCAATGGTTTGAGCAGTTCCCGGAACCCGGCGACGTTCGCCCGGACCCAGCCCGGGCGGTCGACGACGAGGATGGGAGTGTCGTGGAGGTCGTCGCCGCCCATCCGCGTGAAGCCGCGGACGTGCTCCTCCGAAGCCTTTGCGTGCCGGCGCAGCTCGGCGACGACGGCCCTGGCCTCGTCGCGGCTCACTTCTGGGCCCGGCCTTACGAGCCGGGTCGCGGTCGCCACCGCGAGATTCCAGTCGACCATCTCCGCACCACCGATGCTCGTCATGCAGTCAACCGTACGTGAGCGCTGCCGCTTGGGGCAGGGAGTGGACCGCAGGGGCTGCCGACAGAGGCGCTCTCAGTTGCAGCCGCAGGTCGCCAGCGTTGACGCAAGGGCGTCCAGGCCCTTCTGGGTTGCCGTCGGCTCTGTGGGTGGGTCGGACGCCGTGAGGAAGGCGAAGGCCAGGAGGTGGCCGTCGGTGTCCACGACCGTGCCCGCCAGGGTGTGTACGCCGGTCAGGGTGCCCGTCTTGGCGCGTACGAGGCCGGTGCCGGGCTGGCCGGCGTAGCGCGTGCTGAGGGTGCCGGTGAAACCGGCCACGGGGAGGCCCGTGAGGGCGGCGCGGAGCTCGGGGTGAGCCGGGTCGGCTGCCTTGGCCAGGAGGGCGGTCAGCAGGTCCGCGGTGAGCTTGTCGGCGCGGTCCAGGCCGCTGCCGTCTGCGAACTCCGCGCCCTTGAGAGGAAGTCCCAGCTTCTTGAGCTGCTTGCGGATGGCCGTGCCGCCGCCCTTGAAGCTCGCCGGTTCGTCCGCGGCGACGGCCGTCTGGCGGGCCAGGGCCTCGGCGATGTCGTTGTCGCTGTTGGTCAGCATGCGTTCGACCAGGGCGGACAGGGGCGGGGACTTCACCGTGGCGAGGGCCTTGGCGCGGTCGGTCGCCTTGGAGGGGCCGGGGACCGTGGTCTTGATGCCGCGGTCCTTCAGCAGGTCCGCGAACTTCTTCGCCGCGTCGGCCGCCGGGTCCTCGCTGCGCTTCGCGGTGCCGCTGGAGGTGTCGTCGAGACGGCCCTCGTCGGCCATCAGGGCGGTCACCCGGGCGACATTGGTGTTGTCGAGCCCGATCGGGTGCACGTCGGGGCCCTCGTACAGCGAGGTGTCGTACGAGAGGGTCACCTCGTCGGTCTTGCGGTCCTTGAGGGCGCGGGCGGTGTCGTCGGCGAGGGTGCGCAGGCTCGCGTTGCCCTCCGCGTCCTTGCGGGCGGTCAGCGTGGGGTCGCCACCGCCGACGAGGACGACCTCTTCGGTGTCGGGTTCGAGGACCGTACGGGTCGCGATGCGGTGGTCGGCGCCCGCCGCGATGAGGGCCGCGACGGCCGTGGCGATCTTCGTCGTGGACGCCGGGGTCAGCGCGTCGTCCGCGCCCTTGCCGTACAGGCGCTTCCCGGTGGCCAGGTCGACGACGGCGGCCGTACGTTCGGTGCCGAGCGCGGGGTCGCCGAGGAGCGGGCCGAGGACGTCGGCCAGGGCCTTCTCCGTGGGGGACGGGCCGGCGCCGACGGAGCCGCCGAGTCCGGTGAGCACGGACGCGGCGCTGGGGGCGGGCGCCGGCGCCTTTCCGGACGTACCGGACACATGACCGTGATCTGCGCCACCTGCGCGCCCCTGCGATGCGGCCCACTCGCGCTCCGCCGTACGCTGACCGGTGGAGTCCCAGGGCCCGGCCGCAGTGACCACGGTGGCCGCCACGACGAGTCCGAGGGTGGCGGAGCCCGCCGTGAACTGCACGGTCGACGGCCTTGTGACCAGCGGCTTCACGGCTCCTGCGGCCCGTACGAGCGGTGGCTTCACTGCTTCCACGGCCCGTACGAGTTGCGGTCTCACGGACCGCGCGACCCGCACCACATGCGGTCTCGCGGCCCGCCAAGCCTTCAGCTCTGGCACGACCACCAGCCCCTTTCGCGATCACACACCTGCGTGAGGGACACTTAACCACCAGAACTATGTGCTGATCATGGAGGAGCCACCGGTGGAGTTCGACGTCACGATCGAGATTCCGAAGGGTTCACGGAACAAGTACGAGGTGGACCACGAGACCGGTCGGATCCGTCTGGACCGTCGTCTCTTCACCTCGACCAGTTACCCGGCCGACTACGGCTTCGTCGAGAACACCCTCGGCGAGGACGGCGACCCGCTGGACGCGCTGGTCATCCTGGACGAGCCGACCTTCCCCGGCTGTCTCATCCAGTGCCGCACGATCGGCATGTTCCGTATGACGGACGAGGCGGGCGGCGACGACAAGCTGCTGTGCGTGCCCGCGCACGACCCTCGCGTGGAGCACCTGCGGGACATCCACCACGTGTCGGAGTTCGACCGTCTGGAGATCCAGCACTTCTTCGAGGTCTACAAGGACCTGGAGCCCGGCAAGTCCGTCGAGGGCGCCAACTGGGTGGGCCGTACGGACGCGGAGGCCGAGATCGAGCGGTCCTACAAGCGTGCCAAGGAACAGGGCGGGCACTGATCCCCTGTGGCCTGAGGGCCGCGTGACCCCCACGGGGTCGCGCGGCCCCTTTGTCTGTCAGTGCGCATACTGAGGCGTACTGGATGTGCGATTCAGGAGTCGTGGGTGACCGAGCCGGAGGCGGAAGACCGTAAACCGCAGTCGGACGAGGCGAGGAGCGCGTTCGTCCCGCCCGCCGGTGTGGTGGCGCAGCCCGCGCCGGTCGAGGAGGAGTCCTCGACGACGTCGGAGTTCGCGCTCCCCAAGGGGATGGGCGTCCCGCAGGTGCCCGCCACCGAGTCGGAGGGGTCGGCGTTCAGCACGCCGAGGACGTACAGCGCGAAGCACGCGCCGCCCGCCTTCACCCCGCCAGCCGGCATACCGCGCGTCGATCTCACCAAGGACGTCCCCTGGCAGGACCGGATGCGCACGATGCTGCGCATGCCCGTCGCCGAGCGGCCCGTCCCCGAGACCGTGCAGAAGACGGAGGACGAGGGTCCGGCCGTCCCGCGCGTGCTCGACCTGACCCTGCGTATCGGCGAGTTGCTGCTCGCGGGCGGCGAGGGCGCCGAGGACGTGGAGGCGGCGATGTTCGCCGTCTGCCGCTCGTACGGCCTCGACCGCTGCGAGCCGGGCGTCACCTTCACGCTGCTGTCCATCTCGTACCAGCCGTCGCTGGTCGAGGATCCGGTGACCGCGTCGCGGACCGTACGGCGCCGGGGCACCGACTACACGCGTCTGGCGGCCGTCTACCAGCTCGTCGACGACATCAGCGACGACCAGACCGAGGTCTCCCTGGAGGAGGCCTACCGGCGGCTCGCGGAGATCCGGCGCAACCGGCACCCGTACAGCGGCTGGCTGCTGACCTTGGCCACCGGGGGCCTCGCGGGCGCGGCCTCCGTGCTCGTCGGCGGTGACCTGATCGTGTTCGTCGCGGCGGCCGTGGGCGCGATGCTCGGCGACCGGCTGGCGTGGCTGTGTGCGGGGCGCGGGCTGCCGGAGTTCTACCAGTTCACGGTGGCCGCGATGCCGGCCGCCGCGATGGGGGCCGCGCTCACGATCGCGCACGTCGACGTGCGCGCTTCCGCGGTCATCACCGGTGGGCTGTTCGCGCTGTTGCCCGGGCGGGCGCTGGTGGCGGGCGTGCAGGACGGGCTGACCGGCTACTACATCACCGCGGCGGCCCGGCTCCTGGAAGTCATGTACTTCTACGTCGGCATCGTCATCGGCGTCCTCGTGATCCTGTACTTCGGTGTGAAGCTGGGCGCCGAGCTCAATCCGGACGCGGCCCTGCAGTCCTCCAACCGGCCGGGGTGGCAGATCGCCGCGTCGATGCTCCTGACGCTCTGCTTCGCGGTGCTGCTCCAGCAGGAACGTTCCACCGTGCTGATCGTGACGCTCAACGGTGGCGTGGCATGGAGCGTGTACGGGGCCATGCACTACGTGGGCGAGATCTCACCCGTCGCCTCCACGGCCGCGGCGGCCGGGCTCGTGGGGCTGTTCGGGCAGTTGCTGTCGCGGTATCGGTTCGCTTCGGCGTTGCCCTACACCACTGCGGCGATCGGGCCCCTGTTGCCAGGATCGGCCACGTATTTCGGGCTGCTGGCGATCGCTCAGAACGATGTCGACGAGGGGCTGGTGTCGCTCACCAAGGCGGCCGCCCTTGCGATGGCCATCGCCATCGGGGTGAATCTGGGGTCCGAGATCTCTCGGTTGTTCATGCGGTTGCCCGGGGCGTCTGCGGGGGCACGGAGGGCTGCGAAGAGGACCCGTGGGTTCTGAGGTGCGGGTCCTCTTGGGGCGGCTTTGATCGTGGGTGGCTGTCGTTCGTAGCCGGGTGCGGGTTGCCTCTGGCTGGTCGCGCCCACGCGGCGGAGCCGCAAATGTCACAGCCCCGCGCCCCTTGTGGGGCGCGTTTCAGTCGAGCCGCGTTCGTCAGTTCTGGGGGTAGTTCTGGCCGTACGGGTAGCCCTGGTTCTGGGGGTACTGCTGGCCTTGGTTCTGGTCCTGGGGGTACGGGTCCTGCGGGTACTGCTGCTGGTTCTGGGGCGGGTAGTTCTGGGGGTACTGCTGGGCGTACTGGTCCTGGCCCTGGGGGTAGCCGCCGTAGCCCTGGTCCTGGGCGTAGGGCTGCTGTTGGTACTGCTGGTTCTGGCCGTTGTCGTGGCCGTTGCCGTTGCCGTAGTAGTCGTCCTGGCCGTTCTCGTGGGCCGGGGGAATGCGGCGGAGTTGGGTCGTCTGGTCGTCCATGGCAGCGGCCGCCGGGGGCATGTGGGCCGCCGGGGGCTGCTGCTGCGGGTTCTTCTTGGACTTACTGCGCGCCCGCATGAACTCGATGATGATCGGGACCACCGAGATGAAGACGATCAGGAGCAGGATCGGCTCGATGTTCTTCTTCACGAAGTCGATCTGGCCCAGCCAGGAGCCGAGCAGTGTGACGCCCGCGCCCCAGAGGATGCCGCCGATCACGTTGAAGATCAGGAACGAGCGGTACTTCATGCCGCTGACGCCGGCGATGATCGGCGTGAACGTGCGCACGATGGGCACGAAGCGGGCCAGGACCAGGGACTTGGGGCCGTGCTTCTCGAAGAACTCGTGGGCCTTGACCACGTTCTCCTGTTTGAAGAGGCGGGAGTCCGGGCGGGTGAAGAGCGACGGCCCCACCTTCTTGCCGAACATGTAGCCCACCTGGTCGCCGACGATCGCGGCGATGCAGATCAGGACGACGGCGGCCCACAGCGGGAAGTCCAGCTGGTTCGACGTGATCAGCAGACCCGCCGTGAACAGCAGGGAGTCACCCGGCAGGAAGAAGCCGATGAGCAGGCCGGACTCGGCGAAGACGATCAGGAGCAGGCCCCAGATGCCGAACGAGTCGAGAAGGTAGTCCGGATCCAACCAGCTTGGGCCGATGGCAAGCGTCGTCGTCACGATTCCGGACTCCTGAAGGGTGGTGGATGCGGCAGGCGAGGGTGTGGCCGACCAAAGTTATCAACGCAGCATGAAGGGTCCAGGTTCCACCGACTCCTACAGGATGCACTGTGCCCCGACTGGGACAAAGCTGTGAGCCATGGGAATCGAAGAATACGGCGGTGGTCAGGGACCCCAGGCCGACGTACTGGTCGTGACGACGAACGACGTGCCCGGCTACCGGGTCGAGCAGGTCATCGGAGAGGTCTTCGGGCTGACCGTGCGCTCCAGGCATCTGGGCAGCCAGATCGGGGCCGGTCTGAAGTCGATGATCGGCGGCGAGCTCAAGGGCCTCACCAAGACGCTGGTGGAGACCCGCAACCAGGCGATGGAACGGCTCGTCGAGCAGGCACGCGCGCGGGGTGCCAACGGTGTGCTGATGTTCCGCTTCGACGTGACCGAGGCGGCGGACATCGGGACGGAGGTGTGCGCGTACGGCACGGCCGTGGTGATGGTCAAGGAGTAGGGCGACGGCGGTACGGGAGTCGGAAGTAAGGGGCGCCCGCCCTTGCGAACGCCCCTTACCCCCGTACCGCCGTCCGCCGTCAGGCTTCGTGCCGTGCCGCGTTCGCCGTGATCGCGTCCCTCAGGTGCTCGGCGAGACCCGGGCGCATGGAGTCGTAGAACTCCTTGAACCGCTCGTCCGACACGTACATCTCGCCGAGCCCTCGGTGGATCTCGTACGAGCAGTCGTAGAACCACTGGCTGATGTGCTGCCGGTGTTCCTCGGCCATGTCCATGGCCCGCTCCCCCGTGGCGGGCTCACCGGCCTCCATGAGGGCGTCGTAGCGCTCGCCCCAGGAGGCGACCTCGGCCTGCATGCGCTTCCAGTCGTCCTTGGTGTAGCGGGCGGCGCGGCGCTGCGACTCCGCGTACGCCTCCGTGCCGCCCCAGCGGCGCTCGGCCTCCTCCGCGTGCTCCTCGGGGTCCTTGTCGCCGAAGACCTCGAACTTCTCCTCGGGTGTGAGGTTGATGCCCATCGTGCGTGCCTCCATGGCGTGCTCCACGGCCGCGGCCATCTTCTGCAGCTTCTCGATCCGGGCGGTCAGCAGATCGTGCTGGCGGCGCAGATGCGCGCGCGGGTCCGTCTCCGGGTCGTCGAGCAGGGCCGCGACCTCGTCGAGCGGAAAGCCCAGCTCCCGGTAGAACAGGATCTGCTGCGGCCGGTCGAGGTCCTCGTCGCCGTAGCGCCGGTGGCCCGCGTGGCTGCGCTCGCTCGGCACGAGCAGCCCGATCTCGTCGTAGTGGTGCAGCGTCCGCACCGTCACCCCGGCGAAACCGGCGACCTGTCCCACGGAGTAGCTCATCGTCTCCGCTCCCTCCTTTTCGGTACGCACTTCAGGCTGAGGCCTCACGTCACGTGAGGTGCAAGCCGGAACCGCACGCCGGATCCGCCGGACCCGAATCCACCGGGTGCCATGCCGGTTTTACCCGCTTATGACGGGGTGGTGGCCCACCATGGAGGCCCGACCCCACCGACCGGAGGACCCATGCCGCTGCACAAAGGCCCCGAGCAGGCCGACAAGCGTCCCGCGACCGTCAACCCCTTCTATGGGGAGGCGAATCCGGTCAGCGGCATGACGGAGGCCCCGCCCCAGCACCGGCTGCCGGACGGGCCACTGCCGCCCTCCACCGCGTATCAGCTGGTGCACGACGAGCTGATGCTGGACGGCAACTCCCGCCTCAACCTCGCCACCTTCGTCACCACCTGGATGGAACCCCAGGCCGGCGTGCTGATGGCCGAGTGCAGCGACAAGAACATGATCGACAAGGACGAGTACCCGCGCACGGCCGAGCTGGAGCGGCGGTGCGTGGCGATGCTCGCCGATCTGTGGAACGCGCCCGATCCGTCCGCCGCCGTGGGCTGTTCGACGACGGGGTCCAGCGAGGCCTGCATGCTCGCGGGCATGGCGCTCAAGCGCCGCTGGGCCAAACGGAACGCGGACCGGTATCCGGGTGCCCGCCCCAATCTCGTCATGGGCGTCAACGTCCAGGTCTGCTGGGACAAGTTCTGCAACTTCTGGGAGGTCGAGCCGCGCCTGGTGCCCATGGAGGGCGACCGCTTCCACCTCGACCCGCAGGCCGCCGCCGAACTCTGCGACGAGAACACCATCGGCGTCGTCGGCATCCTCGGCTCCACCTTCGACGGGTCGTACGAGCCGATCGCCGAACTCTGCGCCGCCCTGGACGAGTTGCAGTCGCGCACGGGTCTGGACATCCCCGTCCACGTCGACGGCGCGTCCGGCGCGATGGTCGCTCCCTTCCTCGACGAGGACCTGGTCTGGGACTTCCGGCTGCCGCGGGTCTCCTCCATCAACACCTCGGGGCACAAGTACGGCCTCGTCTACCCGGGTGTCGGCTGGGCGCTGTGGCGCTCGGCCGTCGAGCTGCCCGAGGAGTTGGTCTTCCGGGTCAACTACCTGGGCGGTGACATGCCGACCTTCGCGCTCAACTTCTCCCGGCCGGGGGCGCAGGTCGTGGCGCAGTACTACACCTTTCTGCGACTGGGCCGCGAGGGCTACCGGGCCGTTCAGCAGACGACACGGGACGTCGCCATGGGGCTCGCCGACCGGGTCGAGGCGCTCGGCGACTTCCGTCTCCTCACCCGGGGCGATCAGTTGCCGGTGTTCGCCTTCACAACGGCTCCGGACATCACCTCCTACGACGTCTTCGACGTGTCCCGGCGCATGCGGGAGCGTGGCTGGCTGCTGCCGGCGTACACCTTCCCCGAGAACCGTGAGGACCTGTCCGTGCTGCGGGTGGTGTGCCGCAACGGGTTCTCGTCCGACCTCGCCGAGCTGTTCGTGGAGGACCTGGGCAGTCTGCTGCCCGAACTGCGTCAGCAGCAGCACCCGCTGGCCCGGGACAAGGGGGCGGCGACCGGCTTCCACCACTGAGCCGGCCTTTCCGGCCCGGCCGCCACTTCGGGCACCGGCCCCTCCGTCGCTTCCGTCACCTCCGCCGCTTGCCTCACCTCCGGTCAGTCCCCGTCCCCCAGCTCGAACCTGTGCCAGTGGTTGCCGTCGGTGGATATCCGGAAGGCTCCGGCGCCGAAGCTGTCGGTCCACAGATGGCCGAGCGGTGTCGCGGTGACGGAGCCCGAGATGCCTCGCGAGCCACTGCCGCGCTGGAAGGTGCGGCCGCCGTCGGTGCTGCGCCAGGCGCCGTCCTCGCCGTGGACGGTGAGACTGCCGTCGGCGGCGGCCACCAGGTCGCCGAGGCTGGAGCGGGGCTCCACGCCCTTGCGGTGCTTCCAGACGCGCTGCCAGGTGTGGCCGGCGTCGGCGCTGCGGTGGATGGCCAGCAGGCCGTTCTTCACGTCGTCCTCGTCGGGCAGTTGGCCCGGCTGGGTCGCGTAGAGCACGCTGCCGTTCGCGACCGCCCTCAAGCCCCAGCCGTGTTTCTCGGACCCGGGCAGCCGGGCCGACCGCCAGGTGCGCCCCCGGTCCTCGCTGACGGCGAGCGCGGGCAGGCCGGACTCCGGGTCGGCTCCCGAGGCGAGGAGCAGTTGTCCGCCGGGCTCCCCCGCAGGACTCACCACTCCCTCCAGGGGCGGCTGTTCGGCCAGAACCCGGAACTCGCCGGTGGCGGGCAGGACGGCCAGCAGGCGGGACCGCGCGCACGCGTTTCCGTCGTCCGCAGGCCGCACGCACTCCTGGACCAGAGCGCCTCCCTCGGGCACCTCAGGGGTCGTACCCGAGGGTTTCTCAGAGCCGGTCCGCCAGGTGCGGCCGCCGTCGCCCGTGAACCAGGTCCGGTACGTCGGCGGCCAAGCGCCCTCGGTGATCAGCGCGCGGCCGGGGCCCAGTCCCATGAGCCCCACCGTGATACCGAGATCGCCTGTCACGTCCGGCAGAGGTGAGCGCACGGGGCGCCAGGCGTCGGCTCCCCTGTCCAGCACGGCCACGCTCTGCCGACAGCGCTTCTCCCCGCACTGGGCGAAGAGCGCGAAGCCGCTGCCGTCCACCGCGAAGTCGACGCCGGACGGGCTGCCGGGCAGCCCGGTCGCCGACGGGATCCGGGGAGGCGTCACCCCGTCCGCAACCGCCGGATCGGCCGCGGCACCCGAGGACCCGGCACCCGAGGACTGGGCCGACGAGGCCCCGGCGGGCGATGACCTCGCGGCCCCCGACGCACCATCCCCTCCCGGCTCCGCCTCGGCGCACGCCCCCAGCAGCGCCGACACCCCGAGCACCGCGGCCAGCACCGCAGTGGCCCTCCTCCTCGGCCCCAACCACCCCATGGAATCCCCCGATCAGCGACGAACCGACGAACCGCTGCACCGGCGCGCTCCTCGCGCAGCGTCTGCTTCTGGTACACCGCTCGCCGCGATCGGGTTCCCACTTCGTCCCGGCGACTTCAGCGCGGGCTGGCCGCCCGTACCGACCCCCGCCCGGAGCCCCTACTTGCTCAGCGCCCCGAACCTCCGTACCGCCAGCGGGAAGAACACCGCGATCAGGGCCAGTGGCCAGAGCACCGCCAGGAGTTGGGCGTGTTCCGCCGCCCAGGAGGTGCTCACCGCGCCGCCTTCGTTGCCGAAACAGGTCACGGACCGCGGTGGCCGTCGCGGACATGGGGTTCCACTCGACGGTCGCTCCCAGCCAGCCCGGCATGGACTCGGGGATGGCGAAGGCGTTGGACAGGAAGCTCACCGGCCAGACCAGGATCTGCACGGTGACCACCAGCTCGGGCTTGCCCGCGACCATGGCCAGATGGATGCCCATCCACAGCATGGCGAACCGCAGCAGGAGCAGCAGGCCGAGCGCGCCCAGGAAGGCCGCGAACGAGCCGTGCCAGGTCCAGCCGACCGCGAGCCCGACGCCGACGAGGACCACCAGCGACAGGGCCGACTGCAGCATGTCCGCGGCCGAACGGCCCACGAGCACGGCGCCGACGGCCATCGGCATGGACCGGAACCGGTCGATCACTCCCTTGTTCAGGTCCTGGGTGACCGCGACCATGGTGGCGTCCAGGCCGAAGGCCATGGTCAGCGCGAACATTCCCGGTACCAGGTACTCGCGGTAGTCGCCCGAGATGCCGCTGCCGCCGCCCATCAGATAGCCGAACATCAGCAGGAGCATCACGGGGAACGCCAGCCCCACGAAGACCTGGAAGGGCTGCCGTGCCCAGTGGGCGAGTTCGCGCCGGGTCATGGTCCAGGAGTCGGTGACGGCCCAGCGGGGCGACGTACTCACGCGGCCTCCTCGGTCTTGCCGGTCAGGTGCAGGAAGACCTCGTCCAGGGTGGGCCGGCGCAGTGCGATGTCCTCGGCCTCTATCCCGGCCTCCTCCAGGGCGCGTACGGCCCCGGCGAGGGCGGTCATGCGGTCGGTGACCGGGGCGCTGAGGAGGCGCCGGTCGGCGTCCACGGAGAGGGTGGCCTTGTCGAACGGCAACAGAGCCACGGCGGCGCCCAGTTGGCCCGCGTCGTGCAGGACGACGTCGATCCGGTCGCCGCCCGTCTTCGCCTTCAGCTCGTCCGCCGTGCCGTCCGCGATGACCTGGCCCCGGTCGACGACCGAGATGCGGTCGGCGAGCTGGTCAGCCTCCTCCAGGTACTGCGTGGTGAGCAGCACGGTCGTGCCGCCGCCGACCAGGGAGCGCACCGCGTCCCACACCTCCGCGCGGCCGCGCGGGTCGAGGCCCGTCGTCGGCTCGTCCAGGAAGAGCACCTCCGGTTCGGTGATGAGCGAGGCGGCGAGGTCCAGCCGGCGCCGCATGCCGCCGCTGAACTGCTTGACCGCCTTGCGGCCCGTGTCCGCCAGGCCGAACCGCTCCAGGAGTTCGTCGGCCCGCACGCGCGCGCGACGGGCGCCCAGGTGGTAGAGGCGGCCGAACATCTCCAGGTTCTGCCGTCCGCCGAGCTCCTCGTCGAGCGCGGCGTGCTGGCCGAGCAGTCCGATGCGGAAGCGCACCTCGTGCGCGTCGGTCCTCACGTCGTGCCCCGCCACCTCGACGCGGCCCTCGTCGGGCCGCAGCAGGGTGGCCAGGATGCGGACCAGGGTCGTCTTGCCCGCGCCGTTCGGCCCGAGCACTCCGTGCACCGTGCCGCGCCCGACGCTCAGGTCGAGCCCGTCCAGCGCGTGCTTGTCTCCGTACCTCTTCCGTACGCCCTCGACGACGATCACGTCGGTCATCGGGCTCCCTTCACTTCAGGGTAATCAAACTTGACTACTAGTGCGCCGGTGAACCGTATGCCCGCCCGGACGCTTAGTCAAACTTGATTAGCGCAAATTCTCCGAACCCGCCGAACCCGCTGAACGCGCGCCCCTCACACACACACCGGTCCGCTCAGCCCGCATCCCCTGGATGGGACTCCCCCGTCGCGTACGGGTTCTCCTCGTCCTCCGCCAGCACCCCCACGAACGGATCCCCCTCGCCGGAGAAGACGTACGCGCCGCCCCTGATCCGCTCGATCAGGCCACGGGTCCACTGGGCGCCGGTGTCCGCGGAGGTGACCCAGAAGTTCATGATCTCGCCGATGTGGCCCAGCTGTTCGGGGCCTTCCTCGGGCGTGTAGTACTCGGTGACGCCCTTGCGCCACTCCTCTATGGCGCGCACTCGCTCCTCGAGCAGTTCGAGGACCTCCTCGCGGTCCAGATCGACCATGAATCCGAGCGCGGCGGTGAGCACGTCCGGCTTCTGGTCGTACGCGGTGAGGTAGTGGCGCACCAGCGTGAGGTACTCCTCGGTGCCCGCCTCCGTGATCTCGTACTCGGTGCGCGGCGGGCCGCCGGCCGTGGAGGGCGCGATCTCGTGGGCGAGCAGCAGTTCCTGCTTCGCCATCTGCTTGAGCGCGTGGTAGATCGAGCCCGGCTTGGCGTTGGACCACTCGTGCGCGCCCCAGTACTCCAGGTCGTTGCGCACCTGGTAGCCGTGGGCCCGGCCGTGCTGGCGCACGGCGCCGAGCACGAGGAGACGGATCGCTGACATGGAGCCAGCGTATGGCCCGCCTCCCCGGGGCCGGGTGGCGCCTCACCCCCAGGCCACCCCCCGGCGCCCCCCGGACTCACCCCCAGGAGGCTCCCTGCTCCTGCGCGACCAGTTCGAAGGCGGTCTTCCCGTCCAGGGACTCGCGGATGACGTCGGCGTGGCCGGCGTGCCGGGCCATCTCCGCGATCAGGCGGAGCATCACCCAGCGCATGGACACGGTCTCGTCGTCCGGGAACCAGGGCTCGTCGGGCAGCGGGAAGGTGTCGTTCAGGCTGGGCACGGTCCGGATGAAGTCCTCGGTCTGCCGGGCGATCTTGTCCCAGTGGGCGAGCATCGACTCGACGGTCTCGTCGCCGACGAGCCGGAAGCTGTCGCCCCAGTTCTCCTCGGAGCGCTGGATGTCGGGCGCCACCTGCCGGGCCCGCGACAGCCAGCCCTGCTCGGTCTCGGCGACGTGCTTGAGCAGCCCGGAGAGCGAGAGTTCGCTGGCGCTCGGCCGGGTCGCGGCCTGCTCGTCGGTCAGGCCGAGCAACGTGCGGCGGATGCCCCCGCGCTGCTCGTCCAGGAAGGCGAGCAGCGCCCCGCGCTCGTCGCCGTGAGCCTCCGCGTGCACGTGCATGACCATGGGTGGCCGCCTCTCATCGGGTCCTCTTGCCTGCTGACATCAACCAAGTTACGGACCCTTGCGGACAGCTTCTGTCCTCAAAAAGAGCCGACTCCGGGCGGAATTCCGGGACTCCGGGACTCCGGGCGGAATGCCGGGACTTCAGACCCTCGTGCCCTCCACGACCGGCGCGGCCCCGTGCCGTCGCCTGCGCTGTGTGTACGTGCCGACCGCCCGCCACAGGTCCCGGCGGTCGACCTCGGGCCACAGCGTGTCGGTGAAGTGGAGCTCGCTGTAACTGAGGTGCCAGGGCAGGAAGTTGGAGATCCGGTGTTCACCGCCGGTGCGCCACAGCAGGTCGACCTCCGGGAGGTGGGGGTGCGGCAGATGGGCGGCGAGGAGGCGTTCGTCGATATGGTCCGGGTCCAGCTCGCCCGCCGCTGCCGCGCGGGCCAACCCCGCCGCTGCCTGGACGAGTTCGGCGCGGCCCCCGTAGTTGACGCACAGCGTGAGCGTCAGCCCGGTCCGGTGACGGCTGTCGCGCGCGCTCTGCCGGAGCGCGTCGACCAGGTCCACCGGGAGCCCCTCGGGACTGCCCGCCCAGCGCAGACGGACGTCCAGGGAGCGCAGGTCCGAGTCGCGCAGGGTGTCGTGCATGGTGCGGAACAGCCGGGCGACCTCGCTCGCGTCGCGCCGCCAGTTCTCGGTGGAGAACGCGTAGAGCGTCAGATGGCTCAGACCGAGCTCCAGCGCCCCGTGGACGACGTCGCGGGTGGCGTCCGAGCCGACGCGGTGGCCCTCGCTGCGCGGCAGTCCCTGCTGGGCGGCCCAGCGGCCGTTGCCGTCCATGATGACGCCCACGTGCCGGGGAAGCCGCTCCGCGGGGATGTCCGGCGCGCACTCCCCGCTCGGGTGGGGGCGGGGCGGGACCGGCGGGAGGAACGCCGGGTCGGCCTCGCGCCTGGGCTCGGGCAGGACCACCACGGGCTCGGCCGGCTGTACGAGCGCGGCCCGGCGCCAGGCGCGTACGGCACGGACGCGGGCGGGGGCGAGCAGCCGCAGCCGTACGGCCGGGGACAGTTCGGCGGTGCGGTGCAGCAGCGCGGGGCCGAGCCGGCGGGCGGTGCGGACGCGGGCCCGGAAGAGGTCGGTCGAGGTGCGGAGCAGGACGGCCATCCCCGGGTGCACGCCCCGCTGCAGCGCGGGCTGCTCCAGCCAGTCGTCGGCCCGTTCCGTCAGGCCGGCGATCAGTGCCTCGACGGGCGGTGTCCAGCGGCGGGCGAGGAGGTCGGCCTCGGGGACCCCGTGGGCCGCGAGGGCCTCCTCCGGGAGCGTCAGGATGCCGCGGCCGAGGTCGGACGCCAGATCGGTAAAGGTGTCGGTGAGGTAGAGGCCGTCGAGGAAGGCGGGCATGGCCTCCAGGTGTTCCTGGCGGACCGTGGTGGGAACTCCGGCGCGGGTCAGGAGAGTCAGGCACCACATCGCCCACGGGGTGTTCTCCGCCTGGGTGCGCAGGCTCCACTCGCGCCAGGTCTGTGGGCGGCGGCCCGAGGCGTCCTCGCGCAGCGCGGTGAAGACGGGCGTCAACGTCTCGACGTCGAGTTGCCACGTTCGGATGGTGTCCGCGAGTGCGCGGCGGACCGGATCGCCACGGTCCGGGTCATCACCCCCGGGCCCGTGGGACCGCCCCGCGCGGGAGGGCCCCCCGGCCGACGGTCCTACAACTGAGGACCCCGTCTCCGCGAGCTCCGCGCGCAGGGCGTCCACCCAGGCCTGCAGTCTCGCGGCGCGCTCGGCCGGGCTGCCCTCCTCGTCGTCGACGAGGGCGTCGGTCGTCACGGCGGCCGCGTACATGGCCCAGCACGCGGGGCGCAGCGCGGCCGGCATCAGCTGCATGACGGAGTACTCGACGGAGCGGGAGGACCTCACCAGCCGTCGGCAGGACGCGTAGGCGGCGGCGATGTCGGGGGCGGAGGCAGGGTCGGGGGCGGCGGGCTGAGGGAGAACGGGGGACAAGGAGCCCTTCTTTCACAGCCGTCACGTCGTACGTCACGCCTGGCGATAGGTCGGAAAAGCGGTCGCCGTCGGCCCCGGAACGGCCCACGGACCGGCCTGGTGCGGCACTCTCTCAACGACCCTGCACGGCCCTCGGAACGGCCTGGTGCGCCACCCGACGGTGCCCCCTTCCTACCGGTCCCGTCGACGCGCCGCGCGGGCTCGGCGACCTTCTCGCCCGATCGTGGTACGCCGCCGGGGCGGAGAACGGACATGGGTTAGGTTCCGTAGGCGATCGGTCACAAACAGTGACGCACCTTCAACACAGGGCGCCAGCCCGGGATGTGAGCCAGGCATGAGCGATTCCGTGGACGCGATCGTCGTGGGGGCCGGCCCGGTCGGCTGCGCCGCCGCGCACGCGTTGGCCGACCGCGGTGCCCGGGTTGTGGTGGTCGAGCGCATGGAGCGGGGGCCCGCCTCGCCGTTCGCCGTGGAATGGCTGCATCCGTCCGCGGCGGACGTGCTGCTGCGCTGGGGCCTGGTGCTTCCGGAGGGCGGCCACGTCCGGGGTACGGGCGTCAGCATGCACCTGGCCGACGAGGGGCACGAGCCGGTCGTGGTGCCGTACCGGCGGGGCATGCGGGCCGTGTCCATGCCCCACGCTGAGCTGGTGGACGCGCTGCGGGACAGTGTCGTGGAGCGGCCCGGGGTGGAGGTGCTCACCTGCGCCCGTGTCACGGCGGCCACACCGGACGGCACGGTCCGGCTGACCCGCGACGGGCAGGAGACGCGGCTGCGCGCCGATCTCGTGGTGGCGGCGGACGGCCGCTCCTCCGGTGTCCGCCGCGCGCTGTTCGGGCACACCCCGCAGACCGTCGTGTCGCACTCGGCCGGTGTCGTGCTCGAAGGGCCTGGGCTGCCGGTCTACGAGTTCTTCCAGGTCGCGAGCGAGGTGCCCGGGCACGGTGTGGCCATCTATTCCATCGCTCCCGACGCGATCCGGGTGGTCCTCGACGTACCCCCGACGCATCCGCGACCGCCCGCGCTGCACGCGTATCTGCACCGTCATTTCGTGCCGCTGATGCCGGAGGTGCTGCGGCGGCCGCTGGCCGACGCCCTGGCGGCGGGCCGGCTGACGTGGTCCGCGACCGGATTTCGCCCCCGCGTGCACTACGGACAGGGCCGGCTCGCGCTGGTCGGTGACGCGGTCGGGCACATCCACCCGATCCTCGCGGCCGGCACGACCCTCGGCATCCAGGACGCGCTGAGCCTCGCCGCGCACGGCTCTGCCGAGGCGTACGCCCGGGAGCACGCGGGAGCGGGAGCGGCCACCGGGCGGGTGGCGATGGCGCTCTACCGCCTGCTGAGCCGTCAGGAGCCGGGCACCGCGCAGACGGCCAGGATGGCCGTCGACCAGCTTCGCCTCAGCCCCGCGCTCCGCGACGCGGTCGGGGACCTCCTCACCGGTGACGAGCCCGGCGCGGCCCATCTGCCGGTGGTGACGGCGTTCTCCACGATGCTCGGCATCCCGGCGCAGGACATCGCCGCCGCGTACGGGCCGGACGCCTACCTGCTCAGCCGCCGCTGAGGCGGGCCGTGCACACCGAAACGCGGCACGGGGCGCCCCCGCCGAAGCCGGCAGGGGCGCCCCGTAAGGGAGTTGGCAGGTCAGAACGGGAAGAAGCTGCGCCCGTGCTGTACCGAGATCCACTTCTGGGTGGTGAAGGCGCCGACCGTCGACTCGCCGTTCAGCCGGCCGACGCCCGAGGACTTCTCGCCGCCGAAGTCGACCAGCGGCTCGTCGTGCACGGTGCCGTCGTTCACGTGGAACATGCCCGTGTCGATCTGCTTGGCGAAGGAGACACCGCGCTCGACGTCGGCGGTGTGCACGGCGCCGCTCAGCCCGTACGGGGTGTCGTTGACGATCCGCACGGCCTCCTCCTCGCCGTCGAACGGGACGAGGAGCGCCACGGGTCCGAAGATCTCCTGGCGGAGGATGTCCGAGTCGGCGGGCAGGCCGGTCAGGACGGACGGCTCGACGAGGTTGTCGGTGGCGGTGCCGTGCACGAGGGCGGTGGCGCCCTCGGCGATCGCCTGGGTCACGACGCCCGAAACGGAGTCCGCCTGCGAGGAGTTGATGAGCGGGCCGATGACCGTCTGCGGGTCGCTCGGGTCGCCGACCTTGAGGGTCTTCACCTTGGCGACGAACTTCTCGGTGAACTCGGCCTCGATCGAGCGGTCCACGAGGACGCGGTTCGCGGCCATGCAGACCTGGCCCTGGTGCACGTACCGGCTGAAGACCGCGGCGTCCACGGCGTAGTCGATGTCCGCGTCGTCCAGGACCACCAGCGCGCTGTTGCCGCCGAGTTCGAGGACGGAGCGCTTGAAGTTCGCGGCGCAGACGGTGGCGACGTGGCGGCCGACCTTGTCGGAGCCGGTGAAGGAGATGACCTTCGGGACGGGGTGCTCGATGAAGGTGTCGCCTATCTCCGCGATGTCGGTGATCACGACGTTGAGCAGACCGGCCGGAAGGCCCGCGTCCTCGAAGATCTTCGCGACCAGGGAACCGCCCACGATCGGGGTGTTCTGGTGCGGCTTGAGGACCACGCCGTTGCCGAGGGCCAGGGCGGGAGCGACGGACTTCAGCGACAGCAGCAACGGGAAGTTGAAGGGGCTGATCACACCGACGACGCCGACGGGGACGAGGTAGAGGCGGTTCTCCTTGCCGTCGACCGGCGAGGGGATGATCCTGCCCTCGGGCCGCAGCGCCAGGTTGACCGACTCGCGCAGGAACTCCTTGACGAGGTGCAGTTCGAAGCCGGCCTTCAGACGCGTGCCGCCGAGCTCCGCGATGATCACCTCGGCGATCTCCTGCTCGCGCTCCTCGATGATCCGCAGGGCCTTCTCGAACACGCCACGACGCGCGTACGGGTTGGTCGCGGCCCATTCCTTCTGGGCGCGGGCGGCGGCCCGGTAGGCCTGATCCACCTCGTCGACCGTGGCTATCGTGATCGACGCGAGCTTCTCACCGTCGTACGGGTTGAAGTCGATGATGTCCCAGGAGCCGGTACCGGGACGCCACTCGCCGTCGATGTACTGCTGGGCCAGGTCGGTGAAGTAGGACGACATGTGATCCCTCAATCCCTTGCTGCCGCAGCAGACACCCGATCGATCATCTTCACGGTCTGATCACACGTCATCGTACTGGTGTCTCAAGGGAGTTGGAGAGCGGATTCAGGAGAGCTGCAGCAGACCCCTGAGCAAGTCACGGCTCTCGTCGGGACCGGGGCTGTCCTGCTGGAGCTCCTTCATCGCCTTCTCGTACTGGGTGACGTCCTCGCGCTTGTCCAGATACAGCGCACTGGTGAGCTGCTCCAGGTACACGACGTCGGACAGGTCGGACTCGGGGAAGCTGAGCACCGTGAAGGCCCCGCTCTCGCCCGCGTGCCCGCCGAAGCTGAACGGCATGACCTGCAGCCGCACGTTGGGACGCTGGGAGATGTCGATGAGGTGCTGGAGCTGACCCCGCATCACCTCCCGGTCGCCGTACGGGCGTCGCAGCGCGGCCTCGTCGAGTACGACGTGGAAGTCCGGGGCGCTCTCCGACACCAGGTACTTCTGGCGCTCCAGGCGCAGTGCCACGCGCCGCTCGATGTCCGCCTCGCTCGCGCCCTTCATGCCCCGCGCCACGACCGCGTGCGCGTACGCCTCGGTCTGCAGCAGGCCGTGCACGAACTGGACCTCGTAGGAGCGGATCAGGGACGCGGCGCCCTCCAGACCGACGTACGTCGGGAACCAGCTGGGCAGGACGTCCGAGTAACTGTGCCACCAGCCCGCGACGTTGGCCTCCTTGGCGAGGGAGAGCAGGGAGGTGCGCTCCGCCTCGTCGGCGATCCCGTAGAGCGTCAGCAGATCCTCGACGTCTCTCGTCTTGAAGCTCACCCGGCCCAACTCCATACGGCTGATCTTCGATTCGGAGGCGCGGATCGAGTAGCCGGCCTTTTCCCTGGTGATGCCGCGCGACTCCCGCAGCCGCCTCAGGTGCGAGCCGAGCAGCATGCGCCGTACCACCGATCCCGACTCCTGCGCGCTCACGTTCGTCCGCCTCCCCAACCCGTCTTCAAGGGCCGCAGTCTGCCACTAAAACACTCCAAGCAGTACTCGTTCGATTACAGAAACGGCAAGGTTTCAGCGGGGACACACAGGAATCGACAAGGAGAAGACAAGCCAGACACAAAAAAGCGGCAAGAAGGTCGCGGAAAAAATGACCAAGAAGCGGTATGGGAAGGTCCAATTCGGGCACGTGCACGTGCATCTGCCCTTGCATCTGCCGAACGCATTCGGAACGATGGTCTCGCGCCACCGCTGCATCGCAACGACCGCGAACCCCGGGAGTGCCTCGCATGGGGACGAATGGATCGACCATGCTCGAGCCGTTACGGCAGGGGCTTCCGCCACTGGACCCCGCGTCCGTGTCCAACGCCGCCTCCTGCGCCCTGCCGCCCCGCTACGAAGCGGTGCGCGACGCGCGGCAGTTCACCCGCCGCACGCTGGACCAGTGGGACATTGGCAACCGCTTCGACGACGTCTGTCTGGTGGTCTCGGAACTCGTCACCAACGCGCTGCGGCACGCCCTGCCCGCGGACACTCCACGCCCCTGCGACCAGGACGCGCCCGTGCGGCTGCACCTGATGCGGTGGACCGAGAGACTCGTGTGCGCGGTGCGCGACCCCAGTCACGACAGCCCGGTCGCGGGCGACTCCGAGGACTTCTCGGCGGAGTCGGGCCGCGGGCTGTTCCTGGTCGACTCGTTCGCCGACGGCTGGGGCTGGCACCCGCTCGCCGGCACGCTCAACGGCAAGGTCGTCTGGGCGCTGTTCCGGCTGGGCCCTTCCGCATGAGGAACCGCGGCGCTTTTTCGCGCCGCGGTTCTACGCGCGTTACCGACCGCCTACGGTCCGTGAACATCCCTGAATGGGGCGAGTTGCCCACACCGGCCGGCCCTCTGCCCGCACCGGCCGATCACCTGCCCTGCGTCAGCCCGCGACCAGGTGGTCGAACTCGCCGTCCTTGATGCCCAGGAGCATGGCCTCGATCTCGGCAGGCGTGTAGATGAGGGCGGGGCCGTCGGGGAAGCGCGAGTTGCGCACCGCCACCTCGCCGCCCGGCAGCCGGGCGAACTCCACGCAGGAGCCCTGCGAGTTGCTGTGCATGCTCTTCTGCCAGGCCGCTCCGCGCAGCTCCGTGGCAGCCATGCCGTTGTACACGTCGTGGTCCACAGGTCGCTCCCCGGTGGTGCATTGGCGTCTGTTGCCAGTGATGCAGTGTTGGTCAACTGCCCGGATCATAGCCGCTCTTCACATGCAGCTGCATGAGCAGATGCACGTGCACGGGGGGTGGTCCTACGGTTACACGTTTGACGGTCCCGCGGGCCGAATCGTTCCAACGCATGCCCCCGCATGGACATGAGACGCGTACCGGCCCCTTTGTGTTCCGAAACGGCCCGCCCCACCCACGGACTGAATGGGTGGAACGGGCCGCGACCCCCGCCCTCCAGGGGCGCGAGGAACTGCGCGACCAGCCACAGCCGACCCGCAGCCAGACAACTTCGCTCCCAGCGGAGCGCTATCGCGAAGAGTACGGAAGCAAAGCCATCTCCCGAGCGTTCTTGATCGCCCGCGCCAGCAGCCGCTGCTGCTGGGTGCTCACACGCGTGACCCGACGACTGCGGATCTTGCCCCGGTCGGAGATGAACTTCCGCAGCAGATCCGTGTCCTTGTAGTCGATGTACGTGATCTTCGCCGTGCCCAGCGGATTGGGGCGGGGCGCCGGCTTGCGGTCGGGTTTGCGGGGCATGGTCAGACCTCCAGGAGGGAGTCGAAGGCGGGCGGGAGCTGTTTCCAGGCGGTGCGGCCGGCGGCGTACTCCGCGTCCGTCAACAGGCAGGACTCCAGGAGCAGTTCGAGTCCGTCGCGGTCGAGGCCCGGTGACGTGAAGACGAGGTGCTGGCAGCAGTCGCCGTGCTCCGGGTGCCAGTCGAGCGCGGCCGCGGCACGGCGAACCGGTGGCACCAGCTCCCAGGCCGCGTCGGGCAGGGAGGCCAGCCAGGGCCCGGCGTTCTCCACGCACAGGGCGCCTCCCGCGGCGTCCCAGTGCAGCAGCGTGTCGGGCCGGTCGGCGAGCCAGAACCGCCCCCGGCTGCGCGCCGCCGCGCAGCACAGATCCTCCAGCGCCGCGTACAGCCGCTCCGGATGGAACGGCCGCCGCCGGTGCCAGACAAGCGTGGAGACCCCGCACTCGTCGGCCTCGGCCGGCAGCAACGCGCAGGCCGGATGCTGAGCGGCGGCGGCCGCCTCCACGTCGAAACCGCCGAACGCGGCCTCCGCGAGCGGGGACCTCCGGGGCTCCGAGTCCGCCGAGGCGAGTCCCGCCTGCCCCGCGAGGCCCGGCTCCTCGGCCGGTCGCCTCTCGAACCACGACTCCCGGTCGCCGTCCCCCCGGCCCGACAAGTCGCCGTCGCCTATCGGAACTTGGCGGGCCGTCGGGTGGAGCTGGGCCAGGAGGGCGCGGTCCTCGTCGTCGGCGTCTTCCGAGGTGGCGAGGGCCAGGACGGGCGCGTACTCCAGTTGGCGGGCGAAGGTGTCGGCGACCGTGCGCTGGTCGGTGGCGGCAGCGGCGAGGCCCGCTTCGGCGAGGTCGTCGCCGTTGCCGAGGTAGGGCAGCACCAGGGCGGGGTCGACCGCCGTGATGACGCCGGTCAGGCGGAGGTCCGCGCTCGCCACGACCTCCGCCATCGCCTTGGGCTCGACCGAGTCCCAGAGCTCGACGACCGCGAGCCGGGTCAGCCCGTCCGCCGCGAGCCGCTCCAGCTCGGGGACCAGGTCCTCGCGCAGGGCGCAGCACGCGCAGTCGTTGACGAGGGACGCCTCACCTGCGGAGACGATCCCGGTGCGGTCGCGGACCGTACGAACCACCGTGCCCCGTACGGCTGTTGCCAGGTCGTGGTGGAGCGCCACCGACCCGGGCACCTCGGCGAGCAGCCGGTCCACGGCCGCCCGGCGGGCGTCGGCGTGCAGCCCGCCCACGATGGCGACGGACAGCATCACCGCTCCCCGCGCCGGTCACCGGGCCGGTCGTCGCGCTCGCCGCCGCGCCTGCCGAACCGGCGCTCGAAGCGCTCCACGCGGCCGGCCGTGTCCATGACGCGGGCCGTCCCCGTGTAGAAGGGGTGGCTCACGTTCGAGATCTCGACGTCGACGACCGGGTAGGTGTTGCCGTCCTCCCACTCGATCGTCTTCCCGCTCCCCCCGGCGACGAGGGTCGAGCGGGTCAGGAAGGCGTGGTTGGCGGCCCGGTCCCGGAAGACGACGGGACCGTACGCCGGATGGATCTCCTCGCGCATGACGCTCAGCGCTCCTCTCGGAAGTCGACGTGCCGGCCGGCGAGGGGGTCGTACTTGCGCAGGGTCATCCGGTCGGGATCGTTACGGCGGTTCTTGCGGGTGACGTACGTGTAGCCGGTCCCGGCCGTGGACCGGAGCTTGATGACCGGACGGAGTTCGTTGCGTGCCATGTGGCTAGTATATGAAAACGAATCCCATTATCGATAACGAGGAAACAGAGAGGTACGTCACTCATATGTCCGCGCACTGCATGCTGACCGGAGCCCGGCCGGGCTTCGGGAACTCCATCTCCCACTCGCATCGGCGCACGTCACGCCGCTTCGACCCCAACATCCAGAGCAAGCGCTACTGGCTGCCGGGCGAGGGCCGGTACGTACGGCTGAGGCTGAGCACGAAGGGCATCAAGACGGTCGACGTCATCGGTGTCGAGGCCGCCGTGGCCCGGATCCGGGCCCGTGGGGTGAAGGTCTGATGGCCAAGAAGAGCAAGATCGCGAAGAACGAGAAGCGGCGGGAGATCGTCGCCCGGTACGCCGAGCGGCGGGCCGAGCTGAAGGAGATCGTCCGCAGGCCGTCCTCGACGGACGCCGAACGGTCCGCCGCCCGGCGCGAGTTGGAACGGCAGCCGCGTGACGCGAGCGCCACGCGCGTACGCAACCGGGACAGCGTGGACGGGCGGCCGCGCGGCTACCTGAGGACGTTCGGGCTCTCGCGGGTGAACCTGCGGGACCAGGCGCACAAGGGGTTCCTGCCGGGGGTCCGGAAGTCCTCCTGGTAGCTTGCTGGCGGTCGTTCCCGGTTGCATCGGCGCCACCGGCGGTACCCGGCGGGTACCGGCGACTCGTCCGGCCAGACCCTTGGGGGCTTCAGTGACTTCGGCGACCATCTCGCGCGGGCAGGCGCGGATCGCGGCCGCGGCGGCGGGGCTGGCTGCCACGCTCGTCCTGACGACCGGTTGCAGCAGCGACGACGGTGGCGGGGGCGACGACTTCCCCTCCTCCACCGGCTCGGCACCGACCGGGTCGGCCGACACCGGCGGCGGTACGGGCGGCTCCGGCGGGAGTACGGGCAAGGCCGGGCCGCTGGAGGGCAGCTGGCTGGCCACCAAGGGCGGCAAGGCCGTGGCGCTGGTGGTCACCGGCGAGGAGGCCGGGCTGTTCTCGACGGGCGGGTCCGTGTGCAGCGGCACCGCCGGTGAGACCTCGGGCATGCGCATGATCAAGCTCAAGTGCTCCGACGGGAACAAGGACCGGACCGAGGGCATGGTCGACTCGGTCGGCTCCACGACCCTGAAGGTCACGTGGGAGGGCTTCGGCGAGGAAACGTATACGAAGGCGGAGGGCGGGACGCTCCCGACCGGGCTGCCCACGGCGAGTCTGGGGTCCTGAAGGGCGGGGTCCGCGGCTCTGAAGAGCCGGCTGCGCGGTTCTGAAGGGCCGGCTGCGCGGTTCTGAAGGGCCGGTTCACATCGCGCGGGTTCACCTCTCGTCGCCTCACGTCACGACGGTTCACGTCAGCGGGTCGCGGAATCCTTCGGGTTTCGCGGCCCGTCCGGCTTTTCGGGTGCCGTTCCGTCGAGCGTCATGGGCGGTACGGCCGTGTCGAGGGCCTCGGAGAGCTCGGTGAGGGTGTCGAGGACGAGGGTCGCGGTGTTGCGCACGACCTTGTCGGTGTCCTCCGTCTCCCAGGCGTCCAGGGCCTCGCGTACCGCGTCCCAGGTGGGGACCCGGCGCTCGCGGATGGCCTTCGCGCCCTTGTGGGTCGACTCGCGCAGGGCGTCGGCGAAGCGGGCGGCGGGCGGTACGGGGGTCGCCCCGCGTTCCGGGAGGTGGGCCTCCAGGAGCATGGCCACGCGGCCCAGCTGGGCGAGCGCGTCCTCGGCGTCGTCGGCCGCGGTGCGGGAGAGGCCTCGGTGCCGGACCGGTTCGGCGGTGGCGCGGGCCACCGCCGCGTGCCAGGCCGCGCGGGCCGTGCGGGCGGTGAGCAGGGCCCCGCGGACGTCCGGGGCGTTGCTCCCCGACGGGTCCGCGTAGGAGTCGAAGACGGCTGCCACGTACGGGCCCTGCGCGGCCAGCCAGTCCGCGAGGCGGGTGCGCAGGCGCGGGGTCTCCCAGGCCGGGTAGACGGCGTACGCCAGCATCGCGAGGAGTCCGCCCATGAGGGTGAGCAGGACGCGTTCGGGCACGGTCTGGGTCCACTCCTCGCCGCCCATGCCGAGCAGGAAGACGACGTACGCGGCGATGCAGGCCTGGGTCGCGAACTGGCCCGTGCGCATGAGGAGGTACATGAGGGCGGCGCTCGCCACCGCGAGTGTGCCGGACTGGAGCGTGCCGGGGGTCGCCGCCTGTACGACGCCCGTGGCCACGGCCACGCCGATGACCGTGCCGGCCAGGCGGGCCACGGCCCGGCTGTAGGTCTGGGAGAAGTCCGGGCGCATGACCATGACCGAGGTCAGTGGGGCCCAGTAGCCGTGGCCGAGGGGGAGCCAGGTGCCGAGGATGTAGCCGGTGGCGGCCACCGCGGACACGCGGGTGGCGTGGCGGGTGATGGGGGAACCCCGGCGGAGTTCGCCGCGCATGGCTTTGAGGGCTTTGGGGATCAGGGCGAGGAAGGTGGGGCGGCGCCTCAGGGGGTGGTGGGGGGCTGTTTTCGGGCGGGTGCGGGTCTGTTGTGGCCGGTCGCGCAGTTCCCCGCGCCCCTTTGGGGCGCCTTCCTGCGGGGTGTCCTCCTGTGGGGTGCCGCCCGCCGTTTCCACCACGTCCTGGAGGAGGGTGTTGAGGCGGGTCATCGCTCGATAGGGGGCTCCGGTGAGGATGCTGCCGGTGTCCGGGGTGCGGAAGGTGGCGAGGGCCGCGGGTGGGGCGGCGACGGGCTCGCCGTGGCGGATGGCGTGGGCGGCGGCGTCGAGGAGGGCGGCGGCGGAGGCGAGGAGTTCGCGGACGCGGTCGCGGGCGGGGCCCTCGGCCGGGACGCCCATCGCGGGGTCGGCGAGGGAGGCGAGGACCGGGCGGATGCGTTCGGCGATGCCGCGGGCGCCGTGGAGTTCGGCGGGGCGGCGGCGGGCCTGGCGCGGGGTGACGGCGGCCGCGTTGCGCGCCTCCATCAGGGGCTGCGGGTCGAAGGACGCGACCGGCTCGTGGCGCAGCCTGCGCGCGTAGTCGGCCTCGGCGGCCAGGGCGTCGGCGAGCGCGTCGCGGTGGGCACCCCAGCGTCGTACGGGGAAGAGGATGATCAGCGCGGCCTGCACCAGGCCGCCCACGATCATCATCGCGGCGTGGCCCGCGGCCTGGGCGACGGAGGTCGGCAGGGTGACCGTCACCAGCATGATCGCCACGTTCGAGGAGGCGATCAGGCCGATGGTCGGGCCCGCGGCCCAGCTCATCCCGGCGGCGAAGGTCCACACCACGAGCAGCGCGAGGAAGAGCGGCTCCTTGGAGATGGTGAGGTAGCCGAGGAACGTGGACACGGCGAGGCTCGTACCGGAGGCGATGGCCAGTTCGGGGCGGGGACGCCAGCTTCGCTGGAAGGTCGCGATCGCCGCCTGGAACGCGCCGAAGGCCGAACTCGCGGCGGCCGCCGGGCCGAAGAGCCACAGGCTCAGCGCGATCACGATCGCGAGTCCCGCGGCTCCGCGCACCGCGATGAGCGGTTCGAGCCGCTTCTTCTCCACGGCGATGCCGGAGCGCGCGGTGTCCTTCAGCGCCCGTCGCCAGCTCACCGCGCCAGCGTACGCCGCGCGATGACCGATACCGGTGACCGATACCGATACCCGTGACGGTGACGGTGACCGATACCGATGACGGATGATCTACGAGCACCGCCACGCACCGGAAGTCCCCGCAAGCCGGACCCAGAAGCAGGTCCCGGAAGTCAGAGGTAAGCCATGCGCGCCCGACCCATAGCCGTCTCCGCACTCACCGCCCTCGTGGCGACCCTCGCCCTGACCGCCTGTGACGACGAGGGCAGCGGTGCCAAGGGGAACAAGGGGAACAAGAAGGCCGACAGCTCGGCATCCGCCGCCCGCTCCACCGCGTGCAAGGCGGACCAGGTCGGACAGGAGGTCGCCGCGAGCGAGGCCCCGGCCGCCGGCGACACCGGGAGCGTCTCGGTCACCCTCACCAACCGTTCCGGCGGCGACTGCACCCTGGAGGGCTTCCCCCGCGTCGACCTGAACGCGGGCGGCACCACCTGGTCCCTCACCCCGGAGGAGTCCGCGAAGCCGGAGAAGCTGACTCTCAAGCCGGACGAGACCACCGCCTTCACGATCACGTACGTACGGGGGCCCGCGGGCGACGCGACGAAGGGTGCCGCCGTGAAGACCGTGAAGTTCGGCCTGCCCGGCGCGGGCACCGACCTCTCCTTCCCCTGGAAGTACGGCGAGGTCGCGCTGCTGAGCGAGAGCGAGCCGGATGCCTCGGTGGGCCCGCTCCAGCGCGCCGGCGACTGAGCCGCCGCCCCGGGATCGCCGGGGTCACCGCAGTGGCGGCCGTGCCCTCACCTGGGCCCGGTCCGCCGCGGCGGCCCCTTCCTCCCAGCCGGCCGCGTCGTTGACCCCGCGCAGCCTGGTCGTGACGGTCGCCGGGAACATCCGCTCGGTCTCGTCCGTGACCGCCACGTCGCGGGCAGCCAGAACGGGCAGCAACTCCCCCTCGCCGGCAGTCACTTGCCCCTCCGCCGCCTCCGCCAGCCGGTCGCCTGTGCGATGGGCGTACGCGGCGAGGAACGACTGCCGGAAGGACTTCGTACGCTTCCTGCCGCCCGCCCGCTGTGCCGCCTCCGCCTTCGTCATCGCGGCGGTGGCCTGCACGAGGAGTGAGGTGTAGAGGAGTTCGACGGCCTCCAGGTCGGGTTCGAAGCCGACGACGGTCGAGAAGCCGAGGGCCTCGTTCCAGACCGCCCGGCAGCGGTTGGCCCCGGACACCGCGTCGAGGAGCACCGCCTTGGCCGTCTCGTAGGGCGGGTCGACGCCGATGCGGCAGGCGCCGGGCGCATCCTTGGCGTGCGTACGGGCCGCCAGCAGCGCCTCGTCGATGCTGTGCCGCGCCATCAGCTCCTGCGCCTTGGCGCTCAGTGCCTCCGCCTCCTCCGGGAACCCGGTCGCCTCGGCCTTGGCGAGCAGCGCGCGGATACGGGTGAGCATGCGGGAGTCCTTCGGGGCGCCGGCCGCCGCCCTGGGCGCGTCCACGTCCAAGGGCTCGATGGAGGGCAGGCGGAGCAGCAGCCGGTACAGCCCCAGTACGGCGGTGGCGTACGAGAAGCGGTCGGTGCGGGGCGGGGCCTTCGTCCCGGAGGCCCCGGCAGCCTCGGCGGTCAGCTCTTCGAGCTGCGCCGTCCAGCGCGGGCCCCGGGTCTGCTTGTTCCGGCCGCTCTCGTCGAGGATCAGCGCCGAGACCAGGCGTACGTGCGTGTCGTCCAGCTCGCGGCGCACGATCCGTACGACATCGGCGGGCTGCCAGCCGCGCCGCCAGGCTCCCCCGACGAACTCCTCGCCGCGCCGGGCCAGTTCGGCGTCGGACGCGGGGTCGGAAGCGAGGAGCGAGGCGCCGGTGTCGAGGGCCGCGTCGGAATCGGCGTAGAGGGCGGCCTCGAAGGCGCGCTCCACGGTGCTGGGCGTACTGCTCATTCCTCGATCGTGTCACGCGTCGGGGCGGGGTCGGCCCGGCGGTTGTCAACTCGGGGTTGACACCCTTTCACTGTCAACCTACGGTTGACACATGACCACGAATCCATGTGCCACCACCTCCGTACGCCTCGACGATCTGATCGAGGCCATCAAGAAGGTTCACGAAGACGCTCTCGACCAGCTCCAGGACGCGGTGATCGCGGCGGACCACCTCGGCGATGTGGCCGACCATCTGATCGGTCACTTCGTGGACCAGGCCCGGCGTTCGGGTGCGTCCTGGACGGACATCGGCAAGAGCATGGGGGTCACCCGGCAGGCGGCCCAGAAGCGGTTCGTGCCGAAGGCGGAGTCGGACCTCGACCCCAGCCAGGGCTTCAGCCGCTACACGCCACGGGCCAGGAACGTGGTGATCGTCTCCCAGAACGAGGCCAAGAGCGCGGGCAACGACCTGATCCGCACCGAGCACCTGATCCTCGGTCTGGTCGCCGAGCCGGAGGGCCTCGGAGCGAAGGCGATCACCGCGCAGGGCGTCACCCTGGACGCCGTGCGCGAGGCCGCGACCGCCGCCCTCCCGCCGAGCGCCGAGGACGTACCCGCACTCATCCCCTTCGACAGCAACGCCAAGAAGAGCCTCGAACTCACCTTCCGCGAGGCCCTCCGGCTCGGCCACAACTACATCGGCACGGAGCACATCCTGCTCGCGCTGCTGGAGCACGAGGCCGGTGCGGGCCTCCTCAGCGGGCTCGGCGTCGACAAGGCGGCGGCCGAGGCGAACGTCGCCGAGGCGCTGGAGAAGGTGCGGAAGTCCCTCCAGGAGGACTGACCGGACCCTCTGGGAAGAATGGCCGGTCTCTCCGGGGGGGGAGTGACGGGCCGCGCCCTGTGCCTGGCGCCGGACACGGCCCTGCACTGCACTGCACTGCGAGACTCGCGGTTCAGGGCCGTTGTCAGACCCTCCTGCGAGACTCGCAGTCATGACCGACCGGTGGGCTCTCGCGCCGGCCGAGGACGGCGGCGCCGAGCTCGCTCCCCTCGGCCCCGACGGGCTGCCCGCCGGACCGGTCCTGAGGGAGCCGGATCTCGCCGAGTCCGTACGGTCCCGGCCGGACGTCACCCGCTGGGTGTGGCGGGCGACGGCCGAGGTCTATCCGCGGCTGCGCGAAGCGGGCGTCCGTGTGGAGCGGTGTTACGACATGGAGGCCGCCGAGACCCTCCTCCTGGGCCACGAGGGTCGGCTCGGCGAGCCCCGCTCGGCGGCCGCCGCCCTGGCCAGACTGCGCGGCGGCCCCGTACCGCCCGATCCCCCGCAGCGCTCCGCCGAACCCGGCTCGCAGTCCTCGCTCTTCGAGCCCCGCCCCGTCCACGTACCGCTGGAACAGCTCATCGACGTGTACGGGGACCAGCAGCGAAGACACGACGCGGCCGAGCACCCCGGGCGGATGCGGCTGCTGACGGCCGCCGAGTCGGCGGGCATGCTCGTGGCGACCGAGATGAACGCGTCCGGGATGCCGTGGAGCGCGGACGTGCACCGGGACGTGCTGCACGAACTGCTCGGCGAGCGGTACACGGGCGGGGGCGAGCCGCGCCGCCTCGCCGAGCTCACGGACGAGGTGTCGGCCGCGTTCGGGAGACGGGTGCGGCCCGATCTGCCCGCCGATGTCATCAAGGCCTTCGCGCAGGCGGGCATCAAGATCAAATCGACCCGGCGCTGGGAGATCGAGACGATCGACCACCCGGCCGTGAAGCCACTCGTCGAGTACAAGAAGCTGTACCGCATCTGGGTCGCGCACGGCTGGTCGTGGCTCCAGGACTGGGTGCGGGACGGGCGGTTCAGACCAGAGTACCTGCCGGGCGGGACGGTCACCGGGCGCTGGGTGACCAACGGCGGGGGCGCGCTGCAGATCCCCAAGGTCATCCGTCGCGCCGCGGTCGCCGACCCCGGCTGGCGGCTCGTCGTCGCGGACGCCGACCAGATGGAGCCGCGGGTGCTGGCCGCGATCTCCCGCGACCCCGGTCTGATGGAGGTCGCCGGTCGGGAGACCGACCTCTACCAGTCCGTGTCCGACCGTGCCTTCTCGGGCGACCGCGCCCAGGCCAAGCTCGCCGTGCTCGGCGCGGTCTACGGCCAGACCTCCGGCGACGGCCTCAAGAACCTCGCACTGCTGCGCCGCCGCTTCCCCAAGGCGGTGGCGTACGTGGACGACGCGGCGCGGGCGGGCGAGGAGGGGCGGCTCGTGCGGACCTGGCTGGGGCGGACGTGCCCGCCGGCGGCGGGGTCGGACTCCTCGGGGGAGGAAGCGGGGATTCCGGAGAGCGAGCAGGTCGGCGTGCCGGGCGAGGGCACCGAGCCCGGGGACGCCCAGGACTGGGTGCCGGGGTACGCCTCCACCAACTCCCGTGCCCGGGGCCGCTTCGCGCGCAACTTCGTCGTGCAGGGCAGCGCCGCCGACTGGACCCTCCTCGTGCTCGCCGCGCTCCGCCGAACCTGCCGGGACATGGCGGCCGAGCTGGTCTTCTTCCAGCACGACGAGGTGATGGTGCACTGCCCGGCGGCGGAGGCCGACACCGTGGTCGAGGCCATCCGGGAGGCGGCGGAGCTGGCGGGGCGGCTGACGTTCGGGGAGACGCCGGTGCGGTTTCCGTTCACGACGGCGGTGGTGGAGTGTTACGCGGACGCGAAGTGAGGGGGAGCCTGAACCGGGTCGTGAGCTTGAGCGAGGTCGTGAGCTTGAGCGGGAACAGGGGTCCGAGTGGGTGCGCTCCCCGCCCGGTTGCGATGAGGCCGCTCAACTCCCCTGTAGTGAAGGCCCGTTGAGCCGGATGAGCAGCAGCTCCCGCAGTTCGTCGGTCACCGTGCTGTCGGTGCCGTCCAGGTCGTCGAGGGCCAGTTCCCACTGCTCGTACGCCTCGTCGTTGCGGCCCGCCGACCGGTGCAGCAGGCCCTGTTGGTGCCGGGCGAGACCGGCGGTGTAGCGGTCGGCGCGCAGTTCGGCGCGGGCCAGCAGCAGGGCGCACTCGCGGGCGGCCCGCTCGGTGCGGTCGAGGCCGCGCAGCGCACGGACGAGACCGAGGCGGGTCTGGGAGCCGCTCTGCCAGTCGACACCGTCCGAGACGCTCAGGGCGCGGTCGAAGTGCTCCAGCGCACGGGCCGGTTCGCCGAGCGTGAGGTGGGCGTACCCGATGTTGCAGTGCCCTGACTCACGGACCCGGGAGTCGCCCATGGTCTCGCCGAGCGCGAGGCTCCGCTCGTGCCACTCGATGGCGGCGCGCGGATCGGAGTGCTCGTAGAGGTTGCCGAGATTGCTGTAGGCGACGGCCTCGCCGTCCAGGTCGCCCAGCTCCCGCGCCAGCTCCAGGCTTTCCCGCAGGGCGAGTTCGCACTCGACGTACCGGCCCAGGCTCTCCAGCAGCAGCCCGCGGTTGTTCAGGCAGCGCTGGATGCGCGAGACGACGCCGAGGCCTCGCCAGCGCGTGAGGGCCTGGTCGGTGAGGACGAGCGCCTTGCCCGCCTGTCCCTGCATGAAGTAGAGACCCGCCAGGTCGGACAGCGCGATCGCCTCGGCGGCGTCGTCCCCGAGCAGCCGCGCCACCTTCAGCGCCCGCCGCCCGAGCACCGACAGCTCACGCAGCCGGCCGCGGCGCTGCAGATACGGGAAGAGGGCGCGTACGAGGACGGGGATCAGCGGGGACGCGGCGGCGTGGCCCTCGACGAGCGCGACGACGTTCGCCACCTCGCGGTCCCCCCAGGCGACGGCCTCGGCGGCCGTCGCGAACGGCACGGCCTCGCTGCCGGTGGCGCCCGAACGCTCCGACTCGGCCGGTGTCGTACCCAGCCGGTTGTCGCGGTCGACGCCGGAGGGGATCAGGGCCGGTACGCACCGGCGGGCGGAGGCGATGTACCAGTGGAGGGCGATGTCGGTGGGATCCGGGTCCGTGGAGCTGGACCCCGTGGGGACGGAAGCCGTGAGCTCGGAGTCCGTTGGGCCGGGGGCCTCCCCCTCCGCCGCCTCCCGGGCGACCTCGCGGGCGAAGTCGCGTACGAGGTCGTGCGGGGCGTAGCGGCCGTACGCCGTCTCGTCGAGGAGGGCGACGTCGACCAGGCGGTCGAGGGCGCCCTCGGTCCGGCGTTCGCCGGTGCCCAGGAGCCGGGCGAGGAGCGGGACCCCGTACGTCGGCAGGTCGAGCGCGCCGATCCGGTGCAGGGCGCGGGCGGCGTCCCGGTCGGCCTCGCGGTCCGAGGCCCGCAGCGCGTCGAGGGCCACCGCGAGCGAGCGGCGCACGCTGAGGTCGTCGTATTCGAGGTGGTGCAACCGTCCGTCACTGGCGGCCAGTTGACCGGCGAGCGCGTCCGGTGTGAGGACCTGGCGGGCGGCGAGCCGGGCCGCGACGATCCGCAGTGCGAGCGGCAGCCGTCCGGTGAGGCCGACGAGAGGGTGCGTACCGTCGAGGCCGTCCCGTCCGGAGACGGCCCGCAGCAGTTCGGCGCTCTCCTCGTCGGAGAGGGGGGCGAGCGGGAAGCGGGTCACGCCGTCCAGCGCGGTGAGGGGCGAGCGGCTGGTGACGATCACCGCACAGCCGGGGCCGGCGGGCAGCAGGGGGCGGACCTGGGCGGCGTTCACCGCGTCGTCGAGTACGAGCAGGGTGCGGGTGGGCGCAAGGAGTGAGCGGAGCAACGCGCTTGCCGCGTCCGGGTGTTCGGGGGCGCCCCGCGGTTCCACGCCCAGGTCGCGGAGCAGCGCGGCGAGGGCCTGCCCGACGGTGAGCGGCGGCACGCCGGGCGTGGCCCCGTGCAGTCGTACGTACAGCTGGCCGTCCGGGAACTCGGCCCGCAGCCCGTGCGCCACCTGCACGCCCAGCGCACTCTTCCCGACGCCCGCCATGCCACTGACCACGGCCACGCGGGGGTGCCCGTCTCCGGCCGGGACGAGCGTGGCCCGCAGGCTGCCGATGGTCTCGGCGCGACCCGTGAAACAGAGGGGAGCGGGAGGGAGTTGGGCGGGGCGGGGGACGGGGACGAGGACGGGGCCCTTCGGAGGGGCGGGGGTGGCAGGGATGCCAGGGGTCGATGGAGTCACCGGGGCGGACGTGGTGTCCGGGGCGGCCGTAGCGGCCGAGGCAGCGTGGGCGGCTTCCGCGGAGGGCGGGTGGTCGGCTCCGCGCGGATCAGGATCAGTACGGGTGGACGCCGACTCGGCGGGCAGCGGGGCGGAGACGCCATCGCCTCCGATGGCCTGCCGCCCGGCGGGAGCCGCTGTCTCGGCAGGAGCCGCCGCCTCAGCGGGAGCCGTTGTCTCGGCGGCACCGGTCTCATCGCGGGCGGACGCATCCGGGCCCGATCCGGATCCCGGTCCCGGACCCGACCCTGCCGCTGACGCCGGCCCTGAACGCGAGCCCGGGCCCGATCCAGATCCCGGCCCCGGCCCCGATCGCGAGCCCGACCCCGCCTCTGCCCCTCCCCCTGCTCCAGTCCCCGCCCCCGCCCCCGTCCCCGAATCCTCGTCCCGCAAGATCTCCAGGTGGGCCTCCCGGACCGCGAGGCCCGGTTCCACGCCGAGTTCGCGGACGAGGGTGCGGCGCAGGTCGCGGTGGACGGCGAGGGCCTCGGCCCTGCGGCCCGTTCGGTGGAGGACCATCATCAGCTGGCGGTGGAAGGCCTCGCGGAGGGGGAACTCCGCGACCAGCGCGGCCAGTTCGGGTGCGAGACCGGAGAGCCGTACGTCCCCGTCGGACACCCCGCGGCCCAGCTCCAGTTCCGCGTCGTACCGGCACTCCAGGGCGAACAGCCGTGCCTCCTCCAGCCGTTGGACGAGGGAGAGTCCACCGAGCCCGGGAGGCATGCCGGTCAGCGGGGTGCCGCGCCAGAGCCCGAGTGCCGCCATGGCCTCGGTCACGGCCCGCTCCCAGTCCCGCCGCGCGTGTGCCGCCCGGGCCGCGCCGATCCGGGTCTCGAAGAGGCGTACGTCCAACTCACCCTCGGAGACGCGCAGTTGATAGCCGGGCGGTACCGACCGCAGCCGGTCCGGGTCGTCCAGGAGGCGTCGCAGACGGGTCACGTGGTTCTGCAGCGACGCGTGCGCGGAGGCGGGCGGTGTCCCGCCCCACAGCGCGTCCTTGAGCACGTCGACGGAGACGACCCGGCCCGGTTCCAGCAGCAGAGCGGTGAGCAGTACCCGCCCCTTCGCGCTGCTGACCGGCCGTGGCACACCGTCTGCGTCGTACACGACGGTCGGCCCCAGGAGCCCGAAACGCAGCCCGGATCGCAGCACGGACCGCACTCCGGAACCCGGCTCGGGCGAGGACGCGGGTATCGCCCCAGGTGACGGTCCGCCCGGGCGGCCGGGCGATCGACCGCGGCGCAGCCTGGCGCCCCGTTCCGACCGCTGTCCGCCGCCCACGTGTCCGCCTCTTCCCATCGGCGGCCGTCAACGGCCTGAACTCGCCGCTCCCGCCACCTCCCAGGCGAAACTCTGTGCCTCGCCACACCGTTCGCCCCATGTTAGCGATCGGTTGGCGTGGCCTGATTTGATCACCGTTCGGACCTGGTCGTTCCGGTACGCGGTTGGCGTCGTAGGTCGCCGCGGCTCGGGGGAGTGTCGCCGTAGCGGCCGGGTCCGAAAACCCGTGGGTGGGGGCTGGCTCAGACGACCGGTGGCCGCCCCAGGCGCGTGAGCCGCCAGACAGTCCCCCAGCGCATCGGCCGCCGTTCCCCCGCCGAGACCCGTAGCCCCTCCACGAAGCCGCCGAACCATGCCCGCAGCCCGCCGACAGAGCGTGTCCGCAGGAGAGTCAGCGCGATCCAGACCGCCAGGTGGACGGGGATGAGCGGGAGCGGCAGGCGGCGCCGGACCAGCCAGACACGGTTGCGGGCGGTGACGCGGTAGTAGATGGCGTGCCGTGCGGGCGAGGTCTTGGGGTGCTGGAGCAGCAGCTCGGGCTCGTACCGGATGGTCCACCCCGCGTCGGCCGCCCGCCACGCCAGGTCGGTCTCCTCGTGCGCGAAGAAGAACTCGGCCGGCCAGTCCCCGGTCTGCGCGAGCATCTCCATGGAGAGGGCGTGTCCGCCGCCGAGGAAGCCGGTGACCTCCCCGCCCCGCATCGGGTCCTTGGCGCCGAGCCGGGGCACGTGCCGCCGCTGGGTCTCGCCGTGCTCGTCGGCGATACGGAATCCGACGATGCCGAGGCGCGGATCGGCGGCGTACAGGTCCCGTACGCGCCGCAGGACGTCCGGGTCGACGAGCAGACCGTCGTCGTCCAGGTCGACGACGACGTCCACGTCACCGAACTCCCGCAGCCGGCGCAGCGCGACGTTCCGGCCGCCCGGGCAGCCGAGGTTCTCGTCGACCTCGATGGCGGTGACCTCGCCGGGCAGCCCCAGCCGGTCGGCGAACTCGGGCAGCGGACAGCCGTTCCCGACGATCACGATCCGCGTGGGTGCGACGTCCTGCTTGGCCACCGACGCGAGCAGCGCGTCGACCTCCTGGGGCCGTGTGCCCATCGTCACCACGGCCACCGCGATCCGCGGCTCCATCGGCACGGCGCCCACCCCCACCACTCGACCTCGTTCGACAACAAGGGGCGATGCTAGCCGTTCACGGTAAGGACTCTTCAAATACGCCGATTCTCCTTGCGGCGTACGAACTTCAGCCCCGACCAGTCGTCCCCGAGCGCGGCGACCTTCACATCGACGACACCCAGCGGCAGGAACAGCTCGCGCAGCCCGTTCTCGGTGAGGTCGCTGACGTGGCCGGCGGCCTTCCGCGGCCAGGCGATCCAGAGCATCGCGGAGTCGGCGAGCGCCTCGACCAGGCCCGGTCCCTCGGCGGACAGAACGGTCGCCTCCCGGTAGAAGGCCACGGTGACGTCCGCCCCCTTCGGCCCTCCTTCGGCGACCTCGCAGCCCTCGGGCAGCCCGGGGATCGCCCACCCCTCCCCCGGCGCGTGCAGCAACCGCACCCGCTGACCGGCCTTGATCCCGATCTTCTTGGCCAGGGGCGTACCGGAGTACCCGCCGCTCGCCCCGCGCCCGGCACTCGCCCCGCTCACCGCGCCACCACCGTCCATGCCCTCATGCGCTCACGTGCTCATGCGTCCATGGTTACTCGCGGTTCGCAGTCGTGCCGGTCATTGCCGTCATGACCCCGCTGGCAGGTAGCGTGTCCACGGCCGCTTCCCGAAGGAGCCCGCGACATGACCGTATCGATCTCCCTCCTCCTGATGGCGGTCGTCGCATTGGCGGCGGCGGTCGCGGCGCCCCGTGTCCTGACCCGTGCGGTCTGGCCCGACCGGGAGCCCGTGCTCGCGCTGTGGGTGTGGCAGTGCCTGGTCGCCACCGTGCTGCTCTGCTGCCTGACGTCGCTCGTGCTGAGCGCCTCGGCGGTCTTCCACACCGTCCGTGTCCATGTCTTCGCGCCCGCGCCGCCCAGGGTCACCGCGGCGTACGACCTGGCCGCCGCCCCGCCCTGGACCACCGCGCTGACGCTGCTGCTGGCCGGCGGTGCCGCCTGGACCACGGCCATGCTGGCGCGGGAGGTGGCGGAGGCCCGCAGGCGCGGGCGGCTGCGCCGCGAGCACCTGCGCGAACGCGCCCCCGAGCTGCCGGCCGGGCTCAGCGACTCCCGCGGCCCGCTCCTCGTGCTGGAGGACGAGTACCCGGACGCCTGGTGGATGCCGGGCAGCCCGCCCCAGCTCGTCGTCACCACGGGCGCGCTGCAGCGCCTCACCGACCACCAGCTGGACGCCATCCAGGCCCATGAGCTGGGTCACGCCCGGGCCCGCCACGACTGGCTCCTGCACCTCTCCCAGGCCCTGGCCTCCGGCTTCCCGGGCATCCCGCTCTTCACCCACTTCCGCGACCAGACCCACCGCCTGGTCGAGCTCTCCGCCGACGACACGGCCTCCCGCCGCTGCGGCCACCTCACCACCGCCCTCGCGCTGATCGAGCTGAACCAGCACCGGGGCGTCCTGTCCTGCGCCACTCCCCGCCCCCTGCTCCACCAGCGGGTGGAGCGCCTCCTGGACCCGCCGCCCCGCCTGCCCCGGACCCACCGCCGCGGTACGACGACGGCCGCGGCCCTGGCCCCGCTCATCCCGTTGCTCATCGCCTTCGGCCCGGCCCTGGCGACGCTCGGCTCCTAGGGCCCGGCCCGGCCACTCCCACCCCCGCAGTCCGCCGACGGCCCCGCACCGGGCGCACCGGCGCGCCGGGTCAACTCCGCTTCTCCAGGCTCCACTTGAGGCACCCGCCTGCCTCGACCCGACGTCGACTCCGAGCAACCCCGTGGCCCCGATTCTCATCTTCTTCTCAGGGACGAGAGAGATGCCCGGGACACCTGGGGCGACTGAGATGCCCGGGCGCAGGAGCCAACAGGAGGAGAAGGACGTTGATCCATGCCCGGCGCACATTGGTCGCCGCTGCGGCGTTGTTGGCGGTGGTGGTGGGGTCGCAAGGAGTCGCGCAGGCCCGGCCTGCCGCCGAACCCGTACCGCCCACGGCCTCGGCCGACCCCGACGGCAGACTGCCGGCGGGCTGGCAGATCACCGAAACGAGATCCGGTCAGCACCTGACCTGGCGTTCGACCACACCCGTACCCATGGGAGACGCCGCCGTCGAGTTCTACTCCGGCGACCGGTTCCTGGGCCGTCCCCTCGCCGCCAAGGACGGGCACACGTTCAAACTGCCCCTCCAGGGCGTGGAGCTCGGACCGGCGAAGGACCTGCGGGTCCGGGCAGCCGGTCGCCGCCTCGACGAGGCCGGCATCGAGGCCGACTCACGACGACGTTCCCCCAAGGTGCCGGTGAAGCCGTCGGCCCTGCCGCCGGCCAACCCCGTGGACCCCGGCGTCCCCGGCCCGTACCGCACGGTCAGCGGCGAGTACGAGCTGAAGTCCGTGAAGCTGCCCGACTTCCCCGAACCGGTGGAGATGCGCGCGGTCGTGGTCGCACCGGCCGGCGCCCAGGGCAAGCGCCCGCTGGCCCTCTTCCTGCACGGCCGCCACCCCACCTGCTACACCGGGGGCCCGGACGGCGAGTTCGTCGGCGACTGGCCCTGCCCCACCGGTTCGAAGCCGATACCGAGCCACCGCGGCTATCTGCACGACCAGAAACTGCTGGCGTCCCAGGGCTATGTGACGGTGTCCATATCCGCCAACGGCGTCAACGGCCAGGACTTCGCGGCGGAGGACGGCGGCGCACAGGCCCGCTCGTCCCTCGTACGGCAGCACCTCGCCCGCTGGGCGAACTGGTCGGGAGCCGGACGGACCTCGGCACCGGAGATCGTACGGAAGGCCGCGCGGGCCGACCTGCCGCGCGTACTGCTGGTCGGTCACTCGCGGGGCGGCGAGGGCGTGAACCGGGCCGCGATGGACAGCCTCTCCAAGCCTCCCGCCGACCGGGACGGCTACCGGGGTCCGGTGCGCTGGAAGATCCGGGGGACCGTCCTCATCGGCCCCACCATCTTCGGGCAGAACCCCGCTCCCGAGGTGCCGTCGATGACGATCCTGCCCGGCTGCGACGGCGATGTGTCCGATCTGCAGGGTGAGATCTACGTGGACGGGACCCGCGGTGTCAGCCGTGGTGCCGCCCTGCACAGCGCGGTCTACATGGTCGGCGCCAACCACAACTACTTCAACACCGAGTGGACGCCGGGCCAGGCCCAGGCGCCCGCCAACGACGACTTCTGGAACGACGAGGAGTCGCCGGACGCGGTGTGCACACCGGGCACCGCGACGCGCCTGACCGCCAAGAAGCAGCAGGCCGCCGGCTCCACCTACATAGCCGCCGCGGCCCGGGTGTTCGTCGCGGGCGACGACCGGGTCCGGCCGCTGCTGGACGGCTCCGGCGTACGCGCGAAGTCCGCGGGTTCCGCGCGCGTCCTCACCCACGCCGTCGGCGCCCGTCGTGGCGGCGCGTTCGTGCCGGACCCCTCGGTGAAGGTGGACGGCGGCCGGCTGTGCGAGCAGGTCGACCCCGACCCGGCCACGGCCTGCCTCAACCCCGACGAGCCCGGCGGGTCACCGCACTTCGCCGGCTGGGAGACGGACCGGGAACCGGGCCGCAACGCCGTGGCGCTCGGCTGGTCGACACCGGGTTCCGCGGTACGGGTACAGCCCGAGCGACCGGTCTCGGTGACCGGAGCCAAGTCGCTGGCCCTGCGGGTCGTCGTGCCCCCGAACACCACCGGCACCCGCATGGACGTGTCCCTCACCGACACGGCGGGCCGACGGGCGAAGCTCGGCGACATCCGCCTCGACGGACTGCCCGGCACCGAGCGGACGACCTCGTACTGGGGCCAGGAGGTACGCGTACCGCTGACCGCCGCGACTGCGGCCGGGCTGGACCTCAAGCAGGTGAAGTCCCTGGAACTGACTCCCCGCAGCGGATCCGGAAAGGCATGGCTGATCGACGCCTGGGGCTGGCGCCCCGGCATGGCGGACGTACGGCCGGTCTCGCCGCCCCGCGTCGACATCGGCCGGCTGACCGCCGACGAGGGCGACTCCGGAGTCAAGACCTACCAGGTGCCGGTACGGCTCTCCGGGCAGGGCAGTGGTCAGATCCGGCTCTTCGTCGCGGACCCCGAGACGCGTGAGACCACGTCCCGGGTGGTGACCGTGCGCCCCGGCACCGAGAGCATCGACGTGCCGGTCGACGTGCCCGGCAACACCCGCTACAGCTACGGCACGGCGTACAACGTGTTCGCGAAGGCCGTTCACGACACGGTGGTCGGCAACCACCTCGGCGGCGTGACCGTGAGGGACGACGACCCGATGCCCACGTTCAGTGTGACGCCGGTTCCGAGCCGGGTCACCGAGGGCCAGAGCCTGACCTGGCGGATCACCCAGTCCGCGGTCGCCGACACGGAGATCTGGATCGACTCCGCGTTCGCGCCGGTCGGCGGCGCCGAACTGTCCACCACCGACGTCGCCCCGGCCTGGCTCGAGGAGACCACCGGCGAGTCACCGAACCCCTCCCGGCCGCTGTCCGGGCTGGAAGGGCTCTATCTGCCCCTCGCCATCCCCCAGGGCGAGCTGAGCACCGACGTGACCATTCCCGTCGTCGCGGACGGCGTGACCGAGCCGGAGGAGTCGCTGCGGATCCAGCTGTCCCTCTGGACTGCGGAGGGCGAACAGGTGGAGGGGCCGGTGCTCGACGGGACGGTGACGGACGCGCCGTAGCAGCTCAGTAGCATCTCCGTACGGAACGAGACGCGGGGGCCCGGGAGTTCCGGGCCCCCGTTTCGCGCTCCTGATTCCTTAGAGCTCCCGGGTTCGGTCCGTGGGCCCGTGCGCCATGATGCGGCGCAGTTCGTCGCTGAAGTCGGCCGCTGTCGGCTCCAGCAGCAGCGCCGCCAGGGGGATGTCCGCCCGCAGCCGTTCCCGGAGGGTCTCGACGACGCGCAGCACCTTGAAGGAATCGCCGCCCAGGTCGAAGAAGTCGTCGTCCCGGCCGACCTCGGAGACCTGGAGGACCTCGCACCACACCTCGGACACGACGCTCTCCACGTCCGGATCCGCGTGCACGGACGCGTCGATGGGGGCGCTCTGCACGGGCCGGGCGGGCGCGGATTCGGCCGACCGCTTCGCCGCCCAGGTCTCCAGGAGACGGCGGTCCAGCTTGCCGTTCGCCGTCAGCGGCAGTTCGTCCGCCACCTCGATGGCCGACGGCACCATGTACGGCGGGAGCCAGGTCCGCAGAGCCTCGCGTACGGACGACGGCAGGCTGCCCGGTTCCGTGCCGTTGTCGGGCACCACGAACGCGGCGAGACGCTTCTCGGCACCCGAGCCGTGTGCCACGACCGCCGCCTGTCCGACCCCCGTACAGCGCTTGGCGGTCTCCTCGATCTCGCCGGGCTCGATGCGGATGCCCCGGATCTTCACCTGCCGGTCGGCCCGGCCCAGGAACTCCAGCGCACCGCCGGGCCGCGCCCTGACCAGGTCACCGGAACGGTAGAGGCGGCTGTCCGGGCTCACCGCGGGGACGTTGGGAAGACGCTCGGCGTCGAGAAAGCGCTCGGCGGTGAGTTCGGGCCGGTTCAGATAGCCGAGGGCGACGCCCGCGCCACCGATGTGGAGCTCGCCGGGTTCCCCGTCGGCGACCGGAGTGCCGTTCTCGTCGAGGATCCACAGTTCGGTGTCCTGGACGGCGGGACCGATGAGTACGGTGTCCAGGTCGGGATCGCGCGGCAGCACCCAGGCCGTGCAGTAGATCGTGCACTCACTGGGCCCGTAGATATTGGTGAGCGACGCGGTGGAGCGCGAGTGGAAGCGCTTGACCAGGTCGGGACCGAGCACTTCGCCGCCGGTGAGCACCTGCCGCAGCCCGTCGTACCGCTCGGCGGGATCGCGGGTCAGCAGGAAGAGTTCGAGCTGGGACACACCGAAGTAGACCGTCGTGATCCCCTGGTCGCGTATCAGCTCCGCGAGATGGTCCGCGTCACGGTGACGGCCCGGGGCCGCGATGACGACGGTGGCGCCGGCGAGCAACGGCCAGTACAGCTCGCCGAGATGCATGTCGAACGTGCACACCGTGTGGTGCATCATCCGGTCGCGCTCGTCCATGCGGTGCGTGGTCTGCAGGGCCGTGATCCGTGAGACGAGAGCGCGGTGGCTGATCAGCGAGGCCTTGGGGCGGCCGGTGGATCCCGAGGTGTAGATGACGGCGACGGGGTCGTCCGCCGAGGCATTCCTCCGTACCGGTTCGAGTGTCGGCGGGTACGTGGCGCACTCCTCGTCCGTCAGGACGACCAGGTCCGGCAGGCCCGAGGGATTCGACAGGTCCAGTACATCCGAAAAGCGGTCGCGCAGCGCCGAGTTGGTGAGCACGGCCCGGGGCGCGCAGTCCTGGACGGACCGCAGGATCCGTTGCGGCGGGTCGTCCACGCCGAGTGCCGCGTGGGCGGCGCCCGCGAACATGGCGCCCAGCACGGCCACCACGAACTCGACGGAGCGATCGTGGTGGATCACGACGCGGTCACCGGCCCGTACGCCGTGCGCGCGAAGGGCCGCGGCGGTCCGCAGGACCCGTTCCCGCAACTCGCCCACGGTGAGGACGGTGTCGCCGGAGACGATCGCGGGGAGTCCGGGATCGCGCTCCCACCGTTCGAGCAGGAGTGCGTCGAGCCGGTGGTCCGCATCGGTCGACGGGCGGTCGGCGGAGGCGGAGGCCTGGACGGTCGTCATGGAGGTCAACCTCGGTCGGTCCGGATGCGGGAGCTAGGACTGTTCTGCCGCGAACTGGTCGAGATTGCCGACGACGGCGTCCACCACCAGGGCGGGGCTCTCCGTCAGCAGCATGTGTCCACCCGGCAGCCAGACACTGCGGGTGTTCTCGCTGAACAGGGCCCAGTCGGCGGTCCGTTCCTCGGGGCACAGCGGGTCCTCGTCCCCGAACACGGTGAGGAGCGGACATCTCAGAAGGGGGTCGGGGCCCGACGAGTAGTCCTCGACGGCACGGATGTCGGCCACGATCGTCGGCAGCACCAGCTCGAGCATCTGCTCGTTGGCGGCGAGTCTCTCCGGGACTCCGCCGAACCCGTCGAGGATCGCCAGTACGCCGTCGGTGTCGTCCGTGTCGCGCAGCAACCGGCGCTCGGGGTCGGGCTTCTCGGTCACCGCCCACTGCGAGACGGCCACCATGCCGGCGACGCGGACACTGTCGTCCCGCTGCACTGCGCGCACGGCTTCCAGGCCGACGATCGCGCCGAAGCACACCCCGACGACCAGCAAGGGGGCGGTGCCGGGCAGCGCACGGGCCGTGGCCACGACGTCGTCGACCAGACCGGGCAGCTCAGGAACGCTCTCCCGGATCCGCGTCTCCCTGCCGGGCAGCCGGGCCGTGGCCACCAGCCAGTCGGCCGGGGCGTGCTCCGCGAAGCCCTGGCCGCTCGCCGCCCCGGCGCCGGCGTGCGGAACGATCAGCACGCGTATCGAGGCGTCCTGGGGGTCGGCGCCCTTGAGCGCGAAGGTCTTTGCCGACAACGTTCTGTCACTCTCCATGGTTGGTGTCCGGTGCCTCGTGCCTCGTGTCGGATGCCCGACGTCCCGTTCTCAGCTCGTCGTGACGAACTCGGCGAGCGCCTGCGCCAGATAGCCGGGGTCCCTGGCCCCGACGAGTTCCCGTGCGGAGTGCATGGACAGGCCGGGCACGCCCACGTCGACCGTCGTCACGCCCAGGCGGGCCGCGGTGATCGGCCCGATCGAAGTACCGCAGGGCATGGCGTTGTTGGACACGAACCGCTGCAACGGCACCCCGGCCCGCTCGCACGCGGCGGCGAACGCGGCGAGCCCGGTGCCGTCGGTGGCGTACCGCTGGTTGACGTTGACCTTCACCACGGGGCCGCCGTTGGGCAGCGGGTGGTTGTCCGGGTCGTGCCGCTCGCTGTAGTTGGGGTGGACCGCGTGGGACATGTCGGCCGAGACGCAGAGCGCGCCCGCGAGGGCCCGCGACCAGTCCTCGCCGCTGCCGCCGCGGGCGGCCACCGAGCGGTTCAGTACGCGCTCCAGGAGCGGGCTCTGGGCGCCGGTCTCGGAGCCGCTGCCGACCTCTTCGTGGTCGAAGGCGGCGAGCACCGGAACCCGGAACGACTCGGCGCCCGCGTCCTGCGACCAGGCCTCGGTGGCCGCCGTCAGCGCGGTGACCCCCGCGTGCACGGACACCAGGTTGTCCAGGCGCGACGACACCAGGAACTCGCGCTCCGCGCCCAGGTGTCCGGGTGCCTGGATGTCGTGCAGCATCAGGTCCCAGCCGAGGATCTCCGTGGGTTCCAGATCGGCCTCGTACGCGATCCGGCGCAGCAGCGCGCCCTGTTCGGGTCTGCCGAGGGACCAGATCGGCTGTGTCTGGCGCTGGCGGTCCAGGGCCATGGACTCGTTGACCGAGCGGTCGAGATGGATGGCCAACTGCGGTACGCGGAACAGCGGTTCGTCGACCTTGACGAGGGTGGAGGTGCCGTCGCGCAGTGTGAGACGCCCCGAGATTCCCAGGTCGCGGTCGAGCCAGGTGTTGAGCGGGACGCCTCCGTAGATCTCCACGGCGACCTGCCGCCACCCCGCGGAACCGGTGTCGGGCCTCGGCTTGACCCGCAGGTTGGGCGAGTCGGTGTGCGCGCCGACGATCCGGAAGGGGGTGTGGGCGGGCGCGCCCTCGGGGACGTACCAGGCGATGAGCGCACCGCCGCGGGCGACGAAGCAGCCGCCGCTGCGCCCCGTCCACTCCTCGGTCTCGCTCAGCTCCGTGAAGCCCGCCTTCTCCAGGCGGCGCGCGGCCTGGGACACGGCGTGGTAGGGCGAGGAGCTGCCCTGGAGGAAGGCGAGCAGGTCCTCGGTGTGGCTGGGGTCGGTGGCCAGGGTCATTCGGCGTCCGCCTTCCGGGGCGTTGTGTGCGGGTCGAGCAGTGCGGCGACCGGACGGTCGGGCTGCGCGCACAAGTCTCCGATCACCGAGACGTACTCGGCGAGCAGGTCTTCGGCCGATTCCCGATCCCAGAGATCGGCCGAATACTCGAGGAAGGTCCGGTAGCCGAGGCCCGGATCACGACGCGGCGCGAGGCCGAAGACGAGTTCGGCCCGGGCGACCGGCGGGGCCACGTCCTCCACTTCGACGTCGAGGCCGGGGATCTCGATGTCGGAGTCGGCGTAGTTCTGGAAGGCGAGGCCGTTCGGCACCCGGTCGGGGACCTCGGTCGCGCCCGCGTCCCGCATCGCCTGGAGGATGCGGGCGGTGGGCAGCACGTTCGCCATGATTCCGAGAGCGCCCGCGCCGGTACGGGTGACCAGCTCGGCGACGGTCTCGGCCGGGTCGATCCGCACCCGGACCAGGACGGCCGTGGAGACCACCGACACGAGCGACTCGCAGTCCAGGTCCTCGCGGTTGGCGTACGGGACGCTGAGCAGGACGTCCCGCTCCCCGGAGAGCCGGGCGAGGTGGATGCCGAGCGCGGCGGCCGCCACCGCGAACGGGGTCACGTGCCGGTCGGCCGCCAACTTCTCCATGGCCGAACGGAGTTCACCGGACGCGGATCCGCGTGCGGTGCCGCCGTCGCCGCTCAGCCGTTCGGGCCTGGGGCGGTCGGTCGGGGTGTCGAGCCGGCACGGGACCCCCTCCAGATAGGCGGCGCAGTGTGCGGCCCGCCGGTCCTCGGCCGACGGGTCCTTCGACTCAAGCTGGCGGCGGGCGTAGTGCGTGGCCTGGACCGGGGGCGCGTCGAGTGCGTGCGCGGTACCGGCCGCCGCGGCCGTGTAGAGCTCGGCCAGCTCCGCCAGGAGCACGGAGTGGGCCCAGCCGTCGGCGCAGATGTGGTGCATGACGAACATCAGCACCCACTCGTCGTGCTCGACCCGGAGCAGCCTCAGCCGGGGCAGCGTCGGACGGGTGAGGTCGACGGGTGCCGCGGCCATCGCCCGGCACACCTTGTCGACACGGGCGGCACGCTTCCCGGGTTCGAGCCGGGTGAGGTCGTCGATCTGCAGCCGCAGCGGCGGCGCGGCGACCACCTCCTGCCACCAGACTCCTTCGCCGGACCCGGACCCGGACCCGGCTCCGGCTCCGGCTCCGGCCTCCCGCACGAAGCGGGTACGCAACGAGTGGTGGCGCTCGATCAGTTCGGCGAGGGCCGAGCGCAGGGCGTCCGGGTCCAGGGCGCCCCGGAAGCGGATCCTGGTCGGCACGTTCCAGACCTGCGCCTGGGGAACGGCGTAATGGCCTGCGATCATCCGGTTCTGCTGGTCGCTCGCGGGGGCGCGGTCTACGACCTCGGGGTTGTCGGAGGGGGTGGGGGCGGGCTCCTGGAGGCCGGCGCCGCCCAGTTGACGTGCCATCGCGCCCAGGGTCGCTTCCGCGAAGAAGTCGGCAAGGGCGATGTCCACGTGCAGCGCGTCGCGTACGCGGTTGACGAGCCTGATCGCCGCGATCGAATTGCCGCTGAGATCGAAGAAGTTGGAGTCGTCGGCCACATCGTCGACGTCGAGGACCGACTTCCAGACGGTACGGAGTGTCTCCAGGACGGAGGGGGCCGATGGGGCCGAGGCCGGAGCCGGGTCCGGGGTGGGCGAGGCCGGCCGCGTCACGTCCCCGGGCTCCGGCGGCCGCACGGCGGTGTCCCGCACCAGTACCGCCCCGCCCGACATCATGGCGCCCAGGATCCGGTCGAGGTCGCCCAGACAGTCCCGTACCGTCGCCGCGTCGAAGAGATCGGCGTCGTAGCGGATGCGCAGCCGCAGCCCCGAACCCGTGCGGACGGCCATCAACCCCATTTCCAGCGGCGCCGATTCGGAACCGCCGTCGACCGCTTCGGCGTACAGCCCCGGCAGCCGGATCCCGGCCAGCGGAGCGGTGTCCAGGTCCGCCGAGACGGTGATCAGCGGGCGCGGGTTGCCGGGGTCGGGGTTGACGGTGGCGAGGAGCGCGTCCAGGTCGACGTGTTGATGGGCGTCCGCCGCGAACAGCGCGTCCCGGGTGGCCCGTACGGCGTCGGTCAGCGGTGTCGACTCCGTGAGCGTGGCCCGCAGCGGGAGGAACGCGACGTGGAATCCCACCGTGCCGGTGGTCTCCGGAGTGCGCCGCCCGAAGGTCGAGCCCACGACGAACTCGTCCTGGCCCGAGCGCTCGCGCAGCACCAGTTGCCAGGCGGTGAGGAGCGTGGCGAAGAGCGTGACGCCCTGTCGGCCGCTCCACTCCTGCACCTCCGCCGTACGGACACCGTCGAGACGGATCTCGGTGGCGGCCCCGCTGCCCGCCACCCGACGGCCGCGCGGGCGCCGGGTGGGCAGCGCGGGCACCGGCGGCAGCGGGTCGAGGTACCCCCGCCACCACTCCAGGTCTGCCGGGTCCCTGTCGGGTTCGGCGGCGCCGACGGTACTGCCCGCGGACGCCGCGAACCGCGCGGGACGGCCCTCGACCGCGGCCTTGTAGAGCTCCTCCAGATCGGCCGCCAGGATGCCGGCCGAGTGGGCGTCGGTGACGATGTGGTGCAGCCCGAGTACGAGCACGTGGTCGTCGTCCGCGAGTGTCAGGAGCCGTGGGGTGAACAGCGGCCCCTCGGCAAGGTCGTACGGCCGCGAGCTCTCTTCCCGCAGCACGGCCGCGACGACCGCGTCGGGCTCCGGCCCCTGAGCAGGCCCCTGGGTAGACCCCTGAGCATCGGTCAACCGCCCCCGGACATCGGTCACTTGGAGCGGAACGCGCCGTCCGTGCCGTACGACCTGCAGTACGGTCTCGTCGCCGCCGCCCGGGCGGAACACGGTCCGCAGGCCCGCGTGCCGCTCGACCAGCCCGTCGACCGCGGCGGCCAGCGCCTCCGCGTCCAGCGGGCCGCGCAGCCGCACCGCCTGGATCTCGTTGTACGCGGCCGGGTCGCCGATCAGCTGGGAGGCGAGCCAGATCCGGCGCTGGGCGTCGGTGGCGGGCGCGGAGACATCGTTGCCGGGAGGGGTGGCCGCGGGCCCCGCGCCCTGGTGGCGCTCGCGCAGCGCGTCGAGGTGTTCGAGCCCGGAGCGCATCAGGTCGGCGGGCATGCCGAAGTCGACGAGCGCGGCGATCTCGTCGACGCCCGCCTCGTAGAGCGCGTCCACCACGGGCGCGCAGGTCTCCGGCGTACCGATCAGGGCCCGCTCGTCGCAGTACCCGTCGTACGCCCGGCGGAAGAGGTACTCCAGGTCCTCCTCGCTCGCCGTGGCCACGTCCCGCGGATCGCCGCCCAGCGTGCTCGCCGCGGAGCGCATCTGCAGCGAGGAGCGCAGATAGCGGGTCATCGGCTCCAGCGCCTGAGCGCGTGCCGTCGCGTGGTCGTCGCCGAGGTAGGTGTGCAGGAGTACGGTCACCCGGCCGGTGTCGGGGTCCAGACCGTGCTGCTCGCGGGCCTTTCGGTAGTGGCCGATGTTCTCGGCGAGTTCGGCGACCGTCTGGTTCATCAGGTTGGTGACGATGCCCAGACCGCGCCGCGCCGCCTCCTCGTACGACTCACGCCGTCCCGAGGTCGCGAGGAACATGGGCGGCATGTCCTGCACCGGGCGCGGGTGGATACGTACCGCGGTCTCCCCACCGTCACCGGTCCGCCGCGAGAGCGTGCCACCGCTCCACAGCGTCCGTACGTCGTCGAGGTGGGCGAAGCCGATCTCCTTGCGGCGGGCGAAGCGGTCCGGGTGGAGGGCGAAGTCCTGCGCGTGCCAGCCGGTGGCGCAGCCGATGCCGACCCGGCCGCCGGAGAGGTTGTCCACGACCGACCACTCCTCGGCGATCCGGACGGGGTCGTGCAGCGGCAGTACCACGGAACCCGCGTTCAGCCGGATCCGGCCGGTCTCACGGGCCAGCGCGGCCGCGAGCACGGAGGGGTTGGGGAAGAGACCGCCGAAGGAGTGGAAGTGCCGCTCCGGCACCCAGAGGGAACTGAAGCCGCGCTCGTCGGCGAAGCGGGCCGTTTCCATGATCTGGTCGTAGGCGTCGGAGGGGCGGGGGGCGCTCGGTCGGCCGTCCACGGTGCCGCCCTCGTCCCCGGCGGGCTCCGCATCCGGGTAGTCGCCGAAGAAGTACACGCCGAAGTCGGCAGCCGGGCGGGGGCGCGTCGCCTTCGGCCGCGGGCGGGAGTTCGGGCTGGGGTTCAAGCTGGAGCTCGGGCGGGTCGTGGGGAAGAAGCCGCCCTCACGCAGGGCGCGCAGGGAGTCCTTCACGGCGTCCGAGACGCGCTCGACGTCCGCGTCGGTGTGGGCGGTGGACAGATAGAAGCTGCGCCACTCCCACACGTGGATGCCGCGCAACAGCAGGTGCTGGTAGAGCAGTTCCATGTCGGCGCGGTGCGTGAACCGGAACATGGACCCGAAGTGGCTGAGTTCCAGGGGGAATTCCTCGGCCCTGAAGAACTCGTTCAGGCCTTCCGCCAGTATGTCGGTGCGGGCGTTGAGCCGTTCCTGGAGGGCGGGGCCCTCGGCGGCGAGATGGGTGAGGACCGCCTTGGCCGCCGCCATGGACAGCGGGTGCTGCATGTACGTACCGCCGAAGAACGTGGTCTCGGTCTCCGGCCGGCTGTCGTCGCCGTACCGCCAGAAGCCGCCGTCGACTCCGTCCAGGATGTCGGCGCGGCCCGCGATCGCGCCGATCGGGAAGCCGCTGCCGAGCGCCTTGCCGTAGGTGGCGAGGTCCGGAACGACGCCGAAGTGGTGCTGGGCGCCGCGCGGATGGGGGCGCAGGCCGGTGAGCATCTCGTCGAAGAGGAGCACGATGCCGCGGCGCCGCGTGAGGTCGCGCAGTTCCCGCAGGAACGCGACCGGGCGCAGGGCGGGGTTGCGGCACTGGACCGGCTCTACGAGGACCGCCGCGATGGTGTCGCCGAGTGCGTCGACGGTGTCGAGGGCTTCCTGGCTGCCGTATTCGAGGACGATCACCTCGGAGACGGCGCTGTGCGGGATGCCGTGCGAGACGGGTACGGCGCGCACGCCGTCCGGCCCCGGGCGGCCGAGCACGGAGTCGATGTGACCGTGGTACGAGCCGCGGAACATGACGATACGGTCGCGGCCGGTGGCGGCGCGGGCCAGCCTGATGGCGGCGGAGTTGGCCTCGGTACCGGAGCCCGCGAACGCCACGCGGTCCATGCCCGTCAAGTCGGCCAGCAGCTGGGCGACTTCACCGGCCTCGACCGGCCGGGCGCCGAAGCGCAGGCCCTGGGCGAGTTGCTCCCGTACGGCCTCCGTGACCACCTCCGGCTCATGGCCGAGCAGCAGGGCGCCGAAGCCCATGGTGATGTCGGTGTACTCGTTCCCGTCCACGTCGGTCAGGCGCGCGCCCCGGGCCGAGCGGGCCGCAAGGGGGTACAGCGTCTCCTTCGTGGAGCGACGGAACCCGACGACGGCCCGGCTGTCGGCGAGCACGGCACGCTGCCGCTGGGCCAACTCCTTGGATGTACTGGTCTGTTCGGACAGCCTGCGCCCCAGCTCGACGGCGTACGCCCGCTGACCGGCGTCGGCACCGTCGCCGACCATGCCTGAGCCTTCGGGGAGGGTTACGCGGGGGCCGTGGAGGGTGGGTTGCTGTGCGGGGGTGGAGAGGGTGTCTGGTGTGGAGGTGGGTGCGCCGGAGGTCGGGGCCGCGGGTGCGGTTGCTGCCGGGATCGGGGCCTGGGCCTGAGGGGGCGTCGAGGTTGCTCCGGGCGGCCCCGCCGCCGAGTGCCGCTTGGCCGCCGCGAGTTGCGCCGTGAGTTTCCGGGAGAGTTCCGCGGCCCGGTCCGCCGCCGTCGTACTCATCGGACACGCTCGGCGCCGAGCAGGGCTATCGCCTCGGAGAGCTGGGTCAGCATGGCCGCCTGCGTCTCGGCGAGCAGGTCGATCTGCCGACGCAGCTCGGCGACCTCGGCGCGGAGCGCGTGGTCCGGGCCCATGGGCGCTGGGCCCACAGGCGCCGGGTCGGTCGCCGCCGCGGGCGCTGCGGCAGGCATGGGCGCTGGTGCGGGCGCGGGCCCTGCGGCAAGGGCCGACGCTGAGGCAGGCCCAGAAGCAGGGGCAGCCGCAGGAGTAGACGCGGGAGCGGCAGACGCAGGCTCGGCCGCAGGCCCCGTGCCAATCTGGACGGGGTGCCCACCCTCCGGCTCCGAAGCCGGCCGCCCCGCCCTCGCGGCGATCAGACGGGCCGTGAGCTCAGGAGTGCCCGCCTCCTCAAGGACCTCCCGGACGGACGTCCGCACGCCGAACTCGTTCTCCAACTGCCGCAGCAACCCGATGAGTTGCAGCGAGTCCGCACCGAGGCCGACGAAGGTCTGCCCGGCGCCGAGCTCGTCGGCGCGGTAGCCGAGATGCCGGGCCGTGAGCTCCCGTACGCGTTCGAGTACTGCCTGTTCGGTCATGCCGTCCTCCACTGAACCTTCCTTTGCAGGTAATCGGCCCACTGCCGGACCGGGATGCGGTGGCGGGCCGGTCCAGTACGACCGGTGCTGGAACGGGTAAACGGGCAGCGGAATCCGGCGTCCCCCACAGCCGTCCAGGAGGGCCGCCCAGTCGAGGTCCACCCCGGCACAGTGCAGACGGGCCGCCGCAGTCCACAGGCCGTCGGTGTCCGCGCCGGGGCCCTGCGTCGGCACGCAGAGGGTCTCCGGCACGGCACGGCGGGCCATGCCGGTCAGCGGCGCACCGGGCCCCAGTTCGACCAGGGCACCCCTGGGCGCGAGCGTGCGCAGCACGGCGTGGAAGTCCGCCGTGTGCCGCGCCTGCCGTACGAGATGGTCGGCGTCGGGCAGCCAGCCCACGGGATACGCCGTACCGTCCAGTCCGCTCACGAACTCCACCTGTACGGGCCGGAGTTCGGCCTTGCCGACGGCGGCGCGCAGCTCGTCGAGCACCGGGTCGAGCAGCGCCGTGTGGAAGGCACGGTCGACGGGGAGCGGCTCGCCCGCCACCTCGTGCTCGGCCAGCCAGGCCCTGGCCGCCTCGACCGCGGCCGGCGGACCGGCGACGACGTGATACGCGGGACCGTTGGACACCGCCAGTTCGAGACGCCCGTACCGCGTCTCGTCGATGTCCCCGAGCAACCGCCGTACGCGGTCCGGCGGGGCGAACACGGCCAGCATCGCGCCGGGTTCGGTGTCCTGCATGAGCCGGCCCCGGCGGCAGACGAGCCGCATGCCGTCCTCCGGCGACAGGGCTCCCGCGACACACAGGGCCGCGTACTCGCCGACGCTGTGCCCGGCGACGGCCGACGGTCGCACACCGAACGCCTGCCAGAGCCGTGCCTGCGCCACCTGCAGGGCGAACAGTGCCGGCTGGGCGAAGTCGGTGCCCCACCGCTCCGGGCCCTCGCCGCCGACGATCCGGTCGAGGAAGTCCGGCTCCCCGGTCTCCTCCTGGTGGATGCGGGCGCACCTCTCCAGGACGTCGGCCACCACGGGGAAGCGGCCGGCGAGCGCCGCGGCCATTCCGGGCCGGCCGCCGCCCTGCCCGCTGAAGACGTACGCGGGCGTGACCGGGATCGGGGCCGGGGTGTCCACGGTTCCGGTGTGGTACGCGGCGGTGGGAGGCGCGGGACGCCCCGGATCCGCCAGGAAGGCGTCGAGGCCGCGGACGAGCCTTCCGACAAGGTTGTCGGCCGGGTCATCGACGGGCGTGGAGACGGCAGCCGGGGTGACGTCGGGTGCGGTGACGACCAGCCGGTGGCGCAGGTGGCGGCGTCCGAGCGCGGCCGTCGTGAGGAGGTCGGCCGGTGCCGTGTCCGGGCGCCGCACCAGGGCGTCACGGAAGGAACGGGCGTACTCCTCCAACGCCTTGGGGCTGTGCGCCGAGAGCGGCAGGAGTGCGGGCACGGTGGCGCCCACAGTCCGGCCCGGGACAGCCGGTGCCTCTTCCAGAATCACATGGGCATTGGTGCCGCCCATCCCGATGGAGTGCACGCCCGCCCGCCGGGGCCCGTCGCCCGGCAACGGCCAGGGCATGGCGCGTCGAGGGAGCGTGAACGGGCTTTCATCGAGGCCGAGTCGAGGGTTGGGCCGGGTCAGGTTCACCAGCGGCGGAACAACACCGTGCCGCAGCACCAGAACCGCCTTGACCAGCCCCGCGAGCCCCGCCGCGCTGTCCAGGTGCCCGATGGCGGGCTTGGTGGACCCGAGCGCGCAGAAGCCCTTACGGTCCGTGTGCCGCCGGAACGCCTCGCTCAGCGCGGCGAATTCGATCGGATCACCCTTGTAGGTGCCGGTGCCGTGCGCCTCCAGATAGCCGATCGTCCCGGCCCCGACACCCGCGCGGTCCAACGCGCCGAGCACGGCGTCGCGCTGGCCCGCGACACCCGGAGCGGCGAAACCCGCCTTGTCCGCACCGTCGTTGGTGACCGCGGAGCCCAGGATGACGGCGTGCACGGTGTCGCCGTCGGCGAGCGCGTTCGCCAGCGGCTTGAGGAGCACGGCGGCCACCCCGTTGCCGCCGACCGTGCCGTCCGCAGCGGCGTCGAAGGCCCGTACCGCACCGGACCTGGAGATCGTCGAGCCCTTCACATGGCGGTGCCCGGTGACCTGCGGCAGATGCAGGGCGGCCGATCCCACCACCATGAGGTCCACGTCGCCCGCGAGCAGCGCCTGACAGGCCAGATGGACCGAGACGAGCCCGCTGGAACAGGCGGTCGCGACATTCACCGCCGGACCGTCGAGTCCCAGCCGGAACGCGGCCCGGTTGGCGGTGAAGTCAGGGTAGTTGCCGACCTGGATCTGCTTCACCGTGGTCCAGTCGTCGGCGCGGCTCGACTCACCGATGTTGGAGGCCAGATAGCTGTGCAGGGAGTAGAGCCGATAGCCGACGCTGGCGTAGACCCCGATCCGTACGCTCCCGGACCGGCCGCTTCCACCCCTGCCGGCGTAGCCACCGTCCTCCAGCGCATGGTGAGCGCACTCCAGGAACAACCGCTGCTGGGGATCGGTCAGGGTGGCCTCCCGGCCGCTCATCCCGAAGAACCCGGCGTCGAAGCCGTCGACGCCGTGCAGCAGCGCGCTCGCTCCGGTGAAGTCCGGGGCCCGGTAGAGCTCCTCGGGCAGGCCCGCGGCGGCGAACTCGGAGTCCGTGAAGGGCCGTACGTGGGACACGCCGGACCTGATGTCGTGCCAGTACTCCTCGGGTGTGTCAGCCCCCGGAAACCTCAGCGCCATCCCGATGACCGCCACGCGCGGGTCCTGCACCGCTCTCCCCCTTCCCGTTCTTCCCCTCCCGCTCCTCGCTCTCCGGCACGGCCTCCTGCGCTTCCCGCGCTTCCTGTGCCTGCGCCGCTCCGCGCCCCCGCAGCACCCGGGCCACGTACACCAGGGCGAGGACGATGGCGGCACCGTGCGCGACGCCGACGACCGACAGCGGCGTGAAGACGTCGAGGGCCGCGGCGACCACGATCATGCCGACGCCGAACCCGAGGTTCTCCACCGTGGCGGAGAGCCCGAAGGCGTGGGTGCGCAGGGGGCTCGGCAGGGTCTGCAGATGCGAGGTGTACGACACCTCGGTCAGACCGTCGGCCGCGCCGGCCAGCAGCGCTACCAGCACCGTCGCGGCCCAAGGGAGCCCGGCGAAGGCCAGGATGAAGGTCCCCGACATGGCGATGGTGCCGAGCCCGAAGCCCAGGGCACCGACCGAGCGCCCCGTCCGCTTGGTGTACCTCTGCAGTACCTGCTGGACGAGGACGTTGCCGAGCGCCCAGACGCACCAGAAGACGCTGACGAACACGGCCGGGTTGTCGGCGTCGAGTTCGGTGGAGTACACGGGCAGCGCCGCGTTGTGCGACGAGGACCCGAGCGCGTCGATACCGCGCAGCGCCACCATCAGCCCGAGCACCGGAACCGCGCCGAGCGCCACGAGCGCGGCGGGCACCCGCCGCCGACCGTCCCGGCGCCCCTGCCCGTCGGCACCCTCTTCTTCCTGACTGCCCTGGCTGTCCTCTGCTTCCTTGCCCTGGCTGCCCTTCTCCTCGTTGCCGCGCGCCGGGCCCATGGGCATCGGGAGGAGCAGGACGGTCAAGGCGCAGACGAGGAAGGTGGCCATGTCCACGAGGAAGGCAGCGGTGTAGCCGAGCAGTGACACCACCACGCCCGACGAGGCGAACCCGGCCACCATCGCCATCGAACGCCCGCTGACCATCAGCGAGTTGGCCCAGGTGTGGCGCCCCTCGCCGACCATGTCCGGGATGGAGCTGCGCAGGGTGACCATGAACAGGGTGCCTGAGGCCCCGACCACCGCGGAGACGGCGAACAGCGTGCCCGTACGGAATCCGTCGGGGGCCAGCACGAGCAGGAGCAGCGCCGCCGCCTGGGCCACGTTGGCCCAGAACATGACGCCCTTCGCGGACCAGCGGGCCAGGACCGCGGCCGCGGCGAGCCCCGCGACGAACCCAGCGGCGAGTCGTACGGCCATGAACACACCGACGGCCAGCGCCCGGTCCGTGACAGCGTAGACGTACAGGCTGAGCGCCACGACGTTGAGGAAGGTGCCGTACGAGGAGATCGCGTAGCCGGTGACCAGGATCCGGTACCGGCGTTCCTGAAGCGCTGCCGTACCGGACGTCACGAACGAACCTGCGCCAGGACGTCCTCGTGTCGTACAGAGTCAGACATGGCGGCATCCTTTGCGAACACATGGGCGAAGGGGCTCCGCGCACCATAGGCAACCGGGCCCGCCGTTCGCAGGCAGAACCCTGAACTCATGATTGTTATGCGGCAGTTGCGAGGCATGACGACTTCCGCGCCGCACGACAACGGTGCGAGTCCGGGGAGTTCACGGGGTCCGGCACGTGGCCCTACCGTCCCGTCCGCTGCCGGAGTTCGTCGAGGATCGCGGGGATCGTGTCCGGGTCCTGTGCCGTAACGAGCACCACTACCTCGTCCTCGGGGGAGGGCCACTCGGCGGCGATCCGTACGGACGGGTGGTCCGCGAGGCGGGACAGCAGCGCCGGGAGGTCACTGTCGGCGGGGACCAGCAGCAGGTGCATCGCCGCGGTGGTCACGAAGGGAGCGGGGGACGGCAGTTCACCGTCCACGAGGGTCTCGACGAGAGAGCGGTACGGCTGCGTGGCGCCGTCGGTGGCGAGCGGCACGAGATGGGAGTTGATCAGGTCGCCGCCGAGCCGTGCGCCGATCTCCAGGACGACAGGGCCCTCGGGCGAGTAGCGCAGATCCACGTGAAAACCGCCGGTCGCGATGCCCACGGCGCGCACCGCGCCCTCGGCCGCCTCGTGCACCCGGGCCAACTGCTCCGGAGTGAGCGCGGAGGGGACGACCGTGGTGGTGGTACGGAGTTCGCCGGGCGCCAGGTACTTGTCGGACACGGCGAGGATCACCACCTCGCCGCCGTGCACGAGCCCGGAGACCGAGTGCTCGCTGCCGTCGACGAGTTCCTCGACCAGGAAGGCGGCGGAGTCCTCGTAGTTGAGGGACGTCAGCTTCATCAGCTCGTCCGGATCCGTGTCCGCGTCGATCACGGCGGATCCGCGGCCCCCCGAGGAGTGGGCGAGCTTGAAGATCAGCGGAAGGCCCAGCTCCCCCACCGCGGCCTTCAGCTCGTCGGCCGTGGTTCCGCTGCGCCAGCGGGGGTTGAGGCCGTGCGGTTCGAGGGCCCGGCGCTGCGCGGACTTGTCGAGGCACACGGCGGCCGCGGCGACCGAGGGCCCGCGCAGGCCCAGTGCCTCGGCGACCCCGGCGGCGACGTCCACGTACCGGTCGCCCCAGCACAGCACCGCCGCGGGCTCGTGCCCGCCGTCCCGTGCCTGCCGCAGGGCGCGGGCCGCCACGTCCTCGGCGGACTCCGCCCTGGTGAAGGCGGCGACCCGGTCGTCGGGCAGCCCGGTGTGACCGAGGCCGGAGTCGGAGTGGACGTACACGGCGTGGCCCAGCTCCGCCGCGGCGTCGATCTCGGGCCGCCACTCCAGGGGGGAGCGGCGCAGGCCGAGATGGAGGACTGAACGGTCGGGGGACATGCGGGGGGCCTTCCTGAGGTGGGTGCACCGGCGGAAGTTGGAAGGCTACGGGAGCACGGGCCACAGCAAGGCCGCGGCGGACACGTAGCGCCACGGGTACCGGATGTTGCCAAAGCCCGAGACGACGAGGGCGGGCCCGGTCCGCTCCGACCGATTCGCGTGCGCCTGTCAGAGGCTCTGCAGGCCCCGGCCGACGACGGCAACGGCGGCGCACAACTCCGGGATGCCGTGCCGGCCGCCGTTCGCGCTTTCCGGGGCACAGTTGTCCGGCGTGCACGGCACTCACCCGGCGCCGCAGGCCGCACCCCGCCAAAAGCAAAAGCCCCAGGTCACGGCGAGTGAGTCCTGAGGCTTCCACAGAGCCGCCTTCGGGATTCGAACCCGAGACCTACGCATTACGAGTGCGTTGCTCTGGCCATCTGAGCTAAGGCGGCGTGCTGCCAGAACTATGGTGCGATCGGCAACGTGCGTAAGTCTACACAGTTTCGTGGGGTGCTCCGTACAGGCCTGGGGAGCACCCCCGGCGGACCGCGTGATCATGCCCCTGAGCAGCGCTTTCCGCTCTTCGGAGGGGTGCCTTCGAGGAGGTATTCGTTGATCGCGGAGTCGATGCAGGCGCTGCCCCTCCCGTAGGCCGTGTGGCCGTCGCCGTCGTAGGTGAGGAGGGTGCCGGAGGAGAGCTGGGCGGCGAGGGCCTGGGCCCAGCGGTAGGGGGTCGCGGGGTCACGGACCGTGCCGACGACCACGATGGGGGCGGCGCCCTTCGCCTCGATGCTGCGGGCTTCGCCGGTCGCCTTCACGGGCCAGTACGCGCAGTTCAGGGAGGCCCAGGCGAGGCTCTCGCCGAAGACCGGGGAGGCCTGCTCGAAGGAGGGGAGCGCGTCCTTCACCTCCTCGGGGGAGGAGAAGGCGGCCGGCAGGTCCAGACAGTTGACCGCCGCGTTGGCGAACATCAGGTTCTCGTACTTGCCGTCGGAGTCGCGCTCGTAATAGCTGTCGGAGAGGGCGAGCAGGCCCGCGCCGTCCTTGTCCTTCATGGCCATGTCGAGGGCGTCGCGCAGTTGGGGCCAGGACCCTTCGTCGTACATCGCGGCGATGACGCCCGTCGTGGCCAGCGCCTCGCCCAGCTTGCGGCCGTCCGCGTCGCCCGTCCCGATAGGGGCGCCGTCCAGTTGCCGGAAGAAGGCCTTCAGGTTCTTGCCGACCTGCTCCGTCGTCGTGCCCGCGCCGCCCAGCGGGCAGTCCGACTCGTGCACGCAGTCCTTGGCGAAGGACTGGAACGCCGTCTCGAAGCCCGCCGTCTGGTCCCGGTTCGTCCTCCGCGCGGGCAGCGACGGGTCCAGCGCGCCGTCCAGGACGAGCCGGCCGACCCGCTCCGGATACAGGCCCGCGTACGTCGCCCCGAGAAACGTGCCGTACGAAGCACCCACGTACGTCAGCTTCTCGTCGCCCAGCGCCGCGCGCACGAGGTCCATGTCACGGGCCGCCTCGACCGTGGACACATGGCGCAGCAGGTTCCCCGCGCGCCGCCCGCAGCCCTCCGCGAACCCCTTGAAGGCATCGACCAGTTCACCGGTCTCGCGCGCGTTGTCGGGGGTCGTGTCCGTCTGCGTGAACGTGTCCATCTCGCGCCCGGTGAGGCATTCGACGGGCTCGCTGCGGGCGACACCGCGCGGGTCGACCGCGACCATGTCGTAGCGGGCGCGGACCTTCGCCGGGTACCCGATTCCTGCGTACGCCTGGAGGTAACCGACCGCCGAACCGCCCGGCCCGCCCGGGTTGACCAGCAGCGAACCGAGCCGCTTGCCGGGACCCGTGGCCTTCTTGCGGGAGACGGCCAGCCGGACGTCGCCCTTGGCCGGCTCGGCGTAGTCGAGCGGGGCCTTCAGCGTCGTGCACTCGAAGCCGGCGACACCACAGGCGCGCCAAGCCGGCCGCTGACCGTAGTACGAGGCCAGCGCCGAGGGGGTGGCCTCAGGCAGCGCACGCAGCGCGGCCTCCGCTCCGGCAGGGCTCGCGGAGCTGGTCGAACTCCCCGCGGAGCAGGCGGAGACGAGCAGTCCGGCGACGGCGAGCAACGTGCCGCACGCGCGAAGGGATCGGTTGGCCCGAGGTGACCTGGGCCGGCGCCTGGTGTACATCGAGCGAGCGTAACCCTGCGCGATGAATCGGTCGCTCAGAGTCGTCAACCCGACCTCGTACGAGTGACACCGTCAACTAGTGACGCCGTCGACTCCGGACGGGACGTGCAGGGCGGGCAGCGTGCCTTCACGAACTCCGGGCAGGACGCGCAGGACGGGCAGCGTGCGTCCCGGGGCGGCGTCAACCCGCCCGCAGCGCCATCGTCATCGCCTCCACCGCAAGCAGCGGCGCCACATTCCGGTCGAGGGCCTCGCGGCAGGCGGCGATCGCCTCTATCCGGCGCAGGGTGGTCTCGGGCGACGAGCCGCGCGCCAGCCTGTCCAAGGTGTCCCGCATCTCCGTGTTGGCGAGGGCGAGGCTGGTGCCGAACTGGAGGGCCAGCACGTCGCGGTAGAAGGCCGTGAGGTCGATCAGGGCCAGGTCCAGGCTGTCGCGCTGCGTACGCGTCTTGCGGCGCTTCTGCTTGTCCTCCAGCTCCTTCATCACGCCCGCGGTGCCGCGCGGCATCCGGCCGCCCTGGGACGCGCCGAGCGCCGCCTTCATGTCCTCGGTCTCCTTGACGTCGGTCTCCTCGGCGACCTGTTTGGCGTCCTCGGAGGCCGCGTCGATCAGCTCCTGGGCCGCCTTGAGGCAGGCACCCACGTCGTCGACACGGAGGGGCAGTTTGAGGACGGCGGCGCGCCGCGCGCGGGCGCGCTCGTCCGTGGCGAGACGGCGGGCCCGCCCGATGTGCCCCTGGGTGGCGCGGGCCACGGCGGCCGCCACGTCCGGCTCGATGCCGTCGCGGCGTACGAGGACATCGGCGACCGCGTCCACGGGAGGCGTCCGGAGCGTGAGGTGACGGCAGCGGGAGCGGATGGTGGGCAGTACGTCCTCGATGGAGGGCGCGCAGAGGAGCCAGACCGTGCGGGGGGCGGGCTCTTCGATGGCCTTCAGCAGGACGTTGCCCGCGCCCTCCGTGAGGCGGTCGGCGTCTTCCACGATGATGACCTGCCAGCGGCGGCCCGCCGGGGACATCTGTGCCCGACGCACGAGATCGCGGGTCTCCTTCACGCCGATGGAGAGGAGGTCGGTGCGGATGATCTGCACGTCGGCGTGGGTGCCGATCAGGCTTGTGTGACAGCCGTCGCAGAACCCGCAGCCGGGGGATCCGCCAAGAGCCCGGTCGGGGCTCACGCACTGGAGAGCCGCGGCGAAGGCCCGCGCGGCGGTGGAACGGCCCGAGCCCGGCGGCCCCGTGAAGAGCCAGGCGTGCGTCATCTTCGACGCCTCGGCGACCGGGGTGTGGTCCGCCACCGCCGTGACCTGCGCGTCGGCGTCCCGGGCGGCGGCGTCGAGTTGCACGCTCACCTTCTCCTGGCCCACCAGGTCGTCCCACACGGTCATGGGATGCCGCCCTTCCGTCGCACCGGTGCCTTGCGCATCCCATTGTGCGGGAGGGGACTGACAACGCGGTCCACACGGCCCACGCACTCCCCGCCGGCACCTACCGCACGGGCCACATCACCGCCGACGCCGCCCCGGCCACAAACCAGCGGCCTCAAACCAGTGAGCACAAACCGGCACGCACAAACCAGCGGGCACAGGCCTCGATCCGCCCGTCAGCGCCGCCGGCGCCCCCGCCCCTCGTCCGGCTCGTCGTCGTCACGGGGACCCAGCAGTTCGTCGGCCAGCGTCGGGAGGTCGTCCAGCGGGGTCTCCTCCGCCCAGTCCGAACGGGGACGTCGCCGAGGCGTGCCGTCCTCGTCGACCTGAGGCAGCTCGCGCGTACGGGCGTCGGTGCCCTCGCTCCCCGGCCGCTCGTCACGGAAGTACCCCGGGGGCACCCGGTCCGCCGGACCACTCCCCTGCTCGCCGCCGCCACGGTCGTCCCGTACGGGAGGAAGCACAGCCGTCTCGTCCGCGGCGGAGCCCTGCCCGACCGGCGGCAGCACGGCCGTCTCGTCGGCAGCCGATCCCGGCCTCACCGGGGGCAACACGGCAGTCTCATCGGCAGCGGAACCCGGCCGCACCGGCGGCAACACGGCGGTCTCGTCGGCCGCTCCCTGCGGCGCCGGGGGCTGCGGCAGCACGGTCGTCTCGGCGTCGTCGGGCCCGGCGTCGCGAGGCGGCACCGGAGGAAGCACCGCCGTCTCGTCGGCCGGTCCGCCGGACGCGTTCGTGGGTGTCACGACGGGCGTCGGCACCGTCTCGTTGTCACGGCCGCCCGCCGAACCACCGGAACCAGCCCCTCCGGAAACACCGGAAGCACCGGGAGCTCCGGAATCCGCCGCACTCGCAGCCGCCGCCGCAGCCGCGGCCGCGCTGGAAGCCTCTGCTTCCCTCTGCGCCTCCGCCGCCCGCCGAGCCTGCTCGGCCCGGAGCAACGCCTCCTCGGCCTTCCGCTGCTTCTCCAGCCGCCGCTCCTCGGCCTCGGCCCGGAGCCGCGCCTCCTCCTCGGCCTGCTTGCGCCGGCGCGCCTCCTCGGCCGCGCGGGCCTGCTCCTCCGCGAGCTGCCGCGCCTGTTCCTGCTCGGCACGCACGCGTGCCGCCTCGGCGCGCTGCCGGGCCTCCTCGGCCTGCCGCTCGGCCTCGCGCCGCTGGGCCTCCTCCAGCTCGCGCTGCTTGCGCTCCTCTTCCTCCGCGCGCAGCCGGGCGAGCTGCTCCTGGCGCTCGCGCTCCAGCCGCTCCTCCTCGGCCTTGCGGGCGGCCTCTTCCTCGGCGCGCCGACGCGCCTCCTCCTCGGCCGCCTTGCGGGCCTCCTCCTTGGCCTTGATCTCGGCCTCGGAGAGCGGGAGCACCACATCCAGCCGATGCCGGATCACGGTCGTGACCGCTTCGGGCTCCTGCCCGGCGTCGACGACCAGATAGCGCGCCGGGTCGGCGGCCGCGAGCGTCAGGAAACCGGACCGCACGCGCGCGTGGAACTCGGCGGGCTCCGACTCAAGGCGGTCCGGCGCCTCGGTGAACCGCTCACGGGCGGTCTCCGGCGCCACGTCGAGCAGCACGGTCAGATGGGGCACCAGCCCGTCGGTCGCCCACCGGTTGATACGGGCGATCTCGGTCGGGGACAGGTCACGCCCGGCCCCCTGGTACGCCACGGAGGAGTCGATGTAGCGGTCGGAGACGACCACCGCGCCCCGCTCCAGGGCGGGCCGCACGACGGTGTCGACGTGCTCGGCGCGGTCGGCGGCGTACAGCAGCGCTTCCGCACGGTGCGAGAGACCGGCCGACGACACGTCGAGCAGGATCGACCGCAGCCGCTTCCCGACGGGCGTGGCACCCGGCTCGCGCGTCACCACGACCTCGTGCCCCTTGGCGCGGATCCACTCCGCGATCGCCTCGGCCTGGGTCGACTTCCCGGCCCCGTCGCCGCCCTCCAGGGCGATGAAGAAGCCCTTCGCGGCGTGCGCCTGCACGGGATCGTCCCCGCCGCGCAGCGCGTCCAGCAGGTCGTGCCGCAGCGGAACTCCGGCGCGGTCGTCGGCCTTGGCCAGCACCAGCGCGGCGACCGGCAGCAGCAGCGCGCCGACCAGCATCAGTGTGAAGGCCGCGCCGCCGTGCGCGAACACGAACTTGCCGGTCTCCAGACGGTGCCGTCCGATGGCGCCGGCCACCACAGGGGCCACCAGCGCACCCAGTGCCACAGAGACCCGTACGACCGCGTGCAGGTGTTCCGTCGTACGCGTCCGCCGGTACTCCTCGGCCTCCTGGTCGAGCAGGGCGTGCCCGGTGTTGGCGGCGACGCCCGCGCCGACGCCCGCCAGAGCGACGATCAGGATGACCGTGGTGACGTCCGGGACAAGGCCCGCGGCGAGCAGCGCGATCCCCGTGAAGGCGATCGCCAGCGTGAGCAGCCGGCGCCGCGACAGGGACGGCAGCAGCCTGGCGGCCGTACGGATGCCGAACACGACACCGCCGGTCAGCGCGAGCACCAGCAGCCCGTACGTCACGGGCCCGCCCGCCCAGGTCCTTGGCGTGCAGCACGGAGACGGCGACGGCAGCCGCGATCGCCGCGGCGACGGCGGCGCAGGCGAGCACCAGGAGCGGGATGGCCCCGGTACGGCCCTTGTCGATGCCGGTGCCCGTCTTGGGGCGGCGCAGCCCTTCGAGCGGCGACCGCGCGCGCGGGGTTCGCGCGTCGGGCAGTTCGAGGAAGGTGAGCACCGAAAGGGACGCGGCGAACAGGCCCGCAGAGACGTACGAGGCGAGCGCGGCCTGGTGCTGCGCGAACCATTCGAGCCCGGCGCCCAGCAGGTTGTTGACGAGCGAGGCGACGACGAGCGTGGCCCCCGCGAGAGGCACCGCCACGAATCCCGTACGCAGTGACAGGCGCCGCAGCGCGTCCATGTGGTCCGGCAGCGGGCGTACCGTCGCGCCCTCCAGCGGCGGCGCGGGCAGCAGCGCGGGCGCCGCGCTCTCGCGGCACACCATCCAGAAGCGCTCGGCGACCCCTATGACGAAGGCCGTCACCAGGAGCACGGCCAGCGCGTTCTCCGGCGTCCAGTCGATCCACAGGGGGGCGATGATCAGCAACGCGGCCCGCACACCGTCCGCGCCGACCATGGTCCAGCGGCGGTCGAGCGGCCCCTCCTGGGAGGTGAGGGACGTGAGCGGGCCGAGCAGGACCGCCCCGAAGAGCAGAGTGGCGAGAATCCGTGCCCCGAAGACCGCCGACACGGCGAGGGCCACTCCGCGGTAGCCGCCTCCGAAGGAACCGTCGGAGACCGCCGCCTGGAGGGCCAGCAGGACCAGCACCAGCAGCGCGAGGGCGTCGCCGACGCCGCCCACCAGCTGGGCGCTCCACAGGCGCCTCAATTGCGGCACGCGCAGCAGCGCCCGGACGGCGCGCTCCCGTGAATCTGCGACCAGGGCGTCGTCGGGGGCCGGGTTGTGGGCCGTTGGCTGCTCGGCTCGCGTCATCCTGCCAGCCTATCGGGAGGGACTGACTCCCCGAATAGGCCCCCGAACATGCGAACGCCCCCGACACCAAGTGGTGCGGGAGCGTTCGTTTCATGAACCAAAGGTGAAGAACTCGATCCCGAGCCGGAGACGAGACCAGAAGGCCGTCACCGGAAGCGGGGACCCGAAGGCCGTCACCGGAAGCGGGACCCCAGGGCCCCGGTCCTCGTCGGCCTCAGTCCTCCGCCGTCGCCTGGGAAGCCGTCGCCTTCTTTGCGGTCGTCTTCTTGGCAGTGGTCTTCTTTGCCACCGTTTTCGTGGCCGCGGTCTTCTTGGCGGCGGTTTTCTTCGCCGGCGCCTTCTTGGCCGGGGCCTTCTTGGCGGCCGTCTTCTTCGCCGTCTTCTTGGCGGGCGCCTTCGCACGCTTCTCGGCGAGCAGTTCGAAGCCGCGCTCCGGAGTGATCTCCTCGACGCTGTCGCCGGACCGCAGGGTGGCGTTGGTCTCGCCGTCGGTGACGTACGGACCGAAGCGGCCGTCCTTGACGACGACGGGCTGCCCGCTGACCGGGTCCGCGCCGAGCTCCTTCAGCGGCGGCTTGGCCGCGGCCCGCCCGCGCTGCTTGGGCTGCGCGTAGATCGCCAGGGCCTCGTCGAGGGTGATCGTGAAGAGCTGGTCCTCGGCCTGGAGGGAGCGCGAGTCGGTGCCCTTCTTCAGGTACGGCCCGTAGCGCCCGTTCTGTGCGGTGATCTCCACGCCCTCGGCGTCCTTGCCGACGACGCGCGGCAGCGACATCAGCTTGAGGGCGTCGGCCAGCGTCACCGTGTCGAGGGACATCGACTTGAACAGCGAGGCCGTACGCGGCTTCACGGCGTTCTTGCCGGTCTTCGGGGTGCCCTCGGGGAGCACCTCGGTGACGTACGGGCCGTAGCGGCCGTCCCTGGCGATGATCTGGTGGCCCGACTGGGGGTCGGCGCCGAGCTCGAAGTCACCGCTCGGCTTGGCGAGCAGCTCCTCCGCGAGCTCGATGGTCAGCTCGTCGGGTGCCAGGTCCTCGGGCACGTCGGCGCGCTGGTGGTTCTCGGAGTCCTTCTCGCCGCGCTCGACGTACGGGCCGTAGCGGCCGACGCGCAGCATGATGTCGCTGTCGTGCACGCGGAACGACGACACCTCGCGGGCGTCGATGGCACCGAGGTCGGTGACGAGCTCCTTGAGACCGCCGAGGTGGTCCCCGTCGCCGTTGCCCGCCTCCGCGGCGCCGGTCGCGTCGCCCTCGCCGAAGTAGAAGCGCCTGAGCCACGGAATGGCCTGGGCCTCGCCCCGCGCGATGCGGTCGAGGTCGTCCTCCATCTTGGCGGTGAAGTCGTAGTCGACGAGCCGCCCGAAGTGCTTCTCCAGGAGGTTGACCACGGCGAAGGACAGGAAGGACGGCACGAGTGCCGTGCCCTTCTTGAACACATAGCCGCGGTCGAGGATCGTGCCGATGATCGACGCGTACGTCGACGGGCGGCCGATCTCGCGCTCTTCGAGCTCCTTGACGAGGCTGGCCTCGGTGTAGCGGGCCGGGGGCTTGGTCGCGTGGCCGTCGACCGAGATCTCTTCGGCGGACAGCGGGTCGCCCTCGTTGACCTGCGGAAGCCGGCGCTCGCGGTCGTCCAGCTCGGCGTTCGGGTCGTCGGCGCCCTCGACGTAGGCCTTGAGGAAGCCGTGGAAGGTGATGGTCTTGCCGGACGCGCTGAACTCGGCGTCACGGCCGTCGGAGGCCGTGCCCGCGATCTTCACGGTGACGGAGTTCCCGACCGCGTCCTTCATCTGGGAGGCAACGGTCCGCTTCCAGATCAGCTCGTAGAGCTTGAACTGGTCACCGGTCAGACCCGTCTCGGCCGGCGTGCGGAAACGATCACCCGAGGGGCGGATCGCCTCGTGCGCCTCCTGCGCGTTCTTGACCTTCCCGGCGTACGTACGCGGCTTGTCCGGCAGATAGTTCGCACCGTAGAGCTGCGTGACCTGGGTCCGGGCCGCGCTGATCGCGGTGTCCGAGAGGGTCGTGGAGTCCGTACGCATGTAGGTGATGAAGCCGTTCTCGTACAGCTTCTGCGCCACCTGCATCGTGGCCTTCGCGCCGAAGCCGAGCTTGCGGCTGGCCTCCTGCTGGAGCGTCGTCGTACGGAAAGGCGCGTACGGCGAACGGCGGTACGGCTTCGACTCGACGGACCGTACGGAGAAGTTCGTGTTCTCCAGGGCGGCGGCCAGCGCTCGGGCGCCCGCCTCGTCGAGGTGGAGCGTGTTCGCGCCCTTGATCTGCCCCAGCGAGTCGAAGTCACGGCCCTGGGCGACGCGCTTGCCGTCGACCGTGGTCAGGCGGGCGACCAGGGAGGCCGGGTCGCTCGCGTCACCGGCGCGGCCGGTGCCGAAGGTGCCGGTGAGGTCCCAGTACTCGGCGGAGCGGAAGGCGATGCGCTCGCGCTCCCGCTCGACGACGAGGCGGGTCGCCACGGACTGGACGCGGCCCGCCGACAGACGCGGCATGACCTTCTTCCAGAGGACCGGCGAGACCTCGTAGCCGTAGAGGCGGTCGAGGATGCGGCGGGTCTCCTGGGCGTCGACCAGCTTCTGGTTGAGCTCGCGCGGGTTGGCGACGGCGGCCTGGATCGCGGCCTTGGTGATCTCGTGGAAGACCATCCGCTTGACCGGGACCTTGGGCTTGAGCACCTCCTGGAGGTGCCAGGCGATGGCCTCGCCCTCGCGGTCCTCATCGGTGGCGAGGAAGAGCTCGTCGGAGTCCTTGAGCAGGTCCTTGAGCTTCTTGACCTGGGCCCGCTTGTCAGCGTTGACCACGTAGATCGGCTGGAAGTCGTTGTCGACGTCCACGCCGAGGCGGCGCACCTCGCCTGTGTACTTCTCGGGCACCTCCGCGGCGCCGTTGGGGAGGTCGCGGATGTGCCCGACGCTCGCTTCGACGACGTAGCCGGGGCCGAGATAGCCCTTGATCGTCTTCGCCTTGGCGGGCGACTCGACGATGACGAGTCGGCGGCCGCCGTGTGCGGTCTCGCTGGTCGGGGACAACTTCGCTCTTCTCTCCGGTCGACGCAGGGGGTCTCGCCCCAGGCCTTGAACCCGGGGTCGGGTCATGCTGACGCTGCGGAGTGTGACGGTACATCCCGCCCCCGTGTCAAACGGGAAAAGCCCGCAACGGCCACTCGAACGGTAACCCGACTCCCGCCATTCCTGCCGCCCGGAGTGCCGACCTGCCGTTTCCGACCTATCCGGAGGGTGACCTCTCAGTTACTGGAGGCCTGCGTTCCGGAGGGCTCCGGGCCTGGTCCGCGACGGCCGACTGCCGTCGATTCCCGGACACCGAAGGTGACCGTTCCCGGCCGGCCCGGCCGGCTCGGCCGAGGGGACCCCGGGGGTGTCGCCGGAAGGAGCGGCGCTCAGGTACGAGTGAAACACCACACGGCGAGGAGCAGCGCGGACGTCCCGGCGAAGGCCGCGACCGCGGCGGAGGCCACGGGATGAACCCCGTGGGCGACAGGGGCGCGCTGCCGCAGCCGGACGGCCGTCCACAGCAGGAGACCACCCCCGAACAGGGCGAACACCGATCCCGTGAAGATCGCCGGTCCGCTCTCCATGGTTCGTCTCCTCCGCCCGTTGGTACCCAGCACGGGGACGCTGACACCCCCGGGCAGCCGGCACACCAACCCCGGGTGAACGCGGGGCGGACAGCTCCGTGCGCCCGGATGCGGAATCGGTCACACCGCTCTCTGTTGGCCGGTTTCACGTCCCGGTGCGGGATCCCGGTGCGGGATCCCGGTGCGGGATCCCGGTCCGGCGCGCTCGGTCGGAGACCGGCGGAGCTTCGGGCACTCCGAGCCCGATCCGGAGCCCTCGTGCATCAACCCGATCCAAGCCCCTCGTGCATCAACACCTCGTGCACGGTGGCCACATGCGGGCCGACTCCTCGTCGTACGCGAGCCGGTCCGGGAAACTCTCCCGCCGGGCCCGGGAAGGCTCACCGGGCGGGCTCGATGAACCCCTGCTCGACCAGCAGCCGGATCTGGGACGGGGTCCGGTCCCGCAGCAGGACCGGGTCCTCTCCGACCAGTTGGGCGATGGCGTCCAGGATCCGGCCCGCGCTCAGCGTGCCGTCGCAGACGCCCGCGAAGCCCGCACCGACCGTGTCCACCTTCGTGGCCCGCCGCATCCCGCGGTGCTGGCGCAGCACGACGTGCTCGGGGTCCTCGGCGCCGGGCAGCCCGACCTGCTCCTGCACGATCTCGCCCGCGAGCCTGAAGTGCCCGGCAAGCAGGGCCGCGTCGTCGTGCGCCCGCAGATAGTCCACGCGGTCGAAATGCGCGCGCACGGTGTCGCCGAGCGGCTGTTCGACGGGGTGCGGCCACTCCTCCACGACGACCGAGGGCTGGGCGGCCGCCGACTTGCGCAGGCTGATCCAGCCGAAGCCGACGGACTTCACCTTCCGCGCCTCGAACTCGTCCAGCCACGCGTCGTACCGCGCCTGGTACTCCACCGGGTCGGAGCGGTGGTCGCCCGCGTCCCGCAGCCACAGCTCGGCGTACTGCGTGACGTCCTGGACCTCGCGCTGCACGATCCACGCGTCGCAACCGCGCGGCACCCAGGAGCGCAGCCGGTCCTGCCAGTCCTCGCCCTCCACGTGCTGCCAGTTGGCGAGGAACTGCGCGTACCCCCCGTCGTTCAGCCGGTCGCCCGCCTCCTGAACGAGCGTGCGGCACAGATCGTCCCCGCCCATCCCACCGTCGCGGTAGGTGAGCCGGGCGCCGGGAGAGATCACGAAGGGCGGGTTGGAGACGATCAGGTCGTACGACTCGTCGTCGGCGATCGGTTCGAAGAGGGAGCCCTCGCGCAGGTCCGCCGCCGGGGCACCGGACAGGGCGAGCGTGAGCGCGGTGATGTGCAGCGCGCGGGGGTTGAGGTCGGTCGCGGTCACGCGCGTGGCGTGCTGCGCGGCGTGCAGGGCCTGGATCCCGGAGCCGGTGCCGAGATCGAGGGCCGAGCCCACCGGCGTACGCACCGTGATGCCCGCGAGGGTCGTGGACGCACCGCCCACACCGAGTACGACTGCTGTGTCTGCCGGGCGGCCCTGGCTGCCGATGCCGCCGGCCCCGCCGACCGCGCAGCCGAGGTCCGAGACGATGAACCAGTCCTCGCCGCCCGGGCCGCCGTACGGCCGTACGTCGACCGTCGCCGCGACCTCCTCCCCGCCGGTCCGGGTCAGCCAGCCGCTCTCCAGGCAGTCCTCCACCGGCAGGACGTCCGCCACGCGCGCGTGCGGCACGGGCTGCTGCAGCAGGAAGAGCCGGACGAGCGCCTCCAGCGGTGAGTAGCCCCGGGTGGCCCGGAGCGCGGGCACGGTCTCGCTGCGGGCCAGCGCCGCGTACGCGGGGGCGCCGAGCAGGTCGAGCAGCCCGTCGGCGCTGAAGGAGGCGCCCAGGAGGGCCTCCCGCAGGCGTGTGGTGACGTCGGTGCGGTCGGACGAGGGCAACGGTGCCAGGCTGCTGTTACTCACGCCTCCATTGTGTCCGCTCCCGCCGCCGTGGCGCGCGCCCTGTGGACAGACGGACCGGCCCGGGCAGACGGATCGGCCGGATCAGCTGGACAGCCGGAGTCGGCGTCCGCGGGTGGCGTCCGTGGAGACAGGCCGAGGGCCCGGTACGCGCGCGTACCGGGCCCTCTTTCGGTTGACGAACGATCGATGCCCCTGGGGGGCAGGTCTCGTTCCCAGGTCTCAGGCCTTGCTCGCCGACGGCGACGTGGAGGCGGACTTGCAGCTCTCCTGCTTGGCCATCGCCTTGCCCACGTCACCCTCCTCCAGCTTCTTGAGGGCGTCGTTGCCGCTCTGGCTGAGCTTGTCGAGCTGGGTGGCGATCCCCTTCAGACCGTCGGCGAACTTCGCCTGGTCCTTCGTGTCGAGGCCGTCGACCTGCTTCTTGAGGTCGGCGTACGAGGAGGAGATGGTGTTGAGCTCCGTGACGGCGTCCTTCTGCTTCTTCTCGCCGTCGTCGACGTCGGGCGCCCCAGCCTTGTTCACAGCGGCACCGATCGCCTTGTAGGCGTCGGACATGTCCTGGAAGGCCTTGGAGTCGGTCTTCTGGACGTCCGCCGGAGTGCTGTTGTCCGAGGTCTGCTTCTGGATCGCGGTATTGGCGGCCTCGATCTTCACCGCCTGCGGCTGCACCGCGTCACACACCTGCTTGGCCCAGGAGTTCAGCTTGTCGCTGCTGTCGTCACTGCTGCATCCCGACAGCGCCAGTACCAGTACCGCACCGCCGGACAGTGCGGCCGCGAGCTTCTTGTTCACCGGATTGGTCCCTTCCATGGCTCTCGGCCCCGGAACATACACGCCAAGTGGGCGACACCAGCGTGACGAAGGTCCACTTCATCCGTTATTGAAGCCATTTGCACCAAGCGAGATAAGGCTCACGAACAGGGCGTGGACACACACGGGCGGGCGGACGGCACGTCAATACGCGCCGTCCGCCCGCCCGTTGAGCGGAGCCCGGCCGGGCAATGACCCGGCCGGTCATCCGATGGCTACGAAACCACCGCCGGATCCACCGACTTGGCCACCCGCTCGGAGTTGCCTTCGTCACTCACGGCGATACCTCGCCGCTTGGACACGTACACCGCGCCCACGATGACGGCGAGCGAGAGCACCGCGATGAGAACCCGCATGCCCACGCTCTTGTCCTCGCCGTAGCTGAATTTGACTACCGCGGGCGCGATGAGCAGCGCCACCAGGTTCATCACCTTCAGGAGAGGGTTGATCGCCGGCCCCGCGGTGTCCTTGAAGGGGTCGCCGATCGTGTCGCCGATCACCGTCGCGGCATGGGCCTCGCTGCCCTTGCCGCCGTGGTGGCCGTCCTCGACGAGTTTCTTCGCGTTGTCCCACGCACCGCCGGAGTTGGCGAGGAACACCGCCATCAGCGTGCCGGTGCCGATGGCACCCGCGAGGAACGAGCCGAGCGCGCCGACCCCGAGTGTGAAGCCGATCGCGATCGGCGTCAGTACGGCGAGCAGACCCGGTGTGGTCAGCTCGCGCAGCGCGTCCTTGGTGCAGATGTCGACGACGCGCCCGTACTCGGGCTTCTCGGTGTAGTCCATGATCCCGGGGTGCTCGCGGAACTGCCGCCGCACCTCGTAGACCACGGCCCCGGCGGACCGCGAGACCGCGTTGATCGCCAGCCCCGAGAAGAGGAAGACGACCGCGGCGCCCGCGATGAGCCCGACCAGGTTGTTGGGCTGTGAGATGTCCATCATCAGGTTCATGGGCGCACCAGGCCCTGAGACCTTCTCGCCCACTTCGTTCGCGGCCGTGAGGATCGCGTCGCGGTACGAGCCGAAGAGCGCTGCCGCCGCAAGTACCGCGGTGGCGATGGCGATGCCCTTGGTGATGGCCTTGGTGGTGTTGCCGACGGCGTCCAGGTCGGTGAGCACCTGCGCGCCCGCGCCCTCGACGTCACCGGACATCTCGGCGATGCCCTGCGCGTTGTCGGAGACCGGACCGAAGGTGTCCATGGCGACGATGACGCCGACCGTGGTGAGCAGACCGGTACCGGCCAGGGCCACCGCGAAGAGCGCCAGCATGATGGACGTACCGCCGAGCAGGAAGGCCCCGTACACGCCGAGGCCGATCAACAGGGCGGTGTAGACGGCCGATTCGAGACCGAGCGAGATACCGGCGAGGACGACGGTGGCCGGGCCGGTCAGCGAGGTCTTGCCGATGTCCCGTACGGGACGCCGGGTGGTCTCGGTGAAGTAGCCGGTCAGCTGCTGGATCAGCGCGGCCAGGACGATGCCGATGGCGACCGCGATGAGCGCGAGGACCCGCGGATCGCCGGCGTGGCCGAGGATGGCCTCGTCCGTGACGCCGTCCAAATCGGCGTACGAGGACGGCAGATAGGCGTAGACCGCCGCTGCCACGAGCGCCAGCGAGATCACCGCGGAGATGAAGAACCCGCGGTTGATGGCGCTCATCCCGCTGCGGTCCGATCGGCGCGGAGCCACGGCGAAGATGCCGATCATGGCGGTGAGTACGCCGATCGCGGGCACGATCAGCGGGAAGGCGAGCCCGGCGTCGCCGAACGCCGCCTTGCCGAGGATCAGCGCGGCGACGAGCGTGACAGCGTACGACTCGAAGAGGTCGGCGGCCATGCCGGCGCAGTCGCCGACGTTGTCGCCCACGTTGTCCGCGATGGTCGCGGCATTGCGCGGGTCGTCCTCCGGAATGCCCTGCTCGACCTTGCCGACCAGGTCGGCGCCGACGTCGGCGGCCTTGGTGAAGATGCCACCGCCGACACGCATGAACATGGCGATCAGCGCGGCACCGAGCCCGAAGCCCTCCAGGACCTTGGGCGCGTCGGCCGCGTAGACGAGAACCACACAGGACGCACCAAGGAGTCCGAGCCCCACGGTGAACATGCCGACGACGCCGCCCGTGCGGAAAGCGATCTTCATGGCTTTGTGCGAGACGGCGGTGAGATCCTTTTCGGGCTCACCCTCTGCCGGAGTCGCTTCCCGTGCCGCGGCGGCCACGCGGACATTGCTGCGTACGGCGAGCCACATGCCGATATAGCCGGTGGTCGCCGAGAACGCCGCGCCGATCAAGAAGAAGACCGATCGTCCGGCGCGCTGATTCCAGTCGTCCGCGGGCAGCAGCATGAGCAGGAAGAACACCACGACGGCGAAAACTCCGAGCGTGCGCATCTGCCGCCCCAGGTAGGCATTCGCGCCCTCCTGGATCGCCACCGCGATCTTCTTCATGCTCTCGGTGCCCTCGCCCGCCGCGAGTACCTGGCGTACCAGGACCCCGGCGACGACAAGCGCCGCAAGGGCGACGGCCGCGATGACCATCACGATCAGACGGTTGTCGTCTGTCAGTACCGCGGCTGCGAGGGTAGTGGGCTGGTCAAACTGATGAGGGGTAGAAAGCCCCGCCATTCGTCCTCCTTGACGCTTGGACCGAGCTCAAGATGTGGACGGATTGTAGGTACCGGAACCTGATCAAAACAGTGCGCGGTAAGCGGAATTAGCCTTCACTTGCTCTTCAGCAAATGATCCAGGGATCATCACAGAACCCGAAAGTGGTAATGCCTCAAAAGCATTGACGCGTGATCCAATGGCGCCCGGCGCGGCGTAAAGCCGATCGTATTGTTGATCGTAATCCGGATAGTGAATTAATTCACGAAAACACGGAGCTTGATCAGAAGCCTGATCAGAAGAGGGTGCGGACATGCGAAAGGGCCCTGCTGAGCAGGGCCCTTTCGCACATGTGGGGCAGTACCAGGGGGTGGATCAGGGAACGAGCGCAGCCGGCGGCGTGGTGGGCCAGCTCATCCTGATCAGGCCGCCGTTCTCACCGGCGGTCACTTCGACGTCGTCGACGAGGCCGCTGATGACCGCGAGGCCCATCTCGTCCTCTTCGGTCTCGACGTCCGCGTCACTGGCTCCACCATGGGCGCCCGGCGTCTTGTCGCCGGGAACCGTGTGCGGGGCCTCGTCGCCGACCTCGATGGAGAACTGCTTCTCCTCCTCGATCAGCGACACCCGCACCGGCGCCGAGATTCCGCCACTCTGGTGCAGGCCGACGGCCCGGGTGCAGGCTTCGCCGACGGCGAGCCTGACCTCATCGAGAACGGCCTCGTCCACTCCGGCCCTGCGCGCCACCGCTGCCGCCACCAGTCGGGCGGTCCTGACGTGCTCGGGCAGCGCGCTGAAGCGGAGTTCAACGGTGGCCATGCATCCCCCTCGGAACTACGGGCGTGCGGTCGGGGGGCCGGGTCGCCGAGACCCGGCCCCCCTCCATTGACTTCTGCCTCCCGGACACGGTCCGGGATCCGGCTGTCGGCCGCTGACCGGCCAGTCAGGGACGGGCCGGTCCACGGCCGGTCAGTCGGTGGCCGCCACCGCTTCCTCGACCGAGGTGTGGATCGGGAACACCTTGGTGAGGCCGGTGATGCGGAAGATCTTCAGAATGCGCTCCTGATTGCAGACGAGCCGGAGCGAACCCTCATGGGCACGCACCCGCTTCAGGCCGCCGACCAGAACGCCGAGCCCGGTGGAGTCGAGGAAGTCCACACCCTCCATGTCTACGACGAGGTGAAAACTGCCGTCGTTCACCAGCTCGACCAACTGCTCGCGCAGCTTGGGCGCGGTATATACATCGATTTCGCCACCGACCTCGACGACCGTACGATCGCCGACGGTACGGGTCGACAGGGACAGGTCCACGGATCCTCCAGCACCTTGCTATCGAGCGGTCATCCCAAGGGACACCTCGGCAGAGCCCCCGGGACGGTTCGCCAGCCGCGATGGCATTCAATCACTTACCGGCAGGCGTGCACGACGCCTTGGGTCCATTGTCCGTCACGCCAGTGACACACTCGATGCCGATGGCCAAGAATCACCGATCCGATCGAACCTCGACGGACACCGCATCCCGCCCCTCGCCGGGCGAGATCCTGGACCGGCTCGCCTCGGGGCCGAGCCGGGTTTCGCGCATCACTCATACGGAGCACTTGCCCCCACGTGAGGGTCGTCATGCCGTGTGGCCCGACCGGATCCGCGCGGAGGTCATCGCCGCGGTGCAGTCCGCGGGAATCGAACATCCCTGGGCCCACCAGGCACTCGCCGCGGAGCACGCCCTCGACGGCGACTCGGTGATCGTCTCCACGGGCACGGCCTCGGGGAAGTCCCTGGCGTATCTCGTCCCGGTCCTGTCGACGCTCCTCGACGGCTCCGAGGCGCCGAACGGCCGTGGTGCGACCGCTCTGTACCTCGCCCCGACAAAGGCGCTGGCAGCGGACCAGCGCCGATCCGTGAAGGAACTTTCACAACCGCTGGGCAATGCCGTACGCTCCGCCGTCTACGACGGGGACACGCCCGTCGAAGAGCGCGAATGGGTACGCCAGTACGCCAACTACGTGCTCACCAACCCCGACATGCTGCATCGCGGGATACTTCCGTCACACCCCCGCTGGTCCTCCTTCCTGCGCGCCCTGCGCTATGTCGTCATCGACGAATGTCACACCTACCGGGGCGTCTTCGGGTCCCACGTCGCCCAAGTGCTGCGTCGGCTGCGCCGCCTCTGCGCCCGTTACGGCTCCTCTCCCGTCTTCCTGATGGCCTCGGCCACCGCGGCCGAGCCCTCGGTCGCCGCCTCCCGCCTCACCGGCCTGAAGGTGCTGGAGGTGGCCGACGACGCCTCACCCCGCGGTGGACTGGTGTTCGCCCTCTGGGAACCGCCCCTCACCGAACTCCACGGCGAGAAGGGCGCCCCCGTCCGCCGAACCGCCACCGCCGAGACTGCCGACCTCCTCACCGACCTGACCGTGCAGGGCGTCCGCTCGGTCGCCTTCGTACGGTCCCGCCGCGGCGCCGAGCTGATCTCGGTGATCGCCCAGGAACGCCTCTCAGAGATCGACCGCTCGCTGGCCCGCCGCGTGGCCGCCTACCGCGGCGGCTACCTCCCCGAGGAACGCCGCGCCCTGGAGCAGGCCCTCCACTCCGGCGAACTCCTCGGCCTCGCCGCCACCACCGCCCTCGAACTCGGCATCGACGTCTCCGGACTGGACGCCGTCGTCATCGCCGGCTACCCGGGCACCCGGGCCTCCCTGTGGCAGCAGGCGGGCCGCGCCGGCCGCTCCGGGCAGGGGGCGCTGGCGATCCTGGTCGCCCGCGACGACCCGCTGGACACGTTCCTCGTCCACCACCCCGAGGCCCTGTTCGACCAGCCGGTGGAATCCACCGTCCTCGACCCCGACAACCCGTACGTCCTCGCACCCCACTTGTGCGCCGCAGCCGCTGAACTTCCGCTGACCGAGGACGACTTGCTCCTCTTCGGCCCCGCCACCGCCGAACTGCTGCCGCAGTTGGAGGCCGCGAAGCTGCTGCGCCGCCGTACCAAGTCATGGCACTGGACCCGCCGGGAACGGGCCGCCGATCTGGCCGACATCCGCGGTGGGGGCGGCAGTCCGGTACAGATCGTGGAGGCCGGTTCCGGGCGCCTGCTGGGCACGGTCGACGCGGCGGCCGCGCACGCCACCGTCCACGAGGGCGCCGTCCACCTCCACCAGGGCCGTACGTACCTGGTGAAGGAGCTGCACCTGGACGACTCCGTCGCCCTGGTCGAGGAGGCCAACCCCCCGTACTCGACGGTTGCCCGCGACACCACCGCCATCTCCGTCCTGGAGACGGACGTCGAAGTCCCCTGGGGCGACGGCCGGTTGTGCTACGGCTCCGTCGAAGTCACCAACCAGGTCGTCTCCTTCCTTCGTCGTCGTGTCATCACCGGTGAGGTGCTCGGTGAGACCAAGCTCGACCTCCCGCCCCGCACCCTCCGCACCCGAGCCGTGTGGTGGACGGTCACCGAGGACCAACTCGACGCCGCCCGCGTGAACCCCGAGATCCTCGGCGGCGCCCTGCACGCCGCCGAACACGCGTCGATCGGCATGCTCCCGCTCTTCGCGACCTGCGACCGCTGGGACATCGGCGGCGTCTCCGTCCCGCTGCACCCGGACACCCTCCTGCCCACCGTCTTCGTGTACGACGGCCACCCCGGCGGCGCCGGCTTCGCGGAACGCGCCTTCCACACGGCCCGCGAATGGCTCACCGCCACCCACCAGGCCATCGCCTCCTGCGAGTGCGACGCCGGCTGCCCGTCCTGCATCCAGTCCCCCAAGTGCGGCAACGGCAACGAGCCGTTGCACAAACGGGGGGCGGTGCGGTTGCTCACGGTGCTGCTGAAGGGCGCACCGGAGAAGCCGGCCGGGGAGAGCCGAGGCTGAGCGTTACGGCCCCACCTCCTCGACGGCTCGGTCGGACGCTCTGGCCGGCGCCGGATGTGTGCCAGGACCAACTGGTCCCGCCGGGCCCTCCGATCCCGCCGATCCGGGAGGGCCGGCCGGAACCACAGGCCCTACAGGCCCCGCCGGGCCCGCCCTGGCCCGCACTTCCGCCGTCAACGGTCCCCGTCCCGCCGCGACCGTGACGTCCGAGATCTCGCCCTGGACGGCACACCGCACGACCCGGGTGCCCTGGGCCCGTGCCACCCGCTCCGCCTGCCCGCAGGCTGCCGTCCCACCCTCCATCCAGCCGTCGGCCGCCGCGAGCGCCGCCAAGTCGGCCGCTCCACCCGCGCGGTGGCGGATCACCACCGCCTGGCCCATGGCGAGGACGGCACCGAACACGACGCACAGGACGGCGATCGCACCCACGGTCCAGACGGTCGCCGACCCTCGGTCCGACGCGAAGACCCTCGCGGGGACCCTCGCAAAGCCCCTTATACGCGTCCGCCCACGCGGTCTCGTACCCACTCGCGTACCCGCTCTCGTTGCGGCCCCCGTACGCGACCGCAGCCCCGCCCACCTCATCCGCCCGCCCCCACCGTCTCCTCGGCCAGGGCCGCGGCCTCGTGCGTCAGGTCGAGGGTCAGCGCGTCGGGCCCCGGCGCCTTCGCCTCGACCCGTACGTGCACCAGGTCGCCCTCTCTCCGGACGGTGACCCGCGCACCGTTCGGCGCCGTGTCGCGGGCCGCCGCCAGCACCGTGCCCGGCAGGTCCTGCCGGGCCGCCGCGCGGGCCCCCGCCCTGGCCGCGTCCACGCACTGGATCAACGCGGCCGCCGCCATCAACGCCCAGACCAGCGCCATCGTGAACGCGACCAGCACGGGCAGCGCCACGGCCGCCTCCGCCGTCACGAAACCCCGGTCCCGGGACATCTCAAGGGGCATGTCCGGACTCCGAACCCGCCCCGGACCGGACGGCCCGGCCTCCACCTCCGCTTCCGCACCGGCCTCAGAACTGCCCATTGAGCGCCCGCCCCACGATGTCCTGCAGAGCGCCCCGCACCTGCCCACTGGTCAGCACCTCATAGAGCACCACGGCGAACCCCACCGCCGTGATCAGCCCCATCGCGTACTCGGAGGTGACCATCCCGGCGTCCCTCCGCACCTTCCAGTCCCGGCCCGCCAGGACCCACGCCCAAGCCGACCCCAGCATTCGTACTCGTACTCGCCGCATTGCCTTGCTCATCCGAACCCCCGTACAGCTCTGTTCCGTTGACCTTTGAAGTTGGCCACTGGCCCTTCGGCCCTTCGGCCGTTTGGCGCCTGGCCGTTGGCCGTTGGCCGACCCTGACCACTCGCCGTTCACCCCGTCCCGTACGTCACCCACCGCCTCCGCCCAGCACCCCGCCCGCGAGCCCGATCACCACGGGCAGCACGCCGATGGCGATGAACGCGGGCAGGAAACAGAGCCCCACCGGCGCGGTGACCAGGACACCCGCCCGCCGGGCACGGGCCGTGGCGGTGCGCCCCCACTCCGCGCGGGCGTCCGCGGCGATGCGTGCGACCGGACCCGCCGCCGGTACGCCGGACTCGCCCGCCCGTTCCAGCAACCGGGCCAGTGCCCGGGCCCCTGGCAGGGCGGCCAACCCCCGCCACGCCTCGGCCGGTTCACCTCCGAGGCGCACCTCGGCCGCGCCCCGCGCCAGCCGCTGCCCCACGGGCCCGTCCAGCGCCTCGCCCACCGCCCGGGCGGCCACCGCGGGACCGGCTCCCGCCGCGATACAGGCGGCCAGCAGATCGGCGGCGAGGGGCAGTTGCCGCGTGGCCAGACCCACGTCGAACTCCTCCACCGGCGCCGGTCTCCGCTGCCACCGCCACATCCCGAAGCCGGCCACGAGCCCGACCACGACCCCGGTCGCGCCTCCGACGGCGGCCCAACAGACGCTCAGGGCGCCGAAGACCGGCAACCACCGCCTCAGCTCACCGCGCACCTCCAGGCGCCGCCCGCCGGAAGCCGACTCCACGGCCGACCCCGTGCCCACGGCCGACCCCGTGCCCACGGCCGACCCCGGGCCCATGGCCACCACGGCCTTCAACCGCCTTCGCGTCCTCCGCTCCCGCCGCGCCGCGCCCAGGGCCCGGGCGAGCGCCCACACCGTCACCACGACGCACAGCGCGACCCCCAGCCTGTGGACAACTTCCGTGCTCATCCCGCCTCCGCTCCCCGTACGATCCGCAGCACCCACCACAGTCCGACGCCCTCCAGGACCCCGCCGACGAACAGACATCCCAGCCCCGCGCCGGTGTGCAGCACGACATGCAGCGGATCGGCGCCGAGCGCGGTGCCGAGGAGCAGTCCGAGCACCGGCAGTCCCGCCAGCAGCACCGCAGTCGACCGTGCCCCGGCCAACTGGGCACGCAGGTCTGCCCGTTGGTCCCGCTCCGCACGCAACGCGCCTTCCAGCCGGTCGAGCCCGGCGGCGAGTCCGGCGCCGCGGTCCACGGCGACGCGCCAGCACGCGGCGAGGCCCAGCAGTCCTTCGGCTCCCGGTCGTCGTGCCGCGTCGGTGAGCGCGCCAGGCACGTCCCCGCCGAACCGGGCCGCCGCCAGCACCACCGCCTGCGCGCGGCCCAGCCCGCCCGAGTCACAGGACGCGCCGAGCAGGGCCTCACCCGGCTGGCGCCCGGCACGCACCTCCCCCGCGAGCGCCCCGCACAGCGCGATCACCGCGTCGGCCCGCCGCTCCCGCGCCCGCCGTGCCGACCCGGCACGGCGGGCCCGTCGGACCAGCGGGACCCCGAGCGCCCCCGCGACGAGCGGCACCACGGACGCCCCGAGCAGGCCAACCACCGCCCCTGCGACCAGAACCCACCACTCGCCCCGCATCCGATGCCACCGCCGCAGCCGCTCTCCGGCCCGCACGACCCGCTCCCACCCCGGCGGCCCGACCCCGACCGCCCCGCCGCCCGCACACACCAACCGCGCCCGCCGCGCCCCCGGCCCCTGCCCGCCCATCAGCCAGGCCGCCGCCCCGGCACACGCCATCGCCGCACTCACGGACACCGACACCTCACCGACCCCCGTCACAACCCCTCACCCCTCTCGCCGACTTCACGGAACTCACCGATGCCAGACCGCCGCCCCCAGGGCCCCAAGTCCCGGAGCGCCCGGCGCCCCGGGAGTCCCAGACGTCCCCAATGCCGCCGAGCAGCCCCCTCAGCCGCTCCCACCCCCGCTCGCAGGTGAAGGCCTCCGCGCCCCACCGCAGCGCCGGTACCGTCACCACCAGCCCCGCCGGATCCCGCTCCAGCACGTGCACCTCGGCGATCCGCCGCCGCCCGGCCCGGTCGCGTACGAGGTGGAGCACCACCGATAGCGCGGCCGCCACCTGGCTGTGCAGAGCGGCCCGGTCGAGCCCCGCGGCCGTGCCCAGCGCTTCCAGGCGGGCCGGCACTCCCGAGGCAGCGTTGGCGTGGACAGTCCCGCAGCCGCCTTCGTGGCCGGTGTTCAAAGCCGCCAGCAGGGCGACCACTTCGGGCCCACGCACCTCGCCGACGACCAACCGGTCCGGCCGCATCCGCAGGGCCTGGCGCACCAGGTCCTGGAGCGTGACGAGGCCGGCGCCCTCCTGGTTGGCGGGTCTGGATTCCAGCCGTACGACGTGGGGATGGTCGGGGCGCAGCTCCGCCGAGTCCTCGGCGAGCACGATCCGCTCGCCCGGCCCGACGAGGCCCAGCAAGGCGCTCAGCAGCGTCGTCTTGCCACTCCCCGTGCCGCCGCTGATCAGGAAGGAAAGCCTCGCGTCGAGCAGTGCCCGCAGCAGCAGGTCCCCGCCCGGCGGTACCGTCCCCGCCGCCACCAACTCGGGGAGCGTGAAGGCCCGTGGCCGTACGACCCGTAGCGACAGGCACGTCGAGCCGACGGCGACCGGTGGCAGTACCGCGTGCAGCCGGGTGCCGTCCGGGAGCCGGGCGTCCACCCAGGGGTGCGCGTCGTCGAGCCGTCGCCCGGCCACGGCCGCCAGGCGCTGCGCGAGGCGTCGTACGGCCGCCGCGTCCGGAAAGGAGACGGCCGTCAGCTCCAGGCCGCCGCCCCGGTCCACCCACACCCGGTCAGGCGCCGAGACCAGCACGTCGGTGACCGAGGGATCACCGAGCAGGGGTTCCAGCGGCCCGCTGCCGACCAGTTCCGACCTCAACCGCTCAGCCGCCCCGAGGACTTCGGCGTCCCCGAGCACCCGCCCCTGTTCCCGCAGTGCCTGCGCCACGCGCGCAGGAGTCGGCTCGGCCCCACTCTCGGCAAGCCACTGCCGAACCCCGTCCAGCAGCCCCGTGTCCGAAGACAGACTCCCGCCCGCGCGCCGACCCATCAGCCCCACATCCGCAGGCGGACTCCCGCTCATACGCCCCCTCCCGCCACAGCCGTCCGCTCCCAGAACGTCGAGCAGAAGCGGGCCAGTGGCCCTCGGCCTTCCGCGCCGGGCGGTGCCCCTCGCTCCTGGGCCGCCAACAGACCCGTCTCCACCGGGACTTCGCCGGCCAGCGGGAGGCCGAGCAGTCGGGCGACCTCCCGGTCGTCCAGACCGGGCGCGTACGGTCCGCGCACCACGACGCGCAGGTCCTTCAGGACCATGCCGACCGCGGACGCCACCCGCCCGGCCGCCGCGACGGCGCGCAGCTCGGCGGGGACCACGAGCAGGCCCAGGTCCACCTGGGCGAGGGCCTCGGCGACCCCTTCGTCGATCCGGCGCGGCAGGTCCACGACCACTGCCCCGCCTCGCCGCCGGGCGGCGGCCAGCACGGCCCGGACGGCCTCGGGTGCGATGTTGACGCAGTCGCCGCGGTCCCAGCTGAGGATCCGGAGGGCGTGCAACGAGGGCAGCGACTCCTCCAGGGCGCCGCCGCCGACCCGGCCGTGCGACGCGGCGAAGTCCGGCCAGCGCAGGCCCTCGGCGGCCTCTCCGCCGAGGAGTACATCGAGTCCGCCGCCCAGCGGATCCGCGTCGACAAGGAGTGTGCGCCTTCCCTGGCGCGCCGAGATGACCGCGAGCGCGCAGGCGAGCGTGGAGGATCCGGCGCCGCCGCGACCGCCGATCACGCCGACGGTGAGGGCCGGCGGACCGACTCCCTCGGCCACGTCGGCGATCCGGTCGACCAACCATTGTTCGCCATCCGGCAGCAGCAGAACATGGTCGGCGCCGATCTCCACGGCCCTCCGCCAGACCCCGGAATCGTCCTGATCCCGCCCCACCAACACCACGCCGCGTCTGCGCGCGGCTCCCCGCACCCGTCGCGCGGCATCGTCGCCGACGAGCACCAGAGGTGCCGTCTCCCAGCCGCCGCCGCGCTCCGGCACCCCGTGGTGGACCTCGGGCCGGGCGCCGGCCGCGGCGCACAGCCGCAGCAGGTCGTCCAGCAGATCCGCGTCCTCCGTGACGATCAACGGTCCGCCCTGCCGCCCCTCGGCGGCCGACAGCCGGTCGTGTGTGATTGCTCCCGCCACGATCTCCAGCCCCCTTCGCTGCTTCCTCACGGCGCCCCTGCGGCCCCGCGATTCCCGCCCGCGCGAAGAACCGGCAACCGGCCCTCCATATGAACCGCCGATACGAACCGGCCATAGCCGCCGGACAATCGGAACCGGCCATGAACTTCCGCGAGCGGTGCGCGTTGGAATCACGGTGCAGCGATCCAGGAAATCGTGTGGATCTTGGTCGATAACTGTGGACAACTCGACGGTTGTGAATATCGCCTTCACCCAAACCGGTGACCGATGAGTGACTGCTGTACGACTCTCTTAGAGCAGGCCGACGACTACCCACAGTTACGAATCCTGTGCAGACGCAGAGGAACGCCGCAGCCCGCACAACAGGGCCCGGCGTTCGAAAAAATAAGGTTGAAAACCCACCCGGACATGCGACGACCCCCGCCGGGGGGGAGAGCGGGGGTCGTCCCCACGGTCTGACTCGGGGGGGGAGGAGCCGGACCGGGTTAGCACGGTCGCGAACGATCCGTGACTTCCATGGTGTACCCGAGAGCCCTCTCAGGCAAACCCACGCGCCCCACACTAGCCCGAATGGCGGGCGCATATGCTCGACCCCGTGGAAAACCACTCCTTGCCCCGCACAGCGGCCTTCTTTGACCTGGACAAGACGGTCATTGCGAAGTCGAGCACGCTCACCTTCAGCAAGTCGTTCTACCAAGGCGGTCTGATCAACCGCCGGGCGGTGCTACGCACCGCATACGCCCAGTTCGTCTTCCTCGCGGGCGGCGCCGACCACGACCAGATGGAGCGGATGCGTGAGTACCTGTCGGCGCTGTGCCGTGGCTGGAACGTCCAACAAGTGAAGGAAATCGTCGCCGAGACCCTTCACGACCTGATCGATCCGATCATCTACGACGAGGCCGCGTCCCTCATCGAGGAGCACCACATCGCCGGGCGGGACGTCGTGATCGTCTCCACGTCGGGGGCCGAGGTCGTCGAACCCATCGGCGAACTGCTCGGCGCGGACCGGGTGGTGGCGACCCGGATGATCGTGGGCGACGACGGCTGCTTCACGGGCGAGGTGGAGTACTACGCGTACGGCCCGACGAAGGCCGAGGCCGTCAAGGAGCTGGCCGCGTCCGAGGGGTACGACCTCTCACGCTGCTACGCCTACAGCGACTCGGCGACCGACATCCCGATGCTCGAGGCGGTCGGCCATCCGCACGCCGTGAACCCCGATCGCGCACTGCGCCGCGAGGCCACCGCGCGCGGGTGGCCCATCCTCGACTTCCACCACCCGGTCCGGCTGAAGCAGCGGCTGTCGGTGCCGCCCCGGCCGGCCCTCGTCGCCGCCGCGGCCATAGGAGCGGCGGCCGCCACGGCGGGTCTGGTCTGGTACGCGAGCCGTCGGCGCGCGGCAGCCGCGTGATCCACGAGCCGCGGATGCGCCCGATTCACCACCTTTGCCCCCAAAAGTAAAGAAGTACAGCGAGGGGTTCCGCTTCCTCCGGACCTGGAGTACAAAGGGGTTAACGGCCCGCGAGACCAAGGACATCCGAGAGGATTACCTTCAAACGCAACCGAGGCCCCACGGACCGCGCATGAACACCGGGCACCCACGCGACGTCGACCCGTCGATTACGGGCCAGCCGCACCAGGCGACGGGCAACAGTTCCCGACCTGATGGGCAATATCTCGAGGACGCTTGGTAACCGGGTGGACATGCCAGCGGCGGTACGGACCCCGTACCGCCGCAACCCTGTTCAGGGGCATTTTCAAGGTCCAGTGCTTCAAGGGCCAGGGGCCCTTCAGGAGCCCACAAGCCCTACGCAGCCCCTCGCTGAAGCGCCTCGCACACCGCAGTCGACTCCCTTGCGCCGAGTTCGATCGCCTTGCCGCAGTGGGCGATCCAGGTGGCCATGCCCTCCGGAGTGCCGGAGACATAGCCTTCGAAGGCCGAGGCGTAGGCCGCGCGGCCCAGTTCCCCGTGACCGACCTCCGCCGGGCAGACGGACTTGGGGTCGAGGCCGCTGCCGACCAGGACGATGCGTTCGGCCGCGCGCGCGACCAGGCCGTTGTGGGAACCGAAGGGGCGCAGCGCGAGGAGTTCGCCGTGCACGATCGCGGCGGTCACCAGGGCGGGTGCGGAACCCCCCGCGACGACCAGCCGCGCCAGACCGTCGAGACGGCCCTCGACCTCGGCCGCGTCCGGCAGCGGAAGTCCGATCAACGGCGGTCCCGCGGCGGCGGCCGCGGCTGTCTCGGTGACGGATTCGCCGTCCAGTCGTGGACGCCCGACCGCGTCCCCCTTGTCGGCGGCGGCCACCAGGTGCAGCCGCGCCAGTACCCGAAGGGGCGACTGCCGCCAGATGGACAGGAGTTGGCCCGCCTCGGCGGTCAGCCTGAGCGCGGAGCCCACCACGCGGGCCTCGTCGTCGCCGCTGAAGTCGGCCCGCCGGCGCACCTCTTCGAGGGCCCAGTCGGCACCGGACAGCGCCGCGGAACCGCGCGCGCCGCGCAGCGCCGCCTCCGAGGTGATCGCGTTGCTGCGGCGCCGCATGATGCGGTGCCCGTAGACCCGGTCCACGGCCTTGCGCACGGACTCCACGGATTCGGCCACGCCGGGCAGCGACCCCAGCGCCGCGAGCGGGTCGGCGTTCCCACCTGTCGTACTCATGAGTACGACCCTACGCACACCAGGCCCGCACCCCACTAATGAGTGGTCTTCTTCACGTGTGGCGGCCCCCGGACGCCGTCGCACCGCTACCTTAATGAACATGAAAATTGCTTTCGTTGGGAAGGGCGGCAGCGGCAAGACCACCCTGTCCTCGCTCTTCGTGCGCCACCTCGCGTCCACCGGATCGCCCGTCGTCGCGGTGGACGCCGACATCAACCAGCACCTCGGGCCCGCGCTCGGCCTCGCCGACGAGGAGGCCGAGCGACTGCCCGCCATGGGCGATCGGCTCGCGCTCATCAAGGACTACCTGCGCGGTTCCAACCCGCGCATCACGTCCACCGAGACGATGATCAAGACGACCCCGCCCGGCGAGGGCTCCCGTCTGCTGCGGGTGTGCGAGGACAACCCGGTGTACGAGGCTTGTGCGCGGCCCGTGGAACTCGACGGCGGCACCGTCCGTTTGATGGTTACCGGCCCGTTCACCGAGGCCGACCTGGGAGTGTCCTGCTACCACTCCAAGACCGGTGCAGTGGAGCTCTGCCTGAACCATCTCGTCGACGGCCAGAGCGAGTACATCGTCGTCGACATGACGGCGGGCTCGGACTCCTTCGCGTCCGGCATGTTCACCCGCTTCGACATCACGTTCCTCGTCGCCGAGCCGACCCGGAAGGGAGTCTCCGTCTACCGCCAGTACAAGGAGTACGCGCGCGACTTCGGCGTCACCCTGAAGGTCGTCGGCAACAAGGTGCAGGGGCAGGACGACATCGACTTCCTGAGGGGCGAGGTCGGCGACGACCTGCTGCTGACGGTCGGTCACTCGGACTGGGTGCGCGCCATGGAGAAGGGCCGCCCGCCCAGGTTCGAGCAGTTGGAGGACGGCAACCGCCGTGCGCTGCGCGCCCTTCAGGCCGCGGCCGACGCCACGTACGGGCAGCGCGACTGGGAGCGCTACACGCGCCAGATGGTCCACTTCCACCTGAAGAACGCCCAGTCCTGGGGCAACGAACGAACAGGCGCCGACCTGGCGGCCCAGGTCGACCCCGAGTTCGTCCTGCGCGAGGCCGAGGCCGCCAGGGCCTGAGCCTCACGCCGTACGGTCGCCCGCCCCCAGGGGCTACCGCTTGACCGCCGGTGCTCCCGGGACGCCCTTCGGGGCCGGGGCGGGCTGCTCGGCGAGGGGGGCCGAGGGCGGCTGCTCGGAGACGGGGGCCGGGGCAGGTTCCTCGGTGAGGAACGACGTCCAGCCGCCCTTCGGGTCCTCGCCCACCTTGAGGGTACGGAGTCTGTCCAGGGTCTTCGGGTCCTGGACGTCGAGCCAGTCGGCGAGTTGGCGGAACGAGACGCAGCGCACCTCGGACCTGGTGCAGACGCGCTCGATGGTCTCCTGGACGGCGCGCATGTACGTGCCGCCGTTCCAGGACTCGAAGTGGTTGCCGATGATCAGGGGCGCACGGTTGCCCTTGTAGGCGCGAGAGAAGCCCTTGAGCAGGCCGTCCCGCATCTGATCGCCCCAGTAGGCGTGCTTGGCCGGGTTGCCCCGGGTGGTGGCGCCCGACTGGTTGACCAGGAAGTTGTAGTCCATGGTCAACGTCTCGAAAGCGCGCCCCGGGACGGGGACGAGCTGCATCGACAGGTCCCACAGGCCCTTCTCCTTCTTGGGCCAGACCTGGTTGTTGACGCCACTGGTGTCGTAGCGGAAGCCCAGCTCCCGGGCGGCGCGCATGAAGTTCTTCCGCCCCTCCAGACAGGGGGTGCGGGCGCCGATGAGTTCCTTGTCGTAGTCGAAGGGCAGCGGGGAGCCCTTCGCCGTACCCGTGGTGCTCTTCCAGGACTTGACGAAGAACTTGGCCTGGGCGATCTCGTCCTTCCACTCCTCGACCGACCACTGGCCCACGCCGCCCCCGCCGCCGCAGAAGTGGCCGTTGAAGTGCGTGCCGATCTCGTTGCCCTCGAGCCAGGCGCCGCGCAGTTGCCGCACGGTGTCCTGGATGCCCTGCTCGTCATTGAAGCCGATGTCGGAGCGGCCCGGTGAGTGCCGCGGCGGCCGGTACAGCTCACGCTTCGCCTCCGGAAGCATGTACACACCGCTCAGGAAGTACGTCATCGTCGCGTTGTTGACCTTGGCCACCTTGCGGAAGTGCGAGAACAGCCGCTGGCTGTCCTCGCCGGCCCCGTCCCAGGAGAAGACCACGAACTGGGGCGGTTTCTGACCGGGCTTCAGGCGCTCGGGCCGCGGCAGGTGCGGCTGCGCGCCGGTGAAGGCGGTGGAGCCGTCGCCGATCAGACGGACCGCGTTCTTGGGTGCCGGGGCGCCCGCGGCCTTCGTCGCGTCGCGAGCGCCGTCACCGTGCGCGCCCTTCTCCACGCCGGTGTCACCGATACCGCAGCCGGCGAGCGCCGCGGCGCAGGCCGCGGCGGCCGTGACACCCGCGGCGATCCTCTGAGTGGTGGCCATGTACCGCCCACCTTCTTCCTTCATTCGGGCCGAAGCGGAAGGGATTCCGTGCGGTGAAATCCCGGATAACCCCGAGAAAACGGACAGAAACCGACAGCTCCCCCAAGATCGCAGGGATCCCGGAATGAATTAGCACGACAAGCCGATCAAAATGATTAATCACTCCCTGGAGTGAATTACTGACCCATTTGCGCTACTTTTTCGCACACGTCCTTTACTCTCCATTACGATTCATTTACCGAGCGTTGAGAAATCCCGCCGCTGTACGCCGTGACCCACGGCCGCGCCCCAAGCGACCGCGTAGCCCCGGAGGAAGACGGGAACCATGCCTGCCTGCGTCCCCACCCGCACCGACGACTCATCGCACATGCCGGACGAGGGGCGGCCGCACAGCCCGCCCGAGCGCCGCCGCCGAACCCCCCGGCTCCCCCGTGTCCCCCGCATCGCCGGCGCCGATCTGTCCGCCTCGATCGCCGTCTTCCTGATCGCCCTTCCGCTGTCCCTGGGCATCGCCCTCGCCACCGGGGCCCCGCTGCAGGCGGGGCTCGTCGCCGCCGCCGCGGGCGGGCTGGTGGCCGGCCGCCTCGGCGGCGCCCCGCTCCAGGTGAGCGGCCCCGCCGCCGGGCTCACGGTGGTCACCGCCGATCTCATCCAGAAGTTCGGCTGGCGCACGACCTGCGCCATCACCGTCCTCGCCGGTCTCGCCCAACTCGGCCTGGGCTTCCTGCGCGTGGCCCGCTCCGCCCTCGCCGTCAGCCCCGCGATCGTGCACGGCATGCTGGCCGGCATCGGCATCACCATCGCCGTGGCCCAGCTGCACATCGTGCTAGGCGGCTCCCCGCGCAGCTCGGTCGTCGCCAACATCCGGGAGCTGCCGGGACAGTTGGCCCACCCCCAGGTGGCCGCGCTGTCCATGAGCGCCCTGACGCTGGTCCTGCTGCTGGCCTGGACCCGGATCCCCGGACGCGTGGGACGGGCCCTTCGCAAGGTGCCCGCCGCGCTCGTCGCCGTCACCGCGGCCACCACCACGGCGGCGCTCGCCGGGCTCACCCTGCCCAAGGTCGACCTGCCGTCCTGGCGGAGCCACGCGCTGGCCGGACTGCCCGAGGGCCCGGCGCTCGGGATCACCGCCGCCGTGCTCACCGTCACGCTGGTGTGCAGCGTCCAGTCGCTTCTCGGCGCCGTCGCCGTGGACAAGCTCACGGCCGGGCGGCCGACCCAGCAGAAGCGCTCCGACCTCGACCGCGAGCTGCTCGGACAGGGCGCCGCCAACATCGTCTCCGGATCGCTCGGCGGGCTCCCCGTCGCGGGCGTGGCCGTGCGCAGCTCGGCGAACGTGCAGGCGGGAGCGGTCAGCCGGAACTCCACGATGCTGCACGGCGTCTGGGTGGTGGTCGCCGCGCTGCTGATGGTCCCGGTCCTGGAGCTGATCCCCCTCGCCGCGCTCGCCGCCCTGGTGATGGCCGTCGGAATCCAGATGGTGTCCCTGCACCACATCCGCACGGTCACCCGCCACCGAGAGGTGCTGGTGTACGCGGTCACGACCCTCGGCGTCGTCGTCCTCGGCGTCCTGGAAGGCGTCCTGCTGGGGGTCGCCGTGGCCGTCGGAGTCGCCATGCACCGGCTCACCCGCACCCGGATCACCCACGACGTGGACTCGGCGGGCGTCCACCACGTACGCGTACGCGGGCAGTTGACGTTCCTCGCCGTGCCGCGCCTCAGCCGGACCCTGCATCTCGTGCCCCAGGGGGCCGATGCCGTGGTCGAGCTGGACGGCTCCTTCATGGACCACGCGGCGTACGAGTCGCTGCACGACTGGCAGAGCACGCACCTCGCGCAGGGCGGCTCCGTCGAGCTGACCGGACGGACGGGGGCCCGGCTGGCCGCGCCCCACGTCCAGGGGGGCACCGGAGAGACCTCGCACTGCCACTGCCGGCCCTGGACGCCCTGGCGCAACCACCATTGCGAGCGCCCCGAGAGCGCCCCGCAGGACGGGCGTCGCAGCGGGCATCAACTGGCCAGCGGCATCAGCTCGTTCCAGCGCAACACCGCGCCCCTGGTGCGCGGTGAGCTGGCCCGGCTCGCGCGGGAGGGGCAGCGGCCCTCGCAGCTCTTCCTGACCTGCGCAGACTCCCGGCTGGTCACGTCGATGATCACTTCCAGCGGCCCGGGCGACCTCTTCGTCGTACGGAACGTCGGCAATCTCGTACCGCCGCCCGGCGAGGAGAGTGCCGACGACTCGGTCGCGGCCGCGATCGAGTACGCGGTGGAGGTGCTGCAGGTGCGGTCCATCACCGTGTGCGGGCACTCCGGATGCGGGGCGATGCAGGCGCTGATGAACACCGAACCGGGCGGCGCGCAGACGCCGTTGAAGCGGTGGCTGCGGCACGGGCTGCCCAGTCTGGAGCGGATGGCCGCCAAGGACCGGCCCTGGACGCGCATCGCCGGCCGGGCACCCGCCGACGCCGTCGAGCAGCTCTGTCTGACCAACGTGGTGCAGCAGTTGGAGCATCTGCGGGCGCACGACTCCGTGGCCCGGGCACTGCAGGAGGGCGCGCTCGAACTGCACGGGATGTACTTCCACGTGGGCGAGGCCCAGGCCTACCTCCTCAACGAGCGCGCTCACCACGAGGAGCCGGACGGCGAGGTCTTCGACCGGGTCGCGGCGACGGCACTGCACGACACACCGGCCTGAACCGCCACACTCGTCTGAACCACCCGTTCCAGGAGCCCCGCGAGCCCTCTCCCAGGGGCTCGCCCGGCGCCCTGCCAGGGGCCCGCCCCGCCCGCGAGCCTGAACCGCGCCCCTCCCCCGTCCGTGAGAACGTGTGGCCCCCCGTGTCCGCGGGAGGCCGCACGCACACATGATCCTGCCCACAGGTCTAAACCAATTCCCGGACGGCCCTTGTCACCAGGGGTCCCCGTCTGATGAGCTGTGGTCTGGGACACAACGGACACCCTGGGAAAGGGAGATGTCGTGAGCAACGAAAGCCTGGCCAACCTGTTGCGCGAAGAGCGCAGGTTCGCGCCGCCCGCCGACCTGGCCGCGAACGCCAACGTCACCGCGGAGGCGTATGAGCAGGCCAAGGCTGACAGGCTCGGCTTCTGGGCCGAGCAGGCCCGCCGGCTGACCTGGGCCACCGAGCCGACCGAGACCCTCGACTGGTCGAACCCGCCGTTCGCCAAGTGGTTCAAGGACGGCAGGCTCAACGTCGCGTACAACTGCGTGGACCGCCACGTCGAGGCGGGGAACGGCGACCGGGTCGCCATCCACTTCGAGGGCGAGCCGGGGGACGGCCGCGCCATCACGTACGCCGAGCTGAAGGACGAGGTCTCCCGGGCGGCGAACGCCCTCACCGAGCTCGGGGTCGAGAAGGGCGACCGGGTCGCCATCTACCTGCCGATGATTCCCGAGGCCGTCGTCTCGATGCTGGCCTGCGCCCGCATCGGCGCCGCGCACTCCGTGGTCTTCGGCGGCTTCTCGGCCGACGCCATCGCGACCCGTATCCAGGACGCCGACGCCAAGCTGGTCATCACCTCGGACGGCGGCTACCGCCGCGGCAAGCCCTCCGCGCTCAAGCCGGCCGTCGACGAGGCGGTCTCCCGGGTCGACGGCGTGGACAAGGTCCTCGTCGTGCGGCGTACGGGCCAGGACGTCGAGTGGACCGAGGGCCGTGACGTCTGGTGGCACGAGATCACGGCGAAGCAGTCCGCCGAGCACACTCCCGAGGCGTTCGACGCCGAGCACCCGCTGTTCATCCTCTACACCTCGGGGACGACGGGTAAGCCGAAGGGCATCCTGCACACCTCCGGCGGCTACCTCACCCAGGCCGCGTACACCCACCACGCCGTCTTCGACCTCAAGCCGGAGACCGACGTCTACTGGTGCACGGCGGACATCGGCTGGGTCACCGGCCACTCGTACATCACGTACGGGCCGCTGGCGAACGGCGCGACGCAGGTGATGTACGAAGGCACGCCCGACACCCCGCACCAGGGGCGCTTCTGGGAGATCGTGCAGAAGTACGGCGTGACGATCCTCTACACGGCTCCGACGGCCATTCGTACGTTCATGAAGTGGGGCGACGACATCCCCGCGAAGTTCGATCTCAGCAGCCTGCGGGTCCTGGGGTCCGTCGGTGAGCCGATCAACCCCGAGGCGTGGATCTGGTACCGCAAGCACATCGGCGGCGACCGCACGCCGATCGTGGACACCTGGTGGCAGACCGAGACCGGCGCGATGATGATCTCGCCACTGCCGGGTGTCACCGAGACCAAGCCCGGGTCGGCGCAGCGGGCGCTGCCCGGCATCGCCGCGACCGTCGTCGACGACGAGGCGCGGGAAGTGCCGGACGGCGGCGGCGGTTACCTCGTGCTCACCGAGCCGTGGCCGTCGATGCTGCGCACCATCTGGGGCGACGACCAGCGGTTCCTCGACACGTACTGGTCGCGCTTCGAGGGCAAGTACTTCGCGGGCGACGGCGCCAAGAAGGACGACGACGGCGACATCTGGCTGCTCGGCCGGGTGGACGACGTGATGCTCGTGTCCGGGCACAACATCTCGACCACCGAGGTCGAGTCGGCGCTCGTCTCGCACCCGTCGGTCGCCGAGGCGGCGGTCGTGGGCGCGGCCGACGAGACGACCGGCCAGGCGATCGTGGCCTTCGTGATCCTGCGCGGTACGGCATCGGAGACCGAGAGCCTCGTGGGCGACCTGCGCGACCACGTCTCGAAGGCGCTCGGCCCGATCGCCAAGCCGAAGCGGATCCTGCCGGTGGCCGAGCTGCCCAAGACCCGTTCGGGCAAGATCATGCGCCGGCTGCTGCGCGACGTCGCGGAGAACCGTCAGCTCGGTGACGTCACCACGCTCACCGACTCCACGGTGATGGACCTCATCCAGTCGAAGCTCCCGGCGGCGCCCAGCGAGGACTGACGTACGACCCGTAAGACGTACGACTCGTGAAGGGGCACCCGGCGCCGGACGCGCCGGGTGCCCCTCTCGCGTCTAGCCTGAAGATCACCGGATGGGGCCGGCCGCATCTTGGGTAGGCTGAGAAACACGTAAACAACGCGACAAGAGAAACGCGACAAAGAGAACCCCGAGATCCCAGAGATCTCAAAAGGTGCGCCGGGAAGTCTGGTCGGCAAGTGCTCAGTGATGCCTACCGACCGGAGGTCGTTCTCGTGCCCGCGCCCGCTCCCCCCAAGAACCACAAGGTCCTCGGACGGCTCTCCCTGCCCGAGCGGACCTTCGTCGCGGACGCGCTGCGCACCGAGACGGTCGGCGGTGTCCTCCTGCTCGCCGCCGCGATCGCCGCGCTGATCTGGGCGAACACCCCGATCCGGGAGAGCTACGAGTCGGTCAGGGACTTCCACGTGGGACCCGCCTCGCTCGGCCTGGACCTCTCCATCGAGCACTGGGCCGCCGACGGCCTCCTCGCCGTCTTCTTCTTCGTCGCCGGCATCGAGCTCAAGCGCGAGCTGGTCGCCGGTGACCTCAAGGACCCGCGGGCCGCCGCGCTCCCGGTCGTCGCCGCGCTGTGCGGCATGGCCGTGCCCGCGCTCGTCTACACACTGGTCGGCGTCACCGGCGGCGGCTCGCTCGCCGGCTGGGCCGTACCGACCGCGACCGACATCGCCTTCGCGCTCGCCGTCCTCGCCGTCATCGGTACGTCGCTGCCGGGCGCCCTGCGCGCCTTCCTGCTCACGCTCGCCGTCGTCGACGACCTCTTCGCGATCCTGATCATCGCGGTGTTCTTCACCGAGAACCTGAACTTCGCGGCGCTCGGCGGCGCCGCCGTCGGCCTCGCCGTCTTCTGGCTGCTGCTGCGCAGGGGCGTACACGGCTGGTACGTGTACGTGCCGCTCGCCCTGGTGATCTGGGGGCTGATGTACAACAGCGGCGTCCACGCCACGGTCGCCGGTGTCGCGATGGGGCTGATGCTGCGCTGCACCACCCGCAAGGACGAAGGCGAGCAACGTTCACCCGGCGAGCGCATCGAGCATCTCGTACGCCCCCTGTCGGCGGGGCTCGCCGTGCCGCTGTTCGCGCTGTTCAGCGCCGGGGTCGCGGTGTCCGGCGGCGCGCTCGGCGATGTGTTCACCCGGCCGGAGACCCTCGGTGTCGTGCTCGGTCTGGTCGTCGGCAAGACGGTCGGCATCTTCGGCGGCACCTGGCTGACGGCCCGGTTCACCAGGGCCTCGCTCTCCGACGACCTGGCCTGGCCCGACGTCTTCGCGGTGTCCTCGCTCGCCGGTATCGGCTTCACCGTCTCGCTGCTCATCGGGGAACTCGCCTTCGCGGGCGACAAGGCGCTCACCGACGAGGTCAAGGCCGCCGTCCTGCTGGGCTCCCTGATCGCGGCCGTCCTGTCGGGTGTCCTGCTGAAGATACGCAACGCCAAGTACCGCAGGCTGTGGGAGGACGAGGAGCGCGACGAGGACCTCTCCGGCATCCCCGACGTCTACGAGCAGGACGACCCGGCCTACCACCTGCGGATGGCCGAGATCCACGAGCGCAAGGCCGCCGAGCACCGAAGGCTTGCCGAAGTGACGGGCGGGGCAAGCGAGGAGAACGACGGTCCGGCATGATCTGACACGCACGGTCCGTTACGCACGTTCCGATACGCCCGGACCGGCACGTACGGTCCACACGTACCCAAAACGTGCACAGCTCCACGACGACAGACGACGCAAGACAACGGCGACAAGACAACAGGGAGAACGCGATGAGCGCACCCGACGGCAGCCCGGTCGGCGCCGAACGCAGCATCGGCCAACTGTTCGCCTCGGCGACGACCGAGATGTCCGCGCTGGTGCACGACGAGATCGCACTGGCGAAGGCGCAGCTCAAGCGGGACGTCAAGCGCGGAGCGGTCGGTGGCGGCGCGTTCGCGGCGGCCGGTGCGGTACTGATCTTCTCCCTGCCCATGCTGAGCTTCGCCCTGGCGTACGGCATCCGCACCTGGAGCGACTGGAACCTGGCCGTCTGCTTCCTGCTGTCGTTCGCCGCGAACGTGGTGGTCGCGGGCGTCCTCGCGCTGATCGGCGTGATCTTCGCGAAGAAGGCCAAGAAGGGCCAGGGCCCGCAGAAGACGGCCGCCTCGGTCAAGGAATCGGCGGCCGTACTGCAGAACGTGAAGCCGCACCCCCGTGAGGTGACCGCGGCCGACCCGGTCGGTGACACCGTCAAGGCTGTGGCACGCTCGTCCTCATGACGGACCCCGCCTCATCCTCGGCACAACCCACCTCGGTCGTACGGCTCGACGTGCCCGGCGGAAAACAGGTGACCCACCGGGACGTCGCCGCCAACGGCGCGCGCTTCCACATCGCCGAGATGGGCGACGGACCGCTCGTCCTGCTGCTGCACGGCTTCCCGCAGTTCTGGTGGACCTGGCGGCATCAGCTGGTGGCGCTCTCCGACGCGGGCTTCCGCGCGGTCGCGATGGACCTGCGGGGCATCGGCGGCAGCGACCGCACCCCGCGCGGCTACGACCCCGCGAACCTCGCCCTCGACATCACCGGCGTCGTACGGTCCCTCGGCGAGCCCGACGCCGCGCTGGTCGGGCACGACCTCGGCGGCTATCTGGCGTGGACCGCGGCCGTGATGCGCCCCAAGCTGGTCCGCCGGCTCGTGGTCTCCTCGATGCCGCATCCCCGGCGCTGGCGCTCCGCGATGCTCTCGGACATGAAGCAGACCGCGGCCGGCTCGTACATCTGGGGCTTCCAGCGGCCCTGGATCCCCGAGCGCCAACTGCTCGCCGACGAGGGGGCCCTGGTCGGCGAGCTCGTCCGGGACTGGTCCGGGCCGCGGCTGCCGGACGACGAGGCCGTGTACGCGTACCGACGGGCGATGCTGATCCCGTCGACGGCGCACTGCTCGCTGGAGCCGTACCGGTGGATGGTCCGCTCGATGGCCCGTCCTGACGGTATTCAGTTCAACCGTCGTATGAAGCGGCCGGTGCGGGTGCCGACGCTGCATCTGCACGGCTCGCTCGATCCGGTGATGCGCACGCGGAGTGCCGCGGGGTCCGGGGAGTACGTCGAAGCGCCGTACCGCTGGCGGCTGTTCGACGGGCTCGGACACTTTCCCCACGAGGAGGATCCGGTGGCTTTCTCGACCGAATTGGTGAACTGGCTGAAGGACCCCGAGCCGGACCGCTGAGGCATCGCGCCGCAGGTCGGGGGCCGTTCGGCGAGGCACTGGCACCATCCGCCACACCCGTCCCGGGAACGCCTGTTCTACGAACGGCCAATTGCCCGACGCATAGGCCGATTGGGGGGCGTGGGGGCGGTTATCGACCTTGGGGCAGGGGCAGACGTCGGGGTATGGGCTGGACGCACGACTACAGTGACGCAGCACGAAACCGCCGCTCGGCCAGTGGCCTGAGCTCCCACCAGAGGGGAGCCCCGCAGCTGCAGGGCACGGATCCTCGGCTGGGAATCCCGCACATTCTGAAGCGCCGTGCCCGCTGGGTCTCGGCGCGCCTGCGTCACCCGCGCGACTGAGGACGCGCGCGGCCGGAAGCCTCGGACCTTCGCCCGTGTGACTCCCGTCGGCCGAGCCCCTCCGCGCCCCCGGACTACAGCGCGCAGCTGTCGCTGCCCACCTGTTGGTTGGCGGTACGACCCTTGGTGATGTCCTCCTGGACCTCTTCCACGGTCAGCGCGTATCCCGTGTCGGCGTTGTCGAGGGACTTCGCGAACACCACGCCGTACACCTCGCCGGTCGCGGTGAGCAGCGGGCCGCCGGAGTTGCCCTGGCGCACGGTCGCGAACACGGAGTAGACCTTCCGCTGCACGGTGCCGCGGTGGTAGATGTCCGGGCCGTTGGCCGTGATGGGTCCGCGCACGCGTGCCGGGTTGACCGTGTACGAGCCGTTCTCCGGGAAGCCCGCGACGATCGCGTCGTCCCCCCTGGTCGCTTCCTTGGTGCTGAACTTCAGGGCGGGCGCGTTCAGATCGGGTACGTCGAGTACGGCGATGTCGCGCTCCCAGTCGTAGAGCACGACCTTCGCGGCGTACCGCTTGCCCTCGCCGCCTATCTGGACGTACGGCTCGTTCACGCCGCCCACCACATGGGCGTTGGTCATCACGCGGCGCGGGCCGAAGACGAAGCCGGTGCCTTCGAGGACCTTGCCGCAGCTCTGGGCGGTGCCGGTGACCTTGACGATGGAGCGCTGGGCGCGGGCGGCGACCGGGCTGCTCGCGAGGGCCGGGTCGGGCGGATCCACCTCGTTGATCGGCTCGTTCGAGAACGGGCTGAAGACCTGCGGGAAGCCGTTCTGCGCGAGGACCGAGGAGAAGTCGGCGAACCAGGTGTCGGCCTGGTTGGGCAGCGCACGGTCCACGCCGAGCATCACCTTGGAGTTGCGGACCTCCTTGCCGAGCGTCGGCAGTGTCGTACCGGCCAGGGCCGAGCCGATCAGCCAGGCGACGAGGAGCATCGCCACGACGTTGACGAGGGCGCCGCCCGTGGCGTCCAGGGCGCGGGCCGGGGACCAGGTGATGTACCGGCGGAGTTTGTTGCCGAGATGGGTGGTGAGGGCCTGGCCGACCGAGGCGCAGACGATCACGACGACCACGGCGACGACGGCTGCGGTCGTGCCGACCTCCGCGTCGTCCGTCACCGCGCCCCAGATGACCGGCAGGAGGTAGACCGCGACGAGACCGCCGCCCAGGAATCCGATCACCGACAGGATGCCTACGACGAACCCCTGGCGATAGCCCACGATCGCGAACCACACGGCGGCGACCAGCAACAGGATGTCCAGCACGTTCACTGCTTCAAGCCTCGCCTCATCACTTTGCGGTGGCCGTGCCTCGGCCGGGGGTCCGGGGACACCCGGCGCAGCCGCTCATGTCGCGGCCCCCGGAGAGACACAGCACGGGTGCCACCCTGTCATGCGCGCCAGTCGAGCGGGACCTGCTTGTCGCGGTCCCAAGGTCGTTCCCAGCCCGCGTAGTGCAGGAGGCGGTCGATGATTCCGGCCGTGAAGCCCCAGACCAGGGCGGATTCGACCAGGAATGCCGGACCTGCGTGGCCGCGCGGGTGCACGGCCGTCGCGCGGTTGCCGGGGTCCGTGAGATCCGCCACGGGGACCGTGAAGACGCGGGCCGTCTCAGCCGGATCGACCACGCCGACCGGTGTCGGCTCGCGCCACCAGCCCAGCACCGGGGTGACCACGAAGCCGCTCACCGGGATGTAGAGCTTCGGGAGCACGCCGAAGAGCTGAACGCCGCGGGGGTCGAGCCCGGTCTCCTCCTCGGCCTCGCGGAGGGCGGCCCGCAACGGCCCGTCGGCCTTCGGGTCGCCGTCCTCGGGGTCGAGGGCGCCACCGGGGAACGACGGCTGCCCCGCATGCGACCTGAGCGAACTCGCCCGCTCCATGAGCAGCAGCTCGGGGCCCAGCTCTCCCTCGCCGAACAGGATCAGTACGGCCGACTGGCGCCCGCCGCCGTCCTCCGGGGGCAGGAAGCGGCTCAGCTGGAGCGGCTCCACCGTCTCCACGGCATGCACCACCGGGTCCAGCCAGCCCGGCAGGCCGTCCTTGGTCAGGACCAGATCGCCGTCCTGAATGTCGTGCGTGCGACTCGCGCGCGTCATCGCCACCCCCGTTCTGCTGCTCTCAACGCCCGCGGGTCCACAGATCGTTCCGTCATCCGGCCTCCCGCGCGGGTGAACCGGGCGCGGGGGCGGCGGAGGCGGGTGCGGGCGCGCCGGGGGCGGAGGCGCCGGGCGCGGAGGCGCCGGGCGCGGAGGCGCCGGGGATGGTCGCTCCCAGCGGGGGTGCCGGAATGCCGCCCGCGTCGAGGTAGGACTGCGGAGGGTTGAGGCGCTGGCCCGGGAAGCCGCCCTTCTCGTACTTCAGGAGCTTCTGGGCCTTCTCCGGGTCCGTCTCGCCCTCTCCGTACGCCGGGCAGAGCGGGGCGATCGGGCAGGCACCGCAGGCGGGCTTGCGGGCGTGGCAGATACGGCGGCCGTGGAAGATCACGTGGTGCGAGAGCATCGTCCACTCGCTCTTCGGGAAGAGCCCGCCGATGATCGCCTCGATCTTGTCGGGCTCCGTCGCGTCGGTCCACTGCCAGCGTCGTACGAGTCGCTGGAAGTGGGTGTCCACGGTGATGCCGGGGCGGCCGAAGGCGTTGCCCAGGACGACGAAGGCGGTCTTGCGGCCCACACCGGGCAGTTTGACGAGGTCTTCGAGGCGGCCGGGGACCTCGCCCCCGAAGTCGTCCCGCAGGGCCTTGGAGAGCCCCATCACCGACTTGGTCTTGGCCCGGAAGAACCCGGTCGGCCGGAGGATCTCCTCGACCTCCTCCGGGTTCGCCGCGGCCAGGTCCTCGGGCGTGGGGTACTTCCCGAAGAGGGCCGGCGTCGTCTGGTTCACCCTCAGGTCCGTCGTCTGCGCCGACAGGACCGTGGCGACCACGAGCTGGAAGGGGTTCTCGAAGTCCAGCTCCGGGTGTGCGTACGGGTACACCTCGCCGAGCTCACGGTTGATACGGCGCGCCCGCCGGACGAGGGCCGTGTGCGACTCGTTCCGGGGAGGCTTGGCGGGGGCGACTTTGGTGGGGGTGGTTTTGGCGGAGGTGGCCTTGGCCGGCGCCGCTTTGACAGGGGCGGCTTTGGCGGGAGTGGCTTTGGCGGGGGTCACTGCGGCGGGTGCGGCCTTCTTCACGGGGGCGGACTTTTTGGCAGGCGTGGGCCTGGGCTTCCTGGCGGTCGCCTTCGCAGGCGCGCTCGATGCCGAGGTCTTCTTGGCGGTCGACTTCGCCGGCGCGCTCGACGCCGAGGCCGCCTTCCCGGCGACGGCCTCCGCCGGTGCGCTCTTCTTGGCGGCCCTCTTCGGAGCGGCAGCCTTCTTCGGAGCGACCACCTTCTTGCTCGCGGCAGCCACCTTCCTGCTCGGGGCGGCGGCCCTCCCGCTCGGAGCGGCAGCCTTCTTGCCAATGGCGGCGGCCTCCCCACTCGGGGCCGCCACCTTCTTGGTCGCGGCAGCGGCCTTCTTGGTCGCGGCAGCAGCCTTCTTGGTCGCGGCAGCAGCCGTCTTGCTCGCGGCAACCTTCTTCGAGACGGCCACCTTCCTGCTCGCGGCAGCCACCTTCCTGCCCGGGGCGGCAGCCTTCCTCGCGGACGCGGCTCTCTTGACGGCGGCGGCCTTCTTCGCGGTCGCGGCCATCTCCGAGGCGGCGGCCCCCGCGGCCTTCCCCGCGGCCCCGGCCGACCTCCTGGCCCGTCCGGACCCTGCCGCATTTGTCGTTTTGTTCGCTCCGTCGGGGTCCTGTTCGCCCACAGCGGAATCGCGACGTACAACCACCCGTCCAGCCCCCTTGGCCTGTGCTCTCACCGGCGATTTGGACACCCGGCCAGCCTAAAGCCCACCAGTGACATCCGCCCCGGCCCTCGGAGATCGGCCCCCAATTGGCCCCCTGCCGCACTGCGGGACACACCTGTACGGCAGACTTGTGACTGATCACACTGTTTGGACCGTCCGGCAAAATGGGGAACACGGTCCCCGGCACACGGGGGAGCAAGATCCCCTGAGCAGGTCGACAAGGAGAGAACTCGTGGACGACGTTCTGCGGCGCGCCCCGCTCTTCGCGGCGCTCGATGACGAGCAGGCCGCGGAGCTCCGCGCCTCCATGAGTGAGGTGACCCTCGCGCGCGGAGACGCGCTCTTTCACGAGGGCGACCCCGGAGACCGCCTGTACGTGGTCACCGAGGGCAAGGTGAAGCTCCACCGCACATCACCCGACGGCCGCGAGAACATGCTGGCGGTCCTCGGCCCCGGCGAGCTCATCGGTGAGCTGTCGCTGTTCGACCCGGGCCCGCGCACGGCGACCGCCAGCGCGCTGACCGAGGTCAAGCTGCTCGGCCTCGGCCACGGCGACCTCCAGCCCTGGCTGAACGCACGGCCCGAGGTGGCCGCCGCCCTGCTGCGCGCCGTCGCCCGGCGTCTGCGCAAGACCAACGACCAGATGTCCGACCTGGTCTTCTCCGACGTGCCGGGCCGGGTGGCCCGCGCGCTCCTGGACCTCTCGCGCCGCTTCGGCGTGCAGTCCGAGGAGGGCATCCACGTCGTGCACGACCTGACCCAGGAGGAGCTGGCCCAGCTCGTCGGCGCCTCCCGGGAGACGGTCAACAAGGCGCTCGCCGATTTCGCGGGCCGCGGCTGGCTCCGCCTGGAGGCCCGCGCGGTGATCCTGCTGGACGTGGAGCGCCTCGCGAAGCGCTCGCGCTAGCCGTTACGTCACGTCTTCTTTAAGAAGGGCCCTGCCGCAAGGTGGGGCCCTTCTTGTTGTCTTGCTTCTTGTCTTGATCTTGTCCTGCTGTCGCCGGACGCCGGCCCGAGGGGTGGGGATGCACGAAAACGCGGGGACGTACGAGGACAGAGCACCGGAGTCGGTCTGGGGCGGCGCGAAGGGGCCGCCGAAGGGCCCTTGGTGGCGCCGGGGGCCCGCGTCGGCGCCGAGGCTGTGGAAGTACCCGCGGGAGAAGGGAAGCCCCGGCGCACCTCTGAGCACCTGGGCGGTCGCCGTTACCCTCGCCATGGCCCGCTCCGACCGGGTGGAGGCGTACGGCCTGACGACCGGTGACCCCCTGTGGACGTGGCAGCCGCCCGACGACGAGGTACTGGCCCACGCTTCCGCGGACGCACCGGACGGCGTGGGCGTCGTACTGCATCACGCCGACGGGGACGGCGGCGCGGAGCACGTCCGCCTCACAGGGCTCGACGTCGGCTCGGGCAGGGTCCTCTGGTCGCGCGAGCAGCGCGCCGACGTGCTCGGATCCGTCGGCGGCGTCGGCGGGCACGCGCGCGAGGTGGCACTCGGCGGCGGCCGCGTCGCGACCGTCCGTCCCCGTCACGGGGACGCGCCGCCGGTGCTCCGGACGTTCGACGCGCACACCGGCGCCCTCTTGTGGGAGCGACCGGTCCCCGAGCGGTGGGGGAATGTCTCCGTCGTGCGCGCCCACCCTGTCGTCGTGTCCACCGTGGGACCCGGCGAGGGCGCTCCCCGGCGGCTCGTCGTGGTGGGCGAGGAAGCGGAGCAGGAGATCGAACTGCCTCGCTGGGCCAAGGAGTTCGGAGATGACGTGGCCATGGTCGGCGACCTGCTCGCCGTCGAGTGCGTCGGCCCGCCGACCCCGACGGCGAGGAGGCCACCGGAAGCACGCTCAACGCGTTCTCCGTCACCTCGGGCGCCCTCCGCTGGACCTGGAGCAGCACGTACGGTGCCACCCTCTCCCCGCTGGCCCACCGGAGTCACCTCGTGGTGCTGAACGGCTACAGCGACCGTGCGACCGTCCTCGATCCCGCGGACGGCCGGGTCGTGGCCGAACGTGCCCTGCCCGGCCACAGCCACCGGGCCCGCCTCGCCGCGGCCGGGGACTGCCTCGCCGTGGTCTGCACGGCGGAGCGCCCCGTCCACCGTCTGCGCGTGTTCCGTTGGAAATGACATGAACCCGCGGCCCGGCCCGTGCAGAGTGTTCCCATGCCGAACAAGGGGCTCGACGCCCGGGGATACATCGAACGCGAGGGATCTCCGGGCCTGATCCCGAGCGCGTTCCGGCCCGTCGTGGCCACGGCCCGCGACCGGGTGCTGGACGTCTTCGGGGCACGGCTGCACAGCGCGTACCTGTACGGGTCGATCCCGCGCGGCACCGCGCGCGTGGGCCGTTCCGACCTCGACCTGCTGCTCGCCCTGCGCGAGGAGCCCACGGAGGCGGACCGTACGGACGCCCGCTCGCTCGACGAGGCGCTCGACAAGGAGTTCCCGCAGATCGACGGGGCGGGGACGCTGCTGGTCGGCCGGGAGCAGGTGCTGAGCGACCTGGAGAGGCACGACCTCGGCTGGTTCGTGGCCTGCCTCTGTACGCCGCTGCTGGGCGAGGACCTCGCCGAGTATCTGCCGCGCTACCGGCCCGACGCGCTCCTCGCCCGGGAGACGAACGGCGACCTCGCGTTGTTCCTCCCGCGGTGGCGTGAGCGGATCGCCGAGGCGGACGGCGCGGAGGAGGCCCTGAGGCCCCTCGTGCGCTTCATGTCACGTCATCTCGTCCGCACCGGCTTCACCCTCGTCATGCCCCGCTGGAACTGCTGGGTGCGCCACGAGGCGCCATGTGACCGAGTGGAGGTGCAAGACCTCTACCGCCGGGCCGTCGCAGCGGCCGGGTAGAAGCTGAGGGCAGTCCGAGCCGGGGAACGCCGGTGAAGATGGAAAGCAGCCCTGACAACGCCGGGACGGCGCGGTACTGCCAGACGTGTCGGGTTCGGCAAGCAAGGCCAGAAGGCGTACGAAGAGGAACCCGTGTAAAGCCCCGTAAGTCTTGCACCGGGCTCAAATCTGGCGGATATGGGCCCGGGGTGCAGTGCGTGATCGCTCGCTTCGACAGGGGTGGTCAACTCCGAAGCCGGTCTCCAACTGCCGGTGGGGAGGCCACGCTGAAGGTCTGCGGCGTAGGCGTGGTGATGCTGCCGGGGTAGTAGCGGGACGCCGACCTGGCCGATCGGCACATGGTGAACGTGGGAACCGCCTGCGGTCGCCCTGTTCCTCCGGACTGCCGGTCCGGCGGCGGAGGGCAGGCCCGTTGCCGGCTGAGGGCCGCAGGTGGGGCGGAGGCCCCGTAGTAGTCCGAGCGGAGGAAAGCTCCGTGCATGGCGAAGGGGGCCAGCAAGTCGGCAGGGAGGATGCTGCAATGCCGGGAGGCCGCTGGTGAATACCGACGCGCTGGAGTTCGCGCTGCTCAAGGCCGAGCGCCGGGTACTGGAGATGCAGACCAAGCTGCACTGTTGGGCGACCGACGATCGTGATCGCCGGTTCGATGACCTGTTCAATCTCGTTGCCGATCCCGCGTTTCTACTGATCGCGTGGGATCGGGTGAGGAGAAACAGGGGCGCCCGCTCGGCCGGAGTGGACGGGCAGACCGCTCGCTCCGTAGAGGACGGGCAAGGCGTCGAGGCATTCCTCGACGAGGTGCGGTCCGACCTGAAAGACCGTAGTTTCCGCCCGCTTCCCGTGCGGGAACGGATGATTCCCAAGCCGGGGACGGCCAAGCGCCGTCGGCTGGGGATCCCCACCGTGCGGGACCGGGTGGTCCAGGCGTCCCTGAAGCTGGTGTTGGAGCCGATCTTTGAGGCGGATTTCCTCCCGTGTTCCTACGGGTTCCGCCCCAAACGCCGGGCTCATGACGCGCTCGCCGAGGCACACCACTTCGCCAAGAGCTCTTATGAGTGGATGGTGGAGGGGGATATTGAGGCGTGTTTCGACTCGATCGACCACACGGCTCTGATGAGCCGGGTGCGCCGCCGAGTCGGGGACCGACGCGTTCTTGACCTGGTGAAGGCATTCCTGAAGGCGGGCATCCTCAGCGAGGGCGGCCAGTCCAAGGACACCGATACCGGCACTCCGCAAGGCGGGATCCTCTCGCCGCTGCTGGCCAACATCGCCCTGTCGGTCCTCGATGAGTTCATCGCGGCCTGTCCGGGCGGGCCGAACTTCACGCAGGGCCAGCGGGCCCGGCGACGTCGCCAGAACCTCGCCAACTACCGGCTCTTCCGGTATGCAGACGATTTTCTGATCGCCGTGACCGGGACCCGTGAGCAGGCTGAGGACATACGCACCCAGGCGGCGGAAGCACTCGTCCCGATGGGACTGCGTCTGTCGGTGGAGAAGACGGCCATCACCCATATCGACGAGGGGCTGGACTTCCTCGGGTGGCGCCTCCAGCGTCACCGCAAACGCGGGACCCAGAAGCACTACGTCTACCTCTACCCCTCCAAGAAGGCCCTCCAGGCCGTCAAGGAGAAGGTCAAGACGCTGTGCCGACAGGACACGAACCTGCCGCTGGCAGTCGTGCTGCACCAGCTCAACCCGGTGCTGCGGGGCTGGACGGCGTACTTCCGGCACGGGGTGTCGTCCGCGACCTTCCAGTACCTGTCGGCCTTCACCTGGCGCCAGGTCTTCGGATGGCTGCGGCGCAAACACCGCCGGTCCAACTGGAAGAACCTGCGCCATCGTTACTGTGCAGGCCAATGGTGGCCAGCCGACGACGAGGTCGTCTTGTTCAGGTGCGCGAAAGTGCGCACAAACCGTTACCTGTATCGCGGGAACAAGATCCCCTCGCCCTGGCCCAGCGGGACCACGATGACAGCGGCCGCCTGAGAGGGCTTGTGGAGAGCCGGATGCCTGGAGATCGGGCACGTCCGGTTCGGGAGGCGGGCCGGGGAAACCCACCGACGGCAACGTCGGCAGGGCGCCCCGGTCCGACCTCACACGAGCGATCTGACGGAGATGGCCGAGGTGTTCGGCACGTACTACCCGGAGCGGGCCGCGCAACTGCGGGAGGCGGCCGTCCTCGGGTACGAGCCGAAGGGCGATGCCGTCGTCCTGCGGTCGTACGTCGACGATCTCGGGCCCTGGCTCGCCGAGGAGTACGCGCGCGTGCACGGCATCAAGAAACCACGACCCTAGGGAGGGCGTTTTCGACCGTGCCCCGAACCGTGCCCCCGAGGAGGGCTGTTTCCGGGTCCTCAGGTCTCCCCGATGAGCCCGTGCTCCCGGAGATAGTCCAGCTGAGCCAGCACCGACAGCTCCGCCGCCGGCCACAGGGAGCGGTCGACGTCGGCGTACACGTGGGCGACGACCTGGGACGGGGTCGTGTAGCCGTTCTCGACCGCCGTCTCGACCTGGGCGAGGCGGTGGGCGCGGTGGGCGAGGTAGAACTCGACGGCGCCCTGGGCGTCCTCCAGGACGGGCCCGTGGCCCGGCAGGACCATGTGCACACCGTCGTCGACCGTCAGGGACCTGAGGCGCCGCAGGGAGTCCAGGTAGTCGCCCAGGCGCCCGTCGGGGTGCGCGACGACCGTGGTGCCCCGGCCCAGGATCGTGTCGCCGGTCAGGACGGCCCGGTCGGCGGGCAGGTGGAAGCAGAGCGAGTCGGCGGTGTGGCCGGGGGTGGACACGACGCGCAGCTCCAGGCCGCCCGTGGTGACGACGTTCCCGGCCGCCAGGCCCTCGTCACCGAGCCGCAGCGCCGGGTCGAGCGCCCGCACCTTCGTCCCGGTCAGTTCCGCGAACCGTCCGGCGCCCTCCGCGTGGTCCGGGTGCCCGTGCGTCAGCAGGGTCAGCGCGACCCGCTTTCCGGCCTTCTCGGCGATGTCGACGACGTTCCGCAGGTGTACGTCGTCCAGGGGCCCCGGATCGATCACCACCGCCAGCTCGGAGTCCGGCTCGGCCACGATCCAGGTGTTCGTGCCGTCCAGGGTCATCGCGGAGGCGTTGGGCGCGAGGACGTTGACGGCACGCGCGGTGGCGGGGCCCGAGAGCACCCCGCCCCGTGGCTGGCCGGGAAGGGCGGCGGCGTCGGTCATGCGGAGGCTCCACCGGTCGGGATGTGCTTGGTGAACTCGTCGTGGCCGGGCCAGCTGAGGACCAGCTCGCCGCCCTCCAGGCGGGCCTGGGCCAGGACGGGCGTCATGTCGCGCCCCGGTGCCGCGGCGAGGGCCTCGGCGGCGGTGGCGTACGCGCCGAGCTGGCGCAGGGTCGCGATGGTGGGCGGCATCATCAGAAGGTCGCCCTTGTCGTAGCCGTCCCTCGCGTCCGCGGGGCGGATCCAGACGGTGCGGTCGGCCTCCGTGGAGGCGTTGCGGGTGCGCTGACCCTCCGGGAGCGCGGCCACGAAGAACCAGGTGTCGTAGCGGCGGGGCTCGAACTCCGGGGTGATCCAGCGGGTCCAGGCGCCGAGGAGGTCGGAGCGCAGGACGAGCCCCCGGCGCTCCAGGAACTCCGCGAAGGAGAGGTCACGTGCGACCAGGGCCGCACGGTCCGCCTCCCACTCCTCGCCCGTGGTGTCGCCCACCACGGTGTCCGCGGTGGGTCCGGCGAGCAGGACGCCCGCCTCCTCGTACGTCTCGCGCACCGCAGCGCAGACGATCGCCTGGGCGGCTGTCTCGTCGACGCCGAGCCGGGACGCCCACCACGCGCGCGTGGGGCCCGCCCAGCGGATCTGCCGGTCGTCGTCCCTGGGGTCGACTCCGCCGCCCGGATACGCGTACGCGCCTCCGGCGAAGGCCATGGAGGCGCGTCTGCGCAGCATGTGTACGACGGGGGTGGAGTCGGTGTCCTTGAGCAGCATGACGGTGGCCGCCCGCCTGGGGGCGACCGGTGTGAGCGTGCCCTCCGCGAGCGCGCGGATTCTCTCGGGCCACTCGGGGGGATACCACTGCCCATTCGCCATGGGCGGAGGCTATCCCGGAGTGGGCTGATGTTCGAGAGGCAACGATCGTCTCCCCGGGAGGCCTGCCCACGCCATACCGCCAGGCCCGGGCACGGCCCAGGAGCACCGCCTGTGCCACGGCGGGACGGCGTGCGGACCCGGCGGAACGCCCGACACACGGCGAAGTGCCCGACCCGGCGGCGGAACAGACGCAACGGGCGGGCGCCCGGAGCCACGACGGACCGGCACACAACGACGAACCGGCTCGCACCGCGGCCGGCGGCAGCCGAAGGGCACACGCCCCGGCGAATCCGTCTACGCGTGCGTCAGCTCCACCAGGACCTCGACCTCGACGGGCGCGTCCAGCGGCAGCACCGCCACGCCGACCGCGCTGCGCGCGTGCACGCCCTTCTCGCCGAGGACCTCGCCGAGCAGCTCGCTCGCGCCGTTCAACACGGCGGGCTGGCCCGTGAAGTCGGAGGCCGAGGCGACGAAGCCGACGACCTTCACCACGCGCGCGATGCGGTCGAGGTCACCCACGACCGACTTGACCGCCGCGAGGGCGTTCAGCGCACAGGTGCGGGCCAGGTCCTTGGCCTCCTCCGGCGTGACCTCCGCGCCCACCTTGCCGGTGACCGGAAGCTTGCCGTCCACCATCGGGAGCTGGCCGGCCGTGTACACGTACACACCCGACTGCACCGCGGGCTGGTACGCGGCCAGCGGCGGTACGACGTCCGGCAGGGTCAGTCCGAGCTCGGCCAGCTTCGCCTCGACGGCGCTCATGCGGCCTTCTCGCGCTTCAGATAGGCGACGAGCTGCTCGGGGTTGTTCGGCCCGGGCACGACCTGGACGAGCTCCCAGCCGTCCTCGCCCCAGGTGTCCAGAATCTGCTTCGTGGCGTGGACGAGCAGCGGCACGGTTGAGTATTCCCACTTGGTCATGAGGGCGACTGTATCCGCTGCCGCACACACCCTTCCGCGGGCCTCGTCGGGGGCCTCGCCCGGCACCTCGCGCACAGCTTGTCCACAGCCTCCTGCGTACTTCCGCGGCCGACTGGTTAGGCTCGAAGACGTGAGCAGGCTCCAGGTCGTCAGCGGCAAGGGCGGTACCGGCAAGACCACGGTCGCCGCAGCACTCGCGCTCGCCCTAGCGACCGAGGGCAAGCGTGCCCTTCTGGTCGAGGTCGAGGGCAGGCAGGGCATCGCGCAGCTATTCGAAGCGCAGGCACTGCCCTACGAGGAGCGGAAGATCGCCGTCGCTCCAGGGGGCGGGGAGGTGTTCGCCCTCGCCATAGACCCCGAACTGGCCCTTCTGGACTACCTCCAGATGTTCTACAAACTCGGCAGCGCCGGACGCGCGCTGAAGAAACTCGGCGCCATCGACTTCGCGACCACCGTCGCGCCGGGCCTCAGGGACGTCCTCCTGACGGGCAAGGCCTGCGAGGCCGTGCGCCGCAAGGACAAGCGCGGCCGCTTCGCGTACGACTACGTGGTGATGGACGCGCCGCCCACCGGCCGGATCACCCGCTTCCTGAACGTGAACGACGAGGTGGCGGGGCTCGCCAAGATCGGCCCGATACACAATCAGGCGCAGGCCGTCATGCGGGTGCTCAAGTCGCCCGAGACCGCCGTGCACATGGTGACGCTGCTGGAGGAGATGCCCGTCCAGGAGACCGCGGACGGCATCGCCGAACTGCGCGCCGCGCGGCTGCCGGTGGGGCGGATCATCGTGAACATGGTCCGGCCCGCGATCCTCGACGAGACCGATCTGGCGCTCACCCGCGAGGCACCGCGCACGTCCATCGCCAAGTCGCTGTCCGCCGCCGGCCTCGGTGGCGCGCGCCGCGGCGGGGTCGCCGAGCGGCTGGTGGAGCCGCTGCTGACCCAGGCCGACGAGTACGCCGAGCGGCACGCGCTGGAGCGCGACCAGCGGGCCGTGCTCCAGGACCTGGACCTCCCCCTGCACGAACTCCCGCTGCTCGCCGAGGGAATGGACCTCGGGGGCCTGTACGAACTCGCCAAGGAACTGCGTCAGCAAGGGATCTCATGAGCCAGGACCCGGCCCGCGCACACGACACGACCCACTCGCACGACCCCGCCCGCGGCATAGACGCAGCCGCCGTCCTGGACGTCGATCCGCTGATCGACGACCCGAAGACCCGCATCGTGGTCTGCTGCGGCTCGGGCGGCGTCGGCAAGACCACCACGGCGGCGGCCCTCGGGCTGCGCGCCGCCGAGCGCGGCCGCAAGGTGGTCGTCCTCACCATCGACCCGGCACGCAGGCTCGCCCAGTCGATGGGCATCGACGCGCTGGACAACACCCCGCGCCGGGTGAAGGGCGTCGACGACTCCGCGGACGGCGAACTGCACGCGATGATGCTCGACATGAAGCGCACCTTCGACGAGATCGTCGAGGCGCACGCGGACCCCGAGCGGGCGACCGCGATCCTCAACAACCCCTTCTACCAGTCGCTTTCGGCGGGCTTCGCGGGCACGCAGGAGTACATGGCGATGGAGAAGCTGGGCCAGTTGCGGGCCCGCGAGGAGTGGGACCTCATCATCGTCGACACCCCGCCCTCGCGCTCGGCGCTCGACTTCCTGGACGCGCCGAAGCGGCTCGGGTCGTTCCTGGACGGCAAGTTGATCCGGCTGCTGACGGCTCCGGCCAAGCTGGGCGGCCGCGCCGGGATGAAGTTCCTGAACGTCGGGATGTCGATGATGACCGGCACCCTCGGCAAGCTGCTGGGCGGCCAGCTGCTCAAGGACGTCCAGACGTTCGTGGCCGCCATGGACACCACCTTCGGCGGTTTCCGCACCCGCGCGGACGCCACGTACAAGCTGCTCCAGGCGCCCGGGACGGCGTTCCTGGTCGTCGCGGCCCCGGAGCGGGACGCGCTGCGCGAGGCGGCGTACTTCGTGGAGCGGCTGGCCGCAGAGGACATGCCGCTCGCGGGGCTCGTGCTGAACCGCGTCCACGGCAGCGGCGCGGCCCAGTTGTCGGCGGAGCGGGCGCTGGCCGCCGCGGAGACCCTCGACCTCGCCGCCGGCCCTGTCGAACACCTCGCCGCCGGTCCGGCCGAACCCGGTGCCGATCCGGCCGCCGCGGAAAATCTTGACGAGGCCCGCATTGTGGATCAGTCGGGCGGGAAAGCTGGACTTCGTAACTCTCCCGACACGTACGGCAGTTCAGAATCACCCGCTACCCAGACCACCGTTCCCGAGGCTCCCGCGCCCGACGCAGGCTCCCCCGCCGCGGACCGGACCACCGCCGAAGGAGCCGGGACGGACGACCCCACGGACGACCGCACCGTCGAACAACTCACGGCAGGCCTGTTGAGGCTGCACGCCGAGCGCATGCAGCTGCTCTCCCGCGAGCAGCGCACACGTGACCGCTTCGCCGCACGCCACCCCGAAGTGGCGGTGGCCGAAGTGGCCGCGCTGCCCGGCGATGTGCACGACCTCGCAGGGCTGCGGAACATCGGGGAGCGGCTCGCGGCCGGTACCTCGCCGGCCGGAGCTGCGTAGCCTCTCGGGGCCACAGTGGCCCCGGTTGCGTGCGGACGCCGTATACGACGCCGTGCGGGGTCGCGTGTACGTCACGTGGCCCCCTGACGCATACGGGGCCGATGGGACCCCGGTTGCGTGCGGAGAGGCGGTCAGCCCACCGCCGCGTAGTTCTCGTACACCTCTTCCTCGTCGAGAGGCAGAATGCCCGCCCCTCGCTCGTACTCGGTACGCGCGGTTTCGAGCAGCCTGCGCCAAGAGGTGACGGTGGGCCGCCTGCGCAGCAGTGCGCGGCGCTCCCGCTCCGTCATTCCTCCCCACACGCCGAACTCGACGCGGTTGTCCAGCGCGTCGGCCAGGCACTCCGTGCGCACCGGACACCCGGTGCACACTGCCTTGGCCCTGTTCTGCGCTGCTCCTTGAACGAACAGTTCATCCGGATCGGTAGTGCGGCAGGCCGCCTGCGCACTCCAGTCGGTTACCCAGCCCATACCGGCGCCGTCCTCTCCCGAATCGAGGCTCCCCCACGGCGGCAGCGGCATATTCACCGCCGCCAGTTGAGGACGTTACGGAAGGTGGGCACAGTCAACCAGCCCCTTCGGGCCCAATCTTGAATGGCCCGAATGGACTATGGGTACGCGACAGATCACCCAACGGAGTGACCCGGCGACATGCGTGACTTTCCCGGCAAACCGGGGCAGTTGAGTTGCGTCACATCGGACACCAACTGACACATGAGGCGGATTCGGGCACGTGCTCAACAAAAAAGTTGAGTGCCGACCGAAACGATTCGGGGTCGCCGGACGTATTGATACGTAGCCCTACTGCTGTGACAGTTGAGAGCAGCTTAGGCCAAGGCCTATACGTGTGTCCGGCGAATGAGAACGTAGGCTGCCCTCATGCCAAAGAAGCGCTCGGGCGGTGGTCTGTCGCCAACGCAACAGGCCGCCAAGTTCCTCGGTGTCAGTGTGCTCGCGGGAGCCGTCATGGCCGGAATCGCCGTGCCGGCGTTCGGCGCGCTCGGTCTCGCGGCCAAGGGTTCGGTCGAGGGGTTCGACGAGATCCCCACCAACCTGAAGCGGCCACCGCTGAGCCAGCGCACGACGATCCTGGACAGCAAGGGCGGCCAGATCGCCACGGTCTACTCCCGTGACCGCACGGTGGTCGACCTCAAGGACATCTCGCCGTACATGCAGAAGGCGATCGTCGCGATCGAGGACGCGCGGTTCTACGGGCACGGCGCGGTCGACCTCAAGGGCGTCCTGCGGGCCCTCAACAAGAACGCGCAGAGCGGCGGCGTCTCGGAGGGCGCCTCCACGCTCACGCAGCAGTACGTGAAGAACGTCTTCGTGGAGGAGGCCGGCAACGACGCGGATCTGGTCGCCCAGGCCACCCAGCAGACCCTCGGCCGGAAGGTCCGCGAGCTGAAGTTCGCGATCCAGGTCGAGGAGGAGCTCGGCAAGAAGAAGATCCTCGAGAACTACCTGAACATCACGTTCTTCGGTCAGCAGGCGTACGGCGTCGAGGCCGCGGCCCAGCGCTACTTCTCCAAGTCCGCCAAGGACCTGAAGCTGGAGGAGGCCGCGCTGCTCGCCGGCATCGTCCAGTCGCCGAGCCGGTACGACCCGGTCAACGACGAGGAGGAGGCCGTCAAGCGGCGCAACACCGTGCTGCAGCGGATGGCCGACGTCCACGACGTCTCCCAGGCGGAGGCCGACAAGGCCAAGAAGAAGCCGCTCGGCCTGAAGGTCAGCAGGCCCAAGAACGGCTGCATCACGGCGGTCAAGGGCGCCGGCTTCTTCTGTGACTACGTCCGCGAGGTCTTCCTGAACGACCCGGTCTTCGGCAAGACGCAGAAGGCCCGGGCCAAGATCTGGAACCAGGGCGGCCTAACGATCAGGACGACGCTCGACCCGCAGTCGCAGGAGTCGGCGCAGGCCTCGATCAAGGACCACGTCTACAAGAGCGACGACGTGGCGACCGCCGCCACCATCGTCGAGCCCGGCACCGGCAAGATCCTCGCGATGGGCCAGTCGCGTCCGTACGGCTTCGGCAAGAACCAGACGCAGATGAACCTGTCCGTGAACAGCAACATGGGCGGCGGAGCCGGCTACCAGCCCGGTTCGACGTTCAAGCCGATCGTGGCCGCGGCGGCCATCGAGGGCGGCAAGCCGGCGAACCAGGTGTACTCGTCGCCGTACGAGATGGACTACCCGAGCCCGGTCTCGGCCTGTGACGGCAAGAGCTGGAACGAAAAGGGCATCCCGGTCGCCAACGAGAACGAGACCGAGGTCGGCCCGTACGACATGCAGGACGCGACCGCGAAGTCGGTCAACACGTACTACGTTCAGCTGATCAGCGACATCGGCATCTGCCCGGTGACCGACATGGCGGGCAAGATGGGCGTCGAGCGCGCCGACGGCAAGAAGATGAACCAGGCCCCGTCGATCGCCCTGGGCACGCAGGAGATGTCCCCGCTGACGATGGCGAGCGCGTACGCGACCTTCGCCACGCGGGGCACGTACTGCTCGCCGATCGCCATCGAGTCGATCCGCCAGACCGTCGGCGGCCAGAAGAAGTCCCTGCCGGTGCCGAAGTCGACGTGCTCACGCGCGATGTCCGAGAACACCGCCGACACGATCAACACGCTCCTCAAGGGCGTGGTCGAGGACGGTACGGGTTCGGAGGCGGGCCTCGACAGCCGGGCGAGCGCGGGCAAGACCGGTACGACGGACGAGCGCTACGCGGCCTGGTTCGTGGGCTACACGCCGAACATGGCCGGCGCGGTCTGGGTCGGCGACCCGGCCCACAAGCGTCGGATGACCAACATCACCATCGGCGGTGTCCCGTACGAGAAGGTCTTCGGTGGCAAGGTCCCCGGACCGATCTGGCGCGACATGATGGCCGGCGCCCTGGAGGGCAAGGAAGCGCCCCAGTTCAACCTCGTCAACATCCCGCGCGGCGACACCGGCAAGGAAGACGGCCGCGGCGACGAGGACGACAACGGTGACGAGGACGGCAACAACGGGGACAACGGGGGGAACGGTGACGGCAACAACGGCGGCAACGGCAACCCGCAGTTCCCCAATCCGACCATCTCGATCCCCGAGGAGTGGACGATCAACGGGAACGACAACGGCGGCGGGAACGGAAATGGCGGGAACTTCCCGTAGGACCGGGGCGGGCCCGGGGTTCGATGGGCCCGGGGTTCCGTAGTCAGTGGTTGTACGCCGATGGGGGCGCCCCTTGTGACAAGGGGCGCCCCCATCGGCGTATGCCGTATGCCGTATGCCGTATGCCGTATGCCGTGCGGCGTGCGGCGTGCGGCGTGCGGCGTGCGGCGTGCGGCGTGCGGCGTGCGGCGTGCGGCGTGCGGCGTGCGGCGTGCGGCGATGATCGGCCGTCTCGGCGGCCCGGACTCAGCCCGTGAGCAGTTGCTCAGCCCGCGAGCAGCTTCTTGACGACCCCGGCGACGCGGCCGCCCTCGGCCAGACCGGCCACCTTCGGGTTCACGATCTTCATGACCTGGCCCATGGCGCGCGGGCCCTCGGCACCGGCGGCCTTCGCCTCCTCGACCGCCTGCGCGACGATCTGCTGGAGCTCGTCGTCCGAGAGCTGCTTGGGCAGGTACTCGGCGAGGACCACGCCCTCCGCCTTCTCGCGCTCGGCGGACTCGGCGCGGCCGCCCTGCGCGAAGGCCTCGGCCGCCTCGCGGCGCTTCTTCGCCTCCTTGGCGATCACCTTCTGCACCTCGTCGTCGGAGAGCTCGCGCTTCGACGTACCCGCGACCTCTTCCTTCTGGATGGCGGCGAGGGTCAGCCGGAGCGTCGAGGAGCGGAGCTCGTCGCGCTCCTTGATGGCGGCGTTGAGGTCTGCCTGCAGCTTCGACTTGAGCGTGGTCATGGGGTGATTGTCGCAGGTGTGGTGCGGCGGGTGCCCATGGATTTCGGGCGCCCCCTCCGACGACCCTCCGACGCCCCTTCGATGGTCCTCCGATGGTCTTAAGAGTGTGTGGGGTCTGACACGATGGGCTTATGCGCGCGCGATACGGAGTACCTCTGGGAATCGCGGCGGCTGGCGCCGCCGGTCTGCTCTACTCGGCGGGTTTCGAAGCCCGCTCCTTCCGTCTGCGGCGGGTGACGGTCCCGGTGCTGCCGCCCGGGATGCGACCGCTGCGCGTACTCCAGGTCTCCGACATCCACATGGTGGGCGGCCAGCGCAAGAAGCAGCGCTGGCTGCGGTCGCTGGCCGGGCTGCGTCCCGACTTCGTCATCAACACCGGGGACAACCTGTCCGACCCGGAGGGCGTGCCCGAGGTGATGGACGCCCTCGGTCCGCTGATGGAGTTCCCGGGGGCGTACGTCTTCGGCTCGAACGACTACTACGGGCCCACACTCCGCAACCCCGCCCGCTACTTGTTCGAGAAAGCCCAGGGCAGGCACGGGCTGAACGGCAACGCGCCCGTGGTCGGCGTGGTCCACAACCCATGGGAAGCGCTGCGCGACGGCTTCGACGCGGCGGGCTGGCTGAACCTGACGAACGCCCGGGGTTCGCTGAAGATCGACGGCTTCGAGGTCGAGCTGACCGGGCTCGACGACCCGCACATCAAGCGCGACCGCTACGCGCGCGTGGCGGGCGGCCCGTCCGACGCGGCCGACCTCTCGATGGGCATCGTGCACGCCCCGTACCTGCGCACGCTGGACGCCTTCACGGCGGACGGCTATCCCCTGATCCTGGCCGGCCACACCCACGGCGGCCAGCTGTGCATCCCCTTCTACGGCGCCCTCGTCACCAACTGCGACCTGGACACGGAACGGGTGAAGGGCCTCTCCACGCATACGGAGACGGAGTCCGGGCGGACGGCATACATGCACGTGTCGGCGGGCTGCGGCACGAGCAGGTACACACCGGTCCGGTTCGCGTGCCCACCGGAGGCTACGTTGCTCACGTTGGTGGGGCGGGGTTGAGGGGCTGCGGGACTGAGGGGGGTTCGGGGCCGTTGGAGTCACGGGGCAAGCTCTGACGCGTGGAGTGCGTGGGGGTGAGTGAGGCGCGTGGGTGCGCGAAGCGGCACCGCCCGACCGGTTCAACCCACCTCGCCCCTTTTGTCCAACCCGCTTAACGTGAGGGGATGACCGCCCCCCTGCCGGCAGACATCCCGGACATACCCGTCCTCCCGGGCGTGGCTGCCAACGCCGCCGCCATCGTCCCCGTCGTCCCGGCGGACGCGGTGATCCCCCGCGTCCGCCGCCCCCTGGTCGCCGCCTTCCGCCTCCTCGTCGCGCTGACGGCGACCGCGGGTGTAGCCCTCGCGCTGGTCCTGGGCACCCCGTCCCGGGTCATGAGCCACTTCACGATCCTGAGCAGCATCCTGGTGGCCGCGGTGTTCACCGTCTCGGCCTGGCGGGCATGGACGGCCCGCCGCCCACTGCCGCCGTCAGTCACCGTCGGCACGATGCTGTACGCGGTGGGTGCGGGCCTGGTCCAACACGTGATCCTGGCGAACGGTCCGAGCGGTTTCTCAATGACGGGCGGCATCGAAACGTCCACGGGCTGGCATGCGCTCACGAACCAGCTCCTGCACACGGCGGTCCCGCTCATGGCCGTACTGGACTGGTTCCTGCTGACCCGCCCGGGCCCACTGCGTCTCCACACCGCGGCCACCTGGCTGGTGCTGCCCGCCGCGTACCTGGCCTTCACCCTCGCCCGGGGCGCGCTGCTGCCTGCCAACACCCAGGCCCGCTACCCGTACTCCTTCCTGGACGTCTCCCAACACGGCTACGTCGAGGTCCTCGGCAACGCCACCGTCCTGGGCCTCGCCTGCTACGCACTGGCCCTCCTCCTCGTCGCCCTCGACCACATCCGCCCCGTTCCACGCCGCCACCGACCCCCCGAAAACCGGATTTCGTCTCCGGCCACCGGTGGGCTAAAGTAAACGACGTCGCCACGGACACGGCCCACGCAAGTGGCCTCCCCAAAGCGACATCGGGGTGTAGCGCAGCTTGGCAGCGCGCTTCGTTCGGGACGAAGAGGTCGTGGGTTCAAATCCCGCCACCCCGACAGCTTTAACACCAGGTCAGGCCCGGTGCTGAGAAATCAGCGCCGGGCCTGATGTGTTGTGCGGCCCCGTCTTGGGGCCAGTTGGGTGTCACTTTTGGTGGCAGGCCCAGAGTGCGAGGCGTAGCGCGTGGGGCATCAGTCGCGTGGCTCGGCCGACTCGGGGGCGTCGGTCGCCTCCGGTCCGGCGATGTCGTCGTTCGTCGTCGCGGACCAGCTCGCCAGCAAGTTGAGGGCCTCCTGGGAGCGGGAGGCGGGCTCGGCGGTGTAGGTGAGGAGGAACTGGGTGGGGTCTGCGCCGAGGGGGAAGGTCTCGAAGGGGAGGTCCAGGTCGCCGACGATCGGGTGGTGGAGGCGCTTTGCGCCTGTGGTGTGGATGCGGACGTTGTGTGCGGCCCAGCGGCGGCGGAACTCCTCGCTGCGGGTGGACAGTTCCCCGATCAGGTCCGTCAGCCGCCGGTCGTAGGCGTCGCGGCCTGCCTCGGCGCGCAGCATGGCGACCGTGTCGTTCGCGACCTCGTCCCAGTCGCGGAAGAACTCGGTCGCGTGCGGGTCGAGGAAGACGAACCGGGCGTTGTTCGGTGGCCGTGCCGGGTCGGCGGGGGCGGCGGAGTCGACGGGGGCAGCGAGGGCTGCGTAGAGCGGGGAGAACAGCGCCCTCCCCAGGGCGTTGGCCGCCAGGACGTCCAGGCGTCCGCTCAGCACGAACGCGGGTGTGCCGGTCATTGAGTCGAGTACGCGTTGTACCGCGGGCCTGACGCGCTGCTGGGCCGGTCGGCGGCGCGGTGGGCGGGTCGGGCCGGCGCCGCGCAGCAGGTCGAGCAGGTGGATTCGCTCGGCCTCGTCCAGCTGCAGCGCCTGTGCGATGCCGTCGATGACGCTCTCGGAGACGCCGGTGGCGTTGCCGCGCTCCAGCCGGGTGTAGTACTCGCTGGAGATGCCCGCGAGCAGGGCCACCTCCTCCCGGCGCAGACCGGTGACCCGTCGACGGTCTCCGCCGTAAGCCGGTAGTCCGGCCTGCTCAGGGGTGACCCTGGCCCGTCGCGTGCCCAGGAATTCCCGGATCTCCGCGCGGAAATCGCCACGCATGTCGCGATTGACTCCGTAAGGGTCGTTTTTCCCTGCCATGTGCTCCACTCTACGAGCGCTTCCCGCCTGCTGGGGGTCCCTCTCAGTGACCCCCTCATCAGGGACTCCCACCCTCCCGTGACAACCGGTTCTGTTGATGGTGCCCCCACGGTGGTGCTTTCGCCGCTGGTCTCCAGGCTCCTCCGCGGTGTCGCCGACACTGCGATCTTCGGAATCAGAATCAGGACTCCCCATGGCAACGAAACTGACCGACACCATCGCTCTCGTCACCGGTGCGAGCAGCGGTATCGGGGCCGCCACCGCCCGTCGGCTCGCTGAGGACGGTGCCTGCGTCGTCCTCGTGGCGCGGCGCAAGGACCGTCTGACAGAGCTCGCCGCCGAGATCGAGAAGGCGGGCGGCACCGCGCTGGTCGTGGAGGCGGACATCGCCGACCGTGCCCGGGCCGAGGCCGCCGTACAGGAGACCGTCGAGCACTTTGGGCGCCTGGACATCCTGGTCAACAACGCGGGCCTGATGCTTCTGGGCCCCGTCGTCGATGCGGACGTCGAGGAGTGGGAGCGGATGATCGCCGTCAATGTCCAGGGTCTGCTCTACACCACCCGCCCCGCCCTCCCGCACCTGCTCAAGGCGGCAGAAGACGGGCCGCGCCAGGTCGCCGACATCGTCAACATCAGCTCGATCGCGGGCCGCGTCGCCTGGAACGGATACGGCGTCTACAACCTGACCAAGTTCGGCATGAACGGCTTCACCGAGTCACTGCGCCAGGAGGTCACCCAGCGACACGTACGCGTCGGCGTCCTGGAGCCGGGCGGCGTGGACACCGAGCTGGGCTCGCACAACGACCACAAGCCCGAGATCCGCGAGGCGATCGGCACCTTCTACGAGCAGACCGAGGTCCTTGCCCCCGACGACATCGCCGACGGCGTCGCGTACATGGTCACCCGGCCCCGCCACGCCTCCGTCGGCGAGCTGTGGATCATGCCCACCGACCAGGCCTGACCTGACCTGGCCTGGACTGGCCCGGCCTGGACTGGCCGGCCTGGGCTGGACTGGGCTGGACTGGGCTGGGCTGGGCTGGACTGATCGCCTCCTCAGCCCCACCCCTCATCACCGCACCGATTCATCACCGCACCATTTGAAAGGAACCAGCCATGAGCAAGGTCATTCTCGTCACCGGCGCCGGACGCGGTCTCGGCACCGACATCGCACGCGAAGCCCTCGCCGCAGGCCACCAGGTCGTCGCCACCGGCCGCCGCCCCGAAGAGGTCGAGAAGACCCTCGGCGGGCCGCAGGACAATCTGCTGGTCACCAAGCTGGACGTCACCAGCCCGGACGACGCCGAGGCCGCCGCGCAGGCCGCCGTCGACCGCTTCGGGCGCATCGACGTCCTGGTCAACAACGCCGGGAACTTCTTCGCCGGCTACTTCGAGGAGATCACGCCCGACCAGATGCGCCGGCAGATCGAGACCAACCTCTTCGGCCCGATGAACGTCACCCGCGCCGTCCTGCCCGTCCTGCGCAAGCAGCGCGCCGGCCACATCATCACGCTCTCCTCGTCCGCCGGTCTGATCGGACAGGAGTTCTGCGTCGCGTACTCCGCCTCCAAGTTCGGTGTGGAGGGCTGGATGGAGTCGCTGCGCTACGACGTCGAGCCCTACGGGATTCGCACCACCGTCGTCGAACCCGGCTTCTTCCGCACCGAGTTGCTCGTGGACGCCTCCACCACCTGGCCCGAGCCGACCATCGACGACTACGCCGAACGCACCACCGCCACCATCGCCGCCTGGAAGAGCATGAACGGCCAGCAGACCGGCGACCCCGTCAAGCTCGCCCGCGCCCTGCTGACGATCGCCGACCAGCAGGAGCCGCCGCTGCGCTTCGTCGCCGGCGCCGACGCCATCGAAGGTGTCGAGGCCAAGGCCAGGGAACTCCTCGCCCAGGCCCAGGCGTCCCGCGAACTGGGCGGCGACCTGGCCTACGACGACACCACTGCCACCGCCTGACCTCCTCTCTCACCTGCCGGATCCGGGCTCGGCCCCTGCCCCTGCCCCTGCCCCTGCCCCATCCGTACGCGTACTCGTCCCCGTACGCGTACTCGTCCTGCCCTCCGCGTCAGATCGGGACCGCCACCCCCGTGAACGTCGTCTCCGGTGTCTGGGGGCTGGTGAAGCGGGCGTTGACCAGGTAGAGGCGGTTGGCGAAGCGCGCTGCGGTTGTGGGGACGTCGAAGCGGGGGTCCGTGATCGTGCCGGTGAGGGTGGCTGTCGTGGCCTTGGAGTTGAGGTGGAACACGCTGATGAGGTTCAGGCGGTTCTGGACCACGTACAGCGTGCGGCCTATGCGGTAGAGGCCGTCGCCGTTGACTACGTTGGCCGCCCCGACGAGGGTGATCTTGGTGGCGTGGCCCGTCTTGAGGTTCACGTTGTACAGCTCGCCCGGCGTGCTCTTGACGACGATCAGGGCGTGGCCGTCGGGTGTGCCGACGATGCCGTTCGCGTTGTTGACGTCGGGGAGCTGGACCCAGTCGCCGGTGAGGGGCAGGGTCCGTACGGTTCCGGCTCGGCCTCGCGGTACTCCGTACAGCGCGGCGGCGCGTGAGTCGGTGAACCAGGCGCGGTCGCCGAGGAGCGTGACGTCGTTGATGAAGTGGCCGGTCGGTTCCGTCAGCTGGTGTGTTGCGACCACTTCGCCCGTGCGCGAGTCATGGGTACGGGCCACACCTGTGTTGCCGGCCACGTACAGCAGGCCGTCGTGGTCGAGCTTCAGGCCTACGGCTATCAGGCCGGTGCCGCCCGCGAAGAGGATCCTGCCTTCGCCGGTGCGCAGGTCGGTGCGGTAGAGGGCGCCGTTGGCGCGCGAGCCCATGTACGCGTACGGCTTTCTGCCGATGGCTATGCCCTCGGGGAGGAAGCCGTTGGGGAGCGGGAACTCGGTCGGCCATGTGCCGCCGGCGGTGGTTCCGCTGGTGGTGGCTCCGCCGGTGGTGGTCGCGGTCTTGGTGCCGGTGGCCGCGTTCGCCGTCCCTGCGCCCGTCGCCACCGCGAACGCGGTGAGGGCGGCGCCGCCCAGGAGGGCGCGTCGGGAGGGGTGGGGACGCGGATGCGAGTGACTGCGGGTCATGGTTGCGGGCCTCCGGGAAGAGTGGGGTGAGAGCCTTCAACTCGCCCATCCTGGCCCACACTTGGCCGTCACTCCCCCGTACGTCGGCTATCGACAGAGGATCGACAGGTTCCACCGCGAAGCCGGGGTCGGCGGCGTCGGCGGCCTACGCCCGGATCAGCCGTTCCAGCTCTCGTCGTACGGGTCTCGCGGTGCCTTGACCGGCTTCAGCTCGGTGACGTGGAGAAACGGGATGATGCCGTCGTTCACCGGGTCCTTGGTCTGCTTGGTGGTGTACGTGCCGGTGGCCTCCAGCCAGGTGTCCGGTCGCAGGACGGGAGGGATACGGCCGGTCAGGCCGATCTTCACCGGCTGGGCGTCGGCGGCGCAGCAACTGAGCGCCATCCGGACCAGGTATGGGGTGCCGTCGCGGTCCAGGGCCAGCAGGCCGGCGATCTTGATGTGGCGGTGGTCGAGGGAACGGCCGTTGTCGTACGCCACCCGGCCCGCGTAGTCGACGAGGTTGAGCCGGATCGTGTCGCCTGCGGGGAGGTCCGCGAAGCCCCAGGGCTGCTTCTGCAGGGCCGTGCCGGTGCGCATCGCGCTGTACGAGCCGAGGGCCGGTGGGGCCACGAGGATGAGAGCGAGGAGAGGGAGGACCAGGAGCCAGGAGATACGGGGTTCGCGGTGGGCATGGGCGTCGGCGTCGGCGTCGGTACGGGCGTGGGCGTGGTCATCGAGGTCCGCGACGCGGGGCGGGGCTTCAGCGGCTACGTCTACGGCCCTGCCTGTAGCTGTGTCCGTGCCTGCGGCCGCCTCGTGATGTTGCTCCGGCTCCGGCTCCGGCCCGTCCCCGGCGGACGTCCACGCGACCTGACGCCCGTCCCCGGCGGACGTACCCGCGACCTGACGCCCCTCCCCCGCAGACATACGCGCAGCCTGTCGCTCGTACCAGACCGTCGCGACCGCCGTGGCGATCAGTACGACCCCCGCCGCCACCAGCAGCGGCTGCAACCCGGCCTTGACGTACCGCAGATAGAGGTCGGTGAGGGCGGCGTGCAGGATCGCGCCGCCGGTGAGGAAGAGGACGGCTGCCTGGGCCTGGCGGTTCACAGGAGCACCGCCCCGAGCAGGGCCGAGACCAGGACGGCCAGGGCGAAGGTGGCGGGCGCGAAGCGCAGGGCGAACTCCCGGCCGAACGTGGCCGTCTGCATCGCGAAGAGCTTGAGGTCGATCATCGGGCCGACCACGAGGAACGTCAGCCGGGCCGTGAGCGAGAACTGGGTCAGGGACGCCGCCACGAACGCGTCCGCCTCGGAACATATGGAGAGCAGGACGGCCAGGACCGCCAGGGCGAGGACCGACACCACCGGGTTGTCGGCCGCGAGGCTCAGCCACTCCTCCGGGACCACGGCCTTGAGCGTGGCCGCGGCCATCGCGCCCACGACCAGGAAGCCGCCCGCGTGCATCACGTCGTGCCGTACGGATCCCCAGAACGCCGCGCCCTTGCCGAGGCCGTCGGACGCCGGGCGGGTCGGTGGGCGCAGCCAGTCGGCGCGGCCCAGCCGTTGCCACAGCCAGCCCATCGTGCAGGCCACCAGCAGGCTCGCCACGAAACGGGCCACGACCATCTGAGGTTTCCCGGGGAACGCGACGGCGGTCGCGGTCAGCACGATCGGGTTGATCGCCGGCGCGGACAGCAGGAACGCCAGCGCCGCCGCGGGCGTGACACCCCGGCGCACCAACGCCCCCGCCACCGGCACGGACGCGCACTCGCAGCCCGGCAGCACCGCCCCGGCCATCCCCGCGACCGGCACCGCGAGAGCGGGCCGCCCCGGCAACGCGCGGGCGAAGAACGACGGCGGGACGAACACCGCGATGACCGCCGACAGCAGCACGCCGAGCACGAGGAAGGGCAGCGCCTGCACCATCACCGCGACGAACACGGTCATCCAGCTCTGCATCACCGGCGCGGACAGCGCCCCGCGGATCGGGCCCTGGAGCACGATCCCCACGAGCAGCAGCATGATCAGGACAAGGGGCGAGTTGAACTGCCAGCCCCGCGGTTCGCTCGGCTCGGCGTCCTCAACCCTGGGCGGTGCCGTGTCGGTTGTGGTCACGGGAGAGGTACCTCCGGTAGGGAAGGGCTTCCTGGATGGGTTGCCCTCCACCTTCAGTACGCCCGTTCCGGCACAGCTTCTCATCCCGATGTTCCGGCCGGGTGTGCCCGTGTTCCGGCCAGGGCACGCCCGCCTTCCGGCCGAGGGGCGCCCGAGCCGTCACTTCCTGCGGCGCAGCGCCCTGGTGATCCCGGGAAGCGCACTGCCGAGTGCGACCACCGCCAGCGGGACGAAGACATCGACCCAGGGATCGCGGATCGGGCGGTACGTGGCGAAGCCCTCCTGGATCTCGATGAAGCCGATGGGCTTCGCTCCCACGCCGCCACCTCCGCCACCGCCCTCGCCGGTCTTGGCGGCGCCGGCCTCGCGGCCCACGCCGGCCCCGAAGCCGAACCCGACCTTGGCGACGGGGATGACCGTGACGCCGTCCCTGGTCACGGGTTCGCCGTAGACGGCGGACACCGAGGCACGCCCGCCCAGCTTCTCGGCCAGCCGCTCCAGCAGCACGACAGCCGGGTTGCCCTTGGGTACCTCCGCAAGAACATCCGCGGGGACGCCCTCCGGCGGCTGCGCCGACGTGGCCTCCACCGGCTGCGCGGGCTTCACGGGCTCCTCCGGCTGTACGGGCTCGTCTTGGGGCATCACTCGTCACCATCCTTCTGGCAGTACGGTCTGCGGTCGGTTCGGGCGGCCAGTGTCCCGCGGAACCCCTGCCTCAACTCCCTTGCGGCAGGCCCCTGTGCAACCGTCCGTGTCGGTGAGGCACTCTGTGCTGTTGTGGCGAGCCTTCCTAATCAGAGCGGGTCGGACGATCGCGGTGCGCACATGGTGGTGTGCGGGGACGATGCCCTCGCGCACCGGCTGGCGGCCGAGTTGCGTGGTGTCTACGGCGAACGGGTGACGCTGGTCGTGCCGTCCGCCGAGGGCACCGTACGGCCGCCGGTCGTCGGGCGGGCCCGTGCCTCGGCACTGCTCGACCGCGTGTCGGCGGCGGTGACCCGGGCGACGGCCAACGGCGGCATCGGCGGCGGCGGAAGTGGCAGTGGTAGTGGCAGTGGCAGTGGCAGTGGCAACAGCAGTGGCACCGGCGGGAACGTGGGCGGCGGTGAGGGCGGCGCGGCCGGCCGGACCGCCGTCTCCCTGACCCGTGGAGCCACGTCTCCCCGCGGAACCGCCTCGGCGAATCGGTCCGCCACCTCCGAGGAACCGCGCCCAGCCCGGGTGTTGGAGGCCGCCGTCCTGACCGAGGCCGTGCTCGCCGAAGCCGGTGTCGAGCATGCCGCCGCGCTGGCACTCGTGCATGACGACGACGAGACGAACATCCGTGCCGCGCTGATGGCACGCCGCCTCAACCCCCGTCTGCGCCTGGTCGTCCGGCTCTACAACCGCCGTCTCGGCCAGCACATCGAGGCCCTCCTCGACCAGGCCTCCGCCCTGGCCATGGCGGGCATGGCGGACGGCGGAGAGGGTGCCGGAGCGAACACCGGAGGAGACGGCAGAGGGAACGGCGGTCCATCCCGGCCCGTACACCTCGACGCCTCCACGACCGTGCTCTCCGACGCGGACACCGCCGCGCCCGCGCTGGCGGCGACCGCGGTCGCCGGGACCAGCAAGGTCGTACAGACCGACGGGCTGATGCTCCGGGCCGTGGAACGGCAGCCCCCTGGCCCCGGGGAGGTCGCCGACCCGGGACTGTGCACGCTGGCCCTGCTCTCGGCCACCACCAACGACCCGGCCGGCGCGGACGGTTCGGAGAGCAGTGGTGAGAACGGGCCGCGGCTCCTGCCCGACGAACGCTCCGTGGCCGCCGCGACCGGCCGCGGCACCGTCGTCCTGGAGACGGTGTCGTACTCGGGTCCGCCGCTCCCCGCCGGACGCAGTGTCCTGCCCATCGGCAGGCTGTTCTCCCGGCGGCTGCGCTGGTCGTTCGCGGGCCTGGTGGCCTGTGTGGTGGCGCTCGCCGTCGCGTCCATGGTGACGACGGGCGAACACCCCCTGCGCGCCACCTATCTGACCCTCCTCGATCTCTTCGCCATCAACGACCCCGCGCTCGAAGGACCCCTCGGCCGCCAGATCCTCCAACTCCTCTCCGGTCTCGTCGGGTTGCTGCTGCTCCCCGTGCTCCTCGCCGCCGTGCTGGAGGCGCTCGGTACGTTCCGCGGCGGGACCGCGCTGCGGAAGCCGCCCCGCGGGCTCTCCGATCACGTCGTGCTTCTCGGACTCGGCAAGATCGGTACGCGTGTGCTCGCGCGCCTTCACGAACTCCGCATCCCGGTCGTCTGCGTCGAGGCCGATCCCGAGGCACGCGGGCTCGCGCTGGCGCGCCGGCTGCGCGTGCCCGTCGTCCTCGGCGACGTCACCCAGGAAGGCGTCCTGGAAGCCGCCAAGATCCATCGCGCGCACGCCCTGCTCGCCCTGACCAGCGCGGACACCACCAACCTGGAAGCCTCCCTGTACGCCAGGTCGGTGCGGCCCGATCTGCGCGTCGTGCTGCGGCTGTACGACGACGACTTCGCCACCGCCGTCTACCGCACCCTGCGCGCCACCCACCCGCACGCGCTCACCCGCAGCCGCAGCGTCTCCCATCTGGCCGCGCCCGCCTTCGCCGGAGCGATGATGGGCCGCCAGATCCTGGGGGCGATCCCGGTCGAACGCCGGGTCCTGCTCTTCGCCGCCCTGGACGTCGCCGGGCATCCGCACCTTGAGGGCCGTACGGTCGCCGAGGCGTTCCGCGCGGGAGCGTGGCGGGTGCTCGCCCTGGACAGCGCCTCCCCCGAGGAACGCCGGCCCGACCTGGCCACCGCCCCCACCCCGGGCTCGCCCGAGCGCCCGTCGGGCCTGGTCTGGGACCTGCCTCCCACCTACGTGCTCGGCTCCGAGGACCGCGTCGTCATCGCGGCCACCCGACGAGGCCTCGCCGAACTGCTGGGACGACGCCCCCGGGACCGTACGGGCGCGTAGTCCCGGGACCGTACGGGCGCGTGGTCCCGGGTCTGTCCCCGCGGTGCGGCCCGCCCCACAATGGGCCGATGGAATTCGCCGTGTTCGCCTCCCTCCCCGGGCTGGTCATCCTGCTGACGGTCATCGCGTTCGTCGATCAGTTGATGTTGCGGGCCGGGCGGGCCGGGGTGCTGCCCTGGCGCAACGGGGCGCGGGTCGGACAGGTGTCGGCCACCGGCTTCGAGCAGCTGCACGGCGCGCTGTCACCGGGCAAGCAGAACGAACTCAAGGAGCGGGAGTCCGCCCTCGTGCTCCGGGACGACGAGGAGGACGGCGCGCCCCCGCACCGGACACGCGTCGACCTGGACAGCGGGGTCGCGGTGGTGGTCATAGGCACGCCGGCCCCAGCCCGGAACGACGGAGACGGCTCGCCTCAGGAGCGCTCCACCGGTCAGTAACCCTCCACCTCAGTAACGCTCCACCAAGTGCTCCCGCCCCACCGGAGGTTCGTACGGCTCGGGCCAGAAGTCCGTGATCGTCAGCACGCGGCCCTCCGCGTCACCCGTGAAGAACGAGATCCCGTACATCTCGTCCAGGCCCACCGTGAAGTGGAGCCAGGTGACGACCTGGCCGGGCTCGGCGACTATGCGCTCGATCCGCAGGTGCCAGTCGCCGGGATACTCGCGGTTGAACTCGACATACCTTTCCCGCCCGCTGACGCGCTCGCGCGTCTGGGGAAGGGTGTAGACGACGTCCTCCGCGAGGGTGTCCGCGAAAGCCGTCCAGTTCCTGTCCTCGGCCGCGGCCCAGAAGCTCTCCACTGTTTCGCGCAGATTTGTTGTGCGCGGATCGGTCGATGAGGTCATGGCGCCATAGTGCACCCGGCCACTGACAATCGGCCCTGACCTGCACGGACCCGGACATTGTCCCTGCCGCGGCGAGATCGGTTCGCGGAGTTTTCCACAGGCTGAGGGCCCCGGGAGCGCATTGTCGTCCAGTGCGGGCAGTATGGGGCCATGACTGAGAGCAACGGGTCCGTCCCGCACGAGGGAAGCATGCCGGACTGGGAAAAGCGCTTCCGGGCGCCGCGGGTGTCCTTGCCGGACTGGGCGGAGGACGCGCCGCACCGGTCCTTGTTCGTGTCGAACGCGACAGGGACGTACGAGTTGTACGCGTGGGACCGCGAGACGGGTGACCAGCGCCAGGTCACGGACCGGCCCAACGGGACCACGGACGGCGTGATGTCGCCGGACGGCGAGTGGATCTGGTGGTTCGACGACAAGGACGGCGACGAGTTCGGGATCTGGCGACGGCAGCCGTTCGCCGGGTCCGGCGACAAGGGCGGCAAGGGTGGCGAGGGCGGCGCGCCCGTTTCCGACGAGCCCGCGGCTCCCGGGCTCGACCCCTCCTATCCCGCGGGGCTCGCGCTCGGCAGGGACGGACGGACGGCGATCGTCGGCCGGTCGACCGACGAGGACGGCTCGACGATCTATGTCAGCCGGACCGGCGAGGACCCCGTCGAGGTCTACCGGCACCGCGAGTCGGCGAGTGTCGGCGATCTCTCGCACGACGGATCGCTGATCGCGATCGAGCACACCGAGCACGGTGACGCGATGCACTCGGCGGTGCGGGTGCTGCGGATGGACGGCTCGGCGGTCGCGGAGCTCGACGACACCAAGGGCGGCACGGCCGAGCTCGGCCTGGAGGTGCTCGGCTTCGCCCCGGTCGACGGGGACACCCGGCTGCTCGTCGGACATCAGCGGCGCGGCCGCTGGGAGCCGATGGTGTGGGACGCGGCGTCCGGCGAGGAGACGGACCTGGCGCTGGCCGCCCGCCTGGACGGCGACCTGAGCGCCGAGTGGTATCCGGACGGTTCCGCGCTGCTCGTGGTGAACAGCTTCGAGGCGCGCAGCCAGCTGTGGCGGTACGACCTGGCGACCCGCGGCCTGGAGCAGGTGCCGACGCCGAGGGGCACGGTGTCGGGGGCGACGGCCCGCCCGGACGGCAGCGTGGAGTTCCTGTGGTCGTCGGCCGCCGAGCCGCCGGTGGTCCGCTCGACGTCCGGCGAGGTCGTCCTCGACCCGCCCGGTATGAAGGCCCCGGCGTCGGTGTCCGTCCAGGACGAGTGGGTGACCGGTCCCGGCGGCCGTATCCACGCCCTCGTCCAGCGGCCGGCCGGGGTGACGGGTCCGCTGCCGACCGTCTTCGACATCCACGGCGGCCCGACCTGGCACGACAGCGACTCGTTCGCGGCGGGCCCGGCGGCCTGGGTGGACCACGGGTACATGGTGGTCCGGGTCAACTACCGCGGTTCCACGGGCTACGGACGCGAGTGGACGGACGCGCTCAAGCACCGGGTCGGCCTGATCGAGCTGGAGGACATCGCGGCGGTACGGGAGTGGGCGGTCTCGTCCGGTCTCGCCGACCCGGACCGGCTGATCCTCACCGGCGGCTCCTGGGGCGGCTATCTCACGCTGCTCGGCGTCGGCATGCAGCCCGAGGCGTGGGCGCTCGGCATCGCCGCGGTGCCGGTCGCGGACTACGTCACGGCGTACCACGACGAGATGGAGGCCTTGAAGGCGATGGACCGCACGCTGCTCGGCGGCACACCGGAGGAGGTCCCGGAGCGCTTCGAGGCGTCGTCCCCGCTGACGTACGTCGACGCGGTGAAGGCCCCGGTCTACATCTCCGCCGGGGTCAACGACCCGCGCTGCCCGATCCGTCAGGTCGAGAACTACGTGACCAGACTCGCCGCGCGCGACGCCGTCCACGAGGTGTACCGCTATGACGCGGGGCACGGTTCGCTGGTCGTGGACGAGCGGATCAAGCAGGTCCGTCTGGAGCTGGACTTCGCGGAGCGACACCTGGGCAGGTGAGCCCACCGGGTCCCCTCGCGGGAGGCTCGGCCGTGAGGCACCCCTCGGCCGACCCGCCCGCGAGGGCCCCGTACCTTTGAGGTTGTGTACCGGTTCCTGCTGACGCCCCGCTGGTGGGGGATCAACGTCTTCGTGCTGTTGGCCATCCCCTTCTGCATCTTCATGGGGTCATGGCAGTTGAGCCGGTTCGAAGACCGGGTCCAGGACCACCGTGACGCGGGCGAGCAGGCCACGGCGGCCAAGACGGATCCGGCGAGGCCGCTCGCCGAGCTGCTGCCCGTGGACAAGGAGACGTCCGGCAAGCAGACCACGGCGAAGGGCCGGTACGGGAAGCAGTTGCTCGTGCCGGGCCGGGAGCTGGACGACAAGCGCGGCTTCTACGTTCTGACGTTGCTGCGTACGGACGACGGCAAGGCCCTGCCGGTGGTCCGGGGCTGGCTCCCCGGGGACGCGGACCCCTCGAAGGCCCCGGCCGCTCCGACCGGCGAGGTCACCGTGGCCGGCGCGCTGCAGGCCTCGGAGACACCCGGTTCGAACGGCGTGCCCGCGGCCGGTGGTCTCCCCGCCGGCCAGACCGGCGCGATCAGCTCGGCGGCGCTGGTGAACCTCGTGCCGTACGACGTGTACGACGCCTGGGTCACGCTCGCCAAGGCCGACTCGGGGATGAAGGCGGTGCCCGCGGCGGCTCCGGCGGACACGGGCCTGGACCTGAAGGCGTTCCAGAACCTGGGCTACACCGGCGAGTGGTTCGTCTTCGCGGGCTTCGTGGTCTTCATGTGGTTCCGGCTGATGCGACGCGAGGTGGAGTTCGCACAGGACGCGGAACTGGGCCTCGTCGAAGGCAACGGCGAGGACGCCGCAACCAACACCGCCACCGCCGACAACACGAAGGTGTCGGCCTCTCCCACGGCCTGACCCGAAATCAACCTGCCCCGTCGACCGACCGGACCTCAGGAAGTCCTCAGGGGCGCGGGGAACGACGCAGTCCTTTAGGGGCGCGGGGAACGGCGCAATCTTTTAGGGGCGCGGGGAACGGCGCAATCTTTTAGGGGCGCGGGGAACTGCGCGACCAGCCACAACGCACCCGCACCCGCACCCGCACCCGCACCCGCACCCGCACCCGCACCCGCACCCGCACCCAGCGAACGACCCCAGGACCGCAAGGGCCCCCGGCCGGACCTCAGGACCCGGCCAGCACCCCGGTCCGATAGACCGTCCCGGCGCACGCGTTGGACACGGTCGTCGACACCGTCGGGCCGCCGCCCTCCGCGGAGTAGGAGACGAGGACGCTTCCGTCGGCCGCTCCGTCCTCCTTCATGAGCTGCGAGCTCACGCCGCTGGTGCCCTCGGAGGTCGTACCGCCGCTGTCGCCGGTGGTGCCGGTCGGCGTCGGGTCGGGCGAGGGCTCCCCACCGCCGGTGCTGCCACCGGTGGTCGGACAGGTGCTCGACGGCACCCAGGCGAACTCGACCTCGTAGGCCGAGCCCGGCTGGAGCACCAGCGCGGCGGCGTACGTGGACTGGTCGGGCAGTCCGGCCGCCGCGTCACCCGTCGCGTGCAGGGCCGTGCCGATCGCGGACTGGCTCGCCGCACCCTGGGCGGCCAGGGCGACCGAGCCGTCGCCGGAGACCGTACAGCTGGCGGCGGAGACGTTGGTAACCCGGAAGGAGCCGTAGACCGCGCCACTGGCGTCGGGTGAGCCGGCGCTCCCGACGGCGCTGCCGAGCTGCAGGGACGTACAGGCGGGCACGTTCGCGGCGGAGGCCGACGGCTGGGTGCCGGCGGTGCCGCCGTTGCCCCCCTTGCCCTTGTCGGGCTTGTCCGTCTTGTCGCCCTTGCCCTTGTCGTTGTCCTTGCCCGAGGAGCCGCCGGAGCCGCCCCCCGTACCGGCCTGCTTGCCCTCGTTCGCGCCGCCCTGGGTCTGTGAGGCGTTGGCAGCGATGGACGGGTCGGCGTTGGAGCCGGTGGCGTTCGAGACATGGATGAGGGCCGGGACGGCCGTTCCGATGAAGAGTGCGGCGGCCGCCATGCCGACGACGGCCTGGCGCTTGCGTGCCCGCCTGGCCGGTACCGCGCGCCGCAGATGGTCCAGCGTGCCGTCGGTCGGCTCGATCTCCTCGACGGACTGGTGCAGAAGCCGCCGCAGGGCCAGTTCGTCGGAGCCGAGCGCCCCCAGGGCGAGGCCGTCGGCGCCGAATCCGCCCGAGTCCCTCGACTCCGGGCCCCGCGGCATCCGTGTCCGAGTCCGAGTCCGAGTGGACCGAAGGGGTCGACTGGGCCGAACGGGTCGAGTGGACCGAAGGGTCCGACTGGCCCGCCGCGCCCGAAGGGCTCGACGAGCGCGGCGAAGCACCGGACGGGCGGTCCGCCGAGCGGCCGTCCGTGTCCGAGACACCCGATTCTTCCGGGCCCGAATTCCCCGAGGGGCCGTGATTCACAATTCCGTTCCCAGCGTGCTGGTCGTGCTCGTTGTCGTCGCTGTAACCGCGACCGTATTCATCATGGCGTGCCCGCTCGTCCTTCGCGCTCATGCCGGCGCCTCCATGGCGACACGGAGCGCCGCGATGCCGCGCGAGCCGTAGGCCTTCACCGAACCCAGCGAGATGCCGAGCGTCTCGGCGACCTGCGCCTCGGTCATGTCCGCGAAGTACCGAAGGACGAGGACCTCGCGCTGGCGCCTCTGGAGCCCCTTCATCGCCTTGATCAGGGCGTCGCGCTCCAGCAGGTCGTACGCGCCCTCCTCCGCGCTCGCCATGTCGGGCATCGGCTTGGAGAGGAGCTTGAGACCGAGGATGCGCCGGCGCAGGGCCGAGCGCGAGAGGTTGACGACGGTCTGCCGCAGATAGGCGAGCGTCTTCTCCTGGTCACGCACGCGCTTGCGCGCCGAGTGCACCCGGATGAAGGCCTCCTGGACGACGTCCTCGCAGGAGGCGGTGTCGTCGAGGAGGAGCGCCGCGAGACCGAGGAGCGATCTGTAGTGGGCGCGATAGGTCTCGGTGAGATGGTCGACGGTGGTGCCGGCCGCCAGGGCTTCGTCAGCGCCCTCGCGCTGGTTCGGGATGCGGGTCGGCCGCGCTGCGGGCATGGGGGCGATCACCGGCATGCCGCCGCCGGACGCGCCGGACATGCGGGGTCGGCGGGGCGGGCGCAGGGTCGTGCCCCGCGCCGCCACAGTGAATTCGAGTACCTCAGCCACGCCAGTTGGACACGCGTCCCCCCGTTGGGGTTGTACGCGACAGGCATCACTTTTGCGTCAGGCTGCACGCCAGACAGTGCGTCAAATGCCCTCATACGTAAAAGCTCATCCCCTATGCCCCATGTGAACGTGGCGTCCGGACGCCCCCTGAAGGGCGACCGCAAAGACGCTCCCCGCCCTCCGCGCGGTTGCGGAGAACGGGGAGGAAAATCTTCGAACGCCAGAAGCCTCGGTCGTCGGAAGCCTCGATTCAAGTGGTCCGGACCAATTTCCGACCACGAAAGTCACACAGATTCTACAAAAGATTCAACTTTCGACCAGAAAATTTCCGGCCGGAGCCGCCCACAGCACTGCGACATGGCACAGAGGCACACACGACGGCACAGACAGCGGCAGCCGTGCCCGACTCACGCTCCAGCCAGCTCGGCCGCCACCAGCTCCGCGATCTGGGCCGTGTTCAGCGCGGCCCCCTTGCGCAGATTGTCCCCGCACACGAAGAGCTCCAGCGCCGTCGGATCGTCGAGCGCCCGCCGCACCCGCCCCACCCACGTGGGATCCGTACCCACCACGTCGGCCGGCGTCGGGAACTCCCCCGCCGCCGGATTGTCGAAGAGCACGACGCCGGGTGCCGTGGCGATGATCTCCCGCGCCCGGTCCACCGTCACCTCGCCCTGGAAGCGGGCGTGGACGGTCAGCGAGTGCGTGGTGACGACCGGCACGCGTACGCACGTGACGGCGACGGGCAGGTTCGGCAGTCCGAGGATCTTGCGGGACTCGTCCCGCACCTTCATCTCCTCCGAGGACCAGCCGTCCTCGCGCACGGTCCCGGCCCACGGCACCACGTTGAGCGCCACCGGCTCCGGGAAGGGGCCCGTGTTGTCCCCCACCGCCCTGCGTACGTCGCCGGGGGTCGTCCCCAGCTCCGTACCGGCGACGAGCGACAGCTGCTGGCGCAGGGTGTCGACACCGCGGCGCCCGGCCCCGCTCACCGCCTGGTACGAGGAGACCACCAGCTCGCGCAGGCCGAACTCGGCGTGCAGCGCGCCCAGGGCCACGATCATGGACAGGGTCGTGCAGTTGGGGTTCGCGATGATGCCGCGCGGCCGCACCCGGGCGGCGTGCGGATTGACCTCGGGCACCACCAGCGGCACCTCGGGGTCCATCCGGAAGGCGCCGGAGTTGTCGACGACGATCGCGCCCTTGGACGCGGCCAGCGGCGCCCAGCGCTCGGCGACCTCGTCGGGTACGTCGAACATGGCGACGTCGACCCCGTCGAAGGCCTCCTCCGTCAGGGCCACCACCTCGACCTCCTCGCCACGGACGGCCAGCTTGCGGCCGGCCGAGCGCGGCGAGGCGATGAGGCGGATCTCGCCCCAGATGTCCGCGTGCTGGGACAGGATCTGGAGCATGACGGTGCCGACGGCCCCGGTCGCTCCCACGACCGCGAGCGTCGGCCCTACGGACCCGGGTCGCACGGTCCCGGGTCCCACAGTCCTGGCCATCAGCGGCCGGTGCCTCCGTAGACGACGGCCTCGTCGCTGTCGGAGTCGAGCCCGAAGGCGCTGTGCACGGCGCGCACGGCCTCGTTGACGTCGTCCTGGCGGGTCACCACCGAGATGCGGATCTCGGAGGTCGAGATCAGCTCGATGTTGACGCCCGCGTCGGACAGCGCCTGGAAGAACGAGGCGGTGACGCCCGGGTTGGTCTTCATCCCGGCGCCGACCAGGGAGATCTTGCCGATCTGGTCGTCGTAGCGCAGCGAGTCGAAGCCGATCGCGCCCTTCGCCTTCTCCAGGGCCTCGATGGCCTTGTGGCCCTCGGTCTTGGGGAGGGTGAAGGAGATGTCGGTGAGGCCCGTGGAGGCCGCCGACACGTTCTGCACGATCATGTCGATGTTGATCTGGGCGTCCGCGATGGCGCGGAAGATCACCGCGGCCTCGCCCGGCTTGTCCGGGACGCCGACGACCGTGATCTTGGCTTCGGAGATGTCGTGCGCGACTCCGGAGATGATGGCGTGCTCCACCTGCGCGTCCCCTTGCGGATTCTCGTTGCTGACCCAGGTGCCCGGCAGTCCGGAGAAGGACGAGCGGACGTGGATCGGGATGTTGTAACGGCGTGCGTACTCGACGCAGCGGTGCAGCAGCACCTTCGAGCCGGAGGCGGCGAGCTCCAGCATGTCCTCGGAGGAGATCCAGTCGATCTTCCGGGCCTTCTTCACCACCCGCGGGTCGGCGGTGAACACACCGTCGACGTCCGTGTAGATCTCGCAGACCTCGGCGTCGAGGGCGGCGGCGAGCGCGACGGCGGTCGTGTCGGACCCGCCTCGACCCAGCGTGGTGATGTCCTTCTTGTCCTGGCTCACGCCCTGGAACCCGGCGACGATGGCGATGTTGCCCTCGTCCAGCGCGGTCCTGATGCGGCCGGGCGTGACATCGATGATGCGCGCTTTGTTGTGGACGGAGTCGGTGATCACGCCTGCCTGGCTGCCGGTGAAGCTCTGGGCCTCGTGGCCCAGGTTTTTGATCGCCATGGCCAGCAGGGCCATGGAGATCCGCTCTCCTGCGGTCAGCAGCATGTCGAACTCACGCCCGGCAGGGATCGGGGATACCTGCTCGGCGAGATCGATCAGCTCATCCGTCGTGTCACCCATCGCCGACACCACGACAACGACCTGATGGCCGTTCTTCTTGGCGTCGACGATCCGCTTGGCGACACGCTTGATGCCCTCGGCATCGGCTACGGAGGAGCCTCCGTACTTCTGCACGACAAGGCCCACGTGCGCTCCTCGCTCAGTCCGTCTCGTACCGCACGACTGCGGTCGGCTCAGTCTAACGAGCGGCCGAATTCCACCCCGGCGATATCGCATCGTGAGATGTCCCGCTCACGAGTTGATCACCCGGGTCCGTCCGGCTCCCGGTCGTCCGATCGGTCGGCTTCCGTCGGCCGGCCCTCCGGCCGCTCCAGGACCGCATCTGCCCTGCCCGGGCGCACCTCACTCGGAAAGTGCGCCGCGTCACACTCACGAGCCGTCGCGTTAAATTTCAAGCATTAGGGTTCCGCTTGTGCGCGTACTCCTGGTGGAAGACGACGAGCCGGTAGCCCAGTCGCTCCGGCGCGGGCTGCTGCGTTACGGCTTCGAGGTGGCCTGGGTCGCCACGGGCGGTGACGCCCTGGCCCACGAGGACCCGTACGACGTCGTGCTGCTCGATCTCGGGCTGCCCGACACCGACGGTCTGGACGTCTGCAAGGCGCTGCGCGAGCGCGGTGACGTGCCGATCATCGTCATCAGCGCACGCAGCGACGAGACGGACCGGGTGGTCGGCCTGGAGCTCGGCGCCGACGACTACGTCACCAAACCGTTCGGGGTGCGCGAGGTCATCGCGCGGATAAGGGCGGTGATGCGGCGCGCCCAGCCGCGTACGGCAGCCGAAGCGGCGGCGGGACCCGACCGGTACGGGTCGCGCCTGACCATCGACCGCAAGGCGGCCCGCGTCCGGCTGGACGACGAGGAGGTCGCCCTCGCGCCGAAGGAGTACGACCTGCTGGCCTTCCTCACCGAGGAGCCGGGCGCGCTGATGTCGCGCGAACAGATCATGGAAGCGGTCTGGGACGCGAACTGGTTCGGGCCGACCAAGACGCTGGACGTCCACGTGGCGGCGCTGCGGCGGAAGCTCGCGGGCGCGATCACGATCGAGGCGGTCCGCGGGGTCGGCTTCCGCCTGGAGATCGCCAAGGACGGCGACCGGGGCGACGGCAGCGCTTCGGGCAGCGGCGCCAAAGGTGACGCCGCGTCATGATCCGGCAGCTGATCGTCAGTTACGTACTCCTGGTGGCGGTCGCGCTGGCCGCCTTCACCGTGCCGGTGGCCTTCACGCTGACCTCGCAGCTGCGGGGGGACACCGAGGAGTCGGTGGAACGCGAGGCCACCACCATGGCGCTGCTGCTGGGCGAGGGGGACGCGTCCTCGCGGCAGGCACTCGCGCGGATGGCCGAGGCCTACTCCAACGACACCCCCGGCACCGTCCAGGTGACCGACTCCAGCGGCACGGCGGTGGCCTCGCTCCCCCTCCCCGCGGACGACCAGGCGATCACGCAAGCGCTGAAGGAACGTAGGACGACGGTCGACTGGGGTTCCTCCTTCGTCTGGGGGCGGCACCTGGTGGTGACCGTGCCCGCCGGGTCGGCGGAGGACAAGGACCGGATCGTCGGCGCGGTACGCATCAAGTACGCGACCTCCGACCTGAGCAGCCGGCTGTGGAGCATCTGGGGCTTCCGGGCCGTACTCGCGGTCAGCGTGCTGGCCGTGGCCGCCTTCATCGGCGCGTTCGTGGCCCGCCGCCTCACCCGCCCGCTCCGCCAGCTCAACGACATGGCGACCCGTTTCAGCGACGGCGACCTGACGGCACGCTCGCCGGTGGAGGGCCCGCACGAGACCCAGCAGCTGGCCCGCACGCTCAACTCGGCCGGCGAACGCCTCGACAGCCTGGTCGCCGCCCAGCGGATCTTCGTCGCCGACGCCTCCCACCAGTTGCGTACGCCGCTGACGGCACTGCGCCTCTCCCTGGACAACATCGCGGACGGCACCGACGACGAGTTCGTACGGGAGGACGTGGAGCAGGCCACCTCCGAGGTGGTCCGGATGAGCCGCCTGGTGAACGGTCTGCTGGTGCTCGCGCGCGCGGAGGCGAAGGTGTCCGCGGCCGAACCGCTGTCGCTGGTCGACGTGATCGAGGAGCGCTTCTCGGTGTGGAGACCGGCCGCCGACGAGCGCGGAGTCACCATCGCTCTGGGGGGAGTTGCCGGCGGCCGGCCGCTTGTGCTGGCCAGTCCCGGTCATCTGGACCAGGTACTGGACAACGTCCTGTCGAATGCTCTGGAGGTCTCACCGGACGGCGGGACGATCACCGTGGAGGTGTCGGTGTCGTCCCACCCCGACGAGGTCGTGATGTCGGTGCTGGACCAGGGGCCCGGCATGTCCGACGCGGAGAAGTCCCGCGCCTTCGACCGCTTCTGGCGCGGCCAGGGCCTGACGGGCCGGGCCGGCTCGGGGCTCGGCCTGGCCATCGTCAAGCAACTGGTCACCGATGACGGCGGTGCGGTGGCGCTGCGGGACGCCCCTGGTGGGGGGCTGTGCGTCCGGTTCAGCCTGCGGCGGGCAGCACCGAGGAGTGGTGGTTGACGATCAGCCACTTGCCGCCGCGCTTCTCGTACTCGTACGTGTAGCGGGCCTCGACGTTCTTCTTCTCGCCGGTCTTGGGGTCGGTCAGGTTGAAGACGTACAGCCCCGCGTCGATCGCCGAGTTGCTGTCCAGGACGTTGATCACGGACTTGATCTTCGTACCCTTGGGCTTGTTCAGCAGGAAGTGGTCGAAGTAGTCGACGATCTCGGCGTGGTTCGTACGGATCTTGGGCGAGGCGGTGGGCAGGAGTACGGCGTCCGAGGCGTAGTGGGCGGCGACCTTCTTCGAGTCCCCGGTCTGCAGGGCCTTGTTCCAGCCGTCGAACAGCGCGGCGATCTCCGCCTTGGAAGCCTTCTTCGCGTGCTTGGTCGCGGAGGGCTTCGACCGCTGCTCCGGCGCGGCCTGGCTGACACCGACGGTGACGGCTCCGGCGGCCACGAGGGCGACGGTGACGATCGCTGCGCGGGTCCGTATGTGACGCTGCATCACAACTCCTGTGTGGTGGGGTGGACTTGCTCCCCTGGGGGAGTGATCCAACCTTCGCTTCACACCGGTTAAGCCCCGTGCAGCGCAGATGCAGCGCACGTCCAACGTTCGTACAAAACAGCAAAAGCACCAGGTCACGGGGAGGGCTGACCATGGCAGGTGGCTGGGAGGCCGGCTTGCTGCTGAGCGGCATCGTGCTGCTCGGTTCCTGTGTGCAGTGGCTCACCGGCATGGGCTTCGCGCTCGTCGCCGTGCCCGCGCTGGTGCTGCTGCTCGGCCCGGCGCAGGGCGTCGTCCTCGCCAACTGCGTCGCCGGCGTCATCTGCGTGGTCGGCCTCGCGGGCGGCCTGCGCGAGGTCCGGCTGCGCGCGATGGTGCCGCTGTGCGCCGCGGCGGCCTGCACGGTCCCCCTGGGCACCTGGCTGGCCCGCCGGCTCCCCGAACCCGTCCTGCTCGCCTGCATGGGCGCCCTGGTGACGACCGCCGTCCTCCTCGTGATGCGGGGCGCCCGGCTACCGTCCCTGCGCGGAAGCGGCGGCGCGGTGGCCGCGGGCGCGGTCGGCGGCTTCATGAACTCGGCCGCGGGCGTCGGCGGCCCGCCGATATCCCTGTACGCCCTCAACGCGGGCTGGACCGTACGGGAGTTCGTGCCCAACGCGCTGTTCTACGGCGTGGTGGTGAACGCGTTCTCCATCGCCGCGAACGGGGTGCCGCAACTCAGCACGCCTGTGTGGGGGTTGGTCGTGGCGGGGATGGTCGTCGGAGGGTCCATCGGCAGGTGGCTCGCGGGACGAGTGCCGGAGAAACAGGCCCGCCTGCTGGTGCTGCTGCTGGCGTTGGTGGGCGGGCTCACGACTCTGGGGAAGGGGCTGTGGGGGTTGTGACCTGTGGCGTTCGGATGCCTCAGTCCACGAACTCCTTGAGCTCCTCGGTTTCCAGGGTGAGGCCGACAGGTGTCGGGATCTTGACGGATGCCCCGAAGGGCTCCTTCACCTGACGGCGGTAGCGGCCGTCCTCCGGATCCGTGAAGACGGTGACCGAGCAGTCGTCGCGGTCGATGAGGAGATATACGGGGATGTCTGCGGCCGCGTAGCCGTCGGGCTTCTCGACCCGGTTGTACTGGTCGGTGTCCACGTCGTCAGCGGTGACCTCAAGGGCCATGAGCACGCCCTCTGGGTCCGACCATTCGCCGTGTCCCGCGAAGTGCCTGTCCGGGGCGAGCGCACCGTCCGTGCGGAACCGGCCCACTCCGTCGGCCTCCACGCGCAGGCCTCGAAATGTGTAGAGCCATAAGCCCGAGTCAGCTTCTGCAAAGGCCCGTTGTAGCCAAGCGAGGATCTCGCTGCGGCTGCCGTCCGGGCCGCCCTTGACCGCCAGCCTCCCTGCGACGAACTCCAGCCACACCGTCTCGGGCGCCAGACGAGCAAGTTCCTCGAAGTCGCCGACAGACATCTGGGGCCTCCCCCTCCTCGACACTTCCCGCAGTCTCATACACCCGATCCCGTTCGGCGGACGGTCCAGATCAAGGTCCAACGCGCTTGGCACGGACGAGCGCGCATCACGGCTTCCAGCGCCTCGGCGGGAGGCCGTTCGCGATGCGGTCCCGGTTGTCGCGGTAGTGGTAGTGGACTCGGTCCTCGATGGGCACAGGGCGGAACGTGTCGGGTACGGGTCCGCCCGTGCGCCGCTCCAGCTTCAGCTTCAGGAGACGGGCGGTCGCGGTGCCCATGTGGGCGATCTCCTCGAAGCCCTTCTTGACGTCCTCCTGTGTCATCCCCAGCTCCGCCTCCTCCGCGAGGCAGTCCTCGCACACACCCCGGACGATCTTCGCCGTGCGCTCGTCGGCGTCACAGGTGGCGCACGCCATGATCACGCGGGTCACCTTCGCGCGGAGGGGACGGCCGGGGCCGGTCTCGGCGGTGTCGTTCTTCTGCGGGGGCATCTTGTTCTCCAATCGGGTGCGGACGAATCCGCCCGGGTTCGCGACGGCGGGCGGCAGCCCGTCGGTCAATGCGCGGATCATGTCGGCCGGGGTGGCGCCTCGTGACAGCCACTCGGCGGCAAGTGGTTCAAGGGCCCGGCACTCCGCTTCCGAGAGGGGCATACGGGGGTCTGCGGCGCGGAGCCCGGCGAGTGCGCGGTAAGCGGCGCTGGGCTCGGGAGCGGAGTCGGGCTGTTCGGCCTGCTCTGCCAGCTCTGCCCGCTCGGGCTTCTCGGCTTCCGAGACCGGCTGCGGGGCCGGAGCGGAAGCCTCGGTGCGGGCCAGGCCCGGCTGGTGGTTCTGCGTTACGTCCCTGCCGTGGCGCTCTCTCGCGAACTCCGTCCACCACTCCACGGACCTGGGCGTACGCGACCAGTACGTCCGCGTCACCCACCGCATCGAGTTGTCCTCGACGGTGATGTGTTCCTTGATCCAGCGCAGGTGGCCGGCCTCGGTGAGGCTCCTGAGGGACGTACGGCTCGCCTGCTGGCCGTATCGGGGGTGCTCGGCCGCGATCACCTTGTGCCCCATGGCGTGGCCGTCGTCGAGGTGGTCGATGAAGACGGCGAACTCGGCGTCCCGGGGGCACAGATGCGCGAAGTCCGTGTCCGCGTGCGGGGGTTCGTCACCCACAGCGCGTTTTCCGTAACCCGTTTTGGCCATGGGGTGGGTGGGGCGCGGCAGGGCGGGGCTAGGCTGGGCGTAAGCCACGGTCGAACTCTCGATTCGATGCGTAGGTCTAGGCCTCGGAGCCGGTGTTGGCGCACCGACCGGGGCCGATCTATTTGCCGCGAACCTAGAGTGACTTCACGTTCTGAAGCAAGCCGATCACGGATCGTCACCCTTACGAGTTACGCGCGCTCAACTCACGTTCAGACTTGGTTGGTTGGGTAGTTCCCGCCATCAAAAACCAAACCCAGAACCCATGGGAAGAGCTCGGGTCCCGGGGCTCAAGCTCCGGGCTGAACTGCGGAGATGAAGGCGGACCAGGCGGGGGCCCGTACGTTCAACTCGGGGCTGTCGGCAGCCAGTTTGGTGTCACGTATGTGGGTGGTGGTGGGGGTGAGGGCGACTGACACGCAGTTGTCACCCTCGGCGTCGCTGTGGCTGGACTTGAACCACGTCAGCTGCTCGCTCATAGCGCCTCCACCATCCGCTCGATGAAACCGGCCGACTCAGCAGGGCCGAGAGCCACGGTGCGGATCATGCTAAGCCGCTCGATGTGCGCGCTGACCACCCCTGGGTCGGACGTGAACTGGCTCACCGACTGGCCTGTCGAGTACGCGAAGCGCTCGTGGTCGTGCGTCTCCAGCATCACCATGGGGCCGCCGAGCGCAGCAGGGATCGCCAGGCCGAACGGGAGCACCTGGATCGTGACGTTGTTGCGCTTCCCCAGCTCCAAGAGGTGGAGCAGTTGTTCCCGGTCCACCTGACAGCCACGCAGCACCGCCTCGTGCAGCACATAACTGCATGCCACCGGCGGCTTGCGGGTGAGAAGTTCCTGGCGCTCCATCCTCGCCGCGACTCGCTCCTCGACCGTCTCCTCGTCCAGCGGCGGGCTGAAGTTGCCGATCAGCCCCGTCGCATAGGCCTTCGTCTGCAACAGGCCGGGTACCAGCAGTGTTTCGTACGACCAGATGCTGACCGCTTCCCGCTCGTACAGCATGAAGTCCTGCGCCCGTGCCGGAAACGGCTCCCGCTTCACATAGTCCTTGGCGGCACTCAGCAACCCCTCCGCATGACACAACTCGTCCGCCGCGTCCAGGACGCGCGGCGTCGGCATTGCGTACGCCCTGTTCCATCGACTTGATGGTGTCCGGGGAGTAGTTGGCGGCGGCGGCCAGCTCTTCTCGGGTCACGTTCGCCTTGGTGCGCCAGCGTTTCAACTGGTTGCCGCTGTAGCGCCAGTTGAGCGGCGACGGCGTGGAGGAGTTGTACTGGACTGACACTGCGGCCACCTCCGACCGATACACCCCGGCGTGTATCCCCTCGGTCACTACCGAGCGTAGCTGTGCGACCGTCATCGTGTGACCATGACGAACGCAATCCCCCACTACCGCCCCGAGTGGGTCCCCCTCGCCGGTCACCAACTCCGCCTGTCCGGCATCCACTTCGACACGATCCGGGTCCAGGGCGTACGCGGGGAGCAGATCGCCTCGGACCTCGTCGAGGCGACGGACGGCGACGCGGGGCCCGTCGTCTGCGAGGCGGTCGGGTTCCGGTGGATGTACTTCCTGCTCGCACCCGGAGCCGCGAGGACACACACGTGGCCGTTGGGGGTGCAGCGGTTCGGAGGGGCCGGGTGCCGCACGGTCACGTACATCGGGATTCCGGCGCTGGACGGCAACACGTGGCCGTTGCAGTGGTACAGCGAGCCGACGCCCACCACGCCGTACGTGGACCCGGACCGGCTGCACGCGACGCTCGGCCTCCGCTGCGCGTGAGTGCGCTGTGCGAGGGCCGCGACGACTCGCCCGTACGGCCGGGGCTACTTGACCTCGCGCAGGCCCAGCGGGCCCGCGATCTCCTCCGCCATCACCTTGCCGGCGGCCTCCGCGAGAGCGTCCTCGCTGAGGTCCTGGTCGGTGTCGAGGCCGTCCAGTTCCTCCAGGGGCTGGTTGAGGCGGACGTGGGCGACCAGGGACTGGAGGGCGCGCAGCGTGGCCGAGGCGGTGGAACCCCAGTTGGAGAAGTACGAGAACTGCCACCACCACATGGCCTCGGTGGTGCGGCCCGCCTTGTAGTGGGCCATGCCGTGACGGAGGTCCGCCATGACGTCGGCCAGGTCGTCCGAGATACGGGCCGGGACGGGGGGCTTGCGGGGCTCGTACGGGTCGAAGACCTCGGAGTAGACGTCGACCGGGTCGAGCATCAACGCGAGGCGCTCGCGGAGTTCGTCGACGTCCGGCTCGGGGCCCAGGTCGGGCTCGTAGCGCTCGTCCGGGACGATGTCCTCGTGCGCGCCCAGGCGGCCGCCGGCCAGCAGGAGCTGGGAGACCTCCAGGAGGAGGAAGGGGACCGCCGAGTCCGGCTCGTCGCCCTTGGCGACCTCTGTGACCGCTACGAGGAAGCTCTCCACCTGGTCCGCGATCTGGACCGCGAAGTTGTCGGGGTCCTGCCCCGTCGCGTGCAGCGTGGCGTCAGACATCTAGAAGCCGGCCTTCCTCAAGGACTTCGACAGGGACGTCGAGAAGGCGTCGAGAAGAGCTTCGTCTCGCGCGTCTCGTGCATCTCGTGCGTCTCGTGCATCAACTACTCGTTCAGACATCCAGCAGCCGCCTTCCCTCGAAGGCGCGTCCCAGAGTGACCTCGTCCGCGTACTCGAGGTCACCGCCCACCGGCAGCCCGCTGGCGAGGCGGGTGACCCTGAGGCCCATGGGCTTGATCATGCGGGCGAGATACGTGGCCGTGGCCTCGCCCTCCAGGTTCGGGTCCGTGGCCAGGATGAGCTCCGTGACCGTGCCGTCCGCCAGGCGCGCGAGCAGTTCCCTTATCCGCAGGTCGTCGGGGCCCACGCCCTCGATCGGGCTGATCGCGCCGCCCAGGACGTGGTACTTGCCCCGGAACTCACGCGTCCGCTCGATCGCGACGACGTCCTTGGGCTCCTCTACCACACAGATGACCGTGAGGTCGCGGCGCGGGTCGCGGCAGATGTTGCACAGCTCTTCCTGCGCCACGTTCCCGCAGGTGGCGCAGAAGCGGACCTTCGCCTTGACCTCCATCAGGCACTGAGCGAGACGGCGTACGTCCGTCGGCTCGGCCTGGAGGATGTGGAAGGCGATCCGCTGCGCGCTCTTGGGACCGACGCCGGGGAGCCGCCCCAGTTCGTCGATGAGGTCCTGGACCACGCCTTCGTACACGGATTGCCTTCCTGTTCCTGCTCGTTGCGCTGCTCGTTCTACCGCTCGTCCGCTGCTCGCTCGGTACGTACCGTAGTCGTGCTTGCCCTCTTGGTACGTACGGTAGTTGGCGGTCGGCCGTCTTAGAAGGGACCGCCGGGTTGACTTAGAACGGCAGGCCGGGGATGCCGCCGCCGCCCAGGCCCTGGGCCAGCGGGCCGAGCTTCTGCTGCTGGAGGGTCTGGGCGTTCTCGTTCGCCGCCTGGACCGCCGCGACGATCAGGTCCGCGAGGGTCTCGGTGTCCTCGGGGTCCACGGCCTTGGGGTCGATGACCAGGCCACGCAGCTCGCCGGAACCCGTCACCGTCGCCTTCACCAGGCCGCCGCCCGCCTGTCCTTCGACCTCTGTCCGCGCCAGCTCCTCCTGCGCGGTCGCGAGGTCCTGCTGCATCTTCTGGGCCTGCTGGAGCAGCTGCTGCATATTGGGCTGGCCACCACCGGGAATCACGATCAGCTCCTGGTTTCGTACGGCTTGGGTACGGCTTCCCGGACAGCCGCGAGTACGACCGTCCGTACCGCTTGTGTACGGCTGTCCGGCGGGGGTTTCCCGCCTTGGCACGAGCCTACGTGGTCTGCCGAGCCGTCGCCCCAGCACTCTTTCGAGTGAGACGGCGGATTGGCCTATACCTGATCAACGCCCACGTCCGAGCGGAAAACCCCCGAAACCGGGTCCATCGCCACCCATTGGGAGGTAGTAAGGGTGCGGCGCAGCAGCATCTCGTGAACCTTGCGCCACGCTACCGTCACGCAACGTCACGATTAGGGAGCGTCGGGTGAGCCAGCCGGACATGCAGCCCGAGGGGTCGGCCCAGGACGGGGACGGTCGGGGTGATGGTGCGCGGGCCGGTGGTCCGAGGCCGGGCGGGTTCGGGCCCGGCGGGTCCGGCGGTCCCGGAGGACCCGGGCGGAGCGGTCCGCGACGCGGTGTTCCCGGCCGGGGCGCACTCGGGCCCGGCGGGCCGAGGCCCAGCGATCTCATGGGGCGTACGTTCCCCCTCGGGGACTGGGGGGAGCCGGCCGAGCGGCTCCACGAGCTGTACCGGTGGGTGGAGGCGGGGGCGCTGGCCACGGCGTCCTGGTATCTCGCCGAGCGGGTGTGGAAGCGGCGGGTGGCGCGGGCGTTGCGGGGCGGGGCCGCGGTGGGGGCTCTTGCCGGGGCCGCGTTGCCTCTGCTCGATGTCACGGGGGTGGTGGGCGGGGGTGCCGTCTGGGGATATCTGGGGATGCTCGTCGGGGTCGCGTGTGTGGCGGGGGACCGTTTCTTCGGGGTGACGGCCGGGTGGATAAGGGATGTGGCCACGGCTCAGGCCGTGCAGCGGCGGTTGCAGGTACTTCAGTTCGACTGGGCGTCCGAGTGTGTGCGGGAGGTTCTCGGGCCCGCCGAGGGGACCGCGGGGGAGGCTGCCGAGCGGTGCCTTGGTGTGCTTCGGCGGTTCTCGGAGGATGTGACTGAGCTTGTGCGGGTGGAGACCGCGGACTGGATGGTGGAGTTTCGGACCGGGGCGGGGCCGCTTGCCATCCAGGCGGGCGTGGGTGGGGCCGCCCGCGTCGACTCCGCTCCGCCCGGGCGCCCCCCGCTTCCCCCGGGCACCCGCCCGAACATGCCTCGCCAGCGCCCGCCCGAGCCCCGGTAGGGCTTTTCTCGCCCCCGCCGCCCCTACCCATTCCCGTCACTTGCCGGGGGCTCCGCCCCCAGACCCCCGCTCCTCAAACGCCGGAGGGGCTGGAATACCTCAGGGGCGCGGGGAACTGCGCGATCAGCCACAACGCACCCGCACCCCATACACGAGGAAAGCCCTATACCTGCGGCAACGGGAACGCCACCGGTCCCCGCAATCCCGCTCGGTTTACCCCCCTCACGCCGAAGAAGACGTTGTCCTTGGACAGGTCCACCTCGTGGGAGGTCACGTCGCCGACCGGGATGACGTGGGTCCACTCGGGGGCCGTGGTCTCGCGCCAGACGATCTCGTAGCCGACGAGGTCGGGCTCGGAGCCACGCTTCCACGTCAGCTCCGTGGAGTTCGTGAGCGCGGCCGTCAGGATCCGCGCGTCGCGCGGCGCCGCCGGAGCCTGGGCCAGGGTCCAGAGCGCGGCGGCGTTGACCCGGGCGACCCGGGCCGTGAAGGGGAAGTCGCAGAACTCCGGCAGGTCGCCGAATTGTTTGCCGCCTTCGACCCGTACGTCCTGGTGCTGGTGAGCGAAGTCCTCGGCCGGCTCGGTGAACCGGGCGGCCGCATAGCCCTGTTCGAGGAAGGGGATGTGGTCACCGCCCCGCCGGTACCGGTCCCGGCGGTAGACGACACGTACGTGCATCCCCGTCGCCGAGTTGTCCCCGGTGTCACGGACGAAGCGCGCCAACTGCCGCGACGGGGAGTCGTTCTCGCCGCCCACCGACCGGCGCGTCGCCGCCTGCTCCGGTGTCTCCGACGTGGGCACGCCTTCGGCGAAGAGACGGATCGTGTACGGGTCCTTCGTCCCGTCGTCCGCCTTCGAGCTGCCCACGATGTCGTTCGTGAACATGGCCTGCACGTCCGTGCCGGCCGCCTTGAACCGGGACGCCATGTGCGCGGCCCCGTACAGCCCCTGTTCCTCCCCCGCGACCGCCGCGAACACGATCGTCGACGCCGGGCGGCGCTTCGCCATCACCCGCGCCAGTTCCATGGCCACGGCGACCCCCGACGCGTCGTCGTCCGCGCCCGGGGCGTCCGAGGTGGCGTCCATGACGTCGGTGACGCGGGAGTCGTAGTGGCCGGAGACGACGTACACCCGCTCCGGGGTGACCGAGCCCCGCAGGGTGGCCACCACGTTGGTGATGCGGGTCGCGGTCGGGATGCGGGACGCGGGCTCCTGGACGTACGACTGGAGTTCGGCCGTCATCCGGCCGCCGGACCCGGCGGCGTACGAGCGCATCTCCGCGAGGATCCAGTCACGGGCCGCGCCGATGCCGCGGTCCGGGTCGTCCTGGGTGGAGAGGGTGTGCCGGGTGCCGAAAGAGACGAGTTTGCGGACCGTCGCCTCGATGCGGTCGGGGTCGATCTCCCGCAGCAGGGCGCGCAGTTCACGGGAGGGGGCCTGCGCGGTGGCCGGCGGACGCGGGCCCGGCGACGCGGCCTCGGCGGGCCTCGCGGGCGTGTCCACCAACTCGGCCGTCGGCATGGCCGGAGCGGACGCGGCGGGCGCCGCGGACGGCCCCACCGTGACGGCTCCGGCGGCCGCCGTCGCGGCCAGGACGGTTCTTCTGCTGGGGCGTATGTGCGGGACGGAGGGTGGGGTGGGGGATGAGGTGGGGGTGGGTGACATGGATCCATGGTTGTGCGCGCGTCCGGCGCACACAAGAGTCCCTGCCGTCACCCGGGCGCCCCCACCCTCGTCGAGCACGGCAGATGACGGATCTGCTGTAGCAATGCCGAGGTGCGAGCCAGATTTTTCTGAGTTCGGTGGTCCGGGGATGTCGAGAACGTGCCACCGGCTCCGTCCCAGGGACATCAGCGGCCACCACCGGCCGCACGAGGAAGAAGAAGACGAAGAAGGAGAAACCAGCATGGCGATTCAGCGGATGGACAACGTCGGCATCGTCGTCGAGGACATGGACGCCGCCATCGCGTTCTTCGTGGAACTCGGTATGGAGCTGGAGGGCAGGGCGGAGGTCAAGGGCCTCGTCGCCGACCAGTGCACCGGACTCGACGGCGTCCACTGTGACATCGCGATGGTCCGGACCCCGGACGGTCACAGCCGGCTGGAGCTGTCGAAGTACCGCAGTCCCGCGGCGATCAGCGACGGGCCGCGCAACCGGCCGCACAACGTGCTGGGCACGCACCGCGTCATGTTCGCCGTCGACGACATCGAGGACACCGTTGCCCGACTGCGCCCGCACGGCGCCGAACTCCTCGGCGAGATGGCCCGGTTCGAGGACAGCTATCTGCTCTGCTACGTCCGCGGCCCGGAGGGCATCATCGTCGGACTGGCCGAGCAACTGCGCTGAGACCGGCTCAGCCCTGCTTCGTGTACGTCAGTTCGTCGCCATTGCTCGTGTTCACCCGGCGGAGGCGTCCGTCGGGGAGGACGGTCAACTCCGTTGCCTCGCCCGGGCTGCAGGACGTGGCCGGCCGGCCGGCCGTGACCTCGGACGCGCCGATCCGGAGCGGGCCGCCGGCGCTCGGGGCCTCGGAGAGCTCCGCCCGGAACACACAGTGGTACGTGCCGCTGCCGGCCGGGCCGTCCGCCGTGAGCGAGAGGACCGTGTCGCCCACCTCGCCCTGCTGGATGGTGAGTTCGCGGGTGTTGTGGCCCGTGGCGTTGTCGATGGACGCGGTCCAGGTGCCCAGGTACTTGACGGGGATCGCGCCGTCCGTCGGCGTCTCCTCCGGTGTGGTCGGCGGCTGCGTGGGGCCCTCGGTGGCCGGGCCCGGGGCGGGCGCGGTTGCCGTCGGGGACGTGGTGGAGTCGCCGCCGCCCGCCCGGTTGTCTCCGTCGCCCTTCATCAGTGCGTAGACGGACGCGCCTGCGCCCAGCGCGACGATCAGCGCCACGATGATCAGGACCGCGGTGGAGCGGCCGCCTCTTTCCGGCGGCGGGCCGGGTTGTGGGAGAACTCCCGGGCCGTACGGGGGTGTTGGGCCGTACGGGGGGCCGTAGGGCGGAGTCGAGCCCGGAGGGGGTGGGTAGCCGGCGGGCTGGTGTTGGTAGTGCGGGTAGCCGTAGGCGGCGGGCTGGGGGTGTTGCTGGGGGTAGCCGTAGGCCGGGTGGACGGGTGGGCCTCCCGGCGGTCCTCCCGGCGGGGTGGTCGGTGGGGGTGTCCCGGGCAGGCCCGTGGTCATTGTGGGGAGGTGGTCGAAGGGGGCGGCTCCCGGGGTGCCTGGCGGGGGTGGGGTGGGGCCGTCGGGGGTGGGGGCGTGTTCGTGTTCGGGGGAGGCTTCGGGGGGACCGGGAGTTTCTTCGCCCCCGCCGCCCTTACCCTTCCCGTCCCTGGGGGCTGCCGCCCCCGGACCCCCGCTGTCGGCCTGAACGGCCTCCTCCTCAAACGCCGGACGGGCTGGTTGTGCCTGAGGCTTCTTCAGCCCCTCCGGCGTTTGAGGAGCGGGGGTTCGGGGGCCGGCCCCCGACGGGGTCTGGGGCGGAGCCCCAGAGGACACCTCCGGATCCTCCGTGTCCAGCAGCTGCACCGCGTGCCGGCCCAGCTGGGCCACCAGCGTCCCCGGCAGCCAGGGGTCGCGGCTGCGGCCGTCCGTGACGGTGTCCTCGGCGCCTGTGCGCTCCAGGATGTCGTCGAGGGTCGGGCGGGAGGCCGGGTCCTTGCGCAGGCACTGGCGGACGAGGTCGGCGATGCCCTCCGGGACGCCCGCCAGGTCCGGCTCCTCCTGGGCGATGCGGAACATCAGGGCGTGCACGCCGCTGTTGGCCGTACCGAACGGCAGGTCGCCCGTGGCCGCGTACGACAGGACCGAGCCCAGGCAGAAGACGTCGCACGCGGGTGTGATGCGGTCGCCGCGGACCTGCTCGGGGGCCATGAAACCGGGTGAGCCGACGAGCGCGCCGGTGCGGGTGAGGCCGCCGTCGGTCACCGTCTCCAGGGCGCGTGCGATACCGAAGTCGATGACGCGCGGGCCGTCGATGGTGACGAGGACGTTCGACGGCTTGAGGTCGCGGTGGATCAGTTCCGCCGCGTGGATGTCCTTGAGCGCGTGCGCGAGGCCGGCCGCGAGGATCCGTACGGAACGCTCGGGGAGGGCCCCGTGGTCGTGCCCGACGACCGTTTCGAGCGAGGGCCCCGCGACATAGCCCGTGGCCACCCAGGGGATCGCCGCCTCCGTGTCCGCGTCGAGGACCGGCGCCGTCCAGTACCCGCCCACCCTCCGCGCGGCCTGCACCTCCTGGCGGAAGCGTGCGCGGAACTCCTCCTGCTCGGCGAGTTCCTGGCGTACGAGCTTGACCGCGACCGTCCGCCCCCGGTCGGAACGCGCCAGGAACACCTGCCCCATGCCGCCGGCGCCGAGCCGCGCCAGCAGTCTGTACGCGCCGATCCTCCCCCAGCCTCCGGCCGGGGGGACCCCCAGCGGATCATCAGGCCCGAGCTTCTCCATCGGTATGCCGCCCTCCCCCGTACTTGTGCGACAGCCCGAGGATAGTGCGGCCGAACGGGGAGGTGGCCGGAGCGGTGTCTACGGTTCCGTAACAGCGGATGCCGTTTCTGTCACGGTTCGCCCACCCGACTCCGGGCCCGAATCCGGGCCCGGGCCCGGGCTCGCCTCCGTGACCGTCTCCATCGCGCCGATCAGTCGCTCCAGCACCCGTACGGTCTCGGCCAGTTCGACCTCGCCGAGGGTCTGTGCGAGGCGGTCCGCGAAGGCCGCGTGTCCGGGGTTGATCCGCCTGACGGACGCGAGGCCCTCGTCCGTCGGGCGGAGCAGCTTGGCTCGGCGGTGGGCGGGGTTGGGCACGTACTCCGCGAGCCCGCGCTCGACCAGCAGGTCGGCGATCCGCTGCACGCTCTGCCGGGTGATGCCCATGACGCGGGCGATCCCGGAGACGGGCAGCGGCTCCCTCAGTACGGCCCCGAGCACCTGCCACCAGGCGGCGGTGAGCCCGGCGGGGCGGGCCAGTTCCTCGGCCACACCCATGAACTGGCCGTTCAGCCGGAAGATGCCGAGCGCGCTCCGGCTGAACAGGTCCTGCCGCACCCTGTCCGCCGGCCCACTCGACCTACCCGCCCCGCCCGTCTCGCCCGCCCCGCTCGTCCCAGTCACTGGCCGGCCGCCTCAAGCACCGCGTACGCCTCCGCGTCCGAGTCGTGGAACAGCCGGTACCAGGCGTCGAGCACCTCTCCCTCGTACACCCCGAGCAGCCCGAACACCTCCCGCGCGAACGCGACGGGCTCGGTGGGACCGGCGGTGATCAGCCTGCCGTCCGTGACGGCGTCGGTGTCGACGTACCGCTCGCCGCCCTTGTATCCCGTGGCCGCCAGATAGAAGGAGACGGCACTGGTGTGGGCCCGGTCGTCGAGCAGTCCCTCGCGGGCGAGGCCCGCCGTGCCCCCGCAGATCGCGGCGACGGGCACGTCGGCGTCCAGGAACTCGCGCGCCTTGCGGGCGAAGGGGACGAGGTCGTCGCTCGTGTCCCACAGGTCGGCTCCCGGCAGGATCAGCAGCGAGCTGCCCTCGGGCCGCAGGTCGGCGAGCGTGACGTCGGGCTGGATCCGCAGCCCGCCGACGGACCGCACGGGGGCGGGAGACGCTCCGACCGTCCGGATCTCGTAGCCGCCCCTCGCGAGGTACGCGGTCGTGTGGCCGGTCTCCCAGTCGGCGAGCGTGTCGTAGACGGCGAGGTGTACGGGCTTGGGGTTGCCGTTCATGGTTCCTCCTCGGTCGTGGTGCTCGGTACGGTCCGGCCCTGCTTGTGCTTGTGTAAGCATGCTGTCATCTCGACAGTATGCTGTCAACAACTCGCCGCAGTCGCGGCCGAGGCTCCCCCTGGTGTCCCTACACACGACAACCTGTCGCGTTCCCGGCCGCACCACAGACAGGACGCCGATGTCGCGCCCTCGCCCCGGACACCTACGCTCGGCCGCATGACCCCTCAGCCCAATCCCCAGGCCGGCGCTGCCGTGAAGGCCGCGGACCGTGCGCACGTGTTCCACTCCTGGTCAGCGCAGGAGCTCATCGACCCGCTCGCCGTCGCCGGTGCGGAGGGGGCGTACTTCTGGGACTACGACGGCAGGCGGTATCTGGACTTCACCAGTGGGCTCGTCTTCACGAACATCGGCTACCAGCACCCGAAGGTCGTCGCCGCGATCCAGGAGCAGGCCGCGAGCATGACGACGTTCGCGCCGGCCTTCGCCGTCGAGGCCCGGTCGGAGGCGGCACGGCTGATCGCCGAGCGGACGCCGGGGGATCTGGACAAGATCTTCTTCACCAATGGCGGCGCCGAGGCCGTCGAGAACGCCACGCGCATGGCCAGGCTGCACACCGGCCGCCCGAAGGTGCTCTCCGCCTACCGCTCGTACCACGGTGCGACCTCCGCCGCGATCAACCTCACCGGTGACCCGCGCCGCTGGCCGAACGACAGCGGGGCGGCCGGGGTCGTGCACTTCTGGGCGCCGTTCCTGTACCGCTCGCCCTTCCACGCGGAGACCGAGCAGCAGGAGTGCGAGCGCGCGCTCCAGCATCTCGCCGACACCATCGCCTTCGAGGGTCCTGCCACCATCGCGGCGATCATCCTGGAGACGATTCCGGGGACGGCCGGGATCATGATGCCGCCGCCGGGATATCTGGAGGGCGTCCGCTCGCTCTGCGACGAGTACGGGATCGTCTTCGTCCTGGACGAGGTCATGGCCGGCTTCGGACGGACCGGGCACTGGTTCGCCGCGGACCACTACGGGGTCGTGCCGGACCTGATGACGTTCGCGAAGGGTGTGAACTCCGGGTACGTGCCCTTGGGCGGTGTCGCGATCTCGCCGACCATCGCCGAGACCTTCGCGAAGCGCCCCTACCCCGGCGGGCTCACCTACTCCGGGCACCCGCTCGCCTGCGCCGCCGCCGTCGCGACCCTCAACGTGATGGAGGAGGAGGACATCCTCGGCCAGGCCACCCGGATCGGCCGGGCCGTGCTCGGTCCCGGGCTGCGCGAGCTGGCCGAACGCCACCCGAGCGTCGGCGAGGTCCGCGGCACGGGCGTCTTCTGGGCCCTGGAACTCGTACGGGACAGGGAGACGCGGGAGCCGCTGGTGCCGTACAACGCGTCCGGTGCGGCGAACGCGCCCATGGCGGCGTTCGGTGCCGCGGCGAAGGCGCACGGTCTGTGGCCCTTCATCAACATGAACCGCACCCATGTCGTTCCCCCGTGCAACATCACGGAGGCGGAGGCCAAGGAGGGGCTGGCCGCGCTCGACGAGGCGCTCTCGGTGGCGGACGAGCACACGGTGTAGCGCAGGACCGGTGTGGTCCGGATGGCCCTTTCCCGAACGCGTAAGGTGACTGGCTCGTAGACATGAGCGAGTACTTATCCGCTTGGGGAAGGAACGGACGATGCCCCGCACCGGCAGCGGCAATGGCGCCGTCACCCGCAGCACCCTGCGGCAGCAGATCGCGGACGCGCTCCGCGACGAGGTGCTGGGCGGACGTCTCAAGCCGGGCCAGGAGTTCACGGTCAAGGAGATCGCCGAGCAGTACGGCGTCTCCGCGACCCCCGTCCGCGAGGCCCTGGTCGATCTTTCGGCCCAGGGCCTGCTGGACGCGGACCAGCACCGCGGCTTCCGCGTCCACGAGTACTCGCTGAACGACTACCGGGGCATGATCGAGGCCCGCAGCCTGGTCACGGACAGCATCTTCCGCGGGCTGCTCGACGCGGAGGCCACCACCACCCGGGGCGCCCGCGCCGCACTCGCCACCCGGATCGACGACCCGCGCACCGGTGCCGCGCTCGCCGGGGTGCGGCGGCGCGGCGAGGAGGCCCAGCGGGCGGCCGCCGCCGGTGACCTCAACATCCTCATCGGCTACGACCTGCGCTTCTGGCGCGAGCTCAGCGGGCTGTTCGGCAATCCGTACCTCGCCGACTTCCTGCACCGGCTGCGCGTCCAGTCCTGGGTGTGCGCGGTCCAGCACCTGCGCCGGGTCGACGACCTGCGCGGCCGCCTGTGGGCCGAGCACACGGCCCTCGTGGACGCCCTCACCGAACGCGACGCCCCGGCCGCACACACGATCGTGACCGCGTACGACGCGCACTCACTGGCGCTGATCGAGCAGTTGGTGGCCGACTAGGGCGGAGGAACCCGGGGTGGGGTCGAGGATCCGGGCCGGGGCCGCGGGTCCGGGGCGCGGGCCGCGGATCCGGGGCGCGGGCCGTGCCGGTACGTCGAGCCCGCCGCTTGCCGGGTATACGGCTGCGGTTTTCAAAGGTGCTGCGTATCGGAGGAGCCGTATGCGGCGGGCTTCGACGTACCGGCACGGCCCGCTCCCGTGCGATCGCGGCTGCGGGTTCCGGGGGGCTGGGGCGAAGATCCGGGGCCGGAAGCGGCGGGTGTGGGGGTGGGGCCGTCAGGTGTGGGGTATTCGACGTTCACGGCGGGGCCCGACCGCGCTTGCACCCATTACGCTTTCTTGACCACCGTGCTACGCGAGGAGCTCTCTGTTGGCTTGTGACCTGTGGCTGGTCCCGCTCGTCGACGTGTTGTGCCACACCCCCGACAACCCCTTCGCCGAGGAACTCGCGCTCTACGACAAGGTGCTGGGCGAGGCCGGACTTCCGCCGGTGCCGGTCTACGCCTACATGCCGGGCCTCTCCGGCGATGTGGCACCGGTCGCGGGCTTCGACTACGACGCGCTGCACTTCCTGCGCCGCGCGTATCTGCTGCAGGTGTGCGGGCTCGCGGTGACGCCGGTCGACGAACTGGGCGGTGACTACGAGCAGTTGCTGGAGATGTTCGACGCCACGGCCCAGCAGTCGCACCTGGTCTGGCACTACGACCACGCGGGCGCGTACGTACCGGTGGACTTCCCGCACCCGCTGTCGAGCGACGAACTCCTCGCGGGCGGGGGCCCCTTGGGCTCGTCCCAGGCCCTGCTGCGGGAGCTGGAGTTCGTCGCCCCGACGATCGGCATCGACCCCGCCGTGCCTCCCCTCCCGCCGGAGCCGCCCATGGCCCCCACCGAGCTGGAGGAGCCGGCCGCGCCCGCGCCCTTCGACTCCAGCCCGTTCGCCCGCGAACGGCATGTGTGGCTGGGGCTGCACGCGGCGGCGACACGGAGCCTGGCGCAGGGCTCGATGATCATCTTCAGCTAGCCCTGGAGGCATCCGGGGCCTCCGGGGCCTGCTGTACGGGTGTTACGACGTGCAGACGTCGGTCAGTTCGTCGGCGGCGGCGTCGATCCGGCCGGAGTGCGGGCTGGTGTCGCCGTCCAGGACCGCCTTGTTGTAGTCCTTGATGGCGTCGTTGAGGTCGTCGACCGCCTTGCCGACCTTGTCATCGTTGGTCTTGTCGCCGTCCGTCCTGTCGTTGATCCTGTCGAGGTTCTTCTCGATGGTGTCGATGGACGAGTCGGTCCGCGTGGGATCCTTCACCGCGTCCGCACCGGCCTCGTGGATCGCCTTGAGGCTGTCGGCGATCGTGTCGGCGTTCTTGACGCAGCTCAGCGAGTTGTCGAGGTCGCCGTCCTCGCATCCGGTGAGCAGCCCCGCGGCCAGCGCGACGGCTGCCAGGGTGGTGACGACGGTGACGGTACGGCGTACGGGGCGACGGTTCGCGGCCATGGAATGGGCCTTTCTGGATCGGCTTGTGATGCCGTCCACGATTCCGTCGCACACGCGCCGCCACGAGGGACCGGCCCCCCGAGTCGGTGGTGTAGCGGGCTACACCACCGACGCCCCGGCGGTCAGCGCAGCTCGGACAGCCCCTTCTGGAGGTCCTCGCCGTTCATGATCGGGCAGACCTCGACCTCGGCGTTGAACTGGGTGAGGAACGGCTCCCCGACGGGAGGCAGCTCCGAGCTGTCCTGCATGTCGAAGAACAGGAGGCAGGTACGCCGGCCGCCCAAGGGCGCGAAGTACGCCGCCTCGGGCTTGAGATGGTCCAGGATCTCCTTGATCAGCTCCGGCATCTTGCCGCTGCGGATCGCTTCGTTCGACTTCTCCGTGTCCAGAGTGGCCTTGAGCATGACGCGCATCGCGCTCACCTTCTCCTGATCGACGCACGCACGTTTGCACCCTCAAGCCTATGCCCGCTATGTGAGGTACGCCCACTCTTGTTCCTGGGCGGAGGCGGAGAGGCGGAAGCGGCCCAGGCTCCGCCGTCTCCGGCAGGGCCTGGGCCGCGTTCGTCTCCGGTCAGTTGAACTTCCGCCAGTCGTAGGTCAACTGGTACTGGCCGCCGTGGCCGCTGAAGGTGACCGTCTTGTCAGGGCTGTTGTCCTGACCGCCGAACGTGTTGGGCAGGCCGTGGATGACACAGCTGACCGTGTACGGCTTGAAGACGTCGTCGCCCCACAGGCCCTTCAGCCACTCGAAGACCTGGCCGACCACGAAGCCCACCGCGATACCGACGGCGATGCCGACGGGCCCGCCGGAGGCGCCGATCGCGCCACCGATCGCGGCCGCGACCGCCGTGACGACCTTCTCCTTCACCTTGTCGAGCAGGTTGTTGAGGAAGTCCGCGAGGCCGCCCCAGTCGATCTCCGCGAGCACGAACGTGCAGAAGTACGACTTGGGGAACGTCACCTTGCTGCTCTCGGTGAGGCTGAAGGACGTGAACCGCCGCGGCGGTGAGTACGTCTGCACGACCCCACTGCTGAAGCTCTTCACGCGGAACGCCGAGACCTTCTTGGTGTCACCGTCCTCGTCGACGGACGTACCGCCGAGGTCGATCTCGTCCTTGCCGATCTCGCTGGTCTCCTTGACACACTTGACCCGGTGGATGCGCAGTTCCAGGTTGCGCAGCTCCACGCCGCTCGCCGCGGCGGCCGACGCGGTCCCCTCCCCGGTCAGCGCCTTGGCCATCCGCTCCAGCTCCTGGACCGGGAACTTCAGGTTCTGCGGGAACGCCAGCCTGCCGGCCTGCGCCTCGATGCCGGTCTTGGACTTGAGGTCGACCTTGGCGAGGTCACCGAGCCGCTTCTGGCGGGCCGCCCCGCCGCCGAGCTCCGTCATGACCTTGTCCGCCGCCTGCTTCTGCTGTCCCTCGGGCAGTACGCGGAAGCGGCTCGCGAGCAGTTGCTCGACGCTTCCGGCCTGGTCCGCCAGCGGGTAGGCGCGGGGATCCGCATGGTGCGCGGCGACCTTGTCGGCCGCCAGCTGGATCTCCAGCGCGACCCGCTGGGCCACCGCCTTGAGTTTGGCGCTGGGTATGTCGGTGACTTCGAGTTCCTTGTCATCGGCCATGAAAACTTCCCCCCTGTTTGTCTGATGGCGCGTGCCACAGACGCTAGGGCGCCGATGCCGGGAAACGACCTCGGGAACGACCTGGGGGAATCCCTGGTCCTGTCCCGGAAGCGCAACCTCCTGGCCCGTCGGCAGCGCGGCGAGGCTGGTGCGCGAGGGGACCCCGAGCTTGGCGTAGATGCGTCCCAGGTGGAACTCCACGGCCTTGACGCTGATCACCAGCACCCGCGCCACCTGCCGGTTGGCCAGACCGGCCGCCAACCCGTCCGGCCACCATCCGCTCCTGCGCGGTGAGCGACGAGGCGCCGGTCCACAGCCGCGCCTGCCCGGGGACGACCGGGCCGCCCACGGGACCACCGACCGCCAACTCCCGCTCGCAGCGCTACGCAGAGAGGTCCATACGCAGTGAAGTGGGGCGCCGGTTGAACCGGGCGCCCCACTTCACTGTTCGCGAACGAATCCGCGTACTCGGCCTACTGCGCGTACTAGATGAACGAGTTGATCTCGATCGTCTCGTCGCGGCCGGGGCCGACGCCGATCGCGGAGATCGGGGCGCCGGACATCTCCTCCAGGGCCTTCACGTAGTCCTGCGCGTTCTTCGGGAGGTCCGCGAAGGTCTTGGCCTTCGTGATGTCCTCCGACCAGCCCGGCAGGGTCTCGTAGATGGGCTTCGCGTGGTGGAAGTCCGTCTGGGAGTACGGGAGTTCCTCGACGCGCTTGCCGTCGATCTCGTACGCCACGCAGACCGGGATCTCCTCCCAGCCGGTCAGGACGTCCAGCTTCGTCAGGAAGAAGTCCGTCAGGCCGTTGACGCGCGTCGCGTACCGCGCGATGACCGCGTCGAACCAGCCGCAGCGACGGTCACGGCCGGTGGTGACACCGCGCTCGTGGCCGATGCGGCGCAGGGCCTCGCCGTCCTCGTCGAAGAGCTCCGTCGGGAAGGGACCGGCACCGACACGCGTGGTGTACGCCTTCAGGATGCCGATGACCCGGCTGATCTTCGTGGGGCCGACGCCCGAGCCGGTGCAGGCGCCACCGGCGGTCGGGTTGCTGGACGTCACGAAGGGATACGTGCCGTGGTCGATGTCCAGCAGCGTGCCCTGGCCGCCCTCGAAGAGGACCACCTTGTCCTCTTCGAGCGCCTTGTTGAGCACGAGGACCGTGTCGGCGACGTACGGGCGCAGCTTCTCCGCGTACGTCAGCAGTTCCTCGACGACCTGCTCCGACTCGATGGCGCGCCGGTTGAAGACCTTGGTGAGGAGCTGGTTCTTGCCGTCGAGGGCCGCCTCGACCTTCTGCATCAGGATCGACTCGTCGTACAGGTCCTGGACGCGGATGCCGACACGGTTGATCTTGTCCGCGTACGTCGGGCCGATGCCGCGACCGGTCGTGCCGATCTTCCGCTTCCCGAGGAAGCGTTCCGTCACCTTGTCCACCGTCACGTTGTACGGCGTGATGATGTGCGCGTTTCCGCTGATGAGGAGTTTGGAGGTGTCGACGCCTCGCTCGTTCAGTCCGTTCAGCTCGGAGAACAGGACCGACGGGTCGACGACGACTCCGTTGCCGATGACCGGAGTACACCCCGGCGAGAGGATTCCGGAAGGGAGGAGGTGGAGGGCGTACTTCTGATCGCCCACGACTACCGTGTGGCCGGCGTTGTTGCCGCCCTGGTAGCGCACCACATAGTCCACGGAACCACCGAGCAGGTCGGTGGCCTTTCCCTTGCCTTCGTCACCCCACTGAGCACCGAGCAGCACAAGTGCGGGCACGCGCGTACACCCCTTCCGGGCGGGGCATGTCCAAGGTCGGGGACGTACGCGGCTGGTTCTGGTATGGCTGCGTACGCCGGCGACCACCTTTGGCCGCGACCGTCGGACCGGATGCCCCGGAATAGACGAAGCCCCTGGCGCAATAGCGCAAGGGGCTCTTGCACAAAGATGCTACCCGAGGAAGCGAGGCAGGACCGAGGTGTCGACTTCCGACCAGCTCCTTGTGGTCATCGACCCGGTCGCCCGTCACGGTGACGGTGAGGCGGTACGGATCGCAAAAGACGTGCTCAGCGCGGGTGCGACGACGAAAGTGTGCCTCCCTGACGGGCCCGAGGAATTCGATCGGGCACTTGCCAGGAGAGGGTCACGACGGCCTGTCGTGATCGGGGACGACCGGGCGCTTTTGCGCGCGGTTTCCGTTTTGTACCGACGGCGGGAGCTGGCCGGATGTGCACTGTCCCTGGTGCCGGTGGGCGCCAGCGGCGGCGCGCTGTCGCTCGCGCGGGCGCTGGGCGTGCCCATAGGTGCCGTCGCGGCGGCCCGCGCCGTGCTCGACGGGGCCGAGCGACGGCTCGATCTCCTGGTGGACGACAGCGACGGGGTGGTGCTGGGGACGCTACGGATTCCGCCGTTGGCGGGGGACAGGTGGGGGGTGGCCGGTTCGACCGGGTCTTCGGGGGTGGGCTCGGGTGAGGGTTTGGGGGAAGGTTTGGGTGGGGGCTTGGGGGCTGGTTCTGGTGCTGGGAACGGGTCTGGGTCTGGGTCTGGGTCTGGGGCCGGTTCTGGCAATGGGGCCGGGGGCGGTTCGCGGTTGGGGTTGGGGTTGGGGTTCGGATTGGGGTCGGGGACGGGTTCCGGTTCCGGCTCGGGGGCGGGGGCGGGGGCGGGGAGCGCTTCGGAGGATGGTGGTGGGCATCACCATCACTGGCTTCGTACCTGCCAGTCCCTCGTACGGACCCTCGCCGCCCGGCCCGCCCGGGTGCCGGCTCCCGCGGTGACCGGGCCGACTCGGTTGCGGATCGAGGTCGACGGGGTGACCCTCGTCGACCTCGACCAGCCGCTGGAGTCCGTGTCCGTCACGCCGGGTGGGGTGGGCGGGGGTGCGCGGGTCGAGGTGCGGCCCGCTTCCGTCGGTGCGGAGGCCGCTCTGCTGGAGGCCGTGGCTCGGACGATCACCGTGTCGGGGTCGGACTTCCGGTATCGCGCGGATGCGGTGGTGGCGGGGCCTGTGCGGACGCGGACCTGGACCGTGCGGGAGGGGGCTTGGGGGTTGACGTTGCCGGTGTGACGGGGGTGCCGGGAGGGGTTTTTCGCCCCCGCCGCCCCTACCCTCCCCCACTCTCGGCTTCGCTCGAGCGGGGGGACCCCCATCGTCACTACTCAGGGGCTTCGCCCCCGAACCCCCAAAAGACTGCGCAGTTCCCCGCGCCCCTAGGTCTTCAGGGGCGCGGGGAACTGCGCGACCAGCCACACCCAACCCGCACCCGACAACAAACCCAACGGGGTCTGGGGCGGAGCCCCAGAAGGACGGGAATGGGTAGGGGCGGCGGGGGCGAAGAAAACCCCTACCCCGCCGCTCCCGGCAACCCCACCACCCCATCGTCCAAGTCGTCCTTCAAGGACACCCCCGTGCGGCCCAACCCCCGCGCTCGGGTCATCAGGGACGTCAGCTTGGCGGCAGCCGTGTCGTACGACAGGCCCAGCGGAGGGCGGATGTTGGAGAGACAGTTCCGGTCGGCATCCGTGGTGCGGCCGGGCCGCGGCGCGTACGTGAGGTACGCGCCCAGGGAGTCCGCCGCCGACATCCCGGGCCGTTCCCCGACGAGGACGACGACCATCGCGGCACCCAGCGCATGGGCGACATCGTCACCGAGCGCCACCCGGGCCTGCTCGGCAAGGACGACGGGCGCGACCCGCCACTCGGCAGGCAGCCGAGCCGTCGTAGCCCGGATCACCGGCGCCGCGTGGTCGTGAACGGCCCGGCTCGACAGCCCGTCCGCGACCACGAACGCGATGTCCCAGTCGTCGCGCGGCAGATGCGCCCGGTCGACGTCGTCGAGCCTCCGGCCCAGGTCCGGACGCTGGAGGTACGTCAACCGGTCGGGAGCCGCACTCCGGACCCGTACCGTCGGCACCCCCGGCAGCCCGGACGCCACCACGTCCGGGTCGAACGGCGAGTGCACCGCGTCCCGCGCCGCCGCGTGCGCGGCCTGGAGTTCGAGGCGGTGGCGCGTGGGCAGCGCGGACCCGGCCCGGCCGAGCCCGATCCGCGCCTGGGTGTGCCGCCGCAGCCCCGTCCACAGTGCGGCATCCGACGGCTCCGGTGCCGTCGACGTCATCAACGCCCGTACCAGCGTCGCCAGTTGACGGTCGTCCGTCATGCTGCCAGCTCCTTGCCGAGGGCCATCAGTGGGTGGGCGGTGCCGGCGACGGGCCGTATTCCGCCTTGTTCGTCCAGGAGGCCGATGCCGTCCAGCCACGCCTCGAACTCCGGTGCCGGGCGCAGCCCCAGGACCTCGCGCAGGTACAACACGTCGTGGAAGGAGGCGGATTGGTAGTTGAGCATGATGTCGTCGCCGCCGGGCGTGCAGATGACGAAGGACGCCCCGGCCACGCCCAGCATGGTGAGCATGGTGGCGATGTCGTCGTCGTCCGCGTCGGCGTGGTTCGTGTAGCAGATGTCCAGGCCCATGGGCAGGCCGAGCAGCTTGCCGCAGAAGTGGTCTTCGAGGGCGGCGCGGAGGATCTGGCGGCCGTCGTAGAGGTATTCCGGGCCTATGAAGCCCACCACCGTGTTGACCAGCAGCGGCTCGTAGCGGCGGGCCACCGCGTACGCGCGCGCCTCGACCGTCTGCTGGTCCACCCCGTGGTGCGCGTCGGCCGAGAGCGCGCTGCCCTGGCCGGTCTCGAAGTACAGGGCGTTGGACCCGACCGTGCCGCGGCCCAGGGCACGCGCCGCCTCGTACGCCTCGTCGAGGAGGCCGAGGGTGACGCCGAAGGAGGCGTTCGCGGTCTGCGTACCGGCGATGGACTGGAAGACGAGGTCGACCGGTGCCCCGGCGGCCATGAGGTCGATGCTCGTCGTGACGTGGCTGAGCACGCAGGACTGGGTGGGGATCGCGTACCGCTGGATCACGCCGTCGAGGAGTTCCAGCAGGTCCCGTACGGCCTTGGGGCTGTCGGTCGCCGGGTTGATGCCGATGACCGCGTCGCCGGAGCCGAGGAGGAGTCCGTCGAGGAGCGCCGCGGCGACGCCCGCCGGGTCGTCGGTGGGGTGGTTGGGCTGGAGGCGGGTCGCGAGCCGGCCGGGCAGGCCGATCGTCGAGCGGAACGCCGTGACGACCTGGACCTTGCGGGCGACCGCGACCAGGTCCGCGTTGCCCATGAGCTTGGAGACTGCCGCCGTCATTTCGGGCGTCAGGCCGGGGGCCAGCGCTGCCAGGGCCGTCGCGTCCGCCGCGTCCGAGAGCAGCCACTCCCGGAACTCCCCGACCGTGAGACCGGCGACCGGCGCGAAGGCCACCGCGTCATGGGTGTCCACGATGAGCCGGGTGACGTCGTCGTCCTCGTACGGGATCACCGGCTCGGCGAGGAACCGTGCGAGCGGCACGTCCGCCAGCGCCCAGCGGGCGGCGACCCGCGCCTGCGCCGACTCGGCGGCGAGCCCGGCGAGGCGGTCGCCGGAGCGTTCGGGGCTCGCGGCGGCGAGCAGCCGGGCGAGGCCGTCGAAGCGGTGGGTACGGCCGCCGAGGGTGGAGGTGTACGTGCTCATGCCGGGGACGGTACGAAGCGTGGGCCCGCGGGGTCCATGGCCGGGCGGAGAGTTAACGCAGACGTTCGCTGCTGGGGCGATCCACAGGCGTTCTAAAGGTCTGGTTGACAAACATTTAACGCCCGGACCGGCGACACGACTCATTTTCCGTGCAGCATTCCGGTCGACCGAGGACAAGCGCGAAGGCAAGCGCGAACACGAGCACGAAGACGAGCGGGCGACCGCGGACGACCATGGAGAGGGGCCACCCGATGGCAGTACAGGAGGGCGCCGCCCCCGAGGCGGCGACCGGCGAGGACACCACCGTCCACCGGCTCAAGCCGAACGCGATCGGCCTGCTGGGCGTGGTCTTCATGGCCGTCGCCACAGCCGCGCCGATCACCGCGATGACGGGCAACGTGCCCTTCATGGTCTCCTCCGGAAACGGCATCGGAGCCCCCGCGAGCTATCTCGTCGCAATGGTCGTCCTGGCGATCTTTGCGGTCGGCTTCACCTCGATGGCGAAGCACATCACGTCCACGGGCGCCTTCTACGGCTTCATCTCGTTCGGCCTCGGCCGGACCGTCGGCCTGGCCTCGGGGCTCCTCGCGACCTTCGCGTACGTGGTCTTCGAGCCGGCCCTGATCGGTATCTTCTCGACCTTCGCCACCACCACCCTCCACGACCAGACGGGGGTTGACGTCCCGTGGTGGGCGTTCGCGATCCTGATGCTCGCGATCAACGCCATGGGCACGTGGTTCGGGGTGTCGGTCGCCGAGAAGCTGCTCGTGGTGCTGCTGGCCACCGAGGTGACGATCCTCGCGGCGATGGCGATCTCCGTCGCCCTGCACGGCGGCGGCCCGAACGGGTTCACGTTCGGGCCGGTCAACCCCGTCAACGCCTTCCAAGGGACCTCGGCCGGTCTCGGACTCTTCTTCGCCTTCTGGTCGTGGGTCGGCTTCGAGTCGACGGCCATGTACGGCGAGGAGTCCCGCGACCCGAAGAAGATCATCCCCAAGGCCACGATGATCTCGGTGCTCGGCGTCGGCGTCTTCTACGTCTTCGTGTCCTGGATGGCCATCACGGGCAACGGCGAGGCGGCGGCCGTCGAGGCGGCCTCGTCCTCCAACCCGCTCGCCCTCTTCTTCAACCCCACCGAGCAGTACGTCGGCCACTGGGCCGTCATCGTCATGCAGTGGCTGATGATCACCGGCTCGCTGGCCTGCGGCATGGCCTTCCACAACTGCGCCGCCCGCTATCTCTACGCCCTCGGCCGCGAGGGGGTGCTGCCGTCACTGCAGCGCACGATCGGGCGCACCCACCCCGAGCACGGCTCCCCGCACGTCGCGGGCCTCGTCCAGACGATTGTCAGCGCGGTACTGCTCGGCGCGTTCTGGGCGGCGGGCAAGGACCCGTACACCGGTACGTACGTCCTGCTCGCCATCCTCGGCACGATGGCCATCCTGGTGGTGCAGGCGGTGTGTTCGTTCGCGGTGCTGGCGTACTTCCGCAAGAACCACCCCGAGTCCCGGCACTGGTTCAGGACCTTCACCGCCCCGCTCGTCGGCGGCCTCGCGATGCTCGCGGTGGTGGTCCTGCTGGTGTCCAACATGGGCGTCGCGGCCGGCCCCGAGTCCGGCTCGATCGTCCTGAAAGCCACCCCGTGGATCGTCGTGCTGATCGGCACGGGCGGCCTGGCGTACGCGCAGTACTTGAAGCGTCGGCGACCGGAGGGGTACGCGCTGCTGGGCAGGACGGTCCTGGAGGAGACGAAGGAGCGGTAGGAGTTCCCTCCACGGCCCGGCGGCCGGTGGTCATTGCCGCCGGGCCATCACCATCGCCATCACCATCAGCACTGCGCCCAGAACGTGGTCAGGGCGCGGGCTCCACGCGCGGGATCCTGGGTCATCCACCAGTGGCCGAGCCCGTCCAGGGTCTCGACGCGGGCGCCTGCGCGACGGCTCGCGCGCCGACGTTGCGGGTCGGTGCCGACCGCGTGGTCCTCGGTGGCGAGGAGCGACAAGCCGGGCCGCCGCGACGCCTGCTCCAGGTGGCGGCCGAGCTCGGCCATCACCGGCTGCGCGGCGGAGCGGTAGAGCGCGAGCGCGGCCCGGCCCATCGTCTCGTCCTGCTCCGCCGCGAGCCGCTCGGCCACCGACCTGCTCATACCGCGCTCGACGAGCAACCGGGTACGCGTACCGACGGTTGCGCCGAACCGCTCGGCGACATCGGCTTCCCCGTCTCCAGGGGTCTGCCAGCGCCGGGCAAGCTCATGCCAGACGTAGTCGCGGTCGAACACCCCGACGACATCGCTCGCCCAGCTGCGCAGCAGGTCCGGCCGGTTCATGGCGACGTTCAGGACGTGTGCGCCGCCCCAGTCGTGACCGACCAGGTCGACGGGTTCCCCGAAGTCCTCCAGCGCTCCGATCAGCCAGTCACGGTATTCGCCGACCGTCGCACCGAAGCCGGCGGGCAGGGGCGCGCCGAATCCGGGTGGCGAGAGGCAGATCAGTCCGGCACGTGGTGAACCGGCGCGGTCGAGCTCGGTGAGCAACGGGCTCCATACCGCCGCCGTTTCGGGATTGCCGTGTACGAATACGGCCGGCACCGTGTCACGCCCCGATCGGTGAGGTCGGCTGCAGCACCGCCTCCACGAGCGCCTCACTGCGCAGGTGGGCGATCGCGCGGTACTCGGGATCGCGAGCCATGTCCACGAACGCCTGCCGGTTCGGGTAACGCACCAGCACGACCATGTCCCATGCCTGCCCGTCCCCGGCGACCAGCGCGCGCCCACCGTCGCCCACGTACTCCACCTGCAGCCCGTACCGCGCGTGGATCGCCTCACCGAGCGCGTCGCGGTAGCGCCGGTAGCTGTCACGGCCACCGTCCGGACGGAAACGCAGCAGGTTCAGCATCACCACGGGACCACCCGGGTCCTCGGCGAGCAGCACATCCAGGTCGCTGTCATCGAACTCGTTCATTCCACACTCCAGGTGAGCCGGTTCGGAGACGCCAGACTCACATACTTGTCGGCCAACACGCAAGTTTCTTGGTAAGATGCCCGCATGGTCACCACTCGCCGTACCCAGCAGGAGCGCCGGGCCCAGGCCGAAGCCGCACTGCTCGACGCCGCCGCCGAACTGGTCGTCCAGCACGGGGTGCGGTCACTGACGCTGGCGCGGGTCGGCGAACAAGCGGGGTACAGCCGCGGGATCGTCACCCACCACTTCGGGTCCAAGCAGGCTCTGCTCGAGCGACTGGCCCGCGCGACGCAAGCCGGCTTCGTGCCCGGGCTCGCGGACCTCCCACCCGGACTGGACCGGCTCCTGCGACTCATCGACGGCTACATCGGCGCCCTCGGGGACGTCGGAATGATGAACCGGGCCTTCCTGCTGCTGTGGGCGGAAGCGGCCACCGCGTCCGAACTGGCCCCGATCTTCCGCGAGCGCGACGAGGCGTTCCGCTCCGACCTGCGCTCCGACGTCGCCGCCGGAATCACCGACGGGGACGTGCGTCCGGACGTCGAGCCGGGCGACGTGGCCATCGCGGTCGTCGGACAGCTGCGCGGGATCGGACTGCAGCGCCTCCTCGATCCCCACACCGTCGACACCGCACGGCTGCGCCACACCGTCACCGACTACTGGCGCCGGGCACTGCGCGTCCCCTAGGGAGCGCATGGACTCCATCAGGGAACGCACGGAGTCGATCGCCGCGTCGGGGCGACCCCGCAAGGCCCCCTTCGGGGCCTCATCCGTCCCCGAACTCCCGCTCCTTGTGGACGCGCCAACGCTCCATCATCTCGGCGATCTCCCCCTCGATGAACTGGAAGAAGGCGCGGGTCTCGGCGAGCCGCCGCCCCGCGGGCGTCTCGATGCCCAGGCTGTCGACCCCCTCGTCGAGGGCGGACTGCCAGCGCTTGAGCACCGCGTCGCGGCTGGTCAGCGCCTCGTACCACTGGTCACTGTGCACCCGGTACCGCTCGCGCCGGGAGCCGGGTTCCCGCTCGCGCGAGACCATGTGCTGCTGCGAGAGATAGCGCACCGCCCCGGAGACGGCGGCGGGGCTGACCTGGAGCTGTGCACCGATCTCGGCGGAGCTCAGCGCCCCGGAGTCCGAGGCGAGCAGGGCGCCGAACACCCGGGCCGGCATCCGCTGCATCCCGGCCTCGACCAGCTGCGCGGCGAAGCTCTCGACGAACTTCGAGACCGCCTCCGGGTCCCGCCCCACCTCACTCGGTTCCGACATCCCTGGTTCCTCTCCCCTTGCTCCCCTGTTCAGCGCGCCATGGTCGAGTCTATCCGTGATTTATACGCTTCCTTAACTTCACAAATTTCTGAAAGAAGCGTACGTTCTGAACCATGACGAAGGCAATCACCGTCTCCGGACTGCACAAGTCGTTCGGCAGCACGCACGCCCTGGACGGTCTCGACCTCGACGTCGAGACCGGCGAGGTCCACGGCTTCCTCGGCCCGAACGGCGCCGGGAAGTCCACCACCATCCGCGTCCTGCTGGGCCTCCTGCGCGCCGACTCCGGCGCCGCCCAGCTGCTGGGCGGGAACCCGTGGACCGACGCGGTCGAACTGCACCGCCGGATCGCGTACGTCCCCGGCGACGTGACCCTCTGGCGCAACCTCTCCGGCGGCGAGGTCATCGACCTGTACGGGCGACTGCGCGGCGGACTCGACAAGGCACGCCGGGCCGACCTGATCGAGCGGTTCGAACTCGACCCGACCAAGAAGGGGCGCACGTACTCCAAGGGCAACCGGCAGAAGGTCGCCCTCGTCGCCGCCTTCGCCTCGGACGTGGACCTGCTGATCCTGGACGAGCCGACGTCGGGCCTCGACCCCCTCATGGAGGAGGTCTTCCAGTCCTGCGTCGAGGAGGAACGCGACCGGGGCCGCACCATCCTCCTCTCCTCGCACATCCTCAGCGAGGTGGAGGAACTGTGCGACCGCGTCAGCATCATCCGCAAGGGCCGGACCGTGGAGAGCGGCTCGCTCACCCAGCTGCGCCATCTGACCCGCACGAGCGTCACCGCCGAGCTCGCGGGCCCGCCCAACGGGTTGGCGGCCCTGCCCGGCGTCCATGACCTCGACGTCCAGGGCAGCAGGGTCAAACTCCAGGTGGAGAGCGACAAGCTGAACGCCGTACTGCGTTCCCTCACCGAGTCGGGCGTACGGTCCCTGACCTCGACTCCGCCGACCCTGGAGGAGCTGTTCCTGCGGCACTACCAGGAGGACGTGCGGGCGGAGGCGGTGTCGCGATGACCGCCGTGGCTTCGGGCACTTCGGGGACAAGGTTCGGCGTGCGAGCGGGCGGTTCCCGTCAACTGGCCGGTACCTGGACCCTGTTGAGGCTCGCACTGCGCCGCGACCGGGTGATGATCCCGCTGTGGGTCGCGGTGATCGGGCTGATGGTGGTCTCCATGCCCGGCTCGCTGGAGAGCGTCTACTCGACGGCCGCCGAACGCGCCGACGTGGCCCGCCAGATGCTGACCAACAGCTCCCTGCGCGCCATGTACGGGCCCGTGTTCGGCGACTCTGTCGGCGGCCTCACGGCGTGGCGCATCGGAACGTACGCGGGCGTGTTCGCCGGGATCATGAGCCTGCTCGTCGTCGTGCGGCACACCCGGGACGAGGAGGAGAGCGGCCGCCAGGAGATGGTCTCGGCGGGCATGGTGGGCCGCCGCGCCCCGCTGACCTCGGCACTTCTCGCCGCCCTCGTCGCGAACGCGGCCCTCGCGCTGATCATCACGGGCGGCCTCGCGGGACAGGGCTCCTCGGGCGCGCTGGCGCTCGGGCTGGGCACGGCCGGGGTCGGCATGGTCTTCGCGACGATGGCGGCGATCGTCGCCCAGCTCACGGAGAGCGCCCGGCTCGCGAAGGGGCTGACGGGCGGCCTGCTGGGCGCGGCGTTCGTGCTGAGGGCGGCGGGCGACTCGTCGGTGAGCGACGGCTCGTCGGTACTGACCTGGCTGTCCCCCGTCGGCTGGCTGGAGAACCTGCGCTCCTTCGCCGGCGAGCGGTGGTGGGTGCTGCTCCTCTTCGTCGCCGCCGTGGCACTCCAGGGCCTGATCGCGTACGACCTGGCCGGCCGCCGTGACGTCGGCATGAGCTTCCTGCCGACCCGGCCGGGCCCTGCCACCGGCCGCCTCGGTACGGCCTGGGCGCTGGCCTGGCGGCTGCAGCGCGGCAGCGTCCTCGGCTGGAGCCTCGGCTTCCTCGCCGCCGGGGTCGCCTTCGGCGGGATCACCACGGGCGCCACGGATCTGGTCGGCGACAACGAACGCACCCGCGAGATCATCGAGCGTATGGGCGGCCAGTCCGGGATCACGGACGCGTTCCTCGCCACGATGGTCGGCATGCTCGGGATGGTCGCCGCGCTGTACGTCGTCCAGTCCGTGCTGCGACTGCACGCCGAGGAGACCTCCCAGCGTGCGGAGCCCGTCCTCGCCAACGCCGTGGGCCGCCTGCGCTGGGCCTCCGGCCACCTGCTGATCGCCTTCGGCGGGGCGACCCTGATCATGCTGGTCGGCGGCCTCGGTCTCGCCCTCGGTTACGGCCAGGACCTCCCCGCCATCCTGGGCGCCTGCCTGGTCCAGCTCCCCGCGATCTGGACCATCGGCGGCCTGGCCGTCCTCCTCCACGGGGTGTCTCCGACGGTGGCGCCGGGTGCGTGGGGCGCCGCCGGCGCGGTCCTCCTCCTGGGCTGGATCGGCCCGGCCCTGGACCTCCCGAACGCCCTCCTGGACCTCTCCCCCTTCGGCCACCTCCCGAAGCTCCCGGGCGGGGACATGACCTGGACACCGGTGCTGGTACTTACGGGGATCGCGGTGGCGCTGGTGGGGGTGGGGCTGGTTGCGCTGAGGCGCCGGGATCTGACGACGGGCTGACGGGGGCTCGCCCCTCAGGGGCGCGGGGAACTGCGCAGTGTTCTAGGGGCGCGGGGAACTGCGCAGTCTTTCAGGGGCGCGGGGAACTGCGCGACCAGCCCCCACCAACCCGCACGTACCCACCGGACCTACCGCCCCCGTCACACCTCGACAAGCAGCCCCTCCAACCCCCGAATCACAAAGTTCGGCTTCCGCTCGGGCTCGGCAGCGAGCCTGAGCGAAGGAGCCTGATCCAACAACGCCCCCATCGAGGCGGCCAGCTCGATCCGGGCAAGCGGCGCCCCGATGCAGTAATGGATCCCCGCGCTGAACGAGATGTGCGGATTCTCCGGCCGAGCCAGATCCAGCGCATCCGGCTCGGCGAACACCGCCGGGTCATGGTTGGCGGAGCCGAACAGCAACGCCACCTCGCTCCCCCGGGGGATCACCGTCCCGTCCACCTCGATCTCGTCGAGCACCCACCGCTCGAACAGCTGCAACGGTGTGTCGTACCGCATCAGCTCCTCCACCGCCGTGCCCACCAGCCCCCGGTCCGCCCGCAGCGCCGCCAGCTGATCGGGGTTCCGGAACAGCGCCCACCACCCGTTCACCGTGGCGTTCACCGTCGCCTCGTGGCCCGCGTTCAGCAGGAGCACGCACGTCGAGATCATCTCCTGCTCACTGAGCCGGTCCCCCTCGTCGTACGCCGCGATCAGCCCCGAGACCAGGTCGTCCCCCGGCTCCTTGCGCCGGACCGCGATCAGCTCCCGCAGGAACTCGGTGAACTCGACCGACGCCCGCACCGCCTTCTCCGCCGTCTCCTCCGACGGGCTCAGCTCGTACATCCCGCAGATGTCCGCCGACCAGGGCCGCAACTGCGCCCGCTCGGACTCCGGGATCCCCAGCATCTCCGCGATGACCGCCACCGGGAGGGGTTCGGCGACGACCTTCAGCAGGTCGCCTCCGCCGGCCGCGACCAGCTCGCCGACCAGCTCGGACGCCAGCCCGTCCACGTACGGCCGCAGCCGCTCGACCGTCCGCGGGGTGAACGCCTTCGACACCAGCCGCCGGATCCGCGTGTGGTCCGGAGGCTCCAGGTCGAGCATCCCGTGGTCGTTCAGCACGTGGAACGGCTCGTGCTCGGCCGGCGGTGCCGTACGCCCGAAGTCCTCGTGGGTGAACCGGTGCTGGTACGTCCGGCCCAGGCGCCGGTCCCTGAGCAGCGTCGACACGTCCGCGTGGTGCGGGACCAGCCACTGGTTGGTGGGCTCGTAGTAGTGGACCCGGCCCTGGGCACGGAGGTCCGCGTACGCGGGGTACGGGTTGGCCAGGAAGGCCTGGTCCCAGGGGTCGAACGCGGGCGGGGTTTTCGTAGCTGCCATGAGCGGACGCTAACCGGAGGTGTCCCTGTCTGAACAGGGCCGTCCCTCTTCCTGAGGTTGTCCACGGGCCGGTGGGGACGTGCGGGTGCGCCGTGGCTGAGCGCGCAGTTCCCCGCGCCCCTAAAAGATTAGGGCGCTTCCGTCAGCCCGGGGTTACCAGTCGCGCCTCGTAGGCGAACACCGCCGCCTGGGTGCGGTCCCGCAGGCCCAGTTTGACCAGGATGCGGCTCACGTGGGTCTTGATGGTGGACTCGGCCACTACGAGGCGGGTGGCTATCTCGGCGTTGGACAGGCCCTGGGCTATGAGGACCAGGACCTCCGTCTCGCGCTCGGTCAGGTCCCCGTAGGCCGCCTGGGCGGTGGGCGAAAGGCGGGGCTCCTCGGCCAGCTTCGAGAACTCCGTGATCAGCCGCTTCGTCACCGAGGGCGCCAGCAGTGCCTCGCCGGCCGCGACCACGCGCACCCCGTCCGCGAGCTGCCGGGCGGAGGCGTCCTTCAGGAGGAAGCCGGACGCTCCGGCACGCAGCGCCTGGTACACGTACTCGTCGAGGTCGAACGTCGTCAGGACGAGCACCTTCGACGCGCTGTTCGCCGCCACGATCTCGCGGGTCGCCTCTATGCCGTTCATCTCGGGCATCCGGATGTCCATCAGGACGACGTCCGGCCCCAGCTCCCGGACCCGGTCCACGGCCTCGCGGCCGTTGACCGCCTCGCCGACGACCTCGATGTCCGGCATCGCGCCGAGCAGCACCGAGAAGCCCTCGCGGACCATCATCTGGTCGTCGGCGATCAGTACGCGGATGGTCATGCGGAGTCCTCCGTCGCTGCCGTCGCCGGGACGGGGAGGAAGACCGTGACCTCGTAGCCCCCGTCGTCCGTCGCCGCCGCCGTCATCTCCCCGTCCAGCATCGACACCCTCTCCCTCATGCCCGTGATGCCGTGCCCGGCGCCCGGGGAAGGCTTGACCAGGCCCGTCGCCGGACCGTTCACGATGCGCAGTCCGAGTCCGCCGAGCACATAGCCGATCTCCACCTTGGCCGCGGCGCCCGGCGCGTGCCGCAGGCTGTTGCTCAGCGCCTCCTGGACTATTCGGTACGCGGACAACTCGACGCCCTGCGGGAGCTCGCGCACCGCGCCGGTGACCGTCTTGTCCACGGCGAGTCCCGCGCCCCGCACGTTCTCCAGGAGTCGGTCCAGGTCCGCGAGGGTGGGCTGCGGGGCGTCCGGGGCCTCGTAGTCCTCGGCCCGTACGACACCGAGGACCCGGCGCAGCTCGGAGAGAGCTATGACCGCGTTCTCCCTGATCACCGCGAAGGCGTACTCCAGCTCCGGCGGTGGGTTCTCCACGCGGTAGGGGGCGGCCTCCGCCTGGATGGCGACCACCGACATGTGATGGGCGACCACGTCGTGCAGCTCGCGGGCGATCGTCGTGCGCTCTTCGAGAAGGGTCCGCTTGGAACGCTCGTGCGCCGTCACCGTCTCCTGGGCGGTCACCTTCTGCGCGGCGTCGTGCCGCACATGCCACACCGTGACGACCAGCAGGGCCAGCGCGCTCACGAACAGGAAGGGCATGGTGTTCGTGTAGTAGTGGCTGCCTCCGAAGAAGACCTCCGCGAACAGGCCGTACGCCGCGGTCAGCGCCCACATCCAGGCTGCCGTGCGGGGTCTGGTCCGCAGCGCCACGACCGTGAGCACGATCAACTGGGTCGCGAAGGCGCCGGGCAGCCAGGGCCAGTCGCTCCCCCAGTCGTTGCCGAACAGGGCCGTGACCGGTGTCACCGCGAGGGAGACCCAGAAGGCGCCGACCGGCCTGAGCAGGGTCAGCAGGATCGTGCCCAGTGCGAGGAGGCCGGTCAGGAGCTGCGGGAGATCACCGCCGCCGTTGCCCGCGAGGGAGATGAGCAGCGCCACCCCACCGGCCAGCGCCACCAGGGCATGCGGGGTCCGGGTGGCCTGCTCGCGAAGGCGCGGCGGCAGCCGCCGGGTGAGAGGGCCGTCCACGCGCATCTTCGGAAGCGGGCGGAAGGCGAAGGCGTCGTGGAAGAGGTCCTGTCGCAGCCCCCGCGAGGCGTCCATCGCCAGCTGGAACTCGGGGCTGCGCGGCCGGCCACCGCTTGGCGGTGTCGTCTGCGTCTGGGTCGTCTCGGTCACATACAGAACCGTAGGCGGAGGTGGGGGTAGCGGTCGTCACCAGTGAGGTGGGTCATTCATCCTCCCTCTCAGGTACTACGGGTACGACCGGATGTCCCTCGGGGCAGTGCCGCCCGTGGCCGCCGGGGCGCTCAGTAGCCGGTGGGGCGCACCAACCCGCACTCGTACGCGAACACCGCCGCCTGGGTGCGGTCCCGCAGGCCCAGCTTCACGAGAATGCGGCCCACGTGGGTCTTGACGGTCTGCTCGGCGACAAAGAGCCGCTCGGCGATCTCCGCGTTCGACAGGCCCTGCGCGATGAGGGCGAGCACCTCCGTCTCGCGCTCGGTCAGCTCACCGACGCGCTGCTTGAGGGGGGTGCGGGGCGTGGAGTCCAGCCGGGAGAACTCCGCGATGAGGCGGCGGGTGATGCCGGGCGCGAGCAGCGCGTCACCGGCGGCCACCACCCGGATCGCCTCGGCGAGCTGGTCGGCGGACGCGTCCTTCAGCAGAAAGCCGGAGGCACCCGCGCGCAGCGCCTCGTACACGTACTCGTCGAGGTCGAAGGTGGTCAGCACCAGGACCCTGATCTGCGGAGTCTTGTCGGTGATGCGGCGGGTGGCCTCGATGCCGCCGAGCTCGGGCATGCGGATGTCCATCAGGACGACGTCCGGGGCGAGTTCGGCGACCTTGGAGATGGCGTCCAGGCCGTCGACCGCCTGGCCGACCACGTCGATGTCGGGCTGGGTGTTGAGCAGCACCGTGAAGCCCTGCCTGACCATCTGCTGGTCGTCGGCGATGAGTACGCGGATGCTGCCGCTCGTCATGAAGTGTCTCCTGTGGGGTCCGGTGGGCCCTTGGGGCCGGTCGAGTTGTCGGGACGGGGAGTGCGGGAGGTGGTGGTGCCCGAACGCGGCAGGAACGCGGCCACCGTGAACCCGCCGCAGGCCGTCTCCATGGCCATGAGGGTCCCACCGAGCATCATCGCCCGCTCCCGCATCCCGAGCAGACCGTGTCCGGCGCCCGGTGACGGCGGTGCGGGCCGACTGGGCGAGGAGTTGACGACGCGGATCTGCAGGCCGCGCGGGAAGTGTGTGAGCTCCACCCGCACCACCGAACCGGGCGCGTGCCGCAGCGCGTTGCTCAACGCCTCCTGGACGATCCGGTACGCGGACAGCTCCACGCCGGGCGGCAACGGGAGCTGCTCGCCGGTGATCTCCGTGGTCACCGCCAGCCCCGCGGCGCGGGTGTTCTCGACGAGGGCGTCGAGGCGGTCGAGGGTGGGCTGGGGAGAGTCGGGCGCGGCACCGGTGCCGGCGCCGAGACCGTACGCGTCGTCGGGATTCTCCGAGCGCAGCACGCCGAGGACCCTGCGCAGTTCGGTGAGCGCCTCCAGAGCGTTCTGCCTGATGCCGTCGAGGTTCTCCTTGAGCTCGACGGAGGGGTTGTCCACCAGGTGCGGGGCCACTTGGGCCTGGATGGAGATGACCGACATGTGGTGGGCGACCACGTCGTGCAGCTCGCGGGCGATGCGGTTGCGCTCCTCCAGCAGGGTGCGGCGGGAACGCTCCTCCGCCGTCAGGTACTCCTGCTCGACCAACTGGGTGCGTGCCTCGCGGCTGCCGCGCAGGGCGGTGCCGAGGAGGACGGCGACGGCGAACACGGAGACGGCCAGCACGCCCGTCCCCGAGTACGGTCCGCCGCCGAGGACGCCCTGGACGAAGGCGGTGACCAGCCCAGTCACCGCCAGCACCGCGAGGGCCACGCGGGCGGGCATCCGCAGGGCGAGCAGGAAGAGGATGAGGGCGTGCGCGGCGATCGTGGGCCCGATCCACGGCCAGTTGGGGCCCGGGGGCACCATCTCCGTCATGTTCGACCGCGCGGCCACGGCGGCGATGAACGTCGCGGACAGCGACAGCCACCAGGCCGGAAAGGGCCGCCACAGGGCGAGTACGAGCGCCACACCCTGCGCCACCCCGGCCAGCAGACCGAACTCGACGCCCAGCCGGTAGCCGGTGCTCAACTCGTCGATGCTGCCGATCGCGACGAGAACAGCGATCAGGCAGATCACGACATGGGGCAGCCGGCGCAGCCAACGGGGCCGGGACATCGGCGGCAGGGGCGCGCTGCCCGACGAGAGGCCCGCGAGAAGGGCGGACAGGGAGCGGCGGACGCGAGGCACCTGGGCGGGACCGGCAGGACCGGTGAGGCCGACCGGGTAGGGGCCGGTGGGGCCGGTAGCGCTGATGGGGTGCTCGGAGCGGGCGGGCAGAGGCACGGCGGGGAGGATCTCCGGTGGTGGGGGCGGGGGCGGGGCCGAGGTGGTGTCGTCCTCTGTCCGGGCGTCCCTGGCGTCGTCCACGCCGTCAACCCTAGGCACGCCGGACCTCGTTCGCTTCCACGGATACGCGGTGGGTGCGGACGACGCGCGATGGACGACGCATACGACGGCCCCGGCCGCGGTGCCCCTGCTCGTAGGAACGAAAGGCCGCCCAGCACACGGCCAGGGCGAGGGCGAAGACCGGGAGCCAGGCAAGTCGGAAGGCCACCCACGCGAGGTCGTCCGGGGTGGTGTGCAGGCCGGGGAGCCGGCCCACGAGGAGGCCCGTCGCGGTGACCGACATCAATGCCGTCTGGTGCCACAGGAAGATCGTCATCGCGGAGAGGTTGACGAAGGCCACCCAGGCCCAGAGCACCGGCCGGCGCATCGCCAGGCGCAGGCGCTCGCGCAGAAGCAGCGCCAGACCGCACTGGGCCAGGCCGAAGGTGACCACGGCCAGGGTCGGCGGGTTGAGGTTGGAGACCGAGGCTCCGGGGACGCCGACCATCGACGCCGGATAGCCGCCCCACGCCACGAGCCCCGCGGTCACCGCCGCGCCGCCCGCGAGCAGCACCCAGCCCGAACGCCGCGTCAGCTCGCCCCGCGTCCAGGCCGCGCCCAGCGTGTACGGCACCAGCCAGCCCGCCGCCACATTGACCCAGCCCAGCCAGGCCGGACCGCCGAACCCGAAGCGGATGAGGTCCACATGGAGAACGACGGCCAGCGGCCACAACGGGTTCACCCGCGTCACCAGTGGGGTCACCGCCGTCAGCGCGGCGAAGACCAGCAGGAACCAGAGAGGGGACAGGACCAGCTTCAGCAGCGCGTGGACCGTCTTCATGTCCGCGCCCGTCACGAGCAGGCCGACCGTGGCCACGGTCCACAGCCCTAGGACGGCCGCCACCGGCTTGAAGAGCCGGGACAGGCGCGTACCGAGCCAGCGTCCGTACGTCGTCCCGCGCGACCGCGCCGACGCGTAGCTCTTCGTCGCCACGTGCCCGCCCACCAGGAAGAACACGGCGAGCGTCTGGAAGACCCACGAGATGGGCGCCAGCCAGGGCATGTGCGCCAGCGGGCTCGACGTGCGCAGCCTGCCGCCGTCCGCGACCAGGGCCGTGACGAGCCAGTGGCCGAGCACGACACCGAGTATCGCGAAGGCGCGCAGGGCGTCGACGGAACGGTCCCGGTCGGCCGGTGTCGCCGCGTCGATCCGCTCGGCGCCGAGGCGCAGTCGGCGTATCACCTCATCCATGGGTCATCTCCGATGTCTCGCCGAGCACGATCCGGGCGATGTTGGCCAAGGACACCGAACCCGGCTTGAGGTAGTCGCTGTGGCCGCCGTCGCCCGCCGCGAAGACGCGGGCGCCGAAGGACGGGGACACGGGGTCGGTGCCGAAGCCGACCGTCGTGCCGAAGAGGTCGGCCCTGGTGTGCGGGACGTCCGCGATCCAGTCGTCGCCTCCTCGGCCGGCCCAGACGCGGGCCTTCGTGTGCAGGCCGGCGGCCGAGTCCACGCCCGTGCCGGGGCTGCCTATAAGCACCAGGTCCGAGATGTCGAGGCCACTCGCCGCGCGGGCGCCCACGACCGTCCCGTACGAGTGGCACAGCAGGGTGAGCCCGGCATGCCCGTTCACCCGCCTCAACTCACCTATGAACTCCAGGAGTTCGGGTGCCGCCTCCTTGGCCAGGCCCGTGGTGAGGACGTCGGCGCTGATCGTGCCGGGCGTCTCGTAGCCGAGCCAGGCGATCACCGCGGCGCGTGGGCCGAGCCGCTGGTGCAGGGCGACGGCTCCTGCGCGGAAGCGGTCGTATGTGTCCAGGCTCGTGTCGGAGCCGGGTACGAGGACCGCCACGTGGTCGGCCTTCGCCAGGTCGCCGAAGACCTCGGAGGCTCGGCCGGAGCCTCGGGCGTCGAAGGTGAGGAAGTGGCGCGACGGGTCCGCCATGGAGCGGACGGCGGCCGCTCGGCTGCGGTCGCCGTGGGCCGCGGCCATGCGCGAGGCCTTGACGGCGTTCGCCCGGTTCGCCGCGTAGGCGCTGTCCAGCGTGGTGGGGGTCACCGGGCCGGTGTGGGCCGGGGCGGGGGCCGGTATCTCCGGGTGGGTGGCCGCGGCGGAGATCGGGGCGACGAGGGCGCCCGTGATCAGGGCGGCCAGCAGGCCGCGGCGGGCGCGGGGCCATCGGGGGCGTTTGCCCGGATGGCGTGGCTGGCGTGGCTGGCCCGGCTGGTCTGGCTGAACCGGCTGGTCTGCCTCGCCCGGCGGGTCTGCCCGACCTGGCCGGCCTGCCGGAACCGGCGGGTCTGCCTGACCTGGCTGGCCTGGCTGGTCTGCCTCGCCCGGTCGGCCCGACTGGTCTGCCTCGCCCGGCCGGCCTGCCGGAACCGGCAGGTCTGCCTGGCCTGGCTGGCCTGACTGGCCTGACTGAACCGGCCGGCCCGTACGGCTCGGCCGGGCCGACCGGCCCGGTCGCGCCGCAGCCCTCCCCCGTAGCCCCATCCGTGTGCCCCCGTCTCGGTTCGCCCGTCCGTCGGGCTCAACTGAGAAGGAAGTTACGGATCTGGGCTTGTGGTCGGCGTCCCGCCAGGGAGCTCACCTGCGGGGTAGCTCTCAGGTATTACGGGTATCACCGGGGCGCCTCTGCTCCGCATGGGCAGCGGCTCCGCTCCGGCGCGGGCGCCACCCAGGCACGGGCTCCGTTCCGGCTCCGGCACGGGTGCGGCTCCGTTCCGGTACCGGCACGGGTGCGGCTCCGTTCCGGTACCGGCACCGCACCCGTCGATTCACTGACTCTCGCTGACGCGGCCGCGGGAGCTTCGGGGCTGAGCGCGCAGTTCCCCGTGCCCCTGAAGGGGCAGGGCCGCGCCCCTACCAGGCCAGTTGGGCGATCTCCTCCGCCACCACCGCGCACGCGTCCGCCGCCGGGTCGATCAGGGGGAAGTGGCCCACGTCCTCCAGGAGCGTCAGGCCGACCACCTCGCCGGCCTTGGCCGCCGCGTCCGCGTATGCCTCGGCGACCGCCTGCGGTACGACGACGTCCTCGCGGCCCTGGACCAGGGTCGTGGCGATGCCCGTCGGGAGGAGCAGGGCCGGATCGGCGTACGGCTGGCGTTCGCCGAACTTCGCCTCTCCGCCGAGGAGTTGGCGGGACGCGCCGGAGCAGACGTCCAGTTTCTCCGCGACCGTGAAGTCGGCGATCGGGGCGAGTGCGACGACGCCTCGGAGTGGGGCGGGGCGGTCCGTGCGCCAGGGCGCGTCGGCCGGCAGCAGGTGACGGGCGGCGGCCCAGAGAGCCAGCTGGCCGCCCGCCGAGTGCCCGGTGACCACCATGCGGCGCGGGTCGGCCTGCGGCAGGGCCTCGCGCAGGAGTCCCGGCATCGCGTCGAGCGCCGCCGCCACGTCGTCGAACGTGTCCGGCCAGCGTCCCGCGACGGGCCCGTCGCCGCCCTGCGCCGGGATGGTGCCGCCGCGCCGGTACTCGACGTTGGCCACGGCGAAGCCCCGCCTGGCCAGGAAGTCCGCGAACGGCGTGATGTGCCGGCGGTCGTACGGTGCCCGCCAGGCGCCGCCGTGCAGGACCACGACGAGCGGGGCGCGTTCCTCGCCGCCGCGCGGCGCGTAGAAGTCGACGACCTGGTCGGGGTGGTCCCCGTACGCGGTGGTGGTGTCGGGGTCGACGGGCGGATGCGAGAAGGCCGACTCCTCCTCCGCGGCGTCGCGGGCGTCGTCCGGCATGCTCCAACCTCTCAGCGGTGCGGTGTGTGTTCACCTGCGCGGCCCGCCTGTCAACACGCTCCGGCGGGCGGACCGTTGGCGGGACGGTATCAGGCCGGTGACGTGCCTCAACACGCGGCCGTGACCCTCGGTGAGGGGCAAATGGTTCTGTTGTTTCGTTACGCTGGTGGTGGGCCTCGTGCCTCCACGAAACGCCACGGCCGTGGCCGCCGTGCGTCCGTGAATCGGCCGTGGCCGCCCGTCCATGAAGCCGCCATACGTCCATGAAGCCGCCATACGTCCATGAAGCCGCCGTACGTCCTTGAAGGAGCCCGTCATGTCCGCTGAGCCCGGCACCGTTCGTCCCGGGGGGCGTACCGCGCGGGTGCGGGCCGCCGTGCTGCGGGCCGCCGGGGACGTGCTCGCCGAGCAGGGGTTCGCGCATCTCGATCTGGCGGATGTCGCGCGGCGGGCCGAGGTGGGGAAGACCACGGTGTACCGGCGGTGGGGAAACGTGACGGGGCTTGTCGCGGATCTGCTGGCCGAGATGGCAGAGGAGTCGTTGCCTCGTACGGAGACGGGGGGTGTGCTCGGTGATCTTCGGGCCAATGCGCGGCTTGTTCGGGGGACGTTGGCCGATCCTCGGCAGGGGGCGTTGTTTCGGGCGGTGATTGCTGCGGCTACGGGGGACGGGCGTACGGCGGAGGCGTTGCGGCGGTTTTATGAGGTGCGGGTTGCTGAGTGGGCGCCTTGTGTCGAGCAGGGGGTTGCTCGGGGGGAGTTGCCGTTGGGCACGGACGCGTCCGAGGTCGTACGGGCTGTCTCGGCGCCCCTCTACTACACGTTGCTCACGACGGGGGTGGCGCCCGGTGTGGCCGCGGCCGATCGGGCGGCGGAGGCCGCGGTTGCCGCCGCGCGGGCCGGGGTGTTCGTTGTGGGGGCGTGAACCCGTGCCGGGGGCGACCTCGGTTTTCTTCGCCCCCGCCGCCCCTACCCGTCCCGTCCCCTGGGGGCTCCGCCCCCAGGCCCCCGCATCGCGCTGACGCGCTCGTCCTCAAGCGCCGGACGGGCTGGGTGAGTGGGTGGGTTGACCGTGGGTGGGTGGGGAAATCGGCCTGCGGCCTCGTCCTCAAACGCCGGACGGGCTAAAAGATCAAGCGCCGGACCGGCCTACGGCCCAACCCCCGACCGGCCGAAAACCCAGCGCCGGACCAACCGGAAGCCCGAGCCCCGAGCCCGCTAGAACATCTCCCCCAAAACCCGCGCCGCCCTCTCCACATCCCCGAACCCCACGTACAGCGGGGTGAAACCGAAGCGGAGGACGTCCGGTTCGCGGAAGTCGCCTATGACGCCCCTGTCGATCAGGCGGCGCATGACGTTGCCCGCGTCGGCGCAGCGGAGGGCCACCTGGCTGCCGCGTTCCGTGTGGGCGGCGGGAGTCACCGACTCCACCGCGCCCCCGGGGACGTAGGCCTGGACGCATTCCAGGAAGAAGTCCGTCAGGGCGAGGGACTTGGTGCGGACCGCGGCGATCGATACGTCGTCCCAGACCTCCAGTGCCGCCTCCAGGGCGAGCATGGAGAGGATGTCGGGGGTGCCGACGCGGCCGCGGAGGGCGCCAGGGGCCGGGGTGTAGTCCGGGGTCATGCCGAAGGGGTCGGCGTGGGAGTTCCAGCCCGGGAGGGGGGAGTCGAAGCGCGGTTGGTGGGCCTCGCGGACGTAGAGGTACGCGGGTGAACCCGGGCCGCCGTTCAGGTACTTGTACGTGCAGCCGACCGCCAGGTCCACGCCGTGTTCGTCGAGGCCCACCGGCAGGGCGCCCGCGCTGTGGCACAGGTCCCAGACCGAAATGGCGCCCGCCGCGTGGATCGCCGCCGTGAGGGTCGGCAGGTCGTGCAGGCGGCCCGTGCGGTAGTCGACGTGGTTCAGCAGGACCGCCGCCGTGCGCTCGCTCAAGGCGTCCGGCACCTCGTCCGGGGTCACCGGACGCAGCGTGCAGCCCGTGAGGCGGGCGGCCGAGGCGGCGATGTAGCCGTCCGTGGGGAACGTCGTCGCGTCCACCAGGACCTCGTCCCGGCCGCTCCGCCCCTCCGGACCGCCGTCCGCCAGCCGTACCGCGCCCACAACCGCCTTGAAGACGTTGACACTTGTGGAGTCGCCGACGACGATCTGGCCGGGCGCCGCGCCGACCAGCGGAGCGATCCGGTCGCCGATCCGTTCCGGTGCGGTCCACCAGCCGCTCTCGTCCCAGGACCGGATCCGCAGCGAACCCCACTGGCGGCGTACGACGTCCTCGACCCGTCCGGGGACCGAGCGCGGCAGCGCGCCCAGGGAGTTCCCGTCCAGGTACACCGCGTCGTCGAGGACGAACTGGGCGCGCAGACCGGCCAGTTCGTCCGTCGCGTCCAGTTTCTCGGCCTTCGGCCGCATCTCGGGCTCAGACATGGGACCGCGCCGTCCACAGCTCGGGGAACACGTTCTTCCGGGCCCGCTTCTCCAGCCAGGCCACCCCGGCGGAGCCGCCCGTGCCGGTCTTCGACCCCATGGCGCGCCGCGTGGCCACCAGGTGGTCGTTGCGCCAGCGCCACACGAGCTCGGCGACATCGGTCAACGCCTCGCCCAGCCGGGCGAGTTCGGCGTCCTCGTCGCCCGAGTACAGGTCGGCCCAGACGGTCTCGACCTCGGGCGACGGGTCGTAGCGGAGGGACACGTCACGGTCGACGACCGAGGACGGAATCGCGTGGCCGCGCCGCGCCAGCAGCCTCAACACCTCGTCGTACAGGCTCGGTTCGTGCAGGGCCTTCTCCAGCTCGGCGTGCACGCGGGGCGCGCCCCGGTGCGGCACGAGCATGGACGAGGACTTCTCGCCGAGCAGGAACTCCATACGGCGGTACATGGCCGACTGGAAGCCGGAACCCTCGCCGAGGGCACTGCGATACGAGTTGAACTGGGCCGGAGTGAGCTGGCCGAGGGGCTTCCAGGAGGCGTTCAGCGCCTCCAGCTCCCGTACCGACCGCTTCAGGGCCGCCACCGCGACCGGCACCCGGTCCTCGCGCAGTGCCTTCGCCGCGGTCTCCCACTCGTGGACGATGACGGTGAACCACAGCTCCATGACCTGGGTGGTCACCAGGAAGACCATCTCTCCGGGATCGTCGGAGAGGGTGTGCTGGAGGTGGGTGAGGACGTCCGCCTGGACGTAGTCCTCGTACGGGGTCGTGCCCTGGCTGCTCCAATTTAGTTTTGGGGCGAGATGCGGGGTCTCGGGCTCCGAAGCCTCTTGGGGCTGAGCCTGGTGGGACATCGCTGTCTCCTGTTGTGTACTCCGGGTAGCGGTCCGCCCCTGCCGAATTCGACACGGTGGCCCCGGTCCCCACGGGCATCCTCCACAATCGTGCCCCGAATCCGCAAGGTCCGCCTGGTCACACCAGGCGGACCTGCACAAACAACAGTCCGGCTCAGCCGAGGGTCTGGGCCGCCGCCGGAGAGGAGTCCTTCAGGAACTGCGAGCAGCGCTCGTACTCCTCCTGCTCGCCGATCGCCTGCGCGGCGCGGGCGAGGCCGTGCAGGGCGCGCAGGAAGCCACGGTTCGGCTCGTGCTCCCAGGGCACCGGGCCGTGGCCCTTCCAGCCGTTGCGCCGCAGGGAGTCCAGACCGCGGTGGTAGCCGGTACGGGCGTACGCGTACGACTCGACGACGCTGCCGCGCTCGTACGCCTCGTCGGCCAGCTGGGCCCAGGCGAGCGAGGAGGTGGGGTACTTGGCGGCGACATCGGCGGGCGGTGTGCCGTTCGCCAGGAGCTCGCGCGGCTCCGGGTCGTCGGGCAGGTGGGTCGGGGGCGGTCCCCCGAGGAGGTTCTCGTTGATGGCCATGGGTTCCAGTTTGCCTGGCCCCGACGCCCGCGCGCGCACTGCGGGCCCGCTTTACTCCCCCCGCGAACGCGACGCCGCCACTCCGGTCGGCTACTCCAGCCGCCCGCGCGACTGGTTCGGCTCCAGCGGCGGGGCCGTCACACTGCCGTGGGTGAGACATTCCGGGCGCAGACAGCCCGGCGGAGGCTTCCGTACGGTCGCGTAGGCGATCACCGCACCCACGACCAGGATGCCCGCGCACAGGGGCATCGCCCGCCGGAACGCGTCATTGAAGGCGTCCGCCGAGCGGTACGCCTCCTCGCCCATCCCGGCGAGCAGCGGCAGCGCGGCCACGGCGACGAGGCCGGCCGCGCGGGCCGCCGCGTTGTTGATCCCGCTGGCCAGGCCCGCCCGGCCGACGTCCACGGAGGCGAGCACGGTCGCGGTGAGGGGCGCGACCAGTGTCACCATGCCGAGGCCGAGCACCAGGACGGCGGGCAGCACGTCGCCCACGTACGAGGCGTCGGTGCCCACCCGCAGCATCAGCAGCATCCCGGTCGCGCACAGCAGCGGGCCCACGGTGAGCGGGATGCGGGGGCCGATGCGCTGGGCGAGTTCGCCGGAGCGGGCCGACAGGAACAGCATCAGGACCGTCGTCGGCAGCAGGGCCGTGCCGGCGCCGAGGGCCGAGTATCCGGCCACGACCTGGAGCTGGACCGCGGAGAGGAAGAAGAACCCGCTGAAGGCCGCGTACACGCACAGGGTGACGACGTTGACCGCCGTGAACTGGCGGGACGCGAAGATGTCGAGCGGCATCATCGGGTCGGCCCGCCGCCGCTCCACGGCCACGAAGGCGACGCCCGCCGCGACCCCCGCGGCAGCCGTCACGGCGACGACGGCCGTCGATCCGGCGGACGCCTCGATGAGGGCGTACGTCACCAGGGCCAGCGCCAGCGCGCCGAGGGCCGCGCCGAGCACGTCGAAGCCGCGCCCGTGGACCCGGTCGTCCTTCGACTCCGGTACGTGGCGCAGGGCGATCGGGGCGCAGAGCAGCGCGAGCGGGACGTTGAGGAGGAACACCCAGCGCCAGCCGGGGCCGTCCACCAGCCAGCCGCCCAGGAACGGGCCGACCGCCGCGCCGATGCCGCCGAAGCCCGACCACAGTCCGACGGCCCTCGCCCGGTCGTCCGGGTGGAACGACGCCTGGATCAGCGCGAGCGAACCGGGCGTGAGCAGCGCGCCGCCGATGCCCTGCAGCGCGCGGGCCGCGACGAGGACGCCCGCGCTGGGCGCGAGCCCGCAGAGCAGGGACGCCGCCGCGAACCACACCACGCCCGACGACGAACACCTTCCGGCGCCCGAAACGGTCACCGAGCGCTCCGCCCAGGAGGATCAGACCCGCGAGGGTCAGCATGTACGCGTTGACGGTCCACTGGAGGCCCGCCAGGTCCGAGTCGAGATCGCGGCCGATCGTCGGCAGCGCGACGTTCACCACGGTCGAGTCCAGCATCGCCATGCTCGACCCGAGCACGGTGGTAAGCAGGATCCACTTCCCGGCGGGGGAGGACATTCTGACGGCCGGGGACTCCTGGGGCGGGGCAGCCATACACCGGAGCATACGGACATACGGCGGGGCCCGGCTCTCCGAAAGGAAAACCGGGCCCGAGCCGTACGAAACGGGGTTACTTGATCTTCGTGCCCGTGGAGCGCAGGTTGGCGCAGGCCTCGGTGACGCGGGCGGCCATCGACGCCTCGGCGAGCTTGCCCCAGGTGCGGGGGTCGTACGTCTTCTTGTTGCCGACCTCGCCGTCGACCTTCAGGACGCCGTCGTAGTTGCGGAACATGTGGTCCGCGACCGGGCGGGTGAACGCGTACTGCGTGTCCGTGTCCAGGTTCATCTTCACGACGCCGTTCTCCAGCGCGGTGGCGATCTCGTCGGCCGTGGAGCCGGAGCCGCCGTGGAAGACGAAGTCGAACGGGGACGGCTTGCCGTACTTGGCACCCACGCCCTCGTTCAGCTCCTTGAGGAGCTCGGGGCGCAGCACGACGTTGCCCGGCTTGTAGACGCCGTGCACGTTGCCGAAGGACGCGGCCAGCAGGTAGCGGCCCTTCTCGCCCAGGCCCAGGGCCTCCGCCGTACGAATGGCGTCGTCGACCGTCGTGTAGAGGGAGTCGTTGATCTCGTGCGAGACGCCGTCCTCCTCGCCGCCGGTCGGGGTGATCTCGACCTCAAGGATGATCTTCGCGGCGGCGGCGCGGGCGAGCAGCTCCTGGCCGATGGCCAGGTTGTCGGCCAGCGTCTCCGCCGAGCCGTCCCACATGTGGGACTGGAACAGCGGGTTCTCGCCACGGGCGACGCGCTCCTCGGAGACCGCGATCAGCGGGCGTACGTACCCGTCGAGCTTGTCCTTGGGGCAGTGGTCCGTGTGCAGGGCGACCGTGATGTCGTACTTCTTGGCGACGATGTGCGCGAACTCGGCCAGGGCGACCGAGCCGGTCACCATGTCCTTGTTGTACTGGCCGCCCAGGAACTCCGCACCACCGGTGGAGATCTGGACGATGCCGTCGCTCTCGGCCTCCGCGAAGCCGCGCAGCGCAGCGTGCAGGGTCTGGGACGAGGTCACGTTGATGGCCGGGTAGGCGAACTTGCCTGCCTTCGCCCGGTCGAGCATCTCGTTGTAGACCTCGGGGGTTGCGATCGGCATCTGTCCGCTCCTTGTGTATGTGCGGGTGGCGTTCTGCTGCTTACGGCCCTGACCTAGGGGGTGACGTCATCGTCGGCCCCATCTTTCCAGACTTGCCCGGATGCTCCGGCCCCCGTGCCCAGCCTGTGGACAACTCCCGGCGCGGGCTCGGACCGGGGAGGAGACGGGGGATGGGACCGGGGCCCGGAACCGGGCTCAGTCCAGGCCCAGTTCGTCCTTCGAGTAGGCGAAGAGGTACGGAACGCCCGCGCCCTTCTGGATCTTCTCGCCGGCACCGGTGGCGCGGTCGACGATGGTCGCGACGGCGACGACCTCGGCCCCGGCCTCGCGCACGGCCTCGACGGCGGTGAGCGGGGAGCCGCCGGTGGTGGAGGTGTCCTCGACGACGACCACGCGGCGGCCCGCGATGTCCGGGCCCTCCACGCGCCGCTGCATGCCGTGCGCCTTGGCCGCCTTGCGTACGACGAAGGCGTCCAGGCGGCGGCCTCGCGCGGCGGCCGCGTGCAGCATGGCGCCGGCCACCGGGTCGGCGCCCATGGTGAGGCCGCCGACCGCGTCGAACTCGAGGTCCGCCGTCAGGTCGAGGAGCACCTGGCCGACCAGCGGGGCGGCCTCGCCGTCCAGGGTGACCCGCCGCAGGTCGACGTAGTAGTCCGCCTCCAGGCCCGAGGAGAGGGTCACCTTGCCGTGCACCACGGCCTTGTCCTTGATCTGCTGCAGCAGCTCGCCGCGTACGTCACTCATGCGGGCCAGCTTAGAGGCGCCGCCGGGTCACTCGCCCTGTCCGGTCGTCCGGTCAGAGGCGCCGCCAGGTCCAGGTGGTGGTGGCTTCGAGGGGATCGATGGGGGTGACCAGGCGGGGCAGGGTGTTGAGCCCGTTGGGCGGCCCGGTCTGCGGCTCCACGCAGACGGCGGCCTCCTGCTCGTCGTACACGACGACCCAGTGCTCACGGCTCGCGACGTTCAGCTCCAGCCGGCCCGGCCAGGTGAGGGTGACGTCGACTCCGTCCGGCATCCCGAAGCAGTCGTCCCAGGGGCCGGGCTTCGGGTCGATACGGCGGCCGGTGGGCAGGTGGTCGTCGCCGCGCTCCTCCTGCCAGGCGGCGGCGAAGTCGACCCGCACGTCCTCGGTGCCCCCGCCCAGGTTGCGGTTGAACCAGGGGTGCCAGCCGATCTGCGCCGGGAAGGAGTCGTCGTACGTCTCCACCGACATGGTCAGCGTCAGGGTGTCCGCGGTCAGCGCGACGACCTGCGTGACGCGGCCGGTGTACGGCCAGGGGTCGACGAGGTCGTACGTGATGACGGCCTCGTTCTCGCTCCTGCGGGCCGTGTGCCAGGCGGCGTCCCGGGCGGTGCCGTGGATGGCGTGGGGTGGGGAGTTGAGGGGGAGCTGGTGGGGGGTGGCGCCGTTCAGGAAACGGCCGTCCCTGGTGCGGCCGCACCAGGGGACCATCGGGAAGCAGCCGAACTTCTTGCCCTGGCGGAGCAGTTCGACTCCGTCGACCTTCAGTCCGCCGATTCGTCCGCCGTTGCCGGGCTGGACGGTCACCTCCGCGTCGGCCGCGGTCAGCGTGATGTCTTCGTTACTCACGCAGGAACCCTACGTGGCGCTCCGCGGGGTTGGGGGACTTGGGTCGTGGCTTGGCTGCGGGCGGGTGGGGGCTTGTCGCGCAGTTCCCCGCGCCCCTAAAAGCGGCTGCGCCCCGGCTTTTGTCTTTAGGGGCGCGGGGAACTGCGCGCTCAGCCCACGACAACCCGCGGACGACTTCCCGGGGGTGGGCCCCTTCAGGGGCGCGGGGAACTGCGCGACCAGACCCCACCGGGCCCGCAGCCGAGACGTCTACCGGCGCTTACGGAGGGCTCTGCCCAGTACTACCGCCGAGGCCAGGAGGAGGGCCGCCGCGGGGGCCGCCCAGCGGAGGGCCGCGCTGGGGCCCGTCGCCTCGGGCGCGGGGACGGGGGCGTAACGCCCCCGCGGAGGCGCGTGGTCCACCTCCTCCGCGCTGCGGCCGATCATCGTGCGCCGGGCGTGCGCCGCCTCGGCGGGAGCGCCGGACGCCGGGACCGCGTCGTCCTCGAAACCGCCCTCGAAGTCCTCCTCGGCGAACGGTTCGAGAGAGGGAGGCGGAACCTCGGCCTCGTGGATCGAGGAGGACTCCTCGACGTCAGGGGTCTGCTCGGCGGGCGAGGCCTCCTCGGCCGGCGGAGGCTCCGAGGCCGCCGCCTCGGGCGCGGGGGCGGACGCCTCGGGCTCGGGAGCCGCTTCCGTCGCCCCCGCCTCACCGCCGGAGGCCGCCGCGGCCAGCCCCTCCGCGAAGCGGCTCAGCAGGCGGGTCGTCGCCGAGGTCACCGCGTCCGCCGGAAGTTCCGTGACCCGGCCGTCGGCCGACGCCGTACCGGTGAACGTGACGGTCGAGCCGCTCAGGTCGTCGTCCTCGCGCGAGCGCAGCGACAACGTGAGGGCGAGCTTCACCGTTCCGCTGCCGCGGGCCTCCGTGGCGTCGGCCTCGACGGCGTACGTGCCGTCGTCCTGCGGGGAGACGGTGAGCGCCCCGCGATACGTGATGGCGTGCCCGCCGACGCGTACCTTCAGGCGGCCGGAGACGGGCGGTGTCCCCGCGTCCTGCTGGAGCCCGGGCACGGCCCGGGCAACCCGCGCGGGATCGGCGAGAGCCTCGCGCAGCGACTCGACGGGAACCGGAACGAACACCTCATGCTCCATGTCGGCCGAGCCTACCCAGCACCGCCCGTACCGCACCTCTGTATGAGGGGATTCCCCCGGATCCGCCGGCAGAGCGACTCGGTCGGAGTCAGTCCGCGTACCTCGGATGCACCAGCGTGGACGGCGGGAGGCCGGTGAGCCGGGTGCGTTCCGCCGCCCGCACGCCCGCCCGCAGGGACGGCACGTACGGGGTGCCCGGCGGCGTACGCAGCTCCGGCCGGGCGCGGGACGCGAGGACGAACCCCCAGTCGTGGGGAGCCCGGGACCGGCTCGCCGCCGCCGGGTCGCGTCCGGCCACGGCGTACGGGACGGTCCGCAGACCGGCCGCCCGTACCGTCGCGTCGACCGTCCAGAAGGCCCGTGGCCGCGACTCCACGGGCCCCGCGTGCACGACGAGCCGCCCGCCGCCCGCGAGCACGCCCCGCGCGAGCCCGTAGAACTCCTGCGAGTACAGCTTCGTACTGGACGTGATCCCGGGATCGGGCAGATCGGAGACCATCACGTCGTACGCGCCCCGCGGGGCCCTCCGCAGCCAGCCGAACGCGTCCGCGGCGACCACCCGCACCCTCGGGTCCCCGTAGACGTGTCCGTTCAGTTCGGACAGCGCCCGGTCGGTGCGGGCCAACTCCACGAGCCGTGTGTCGAGTTCGACGACGTCGACCTGCCGTACGCCGCCGTGCCGCAGCACCTCGCGCACGGCGAGCCCGTCGCCGCCGCCGAGGACGAGCACGCGCGCGTGCGGGCCGTTCATCGCGGGGTGGACGAGGGCCTCGTGGTAGCGGCGTTCGTCGCTGCCGCTGACCCGCAGGCGTCCGTCGAGGTAGAGGTCGAGGGGACGGCCGTCCGTGCCGCCGGTGAGGACGACCTCCTGGACGTCGGTGTGCATCGCCACGCGTACATCCTTGCCGTACACCGCGTGCCGCGCGGCCCGTTCGAAGTCGTCCACGAGGACGGCGGCCGAGGCGAGCAGTGCGAGCACGACGAGGTTGGCGACGACCAGCAGCCAGCGGGCACGCCGGCTCAGGTCCTGCCGGAACAGGCCGAGGACGAGGGCACCGCCCGCGATCGCGTTGACGGTTCCGGTGATCAGCGTCGCGGTCAACTGGCCGAGCAGGGGCAGCAGCAGGAAGGGGAAGGCGAGCCCGCCGGCCAGCGCGCCCACGTAGTCCGCGGCGAACAGGTCCGCGACCGCGCCGCCCGCGTCCTGTCTGCGGATGCGCTGGATCAGCTCCATCAGCAGGGGGACCTCTGCGCCGATGAGCAGCCCGATGGCCAGGGAGAAGGCGACAAGGACGTAACTGGAGCCGCCCTGCCAGGCGCCGCCCCAGTCGCCGGTCCAGGCGAAGACGGCGTACAGGGCCATCGCGCTGCAGCCGCCGACGAGCGCGAGCAGTGCCTCGACGGCGCCGAAGCCGGCCGCGGCGCGGCCTCGCAGGCGCTTCGCGACGAGCGAGCCGAGGCCCATCGCGAAGACCATCACGGACAGCACGACGGAGGCTTGGGTGACCGAGTCGCCGATCAGGTACGAGGCGAGGGCGACGAGTTCGAGTTCGTACACGAGTCCGCAGGCCGCGCAGATGAAGACGCCTGCGAGGACGAGGAACCGTCCGGTGGCCGTGCTGACCGGCAGACGCGCCGGGCCCTGGCCGCTCCAGGGCGGCGGGGCCTTGGCCGTGCCGGGCTGGGCGGGGGCCGTGGCCGTGCCGGGCTGGGCGGTGGCGTGCGGCTCGATCACCCAGCGAACGGTACGTCACCGAACAACTGCGTCCTGTCACCCACACGTGTGAAAAGTCGGGCCTGAACGCATACTTTGGCCAGGGCGCGTACGGGCCGTGAACGGGGTTCTTGTCTTTTTACGGTCGCGTTGTCGGGTGCGGGTGAGTGCGGGCTTGTCGCGCCCACGCGGCGGAGCCGCAAATGTCACAGCCCCGCGCCCCTTACGGGGCTTGCCCCGCGGCTCTGTCCGATTCTCCTGGGGCCAAAGGACTACTGAACGCCGATCACGGCTAGGGTCGAAGTCAGGTAACCACGTGCAATCCTCAGGAGTACCCACCGAATGTCTATCGACCCGTCCTCGATTCCGAACTTCGGGGGCCAGCCCGAGCCGAACCCCGGCGGACCGGCGGGCCCCGTCGTCCCTGATCAGGACCTTGTGAAGCAGCTCCTGGACCAAATGGAGCTGAAGTATGTCGTCGACGACGAGGGTGACCTCGCGGCGCCGTGGGAGCAGTTCCGCACGTATTTCATGTTCCGCGGTGAAGGCGACCAGCAGGTCTTCTCGGTGCGGACGTTCTACGACCGGCCGCACCAGATCGACGAGAAGCCCCAGCTCCTTGAGTCCATCGACGACTGGAACCGGCGCACGCTCTGGCCGAAGGTCTACAGCCACACGCACGACGACGGCACCGTCCGCCTGATCGGCGAGGCGCAGATGCTGATCGGCACCGGCGTCAGCCTGGAGCACTTCGTGTCGTCCACGGTCAGCTGGGTGCGGGCCGCCATCGAGTTCGACAAGTGGCTCGTCGAGCAGCTCGGCCTGGAGCAGGAGATCGACGAGGCCGACAAGCCCGAAGAGGACGAGTAGGACTCACTCGGGCGCGAGCCCCGCGGGCCACGGCCGCGCGGCGGCTCACAGCGGCTTGTGGGCGAGCACGACGAGGTACGCCCCGTACGCGAACGAGAGCCCGGCCAGGGCGCCGACCACCAGGGTCGCGTGCCACGGTCGGGCTCTCGCCGTCCGTACCAGCGCGCAGGCCAGCGGCAGCAGCAGCGGGAACGCCGGCAGCAGGAACCGCGGCTTGCACTCGAAGAAGCCGGCGCCGCCGACCGCCACGAGCAGCAGCGCGCCCGCGTAGACCAGCAGCGGCAGAGGCGCGCGGTCGGCGATCAGCAGCCCGTACAGCAGCAGGCCCGCCGCCACGATCACCATCGACATGGGGAAGACCAGCCGGTCGCCGTGCAGCAGCAGATGCTTGACGAAGCGCAGCGCGCCGAGGCCGAAGTCGAAGCGTGAGCCCCACAGCCGCTGCACCTCGAAGTACCCGCCGAGCAGATCGCCCTTGCGCCGCCCCACCCACAGGAAGAACCCCGCCCACCCGAGCGGTGCGAGCGCCGCGCCCGTCCACAGCCTGTGGGAAACCTTTCCGCGCCGCCTGAAGATCTCGTACGCCGCCGCCGCGAGCACGGCCGCCGCCACGGCGAAGCCGTTCGGCCGGGCCAGCCCCGCGCAGGCCGCGAGGGCGCCCGCCCACACCCAGCGGCCGGAGAGGACGGCGTAGAGCGACCAGGCGGCGAAGGCGGTGAGGACCGGCTCCGTGTACGCCATCGAGAGCACGACGGAGTGCGGCATCAGGCCCCACAGGAGGACCAGGGTGGTGGCGACGGCGCGGTCGTGCAGGCGGGCCCCGATCGCGTAGATCCCGCAGGCGGCGACCGCGGCGGCCGTCCACGAGATCAGCAGGCCGGCGCCGGGGCCGCTGAGCGGGGTCAGCTCGGTGACGGCCCGCAGCAGCCCGGGGTAGAGCGGGAAGAACGCCAGGTCGCTGTGGACGACGGTGGGGCGGAAGTGCAGGCTGCGTCCGTAGCCGTCGCCGGCGATCCGCAGATACCAGACGGAGTCCCAGGACCGGCCGAGCAGGAGCACCGGGTGCCCGCCGGTCGCCCAGGCGGTCATGGCGACGGCCGCGGCGCCCAGCAGCCGGGCGGCGGCGAACAGCCCGAGGGCGGTACCCATCGCCGCCGCCGGGGACGGACGCGGACGGGCACGGCCCTCGGTGGCGGGCTTTGTGACGGCGAGGGGCGGGGGTGCGAGGGTACTTGCTTGGGTCACACCAGAAGATTGCTGGCAATTCGTATCATTTGCGAGCAACGCGCGGCTCGGAGAGTGCGAATTCCCCCGAGGCGGACGTCCGCCGACGAAGCCGCGGCCATACCGCCGGCGGGTCCGCTCCCGATGCGCCTTGGAAAAAAGCTACGGGCCGCTGTCGATTGGGCCACGTCTCATTCGACATCATGATGTGCGGCGCCTCGCCACACGATGACGTTGACAGGACCTGACGAGGAAACCCATGGATCAACTGCTGAGAGTCATGAACTTCATGGTCTCGAGTGACGGCATCGGTGCCGGCGAGGACCAGAGCTTCGAGCACCCGTTCGGCCGTGCCATCAATCCCCAGAGGATGTTCGCCTGGGCAGGCGCCACGGCAAGCTGGCCCATGCGCACCGATCCCGGGGGGAGCCGGGGCCTCGATGACTACTTCACGCGAGACTACGAGCGCAACATCGGTGCCGAGATCATGGGCCGCAACAAGTTCGGGCCCCAGCGCGGGCCCTGGCACGACCACGAGTGGCTCGGCTGGTGGGGTGACGAGCCCCCGTTCCGCACCCCGGTGTTCGTCATGACTCACCACGAGCGTCCGTCGTTCACGCTCTCCGACACCACATTCCACTTCGTCGACGGCGACCCGGCCACGGTCCTCGCGCAGGCACGGGAGGCGGCGCAGGGCAAGGACGTCCGGCTCGGCGGCGGGGTTACCACCATCCGGCAGTTCCTTGACGCCGACCTTGTCGACACCATGCACGTGGCGGTCTCGCCGGCAACGCTCGGGTCCGGACTACGACTCTGGGAGTCCCCCGATGAGCTGCTCGACCGGTTCCACCTGGAGGTCGTGCCCAGCCCGAGCGGCGTGACGCACCACCTGTTCTGGCGAAGGTGACGCGAGGACCCACTCGGGGATGCCGACGCACCCGCACAGGCCCGGCCACCCCACCTCCAGCGGTCGGAGCGGACGTCACCGCCCGTCCGCCGCTCCGACCGCCCCGACCGCCCCGACCGCCCCGACCGCCAACCCGGCGAACCCTCCCGGTCGGAGCACTAAACGACAGCTGATGGCTCGATGGGCACCTCCGCCCATACCGTCTTGCCCACGAGTCGACGAGGCTCGGACCCCCAGCACACGGCCAGGACGTCCACCAGGAGGAGCCCTCGGCCCGACTCGCCCTCGGGGTACGACGAGGGCGGGGCCGTGGGCGGCCGCACCGCGGAAGCGGCGTCCGCGACCTCGATACGCACCAGGCCCGCAGCCGCGTCGAGGACGAGCCGGAGGCCGAAGTCACGCCCGGGGACCCGGCCGTGCTGCACGGCGTTCGCGGCGAGTTCGCCGACGACGAGGGCGACCGTGCACGACGCGTCCGACGCGGGCGGGTGGCCCCACTCCTCCATTCGCCGGACGGCGAGCCGCCGTGCGAGCCGCGCACCTCGCGGCGAGGAGACGAACTGCTCGCTGTATGAGGGGAGTTCGCGTGCCGCGTCGGCGAGCGCAACGGTTTGCGCGGCATGGGGCGCGGCGCTCCGCCGTGGCTCGTCTCCCGGGGTGGTCGTTCCTGTCAGCACGGCTTGTCCGTCCTTGTCTGTCGAGCTGGGCGACATCCCGTGACGTACACGATTCGTCACGTTCCGTGCTCAAGAGTCGTCCGATCGCCCTACGCTCGACAGGTGACACGGCCTTACTTTTCAGCCCGTAAGGAACGGAAGTGACGCTTTGGCCAACGGAATTGACCCCAGTACGTCGATGGCGGCGCTGTTCGGTTCGCGGGTGCGCAGACTCCGTACGGCGGCCGGACTGACCCAGGCCGAACTCGGCGACCGGACACACGTGGTGAGCACGCGGATCACGCAGATCGAGCGAGCGTCCGGAGCGAAGCCGACGCTGGAACTGACGCGTGCGCTGGACGCGGCCCTCGGTGCGGACGATCTGCTGGTCGACCTGTGGCCGTACGTGTACCGGGAGGCGTTTCCGGACTGGTCGCGGAAGTTCATGGAGTACTCGGGGCGGGCGGTGGCCATCCGCGAGTACGCGGCTCATGTGGTGCCTGGCTTGTTGCAGACGGAGGACTACGCGCGGGCGGTGCTGAGAGTCGGTCGAACGCTTGGCAGCGAAGAGCAGTTGGAGGAGCGGGTCGCCCTTCGCATGGGACGACAGGAGCGTCTCGGAATGCCCGACCGTCCCGAGCTGTGGGTGGTCCTCGACGAGGCGGTACTCAGGCGTCCGGTCGGTGGCCAGGCGGTGATGTGTGAGCAGTTGGCGCGGTTCCTCAGGACCGCGGCTGAACTTCACATCACCGTGCAGGTACTGCCGTTCGACCAGGGCGAGCACGATGTCATGGGCGGCTCGCTCACGGTTCTCACCATGCCGGACGGCTCGGAGATCGCTTACACGGAAGGCGCGCACTACGGCCAACTCGTCGAGGATCCGGACGAAGTCAGAAGATTCGCGCTGACTTACGATCGGCTGCGGGCGGCAGCTCTGCCCCCGCTCATGTCACTCGACATGATCCGATCCGTGATGGAGGACAACCACCGTGGAGCGAAGGTCCCGTCCCGATCTGAACGGCGCCGCGTGGCGCAAGAGCAGCTACAGCAATCAGGAAGGCGGCAACTGCGTGGAGGTGACCGACGGGTTCCGGGCCGTCGTCCCCGTCCGTGACAGCAAGGTCCCGCACGGTCCGGCGCTGTGCTTCGAAACCGCCGCCTGGGCCGCCTTCATAGGCGAGTTGAAGTCCGGGAACCACCGTCCCTGAGGCGGCCGGACCCCGGCCGCCGTCCGTCTTCCGGGCTCGCCGGGCCCTTGTCCGCGAGGGTCCGGCGGGCCGCTGACCTCCCCAAAGAACCGGGGGAAAGAACTACCCGCCCACCCACCCTCCCCCGCCAGGAAGCCTGCGTCACCCGTCCGAGTGACCGGCTTGCAGGCGCGGGACACGGCCGGTTACGTTCGCCGCGACAACCGCAAACAGATACGGCCCCCGGCCGGGACTGCAATCCCGAACGAGGGCCTGACCAACCAGGAAGTAGCACCTTCCCGATGGCTGACTCGCAGTCTAACGCGCGCCTGCGCGCCGACGCCGGAGCTCCGACCTCCGGCGTGATCCACGTACGCACCCGCCTCACGGCCGACTTCACCGTCATCGCCAACGCCCTCGCACAACGACGCGGCAGCGCGGTCACGGTCGGCGTCGCGGTGTACATCCTCTCCCTGCCCACCGGCACCCCCGTGACCATCGCCGCCCTGTGTGAGCACTTCACCGAGGGCGAGATCCTGATCTCGCGGGCGCTCAGGGAGCTGGAAGCGGCCGGATACCTGGAGCGCCGCCGCGAGCGAACGCCCACCGGGCAGGTCCGAACCCGGACGTACTTCTACGACGTCCCCGGCGGCGATCCGGACCGTCCGGACCCTGACGGGTCTCCCGAGCCACCCAGGCCCCGCCGTCCCCGGGAGCAGCCCGCCGCGGCGACAGTCACACCCAAGTCCGCGTCCGTGGAGGAAACGATGGCCGCGCCCGTACAGGCCGAGGCGGAGGCACCCGTCCCGCTCGCCGACGCAGACCCGCAGGCCATCGCCGTACTCGCCGCCCTGCGCAGGGTCGACCCCCGTCTTGTCCTGTCCGCGCGTGAAGCCGTACGACTCGCACCGGCCGTCTCCCAATGGCTCGCGGCCGGCCTCCTGCCCACACAGGTCACGGACCACCTCACTTCAGGGCTCCCGGTCGGCCTCCTGATCCGCCCGGCCGGCATCCTCGCCTACCGGCTCAAGGAGACTCCCCTGCCCGCACCGGCCAGAGGCGCAGAACCCGCAGTACGTCCGTCGATCGCGCCCATGCGGAACTGCGACGGCTGCGACCGGGGGTTCCGCTCGACGGAACCCGGCCGTTGCCGGGACTGCAGGTCGGGGGACCGTCTCCGTGCGGCCGGTTGAGCCCGTGGCTTGGTGTGTGATCCACCCGCAGGTGGGAGTCTTGACGTGCGACGACGCGAAACTCGGTGCCAAGAGGAGGTGGGGCATGGTCGACAGGTTCCAGGACGGGCTTCTGACACCTACGGAAACGGCCTCCTACCTTGAGATCCCGCAGTCGACTCTCACCTCGTGGCTGAAGGGCAAGGCGGCCGGAGCACCACTGGTTCACCAGGTGGAGCCGGTGCGCAAGGGGCAGCCTTCGGTGCCGTTCATCGCGGTGGCCGAGGCACACGTCCTTCGATCTCTGCGTTCCCTGGGGCTCCGCATGAGCGAGATCAGGGAGGCGGCCGCCGCCGTACGGGACGCGTTCGACACCCCCTATGGCCTCGTGTCCAAGCGGATCGCCACGGACGGCGTGGACATCTTCGTCGAGCACGGTTGGGGGGATCTCCGCAGAGCCCGCGACGGCCAGGTCCCCATCCAGGAAGTGGTCTCCGACTATCTCCGCTACCTCACCTGGGAGCCGGGCGACGACTTCCCTTCCAGCCTGCGACTGAGGCAGTATCCGGACTCGGTCCCTGTCGTGATCGATCCGAGGTTCGGCCACGGTCTCCCCGTGGTGGCCGCCAACCGCGTCACGGTCCGGGCCATCACCGACCTGTGGGAGGCCGGGGAGACCATCGAGGACATCGCGTACGACTACGACATGACGCCTGAGCAGGTGGACGCGCTCTGCCGAGCAGTGGTTCACCTTGCCGCCTGAGTTCTTCCTCGACCGGAATCTCGGTCGTCGTGTCGCCGAGGGGCTGAGAAGCTCCGGATGGACGGTTCACCGCATCGGGGACGTCTTCCCGGACGACGGGCAGGATGTTCCCGACGAGGAGTGGATCACTCACGGTCTCGACCGATCCTGGGTCCCGCTGTCGAAGGACGGGCGGATCAAGACCGGGACCTGGAGATCCGGCCCGTCCTGGAGCGCGAGGCAGTGCTGTTCTACCTGGACAACCAGCAGCTTCGCAGCGCCGAGATGGTCGAGCGGCTCGTCGCACGCCGTGACGCGATCCACCGGGCTGTCGAGAAGGGTGGTCCGGCGGCCTACGCCGTACGGCACGACCGTGTTGAGCTCACCTGGCCCTGACAAGCGGACGGTCCGGACCGGCTTGCCGCCGCCTGGGACGAAGACCGAAGCCCAGCCCTTCGCGTCGAAGGCGAGGGCTCAGCTCCCATCCGTGCAGTACCTCTGGAGTTCCCGCGACCACCGCGCTCTCGCAGAGGAACACATGCACATCACGGTCGCACGGCACCCGCTTCGGCCATACGACGGTCCAGTTGGGCATCCAGTTCGGCCTGCTCGGCATCGTTCGGGTCGCAGCCGTTCCACTCCCGCCGTACCACCCGCGCCTTCTCCGCCCGCTCGGCCGGGGTGAGCAGAGCCTCGGCAAGCCGGACGCGGGCATCGGCGGGGATGCGGATGTTGGCGTCCGACATGATGAGGGCTCCCTTTCGTTCGATCGCGCGGGTACGGGTACATCCCCGTACCCGTCGCTCTGACCCGCCCGTTGTGCTGCGGGCAGGTACATCGCGGCAGGCGCCCACAGGGCGGCCCCGCCCACCGGGCTCACCCCGCGAGCGTCTTGAGGCGCTTCACCGCCTCCTCCAGGACGGGCGTCTGCTTGCAGAAGGCGAAGCGGACGAAGGGGGCCCCGGCCTCGCGGTGGTCGTAGAAGACCGCGTTCGGGATGGCGACCACGCCCGCGCGCTCGGGCAGCGCGCGGCAGAACGCGAACCCGTCGCTCTCGCCGAGCGGCCGGATGTCGGTGGTGATGAAGTACGTGCCGGCCGGGCTGAACACCTCGAAGCCCGCCTCCGCGAGCCCCGCGCCGAGCAGATCCCGCTTGGCCCGCATGTCCGCGCGGAACGCCTCGAAGTACGTGTCGGGCAGCGCCAGCGCCTCGGCGACCGCGTACTGGAAGGGCCCCGAGGCCACGTACGTCAGGAACTGCTTGGCAGAGCGGACCGCCGCCACCAGGTCGGGCGCGGCCGTCACCCAGCCGACCTTCCAGCCGGTGAAGGAGAAGCTCTTGCCCGCGCTCCCGATGGTGACCGTGCGCCCGCGCATCCCGGGCAGGGTCGCGAGCGGGATGTGCTCGGCCTCGTCGAAGACCAGGTGCTCGTACACCTCGTCGGTGACGACCAGCAGGTCCCGCTCGACGGCCAGCTCGGCGATCGCGGTGAGCTCCTCGCGGGTGAGGACCGTGCCGGTCGGGTTGTGCGGGGTGTTGATCAGCAGCAGCCGGGTGTTGTCGGTGACCGCGTCGCGCAGCTCGTCCAGGTCCAGACGGAAGCGCCGGTGCACGACCCCGTCGTGGGTGTCCTCGTGCGGGCGCAGGGTGACCGGTACGCGCGTACCGCCCGCCATCGCGATGCACGCCGCGTACGAGTCGTAGTACGGCTCCAGGGCGATCACCTCGTCGCCCGGTTCGACGAGGGCCAGCAGCGCCGCGGCGATGGCCTCCGTGGCGCCCGCCGTGACCAGGACCTCGGTGTCCGGGTCGAACGTGAGGCCGTAGCGGCGCTCCTGGTGCGCGGTGATCGCGGTACGCAGCTCGGGCACGCCCGGGCCCGGCGGGTACTGGTTGCCGCGGCCGTCGCGCAGCGCCCGCACCGCCGCCTCGCGGATCTCCTCGGGGCCGTCGGTGTCGGGGAAACCCTGGCCGAGGTTGATCGAGCCGGTACTCAGGGCCAGGGCCGACATCTCGGCGAAGATCGTCGTGCCGAACTCTGCGAGGCGGCGGTTGAGGAGCGGGCGGCGTGCACTGGAGGTCATGACCGTCATCCTGCGCTCAACCTCTGGAGTTGCTCAACTCTGCTTTGGTCCGTGAGGCGCGGGGGCATCCCCCTTTCACACAAGAAGCACACACGGGAAAACAGCAAGAGGAACAGACAGAAACGCAGACAGAAGCACTGGCAAGAAGCAGAGCCCACGGGGGGCCGCTTCGGGGGAACGGAAGGAGGGTGGCGCCATGATCGTAGGCATCATCCTGGCGGTGTTCGTCGTACTGGTCGTCATTGGACTCGTGTCCGCCGCGACGAGCGGCAGCAGGCGGCGTTCGCGCCGGTCCAGGCACAGCTGGTGGGCCGGCGGCTCGGGTTCGGGCTCGGGCGGGGGCGCCGGCTGTTCGACGGGGAGTTCTTCGTGCGGTGGCGGTTCGTCCTGCGGAGGCGGGTCGTCGTCCTGCGGGGGCGGGGGCGGTGGGGGCGGATGCGGCGGAGGCAGCTGACACGGGGCAGCTGAGCTCCGGACGGGGAACCGTGTCCGGGCCGTCCGGCACCACGAGAGTCCGTCGGGATTCTTCTCCCGGCGGGCGCTTCGCCGTGTGCCGGGGTTCGCCGCCCGCGGGGGCTCTTCGCCGTGTGAGGAGAGCCGGGCGGGTGTCGAGGAGTGTTGAGGGACGTTGAGGGGCGTTGAGGAACGTTGAGGGAGTGGGGGGCGTGAAGGCGCACGTGTGAGCCAATGGCGCACCTCCTGCTTGAACAGTTGAGCTGTGGAGCCCTCGGAGGGATGGAAACCCTACGAAGTTGGGTAAAAACGCTTTGGCGGACGCGCCGTTCATGATTCCCTCGTAATTGCCGACGCAGACCCCGGAACATCCTTCTGACCCGGCCGCCTGGGCCCAATCCCCGCCCGGCGCCGACCGGGGTGCGACGGACCGACTCACCCTCACCCTTCACAGACACCAACCCCACCCTTTTGCGTGCAGCGGAGCGGACCCATGCTCACAACCCTCAACACCGCCTATTCCGACACGCGTGCGGCAGATCTCGCTTGGGCCCTTGGTCGCGAACCGCTGCCCGCGCTCGCCACGCTCGATCTCGAACTCTCGGGTTCGAAGCTTCAGTTGAGACTGCTCGGGGCGTCCCACCAGGTGCTATTGGAGGAGGAGCGGGGCAGCTGTTCGGAGACCGTCGCCTGTATTCCGGGCAGCAGCACACCGTTGCCGCTCGGCGTCGCCAAGCGGGTGGGCGACTGGGAGTACGAGTTCGCCGCGCGGGTCGAGACGTTGTCCCGGGGCTCGTTCGCGGGGCGCGCGCAGGAGTTGCTCGCGCTGGTGGCCGACCATCCGAATGGTCTGGCGGGGGTCTTCCCCGGCAGCCCGCACGCCTTCACGGCGATGCTCGCGCAGCGGCATGAAGGCCAAGTGCACTGGCGCACTTGGCATGCGTATCCGCAGGACGGGCAGCTTGTGGCCACCCGCACGCGGGTGGGTGTGCGGGTGGCTGCGCCGGCGTGAGGGGTGGGTGGGGTTCGGTTGTGCGGGTGCGGCCCGGTGGGGGCTTGTCGCGCAGTTCCCCGCGCCCCTAAAGGCGAAAGACGGGCTGCGCCCCCGTCTTTCGCCTTTAGGGCGCGCAGCCCCTGCTTTTAAGGGGCGCGGGGAACTGCGCGAGCAACCCCCACCGGCCCGCACACGAACTCCGGCCTCCTTACAGCTCCTTGCCGGAGGCGGCCGTCGCCGGGCCGACGATCAGGCCGTCGCCGAACGCGTCCACGCGAACCGTGTCGCCGTCGTTGACCTCGCCGGAGAGGATCTCCTTGGCGAGCCGGTCACCGATGGCGGTCTGGACGAGCCGCCGCAACGGCCGCGCCCCGTACGCCGGGTCGTTGCCCTCGTCGGCGAGCCAGGCCAGCGCCGCGTCGGTGACCTCCAGGGTGAGCCGCCGCTCGGCGAGCCGCTTCGCGAGCCGGTCGACCTGGAGCCTGGCGATCCGCTCCAGCTCGGTCTTGTTCAGTGCGGAGAAGACCACCAGATCGTCGAGCCGGTTGAGGAACTCCGGCTTGAAGGAAGCCCGTACGACCTCCAGGACCTGCTGCTTCTTCTCCTCCTCGGACGTCAGCGGCTCGACCAGATACTGGCTGCCGAGGTTCGAGGTGAGGACCAGGATGGTGTTGCGGAAGTCGACCGTCCGCCCCTGCCCGTCCGTCAGGCGGCCGTCGTCCAGCACCTGGAGCAGGATGTCGAAGACCTCCGGGTGCGCCTTCTCCACCTCGTCGAGGAGCACCACGCTGTACGGGCGGCGGCGGACCGCCTCGGTCAGCTGGCCGCCCTCCTCGTAGCCGATGTAGCCGGGCGGCGCGCCGACCAGCCGGGCCACGCTGTGCTTCTCCCCGTACTCCGACATGTCGATGCGGATCATGGCCCGCTCGTCGTCGAAGAGGAAGTCCGCGAGGGCCTTGGCGAGTTCGGTCTTGCCGACGCCGGTCGGGCCGAGGAAGAGGAACGAGCCGGTCGGGCGGTCCGGGTCGGCGATGCCCGCGCGGGTGCGGCGTACGGCGTCCGAGACGGCCTGTACGGCCTCGGTCTGGCCGATCAGCCTGCGGCCCAACTCCTCCTCCATGCGCAGGAGTTTCTGGGTCTCGCCCTCAAGGAGGCGTCCGGCGGGGATGCCGGTCCAGGCGCCGACCACGTCCGCGATGTCGTCCGGGCCGACCTCCTCCTTCACCATCGTGCCCTTGGCGGCCTCCTCCTCGGCCTCGGAGGCTTCCTCCAAGTCCCTTTCCAGGGTGGGGATCTCGCCGTACAGCAGCTTGGAGGCGGTGTCGAAGTCGCCGTCGCGCTGGGCCCGTTCGGCCTGGCCGCGCAGTTCGTCGAGCTTCTCCTTCAGCTCACCGACACGGTTGAGGGACTGCTTCTCCTTCTCCCAGCGGGCGGTGAGGCCGCGCAGTTCCTCCTCCTTGTCGGCGAGGTCGCGGCGCAGCTTTTCGAGGCGCTGCTTGGAGGCGGGGTCGGTCTCCTTGTCGAGCGCGAGCTCCTCCATGCGGAGCCGGTCGACGGCCCGCTGGAGTTCGTCGATCTCGACGGGGGACGAGTCGATCTCCATCCGCAGCCGGGACGCGGACTCGTCGACGAGGTCGATGGCCTTGTCGGGCAGGAAGCGGGAGGTGATGTACCGGTCGGAGAGCGTGGCGGCGGCGACGAGCGCGCTGTCCGCGATGACGACCTTGTGGTGGGCCTCGTACCGCCCCTTGAGTCCGCGCAGGATCGCGATGGTGTCCTCGACGGTCGGTTCGGCGACCAGCACCTGCTGGAAGCGGCGTTCGAGGGCGGGGTCCTTCTCGATCCGCTCGCGGTACTCGTCGAGGGTGGTCGCGCCGACCATGCGCAGCTCACCGCGGGCGAGCATCGGCTTCAGCATGTTGCCGGCATCCATGGAGGAGTCGCCGCCGGCGCCAGCGCCCACGACGGTGTGCAGCTCGTCGATGAAGGTGATGATCTGCCCGTCGGAGTCCTTGATCTCGGCCAGGACCGTCTTGAGGCGCTCCTCGAACTCACCGCGGTACTTGGCGCCGGCCACCATCGCGCCCAGGTCGAGCGAGACGAGCCGCTTGTTCTTGAGGGACTCGGGCACATCGCCCTTGACGATCCGCTGCGCGAGCCCCTCGACGACGGCGGTCTTGCCGACGCCGGGCTCGCCGATGAGGACGGGGTTGTTCTTGGTGCGCCGGGACAGCACCTGGACGACCCGGCGAATCTCCTGGTCACGGCCGATGACGGGGTCGAGCTTCCCCTCACGCGCGGCCGCCGTGAAGTCCGTACCGAACTTTTCGAGTGCCTTGTACTGGCCCTCGGGATCCGGGGTGGTCACCCGGCGCCCTCCCCTGCTCTTCTGAAAGGCCTCAAGCAGCTTCTTCGCACTGGCCCCCTGCTGGGAGAGTACGTCCCCGCTCTGGCCGCCCTTCGCCGCGATCCCCATGAGCAGGTGCTCGGTGGAGAGGTACTCGTCGCCCAGCTCCTTGGCGCGCTCGGCGGCGTCGGCGATGACGGCGAGCAGTTCGCGGTTGGGCTGCGGCGGGGCGACGGTGGAGCCCGTCACGCTGGGCAACGCGCTCAGCACGCGCTCCGCGCCGGTCCGTACGGCGGCCTGGTCGGCCTCCACGGCGGCCAGCAGGTCGGTGATGTTCTCGTTCTCCTGCCCCTCAAGGAGCGCGAGGAGCAGATGCGCGGGGGTGAGATCGGCGTGACCCCCGGTCACGGCCCGGTTGCTGGCCGCGTTGATCGCGTCCCGGCTCCTGTTGGTCAGCTCGGCGTCCACGTGTCCGTTCTCCTCCTCGTGCTCCTGCACATACGCGTGCTCCAGGTCGGCCTGACCCAACCAACGTACACAAAGTTGAGTCTATTCCACTCAAGAAGGTGCGGGCGAGGGTCAGCGGATAGGTTCCGGTCCATGGCCTCGTACCCCGTGAACCCGCACGATCCCGACGACTCGTACCTCGGATTCTGGCGGGAACGTCACCTGTGCACCCTGACCACCCTCCGTCCCGACGGCACGCCGCATGTGGTGCCCGTCGGGGTTACATACGATCCGGAGGCCGGTCTCGCTCGGGTGATCGCGAACAAGTCCAGCACGAAGATCCGGAACGTGCAGGCAGGCGGGCCCGACGGCGTCCCGGCTGCGGTCTGCCAGGTGGACGGGCGGCGATGGGCGACGCTGGAGGGGCGCGCGACGGTTTCCACGGATCCGGCCCGGGTCGCGGAGGCGGTACGGCGGTACGCCGAGCGCTATGGCCGGACCCCGTCCCCCAACCCGTCCCGGGTGGTCATCGAGATCGCGCTGACGTCGGCGATGGGGCACGGTTGAGGGGACGACCGATGGGATGGCCGATGGCACGGCTGACGGGAAACCGGTGCGAGGCGAGCGCACAGCGGGACACCAGTTCGGTACCAGGCCGATTTCAGCCCTTGTGAAAACTGGTGGATGCCCTGAAATATGCCTGGAAACTGCAGCGGCGTCACCGTGTTCAGGTCACGGTGACGCCGCTGCGGGGGGAAGCGCCTGAGCGATTTACAACGACGGGGGAATCGCGTCAGGCACTGCGGGGGGTGGCTGAGATGGCTCGTACGTCCGGGGCTTCCGGCTCGTCCAGTCGGTGGTCGCGCTGGTCGAGGTTCACAAAGATCATTCCGTACCGAATGGCGCACCGTACCGGCTGCGGCGCCCCCCGAGGCCGTCGCAGACACCGGTACGCCCGCAGGTCGTCGTCGTCGTCCCGGGTCACCACGACCGGCTCCCCGAACACCGTCACCATCAACGAGTCACCGCTGTGGGGGACAGCAGTGGCCAGATCGATGAAGTGCCAGCCGGAGCGGTACGCGGTGGCCATTTCTCGGCGGAAGGAGCGGTCGTCGGGAGGGGTGGTCATCGGCTCAGCCCCAGGAGCTGTCAGGGGGTGTTTCCGCGTCGTTCACACTGGCGGGCTGCGCCGAGCCCCAACTACTGTCCGCCGTTACGTCGCTCGGCTCCCCCGACAGGCCGCTCAAGGCCCCGAAGGCCACGACCGCGGAGAGAGCAGCAGCAAGTACCGAGCGAAGCATTCTGTTCCGCATAGTCGGCTTCGTCCTCACTTGAAGGTCTCCTCTTCCCCCGTCGAGTACGACGATGGCTCATTCAGGCACGTCATGGCCACACAATCGATGCATCATGTTCCTGCATGTTCAGGACCCTGGGGGGTGGAAATTTGGCAACACATGGGACACAACGGACACATCCCCATGGCGTCACCGAACTGTGTGCCGAAGGTGAGCGTCTCTACGCGAATGCGCTGCGCACAGGACGCATCGCCCGAACGGAGGCGGAATCTGCTCCCTGCCTGATGGAGCTGGCCCTGGTCCACCCCGACCCCGACGACGCGAACTGGCTGCGTCCGGTGCCTCCGTCGGTCGCCCTGGCTCAGCGCCTCCACCCCATAGAGCGTGAGATCACGGAGCGTAGGCGGCTCTCCATCGAACTGGCCGACGCTTTCGAGCCGTTCCTCGCGGTCAGCGCCCAGGCCACGGCGTCCACACACGCAATCCGGGTGCTGGAAGGATTCGAACGGATCAATGCGGCGCTCGACCTCGCCACGGCCGAGTGCCGCTCCGAGATGCTCACGGTCCAGCCGGGCGGCCGACGCCTGGAGTCGACCCTGCTCCAGGGGCTGGAACGCGACAGACCGTTGATCGACCGCGGAGTGAGTCTGCGCACCCTCTACCAGCACACCGCCAGATACAGCCCCGAGACGCTGGCCTATGTGGACCAGATAGTCAAAGGCAAGGTGGAGATACGCACCATCGACGAGCTCGTCGAGCGTCTCATCATCTGCGACGAGACCGTCGCGTTCATCCCCACCCGCGACGACAGACAGGTCGCCCTGGAGCTACGGCACCCGGGCCTCGTCCGCTACCTGGTCAAGGTCTTCGAGTTCATGTGGGGACGCGCGGTCCCGCTGGCCGCCGGCGATCCGTACGAAACCGCGTCCGACGGCATCACCGACATCCAGCACTCCATCGCGAAGCTCCTCGTGGAGGGCTACGTCGACGAGGCCATAGCCCGCCGCCTCGGCATGAACGTACGCACCTGCCGCGCCCACATAGCGAAGCTGGCCACCGCCCTCGGCAGCGGCAGCAGGGCCCAACTCGGCTTTCTCATAGCGCAGTCGGGGATCCTGGAGCAGGATCACTGACATGTCCTCCAGACAGAACCGTGAGCTTCATGCACACGGGGCCGAGGAGCTGTGCGAGGCAGGCATGAGCCTCTACGCCCGCGCCCTGCGCGAGGGAAGTGTGCTCGAAGTTGATGTCGAAGCTGCTCCCTGTCTGCTCGGCCTCGGTCTGTTGCACCCCGGCATGGACGACGAGAAGCGTCTGGTGCCCACGGCACCGGCCGTAGCGCTGCCCCGGCTGCTGCGGGCGTTCGACGAGCGGATTGCGGAGGAGCGGCGGCGGGAGACTCGGCTGGCCGACTCGTTCGAATCGCTGATGAGGATCGACGGACGGAACACAGCCCCGGCGGAACCGACGGGCATCACCGTTCTCAACGGCCTCGAGCGGATCAACACGGCCATCACCGAGGCCATGGCGGACGCCTCGACGGAGCTGCTCACCGTCCAGCCCGGCGGCGCCCGGCCTCTCAAGGCCCTCGCCATCGCCCTGCCCCGCGACCAGGCCCTGCTCGACCGCGGCTGCCGTATGCGCACGCTCTACCAGCACACGACCCGCCACGCCCTTCCGGTGGTCGCCCACTATGAACGGCTGCGCGGCGCCGTCGAGGTACGTACGCTCGACGAGATCACGGAGCGCTTGATCGTGGTCGACGGGGCCGTCGCGTTCATCCCCGCGAAGCGGGACCGCACCATCGCTCTGGAACTGCGCCATCCCGCGCTGGTGGACTACCTGGTCACCGTCTTCGACCGCCTCTGGAGCCTGGCCACCCCCATGCACCCCAAAGCGGTGCGCCGCCCGTCCCTCAACGGCATTACCCCCCGCCAGCACGCCATCGCCGCCCTCCTCATCGAAGGCCACACCGACGCGGCCATCGCGGACCGGCTCGGGCTGAACATCCGCACCGCCCGAGTCCACATCGCCAAACTCGCCGCCACCCTCGGCAGCGAGAGCCGGGCGCAGCTCGGTTACCTCATCGGTCGGTCGGGGATTCTGGAATCCCGGGACCGGGAGCCGTGAGGGGCTGGAGTTCCGGGTCGCGGGGCGGGCCGTCGAGGCCGGCCTGGGCGATGCGGACGCCGAGCTGGGTGCGGCTGGCGGCGCCCAGGGTTTCCGAGAGGCGGGCTATGTGGGCGCGGCAGGTGCGGACGCTGATGCCCAGCCGCTCCGCGACGACCGCGTCCTGATGGCCTTCCGCCAGCAGCGCCGCAATCGACCGCTCCCGGTGCGTGATGCCCTCGATGCCCGTGTCCGGGAGGGGTGCGGTGAGGGGGATCGCCAGGCGCCAGAGCCGTTCGAAGACGGTGACCAGGTAGTCCACCAGCGCCGGGTGACGCAACTCCAGCGCGATCGTGCGGTCGGCGCTCGCCGGGATGAAGGCGACCGTGCGATCGAAGACGATGAGCCGCTCGGTGACCTCGTCGAGGGTGCGGGCCTCGGCCGCGTCGCCCATCAGCTCCATGTAGTTGAGCAGGCCCTGCCCGTGCCGGGCCACATGCGTGTACAGGTCGCGCATGCGCACGCCCCGGCGGCGCAGCGCCATCGCCCGGTGCAGGCCCTCGGAGAGTTCGTCCTCGCGTCGGATGCCGCCCGGCTGGACGGCCAGCACCTCGGACGCGCACGCCTCGGTCGCCTCGTCCATCGCGGCCCGGATCCGGGGCAGTCCGTCGAGCACCCGGATCGCCACGCCCTCGGCGCGCGAGTCGGCGTTGCCGCCGAGGGCCGCGTACCACTCGAAGGCGGACACCGCCGAGCCCATGCGCGACTGCGTCGAGGCGACGTGCTCGTGCATCTCCCTCAGCAGCCGTGTCATGACCTCCTGCGGCGAGGTCGGCACCAGCCAGCCCATGTCGTCGGGGTCGGGGTGCAGCAGCGCCAGCTCGACCAGGCAGGGCACGGTCTCGGCGTCGTCGCGGGACACCCGGCCGCGTCGTACCGCCCGGGAGTACACCCGGTCCCCCGCCTCGCACAGGCGGTCAGCACCGTGCGGATGCGCTTCCTTCCCGTGCCCGGCCATCTCCTCAACCCCCGGTTCCAGCCTCTTCCGGAGCGCAACTATGCGCGGCTGCCCCCGCCTCCGCAACATGGGCTCCACCGAACCGTGCCCCCTATCGACACAGTGAATCCCCATTTGTCCACTCCTCAGCATGGCTCGTTGCAACAAGCTGATGGTGGTGGGCGGGCGCGTACCCGTTGCATCGTGGGACCGCTTAACGACTTCAGAACGTGCGGACTGTCCTCCCAGAGCTTCGACACGGTTTCGTGACCCGCCTCGCCTCACGCAGCTACCTGTGCTTTCTCCGGGCACGCAGCGTCGGAACCTCTCTCGCCGTCATCGCTGCGGTGAGCGCAGTTTCACTGCTGGCCGGCGCAAGCCTCATCGACCTCCGCGTCGGAAGCGGCGCGGGAGTCCCCTATGCCACGCTCGCGCCGGCCATGTCGGGAAGTCTGATCGCGGCCTCTGCCCGCAGTGGCTTGTTCCGACAGGAGCAGTTGGCCTCCAGAAACCTATGGGGCCCCCGCGCCGCCCTGCTCCTCGGAATGGTCCTGTGGGCCGCGGCATGGGCAGCCATCGCCCAACCGACACTCCCCAGCTCACCCGGGGACGTCGCCGCAGTCCGCAACGTCGTCGGCTTCACAGGACTGGGGCTGATCGCCAGCCGCATCGTCGGGGGTCGGCTCGCGTGGATCGCGCCGATCAGCATGGCGATCGCCGCGCTGACCTTGGCCAGTTCCAGCGGTCAGTCCCGTGGCGCCGCACTCGTATGGCCACTGACCGCCGACGGCAACGTCACCGCAGCTCTCGTAGCTCTCACGTTATTCGCGGTGGGTGCAGGCATCGTCATTGCACAGGGAACGCGCGAGCGGGAGACAGGTGCAGAGGAATGATGTCAGCAGACCTCAGCCATTGTTCACAGACCGGTAGACGACGGACTCGACGCGACAGAATACTGATCACATGCCCGAATTGATGTCAGAGGATGCGGTTCGAGACCTCGCACAGGCCCCTGCCGAAACCCGGTCCTTGCACCGCAACGAAGTCTTCCCCGTGCACGTGCTCCTCTGCGTTGCTCACCATGAGAGCGATGCGAGCAGCCTGCTGAAGGCCGCGGGAGTCGAGTACTCGGTCCTGCACGCGGCACTGACGGCCGGTCAACCGGCCGACAAGCCGACCAACAAGCGAGAGCTCCCGTGGTCCAGCTCGATGGATCACATCCTCCAGCTCTCCCAGAGCTACACCAAGAAGCACTTCACCTCGAGTCACTTGCTGGCCCTGATCCTGGACAACGACAAGGACAGCGTCACGCTGCTGCGCGAGTGCGGCCTGAACGTCCCAGAATTCCGAGCCGCGCTTCTCTCAACGTTTGGGTGACGCCTGACCGCCAATCGAGCGGGAGTCCGTCCCTCCTGCACGGATTGCTCGGGCAAGCCCGCCCTGCGGAAAGGGCAGCCGGTCAGGTTAAGGGCGGTCCGCTCACCCAGCAGCACCCCCGTTAGGCGCGTTTGTCCGTTTCGCCTGTTTCGGGGAGCTGGTGAGGGATGGACATGCGGCAAGTGGACGGCATGCGGGCGGAGTCAGCTCGGTTCGTGGCGGATGTGTTCGCGTCTGTGCCACGTCGGGAGCAGCGCGCCAAGGGTGACTGTTACCTGCGGATGTTGATACTGGATGGCCGGCGCAAGTCGATCGCCGCGATGCCAGGCCGGTTGCCGGACGGTGATGAGCAGAATCTGCAGCAGTTCGTGAACCAGTCGCCGTGGGATCCGCAGCCGGTGCGGCAGCGGATCGCCAAGCGAGTGGTGCCGCTGATCGGCCCGGATGCAGGGGTGGTCGACGATGTGTCCTTCGCCCAGGACGGCCGCATGTCGGTGGCGGTGGCGCATCAGTACTGCGGTGCGCTGGGCAAGCAGGCCACTGCCAGGTCGCGGTGAGCGTGCATGCCGTCACCGACGCTGCGTCCGTCCCCTTGTTCTGGCGGCTATTCCTGCCCACGGAGTGGGATTCGCCAGCGGCATCGACTATCCCCGCTTGGGTCCGGTGATCGCCGTGCCGATCACGAAGCCCTTGGCGGGGCCTTCGGGGATGGTTACCTCGGTGCCGTAGAGGACGCGGTGGATGTCTTCCCAGTCGGCCTTGTCGGGGCGCGGTCCGGTGAACAAGGTGACGGAACCCTGATCATCGAAGTCGTCGATGATGACGTAGATGGGGATGCCGGAGCGGGCGCCCTACGCTTCCGCACTCGGTCCCGGTCCCGGTCCTGGTTGCGGCTGCCCGGAGAGACGACTTCGACGATCAGGCACACGGACTCGGCCGTGACTCCGAGGTCGTCCTCGTCACCGCACTGCTCGGTGTCCTCAGGCGCGACGAAGGCATCCGGAATCCATGCCCTGCGCTTGTGGATCACGTTCACATCCTGGTGACAGGCGTACTCGCCGCCGTCCAGGAACTTGTCCAGAGCCCTTCGCACACGGTTGGTGATCAGGCCGTGCGACCGGCGAGCGGTGGGCGACACCTCGATGGCTCCCCCGATGATCTCGGCGCGGTAGCCCTCGGGGAGTTCCAAGGCTTTCCATGCCTGCCACAGGACCTCGTCCAGGTCGGGGCCGTTCTCGGCGGGGGACACGGACTTCGTCCTGATCTCAGGCATGGTCTCGGGCCTCTCGTGCGCAAGAGCGGTCATGGCGGCACCTCCTCCTCAAGTGTGGGCTTGGCGTAACAGAGGCACAAGCAACGCGATCACGGTACGTACGTCGATAGGGCCGACCAGGGGAATGGTCCCCGCGTCACCCGCTGCGGTGAGGGTGGAGCGGACCGTCGGCTGCCGCATCCCCCAGCTCGAATCGAGGCCCTGGTCGCGATGAGCGAGGACAGCGGCAAGGGCTGGTGGACCGGGTACCGCCGCGCGCTGAGCCAGCCAGTACTGGATCTGGCGGAGCTTGAGGCAGCCGCTGACGCGCTGTTCTCGTATGAGTCCCTGTTCGTCCCAGGCATCCTTCAGACCCCGGAATACACTCGCTCCATCTTCCGCTCCAGCCAGATCGAGCGGCCCCGTGACAAACTGGAGAAGGCCGCTCAGTTCCGTACCGAACGGCAGCAGATCCTCACGCGGGTAACGCCCCCGACCCTGCACGCGGTGATCCACGAGGCCGCTCTACACATGCGGTTCGGCGGAATGGCGGTCATGCGCAGGCAGCTCCTGCACCTGATCCGCATGGCGGAACTCCCCCATGTCACCATCCAGGTGCTGCCGTTCACGGCTGAGGGCCTGTCGGCCTGTAGCACCCCGCTTCTGCTCATCGAGTCCCACGGCTCGGCGCTGGACACTGTCCTCGTGGACAACCCTGCGGCTGCGCTCTTCATTCACGAGGAGGACGCGATCCTGAAGTATCGAACGCGCTTCGACCGACTGCGTACCGCGTCCCTCCCGCCTCTGGACCCAGGAGTGTCCGCATCCACGCATGAGTCCCGCGATTCCCTGGGACTGCTCCAGCATGTGCTCTACAGCCTTCAGGAGGTCTGACCATGTCCGAACCCACCTGGCAGAAGTCATCGTTCAGCGAGGATCAGGTGAACTGCATATACGTCGCCCCCGCCCTCGACGGAACCATCCACCTCCGGGAGAGCGAAGAACCCCGCACCGTACTCACCAGCGCCCCGCAGGGACTTACCGCACTCCTCCGCCATCTCAAGGCCGAACCGCCCACACCTGTGTGACCGCGACGCACCACGTGAGCTGCCGGAATTCACCGAGTGATCGTCGTGTCACGTGCTGCATCCACCGTCAGGCCATGGCGGACATATGTGACGCATACGCGTTGGCCGACGCCCTCTCGGGCGACGAACGCCGGCCCTCGGACGTGGACGCCTCACTCCCCTCGGTACAGCCGCCCGAGGTCAATCAACTGGACGGACGGATCGGTAGCGGCGGTGCCGCGGAGGTTGTCGGTGAACCCCGCGCCGCTGAAGCACAGCAGGCGGGTACCGGCGGCGTCCGCACCCGAGCGCTTACCCAACAGCTCGCGGATGCGGCGAAGTCGGTCGAGGTGACCTGCGCCCATGGTCTCGTTCCACTTGGCCTCGCCGATGGCCAACAGGACCTCACGGCCGTCGTCCGCACGTCCGAAGACCGCCAGGTCGACCTCGCGGCTGGTCCTGGCCGTGGGGTCCGCGACCGTGCCGGACTCGACGCGGGTTCGCTGTCCGCCCAGGGTGTCGGCGGAGGCGTACCAACGGGCCCAGGTGCGGCAGATCTGTTCGAAGTGCGGGCCGACGACCTTGCTGCGGAAGGTGGACTGCGACCGCTCCCAGACGGCCGGCGCCTGTCCCGGCCGCTCCAGATCGCTCCACTCCGGGCGCATGACGGCGTAGTAGAAGGTGAGGATGGGCTCGGCAATACGGTAGGCGGAACGCTTGCCATGGAAGGCGTCCGGATCGCGCGTGATCATGCCGGTGTCCTCGAGGACGGTCAGCGCGTGGCCGAGGTCGGTGGACTTGCGTTCCAGGAAGCTCGCGATACCGCCCCGGGTGTGGTTGCCCTGGGCGATGGCAGCGAGGACGCCGTGGTAGAGCGCGGTGTCACGCAGATCCGGCTCCTCGGCGAGGAGGAATCGCGCCTCGCGGAAGAGAGGGCGGCCGGGGTTGAGGACGTTGCGCAGTATCCAGGGGCCGAAGTCGTCGAGGTCGGCGGGGGTGTCGCCGAGCACGAACTCACGGCCATAGGCGGGGGTGCCGCCTACTACGGAGTTGAGCACGAGAGCCAGGCGGGGGTCCTCGACGCCCCAGAACCGGGCGGCGGACCGGTAGTCGAGCGTCGGCACGACCAGCTCCAGGCTCGCCCGGCCGCGCAGCGGCGCCGTACCGGAGAGCAGGTTGCCCATGAAGGACAGCGCCGATCCGCACAGCAGCAGCCGGACGGGCCCGCCCTCCCGGCGCCCCTGCGGCCCCAGGGCGCGCTGGAGCAGTGAGGGCAACTCGGGCGAGGCCTTGACCAGGAACGGGAACTCGTCGAGTACGACGGTCAGTGGTCCGGTGTCCGACGTCGCGAGCCGCATCATCGCCTCGACGGCCTCGTCCCAGTGCGCGAACCGGTACGGCGTCCGCCGCCCCTGGAACCGGGCCATCGCCGCGCCGAACTGCCTTAGCGATTCGGCCTCGGTGGCCTCACTGGCCGCGAAGAAGAACCCGCCGTTCGCCCGGCACACCCCGTCCAGCAGAAAGGTCTTGCCCTGCCGCCGCCGCCCGGACACCACGCCCAATGTGGCCTCGGGCCCCTGGTAACCCGCGTAGCGCACGAGCTCCGCCCACTCGAAGTCGCGGTCGAACATGGTCTCGGGTTTGGGAATCACGGGGCCTCCAGGTGTGCCGCGTCCTCTTGCAAGGATTCAATAAGCAGGGAATCTATTATAGGTGTGCTTATTACAAGGTCCCGCACGCCCCACCGCCCCTCGCCCCGCCCCTCGATCACCTGCGTGAGCTGCCGGAAATCACCGAGTGATCGTCGTGTTACGTGCCGCATCTAACGTCAGGCCATGGCGGACATATTTGACGCATACGCGTTGGCCGACGCGTGGGACGAGATGTTTGAGCGGCCGGGTGAGGTCAGGACCGCCTATGAGCCGGTTCTGGCGGCACTCCAACCGATGGAACCGGCCGAACTTCGGTTCAGGGCCGATCAGATGGCCCGGTCGTTCACGGACCGCGGTGTGACGTACGCGTTCGCGGGGGAGGAGCGGCCCTGGCCGCTGGACCTCGTGCCGCGCGTGCTGGACGCGCTGGAATGGGATCTCATCCAGCGCGGGGTTTCTCAACGGGTCAGGGCTCTGGAGGCCTACCTCGCGGACGCGTATGGACCGTGCCGGGCCTTCGAGGACGGGGTCGTGCCCTGGCGGCTCCTCCTCAACTCCCCCCACTTCCACCGGGCCGCGCACGGCGTGGAGCCCCCGGGAGGGGTACGCATCCACGTCGCCGGCATCGATCTCGTACGGGACGAGGCGGGCGACTTCCGGGTCCTGGAGGACAACGTCCGGGTGCCGTCCGGCGTCTCGTACGTCATCGAGAACCGGCGGGCGATGACCCGGATCTTCCCCTCGCTCTTCGCGGAGCAGCATGTGCTGCCGGTCGACGGGTACGGGCAGCGGCTGCTCGCGGCGCTGCGCGCGGCGGCGCCCGACGGGGTCGGCGACCCGCGCGTCGTCGTGCTCACCCCGGGCCCCAGCAACGCCGCCTACTTCGAACACGCCCTGCTGGCACGGCTGATGGGCGTGCAGCTGGTGGAGGGGCACGATCTGGTCTGCCGCGGGAACCGGGTGTGGATGCGGACCACGCGCGGCGAGATGCCCGTCCATGTCGTATACCGGCGGCTCGACGACGACTTCCTCGACCCGCTGCACTTCCGGCCCGACTCGGTGATCGGCTGCCCCGGCATCATGAACGCCGCCCAGGCCGGGAACGTCACACTCGCGAACGCCGTGGGCAACGGCATCGCGGACGACAAGCTGCTCTACACGTACGTTCCCGATCTCATCCGGTACTACCTGTCCGAGGAACCGGTCCTCCCCAATGTCGAATCGTTTCGCCCTGATGAACCTGGGCAGTTGGAGGCAGTCCTCGACCAGCTCGACCAGCTCGTCGTGAAGCCGGTCGACGGGGCCGGCGGGCAGGGCATCGTGATAGGACCGCACGCGGACCGGCAGACACTCGATCGCGTACGCAAAGAGGTCGTCGCCGATCCTCGGGGGTGGATCGCCCAGCGGCCGGTGGCCCTGTCCACCTCCCCGACCCTCGCGGGCGAGCGGATGGCTCCGCGCCACATCGATCTCCGGCCGTTCGCCGTGAACGACGGCAGCGATGTGTGGGTGCTGCCCGGCGGGCTCACCCGGGTCGCGCTCCAGGAGGGCAACCTCATCGTCAACTCCAGCCAGGGCGGCGGCTCCAAGGACACCTGGGTGCTCGCGGAGGGACCGGCGGAGGGACCGGCGGCGGAGCCCACGGGCCCCCTGCCCGAGGTCGCCCCGCGTCAGCTCGGCCCCGACGGCGAACGCCTCGTCCCGCAGGAAGGGGCGCAGCAGCAATGACAGCCACACATGGAGTGCCCGCACAAGCAGCTCGAACAGCTCAGGCAGCACATGCAGCACAAGCCGCTCAAGCAGCAGGAGGTACGGCCGTGAACGACGTGATCCTCTCCCGCATCGCCGAGGCACTGACCTGGACGGGCCGCTATGTCGAACGGGCCGACACCACCGGCCGCATCCTCGACGCGTATCTGCACCGGCTCCTCGAAGACCCCTGGCGGGACGAGGACGTCGCCTGCCGTTCCCTGTACGCGATCCTCGGCGTCGACGCCGGCACCGACGCCGTCGACATGCAACAGGTCCTGGACCAGCTGGCCTTCGACGCCCGCTCGACCTGTTCCATCGAGGGTGCGCTGGGCGCCGCCCGGCTGAACGCGCGCAGTGCCCGCGAGGCGGTGTCCTCCGAGATGTGGGAGTGCCTCAACTCCACCTGGCACGCCCTCGCCGACCAGCGTCTGGCGGCCCGCCGCACCGGTCCGTACGCCTATCTGGAGCTGGTCCGCCGACGGGCCGCGCTCTTCTTCGGGCTGGCCGACTCGACGATGAGCCGGGACGACAGCTGGCGTTTCGTGGTGCTCGGCAGGAGCCTGGAGCGGGTGGACATGACCGTACGGCTGCTGTCCGTACGGGTGCTGGACGCGGCGCACGCGCCCGACTGGCCGACGCTGCTCAGCGCGAGCGGGGCGGACGAGGCGTACGCGCGGGTGTACGGCGGTTTCGGGGACACCGCCCGGGTGGCCGAGTTCCTCATCATGGACCGGGAGTTCCCGCGGTCGGTGCTGCACGCGCTGACCACGGCGGAGGAGTGCCTGGCGGCGCTCGGCCGCCCGCGCCAGGATCCGGCGCGCCGCCCGATCGGCAGGATGCGCACCCGCCTCGAATACCTGGACTCGACGGCTCTGGAGGACGTACTCCCCTCCCTCCTACGGGAGTTGCAGACGTCCTGCATGGCCTCCGCCGAGGCGGTCGCGGAGAGGTTCTTCCCGTACCAGGGGCCCGTCGAGTGGGCCCAGGAAGGAGCGTGAGCATGAACGCGAACACGAGTATGAACTCCAACACGAGCGCGCCGATGACCCGCCGGCTCCGCATCCGGCACATCACCCGTGTCTCGTACGCGCAGGCCGCGGTCCGCTCCCACAACGAGGTCCGCATGACCCCGCTGACGCTGCCGGGCCAGACGACGCTGGACGCCCGCGTCCTGGTCAACCCGTCCACACCGACCTGGTCGTACTGGGACTACTGGGGCACCCAGGTCACCGGCTTCGACCTGATGGAGCCGCACGAGGATCTGACGATCACGGCGGTGAGCCTGGTGGAGACGTCACCGCCGGCCGACCTGTCACCGGCCCCGGCCTGGGCGGAGGTGGCCGACCAGGTGGCGAACTCCCGCCTCCTGGAACATGCGGTCCAGACCTCCCGTACGGCCGTCCCCGAGGAGCTGGTCGAGCGGGCCCGCGCGGCGGCCGCGGGCCTGGACCCGCACGAGACGGCGGTCGCGGTCTCGGACCTGGTCGCCGACCGGGTCTCGTACATCCCGGGCTCCACCGGTGTGAACACGAGCGCGGCCGAGGCCTGGGACCAGGGCGCGGGCGTCTGCCAGGACATAGCCCACCTCACGGCCGGACTCCTGCGGGCACTCGGCCTGCCGACCCGCTACGTGTCCGGCTACCTGCACCCCGAACGGGACGCGGAACTGCACCGCCCCGTCGCCGGCCAGAGCCACGCCTGGATCGAGTACTGGGCCGGCGACTGGACCGGCCACGACCCCACCAACCGCACCCGCGCCAACGAGTCCCACGTCGTGGTCGGCCGAGGCCGCGACTACGACGACGTGACCCCGCACAAGGGCATCTACCGCGGGGTCGCCGGGGGCCCGCCGGAGGTGACGGTGGAGTTCACCCGGGTGGCGTGAGTTCCCGGGTGGCGTGACTTCCCGGGCCCCCGTGGGCCGAGAGGTTCAGGGGTTTTTCCACAGATGTGGGAAACCCCCTGAACCATCCCGGTTACGCGCGTCGACCACGCACCGCACAAAGTGCTACTTGATGCCGAGGGAATCGCAGGCCGCCTTGTACTTGGCCGTGCAGATCTGGTCGGCCGTGTAGATGCCGTCCCGGAGGACCGTCGACTTGATGGTGTCCTTGGTCAGGGCGGAGACCTGGAGGAGGTTGGACGGGATGTTCTTCTTCGTGGGGCTGCTGGCCTTGTCGGGGGTCAGGGAGTCGAACTCGATGCCGAAGCCGCGGACGACGGCCACGGCCATCTCGGCGGCGGTCTCGGCCTCCTGCGGGTACGGCTTGTAGACGCTCATGAACTGGTCGCCGATGACGACGCGCTGCACCGCGTCCAGCTCGGCGTCCTGCCCGGTGATCGGCGGCAGGTCGGTGACCCCGGCCGCCTTCAGCGCGGAGATGATGCCGCCCGCCATGCCGTCGTTGGCGGAGTACACCCCGGCGATGTTGTCGGCGCCGACGGCGGAGATCGCGGCCATCATGTTGGCCCGGGCGTTGGCCGGCTTCCACTCCTTGGTGTCGTACGACTTGGCGATCGTCACCTTGCCCTTGAGTTCGGTGAGGGCGCCCTCCTTGAACTGGGCGGCGTTCGGGTCCGTCACCGCGCCGTTCATCATGACGATCTTCTGCGTCTTGCCGCCGTTGAGCTCGTCGGCGAGGGCCCGGCCCTGCACCTGGCCGACCGCCTCGTTGTCGAACGAGACGTACGCGTCGATCGGCCCCTCGGCCAGCCTGTCGTACGCGATGACGGGAATCCCCGCCTCCTTGGCCTGCTTCACGCCGGAGGCGATGGCCTTGGAGTCCACCGCGTCCACGAGGAGTACGTCGACCTTGTCGGCCACCATCCGCGCGAGCTGCTTGTTCTGCTCGGCCGCGTCCTGCTCGGCGTTCTCGTAGACGACCTTCCCCTTGCCGTCGGTCAGCGTCTCGACCTTCTCCTTGATGATCGGGTAGTCGAACTTCTCGTAGCGCGAGTTCGACTTCTCCGGCAGCAGCAGCCCCACCGTGATGTCGTCGCCCTTGGTCGGGCTCGCTTCGTCGCCGCCGCTGCTCCCGTCCAGTGCTCCGCATGCGGCGAGCATGAGGGTCATCGTGGAAGCCGAGACGGCTACGGCGGTACGACGTATGGCGCTGTTCACTTTCGGGTGCCTTCCGGACGAGGGCGCAACCGTGCGGGCCCAGGTGACAAAAGCCAACGTCGGGGTTCCTGGTGCGTCAAGGAGTAACTGCTAACGAGATCGCAACGGAAACCTGTGGAGAGACCGGGGTGATGTGGGGGAAATCCGTCGGGCAGGGGTCCACACGCGCGTCGCACGAGGGGGTCGAGGGTGGGGCGGACCTGGGCGGAAGCGGCCAGAACGCCACGTCCGGGTCAGTACGGGCACCTGTTCGGCCGCGTACGGATTGCGGTGGCGCGGCTCTCGGAAGTTGCTGGGAGGAGGTGCCGGGAGCAGGCAGTTCGTCCCGCCCGTGTCCTCACTCACTCTGGAGTCCCCATGCGCACGCTCTCCCGATGCCTCATACCGCTTCTGGCGGCCGGCTGCCTGGCCGTGACGGCCACCTCCGCGACGGCCGCACCCGAGCCCGCCCCCGACCCGTGTGCCGCCGACTGGTCCTCGCTCGCCGGGCTCACCGATACCGGCACGCTCCGCGAGGCGATCGTCGCCTGCGTCGAGAGCTACACGGAACGCCCCCTCGAGAGCTGGCTCCAAGCCCCCCCGAAGCCGTCCGTGGAGCAGATGACGCAGGCGGCACAGGCAGCGCAGGTGGCCCCGTCGGAGACGAAGGAGCAGGGGGTCACCGCCGTGGAGGACTGGACCGGCGCCGACGCCGCCGACTGGGACGACGATCTGGCCTGCGACCTCGCCGAGATCTTCGACGAGCCGACGTTGTGCCGCCCGGCCCCCGCCGATCCGGCCCCCTGACAAAGGGGTTCACGGCAAAGGGTTCACGGGGTTCGTGAATCACGGAAGAGGGTGGGCGGTGTTTCCCGCCGGAGAAACGCCCACCCCTTCCGGCCAGGGACGACACCGCGCCGGACCCTGCTCGCATTTGACAGAACGGCTCGAAGTGTGAGCACTCGCGACGGAATTCAATTCCCGAGCGCCCACAATTAAGATCGCCCGTCAAGGGCGAGAAGAACCACATTTTGAGAATGCGCATTCTCGCCCCTCCCGGCGGATATCGACTGCTACGTTTGGGCTTCGTCCCGAGTCAGGCGGGCGTGCCGTCGACGGCAGCCCCGTGAAGACCGGCTTCGCGTATCTGCCGTTCAGCTTCGGTATGGCCGCGGCGGCGGGGGTCAGCTCCAAGCTGGTCGCGCGCTTCGCCCCTCGGCTGATCGCCGGGCCGGGGCTGCTGGTCGCCGCGGTGGGCATGGGCTGGTTCGCGACGCTGGAGGCGGACTCGTCGTACGCCGCCCATCTCATGCCGGCGATGTTCGTCACCGCGCTCGGGCTCGGCATGGGTTTCGTGCCGATGACACTCGGGGCGGTGAGCGGGGTCGGCCATCTGGACACCGGGGTCGCGTCCGCGCTGCTGAACACCGCGCAGCAGGTTGGTGGGGCATTGGGGCTTGCGGTTCTGTCCACGATCTCCACGTCGGCTGCCGACGGGAAGCTGCCCGATGCGGCCGCGTCCCTCTACCGAGGGCTGGCCACCGAGGACTTCGGGCTGGTGTCCCGGGCCGGGGAGGCGCTGACGCACGGCTACACGATGGCGTTCGTCGCCGCCGCGGGGATGTTTCTGGCGGGCCTTGTCGTCACGGCCTTCGCGGCCAACGCCGGCCGCCAGCAGGACGCGACGGCTGCGCCGGGGGCTCACATGGGGTGACCCGAACGTTTTTCGCCCCCGCCGCCCCTGCCCTCCCCCATCGTCACTTACTCAGGGGCTCCGCCCCCGAACCCCCGCTCCTCAGACGCCGGAGGGGCTGGGGGGTGGTTGTCTGACATCGGGTGCGGGCCGGTGAGGGCTGGGCGCGCAGTTCCCCGCGCCCCTGAAAGACGGGGCTACGCCCCTGTCTTTCAGCCCGCCTTGCATCATCCAGCCCGCCTTGCACCTTCCAGCCCGTCCGGCGCTTGAGAACAAGGCCGTTCAGGCCGATCTTCCGCCCACCCCACTCAGCCTGTCCGGCGTTTGAGGACGAGGCCGCAGGCCGATTTCCCCACCGACCCACGGTCAACCCACTCACCTCCGTCAGCCCCCACCCACCCAGCCCGTCCGGCGCTTGAGGACGAGCGCGTCAGCGCGATGCGGGGGCCTGGGGGCGGCAGCCCCCAGGGATGGGACGGGTAGGGGCGGCGGGGGCGAAAGAAAGCAGGGCTCGCTCAGCCGCGGACACTGCCGCGACCATCTGAGAGCCTGCGTCACCCAGGCGGTCAGTGATCAGTCCCGGCCCGCGCCCCCGCCCTCGTCATCCTGCGGGCGTTCCGGGAAGCGGAGAAGCCGGGCCGAGGGCGGGACCGGAAAGTCCTCCGTGTCGGGATGCCCGGAGGCGTCGGAGCCGGTCCGCGCCCGCCCCTCCCGCCGCGCCGGCCCCTCCCCCGTCGCCCGCGCATGTTCGTCCCAGCCCGCGCGGAACCAGTTCAGTTGATGCCGTTGGAGTTCTTCCTCGGTGAGGACGCGGACGGAGTCCGGTCCCGCCGACCGGACCTTCTCGCCGAGGCCGACGAGCAGCTCGCCCACCAGGCGGGAGACGCGTTCCGCCTCGTCGTCCGGGCCGCCGCCTCCTGGAATTCCCATGCCGCGCTCCCTCAAGGCCCCGCAGACCACGCAGACCACGCAGACCAATGGCCCGAGTACTCCGGCCCCGGCCCCTTCGTCGTCAGCCGCCCTCCGGCAGGAACTGCTGGGCCACCTTGGCGAACAGCTCCCGCAGTTCGGGCGGGACACCCATGCGCAGAGCGGCCTCCTCGGCGCTCAGCCACGGGCGGTCCTCACCGCCCGCGGGGCGCCCACCGTCCGACACCGGCAGATCGTCCTCGGTGAGCCGGCCCGAGCGGATGAGCATCTCCCGCAGCGGCACGCCGAGTACGGCCGCGATACGCCGCATCGTCTCCAGGTCGGGCATGGACTGCCGCTGGAGCAGCCGGCTCACGGCGGCCCGGTGCACCCCGGCGTCGTCGGCGAGCTTCGAACGGCCGCCGCCGCGCGGGCTGTCGATGTCGTAGCCCCGGGCGCGCAGCAGTCCCTCGATCCAGCCGGCGAAGCCGTCGAGGCCCGCGGCCCGAAAGTTGTGGTCCACGCGGGCACCGGCCCGTGAGCTCGTCGAAGCCATGAGTCCGCTCTCCCCTCGTCGCCGAGGCAGCGTACCGATCGCACACGCACCAATGTGTGTGCGCGCCCGCGCGTAACTGTGGAGATTCGGCAACTTCCCGCAGCTCAGGAGGGGTTGAGGGCCCGCCGTCACATCGACCTCCACGGAACGTAATCACTTGCGTACGCGCTCGCAACATGCAACCCTGTCCGCTCGTTCGCAACCATCGAACATATGTTCCCATAGATCGAGAGGGGTTGCACGTGCCCGACCAGCCGCCCGGAGCCGCCGCCACCACGATCACAGCCTTGGCCTGGCGTTCTGCTGCCGCACCGGTATTGCGCGGCTGCAACCAGTGCCCGGCCCACAAGCAGCGCGAGGTAAGCCGATGAGCGAGGACCACGGTGGAGCCGTCTGGATCGCCTCGCTCGTCCGCCGCTTCCCGGACCTCGTCGACGAGTTGTCCCCCGCGGTCCACGGAGGCCTGCGCGAGCGCCGGGACAGCGGACCCGTCGGCGGCACGACCGCCCCGGTCCGCCTCTACGTCTCCGACGCCGTACGGGACATCACCGACGGAGTCGTCGAACTGGAGGAGGCCGTACGTGAACGGCTCGGCCTGCGGCCGGTGCCCCCGGCCTCCGTTCCGGTACGGCTGCGCCGTATCGCCGGACTGCTGGACCGCATCGCCGCCGACCCGCTGCTCGCCCCGCACGTCGAGGACGAGACCCGGCGGATGGCCGCACGCTGCGCCCGCGCGCTCGGCGACCCGGAGCAGCTCGTACGGCTGCCCGGCCGCTGCCCCGCCTGCGGCTGCGTCTCGCTGCGGGCGTTACCCGAGCGGGCCGAGATCAGATGCGTCAATCCCGTGTGCGGGCGGTTACTGGAGGCCGAGCACTCATGACCGGAACCACGAACACCGGCAAGGCTGTCAACATCCCCCTGATCACCGCCGAGTTGGCCGCCGACGAGGCGGGCGTCACGACCGCGACCATCCGCAAGTGGGTGCAGCGCGGCCATCTGCGGCCCGCGGGCACGCAGGGCCGTCGGCGCCTCTTCCGCCTGGAGGACGTCTTCGCCGCCGAGCGGACGACACACCTCGCCCGGCACCACGACCACTGATCCCACCGAACCCGCTGGTCCCGCTGATTCCGCCGTACGCGCGAGGGGTCCCGCCGCACCACGCGGCGGGACCCCTCATGCGTACGGCCCGAATAACCGCCAGGCATAAGCCAGTTGCATGTTTCCCCGACCGGTGTCACAGTGGATGCAGCGGCAGAGCTGCGCCCGGAGGACGGGCGGCGGACCTGCCGCTTCGTGTTGCCCGGAAACTCCCGGGCCAGGCCGCCCGGAGACCCCGGAAACCCGTCTCCCGAAGGGAGCGTCCATGTGGCCATCCTGACCTTCCCCGACGCCGAGCAGTTGGTCGTCGACTTCCTCAAGAACCGGGCCGAGCTGACCGGTGTCACCGTCGACAGCCGCCCGCCGGCCGGGTTCGACGGCACCCAGAAGGTGGTGCTCGTCTCCCACATGGGCGGCGCCTGGGTCGACGACCAGCATCTCGACCAGCCGCTGCTCGACCTGGAGGCGTACGGCCCGGACAAGCCCACGGCGCACACCGTGGCGCTGTCCGCCCGTGCCTGCGTCCTGGAACTGGCCGACACGGTGTACGGCTCCGCGGTCGTCGTCGATGTCTCCGAGGCCGACGGACCGCGCTGGCTCCCCGACTACACGCGGTCGGCGGCGAACCGCTACCGCTCCACGATCCGGCTGCTGCTGCGGCTCGGCTGAGCCGCGCGCCCCACCGCACCGCCCTTCACCGCAGCACCGCTCAAGTCCCTTGACTGAAAGAGGCGTTCGCATGGCAACGAACAACGGCAAGGAAATCCGTGTCGCCGGTACCGGCCGGGTCCTGGTGGCCCCCGCCGGGAACACTGCGCCGGCCAAGTCCGACGACGTCTGGCCGATCGGCTGGGTCGAGCTGGGATACACCTCCGTCGACGGCATCAAGCTCAACAAGAAGGACAAGATCGACCCGGTCGACACCTGGCAGTCGGCGAGCCCGGGCCGGTTCATCTACTCCGACCGCGACCTGACCGTGAAGTTCCAGCTGCTCCAGATGAACAAGAGCACGCTCTCCTTCTTCATGGGCATCCCGGCCACCGACATCACCCAGACCTCGGTGGGCGGAACCGCGGTGGCGGACACGTACGAGTTCCTGATCCCGAGTACGCCCGCGAAGGACGAGCGGGCCCTCGGCATCGAGTTCACGGACGGCACGGACGCCGTGTACCGCTTCATCCTGCCGCGCGGGCAGGTCACAGAGACCGAGGAGATGGGCTTCACCCGGACCGGTTCCGTGAAGCTCGGGGTCACCTTCACCGCGCTGGAGGCGGAGACCGCCAAGCGCGAACTGGCCAAGTGGATCATGAAGGACAAGGCGTACGCGGCTCTGTGACGGACCGCCCGTCCGCCCTCTGATCCACCTTCTGTGACAGCCCTGTTCGGGCTCGTCACCCGGGGCGTCGGGCTCCCCCCGCCCGCCGCCCCGGCCCCCATTCAGACCGCGCAGTCCCCGCGCCCCCAACGACAAAAGCAAGGGCGCAGCCCCGCTTTCAGGGGCGCGGGGAACTGCGCGCTCAGCCACAACGCACCCGCACCCGACACACCACGGCACCACCCCCATCCGCAAGGGAGTTCACCCATGGCCGGATTCAACGTCAACGCGGCCCGCGCACAGCGCCTGGAGGCGCTCGGCCGGGCCTGGACCTTCGAACTCGACGACGACAGCTTCGAGCTGCCGACCGAGCTGACCCGCACCACGGCCCGCACACTCCGCGACCTCGACGACAACGACGTGGACGGGCTGCTCCAACTCCTGCTGGGCGAGAAGCAGTTCGCCCGCTTCGAGCGGCACGACGTCACCATGCAGGACATCGCCGCCATCCTGGAGGCCTACGGCAAGGAGACGGGGCTGGGCCTGGGGGAAGACTGAGCCTCGGTGAGCTCGTCGAAGAGCACGCCGAGGCCCTGGAGGCGGACCTGCTCCGCCATTACGGGGTCGACCTGCTGGACTGGCACCGGGGGCTGCTGTCGTCGCGGCGGCTTTCGGTACTGGTCCAGCACCTTCCGCGGGACAGCGCCACTGCCCGCGAACTGCACGGCGAGTCGGCGGACTGGTCGGTCACCGACTACCTGCTCGCCTCCGTCGTCGACCAACTCGCCGAGGCCAACTGGATGTTCGCGACGGTCAACCGGGACGAGGACAGCGAACCGCTGGAGTTCCCCGAGTCCCTGCCCCGGCCGGGCGACCAGCCGGAGGCGGGCCCGGACGCCGGGCCGCCGAAACGCACGGGGACGTCCGCGGGGTCACCGACGGCGGAGGAACTCACCCGCTTCTTCCTCTGAAGATCCCCCGAGACCTCTTCGTGCTCTCAGTCGCCGAAGAAAAGCACGAAGACCGCAAGAGCGAGCACCAGACCGGAAAGGACAGCCGCCGGCAGGGAAACCCTCCCGCTCATCACATTGTCCGGGGTCTCGGCATTGGACAGGTCCTCGGGGTCATAGACCACATCAATGATTCCCCCTACGAGGGCGGGCGGATTCCTGAAGGGCCCCACCCGCACCTGCAGCTTCCTGCCGTCCTCCGCCGTGAACTGCATCGTGAGAGTGCTGATGCCTTTGGTGTCCCTTTCTCTGTTCACGCATTTCGCGGCGATGCGTACGCCGCGCTCTCTTAATGCTCTGCCTCGCCGGAAGGCCGTGGCGGAGAACCAGAAGACCAGGGCCGTCAACATGACTACCGGTATCGCAGGACCGTACATCTAGACCCCCACTGGAATGCGAACCTGCCTCTCGGCATCACATGAGAGCCACGACACCGAAGCCCGCGGTGGCGGCCCCGGCCATGGAGGCGAGAAGGGCGATCGGCCACAGCCGGATCACGGGGTACTCGCCTGCTGGGTAGAAGAACGCAGGATATCCAGGATCGTAATCGATGGATACGGCCTCCCCCATGGAAAATTTACGGTCCCCAAATTTCCGCGGCGTGCTTGCGATCCAGTCCGTTTCCGTTACGGACCGGTCGAGTCGCGTATCGCCATTCACCGGCGAAAAGCGGTAGGAGAGGCCTGTCGAGAGTTTGAGCGTATCGAGTATCTCAACCTCAATGGTGACCTTTCTTCGATACTCCCGCAGGCAGCTCAGGGTCAGAAGAACCCCCCACAGCAGGACACCGAAACCGACACTTATCACGACGAATGCACCCAGAGTCCCTAAATTCACGGGCATATTCTATCAAGATCTCACTCAATAAGGGGGAGTGATGACGGACAAGACACCAGCGCAACTGGACAAGGAGATTCGCGACCTCAGGTCGGATCTGAACAAAAAGGTTGATTCTGGCACACTGGCCGGACTGGCCAGAATCGCCGACGTCAAGAAAGCGGCACTCAAGGGCAGCGGCGAGGAAATCGCCACTCGGACATGGGTCCAGAACGAGACAAAGAGCAAGATATGGGAGGAGATCAAAAGTCCGGAAATTCTGGGTCTGGTCGCGGCGCTGACGATCGTCAAGTTTGAACTTACTCCTTTCCTGAGTCTGGAGCCGGTCGTCGAGGAGATGTTCAAGAAGAAGGGGCTTGAGCGCAACAAATTCGGCGTCATGTGGAAAGTGCAAGCAGAAGAGCTGCAGAGACGTGCGCGAGAGATCGCGGCCGTCGAATCCCGACTTGCCAGAATGGAGAAAGGTATAGGGAGACTCCAGGACTTGGCGGTCGGCGCACACAGCAAAATCCGTAACTCCAACACACGCATCCAGTCGCTGGAGCGAAAGGTTTCCCGCATCGACCGGGCGGCGAACACAGCCAGGCAGCAGGTCCGGCACATGGATTCCTCCTCTGCGCTGTCCGGCACGACCAACCAGGTCACGCTCCTCGAACGACGTGTCGGCCTGCTTGCTTCCGCGCTGTCCTGACCTCACACCTCCAGAGGGATTCCTCTCATGAATCTGAAACAAGCCCTCACGAATGCCACGGCAGGAATGGAGCGGTTTCGCAGCCGCACGTCGGTTTCCAGCTCGGCCATGTCCCAGCTCAAAGGATCCGTCAACTCCGGTGCGAGCGCTGTGGGAAGGCTGCGCGGCGGACTGACCAACGCCGAGACCACCCTGGGCAGATCCAAAGGCGCCACCGACAGGTTCAAGGCTTCCCTCGACAAGCTCAAGTCCTCCGCCGACAAGGCCAAGGGTGCTCTCAAGGACGTCAAGCAGCAGTCCGACGCCGTGGAGAAGTCCGTGGGGAAGGCCGGCAAGAACGCGGACAAGGGCGGGAAGTCCATGGGGAGCCTCGGGAAGGGGCTCAAGGGGGCGTCCACCGCGCAGAAGGGGCTCAACCTCGCCATGGCGTCCAACCCGTTCGGGCTGGTGATGACCCTGGTGGCCCCGCTCATCGCCCAGTTCGTGAACATGGACAAGGTCGCCGCCCTGGTCCGCAAGGGGCTCACCGCCGCGTGGAGTCACATCAAGAGCTCCTCGCAGTCGGCCGCGAAGATCATCGGGCCGCTCTTCAAGGGTGTCGTGAACGGGTTCCTGACGCCCACCCGGATGCTCGTCCGCGGGCTCAACGTCCTCATCGGCGCCCTCAACCGCGTCAAGTTCAAGGTCCCGGACTGGGTGCCCGGCATCGGCGGCCGGGGTTTCGCCTTCAACCTGTCGCCCATCCCGGTGCCGCAGCTCGCGAAGGGCGGCGTCGTACGGGCCCGTACCGGCGGCACGCTCGCCCTCGTCGGTGAGGGCGGTGAGCACGAGGCCGTCATCCCGCTGTCCAAGCTGGAGCGGATGCTCGGCTCCGGCGGTGGCATGCGCAGGCTCGCGGCGGCCGTCGAGGCGCTCGCCGAGCGGCCCGTCCAGATCGACGTGGACTCCCAGACCATCGCGCGCGCCGTCCAGCTGGGACAGCGCAAGCTCGCCCGGAGGTGAGGCAAGGACATGGCCAGGAACCTGTGGATCGGCAAGCCCGGTCTGCTGCGGGAGATCGACCAGGCCGCCAAGAGCTGGGACCGCAGCGCCGAGTTGAACGTCACCGAGTTCAAGTCCCTCGAAGGACGCGTCACCACCATCGCACCGCCGCGTACGGTCCGCCGGCTCAAGTTCTCCTGGGACTGGCTCGAACCCGGTGACGCCCAGCACCTGACCCGGCTCGCCCGCCGGGTCAACGGCCCCGGCCTGCAAGGCAGTCCGGCGCCCGCGTACGGACCGCTCGCTGTCATCGACCCGGCCTCCGTCAACCTGCTCGGGCCGTACCAGGCGGCAGCCCAGAGCGGTGAACCCGGCGGCACCGACCACTGGTTCACCGTGGCCGGATCCCTGGGCGTGCTCCCGTACACCGGTGACACCGTCATCGGCGACTTCGGGGAGAACACCCGGGTCGGCTGGAGGCACGGTCTGTGGGCCGGCTGGCCGGTTGCCCCCGGTATGCGGGTGTCCTGGCAGGTGCCGCCCGACTGGAACCCGGCACTCGCGAGCGCCCAGCTGGACTGGAAGCGCGCCGACGGCACGTATTTGAGCACCACGGCCGCGACCGGCGCCGCCGTCACCGGCACCGCTCCCGCCGAGGCCGCCTTCGTCACTCCGGTCGGCGGCCCCGGGGAAGCCGTACTCGCCGGACTGGCCGGCGCCTGTCTGACGATCGACGCGGCCCCCGTCGCGTACGCGCTCGGCGACGGCTGCCCGCCGATGACCGTGACCGCGTACAGCGACGTCCCGGCGGCCCGGCTGCCGTACCGGAACATCAGCATCGACCTGGTGGAGGTGTAACAGGTGCAGGACTCAGACGAGTTGCTCGGCGCCGCCCTCGCCGCCCCGGACCGGACCCCGGCCCACGCCACCCGGCTCGGCGGCCGGGAGCTGGGCGCGCAGATCCAGTCCTGGAAGGTGGAGCGGGCCTACAGCACGGATCTGCCCGAGGCCCTGCGCGCCTTCTCCGGAAGCGCGTCGGCCCAGCTGGAACTGCTGCTCGGCGGCACCGGCGTGCCCGCGCCCCTGCTGTACTCGGCCTGGGCTGGCCGCGGCACCGGCGACGTCGTACGCCCCGGTCAGTCCGTCGTCCACAGGGCGGGCGCGAACGGCCGTACGGTGCCTGCGTTCCGGGGCACCGTACGGTCCCGCGCTGCCTCGTCGGGCAGCGACACCGTCACCGTGCAGGCGCTGGACGGCGCGGAGCGGCTGCGCGGACGCGCCGAGTTGCCGCGGCCCTATCACGGTCTGCGCTACGGGCGTCCCGTGGCGAGCGCGACCTGGTGCGTGGACGAACTCCTGCGCCGGGGCGGCATCCACAGCTGCCCGCCGCCCCGGGGACCGGCCGTGGCCGAGGACCCCGCCAAGCCGTTCACCGTGCTCTACGCCTCGCTGCACGGCGGCTTCAACGCCTCGTACGGGCAGCCGGAGACGCTGCCGGCCCCGGCGTCGTACTCCTGGATCCGGGACGGAGCCCCGTTCGACACGGCGCTCATGCCGAAGGCGGCCGGGCTCGAAGTGTCCTGGATGCCGCGGTCCCGATTCGTCGTGGCCGGGAAGGTGTTCCAGGCCGAGCTGCATGTGAACACCGCGCTCTCGGTGGGCAGCGAACTGGAACTCAAGCTGGTCTTCGACCGCAGCGCGGGAGCGTTCGGCAACTACGCGCTGAACGTGTACTTCGCGACCGGCGTCGTGAAGATCACCTCGGGCACGGTCGACGGCGGCGGCACGGTCGCGAGCTGGACCATTCCCAAGCTCGCCTCCCTCAAGGGGGTGTGGCATCTCGGGTTCACGGTGGACACCCGGGCGGGGACCGCCGGCGCGAGCACCCCGGCGACCGTGTACCCGCGGCTCACCGCACCCGACGGGGAGTACGTCGTCCCGCCGACCGCGCCCTACACCTTCACCGAGGCGTCGGCGCTCCAGCCGCCCTCCGAGCTGTTCCAGGTCAATCTGAAGACGGACGTGGCCGTCGAGTGCCTCCAGGTCACCGACCGATCCTGGCCCGACCTGACCTCGTACACCGCCGACGAGTGGGAGCAGAAGGGCCGTTGGGCCAGGGGCGCGGTGCTCGACGACGCGACGGTGCCGCTGTTCGACCTGCCCAAGGTCTCCGGCTCCCAGTGGGACGCCATCACCGAGATCGCCCGCGCCACGCTGTCCACGGCCGAGTTCGACGAGCTGGGCGTCTTCCGCTGGCGCGGCCCCGGCCGGTTCCAGTCGGTGCCGGCGCGGCCCGATCTCACGGTGACCACCCGGCGGGACATCGCCGCGCTCACCGTCTCCGAGGAGATCGACGCCTGCCGCAACTACTGCGAACAGCCCTACCAGGACTGGACGGGCATCAGCCACACCTTCAGCGACACGGTCACCGACACCGTCGTACGGGAGATCCGGCCGGGCACCTCGGTGGAGGTCGCCTACGCCATCGCCGAGGACGAACTCGACATCGGGCCGCTCCAGATCGAGGACGACGTGGCTCCGATCGGGGGCCACCGGGTCCGCTTCGGCAGCGCGGCGACGGGCGGCACCTCGGTCAAGGGCCGGGTGACGGTCGGCTCGCGGCGCGACGGCCCGAACTACATCGTCCGCTTCACCAACCACGGCACGGCGAGCGTCTGGACGGTCACCAAGGACGGCAAGCCGTCCGTGCAGATCGTGCCGCAGAAGCGCACGGGCGATCCCCGGCAGCGCTCGTACGCCTGGTACAACACCAACAGCCAGCTCCACTACGGCAAGCAGGTCTACCAGGCGCCCGCGACCGAGTGGGTGCAGCAGCGGCAGGCCGCCTCGGACCTGTCGTTCGCCATGCTCGACGCCGGCCGCTATCCGGTGCCGGTGCTCGGCGAGGTGGAGGTGCTGCACGACCCCCGCATCCAACTCGGCGACGTCGTACGGGTGGTGGACACCAGCGGCGCCACGCTCGACACGCTCGCCTGGGTCGTCGGCATCCGCACCACCTGCGCGTCCGGCGCCGCCCCGCAACAGACCCTGACCCTGCGCGGCACCTCCTACAACGGTGTCCCGGCCGACGCCGGGCTCACCCCGGACCCGCCGGTCGACCCGGGGTACGGCACGCAGCGCACGTACTCCCTGATCGAGGCGCAGAACGCGACGCTCGACACCCTGACCAGCAGCAAGGTCTCCTACCGCGAGCTGCTCAACGCACCGGGAGGCGCGTCATGAGCGAACTGCCCGCGCAGGAACGGCCGTTGGAACCGCTGCAGGAACCGCTGTTGGACCCCGTCGAGGAGGACGGCAACGTGGCCCATCCCGTCCCGATCGACAGCCCGACGACACGCGACGGGGATGGCGGCATGCCGGCGGATTCGCTGCCGCCGGTCCTGGGCGACTGACCTCGCGCCGCGTCTCCCCATCCCCGTAACTCCACCCCAGCTCCCCAGCTCCCCAACTCCCCGTCTCCCACGAGCTCCAGGAGGAAGCCGTCATGGCCCTGCTCACTCCGCTCGGCAGTCTCCCGTACCCGCAGCCGGCCGACGCCGCGAACATTCCCGTGCACATCCAGTCGCTCGCCGAGGCCGTGGACGGCCGGACCGTGCTGCGGTTCGCCGACGGCGCCGCGCGGGACACCAAGGTGACCGCCCCGGTGGCGGGCATGCTGTGCTGGCTCAGCACGCCGAAGCAGTACTGGTACTACACCGGCAGCGTCTGGTCCCAACTGGCGCCCGCCCCGGTCCACAAGGCGAACTCGACGGTCGGCACCACCGCCGCGACAGCGTTCGTGGAGACGCTCACCGGTTCCACCGGCGACCCGACGGTGGCCGCCTTCACGGCTCCGGCCTCCGGCTCCGTGCTCGTGTCGGTGGGCGCACGTATCAGCAACAGCACCACCGGTACGTGCTTCATGTCGGCGAACGTCAAGGCCGGTTCGGGTTCGACGGTCGTGCTGGCCGCCAGCGACGGCCGCTCGGCCATCTCCACCGGTACGGGCCAGGTCTCGGCGAGCACCCAGTACCTGGTCAGTGGCCTCACCCCGAACAGCGCGTACACGGCGACCGCCGCCTACAGGTGCACCGCGGGAACGGCCACGTTCGCCTTCCGGTTCCTGACCGTCACCCCCGTCAACTGAGGACGTCATGGCCACACCCCTGACGGCCGACGCCCTCGCCCGCGCGCTGCGCGGCGAGGGCGTCGCCCTTTCCGAGCACGCCAACTGGCGTACGCACAACCGAAATCACAAGGGTCCCTGGGGTCCGGTGCACGGCGTGATGCTGCACCACACCGCGGGCACCGACAGTCTCCGCCTGTGCCGCGACGGCACCGCGGCGCTGCCGGGCCCGCTGTGCGTCGGGCTGATCACCAAGGACGGCACACTGCACCTGCTCGGGTACGGCCGTACCAACCACGCCGGTCCGGGTTCGGCCGCGGTCCTGGACGCCGTACGGGCCGAGAGGTCCACGCTCCCCGCCCCCGGGCCGGACGCCGTGGACGGCAACGCCCGCTTCTACGGCTTCGAGATCGAGAACCTGGGCAATGGCCGCGATCCGTATCCGGCGGCCCAACTCGCCGCCGTGGAGCGGCTGTCGGCGGCCGTGTGCCGTGCCCATGGCTGGTCGGCGGCCAGCGTGATCGCCCACAAGGAGTGGACGCGGCGGAAGATCGACCCGTCGTTCCCGATGGCGGTGATGCGCGCGCGGATCGACGCACTGCTGGGCGACAGGCCCACTCCGTGCCCCACACCTGTGGCGCACGCGCCCTTCCCGGGCGCCGCGTTCTTCGTGCCGGGCCGCCGCAGCGAACTGGTCACCGCCGTCGGCAGACGGCTGGTGGCCGAGGACTGCGGCCGGTACGCGAACGGCCCCGGCCCCGTATGGACCCGCGCCGACGTCCTCTCGTACGCCGCCTGGCAGCGCAAGCTCGGCTACGTGGGCGCGGCGGCGGACGGCATCCCGGGCCGCACCAGCTGGGACAGACTGCGCGTGCCGCGGGACTGACGGGCGACGCGCGCCGGCAAGCACCGACGAGACCGGGAAACACGGAAGAGAACGAGGAGCACGAGGAGCAGCACGATGACCGATACCGACGCCGATACCGATACCGATGCGGACGATCGCCGGGAGGTGCGCGATGACGGCGACTGAGACGGAGGAGGTCGTCCTGGAGCTGGAGCGGCTGCGTCGCTCGGTCGACGTCGGTTTCGCGACCACCCGCGGCGACCTCGCGCTTCTTCTCCAGCGCGCCGACCAGACCGACAAGGCCCTCGACGAACACGAGACGCGTATCGAGGCCCTGGAACGCGCCCGCTGGCCCCTGCCGTCCCTGGCGGCGGCCACGTCGTGCCTGGCACTGGCGCTGACGGTCTGGCAGACGCTGGGCCGATAGGTGCTCTACTTCTTGGTCCGCGCCGGTCCCGTGATCGCCTCCGTAACGACGAAACCCTTGGCGGGGCCTTCGGGGATGGTGACCTCGGTGCCGTAGGGGACGCGGTGGATGTCCTCCCAGTCGGCCCTGTCGGGGCGGGGCCCGGTGAAGAGGGTGACGGCGCCCTCACCGTCGTAGTCATCGATGATCACGTACACGGGAATGCCGGCGCGGGCGTATTCGCGGCGCTTCTTGATCCGGTCGCGATCCTGGCTGCGCTTGCCGGGAGAGACGATCTCGAAGATCAGTTCGACCGCAGGGGCCTTGATGCCCAGATCGTCCTCTGTCGCTGCTGGCTCCTCATCCCTTGGAGCCACGAAGCCATCCGGAATCCACGCCCGGTGCCCGTGGATCACGTTCGTGTCGTTCCAGGCAGCATGCTCACTGCCCCGCAAGAAGTCCGCCAGCGCGTCCCGCAAACGGTTGACGACACGAGCATGCGAATAACGGCCGGTGGGCGACACCTCGATGGCTCCCTCGATGATCTCAGCGCGGTAGCCCTCGGGGAGTTCCATGGCCTTCCATGCCTGCCACAGAACCCTGTCAAGGCCGGGGCCGTTCTCGGGCAGGCACTGAGGCTCGGTCCTGATCTCGGTCATGGTCTCGGGCCTCTCGTGCGCAAGAGCGGTCATCGTGGCGTCACCTCCTCAAGTGTGGGCTGGGCGTGCTTGTGGCACAAGCAACGCAATAACGGTAGGCAGCCATATGGGCTCACCTGCGGAAACGTTCGCTGTTCACTCGAACAGATGAAGCAGAAACGACTCACCCCGCCGGCCGCGGTTAGCCGCTCCGCGCACCGATGGCTGGTCTGCCTGCTCCCGGGACCGGTCCCGGGAGCAGGCGGTACGTTCAGCGGGCTCGCTCGCGCTTGACGCCTGCCTCTATGTTCCGGAGCCTTGGATGATCTTCGAGATCCCCGTTCTGTGCGTCTTCGCCTGGATGGCCTGGTCGGTCTTTCGGATGAGCCACTTGCCCCCCTGGCGTCAGTGGCTGCCCGCTGTACTGCTTACGGCTGCGGTGTCTTCAAGGTGCCTTCTCGCAGCTTCCGGTGCCTCGGACTTGTGGGTGTTCTACCTGCCCATCTGCCTCGCAGTGGCGTCGTGGGCCCTGAGCTTGCGGGAACGCCGCGCGGCGGGCAGGCAAATGGGCGTCGAGGCATCCGGCTGACTCAAACAGGTGAGCGGATACGGCTCACCCCGCCGGCCGCAGCTCGAACCAAACCCCCTTCGCGTACCGCCCCGTCCTCCCGTCCGCGACGCCCCATGTGTCCGCCACCTCCTCGACCAGGGCAAGCCCTCGCCCCCAGCAGGCGGCGACCCCCGCCGCCGGGTGCGCCACGACCGGTGGGTCGGGGCTCTCGTCGAAGACGCTCACATGGAGACGGGCCGGATTCAGCCGGATCCGCAGCATGGCGGCGCCCTTGGTGTGCAGATGGACGTTCGTGACGAGTTCCGAGGTGCACAGGGCGGCGGGCATGACGAGGGTTTCGCGGTCGTGCGTGAACAGGACGGCCCGCACGAAGTCCCGGCAGACGCGGGGCGCGGTGGCGTCCGCGGGGGCGAACAGGCTGTATTCGTAGGCGAGTTGCGCGGGGCGGTGGGCGGCGCGGCGGGCGGGGTTCATGGGTGGCGGCTCCAGTCGGGGGTGGGGGGTGACACGGCCCGCGCCCGGCGATGGCTTTGCCCGAGCGCTCCTGGGTGGAGGGGCGGGTGCTCTGTCGGCTTGTGGGCAGGGGGAGTTGAATGGTTCCTCTTGGTGACTGGAACCACACTCACAGTAGGGCCGGTGGTTTACATTGTTCAAGCTACTCACTCGTATCGGTGGACGAACTCCTGTGATCCGGGGAGACTTTGGCGACCGATGAGGAGTGAACCGTGGGACTGCGCACCACCATCAGCGAACGCCAGCGACGACTCGGCTACGAACTCAAACACCTGCGCGAACAAGCAGGGTTCAGTGCCGGGGAGGCTGCCGCGCGCATCGGCATGGGCAGGGCCCAGCTGAGCCAGATCGAGACGGCGAAGACGACCATCCTGACGGAACGCCTCCACGAGCTGTGCGACCTCTATGGATGCACGGATAAGACCTACATCGAGGCTCTGGTGGTCATGTCCGAGGCAACGGGCAAGGGGTGGTGGGCGGCCTACAAAAAGCCCATGGAACAAGGGCCCTTGAACATGGCGGAGCTGGAAGGGCAAGCGGTTGAACTGCGGTTGCACCAGTCACTCTTCATCCCGGGCCTCTTCCAGACGGCCGACTACGCACAGGCCATCTTCGCCACCCCGAAACTGGGCTTCGAGAACGAGGACGTCGAGTACGCACTGAGGTTCCGTATGGAACGGCAGCGGATCCTGACCCGCGAGAACCCCCCGTCCGTACACGCCGTGATCCACGAGTCCGCCCTGCACATGCGGTTCGGCGGCACGGACGTGGTTCGCGGCCAGTTGCTCCATCTCATCGAGCTGGCCCGGCTCCCCCACGTGACCATCCGGATCTATCCGTTCAGCTCTCAGGCGCATGCCGCCATCAGCGGGAACTTCGTCCACCTGCTCCCTTCCGAGCCACGACTGGGCACCGTGGTACTCGAACAGCCCACCGGGATCCGGTACTTGGGCGACCAGGAGGCCCTGCTCCAGTACGGGAGGCTGTTCGAGCGGCTTGCTGATTACGCCTTGCCCCCGATCGACGTATCGTTGGCCCCGGAAGCACACTCCGTGAAGGACTCTCTGGCCCTCATCCAGCACGTCCTCTACACCCTCTAGGGAGACGCGGATGCCTGAACTCAACTGGCAGAAGTCGACGTTCAGCGGCGGCCCGCAGGGCGAGTGTCTCTACATAGCCACCGCCCCCGACGGAACCCTCCGCCTCCGCGAGAGCGACACCCCCGGCGTCGTCCTCGCCACCGCCCCGCAGGGCCTCGCGGGACTTCTGCACCACGCCCGTACCCGTACCGCCGGGCGCGCGCCTCGCAACTGCTGATGGCGGGCGAAGCCTTCCGGCATCCGCGGCTCGCCGCGCTCTACGACCCGCTCGATCCCGATCGGAGCGACCTCGACGCGTACGTGCGCATCGCCGAGGAGTTCGGGGCGCGTCAGGTTCTCGACATCGGCTGCGGGACGGGCGTGTTCGCGCTGCTGCTCGCCGATCGCGGGATCGACGTCGTCGGTGTCGACCCCGCCCTGGCGTCCCTCGACGTGGCCCGGGGCAAGCCCGGCAGTGAAAGGGTGCGCTGGGTCCACGGGGACGGCACCACCCTCCCGCCGCTCCAGGCCGATCTCGCGACCATGACGGCGAACGCCGCCCAGGAGTTGGCCGATCCGGAGATGTGGCGGAAGACCCTGCGGGGCGCCTACGAAGCCCTGCGGCCCGGTGGGCGTTTCGTCTTCGAGACGCGGAATCCGGCCCGGCGCGCCTGGGAGGAGTGGAACCGCGAGGCCTCGTACGGGGTTACGGAGCTCCCGAGTGTCGGCGCGATCGAGGGCTGGGACGACCTGGTCGAGGTCGACGGGCAGTTGGTGACATTCCGCCACACCTTCGTGTTCGCCGCGGACGGAGAGGTTCTGACCTCGGAATCGACCCTCCGTTTCCGCGAGCGGAACGAGATCGAGGCGGACCTGGCCGCGCAGGGGTACGTCGTGGAGGACGTCCGCGACGCCCCCGACCGGCCGGGCCGGGAGTTCGTCTTCGTCGCGCTACGGCCATGAGCCGGCCACCCCTGATACCCCGCCACTCCTGATGCCCGTTCACTCACGAGAGGCTGCCGACCCCGACCCACTCCCGCAGCAGCCCCTCCCGCTCCGCCGCCCGGGGCGAACCGTCCTCCTGCGCCCGGCCCCACTGCGCCATGGCGGCCAGCGTCGCCCGCAGGGTGGCCTCTCCCGCCGTCAGGTGGGACAGGAGGGACAGCGAGAGGTCGTACTCCTCCTGGGAGTAACTGGACGCCGCCGCGTACACGGTCAAATCGGTGGTCCCGTCGGCTGTTTCGACCATGACGCTCATCATGGGCGGTGCGTCGGTCTCGCCGAAGCTGGTCACGGTCAGCACCATGTCCACCATCACGCTGATCTGACGCTTGAGGGTTTTCAGCGGGACATCCCCGACGGTCAGCCCACGCACCTCGTCCCACGGCCACAGGTCCGAGCTGCCGTCGCCGAGCGACACAACCCCCTCCGGCGTCAGCCGCACCCCCGGGGCCTGCCCGGACGGTTTCGCCCCCACATACACATCGCCCTCGGCGATCCAGAACAGCCCCACCATGGCCATGGGAAAGCTCCATTCCCCCAGAATCCGACAACACATGGGAGGGGCCCGGAGGTTCGGTCGAACCTCCGGGCCCCTCCCATGTACTTATACGTGTGTCCTCATGCGCGCGTGTCAGTCCGACTGCTGTCGCTTCGGGCGCCACACCACCAGCGCGCTCGTCTGCTGGACCTCCTGGTACGGGACCAGGTCGCGGCGGTACGAGGCGTGGACGGCGGCCTCGCGCTGCTGCATCGCGGCCGCCGCGCCGTCCAGGGCCGCTTCCATCTCCGCGACGCGGGACTGGAGCGCGGCGACCTGGTTCTCCAGCTCGATGATGCGCTTGATGCCGGCGAGGTTGATGCCCTCGTCCTGCGACAACTGCTGGACGGTGCGCAGCAGTTCGATGTCACGGGCCGAGTAGCGGCGGCCGCGCCCGGCTGTGCGGTCCGGGGAGACCAGGCCGAGACGGTCGTACTGGCGGAGGGTCTGCGGGTGCAGGCCGGAGAGCTGGGCGGCCACCGAGATGACGTACACCGGTGTTTCTTCCGTCAGCTCATATGCGGAATAAGAACTCTGTCGACGGCGTCCGGTTGCGTCCATGGTGTCCTCATGCTCCCTTCGCGGCCTGGAACAGCTCCGCCCGCGGGTCCTCGTCCGCGGTGGCCTCGCGATACGCCTCGAGCGCGTCACGAGCCTTCCCCGTCACGTCCGTGGGGACACTCACCTCGACGGTGACCAACAGGTCCCCGCGGGTGCCGTCCTTGCGGACCGCGCCCTTGCCACGGGCGCGCATCGTACGGCCGTTGGGCGTGCCCGGGGGCAGCTTCAGGGTGACCGGAGGCCCCCCGAGCGTGGGCACGCGGACCTCGCCGCCGAGCGCCGCCTCCGTGAAGGTGACGGGCACGGTGACGGTGAGGTTGTCGCCCTTGCGGCCGAAGACCGGGTGGGCGTCGACGTGCACGGTGACGTAGAGGTCGCCCGCCGGTCCGCCCCGCTCGCCCGGGGCGCCCTTGCCGCGGAGGCGGATGCGCTGGCTGTCCGAGACCCCGGCCGGGATACGGACCTGCATGGTGCGGGACGACTTGGCGCGTCCCGAGCCGTTGCAGACCAGGCACGCGTGCTCCGCGATCAGGCCGCGGCCCTTGCAGTCGGGGCACGGGTCGGTCAGCGAGAAGCCGCCGCCCGAGCCGCGCGCCACCTGGCCGGTGCCGACGCAGGTCGGGCACACGCGCGGTGTGCCGTTCTTGTCGCCGGTGCCCGAACAGGCCTTGCAGGGGGACTGCGAGGTCATGCGGAGGGGCACGGTCGCCCCGTCCACCGCCTCCGTGAAGCTGAGCGTGACCTCGGTGTCGATGTCCTGGCCGCGCCGCGGCTGCGTACGCGTGCCGGTGGTGGCGCCGCCGCGGTTGAACAGCCCGCCGAAGACGTCACCGATACCGCCGCCGAAGCCGCCGGCGCCGCCCTGGCCGCCCGCTCCGCCCTGACCCGGGCCTCCTCCGAAGAGGTCGCCCAGGTCGAAGTTGAAGTTGCCGCCTCCGGCGCCGGGTCCTGGCCTGAACCCGCCGTTGCCGAAGAGGGCGCGGGCCTCGTCGTACTCCTTGCGCTTCTTGGGGTCACCGAGGATGTCGTTCGCCTCGGAGATCTCCTTGAAGCGGTCCTCGGCCTTCGCGTTCCCCTTGTTGGCGTCCGGGTGGTACTCGCGGGCGAGCTTCCGGTACGCCTTCTTGATCTCGGCCTCGGTGGCGTCCTTGGGGACGCCGAGGACCTTGTAGTAGTCCTTCTCGATGAAGTCCTTGGTGCTCATCCTCGACGCCCCTCCTTCCGCACGCCACTGTCACGTACGCGCTTGGTGTTCTTGCTGCATACGGGCGCGCGTACGCCCTGTTTCACGTCAGCCCTCTTCCGGGCCACCGCTCTCCTTGTCGTCGGCCGCCTGGGTCCCGTCCGTCTCGTCGCCCTTGACCGTCTGCGCGCCCGGCTGGGGCTCGGCGACGGCCACCCGCGCGGGGCGGATGGTGCGCTCGCCGAAGCGATACCCCGGCTGCAGAATCGCCACGCACGTCGTCTCGGTGACGTCCGGTGCGTAACTGTGCATCAGGGCCTCGTGGATCGTCGGGTCGAAGGGCTCGCCCTCCTTGCCGAACTGCTGCAGACCCATCTTCGCCGCGACGGTCTCCAGCGACTCGGCCACCGACTTGAAGCCGCCGACCAGTTCGCTGTGGTCCCGCGCGCGGCCGATGTCGTCGAGCACGGGCAGGAGCTCGGTCAGGAGGTTCGCGATGGCGATCTCCTTGACCGCGATCCGGTCGCGCTCGACCCGACGGCGGTAGTTCTGGTACTCGGCCTGGAGCCGCTGGACGTCCGCCGTACGCTCGCCGAGCGCCGTGCGCACCTGGTCCAGCTGGGCGGTGAGGCCCGCGATCTGTGCTGCTGCTGCCGCGTCCCCTGCCTGGGCCGCCCCCTCCTCGACGGAGGGGGCAGCCTTCGGCTCGGCGTCTTCAGGGGTGGCGCCGGAGGGGACGTCGGGCTGCTCGTCGAAGCCCGGGGTCTCCTCTGTCACGCGGCACCGTCCTTGCGGTCACGGTCCTCGTCGACGATCTCGGCGTCCACGACGTCGTCGTCGGCGGCCTTGGCGCCCGCACCCTCGTCGGCACCCGGGGCCTCGGCGCCGGCGGCACCCTGCGCGGCCTGGGCGTCCGCGTACATCGCCTGGCCGAGCTTCTGGGAGACGGCGGCGACCTTCTCGGTGGCCGTACGGATCTCGGTGGTGTCCTCGCCCTTGAGCGCGGTCTTCAGCTCCTCGATGCTCGTCTCGACCTCGGTCTTGACGTCACCGGGGACCTTGTCCTCGTTGTCCTTGAGGAACTTCTCCGTCTGGTAGACGAGCTGCTCGCCCTGGTTGCGGGACTCGGCGGCCTCGCGGCGACGGTGGTCCTCGTCCGCGTACTGCTCGGCCTCCTGGCGCATGCGGTCGACCTCGTCCTTCGGCAGCGAGGAGCCGCCGGTGACGGTCATCTTCTGCTCCTTGCCCGTGCCCAGGTCCTTCGCGGTCACGTGCATGATGCCGTTGGCGTCGATGTCGAAGGCGACCTCGATCTGCGGGACCCCGCGCGGGGCCGGCGGCAGACCGGTCAGCTCGAACATCCCGAGCTTCTTGTTGTACGCCGCGATCTCGCGCTCGCCCTGGTAGACCTGGATCTGCACGGACGGCTGGTTGTCCTCGGCCGTCGTGAAGATCTCGGACCGCTTGGTCGGGATCGTGGTGTTGCGCTCGATGAGCTTGGTCATGATCCCTCCCTTGGTCTCGATACCGAGGGACAGCGGGGTCACGTCGAGGAGCAGGACGTCCTTGACCTCACCCTTGAGGACACCGGCCTGGAGGGCGGCGCCGATGGCGACGACCTCGTCCGGGTTCACACCCTTGTTGGCGTCCTGGCCGCCGGTCAGCTCCTTGACGAGCTCGGCGACGGCGGGCATACGGGTGGAGCCACCGACGAGAACGACGTGGTCGATCTCGCTGAGCTGGATGCCGGCGTCCTTGATGACGTTGTGGAACGGCGTCTTGCAGCGCTCCAGAAGGTCAGCGGTGAGCTGCTGGAACTGGGCGCGCGTGAGCTTCTCGTCCAGGTGCAGCGGGCCCTCGGCGGACGCGGTGATGTAGGGCAGGTTGATCGACGTCTCGGTGGAGCTGGACAGCTCGATCTTGGCCTTCTCGGCGGCCTCGCGGAGGCGCTGGAGGGCCATCTTGTCCTTGCCCAGGTCCACGCCGTGGCCCGCGGAGAACTGCTTGACCAGGTAGTCCATGACGCGCTGGTCCCAGTCGTCACCACCGAGGTGGTTGTCGCCGTTCGTGGCCTTCACCTCGACGACGCCGTCACCGATCTCCAGGAGGGACACGTCGAAGGTGCCGCCACCGAGGTCGAAGACGAGGATCGTCTGGTCGTCCTTGTCGAGGCCGTACGCGAGGGCGGCCGCGGTGGGCTCGTTCACGATGCGCAGGACGTTCAGGCCCGCGATCTCGCCGGCCTCCTTCGTCGCCTGGCGCTCGGAGTCGTTGAAGTACGCCGGGACGGTGATGACCGCGTCCGCGACCTTCTCGCCCAGGTACGCCTCGGCGTCGCGCTTCAGCTTCTGCAGGATGAACGCGCTCATCTGCTGCGGGTTGAAGTTCTTCCCGTCGAGCTCGATGGACCAGTCCGTGCCCATGTGACGCTTCACCGAGCGGATGGTCCGGTCCACGTTCGTGACCGCCTGGCGCTTGGCGACCTCTCCGACGAGCACCTCACCGTTCTTGGCGAAGGCGACGACGGACGGCGTGGTCCTGGCGCCCTCGGCGTTGGTGATGACGGTGGGCTCACCGCCCTCCAGAACGCTGACGACGGAGTTAGTCGTGCCCAGGTCGATGCCGACCGCACGTGCCATTTCAATTCCTCCAGCAATGACTTGAGTGGAACAGGCTCAAGTGTGCACGACGCTCCCCGCTCGGTCAACAGAGGTGAGTCTTGGGGGCTCAACTCTTATCTCACCCTTACGCGCAATTAGGCCGTGACCTGCGGGTCGGCAGTTGACTGCGGGCCCGCGGGGGCTGGTCGCGCCCACGCGGCGGAGCCGCATAGTGTCACTGCCCCGCGACCCTGAAGGGGCACGACTCACTCAGGCAAGCCTCAGCGACGCAGATCACCGCACCCCTGACTACAGTGCGGACACAGGAGTGGGTAGTCTCAGAGGACTGCATAAGTTACCGCTTAGTAATCAATCTTCGGGGAACCGGGAGACCCACCCCGAAGAGAACCTCGCAGGCCCGAGGAGTCCCGAAATGCAACTCGCCGCGATCATCGTGTCGCTGGTCCTGACCGTGGTCGGCGTTGCGCTCATCGCCCGAGCCGTCGCGCAGATCTACCGGTTCGTGAAGCTGGGCCAGCCGGTGCCGGCGGGCAGCCGCACCGACAACCCCAAGGCTCGCACGATCACCCTGGTGAAGGAATTCCTGGGTCACACCCGGATGAACCGCTGGGGCATCGTCGGCTTCGCCCACTGGTTCGTCGCGATCGGCTTCCTGACGCTGCCGCCGACCCTCGCGCAGGCCTACGGCCAGCTCTTCGAGGCGGACTGGACGCTGCCCGTCATCGGCGGCTTCCTGCCGTTCGAGATGTACACCGAGTTCATCGGCGTGATGACGATCGTCGGCATCGTCGTGCTCATCGCGATCCGGCTGCTGAACCTGCCCTCCCGGGCCGGCCGCAAGTCCCGCTTCGCGGGCTCCAAGGCCTGGCAGGCGTACTTCGTCGAGTACGTCATCCTCACCATCGGCCTCGCCATCTACACCCTGCGCGGGCTTGAGGGCGCGATCCACCACGTCGAGCACTACGAGGCCGCGTACTTCGCCTCGTACCCCCTGGTCCTCGCCTTCAAGGGGCTCTCCCTCGGCGCGCTCCAGAACCTCGTCTACCTCGTCGCGATGATCAAGATCGGCACCTCGCTGATCTGGATGATCACCGTCGCGCTGAACACCAACATGGGTGTCGCCTGGCACCGCTTCCTCGGCTTCCCGAACATCTGGTTCAAGCGGAACGCCGAGGGCGGGACCGCGCTGGGTGCCCTGCTGCCGATGACGTCGGGCGGCGAGCCGATCGACTTCACCGACCCGGGCGACGACGACGTGTTCGGTGTCTCCCAGGTCGAGCAGTTCTCCTGGAAGGGCATCCTCGACTTCTCCACGTGCACCGAGTGCGGGCGCTGTCAGTCGCAGTGCCCCGCCTGGAACACCGGGAAGCCGCTCTCCCCGAAGCTGCTGATCATGTCGCTGCGGGACCACGCCCACGCCAAGGCCCCCTACCTGCTCGCCGGTGGCGGCAAGGACATGGAAGGCAACGAGAAGGCGACCGCGGAGCAGCTCAAGGACGTGCCCGCCGCCGCCCTCGCGGAGGCCGAGCGCCCGCTCATCGGGACCCTCGAAGAGAACGGCGTCATCGACCCCGACGTGCTGTGGTCCTGCACCACCTGCGGCGCCTGTGTCGAGCAGTGCCCCGTCGACATCGAGCACATCGACCACATCGTCGACATGCGCCGCTACCAGGTGATGATCGAGAGCGCGTTCCCGTCCGAGGCGGGCACGATGCTCAAGAACCTGGAGAAGAAGGGCAACCCCTGGGGTCTGGCGAAGAAGCAGCGCCTGGAGTGGCTCAAGGAGGTCGACTTCGAGATCCCGGTCGTCGGCAAGGACATCGAGGACCTGTCCGAGGTCGACTACCTGTACTGGGTCGGCTGTGCGGGTGCCCTTGAGGACCGCGCCAAGAAGACCACCAAGGCCTTCGCCGAGCTGCTGCACATCGCGGGCGTCAAGTTCGCGATCATGGGCGGCGACGAGAAGTGCACCGGTGACTCCGCCCGCCGTCTGGGCAACGAGCCCCTCTTCCAGGAGCTCGGCATGGAGAACGTCTCCGCGCTGAACATGGCGTTCGGCGAGGAGATGGACGACGAGGGCAACTTCACCGCCGAGTCGAAGAAGCCCAAGTCCGCGAAGAAGATCGTCGCGACCTGCCCGCACTGCCTCAACACCCTCGGCAACGAGTACCCGCAGCTCGGCGGCGACTACGAGGTCATCCACCACACCCAGCTGCTCCAGCACCTGATCGACGAGGGCAAGCTGATCCCGGTGACCCCGGTCGAGGGCCTCATCACCTACCACGACCCCTGCTACCTGGGCCGTCACAACAAGATCTACACGCCTCCGCGCGAGATCATGTCGGCCGTCCCGGGCCTGCGCCAGCAGGAGATGCACCGCCACAAGGAGCGCGGCTTCTGCTGCGGTGCCGGTGGTGCGCGGATGTGGATGGAGGAGCGGATCGGCAAGCGCATCAACAACGAGCGCGTCGACGAAGCCCTCTCCCTCAACCCCGACATCGTCTCCACCGCCTGCCCGTTCTGCCTGGTCATGCTGACCGACTCGGTCAACGGCAAGAAGAACGACGGCAAGGCCAAGGAGTCCATCACGGTCGTCGACGTGGCTCAGCTGCTGCTCGACTCCGTGAAGACCCCGGTCGACGACGAGCCCCCGGCGGGCGAGGACGAGTCGGAGAGCGCACCGGAGCCGCAACCCGTGAAGTGACCGGAGCGTCATCCCCGTAACGAAGCACCCCATGTCCTGGTTCAGCCCCGGACATGGGGTGTTGTCGTGCCGGGCTCAGGCGATCGGTGTCGTCTGTGCCAGTGCTATGCGCCAGTCGTCGTCCTCGTCGCGGGTCATGACGTAGGTCATCGCGCCGCGTGCGGGGAAGTCGGACGGGCCCTGTCCCTGCGTGTCCGGCCGTTCGTCGTGGACCGTCTTGATCAGGCTCACGATGGCGACATCGGGCCGTACGAACCGGATGTCGTCGACCTCCAGTGTGGTCCTGACGTCCCTGAGCGGGGAGGCGAGCGCCGTGGCCATGGCCGACGCGAAGGCCTCCCGTCCGAAGACACGCCGCCCGGCGAGGTTGATGAGCACGAGGTCGGAGGTGTGCAGGGCCGGGAGCACCTCCGGGTCGGTCTGAGCTTCCTGGCTGCGTGCGACGAGTTCGCGGATCAGCCGCTCGTCGGCGTCCTGGGCGGAGAGAGCGGGGTTCGTGGCGTTCGTGGTGTCCATACGCGAAACGTAGAACCTCAACTTTGGTTCAGGTCAAGGCGTTCACGGCGGAGACCTGGGGTCTTTGACAGGTACGCGATCCGTACTCCATCATCTCCATCATCAATCCACTAGTTCATTAGCTAAAGGGTGGTGATGGAGGTTGGAGTTCCGGATCGACAGGCGGAGCGGGGTGGCCGCCTATCAGCAGATCGTTCAGCAGACCAAGCAGGCCCTGCGCCTCGGCGTACTGGTGCCCGGGGACCAGTTGCCGACGGCCAAGGACGTCGCGGCCACCTCCGCGGTCAACCCGAACACGACGCTCAAGGCGTACCGCGAGCTGGACCGGGAGGGCCTGGTCGAACTGCGGCCGGGGCTTGGCACCTTCGTCCGCCAGTCGCTGGCCCGTCCTCAGGCGGGGGCGGACTCACCGCTGCGGGGTGAGCTGGAGGCGTGGATGGACCGGGCCCACGAAGCGGGTCTGGAGCAGGAGGACGTGACCGCGCTGGTCACGTCGGTGATGGAAGAGCGGTACGCCGAGACCAGGGCGGCCGCCGGGCACGGGGGACACGGGGGGCACGGATGATGAGCAACGGGGCGGGTTACGGGGGACGCGAGGGATACGAGATACACGGGGGCCTCGCGGGCGAGTCCGCGATAGAGGCCCACTCGGTCGGCAGGAGGTACCGGCGGGGCTGGGCCCTGCGGGACTGCTCCTTCCGGCTGCCGGCCGGGCGGATCTGCGGTCTGGTGGGCCCCAACGGCGCGGGCAAGACCACGCTGATGTCCATCGCCGCCAACCTGCTGGAGCCGACCTCCGGCACCCTGCGGGTGTTCGGCGCGGCCCCGCAGTCCGCGGAGGCCGGCCGGCGTACGGCGTTCCTCGCCCAGGAGAAGCCGCTGTTCAAGCGCTTCACCGTCGCCGAGACCCTGCGCCTGGGCCGTGAACTGAACCCCGGCTGGGACCAGCGGGCCGCCGAGAACATCGTCCGCGCGGGCAACGTGCCCTTCGAGGCGAGGATCGGCACCCTCTCCGGCGGCCAGCGCACCCGCGTGGCCTTCGCCGTCGCCTTCGGCAAGCGACCCGATCTGCTGCTCCTCGACGAGCCGATGTCCGACCTCGACCCGCTGGTGCGCCACGAGTTGATGAGCACCCTGCTGGCCGAGGCCGCCGAGCGCGGCACCACCGTGCTGATGTCCACCCACATGATCGCCGAGCTGGAGAACACCTGCGACTACCTGCTGGTCATCGCCGAAGGAGGGCTGCGGCTCGCCGGTGAGGTCGACGAACTCCGCACCGCCCACGCCGTGTTGACCGGGGTCCACTCCGACGGGCGGGCGCCCGCGGAGGTGGCGTACCACACGGTGGTCGAAACCCGCACCAGCGGACGGCAGTTCACCGCGCTGGTCCGCCCCGACGGGCCGGTCAACGGCGGCCCCTGGCAGGCGAGCACCCCGAACCTGGAGGAACTCCTGCTCGCCTATCTGCGCTCGCCCGAGGCACCGCCCCTGATCAGTCCCAGCTCCTACGTCGCCTCGCAGGCGGTGGCGGCATGAGCACGATGACCAGCACCGGAAGCACCGGCGGACCGGCCCCCGCCGAATCCGCCTACCCCCAGGCGGGCCGTGGCCGTGGCCTGCGGCTCAGCGGCATGAACTGGCTCGTCTGGCGTCAGCACCGGGCCGCGTACTGGACCCTGCTGGCCACCGCCGCGATCACCGTCGCGTTGATGCTCTACGGGCGCCAGCAGATGGTGACGTACCTCGACGGCTACGGCTGGCCGGACCTGAAGTCCGGCTGGGAGGAGAAGTTCAACCGGACGCCGCTCAGCATGGCCGGCCAACTGCTCGGCTACGCGCCCATCCTGATCGGTGTCTTCCTGGGCGCGCCGCTGCTCGCCGGGGATCTGGAGGGCGGCACCGCCAAGCTGGTCAACGCGCAGTCCACCAGCCGCGTCCGCTGGCTCGCCACCAAGCTCGGGGTGACCGCACTCGTGGTCGCGGTGTCCACCGCGGCGGCCTCCGCCGTGTTCACCTGGTGGTGGTCGCCGGTCAAGTCGTCGCAGTACGCGCTGGACTGGTCCGACGGAAACGCCTTCGACAGCAGTGGACCCGTGCCCGTGGCGCTCACCCTGTTCACCGTCGTCGGCGGCATCGCGATCGGCATGCTGCTGCGCCGGACCCTGCTGTCCATCGTCGTCACCTTCGGCTTCGCCGTCGTCGTGCAGATGGTGTGGTCGCACTTCCGGATGTCCCTCGGGGACGTCATCACCGTCACGACCAACGGTGTCGGGGGAGACAACTTCCCGAAGCTGCCCGACGGCGCCTATGCCGTGGACCAGTCCTACCTCACCGCGTCCGGCGACCTCATCGGCTACGGCAGCTGCAACGAGCCGACGGACAAGGCCGCCAACGCCTGCCTGGAGAAGGCACAGGTCGTCGGCTGGAACGTCGAGTACATCCCGATCTCCCAGATGTCCTCCATGCAGTGGCTCGGCGCCTCGATCCTGCTGGCCCTGACCGCCGGCATCGCCGCGTTCGTCATTCTCTGGGGCCGCAAGCGCCTCGTCTGACCGAGCGCCGCTGACCGAGCGCCGCTGTCCGGCCGGGCACCTCGTCCGGCCCGATCCCCTCGCAGTCCCTCCTCGCAGTTCTCCTCTCTGTCCTTTTCCCAGTACGCGGCCGAGCGGCCACAGCGTCGCTCCGCCGCGCCCTGATGCTGCCCCGAGCCCGCGATCACATCGCCATGAACCATGTCGAAAGGCCCGAGTTGAAATCGCACAAGCACAGGAAACGAACGGTCATGACGGTCCCGTCGGCTGCCGCTCTCGCGGCGGCGCTCGGCGCCGGACTGCTGGTGAGCACGTCCGGCGGCGCCCAGGCCGCCCCCACCGAAGCCCCCCTCCCCGTCTCCGCCAGGACGGTCACGCTCGTGACCGGCGACAAGGTGGCCCTGGACGCCAAGGGCAAGGTCACCGGTGTGGTGGCCGCCGAGGGCCGCAAGGGGATCGGCTTCCGCGTCCAGCAGGCCGCCGGTCACGCGTATGTCGTGCCGCGCGACGCCGAGCCGCTGATCGCGAACGGCACGGTCGACCGGCGGCTGTTCGACGTGAAGCGGCTGGTCGGCGGGCACTACGACGACGCCCGCCGCTCCGACGTGCCGCTGATCGTCACGTACGACAAGGGCACGTCCCTGTCGGCCGGTACGTTCCGGAGTTCGGGCGCGACCGTCCGCCGGGATCTGCCGAGCATCAACGGCGACGCCGTACGCGCCCGTAAGTCCGAGGGCTCCGCCCTGTGGAAGACGCTCACCAGTGGCACCGGCTCCGCGAAGGTCAGGAAGATCTGGCTGGACGGGAAGGTGAAGGCCACCCTGGACAGGAGCGTGTCGCAGATCGGCGCACCGGCGGCCCACTCGGCAGGGTACGACGGCAAGGGCGTCAAGGTCGCCGTCCTCGACACCGGCATCGACGCCACGCATCCGGACCTGAAGGACCGTATCGACGCGGAGAAGAACTTCTCCGCCGCCGCGGACAGCGTCGACCGCGCGGGCCACGGCACGCACGTGGCCTCGACGATCGTGGGCTCCGGTGCCGCGTCTCCCGCGGGCACCAAGTACGCGGGCGTCGCACCCGGCGCCCGGCTCCTGGTCGGCAAGGTGCTCGACGACGAGGGCTCGGGCGAGGACTCCGGTGTCATCGCCGGTATGCAGTGGGCCGTCGCGCAGGGCGCCGAGGTGGTCAACATGAGCCTGGGCGGCGAGGACAGGCCCGGTATCGACCCCGTGGAACAGGCCGTCAACGACCTGTCGGCCAGTTCCGGCGCCCTGTTCGTGATAGCCGCCGGCAACGATGGTCCCAAGGAAGGCACCGTCGGCACGCCCGGCAGCGCCGCCGCCGCGCTCACCGTCGGCGCGGTGGACCGCCAGGACGCCATCGCCGAGTTCTCCAGCCGCGGTCCCACGGCCGACGGCTCCCTCAAGCCCGACCTCACCGCGCCGGGCGTGGACATCGTCGCCGTCAAGGCCGCCGAGGGCTTCATGGGCGACCCCGCCGCCGACGGCCATGTCTCCATGAGCGGTACGTCGATGGCGACCCCGCATGTGGCGGGCGCCGCCGCGATCCTGGCCCAGCAGCACCCGGACTGGACCGGCGCGCGGATCAAGGCCGCCCTCACCGCCTCCGCGAAGCCGACCGCCGCCACCTCCGCGTACACGCAGGGCACCGGCCGGGTGGACGTCGCCGGGGCGATCACCCAGCAGCTCACCAGCAGCCCGACCTCGCTGGACTTCGGGACACAGGAGTTCCCCCACACCGACGACCAGCCGGTCACCAAGGACGTCACGTACCGCAACGCGGGTACCGGGCCGGTCACCCTCGACCTGGCCACCGAGGCCTACGGCGACGACGGAAAGCCCGCGGCCGAGGGCCTGTTCACCGTCTCGCCGCAGCAACTCACCGTCCCGGCGGGCGGGGAGGCGACCGCCACCGTGACCGCCGACACCCGTGCGGGAGCGGCCGACGGCAGCTTCGGCGGCTCGGTGACCGCCACCACCGCAGACGCCACCACCGCCGACGGCACCACCGCGCGCACCTCCCTCGGCGTCGTCCGCGAGGTCGAGTCGTACGACCTGACCATCAAGCACCTCGACCTCGAGGGCAAGGTCCCCGACGACGCCGAGACGGGTATCTACGGCCTGGACAACGACATCTGGACGGATGCCTCCGACAAGAGGGACGGCGAGGTCACCATCCGTCTGCCGAAGGGCCGTTACGCCCTGGAAGGAAGGTTCTTCACCGGCAGCGCCGGACGGTCCGTGCTGCTGCACCCGAAGTTCGCGCTGACCAAGGACACGACCCTGGTCATGGACGCCCGGAAGACGAAGCCCGTCGAGGTCACCGTGCCGGACGGCGCGGCCAAGCCCGCGGGCGCGATGTTCTTCTTCCACGTCGACGTCAACAACAAGCCGTACACGTCTCTGTACGACGCCCCCTCCTTCGGCAGCATGCGCGTCGGACAGCTCGGCGCCCCGGTGCCGGCCGCCGAGGCGTCCGCGATGTACCACGGCATCTGGACCCACAAGGCCGTCAACTACCGGCTGGCCTGGAACCGTACGGGCGACCTGTCCGGCTTCACCAAGAACGTCAGGCGCTCGCAGCTCACCGAGGTCAAGGTCGTCGTCGGGGCGCCGGTCAAGGGCAAGACGGCGACCGTCTGGGCCGCGCCGCTGATGCCCGGCGGCTACTTCAACCTCTTCCAGACGCCGGGCCGTCTGCCGCTGACCGGCACCGACTACGTACTGCCCAACGGCATCAAGTGGTTCTACCAGGTCAGCCAGCTCGGCGCCCCCGACGAGGAGGGCGATCCGACGTGGGAGAGCGCCCAGGTCGGCGCGCCCAGGGCGTACGCGGCGGGCAGGGACTACACCCAGCGCTTCAACATCGGCGTCTTCGGCCCGTCCCTCCCCTCGGGTCCGCTCGCGCACGGCTTCGACCGGCCGGGCGCGATCCGCTCCGGCGACACCTTCTCGGCGTACCTGCCGCTGTTCTCCGACGGCGGCGGCAACGTGGGCACCTCCGTCCACACGAAGGCCCGGAGCTCGCTCCACGCCGACGGCGAGAAGATCTTCGCCGTGGACGAACAGCTGAACGGCGAGTCCCACACGGTCCCCGCCGGCCGGCGCACCTACAAGCTCGACGTGGACGTCTCCCGCTCCCCGGCGCAGTCCGCCGTCAGCACCCGGGTCGCCGCGACCTGGACCTTCGCCTCGGCGCACGTCGCCGGTGACACGCCCGAGCAGCTTCCGCTGACGGTCGTCCGCTTCGCTCCGAAGCTGTCGTTGGCCAGTACGGCCAAGGCGAGGACGACCCTCACCGTGCCCTTCACCCTCCAGGGCACGGCCACCGAGGTCGCCTCGCTGCGCAAGCTCGCCTTCGCCGTCTCCTACGACAACGGCGGGACCTGGAAGAAGGCCCAGGCCGTGGACGGCAAGGTCCTCAAGCTGCGCAGCCCGGCCAAGCCCGGCACGGTCTCACTGCGCGCCACGCTCACCGACGCCGACGGCAACACCCTGAAGCAGACGGTCTACAGCGCCTACCGCACGACCAAGTAGGGCACGTACTGCCTATGCCCGAGTGTCTTCGGGCGGACCTGAGCGGGACCCGGCGTCCGTGAGCGCGGCGCCGAGTTCCGCTCTGCGGCGGATGCCCAACTTGCGGTAGGCACTGGTCAGATGGGTCTCGACGGTACGCCGGGCCAGGTGCAGCAGCTCCGCTATCTCCATGTTCGTACGGCTCTGCGCGGCGAGTTCCGCGATCCGGCGCTCGCTGGCGGTGAGCGACCCGGACCCCGTCCGTGCCGTCGCCGCGCGGCGGGCGCCGCCCTCGCGCAGGGCCGCTTCCGCGGACTCCCGCATCCGGACCGCGCCGAGGCGTTCGGCGCGTTCGGCCGCCTCCCGGAGCGCCTCGCGGGCCCGCGCCCGCTCCCCGACGGCGGTGAGCCGGCGCCCCTGTGCGATCAGCGCCGGAATCAGCTCCGTTTCGACCGGCTCTCCGCCCGGGGCCGCGGTCCCACCACCGTCGGGGGTCGCCTCCGGGGTCGCCTCGGGTGTCACATCGGGTGTTCCGGCCGACGCCCCGCCGGCCCCCTGCCGCAGGACCCGTACCGCCCTGTCCGTCAGATCGAGGCCTCGGCGGCCGCCGGTCGCCGTGCCGAGGACGCGCAGGGCCCGGCCCAGCACACGGGGCGTGTTCCACACCGTGGCGAGGCGGAGTTCCTCCTCGGCCAGGGCCAGTGCCTGGCGGGGCCGGCCGAGCTCCAGGTGGCACTCCGCCGACGCGGTCCGCCAGGGGGTGACGACCGGGCTCGCCACGTCCCGTGCCGACTGGTGGCGCCCGCACTCCAGGAAGTCGCCGAGCGCGCCCGCCGGATCGCCGGTGGCCGCGCGCAGGACACCGCGCGCGTAGAGGAAGCGGTTCAACTCCCAGGAGTCGTGCGGGTTCTGGAGGTCGAAGCCGTCCGCGAGCCGGGTGGCCTCCTCCGTGCGGCCCGTCTCGACGAGCGCGATCAGCGCGTGGGCCTGCGCGTTGGCCGGATCCGGCCGGCCCGCGACGGGGCTCAACGCCGCTGGATCGGCGAGCAGTTCGCCGTACGTGCCGCGGGCGGCGGCGATGTCCACCCGTACGTTCAGCAGCGCCAGGTGCATCGGGTGCAGCAGGGACGGCCGCTGCCCGGCCAGGCCGCGTCGTACGAGCCGTTCGGCCTCGTCGAGCTGATCGGCCCACTGGGCGACCGCGGCGGCCGTGCCCAGCAGGAACCCCTCCGCGAGCGGGTCGGCCGGCTGCGCCAGCAGGGCGCGGATCCGGCGCATCGCCGACGTCGCCGAGGTCAGACCGGCCGTCGACTCGTAGCGTACGAGCAGCGCCTGCCCGGCCGTGCCGACGAGATGCGGCGAGCGTTCGGCGGTCTCACGCAGCCAGCGGTACACCTCCCGCCGTGTCCCCGGGTCGTGGTCGGACAGCAGCGCCGAGGCGGTCTGCACCGTGCGGACCAGATCCGGATGGCCCGTCAGATGCTCGTCCTCCAGGCCGCGCAGCACGTCGATCGCGGTGCGCGCCTCGCCCTGCCGGGCCAGCGCCGTGCCCAGCGCCACCGCCGCGCGCACCCGGTCGCGCGGCAGCCCCGGCAGCCGCATCGCCTCGGCGAGCCGCGGTATCCCGGCCGTCGACCGGACGGTGGCGTACTCCAGCGAGCCCAGTTCGGTGAGGACCACGCTCCGGCGGGCGTCCGGCATCGGCTCGTCGAGGGCGCGGCGCAGGAACGCCAGGGCATCGTCGCTGCGGTCGTCCCGGACGGCCAGGCCCGCGGCGTCCAGCAGGACACCCGTCGCCCACGCCTCGCCGACCGGAGCGGACCGCAGCAACTGCCCGGCCACCGCCTCGGCACGGTCGCCGCGGCGCAGCATCGCCTCGGCCGCCCGGTGGTGAGCCGCCTGCCGCAGGGCGCCCGACCAACTGCTCAGCACCGCGTCCCGCAGCAGCGGATGGGCGTAGCGGGGCCGTCCGCCAGGGCCGGGGCGCAGCAGCCCGAGGCCCGTCATCGCAGTGAGCCAGCCCGGTACACGGGCGGGGTCGGCGCCCGCCATCCTGGCGAGCAGCCCGGCGTCGGCGTCCCCGTGGCCGCCCGCGCCGCTCGCGCTGTCCCCGTCCTTCTCGTCGTCGTCCTCGTCGTCGTCCAGAGCGGCGAGCGCGCGGGCGACCTCGGTGGTCGTGGGCCCGGCGCTGTCCAGCCACCAGGACACGGCGGCCGCGTAGGAACCGGGGTAGAGCGCCGCGCAGTTGTCCGGAAGGGCCGCCGAGGTGTCCTCCGGGGCAGTACTCACGACGTCGTCCAGCAGGGCACGCAGGAGCAGCGGACTGCCCGCGCCCGCCCGTACGCAGTCGTCCACCCACTCGGCCGGGGCGGGACGGCCGAGGGCCGAACGGACCAGCTCCGCCGCGGAGTCGGCACTCAGCGGGGCCAGCGTGCGGGTGCGGACGAGGGCGGGGGAGAGCGTGTGCGCCAGCCCGTCGGCCGGCGGATCGATGTCGTACTGGCTGCGCTCGGTCACCACCATCAGCACAGGTAATCGGTCGATCCGCCGCACGGCCTCGACCAGCCAGCGGCGCGAGGACTCGTCGGCGAGGTGCACGTCGTCCACGGCCACGAGGAGCGGCGCGTCATCCGCGTAACTGCGCAGCAGACGCCACAGCCGCGCGGCCCTGCCCCGGTGGGGCGGGGTGCCGGGCGGGTCCGGCTCCTCCCCCGCGGCCGAGTCGAACCCGGGTCCGTGCGCGAGGAGTTGGAAGACGGCGCCGAACGGTACGGAGGTCTGGTCCGGCGAGCAGCGGGACCGCAGAACGCGCATGCCGGCCTGCTCCGCCTGCTCGGCGGCGGCCTCCAGGAGTGCGGTACGGCCGGTGCCGGTGGCGCCGCGCAGCAGGACGAGACGGCCGGATCCGGCCCGGGCCCGCTCGGCCTCGGCGGCCACCAGCTCCAGCTCCTCCCGGCGCTCGAACAACGCTACGGACATCCCTGCCTCCCTCGTGGCCGTGGTGCGTTCCGCTGTGTGGGACGGGGTGGAGCGGGACCCTCGTTGCGTGACATGACCCACGGGCCGGGAACGCGATGCCGCCGATCTCGTGGTGTGTCTCGTGGTGCTCCACGATTGCGCCGGCCACACGAGTCACAGAAGTGTGGTGTGTGCACGCCTGTCACGGACCCCACAGAGGTGACGGGCCCGTGAACATGGGGGATTCGGTTGCGCAGCTCATTCGGGACCTCGGCTCCCGGCACGGACGGATCCGAGCCCCGCATACCGGTGTCGGTGCACGCGTGGGACCCGATCTCCCGTGAGGGAGTGCTCGGCCAGCTTCGGCAGCACCCCGTGATCGACCTCCGTGAGGAGACCGAGACCGGGCCGGACACCATCGCCCTGCTGGTCAACGACACACTGGACGAGGCCACCCTCTCCCGGCTGCGCAGACTCGTGCGCAGCGAGGGCGCCCGTGCCGTCCTCGTGGTGAGTGCGATCCGCGAGAGCGAACTCCTCGACGCCATCGACTCCGGCGCCGGGGCCATCGTGTGGCGCCACGAGGCCACCGCGCACCGGCTGGTGCAGGCCGTCCTCGCGGCCTCCCGCGGCGACGGCGATCTGCCCGCCGATCTGCTCGGCCGACTGATCAGCCAGGTGAGGTCGCTGCACCGCACCGCGACCGGCCATCCCGGTGCTCCCCCTTCGGGACTCGCACCGCGTGAGGTGGACGTACTGAGGCTGGTCGCCGAAGGGCTCGACACCGGGGAGATCGCCAGCAAGCTGTCCTACTCCGAACGGACCGTCAAGAACGTGATGCATGGGCTCACCACCCGGCTGCATCTGCGCAACCGGGCGCACGCCGTGGCCCATGCCCTTCGGGAAGGCTACATCTGACCGAACGGGCAATCGAATGTGGACAGTTGGGCAATCCTGTCTGCCCGGTGGCCGTCCCCGGCGTGCCTGCGGAGCCTCGGGCTCCACAGGCACGATCGGTAGGGCACGATCGGTCACGACAGCGGAACCGGTGTCGGCACGGGCCGGTCGGGCCTCCGGCTTCCGGCTTCCGGCTTCCGGCTTCCGGCTTCCGGCTTCCGGCTTCCGGCGGCAACACGGCACAGGCACGGCAGGGCAGGAGCACGACGGTGATCCACGAGGTGGACGAGGTCCTCAAGCGGCTGCTCGGGGGCGGCGCGCTCGCCGGTTCCGGCATCGAGATCGCCTTCGAGGCCCCGACCCGCGACTGGGCGGCCCGGCGCAACGCGCCCGCCGTCAACGCCTACTTGTATGACATCCGGGAGGACGTCTCCCGGCGCCAGCGCGGCCAGGTCTCCGTCCGCGACGAACGCGACGTGATCGTGCGCCGCCGCCAGCCGCCCCGCTGGTTCCGGCTGTCGTACCTGGTCACCGCCTGGACCAAACAGCCCCAGGACGAACACCGGCTGCTCTCCGCGGTACTGACCACGATGCTGCCGCACGAACTCCTGGCCGCCGACGAACTCCCCGGCGCACTCGGCGCGTTGGGCCTGTCCGTCCCGCTCACGGTGGCGGGGCTGCACACCGAGTCCCGGTCCCTCGCCGAGATCTGGTCGGCCCTCGGCGGCGAACTCAAGCCGTCCCTCGACCTCGTGGTCACCGCGCCCTTCCCGGCCTTCCCCGAGTACGACGTCGGTCCCCCGGTCACGGAGGGCGTGGTCCGTGTACGCGGCATGGACGGCACGCTGGACGGCTCGCAGGAGCGCACCCACCGGCCACGGCAGCCGGCCACCGCGTCGGACACCGGAGAACCGCAGCAGTGAAGACGTACGCCCCCACCGCCTCCCCCACGTCCGGCGCGCTTCTCGTCCGCCTCGCCCGGCTGCGCGACCGGGTCGCCGAGTTGGTCGCGAGCCGCAGCGCCGTCGACCCCACGGCGGACGATCCGCTGCGCGGGCTGTACCTCTCCGACGAGGCCGTACGACATCTGCTGGGGCCCACGGCGGTGTCGTACGCCGGTGTGTTCGAGAACGCGCCCGGCTCCGAGGACACGTCCGTCTCCGAAGGCGCGGAGTCCGCCGCCCCGGCCACCCGGCTGGAGCGGCTCGCGGTGCGTCTCGGGCTGACCGAGCTGGACACCCGGATCCTGCTCATCGCCCTCGCGCCCGACCTGGACCGCTCCTTCGAGCCGCTGTACGGGTACCTCAACGACGACGTCAGCAGGCGCCGGGCCACCGCCGGGCTGGCGCTCGACCTGTGCGGGCTGCCCGTGCACCTCGCCGAGGCGCGGGCCCGGTTCCACCCCTCGGCGCCGCTGTCCGCGCTCGGGCTGCTGGCCGTCGAGGAACCCGAACACCCCTTCCTCAGCCGTTCGTTGCGCGTACCGGACCGGCTCGTCGCCCATCTGCTCGGCGACGACACCCCGGACGCCGCGCTCGCCGGCAGCGTCCACCCGCTCGACTCGCCCTCGTCCGTACCTCTGCCCCTGCCCTCGGCCTCGCACGACGAGTTCACCGCCAGGCTGGCCGCCCGGCTGGCCGTCGGCCCCCGCACCGTCTATCTCCGCGAGCACCGCGAGGGCGACGGGCTCGTGTGCGCCGCGGCCGCCCTGCGCACGGCGGGTGTCGGGGCCCTGCACTTCACGCCCACGGCAGCCGGGGAGCCGCTCCCCGAACTCCTCTCCGACGTCCTCCCGCGGGTGCTCCGCGAGGCCCGGCTGCGCGACCGGGCGATCGTCGTGTCACCCCTGCCGGAGAGGCCGGGCCCGCTGCTGCGGGCCATGACGGAGGCCGGCGTACCCGTGGTGCTCGTCGGGTCCGGGCCGTACGACCCCCAGTGGTGCGACCGCGATCCGCTGGTCCTCGACGCGCCGCGGCCTCATGCGGGCGCCGTGGACACCTGGTCGGCCGCGCTCGGTGCCGGGCCGGACGGTCCGGGTTTCGACCTGGCCGCCACCGTCGCCCCGTACCGGCTCGGCGGGGACCGTATCGAGCGGGCGGCCCGCGCGGCCCTGAACCTCGCCAGGTTCGACGGCACCCCGGTGACCGCCGCCCATCTGCGGCTCGCCGCGCGGCAGCAGTCCGCGTCCGGTCTTGAGCGGCACGCCCGCCGGATCCGGCCCGACGTCGGCTGGGACGACCTCGTCCTGCCGGACAGGCCCCTCGCCCAGCTGCACGAACTCGCCCTGCGCGCCCGCCACCGCGACCAGGTCCTCGGCGACTGGCGGCTCAGCGCCGGAGGCGGCCGGGGCCACGGTGTCCTCGGGCTCTTCGCGGGCGAGTCCGGCACCGGCAAGACGCTGTCCGCCGAGGTCGTCGCCGCCGAACTCGGCCTGGACCTCTACGTCGTCCAGCTCTCCTCGATCGTCGACAAGTACGTGGGCGAGACGGAGAAGAACCTCGAACGGATCTTCACGGAGGCCGACCGCACGGACGCCGTGCTGCTCTTCGACGAGGCGGACGCCGTGTTCGGCAAGCGCTCGGAGGTCAAGGACTCCCACGACAAGCACGCCAACATGGAGAGCGCGTATCTCCTGCAGCGCCTGGAGTCCTTCGACGGCATCGCCCTGCTCACCACCAACCTGCGGGCCAACATCGACGAGGCGTTCACCCGGCGACTCGACCTGGTGGTCGACTTCCCGTTCCCGGACGCCGAGCAGCGCCGGGCCCTGTGGCAGCACAGCCTCGCCCACGTCCCGTGCACCGAGGACATCGAACCGGCGGCGGTCGCCCGCGACTTCGAGATGGCCGGCGGCTCGATCCGCAGCGCCGTCGTCACCGCCGCCTACACCGCTGCGGGGCGCCGCGGACCGGTCACGACGGACGACCTGCTGGAGGGCGCCCGGCGGGAGTACCGCAAGGCGGGCCGGCTGGTGCCGGGAGAGGGTGGCTGGTAGGTGGCGACGCCCCTCCCGGAGCGATGGCCACGCCCCCTCCCGGGGCGGACGCGGGTCACCCTCACACGGTGAACTTCACGGCTTCGAGCCACAGATCGTTGTTGAGGGTGCCGCCGAAGACGAAGCCCTCCCCTTCGCCGGGCTTGTCGCAACTCATGCCGAGCCAGCCCTGGTTGTGGATGTGGACGGTCTGGCAGACGGCGCCGCCGCCGTCGTCGACGTTGATGGTGAAGCCCAGCATGTTCGGGGCGTCCGCCTTGGTGCTGCCGAAGTAGTTGTCGATGCCGTCGGGCGCGAACGACCACGGTTTCCCGTTGTAGTGGCCCTTGCCGTCGGTCGACCCCGGGAAGTGGACGAAGGCGGCGCTGCCCGTGCGCTTGGCGCCGGACACCGCGACGTTGAGCGCCTTGAGCGGCTTGCCCTCGCCCTCCGTACCAGCCGTCTGGCCGTCGCACACCGCGTCCGTCCAGCCCTTGCCCGTCACGAAGGCCCGGTAGCAGATGTGCCGCCCGCCCGGGTCGTCCGCGGCCAGTGCCTGGACGGCGGTCGCCGCGGTCTTCTCCGGAGCCTTCTTCTCCTTCTCGGAACCGCCTCCCGCCCCGCCACCGCCACCGCCACCCCCGGCGTCCGGCGACTGTGCCGCGGGCGGGGGTGTCGAGGCGGGAGCGGTGGGAGTGGGCGGCGGAGGCGGTGTCGCCGAGGGACTGGGCGCCAGCGTGCTGACACCGGCCTCGTCGAGCCTCTCCTTGGCCTCGCTGCGGACTTGGGGCTTGTACGCGATCCACAGCATCACGAAGGTGATCGCGAGCGCCATGAACACACCCAGGAAGGTGGCCAGCCAGCGCGGCAGAAAACCGCGCTGCACATACGTCCCCTCGACATCCAGCGGCGCGACCCCCGACCGCTGAACGGCGAACTTGTACGGCCGCTCCTCCTTCGACCCGAACCAGATGATCTGCCGCGGCTTCAACGTCGCCTTCACGAAGGCGGCACGGCCCGGCTCGATCTGCACATTGCTCGGATGAAGGTCGTACGACAACTGATCACCGTTGTCGCTCCCGCTGACCGAGGCGGTGAGCTTCGTGTTCCCGAGATTGTCGACGGCCAGCTTGGGCCGCCCGCGGAACCGCCCCTTGACGGTGGGGGGAACGAGCTCGGCCCGCACCTCTGTGAAGGGGGTGATGGTGAGGTTGCCCTCGGGGACGGTGACCGCCTCGGGGTGTTCGGTCGGGGTGATGCGCACGGCGTACGGATTCGGCCCCGCCGTCGCGTCCGGCGTACGCGGCGGCGCGAATGACAGCTCCACCGTGCCGGTGGTACCGGGGTAGAGCCGCAGGGTCTGCGGCTCCACGACGGTCCAGGGCGCGACATCGCCGACCGCCTCGAAACGGTACTCGTCGACCACGTCACCGGTGTTGCGCAGACGCAGCCGTACGGTCGTACTGCCGCCCGGGTCCACGGTCGCGGACGCGGGTTCCAGGGAAGTCCAGAGGCTCACGTTCAGTCCTTCGAGGGGTGGATGATCTTCCACTCCTGGTCCTCGACGTTGGTGCAGTCGAAGATCATCAGGGTTACTTCTTCACGGAGGTCGTTGCTGCCCGCGATTTCGAGGCACTTGTTGTTGCTCGCGAAGTTGCGGATCCAGTAGCCGCCGCTCTCCTGCTTTGCGAGCCACCACAGCTGGTTGTCACTGGTCGTGCCATCACAGGTGAACTCAGTGACGGGTGTCCTGATGGGATTCGCTCCGAAGTACGGCAGGTCCATGCACAGCTGGTCCTTGACGTTGCGGATCTGGAAGAGATCGGTGCCGCCGGGCCCTCCCTTCGCCACCTTCACCTCCAGGTTCCAGAGCTGGTTGTCGTCGGCGGTCTGCTTGCAGGAGAACTGCTGGACCCGGCCGTCCTTCTTGCCCTTGCCCTCGCCGGGGAGGTCTGCGCACAGCTTGGTGGACAGGTTCTGGAGGACGACGTTGTTCGCTGGCAGCACGCTCCTGGGCTTCTCCTTGCTCGGCTCGGGCTTCGGCCCGTCACCGCCCCCGCCGTTGGCCGCCGGGGCGGACGCGACCGGTTCCGAGGCCGACGGCGGCGCAGAGGGCGCCACCGGTTTCGGTGAGGCCGAGGGCGCCAGCGTGCTGACGCCGGCTTCCTGGAGTTCCTTGGCCTCGCTGCGGACTTGGGGCTTGTACGCGATCCACAGCATCACGAAGGTGATCGCGAGCGCCATGAAGACACCGAGGAAGGTGGCCAGCCAGCGCGGCAGGAACCCGCGCTGTACATAGGTCCCCTCGACATCCAGCGGCGCGACCCCCGACCGCTGAACGGCGAACTTGTACGGCCGCTCCTCCTTCGACCCGAACCAGATGATCTGCCGGGGCTTGAGCGTCGCCTTCACGAAGGCGGCCCGACCGGGCTCGATCTGGACGTTGCTCGGATGAAGGTCGTACGAGAGCTGATCACCGTTGTCACTGCCACTGACCGAGGCGGTGAGCTTCGTGTTGCCCAGGTTGTCGACGGCCAGCTTCGGCCGCCCCCGGAAACGCCCCTTCACCGTCGGCGGCACCAGCTCCGCCCGCACCTCCGTGAAGGGCGTGATGGTGAGGTTGCCCTCGGGGACGGTGACCGCCTCCGGATGCTCGGTCGGCGTGATCCGCACCGCGAAAGGATTCGGCCCCGCCGTCGCGTCCGGCGTACGCGGCGGCGCGAACGTCAACTCCACCGTGCCGGTGGTACCGGGGTAGAGCCGCAAGGTCTGCGGCTCCACGACGGTCCAGGGCGCGACATCGCCGACCGCCTCGAAACGGTACTCGTCGACCACGTCACCGGTATTGCGCAGACGCAGGCGCACGCGCGTGCTGCCGCCCGGATCCACCGTGGCCGACGCGGGTTCCAGGGATGTCCAAAGGCTCACCCTCGGACGCTACTCGCGGGGCCGACGCCGGGTCAGGAAGCCTCGGGGCATGATGCGTGCCCGAAGAGGCGGCCCCGACTGCCCCGGCTCTCGGTCCTGGGAGGGGTGGACGATCTGCCACCCGGGTCCACGGTCGCGGAGGCGGGCTCCAGGGAAGTCCAAGAACTCATGCGGCGACGCTACGGAGAGGCGCGGTGGGCCGTCAGGAAACCTCAGGGCCCGATGGCCCGCCCAAAGCACCGCGCCTTCGTTGTCCGGGGGTCACTCGGAATCGGAGTCGACGATGAAGCGCCTGCGACGCCCGGGGCGGCGCCCGCCGCCGCTGCTGTGCTGGTACTCGGACCGGGCCGCCTGGCTGCTGACGGGGTAGTCGTCCTCGGAGTCCACGGCGGAGTAGTTGGGGGGTGCGGGGCGGTGGCGGCTGACACTGCGCTCCCGGATCCTCTCGGCCGCGCGGCTGCGGTGACGGGGAACGGGCCGCTCCTCGTCGTACGCGCCCCCGCCGTACGAGAACTGTCCGCTGACGTCCACGGCGCGACCCCTCGTCGCACCGCCGGCGCGTACCTGGCTCGGCGCCCGACGACGGCTTCGGCTCCGGCTGCGTTCGCGCCGCTCCTCGGCGGGGTCGCCTCCGCCGTACGAGAACTGTCCGCTCACGTCGGGGGTGCCGAACGGGGCCGGGCCGCGGCTCATACCTCGACGGCTCCTCGAGCGGCTCATGCCGGTCGGCTCGTCGCGGACGCTCGACCGACCACGCTCCTCGTAGGCGTCGTCCTGGTAGGAGGAAGAGGCGGCAGGCCGCCGGATGGTGGGCCTTGGGGTCATGCTCGGGGCGCGGCTCGGGGCGCGGCGCCGCTCCTCCTGCGCGTCGTCCTGGTAGGAGGAAGAGGCGGCAGGCCGCCGGATGGTGGGCCTTCGGGTCATGCTCGGGCCCTGGCTCGGGGCGCGGCGCCGCTCCTCCTGCGCGTCGTCCTGGTAGGAGGAAGAGGCGGCAGGCCGCCGGATGGTGGGCCTTCGGGTCATGCTCGGGCCCTGGCTCGGGAGGCGGACGTGGCTCCGGCTGCGGTAGGAGGACTGCGTGCCCTCCTCGGGGCTGTCGCTGCGCCTCTCGTCACTGTCGCGCTGCGCCCGCATCCGGTACTTCTTGCGGCGCTTGGCCACCTCGGCATCCGTGTCCTTCGTGGACTGCCGGTGGTTGTAGCCGTACTCCTCAAGGGATCCTTCGGAGTCGGAGTGCGCCTCTGTGATCTCCATACCCGGCGGCACGGCCCTTCGGCTCTCCATGCCGTAGAACCTGTTGTGCGTGCCCGGGCGCGCGTAGCCGGACGGGTGGGGCGTGGTGACACTCACCGTCACGTCGTCGCGGTCGATTCGCCCGGGCACCCTGGCGGTGTCACGGACGAGGGCCTGGGTGGAGTAGCCGGGGGTTCCTCGCGGTACACGCGGCATCTGGAAGTGGAGGTTGGCGTTCGGGCCGACCTCGCGGAAACGGTCGGCGGCCTCGGGCCTGCTGAGGTCGACATTGTTCAGGACGGGCACACCGAGCCGCCGCAGGTCCTCGCGGTTGCGCGGATACGCCTCGTAGTTGGGTTCGTCCTCGAACGTGGTGATGGCCATCCGGTCCGCCAGGCCGGGATCCCTGCGCACCCGGGCACGTGCCGCGGACGCGTCGGCCTCGGACAGGAAGACCTCGCTCCGGTCCCTCAGGTTCTCCTCGGGCGGGCGGATCGCGCCCGGCGGGTGCAGGCCGCCCACCCTGGCCCGGGGGCCACGAATCTGCTCCGAGCCCACCGTGATCCGGCCGTGGCTCTCGGTGTCGAAGACCTCCCCGCCGTGCGGCGCGCGGGTCACGTACCTGCCGATGACCGGACGGCCACGGTACGAGAGCTCGAACATCTGCCCGCGGTCGTGCCGGTGCATGGTCCTGCCGCCGCCGGCCATCATGCGGGACACCGGAATACGGTCGGCGCGCTGAGCGGGTACGGCGGCCTGGGGTGCGGTGGGCCGGGCGGCGGCCTGCGTCGGCCCGGCGGTGCGCCTGATCTGGTGGGCGAGGGATTCCGCCTCGCGCTCGTGCTTGTCGTTCTTGTCGGAGACCGACAGCCCGCCACCGTTGTCGGTGCCTTCCACCGCCCCCTTCTGCTGCTGCCAGGCGTGCGCCAGCTCGTGCAGGAGGGTGTGTTCGTCGTTGCCGCCCTCACCGACGACGATGTGCCGCCCGGAGGTGTACGCGCGAGCTCCCAGCTCGGCCGCCGAGCGCCGCGCGGCGGGGCCGGTGTGCAGCACCACGTCGCCGAAGTACGTGCCCATGCCCTGTTCCGCCTTGGCACGGATTGCCGGGGCCACCGGGCTTCCCGGCGTCCGCAGCACATCGAGCACCGACGAACTCTGCACGGCCGGGGCCTTCTGGTCGTGCCCGCACCCGGCGGCGTGTTCGTGCCGCTCCTCCTCGATGGCGCGGGTCAGGGCGGAGTTGCCCGCCCTGCGCTGGAGGGCCAGCATCTGCTGCGCCGGCGTGCTCGGCACAGCCGAGCGGCGGGCCTTCTTCTGGTCTCCGGCCCGCTGGGCCCGGTTTTCCTGTGCGCGCACGATGCTCCCCTCACAGTTTGACCTCCCCAGGCTTATCTGTCCGCGCCAGGCGCCAGGAGAGCCAGAAGGGCAGCCTCGGGGGCAGACCGCGCGAATGCGGGGGCAGCCGGATGCGGCGGGCTGCCCCTCCGGGCAACAGCCGTGCCCCCGAACAGGCCCCTGAGGACGTTTCGGCGGACGCGCTTCGCGCGTGAGGGTGAGAGGTGTCCTGTCTCGTACCCCGAGGAGAGCAGAGCATGCCGTCCTACCTGTCGCCCGGCGTATACGTCGAGGAGGTGGCCAGCGGCTCGCGTCCCATCGAGGGAGTGGGCACATCGGTGGCGGCCTTCGTCGGACTCGCGCCGACCGGGCCGCTGAACGAGCCGACCCTGGTGACCAACTGGTCCCAGTACGTCGCGTCCTTCGGCGACTTCACCGACGGCTACTACCTCGCGCACTCGGTGTACGGGTTCTTCAACAACGGCGGAAGCGCCGCGTACGTCGTCCGAGTCGGCGGCACCGCCGAGGGCGCGGCGGCGAACGGCGCCCCGGCCGCGGTCTCCGGCTCCTCAGCCCCGGCCGCACTCCCGGCGGGCGAGCCGAAGCAGCTCGGCACCTTCAGCGTGACCGCCGTCGCGGGCGGCTCGCTCAGCGTCGAGGTCGCCGACGCCGAGGGCGAGGGCCCCGCCGAGCGGTTCAAGCTGATCGTCAAGGAGGGCGACAAGCCCGTCGAGACGTTCGACGTGACGGCCAAGAAGGGCGGCCGCAACTACGTCGTCACGCAGGTGAAGGAGCGCTCCAAGCTCATCACCGTGCAGGAGTCGGCGCCCGCCGCGCAGCTCGCGCGCCCCGACAACCAGACCGTGGCCCTGGCGGCCCCCGCCGCCCCCGCCCCCGTCACCCCCTCCAAGGCGAGCGACTCCCACCCCGGCCCGGCCCACTACCTCGGCGACTCCGCGGACCGCACCGGCTTCGGCGGTCTGGAGGCCGTGGACGAGATCTCCATGGTCGCCGTCCCCGACCTGATGGCCGCCTACCAGCGCGGCGCGATCGACCTGGAGGCCGTGAAGGCCGTCCAGCTCGGCCTCATCGCGCACTGCGAGCTGATGGGCGACCGCGTCGCCGTCATCGACCCGCCGCCGGGCCTGAACGCCCGTCAGATCCGGGTCTGGCGCCAGGAGACCGCGGGCTACGACTCCAAGTACGCGGCCCTGTACTACCCCTGGGTCAAGGTCTTCGACCCGGCGACCGGCCAGTCCCGGGTGATCCCGCCGAGCGGCCACGTCTCCGGCATCTGGGCCCGCAACGACTTCGAGCGCGGTGTGCACAAGGCGCCCGCCAACGAGGTCGTACGGGGAGCGGTGGACCTGGAGCTCCAGATCACCCGCGGCGAGCAGGACCTGCTCAACCCCATCGGCGTCAACTGCATCCGCGCCTTCCCGGGCCGCGGCATCCGCGTCTGGGGCGCCCGCACCATGTCCTCCGACCCGGCCTGGCGCTACCTCAACATCCGCCGGTACTTCAACTACCTGGAGGAGTCGATCCTGCTCGGCACCCAGTGGGTGGTGTTCGAGCCGAACGACCACAACCTGTGGGCCAGGATCCGGCGCAACGTCTCGGCGTTCCTCGTCAACGAGTGGCGCAGCGGCGCCCTCTTCGGCCAGCGGCCGGAGGAGGCGTTCTACGTCAAGTGCGACGAGGAGACCAACCCCCCGGAGTCGGTGGACGTCGGCCGCGTGATCTGCGAGATCGGCATCGCCCCCGTCAAGCCCGCCGAGTTCGTGATCTTCCGGCTGGCCCAGTTCTCCAGCGGCAGCGGGGAGTTGGAGGAGTAGGCCCGTCCCGCCTGCGCCCGTAACCCCCGCAAGTCTCCTCGTACACCGGCCCGTACGTCCCCTCGTACGCCCCTGCCAAGAACCCTCAGAAGGACAGAGAACAGATGAGTCTCAGCCCGGGTGACGCCCTTACCTCACATAATTTCGGTCTGCAGATCGACGGCGTGATGGTCGAGTACCTCGCGGAGGTCAACGGCCTCAGCATCGAACAGGACGTCATCAAGCACCTGTCGAACTCGGCGCAGGGCAGGCCCGAGGTCAGCCTGATGCCGGGCGTGCAGAAGGACGGGCAGTGCACCGTGGTGCGCGGAATGACCCAGTCCCCGGCGTTCACGACGTGGATCAACGACTCGATCGCCGGCCAGATGAGCACGGCCCGCAAGAACGCGTCCATCATCATGATGGATTACCAGAACAATCCGGTGAAGCGGTACAACATGCGCAACGCCTGGTGCAGCAAGATCGACGCCAGCGCCCTGAAGGCCGGCGAGGCCTCCGCGCTCACCGAGACCGTGACCATCGTCTTCGAAGAACTGGTCATCGAGTAATGCGGCGTACGGCTGCCAGGGCGGGCGCGGGCCCGGTCGTGGACGCACCACCGGCGCCGGGGCCGATGGCGGGGCCGGAGCAGACCGCTGCGCCTGCCCCGGCGCCTGCTCCCGCCCCCGTGTCGGTGCCGCAGCAGCTGCGGACGGAGTTCCCGTTCGAGCTGCCGCGGGGGTACGTCGACGCGTCGGGCACAGTCCACCGGGACGGCGTGATGCGCCTCGCCACGGCCCGGGACGAGCTGATCCCGCTGCGGGACGTCCGCGTCCAGGAGAACCCTGCGTATCTGTCGGTGGTCCTGCTGGGCCGGGTCATCACCAGCCTCGGCACGCTTCCTTCGGTGCACGACGGGGTGGTGGAGAACATGTTCGCCTCCGACCTCGCGTTCCTCCAGGACTTCTACCGCCAGGTCAATGCCGAGGGCCACACCCGCGCCGCCGTGGAGTGCCCCCACTGCTCGGAACCCTTCGAGGTCGAACTCGGCGGGAGCCGCCTGGGGGAATCGTGACGTACGCGACCGACCGGCTGCACGAGGAGATCGCGTACGTCGCCTACCACTTTCACTGGAGCCTGGAGGAGATCCTGGATCTCGAACACCAGGACCGCCGGCGCTTTACGGAACAGATCGCGTCCCTGGTGACGCGGGGCGGGGCGGAGGGCTGAGGGGTGGGGTTCTTCGACCGACTGAGGGGCGGGGCGGCGACGCCCGCCGTGAACTCGGTTCCTGGGGAGGGCAGTTCCTCTCATGAGGGCGCTGCTTCTCATGAGGGTGCTTCCTCTCGTACGGCTGCGGGCGCATCTCCTACGGGCGTGGGTGCGGGTACGGCCATGGGGGCCAGGTCGGCCTCTGTGGCCGGCTGGGTGGGGTTGCCGCCGATCCAGCGGGCCGCTGTCGGGCGGACCGGTGTCGCGGACTCCGGGTTCGGCGGGCGGCTGAGCACCTGGCAGAACCCCTCCTTCACCGGGACCCTGTCCCACGCCGTCCTCGACGCTGCGCCGGGCGGGCTGGTCAGGAACGCGCTCACCACGTCGGCGAGGCCCGTCTCCGGACTCGAACCGCCCTCGCACACCCTGCTGCCGGTGCGGTCCGACGAGCCCGAGGCCCCGGGCGACGTACGCGACGACGCGGCACCGGTGCCGGTGCCGGTACAGCGCGCGCCACGTCCGGTCACGGCGTCCCGCCCGGCGGGCCCCCGGGTGACACCCGTACCGCCCCGGGCCCACCGGCCGAACCCGCTGACCAGGGCACCCGCCACGCCTGCCGTACAGCGACGGGCACTGCCGGTCGCACATCGGGAAACCACGGACGGCGTCAGCGGGACGCCGGGCCGTACGGCGTCGGGCGCGGCCGGACCGGGGGCGGGCGCACCCTCAGCGGGGGCGGCGGCCGATGCCGAACGGCCCCCAGCGGCCGCCCCGGTCGGCCCAACGGCCGCCTCCGGCAACCCGACTCCGACCGGTGCCGGCAGCCCGGCGTCCAGTGGCGGTACGGCGGCCGGCTCCAGCAGCCGGTCCGCCGGAGGCGGCGGTACGGCGAGCGGTCCCGGCAGTCCGGCGACCCGCTCCGGGGGCGCGGCCGTCAACGTCCAGCGAGCGACGACCAGTTCCAGCGGCACGGCCGTCACGCCGGCCACCACCGGCTCGGCCGGTGCCACGACCGGTCCCGGCAACCCGGCGGCCGGGCCTGTCCGTCCGACGGCCGACCACCGCGCCCCGGGGACTCGCCCAGGTGGACCGGCGGCCGACTCGGCCGACAGCGCGGCCGGTTCCGCCGGTACGGCACCTCGCACCGGCACCCGTCCGAACGGCGTCGGCACCGAGGCGACGACCTCCGCCGCCGCCGGTACGGCGAGCAGCGCGGCGCCCGCCGCCCCTGACGCCCAGCCCACCACCACCGGGCCCGGCAAGGCGGTGGCCGACGTCCGGCGAGCGGCGACCGGCCCCCGTGGCGCGGCCCCCGATCAGGCCGGCACAACCACCGGTCCCAGCAGGGCGACCACCGGTCCTGGCCCCGCACCCGCCAGGCGGCCCGGCAACCCTGTGGTCAACGTCCAGCGAGCGACGTCCAACCCCGGCGGCACGACGTCCGAGTCCGCCGCCGCAGCGCCCACCGCTCCTGCCACGACGTCCGCCGGTGCCGACAACGCGGCTGTCCGCGTCCAGAGGGCCGCGGCCGACTCCAGCAGCATGCCGACCCGCCCCGCCGGGACGACCACCGGTTCCAGCGGGGCCGGGGAAAGCCCCGGCCCCGCGACAACTGGCCCCGGCCGCACGGCGGACGGTCCCAGCGGCACACCAACTTCCGCCGCCGAAACGGCAACCGGCCCCAAGAACGCAGCGCCCAACTCCGGCAGCGCAGCGACCCGTTCCAGCGGCACGGCTGCCAACGTCCAGCGGGCGACCACCGACTCCAGCAGCTCGCCAACTGCCTCCGCCGGAACAGCAACCGGCCCCAGAGACGCAGCGTCCAACTCCGGTGGCACGGCAGCCCGTTCCGGCAGCGCAGCTGCCAACATCCAACGCGCGACCACCAGTTCCAGCGGCACGCCAAGTGCCTCCGCCGGAACAGCAAATGGCCCCAGGGACGCGGCGGCCAACTCCGGTGGTACGGCGACTCGTTCCAGCAGCGCGGCTGCCAGTATCCAACGCGCGACGGCCAGTTCCAGCGGCACTGCCGCTACACCATCCACAACCGGCTCCTCCGGTACCGCACCCGGCCCCGTCCGTCCGACGGCCGACCGCGGCCAGGACGGCCCGGCAACTCGCCCCGTCGGTCCGGCAGCCGGGAACCCTGCCGACAGGACGGCCGCCACCTCAGCCACGACATCCCGTGCCGACAGCCGGCCGCCCAGCCCCGGCAACCCGGTGGCCCCGGGCTCCCAGGCAGGGAAGGCCCCCGCCGCGAACCCGACTGCTTCCGGCCCGAGTCGGGGTGGACCCACTGCCCCCGTCGCCCCCGCCGCCAAGCCGGTTTCTCCGAGCACGTCGTCCGGCTCGGGCCCGCGCCCGGTGCAGCGGAGTGCCTCCGGGCCGGCCCGGCGTCTGGGCCTCGGCGCGCCGACCTCGGGGAACGTGTCCACCACCGGTCCGACGACCGCACTCCCGGGACCGGCGGCTCAGCTCCCCGTCGCCTCGGCCACCCCCGCGCCCCCGAACCCTTCAACTCCGCCGACCGCACCCGCGAGCCCGGCAAACCGGCCCCACGCTTCGACACCCCCCGTCGCCCCGGCCGCCCCACCGACCGTCGCCCCGGCCGCCCCCGCGCACACCCCGGTCCAGCGCGCCACCACGCCCGCCCCCCGGCAGCGCCCCCTCCTCGGTGCCCCCCTCTCCACCCCGCCCCCGGACGCGCAACCCCTCTCCGGGCGTACCTCTCCCGGCAGTTCGGGCATTGACGGGCCGCCCACCGTCCAGCGTGCGGCGACAGCGCTCCAGGGAAAGACACCGGACCGTACGCCCGGACCACCACCGGCCACCCGGATCCACGGAACCCCGACACCGGCACCGGCTCCCTCACCTGCGGCACCGCCCCACCACCCTCCGGCCGTACCTCTGCGGGTCCCGGCCGCCAACGCCCCTGCCGTGCAACGCGCCACGGCGACCCCCTCCGGCGCGGGCAGGCCGGCGCCCGCCCGCACGGCGCAGCGCACGACCACGACCACGACCACAAGCGCACCCGCACTCGCCGCAGGCACTCCCGTACGTAGCCTGACCCCCGCTCGCGCCCTCGCCCCGGCCCCGACGCCCGCGGCACCCCCCGCCGCCCTGCGCCGGGCGACCCCCACAGCCGTCCCGCTGCGCAGGCCCTCGTCCCCGGGCACCCGGCCGGCGGTACAGCGGGCCGTCGCCCCCAGCACCCCCGTCGGCCGTGCCGTGCCACTCCTCTCGGCCGCCAAGCCGGGTTCCGGTACCACCCCGCCCGCCGTCACCCCGAGGACGACCCCGCGGCCAAATCCCCTTCCCGCCGCGCCAGTTGTCCAACGGCAAGCCGCTGCCGCACCCAAGGCACCCGGCAGCGCACCCGGAAACACCATCGCCACAACAGCGGCCCCCGCACCCGTCCCCGTACAACGGGACAGCGGCGGTCGGCCCCAGCCGACGCCCGCCAGGACCACCACGGCCGTCTCGACCGTCACGGCCCACGGCACCTCGTCGCGCGATGTGTCCGCGTCCGGCTCCACGAGTGATCCGCACAAGAAGCACAAGACGCCCGGCTCCGACGAACTGCCGCCCGAGTACACCCCGGTCGCCAAGGGCCAGTTCGACCCCCGTTCCCTGACCGACTTCCAGCTCGACGAGCTGACGCACAGGCTGATCGGCCGGATCACCCGGCTGGTCCGCACCGAACTGCGGCTCGACCGGGAGCGGATCGGCAAGCTCCGCGACCCCCGCCGCTGACCGGCGGCCACCCGGCGCCCGACACCCACGACCACGCCCCCGCAGCACCCCGCACCACCGACGTCCGCAGAAAGGCCGCCCCCGATGTCCCGCGATCTCGACCCGGGCTCCACCATCTTCTTCACCCTGACCATCGACGGCGAGAGCCTCGGTTACTTCAACGGGTGCGAAGGGCTCTCGTCCGCGGTGGAGATCGAGCAGCACCAGGAGGGCGGCAACAACGGGTTCGTGTGGCAGCTTCCGTCGCGTGTCACCTTCTCCAACATCCGGCTGACCCGCCCGCTGACCCCGGACACCACCAAGGTCGCGGCCTGGATCTCCTCCGTGACCACCGGGGTCAAGCGGCCCACCGCGCAGATCGCCGCGTTGCGGGCGGACGGTTCGGAGGTGGCCCGCTGGGGGCTGATCGACGTACTGCCGGTCAGCTGGCAGGGCCCCTCCCTGGACCCGGCCAGCCCGGCCGTCGCCACGGAGGTCCTGGAAATCACCCACCACGGGTTCACGGACTGAGGGGGCGGCACCACACATGGCAAAGGGAAGCAAGGGCGCAGGCAAGAGCCTGGTGCGCGCCACGCTGGCCATCCACGAGCCGCCGGTCGGCACCAGCACCACGCCGGGCGCTCTGATCAAGACGTTCAAGCTCGACTTCAACCCGGCGCAACTGACGCTGAGCCGCCGCGCCCAGTGGAAGACGACGCCGACCGCGGCCGTACGCGACGGCAACGTCCCGGAGTTCATGGGTCCCGAGCCCCGGGAGATGACGGTCGAGATCTTCCTGGACTCGTCCCTCGATCCGAACAGCAACTCGGTGCTGAAGAAGGTGGAGTCACTGATGGCCTGCTGCGAGGTGACGACGAAGAGCATCGCCGCGAAGCAGCCCTCGCCGCCCTGGGTGGTGTTCCAGTGGGGCTCGTTCTCCACGGCCCGCTTCACGGCGTACGTGAGTTCCGTGGAGGCGAACTACTCGCTGTTCGGCACGACCGGTGTGCCGATCCGGGCCACCTGCCAGGTGACGCTGCACGAGATCCCCAGCAAGGCCAAGGGGCAGAACCCGACCTCGGGCGCGCTCACCGCGCAGCGCGTGCACCGCGTCGTCGCGGGCGACTCGCTGCAGTCGCTGGCCTGGCGCGAGTACGGCGACGCGGCCGCGTGGCGCGCCATCGCCGAGGTCAACGGCATCGACAACCCGGCCGATCTGCGGTCGGGCACGGAACTCCTGATGCCCTCGGCCGAGGAGGTGCGTTCCTGATGGTTCAGCCCGCGTACTCCACGCTCATCCAGGTCACCATCGACGGCAAACCGCTCCCGCCCGACTACGCCCCGATGCTCGTCGACGGCTGGGTCGACCAGGGCGCCGGGGTGCCCGCCGCGTTCCGGCTCACCTTCCGGGACCCGGACCGGGAGATCCTCGCCAAGCTGGGCATCAGGTTCGGGTCCAAGGTCGTGCTCACCCCGATCGCGGACGGCAAGGGTGCCGCCGATCCGCTGCTGACCGGCGAGGTCACCGGTCTGGAGGCGGACTACGACGGCACCGGCACCTTCACCGTCGTCCGCGGCTACGACGCCGGGCACCGCCTGGTGCGCCGGCGCCGGGTGGCCGCGTACAAGAACCAGAGTGCCTCCGACATCGCCCGCAAGCTGGCCAAGGAGGACGGCCTCCAGCTCGGTGTGATCGGTTCGACGAAGACCGTGTACGAGTTCATCAGCCAGGCCAACGTCACCGACTGGGACTTCCTCTCCCGGCTCGCCGACGAGAACGGCATGGTCATGTCGGTGAACGCGAAGGGGAAGTTCGAGTTCGCCAAGCCCAAGCCGGCCTCGGGGGCGCCCGGGGTCGGTACGGACGGGGACAAGAGTCCGTTCGTCCTCCAGGCCCGCCACGACATCCTGCGGCTGCGGGCCGCCGTCACCGCCGCCGACCAGGTCGGCAAGGTCCAGGCGCGCGGCTGGGACATCACCACGAAGAAGAAGCTCACCTCCATGTCGCTGGCGACCAAGAACCCCGGGGTCAGCATCGGCACCGCCCCGGGCGAGGCCGCCAAGAAGTTCAAGACCTCCACGCTGGTCGAGACGGGCACGCCCTACGACAAGCAGGCCGAGGTCAAGTTCGCCGCGGAGTCCCTCTCCGACGACGTGACCTCCTCGTTCGCCGAGCTGGAGGTCGCCGTGCGCGGCAACCCCAAGCTGCGGCCCGGCGTTCCGGTCACGCTGTCCGACGTCGGGGAGCCCTTCCAGGGCAAGTACACCGCCACGTCCGTACGGCACGTCTTCGGCGACGGGCAGCACTACGAGAGCTGGGTGACCTTCAGCGGACGCCAGTGGCGCTCGCTCTACGGGCTCGCCTCCGGGGGCGGTTCGGCCGTCGAACCCCGGATGCCCAGCGTGGCCAACGCGATCGTCACCAACGTCCAGGACCCGGACAAGCAGGGGCGGGTCAAGCTCCAGTTCCCCTGGCTGGACGACCAGTACGAGAGCGACTGGACCCGCGTCACGCAGTGGGGCGGCAAGGGCGGCGGCGGGATCTTCCCGCTGGACGTGGACGACGAGGTTCTCGTCGCCTTCGACCGGGGTGCGCTGGACCACCCCTTCGTCATCGGCGGCCTCTACAACGGGAAGGACAAGCCGACCCCCGTCACGGACGTCCCGCTGCACGACGGACTGCGGAAGAAGGCGATCCGGCACACCCTGTCCGACCGGCAGGGCAACCGCGTCGACCTGCTCAGCCAGAGCACCGGCGCCCGTAAACAGGGCGTACGCGTCGCCAGCGGTGACGGCAGACTGACCATCAACCTCGACCGCACCAAGACCGAGATCACCGTGGACAGCAAGGGAACGGTCAGCATCACGGGCAGCAGATCGGTGTCGGTGGAGGCGGGCACGGACCTGACTCTCAGCGCGCGGCGCAGGCTGACCATCAAGAGCGGCGGGCTGCTCAACATCCAGGGCAGGAACGTCAACGTCAAGTCGCTCGGCGGGGCCGTGGCGGTGGACGCGGTGGGTGCCCTCAGTCTCAAGGCCGTCGGAACCGTCCAGGTCAGCTCCGTCGGCCAGGTGGGCATCCGGGCCGTCAACGTCGACCTCATGGGCATCGTGACGGTCAACAAGAAGCCGTATCCGATCCCGTGACGGCCGAGACGTACACCGGAACCGCAACCGTACGAAGCAGAACCACAGGCACAAGAAGCAGAACCGAGACGACCAGGAGAAGGCGGGTGGCCCACTGATGGCCGAGCAGTTCGTCGGATCCGGCTGGGCCTTCCCGCTGCGCATCGGCCCCACCGGGGGCATCGCCCTGGTCAGCGGGGAGCGCGAGATCGAGGAGGCCATCCGGCTCGTACTGGCCACCGCGCCGGGCGAGCGGCCGATGCGCCCGGAGTTCGGCTGCGCCATCCACGACCTGGTGTTCGCGCCGGTCAACGAGGCCACCGCGGGCCGCATCCAGCACGAGGTCTACACGAGCCTCGACCGCTGGGAGCCGCGCATCGAGGTGAGCGACGTCGAGGTGACCGCCGGCCGCGAGACCGAGCAGGGCGTGCTCTTCATCGACGTCCGCTACTCGATCCGCGGCACCAACAACCCGCGCAGCCTGGTCTTCCCGTTCTACGTCATCCCCTCCCACGACGAGCCGGACCCGGCTCCCGAAAGCGACCGCTGATGGCCCTGCCCTCCCCGAACCTCGACGACCGCCGCTTCCAGCAGTTCGTCGACGACGCCAAGCGCTACATCCAGCAGCGCGCCCCGGAGTGGACCGACCACAACGTCTCCGACCCGGGCGTCACCCTGGTGGAGACGGTCGCCCACATGGCCGACCAGATCGTCTACCGGCTCAACCGGGTGCCGGAGAAGAACCACCTGGCGTTCCTGGATCTGGTGGGCATCACGCTGTTCCCGCCCTCCGCGGCCCGTACGGAGGTCACGTTCTGGCTCTCCGCGCCGCAGGAGGAGCCGATCCTCCTGCCGGTGGGCACCGAGGTCGCCACCACGCGCACCGAGAGCGAGGAGGCCGCGGTCTTCGCGACCGAGCACGAACTGACCGTCGTGCCCTGCGAGTTGAGGCATCTCGTGGTCCAGCAGAGCGGTGATCCCGTCGCCGACCGGACCGCCGACCTCGCCGAGGGCAAGGACGTGATGTGCTTCTCCGAGGCCCCGCGGCCCGGCGACTGCATGCTGCTCGGGCTCAGCGCCGCCGTGCCGCACTGCGCGGTCGGGATGGAGCTGGACAGCCGGGTCGACGGCGTCGGCGTGGACCCGCGGCAGCCGCCGCTGGTCTGGGAGGCGTGGACCGAGGACGGCTGGACCGAGTGCGAGGTCGACCGGGACGGCACCGGCGGCCTGAACCGGCCCGGCGAGGTCGTCCTGCACATCCCCGGCGGGCACACCCTCTCCCGCACCGGCGGACAGGAGGCCGGCTGGCTGCGCTGCCGGGTCACCGAACCGCTGCCCGACCAGCCCTTCTACACCACCTCCCCGACCGTCCGCTCCGCGGAGGCGTTCAGCCTCGGCGGCACCACCACGGCCGTACACGCCGAGACCGTGTACGACGAGGCGCTCGGCGAGTCCACCGGTCTGCCCGGGCAGCGGCTGCGCCTCGCCCACGCCCCCGTGGTCGGTGACACCCCTCCGGTGCTGCTGCAGACCGCCGAGCACGACGGCGGGACCGGCTGGTCCGATTGGGAAACAGTCCCGTCGTTCGCCGCGTCCACCCCGCACGACCGGCACATCACCCTGGACGCCTCCACCGGTGAGATCGCCTTCGGTCCGGCGGTACGGGAGCCCGACGGCACCCTGCGCCAGTACGGGGCGGTGGCACCCAAGGGCGCCGTCATCCGCGCCCTGCGCTACCGCACCGGCGGCGGAAAGACCGGGAACGTGGCCCGCGGCGCCGTCCAGGTGCTGCGCACGTCCGTCCCGTACGTCTCCGAGGTCGTCAACCGGGAGGGCCGCGCGCGGCGGGGTCGACGGCGAGACGGTGGAGGAGGCGAAGACCAGGGCGCCCATCACGCTGCGCGCCCAGGAGCGGGCGGTGACCCTGCGCGACTACGAGGAGCTCGCCCGCCGGGCCGCCCCCGAGACCGCCCGGATCACCTGCCTGGAGGGCGACGAGGGCGAGCACGGGGCGTACGCGGTACGGGTGTTGGTGGTCCCGCAGGCCGTGCCCGACCCCGGCGGCCGGCTGCGCTTCGAGCAACTGGTGCCCGGCGACGCGCTCCTCAGGCGCATCACCCACTACCTGGACGAACGCCGCCTCATCGGTACGCGGTTGGCGGTGGGCCCGCCCTTCTACCAGGGCGTCACGGTGGTCGCCACGCTGCACGCGTTCCGCGGCACCGACACGGACCGGGTCCGCCGTCAGGCGCACGACGCCCTCTACCGCCACCTCGACCCGCTGACCGGCGGCGCCGACGGGCGGGGCTGGCCCTTCGGCCGTCCCGTGCAGTCCGGCGAGGTCTTCGCCGTGCTCCAGCGCGTACCCGGCGTCGAACTGGTCGACGAGGTCCAGCTCCACCCGGCCGACCCCCTGACCGGCAAACGCGGCGACGCGACCAACCGCATCGACCTCCAGCCCCCGTCCCTGGTCTTCTCCTTCGACCACCGGGTGCGCGTGATCGGGGACCGGCCGTGAGGGGCTCCATCGACGGCCTCGGCTCCTCCGCGCCGATCGGCATGACGCTGCCCGCCGTGTTCGCCGACGACGATCTGGCACAGCGGTTCGTCGGCGGGCTCGACGACGTGCTCGCACCGATCCTGGCCGTCCTCGACTGCCTGGACTCCTACTTCACCCCGGCGCTGGCCCCGGTGGACTTCACCCGGTGGCTGGCGGGCTGGGTCGGCGCGGAGACCGACGGCACCGAGCCCGACGACCGGCTGCGCGCGGCCGTCGCCGCCGCCGCGTATCTGCACCGCGTACGGGGCACCAGCCGCGGTCTGTCCGAGGCGATACGCCTGGTCTTCGGTGTGACCCCGGAGATCACCGAGAGCGGCGGCGCCGCCTGGAACGCCCGGCCCCTCGGTCCCGTTCCCGGCGACCGCAGCCCGCGCCTGCACGTCACGCTCCGCCTGCCCGACCCGACCCGCGCCGACGAGCACCGGCTCGACAGCCTCGTGGCGGCCGCCCGACCCGCCCACATGCCGTACACGGTCCAGGTGACCGCCGCCGAAAGGACTCCCGAGAGATGACCAGCCAGAACTCCGGCACAGGACGGGAGCCCGCCCGCAGCTGCGTCGAATGCGGCACCCGGGCGGAGCCCGGCCAGTCCTTCTGCGACTCCTGCGGTGCGGTACTCGGCTGGTCCGGCGGCCCGGACCGGGCCGACGCGGCTCGCAGGGACCCCGTGCGCGCGGAGGCCGCCGCACCGGCGCGGGACTCCGCGGCCGGGGGTGCCGCCGTGGCCGGCGGCTCCGGCGGCTCCGGCGGCTCCGGTGATCAGCCGGGATGGGACGCGTTCGCAACCCCCGGGGCCGGAACGGGTACGGCCCGTACGGGCCACGACCCGGCCGTCGCGGCAACGCCAGGGCCTGGCAGTGGCCGACGGGGAGAGGACGAGGCCGGGTGGCCGCAGGCCGGAGCCGCCGGGCCGAGTACCGGTGTCCGCCTGGCGCGGAACGCCGGTCCCCGGCCGGACGACGAGGACGCCGACCGCTCCACCGGCCGGTCAGGTGACGGCGAGGCCGCCGCCGGCTGGTCCGGGGCGCGGCGCACGGACACCGCGCCCGACTCCGAGTCGGCGGCCGGGCATTGGCGGCCGGGCAGCGCGGACGGCTCCGGGGCGGCGGCCGGACACCGGCAGCCGGACGGCTCGGACGGCTCCGGGCGTGCCGGGACACGGCAGTCGCCCGCGGCACCCGTGGGATCCGGCACCGCGCCGTCCTCCCCGCCGCGGCACGACCACCCCGCCACCGCGCCGGACTCTGCCCCCGCGGCATCCGCAGGCGCGGGGCCGGCGGGACTCCAGGAGTGGGACACGAACTCCCCCGCCGCTCCGGTCTCCTACAGTTCCCTCGACCTCTCCCCCGGCGCGACGGACAACGCCCGCCCGGACAGCCAACCGGACGCCCAACCGGACGCCCGCCTGGGCACCCATCCGGACATCCACCCCGACGACGACGCCGACACCGAGCCGGTGCCGACCACCGCGAGCCGGGGCCACCACCCGTCCACCGACTCCACGCACTCCAGCCACTCCACTCACTCCAGCCACGCCACCGGCTTCTCCGGGTCCACGGACCCCGCCGGCTCCTCCGACTCCACCGCCGAACGGGCCAGGTCTCTCCTCATCCCGGTGAGCGACCCCGAGCCCCGCGCGCCCGCGTCCCCCGCCGTCGCGCCCGTACTGCCCGGCCGCCCGGTCGCGAATCGCCCCCAAGTACGCGCCCCGGGACCGGAGTTCGGCCCGCAGGGCGGCATCCCCTGCCCCTGGTGCGCGACCCTCAACCTCCCCGACCGGCACTACTGCGGCCGCTGCGCCATGCCGATGGCCGGGGGCGGGCCGTCAACCCCGGGCCGGCAGCCCTGGTGGCGCCGGATACCGGGCTTCGGCGTCGCGCAGACCCCGTGGGCCGGTGACCGCCCCCGGCTGCGCCGCGGCTTCGGGGCCGTCATGAACTGGGTCGTCGGCGGCGTCGTACTCGCCCTGATCGTCACACTCGTGCTCAACATCGGCGACGGGGTCGACGCGACCCGCGACCACTTCGCCAAGCGCGCCGCGGTGGGTCCTGACAGTGTGAAGGCGTCGCGCTCCTATCCCGGTCACCCCGCGCAACGCGCCTTCGACAAGCTCAGCAACACCTGGTGGGGGCCGGGTGTCTCGGGGACCGGCGAGGGGGAGTGGCTGGAGGCACGGTTCGCCCAGCCGACCCGGCTGCTGGACCTGGTCATCACCTCCGGTGTGTCGACCCAGCCGGACAAGCTCTCGCAGTCGGCCCTCCCGCACCGCATCGAGGCCTTGATCACCGCGGCCGACGGCAAGAAGACCACCCGGATCATCAACCTGGACCAGAGCGCGGGCGGCCAGCGGCGCAAGTTCCGGGTCGGGGCGGTCTCCTCGGTGCGCTTCACCGTGAAGTCGGCCTACGCCACCGACGCCAAGAAGCAGGTGTCCATCGCGGAGATCGAGTTCTTCACCCGGTCGAACAGCAACAGCTCCTGACGGACGGGTCCCGAACCACCCGCCACGACGCGGCACAGCACAGCACAGCACGACATGCCAGGACATGGCACGACACGGCACTGGCCGCCGAGCATGCTCGGCGGCCAGTGCCGTCGTATTCAGTCCCTCTGTCAGAGAACGATCATGAGCGCGAACGACGGCACCAGGGTCATCAGGACTCCGACCGGCCAGTACACGCGGGGTCCCAGGGCCGACCTGCGTCGCAGCGGGCGGTTGGCGAGCCACCAGACCAGGCCGAACAGCAGCAGGACCGGGCCGCCGACCAGCAGCCAGGGCAGCATGCCGTCGTTCTCCGTGGGCTCGCCGACGGTCCAGCCGATCGCCTTGAGCGGCCAGTTCACCGCGAAGTACGACAGCAGCCACACCGGAACGACGCCGGGGACTCCCAGCAACAGGTTCACGCCCAGCACGGCCGGCAGGGACTTCCGCATGCGCCCAGTATTCATACCGCCGGGCCGACGGTCAGGTTCGGCCACGCTTCCCGAGATGGTGGCGTGTTACCACCGTTTACCCTCGGCTCGAACAAGTGCATGATGACCGGCGTTGTTGTTTCCGGGTCGGATGAGGTTCACGGTGCGTGGGCGAAGAGTTAGTACGCGGATTGTGGCGGCCCTGACCGGATGCGTCCTCGGCGGCGGCCTCGCCGTCGGATGCGGCCCGACCGCCGACAGCGGCGACGGGGACTCGGCGGGAAAGCGTGAGCCCCTCACCGTCGCCAAGGCCCCCGCCCGGCTCCCCGTACCGCTCGGCAAGGGCAGCAAGGCGGCCGACGACTTCAACGGGGACGGGCACCCGGACCTCGTACTCAACGATCTCGTGAAGCGCGACAGCCATGGCGACGACGCCGGAATCGGCGTCGTCTACGGATCGGCGCGCGGACTCGCCCCCGGCGCCCGGCAGTTGCTGAGCGCCGCCCGGAACGCCTCCGCCACCAAGGGGCAGTTGCCCGCCGTCTTCGACGCCGAGGCGAGCTGCGATCTCGACCGGGACGGGTACACGGATCTCGTCGTCTCGACCGACCCGCCGTTCGACGGGCAGGGCCAGCCGCCGGTCCCGCTGCAGATCCTCTTCGGCTCGGCCCGGGGGCTGGCCGGCAAGGCGGTGAAGCTGGCGATTCCCCCGCAGGCACGTTTCGGCAACGACTGGCCGGACCAGCCGGTGTGCGGGGACTTCAACAAGGACAAGGCCGAGGATCTCGTCGTGCACGCCTCCGACGGGCGGCTCAGCTATCTGCGCGGGCCCTTCACGCGCAAGGGCGCCCCGAAGGCGGCCGGTGCGCCGCTCGCCTCACCCGGGAACGTGCCCACACCACCGGCCGTGGACGTCGACGGTGACGGATACGACGACCTGATCGTCCGTACCGCAGAGGGTTCCGCCGCCTCCGCGTCCACCTCCTCCCTCGTGCCGGGCGGACCGACCGGGCCCGCCGGTACCGCGGTCGCCCTCCCGACCGGTGTCGACGTCGCGTTCGGCCGGTTCGGGAAGGGCAAGGGGCTCGACGCGGCGATCGGCTCGATGACCGGGACCGCGCTGCGCTACGACGTTCCGGGCACCCTGCGCGGCACACTCGACGTCGCCGGAACCGTCCTGGACTCCGGGGACTTCGACGGGGACGGGCTCAGCGAACTCCTCTCCAGCGGTTCGGAGTTGCGGATCCTCAAGGGCCGCACGACGGGTCTGTCCAAGGCCGGGATGGTGACCGTGCCGCCGCCCGCCCGGGGAACCACCCGCGTGCTGAAGGTGGCCGACTTCGACGGGGACGGGCGCGCCGATCTGGTCGTGCGCACGTACCGCGGGGACACGAAGGACACGATCGCCGTGTACCCGGGCACGAAGAAGGGCCTGCTCGCGCGGGAGCCCGAACTCACCTTCTCCAGCTCGGAGTTCCTGGGCATGGAGAGCTGATGCCGCGCACTTCCAGGACCGGGCCGGCGGCGGTGGCCGTCGCCCTGGTCGCGAGCCTCGCCGCGGGGTGCGCCGGTGGCGGCTCCCCGGACCGGACCGACAGCGGACCGAAGAGGCCCGCCGCCGGAAAGCCGTCCGACAAGCCGGACCCCGGGGACTTCAACGGCGACGGCTACGACGACTTCGCGACCGTCGTGTACTCGGAGTCCAAGGACAAGAGGCGGTACACCGAGACGCTGACAGTGGTCTACGGCTCCTCCGACGGCCTCAACAAGGCCTCGGCCCAACGGACTTCGGCGGCCCGGAAGGCGGAAGAGAAGGGCGCCGGCTTCGTCTCGCGCCCCCTGCGCACCGACCTCGACGGCGACGGCTTCACCGACCTGGTCGTCGCCCGCGGGAACGCCGGCGCGCCGCTCGGGACGCTCGCCCTCTTCGGCGGCCCCCGCGGTCTGGGCAGGGCCACCGAACTGGCCCTGCCCGACGGCTTCCAGCCGCGCGCCGCCGCCGACTTCGACGGGGACGGTTCCGTGGACCTGCTCGACGGCGGGCACGGCGGCACGGGCGACCCCAGCGCGACCGGGCCGGGCTCCGACGGGCTGCTGCTGTACGGCCCCTTCGACCGCACCGGCACCCCGAAGCGGCAGGCCGTCCTCGACCTCGACCAGCAGGGGTACGCGACGCCCGAATCGGCCACCACCGGCGACTTCGACGCCGACGGGAAGGCGGAGGTGGTGTTCACGTACGACTTCGACGCGGAGGAGGACGAGAGCGCGCCCGAGAGCCTGTACATGGTCGGCTACTACGAGGGCGGCGCGGACGGGCTCGTACGCGACACCGCGCTCGAACCGCGCATCAGCAAGGCGGTGGCCACCTTCGAGGGGCCGCGTACGCCTGCCACCGGTGACGCGGACGGTGACGGCATCGACGATCTGCTGCTGCCCACGCAGCTCGCCGTGGCGCCGGCGGACATGCCCGCGGAGGGTGGTGCGCTGACCATCCTGTACGGGGCCAGGTCCGGGCTCGGTAGCGGGCGTTCGGAGTCCGTGATCGAGGGCAAGGGCGGGGAGAAGCGGCGGATCGACTTCGGGTCGTCGCCTGCCGTCGGGGACGTCGACGGCGACGGGAAGCCGGATGTCGTCGTGAACACGCCGGGCTACCGGGGGCACGACGGGAAGGTGACGTTGTTGCCGGGTGGGTCGGCGGGGGTGCCGTCCGCGGACGGGGAGCAGGCCGTTGATCCCCTGACCGACGGGTTGCCGGGGACGCCCAACCCGTACAAGTGGAACGAGTTCGGTTATCGGCCGCCGTTGCTGGATGTGGATGGTGACGGGCGGGACGACGCGGTGGCGTTCGGGCCGTTGTGGGAGAAGCGGGCGGGGGCGTTCTTGGTGTTGCGGGGGAGTGGTGAGGGGTTCGAGGCGGGGAGGGTGCAGCTTCTTACGCCTGGGGAGCTCGGGGTGCCACTGCGGTTGAAGTGAACCGGGGGTTCGGTGGTCATGAGGGTGCGGGTCGGATGTGGCTGGTCGCGCAGTTCCCCGCGCCCCTAAAAGCCAAGAGGAACCCCCTGCCTCGCAAGTAACTCAAGAAAACTCCCGCCACACGTACAACCCTGTCCCCTCCCCGTAGGTCTTCTGATCGCCAACCGCCCGTAAAGCCCAGGCGAACTCCGGGCGAATGCGAGTGGTACGCACCCCATTGACTGCGGGCGCCCGCCAGGCGTCCCCGCATGCAGCAGGAGAATCCCGCATGCACAAGCATCTTCGACTCACCCTCGCGACGGCCTCCGTTGCCGCGCTGACGGGGGGTCTGCTCACCTTCTCGGCGGTGACGGCCACGGCCGCCGACTCGACGACCGTGCCGCACGCCGACTTCAACGGCGACGGCGTCGGCGACGTGGCCTTCTCGGCCGCGGGCGCCTATGTGAACGGCCGCAAGACCGCAGGCCAGCTCGTCACCCTCTACGGCACCGCCACCGGAGTGTCCTCCGCCAAGCGGTCTACCCTCAGCCAGGACAGCGCCGGTGTCCCCGGCACCGCCGAGACCGCTGACGCCTTCAGCGCGGAGACCGCGTACGCCGACTTCAACGGTGACGGATACGACGACCTCGCCGTGTCCTCCCCGTCCGAGAAGGTCGGCAGCGACACCAACGGCGGCACTCTCGCCGTGCTGTGGGGCTCCGCGAGCGGTCTGACCGGCAAGGGCGTCACCGTCGCCGACCCGGCCGTCTCCGCGCACGACTACTGGGGCAAGAACCTCGCCGCCGGCGACTTCGACGGCGACGGCACGGCCGACCTGGCCGTCGGCAACTCCTCCAGCACGGTCTACGTCTACAAGGGCGGCATCAGCGCGTCCGGTACCGCCGTGGGCGGCCGGTACACGCTCAAGCCCCCGATCCAGTCGGGCGGCGACGCCCGTGGCCCGATCAACCTCACCGCGGGCGACGTCAACGGCGACAAGAAGACCGACCTGGTCGTCGACGGCTTCGAGACCGGGACCGACTACGGCTGGGCCAGGAACTACTTCGTGCCCGGCGCCGCGAGCGGCCTCTCGATCTCCTCGGCGCAGATCGTGAAGGCCGGCGCGATCACCGCGATCGGCGACGTCAACGGCGACGGTTTCGGCGACATCGTCTCCGGCGCGTACTGGGAAAACACGTTGAGCGACGGCACGACGGTCCCGGACTCGGCCTTCGGCGGCAAGGTGAACGTCACCTACGGCACCGCCGACGGTCCGGGCGCGACCACGGGCATCACCCAGAACACCGGCAACGTCCCCGGCACGTCGGAGAAGAACGACTTCTTCGGCTACGACCTGGACCTCGGTGACATCAACGGCGACGGCTACCAGGACATCGTCGTCGGCTCCGCCGGCGAGGACCTGAACAGCATCACGGACACGGGCGCGGTCACCGTCCTGTACGGCTCGGCGAACGGCCTCGACACCGCTTCCGGCACCCAGTACTTCGCGCAGAGCACGGCGGGTGTGCCCGGCAGCGACGAGACGAACGACGCGCTCGGCGCGGACGCGAAGCTCGACGACGTCAACGGCGACGGCCGGGCCGACCTGCTGGTCGGCTCGTACGAGAACGCGAACAACGGCGCGGTGCTGTACATGCCGTCGAACGGCACGAAGATCACCACGTCCGGCTCGCGGTCCGTCTCGCCGAGCAGCGCGGGTGTGTCGACGACCGGCACCCCGGCGTTCGGCGTCAACTTCGCCGACTGAGCGCGTCCCGTCCCTCATTCACGATCCGGCGGGCCCCGCACCACACAGGTGCGGGGCCCGTCGTCCCCACTACCGGAGACCTCCCTTGCGCAAGCGCACGCTCCTCCTGGCCACGACGCTCACCAGCGCCCTCACCACCGGGCTCCTGATCGCCCTCCCCGTCACCGCCTCCGCCGCCCCCGCGGGCCTGAAGGGCGACTTCAACGGCGACGGCTTCGGTGACGTGGCCTTCGCCGCGCCGTACGCCAAGGTCGGCGACCAGGTCATGGCCGGGTACGTGGCCGTCGTCTACGGCAGCGCGACCGGCCTCGACCCGGCCAACCACACGGTGATCGACCAGAGTTCGGCCGGTGTGCCCGGCACCCCGGAAGCCGAGGACACCTTCGGTTCGGCGCTCGCGGTCGACGACTTCGACGGTGACGGCTACGCGGACCTCGCGGTCGGCGCGTCCGGCGAGGACGTCGAGAGCGACGTCGACGGCGGCACGGTCGCCGTGCTGTGGGGCGGCGCGAGCGGCGTCGCGAACGGTACGACGGTGAAGGACCCGGCGGCCACCACGCACGACGAGTTCGGCCGCGTCCTGACGGCGGGCGACTTCGACGGCGACGGCAAGGCCGACCTGGCCGTGGGCACCACCGCCTCGCACGCGTACGTCGTCAAGGGCGGCTTCACCCGCTCCGGCACGACCGGCGCCGCCCAGCGGATCGCGCTGCCCGAGACCACCCCGTACGGTGCCGACGCGATCAAGGCCGGTGACACGAACGGCGACGGGAAGGCCGACCTCGTGCTGACGTACCGGACCGAGCTGACCGGGGACGGCCCCAACAGCTGGTCCAAGGGGGTCGCCTACCTGGGCACGTCCGCCGGCCTGGAGACCTCCGTGCCGCGCGGTCTGGGCGGTGGCACGTCCATCGCGATCGGCGACATCGACGGCGACGGTTACGGCGAGATCGCCCTCGGCAACGTCTTCACCGCGGAGGACGACCACTCCGGCAGCCTCGGCGGCAGGGTGACGGTGATCCGCGGTTCGGCGGGCGGCCCGGTCAACGGCGACGCGCCCATGGCCGAACTCACCCAGGACTCCCCGGGCGTGCCCGGCGCGGACGAGGAGCGCGACGGCTTCGGCAGCGCGCTGTCCATCGGTGACGTGAACGGCGACGGCTACGGCGAACTGGCCATCGGCGTCATCTTCGAGGACATCGACACGATCGAGGACACCGGCTCCACGGTCCTCCTCCAGGGCTCGGCGGACGGCGTCTCCGAGACCGGCGGCCGCACCCTCTCCCAGGCCTCCTCGGGCGTCCCGGGCAGTGCCGAGGCCATGGACTACTTCGGCTCCGACGTCCTCCTGACCGACGTCACGGCCGACGGCAAGGCCGACTACACGGTCTCCGCGTCCTTCGAGGGCGAGGGCGTCGGCGCGGTCACCGCGATGCTCTCCGACGGCACGGGCATCTCCCCGAACGGCGACCGCGGCTTCGGCCCCGGCGCGTTCAACCTGCCGTACACGTACGGCGCGTTCGGTGCCGGCCTCACCAACTGATCCGGAGCACTCCCTCACCGTCGAACCGGGCCCGGCACCTCCCAGGTGCCGGGGCCCGGTTTGCGCCTCTACGTCCCCTTGAACACACCGAAAACACCAGCCACAGAAATTCACCAAACTTCCGTACAACCGTTCCCCCATCTCCAAAGGTCTCCTTTGAGTCAACCGCCCACTTTTGGAGTCCTCTTGCGAAAGCGCACCTGCCTCCTGGCTGCCACCCTGCTCGTTTCCGGCCTGACCCCGCTCGCCCTGGCCGCCCCGGCCTCCGCGGCCGCCGCCAAGTACGTCGACGACTTCAACGGCGACGGTTACCGCGACCTCGCCGTCGGTGATCGCGGTGCCAAGGTCGGTGAGGCGCAGAACGCGGGTGCGGTCGTCGTCATATGGGGCACGGCAAAGGGCCTGGACCCCTCCAGACGCACGGTCGTCACCCAGGACAGCCCGGGCATCCCCGGCGCGGCGGAGTCGAACGACTACTTCGGTACGGACGTCACGACGGCCGACCTGAACAAGGACGGGTACGCGGACGTCGTCGCCACCGCGGTCGGCGAGACCAACGACGGCCGCTCCGGAGCGTTCACCGTGCTGTGGGGCTCCAAGTCCGGCCTCACCCGCGGCAGTTCGTACATGAACCCCCTCTACAAGGACCGCGCCTTCGCCAAGGACATCGCGGTCGGCGACTTCAACGCGGACGGCAAGCCCGACGTGGTCGCCGTCGACTCCGAGAACATCCTGTTCATGCGCGGCCCCTTCACCACGTCCGGCTCCCACGGCAAGGTGACCGACTTCGACCCGCGCGGCGGCGAGGAGATCACTCCGGAGACGGTGGTCGCCGGAAAGGTCACCAAGGACGGAACCGTCGACTTCGCCGTCCTCGGCAGTGAATGGGACACGGCCGTCGGGGCGTTCAGGGACACAGTCTGGTTCTACAAGGGAGGCTCCGGCGCCCCGAAGCGGACCAAGACCGTCAAGCTCCCCTCCTCCACCACCCTCGTGTCGAGCGGCGCCGCGATCGCCGACTTCGACAAGAACGGGTACGGCGACCTGGCGATCGGTGCCGAACGCGCGGGCACCGGCGGCGCCGTGTACGTCCTGCCCGGCACCTCGACGGGCCCCAGCAGCTCGGTGAGGACCATCACCCAGGCAACGTCCGGCGTGCCCGGCACCCCGGAGACCGGCGACGACTTCGGCGGCGACGTCTCCGCCGCCGACACCAACGGCGACGGCTACGCCGACCTTGCCGTGGGCACCCCGGGCGAGATCATCGCCGCGGAGACGTCCGCCGACGCGGGCGTGTCCGTCAGGGCGGGCGGCCCGCCGCCCCGCATGGCCGCCGGCGCGGTCACCGTCCTGCGCGGCAGCGCGTCCGGCCTCACCGGCAAGAACTCCCGCGCCTACGACTACAACACCGCGGGCATCGAGGGCGAACCCGGCGAGCGGGCCGCGTTCGGCCACTCGGTCAGCCTCCGTGACTACACCCGCGACGGCCGCGCCGAACTGCTCGCCGCGGCCCCGTCGACGCCGCAGCGCCTCCACCTCCTGCCGGGCACCTCGTCGGGCCCCACGGGCACCGGCTCCCAGGTCCTCACCCTCGCGAGCCTGGGCCAGACCGCTCTGACCAACTTCTGGGCCGAGCTGGCGGATTAAGCGGGATCAACCGTGAACTGACCGTCCACACCGGCCGCGCCGCGGTTACCCTCGGGGAGTCATCAAGTTTGACTACCGTGACTACCCGAGGGAGCCGCATGGCCAACGAGGTAACCATCCCCCTGCTGCCCTGCCGGTCGATCGACGAGATCACCGAGTTCTACGGCAAGTTGGGCTTCACCACGACCTATCGGCAGACCCGCCCGAACCCCTACGTCAGCGTCCAACGCGAGGACCTCCAACTGCATTTCGCCGGGATCGAGGGCTTCGACCCGGAGCAGTCGTACGGCTCGTGCGTGGTGATCGTCCCCGACACCGGGGCCATCCACCAGGCCTTCGCCGAGGCCATGCGGGCCGCCTTCGGCAAGGTCCTCGTGTCCGGCATCCCGCGGATGACCAGCCCCCGCCGGCGCAAGAACACCGGCAAGCGGTCCGGCTTCAGCGTCGTCGACCCGGGCGGCAACTGGATCCGCTTCTTCCCGGCGACGGAGGACAAGGACGTACCGGACGAGTCCTCGTACCCCACGGGCAGGCTCACCAAGGCCCTGGAGAACGCCGTCGTCCTCGGCGACTCCAAGGGCGACGCCCACCAGGCCGCCCGCATCCTCGACTCGACCCTGACCCGCGAGCGGGAGTCCGCCCACTGCGTCGAGTTGGTCGAGGCCCTCGTCTACCGCGCGGAACTGGCCCTCCGCCTGGACGACGCGCCCCGGGCGCGCGCCCTGCTGACCGAGGTCGGCGGGGTCCCGCTGGGGGATGGCTAGCGCGATCGCCTCACCAACACCCTTGCTGTGGCGCGGGAGTTGGAGGGAGCCCTGCCGCCTACGGGCCTTACGGGCGAAGGTGCCGTATGAGGGCGGCGAGCCCGGCGCCGGTGGCGGCTATGACGGTGTCGGGCTCATCGCTTTCGCGGAGGAGGAGGGTGCGGGTGCTCTGACGGGCGGCTACCTCAACACAGTTGGGCGCGTCTTCAGGGCCGGAGTACGACGACTTCTGCCAGGTGGCCATCTCAACGCAGTTGGGTGCGTCCTCTCCGTCAGAGAAGGACGACTTCTGCCACTGTATGACCGGTGTCATTGCGGGTCCCCTCAGATGTGCTGCGCGAGCCGGTGGATGAAGTCTCTCGACTCTACGACCCCCAGCGCGGCGCTCTCCACGGAGTTGATCACCCGTCGATACAGGCGCAGTTGCACCTCCGCGTCCATGAACGTCCCGGCGTGCAGGTGGTCCAGCAGGATGGTGTCCAACTGGGGGACAGGGCCGCCCGCCAGGAGCACGGGTGTGCCGATCATCGTGAACCCGTCCACATCGAACGGCACTACACGCACGGTGACTTGGGGACGTTCGGACTGCTCAAGGATGTGAAGCAGTTGCCGTTGAGCCACCTTGCGGTCGGCCCACCGGACGCGGAGCGCCGCCTCATGGACGACCACCTCGTAGTCGGCTTCTTCGAGTACCGCCTGGCGGCGCAGGCGGAACGCGACACGCGCCTCGATCCGTTCCTCGCTGAGCGTGGTCCCCGGAGAGGCGTACGCCGCCCGCACCTGCTCCTCGGTCTGCAGCAGGCCGGGAATGTGCACGTTCTCGAATGACCTCAAGTGCGTGGCGTGATGCTCCAGTTCCGCCAAGTCCAGGAAGCTGGGCGGAAGTTGCTCCCGGTACCCGGCCCACCAACCATGCACACGCTCGGTCGCCATGGCCGCCAGTGACTCCACCAGCGCGGCGTCATCACACGCGTACTCACTGGCCCAGTGCCGCACGCGCTCGGCGCTCACCCCTACCCGGGCGGTCTCCGTGGCGGAGAGCCTGCTCTCCGCAATCCCCAACGCCCGTGCCGCCTCCCGGCCGCTGAGCCCCGCTCGCTCCCGGAGCTTGCGCAGCTCCGCGCCGAGCCGCTCCTGGCGTGCCGTGATGATGCTCCTAGCTGGCATGTACCCGTTCCCTCCGGGGAGTTGAGGTCCCCCAGTATCCCCGTTCGGCTTGACGGGCATCAATTTAACCCCATACCGTCAGTGACGAAGAAGCCACTCAACGGAGCGGAAGTGCGTCCCCCCGCCACGCCATGCCGGGCCAGACAGAGCCACCGCCCCGACGCCCCCCCACCACTCCCCACCAGGAGACCGCATGCCCATGCCCGCACCCTGGGAGTACACGCTCTACATCCCCCACGACCCCCGAGCCGTAGGCATCTGCCGCCGCGCCCTCCGCGACATCCTCACCAGCCACCACCTCCCCGCCCTCGTCGAACCGGCGGAGCTGCTCGCCTCCGAACTCCTCAGGAACGCCATCCGGCACACCGAGGGCCCCGGCGGCCCTGAAACTCAGACGGGCGGGACCTCGTTCCGGCTCGGCACATGGGACACGGACCCCGCCCCGCCGACCGAGAAGCCCGAGGACGACGAGACGGGCCGCGGCCTGCGGATCGTGCACGCGTACGCCGACGACTGGGGCTGGTTCCAGGTCAACGGCACGGCGGGCAAGTACGTCTGGTGCGAACTCGGCACAAAAACCCAATAACGCGGGATAATCACAATGTCGGCCATAAGACGCCAAGCAACAGAAAGGCGGCGATCACGATGGCTGAACACCCGAACGCAATGCTCGTCCGCAAGGGCTATGACGCTTTCACCAGGGGTGACATGGACACCCTGCGCGGCATGATGGCATCGGACTGTACGCACCACGTCCCCGGCAGTCACATGCTCTCCGGCGACTACAAAGGACAGGACTCGATCATCGAGCTGTACGGCCGGCTCTACGAGGAGACGGGCGGGACCTTCAGCGTCGATCTGAGCCACATACTCGTCGACGGCCGGGGCCACGCGGTCTCCATGCACCGCTACACGGCCGAGCGCAACGGCAAGCGGATCGAGCAGAACGGCTGCCTCATCTTCCGGATCGTCGGGGACAAGTTCACCGACATCGACGAATGCCAGGAGGACATGGAGAAGGAGGCCGAGTTCTGGGCCTGACGCCCCACCGAACACGCACGCCCGAGCGAACACGCACGCGGCAACGAACGCGTACGGGGCCACAACCCCTGACGACCTCCAGGTGTCACACAGGTGAACCGCAGTTCCCGGTCACCCGGTCACCACCCTGGAGCCCCCGTGCACATACGGACGTACGCAATCGCCGCCACCTTCGCCGCGGCGGTCACCGCGGGCCTGACACTCGCGCCCACCGCGGCCGCGGGCCAACCCTCCCCCACCACAAGCGACTTCAACGGCGACGGCTACGCGGATCTCGCCGTCGGCGTCCCCGACGGAGCCGTCGGGGGCAAGGCGAAGGCCGGGTACGTCAACGTCGTGTGGGGCGGTCCGAAGGGGCTCGGCTCCCGCGGCAGCATCCGGGTCAGCCAGTCCACGGCCGAAGTGCCCGGCTCTCCGGAGGCGGGCGACCGGTTCGGCGCCTCCGTGGTGCTGGAGGACCTCAACGGCGACGGCATCGCGGAGCTGCTCGCCGGCGCCCCCGGCGAGGACGTCACCGACCGTGGCGTGGACGCGGGCATGGTCACCGTCGTGGGCGGCGCGAGGGGCGGCCCGAGCCACGGGTCCACTGCCCTCACCGGCCCCGCGGCGTCGGCGGCGTACGGCGGGTCGGTCGCGGCGGCCGACCTGACCGGGGACGGCAGCCGGGACATCGTGATCGGCGGCCGGGACAGAGTCGTGCTGCGGACCGCCGACGGCATCCTCACCACCGTCCTCGACGCTCCCATGGGCGGCCGCGCCCCGATCCTCGCCACCGGCGACTTCACCTCCGACGGCACGGCGGACCTGGCGCTGGCGTACTGGACGGTCGACGCCCCGTTCACGCAGTCGCACGTACGGCTGTGGGCCTGGGACGCGGCGGAGGAGGGCATGGCCAACACCTGGAACACCGACAACGCCGGTGTCTCGGCCCTCGCCGCCGGGGACTTCGACGGGGACGGCAACGACGACCTGGCCCTCGGCGAGTGCCGCGAGATCGCCGACGAGAACATCGACGACCCGTGCGGCCCGGAGGAGTACGCGAAGGGCGGCGGCATCCACGTCCACTACGGCAGCGGCCCGGACGGCTCCTTCGGCCAGCGCGCGCAGACCCTCGACCAGGACACGGTCGGCGTGCCGGGCGTCGCCGAGACCGGTGACCGCTTCGGCGCCTCCCTGGCCGTCGCGGACGTGAACGGCGACGGCCGCGACGACCTGCTCGCGGGCGCCCCCGGCGAGGCGATCGGCACCCAGGCGGGCGCGGGCGCCGCGACCCTCCTGTTCGGCGGCGCGACCGGCCTGGTCGACGCCTCCGGCGAGGGCCACGCCGTCTCGTACCAGCAGGACACCCCGCGCGTCCCCGGCGTCGCGGAGGCGGGCGACGCCTTCGGTGCCGCCGTCGCGGCCGGTGACTACGATCACGACGGCAGGGCGGACATCGCGGTCGGCTCCCCCGGCGAGAACGCGAGGTCCGGCGGTGTGTGGGTGCTCCCCCGCGCGAGCGCCGACGGCTCCTACACGGTCACGCCCGCCAAGCTCGGCCTCCCGGCCGTGGCCGGCGGACTCGCGTACGGCCAAACCCTGAGCAGCCACTAAAAGTCCCCGAAAATATCCCCGAAGAACCCATGAAGGTCCCCTGGGAAGTCCCTTAGGGGATGTCACAGCTCAGCAGCAAAGCCGGGCCCGTTGCCCCGGGCCCGGCACGTCACTGTGCGGGACCAGGTACGTTCGATTACGTGGCTGGATTCAGGATCGGACGCGGCCGGGACAACCGCACGCAGCAGGCGCACCCGCAACAACAGGCGCGGCAGCAGCCTTACGGACAGCAGGCCCCCCAGGGCGGCCCGTCGTACGGCTATCCCCCCGCGCCTCAGCCGTACCCGCAGCAGCATCAGCAGCCGCGGTACGGCAATGGCGGCGGTGGCGGTGGCAACGGGCCGCAGCAGTGGCCCCAGGCGAACGGGCACGGTGAGCCGGAGTACTTCGGCGACCACGACCATCACGGTCAGGGCCCGGATCCGTACGCGGCGAACCAGCCGGGTCACACCACGGCGTTCTCCGTCGGCGAGGACCCGTACAACCCGGGCGGGACGTATCGCGCGGGCCAGACGACCGCGCCCCCGGTGGGCCCGCGGCTGCACTGGAAGGAACTGCTGACGGGCGTCATCATGCGCCCGAACCAGACCTTCCTTCAGATGCGCGACTACACGATGTGGGCCCCGGCCCTCATCGTGACGTTCCTCTACGGTCTGCTGGCGGTCTTCGGCTTCGACGGCGCCCGCGCGGACGTCATAAACGCCACCCTGTCGAACGCGGTGCCCATCGTCCTGACGACGTCGATCGCGATCGTCCTCAGCGCGTTCATCCTGGGCGTGGTCACGCACACCCTCGCCCGCCAGCTCGGCGGTGACGGCGCCTGGCAGCCCACGGTCGGCCTCTCCATGCTGATCATGTCGCTGACGGACGCGCCACGCCTGGTCGTCGCGATGTTCGCGGGCGGCGACGCGCCGTTCGTGCAGCTGCTGGGCTGGGCGACCTGGGTCGGGGCCGGCGTGCTCTTCACGCTGATGGTCAAGAAGTCGCACGACCTGCCGTGGCCCAAGGCCCTGGGAGCGTCGGCGATCCAGCTGATCGCCCTGCTGTCGATCATCAAGCTCGGTACGTTCTAGGGCCTGCCCGACGGGCCCTAGGGCCTGTCTGACAATTCCCGTCGTCGCCCGGAGGGCGGCCTCGCGGCGTCAGGTGCGTGCTCTCGGCGTGCCGGGCGTAGAGCCTCGTACTGGACGTACTTGGCTCTGCGCCCGGTGCGGCGAGAGTGCGTGCATGGCGTCGCGAGGCAGACGGGAATTGTCAGACAGGCCCTAGGCGTCGCCCTGGGGCCAGTGCGCCGGCTCGATGTTCTGGTTGGCGTGGAAGAGGTTGTGCGGGTCGTAGGTCCGCTTCACCTCGGCGAGCCGGTCGTAGTGGTCGCGGTAGGTGGCCCTGACCCGCTCCTGACCCTCACCCGGCCCGATGAAGTTCACGTACGCACCGCCCATCGAGTACGGGTGCAGCTCCTCCCGGTAGTCCGTGCACCACTGCTTGATGAGCCCGGCGTTGTCCGGGTCCGGGTCGATGCCCGCGAAGACGCCCGACCAGACGGCGTCGCGGTAGGCCCACGCCGTGTCGAAGGAGCCGACCCGGGAGGCGGCGCCGTCGACCGGGTAGAGGTGCATGGTCGACAGGTCGGTGGGGAGGTTCTCGCCGTACTTGAGGTGGATGTCGACTGCCTCGTCGGTGATCCGGTCGAAGAAGTCACCGCTCCAGTACCACTGCAGACCCTTCGGGATCAGTTCGTCGAACATGGTCTGCAGCGCCGGGTACGGCATCGGGCTGGTGAAGTGGAAGGCCGGCCGCCCGGCGTCGTTCACCACCGCGAGCGTCTCGTCCAGCAGCGCCAGGTCACCGGTCCAGCACCACACGACGGCGCACATCCTGTGCCCGTGCAGCTCCTCGGGGAACGGCGGCCCGGGCGGCACGGCGAGCACCGCGTAGAAGCCGTTCAGGTCCTCGGGCGCCTGCGGCAGGAACTCCCGGTACCAGCGCAGCACTTCACGCGTGTGGTCCACCGGCCAGACCGTGATGCCGACGCCCACGGAGTGCAGCGGGTGCAGCCGGTAGGTGAAGGACGTGACGATCCCGAAGTTCCCGCCTCCGCCGCGCAGCGCCCAGAAGAGGTCCGGGTACGAGGTCTCGCTCGCCGTGACGAAGCTGCCGTCGGCGAGAACGACGTCCGCGGAGATCAGGTTGTCCACCGTCAGCCCGTACTTGCGGGTGAGGTGACCGTGTCCGCCGCCGAGGGTCAGTCCGCCGACGCCCGTCGTCGACATGATCCCGGCGGGGGTGGCGAGGCCGAAGGCGTGCGCCGCGTGGTCCAGGTCGCCGAGCAGGCTGCCGCCGCCGACCTGCGCGGTCTTCGCGACCGGGTCGACCCGTACCCAGCGCATCGGTGACAGGTCGAGGGTGACACCGCCGTCCACCAGGCACAGTCCCGGGCCGCTGTGCCCGCCGCCGCGCACGGCGAGTTCGAGCCCGTGGTCGCGGACGAAGTCGACCGCGTTCATCACGTCCCCGGCGTCCGCGCACCGCACGAAGGCGGCCGGCCGCCGGTCGATCATCGCGTTGTAGATCGACCGGGCCTCGTCGTACGCCGAATCCTCGGGCGCGATGACCGGCCCGCGCAGTCCGGTCCGCATCGCCTCAAGGGTCGTGCCGTCCATGCCGCCGCCGCTGCTGCCGGTGCTGCCGCCCATGACGATCGCTCTCCTCCGCGAGGCCCGGTAGGTACGGTCCGTCCGCGATCGCACGTTTCATCCGCCCCAGGGCCGATATGTACAGGGTCTCGCCGCTCGGTACGACTGGCAATCGCGAGCGGGGTGCCCGGGCGGGGCGAGGGGAGCACCATGGAGCCATGGACGGCGTCACGAACGGACGTACTTTCCGGAACGGTTCACTGGCCGAGGTCAGCACACCGGGCCGCGTGGCCGGACCCGACGAGGACATCAGCCAGGAGGAGCTGGGCCTCGCGGCCCGCAACCACGGCCTCCTCCTGGAGGCGCTGCGCCACGACGTGACCCCGCCGGGCCTGCACTACGTACTGGTCCACTACGACATTCCCTACGTCCCGCCCGCCGAGGCCGACACCTGGACGCTCACGGTGGGCGGTCTGGTCCGGGAGCCCCTGGTCCTGGACCTGTCCGCCCTGTACTCCCTGCCGCCCGTCACCCACCGCGTGACCATGGAGTGCGCGGGCAACGGCCGGGCCCGCCTCACCCCGCGCCCCGTGAGCCAGCCCTGGCTGGTCGAGGCGGTCGGCACGGCGGACTGGACCGGCGTACCCCTGCGGACGCTGCTCGCCGAGGCCGGGGTCGAGCCGGACGCCGTCGAGGCGGTCTTCACGGGAGCGGACCACGGCGTGGAACGCGGCGTCGAGCAGGACTACCGCCGCAGCCTGACGCTCAAGGACGCCACGGCCGCCGACCGGGAGGTCCTGGTGGCGTACGAGATGAACGGCGCCCCGCTGCCACCGCAGCACGGGCACCCGCTGCGTCTGGTGGTCCCCGGCTGGTACGGCATGGCGCATGTGAAGTGGCTGCGGGACATCACGCTCACCGGCACCCCGTTCACGGGCTTCCAGCAGTCGGTCGCGTACCGCTTCCGCCAGTCCCCCGACGAGCCCGGCGACCCGGTCACCCGCATCGCCCCGCGCGCCCTGATGGTCCCGCCCGGCTTCCCGGACTTCATGTCCCGCACGAGGGTCGTACGCCCCGGTCCACTGCGGCTGGAGGGCCGCGCCTGGTCGGGCCACGCCCCGGTGACGAAGGTCGAGGTCAGCACGGACGACGGCGGCTCCTGGCAGGAGGCGGAACTCGACCCGCCGGACGGCCGCCCCGGCCACGCCTGGTCCTGGCGCCACTGGGAGGCACACTGGACGGCGACCCCCGGCACCCATGTCCTGACGGCCCGGGCCACGGACGCCGCGGGCAACACCCAGCCGGTCACGCAGCCCTGGAACCGGGGAGGCTTCGGAAACAACCTGGTACAACGGATTCCCGTACTGTGCGCGGAGGTTGACGGGTCGTCATCCACACACTCCCGCCCGGCGTGACGCAGACCGCACGCGGCCGGCGGAACCCGAGCGGCCGCAGCTGGTCCCCGTGACAGGCGGAGAGCGTGACCGCGACGGCGGTACCGCCCTCCTCGTCGACGGCACGCAGCCCCGGTGCCAGCAGGTCGGCGGCCACGGTGTGGTCCCAGGCGCTCGTGTCGTCCAGCGCGCCGACGACGGCCACCTTCCAGTGCGACTCGTCGGGCGCCGCCTTCTTGAGGCCGGCCGACGGGAACGGATGCTCCTGCGGGCCGAGGCCGAGCTCGCGGGAGAGCAGGCCGCTGAATCGCCGGTCGGGCGGCTCGGCACCGGGGCTGGGAGGCAGCCAGACGGCGGCCGCGAGCAGCGTGCCGTCCTCACGCTCGGCCACCCACACCTGACCGTCCTCCAGGGCGTGATGGGCCAGCATCAGCCGCATGGCACGGCGGGCCCGGTCCCAGTCGACCGGAGTGGCCTCCGGGTGCTGCGGGACGTCCGGGACGGCTCCGGTGTCGGTCGGGGCGATCAGGCGGGCCACGGCCGGTACGTCCACGAGTCCCGCCGCGCGCACGGTCGTCCGGGGCCGCAGCGGAAGGGGCTTCGCCATGGTCGTGGCCCTGGCCGCGGTGGCGGCCGTGATGGTGGTCATGGTCATGTCCGGTGTTCTCCTTCTCAGACGGTCCGGCTCGTGCCGGTGAGTTCGACGGTGACGGGGCGGACCCGCGCGACGGACGGGAGCCCGGCGCGGAGGAGGCGGGTGGGGCGCGGCAGGCGCGGCCGGTCACGGGTGGGGGCGGAGGCACGCCGGCCGGGACGGTCCTGGTGGGACTGAGGACGGCTGAGGAGGATCACGCCCCGGGCGGCCGCCACGGCACCGGCGAGGGCGATCAGGGTGCCCGTCGTCCCGTACTGGAAGCCCTCCCCGAGCAGGCTGATGCCGATGACGGACGCCGCGACCGGGTTGACGAGGGTGAGCAGGGCCAGCGGACCGCCGAGGCCACTGCGGTACGCCTTCTGGGAGAGCAGCAGCCCGCCCGAGGCGAACGCGACGGTGAGCACCGCGACCACCACCACGCTCCAGGACAGCGTCGGCCCGACGGCGAGCTTCTGCGCCAGCGTGGAGCCGACCCCGGAGGCGATACCGGAGGCCGCGGCGAAGGCGAGACCGCCGAGACCGGAGCGTACGAGCACGGCGATGACGACGAAGGCGACGAGCGCGACCCCAATCACCTCACCGGTCCCCAGGGTGTCGTCCGGCGCGTGCCCCGCCGCGGTGGCGACGAGCAACGCGGTCAGCCCGACGAGGGTCAGGGCCATGCCGCGCCACTGCGTACCGGAGGTCCGCCGCCGGGCGACCAGTGACCCCAGCGGCACCGCCACCACAAGGGTCAGCGCCCCGAGCGGCTGCACCAGGGTCAGCGGCCCGTACCGCAGCGCGACCACATGCAGCAGCGCGCCGGAGGCGTTGAGCCCGACGGCCCCCCACCACGAGCCGCGGGCGAGCGTGCCCCGCAGATCGGCCGTACCGGCCGCGGTCCGCTCCTGAACCACGGCGGCCGCCGCGTAACAGAACGCGGAGACCAGGGAGAGCGCGAGGGCGACAACCACCGGACTGCTCATCATCGTGCCCCTCCCTGCGATCGCGATCGATACGAAACGGTTTCGTACACGAACGCTACGGGGGCCACTAGCGAAACGCAAGCGTTTTTTTAACGGCAGGAATACCGCACAAAAAACGCGCCCCATAAGGGGCGCGGGGAACTGCGCGACCAGCCGCAACGGGCCCGCAGCCAAAACGGGCACCCCAGCGGAGCGCGAACGTGGAACGTCAGGCGTCGAGAACCTGGCCGGCCCTCTTCACCACAGGCGGCTCAACACTCCAAGGAAAGTTGATCCACTCATCCGTCCGCTTCCACACGTACTCGCACTTCACGAGCGACTGCGACTTCTCGTAGATGACGGCGGACCGCACCTCCGCAACGGCGTCGACGCAGAAGTCGTACACGAGCTTCAACGTCTTGCCGGTGTCGGCGACGTCGTCCGTGATCAGCACCTTCTTGTCAGAGAAGTCGATGGCGTTGGGCACGGGCGCGAGCATGACCGGCATGTCCAGCGTGGTCCCCACGCCCGTGTAGAACTCCACGTTCACCAGGTGGATGTTCTTGCAGTCGAGGGCGTAGGCGAGCCCGCCGGCGACGAAGACACCGCCGCGGGCGATGCTGAGCACGATGTCGGGCTCGTACCCGTCGTCGGCGATGGTCTGGGCGAGCTCGCGGACGGCAAGGCCGAAACGTTCGTAGCTGAGGTTCTCGCGCACGCCGGTCGCGTCACTCATGTCGCTCATGTCTCCGCCACTCACACCTGGGTCCGATGGAAGTTGAGGAAGGAGCGTGAGGCGGTCGGCCCGCGCTGCCCCTGGTAGCGGGACCCGTACCGGTCGCTGCCGTACGGGAACTCGGCCGACGAGCTGAGCTGGAACAGGCACAGCTGTCCGATCTTCATGCCCGGCCAGAGCTTGATGGGGAGGGTCGCGAGGTTGGACAGCTCAAGGGTCACGTGCCCCGAGAAGCCGGGGTCGATGAACCCGGCGGTGGAGTGCGTGACGAGCCCGAGCCGCCCGAGCGAACTCTTGCCTTCGAGCCGGGACGCCAGGTCGTCGGGAAGCGTGATGACCTCGTACGTCGACGCGAGGACGAACTCCCCCGGGTGGAGGATGAACGGCTCGTCCCCCTCGGGCTCGACGAGCCGCGTGAGATCCGCCTGCTCGATGGACGGATCGATATGGGGATAGCGGTGGTTCTCGAACACCCGGAAGTAGCGGTCGAGCCGCACGTCGACGCTCGACGGCTGCACCATGGATTCGTCGTAGGGATCGATCCGTACGCGCCCGGCGTCGATCTCGGCCCGGATGTCCTTGTCAGAGAGAAGCACGCCCCGAGGATACGCAGAGCGCCCGGGCCCGCCACAATCCGGTGATCGTGGCGGGCCCGGGCGATCGAGAACGAGGCGAACGCGCGGTACCCGGCACTGCGTACCGCGCGCTCCATGCACTCAGCGCCTCTCGTACTCCACAGGTACGACATTGCGGAGCCGGGCACAGCGTGGGCAACGGATCAGCCGGCCGGGGCCGAGCCGATCGGCCTGCTGCATCGGAAGCGAGGCGGTGCTGAACACGTGCCCTTCGGCACAACGGACAACGGTGCTGCGTTCCATCAAGTCCTCAGAGTCCCTTCCCCAAGAGCCGCGTCTGACTGACGACGAAGCGCCACATTACGGGACGAAGAGGACGACCCTCCAGGCGGCACTCCGATCCCGCGCGGCCCCTCTTCAACCCCTCCACCGTACGCCCCAACTCCCGCGCCCCGCAGCCCCGTCCACCCCCCGAAACAGCACCGGGCCCCACGGCTTCAGCGCCGGGGGCCTGGCATGAGGTATGGTGATTCCGCGTTTCCGACACCGGTCCAAACCGTCCGAACCGGCGTCTTTCGCGGGTGTAGTTTAGTGGTAGAACATCAGCTTCCCAAGCTGAGAGTGCGAGTTCGATTCTCGTCACCCGCTCTTCTTGAAGCCCCAGGTCAGCTGGCCTGGGGCTTGTCGCGTGGGACAGGCCGTCGTGAACGCGGTGCGCGGCCTGCTCGAAGAGCACGACCACATCGTTCAGGAGATATCCGGGCAGGACGACTTCGGTAGCGAGTGGGACGACCGGTCCGGACCTCGTCCGCCTCCACCCGGACCAGACGCACGCCGAGAATGAGCACAGGCCGAGTCCCGTGCGAGGCGGCTTGCGAGTTGGAGACAGTACGCTGAGTCCAGCGGGATCGGGCCCGCCGCACAGTGTCCGGGAGGCATGTCATGACGGCCGAGATGGTGGCCCCCGCGTGGATGCATGAGCAGATCACGGCGGAGGAATACGAGTCGTGGTCCGAGGAGCAGTGCGCCGGTATCGAGATCGTGGACGGAATGGTCGTCGTGAGCCCCAGCGCATCCAAGCGGCACAACCGGCTGGCCCGGATCCTGGCGAACTCCCTGGACGCCGCCGCGGGCCCCGACTGGAACGCCGACACGGACTTCGACGTCCGACTGCAGGACGTACCCCTCACCAACCGGCGCCCCGATGTGATCGTCTACCGCGCTGACACGATCGACGTCATGCCCACCCGGCCCGAGCACGTACTGCTGGTGGCCGAGGTGGTGTCGCCTGGCTCGGAGACCACCGACCGGATCGTGAAGGTCGACCAGTACGCCAAGGCGGGCATCGGCTTCTACTGGCGGATCGAGCAGGCCGCGACGGGTACACCGCTGGTGTATACGTACCTGCTCGACCCCGCGACGAAGACCTACCGGGACGGCGACGTGTTCACTGGGGTCGTGAAGGTCGCCGCCCCCTTCGCCGTGGAGATCGACCTGAGCCAGGTCTGAAACGGCCGCAGGGCAGGCGGAGGGGTTGCGGCGTTACGCCAGAAGGGCTCCTGCGGTCGTGCGCGAAAGCAACCGAGGCTCCTCGAACGACCGGAGCACAGAGGCGTAGAGCCTGCGCGGACGACTCCGCACCTCTGGTCGGACCGCTCGGCGATGCCGTGCCCACCGCGTGCCCTTCAGAGCGGGCAATCACGGTCGACAGGGGTGCGTCCCAAAGGACCACACCATCATCATTGAGCGCGTACCTGCAGGTCAGAGGCAGCGCAACTATCCGAGCGCCGTGGCTTCCCAAGCTGAGAGTGCGAGTTCGATTCTCGTCACCCGCTCCAGCATTTGCCCCCAGGTCAGCGGCCTGGGGGTTGTTTGTTGTCGGGGCCTTCCTGTGCAACTCGGCTTGTCGGGCGGCGGAAGATTGGGCACGTGGAGGGCACGAGCGCTCGGAGAGCACTGCACACCCGCCCCCCTCGCTGCTGAAACATGCGGCTGACCTGCGGTTTCACTCTGAAGTCCGCAGGAACCGCACGCGAAAGCCCTCAGCCTTGTCGTCCCACTGGGGATGGCGGCGCAACTCCCGGCACTGAGCGGGCCCGCCTGTGGGGCAGGTCGGCCACATGGTCTTCGGCAAGGCGGCGCACGCTGCTGCGGAAGCCCGGGGCCAGGGACAGTTCCGCCAGTTCCACCCACGCCTCGGCTTGTTCCTCCGTGGGGGTGTCGGGCAGTTCGGGCGTCATCGACCGCCGGGTCGCGGCGTGGGCGGAGGCGTCGACGAGACTTCGAAAACGGTGGCGAGGAAGTCGTCGATCAGACGCCGGCGTTCGGTATCGGACAGTTTGGCCAGCTGGTGCATGCGTTTCATCTCCTCAGGGGTGGGCTCGCGCTCACGCCGGGCCGCGGCGGTCAGCACTGCCCGCCGCAGCCGCAGAACCCCGATCTGGACGTCCAGCGCGGCAGCGTGCTCCGCGGCGGCTTCGCCGAGTGTGAGCTGCTGATCCTCGACGCGCCGGATCGCGTCGAGGCCGACTCCCAGTTCGCGCAGCGTCCGCACGAGGGCCAGACGACCGATGACATCAGGACCGCAGCGGCGGTAACCGGCCGGTGTGCGGCCCCATCGGCGGCACGATGCCGCGATCGGAGTAGAACCGGATCGTCTTTACGGTCAGCCCGGTGCACCGGGCCAGTTCACCGATCGAGTAGAGCGTGCCGCCGTCCATGACCCCCACTTTCGTGTCTCCCCTTGCCGGAGGCTCAAGACTTCGCCCCGCTGCTCCTCACTTGCTGCGCTGCGCCGCCATCGCCGGGATCCGGGGCGGTGCTCAGCAACACCCCTGCACCGCAGCGCCGTGCGAACGCGAGGCGCCCCGCGCGTTGCCCGCTTCGGCGTCGGCGAGCCGCCCACGCAGCATGGAGTCCATCACCGCCATGAACCGCTGCGTCCGAGGTCGGCCGAGCACGAAGGGATTCACCCCGCCCGGCCGGCTGCGGAGCTGCTCAGCACGCTGGAGGCCGTAGTCGCCCGGGTGGTTGGACAACTCCACGTCCACGTTCGCCTGCCTCATCCGCGCCCGGAAGGAGTGGATGGACGCCAGGTAGCTGCGCAGTTCCGTGCGCGTGGTGGGCGGGTTGGTGCCGCCCCACAGCATGGCCGTGTGACGCTCGCAGCCCGCCCGCACCGGGATGATCGGAGAGACGGTGCCCGGTGTGTGGCCGGGAGTGTGGTGCAGCTGGATCGTCGTACCGCCGAGTGTGAGCCGTTGCCCGTCCGCGATCTCCAGGTCCCTGGTGGGGGCATTGTCCGGACGGGTTCGGGCGATGAGGTCCCAGTCGGCCGGCGTCATCAGAACACGTGCTCCGTAGCGGTCGGCGAGGTACTGTGCGCCGCCGAAATGGTCATCGTGGCCGTGCGTGACGACGACGTACTTGATCGTCTCCGGATCGGCTCCCAGCTCGCGCAACCCGGGGACGAGAATACTCTCGGCCTCCGCGGGGGAGGTGAGCGCGTCGATCAGTACGATCCCGTCGTCGGTCAGCACCGCCATGGCGGATATCCATCCCGCGCTCAGAAAGGCCAGGTTGTCGAAGATCTTCAGCGGCTCCGGCGCGGGCGGGCGGGGAAAGCCGATGTCAGGGGTCAGAGCCCTCACGAGGGCGAGGAGGACCGGATCGCTCCCGGCCAGCCTGCGGGCACGGTCGTAGTAATCCTGTGCTTCCGCTCCGGCGGCCACGGCCGAGGAGGTGGGACCCACCGAGCCGACACCGGCCACGAGTCCGAGAGCGGCGAGCCGGCCCAAGCGACGCCTGGTGAGATAACCGGTCATGCCGTCGTGGCGGGGTAATGAAGTCATCGTGATTCTCCTGGTGGCTGTTCTGGCAGGTGTCCGAATCGGGCAACCGGTCCGCCTTGCGGCCGTACGTCGTACAGGCGTGCTCGGCCATGCCGTACCTGTTCGCCGTCGATCACTACCGCAGGGCTCCTGACGATTGTTCCGGTCTTCCTCGCCTAGTCGCTTCCGGGGTGCATGTCGCCGTCGTACACGGTGCGGTAGTCCGGGACGACGACCCGCGTTGCCGGAGACACCTTCTCGACCTGGGCGAGGAACGCTTCCAGGTCCATCGACGGGTCTCGTACCGGGGAACCTCTCAGTGGCACTTCGAAGTTGTCCCAGTGGACGGGGACGACGACGCCAGGGGTGTCCAGCGCGCGCAGCAGTCGGGGTACGTAGTGGTGGGTGGCGGTGCTGGAGGGCACGGCGATCATCGCGAGGTCGGGGCGCAGGCCCCTCACCGCCCGCTCGGAGAAGTCGCTGGCCCCCATGAGGAACGCCGACGGGCCGCTGTCCCCGGCCGTTACCTGGAAGGCGAGGGTATCGCCCTCCGGTAGGTCCGAGATGGTGCTCGGGACCGTCGGGGGCGGGGCGTTCAGCGTGCCCGGGGCGAAGTAGGCGCACTTCTTGTTGCGGCTGTGCAGGCTCGGTACGACCTCGACGGTGATCCCGCCGAAGCCCAGCACCTCGCCGCCCTTCACCACGGAGATCTGTCCCGCGTCGACCCCCAGGGCGACCAGCAGGTGGTACGTGGTCTCGGTGCCGACGACGCGGGCGCCGGTGGTCTTGGCGATGTATGGCACGTCGGCGAGGTGATCCCAGTGGGAGTGGCTGACCAGGACGAGTTCGGGACGGCCGATGTGCGCGTCCACGACCGCCGGGCGGGTTTGCAGGGGGGTGCGCGGCTCGAAGGCGCCGTCGTACAGGCCCGTGGTGAAGCGGGTGAGGTACGGATCGAAGAGTACGGTCCGGTCACCGACGTCGATGCGCCAGCCGGCGGTGCCGAGCCAGCGGAACGATGCGGAACCCGCGGCTGAGCCACTGCCTCGGCCGCGGTCACCGGCCGAGGCAGTGGCAGCCGTGGCGGAGATCAGCGGTGCGGCCGCGCCGAGGGCGGCACCGCGCAGCACCGTACGACGGTCGAGCCCGCGGTTGGACGGCGCAACTGATCCGTCAGTGACATGTATGTCCTGGGTCATGGCGTCAGGAGATCAAAGTGTGAACTCCCCTGTCCAAGACCAGAATCCGGCCCTGGTGATACGCGAACGCATATGCGATCTGGTCACCGGCCGCCGCCGCGGAGGAAGCCGACCGCGATTCCGGCGGCCTTGCCTATCGCGGCGTCCACCGTGGGGCGGGAGGCGGCCAGGTCGTGGGTGCGGGCGAAGACGGCGATCGCGTAGCACTCGCCGTCGGGGTAGCGGGCGACGCCCGCCTCCATGTGCAGCCCCGGCAGACTTCCGGTCTTGGCCGCGACCGTGACGTCGTCCGGGAAGCCCGACACCAGCCGGTGGCGGAAGACCTGGCGGCCCATCAAGTCACGTACGAGCGCGCAGGCTTCCGGCGGCCCGGCCGCATCGCTCCAGATGAGCCGGAGCAGCAGGGTGATCTCGCGGGGTGTGCTCGCTGTGGTGTGGCGGGGATCCAGCACGGCCAGCCGTCTCTTGCGATCGTTCGGCAAAGCGGGGTAGCGGACGGCGAACTCTCGCTCATCGCGTGCCCCGACCTCCGCAAGCATCGACTCCAGCAGGTCCCGCGGCCCACCCACGATCCGGGTCCGGTCCAGTCCGAGTTCCTGCGCAAGCAGTTGTACGGTGTCCAGGCCGACGCGGGCCAGCAACAGGTCAGCCGCCGAGCTGTCGCTGACCGACATCGAGAAGTGGGCCAGGTCGCGCAGCGACAGCTCAACGTCGTCCAGACAGCCGGCGGTTCCCCAGCCACCGAGCCGGTCGGCCGCGGTCACCCGCACCCGCTCCCGCGGGTCGAGCTGACCGGCGACAACCTGCCGGGCGAACTCGAGCACCAGCAGCACCTTGAAGATCGAGGCGATTACTACGGATTCGTCGGCTCCCACGGCGACTTCACGGATACCCGGCTCCGCGCCGACCTCGTTGGCGTCGGCGACCTCCGCGCGCGCGTGAACGCGGACCGCGTGCAGTTGCCCTTCGGCCACCGCATCGGCGAAGACCTGTCGGATCCGTTCCTCGATCACTGTTTCCCCCGTGCCATCGGTTCGTCCTGGTCATCGGATCGTCGGCCCCGGCCAACTGATCCATCCCCCTCACCGCGGCGCTCACGTACGATCCTTGACCGTGGACCTCTTGCGCCACCTGCGCCTTTTCGTCACCGTAGCCGACGAGCTGCACTTCAGTCGGGCAGCCGAGCGGCTGGGCATGGCACAGCCGCCGCTCAGCCAGGCGATCCGCAGGCTGGAGAAGGAGCTCGGTGCAGAGCTGTTCGACCGCTCGCAGCGCAGCATCCGTTTGAGCGCCGCTGGGGCGGCGCTGCTGGAGGATGCCCACGAACTCCTCGCCCGGGAAGAGCGGTTGCGCACGCTGGCCCGCCGCGCCGCCGACGGTGGCCTCGGCACGCTCCGCGCGGGTGTACCGCCCGACACCACGGCCGCCGTGCTGTCCGCGCTGCTCTCCGCCTGCGCGGAGCACTCTCCGGGGCTCTCCGTCGACCTGCAGGAAGTCACCACCGAGGAGCAGGTGCGGCTGCTCTCCTCCGGCGGCCTGGACGTCGGACTCGTGCACCATCCCGTCGACGCCACCGAACTGCAACTCGGCCCCGAGATCTCGCTGGATTTGGGTGTCGTCCTGCCTCGCACCTCGCCGTTGGCCCGGCTGCCGGAGGTGACGCTCGGCGAGCTCTCCGGCCACGATCTGGTGCTCTTCCCGCGGGCACACGCACCCGGCTGGTACGACTGGATCCTCGACGTGTGCCGCGCCGGAGGCTTCGTCCCCGGACGCCTTCGACACGCCTCCAATCCCGAGTTCCTGCTCGCCCTGGTGATGGCGGGGCACGGAGTCGCCTTCGACCAAGGGCCGGTGGCCCGCAAGGAGCCCCGCGTCGCCTGGCGCCCACTGGCCGACCGCCCCCTCACCCTGCGCATCAGCGGCGCCTGGCCCTCCGGCCACGTAGCTCACCCGGCCGCCCGCCGATTCGCGGAACTCGCGGCCGACGTCCTGGCCCGCGACCACACCGCAACCCCGCGGCGCAAGGGCGTCCCTCACCCACCGGACGATTCCCCGCGCCCGTGGTCGGTGGTCTATGGCTAGATGTCGGTGGTCTGCGGCTGGATTCGGAGCCCTGTGGCTCGCACACGCCGCTCCGCCGCCCACCGATTTCGCGTATCAGTCCAGTAGCCAAACGGCTGAAGCCGCTCGGTCGGCTGTGACTGCAGCGCATGCTGTCGCGTCATCTACAACGGGCAACCAAGCTGCAACGTGCAGCCGCAACGACGCCCTCGACCGACGTGCAAGTCGAGGCGCTCCAAGCACGGGGGATGCCACACCGAGACCGTGCTCTGCCACTTGGCGACGCCGTGCCCACAGCGTGCCCTTAAGAGCGGACAACCCCGGTCGACAGCGGTACGATCCGCCCCATACATCCGCCTAAGAGAGAAGACACCTGTGCAGGTCAGAGTCGCAGAACCCGCCCAAGCGCCGTAGCTTCCCAAGCTGAGAGTGCGAGTTCGATTCTCGTCACCCGCTCCAGCATTTACCCCCCCCCCCCAGGTCAGCGGCCTGGGAGTTGTTTGCGGCCTCGTAGTCAGTGGGACTGAGGTAGCCGAGGCTGCAGCCACCGCAGCACAGCTCAGCAACCAGCTCCGCGAAGCCAACGGCGCGGCCGACTGCATCCGCTGATACCAGGACGTCCGCGTCCGCCGCAGCATCGTCGCCGCGACCGTCGTACGGAATGCTCTGTCCGGCCGGGGGACCGTTGCGCGGCCTTCGAGTAGGTTGCCAGGGTATGGCTGAGGAGAATTCCCGTACGCCGCGCGAGGAGACGACGCTGGAGCGGGCCGATCGTAACTTCGGCGAGCTGCTCCAGGAGTTGAGGATCATCCAGACCGGGGTCCAGATCCTGTTCGCGTTCCTGCTGACGCTGGCCTTCACCGCCCGCTTCTCCACGCTCGACACGGCGCAGCGCACCATGTACATCACGACGCTGCTGCTCGCGGTGCTCGCAGCGGCCCTGTTCACCACTCCGGCCGCGCTGCACCGCACGCTGTTCCAGCGCGGGGCCAAGCCTGAGATCGTCATGATCTCCTCACGGCTGGCGGGGGCGGGTATGAGCGTCCTGATGCTGACCCTCACCGGTTCCGTGCTGCTCGTCGTCGACGTGGTGCTCGGCCGGGTCGAGGGTGTGATCGCGGGGAGTGCGACGCTGCTGGTGTGCGGCGGTCTGTGGGTGGTGTTGCCGCAGTTCGTCAGGCGGCACGCCGCACGGTTTGAGGCCCGGGCCGTCTCGGAGCCGCCGGATGGATCGGGCTGAATGCTTCAAGCAGCACACAGCCGCCGCGGTTGGCCGGTGTGGTCCACGTACCGACTGACTGCGGCGGCGGTGTTTCCTGCGGGGAGGACGGTGTCACCGGCCGGAGGGCGCCGCCATGCGCAGCAGTCGTTCGGTGAGTTCCCGGTACTGCCGCAGCGCGACGCGTAGTTCTTCGGTCTGCGCTTCGGTGTCCTGGCCCTGCCAGCCCGATCGCAGGACGCGCCGTTGCTCTGTGAGGGTGTTCGTGAAGTGGGTGGTGACTTCGTCGAAGACGCTGTCGGCTTCCTCCACTGCTTGGCGTGGGCTGTCGATGAAGGTGTTGAGGGCCTGTTGGAGGCGCAGGGTGAGCTTGTCCCGTTCGCCGTGGGGGAGCAGCTCCGCGACCGGCTCGCGATCGGGGCTGGGGCGGTCGGCATTGGGGCGGTCGGCGTTGGCGGCGGGGGTGGCGGCGGGGGTGGTGGGTTCACGGGGTTCGTGAGCGGGTTTGGTGGCAGGTGCCTGCGGGGCTCGCTGGGTCTGCGGCGCCTGCGGGGTGCGCGGCGCCGAGGGATCCGGGCTTCCGGGCTGGGGTTGCCGTGCGTGTTCGGCGTTCTGCGACATCAGGTGTTGTTTCCCTTCGCATGGCGTCGGTTCAGTGCCCATGGCGCGTGGCCGTTGCCGTCGCGGGACTGAGGAGTCTGCGAGCTGCCCTGGTCCGCGTCGGCCGGTTGTTCGGCGACCAGTGCCTCGAAGAGGCTTCGGGCTTCGACCATGGCCTCCCGCATTTCCTCGGTGCCGCTCTGTCCGCGGGCGGCCGTGTGCATGCTGCGGTAGCCGTTGACATGGGCGGCGTGGTGGACGGAGAGGGCGGCGAACTGCTCCTCGAACTGCTCGCCGTCGGGGAAGCCGCGGTCCCTCGCCAGGCCGGCAAGGAGTGCGTCCGCCTCGGTGACGGCCTTCTGCGGTGATTCGACGAACTGCTCCTGGACGTCGGCCCACTGAGCCCTGTACTGCGCGCGGGCCTCGGGCGTCAGCGGCTGCTCCTGGAGGGAGGCGTGCTGCGTGACGCGTTCGCCGAGTTCCTGCTCGGCCGCCTTGGTGTCGCCGTTGTGGTCGGCGACGGCACGGTCGTACTCGGGTCCGAAGCGTTGCTTCAGCCCGTGCCCTCCGCCGGCCCGGATGCGTCCACGCCCGACGAGGAAGAGGGCGACCGCGGCGATGACGATCACGGCGATGATCACGATGGTGAGCATGGCTGCCTTCTCTGGCTCTCGACTCGCAGGGTGCTCGGCTTCATTGCCGTCAACTCCTGTCGTATCATTGAGCGTTGAGGCCTGCCGGGTGGCGGCCACGCGACGTGGGCACCACCCGGGGCGTTTGTGGTCAGTGCTTGAAGGCGTCCTTGGCCTTGTCGCCGGACTGCTTGAGGTTTCCGGAGACCCGGTCGGTCCTGCCTTCGCGCTGCAGTCGCCGGTTGCGGGTGGTCCGGCCGACGCGTTCGGTGACCCGGCCCTTGAATGCCTGGGTCTTGTGCTTGATCGTCTGTCCGAGGCTCATGGCTGTCCTCTGCTCGTTCGCTGGATGGGCTCCCGCGCGTGAGCGCCGTACAGGCCGCCGTCCCGGAGGGCGGGAGAGCGCCTGGTGTGTGGGCTATCCGCGGCTGTACCGGCGGCCGCCACCACGGCGTCCACCGCCACGTCCGCCACCGCCGCGCCCTCGCATGGCGAAGCCGACGACCCAGACGACCAGGAGTACGGCGGCGACCCACCAGAGGGCCTGCATGGTGAAGCCGAACCCGAACACCACCAGGATCAGCAGAAGGAGAAGAATCCAAAGCATTGCCGGGCCTCCAGATCGCGGGAAGTTCCTGAGTTCCGCGGGGTCCGGGCGAAGCGGGAAGGTGGAATGCGTCGACCGAGTGATCCGGAGTGGCATAGCCCTACGCCGTGCTGTCAGTCAACGCCTGGCAACCTCCCTTGTCAACGCGGTGTCTACACGGGGGAGTTCTGCGAGCCGGGCAGGGGCCGCTGGGACAAACGGAGCCTCGGCGGGACTGTCGACCGGCTCGGCCGGCGCCGCCGGGAGGATGTGGTCCTCCCACCAGGACAGGCCCATCACGGTGGCGAGCAGTACGAAGGGGACGGAAGCCGGAACGATCAGTACGTACATACGTACCGCCTGCGGTGGATGCGTGCGACGAGGCGGACAGCGGAGGAGGGATGCCCGCATGGGGCGCATCGGTGCGGCGCCGGGATCGGGTGGCGACGGCGGGCGCGGCCCGTTGGGGGCGGGGCGGTTCCGGCACTGATGCGCGAGGTGCGCCCTCGGAGGAGCGCGAGAGGTGATCGACGCTGCCGGGGGCTCGGGCCGTACCGCACACGCTAGCCCTCACCGCACTCCCTGGACAGACGTCAAGTGGCCATCCGGTTCCGGCGCAGGACGCTGACGTGGGTCGCTGTCCGCAACCTCTGGGGAGGGCTACGCTGTTCGTACAGGCCCCGGCCCCCGGCAGTGATGCCTTGTTCCGCTCCGGGGAGGCCCGCCGTGTTCGTTCTTCTTGTCATCCTGATCGTGGTCTTGTTCGGTCTCGGATTCATGAACCCCATCTGGTGGGTGGCCGCAGCGGTGTTGGTGTTCGGCGCCGCCCGGCACGGCCGCGATCGCGGGGGAGGCGGGATCCGTGGTGACGGTTCCGATCTCGGGGACTACCGGGACTACGAGCAGCGCCGGGACCGTCAGGACCGCTGGAACCGTCGCTACAGCCGTCGGCACCGGGCGCGCTGGAGGCGCGAGGACCGTCGGGACTACGAACGCCGCGGGTGACCGATGAAGTTGCGCCCGACATCCAGAGATTCCGGGGCGGCTTCAGCCACCCCGGACGCGCGGAAATCGTGGAGAGGAACATGCCATGCAGCGCACAACCTTGCTTCCGGAGAATTGGTGGGATCTGAGGGCCGAGGCCGTGGCGGGGGAGGCGGCGGCTCAGGACGTCGTGGCGCTGCGCGCCGAGAATGATCAGCTGCGGCGGGCACTGGCCGGCCGTATGGTCATCGACCAGGCGTGCGGCATGGTGATGGTGCTGGCCCCCTGCCGCCGTGGGCCGGCACGGAACCTGCTGATGGATATCTCACGGCAGTGCCACACCCGACTTCCGGAGGTGTCTGCGGCCGTGGTCGCGGCCTGGGAGGGTGAGCCGCTCTCGCGGCTGATGCAGCGCGCACTGCGGGATGCACTGCGGCGGCTCTACGCGGAGGACCGGGGGTGCGACTCCTCACTGGCGGATGAGCCGTCCGCCAGGGGAAGGCCATGAATCACGCAGTCGACATCCGGGAATGGCGCGACCGCGATGCCGCCGACACCGAGGCGTACGAGATCGGTGTACTGGAGGCGGTGCATGTGGACACCACCACCGACGGGACGGCCATGGCCACCATACGGACCGGACTGCCCATCCGACACCGTCTGGTCTTCGTCCCCATCGATGATGCGATCGTCGGGCCGGGGCATCTCAAGCGATCTTCAGGCACTGCGGACTGGCCTACCAGCCCGGTGCGGCCAGCGAACGGCAACTGGCGGGCCGCTGACCACCTGTGGACAGGATGACTGCCCTGTGAGGTACGGACCATGCGCCAGGTGACCACGCCCCGCGAAGAACAGCGGCTGTTGACGGCTGGGACATCGACGGGAGAGGCGGCCCTGGCTGCCGAGATTCTCGAACTGCGTGCCAAAAACGAGCAGTTGAGCCAGGCGCTGGCCAGTCGTGCGGTGATCGACCAGGCCCGCGGCATGGTGATGGTCCTGGCGCCGTGTTCCAGCGAGCAGGCCTGGGACCTGCTCGTGGACGTGTCGCAGCACTGCAACGTGAAACTCCGGGACGTGGCTGCGGCTCTGGTCGCCACGACGAAGGACGAGAGGCTTCCGGAGCCACTGCAGCGGGAGCTGAGCCGAGGGCTGCGGCGCCTCCATCCGGCAGACCGGCGGTGACGGCGTGTGCGCTGAGCGGACGGCACCGGGAGCTGTGGGTTCAACTCTCCGGTGCCTTCGTCCAGGACGGCCGTCGGACGCCTCCGTTGTGTAGCCCACCTTGTGGAGCTCAAACACCGGTCTGCCCTTCCCTGACCTTGAAGCCGTTGAGCGGGCAGAACGCTCAAGAGCACCACTCCACCGACGCGTCACTGCGGGGGCGGCGCCGCGCCCGGTGGGCAGCCGCAGTTGCTTGGTGCAGAAACTGTTTGAAAGCGGGCCGCCCGGGGACCCGTCCGCCGTGCTTCAGACCGGAGGCACGCCCGTGGGAGCAGCTGTCGCTGCTCCCCAGTGTGCTGCGGTCTGCCGGCTCCCACGGTGAGTGACGCCACCGATGAGGAGACACGCGCCCATGCCGTATGCACGCACGAAGGGCCCGCCAAGCGCACGCTCCTACGACGACGCGCCTGACACCGCCGCCGCCTTCAGCCGTATCGCCGCCCTGTCGGACTGCCCGGAGAGGTCCGCGCTGCGGCAGGAGGTGGTGTGCGCCTGGATGCCGATGGCCGTACGGCTCGCGGGGCGGTTTCGTCATCGCGGCGAGAGCTTCGAGGACCTCAAGCAGGTCGCCCAACTGGGCCTGGTCAAGGCGGTAGCGCGCTTCGACCCGAGCCGCGGTTCCGCCTTCCCGAGCTTTGCCGTACCGACGATCATCGGCGAGGTGAAGCGGCACTTCCGTGACGAACTCTGGATTGTGCATGTACCGCGGCGCGTGCAGGAGCTGCGCGGCCGGGTCCGCTTCGCCGGCAATGAGTTCGCTTCGCTCAGCGGCCGCGAACCCTCGGTCCGCGAGATCGCGGCGCACAGCGGCCTGACCGAGGCGGAGGTACTGCTGGGCCAGGGGGCGCTGGCCAGCTTCGCCGCCCTGTCCGTGGACGCCGTGCCCGGCCACTCCGAGGACAGCCACCCACTGACCGACACGCTTGGTGGCCTGGAGCCCGGCTTCGACCGGGTCGTCAATCGTGAGGCGCTCCGACCGCTCCTGCGGGCACTGCCCGAACGCGACCGGCAGATCCTGTACATGCGGTTCTTCTGCGAGATGACACAGAGCCGCATCGGCGAGCAGCTCGGTATCTCCCAGATGCACGTCTCCCGTCTGCTCACCCACACCTGTGCACGCCTGCGCGACCAGATGATGGCGGACCGCGATCCGAGGAGCACATCGTGACCAGGTCCCGGGTGCACAGGCGCAGCCAGCCGCCGGGGCATCGGCGGGGTACTCGTCTTCCGGGCGGCGGTGCAGAGCGGCTACGAGAAGATCTGGGAGCTGTCCCCAGCCCGCTGGTACGCGAGATGGCGGCATGTGCTGTGGCTCGCCGTGCTCGTCGGGACCCTCTACCTGACCGCCACCACCACCCTGTGGCGCCATTCACCGGCCGGCACGCTGGCTGCGACGCTGAGCGCCGTCCTGCTCAGGCGTCATCGTCCGTCCGTTTCGGTTCGGTGTCCGGGGAGAAGCGGAGCCGGTGGGCCACCACGTCGGCGGCCACGTCGGCGAGCCGGCGTCCCTGCGTGTAGGCGTAGGCGCGCAGCCGGACGAAGGCTTCGTCGATGCCGACTTCGAGCTGGACGGTGAGGATGCCGGTGGCCTGGTCGATCTCCGCCCGGTATCCGCCCAGGTCCTCGAAGCCCCGGTCTGCCAGTGCTCCGTCGGCTGGTCCGCCCGTCTCCTCGATCCGGGCATCGAGCAGGAGCAGCGTCGCGAGGTCGGCGAAGGCCAGCGCGTCGGCCAGCTCCTCCGCGTCCAGCACGGTCGGCACGTCGGCATACAGGTCCAGGACTCCCGGGCTGATCGCCCCGATCTGCAGGGGGAGTGCGAAGACCGCCCGTGCCCCGGTTTCCAGGGCCGCGTCGGCGAACACGGTCCAGCGGTCCTGCAGCCCGCCGGTCAGCAGATCGGGCGTCAAGACCGCGGAACCCTGCGTGAAGGCGTCCACACAGGGTCCTTCACCCAGGGTGAGCTGCAGCTCCTCCAGCTGCTCGCTGATGGTGTCGGTGCTGCACAGCGGATGGCTTGCGGCGGTCTTGGACATCGCTGATATCCCGGCTCCGCCGACCGGGAGGGCGGCCACCGCCGCGGCGCACACATCGACCACGCCGGGCCGGGCGCCGCGCCGGGCCGCCTGCTCGGCGACCAGCACCTGGATCCTGGCGGATCGGCTGTCGGACCTCATCCGGGCCACCGGGTCCAGGCATCGTGCGCCAGGCCCTCCAGCCGCGCCGTGGCGCGTTCCCCCAGGGGGAATACCAGCGCACGGAACATGGTCGGCTCCGCCGGCCGACGTACCTCTCCCACGTTCAGCCATCCCCAGGAGCGGAGCGAGGCGAGGGTCGGGTGATCGTCGGGATCCACCAAGGTGGCGCCGAGGGATGCCTGGTGGTCGCTCAGCAGCCGCTCCTGCAAACGGCGGGCCACGTCCTGGTCCTGTTCGTGTGGCTGGACCAGGATGCTGGTGATCGCGAAGACACCGCCGGACGCGGTGAGTTGCTCGATACTCTGCGGCAGTGCTCCGTCGAACCCGAGCCACCACAAGCCGTCACTGCCCACCGGGAACCCGAAGGCGCATCCCACCAGGTGGTCCGTCTCCGCGATCACCATGGCGAACCCCGGCCGGCGGATGTCACCGGTGAGACGGTTCAGGAAGTCCTGGCGGCTGCGGCTGCGGTATGCCTCAAGGGCGGGCGTCTCGCGGGAGTCGACGTACAGATCCGCCAGCTCCCCGCTCAGCCCTTGTGCCAGCCAGCGGTTCACGCGGCGCAACCGCACCGCGTCCATGGTGGACGGCTCGCCTGCCTGGGGCTTGTGCGGCTGCCCCTGCCTGGGCTGGGCCGTCACCGCGCATCGCCCGAGAAGACAGGCACCCGGGGAGCACTCCGGTGCGGCAGTGCCGGAGTGGCCAGCTCAGGGACGTTCCCGACAGACGGTGACAGATGCCAGAGCGGAAGACCCAGAAGCAGGAACCCGCAGCCGGTGACCTCGAGGATCCGCGCCAGTGACGGTGGCGGGTTGTGCAGTCGTAGGATCCCGCCGACGTCCGTGGTCCGCTGCGCGGCGTAGAGGAAGGCATTGAGGCCACTGCAGTCGCAGAACGTCACGGTGGTGAGGTCGACATCGATGATGCGGATGCCGTCGCTCAGGCATCGTGCCAGTGCCGCGCGCAGCAGCGGTGCCGATTCCAGGCCGATCTCACCGGCCAGGGTGATCAGTGCCCGTTTCCGGCGGTCATGGCGGTAGATGGTGAGCTGTGGGACCGGCATGCCGCCTCGGTTCAAAAGACCATCCGGCAGCGAGGTGGGGATACCGGGTTTCCCGGCCCCTCTTGGCGCGCTGCGGGCAGGGGCGTACGTTCGGCGGAGGCGGAACGAGGGCCTGTACAACAGGACAGGGGATCCACCCGGTTCCCTCCAGGGATGCGCCGGGTGACGGACGAAGGGTCCGCTCCCCGCAGCCATCTGTGTCGTGAAACGACAAGCCGCCGGGGTCTGGGACGTCCGTACAGCAGCATAGTCGTTTGCCCAGCCCGACGGACGGCCGGAAGTCGCCCATTCCCAGAGTGTGGACAGTGCCAGAACGCGATGGCGCGCGCATGTGCGGCGCCCCGCACGGTACTTGGGCCTGCGGCACGGAAGCGGCGGCCCACAGCCGCTCACGTATGGCAGTCCGTCGACTGCCCGAGGAGGCGGCTTCGCATGACGGAGCCGAACAGTCCAACCTTGCAGAAGCCCGATCCCGAACAGCCGAGCACTGAACTGGGCGCAATACTGCAGGCCGCGCGCCGCCCGACCTCAGGAACCACCGGAGACCCGCGGCCGGACGACCATCGCGGACGGGGTGGTGGAGAAGATCGCCGGGATCGCCGCACGGGAAGTGCCCGGAATCAACGCACTGGGCGGCGGATTCACTCGCACCATGGGCGCCGTGCGCGACCGGGTCCCCGGCGGGCACGCGAGCGCGGGGCGCGGTGTCAAGGTCGAGGTCGGCGAGAAACAGACCGCCATCGACCTCCAGGTCGCCGTCGAATACGGGGTCAGCATCCGTGAGATCGCCGCAGAGGTCCGCGAGAACGTGATCGCCGCGGTGGAACGGATGACGGGCCTTGAAGTCGTCGAGGTGAACATCGCCGTCAACGACGTACACCTGCCGGACGAGGACACGCCGCAGACCGGCGAGGACCGTGTGCTCTAGCCGCGAGGCGGCAGGGGCAAGGACTCCGCCCCAGCGCCCCTCCGGGGCATGGGGACAGTCACCGAGTGCAGGCGGTGATCGCCTGATCCGGACGCAACTCGGCCCGGCTGGTGGGTAATCCGCGGCGGCTCCGGGTTCGGATCCGTGAGCGAGAGGATGGAACACATCGCTTTGCTCAGCGTCGACTTCCGCTTCTCCGGCTGGAGCTTCCTCGGGTGGAGCTTCGCCGGGTCGACCAGCCAGACCCCACGCCGGCCGAGTGCACAGCGAGGAAAGCAAGCCCGACAAACATGAGGCTCGTGGGGCTGAAGATCACCTCGGTCGACGTCTCGGTGACACGGATGATGAAGGCGATGACGAAGAATGCGGCGGCCACGAATGCGAGCATCTGTCTACCCCTGCCGATGGACGACGAGCCACACGTGATCCCGGTGGCTGCGCCGCTGTCTGCTGGGTTCCCCGAACGGTGCCGATCAGTCGCGTAAATCCCGTGCCGGAGTCGGCGGCGACACCCCGGCGCTCGACCTGCTGATGCTGTGAACGAGGCAACCGGGACTGCCGATAGCGGGACCCCTCTCGGCCACTCAGCCCGCAGGCCGACCGAACCGACATGTCGAGCTCAACAACACATCTGGTGAGCAGTTGCACGCACGCGATCCGTGTGAGTATGGGAAGTGGACAGGTCGCCGTCGAGCACTCGGATCCTGATCGGATGCCGCGGTCGGCCGTCTGCGACAGTGAGGAGCGCCCCATGGGCGCGAACACGGCCGAAGCTGCGGTACCTGACACTATTCAGGAGCTGACAAACCGACTGACGGCCTCCTACGCCAACCTGCTGACGGCTGCGATCGTGCGGGATGTGGTGCAGGACTGCTACCAGCCGCTCAGTAACGCTCGTATCCCCAACTACGTGCCGATCCTCGTCGAGCACAGCAGCCGCACCAAGCTACGACAACTCACTCGGCGCTCCGATCCCACAATTCTCCTTCACGAGCACTCCGACGGGATGCGAAGCCACGCAATCGCGAGAGCTTATCGAAGGGTTCGTATCGCCCTGGCCTGCTCGGCCTAGGCGCCAGGACGCCGCGGGCGACAGGTTTCGACGCCACCCGTCTGACCCCGACGCGTTCCTCGCTTCGGCCCTCTCCTCGCTGAACAAGCCCACACCCCTGCTGCTTGGCTCAAACGACATGGGGTGTCTGACCTGATCACGCGCCGGGCAGGCTCCTCTAGTCTCGCGCTTTCATGAAACGGGCCGGGTGTCGATGTGCTGCTTCGCAGCAGCCGGACGCGCAGCACGCTTGTCTGCATCGGGAGAGTGAACTTGCCGCGGGCGGTCTCCGGTCGACTCGCGAGGAAAGCTCGGATCCGGCCCAGCGTGGCCAGCAACCCCGCGCGCGCGTCGCGATGGTCCCGACGGGACAGTCGGCGGAGCGGCGCTGCCCGTGCGGGAACACCTCCTGCTCCGGTGAGCCGAACCGGGCGAGTACGCCATTCTTTGGGAGGTGCATGTCTGCCGTCTGGGCGCGCCAGTTGGCGGGGGTGTCACGTGGGCCGATGGTCGCGCTGCCGCTAGACCCGCGCGAGCCCGGAAATCCACTCGACCTCATCGTCCATGGCGTTCCACAGTTCTGCCAGGATGCCGCCGGGCGCGAGGACCCTGGCGATCTCGGGTCCCGCGACGGCCAAGTCGAACCAGTGCATGGCGTTGTCGGCCGGCACGGCATCGACTGACGCCTCCGGCAACGGTATTGCCTCGGCACTACCCGACAGGGCACGGACAGTCGGCAGTGAGCGGCGCAGCTCGGTCAGCATCGCTGCACCGGGCTCGGCTGCGATGACTTCGGCACCCAGCGCGACCAACAACCGCGTTTGGAATCACTGTCACCCTTGGGCCGAGAACCTCAGTGGCGCCCCTCTTGCCGCGGCAGGAGGGGGCCGAGTGGGCCGAGGTCGAGGTTCAGGTCTTCGGGGCTCAAGTCGTATCGCGTGCGTAGTTCGGTCATGCGGTCGTCGAGGATCATGAGCGTCATGCCGATGCGTTCTTCCTGCTCCTCGGTCAGGTTGTTCCTTTCGACTCGGCGGATGGCCTGCCGTTCCATGAGCTGGCGCAGCAACTCCACGACGGTGAGCACCAGTCGGACGAGGTCGCGTTCGACCGTGTCCTTGTCCAGTTCGAGGCGTCGGGGCGGGGACGGTTCGGAGTCCGGTGCCGGCGTCGCCTGAGCGCCGAGTGGTAGCGGTCGTTCCGTGTCGAGAGGTGGGGGCGATGTACGCGAAGCGGGTGGCCGGCCGAGTCCGGGTTCGTCGTGTGGTGTCACGTCAGGATTCCTTCCGTGGCTCCCTCGACCGAGGTGAGCAGGGCGCGCAGGGAGATGCGGACCAGTTCCACGTCGGCGATACAGAGACTGAGGTCTCCCGTGATGACGACACCGCCGGCCAGGAGCCGGTCGAGGAGATCGACCAGAGCGACCTCTGCATGGGGCGGGCCTCCGGCCGTCACGGCGTCGTCTGCGGGATCGCGGGCTCCGCCCTTTCGGCCTGTTCCTGCGGGGGAGAGGCGAAAGAGTAAGGGGCCCACGGCCCGGTGATCTCGAGTCGGACGCCGGCAGTCCCGGCCGCGAGTGTCTCCACGCGGTCCTGGAAGCTCCGCGTGTGCTTTCGCGGGACGAGGTAGGCCGCGTTGACGATGTTCTCCCCCGGGTTCGCGGACAGTGCGGCCGACTGGGGACGATGATGCTGTATGTCAGTGGCCAGGTTCGTTTCCGCGAGCGTACGGTCCACTCGTGCGCCGAGGTCGGCGGCGGCCTGACGGGCCACATCATGGCCGTCTCGGCTCGTGCGGCGGGCGCGCAGGTAGTCACGCCCGGAGCGTGGCCGGTCCCCCGGGGACGTGGCAGTGGTCGCGTGCGTGATCGACGGATGGGCATAGATCTTGACGCCCCACTCGTCGTGGCCCTCCAGCTGGTTCAAGGTTGTGCGGAAGTGGCTGTCGTCGGCTTGGAGGCGTCGCAGCAGGCTGTCGTCGTCGAGGTAGACCGTGGCCAGCCGGAGGGGTAGTACTGCCGTATGGGAAGCCAGTGCGGCGATCACCTGGTGATGGTCGCGGGCCAGGCGCTCCAGGTCGGTGATGTCGTCGAGCCGCTGTGCGACGGCCTCTTCGGTGAAGGCGTCGGCGGGTACGTCGCTGACGACTGCGACTGTGCCTGCGCCGCGCAGTATCCGTACTGGCAGCCCATCGACGCCGCTTAGTTCTCGGGCGGCCCGCTCGGCCGCCTCGTTCTCCAGCAGTACGGCGTACGCGTAGACCGCCTCGGTGAGGCCTGCCGGGCGCGGGGCTTCGGGCTCAGAGAGCATCGGGTTCCTTCAACCGGGCGTTGAGCGACTGGAGTTCGGCGAGAAGTCGGGCGTTCTCCACGGCGAGTTCCTCCGCGCGGGCGAGGTCGGGTGACGGGGCGGGACGTACGGCACGAGAGGACAGCGTCGGGTCGTGCTCCCACCAGTCGATGCCCATCTCGCGCGCGGTGTCGACCGAGACGATGAGCAACCGCAGTTTGATGGTGAGGAGTTCGATGTCGAGCAGGTTGATCTTGATGTCTCCTGCGATCACGACCCCTTTGTCGAGGACGCGCTCCAGGATGTCGGCCAGATTGCCTGCGCCGCCCGGCTGGGGCGACGGAGCACCTGTTCGCCGCACGAGGGCGTCGGTCACGGGGAGCCTTCCTGTAGTGCCGAACCTTCGAAGTCGACCAGATCCGCGCCGTTGCCAGAGGCGATCTCTTCCAGACGATCCAGGAGTTCGTCCTCCCGAAGGCCGAACTCCTCCTCGGTGATGCGGCCGGCCAGCAGATCAGCCTCCAGTTCGGCCAGTTCATTGTGGATGGGAGCCGGGTCGGCATACTGCCGCTCCGCCTCCTGCACCACCTGTTCCAGCACCCAGGCGACCCCGTGCAGCGGAGCCAGTGGCAGGCCGAGCAGGCTGCCCAGCAGACCCATACGGCGCTCTCCTTCCAGTCGGGAGGTGGCGGGGCGAAGTGCGGTGCGCGGTCGCGCGGTCAGACGAAGCTGTAGGGCGGGAGAGGGCCGGTCACCCGGAGTTCCAACCCGTGCCCGAGGCTCTCGGCAACCTGGCCCACGGACGCGGCGAACGCATCCGCCTGCCCGCGTTCGATCAACAGGCTCAGGTTCAGGAAGACCTCGCCCGTCGGATCACCCGCGGCGACGCGGTGGGCCAGCGGCTCCAGTCGGCGGGCGATGTCCCGGGCGTGCTGCTCCTGTAGCGCCTCGACCCCGGCGGCGACGACCGTGCCGAGGGACACCTGGTCGTCGTGCGTCCCAGCGCCGTCCCGGGTGAGGGCGCTCAGGCGTCGGGCTTCGGCACTGTCGCGCAGGACATCCCGCAGGGCGGTGTCCTCGTCCTGCAGGGCCTTGACGTTGAACTCGACGCGGTCCTCGACCTCTCGGAGCCGATCGGTGAACAACGACTCCTGATCCGCCAGCGCGCGGCGCACCGCGCCGTCGTCGGGGGCGAGTGTGCCGAAGCGCAGGGGCACCACGGCACCTGCGGCACCGAGCATCAACAGCACATTCTGATGGGCGATCAGATCCCGTCGTTTGGCGCGTAGTTGTGCCGGCGCCTGGCTGACGACGGCGGCCACCCGGGCAGTGCGTACCGCCCGCAAGGGCGCGGGCGACGCCCCGATTCCGGTGGCCCCGTCGACCGGCAGCGGGTGGTCGGCGTCCGTGATCGCATAGAGGTAGAGCGGCATCCGTCAGGCCTTCCCGTCCTGCTGTCCCTTGGCCTTGCCACCCGGGGTCTTGTCGGGTGCGACGGTGGTGTCCTCCTCGTGGTGGGCCGCGGACGAAGCCGGGGGGTCGACCACCTGCTGCACGGTGGCGTCGGCGCTGTGCGCCGCGGGATCCGCCACCGGGACCGCGGCACCGGCCGCCGGGGCGGCAGCACTCACCGCGGTCGCCGCTGTCGGGGCGACGGCTCCCGCCACGGTGCCGGCCGTCTGGCCCGCTGCGCCGACCACTCCGCCGACGGTAGGCGCCACGCTGTGGACCAGCCCTCCGACGGTCGGTGCCACGCTTTGAACCAGTCCCCCGACGGTCGGGGTGACGGCGCCGACGACGCCACCGACGGTCTGCCCGACCGTCCCGACCGCCTGTCCCACCGTCTGTCCGAGGTTCCCGACAACCGGGACCGCGGCACCGGTACCGGGCTGCCAGGCGGTGACGGGCTGCCCCTGCATGACGACAGTGCCGGGAGCAGGAACTGCCGCGACGCCCGGCGAGACAGCCGCCGGAGCTCCGGATGCCACGGCAGTGGGCAGGGCCGGAGTGAACAGCGCGGGCGCCGGAGTCACCACGGGAGTACCGCGGTTCTCCAGATCGAGGCGATTGGTCGCCGCGGCGAAGCGCAGGTAGGTGTCGACGCTGGCGATGACAATGCGGATGTCGACGCGCAGGATCTCGATGCCGATCACCGACACTCGGATGAAGACATCGATCACGAGTCCGCGGTCAAGGATCAGGTCGAGGATGTCGTAAAGGCCCCCGTCGGTCTTCTGGGCGCGGGGTGCAGCGGTCTGGGCGAGCACGGTCATCGGAGAGGTCCCCTCTGAGAGGTGGGGCGAAGGCGTGCGGGGCGGTTGTCGGCGATGGGCTGTCGCGCGATCGACGTACGGCAACTGGACGGAGGGCCCGGACCGGCGCATCCGGGTCAGGGGGCGAGGACGTCGTAGACATGGCCGCTGCGACAGCAGGCGGAGCAGTCATGCACAGGGTTCTGCGTCGCGCGGAGGGAAGCGACGCACCGGCAACTCGGTCGCTGCGCGGGCTACCTCGCGCGCCCTCATTGCCGGTCGACCTGGCCTCGGGTGTAGCGGCGGCTGCGGGCGTAGCCGAGAAGAAGGCCGTTGGCGTCCAGCCTCACCTGGTAGACGGCAAGGATGCTGGTGGAATCGGGGATGCGCTCCAGCTCCACAACCTCGATGTCGACTTGCCAGCCTGTCCCGTCGCGGCCGATGGCCGTGACCGACTCCGGTGTGCGGCCCAGAAGTTCGGCAAGCTGGGCGCGCGCGCTACGCATCACGCTCACGGCGTCACCGGCCACAGGGGCCCCAGCGGCGGGTGGCGCCGGCGCCGAACTCGGCGCGGGGTCGGATAAGTCGCTCGTGCTCATAGTTCGTCCGGTCCGTCCAGCTGGAAGGTACGTCCGACAGGTCACGACGCGTCGGCAGGCCTTTCGCGCGCCCTCCGATCGCGACGGCCGGCACACGCCGACTCACCAAATGTCGTGCACATGATCTGAACACATCTTGACCACGTGATGCCCACAACTTCCACATACTAATTACATGAATTTTCGCGACCACACCCACCCCACGCGACAACTGCACTCACCAGGAGCCCAGCGAAAGATGATCCGGCCACGTCCACGCGGCAGCGGGCAACAGCGTGCCGGCGAAGGGCATCTCTACGGCGACACCGAGGGGCGGCGGAAGCGGAGATCGTCACCGTCACGGGGGTCGTGCCCGATCGCCTGACCGTCACCGGGCCGCTGAGCCCCACCTGAAGCCGCCCGGGGCATGTCAGAGTGGCCGCCCCGGGTGGCCGCGCCGGACGCGGGGTATCGGTCGGGGTGCCCCAATGTCCGTCGCTGAAGCGGTGGACCGCATCGCGCACCGTGACCTGATTGCATTCCAGCGGGTCGGCAACCTGCGACACGATCAGGCCACTGCCCAGCAACCTATCCGCGACAGCGTGCTCCCGCACCGTCCCCTGGCCTCGCTTCACTGGGTGTTCGCGGTGCCGGAGGCGGTAGCGGAGACGGCGGACGGCCTGGTGCGGTCCTGGCGTACGCCCACCGGCGAGTACGGCGCGGAGTGGGACCAGGCCCGCGAGGTGGCGCACCGCGATCAACGCATTTCGGTAGTCGGTCCGCTAGGCAGTAGCTGTTTCTGGTGTCGTTATGAGGAGCCGACGCTGTGTGTCCGTTCGTGCATCCGGTGCGTAGGGACTGGGTTGGTCTTTCGGGGGTATCCGCGGTGGGCGCGTAGCTGCGGGGTACGGGGCGCATGAGGCGGGGGTGTATGGATCTGGCCGGGTGGGAGGAGGGTCAGGATCCGCTGGTAGCGCGTCCGGTAGCGGTTTCCGTTGCGTTCGAGGGTGGTGAGGAGATCGCCGCGGCTCGTGACGTGGCCCAGGGGTTTCTCGTGATGGTGCAGGCGGTGCATGGGGTGCCGGTGTCGAAGCGGGCGATGGGCATGGTGCAGCTGGTGGTGAGCGAATTGGTGACCAACGCCCATAAATACGCGCCGGGTCCGTGCCTGCTGGACCTGGAGATCAGCGATGGTGCCGTGCAGGTTTGTGTGTGGGACAGCAGCACGACGCTGCCCTCGGTGCTGCCGGCCGACCCGGACCGGATCGGTCAGCACGGTCTGGAGATCGTGATGGCGGTGTGCCGGAGCTTTGCTGTTGACCGGGAGCCGGTGGGTAAGCGGATCACCGTGGCCGTGGTACTCGCTGATGATCCCGGTGGGGACGTGGCCGGCCGCCAGGTTCTGTGACGTCGGCCGTCTCGATGCGAGGGCCCAAGCCGCCTCCGAGTCATTGACGTACAGCAGCCTGCGTCCCGGGGACTCCCTTCACAGCTGTCTCGCACAGCCCGCCTTCCGTGACACGGTCGAGCGGCTCGTCGCCCCGTACCGCACAGGACCAGGATGGCGATGCCGGCACAGGGCCGCCGCCTGCTCGGCCACCAGCCCCTGGGCCCGGGTCGACCGGCCATCAACCCTCACAGGACACACCTGTTACCTCGCCGCTCATCCGCTGACTCTCACGCGCGTGCCTCGCCCCTGGTCCTCCTGCGGCCGCTGGACCGTGCATGGTGCGCGAGGTCACCCGGCTCCGCTGCCGTCCGCTCTCCGAGGGGAAGGACCAGAGCCCGCAGCACCGTAGGACCCGGTGGCCTGTAGACCACTCCGATGTCGTGCCATCCCCGCGACTGGAACCCGGCACGGGCCGCACGATGGGTCCGGTCCACCAGGGTCGCGCCGAGCAGAGCCCGGTGGTCGGCGAGCAGCCGCTCCTGCAGACGGTCGGCCAGGCCGTGGTACCGCTCGGAGGGGCGGACCACCATCCCGCTGACAGCGAAGATCTGTCCGGACGCGGTGAGCTGCCCGACGGCTTGCGGGAGTGGTCCGCGGAATCCGCTCCACCAAGAGCCGTCACGCGGCACGGGGAATCCGAACGCGTACCCCGCCAGGTTCGATGTCTCGGCGGTCAGCATGGCGAACCCCGGTCGCCAGGTGTCACGTGTGAGACGGCGCAGGAAGTCCTTCCGACCGCGGTACTCCCCACCGGGTGGCGTGGCGCAGGACTCCGTATACAGGTCCGCCAGATCCTCCCGCAGGCGCTCAGCCTGCCAGCGGTTGAGCCGGCGCAGGCTCAGGGGCGTCGTGCGCGTGGCGAGCGGCTGGTGGTCCGCGCGCCGCCGCGACCGGATGGGCCCGGGTGGGGCCGTCACAACACACCGCCCGGGAGCGCAGGCAGCGCGGGCAGCGCCGGAGCGAGCCGGTGCGCGGCCTGGTGCAGGGGAGAGGGCCACGGGGGCGGCCGGCTCCCGGCGAAGGCGTCCGGGAGATTGAGAAAGAGGGAGCCGGAGCCGGTGATGGCGACGAGCCGTTCCAACGCCGGGCTGGGGTGGTGCAGTTGCAGGGATCCTCCGGCCGCGGCGGTGTGCATCAAGGCGTAGAGGAAGGCGTTGAGGCCGCTGCAGTCGCAGAAGGTCACGGCGGTGACATCGACGTCGATGGCGCGAATGCCGTCGCGCAGGCACCGCTCCAAGGACGCGTGCACCAGAGGCGCCGAGCTCAGGTCGATCTCACCGGTCAGGATGACCAGCGCCCGATTGCCGGTGTCGTGCCGGTAGACGTTCAGGAGGGGTGGGCTGCTCATGAGCGGGGTGCCTCGGTTCACGAGACCGTGCCGGGCTCCCGGTACGGTCGTACTGTCGTGCGGGCAGGTGAATGACCGATCCAGCAGCCGATGTTCCGGGGCGTAGGACCCAGCCGGTTCCCTCGGGGATGCGCTGGGCGACCGGACGAGTGATCCGCTCTCCGCAGGCGGGTGCGCCAAGCAGCGGTGGCCCGCCGGGGTCTGGGACGTCCGTACGCAGCATAGTCCTGAGGCCGCTCCCACGGTCGGCTCGGCAGAGGCGCATCGCGATGTTTACACGGTGGTGATCGGGCAGCTCCGACGGGTCCGCGTCGTCTTGCCGCAATCCCGCACACGAGAGTGAGCCGCACTGCCCCTGCTTGGCGTACCGACTTCACCCGTTTCCCGGCCTGAGGCGACGCCGCTCCTCCCGGCCTCGAAGAGGGGCAGACAGCGATCAAAATCCGGCCATCCCTGGGGTGCTACGGCTGGCCCGGCTGCTCGTCGTTCTGCCCCCTGCCGCGTAAGGTCAACTTCCGTACGCCTGGCAAGTTTCGGCAAGTTCCTCGCTCCAAGGCCCAGCCGCGGGCAAGCTCTGGCACAGAGATCGTTACCGGCATCCGAGGAGGACATCATGGCCCTGCGTAGGCTCGGTAAGGACCCGGAGAGTCCCAGTGGTGGCTCCCCCACCATCTACCTCGACGAGGAGAAGGACAGCTACCTCGTACAGGGGCTGAAGGTGGAGGACATCGAGCGCCTCGCTCAGATGGACATCCCCGGCCACGAGTCGGTGGTGGAGATCCCCCGGCGCATGGTGCAGTTCTTCCTGGAGGTGAAGAAGGCTGATGAGGACCCCGACGTTTGAGGAACTGTTCCGCGACTGCCAGCGGACGGCCGTCCATCTGGAGATGCGCGACGCCTACATGAAGTCGGACCCGGCCTTCATCGACTGGAAAGCCGGCATGACACTCGACCCGGCCGAACACTGGGGCGACTGGCACAGCATCGTCACCGAGGCCACCTCGCGAGGCGTCGAGGTCCGCCGGGCCCGAGTCGTCTCGACTCCCGTCAGCGAGTACATCCGCTTCGAGTACGACGTGACGGACGGGCTGAACATCGCCGCCGGCGAAGGCGTGCGCTGGCTCTCCCGGCGAGACGCAACGGGCCTCGCGCTTCCGGGCAACGACTCCTGGCTTTTCGACTCCAGCCTCGTTCTCGTCAACCACTTCGACGGCGAAGGCGAGAACATGGAGGTGGAACTCACGGAGGACCCCGAGGTCGCGAAGCTCTGCGAGTCGGCCTTCGAGGCCGTGTGGGCGCGGGCAACACCGCACGCAGAGTTCCAGTCGGCCTGACAACTCGAACAGCATCTTCGCAGCGACATGACATCGCCATCTTCGAGCGTTCAGGAAGCCCGCAGGGCCCTGGGGAAACGCCTGAGCGAAATCCGGCTCGAAGCCGGGCTGACCAAGCGAGCGTTGGCCAGCAGTCTCGGCTGGCACGAGTCGAAGTGTTCGCGCTTCGAGAGCGGTACGCGTCCGCCCTCGGAGCGCGACCTGCGTGCTTGGGCTGCTGCTTGCGGTGCGGAGAGCGCGGCAGAGGATCTCGTCTCGACAGCCCGCGGCATCGAGGGCATGTACGTCGAGTGGCGCCGGATGGAGCGCACCGGTCTGAAGCAGGCCCAGGAGTCCGTCCTCCCCCTGTGGGAACGCACCCAGCGCTTCCGCATCTACTCGCCGTGGCTCATTCCCGGCCCCGTGCAGACGGCCTCGTACATCACTGCACTGCTCACCTCAATTCGGAACCGTCGCGGCCTCATTGATGACGTTCCGGCGGCCGTCAAGGTGCGTGTGGAGAAGCAGCAGATCGTGTACGGCAACCACACGTTCGCGATACTCCTGGAAGAGGGAGCACTCCGAAAGCGCATAGGCGGAACGGACGTGATGGCCGGTCAACTGGGCTATCTGCTCAGCGTTATGGCACTCCCCTCGGTGAGCCTCGGCATCATTCCTGAAGACGCCGACCGTTCCAGCCTCTGGCCCGTCGAGGGATTCTTCCTGTACGACGACCACACGGTCCACGTCGAACTCGTCTCGGCCCACCTCGCCGTCACGCAGAAGCACGAACTTGCCCCAGCTCGACCAGTTCGAGAACGAGGCCAGAGGCCGCGGAGTTACCTACACGACGTTCCGCCACATCACAGAGATCCTGAACCTCAGCGGCTCACAGCGCGATGACCTGCGCCAACTCCTCATTGGCAGCCGTCCGGAGCGCTACGTTGCGCCACTCTGGCACATCCCAGCCGCAGCCTGAGTAACAACCTCCTCTACGGTTTCAAGGCGGTTCGCTCCTGTCTCCGCCCCGCTCCAGCCCGGCCGCCGCCCGTGCCGCGCACAGCAGCCAGCCTCTTGATGTCAGAGACGGGGTACGTCGTGGCTGGGGCGGTCGGCTCCACGGCTTTACGCAGCCACTTTGGCGCGAGCCTCGAAGATCATGGCCCCAACGTCGTGCTTTACCGGGCAGGTCCACTACCTGCCCGACGCGCCGGAAGCTTACGGGGCCATGATCACTCGCGCCAAAGCAGCTCCAGCCCAAAGCCGCTACGCCGACCGCGCGTCGAGCGTCCACAAATGTGCATGCCCTTCGAGGCAGCCAACTGCCACACTATCCACATGGCGGAACCACTGACCGAGGTATTATTCGCTGCCATTGGCAAGCTAGCGACCACGCACACCTATATGGACTACCACCTGTCCAATGTCGCACGGCTTATGGCTGGTGCCGAATCGGAGGAGCCGATTTGGGTTCTGTTCGAGGGTAGGTCAACGGAACAAATCATCAGCGACATGTTGGCGATGCTAGATGAGTGGAATAACTGGCCCGATAAGTATCTGCCTGCTGATCGCCCTCGCATCGATGAATTTCGATCCACCCTCAAGGAACTGAGGATTTTGAACGACCTCCGAAACGAAGTAATTCACGGGCTAATAATTAGCGAGCCCGCAAGAAGGAGAGTCGTCTACCCGCCATGGGGGAAGACGCCAGAATTTCCCACTTACCTGTTTGCGCAAAGCCGCATGCGCAAGGGCGTCACCAAGGTCACGGCTTTGACTATTCAGGATATTGGGCGAATAGAGAACGAGATCTGGGAGATCTCATGCAAAATCGAGGACCTGTATGGAGCGGCACAGCTGGAGCGAGAGGAAGTGGAAGAGCTGGCCACTGAAGCCGTACTCCCCGACTATCTCGCTTACCTGGAGGAGAACAAAAAGGCCGAGTCAGGCTGATCAGATCTGCGACCGCCACCATATTGATAGGGTTTCAGCTGTTGATTTCCGCAGCTGCCGCTGCATCAATCTCCACATCGTCGGTGGTGGGGTTCCACAGCTCCCGCGGAGCCGTGATGTGGGTTATCCCGATCGTTTCCCCGTTTATGAGCCGCCTTCGGCTGCGCCACTACGCGACTCCGGGAACCACAACCGTCAGTTGAGGATCTTCGGGGCACCCCGCCACATCACACCTATCGATGTACCTCTCGACGATAAGGATCTTCTGTCCGAGCTCAGCCGACAGATAGTCAGCCAACGAGTCCAGCCGTGCAGGGCTCCAGGTATTCCCTGCACCTCCCCGCGCAGGCTCGCTATAGACGGAGATCTGCCGGACTCCACGTTCACGCACCAACTGAATGACATTTTCGGCCTTCTCCTTACCAGACCTATCGAGTCGGTTCGTTCTCTCGAAGTCCGAAGCCAAAAAGGCATACGTAGTGATGGTGCACCTCCGCTTCTCCACCTCTATCAACCTGACGGATTGAGCGGGAACGGTGACCTTCTGCCCGTCCGCCGGTGACCAGAGAACGGCCATACCGTCTTTGGTTCCGAAGTAGAGGTGGGATACCGCAGGATTCAGCATCGGCCCATCCCCAGGTAGGTCGGCAGGCTTTTCTAGTGGAATCACACATATGAGCTTCGGCGTGACACTATAAAAAGCGGCAGGTGAACGGCCATCGGACGCATACGCCTTCGCCGCGTTCGCTTCCCTGAAAGAGGATATTTGCAAGAAAGCCAACCAGCCGAATACGACCAGCAGCAGGAGAGCCACATACGAGGCAGCATGCTGTCGGTCGTCGGTGAAGCCGACGTGGAAATGGCGGATAGTTCCCAAGACCGCTGGTACCGCGAGAAGGCAGACAATCAATCCAAACAGGCCCGATGCTCCGCCCAGAAGATTTTCGGGCGATGCACTCACCTCATCGGCATCGACCCCAAAATGGTGTAAATAACTAGCAGTCCAGACCACTGAGAACTGGGGAAATACAGCAAAGACGACGGTAATGACCACAGGAATGAGCCAAGAAAGGACAGCTCGCCAACTTGCCTGTCGCACTTCTAAACGCAGTCCCGCTGCAATCAACCCTGCGGCAATAAATGAGGGAATGATCCACAGTGGTAGTGAGTCACGATGTTGCGCCAGTCCATATCCGACACCAAACCAGTCCGATAAGAATGCCAGAAGCATTAGCCGCCAGAAGCGTCTACGCCGGTGAACTGTATCGAGAATCCCGACTGCCCACCGAATGCAGGAGACTTGCGCACACAACGCCACGACTACCAAAATCCCAGCCAACACAGAAATTTCGACGATTGCTACAGAACCGAAGATCATTACCCATGCAGCGACACCTACCAGAAACGCCATCAGCTGACGTGACGCGATATCCCTTCTCCGCCAGTTCTCACCCCGCCCTCCCGGCGGCTCCAAGAGTTTCTTGATCTCCTCGAGGTTCTCCCCGACATGGGATGCTCCGGAAATGATATTCAGGTACTCTGACTCCTCGGGGCCACATACCGCAAGATTCAACGAATGAACGTCACCGAATCTCTCTAATCGCTTCCGTGTTCCACGGTCAACGCCGAACCGTGAGCCGAGAAAGCGAATTTCAAGGATATAGAAATTGCGGGTCCTCTGCTGAGATCCTAATACCGACCAACTCTTTATGATCTTCCATCCCTGCACGGAAAGTGCTTCTTGCAGGGTTTCGTGTTCAGCCACATCACCGCTGAATTCAACCAGTGCACGGTTCCGGACATCGTAGGTTGGACGGCTACTCAACATGCATACCTCCCTGAATTTATCGTCCCCTATGAGCGAACACGCAGAACAGCGCGGAGCATATCGTGACGGCGGCATTCCTCTTGAATGATCGCCGGGCGACGCGGGCTGAATGCCGTGGGGATGCGTGATGTGGCAGCGGAGGCGGGTGTGTCGCTGCGGCTGGTGCAGTACTACTTCGAGACCAAGGAGAAGCTGCTGCTCTTCGGACTGGAGCGACTGGCAGAGATGTTCGGGGAACGGGCCTCCGCCCGCGTGCGGGCCGCCGGGGACAGTCCGGGCCTGCGGGACATGATCGAGTCGCCGCTGATGGCGGCGCTGCCGACCGACGAGGAGAGCCGCACCTCCCACTTCGTCTGCACCTCGTACGCCGTTCTGGCCGTGACCGACCAGGCACTCGCCGCCCAACCCTTCATCAAGAACCCGGATGCCGCAGAAGACGCCGTGACCCAACTCCTCCGACAGGCGCAAGAGGCGGATCTGCTTCAGCCCGGTGTGGAGGCGCAGATGGAGGCCGCGGGCCTGCTCGCCCTGTCCGCAGGGCTCGGCACCAGCATCCTCGTCGGGCAGCGCAGCCCGGAGTCCGCCATCACAGTCGTGGACCACCACCTCGAGACCGGATCTTCCGTGCCCCTGGGCACGACTCGTCGGCGCCGCGGTCCACATCGGCCGACGCTCCCGGTCCGGCGCCACTGCCGACATCGTCAGCGGCGCCCTGACCTGTGCACTCACCATGAAGCCGCAGGCCCCGCCCGGACAATCACCGGTAAGCCGAGCTGCCAAGGCTCGACGGCCCTTTCGGGTGGCAGGCCCGTGGCCCCTTCACGTCCCTGGCGGCCGGGACCCAATCCGGCCGACCGATCGCCGCTTCGCCAACCTGCTAGGGGTGATTTCGATTGAGATATACTTGGCGCCATCGATGATATCCATGGAGGTGTAGTCGATGGGCCGGACAGTGATCGACCTCGATGATCAGCTGGTCGCGGACGTGGCCAAAGCGCTCGGCACCAGCACCAAGAAGGAGACGGTCAACACCGCCCTGCGCGAAGTGCTCGAGAACCGGCGGCGCGCTCTGGCGCTCACCCGCCTGCGCGCCGCGGCGGAGGAAGGCGCCTTCGACCTGGACCTCTTTGAGGACAAGGGGAACTACCGCCGGTGAACGCCGCCCAGTTCCTGATCGACACGAGCGCGCTCGCCCGCCTATTGCGCGGCGAAGCGGAGCAGTACGGATGGGACCGGGCGGCAGCCGCCGGGCTCATCGCCACCTGCCCCATCACCGAGCTGGAGTTCTTCTACAGTGCGCGCTCCGCCGCCGACCGCGCACAAGGCATCGAGGACATGCGGCTGCTCTTCGGCTGGGTACCGGTCGACGACCGGTACTACGACCGCGCCTGGCAGGTCCAGGAAGTCCTCACCCAGCGCGGACAGCACCGCAGCGCCGGAGCCGTCGACCTCGTGGTGGCCGCCACGGCCGAGCTGCAGGGACTGACCCTCCTGCACCGGGACCGGGACTTCGAATGCATCGCCGCCGTCACCGGCCAGGCACTCCAGTGGTACGGGCCCGAAGCCGGCAAGTGAGCCAGGGCCGAGTCGCCGGCCGTTCCGAGGAAGCCCAACGATCGATCCCGTTGCAGGGGCGCACTTCGCCGGAAAACCTGTGCACTCGCGAAGGCCATCCAGAGCTGGACACCCGTACCAGCCGAGCCGAGCGGAGAGCCCGTTCGTGAACCGCTCTGCTCGCCGTTCTTCGCCGTGCCCACGGCGTGCCCGTGAGAACGGACAACCACGTCAACAGCGGTGCGATCAGGGGCAACGACGCCAGCACGGTGAATCCCCGCAGGTCAGCAGCCATGTGGCAGCGCAAGCGCCATCGCTTCCCAAGCTGAGAGTGCGAGTTCGATTCTCGTCACCCGCTCCATGTTGAAACCCCAGGTCAGTGACCTGGGGTTTGTTTATTAGCACGGAGTCACCGAAGCCGTCGACGCCCCCGCTGTCCCCTCACCCTGGAGCGGCGCGACCTGGACGCCACTCACGCTCCTCGGCCTGCCGGTTTTGTTGCGGTTGGTGGTATAGCCAGGTCCGGGACACGCGGCAGCATGGACCGTCGGCAGCCAAGGGGGGCACGCCGGGGCGCGGACGGGGCGTGAGCGAGCCATGGGATTAGGCAGAGAGCTCGGCAAGGACGCGGACAGTTCCGCGACCATCGACAGTTTGTTGTTCAAGGCGCCTCCCGTACCGCTGGGTGTCGAGGGCGGCATGCACGGCCAGGGGGCGGAGCAGACAGAGACGACACGGCTGTTGAGTGCGGCGGCCTACCTGCGGCTCGACTCCGTCGCGGAGTTCCGCGCATGGCAAAAGAAGGAGCGAGCCAAGCTCAAGAAGAAACTGACGCCCGAGTTCGTACAGAAGTGGCTGGACAAGAAGCAAATAGCGCAGAAGGACGCCGACGCGGACGAAGTGCCCGAGAAACCACAGCCGAAAGTGATCGTTGGGCACGGCTATGTTCGCTGGGTACGCAACCGCGCCGCCGCCGGCCGCCCTGTGCCCGCCTTCGGTTTCGAGCTCACCCCGGTCATCGAGCGCTGCGCCGCCGCTGAGGATCTGCTGTACCTCCGGCGGGCCGTCATGACCCTCGCCGTACTGGCCGGACTCACGTTTCTGCGCACCACAGCCGCCGAGTTGGCCCCAGTAGTGGCGGTCGCGGGCCTATGGGCCGCCTTCTACCTCGACCGGTTCCTCGCCCACCGCCGCCTCGTGCGGATGATCGGAGATTCCATCGAGACGGGCACCCGGGCACGCGGCCTCACCCGGAAGAGCCGCCGCGCCCTGACGGCCGTCAGACAGCTCAAATTCGGGAGGGTGATCCCGTACGTCACCGAGATCCGCGCAGGCAGCCCCAGGTAGCACTTCGTCGGAGCGGGGAAAGTCTGGTACGAGGCCCCGATCGGCATCGATGTCCTGCCCGCCCAGCCAAAGCCCGAGAACGACGACGGCCTTGACTCCGCCATCCCGGGCCCCCGTACCCCGACCGGGCCGGAGCCGGCCGGTGTCAAGCGGTTCACCCCGGACGAGTTGCTCGCGCATGTCGTACGCGAGCTCAAGCGCGGTGCCGCGCCCAGCCCCGACTTCCACCCGGACAACCGGCTCGAAGCGTACGGCGTCGCCGCGATCTCCGCAGAGCGCTGGAAGGGCATCACTCCCGAGCAGTGGACGTCACTGAACGTCCTGGCCGAACACGGCGCCCAGGCCGTCGGTGCGGAACGCGCCCCAAAGGTGGCCCGCCGGTTCCTGTGCGCCCGGGTCATCTCCTGGGACGGTGAACTGGCGGCCTCGGTCTTCGTGGGTTTCGCCTATGAGGACCACTATCTGCGGGTCATCGTCCGTCCCCACGTGATGAACCCTCTGCACCCGGATCTGCGTGCAGCCGACGGCGAGGCCACCGCCTCCGGCTGGTCCTGGCACCGCCACGCCTGGCTCGCCTCGGCCGTGGACATGGTGCTGATGTTCGTGCGGCTGCTCAACCCCGGAAAGAACCGCCGACGCCCCGAACTCGACAAGCAGAAAGGGCCGGTGAGCCTGCGCGAGGCGTACTCGACCCGGTACATGGACGACATGCTCCAGTACGACGACGCACGCCGCTACATAGAGATGATGCAACGGCGCATCTTCGACTCGGTCGAGAGGTTCCTCGAGGATCACAACGTCGACACCGGCTCCTACGGGCAGCAGACCACGGTCATTCTCCAGAACTCCGGCGTCATCAACTACGGCGAGATGGGCTCCGTACAGAACCAGCCCGGAGCCGTCGGCTCCCAGATGAACGGCCAGTCCCCGCCAACAGGAGGAAAAGCGTGATCCGCGGGAACAGCCAACCCTCGGGTGACAATTCCGGCATCGTGAACTACGGGTCGATGGGCAACGCCCAGAACCAGCCTGGTGCCACCAACTCCCACCAGAACCAGACCAACACCGGCTCCGGCCCGGATCAGTTGAAGGAATTCACCACCCTGCTCGACCGCATCCGCCAGCAACTGGCGGCCGAGCAAGGCCGCGTCGACGACTACCAGCAGTGCGTCGTCCTTCTCGACCTCACCGCCCAGCAACGCCTCGACGACACCGGCGGCCGCTCCGTGGCGAGGACCATGCTGGAACAGATCCTGGCCAAATGCGACGGCATCCCCGGACTGGCATCCCTCGTGACTTCCACTCTGTCTTTGATCGCCACCTTCGCCTGACATCGGACGACCACAACCTGTCGAGCGGCGGAAGCGCCTCAGGCGATGTCGTGGACGTTGTGCTCGGTCACGTCGGATGCGTGCCGGACAATAGCGCGGTAGTCGGCATCGTCGTGGAGGACAGCCAAGCCGTGGTGGGCCGCTGTAGCGGCGATGATGAGGTCCACCGCCGAGGCACTGCGATGCTCCCCGGCCTGGGCCATACGGTGTTGCACCGCGCTGATCCAGCGCCCTGCGTTCTTCGGCACCGAGGCGTCGGGGTAGAGGTCCGTAAACATTTCCGCGATCTCGTCGTACTCACGACCGTTTCGGGCGCTGTACAGAAACTCGGCGCGTTGCACGTAGCAGGACGCGATGGCGCCGGCATCGATCGCGTCGTACCAGGCCGATTGCAGTTTTGGATCGCGGAGCAGCCGGACCAGGCCGGACGTGTCGAGCAAGTAGATCACCGGCTGTGCTTCTCCGCCCGGTGCAGGTGCTCGGCGTCCTCGACGGCACCCCACTCACGCGCGCGCTCGAAGTGACGGCTGATGCGCGCCGCACGCTCCTGCTGCTCGGCGTAGAAGTGCAGAGCGAGATTGACCGCCTCTTTCTTGGTCCTGACCTTGGACAGAGCCATGGCGCGTTCCAGGGCGTCGTCGTCGATGTCGATCTGGGTCACGGACATACCGTGCCTCCCACGCAATGTTGGTGATGTACATAGAAGAGTACGTCACCAACATTGCGGGATCCACCTGTCAGCTCCGGTGTATGCAGTCGCGACGGAACCTCCTGAACCGTCCCACAGACGATGCGGTCCGGTCAGCACAGGCGCTGCGGGCTGCACGGCCCGGCTGCTGGTCACTCCCGTGCCCACAGCGTGACCGTAAGAGCGGACAGCCGCGGTCACCAGCGGTGCCAACCAGCACTCACACCTGTGGCGACAGAACGAATCCGTGCAGCTCAGAAGCCATGTATCGGCCCAAGCGCCGTAGCTTCCCAAGCTGAGAGTGCGAGTTCGATTCTCGTCACCCGCTCCATGAACCCCCAGGTCACCGACCCGGGGGTTCTTTGCTGTTCAGGCCATTCAATTCAATGGATGGAGGATGCCGGCACTAGTACCGCACCGCCCGCGCCACTTCCGTCTTCACCTCGCCCGACAGTTCACGGTTGCTGCGGGCCGTCGCTGTGCCGGTCTTGTCTGCGCCCACGCCGGAAACGGTGACGACGACCACGTCGAGCCGGTTGCCGCTGGTGTCGGTGAAGTCGACCTGGACCGCGAAGGACTTGGAGGAATCCGTGGTGTTGGCGGCGGTGATCTCGACGGTCGCCCGGCCGTCATTGTCCTTGCCCGGCTCGGCAAGCTTCACGTCGGACTTCACGTCCACGCCGCCCTTGATCTCGTCCAGCTCGCGGCCCGCTTTCGCCGTCGCCGACGCGAAAGCCGACGAGACGGCCTCACTGGCGGCCGACGACACCGAAGAGGGGGTGTCGTCGTCCGAGCAACCGGTGAGGACGGCGGCGCAACAAACCACCGCCGTCAACAGCAGCAGGCCCTTGGTGCGGGGCATTTTGCCTCCTGGGTGGTTCAGCGGGCAGAGGCCGACGACTCCAGTGAAGGGATGATCGCGTCCGTCCGCATTCCGGGTAACCCGCACGGGTCGGTCGCTGCGGGCGCCGCGTTCACCAGGACCGACCGGGCCGCCGACGCCCCCCGTCGCTGCGACACGGCTGTGGACGGCGGGCATCGGACGCGCGGTGACCACTGGATGTCTGTCCCTTCTCAGCCCCTGGCCTCGGCGTCGGCGACCGCGATCGCGACACCCAGCGCCTCGGCGATGTTGCCCGCCGCCGTCATCACTCGCGCTGTGCCCACGATGGGGGCGATGGCAACCAGGACATCCTGCGGCTGAGCGGCGGTCAGGTCGGCCCTGAGGGCGGGGTCGATGTGGGCGAGGTAGGAGATGGGGGCGCGTCCGAGGCCGCGAGCGCGGCAAATGCGAGTGAGGATGAGGGTGTCCCCGGGGGGAGAGAGACCGCAGCGCTCAAGAGAGTCGACGGTCATGGCGGCGAGGGTGTCCAGGACAGGGGTGTCGGATGCTGTGGACATGCCGAGTGGCCTCGTTCAAGCGCTGACGGCGCCAGGACGGGGTGTGGCGGAGGCGGACAGAACGGGCATCCGCCGGCGCCACGCTCTGCTTCGACCGTAGAAGCGTTCCGGGCAGGACGCGCGGGGAGCCGGACCGCATCCACCGAGCCCGGTGCCTCAGGCCGGCAGCCACTTCACCACCGCGTCTCCGCGCGCGGCCGTCTGCGTGTAGAACTCCGTCAGCTCCCGATGCGCCGCCGCGAAAACGCCCCGCGTGTCGGGCTCTGCGGTGACGCCGCCGTAGCGCGGCAGCAGTTCGTCGCGGGCGAAGACCCACAGCGCGTCGAAGTCGGCCATCGTCAGGAACCTGGCCACCCGCTGCGCCTGGCCCGCCGTCAGCACCAGGAACGGCGGCTTGTACCGATCGGGGTGGAACACCGGCCGACCGCCGAGCACCACCTGGGCCTGGGGTCGATGCTCCGCGCGGTGCGGGGGATCGCCGGCGTAGAGGAGTTCCTGGTCCAGATATCGCTTGTCCAGCACATCCTCGCGGTGCCGGTCGACGCGGTGCCGGACGGTGTCCGAGGCGTCCCCGAACCTCCGTTCCAGCCAGGTCGCGCTGTTGCGCAGTGCCGGGGGCGGCACCGCTCGCAAAGGAAAGTAGAGGCTCATCACAGATGGAGCGCACGGGGACGCCGGAGCATCACTCCGCCCGGCGCACGCCGCGTTCCGGAAGCCCCCCGGCCGTCGTACGGCGAGGTGGGAGGCGGCTCTGCGCCAGTTGTGGGAACCCCGCAGAACCAGGTGACGGATCACCTGCCGACCTCGCTGCGCGGCTTCGGGGCGTACGCGGGTGAGGTGATCGTCCGCCGTCGGTCCGAACGGCGTGTGGGGCGGCCGGACCCGACGCAGTGGTCGGGGTCCGGCCGCCCTCGCCCCTCTCCATGTCGCCTCCGGGGGGGGGAGTCGAGAGCGGCGCGGAGAGAGTTCCGGGAGTGGTCTTGGCACCGACGTCCAGCCTGCCGATCGCCGATCACCGATCACCGATCAGCGTCGGGCGGTCCGGTGCGGACTCGGTACTCACACAGCGCACGGCCGGCGCGATACGTCACCCGGCCGGGACGGCACGGGTTGCCAACAGGTGTCCGAAACACCGGATTCGCCGGGCGCCGCTGAGCCGCAACGCCGTCCGGCCCGCCGTCCGGCCCGGCGTACGGATCGGCGTACGAATCGGCTCACCGTCCTTACGTCGCAGTTCCCTTGGCGCCGGCGACAGCCCTCGCGGCTTCGCCGCCCATGCGACAGGAGCTCCGACGACCACGTGAGGGACGCGTGATGCGTTGTGACACTTCCGTGAGAACGCGCGCTGGTCCCTATGGGGCCGTCGATGCCAACGGGGCTCGTCGGACGGAACGGAATCGCTTTGAACCAGGTGCGAACGAGGACAGTCTTGGGCCAGGCACGGCAATCCCGCCGCGTACAGACGTACGACGGGGAATTGGGCGCGGCGGTCGCGCGGGCCCAGGACGGGGACGAGACCGCCTTCGCGGTCGCGTACCGGATCGTGCAGCCGGGCCTGCTCGGCTATCTGCGCGGATTCGTCGGCGAGGACGCGGAGGACGTGGCGTCCGACGCCTGGCTGGAGATCGCCCGTGACCTGGGACGGTTCAAGGGGGACGGGGCCGGTTTCCGCGGCTGGACGGCGACCATCGCCCGGCACCGGGCACTGGACCATCTGCGCCGCCAGCGCGTGCGGCCCCGGTCGGGAGGGACCGAACAGGACGTACTGAACCTGCCCGGCCCGCACAGCACCCATGACGAGGCACTGGAGACCCTCTCCACCGAGCGGGCCCTGGAACTGGTCCGCGGGCTGCCGAAGGACCAGGCCGAGGCCGTGCTCCTGCGAGTCGTTGTCGGCCTGGACGGTACCGCCGCCGCGCGCGTCCTCGGCAAGCGCCCGGGAGCGGTGCGCAGCGCCGCCCACCGGGGTCTGAAACGCCTCGCCCACCAGTTGGGCGTCGGGGGCCGGGCGGCAGAGGGTGTGACGGATGAGGCGGCCCGGACGCTGGGGGAGTCGAAGTGAACGACGCCCGCGGCAGTGGGCCGGCGGACGGGCAGCAGGGCCCGGAACGCCAGGTGAATCGAACATGTCGGACAGGAACGGAAGCGGACATGGGTGACCGGCTGAGCGGCGACGGAGTGCCGGGCCGTCGATGTGTGCACCCTGACGACGCCGTGTCCGCCCCGTGGGACGTGTGGGACGAGCATGACGACACCGCGCTGGAGACGGCGCTGGCCACCCTCCTGCGCGGAGCCGATCTCGCCCCCGAGGCCGAGCAGCGGGCCGTGGCCGCCTTCCGGGCCACCCGTGGCACGGACGTGCACCGGGCGCGTACCCGGCGCCGGGACGACTGGCGGCTGCCCGCGGAGCGGCGAACCGGGCGCCCTGTGAAGACAACGTTCGCCGCCGTGTTCGCCAGCCTCGGTGTCCTGGGCGGTGTCGCGGTCGCGGCCATCGGTTCGGCCGACTCGTCCACGGACGGCGCCGGTGCCGGCCGGAAGACCGCGCACCCCTCGGTGTCCGCCCCGGCCCGGCCGAGCGGTGAGACCTCATCGGCTTCCTCCGGCGGCGGACCGACGGACGGCCCGGCCACCGCCCAGGACACCGAGGCGCACTGCCGCGCCTACGAGCACGTCAAGGACCGCGGCAAGGCGCTCGACTCGACGGCCTGGCAGCAACTCGTCGCGGCGGCGGGCGGCGAGGGCAAGGTCGCCGCGTACTGCGCCGAACAGTTGGCGCGGGCGACAGCCGCACCGGGCAGGTCAGGCGACACGGGCAAACCCGGCGAGGGCGCCGCGGACTCCGGCGCGGGCACGGCGGGGAACACCGGCACGTCGGGCAACGGGAATCCCGGCAACGACGCCGACGGCGCGGAAAACGGGACCGGGGCCGGCAACGGCAACGGCAACGGCAAGGCCAGCGGCGGGAAGGGCGAGTAACCACTGCGCCCATCGGCGGCCGGGCCACTCACCGTTCGTGGGCGCGGGAAGGCGTTGCGCCAAGGGTGAGCCGGTGGGAATCGTGCGCTGGCCGCGTACGAAGGCAATGGCGCCTTCCCCCGGGTCGGACGGCCTCATCCGCGCCGCCCACGAGTGCGGTCAGGGTGCGGTCCTGCCCGCGCAACGACATCGGCACGACGAATCCGCGCAGGTCAGCAGCCATGCGGCCGTACAAGCGCCGACCTGGGGCTTGTTTGTGGTCCAGCCCAATTACTCCTGATCGCCGACGAGCTGCTGAATCGCCGACAGAATCCCCTCCACAGCAGTGGGCTCGGAGGCGAGGGCAGTCAGGGAGACGGACGGCCAGCCGTTGTAGCCCTTCGCCGGCAGAGCCTCCAGCTTCTCCGCCAGGCCGGGGAGGGTCGGCAGGGAAGCCGCGAACGCCGCTGCCCGCTCGCTGCCGAGGTGATAGGTGATCGAGCCGAAGGCGAAGGAGAGGTCGTCCTTCGTCGGGTCGTCGCGCAGGGAGAGCGTCGCGATCGGTACGTCCCGTCCGGAGGCGCGGTAGTAGACGCGCATGCTCCGGTACTTGGCCGTCCCGCACTCCAGCCGCCCCTCGGCCGCCGCGTGATCGAGCAGGGCGGTCGCGGTCCGCCGTACGTCCGGGTCGGGGCGAGACGCGATCGCCGCGTCCATGTCGGCCCGGGTGGTCCGCTGCGCAGCGCGGTGGCCCGAGGGGGACTTCGCCGCGGTGGCGACCTCCCCGTGCACGCGGGGGACGAGGACGCGGAGGTCCCCGCCGCCGCGGTACTGGGTCAACTCGACCGCGTACACATCGGTCTGCCGCAGCTGACGGTTCAGGAACTCGACGATCGCGCGCAGCTCCAGCGGAATCTGGTCGGCGACGAACAGCAGCCGCATCTGCCCGGCGGCCAACCGCTCTTCGACCGTCGTCCAGAACTCCTCCGCGGACCGGTCGTCCTGGTCGCCCTGGTCGCCGAGGAGTTCCCCGTACGCCTCCTCCAGCGATCGGCCGTCCTTGACACAGGTGTCCTCGAAGGAACGCCGCAGCAGCGCGGCCGGCCAGTAACGTGCGGCGTTCGCCGCGTAGTCCAGCATCTGGCCGACGACCTCGCGCCGGATCCGGGTGTCCGTGGCCCGCTTGACCTCCACCAGGGTCGGCACGCCGTCGGCGTCGACGAAGAGATGGTCCAGCCAGTACGCCGGGGCGCTCTCCGTGCTCGTCGGCACCCCCATCTCCCGGGCCACCAGCACCAGCCGCAGCGGCCGGCCATCGGCCAGCGAGCCGAAGTCCAGCACCCGAGGATGACGCGCGAGCAGTTCCTGGAACTCCGCCTCGGTCTCGAACCCGGCCCGCTCCAGGGCCTGCAGTTCCTCGCCCAGGACGAACACCGGCTGGTTCGTCATGTGGTCCCACCCCCGTGATCCGACTCCCACGATCATCGCAGCTTCCTCCTGCCGTTCCACCGTGCCGTTCGGTCGACGAGTCGCGTGCGAGGATGTCGTCCGTGACCGGATCGTCGTCCTCGTCTGTTGCCGAGGGCCCGTCTCGTAGTCAGGGTCTGGGTCCCCGGGCCGCTGCCGCGCTTGTGTTCGGGTCCTCGGCCGCGGTTCTTGTGGTGGAGATCGTCGCCCTGCGGCTGCTGGCTCCCTACCTGGGCCTCACCCTTGAGACCAGCACGATGGTGATCGGCATCGCCCTCACGGCGATCGCCCTCGGCTCGTGGCTCGGTGGGCTCATCGCCGACCAGGTCGATCCGCGTCGGCTCATAGGTCCCTCGCTCGGGGTGTCGGGAGCGGTCGTTGCGCTCACCCCCGCCGTGCTGCGCACCTCCGCGGAGTGGGCACCGGCGCTGCTCCTGCTGATCGCGGCGCTGACCATACTTGTGCCGGGCGCGCTGCTTTCCGCGGTGACGCCGATCGTGACGAAGTTACGTCTCACCAGCCTCGCCGAGACCGGAACGGTGGTCGGCCGGCTGTCCGGCGTCGGTACCGTCGGCGCCATTTTCGGCACCGTCCTCACCGGCTTCGTCCTCGTGTCGCGGTTGTCGGTCAGCGGCATCCTGATCGGCCTCGGAACACTGCTGGTGGCCGGCGCGGCGCTGGTCGAGTGGCGAACGCGCGGGTGGAGCGGCACCCCTGCCCTCACACTCGTGGTCGTCGCCGGCGGCCTCGCCACCACGGTCGCGCCCGGTGCCTGCGACACGGAGACCAAGTACCACTGCGCCCGGGTCGTCGCGGACCCCGACCGGGACAGCGGCCGGACACTCGTTCTGGACGGCTTGCGGCACTCCTACGTCGACATGGACGACCCGACCTTCCTGGAGTTCGCGTACGTGCGCGCCATCGCGTCGGTGGTCGATGCCGCCTTTCCCGAAGGCGAGCCACTGGTCGCCCACCACCTGGGCGGCGGCGGGCTCACCTTTCCCCGTTACCTCGCGGCCACCCGGCCCGGGACGCGCAGCCTTGTGTCCGAGATCGACAGCGGGGTCGTACGCATCAACCGCGAGCAACTCGGTCTGGGACCGGGCGCCGGTATCGACGTACGCGCCGAGGACGGCAGGCTCGGCCTGCGGCGGCTGGACGCCGGCAGTCGTGACCTCGTCGTCGGCGACGCCTTCGGGGGCGTCAGCGTGCCGTGGCACCTCACCACGGTGGAGGCGATGACGGACGTACGGCGGGTGCTCGACGAGGACGGCCTGTACGTCGCCAACCTCATCGACCACGGCGGTATGGACTTCGCACGTGCCGAAGTGGCCACCCTCAGCGAGACCTTCGAGCATGTGGCCGTGGTCGGCGAACCCGCCGATATCGGCCTCGCCCCGACCGCCGCCCCCGAGGGTGGCAATCTGGTGGTGCTCGCCTCCGACCGGCCGGTCGACCTGCGCGCGGCCCAGGAAGCGCTGAACTCCCGGCAGACCGGCTGGAAGACCTCCACCGGCGACGACCTCACCTCCTGGATCGGCGATGCCCAACCGCTCACCGACGACTACGCACCCGTCGACCAGCTCCTCCAGCCCTCCAGCACACGGAGCAGCCGCAGCAGCAGTCTGAACTCCCCGACTTCGCGGCCCGGTTCGCGGTAGACGTCGAGGTGCCGGTTACGTCCTGTCAGACGGTCTTGACGACGATTCCGGTGCCTTCGAGCGCGGTGATCTCGTCGGCGGGCGCCCGCGTCGTCGAGGTCGTAGGCGGTCAGGCCGTCGGCCGCGCTCAGGCCGCAGCAGCCCATGACGGCGGTGCCGAAGCGCAGGGACGCGAGGGTGAGAGGGCCGGTGAGGGCTCCCTCGGCGGCCCGCGGCTGACCGCCGGGGACCATGAGCGTGGCCGTGCTCGGGCCCTCGCCCAGTACGTGGATGGCCTGCAAGGACAGAGCCATCACCGGGCCGTCGGTATGAACGGACACGTCTTCACCGACCGCGACGAACTGGCGGCCGCCATCGACACCTGGTTGCCCACCCGACGCCCCGCGCGGAGATGACATCTGCCACGAGACACCGGGAGCGCGTGTCAGACACCCCATGTCGTTTGAGGTCAAGCGGCATGGGTGTGGGTGTGGTGTGACCAGGCGGTCGCTTCGTCGTAGTGGGTGCGGGTTTTGAGGCAGCCGTGGAGGATGCCGACGAGGCGGTTGCCGACCTGGCGGAGGGCCGGGTTGTAACCCGTTTCGCGGGCGCGTTGCTTGTCGTAGTAGTGGCGGGCGCCGGGTGAGGCGCGCAGGGCTGCGAATGCCTGGCGCTGGAGGGCGTCGGCGAGGCGGTTGTTGCGGACGTAACGGGCCTGGACGGTGCGGCTCTTGCCGGAGGCCCGGGTGACGGGGCTGGTGCCGGCGTAGTTCTTGCGGGCCTTCGCGGACGCGTAGCGGCTGGGGTCGTCTCCGAACTCGGCGAGCACCCGGGCGCCGGTGATCTCTGCGATGCCGGGCATCGAGAGGTAGATCTCAGCATCCGGGTGCGCCAGAAAATGGGCCTTCACCTGTACTTCCAGCGCGGCTATCTGCTCATTCAGCGCGATGATCAGCCGTGCGTGGGCGGTGGCGGTGGCCGCGTAGGCGGCCGTGACGGGCTCGGGCAGGCCCAGCTGCGGCTCGCGCAGGGCGGTCTGAATGGTCGCGGCCTTCGCGTCGCGGTGGCGGCGGCGGTGACGGGCCAGGACCGCGGTGATCTGGGTGCGCGTCAGCTTCGCCCCGACTGCGGGGGTGGGCGCCTTGATCAGCAGTTCCAGGGCGTCCGTGCTGGTCAGCTCCAGGTCTGCGTAAGCGGACAGGGCGGCGGGGAAGTACTCCCGCAGCGTGCTGCGCAGACGCTGGAAAGTGCGGGTACGTTCCCAGATCATGGTCTGGTGGGCACGGGCGACGACCTTGACGGCCTGGGCCTGCTCACTGTCGCCGGCGACGGGCCGCAGTTGGTCCCGGTCGATACGGACCATGTCCGCGAGCGCGTGCGCGTCGCCCTTGTCACTCTTCGCGCCGGACGTGCCGTACCGCTCCTTGAACCGGGCGACCTGCCTCGGGTTGATGGCGTAGACCTGGTAGCCGGAGGCGATCAGGGTCTGCACCCACGAGCCCCGGTCAGTCTCAATCCCCATCACCACCGCAGCCGGATCCAGGTCCCTGCCACCGTGCTTCGCGAGGAGCTCGTGCAGCTTCGCGATCCCCTGCACGCCCTCCGGCAGCCTCGCCGCAGCGAGTTTCCGGCCTGCCTCGTCCTGGACCTCGATGTCATGATGGTCTTCGGCCCAGTCATCGCCGATCAGCAGCAACTTTCCCTCCTTGCACGGCACTTCGCTTCCTGCAGCCCGCGGAAGGCGGCGCGCGGCCTAATGGATCCAGTGCTCACGCCCCACTGCCCGGCGGGCACGCCACCCCATCAGCGGTCTGGCCTCCCGGCCGACCAGCAGGGGCACGGTCTGACACCAGAACTCGACTGCTTCCGGCGGCGAAAGTGCTCACCTGCTGGCGGCTACGGCACCGAGTCTCTCCGACCCGGCAGGTCCCATTAGGCGGCGTCGATCAACGCCAGATCCATGGGCACGAGCGTGGTCGACGACAGCAGTGCCCGGATCAGGTTGTCGTTGAGGGCGTTACCGAGGGGCTCGCCGAGTTCCTCGCGGGTCAGCCAGGGGACGCCGTCGCGGGAAAGGCGGGTGCGTACGCCGTTGACCAGGTGTTCGACGCGTTTGTCCGTCCAGCCCGCGTGCGGCTGCGACTCGGCGAGTTCGGCGGCGGTCTGTCTCCAGGTCAGGGGCTGTGGACGGGGCTCGTGCAGCAGGTACCGCCGGCCCAGGACGACGAGGGCGAGCTTCTCCTGCTCGGTCAGGACCCACACCCGGGGCGGGCTGGTGACGTCCCCGTGCCGCGGTCGCGGCCGCTCGCCCTCGGGGCCGGTGACGAAGACCTCCAGCAGGTGCTCGCGGCCCCGTGAACCGCCGACGAACAGCGGGGTGTAGCCGGTGTCGAGCGGCAGTGGCTCCTCGCCCCGGAACAGCAGGCGGGCCCCGGCGCACCGGATCGGCAGGCGCCCGGCGTTGCTCACCCACCAGCGGCCGTCCCGGTGGGTGAGCGTGCCCTGGTGGCGGCTGAGCTGGGGGTCGTCCTCGCCGAAGCAGACGTGTACCTCGGGCCGGTTGCGGCCGAACAGGACCTCGCGCCCGTCCCCCGGCCCCAGCGTCATTCCGCCGGTCAGCGCGAGGGCGAAGAGGGTGCCGGGCAGCGGCGCGGACGCGCCCCGGGCGAGGCTCCCGTGGGTGGCGGCCAGGAACCGGCCACCCGAAGCGGGCATCCCCCGCCCGCCCGGGTGTCGCTCCCCCGGCCGTCGATCGCCCGGCCGTCTCCGTGCCATTCCCGGCTCGGTCATGTCACGCCCCCGGCAGTCGCTTCGCGATGTTCCGTACGACGACCGCCGCGAACTCCGTTGCCGTGTCGCACAGTTGCTTGGCCGACTGCGGGGCGTACACGGTCAGCTGGAAGTGTTCGGTGGTGGGGTCGCCGACCGAGTTCCGGTAGGTGCGGTGCGGGGTCCGTACGGTGCAGCTGTCGTCCTCGGCCTCGTCCGCGATGACGTAGCTCTTCGTGCCGGCGACGTTCACCGGCTTTCCGTCGTCGGCGTCCAGGGAGTTGTCCCGGCTGAACTGGATCTCCACCTCGCGGTTGCCGTCGTCGCTCGACCAGTCGCAGCTCCAGGAACCGAAGCCGCCGTCGCGGTTGTCCGCCTCGACGCCGGGAAGCCGCTTGAGCTCGGTGGCGTCGAGCAGCGTGCAGGCGTCGAGCCTGGCCAGGGAGTTCTTGGCCGGCGGCGACGAACGGCGGGGGACCGGGCCCTCGGCCAGCACGCCGACTACGCGGTCGGAGGCGGCGTCGGCCAGCTGGCACGGGTCGGGCGACACCTTGTTGAGCTGCTTCCCGATGACGCGGATCTGCTTGCCGTCGGTGGTCAGGACCGCCCGTTCGCAGGCGTTCCCGTCACGCTTGAGCGTCACGACCGTGAGGCTGCCGACCAGGCGGGTGGACACGATGCCGTCGAAATCGTCCCTGTCCGAGTCGAGGTTCACCTGGACGTCCGCGTTGTCGTCACCGCTGTTGTTGCGCACCAGGACGTCGCACCGGTCGATCTCCCCGTAGTCGGGGTCCAGTTCCGTGCCGCCGAAGCGGCTCAGCGAGGCCGCGCCGAGCAGCCCGCAGGGGTCCGCCGTGCGCTCGTCGCCGATGGCACCGGCCCGCGCCGTGGCCGGCTGTTTCGCGTCGGCACGGCCGCCCTTGCCGTCCTCGCCGTCCGAGGCCCACGGGCCGAGGAGGACGAGCCCGGCCGTGATCGCGCCCGCCGCGGCCAGCGCCACCGCCGTGACCACCAAGGGGTGGTGGCGGCGTCGGCGTACGGGCCGGGGCGGCTGCAGCATGAAGGGCGTGTAGTCCCCCGGGCGGCGCAGGAGCCGCGGCAGCCGGAGCGTGCGGGACGCGAGGTCCCCCGTACCGCTGTCGTGCAACCGCTCCTGTATGTGCGGGGGCGGGGGTGCGGCGCGCGTCAGCAGCTTCTGTGCCCTGGCGGCGTCGGGCCGACGCCGGGGCTCCACCTCCAGCAGGGCGGTGAGGGGCTCGTCCAGCGGGCCGGCCCGGTGCGCGGGCTCGATGTGTCCCTCGACGGCCCGGGCCAGATACGCCATGGGGTGTTCGGCCTCCCCGTACGGCGACCGGCCCTCGACCGCCGCGAACAGGGAGGCACCCAGGGAGAACACGTCGGACTTCTCGCCCGCGGGCTGCCCCTTGGCCAACTCCGGGGCCAGATACCGGGGTTTGCCGCGCACACTGCCCGTCGTGCTGTGGGTGACGTCACTCCACAGGGCCCGCGAGATCCCGAAGTCGGTCAGTCTCGCCACGCCTTCGTCGGTGACCAGGATGTTCTCCGGCGTCACATCGCCGTGCACCACACCCTCGTCGTGGGACTTCGCCAGCGCGGCCGCGATCTGGCAGCCGATCGATCCGGCCTCCTCGGGCGTGAGCGGGCCGCTCTCCGTCACGATCTGGGCGAGGCTGCGCGAGGGGACGTACTCCATGATGATCCAGCAGGTGGCGCCCTCGTCGACGAAGTCGAAGACACCCACGATGTTCGGGTGGTGCAGCCGCCCGGCGTTGCGCGCCTCGCCCATGAGCCGTCGCGTGGCCCGGTCGTCGTCCAGGCGTGCGCACTTGACCGCGACCCGCCGCTCCAGCCGCTCGTCCCAGGCCAGCCAGACGACGCCCATCCCGCCCCTGCCGATGGGCTCCCGCAAGAGATACCGGTCGGCGATCCTGTCCCCGGCCTCCGGCGTCACCAGCACCGCGCCACCCCTCGCCCCACAACTGTCCGCCCTGCCAGGTCACGGAGTGTACTCAGCCCGAACTTGGCAGTGATCCGCTTCACCGGACTTCGCGCGGACCCGCCCAGAATCCCCACAGCGGGCTGGGTTCACGGCATCGACGGTGAGGCTCCGGCGGGCTTCGCGGTCCGACGCACGGGGGCGTCGGCCAACCACAAGGGGGCGGTGGCCAACCACAAGGTGGCGTCTGCCAACTGGCTTACTCAGCCGCCGTGTTGCTGTGTCACGACTGTGTGACCGCGCTGTTCTGAAGCGAGGACGGGCGTGACCTGTGGGACCTGGGAGGCCTCATAGTGATCACAGAGCGGGAAACGGCGAACACGCCACCGGCTCTCCGCCGTCCCGCCCCCGGAAGGAATCTCCCGTGATGAACCGCCGCCTGCGCCAGGCCGTCGTCGCCACCGCCGCACTCACCGCCGGACTGCTGCTGACGGCATGTCAGAACGGCACGGACGACAGCTCGTCCGGCAAGAGCCCGACGGGCACCGCAAGCCCGGCGGCCGCCGAGAAGGCCTCGGACTCCAAGAACGCCAAGAACTCCAAGGGCGTCAGCGGCTCGTTCAAGAACGGCAAGGTCACCTATCTCGCCCCGGGCAAGTACATCGTGTCCGTGCCGGGCAAGGAGGACCAGCAGTTCTGGGTCGCCGACGACACCGAGGTCTACGGCGTCGGCACCATATGCGGCGAGGCCGGTTCCAAGGTGGACGCGCCGTGCACGCCGGACCAGTTGGAGGCGGCCCTCAAGAAGGGTGCCGTGAACGCCGACGTGGAGATGAAGAACGGCTCCGCGACCCTGGTGACCGAGCGCCGCGCCGCCCAGCAGGACACCGGCTCCGGTTCCGACTCCTCCGGGTCGGACTCCGACTCGTCCTCCGGCCGCGACGAGTCGGTCGTCGAGGGCGTCAACAAGGGCAAGGGCGTCAACGGAACCTGGTTCGGCAACGTCTCCTACCTGGCGCCGGGCAAGTACACCGTCTCCGACATGAAGGGCACCGAGCAGCAGTTCCTCGTCGCCGACGACACCAAGATCATGGGCTACGACGACATCTGCGACGCCGTGAACACCGGGCCGGGCGGCGAGGGCGGCGTCGAGTGCACCGAGGCCCAGCTGGAGGCGGCCGCCAAGAAGGGCTTCTCCGCCGAGGTCGAGATCAGCAACGGCATCGCGACCACGATCACCGACGACCACTGACCCGTTCTCAGCCGGAGGCGCCGGGCGGCGGCGAGGTGGTCCCTGCCCGGGTCCCGGTCTCCGCGGGTTCGTTGCCGGTGCCGGCCGTGCCGCCGGTGCTGCCGGGAGCGAGGCCACAGGTGTCGGAACTCGATGCCCCGTCCTGGCCCGTCAGTTCCACGACCACCTGGCCGTCGGGGTCCTGGCTGTAGGCGATGGTGCAGGTCAGCTGGCGCAGGGCAGTGCTGTTCAGGTCCTTCAGGGCGAGGGGCAGGCGGGTCGTGACCCGGCCTTCCGAGGCAGGGCCGACCTTGACGGTCGCGCCGGGGCGGGCTTTGGGGAGGGCGGTGTCCAGGCCGGCGGACCGGTCCCCGGCCCGCGGACCGGCGAGCAGCGCCAGGACGACCTTCTCCGTCGGTACGGGTCCCGCCGCGTCGCCGGAGTTCTGGTCCCCGGAGCCCGGCTCGTCGTATTCGCCGCCGAACCCGGCCGAGGACCTGGTCGACCGGATCACGGGGTTCAGCCCTCCGTCGGGGGAACGGAAGAAGAGCAGCATCTCGTACTCGCGGTCGAAGAAGGCCTGAAAGCTGGCGGGACCGCCCGCCTCGATGACGTCGGTCTCCTGGATACCGCAGCCACCGAGCAGCGGTACCAGCGGTACGACGGCCGCGACGGCGAAAGCAGCAGCCGGCACACGTCGCCTCATCCGCCGGCCCCCTCCCCTTCCGCATGCAGCGGTATCTCGACGGCGAAGACGGCACCGCCCCCGCGGCGGTTCCCCGCGTGGATCGTTCCGCCGTGCAGCTTCACGTTCTCCAGGGTGATCGCCAGTCCCAGGCCGCTGCCCGCCGAGCGGGTACGGGCCGCGTCGGCCTTGTAGAAGCGGTCGAAGATGTGCGGGAGCGCCTCGGGGCGGATACCGGGTCCGCTGTCCACGACGTCGGTGATCAGCACGGGCGGGCCCGGGGAGCGTGCCTCGGTGCGCAGGCGTACCGTCACGGGCGCGCCGCCGTGCCGCAGGGCGTTGCCGACCAGGTTGGCGATCACCACGTCGAAGCGACGCGGGTCGAGCCGGGCCCGGATGCCGTCGGGGAGTTCGGTGCGGATCCGGTCGTCGGTCCAGTGCCGGTTGTCGAGGGTCTTGCGGATGGCCTCGGCCACGTCGACCTCGTCGGCGTTCAGCCCGGCCGCGCGGGCGTCGAAGCGGGAGATCTCCATCAGGTCCTCGACGAGCACGGCGAGCTTCCCGGTCTCCGCGCTGACGAGCCGGACCGCCCGGGCGGTGTCGGCGTCCAGCCCGTCCGCGTCCTCGTCGAGGACCTCCGTGACGGCGAGCATTCCGGCGAGGGGGGTGCGCAGTTCGTGCGAGACGTCGGAGGCGAAGCGGCGGGCGCGTTCCTCGGCCTCGCGCAACTCACGTACGGAACGCTCCAGTTGGCCCGCCGACTCGTTGAACGTGTGCGCCAGGTCCGCCAGTTCGTCGCTGCCGCGCACCGGAATCCTGGTGTCGAGTCTGCCGCTGCCCATGTTCAGGGCCGCCTCGCGCAGTTTGCGCACCGGGCGGAGCACACTGCGTGCGGCGATCAGGCCGGGTATCAGCGAGACGGCGAGGCCGGGCAGCGCGCCGTCCCGGCCGGCCATGAGGAGGGCGTCGACGTTGACCTGCTCGTCGGTCATCCGCATGACGGCGTACAGGACCAGGCCACTGGGCAGCACGCTGTCCGGGCTCGCCTTGAAGACCATGGGCATGGCGATGGTCAGATAGGGGACGCCGTCCTTGACGACCCGCTCGAAGCTGCCGTGGGGGTTGGCATGCGCGGCGCGGCGCAGTTCGGGTGTGATGACGGTGGAGACGGGGTTCTCGCCCGAGGAGGCGCGGACCGAACCGTACTCGGCGAACACCACCCAGGGGTGCGGCTTGCCCTTGCGGGCGATGTTGCGCAGGAGTTCGTCCAGGTCGTCCCCTGGCAGCACAGGCAGCGCGAAACCTGTCTGCTGGACGTGGTCACGGAACGACGTGACCGCCGTGTCCTGGGCGGTCTCGAGCAGCGCGTTGCGGGCCTCGCGGTAGGTCAGCGCGGCCGTCGTCCCCGCGCTGACGGCGGCGACCAGCAGGAACGCGAACAGCAGTCGCGTACGCAACCCGAACGCCCTGACCCGCGCCCGCTGTTCTCCGGTGGCCGTACCGCCCTGTCTTGTCACAGCGGCCCGAAGCGGTAGCCGAAGCCCCGCAGTGTCTGGACGTATCGGGGGCTGCCGACCTCGTCCTCGATCTTGCCGCGCAGCCGGGCCACGCACGCGTCCACCAGCCGGGCGTCGGCGTGGAAGCTGTGCCCCCAGACGTGCTCAAGGAGTTGCTGCCTGCTGAACACCTGCTCGGGAGCGGCGGAGAGGTGCAGCAGGAGCTTGAGTTCCGAGGGAGCGAGCGCGAGCGGCCGGCCGGCCTTGGTGACGGTCAGACCGACCCGGTCGACGGTGAGTTCTCCGTAGACCACGATGGCCGGGCGGCCCGGACCGCTGTCGTCCAGGCGGCGCAGTACGGCACGGATCCGGGCCTCGATCACCTCGGGACGGGCGGGCTTGACGATGTAGTCGTCGGCACCGGCCTCCAGACCGATGACCACGTCGAAGTCGTCGCCGCGCGCGGTGAGCATGATGATCGGCAACTGGCTCTGCTCGCGGACCTGCCGGCAGACCTGTACGCCGTTCATGCCGGGCAGCATCAGGTCGAGCAGCAGCAGGTCGGGGCGGAATTCGGTCATCGCGGCGAGGCCGGCCTCGCCGGTCGCGGCCGCCCGTACCTCGTGGCCGCGGCGGCGCAGACCGAGTTCGACCCCCTCGCGTACGGAGGGGTCGTCCTCGATGAGGAGCACGCGGGGCATCGGCAGTTCTCCCTCGGTGAAGGTCAGGTCCGGATTCAGGTCCGGTTCCGGGTCCGTCTGCGGCGTACGCCGGAGAGCAGCGCGACGAGTTCGGCGAGCCGCAGTGGACGGGCGAGCAGGGCGAAGACGAGGACGACGACAACCGCCCCGGCAGTTGCGGCGACCAGGGCTCCTGCCCGTACCGCACCCTGGGCCGCGACGTGACCGAGCGCGGTGGCGGGGACGGCGGCGAGCAGCAGCCGCGCGTGGGCGCCGACGGAAGGCGAGCGCAGGAGGCGTACGACGGAGGACGAGTGCTGGGGGCGAGCGGCGGCGGACGGGTGCTGGGGGCGTGCGACGGCGAGCCGGCGGCTCAGCACCAGGCCGGTCACCGCCCAGCCGACGCACAGCGCCAGGGAGTACGCCGCCGCCATGCCCGTAACGGCCCAGCGAGCGGGCAGCAGGTGCGCGGCGGCCACGGACAGTCCCGCGTTGAGGGCGACGATCACGAGGTTGAGCAGGAACGGCGTACGGGTGTCGGAGAGCGCGTAGAAGGCGCGGGACAGGACGTACTGGCCGGACAGGGCGACGAGTCCCGGCGCGAAGGCCATCAGGATCCCGGCCATGGCGGCCGTGTCGTCGGCGCCGGTCCTGCCGTACCCGAAGACGAGGGCCATCACCGGCTGGGCGAGGGCGAACAGCGCGCAGGCGGCGGGTACGACGGCGGAGGCGCAGACGCGCAGGGCGTGGGAGACGTCGCGGCGCACGGCGGCGGTGTCCCCGTCGGCGGCGGCCGCGCTCATCCGGGGCATCAGCGCGGTCACCACGGAGACCGTGATGATGCCGTGCGGTACGACCCACAGGGCATAGGCGTTGTTGTACGCGCCGTATCCGGGGCCGCCGTCGAGGCCCGCGGTGGTGGCAAGGCGGGTGGTGACCCAGTACGCGGCCTGGTTGGCCAGGACGAGGAGCACCAGCCAGCCGGCCGCTCTCAGCGGGCGGGTCAGTCCGCTGCCGCGCCAGTCGAAGCGGGGGCGCCAGCGGAAGCGGGCCGCGCGCAGCGCGGGGAGGAGGGCGAGTGCCTGGACGGCGATACCGGCGGTCGTGCCCCAGCCGAGCACGGCGGTCCCGGTCGCGGTGAGCGTGTCGCCGCCGCCCATGGCCAGCGCCAGGTACAGACCGAACACGGTCATGACGACGAGGTTGTTGAGGACCGGCGCCCACATCATCGCGCCGAACCTGCCCCGCGCGTTGAGGACTTGTCCGAGCAGCGTGAACAGTCCGAGGAAGAAGATCTGCGGCAGGCAGTAGCGGGCGAGCGCGGTGGTCATGGCCGCCTGCGGGCCGGTGTAGTCGGTGTACGCGTCGACGATCGCGGGAGCCGCCCACACCGCGGTCGCGGTGATCGCCAGCAGGGCGACGACGCAGACCGTGACGAGCCGGTCGGTGTACGCGACACCGCCGTCGTCGTGCTCCTTGGCGGCCTTGACCAGCTCGGGCACGAAGACGGCGTTCAGCGCGCCGCCGAGGAGCAGCATGTAGACGATGGTGGGCAGGGCGTTGCCGACCGCGTATCCGTCGGCGACCGGCCCGATGGTGCCGAGCGCCGCCGCGACCACGGCGGAGCGGGCGAAGCCGGTGGCCCGGGAGACGACGGACCCGGCGGCCATGACGGCACTGCCGCGGGCCGCCGTCTTCACCGGTGGGGTGGTGGTCGGGGCCGTCGGTGTCGTCTGCTTCATCGGCGGTTCAGGTACGCCTGGAAGGCGCGGTGAAGCGCGTGGTTGGCACCGCCGCCCAATGCTCTCTCCCACTCCCCCAACGTCTCGACGACCTGCCCGCCGGTGCCGAGCTTCCACCGCAGCAGTCCGTACGTACGTTCCTCAGGATCGAGAGTGGAGGGTACCCCGCGCATGTCGTAGACGTCTGCGCCCAGAGCGTGGGCGTCCAGCAGCATCCGCCACTGCAGGGCATTGGAGGGCCGGACCTCGCGACGGTGGTCGGCCGAGGCACCGGTCTGGTACCAGACCCGGCGGCCCACCGTGATCATCGTGTGGGCGGCGAGGATCTCGCCCCGGTGCCGGGTGAGGTACAGCTTCATCCGGCCCGGTTCCTCGGCGTTGAGCACCGCGTACTGACGCTCGTAGTAAGCGAGCGAGCGGCCGAGCCGGAACCCGTCGCGTCGCTCGGTGATGCCCAACAGCCGGTAGAACTCCGGGAGTTCCGCCGCACTGCCCACCACCACCTCCACGCCCTCCTTCCGGGCCCGGCGCACATTGCGTCGCCACTCCTGGTTGAGCCCGGACCACAGGTCCTCGGCGGTGCGTCCGGCGAGTGGCACCTGGAAGACGTGCCGGGGCTGGGCGTCCCCGTCCCCACCGGTCCCGCCCCCTCTGGTCTCCTCCCCTCCGGTGCCGTCACCGCCGCAGCGGCGCCAGCCCCGGGCCCGCAGCCGCTCGGCGACGGCGGTGCCGAGCGGGTCGACCTCACTGGCGAGTACGTCGCCCAGGCGTCGGCCGGGGCCGGTGAGCGGCTTGAGCAGGGCGGCGTCCCAGCGCCGGTAGGCGGGCGACGGACCGATGCGCACGGCGAAGGCGCCCGCGCGGCGCAGGTGTTCGAGGAGCGGGCCGAGCCAGGCGTCGACGTCGGGGTCGTTCCAGTCGGCGACGGGCCCTTCGGGAAGGTAGGCGAAGTACTTCCGTGTGCCGGGAAACTGCCGCAGCAACACCAGGGCCACGCCGGTCAGTTGGCCCGCCTCTGGATCCGGCCCCCAGCCGAGCAGTTGGGCGCGCCAGCCCTCCTTGACGTCGGCCCAGGACGGGCACTGGAGGAATCCGGCGCCGAGGGCGGCGCCGGCGGGGGACGCGAGGAAGGCGCGGTACGTCTCCGCGGTGATGGTTCGCAGGGCCACGCCCGGGTTCCGTGGCTGGGGCACGCGGCTGGGCGGCACGAGCAGCGCTGACACAGTCCGTTCCTCTCCTTCTCCCCGGGCCTTTTCGCGGGCCTTTTCGCGGGGTCGCAAAGGATGCTCACAGCGGACCATGACCGCTCCGTCCGGCGAATGTGACCGGACCATGACCGTTCCTCACCAGTCGCCGTCACATAGCTCCATAGCGGCTGACCTCGGGTTTTCCGGCTCTAGAGTCACGACATCGCCGACTCTGGCCCACCTCGTTCCTGCCCTTCCCGGAGGTTCCGTTGTCCCGGTTGTCCCGGTTGTCCCGCACCCGCGTACTCGCCCATGCCCACGTCCGGGCCGCCGTCGTGGCCGCCGCCACGGCCGCGCTGCTGGCGCCGCTCGCCGCCTGCTCGTCGAGCGGCTCCGCCGACGGCCCGGACGCCAGGGCGGACAACAAGGTGAAGCCGGGCGCCGACGAACGCCCCGTCAAGGTCACCGTCACGCCCACGGGAGAGCGGGTCCCGGCGGGCGAGCCCGTGCGGGTAACGGCCGCGGGCGGCACACTCACCTCGGTGACGGTCACCGACGCCGAGGGCCGCAAACTCGCCGGGAAGGCCGCCTCCGACGGGCGGTCGTGGGTCTCCGACCGCAAGGCCGCACCCGGCGCGGCGTACACGGTGACGGCGGCGACCAGGACCGAGGGCGGAACCGCCAAGAACACCAGGGCCACCTTCACCACGGCCGAGGCGGACAAGGTCAACAAGGTCGACTGGCGGCCGGGCGCCGCCTCCACCGTCGGCGTCGCGCAGCCGATCTCCCTGGTCTTCGACAATCCGGTCAAGAACAAGACCGAGGTCGAGAAGCAGCTCAGGATCACCACCTCGAACGACACCGAGGGCTCCTGGGGCTGGCTGACCGACTGGTCGGGCCGGGACCGGGTGGACTGGCGGCCCAAGGAGTACTGGAAGCCCGGCACCAAGGTCACGCTCAAGGCCGACCTGAACGGCACCGACTCGGGCGCGGCCGGCGGCTGGTTCGTACGTGACTACACGACCACCTTCACCATCGGCGCCCGGCAGACGGTCAAGGTCGACCTCGACCGCCATCAACTCACGCTCGTACGCGACGGCAAGACGGTCCGGCGCATACCGGTCTCCGGTGGCACGCCCGGCGGTGACAAGCGGTCCTGGCGTGGAACCGCCGTGCTCATGGCCAAGGAGGGCACGATCAACATGAACTCCGAGACGGTGAACCTGGGCGACGCCTACAACAAGATGGTCGACTACTCGATGCGGCTGACCTGGTCGGGCATGTACGCGCACGCCGCCCCGTGGAACGCCCGCTACTTCGGCAACTCCAACCAGAGTTCCGGCTGCATAGGGATGAGCGACGCGAACGCCGCCTGGTTCTACGGGCAGGTGCGGCCCGGCGACCCGTTCGAGATCACCGGCAAGGACACCAAGGGCGTGGTCGCGCCCGGCAACGGCTTCGGCGCGTGGAACCTCTCGTGGACCGAGTGGCAGCGGAAGAGCGCGCTGCGCTGAGCCGTGGTCCGGGTACCTGCAGCAGCTTCCGCTCGACGGGGTGCGGGGGCCGGAATTACTCCGACCGGCCCCCGACCGCTCGGGGTTACTTCCTGACGTCCTTCACCGAGGTCGGCCCCAACTGCTTGGCGCTGGCGTACTCCGGCATCGACATGGGCTTGTCGAACAGGAAGAACGACTGGTTCGTGCCGACCGTGAACTCCATGTACGCGTTCGTCGTGGCGTCGAAGCCGTAGTAGGCGTTGCAGGTGGATCCCGTCGTGTACGTGCCGTCCATGCCTGGCTGCGCGAGAACCGCGACGCCGCTGTCGGAGTGCTCCACCTTCTCGGTCGGGGTGAGCATCTTGCAGCGCGGCACCGGCAGGCCCTTCATGATGAAGTACCCGTACTCACCATTGGCGTTCTGGATGTAGACGTACGAGAGTTTGCCCCGCTTCCCCCACGTCTTGACCCACTGGTTGATCGCCTCACGGGTCGGCGAGTACTCCATGCGGCCCGCCGGCTGCTGGGCCACCAGGTGGTCGTAGCCCTTCTGTTTGGCCTTGTTCTCCTTGTCCTGGCTGGAGTCGGTGCAGGACGTCAGGGCGAGGCCCACGACGAGCGCGACGACGGGAGCCAGGGCCATGCGTACGAACTTCCTCATGCGGTGCTGCCCTCTTCCCTGGGACGAGACGGGGATCAGTTGGTGCACGTCGTGCGCTCGGCACCGGCATCGAGCCGGTACGGCAGGTCCTTGTCACGGAAGGGCGCGCGGTGCTCCTGGGCGGCCTTCGAGTTGTATTCGTTGACCGACTCGATCCGCGTGGCCTTCAGCGCGGTGACCGACTGGTCGATCTGCGTCGTGCGGGTCTCCGAAGCGGCCTTCCGCTCCTCCTGGAGCACCTGGATCGTCCCTTCGGCGTTCTGCACGGACTCGCACAGATCGAAGAACTCCTCGTACGTGGTCTGCCGGAACTCGCCCGAGCCGACCGTGTTGTTGCGCTTGTCCGCCTCACCGCGGAACGGGGCGGTGATCCATCCCGCGCCACCGAAGGCGAACACCCCGATCACGTACACCACCGCCAGGCCGATGACTCCGACGACGGCCCAAGCCCCCAACCGTGCTCCCTCACGTACTTGCCCCATGGCCGGCCCCCTTCACAGGTGGATCCGCGGCATGGAACCACCCTCCGCCGAGGAGGACACGGCACCTGGCGAAACGGTTCCGCCGACTCAATTCCGGCCGTCTCCCGCTCAGTTGTCCGGGAACCACTCCGGGATTGTCCTTGATCGGTAACGGGCGGATCCGGTGGCCGCCGTTCCTCGTCCTTCCTGGTGGTCGCGAGTCGACCGGGGAAACGGCGAGGAACTGCGTGAAAGCGGGGCGGACATGGCGCGGCACAGCGGCGGGCGGGGCTGGTACGGCAAGGTGCTCGGCGCGGCGCTCGGGGTGGCGTTGGTCGCCGGCGGTGCCTCGACGTGGGCGGCGCAGGCCGGTGCCGTCGGCACCTCGTCGCCGAACGCGTCCTCGTCGGCCGAGCCGGGTGGTGCCAAGCCGGTCGCGGTGACCATCGCGCACGCCTCGGACAAGGGGGCGCGTGGCGTCAACATCACCATCGACGACGGCCCCGACCCCGTGTGGACCCCCCAAGTCCTCGACGTACTGCGGGAGTACGGGGTGAAGGCCACGTTCTGCATGGTGGGGACGCAGGCGCAGGCCCACCCGGACCTCGTGAAGAAGGTCGTCGCGGCCGGGCACCGGCTGTGCGACCACTCGGTGTCGCACGACACCGCCATGGACAAGAACTCCCAGGCCTACCAGTCGAAGCAGATCCTCGACGCCGAACGCATGATCACCAAGGCGTCCGGGGGCGTGCGCCCGATGTACTACCGGGCGCCCGGCGGGGCCTTCACCCCGTACAGCCGCAAGCTCGCCGCCTCGCACGGCATGCGCCCGCTGGGCTGGAACGTGGACAGCAAGGACTTCGAGCGGCCGGGCACGGACGCCATCGTCGCCACCGTCGAGCGGGAGGTGCCGAACGGGCCGACGCTCCTCTTCCACGACGCGGGAGGCGACCGCTCCCAGACCGTCGAGGCCCTGGGCCGGATCCTTCCCCGGCTCAAGGAGCAGGGCTACTCCTTCGGCTTCCCGGTGTGCTGACGTCCCGCGGTGTTCAGTCGACGGCCCTGACGAACTCGGGCCGCCCCATGCCGTGAAGGTTGCGGTAGGCCGCCCTGCGGGGTGAGGTCCAGCCGTCCAACAGGGCGGATTCGGCACGGTAGACCTCGATGCCGAGCGGGCGGCAGACGTCCAGCGGATCACGGGCGTCCGGGCCCAGAGGGGGACGGACAGATCGTCGAAGTCCTCGCCGGTGAGCATGCGGTTGACGTACGGGTCGCAGCGGGTGCCCAGCAGATCGTGGACGCGTCCGCCGTCGCCGTCCACACCGTAGTCGGCGAGGGTGTCGGCGGTGACGGTGAGCAGGGGCGGCAGCGCGGCGAGCTTCGGACAGGCGTCGACGCCGACCAGGTCGGCGCCATGCCGGCAGCCTGCTGTTTCTCCACGGTCCTGCGCTGGATCCGGGTGGAGCCCCGCCCCTATCGACCTGCGCGACCGCCTCGACAGCGCCCTCGACGGCATCCTCGCCCGGAACAGGGAGGGCGCACTTCCCGGGCGGCGAACCGGGCGGCCGGGGGGGGGAGTACGGGGTCGAAGCGGGCAGGTGGCAGCGGTCGGCCGGGCGCACGGTCACGGTCCGTCGCCCTCGCCCGAGCCCCGCGCCCGCCGTTGTGCGGACCGCGCCCACAGCGTGCCCGTACGGGCGGACGGCGAGGGTCGACGGCAACGCTGATCTGCGCTCCCTCGTTGTCCGGGCCGACGTTCAGGGCGGTCGCCACCGCCAGGGCGCACACGGGAGGATTCCGGCTACGCGCTCCGCGTCCTACGCCGCGATGACGGCGACGCCCGTCCTGCCCCCGTCGACATCCACGACGGTTCCGTGCACGAAGGCCGCCTCGTCGCCGGCCAGCCAGACCACGGCATGCGCGACGGCGTCCGGTGTGCCGACGCCGCCGGCCGGGGTGCCCTTCATCATGATCTCGCCCGGATGAGGCTCGCCGCCTTCCGGGGCCGGGGGAAGGATCACGCCCGGCGAGACGGCGTTCACGCGCACACCCATGGGGCCGAACTCCGCGGCCCATGCCCGCGTGAGCGTCTCCATGGCCCCCTTGGTGGAGCTGTAGAGCGCGCCGACGGGAACGCCCAGGCGCGCGATCCACGAGCCGAGGTTGATGACCACCCCGCCACCGGACTCCGCCATGGCCGGAACGACGGCAGCGGTGAGGAAGAACGGCGCCTTCACGTTCACTCCGAAGACCTGGTCGAAGGTCTTCTCGTCGGTGTCGACGGTTCCGGGGGCCGGGTAGATGCCGGCATTGTTCACCAGGATGTCGATCCGCCCGCCCAAGGTCTCACGGGCCCGATCGGCCAGGCCCTGGGAGGCCTCCGCGCTGCCGTCGAGGTCCGCCACCAGGAAATCCGCCCGGCCACCGGACACGCGGATACCTTCGACGACCCTTGTCCCCCGTTCCCGGTTCCGTCCGGACACGATGACGTGGGCCCCCTCGGCGGCGAACGCCTCGGCGATCGCCTGCCCGATATTGCTGGTCGACCCCGTGACCAGCGCCGTCTTGTTCCGCAGTCGTCCACCCATGACCTGATCTCCCTTGTCTCACGGTGTGCGGACCACTGTGCGTCGCAGAAAATGGACCAGCAAGTCCAGAATGGACGTACATTGTGATGCCCGATGAGAGGAGACCGGATGCCGCACGCTCCGACCCCACCGACCGCGCCGCATGCGCCGACCGCGCCGACCGCAAAGGGCCGTGCCACCCGCGCCCGCATCGTCGAGGGGGCGGCCGAGGTGCTGCGCGAGCAAGGCGTCGCCCTGACGACGCTCGACGACATCCGCGGCCGCACCGGCACGAGCAAGAGCCAGCTCTTCCACTACTTCCCCGACGGCAAGGACGAACTGCTGCTGGCGGTCGCCCAGTTCGAGGCGGACCGCGTCCTTGAGGACCAGCAGCCGCACCTCGGACGCCTGGACTCGTGGGAGTCCTGGCAGCGGTGGCGGGACGTGGTGGTGGAACGCTACGAACGCCAGGGCGACCACTGCCCGTTGGGGTCGCTGTTCCTCCAGGTCGGGCGGTCGCGCCCGGGTGCCCGGGCGATCGTGACGGAGCTGGTGCGCCAGTGGCAGCAGCAGCTCGCCCACGGCATGCGCGCCCTCCAGGCGAAGGGCCTGGTGTCACCGGCCCTCGATGTGGACCGGACGGCCGCCGCACTGCTGGCGGGCATTCAGGGAGGCGTGGCCATCATGATGTCCACGGGCGACTCGGCCCACCTCAGGGCCGCGCTCGACACCGGCATCGAGCATCTCCGCGCGACGGCGGACGGGCCGGTGCGGACGTGACGGGGTACGGGCGCGGCACGCGGCCGCCTTGATCCTGCCCGCAGGGCCCTGCCCCGCACCACTGCCCACCGCCGACCGCCCACTGCCCACCGCCCACTGCCCACCGCCGACCGCCCACCGCCCGCCGCCGACCGCCCGCCGCCCGCCGCCCGCCGCCCGGCCGAGTGCGGCCTCCGCCAACGCTGAACCCGGCGAGCGCGACATCACCGCGTGCCGCGTCCCACCAGGTGAGACGCGCTCCAGGGCGTGCACTTGCGGTGGAAGTTAGGCAAGCCTTACCGTTCCCATTCGCACCACTCAGGGCCCCGGCCGTCACACCGGGCAGCCCGCGGCGAGCGCTTCACCGACGCAGCCTGGCCGTCCTCCCCCCGTGCATCAAGGGCCTGGGAGGTACCCCCAGCCGGAACCCGCTCAGAGGACCCGCACTTGAAGCGCCCCACCTTCGGTCTGTACGACCCTGCCCGCGAACACAGCGCCTGCGGCGTCGGCTTCATCACCCGCCTGGACGGGGCACCGAGCCACGACGTCATCCGCAAGGGCGACGAAGCGCTCCGCGCCATCCCGCACCGCGGCGGCACCTCCGCCGAGGGTGTCGGCGACGGCGGGGGCGTGAGCGTCGACCTGTCCGTGGAGTTCTTCTCCGCGATCACCGGCGAAGAGCTCCGCGCCGGGCACTTCGGCGTCGCCAACTGCTTCGTGCCGACCGACACCGACACCGACATCGACGCCGACGCCGACGCGACCGACGGCGCCGGGCGCCGCGACGCCGCCGTCGAACTCGTCGGCCGCAGCATCGCCGAGCAGGGCTTCGACGTACTGCTCGTACGGGACGTACCCGTGGACCACAGCGTCGCCCGGCCTGCCGCCGAACAGCACCAACTACCCATCGTGCAGTGGGTGTTCCGGGCCCCGGCGGACTGGACGCGTGCCGACGTCGACACCGCAGCCAACCGCGCCCTGCTCGCCGTCGAGGCCGTCGCCTACGCCAATGACACGTACGCCGGGCTGTACCCGCTGTCGCTGAGCGCGCGGACACAGGTGCTCAAGGGGCGGCTCAACTCCGGCGAGGTCATCGGCTACTTCCGCGACCTCGTCGACCCCCGGCACTCCGTCCGCTCGCTGTACTTCCACACCCGGTTCTCGACCAACACCGAGCCGCACCCGACCATGGCCCAGCCGTTCCGCCTCATGGCGCACAACGGCGAGCTGAACACCGACCGGAAGAACCGGCTGAGCGACGAGGCCCTCGCGCGTGCCCGCACCCGGAGCATCGTGCGGCCGCCCGGGCAGTCCGACTCCAGTCGGCTCGACCAGACCCTGCAGAGCCGGGTGTTCGACGACGGCCTGGACCTCGTCGAGGCCGTCGTGTCGCTCATGCCGCCCGCCTGGGAGAACGACCGCACCCTGCCCGCCGCCGTCCGCGACATGCTGGAGTACTTCTCCCTCTATGGCCGAGGGGGACCGGCTGCTGGTCGGACTCGCGGGCACGGTCGAGGCGGGGGCGTCGGCCTCCGGGCCTCACGTGGTTCCCGACGGGCCGCCCATGGTTCCCGACGTACCGGAGCGCGTACCGGCGTGGGAGGGCGGCGACCAACTAGCGCAGCTCGACGCGGTGCTGGCGGACGGCGGGGCGGCCCGGCGCGAGGCGTTCCACCGCTACCGCGGCGAGCACCGGCCGATCGAGGCCGATGTCGTCCCCGCCGTCCTCGACCACGTCTGCTCCGTCGGGCTGCCGATCGGCCTCGCGGTGTTCGCCCCGGCGGCCATGCAGGCGTGCGGCGGCCGTGTCCACGTCACCGACCGGACCGTCGGCGGGCGGGTGTTCGCGGCGCTCGCGGAGAGCTCGGTGGAGATCGACCTCGCGGGGGTACGGGCCTGCCACCTCGTCCGCTCCACGGCGGCCCACGGCCCGACCTCGGCGCTCGAACTCGACGACGAGGACGGGCGCTGCGTCGCGGTCATCACGCAGTTCGGGATGGTCGGGGAGGACGTGCACGCGGCGTGGGAACATCTGGCGGCCTCGCTGCCCGGCATCTCAACTTGACGTCGTAGCACGTGAGTTCGGTGCGGCCACATGGGTACTGTGAAACACGCGGAACGGCGGAACGATCGGCTGCTACACCGGGCACGGGACAGCGGAACCGGACAGCGGACGAGGGTGCTGCGGAGCTGCCAGGCGGTTTGCTCGGGGCGGTCCCTCGGGGTGAGGGGAGCCTTTGGTGCTTCAAGGTGCACGGGGCGGCACGCTGCGTACGGGTGCGGTCGACGTCGCGCGGGTCGGTGGTCTGTGGCGGGTCACGCGGCCCTGGCACCCGGGGTTGCGGCCGTTCCTGCGCAGCTACGTCGGCTACTGGGAGGCGATGACCTCGCCGTACGAGGCGCGGTTGATGCCGTCTGGTCGTGCGACCCTGTTGATCAGCCTCGCGGAGCCGTTTTCGAAGGTCCGGCGGCTGGGCGTGCCGGGCGGGGACAGCGGGAGCATCGGTTCGCTGGTGGTGGGGATGGAGGACCGGCCCGCGATCTGTGTGCATCCCGGGGGCCAGGAGGCGATCCGGGTCGAGTTCACACCGCTGGGCGCGTACCGGCTGTTCGGCATGCCGATGAGCGAGTTGACGAACCTGGCGATCGAGATCCGGGACGTTCTGGGGTCCGGGGCCGGGATGCTGGTGGAACAACTGGCGTCCACCCAGGACTGGTCGGCCAGGTTCGACCTGCTGGACGAGGCGTTGCTGACCCGGCTCGGGGACGGCCCGGAGCCCTCGCCCGAGGTGGGCCACGCCTGGCGACTGCTGTCGGGCAGCGCGGGAGCGATCCCGATCTCCCGTATCGCCGCCGAAGTGGGGTGGAGCCAGGGGTACTTGATCCGGCGGTTCACCCAGCAGATCGGGCTGACACCGAAGGCGTCCGGCCGTGTGCTGCGCTTCCGCCACGCCGTGGCGATGCTCAACCGCGGGGCCGCGAGCCTCACCGAGATCTCGACGGCCTGCGGCTTCTACGACCAGGCCCACCTCAACCGCGAGTTCCGCGCCATCGCCGGCACCACCCCCGGCCAGATGATGGCCGCCCGCCGAGTGGAAGGCGCCCTGGCCGTCTCCACGAGGTCAAATTCGTCCAATACCCGTCCGGCCACCGCCCGATAACGTCCCCGTTCGTACAACCGATGGCCGGTCGGATGGCACGGGGGACTGTCCGACCGGCCGCGTGCCCCTGTCCGGGGAGGCGGGGGACGCCTTCGGTGGGATCCGCGGCCTACCTTGTTCTGGCCCGTTCCGCCTCGTTCTGCCTCGTTCTGCCTCGTTCCAGAGGTGCCACCACGTCCGGTACAGGCTTTCCGCCTCCAGGCACCCGGGGGGTTCTGCTGTCCGGTCCGGGGTCGGTCGGCAGTCGGAGCACCTCACACAGTGGTCGGAGAGAGCGACGAACGCGGACTGAGTGGTGTGCATCGTGAAGTCGCAGGTCGCGGGTCTGGTGTGAATGACGAGTGGGGTACTCGCGCCGGTCGGCGGCCGATGACCTTGGTGTAGATCATTGGGTGGTCCGGTTCCGGTGGGATGCCGGGTTCGGACTACTCCGGCAAGCACAAACACCATGGCCTGCTCGTGATCGCGCTCACCGACGACAAGGGTCGACTGCTGTGGGTCTCGGCGGCCCGGCCCGGACGTACCTCGGAGATCACCGCCTGCCGTCACGACCGGCTGACCGTCAGGCTGCGGGCGGCCGGCCTCGGAGCCATCGCCGACCTGGGATTCGTCGGGCTCGACGACAGCGGTCCCGACGCCGATCCGGCGGTGATCACCGGCTACGAGGCCGCCCGGAACCGGCCGCTGACGGGCGGGCAGAAGCTGTCCAACAAGGCCCCTGCCGCAGTACGGGCGCCGGTCGAGCACGGCTTCGCCCACCTGAAGAACTGGCGCGTACTCGGCAAGGTACGCACCGACCCGAAGTGGGCGACCACCCTGGTGAGGGCTCTGCTGGTCCTGACGAACCGCGAAGTCTCTCGGTGACCGACGATCTTCGCCGAAGCGTGACGGGCGCCGATGGCGCCGGCCGCCGCCCGCCGCCGAGGGGGTTTTCTGAACGCCATCCTCTGCGTGAACCGGACCGGGGTTCCATGGCGTCACCTCCTGCTCGACTACCCGCACAACGGCTCACGGCATGGTAGGTTATAGGTCGACCACTAACGTAGGAGGGAAAATGACAGTCAAGGAAGACGACGCCGCCCGGCGCGCCGCTGCCCAGCACGCCGTGGCCGAGCACCTGCGCCTCACCGCTGCCGGACACACCGAGGAGTGGGTGAAGCTGTTCGCCCCGGACGCGGTGCTCGAGTTCCCGTACGCGCCGGCCGGCGTGCCCCAGCGGGTGACGGGGCGAGACGCACTGCGCGCGCACATGAGCAACTTTCCCGAGACCTTTGACGTGGAGTTCGTCGGCCTGGTGTTCCACGAGACGGTCGATCCGAGTCTGGTGATCGCTGAATTCCGCTCGAAGGGCACGGCGCTGCCGACCGGCAAGCCGTACGAGCAGACGTGCATCTCCGTCGTCCGGACCGATGACGACGCGCGCATCACCCACTACCTGGACTACTGGAACCCGCTGGTGGCGATCGAGGCGCTCACGCCCCACGACGTACCGTCCGACTCCGACCGCAGCGTGGCTTTTGGAGGCTGAGGGGAGCCGTGTTTGACTGACGCCCATGCCTGCCGCCGGTACCAGCACGAAGAGCGACGAACGACGTCGGGCCATCGTGGCCGCCGCGGTCGACTGCTTCGCTCAAAAGGGTTTCTACGGTACGACGACGCACGAGATCGCAGACTGGGTCGGCGTCTCTCAGCCGTATCTCTATCGCCTGTACCCGAACAAGGAAGCACTGTTCGCGGCGGTGGTCGACCACGTGTCTGTCGTCATGACCGACACTCTGGTCGCTCACTCGCCGGCGTCGGGTGGGGCCGGGCCGGCGCCCGAGGCGGCGTTGGACGCGGCGCGCGGCGCCTACACCGCGCTCGTCGCGGACCGGAACATCCTGCGTTTCCTCATGCACGCGAACTGTGCCGTCGGCGAGCCGCTGGTGGAACAGGCCGTGCGCCGGTGCTACGCCAAGCAGGTTGACACCGTCCGGCAGTTGCTGGGCGACGACGAGGCCGTGCGGCGTTGGTTCGGCGCCGGAATGCTCGACAACGTGGTCGCCGTGCTGGGTCTGGCCGACATCGATGAGCCATGGGCGCACGTCCTCACCGCTCGATGACCCGACACCGGCAGTTCGGCGCCGACGGCCCCGAGTCTTCCTCGTAGGCCAACTCGGCCGATGGGACTCGGCTTCTTCAGCCGCGGGCAAGCTTCGTCCGGGTCAGCCTCCTCCCGGGCGGGCGTCGGGGCGACGGCCGCGGCGGCCTCCGGTCCGCTCCAGCTCCCGCATCCCCACGCTCGCCCGGCGTACCGGCCCGGCCCGGCCCCGGATCGTAAGAGCGGCACAGCGGTCGGCGCAGCACAAACCGAGGACGGCTCCGAACGACATGTCAGACGATCTTCGCCGTGGACACCGGCCGATGACCAGCGCGAGTAGCTCTCCCGACCCTCACACCAGATCCGTGACCAGCAACTTCACGATGCACACCACTCACAGATCGGTCAACGACTGCATGAGGACTGTCATGCAGGGGCTCCATGCCCTCGCAGACGACGCAGAGAGTGCACAGCTCCCAGATCTAAGAGACAGGTTCGACGAGACACTGAGAGTCGTCCACTCTCGTCTCCGAGACTTCACACAGGTCGCGCGGACAGCGATCCAACAGAGCTGAATCCGGGGCAGCCTCGTCTCAGTTTCCGTCTCATTCAGCACCGTTCAACGCAGTTCAGAGGGGACCACGTTGCAGACCCGCCACCCGGCCCGGACGCCCATGAACGCAGGTGAAGGCCCCTGGATGCATGGCGGTGCCCCACCACCACAGATGGAAAGCGTGTTGATGAGCGGATCCCATGCGGGCACAACGGGTGGGGTGTCAGACCTCGATGACGATGTGTGCGGCATGGAGACACCCACTGCCCCTGACAGCGGGGATGAGGAGCACGCCGTCATCGCGCACTTCCGGCTTGCCCGTGAAGGCTTCGGCGACGCTGGCCAGCGCGAGCGGATCTACGACGCTGAGCGGGTGATGGGGGCAGCGACCGAGAAGGCAGGCGTCGGGGAGATCGACGGGAACGAGTTCGGAGGAGGCGAAGCCGTCGTGTACGCCTACGGACCCGATGCCGATGCTCTGTTCGAGGTCCTGGAGCCGACTCTGCGCAGTCTGCCGTTCCGGCCAGCGCACGTCGTTCTCAGGCGGGGCGACAACGAAACACGTGTCACCCTCTAGCCCTGTCGAGCAACCCGAGGCGTCTGCGAACACACCGCAAGCGCACCAGTTGGGGCAGGGAACAGGGGGAAGCAGGGTGAAGGCCGCCAAGCCCAACGTGGCCGTACCGCAGGCTCTCGCCAAGATCGGCGACCGAACCAACTGCGGATGACCGCAGCTTCCCAAGCTGAGGGTCTTCACGACACGATGGGGCGACCCCAGGGGGTGTCATGGGAAATAGGGAGACGGAACAGGCTCCCCCAACCCGATACTCAATGGCGGTCGCACCATAGCCACCCGCACTGACATCGCGAGCGGCTCAAGTTCGTCCGCCGCCGTCCGCCGTCAGAGGGGTCCGGCAGTGCGCCACGAGCGCAGCTGACACGCACCGCATCCGGCTCGGTACGAGGAGTCGCCACCCCGTGCCGTCCTTCGGTGGCGGGTCCCGGCCTGGAAGAGGACGCTGGATGCAGGGGTGCGTGCGGGATGGAGAGGCGGCCCCATGGCTGAGACCGGTACAGATCACAAGGCGCATACGCCGTTCTTCTCGCGGCCCGGTGTTCGGCGGCTCGTGCCGTTCGTTCTGATCAGTGCGATCGCCCTGGTCTTCATCTTCGAGAACCGTCAGAGCGTCGAGATCCGCCTCCTGGTACCGGAGGTGACCATGCCGCTGTGGGGTGCCCTCCTGATCGCCTGGGGCCTCGGGATGCTTGCCTGCGCCCTCACTCTGCGCCGACGCCGGAACCGGCATTCACGACGGACACGGTAAGGGCTCTGTCGACGGCTCCTTGGCAATGCCGAGCCCGCCTACGCGTCGTAGCCACGACCTGACCTCTCCGGAGTACGACGTGATGGTCCGACTCGACCGGGACGGGGATCGGGATCGGGAGCCGGCCGAGGTCGACGCCGACGCCCAAGTCGCCGGGCGGGCGCCCCAGCGTCCCCGACGCGCCCGCGCACACGCCCGTACCCGCACCCCGTCAGCCCTCGGCTCACGGCTCGACCAGGACCTTCAGCGCCTCTCGGTCCGCCATCGCGCGGTAGCCGGCCGGTACGCCGTCCATGTCGACCGTGCGGTCGAAGACGCGGCCCGGCTCGATTCGGCCCTCCAGGACGTCGGGGAGGAGCTCTTCGATGTACGCGCGGGCCGGGGCCATCCCGCCGGTGAGGGTGAGGTTGCTTGCGAACTCCGGGAAGCCGAAGGGGACTTCGGGGTACTGGGGTGCGCCGACGCGGCTGATCGTGCCGCCCGCGCGGACCGCGCCGACCGACATGTGCAGGGCGGGCAGCGTGCCGACGCACTCCAGGACGGTGTGCGTGCCGTCGCCGCCGGTCAGTTCCCGTACGCGCTCGATGCCCTCCTCGCCGCGTTCGGCGACGACGTCGGTGGCGCCGAAGTCGCGGCCCAGGTCGGTGCGGCCCTTGTGCCGGCCCATCAGGATGATCCGCTCCGCACCGAGCCGCCTCGCGGCCAGCACGGCACACAGGCCGACCGCTCCGTCGCCGACGACGGTGACGGTCGTACGGGGGCCGACCCCGGCGGTGACCGCACAGTGATGGCCGGTGCAGAACACGTCGGACAGGGTGAGCAGGGACGGCAGCAGGGCCGAGTCCTCGGCCACCGGCAGCTTGACCAGCGTGCCCTGGGCCTGCGGGACGCGTACCGCCTCGCCCTGGCCGCCGTCCACGTCCTGCGAGGCCCAGAAGCCGCCGTGCCGGCAGGAGGTCTGCAGGCCCTCTACGCAGAAGTCGCAGGTGTTGTCCGACCAGACGAAGGGGGCGACGACCAGGTCGCCCCGCTTCAGGCCGGACACCTCGGAGCCGAGTTCCTCGACGATGCCGAGGAACTCGTGGCCGATGCGGTCCCCGTGCTCGGTGGCCTCCCGCGACCCGTACGGCCACAGGTCGCTGCCGCAGATACAGGAGCGCAGCACCCGGACGACCGCGTCGGTGGGCCGGTGGATCCTCGGGTCGGGGACGTTCTCGACGCGGATGTCGCCGGCGCCGTAGATCAGTGTTGCTCGCATGAGTGCTTTCCGATCGGGTGTCGTGGTTCGGCGGTGCCGCTCTTCTGTGCCCAGGCACCCGTCCGCGCCTCGGGCCTCGCCCCTGCCTGCGCCTCGTCCATGCCTGGGACTCGTCCATGCCTGGGTCTCGTCCATGCTTGGGCCTCGTTCCGACAATGTCCTTCTGGCAGGTGATCGCGCTCATCGCACTGGGCCGACCGGCGTAGCGGCGGGGCGGCGGGGCGGCGGGGCGGCGGTCATGGGTTCGCGAAACTTTCTCGGAATCCGTGACAACCTCCCTGGCCTCCCGGTCCGTAAGTACGGCATGAAGCACTTCTCACCGCGCGCCGCTGCGGTGCCGGGCGGAGGGGGCCTGTGATCCGGACGCCGGACGAACAGGACGTCTCCGACACCGGCGGCGCGGTCGAAGTCGGGCTCGACTTCGACGAGTTCGCGCGCAGCCGCCAGGCGCAACTGCGCCGTACGGCGTATCTGCTGTGCGGTGACTGGCACCTGGCCGAGGACCTGACGCAGACGGCACTAGCGAAGCTCTACGCGGCGTGGCGCCGGGTGCGGCTGGACAGCCCCGACGGCTACGCCCGAAAGGTGCTGTTCCGGACCTTCGTGGACGAGACCCGGCGGCGGCGCTGGTGGGAGCGGCCGAGAGCGTACGAGTTCGACATCGCGGCACCGGCGCGGGACCCGGAGCTCCGGCTGACGCTGCTGGCCGCGCTGCGGCACGTGCCCGCGCGCAGCCGGGCGGTGCTGGTGCTGCGGTTCTGGGAGGACCAGAGCGTGGAGGCGACCGCGGCGGCGCTGGGGTGCAGTGTCGGCACGGTGAAGAGCCAGACCTCCCGGGGACTGGCCGCACTGCGCCGGATCCTGGGCGACACGCCGCTGGCACCGTCGCCACCCGGAAGCGGTGGCGGTAGCAGTGGAGGTGGCGGTGCAGATATGGACTCGGGCAGCGGATATCTGAGGGCGGGGTGGTGAGCATGGCAGGGGAGTCCGGCGCCGGCGGGCGCGGGAACAGGAGCGGGAACGGGAGCGGGAACGGGAGCGGGAACGGGAGCGAGGACGCGTACGAGTTCGCCCTCGTCGACGCGTTGGGCAGGCTGAGTCCTGACGCGGAGCCGCCGATGCCGGATCTGGTGCCGGGCGCGACCGTGCGCGGCAGGCGGATCCGCCGTCGGCGCCGGATCGGGGTGGCGCTGAGCGCCGTGGCGGCGGTCGCGGCCGTGTTCGTCGGGGGGTCCGCCGTGATCCCGTCGCCGGTGGAACGTACGCCCCCGCCGCCTGCCGCGGAGCCGACGGTCTGGTACCCCTCGCTGGGGCTGCTGCGGTCGGTCGTCACGGCGAAGTCCGGCACGGTCGAGCCGGCGGATCCGAAGCGTCCGGACGGGGCGCAGCGCTACTTCCGCTGGGTCGACGCGTCCGGTCGTCCGAGCTATCTGTACGTGTCGGTCGAGCGGTCCACAACCGGTCAGTCCCTGCTCCCGTCGGGCGCCGTGGGGTGCCGGGACGGTGCCGGCCGCACACTCACGACCCCATGGGGCGGCCGGCTGACGAAGTGCTACGTCGTCCCCAGGAAAGAGGGAGACAACCTGCTGGAGTACTACGTGCGCCAGCAGGAGCTGCCCGAACCGAAGAGCGACGCGAGCGACGACCACGCGATGGGCGTCGCCTACGTGACCTCGGGCGGATGGACCGTGCAGGCGATCGCGAGCGAGACCGGCGAGAACCGCAGGCGCGGCCAGGAGTACTCGGATTCGGTCCGCCAGACGCTGTACCGGCTGGCCACCGACCCCCGGCTCTTCGACGCCGTCAAGGAGACCGGCGGCTGACAGGTCCGTAACCGTCAGGCAAGAACACAACCAGACCCGGCAAGAACAGAACCCGACCTGAATGGAGAGGTGTCATGGGCATGTCCAAAAATACCCTGCGCAGTCACCTGATCACGGCCCTCGCGGTCGGCATGCTCCCCCTGCTGGCCGCCTGCGGCGGTTCGGGCGACGAGGACGGCAAGAACAGCGGGAGTTCCGCGGCGGGCGGCGGCACGAAGAACGTCGACGGTGCCGTGCAGCTCAACATCCCGGAGGGCGTGAACGCCGAAGCCAAGAAGGAGTACGTCCGGGAGAACGCCATCGCGGCCTGCATGAAGAAGGAGGGGTTCACCTACTCACCGCACGTGGCGACGGCACCCACGGCCGACGTCAACTCCGACGGCGACGGCGAGGACTACGCGGCGGCGAAGAAGTTCCGCCAGAAGTACGGCTTCGGGACCTACGCGGCGGCCGCCTACCCCGACGACCCGAATGCCCCCTTCAGCAACGCGGGCGGCAAGGTCGGCGGAAAGACCCTCGACCCCGTGGACGACGACACCAAGGGGCTGACCCCGGCACAGATGAAGGCGTACGAGGCCGCGCTGTACGGTCCCCCGGCCAAGACCAAGGCGGAGGAGAAGGACGCCGGCTGCACCCTTGAGGGGAACACCGCGGCGTACGGGCCCCCGTTGAGCGCCGCGGCGGAGAAGAAGAAGCAGAACGCCAGGACCGAGGAGAACCGCCAGAACGGGCTGGCGCTCAACGGCGACACCCAACTGGTGCAGCTCGCCCAGCAGTACGCCACCTGTCTGAAAGCGCAGGGCATCCCGGTCTCCACCACCCAGCCGACCGGCATGGCCCACATGGTGCGGACCGACCTCACCAGCAAGCTCCCGGAAGACAGGAGCAAGTGGACCAAGGAGCAGGCGATGCCGCTGCTCACCGCGGACATCGACATCGCTCTGAAGGACCTGGAGTGCGGCAAGAAGTTCCGCGCCGCGTACTTCCCCAAGGAGAAGGCCAACCCGTACTGGGGTGACGGCGCGTGAAGCGGCTCGGCAGCCGCCGACAGCTGGGCGCCCTGGTCGGCGCGGTGGTGCTGGTCGGCGCCGGGGGCTGGTTCGCCGGTACGCAGGTGCGCTCGCCCGCCGACGCCGCCGCCTCGCACCGCGCGCCGAAGGCCGGCCCGGTGACCGTGGAGGTGGAGCGGCGGTCGCTCACCGCGACCGTCGTGGCGACCGGGACGGTGGCGTTCACCTCGCCCCGGCCGCTCTCGCTGGCCGGCTCGGTCGGCACCGGGGCCATCACGAGCCCGGCCGACGAGGGCGCGGAGCAGCGGGTCACCAAGGCACCGGTCGCCGGTACGAAGGTCAAGGAGGGCGACGTACTGATGACGGTCAACGGCCGCCCGGTGCTCGCGCTCGCCGGACCCGTACCGATGTACCGCGCGATGGGCCCCGGAGCCACCGGCGACGACGTGAAGCAGCTCCAGAAGGCGTTGCGGCGGCTCGGGTTCGATCCCGGGTCGGCCGGCGGCACGTTCGGCCGGGCCACGGCCACAGCGGTCACCAACTGGTACCGGAACAAGGGGTACGAGGCCCAGCAGCCGAGCGCGGAGGACCAGCAGCAACTGGGCCAGCTCCAGCAGGCGGTGTCCAGCGCGCAGGAGGCGCTGCTCACGACGCGGAGCGGGAACGCCGGCGACAGCGACGGCTCCGGCACCGGAGCGGGGACAGGGACGGGGACGGGGACGGGCGGGAAGGCGAGCACCGGTACGGAGACTGCTGCGGGCACTGGCACCGGTGCCGAGACCGCTGCCGAGGCGAGCGCGGGGACTCGTACGGACGCGCAGTCCAGCACCGACCGGCAGGTCCAGGCGATACAGCTCAGGTCCGCGCAGAAGTCCCTGGACATGGCGAACAGCGCCCTCAGCAGCTTCCAGGCCACCTACGGGACGAAGGTCCCGGCCGGCGAGGTCGTCTTCTTCCCCGAGCTGCCCGTACGGCTGGACAAGGTGACCGTGAAGACCGGCGACGCCCCCTCGGGCCCGGTCGGCACCGTGACCGGCTCCGAGCTGCTCGTGGAGGCGGCCGTGCCGGGTGAGGACGCCGAACTGCTGAGGCGCGGTATGCCCGTCGAAGTGACGACGACGGGCGGGGAGAAGGTGAAGGGCAAGGTGGAGGCGATCGGTTCCGCCGCCGACACGTCCGGTACGCAGGGCGGCGACGGCGACGCGGCCACCGGGGCGGCATCGGAGGGCAGCGGCACGGGAGCCGCCGACGCGTCCGACGGCGCCGCCGACACCGACGCCGTCGGCACGTCCGGTACGGACGGCGCCTCCGGGGCGAGCGGGCCGGGTCCGGTCCAGTTGCGGATCTCCATCCCCGATCCCGGCCCGCTGGCAGGGCAGGCCGAGGCCTCGGTGAAGGTGACCATCGGGGTCGGCGCCTCGGACGGCAAGGTGCTGACGGTGCCGCTCGCCGCGATCCGTACCTCGGCCGACGGGAAGGCCCGTGTGCAGGTCGAGCGCGACGGCGGGGTGCGCGACGTCTCCGTGACCGTCGGGCTCTCCGCGGCCGGCCTCGTAGAGGTGAAGCCGGTCGGCGGCACACTCGATCAGGGCGACAAGGTGGTGGTGGGCAAGTGACTCCCAACCCCTCCTATGGCCCCTCCCCTGCCCTCTCCGACACCCCCGGCTCGTCCGATGCCGCCGCCGTCATCGAACTCACCGACGTGCGGCGAACCTTCGACTCCGAGCCGCCCGTGCACGCGCTGCGCCGGGTGAGTCTGACCGTGCGGCGCGGGGAGCACCTGGCCATCGTCGGGCCGTCCGGCTCCGGCAAGTCGACGCTGCTCAACACCCTCGGCCTGCTGGACCGGCCCAGTTCGGGCTCGTACCGGCTGGACGGGGTGGAGACCACCGGGCTCGGCGACCTCGAACGGACCGCGCTGCGCGGCAGCCGGATCGGGTTCGTGTTCCAGGCCTTCCATCTGCTGCCGTACCGGACGGTGGACGAGAACGTGATGCTGGCGGAGGCCTATCGCAGGCCGCGCCCCGGTCGTGGGCGCGGCACCCGGCTCGCCCGGGCCCGTGAGGCGCTGGAGCGGGTGGGGCTGGGTCACCGTTTCGGGTTTCCGGCCCGACCGGTTGTCCGGCGGCGAGCGCCAACGGGTCGCCATCGCACGGGCGTTGCTCGGTGATCCGGCGCTGCTGCTCTGCGACGAGCCGACCGGCAACCTGGACAGCGAGAACACGGTCTCCGTGCTGGAACTCTTCGAGGAGTTGTGCGCCCAGGGCGTGACCCTGGTCGTCATCACCCACGACGAGGCGGTCAGCCGCCGGGCCGGCCGCCGCGTCCGGATCACCGACGGACGCCTCGCCGAGGAGACCGGGTGACACGCGCAGGGGCAGGGAGAAGGCGGTCGACCAGGCCGACGCGCGTCGAGCGGCCCCGGCTGGACCCCCGGGACCTGTGGACGGAAGCCCTGGCCGGCGTTCTCGCCCGGCCGGTGCGATCCGCGCTGACCACGCTCGGCACGGTGCTCGGGATCACCACGCTCGTCATCACGATCGGCGTGGCCTCCACCGCGGGCAACCAGATCGTCGGCCGGTTCGACGCGCTCACCGCGACCTCGGTGACCGTGACGGTGCCGCGGACACTTCCCGGCCAGGACGACACCGGCCCCCTGGTGGACTGGTCGGGAACCGGCGCGGTCAGGCGGCTGGCCGGTGTGGAGTCGGTCGCGGCCCTGGCCGACTCCGCCACGACCAACAGTGTCCAGGTGCGGTCCAACGACGTGACCGCGCCCGGCGACACCTCCAGCCAGACCCTCGGCGTGGTCGCCACGTCGGCCGGCCTGCCGGACGCCGTACGGGGTGCGATGACCGCCGGGCGGTTCTTCGACACGGGTGACATCGCCCGGCGCGACCAGGTGGCGGTGCTCGGCGACCAGGCGGCGGAACTTCTCGGCATCCGGCGGGTGGAGGACGCTCCGGCGATCTTCTTCCGGGGCCAGTCGTACACGGTCGTCGGCATCCTCGGCGGCATCAGGCGCGAGCGGCAGCTGTCCACGGCGGTGCTGCTCCCGCCCACGACCGCCGCGGACCGGCTCGGTCTGCGCGACGTCACGCGCGTCCTGGTCAACACCTCGCTCGGCGCCGCCCGGCAGGTGGCGCGCCAGGCGCCGATCGCCCTGGCGCCCGGGCACGAGGACGCGCTCACCGTCGTGGCGCCGCCCGATCTGTCCAAGTCCCGCGACGGCGTCCAGAACGACGTCAACGGCCTCTTCCTCGTCCTCGGTCTGGTCTCGCTCGTGGTGGGCGCGATCGGTATCGCCAACGTGACCCTGGTGACGGTGATGGAGCGGGTCGGGGAGATCGGGCTGCGACGGGCGCTGGGCGCGTCACGACGGCAGGTCGCCGGCCAGTTCCTCCTGGAGTCGACGACCATCGGCCTGCTGGGCGGCGTCATCGGGACGTCCCTGGGCATCGCCGTCGTGGTGTGCGTCGCCGTCGTCAAGGACTGGACCCCGGTCCTCGACCTGCGGCTCGCCCTCGGCGCCCCGCTCGCCGGAGCCCTGGTCGGCCTGCTCGCCGGCCTCTACCCGTCCCTGCGCGCCGCCCGCATGGAACCGGCCGACGCCCTCCGCGCACCGTCGTAGCCCCCGCGCCGGCCGAGTCACAGTGGAGGCGGCCTCACGGCCCGTTGAGGCCGGGGCCGCGACGCGGGAGACCGCCGGAGGCCCGGCCCAGCCGGTTGGCCAGGAGCGCAGCGTAGGCCGCGTTGGTTGAGGCGAACACCGACACGGGTCAGCCCAGTTTCCGGCAGTACAGCGCGTCCGGTGTCCGTGCCGAGCCGGCGCGGCCGGTGTACGCGATCCCGGCCGCGTACTCGTCAGTGGCGCACTGGCCCTTGTAGTGGCCGCTCGCGAAGTCGCCGCCCTTGGGGGCCGGGCCCCTGTCGTCGCCGCGGTCGAACCAGAGCGTGCGGCCGGCCGTGCCGAGCCTCCCCGCCGGGGCCGCCGCGCACAGGGCGGCCGAGACGGCGGAGCCGCGGACGCTGTAGCCGGTGAGGAAGTGGCCGTCGGGGCACTGGAGTTTGGTGTATCCGGAGGCCCAGTCGCCGCCCGGGGTGACGTACCGCTCGTCCCTGACCACCTCGTGTCCGCCCGCCGGGGCCCACAGAAGGCCGGCGGTCACGTCCGAGCACAGGCCCCGGTTGCCCGTGTGACTGAGGCCGAGGAGGCGCTGTCCGTCGGGGCAGGCGGCCTTGCGGGCGCCGGAGTCCCAGTCGGGGAGCGCGCGCATGCGTCGCGAGGCGACGAAGTCGCCGTGGTCGGGGCTGAGCATCGACCACTCCGTCACGGGGGCGACCTGGCCCGTACGGCCGGAAGCCCGGACGAGTCGGTTCCATGCCGCGGCCCGCCAGTCGTCACCGTCGTTCACGCCCATGCGGTTGCCCCCCGAGTCCCAGTGCAGCAGGGCCCAGCCGTTGCCCCTGCGGTTCTCGTGCCACCCGACGAGCGGCCAGTACGCGAAGTCGGCGTCGGTACGGACCAGTTGGTCGACGAAGTTCTCGAACCAGGCACGCGGCTTGGCGCCCGTCTCCTCGCGGCCGCCGACGCCGAACTCGCTGATCCAGACGGGGGCCGTGAAGTGCTGGTCCTGTTCCGCGGTGACGTAGAACGCCTGGCGGTTGAGTACGGCGGTCAGTTCGGCGGGGCTGAAGTCGCGGTAGCGGGGGTCGGTCGTCTCGCCCGTTCCCGTGGCGCCGCTGTGGTTGGGGCCCGTGTAGTCGTAGAAGTGGGCGGAGTACACGAGCTTGCCGGAGTCGACGAGGGTGTGCGAAAGCCGGCGTACGGGCTCCAGGGTGGGGCGTTCGTGTGCGAAGCCGTCGATGGGGATGCCGGTCCAGTTGATGCCCTCGACGATGATGAGGAGGTCCGCGTCGGCCTCCGTCAGGATGCGGTCGCCCACGCGCTGGGAGGCGGCGAACCAGTCGTGGTCGTCGCCGAGACCCCAGTTGGGGTCGTCCCAGATGTTGCGGCGGACCTCGTTGTAGAGGTCGGCGCCGACGACACGCTTGTTGTCCTTGTAGCGGCGGGCCATGAACAGCCAGTCGTTCTCCCAGGCCGCGGTGGACCGGCTCGCGTTCCAGCGTTCGTTGCCGTCGACTCCGCAGCACCAACGGGTGGTGTTGGTGTGGTTGTTGAGGATCACCGCGAGGCCCGCGGCGGTGAGTTCGCGTACCACCGCGTCGTAGACCTGGAGCGGGGTCATGCCGCGCAGGGACGGGTTCGCGGCGACCGCGTCGTCCGTGACGGGCACGCCGTCGTGGATCATCTCGTTGGAGAACGGGAGCCGGATGCTGTTGATCCCGATCTCCTGGAAACCGGCGATGATCTCGGCCATGGGGGCCCGGTCCAGGCCGAGGGGTGTCCGGCCGGAGTTCTCCCCCGCGTGGTGGTTGGCGTCCTCGTCCACGCTTCCGGCGCCGTTCCAAGTGCCGCTGGCGCCATGCCAGTTGCCGGACCGCAGCCTGAAGCGGTCGCCGTCCGCGTCGACGATCCAGCGGCCTCGCGTGCTGAGCGGCGCCGTCCAGTCCGCGGCGGCCGAGGTGGATTCTGATCGGGGAGCACTCTTGGCGGCGGACTCCTGCGGGGCCGCGGCCGCCGTAAGGGGTGTCAGGGGCGCCAGCAGGAGTGCGGCGGCCAGAGCCGCCCCGACGAAGGATCCGCGCACGGTCACCATCCAGAGGACGACGTCACCATGACAGACGTTTGTCATGGCAGCGTCATCATGAGGGATGGGGCAGCATTGGTCCAGGCTTACGGGGGCGGCTGTCGGACCCGTCGTTCACGTATCCGGACCCGGAAACGTGAACGACGTATCCGGGTCCGGATCCACGCTCTGTTCCGCCCAGATCGTCTTGCCCGTGGGGGTGGGGCGGGTGCCCCGGCGCTGGGTCAGCTGGGCGACCAGGAGGAGACCGCGGCCGCCCTCGTCGTACGTACGGGCGCGGCGCATGTGGGGCGCCGTGCTGCTCGCGTCCGAGACCTCGCAGATGAGGGTCCGGTCGTGGATGAGGCGCAGTTGGATGGGCGGCGCGGCGTGCCGGATGGCGTTGGTGACGAGTTCGCTGACGATCAGCTCGGTGACGAAGGCGGCGTCGGACAGGCCCCAGGCCGCCAGCCGGCCGAGCGCGTTCTTGCGGGCCTCGCCGACGGCGGCGGGGTCGGGGTCGATGTCCCAGGCGGCGACCCGGTCGGTGTCGAGCGCCCGGGTGCGGGCGATGAGCAGGGCCACGTCGTCGGAGGGCCGCCGGGGGAGCACGGCCGCCAGGACCGAGTCGCACAGCGCCTCCAGGGAGACCGCGGAAGCGGCGAGGGCGCGGCGCAGCCGGGAGGTGCCCTCGTCGAGGTCGCTGTCGCGGGACTCGATCAGGCCGTCGGTGTAGAGGGCGAGCAGGCTTCCTTCGGGCAGTTCGGTGTCGAGGGACTCGAAGGGCAGCCCGCCCAGGCCCAGTGGTGGCCCGGCGGGCAGGTCGAGCAGCTCCACCGTGCCGTCCGGGCTCACCACGGCGGGCGGGGGATGCCCGGCCCGGGCGAGGGTGCACCGGCGGGAGACCGGGTCGTACACGGCGTACAGACAGGTCGCTCCGACGTCTCCGCGGCTCTCCCCCTCGGTGACGGACCTCCCCCAGGCTCTCGGCTTGGCTCGATCAGGGGGGACCCCCACCGCGCCCTCCGTCTCGGTGGCGAGGCGGCCGACCAGGTCGTCGAGGTGGGTGAGCAGTTCGTCGGGAGGCAGGTCGATGTCCGCGAGCGTGCGTACGGCGGTACGCAGCCGGCCCATGGTCGCCGAGGCGTGGATGCCGTGGCCCACGACGTCGCCGACGACCAGCGCCACCCTGGTTCCGGACAGTGGGATCACGTCGAACCAGTCCCCGCCCACGCCCGCCCGGGCACCGGCCGGGAGGTAGCGGGAGGCGACCTCCACCGCGGCCTGCTCGGGCAGGCTCTGCGGCAGCAGGCTGCGCTGCAGGGTGACGGCCGTGGCGCGTTCGCGGGTGTAGCGCAGGGCGTTGTCGATGCAGACCGCGGCCCGGGCCGCCAGTTCCTCGGCCAGTACCAGGTCGTCCGCCTTGAACGGGTCGGGATGCCGGTGCCGGGCGAGCGCGACGACACCCAGGGTGGTGCCGCGCGCCGACAGGGGCACGGTCATCGCCGAGTGGAAGCCGAACTCGCGGATCCGGGCGGACCGACGCGGATCCTCGGCCACCCAGTCGGCGATCGCCTCCTCGGTCACCCGGTGCAGCACGGCCCGTCCCGTTCGCAGACTCTCCGCCGGCGGGGAGCCCTCCGGGTACGTGTCCACCTCGCCCAGGGCGACCACCGCCTCCGGGACGTCCGGAAACACGGACTGGTGGGCGATGCGCCGCAGCGCGAGAGAGTCGCCCGCCCTCAGCGGTCCCGGGGGCTGCTCGGGCAGGTCGTCGAGGGACGCCAGGAGGTCGACGCTGACGAAGTCGGCGAGCGCCGGGACCGCCACGTTCGCCAGCTCCTGCGCCGTCCGCGTCACGTCGAGCGTGCTGCCGATCCGGGTACCGGCCTCAGCGATCAGCTGGAGCCGCTTGCGGGCCCAGTACTGCTCCGTCATGTCGTGCCCGGTGGTCGCCACGCCCAGGACGCGGCCGTCCGCGTCCTCCAGGCGGTAGACGTGGACCGACCACGCGTGTTCACGGCCCTCGCCTGGAGCGAGCGCGTGGTTCTCGAGATACTGCGTCTCACCGGTCTCCAGGGCCCGCCGCATCGCCCCCTCGACCTTCTCCGCCACCGGATCGTCGAGCACGTCCGTCAGCCTCAGCCCGTGCAGGTCGCCGTCGCTCAGGCCCAGCACACCCCGCCCGGACTGCGTGGACCGGCGAAAGCGCAGATCCGTGTCGTACACGGAGGTCGAGCAGCACGGGGAATCGAGAAAACCCTGCCTGACGAGCGCGTCGTCGTCGGTCCGGGCCCGCGCGGCCCCGGGCACCGGTGAGACGAGGAGCCAGCCGGGCACCCTGCCGTCCGACGCCCGGTCCGGTGTTCCGTCCGCCACCCCGTCCGACGCCCGGTCCGGTGTTCCGTCTGACGCCTGGTCCGGTGTTCCGTGGGTCGTTCCGTGCGGCGCACCGCCCGGCACCCCGTCCGGTGTCCGGTGGTGTGCGAGAACCCTGGCCTCCACGCGGTGGCCGTCAAGGTGCCGCAGCACCAGCGTGCCGTGCCACCTCGGCAGCTCCGAGAAGGGCGGCAGATCCCCCGCCGTGGGCTCCTCGGCGAGCAGTGAGGCGGCGGCCCGGCCCAGGACCTGCGCCGCCGAGTAACCGAGAAGCCGTTCCGCACCGGCGCCCCAGCCGGTCACGACACCGTGTTCGTCGACGGTGGCGCGCGCCGTGAGTGCCCCGCCCGCGCCGTCGCGGCCCGGACTCGATTCCTGGTCGTCGACGGCACGCCGCTCCATGACCACTCATCTCGCTCTCGTTGCGCTCTCCACCTCGCGTGACTCTCAGCGCGTGGGCACGCTTCGCCTCGACAACCGAGACTCCACATCTCTTGGTCTGCCCTGTATTTTCACATTTCATCTCGTTTACGCCAGTCGTCGTACGCCTCACACACAGCTTCGCCCGGGGCAGTGTCACCACCACCCCGGGCGAGGCCGAGTGCAGGAACCAGAGGGCCAAAGGCCTACCGGGTCGTGTTGTAGGCCCGTTCGATCGTCTGGAGCAGGGTGTTGCCGGCGCGGTCGGTCAGCTTGGCTCGCAAGGAGACCGAGCCTGGCTTTGCCGGGTGCTTCAGGGAGAGGTGGGTGCCTCCGACGGCCTTGGTGGGGTGCCAGGTGGTGCCTTCGTCGTACGAGACCTCGAAGGCGAGCTTGGCGATGCGTTTGCCGGTGGCCGCGCCCTCGACGGTGAAGGGGACCTCGAACCGCTTGCCCGCCTTCGCCGTGCTGGACAGGGTCAGGTCGGGGGAGAAGCGGATCACCGACAGCGGGAGCGCGGTCGTGCCGTCCTCGGGGGTGGTGGCGGAGCGGAAGGTCCACTCCGTGCGGACACGGGTGCTGACCGGGAACACCGCGGGATCACGTGAGGCGTCCACGGTCAGTCTGTACGCGCTGTCCTTGGCGGGGACGGTGTACTCGGTGAGGTCGATCGGGGAGTAGCCGTAGTCGTCGGGGATCTCCTTGCCGTCCGCCTGGAGCGAGCTCGTCACCGAGGTGTAGTCGCTGAGGCCCCAGTGGCCGGAGCCGTCGCCGAACAGTGGCGTGTAGGCCCTGATGACGTTCCCGTACCGCACGACTCCGGGGAGTCCCCGCTCCGGTCCCTGGTCACCCGCGGCGGGCATGGTCGGGCCGAAGACGCCGGTGTTGAACCGCTCGGTGTAGCTCCGTCCGGCCTGCCAGGTCCTCGGCATCCGCATCAGGAAGTTCTCCGAGACCCGGTCGCGGCCCTCGCCGAACATCTGCCAGCTACGGAAGGACCACTTGACGCCGTTGTCGAGGACGTACTCCGTGGTGCTCAGCGGCAGGTCGGCGCGCAGGTCGTCGTAGCTGAGGACCAGGCCACCGTCGGGTGTGTGCGCGGACGCCTCGAACTGGACGCCTCTGCCCTCGACGGGCACGCCCACCTGGACGTCGACCTTGGCGAGCTGGTCCTGCCGGATGTCGGCGGTGAAGCCGTCAAGCCGGCCGTCGCGGTTCCAGGCCAGGTGGTAGGTGACCGGCCGGCCCGCGCCGTCCGTGCGGGTCCAGTCGCCGGCGAACACGGCGGACATGTCGCCCGCGGACTCGTCGGGTCCGAGCTGCCCGAACCGCGTGCCCTGGAAGGTCGGGACCAGGAACTGGAGGTTGCCCGGGCTCAGTTCACCGCCCCGCTCGTAGGTGTAGACGACCGTGGCCTCGGTGTTCTTCGCCGCCGCGTCGGGCAGGGTGATGTCCACCGGCCGCGCCTGCCGGGCGTCGACGGCGACGGTGGTGTCCTTGTCCACGTTCAGCATCGGCTGCACCAGCACGGCGTGCGTGGCGGCGTCGTACGCCGGGTGGATCACGCCGCTCAGGGTGTAGACGCCCTTGGGCACCCGTACGGTGAGCTCGCCGTCCTGCTCGTCGGCGAGGTCGGCGTAGAAGTCGCTGTGAATGGCGCTGAGTTGGGTGGCGGCGTCGCCGATCGGCTCGCCGTTCTCGTCGAGGTGCTTGACCGTCAGGTCGTACGACTCGACCTCGCGCTCCACGCCGACGGCGGAACGCACCTGGACCTTGCCGTCGGTGGAGGTGGCCTGCACCGAGCCGCCGAAGGTGCCGTCGGCACTGCCGGCGCGGGTGTCAGCGCTCACGTCGGCGGTCGCCTCGCCGCCCGCCGGGACGGTGAGCTGCCGCGGCGACACGACGAACATGCCCTCGGCCGCGGGCTTGCCGTCCACCGAGAACGCGTCGACGGACAGGTCCAGGGTGACCGGCTCCGTACCGAGGTTGCGGTACGTCAGCTTCTTGGTCGCCGGTTCGTCGTCGTTGTGCGGCCACTGCTGCTTGCCGAAGTCGATCGGCCCCTGCTCGGTGACGACGCCCTGCTCCATCGCCCGGACCACGTCGGTACGGCCGGTGCCCTGCTGGAAGGAGCTGTACGCGCCCGGCTTCGCGGAGCCCGTCAGGACCGCCTTGAGGCGCTCACCGGTCCAGTCGGGGTGCTGCTGGGCGAGGATCGCGGCGGCGCCCGCGACGTGCGGGGACGCCATGGAGGTGCCGTCGATGGTGAGGTAGCCGGGTATGTCGGAGGGGTACTGCTCCACCAGGATGCTGCCGGCGGCAGCGGCGGCCGTGATGGCGACACCGGGTGCGGTCAGGTCGGGCTTGACCCCGCCGTCGCCGACGCGCGGGCCGCGGCTGGAGAAGTCGGCGAGTTGGTCAGCCTTGTCGACCGCGCCGACGGTGAGCGCGGCGTCGGCGCTGCCGGGCGAACCGACGGTCCCCTCGCCGAACTCGCCGTCGTTGCCCGCCGCGACGACGAAGAGCGTGTCCGACTCGGCGGAGAGCCGGTTGACCGTCTCCTCCATCGGGTCGACGCCGAGCATGTCCGTGCCGCCGAGGCTGAGGTTGACGACATCGGCGCCCTGCGCCACCGCCCACTCCATGCCCGCGATGATCCCGGAGTCCGAGCCGAAGCCGTTGTCGTCCAGGACCTTGCCGTTCAGGAGTTTCGCGCCCGGGGCGACGCCCTTGAACTTGCCGTCGGACCTGGATCCCGTACCGGCGGTGATGGACGCCACGTGAGTGCCGTGGCCGAACTTGTCACCCGTGCCGGAGGAGCCGGAGAAGTCCCGCTCCTCGATCACCTGGCTCGCCAGGTCGGCGTGGGTGGTGTCGATCCCGGTGTCCAGGACGGCGACCTTGGTGCCGGTGCCGTCGAACCCGGCGGCCCAGGCCGTGGGCGCGCCGATCTGCGGGACGCTCTTGTCGAGGCTGGCCTTGCGCCTGCCGTCCAGCCACAGTTTCTCGATGGCGGTCGAGTCGGTGAACTCCGTCGTTCCGTCGCCCTGGCCAGCGGCGCCGGTGTCTGTGCCGGCGCCGGTCACGGCTTTCCAGAACTCGGCGCCGCGCTGCTTCACGGAGCGCATCGCCTTGCCGTTGACGACCGGGAGCGCCCGGCCCATCCGCGCCCCGGCCCCGGTGAACGGGCTCATCGAGGGCGCCTTCTTGCCCCGGAACGTGACGATCAGCGGCAGGTCGGACCGGCCGGCGTCGTCGTAACCGTCAGCCAGCAACTGGGTCACGTCGAACAGCCGGGTGTCCAGCTTGCCCTGCGCGAGCAGCAACTGCGCGTCGCCCGGCACCACTTGGGTGTGTCCGTCGACCACCCGGACCGAGAACGGAACCCGCTCCCGGCCCTTCGCCCGCTCCACCCCGGTGACCTGGCCGGCGCCGTCAAGACGGACCCGGTCGCCGGTGACCAGTGTCACCGTCCTCGTCTTCTGGGCCTTGCCGACGCCGCTCGCGCCCCCGGCCACCGACCCGGTACGCCCGTCGGCCGGGTCACCGGCAGGCGCGGCCTGGGCCGTCCCGCCCGGGACACCGGCCAGCAGAAGGACCGTCGAAACGGCCCCTGCCGCCACGACGGAACGTAAGGGTCTCGCACGTAACTCCACCTGAACTCCTGACACTTGGACCATCGGACAGGAGTCGTCCCGCGACACCGGAAACCCCGGCGCCTCACCCGTACGCCCAACGACTCGCCATAGAGACGGAGCGAGTTGTCATCAGGTTGTCAAGACATCCGATTTGTTTCTGACGGAGCGTCAGCATGTTGGTGGGGTCGGGCGCCGGGGTCGGGCGCGGCCCGCCATCGGCCGCCACGGTGGCTGCTGGAGAATGGGGGGCATGAGCATCGTCAAGATCAACGTACTCACGGTTCCCGAAGAGCAGCGCGAGACGCTGGAGAAGCGGTTCGCCTCCCGTGCCGGGACGGTGGACAGCTCGGACGGGTTCGAGTGGTTCGAGCTGCTGCGTCCGGTGGCGGGCACCGACTCCTACCTCGTCTACACGCGCTGGCGCGCCGAGGAGGACTTCCAGAACTGGATGTCCGGGCGCGGTCAGGCCGCACACCGCGACGGGGCCGCCGCCGGCGGCGAGCGACCGAAGCCCGCCGCGACCGACGCGACGCTGTGGACCTTCGAAGTGGTCCAGCAGGCCGCCCCCAAGCAGGGCTGACGCGGGCGCGGCGGCGAAGTCGGGACCGGTTGCGGGCGGCGCGGGTCGGGACCGGTTGGGCGACGCGGCGGGTCGGGACCGGTTGGGCGCGCCGCGAGTCGGGACCGGTTGGGCGCGCCGCGAGTCGGGACCGGTTGGGCGCGGCGCGGTTCAGGGCCGGTCGCGGGTGGCACGAGTCAGAACCGGCTGCGGGCCGCGCGGCACAGGACCGGCTACAGGCGCGCAGCTCAGGACCGGCTGCGGGCCACGCAGCACAGAACCGGCTGCGGGGCGCGCAGCTCAGGGCCGGCCGCAGACCACACAGCACAGAACCGGCTGCGGGGCGCGCAGCTCAGGGCCGGCCGCAGACCACACAGCACAGAACCGGCTGCGGGGCGCGCAGCTCAGGGCCGGCCGCAGACCACACAGCACAGAACCGGCTGCGGGGCGCGCAGCTCAGGGCCGGCCGCAGACCACACAGCACAGGACCAGTTGCGGGCCGCGCGCGTCAGGGCCGGTTGCAGACCACACAGCACAGGACCAGTTGCGGGCCGCGCGCGTCAGGGCCGGTTGCGGGCAGCCCTGATGAACGCCGTGATGAGGGCGGGGTCCTTGACTCCCCGGCTTCGCTCCACGCCGCTGGAGACGTCGACGCCCCAGGGCGAGGTGGCGTCGACAGCCGCGCGTACGTTGTCCGGGGTGAGACCGCCGGCGAGGAGCCACTTCTCCCCCGGTCCTGCCAGGGGCTTGCTGGACCAGTCCCAGGCGACGCCGGAGCCGGGCACGGGGGCGTCGAGGAGGAGGACGTCCTCTCCCATGTCCCCGTGGCGCGGCGCGGGTTCGCCGAAGGCAGCGGCGCGGATCAGCGTCCAGCCGCCCGCCGCGAGGTTGTCGTAGTAGCCGCGGTCCTCGGGCCCGTGCAGTTGGACGGCCCGGATCCCCGAGTCGGTGGCCAGGGACCGTACGTCCCGCAGGGGCTCGTCACGGAAGACACCGACCGTAAGGACGTTCTCCGGCACGCGGGCGCACAGCCGTGCCGCCGTGGCCGCGTCGATGCGGCGCGGGCTGGCCGAGAAGACGAAGCCGATCGCGTCGGCACCCGCCTCGACGGCCGTGTCGACGTCCCGCTCGGTCTTCAGGCCACAGATCTTGATGAAGAGGGAGCTGCTCACCCCCTCAGCCTGCCGTATCCGGGGCGGGTCGCGCGGCGCCGGGGTGCCGTCCCCGTACCGGGGCGGCCACCGCCGGTTGTGGAGATCCGGCCGAACGGCGGCGACATGATCCTCTCTTCTGGCCATTCCCTGTCCCGTTGAGCTAGAAATTCTCCGAACTCACATTGACCAGTGGGTTCTTGGTGTCACACCAGCCCGAGGGGAAGCACGCAGTGACAACGCACGATCATGTCCCGCCCGGCCGAGACGGCCGACCGACGCACCGGCTCAGATTCAGGTCCGGTTCCGGGACGCGGAAAGGCCTCACCCGCCTGAGGATCGCCGCGGCCGCGGTGACCGCACTCGTCGTCGCCGGGTCGGGGGCCCAGGCGATGGCCGCCCAGACCGACCCGACGACAGCGACGGCCTCGAAGGGCTCGCTGCCGGCCCCGCCGGTGCCGTCGCTCTCCTGGACCGACTGCCAGGGCGGCTTCGAATGCGCGAACGCCGATGTGCCGCTGGACTACCGGGCGCCCGAGGGCCGCAAGATCACCCTGGCGGTGATCCGTAAGAAGGCCGCCGACCAGACGAAGCGCAAGGGCACACTCTTCATGCAGCCCGGCGGACCGGGCAACTCCGGCGTGGACTTCGTCCGCGGCAACTACGACGACCTGCCGGCCGCCCTGCGCGACTCGTTCGACGTCTTCGGATACGACGTACGGGGCGTCGCGCGCAGCTCGGCGCTCGAATGCTGGGACGACACGCGGTACACCAAGGCCGTCACCGACGCGAAGGGCGCCCCGGGCCCCGACGCCTTCGGCCCGGCCCTGCGCGAGGCCGCCGAGTTCAACCAGGCCTGCACGGACAAGTCGGCCGACCTGCTGCCGTTCGTCGGCACCGAGTACGTCGCCCGTGACATCGACCTGCTGCGCCAGGCCCTGGGCGAGGAGCAACTCACCTACTACGGGCGGTCGTTCGGCACGTACATCGGTACGGTCTACGCCGCCCTGTTCCCGAAGCGGGTGCGCGCCCTGGCACTCGACGGGGCGTACGACCCGGTGCACTACGCCAACCAGCCGTACTCCTACGACAAGCCCCAGTACCTGGCCCTGGACGGCGCGATGAGCCGCTTCCTCGACTGGTGCAAGGCCGACCAGGCCACCTGCGGGTTCGGTGACGGCGACCCCCGGGCGGCGTTCGAGAAGCTCAAGCGCGACCTGGACGCCAACCCGGTGCCGACCGCGAGCGGCGGGCTGGCCAACGGCTACACCCTGGTCTACCGGCTGATGTTCAACATCAACTCGGGCAAGGTCATCTGGCCCTCGTTCGGCGAGGCCCTGCGCAAGGCCCAGCAGCGCGACAACACCTCGTTCCTGCTGCGGCCGCCGTCCCCGGGCAGCTTCGACTTCCTGGTTCCGAACGTGGTCGTCGAGTGCGTCGACAAGGACTACCCGCGTGACCAGGCCCTGCTGCAGCGGAACGTCACGGCCTACGCCAAGGCGGCACCGCTGCTCGGCCCGGCCATGGCCTTCGGCCCGCCGACCTACGACCACCAGCACGCCACGGCCTGCACCCAGTGGCCCGGCGAGCGCGTCAGCCGCTACGACGGCTCCTACCGCGCCAAGGGCTCCAAGCCGATCCTGGTCCTCGGCACCACCGGTGACCCGGACACCCCCTACCAGGACGCGGTGGCGCTGTCCCGGCAGCTCGACAACGCCTCGCTGCTCACGTTCAAGGCGGAGGGACACACCGCCTTCGGGCGGAGCGCCTGCGCGACGGACGCGGTCACGGGCTACCTGGTGGACCTGAAGGTCCCGGCCAAGGGCGCGACGTGCGCGGACGAGACCCAGCCGCCGACCGTCACGCCCAAGGTGGCCCCGCCCGGCACGACGCTCGGTGAGCTCCGCAACGGCGTCGACGAGCGCCTGGACCGGCTCGGCTCGCTGCGCTGAGCCACTCGGCAGACCTACGCCGACCGACATCGATCGACGCCAGGGGCGTCGGGCCCTTCCCGGCCCGGCGCCCCTGGCGCGTCAATATCTGTGCCCGCGAAGTAAGAAATGAACACGACGCGCGATGAACATTCCTTCCTCGACAGGCAGAGCAGAATTATCCTCCGCACACGCCCGACCGCAGCATGCTACTCTCGATCTCAGTTGCAGTTGTGGTTCCCGAAATCTTGAAGACGGGGCGATCATCATAGCGACTCGGATTTCACAAGTTGTGGATTCCGACGCACCCCCGAAGGAGATTTGACATGGCTGCAGGCACCGTGAAGTGGTTCAACGCGGAAAAGGGCTTCGGCTTCATCGAGCAGGACGGCGGCGGCGCCGACGTCTTCGCCCACTACTCGAACATCGCCGCCCAGGGCTTCCGCGAGCTGCAGGAGGGCCAGAAGGTCACCTTCGACATCGCCCAGGGCCAGAAGGGCCCGACGGCCGAGAACATCGTTCCCGCCTGACGCTGACGCGTACTTCGCAGCTGGGGCCCGCACCTTGGGGTGCGGGCCCCAGCTCGCTGCTTTCCAGAAAAACCGCTCCCACCCGCTCCTCGGGAATGCTCGGACCGACGCTCCGGTTGACATACTGCCGGACCCTCCCACACGGAATACCCGGCCCCACCGCCGGAATATCGCCCCGCACCTCAGCGACGTATCCCGCGAGCATTCCCCGCCGATCCGATTCGGCCCCCCATTCTCTTCGGCTCGTTCTTGCAATTCTCTGCGCTGCTCATTTGCTGCGGGAATTCCTTGATACGTGCCTCATCAAGGAAGGTTCCGCATGAACCGCACACGCACGAACGACCGCTTCTCCCGCACCCGTTCGGGAGGATCCACCCGCACGGGCGGCTCGGGCTCCGGAAGGGGCGGCGGCTACTCCGGTGGCTCGCGCCGCTCCGAGGGCTACAGCCGTCAAAGGTCCGCGCCGCAGGGCGAGTTCGCACTGCCGGTGACGACCACCCCCGCGCTGCCCGCCGTCGAGGCGTTCGCCGAGCTCGACATGCCGGCGCAGCTGCTGGCCGCGCTCGGCCGGGAGGGCGTAACGGTGCCGTTCCCGATCCAGGCGGCGACCCTGCCGAACTCCCTCGCGGGCCGTGACGTACTGGGCCGTGGCCGCACCGGCTCCGGCAAGACCCTCGCGTTCGGTCTCGCGCTCCTCGCCCGTACGGCGGGTCTGCGCGCCGAGCCGAGGCAGCCGCTGGCCCTCGTCCTCGTACCCACCCGCGAGCTGGCGCAGCAGGTCACCGACGCGCTCACCCCGTACGCCCGCTCCCTGTCGCTGCGGCTCGCCACCGTGGTCGGCGGAATGCCGATCGGCCGGCAGGCCGGTGCGCTGCGCGCCGGTGCCGAGGTCGTCGTCGCGACGCCGGGCCGGCTCAAGGACCTCATCGAGCGCGGCGACTGCCGCCTCGGCCAAGTCGCCATCACCGTCCTCGACGAGGCCGACCAGATGGCCGACATGGGCTTCATGCCCCAGGTCACCGAACTGCTCAACCAGGTGCGGCCCGAGGGCCAGCGGATGCTGTTCTCGGCCACCCTCGACCGCAACGTCGACCTGCTGGTCCGCCGCTACCTCTCCGACCCGGTGGTCCACTCCGTCGACCCGTCCCAGGGCGCGGTCACCACGATGGAGCACCACGTCCTCCACGTGCACGGCGCGGACAAGCACCGCACGACCACCGAGATCGCGGCGCGCGAAGGCCGGGTGCTCATGTTCCTGGACACCAAGCACGCGGTGGACAGGCTGACCGAGCACCTGCTGAACAGCGGCGTCCGCGCCGCGGCCCTGCACGGCGGCAAGTCCCAGCCGCAGCGCACGCGGACGCTGACCCAGTTCAAGACCGGGCACGTCACGGTGCTGGTGGCGACCAACGTCGCGGCCCGCGGCATCCACGTCGACAACCTCGACCTGGTCGTCAACGTCGACCCGCCCAGCGACCACAAGGACTACCTGCACCGCGGAGGCCGTACGGCCCGCGCGGGCGAGTCCGGCAGCGTCGTCACGCTGGTGACCCCCAACCAGCGCCGTGAGATGAGCCGGCTGATGGCCGCCGCGGGCATCACCCCGCAGACCACTCAAGTGCGTTCGGGCGAGGCGGAGTTGAACCGCATCACGGGCGCCCAGGCCCCCTCGGGCGTGCCGGTCGTCATCACCGCTCCGGTGGTGGACCGCCCGCGACGCGGTGCCTCCACCTCGTCCCGGGGCCGCCGGGGCCGTACGGGCGGCAAGGGCCGCTCCACCGGCGAGGCCCGCCGCATGCCCCAGCGCCCGTCCGCCACCGGTGCGGCGGCCTAGGTCCTGCTCTCACCGTCCCGTCGCTCGCCGGAAGGGCGCTCCGGGCGGTGTCCGGTACGCACTCCCGGCGGGCAGTGGGAGAGTGTGCCGGGCGTTGCCCGGCGCTCTCACGCTCTCCCGCTGACCGACCCCCGGCCGGCCCGGGTCCCCCTCGTCTTTCTTCTCCTCCCTCCCCACCCCTCCTTTCCCTGTGAGGCATCATGCGCTGCGTCATCGCCCGGTTCCCGTTCGACCTCGACAAGAGCGGGGTCCTGGACTCGATGAAGGGCGTCAAGCCCGAGGCCATCACGGGCGAGTCCGTGATCATCGGCCGCCGCCACTACCCCGTCAAGCAGGTCGGCGAGGTCATCACCCGGCAGGACCGCCGTGACTTCACCAGCGGAGAGGTCGTACGGGCCATGACCCGGCTCGGCTTCACCTGCCAGGCTGGTCCCGCCCCCGAGCCCGCCCCGGTCGCCGCCACACCGCTCCAGACCGCGTCGGCGCTGCTCGGCAGCCCGGCCCCGGCCCCCGCTCCGGCCCCCCTGGGCCTGTGACGACCGGCGGAAGCCGACACCAGTACGTACTGTTCCCCGGCTGACACCGGGAACAGCGATGAGGGCCCTGCCGACGCGCGTCGGCAGGGCCCTCATCGCTGTCCGGATCGCTCCGGTGAGGCGGTTCAGCGGGTTCTTGCGAGGAACCCCGGGCGTTCACGCCCGGGAGGAATCGCATCCCGTGGCTGCGACGCGGAGGTCGCAACTTCGCGGTTTTCGGGCGCGGAGCGCCTGGAATGCTGTCGGCGGAGCCGGAAGAATGCACGTGATTCGAATGCACGGGCTACGGTTCACTTGATCGAGTGGAACTCCCGTGCGAGTGGGTAGCTCGTACAACCGGCCGGTTAGGGTCGGCGTCATGAAGCTGGTTGTGCGGGTGAAGCTGCTGCCAACGCCCGTGCAGGCGGCGGCACTTGAGGCGACGCTGCATGCCTGCAACGAGGCGGCGACCTGGGCCGCCGAGGTCGCCTTCGAGAAGGATGCGCGGCGTCCGCTCACCTTGCGGAAGCACACCTACAACCAGATCCGGGAGCGGTGGGGTCTGGGGGCGCAGGCGGCCCAGCATGCGGTCAAGAAGACTTGCGACGCCAACACCACGCTGCGGGCGAACCTGCGCAGCGGCCGGTACGGGCGACCCGGCTCCACGCGTCACGCGCGGGCCTCGGGCAAGCCGGTCGTCTTCCGCCCTGAGGCGGCCCAGCCGTATGACGACCGGATGCTGTCCTGGCAGCACACCGAGAACACCGTCTCCATCTGGACCACTACCGGGCGGATGAAGGGCGTGAAGTTCACCGGGCAGGCCGACCAACTGGAAGTCCTGGCCGCACACCGCCAAGGCGAATCCGACCTGGTATGTCAGGGCGGGAAGTGGTTCCTGATCGCGACCTGCGAGATCCCCGAAGCCACCCTCAACGCCCGGCCGGTCGGGTTTATCGGGGTGGACCTGGGCATCGAGAACATCGCCGCCACCTCCGACGGCGTGCGCCACTCCGGCCGACAGATCAACCGGAAACGCGCGAACGACCGCAGGCAGCACACCAAGCTGCAGAAGAAAAACACCAAGTCCGCCAAGCGGCGGGCGAAGAACCGCGCGGGCAAGGAAGCCCGCCGCAACAAGGATATCAACCACAAAATCTCTAAGAGGATCGTGGCGGAGGCTGAACGCACCGGTCGCGGGATCGCCCTGGAAGAACTCACGGGCATCCGCGAGCGGGCACGGCTGAGAAAGCCCCAACGCGTCACGCTCCACTCCTGGCCGTTCGCCCAGCTCGGCGTGTTCATCGCCTACAAGGCCCGCCGAGCCGGAGTGCCGGTGGTGTACGTCGATCCGGCCTACACCAGCCAGGAATGCTCCCAGTGCCACCACACCGCACGCAACAACCGGCCCGACCAGGCCCGGTTCGCGTGCAGGTCCTGCGGCTTCGTCGAGCACGCGGACCACAACGCGTCCCACAACATCCGCCGCAGAGGGTGGATGGCATGGGTCTGCGGGGCCCAGTCAACGGCCCCAGAACTCACCCTCATCGCGTGAGCACAGGACGCAGCCGAAACCATCACAGCCAGTGATGACTAGAGCAGCAAGCCCGGTCGTTCACGACCGGGTAGTTGACTGGTCGGAGTAGCTGACGTCGCCCACGGTCCAGGCGCTGACGTCCTCGATCGCGACGCGGTACATCCCGCCCGTCTCGGGAATCCCGATGTTGCCCTGCAGAATCCGGGCGAGGTGGAAGTGCAGATACGCGGGTGGCGCGCCGCGGTCGCCGCCCTCTGGGCCGTCGCCCGCTGCCGGCCCGGCGCCGAAGACCGCTGAGAACGGGCCTAGGCGGTCCGAGTCGTTCAGGACCTCCGACACCCGCTCCCGCCACACGGCCTCCGGAGCGAGCCGGCCGGTGATGACGGCACCGCCGACCACCACGGTCAGCGACATCTGATTGCTCTGCCCGGACTCCACGAGGGCGGAGATGTCCACGAGGAGCCGGTCGGGGTTCGTCATGGAAGCCGAGTCTATTCAGTGGCTCGCCCGACCTCACCCGCACGGCCCCGCCCGCCTGCACCCCGACGTCACTGGGCGTTACCGGTCGTCACCCTGGACCGCAGAATACCTACGCCTCAAGCGAACCGAAATCTACTCTCGCCAGAGTAGACATTGGCCCGCGTCATGGTTAGTGTTTCTCTCGTAGACAAGGTCGAGAGAGACCCGGCAGACACGAACTGGCGGGTAGAAGACGACAGTTCCACCACAGATCCCGAGGAAGAACGGAAGGAGCAGACGCCATCAGGATCGCCCGGCCAGGGCATCATCCGGCCGGGTACCGCAAGACCCCGGAATGGAAGGTGGTCCCCGGTCACGCATTCGCGATCCCCGCATACCCGCCCGTCTCCCGGGCCGGACTGCGGAAACAGAAGGTCGGCGCAGCAGTAGAGCCGACAGATGGTGTTCAATTTCCTTCGGGGCCCTGGTGCCGTACGGCACCAGGGCCCCTCGACGCGTTGGTCAACGAGGTGACATGACAGCAGATACTCCGCTCAGCGGTCGTCTGGACGACGACGACTACCCCGCGTACACGATGGGCCGGGCAGCAGAAATGCTCGGCACCACCCCGGGTTTCCTCCGGGCCATCGGCGAGGCACGGCTGATCACTCCGCTCCGCTCCGAAGGCGGACACCGGCGGTACTCCCGCTACCAGCTACGGATCGCCGCCCGCGCCCGCGAACTCGTCGACCAGGGAACCCCTGTCGAAGCCGCCTGCCGCATCGTCATCCTTGAGGACCAGCTCGAGGAAGCACAGCGCATCAACGCCGAGTACCGCCGCGCCGCGAAGGAGACACCCGAGCCTCCCGCCTGAGTGGGTCGGAGGCCAGCTCTCGGAGGATGCGGGTCAGGTCGTCCGGAGCCGCCGCGAGACGCACGGGGGTGCCCGCGTCGTCGAGTTCGGCGATGTGCCAGCCGCTGGGGACGGTGTCGCCGTCGCCGCCCCGGACGCGCCGCACCTCCTTGACGACGAGCCGCTCCACCGGCACCGGCTTCGCCGCGAACCTGCCCGGACCGGGGTGGGGCGTCACCGCGAGCGGCCCGCCGCCGAGGACGACATGGGTGCCGAAGCCGTACGGGTTGTAGTCGGTGGACTCCAGAAAACGGGCGGCCAGGAACACGTCGTACTCCGCGTCCGTCTCCGTCTCGTCCGTCTCCTTCTCGTCCGTCTCCTTCTCGGCGAACCCGCCGCCCCCTCCCGTCGCTCCCATCACTCCCATCACTCCCGTAACTCCGGTCGCGGCGATCTCGCCAGGTGTACGGACCCGGGTGGTGCGCCACGCCCATACGAGGAAGGCCGCCGTGGCCGTCGAGCCCGCGGCCGCCCAGGTGATCGCCACGGGATCGGTGAGCAGGGTCGTGGGGTGGAGGTAGCTGAGCGGCAGCAGCCACAGGGCCGTGCCAACGAGCGCGCCCGCGAACGGCAGGGCCGACGGAAGGACCTCGTCGTCGGGCAGTCGGCGCCCGCGCAGCCGGAGCAGCACCCGGGCGCCGGGGTAGCCCGCGGCCAGCAGGCACACGGCCGCGACGACGGCCAGTTCTCCGGAGGCGGGGACGTGCAGGCGGAACACGTGACGTTCGCCGACGACCTCCCTCACCTCACCGCGCCAGACCGTGAGTTCGACGCTGTCGCCGGGCTCGAACATCCTCGCGCCGTCCGACGAGACCGCGAGCCGGTCCAGCGGCCGGCCGTCGACGAAGTACAGCCAACTGCTCTTGCTCCGGGACCAGGTGGCGTCGGTCCTTGCGATCACGGCGGTCAGGGTGGTCAGGCACTCGTCGCGCTCCGCGGCGGGCGTCCCCGCGGTGCACGGGGTGGCCGACCGCCACGCCCGCTCCCCCGACGCGGCGTTCGGCACGAACCAGGCGGCCAGGCCCGCGCCCCCGAGCAGCAGCAGGCACAGGGCCAGTGACCCGGCCCAGCCGCGCCCGGCGGTGCGGTACGAGACGACGGGGACGTGGTCCGACTCCGGTGTGCCGTGGAGCCGGTGCAGCGCACGGAACGCGTTCAGCTTCGCGTCGAAGTCCGGGTCGTCGTAGGACCGGCTCCGCGGCAGCGGCAGGAGCAGCTCGCGTCCGTCGCGCAGCAACAGGCTGACGCCACGTGTGTCCTGGACCCGGGGAGTGTTCGCGTACTTCAGGCGTACGCGCAGATCGGCGATGTCACCCCAGCTCACGCTCCGGCGGCGCAGCAGCGTCCAGGAGTGCACGCCGTACGAGTCGGCGCGCACCCGGGCGGTCGCCTTGTGGAGGGCGGCGAAGCCCAGCAGCCCGAGAAGCAGGCCGCCGCCCAGCCACCCGCCCGGCCCCCGGTACGCCGCCCGCACGAGAGCCGCGCCCGCCCCGGCCGCCGAGAGCGCGGCGAGGAACAGCAGGACGCGCTTTCCCGGCGGACGGCAGCTCACTTCCCGCACATCGGTCATGCCCGAACCCTGTCACCGCCCGCCGGGCGCGCGCCTGTGCCGGATGCGGCAGCGTTCGGGCCGACGACACTGCCGACCGGGGCCGCCCGCCGTGTGCTGGGGCCAGCCCCACCGCCGGTCCGCAGGCCAGCCCCATCGTGCGGTCCGCGTCCCGCCGACATCCTGGATACAGCCGAGCGGCGGGACTGAAGGACGAGGCAGGGCGGGGCGGCCGTATGCGCGACCCCCGCGCCCCCGTCGTGGCCGCGCAGCGTCGATTCGTACGACCAGGGGGAACCGACCATGCACTCACGCATCCTGACCGTCGCACTCGCGGCGTCCGCCGTACTCACCCTGACCGGTGTCGCCACGCCCGCGAGCGCCACCGCCGGGAGGGCCGCACCGTCGCTGGAGGGCGTCTGGCGGATGGACGGCTACGGCACGGCGGTCGCCGTGAGCGGCCGCCGTCTGACGACGTACGACACCACCGCCGTCAGCTGTCTGCCGGGCACCATGCAGGGCGAGCAGCAGGGGCGCACTGCCCCGGACGGCAGTCGACGCTTCCCCGTGTTCGGCGGGGCCGTCGACGTCACCGTCACTCCGCGGGGCGACGACACCGCGCGGCTGCGGATCGCCTCCAGTGCGGGGACCCGTACGCTGCACCGGATCGCCGCACTCCCCGACCGGTGCGCGAAGAAGCCCGCCGACGATCCGCGTGCGGTCTTCGACGTCTTCTGGCGGACCTACGCCGAGAACTACCCGTTCTTCGCCGCCAAGCACGTCGACTGGCAGGTCGTCCGCGACCGCTACCGGTCCCGCGTCGGCAAGGACACGACCGACGACGAACTCTTCGCCGTCCTGCGGGAGATGATCGAGCCCCTGCACGACGCGCACACCTCGCTGTCGGACGGGAAGGACCGGGAGTTCGGGGGCCTGCGCCCCGACACACCGCCGCACGGCCCCGAGGACCTCGCCCGGATCGACACGGCGGTCGCGAAGGCGGTCGGGGTGCCGCTGCGGCACTACGCGGGCGGAGCGCTGTCGTTCGCCCGCCTCCCGGAGGGCACCGGCTATCTGCGCATCACCCGCTTCGTGGGCTACACCGACGAGGAGTCGTACGCGAAGTGGGAGGCGGAACTGGACACGGCCCTGGACAGGATTCCGTGGAAGAAGCTGGCCGGGCTGATCCTGGACGTGCGGCTGAACGGCGGCGGAGCCGACCCGCTGGCGCTGCGCGTCATCTCCCGGCTGACGGACCGTCCGTACATCGCGTACACCAAGTACGCCCGCAACGACCCCCGGGACCCGACCCGGTTCCCGCCCGGGCAGCCGATCACGGTACGGCCGCACCACGGGCCCCGCTTCACCGGACCGGTCGCGGTCCTCACCGGCCCGCTGGCGGTCAGCGCGGCCGAGACCTTCACCCAGGCGCTGATGGCCCGCGGCCCGGAGCCCGTGCGGATCGGGCAGAACACCCAGGGCGTCTTCTCCGACACCATGGACCGCACCCTGCCGAACGGCTGGAGCTTCGCCCTGCCCAACGAGGAGTTCCGTACGGCCGACGGCACCACCTTCGACGGGCCCGGCATCCCACCGCACCACCGCACCCCGGTCTTCACCGAGGAGGAGTTCGAGCAGGGCCGCGACAGCGCACTGGCAAAGGCACGGGAACTGCTGCGCCGCCGGGACGGGTAGGCGTGACGGACCGGTGAGCCGTCCTGGATCCCACCGGTCCGTTCCCCTGATCGGAGCCCCGTCAGATGTCGAACTCCTGATCGCGGGTCTCCGGGAGGGCCAGTAGGCACAGGAGGCTCAGCAGGCAGAGGGTGCCGGTGTAGAAGCCGAGGACCAGTGGTGATTCCCAGTGGCTGTTCAGCCAGGTGGCGACGAGTGGGGCGAAGCCGCCGCCGAGGGTGTTGGCGAGGATGAAGGCCGCGGAGGCGCCGGTGTAGCGCAGCCGGGCGGGGAACAGCTCCGGGAGGAAGGCCGCCACCGGGGAGAACATCAGCGCCAGGAACATCAGGCCGACCGTGTAGGCGCCGGTGATCACCAGCCCGTTGCGCGAACCGAGGGAGGCGTACATGGGTACCGCCCACACCACGCAGCCGACGGCTCCGGTCAGCATCACCGGGCGCCGGCCGATCCGGTCGGACAGCCTGGCGACCGGGAGGGTGATGGCGATTCCGGCCGCCGCGCCGATACTGGCGGCCGTCAGCATCGTGTTCTGGGGGATGCCGAGTTCCTTCGGCCCGTACGAGATGCTGTAGACGATCGTCAGGTAGTAGACGGCCGAGCCGCCGATCGCCGCGCCCGTGCCGAGCAGCACCCGGCCGGGGTACCGCTTGAGCAGCGTGACCAGCGGGAAACGGGATGCCGACTCCGACGTCACTTCCGACGCCTTCGCCAGCGGCTGCGTCGTACGGTCCGCCGTCGTGTTGAACACCGGCGACTCCGAGACCGTCGTACGTACCCACAGGCCGATCACGACGAGCACGGTGCTGAGCAGGAACGGGATGCGCCAGGCCCAGTCGACGAAGCCGTCCCGGCCCACGATGTTCAGGATGGGCAGGATGACCGCGGTGGACAGCAGGAAACCGAGGGAGGGGCCGGCCTGCGGGATGGACGCGTACAGTGCGCGGCGGCCCGGCCGCGCGTGTTCCGCGGCGAGCAGCACCGCCCCGCCCCACTCGCCGCCCATGCTGATGCCCTGGAGCAGACGGAGCGTCACCAGCAGTACGGGGGCAAGGAGTCCGGCGGTCTCGTACGTGGGCAGCAGGCCGACGCCGACCGTGGCCACGCCCATCAGCAGGAGCGAGGCGACCAGGGCCCGCCGGCGGCCCAGCCTGTCACCGATCGTGCCGAACAGGACGACGCCCAGGGGGCGGGAGAGGAAGGCCGCGGCGAACGTGAGGAACGCGGCCAGCGAGGAGACGGTGGGGTTGCCCGAGGGGAAGAAGGCGGGGCCGAGGACGAGTGCGCTCGCGGTGCCGTACACCGCGAAGTCGTAGTACTCGATCGTGGTCCCGACCAGGCTGGCGACGGCGACGCGCGGAGCTTCGGTCTTCCCGGCGGACGTCTCGGTGGTCTTCGCCGTCGACGGTGGGGACGCGGCCGGTCTTGGACCGGCGGTCACGGGAGCGGTCTTGGACGGTAATTCGGGCATGGGGAGTCACTTCCGGTACGCCCGGGCCACACGGTCCGGGTGCAGATGGGGGGACGGCCTCGCATGAAACACGTTCCGGAGCGCGCCTGACACCCTAGGCCCGTAAATTCAATTTCGACAAGGAAGTCCGACAAAGAAGTCCGACAGAAAAGCCGCCCCGTCCGAATTATCGAACGCGTCGACTCGAACCCGTCGAACCCATCGAACGAGCCGAAGGCCGCGGGCTCTGGAATTGCCTGCCATTTACACGTGAAATCCGTAGGAAAGCGTCCGATGCGGCCACGTGCGGGGGCAGACCTCCTCAATGCGCATAGAGCGCATCACACCCGCCACCTCGCCATTTGCCGCCCAACACCCCACGAACAGCACCCTCCTGCGGCGTCAACCCCGCCATACCTGTCAAATCGCTGTCAATATTCATTCCCGCTCCCGCATAAAAATTTGCCGGTGATCACGCCTTGCCAACGGCCGATTACGCGTGAATGCTGATGCCGACTGAACTTGAAAGTTCTACGACCATCGTTTTTCGGACATGGAGACCGCAACAGGATGTCGCGGTTCGGCTTTCTTAAATGCGGCCTCCGGGCTGGGAAGGCGCATTACCCATGCTGAAAACTGGCAAGCTATTACGCTTGAGAAGACTTTCGCTCGCGGGTGACGACCGGCACCTGCTCGTACCGCTCGACCACAGCGTTTCGGACGGCCCGATCGTCCCCGCCGACAAGTGGGACGACCTGCTGCGCGCACTGGTGGCCGGCGGCGCCGACGGGATCATCGTCCACAAGGGGCGGGCCCGCGCCTTCGCCCCGGACATCCTCAGGAGCTGCGCCCTGGTGGTGCACCTGAGCGCCAGCACCGCCCGCTCCGCCGACGTCCACGCCAAGGTGCTGGTCGCCGACGTCGAGGAGGCACTGCGGCTCGGCGCCGACGCGGTCAGCGTCCACGTGAACATCGGCTCGGACACCGAGGCCCAGCAGCTCGCCGACCTGGGGGCGGTGGCCCGTTCCTGCGACGCGTGGGGCATGCCGCTGATCGCGATGGTCTACCCCCGCGGCCCCCGCATCGAGGACCCGCGCGACCCCGACCTCCTCGCCCATCTGGCCAACGTCGCCGCCGACCTGGGCGCGGACATGGTGAAGACCTCCGTCGCCCTGCCGATCGACCGCATGGCCGAGGTCGTGGCCAACAGCCCGATCCCCGTGCTCGCGGCCGGCGGTCCACCGGACGGCTCCGACCTGGTCGAGTACGGCGCCGCCGTGATGGCCACCGGCTGCCAGGGGCTGGCCATCGGCCGCCGGATCTTCTCGGCCCCCTCGCCCGCCGCGCTGGTGTCCCGGCTCGCGGCGGTCGTGCACGGTGTGCCCGGCGGCAACGGCATCACTGATGACATGCGCATGACTAACTATTCGACGATCGTGGCAGGAGTCGCATGAGGTTCGCATGGATCGATCTCCGTGAGGTCCCCCGTCCGCAGCTCCAGGCGGTGGTGGACGCGGCCGTCCACAGCCGGATGGCCGGAGTCGTGGCCACCGACGCCGAGCTGCTCGGGACGCTGCCGCCGACTGTCACCCGGGTGCTGGTCACGGGGGTCGCGGGCACGGCCGCCGCGAAGAAGCCCGGGGACAAGGAGGTGAAGGGTTCGGGGGGTGCGAAGGATGCCAACCTCCCTTCCGGGAAAGGCAGTTCCCCGGCCGGCTCCGGAACCGCCACGGGAACCGTCAGCGGAGCCGCGGCCGGAACCGCCGCCGGAATCGACCTCCTGCTGCGGAAGTTCGGCACCCAGGAGGAGTTGGACGCTCTCGCCGCGGACAACCGTGGCGCCGGGGGCACTGGCGATACCGGTGGCACCGGGGGCACGCCCGCCGCCGGGTTCATCGACGTACGGGACGACCGCACCCTGACACTGTCCTGCGCGGGCGCCATGGCGTTGCCGTACACCGTCATCCACTTCGCCGACCCGACCAAGATCCCGCTGGAGATCGTGCTGGCCGCGGCCGAGTCCGCCGAGGGCAAGCTGGTGACCGTCGTCGACGGTCTGGAGGAGGCGGCCATCGTCTTCGACGTCCTCGAACGCGGCTCGGACGGCATCCTCTTCACGCCCCACAGCGCCGACGAAGTCTTCGCGCTGGCCCGGCTGTTGGAGGCGACGACCCCCCAACTGGAGCTGTCCACGCTGACCGTGGAGAGCATCCGGCACGTCGGGCTCGGCGACCGGGTCTGCGTGGACACCTGCTCGCACTTCGAGGAGGACGAGGGCATCCTCGTCGGCTCGTACTCCTCCGGGTTCGTGCTCTGCTGCAGCGAGACCCACCCGCTGCCGTACATGCCGACCAGGCCGTTCCGGGTCAACGCCGGTGCCCTGCACTCGTACACGCTCGGGCCCGACAACCGCACGAGTTACCTCAGCGAGGTCGGTTCCGGCAGCGTTCTGCTCGGGGTCGGCGCCGACGGCCGTACCCGGCGGGTCGTGGTCGGCCGCGCCAAGCTGGAGTCCCGGCCGCTCCTGGAGATCCGTACCCACGCCGAGGACGGACGGCTGGTCAGTCTGACCGTGCAGGACGACTGGCACGTACGGGTGCTCGGCCCGGGCGGGAAGGTCCTCAACGTCACCGAACTGCGGACCGGCGACGAACTGCTCGGCTATCTGGCCACCGACAAGCGCCATGTGGGCCTGCCCATCGGCGAGTTCTGCAAGGAGGTCTGATGGGCGGCGGCCTGAGAGATCCGCTGAGAGAGCCACGGAGAGAGCCACTGGAAGGCCCGCTGAGGAACGGCCCGTCCGGTGGTCCCGTGGACGTCGACGGGATGGGCTCCCTGGTGCGGCGGCTGTTCGACGCTCGGGACGATGCCCTTCCCTATCTGACACATCAACAGGAGACCGTCACCCGGGGCGAGTTACGGGAGCGGGTGGCCAAGCAGGCCGCTGTCTTCGCCGGGTTCGGCATCGGGCCGGGCAGCGCCGTCGGGCTGCGGACTCCGCCCAGCTTCACCCAGGTCGAGGTGCTGCTCGCGCTGTGGCGGCTGGGCGCTCAGGTGATGCTCTTCGACTTCCGGCTCAAACCGGCCGAGGTGGCGGCGCTCTGCACGTCCTGCCGGCCGCAGTTCATGGTCCGGGCGGGCTCCAACGTGCAGGCGACATTCGGCTTCCGGCCCGAGTACGAGGTCGTCACCGAGTGCCGCGGAACGGGGCGGCCGGCTGCCACCGGGCACCGGCTGGTCCAGTTCAGCTCCGGCTCCACCGGGCGGCCCAAGGTGATCGGCAGGACCGCCGCCTCGCTCGCCGCCGAGGTGGACCGGTTCACCGGGATCAGCGGAATGCCGGGCGAGGGCGACCGCGTACTGCTGCTCAGTTCGACGGCGCACAGTTTCGGCCTGGTCGCCGGGCTGCTGCATTCCCTGGCGGCCGGCGTCTCCGTCGTCTTCGCGCCCCGGATCTCCGCCCGCGACCTCCTGCGGACCGCGGTGGACCACCGGGTCACCGCCCTGTTCGGTGTGCCGATGCACTACGAACTGCTCTCCGCCGCCATCGATCCCCCCGAACTTCCCGACCTGCGGGTCGCGGTGTCGGGCGGCGAACTGATGCCGCCGGACGTCGCCGCCCGGTTCACCGAGCGGTACGGGGTGCCGGTCGGTGAGTCCTACGGCACCACCGAGAGCGGTGTGGTCGCCATGGACGTCGGCGGCACGCTGCGGCCGTCGGTCGGCCCGGCCGCACCGGGCATGGTCGTACGGGTGCGGCGGGGCGAACTGGACGTCGCCCTCGACGAGTCGCCCTACCTCTTCGACTCCGGCGGTACGCAGTACGCGGACGGCTGGCTGCGTACGCGGGACCGGGCCTCGGTCGACGGCACCGGGGCCGTGCGGGTGCATGGCCGTGCCGACTCCCTTGTCGTGATCGGCGGTCTCAAGGTGGATCTCACCGAGGTCGAGAACGTGTTGCGGGGGCATCCTGCGGTTGAGCAGGCGGTTGTGGTTCACGAGGGCGTGACCGAGGCGTATGTCGTGACCGGTTCTGGGGCTTCCTCCGAGGAGTTGTTGCGGTGGTGTCGGGAGCGGCTCGCCGACTACAAGCTGCCTCGGGTGGTTCGGCTTTTGGATGCGTTGCCTCGTACGTCCAACGGGAAGCTTGTTCGCCAGCCCGCGTTGTTGCGTGAACGCGCCGTTGGGTGAGGCGAGGTATGAGCGGTCGTTTGTCGGCTGCCGGCCCGTTGTGGCTTGTCGCGCAGTTCCCCGCGCCCCTGAAGGGGCGCCCGCGTTGCGCCGGAATACACCTTTCACGATTCTTCACATGGAGACATCCATCATGAGTACGTCTGTCCTGGAAGACGAGATCCGTGAGTTCGTGCTCGGCACCGTCATCGACGAGATGAACATCCTGATGAGCCGTGACGGCATCACCGACGAGAGTCCGGTGACCGTCGGTGGGCTGGATCTGGACTCGTTGAGTCTGATCGAGCTCACGTTGCGGCTGGAGACGCGGTTCGGTGTGGAGATACCCGACACCGACATCGAGCCCCTCGCCTCGCTGACCCTCGGCTCCCTCGTCGCCGAGATCGTCCGACGCGGTGCGAAGGCATGAGTACGGGGGCCACGGCGAACGACGCACGCGAGGGGGAACCCGCGCTCTCGCCCCTCACCGTCGACACCGTCCGCGATCTGCTGGCGGACCGCAAGATCTTTCCCGGCGTGCCCGACGAGCTCGGTGAGGACACCGAACTGATCCTGGATTCCCTGGGGTTGGTATGGCTGCTGCACGTCGTGGAAGAGCGGTTCGGGCTGGTCGTGGAACCCACCTATGAGGACATCGCCGGGTTCACCTCTCTGCGGCGGCTCGCCGACTATCTGTGCGCCGCTCAGGCTGACCAGGCGGACCGCCCTGAAGGGGGTGGTCTCCGTGAGCGGTGAGGTGACCGTCACCGGGTTCGGTGTGCGTACCGCGTTCGGCATGGGGGCCGATGCCGTGCGGCGCGGGGTGTTCGCGGGGAAGCCCGCGTTCACGGCCACCACCCGGTTCGACACCGGGCCTTACCGTACGGCGATGGCGGGGGTCGCGCCGGACGGGCCCGAGGGTGTTGAGGGCTGGGCCCTGCGCTACGCGCTCGCGCGGTGCGGAGTGGAGGCCCTGGACATGGCGGGGTTGCGCCCCGGCACGGAGGCCGCCGTATTGCTCGGTGTGGCCGGGGATCACACGAGTGTGACTCGGTATTGGCGGGGTGTCGGGTCGGATGGCGGCCGCGGGTCGGATGTGGCTGGTCGCGCAGTTCCCCGCGCCCCTGACGGGGCGCCCATGTGCGGCACCTCCACCGACATGGAGCGAGTTGGCGATGCCGTTCCCGCTCGGCTGGCCGAACTGCTTGCCGGGGAGCTCGGGTTGACCGGACCCCGGCTCACCTTCACCAATGCCTGTGTCGCTTCCGCCGCCGCTCTCATCCATGCCTGTCGGCTGATCTCCTCCGGGCGGATCGACGTGGCCGTCTGCGGGGGCGGGTATCTGGTGGAGGAGGAGACGTTCGGAAAGTTCGACTCCGGGCGGGCGCTGTCGCGGGACGGGATGGTGCGGCCGTTCAGTGCCGACCGCAGTGGGCTGCTGCTCGGCGACGGTGTGGCGGTCGTCGTGCTGGAGTCCGCCGAGCATGCCCGGCGGCGCGGGGCCCGGCCGCTGGCGGGCGTGGTGGGCTGGGGTGCGGCCTCGGACGCCCACCACATCGCCCAGCCGCACCCGGAAGGTGTCGGGCTCGCCCGCGCGGCCCGGCAGGCGATGCGGCTCGCCGGCGATCCGGACGGGGCCGCCCTCGACTACGTCAACGCCCATGGCACCGGCACCAAGTACAACGACGGGGCCGAGACGCGCGGACTGCGGGCCGCCTTCCCCGAGCGGGCCGAGTCGATACCGGTCAGCTCGACCAAGAGCACCACCGGCCATCTCCTGGAGGCGGCGGGCGTCGTGGAGTTCGTGATCACGATGCTGGCCCTGACGGACGGCGTACTGCCGCCGACGGCCGGATTCACCACGCCCGACCCGGAGTGCGACCTCGACTACGTGCCGAACGAGCCGCGCCCGGCCGACCTCGGCCGGGCCCTCACCGTCAACGCCGCCTTCGGGGGCGCCAACACCGCACTCGTCCTGGAGCGGCCGTGACCCCGACCGAGAACAGCACGACCACGGCCGAGAACGCCCGTAAGACCGTGCTGCGTTCGCCCCTCGGCATCCTCTCCACGGCCACCGCCACCCACGGCACCGGGCGGGACGACGACATCCCGCTGCCGAGACTCCCCGGCTTCGTGGAGTCGGCCTTCAGCCCGCTCGCGTACGAGGCCGCCCGGCAGTGCCTCGCCGAACGGCCCGGGGACGGGTCGCGCACCGCGGTGGCACTGGCGAGTACAACCGGTGACACCACCACCGCGGACCTGGCCAGCCGGCGCATGGTCTCCGGGCGGGTCCACAACCCGCTGCTGTTCATGCAGGCCACCCCCAACTCCGTACTCGGCTATCTGAGCCGGGAGTTCGGGATCACCGGCCAGATGTTCAGCCTCTCCACCCTCGACGACCCGCTGACCGAACTGCTCTCCATGGCCGACCTCCTCCTGGAGGACCCGGAGGTGGACCGGGTCCTGGTGGTGGGTGTGGAACTGGGCGGCGGCGAGCGACTGGCCGCCGTGTGCGAGGAGTTGGCCGGTGACGACGGCCGTTCGGTCCCGGTCCCCGCCCTTCCCGCGGACGCCGGACTCGCGGCAGCGGTCCTGCTCGGCCGTCCCGGCACCGGAACACCGGTCTCGGTCCGGTCGGCCGAGGCGTACGAAAACGACGGCGACGCCAACGCCGATGGAACCGGCACACGCGCGCATCCCGGCAGCGTCCAGAGCCTGTTCGACCTGGTCGGACTCCACCGGCGGCTGCTGCGGGAGGGCGGGAGCCACCTTCTGGTGACCGACTCGCCCGCGCCCGCGTTCCTCCTCACCGCCGGCACAGAGGCAACGACCACCGCAAGGAACGAGACGGAGACCCATGCTCATCAGTAGACAGGAGCGGGCGCGCATCTGCTCCGACACCGAACTCGGCGCCGGCAACGTCCTGGAGCGCCTGACCGCGTACGGCCGACCGCTCGACGAACCCGTGCTGTGGACGGACGGCGGCTGGCGGGCGCCGGACGGCAGCCGGCCCGAGGTGCTGACGCTCGGGCAGTTGAACGAGGCGGTCGAGACGTACGCGGGCTGGTACGCCGCCCAGGGTGTGCGGCCCCGCGACCCGGTCGCCGTCCACTCCTACTCCAGCACCGAGTTCGCGGTGAACTTCCTGGCGCTGACGGCCCTCGGCGCCGTTCCGTCGTTCGTCAACGGCAATCTGCCCCCGGAGACCGCCCGGGAGTACGTACGACGGCAGGGAGCGGTCGGCGCCTTCACCGACCGCGAGCACCACGACGTGCTGTCGACGGAGTCAGCGGAGGGGGTGGAGGGACTCGGATTCTGCGTCACCGCCTCCGACATCCGCCCGGAGCACCGCGAGCTGCTCCCGCCCTCCTATCCGTACCGGCACGACCCCACCGACCCGGTGCTCATCTCGCACTCCTCCGGAACCACCGGTATGCCCAAGGGGGTTCCGCACACCCACCGGACGCTGATGTACGCGCAGGTGCACCGGCTCCGCTACTCCACCGGCACCGACATGGCCCGCACGCTGGTGGGGCTGCCGGGCGCGCACAACGCCATGGTGGCGACGCTGCTGTACTGCCTGCTGCTGCGCACGGACATCAAGCTGCTCTCCAGCCAGCGCGGCGCCCAAGTACTGGACGCCATCGAGGAGTTCGGGCCCACCACCGTGCTGGCCTTCGCCGGGACCTTCGGCGAGATGGCCGCCGAGGCGCTGGCGGACCGTGACCTGTCGAGCGTGCAGGTGTGGTTCAACACCGGGGACGCGGCCCACGAGGCGCACATCCGGGCCCTCGTCCAGCACGGCAGCCACCAGACGATGGGCAAGGACCTGCGGCGCGTACGCGTCGAAGGCTCCGTCTTCGTGGACGGGCTCGGCTCCTCGGAGGCCGGCTACTCCGTCTTCCACAACCGGCACACCAAGGACACCTCGGCCTACTCGCGCTGTGTCGGCAAGCCCATCAGTTTCGCCGAGGCCGCCGTGCTCGCCGAGGACGGTACCCCGCTGCCGCCCGGGCGGATCGGCCGCCTCGGCCTCAAGTCGCCCACGCTCACGCCCGGTTACTGGAACGACTCGCTGACCTGGAACCGGATGCGGCTGGGCGGCTACTGGCTCACCGGGGACCTCGCCCAGCAGGACGAGGAGGGCAACTTCTACCACCTGGACCGGGCCCCGGACGCCGTCCGCACCCGCGACGGGATTCTCTTCAGCACCCGCACCGAGGAACTCCTGCTCCGGGAAGTGCCCGAGCTGGCCGACTGCACGGTCGTCGGGGTCGCCCCCGAGGGCGTACGGGCCGACTGGGACGGCGACGGCGAGGCCGAGGCGTACGCGCTGCTCCAACTCGTGGACGAGACCGCCGAGGACGACGGCGACGAGGTGTGGACCGCGCGGGTCAACGCCGTTCTCGTACGCGCCGGATTCCCCCCGGTCACCCGCGCCCTGCGGATGAAGCCCGACGACGTCGCCAAGGGCGCCACCGGCAAGGTCCTCAAACGCGTGATGCGCGACCGGTTCGCCGCCAGGGGGCAGGTGTGAGTGCCGACGAGGTCAACCAGCGCGCGCAGACGGTGGAGGCGTACCGGCTGTGGTGGCAGCACGACGCCCACTGGTACCAGGGGGTGGCGAGCCGGTTCGGGCAGCAGGCCGCGAACGAGATCAACGCCGAGGCGCTGCGCAAGGTCGCCCTGCACGTCGGGCAGCGCGTCGGCCGCCGGTCCGGACCGCTCCCCGACAGCGGTGACAACGGCAAGGACCTGGAGGAGCTGCGCCGCCGCTACGACGAGTGCGGCGACCGGATGTTCCCCCGGGAGCTGCGCAACGCCTCCACCGAGGTCGAGGGAGAGGGCGAAGGCGCGGGCCTGATCGTGCTCACGCTGCGGCGGAACTTCGCCATCACCATGGTCCGGATGGCCGGTTCGCTGGAGGGCTACCGGTGCCCGTGCACCGACATCCACGCGGGCTGGTCCGAGGGGCTCGGCGTGACCCTGACGGAGAACCGGGCCGAGAGCTGTCTGCGCGACGGCGACAAGGCGTGCCGTCTGCTGATGCGGGTCGCCACTCCGCTCGCTCCCGTCTCGACCACCACGGAGGGCTGAGCCGTGCGCGTACTTGTCGCCGGGGCCACCGGAGTGGTCGGACATCCGCTGGTGGGCGCGCTGCGGGCGCGGGGCCATGAGGTGAGCGCGCTGGTGCGGGCGGAATCGCGGGACCGGGCTCCGGAGGCCGACGCTGTGGTGGTCGCCGACGCCCTGGACCGGGAGGGCCTGCTGTCCGCGGTGTCGGCCGCCCGGCCCGAGGTGGTCGTCCACCAGATGACGGCGTTGCGGCTGCTGCCCGCCGATCCCGTGGAGGCCTTCGCGCTGACCGCGCGGCTGCGGACCGAGGGGACCGCCAATCTCGTCGCGGCGGCCCGTGCGGCCGGTGCGCGGCGGCTGGTCGCGCAGTCCGTCGCCTTCGCCGCCGCCCCGGCCGGGGGCCCCGTCCTCGACGAGGACGCACCGCTGTACGTGGACGCCCCGGACGCCGGTTGGGCCGCCACCGTACGGGCCGTCGCCGAGCTGGAGCGGCAGGTCCTGGGCGGAGGACCGGATCTCGCGGGCGTGGTGCTGCGGTACGGCACCCTGTACGGGCCCGGGACCGGGTACGCCCGTATCGGCGGGACCGGCCAACGGGTGTTGACCGGGAAGTTCCCGCTGCCCGAGGGCGGATCCGGGATCACCTCGTTCGTGCATGTGGTGGACGCCGTGGGGGCGGCCGTGGCGGCGGTCGAGTCGGAGGCCACCGGCGTCTTCCACGTGGCCGACGACGATCCGGCCCCGGCCGCGCAGTGGCTGCCGCACTTCGCCCGCACGCTGGGCGGCCCGCCCCCGCGGACGATTCCGGCGGCACTCGCGCCCCGGCTCCTCGGCTGGTTCATGACCCACCAGCTCACCGCGGCGCGGGGCGCGGCGAACGACCGGGCCCGTACGGAACTGGGCTGGAAGCCGCTGCGGCCGAGCTGGCGCGACGGGCTGGGCCGGGAATGACCGGGCCCGGTGACGCCATCGGCCTGTGCGTGATCGGCGCCGGTCCGCGGGGCCTCTCGGTCCTGGAGCGGATCTGCGCCAACGCGGACCGGGTCGCCCGCCCGGTCGCCGTCCACCTCGTCGACCCGTACCCGCCCGGCGCGGGCGCGGTGTGGCGCACCGACCAGCCGGGCGAGCTGCTGATGAACACGGTCGCCTCCCAGGTGACCCTGTTCACCGACGACAGCGTGGCCTGCGCGGGGCCGTCGGTGCCGGGCCCGAGCCTGTACGAGTGGGCGCGCGCCCTGGGGCCCGAGGCGTACCCGGACCGGGTTCTGGAGGAGGCGCGGCGGCTCGGCCCGGACACCTATCCGACCCGCGCCTTCCACGGCCACTACCTGGAGTGGGTCTTCCGGCATCTCTTACGCACCGCCCCTCCCGGGGTGACGGTCCACACGCACCGGGCGACCGCGGTCGCGCTGGCGGACACCCCGGACGGGCGGCAGACGGTGACCCTGGCGGGTGGTGATCAACTGACCGGGCTGGACTCGGTGGTGCTGGTGCTCGGCCACGGCGATCTGACCCCGAACGCAGAGGAGCGTGCGCTGAGTTCGTTCGCCGAACGGCACGGCTCGCTCTACGTGCGGCCCGCCAACCCGGCCGACGCCGACCTGAGCCGGATCGCACCGGGCACGCCGGTCGCCCTGCGCGGCCTGGGGCTGAACTTCTTCGACTGCGTGGCGCTGCTCACCGAGGGCCGCGGCGGCACGTTCAAGGAGAGCCAGTCCGGCCTGGTGTACCTGCCGAGCGGCAACGAGCCTGTGCTGTACGCCGGTTCGCGACGCGGAGTCCCGTACCACGCACGCGGCGAGAACGAGAAGGGCGCGCTCGGCCGCCACCACCCCCGCTTCCTGACCCCCGAGGTCATCGGCACTCTGCGCCGGCGGGCGGACGACGGGCACCCCGTCTCCTTCCGCGACGACATCTGGCCGCTGATCGACCGGGAGGTGCGGACCGTCTACGACGAGGCGTGGACCGACCTCTCCGGGGTGCCGCCCGCCGAGCCGTGGGACTGGCGGAGGATCGAACGGCCTTATGCCGAAAGGGACTTCACCGGTCGCGACGACTTCCGGCACTGGCTGCTGGAGCACCTGCGGCGGGATGTCGCCGAGGCCCGGCTGGGCAATGTGAGCGGGCCCATGAAGGCCGCGCTGGACGCCCTGCGGGACCTGCGCAACGAGATCCGGCTCGTGGTCGACCACGGCGGGGTGTCCGGCGCGTCCTACCGGGCCGAACTGGACGGCTGGTACACGCCGTTGAACGCCTTCACGTCGATCGGCCCTCCGGCCTTCCGTATCGAGCAGCTGATCGCGCTGATCGAGGCCGAGGTGGTCCATGTGCTCGGCCCGGGGATGCGCGTACGGCCCTCCGCGCGCGACGGCGGTTTCCTCGTGGACGCGGAGCAGGTGCCCGAGCCTCCGGTACTGGTCCGCGCGCTCGTCGAGGCGCGGCTGCCCGTCGTCGATCTGCGGCGCAGCGCCGATCCCCTGCTGCGGGGGCTGCTGGCGGCCGGTGACTGCGTCCCGTACCGGCTGGGCGGCCGGGAGACGGGCGGGCTCGCGGTGACCAGGAACCCGCCCCGGCTGGTGAACGCGGCCGGCCGGGCACACCCGCGCCGGTTCGCCTTCGGGGTGCCGACGGAGGGGGTGCGCTGGGTGACGGCGGTCGGCATCAGGCCCGGCGTCGGCTCGGTGACGCTGGAGGACTCGGACGCGATCGCTCGGGCGGCGCTGTTGCTGCGGGACGCAGAAATACCGCTATCCACACGTGATGTGACGTTGCGTCAAATATCAGGCGAAGGAAGTCGAGGAGCGTGAACGTGATGTCCGTGGGTACCGACGCGGGCCTGCTCGCCCCCACCTGGGCGGGTACGCCCGCGGCCGCCGAGGTGACCGACGAGGCGTGGCTGCAGGCCATGCTGGACGCCGAAGTGGCCCTGGCCCGGGCCCAGTACGCGGTCGGACTGACCCCCGCCGCCGCGGTGCGGGCGATCGCCTCGGTGGCCCGCGCGGACCGGCTGGACCTGGTCGCCCTGGCGCACGCGGCCCGGGCCGCGGCCAACCCGGTGGTCGCGCTGGTGACGGCGTTCACCGAGGTGGTCGCCGCCAGGGACGCGGCCGCCGCCGAGTACGTACACCGGGGGTCGACCAGCCAGGACATCCTCGACTCGGCGGCCATGCTGGTCGCCCGCCGGGTGCTCGGTCTGATCGCCGCCGACCTGGAACGCACCGGCGCCGCCCTGGCCGCGCTGGCCGACACCCACCGCCACACCGTGCTCGCCGGTCGCACCCTGGCCCAGCACGCGGTGCCCACCACCTTCGGTCTCAAGGCGGCGGGCTGGCTCCAGTTGGTCGGCGACGCCCTGGTCCGGGTGCGGGCGGTCGCCTCCGCGCTCCCGGCCCAGCTGGGGGGAGCGGCCGGGACGCTCGCCGCGTACCGCGAGTACGCCCTGCTGGACCGCGGAGATCGCGGAGATCGCGGAGATCGCGGAGATCGCGGAGAGGACGGGGAGGGCTGGGACGGTGGCCGGAATCCGGTCGGCGGCGAGGGCGGAGTCGAGTTGCTCCGTCCCTTCGCCGAGGCGCTGGGGCTGGCCGAGCCGGTGCTGCCGTGGCACACCGTGCGTACGCCCGTCGCGGAGGTGGGGGCGGTGCTCCAGCTCGTCACGGGCGCGCTCGGCAAGTTCGCGCTCGACGTGCAGACCCTGTCCCGTACCGAGATCGGTGAGGTGTCCGAGCCCGCGGCCGACGGGCGCGGGGCCTCCTCGGCGATGCCGCAGAAGCGCAACCCCGCGCTTGCCACGCTGATCGTGTCGGCCGCCCGGCAGGTGCCCGCCCATGCCCTCGTACTGGCCCAGTGCCTGCTGGCCGAGGACGAGCGGCCCGCCGGGGCGTGGCACGCCGAATGGCAGCCGCTGCGGGAGGCGTTGCGGCTGGCGGGCGGTGCCTCGCACACCGCCGTCGAGCTCGCCGAGGGGCTGGTCGTCCATCCGGAGCGGATGCTGGCCAACCTGGAACTGACCGGGGGCGCCCTCGTGACCGAGCGGCTGACGGTGGTGCTGGCCCCGGCGCTCGGCAAGGTGCGGGCGAAGAAGCTGCTGACCGCCGCGTCGGCCGAGGCGGCCGACACCGGGCGCCCGCTGGCCGAGGTGCTGTCCCAGCACCCCGAACTCCCGGCCCTGTTCAACCCCGCCCGGCTGTCGGAACTGCTCGACCCGGCCCACTACACGGGCGCGGCCGACGCACTGGTCGACCGGGCGCTGCGCAGATACGCGGAGCTCGACGAGAAGGGAGGCAGCCGATGACCGCCGTGAGCCGGGCGGAGGAGGCGGGGGAGAAGGCCGTCCCGTCCCGGTCCTGGCCCGTTCTCCTGGTCGTGGTCTGCGCCCAGATGCTGATCTGGCTGGACACCTCGGTCCTCAACGTCGCCGTCACCACGCTCGCCGACCCGGTCGACGGCCTGGGCGCGACCCCCGCCGAACTGGAGTGGGTGGCGAGCGCCTACACCCTGGTCTTCGCCGGCACGCTCTTCGCGGGCGGCGCGCTGGCCGACCGTTTCGGCCCCCGGAACACGCTCCTCGCCGGGCTCGCGCTGTTCGGAGCAGCCTCCGGCGCGGGCGCCTTCGCCACCTCTCCCGCCTGGCTGATCGTCGCACGGGCCTTCATGGGCGCGGGCAGCGCACTGCTGATGCCGGCGACCCTGTCGGTCATCGTGCAGAGCACGCCGGAGGAGAAACGTACCCGGGCGATCGCGATCTGGAGCTCGTCCAGCGGTCTCGGGGTGGCCGTCGGCCCGGTCGTGGGCGGGGCGCTGCTCAGCCACTTCTGGTGGGGCTCGGTGTTCCTGGTCAACGTGCCGATCGTGGCCCTGTGTCTGGCCGGAGTGGTCGCCGCCGTACCGGAGTCGAAGGGTCCTCGGCGCAGGGTGCTCGATCTGCCCGGTCTCGCCCTGTCGGTGCTCGGTCTCGGCGGTGTGGTCTACGGGATCATCGAACTCGGCAACGGACGGACCTGGTACGGCCCGCACGTGCTCCTCCCCCTCCTCCTGGGCGGCGCGCTGCTCGCCCTCTTCGTGGCCGGTCAGCGCCGGTCGCCCGCGCCCAGCCTGGATCTGCGGCTGTTCCGGCAGCCCGGGTTCACGGCCGGGAGCGTGGTGCTGCTGATCGCGTTCATGGCGCTGGCCGGGCATCTCTTCTACGCGGCCTTCTACTTGCAGGGGCCGCGCGGGCTCTCCCCCGCCGACGCCGGAACGGTCATGATCGCCGCGGCCATCGGCATCGTCCTCGGCAGTCAGGCGTCCCCCGCGCTGAGCCGGCTGCTCTCGGCCCGGTGGACGGTCGCGGCCGGGGTGCTGGCCACGGCGGCCACGTACGTCGGTTATCTGTGGTTCGACGGACGGACCCCGGTCCTGACCGTCGCCGCGCTGCTGTGGGTGCAGGGCTTCGGGATGGGCCTGGTCGGTACGCCGGTCACGGCCGTGATGATGAGCGGGGTGCCGCCGCATCTCGCGGGCGCCGGGTCGGCCGTCAACAGCGTCACCCGGCAGGTGGGCGGGACGCTCGGGGTGGCGATGACCGGCTCGATCCTCTCCGGGGTGTACCGGGCGCGAATGGCGGAGGCCGGACTCCCGGGCGGGGAGGGTGGGTTGACACCGGAAGGAGCGGAACAGGCCCGCGCCTCCGCCGAGGCGGCCCGCTCGCTGGCCGGTTCACTGCGGCTGCCCGAACTGGCGGCCACGGCCGACCGCGCCTTCCTCGACGCCATGTACGCGGCCACGTTCTGGACCGCCGTACTGGCCCTCGTCGGATTCGCCGTGGCTGTCGTGGGACTGCGGACACGGAACGCCACCAACGGAAGTGACGGAAGTGGCGGAAGTGGCGGAAGCAGGAAGGGAAGTGGGGTCGACGATGGAACAGGCGACGGGCCGGTCGGTCTTCGTGACCGGGGGGAACCGGGGGATCGGGCTGGCCACGGCCCGCGGCTTCGCGGCGGCGGGGGACCGGGTCACGGTGACGTACCGCGGTGAGGAGCCGCCGCCCGCGTCCGCCGGATTCCTCGCCGTACGCTGTGATGTGACGGACAGTCAGCAGGTGGACCGGGCCTTCAAGGTGGCCGAGGCGGCCCACGGTCCGGTCACCGTCCTGGTCGCCAACGCGGGCACCACCCAGGACCGGCTGCTGGTGCGGATGACGGAGGAGGACTTCACCTCCGTCGTCGACACCAACCTCACGGGGGCCTTCCGGGTCGCCCGGCGCGCGGTGCGCGGAATGCTCCGCGCGGGCCACGGACGTATCGTCCTGATCTCCTCGACGGCGGCACTGCACGGCGCCGCCGGGCAGACCAACTACGCGGCGTCGAAGGCGGGTCTGGTCGGTTTCGCCCGGTCGCTGACCCACGAACTCGGCCCCCGGGACATCACCTGCAACGTGGTGGCACCCGGTCTGACCGAGACGGACATGAGCCGTGCGCTCACCGAGGAGCAGCGCGGGAACCTGCTGCGGCAGACCCCCGCCGGCCGGCTGGCCCGGCCCGAGGAGGTCGCCGACGCGGTGGCGTTCCTGGTCGGCGCGGGGTATGTGCGCGGCGCGGTGATCCCGGTCGACGGGGGTGCGGGGCTGGGGCACTGAGACCACCGCCGCGGAGTCGATGCCCGGGAAGGCCACGGCTCCTGGCCCGGCGCCGGAGTGCCGGACCAGGAGCCGCTCGGGAACGGGCGGTTACGGGGCGTTGATCAGGTCGTGCGGCGGGACCGTCACGGTACGGGCGCCCGGGTCACCGGCCAGGACGACCTTGCGCAGCGCGACGTTGTTCTTGGTGTTCGTCTCCTGGAGGCGGTTCTCCGGGTTGGCGATCACCTGGATGTAGTACGTGCCGTTCGGCAGGTCGGTGATGTCGAAGGACTGGCCGGGACGGTACTGGGTGTACGTGTCGCCGGAGCCGACGTCGAGGACCTCACGGACGGAGATCGAGTTCTGCTGACCGCAGGCGGTCGACAGGTCGGTGTTCTCCGGGTGCCAGTTGGCGTTCTTCACCGTGTAGTCGACGGCATCGGTGTTGGCCAGGCAGAACGCCTCCTTGCCGCTGCGCACCTCCTTGGTCTGGTCCTCGCTCAGCAGCCGGTAGCTGGCGAAGTCCGTGAAGTGCCAGTGCTCATGGCCGACGCGCGGGTCCCACTCCATGGTGCCGCTGGGCGTGTACCCGACCTGCTTGCCGTCGGCGTCGTAGAAGTACTGGTAGGAGTCCATCAGGTCCTTGCCCGGGCTGCGGAATCCGTCCACGACGAGCGGCGCGGGACCCGCGTTCCAGACGTTGGCGCTGAAGGCGAGGTAGTCCTTGCCCGGGGCGTCGCCGTCCTCGCCGTCGGTGACGGCGATGTCCCAGGCGGGGAGCGAACGCAGGTCGGGCTTGGGCACGTTGGCCGGGACACCGGCACGGCCGCTGGGCCGCTTGGCGGCCGGCTTCAGCGCGGGCGCGATGCGCGAGCCGTCGGTGTGTCCGGGTCCGTCGCCCAGGTGGTGCGCCAGGCCACGGTCTTCGAGCGCGTGGGAGAGCGCGGGCGGGGTGGGTGCGTCTGCGCCGCGGGGGCCGTAGTGGTGGGCGGCCGCAGCGGCCGCCGCGGCGGGGTCCTTGGCGGACGGTGTGCCGTGGCCGCCGTGCCCGCCTCCGTGGGCGGAGGACCGCGAGGCGGCCACTCCCTCCCCGCCTTCGCCCTCCGACCGCACCGTCAGCTTGATGATGTGCTGGTCGTCGGGGATGCCGAACAGATCGCGGTACTGCTTGGACACCCCGACCTTGGCGGTGTACTCACCCACCGGCAGGTCCACCGGCTTGTCGTAGTCGATCGTGCTGGTGTTGGACGCCCAGCCCTTCTCGACGCCCCACACCGAACCCAGCGTGAAGGGATTGGTGGGGCAGCTCTGCGGATACTTCGAGGTCGCCGGGGCGTCCGGACGGATCCGCCCCGAGGCGTTGTTCGGACAGAAGGTCCCCTGGGTGTTCGACACCTCCTCGCCCGCCGCGTTCTTGATCGACACGTCGATGAAGCCGGGCAGCCCGGAGAAGTCCTTCACCAGCCCGGCGGGCAGCGCCTTCGTCTTCGTGCTCGTTCCGTCGCGGAGTATCTGCTGGGCGACGACCGGGTCCTTGTACGACTTCCGGGTCACCTTGAATTCCAAGGGCGCGTCGTCGACCGAGACGTACGTGCCGAGGTCCAGGAAGACGCCGGAGGCGCCGTCCCAGTCGTAGCGGTCCAGCGTCACGGAGTTCGTCGCGGCGATCAGCTTGAGCTTCGGCTTGCCCGCCGTGCTCTCCTGTGCGGCCCCGGCGCCCGGAGCGGCCCCGGCCCCCGCGACGACGACGGTGAGCGCGGCTCCCGCCGCGAGCGTCGCACGCTGTAAACGGGTGCGACCTTCCTGGCTTCCCTGGCCTGTCTGACTTCCCTGACTCGTCCGGCTGGTCTGACTTCTCTTGCTGGTCATCGATTCCTCGTCTGCGAGTGCCATGGTCAGTGGCATCGGACTGGGCTGCCCACAGCCGACCGGGCCGGTGCCGGGGCATGGAGCCGCGCGGGCACGGGCCGTACGGTCCGGACGCACCCCCGCGCGCCCGGCGCCGATCTGTGATCAAGCTGCTGTGAGCAACCTGTGAGAGAGGCAAATGCGGTGCGTGGGTTGCCTGTTGGGAACAAGCTCGGGAAATAACCGTCAGGGCCGGTTCGTCAGGGCCGGTATATGGTCCCGGGCTCCGGTGCCGCGGGCGCCAGGAGCTGGGAGACCGTCACGATGGTGTAGCCGCGCCGGCGCAGGGAGTCGATGATGCCCGGCACGGCCGGAACGGTTCCCTTGTAGCGGTCGTGCAGCAGGATGATCCCGTCGCGTCTCGTCTGGTCCAGCACCCGCCGGGTGATCAGGGCGGTGTCCGTCGTGGCGTAGTCCTTGGCCGTGACGCTCCACAGGATCTGGGCCAGGCCCAGCTTCTTCATCACGGCCGACACGTCGTCACTGGTCCGCCCCTGCGGCGGCCGCATCAGGACCGGGGCGCGGCCCGTGATGCGCCGCACATCGTCCTGCACGGGCTTCATCTCCGCCTCGATCTCCTCGGCGCTCAATTCCGTGAGCACTTTGTGGGACCAGGTGTGGTTCGCCGTCTCGTGCCCTTCCCTGGACATCCGCAGAACCGTGTCCGGATAGGTGTCCGTGTGCCCCTTTCCCTGAAGAAAGAAAGTCGCGTGCACTTTCTTCTCCTTCAGGATGTCGAGGAGTTTCGGGGTGGGCTTGCTCGGGCCGCCGTCAAAGGTGAGCGCGACGCACTTCGCGACGGTGCAGTCGGGGCTGTCGGCACCGCTCTGCTGTGCTCCGGATTCCTTGGTGGTCTCACGGGCTTCCTCGGCGGCGGCCTGACGGGCGTCGTGCGGGGCCTTCACGCCGTGGAGGGTGCCGCACCCGCCGGCCAGGAGGAGCGAGGCGCCGGTCGCGAGCGTGACCGCGGCCCGGAAGACCGGCGTTCGGAGCCGCGTCACCGCACATCAGCGGCTCGTGCGTCCTGCCGCCCGCGTCGGTGGGCGGTGACGGCGACGGTCACGAGGACCGCGCCGACGACCACCGAGAGCACGTCTCGCGCGCCGGGAAAGGCCCAGAACATGGCGCCCAGCAGGGCCCACACCCGGTCGAGCAGCGGGAGTCCGCCGAGCGCCAGGGGCAGCAGTCCCGCGACCCCGCACAGCAGCGTCGTCGAATTGACGGCCCCGGTCGAGTTCTTTATTTCCATGCCGTCGACCGTAGAAATCGGCGGGGAAAGGGAAATCGGCAAAAAGAATACGGTGCGCCTGACCCAATTGACAGAGCACACCGATACCAACGAACAGGGCGCACCTATACTTTGGTATAGGAATTCACCGCCGGTTCCCGCTCACGGGGATCCATGGGTACGGTTTCTCCGTGATCGATGTGAGACAGGCCTGGCGTGGCCGTCCCGGGCTCGCGGAACTCGCCGTGGCCACGGCAGCCGTTGCCCTGACCGTGCTCGTGGCCAGGGCGCAGCGGTCGGGCCTGTCCGTCTATCCGCAGATCGGCGGAGGCGCCCCGGCAAGCCTGCTCGAGGAGGTACTGCCGTTTCACTGGGCGCTCACGGGACTCAGCGGCATCCAGCCCTTCGCCTGGGCACACACGGGATCCGGCAGCCTCGTACCCCTGCTCGCCTGCGCCGCACTGGGGCTGCGGCGACGCCGCCCCGCCGGTCTGGCGGTGGCCCTGATCGTCCTCAGCACCGGCTGGCCTGTGGTGGTGCCCCTGCTGATCGCCCTGTTCACCGTCGCCACGATGTGCCCGGCCCGTACGGCCTGGGCGGTCACCGCGGCCGCGCTCGTCCCGGTGCCCGTGGCCCTTCTGCTCGCCCCGTATCCCCCCGGGCCGCTCATCCTGGCGACCGCGGTGTCGGCCGTCACCCTGGTCGCGGGCGCCGTCGGCTGGGGTCTGGTCGTCGTGGGCCTGCGGGAGCGGGCGGTCCGCGCGGAGACGGAGGCGACGCTGCGGGCCGAGCAGGCGCGGCAGCACGCCCGGGAGGAGATCGCCCGGGAGATGCACGACGTGCTCGCACACCGGCTGTCGCTGCTGACCATGCACGCGGGCGCACTGGAGTACGCCCCGGGAGCGCCGCCTGAACAGCTCGCCGAGGCCGTGGGTGTGATCCGGCACAGCGCCACCCGGGCCCTGGAGGACCTGCAGGACGTACTGAAGGTCCTGCGCGCCCCCGTCGTGGGCGACCACACCGAACCGCCCCAGCCCACCCGCGTGGACGTGGCCCAGCTGATCGCGGAGTCCCGCGCCGCGGGCGTGGAGCTCCACCTCCGGCAACGGGTCGACGACTCGGCCACCATGTCGCCGGCCCTGGCCCGCACGGCCTACCGCCTGCTGCAGGAGGCCCTGACCAACCACCGCAAGCACGCGCCCGGGGCCCCGGTGACCCTCGTCCTTGAGGGCGGCCCGGCGACCGGACTGACCATCCAGGTGACGAACCCGCTGGAGCCGGTGGCGCCTGCCGACCCGGCACGGGACTCGGCGCGGGCCCCCGGGCAGGGTCCGACGCAGGGCTCCGTACCGAACTCGAAACCGAACTCCGTACCGGGCCCTGTGGGCGACCGCGCACCGAGCCCTGTGCCGGGCCCCGCACCCAACGTCGTACCGGGCTCCGGTCAGGGACTCATCGGCATGCGGGAGCGCGTCGACCTCGCGGGCGGCCGCCTGCGCCACCGCACCACACCCACCGACTTCCACCTCGACGTCTGGCTCCCATGGACGGCCTGACCCCCCGGATCCGTCTGCTCGTCGTTGACGACGACCCCCTGGTACGCGCCGGGCTGCGCCTCATGCTGTCGGCGGCCGACGACATCGACGTCGTCGCGGAGGCGGCCGACGGAGCCGACGTGCGCGCTCTCGTGGACGAGCACCTACCGGATCTCGTCCTCATGGACATCCGCATGCCGAGGATGGACGGTCTCGCCGCCACCGCGGCGCTCCGGCAGCGGCCGCGGCCTCCGCAGGTGCTGATCCTGACCACCTTCACCACCGACAGCTACGTACTGCAGGCCCTGCGCGCCGGAGCGGCGGGGTACGTCCTCAAGCACACGCCCCCGGCGCAGATCGTGGCGGCCGTGCGCAACGTCATGGCGGGAGAGCCAGTGCTGTCCTCGGCCGCGGTGAGGCAGCTGATCGACACCGTGACCAACCCCGCGGGCGTCCCCGGCCCGTCCCGCCACGAGGAACGGAAGAAGGCCGAGGCGATGCTGGACCGGCTCGGCGCCCGGGAGCGGGAGGTCGCCCTCGCCGTCGCCGAGGGCAGGACGAACGCGGAGATCGCGGCCGCCTGCCACATGAGCCTGCCCACGGTGAAGGCCCATGTCTCCCACATCCTGACGAGGCTCGACCTCAACAACCGCGTACAGATCGCGCTGTTGGTCTACCGCGCGGGCCTCGTCTGAGCGTTCCGCTTCGCGGGGCGCGGTGGACCGGCCGCCCGGCAGGCGCGTTTGCCGCGGTTCACGCCGGTCCGCCGGGCACCGGTGCGGAGTAACCTGAGGTCACCGAGGGCATTTCGTACGCCGGCCTTCATGCCTACGTCGTTCTCGGTGAGCGACAACACCGGACGGCTGCCCGCGGGCCGCGGTCCGGAGACAGGTTCGCGCGATGTCCGCGACCACCGATCGTCCCCCGCTGCGGATCGTCCCCTTCAGGGCCCCGACCGCCCGCCTCGCGCTGAAGCCGACGAACACTCCCACGGGACTTCCAGAACTGCCGGGGATGCCCGGACTCTCAGGCCTTCCAGGGCTGCTGGACGGCGCATGGTGGCCCCGCTCCCGCGACCTGCCGCTCGAACTCTCCGCCCTGGCCGACGTCCTGGACCCCCTCGGCGGCCGGATCACCCGGATCGCCGTCAACTCCCGTTACTGGCCGGTCGTCCCCCGCAGGATCCCCGTGAACGGCCATGTGGTGAAGGTGGGTTGGTTCACCACGGAGCTGGACCCCCACAAGATCCTGCTGCTCTCCCACACCACGGGCCGCTGGAACCTCCTGGTGATCCCTCCGGAGGCCGGCGCCTCCGCGGCCGCCCGGCTCATGACAGCCGCGAGCGACAGCACGGGGCCGTCCGCGACCGCGACCGCCACGGAACTCATCGCCGCGGAACACGCCCTGCACGGCGCCCCGGCGACCGACGGGGCGCAGGGTCCCGCGGAAGCGGAAGCCTGGGAGGACGACGAGATCGCCCCTCTACTGATCCCGCTGGTCCCGTTGGTCCCCCTGGTCCCGCAGATGCCGCAGATGCCGCTGGTCAAAGAGGCCGCGCTCGCCCGGCCCGTCCCCCCGGTCACAGGGCGGTGACCGGCATGACCGGCGCTCTGGCGGCCAGCGTGCTGCTGATCCTGATCGTGGTGGCGACCCGCCTGATCCAGCCCGCCGGCCGGGCACGCCAGCAGCCACCGCCGACGCTGGCCGCGCGCCCCGCCGAGGTCCGCCCCCGCCACGACCACCGCGACGGCGGCCGAGGCCGCCTGCGGCCGCGCCGTCGCCGGAGCACACGGCAGTAAGCGGCACCAGGCGGAAACCAGGCGGGCGATCCGGGCGGACAGTGGGCCGATGCGGATGCCGGGCGGGCGGGCGGGCCGATGCTGCACGCGCCGGCCGAATCGCACGCCTGCGCGCCTCGGATCCCTGCACAGGGGGCCTGTTCCGGGACCGGGTCGCACGGGGCCGGGGGAGGGAGTAGACATGATGGCATGAGCGACAGTGATGCGCCTGGTGGGAGAGAGAGCCCGGGCATCAGGACGGACCGCGACGCCGAGGCGGACGCCGAAGTAGAAACCGATGCGGACCCCGATCCCGAAATCGCCGACACCCGCTCCCCTTCCTCCCCTCTCGAAGCCGAATCCAAAGCCGAATCCAAAGCCGAAGCCGAAGCCGACAGCGGCATCGACATCGACTTCGCGAAGGTCTTCCAGGCCCTGCCGAGCCCGGTCATGCTGCTCGCGCCCGACCTGACGATCCTCGCCGCGAACCGGGCCTATGTGCAGGTCTCGGGCCGTGGCCTCGACGAGCTGGTCGGCCGGTTCATCTTCGACGTGTTTCCCGACAGCCCCGCCGAGGAGGCCACCGGCGCCCGGACCCTGCGTGCATCGCTCGAACGGCTGCTGGCCACCGGCGAGCGGGACACCATGGCCCTGCAGAAGTACGACGTCGAGGTGCCCGACCGACCGGGCGTGTTCGAGGAGCGTTACTGGAGCACGGTCAACATCCCGGTCCTCGACGCGGACGGGCGGGTGTCGCTCATCGCCCACCGGGTCGAGGAGGTCACGGCCCTGGTCCGCGCCCGCGAGGCCGCCACCCGGAAGCCGGGCACCCGGCACGCCTCCCTCACCACGCTCAGTCGCGAGGACGCGATGACCGCCGACCTCCTGACCCGCTCCCAGGAACTGCAGGAACTCAACGAGGAGCTGCGCAAGGCCCACGCCCGCACGCACGAGGTCGCCGTCACCCTGCAGCGCGCCATGCTGCCCGGCACCGAGCTGCCGCGGCACGACTTCGCCGCCGTCCGCTACCAGCCCGCGGCCAGTTTCCTCAACGTCTGCGGCGACTGGTACGACCTGATCGACCTCGACGGGGACCGGCTGGCCGCGGCGGTCGGCGACGTCGTCGGGCACGGCCTGGAGGCGGCCGGTGTCATGGGCCAGCTGCGCAGCGCCCTGAGCGCCGCGATCCGCGCGACCGGCCGGCCCGCGGACGCGCTCACGACCCTCGCGCAGCACGCGCACACCGTGGAGGGCGCGCTGGCCACGACAGCCGTCCAGGCCGTGATCGACCGGGCCGCCCACACCGTCACGTACAGCTGCGCAGGCCACCCGCCCCCACTCCTGGCCCACCCCGACGGAACGGTCGAACTACTGGACACGGCCACCGACCCGCCCCTCGCCGCCTCCGACGACACCATCCCCCGCACCCAGGCGACGGTGTCCTACACCCCCGGCGCCACCCTCGTCCTCTACACCGACGGCCTCATCGAACGCCGCGGCGAAGACATCGACCAGGGCCTACACCGCCTGGCCCACAGCCTCGAACGCCACCACACCCTGCCCCCCGAACCCCTGTCAGACGCAATCCTGACGGACCTGGTCCCGGCCCCCCGCCGGGGCCCGGACGACGACACGGCACTGGTGGTGATCCGGCTGTGACCTGCTCCGACCCGCTCCACCGGCCCGGCGGCCGGCAGGGCTGGAGGTGAAGGGGGACAGGTCCACCGCTTCGACTCTCGTGAGCTGATGACCGAGCAGGGAATCCACCGTTCGTTCGCGGAAGTCCTGCAGTTCCCTGATTACTTCGGACGGAGCTGGGACGCCTTGGTGGACTCCGTGAGTTGGATCGTGAGAAGGTCGCGCTCCGGGTTGGGCAGCCCGACCTGACCGTCACCAAGGGGGACGGGTTCGTCACGGCCGCTCTCAATCCCGAGGCATGGCTGAAGCCTTCTCGGCAGAGCACGGTTCGGGCATGGTTCGGCCTGGACTCCCGGTGTCCTCTCTTGATCCAATGGTGGATGACATCCTTCTGGACAGGCACGCGGGTACGTCTGCGCGGGATCGAGCCCGACGACTGGACCGGGTTCATGCGGTTCGCCGTGGATGAGGAGCGGTTGGGGGATGCGGTGCGTCCGCCCCGTTCTGCCGAGGGGCATCGTGCCTGGACCAAGGAGCAGGCCTCGGCCGAGACCGACGGTGACTGCTTCCGGCTGGCCATCGAGGCTCTCGACACCGGGGAGATGGTCGGCGCCGTCTCCTCCAACCACGCCGATCCGCAGGCGGGGCGCTTCGAGTACGGCGTCACGGTCGGGGCGGATCATCGGCGCAAGGGCTACGCGGCGGAGGCCGTGGTGATGCTGCTGCGGTTCATGTTCGCCGAGCGGCGCTACCACAAGTGCGAAGCACGGGTCTTCGACTACAACCAGCGGTCGTTGGCGCTCCATCACCGGCTCGGTTTCGTCGAGGAGGGGCGCCTCCGCGATCACGTGTTCGTCGCGGGCCGGCACCACGACCTCGTCCTCCTGGGCATCCTCGCCGACGAGTTCGACCGACTGCACCCGCCGACCTAGCCGCCCTGGCCGCCCTTCGGCAGGTCAGCCACGCGGTCTTGCCCTCGGTGAATCCATCCACCACCATCTTCGCTGATGGATAAAACATTGAACCGGAAGCGGAGATCCAGGACCCTCGCGGTCGGGCTTCTCGTCGGCCTGGTCCTGGGGGTGTTGGGTGTCGCCCCAGCCGGCCCAGCCGCCCCCGCCATGGCAGCCGAGCGTGCCGACGTCGAGGCCCGTCTCCCCCAAGTCCGGCCGACCCCACAGGAGTTGCAGGCCGGGCGCGGGGCGCAGCCCGTGCCCGAGCAAGTCGTCGAAGTCGTCGGGCGTCGGACCGACCCCGCCGCGCGCAAGCTCGTCGAGAAGGTGCTGCGGGGCGCCGGGGCCCGGGTCATTCGGACCGTCGTCGCGGGTCGGCCCCTGCCGGACGCCGACCTCACCGTCTACGTCGGTGGGCCGGGCGAAAACCCCGCCACCGCGCAGGCGTTGAAGCGGCTCGGGGGCGAGTCGCCCCGAGGGCTGCCGGACGGTGGGTACGCGGTTGCCGTCGGGCAGGGGCGGGTCGCGCTGTCCGGGGTGGACGTCACCGGGACGTACTACGCCGCGCAGACCTTCCGTCAGCTGGTCGGCCGAGGGAAGGCCGTGCCCGACGTCACCGTCCGGGACTGGCCCGCCGCCGAACTCCGCGGTGTGGTCGAGGGGTTCTACGGGGCGCCCTGGTCGCAGCAGGACCGGCTGTCGCAGCTGGACTTCTACGGGCGTACCAAGCAGAACGTGTACGTCTACTCCCCCAAGGACGACCCTTATCTGCGGGCGAAGTGGCGGGACGAGTACCCCGCCGAACGGCTCGCGACGATCAAGGAGCTCGTCGACCGCGCCGCCGCGAACCATGTCCGCTTCACCTACGCCCTCTCGCCCGGCCTGTCCGTCTGCTACTCCTCGGCCGCCGACGCGAAGGCGCTCGTCGCGAAGTTCGAGTCGTTGTACGCCATCGGCGTGCGGTCCTTCGCCGTGCCACTGGACGACATCAGCTACACCGACTGGAACTGCGCCGAGGACGGGGACGCGTACGGCAGTGGGGGTGGCGCGGCGGGCCGCGCGCAAGCCTCGCTGCTCAACTCCGTCGTCGACGGCTTCGTCGAGGCGCACTCCGACCTCGCGCCGTTGGAGATGGTGCCGACCGAGTACTCCGACCTCGCCGACTCCCCGTACAAGACCGCCCTGCGGGAGAAACTGGACCCCTCGGTCGTCGTCGAGTGGACCGGTGACGGTGTCATCGCGCCCACCATCAGTGCCGAACAGGCGCGCCGGGCAAGGGAGTTGTTCGGACATCCGGTGCTGCTCTGGGACAACTACCCCGTCAACGACTACGCCACCAGTCGGCTGCTGCTCGGCCCGTACACGGGGCGGGAGGCGGGCGTGGCCGACGTCGTCACCGGTATCACCGCCAACCCCATGGTCCAGGCCGAGGCCAGCAAGCTCGCGCTCTTCACCTCCGCCGACTTCGCCTGGAACCCGGACGCCTACGACCCGAGGGCCTCCTTCCTAGCCTCGGTCGCCGACCTCGGCGGGCGCGCGGCCCCGGCCCTGCGGATCTTCGCCGAGAACAACTACTCCTCCCCGCTGAACTCCACCGAATCGCCCACCCTCACCCCGCTCATCAAGGCGTTCACCAAGGCGCTGGACAGCGGGGACGGGCTGGCAGCCGCCGCCCGGAAGCTCCGCGCCTACTTCACCTCCATGGCCGCCGCGCCCGGCCAACTCCGCGCCCACCTGGGCAACTCCGGGTTCCTGGAGGAGACTTCGGCCTGGCTGGACAAGCTCGGCGCCTGCGGCACGGCAGGCGACACGGCCGTACGGCTGATGGTCGCGCAAGTCGCCGGCGACGACGACTCCGTACGGACGCTCTACGGTCAACTCCAGTCCCAGCGCAAGGAGTTGGACTCCATTCCGCAGCAGGTCGCACCCGGTGTCATGGAGCAGTTCCTCTACGACGCCACGCTGCGGGCCGCTCCCGATCCCGGCCCGGACGCCTCCTTCCGGCCGTCGTCGCTGTCGCTGGCCCCGGGTGCGAGCGGCACGAGCAGCCTGACCGTGGCCGACGACCGCTCGACGGCGGACCGTACCGTCGCCTGGAAGATCACGGCTCCCGACGGTCTCACCGTCTCCCCGTCCTCGGGGTCCCTCACCGTTCCGGCAGGCGGCGAGGCAACCGCCACCGTCACCCTCACGGCCGCGAGCGGGGCGGAGAACGGCGTACGGTCCGTCGTCGTCAGCGGGGACGGGCTCGTCGGTCGCGCCATTCCCGTACGGATCACGGACGGCGTCGGCAGCGAGCGTGCCCTGACCGCCAACTTCAGTGGGGCATCGGTCAGTTCGGTGGACCTGGCGTCGGGGGCGTCGGCCGAGATCGCGGTCGGCAGGAATCCCGGCGAGGTCGTCGTCAGTCCGGACGGCAGGACCGCGTACGCCGCCAACCAGGGGTCCGACTCCGTGAGTGTCATCGACGTGCCTACGGGCAAGGTGACCGCCACCATCGCGGTCGGCGACGTGCCCGCGGGGCTCGCCCTCACCCCGGACGGGAGGACCCTCTGGGTCGCCGACTACTCCGACGACGCCGTCCAGCCCGTGGACCTCGCGACCGGCACGGCGGGCGCGAAGATCGCGGTGGGCGACGGCCCGGAGAACATGGCGATCACACCGGACGGGTCCACGCTGTACGTGGCGAACATCCACGACAGCACGGTCACACCCGTAACTCTCCCCGCGGGCAGGGCCGGTACGGCGATCCCCGTCGGACCGAACCCCTTCAACGTTGTCGCGGCGCCGGACGGGAGGACCGTCTACGTGTCCGACTCCGGCGGTTCCACGGTCACTCCGATCGACACCGCCACCAACGACACCCGACCGACGCTCCTGGTCAACGGACAGCAGGCGTACGGTCTCGCCCTCTCCCCGGACGGGCGCACGCTGTGGGTCAGCGCGAGCACGGGCGACCGGGTCACCCCCGTCGACACGGTCACCGGCGCCCCCGGCACCCCGGTCACCGTCGGCAGGTCCGCGTTCGACGTCGCGCTCGACTGGAACGGGAGCACGGCATACGTCACGACCGCCGACGCCGGTGAACTCGTGCCGGTCACGACGGCGAGCGGCGCCGTCGGCAGCGCCCTCGGGACGGGCGCGTATCCGCTGGCCGCGGTGGTGACCCCGGTGCCGGTCGGCTAGTCCTCGTACGACCGTGTACGACCGTCCTCCGTGGTGTGGTGGTCGCCGCCGGTGGTGTACCGGCGGCGACCACACCGCCCTGGCGCGCCACCCCCCGGTCGGCGAGTTGCAGGGCATGGGATCCCTCATGGGCCGCCGCGGCGCGCGGGAGTGCGCCGTGGCGAAGTCCGCAAGGGACACATGGTCGAGGGCCCGGCCGCGAAAGGGCAGCGGGGATACCGAAGTTGTCTGGGCGGTGGAGGCCGCCTCGTCCTGATGCCCGGGGACCGGGGGCGAATGCGCCCGGGGACAAGGGGCGCGTGAGAAGCCGGTGAACGCGGCCTCAATGCTGTGACGGCTCCCGAGGAGCCTCGCTCATCACTCGGGTCCGAGCCTAGGCCCGACCGCCTGTTCTGGATAGCCCCGCGTCCGTACGTCCCGTATGCCCGGACGGGCGCCGCCACCTGCGGGCCGGGCAGTACGCGGTTGATCCCGACGCCCCGTTTACCCCGGCGGCTCCTGCTGTGATGATGCCGAGTCGGGGGATGACCATCCCGCGCGGCCGGGGGAGGACCCGTATGACCGAGGTGTACTTGCGCAGACTGTCCCGGTGGCAGGCCGAGCAGCAGCGGGCAGCCGTCGCGGACGTGTACGTCACGGCGTACCGGGGTGCCGCGGGGGCCGAATACCGCGACCGCCAGGGCTTCCTGGACCGGTTCGAGCAACACGTGCAGCGCCTCGGCTTCGACATGACGGTCGCCGACGCGGGCGGGCTGGTCGGCTGCGCGTACGGGTTCCGGGTCGAGCGGACCGGCGAGTGGTGGTCCGACTTCCGTGGGGAACTGCCCACGGACATCGAGGAACTCACCGCCTCGGGCCGTACCTTCCTGCTCGCCGAGCTGATGGTGCTGCCGGCCCACCGCAGGCACGGCGTCGCGACCCTCCTGGGCGAACGGCTGCTGGCCCGGCTCGAAGCCGACCTGGTCGTCGCGGCCGTGGACCTGGAGCGACCCGACATCGACGGAGACGACGGCGGAGAGGGCGGTGACGGCGGCAGTCGTCCGGCGAACGCCGCCCAGGAGACCGTGCGCGCCTGGGGCTGGTCGAAGCTGGGTGTCCTCGCCCCCCACTCCCCGTCGGCCGTCCGCGAGGTATGGATCCGCAGGCCACTGCGGTGATCCGCGGCGGTCCACCACGGTCCACGACGATCCGCGGTGGACCACGACGGTTCGCTGCGGACCACGGCGGTTCGCCGCGGACCGTCAGTGGGACGGGCGCAGGCCCGCCGCCGCGGCCGCCATCAGCGGCTCCGCGTCCGCCGCGTCGACCTCCGGTGGCACGACCAGCAGGTCCCAGCGGCCCCGGCCCGGACTGACCAGGCAGACGGTGTGCCGGCCGTGCGACCCGGCGGACCGGCTGAGCCGTACGACGTGGTTGGCGACGAGCATCCGGCCGGGCGAGGCCGCCCACATCGCCGTGTTCACGGTGACGCCGGTGATCTGTCCCCACGTACGCGGCAAGGCGCCGATCAGCAGCGGGAGTTCGGCCAGCAGATCGCGCGAGTGGGGCCACCACGCCCCGTCGATACGGCGCGGCAGGGCGCTGTGCGGGGCCAGGCGGAGGCGGGCGAGGGGCTGCGAAGGCAGGGGTTCGAGGACGGGGACGGTGGTCATGGAGCGCTCCTGTCTGGGGCACGACTACGGCGTGCCGGTGGTTCGTTCGCGGCGGACACGACGGACACGGCGGACCGCGCGACGGAACGGGCTCTCTTCTCCTGCGGCTCGGTCGAGCCGGGTGACAGGTGGCTCCTTGGCCTCGATGCCCCGGTGCCTTCGTGCTTCCCTGAGCCGACGAGCCGACGAGTCGGTGACTCAGTGGTTCGGCAGTTCCGTGACTCAGTGGTTCGACGGCTCAGCGGTTCGGTGACTCGCCGGCGCGGAGCGTGCGGTCAGGGCCGTGTGCCGCCCCGACGCCGGGGCTCGACCGGCGGACGTGAACGACTTCAACCGGCCATGGGGCGGACCCTGCCCCGGGCGCTGATCGGCCCGGCGTCGTCGTGCGCCGAGGACGAGACCGATTCGAACACCGGTGTACGACATGCCCTCGGTTCCCCCACCGTACCTTGACCGTCGGTGAACGAGGCTGCCGAGACCGTACGGTTTGCGAGGTCTCGGCCCGCGTCAACTCCCGTTCGGACCTGACCTCTTTGGTCCCGAGCCGTCGGGAACCGGTCGGGTACCGGCCAAGTACGGCCTCTTCGAGCGCCCACCCGACGGATACCGGAAGCAGCACTACGGGCACCTCCTCCCCGGCAGTACGCTCGCCATGCGGCAGCCCGTGTCCCCGGCCCTCACCGTGAAGTCCCGTTCCGCGCAACTGAGGCTCTGCGCCAGAAGGACCAGAGGAGATGGGGCACATGGGCCCGCGTCCCAGCCTGTTCGACGAGTGCCGTGTGGTCGGGGCCAGCGGCGAGCTGGACCTGTCGACCGCCCCGGGCTTCATCCGTGACCTGGAGGACGTGCGCCGCGGCACCGGGCGCCTCTTCCTCATCGTCGACCTGAGCGGCCTGACGTTCATGGACGGCAGCGCCCTGGACCCGCTGTGCGCGGCCTGGGACGACTGCCGGTCGCGGCGCGGCTGGACCCGGGTCGTCTATGCCCGCCCGTGCATAGGTCTGGTGTTCCGGGCCGGCGCGGTCGTCGATCGCTTCCCCCGGTACGCGAGTGCCCGGGACGCCTGGCGGGGCATGCCCGCCGACGACCCGGAACAGTGGAACGCGACGGCGAACCGATCCGCGTAGGGTTACGACGCAAGCCGGCCGGTGCCCCGCTCCGGGGCTCCCGGCCGCGGCTGAACGGATACCGGTGATCAGCGACGGCATGGCCGACGTGCTCCGGTCGCTGCGCCTCGGCGGGCGCGGTGATCCGGCCCGGGCGTGTGCGCTGGCGCTGGGCGCCGAGGGTGTCGCACTGTCGCTGCTCGTGGGCAACGGCCGCATGACCGAGCCCCTCTGGTGCCATCCCGAGGTGAGCGCCCGTTTCGAGGAACTCCAGTTCACGCTGGGCGAGGGCCCGGGCCCGGACGCGGTGCGCACCGGGTCCCCCGTCATGGAACCGGACCTGGACCGCGTACGCCCGGATCGGTGGCCCGCGCTGCTGTCGCCCGCGCGGGACATGGGCGTCCACGGGGTGTGCTGCTTCCCGCTGGGCATCGGCGCCATCCGGGTCGGCGTACTGACCGTGCTCTGCGACGGCGACCGGACGATGTCCGTCCAGCAGAGTACGGACGCGACCGCCCTGGCCGCCGCGCTGACCGGCGCACTCCTGAACGGGGCCGGGCGCGGGCAGCGGGGCGAGGACGGGAACGGCGGCCCGGGGCTCGGCCTGTTCCTTGACCGGCCGACGGGACTGCATCGCGCGGCGGTGCACCAGGCCACGGGAATGATCAGCGTCCAGATCGGGGGGACGATGGAGGAGGCCCTCCTGCGCCTGCGGGCCCACGCCTACAGCAGCGAGCGCCCCCTAGGGGAGGTCGCGGACGACGTGGTCGCCCGCAGACTCCGCTTCAGCGACGACGACATCAACGGCAACAACGGCAACAACGACGCTTCCGGCAACGGCATCGGCGACGACACGGACGGGCCGTACTCGCCCGGCGACGGAAAGGGATGATCGGCATGGCCCGCGAACAACGTCTGGCCGAGATCTTCGTGGAGGTCGCGGACTCTCTCGTCGAGGACTTCGACGTCATCGACCTGCTGCAACGCCTGTCCACGCGCTGCGTCGAACTGCTGGACGTCTCGGCGGCGGGCATCCTGCTCGTGGACGCCCACGGCGAGCTGCAGATCATCGCCGCGTCGGACGAGCACGCCCGCCTGCTGGAGCTGTTCGCGCTCCAGCACGACCAGGGTCCGTGCGTGGAGTGCTACCGCACCGGCACGGCCCGTACGAACATCGACCTGACGCGGCCGGAGACGACTGCGGCCTGGCCGCACTTCGCCGGCCGGGCCCGCGAGACGGGTTACGTGACCACGCACGCGCTCCCGCTGCGCCTGCGCAACCGGGTCGTCGGCGCGCTCAACCTCTTCCAGAGCGCACCGCACCGCCTCGGTGACGCCGACATCGCGCTCGCCCAGGCGCTCGCCGACGTGGCCACGATCGCGATCCTCCAGCAGCGCACGCTGGAGCAGTCGCACATCGAGAACAGCCAGCTTGCGACCGCGCTCACCAGCCGCATCCTGGTCGAACAGGTCAAGGGTGTGCTGGCGGAGCGCTGGAACACCTCGGTGGACGACGCCTTCGCCGCGTTCCGCTCGTACGCGCGAGCCCATCAGCTGCGCCTCGCGGACCTCGCCACGCGAATCATCGCGGGGGGCTTCGACACCGCGTCCATTCCCGCCCCGGCCTCCGCCGCCCCCACGACGGCACCGGGCGCGCCGGAGGACCGCACCCGATAGCGGTACGACGAGTCGTCAGCCGACGCGGAAGCCCGCCTTGACCGTGTCGAACACCGGGCGGTGCGTGTCCCATTGGGCTTCGGGCGCCGAGAGGTAGATGTCGTACTCCGTGCCGCCCTCCTCGCCGAAGCCGAAGTCGATGGCACGGAAGGCACGGACCTGGCCCTGGAAGGTGAACTCCCACACCGCCGCGGGCTTTCCCTGGAACGTGGTGCGCTGCATGCGCAGTTTCCGGTACGTCGAGTAGTTGAGCTTGGTGTTCGCCTCGATGTTCTGGAAGTGCGACTCGGGGTTCGCGCCCGCGGGGTTCACGGTGCCGATGGTGAGCCCGACCAGGCCCGACGGGTCGGTGTAGGTGACCTGTTCGGCGCTCGCCCTGCCGTCGCGCTTCCAGCCGTCCGGGACCGGGAAGGTGACTCCCAGCGTCTTCTCCCTGACCAGACGGAACCCGGCGGGGACGGGGGACGGCTCGGACGCGGTGGGTGCGGTCGCCGTCCCGGAGCCCTTCCTGCCGTGGCCGCCGTCGTCGGCCGTCACCGCGTAGAGCCCGCCCGCCACGGCCGCGGCGGCCAGGGTGACGGCTGCCGCGCTCCAAAGGAGACGGCGCCGCTTGCGACGCGGGCGGCCGGTGCCGTCGCCGGCACTGCCGCTGCCACCACCACTGATGGGAGTGGGCGGCACCGACCCCGAGCCCGAGTCGGTGAGCGTGGCCCCGGCCGAAGTCGTCGGTCCCGTCGCCGCCACGGTCGCCGTCGCCCTGCTCGGCACGGCCGACGCCCACGCGACCTCCGTCGTCCCGCCCGTCGCAGTGCCCATCGTGGCGCCCGGCGCCTCCGACGCCACGACCCGCAGCGCCCGTTCCGTCTCCTCCGCCGACGGGCGCTCGTCCGGGTCCTTGGCGAGCAGCATCTCGATGAGGGGTTCGAGCGGTCCGGCCTGCTTCATGGGGGCGAGGGGGTCGACGGCGATGGCGTACGCGGTCTCCATCGCCGTGGCCCTGCGGAACGGGGGCCGGCCCTCGACGGACTGGAAGAGGGTGGCGCCGAGTGCCCAGAGATCGGCGGTGGGGCCGGGCTTGTGGCCCCTCATGCGCTCGGGCGCGATGTAGTCGATCGACCCGATGATCTCGCCGGTCTTGGTGAGCGTCGAGGTGCCGGTCGCCATGGCGATGCCGAAGTCGGTGAGGACGACACGGCCGTTCCCGCCCAGCAGCACGTTGCCCGGCTTCACATCGCGGTGCAGTACTCCGGCGGCGTGGGCGGCCCGCAGCGCGGCGACCATGCCGAGGCCCACCCGGGCGGCCTCACCGGGCGGCAGGGCCCCGCCGCCCTTGAGGAGCGCGCCGAGGGTGGTGCCGTGCACGTACTCCATGACGATGCACGGCAACCCCTCGTCATCCAGGACGTCATGGACGACGACCACGTTCGGGTGAGCGATCCGGGCTGCGCTGCGGGCTTCCCGGCGGGTGCGTTCGTGGACGGTGGCGAGTTCGTCCTCGGAGAGGTGCTGCTGGGCATGGAGCCGCTTGAGCGCGATCTCGCGGCCGAGGGCCTCGTCCTCGGCACGCCACACGGTGCCCATGCCACCGCGGCCGATCCGCTCGATCAACCGGTACCGCCCGGCGATCAACCGCCCCTCGTCCGACACAGCGCGCCTTTCGCCGACACGACCCGATCCGAACCCGATCCGAACCCGATCCCTGTGAACCGCTCCACGTTCGATTCGGATCGCCACGATAGTCGCCGTGGTCGCGGGGCACTGTGGCGGAGGCCATGTCGCTCCGCGGGATGCCGGATGTTCGTCTGCGGGGCGGTGGGGGCTGGGCGCGCAGTTCCCCGCGCCCCTGACGGGGCCGAGGCGGACGCCCGCCCCGGCCCCCTCGCCTCCGGGCCCCGTGCCGCCTACCGGGCCCCCGCCGGGGCCGGCCCCACCAGTTCCGACAGCACGTCCTCCATCGTGACGAAGCCGAGGACCTTGCCCGACTCGCCGGTGACCGCGGCCAGGTGGCTGTCGTTGGCGCGCAGGGCGGTGAGGGTGTCGTCGAGCGGGGTGTCGATCCGGACGCGCGTGACCGGGTGCAGCGCGGCACGCGGGAAGGGCCGGTCCCGGTCGGTGACGCCGAGCGTGTCCTTGATGTGGAGGTAGCCGAGCACCGTGCCGTCCTCGCCCGTCACCGGGAAGCGGGAGAAGCCGGCCTCGGCGGCCGCGCGCTCCAGCCGTGCCGGGGTGACGGTATGTTCGACCGTACGCATCCGCTGGGCCGGCACGAGGATCTCGCCGACCGGGCGGGTGCCCAGCTCCAGGGCGTCGCGCAGCCGTTCGCCGTCCGCGGACGACAGCAGCCCGGCCTGGCTGGAGTCGACGACCATGCGGGCGAGCTGGTCGTCGGTGAAGACCGACTCCACCTCGTCCCTGGCCTCGACCCGCAGCAGCTTGAGCAGGGCGTTGGCGAAGGTGTTGATACCGAAGACGACCGGCTTCAGCGCCCGGGTGAGGGCCACCAGGGGCGGTCCGAGCAGCAGCGCGGCGGGCACCGGCGCGGCGAGCGCGAGGTTCTTCGGGATCATCTCGCCGATCAGCATGTGCAGATACGTGGCCACGGTGAGCGCGATCACGAAGGCGATCGGGTGGACGAAGGCGTCCGGGACGCTGGCCGCCTCGAAGGCCGGCTCCAGCAGATGCGCGATGGCCGGTTCGGCGACCGCGCCCAGTACCAACGACGAGACGGTGATGCCGAGTTGGGCCGTCGCCATCATCGCGGAGATGTGCCTGAGACCCCACAGCGTCATCCGGGCCCGCTTGTTGCCCTCCTGGGCGCGCGGCTCGATCTGGCTCCGGCGTACGGAGATCAGGGCGAACTCGGCGCCGACGAAGAACGCGTTGGTCACCAGGGTCAGGGCGCCGATGGCCAGTTGGAGGGTGGTCATCGTGCTCATCGGGACTCCTCCACGGCCTGGCGGGCAGCGTCACGCGTGGACTCGGCGGCCGGCTCGTCGGCGGCCGGTTCGGTGATGCGGACGCGGTCGGCGCGGTGGTGGTCGACGTCGAGGACGTCGAGACGCCAGCCGTCGAGGTCCAGCGCGTCGCCCTCGGCCGGGATCCGGGCGAGCCGGGTGGCGACCAGTCCGGCGACAGTCTCGTACGGACCCTCCGGCGCCCGCAGGCCTATCCCGGCGAGCTCGTCGATCCGTACACCGCCGTCCGCCTCCCAGACCGCGCGGCCGTCCGGCGACGCGGGGGCGGGCAGCAGGTCGGGCACCTCGACGGGGTCGTGCTCGTCGCGCACCTCGCCGACGACCTCCTCGACGATGTCCTCGACCGTCGCCACACCCGCCGTGCCGCCGTACTCGTCGATGACGACGGCCATGGTGCGGGCCGTCCGCATCCGCTCCAGGAGCCGGTCGGCGGGCAGGCTGTCGGGCACAAGGAGCGGGGCCGTGGCCAGCTCGGTGACGGGCGTGACGGCCCGCTTGTCCGGCTCCAGGGCGAGTACGTCACGGATGTGGACCGAGCCGACGACCTCGTCCAGGCTGTCGCGGTAGACCGGGAAGCGGGACAGCCCGGTCGCGTGGGTGAGGCTGGCGGCGTCGGCGGCCGTGGCGCGCGACTCAAGGGCCCGTACGTCCACGCGCGGGGTCATCACGTTCTCCGCGGTCAGCTCGCTCAGGTGCAGCGTGCGGACGAAGAGCTCCGCCGAGTCCTGCTCAAGGGCGCCCTGGGCGGCCGAGTGCTGGGCCAGCGCCACGAGCTCCTCGGGGCCGCGGGCGGAGGCCAGCTCCTCGGCGGGCTCCAGGCCCATGCGGCGTACGAAACGGTTCGCGGAGTTGTTGAGGTGATGGATGAACGGGCCGAACGCGGCCGTGAACCCGCGCTGCGGACCCGCGACCACCTTGGCGACGGCCAGCGGGCGCGAGATCGCCCAGTTCTTCGGCACCAGCTCGCCGACCACCATCAGGACGACGGTGGAGACGACGACACCGAGCACGGTCGCCACGGACGAGGCCGCGCCACCGAGGCCCGCCGATTCCAGGGGCCCCTTCAGCAGCGCGGCGAGCGACGGCTCGGCGAGCATGCCGATCACCAGCGAGGTGACGGTGATGCCCAGCTGGGCCCCGGACAGCTGGAGCGTCAGCCGCCGTACAGCCTTCAGCGCGCCGTCGGCACCCCGCTCGCCCGCCTCGGCGGCCCGCTCCAGGTCACCGCGCTCGACGGTGGTCAGCGAGAACTCGGCCGCCACGAACACGGCACAGGCGAGCGTCAGCAGCAGGGCGAGCAGGAGCAGCAGGATCTCGGTCACCGTGCCACCCCCGCCCCGTCACGCACATGTCTCGGGCCGGGAATGGCACGGCTGGTACTGGGAGGTTCACCCATCGCGGAACCTTCGCTCCTTCTCGCACTAAAGGTCGTATGACGCGCCCTGACCGGACACGTCCCACCCAGTGTAAAGGAATCGCAAAGTAGCGTCGGGAGCAGCGGGGAGCGGCGCAGGCGGGGTGGCCGGGGAGCCGCCGAGGATCGGGCCCGCTCCCGGAAAACGCGTGTCGCCACAGGGGCGCGGATGCCTACGGTGAGGCCGTGCACCAGCACCGAAGGCGGGACCGCAGGCCGTCCGCCCGCCGGAACCCCCGGCCGGCGGACCCGCCGAAGAGCCTTCCCGGCCTGGATCTCACGGGAGCCGATGTCGTGATCGTCGGCTACTTCTCCGCCAAGCAGAAGGACTTCGCCCTGCGCATGGACGCGGCGGCCGCCGACCTGACGGCACGCGGCGCCCGGGTCGTGGGCCGCGTCGTACAGCGCCGGGGCGTCTCGGACGGCGGGGTGAGGAGAATGACCCTCCCGTACTCCTCCCGCACCCTGCTCAGCTCCGGAAAGACCCGCGAAGTGGCCGCACTCCGCGAGGAGTCGGGAGCGGACGCGGTGGTCTTCCTCAACGCCCTCACGGAACACCAGCGCCGGGTACTGACGGAGACGTTCGGGTGCCCGGCGGTGAGCCTGTCGTAGGGCCCGGCGGTCGGCCCGGTCGCTGCCGTGCGGGCCGCGGGCCGAGCCGGTCTCGTACGTACGAGGGGTACGCGGCCTCAGCCGACCCTGGTCGCGGGGCCGATCCGGAGCTTGCCGGACGAGCTGCCGTCCGTGACCGGGAGGGTGCCCGCGGGCCAGGCGACGCGGACGTACTTCGTCTCGTTCGGGGGCGTGACGAGGATGTCGGTCAGGCGGACGCCGGAGCCGCCGGAGTTGTTGTAGGGGAACGTGATGTTGAAGGCGGCGGAGTCGCCGTTCTTGAGGACCGCCGGGTAGACGGGCTCGCCGTTGCGCTCGACGGAGAGGGTGGAGCCGTCGGCGGCCTTCAGGTCGACGCCCGCGTATCCGTTGATGGAGCAGTCGCGGCCGCCGGCGTTCTTGAGCTGGACGGTGACGACACCCTCCTTCTTGTCGGTGGTGTTGTCGGCGGCGTTGACCTCCAGCTCGTCGGTGCGGCAGATCGATGCCTTGCCGCCTGATCCCGTACCCGTGCTGCCGCCCGTTGCGGTGTCACCGGCGTCCGATCCGCCGGAGGAGCCGTTGGAAGAGCCGCCTGAAGAGCCGCTGTCCGAGCCGGTGGTGCCGCTGTCCGAGCCGCCCGTCTCCTTCGCGGTGGACGAGGCCGAGGAGGACGGAGCGCCCGACGGCGTGTCGCCGGCCGTGTCGTCGTCACCGCCGCCGCACGCCGTGAGCGTGAGGGCGGCGGCGAGGCCGAGCGTGGCGAACAGGGTCGTGCGGCGGGCGTTCGAGAGGCGCATTGGGTGTCCTTGCGTGGAGGCCGTGAGGCGTGATCGTTTCCGAACTGCCTCCAGGAAACGGGGGTGGTTGGGGAGCGGGCAAGGGCGCTCGGGCAGCGCGGGACGCGGGAATGCTTTCACCGCCTCCGACCTGCGGTAACACCATCTGCCTGGAACGGTTGGGCGGGACGGCTGCGGGTGGGGTGAGGGGGTGCGTTGTCGGGTGCGGGCCCAGTGGGGGCTTGTCGCGCAGTTCCCCGCGCCCCTTAAAGGCAAGGGCTACCGCCCCCACCCACCCGCAGGTGTCCGTCAACCCGGTGGTTACTTCTCGGCGGGCGCGTCGGGGCTTGGGACCAGGTCCCGGTCCTGGGGCGTCTCGGCGATCGTGGGGGCGGACTGGCGTGACCGGCCGGTGAGGCGGGTGGCGATCGGTTCGGTGAAGCGGGCGGTGAGGGGGCCGATGATGACCAGGATGAGGACGTAGGCGGTGGCCAGGGGGCCGAGTCTGGGTTCGATGCCGGAGGTGACGGCGAGGCCGGCGATGACGATGGAGAACTCGCCGCGGGCGACGAGGGTGCCGCCGGCCCGCCAGCGGCCCTTGGCGGAGATCCCGGCGCGTTGGGCGGCCCAGTAGCCGGTGGTGATTTTGGTGGCGGCGGTGACGAGGGCCAGGGCGAGGGCGGGGAGCAGGACGGGCGGGATGCTGGCGGGGTCGGTGTGCAGGCCGAAGAAGACGAAGAACACGGCGGCGAACAGGTCGCGCAGGGGGGAGAGCAGGCCGTGGGCGCCCTCGGCGACCTCGCCGGACAGGGCGATGCCCACCAGGAACGCGCCGACGGCGGCGGAGACCTGCAGTTGCTGGGCGACGCCGGCGACCAGCAGGGTCAGGCCGAGGACCACCAGCAGGAGTTTTTCGGGGTCGTCGCTGGAGACGAAGCGGGAGATGTGGCGTCCGTAGCGGACCGCGATGACCAGGACGAGGCCGGCGACGCCGAGGGCGATGGCGAGGGTGGCGCTGCCCGCCGCGATACCGGCACCGGCGAGCAGGGCGGTGATGATGGGGAGGTAGACGGCCATGGAGAGGTCTTCGAGGACCAGGATGCTCAGGATGACGGGGGTTTCGCGGTTGCCGAGGCGGCCGAGGTCGCCGAGGACTTTGGCGATGACGCCGGAGGAGGAGATCCAGGTGACGCCGGCCAGGACGACGGCGGCGACCGGGCCCCAGCCCAGCAGGAGGGCCATCGCGGCGCCGGGCAGGGCGTTGAGGGCTGCGTCGACCAGTCCGGCGGGGTACTGGGTCTTGAGGTTGGAGACCAGGTCGGTGGCGGTGTATTCCAGGCCGAGCATGAGCAGCAGCAGGATGACGCCGATCTCGGCGCCGATCGCGACGAACTCCTCGCTGGTGCCCAGCGGCAGCAGCCCGCCCTCGCCGAACGCGAGCCCGGCCAGCAGGTAGAGGGGTATGGGCGAGAACTGGAACCGACCGGCGAACCGGCCCAGCAGCCCCAGGCCCAGGATGATCGCACCGAACTCGATCAGGAACGTCGCGGACGAGTGCACTGTGCTCACTCCCTTCCGAGTATCTCGGCGGCCGTCTCGACGCCCTCGCGGGTGCCGATCACGATGAGGGTGTCGCCACCGGCCAGCCGGAAGTCCGGCGTGGGGGACGGGATGGCCTCGGCCCGGCGCAGCACCGCGACGATCGAGGCTCCGGTGTCCGTCCGCATACGGGTGTCGCCCAGCAGCCGGCCGTTCCAGTGCGAGGTCGACGACAGCTCGATCCGCTCGGCCACCAGGCCCAGTTCGGTGGTGGAGAGCAGGTTCGGGCTGTGGTGCGCGGGCATCAGCGCGTCGATGAGCGCCGCCGATTCTCCTGCGGAGAGCCGTACGGAGAGGGCACAGGCGTCCGGGTCGTCCGTCCGGTACGCGCTCAGTGTCCGGCCGCCGTCCCGGTGCGCGACCACCGACAGGCGGCGCTGTTCTCGTGTCGTCAGGTCGTACCGCACACCGATTCCCGGCAACGGCGTACTGCTCAGGCGTGGAGTGCCCATGACTGGTCCCCTGTCCGGTGTCCGGCGTCGATCTCGCTGTGCGTTCACCCTACGGCGACCTGCGGATCGAGTCCGGCCGCGGCCCGGCGGGGGTTGACCGCGCAGTTCCCCGCGCCCCTGAAGGACAAAAGCCAGGGGCGCAGCCCCGCCTTCAGGGGCGCGGGGAACTGCGCGACCAGCCCCCACTCACCCGCAGCCGAACTCAACCCGTACCGTCACTCACCAACTTCGATCTTCCCGTTGGCCTCCACCGCGACAGCGCCCTGCTTCGGCGCAGTGATGCTCTTGAGCAGCTCGGCAAGGTCAACCCCGGTCGTGGAACTGAGGAGTTCGACCCCCTGGGCCACGTTGTCCGCGACAGTGCGCGACAACTGGCTCGCCCCGTCCGTCGAGATCACCGTCATCTTGTCGATGGCACTGAGCGGCTCGGACGCCTTGGCGACAACCTGAGGCAGCACCTCGACAAGCATCTGCAGTACGGCCGCGTCGCCGTACTGGGCGAACGCGTCGGCCTTCTTGCGCATGGCCTCGGCCTCGGCCGCCCCCTTCGCACCGATGGCCGCGGCCTCCGCCTCACCCTCGATGCGTACGGCGTCGGCGAGCGCCGCGCGGTGTGCCTTCTCGCCCTCGCCGGTCAGCCGGGAGCGCTGGGCGTCCGCCTCGGCCTCCTTGACCTGGGCGATACGCCGGGCCTCGGCCTCCTGCTCGGCCTGGTAGCGGGCGGCGTCGGCGGGCTTGCGGACCTTGGTGTCCAGCTCGCGGTCGGTCAGCGCGGCCTGCCGCTGGGCGACCTTCTCCTGCTCGGCGAGGACCTCCTGCGAGCGGGCGGCCTCGGCCAGCGGGCCGGCCGCCGCGGCACGGGCCGCCGCCTCGTCCGTCTCGGCCTTGATCTCCGCCGTCTTGAGGGCGAAGGTCCGCTGGGCGATCGCGATCTCCTCCTCGGCCTTCAGCCGGGCCTGCTCGGCGGCGCGCCGGGCCACCGCCTCGGCGATGTCGGCCTCCTGCCTGGCGCGGGCGGCCTCGGGCCGGCCGAGGTCCTCCAGGTAGGAGCCCTCGGTGGTGATGTCCTGGATCTGGAAGGCGTCGAGCACCAGGCCCTGCCCGGACAGGCTCGCCTCGGCCTCCTCCGCGACCTGCCCGGCGAACGCGGCACGGTCCCGGATGATGTCCTCCACCGACATCCGGCCCACGATGGAACGCAGCGCGCCGGACAGCACCTCCTGGGTGAAGCCGACGATGCCGTCCTGCTGCATCAGGAACCGCTGGGCCGCGGCGCGGATGGAGTCCTCGGTCCCGCCGACCTTGACGATGGCGACACCTTCGAGGTTCGCCTTGACGCCCCGCAGCGTGACCGCGCCGCGCACCGAGATCGGGATGTGCCGCGAGGACAGGTCCAGGGTGAACTTCTGCTGGACGAACGGCACGACGAAGACACCGCCGCCGACCACGACCTTCTGGCCGCTGTTGTCGGTGAACACCCGGCCGGTGTCCGGATCGGTGGACTTCTTGCCGCGCCGGCCGGTGACGATGAACGCCTGGCTGGGCCCGGCCACCTTGTAACGGGTGACGACGACGAGCGCGAGCAGCACGAGGAGTACGACGACTCCCACGACCGCGACGAGAACTGGACTCATGGTGGATTCCCCCCTGCCGCCCCCGGCGGCAGTTCAGTACGAGTTACGAGTGGTACGAGCGGTACGGGTGACGGAACGGACAGGGCCTCAGCGCTGGACCGGCCTGACCGCCACCGACGTCGGTGACAGCGACTCCTCGACCCAGATCTCGGCACCCCGGGCCACCGGCTCGGGGCTCTTCGCCGCCAGCTTCACCGGCTGGCCCGCGAGATACACGAGCACCTCGCCGTAGCCCTCGGCCGGGATCGGTGTGACGACCGAGCCCGAACTGCCCACGAGGTCGGTGCCGCGCGGGGTCGCGGACGGCTCGTCCCGCATCAGGGACCGGCTGAACCGCCAGGTCAGCCAGCCCGCGCCGGCCCCGGCGCCGATGCCCACCGCGGTGGCGGCTCCGGCGCCGAGCCCGGTCGTGCCGAGGACGAGCGCCCCGCCGAAGCCGAGCATGGAGACGAACCCGGCGATGACCGGCAGGGAGAGCAGGCCGTCGAAGAGCCCGTCCAGGAAACCGGTCCCGCCGAAGAGCCCCTCGAGTACGCCGTCGAAGACCAGCGTCAGAGCCAGCAGGACGATCCCCGCGATGCCGAGACCGAGAAACAGAGTCACCGGTCCACCTCCCCCACCTGCGCCGGTCACCTCGGCCAACGGGCATTGTGCCAACTTCGTACACGTGTGCACATTGCCGTGACCTGGCAGTCTTTACGCGTTCTTGACGCCGTGCCGACACCGTACGCGGCACTCGTGTTCGAGCGCTTCGCCGACCTCCGGCATCAAGAACGCGTAAAGGTTGCCGGAATCCGGCAATGCGCCGGACTCCCGTCCCGGGTCACGATGGTCCGGCAGAAACGGGGGAGCACGGGGGACGGATAAGGGCCCCGGTGCCGGACACATCGTCGTGAGACGACCGGCGCCGGGGCCCAATCCCTTGCCTCGCCCCGAACTCGCCCCGAAACTCCTCCGAACATCCTCCGAACGTCCTCCGTGGTGAGGGGAACCGAGATCACGCATGGACCTGCCGTCTTCCGGCAGTGAGCCCCTCCCCCACGGGACCGCGCTCCGCCCGTATGCGCTAGAAATGCGTCAACGGCTCATCAGGAAAACGGGGGTGCGGATGGCGGCGGGGCGGGACATACCCGAGGAGTATCTGGAGGGGTATGGGCGCATCCTCGCGGACGCCTCCGCGACCGGCCGTCGGCTGACGCGCGACGAACTCGACTCCCGCCGGGCCCTGGGCGAACGGGCCGCCGAGGCGGGCTACGGACTGCGCGCCCTCGTCGGCGCCCACCTGGCCGCCGCCCGCCTCCACTGGCCGGCCACGGCCGGCGAGAGCACGCTCGCCGCCGTCGAGCAGGCCGTCGACGCCTTCGCCGAGGGCTACGAGCGGGCCCAGCTCCTCGCCGTACGCCAGGAGGAGGCCGCCCGCCGGGAGTTCATCGACGACCTTCTGCACGGCCGCAGCGACCTCGGTCTGCTGGCCGAACGCGCCGAACGCTTCGGGCTGCGCCTCTCGCACGCACACGCCGTCGCCGTGGCCCAGGGCCGGGCCTCGTACGACGAGGGGGACGCCGTGCCCCGCGATGTGGAGCGCTCCCTGATCAGCCGGTTCGGGGACCGCAGCATCCTCGTGACCACCAAGGACGGGCGTCTGGTGTGCATCGCGCCCGGCGACCAGGACGACGTGCTCGACTTCTTCGCCAAGCAGGCGTACGCGGCCACCGACGGCGGGCGCGTCGCCATCGGCCGGTCCCAGCCGGGGCCCGGCGGGGTCGTCCACTCGTACGAGGAGGCGCTGAACGCCCTCGACCTGGCCGACCGCCTGGAGTTCGACACCCCCGTGCTGCGCGCCGCCGACCTGCTCGTCTACCCCGTGCTCACCCGGGACCGGCAGGCCATGGCCGACCTGGTCCTCAGTGCTCTCGGACCGTTGCGCCAGGCCCGCGGCGGGGCGGAGCCGCTTCTCGACACCCTCACCGCGTACTTCGACTCCGGCTGCGTCGCCGCGGAGGCGGCCCGGCGGCTGTCGCTCAGCGTCCGCGCGCTCACCTACCGGCTGGACCGCATCCACACGCTCACCGGCGCGAATCCGGCCGATCCGGTGCACCGGTACACACTGCAGACGGCCGTCATCGGGGCGCGGCTGCTCGACTGGCCTGAGAAGGACTTCTAGCCGGAGCAGGACTTCTAGTCGTCGCCGTATCCGCCGTCGTCGTCATCGTCCCCCTCGCCGTACTGCGGCGGCGGCTGCTCCTGTTCCTGCTGCTTCGGCGGGGCCTGCTCCTGCTGTTTCTTCGGCTTCTCCTCCTCGGTCTCGGCCGGGGTCGGCGTGGCGGCCGCGGTTTCCGTGAAGGAGGGGGACGCGGGAGGCTCCGCGTTGACACCGGGCTCGGGTGTGGAGTCGGGCGCCCCGGTCCGGGCCACGGTTCCGGCGGCCGGCACCTCGGTCTTCTCAGGGCCGGTGGACGACGAACCGTCCTTCAGCCCGTTCCCGGTCTCCGCCGAGGTGGTGTCCGGCGAGAACATCTTCATGCCGGCGAGCACGGCCAGCACGAACAGCACCGCACCGGCGAGGATGCCGAACACCCGGGGCCGACGACGGGCCATCGCACCGACCCCGCCACCCGATCTCGCAGCCCCGTTCGACCGTGTCCCGCCCGGTCTCGCGCGGCGCGACGGCGTGGGTGGCGCGGAGTCGGCCGCGTGAGCGTGAGCGCCATGAGCGGCGTGGGTCTGGTGGGCGGAACGGGCGGGCTGCGCGGACTGGGCGGCGGTCGGGGGCAGCCGGTACATCGTCGGAGGCCCGGTCTCGGCGCCTCCCGACTGCGGCGGCCGGGAGGCGTACGACGGCGAGGCGGAGCGCGATGTGGTCCTCGTGTCCGACGCCACGGGCAGCGGCTCGGCCAGCCCCCGCCACGCCCCCGTGCCGAACCAGTCCGCGACCTCCTGGGCCGAGGGCCGGTCCTCGGGCTGCTTGGCGAGGAGGCCGAGGAGGTAGTTCTCGAAGGCGGGCGGCAGTTGGACACCGTGCTCGCGGGGCGGCACCGGGGCCATGTCGATGTGCTGGTGCAGGGTGACCGTGGCGCTCTCGGCGTGGAACGGCGGGCGCCCGGTGAGGAGTTGGTACAGCACGCAGCCCAGGGAGTAGACGTCGGAGGCGGCCGACGCCGGTCTGCCGAGGGCGCGTTCGGGGGCGAGATAGAGGCTGGTGCCGACGATCTGGCCGGCCGTGGTGAGCGCCGAGGCCGGGTCGTCGACGAAGCGGGCGATCCCGAAGTCACCGATCTTCACGGTTCCCTGGGCGTCCGAGAGGAGGTTGCCGGGCTTGATGTCCCGGTGCACGATCCCTTCCCGGTGCGCGGCGGCGAGCCCGGCCGCGGCCTGGGCGGCGACGGTGGCGACCCGCTCGGTCCCGAGGCTGCCCGCCGCGGTCAGCTCCTGCGCGATGCTCTGGCCCTCGACGAGTTCCATGACCAGGTAGAAGCGGTCGTCCCAGGCGCCGAAGTCGAACACGGCGACGACGTAGGGGTGGCTCAGCCTGGCCGCCGTCTGCGCCTCCAGCCGGAACCGGGCGGCCGCCGCGCTGTCGGCCTCGTCCCCGAGCAGCAGCTTGACCGCCACCTCACGCCCGAGCACCTCGTCGGTGGCCTGCCACACCTCCCCCATACCGCCGCGGCCAATGGATCCGTGCAACCGATACCGCTCCGCGACGAGCACCAGCGAATCATCCTCAACAACGCAGAAGGCCAACACGACGACCGCGAACGGCACTTCATGCGATGCAGAAGCGCGCAGGTGGGGGGATCCGCAGCAGGGGCCAGCCTACCGACTCGCGGCCACCCCCGACGCCCCGTCAGGGGCGCGGGGCGGTGACATCCTGCGGCTCCGCCGCGTGGGCGCGTCCAGCCCAACTCAACTCTCAGCAGCCCCACTTGCCTCAGGCCGCACCATCACACAGTCGAACTCCACAACCCTCCCGGTGGCCGGCTCCCGAGTGACGGGATACATCCCGGTCACCCCGAACCCCGCGGCCTCGTACGCGGCGATCGCCTCCCCCATCAGGGGACTCCCCTCGTACAACCGCAACGCCGCAACCTCGGACTGCATCCCCACGAACTCGGAGATCCGGTCCCCCGCCCCGGCGAACACCTCCATGTCGAAGCCCTGCGTGTCCATCTTCAGATACGGCCGGGGGTCCTCGATCCCCTCCAACGCCTTCTGCATCACGTCGTCGAGCCGCCGGATCTCGATCTCCTCGGTACGCCCCTTGGCGAACCGCTTGTACCGCTCCTTGCCGTACTCGCTCGGCGGCAGCAGGGAGTTCATGGACTTCCAGTCGATGTGGATGGACTGCACGGCCTCCTCACGCCCGAGCGCGAAGTTGTAGACCTGCCAGTCGGGATCGTTCTCGGCGGACTGCTGCAGCTTCTCGAAGGTGACGGAGACCGGTTCGAAGGAGACGATGCGCCCCTTGTAGCCGAACCGCCGGAGCCCCTTCCCGTACTGCCCGATATTGGCCCCCACGTCGAACACGCAGTTCACGCGGTTCAGCTCCAGCAGCGCGGCCACATGCTGGGCACCGAGATAGTGGGCGGCCCCGAGCTGGAACTCCCGTTCCGCCTCGGCCGACACGGCCTCGTCGAGGAGGAGCCGCGCCCCGGTGGCGCCGAAGGGGACGCTCGTCGCCTTCCGCCCCTTGGCTCCGCGCCCCACCAGCCACGTATCGGAACCCACCGGGGTGACGGCGTAGCGCCCCTTCCCCTCGGTGACCAGATGGGCGCCCTGTCCCACAGGGACGCCCGTCCGGTCACCCCGCCGGAACACGACGGCGGCGCCGGGGCCGAGATCGAGCACCTTCACACCTATACGGGGAAGGAACGTGAGCAGTCTTCTGTAAAGGGTCTGCATCCCGCCAGCCTCGCAGAAGACGCCTTGGATTCACCGGTACTTTACGGAACAAGTTTTCGTGCGTGACGGGTCGCGTGCCCGTCCAGTTCGTACGCCACCCGGATCAGCGGAACGTGCGTGAACGCCTGGGGGAAATTGCCCAGCTGGCGGCGGGCGAGAGGGTCGTACTCCTCGGCCAGGAGACCGACGTCGTTGCGCAGGAGCAGAAGGCGTTCGAAGAGGCGGCGGGCGTCGTCCTCGCGGCCGGTCAGGAGCAGGGCGTCCGCGAGCCAGAAGGAGCAGGCGAGGAAGGCACCTTCGCCGCCGGTGAGGCCGTCGGAGGTCGCGGCCCCGCCCGTGCTCGTGGCTCCCGCGGCACCGGTCGAGTAGCGGCTGACCAGGCCGTCGTCGGTCGTGAGCTCGCGTTCGACGGCGGCGACCGTGCCGATCACCCGCGGGTCGTCCGGCGGCAGGAACCCGGTCCCCGGGATGAGCAGCAGCGCGGCGTCGAGCGCGCGGGAGCCGTAGGACTGGGTGAAGGTGGCGCGGGCCGGGTCGAAGCCCCGCTCGCAGACCTCCCGGTGGATACGGTCCCGGACCTCGCGCCAGTGCGCGACGGGCCCCGGGCGCCCGTGCTCCTCGGCCAGGCGGACGGCCCGGTCGAAGGCCACCCAGCACATGACCTTGGAGTGGACGTGGTGGCGGGGTTCGCCGCGCGTCTCCCACAGGCCCTGGTCGGGGCGGGCCCACACCTCCTCCAGATGGTCGAGCAGGGCCTGCTGGAGCGACAGGAGGTGCCGTTCGGGACGCAGTCCGGAGCGCACGGTGAGGGAGAGGGTCTCCATCAACTCGCCGGGTACGTCGAGCTGTTGCTGGGCCGCGGCGCCGTTGCCGATCCGTACCGGGCGGGAGTTCTCGTACCCGGCGAGCCAGTCGGCCGTCCACTCGGTCAGCCGGCGTTCACCGCCGATGCCGTACATGATCTGGATGTCCTTGGGCCGGCCCGCCCACCGCCCGTTCCAGCCAGCCGCGCCAGGCCTGTGCCTCGGCGGTGAAGCCGCTGCGCAGCAGGGCCTCCAGGGTCATTCCGGCGTCGCGCAGCCAGCAGTAGCGGTAGTCCCAGTTGCGGACGCCGCCGGGCTGTTCGGGGAGGGAGGTGGTGGGGGCGGCGACGATGCCGCCGGTCGGCTCGTAGGTGAGGGCCTTGAGGGTGATGAGGGAACGGACGACCGCGTCACGGTAGGTGCCGTCGTACGAGAAGGGGCGCAGCCACTGCTCCCAGTACTCCTCGGTGCGGCGCAGCGCGTCGAAGGGGTCCACCGGGTCGGGGGCGGGCAGGTGGGAGGGCTGCCAGGTCAGGACGGAGGGGATCCGTTCGCCCGCGGTGACCGTGAAGTCGGCGGTGTGGGCCTCGCCCTGTCCGGTCAGCGCGACGGGCGTGGTCAGCCACACCGACTCCGGGCCCGCGATGCCCGTCAGCTGCCCGTCCACGCGGTGCATCCAGGGCACGACGCTGCCGTACTCGAAGCGCAGCCGCAGGTCCATGTGCAGGTCGACCGTGCCGGAGTGGCCCTCGACGATGCGTACGACGCTGGGGGCGCCGTCGCGGCGCGGCATGAAGTCGACGACGGTGGCCCGGCCGGTGGCGGTCTCCCACTCGGTCTCCAGGACGAGGGAGTCGCCGCGATAGCGACGGCGGACCGTCACCCCTTCGTCGGTGTCCGCGTCCGCCGGGGCGATCAGCCAGCGGCCGTTGTTCTCGTCGCCCAGCAGCGCCGCGAAGCAGGCGGGCGAGTCGAAGCGCGGCAGGCACAGCCAGTCGAGGCTGCCGTCGCACCCGACGAGGGCGGCGGTGAGCAGGTCTCCGACGAGGGCGTAGTCCTCGATCCTTCCCGGCATGGTGCAAGTGTCCGCGCGGCGGGGGACGGAGGCATCTCGAACGGGCGGAATGCCTCACCCGGTCGGACCGGTGCGCTGGTGGGCGGTACCGACCGGTGATGCGGTGGGGTGGAGTTCCCACGCCCGCCGGAGCCGTAGGAGGCATTCCGCGATGACCCGTCCGCCCGGACCACTCCGTCCGCTCCGCCTCTCCCGTCGTCGTACGGGCCACGCTGTCGTCCCGGCCCTGGCGGCGGCCGCGCTGCTGACGACGGCCGGGTGCTCGGCCGGTGACGGCGCCGGTTCCGGGGCGGCGGCGAAGGGCGACGCGGCGGTCTCCGCCTCGCCCGTGGCCGCCGGACAGGCCCCGTCGCCGTCCCCCTCGGTCACGGTCGCCCCCACGCTCACCGAGGCGCAGGTGAAGTCGGCGCTGATCTCCAACAAGGACCTGGGCAAGGGCTGGAAGCCGACCCGGGGCGGGGCGACCTGGCGGGACGCGCTGCTCAAGGGGAAGACGGACATCGCCGAATGCCAGCGGCTGCTCGACGGCCTGTACGCGGAGGACCTGCTGGGCGAGCCGGCCGGGGCCCGCGCGGTCAGGGGCCTGGACGACACCGACGACGGGGCGCAGGTGCGCTACCAGGTCGGGGCGTACGACCGGGCGGCGCTGGACGCGTCGCTGGCCTGGCTGAAGGAGGTGCCGGGCAAGTGCGGCCAGTTCACGGCCACGGACGTCAGGGGCGGCGAGTTGTCGGTGCAGGTCGCCGCCACGCCCCTGCCCGGAGTGGGCGAGGCCCGCGAGAGCCTGCGCATGAAGGTGTACGGCGAGTCGGGCGGCTCACCCGCCGTGCTCACCCTGGACTTCGCCGCCGTACGGGTCGGCGACAGTGCCCTCTCCCTCACCAACGGCGGCCTCGACGGCGTCTCCGCCAACTCCACCCGGCAGGCCGCCCAGCTCGGCACACAGCGACTGCAGGACGTACTCGCCGGAAAGAAGCCGGCGGCTCGGCCGGCGAACGAAGAGGCTGACGCGGAGGGCTGAGCCTTCGGGCCTGCTCGGCGCCCGTCGTCCCTAGTCGGCGAGGTATCGCTCCACCGGTCCCAGGGTGAGCAGTCCGCTGCCCGCGCCCGCGAGTTCGGCGGCAGCCGGGCGCAGGCGGGTGCGGGCGCGTTCCAGTACGGTCCGGTCGTCGAGGCGGAGTGCGGCTTCGGCCTCCAGGGCGCAGTAGGCCTCGTACAGGAGGTCGTGCGGAGGCTCCGGAAGGGCGCGCAGGGCGGTACGGGCCTCGGTGTGACGGCCCTCGGCGATCAGCGTGAACGGTTCGGCCCAGGGGCGGTGCGGGCCCCAGTCCGCCCGGGGGTCCGGGTCCGGCGGGAGCCCGTGGGTCAGGCGCAGGCAGAGGAGCGCGAGCGGGAGGAGGCCGCGTTCCAGGCCGGGCATGCCGGCGCCGTCGAGGCGGGCCGCGGCGGCACGGCAGGCGGTCTCGGCCCGGGCCGGCTCTCCGGTCGCGCTGAGCCGCAGGGCTCCGTACCAGTCGGTGAAGACGCCCACCAGCGGCAGTTCGTGGCGTTCGGCGAGGCGGTCCGCGGCGGCCGCGTGGGTGTCCGCGGCAGCGAAGTCGGCGAGGGCCGCGCGGGCCTGGAGGCGGATGAGCCGGCCGAGGACCTCGTAGGTCACCAGGCCGTGGCGCGCGGCCAGTTCGACGAGTTCCGCGCCGATCGCGTCCCGTCGGGGGGCGAGACCGGCCCGGGTGAAGGACTGCATGAACGTGCCGTTGAGGGCGAACGCCAGCAGCGCGGGGTCGTCGAGGCGGCGGGCGAGCGCCTCGGCCTCGCGGGCCGCCTCGGGGCCGCGCGGGCCGGTCGCTCCGCGGATCTCCAGGGCGACGGTGGCGAGCAGGCGGCAGCGGGCCGTGTCGTGCGGGCCCGTCGGCAGCGCGGTGAGCGTGCGTTCCGCCACGGCGACGATGTGCTGGGCCGCCGCCGGGTCGTCTGCGCGGGTCCAGATCGCCGGGACGTCGTACGCGCCGATGACTCGGGCCGTCAGTTCCGGGTCCGCGAACTCCTCGGCCGCGGTGATCGCCGCCGTGCGGTGGTGGCGGGCTTCCGCCAGGCCTTCGCCGCCTGTGACCGCGAGGTTTCTGATCAGGCCGACGGTGGATTCGAGGCGGACGCGGCTGCCTTCGGCGACTGTGCGGTCGTAGGCCTTGGCTGCTCTTGTCCATAGGTCGGCTGTTGTTGTGGGTTGTGTGTTGGGTGCGGGTGCGTGGGGGCTGGTCGCGCAGTTCCCCGCGCCCCTGGGTGGGTGGGGCTGGGCGGGGTCGTGCTGCGGAGCCCCGCCGGGTCGTAGGTCCAGCGCCGGGGCCTGGGTGAGGATGTCCGATTCCAGGTGGCGTAGGGCTTGGCCCGGGTCCAGGCCCAGTTGGTTGACCAGGACTTCTCTGGCTCGGCGGAGTACGGCGAGGGCGTCGCCCTGGCGGTGTTGGCGGTAGAGGGCCAGGGCCAGCAGGCGCCAGGCGTCCTCGCGCCAGGGGTGGTCGGTGAGGTGGGCGTCGAGGTCGGGGACCGCGTCGGCGGGGCGGCCGAGGGCGAGGTGGGCCTCGGCGCGCCGTTCCACGGCCTGGAGGCGGAGTTCGGCGAGGCGGGCGCGTTCGCCGCGGGACCAGTCCTCGTCCGCGAACTCGGCGTAGGCGGGGCCCCGCCACCACCCGAGGGCCTCCTCCAGGGTGGCGAGGGCCCCCGGGGCGGGCAGGCCGGCCGCGGTGGAGAGGGCCGTCTCGAAGCGCCAGGCGTCCACCGTGTCCGGATCGGTCCGCAGCGCGTATCCGGGCCCGTCGGTGACCAGCAGCCGGGCGGGCGCCCGCGGCGGACGCTCCGGCTCCAGTACGCGGCGCAGCGCGGCCACGAACGTCTGGACGGCTCCCACCGCACCGGGCGGCGGATCGGCCCACAGGTCCTCGACCAGCCGGGCCACGGGCACGACCCGACGCCGGGCCACGATCAGCCGCGCCAGCACGGCCCGGTGCCGCGGCCCCTTCAGCGCGAGCGGGTCCCCGCTGTCAACGGCGGCGACCGTGGGCCCGAGCACCCCGAACACAACCCGCACCATCCCGACCGCCGACCTCTCCTCCCCAGGTATTCCCAGGCCACGGTACGCCGCCCACCCGGCCACTGATCGCCCGCTGATTCACACCCACCAGGCTCAGACCACGGCCGTCACACATACGGCCCGGCCGCGCCCACCAGGGGCGCGGGGCTGTAAGACATGCGGCTCCGCCGGGCCCGTCAGGGGCGCGGGGAACTGCGCGACAAGCCCCCACCGGGCCCGCACCCGACACACCACGACCAGCCCCACCCACCCAGGGGCGCGGGGAACTGCGCAACCAGCCCCCACGCACCCGCAGACAACACACCCCCCGAAAGGCCCCCATGTCCTCCACGCCCCCGGCAATCCCCGGCTTCACCGAACACCGCGTCCCCGTCACGCCCGACGTCACCCTCAACACCGCCATAGGCGGCACCGGCACCCCCGTGATCCTCCTGCACGGCTTCCCCCAGACCCACCTGATGTGGCGCCACGTGGCGCCCAGGCTCGCGACGGAGCACACCGTCATCTGCCCGGACCTCCGCGGCTACGGAGCCAGCGACAAACCCGCCGACCCCGACGGAACGACGTACTCGAAGCGCACGATGGCCGCCGACGTGATCGCGCTGGCCAGAGCACTGGGGCACGAGCGCTTCGCGCTGGTCGGCCACGACCGTGGCGCCCTCGTGGCGATCCGGGCCGGTCTCGACCACCCGGACAAGGTCACCCACCTCGCCTCGCTGGACGTCCTGCCGACCCTCGACATGTGGGAGGTGATGCGCGGAACGTCGGCCGCGGTCGGCTTTCACCTCTACCTCATGGCCCAACCGCCCGGCCTGCCCGAGCAGTTGATCGGCGCGAGCCCCGACGCCTTCTTCGGCCACTTCCTCGACGTCTGGACGCGCGACCCGGCGGCCGTGCCGCCGGAGATCCGCGCCGCCTACCTGGCGGCGTCCCGCGCGGCCGTCACCTCGATCGTCGCCGACTACCGCGCCTCCGCCGGGATCGACGTCACGCACGACCGGGCCGACCGCGAGGCCGACCGCCGACTGCGGATGCCGGTGACGGTCCTCCAGCAGGACTGGGGCAGCGCCCTCGGTTTCGACGCCGCCGCGCTGTGGTCCGCGTGGGCACCCGACCTGCGTCATACGACCGTCTCCTGCGGCCACTTCATGGCGGAGGAGGCTCCGGACGAGGTGGTCAAGGCCGTACGGGACCTGCTGACGCGGTGAGATCGGGGCGCCCCGCGAGGGCCGCGAGAGCCGCCGCCGAGGTGGACGCAGGGCTGCCGGCGGCGCGGAAGTTAGGTTAGCCTGCCCTAATTAAGTCAGCCCCCTCCGGCCCGGACCGTGTCTCCCGTCGGCGCCTGCTCGCGGCCGGCGGCGCCCTCGCCCTCGGCCCCCTGCTCGCCGCCTGCGGCGACGGCACCGACGACGGAGACGAGTCCTCCCGGTCGGCCGGGGACGGCGGCGGCCCCTGGTCCTTCAAGGACGACCGCGGGCGGAAGGCCGAGACGGACAGCGAGCCGAAGACACTCGTCGCGTTCGTGAGCGCGGCCGCGGCACTCCACGACTACGGCATCGAGTGCAAGGGCGTCTTCGGCCCCACCGAACCGATCGACGGAAAGCCCAATCCCCAGGCCGGCGACCTGGACGTGTCGAAACTGACCAGCCTCGGCACGGCATGGGGCCAGTTCAACGTCGAGAAGTACGCGGCCCTCAAGCCCGACCTCCTGATCAGCAACATGTTCCCGCCGCCCGACCTCTGGTACGTCCCCGAGGAGAGCCGCAAGAAGATCGAGGCCCTCGCGCCCTCCGTCGGCATCAGCATCGCCCGGACCTCGCTCCTCAACCCGCTGCGCCGGACCGCCGAACTCGCCGAGTCCCTCGGTGCGGACCTGGGTGCCAAGAAGGTCACCGACGCGAAGGCCCGCTTCGACAAGGCCTCCGAGACCCTCCGCGAAGCCGCCGGGGCGAGCGGCGGGCTGAAGGTCATGGCGATGACGGGGGACGCCGACCAGATGTACGTGGCCGTCCCCGACTCGTACAGCGATCTCAACTACTTCAAGGACCTGGGCGTGGAGTTCGTCGAGGGGAAGAAGTCCGACGAGTGGGGCTTCTGGGAGTTCCTCAGCTGGGAGAACGCCGACAGGCACCACGCCGACCTCATCATGATCGACAACCGCTCCACCGCCCTCCCGCCCAAGGAGCTGGCCAAGAAGCCCACTTGGCGGCAACTGCCCGCGGTGAAGGCGGCGCAGACCACGCCGTGGTCGATGGAGGAGCGGTTCAGCTACGCCGGTTTCGCCCCGGTGATCGAACGGCTCGCGGCGGCGGTGAGGAAGTCGAAGCGGCTGGACACGTAACCACTCACTCCATCAGCACTCGAAGGACCCCGTCAGTACTCGCAGAACCCCGTCGTACCCGTCGTCCCCCGTCGTACCCGCGGGAAGGGAGCAGCCGGTCATGGACAAGCGCACGCCCCGACTCGGCGACGTCCAGGAGACGTTGCTCATCCCCCTCTACGCCCGTGCGGTCGAGACGCGCAAACCGCGCGGCATGCTCAGGGACCCGCGGTCCGTGGAGATGGTCGACGCCCTGGACTACGACTTCTCCCGTTTCGACGGCGCGAAGAGCCTGCTCGGGGCGAACCTTCGCACGCTGCTCTTCGACCTGTGGGTACGGAACCTCCTGGAGCAGCACCCCTCGGGCACGTCGATCAGCGTCCCGGTCCCGTCGCCCGCGAACACGGCCGGAGGCAGATGGCCCGCGCCGGCGAGCGCGGCCGTCCCGCGGGCCGGGTCGACACGGGCGAGCAGACAGGTGGCCGGCCGGCGCGTGCCGTCCTCGGAGAAGGCGGCGTCGAGGCGGCGCAGCACGCGGTGCGGGGGCAGATCGGCGGAGGCGACGTACCGGAGCATCGAGCGGTACGCGTTCATGTCGACCGCGGCGTCCAGGCCGTGCCCCATGACGTCGCCCATGACCAGCAGGGTGCGGCCGTAGTTCAGCCGTACGGTCTCGAACCAGTCGCCGCCGACGAGGGAGCCGCCGCCGACGGGCAGATAGCGGGTGGCGAGGTCGAGGTTCGGATGCGGGCGGCCGGGCTCGGCGAGGAGGGCGCGCTGGAGCTTCATCGCGGTGCTGTGGACGGCGTTGTGGCGGCGGGCGTGTCCGATGTGGACGGCGGCGAGGCGGGCCGCGTAGTGCATCGCGGCGGTCTCGTGGTCGACGAAGGGGCGGCCGGTGCGGACCGCGAGGAGCACCCCGTACAAGCGGCCGTGCGCGAGCATCGGCATCGAGATCGAGCGGCGGGGCACACCGCCCGACACGTCGTCCGTCGTGGTGATCGGATACCCCTCGTCCAGGGCCCGTACGGTCAGGGACGGTTCTCCGTCGTGGGCCTCGAGCAGCTCCCTGGGCCCCACCGTGGCGGCCCGGGTCGGCGCCGGGTCGCTCGCGGGCCGCGTCGCCGGCACGTCCTCGCCCAGCAGGTCCACGGCGACGGCCTCGCAGCCGTGCCGCCCCAGGGATCCGACCAGTTCGGCGCAGGTGGTCCGCTCGTCGAGGGTGGTCCCGATCGACTCGACAGCCTCCTCGACCATCCCGACCGGTGCCGGCACCCCCTCACCAGGCCGCTCCACCAACCCACCTCCGCCGCGCTGTACCCGTACGCCGGTACGCCCGTCGGCGCACCCGGACAGCCATACCACCAGCTTTCGGGACGTGTCGGTCGCTGGCGCGCGGCGGCGGGGCACACCGGGACGGTGTGCCGGTGCCCGCCCGGCGCTACTGCTCGTCCCCGAGCGGGAACGAGTGGTGCTCGTGCGCCACGGTCCAGCGGCCGTTCTCCTTGCGCAGGCCGAGGGTGAGGCGGAGGCGGGTGCCGGGCGCGGCGGCCAGTTCCTCCGGGGTGCCGCAGCGCAGCAGGGCGTGGGCGAAGGCGACGTCCGCGCCCGCGGTGACGTCCAGGGAGACGAGGTCGAAGGAGGCTCCCTTGGCCTGCCACTCGAAGAACGGCGGCCAGGTCGCGCGGTACGCGTCCAGGCCACGGACACCGTCCTGCGGGGGCGGTACGTCGAACATCACGATGTCCTCGGCATGGTCGGCCAGGACCGTGTCCAGGTCACCGGCGTGCACCGCCGCGGCCCACCGCTCGATCAGCTCCCGGATCAGCTCTTGGTCGTTCTTCATGACGGCCTCCTTCTCTGCGGACTGTTTCTCCGCGGACTGTTTCCCTGCGGCCCGCTGCTCTGCGGGCGCCTTCTCCGGTGAGGACCGCTCCGTGCGCGGAAAGTCATCGCACCGGGCTCATTCGGCCCCAGGTCCGGATCATCGGGTGACCGGGCGTGCGGGGGGAGTAGTCGCAAGTGGATGGGGGTGGTCCTTCAGGTGAAGCGTGCGCGAGTATGGGGTAATGACCGCGGCCCATCGCGCCATGGCTCTCCTGGAGACCTGGCCGAACCTGGTAAGTGGCCCGCCCCGGTGCACCGTTGGGCAAGCCTTCGCTTCGGCGGGACACGAGATCGTCCACTTCCACTCCGACGACTCCGCCGACCTCTACCTCACCCGCACGGCCGTCGAACGCCTGCTTCCCCAGCTCGCGCACGCCAGCGCGATCAGGGTCCGCCCCGGCGCCTCCTGGATCACCGTGCTCCTCGACTGCGACGCGGACGTCCAGCTCCTGCTGGGCCTCGTGAGCGTCGCGCTGAAGGAGCACGGCGCGGTCACGCCCCGCCGTCCGTCACCACCGTGCGACTGGGAGCGGCCACCGGTGGCCCCCGGACCACGCCCGGGAGCGGCCCGCCGCATGGTGGACCGACTCATGCCACACGCCCACTGACCGGCCCCTCACTCGGCCGGCTGTTCCGTCGGCGCGCGCAGCCCCGCCGTCCACTTCTCCTCGATGCGGCCGACCCGCCACACCACCAGAGCGAGCGCCCAGGTGGCGACGAAGAGCCCCACGATCGCGAACCCGACGACGTTCAGGTCGATTCCGGCCACCGAGTCCCAGAACACGCCGTGCAGGGAGAAGCGCTCGGCGAGCAGTCCGAGGAGTTCCACGGTCCCGATGAGGAGCGCGACCGCGACCGACAGACCCGTGACGGTGAGGTTGTAGTAGACCTTCCGTACGGGCTTGGAGAACGCCCAGCCGTACGCGAAGTTCATGAACGACCCGTCGATCGTGTCGAGCAGCGACATGCCGGCCGCGAACAGCACGGGCAGGCACAGGATCGCGTACCACGGCAGTCCGGAGGCGGCCCCGGATCCGGCGAGCACCAGCAGCGCGACCTCCGTGGCGGTGTCGAAGCCGAGCCCGAACAGCAACCCCAGCGGGTACATCTGCCACGGCTTGGTGATGGACTTCATGACGCGGCCCAACAGCCGGTTCAGGAAACCGCGGTTGTTCAGCCGGTCCTCCAGCGCCGCCTCGTCGAAGTGCCCGTGCCGCATCTGCCGGAAGACCTTCCAGATCCCGGCGAGGACGACGAGGTTGACGGCGGCGAACACGTACAGGAAGACCCCGGAGACCGTCGTGCCGATGAGCCCCGTGACGCTGTGCAGGGTGGAACCGTCGTCCCGTACGGGCCCCGCGACCGCCTTCACGCCCAGCGACAGCAGGAACGCGAGCGCGAACACGACGCTGGAGTGCCCGAGCGAGAACCAGAACCCGACCGACAGCGGCCGCTGTCCCTCGGCCATCAGCTTGCGTGTGGTGTTGTCGATCGCGGCGATGTGGTCCGCGTCGAAGGCGTGCCGCATGCCCAGCGTGTACGCGGTGACGCCGATGCCGATCCCGAAGGACTTCGTGCCGATGCTGTAGTGCTCGGGCGCCACGATCGCGACGAGTGTGAACCAGCCGATGACGTGCAGCGCCACGATGAAGGCGGCCATCCCGCCGACCCGGACCCACTCCTCCCGGTTCAGGGAGGCACGCCAGGAGGAGAGGGTGGTCATGGGTTCGCCTTGCCTTACGTCCGGTGGAGCCGCCTCCCCACCCTCACCGCGGGACCACCGCACCTGCAACTAATGCGCGGTAAAGGGCGGACCAGGTCTTGCCCCGGATACGACCGGCAACAGGGAAAGCCGACAGGCTTCAGGGTGTCGCGAGACCGCGCTCGGTCGGGGGCGTCTCCAAGGCACCCGGCTCCGTCGGCGTCGTCGTCATGGCCCCCGAATCCGGGTACGGATCCGGATCCGTGCCCGTGCCTCCGGACGTCTCCTGCGGGGCCGACCCCACCACCTGGACCACCGATCCCGGCTTCAGCGCCTCGTACAGCCACATCGCGTCGTCGCGCCGCAGGCCGATCACACCGCCGGTGCGGTCGTAGTTGCCGGGTGCCTTCTCGTCCCAGGTGAGGGCGAGGAGGTAGTTCGTACGGTCGTCGGGGGTGCGCAGCCTCATCACCCAGGTCCCCTTGACGTCGTACCCGTTCCAGCCGGCCGAGTCACCGGGCACCGTGGCCGCCCGGTACTTGGCCGTGACCGTCATCAGGCCGGTCGGCGTCGGTGTCTTGAGCGACCCGGAGGAGATGGGCAGGGTCCGTCCCTCGACGGACATCTCACGCCGGCCGAGATCGACGGTGGCGGCGACGGCCACCGGACTGGCCTCGCCCTCGGCGGTGGCCGGGGGTGTGCGCGCGGTGTAGCTCGCGGCGGGCGGGGTCGATCCGGCGTCCCGCCCACCCGTGAGGGCCACGGTCAGGACCAGCGCGAGGGCTCCCGCGGCCATGGCACCGGCCGCGGCGAACGAGACCTGCCGCCGGCGACGGCGACGCCCCGCGCGACGACGGATCTCCGTGCCCGGAACCGGTACGGGCGTCTCGTGGTCGTGGGCCAACTCGCGCAGCGCGGTGGCCAGTTCGGTACCACCGGAACCGGCGTCGGGGCCTTCGACGGGGCCGTCGAATCCATGCGTGGTGCCGGGCGTGAGCTCATCGGACACGGTCGTCCTCCCTCTCACCCAGTTCGTCGGCCTCGCCGAGCCGCCGCGCCAGCGCCGCCCGGCCGCGGGACAGCCGGGCCTTGACCGTCCCCACGGGCGCACCGGTCTCGGAGGCTACCTGCTCGACACTCAAGTCGCACAGATGGTGCAGAACGACAGCCATGCGCTGTGCTTCGGGCAACTCGCGCAACGCGCCCACGAGCGCGGTCCGTTCGGGACCGGGACCGGGGGTGTGCTCGGGCGGCGGATTGCGGCGCACCAGTTCCAGCCAGCGCCGTGCCCGCCGCCACCGGCTCACCGCGAGCCGCATCGCGACCGTACGCACCCACGCCTCGGGCGCCCCCTCCGCGAGGAACTCCCGCCGCCGGTCCCAGGCACGGACGAACGCCTCCTGGACGACGTCCTGCGCCTCGCCGTGGTCCCCGGTGAAGGCGTAGAGCTGCCCGGTCAGCCGGGGGAACGCCGCGGCGTAGAACCCGTCGAACTCCTCCTCGGTCATACCCCCCGCCCCGCCCCCTGCCGCTGTCGTCGCCGCTGTCGTCACAGTTGTCGTCGCCGCTGCCCTCGCCGCTGTCTTCGGATGCCCGTGCAACCCGGATGCCTCCGCCGTGCGTACAGGTCCCATACGTCACAGACGTCTCAGACGGCACGGAGGTTACGGGCGCCGCGTACATCGAAGCACAAGCACCACGCAGGGCTGAGCCGGAGGGAGTGGCGCGCGGACAGCGCGCTCGACTGACCATGGACGACGAATTCACCGCCCGTGCCGGGGAGTACTGGCCCCGGCTGACGCGTACGGCCCGTCTGCTCACGGGGAACTCCGCCCGCGCGGAGAGACTCGCGAGAGCGGCGCTCGCGGAGGTGTACGCGCGGCGGAGAACTCCCCGCGACGACGCGGAATTCTACGTCCGGCGGGCTCTGGTACGGGGCTTTCTGCGGAGCCGGACCCGGCCGCTGATCGGCTCCCGGCGCGCCCCGGAGTCGTACGCAACCGATCAACTCGACCCGCTCACCGAGGTGTTGGCGGCTCTCCCGCCCCGCCGTCGGGCCGTCGCCGTCCTGCACCACTGGGACGGCCTGTCCCATCGCGAGATCGCCGCGCTGCTCAACTCCTCGCCCGGCGCGGTCAAGGCGCACGTCCGCCGGGCGCTGAAGGCCCTGCGCACCCACCCTGCGTACGGCGCCGGGGGCCGCCCCGGGCCCGGCCCGGACCCGACTCCCGGCATCCCGGCCGCCGTTCTCCCGGCCGTCGAGGAGGCGGGCCGCACCCGTCGGCGGAGCCGCCGCCGTACGACGGCCGTGCTGACCACCGTCTGCGCCCTGCTGCTCGTGCCGCTGGCACTGGGGGCCGTGCGCGGCACCGGTTCCGGCGGGGACGGTGGGGACACAACTCCCGTCTCCAGAACGTCGGTTCGGGTCGTGACCGCCGGTGAGCGGGTCTCCGCCGCGCCCGGTGTCGAGCTGTGGCTCACCAAGGACGGCAAGCACTGGTCGACGCCGAAGGGGCCGAACCAGTTCCGGCCGGCCGGCAAGGGATCGGGCGCCGGCATCAGCCTGGAGTCGGAACCCGGCTCGGGGACACGTGTCTTCCACTCCGGCGTCCTCCAGGGCTCCCGCGAACCGTCCCGCGTCCAACTCACCACCCCCGAGGGCACGTTCACCGCCCGGATCCTCACCCTGGCGGGCAGCCCCGGCTGGTCCGTCTGGTACGCGGACACCCAACTCCAGGACGACCAGCGCCAGTTGAGCGAGATCACCGTGAAGGCCTACGACTCCGCCGGCAAGCTCCTCGCACAGACGGGCACCTCCTCATGAGCACCCGCCTCCGCACCCTGCGGACCCACCTCCGCCACGCGCGCACCCGCCTCCGCCGCACCCGGACCCGCCGTCTGCGGCGCGTCCTGGCCGCCCTTCTCGTCCTGTTCCTCACGGCCTGCGCCGGGCTCGTCGTCGCGTACCGCATGACCGGGATCCCCGACCCGCACCCGGAGACGGTCAGCCAGAGCACGGTCTTCGTGGACGCCGAGGGCGAGTACCTGGGCCGGCGCGGACCGGTCGACCGCCAGGACATCTCCCTCGAGCAGGTGCCCCGGCACGTCCAGGACGCCGTGATCGCCGCGGAGAACCGCTCCTTCCGTACGGACTCGGGGGTCGCCCCGACCGCGATCCTGCGGGCGGCGATCGCGACCGTGACGGGCGGCGAGCGGCAGGGCGGCTCCACGATCACGCAGCAGTACGTGAAGAACGCCCTGCTGACCCCGGAGCAGTCGCTGAGCCGCAAGGCGCGCGAGGCCCTGATCGCCGTGAAGCTCGACCGCACGCGGTCCAAGGACGACATCCTGGAGGGCTACCTCAACACGGTGTACTTCGGCCGTGGCGCGGCCGGTGTCGAATCGGCGGCGCGGAACTACTTCGGCGTGGGCGCGAAGGACTTGACGGTCTCCCAGGGCGCGGCCCTCGCGGCGATCGTCAACCTCCCCTCCTACTACGAGCGGGCCGGCGCCGACGCGAAGGTGACCGGGACGCTGGAGCGCCGCTGGGCCTGGGTGCTCGACGCCATGGCGGACTCGGGCGCGATCAGCGACCGCGAGCGGACGGCCGCCCGCTTCCCGGCGTTCCGCTTCTATCCGCCGGGCGACACGGACGGCGGGCGTCAGTACCTGATCGACGCGGCGTCCGCCGAGGCCGCCGACCGGCTCGGCATCACCGAGGACCAGTTGGCGCGCGGCGGCTACAAGGTGCACACCACCTTCGACCTCGGTCTCCAGGACGAGACGGCGGAGCTGGTCCGTGACCGTACGCCCGCGGACACGAAGGGGGCGCGGCTGCACACCGCGGTCGTCGCGACCGTGCCCGGCGACGGCGCGGTCCGTGTGCTGTACGGCGGCGCGGACTACGCGCACCAGCCGTTCAACGACGCCGTCGACGGGGCGGTCGAGGCGGGCACGGCCACCGAACCGTTCACGTACGCGGGCATCCGGCTGGGCGAGCCGCTGACCGGCCTGCCGAAGGAGGCGGCCCCGACGCCGATGCGCCTGAACTCCGCGTACGCGACCGTGGCCGCCGGGGGTGAGTACGCGACGCCGTACACGGTCACGAAGATCACCCGCGGCGGCACCACGGTGCACACCGCGCGCCCGGAGACGCGTACCGCGATGGGCGAGAAGGAAACCGCGGTGGTCACCGAGCTGATGCACGGTTCGCTCGGTCCGGACGCTCCGTACGCTCCGGGCACCGCGGTCAAGCCGGTCGCGACGGGGGTCGGGGCCGCGTTCCTGCCGGTGACCAGTCATGCGGCGGGCGCGGGCAGCGGGCCGGGGGCGCGGACGGTGTGGCAGAGCGTGTACTCGCCGCGGCTCGCCCTCACCGTCGCCCTGTTCGCCGAGCGCGGGGGCAAGCCGGCCCGGGTCGCGGGGCTGACCGGCGAGTACCCGCCCGCCGAGCACGCGGCGCTGCAGGCGGGGGAGGTGTGGCGGCTGGCGGGTTCACCCGGGACGGAGGGGCCTGCGGCGGAGGCCTGGCCGGAGGACAAGGGCAGAACCAAGCCGAAACTGGAGCCGAGGCCGAGGCCGTAGCCGGGGCCGGGACCGGGGCGGGGCCGGGGCGGGGCCGGGACCGGGGCGGGGCCGGGACCGGGGCGGGGCCGGGACCGGGGCGGGGCCGGGACCGGGGCGGGGCCGGGACCGTAGCCGGGACCGAGGCCAGAACCGGGGCGGGGCCGGGACCGTAGCCGATACCAAGGCCAGGGTCGACGCCGGGACCGTAGCCGGGGCCAGAGCCGGGACCGTAGCCGGGGCCGGGACCGGGACCGGGACCGGGACCGGGAAGACCGAGGCCGGGACCGAGGCCGGGACCGAGGCCGAAGCCGGGGCCGAAGCCGGGGCCGAAGCCGGAGCCGAAGCCGGGACCGGAGCCGGAGCCGGGACCGGAGCCGAAGCCGGGACCGGAGCCGAAGCCGAGGCCGTGCCCGGCGTCACCCGGACGGGCCCGCCCGTTGGTGGGCAGGACGGCGGCGTGGTGCCGTGGGAGGGTGCCCGGTGACCAGGTCCAGCCCACCCCGCGCATCCTGCTCACCCAGAAGGAGCTGGCGGCGATCGCGAACGCGGTGGACCGTGCCGAGGGGGTGGGGGAGCACGCGGAGCGGCTGCTGGCGGAACTGACCCTGGCCCGGCGGATCCTCGACGGCTGCCCGGCCGGTATCGCCGTGCTGGACCGGAGCCTGCGCTACCTCTACATCAACGACGCGCTGGCCCTCCTCAACGGCGTCCCGGCCGCCGACCACATCGGCCGCCGGCTGCCGGACGTCCTGCCGGACCTGGAGTCGTCGGAGCAGCTCCTCGAACAGGTGCTGCGCACGGGGGTGCCGCAGATCGTCACGGTGGGCGGGCAGACCCCGGCCGACGGGGCGGGGGACAACCGGTGGTGGCTGGGCGCCTACCACCGGCTGTCCACGTCGTCCGGCGAGGTCCTCGGGGTGGCGGCCGTCGTCCTGGAGGTCACCGACGCGCTGCGCGGCCGCGAGCACCTCGTACGGGCCGGCAACCGGATGGCCCTCCTCGACGAGGCGAACCGCACCACCGGCGCGACACTCGACCTCCGCCAGGCCTGCCAGGCGCTCGCCGACCTGCTGGTCCCGCGCTTCGCGGACTACGCGGCGGTGGACGTGGTCGACCCGGAGGGCACACCCCGGGTGCCGTCGGAGAACTACCCGCTGCGCCTGCGCCGCATCGCGCTGGCCACCACCCCGGACCTGGCGGAGGTGTCCTCCCCGCTCGGCCGTCTCGACGAGTTCGTGGTCCACCGGGCGGGCTCCCCGATGGCCCACGTCCTGGCCGACCGGCGCCCGCTGGTCCTCAGCCACCCCGACGACGAGGCCATGCGCCAGTTCTCGCCGTCGCCCGAACGCAAGGAGCACCTCCTGCGGATGGGCGCGCACTCGGGGATCTACCTCCCGCTCGCGGTCCACGAGGAGCTGGTGGGCGCGGTGATGGTGTTCCGCGCCGGCGACTCCCCCCGACTGACGGACACGGACACCGAGTTGCTGGGCGACCTCACCGACCGCGCCGCCACCGGCATCGCCCACGCGGTCCGCTACACGCGGGAACACGAGACGGCCCTGGAGATGCAGCGCGCCTTCCTGAACGCGCCCACGATCACGGGCCCCGGCGTCGAAACCCTGGGCCGCTACCTCCCGGCGGGCTCAGGAGCGGAAGTCGGCGGCGACTGGTTCGACACACTGGCGCTCCCCCACGACCGCACGCTGCTGGTGGTGGGCGACGTCATGGGCCACGGAGTCCGAGCGGCGGCGGCGATGAGCGAGTACCGCTCGGTCCTCCGCACCCTCGCGATCCAGGGCAGCAGCCCCGACTTCATCCTCCTCCAGGCCGAACGCACCGCGCTGACCCTGGAGTTGGACCGGGTGGCGACCTGTCTCCTCGCCCTCCTCGACCCCCGCCGGGAACGCGCCACCTTCTCCAACGCGGGCCACATCCCCCCGCTCCTCGTCACCCCCGACGGCACCCGCACCCTCCTCAGCCTACCCGTCGCCCCACCCCTGGGCGTGGGCCTCGGCTCCTTCGCGGCCACCACGGTCCCCCTCCCCCCGGGCTCCGTCCTGCTCCTCTGCACCGACGGCCTGGTAGAACGCCGCGACCGCGACATCGAAACAGGCCTCCACACCCTCGCCACCCTCCCCATCACCCCGACCGACCCCCTCCCCACCCTCCTCGACACCGTCATCACCCACCTCGACCCCACCGCCTCGGAAGACGACGTAGCCATCCTCCTGGCCCGCACCAAACCCACCCCGAACGAACCGGACCAACTGGGCTGGTTACCGCCAGGGTGGACGAAGGGGCCGGGCTCAGCGGCGCGTTGAGCCGGGGCGGTCCAGGTGCACGACCACGTGGTCGTGGAAGCGGTCCACGGCCTCGTCGACACTGCGGATGAACCCGGACTCTGCAGAGCCCCGGGTGTTGCCCATGCTCCGGAAGAGGGACAGCCGGAAGCCGGTGATCTCGGCGTTGTTCTTGGGGAGGATGTCGCCCGGTTCCGGGCGCAGCCGCTCCAGCGTGCCGCGCGGGCCGCCCACATGCCCGTCGAGCAGGGTCTCGACATGCAAGTCGGCCGGTGCGTCGGAGAGTTGACGGATGAGCCGCTTGGCCCAGGTGAGGGGGTAGCCCTGCTCGGGTACGGCGATCTCGATGGACGTCCGCAGCTTGCCCGTCCGCAGGTCCGCGGAGAGCGCGAGGATGCCGGGCGTGCCCTCGATGCGGAGTTCGGAGTCCAGGCGTCCCGCCAGGCAGAGCTGGTCGGCGAGGGCCGCGCGGCGGACGCGGGGATCGGTGCCGCGCTTCGCCCGCTGCACGGGAAGCACCTTCTGCCCGAGTTCGCCGCCCAGGCGCAGACACACCTGCCGTACGAGCCGTTCCCAGCTCTCGACGACCTCCACAGCACGTCGATCGCCCTGACAGAGGGTTTCGTCGTCGATCCCGTTGCGCACGGGGACCCAGGCCGGGCCCATGTTCTGGAAGCCGTGGCAGCCGGAGTTCTCGTGCTGGAGGTAGTGCAGGAGTTCCTGGAGCAGCCAGGCGTGCGCCGCGTTGCCGACGCCTTCGTGACGGATCAGCATCTGCGCCTGGTGGGCGACGTCGGCCCACGACAAGTGCCGCAGCGCCACCTTGTGCTTGCGCCGGCCGTCCGTCTTCACGTCGACCAGAGGACTGCCGTCCAACTCCACGTCGTTGGAGAGGGTGATCACAGCCTCGTAGCCGCGGCGGGCTGCGATTTCGGTGTACGCCTGCACCTGGTCCGGCTTGAGGGCGTTGCCGTTGGTCTTCGTCTCGACCAGCGCCGTCCACAGCTTGCCCGCCCGCTCGACCCGGATCACGCCGTCCGGCCGCCGCGGGGTATCGCCGTTGGGCAGCGAGACCTCGGTGAACATCTCCATCCGCCCGGCGGGCGCCCCGAAGCCGGCGGTGAGCCGCCTGCCGAACTCAGGCACCTGCGCCATCACGGACAGCAGCACGGAGGTCGCACGGGTCTCCCTGTCCCGGTCGCTCTTGAGAGCGGAGACCGGGAAGAGCCGGGCGGGCCGCCAGGAGTCGTTCTCGGCGAGCGACTTCTTGGCCACCTTGGGCAGCGTGACCTTCTTCTTCGCCGTACGGGGCCGGGGGACCGGCTTGGCCGGTGCCTCGACGGACTCGCTCACGATCCGTTCCACCGCAGGAACCGGACCGGGGGCAGGCACGGCGACCAACGGCACCGCCACCCCCACAGCCTCGATCTCGGTCTTGGCCTCGGGCCCCGCCTCCGTCGCGACGGGCTCGGCCGCCACCTCCGAGGGGGTCTCCTCCGGCGGGACGTCCGCCGCCACGGCCACTTCGGCCGCCTCCGCCTCCTCCGCGTCGTCGTCGACATCGACGCCGTAGTCCTGGGCGAGGCCCGCGAGACCGGACTCGTACCCCTGCCCGATGGCGCGGAACTTCCAGTCGCCGGCCCGCCGGTAGAACTCGCCGAAGAGCAGCGCGCCGACCGCCCCGGCGTCCTCGATGGAGAACCGCAGCAGCCCCTCTCCCGAGCCGTCGGCCAGGGTCACCCGTACGTCGTCCAGATCCCCGAACCGGGCTCCGTTGTAGCGGCTCGCCGCCACGACGACCTGCTCGACGTCCGCCGGAATCGCGGTCAGATCGAAGGTGATGCGGTCCTCGTTTCCGTCGGAGGTGGGCGTCTTGCCCAGCAACTGCACGGACCCGTCGGCCGCCACGGGGTTGTTGTAGAAGTAGAAGTCCGCGTCACTGCGGACCTTGCCGTCCGCCGTCAGCAACAGGACGGACACGTCCGCGTCGCCCTCACCCGTCGGACTGCTCCAGCCCAGGCTCACCATCACCGAGCCCACGTCTTCGCTCAACGCCGCCAGTCCGACATTGGCGCCCTTGACCATCTCGTGCACGAGGCCCCCCAAATGCACCGCCGCACAGGTGTTGCCCGTCGGCTCATTTCGTCGCGATGTGTGACGCGCCCCACACCCAGCGCATCAGTGACGAACTGTAGCGCCGGAATCATGCACATAGACCCCGAATGAACGACTCGGGTTATTACGCAGAGAGGGACCCCCTTTATTCAGGGGCGCAGCCCTCCAGGGGCTACGCCCCTCAGGGGCGCGGGGAACTGCGCGACCAGCCCTCACGGAGCCGCACACGACACACAACCGGTCAACGCTTCTCGTACGGATCCGAAGGTGCCGAGACCCGTTTCACGGACGTGGCGTCCAGGACGGGGCGCGCGGCGTCCGAGCCGGGCTTGCCGGTCGGGCGCCACGTCCCGGTGACGGTCACCCACGCGTCAGCCGCAGGCGCGTCCGCGGCGCGGATTTCGACCTTCAGGGCCTGCGCGTCGGCGGCGCAGCAGGTGACGAGGAGCCGGGCGATGTACCAGGTGCCGTCGTCGTCGCGGGTCACGAAGCCGGTGAGGCGGACCGTGCGGCCCTTCATGGACGCCCCGGTGTCCCACTCCGCACGGGAGGCGAACGCGCCGAGCGTCAGGTCGACGGGGTCCCCGGCGGGCAGTTCGGGGAAGGTGCCGGTGCCCTGGGCGGCGACCCTGGCCTCCTCGCGTCCGGCGCTGTACGAGCCGAGGGCGGGCGGCGGGAAGAGGAGGAGGGCCAGGGCGGGGGCGGTGAGGAGCCAGGCGATGCGCGGGTTGCGGATGTGGTCGTGCCCGTCGTGCGCGTCTTGGCCATGCCCCGCGTGGGCCTCGTGGGCGTCTTCGTCGTGGACCTCGTGCTCGCCCTCGTGTTCGTCCTCGTCCTCGTCGCGGCGGATCATGCCCACCAGGCCCAGCACGATCAGTGCCACGCCCGAGACCACCAGGTACGGGCGCAGGCCCTCCTTCACGTAGCGCAGGTACAGCTCGCTGAAGAGGGCGATCCGGAGGAGGGCGGCGCCGCACAGGATGAGCAGCACCCCCTGCGGACGCAACCGCAGACGCGTACGCGGTCGGGTCGTCGTCACAGCAGCCACCAGCCCACCACCCCACTGCTCACCACGGCCACCACCCACGTGACGGCCGAGAACCGCACCGCGAACGCCCGCCCGAAAGTCCCCGCCTGGAGGGCGATGAGCTTCAGGTCGACCATCGGGCCGACGACCATGAAGGCGAGCCGGGCCGTCGGCGAGAACCCGGTCAGTGAGGCGGCCACGAAGGCGTCCGCCTCGGAACACACGCACAGCACCACGGCGAGGACGGCGAGCAGCAGGACGGAGAGCCAGGGCGAACCGGTGAACACGTCCAGCAGCGACCGCGGCACCAGGATGTTGAACGTCGCCGCAGCGGCCGCGCCCAGCACGAGAAAGCCTCCGGCGTGCAGGAAATCGTGCTGCAGTCCGTCCCGGAAGCCCCGCCAGCCGCCGGTGGCCGCTCCGGCTCCCACCTCCGGCGTACGCCGCGTCGGCAGCCACTCGTCCCTCCCGAACCGCACCCACAGCCACCCCATCACCACGGCGGTGGCGAGCGAGGCGACGAACCGGGCGCCGACCATGGCCGGGTTCCCCGGGAAGGCGATGGACGTGGCGACGAGCACCACCGGGTTGATGGCGGGGGCCGAGAGGAGAAAGGCCAGCGCCGCCGCCGGTGCGACCCCGCGCCGCATCAGGCTGTCGGCCACGGGGACGGACGCGCACTCGCACCCGGGCAGCACGGCCCCGGCCGCCCCCGCGACGGGCACGGCGAGCGCCGGGTTCTTCGGCAGTACGCGTCTGAAGACCCGCTCCGGCACGAACGCCCCGATGGCCGCCGACACCACCGTGCCAAGGAGGAGGAAGGGGATGCCCTGCACGGCGACTGCCGTGAACACGGTCCACCAGGCGGCCATGGCCGGCGTCGCGATGTCGAGCGCGACCATCGGCCCGAGTACGGACCCGACGGTGGCGATGACGACCAGCGCGACCCCGCCGACCACCACGTACACCAGCGCCCGGGCCACGACCCGCGCTCCGTCTGCCACAGTGCGCCGGCTCCCGGCACCACTCGTGTCCGCGCCGCCCGGGTCCGCGCCCCGCGTCTCCACGCCCCTTGTCACCACGCGCCTTGCTTCCCGCCCCGCCTCACCCACTCGTACGCATGTATGCACGTACGTCTGCGCAGGCTAACCGGTGCTTCTGTGCCCGGTCCTCGTTTTACCCAGGAGGTAGCTGTCAGTCGTTCGCGAACCCGATCGGCGATAGCTTGGTGAAATGACGGGAAGCAAGGAGTCGGCCATGTCCCAGCAGGCCATCTACCGGCATCTGCGCGAGCTGCGCACCCACCTGACGCCGCCGCGCGGCTTCACGTACCCCGAGATCAGTGACGGGACGTTCGTCATAATGATGAGCCCTCGCCCGCGTCACCAGGTCACCGCCTCCGACGTGCGCGACCAACTCGTCTCACAGCTGCCCGAGGGCATCGGTGCCTTCGAGGCCACCGACACCGACGACGGCGCCCTCGGCAAGCTCCGGGTACCCGACCTCATCGTCACCGCGCGCGAGGCGATGCTGACCGATGATCCGCTGGACCCGCGCCAGATCCTCCTCGCCATCGAGATCGTCTCGCCGTCGAACCCCGCCAACGACTACGAGGCCAAGAGCCGTGACTACCCGGCCATGGGCATCGAGCATTACCTGATCCTCGACCCTCGCGACGGCACCTGGACCTACCAGTGGGACATCGACAGGTGCGGAGGACGCCCCGCATACGGCAACCGCCTCCACAAACAGCCCTACGGAACCCCGCTCGCCATCACCACCGACGTGGGCACCTGGAAGCTCGACACCAGCGGCCTGCCGCTCTACTCCCGCAAGGACATGATGCTCTCGCCCGAACCCGACGGGGCCTAGTCATCCGTCTCGCGGAGGGTGCCTGCCGGTCGGGATTGACCCTCGACCTTGTGCAGGGCCCAGAGTTCCGGATGTGGAGAGCGAGATGCGCAGTATCGGGGAGATGGCCCGGGACAGCGGGCTGAGTGTGAGTGCCCTGCGGTTCTACGACCGTGCCGGTGTGCTGGTCCCCGCCTGGGTGGATCCAGTGAGTGGCTACCGCTGGTACGGCCCCGAGCAGTGCGAGGAGGCGCGCCTGCTGACGCGGCTGCGCCGGGCCGGTATGCCGTTGCCGGACATCCGGCTGGTGCTGGCCGGCTGGTCCGGCGCGGACACCGACCTCGTACGGAAGCTGCTACAGGCGCATCTGCGCCGCCTGGAACTGGGGTTGTCCGATGCCCGCAGCGAGTTCTCCGCGGTCCGAGCGCTACTCGAAGGCAGGGAGAAACCCATGACATCGCTCCGCACCGCCGCCGTCCGGCTGACCGTCCCCGCGGCCGAACTGGCCGCCGCGCTGGACGCCGTCCGCTTCGCCGCCGGTACCGACCCGGAGCTGCCGATGCTCGGCGGCGTCCTGTTCGACATCGAGGGTGAGGCGCTTCAGGTCGTGGCCACCGACCGGTACCGGATGGCCGTCGCGCACACCGCCGCCACCGGGCACGACGGACCCCGCGAACAGGCCATCGTGCCCGCCCCGCTCGCCGACGCGATGCGGGCGCTGCTGAACGGTGAGGACGGCGGGGGACCAGTCCAGCTCTCCGTGGACGGTGACCGCGTGACGCTGGAGGCCGGGGACCGGCAGGCGGCCGGGCAGTGCCTCGACCACGACTTTCCCGACTACCGTCGTCTCGTCCGCCTGCCGACCGGGCGCCGCGCGGTCGTCGACGTGCCCGCGTTCCGCGAGGCGCTGGAGACCGGGCCCGTCCGTACGAGCGAGACGCCCGGGCCGGATGGCAAGCCCTGCGACCTCAGCGTGCTCAAGCCGGCGGCCGACGGCACGGTGACCGTCTGCGCGGACAGCGAGGAAGGGAAGGAGGGGGAGGAAGGCCGGGACCACGTCGCCGTCAACCGCGAGTTCCTGCTGCACGCGCTCGCCGCCGGAGCCCGCGACCGACTGGTGCTCGAGTTCGGCGCTCCCACGGCTCCCCTGGCGATCCGCCGACCCGACACCGAGGACACCTTCTCGCTCCTGATGCCGGTCCGCCTGGAGAACTGAGCGCTCCGCCGGGAGGGTGGTGCTTCAACTGCGGGTCCGTCGTGGATGGTCGCGCCCGCGGCGGAGCCGCACGACGACACAGCCCGGCTCCCCTTCGGGGCGCCGACGAACCGCACCGGACTTCGTCCGACACCCGCTCAACCCCCGTCCGGGCGATCCGCGGGCACACTGGCCGCTATGCCTCTCGCACTGCATCACATCGTCATCGACGCCCACGATCTGCCCGGCCTGGCCCGGTTCTGGGCGGAGGCGCTGGGCTGGCGGATCCTGTCCGAGCGGGAGCGGGAGGTCGTGATCGGGCCGGACGAGACCGCGCCCGTGGGGATCTGCTTCATGCCGGTGACGGACCGCAAGGTCGTCAAGAACCGGCTGCACCTCGATCTCACGTCCGCCGCTCAGGACCGGGAGGCCGAGATCGAGCGCATCCTCGCCCTCGGCGCCCGCCGGGTGGACGTCGGCCAGACCGGCAACGAGTCATGGACCGTGCTGGCCGATCCGGAGGGGAACGAGTTCTGCGTGGTCCGCCCGAAGGAGACCCTCATCGGCTAGCACACCACCGCTTCTTCGGACTCTGTGCCCCGCCGCCGCACCTCCCCGGACCGGTTCGCCGTCAGCAGGCTGAGGCCCAGCGGAGTGGGAACGTGCAGCATGGTGTTCCGGTCGCGGACCGACGCGGTCAGGCCGGCCTCCCGCAGGATCCTGACGTGTTCGCTGACCGTCGCGGAGGTCACGCCCGCGCGCCGGGCCACCTCGCTCGTCAGGCCCCGGTCACACACCAGCGGTCCCGGCCGGGGGATGGCCGGGGCGGGCGGGCGGCGTCAACTCCCGCTTACGCACCGCCCACGAGTCACCGGAATGCTCCAGGCCGTCCCTGCACCGCGCCTTGAGATCCTTCGAAGCCAGCGACCCCAGATGCGCACCCACCCACCCCTGTCACCCCCGCCCGAAGAACCCGTCACCGCCTCCAACGAGCAGTTCCCGTAGAAGGTCACGCATTCGATGCAAGAACGTCAGTCCCTCTGAGAACCGGTGCCACAGCCGCGGCCCACGACTTGACACAGACCATCAACACTCACTCCCGCTCACCAGAACACCCTTGAACGCACCCCAGCGACAGCAGCTCCAAACCCCCTTCCACCGAGCCGCAGTTCACGGTCGAGCGGGTACTCCGCCTCCAGATGGGGCGGCCGCCAGCGCAGTGACGGACCCAGGCTCGACAGCAGCGCCTCGACTCCGCCGCTCAGCATCTCCCGCGCCCGCACCGCCCGGTCGGCCTCGATCTGCGCCCGCACGGCGGACCAGTACGGGGTCAGTGCCGCGTGGAAGTAGCCGTGCAGCGCCTGCCCGAGGCTCTCCAGCGCCGCGGGCTCACCGTCCGCGAGGGGACGCAGCCACGACGGTGCCTCGGTGAGTACGTTCATCTCCTCGGCCAGCCGTCGGCGAGGCGTGGACAGAATCGCCCGCACACCCTCCGACAGCCCCTGGGCGGCTTCCGCCGGATTCAGGAAGTCGGGGAAGCTGCCCCGGGGCGGTGCCAAAGTCCTTACCAGGTGCAGCTGGTGACGGGGCAGCCGCCGCAGCCCGGCCCGTGCCTGCGCGCGCCACGCGCCGAAGACGGCCCGGCCCTGACGCGTCGCCAGCAGGTTCGCGCTGAGCACGGTCTCCCACAACGGGTCCGGCGCGGCGGCGACTCGGGTTCCGAGCAGGTCTTCGCACGTGAAATGCACTCGGAGCACGGCAAACTCTCACGGTCGGTGGTGCGATCGACTGAGGCATCGGCGTGAAATGTTCCCTTGGATTGGAAGATCACGAAATATCCATTCGCGCCAACTCGCCACCACCATTCCCCGGATCACCGCACGCCACACGGCCACGAGGACCGTCGTGCGCACCACCGTTCCCGCACTCCACCAGCCCTTTTCGGCACGCGCCGAAACACCTGGCAGGAACAGTCGGCACCGGGCAGCCTGAAGGGCGTACGCGACCAAGATCTTCACAACGGCCAAGGGGGAAGAACGACATGCGCAAACGTGCTGCTTTCGGAGCGGTGGCGGCCGCGGCTTTCACTGCCGTGCTGGCCACCGCGCCGAGTGCTTCGGCCGAGCCCAATCCGCCCGGGTGCGCGAAGGAGTACTTCTGCGCCTACAGCGGAGAGAACCAGACCGGCCAGCTCGTCCTCAAGACCAAGGGGAACTGGTCCGGGAACGTCGCCATCCGCTCGGTGTTCAACAACGGGGTCGCCTTCCCGGGCGCCGACCACGTCGACGTGACGTACACGTCGCCCGGCGGCGGGGAAACGGCCTGTCTGCACTACAACCCCGGGCCCGGCGCCTACAAGGTGAACGCGGTCGCCGGCGTCCACATCACCAAGGTCGTATGGCGCGGCGAGTGCTGACAACGCGGATGCTGCCAACGCGGATGCTGCCAACGCGGATGCTGCCAACGCGAGTGCTGACCACACGAGTGCTGACTACGGAGGAGTCCTCATCATGCTGACCGGAAAGCGACTCGTCACCCTGGGCGCCGGAACCGTCGCGGCCGCCTTCCTCGGTGTCCTCGCCGTGTCCCCGACCGCATCGGCGGAGGCGAACCCGCCCGGCTGCGGGAAGGGCAACTTCTGCGCCTACAGCGGCCCCGACCAGACCGGCCGGCTCGTCCTGAAGGTCGCGGGCAACTGGTCGGGCAACCTGTCCGTCGGCTCCATCTTCAACAACGGAACCGTCTTCCCGGGCGCGGACCACGTGGACGTGACGTCGTACCTGGGCGGCCAGCCGTCGACCGACTGCTTCCACTACAACCCCGGCCCCGGCAAGTACAAGGCCAACGCCGAGGCAGGCCTCACCATCACCCGAGTGGTCTGGCGAGGCGAATGCTGACCGGCTGACACGGCGGGCCGGTGGGGGGGCTGAAGGACAGGGGCACAGCCCCGTCTCTTCAGGGGCGCAGCCCCTTGTTTCAAGGGGCGCGGGGCTGTGACATTTTGCGGCTCCGCCGCGTGGGCGCGACAAGCCCCCACCGGCCCGCACCCAACAAGCAAAACACCAGGCGGGGCCCCTAATGGGGCCCCGCCTCCGCCGCGCTGATCAGCGCGGCGAAAGCGATCACGGCGGCCCCCAGCGCGGTCATGAACCGAGCGGGGAAGAAGCGAGTGGCAATGCGTCGTAACACGGCGACAACCTCGCATCGTCAACGTAGGCCAGCGTATTAAGTCTGCGTCATCGTGCGCTTAACGCGCCGCTTAACCTAGGGCGTGTTCGCCTCCGGGGCAAGGGCCGCATTGAGCCGATCGGCGGCCTGCCCGCCCGTCTTAACTGCCTTCTTTCAACGGGAAGTTGAATAGCGTGCGGGTGTAAGTCGACTTACTGGCATGCTTACGCCATGGCCGAGCGCGACGACCCGGGAATCATCGGGCGCAGAGTGCAGCAGCTGCGTACGGAACGCGGGCTGACACAGAAGCAGTTGGCGGAACCCGCCTACACACCCGCGTACGTCTCCACGCTGGAGGCGGGCCGCGTACGGCCCTCCGAGGAGGCGCTGCGGCACATCGCGGAGCGCCTCGGGGTCGCTTACGAGGAGCTCGCCACCGGGCGGCCCGCACACCTCGCCACGGACCTGCGGCTGCGGCTCACCGACGCCCAGCGGACGCTGGCGACCGGCGAGGCGGAGGTCGCCGCCGAGCAGTACACCGCGCTCCTCGCGGAGGCGGAGTCGCACGGGCTGAACGCCGAGTGCGCGGCCGCGCTCCTCGGCCTCGGCGAATGCGCCCTGGCCACAGGGGATCTGGGGACGGCCCGGCTGCGTTTCGAGGAGTCGGAGAAGCGGCTCGCGGACTCCCCGCTGCCCGTGCGGGTCCCGGCCCTGCGCGGCCGGGCGGTCTCGCACTACCTCGCGGGTGAACTCCGGTACTCCTGCTACCTGCTGGAATCCACGATCGACGAGCTGAACCGTGGCGGGCTGCACGATCCGGACGCCCTGCTGCTGCTCTACGCGGCGATCATCGCTCCGTACATGGACATGGGAGCGCACGCGCGGGCCGCGCAGGCAGCGGAGTACGCGCTCGCGCTGGCCCCCCAGGTCGGCGAGCCCGCGCTCCTGGCCCGAATGCACCGGTCCGTCGCCCGCACGATGATCGCCGAGGGCCGCATCGCCGAGGCGGACGCGTCGCTGGGCAAGGCGGCGGAGCTGTACCGGCAGCTCCAGATCCGTACGGAACTCGCCAACTGCCACTGGATGCGCGGGTACATGCACGCGCAGAACGGCGACATGGAGCGCGCGGAGAGCGAGTTGCGCGAGGCGCAGGCCATGCACTCCGCGCAGCGCGCCACGCTCTACACCAGCCAGGTCGCCGTGGAACTGGCGGACGTGCTGCACCGGCGCGGGAAGTCGGACGAGGCGGCGGCCCTGCTCCACGACGTGCTCGGGGACCTGAGTTCGGAGCGCGGGGCCGTCCACTCCGCGGCCGCGCACCGGCTGCTCGGCATCATCGCGGAGGACGCCCGGGACACGGAGACCGCCGAGGAGCACTACGTGCGTGCGCTCAGCCTCCTCGAACGGGCCGGTGCGGCAGGGGACTTGGCGGACCTGTGCCGGTTGCTGGGGGATCTGCTGCGGCGTACGGGGCGGATCGAGGCGGCGTTGGATGCGTACCGCACGGGGCTCGGCCACCGTACGGCGCCGGGCACGACCACGCTCGGTCCGGCGCCGGCCCACCCGCCGCTCTGACGAGCACCTGGTCCGCTCCGCGGAGGGGGGCAGTCATTGATCTGCGGGTTCGTTGTGGCTGGGCGCGCAGTTCCCCGCGCCCCTAAAGGGGCCAGGCCGCGGGGTCCCGGCCCAGGAAACCCGCCAGGCGGTCTGCCGCCGGGGCCTCCTCCGCCACCGGGACGATGTTGCCGAAGGGCATGCCCTCGCCGCGGTACTGCGGCGGGAGGGTGGCCTCCGCGCGGGTCAGGATGTCCGCTGCCTCCTCCTCCGTGAAGGGGACCGGCTGCCCCGTGGCCACCGCCAGGTCCCAGCCGTGGACCGTGAACTCCATGAGGGTCATGTTGAGCACCATGGCGGCGGGCAGTTCGGCGTCGCCGGTCACGCCCACCTCGCGGTCGAAGCCGTACTTATGCCATCCGGCGACCAGCCCGGCCGCCGCGGCACGGAACTCACCGGCGGGGTCCGGCCCCGTCCGGTGCCGCGCGGGGTCGGCGTCGTACGCGCGGCCGTGGCAGCGGGCCTCGAACAGCAGCAGCCAGCCGACGAGATGGTTGACCAGCGTCTCGACGTCGTACTCCTCGCAGGGCGTCGGAGCACCCAGCCGCCCGGGCTCGACGCCCTCGATGAGGTCACCGGTCTTGGACAGAACACCCGAAAGCAGCTCGATCTCATCCATGCCCGGAGTCTAGGAGCGCCCGCGCACGCCGGTCTTGAAGAAACGCGTCACGCCGACGGCGTCACGACGACGACATGACGACGACCGCGTCACGACGACACATCACGCCGAGCGTCATGGGGCGACGGCACCCGGAACCGGCCGGGACAAGTCGCCGTCCCCGCGTTCCGACGAACGGGTCCGCCCGGGCCGCGGCTGCCACTCCCCCTCCCGTCGGCGGACGTTCCCGTCCCGGCCCACGGGACGGCGTACGGACATACGCTGGCCCGGTGACCTCTCCCGCCGCACGCATAGCGCTGGACCTCACCGCCGACCTCCCGGTCCCGTCCCTGGAGGACCTCTACCGGGACCTGCACCGCCATCCCGAGCTGTCGGGGCAGGAACGCCGGACGGCCGCGAGACTCTCCGAGCGCCTCGCCGGGGCCGGGTACGAGACGGTGGACGGCATCGGTGGCACCGGAGTCGTCGGGATGCTGCGCAACGGCGACGGGCCGACCGTCCTGCTGCGCGGTGACATGGACGCGCTGCCGGTCGCCGAGGAGACCGGGCTGCCGTACGCGTCCGGGACGCCCGGGATCATGCACGCCTGCGGCCACGACCTGCACGTCACCTGGCTGACCGGCGCCGCCGAGACGCTCGCCGCCGGGCGCGACACCTGGAACGGCACGCTGCTGGTCGTCGGCCAGCCCGCCGAGGAGACCGGCGAGGGCGCCGCCGCGATGGTGAACGACGGCCTGTACGAACGCTTTCCGCGCCCCGACGTCCTGCTCGCCCAGCACGCGGCCCCGGGTCCCGCCGGGCTGTACGCGCACTCGCCCGGACTGATCATGTCGGCCTCGACGGACGTCGACATCGTCGTGCACGGGGTGGGCGGGCACGGCTCGCGGCCGGAGGCGACCGTGGACCCGGTGGTGACGGCCGCGTACATCGTGACGAGGCTGCAGACGGTCGTCTCGCGGGAGGTCGCGGCCCGCGAGTCCGCCGTGCTGACGGTCGGCCGGATCGAGGCGGGCACCCGGCACAACATCATCCCGTCCGAGGCGCACATCTCCCTCAACCTCCGTACGCAGTCCGCCGAGGTGAGGGAGCGGATGCTGGCCGCGATCCGGCGGATCGCGGCGGGCGAGTGCGTCGCGGCGGGCTGCCGGCGCGAGCCCACGGTGACGGTCGGCGGCAGCTTCCCGATGACGGTGAACGACGCCGACACCGACCGCCGGGTGGCCGCCGTGCACGGCGAGGTGTTCGGCGCGGGCACGGTCCTCGACTTCGGGCCCGTCATGGGCAGCGAGGACTTCCCGCTGCTCGCCGAGGGCGGACTCCCGTACGCGTACTGGTTCGTGACGAGCACACCCGCCGAGGTGTGGGACGCGGCGGGGAGCGCGGCCGGGGGCGACCTGATGGAACAGCTCGCGGCCGTGCCCAGCAACCACAGCCCGCACTTCGCACCCGACCTGGCGACGGTCGGGCCGGGCGTACGGACGCTGGTGTCGGGGGCGTTGGAGATGTTTGCTCGATAACACGTGTTACCCGCTACCGAGCGGTACGTGTGACGATGTGCCCCCCCCTGAGCTTGAATCCTCAATAGCCCCCCACCTTCACGGTCGGCACAGCGAAGGAACTTCCCAATCGTGATGTCAAGCCGCCAGTGTGACGGGGGGTGAAGCATGGAACTGCTTTCCGTCACGGATCATCGCCCACAGGACATTGAGGCGTCGGCGTGCGAGAGCCAGCAGGGCCTGCTTGTGGCCCTTGCCCTCGCTCCGTTTCCGGTCGTAGAACGCCTTCGACACAGGGCAGCACTGAAGGCTCACCATGGCCGACAGGTACATGGTTCTCAGCAGACCGCGGTGGTAGCGCCGGGGACGGCGCAGATTGCCACTGACGCGCCCGGAGTCGCGCGGCCTGGGGGCCAGGCCGGCGAAGCCGGCCAGGCGGTCCGAGCTGCCGAAGGCGTCCATGTCGCCACCGGTGGCGGCAATGAACTCGGCCGCGAGTTTCGTGCCCATGCCGGGCAGGCTGCGGATCACTTCGGCGTGCGGATGCTCGCGAAACCGGGCCTCGATCAGGGCGTCGAGCTCGGCGATCTCCTCATCGAGGGCCATCACCCCCTTCGCGAGGCGGACCACCATGGCGGCGGCCAGCTTCTCGCCGGGCAGCGCGGTCTGTTGGGCCTGGGCGGCTTCCACGGCCGTCTTGGCCAGTGTGGCGGCGCCGCGGACTTTGCGGTTCTTCAGCCAGGTCCCGATCCGGCTCGCTCCAGCCCGGCGGATCCCGGCCGGGGTCTGGTATCCGGTCAGCAGCATCACCGGCCCCCGGTTCGTCAGTTCCAGGGCCCGCTCCAACGCGGGGAAGATCTCCAGCAGTTGGGCCCGGAGCCGGTTGATCTGCCGGGTCCGGTCGAAGACCGCGTCCAGGCGGCGGGTGGTCAGGGTGCGCAGGTCCACGGCGATCTCATCGCCGGGCCGCAGCAGGCCGAGGTCGCGGCGGACGCGGGCCTGGTCTGCGATGACGAAGGCGTCCTTCGCGTCGGTCTTTCCCTCGCCGCCCTTGTAGGTGGCCGAGGCCCGGTGGACCGCCAGGCCGGTGAGGTAAGCGACCGGCTGGCCGTGGCTGACCAGCAGGCCGATCAGCAGCGCGGCACCGCCGTGGTTGAGGTCGACGGCCCACAGCACCTCCCGGGATATCTCCAGGACATCGCTGATCAGGGCGAGGAGCTCGCTCTCGTCGTTCGCGACCCGGCGGGACAGCAGGCGCTTGCCCTCCGTATCGATGACCACGCAGTGGTGGTGCGTCTTGCCGATGTCCACTCCGGCCCAGATCTCGGGCACGTATCCCTCCGCCAGCTCGTCGTTCATCGATCCCGCAGACGACCTCGCCGACGTTGTCCTACAGCAGCGATCGGAGTCGCATCTCCCAATTGGCGGTCGAGTCGTCGCGGGGCTCCGGGTGGCCAAGTTCCTTAAGCCATCCCAGCGGCGCCGACATGACAGCCATGCCCAGAGCCCCTGGGCCCTCCGATCTTACGAATGACCAGAGCAACCACTCTTGAAAGGTAGGACAGGACATGACCACCCCTGTCTCCCCTGCCCCCGCCCATCTCCTCGTCGTCGACGACGAGGAGAGCGTGCGCGCCATGCTCACCACGGCGATGGAGTTCCTCGGCTTCCGGGTGACCGGCGCCGCCACGGGCCGCCAGGCGCTGGAGGCCCTCTCCCGCCACAGCCCCGATCTCGTCCTGCTCGACGTCGGCCTCCCCGGCATCGACGGCTTCGAGGTCTGCCGGACGATGCGGACGCGGGGCCACACCATGCCGGTGATGTTCCTCACCGGCCGCGACACGGTCGACGAGCGCGTCCGCGGACTCGACCTGGGCGGCGACGACTTCGTCACCAAGCCCTTCGAGCTCAGGGAACTCGCGGCCCGGGTCCGGGCGCTCCTGCGCCGCACCTCGGTCCGCTCGGCCGAACGCCGCAGCCTGCTGGCCGGCGACGTACGGCTGGACGCCGACACGCACGAAGTCTGGTCCGGCGGGCGGCCGGTGAGCCTGACGACCACCGAATTCGCCCTGCTGCGCTACCTGATGGAGAACCCCGGCCGCGTGCTGACCCGCGCCCAGATCCAGGAACGCGTCTGGAACCACCGCGCCGAGGGCTCGGGCAGCGTCGACACGTACGTCTACTACCTGCGCCGCAAACTGGGCGGCCCCGGTCAGGCACTCATACGGACCGTGCGCGGCACGGGCTATCTGCTGTGCGCGGACTGAACCCGGCCGAGCCGCGCAGAACCCGGCCGGGTGGTGCACCGTCGCCCCGTGCCCGGCCATCACGTCCGGGAGACGTCTACCCGCATAGGGATTTCTGAGGGAACTCTGGATCCGGCCCAGACCGATTCGTGATCTTGGCTTGATTCACTTGTTCTTCTCGGAAGCGCGCTCCCCTGCGCCTTCCGGCGACGAGGAAAGGCTCAGCCTCGTCAGACCTGCGCCTGAAGCCGGCTGAGGTTCCGCTGGACATCGTCCAGCGCCCCCTGCCGACGCCCCGGAACGCGCAGGCGCAGGTCGGCCAGCGCGGGCCCGAGCTCACGGGCCCGCGCGGAGTCGTCGATACGGCCCCACTGGTGATGCGCCCGGTCCACGGCCGCCTCGACACCGGGCGCGCCCGGCTCCTGCCCCGCGGCCAGCCGTACGTCGGCCACCGCCAGCCAGATCCGGCAGCTGAGCTCCGCGTCGCCCGCGAACATGGCCAGATCCGCCCGTACTTCCATCCAGTGCACGACCTCGTCGGCGCCGGGCCCGTGCGCCCGCAGCGCTTCCTGCTCCCGCCGCCCGGCCAGCTCCGCGGCCTCGGCATGCCTGCCGCTCTCGACGGCGGCGGTGATCTCGGCGTGGGGGTCGGAGGGCGGGGGCGGAGGTGCCATGGGGGAGGCGGGGGCCGGTACGGACACCGGGACGGGGGCGGGTACGGGAGGGGGTGCGGGCCGGAAACCGGGTACGGGGTGCATGGGCGGCTGTGCGGGATGCACGGGCTGTGGGGGCCGGGTTGGCTGCGTGGGGTCGACCGCCAGCACGATGTCCCGGCGGGCGGCCTCCGGGTCCTCGCCCGACGACCGTGTCAGCGCCTGCTGGTGGAGGTGCGCGAGCGGCGGCCGGTGACCGCTGCGGAGGATCGTGGCCACGGCCTTCATGTACGTGGGCGACGCCACCGCGCGCCGCGGGGGAGGCGGGGCGACGCGGCCGTACAGCAGGGCGCCCGGTCCCACGGTGAGCGGCTGGCCGGCCAGGTGCTGCCAGGTCTCCGCGTCCGTGTGCAGGTCGACGACGACCGCCGTACTGCCCGGCGCACGCAGCCGGAGCTCCTCGCGGATCCAGTGCCAGGGGAAGCCGGTGTAGCGGACGGTCGCGGCGGTCGTACGGGCCAGCGCGAGGTGCGGGAGCCGTTGGCGGCGGTCGAGTTGGAGCTGGCCGGTGAGGAAGACCGTGAGCGGGCCCGGGGCCGTCGCGGCGGCGCGCAGGCGGGTGAGGACGGCCTGCGGTTCCAGGGGGTCGGCCAGTTCGACGACGTTGGCCGTGTCCGTACCGGAGAGCACGTCGGGGGCGACGGCGGCGAGTATGGGGAGTACGGAGGCCGCGTCCACGAGGCAGCTCTTGCCTGTCGGCGACGCTGCGAGCAGCAATACGGTTCCTGGCATCGCCGTTGTCTCCTGCCCTTGGATCACCACGGTCTGCACGGTAACCGGTGCGGGTGCAAAGGGTGTTGGGGTGGGGGCGATAGGGGGTGGGTGGTGGGGGTTTGTTCGGCCTCTGCGGGGTGGTGGGGGCTTGTCGCGCAGTTCCTCGCGCCCCTTGAAAGCAGGCGGTTGCTCCTGGGCCGTCTCCATCACGGGGCCGGCCTCACCGCGAAGATCGTTGTGTCGTCCGCCACGTGGGTCGTGTGGTGGAGGGTGCCCTCGCGGATCAGTTCCACCAGGCGGTGGGGGTGGGCGGTGGTGGGGTCGGTGGTGACGGCATGGGTCACGCGTTCGTGGAGGGGGAAGAAGACGCCGGCCGCGTCCCGGGCCTCGGTCACGCCGTCGGTGACGAGGAGGAGGGTCTCGTCGGGGGCGAAGGGGACCCTGCGGACGGGCGGGACGCCCGCGCCTGAGCCCGCGAGCCCGGAGAAGCCGAGCGGGAGTCCGTCGCCGGGCGGCAGGACGCGTACGCCGCGCGGGCCCGCCACCAGCGGGGGTTCGTGGCCGAAGTTGACGACCTCGATGTGGCCCGCGGGGGAGCCCGGGGGCGGGAAGGCGACGAGGACCGCGGTCGCGAAGCGCTCCACGCCCCGTGCGGGGTCGCCGTCCAGGTCCTCGCCGAGGTCCGTGACGTACTGGCGGTGGCGGCCCATGCGTACCTCCAGCCGTTCGGCGACGACGGTCAGGGAGGCCTCGTGGTACGCGGACTCGCGGAACGTGCCCAGCAGGGCGGCGGCCGCCGCGACCGCGGGCAGGCCCTTGCCCTGGACGTCCCCGAGGAGGACCCGGGTGCCGTGCGGGCCGGGCTGGATGTCGTAGAAGTCGCCGCCGACGCGGGCCTCGCTGTCGGCGGCCAGGTACACGGCCGCGTGGTCGAGGCCGCCCCACGGGGTGGGGAGGGGGCGCAGCACGGTACGGCGGGTCGTGTCGGCCACGTCCCGCATGTGCAGCATCCGGCGCTCCTCCCGGACCCGTACGGCACAGGCGAGCGTCGCCAGGGCTCCGCCCACGGCGACGAGGATGAAGTCCGGCAGGCCGGTCTGGTCCTGGTGCGGCCAGGAGGCGTCGACCTCGATGTACGTGAGGAGCGCGAGGACGGCGAAGGCGGCTGTTTCCCGGACGCCGCAGATCGCCGCCGCGATGCCGGGGACGAGGACGATCCAGGAGATGACCCTGAACTCGCCCGAGGTGTTCCAGTCGACCACCGCGATGGCGACGAGCAGGAGGAGGGGTGGTACCCAGGCCACGCTGCGGCCGCGCACCCGGAGAAGCTGCTGCCGCCGGGCGCGGGTGCCCGGATCCGCGGCGCTCACCCGCCCAGCGAAGCACGACCGGGTGCTTGGCGCACGCCGACTTTCCTACATGGCCGGCGCCGGCTTGTTTTCGGGTGCGGCCGGGTGGGGGCTGGTCGCGCAGTTCCCCGCGCCCCTAAAGACAAAAGCCAGGGGCGCAGCCCCGCTTTCAGGGGCGCGGGGAACTGCGCGCTCAGCCCAAACGCACCCGCACCCGACACACCACGCCGACCCCCACCCACCCCAGGGGCGCGGGGAACTGCGCGACAAGCCCCCACCCAGCCGCACATGACACACAAGCCGGCGGCAGCCAAGCCGCACCCGACACACGACTTGCCAGGGGCGTCCCCCAGGTGTGCTCTGGAAGGCAGGGGCGAATGAGAGGAGTGCCCGATGACTCACGCGGCACCCGCACCACGCACACCCACCGCCGCCACAAAAACGACGGCGGCCTCGGCGAAACTCGCGATCCCGGCGCTCGGCGGCATCGTCTACGGCTTCTGGACATCCGGCATCGACCGCCACTCGGGCCCGATCACCGGCTGGAACGTCCTCCTGGGCGTCGTCTCGGCGGTCCTGTTCGCCGTGGTCGCGCAGGGCATCCACACCGTCGCCCCACGCCTCCCCCGGGAGGCCAGGGCCCTCGCGTGGGCGGTGTTCGCGGGCATCTCGTTCGGGTTCCTCTACAGCCTCACGGACGCCAGCATCCTCAAGTCCTCGGGCATCTCCCTCGTGATCGCCGCGGGCGTGTTCGCGGTGGTGTTCTACCGCTACTACACGACCGAGGAGTGAACCGGCGAACGACGGCGAACGACGTAGTACCGGCCTGTGCCCATCGGGCACAGGCCGGTACTACGTGTGCGGGTGGCCCGGGCCTCACCCACATCTCCCCGTCCCGGGCCACCCGTTCTCCTCGGACTCACCGCCCGCCGGGCACCCACTCCCAGCCCGAGCCCGAGGCGTCCCAGGAGCCGGAGAAGCTCCAGCTCCACGAACCGGACGCGCTCCAGGAGCCGGTGGAGCTCCAGGAACCGTCGTCGCAGCCGTTGCAGCCCCCCGAACCGTCGTGCCACCGGTCCTTCCAGGCCCCCTCGCAGGGGTCGGAGCACCGCGGCACCCCCGCCCCGCCGATGTCCACGAACGCGGCACTCGCCCAGGCACGCGCCCCGACGAGCCAGTACCAGTGCGGGTTGCCGAACACGTGCGTGCCGCGCGCCACGCAGGCGACCCGGTCCTGGCTGCCCGGCGAGAGCCGCCCGAGCACGGCCGAGCCGGTGTCGGGATGGGCCCGCACATTCAGGTCGCCGCGGGAGACGACGGTGCCCCACACCGGATCCTCGGAGCCGCCTCGACCGGAATCTCCTGCCGCCGGACCGGGAGAAGCCGTGCCGCCCGCCGTCGCCGTACCGGCGGCGGCCACCGTCAGCACACCGCCGCTGACCAGGGCGATCGCAAGGGTCCGCAGGGCCGGAGTGATGCCCATGATCGGCCTCCTTCTCCCCGCCTCCGTCCCCAGAACCAGGAAACACCCGTTCGGGTGAACCCTCCACCGGAGCCCAGGGAGAACGACGGAGAAATCTCCTGCCTCCCCGCCGATGAGTTTTCGTGCGTCCCAGGGTCTGCATCTCGAGACCGATCGAGGACTGCGTCGACAGACCGATGCTCTTCGGGCCCCGCGGACGCACCCTGAGAGCTACGGAAGCGCCGCGAGAGACCTCGAAGACCTCAAGATCTCGAAGACCTCGAAAACCGACAGCAGGCACGAGAGAACGACGCGGATGGGCGGACCGACATGACGAGCAAGAACCGCACCGACCAATGGGCCGGGCCGGCCATCGAGACCGCGGGTCTGGTGAAGACCTTCGGCGACAACCGCGCCGTCGACGGCGTGGACCTGCGCATCGAGGCCGGCACCGTGTACGGCCTGCTCGGTCCGAACGGAGCCGGCAAGACGACGACCGTGCGCATGCTGGCGACCCTGCTGCGCCCCGACGGCGGCGAGGCCCACGTCTTCGGCCACGACGTCGTACGGGAGGCGGACGCCGTACGGACCAGGGTGAGCCTGACCGGGCAGTACGCCTCGGTGGACGAGGACCTGACGGGCACGGAGAACCTCGTGCTGCTGGCGCGGCTGACGGGCCACAGCAAGAAGGCCTCGTACGACCGGGCGGCCCAGCTCCTCGACGCCTTCGGTCTGTCGGAGGCGGCGGCCCGCCAGGTGAAGAACTACTCGGGCGGCATGCGGCGCCGTATCGACATCGCCGCGTCCATCCTCAACACCCCCGACCTGCTGTTCCTGGACGAGCCGACGACGGGCCTTGACCCGCGCAGCCGCAACCAGGTGTGGGAGATCGTGCGGGCGGTCGTCGCCCAGGGGACCACGGTCCTGCTCACCACCCAGTACCTGGACGAGGCCGACCAGTTGGCGGCCCGGATCGCCGTCATCGACAAGGGCAAGGTCATCGCCGAGGGCACCAAGGGCGAGCTGAAGGCGTCGGTGGGCGCGGGAGCCGTGCACGTACGGCTGCGGGACGCGCACCAGCGGCCGGACGCCGAGCGGCTGCTGAGGCAGGCCCTCGACGCGGACGTCCAGCTTGAGCCGGACCCGGTGGCACTGACGGCCCGGGTCGGCAACGGCTCCTCGAACGGGGCCGGGGCCGCCGAGAAGGCGTCCCGTGCCCTCGCCGAGCTGGCCCACGCGGGCATCACCGTCGACAACTTCTCCCTGGGCCAGCCGAGTCTCGACGAGGTGTTCCTCGCCCTCACCGGCAAGTCCGACCACGCAGAGACCTCACCCCAGCCGCCGACGAAGCAGGCACAGCAGCAGACGAAAGAGGCCACGGCATGAGCACCGCGACCAAGCCCACCAACGGCACAGACACCGCCGACCTCGCGCCGGTCAGTACCGAGAGCCTGGCCGCGCTGCTCGTCGCCACCGAGCGCCCGCCGCGGCCGAACGCGATCCGGACGTCCCTCACCTTCGGCTGGCGCGCGATGCTCAAGATCAAGCACGTGCCCGAGCAGCTCTTCGACGTGACGGCGTTCCCGATCATGCTGGTGCTGATGTACACGTATCTGTTCGGCGGGGCCCTGGCGGGCTCCCCGCGCGAGTACATCCAGTACCTGCTGCCCGGCATCCTCGTCATGTCCGTCACCATGATCACGATGTACACGGGTCTCGCGGTCAACATCGACATCGAGAAGGGTGTCTTCGACCGCTTCCGCTCGCTGCCCATCTGGCGTCCGTCGACGCTGGTCGGCTATCTGCTCGGGGACGCCCTGCGCTACGCGATGGCGTCGGTCGTGATGCTGTCGGTGGGCCTGATCATGGGCTTCCGCCCGGACGGCGGCTTCCAGGGAGTGCTCGGAGGGGTGGTCCTCCTGCTGATCTTCTCCTTCGCCTTCTCCTGGGTGTGGACGATGTTCGGCCTGCTGCTGCGCACGGAGAAGTCGGTGATGGGCGTCAGCATGATGATCCTTTTCCCGCTGACCTTCCTGAGCGACATCTTCGTCCGCCCCGAGACGATGCCGGGCTGGCTGCAGGCCTTCGTCAACAACAACCCGATCACGCATCTGTCCTCGGCGGTGCGCGGTCTGATGGACGGCTCCTGGCCGACCGCGGAGATCGCGTGGTCGCTGGGCTGGGCCGGACTGTTGGTCGCGGTCTTCGGCCCGGTGACGATGCGGCTCTACAACCGCAAGTAGCGCGGTTCCACCACCACACGCTCTCCCGGGGGCCCGTTGTCCCCCGGAAGAACGCAATCCAGGCCCGGATGCAGTCACCCCGGCCGTGCCCCGATGGCGGAGGTCACGGCCGGGGTTCTTCCTTGAGGGGTGCGGAAAGTCCTCTCGGCGGTGCTGATCGTGCTCGCCTGCGTCCTCGTGCCGCTGGGCGGGCTTTCGGCATGGGCGAAGTACGAGATCGGCGACACCGGACGGTACGTCGACACGATGGCGCCCCTCGCCGCCGGGCCCGACGTCCAGAGCGCGATCGCCGACTCGGTCACCGACGGCGTCATGAACCAGATCGAGGTCGGACCGCTGGAGAGCGAGGTCCGCGCGTACGTGCGCAGGGCGGTGCGGTCCTTCACCGGTACGGAGGCCTTCCGCGCGGCCTGGAACACGGCGAACCGGGCCGCGCACGACGCCGTCCTGCGGGCCCTGCGCAGCAGCCGCGAGGGCGCCGTCACGCTCGACCTGGCACCCGTCACCCAGCAGCTGAAGTCCCAGCTGTCCTACGACCGGGTGCCGTTGGCGAACCGCATCCCCATCGAGCACACCGAGGTCACTGTCCTTGAGGCCCAGGAGCTGAGCACGCTCCGAAAGGGGTTCCACGTGCTGGAGATCGCGGGCTTCTGGCTCCCGCTCGCGGCGGTCGCCCTGGCCGTCAGCGGCATCCTGCTGGCCGTACGCCGCCGCCAGGCCGTCACGGCCACGGCACTCGGCATGGCCCTGGGCGCAGCCCTGCTGGCCCTCGCCACGGTCATCGGCCGCGCCCTGACGCTCGCCGACCTCCCCACCCATGTCTCCCGGGCGGCGGCGGGCACCGTCTACGACGCCCTGACCTCAACCCTTCGCACGGCCACCTGGTTCATCCTGGCCCTTGGCCTCACCGTCGCCGCCACGACCTGGCTCATGGACCACCACGCGCGACGTCGCGAAGCGTCCGCAGCGCCTGCCCCAGCGCCGGCACCGGAACCGACGCGAGCCCGAGCCTGACGGCGTCCGGCGCCGCCTGCGCCCCCACCGCGAAGACGGGCCCCGGCGTGATCGCGATCCCGCGCGCCGCCGCGGCCGCCGTGAAGGTGTCGGCGCGCCACGGCGACGGCAGCTCCCACCAGGCGTAGTACGCGGACGGGTCGGCGCGTACGGCGAATCCGTCGAGCAGTTCCGCGACGACCCGCTGCCGCCGGGCGGCGTCCGCGCGCCGGTCGGCGACCAGCCGGTCCACGACCCCGTCCTGGATCCACCGCGTCCCCGCCTCCAGCGCGAACCGTCCCGCCGTCCACCCGCCCGACCGCAGCGCCCCGGCCGCCGCCTCGACGCGCCCCTCGGGCACGACGAGAAACCCGACGGTGAGCCCGGGCGCGACCCGCTTGGACAGCCCGTCGACGACATGGACGCGCTCGGGGGCGTACGCGGCGAACGGCACGCCCTCCTCGTGCAGGAACGACCAGATCCGGTCCTCCACGACCGGCAGTCCCAACTCCCGAACCACCTCCGCGAGTTCACGCTTGCGCGCGTCCCCCATCGTGGCCGAGGTGGGGTTGTGCAGGGTCGGCTGGACGTAGAGGGCGGAGAGCGGCGCGGAGCGGTGGGCGGCGGCGACGGCCCCGGGCAGCAGCCCTTCCCCGTCCGTCTCCAGCGGTACGAGCACGCACCCGATCCGCGCCGCGATCTCCTTGACCAGCGGATACGTCAGTGCCTCGACCCCCACCCGCCCGCCGGGCCGTACCAGCGAGGCGAGCGCGCCCGCGATGGCCTGCCGTGCGTTCCCGGCGAAGAGCAGCTGCTCCGGGTGGGGCCGCCACCCCGATCCGGCCAGCAGCCCGGCGGCGGCCTCGCGCGCGGCGGCGGTCCCGGTGGCGGGAACCGCACGGGTCACCTCCCCCAGCACATCGGGCCGCAACAGCGGCACGAGTCCGCCGGCCAGCAGCTCCGACTGCCCTTCCACGGACGGGTAGTTGAGCTCCAGATTGACGACCGCCGTGGTCGCCGGCTCGGCGAGGGCCCGCCCCGACGGCACCGGCGCCGCCCGTACGAAGGTGCCGCGCCCGACCTCCCCGACGACCAGGCCCCGGCGCACCAACTCCCCGTACACGCGCCCGGCGGTGGACCCCGCGATGCGCCGCCGCTTCGCGAACACCCGCTGCGGCGGCAGCCGTTCACCGGCCTTCAGCCGCCCCGTGAGGATCTCCTCGGCCAGCCGGTCGGCGATCCGCCGATAGTCCTCCACGCCCACCCCTCCCTGGATTGCACCGAGAGCAAAGATCTTATTGCACCGAGGAGTTCCCTGAATCTAGGGTCCTGAACATGGCTCCCTTCCTCCTGTACGAGGACAAAGGCGCGCATGCCTCAACCTCCGTGCCCCTTGTCCTGATCCACGGCCACCCCTTCGACCGCACCATGTGGGCCCCGCAGATCGCCGCCTTCTCCCCGGACCGCCGGGTGATCGCCCCCGACCTGCGCGGCTACGGCAGGTCCCCGGTGGTGCCCGGGGTGACCGCGCTCGCCACATTCGCGGAGGACATCTCGGCCCTCCTCGACGACCTGGGCGTACGCGAGTTCGCGCTGGCAGGGCTCTCCATGGGCGGCCAGATCGTCATGGAGTGCTACCGGCAGTTCCCCGAGCGCGTCCGGGCGCTGGTCCTGGCGGACACGTTCCCGGCGGCCGAGACCCCGGCCGGCAAGAAGTCCCGCAACGACATGGCCGACCGCCTGCTCCGCGAGGGCATGCGGCCGTACGCCGACGAGGTCCTGCACAGGATGGTGGCCCCGTACGCCCACCCGGACGTGGCGGCCCACGTGCACCGCATGATGACCTCCACGTCCCCCGAGGGCGCGGCGGCCGCCCTGCGGGGGCGGGCGGAACGCCCCGACTACCGCGAACTGCTGACCCGCGTCACCGTTCCGACGCTGGTGGTGGTCGGCGAGGACGACGAGTACACGCCTGTGGCGGACGCGCGGGACATGCACGCGGGGATCCCGGGCTCCGCGCTCCGGGTCGTCCCGCGAGCGGCCCACATGCCGAACCTGGAACAGCCGGAGCAGTTCAACGCGGCTCTGGCCGCGCTTCTGCGTCGTCTTTGAGTACGGGGAAGGGGGGTTGAAGGAACAGGGGCGCAGCCCGTTCTTTCAGGGGCGCGGGGAACTGCGCGACCAGCCCAAGCGGACCCGCACCCGGCAGCAGCCCTGAACCGTCCCCCCACATCCCCCGTCTTTAAGGGAGGATCCAGCAAACGGAAGGGGGCGAATTTGCGCAGCGCAACGGCTGAGACGGACGAGTGGACGGACGACGTCCCGGTGTCACGCCACGGCGGAAGCCGGGCCGGCGCCTGGTTCGCCGCACTCCTGCTCGCCGGCGTGAGCACAGTCGTCGGGTGCCGCATCGCGGACACCGACGGCATCACCCCCGTACCGCAACTGCTCGCGTTCCTGCCCTGGCTCCTCGCCCCCACCACCGTCGCCCTCCTCTTCGCCGCCCTCACCCGCTGGCGCCTCGGGCTCGTCTGGAGCGTGGCCGTGCTCGCCGCGCTCGCCTGGTACATCGAGCCGTACGGAAAGACGTCGCAGCCCAAGGGCGCCCCGGTCGCCGAACTCCGCGTACTCACCTCGAACGTCGAGTTCGGCCAGGCCACGGACGAACTCATCGACGCGATCAGGGACCAGCGCCCCGACCTCGTCTTCGTCCAGGAATGCGAGTACGGGTGCGAGGAGAAGCTGGAGCAGGCCTTCGGAAAGGACACGGGGAGCAAGGGGGACAACACAGGCGGGGAGGCCGGGGAGGACACCGGGAGCGGTGCCGTGGGCAAGGGGTCCTATCCCTATCGGCAGGTGGTGGAAGGCGCGGGCTCCGACGGTTCGGTGATCCTCAGCCGCCATCCCCTCAAGCCGGCCGCGGGCATCCCCGCGACGATGGGCATGCCCGGTGCCACGGCCGATGTGAAGGGCCACGAGATCAGGCTCCAACTGGCCCATCCCATGCCGCCGCTGCCGACGCACCTGTCCACCTGGCGCGAGGAACTGTCCGACCTCCGCGACTACGCGGCGGCGCACCGCACCCGCCCCACCGTCCTCGCGGGCGACTTCAACGCCTCCCAGGACCACGCGGCCTTCCGCCGGATCCTGGACGTCGGCTTCGGGGACGCCGCCCGCCTCACAGGCGACGCCCGCACGCCGAGCTGGCCGGCCAGAACGGCCCCGCCCCTCGGCGCCCAGATCGACCACGTCCTCGTGTCCCGGGACTTCTCGGCGAACAGGGCCCGCTTCCTGGACTTCGGAGACACGGACCACCGGGCGCTCGTCGTGGACCTGACCCTCTTCAAGAGCACGTAGGGGCAGGGGTGGCGACACGGTCGGGAAAAGGCGACGTGGGCCGCCCCTGTGCAGGAGGGACGGCCCACGTCAGTGGGGGGTGGGTGGTACATCCAGGGGGACCTACCGGTCCTGGTTCACCTTCGCCAGTGCCTTCGCGAGGCCGTTGACCCACAGCTGGTCGACGCGGGCCCGCTCGGCCGCGTTCGGGTTCGCGTTCGTGCAGGACGTGCCGGGGCCGCCGCCCGACATCAGCTCGCTGCAGGGCCCGGTGTAGTGGTCGGGGAGACCGAGCACGTGCCCGGTCTCGTGGGCGGTCACGCGCGTGGAGTCGTACTGCTCGTTCTGCGCGTAGTCGAGGAAGATGTAGCCGCTGCCGTGCCCGTCCGTGGAGGCGTAGGAACCGCGGGAGTCGTTGCCCTCGCGGTACGTGAAGTCGGCGTTGGAGCCGGACTGGAGCTTCACGTTCGAGACGGAGCTGTTCCAGATCTGGGTGCTGCGGGCTATCTCGGCGCTGAAGGAGGGCGCGGAGGAGGCGTTGTAGACGACGGTGACGGCGGCGGCCTTCGGGTTCGCGGCACGCTTCTCGGCCACGGACTTCAGCACCGCGTCGAAGAAGGCCTTGTTCGCCTTGGCCTCCTCGCCGGAACCGTTGTAACCCGCGAAGGGGGCGGCCGGGGCGACGGGCGCGGGTGCCGCGGAGGCCGGGACGGCCCCGAGCACGGCGGCCGTGAGACCGAGCCCGACCGCGGCCGAGAGAACGGGTGTGGACAGACGGGTGGACAGTCGCATCGATGACTCCTTGAGTGGGGGGTGAAGTCGTCATCGGTGAGTGTCTGTGTCTGTGGGGCAGCTGTGATGATGGCAATCGGAGATAGGACGCAGCTATCACCCGGTCGGAAACAATCATCAATGGTCGATCATTGATCACTTACCGATCAGTATCCGACCCAACTCGCCCCCTTCGGTTGGGGTTTGTGCGTCTGGTGCGGCTCGTGCGACCGTCCTAGGCTCACCGCATGGAGCTCGAGGTGAGGCACCTCCGCGCACTGTGCGCCATCGCCGACACCGGCAGCCTGCACCGGGCGGCCCGGCAACTCGGCGTGGCCCAGCCCTCGTTGAGCACCCAGCTCAAGCGCATAGAGCAGGAGCTCGGCGGCCCGCTCTTCCTCCGCGAACGCACCGGCTGCCGGCCGACCCCGCTCGGCCGCATCGTCCTGGGCCGCGCCCGCCCGCTGGTGGCCGAAATGCGTGCCCTGGTCGCGGAGGCGCGGGCCGCCGCGAAGGACGACGACGGTCCCCAGCTCCGGATCGGCTCCACCGCGAGCCGCGCCCTCGCGGGGTGGCTGCGACGGCTTCGCGCGCGGCAGCGGGAGCCGGTCCTGCAGATGGACGTCTCCCCGAACGCGCTGCTGCGCATGCTCGCCGACGGCCGCCTCGACGTCGCCTACGTGCACGAGGTGGAGGGCTGTCCGCTGCGGGTGCCGGAAGGGCTCGCCATGCGCGTCCTGGTCGAACGCGAGCCGCAGTTCGTCTCCCTGCCCGCCGACCATCCGGCGGCCGCGCGCTCGGAGGTTCAGCTCTCCGACCTGGCCGAGGACCGCTGGATGATCGATCCCACGGTGGACGGCGAGTGGGACGCGGTGCACCGGATGCTGCGGGCGGCGGGGCTCAATCCCCGTGTGCTGCACGGGGATTACCACACGGCCGCGTCACTCGTCTCGACCGGTGAGGTCGTCACGGTGTGCCAGCCGACGTGTCAGCCCGGGCCGGCGATGGCCGTCCGGCGGATTCAGGGGGATCCGCTGGGTGTGCGGCTTTTGCTCGCGGCGCGTACGGAGGGGGAGTTGGACTCTGTTTTTCCCGGGCTGTGGGAGGCGTACTCGGAGGTTGCCCGGGAGGCGCCGGGGTATCGGGAGTGGCTGGATCGGGTGGGTGTTTGAGGTGCGGTCGTGTGTCGGGTGCGGGCCCGGTGGGGGCTGGTCGCGCAGTTCCCCGCGCCCCTGAAAGACAAAAGCACCAGGGGGTGCCCTCTTCTTGGAGAGGGCACCCCCTGGTGTGGGTCAGGTGCCGATGTCGCAGCCGTCCTTGCGCCAGACCGCTACCACTGCCGGGCGGACGATCTTGCCGGGGCCGTCGGGCCAGATGCTGGCGGGGTTCTCGACGGTCGCGCCGGTGATCTCGCCCGGGTGCTGGACCGCCACGAGGACGCGGCGGTCCTGGACGATGGGGCCGCAGGTCTCGGCGCCCTTCGGCACGGTGAGGAACTGCTTCAGTTCACCGCGGCGGTCGCCCTTCGTGGCCACGCCGAACAGGCCGTCGTGGGAGCCGAGCTGGGCGCCGTCGGTGGAGATCCACAGGTTGCCGTGCGGGTCGAAGGCCACGTTGTCGGGGCAGGAGATCTGGCTGACCTTGTCCTTCGGGAAGCCCGCGAAGTACGTGGCCGGGTCCTTCGGGTCGCCCGCGACGAGGAACAGCGACCAGGCGAAGGTCAGGGCGTCGGCACGGTTGCGGCGCTCGGTGAGTTCCAGGACGTGCCCGTGCTTGTTGGCGTTGCGCGGGTTGGCCTCGTCCGCCTTGGCGTTCGAACCGACACCGCGGTTGGTGTTGTTGGTGAGGGCGACGTAGACCTTGCCGCTGTGCGGCGAGGGCTGGATGTCCTCGGGGCGGTCCATCTTCGTGGCGCCGACCTTGTCACCGACGAGGCGCGTGAAGACGTACACCTCCTCGGCGGTCATGCCCTCGACGTGCGAGACGGCGCCCTTGGCGGTGGCGGTGGCCAGCGGGATCCACGTACCGCTGCCGTCGAACTCACCGTCCGCCGGGAGCTTGCCCGTGCCGTCGATCTCGGTCGCCGGGGAGTCGCCGGTGAGCTTGGCGACGTAGAGGGTGCCCTCGTCGAGGAGGGTCAGGTTGTGCTCGCGGGCGGAGCGGCTGTTGCCGTGGCGCATCCGCTTGCTGCCGACGAACTTGTACATGTAGTCGAAGCGCTCGTCGTCACCGGAGTAGGCGACCGGGCGGCCGTCGTCCGTGAGACGGATGGTCGCGCCCTCGTGCTTGAACCGGCCGAGCGCGGTGCGCTTGCGGGGCGTCGAGGTGGGGTCGTACGGGTCCAGCTCGACGATGTAGCCGAAGCGGTGCACCTCGTTCGGCTCCTGGGCGACGTCGAAGCGCTTGTCGAAACGCTCCCACTTGCGCTCGGTGGCGCCGGTGCCGATGCCGTAGCGCGCGTCCGTGGGACGGCTCGCGTTGGCGAAGTACTGGTTGAAGTTCTCCTCGCCGTGCAGCGTCGTGCCCCAGGGGGTCTGGCCGCCGGCGCAGTTGTTGAGCGTGCCGAGGACCTTCTTGCCGGTCGGGTCGGCGGAGGTCTTGAGGAGGTTCGAGCCGGCCGCCGGGCCGGTGACCCGGAACTCGGTGGTCGCGGTGACGCGGCGGTTGAGGTGGTGGCGGGGTACGGCGGTGAGCCTGCCGCTCTTCCGGTCCTCCTCGACCACGACGACGCCCAGACCGTGGGCGGCCCAGGCGATCTCCGCCTGCTCGCGGGTGGGGTTGGCGGGGTCGTATCCCTTGAACATCAGGACTTCGTCCGTGTACTCGTGGTTCGCCACGAGCAGTTGGCGGCCGCGCTCGCCCGGCAGCGGGAGCAGGGCGAGGAAGTCGCAGTTGTAGCCGAACTGGCCCGCCTGCGCCTTGGCGGTCTGCTTGTCCGGGTCGAAGGCCGGGGCGCCTCGCAGGATGGGCTCGCCCCAGCGGATGACGACGTTCTGGCCGTAGCCCTCCGGGACGGTCACGGCGTCGGCGGTGTTCGGCGCGACGGGGGTGAAGCGGAGGCCGCGGGCAGCCTTGCCGCCGGCGAAGGCGGCGGGCGTGCCCTCGGGGGCCTGGGCGGCGGCGGGGGTCGCGCCCGCACCGACGACCGCGCCCCCGGCGGCGGCGGTGACGGTCACGGCGGCTGCCGCGCGCATCATGGAACGGCGGCTGAGCGCTCCGGCGATGACGTCGCCGACGTATTCGTTGGCGCTGGTGTTGGGCGCCGGGTGAAAGCAGGCGTCACCACAGCGGTACCGACAGGTCATCTCGGACCGGCCGCCCGGGTGTGAGCCGGTCGAGCCGATCAACGGCAGCAGGTTGCGCACGTTCCCTCCCCTATGTCTGTGTCCGGCGTGACGCTATGGGCACGCACGTTCGCGGGCGCAGCCATGAGGTGAACGAGGGGTGAACCCCCGCCGTCCGCAGGGGGGTCGAGGCAAAGGGGAGGTAAGGGGAACCTAACTTGGAGGCCATAATCGACCCTGCCCAAGATCTCCAAATCCTGCGGCTAACCTTACGTGTCCGTCCTGGCCAGGGATTGACGGAACCAACTCATGCGAAGGGTTGCGCACATGGGCATTCTCACCCGCCTGCGGAATGCGTTCGGAAAGTCACGCAAGGGGGACGCTGCCGCTGCTGCCGCCACCCCTGCCGCCGAGCCGAGCGTGCCGGCGGCCCGACAGGAGACGGCTCCCGAGCCGGTGCCTACGGCGGCCGAGCCGAACTCACCGGCTGAGCCGGCTCAGCCGGAGGCCACGGTGCCGGCCCCCGCCACCGAGCCCAAGGCCTCAGTGGTGGAGGACCTGGTTTCGGCGGCCTTCGACAATGTGACGGTCCCGAAGCAGGCGTCTCCGACGACAGAACCGGAAACCAAGCCCGAGCCTGCCAAGAAGGCCAAGACCGAGCCGGTGACAGAGGCCGAGCCGGCAGCAGAGCCGGTGGTTGAGGCAGAGCCGGTGGCAGAGCAGACGGCTGCGGCGGAGCCGGTCGCCGAGACCGAGCCGGCGGCCAAGGCTGAGCCGGTTGTGGAAGCCGAGCCCGAGCCGGTTGTCGAGGCCGAGGCCGAGCCCGTCGTGGAAGCCAAGGCCGAGCCCGTGGCCGAGGCCGTCGTCGAACCCGAGCCGGTCGTCGAGCCCGAGGCCGAGGTGAAGCCCGAGCCCGTGGTCGACGCCGAGCCGGAGGCCAAGGTCGAGGCCAAGGTCGAGGCCGAGCCCGAGCCCGTCGCCGCCGACGTGACCCCGGAGCCCGAGCCGGTCGTCGAGCCCGAACCCGAGCCCGTGGTTGCCGAGGCCGTCCCCGCACCCGAGCCCGTGGTTGCCGAGGTCACCCCCGAGGCCGAGCCCGTCACCGCGCAGGCGGACGAGCCCGCGGCCGCCGACGGTGATGAGGACCCACAGGGGCCACTCGCAGTCGACGACGAGAGCGTCACGAGTGGTGCGGGTGGGAAATCCGAAGCGGACGAAGGCGAAGCCGAGTCCGCAGGGCCGGCACCCGAGCCCACCATGGAGCCCATCACGGAGCCCATCGCCGCCGACGGCGGTCAGGCCCCACAAGGGCCACTCGCAGCCGGCGACGAAAGCGTCACGGGCGGTGCGGGTGGGAAAACCGACGCGGACGAAGGCGAAGCCGAGTCCGGGGAGGCGGCCCCCGCCACCACCCTCACCCAGGTCAAGGCCCACGCCCCCGGCCTACTCACGGCCTACAACGCCGCCACCTCGACCCTCGAAAAGCACAACCTCACCGGCACCCGTGCCAAGGTCTACCTCGTCCTCGACCGCTCCGCGAGCATGCGCCCGTACTACAAGGACGGCTCCGCCCAGGCCCTCGGCGAGCAGACCCTCGCCCTGGCCGCCCACCTGGACCCCACCGCCACGGTCCACGTCGTCTTCTTCTCCACCGAACTGGACGGCACCGGCGAACTCGCCCTCCCCGACCACGAGAACAAGATCGACGAACTCCACGCGGGCCTCGGCCGCATGGGACGTACGAGCTACCACGCCGCCGTACAGGAAGTCCTCACCCACCACGAGAAGTCGGACGCCCCCACGGCCCCGGCCCTCGTGATCTTCCAGACGGACGGCGCCCCGGACGCCAAGACCCCCGCGACCCAGTCCCTCACGGACGCGGCCAAGAACCACCCCGGCGTCTTCTTCTCCTTCATCGCGTTCGGCGAGCAGGACAACAAGGCCTTCGACTACCTCCGCAAGCTCAAGACGGACAACACCGCGTTCTTCCACGCGGGCCCGACCCCGCGCGAGCTCACGGACACGGAGGTCTACGAGGGCGTACTGGCGAACTGGCGCCCGTAGCCCCACAGGAACGCACCAAGGAACGCACCAAGGAACGCACCCAGGAACACCCAGCAGCATCCACCGGGCCGCCCGCTTCCCACCCCTTAAAAGGGGGAGCGGGCGGCCCACCCATGTCGGCTACGATTTCAAGGTTCGTAAGACGGTCGACGATCGAAGCATCACCCACCGAACCGTCACCCCACGTAACGACCTGGGAGCAGCCCGCAATGGCTCGACACCTCATCACCAGCGCCCTTCCGTACATCAACGGGATCAAGCACCTGGGCAACATGGTGGGGTCCATGCTCCCGGCGGACGTGTACGCCAGGTACCTCCGCCAGCGCGGCCACGACGTCCTCTACATCTGCGCGACGGACGAGCACGGCACCCCGGCCGAACTGGCGGCTAAGGAGCAGGGCCTGCCGGTCGACGAGTTCTGCGCCCAGGCCCACGACGCCCAGAAGGCGGTCTACGACGGCTTCGAGCTGGCCTTCGACTACTTCGGCCGCAGCTCCAGCCCGCAGAACCGCGAGATCACCCAGCACTTCGCCCGCCGCCTGAACGAGAACGGCTTCATCGAAGAGCGCGCGATCCGCCAGGTGTACTCGCCGACCGACGGCCGCTTCCTCCCGGACCGTTACGTCGAGGGCACCTGCCCCCACTGCGGCTACGACAAGGCCCGCGGCGACCAGTGCGAGAACTGCACCCGCGTCCTGGACCCGACCGACCTGATCAACCCCCGCTCGGCGATCTCCGGTTCGACGGAGCTGGAGGTCCGGGAGACGAAGCACCTCTTCCTCCTCCAGTCGAAGCTCCAGCACGAGGTCGAGGAGTGGGTGGCGCGGACCTCCGAAAAGGCTCCGGAGTGGCCGCAGCTCGCCTCCTCCATCGCCCGCAAGTGGCTGAACGAAGGCCTGCACGACCGCGCGATCACCCGTGACCTCGACTGGGGCGTCCCGGTCCCGGCGGACACCTGGCCGGAGCTGGCCGCCGAGGGCAAGGTCTTCTACGTCTGGTTCGACGCCCCGATCGAGTACATCGGCGCGACGAAGGAATGGTCCGACAAGGACCCGGAGAACCGCGACTGGAAGTCCTGGTGGTACGAGTCCGACCAGGGCGAAAACCCCGTCCGCTACACGGAGTTCATGGCGAAGGACAACGTCCCGTTCCACACGGTGATGTTCCCCGCCACCGAGCTCGGCATCCGCGAGCCGTGGAAGAAGGTCGACTACGTCAAGGCCTTCAACTGGCTGACGTACTACGGCGGAAAGTTCTCCACGTCCCAGAAGCGCGGCGTCTTCACCGACCACGCCCTGGAGATCCTCCCCGCCGACTACTGGCGCTACTTCCTGATCGCCAACGCCCCGGAGTCGGACGACTCGTCCTTCACGTGGGAGCACTTCACGGCCACGGTGAACAAGGACCTGGCGGACACCCTCGGCAACTTCGTCAACCGAGTCCTCTCCTTCTCCAAGAAGCGCTTCGGCGAGGAGGTCCCGGCGGGCGCGGAGGCGGGCGAGCCCGAGACGAAGCTGGGCGAGGAGATCGCGGCCCTTCTCTCGGAGTACGAGACCCAGATGGAGGCCCTCCAGTTCCGCAAGGCCGCGGCCGCCCTGCGCGCCCTGTGGTCGGCCGGCAACTCCTACCTGGAGGAGAAGGCCCCCTGGCTGGAGATCAAGACCAACCCGGACGGCGCGGCCCTCACCCTCCGCGTCGCGATGAACCTCATCCACCTCTACTCGGTCATCTCCGAACCCTTCATCCCGGCCTCCTCCAAGGCGATGCGCTCGGCGTTCGCCCTGCCGGACGACACGGCGACCTGGGCGACGGCGGCCGAGGCGAAGTCCCTGACCTTCCTCCCCGCCGGCACCCCCTTCACGGTTCCCCCGGTCCTCTTCGCCAAGATCACGGACGAGGACGTGGAGTCGTACAAGGAGCGCTTCGGCAGCGAAGCCGCGGCCTAGGCCTGGCCTAGGGTCTGTCTGAGCCGAGGTGGCCGGCCTGTCCCCCGTGGCAGGCCGGCCACCGACCCGTCCTACTCGGACAGCAGCAGGACGGGGGGCTCGGCGACCGGATGGTCGCCGTCCAGGGGGCCGGAGCCCACGAAGGCCTGGTACGACCGCTGCCGCCGCTGCGCGAACCACTTCCTGCCCTCGGTGGCCAGTGCGGTCAGGATCCGGAACCCGGCCGTGATGCCGGACGACTCCAGAGCGAGACGGCGAAGCTGCACGCGGTCCTCGTGGTCGGAGTCGTACAACTGCTCGTAGTTCTCCAGCAACGCGGTCAGCCGCTGCCCGTTGTGCAGGGCCAGCCGCAGCGCTTCGTGAAGCACCAGGCCGTCCTCCTCCCCGGCATCGCGCAGCGCTCCGTCCTCGGAGAGGGCGACGATCTCCCGCAGGGAGTCGCCGGAGCGGACGCCGACCGACTCCACCGTCACCGAGCTGATGGCGTCGTAGCGGAACACCGTGTCCTGCCGGCCGTCGTGCTCGCCGGTGGCGAAGTCCACGTTCCAGGCGCTCACCCACACCCCGCTGGAGGTCAGGACGTAGAACGTCTGCCGGTACTGCGAGTAGCGCGGCGGACCGTTCTTGACCTTGGCCCGGACGCACCCCGGGACGCCTTCCACCAGGAAGAAGCTGAAGAGGATGTCGCGGTGCTCCATACGGTGTTCGGCGAGGACCTCCCTGCGCAGGTACCGCTGGTCCAGGTCGTACCAGCGGGCCATCTGCTCGTCACCCGGGCGGCCCAGCCTGAGTTCGTTCTGCCATCTTTCACGCTCCAGCAGATCGTCTTCGTACTGCTTCCTGTCGCGTCGGTACGCCCGAAAACGGGCGTAGTGGCGAGCGGACAGTGACATACCCGCCACGCTGACCACGAGCAGAGAGGCAGCCATGAATCCGTCGTCGGGAGCCCGGCCCGGGATGATCCGCACGACGGTGACGGCGAGCAGGCCGACCCCGAGGAGCGCGCAGAGGCCCCTGACGCGCCGGAAGCCCTCCTCGAACCGCACCTGCGCGGGGTCGACGTGCCGCCCCCCGATCTCCTTGGCGCGCAGTTGGATCAGCCAGTCGAGCGCACCGGGAGCGCCGGTCCGCCAGTGGCGATGGGTGAGGTCGTCGATGAGGTCCTGCCGCGCGCGCTCCGTGTGCCGCCGCCACTGCTTGGCGTTCTCGGAGCCCTTCGGCTCGTAGTCCAGGAACCGGTCCTGCACGATGGCCTCGACGGTACGGCGGAACCTCGCCTTCTTCGTCTTCCGCCGTTCCTTGGCCCGCTGCTCCCGCTCCTCACGCCACTGCTTGTTGTTGATCAGAACCGCGCCCAGTCGTGCCCCCTGCCGACGGAACGGGTTCTGCTCCTGGTCGAACACGACCTTGCCGTCGGGGTCGGCCTGCCACTCGCGGCGCCGAGCGTCTCGGACGGCCGACCGCAGCCATTCAGGTACGCCGAACGCCAGCGCCAGGCACCCCGTCGTGAACGCGAGCCAGGCGACGGACTTCTCGTTGTCGAGGAGGTCGTCCGGGATCTGCACGATGAGCAGCAGGACACCGAGGACCGCGCCCATACCGCCGAGAAGGCCGGCGATCGCCGGATCGATCTTCGGCTCCTCGGGCGGGAGGGGGCATTGCAGCACGGGATCCGGCGTGAAGAAGAGCGGCGCCCTCTCCTTCCGGTTCTTCGCGAGCCGTTCGCCCAGCTCCCCTGCTTCCTCGGAGTCCAGGGAGTCCCGCTCGATGCCGCGCAGGAGGTACCTCAGGTGGTCCTTGAGCTGGGCGCGGATCTCGTCGTCCGGAAGAGTCTCCAGGAGCAGCGTGGCGTCCAGGCGGCTTCCCGGCTCGCCGGTCCGAGAAGGGCCGACCGATGCCTTCATCAACTCGTGCAGGGCCCGGCCCGCCGCACCGTACTCCCCGGGGTCGTCCCTGAGCAGGTCGAGGGCGTGGCGCAGCTTGTGCCAGTCCTCGTCCGTGAGGTCCTCCGGGGAGCGGCGGCTCACTATGGACAGTGCCCAGTAGTACAGCCCTTCCGGCGAAGGTGTGTCGCTGCGCTCGACCGCCTCGGCGATCAGCTGCTCGGCCCTGTCCCGCATCCCCGCCCGCAGGCTTCGTACGCCCTGTTCGAGCCTTTCCTCGGCGGTGGCGTCCTCCCCGATGACGTACTGGTTGACCTGACCGTGGTTGACCCCGACACCATGGACGTTGACGTCCAGTGCCTGGATTCCCTGGTTCCCCGGTGTCATGCCTGGCCTTTCACGAGCTGTATGAGTTGTGTGACGGTCGCCACGAGGCCTGCCAGCGCGGCGGTGTCCGCGACGATGCCCCGCAGGCTCATCAGCGCGCGCAGCAGCCTGCCCCGGCCCTCCTCGTGACGGGTCTCGGCGTTCTGCTCCGCGGTCTGGAGTTCTTCGTCGGCGGCCTGGAACGTGAAGTCGTCGATCTGGTCCCGCCGACGAGCTTCCTTCAAGTCGGTGCGCAGCCGGGACAGTTCGCGAAGGAGGCCGGCTGTCCCGTCGGGGTCCGGGCCGGTCGTGGACGTCCAGGACTGGCTGACCGCGCCGTGGTTCACGCCCACGCCCGTGACCGTGACGTTCGTCGCGCTGATGCCGAGGTTGCCGCTGCCGGGGTTGCCGCTGCCGGCCGACGGCCGCGGAGGCATGGGCGGAAAAGGTGGGACCGGTGGAACCGACGGCTCCCGCGATGCGGCACGCGGTCCGTGACCCTGAGTCCCGGATGCGGCGGGCGCGTGCGGGTCCAGGGACACCGGCCGACCCGGAACCCTGATCCACACCTTCTCGTCCCGGAGCTCCTTCGCGGACAGTACGAAGGGGGCGAACTCGGCGTCCGCCAGGCCCGGATGACGGTGACGGATCACTCCCTGGTGCAGGACGTGGGACACCGCGAGGGACAGGACCGCCCCGGGAGCCCCGGCCAGTGCCTGCCGCAGCGGCTCCATGTCCGCGATGCGGAAGGCGGTGTTGAGGTCCGCACCGACCCAGCCCGTGCCGTGGCGGGCCACCTCGCCCGCGTGGAAGGCCGCGCGGAGCCGCATCTCCCTGTCTCCGGTGTGGCTGCGGGCGTGCTCCCGCAATTCGCCCACGAGCGTGCGGACGAAACCTCCCAGGAGATCGGTCTTGGGCACCGTGCCGGGGAGGATCAGGAGCACGGCGTCGCCGCGGTCCTCCAACGGCGGCTCCTCGATGCGGGCGGCGTGGAGCGCCTTGGTCACGACGGCCCGCAACCGCTCACGGAGCCATGCCTGATCCGGGTCCGTCCGTCGTCCGAAGCCCTCGATGTCGAGGATGACGATCAGGGAATACCGCGCCGAATGACGCGCTGTGGAACTCAACATGCGTAACTGGATACCGCACAACTACCTTGCCGACAGTGTCAGTTGACACCCTGTCGGCTCTCGTGAGGCGTCCGTGGCCACTCCGCCCACCCTGTTACCGGATCTTCACTCGCCTCTCCATCTCAGCAGCGCCCGCGAATCCCGCATCACGACGCGCCCCCGGCCGACGGTGACCAGTCCGTCCTGCTGCAGGGCCCGCACGGTGCGTGCCACGGATTCGCGCGAGGTGCCGGCCGCGCCCGCCAGTTCCCTCTGGGTGATCCGTACGGATACGGATCCGGATCCGGCATCGGCATCGGCATCGGCATCGGCATCGGCATCGGACGGACCTGGCACGGGCTCGCCGTGGCGCATCGCGAGGTCCGCGAGCACCCGGGCGATGCGTGTTCCGGCCGGATAGGCGCCGTATTCGCCGCGCTGCCGGTCGGACTGGCGCAGCCGCCCGGCGACGCTGCGCAGCACCGCGAGAGCCAGCGGCCCCTGCTGTGCCAACAGTTGCCGGAACCGCTCGGCCGTCACGACCACTCCCCGACCGTCCCAGAGCGCGGTGGCGGTGGCCGACCGCCGACCGCCGTCGACGCAGGACAGTTCCCCCAGCAGTTCTCCGGGGCCGCGGATGGCGAGCACGCTGGTGTAGCCGTTCGAAGTCTCCGTCGTGATCTTCACGAGGCCGTCCTCGATCAGGATGACGTTGTCCGGCGGGGACCCCTCGTGCATCAGCGGCTCCCCGCGCTCCCAGTCACGCCGACGCCCCGCATCGCAGATGTGCCGCAACTCATCCTCCGTGAAGGGGCTGTGCTCCCTCACATTCACCTCCGTACGGGGCCGGTTCCGGACCGGCCACCCTGACGAGGACTCCAGCGACACCGGTCCCGGTCCCGGTCCTGGAGGAGACCCGGACCCTTCAGTGCACTCCCGAGGAGGCTACGGCGTCCGGCCACCCGCCTCGGTCAGTACGCCGATCTTGTCGATGCGGTGTTCGGGATTGCCTCTGTCGTCGCGCCAGAAGTTTCCGGCCGCGTTGTCCTCGGGTGTCGCGCAGGTGGAGATGGTGATCATGGCCTGGGTGGGGCTTCTGCCCGGGAAGCCCGGGACCGCCGCCCGCTGTTCGGCGAGCGAGCGCTCGGAGCGGAAGGAGGTCTCCCTTGTGCCGGTGATCTCGTACTCGTACACCGTGCCGCCGGACGTGACGACGACCGAGTCGCCCTTGTCGAGAGCCGGGAGGTCGCGCAGCGGGCCGCCGGCGGAGAGCCGGTGGGCCGTGACTAGGTAGTTTCCGACCTCACCGGGCCCGACCCCGCCCGTGCTCCCGTACGGGCTGGCTCCGGCGCCACCGTTCTGGATCCGGGTGCCCGGCCAGTCGTCGGTCGTCCCCTCGTACGGGACGACGCGCAGGTCCTTGAGCCCGATCGCGGGGATGGCGAGCCGGGCGGTCCGGGTCCGAGTATCGGTATCGGTCTCCGTCTCGGTCTCGGTCTTCGGAGGGGCCGGGCTCGCGGAGGACGGGGGCGGGGCCGGGGTGGCGGGAGCCGTCGGGACCTGGGCCGTCGTGGACGTGTCCCGTGGAGGCTTCGCGGAGGTTCCCGTCGGCACGGTCTCGCTGGAACAGCCCAGGAGCAGCGCGACGACAGCGCCCGTGAGCGCGCCGGAAAGTGCTCGGGAACGGGACATGGCACTCGGGATCGATAGCCGGGTTCGGGTCGTACCGCCACGCGTGGCGGCCGCCCGACTCAAAGACAAGAACGGCGAGACCGGCCCAGGTGTTCCCGCGCGACGGATGTACGCCCTCGACCGGCCGCCGAGCCGACCGGGCGACCGGGTTCGCTACTGACCCACTTCCACTTCCACGGAGATGTGCGGCGCCAGTGCGCGCAGAAGCTCCGAGGCATCGAAGATCTCGCCCGCCGAGGCGACGCCGACCGTGCGGGTCCGGCCGGTGAGGATGCGGTGGACCGCCTCCACCGCGAGCGGCGCGGTGACGGCGTAGATGTCCTGGCCCCGCGCCACGGCGTGCCGTTCCGTCTCGCCGGAGCGGACGACGACGTCGACGAGGAAGGTCTGGTCGGAGCGGCCGTGCTCGTCGACCGCGGACGGTGCCGGGGTGTCCGGGGCGGCCAGGTCCCCGGCCGCCTCGACCGTCATGTAGGTGCGCACCTCGGGGATGGTCAGATGGCTGGGGATCGTGACGACGTCGGCCATCGTGAACTCCCCGATGACGGCCCGGGTGCCCATCGGTTCGGGGAAGGGCCACTTCAGGGTGGGCAGGGCGTCGCTGTGGTACTCCAGCTTCCCGTTCGTGTGGCGGACGCGCCGCCCGTTGCGCCGCTCCCCGGAGATCCTGCCCGCCTCGCGGGTCCCGGGTGTGGGGTGCCAGCTGTTCAGGCCGTACGCGATGTGCGCCTCGTCGGCCGTCGTCCAGTCGCCCATCGCGGCGGTGACGAGCAGGTCGCCGAGGCCGCCGTAGAAGGCCATCGCGGGGACGATCACGGCTCCGGCGGCGCGGGCACGGTCCGTGAAGTGCGCGAACGTGTCGACGTTGGCCTCGATCTCCGCCGCCACGTCCACGTACGGGATCCCGGCGCGCAGGGCCGCCTCGATCACGGGCGCGGCGGTGGTGGCGAAGGGCCCGGCACAGTTGATCACGGCCGCCGTGCCGGCCAGGGCCCGGTCGAGCGAGGCCGCGTCGTCGACCGACGCCGGCCGGACGTCGAGCCCGGGACCGTACGCCGCCGCCACCTCCCCCAGCCGGCCGGCGTCACGGCCGGAGAGAACCGGGACGAACCCGCGCTCCAGCAACTGCGCCACCACGAACCGCCCGGTGTGCCCGTACGCACCGAACACCGCCACCGTCTGCCCCGACCCCGCCTCTGATCTCATACGGACATCCTGTCGGAGGCGGGCGCCCAACCGTGAGTGTCCGGAACGACACACCCCATACAATTCCGGACATGAGCTCTGTCGCGCTGGCCGTCACCGACAGGATGCTGCACTTCGAACTGTCCGTGGCGTACGAGGTGTTCGACGCGGCGCCGGTCGGCGTGGCCGCTCCCTGGTACGACGTGTCCGTCTGCGGATCGGCCGCCGTGCAGGTCGGACGATTCAGGCTGGAGCCCGACCACGGTCTCGACCACCTCCGCAGCGCCGACACCGTGATCGTCCCGGCCTGGGCGGACGTCGACGAGGATCCGCCCGCCGACCTGATCGACGCGGTACGTGCCGCCCACGAGGCGGGCGCGCGCGTGGCCTCGCTCTGTACGGGCGCGTTCGTACTGGCCGCCGCCGGTCTGCTGGACGGGCGGCGCGCGACCACGCACTGGGCGCACACCGACGTCCTGGCCGCCCGCTACCCAGAGGTGGAGGTCGACCCGGACGTGCTCTACGTGGACAACGGCAGCGTGCTCACCTCCGCGGGCAAGGCCGCCGCGCTGGACCTGTGCCTGCACCTCGTGCGCCTCGACCGCGGTTCGTCGGTCGCCAACGCCGTCGCCCGCCGCCTGGTCGTGCCGCCGCATCGGGCAGGCGGCCAGGCTCAGTTCGTCACCGCTCCGGTCCCCGCCCGGGACGACCACCCGCTCGCCGACCTGCTCCCCTGGGCCGTCGACCGCCTCGACCACCCACTGACCGTGGAGGACCTGGCCCGCCAGGCACGCATGAGCTCCCGCAACCTGGGCCGCCACTTCAGAGCGGCAACCGGCACAACCCCACTCCAGTGGCTTCTCACCCAACGCATCCGCCGCGCCCAGGAACTCCTGGAAACCACCGACAACAGCATCGACGCCATCGCCACAGCCACCGGCATGGGCACCGCCACAACCCTGCGCCGCCACTTCAACCGCACCATCGGCGTCCCCCCGGACACGTACCGCCGCACGTTCCGCTCGTCGTCCCCGCGGCCGGGAGGCTAGGCCTACGCCGGTGTCAGCTCTCCTCGAAGAGCTGCCCCGCCTCGGTCGCGTGCACCGCTCGCCGTGCCCAGAGTTCGAGCTGCTCCAGGTCCTTGCAGGCGCGCACACGCTCGCGCACCGAATCCGGAACCTCGATGCCCCGCCACTCAAGAACGTTCAGGGTCATCTCGGCACGGTCCTCAAGTCGGCCCTCTTCCCGGCCTTCCTCCCGGCCTTCCTCCCGCACCTTCTCAGCGACCTCGTGCCGGAAGAAGTAGTTGATCGCCGTCATCAGGTCCCTCCAGATCTGCTGCGCCTGGGGGTCGACCAGGCATGACTCGGTGAACTGCGCGAGGACCGCCGCGGTGTCGGGGTCGATGGTCTGCAGAGCGGCTGCCAGGCTCTCCAGTATGGCTGCCGACTGCGGGCCCCTGCCATGTGTCATCGCCGAGAACGCGGCGAGCGGCACGTCCTGTGCGGCCCCGCGTTCGTCCGTGATCAGCGGCACGTTGTCCGGGCCCAGAACCAGCGGCCGTACGGTGAGCGAGTTCCAGACGGGCAGCCCGAACCGGATGGGCCGGGCCGCCCAGCGGGCTGTGGCACTGGTCTGGGTGAGGACGATCAGGATCGGCTCGCAGTGGTACTTCGCGTACAGGTACGAGAGGTAGTAGGCCCAGCTGCCTCGCTTCCCCTCGTCCACCTTCCCCTGCGCCTCGACGACCAGGAGGTACGTCCCCACGTCCGTCTCCACGCGTAACAGGGTGTCCACGCGCCGCTCGATCGGTTCGATCTCCGTGAGGTCCGCGTTCAGGATCGCGATGTCCCTGGGCTCGGGGAACGGGATGTGCAGTACGCGTTGCAGCGTGCGGGTGAGTAGCGCGGGGTCCTTCTGGAAGATCCGGTGCAGGGCCTCGTGCGACGAGCCGACCATCGGGTCTCCTTTCTTGTCGACGTGATCAACTCGCTACGCGGCACCGAGGTCACACCACACGTACTTGCCCCGGTCGGCACCTCTGGCCAGCGGGTGCCAGCCCCAGACGTCGGCGCAGGCCTGGACGAGGGTCAGACCTCGGCCCGTTTCCGCGTCCAGGGAGGCCTGGTCCAACGCCGGCGCGGGGTCAGGGGGTTCGGGGTTCGCGTCCCACGCTCCGATGCGGAGTACTCCGTCGCGCCAGCGGAGGCGTAGGGCGGCGGAGCCCTTTGTATGGCGTACGGCGTTGGAGATCAGCTCCGTTGCGAGGAGTTCGGCGACGTCCGTGAGGCGGATCAGACCGTGAATCGTGAGGATCAGGCGGAGGGTTCGGCGGCAGACCGTCACCGCGCGGGGGTCGTGGGGGATGTGGAGTGTGTACTCCCAAGGCTCGGTGGCGTTTTGCGGCATGCGTGAACTCCGGTTCAGGTGTGGGGAGTTGGAGGGCGGCTGCGGGTGGCGGGCGGTGGCTGTGTCACGGCCGTCATGGCAGGACGGAGTGGTGCGCTTCCGGAGATCCCGGACCTTTCGCAGCGTGTGCGTCGCGTCACTGACGCGAGGTCCTTAAATTAGGACCTCGCAAGTCGCTGCCGTAATCTTCCCCCTGAACGAGTCACTGCCTCCCTGCAGTTGGGGGGCGAGGAGGAAGCCATGCCGCGTCGACGGCAGCCCACCGCGCGCCAGCTACGCCTGGGCTCCGAGCTGCGCAAACTGCGTGAAGCAGCAGGCCTGAAGGCCCGCGAAGCCGCTGAGCTGCTCGGAGCCGACTCCGTCCAGATGAGCCAGATCGAGTACGCCATCGCGGGCGTGAGCGAGACACGCATACGTCGTCTTGCCGCTCACTACGCCTGCGCGGACGAAGAGTTGATCGCGGCACTGGTCACGATGGCCACCGATCGCACGCGCGGCTGGTGGGAGGAGTACCGGGGCTTGCTGCCCACCTCGTTCCTGGACCTGTCCGAACTGGAGCACCACGCCACCTTTCGGTGGGATGTGGACTGCCTGTACGTGCCAGGTCTGCTCCAGACAGAGGAGTACGCCCACGGGGTCTTCTCACACAGAGTGCCCGAGCTTCCTCAGAGTGAGCTCGGCCTGCGCGTTGAACACCGGATGAAGCGGCGCACCATCATCGAGGGCGCGCAACCCACTCCGTACACAGCAGTGATGCACGAAGCAGCCCTGCGCATCAGGGTCGGCAGCCGCGCCGCTTCACGGGCCCAGCTCGGCCGCGTCCTGGAACTCTCCGAAGCGGATCACGTGACCGTGCGGGTCATCCCGTTCGACCTCGATGGATTCATCGACGCCGGAAGCGCGATGGTCTTCGCGGGCGGCGCCGTTCCGAAACTGGACACCGTCGTACGGGACGCACCGCACGGCTCGGCATTCGTCGACTCCGAAGCCCAACTCGGCAGTTTTCGAACGCTCTTCCGTAGAGTGGAAGGTGCATCACTCGAACCCGAACGGTCGCGTGACTTCATCCACAGGCTGGCGAAGGAACTGTGAGGCGCACCATGACGACCCCCGACAACTGGCAGAAGTCGTCCTTCTCCGGTGGCGGCGACGGCAACGCCTGCGTCGAACTCGCATCGACCCGCGACGCCGTCCACCTCCGCGAGAGCGACACCCCCTCCATAGAACTCGTCACCACCCCCACCCCCCTCTCCCACCTCCTCCACCGCATACGCTCCGGCGCCCTCGGCCGCGTATGAAAGTGGCCCTGGACGCCAAGTCCCGGGCCGCTCTCATGCCTTCAGTGGGGCGAGGTCAGGAAAGAACCCCCGCGCCCGTCGTCTTCAGGAGCTCCGTCGGCAGGCTGTTCGCCGAGGTCTGGAGGCCTGCCGTCAGGGTCGGCTTCCAGTTGACCGTCGTCTTGAGCTTCTTCGAGTTGGCCGCGTTGTACGCGGCGACGAGGTCCGTGGACTTGCCGTTGACGAAGTTGCCCGTGCCGGCGACCGAGCCCGTGCCGTCGCCGCTCAGGAGCTTGGCGACCTTCGCGCCGGACGGGAGGGTCCAGGAGTTGTGCTCGGCGACGACCTGGGCCTTGGCCCGGGAGTCGAGGCTGTACTTGGGGGCGTAACCGTTGAGGGTCGTCGTGTCGTAGACGTTGTTGTAGAGGTGGATCTGGCCGATGCGGGCCAGCGGGGCGCGCTGCGTGATGCCCTTCCACACGTTGTGGTGGATGGAGACCCGCAACTTGCCGACGCTGTCGGTGTCGCTGCTGCCGATCAGCATCGTCTTGTCGTGGTTGGTGAACTGGTTGCGCTCGACGGTCACCAGGTCCGAGCCGTTGGTGATGTCGAGGGCGCCGTCGTGGATCTGGTACTTGCGGCCGAAGTACGTCTGCTCGGACTTGTCGAAGAACGGCGCGTCGCTGAACGTGTTGTGGTCCGCCCAGACATGGGTCGCCCCGCGCAGCGTCACCGAGTCGTAGTTGGAGTTCCACTCGCCCAGGGAACCGTCCGTCGGGTCCCACTGCGGGAAGCAGTCCTCGGTGGCGGTGAGCGAGAGGTTGCGGATGATGACGTTGTCGACGTCCTGCACCTGCAGACTCCCGCCGGTGATCCCGGCCTTGGTGCCCGGGACGCCCACGACGGTGGTGTTGGCCGGGGCCCGGAAGACGATGTTCTTCTTCTGCTTGGTCTGGGCGGCCGCGCGGGCCTTCTCCTGCGTGCCCACGGGCGCCTTCTTGCCGTACGTGGCCGGGTCGAACGCCTTCAGGTACGCGGACAGTGAATACCCCGTGCCGGAGGCGTAGTCGGCGCAGGTCAGCTTCTTGCCCGCGTCGTCCGTGTTGGCGTCGATCGTGCCCTTGATCTTGATGATCTTCGGGGTGGAGTTGGTGGCCGCGCCGAGCGCCTTCACCAGCTGGGCGCGGGTGCTGACGGTGAAGGTGTGCGCGGAGTCGGCCTTCGAACCGCCGGTCGTGCCCGAACCGGACGCCGCCCAGCCGTCCTTGGCCGGCAGGGCCTGGTGCGCCAGGTCGACGACACCCGCGTTCGCGTTCATCACGAAGGGGACGGCGCCGAGACCCGCGGCCACCACGGCAGCGGCGGAGAGGAGCGCGGTGCGCCGCTTGCGGAGGGACCTGCGGTGGGAGGGGGATGCCACGGATGAGTCCTTACGTGGTTCTTGTGGGGCTCGTGCGTTGTGTGGAGCCCCTGTGAACAGGGTTCCGACTCATCTGTGGTCGCGGCGGCCGGAAAGGTTGCCCTCTTTCCTGACAGCGCGTTTCAGGCCCTCCTCCAGGGCACCCCTCACGTCCTCCTCAGGGCACCCTCAGGACACCGCCGGCCCCGTGACGAACCGTCCCTTGGTGTCGTACGGCCAGACGTTGGGCTTGCAGCCGAGCATCCCCTTGATCTGCTGCATCATCGCCGGGGCCGGCTTGCCCGCTCCAGGACACGTCACATGGCCGTGGCCGAGGAAGTGGCCGACCTCGTGGTTGATGATCAGCGCGCGGTACGCGTCCACGTCGGCGGCGTAGACCGGCGTCGCCAGCAGCCACCGCTTGAGGTTGACGACAACGTCCTTGCCCACGTTGCAGTTGACCTCACCGCGCGTGTTCAGGCCGTACTTGCCGCAGATGGCGTCCACCGTTCCCGGCGTGGCGAGCCGTACGACGAAGTCGGCCGTACCGCCGGAGACGCGACGGAAGCCCGACCGGCCGTCGGCCGTCCAGCCGCGCGGGTCGGCGAGTATGCCCTCCACCTGCTCGGCGACATCGGCCGCCGACTGCTTGAGGCCGTCCTCGACGACGACCTTGTAGCTCAGGACCCGGCTGCCCTTCCCGACGGTGCCGCTCCCGCCGCCGGCGGTGGCGAACGTCCCGGGACCCGAGGCCGGGATCTCGGGCGCGGAGGAGGACGAGGAGGCGGAGGGGCTGCCCTTTCCGGACGGCTCGGCGTCGGCCTTCCCGCCGGCCTTCTCGTCGGGCTTCCCACTCGCCTCGGCCGACTCCGTCCCGCCGCCCGGTTCCGGTGTCGGGTCCGGCGACGGAACGGACGGCGACGAGGAAGCGGATCCGTCCGCGGCGTCGGAGGACGAGGACGTCGTCCAGTTCACGGCCACAGCGGCGGCGATCACCAACGCGACCAGCGCCGCCAGGCCGCCGACTAACGGACCCTTGCTCTTCCGGCCGCGCCCGCCGGAACGACCGCCGGAACCCCCCGGGCCACCGGATTGCGCGGCACCTCTGCGACGACGCCGGGACGGTCGGGAGGCGGAGGGCCCCCTGGTCGAGGACGGCTTCGTGCGACGGGCAGTCGTGTTCATGGTCATCAAGAGTGAGTACGGCATGTGATGGGATATCGCTCAGCCGATAACGAAGAGATAACGGTCGATCACCCGTCCGGCCTATGTGATCGTCCCGTAACAGTTCCCCCACCGGCGCCCGTACCTGCCTCAACTCCCCTGAGGCGTACGGATACTGAGCACATGCCACGCGTCCTGCTGATCGAAGACGACCGCGCCGTACGGGAGGGCGTCCGGCTCGCACTGCGCCGCCAGGGGCACGACGTCACCACCGCCGGAACCGGTGAGGAGGGGCTGGCCCTGCTGCGGTCCTTCCGGCCTGACGTCGTCGTGCTCGACCTGATGCTGCCCGGCCTCAGCGGTCTCGAGGTGTGCCGCCGGATCCGTACCGAGGACCAGGTGCCGATCGTCATGGCGACCGCCCGGGGCGACGACACGGACATCGTGGTCGGGCTGGAGGCCGGGGCGGACGACTACGTGGTCAAGCCGGTGCAGGCACGCGTACTCGAAGCGCGTATCCGCGCGGTCCTGCGCCGGGTCGGCGGCGCACCGAACGCCGAGGGCATACCGAAGATCGAGACCCACGGCGACGACGGCGAACTGACCATCGACCGGGCCGGGCTGGCCATCACCCGGCGCGGTGCGCCGGTCTCCCTCGCCCCTTCCGAACTACGGCTCCTGCTGACCCTCTCCGCCTCGCCCGGCCAGGTGTTCTCCCGGCAGCAGTTGCTGGAGGCGGTCTGGGAGCACAGCTACCACGGCGACTCCCGGCTGGTGGACGCGTGCGTCAAGCGGCTCCGCACCAAGATGGGCGAGCCCGCGGGGCAGCCGCGCTACATCCAGACCGTGCGCGGCTTCGGCTACCGGTTCCAGTCCCGGTGAGCGGTACCTCGACGCGTACCTGGACACATACCTGGACACGTACCTGGATGTGCGGGTCGGCCGGATACGGACAGGTGACCCGGTGAAGCGACCGCTGCGCGGTCTGCGCGGCCGGCTGCTCGTCGCCTTCGTGCTCGTCACCGCCGTCGCCACCCTCACCACGGGCGCCCTCACCTTCCGGGAGGCCCGCATCGCCGTGCTCCAGCAGAGCCAGGACACCATCATCAAAAGGCTGCGGGCACACGTCGACGGCCTGGCGCCCGGCATCGCCTACCCGCCGACCCAGAGCGACCTGGAGTCGGTCGCCCAGGAGGTGGCCGCCGCCGAACCGGCGCAGAACTGGCGGGTCCTGGCCACCTACCGCGATCTGCGGGCCACCTCCAGACCACAGGACGCGTTCACCGAGCTGACGGCCGGCATGCGGTCGGCCGTGGGCTCCCGGCGGGCCGCCGTCTTCCAGCGGGTGACGACGGACGGCCGCTCCTCGCTCGTCGTCGGCCTGCCGGTCACCTTCAGCGAGCCCGCCGAACGCTCCGCCTCCGGGGTCTCGGTCTTCCTGACGGTGCCGCAGACCGGCGAACAGGGATACGTCGACGCCCTGGTCACCGCCATCGGACGCGCCGTCGTGCCCGCCCTCGGCCTCGCTGTCCTACTCGCCCTGCTGGCCGCCCGCGGAGTGCTGCGCCCGGTACGCGAACTGCGTCGCGCCACCCGGAGCATCGCCGAGGGCCACCTGGACACCCGGCTCGCCGTCAACGGCTCCGACGAACTCGCCGATCTGTCCCACACGTTCAACGAGACCGCCGCCGCCCTCGAGGAGTCCGTGGCCGAGCTGCGCCGCATGGAGGCCCGCGCCCGGCGTTTCGTCGCGGACGTCTCGCACGAGCTGCGCACCCCGCTGGCGGCGATGTCGGCCGTCACCGACGTCCTGGACGAGGACGCGGCCCGGCTCGACCCGGACACCGCGATGGCCGTACGCCTCATCAGCGGGGAGACCGTGAAGCTGGCCCGGCTCGTCGGCGACCTGATGGAGATCTCCCGCTTCGACGCGGGCGCGGCAGGCCTGCAACTGGACGACCTCGACCTCGCGGAGTCCCTGCGGCGCACCCTCGCCGCCCGCGGCTGGCAGGACACGGTGGACACCCGGCTCCCCGGACCCGGCGAACTGCGCGGCCGGGTCGACCCGCGCCGCCTCGACGTGGCCGTCGCCAACCTGGTCGGCAACGCGCTGCGGCACGGCGCATGCCCCGTACAACTGCGTCTGTACGCACGGGAGATGCCGGATGCCGCCGACGACGGGGGGTGGGCCGTCATCGAGGTGACGGACAGTGGGCCCGGCATTCCGGCGGACGTCCTGCCGCATGTCTTCGACCGCTTCTACAAGTCGGACACCGCCAGGACCCGGTCGGAGGGCAGCGGCCTCGGACTCTCGATCACGGCGGAGAACGTCCGGCTGCACGGCGGTACGGTCCGGGCGGCGAACCGGGAGGAGGGCGGCGGGGCCGTGTTCACGGTCGAGATCCCCCTGGGCCAGGAGGAGAAGGAGGTACGGGAGACATGAGATGGCGCATCGGACGTGGGCAGCGGGCGGTGCGGTCCGGGCTTTCGCTCACGGCCGCCGCGCTCCTGCTCTCGTCCTGCGGGATTCCCTCGACCGGTGTGGTGGAGGCGGGAGAGGCGGCCACCGGAATACGGCCGGCCTACGTCCTCTACTTCGTCAGGCAGGACACGCTGCTCGGCGTCCGCAGCCAGGTCCCCGGCACCTTCGACATCGGAACGGCGGTGGAACTGCTGTTCCGGGGGCCGGACGCCATCCTCGGCCGCAAGGGCCTGGCCACGGAACTTCCCCCCCTGAGGTCCACGCCGACCGTCCGGGCGAACGGGGCGCGGGTGTCGGTCGAACTGCCCCGCGGCACCGAGCCCCTGACCAGGACGGCCCTCGCCCAGCTGACGTGCACGATCGCGGACGCCCGCCTCGTCGTGTCCGCGGGCTCCGGGAGCTCGGGCGGAAGCGCGAACGACACCGCATCGTCGACGAAGGTGACCGTGACGATCCCCGGCGTCAGGCGGGCCGGGGGCTCGGGCGAGACGTGCCCCGGGTCCGCGGCCGCGGAGTGACCGGGCAACCGGCCCAGCGGGCCGGGGTGCCGCGCGCGCCGGCTGTAGCCATTGCGCGCGCGGCGAACCGGGCTGGTGTCGGGGTCAGGAAACCAGCACACCTGTCGGGACACGGTTGGGGTTGACCGGTGTCACCTTCTCGCCCTTCTCCCTGGTCGCGAGGTCGTTCTCCCGCGGCGTCTCCAGCTTCACCCAGTCGTCGTTCCAGGTGAACTCGGAGCCCTCCTTGCTGCCCTCGGTCTCGTAGACGCGGCCGTTTTTGGTCAGCACCTTGATCCAGGCGTCGTCGTCTCCGTCGGTCGAGATGGAGATGGCGCAGGCCTTGTCGGGGAAGCCGTCATTGTTGCTGATCTTGTCCCATTCGTAGTCGCTCGGGTCCCCGTTGAAGGTCCGTTGCCCGGCGAACGCCTTCCCGTCGGTCAGCACGGCGCTGAGCTCCACCCTGGGCACCTGGTTTTGGGGCGGCAGGACGACCGAGTCGATGTCCGAGCACTCCTGCTTGTCGCGGTCCCGGTCCTCGCACTGGTCGTGACCCGGTCCGGTGGGCGTCTGGGCCTTCCCCTCCGGCTGGTACTTCTCGTGGTGCCCGTTCTCCTTCTTGCAGTCTTCGTTCGACGGGCCGGCCACGACGCTGTCGGCGGCCGGGGTGACCGAGGCCGATGCGGGAGTCGCGACGCCTGCGAACACGAGAGCGAGCGAGGCAACAGCCCCGCCGGTCAGCCACGCGCCACGGGCGGCGAGGGGGCTCAGGGAGGACCTTGTCCTGAGTTCAGGACTCATGCATTGCTCCTTTGATCCGAAGGTACAGATGTGCGAGTGCACCGGAAGCGAGTTCGAGCTTCCTCTGCAAACATCGGGTCGCGGACGCAACGACTGAAGGACTTCCCCGTACGATCAACACATCAGCCGACACGCGAAACTCCAATGGGTTCCTGCGCGAAAGCGAATCGGAAAACGGGTACTCGGCAAGCCGCAGCAAGGCGGACAGGGTCGCGTACGGACGGCCTTCCGGGTCGAGTCGCCGGCAATGGTGTTGCCGTGAGGCCGCCGATCTGCGTCGGCGCGATCGTCAGGCCACAACCGTCGAAAACGTGTCGAACAAGGCGAACGTCTCGAACACACCTCGCATCCGCCCGGAGTCCGAGGGCTGTTACGGTGGCCCCGCCTGTGGCATGTCCACGATTCATCCGTATGGTTTCGCCATGGCAGTCCCCGAGGTCATCCCGATCGCCTACGAGCCGCGCCACCGCACCGAGGCCATCGGTCACTACGCGGAGGGGCAGTTCCTGGGGTCGATCACGTACGCGTTCCCCGAGGGGTACCGGCCCGACGACGGCTGGGAAGAGCACAAACGTCTCTACGCGGTGCTCCACACCTTCGACGCCGAGGGCCGTTACCGGGACTCGGACATCTGGTGTGCCGGCACGTGGGCCGAGCAGCAGCGCGCCCCGGAGGGCCAGGACTCGGTCCTCGCCCGGGCCCAGGCCCACCTGGCCAAACTCCTCAGGAGCCTCCCCCGGCGCCGGTACACCGACATCGCGGTCCGCCCCTTCCGGCTCACCGTCGACGGCGTGCTGTTCGGCATGCTGACCGGCGAGGACGAAGGGGAGCCCTGGGCCGAGCTCTACCCGGACCGGCTGGGCTTCGGCCCACCCTGGGACGGGCTGTACGAGACCTGATCCGCCACCGCCGCTCCGCCGCGGGTTCGACCGGTCCGCCGGACAGGCTGCCCTGCCCCGGCCCTAGCTCATCTGCGCCTTGACGTGGTCGATAACCTCGTTGAACTCCTTCGTCGGCGAGAAGTCGACGTACTCGCAGTCCTCGAGCGCCTCCGGTACGTGGCCGGGCGCCCAGTAGAAGGCCTGCCCCGCCTCGTAGACCTCGCTCCCCGCCTTGGTGCGCATCCTGAGCCGCCCCTTGAGGAGGTATCCCCAGTGGGGGCACTGGCACTGGTCGTCGGGCAGGCCCTTCACCGCCGGCCCCATGTCCGTCCCCTCGGGGAGGCTCGCGAAGGCGACGCTCATACCGCCGCCGACTTCCTGCATGCGCAGTTCCACACCGTTGCCCTCGATCGCGACGGGTGTGTCGTTCCGCGTGGCTGCCGTCATGATTCCTCCATGGCCGGTCCGCTGCGGGTCTCGGGATCCGCGTCTCGGGAATCTCCGCTCATGGGATTCTCGGCGTCTCGGGAATCTCCGCCTCCTTCCAGTCTGGCCCCGGGGACCATGGAGTGCGACAGCTCGCCTATCGCCGGCCGCCCCCGAAGCCTCCCTCCGGTGCCTCGCCCGCCGTCACCGTGGCGATGCGCTCGGCCGAGCCCAGGGTGCCCGAGGGGGCCAGACCTCCCGTACCGGTACCGGACTTCGTGCCGCCCGAGTAGATCTCGTACTCCTCTCCGCTCTTCACCGCGGAGGACGAGTAGACGACGTTCTGGATCGACTTCGAGGTGACGTACGTGGCGACCACCTTGCCGTCGGAGTCGACGACGTGGAGGGTCGTGCCGGCCGGGACCGACGAGTCGAGGGTGGCGGAGAGCCAGCCCTGTTCGGAGTCGGTGGAGGGGGCGACGGCCATGCCCGCGCTGCCGGCGGCCAGCAGGACTCCGCCGCTGATGCCGAAGTCGCCGTTGACGTCGAGGGCGCCGTTGCCACCCTGCTGCGGGCCGTTCACGACGACCGTGCCACCGGTGATCTCGGCGGTGCCGTTGGAGTCGAGGCCGTCGCCCTCGGAGTCGACGACCAGGGTGCCGCCGCTGACGGTGAGCTTGTAGTCACCGACGCTCTCACCGCCGCCGCCTCCGCCACCCCCGCCGAGGCCGCCCCCACCACCTCCTCCGCCATCGCCCGAGGAGCTCGTACCCCCCGCCGCGTTGATCCCGTCGTCGCTGGAGCGGATGTCCACCCTCCCGCCGTTCACGGAGATGTCGGCGCCCTCGACGCCTTCGACGGCGGACGTGACCTTCAACGTCCCCTTGCCGACGGTCAGATCGCCCTCCGCGTGAACCCCGTCGTCGCCGCTCGCGGCCGTCACCTTCGCTCCGTTGACGTGGACCGCGCCGTCGCTGTGGATGGCGTCGTCGGAGGCGTTCACCGAGACGGTGCCGCCCTCCAGGACGTTGATCACGCCCGCCTTCAGCCCCTTCGTGGACGCGTCGTCCGAGGGCTGCGTACCGCTGCCGCCGCCGCTCTCGACGGTCAGCGTGCCGCCGGTGGCGACCAGGTCGGTGGCCGCGTCGACCCCGTCCCCCTCGGCGGTCACCTTCACGGTGCCGCCGCCGACAGCGACGTAACCGGAGTCCTTGTCCTCGGAGTTGTCGGCCTTGAGCCCGTCGCCACCGGCCGTGACGGTCACCGAACCGCCCTCGACGATCAGGTAGTCCTTGCCGCGGATGCCGTCGTCCACGGCATCGACCACGATCGCGCCGGAGGCGATCACCAGACCGTCCGTGCTCGCGATCCCGTCGTTGCCGTTGCCCCGCACGGTGAGCTTCCCGTCGCCGGTGACCGTCAGATCGGCGGCGCTGTGGAGCGCGGCATTGGCTTCAACATCATCGGCGTACGAGTCGGCGTCACTGAGGGTGTTCTCGCTGCCGTCGGCGAGGATCACGACGGCCTCGTCCGCCTCGGTGATGTCGATCGCCGCACCGGAGGAGTGGGAGATCTTCGCCCCGTCGAGCACCAACCTCACGTCCTGATCAGGGGCGTTGACGACGATCTGCCCGTCGGAGAGGGTGCCGCTGATGCGGTAGGTACCGCCGGCGGTGATGGTCACGGTGGCCCCTTTCGCGGTCACCCCGTCCCCATCCCCATCGACGGAGGCCGAGTCGCCCTTGAGCTGGACCGCGACGGCGTCCGACTCGTCCCACTCGGCGTCGGAGCCCTCGGCGTGCGACTCCTTGTTGTCGGCGAGCACGGCGGCGGCGTCCTGCCCTCCGTCCACGGCGGCTGCGGACCCACTCGTACCGGAAGAGCCCGAGGAGGACCCTGAGCCGGAATCGGAGTCGCTCCCGGAAGAGCACCCGGCGAGCGCGGCCGTGGCGAGCGCCATCGAAGCGAGGGCGCCGGCGGCCTTCGTACGAAACCGTCGTGCCCTCTTCGGAGGCGTGCTCGGCTGGGTGTTGAGGTAGGTCTTCATGCTGGTCTCCCGTCGAGCGCGGTCGGAAAGTGGCGCCGCAGTACGGGCAGCCAGCGGTTGGAGGGCAGGTCGGGGCGCAGGGCGGCGAGCCCGGTGCCGTACTTCGACACGGGACAGGGCCGGTGCTTCAGCGACCAGAGCAGCCGGTCGGCACCGGAGCCCGCCCGGCCCGCCTTCGTCTCGACGATGGCTCGGTCCGGGGTACGCAGCGCGGTCCCGTCGGGCAGTGCCCAGGTCAGATCGGTGTCGACGGTCAGCCGGCTGCCTGTGGCCGGGAGGAAGAGGGTCGTACGCCGGTAGTACGTGGTCAGCGCGGGTACGAAGCGCAGGCGCCCGGAGTTGATCCCGGCCTCGGCGAGCACGGTGTCGGCGTACGCCCGGGCGTCGGGCCCGAGCCGCCGGACGTCCCCCTCGTACGGGATGCGCTGTTTGACGGTGGTGCCGCGCGGGCCGCGTGTCTTGACCTCGAAGTAGTGCCGCCCGGAGTCGAGATAGGTACGGATCCGGAGCTTGAACCGCCGCCGCCGATGCCGGGCCGCGCCGAGGTACCCGTCCATCTCCGGGGTGTCGAAGTAGACGGACCGGTACCCGAACTGCCGCGCGCCGTCCACGTCCAGGACCCGCGTGTCCTCGTCGAGGCCGCCGAGCACCAGGGGCAGATCGGCGACCGGCAGCATGTACTTGCGGTCCAGCCGGGTCAACAGCGAGGCCTGAGCGACTAGTTCGTCGAGCCCGATGGCCGGCAGCGCGCCGACCACGCGCCCGACCGACTCGGACTCGAACCCGAGGGCTGTCATGCCCGCACTCCGCGCCCGCGGGGGGAGTCGTCGGTACGGGGGTTGCCCTCCCGGGGCTTGGTCACTGGGGCCCGGGACGCGTTGGGGACCACATACCGGACCTCGACGAGCGTCGTGTCGTTGACGAGGTCGATGCCCTTGACCGACAGGTTCAACACCCGCCCGCCCAGCAGCACTTCAAGATGCGCGCGCAGAGCCTCCTCGTCGGTGTAGGCGGAGTCCAGGCGCAGTTCCCGCTGCCGGTGGCGCGGGAACAGCCGGGGATGGTCACCGGCGTAGAGGGTGGCCACGACCAGCACCATCAGCCCGGTGTGGAGAAGGTCGAGGGACTCGGACAGCCCGGTCAGCAGACCGAGCGCCAACGCCGAGAAGTAGTACGCGATCTCGTGCTGCGCGATCTCGTACGACCGCAGCCTGATGATCGACAGAACCCCGAAGAGCCCCATCCCCATCCCGATCCCGACCGACGTCGACCCGAGCACCATCGCCACGGCGAGCACCCCGACATTGACCCCGAGAAACGCGGCGACCAGGTCACGCCGGTGATGCCGCGGGAAGTAGACCGCGAAGGTCAGGAGGGAGATGGCGACGAGATCGGCGCCGACAAGAAGCAACCGGTCCATGTCAGCGGTCTCCCTGGGATCTGCCGTCGAATGCGTCGACTGCGACGAATGCGATGACTTCGATGGCTGCGCTCATGGTGACGACGATCGGGGGTCCGCCTGTGGGTTCCCTTTGGGTTTCCTTAACCACCGTTGAGAAGTACGCACGGGAAATGGGAGGTGAACTCGCCGCCACGGAAGTCGTGTTGTGTACGAGTTTCGTCCTGATCCGATCACTTCGGACCTTGCCCTGTTGATGACAGAGAGTGGTGGATAAAGTCGCTGGTGCGAGCGGCCGAGAGGCCGTTGAACGGCAGCCGTCACGGGGGCGATGGGCATGACGGAGCGGCTTCTGCTGGATGTGGACGAAGACGGCCGGGTAAGCGTGTCCGCCTGGCGGGCCGGTGAGACGCTTCCCAACCGCGTGGGTGATCCGGCCCCGCTGGTGTGGCCGCTGGACGGGCCGGCGCTGGAGGAGTTGCGCTGGTACCTGGAGGACTACCTGCGGGCACCGTTCGGCGTGTACGGGGAGCGCGGGCCACGGGTGGAGGCCCAGTTCCCGAAGTGGGGCGCCCAGGTCTTCGAAGCGGTGTTCGGTTCCGGTCCGGCGCGCGATGCGTACACACGGGCGCGGGCACGGGGTGGCCGGGTCGAGATCGTAGTCCGGTCGGGCACGGCCCAGCACTTGGGTCTGCCGTGGGAACTGATGGCCGATCCGGAGCGGCCGACACCCATCGCGCTCGACGACCAGGTGGTGGTGTCCCGCAGCCTGCCGACCGCGGCGCTGGGTGATGTGTTCACGGTCGGAGGCTCCCGGCTGCGCGTGTTGATGGTCATCTCACGGCCGTCCGGTACCGCCGACGTGGGCTACCAGATGATCGCCCGACCGTTGCTGCGCCGTTTGGAGGCGGTGCGGGGGCAGGTGGACCTGGTGGTGCTGCGGCCACCGACGCTGGAGCACCTGGAGAAGACGCTCGAAGAGGCACGGGAGGCGGGGGAACCGTTCCAGATCGTGCACTTCGACGGGCATGGGGTGTTCGGGCAGGCGCCGGGTGGTGGGGGCGGTTGGCCGTCGTCGGTCATGTTCAATGGGCCCGGCCCGCAGGGAATGCTGGCGTTCGAGAAGGCGACGGGCGGCTCCGACCTGGTACCCGCCGGGCGCGTGGCGCAGGTGCTGAAGAAATCCCAGGTGCCGGTGGTGGTGCTCAACGCCTGCCAGTCGGCCGTGCTGGGCTCACAACTCGAAGCGGCCGTCGCGACACGGTTGCTGCAGGAGGGCGCCGGCGCGGTGGTGGCGATGGCGTACAGCGTGTACGCGGTCGCGGCGGCGGAGTTCATGACGGCGTTCTACGAGCGGTTGTTCGCCGGGGATCTGTTGTCGGCGGCGGTGTCGGCGGGGCGCCAGCGCCTGGACCGGCATCCGCTTCGCCCCTCTCCGAAGGGGTTGATGCCGCTGGCGGACTGGGTGGTGCCGGTCGTTTATACACGGACTGACGTGCACTTTGCCGGGTTGCGCACCAGTCGCGGTCAACAGGAGTCGTTGGACGAGCTGTTGGACCGGATGCGGGAGCAGCCTGCTGTCGAAGACGCCGAGGCCGGGGAGGCGGACCCGGAATCCGCGCTGGCGGCCGTGGGTGAGTTCACCGGCCGCGACGCGTTGCTCTACACGCTGGACACGGCGGCCCGGCTGAACCGAGTCGTCGTCCTGCACGGGCCAGGAGGAACGGGCAAGACCGAGCTGGCCAAGGCGTTCGGGCGGTGGTGGCGGGACACGGGCGCGCTGGACGATGTGCGCGGGGTGATCTGGCACTCGTTTGAGCCCGGCGTGGCGAGCTTCGGCCTGGATGGGGTGATCAACGCCGTCGGACTGGGTCTGTTCGGTGCGCAGTTCGCCCTCTTGGACCAGGAAAGGCGCCAAGGCCTCGTGGAGAAGACACTTGTCACTCATCGACTACTGCTGCCGAGTAGCCGAGGGGAATCTCACCCCTCGGCTCTCACAGAACCGTGCGTAACAGTCGCCCGTTACACGGCTCTTGCCGTTCTGATCAGCAGGCCAGTACGGCATCCGTCGTCAGGCGCCAGTGCGCGAACATACGGGGGTATCGCTGAGCGATCTCCACGAGTTTCGCAAGGGCCTTCCGTCTGCCCGCGAGCCGCTTGTACTTCTGGCGGATCCAACGCACCAGGTAGGCGTTGATGCGCATCGCGAAGGTGCGCAACTCCCACGGCCGGAAGCGGCTGTAGTAGTTGAGCCAGCCCGCCACCACAGGGTTGGTCCTGCGGGCGAGCTCGTTGAAGGAAAGGTCCGAGCGGGTGTGCAGGTGCCAGGAGCGCACCTCCCGGCTCATCCTCGTCAGGGCGTCCTTGCTGACCGCCGGGTCGAACGACAGGAACTGCCTGCCGTGCCGGTTCCGGCTTCGCCTGGCGCGGAAGGTGTATCCGAGGAAGGTGAACGCGGTGTGCTCGTAGGAGCGTCGGCGTTTGCCGTTCTGGCAGTACACAATCCGGGTCTTGGCCGGGTGCAGTTGCAGCCCGACCTCGGCCATCCTGCCCGTGAGCGCGGCCAGCACCCGCTGGGCCTCGCGCTCGGAGACGCAGTGCAGCACCGCATCGTCCGCATAGCGCTCGAACCAGACGGCCGGGAACTCCCGGGCCATCCACATGTCGAACGCGTAGTGCAGGAACAGGTTCGCCAATACGGGAGAAACCGGAGCCCCCTGTGGGGTCCCTCGCTCCCGCTCCAGCAGGGAGCCGTCGGGCATGGCGAGCGGGGCCGCAAGCCACCGCCGCACATACAACTTCACCCAAACGGCGTCAGTGTGCGCCTCCACCGCCTTGACCAGCAGGTCCCAGGGCACACTGTCGAAGAACTTGGCGATGTCGAACTCCACCACCCAGTCCCGCTTCCAGCAGCGCTCCCGGCATTTCCCCACCGCGTCCAAGGCGGACCGCCCGGGCCGGTATCCGAAGCTGTCCGGATGGAAAATGGGCTCCACCCTTCGCATCAGGTGCCGGGCCACTACGGTCTGCGCCACTCGGTCGGCGACAGCGGGAATGCCGAGCATTCTCGTGCCGCCGCCGTGCGGCTTGGGAATGGCCACCGCACGCACCGGCGGTGGAAAGTAAGAGCCCGACGACATCCGGTTCCAAGACCTTGAACAGATTATTCTTCAGGTCCTTCTCGAAGTCGTCGATACTCTGCCCATCCACTCCTGGTGCGCCTCTGTTCACCCTGACTTCCTCCCACGCCTCCTTGACTTCCCACTTCGAAATATCAAACGGCTTGGCCTGCGACTTCAACTGGCCCATCGAACTCCTCCCGGACACCGTCCGGTTGATGCGATCAACTCAGTCACGAACGACCCGGCCCCTTCGCTCCACCCCCATTACAGGGGCTTCATCACTACTACGAGCCGGTCCGCCGGCAGGCCCCGCATCGGTACTCGACCCCTCGCGGTGTCCGCCGCTTGGGGCACTCCCTCTCGCCCGCCGCCACGCGGCGGACAGTGTCGGGGCCTGCCTTCTCCTGTTCCATGCGGAAGCCGCAGACCGGGCTCACGTCGCCTACATGCCGGACACCACCTGGCCAATAAACGGGCACCCGCCAGGCTCATCCCGGAGCCCAGATCATGCCCCGGTTTCGATGTCATCTGTTTGTCTTTCGACACATCAGCAGCGATTCACTTGCGTTCGTCTTCCCGGTCCCCACCTGACGCCTCTTACAACGCCTTTTCCTCATCGCTCACCACGACGGTCTTCAACCCAACGCAGCATGAGGCGGTTTGAAGTCTCCCCCCGCAGGGCGACTCCGAAGGGCCACAAATCCTTCATCTTCCGCACAGCACCATTTTCGGAAGCTGTTCCTACAACCAACTCCCTTTCATGTTCAGGACACAAGATCTGGGACAACTTCGAATCCGTCCACACCCTGCCCGATCCCACCCACGCCACCCAGCCCTTGACCGAACCCGAGCGCGAGGAACTGCGCGGCTTCCTTGACCACATCGCGACGAAGGGCAAAAGCGCGATCATCGTGACCAGCCGTACCCCGGAGACCTGGCTCGGCGTCGAGCGACGGCGGATCGAGGTGGGCGGCTTGGAGACCGATGAGGCCAACGAGTACGCGGACCAGCTGCTGTCCTCCTACCCGGACACCAAGCAGCGCCGGGAGTCGAAGGCGTTCGGCGAGCTGATGCAGTGGCTCGACGGACACCCGCTCAGCATGCGGCTGATCCTGCCTCGTCTGGACAGCACCGGGCCGCGGGAACTGCTGGCCAGCCTCCGGGGCACTACGCCGTTGGCGGACACCGAAGGCAGCGACCGCACCACATCGTTGTCCGCCAGCATCGCCTATTCCTTCACGCACCTGTCGGCCGCGGACCAGCACGCTCTTACCGTGGTCAGCCTCTTCCATGGAGTTGTTGATGCTGACGTGTTGGGCCAATTCTCGACACTTCCCGATGTTCCGGAGTGGTATCAGGGCCGCACCTCCTCCGAGTGGGCGCAGGTTTTGGAGCGGGCGACGGAGGTGGGGCTGCTGACATCTCTGGGCGCGGGTATGTACCGCATTCATCCGGCCCTGCCCTCCTATCTGACCTCTCTCTGGCAGACCCTGGCCCTTGGCCGCCACCAAGAGCTGCGCAGAGCTGCCGAACTCGCCCTCCTCGACGCATACGCCTCCTTCGGCGGATGGCTACTCCAGCAGATTCAGAGCGGGGACGCCCAGTTGGCCATGGTGGTGATCCACCTCCAACGGAGGACTCTGGGGAGCCTGCTTGGTTACGCGCTCGACCACAGCCTGTGGGACCAGGCACAGGACATTGCCCAGCCGCTGGAGGAGTACTGGGACGCGCGAGGATTCGTGGAGGAGGCTCGTGCATGGGTCAACCGCACGCGAGTGGCCGTGGAAGACTCCGATGGCAACGCGCCCGACCTGAACTCCTCCGCCGGCGCACTGTGGCTGTTCCTAACGGGCTCTCAAGCGAACCGGCAAGTCACGGCCGGCCAACTCGGCCAAGCCGAACGCACATACAGAAACATCCTGCACGCCCTGCAGCTACAACCGGCTGCCTCGGAGCAGCGCAGCCGTCTTGCCGTCACCTACCACCAGCTCGGCGTGGTCGCCCAAGAACGAGGCCGACTCGACGAAGCCGAAGACTGGTACCGCCAATCCCTCACCATCAACGAAGACCTCGGCAACCGACCCGGCATGGCCAGCACCTACCACCAACTCGGCAGGGTCGCCCAAGAACGAGGCCGACTCGACGAAGCCGAAGACTGGTACCGCCAATCCCTCACCATCAACGAAGACCTCGGCGACCGACCCGGCATGGCCGTCATCTACCACCAGCTCGGCAGGGTCGCCCAAGAACGAGGCCGACTGGACAAAGCCGAAGACTGGTACCGCCAATCCCTCACCATCAACGAAGACCTCGGCAGCCGACCCGGCATGGCCGTCATCTACCACCAGCTCGGCAGGGTCGCCCAAGAACGAGGCCGACTCGACGAAGCCGAAGACTGGTACCGCCAATCCCTCACCATCAAGGAAGACCTCGGCAGCCGACCCGGCATGGCCGGCACCTACCACCAACTCGGCATGGTCGCCCAAGAACGAGGCCGACTCGACGAAGCCGAAGACTGGTACCGCCAATCCCTCACCATCAACGAAGACCTCGACAACCGGCCCGACATGGCCAGCACCTACGGGCAACTCGGTCTTCTGGCCGGGAACCGGCAGCAACCGGGGGAGGCTCTCAAGTGGATGGTCCAATGCGTCACCCAGTTTGAGCAGTTCCCACATCCTCTGACCGGCCCCGGCCCCGCCCATCTCAAGCGCCTGACCAATTCCCTGGGAATAGGCGCCCTCGAACAGACCTGGCAGTCAGTCACCGGCAGCCCCCTTCCCTCGCCCGTACGCGACTTCGTCCTCGCAGAAGACCCACCCGCCACCGACTGAGCACCGCAAGGAGATCACCCATGGCCGACCCGGTCGAACTCGGCGCCCGCGCCGCGGCGAAGCGGCTGATCACGCCGCATGCCCCGGCGCTCACCACGGACGTGGAAGTCGCCCTCCACACCCGCGACACCACCACCCGCCCCGACCAGTACGTCGACCCCATCTCCCTCGGCGCTCTCATCGTGAGCATCGCCAGTCTCACCTGGACCGTCTACAACGACCTCAGGAAGAGCAACCCCACGCCACCACCCGAGGCAGTCACCCGCCGCGTCCGTGTGCAGCTCGACCGGCTCGACACGCCCCAGGCGGGGGTCAGCCCGGCAGAGCGCGAGCGCTGCATCGACATCACCATCGAGGAGACGCTCAACAGCGCCCAGAACGGCGACGGGTCGACCTGATCAGCGGCCTCGCCGTGAGTGTTTTCGTCCGCCTCGGCCACGACGAAACGCTCGGCCGCTCACACCTGCACCCGCTTCCGACACAGGCAGTTCGCCGATGCGGGCCTCGGTGTTGCCGGTACTCGGGCAGACCCAGACCGCGTCCCCCTCTTCCACCTGTTCCACGGTCGCGGCCAGCGGGTGCGTGTCCAGGTGGCTCGGGCACCGGGGCCAGACCGCCGGTTCGCCCTGCCCCCACAGGGCCTCCACCGCCCACTCCTGAACCTGGTCCGCGACGTGGGCGAGCAGCATGGCGGGCCTGCCGTCCGGCTCCGCGTACACGCCCTGGCCGGAGCCGTCGGGGGCGTAGAGCATGACCCCGCGAAACTCGTCGTCGTCCTTGCGGAGGTCCGGCTGTACGGGGCATTGCGCACGCAGGTCTCGCAGGACGGTTTTCAGGGCGTACGTGAACTCCTCGTCGTCGTCCACGGTCAGGGACGGTTCGCCCGGAGGTGGTGGAGGAGGGCGGCGAGGCCGGTAGGGGTGGCGGAGAGTATTCGGGCGGGGTCATCGCTTTCACGGAGGAGCAACAAGCCGTCTCCGGGGGCGAGTTCAACGCACTCGTTGCCGTCTCCGCCACCGGAGAATGAGGACTTCTGCCACTGGATCACGGCTCACAGCTCCTTCGTCAGTCGGCTGATGTAGTCCCGAGACCGGGCAGCCGTCAGCGCTGCCGACTCCACCCTACGGAAGAGCGTTCGCATGGCCAGTAGTCGAGCAGAGGCGTCCAGGAACATCGAGCCGTACGGGGCGTCCCGCTGCACGGTGTCCAGCGCCGGTACTCGCCCACCGGCGTAAAGCATCATCGCGCCCGCCCCGGCAAACCCATCGGCGTCGAACGGGATCACCCGCACGCTTACGTTCGACCGCTCCGACTGGCTCAGCAACTCGTCGAGTTGAGCACGGGCACCCCGGCGATCGGCAACGCGCGTACGCAGTACGGACTCATGGAGCACCGCCTCGTAGGGGACTCCGGAGAGGATCTGCCGACGGCGCATCCGGTGCTCCACACGCAACTCCACCTCGTTCTCAGGCAGTTCCGGCACCACATACGCGAACACCGCCCGCGCGTACTCCTCGGTCTGAAGCAGTCCGGGCACGTGGACGGTGCCGACCACCCGCATGAAGGTGGCGTGGTGTTCCAGCTCCGCCAAGTCCTGGAAGACGGCGGGCAGCACACCTCGGTACTCCTCCCACCAACCGCGCGTACGGTCTGTCGCCATCTCCACCAGGGCGTCGATCAACTCCGTGTCGGAGCAGTCGTACTGCACTCCGAGCTTGCGCACGCGCTCTCCGCTGACTCCCGCGTTGCCCGCTTCGATCTGACTCATCTGAGCCGGGTTGGTCCCCAGCAACGCGGCCGCCTGCCGGGAGGTCAGCCCCGCCGCCTCCCGCAGTTTCCGCAGCTCAGCACCGAGGCGTACTTGCCGAGCGGTCGGCTGAATCCTCGCGGGCACACTGCCCCCACTTCCTGAACGACAGGGTCCTCAGACGGGGTTGAACGTCCCCGATCGGGTGTCAGGTTACGCGAACGACTTGCCTGGGCGAAACATTTGGCCCTACCGTCGGTGACGCGACGCACACGCTGCGGAACCCCGGGACCCCGGAAGCGCACCGCCCCGCCATGCCACGACGGGAGCGACACAGCCACCGCCCGACGACCGCACCCCTCCCTCCCTGACCAGGAGTTCGTCATGCCCGCACCCGCATCCGAAGACCCGTTCGGCGAACCATGGCAGTACACCCTCTCCCTGCCCAACGACCCCCGGGCCGTCACGATCTGTCGCCGCACCCTCCGCCTGATCCTCACCCTCCACGGCCTGCCCCACCTCACGGAGGTGGCCGAGCTGGTCGCGACGGAGCTCGTGGCCAACGCCGTACAGCACACGAAGGGCCCGGCGGCCATAAGGCTTCGCTGGGTGGCGCCGGTCCTCCGTATCGGCGTATGGGACACGGACCCCAGACCTCCCGCACCCCCAGCCCTGGCGGCCATGCCGAACCCGGCCCTCGAATCGGGCCGCGGCCTCACCCTCGTGGAGGAGTGCGCGGACAAGTGGGGTTGGTACTCCCTGGGCGCCGCGGCCCAACTACCGCACACCAACGGCAAGTTCGTGTGGTGCGAACTGGCCCAGACGGCGTGAACGCCCCGCTCACCCCGACAAACGACTATCGGCGCGTACTTCTGTAGATGGCATCTACGTAGATTCAATCTACGTACTCAGGTGTCGCCTCACCGAGTCCGGACGGGATCTCGTTACGGGGTCTCGTTACGTCCGGACGTGATCTCTTTGGTGCCGGCGTTGGCCCGAGGGCGAGGCAATGCCCAGAGCCGTGCGGGCCGCGCGGACATGGTGCATGCCCTCCAGGGCGGTGCGGGTCACCACCGCGTACTCGGCGGGGGTGCGGGCGGTGGCCAACTGGTGGCGGGCGGTGCGGTGGCGTTCGGCGGCGGCCGAGAGTTCGCGGGCCGCGGTCCGGTCGGCCCGCGCGCCGGCGGTGAAGGCGGACAGGCTGCCGCCCAGCCGGACCACCCAGCGGTTGGCCTCGGCCTCCGCGTCCAGGTCGGACATGGCGCCCCCGCCGTTCGACCGCCGCTGTACGACGACCGCGGCCACCGCCCCGACGATCAGCAGCAGTGCGAGCAGCACGGCGAATCCCATGATGTCCTCCGGTGGTCTCTCCTCCGGCGCTGCCGGTCTCCTGCGGGAGGTTCTCGTCCCGCACCACCCATCAGACTCCCTGCCGCTGTGCGTCTCCGACGAGAATCCTGTGCGCCACCTGATCAGATGCCCACGAATTGCCGATCCATGACCGCCGAGCGAGCAGGGCGGGCCCAGGGTCCCACTCCCCGGGACCGCCCTGCGGTCAGCGCCGAACCGGGCTACGAGGCCGAGGCCGAGGCCGACGCGGACGCCGACGCGCCCGGCTGCACCGCGTCGTCCGTGCCCTCATGGGTCGCGTCCGGGTCGACGCCCATGGTGATGGTGCCGAGGACGCCCTTGGCGATGCCGTTCTTCTTGTACTTGAGCTTGAGGAGACCACCGGCCGTGCCGGACTGGTCGTAGATGGTGTCCTCGGTGAGCGTCGTGCGCTCGGTCGTCGACGTGGAGTACGGCTCGACCTCCGCCGAGGCGAGCACCGACTCCTCGTCGAAGAAGAACTGGCCGGTGTGGCAGGTGTTCCCGCCCTCGTAGCCGGCGTCCGTCCAGGTGCCGCTGACGTGCACCTTGGTGTGGATGTGGACGCAGCGGCCCCGGTACCAGCCCGGGAAGACCGTCTTGAAGGTGACGAAGCCCTGCTTGTCCGTCTTCCACGTGCCGCGCAAGTAGCGCTTGTCGTCGGTCGGCTCCTCGTGGCCGCCACCGCCGCCACCCGCGGGCGGGGAGCCGGTCGGCGTGCCGGACGGGACATCGGTGGGCGTTCCGCTGGGCGGCGTGCCCCCGCCGCCGCCGGAGGAGAGGTCCTCGTACCCGGAGTACAGGCCCAGCGCGTCACAGTGCCAGATGTCGACGGCGGCGTTTCTGATGGGCTTGCAGGTCTCGTTGTCGATCACCTTGAGGCGCAGGGTCAGCGGGATGCCCTCCCGGTCCTCGGTGATGTCCTGGCGGAGCTTGTCCGCGTCGATGTAGTACGGGCCCTCGGTGGTCTCCGACGTGAGCTTGTAGCACGTCTCCGAAGAGGTGGAGGAGGCGGTCGGCGAGGCGCTCTTCTTCGTCTGGCCGGCGTTCGCGGTCGCGGCGATCGTGCCGCCCACGCCCACCGCGGCCACCGCCGCGCCACCTGCCACGACGACCTTGCGACGCGTCACGTTCCGCTTGTGTTTCGGACCCTGGGCTGTTTGGTTTCCTTGGATTCCCGTCATGGACAGGGAAGTTAGGTAAGAAGACTGTCAAGGGCGTGGGCACGGACTGTGGGTTGCTGTGTCCATGAAGAACGTGGCGCGAATCGATCGCAGACCTACCTCTCACGACCGTGGCTCTACCTCCCACGACCGTGGCCCTACCTCCCACGACCGTGGCCCTACCTCCCACGACCGTGGCCCTGCGACTCACGACCGGAGCCCCGCAGCTCAGCGGCTGCCGCGGGTCTCGGCCGCGCGGCGCGACAGGTCACGTACCAGGGCGGCCCGGTCCACGCGCCCGAGCGCTTCGGCGAGCCGGGTCAGGAGTTCGTCGGCCGTCTCCTCCCGCTCGGCTCCGGTCCCCGACAGGGTCGCGTGGTCCGGGATGCGTGCGAGGCAGGCGCGTACGGCCAGTTCGACCGTGTCCCGCAGCCGGGGCTCCCTGATCGCGACGGTGACGTGCACGGACTCCGTGTCGAGGGTGCGGGTGTGGTGGACGATGCCCTCGGGCAGATACAGCACCTGGCCGGGCCGCAGGTCGACGGTCCGGGCGCTCGCCAGGTCCTCGACGTATCCGGGGCTCCAGTCGGCCGCGTCGCGCGGGGTGTCGTACAGATACCAGCGCTTGATCCCGGAGATCTGCACCACGAACAGGTGGCCGTCGTCGCGGTGGACGCGCAGGCCGTCCTCCCCCGCCCGCGTCCAGAACTCCACGGCTCCGGCTTTGGCCGAGAACAGCTGTGCCAGGCGGCGGCACTGGACGACGACGAAGCCGGCCGACGCGAGCGGCGCCGCCTCAGCAAGGAGTCCCGGCGCATGAACCTCCAGGTACGCATACACCGCTACACCCGAGGCAGCGACGACGAGGGCCCGGTACCGGGCGACCTGCGACTCCCGCCCCGCCCGGACCCCGAGGACGATCACGAGCCTGGCTGAGCAGGCAAGTCCCGGCGCGCCCCTAAAGTGGCGCGGGGAACTGCGCGCCCAGCCACAACGGCCCCGCAGACAAAGCGAGACCTCCCAGCGGAGCGCCCTGCGGGCCCGACCCGAGAGCCGGACCCGCAAACCGAACCTGAGAGCGGGGCCCGCAGGGCCCTACTTCGGCTGAGGCTTGCGCACCGAAAGGTGCAGTTCCCGCAGTCGCGTCTCGTCCAGCTCCGTCGGCGCGCCCATCATCAGGTCCTGCGCGTTGCCGTTCAGCGGGAACGCGATGGTCTCCCGGATGTTCGGCTCGTCGGCGAGGAGCATCACGATGCGGTCGACGCCCGGGGCGATGCCGCCGTGCGGCGGGGCGCCGAAGCGGAAGGCGCGGAGCATGCCCGCGAACTGCTCCTCGACGGTCTCACGGTCGTAGCCCGCGATCTCGAAGGCCTTGAGCATGATGTCCGGCTCGTGGTTCCGGATGGCGCCGGAGGACAGCTCGACGCCGTTGCAGACGATGTCGTACTGCCAGCCCAGGATGTCCAGCGGGTCCTGGGTCTCCAGGGCCTCCAGACCGCCCTGCGGCATCGAGAACGGGTTGTGCGAGAAGTCGATCTTCCCGGTCTCCTCGTCCTTCTCGTACATCGGGAAGTCGACGATCCAGCAGAACCGGAAGACGCCGTCCTCGAAGTGCCCGGCGCGCTTGGCGGCCTCGACGCGGACCGCGCCCATGATCTTCGAGACCTCGTCGAACTCGCCCGCGCCGAAGAAGACCGCGTGGCCGGCCGCGAGCGACAGGCGCTTCGTCAGCTCGGCGACGTTCTCCTCGGTCAGGAACTTCGCGATCGGGCCCGTCAGCGAACCGTCCTCGGCCACCCGCACCCAGGCCAGGCCCTTCGCGCCCTGCGAGACCGCGTAGTCACCGAGCTGGTCGAAGAACTTGCGGGACTGCGCGGCCACGTCCGGCACCGGCAGGGCCCGTACGTGCTTGCCCGCGAAGGCCTTGAACTCCGAGCCCTCGAAGACGTCGGTGATGTCGACGAGCTCCAGCTGGGCCCGCAGATCCGGCTTGTCCGAGCCGTACTTCAGCATCGACTCGCGGAACGGGATGCGCGGGAACGGGGACGTCACGTGACGGCCCTTGCCGAACTCCTCGAACAGCTCGGTCATGAGCTTCTCGATGGGCTGGAACACGTCCTCCTGCTCGACGAAGGACATCTCCACGTCGAGCTGGTAGAACTCGCCCGGCGAACGGTCGGCGCGCGCGTCCTCGTCACGGAAGCAGGGCGCGATCTGGAAGTACCGGTCGAAGCCCGAGATCATCAGCAGCTGCTTGAACTGCTGCGGCGCCTGGGGGAGGGCGTAGAACTTGCCCGGGTTCAGGCGGGACGGGACCACGAAGTCGCGCGCGCCCTCGGGGGAGGTGGCGCTGAGGATCGGGGTCGCCATCTCGTTGAAGCCCAGCGCCGTCATCTTGTGACGGATGGCGGAGATGACCGACGTACGCAGCAGGATGTTGCGGTGCATGCGCTCGCGTCGCAGGTCGAGGAAGCGGTACTCCAGACGCCGCTCCTCGTTCACACCGTCCTCGGCGTTGATCGTGAAGGGCAGCGGGGCGGCCGCGCCGAGCAGCTCGACCTCGCCCACCTCGACCTCGATCTCGCCGGTCGGCAGCTCCGCGTTCACGTTCTCCGCGCCACGCGAGACGACCTTGCCGTCGATACGGACCGTGGACTCCTTGGAGAGCTTGTCCAGGGCCTCGTACGCGGGGGTACCGGGGCGGGCGACGAGCTGCGTGATGCCGTAGTGGTCGCGCAGATCGATGAAGAGGATGCCGCCCAGGTCTCGGCGATTGTGCAGCCAGCCGCTCAGCCGGACGTCGCTGCCGACGTCAGAGGCGCGGAGCTCGCCGCAGGTGTGGGACCTGTACCGATGCATCGTCGTTTCATCCAGTCTTCGCGGTCGGGGGCGTTGTTTCACGTGAAACACAGCAAGCCTACCGGCCGCCCCAAGATCGCTGTCCGCAATAGTTCCGCCACCGGCTGCCGCTCAGCGCCCACGCGCCCCTCACCTGCCTCGGTGGCAGCTTTCGTTCACCTCTTCATACAGTGGGGCAATGCGCATCGGTGATCCCCTTCCCTCAGTGGGGGACGTCCTCGCCACCCTCGCCACCGGCCTGTGGAGGTGGGACGACGCCGCCGGGAAGGTCACCCTCGACGCCGAGGCCGCCCGGCTCCTCGGCCTGCCCGCGGAGCCGACCGTGCTCACGGAGGCAGGTGTACGCGCCCGTTTCCACCCCGTCGACTGGAACGAGGTCAACGGGGTCGTCCAGCTCGCCGTCGTCGAGGGCACACTCGCCGAGCTGCGGCTGAGGGTCATGGACGAGCAGGGCCATGTGATCCGTACCGTACGCAGCCGTTCCAAGCCGTCGATCGACCCGGGCACCGGGTCGTACCAGCTGATCGGCACCATGCAGGAGGTCACCGAGCCGCAGCCGGGCTCCGCCGCGCGTACGCCGGTCACGGGTGACTGGAGACGCTCGCGGGAGGCGTTCCTGCTGGACGCGGGGCGGGCGCTGGCCGAGGCACGGTCCACGGCGGAGGTGCTGCGGGTCGCGGCGGGCCTGTCAATGCCCGGTTTCTCGCCGGACGGGCTCGCGGTCTTCGGCGCGGCGGGCGACCGGCTGACGGTCATCGGCCACCACGGGCACAACCCCGGGGACGAGGAGCCGTTCACCCAGATGCCGCTGGACACGGACTATCCGGCCGCGGAGGTCGTCCGCACCGGCCGTGCCGTCTATCTCTCCTCGCCCGACCACTACCGCGACCGCTATCCGGCCGCCTGGCCGCTCGCCCAGCACTTCGACCGCCAGTCCTGGGCGTTCCTGCCGCTCACGTTCGCAGGGCGCACGATGGGCGCGTGGATGGCGGCCTTCACGTACCCCGTCACGTTCACGCCCGACGAGCGTTCCGTGCTGACGACGGTGGCGCGGATGCTGGCACAGGCCCTCTCGCGGGCCGGGGTCGCCGAGTCCGAGCGGGAGCTCACGGACGGCCTCCAGCGCTCGATGCTGCCCACCCTGGGGCCGCAGATCCCGGGCATGAGCGTCGCGGCCCGGTATGTGCCCACCGGCGGCGGACTCCAGGTGGGCGGCGACTGGTACGACATGATCCCGCTGCCCGGCGGCACCTCCCGGAACAGCCCCGAGGGTGGCCGCTTCGCCCTTGTCATCGGCGACGTCCAGGGCCATGACGTACGCGCCGCCGGACTGATGGGCCAGCTCCGGATCGCACTGCGGGCGTACGCCTCCGAGGGACACCGCCCGGACGCGGTCCTCTCCCGCGCCTCCCGCTTCCTGTACGGGATCACGTACGACGAGGAGATCTCGGACCTGCGCTTCGCGACCTGCCTGTATGTGGAGGTGGATCCGGAGAGCGGGGTCCTGGAGATAGCCAGGGCCGGGCATCCGGATCCGGCGATACGCATGGCCGACGGGACCGTGCTGACCCGGCCGACCGCGGGCGGGCTGCCGCTCGGCATCGACCCGGACGCCGACTATCCGACGACGCGGCTCGTCCTGGAGCCCGGCGAGACCATGCTGATCTGCACGGACGGGCTCATCGAGACCGGCGGGCACGACCTGGACACCGGCTGGCGGCGGATCCGCAAGATCCTGGAGAGCCACGACGGCGACATGGAGGAACTGGCCGACGCACTGGTCCAGGCCGTGCACGGGCCCTCCTCCCACCACACGACCGGACCCCTGGTGGACCGCCGCGAGGACGACATAGCGGTACTGCTGCTGAACAGGGCGGGGGAGGACAGCAGCCTCGGCGGCACCCTGACCGAGCGGTCCTCCGTACGCCGCACGATGGTGACCGTCGCTCAGGCCGAGCACCAGCGGGTCGCGGGAGCCCGGCAGCAGCTGCGGGAGTTCCTGCACGACTGGGCCTCCGCCGACCAGGTCGACTCGGCGGTCCTGCTGGTATCCGAGATGATCACGAACGTCCTCGTCCACACCGACGCGGACGCGCTGCTCGTCGCCGAGATGACGGGCGGAGCGGGTGCCCGTCGGATACGGATCCAGGTGACGGACGGGAGCGACGACCTGCCCCACAAGCGGCACCCCGGCGAACTGGCGTCCTCCGGGCGGGGCCTGATGCTGATGGAATTGCTCGCGGACGCGTGGGGGGTGGACCCGCGAGGCGAGGGCAAGAGCATCTGGTTCGAGCTCTACGAGGAGGAGCCGGGCGGCGAGGAGCCGGGCGGCGAGGCCGAGCCCGGGCTTCCCGGCTTCTCCGGGGTCACCGACGTCTCCAAAGACGCGTAACGTCCCCGCAGTTCAGCGATCACCCCGAACGCCGCCGCCGTCAGGGGCACCGCCAGCAGCATCCCGAGGATGCCCGCCACGGACGCGCCCGCGGTGATCGCCAGCATGACGACGGCGGGGTGCATCTGCACGGTCCGGCTCTGGATCATCGGCTGGAGCACATGCCCCTCAAGGACCTGCACGGCCAGGACGACCCCCAGCGCCCACAGCGCGATCACGAAACCCCGGTCCGCGAGGGCCACCAGAATCGCCACAGCGCCGGACAGAAAGGCGCCCAGATACGGGATGTACGCGCCGACGAACACGAGCGCGCCGAGCCCGACGGCCCCCGGCACCCGCAGCACGAGCAGGCCCACGGTGATGCAGATCGCGTCGATGAGCGCGATGAACGTCGTCCCGCGCATGAACCCCTCGACGGCCTGATAAGCCCGCCGCGCCATCGCCTCGGCCATGTCGCCCGAGCCCTGTGGCACCAGCGAGCGCAGGGTCCCGGCCGCGCGGTGCGAGTCCCGCAGGAAGAAGAAGACGAGCAGCAGCGCGAGGACGGCCATGGCGATGGCCTGGCCCACGACGCTGATCCCGCTGATCACCCCGGACGCCGCCGTCCCGCCGAACTTGCCCAGCAGCTCCTTGGCGTTGGAGGCGAGGTCGTCGAGCGAGGTGCCGGCCGCCCCGAAGTGCTCGGACAGCGACTCGGCGGCCTGCTTGAGCGAGGCGGTGATCTCGTCACCGGTGTCGATCAGCGCGGCCACCACGATGTACGTGGCCCCGCCGACGACGGCGAGCACGGCGGCACAGGTCACACCGGCCGCGATCGACCGGTTCACCTTCGCCCGCACGAGTCGCCCGTACAGCGGCCGGAGCAGCGCCGTCCCGAGCAGCGCGAGCAGCACCGGCACCACCGCGGTCTTGAATTCGACGCACAGCCGCACCCCGACCACCACGACCCCGGTCACCAGCAGAGCGACGACGCACCAGGCGGCCACGCGGCGCACGGGTTCGGGCAGGAGCCGGGCGGATTCCGGAAGCAGGGGCTGCACGCCTCCACCTGACCATGCGTCAGTCGGGGCGGCGCTCCGGGAGGGCTGAAAGGGGGACCCGCCGGGGGACCGGTGCGCGATGATGCGAACCATGGCCGCCATCACTGAGATACCAGGGCCCAAAGGCCTCCCCCTGCTCGGCTCGGCACTCGACCTCCGGCGCGACGCGCTGGATGCCTTCCTCCGCGCCCGGCGGGACCACGGCGACGTGGCGCGTCTCTCGGCGGGCCCACCGGGAGTCCGTTCGGTGCTGCACTGCGTCTTCTCCGCGGAGGGCGTGCAGCAGATCCTGGCCTCGCAGGCGGCCAACTTCCGCAAGGACAACCAGTTCTACGAGGAGCTGAGGCAGTCCGCCGGCAACGGCCTGCTGACCGCGCAGGACGCCGACTACCGGCGCCAACGCCGTCTGATCCAGCCGCTGTTCACGCAACGGCAGGTGGACACCTATGCCACGGCGGTGACGCTGGAGGCCGACGGCACGGTCGAGCGCTGGCGGGACGCGGCCGACGGCGTCGTCGACGTGGTCCGGGAGATGGACCGGCTCGCGCTGCGCACGGTCTCCCGCATCCTGTTCGGCGCGGACGTCGAGGCCGCGGTCGAGGTCATCCACGACAACTTCCCCGTGGTCAGCGAGTACGTGACGCGGCGCGGCTTCTCCCCCGTCAACCCGCCGCGCTCCTGGCCCCTCCCGTCCAACCGCCGGGCCGAGGCGGCGTCCCAGGCGGTGTACGCGGTCTGCGACCGGATCATCGCTGAGCGCAGGGCGGCCGACGCGACGGCCGGGGCCGCCTCCACCGAGGGCGACGACCTGCTCTCCCTTCTCTCCCGGGCCAGCAGCGAGGAGGACGGCATCCTCGACGCGGACGAACTCCGTAACCAGGTACTGGTCTTCCTGGTCGCGGGCCACGAGACGACCGCGACATCCATGGCCTTCGCGCTCCATCTCCTCGCCCGCCACCCGGAGGCCCGGAAGCGGGCCCAGGAGGAGGCCGACCGGCTGCCGTCGGGGCGGGCGCCCTCGGCCGCCGACCTCGACGAACTCCCTTACCTGACAAGGGTGCTGAAGGAGGCCATGCGGCTGTATCCGGCCGCTCCGGTGGTCGGCCGCCGGTCCGTCGAGGCCGCGGAGGTCGAAGGACATCTGATCCCGGCGGGCGCGGACGTCCTGGTCCTGCCCTGGGTCACCCACCGCCACCCGGACCTGTGGGACGACCCGGAACGCTTCGACCCCGACCGCTTCACCCCCGAACGGGAGGCGGCCCGCCACCGCTACGCCTGGTTCCCCTTCGGCGGCGGCCCGCGCGCCTGCATCGGCCAGTACTTCTCGATGCTGGAGTCCGTACTGGCCCTGGCGGCCCTGCTGCGCTCGTACGAACTGGAGGCCGTGGACACGGAGGTCCCCCTGACAGCGGGAATCACCCTCCAGGCGACGGGTCCGGCACGGGTACGGGTGCGGGCCCGCGGCTGACCGCACACAACGAGACAGGCCCGAAGTCGCAGGACGAACCTGCGGCTCCGGGCCTGCCTCGTGCTGTACCGGACCCTGCGGGCCGACCGCGGACCGGGCGTCGAAAGGGTGTCGAACGGGCGACTACAGCCCGCCCTCCGTCATCCCGTGCACGGCGGGAATGGTCCCCAGCCGCCCCTTCTGGAAGTCGTCGAAGGCCTGCTGCAGCTCCTCGCGGGTGTTCATCACGAAGGGGCCGTAGTGGGCCATCGGCTCCCGGATCGGCTGTCCGCCCAGGATGACGACCTCCAGGTCCGGGGTGTTGGCGTCCTGCTTCTCGTCCGCACGGACGGTCAGCGAGGAACCCGCGCCGAAGACGGTCGTCTGCCCGGTGTGGACCGGACGGCGGTCCGTACCGACACTGCCGCGGCCGGCCATCACGTACGCGAGGGCGTTGAAGTCCTCGCGCCACGGGAGCGTGAGCTCGGCGCCGGGGGTCACGGTCGCGTGGATCATGGTGATCGGCGTGTGCGTGATGCCGGGACCCTGGTGGCCGTCCAGCTCACCGGCGATGACGCGCAGGAGCGCGCCGCCGTCGGGCGTGCTGAGCAGCTGGACCGAGCCGCCGCGGATGTCCTGGTAGCGCGGCGCCATCATCTTGTCCTTGGCCGGCAGGTTCACCCACAGCTGGAGCCCGTGGAAGAGACCGCCCGACACGACGAGCGCCTCCGGCGGGGCCTCGATGTGCAGGAGGCCCGAGCCCGCGGTCATCCACTGGGTGTCGCCGTTGGTGATGGTGCCACCGCCACCGTTCGAGTCCTGGTGGTCGAAGACGCCATCGATGATGTAGGTCACGGTCTCGAAGCCGCGGTGGGGGTGCCAAGGCGTGCCCTTGGGCTCGCCCGGCGCGTACTCCACCTCACCCATCTGGTCCATCATGATGAACGGGTCGAGATGGCGGTAGTTGATCCCGGCGAACGCGCGGCGGACCGGGAAGCCCTCACCCTCGAAGCCGCTCGGCGCGGTGGTCACGGCGAGCACAGGACGTGCCACGGCCTCGGTCGACGCGGCCACACGGGGCAGGGTCAGCGGGTTCTCGACGGTCACTGCAGGCATGTCGGTACCTCCTTGTGCTCGAAGTTTAGTTGAATCTCGAACTTTCTGCCACCTGGAACGCAGAACGCCCGGAGGGCATTCCCTCCGGGCGTCACGTGTGGAGCGGGTCGTGCGGGCCAGCTGTACAGGTCGGCCATGCGGGCCGGCTGTACGAGCCGGCCCTACCGGGCAGTACGCGCTTGCCGTCTGCGCGTGGCGGTGTCTGTCGGCCGTCTGTGGAGCAAGCGCGGTCAGCCGTACATCCGGCGCATGGCGAAGTCGACCATCTGTTCGACCGCCTTCGCGTCGAAGACGATGCGGTGCTCGCCCTCCATGTCGAGGACGAAGCCGTAGCCGGTGGGGAGCAGGTCGATCACCTCGGCGCCGATGACCACGAAGTACTTGGACTCCTTGCCGGCGTACCGGCGCAGTTCCTTGAGCGAGGTGAACATCGGGATCACGGGCTGCTGGGTGTTGTGCAGCGCCAGGAATCCGGGGTTGTCACCGCGCGGGCAGTAGACCTTCGAGGTGGCGAAGACCTGCTGGAAGTCCTCGGGGGTCAGCGACCCCGTGGTGAACGCGCGCACCGCGTCCGCGAGCGACGGCGGCGACGGCTCGGGGTAGAGCGGCGGCTGCTGGCCGTATCCGCCGACGCCGCCGACGCCACCGGGCATCTGCTGCTGCGGCGGCGGCTGGGGCTGTGTGTACTGCTGCCCCGGTCCCACGTTCTGGTCGTAGCCGTACATGGGGGCAAGAGTACTGGCGGGGCGGGCCGCCCGGTCGTCCCCGGCGGATTTCCTCGAACAGGTGGCGGAGTCGTGCACTCCCACCCGAAGGTGGACCCCGAAATGTAGACCCTGCTCACACTTGGGCAATCAGGGGTTGATTCTTATTACCGACGGGTAGCATCATCGTAGCTACTAGTTGGTACGTGGACCGTATGCGCACCAGACTCGAACAAGGTACGAGGACTCGTCACCGAGGACTCACCCACCTCCCCGATCTTTAACGGAGCCGTCGCCATGGGGCACTACAAGTCGAATCTCCGCGACATCGAGTTCAACCTCTTCGAGGTGCTCGGGCGCGACAAGCTGTACGGCACCGGCCCGTTCGCGGAGATGGACACCGAGACCGCCAAGAGCATCCTCGAAGAGCTGACCCGCCTCTCGGAGAACGAGCTGGCCGAGTCCTTCGCGGACGCCGACCGCAACCCTCCGGTCTTCGACCCGGAGACCAACACGGCGCCCGTCCCGGCATCCTTCAAGAAGTCCTACCAGGCCTTCATGGACTCCGAGTACTGGCGGCTCGGCCTCCCCGAGGAGATCGGCGGCACCACCGCCCCCCGCTCCCTGATCTGGGCGTACGCGGAGCTGATCCTCGGCGCGAACCCGGCGGTCTGGATGTACTGCTCGGGCCCCGCGTTCGCGGGCATCCTCTTCGAAGAGGGCAACGAGGTCCAGAAGCACATCGCGAAGATCGCCGTGGACAAGCAGTGGGGCTCCACCATGGTTCTCACCGAGCCGGACGCCGGCTCGGACGTGGGCGCGGGGCGTACCAAGGCGGTCGAGCAGGAGGACGGCTCCTGGCACATCGAGGGCGTCAAGCGCTTCATCACGTCCGGTGAGCACGACATGTCGGAGAACATCCTCCACTACGTGCTCGCGCGTCCCGAGGGTGCCGGCCCCGGCACCAAGGGCCTGTCCCTCTTCCTCGTCCCGAAGTACGAGTTCGACTTCGAGACCGGCGAGCTGGGCGAGCGCAACGGCGCCTACGCGACGAACGTCGAGCACAAGATGGGCCTCAAGGCCTCCAACACCTGCGAGATGACGTTCGGCGACCGCCACCCGGCCAAGGGCTGGCTCATCGGCGACAAGCACGACGGCATCCGCCAGATGTTCCGCATCATCGAGTTCGCCCGCATGATGGTCGGCACGAAGGCCATCTCGACGCTGTCGACGGGCTACCTGAACGCCCTTGAGTACGCCAAGGAGCGCGTCCAGGGCCCCGACCTCGCGCAGTTCATGGACAAGACCGCGCCCAAGGTCACCATCACGCACCACCCGGACGTGCGCCGCTCGCTGATGACGCAGAAGGCGTACGCGGAGGGCATGCGCGCCCTGGTGCTGCACACCGCCGCGCTCCAGGACGAGATCCAGGTCAAGGAGGCCGAGGGCGAGGACGCGTCCGCCCTGGAGGCCCTCAACGACCTGCTCCTGCCGATCGTGAAGGGCTACGGCTCCGAGAAGGGCTACGAGCAGCTCGCCCAGTCGCTGCAGACCTTCGGCGGCTCCGGGTTCCTCCAGGAGTACCCGATCGAGCAGTACATCCGCGACGCCAAGATCGACACCCTGTACGAGGGTACGACCGCGATCCAGGGCCAGGACTTCTTCTTCCGGAAGATCGTCCGCAACCAGGGCGCGGCCCTCAACTCCCTCGCCGAGGACATCAAGAAGTTCCTGGCGCTCGGCACCGGCGGCGAGGAGCTGTCCGGCGCCCGCGAGCACCTCGCCAAGGCGGCCGTCGAGCTGGAGGCCATCGTCGGCCTGATGCTGACCGACCTCGCGGCGACCGAGCAGGACGTCAAGAACATCTACAAGGTCGGTCTCAACAGCACCCGCCTGCTGATGGCCTCGGGTGACGTCGTCGTCGGCTACCTGCTCCTGAAGGGTGCCGCCGTCGCCGCCGAGAAGCTGGAGACGGCCTCGGCGAAGGACCGGCCGTTCTACACCGGCAAGATCGCCGCGGCGAAGTTCTTCGCGGCGAACGTCCTGCCGGGCGTCACCGGTGCGCGCAAGCTCGCCGAGGGCGTCGAGCTGGACCTGATGGAGCTGGACGAAGCCGCGTTCTGAAGAAGGGCGGGGCGCAGCCCCGCCCTTCTTCAGGGGCGCGGGGAACTGCGCGACCAGCCCCCACGCACCCGCAGGGTCGGCGTTCACGCACCCGCAGGGTCGGCGTTCACGCACCCGCAGGGTCGGCGTTCACGCACCTGCAGGGTCGGCGCTCGGGCCGTGAGCCGTCACGTTCGCGCCGAACGTCCGGACCCGTCCCACCGTCTGTACACACCCCTCACGAAGGCCCGTTCCCATCCCCGGGAGCGGGCCTTCGTACGTCGTTAAGGTGAACCCATGCGCACACCCCCACGCTTCGACCGCGGACACACCGACGACCTCATGTCCTTCCTGGCGGCGAGCCCGTCCCCGTACCACGCCGTGGCGAACGCCGCCGAGCGGCTGGAGAAGGCGGGCTTCCGGCAGGTCGCGGAGACCGACGCGTGGGACGGGACGAGCGGTGGAAAGTACGTGCTGCGCGGGGGCGCGATCGTCGCCTGGTACGTGCCGGAGGGCGCCGAGCCGCACACCGCCTTCCGCATCGTCGGGGCGCACACCGACTCCCCCAACCTGCGGGTGAAACCGCGCCCGGACAGCGGTGCGCACGGCTGGCGCCAGGTCGCGGTCGAGGTCTACGGCGGCCCGCTCCTCAACTCCTGGCTCGACCGGGACCTGGGCCTCGCCGGACGGCTGTCGCTCCGGGACGGCTCGACGCGGCTCGTGAACATCGACCGGCCGCTGCTGCGCGTGCCCCAGCTCGCCATCCACCTGGACCGGTCCGTCACCTCGGACGGCCTCAAGCTCGACAAGCAGCGGCATCTGCAGCCCATCTGGGGCCTGGGCAACGACGTGCGCGACGGCGACCTGATCCGCTTCCTGGAGGAGGAGTCGGGGCTCACCGAGGGCGAGACCACCGGCTGGGACCTGATGGTGCACTCCATCGAACCGCCCGCCTACCTGGGCCGCGACAAGGAGCTGCTCGCGGGCCCGCGCATGGACAACCTGCTGTCCGTGCACGCAGGTACGGCCGCGCTGACGGCCGTGGCGACGGCCGACGAGCCCCTCTCCTACATCCCGGTCCTCGCGGCGTTCGACCACGAGGAGAACGGCTCGCAGTCGGACACGGGAGCGGACGGGCCACTGCTGGGCAGCGTGCTGGAGCGTTCGGTGTTCGCGCGCGGCGGCTCGTACGAGGACAGGGCCCGCGCCTTCGCCGGCACGGTCTGCCTCTCCTCCGACACCGGTCACGCCGTCCACCCGAACTACGCCGAGCGGCACGACCCGACGCACCACCCGCGCGCGGGCGGCGGCCCGATCCTCAAGGTGAACGTCAACAACCGCTACGCGACGGACGGTTCGGGCCGCGCCGTGTGGGCCGCCGCCTGCGAGAAGGCCGACGTGCCCTTCCAGACGTTCGTCTCCAACAACTCCATGCCCTGCGGCACCACCATCGGCCCCATCACCGCCGCCCGCCACGGCATCAAGACGGTCGACATCGGCGTGGCCATCCTCTCGATGCACAGCGCCCGCGAACTCTGCGGCGCCACCGACCCGTTCCTGCTGGCGAACTCACTGGTGGGGTTCCTGGAGGGATAGAGCTGCCTCAGGTGGGCCCAGTTTTGAACCTGTTCATGACAGGCCCCTCCGCCATACGATGCCGTCTTGATCAATCACCGTGGTCAATCACCCGGTGAAACACCTTGGTCGAACATCTTGCCCACGGGGGGACTTGATATGAGACGGCGTTCCATGCTGCTCGCCTGCGCGTCGGTCGCGGCCGGACTGCTGCTGGGGCCGGTTCCGACGGCGTCCGCCGCGACGACCGCACCCGAGCTGGTGGTCGCGGGCGGCACCGGCGAACAGTCCACCGGCCTGGTCTCGGTGACCGCGCGCTCGGACAGCGCCATCACCTCGATCACCGCTCATCTGTATGCCGGGGGAAGCTCCGAAGAGGTCGCCACCGTCAGCGAGTTCGCCCTCGGCTCGGGGAGCGAGTCGGACGGCCGCTGGACGGCGACCGCCCCGCTGCGCCTCGCCGAGCTGGGCACCTACCGCATCGTCGTCGACCTGACCGACGCCGACGGGGACACCTCCACGACACAGAGCGCCGCCGGATTCGAGTACTGGCGCACGGCCGACCTTCACGACTTCGAGGTCACGCCGGAGCACCCCGACTTCGGCCACCAACAGATCTCCGTGTCCGGCCGGTACACGATCACGGACCCGCGTACCGGGGAGACGACTCCCGCCGCGGACAACGCCGTCGAGATCGCGACCTCGAACACGGGCGAGACCGTCTCGGCGAGCACGGACGCCGACGGCCGGTTCTCCACCGCGTACGCGCACACGTACGACGGCGGGGGCAGCGTCTCTCCGTGGCTCCAACTGGCCGCACCGGGGTCCCAGGACGGCGCGACGGTCTCCGTGTCGCCGGTCAGGTCGGCACCCGGGTACTGCTCGACACCGACGAGCTGAGCACCGTCGAGGGCGAGCCCGTGACGGTCTCGGGCCGCGCCGAGGTGTGGATCGACGACGACTGGCGGCCGCTTGCCGGGGCCACGGTCCGCGCGCTGTGGAGCACCGACTCGGGAGCCGCCGCGGTGCGGCCCGTCACCGACGCCGAGGGCCGGTTCTCCGGAGAGCTGCTGATGCCCCGCTCCGGCACCGTGCAGGTCAACGTCCTCCCGGGCACGTACCTCGACGCGAGCGCGGAGGAGCCCCTGAAGGTCGAGGTCGCTCGCGCCGCCTCCATCGGTTCCTTCGCCGTGACCGTCGGCACGAACTCCCGGCTCACCGCCCAGGGACGCCTCTACACCGGCGAGAGCACGCCCTCGGACGCCGACAACAAGGTGCAGATCCAGTACTCGGCCGACGGCGCCACCGGCTGGACGACGGTGACGGCGGTCGTACCCGGCTTCGGCGACCCGCAGGAAGGCTCCCTGTTCCAGGGCACGTTCGCCGCGCCCGCCGGACAGGGCCACTACCGGGCGTACTTCGCGGGAAGCGCCGACTGGCAGGCCGCGTACAGCGAACCGGTCTTCGTCCAACTCCCCTGACCCGTCTCCCTGATCGGTCTCCCTGGCCAATCTCCCTGGTCCGTCCCGCCTCATCCGCCCGCGGAGATCTCCCCTGCATGGAGGGACCGGGTCCGGGTACTCGCCTCGGACCCGGGAACCGCACGGTCTCCGGGCCCGGAACGAACTGTGTTTCAAACAGGAGGCGACACCCATGGGCCTGGGCGGGTGCATCATTCTGATCGCCGCAGGGGCGATCCTCACGTTCGCGACCGACTGGGACATGCAGGGGGTCAACCTCGACCTGGTCGGCATCATCTTCATGATCGTCGGTCTGATCGGTGTGGCGACGTTCAGCAGCATCGCCAAGCGGCGCCGGGTCGTGGTGCCGCCCACCACACCGGTGGTCACCGAGGAGCAGCGCAACCGCGGCGGGTACAGCGACGGTTACGGCGCCTGATCACCGACGGCCGCAGCATCTGACCACCGACGGCTCCGGCATCCGACCGTCGACGGTCACGGCATCCGGCCGCCGTCCGAATCAGCTGTTCAGCACGTGCCCGGTGGTGGCGTCCACATGGTCGGGGACCTCCTCGTGGCGGTCCCCGACCGACAGCGTGCCGGTGGGCTCGATGACGAGGATCGCCGCGCCGGAGGGTGAACTCGGCTTGTGCTCGGTGCCGCGCGGGACCGTGAAGAGCGACCCCTTGGGCAGGACCACCGTGCGCTCGCCGCCGGGCTCGCGCAGGGCGATGCGCAGTTCGCCCTCCACGACCAGGAAGAACTCGTCGGTGTGGTCGTGGGTGTGCCAGACGTGCTCGCCCTCGACCTTCGCGAGGCGTACGTCGTAGTCGTTGACGGCGGTGACGATGCGCGGGCTCCACAGGTCCTCGAAGGAGGCGAGCGCGACGGCGAGGGAGACGGGTTCGTTGTTCTTGGCCATGGGTTCATCGTGCGGCGGGACGGCCCGGGCGTACGAGTGCTAGAAATCGCACATGTCGCAAGGATCCTCGCAGCACCCGACTCCGCCTCTGGCTCCGGCTCCATCTCCTGGACTCCGGCCGCACCGCGTCGCGGTGATCGTCGACGAGGGCACCAACCCTTTCGAAGTGGGCGTCGCGACCGAGCTGTTCGGACTGCCGAGGCCCGAACTCGGCCTGCCCCAGCCGCTGTACGAGCTGACGCTGTGCACCCCCACCCCCGGGGTCCGTATGAACCACGGCTTCTTCACGCTGAGCGGGGTGCCCGGGCTCGACGCGGTGGACGGCGTGGACACCCTCGTCGTCCCCGGCCGCCCCGACAACGTCGTGCCGCGCGGTGAAGCCGTACTCGACGCCGTCCGGCGCACGCACGCCCGCGGGGCCCGCGTCGTGAGCCTGTGCACCGGGAGCTTCGCGCTCGCCGAGGCCGGAATCCTGGACGGGCGCCGGGCCACCACGCACTGGCGCTGGGCCGACCTCTTCCGGGAACTCCACCCGAAGGTCCTCCTGGAGCCGGACGTGCTCTTCGTCGACGAAGGCGACGTGCTGACGGCGGCAGGCAGCGCGGCCGCGCTCGACCTCGGGCTGCACATCGTGCGCCGCGACCACGGCGCCGAGATCGCGAACGCCGTGTCCCGGCGGCTCGTCTTCGCCGCCCATCGCGACGGCGGGCAGCGGCAGTTCGTCGAACGCCCCCTGCCCGACGTACGGGACGAGTCGCTGACGCCGCTGCTGGCCTGGGCGCAGGCCCGGATCGGCGAACCGCTGACGGTCGCGGACCTCGCGACGCACGCGGCCGTGTCGCCCGCCACGCTCCACCGCCGCTTCCGTGCCCAGCTGGGCACGACCCCACTGGCGTGGCTGACGGGCGAACGGGTGGCGCTGGCCTGCCGGCTCATCGAACGCGGCGAGGAACGACTGGACGTCGTCGCGGCACGCAGCGGTCTCGGCACCGCCGCCAACCTGCGGGCCCGGCTGCGCCGCGAGACCGGGCTCAGCCCGTCGGCCTACCGACGGCGTTTCGGACCTGCTGCCGGGGAACCGCTAAGAGCATGAAATTCCTCGTACGCGACCGGCTCCTGGGCATCGGTGACGACTACTGGATCGAGGACGAGCACGGCCGCAAGGCCTTCCTCGTCGACGGCAAGGCGATGCGGCTGCGGGACACCTTCGAGCTGAAGGACGCGCAGGGGCGGGTGCTGATCGACATCCACAAGAAGATGCTCGCCCTGCGGGACACGATGGTCATCGAGCGGGACGGTGAGCCGCTGGCGACCATCCGCCGCAAGCGGCTGTCGCTCCTCCGCAACCACTACCGCGTGGCCCTCGCCGACGGGACCGAGCTCGACGTCAGCGGCAAGATCCTCGACCGTGAGTTCGTCGTCGAGTACGACGGCGAACTCCTCGCCCACATCTCCCGCCGGTGGCTGCGGGTCCGGGAGACCTACGGCGTCGAGGTCGTACGCGACGACGCGGACCCTGCCCTGCTGATCGCGGTGGCGGTATGCGTGATCCACCTGGCGGAGAGAGAACGGGACTCGGACTGAAGCGGTTTCCTCGCCCCCGCCGCCCCTACCCATTCCCTTCCCCTGGGGGCTGACGCCCCCAGACCCCCACTGAAATTCAGCCCCTCCGGCGTTTGAGGAGCGGGGGTTCGGGGGCCGGCCCCCGAAAAGGGACGGGAATGGGCAGGGGCGGCGGGGGCGAAAGAAGGACCGGTGCCACCCCCGCCAGGCAGCTCACCCGCGAGGACGCTCAACCCCCAGCACCCGATCCCTCAACACAGGAAACTGCCCCCGAGTCGCACCGACCTTCGCGGGATCGAACTCCACGGAGAGGACCTCCTCACCCGCACCCGCCTCCGCCAGCACCTCACCCCAAGGATCGACCACGATCGAGTGACCGGCCTGCGGAACCCCCGCGTGCGTACCGGCCGTTCCACAAGCAAGCACGAAGGCCTGGTTCTCGACCGCCCGCGCCTGGGCCAGCAGCGTCCAGTGCGCCCTGCGACGCTCCGGCCAGCCCGCCGGAATCACCAGGGTCTCGGCGCCCGCGTCGACGAGACCGCGGAACAGCTCGGGGAAGCGGAGGTCATAACAGGTGGCGAGCCCAACGACGGTCTCAGGCAACCGGGACCGTCACCAGCTCCGCCCCCGCCCCCATCAACACGGCCTCACCCTTGTCGAAGCCGAACCGATGGATCTTCCGATAGGCGGCGGCCAGTTCACCGGCGGGGGAGAAGACGAGGGAGGTGTTGTAGAGCGGCCCCTCAGGATCCCGCTCGGGAATCGAACCCGCGTGCAACCAGACACCCGCGTCGCTCGCCGCCTTGGCCATCACGTCGTACGTGGGCCCTTCGAGCGGCTCCGCCTCGGCACTGAACGACTCGAAGGCGAAGGCCCCCGTCGTCCACAGTTCGGGCAGCACGACCAGGTCGGCACCGGCCTGTTCCCGTACCAGCGAGGCGACACGCTCCCTGCGGGAGTCGATCGATTCGCCCTCGTCCACAGCGATCTGGAGCAGGGAGGCGCGCACACTACCACCGTCCTGGCATTCGAGCCTTTGATACGGGCCTACGATCGTCACACGAAAGCACTGCCGGGGTGCCTCACAGCAGCGTAACTTAGCGTCCCAAGACACCCGCTGACTGTGCACTGCCCGCGTCCAACCGCCCGAGGGGTCCCGTTCCGTGAGTCTGCATCCCAGCCTTCAGTCCTACGCCGACGCCTGGACCCACTCCATCGACGCGATATCCGAACTGGTGTCGCCGCTGGTGGAGGGGGAATGGAACCGGCGGACTCCCTGCCCAGGCTGGTCGGTGCGCGACCTCGTCTCGCATGTCATCGGCCTCGACTGCGAGATGCTGGGCGACCCCCGGCCGATCCACACGCTCCCCCGCGACCTGTACCACGTGACGAACGAACACCAGCGGTACATGGAGATGCAGGTCGACGTACGCCGTCACCACACCGCCCCGGAGATGACCTCCGAGCTGGAGTACACGATCATCCGCCGCAACCGCCAGCTGCGGAACGAGTCGCGGCAGCCGGACGCCCTCGTGCGCGGCCCGCTCAGCACCGAGGTCACGCTCGAAGAATCCATGCGCAACCGGGCGTACGACCTCTGGGTGCACGAGCAGGACCTGCGCACCGCCCTCGGCCGGCCGGGCAACCTCGACTCCCCCGGCGCGTACGTCGCCCGCGACGTGCTGCTCAGCAGGCTCCCGAAGGTCGTCGCCAAGGACGCCGGCGCCCCGCCGAACTCGGCGGTCGTCTTCGATGTCCACGGCCCTCTCGAATTCCTGCGCACGGTCCGCGTCGACGCCGAGGGCGTCGGCTCGATAGACGGTGCCCCCTCCCTCGGCCCCGCCGCCACCCTCACCCTCGACTGGGAAACCTACTTCCGCCTGGCCTGCGGCCGCGTAACCCCGGAGGCGGTGGCAGACCGCCTCAAGACGGAGGGCGACCCGGAACTGACAGCGGCAATCCTGAGGAACTTCGCGGTCACACCCTGATTGCAGGGCTCGTCCAGCGCCGAATTCAGCCCCTCCGGCGTTTGAGGAGCGGGGTCTGGGGCGGAGCCCCAGGTTCGGGACGGGAAGGGGCGGCGGGGGCGAGAAAACCCACCCCGCCCCACCCCCGCCAGGCCAGACCGGGCCGGCCTACGCCGGAACGTGCACCGTCTCTACCCGGCTGGCAACCAGCCGCTCCCGCCGAGCCGCCTGCTTCCGCAACCGCAGTATCTGACTGACCCCGAACGCCTGCAGAACGAACACCACGGAGAACGCGACCGAGTAGTCGCCCCCGGTGGCATCCAGAAGCACCCCGATCGCGAACAACGTCGTCATGGAGGCGACGAAACCGCCCATGTTGGTGATGCCGGAGGCAGTCCCCTGACGCTCCGGCGGATTCGCGGGCCGCGCGAAGTCGAAGCCAAGCATCGACGCGGGCCCGCACGCACCGAGGACCACGCACAGCACGATCAGCAGCCACATCGGCGCATGGTCGGCGGGATAGGCGAGCGTCGCACCCCACACGACGGCCGTCGAAAACACCGTACCGAGCGCCAGCGGCAGCCGCGCCGCATGGTGCCGGGCGACGATCTGCCCGTACACGAGGCCGATGAGCATGTTGGAGAGCACGACCAGCGTGAGGAGTTCCCCGGCCGCCGCCCGTGACAGGCCCTGGGCCTCGACGAGGAACGGCAGCCCCCACAGCAACAGGAACACCATCGCCGGGAACTGCGTCGTGAAGTGCACCCACAGCCCGAGCCGGGTGCCGGGCTCCCGCCAGGACGCCGCGATCTGGCGGCGTACGTACGCGGCTCCGTGGTGCGGGAAGGGCTCCGGCTCGTGTCCCTCGGGGTGGTCCTTCAGGAACAGCAGCATCAGGACGAGGACGACCACGCCTGCGACCGAGCTGCCCGCGAAGGCGGCCGTCCAGCCGACGCCGTGCAGCAGCCGGGCGATGACGAGCGTCGAGACGAGGTTGCCCGCCATGCCGACGAGCCCCGCGAGCTGCGCGACCATCGGCCCGCGCCGGGCCGGGAACCAGCGCGAACCGAGGCGCAGCACGCTGATGAACGTCATCGCGTCACCGCATCCGAGCAGAGCGCGCGAGGCGAGCGCCATCCCGTACGAGGGCGAGAGCGCGAAGCCCAGCTGCCCGATCGTGAACAGGACGACGCCGAGGGTCAGCACCTTCTTGGTGCCGAGCCGGTCGACCATCAGGCCGACGGGTATCTGCATGCCCGCGTAGACGAGGAGCTGCAGGATCGAGAAGGTCGAGAGCGCGGAGGCGTTGACGTGGAAGCGGTCGGCGGCGTCGAGGCCGGCCACCCCCAGCGACGTACGGAAGATGACCGCGACGAAGTAGACGGAGACGCCGACCGACCAGACCGTGACCGCGCGACGCCCGCCGGGCGGGTCACCGGGGAGGGTGAGCGCCGAGGAGGAGGACGAGCTCATCGGACGTCCCCCCGCGCCAGGTTGGAGAACCAGCTGACGTGGCGGTGGACCAGGGCGACGGCCGCCTCCGCGTCACCGGAGCGCAGCGCGTCGAGGATCTCCCGGTGCTCGGTGAGCGTCTTGGTGATCCGGTCGGGGTGGGCGTGCATCACGGCGACGCCCATCCTCAACTGGCGGTCGCGCAACTGGTCGTAGAGGCGGGAGAGGATCTCGTTGCCCCCGCTGCGGACGATCTCGGCGTGGAAGCAGCGGTCGGTGACGGCGGCTCCGGACAGATCGCCGGCGGCCGCCTGCTCCTTCTGCTTCGCAAGGAGTTCGGTGAGGCGCTCGATCAGCGCGGGGGAGGCCGGGACGGCCTTGCGGATCGCGTGCTCCTCGACGAGCTGCCTGGTCTCCACGACGTCCGCGATCTCCTGTGCGGAGACGGGCAGCACGAGGGCGCCCTTCTTCGGGTAGAGCCGGATCAGTCCCTCGACCTCCAGCTTGAGCAGCGCCTCGCGCACCGGAGTCCGTGAGACCCCGACCGCATCGGCCAGTTCGCCCTCGGTGAGCAGGGTCCCGCCCTCGTAACGACGGTCCAGCACAGCCTGCTTGACGTGCGCGTAGACGCGTTCGGCGGCGGGAGGTTGCTTCACTGCCAAAGACATGGCGACATCATAGATACAACACGTACACATGGTCGCGGGCCGTCCAGGATTCGGACGGGGCGGGAAGCCGAGCGAGGGGCCAAGTGAGGGGCCGGGCGAGCGGCTGGGCAAGTGGCCGGTAAAAAAGGGCACCCCAGTTCAGGAACCGCACATCCTTTTGTGCTACTCACATGTCACACGAGAAGGCGCCACTCTCAAGTGACCGCCATCCTGGGGCATTTGGCACCTTCGGTGCCTTCAACCTAATCGGGGTAATCGACTTGATAACCGTCATAAAGGGCGCACGAATTCGCAGAGCTGCCGCAGTGGTCGTCACCACCGGAGCCGTGCTCGCGACCGGGGCCCTCACAGCGGCGCCCGCGCAGGCCCTCGCGACCCCCACGGTCGTCGCCAAGGGCGGCTACGTGATGAACAACGGCACGGCCAAGACGCTCTACACCAAGGCCGCGGACACCCGCCGTTCCACCGGCTCCACGACGAAGATCATGACCGCGAAGGTCGTGCTGTCGCAGCCGAACCTCAACCTGGACGCCAAGGTCACCATCCAGAAGGCGTACAGCGACTACATCGTCTCCAAGAACGCCTCGTCGGCACGGCTGATCGTCGGCGACAAGGTCACCGTCCGCCAGCTGCTGTACGGGCTGATGCTGCCGTCCGGCTGCGACGCGGCGTACGCGCTCGCCGACAAGTTCGGCGCCGGCTCGACGCGTGGCGCCCGCGTGAAGTCGTTCATCGGCAAGATGAACAAGCAGGCCAAGGACCTCGGTCTGACGAACACCAAGTTCGACTCGTTCGACGGGATCGGCAACGGCTCGAACTACTCCACGCCGCGCGATCTGACGAAGATCGCCAGCAGCGCGATGAAGAGCGCCAACTTCCGCGCGATCGTGAAGACGAAGAAGTACACGGCGAAGACGATCACGAAGACCGGTGGCACCCGCACGATGGCGGCGTGGACCAACACCAACGGTCTGCTCAACAGCTACAGCGGCACCATCGGCGTGAAGACCGGCTCCGGCCCCGAGGCCAAGTACTGCCTGGTCTTCGCCGCGACCCGCAACGGGAAGACGGTGATCGGCACGGTTCTTGCCTCGTCGTCGATCTCGGCCCGCGAGTCCGACGCGAAGAAGCTGATGGACTACGCCTTCAAGAAGTAGCCGGGTCGCTCCGCGGAGAGGGGGACGGGCTTCGGCTCGTCCCCCTTCTGCGGGCCGCATGTGGTTACTCGCGCAGTTCCCCGCGCCCCTTTTCAGGGGCGCGGGGAACTGCGCGACCAGCCCCCACCGCCCCGCAGCCGAGCCACTACCCCCAAGTAATCAGTCGCTTGGGCTGCTCCAGAATCGCCGCCACATCCGCCAGCACCTTGGAGCCGAGCTCCCCGTCGACCAGGCGATGGTCGAAGGACAACGCCAACGTCGTCACCTGACGAGGCTTGACCTTGCCCTTGTGGACCCACGGCTGGAGCTTGATCGAGCCGACGGCGAGAATCGCGGACTCGCCGGGATTGAGAATCGGCGTACCCGTGTCGACGCCGAACACACCGACGTTCGTGATCGTCACCGTGCCGCCCTGCATGGCCACCGGTGACGTCTTGCCGTCGCGGGCGGTGGCGACCAGCTCCCCGAGCGATTCGGCGAGCTGGGGCAGGGTCTTGGCGTGGGCGTCCTTGATGTTCGGGACGATCAGGCCGCGGGGCGTGGCGGCGGCGATGCCCAGGTTCACATAGTGCTTCTGGACGATCTCCTGGTTGGCCTCGTCCCACGAGGCGTTGACCTCCGGGTGGCGCTTGATGGCGACCAGCAGGGCCTTGGCGATCAGCAGCAGCGGATTGACCCGCAGCCCCTGGAGCCCGTATGTGTCGGGGGCCCGCTTGATCTCCTCGACCAGCTTCATCGTGCGCGTCACGTCCACCGTGACGAACTCGGTGACATGCGGCGCCGTGAACGCCGAGCCCACCATCGCGGCCGCGGTCGCCTTCCGGACGCCCTTGACCGGGATACGGGTCTCCCGGGCACCGTCGTACGTGACGACCGGGGCCGGAGCCCGGACGGGAGCGGGCGCCGACGCGGGCACTGCCGCGGCCGGGGTCTCCTGAACGGGAGCGGCCGGGGCGACCGCCGCGTGCACGTCCTCGCGCGTGATGATCCCGTCGGGACCGGACGGCGTGACCGTCGCCAGGTCGACGCCGAGATCCTTGGCGAGCTTGCGCACCGGAGGCTTGGCCAGCGGGCGTGTCGCCGGAGCCGCGTGCCCGTGCCCGTTCAGCTCGCTCTGGACGGCCGGCGCCGCCGCGGCGGCCTCGGGCTGCTGGGCCGGAACTCCCCTGCGGGGGCGGCGCTTCGTGGAGGACTCCGCGACCCCGTAGCCGACGAGGACCGGCGTGCGGCCCACGGGCTTGGGCTTCTCCTCGGCAGCCGCGGGCTTCTCCGGAGGAGCTTCGGTCCGCCCGGCGGGAGCAGCCGGAGCGGATCCGGTTGCCGGAGCCGACGCGGTGGGCGTCGACGCGGCCGGGGCCTGCGCCTCGGCCGGCGGGGCGGCCGGAGCGGCTCCGCCGTCCACGTCCACCGCGATGATCACCTGGCCGACGTCCACCGTCGTCCCCTCGGGGAAGCGCAGCTCGTGCACCACCCCGTCGAAGGGAATCGGCAGCTCGACGGCGGCCTTGGCGGTCTCGACCTCGCACACCACCTGGCCGTCGGTGACCGTGTCACCGGCCTTGACATACCACTTGAGGATCTCGGCCTCGGTCAGACCCTCTCCCACGTCGGGCATCTTGAACTCGCGAAGTCCCGAGGCAGTCTCAGTCATCGTCGTCACGACCCTCTCCTCAGTACGCCAGCGAGCGGTCGACGGCGTCGAGCACCCGGTCCAGGCCAGGCAGGTACTCCTCCTCCAGCCGTGCCGGCGGATACGGGGCGTGATAGCCGCCGACCCTCAGCACGGGTGCCTCCAGGTGGTAGAAGCACCTCTCCGTGATCCGGGCCGCGATCTCCGCGCCCGTCCCCAGGAACACCGGTGCCTCGTGGACCACGACCAGGCGGCGGGTCTTCTCGACCGAGGCCTGGATGGAGTCGAAGTCGATGGGGGACATGGACCGCAGGTCCACCACTTCGAGGGACTTGCCCTCCTCCTGGGCGGCGGCTGCGACCTCCTGGCAGACCTTCACCATCGGGCCGTACGCGGCCAGTGTGAGGTCGCTGCCCTCGCGCACCACGCGCGCCTTGTGCAGCGGGCCGGGGATCGCCTCCCGGTTCACCTCGGACTTGTCCCAGTAGCGCCGCTTCGGCTCGAAGAAGATCACCGGGTCGTCGCTCTGGATGGCCTGCTGCATCATCCAGTACGCGTCGGAGGCGTTCGAGGGCGAGACGACCTTGAGGCCCGCGACATGCGCGAACAGGGCCTCCGGGGACTCGGAGTGGTGCTCGACCGCTCCGATGCCGCCGCCGTACGGAATGCGGATCACGACGGGGAGCTTGATCTTGCCGAGCGCCCGCGCGTGCATCTTCGCGAGCTGCGTGACGATCTGGTCGTACGCCGGGAAGACGAAGCCGTCGAACTGGATCTCCACCACCGGGCGGTAGCCGCGCAGTGCGAGGCCGATCGCCGTGCCGACGATGCCCGACTCGGCGAGCGGGGTGTCGATGACCCGCTCCTCGCCGAAGTCCTTCTGCAGGCCGTCGGTCACCCGGAACACGCCGCCGAGCTTGCCGACGTCCTCGCCCATGATCAGGACCTTGGGGTCGGCGTCGAGGGCCGTGCGCAGCGATTCGTTGATCGCCTTGGCCAATGCCATCTTTTCCGCGGTCATCGCTACTTGCCCTCCCCTTCATCGGCGAACGACGCCTGGTAGGCGGCGAACTGGGCCCGCTCCTCGTCGACGAGCGCGTGCCCGTCCGCGTACACGTTCTCGAAGATGGCGAAGTGGTCCGGGTCCGGCATGGCGCGGACCACTTCGCGCACTCGCCTTCCCAACGCCTCGCTCTCGGCCTCGAGTTCCGCGAAGAATCCCTCGTCCGCGTGGTTTGAAGCCTCCAGGTAGGTGCGCAGGCGCTGGATCGGGTCCTTCGCCTCCCACGCCTCGCGCTCCTCGTCGGCCCGGTACTTGGTCGGGTCGTCGGAGGTGGTGTGGGCACCCATGCGGTACGTGTACGCCTCGACGAGGGTGGGGCCCTCGCCCCGGCGGGCGCGCTCCAGGGCCCACTTGGTGACGGCGAGGCAGGCGAGGACGTCGTTGCCGTCGACGCGGACGCCCGGGAAGCCGTAGCCCTGCGCGCGCTGGTAGAGCGGCACGCGGCTCTGGCGCTCGGTGGGCTCGGAGATGGCCCACTGGTTGTTCTGGCAGAAGAACACGACGGGAGCGTTGTAGACCGCGGAGAAGGTGAACGATTCAGCGACGTCGCCCTGGCTGGAGGCGCCGTCCCCGAAGTACGCGATCACGGCCGAGTCGGCGCCGTCCTTGGCCACGCCCATGGCGTAGCCGGTGGCGTGCAGCGTCTGCGAGCCGATGACGATCGTGTAGAGGTGGAAGTTGTTGCTGTTCGGATCCCAGCCGCCGTTGTTCACGCCGCGGAACATGCCGAGGAGGTTGGTCGGGTCGACCCCGCGGCACCAGGCCACGCCGTGCTCACGGTAGGTCGGGAAGACGTAGTCGTCCTCGCGGGTGGCCCGTCCGGAGCCGATCTGGGCGGCCTCCTGGCCGAGCAGCGAGGCCCACAGGCCCAGTTCGCCCTGGCGCTGCAGGGAGGTGGCCTCGGCGTCGAAGCGGCGGGTGAGCACCATGTCGCGGTACAGGCCGCGGAGCTCTTCGGGGGTGATGTCGGCTACGTACGCGTCATATTCGCCATTCTTGACGCGCTTGCCCTCGGGCGTCAGCAGCTGTACGAGCTCGGGCTGGGCGCCCGGCGGCTTCTTCGCAGCGGTGCGCTTGGTACCGGCGCTGCGTCGCGGCTTGCGCGCGGCAGTGCTCTCCACGGTCACGTGTGCTCCTCCGTCGGTCCGGCCCCCGGGGTTGCCGGGTGACCAGTGCGGCTCGCCTGATCTCCGTACCCGCGCACGGGGTGGGTGCTCGGCCGGGAACAGGCGTGACAGGTGCCCCGGCGAGCGCCCTGCACATAGCACGTTACCCAGTGCTCCACATTTCTGTGAAACCCCTCCTGACCTGCGTTTTTGCTTGGATTTCCGAGTACTTTCCACTCGGACTTCCAAGTACTTCGCGCCGATCCGGAACAATCGCTGGTCAGAGCACTGGTTACAGCCTGGCAGGGGGCCGGAACACCGGCACGTTATCCCGGTCACCCCGGAGACGGGAAGAGTCCGACTGGGGCAGTCGGAAAGATCGTGTGTGAGACTGACTCCGTGCGCGAAGAAGGAAAAATCGCTGTATTTCTTCTCGACGACCATGAGGTGGTCCGCCGGGGTGTGCACGAGTTGCTCTCGGTGGAGGACGACTTCGAAGTGGTCGGCGAGGCGGGTACGGCGGCCGACGCGCTGGTGCGAATTCCGGCCACCCACCCGGACGTCGCCGTCCTGGACGTACGGCTGCCGGACGGCAGCGGGGTCGAGGTGTGCCGCGAGATCCGCTCCCGGGACGAAAGCATCAAATGCCTGATGCTGACGTCCTACGCCGACGACGAGGCCCTCTTCGACGCGATCATGGCGGGCGCCTCGGGCTACGTCCTCAAGGCGATCCGCGGCGAGGAGCTGCTCTCGGCGGTCCGTGACGTCGCCGCAGGCAAGTCCCTGCTCGACCCGGAGGCCACCGCCCGCGTCCTGGAGCGGCTGCGCGACGGGGGCAGCGCCAAGGGCGACACCCGGCTCGCGAGCCTCACCGACCAGGAGCGCAGAATCCTCGACCTGATCGGCGAGGGGCTCACCAATCGCGTGATCGGCGAGCGGCTCCATCTCGCCGAGAAGACGATCAAGAACTACGTCTCCAGCCTGCTGTCCAAACTCGGCATGGAGCGGCGTGCGCAGGCGGCCGCCTATGTGGCCCGGATGCAGGCGGAGAAGCAGCGCTGAGTTTTCCAGGCCCTCCGTAGGGCCGTGTTTGAGTTTTCCGTGCTCTCCATGGGGCCGCGCTGAGTTTCCGTGCTCTCCGTAGAGACGATCAGCGCTCCGCGGACGCCGTCCAGCACTCCGTGGAGGTCGCTTATTCGGGACTTATGTCCCTCCATGGAGGGTCGGGCGCCCCTTCTTCCGTCTCCCGCGGTGCCGCACATTGAGAGGCATGCCGACCGACGAACAGCTCGCCGCCGGACTGCTCGGCCGCGTCGAGCACGGCCGCCTGGCGGCCAGCATGCGCGCGCTGCCCTTCCTGGCCACCGCCCGCCACATCGTGGTGGGCGGCCGTGTGCTGCTACGGATGCACAAGGGACACGGCCACCACCGGGCGTGCGCGGGAAGCGTCGTCGCGTACGGCGCGGACAACCTCGGCTCCCCGCGCGCGGGCGAGGGCCACTGGTCCGTCCAGGTCGTCGGCGTGTGCGAGACCGTCCAGCCGACCGCCGCCCAGCTCGCGCATTTCGGCCCGGCCCCGCGCCGCGTGGACGACGCGCCCTTCGAGCCGGTGTATCTGGAGGTCACACCGGAGTTCGTCACCGTGCACTCGACGGACGGTGGCCTGGAGCTTGCACACCAGCACTGTCCGTGACAAGCCCGAGGTCAACGGCCTCTCCGGTGCCCTAACATCTGGCGCGTGCCGCGCTCATCTGTTTCGCCCGCCCTCTCCCCCGCACCCCCTCTGGGCGCCCTGCTGCGGCGATACGCCGCCGGGTCCCCGCTGGCCTGCGAACCCGTCGACGAGGGGCTGCTCAACCGCGGCTACCGCCTCGCCACCACCCAGGGCCGGTACTTCCTCAAGCACCATTTCGACCCCGAGACCGCCGACCCTGCCGCGATCGCCCGCCAGCACCGCGCGACCCAGCGCCTCGCCGACCTGGGCGTCCCGGTGGCCCCGCCGCTGACCGGCACCGACGGCCGCACGGTCGCCGTAGTCGGCGGCCACGCGTACGCGCTGCACCCCTGGATCGACGGACGCCACCGCAGCGGCGCCCAGCTCACCACGGAGCAGTGCCGGCGCCTGGGGGCGCTCCTGGGCGTCGTACACGCGTCCCTGGAGCAGGTGATGCCGCCGCGGCGGTCCGAGGAGCGTGCGGAGAGCGCCGACCCCGCCGACACCTTCGCCCTCATCGACGACCTGCTCGCCCGGGTACGCCGCCACCACCCGTCCGACGCCTTCGACGAGCTGGCCCGCCACCGGCTCCTGGAGCGGCGCGCCCTGCTGGAACGGCACGCGGACCGGCGGCCCCCGCAGGGCGGCTCGGTCGGCTGGGTGCACGGGGACTTCCACCCCTTCAACGTGCTCTACCGGGGAGACACCCCCGCCGCGATCGTCGACTGGGACCGGCTCGGCGTCCAGCCGCAGGCCGAGGAGGCGGTGCGCTCCGCGGTGATCTTCTTCGTACGTCCCGCCGGCACGCTCGACCTGACGAAGGTACGGGCCTACGCGCGCGCGTACCGGCGCTCCGCGCGGGCCACCCCGTCCGAGCTGTCGGCCGCCGTGCACCGCGTGTGGTGGGAGCGGCTCAACGACTTCTGGATACTGCGCTGGCACTACGAGCGCGGGGACACCCGCGCCGACCCGCAGTTCCCCGCGGTCTCCGCGCTGGCGGTGTGGTGGACGCGGGAGTACGACGCGGTGTGCGAGGCGTTCGTGGGGTGAAGCCAAGCCGAACCAACCACATCAGCCGGCTCACTCGGCTCGGTCGCCTCGGCCGTGGGACTCGTGAAACGGCACGCGCGCGTGGAGCCCGATTCCGGGTTCCACGCGCGCGTGAAGGGTGTTGCGGAGGGTCCGGGTCAGCCGCCGGTCACGCCTTCCACGTCCCCGACTTCGCCCGTCGGCTCGCCCGACGGTGTCGGGTCGTCCGTCGGGGTCGTCTCGTCGTCCGTCGGCGTCACGTCGTCCGTCGGAGTCGTCTCCGGGTCCGTCGGCTCGCTCTTCGTGGGAGATGGGGTGTTGCTCGGCGATGGTGTGTACGACGGCGAGTAGTCCGGGTCGCCGCCCGTGCCGGTGTCCTGGTCCGTGGGCTCGTCCGTGGGCTCGTCGGACGTGCTCTCGCTCGGTGTCGTTTCCTTCTCGGTCTGCGAGGTGGTCGGCGTCTCCTTCGTGCCGCCCCCGCCGCCGTCGCCGTTGCCGTTCTGCAGCGCCAGCGCGACCCCCGCAGCGATCGCGACCACCGCGAGAACCGCCAGGATCCACAGCTTGCCGCGGCCGCTGCCCCGGTTGCCGTGCCCCTCGAAGCCCCCGTCGTCGCCGCCTCCGCCGCGGCCGGGCGGCAGCATCGGTGACGGGATCTGGGTGGTGCCCGAGTCGCCGGGGTGCGGCAGCCCGGCGGAGCCCGCGAGGCCCATCGCCGGGGTGTTCACAGCCTCGTGCATCTCCACGGGACCGGTGTTCCAGGTCCCGGTGTGGCCGCCCTGGTCGTACAGCATCTGCAGCCCGTACTGGGTGAGCCCGCGCATCTCCTCCGCGGTCTGGAACCGGTCGTCCGGCTCCTTCGCGAGCGAGCGCATGACCAGGCCGTCCAGCTCCGGCGGCGCCGCGTCCGAGACCTCGGAAGGGGGCACCGGGATGTCCTGGACGTGCTGGTAGACCACCGACAGCGGGGTCTCACCGGTGAACGGCGGCCGCAGCGCGAGGAGTTCGTAGAGGAGGCAGCCCGTCGCGTACAGGTCGCTCCGGTGGTCGACCGCCTTGCCGAGCGCCTGCTCCGGCGAGAGGTACTGGGGCGTGCCCATGACCATGCCGGTTTGAGTCATTGTCGACTGGACGCCGTGCAGGGCGCGCGCGATGCCGAAGTCCATCACCTTGACCGCACCGGTGTTGGTGATGATCACGTTCGCGGGCTTGATGTCGCGGTGCACGATGCCGTGCTGATGCGAATAAGCGAGCGCTTCCAGCACTCCGGAGACGATGATGAGCGCCTGCTCGGGCCCGGGCGCCTCGGCGTTGAGCAGCAGGTCACGGATCGTGCGGCCCTCGACGAGCTCCATCACGATGTACGGGACGACCTGGTGGCCGACCACGTCCTCGCCGGAGTCGTAGACCGCCACCACCGCATGGTGGTTGAGCCCGGCCACCGACTGCGCCTCGCGCGTGAACCGCGCCTTGGACACGGGGTCCTCGGCCAGGTCGGAGCGGAGCAGCTTGACCGCGACCGTGCGCCCCAGCCGGACATCCTCGGCGGCGAACACCTCGGCCATGCCGCCCCGGCCTAGTCTGTGGGTCAGCCGATACCGGCCGTCGCCGACCAGCCCGCCGTTACCCCACAACTCCGGCGCATCTGACATACCGCCGCCAGTCGCCTCGGGGTCGGACGGGCCCTGAGCGCGCTGCTGCTGTGCCATCAGTCCTCGCCGTCGTTTCTGTCCGCACCGGTCGAAAGTACGCGCGGTGGTTGTTACGGTCTCCGTCGGGCCACGCTACAGCCTCCGCGTGAGCGGCCGACCCGAGATGGACCGGCCATGAAACCCACACCCGGTCCGCGGGTGCAAATTCTGTGTACCGGCCGTACGGCACCTGTAACGCTTCCGCGACTCTTCTTTCGCGTACGGTCACGGAACGGGCACCGAGCTTGACGTGTCAGTGCCCTCCGGCAGACTTGGCCGGGAATAACACTAAGGATCACCGCCTCGGGGGCCACATCAGCAGCTTCGGCCCGCGTGACGGGGCACGCCGATGGGGGACGCAGAGACATGAGCCAGGACGGCGCACACGGCCGGTACGCGGGGCGTTCGGTCGCCGGCGGGCGCTACCAACTGCGCGACCTGCTCGGCGAGGGCGGCATGGCCTCGGTCCATCTCGCGTACGACTCGGTGCTCGACCGACAGGTCGCGATCAAGACACTGCACACCGAGCTCGGCCGTGAGCAGGCCTTCCGCGAGCGCTTCCGCCGCGAGGCCCAGTCGGTGGCCAAGCTCACGCACACGAACATCGTCTCGGTCTTCGACACCGGCGAGGAGGACGACCTCGACGGGGCGACGACTCCGTACATCGTCATGGAGTACGTCGAGGGCCGCCCGCTCGGCTCGGTCCTCGACCAGGACATCGCCCAGTTCGGGGCCATGCCAGCCGACAAGGCCCTGAAGATCACCGCGGACGTGCTGGCGGCCCTGGAGATCAGCCACGAGATGGGCCTGGTCCACCGCGACATCAAGCCGGGCAACGTGATGATGACGAAGCGGAACGTCGTCAAGGTGATGGACTTCGGCATCGCCCGCGCCATGCAGTCCGGTGTGACGTCGATGACGCAGACCGGCATGGTCGTCGGCACCCCGCAGTACCTCTCGCCGGAGCAGGCTCTCGGCCGGGGCGTGGACGCCCGCTCGGACCTGTACTCGGTCGGCATCATGCTGTTCCAGCTGGTCACCGGGCGGCTGCCGTTCGAGGCGGACTCGCCGCTGGCCATAGCGTATGCGCACGTCCAGGAGGAGCCCGTCCTGGCCTCCTCGGTCAACCGCTCGCTGCCGCCGGCCGTGGACGCGCTGATCACCCGTGCCCTGAAGAAGAACCCCAACGAGCGTTTCCTGAACGCCGAGTCGATGCGCGACGAGTGCCTGCGCGTGGCCCAGTCGTTCCAGGCCGCACCGCCGAGCATCGTGCCGGGCGCCCAGACGTCGAGCGGCGCCGGTGTCGGCTCCGCGGTGTTCCCGCCGGTCGACCAGTCGGCCCAGGCTCCGCAGGGCAACGTACAGACGCCGTACCAGCCGGGCGCCTACGGTCCGCCGACCCCGGCGCACTCGTCCACGCCCGCCCCTTCGTACGGCTATCCGCAGCAGGGCGGCTACCCGACGCCGGCCCAGACCGCCGCGTACTCCCCACAGCAGGGCTACTCGACCCCGCCGCCGTACACGATCACGCCGCAGCAGCCCTCGTCGCCCGCCTCCGGTGGCGGCCGCAAGAGCAACATGCCGGTGCTCGTGGGCTCGATCGTCGTCGCGCTGGCCGCCGTCGGCGGGCTGATCGCCGCGCTGCAGCTGGGCGGCGGGGGCGACGACGACAAGGGCGGCGGTACGGAATCCAGCCCGTCGGCGTCCGTGGTGGCCGGGCACAAGGGGCCGGACACCACGAAGAAGATCGAGAAGACCGAGTGCACGGAGCCCGACGAGTCGTACAACGACGCCGACAAGATCAAGGTCCCGGACTTCAAGTTCAAGAACATGGACTCGGTGAAGGCGTGCCTGCAGGCGGCGGGCTGGCAGTACGAGAGCCAGCCGGTCGACGAGAACGCCTACGGCCAGGACACGGTGATGAGCCAGATCCCCGCGGCGGAAGCGGACGTCGACCCCAAGAGCATGCCCAAGATCCAGCTCTATGTGTCGACGGGCAACCCCGCCTGATTCCTTGACCGTTCGGACCCACCAGGACCGTTCGGACACGCGAAGGGGCCCGGCATTTCTGCCGGGCCCCCCCTTTCGTCCGCACGCTGTTCGGAGTGATGGGAGTCGTCGGAGTTACGGGTGCAGGTTCGGGTTCGGACCGCAGTTACAGGTACGGACCCCCGACACGGCCGCCCGCTCGCGGATCGTCGTCGTCCTCGCCGCCGCCCACACCCGGCGGAAGCGCCCGGCGCATCGACTCCAACTGGGCGCGGGCCGCCATCTGCTGGGCGAACAGGGTGGTCTGGATCCCGTGGAAGAGCCCCTCCAGCCAGCCGACCAACTGGGCCTGCGCGATCCGCAGTTCGGCGTCCGAGGGGATGCCGTCGTCCGTGAACGGCAGGGACAGCCGCTCCAGCTCATCGACGAGATCGGGAGCGAGCCCGTCCTCCAGCTCCTTGACCGAGCTGGCGTGGATCTCCTTGAGCCGGACCCGGCTCGCCTCGTCGAGGGGTGCCGCACGCACCTCCTCCAGCAGCTGCTTGATCATGCTCCCGATGCGCATGACCTTGGCGGGCTGCTCCACCATCTCCGTCACCGGGACCTCACGGGAGTCCTCGTCTCCTCCGCCGCCGAGAGCCATCCCGTCCTGGCCAACGACCAGGATCTGGGGGTTCTCCGGCGACCTTTCGTTCCTCGGCATCTCCATGCCGCCATTCTCTCGCACCCGCACACTTCATCACCCTCGTGCCCCCTCCCGGGCGTGATCCACCATGTACGCACCGGCATGTACACACCGGCGTCGCGCGTCAGACCGGCGGCGTGGGCGGCTGTGGCGGATCCGTGGCCGCCGCCTCCGCGAGCCGCAGCAGCCGGGCCTCGCAGTGGTCGAGCCACCGCATCTCGGCCTCCGCCCGGAAGACGAGGTGCTCCAGGACGAGCAGCCGGGCCACCTCGTCCCGGTGCCCGGGGCCCTCCGCGAGCGCCTGCGCCCGCAGCCGGGTGTACGTGTGCATCGCCTCCGACAGATACCGCCGCTGTGTCTCCACGATCGCCCGTATGTCGGCTCCAGGCGCCCCGACCGCCATGGCCAGCTTGATCGCCAGCTCGTCACGCGGCAGGTTCGTGCGCTCCACCGGACGCGTGAACCAGGACCGCAGCTCGGCCCGGCCCGCGTCCGTCAGCGCGTACAGCACGTGTCCGGCCTCGTCCGCGCCCTGCTGTACGACCAGACCGTCCCGCTCCAGCCGGCCCAGCGTCGTATAGACCTGGCCGATGTTCAGCGGCCAGGTGGAGCCGGTGCGCGCCTCGAACTCGGTGCGCAGCCGCGAACCGTAGCGGGGCCCACGCTCCAGAAGCGCCAGCAGACCGTGACGTATCGACATAACCGGTATCTCTACCCCGTACATCTGTGCCCGCCAAGGGTGTCACTGAGGGCGATCGCGTCGGCACCCGGACGATCGAGATGCCGGTGCGGGCGCCCCGTGTGACTCTGGTGCCGTCGATCTTGGTTCCTTCGCACCAGGAGGGGGTCACCGACGTGACTCCATGGCTCCGCCCCCTGCGCGTGACAGGCCTGCTGCTGGTCCTGCTGGCGGGCCCCGCTCCGATCTCGTACGCCGTCCCGTACGTCCCCTCCTACGAAACCCGCGCCCGGCGAGTCACGGGCAGGCAGCCGGGCCGGAGAGGGCCGCGAGCGGCCTGGCCGGTCACCCGCGCCGACGGAGGAGACACAGGAAGAGCAGGACGCGGAGGAAGCGCAGGACGAGGCGCAGGAAGAAGCTCCGGAAGAGGACGTCGGGGTCGGTCACCCGGACGGGCCAGCGGACGACGAGCAGTCGGAGGGCGAGCGGTCGGAGGGCGCTGTCGCCCCCGAGACGCACGGGAACACCGCGCCCACGTCCCACCCGCCCGTCGATGCCGAGCAGGCCGCCGGCCGCCCCGTACGCGCCACGGAACCCGTCCTGCGGGTCCTGCCCCTCGGCAGCGGACTGGTCCTCATCGGCCTGGGCCTCGGCCTCGCGTTCGTCGCACTGCGCGTACGACGAAGCTGAGGCGGGCCGCGGCCCGCCTCAGCACCGCCCCGGCCGTCGAGTCCTACGGGAGCGTGAGCAGCACCTTCCCGATGTTCCCGCTCTCCTCCAGCACCCGGTGCGCCGCGGCCGCGGCGCTCATCGGCAGCTCGCGGTCGACCACCGGACGTACGTGACCTGCGGAGACCAGCGGCCAGACATGCTCCCGTACGGCCGCGACGATCGCCGCCTTCTCCCCGGCGGGACGGGCGCGCAGCGAGGTCGCGGTGACGGCGCCGCGCTTGCCCAGGAGCGTCGCGATGTTCAGCTCGCCCTTGATGCCGCCCTGCATGCCGATGATCGCGAGCCGTCCGTTGACCGCGAGGGCCTTGACGTTGCGGTCCAGGTACTTGGCGCCCATGTTGTCGAGGATGACGTCGGCGCCGGCCCCGTCGGTGGCGGCCTTGATCTCCTCGACGAAGTCCTGCTCGCGGTAGTTGATCAGCACGTCCGCGCCGAGCTCGGCGCAGAAGTCCAGCTTCTCCTTGCTGCCCGCGGTGACGGCGACCTTCGCGCCGACGGCCTTGGCCAGCTGGATCGCCATGGTGCCGATGCCGCTCGCCCCGCCGTGCACCAGCAGCGTCTCGCCGGGGCGGAGGTGGGAGATCATGAAGACGTTGGACCAGACCGTGCAGGTCACCTCGGGCAGCGCGGCCGCCTTGTCGAGCCCGACCCCCTCCGGCACGGGCAGCAACTGCCCGGCCGGCACGGCCACCTTCTCGGCGTACCCGCCGCCCGAGAGCAGCGCACACACCTCGTCCCCGACGGCCCACCCCGACACCCCGGCACCGACCGCCGCGATCCGCCCGGAGCATTCGAGGCCTGGGTACGGGGACGCGCCGGGCGGCGGATCGTAGAACCCCTGCCGCTGCAGCAGATCGGCACGGTTCACCGCGCTCGCCGCCACCTCGACCAGCACTTCGCCCTCTCCGGGCACCGGATCCGGGACCTCGTCCCACACCAGCGCCTCGGGCCCACCAGGTTCAGGAATAGTGATCGCTCGCATGTCGGCGAGGCTACTCCGGGCCTCCGGCCCTGCCGCTGGTCCTGCCCCTGTCCTGCCTCTAGTCCTGCCTCAGTGGCCTCATGTCCGGTGCGACCTGGGTGTGCGGGGTGACGCGGACGATGGTGATCAGACGGTCCGTCAACTGCAGCTTGCCGATGGCGGGATCGTCGTAGCCGAGGACGCGGTGTCCTCGTACGACGCTGACCACCAGGTCTTCGGTCTCGCGGACGCCCTTGCCCACCTCGGCCTTTATGACGGGCCGTTCGACGATGTCGAGGCCGCTGCCCTGCTGGATGAGATCCTCCATGACCATGCCCGCGCTGGGGCTGAGCACGGAGAGACCGAGGAGGCGGCCTGCCGCGCTGGCGCTGGTGATGACGGCATCGGCGCCGGACTGCTTGAGCAGCGGCGCGTTCTCCTCCTCACGCACGGCGGCCACGATCTTCGCCCCACGGTTGAGTTGCCGGGCCGTCAGCGTGACGAGCACGGCGGTGTCGTCGCGCTGGGTCGCGATGATGATCTGCCGGGCCCGCTGGACCTCGGCGCGGATCAGTACGTCACTGCGGGTGGCGTCGCCGACCACGCCCGCGTATCCGTCCGCCGTCGCCGCGTCGATCACCTTGAAGTTGGGATCGACGACCACGACCTGCTCCTTCTTCAACCCCGTCGCGCACACGGTCTGAATCGCCGAGCGGCCTTTCGTGCCGAACCCGATGACAACGGTGTGCTCCCTCAAAGCGGTCCTCCAGCGGTTCAGTCGCCACTCCTCCCGGGTGCGTTCGGTGAGGACCTCGAGAGTGGTGCCGACCAGGATGATCAGGAACATCACGCGCAAGGGCGTGATCACGAAGATATTGGTGAACCGGGCGGCGTCACTGACGGGGGTGATGTCGCCGTATCCGGTGGTGGAGAGCGTGACGGTCGCGTAGTAGAAGGCATCGAGCAGGTCGACCGAGCCGTCCGAGTTGTCGTTGTAGCCGTCGTGGTCGGCGTAGACGATGAGGGCGGTGCCAACCAGGACAAGCAGTGCGATGGTCACCCGCTTGGCGACCTGCCTCAGCGGATGTTCCACCCGTCGGCGAGGCAGTTTCACCCGGCGGGTGACGATGCGTTCGTCCGCGTGACGGGCGATGGCGTCCTGGCCCGGAAGTTTCACGTGAAACACACCCCGATCCCGGCCGTCGCCCAGGGCAGGTCGAGAATCTCCAGCTCCTGGCCGGGGCGCGCCCCGCCGGGCGGCACGACCGCGAGCGCGTCGGCCACGGCGATGCCCCGCAGCATGGCCGGTCCGTTGTAGTGCAGCGGCACGGCCCGGTCCTCGCGCAGGACGACGGGGATCAGCCGGGTGTCGTACGGGTGGCCGTGCACGGTCTCCTTCAGGGGCAGCGTGTAGGTCTCCGGGGCCGCGCGTCCCGCGAGGGTGCGCAGCAGGGGTTCGGCGAGCGTGAGCAGGCCGGAGACGGCGGCGAGGGGGTTGCCGGGGAGGCCGACGAGGTGCTGGTTCTCCTTGGTGCGGGCCAGGAGCATGGGATGGCCGGGGCGCACCTTGACGCCGTCCACCAGGAGTTCGGCGCCGATGCGGCGCAGGGTGGGGTGCACATGGTCGACAGGGCCCGCAGCGGTGCCGCCGGTCGTGACGACGAGGTCGGCGTCGGAGTTCTTCAGGGCCTTGCGGAGGGCTTCGGCGGCGTCACCGAGCCTGCGTACGGCGATGACGTCCGCGCCGAGAGCACGCAGCCAGGACGGCAGCATCGGGCCGAGCGCGTCCCGGATCAGTCCGTCGTGGGGCAGGCCCTCGGTGAGCAACTCGTCGCCGAGGACGAGGACTTCGGCACGGGGCCGGGGGAGGGCCGAGACGGTGTCGTATCCGGCGGCCGCGGCCAGCCCGAGCACGGCCGGGGTGACCACGGTGCCGCGCTGCAGCAGGGGATCGCCGGAGCGGCACTCCTGGCCCCGGGGACGGATGTCCTGCCCGGGCACGACCTCCCGGGTCGCGTGGAGCCGTTCCTTCTCGTCGGTGCGGCCGTGCTCGCTGCGGATCACCGCGGTGACGTCCTGCGGGATCCGCGCGCCGGTCGCGATACGGACGGCCTCTCCGTCGGTGAGGCGCTCGGGCTCGGCATGACCCGCGAGGACTCCCTCGGCCCGGACGTCCCAGGGCCCCGGCCCGGCGACGGCCCAGCCGTCCATCGCGGAGGTGTCGAACGACGGGAGGTCCGTGAGGGCGGCGAGGGGAGCGGCGAGGACGAGGCCCAGCGCGGCGTCGAGGGATACGGAGACGGGGGCGTCCGGCCGGCGGGGGGCCCGCCCGGCGAGGGCGCGGGCCTCGGGCCAGGGGGTCGCCCTGTGGTGGCCGTGCTTGGCCGTGTGGGCACGGGAGGGTCCGTCGGCCGTTCCTGCGGCGGTTCCGTCGGCGGTGTGTTGCCCGTGCTCCCGGCTGCCGCCCCGCGGTGACGGCTGGGGCACGGCGGGAGAACCTCCAGTGGCTCCGGAGCCGTCGGGCACCTGTGCACCGCCTTCCTTGGCCAGGGCGAGGGCCTCCTCCACGTCGAGGTCGTCGAGGTCGACCTCCTCGTACTTCCCCGGGGCGGTCATCCGGCGTCCGGACGGGCTTCGGGAGAGGCGGTCTCAGAACCGGTGCCGGACCCTCTGCCGGTCCCGGTCCCGGCCCCGGTCCCGGTCTCGGTGCTGGTGCCGGACGGGGCCGTCGGGGGTGGTGCGGTGCCGTCGTCCGCCTCCGCCGCCCAGCGCAATGCCAGTGCCGTCGCCTTTCGGGCGGCCTCCGCGACCGCCTCTGGGCCCCCCTTGGCCTGCGCGGCCGCGTACCCCACGAGGAACGTGGTCAGCGGTGCCGCCGGGCGGGCCACGCCGTGCGCGGCATCGCGGGCGAGGTCGAGCAGGGTGCCGGTGTCGACGTCCAGGTCGATGCCGAGCTCGTCCTTGACTGCGGTGATCCATTCATCCAACACGTGCCCATGCTCCCTGATACGTGCCCGGGCGGCGGCGATGTCGTCCCAGGTGTCGCAGTCGAAGGACGCGACGGGGTCGGTGATACGGGTCAGTTCGAGCGCACCGGTGAGCCGGCGCAGCGGCAGCCCGGTCAGTTCGCCGTGCTCGGTACGGAGGGCCGCCAGTTCGCGGCGCAGCGACGCACTCCGGTACGCGGCCACCAGTGGCTGGTCGCGGCCGCCGGAGTCGGTGAGCAACGCGCCCTCCGTGCCTGCCTCTTGAAGACTGGTCAGCAGCAGCTCGACCGTCTTCTCGTCCAGGAACGGCAGATCGGCGGAGAGCACCACGACGTACGCGGCCGTGGTGTGCCGGAGGCCGGCGTCGAGGGCGGCCAATGGACCCGCGCCGGGTGGGTCCTCGCGCGCCCACTCCACCGGACGCGCGGTGGGCCGGGGCTCCGCGACGACCACGGTGACGGCCGCGCCCGAGCAGGCGGCCAGGACGCGGTCGAGCAGCGCGCGGCCGCCCACGCGAACGCCGGGCTTGTCCGCCCCGCCGAGGCGACGGGCGGAGCCGCCGGCGAGCACGACGGCGTCATGGCCGTCCGTGTCCCGGCCGTCCGCACCGAGTGCGCCGTAGGAACCGGGCCCGATGGAGGAACCGGGTGCGCCGACGGAACCGGGTGCGCTGGGACGCTCGTACGCGGTCACCCCCCGAGTATGAGCGCCCGATGGATCATTTCCACCCCCGCGCACAGCATGTGGACGGGGGTGGTGACGAGGTCGTACGGGCCGAGCGGGCTACAGGGTCCGCAGCAGGACCGTCGGCTGTTCCACGCAGTCCGCCACATACCGGAGGAATCCGCCCGCCGTGCCGCCGTCGCACACCCGGTGGTCGAAGGTGAGCGAGAGCTGCACGACCTGCCGCACCGCCAGCTCGCCCTCGTGCACCCAGGGCTTGGGGACGATCCGGCCGACGCCGAGCATGGCCGCCTCGGGGTGGTTGATGATCGGCGTGGAGCCGTCGACGCCGAACACCCCGTAGTTGTTCAACGTGAAGGTCCCCCCGGTGAGTTCCGCCGGTGTGAGCGTCCCGGTCCGTGCCGCCTCGGTGAGCCGGGCGAACTCCGCGCTCAGGGACTCCGCGTCCCGTGCGTGCGCGTCCTTCACCACCGGCACGACGAGCCCGCGCTCGGTCTGCGCGGCGAACCCGAGGTGCACCGCGTCGAGCCGGACGACCTCCCGGGCTTCCATGTCGACCGTCGAGTTGAGCTCGGGGAATCGGGCCAGCGCGGCGGTGCAGATACGGGCGAGGAGTGCGAGCAGGGAGATCTTCGGCCCGCCTGCCTCGTTCATCCGCACGCGCGCGTGCATCAGTTCCGTGGCGTCGGCGTCGACCCAGCAGGTCGCGTCCGGGATCTCGCGCCGGCTCCGGGAGAGCTTGTCGGCGACGGCACCTCGGACGCCCTTGAGCGGGACGCGGGTGCCACGCGCGTGCGTGGCTGTGGGCGACTGGGCCGGTGCGGGCGCGGGCGCCGCGGCCTGTGGTGGCCGCGCGGCGGTCGGGGCCGACGCGGCGGCCCGCGCGGCGTGCTCGACGTCCGCGCGCGTGATCAGCCCGTCGGGACCCGAGCCCGCCAGCTCCCGCAGGTCGAGCCCGCTCTCCCGGGCCAGCCTGCGCACGAGCGGGGAGATCACCGGCACGGGGCCGTCGGCCCGACGCCCGGCGTCGGCATCGGTCCCGTCCGCGACCGGCTCCTCGTCCTGTACGGGACGACGGGGGGCGGTGCCGGACCCGGCGAGCGCCGTGGGCGCGCCCACGGCGGCCAGGTCGGGGTCCGGGAACCCAGCGCGACGGCTTCCGGCCGATCCGGCGCCGGCTCCAGCACCGCCATGCCGTCCCGAGCCCGGCCCGCCCTCGGGCGAACCCGGTGAGCGCCGCCCCGGAGCCGCCCCGGCCCCGGGCGGCCGCAACCGTCCGCGTCGCGCCGGAGGCGCCTGTGTGCCGTAGCCCACGAGTACGTTCCCGGAGCCTTCGTCCTTGTCCTCGTCCCCGGAGTCGGAGGCGAGCGGGCCGGAACCCAGTGCGCCGGAGGCCGGTGCCCCCACCGCGACCGTCAGCAGCGGGGAGCCGACGGGCAGTTCGGTGCCCTCTTCGCCGTAGCGGGCCGTGACCACGCCTCCGTACGGGCAGGGGACCTCGACCATCGCCTTGGCCGTCTCGACCTCGACGACGGGCTGGTCGACGGCGACGACATCGCCCACCTGGACGAGCCAGCGGACGATCTCGGCCTCGGTGAGCCCCTCGCCGAGGTCGGGCAGCTTGAATTCCAGAACCTGGGCCATCAGCTCTGTGCCTCCCACTGCAGCCGCGCCACCGCGTCCAGGATCCGGTCGACACCGGGCAGATGGTGGCGCTCCAGCATCGGCGGCGGATACGGGATGTCGAACCCTGCCACGCGCAGCACCGGCGCCTCCAGGTAGTGGAAGCACCGCTCGGTGACCCGCGCGGCGATCTCCCCGCCGGGCCCGCCGAAGCCGCCCGACTCGTGTACGACCACGGCCCGCCCGGTGCGTCGTACGGACGCGGAGACCGTCTCGTCGTCGAACGGCACCAGGGAGCGCAGGTCGACGACTTCGAGGTCCCAGCCCTCGGCGCGCGCCGCCTCGGCGGCCTCCATGCAGACGGGCACCGACGGCCCGTACGTGATGAGCGTGGCGCTGCGGCCGTGGCGCCGCACGGCCGCGCGGCCGATCGGGTCCACGGCCTGCGGCTCGTCCGGGTTCCAGGTGTCCTTCGACCAGTACAGACGCTTCGGTTCGAGGAAGACCACCGGGTCGTCGGAGGCGATGGCGGCGCGCAGCAGCCCGTACGCGTCGGCGACCGTCGCGGGTGTGACGACATGGAGGCCCGGGGTCGCGATGTAGTACGCCTCGGAGGAGTCGCTGTGGTGCTCGACGCCGCCGATGCCGCCCCCGTAGGGCACGCGCACGGTGATGGGCAGCGGCATCGCCCCGCGCGTGCGGTTGCGCATGCGGGCCACGTGCGAGATCAGTTGCTCGAAGGCCGGGTAGGCGAAGGCGTCGAACTGCATCTCCACGACCGGCCTGAGCCCGTACATGGCCATGCCGACGGCCGTGCCGAGGATGCCCGCCTCGGCGAGGGGCGTGTCCGTGACGCGGTCCTCGCCGAACTCCTTGGCGAGCCCGTCGGTGACGCGGAAGACGCCGCCGAGGGTGCCGACGTCCTCGCCCATGACGTGCACGGTCGGGTCGTCGGCCATGGCGTCCCGCAGGGCGCGCCCGAGGGCCTGCGCCATGGTGGCCGGCTTCAGCGCGACGGTGGTCATCGGGCCGTTCCTTCCGACTCGTGCTCGTTCTCGTGGTGGCGCGCCTCGGCGTCCAGCTCGGCCCGCAACTGTGCCTCCTGTTCCAGGAGTTGCGTCGTGGGCTGGGCGTAGACGTGCGCGAAGAGGTCCATGGGGTCGAGCGCCGGGTCCTGGTTCATGCGCTCGCGGAGGTCCGCGGCCATCGCCTCGGCGTCCTCGCGCGCGGCGCGCATCCCGGCCTCGTCGAGCAGCCCGCGCTCGGTCAGCTCGTGCTCCAGGAGGGCGATCGGGTCGTGCGCGCGCCAGGCCTCGACCTCGGAGTCGCCGCGGTAGCGCTTGTCGTCGTCGGCGTTCGTGTGCGCCTCCATGCGGTACGTGACCGCCTCCACGAGCGTCGGACCGCCACCCGCGCGCGCGTGGGCGACGGCGTCGCTGAGGACCTCGTGCACGGCGGCTGCGTCGTTGCCGTCGACCAGGCGGCCGGGCATCCCGTAGCCGACGGCCTTGTGGGCCAGCGACGGGGCCGCGGTCTGCTTGTCGAGCGGAACGGAGATCGCGAAGCCGTTGTTCTGTACGAGGAAGACGACCGGGGCCCGCCAGACGGCGGCGAAGTTCAGTGCCTCGTGGAAATCGCCCTCGCTGGTGCCGCCGTCGCCGACCAGGGCGAGCGCGACCACGTCGTCGCCCTTGAGGTGGGCGGCGTGCGCGAGGCCCACGGCGTGCGGGAGCTGGGTCGCGAGCGGCGTGCACAGGGGCGCGATCCGGTGCTCGTGCGGGTCGTAGCCGGTGTGCCAGTCGCCGCGCAGCAGGGTCAGCGCCTGGACGGGGTCGAGGCCGCGGGCGACGGCGGCGAGCGTGTCGCGGTAGCTGGGGAAGAGCCAGTCGCGCTCTTCGAGGACGAGCGCGGCGGCGACCTCGCAGGCCTCCTGGCCGGTCGATGAGGGGTAGACGGCGAGGCGGCCCTGCTTGGTGAGGGCCGTGGCCTGCGCGTTGTAGCGGCGGCCGCGCACCAGCTCCGCGTACAGCCGGCGCAGGAGCTCCGGGTCGACCCGCTCGGCCGCCTCGGTGCCGAGGACGCGGTGGGGCAGCGCGTCGGGCAGCAGCGGCGCGGGGTCGGTGCGGGGCTGCCAGGCGGGCGGCGGGGTCGGCCGGTATGCGCCTCGCTGCTCCATGACCGTCATGTCGGCACCTCCTCGTGGGGGCGGCTTCGAGAGACGTGCCGAGAGTGACGCGCCTCACCTACCGATTGTTCGGTCGTCGGCACATTTTGGCTACAGGCACCTCCAGGCTGTGGACAAACGGTTCTCCACAGCCTGAGATGGACGCAGTACGTCCATGGTAGGGAGGCGGGGGGACATGGCACCTGAACAAATGGCCGAGGGGCCGGAGGCCGGATCCTCCCTGCCGCCGCCGCGCCCGCTGGACGCCATCGATCAGGACATCCTCCAGATGCTCCAGGCGGACGGCCGCGCCTCGATACGGTCCGTCGCCGAGCGCGTCCACGTGTCGCGCGCGAACGCCTACGCCCGCATCAACCGCCTCATCGAGGACGGTGTGATCCGCGGCTTCGGTGCCCGCGTCAACCACGAGCGCGCGGGGCACAGCACGTCGGCGTACATCACCCTCAAGATCGTGCAGAACTCCTGGCGCACCGTGCGCGAACAGCTGAGGGCGCTACCGGGGGCCTCCCACATCGCGCTGGTGGGCGGGGACTTCGACGTCCTGCTTCTGGTGCACACGCCCGACAACAGGGCGCTGCGCGAGCTGGTGCTCACCCGGCTCCAGGCCATCCCCGAGGTGCTCAGCACACGGACGCTGCTGGTGTTCGAGGAGGAGGACCTGGAGCCGCAGGGGTGACCCGCGCTTTTGGAGGCTGCGGGCTCTTCCCGCGCCTCAGTCCTCCTGCCGGAGCCCCCCGAAGACCAGCCGCACCACCGCGTCGGCGACCTCGCGCTCGCCCATGCCCCGCCCGTCGGGGCGGTACCACTCCACGATCGAGTTGATCATCCCGAAGACCAGCCGCGTCGCGAGCCGGAACTCCACGTCGACGCGTACGTCCCCGTCGGCGGCCGCGGCCCGCAGGAGCTCGGCCACCCGGTGGTCGAAGTCCCGGCGCCGCTCCAGGGCCCACCGCTCGGCGTCGGTGTTGCCGCGCACGCGCAGCAGCAGCGTCACGTACGGCAGCTCGGCGGTGAGGACCTCGACCATGCGCCGGGTGACGTACTCCAGACGCTCCACGGCACGCCCCACGCGCGCGTGCTCCTCGTCGAGGATCCCGAAGAGGCCGTCGAGCGCCCGGCTGACGGCCCGGCGCAGCAGCTCCTCCTTGCCCGTGACGTGGTGGTAGATCGACGACTTGGAGATGCCCGCGGCCTTGGAGAGGTGCTCCATGGAGGTGCCGTCGTAGCCGCGCTCGTTGAAGACCCGCACGGCCACTGAGAGCAGCGTCTCCGGGGTGTAGGTGTCACGCTTGGCGGTGGTCATGGGGTGCCCTCCCGCTTCTCGGAGGCGTACGCGTGGCGGTAGAGCGCGAGGGACGGCGCGTAACGCCCCGACGGGTCGCGCATGTGCAGGTCGTCCAGGACGTCGTAGGCCCAGCTCCTGCCCAGTCTGCGGCTCCATTCGAAGGGTCCCAGGGGGTAGTTGACGCCCAGGCGCATCGCCGTGTCGATGTCCTCCTCGGTGGCCACTCCCTTGGCGACGGCGTCGTGCGCCAGGTCGACGATGCGGGCCACCGTGCGGGCGACGATCAGGCCGGGCACGTCCCCGATGACGCTGACGTCCTTGCCGAGCGCCTGGAAGAGCCCGGTGGCCTCGGCGAGGGTCTGGGTCTGGGTGTCCTGCGAATGGGACAGGGCGATCCGGGACGCCCGGCGGTAGTCGAGCGCCAGGTCGAAGTAGACGACGTCACGGAACTCGACGGCGGTCTGGCCGTCCGCGAGGGCCAGCTGGCCGCCGCTCGGCAGCACCAGCCGGGTGCCATGGTCCTCCTCGTCCTCGCGGACCTGGATGCCCGCCTCGCGGATCAGCGCGAGCAGCTCGGACGCGGGGCCCAGATCGCCCTCGGCGACGACGTACGCGGGCGGCTGGACCTTTTCTGCGGTGTGCGGCTCGGGACGCTCGCCCTCGTCCCCGTAGTCGTACCAGCCGTGCCCCGACTTGCGGCCGTGGCGGCCGGACTCGACGAGCCTGCGCTGGGCCAGCGAGGGCGTGAACCGCACGTCCTGGAAGAAGGCCTCCCACACGGAGCGCGTGACGGACTCGTTGACGTCCTGGCCGATCAGGTCGGTCAGTTCGAAGGCGCCCATCCTGAAGCCGCCCGACTCGCGCAGGACCGCGTCGATCGTGGCGGGGTCGGCGGCCTGTGCCTCGTAGACCGCGAAGGCCTCGGCGTAGAAGGGCCGCGCGATGCGGTTGACGATGAAGCCCGGCGTGTCGGCGCAGGCGACCGGGGTCTTCCCCCAGGCGCGGGCCATCTCGTACGCGCGCGTGGCCGACGTGACGTCGGTCGCGAATCCGGAGACGACCTCCACGAGGGGCAGCAGCGGCGCCGGGTTGAAGAAGTGCAGCCCCACGAAACGGCCGGGGTTGCGCAGGGCGCCGCCGATCGCGGTCACCGACAGGGAGGAGGTGTTGGTGGCGAGCAGGCAGTCGTCGTCGACGACGTCCTCCAGCTCGCGCAGCAGCTGCTGTTTGACGTCCAGGCGCTCCAGGACGGCTTCGACGACCAGGCCCGAGTCGGCGAGGTCGGCGAGGCTCTCCGCGGGGCGCAGACGGGCACGGGCGGCGTCCCGTTCGGCGCCGGTCAGCCGGTCCTTCTCGACGAGCCGGTCGAGGCGGGCGGCGATCGCGTCGGCCGCGGCCTGCGCACGGCCCGGCACGGCGTCGTACAGCCGTACGGGGTGGCCCGCGACGAGCGCGACCTGAGCGATGCCCTGGCCCATGGTGCCGGTACCGACGACGGCCACGGGGCCGGCGAGGTCGAGTGCTGTCATGCTCGCGATCCTCCCGCACGGGGTTGTCCACAGGTTCAGCGGACCCCCTTGTCCCGACCGATCGTTCGGTTACTCTAACTCTGTCCGCCCGTTCCTGCCCACGTCGTGAGCTCGACGGAGAGCTCATGAGACGAGGAGTTGGTCCCTCATGGCCGCCGAACTCACCGCGCACCAGCTGATCGAACAGCACCGGCCCACCCTCGACCAGGCGCTGGAAGCGATCCGCACGCGCGCGTACTGGTCGCCACACCCCGAACACCCCAAGGCGTACGGGGAGAACGGCAGCCTGGACATGGCGGCGGGCAAGGCCGCCTTCGACGCCCTCCTGGGCGGCCGTCTCGACCTCGGCCAGCCCGGCACCGACGACTGGGTGGGCGGCGAGGTCTCGCCGTACGGAATCGAGCTGGGCGTCACGTACCCGCACGCGGACGTCGACACCCTGCTGCCCGCCATGCGCGCGGGGCAGCGCGCGTGGCGCGACGCCGGCGCGGAGATGCGCGCGGTGGTGTGCCTGGAGATCCTCAAGCGGATCAGCGACCGCACCCACGAGTTCGCGCACGCGGTCATGCACACCAGCGGCCAGGCCTTCATGATGGCGTTCCAGGCGGGCGGCCCGCACGCGCAGGACCGCGGCCTGGAGGCGGTGGCGTACGCGTACGTGGAGCAGGTCCGCACCCCCGACAACGCCGAGTGGACGAAGCCCCAGGGCAAGCGCGACCCGATCGCGCTGACCAAGCGGTTCACGCCGGTGCCGCGCGGTGTCGCGCTGGTGATCGGCTGCAACACCTTCCCGACGTGGAACGGCTACCCGGGCCTGTTCGCGTCCCTCGCCACGGGCAACGCGGTGCTCGTGAAGCCCCACCCGCGCGCGGTGCTGCCGCTCGCGCTCACCGTCCAGGTGGCCCGCGAGGTGCTCGCCGAGGCCGGCTTCGACCCGAACCTGGTGGCGCTGGCCGCCGAGCGGGCGGGCGAGGGCATCGCCAAGACCCTGGCGACACGCCCGGAGATCCGGATCATCGACTACACGGGTTCGACGGCGTTCGGCGACTGGCTGGAGGCCAACGCCCGCCAGGCGCAGGTCTACACGGAGAAGGCCGGCGTCAACACGGTGCTCGTGGAGTCGACCGACAACTACAAGGGGATGCTGTCGAACCTCGCCTTCTCCTTGTCCCTCTACAGCGGCCAGATGTGCACGACCCCGCAGAACCTCCTCATCCCCCGCGACGGCATCCGTACGGAGGAGGGCCCCCGGTCGTACGACGAGGTGGTCGCCGACCTCGCGAAGTCGGTCGGCGGACTCCTCGGGGACGACGCCCGGGCCAACGGCCTGCTCGGCGCGATCGTGAACCCTGACGTGAAGGCCCGCCTGGAGGCGGCCGCCGGTCTCGGCGAAGTGGCCCTCGCCTCACGGGAGATCGCCAACCCCGAGTTCCCTGACGCGGTCGTGCGCACCCCGGTGATCGTGAAACTGGACGCCGCCAAGCCGGACGACCAGGCGGCGTTCATGAACGAGTGCTTCGGCCCTGTCTCCTTCGCGGTCGCGGTCGACTCGGCGGCGGACGCCGTGGCGCTGCTGCGGCGGACCATCGCCAACAAGGGTGCGATGACGGTGGGCGCGTACACGACCTCGGAAGAGGTCGAGGAGGCCGTCCAGGAGGCCTGTCTGGAGGAGTGCGCCCAGCTCTCGCTCAACCTGACCGGCGGGGTCTACGTCAACCAGACCGCGGCGTTCTCGGACTTCCACGGGTCGGGCGGCAACCCGGCGGCGAACGCCGCGCTGTGCGACGGGGCGTTCGTGGCCAACCGGTTCCGCGTGGTGGAGGTTCGCCGGGAGGCGTGAGAATTCGGCCGGGGGCGCGGGACGTCTTGCAACTGCGGACCATTGTGGCTGGTCGCGCAGTTCCCCGCGCCCCTGATGGGGCGCCCCGTGCTTACGAGGCACTCCAGTGGAACAGCGCCATCGCCACGCTCGTGGCGAGGTTGTAGCTGGAGACCTGGGGCCGCATCGGCAGCGAGACCAAGTGGTCCGTGCGGGCGCGCAGTTCGCCGGACAGCCCGCTGCGCTCGGAGCCGAAGGCGAGAACCGCGTCGTCCGGGAGCTTCAGCGCCCGGATGTCCTCGCCCTCGGGGTCGAGGGCGAACACCGGCCCGGCGGGCAGCTCGTCCACGGTCAGCCGCTCGACGGCCGTGGCGAAGTGCAGGCCCGCCCCGGCGCGCACGACCGTGGGGTGCCATGGATCGAGCGTGCCGGTCGTGACGACCCCCGTCGCGCCGAAACCGGCCGCGAGCCGGATCACCGCGCCCGCGTTGCCGAGGTTGCGCGGCTGGTCGAGGACGACCACCGGCGCGGTGCGGGGTGTCCGGGCCAGCAGGCGCAGATTGGCGGCGCGCTCGGGACGTACCGCCAGGGCTGCCACGGCGGTGGGGTGCGGGCGCGGGACGAGGGCTTCGTACGCGGCCTGCGGGACCTCCGTCAGGAGGGCGTCCAGCGTGTCCCGTACGTCCGGGGCCAGGTCGTCGGCGAGGGCGAGCGCGGCCTGTCGATCAGCAGTGACCGCCACCGGGATCTCGGCCTGGAAGCGCACGGCGTGCTTGAGGGCGTGGAAGCCGTCGAGCAGCACGGACGTGCCGGCGAGCCGACGCCAGGCACTCACGGGATCCGGGTCGTGGGGGTCGACGGCATCGAGGTCGCGGGGTTCGTCCGTCATGCGGTGAAGCCTACGTGCGGAGGCTCGGCCGTCTCGGCCGTCTCCGGGGTGCGCGCGGGCTTCTTGCGGGGCCGCGGGACCGTACGAAGCGTTCGGCCCAGACGCGAGAACAGCCCTCCACGCGCGCGTGCCGCCCATCCGCCCACGCGGCGCAGGAAGGACGTCGGCAGGAACACGGCGTCGGCGGCGATCATCGCGAGCGAGAAGAACGGCAGGCCCAGCACGACGGCGATCACGGCGTGCTCGGTGATCATGGCGGCCAGCAGGACGTTCTTCACCCGCCGGTTGAACAGCGTGAAGGGGAAGGCGACCTGCACGATCACCGTCCCGTACGTCACCAGCAGCATCAGCGCGCCGCTCGCGGACAGCAGATCGGAGAGCGCCGGCCAGGGGGAGAAGTAGTCCAGGTGGAGGGGGTAGTAGACGGCGGTGCCGTCCTGCCAGCGCGAGCCCTGGATCTTGTACCAGCCGGCGGTCGCGTAGATCAGACACGCCTCGGCCATGATCACGAAGAGGGCGGCGTTGTGGACGAGGTTGGCGACCACATCCAGGAGGATGCGGGGCTGGATGCTCCGGCCGTACCGGCCGGCCAGCCACCACAGGCCCTGTACGGCCCACAGCCCCCAGTAGACCGTCCGCCAGCCGCCGAGAATGCCGCCGTCGATCTTCCCCGCGAGCGTGGCGGCGGCCAGGACGAGGCCGAGCGCCGTCCAGAGGGCGGGACCGGCCCTGTCCGGGCCGACCCACGCTCCACGCGCGCGTGCGTCCCGGGCCCGGCGCTCCCGCCGCTCGTCCAGCGACCAGACCTGACCGCAGCGCGTGAGCACCAGGTAGACGGCCATGAGGTGGATGACGTTGTCGCCGCCGTCCCCCATGAAGATGCTGCGGTTCTGCAGGGAGAGCACGCCGACCATGAAGAGCACGGACATGGTCCGGGTGCGCCAGCCGAGCATCAGCAGAAGGCTCGACAGTGCGGCGAACGCGTAGACGATCCCGGACCAGACCTGGCCGTCGGCCCACATCAGGGCCGTGAAGGCGTGGTTGCTCGCGATGAGCTGCTGGGCGAGATCCCAGCTCCAGGGGCCGTCGGGCCCGTACAGCTCCTCGCGGTGCGGGAACTCCCGCAGCAGGAACAACAGCCAGGTCCCGGCGAAACCTATGCGGATCACGGCGCTCTGGTACGGGCCGAGTGCCTCGCCGGTGACGCGTGTGATGGCGTGCGCGAGGGTCCGGTCGACGCGGTGCCTGCGGTCGAACCGGCTTATCCGGCCGGCAAGCCGCTCACGGCCGAGACTGCGCGTCCGCTCACGGCCGAGGCTGCTCGCTTGCTGGTGGTCGGGGGCGCTCGTCCGGTGGTGGTCGGGGGTGCTCGCCGGGGCGCCGGTCGGGGCGCCCGTCGGGCTGGGGCCGCGGTCATGGTTGCCCGGCGGGGCGGGCTTGGGGTCGTGGTTGCCCGTCGGGTCGTGGCCGAGGTCGCTCATCGGGCGCTCGCCTCCGTCCCCGTCGACTCTCCGGGCCGCGTCCCGGCCGCCCGGTCGGCCTCCGAGACCGGCCACCAGGGCAGCTCGCGGACGATGGGCTTGTCGGACACCTGCTCCTGGCTCCACTTCGGAGGCGGCACATTGGTCGTACGGGAGCGGACCTGGACCTGTTGGACGACCGCGCCCCGGCCACCGGCCTGCTCGCGGTCGAGACGCAGGACCACGATGCGGCGCAGATACTTCTCGGAGAGGGCGCCGCGCAGGCCGTTCGGACGGTTCGCGTTGTCGTGGGTCGCCACGAAGAAGTCCCAGGCTCGGCGCAGCTCGTTCTGCTGGGTGTGGCTGGGCAGCAGATTGCCGTCGATGGCGGCACCGTCCAGCGCGGAGAGGTCGTACCAGCGGGTCGTCCTGATCTCACCGTCCGTGGCCCGTACGTCGGCCCGGACCTGGACCGCGATGTTCTGCTGCAGCGGGTTGGGCGCGAAGAGCTTCCAGTTCTGCTCGAACTCGGGGTAGATCCACTCGTCGATCGCCTGCCCGTGCTGCTTGCTGACCGTGTTCGACGGCGCGACATGCAGGAAGACCATGCCGACGTGCACACAGGCGGCGACCGCGACGACAGCGAGCGCGAGCGCGGCGGCGATCTGGTACGGGAGGGAGAGGGCGGCGATGCCGGCGGGAGGGGGAAGCGGGGGACCGGCGAGGGCTGTGTCGTCGTATTGCTCGTCGTCGTACCGGCCGTCGTATTGCTGACCCTCGCGTTGCTGGTCCTCGTATTGCTGGTCCTCGCGTCGCTGGTCGCCGTACTGCTGGGGGATCCGGGCGGGAGCCTCGCCGGAGGGGCTGTCGGGGACGGCGGCCGCGGGCTCGGGCTCGCCCGGCACGGGCCGGGCGTTCGAGCCCTTGTCGTACGCGTCCATTCCGCCCCGTTCCCGAAGTCTGTCCGATTCCCGTCGCCCGTCCCGCGACAGTCGCACCGGCACGGTACTCAGGCCCGCCCGCCGAGCACAGTCCCATGGGTCACAGAGGCCACGAGGTTATCCACAGCGGTTGACACCTTACGACCCTCACCTCTCCCCGAATCGAACACACCGACCGATCGGTCGGGAGTCCTTCGGCGACCGCAGGACCGACCCGCCCGCACCGTTCCCTTCTTGTAGAACCTGTTCTATCTTGACGCTCCGCCAGATCACCGGATCCGCCGGAAGGACAAGGTCGTGGACTTCACCTTCACCGAGGAGCAGCAGGCGGCCGTGGAGGCGGCGAGGGCGGTGTTCGCGGGGGTCGCGCCGGACGGGGTGCAGAGTCCCGCGCTCACCGCCGGTGCCGTCGCGGACGACTTCGACCGCGCCCTGTGGGCGAAACTGGCCGACGCGGACCTGCTGAGCCTGCTGCTCGACGCCCGCCACGGCGGCGCGGACCTGGACGCCGTCGCGCTCTGCCTGGTGCTGCGCGAGTCCGCGAAGGTGCTCGCGCGGGTGCCGTTGCTGGAGAGCACCGCGGCCGCGGTGACCGTGCAGACGTACGGCGGCGAGGAGTTGAAGGCGGACCTGCTCGCCCGGGCCGGCCGCGGTGAGCTGGTCCTGACGGTCGCCGCGAACGGACGTACCGGCCACGACGGCGCCGAACTCGCCGTGACCGCGCGCCCGGAGGGCGACCTGTGGGTGCTGGACGGGATGCAGACGGCCGTCCCCTGGGCGCAGAACGCGGACTTCGTCCTCGTACCCGCGCTGAGCACCGACTCCGGCCGCTCCGTGCTCGCACTGGTCCCCCGCGTCCACGAAGGCGCGCTGCTCGCCGAGCAGTTCTCGACATCGGGCGAGCGGCTCGGCGAACTCCGGCTGGATTCCGCACGCGTTCCCGCCCGTGACGTCATCGACGCCGACGGGGCCTGGGAGTCGCTGCGTGACCTGCTCGCCACCGGGACGTGCGCGCTGGCGCTCGGGCTGGGCGAAGGAGTGCTCGGGATGACGAGCGAATACACCAGCAAACGGGAGCAGTTCGGGTTCCCGGTCGCCACGTTCCAGGCCGTGGCCGTGCAGGCCGCCGACCGCTACATCGACCTGCGCGCGATGGAGGCGACCCTCTGGCAGGCCGCGTGGCGGATCAGCTCGGGGGCAGGCGGGGCGCTCCCCGCGTCGGGTGACATCGCCGTCGCCAAGATCTGGGCCTCCGAGGGCGTACGCCGTGTCGTGCAGACCGCGCAGCATCTGCACGGCGGCATCGGCGCGGACACCGACTATCCCCTGCACCGGTACCACGCCTGGGCAAAGCACCTGGAGCTCTCACTCGGCCCGGCGGCGGCACACGAGGAGGCACTGGGCGACCTGCTGGCGGCGCACCCCTTGGGCTGAGTGAGAAACCTTGAAACAGGCGGGCGGGCGGCCGGGAACCCCGGCCGCCCGGGTCGGCTAGAGCACGAATCCCGACTGTCCCTCCGCGTTCACAACAGGACGGCCCGCGGCCGCCCAGACCTGCATGCCGCCGTCGACGTTCACCGCGTCGATGCCCTGCTGGACCAGGTACATCGCGACCTGTGCCGAACGGCCCCCGGAGCGGCAGATCACATGGACCCTGCCGTCCTGCGGCGCCGCCTCGGTCAGCTCGCCGTAGCGTGCGACGAAGTCACTGATGGGAATGTGCAGCGCCCCTTCGGCGTGACCCGCCTGCCACTCGTCGTCCTCCCGGACGTCCAGCAGGAAGTCACCGTCCGCGAGATCCGAGACCTCGACCGTGGGCACACCAGCTCCGAAACTCATGCCCCGACGCTACCCGACCGCGCCATCCCGCAGCTCGCCCCGGTGTACGCGGACGGGGGCCGCGGTTCCCAGGGCCGACGTCACCGGAAACCTGCCCTCAGGCCCCGCTGCCGAGCAGGCCCGCCAGCTCGGCCTCCCGTTCGCTGACCTGCGCCAGCAGCTGCTCGGCGATCTCCTCCAGCAGCCGGTCGGGGTCGTCCGGCGCGATCTTGAGCATCGCGCCGATCGCGCTCTCCTCCAGGTCACGGGCCACGAGGGCGAGCAGTTCCTTGCGCTGGGCGAGCCATTCGAGACGGGCGTAGAGCTCCTCGCTGCGGCTCGGGCGCCACTCCTCGGCCACAGGCCCCGCGGCCCATTCCTCGGACAGCTCCCGGAGCAGGGGCTCGTCCCCACGGCTGTACGCCGCGTTGACCCGGGAGATGAACTCGTCGCGCCGCGCGCGCTCCGTGTCGTCCTGCGCCAGGTCGGGGTGCGCCTTGCGGACCAGCTCCCGGTAGAGCTTGCGGGCCTCGTCGCTCGGCCGGACCCGCTGCGGCGGCCGCACCGGCTGCTCGGTCAGCATGGCCGAGGCCTCCGGGGACAGCCCGTCCGAGTCGAGCCAGTCGTGGAACAACTCCTCGATCCCAGGCATCGGCATGACGCGGGCCCGTGCCTCCTGCGCCTTGCGCACGTCCTCCGGGTCCCCGGTGCTCGCGGCCCGTGCCTCGGCGATCTGCGCGTCCAGCTCGTCGAGCCGCGAGTACATCGGGCCGAGCTTCTGGTGGTGCAGCCGGGAGAAGTTCTCCACCTCGACCCGGAACGTCTCCACCGCGATCTCGAACTCGATCAACGCCTGCTCGGCCGCCCGAACGGCCCGCTCCAGCCGCGCCTCGGGCCGCGTCTGCTCTTCGTCACTGGCGTCACCGGCGGACGCGTCACCGGCCGTCGAGCCGCCGACCGTCCCGTCGTCGACGGTCGAACCACCCACCGACCCTGTGTCCGCGGCCGAGCCACCTACCGACTCGTCGCCCGCTGTCTCGTCGCCCGCTGTCTCGTCATCCACCGTCTCGGCGCCCACCGCTGGGGCGTCCGCCGACCGGTCACCCGCGATGGAACCGTCCGCAGACTCGCCGCCCTCGGCCCCACCGCCTCCGGCCACGTCCGACAACAGCGGCACGTCGGCGCCCGACCCGGCAGACGCCTCAACCGACGGCTCGGCAGCGTCCGACTCGACAGCTGCCGAGGCAACTGCCTCAACGGATGCCTCGGTGGACGCATCAACAGACGGCTCGGCGGACCTCTCGGTGTCCGACTCGGCAGACGGCACCTTCTCGGCGCGCGGCTCATCGGAGCCCGGTTCCGCGAAGGGCTCGGACGGGGGCTGATCAGCTTCCGGGGTCGTCACCCGCCCAGCCTAGGCCACGGCTCAGCCACCTATTCGAACTGCCTGGCCAGGGGCCTTCCCCGGACGCCTTCCCCGGGCTTTCGCCGCCCCGTCAGACCCCCAGTTCTCCCTCGATCCGTCCCGCCCGCACGGCCGCCACCAGCTCCGCGTGGTCGGCCTCGGTCCGGTCCGCGTAGGCCACCGAGAAGGTCGCGACCGCCTCGTCCAGTTCCTCGCTCTTGCCGCAGTACCCCGCGATGAGCCGTGGATCGGCGCTGTGCGAGTGCGCCCGTGCAAGCAGGGCTCCCGTCATCCGGGCGTAGTCGTCTATCTGGTCCGCGGCCAGCGCCGCGGGATCGACGCTGCCCTTGCGGTTGCGGAACTGCCGCACCTGGAAGGGGCGCCCCTCGACCGACGTCCAGCCGAGGAGGATGTCGCTGACGACCTGCATCCGCTTCTGGCCGAGGACGACCCGGCGGCCCTCGTGCTCGACCTCGGGCACCACGAGGCCGGCCGTCGCCAGATGCGGCACCAGGACTGACGTACGGGCTTCCTTCACCTGGAGGACGAGGGCCTCACCGCGGTGGTCGAGGAGCAGCACCACGTACGAGCGGGTGCCCACGCTGCCCGTGCCGACCACGCGGAACGCCACATCGTGCACCTCGTACCGCGCGAGGAGCGGGAGACGGTCCTCGGAGAGCGTGGCCAGATACTCCTCCAGTGACCGCGCGACCCCGGCGGCCTCGTCGTCCGGCACGCGTCGCAGCACCGGCGGGGCGTCGACGAAGCGGCGCCCGCCGCCCTCCACGACCTCGGTCGACTTGGCCGCGAACCGCCCACTGGTGTTGCCACGGGCCTTCTCCGAGACCCGCTCCAGCGTGCCGAGCAGATCGTGGGCGTCGGTGTGCGAGACCAGCTCCTCGTCCGCGATGGCGTTCCACGCGTCCAGGACCGGGAGCTTGGCGAGCAGCCGCATGGTGCGCCGGTACGAACCGGTCGCGAAGTACGCCGCCTTGCGGCAGGTGTCCTCGTCCGCCCCCGCCTCCCGGGCGGCGAGCACCAGCGAGGTCGTGAGCCGCTTGAGGTCCCACTCCCACGGCCCGTGGACCGTTTCGTCGAAGTCGTTCAGGTCTATGACGAGGCCGCCGCGCGCGTCCCCGTACAGACCGAAGTTCGCCGCGTGCGCGTCGCCGCAGATCTGGGCGCCGATGCCGGTCAGCGGTGTACGCGCCAGGTCGTAGGCCATGAGCCCGGCCGAACCGCGCAGGAAGGCGAAGGGTGTGGCCGCCATCCGGCCGACCCGTATCGGCGTGAGCTCGGAGATCCGGCCGTGGTTGGACGCGTCGACCGCGGTCACCGCGTCCGGGCGGTCGCCGTTCGTGTCGATGGAGGCGTGCGCGCTGCGCGGGACGCTGCCTCGCAGCGCCTTGCCCTCATCCTTCGGCGAGCCGTGCCCCTTGGCCGAGCCCTCGCCGGACAGCCGCGCGAACCCGCGCACCGCCGGAACCCTTGCCGCCCCGGCCACCACACCACCGGTCTCGCTCACCCGAACCGCCTCCCCCGCACACGAACATCAATTTCGAGACGACCGTACCGCCGGGCAGCGATCCGCGTGAGCCCCTGTGGACAACTCCGCACCTGTGGAAAACACCCCAGCTCAGCGCCAAAGGCAGCTCGCAGGCGGTGCAGGTGCTAGCGCCGGAACTGCTCCTGACAGCGCCCGTCCTCCGCCAGATACGTCTTCGCCCAGGCTCCCAGCTCCCCCAGCGCGGGCTCCAGCGCCGCCCCCGCCTCCGTCAGCCGGTAGGAGACCCGCAGCGGCGGCCCGTCGTCGACCTCGCGCACCACCAGCCCGACCGTCGCCAGCTCGGTGAGCCGGTCGGAGAGCATGCGCTCGCTGATGCCGGGGATGGCACGGCGCAGGTCGGCGAAGTGCACGGGGGCGGGCAGGAGCACGGCCACGATCGGGCCCGTCCAGCGCTTTCCGAGCACCTGGAAGACCTGGGTGATGCCTTTGTCCACCCGCCTGCACGACGCAGCGTCGTGGTTTTCCTGGACCGCCATGCCTTCAGGGTACTGGTCTCCCGTGAGGGAGTGAAAAAAAGTAAGTGACTGTGTTATTCATAGTTACGAACAGAAGCGCAGCTCATGGCGACGGGTCACACCGTGCCCGGGCTGCCAAGAGCACAGCGCTGCCTCGGCGCACCTGTCCGACAACGCTCCGTCGAACCACATCGCCGAACCACCCTCACTGGAGAACTCATGGCCACCCTGCTGCACCTGGACTCGTCCGTCTTCCCGGGTCCCGCCTCGGCGTCCCGCGCCGTCACGGACGCCTTCCGCAAGACCTGGGAGGAGCAGCACCCGGAGGGCACGGTGATCTACCGCGACCTCTCCGTGAATCCCGTGCCGCACATCACCGCCGACGCCCACAGCGCCGGCTTCGCCGATCCGTCCGAGCACACTCCGGAGCAGGCCGCCGCCTTCGCCGCGCGCGTGAAGTTCATCGAGGAACTGGAGCAGGCGGACGCCGTGCTGATCGGCGCGCCCATGTACAACCTCTCGATCCCGTCGACCCTCAAGGCGTGGCTGGACAACGTGATCCTCATCGGCCGTACCGCGGGCGATACCCCGTCCGCCAAGGGCACCCCGGTCACCGTCGTGGCCAGCCGCGGCGGCTCGTACGCGCCGGGCACCCCGCGCGAGGGCTACGAGTACGTGCAGAACTATCTGGAGGCCATCCTCAAGGACATGCTCGGCCTGGACCTCGAATTCATCGTCCCGGAGCTCACGATGGCCCCGCACATGCCGGCGATGTCCGAGCTGGTCCCGCTCTTCGAGGCCTCCCGCGCCAAGGCTCTGCAGGAGGCGGCCGACAAGGCCAGGACCCTCACCGACCAGCTCACGTCCAAGGCGGCCTGACGCTTCACCGCGTGAGCACGCACCACGTGGCCACGCACCCCGGTCGTGCGGCGCCCAAGGCTCCCGAAGCGGCGCCGCACGACCGTTCTTCACCCTCTACGGAGAGGGCACTTTCCCTGACGGGCATCCCTAGGAGACCCATTTCCCCCGGGGCCGCATCGACGGAAGTCGCCCCTACGCGGCCGCTGCCGCCGCCCGGTTGATCCCGTCCGTCTCCAGCACCCGCTCGGCCGCCCCGTCCCGGGCCACCGCGATCATCGCCAGACCCACCTGTTCGGTCGTGGTGATCCGCCGGGGCGCCAGCTTCCGCAGGACGGGCAGCAGGGGCCCGGTCAACGCGTACATCACCCGGTACACCCGGGTCTTCGACCGGATTCCGTGCAGCGGCTGGATGAGCCCGGGCCGGAACATGTACGCCTCCACACCGTCCAGGGCGAGCAGCGCGTTCTCCGTCTCCCCCTTGACCCGCGCCCACATCACACGCCCCTGCCCGGAGCCGTCGGTCCCCTGCCCGGACACGTAACAGAAGGTCAGCCCCGGATTCCAGCGGCCCAGCGAACGCGCCACCTCGAGCGTGAGGTCGTATGTGACCTTCCGGTACGCGTCCTCCTTCATGCCCGCCGACGAAACCCCGAGGCAGAAGAAGCAGGCGTCGTACCCGGAGAGCTCGCCCTCGAGCCCGCCGAGATCCATGAGATCGGTCCGCACGACCTCCCGCAGCTTCGGATGCGAGACCCCCACCGCCGACCGCCCGACCACCAGCACACTCTCCACACCCGAGTCCCGCAGACACTCCCGCAGAACCCCCTGCCCGACCATCCCGGTCGCCCCAAAGAGGATCACCTTCACGAGCCCACTCCCACCACTCAGCCGGACCGGCACCCTAGGCCCTGCCCGCACGGGCCGCGCGCCGCAGGGCCGAAGGGACTCGATCCCGCCACGGATCCTGCTGTTTCACAGGCTCGTGCCGCCCTGCTTCTTCTTCATCCAGGCCTGACAAACCCACCGGACGAGCCCCCCGACAAGGACAGCGACGACGATCGTCCCCCAGTCGATGACATGCGGAAGCCCGGGGAAGAAGCCGAAGAAAGCCAGTGTCACCACCAGCCCCCCGACGAACGCCGCGACCCCGACCCACCGCAGTCGCACATCCCGAGCCCGGTCCCGGCCCGCCTGCTGATCAATCATGAACGGCTCACTTCGTGATGTGGTGGCACTGACTCACCCGGCGCACCCCGTTGACGTACAGATGCGCACACGCCTTTCCATAACGAGGCAGCGTCTGAGGAGAGTTGTTCCGCATCGGGTCAACGCGCGCACCGGCTCGAATGATCATGCAATCATGCCCTGACCTGCGGATTCGTATCTTCGATGCCGTCTGGGTTCCAGCCGGTGGACCGGGCGACCAACCGGGCACCCGACGGCCAGTCGCTCCGCCAGGTCGACCCACCCCGCGACACCTCCCCGGCCCTGACCCAGTGAAGACCCGGCCCACACAAAGCAGGCCCCCGACCGTGAGATACCTCACCGCCAGGGGCCTGTGCCGTCATGGCGTCGGTCGGGGCGCAGGGGCTGTCTGTGTATGTTCCGGGGAACGAAGAACGGGCCCCCACCGGAACTTTCGTTCTGGTGGAGACCCGGTCTCCTGTGGTTGGTGCGCGAGGGGGGAGTTGAACCCCCACGCCCTTGCGGGCACTGGAACCTGAATCCAGCGCGTCTGCCTATTCCGCCACCCGCGCATTGGGTGTGTCGTCCGTCTCTCACCGAGTGGGTGAGCGCCTGCCGACATGCAGAAGATTAGCACGCTGGATGGGGTGGATTCACATCCGTTTCCGAGGGCCGGAGGTGGGGCAGCGGACCTCCGCGGCGGCCCGCCATCAGCCCCGCTTCACCCCCGCATCACCTGCGGGACCGCCTCGGACGGCACCCCGGATCCCTCCGTCCCCACCCTCCACGTATCAACGAGAACCGGTTCACGTATCAACCTCGTACCGGTCCAGGCCATCTCCCCAGGAGGGGGCCAGGGTCCACAGTCGGGTGCGGGACACTGTGGGGACGCCACCTCTACGATCCTTCTCATACGGAGTGCCCGGGGGGAGTTCGAAGAGGGACTTCCGAGGGAACTTCGGGAGGGGACTTCAGTGGGCGTCGACTTCTGTCGACCGGGCCGACAGGGGGAACCAGCCGATTTCCCGGCGCGTGGATACGATCAGTAAGCAGTACCAGGGCAACGACGAAGGAGGAGGTGCCCCATGGGAGTCCTGAAGAAGTTCGAGCAACGTCTCGAAGGTCTGGTCAACGGCACCTTCGCCAAGGTGTTCAAGTCCGAGGTCCAGCCCGTGGAGATCGCGGGAGCGCTCCAGCGCGAGTGCGACAACAACGCCACGATCTGGAACCGCGACCGGACCGTCGTCCCGAACGACTTCATCGTGGAGCTGAGTACGCCCGACTTCGAGCGGCTCAGCCCCTACTCCGGCCAGCTCGGAGACGAGCTCGCCGGCATGGTGCGCGACTACGCCAAGCAGCAGCGATACACCTTCATGGGCACCATCAAGGTGCATCTGGAGAAGGCGGACGACCTGGACACGGGCCTGTACCGGGTCCGCAGCCGTACGCTCGCCTCCTCCGCCAATCAGCAGGCCACTCCCGAGCGCGCACCCGCGGGCCCGCCCCCGGCGGCAGCCCGCGGCCAGGCAGGTGGCTACGGCTACCCGCCCGCGGCCGCTCCTCCCATGCCTGCCGCGCCGCCCCCCGGCGGCCGTCCGGGCGCCGCACCCGCGGGCCAGCGGCCCGCCGCGGCCCCGCAGCCGGGTGGACGTACGCGGCACTGGATCGAGATCAACGGCACCCGCCATCAGATCTCCCGCCCGACTCTGGTGCTGGGTCGCAGCACCGAAGCCGACGTGCGGATCGACGACCCCGGCGTCTCGCGCCGGCACTGTGAGATCCGGACCGGAACGCCCTCGACTGTCCAGGATCTCGGGTCCACCAACGGCATCGTGGTGGACGGGCAGCACACCACCCGCGCTACGCTCCGCGACGGCTCGCGGATCGTCGTGGGCAGCACCACCATCATTTACCGGCAAGCCGAAGGGTGAAGCGGGGGCAATGTCAGAGCTGACCCTCACGGTCATGCGGCTGGGTTTCCTGGCCGTACTGTGGCTGTTCGTGATCGTGGCCGTGCAGGTCATCCGCAGCGACCTGTTCGGAACGCGCGTCACACAGCGCGGCTCGCGCAGGGACGCCAACCGGCCGCAGCAGACCGCGCGCCAAGCCGCGCCGCCGCAGCAGCGCCAGCAGGCGGCACCACCGAGCGGCGGCGGCCGTCAGCGCCGCGGCGCCCCCACCAAGCTGGTCGTCTCCGAGGGCATCCTCACGGGCACGACGGTCGCCCTGCAGGGGCAGACCATCACCCTGGGGCGTGCACACGACAGCACCATCGTGCTGGACGACGACTACGCGTCCAGCAGGCATGCCAGGATCTACCCGGACCGTGACGGCCAGTGGATCGTCGAAGACCTCGGGTCCACCAACGGCACGTATCTCGACCGGAACCGACTGACGACTCCCACGCCGATCCCGCTGGGCGCGCCGATCCGCATCGGCAAGACCGTCATCGAGTTGCGGAAGTAGTGCTACATCATGAATGAGCGCGAGCGGAGCGAGCGGGCAGCGGCGGTCCACACGACGGACCCCGGCACGCTCCCGACCGGAGGGTGGGCACCGTGCGGATGTACCCGGAGCCGACGGGCGAGGTGCGCATGAGTCTGTCACTGCGCTTCGCCGCCGGATCGCACAAAGGCATGATCCGCGAGGGCAACGAGGACTCCGGTTACGCCGGTCCCCGGCTGCTCGCGATCGCGGACGGAATGGGCGGCCAGGCCGCCGGTGAGGTGGCCTCCTCCGAGGTCATCTCCACCATCGTCGCGCTCGACGACGACGTGCCGGGCTCCGACATCCTGACCTCGCTCGGGACGGCCGTTCAGCGCGCCAACGACCAGCTCAGGATGATGGTCGAGGAGGACCCCCAGCTCGAGGGCATGGGGACCACCCTCACCGCGCTCCTGTGGACCGGGCAGCGGCTCGGCCTCGTACACGTCGGTGACTCCCGTGCGTACCTGCTGCGGGACGGCGTGCTGACGCAGATCACGCAGGACCACACGTGGGTGCAGCGCCTCGTCGACGAGGGCCGCATCACGGAGGAAGAGGCCACCACCCACCCGCAGCGCTCCCTGCTGATGCGTGCGCTGGGCAGTGGCGACCATGTCGAGCCGGACCTCTCCATCCGTGAGGTCCGCGCCGGCGACCGGTACCTGATCTGCTCCGACGGGCTGTCCGGGGTCGTCTCCCATCAGACGATGGAGGACACCCTCGCCAGCTACCAGGGCCCGCAGGAGACGGTGCAGCAGCTGATCGAGCTCGCGCTGCGCGGCGGCGGCCCCGACAACATCACGGTCATCGTGGCCGACGTCCTCGACATCGACGGCGGAGACACCCTCGCGGGGCAGCTCTCCGACACCCCCGTCGTCGTGGGCGCGGTCGCCGAGAACCAGCACCAGCTGCACGACAACGGCGCCATGCAGACGCCCGCCGGCCGCGCCTCCAGCCTCGGCCGGCAGGTGCCCGGGCAGGGCGGCGGCGGAGAGTTCGGCCCGCCCGGCAGCGGCGACACCACCGGCTACGTACCCACCGGCGGTTTCGGCGGCTACTCGGACGACGACTTCGTCAAGCCGAGCTCCGGGCGGAAGTGGCTGAAGAGATCTCTCTACATCGCGCTCGCGCTCGGCGTCATCGGCGGCGGACTGTACGGCGGCTACCGCTGGACGCAGACGCAGTACTACGTCGGCTCCAACGACGAGCACGTCGCGCTGTACCAGGGGATCAGCCAGGACCTGGCCTGGGTCTCGCTCTCGAAGGTGGAGAAGGATCACCCCGAGATCGAACTCAAGTACCTGCCGCCGTACCAGCAGAAGCAGGTCAAGGCCACGATCGCCGAGGGCGGTCTGACCGACGCCCGCTCGAAGATCGAGGAGCTGGCCACCCAGGCGTCCGCGTGCAAGAAGGACGCCGAGCGCCGCGAGGCGGAGAGCAAGGAGAACGCGAAGACCGGTGAGGGCGAGGCCGGTGGTGCCACGGGAACCACAAGGACCTCAGCCGCGTCCAAGGCGACACCTACGCCGACCCCGTCGGGGTCCGGTACAACATCGCCCGACCCGTCCAAGTCCACGACCGCACCCACTCCCACACCCGGCCCCAGCCTCTCCGACAAAGAGCAGAAGCTGGTCTCGCTGTGCGGTAAGCAGTAAGCAGCCGTGAGGGGCCCTGTCACACGATGAGCAGTTCTTCCAACCCGTCGACGCACCACACGTCCACGATCGGCTCGATCGGAGCACCGAGCCGACGTAACACCGAGCTCGCGCTGCTGGTGTTCGCCGTGGTCATCCCGGTGTTCGCCTACGCCAACGTCGGCCTGGCCATGAACGACTCGGTGCCGCCCGGGCTGCTGAGCTACGGCCTCGGTCTCGGCCTGCTCGCGGGCGTCGGCCATCTCGTCGTCCGGAAGTTCGCCCCGTACGCGGACCCGCTGCTGCTGCCGCTGGCCACGCTGCTCAACGGCATCGGGCTGGTCGTGGTGTGGCGCCTGGACCAGTCGCAGCGGCTGCAGCAGAGCCCCAACTTCTTCGAGGCGGCCCCCCGCCAGCTGCTGAACTCCGCGCTGGGCGTCGCCCTGTTCGTGGTCGTGCTGATCTTCCTCAAGGACCACCGCGTCCTGCAGCGCTACACCTACATCTCCATGGTCGCCGCGGTGATCCTGCTGCTCCTCCCGCTTGTCCCCGGCCTCGGCGTGAACGTCTTCGGCGCGAGGATCTGGATCAAGATTCCCGGCCTCGGCACCATCCAGCCCGGTGAGTTCGCGAAAATCGCCCTGGCGGTCTTCTTCGCCGGCTATCTCATGGTGAAACGCGACGCCCTGGCCCTGGCCAGCCGCCGCTTCATGGGGCTCTACCTGCCGCGCGGGCGGGACCTCGGCCCGATCGTCGTCATCTGGGCGCTCTCCATCCTGATCCTGATCTTCGAGACCGACCTCGGTACCTCGCTGCTGTTCTTCGGCATGTTCGTGATCATGCTGTACGTCGCCACCGAGCGGACCAGCTGGATCGTGTTCGGTCTGCTGATGTCCGCGGCCGGCGCCGTCGGTGTCGCTTCCTTCGAGTCGCACGTCCAGCAGCGCGTCCAAGCCTGGCTCGACCCGATGCGCGAGTACGAGCTGAGCCAGGAAGGCGTCCTGGGCCACACCGAGCAGTCGATGCAGGCACTGTGGGCCTTCGGCTCCGGTGGCACCCTCGGCACCGGACTCGGCCAGGGCAACTCCGACCTCATCGGCTTCGCCGCCAACTCCGACTTCATCCTCGCCACCTTCGGCGAGGAGCTGGGCCTGGCCGGTGTGATGGCGATCCTGTTGATGTACGGCCTGATCGTGGAGCGCGGTGTCCGTACGGCGCTCGCGGCCCGTGACCCGTTCGGCAAGCTCCTCGCCGTCGGCCTGTCCGGCGCCTTCGCCCTTCAGGTCTTCGTCGTCGCCGGCGGCGTCATGGGCCTGATCCCGCTGACCGGTATGACGATGCCCTTCCTGGCGTACGGCGGTTCCTCCGTCATCGCCAACTGGGCCCTCATCGGCATCCTGATCAGAATCAGCGACACCGCCCGCCGCCCCGCGCCGGCCCCCGCGCCCAACCCCGACGCCGAGATGACCCAGGTGGTCCGACCGTGAACAAGCCCCTGCGCCGGATCGCGATCTTCTGCGGGCTCCTCGTCCTCGCGCTGCTCATCCGCGACAACTGGATCCAGTACGTCCAGGCCGACTCGCTGAAGAAGGACACGAAGAACCGCCGAGTCGCCATAGCGCGCTACGCCACACCGCGCGGCGACATCATCGTCGACGGCAACCCGATCACCGGGTCCACGAAGACGAGCGGCGACGACTTCAACGACTTCGAGTACAAGCGCACCTACAAGGACGGCGCGATGTGGGCCCCCGTCACGGGCTACGCCTCGCAGGCCTTCGGCGCCACGCAGTTGGAGAGCATCGAGGACGGCATCCTCACCGGCAACGACGACCGGCTCTTCTTCCGCCGCACCCTCGACATGATCACCGGCAAGAAGCAGGAGGGCGGCAACGTCGTCACCACGCTCAACGCCGCCGCGCAGAAAGCCGCGTACAAGGGTCTGCTGAAGCAGGGCAAGGGTGCCGTCGCCGCGATCGACCCGGAGACCGGCGCGATCCTGGCCCTGGCCTCCACCCCCTCGTACGACCCCTCGACGTTCGCCGGGAACTCCACCAAGGTCGACGGCGAGGCCTGGAACAAGCTCCAGAAGAAGAACAACCCCGACGACCCGATGCAGAACCGGGCGCTGCGCGAGATCTACCCGCCCGGGTCGACCTTCAAGGTGGTCACGGCCGCGGCCGCGCTGGAGCACGGCATCGCCGACAGCGCCGATGAGAAAACCGACTCGCCGCTTCCGTACACCCTGCCGGACACCACCACCGAGCTGAAGAACGAGGGGAACATCCCCTGCAAGAACGCGACGCTGCGCGAGGCGCTGCGCGTGTCCTGCAACACCGTCTTCGGCAAGCTCGGTGTCGACGTCGGCAAGGAGGACATGCTGGAGACGGCGAAGAAGTTCGGCTTCAACGAGGAGCAGTTCGTACCGATCCGCTCCAGCGCCTCCAACTTCCCCGAGAAAATGGACAGGCCGCAGACCGCGCTCAGCTCGATCGGCCAGTTCGAGACGGCCACGACGCCGCTGCAGATGGCCATGGTGGCCTCGGCCATCGCCAATGACGGCACGCTCATGAAGCCGTACATGGTCGACAAGCTCCAGGCGCCGAGCCTCGACGTCATCGAGCAGACCGAGCCCTCCGAGATGAGCGAGCCGCTGTCCGAGAAGAACGCCCAGATCCTTCAGTCGATGATGGAGACGGTCGTCAAGGAGGGCACCGGCACCAAGGGCCAGATCAACGAGGACGGCGTCACCGTCGGCGGCAAGACCGGTACCGCCCAGCGTGGTGTCGACAACAGCGAGAACCCGTACGCCTGGTTCATCTCGTACGCGAAGCTCGACGACGGCAGCTCCCCGGTCGCCGTCGCCGTGGTCGTCGAGGACGAGAGCGCCAACCGTGACGACATCTCCGGCGGCGGTCTCGCGGCACCGATTGCGAAGGACGTGATGAAGGCAGTCATCGACAGCAAGAAGTGACCCCGCTCACGTCCCCTTCACATCGGTGCACGTTGCGATACCGGTCCTGTATCGGGTGACGGTTGTGGCCAGGTCAGTCAAGGCGAGCCGGGTACGGTATGCCCGGACAGCACACCGCCGGACCACACGTGGTGTGGTCAGGACCGTCGGAGAGGGCTGGTAGGTAGCTATGGAAGAGCCGCGTCGCCTCGGCGGCCGGTACGAGCTGGGCCACGTGCTCGGCCGTGGTGGCATGGCGGAGGTACATCTCGCCCATGACACCCGGCTCGGCCGCACGGTGGCGGTGAAGACGCTGCGAGCGGACCTCGCGCGCGATCCGTCGTTCCAGGCCCGGTTCCGCCGGGAGGCCCAGTCGGCCGCCTCGCTCAACCATCCCGCGATCGTCGCCGTGTACGACACGGGTGAGGACTACATCGAGGGCATCTCCATCCCGTACATCGTGATGGAGTACGTCGACGGGTCCACGCTGCGAGAGCTGCTGCACTCCGGGCGCAAGCTGCTGCCCGAGCGCGCCATGGAGATGACCATCGGCATCCTCCAGGCGCTCGAGTACTCGCACCGCAACGGAATCGTCCACCGCGACATCAAGCCGGCGAACGTCATGCTGACGCGCAACGGCCAGGTCAAGGTCATGGACTTCGGTATCGCCCGCGCCATGGGCGACTCCGGCATGACGATGACGCAGACCGCGGCGGTCATAGGAACCGCGCAGTACCTGTCCCCGGAGCAGGCGAAGGGCGAGCAGGTCGACGCCCGCTCCGACCTGTACTCCGCGGGCTGTCTGCTGTACGAGCTCCTGACGGTCCGCCCGCCGTTCATCGGGGACTCCCCGGTCGCGGTCGCGTACCAGCACGTACGCGAGGAGCCGCAGGCGCCCAGCGTCTTCGACCCCGAGATCACGCCCGAGATGGACGCCATCGTCCTGAAGGCGCTCACCAAGGACCCGGACTACCGGTACCAGTCCGCCGACGAGATGCGCGTCGACATCGAGGCCTGCCTCGACGGCCAGCCCGTCGCGGCCACGGCGGCCATGGGCTCCGTGGGCTACGGCGGCTACCCGGACGACCGGCCCACCACCGCGCTGCGCTCCACGGACGCGCAGGCCACGTCCATGCTGCCCCCGATGAACCCGGACGACGGCGGCTTCGGCTACGACGACCGTGCGGGGCGCCGACGCCAGCAGAAGAAGAGCAACACCTCGACGATCCTGCTGGTCGTCGCGGGTCTGCTCGTGCTGGTCGGCGCGATCCTCATCGGCAAGTGGGCGTTCACCGGACAGGGCGGGTCGGGCGACGACGCGTTCCCGGCGCCGAACTTCGTGAACCAGACCCAGTCCGAGGCCGAGAAGCTGGCGACCAACCGCGAGCTGGAGCTGAAGATCGACTCCAAGCCCTGCGAGAACACCCCGAAGAACAGTGTCTGCGCCCAGAACCCGAGGGCGGAGACGCAGGTCAAGAAGGGCGACACGATCACGCTGACCGTGTCGACGGGGGCGCCGAAGGTCGCGGTACCGAACGTCATCGACGACCCGGTCGACGAGGCCACGGAGAAGCTCGAGGACGACAAGTACGGCTTCACGGTCAAGACGGAGTCCAAGGAGTCCAGCGAGACACCCGGCACGGTCCTCGAACAGGACCCGACGGCGGGCGACGAGGTGGAGAAGGGCTCCACGATCACCCTCACCGTCGCCAAGGAGAAGGAACAGTCCACTGTTCCGGACGTCAGCGGCCTGAGCTGTGACGACGCCAAGGCGCAGATGGAGCAGAACGACCTCAAGGGAACCTGCACCGACGTGGAGACCGACGACGACAACCTCGTCGGCAAGGTCGTCGCCACATCGCCCACGGCCAACTCCTCAGCCGACCCGGGCTCCACGGTGAACATCCAGATCGGCAAGGCGGCGGAGGAAGAAGAAGAATTCGCCATGCCGAAGGTGACCCAGATGACCCTCGCCCAGGCCAAGCAGGTTCTTGCGCAGAACAACCTTCAGCTCGGCAACATCCAGGGGTCGCAGGACGACAACGCCATCGTCCTCGCCAGCAACCCGCAGGAGGGCCAGCAGGTGAAGGCCGGCGACAGGGTCAACCTCGGGACGATCGACGCCGGGCAGCAGAACAACGGCGGCAACGGCAACGGCGGCCTCATCGGAGGCGGCGGCTGAGCAGCCCTCCGCCAAGAGGACTGACGCCCTCCCTCCAGTACTACGACGGAGTCCTCGGCACCCTTTCGCAGGGTGCCGAGGACTCCCTCATGTTGTCCGGCAGCAACAACCCGAAAGAGGGCTCCTAGGTGAGGAGAGACGACCATGTCGACCTCTTCACGGCCGACTCCGAGCAGAACGAGGGGAATCTTCGAGGGCGTCAATAGCAGAGACGACCTACCCGGAAATATGAACCGTCGATTACTGGATCTTGTGACTACTCAGTCGAGTAGTCACAATCCTCCACAACATAGACTTTCGTGCGTTACAGGCCATCAAAGTCCCGTTCCAGGAATTCCCTCAACAGAGCACCGAGTGACCTTCATCCAAGAAGGTGCCACACAGGCGACACTCGAGACAGTTGGCCCAATTTTCCTGAATGGCGGAAATTCCGCCATCGAATAAACGCCCGAAATCACCTGCTGCACCACTTGCCCATGACAAGAATTACCATACAATATGATGATCGCGAGGTAGAGCTTATCCCCAACCGGCCGTCACACAGAGGAATGAAATGAGCCACAAGAAGGCAGTCATAGCCGTCACGTCTACACTCCTTGTAGCCTTCGCATTCATCCACCCGGCGTCAGCTGCGACTACCGCAGCGGAGTTTGACGAAACGGTATTGAAGCCCGAAGGCCCTCCGTCCGCGCCCCACAGCGAGTGCGAAACGACCCCGAAAATCAAGGTGTGCTTCGAGGCGGGAGGCGACAAAATCTGGCTTAAGGACCTCAACGGGGGAGACATATATCCCGCGAAGACCAACTGGTCAATCCGGGGAGGGCGCTATGGACAATGCGCTGGCACTCACACGGCGGGAAAGTGGGGAGTATGCAACAAGAATTTCCCCGAAAATAAAACAATCGACTTCGTCATGCATCATTCGAGTAATGATTACACTTTCACGGCAACGACTTAATAGAAAATAGAGTGACCGAACACCGGGCTGGCCGACAGTCGGCAACAAGTGGTCTTCGCCGCTGCGCCCTGGTTGGATTCCAAGCCGCTTCCATAAGAACACGCGACGAGCCCTCGCTGAGCCTATGACCTGTGCCTTCGACCAGCAGGTACCACCCGTCCAGGCCCCTTACGGAAGCAGTTTTGTGGCCGGAGTTCGCGTACCGTATATCTGTGTGCACATCGATCGTGTCTTCATATGTCATGAATCGTTGACGAGATGGGGTGGGGAATCTAGCTCGGCCCGGCCAACAGCCTCGCCCCTCCGTCGGAGTATCGGGTTTGCCTCGTTAAGGGCGGCCACAAGTTCGTCAGATTCAAGACAAGCCTCACGACCTGAGGGTCCCAGATATATTTGAGGCCTGGGAATGTGCCTTTGAGCGCAGACCCGGGTCTCAAATGCTTTCAAGGGCTCCCGCAAACCCGACTGCCATGCCTCACAGAAAACGTGAGTTGCGCCACTTCTCACCGCCTCCAGCTTCCATCGGTTTCTCCCCTCGTTGAGCGGGTGGGGTGGAGCATCAGTGTTCCCCCTCGGCCCATCAGCCCGTACACGAGGAGAGGGGCAAGACCGTGATCAACGAGGCAGCTCTGCTGGAATCGAAGACCCTGCGCGACAGCGCGCTGGAGCGCACGGAAGTCCTCGACAGAGTCAAGGCACTGTCACTGCTGCCGGACGGCATGCATGTGACTACGGCGATGGTCGCCACGTACTTCCAGGTGGGCATCAAGGCCATCCGTTCCCTGGTGGTCGATCACCGAGCAGAACTGGAAGCAAACGGCTACCGGGTTTTGACAGGTTCAGAACTGAGCTCCTTCAAGGAGCTCAGTGGGATTCAGTCACGCACAGCATCCCTCGCGCTCTTCTCCCGCCGCGCAGTCCTCAACGTCGCCATGCTCCTCCGCGACAGCGAAGTCGCACGTCAGGTGCGTACGTACCTGCTCGACATGGAGTACATAGCTCGCACGCAGCCTGTGGATAACTCTGTCCACAGTGACGCCGCCTCCCTCGACGACCGCATCGACCAACGCATCACCCACGTCCTCGGCAGGACCGTCGTTCCGATGTTCAACGCCCTGATCGAGACATCGAGCGAGCACCGTCAGGAACTGATCGCCCTGCGCACCGGCGTCCAGCGCATCGAGCGGCGGCTCCGCCAGCACAACGCCCGGCTGCACCGGCTGGAAGGCCCCCGCGAGGACCGGCCACTCGCCGGAGTCATGGCGTCCCTCGACGCCATGAACGGAGCCGAGTTCGAGGAGCACGTCGCCGAACTGCTGCGCCGCGACGGCTGCACCGCTGTCGTCGTACGTGGCGGCCACGGAGACCGAGGCGTGGACATCACCGGACGTACCGCCGCCGGGCGGCACCTCGTCGTGCAGTGCAAGAGATTCGCGCCTTACGTCTCCGTCACCAGCCCCGACGTCCAGAAGTTCCTCGGCGCGGCCAAAGTCCTCCACAACGCGGAAGTGGCGCTCTACGTCGCCACATGCCCGTTCACGCGCGACGCCTTGAACATCGCGGCCGACGGCGGCATCACCGCCGTAGCTCGCACACTGCTTGAGGCATGGGCTTCAGGGACGACGCTGGACGTCCTGGGATAACTGCCAAGGCCCGAAGCCGCAAAAGGACGTTGCGGCTTCGGGCCTCGTTCATGCTAGAGGACTGGGATCCTTGAAGGACCCCAGTCACGCTCAGCGCAGTTCCGGCGGCGGGGTCCGCTCGTCGTTGACCTTCTCCACGCGGTCCAGCTCGCCCCAGACGACGTACCGGTAGCGGGACGTGTAGACGGGCGTGCAGGTCGTGAGCGTGATGTAGCGGCCGGCCTTCTTCTTGCCCGATTCCTTGGGGACGGGCCCGAGGACCTTGACGTTGAACTTCGACGTCTCGGGAAGGGTCGCGTAGACCTTGTAGACGTACCAGTCGTCCTTGGTCTCGAAGACGATCGCGTCGCCCTTCTTGAGCTTGTCGATGTTGTGGAACTTGGCGCCGTGGCCGTCGCGGTGGGCGGCCAGCGAGAAGTTGCCCTTCTTGTCCTGCGGGAGGGCGGACTTGACGGGGTCGGTGTAGTAGCCGGCGATGCCGTTGTTGAGGGACTTCGTTGAGGTGCCCTTCTTGACCAGCACCTCGCCGTTCTTCATCGCCGGGACGTGCAGGAAGCCGATGCCGTCCTTGGTGTCCAGACCGACCGGGCCACGGTCCTCCGCCCAGTGGTCGCGCACCTTGTCGCCCTGCTTGTCGGCCTCACGGTCCGCGACGACGTTCGTCCACCACAGCGAGTAGGCGACGAACAGGCCGAGGATCAGGCCCGCCGTGATGAGGAGTTCGCCGAAGACACTGACGGCCGCCGCGATCCGGCCGCCGCGGCGCCGCGGCGCGGGCGAGGACGCCCGGGCGTCCGTGTGCTCTTCGTGGTCGGTCGTCGCTGCCACTGCGTTGCCCCGTCTGGTCTCTCAGGAATCTTTGAATGTCGTGAAGCGTGGGCCGCTGGTTGCCCGGGGTCTCAGTCGACGAGGGCGTCCGGTTTGCCCTTGTCGCGTGATCGTTCCTCGACCATCGTGCCCCAGACGATCATCCGGTACTTGCTGGTGAATTCCGGGGTGCAGGTGGTGAGAGTGATGTAGCGGCCCGCCTTGGTGAAGCCCGCGCCCTTGGGGATCGCGTCCAGGACGGCCGTGTTGCTCGGCGACGTTACCGGCAGGATCGACGCCATCTTGTACACGAAGTACTTGTCCTGCGTCTCCACGACGATCGGGTCGCCCGGCTTCAGGCGGTTGATGTAGCGGAACGGTTCGCCATGGGTGTTGCGATGCCCGGCCAGACCGAAGTTGCCCGTCTTGGCGTCCGGCATCGCCGTCTTCACGCCCTCCTCGGCGTAGTGGCCGACCATGCCGCGGTCCAGCACCCGCTTCTTGTCGGTGCCCTCGGCTATCGGCACGACCACATCGAGCTTCGGGATGTGCAGGAGGGCGAAGCCCTGGCCCGGCTCGAACACCCCCGGGTTCCGCTTGCCGTTGGCCCAGTCGTCCTGGAGGCTGCTCGCCTCGTTGCCCGCCTGCGCGTGCGCCCGGACGTTCGTCCACCAGAGCTGGTACGTCACGAACAGCAGCATCAGTACACCGGTGGTGATGAACACCTCGCCGATCGCCCGGCTGGCCATCACGGCCGCGCCCGGCTTCCGTGCCCGCGCCGCGCGCCGCGCCTCCATGCGGGAGAGAGGCGCTCCGGACGCCGCCCCGCTCTCCTGGGCCTCCTGCCCCTCCTGTGCCCCACCGGCCCCACCATGCCGCCCGTGGCGCTTGGAGGCCTTGCGACGGGCCGCACGGCCACCACCCGGCACCCCGGCGCCGCTTCCGGCCCCTGTGGGCGGTACGGCGCGCTCAGCGGGTCGGGGCGTCGGGATTCCCGGTATGGACTCGATGTCCGCTATGCGCAGCCCGACCGTCTCGTCGTCGACCAAGGGCTGCTGCTCGTACGGAGCGGAGTACGCCGGAGCCGGGGAACTCGCCGGGCTCATCGGGCCGGACGCGCTCAGCGGGCCCGTCGAGCTCAGCGGGCTCGTCGGACTCAGCAGGTCCGGCTGCGCGTACGCCCCGTCGTACGACGTCTGCGGCGCCCCTCCGTAGGACGGTCGCTGCTCCTCCCCGTACGGGGCTTGCGGCTCGTACGGCCTCTGGGGCTCGTACGGCTGCGGTTGCGGTTGCGGTTGCGGTTGCGGTTGCGGCCCGGCATACGACGACGGCTGCCCCGTTTCGGCGTACCCGTGTGCGGGCTCCGCCTGCGCGCGGCGCACCGGCTCCGCGTACGAGGAAGCGGTCTGCCCGGCGTTCCAGTCCTGCGGATACCCCTGGGGGTCGTACCACTCCTGCTCGGGCGCCGCGGGCGGCCGCTGCCCCGGCAGGGGGTCGCTGAGCGGGTCGGCGAGCCCGTCGACGGCGGCCCGCATCGCACCGCTCGGCCGGGCATCACCGTTCGGCCGGGCGTCACCGTTCGGTGCCCCGAAGTCACGGGACGGCTCGAAGGCCGCCGCCCCCTCGAAGGCGCCCGCCGCCTCAAACGCCTCAGCGCCCCCGTACAAGGCGTCCTCGCCGTACGGGGCGGCGCTGTCGCGCTCGGGGCGCAGGGCGGTCACGCCGTGGCCCTGCCCACCACCGGGGCGAGCCCGACCGATCTGGCGACGGCTCCCTGGTCCCCGCACTCCACCAGCCAGTTGGCCAGCATGCGGTGACCGTGCTCGGTCAGCACGGACTCGGGGTGGAACTGCACACCCTCGACCAGGAGTTCACGGTGCCTGAGCCCCATGATGATTCCGTCGTGCGTACGGGCCGTGACCTCCAGCTCGACAGGGACGGTCTTCGGCTCGGCGGCCAGCGAGTGGTAGCGGGTGGCGGTGAAGGGCGACGGAAGCCCCGCGAACACCCCCCTGCCCTCGTGCTCGACGAGCGAGGTCTTGCCGTGCAGCAGCTCGGGCGCGCGGTCCACGACCCCGCCGTACGCCACCTGCATCGACTGCATCCCGAGGCAGACCCCGAAGACGGGGATGCCGGTCTCGGCGCAGTGCCGGACCATGTCGACGCAGACTCCGGCCTCTTCGGGCGTGCCGGGGCCGGGCGACAGCAGTACGCCGTCGAAGCCGTCCTGTGCGTGCAGCGCCGACACCTCGTCGTTGCGCAGGACCTCGCACTGGGCGCCCAGCTGGTAGAGGTACTGGACCAGGTTGAAGACGAAGCTGTCGTAGTTGTCGACGACGAGAATCCGCGCGCTCACTGGTTGTCCACCGTCACATCGTTGAAGGGCAGCAGCGGTTCGGCCCACGGGAAGACGTACTGGAAGAGCACGTAGACCGCCGCGAGGACCAGCACGAGGGAGATCAGTGCCTTGATCCACGTGTTCCCCGGCAGATGCCGCCAGATAAAGCCGTACATGCCGTCCCTTCCGTCGCACCACGGCACCAGACTCACGCCGTACCAGACCAGACTAACGGCGTAGGGCCCCCGGTTTCCCAGCCTCTACAGGCTGGGTCGAGTCAAGATGTGCCCAGACGATCAGCCGGTGACTGTGGCCCCATTCCGGCTCGCAGGTCGTCAGCGTGAGATACCGGCCCGCACGCGTGTACCCCGACTTCTTCGGTACGGGGTCAATGACCGCTATGTCACTCGGCAATGTTTTGTAGGGCTTTGTGTCGATGCGATACGTGAACCAGGTCGTCCCGTCGGTCAGCACCACCGAGTCACCCGGCCGCAGCCTGGGGAAATCCTTGAACGGGTCCCCGTACGTGCGCCGGTGGCCGGCGACGGCGAAGTTCCCCGGCTCTCCGAGCTGTGCGGTGCTCGCGTAGTGGCCGAGGCCCTTCTTGAGGGTGCCCGCCCTCGTGCCTTCGAGCACGGGCTTGTTCCACGTGAAACCAAGCCGCGGGATGTACATCACAGCGAAGGGCTTGCCGTCCTTGTACGGGGTCGGCTCCTCGGGGCTCGTGCCGGGGGCGCCCGTCCCCGTGGACCTCGGCTCCTTGGGCCCGGCCGCCACGGAACCCTTCGACCACTGCTCCTGGAGCTGGGCGATCTGGTCGTCCATCGCGGTGTCGGCCTTCACACCCGTCCAGAACAGCACGTACACCACGAAGAGCACGATCACGGTGCCGACGGTGATGCACAGCTCACTGAACGTCCTGACGACCACTCGCACCGACACAAGGTCCCCCAGCGGCAGCGGCTCCACTACTCCATGGGCTCTTACCCCACGGGCAGCTACTCCACAGGCTTCGCGTAGTGGAGATCCACTGTGCCCGAGTAGCCGGGCAGAGTCACGGTCCCGTCCTCGTCGACTTTCCAGCCGAGCCCGTAGACGTTGACGTACACCATGTAGTTCTGGATCGCCTTGGACGCCGAGAGGGCCTTCTGGAGCTTCTCCGGGTCACCGACCGCCTGGATCTTGTACGGGGGCGAGTAGACGCGGCCCTGGAGGATCAGGGTGTTTCCCACGCAGCGGACGGCGGAGGTGGAGATCAGCCGCTGGTCCATGACCTTGATGCCCTTGGCACCGCCCTGCCACAGGGCGTTCACCACGGCCTGGAGGTCCTGCTGGTGGATGACCAGGTAGTCGGGCTGCGGCTCTGGGTAGCCGGGGAGCTTGGCGGTGGCGTTCGGGGGCGCGTCGTTGAGAGTGACCGTGAGGGCCTCGCCCTTGAGCTTCTGGGTGCCCGCGTTCTTCTCCAGGGCGGCGAGCTTGGCCTCCTCCGCCTTCGTACTGCCGTTGTCCCGCTCGGCGAGTGTCTCCACGTCCTCACGCAGCGATCCGTTGCTCTCGTCGAGCTGCCCGTTCTTGTGGCTGCGCTCCTGAATCAGGTCGGAGAGCTTCAGCAGCGAGGCGTCCGTACGGATATTGGTGCCCTTGGCCGTGTTGAAGCTGGTGAAGAAGATCAGTCCGGCCAGGGCGAACACGGCCACGGTCAGCACCCGCACCGGCCGGAAACGCCGGATTGTGCCAGGGCTGGAACCTGACTGGGGAGAGTCGGCAGAATTGCTCAACGTACCCTTATCTCCTTCGGCGCCGCGGAAGCACTACGCTAACGGACGCCCGGGGGAGCGCTAAGAGTCCCCTTGTACGCTGCCCCGGAGCCAGCCCACGTTCCCTGCGCGGCCACGCAGCGCATCGACAGGAGAGACCCTCGTGCCGAAGTCACGTATCCGCAAGAAGGCCGACTACACGCCGCCCCCGGCGAAGCAGGCGACCAACATCAAGCTGAACAGCCGTGCCTGGGTCGCCCCGGTCATGCTGGCCATGTTCCTCATCGGCCTCGCCTGGATCGTCGTGTTCTACGTGACGGACGGTTCGCTGCCGATCGACGCGTTGGGCAACTGGAACATCGTGGTGGGCTTCGGCTTCATCGCGGCGGGATTCGGCGTTTCCACGCAGTGGAAGTAACGCGGCCATAAGGTGTCGGGAGCCTGTACCGGGGCTTCTACGTGCCTGTGTCCGCAAGCCGTGGCCCAAGTTGTCCACTGAGTTATCCACAAGGGTTTCCACAGTGTGGATAGGTCTGAAGATCTGTGGATAACCCATCCGGTGTTGACGCCGGTGTGACTGACCTACCGGTATCCGCAAGTGCGTTCGCCCCCTGTCCCGCCTGGGGAAACCCAGGTCAGGGACAGGGGGCACACTTGTTCCTGCACAGCATGCACAAGATCCGCCACGGTCTGTGGACAACGTGGGCTCGCGCGGGATTCCCAGGCGGGTCGGGACTTGACTTTCGGACGGGTCGACTGGTTCGGCTCAGGTGGGCCGGGCCCTTCGGCTCGGGTGGGCCCGGCAGCTCGGCTCAGGTGAGCTGGCCGGTCCTCACCAGTGTCATGACCACAACCGCGATCAGCACCAGCGCGCACACGCCGTACTGGATCAGGGCCCGCCGCTCGCGGGGCGCGTGCACCATCGCGTAGCCGATCACCACACCGCCGACGAGGCCGCCGATGTGGGCCTCCCAGGCGATGTTGCTCCACCCGAAGGTGAAGATCAGGTTGATCACCAGCAAGGCGATCACCGGGCGCATGTCGTAGTTGAGCCGCCGCATGAGGATGGCGGTCGCACCGAACAGGCCGAAGATCGCGCCGGAGGCACCGAGCGACGGCTGGTTCGGCTCGGCGATCAGATAAGTGAGCGCACTGCCGGCGAGGCCGGACACCGCGTACAGGGCGATGTAGCGGGCGCGGCCGAGGGCCGCCTCCAGGGGGCCGCCGATCCACCACAGACTGAGCATGTTGAAGGCGATGTGGATATAGCTGCCGTGCAGGAACATCGCCGTGACCATCCGGTACCACTGGCCCTCGGCGACGCCCTCGACGCTTCCGAGGATCGGCACAAAGGCCCGGCCGATGAGGTCGAAGCTGTCGGTGAAGCGGTCGCCCACGGAGAGCTGGACCAGGAAGACGGCGAGATTGAGCCCGACGAGAATCTTGGTGATCAGCCGGGGATCCGCGGCGACCGTGCCGCCGGCGAGGGTGCGGGGCTGGGCGGCGTCGGGGGCATGACCCGTGCCGGAACCGTTCCGCACGCATTCCGGGCACTGGAAGCCGACGGAGGCGCTGATCATGCACTCGGGGCAGATGGGACGCTCGCAGCGCGTACAGCGGACACCGGTCTCCCGGTCCGGGTGCCGGTAACAGGTGGGCAGGCTCGCGGCACCCTGTGGTTCCTGCGGGCTGCCTGGCGCCTGGTCCATCGGGATCCCCTCATCCTCTGTACGCATTTGGTACGCAACGCACCGCCCCGCTCATCCTTACGGATGGGCGGGGCGTTTGGTTCCCTGCGGGAGGCCTCTCTCGGTTTCCTCCGAGGGCCTCGATTCCCTCCGGGAGCCTCGGTTCAGCGGGTCTCGATGACGACCGACTCGATGACCACGTCGCTGACCGGGCGGTCGGTGCGCGGGTTGGTCTGCGCGGAGGCGATGGCGTCCACGACCTTCTGGCTGGCCCCGTCGCTCACCTCACCGAAGATGGTGTGCTTGCGGGTCAGCCAGGCCGTCGGGGAGACGGTGATGAAGAACTGGGAGCCGTTGGTGCCCGGGCCGGCGTTCGCCATGGCCAGCAGGTACGGCTTGTCGAAGCCGAGGTCGGGGTGGAACTCGTCCTCGAACTCGTAGCCGGGACCGCCGGTGCCGTTGCCCAGCGGGTCGCCGCCCTGAATCATGAATCCGCTGATCACCCGGTGGAAGACCGTGCCGTCGTAGAGCTTGTCCGTGGACTTCGCACCCGTGGCCGGGTTGGTCCACTCACGCTCGCCCTTGGCGAGCTCGACGAAGTTCCGGACCGTCTTGGGCGCGTGGTTCGGCAGGAGCCGCACTTCGATGTCGCCGTGATTGGTCTTCAGGGTGGCGTAAAGCTGCTCAGCCACGATCTGCCTTCCGTTGTCCTTTGTGACTCCCCGATCCTCGCACGGACCGCGCCCCTCGTCTTGCGTCACCGCCGCTCCGGACCGCTTCAACCGCTTCGCACCAAACCAGCGCACAGTACGGGGATCCGTGACATTGTCGTGGCAAGCTCCCGTTGCACCGTATTGATCAGTTATTGCCCCGAGTACGCCCGGAGTCGGCTCTCATGACCCGGATGCCCGCCCTCGCATGCCCCGGAGCTCTCCGGCAGGCATGATCCGGATAAGGGTGGAAAGGTGAACTGTGACTTGCTGGGGGATGGCCCCAAGCCCCCAAGTACGCCACCGAGGAGGAGGATCCCGTGACCCGCAAGGACAGCGTGCGCGCAGCGGCCGAGTCGGCAAAGGACAGCGTGCGGCACGCCGCGGAAGTGGTGGCGCCCTACGCCGACACGACCAGGGACCGCGCCACGCAGTATGCGCACGAAGCACGCGTCAAGCTCGCGCCGAAGGTGTCGGCCGCCGCGCTCCAGGCCGCTGAACAGGCACGCACGCAGTACGACGCCCATCTCGCCCCGCGTCTTGAGCAGGCGCGGACGCATGTGCCGCCGAAGGTCGACCAGGCCGCCCACGAGGCAGCGGTCCGCACCCGCAAGGCCGCGCGGCAGGCGGCGGACTACTCCCGGCCGAGGATCGAGCAGGCCAGGGTCGCGGCCGGCCCCGTTCGCGATGAGGCCACGTCCCGCAGCGTGGCGGCTCTGGCCGCGCTGCGCGGTCAGGTCTCGGCCAAGCAGGTGGAGAAGCTGGTCCGTAAGCAGGAGCGGCGGGCCAGGGTCGGCCGCCTCGCCAAGGGCCTCGCCGTGCTGGGCATCCTGGCCGGTGGCGCCTTCGCCGCCTGGAAGTGGTGGGACAAGCAGGCCAACCCCGACTGGCTGGTCGAACCGCCCGCCGCCACGGAGGTCCCGGAGGGCGGCCACCTGACCTCGGTCGACGGCAACGCCCAGGACGAACTCGACCCCGAGGTCCAGGCCAAGCAGGCCGAGGCGGAGGCCGCGGAGCACAAGGACCGCGGCTGACGCGGCCGTAGGACATCACATCGTGGGGGCAGGAGGCACCGGTGCCTCCTGCCCCCACGATGTTTCACGTGGAACCAGCTCCGGTCCTGTTTCACGTGAAACCGGCCTGTCGTGAAACCGGCATCGCGTGAGGCCGGGCTCGCGTGGAGCCGGGCTTTACGTGGAGCCGGTCGCGGTGCGGCGCGGGCGCCTGCGTTCCGGCAGAGGCTTGTGCTTGCGGGTGCGGCGGGGTGCTTCCGCCGAACCGCCGACCACCGGTGCGGTCGGAGTCGAGGAGACAGGGGCCGTGGCCGTGAGAGCCCTGATGCGGTCGGTGAAGTCGGGGTCGGGGAGGGGAAGGTCCAGGTCGTCGTCCACGAAGGCGACGGCCGCGGGCACGTAGTGCAGGACGGCGTTGACCGGTTCGGGCACGGGTGCGTCGTCCGGCTTGAGCGCGCGGAGGATGCGCAGCGTGGTGGTGATCTCGACCTCGGGTCCGGCCTCCGCGTCGGCGACGACGTCGGTCTGGGTGTGCTGGGTGTGCCACCAGTCGGCGGCTCCGTGCTCGCCCAGGGCCCGGTGGTGCAGATAGAGGCAGTAGCTGGCGGCGGGGTCGCCGGCCCCTGCGGCGTACTGCCACCAGAAACGGGCTGACTCCTCGCGCTCGGAGAGTTGCAGCATGCACCCCAGAACGCGGGCCCCGGACGGTTCGGGAAGTGCCCGGGCGAGAAAGATCCGGAGGTCGGCGAGGGCTCCGGTGTGGGTGATCACGGTCTCGCAGAGGGTCTGGAGATCGTCTGCGGCGGAGCTTTCGTCCACCGACCCCTCGCGGGCCTGTCCTCTGCCTGGAGAGTGTTCGTCGGCCGGGGTCCCGTCGGCTGCACCTCTCCCGACCGGGTTCTTGCCGAGGACGCTCGCACCGGCCAGGTCTGTGTCGGCAGGCGCGGAGGCGTTGTGGGTAGGGGGCGTGGGGCAGTGGGGTTCCTCGGGTGCGTCGCACCGAACCGCCGCTCGGGTGGCCAGGCGGGCGGCGGCCGCGTCGATGTCCGCCGCGGTGTAGGGCTCGCGGCGCAGCCTGGCGCGGGCGAGCAGCTCGTCAATGTGCGATGTCATCGGCATGCCCTTCCTCGCTCCCGCTCCGCGCGAAGTCATCGCGTTCGCCCTCGCCCTGTGCGGGGCTCTCAGACCGCGTGGCCTCAAGTCGCCTCTTGACCCCGTACGCGTGCTCCAGCCGTCGCCTGGCGTGGCGGACGGTGGAACGTACGCCTGCCGGGGTGATCCCGAGCGCGGCCGCCACCTCCTCCACGGTGAAGCCCTGGCCGAACTGCAGGAGCATGACGTCCATCTGACGTGGGGGAAGCTGTCCGATCGCCTCGTAGAGGCTGAGGCTCTCCTCGAACTGGCCTATGGGGTCGACCGCCTGACTGAGCGCCACTGTCTCGAAGGCGGCCTCGCCGATGAGGGCGGGGCGGCGGTCCCGGGCCCTGGAGAAGTCGATGGTGGTGTGCCTGAGCACGCGCCAGGCGTACGCGGTCGGGTTCTCCTTCGTCAGGACGGTGGACCAGGCCCTGAGCAACTTCTCGAAGGCCGCGTCGACGGCCTCCTCGGCATCGGCCCTGCTGCCCAGCCGGATCTCCGCCCAGTGGACGTAGATCGGCCGGTACATCCGGTGGAATGCCTCGAAATCCAGCGGCAGTTTCCTCATCGGCCGGGCGCCGGTCGCGGTTCGGGGAAGTTCCTGGCTCACGTCTGTCCCTCCGTACCGCTCTCGCGCCGCATCTCGCCGATGCCGGCCCGAACTCCGGCCGCGGCCACGCGGCGCAGCAGACCGAGCACGTCACGGCCGAGCACCCGCAGGGCGAGCACCGCCAGGATCACATCGTCGGCAACGTCCAGATTCACGTGCGGTTTTGCCTCTCCTTACAGAAGGCGAGGCCTCGTGGCGTTCCTGGCGGCCTCGGGAGGGCGCCTGTTTTACGCCCTCCGTTCACGATGACGTTTGCAACGGGCCAGGTGTGCAACACCCGCACAGACTTTCTTAACGGAGCGCAGTGTTCTGATTACGTATCTTCGTTCACAGCAGCTCACACAAGCCTTCACGACTTCTACGCGCCACCCTCACGCCACCTCAGCGACCTGCGCAGCGACCGCATCGCCCCCGAACCGGGCATCTCTTTGCGCAAACAATCGCAAACATCATCACTGTCGCCTTGTGACGCACGTCACCGCGCACACCCCCTGTGGCGCTCCGGCGCTCAAGGAGGGCAGGGCCGACGAGCTTGACAAGGCCACGTCACTACAGGACAGACGGGCAATTCCCTGCCACCTCACACCCGTTGAAGAGCCCACCGCGGCGTGGAACCGCCCCTGAGGGACGCGATACCGAACGGCTCGACGGTCGATGGCAGGCGGTGCCCACAACGCCACCCCGGGACGGCCGGGACACCCCAGGAGTCCCCCCGGACCCAGATCCGAACCTCCCCGCCCGCACGCACCACGGCATGAGAAAACCCCCTCCGACCTGCGAATACGCGGGTCGGAGGGGGTTCTTCGTGTGGAGCCTAGGGGAGTCGAACCCCTGACATCTGCCATGCAAAGACAGCGCTCTACCAACTGAGCTAAGGCCCCGGAAGAGAGGCATCCGCCAGAAGGATCCCCTTCTGAGCAGCGCCGCAGACCAGAGTACCGGGTCACCCCGGGTATCCCGCAAAAAGATTGGGGGTCCCCGCGAACGACCACTCTCCGTAAGATGCTCGACGTGGTTCGCTACAGCGAACCACGGTACTTGGGGAAGCGATGGGGAGACGCGAATGGACGCCGCACAGCAGGAAGCAACCGCAAGAGCCCGGGAGCTGCAGCGGAACTGGTACGGAGAGCCGTTGGGGGCGCTCTTCCGTAGGCTCATAGATGACCTGGGGCTCAATCAGGCCCGCCTCGCCGGAGTGCTCGGCCTGTCGGCGCCCATGCTGTCGCAGCTGATGAGCGGCCAGCGCGCCAAGATCGGGAACCCCGCGGTGGTCCAGCGCGTACAACTGCTGCAGGACCTGGCGGGACAGGTGGCGGACGGCAGTGTGAGCGCTGCCGAGGCCACCGAGCGCATGGACGAGATCAAGAAGTCGCAAGGGGGCTCGGTGCTCAGCAACACCACGCAATCGACGACCAGTTCGGGGGGTGCACCCACGGTCAAGCGTGTGGTGCGCGAGATCCAGTCACTGCTGCGTTCGGTCGCTGCCGCGGGGGACATCATCGAGGCGGCCGACACTCTCGCCCCGACCCACCCGGAACTGGCAGAGTTCCTCCGGGTGTACGGAGCCGGCCGCACCTCGGACGCGGTCGCCCACTACCAGTCCCACCAGAGCTGAGCACATCGCCCGGCCGCCGAACACCCGGTAACCGCAGTCCTGTTGGGCCTGACGGTCACCGGAGGCCAGGCAGCCGGGCACCTCGGAAGGACCGCCGCACCGACCGCCGAAGGGGGGAGCGACGCACGACCATGGGTGAGGTCTTCGCCGGCCGGTACGAACTGGTCGACCCGATCGGACGCGGGGGAGTCGGTGCGGTCTGGCGCGCCTGGGACCACCGGCGGCGCCGGTATGTGGCCGCCAAGGTGCTCCAGCAGAGCGACGCGCACTCGCTGCTGCGCTTCGTGCGGGAACAGGCACTGCGGATCGACCACCCCAATGTGCTCGCGCCCGCCAGCTGGGCCGCCGATGACGACAAGGTCCTGTTCACCATGGACCTCGTCGGCGGCGGTTCGCTGGTCCACCTGATCGGGGACTACGGTCCCCTGCCGCCGGCCTTCGTCTGCACCCTGCTCGACCAACTGCTGGCGGGGCTCGCCGCAGTGCACGCGGAGGGGGTCGTGCACCGTGACATCAAGCCCGCCAACATCCTCCTGGAGGCGACCGGAACGGGCCGTCCGCGGCTGCGGCTGTCCGACTTCGGCATCTCGATGCGGCTGGGCGAGCCCCGCCTGACGGAGACCAACTACGTGGTGGGAACGCCCGGTTACTTCGCGCCCGAGCAGCTGCTCGGCTCGGAGCCCGACTTCCCCGCCGACCTCTTCGCGGTGGGCCTGGTCGCCCTCTACCTCCTGGAGGGCGCCAAACCCGATGCCAAGGCGCTGGTCGACCACTTCACGGCCCATGGCACACCGGGCGCCCCGAAGGGGATTCCCGAGCCGCTGTGGCAGATCGTGGCCTCTCTGCTCCAACCGGACCCACAGGCGCGCTTCCGCACCGCCACAGGGGCGCGCAAGGCGCTCGCCGCGGCCAGGGAGCTCCTCCCCGAGCCCGGCCCCGACGACGAGCTGATCGAGATCTTCGACCAACTCGGCCCGCTTCCGGCCGAGTTCGGCCCGCAGGGTCCTCTGACGACCACCACCGCGTCCGAGGGCACCCAGGCTCACGACACCGCGCCTCAGCGGCACGGCCCGGGCACCTCGACACCGTCGCAGCAGTCCGGTGCCGCGTCTCCGGGCGCTCGGACGGCCACGGAGGGCCGTGCGCCGCAATCCGGGAGCACCGCTCCGTCAGAGCCCCCCACAGGCGCCGCATCCCCCCAGCCGAGCACATCTCCCGAGGCCCACCCCGGCGGCGTGTCTCCAGACGCCCACACAGATACGGCCTGGCCCCAGACACGCACAGGTGCCGTCTCTCCAATGCCTCCCGCAGGCGCAGTTCCTCCCCACCCCCACACCGGCGCCGTACCACCCCGTCCCACCCCTGGCGACGTACCACCACCGCCCTCGACCGCGCCCGTCCCCCCTCAGTCCCCCGCGGTGTCGGACACCGGAGGCCTCCCCCTGCCGCCTCCGCCTCCGCCCCGGACCAGCACCTCTCCCGTACAGCGGCACCAACCAGGGCCTCACTCCCAGCCAGGGCCCCATCCACAGGGACAGGCGCAACCACAGCCCGAGCAACCACCCACTCCCCCCACGTCGCTCGCGCTCCCAAACCCCGCGTACTCCCCGTCGCTGCCGTACGAACCCACTCACGTGCTTTCCCCCCAGGCTCCGCACCCCTCGGCCGCTCACCCCCCGGCCACGACCCCCGTGTCGCCGCCCCAGCCGCACGAATTCGCCTCTACTGCTTCATACACCGCTCAAGACGTTCGGGTTCCACCTCAGCCACAGCCCGTTGCACGGCATCGCGCGAGGCGGGCGCAGCGGCGGCCCGGACCGCCCGCGATGGTGGCGGTTCCCGTGCTCATGCTCGCGCTGGCCTGCTTCGCGGTCGGGTTCTGGGCACTGACGCAGATCTGAGCCGGCCCGGGAACCGCATGCGGACTACGCGCACTACGTGGACTGCGCCGACTACCAGGCTCGCGGCGGCCCGTACTCCCGCGACCGCGCGTCCGGACCCTCGACGGACGGCACAGGCACTGTCCCCTTTTCAGGACCTCCACCTCCGGGTGTCCCCGCTCCGGACAACGTCGCTCCGACCGCCGCCGCCCGCCTCCGTGCGACCACGGTCCACACGGCCAACCCCAGCACCAGCACCGTCCCAGCGCCGATCCCGCCCACGGCCACCGCCTTCATCGCGGTGTTCCCGTCCGGTCCCCCGTCGCCGCCGGCCGCCGCGGCTCCGTTCGACGCCTCGGCCTTGTCCCCCGCGGTCACGTCGAACGCATCGGGCGGCACGGCGGTTCCGTCGTACGCCGCCGGTGTCCCGGCCGTACCGCTCACCCGCACACGCAGGGTCAGGTCGAACGGCCCGTCGCCGAACTTGCCGGCCATCTCCGCACCGAGGTGCACGGCCAGGTAGTACCAGCCCGCGAACCGCATTCCGCTCACCTGGTCGTCCACGTCGTACCGGTTCTCGTAGGCGACCGGGGGCAGCGGCTCCAGCGTGGCCGACTTCGTCTTGCCGTCGTATCCGGTGCCCGCATCGTCCACGAAGGCGCGCACCGGGTTGTAGAGCGACAGGCCGAGGGCGTTGCCCAGGAACCCGTCGCCGCTCGCCGGGCCCAGTTCGGCCGTGGCGTAGAGCTGTTGTCCCCAGTCGACGGGAACGCGGTAGAAGAGCGTCTGCCCGGCCCGGATCCCGTCCTTCCAGACGCCCTGTTCCAGGGAACGCGCCTCGTTGAAGCTCGTACCGCCCCTACGAATCCTGGCGGGGCCGTCGACCGCTTGTGGGGACGCGGAGTCCCACACCTCGGGGGCGGTCGTCGAAGCGGCCTTCTTCAGCGCGGGCTCCGACACGTACCGAAGCTCCAGCTCCCAGTCGTCCGGCGAGGACCCGGCACCGCCGATGCGCTCGACGAGCACGGAGTACACCCCCGCGCTCTTGCAGGTGTACGTGCCGGGGCCCGCCCTGCGCGAGGCCCAGGCGGTGATCGGCCGCGGGCTCTCGGTGGGCCCGAACCGTGCGGCACCGGCGTCTCCGGAGAAGCACTTGTGGCCGTCGGGGTCCTGCATGGACACCTTGATGCCGTCCGAGTACACGGCCTTCGTTCCCGCCTTGGGGACGGCGGTGACCGACACATAGGCGGTGGACACGGCGTCGAGCCGCAGCCCGTAGGAGAGCTTCCCCTTGTCGCGGAGGGTGCTCCGGTAGGTCGTGCCGGGTGTCAGCCGTACGGCATCCTTGGCCGTCGCCGCGCCCTCGATCTTCTCGGCGCCGGCGGCGAAGCGGTACGGAGGGGGAGTGCCGGCCGCCGTCGCCTGTCCCGCCGAGGCCACGGCCGCGAGGAGCGCCGCCGCCCCGGCCAGGACCGTACGGCCGCGCCACCGTCCCGTGCGCCGCCCCATCACGCGCCACCCCTCGCCGTAGCACCGGATCGTCACTCACCGGGCGTCCGCGGACCGGTGTCGGCGCTGTCCCGACGCTGTCCCGGACGTCCGTGAAGCCTCGACCATCCTGCCCCTCCGGCCGCCGCGCCACCCCTTGTTCAGCCACGCAAGCGCTTCCTGTGACGTCCACGACGCTTGAGGTCCACAACGCGCTGTCCAGGCCCCGCCCCCGGCAACACAAAACCCCGACCGCGAGGCGGCCGGGGTCTGTACTAAGGCTGTCGTCGATACTCACGAACCCGTGGGCACGGAGTCGGTCGCCTCCGTCCACAGATCCTGCTCGGCGCGATCCGCCTGGATCTGGCGGTACACGAGGAGCCCGCCGATGGCGGCCAGTGCGACCAGGAGAAGCTTCTTCACCGCGCGACCTCGTCTTTCCTTGGCGTATGGGACTTCTGCCGCCCGACTATACACACCGGCCGATACCGATCAGTGACCTGCGTCGGCCGCCAACTCCCGCACGGCACACAGCAGTAGAACCGGACGACGACACTCCTTTCGGAACGTGAGAAGTCGCCACACACAGTGACTTTCGCTGCTCTCTCTCGCTTTTCTGGCTTATTGGGTCCATCCGGGTGGTGTTCATCGGAAGATCGACGCGCCACGGGTGCAGGTCCACCACTTCACGGCCGCCATACACATCATGAGGAAAGTACGCAAATCGCCCAACCCGAAAGTGAGGGGCCATGGCCAAGATCTGGGTCATGAAGCTGTGGACCGCGGTCATCACCGCCTTCATCGCACTGTGCACGACGCTCGGACTCGTCACGACGGCGAGCGCCACACCGGTACAGCAGCCGAAGAGCCCGCGCAACAGCACCGCGGTCGTGACGCTCCCGACGACGGCCGCCTGGGCATGGGCGTACGCCCGTTCCCTGCCCCCCACCATGAAGCAACGCATCCGCGCCGAGGCCCACGGCTCCTCGCCGAGCTGCCGCCACCGCGCGCCGGCGGACACGGACGAGACCTCCGACGAGGGGGAGCCCGCGGCGGACTCCGCCGCTCCCTGCACCGACCGGACGTAGGCCGAGCGCCGACGAACAGGCCCCTACGTAGACCCTCTTCACGTAATTCGGCCTCTACGTAGACCTCGTTCACGTCTCCTGGATTACCTCTTACACACCTCACGTCCGGGGCGAACTTGCGTACACACCGGGCACACGACAAGACCCCCAACCAGAACTGGTTGGGGGTCTTCGTAGTGTGGGGCTAACAGGATTTGAACCTGTGGCCTCATCCTTATCAGGGATGCGCTCTAACCAACTGAGCTATAGCCCCGCCGCGCTCTGCGGTGTATGTCCCGCGCGCTGACCTCTGAAGATTAGCGCACGACGGGGCCAGTCCCAAAATCGGTATCCGAGCCCCGCTCCAGCCTGCCCGGACAGCCTGACAGCGCATCTCCGGACAGCGTGAGAGCGCATCCCCGGCAAGGGATGCGCTCCAAGCAGGAAGCGGTTACGACAACGTTTTACTCGTCTTCGGCGAGCGTCAGCTCGATACCGCCGACGAAGCCCGCGGAGAGGTTGTAGATGAACGCTCCGAGGGTGGCGAGCGCGGTGGCGAGGACGACGTCGATGACCGCGATGATCGACGTGAAGATGAGCACACGCGGCAGCGACAGGAAGGACTGAAGGTCGAAGCCGTTGGACTCGTTCGAGCCGGTGGCCTCGGAGATCGTCCCGCCCACCGTGGAGAAGACGCCCATGGCGTCCATGACCATCCACAGGACCGCGGCCGCGACGATCGTGCAGATGCCGAGCGCGATGGAGAGCAGGAAGCTGACCTTCATCACCGACCACGGGTCGGCCTTGGCCACCCGCAGCCGCGCCTTGCGCGTGCGCGGTGTCGTACGGGCCCCGGTGCGCGGCCTGCGGACAGCGCCGGTGGCCGCCTGCTGTGCCGGGTACGCCTGCGGCGGGTGGTACGGCTGAGCGGTCTGCTGCGGCTGCCGTTCCCCCGGCAGCGGCGATCCCGGAGGCGGCGGCGCCGCGCCCACGGGAGCAGGCTGGCCCACGGGAGGCGCGTGGCCCACCGGAGCCGCCGGGCCCGGGGCGGGTCCCGGAGAAGGCGCCGGGCCCGGAGGCACCGGCGAGCCTGGGGCCGCGCCCGCCGCGTACTGCGGCGTCTGCGGGCCTCTGGTGTCCGTCACAGTTCCCCCCTGGGATCCATGAGAGTCATGGGAGTCGGTCGACTCAGTGGCGGGGCCACGGCCGCCGTCCTTTTCCGTACCGGTCGAACCGGCACCCGTGGCTCCGCTCACGATGACTCACTCCTCGCGCTACTCGTCCGAGGACTGGTCGCCCTCGTCCGTGCCGGCGACCGTCTCGACCTCGTCCGAGTCGTCGACCACCCCGTCGACTTCCTCGGCCTCGCGACCGGCCTCGGCGTTTCGAGCGATACCGACGACGGCATCGCGCTTGCCCAGGTTGATCAGTTGGACGCCCATGGTGTCACGGCCCGTCTCCCTGACCTCGTTGACTCGCGTACGAATCACACCGCCCGACAGCGTGATGGCGAGGATCTCGTCGGTCCCCTCGACCACCAGCGCGCCGACGAGCGAACCGCGGTCCTCGACGATCTTGGCGGCCTTGATACCCAGGCCACCGCGACCCTGGACGCGGTACTCGTCAACAGCGGTCCGCTTCGCGTACCCACCGTCTGTGGCAGTGAACACGAACGTACCGGGTCGAACAACATTCATCGAGAGCAGCTGGTCTCCCTCGCGGAAGCTCATGCCCTTCACACCCGAGGTCGCACGGCCCATGGGACGCAATGCGTCATCCGTCGCCGTGAACCTGATCGATTGAGCCTTCCTGCTGATCAGAAGCAGATCATCCTCTGCCGAAACGAGTTCGGCACCGATCAGTTCGTCGTCGGAACCGTCCTCTGTTTCACGGAGGTTGATCGCGATGACGCCGCCCGAACGCGGTGAATCGTAATCCTTCAGGGGCGTCTTCTTCACAAGTCCGCCCTTCGTGGCCAGCACCAGATAGGGCGCCGCCTCGTAGTCGCGGATGGCGAGGATCTCAGCGATCGCCTCGTCCGGCTGGAAGGCCAGCAGGTTGGCGACGTGCTGTCCACGCGCGTCACGTCCGGCGTCCGGGAGTTCGTACGCCTTCGCGCGGTAGACGCGGCCCTTGTTGGTGAAGAACAGGAGCCAGTGGTGCGTCGTCGACACGAAGAAGTGGTCGACGATGTCGTCTTCCTTGAGCTTCGTGCCGCGTACGCCCTTGCCGCCGCGCTTCTGGGAGCGGTAGTCGTCCGTCTTGGTGCGCTTGACGTAGCCGCCGCGCGAGATGGTGACGACGATGTCCTCTTCGGCGATCAGGTCCTCCATGGACATGTCGCCGTCGAAGGGGACCAGCTTGGACCGGCGGTCGTCGCCGAACTTCTCGACGATCGCGGCCAGTTCCTCGCTGATGATGCCGCGCTGACGCACGGGCGAGGCCAGGATCGCGGTGTACTCGCGGATCTTCGCCTGGAGTTCGTCGTGCTCGGAGACGATCTTCTGGCGCTCCAGAGCGGCCAGTCGGCGCAGCTGCATCTCGAGGATCGCGTTGGCCTGGATCTCGTCGATCTCCAGGAGGCCCATGAGGCCCTCTCGCGCGATCTCCACGGTGTCACTGCGCCGGATCAGCGCGATGACCTCGTCGATGGCGTCCAGGGCCTTCAGGAGGCCACGCAGGATGTGCGCGCGCTCCTCGGCCTTGCGCAGCCGGAAGCGCGTACGCCGGACGATGACCTCGATCTGGTGCGTCACCCAGTGCCGGATGAAGGCGTCCAGGGACAGGGTTCTCGGTACACCGTCCACCAGCGCAAGCATGTTCGCGCCGAAGTTCGTCTGCAGGTCGGTGTGCTTGTAGAGGTTGTTCAGGACGACCTTGGCGACCGCGTCCCGCTTCAGGACGATGACGAGGCGCTGGCCCGTACGGGACGACGTCTCGTCGCGGACGTCCGCGATGCCGCCGACCTTGCCGTCCTTCACCAGGTCGGCGATCTTCTGCGCGAGGTTGTCGGGGTTGACCTGGTAGGGGAGTTCGGTGACCACCAGGCACTGGCGGTTCTGGATCTCCTCGACATCGACGACCGCGCGCATCGTGATGGAACCACGGCCCGTGCGGTACGCCTCCTCGATGCCCTTACGGCCCACCACAAGGGCGCCACTCGGGAAATCGGGGCCCTTGATGCGCTCGATCAGGGCGTCCAGGAGCTCCTCGTGCGAGGCTTCCGGGTTCTCCAGGTACCACTGGGCGCCGGACGCGACCTCGCGCAGGTTGTGCGGCGGGATGTTCGTCGCCATGCCGACCGCGATGCCCGCCGAGCCGTTGATCAGCAGGTTCGGGAAGCGCGCCGGCAGAACCGTCGGCTCCTGGTTGCGGCCGTCGTAGTTGTCCGTGAAGTCGACGGTCTCCTCGTCGATGTCGCGGACCATCTCCATGGACAGCGGCTTCAGCTTGCACTCGGTGTACCGCATGGCGGCGGCCGGGTCGTTACCGGGAGAGCCGAAGTTGCCGTTGGAGTCCACCAGCGGCATCCGCATCGACCACGGCTGCGCGAGGCGGACCAGCGCGTCGTAGATCGAGGAGTCGCCGTGCGGGTGGTAGGTGCCCATGACGTCGCCGACGACGCGCGCGCACTTGTAGAAGCCCTTCTCGGGCCGGTAGCCGCCGTCGTACATGGCGTACAGGACGCGGCGGTGGACGGGCTTGAGACCGTCCCGTACGTCGGGCAGCGCACGCGACACGATGACGGACATCGCGTAGTCGAGGTACGAACGCTGCATCTCGGTCTCGAGCCCGACGGGCTCGACGCGCAGGGCGATCTCGCCCTCTTCAGGGACGATCGGACCAGTGGGGGAAAGCGGTGTCTCGTCGGTCATTGCTGGTGAAGATCCTTTCTGGCGCGGTCAGCTGAGACCGACTCAGATGTCGAGGAAGCGGACGTCCTTGGCGTTGCGCTGGATGAACGCGCGGCGTGCTTCGACGTCCTCGCCCATCAGGACCGAGAACAGGTCGTCGGCCTGGGCCGCGTCGTCGAGCGTGACCTGACCGAGGACGCGGTGTTCCTGGTCCATGGTCGTGATGCGCAGCTCCTCGGCGTTCATCTCACCGAGACCCTTGAAGCGCTGGATCGAGTCTTCCCTGACGCGCTTGCCCGCCTGGCGGCCGAGCTCGATCAGGGCGTCACGCTCGCGGTCCGAGTACGCGTACTCGAAGTCGTCCCGGCCCCACTTGATCTTGTAGAGCGGCGGACGCGACAGGAACACGTGCCCGGCCTCGACCAGCGGCCGCATGAAGCGGAACAGGAAGGTCAGCAGCAGGGTGTTGATGTGCTGGCCGTCGACGTCGGCGTCCGCCATCAGGATGATCTTGTGATAGCGGAGCTTAGCGATGTCGAAGTCCTCGTGGACTCCGGTGCCGAAGGCGGAGATCAGTGCCTGGATCTCCTGGTTCTGCAGGATCTTGTCGATCCGCGCCTTCTCGACGTTGAGGATCTTTCCCCGGATCGGGAGGATCGCTTGGTACTCCGGGTTCCGGCCGGACTTGGCCGAGCCGCCGGCGGAGTCACCCTCGACGATGAAGATCTCGCACTTGGTGGGGTCGTTCGACTGGCAGTCGCTCAGCTTGCCGGGCAGCGACGCCGTCTCCAGGAGCCCCTTGCGACGGGTGAGGTCACGGGCCTTGCGGGCCGCCACGCGCGCGGTGGCCGCCTGGATGGACTTGCGGATGATGTCCGCGGCCTCGTTCGGGTTGCGGTCCAGCCAGTCGCTGATGTGCTCGTGGACGACCTTCTGGACGAAGGTCTTCGCCTCGGTGTTGCCCAGCTTGGTCTTGGTCTGGCCCTCGAACTGCGGCTCGCCCAGCTTGATCGAGATGATCGCCGTCAGACCCTCGCGGATGTCGTCGCCCGTGAGGTTGTCGTCCTTCTCGCGCAGCAGCTTCTTGTCGCGCGCGTACCGGTTGATGAGACCGGTGAGCGCCGCACGGAAGCCCTCCTCGTGCGTACCGCCCTCGTGGGTGTGGATGGTGTTGGCGAAGGAGTACACACCCTCGCTGTATCCGCCGTTCCACTGCATCGCGACCTCGAGGGAGAGCATGCGCTCCTTGTCCTCGGCCTCGATGTCGATCACGGTGGGATGGACGACCTCGCCCTTGCGGGAGTTGAGGTACGTCACGAAGTCGACGATGCCGCCTTCGTAGTGGTACGTGACGGTCTTGACCTCTTCGGGCTCGTCCGCACCCGCCTCGTCGGCGCCCACCGTGGCCTTCGCCGAGTCGCGCTCATCAGTGAGTTTGATCGTCAAACCCTTGTTGAGGAACGCCATCTCCTGGAAGCGCCGCGAGAGCGTCTCGAAGGAGTAGTCCGTGGTCTCGAAGATGTCCCCGTCGGCCCAGAAGGTGACCGACGTGCCGGTCTCGTCGATGGCCTCGTGCTGGGCCAGCGGAGCTGTCGGCACGCCCAGCTTGTAGTCCTGCGTCCAGCGGTGTCCGTCGGTCCTGATCTCGACGGCCACCTTGGTGGACAGCGCGTTCACGACAGAGACGCCCACGCCGTGCAGACCGCCGGAGACCGCGTAGCCGCCGCCGCCGAACTTGCCGCCCGCGTGCAGCACGGTCAGCACGACCTCGACGGCGGGCTTTCCCTCGGAGGCGACGATGCCCACCGGGATGCCGCGGCCGTTGTCGACGACGCGGACGCCGCCGTCGGGGAGGATCGTGACCGCGATCGTGTCGGCGTGCCCGGCCAGCGCCTCGTCGACGGAGTTGTCGACCACCTCGTACACGAGGTGATGCAGACCACGCTCACCGGTCGAACCGATGTACATGCCTGGTCGCTTGCGGACCGCGTCCAGACCCTCGAGGACGGTGATGGCGCTGGCGTCGTACGAAGCCGTGACCTCGCCGTTCGAGGTGTTGGCCCCGCCGTTCGCGCCGGCGTCGGTGGACGGGATGTTCTCGTTGGGGTTGCCGGAATCGGCCACGAAGCGCCCTTTCTGGCACAGCACAAGCCAAGCTCCCGGCGGGTGGCCGGAGCGGCTGCGGCGTGTTGCGTTGGTAAGCCTTAGTCAGCGTTGCTCGGTGCGTCCCACAAGTGGGGCGGGATTAGCCTCCAGTCTACCGGTAGCGCCGACAGTGATGGGGGTTTGCCGGTACCTGAGTCCGCATGTGCCGCCCTGAACCGGTCTCCACCGACTCCCCATATGCGGACCCGGGCCCAAAGAGGCGCAGAGCGCCACTCAGCGCTTCGAGGTGTCAACCCCCCGCTACGAACGGCATACCGTCCGGTCTGGCTCACCCGTAGGTGTCACCGGGGCCTGTGCTGCCAGGCGCGCGCAAGGGGCCGAAACGCTGGACGGGACCACTGGGGCCGAGCACCTTGATCAGCCTCACCGTGCCGTGTCCGAGGTCCTCGTTCAGGCGTGCGACCAGCTGCGGAGCGAGCAGCCGCAGGTTGGTCGCCCAGGCCGTCGAGTCGCACCGCACGATCAGCACGCGCTCGTCCTCGTCGTACTTCTCCGGTACGCAGTGGTTGGCCAGGTCGTCGCCGACGATCTGCGGCCAGCGGCCCATGACACCGCCGACAGCGGCCGGGGCCTCCCAGCCGCGCTCGGTGATGAGCCGGTTGATGGCGGAGCCGAGCGCCATCGGGTCACGCCCGTCGGCGTGCGCGCCCGAGCGCAGACCCCCACGCCGCGCCTGCTTCTTCTGCCGCGCCGCGTCCCCACGCGCGCGTGCCTGTTCCTTGGCGGCGCGCAGGGCCACGCGCGCGAGGTCGACGCCGGAGGGTTCGGGGCCCTCCGGCGGCTCGGGCTTCGGCTCTGGTGTGTTCTCGCTCATACGCGGTTCACCGTGCCCCCGGACACGGTGAACCGCGTCCCCGCCAGTACGCCCGGTACGTCGTCGTCGACCGCGGCCGTCACCAGCACCTGCTCGCCCGGGGCGACCAGCTCGGCGAGGCGTTCGCGGCGACGGGTGTCCAGCTCGGCGAACACGTCGTCGAGGACCAGCACCGGCTCGTTCCCTTCGGCCCGCAGCAGGTCGTACGAGGCCAGGCGCAGCGCCAGCGCGTACGACCAGGACTCGCCGTGTGACGCATATCCCTTCGCGGGCAGCTCGCCAAGTTTGAGCAGTAGTTCGTCACGATGCGGTCCGACCAGGGTGACGCCCCGTTCGATCTCCGACTTGCGCGTCTCCGCCAGCGCGGCCATCAGCTGCTCGTACAGCTCCTCGCGCGCGTGGCCGGTGATCTCGGGCGAGGAGGGCTTGTACTCCAGCGCCACGGGACCGCCGCCCGGCGCCAGTTGCTCGTACGCCTTGTCCGCCAGCGGCTGGATCGCGGCGACCAGGTCGAGGCGCTGGGCGAGCAGTTCGGCGCCCACGCGCGCGAGGTGCTGGTCCCACACGTCGAGCGTGGACAGGTCCATCGTGCGCCCGCCGTGGCGACGGGCCAGCGCGGCCGACTTCAGGAGTGTGTTGCGCTGCCGCAGGACGCGGTCGTAGTCCGAGCGCACGCCCGCCATGCGCGGGGAGCGCGCGGTGATCAGCTCGTCGAGGAAGCGCCGGCGCTCGCCCGGATCGCCCTTGACCAGTGCGAGGTCCTCGGGCGCGAACAGCACGGTCCGTACGATGCCGAGTACGTCACGGGGTCTGACCTGCGAGGACCTGTTGATGCGGGCGCGGTTGGCCTTGCCGGGGTTCAGCTCAAGCTCGACGAGCTGCTGACGCTCGCCCTGCCGGACGTTGGCCCGGATGATCGCACGGTCGGCGCCCATCCGCACGAGGGGCGCGTCGGACGAGACGCGGTGGCTGCCGAGGGTGGCGAGATAGCCGACCGCCTCGACAAGGTTGGTCTTGCCCTGTCCGTTGGGCCCCACGAACGCGGTGACGCCCGGGTCGAGCGGAACCTCGACCCGGGCGTACGAGCGGAAGTCGGCCAGCGACAGATGCGTGACGTGCATGGTCGTTCGCCGACCTCCCCCAGGGCTGTGGATCCGCGGTGCGGACCTGTGGATTACTTCTTCCGGCTACTCGACGGACTGGATACTCGACGGATTCACTTCGGCGGGTTCACTTCTTCTCGACCGCGTGGCCGCCGAACTGGTTCCGCAGCGCCGCGACCATCTTCATCTGCGGGGAGTCGTCCTGCCGGGACGAGAACCGCGCGAACAGCGACGCGGTGATCGCGGGCAGCGGCACCGCGTGGTCGATGGCGGCTTCCACGGTCCACCGGCCCTCGCCGGAGTCCTGTGCGTAGCCGCGCAGCTTCCCCAGGTGCTCGTCCTCGTCCAGCGCGTTGACCGCGAGGTCGAGCAGCCAGGAGCGGATGACGGTGCCCTCCTGCCAGGAGCGGAACACCTCGCGCACGTCGGTGACCGAGTCGACCTTCTCCAGAAGCTCCCAGCCCTCAGCGTAGGCCTGCATCATCGCGTACTCGATGCCGTTGTGGACCATCTTCGAGAAGTGGCCCGCGCCCACCTTGCCGGCGTGGACGGCGCCGACGCCGGCGTCGCCCTCGGGCTTGAGGGCGTCGAAGACCGGCTGGACCTTGGCGATGTTCTCGGCGTCGCCGCCGTACATCAGCGCATAGCCGTTCTGCAGGCCCCAGACGCCGCCCGAGACGCCGCAGTCGACGAAGCCGATGCCCTTGGCCGCCAGCTCCTCTGCGTGCTTCTCGTCGTCCGTCCAGCGCGAGTTGCCGCCGTCCACGACGACATCACCGGGCTCCAGGAGCTCGGCGAGTTCGTCGACCGTCGACTGGGTCGCCGCACCGGCCGGGACCATCACCCACACCACACGCGGACCCTTGAGCTTGCCCACAAGCTCCTCAAGGCTGTGGACATCGGCGACGGCCGGATTGCGGTCGTATCCGATGACGGTGTGGCCTGCGCGGCGAATGCGCTCGCGCATGTTGCCGCCCATCTTGCCGAGGCCGACGAGACCGAGCTCCATCAGGTTGTTCCTTCACTAGCGATGTGGCAGGAGGGCACTTTCGTACCTGCGTCCGAGCCTAAACCCGGACGCTCCTGCACACCTGTGGGCATAGCCGCTCAGACGTACGCCCCCACCTGCGGCCTTGCTCAGCCGCTGAGCCGCACCGGCATGATCAGGTACTTGTACGCCTCGTCCGCCTCCGCGTCCAAGGCAGGCTTGCCGCTGAGGAGCGCCGGCTTGGTGGACGTCGTGAAGGAGAGCTGCGCGACCGGGGAGTCGATGGCGCTCAGGCCGTCGAGCAGGAACGTGGGGTTGAAGGCGATCGAGACGTCGTCGCCCTCCAGCTGGGCGTCGACCCTTTCCACAGCCTGTGCGTCATCGCTGGAGCCTGCCTCCAGGATCAGCACGCCCTGCTCGAAGGAGAGCCGCACCGGGGTGTTCCGCTCGGCGACCAGGGCCACACGCTTGACGGCCTCCACGAAGGGGGCGGTCTCGATCACGGCGATGGAGTTGAACTCCGTCGGGAACAGCGAGCGGTACTTCGGGAGGTCGCCCTCCAGGAGCCGGGTCGTCGTACGACGACCCGCGCCCTCGAAGCCGATGAGGCCCTCGCCAGCACCGGAGCCGGACAGCGCCAGGATGACGCTGTCGCCGCTTGTGAGGGCCTTGGCGGTGTCCAGGAGCGTCTTGGCGGGCACCAGGGCCACCGCGGACGCCTCGGGGTTCTCCGGCTTCCACAGGAACTCGCGGACGGCGAAGCGGTAGCGGTCGGTGGACGCCAGCGTGACCGTGTCGCCCTCGATCTCGATGCGTACACCGGTGAGCACGGGCAGCGTGTCGTCACGGCCCGCAGCGATGGCCACCTGGGCGGCGGCGGAGGCGAAGACCTCACCGGGGACGGTGCCGGTCGCCGACGGCATCTGCGGCAGTGCCGGGTACTCCTCCACAGGCAGTGTGTGCAGGGTGAAGCGCGAGGAGCCGCAGACCACCGTCGCTCGTACACCGTCTGTGGAAATCTCCACCGGCCGGTTGGGGAGAGCACGGCAGATGTCGGCGAGCAGGCGGCCGGAGACGAGCACCGTGCCTTCCTCGTCGATCTCGGCGTCCACCGAGACCTGTGCCGAGACCTCGTAGTCGAAGCTGGAGAGGCTCAGCGCACCCTCCTCGGCCTTCAGCAGAAGGCCGGCGAGCACAGGCGCCGGCGGACGGGCCGGGAGGCTGCGTGCCGCCCAGGCCACTGCCTCCGCGAGTACGTCGCGTTCCACCCGGATCTTCACCGTTGCCGCCTCCGTCTGTTGCCGGCGCTCTCGCCCTGCTGCTTCGTCGTCTGACTCGGTGTCGCTCAGCCCGGTCATGGGAAGGACACCGGGGAACAGTCTGACGCACCGCACTGACAGTCGGTGCCCCTCGGGGTCAAGTCGTTCCGAGCGGCAGCTGAGGCGCCGAGCTCGAGTTGTGCACAGCCCCCACTTCGAATCGATTCCCAGACTCTCTCTAGTTGGGAGTAGTAGTAGGGGCTGTGGATACCGTGGATAACCCCGTATTCGCAGGTCAGAGTCGGTTTTTTGTCCACCGGCCCTGTGGGCGGAGGCGGTGGACAACAGGCGTCTTCTGTGGACGGGGAAAAGTTCTGCACACCCGATGCACAGGCGGGGGCCACTTCTCCCCAGCGCCGTCCCCAGCTTTACCCACGTTCCCCACAGCCCAACCCGGCACCTTCGTGTGACGCCTTTCACTCGACACGGTGAGAAGGCGCGTCGCGTTGCCGAACAGTGGACAGCGGTGTGGAGAAGCCTCGGATCGCTGGGGACAACCGCCCCCAGCCTGTGGGCCGCCGGTGGACAACTTTCTGCACACCCTGTGGATCTTTTCGTCGTCCACAGTCTGTGGAGATCGTTCGTCCACGAATCCACAACCTGCTGACCTGGTCTGATGACCATTCGGCAGCACGCCCTGTGGACACGATCTGGACAACTTCCCGGTCCCCAGGATGTGGACGCGAGAAAGTCCCCAAATCTGTGGAGGGCGGCCGTAACCAGGGCGCGTATTCGAACAACGGATGGTCTTCGGGTGTCGGCGGAGCGACTCCGGGCGCGGCCGGGAGGGGCGTACGGGGGGCGGATGAGGGCCGGACAAAGGCGGAACGAGGGCCCTTAGCAGGCGTGTGAGAGAGGCGGAAGCCGCCTTCGGAAGCGTTCCGGGGACGGCGTCGACACGTGCCGGATCGCCTTTGGGCACGTGCCAGAACGACGTCTGACGCCTGCCGGCACGCCTTCGGAGGCGTACTGGAACGACGAAAGGCGCCCTCAGGAGCATCTCCCGGGGCGCCTTCAGCGACGTACCGCCGCGGCTGTCAGCCGTTCTTGATGCGGTTCGTGAGCTCGGTGACCTGGTTGTAGATGGAGCGGCGCTCGGCCATCAGCGCGCGGATCTTCCGGTCGGCGTGCATGACGGTCGTGTGGTCGCGGCCGCCGAACTGGGCGCCGATCTTCGGCAGGGAGAGGTCGGTCAGCTCGCGGCACAGATACATGGCGATCTGGCGTGCGGTGACCAGCACGCGGCTGCGCGAGGAACCGCACAGGTCGTCCACCGTGAGACCGAAGTAGTCGGCGGTCGCCGCCATGATGGCGGGCGCGGTGATCTCCGGGGACGAGTCCTCGCCGCCTGGGATCAGGTCCTTGAGGACGATCTCGGTCAGACCAAGGTCCACCGGCTGCCGGTTGAGCGACGCGAAGGCCGTCACCCGGATCAGCGCGCCCTCCAGCTCACGGATGTTCCGCGAGATCCGGGACGCGATGAACTCCAGCACCTCGGGCGGGGCGTTGAGCTGCTCCTGCACCGCCTTCTTACGAAGGATGGCGATACGGGTCTCCAGCTCGGGCGGCTGGACGTCGGTGATCAGGCCCCACTCGAAACGGTTCCGCAGCCGGTCCTCCAGGGTCACCAGCTGCTTGGGCGGCCGGTCGCTGGAGAGCACGATCTGCTTGTTCGCGTTGTGGAGCGTATTGAACGTGTGGAAGAACTCCTCCTGCGTCGACTCCTTGTCCGCCAGGAACTGGATGTCGTCGACGAGCAGGATGTCCATCTCGCGGTACCGCTTGCGGAAGCTGTCGCCCTTGCCGTCGCGGATCGAGTTGATGAACTCGTTGGTGAACTCCTCAGAGCTCACGTACCGCACACGCGTGCCCGGGTAGAGGCTGCGCGCGTAGTGCCCGATCGCGTGCAGCAGGTGCGTCTTGCCGAGTCCCGACTCCCCGTAGATGAAGAGGGGGTTGTACGCCTTCGCGGGCGCCTCGGCTACGGCGACCGCGGCGGCGTGCGCGAAACGGTTCGAGGCGCCGATGACGAACGTGTCGAAGAGGTACTTCGGGTTCAGGCGCGCTGTGGGCTCTCCGGGACCGGCCGCGGGCGCCGGCTGCGCGGCCAGCGGGCCCGGGGCACCACTGGAGGCGGGCAGATTGGAACCGACGGGTCCGCCGCGGTGGACATGCCCGGTCCCGGGCTGCGACGGCGGCTCGGGACGACGGTCCCGGCGGTCCGGGCGCTGGTCGTAGTCGGAGCGCGGCTGGTCGTACCCGGGCCGCTGCTGCTCGTAGTCGGACCGCTGCTGGTCGTAGGGAGAGCGGTCCGGCGGCTGCTGCCGGTAGTCCTGGGAGGGTGACGCGTAAGGGTCCCGGTCCGGGAAGCCGAGCCGCTGCTGCTGCCAGCCGTAGTCGTCCTGCGAGGGCCGCGGCCAGGCGCCGGGATCGGGGCGCTGATAGTCGGGGTACGCGGGACGGGCGGTCGGGAGCTGGTCCCCACGGGGCTGTTGCTGGTCGGGGCGGCCCTGCGGGTGGTCGTCCATGTGGTCGTCCGCACGGTGGCGGCCGTATCCCCGGTATCCGTCACGGCCCTGCGCGGAGGGGCGCTCGGGCTCGTCGTAGCGCTGCTGCGACTGCGTGGGCGGCGTCGGCGGGGCCGGACTCTCGCCGACGGAGTCGTCCACGGTGATCGCGATACGGATCGGGCGGCCGCACTCGCGGCTCAGGGTCTCGCTGACGATCGGCGCCAGGCGCCCCTCCAGGACACCCTTCGCGAACTCGTTGGGGACCGCGAGCAGCGCGGTGTCGGCTACGAGCGCCAGCGGCTGGCAGCGCTTGATCCAGTGCTCGTCCTTCGTCTCGACACCTTGCCCACGCCCCTCACCGAGAAGTTGCTCCAATACTCGTGGCCACACTGCGGCAAGATCGGCAGGTACGTCAGCCACAGGGCACGCTCTCTCACGGGTCCCACGAACGTGTGATTCCTGGGACGGATTGGGTTGAAGCTCGGGTGGGCGGGTGGAACGAAGCAGCTGGGGCGGACGGCACGAACCAGATGGAGCAGGGAGAAGGGAACGAACCGGAGTCCAGCCACGGTAGTCAGGGCGACCCATGCGGTTCAAGTTGTTGTCCCCAGGCTGTGGATAGTGTCTCCCGGGCGGCGCTGGTTTGACCGGATGGCGTAGCCGCGCGTACCGTAACCAGGTCGAGTTGTCGATGGCTGCTGCCGCCTGCCTCCGATGGGCACAGATCGCGAAGAGTGATCGGGAAGCGGTGCACTCGGGCGTAAGCGAGCTACTCGTGGGCGCACGGTGACAGCCAAGACGGCACCCCGAAACTACCGATTTCTTCTGGAGCCCCCGAGTGAGCAAGCGCACCTTCCAGCCGAACAACCGTCGTCGCGCCAAGACCCACGGCTTCCGCCTGCGGATGCGCACCCGCGCCGGCCGCGCGATTCTCGCGAACCGTCGTGGCAAGGGTCGCGCCAGCCTGTCCGCCTGATCACCAACAGGTCATGACGTGCTGCCTACCGAGCATCGGCTGAGGCGGCGCGAGGACTTCGCGACCGCGGTACGCCGAGGACGCCGGGCCGGACGCCCGCTTCTCGTCGTTCATCTACGTAGCGGTGCAACGGACCCGCACGCGCCTGGGGAGAGCGCTCCCCCGACGCGTGCGGGTTTCGTTGTCAGCAAAGCCGTCGGCGGAGCCGTCGTACGCAACAAGGTGAAGCGCCGGCTTCGCCATCTGATGCGTGACCGAGTGGCTCTGCTGACCCCCGGTAGCCTGGTAGTCGTACGAGCGCTGCCCGGTGCGGGTGACGCCGACCATGCACAGCTGGCCCGAGACCTGGACGCCGCTCTGGAGCGGCTACTGGGAGGGGGCGCGCGATGAAGTACCCGCTGCTGGCGCTCATCAAGCTGTACCAGTGGACCATCAGCCCGTTGCTCGGGCCGGTGTGCAAGTACTACCCGTCGTGCTCCCACTACGGGTACCAAGCCATCGACCGTCACGGTGCGATCAAGGGAACGGCACTCACCGCCTGGCGCATCCTGCGGTGCAATCCGTGGTCGCTGGGCGGTGTGGACCATGTCCCGCCGCGCAAGCGTCCGCGGTGGCACGAAATGCTGCGTAACGCCTGGCGTGCACGCAAGGGCGGGACCTCCGCCGCCGAACCGGCCACCGAGGGGCACGGTATGTCCAACCATCCCTCGAGCCCGGCCGCCGAGACCCCGTCCCATGCTCAAGGAGCCTGATTAGTGGACACGATTGCCAGTATTTTCAGCTTCATCACGACACCCGTTTCCTGGGTCATCGTCCAGTTCCACTCGGTGTACGGCGCCATCTTCGGCCCCGACACGGGCTGGGCCTGGGGCTTGTCCATCGTGTCCCTGGTGATCCTGATCCGTATCTGCCTGATCCCGCTCTTCGTGAAGCAGATCAAGGCGACCCGGGCGATGCAGACGCTCCAGCCCGAGATGAAGAAGATCCAGGAGCGCTACAAGAACGACAAGCAGCGCCAGTCCGAAGAGATGATGAAGCTGTACAAGGAGACGGGTACCAACCCGCTCTCCTCGTGCCTTCCCATCCTGGCGCAGTCCCCGTTCTTCTTCGCCCTGTACCACGTGCTCAACAGCATCGCCTCGAACGACACCATCGGCGTGATCAACGACCGGCTGCTGGAGAGTGCGCAGAAGGCGCACATCTTCGGGGCTCCGCTGGCCGCGAAGTTCACGGACAGTGACGCCAAGGTCCAGGCACTGGGCTCCTCGATCACCGACGTGCGCGTCGTCACGGCGATCATGATCGTCCTGATGTCGTTCTCGCAGTTCTACACGCAGCGCCAGTTGATGACGAAGAACGTCGACACGACGGTGAAGACGCCGTTCATGCAGCAGCAGAAGATGCTGATGTACGTCTTCCCGATCATGTTCGCCGTCTTCGGTATCAACTTCCCCGTCGGTGTCCTCGTCTACTGGCTGACCACCAACGTGTGGACCATGGGCCAGCAGATGTACGTCATCCACAACAACCCGACGCCGGGTTCCAAGGCTCAGGCCTCGTACCTGGAGCGCCTGCACAAGCGCGTCACGCACCACGGCAAGACGCGCGGCCGCGGTGAGAAGGCCATCGTCAAGGCCATCGTGGCCAAGGGCCGCGACCGCAACGATTTCGAGCGCAAGTTCATCAACGGCCTCACCAAGGCGGGCCTGGCGGCCCAGGCCGACGGCACGGTGGTGAAGAGCGAGGCCTCGACGGTGGTTGAGACCGAGGACGGCACCCCGGCGACGGGCGGCGCCGCTCCCAAGCGCCAGCAGCCCAAGCGGCAGAGCAAGTCCCAGCGTCAGTCGGGTGCTGCTCATGGCGGTCCCAAGGCGGCGGACGAGTCCGCGCCGAAGACCTCGCTCAGCAAGTCAGACGAACCCGAGGACGCCAAGCCCGGCGCCAAGCCGGCGGGCGGCAAGTCCGCGTCCGGTGGCACTCGCAGCAAGGCCCAGTCCGGACAGCGCAAGGGCCCGCAGCGGCCCAAGTCCCCGTCCAAGAAGTAAGAAGGAGTCCATCCCGTGACGGAAGGCACCACCTCCGCTGCCCCTGAGGGTGGCGACACCCTGACCCGCCTGGAGCAGGAGGGCGAGATCGCGGCCGACTACCTCGAGGGTCTGCTGGACATCGCCGATCTCGACGGCGACATCGACATGGATGTCGAGGCCGATCGCGCGGCGGTCTCGATCATCAGCGACTCCAGCGGCCGTGACCTGCAGAAGCTGGTCGGTCGTGACGGTGAGGTCCTGGAAGCCCTCCAGGAGCTCACACGGCTTGCCGTGCACCGGGAGACCGGGGACCGCAGCCGGCTCATGCTGGACATCGCGGGTTATCGCGCCAAGAAGCGCGAGGAACTCTCCGAGCTGGGCGCGAAGGCCGCGGCCGAGGTCAGGAGCTCCGGTGAGCCCGTGAAGATGAAGGCGATGACCCCCTTCGAGCGCAAGGTGGTGCACGACGCGGTCAAGGCCGCGGGCCTGCGCAGTGAGTCAGAGGGCGAGGAGCCGCAGCGCTTCGTCGTCGTGCTCCCCGCCTGATCCAGCACGTCGTTCTCCGGCCCCGTCTGTGTTCGCAGGCGGGGCCGAACTTTGTCAGCCTGATAGTGCCCGATGGTTCCTGATAGTCCTGGTAGTCAGCGCGCAGTGCGCTCAAGCGGTACGGAAGGACGGTTCCCCGTGACGGAGGCAGCGGAGCTTCCCCCTGCGCCCGAGCAGGCCCGGGCGGTATTCGGCGATCGCTTCGCAGACGCGGTTCGTTACGCGGAACTGCTGGCGGACGCCGGAGTGCAGCGGGGTCTGATCGGCCCCCGTGAAGTGCCTCGCCTCTGGGAACGGCACCTGTTGAACTGTGCGGTGCTCTCGGAGGTCGTTCCCGAGAGCGTGACGGTGTGCGATGTCGGTTCCGGTGCCGGACTGCCCGGTATCCCGCTCGCCCTCGTCCGCCCCGACCTGAAGATCACGCTCCTTGAGCCTTTGCTGCGGCGGACGAACTTCCTCACCGAGGTCGTCGAGCTGCTCGGTCTCGACCACGTCACCGTCGTCCGTGGGCGCGCCGAGGAGGTCCTTGGCAAGCTGCCTCCCGTCCACGTGGTGACGGCGCGGGCCGTGGCGCCCCTGGATCGCCTCGCGGCCTGGGGAGTGCCACTGCTGCGTCCGTACGGAGAGATGCTCCTCCTCAAAGGCGACACCGCGGAGGAAGAGGTCAAGAACGCCGGGGCCGCCCTGAGCAAGCTGGGCGCCGTGGACATCTCCGTGCTTCACGCCGGTGAAGGTGTGGTGGATCCTCTCGCCACGGTGGTACGCGTCGAGGTCGGGGAGAGCCCCGGCGGTGTGCGCTTCGCGGCCAAGCGGGCGAAGGCGGCCCGGACGGGGCGGACCCGCAGGCGTCGCTGACCAATTGCCGAGCGGAGCGGCTCATTCGGGATGTCTGTTGTCGGGTCGGAGGCTCGTTGACTGATCCGTCCTGACGACGAGACGTACTCCACACAAGCTGCCAAACCTACGCATACCGGAGTGTCGCGCGGTCGCGGTCGCGCGCACTGTGCATCGTGTTTCACGTGAAACGTCGCTCACTGCTGCACGGCATCATCAGTCGCGGACGAGCCGCGGCCGAACCCCGCGACCGAAACCCTCTTGGATCCCTGGGATCCTTCGGAAAAAGACCTTCTCGTGGCGGCAATACGTCCCCCGAAGAGGGCACGGAGTTGTCCACAGAGGTGGATTTCTCCACAGAACAACGGGCCTCGCTGGTTCACGACCCCGAAGGCATGGGAGGCTCTGTTCATTGCGAGCCTGAAGTCGAGGAGAGTGAATCCTTGCGGTCCGACGCCAACATCGCGGGACCGATGACCGATCCGGTCCCCGGTCCCCGTACCGAGTCGATGGGGGAGGATGTTTCACGTGAAACACCGCCCCCGATGGACGACACTCCCATCGGTCGTGCTGCCCAACTGGCGGTGGAGGCTCTCGGCCGCGCCGGCGAGGGCCTGCCACGGCCTGACCAAACCCGTGTGATGGTGGTCGCCAACCAGAAGGGCGGGGTGGGTAAGACCACGACCACGGTCAACCTTGCCGCTTCGCTCGCTCTGCATGGTGGGCGCGTCCTGGTGGTCGACCTCGACCCTCAGGGCAATGCGTCCACCGCGCTGGGCATTGACCATCACGCCGAAGTTCCTTCGATCTACGACGTGCTGATCGACAGCAAGCCACTCTCCGAGGTTGTCCAGCCAGTACCTGATGTCGAGGGTCTCTTCTGTGCACCTGCCACGATCGATCTCGCCGGTGCGGAGATCGAGCTGGTGTCCTTGGTGGCACGAGAGAGCCGGCTGGAGCGGGCGATCCAGGCGTACGAGCAGCCGCTGGACTACATCCTCATCGACTGCCCGCCCTCGTTGGGCCTCCTGACGGTCAACGCTCTCGTAGCCGGTGCCGAGGTACTCATCCCGATTCAGTGCGAGTACTACGCGCTGGAGGGCCTGGGCCAGCTGCTGCGCAACGTCGATCTAGTGCGGGGGCACCTCAACCCCAACCTGCATGTATCGACGATCCTGCTCACCATGTACGACGGCCGGACCCGCCTCGCGTCCCAGGTCGCCGACGAGGTGCGCAGCCACTTCGGCGACGAGGTACTGCGGACGAGCATTCCGCGCTCGGTCCGTATCTCCGAAGCCCCCAGTTACGGTCAGACGGTGCTGACCTACGACCCGGGGTCGAGCGGTGCCCTCTCCTATCTGGAGGCGGCACGAGAGATCGCGCTGCGCGGAGTCGGAGTGGCCTACGACGCGCAGCATGCCCACATGGGCGCACACAACGAACAGAGCATGGTGGAGGGGATCCAGTGAGCGAGCGACGGAGGGGGTTGGGCCGTGGTCTCGGCGCACTGATCCCGGCTGCACCGACAGGAGAGAAGGCGGCACCACCCGCGATGGGCGGTGCGTCCACATCGCCGGGAGCCGTTCCCGTGCTCACCGCAGAGCGCGGAGTGGCGGCGGCCAAGGTGGCCGCACTTCCGGCAGCCCATGTTTCACATGAAACAGAGGAGCCGTCGGCGAGCGTATTCGGGGAGGCTCCGTCGGCACCCGTCGGCGCATACTTCGCCGAGCTGCCGCTCGACTCCATCACCCCGAACCCGCGCCAGCCCCGTGAGGTCTTCGACGAGGACGCTCTCGCTGAACTCGTCACCTCCATCAAGGAGGTAGGCCTTCTCCAGCCGGTCGTCGTACGGCAGATGGGTCCGGCGCGCTACGAGCTCATCATGGGCGAGCGGCGCTGGCGGGCCTGCCGTGAAGCGGGGCTCGACGCCATCCCGGCGATCGTGCGGGCCACGGATGACGAGAAGCTTCTCCTGGACGCGCTCCTGGAGAACCTGCACCGTGCTCAGCTGAATCCACTGGAAGAGGCTGCCGCCTACGACCAGCTCCTCAAGGACTTCAACTGCACGCACGACCAGCTGGCCGACCGGATCGGGCGGTCGCGCCCTCAGGTCTCCAACACCCTGCGTCTGCTGAAGCTGTCGCCGTCGGTCCAGCGCCGCGTGGCCGCCGGGGTGCTCTCCGCCGGACATGCGCGAGCCCTGCTCTCCGTGGACGACTCGGAGGAGCAGGATCGCCTGGCTCACCGGATCGTGGCCGAGGGGCTCTCGGTGCGAGCGGTCGAGGAGATCGTCACGCTCATGGGCTCGCGGCCGCAGTCGGCCGCACGCTCCAAGGGGCCGCGAGCCGGCACACGGCTCTCCCCGGCGCTGAGCGACCTCGCGACCCGTCTCTCGGACCGCTTCGAGACTCGGGTGAAGGTCGACCTTGGCCAGAAAAAGGGCAAGATCACCGTCGAGTTCGCCTCGATGGACGACCTTGAGCGGATCCTCGGCTCGCTCGCCCCGGGTGAGGGACCGGTTCTGCAGAAGAGCCTCCTGGACGACGACTCCGAGGAGACGGAAGCCTGAGGCCTGGGTCGGCCGGTCGATGACGACTAGCTGACCAGCAGAGCGGGCCGTGTCCGGTGTGTACCGGAACACGGCCCGCTCTTTGCTTTCAGGCGGTATCGATGGAATCGCATCGTGGATACGATGCGTTCGGGTATGGCGCATCCACCTGGCAGCACCTTTATGGGGAGGCGAGGGGCCATGCGAACGGTGAGCCGGACCGGACTGGTGAGCGCGGGCCTGGGGCTCGGCGCGGTCGGCGGGTTCGTCGGCAGCCTGCTCAGGGAACGGAGCGCTCTGACAGCCGCTCGCGACGCTGCGGGCGAGGAAAGTGAGGAACTGCCTTCATGGGGCGCCGGCTTGCACCGCTCACGCTGGACAACCTTCAGGACCTTCCCAAGCGCTGTCGCGCGTGTGTCTTCTGGGAGCTGGACCCAGTCAGCGGTCAGGCCGCGGTAAAGGCAGGAACACCCGAGCTGGAGAAAGAGGCGTGGATCTCCGCCGTCCTGCTCGAATGGGGATCCTGCGGCCGGGTCGTGTACGTGGATGACGTACCGGCGGGCTTCGTGCTCTACGCGCCGCCCGCCTATGTGCCGCGGGCGACGGCCTTCCCCACGAGCCCCGTCTCCCCTGACGCGGTCCAGCTGATGACGGCCTTCATCACGCCGGGCTTTCAGGGACAGGGACTTGGACGTGTGATGGTGCAGACGGTCGCCAAGGATCTGCTCCGGCGGGGCTTCAAGGCGATCGAGGCCTTCGGAGACGCACGCTGGAAGGAGCCGGCCTGCGTCCTGCCCGCCGACCATCTCCTGGCCGTGGGATTCAAGACGGTCCGGCCGCATCCGACGTACCCGCGACTGCGCCTGGAGCTGCGTACGACGCTCTCCTGGAAGGAAGACGTGGAGTTGGCGCTCGACCGGCTGCTGGGGGCGGTACAGAAGGAGCCAGTGCTGCGTCCGCTGTAGGGCGCGCTCCCGGGTCTGTCGGCATGGCGTCTGCGCCGGTGGCCATACATAGGGATGGGCCAGCCCGTCCGGGCCAGCCCATCCGTGTTTCACGTGAAACATCGCCGCCTGCAGCGGGCGGCTTGCCGAACTACTCGGCGATGAAGTCCTCGAGGTCCCGCACGATCGCGGCCTTCGGCTTGGCACCGACGATGGTCTTGGCGACCTCGCCACCCTGGTAGACGTTCAGGGTCGGGATGGACATGACGCCGTACTTGGCGGCCGTACCCGGGTTCTCGTCGATGTTGAGCTTGACGACCTCGATCTTGTCGCCGTACTCGGCGGCGATCGCCTCGAGGGACGGAGCGATCTGGCGGCACGGACCGCACCAGGCAGCCCAGAAGTCCACCAGGACGGGCTTGTCGCTCTTGAGAACGTCCTGCTCGAAGGAATCGTCGGTCACGTGCTTGAGGGTGCCGGCCACAGCGGGCTCCTTAACTGGTTGGTGCGGTGGGGCGGGAAGGGGGTCAGACAGCGGTCTTCTCGGGCTCCGCGGCGGCCTCGCCGTCCGCGAGGGCGGAGAGGAAGCGCTCGGCATCGAGAGCGGCGGAGCAGCCGGTGCCGGCCGCGGTGATCGCCTGGCGGTAGGTGTGGTCGACGACGTCGCCGGCGCCGAAGACACCCGTCAGGTTGGTGCGGGTCGAGGGTGCCTCGACCTTGAGGTAGCCCTCCCCGTCCAGGTCGAGCTGGCCCTTGAAGAGCTCGGTGCGCGGGTCGTGGCCGATCGCGATGAACAGGCCGGTGACAGGCAGCTCGGACGTCTCGCCGGTCTTGAGGTTCCGCAGCGTCAGACCGGAGAGCTTCTGGTCGCCCTGGATCTCGGCGACCTCGCTGTCCCAGACGAACTTGATCTTCGGGTCGGCGAAGGCACGCTCCTGCATCGCCTTGGAGGCACGCAGGGTGTCGCGGCGATGGACGATCGTCACGGACTTGGCGAACCGGGAGAGGAAGGTCGCTTCCTCCATGGCGGTGTCGCCGCCGCCGATCACAGCGATGTCCTGGTCCTTGAAGAAGAAGCCGTCACAGGTCGCGCACCAGGAGACGCCGCGTCCGGAGAGGGCGTCCTCCTTGGGCAGACCCAGCTTGCGGTGCTGCGAGCCCGTGGTGACGATGATCGCCTTCGCCCGGTGCACGGTGCCCGCCGTGTCCGTGACGGTCTTGATCTCACCGCTGAGGTCGACCGCGACAATGTCGTCCGGTACCAGCTCGGCACCGAAGCGCTCGGACTGCGCACGCATGTTGTCCATGAGCTCGGGGCCCATGATGCCGTCCTGGAAGCCGGGGAAGTTCTCCACCTCAGTGGTGTTCATCAACGCACCGCCTGCGGTGACGGCGCCCTCGAACACCAGCGGCTTAAGCGACGCGCGCGCGGTGTAGAGCGCCGCCGTGTAGCCGGCGGGCCCGGAGCCGATGATGATCACGTTACGGACGTCGCTCACGGATTGATTCCTCGTCTCTGGAGACTGCTTCGTACGACTGGTGGGAGCTTCTCTCAGAACCCTCACCCCACCCAACGGATCCTAAGGGGCGCGCATTCCCACTGTGTCCGGGCACACGAAGACGCGTCACCGCGCGGGGACGCCAGGGATCACACAGAGGTGCTCAGGACGGTCCGAGGCGGAGCCGGGCCGGCTCAGCTCCGCGCGTAGGTGCGCTCCAGCAGAACCTTGCCGGCGGAGATCGACGGCTTGTCCACACAGGCGGAGTCCACGACGTAGGCCGTGACGCGTGCGGTGTCGGAGGCGTCGGGCAGGACCACGAGATACGCCTCCTTGCCCTCGTAGGAACCTTCCTTGAAGGCGAGTGGTTCCGCGTCGCGACCGATGCCCTGTGTGATGCACCCGGGAACCGAGACTGAGGGCGTGTTGAAGATGTGCGGCCCCTCAGTGGACTGGGTGCCGTACGGGTTGGAGGTGCGAGGGCCGCCGTCCTTCTTCTTGTCGGCCTTGGTGAGAAGATCCGTGACCTGGCCCTTGAGCTTGCCCTCGGCGAAGGTATTCGCGGAGTCGCTCTGATTGGGGGAGGCTGACGGGGAATCATTGTCCGAGGCGTTGTTGCCCAGCGACTGGAACAGCAGTCCGCCGAGTCCCAGCGCGGCGGCCGTGAACATGGCGCTCAGGACCGCAGTCCTGCGGCGTACACGACGCGGGCGGTTCGCGCGGCCCGGGCCGGTGGCCGCGCGGGGGCGTCCCGCGGGACGTTCCCCCGCAGTCGATGTTTCACGTGAAACATGCCTGCCGTCGTCGCCCTCATCAGGCAGGGGGCGCGAAGCGCCGACGGACGAGAGGGCGCCGGTGGCGTCGTCTTCGAGAATCGTGGCATTCAGCAGGGCCTCAGCGGCGAGAGCGGCGTCGATGCGTCCCGCGACGTCGTCGGGCATGCGGGGCGGGCCCGGCAGCGTGCCGAGCAGACCTCGGATCTCCTCCAGCGAGTCGTAGACGTCGGCGCAGAGCGTGCAGTCGTCCAGGTGCCGTCGCACGTCCGCCGTGCGGGTGGGAGGGAGCAGACCTTCGGTGAGGTCGGAGATCTCCTCGACGTCCGGGTGCCCGGCTTTGTCAGTCGTGGATGTCACGCTCGCCCACCTCCGCCCTTCACAGCAGCTGAATCGCTTGGTCCATCGTGTTCTCCCGCTGCGGGTGGGACGGATGCCCCCTGCGTGCGGTTCCGTCCCTCACCCGACTTCTTGCTCGCTCTGTCGCTCCCGCTGTCCGTACGCAGGTGTTTGAGCAGCGGGAGAAGTCTGGCTCTGCCACGCGCACAGCGGCTCTTGACCGTGCCGGTCGGCACATCGAGCAGGCTGGCCGCCTCTGCCACGGGGTAGCCCTGCATGTCCACCAGAACGAGGGCTGCCCGCTGGTCGGGAGGCAGAGTGCCCAGCGCCTCCAACAGTTCACGGTGCAGATCGTTGCGCTCGGCCGGAGCGGAGGCCGACTCGTGAGGCTCCAGGAGCTGTTCGAGCCGTTCTGTGTCGTCCACGGGGGACGTCTTCCTGGAAGCCGCCTTGCGGGCGCGGTCGAGGCAGGCGTTCACCGTGATCCGGTGCAGCCACGTTGTGACGGCCGACTGGCCACGGAAGGTGTGGGCGGCCCGGTAGGCGGAGACGAGGGCGTCCTGGACGGCGTCAGCGGCTTCCTCGCGGTCGCCCAGCGTCCGCAGAGCCACCGCCCAGAGCCGATCACGGTGGCGCCGCACGATCTCGCCGAAGGCGTCGGGATCGCCCTCCACGTGACGGGCGAGGAGGTCCTCATCCCTTGCTTCGCCATATCCGGCGCCTTCTGCCATTGGCCCCTCCCTCGGGGCAACCTTACGGACTCAGCCGGAAGAACGCGATGGGTAACGGGTGAACGTGGAAGCCCTGTTGCACGGGAAGCAGGCATGAACGGTGCGGTGACACACGGCACGCGCGACCGAGAGAAGGTTCAAGATTGACCGACCCTTTTTCCTTGGTGGTGTAACGCTAATAAAGGTATGATCATGATTGACTCTGTGATCATTGGAGGGGGAAGAATGAAGTTTTTCAAGAGAGCGGCGGCCGTCGGTGTGGCAGCCGTTTCGCTTTCGCTCGTCGCCGTTCCTCAAGCGGGTGCAACGACGTACACGGGGGCTGACTGCAGCGGCGCCTATCCGTGTCTGGTCTTCTACTACAACTCGAACTTCAAGGGTTCTGCGGCCAACTTTGTTGGCTACGGAAAGATCGATAACCTTGCTGGCTACAATTTCGCCACGAGTGGTAGCGGCAAGGGGCTTTCGGTCAAAAATAATGCTGCTTCGGCGTTCTTTATCGCGAAGACTGCAGACGAGACTGCGGCAATTTACTACAACAGCAACCAGGGTGGATCCTGTGACGAGCTCTGGGCGCAGGGATCCAAGCAGGCTCAGGCGAACCAGCTGCGCAACACCTACAACAACAACGCTTCCCTGAAGATATTCGATGGAAGTCAGTCTTCGGGTATTTGCTACCAGTTCTAGGAAATCCTGAAGAACGGTCGGGTGCCGGACGCGAGCATGATGCGTCCGGCACTTGCTATGTGAACCTCAGAGGAGAATCGATGACGGGAAACAGTGCACGAAGGGCGCAGGTCACCATGCTGGCCTGCGCTGTGCTCATATGCGTCTCCGGATGTGGAGGGGAGGGAGGGGATTCATCTCCTTCCTCGTCGCCATCGGTGTCTGCAGCCGACTCCAAGACGGCCGGATCGACTGAAGTCTCACCTCTGGAAGAATATCTGAAACTTCCCATCGGGGATTACTCGTTCACTCCGCAGCAGATGTATGTGATCTCAAAGGCGGAGAGGAATCTCACAGGCAGTTGCATGCGGAAATATGACTTGACGTACCGGGCCAAAAGCTCCAATTCTCCTGCCGAGTACATCCCGGGGACAAATCGTCGGTACGGCGTGCTGAACCCTGATGTCGTATCGGAATATGGCTACCATTTTCCCGAGAGTGCTGCTGTAAGTGGAATCGATCTTTCTGAGGATGAAATTTTGGCCCTTAATGGCAGGCCTGAAGGGAATGCGGAAGTGAACGGCGTGAAAGTCCCGATAGGTGGCTGCCTGGGCTACGCCAAGGGAGCCCTGCGCGGAAAGTTTACTTACGGAAAAGGTGCGGAGGCGGCTCGGTCTATTGCTTCGGGAAGCTTTGAGGAGTCTCTCAGCTCGCCCAAGGTGGTGGCGGCGACGAGTGCCTGGTCAGACTGCATGAAACGGAGCGGGCTGTCGTACAGCACGCCCCTGCAGGCACTCGGAGCGCCCGAGAACTCCAGGAGTAAAATCACGAAGCGTGAGATTTCCGTCGCGAAGGCGGACGTCGACTGCAAGCTTCAAACCGACCTGGTGAAGATCTGGAGCAATCAGGAATCCGATATCCAAAGGGTCATGATCAAAAAAGACCGCAAGGATCTGGATCTGCTCTCCGAAGCTCATCGAAAGATCCTGGCAGAAGCCCGCTCTGTCCTTCGTTGATGGACGATGAAGCCGGGTCTTCGAACGTGATGGGCACACGGTTGATGCCCTTGCTCCTGGCCGATGCCGCGACCGGTGTCGAGGATCGCGGCGATCTAGGGCCGCCGTCGGTCGACGGCGGTGGCGAAAGTGCGGACTTCGGGGATGCCTGTGTCCGCACGCCAAGTCAGGAACTTCCATCGGGCGTGGCCTGTTCGAAGACCCAGGAACCCTCAGCTGGTCACCTTTACGTCCACCGTCCTGCCGCGGTACTTCCCGTCGTCCGTCAGCGGCAGCGTTGGTCAGCCAGACGAGAAGGTAGCGGGTCTTGAGTGATTTGCCGGGCTTGAGAGTCACGTTTGTACCAGAGTCCTCGGCGACCTTGGTGTAACCGGTGAAGGACTGAGGCTCTGAACCCGCACCACCTGAGGGGGCGCGAAGCTCCACGGAGGTGTCCCCCACGAAGGAGACGGACACTTTCCCCACCTGCTGGACCTTGCCGAGATCGAGGATGACTCCAAGGCCCTGTTTCAGTCGCCCGAAGTCGGCGCTCTCGTAGAAGTCTGTCTGCCAGTACGTGCCGGCAGTCCTGTCGTAGACCTTGTCCACGTCCGACGGCTTCTCGGATCCGTCCCCAAAGGGGTCGAAATCACGGGCACTGCTGATGGCGACCGGCTTGCCGGTCGCCTTCTTGGAGCTCTTGTCGTTCCCGTCCGTCGGCTGCGTCTGGTTCGTGTCGTCGGACTTGCCGCCACGCTCTATGAGCGCGTCGGCCAACTGCCAGCTGCCGAGTCCGAGCGCGGCGATCAGAAGGGCGGACACCGCCCACTTGAGTGCCTTGCCGGTACGGGTCTGCAGCGGAGGCAGGGGAGTCGGTACTGGTTGGGTGGCCCCCGGGTGGGACGAGGGGCGGCCGTAGTTGCCCTGCTGGTACGTCGTGCGCTGGTAGTCCGGCGGCGCCGTGAACGCGGGCTCCGGCGGCCGGATGCGAGGCATCTCGCCGACCGCCTTCACCAGCTCCTCCGGCGTGGTGCACGGAGGCTCCTGGCGGGAAGCGGTCGCGCCGTCGTTGACGAGCGCGCGCATCGCGAGCTCCGAAAGGCCCCGGTGCACACCTGCGCGTACCTGGTCGGGGGCGATGAGGCCCACGCCCTTGGGCAGTCCGGAGAGGCCGTAGGCGTCGTCCTCGTACGGCCACCGCTGGGTGAGCGTGGCGTACAGCAGCGCGCCGATCGCCTCCGTGTCGGTGCGTTGGGGGGTGTCGGAGCTGATGCCGCGCAGCGCCGCGTTCACAGCGAGACCGCGAATGCGCCACTGCCCGGACGAGGTGCGCAGCACGGCGCCAGGGGTCAGCTTCAGATGCGCCAGCCCCTCACGGTGTGCGGCGGCCATCGCCTGGGACACCTGGCTGACCATCTGGTACGCCTCGTGCACCTCCAGGGGGCCGGCGGCCAGAAGAGCCGTCAGCTCCGTGGCATCCGGCAGCCACTCGTGCACCACATAGACGAGGTCGTTCTCCTCGACCGCGTCCAGGACCTGGACGAACCGGGGATCGCCCAGGAGAGCCGAGGAACGGGCCGCCGCCAGGACGGAGCGCGCTCGTGGATGGTCGGCGGGCAGCAAGTGCACACCGACGGCGCGGCGGAGTTTCTCGTCCACCGCACGCCAACTGCTGAAACCGTCCACACGGGTGACGCACTCTTCCAGACGGTAGCGTCTGGCGAGTTTGTGACCGCTGTGCAGCTCGGGCGGCGAGGTCCTGCCAGGGCTCTCGTTCCCCCCGCTCCCCTGTTCCTCTTCGCTCTCCGAGCTGTCCGTGTCCCGCTCCCGGTTCTGGGCCACCCCGTCGGCCGTGGACTGGTCCGCCTTCGCGGTCAGCGGCTCGTCGCCGCTGTTGTCTGCCACGTCGACGGCAGCCGTGCTCCGTTCCACCACCGTCGTTCCTGCCTCCCCATCCATTGCGCGCTGTCCGACGCCAAAGCCAATTGTGCCCACAGTCCGCCCCTATGCACGACACGCGGTCGCGCACGATGGTTGTGCGCCTATCCCCGTCTCAGCGCCCAAGGCGCCCGCGGACCATGCCGACCATTCCGTTCAGCTCCTCGATGCGCATCCGCCGCGCCGCGACGTAGAAGACACCGAGCAGTACGACACCACCGCCGAGCAGGGAGGCGAACGAGCCGCCGACGCCCTGTCCCAGTGTGTGGCCGATTCCGTAGCAGGCCGCACCGCTGAGCAGTGCGGCCGGCACCGACGCGATACCGAGCCGTGCGTATGTGCGCAGGACCCGGCCACCGTCCAGGTCGCCGCCCAGCCGCTTGCGCAGCCGGCTCCACGCGACTCCCACGCCGATCGCGTAGGCAAGACCGTACGACGCGGCCATGCCCGCCACCGCCCAGCGCGGGGGAAGCAGGAAGAAACAGAGCGCCGAGGCTCCGGCGTTGACGGCGGCCACGATGACCGTGTTGTAGAAGGGGGTCCGGGTGTCCTCGTACGCGTAGAAGGCGCGCAGCACGACGTACTGCACGGAGTACGGGATCAGGCCCAGGCCGAAGGCCATCAGCATGTAGCCCATGTTCGTCGCCTCGCTGGTCCCGGAGGAGCCGAACATCAGCGTGCACATCGGGATGCCGAGCGCGACGAAGCCGAAGGAGATCGGCACGATGGCCACGGCGGTCGTACGCAGGCCCTGGGAGATGTCGTCGCGGACCGCACCGCTGTCGCCCTCATGGGCCGAACGCGAGAGCCGCGGCAGCAGGGCGGCCATCAGGGAGACCGTGATGATGGCCTGTGGGAGGCCCCAGATGAGCTGGGCGTTGGCGTAGGCCGCGAAGCCGGTGCCGTCGACCGGTGAGTCCTTGCCCGCCGCGGTGGACAGCTGGGTCACGACGATCGCGCCGGCCTGGTTGGCGAGGACGAAGAGCACGGTCCACTTGGCGAGCATCGCGGCCTTGCCGAGCCCGTGGCCCTTCCAGTCGAAGCGCAGCCGCAGCCGGAATCCCGTCTCCCGGAGGTACGGGATCATCGCGAGGGCCTGGACGACGAGACCGAGCAGGACGCCGATGCCGAGCAGCCGCTCGCCCTCAGGCGGAATCGTCGAGGCCTTCATGCCGGAGTTCTCCGCGGTGCCGTACACCCAGATGAACAGGCCGAGCGTCACGATGATGACGACGTTGTTGAGGACCGGCGTCCACATCATCGCGCCGAACTTTCCGCGCGCGTTCAGGATCTGGCCCATCACCACGTGGATGCCCATGAAGAAGATGGTGGGCAGGAAGTAGCGGGCGAAGGTGACAGCCGACGTCGTTGGCGGCCGCGTCTCTGGCGACCGGCGTCGACAGCACGCGGACCAGGAACGGTGCGGCGAGCACCGCGAGCGCGGTGAGCGTGCCGAGAACCACGACGACGAGGGTCAGCAGCCGGTTGGCGAATGCCTCACCCCCGTCCTCGTCGTCCTTCATGGCACGCACCAGCTGCGGTACGAAGACGGAGTTGAGGCCGCCGCCGACGGTCAGGATGTAGATCATCGTCGGCAGCTGGTAGGCGACCTGGAAGGTGTCGCCGAGGAGGCCGACGCCCAGCGCCGCGACGATCAGCGCGGAGCGGATGAAGCCGGTGAGGCGGGACACCATGGTGCCCGCCGCCATGACCGCACTGGACTTCAGCAGACCGGACGCACGGCCACCGGACTTCTTCCCGGCCGCCGGCGCGGGTGCGGGCGGGGGCGTCGAAGGCGGCTCGGCAGCCGGAGCCGGTTCCGGAGTCGGAGAGGGCACGCTGGGCGGGCCACCCGCGGGCGGGGTATGCGCCGCCCTGCTGCTGGTCCCGGAAGAGATGAGCGAAGGCGTCCGGCTCGTGGCGCTGCTCGCCGGCCTGGGTCACCAGGTCGTCGACACCCACGAACTGGGTCGTACGGGGGTCGTCGCCGTACGGCAGGTACTGGGTGGGACCCTCCGGCTCGGGGGCAGGAGTCTGGGCCCACACGCGCGGGTCGGGGGCGTACGGGGACTGGGGCGGCTGAGCGTAGAGCGGGGGCTGCGGCTGGTAGGTGCCGGGCGGCGGCGGGGGACGCGCGGCGCGGTCGTAGAGGGCCTCGGTGACAGGGTCCTGGGCGGCGAGATCCTGCGCCCGGTAGGGATCCTGGGCGTAGGCATCCTGGAGGTACACGTCAGGTGCGGGCTGCGGAGGCACCTCGCCGGGCTCCGGCGGGCCCTGCGGCGGGTCGTCGGGGTGGCCGGAGCCGCCCGCGCCCTGACCGCGGTCACCGTCGTACGGCGCGTTCATGGTTACCCCACCTCATCGTCCCCGGGCCCACCGGCCGCGACATCGCTCAACGGTCCACTCTCTCACCAGTGCCGGACGGGTCCGTGATTTCCGATGCGGTGTCCGGTGAACGGTCACTCGGGTGCTCCGGCTCGTGTGCCCCCGACTCGGCTTCGGATGCTTCGGGAGCGTCCTCGTCCTCGCCGTCCGCCTGGGCGTTCTTGGACTCCTGCGTGGCCTGGCGGGCGGCCGCGCGCTTGCGCTGCGTGTACATCCGGAACCCGGCGAGTACGAGCAGCAGGACACCACCGGCGATGACCAGCATCACCGTGGCGGTGATCTCGGTGACCTTCACGTCGAAGGGGACCTCGGGACCGTACGGCCGACCGTCCTCCGTGAACAGCTGGGCGACGACTCCCACACGGCCGTTGGCGTGGGCGTTGGTGGTGAACTTCACCGACTGGCTGTGCCCGCCCGAGACCGCGACCGGCTGTTCGTCGTAGGCGCCGTCGCCGATGCTGAGGCGGCTCGGCTGGGTCGAGGTCAGGCGCAGCGTCAGGTGGTCGACACCCTGGACGAGGTTGTTCTGCACCGTCACGGGGATCGTGGCGCTACGGCCCGACAGCTTCGCGTCGGACTTCTTGATCAGTGCGACGCTCTCGGTGAGTCGGGCGAGATACGCCTCCACCCCGTCGCGGTAGAGCGTCGCATCGGTGCTACGGCCGCGCCAGGACGTGGACATCGACCGGTCCATGGCCCGTCCGAAGGGGGTGACCACGCGGGACTTGTCCGCGAGGATCACCTGGAAGCTGTCGAGGTCGTCCTGCGTGCGCTCGATCTGATCGAAGGCCGTCTGCGGCAGCCCCTGCTCGCGCAGCGACGGGGGGTACGACTTCGCCGACGGGACCCGTGTGGTGGCGCCCGCATCCGGCTTGGCCTTGGTGGCCGCGGAGAGGTCCGCCGACTGCGACCAGTTTCCGTCCTGGAGCGCCGTCAGCGCCTGCGCCATCGTCTGGGCCTGACTGGCGGTCGGCATGCGCTGTGGTGCGACCACGACGCTGCGCTGCTTGGCCGGGACCTGGAGCGAGAACATCAGGCTCTGGGCGAGGAACTTCTGCACGGCGAGTGTGGAGTTGCCCGCCACCGTCATGTCGCCCTGGAACGCCGTCGACAGACGGGCGTCCGTGACCACCGCGGTGGTGCCGCCGCCGATCGGACGCGCCGCGGAAGGCGTGTACGGCAGGCTTCCGGCCTCCTTGAGGCTGTCGCTGCGGGCGATCACCGTGTCGGCCCCGGCGGAGGTGGCGACCTTGACGATCGAGGGGTCGATCGCGCCGTTCGCGGGCCAGGCGTACTCCGTGCTGGGCGTCACGTGGAGGATCGACTCCACGGTCGTCGCGGCCACGGTGGTGGCGTCCTTGAGATGGCTGAGCGACCCGGTGGCGGTCTTTCCGTTGTGGGCCAGCGACGCCAGATCCGGGTCGGCAAAGGGAAGAGCGACTACTTCCTCGTTCTCGACCGTGTTCTCCAGCTCGGAGAGCCACTGCTTGGCCACCGCCTGGTGCGTGCCCGGCGTGGTCGTCGTGCTGGAGCCGTTCACCTGGACGCGGTAGCTGCGGGTCATCGCGTCGACGGACGCCAGCAGATCCGGGTCGACGACCCATGTGACGTCGAGGTTCTTGCCGAGCGCGAGGAGCTGCTGCAGGCGCCCGCCTGGGGCGATCTCCGCGGCCAGGTCGTCGTCCTTGAAGACGGGGGTCTGCTGTTCGTTCGAACCCGTCTCGGCCGTCATGTGCGAGGTGGAGATGAGCGGCCAGAGGTATGTGGTCCGGGTCTTCGTGTCCGCCGCGTCGGGTTGCCACGGCAGGAAGGTCCGCTCGATGCCGAGGATCTGGTCGTACGCCGCGGCGGCGGTCCGGCCGGTGAGTGTGACACCGAGCTGGTAGACGCCGTCGGAGCTGAGGGGCAGCTTGTCGACGGGGACGGAGATGCTGAAGGTCTGCGGGACACCCGGCGCCAGCTTGGAGAACTTCGCGACGTACTTGCCGCCGACGTCCGTACCCGCGTACGGGTTGCTCCGTGAGGCGTCGTCGATCGCCGAGCGGCCGTTCATCGTCGGGCCCACCCGGAGGCCGACGTGCGCGTCAGTGATCGTCTGCTTGCCCTTGTTGACGATCCTGCCGGAGACGGTGAGCGTGTCCCCGTCGGAGGGCACGCGAGGGCTGAGCGTGTCCAGAGAGACATCGACCGTGCGGGAACCGGAGACCTCCGCTGCGGCGCTGCGCTCGGCTGCGTACGCGGACGGGGCTACGGGCAGCTGACAGAGTCCGGCCACCAGGGGAGCCGCGGCCAGCAGCGCCCCGGTGCGCCGCAGCCAGCGGCGGGCAGGTGAGGGACTCGTCCCCTGGAAGTCTGCCGCCTCGGCCACGCGCTCGCCCGTCCCTCGTCGTCGTCAGTGGTCGTCGGAATGTGCGTCCACGCATGGTAACGATGCGCGCTGAGGGTAAGTGCCGCGGTCCGGTCCACAAGATCGGAGACGAGACCACGCTGTCCCACTATGTCCGCCTATCAGTGGTGAGGTCTCCGCAGGGGCGGGGAAGCTGTCGGTGCACGTTTAATGGAGGCGCCCGCGGGGGTCCGGGCCACGTACCCTTTTCTGTTGTGCCGAACGCCAACGAAGACAATCCCAGTGCCCTGAATCAGGTGCAGAGCCGCGCGGTGAGCGAACTGCTGCGGGTGTCCCCCGTCGCCGATGAGCTCGCCCGCCGTTTCCAGGAGGCCGGGTTCTCCCTTGCCCTGGTCGGCGGCTCGGTCCGGGACGCCCTCCTCGGCCGGCTCGGCAACGACCTGGACTTCACGACCGACGCCCGGCCTGAGGACGTATTGAAGATCATGCGGCCCTGGGCGGACGCCGTGTGGGAGGTCGGGATCGCCTTCGGCACGGTCGGTGGGCAGAAGGACGCCCGCGTCGGAGACGTCAACCAGAGCTTTCAGATCGAGGTGACGACCTACCGTTCGGAGGCGTACGACCGGACCTCGCGCAAGCCCGAGGTCTCATACGGCGACTCCATCGAGGAAGACCTGGTGCGCCGTGACTTCACGGTGAACGCGATGGCCGTTGCGCTCCCCGAGAAGGAGTTCATCGATCCGCACGGTGGGCTGGACGATCTTGCCGCGCACGTTCTGCGGACTCCGAGCACACCCGAGGCCTCCTTCTCCGACGACCCGCTGCGGATGATGCGGGCCGCGCGGTTCGCGGCGCAGCTCGACTTCGAGGTGGCGCCGGACGTCGTCGCGGCGATGAAAGCCATGGCCGAGCGAATTGAGATCGTCTCCGCCGAGCGCGTACGTGACGAGCTGAACAAGCTGGTCCTGTCCGCCCACCCGCGGAAGGGACTGACGCTGCTCGTCGACACCGGGCTCGCCGACCGGGTGCTGCCCGAGCTGCCCGCTCTGCGCCTGGAGCGGGATGAGCACCATCGGCACAAGGACGTCTACGACCACACGCTGATCGTTCTGGAGCAGGCGATGGCGCTGGAGGAGAACGGTCCCGACCTCACCCTGCGCCTGGCCGCCCTGCTGCATGACATCGGCAAGCCGCGGACGCGTCGCTTCGAGACGGACGGGCGGGTCTCCTTCCACCACCACGAGGTGGTGGGCGCCAAGATGACCAAGAAGCGGATGACCGAGCTCAAGTACTCCAATGAACTCGTGAAGGACGTCTCGCGTCTGGTCGAGCTGCACCTGCGCTTCCACGGCTACGGGACCGGGGAGTGGACGGACTCCGCGGTGCGCCGATACGTGCGTGATGCGGGCCCGCTCCTCGACCGTCTCCACAAGCTGACCCGCTCGGACTGCACGACGCGCAACAAGCGCAAGGCCGCTGCACTCTCTCGTGCGTACGACGGTCTGGAGGAGCGCATCGCCCAGCTTCAGGAGCAGGAGGAGCTGGACGCGATCCGGCCCGACCTCGACGGCAACCAGATCATGGAGGTCCTGGGTGTCGCGCCCGGCCCGGTCATCGGGCAGGCCTACAAGTTCCTGCTGGAACTGCGTCTGGAGAACGGGCCGATGGAGTACGACGCGGCGGTGTCGGCGCTCAAGGAGTGGTGGGCCGCACAGAACTGAGGACGTGCGGCGTCATGTTTCACGTGAAACATGACTCGCTCTCCTGGAGCCGGACATGCCGAGGGGCGTTGTTTCACGTGAAACACCGCCCCTCGCGTCCGCGCCGCTCCTACTTGTTGTCTGCCAGGCAGAGCACGAAGGAGTCGGACCCTTCCTTCCAGGAGAGAGCGGCGGTGGTGCCCTGGACGGACTGGCAAGCGAGCTGGGCCAGGCTGGAGCCGTCCTTCTTCGCCAGAACCTTGTGAGTGGCCTTCGAGTCGCCGCAGTCGAGCTTCTCGACCGTGGCGTTGGAGTCGGAGCCCGTGTTGCGCAGGCAGTCGCCGGCCTGGAGCTTCGTGGCGTCGTCGCCACCGAAGAAGTAGGTTCCGGCGGCTATGGACAGCACGGCCACGGGGATGATGAACCGCAGGTACTTCTTGAAGCCGCTACGCGCCGGAGCCGGCGGCGGAACCGGCGCACCCTGGTTGAAGTACGGGGACTGCTGGGGGTCTCCGGGCTGCGGCTGGCCGTACGGGTTTCCGCTCGGGGGCTGCCCGTAGGGGTTCTGGCCCTGGGGCGGCTGCCCCTGCGCGAACGGGTTCTGGCCTTGAGGCGGCGGAGTGGTCACTTTGGGGGTCCCCCTAGAGCGTAGGAGCGCGTGGCGCGAAATAAGACGCACGTAAGCTACCGGCCGCCACTGACAACTCTGTAGCCCACAGTGGCTCTGTGTCATTGATGTGACACTCACTGCCGTGCAAAGCGGGCCATAGCCACAGCAACTGCCCCGTAGATAACGGCCACCGTGATCACGAGCGCGACCGAGCGGCCGTCAGGGGGCAGCATCAGGGCGGCCACCGCGGCGGCGCCGACGAAGGCAACGTTGAACAGAACGTCGTAGACGGCGAAGATCCGGCCACGGAAGCCGTCGTCGACGGACGACTGGACCATGGTGTCCGTGGCGATCTTCGCGCCCTGGGTGGTCAGACCGAGGACGAAGGCCGCGACCAGTATGGGGACTTCGGCGAACGGCAGCCCGAGCGCCGGCTCAAGTACCGCGGCGGATCCGGCACAGGCGATGATCCAGCCGCTGGGCCCGAGCCGTCCCACGGCCACCGGGGTCAGCACCGCCGCGGCGAAGAAGCCCGCTCCGGAGATCCCCACGGCCAGGCCCAGAAGGGCGAGCCCGTCGTCGTCCGAGCCCGACGACCAGGCATACCGGCAGAGCATCAGCACCATGACCGTCAGGGCGCCGTAGCAGAACCGCATCAGCGTCATCGCGGCCAGGGCCCGGGCGGCCTCCCGTCGTGCCGGCTCGGCCAGATGGCGTACGCCTGATGTAAGGCCGCGTGCCGTGCCGACCAGTGCCTCCTTCAACCGTGGATGCACCAACTCCCGGTCGGGGCCAAGAAGTTCCGGTGCCAGGCGCAGCGAGGCGAGCGCGGAACACACGTAGAGGGCTGCTCCGACGAGGACGACCGCCGCATCGGAGTCCGAGGCGACCAGCCGGACGACGAAGGCGAGACCTCCGCCGACGGTCGCGGCGAGCGTTCCTGCCGTGGGCGACAGGGAGTTGGCCATCACCAGGCGCTCGGAGTCGACAACGCGGGGCAGCGCGGCGGACAGGCCCGCCAGGACGAACCGGTTGACCGCGGTCACGCACAGAGCGGACACGTAGAAGAGCCAGTCCGGCACGCCGCTCAGCATGAGGACGCCCGTCAGGGCGGCCAGCGCCGCCCGCAGCAGGTTCCCGTACAGGAAGACCTGGCGGCGTCGCCAGCGGTCCAGCAGGACGCCGGCGAAGGGGCCCACGAGGGAGTACGGGAGCAGCAGGACCGCCATTGCCGAGGCGATCGCCGCCGCCGAGGTCTGCTTCTCAGGTGAGAAGACGACATACGTGGCGAGCGCGACCTGATAGACGCCGTCGGCACCCTGCGACAACAGCCGGACGGCGAGCAGACGCCGGAAGTTCCCGAAGCGCAGGAGGACGCGCAGGTCACGCACGACAGCCATGGGGCACAGCTTCACATACGAGGAGGGTCCCCGGGCTTGCGACCCGGGGACCCTCAACAGAGCGGCACATCAAGCGTTTTAGCGCTCGACCTCGCCCTTGATGAACTTCTCGACGTTGTCGTAGGCCTCGTCGTCGAAGTACTGGACCGGCGGCGACTTCATGAAGTAGCTCGACGCGGAGAGGATCGGGCCGCCGATGCCACGGTCCTTGGCGATCTTCGCGGCACGCAGGGCGTCGATGATGACACCCGCGGAGTTCGGGGAGTCCCAGACCTCGAGCTTGTACTCCAGGTTCAGCGGGACGTCACCGAAGGCACGGCCCTCGAGGCGGACGTACGCCCACTTGCGGTCGTCGAGCCAGGCCACGTAGTCCGAGGGACCGATGTGGACGTTCTTCGCGCCCATGTCGCGGTCGGGGATCTGCGAGGTGACGGCCTGCGTCTTCGAGATCTTCTTGGACTCGAGGCGGTCGCGCTCCAGCATGTTCTTGAAGTCCATGTTGCCGCCGACGTTGAGCTGCATCGTGCGCTCAAGGCGGACACCGCGGTCCTCGAACAGCTTCGCCATCACACGGTGCGTGATGGTGGCGCCGACCTGCGACTTGATGTCGTCGCCGACGATTGGGACGCCCGCCTCGATGAACTTGTCCGCCCACTCCTTGGTGCCGGCGATGAAGACCGGAAGGGCGTTGACGAAGGCGACCTTGGCGTCGATGGCGGCCTGGGCGTAGAACTTCGCCGCGTCCTCGGAACCGACGGGCAGGTAGCAGACGAGAACGTCGACCTGCTTGTCCTTGAGGATCTGGACGATGTCGACCGGGGCCTCTGCGGACTCCTCGATGGTCTCGCGGTAGTACTTGCCGAGACCGTCGTACGTGTGGCCGCGCTGGACCGTGACGCCCTTGTTCGGGACGTCGCAGATCTTGATGGTGTTGTTCTCGCTGGCGCCGATGGCGTCCGAGAGGTCGAGGCCGACCTTCTTCGCGTCGACGTCGAAGGCGGCGACGAACTCGACGTCACCCACGTGGTAGTCGCCGAACTGGACGTGCATCAGGCCGGGCACCTTGGACGCCGGATCGGCATCCTTGTAGTACTCGACGCCCTGTACCAGCGAGGCGGCGCAGTTGCCCACGCCGACGATGGCTACGCGAACCGAACCCATTCCGGTTGCTCCCTGTGTGTACTCGGTGAAGCCCTGAGGGGACTTCACGTGGCAGTGTCATCGGACGGATCCGGCCCGGGAGTGTCCCCGGGCCGGGGCAGGCCGCCCGACTCCCCAGATGTGCTGTCCTGCTGAGCGGAGCCGTCCGATCCGGGACGCTGCTGGTCCCGTCCGGCCCGCTCGCTCTCGATGAGCTCGTTCAGCCAGCGCACTTCGCGCTCCACGGACTCCATTCCGTGGCGCTGGAGCTCAAGGGTGTAGTCGTCGAGTCGCTCCCGGGTGCGCGCCAGAGAGGCACGCATCTTCTCCAGGCGCTCCTCGAGACGGCTGCGGCGGCCTTCGAGGACCCGCATCCGTACGTCCCGTGACGTCTGGCCGAAGAAGGCGAAGCGAGCGGCGAAGTGCTCGTCCTCGTACGCATCGGGACCCGTCTGTGAGAGCAGGTCCTCGAAATGCTCCTTACCTTCAGCCGTCAACCGATAGACGATCTTGGCGCGGCGCCCTGAGAGTGGCGCCGCGAGCGCGTCCTCGGGGGTGTTCCCCGGCTCCTCGATCAACCAGCCGCTGGCGACCAGCGTCTTGAGGCAGGGGTAGAGCGTCCCGTAGCTGAACGCACGGAACACACCCAGTGACGTATTGAGGCGTTTGCGCAGCTCATAGCCGTGCATCGGGGACTCGCGGAGCAGGCCGAGGACGGCGAACTCAAGGATCCCGGAACGCCGGCTCATCGTCGCCTCCTCTCTGCCGCGGTCTTGCCGTGACGGTCTTTATGCCGAGCTGATGTATCGACTCGATACATCAGAACGATAGATCGGTCTGCAACATGCGACAAGAGGGGACGTCGTGAACGGGGTCACATCACCGATTCGTAGGAAGCAAGTTGCCTGATTTGGGGTGAACTTCGGTGCTAGGCAGGTTTTGACGGTGCGTAGTCTGTGCGCCATGCAAACCACCGGGAACCGAGTGACGCATGGGGACGTCCTCGTCCTCGGTGCAGTACGGATGAATGTAAGAACGACCGCATCCGTACTTCGGGGGGACCGGAAACCAGCCGCCGTTTCCAGGCGCGCTCAGGTGCGCCTGCCCGAGGAGTAATCGTTCGATGAGCGAGCACCGTCGCAAACCGCCGCAGCCGCAAGGCGGCGGACGTGCCGCGGCCCGACGCGGCCAGACCGGGTCGTCCTCCGGCCGCCGTGCGGCGCCGCGGAGCGCCACCGGGTCTCCTTCCGACTCCTATGACTCGGGAGGTGAGGAGCGCCCGTTCGGTAGCCGTGCCGAGGCCCGACGGGCGGCACAGAGAAGCAGCACCAGCGGTGGCAGGCGCAGAGCCGCCGACGGTGCGGGGCACGGTGGCCACGGTGGTGGCGGCCGGCGTGGTGGTCCCGGCGGGCCGAACGGCCCTGGGCGGGGCAGAGGGCGCGGGCCCGATCCCTACAAGAAGCGGATCATCGACTATCCGCGCGCGGGCAAATACGGATGGGCACGTTGGGTGCCCTCGTGGAAGCTCGTGACGGGTACGTTCATCGGCTTCTGCGGCAGCCTGATGGCCGTGGCGGGCATCGCGTACGCCATGGTGGGCGTGCCGGACGTCGCAGCGGCCGCGAAGGCGCAGAACAACGTCTACTACTGGGCCAACAACAAGCCGATGGTGTCCACGGGCGGTGAGACCAACCGCCAGAACATCAAGTACGAGCAGATCCCCAAGGCGATGCGGTACGCCGTCATGTCGGCCGAGAACAAGAAGTTCGAGACCGACAAGGGCATCGACCCCGTGGGTATCGGCCGCGCGCTCTTCAACATGGCCAAGGGCGGCGAGACGCAGGGCGGCTCGACCATCACCCAGCAGTACGTGAAGAACGCGATGCTGAACGACCAGTCGCAGACGGTGTCCCGGAAGTTCAAGGAACTGCTCGTCTCCATCAAGGTGGGCCAGCGTGAGCCCAAGGAGAAGGTCATGGCGGGGTACCTGAACACCGCCTACTACGGCCGTACCTCCTATGGCCTCCAGGCGGCCGCTCGTTCGTACTTCGGCAAGGACGCGACAGAAATGGACGCCAGTGAGTGCGCCCTCCTTGCCGCTGTTCTGAAGGGCGCCACGTACTACGACCCCGCGGGAGCGACGGCGATCGACCCGGGGGCCACACAAGAGGCCAACACCAGGCGGGCCACGGAACGCTGGAGCTGGATCCTCGACGAGATGGTCAAGGACGGGCACCTGTCGGCCACGGAACGAGCCAAGTACACGGAGCTCCCCAAGCTCCAGAACCCGCGGTCCAGCTCCGAGCTGGGCGGTCAGATCGGCTATCTCGTCGATCTCGCCAAGGGCTACGTCATCAACAACACCGACATCACCGAGGAACAGCTCCGGCAGGGCGGCTACGAGATCCACACGACCTTCGACAAGAAGAAGGTCGACGATCTCGAGAAGGCCGTGAAGAAGGTCCGCAAGGAGAACCTCGACGTAAAGCGCCGCCCGAAGACCGACACGCACGTCCAGTTCGGCGGGGCTTCCGTGGATCCAAAGGATGGTGCCATCGTCGCCATCTACGGCGGTGAGTCCGCGACCAAGCACTTCACCAACAATGCCGACGAGACCGGTGCCGCGGTCGGTTCGACGTTCAAACCGTTCGTCCTGGCGGCCGCCATGCAGGACGGCAAGCGCGACCCGGAACTCGGGGAGTCCCAGGCACAGGACGAACGCACCAAGGTCTCGCCGGACAGCTTCTACAGCGGCAAGAACAAACTCAAGATCAAGACCTACGACGGCAGTATCTGGAAGAACGACAAGGGTAAGGAGTGGCTCCAGACCAACGACGACGACGCGTCGTACGGCGCTCCGCCGAACTACCGGATCGACCTGCGTGAAGCCATGCGGGTGTCGGCGAACTCCGCCTTCGTGCAGCTCGGTATGGATGTCGGTCTGGACAAGGTGAAGAAGGCGGCGGAAAACGCCGGCCTCAGGCCGAACAGCCTGACGGGTACCACCTTCCCGTCCTTCTCCATCGGCATCTCCGACCCCAGCGCGATCCGTATGGCCGGTTCGTACGCGACGTTCGCGACCAGCGGGAAGCAGAACGACCCGTTCTCGGTCAAGGAGGTCGAGTACGAAGGGGGCAGCGTGTGGAAGCACAAGTCCTTGGCCAAGGAGGCCTTCACCGAGCAGGTCGCCGACAACGTCACCGACGTTCTGAAGACCGTCGTCGAGGACGGAACCGGTACCTCGGCCCAGCTCGACGGCCGCGAGGTGGCCGGTAAGACCGGTACGACGGACGGCAACAAGTCCGCCTGGTTCGTCGGATACACGCCGCAGCTGTCGACCGCGGTCAGCATGTACCGCATGGACGACGACGAGACCAAGAAGAGTCGACCGTTCCTGGAGATGTACGGCACGGGTGGCCAGGAGACCATCCACGGTGCCTCGTTCCCGGCCGAGGTCTGGCACGACTACATGGAGCAGGCGCTCAAGGGCACGATGCCCGAGGACTTCCCGGAGGCCGAGCCCATCGGTGAGGTCGTCAACGACCTTCCGACCCCGAGCGTGACCCCCTCGCCCACCGAGTCCGAAGAGGAGCAGCCCGAGCCCAGTGCGGAGCCCAGCGAGACGGAAACCTCTCCTTCGCCCTCCACGAGTGAGACCTGTGGCCCCTTCGGTAACTTCCCGTGCGAGGACACCGGCGGAACAGAAACGGGCGGAAACGAGACTGGCGGTACGGACGGAGGAGTGTCGTCATCGCCCACGGAATCCGAGGATCCAGGCAACACCAGAGGCAATGGCAATGGCGGCATCTTCGGATGATCAACCGGATAGCTGCCTCCGCGGGGTGTTTCACGTGAAACATCCGTAGTGAGGTGTTTCACGTGAAACGAGGGCCGTCGCACCGACTCGGTGCGACGGCCCTCGGCGTATTCCTAGGCGCGTACGGCAGGATGTGCGGCATGCCCAGTGCAGAAACGACGCGCGCGAGCGTGCACGAGCCAGATCTGGTCCGGCCGACCAAGGAGGACCCGGTCGCCGCGACCGGCAGTGAACTCTTCGGTGGTCCTCTCGGGCGGCGCGCGCTGCTCGGGACGTCCTGGTGGACTCCCGTGCGGGTCATCGCGCTCGTCGCGATCGGCATGTTCGCCCTCGGCATGGTGCAGAAGCTGCCCTGCTACGACGGTGCCTGGTTCTTCGGGGCCAGTTCGCAGTACACGCATGCCTGCTACTCGGACATCCCGCACCTCTACCAGGGGCGGGGCTTCGCCGACGGGCTGGTGCCGTACTTCGACAAGCTCGAAGGCGACATGGAGTACCTCGAATACCCGGTGCTGACCGGAGTGTTCATGGAGGTCGCCTCGTGGCTGACGCCGGGCAGCGGCAGCATCCAGGACCAGGAGCAGGTCTACTGGATGGTCAACGCCGGGATGCTGATGGCGTGCACGGCCGTCATCGCCGTCTGCGTGACCCGCACCCACCGGCGGCGCCCCTGGGACGGCCTGCTGGTCGCTCTGGCGCCTGCTTTCGCGCTGACCGCCACCATCAACTGGGACCTGCTGGCCGTCGCTCTGACAGCCGCCGCGATGCTGATGTGGGCACGGAGCCGTCCCCTTGCCTTCGGAGTCCTGCTGGGGCTCGCCACGGCTGCCAAGCTCTATCCCGCGCTGCTGCTCGGGCCACTGCTCGTACTGTGCTGGCGCGCGGGCAGGTGGCGGGAGTTCGGTACGGCGCTGCTCGGTGCCGCCGGCTCCTGGCTGGTCGTGAACCTTCCGGTCATGCTGCTTGCCCCCGAGGGCTGGGCGAAGTTCTACACGTTCAGCCAGGAACGCGGCGTCGACTTCGGCTCCTTCTGGCTGATCCTGTCCCAGCGCATGGAGACCCCGCTCGACACCGACACGGTCAACACGTTCGCCACGGTGCTGATGCTGATCTCCTGCGTGGGCGTCGCGGCTCTCGCGCTGACCGCCCCGCGCCGGCCGCGCTTCGCCCAGCTGGCGTTCCTGATCGTCGCGGCCTTCATCCTCACCAACAAGGTCTACTCGCCGCAGTACGTGCTGTGGCTGGTGCCCCTCGCCGTGCTGGCCCGTCCGAAGTGGCGGGACTTCCTGATCTGGCAGACGTGCGAGGTGGCGTACTTCCTCGGCATCTGGATGTACCTCGCGTACACGACCAGCGGAGACGCCCACAAGGGACTGCCGCAGGAGGGGTACCAACTGGCCATCGCCGTACACCTGTTGGGGACGCTGTATCTGTGCGCGGTGATCGTGCGCGACATCTTCATGCCGGAGCGGGACGTGGTGCGCCGCTCCGGTGACGACGACCCGTCCGGTGGAGTGCTCGACGGCGCGCAGGACGTCTTCGTCCTCGGCGCTGCGGCCCACCCGCCGCGGCACGCGGCACACTTCGACGGGCCGTACGTGGAGTGGGGAGCCGACGACGAACCGGCGAAGCGACGTTCGCCCTGAGCGAACAAGGCGTGGGCGAGTCACGTAAAAGGCCGTACACGGGCTCCGTGTACGGCCTTTCGTCTGTGCGCGGGGCTTGGTGAGCCCCCGCTGTCAGCGTTCGACGATGCGGTCGAACTGCGTGGTGGTGTGCCGCAGATGGGCCACCAGCTCCTCGCCGACCTTCGGCTCCGGGGCGTCCGAGGGTACGAAGAGGATCGAGACCTGCATGTGCGGGGGCTCCGCGAACCAGCGCTGCTTGGCGCCCCAGACGAACGGTGAGAGGTTCCGGTTGACCGTGGCGAGGCCGGCCCTGGCGACGCCCTTGGCGCGCGGCATGACGCCGTGCAGGGCCTTCGGGGCCTCCAGGCCCACTCCGTGCGACGTACCGCCCGCCACGACCACCAGCCAGCCGTCCGAGGCGACCTTCTGCTGGCGGTAACCGAAACGGTCACCCTTGGAGACGGGCGTGACGTCCAGGACGGCTCCGCGGTACTCGGTGGCCTCGTGGTCCCCCAGCCACAGCCGCGTGCCGATGCGGGCGCGGAAGCGGGTCTGCGGGAACTGCTGCTGCAGCCGGGCGAGTTCCTCGGCCTTGAGGTGGCTGACGAACATGGTGTGCAGCGGCAGCCGGGCCGCGCGCAGCCGGTCCATCCAGCCGATGACCTCCTCGACGGCGTCCGAGCCGTCGGTGCGGTCCAGCGGCAGGTGGATCGCGAAGCCCTCGAGGCGCACGTTCTCTATGGCGGCGTGGAGCTGGGGCAGGTCCTGCTCGCTCACACCGTGCCGCTTCATGGAGGACATGACCTCGATGACGACACGGGCGCCCACGAGGCCGTAGACACCGTCGACCGACGACACGGAGCGGATGACCCGGTCGGGCAGCGGTACGGGCTCCTCGCCCCGTCTGAACGGCGTCAGGACGAGCAGGTCGCCGCCGAACCAGTCCTTGATCCGCGCGGCCTCGTACGTCGTGCCCACGGCCAGGACGTCGGAGCCCATACGAGTGGCCTCGTCCGCGAGCCGCTCGTGGCCGAAGCCGTAGCCGTTGCCCTTGCAGACCGGGACGAGCCCCGGGAACTGCTCGGACACGTGCTTGTGGTGCGCCCGCCAGCGTGCGGTGTCGACGTAGAGCGTGAGCGCCATGGCCGGACCTGGAACCTTTCTCGTGGCAGCGGTGTATCAGAGGTATGAAGGCGAATTCTGGTACGTCAGCGGCGCGACATGTAGATGTCGAGCGCCTTGTGGAGCAGTTTGTTGAGCGGGAAGTCCCACTCACCGAGGTATTCGGCGGCCTGCCCACCGGTGCCCACCTTGAACTGGATGAGGCCGAAGAGGTGATCGGTCTCGTCCAGCGAGTCGGAGATGCCGCGCAGGTCGTAGACGGTGGCGCCGAGCGCGTAGGCGTCGCGCAGCATCCGCCACTGCATCGCGTTCGAGGGCCGGACCTCCCGCCCGATGTTGTCGGAGGCCCCGTAGGAGTACCAGACGTGCCCGCCGACGACCAGCATCGTCGCCGCGGACAGGTTCACACCCTCGTGCCGGGCGAAGTACAGCCGCATGCGGTTGGGGTCTTCGGTGTTGAGAGCCGTCCACATGCGCTGGAAGTACGAGAGCGGTCGGGGCCGGAAGTGGTCGCGCAGGGCCGTGATCTCGTAGAGGCGCTGCCACTCCTCCAGGTCCTGATAACCGCCCTGGACGACCTCGACGTCGGCCTTCTCGGCCTTCTTGATGTTGCGCCGCCAGAGCTGGTTGAAGCCCTTGTGGACGTCTTCCAGCGACCGGTTGGCCAGCGGCACCTGGTAGACGTAGCGGGGTTGTACGTCGCCGAAGCCCGCCCCGCCGTCCTCGCCCTGCTGCCAGCCCATGCGCCGCAGCTTGTCGGCGACCTCGAAGGCGCGCGGCTCGATGAAGTCCGCCTCGATGTCGCGCAGGCGCTTCACGTCCGGGTCCTGGATGCCCTTCTTGATCGAAGCGGCCTCCCAGCGCCGGATGATCACCGGCGGGCCCATCTTCACGGAGAAGGCGCCCTGCTGCTTGAGGTGCGCGAGCATCGGATCCAGCCAGTCGGTCAGATTCGGCGCGAACCAGTTGATGACCGGACCCTCGGGCAGATAGGCGAGGTAGCGCTTGATCTTGGGCAGCTGGCGGTACAGGACGAGACCCGCTCCGACCATCTCGCCGGACCTGTTGTCGAACCATCCGAGGCTCTCGGAGCGCCACTCGGCCTTGACGTCTGCCCAGGCCGGGACCTGCATGTGGCTAGCCGCGGGCAGACTCTGGATGTACGCCAGATGCTGCTCTCGGCTGATGGTCCTCAGGGTCAGGCTCATTCGGGGCGCTCCTCGGGCTGGTGTGTCCCCATGGGTACAAGGGCTCCGGCTCTCGCGCCGAAGCCTACTGCGCCCTGCGAGCGCCTCGTCTGGCCGTATGGAACCTGTGCCCCGACCCATACATGGCCGGGGCACCCGGAGGTGTTGTCCGGCCGTGGGGCCGGAGGTTGGGAAGACCGCGGGCCGGCGGCTCCCGGGGAACGGGGCGCCGGTCAGCCGATGACGCCGCCGAAGAGGCCACCGTGCGCCATGCCGAGGAAGAAGCCGACGGCGGAGGCACCGAGACCCAGGATCAGCCCGAAGCGCTCCCGGGTCGTCTCGGAGACGAACTGTCCGGCCGCCCCGGTCAGGATGCCCACCAGTCCCGTCCACGAACTGAGCAGATGGAGGCTGTGGAACATCGCGGTGACGAAGGCCGTCACTCCGAGGACGAGCGTCACGGCGAGAAGGGTGTCCTGGAGCGGATGGGGCTTGTGGTCGGTGGCGAAGAGGGAACCGACGGTCTTGGAGTTGGGTCGCAATGCCTGTGCCATGTGGCACCTCCTGCGGAAGGCGGCGCATCGTAGCGCCATACACACCCGATGTGTACAGATTGACGGTCTCGGGCCCCGGATTTCAACCGCAAGCCGGTGTGCAGGTAGTCTGTAGCGTCTGCACCGGTGTCTGCCCAGGCCGTGACACGATCCCCCGCTCAGTTCGCTGATCGGTGGGCCCGATTGTCAGTGGTGGCCGATACCGTTGCGTACGCATCACAACCCTCCTGCCACGGAACGACCGTGGCCGTTGAGTCCAAAGGAGGTGGGTTCCACATGCGTCACTACGAAATGATGGTCATCCTCGACCCCGATCTCGAGGAGCGCGCTGTCGCCCCCCTGATCGAGAACTTCCTCTCCGTCGTCCGTGAGGGCAACGGAAAGGTCGAGAAGGTCGACACCTGGGGCCGTCGTCGTCTCTCGTACGAGATCAAGAAGAAGCCCGAGGGCATCTACTCGGTCATCGACCTGCAGGCCGAGCCTGCGGTCGTCAAGGAGCTCGACCGCCAGATGAACCTGAACGAGTCGGTCCTCCGGACCAAGGTCCTCCGTCCCGAGACCCACTGAGCTCTCCAGCTCAGCTGATCTCGGACAACGAGTAGCAGCACCAAAAGCAGCCAGCAGCAAACCCGCCGAGAGGTTCCCCCATGGCAGGCGAGACCGTCATCACGGTCGTCGGCAATCTTGTCGACGACCCCGAGCTGCGCTTCACCCCGTCCGGTGCGGCGGTCGCGAAGTTCCGTGTCGCGTCCACTCCCCGCACCTTCGACCGTCAGACCAATGAGTGGAAGGACGGCGAAAGCCTGTTCCTGACCTGCTCGGTCTGGCGTCAGGCGGCGGAGAACGTCGCCGAGTCGCTCCAGCGAGGCATGCGCGTCGTCGTGCAGGGCCGGCTGAAGCAGCGGTCCTACGAAGACCGTGAGGGCGTCAAGCGCACGGTCTACGAGCTGGACGTCGAGGAAGTCGGCGCCAGCCTGAAGAACGCCACGGCCAAGGTCACCAAGACCACCGGTCGAGGCGGCCAGGGCGGTTACAGCGGCGGCAGTGGTGGCGGTCAGCAGGGCGGTGGCTGGGGCGGAGGCTCCGGCGGCGGTCAGCCGCAGGGCAGCGGCGCTCCCGCCGACGACCCCTGGGCGACCAGCGCTCCTGCAGGCGGCGGCCAGCAGGGCGGCGGTGGCGGCGGCTGGGGCGGAAGCTCCGGTGGCGGCGCTGCCGGCGGCTCCGGCGGCGGCTACTCGGACGAGCCCCCCTTCTAGCCCCCGGGCTGAGGGTGGGCCGTACCCACACTTCTTGATCACACAGGAGAAACACACATGGCGAAGCCGCCTGTGCGCAAGCCTAAGAAGAAGGTCTGCGCATTCTGCAAGGACAAGGTCACGTACGTGGACTACAAGGACACGAACATGCTGCGGAAGTTCATTTCCGACCGCGGCAAGATCCGTGCCCGCCGCGTGACCGGCAACTGCACGCAGCACCAGCGTGACGTCGCCACGGCCGTGAAGAACAGCCGTGAGATGGCGCTGCTGCCCTACACCTCCACCGCGCGATAAGGGAAGGGTGACCGACTAATGAAGATCATCCTCACCCACGAGGTCTCCGGCCTCGGCGCTGCGGGCGACGTCGTCGACGTCAAGGACGGTTACGCTCGCAACTACCTGATCCCGCGGAACTTTGCGATCCGCTGGACCAAGGGTGGCGAGAAGGACGTCGAGCAGATTCGTCGCGCTCGCAAGATCCACGAGATCCAGACCATCGAGCAGGCCAACGAGATCAAGGCCCGCCTCGAAGGTGTGAAGGTCCGTCTGGCCGTCCGCTCCGGCGACGCCGGTCGTCTCTTCGGTTCCGTCACCCCGGCTGACGTCGCCTCGGCGATCAAGGCTTCCGGTGGCCCCGACGTCGACAAGCGCCGCATCGAGCTGGGCTCGCCGATCAAGACGCTGGGCGCTCACGAGACGTCCGTGCGTCTGCACCCCGAGGTTGCCGCCAAGGTCAACATCGAGGTCGTCGCCGCGTAAGCGGTGCGCTAGCAGTACCTGTGAGGGCCGCACCCCAAGGGTGCGGCCCTCACAGTTTGCCCGGGCCCCCGGGAAGGAGCGCCTTCCGTGGGACTCTCAGCCAATGGGTGTTTCACGTGAAACAAAGCGAATCGTCGTCGGGGAACGGTGCGGAATGCTCGTTGTTTCACGTGAAACCGAGCGACCTCACGGGCCTCCGTGACGCCGGAGCGGGTTTGCTCAGCGCGTGGCGCCTGTGACGATCCAGCGACCCGAGCGGGTGCGCAGCCACAGGGTCAGCATCCGTACGGTCATCATGAGGGTCATCGCTCCCCAGACCGCGGTCAGCCCGCCGCCGAAAACGGGGACGAGCAGTGCCACCGGAGCGAAGACCGCCAGGGTGAGGATCATGGCCCATGCGAGATACGGGCCGTCCCCCGCTCCCATCAGTACGCCGTCCAGGACGAAGACGATCCCGCAGATCGGCTGCGAGAGCGCCACCATGAGCAGGGCGGGCAGCGCGGTGTCGTGGACGACCGAGTCGCTGGTGAACAGTGGCAGGAACAGCGGCCGGCTGACGATCACCAGCCCGCCGAGCACAACGCCGACGGCGATGCCCCACTCCACCATGCGGCGGCAGGCCTCGCGGGCTCCCTGGGCATCTCCCGCACCGAGATAGCGGCCGATGATGGCCTGACCCGCGATGGCGATGGCGTCGAGGGCGAAGGCGAGCAGGCTCCACAGCGACAGGATGATCTGGTGCGCGGCGACATCGGCGTCTCCGAGCCGGGCAGCGACCGCAGTGGCGATCATCAGGATCGCGCGCAGCGAGAGAGTGCGGACCAGCAGCGGTGCGCCGGCCTGGGCGCAGGCACGTATCCCGGCGGCGTCGGGGCGTAGGGATGCCCCGTGCTTCCGTGCTCCGCGGACCACCACGACGAGGTACACAGCGGCCATGCCGTACTGGGCGATGACGGTTCCCCACGCGGAGCCGGCTATACCGAGGTCCGCGCCGTAGACGAGGCCCGCGTTGAGGGCACCGTTGGCGACGAAGCCCCCGATGGCGACGTAGAGGGGTGTCTTTGTGTCCTGTAGGCCACGGAGGACACCGGTGGCGGCGAGGACGACGAGCATCGCGGGGATGCCGAGGGCCGAGATGCGCAGATAGGTCGTGGCGTAGGGGGCGGCGGTGTCAGAAGCGCCGAAGAGTTCCACCAGGGCGGGCGCGGTGGGCAGGACGACGGCGATGACGGCGGCGCCGAGCAGCAGGGCCAGCCAGATGCCGTCCATGCCCTGGCGGATCGCGGCTTGGAGGTCGCCCGCCCCTACCCGTCGGGCGACGGCGGCCGTGGTGGCGTACGCGAGGAAGACGAAGATGCTCACGGCTGTGACGAGGAGAGCCGAGGCGATGCCGAGACCGGCGAGTTGCGCGGTGCCGAGATGGCCGACGATCGCGGTGTCGACCATGAGGAAGAGAGGCTCGGCTATGAGTGCGCCGAAGGCCGGAACGGCCAGCGCGACAATCTCTCGATCGTGCCGTCGCCGGGCGGCCTTGGGTGCCGCGGGAGCCTGTGTCATGCGCATCAATCTAATCTTCCACAGGTAAGAGATGCAAGTGTTTAATGACCCTTACCGTCGATCGCGTGGGACGCGCTGCCCGGTGCCATTCGCGTCGATCTTGATCCGACCGGGAAAGTTTTTCTTCTGCACAGCCAGTGGATGGGATATTCGCAGGTCAGGCTGGGTGCGGAAATGATGCTGAGTGCTTGTTCACAGGCCTGTCCACCGGGTCGTGCACAGGTTTTGCCAGGTTCTCCACAGCATCGGGGCCGTCGTCCACATGGCCTGTGGATAACCAGATTGGCTGACGGTGCCCGCGGGCCTACCGTGGTGCGGCACCCGCTCGCTTCTCCGTCCTCGGAAACCTCACAAAACCGACGCGTCAGAACCGGAGTTGGGCATCTCATTTGTCAGTGTCGTGCCGTAGGAATGAGGGGCACGGCGAGGTCCGCTCGGCGGACGGGAGGAGGTGGCCCGGTGAGTATTTCCGAGCCCTTGGACGATCCGTGGGCCGACAGCGGTCCCAGTGATCGTCTGCCCGCCTCCCGCCAGCGCCGCGACGGTGGCCGGGGCAGAGACGACCAGCACGACCGCGGTCCGGACAACGGAGCCTGGGACGGCGGAGGTTCGGCATTCGAGCGAGTGCCGCCGCAGGATCTGGACGCCGAACAGTCCGTTCTCGGCGGCATGCTGCTCTCGAAGGACGCCATCGCCGACGTCGTCGAAGTGCTCAAGGGCCACGACTTCTACCGTCCGGCGCACGAGACCATCTACGGCTCGATCCTCGACCTCTACGCGAAGGGCGAGCCGGCCGACCCGATCACGGTCGCCGCCGAGCTCACCAAGCGCGGCGAGATCACCAAGGTCGGCGGCGCCTCATATCTGCACACCCTGGTCCAGACGGTCCCGACGGCGGCGAACGCCGAGTACTACGCGGAGATCGTCCATGAGCGGGCCGTGCTGCGCCGCCTGGTCGAGGCCGGTACACGCATCACGCAGATGGGGTACGCGGCCGACGGTGACGTGGACGAGATCGTCAACAGCGCCCAGGCCGAGATCTACGCGGTCACCGAGCAGCGCACCACCGAGGACTATCTGCCGCTCGGCGACATCATGGAGGGCGCGCTCGACGAGATCGAGGCGATCGGTTCGCGGTCGGGGGAGATGACCGGTGTGCCGACGGGCTTCACCGACCTCGACCAGCTCACCAACGGTCTGCACCCGGGTCAGATGATCATCATTGCCGCCCGTCCTGCCATGGGTAAGTCGACGCTGGCGCTGGACTTCGCACGGGCCTGCTCGATCAAGCACAACATGCCGAGTGTGATCTTCTCGCTCGAAATGGGCCGCAACGAGATCGCGATGCGTCTGCTGTCCGCCGAGGCGCGGGTGGCCCTGCACCACATGCGTTCCGGGACGATGACCGACGAGGACTGGACCCGGCTCGCGCGCCGGATGCCGGACGTCTCGGCCGCTCCCCTCTACATCGACGACTCTCCGAACCTGTCGATGATGGAGATCCGCGCCAAGTGCCGTCGCCTCAAGCAGCGTGCCGATCTGAAGCTTGTGGTCATCGACTATCTGCAGCTGATGCAGTCGGGCGGCAAGCGGTCCGAGAGCCGACAGCAGGAGGTCTCCGACATGTCGCGAAACCTCAAGCTGCTCGCCAAGGAGCTTGAGCTGCCGGTGATCGCGCTGTCACAGCTGAACCGTGGTCCCGAGCAGCGCACGGACAAGAAGCCCATGGTCTCCGACCTGCGCGAATCCGGGTCGATCGAGCAGGACGCGGACATGGTGATCCTGCTGCACCGCGAGGACGCGTACGAGAAGGAGTCGCCGCGCGCCGGCGAGGCGGACATCATCGTGGGCAAGCACCGCAACGGCCCGACGGCCACGATCACGGTCGCCTTCCAGGGCCACTACTCCCGCTTCGTGGACATGGCACAGACCTGATCACCGTTGTTGGAGGGGCTCGCGGCTGATGTCGTAATCTCACGGGCCGTGTCGTACCGATGTCGCATACGACATCACCGTGTGACCAGCGCGTGGGTGCTGCTGCTCAGCGCCTCGTCTCGTACCTGGTCAGGATCACGCCGCCGGGAAACGTCCGCGTCTCCACCAGGTTCAGGTTCACCCAGTTGTCCAGCGCGGTGAAGAACGGCGTGCCGCCGCCCACCAGGACCGGCGCGGTGGCCAGCATGTACTCGTCGATCAGCCCGGCCCGCATGGCCGCCCCGGCGAGCGTCGCGCCGCCGATGGCCATCGGGCCGCCGTCCTCGGCCTTGAGCCGGGTGATCTCGGCGACCGCGTCGCCGGTGACCAGGCGGGTGTTCCAGTCGACCTTGTCGATCGTCGAGGAGAACACCACCTTCGACATGTCCCGCCAGCGGTGCGCGAACTCGATCTCCGCCGGGGTGGCGCCCGGCTGCTGGTCGCCGGTCGGCCAGTGGGAGCTCATCGTCTGCCACAGCTTGCGCCCGTACAGCGACAGGTCGGTCGCCTGCAACTGGTCGGACCAGAACTGGAACAGCTCGTCGCTCTGCACGCCCCAGCCGATGTCGTCGCCGGGCGCGGCGATGTAGCCGTCCAGGGACAGGTTCATGGCGTAGATCAGTTTCCGCATGGCTCAGCCTTCCGTTCGTGGGTGTCCGGCGTATGGACCAGCGCGGCGCGGGAAACTCATCGGTGCGCGATCTGGGCTCGCCGGTAGTCCTCGTGCTCGGGGCTCAGCGTGGTGTACTCGGCCGACTCGGACAAGCCGCCTGATCTCGACCCCGCCCTCGCGAGGAAATACCACGGATTTGAGACTGATCATGGCTGACAAGGCCGTGAGACAGCCAAGAACGCCCAGGTCACGCAGGATCGACACGTCACGAGCGGCGAGACCCTACACGTCCGTCCGGACAGCTGAGGAGAGCGCGGCGGTCAGCCGCGTCGGTAGCGGGCCCTGATGTGGAAGCGTTCGCCCTGGGGACCGAGGATGCTCAGGAACTCCACCGGCCGCTCGTCGGCGTTGCCGAACCAGTGCGGGAGGTGGGTGTCGAATTCGGCGACCTCGCCCGTGGTGAGGACAAGGTCCTGGTCGGCGAGCACGAGGCGCAGTCGTCCGTTCAGGACGTACAGCCAGTGGTATCCCTCGTGTGAGCGGAGATCCGGTTCACGGTCGGTGGGGCCGGCCGGGAGGATCTGCTTGAAGGCTTGCAGCCCGCCGGGTTTCCGGGTCAGCGGGATGACGGTCATGCCGTTCCGGGTGAACGGCTGCGGGTACACCCGGGGGTCGAGGCCGGGAGGGGAGCCGACGAGTTCGTCGAGCGGCATCCGATACGTCTTGGCCAGGGGCAACATCAGTTCCAGGCCCGGCTTGCGGTGTCCGGACTCCAGCCGGGACAGGGTGCTGACCGGAATGCCGGTGGTCTCCGACAGGGCGGTCAGGGTGGCCCCGCTGCGGCGCCGCAACTCGCGCAGCCGTGGCCCGACCGCGGCCAGCACGGTGTCGAACTCGTCGTTCATGCGATCACTGTGCCCACCGCTTTGCAGTTCTCGCAAAGAACTTTGTCGGTTCGTCATGGACGGGGACAGGTTTATGGCAGGCCATGGGCGACCGACGCCACGGCACCTGACCCACTGAGCGAGGCACGGACAATGAACGCGCAGGCGATGGACGCACAGTTCTGGGACGAGATGTACCGCAGCCGCGACCAGGTCTTCAGCGGCGACCCCAACGGAGTGCTCGTCACCGAGGTCACCGACCTGCCGCCGGGGCAGGCGCTCGACGTCGGATGCGGTGAAGGCGCCGACGCCTTCTGGCTGGCCCGGCGCGGCTGGCAGGTCACCGCGGTCGACATCTCGGTGACCGCCCTGCAGCGTGCGGCCACCGCTGCCGCGGACGTCGAGGGCCGTGTGGCCTGGACACGGGCGGACCTGAACATCACGCCACCCCCGGCGACGCGTTCGACCTGGTGTCCGTCCAGTACTTCCCGCTCTCAATCCAGCCGGATCACACCGCTCTGCGCGGCCTGCTGAACGCCGTCGCACCCGGCGGCATCCTGCTCTTCGCCAGCCACGACCTTGCCGACCTGTCCCCGCGCCCGGAGCAGGGCTTCGACCCCGGCGACTACTACCAGCCGGACGACATCGCCAAGCTCCTCGACCACGACTGGACCGTCCTGATCAACGAAACCCGCCCACGGACAGCTCCCGCACCCGCCGGCACCCACCACACCCACGACACCGTCCTGCGCGCGCAACGCTCGTTGTGATCCGTGATCCGTGATCCGTGATCCGTGATCCGTGATCAATGATCAGTGAGACGCGAGATCCCGCGGCGGGCACAAATGCACTCGACGCGGGCCGCCGGGGCAGGTGGACTTGGGCCATGACGACACCTGTGGAAGAACTGCTTCCCGCCACGCGCCGGGCCCTGCTGCACCGAATCGCCACCGCTCAGGCCGAAGGGCGGGCGCCGTCGCTGGTGGCGGCGGTCGTCAGGGGTGGAGAGACGGTGTGGCACGGTTCCCGCACCTCGGTGGACGGGCATGGGCCGGACGAGAACGTGCAGTACAGGATCGGTTCGATCACCAAGACGTTCACCGCCGTCCTGGTGCTGCGGCTGCGCGACGAAGGCGTCCTGGACCTGAGTGATCCGCTGGAGAAGCACCTTCCCGGCACCGGCGCGGGGGAGGCGACGATCGCCGAACTCCTCGCGCACACAAGCGGATTGGCAGCCGAATCGCCCGCCCCCTGGTGGGAGCGCACCCCCGGATCACTGCGTCCCGAGCTCGCCGACGTGCTGGGCGAACAGCCGCACCGGCATCCCGTCGGACGACGGTTCCACTACTCGAACCCCGGCTATACGTTGCTGGGCGCGCTGGTCGAGGAGCTGAGGGGCGTCCCGTGGGAGGAGGCCCTACGGAACGAGGTGCTCGAACCGCTGGGGCTGCGCCGCACGGGTGCGGAGCCTGAAGCACCGCACGCGGGCGGCTGGGCCGTGCACCCCTGGGCGGACGTGATGCTGCCGGAGCCGGTCGAGGACCTGGGCAGGATGGCACCGGCGGGCCAACTCTGGTCGACCACTGGTGACTTGGCTCGCTTCGCGGCCTTCCTGGCCAAGGGCGACGACCGGGTGCTGAGTGAGGCGTCCGTACGGGAGATGCGTACGCCCGCCGCGCCCGCCGAAGCCGAAGAGGTGGCGGCCGGCACCGCGTACGGCCTCGGTATGCAGGTCCAGTACCGGGACGGCCGGATGCTCGCGGGGCACTCCGGTTCTCTGCCCGGCTTTCTCGCCGGTCTCATGATCAGCGTCGAGGACGACCTGGCCGCCGTCGTGCTCGCCAACTGCACCTCAGGCCCGCCGGTGTTCACGGTCGCCGCCGATCTCGTACGCATCGTCGCCGAGGCTGAGCCCCGGATCCCCGAGCCGTGGCGGCCGCTGCCCGAGGTCGACTGTTCCGTACTGGAGTTGGCGGGACCCTGGTATTGGGGAACACACGCCTTCGCGCTGCGCCTCACGGCCGATGGGGGTGTCTCGCTCGGGCCACTGTCCGGCAACGGCAGGCGTTCGCGTTTCCGGGCCAACGGAGACGGGACCTGGACGGGACTCGACGGCTACTACGCGGGCGAGGCGCTGAGGGCCGTACAGAGCCCCGACGGAGCGATGGACCACCTGGACCTCGGGTCGTTCGTGTTCACGCGGCAGCCGTACGAGGAGGGGGCTTCCGTGCCGGGTGGTGTGGATCCTGAGGGGTGGCGCGGGATCCGTTAGCCGCACTGTGATGGGTGAGGGGCGTCATGTTTCACGTGAAACATGACGCCCCTCACCGCAACATGGACCCGCGCATCGACTCGGCGGCCGGGATTAGCCTCAGAGTTGCAGCTTGAACCCGACGTGGGATGCCGTGAAGCCGAGCCGTTCGTAAAACCGGCGGGCGTCGGTGCGGCTGACGTCGGAGGTCAGCTGCACCAACTGGCAGCCCTCGCTCCGGGAACGGTCGATCGCCCACTCGATGAAGCGGGTGCCCAGACCGCTGCCGCGCTCGTCGGCATGAATGCGTACGCCTTCGATGATCGAGCGGGTCGCGCCCTTGCGGGACAGCCCCGGAATGATCGTGAGTTGGAGCGTGCCGACGACACGGCCCTCGCGTACGGCGACGACCAGATGCTGATTCGGATCGTCACTCAGGCGCTCCAGGGCGGCCAGATAGGGGCTCAGGTCGTCCGGTGACTCGCGCTGCGCTCCCAGAGGGTCGTCGGCGAGCATCGCGACGATGGCAGGGACGTCGTCCGGGGCAGCCGGTCGTATCTCAAGATCTCCCATGGCAGCACCCTACGCAGACGTGCCCCTGGACAGACGTGCCCCCGCGTTGACGTGCCCCTACGTAGATGTGACCCGACGCCGGTGCATCACGCGCGCGCAGGGTGGCCGCGCTCGTTACGCGGGCGTCGGCGCGCTCGCCGACTCGACGACGCGCACCAGCGGCGCCAGCTCGGGATTCATGGCCGCTGCGTCGAGTGCCTCGCGCAGAGCGGAGTCATTGGTGGGCCGGGCTTCGTCGAGGAGCTTGAGGCCCGCCTCGCTGACGTTCGTGTAGATGCCGCGGCGATCGGTCGGGCACAGGTAACGCAAGAGCAGCCCGCGGTCCTCCAGGCGGGTCACCAGTCGCGTGGTGGCGCTCTGGCTGAGGACGACCGCGTCGGCGACCTGCTTCATCTGGAGGTGGCCGCCGTCGCCGTCGTGCTGACGGCTGAGAACGTCGAGCAGCGAGTACTCGCGCACGCTCAGGTCGTGCTTGGTCTGCAGGGCCCGTTCGATGTGAGCCTCGATCCTCCCGTGCAGCAGGGAGAGGGCGCACCAGCCCTGGGCGAGGGCGGTGAGCGCGGGGTCCGTCGCTGTCATGGCGTTCTCCTCCGTACCGGAGCGGCTGACACCAGGATAGAGCACTCCCGCAATAGTCCGCGCTTGCAACTAGTCGGCGTCTGCAAGTATTGTCAACGCACGTAAAGCGCTCCTGCAATCGTCTGGGAAGGTTCTCCCCCATGCCTCTCGCGCTTCTTGCCCTCGCGATCGGGGCCTTCGGAATCGGAACCACCGAGTTCGTGATCATGGGTTTGCTGCCCGAGGTCGCCGGTGACTTCGGTGTCTCGATCCCCACCGCGGGCTTCCTCGTGACCGGCTACGCGCTCGGCGTCATGTTCGGCGCGCCGCTCATGACGGTCCTCGGCACCAAGGTTTCCCGCAAGCGGATGCTGATGCTCCTGATGGGGCTCTTCATCGTCGGCAACCTGCTCTCCGCCGTCGCTCCCAACTTCACCGTGATGCTGATCGGCCGCGTGGTCGCCTCGCTCGCGCACGGTGCCTTCTTCGGCATCGGCTCGGTGGTGGCCGCGGACCTCGTCGCGCCGGACAAGAAGGCCGGCGCCATCTCGATGATGTTCACCGGCCTGACCGTCGCCAACGTCGTCGGCGTACCGCTGGGCACCCTCATCGGCCAGTCCGTCGGCTGGCGCGTGACGTTCACGATCGTCGCGGCCCTGGGCGTCCTCGGCCTGGCGGGCATCGCCAAGCTCGTCCCTGACATGGCCAAGCCGGAAGGCGTGCGCCTGCGTCACGAGCTGGCCGCGTTCAAGAACGTCCAGGTGCTGCTCGCGATGGCGATGACCGTCCTCGGCTTCGGCGGAGTCTTCGCGGCGATCACCTACATCGCGCCGATGATGACGCACGTGGGCGGCTTCGCCGACGGTTCCGTCACCTGGCTACTCGTTCTCTTCGGTATCGGCATGGTCGGCGGCAACCTCGTCGGCGGCAGGTTCGCCGACCGCGCCCTGATGCCGATGCTGTACGTCTCCCTGGGCGCCCTCGCCGTCGTACTCGCGCTCTTCACGCTCACCGCGCACAACAAGATCGCGGCGGCCGTGACCATCACGCTGATCGGTGCCCTCGGGTTCGCCACCGTGCCACCGCTCCAGAAGCGGGTGCTCGACCAGGCGCACGGCGCCCCGACGCTCGCCTCCGCCGTGAACATCGGCGCCTTCAACCTCGGCAACGCCCTCTCCGCCTGGCTCGGCGGCATCGTCATCGCGGCCGGCCTCGGCTACACCGCCCCCAACTGGGTCGGCGCGGTCCTCGCCGCGGCCGCCCTCGTGCTGGCCGTCCTCTCGGCCGCTCTGGAGCGCCGGGCCGACGCCGCCAACACGGCCGACGGCCTGATCGTCACCGGGGCAGCGTCGGCGGAGTCCGGGCAGCAGAAGGCGGCTGTGCACCACTGACCCGCTGCCTGGGCGGTCGCATCCGCCCTGGCGTGGCCGGCCGCAGGGCCAGGGCTGTCCGGCGGCCGACCGAAGCCCGAGCAAGCCTTCACCCGCATCTCAGCGGACCGCTGCCCCCACACGCCACGACCCGGCAAACCAGCACCCCCACACAGCACCACCCATCAAGGAGAAACAAGCTCATGAGCACCGCCACCGTCACCCCGCTGACCATCCAGGACGCCGAGGCTCTCGTCACGGCCGCCCGTCGCGCCGCGGAAGCCGCCGACGTGAAGGTCAGCGTCACCATCCTCGACGCGGGCGGCCACCTGCTTGCCTTCCGGCGCGACGACCGGGCCGTACTGATCTCCGGTGAGACCAGCACCCGCAAGGCCTACACGGCACTGCAGCTGGACACCCCCACCGCGGATCTCGTCGACGCCGTGCAGCCGGGTGGCCTCTTCCACACCCTGCCCACCGCCCTCGACCGCCCGCTGCTCTTCATCGCGGGCGGTGTCCCGGTCCACCGCGACGGCCGCCTCATCGGCGCGATCGGTGTCGGCGGCGGCGCGCCGGAGCAGGACCACTCCTTCGCCACGGCCGCGCTGAAGACGCTCGCCCAGGAGCGCTGGAAAGCGCCGTAGCGCCAGGAAATACCGAAACGCCTGCCCCCATCCGGGGCAGGCGTTTCGGTGTGCCGCCAGCTCTTGACCGCCGAGCTCAACCTCGGATTTCTCAGAGGCTCAGCTCTCAGACGCCGAGCTCTGCGACGTCGGCCGAACTCATCCTCTGCCCTTCAGCCCGCCGCCACCGTGAGGGGAGCGAACCGCCGCGTCCAGTCTCCCGGCAACTCCGCGATGCCGTACGTCATGACCGCGTTGAAACCCGTGGGAGCGAGCCCGCGTTTTTTCACCCACGCCAGCAACTCCTCGTGCCGTACGTCGATGTCGGTGCGCAAAGGCCCGTCGACGTGGGCGGCCAGCGAGGCGATGAGCGCCTTGGCCGTCTGCGTGTCGCGGGCGATCAGCGGGCCCACGACATGGTTGTCCAGGTTGGGCCAGGCGGCCGCGTAGCCGATGACCCGGCCGTCCTCCTCGGCGACACGCAACTGGTCGGCGAAGGCGGGCAGGCGCGTGATCATGTGCGTGCGGTCGGTACCGAAGACCTCTTCGTCGAGCCGGAGGATCGCGGTGAGGTCCTCGGCGGTGGCAGCACGCGTGGCGACCTCGGGCTCCGGTCCGCTTGGGGCGAAGTGGCCGCGGACCATCTCGGCTCGTCCGGTGGTCTTGAACCCCAGTTCCTCGTAGAGAGGGCGCCCGTACGGCGTCGCGTGCAGCGTCATCGGTGTGGTGCCCAGCTCGCCGACGACATGCCGCATCAGCCTGCGTCCGACGCCCTGGCGGGCGTGCCGCTCGGCGACCAGCACCATGCCGATCGCGGCCAGAGCGGGGCGGTCCTGGGGCCCGTACGAGGTCACGACGCAGGCGGTGACGAGGCCCCCGTCGGGGTCGTCGATGCCATAACCCGTGCCGGCCGTGAGGAGGAGGCCCCACTTGTGTTCCTCGCGGGGCCAGCCGCGGTTCTCGGAGAGATCGGCGCAGGCGGAGAGATCGCGTGGCGTCAGACGGCGGATGGGCTGGAAGGCGGGGGAAGGAGTCGACACGCAGGTCAGGCTGTCTGAGATGCCCGCTCGGCGTCCACCGGTTTCCGGGCAGCCGCACTGATCTTTTGCCCACGCGGCTTCTGCCCGGCCGACTTCTGCTCACGCAGCTTCCGTCCACGCCGGGTCAGTCCCCAGGGCTTGAGGACCGAGATCACCGTCATGAAGAGATAGGCGGACAGCGAGACGATCGGCCCGAACAGAACGTCACCGGCGTCAGGCAGCGGGCCACCTGCCGAAACGGCTGTGACAGCGGAACCTACTCCGGGACGCAGCGCGAAGACAGTGGCGGTGATCGTGGCGAGAGTCAGCCAGAACTTGATGTAGACCCAGCGGTGCCTCGCCAGCCCCCACGGCGTGCCCAGGGACAGCACCAGACCACTGACGAGCGTGAGAAACGCGAGGGGGAGCAGGAGCCAGTCGGCGAACAGCTTCATGGCGCGGACGGAGGCCTCAACGGTCACTGCGGACCCTGTGGTGGTCGCGGTGATCCCCAGAGCGAGCAGCCCGAGCGTGAGCCCGAGCCAGCCCGCGGAGGCGGCTACATGGACGACAAGGGTGGCCCGGCGTGCGGGGCGGCTTAGTTTCACGTGAAACACCGTGCCGGGCGGGAGCGGAAACTACGTCTGACGGCGGGAGTAACCCCACGTACTAGCCTCGGCGTACATGGCGAGACTTCATCTCTTCGATCTGGACGGGACCTTGCTGCACGGCACCTCGGCGCCCGTGGAGATCTCCCGACAGCTCGGCCTGGAAGCCGAGACCGTGGCGCTCGACGAGGCGATCGGTGCGGGTCTCATAGGCCCACCGGAGTATGCGACGCAGGTACACGCTCTCTGGAGGCATCTCACCGAGACGCATGTGGCGACCGCTTTCGCGAGTGCGCCGTGGCTGGAGGGCATCCGGGACGTCTGGGCGGACATCAGGGGGAGCGGCGACTACTGCGCTGTCGTCTCGCTCTCACCCTCCTTCTTCGTCGAGCGGCTGACGGGCTGGGGCGCGCACGCGGCGTACGGATCACGCTTCCCCGCGGTGCCGTTCACCGAGCCGGTGAACCCTGCCGGGATCCTGAGCGCGGCGGCCAAGGTGCGGATAGCGGACCGGCTCTGTGCGGAGTTCGGGGTGGCGAGGGCCGACTGCGTCGCGTACGGCGACTCGATGTCGGACAGGGACCTGTTCGGGGTGGTTCCGGTATCCGTCGCCGTCAATGCGGATCGGCATCTGGAAGGCCTCGCCACCCACTCCTACGTGGGGCGGGATCTGCGGGATGCCTATGAATTGGTGTGTCCTGCCCGGTAATTGAAGGAATCGACACTCCGGTCCCCCTTCAATTCCCGACGTGGGGAAGTGGAGACTTGTGTGCCGGACAGTGGCCGGTATGGTCGACTCCGGTTCGTGTCCGGTGTGATGTCCGCGCATCCCGCCAGGGCGAACAAAGGGCAATGCAGCCTAACGGGACAGAGAGATCGAAGACCCGCATTTCCGGTTACATGGCCGGGGTGTTGGCGCGGGGTGAGATGCTGCGATGGCGGTAGTGCGGCCAATGTCACACTCTCGGCTTACTTGTCCGTAGGGTGCGGGATTCCGAGGTTCAATGTGGCCGCCATGGGGCGACGGGGCGGAGCGGAACGGGGAAGCAAGCAGTCTGCGGGGGAAAGCAGGCATCTTCCGATCGAGGAAGTGCGCAGACCGACCGAAAGATGTTCGAGGCGAGGCACAACATGGACGCTCCGACCACCACGTCGGCCGACAACGGCACTTCAGGGGGTAGTGGCGGGGGCGGCTGGTTCACGCCGCACAAGCCGCCGGAGCCGCCCGCGGGCGGCGAGCAGGAGGCGCCCGAGGGCCATCGCCTGGCCGCGTTGCGCCCCGTCGGCAGGCCCGCGCCGGGTACCGACGCCACGACGCGGCAACGAATACCCCCGACCGACGAGGCCGTCTCCGGCACCGAACGAGCCGACACCGGAGCCACGGCCGCGCGCGGCCGCCACGCGGGCTCCCCTGACGGCAGCCACGCCCCCCACGGCGACCCCACCGACGCCAGGTCCGCGCCTGCCGACGCTTCCCGTGCCGACACCCCTCATGCCGACACCCCTCAAGCCTGGGCCGCTCATGCTGGAGCTGCTCCTGTCGGCCAGAGCGCGACGACGGCCATGACGCACGAGGCGACACCCTCCCCACAGGCCTACACCGGTCTCCCCGCCCCGCAGGCCCACGCCGGTCCTCCCGCCCCACCGGGGCCCGACCAGGCGCCCCGCGTCCCCGACCAGCGCTCCGCCCCTGCCCCCGCCGCCGTAGCCGTTCCTGCCCCCGCCCAGGCCGCCTCCCCGGACGCCGTCCTCATCCGTCGGACCATGGCCGAGGTGGGCCCCGTCGCCGACAAGGTCACCTCGTACTTCTACGCGCTGCTCTTCGTGCGGCACCCGGAGCTGCGCCAGCTCTTCCCCGCCGCGATGGACACTCAGCGGGACCGGCTCCTGCGGGCACTGCTGACCGCGGCCGAGCACATCGACAACACCGAGGTCCTGGTCGCGTATCTGAAGAACCTCGGTCGGGGCCACCGCAAGTACGGCACCCGCCCCGAGCACTACCCGGCCGTCGGCGAGTGCCTGATCGGCTCGCTCAGCCGGTTCGCCTCGTCGGTCTGGGACGGGGAGACCGAGGCCGCCTGGGTCCGGGCGTACACGACGATCTCGCAGGTCATGATCGACGCCGCGGCCGCGGACGAACTGAGGGCCCCGGCCTGGTGGCACGCCGAGGTGATCTCGCACGACCTCAGGACCGCGGACGTCGCCGTCATCACGGTCCGCCCCGACCAGCCGTACCCCTTCCTCGCCGGGCAGTACGCGAGCGTGGAGACCCCTTGGTGGCCGCGGATCTGGCGGCACTACTCGTTCGCCTCGGCGCCCCGCTCCGACGGACTGCTGTCCTTCCATGTGAAGGCGATTCCGGCGGGCTGGGTCTCCAACGCGCTCGTGCACCGTGCCCGCCCCGGCGACGTCATCCGGCTCGGCCCCGCCGGCCGGCTCGATGACCGTCGATCACACCACCGACAGCGGCCTGCTCTGCCTGGGCGGCGGTACCGGCATAGCGCCGATAAAGGCCCTCGTCGAGGACGTCGCAGAGCACGGCGAGCGGCGCCCGGTCGAGGTGTTCTACGGAGCCCGTACCGATCATGACCTGTACGACATCGACACGATGCTCCGGCTCCAGCAGAGCCACCCTTGGCTCGCGGTGCGCCCGATAGTCGACCAGCACGGGCATCTGCACCTCCCCGACGCCGTACGCGAGTACGGGCCGTGGAACGAGTACGACGCATACCTGTCGGGCCCTCCCGGCATGATCCGCAGCGGCGTCGACGCGCTCAGGGACATCGGCATCCCGTCGGAGAGGATCCGTCACGACGCGGTGGAAGAACTCGTCGTGACCGGATACTGACTCCGAGCCAAGAGCTACGCAGGCAGTGGACCGATCCGGCACGGGCAGGGACAGCCCAGGCCGGAACCGGAGCCCGGCCCGGAACCGAAGGAGCGGGCCGTCAGCCCAGATCGGGCGCGTGCATCGCCAGTACGCCCTCGATGTTCCCGTCGAGATAGTGCCGCAGCGACAGCGGTACGAGATGGACGGAAGCGATGCCCACGCGGGTGAAGGGGATCCGCACGATCTCGTACTCCCCGCAGGGCTCGTCGATCTCGGGGCCATGGCGCAGTGACGGGTCCATGGATTCCAGGCGGCAGACGAAGAAGTGCTGGACCTTCACGCCGGTCGTTCTGGCATTGTCGCCGATGTGTTCGACGGTGTCGACGAAGCAGGGCACCACATCGGTGATCTTGGCGCCGAGTTCCTCGTGCACCTCACGATGGAGTGCGTCGACGACGGTCGTGTCCTCCGGCTCGACCCCGCCGCCGGGCGTCAGCCAGTAGGGATCGACGCCGGGCTTGGTCCGCTTGATGAGGACCAGGTCATTGCCGTCCAGTAGGACGGCCCGGGCGGTGCGCTTGACCACGGGTCGGACGGTCATGGGAGAAATGTGGCCCAGTTGGTTCCACGTGAAACATCGCCCTCTTGACGAGGTGATGCATCTTGGTCATGACCAGTCTATGGCGGCGCGCATGAGCCACTCGTGCGCCCGCGCGATATGTGGCATGGCCAGTGTGCCGGTGCGCACCACCAGGAAGTACGTACGAAGCGGAGGCACCGCGGGTTCGGTCAGCGCGACCACGTCTCCCCGCTCCAGAGCGGGTGCGCACAGATAGCGCGGTAGCACCGCGAGCCCGGCACCGGTGATCGCACAGGCGAGGACAGCGCGCAGGTCGGGGACGATGACGGTGCCCGAGGCGGCCGGGCGGGAGTCGAAGACGGAGGCCCAGTAGCGGGCGACGAACGGCAGTGACTCGTGCACCTCCACCACGGGGAAGTTCTCCAGGGAGGGCTCGCCCTGGTGACGTAACGAGCCGGAGTCGAGGAGGTCGGCCCAGCGCGGGGCGGCGACCAGGACGTGCTCCTCGTCGCAGAGCGGAGTCGCGGTGAGCAGGGAACCGCGTGGGCGGGCCGTACTGATGGCCAGATCCTGATGCCCGGCGGCAAGCCCTTCCAGGGTCTCCTCCGCATTTCCGAAGGAGGCACGCAGCGCGAAGCCCTGGCCGTCGTCCCCGGTCAGCTCGGTGAGCGCGGGCAGGGCGCGCTCGGCGGTGAACTCCGGCGGACCGGCGAGGTGGAGCGTGCGTACGGAGGAGTCCTCGTCGAGGCCGGTCTCGGTGATCTCCACCAGGGCGTCGAGATGGGGCGCCGCCTTGTGGGCGAGTTCGTCGCCCATGGTCGTAGGGGTCACTCCACGGGCCTGACGCAGGAAGAGAGGACGTCCCAGCTGTCGTTCGAGGGTTCGGATCTGGGAGGTGACGGCAGGCTGCGAGAGGCCCAGCAGAGCGGCCGCGCGGGTGAAGGAGCCGGCCCGGTGCACGGTCACGAAGGTCCGCAGCAAGGCCAGATCCATGGCGTCCCTTCTCCCTCAGCTCCCCGGAAGCCCCCAACTATAAATATGTCGATAGGTCTCTGTCGCTACTGTGATTGGACACTGACACAGAGTCAACTAGCCTTGTTCGCGCGGTTCTTCGCGCGCAGAACCGGGACGGTCCGAGCCACGAGGGGGGAGGCTCGGACCGTCCGCCGTCCGTGCCCGCTACTGACGGATCACTCAGGAAGACGTCGGCCGCGAGGACTCGTCGAGCGCGCGCAGTACATCGGCCACGAGGTCCTGAGGATCCTCGGCACCGGCCGAGAAACGGATGAAGCCCTCCGGCACCGCGTCACCGCCCCAGCGGCCGCGCCTCTCGGCCGTCGACCGCACACCGCCGAAGCTGGTCGCGTCGTCCACCAGCCGCAGCGCGTCGAGAAAACGGTCGGCACGCGCGCGCGTGGGCAGCGTGAACGACACCACGCACCCGAAGCGCCGCATCTGCTGCGAGGCGATCTTGTGAGACGGGTCGCCGGACAGCCCCGGATAGCGGACCCCGAGATCCTCGTGCCGGTCGCGCAGAGCCTCGGCGATCACCAGTGCATTGGCGTTCTGCCGGTCCACACGCAGTTGGAGCGTCGCGATGGAGCGGTGCGCGAGCCATGCCTCCATGGGTCCCGGAATCGCCCCGACGATCTTGCGCCAGCGCCGTACCGAGGCCATCGCCGCGGCGTCGCCACCGGTGACGTACCCCAGAAGGATGTCGCCGTGTCCGGTGAGCTGCTTGGTGCCGCTGGCCACGGAGAAGTCGGCGCCCAGCTCCAGCGGGCGCTGCCCGAGCGGGGTCGCCAGGGTGTTGTCGACGGCGACCAGACAGCCGCGCGTGTGCGCCGCCTCGACGAGCCGCCGTACGTCGCAGACGTCGAGCCCCGGGTTCGACGGGGTCTCGATCCACAGCAGCTTCGCGCCGTCGAGGACATCGAGCTGGGCGTCGCCGCCGGTCGGGGCGGTGCGCACCTCGATTCCGTACGCCTCCAGCTGCGCGCGCACGAGCGGCAGCACCTGGTAGCCGTCGTCGGGCAGCACGACCGTGTCGCCGGCGCTCAGCTGGGAGAAGAGGACGGACGAAATGGCGGCCATGCCGGAGGCGAAGACGAGCGTTTCGACGTCGTCCCGCCCCGGCGCCTCCAGTTCGCCGATGGCGCGCTCCAGGTGGGTCCAGGTCGGGTTCTCGTCGCGGCCGTAGGTGTACGGGCCTGTGGGGTCGCCCGGCAGATGGAAGTGGGCGGCGAAGACCGGCCCCGGGAGGGTCGGCTCGTGCTTGACGGGCTCGGGCAGCCCAGCCCGCACCGCGCGTGTGCCGTCACCGGCGCCCGTAACGGAATCTGTCATGCCGCCTGTCCCTCCACTTGCTCCCGTACCGCGGCGAGCAGGCCGGGGCTCGCCGCCTCCACCATCTCAAGACACTCCTCGAAGCCGTCCAGGCCCCCGTAGTAGGGGTCCGGTACGTCGAGGTCGGCCCCCGAGGCCGATGCGACGGCAGGGTCGTACGAGCGCAGCAGCCGCACCTTCCCGGCGTCCGCCTCGGTGGGGGCGAGGCGGCGCAGGGCCCGCAGGTGGCCGGCGTCGAGGGCTATGACCAGGTCGAGCCGGGTGAACCAGTCGGCGTGGAACTGGCGGGCCGCATGGCCGCCTTCGTAGCCGGCTGCTTCGAGGACGGAGACGGTGCGCGGGTCGGCGCCGTCGCCCTCGTGCCAGCCGCCGGTGCCGGCGCTGTCCACCTCGACCAGGCCGTCGAGCCCGGCCTCCGCCACCCGCGCGCGGAAGACGGATTCGGCCATCGGGGAGCGGCAGATGTTGCCGGTGCAGACAAAGCACACGCGATAGGGCATCAGGTCGCTCAGTCCTTGTCGGGGAGGACGACGTTCAGCGCCCAGGAGACGACGGAGATGATCAGGCCGCCCAGAACGGCGGTCCAGAAGCCCTCGACGTGGAAGCTCAGGTCGAGCTTGTCCGCCAGCCACGAGGTCAGCAGCAGCATCAGGGCGTTGATCACCAGAGTGATCAGGCCGAGCGTCAGAATGAACAGCGGGAACGTGAGCACCTGCACGATCGGCTTGACCAGGAAGTTGACCAGGCCGAAGACCAGTGCGACGAGCAGCAGCGTGCCTATCTCCTTGCCCGTGCTGTCACCGGACAGGGTGATCTTGTCGAGCAGCCACACGGCGACGGCCAGGGCGCCGGCGTTGGCGATCGTCTTGACTACGAAATTCTTCATGTGTCTGATCGTGACAGACGAGATCGACTACGAGCAGCGGGGCAAGGGCGGACAAGGGCGATGAAGGCATTCCGGCTGGACGAACTGGAGGCGGAGCGCGCCGCCAACGACGGCGCGTACCTCCAGTTCCTGCGTGAGAAGAACATGTCGGTCGGCCTGTACGCGCTGGACGCGGGCACCCAGGACCCTCAGCAGCCCCACCGCCAGGACGAGGTGTACTTCGTCGTCAGCGGCCGCGCGGCGATCACGGTCGGCATGGAGACGACCCAGGTGGCACGCGGCAGCGTCGTCTACGTGCCCGCCGGGGTGGCTCACAAGTTCCACCACATCAGCGAGGATCTGCGGGTTGTGGTGGTCTTCTCTCCGCCCGAGAGCTGACCTCCGCCTCAGGGTTCCCTAGGGGAACGTTCAGGGGAGGACAAGGGGTGCGAGGCCCCCGTCGGCACCCCTGCCGCGCCTAGCATCGAGGGCAGGACATTCAAGACCCGTCATCCTTCGGGAGCGGGCTCGGACAGCACTCGGAAACGGGCAGAGAGACAAGGAACAAGGGCGATGCGAGAGATCTTCGCGGGTATGCCGTGGTGGATTAAGTGGGTCGCGGTGCCGGTCATCGCCCTGGTCGTGTTCGGCGGCCTGATAGCGAGCGTCGTCGGTTTCGTGATCGGCCTGCTCTTCAAGCTGCTGGTCTTCGTGGCGCTGGTCGGCGGACTGATCTACGTCGTACGGAAGTTCATGTCGAGCTCCTCGTCGAGGAGCGACTGGTAGGCAAGGGGAGACCCGCCGGTCGGCAACCGGCCGGCGGTAACAGGAACCGCCAGTTCCCTCGGGCGAGGGAAGTTTCGGCACAGGCCGTCTGCGAGCGGTGGCAGACGGTTAAAGTCCGGAATTCGACGCGGGGTTGATTCCCGCGAGCGGCGCTCTGATCCCTCCCGTGTTACCCCCGCACGGGCGGCCCCCCCTCGCGCTTCGGGAGTAACCCTTGGCCACGGTTGACACCGCACCCGCAGGACCACACGTCCCTTCCTCCGAACCGCATCCCACGACCCTCATCGGCTCCGTGCAGCGTGCGATGCGCCTCCTGGAGTCCGTCGCCCGCCATGACCACGGGGCGCCCGCGAAACAGCTCGCCCGTGAGGCCGGGCTCGCCCTGCCCACGGCGTACCACCTGCTGCGCACCCTGGCCCACGAGGGCTATCTGCGCAGGGAGAAGGGCCTGTTCTTTCTCGGCGAGGCGGTCGAGCGGTTGACCAACAGCGGTGCCCAGCAGAAACGTCGCAGCATGGTCGCCGACGCTCTCGCGCAGTGCCGTGACTCGATCGGCGCGCCCGTGTACTACGCGCTCTACCGCGACGGTGAGATCGAGGTCCAGTGCGTCGCCGACACCCCGGCCAATCCCGCCGTGGAGGAGTGGGCCGACTTCCGCGAGACGGGTCACGCGCATGCGATCGGCCAGTGTCTGCTGTCCCAGCTCGACGACGACGCCCGTCGGGACCACGTCGACCGTTACTCCGTCCGGTCCATCACGCCATATACGGTGCGTGACGATCGAACCCTGTTGCGACGCCTCGAATCGGCGCGACGCATGCAGCCCGTGATCGAGCGTCAGGAGTACGCGCTGGGTACGGTCTGCGCCGCGATTCCCATCACTGTGGGCAGTACTGCGGCCACGATCGCCATTTCCCTGCCGGCCCACCAGGCCGACCGACTGCTGCCGGCGGCACGCCGATTGCAGAGCGAGATCGGCAGGCTGCTGGGCACGCTCTCGCTCTCTATCAGCATCTGAAAACTCACTCCTTGTGATCTGGTGTGTACGTTCAGCAAGATGCCAGCAGTGTCAGGTGGATGATTCCCGGCCAGTCGAAGGCGAACGACGGGGTAGGCGATGCGCGAGTCGGTAGTACAGGCAGAGGTCATGATGAGCTTCGTCGTCTCGGAGGAGCTCTCCTTTCGCATCCCGGTGGAGCTGCGCTACGAGACCTGTGATCCCTATGCCGTGCGGCTGACCTTCCACCTGCCCGGTGATGCCCCGGTGACCTGGGCCTTCGGCCGGGAGCTGCTGATCGACGGGGTGGGCCGGGCATGCGGGGACGGTGATGTGCACATCGCTCCCGCCGACACCGAGGGGTTCGGCGATGTGCTGATCCGGCTTCAGGTGGGCGGCGACCACGCGTTGTTCCGCTGCGGGACGGCGCCGTTGCTGGCGTTCCTCGACCGTACGGACCGGCTGGTGCCGCTGGGCCAGGAGCGTTCCCTCGCGGACTTCGACACGCACCTCGACGAGGCGCTGAACCGCATCCTGGCGGAGGAACAGAGCGCCGGATGAAGCGATATGGGGCAGGCGCGACGCCGCCTCGCTGTACGTCGTCCCGTACGGGTGTGACGCGCGCTCATCCCACCAGGTGTCGGCCGTACGTCATACCGCTTGTTGCTTCACGGCTGTGCGGGCTGCCGTAACGCTTCTTCTCAACTCTCGGCAACCGGATCCGGCAGGCGGGCCGGTCTCAGTGCTTGCGGCGGCGGCCGCTCCCGCCACGCAGAGGAGCCCTGGCGCCCGACTGGGGCTGGGGCTGGGGCTGCGGCTGTTCCTGTTGTGCCGGGGTGGCGGGGCCCGGGCGGTCCGCCGAGACCACCAGGGCGGCGAGAACCGTGGTCACCGGCACGGAGGCGACCAGTCCGATCGAGCCGACGAGCGTGCGCACGATCTCCTCGGCGACCAACTCGCTGTTGGCCACCGTCCCCACGCTGCTCTGCGCGATGGAGAAGAGCAGCAGCAATGGCAGTGCGGCGCCCGCGTACGCGAGGACGAGCGTGTTGACGACCGACGCGATGTGGTCGCGGCCGATGCGGATACCCGCGCGGTACAGCCCGCGCCAGCCCATCGTCGGATTGGCCTCGTGCAGCTCCCAGACCGCCGACGTCTGCGTCACCGTCACGTCGTCGAGCACACCCAGCGAACCGATGATGATGCCCGCGAGCAGCAGGCCACTCATGTCGATGGACGGGTACAGCCCGTGGATCAGACCGGTGTTGTCGTCCGTGTTGCCGGTCAGCGAGGCCCAGTCGATGAACAGCGAGCCGAGCAGCCCGATCAGCAACAGGGAGAGCAGGGTGCCGAGCACCGCCACCGACGTGCGGGCCGACAGCCCATGGCACAGATAGAGCGCGATCAGCATGATGGCGCTCGCCCCGACCACCGCCACGACCAGGGGGTTCGAGCCCTGCAGGATCGCGGGGAGAATGAAGAACGTCAGGATGAGGAAGCTGGCGGCCAGTGCGACCAGTGCCATGACACCGCGCATCCGGCCCACCAGGACCACGGCGACGGCGAAGATGCCGGCGAGCACCGTCATCGGGAGCTTGCGGTTCACGTCGGTGACCGAGTACTGGAGCTCCTTGGGGGCGTCCGGCGCATACGCGACGATCACCTTCTGGCCCTGCTCCAGCTGCCGCGAGGAGTCCGGCTGGACGATCTCCGTGAACGTACGGCCCTTGTCCTTGCCGGTGTCGACCCGGACCGTTGCCTTCTTGCAGCTGCCGGACGCCTGTTGCTGTGCCGACGAGCCCTCGGCGGTCGACGTGTCGCCGGTCGGCGTCTCCCCCGAGGCATTCACCGACTTGCAGTCGACCTTGTCGACCTTGGTCACCGTTGCCTGCTGGGTCTGCCGGTCGAAGCCGACACCGGTGCGCTCGTGCCCCGGGGCGCCGCCGGGCCAGAGCACCACGAGACCGACGACGACCGCCGCCGCGAAGGGGATCAGCACGGCCGCGATGACCTTGCGCAGATGCATCGAGACAGGCGCCGCGGGTCCGTGACTGTGCGAGTGGCCGTGCCCGCCACCACCCGGACCGCCACCGTCACCACCGCCGGGCCGGTCTCCGCCGCCGCCCCCTCCGGGGCCGTGGGGTCCGTGCCCGGGTCCACCGCCGTGCCCATGGCCGTCGTGGCCGTGTCCGTGGGGCGGTTCGGACGGCGGGAGTGGGGGCTGCTGCATCGTGGTCACCGACCGATCATCGCAAGAACAGCCGGGGCCCACTGTTCACCGCGCCACATCTGACGCTAGCGTGGAGACACCTTTGCACACGCGGGAGCTCGGAGCACCGGGCTGAGAGGGCGCTGAACTCCGTAGACGCGATGTTTCACGTGGAACATCGCCGGACGGAAATCGCTGCGTCGACCGCCGAACCTGTTACCGGGTAATGCCGGCGTAGGGAGTAGGTCTCATGACCAACAAGGACGCACGCACGCCTGCCTCCAGCCTGACGGACGAGGCGTTCGCCTCGGCCGAGAGCGGTGGAGTGACTGCTTCGCCCGAGAACGGCGAGGCAGGGAAGTCCATCGGCTGGCACAAGGCGTATGTCGAGGGTTCGCGCCCCGACCTGCGGGTGCCTGTCCGCCAAGTGCACCTCACCAACGGGCAGTCGGTCACTCTGTACGACACCTCCGGCCCGTACACCGATCCGACCGTCGACACCGACGTACGCAGGGGCCTCGGAGCCCTCCGGGCCAACTGGATCATCGCCCGCGGTGACACCGAGGAGTACGCGGGCCGACCCGTCCGCCCCGAGGACGACGGGATCAAGCACACCTCGCCGCGCGGCGGACTGCGCAACCTCGACGCGGTCTTCCCGGGGCGTCCGCGCCAGCCCCGGCGCAGCCGTGACGGACAGGCGGTGACGCAACTCGCGTACGCCAGGCGGGGCGAGGTCACGCCGGAGATGGAGTACGTGGCCATCCGGGAGAACGTTTCTCCCGAGGTCGTCCGCGAGGAGATCGCGGCGGGCCGGGCCGTGCTGCCGGCCAACGTCAACCACCCGGAGATCGAGCCGATGATCATCGGCAAGCGGTTCCTGGTGAAGGTCAACGCCAACATCGGCAACTCCGCGGTCACCTCTTCCATCGAGGAGGAGGTCGAGAAGATGACCTGGGCGACCCGCTGGGGCGCCGACACGGTCATGGACCTGTCCACCGGCCGCAATATCCACACCACCCGCGAGTGGGTGCTGCGCAACTCCCCCGTCCCCATCGGTACGGTCCCGCTCTACCAGGCGCTGGAGAAGGTCGACGGGCGGGCCGAGGAGCTCACCTGGGAGATCTACAAGGACACGGTCGTCGAGCAGGCCGAGCAGGGCGTGGACTACATGACCGTCCACGCGGGCGTGCGGCTGCCGTTCGTCCCGCTGACCGCGAACCGCAAGACCGGCATCGTCTCGCGCGGCGGCTCGATCATGGCGGCCTGGTGCCTGGCGCACCACAAGGAGTCGTTCCTGTACGAGAACTTCGAGGAACTCTGCGAGATCCTCGCGGCGTACGACGTCACCTACTCGCTGGGCGACGGGCTGCGGCCAGGGTCGATCGCGGACGCCAACGACGCAGCACAGTTCGCGGAGTTGAGGACGCTCGGGGAACTCAACAGGGTCGCGAAGCGTTTCAACGTACAGACCATGATCGAGGGTCCGGGGCATGTCCCGATGCACAAGATCAAGGAGAACATCGACCTTCAGCAGGAGATCTGTGATGAAGCTCCGTTCTATACGCTCGGCCCGCTGACGACGGACGTCGCGCCGGCGTACGACCACATCACCTCCGGCATCGGTGCCGCGATGATCGCCTGGTGGGGCACGGCCATGCTCTGCTACGTCACGCCCAAGGAGCACTTGGGCCTGCCCAACCGTGACGACGTCAAGACGGGCGTCATCACCTACAAGATCGCGGCCCATGCGGCGGACCTCGCCAAGGGACATCCGGGCGCACAGGAGTGGGACGACGCGTTGTCGGACGCCCGCTTCGAGTTCCGCTGGGAGGACCAGTTCAACCTGGCCCTCGACCCCGACACGGCCCGGGAGTTCCACGACGAGACCCTCCCGGCCGAGCCCGCCAAGACGGCGCACTTCTGCTCCATGTGCGGGCCGAAGTTCTGCTCGATGAAGATCAGCCACAGCATCACCGAGCAGTTCGGTGGCACCGCGGCTGCCGGCGCGACGGCCGAAGAGGTCGCTGAGGGGATGCTCCAGAAGTCGAAGGAGTTCGCGGCGAGCGGGAACAGGGTGTACCTGCCCATGGCCGACTGACTCCGGCGTGCTGTCCGACCCCTTCTCCGAGGCCCCGGCCACCCAGGCCGGGGTTCTGCGGAGGAACGCGGCGCCTTGCTCCAAGTCGTAACGGTAGAGAGAAGATCGCGCATGACGTGATCAACTTCCCTACCCTGCCTGGCATGGGCGGGATCGATGTGGCCAACGGGGTTGTCGGCGCTGTGCTGGGGATGCTGTTCGCAGTGCTGTTCCAGCAACCCCTGCAGAACGGCTGGTACAGGCTGCGAACCCGCTCGACCCGTGCCGTACGCACCCTGCGGCAGCGGGAGGAGTCCAGTCCGGCGTGGAGAACCTTCTCGCTGGGGCCGCTCCACACCTCGGCCCTGATCGTCGAAGGGGACGGGGAGTCGTCCATATCCGCTGAATCCGTCTATATCCAGGTACTCGACGAGGAGATCGAGCTGCCTTCGGACATGGCCGGCTGGCGGGCCGAACTCGAGGAGGAGAACACGCGTGGGCGGACAGAGGGCCGTGCACCGATGTGGAACGGTCCTCGCTACGCGGTCGAATCGTTCGACGTGTCCCGAACCGCGCTCGACGAGCACCCCGAAGTCCATCTGCGGCTGCGTCCGACGGACTACTTCACCTTTCTGGCGGCTCAACAGCTCGACCGGCGTCTGCCCGACGGAACAAGCCCGCGGTCCCGCTATCTCGACCCGGACGATCCGCTGTCGGCACCCGCGTTCCTGCAGTGCAGCTTCGCCGTGAACATCGCGGTGGTGACCGCCGACGACATGGTGGTCGTGAGCCAGCGAAGCGACCGGGTGCGTATGGCGCCCGGTGTCTGGAACTCCTCCGTCAACGAGGGCATGTCACGGCACATCGACTCGTCCGGAAGGAGCGCCCCCGACCTGCACGCGGTGGCCCGGCGGGGCATGCGCGAGGAACTGTCCCTGGAACCTCACGAGTACTCACTGGAGCTGCTCGCCTTCGTCCTCGACACCGACAAGCGCCACTGGAGCGCCCACTTCTACGCAAGGCTGAAGGAGCTGACCCGGGAGGGCCTGCAAACGCGTATGAGCAGGGGAGTCGCGGACCGATGGGAGCACCAGACCATCGACTACGTGCCCTTCCGCCCCGCGACCGTGGTCAGGTACATGCTGCGTGCCGACCGCGTTCACCGGTGGGCCCCACTCGCACCGGCGCTCTTCCACCTCGCCCTGGTGCATGTCTACAACCGCACACCGGTCGAGCGAGCGACCGCGCAGATTGTTCGGCGCATGTAGAAACGGAATGCAGGCACGGCACGGAAGCATGGCATGAAGGCGTGCCACGAGGGCACGGCACGGAGGCCGCGCCTGCCGGAACGCGGCCGTCGCGGGCGCAGTGCCCGCGACGCTGCGGCCGGTCGGGCCCCACTCCACCTCGCCGCGCCCGGTTGCCCACCCCGCACGGGGCTGGGCCCGGGCGAGGGCGGGGCTACTCCGGCTGGTGCTCCGGCCCCCCGAAGTCGGGGCTGCTGAAGTCCGGGCTGGAGAAGCTGGGGCGGGGACCCGCTGTCGGGCCGCCGTCCGGGCTGCTGAAGCCTGGCCGGTTGTAGCCGAGCTGAGGCATCCGGCTGATCGGCGCCGACGGCTTCGTACGGCCGAGGGCGGCCGTGCCCGGGTCGGCGAGGGCCTCCCTGAGGAACGGCATGATGCCGCGCTCCAGGAGGGCGTCGTGCCAGGCCTCCCTGGCCCGGTTCACCTCTTCGCTGCGTTCGCCGTGCGCGTCGGCCTGGAGTGAACTGGCGCCGTTGCGCAGGGCGGCGAGCAGGAGACCGACCGCGGCCACCAGGATCGTGACGGCCGTGATGGCTCCGAAGACCCACCCGGTGGTGAGGAGGGTCTGGGCGATGCCCGGCTGGGGGTCGAGCATCTTCAGGATGTAGCCGACGAGCAGGAAGATCGCCGCGGCGGTGCCGGCGAGCACGGGGGCGAGCACGGCGACGACCGCCGCGGCACCTGCCCCGGCGGTCTCGGCGACCTCACCCATGGTCGTGGCGAGCCCGACCGCGCCCGTGGCCGGATCCGTGGTGCTGGTGGATCCTTCGCGGACCGGGGGGGTGGACGGCGCCGGCTGGCGCAGTTCCTCGCGGACCTTCACATAGTGCTGGTACTCGGTCGCCGCCGCCGCCGTGATGAGAGCGGTGGCGTTGAGCGCCATCGTGCGCAGTTGTTCGGGGTTGAGCCGCTGACCGACAGCGGCGAGTTCCGGACGGTGTGGGGCGGAGCGCAGCGCCTCATCGAGGATCCGCTCGTACTCTTGGCGGTCCTCGCTCAGCAGGTGCTGCGGAACGCTGTTCATGTGCATCCCCCGATGCTCCGTAGGGCTTGGGGCTCGGCATGCTGACGAGCCGTCGGGCAGAAACGGAGGGGAGCCTGCTACGGATAAGCCGATGGTAGAGCGGTGACGGCACACGGTGACAGGGGGTTTCCAGAATTTGCCCCTGTGTTGCGCTTGTCCTCCGTCGGGGGACGCCTTCCCGAGGAACGCTCAGCTATCCAGGGGAAGTTGCTGGACCAACAGCTTTCCGGCCATGGTCACTCCGCCGTCCATCGCGATGGCGAGCCCGTCCGCGTACACATGCGGCTTTTCGACGACGGGGTTCGGGGAATCCTCCCCCTCCTCCGAGCCGACCTCTCCCAGGAGATACGGAATGGGGCTGTGACCATGGACGATGCGTGAACCGCCGTACATGTCCAGCAGGGAACGCACCGCCTGCGCACCACCGTCGTCGCGGAACGCGAAGCGCTTGGTGAACTTGCGGAAGACGTCCCAGCACTCGTCCGCGTCATTGCGGGTGAGCGTTTCGCGGACGGTGTCGTTGACCGCTTCGATGGAGTCGCCGTAGTCGAGATAGGCGGTGGTGTCGGAGTGCACCAGAAGGTGCCCGTCCGCCATCTCCATGGCGTCGAGGCGGGCCATCCACTGCAGATGGTGGTCCTGGAGGCGCTCCATGTCGGTCTTCTGGCCGCCGTTCAGCAGCCATGCTGCCTGGAAGGTGGCCGTTCCCGCCCCGGAGTTGACGGGAGTGTCCCCGAACCGCTTGGCGCCCAGCAGCAGCAGCTCGTGGTTGCCCATCAGCGCCTTGCAGTAGCCCCCGGCCGCGGCCGCCTCCGCGGACAGCCGCATCACGAGATCGATGACGCCGATGCCGTCGGGCCCGCGGTCCGTGAAGTCACCGAGGAACCACAGCCGCGAGGTCCCCGCCGCCCAGCTGCCGTCGATGTCGATGAGGCCCTTCTCGCGCAGCGCGGCGACGAGCTCGTCGAGATAGCCGTGGACGTCACCGACGACGTACAGCGGTCCCGGCCCCTCGGCGGGCTGGACGACCGGTCCGGCCTCGGGCTCGACCGGCACCTGAAGGGTGTCACCGCGGTTGATGACGGGCAGATCGCGCTGCGTCGGTGTGTAGCCCTGCGGCTCGCCGGCCGGTCCGGCGCCCTCGCCCGGAGGCGTCTGCTGCGCATAGGGGCCGGGCTGCTCGTACTGGCCGGAGGCCCCGCCGTAGGGACCGGCGGGCTGGTCCCGGGCCTGGTCGTACGGCTCGGCGGCCTGGTCGTACACCTCGCCGGACTGCGGGTACGGGCCGGGGGACTGTGTGTACGGACCGGCCTCGTGGACGTACGCCGGCACGCGGAAGTCGCGCACCGTCGGCGTACGCATCTCGGGTCCCTGACCGGCCCCCTGAGTCATCGACCCCTCCACCACCATCGCGCCGCATCTGCACCGCGTCGGACTGCCTGGTCGCAGCGGCCCGCGGTGTCGTCCGCCCATCATAGGAATGCGGATCGCGCCATGTGATGACCCAGGGGTGGTGAATCGGAGCAGAACCCCAGTTCACCGTGGTTTTCTCCCGAATTGGGAGGGGCTTTCCGCGCCGGTTTTACCCGTAGGTCATCCGGAGGTCATCCCTCCTCCGGTGATCGGGGCGGGCTGACGGTCGTCCGGGGAGGCCGTCGCTGGGAGGACGTCCGCACGATCAGCTCGGTCGGTATCACCTGCTCGACCGGTTGGTCCGATTCGACCCCCTCGATCGCGTCGATGAGGAGCTGGACCACGGCCGTGCCGATTCGACGCGGTTTGAGCGAGAGTGTCGTGACGGGCGGCTCGGTGTTGGCGTACACGGTGGACTCGCTGCAGCACACGAGCAGCAGGTCCTCCGGTACGCGCAGTCCGTAGCGGCGGGCCGCCGCGAGGAGGTCGGTGCCGTTCGGGTCGAACAGCCCGTAGACGGCGTCCGGCCGGTCGGGCCGGGCGAGGAGCCGGTCGGCGGCGACGGCCCCCGCGCACGGATCGTGCGCGGGATAGGCCTCGTACACCGGATCCTGTCCCACACGCTCGCACCAACGCAGGTACGCGGTCGTGGACAGGTGTGTGTACGTGTCCGTGGTCGTCCCCGTGAGGAGGCCGATCCGGCGGGCGCCGGCGTCGGCCAGGTGGTCGAGGATGCCCAGGACCGCGGCCTCGTGGTCGTTGTCCACCCAGGCGGTCACCGGCAGCGAGCCGGCCGGGCGGCCGTCGGAGACCACCGGTAAGCCCTGGCGGACCAGTTCGCTGACGACCGGGTCCTGGTCGGAGGGGTCGATGACGACCGTCCCGTCCAGGGCCACGTTCGACCACACGTCGTGGCGCGAGGTCGCGGGGAGGATGACCAGGGCGTAGCCCCGGGCGAGCGCGGCCGAGGTGGCGGCTCTGGCCATCTCCGCGAAGTACGCGAACTCCGTGAAGGTGAAAGGTTCATCCCCGTAGGTCGTCACAGTCAGGCCGATGAGGCCGGACTTGCCGGTACGGAGGGTTCGGGCCGCGGCGGAGGGGCGATAGCCCAGCCGGTCGGCGACCTCGCGGACATGGCGTCGGGTGGCGTCCGGGAGCCGCCCCTTGCCGTTGAGCGCGTCGGACACGGTCGTGATGGACACTCCCGCGGCCGCGGCCACGTCTCTGATGCCCGCCCGGCCCGGCCGGCTTCCTCGGCGGGAGGTATCCGACCGGCTCACCTGGTGCTTCCCTGCTGCTGTCATGGCGAGCCGATAGTAGGGCTCATGAGGTGGGGTAGTGCGGACGCATATGCACGCGTTGACAGGCACGTTTCTGCATGGTCATCAGCAGACAAGTCCCTTGGAAGGGAAGGGAGTTGACCGATTCAATGGCAGGACGTCACTTGTCGGCGCGCATGGGCCTGCCAAATGGGCCATGTTTCGAAGAGGTCTCAACTCACCTTCACGAGGGATGCGCGCCACGGCGCGAGCCACCGGCGCGTGCTCCGGTGGGTGACGCGCCCCCCTCTTTCGTACGCCTTCGGGCGGTGATGCCCGGGAGTGTGTACGCGACTGCCGCGGGCCGCCGAGGCGGTGGGGCCCGGGCCATACGCAGCGGAGCCGAATCCTCTTAAGGTGAGGAGTATTGGTAGCCGGTGGTGGTCATGAGCCGGAGACGGTCACGAGGAGGAGTGCGGTGAGCGAGACGAGCCCGAAGCTGCGTGCCGAGCTGGAGGGTATCCCCACCTACAAGCCGGGGAAGGCTGCCGCGGCCGCCGACGGCCCGGTGGCGTACAAGCTGTCCTCCAACGAGAACCCCTACCCGCCGCTGCCGGGCGTTCTGGAGAGCGTGGCCTCGGCGGCCGGTGCCTTCAACCGCTACCCCGACATGGCGTGCACGGGGCTGATGAACGAGCTGTCCGACCGCTTCGGTGTGCCGCTCACGCATCTGGCCACGGGCACCGGTTCGGTCGGTGTCGCCCAACAGCTGCTGCAGGCGACCTCGGGTCCTGGCGACGAGGTGATCTACGCCTGGCGGTCCTTCGAGGCGTACCCGATCATCACCCAGATCAGCGGGGCGACGTCGGTGAAGGTGCCGCTGACGCCCGGGGACGTGCACGACCTCGACGCGATGGCGGACGCGATCACCGAGCGGACGCGGCTGATTTTCGTCTGCAACCCCAACAACCCCACGGGCACGGTGGTGCGCCGGGCCGAGCTGGAACGGTTCCTCGACCGGGTGCCGAGCGATGTCCTGGTGGTCCTCGACGAGGCGTACCGGGAGTTCATCCGCGATCCCGAGGTGCCGGACGGCGTCGAGCTCTACCGCGAGCGCCCGAACGTGTGCGTGCTGCGCACGTTCTCCAAGGCGTACGGGCTGGCCGGGCTGCGGGTCGGCTTCGCGATCGCCCATGAGCCGGTGGCGGCGGCGCTGCGCAAGACGGCCGTGCCCTTCGGTGTGAGCCAGCTCGCGCAGGACGCGGCGGTCGCCTCGCTGCGGGCCGAGGACGAGCTGCTCGGCCGGGTGGGTTCGCTGGTGTCCGAGCGCGCGCGTGTGGTCGAGATGCTGCGCGGGCAGGGCTGGACGGTGCCGGAGACCCAGGCGAACTTCGTGTGGCTGCGGCTCGGTGAGCGCACGCTCGACTTCGCGTCGGCCTGCGAGCAGGCCGGGGTCGTCGTGCGGCCGTTCGCCGGCGAAGGGGTCCGGGTCACGGTGGGCGAGACCGAGGCGAACGACATCTTCCTCAAGACGACCGAGGCGTTCCGCAAGGAGCTCTAGCCGGTTGGTGGGGTGCCGGAGCTGAGTTGGGGGGCCGGCCGGTGCCGGAGCTCGTTGGTGGGGGTGCCGTCGGCCGGTGTGACCGATCCGGCACCCCCCTCGTGTCAACCCTCGAACTGCCATGCGTCATAATTGCTTGTGAATGTGAACGCGTTCACAAGCGTGTCCCAGTTGATCCCGTGATGTCTGCGACAAGCGGGACGAACTGACGCCGATACCTCGGCGATGTAAGGAGATGACGACGTGGAAATGGCTTTGGCGCCGGAGACGCTGGCGCGATGGCAGTTCGGCATCACCACCGTCTACCACTTCCTCTTCGTGCCGCTCACGATCTCGCTCGCCGCGCTCACCGCCGGCCTGCAGACCGCCTGGGTGCGGACGGAGAACGAGAAGTACCTCAAGGCCACCAAGTTCTGGGGCAAGCTCTTCCTGATCAACATCGCGATGGGCGTCGTCACGGGCATCGTGCAGGAGTTCCAGTTCGGTATGAACTGGTCCGACTACTCGCGCTTCGTCGGTGACGTCTTCGGCGCCCCCCTCGCCTTCGAGGCGCTGATCGCCTTCTTCTTCGAGTCCACCTTCATCGGCCTGTGGATCTTCGGCTGGGACAAGCTGCCCAAGAAGATCCACCTCGCCTGCATCTGGATGGTCTCGATCGGCACGATCCTGTCGGCGTACTTCATCCTCGCGGCCAACTCGTGGATGCAGCACCCCGTCGGCTACCGGATCAACGAGCAGAAGGGCCGTGCCGAACTCACCGACTTCTGGCTGGTCCTGACCCAGAACACCGCGCTCGCCCAGGCCTTCCACACCCTCTCCGCGGCCTTCCTCACGGGCGGCGCCTTCATGGTCGGCATCGCCGCCTTCCACCTGGTCCGCAAGAAGCACATCCCCGTGATGAAGACCTCGCTGCGCCTCGGCCTGGTCACTGTCGTCGCCGGCGGCATGCTCACCGCGCTCAGCGGTGACACCCTCGGCAAGATCATGTACGAGCAGCAGCCGATGAAGATGGCCGCGGCCGAGGCGCTGTGGGACGGCGAGGCCCCCGCTCCCTTCTCCGTCTTCGCCTACGGGGACGTCGAGGCCGGCCACAACAAGGTCGCCATAGAGATCCCGGGACTGCTGTCCTTCCTGGCCAAGGACGACTTCACCTCGTACGTCCCCGGCATCAACGACGTCAACAAGTCCGAGCAGGAGCGGTTCGGGCCCGGCGACTACCGGCCCAACATCCCTGTCGCCTACTGGGGGTTCCGCTGGATGATCGGCTTCGGCATGACGTCCTTCGCCATCGGTCTGGTCGGACTCTGGCTGACCAGGAAGAAGTTCATGCTGGGGCGGCATCTGCGGGTCGGCGACGACGAAGTGCCGCATGTGGTGCTCTTCAAGAACAAGGCTCTCGGCCCGACGCTCACCAAGTGGTACTGGCGCATCGCGATCCTGACCCTGGGATTCCCGCTGATCGCCAACTCCTGGGGCTGGATCTTCACAGAGATGGGCCGTCAGCCGTGGGTCGTCTACGGCGTGCTCCAGACCCGCGACGCGGTCTCCCCCGGCGTTTCGCAGGGCGAGATCCTCACCTCGATGATCGTCTTCACCACGCTCTACGCGATCCTCGCCGTCATCGAGGTCAAGCTGCTCGTGAAGTACGTCAAGGCCGGTCCGCCCGAGCTCACGGAGGCCGACCTCAATCCACCCACGAAGATCGGCGGCGACCCCCGGGACGCCGACAAGCCGATGGCCTTCTCGTACTAGGCCCAGGGAGCTGCTGAGTCATGGAACTTCACGACGTCTGGTTCGTCCTCATCGCCGTCCTGTGGACCGGCTACTTCTTCCTGGAGGGCTTCGACTTCGGGATCGGCGTCCTCACCAAGCTGCTCGCCCGGAACCGGACCGAGAAGCGGGTGCTGATCAACACCATCGGGCCCGTCTGGGACGGCAACGAGGTGTGGCTGCTCTCGGCGGGCGGCGCGACCTTCGCCGCCTTCCCCGAGTGGTACGCCACACTCTTCTCCGGCTTCTACCTGCCGCTGCTGCTCATCCTGGTCTGCCTGATCGTGCGTGGCGTCGCCTTCGAGTACCGGGCGAAGCGGCCCGAGGAGCAGTGGCAGCGGAACTGGGAGAACGCGATCTTCTGGACCTCGCTGCTCCCGGCGTTCCTGTGGGGCGTGGCCTTCGGCAACATCGTCCGGGGTGTGAAGATCGACCAGGACTTCGAGTACGTGGGCAACCTCTGGGACCTGCTCAACCCGTACGCCATCCTGGGCGGCCTCGTGACGCTGTCGCTGTTCACCTTCCACGGGGCGGTGTTCGCGGCGCTCAAGACCCTGGGTGACATTCGCGAGCGGGCCAGGAAGCTGGCGCTCGGGCTCGGCCTGGTGACGGCCGTGCTGGCGCTGGCCTTCCTGCTCTGGACCCAGGCCGACAACGGTGACGGCAAGAGCCTGGTCGCGCTGGTTGTGGCCGTCGTCGCCCTGGTCGCGGCGATCGGGGCGAACCAGATGGGGCGCGAGGGCTGGGCGTTCGCGCTGTCGGGCCTCACCATCGTCGCCGCCGTGGCGATGCTCTTCCTGTCGCTCTTCCCGAACGTCATGCCGTCCTCGCTCAATGACGAGTGGAGCCTGACGGTCACCAACGCCTCGTCGAGCCCGTACACGCTGAAGATCATGACCTGGTGTGCGGTCATCGCGACGCCGGTGGTGATGCTCTACCAGGGCTGGACGTACTGGGTGTTCCGCAAGCGGATCGGTACGCAGCACATCGCCGAGGCCGCGCACTAGCACCGATGAATCCATGGGCCTGTTTCACGTGAAACAGGCCCAATGAGAAGAGGGTGTGTTTCACGTGAAACACACCTGCTTGACCCAAGGGTGTGTTTCACGTGAAACCGATCGACCCGCGACTGCTGCGATACGCCCGCGCCACCCGCCTGTTCCTGATCGCGGTTGTCGGGTTGGGGGTTGTGGGGGCAGGGCTGGTCATCGCCCAGGCAATGCTGATCGCCGAAGTGGTGGTCGGTGCCTTCCAGCACGAACTGTCGGCTGCCGAACTCCGCACGCCGCTCCTGCTGTTGGCGGCGGTCGCGGTCGGTAGGGCGTGTGTCTCCTGGCTCACCGAACTCGCCGCACACCGGGCGAGCGCGGCGGTCAAGTCGGAGCTGCGGAGGCGGCTGCTGGAACGCGCGGGTGCGCTCGGTCCGGGCTGGCTGAGCGGACAGCGGACCGGTTCACTGGTCGCGCTCGCCACCCGCGGGGTCGACGCGCTGGACGACTACTTCTCGCGCTATCTGCCGCAGTTGGGGCTCGCGGTGGTCGTGCCGGTGGCGGTACTCGCGCGGATCGTCACCGAGGACTGGGTGTCCGCGGCGATCATCGTCGGCACCCTGCCGCTCATCCCGGTCTTCATGATGCTCATCGGCTGGGTCACCCAGTCCCAGATGGACCGTCAGTGGCGGTTGCTGTCACGGCTCTCGGGCCACTTCCTGGACGTGGTCGCGGGACTGCCCACACTCAAGGTGTTCGGGCGGGCCAAGGCACAGGCCGACTCGATCCGCCGGATCACCGGGGACTACCGGCAGGCGACCATGCGCACCCTGCGGATCGCCTTCATCTCGTCCTTCGCGCTGGAACTGCTCGCCACGATCTCGGTCGCCCTGGTCGCGGTGACCATCGGCATGCGGCTCGTCCACGGCGAGATGGCGTTGTACGACGGTCTGGTCGTCCTCATTCTCGCGCCCGAGGCCTATCTGCCGCTGCGGCAGGTGGGGGCGCAGTATCACGCGGCGGCGGAAGGGTTGTCCGCCGCCGAGGAGATCTTCGAGGTCCTGGAGACACCGGAGCCGACGTCCGGGACCGGTGCGGTGCCGTCCTCCGGAGGGGTGCGCTTCGAAGGGGTGACGGTCCGGTACCCCGGGCGGTCCTCCGACGCGGTGTCGGACGTGTCGTTCGCGGTCGAGCCCGGGGAGACGGTGGCACTCGTCGGGCCCAGCGGAGTGGGCAAGTCGACGCTTCTGAACGTGCTGTTGGGATTCGTGGCACCCACCTCGGGGCGGGTGCGAGTCGGGGGAGCCGATCTCACCGAGACCTCCCTGGAGGAGTGGCGCTCACAGGTCGCCTGGGTGCCGCAGCGGCCCCATCTGTATGCAGGGTCCGTCGTCGAGAACATACGGCTGGCGCGGCCGGACGCCGACGACTCCGCGGTGCGGCGGGCGCTGTCCGATGCAGGGGCTCTCGAATTCGTGGACGCGCTGCCCGAGGGCGTACGGACGGAACTGGGCGAGGAAGGTGCCGGGCTCTCCGCCGGGCAGCGTCAACGTCTCGCCCTGGCACGGGCGTTCCTCGCGGACCGGCCGGTGCTGCTGCTCGACGAGCCGACGGCCTCGCTGGACGGGGCGACCGAGGCCGAGGTCGTGGAGGCGGTCAGGCGCCTGGCGGTGGGGCGGACCGTGCTGCTCGTCGTCCACCGGCCCGCGCTGCTGGACGTGGCGGACCGGGTCGTGCGACTGGAGCCGGAAGCGCCCGTCGCGGTGGACGGCTCCATGGGCTCCGGCGGCGACAAGGAGCTTCGGGCCGGTCTGGTGGCCGCGGTGCCCGCGGGCGGCGAGGGAAAGGCGACTCGGCTCCCGGAGGGGCGGGAGCCTGAGGCCCGAGAAGGCGTACTGGCGCGGGTGCGTGCCATGGCCGGGCCTCGGCGCGGGCGGCTGGTGCTTGCCCTCCTGCTCGGCAGTCTCGCGCTCGGCAGTGCCGTCGGCCTCATGGCCACCTCCGGCTGGCTGATCTCCAGGGCCTCCCAGCAGCCGCCCGTGCTCTATCTGATGGTCGCCGTGACGGCCACGAGGGCGTTCGGAATCGGGCGGGCCGTCTTCCGGTACGCCGAGCGGCTCGTGTCGCACGACGCGGTGCTGCGGATGCTCGCCGACACCCGGGTCGCCGTGTACCGGCGGCTCGAACGGCTCGCGCCCGCCGGGCTGCGTACCGCTCGCCGCGGTGATCTGCTCTCGCGGCTCGTCGCCGATGTCGACGCGTTGCAGGACTACTGGCTCCGCTGGCTGCTGCCCGCCGCGGCCGCAGCTGTCGTGTCCGCGGGCTCCGTCGGGTTCACGGCCTGGCTGCTGCCGGAGGCCGGGGCCGCCCTCGCGCTCGGGCTGCTGGCAGCAGGAGTGGGCGTCCCGCTGGTGACCGGTGCCGTCGCACGCCGTGCGGAGCGCCGGCTGGCCCCGGCACGCGGGGTGCTGGCGACCCGGGTGGCTGATCTCCTCACGGGCACGGCCGAGTTGACGGTCGCGGGTGCGCTGCCCGCGCGTACCGCCGAGGTACGGCGGGCCGACGGCGAGCTGACCCGTATCGCCTCGCGCGCCGCCACCGCCACCGCGCTCGGCGACGGGCTCATCGCGCTGGTCTCAGGACTCACCGTCGCGGCCACCTCCCTCGTCGGCGCCCAGGCGGTCCTCGACGGGCGGCTCAGCGGCGTGGCGATGGCCGTCGTCGTCCTCACCCCGCTCGCCGCCTTCGAGGCCGTCCTGGGGCTGCCGCTCGCGGTCCAGTACCGCCAGCGGGTGCGCAAGAGCGCGGAGCGCGTGTACGAGGTGCTGGACGCGCCCGAGCCCGTACGCGAACCGGAGCGGCCGCTCGAGGCGCCCGGGTCGCCGTTCCCCGTCGTGGTGAAGGGGCCTGGCCGCCCGGCACGCCGGACAGGAGCGGGATGCCCTTGCCGGGGTGGACCTGATGCTCGAACGCGGACGCCGGACCGCAGTCGTGGGGACGTCCGGGGCGGGCAAGACGACCCTCGCCCAGGTATTGCTTCGGTTCCTGGACGCGGATGCGGGGACGTACACGCTGGGCGGCGTCGACGCGTTCGGCATGGACGGTGACGACGTACGGCGGCTGGTCGGGCTGTGCGCGCAGGACGCCCATCTCTTCGACAGTTCGGTACGGGAGAACCTGCTGCTCGCTCGGAAGGACGCCACTGAATCGGCGCTGCGGGACGTGCTGGGGCGGGTGCGGTTGCTCGACTGGGTCGACGGGCTGCCCGACGGGCTGGACACGTTGATCGGGGAGCACGGGGCGCGGATGTCAGGGGGGCAGCGGCAGCGGCTCGCTCTGGCGCGGGCGTTGCTCGCGGACTTTCCCGTGCTCGTGCTCGACGAGCCCGCGGAGCATCTCGATCTGGCGACCGCCGATGCGCTCACCGCTGATCTGCTGGCCGCGACCGAGGGGCGTACGACGTTGTTGATCACGCATCGGCTGGCCGGCCTTGAGGCGGTCGACGAGGTGATCGTGCTGGACGGTGGGTGTGTGGTGGAGCGGGGGGCCTACGGGGAGTTGGTGCGTGGGGAGGGGGCGTTGCGGGGGATGTTCGAGCGGGAGAGTCGGGCGGAGCGGTTGGTTGGTGTGCGGTGAGGGTTGGTGCGGTGGTGGGTCGGCCGCGGGTTGTGGGGGCTGGTCGCGCCCACGCGGCGGAGCCGCAGATGTCACAGCCCCGCGCCCCTAAAAGCGGGCGGTCGTGCCCGTTGTAAGTGAGCCCGATGGCCCCTCGAAGCGGATGGCCGTGGTCCTTGGCCCGAAGGGTTCGGCTTTCCTTCGCAAATGGGACTAATTAGGCTCTGTGTATGCCAGTCGTGTCGAGCCCCGGTGGTGCCCCGGATTCTGATGATGTGCCGCGGCTGCTGGAGGCGATGCGGTCGGTGGGGAGTGGGCATGAGCTGCGGTCCACGCTGGAGCAGATCTGTGGGACCGCGGCGGAGCTGGCGAACGCGCGGTACGCGGCGATCGGCGTGGCGGCGGAGGACGGGAACGGGCTCGCCGAGTTCGTGTTCCAGGGGGTCGACGGGGAGACGGCCCGGCTGATCGGGCGGCTGCCGGACGGGCACGAGGGGCTCCTGGGGGCGCTCCTCCGCGAGCCCGAACCCGTATGGCTCGCGGAGCCGACGGAGGATCCCCGGTCGTGCGGGTTCCCGGAGCACCATCCCCGGATGCGCGGCTTCCTGGGGGTCCCCATCCGTGTGCAGGGGGAGATCTTCGGCAACCTCTACCTGGCCGAGAAGAGCGGCGGAGAGCCGTTCGACGACCACGACCTCGACATGGTGCGGGTGCTGGCCGGGGAGGCGGGCATCGCCATCGGGAACGCGCGTCTGTACGAGGCCGCCAAGCAGCGCGAGCGCTGGATCGACGGATCCGTGGCCGTCACGACCGCGCTCCTGTCCGGAGGGGACGCCGACGAGGCGCTGCAGGTGGTCGCCGAACAGGCCCGCCGGCTGTCCGACTCGGCCGCCGGACTCGTACTGCTGCCCGCGGCCGAGGGCGGTCTGGAGATCGTCGCCGTGGCGTCCGAGCGGCCGTCGAAGGCGCTGGGTCTCGTCGTGCCGGCCGAGAACGAGGTCGTGGGCGAACTCCTCGCGGGAGAAGCCGTGTTCGTCGAGGACGCGGCAACCGACCCGCGCATGCTCAGCGACCTCTCCCACGGCTACGGGCCGACGATGCTCCTGCCCCTCCAGAGCGGCGGCCGCGTCCTGGGAACCCTCGTCATGGCGCGCGCGGAGGGCGCTCAGCCGTTCTCGGAGACCGAGCGCAACCTGGCGACGCGGTTCGCTTCGCAGGCCGCTCTGGCGCTGATGATGGCGGAGGTGCAGCGCGACCGGGAGCGGCTCGCGGTCTACGAGGACCGCGACCGGATCGCCCGTGACCTGCACGACCTCGTCATCCAGCGGCTGTTCGCCACCGGGATGATGCTGGAGAGCGCCCAGCGGAGGTCCGCCGTGCCCGAGGTGCGGCAGGGCGTCGGCAAGGCGGTCGACGAACTCGACGTCACCATCCAGGAGATCCGCACCGCCATCTTCGCGCTTCAGCAGGAACCGGCCGAGGTGCCGACAGGGCTGCGGACACGCGCGCTGCGCGAGATCAACATGGCCGCCGTGCCGCTGGGCTTCAAGCCGTCGCACCACTTCGTCGGTCCCGTCGACATGGTGGTCGGCGAACTCACGGCCAAGAACCTCATCGCGGCCCTCCGCGAGGCCCTGTCCAACGCCTTCCGGCACGCGGGGGCGTCCCGTATCGACGTCACCGTGGACGCGACCGTACGACTGCCGGACGGGCGCCCCGGCGTACGGCTGACCGTCACGGACGACGGTGTCGGCATTCCCGAGGGCGGGCGGCGCAGCGGGCTGAAGAATCTGGCGCGACGGGCGGAGTCGCTGGGTGGGGACAGCTGGTACGGGCCGGGCAGCGGGGAGGAGAGCCGTGGCGCGTCGGTGGTGTGGGAGGCGCCGCACTGAAGGAACCCGGGCGCGATCGGCCGGTCCGGGCAGCCGCGGCAAGGTGACCCGCCGAAGTTCCCTGAACCAGGCCCCTGTTCGGCTCAGTGGAGTGGTCCATCCGTGACAACCGGTCCCCCAGGTGTACGACTTGAACAGGACCGGAGCCGCCTGAGCGCGACACGATCCTTGTCATGCGCTCACGTCGTCGCCATCCCCTGCTCGTCCCCGTACTGCTGTGCGCGCTGGCCGTCCTGGTGGCCCGGCCCACGTCCGCTGCAGGAGACGCCGACACCTCGGGCGGTCTGAACGCCGAGGTGGTGCGGCTGTACGACGAGGCGTCCCTGGCGACGCGGCAGTACGAGGCGGGCCGCCGGGCGGCCGAGGTGCAGCGGGGCCGGGCGCAGCGGCTGGAGCGGCTCCTCGTGCGTGAGCGGCAGGACATCGCCGCGCTGCACGGGGACCTCGGCCGGATCGCGCGCGCCCAGTACCGCAGCGGCGGCGGGCTCCCGCACACCGCGCAGATGCTGCTCGCGGACAGCCCCGAGGAACTGATGCGCGGTCAGCGTGCCGTCTGGCAGGCGGATCTGGCGGTCAACAACGCCGTCACCAAGAGCCGCAGGGCCGAGGCTCGGCTCGCCGCCGACGAGGAGAAGGCGGCGTCGGCCTGGCAGGTGCTGGATCGGCGCAACGGTGAACTCGCCGAGATCAAGCGGGGGATCGAGAAGAAGCTGGAAGAGGCCCAGTGGGCGCTCCAGGGGCAGGCGGACGCCTCGGTCGCCGCCGGTGCGTGCCGGGGTGCCGTCCGGCTCGACCAGCCGCGAACGGGCTTCGCCCAGCCGTGGGTCGCGCCGGTGGAGACGTACGAACTCTCCTCGGGCTTCGGCAACGGCGGTGATCGCTGGGCGAGCCGGCACACCGGGCAGGACTTCGCGGTGGACATCGGCACGCCGGTGAGGTCGGTGGGCGCGGGACGGGTGGTGAAGGTGTCGTGCGGCGGCGCGTTCGGCATCGAGGTCGTGGTGAAGCACGCGGGGGGCTACTACACGCAGTACGCCCACCTGGCCGCCGTCACCGTGGAACAGGGAGAGCGGGTCGCCGCGGGGCAGTGGGTCGGCCAGTCGGGCACGACCGGCAACTCGACCGGGCCGCATCTGCACTTCGAGGTGCGCCTGACGCCTCAGCTGGGCTCGGGAGTGGATCCACGGGAGTGGCTGGCCACGCGCGGCGTTCGGCTGTAGATCGACGTTCAGGAGAGGGCCGGTAGGAGAGTTGGTAAGGGGCGGGCGCCAGGACGCCGTCCCTTACCAGCGCTTCGCGCGTACTCGCTCGACTACCGGCGTTCCGCGAGTATCCGCTCGATCACGACGGCCACGCCGTCCTCGTTGTTGGCGACCGTACGACCTGAGGCTGCCGCGATCACGTCCGGGTGGGCGTTGCCCATCGCGTACGACGTGCCCGCCCAGGTGAGCATCTCCACGTCGTTGGGCATGTCACCGAAGGCGACGACCTCCTCGTGCGAGATGCCGCGCTCGGCGCAGCACAGCGCGAGCGTGCTGGCCTTGGAGACGCCGGGGCCACTGATCTCCAGGAGCGCGCTCGGGCTGGAGCGGGTGACGTTGGCCCGGTCGCCGATGGCCAGGCGGGCGGTCATGAGGAAGTCGTCCGGGGCGATCTCGTGGTGGAAGGCGAGGATCTTGAGCACGGGCTCATCGGCACCGGGCGCGTCCGGCGCCAGGAGTTTCTCGGCGGGCGCGAGGGTGTCGGGGGTCTCCATGTGCAGCTTCGGATACGCCGGCTCCTGGTAGAAGCCGTACGTCTGCTCGATGGCGAACACGGTCCCGGGCGCGGCGTCACGGAGCAGCCGAACCGCGTCGAGCGCGTTCTCCCGCTCCAGCTCCCGGACCTTGACGAAGCGGTGGGCGCCCGGGCCGCCGTGCAGGTCGACCACGGCGGCGCCGTTCCCGCAGATGGCGAGGCCGTGACCGTGGACATGGTCGCTGACGACGTCCATCCAGCGGGCGGGGCGTCCGGTCACGAAGAAGACCTCGATGCCGGCCTCCTCGGCGGCGGCCAGGGCGGCGATCGTGCGCGGCGAGACGGACTTGTCGTCGCGCAGCAGGGTGCCGTCGAGATCTGTGGCGATCAGCCGGGGCGGGAGAGTGGAGGCCGGGTTCCCGGGCCGTCGGGTCGCTGAGGTCACTTCCTCATTCTCCCGCATATGCGTGCACGGGCGTGCGGCGGTCCGCACATGTGAGTGCGGCGTGCCCTCACCTGCGGTGATGCCAACCCGGGCTGAGGCGGGGCCTCCTTGGGGGACACCTGCGGAGGACCGTCGAAGTGGCCGCCGCATCGGTCACAGGAGCGGGCCTCCAGGACCTGTCCGGCGACGCCGGCCCACCAGCGTCCGCGCGCCGGAGCCGGCCCACCAGCGTCCGTCCGCCGGGAGCCCGCCCATCGGAGTACGTCCGCCGGAGCCGGCGGCCGAAACCCGGGCACCGGAGCGAACCGCGCCGAGCCAGGTGCCCGAGCGAGCTGCAGCCAGGTGCCCGAGCCAGGAGCTGGAGCCAGGCGCCGGACAGAGCCTCAGCCGAGTTGCCCGACCGCCTCCATCGCGATGTGCTCGAAGACCTTCTCGTCCGCGGCGAAGTCCGGGTAGTCGGCGACGGGCCAGTGGATCACGATGTCGGTGAAGCCCAGCTCCATGTGCCGGCCCGCGAAGTCGACGAACGCGTCGAGGGACTCCAGCGGACGCGCGCGGTCCGGGGTGAAGCCGGTGAGCAGGACCTTGTCGAGCTCGTTCACGTCACGGCCGACCGTCTCGCACGCGGTGGCCAGCTTCTCGACCTGTCCGCGAAGGGCCTGAACCGACTGCTCGGGCGTGCCCGTCTCGAACAGCTTCGGGTCGCCCGTCGTCACCCACGCCTGCCCGTACCCGGCGGCGAGCTTCAGCCCGCGCGGCCCGGTGGCGGCCACCGCGAAGGGCAGCCGGGGGCGCTGGACGCACCCGGGGATGTTGTACGCCTCGCGCGCCGAGTAGAAGGTCCCGTCGTACGAGACGGAGTCCTCGGTGAGCAGCCGGTCGAGCAGCGGTACGAACTCGCCGAAGCGGTCGGCCCGCTCGCGCGGCGTCCACGGCTCCTCGCCGCTCTTCAGCAGTGTCGTGGCGTCGAAGCCGGAGCCGCCCGCGCCGATGCCCAGCGTGATCCGGCCACCGGAGATGTCGTCCAGCGCGATCAGTTCCTTGGCGAGCGTCACCGGATGCCGGAAGTTCGGGGAGGTCACCAACGTGCCCAAGCGCAGCCGGTCGGTCGCTCCCGCGGCGGCGGTGAGCGTCGGTACGGCCCCGTACCAGGGCCCCTCGCGGAACGTCCGCCACGACAGATGGTCGTAGGTGAAAGCGGTGTGGAACCCGAGCTGCTCGGCGCGCTGCCATGCGGAACGCCCTCCCTCGTGCCAGCGGAGGTACGGCAGGATCACGGTGCTCAGGCGCAGACTCATGCCTCAGAGCCTAAGCGGAGCCGCGCGGCACACCCCAAACGTCCGGTGGGCGGGACCCATGCAAGCCCACGGGGACGGGCCCCGGACAAGCCCGTGGCGATGGCCCCGGCAAGCCCGCTGCGATGGGTCTGGGCAAGCCCGCAGAACGGGACCGGGCAAGCCCGCAGAACGGGACCGGGCCGTCAGTGCGGGGCGGGAAACCTCAGGTAGCGCGGGGGCACGGCGGCCGTGAGCCAGACCCCGTTGGCGCTCACCCTGAACTCGTGGCCGTCGCGGTGCATGGCGGCCGCGTCCACGGAGAGCACGACGGGACGGCCGCGGCGGGCGGCGACGCGGGTCGCGGTCTCGCGGTCGGGCGAGAGGTGCACGTCGTGCCGGTTCATCGGACGCAGTCCCTCGGCGCGGATCGCGTCCAGGCTGTGGTCGACGGTCCCGTGGTAGAGGTGCGCGGGCGGGGTCGCCGCCGCCAGGCCCAGGTCGACCTCGACGGAGTGGCCCTGGCTGGCGCGGATCCGCGAGCCCTCGATCGCGAAGCGCCGCTTGTCGTTGTTCGCGACCACGTGGTCGAGCTCGTCCCGGGTGAACCGGAAGCCGTGCGCCTCCGCCGCGGCCATCAGCGTTTCGATCTCGACCCAGCCGCCCTCGTCGAGCGTCAGCCCGATCCGCTCGGGCTGATGCCGCAGATGCTTCGAGAGGTACTTCGACACCTTCACGGTGCGTCTTTCGTCCATCCCGCCAGAGTGCCTGGCGAGACGCTCGTCACGCATTTGATTTTGACCCGGAGGTTTGATCCACAGCCAAATGCGTTATCCACAGGGCCAGTTGGAGAATCTGTGGACAACTCGCCGACACTTTACGACGGTTCGTCAACTTTACTGAGGTCGGCATGATTTGCGGCGAGCGCGTCCAAGGCACGGGCTCTGACCTCCCGTTCGGCCGCCACGGCGATGAACTCGGCCGCCTTCTCCGCGCCGACGAGCCGCTCCACAGCGGCCATTGTCTCTGCGGGCACGGCCACGGAACGCGCCTCGTCCGAAGGGGCCGCGGGCTGCTCAGCGCCGAGGTGTCGGCGCAGATGCCGGTTGGCGAACAGCCGCATGGCCCGGGCGAGTTCGGCGTCCACCGTCTGGCGTGCGAGCGGCCTTAGCCGTCGTACGAGAGCGGCCGCTTCGGCGGCGTCCGCGTCGGTCGGCGGGTGCTCGCCGAGATACCGGGCGAAGACGTGCTCGCTCGTGAACTCCAGGAAGCGCGAGGCGATGTGCTCCACCTGGCCCCTCAACTCCCGCAGATGGGCCGAGATCGCGGACAGCGGAACGCCCGCCTCGTACAACTCGGCGGCCACGGCCAGCTCTTGGGGGCTCGGTACGAGGAACGTGTCCTCGTCTCCCGGAACGCGTTCGAGCACCCCGAGCTCGACGGCGTCGGCCACCGCCGTGTCGTCCGGGTGACCGCCGAACCGCTCGTCGAGCTCGGCCCGGGAGATACGGACCGCCTCCTCGTCCGTCCACGGCCCGTCCACCTCCGCGACCAGCCCGAGCACACCGCCGAGGCCCCGGCCCGCGTCCCAGGCCTCCAGGAGCTCCTTGATCGAGGCCAGCGTGTAGCCGCGGTCCAGGAGGTCGGCGATCTGCCGCAGCCGGGCCAGATGGGCGTCCGAGTACACATTGGCGCGGCCGCGCCTTTCGGGCCGGGGGAGCAGCCCGCGGTCCTGGTAGGCACGGATCGTCCGGACCGTGGCACCGCTGTGGTGTGCCAGGTCCTCGATCCGGTACGCGACGCCGGCCGGCTCGTCGTCCACGGTCCCTGCCTTCCCGAGTCCTCGTCGCTACCCGATGCCGCTACCCGGGGCCACTACCCGATCGCGGCTCTGCCGATCGCCCCCGCCGCCGTCCGGGCCGCGGGTGACTGCGCCAGATACTCGACCGCCCTGCGCATCGAGCCCTCCTGCGAGGGATGGTACGAGCGCCGCAGATAGCGCGGCACGGCGGAGCCGAGCTCCTTCCACCTGGGCAACAGCCCCTTGCGCACCGCCCGGTTGTGCTCCCCGAGCGAGTAGCGCGGCCGCCCGGCCGGCGGCGGGTCGTGTCGTATGAGGTAGGCGGCGCCCCCGCGCCCGTAGGCATAGCCTGAAGGACGCGGGGACCGCCGTGCCCGTGTTCCGCCGGGCGTACGGGGGCATCTCTACCCTGTTGGGGCCTCCTGGCCCATGAACCGTTCCTGGGCAGTGGCTGGCGAGAACCTGACCTCTGGCGCACCCCGAACGGTCTTGGGTGCACTGGTCGCCCGCTTTCGCAGTCGAGCGGCGACACGGATCCTGTCCGTGCTCCGGTCTCGGCCGGGCGGGGTCCCTCACGACCCGGCCCGGTGAATGCGGCAAGCGGCGCTTGGGAAGCCCTGAACCATCTCTCCGGTGGAGCAGGGGCCCGCGCGCTGACGCCCCGTTCGGCTGACCAGATCGCACGAGCGACGTTACCGGGGGAGGGCTCGTCCCTTGCAAGCCGATGGTCCGATCATCACCCGATCGGGGGACGGCGCGGTTCGCTAGCAGCGGCAGGCCCTCCTTGAAGACCTTCACGAACCACCGCTCCCCCGCCGGCAGCAGCAGATGCAGCACATTGATGACGTGGGTCGCGGTCGGCTCGTCCGGTATCCAGTGGAGCGGGGTCTCCTCCCAGTCGAAGGACACCCGCCGCGGTGTGATCGGGTAGTGGTCGCTCACGGTGGTGCCTTCATCGGTCACAGGGGTGGCTCCATTCGTGCGATCGCGCGCAGCGCTCTCGGCGTGAAGCGGGACATGAGGCGGCCGCCGCGCGCCTCCGCGGTCACGGGGACCACGGCCTGGTTGCGGACGACCGCGCGAAGTACGGCCTCGGCGACCTTCTCCGGCGGGTAGTTGCGCAGCCCGTACAGCCGCGCGGACTTCTTCTGGCGCCGCTTCTCCTCGTCGGCGTCGACCCCCGTGAAACGCGCGGTCGACGTGATGTTCGTGTTGATGAAGCCCGGGCAGATCGCCGAGACCCCGATGCCCTGCCCGGCCAGCTCGGCGCGCAGGCACTCGCTGAGCATCAGCACCGCCGCCTTCGAGGTGCTGTAGGCGGGCAGTGTCCTGGAGGGCAGATACGCGGCCGCGGACGCGGTGTTGACGATGTGGCCGCCCTGTCCGCGCTCGGCCATCTGCTTCCCGAAGAGCCGGCAGCCGTGGATAACGCCCCACAGGTTGACGCCGAGGACGTTGCGCCAGTCCTCCGCGGTGGTGTCGAGGAACGAGCCGGACAGCCCGATCCCGGCGTTGTTGACCAGGACGTCGACCACCCCGTACTCGGCGGCGACCTTCTCGGCGAGCTTCTCCATGGCCTGCTCGTCGGAGACGTCGACCGTCTCGGCCCAGGCCTGAGGGGCGCCGATGAGCCGGGACAGCTCCGCGGTGCGGGCCGCGCTCTCCGCGTCCCGGTCGACGGCCACCACGCGCGCGCAGGCCTCGGCGAACGCGAAGGCGGTGGCCCGCCCGATACCGCTGCCCGCACCGGTGACCAGCACCAACTGCCCGCCGAAGCGGTCGGCGTACGGGCCGGTCGCCGCGGATGCGGTCCTCCCGCCCTCGGTGGTCGTCACGAACTCGGTGATCCAGGCGGCCAGTTGGTCCGGCCGGGTGCGCGGGATCCAGTGCTTCGCCGGGAGCGTGCGGCGCGTCAACTGCGGGGCCCACAGCTCCAGCTCGTCGTAGAGCTTCTCCGAGAGGAACACGTCCCCGAGCGGCGTGATGAGCTGCACGGGCGCGTGTGCGTACGCGTCGGCGCGTGGCCTACGCAGCCGGGCCCGTACGTTGTCCCGGTACAGCCAGGCGCCGTGCGCGGCGTCCGTGGGCAGTGAGGGGGTCGGATAGTCGCTCCCGGGGACCTTCTCCAGGCGCCGCAGGATCTTGGGCCACTGCTTGCCGAGGGGGCCGCGCCAGGCGAGCTCGGGCAGCACCGGGGTGTGCAGCAGGTACACGTACCAGGACTTGGCGCCCTGGCCGAGCAGTTGACCGACCCTGCGGGGCGTCGGGCGGGACACGCGCTTCTTGATCCAGTGCCCGAAGTGGTCGAGGGACGGCCCCGACATCGACGTGAAGGAGGCGATCCGCCCCTCGGTGCGCTTGACCGTGGTGAACTCCCAGGCCTGGACCGAGCCCCAGTCGTGGCCCACCAGGTGGACCGGACGGTCCGGGCTGACCGCGTCCGCGACGGCCAGGAAGTCGTCCGTCAGCTTCTCCAGCGTGAACCCGCCGCGCAGCGGCTGCGGTGCCGTCGACCGGCCGTGGCCGCGCACGTCGTACAGCACGACATGGAAGCGCCCTGCCAGGCGCGCGGCGACCTCGGACCACACCTCCTTGGAGTCCGGATAACCGTGTACGAGCATCACCGTGGGCTGTGCCGGGTCGCCCAGTTCGGCGACACACAGCTCGACCCCGCCCGTACGCACCCAGCGCTCGCGCGCACCCTCAAGCGTCACTTGCCCTCCGCCCAGCGCCGCACGTGCGGCAGATCGTCGTCCAGCCAGGAGGCGCTCTGCTCGGGATCCTCGGAGTCGGTGACCACCAGGATCTCCTCGAACTTCGCGCCCGTGCCCCGGAATCCGAGGTGCGGCTCGACCGCCCACAGACCGGGCCGGGGAGGGTGGTCGGAGAACCTGTACGGCGACCACAGCGGGGACCAGCCGTCACGGTGGCCGTGGATCGCGTCGCTCGCCAGGCCCTTGAGCGACTGCGTGCCGAACCCGAACAGCTTCGGTGACCAGCGCCGCTCCCTGACCCGGTCGACCTTGTGCGCGATCACCCCGAAGGGATACGCCCGGTGCCGGTTCGCGTAGCCCTGGCGGACCATGAGCCGGTCCACGTCCTGGTAGATCTCGCGCAGCGGGCGCCGCTCGCGCACCTCGCGCAGGATCAGCTCGCGGTGCGCCTCCAGGTCGGCGAGGAGCTTGTCCTGCAGCGGGTTGGGCCCCAGCGAACCGGAGTACCCGATGTCCGCGGTGAAGCCCTTGTGGACGGGTGCCAGGTCGAGGATGAACGGCATCCCCGCCTCCAGGCGCCGGTTGGTGGGGAAGAACTGCAGCGGGATCCGGAAGTCGACGAACGCCGTACGGTCCCCGAACCAGGCGAAGGGCAGATGGAACCAGTCCCGCACGCCGCGCTCGCGCAGCCACTCGCGCTGCATCCGCGCCGCCTCGCGCTCGGTCACGCCCGGCTTCAGCTGCGCCGCTACCGCCTCCGCGCACTCGTACGCGAGCCGCTGTACCTCTCTGAACCCTCGCAGTTCCGCGCCGAGTCCGCCGCCCTTCCCCGAAGAAGTCCCTGGTGAAGCCGCTGCCGAGGTCATGCCACCGTCCGTCCCAAGCCGACTGCCGTACCCGCCCGCAACTTGACACTGATGAATGTGACAATTGTTGGAGGCTGCGTCAATAGGCGTGCACGCGACCTGTGGGCAACCGGGCCGATGTGGACAACCGGCCCAGATGGCCAACCTGATGACGCCTGACAGCCGGCCGGATGATCGGCCCTATGCGGACAATCGGGCCGAGACGGGCCTCGCGCGATGCCGTCCGTCCGCCGCCGGTTGTTCGACCTCAGGGGGACCCCTACGGGCCCGTAATACCCGAGAGGGACGCCGATACAGCTCCCAGGGTTGACGACCGGTGTGGTCTGCGCCACTACCTTCGAAATGTGACTGTGATCGCGACCGAAAGCCTGAGCAAGCGGTTCCCGAGGGTGACCGCTCTTGACCGGCTCTCCGTGGACGTCGGACCCGGTGTGACCGGACTCGTCGGAGCCAACGGAGCCGGCAAGTCCACACTGATCAAGATCCTGCTGGGTCTGTCCCCCGCCACCGAGGGCCGGGCCGAAGTGCTCGGACTCGATGTCGCCACCAAGGGCGGCGACATCCGTGAGCGCGTCGGGTACATGCCGGAGCACGACTGTCTGCCGCCCGACGTCTCGGCCACCGAGTTCGTCGTCCACATGGCGCGCATGTCCGGCCTGCCCCCGACGGCGGCCCGCGAGCGCACCGCGGACACGCTGCGCCACGTCGGCCTCTACGAGGAGCGCTACCGCCCCATCGGGGGTTACTCGACGGGCATGAAGCAGCGCGTGAAGCTCGCCCAGGCGCTGGTCCACGACCCGCAGCTGGTCTTCCTGGACGAGCCGACCAACGGCCTGGACCCGGTCGGCCGTGACGAGATGCTCGGCCTGATCCGCCGTATTTACACCGACTTCGGCATCTCCGTCCTGGTCACCTCGCACCTCCTGGGCGAGCTGGAGCGCACCTGCGACCACGTCGTGGTCGTCGACGGCGGCAAGCTCCTGCGGTCCAGCTCCACCACGGACTTCACGCAGAGCACGGCGATCCTCGCGATCGAGGTCACCGACACCGACGAGCATCCGGACGGCACCCGCGCGGTGCGCGACGTGCTCCACGCGCGCGGGATCGACACCCACGACGGCAGCGGACTGCCCGGCGCGGGCCACATCCTCCTGCTCACGGCGGAGGGCGAGGAGACGTACGACGTCGTACGGGACGTCGTCGCCGACCTGGGCCTCGGTCTGGTGCGCATGGAGCAGCGCAGGCACCACATCTCGGAGGTCTTCAAGGACAGCGACGAGCAGGCTCTCCAAGGCGGCGACGAACAGCGGAAGGAGGCGGTCGGCCATGGCGGTTGAGCAGCCCCCGGCACAGACCTCGGCCCAGGCCACGGCCCCGGCCCCGGCCCGCCCGGGCGAGCAGACCCGGATCCACAACATCGGCTACCGCAACTACGACGGCCCGCGCCTGGGCCGCGCGTACGCCCGCCGGTCGCTCTACTCGCAGTCCCTGCGCGGCGCCTACGGCCTCGGCCGCTCGGTGAAGTCCAAGGTGCTGCCGATGCTGCTCTTCGTGGTGATGTGCGTCCCCGCGCTGATCATGGTCGCGGTCGCCGTCGCCACCAAGGCGAAGGACCTGCCCGTCGACTACACGAGTTACGCGGTCATCATGCAGGCCGTCATCGGCCTGTACGTCGCCTCCCAGGGACCGCAGTCCGTCTCCCGGGACCTGCGCTTCAAGACCGTTCCGCTGTACTTCTCCCGCCCCATCGAGACCGCCGACTACGTCCGCGCCAAGTACGCGGCGCTGGCCTCGGCGCTGTTCATGCTCACCGCCGCACCGCTGCTCGTGCTGTACGTGGGCGCGCTGCTGGCCAAGCTCGACTTCTCCGACCAGACCAAGGGTCTCGCACAAGGGCTCGTCTCCGTGGCACTGCTCTCTCTCCTCTTCGCCGGCATCGGCCTGGTGATCTCGGCGGTCACGCCCCGGCGCGGCTTCGGCATCGCCGCCGTCATCGCCGTACTGACCATCTCCTACGGAGCCGTCTCCACCGTCCAGGCCATCGCCCACGAGCAGGGCAGCGCCTCGGCGGTCCCCTGGCTCGGCCTCTTCTCACCCATCACGCTCATCGACGGCGTACAGACCGCCTTCCTCGGCGCGTCGTCCGCGTACCCCGGCGAGGTGGGGCCCTCGTCCGGACAGGGCGTCGTCTTCCTCCTCGTCACCCTGGGACTCATCGCCGGTTGCTACGGCCTGCTGATGCGCCGCTACCGAAAGGTCGGACTGTGACCACGCTCACCATCGACCACGTGTCGCGCTGGTTCGGCAACGTGGTGGCCGTCAACGACGTCACCATGACGATCGGCCCCGGCGTCACCGGCCTGCTCGGTCCGAACGGCGCGGGAAAGTCGACCCTCATCAACATGATGGGCGGCTTCCTGGCCCCCTCCACGGGCAGCGTCACGCTCGACGGCCAGGCGACCTGGCGGAACGAACAGATCTACAAGCAGATCGGCATCGTCCCCGAGCGCGAGGCGATGTACGACTTCCTCACGGGCCGCGAATTCGTCGTCGCCAACGCCGAGTTGCACGGCCTCGGCGACAAGGCCGCCCAGCGGGCCCTCGCCACGGTCCAGATGGAGTACGCGCAGGACCGCAAGATCTCCACGTACTCCAAGGGCATGCGCCAGCGCGTGAAGATGGCCTCGGCGCTCGTCCACAACCCGTCCCTGCTGCTCCTCGACGAGCCCTTCAACGGCATGGACCCGCGCCAGCGCATGCAGCTCATGGACCTGCTGCGGCGCATGGGCGACGAGGGCCGTACGGTCCTCTTCTCGTCCCACATCCTCGAAGAGGTCGAGCAACTCGCCTCGCACATCGAGGTGATCGTCGCCGGACGGCACGCGGCGAGCGGCGACTTCCGCCGGATCCGCCGCCTGATGACCGACCGGCCGCACCGCTACCTGGTGCGTTCCAGCGACGACCGTGCCCTCGCGGCCGCGCTCATCGCCGACCCGTCGACGTCCGGCATCGAAGTGGACCTCCAGGAGGGCGCGTTGCGCATCCAGGCGGTCGACTTCCCACGCTTCACGGCACTGCTGCCGCGGGTGGCCCGTGACCACGGCATCCGGCTGCTCACGGTCTCGCCGTCCGACGAGTCCCTCGAGTCCGTCTTCTCGTATCTCGTCGCGGCGTAGGAGGCCAAGATGTACGACCCCACAGTCGCCCGGCTCACCTACCGCGGCCTGCTCGGCCGCCGCCGGGCCCTCATCCTGGGCGCCCTGCCCGCCCTGCTGATCGTCATCTCCGTGGCCGTACGCGCCTTCACGGGCACCGACGACCAGGTGGCCTCGGACGTCCTCGGCGGGTTCGCGCTCGCCACGATGGTGCCCATCATCGGCGTCATCGCGGGCACCGGCGCGATCGGCCCCGAGATCGACGACGGATCGGTCGTCTACCTGCTCGCCAAGCCGGTCAAACGCCCCACGATCATCTTCACCAAGTTGATCGTCGCCATCGCCGTCACCATGGCGTTCTCGGCAATCCCGACGTTCCTCGCGGGAATGATCCTCAACGGCAACGGCCAGCAGATCGCCGTCGCCTACACGGTCGCCGCGCTGGTCGCCTCCATCGCGTACGCCGCGATGTTCCTGCTCCTGGGCACCATCACGCGGCACGCGGTCGTCTTCGGACTCGTCTACGCCCTCGTGTGGGAGACCCTCTTCGGGTCGCTGGTCTCCGGGGCACGCACGCTGAGCGTCCAGCAGTGGTCCCTCGCCGTGGCCCAGAAGGTGTCCGGCGGCGACCTCGTCACGTCGGACGTGGGGCTGACCACGGGGACGGTGCTGCTGGTCGTGGTGACCGTCGCCGCCACCTGGTTCGCCGGACAGAAGCTGCGGACGCTGACGCTGGCCGGCGAGGAGTAACCGCTCCGTGGAGCCTCTTTTGATCTTGAGATCGGCTTTACACGCAGAACGGCACACTTGCTCAAGGGGATGCACAGCGAGGAGGAACGGGGATGGCAGCGCAGGCACCGCGGAGCGAAGGACAGGGCCCGGGCGACGGCCAGGGCCCGGGGGCGTCCGAGGACGTCTGGGACGAGCTGGTCCTGGACGACGACTTCATACGGTCCGCCGACACGGCGGAGCCGTCCGCGCGCGCCCGGATGCTCGCGGCCCGCTGGCGCGACGGCGGACCCGACCCGCAGCCGTGGCGTTCCGACGAGCCGCCCGCGGGCTGGTTCTTCAGCAAGGCACGGCGCCGCAGGTGGCGTCGCCGGTAGCCCGCCTCCCGGTCGCCCCCGGCTGCCGTTCGCCGAACGGCATGCTCGGCCGGTGATTTATTCGGTGGCGTCCAACTCGGCGTACGGGCACAGTGGTTATGTCCAAGTCGCCGGGTTCCTCCGGTGCCACGATCTGGGAGAGGAGCACGACGATGCCCGTCAGTAGCAGTTCGTCGAGCTCCCAGCAGGGCAGCCGACGGGCTCCGGAGTAGTTACCCCTCCGTCGAGTCCGTCCCACACGGGGAGCTGCCCGGGGCGGCCGCTTCGAGCGCGCACATTGGCGCGGGCCGCCCACCCGGAGGATTGGCCGAGCGGTAAGGCACCGGCTTGCTAAGCCGTGGTCGGGGTTGACCCCCCGCGCGTGTTCGATCCACGCATCCTCCGCGAGACGCTGTCGCTGTGACTCGGCGGAGTTCGAGACGCCGCTTCGCGGCGAGATTCCCCGCCGCCCGCCCCCCCTTCTATTTCTTTTGGGGCTGATCGCGTGCTGCCGTCGACTTCTCCGGCAGCTTCTTCGGCAGCGCCGGTGGGTGGGCGGTGGCGCTAGCCCAGCAACCTCTCCAGCACCACCGCGATGCCGTCCTCATCGTTCGACGACGTCATCTCGTCCGCCACGGCCTTGAGCTCCTCATGGGCGTTGGCCATTGCCACGCCATGGGCCGACCACGTGAACATCGGGATGTCGTTCGGCATGTCGCCGAAGGCGATCGTGTCGGCGGCCTTCACGCCCAGGCGGCGGGCCGCCAGGGAGAGGCCCGTGGCCTTGGACAGGCCCAGGGGGAGGATCTCGACGATGCCCTCGCCCGCCATCACGACGCTCACCAGACCGCCGGCCGCCGCTCGTGCCGCGGCCGCCAGCTCGTCGTCGGTGAGCTCGGGATGCTGGATGTACATCTTGGTCAGGGGCGCGGCCCAGAGCTCCGCGACATCGGTGAACGGGACGGCCTCCAGCTTGCCCAGCACCCGGTAGCCGGGGCCGATCAGGACATCCCCGTCGATGCCGTCGCGGCTTGCGGCGACGGCCAGCGGGCCGACCTCCGCCTCGATCTTGGCGAGCGCGAGGCCGGCCACCTGCCGGTCGAGGGTCACCGATGTGAGCAGGCGGTGCGCCCCGGCGTCGTACAGCTGCGCGCCCTGACCGCACACCGCGAGTCCCTCGTATCCGAGTTCGTCGAGGATGTGGCGTGTCCAGGGCACCGCGCGGCCGGTGACGACGAGGTGTGCGGCGCCCGCCACGGTGGTCGCGGCGAGCGCCTCACGCGTGCGCTCCGAGACCGTGTCGTCGGAACGCAGCAACGTTCCGTCGAGATCGGTCGCGACGAGCTTGTAGGGGAACGCCCCGGCCTCCTCGGTCGAAGAGGTCGAGCCGGTCGAGGCCGTAGACCCAGTGGCGCCGGTCACTTGGAGATCGGCTCCAGCACCTCACGGCCGCCCAGATACGGACGCAGCACCTCGGGCACCCGTACGGAACCGTCGGCCAGCTGGTGGTTCTCCAGGATCGCCACGATCGTGCGCGGTACGGCGCACAGCGTGCCGTTCAGCGTCGCGAGCGGCTGCACCTTCTTGCCGTCACGCATACGCACCGACAGACGGCGGGCCTGGAAACCGTCGCAGTTCGAGGCCGACGTCAGCTCGCGGTACTTGCCCTGGGTCGGGATCCACGCCTCGCAGTCGAACTTGCGCGAGGCGGACGAGCCCAGGTCGCCCGACGCCACGTCGATGACCTGGAAGGGCAGCTCAAGCCCGGTGAGCCACTGCTTCTCCCACTCCAGGAGCCGCTGGTGCTCGTTCTCGGCGTCCTCGGGGTTGACGTACGAGAACATCTCTACCTTGTCGAACTGGTGCACGCGGAAGATGCCCCGCGTGTCCTTGCCGTACGTGCCGGCCTCGCGTCGGAAGCACGGCGAGAAGCCCGCGTAGCGCAGGGGCAGCTTGTCGGCGTCGAGGATCTCGTCCATGTGGTACGCCGCGAGCGGGACCTCGGAGGTGCCGACCAGGTAGTAGTCGTCCTTCTCCAGGTGGTACACGTTCTCCGCGGCCTGGCCGAGGAAGCCGGTGCCCTCCATGGCCCGCGGGCGGACCAGCGCCGGGGTCAGCATGGGGATGAAGCCGGCCTCGGTGGCCTGCGCGATCGCCGCGTTGACGAGGGCGAGCTCGAGCAGCGCGCCGACACCCGTCAGGTAGTAGAAGCGCGAGCCGGACACCTTGGCGCCGCGCTCGACGTCGATGGCCCCCAGTGCCTCGCCGAGCTCCAGGTGGTCCTTGGGCTCGAAGCCCTCGGCGCCGAAGTCGCGGATGGTCCCGTGCGTCTCCAGGACGACGAAGTCCTCCTCGCCGCCGACCGGGACGTCGGGGTGCACGAGGTTGCCGAGCTGGAGGAGGAGGCGCTTGGTCTCCTCGTCCGCCTCGTGCTGCTCGGCGTCGGCCGCTTTGACGTCGGCGGCGAGCCGGCCCGTCTTCTTGAGCAGCTCGGCCTTCTCGTCGGCGGAGGCCTTGGAGATGAGCTTGCCGATGCTCTTCTGCTCGGAACGCAGCTCGTCGAAGCGGACGCCGGACGACCTGCGCCGCTCGTCGGCGGAGAGGAGGGCGTCGACAAGGGCGACGTCCTCTCCACGGGCGCGCTGGGAGGCGCGAACACGGTCGGGGTCCTCACGAAGCAGGCGAAGGTCAATCACCCCACAAGGCTACCGGTGCGGGGTTCCGACTCACGACCCGGTATTCCGTTCTGTCGCTTCTGTCACGTTTTGCGGGAATTGGTGAGGCGCTTCAATAGACGTCAATGAAAGGGGAGTCGATCCCTGGAACGGGGCAGGTGGGATTCGGTCGGTTGACTCGATTCCCTTGTGGGGAGCGGGACTTGAGAGCTGGGTTGTCCACAGAAATCCACACCCCGGAAAAGTTATCCACAGGCTGTGCGAAAGATCTGTGGACATCGGAAGTGATCGTTCCCAAAGCTGTGTGCAGAGCCAAGAATTCCCGGACCAAACCCTCCCTACACGCACTTTCGAGTGGAAATGGTTCGCTCTATGGGATTGGTCAACAGAAACGGGTGGACGAAGGGTGACCGATGGGGCTGTGGACGGACTTGTGGGCTGTAGGCCGATTTGTCGACTGAGTCGCGCTTCGTTGTCGACTTGTCCCCAGGTCGAGAAGCGTGCCTGTGGATAACTTCTGTGGACAGAGACAATCTGCAGGTAGGACTGGCCGAAACGGGCGGGCGGAGCCGACGGCTCCGCCCGGGAAACCGCACGGAAGACGGCCAGTGGCTGCCGGGTTGCCAACGGGTGTCCGCTCGGCGGCCGTGAGAGAAGCCCGCTCAGCAAGCCGCGGCCAGAAAGCCGCGGCCAGCGAACCCCGTTCAGCGAACTCCGCCCAGAAAGTCGCGCTTGGCAAAGCTCGCCCAGCAAGCCCTGCTCGGCGAGCCCGCTCAGCAAGGCCTGCTCGGCAAAGCCCGTTCAGTAAGCCGAGCAGAGCAAGCTCCGCCCGGTAACCCGCTGGGCACAGCCCGCCTAGAACCGGCCGTCCTGGCAGCGCGCCAGCCAGTCCGAGGCCGCCGCGAACTCGGTGTCGGACGTACCGGCCCGCGGCGCACGTACGTCCTTGGGGTCGACGTCGGCCTGCGGATAGGAACCGAGGAACCGTACCTGCGGACAGATCCGCTTGAGGCCCATCAGCGCCTCGCCGACGCGGCGGTCCGCGATGTGTCCCTCGGCGTCGATGGCGAAGCAGTAGTTGCCGATGCCCTCGCCGGTCGGCCGGGACTGCAGCAGCATCAGGTTGACCCCGCGGACGGCGAACTCCTGGAGGAGTTCGAGCAGCGCACCCGGGTGGTCGTCGCGCTGCCAGATGACCACGGAGGTCTTGTCCGCGCCGGTCGGCGCCGCGGGCCGGGCGGGCCTGCCCACCAGGACGAACCGGGTCTGCGCGTTCTCCGCGTCGTGGATCCCGGTCTCCAGGGCCTTGAGGCCGTACCGTTCCGCCGCGAACTCGCCCGCGAAGGCCGCGTCGTAGCGCCCCTCCTGCACCAGGCGGGCGCCGTCCGCGTTGGAGGCCGCCGACTCCCAGATGACGTCCGGGAGGTTGTTCTTCATCCAGTTGCGGACCTGCGGCTGCGCGGCCGGATGTGCGCTGACCGTCTTGATCTCCGAGAGCTTCGTGCCCGGGCGGACCAGCAGCGCGAAGGTGATCGAGAGAAGGACCTCGCGGTAGATCATCAGCGGTTCGCCGACGGCCAGTTCGTCGACGGTGGTGGTGATGCCGCCCTCGACGGAGTTCTCGATCGGTACGAACGCGGCCTCGGCCTCGCCGGCCCGGACCGCGTCGAGCGCGGCGGGCACGGACACCATCGGGATGAGCTGCCGGGTGGCCGACTCCGGAAGAGTCCGCAGGGCGACTTCGGTGAAGGTGCCCTCGGGGCCGAGATACGCGTAGCTGGCTGGCATGGCCTCACCCTAATGGGCCTTGCGCGGCAGGGCCCCCGCTTCCGGCCTCTGCCACCTCAGCCGTCCCAGCCGCCTCAGCGAGCTGATCTCACCCCTCCAGCAACTTCTGCCCCACGTACTCCCCTTCCGCCGCCCCGCCCGGCACCGCGAACAGGCCGCTCGACTCGTGCCGGATGAACGTGGACAGCGCGTCACCGCGGTCGAGCTTGCGCTGCACCGGTACGAAGCCGCGCAGCGGGTCGGCCTGCCAGCAGACGAAGAGCAGGCCCGCGTCCGGGACCCCGTCCGCGTCGATGCCGTCGTGGAAGGAGAACGGCCTGCGCAGCATCGCGGCACCGCCGTTCTCGTCGGGCCGGGTGATACGGGAATGGGCGTTGATGGGGACGACGAGCCCGCCAGCGGCGTCGGTCTTCTCCAGGTCCATCTCGGACGTCTCGGTGCCGCCGGAGAGCGGCGCCCCGGTGGTCTTCCGCCGCCCGATCACGTCCTCCTGCGCCTTGACCGAGAGCTGCTCCCAGTCGTCGAGGAGCATGCGGATACGGCGTACGACAGCGTACGAGCCGCCTGCCATCCACGACGGGTCGCCCGCGTCGGGCACGAAGATCCGCCGGTCGAAGTCGGACTCCGACGGCTTGGGATTGCGTGTGCCGTCGATCTGCCCCATCAGGTTGCGGGCCGTCATGGGCTGGGAGGTGGCTCCCGGCGAGCGGTTGAAGCCGTTCATCTGCCAGCGCACCTTCGCCGCCTGTCCCGCGTCCTTCTGGATCGCGCGCAGGGCATGGAAGGCGACGAGGGCGTCGTTCGAGCCGATCTGCACCCACAGGTCGCCGTTGCTGCGCGCCTTGTCCAGGTGGTCCGAGGAGAAGTCGGGCAGCGGGTCGAGGGCGATCGGCCGCTGCTTCTCCAGTCCCGTACGGGCGAAGAAGCTGTGGCCGAAGCCGAAGGTGACCGTGAGGGACGAGGGTCCGGCGTCGCGCGCCACGTCCGTGTCGGCGCTCGCGGACGCTTCGCCCGCCATCAGCCGCTGGGTCGTCGTCGACCAGCGCCGCAGCAGGGCGGCCGCCTCCTTGCGGCCCGCGCCCGCCGCGAGATCGAACGCGACGAGGTGGCCGCGGGCCTGCAGGGCGGTCGTGATGCCGGGCTGATGTTTCCCGTGAAACATCACCTCGTCCGCGCCGAGCGAGTTGAGGAGCGCGGTCTGGTCGGCGGAGGGCGCGGCGGCGTATCCGGCGGCCCCGCCCGCGGCGCCGAGCGCGAGGCCGGTGGCACCGGCGGTACCGAGCAGGCGGCGCCGCGAAATGACGCCCTTGGAGGGGGCCTTTTGGGAATCGGCCTCCCTAGGAGGGGCATTTTCGGAAGAGGCCCCCTTGGGAGCGGCCTTCGGGGCAGTGGCCTTCTGGGGGACGCCTCCCTGACCGGGTGCCCCTTCGGCGGGGGCACCCGGGGAGGACGTCTCCGGAGTGGACTGTTCAGCCATGGTGTCGTTCAGCCGATCTGCGCGTTCTTGTCCACGGTCACCTGGTCGATGTCGGAGGTCCGCACCGTCACCGCGATCGCCCAGTTGCCCGCCATCGGGATCTGTACCCCGGTCGCCGTCCAGTGTCCGGTGGCGATCCGGTCGGGGACCACGGGCAGCGGCCCGATGTCCTTCGCCTTCAGGGTGAAGGAGACCTTGACCTCGGGGATGTCGAAGGCCTTGCCGTTCGGCCGCTGTACGTAGACGTGCATGTCGTTGCCGCCGACGCGGGCCGGGTCGATCTCGACGCGCGCGAGGCCCTTGCCGTCCTTGCCTCCGGTGTCGAACGGGATGTCCACGGCCAGTGCTCCGGTGGCCTCCTGCGAGCTGGCGGCGGTGGCGGCCTCGGCCTCCTCCACCGTGCGTCCGGGTTCGGTGGACGTCAGCACGGTGGTGACGGCCAGCAGGACCACCGCGACGCCCGCCTCGGCGAGCACCGAGCGGCGCAGACCCGAGCGGAGCGGATCGGCGTCACGCCGGCGCTTCTCGCGCGCGGTGGCCACCGCTGCCCGCTGCCGGGCCAGTTGGGTGGCCCGCTTGCCGTCGCCGCTGCCCGCGGGCGTGGCGGCCGACTCCTTCTCGTCCTCGGTCTCGCGGTTCTCGTCCTCCGACCGCTCCGAGGTCGGGGCGGAGGTCTTCGCCGATGTCTTCGCTGCAGCCTTTGCCGAAGTCTTGGCCGAGACCTTGGCAGGCGTCTTCGCGGTGGCCTTCGCCGGCGTGGCCGCCGAGCTCTTCACAGCCTTCGCGGCCGGTGCCTGCGACAGCTGCGCCGTCCAGCGCCGCGATATCCACGCGATGCCGACGAGGACGACCACCAGGCCGATCTTGACGAGCAGCAGCTGCCCGTACGAGGTCCCGGTGAACGCGGACCAGGAGCCGAGCTGCCGCCACGACTGGTAGATGCCCGTCGCGGCCAGCACGGCCACGCTGCCGAACGCGATGCGGGAGAAGCGGCGTACTACGGCCGGCTCGATGGACGGCGCGCGGTAGAGCGCCACGAGCAGCGTCGACAGGCCGCCCAGCCAGACGGCGGCGGCAAGCAGGTGCAGCACGTCGACGGGCATCGAGATCCCGGTCTGGATACCGGTCGAGGCGTGCTCGGCCATGGCCCAGGTCGCGGCCAGACCCGCCGCCACGACGAACCCGCCGATGGCGAGCCCGAAGGTCAGATCGCCCTTCTCCTCGTCGTCCTCGCGCTTTTCGTACGCTCCGAAGAGCACGGCGATGAACAGGGCGCCCGCCGCGAGCAGCAGCAGGCGCGAGACCAGCGCCGCGCCCGTCTTGGTCTGCAGCACATCGCTGAGCAGGCTCAGGTCGAAGATGTCCCCGACCTTCCCGGAGCCGGTGTACGAGCCGCGCAGCAGCAGCATGGCGAGCGTGGCCCCGGTCAGCGCGAGCCACCCGGAGACGACCAGCCGCTGCACCGACCGCTCCCCGGTGCCCCGCTGCCAGCAGGCCAGCACGAAGGCCGCGCCGCCGACGAGGAGGATGAAGCCCGCGTACGAGAGATAGCGCGCGAAGCCGTAGAGCCCGCCCACCACTCCGCCGCCGGCCTCCTGGTCGGACACGGAGACGGAGGTCGTCGAGGGGGCCCCGATGGAGAAGGTGAAGGCGCCGGAGACGGGGTGGCTGTCCGCCGACACCACCTGGTAGGTGACGGTGAACGTGCCGTCCGGCAGGCCCGAGTGCAGCTTCACGGAGTACGTGTTCGTGCCCTGCTCGCTGGTCTTCCCGGTGTCGACGCGCTTGCCCTTGGGGTCGAGCACGCGCACCGATCCGTCGGACATCGCGACACCCTCGGAGAAGGTGAGCGACACCTGGGCCGGCGCCTCCTTGACCACCGATCCCTGCTGGGGGTCGCTCGCCGTCAGGGCGGCGTGCGCGGAGACGGGCGCGGACCCGGCGAGGAGCGCGCCGGTGACGGCGAGGAGCAGCAACAGCAGCGTCCGGACTCGGGGAGCGATGGTCTGGCTCACGGTTGGTCCCTCCCTCAGTGGTGAGACGTCGAGGACGACTGCATGGACGATTTGGTGGTCGCCGTGGGCCGGTAGGTGGGGGACTTCACCGGCATCTCGACCTTCATCGGCCCGGACTTGGTGAAGTGCAGCTCCAGGGACACCTTGTCGCCCTCCTTCGGCTTGCGCTTCAGCTTCTCGAACATGAGGTGGTTGCCGCCGCTCTCCAGGACGAGCTTCCCGTGACCGGGGACGTCGAGGTTCTTGACCTCGGTCATCGACTGCCCGGACGTCGTGTGGAGGGTGACCTCGCCGGCGACGTCGCTGGTGACGGAGGACAGCCTGTCGTCGGCTCCGCCGGCGTTGGCGACGATCAGGAAACCGGCCGCCATGGAGTCCGAGACCGGCTGCGGCATGTAGATCGCGGCGACGGACAGTTCGGGTTCCGAGGAGTCCGAGTCCGAGTCGCCGCAGCCCGCCAGGGCCAGGGCGGCGGCCACGACGAGGGCAGCCGCCGAGGCCCCCGTGGACGTGGACACCCTCCTGGCCGCCGTACGACGCGTCACGGCTTCTCGCCCTTGATCAGCTTGGGGAGGTCCTTGGTGTAGTCGTCGACGGTGGCGTCCTCGCCGTACAGCACGTAACCGCCGTCGGTCTTCGGGGAGAAGGCGATGACCTGGGTGCCGTGCATCGAGACGACCTTGCCGGTCTTGTCCTTCTTCGGCGCCTCGATGGAGATGCCGAGCGTCCGGGCGCCGCCCTGGATCGTGGCGAAGGAGCCGGTCAGGCCGACGACATCGGGGTCGATGCCCTTGAGCCACTTGCCGAGCGCGGCGGAGGTGTCCCGCTCGGGGTCGGTGGTGACGAACACGATGCGGAGCGAGTCCTTCTCGGCCTGCGTCACCTGTTTGTTCTGGGCGAGCTGCTTCTCGGCGACGGCGATGTTGTTCATCGTCAGCGGGCAGACGTCGGGGCAGTTGGTGTAGCCGAAGTAGATCAGTGTCGGCTTGCCCTTGGTCTCCTTGCGGAGGTCGTACTGCTTGCCGTGGGTGTCGGTGAGGACGAGGTCCGGCTTTTCGAACGGTTTGTCGAGGACCGTCGCGGCCTTGTCGGAGCCTGCCTCCTCGGAGACCTCGGCGACCGCGTTGTCGGCGTCGTCACCGCTGCCGCAGGCGGAAAGGGTCAGGGCGGCCGCGGCGAACAGCGCGGCCGCGGCGTACGTCTTCTTGCGCATAGTGCATTCTCCGGGGGGACGCCACCGCCGATCGCCGCTGTGCGGCGGGCCGGACCCCCGGCCGGAAAACGGATTCGGCCGGGGATCCCGGTGGGGCGTCCGAGGTTTCGATGGGTGGGACTTGGCTTACGCGGTGGTACGCCGACGACCGGCGAGCACGCCGAACGCCACGCCCGCCACGCCGACGACGATGCCCACGACGCCCAGTACACGGGCCGTGGTGTCGCTGCTGTCGGAGGAGGCGGCCTCGGTGGTCGAGGTGTTGGCGGCGGCCTTCGCGTCGTCGGCCTCCGCAGAGTCGTCGGAGGCGGAGGAGGCGGATCCGTGGTGGTCGCCCTCGGCGGCGGACAGGGCGAGCACCGGAGCCGGCGACTCGGGCTCCTCCGCGCCCTTCGTCGAGGTCTCGATCCAGCGCACGACCTCCTTGTTGGAGTACGTCTGGATCGCCTTGAACACCAGCTCGTCGGTGTCCTCGGGCAGCGCGCCGATGGAGAGCGGGAACTTCTGGAAGTAGCCGGGCTGGATGCCCTTGCCGTCGGCGGTCCAGGTGACCTTGGTGACGGCCTCGTTGATCTTCTCGCCGTGCAGTTCGAGCGGCTTGTCGAGCTTGGACTTGGTGACCTTGACGGTCCAGCCGTCGACGGCCTGCGGCATCACCGAGGCGAGCGGGTGGTCGGCCGGGAAGTTCACTTCGAGCTTGGTGGTCGAGGCCTTGTCGCGCTCGTTCGGCACCTTGAAGTTGACGGTCGCGTAGCCACCCTTGGCGGCCGTGCCCTCGGGCTGCACGCTGACGTGCGCGAACGCGGGGCCGGACAGGACTAGGACGGCGGAGGCGGCGACGGCACCGGTCGCGGCGATACGGGAAGCCTTCATGGCAGGGACACTCCACTTTCAGCACTGGTTCGGTGGCAGAACGGGGTTGCGCGTGCGAAAGAGCGGGCACGCGCGCGTGCCGCACGACGGTCCCCCGGGAGTGATACGTCCAGAAGTGGTGCGTCGCGTCAGGCGGCGAGGGTGAGAACCCTGTGGGCCGGCGGACCGCGCCGGACGACCGAGTGCTGAAGAGCGGTCGCTGGTACGGCCGGTGGCACGTACTCCGTGGCCCGCGGTACGCGCGGCGCCTCGGGGGACGTGCCCGGGAGACCCGCCAGCAGGGCGCGTACGAGCGCCAGGGCCCCGCGCAGGGAGACGAGCGCCCCTTCGGCCACTCCGTGCGCCGAGAGGCGCAGGAGGCGCCGCAGCGCGACGTCCCCGCGGCGCAGCAGCCATCCGGTGGCGGCGGCCGCGAGAACGTGGCCGAGCAACATGGACAGCGACGGCAGCGCCGACATCGGGGTCCCGGCGGCGGCCGACGCCATGGCGCCCGCCTGTTCGTGGGCCGCGTGAGCCGTGCCCGTGCCGCCCGCCCCGCCCGTACCGATCGCGTCCAGCCGGGCGTTGGCGAGGATCCGTTGCGCCTGGGCGGGGCTGAGCGTCGCGACGGACGCCCCGCACACCAGCCGGGCGGCCCGGGCCACGAGCGAGGCGTCCACACCCGCTGACGCCATCGCCGCCGTGCCGTGCTGGCCGAGCCCGAAGAGCGTGTGCAGTACGGCCTGGCCGACCGCCAGCAGCACGACGATGCCCGGCAGGGAGCGCTCACGCCCGGCGAGCGGCGCCGCGACGGCGAAGACGGCGAGGAATCCGGCGCCCAGCGACCACAGGGGAACCGTGGCGCAGGAGACGATCGCATGACCGGCCGCGGCCAGCACGACACAGACCGCGGTGAACACCGCGGCCCTCAGGACCCGGAGTTCACCTCCGGTGCACGCGCGCTGGTGGGGGGCAGTCATGGCGGGCTCATCATCGCACTGGGCTCACCCGCGCCACACGGCAGGTCCACAAGGTGACGTACGTTCCGGAAGGTCACGTTCTGACACCGGTAGTACGCACGTACACCGGCGGATGGCGCCGGCACATCCCCCGAATGGGCGGCATCACGTCAACGGCACGCTTACACCCGGCCCTGTGCGGCAATACGTATCGGTATGTCGAGCCGCGGCCAGGAGGCTGGAGCATGAGCATCTGGTGGTCCCTCCATCTCCGGCGTGAAGCGGCGAGCGTGCCGCTCGCCCGGCGCCTGCTGCTCGGCACGATGGAGTCGGCAGGGGTGGATCCCGACATCTCCTACGACCTCTCCGTCGCGCTGAGCGAGGCCTGCGCCAACGCCGTCGAGCACGGGGGCGAGTCCGTCCACGGGGAGTCCGGCGAGGCCTACCGGGTCACGGCCTACCTGGACGGCGAGACGTGCCGCATCGAAGTGGCCGACTCCGGACCGGGGTTCCCCTCGGGACGGGGACGCGCCCCGGTCCGCCCCGCCCACAGCGACGCCGAGAACGGCCGGGGCCTCTGTCTGATCCAGGAGCTCGCCGACCACGTCCACATCGGCAACAAGCCGGGCCGGGGCGGCGCGGTGGTCAGCTTCGACAAGATGCTCAAGTGGCGCGAGGACACGCCGCTGATGGCCACCCCCTAGGGAGGGTTGTTTTCCCGCCGACTTCGGCCTCCCCGGCATTCTCAGCGTCCTCACAGCCGCCCCCCATGTTCCTGACGGACGGCGTCCCTAGCTTTCCCGGCATGACGGGAACACACAAAGACACGACGATCACCCGGCGCCGCGCGATCGCGGTCACCGGTGGCACGGTCGCGGCCGGCGGGCTCGCGATCGCGGGATACCAGTCCGCCTTCGCCGACGAGACGACCGCCACGGCCACGGAGACGACGGCCACGGAGACGGTCGCCGCGAGCGCGTCCGCCGGTTCGAGCAGCGGCACCTGTGTCCTCATGTCCAGTGTCACGGAGGGCCCGTACTACCTGGACGGCGCTCTCGTGCGGAAGGACATCACCGAGGGCAAGAGCGGTGTCCCGCTGACGCTGCGCATCACCGTGCAGGACACCACCGAGTCGTGCGCCCCGGTGGCCGGCGCGGCCGTGGAGATCTGGCACTGCGACGCCTGGGGCTACTACTCCGGCTACACGACCGCCAACCCCGGCGGCTCGGCGCCCGCCGAGAGCGAGGACGGCTCGACAGCCGACGACAAGACGTACCTGCGCGGCTACCAGGTCGCCAACGCCAACGGGGTCGTCAAGTTCGAGACGATCGTCCCCGGCTGGTACACGCCGCGGACCTGCCACATCCACGTGAAGGTGCACACCGGCGGCGAGAAGGAGGACGGCACCTACGAGGGCGGCAAGGTCAACTTCACCGGCCAGCTCTTCTTCGACGACGCCGTCGCCGAGCAGATCTTCGAGCTGGAGCCGTACTCGCGGCACACCGGCACCTGGACCAAGCTCGACGACGACATGGTCTACGACGGCGGAGGCGCCTCCAGCGGCCTGCTCACCCTGAAGCCCGTCCACAAGAAGGACCCCTCCAAGGGCTACAAGGGATCCATCACCCTCGGCATCGACCCGGACACCGAGAACACGGGCGCGGGCAGCGGTGGTGGTGGCGGGACGCCCCCGAGCGGCGCGCCCGGCGATGCGCCGAGCGACGCCCCGAGCGCGTCGGCCTCCTCCACCGAATCCTCCTCGTAAGCGTTTACGTCGATGAGAGGCCGTGAGGTTTCGATGAGCAGCCGTGAGGACGAGACGCTGGCCCACGCCGCCGTGACCGCCCTGACCGGGCACCTGGCGCTGGCCCCCAAGCCCGGACTGCCCGACCCGCGTGACCTCGCCGCCCGCGCGACCGGCGAGGACCACTGCTCGCTGCGCTGGTCGGCCAAGGCGCTGGCCCCGGGCCTCGCGGCCATGGCGGCGGCCGCCCGCCGCACCGGCTCGGCGACACCGGAACTGAGGGCGGAGCTCGGCGCGATAGGGCGCTCCACCGAGCACTCGGTGACCCTGGCGGGCGGTGGCCACCGCGGAGCCCTGTGGGTGCTCGGCCTGCTGGTCGCCGCGGCGGCCCTGGAACCCCGCGCCACCGGGCGCGACCTGGCCGCGACCGCCAAGCGGATCGCGGCGCACCCCGACCGGCGGGCGCCGCGCCGCCCCTCCCGCGGCTCGTCGGTCTCCGCCCAGTACGGCGCGGCCGGCGCGAGGGGCGAGGCCAGGGCCGGATTCCCGCACGTAAGGCGGGCGTTGGACGCACTGGCCACGGCCCGCTCGGCCGGCGTCCCCGAGCCGTACGCCCGGCTCGACGCCCTGATGACCGTGATGTCGACGCTCCAGGACACGGAGTTGCTCTACACAGCGGGCCCGCACGGCCTGCGGCACGTCCAGGCGGGCGCCCGCGGGGTCCTGGCTGCGGGGAGCACGTCCACGGAGGCGGGCCGCGCGGCGCTGGCCGCCTTCGACGACGACCTCCACGCGCGCGCGTGGAGCCCCCGCGGAAGCAGCGGGCTGCTCGCGGGGGCCCTGTTCGTGGACTCGCTGCCGGTGACGGTCAGTTCACCGGTACTGGCCGCCTGACCATCGGTGCGGCGGCGGGCCGGCTGTCCGTCGCCCACCGCACGGCAGGACCCATCGCGTACGAGGCCGCCAGCATCAGGCCGCCGAGGAGCAGCCACCCGGGCGTCCCCCACCCCACGAGCAGCGACGTCAGGACCAGCGGCCCCGCGGTCCGCGCCACCGTCACGCCCGTACCGAAGAAGCCCTGGTACTCGCCCACCCGGTCGGCGGGGGCGAGGTCGAACGACAGCTGCCAGGAACCCGCCGACTGCTGCATCTCGGCGACGACCTGGAGCACCGCGCCGACCGTCAGCACGCCCACCGCCATCCAGGGCGAGACCCCCGCCGACAGCGCGAACACCGCGCACGACGCCAGCATCACGAGCCCCGAACGCCGCACCGCGCGCGTGGCCGACGCCGGCCCCCGAACCCCGCGTGCCATCCGTACCTGGAAGAGCATCACCGCACCGGTGTTGAGCACGAACAGCGCGGACACCAGCCAGGTCGGGGCTTCGGTCCGCTCGGAGATCCACAGCGGGATGCCCAGGCTCAGCAGCGGCATCCGCAGCAACAGCACGGTGTTGAGGAGCGTCACCAGGGCGTACGGGCGATCGCGCAGCACTCCGAGGGCGTCGCCGCGCCCCTTTTCGTCGGCCACGCGCGCGGACACCGCCTTCACGACGGGCAGCCGCAGCAGCACCGCCGCGCACAGCAGGAAGCTCACCGAGTCCAGCGCGAACACCCCGAGGTAGGCCTCCCGCGTGCCCAGGTGCAGCGCGAGTCCGCCGAGCCCCGCCCCCACCGCGAGACCGGCGTTGAGCGTCGACTGGAGGTGCGCGAGCAGCCCCGTCCGCTCCTCCCGGGACACCAGCCCGGCCAGCAGCGCCTGCCGGGCCGCCGCGAGCCCCGACTGCGCGGAGGCGTACACGCACGCCGCCAGCACGAACGGCACGAAGCCGCGTACGACGAGGAAGGACGCCACCGCGACGCTCGTCGCGAGCGCCAGCAGTACCGCCGTGCCGCGCGGCCCGCGCCGGTCGGTGAGCCGCCCAAGGGGCACGCCCACCAGCGAACCGACCGCCCACGCGACCGTGAGTCCGAGCCCCACGCGCGCGGGGGCGAGCCCGACGACGTGGGTGAAGTAGAGGGCGGACGTGACGTAGTAGGCACCGTCCCCGACGGAGTTGCTCAACTGGGCCAGGGCCAGAACGCGCTGCGGACCCGCGGGCGGGATCACGCGGCTCGTCTTCGCGGGGGCTCCGGCGGGTGCGACTCGGTTCGTCATGACTACGACGCTACGGATGGAATGGGGCTCTAAATAGGCCCAAAATTCATGTGCTTTCTTGGCCCAATCCAACCGGCTCCCGAGCCACCGCCCGGCGCGCTCAGCTCCGGCCCTCAGGCCCCTCCAGCACCCGCCCCAGCACCTCCAGCGCCTTCGGATAGACCCGCTCCCGAGGCGTCCCGTACCCCACCACGAGCCCCTGCGGCCGTCCGTCGTCCGCCGTGTGCCAGTGTTCCCCGAGGTGTCCCACCGCGAGCCCCTCCTCGGCGGCCCGCGCCAGCACCGCGGCCTCGTCGCTCACGTCGATCAGCGCGTGCAGACCCGCCGCGATGCCCCGGACCCCGCGCCGCGTCCCCACCCGGTCCAGCAACTGGTCCCGTCGCCGCCGGTACCGCAGGCGGCCCGCGCGTACGTGCCGGTCGTAGGCGTGGCTGTTGATCATTTCGGCGAGGGCCAGCTGGCCGATCGACTCCGTGTGGTGGTCGGTGTGCAGCTTGGCGTCGGCGATCGCGTCCACGAGGTGCGGCGGCAGCACCATCCAGCCGAGCCGCAGCGCGGGCCCGAGCGTCTTGGACGCCGTCCCCAGGTAGACGACATGTCCGGGCGCCATCCCCTGAAGGGCGCCCACGGGCTGCCGGTCGTAGCGGAACTCCCCGTCGTAGTCGTCCTCGACGATCAGCCCTCCACGCGCGCGTGCCCAGTCGGTGAGGGCCCGCCGCCGCTCCGGGTGCAGGGTCACCCCGGTCGGGTACTGGTGCGCGGGCGTGAGGACGACGGCCGCCGCATCGTCCAACCCCCTTACCGAAGCGCCCCGTTCATCGACCTCCACAGGGGCCACGGTTCCGCCGTTGTGCCGCACCACGTCCCGGTGGAAGGGGAGGCCGGGGTCCTCCATGGCGATCACTCCGGCGTCCAGCACGCGCGTGAGGAGCGCGAGCCCCTGCACGTACCCGGAGGTCACGACGATCCGCTCGGGCGGCGCGATCACCCCGCGCGCCCGCCCCAGGTACCCCGACAACGCCGTCCGCAGTTCGATCCGGCCGCGCGGGTCCCCGTAGTCGTAGGCCAGGGAGGGCGCGCTCGCGATGGCCCTGCGCAGCGCGCGCAGCCAGGCCGCCGCCGGGAACGTACCGACGTCGGGACTGCCGGGCCGCAGATCGAAACGGGGTGCACGCGCGCCTGCCGTCGCCTCCGGCGCGTCCGCGGCCGGGGATTGCAGCGGGGCGACCTGTGTGCCGGACCCCTGCCGCGCGGTCAGATATCCCTCGGCGATCAGCTGGTCGTACGCCGACTTGGCCGTGCCGCGCGAGATCCCGAGCTCGGCCGCGAGCCGGCGCGTCGCGGGCAACCGTGTCCCGGGTGCCAGCCGCCCGTCCCGTACGGCATCGCGCAACGCCCGTTCGAGCCCGGCCCGGCGCCCGTCGGCGGCATCGGGTTCGAGGTGCAGATCGACACCGACGCCGGACCAGAACGCGTCCACAGACAAGTCCTCCTCAGTGAAACGCGTCCCTTCTTTCAGGGGCGCGGGGCCGTGACATGGTGCGGCTGCGCCGCGGGGCCCGAGCGACCACCGGCCGCCGGGGCACGGCCAGCCACCGACCGCGCGCAGACGTATGGCCGGGCACCACACTGGTACCCGGCCATTCATGTCATGTCAGCCCATGTCGTGTCAGCCCTTGAGGGATGCCATCCACGCCTCGACCTCGTCCGACCGGCGAGGCAGCCCGGCGGACAGGTTCCGGTTCCCATCCTCCGTGACGAGGATGTCGTCCTCGATGCGGACGCCGATGCCCCGGTACTCCTCGGGCACGGTCAGGTCGTCCGCCTGGAAGTACAGGCCCGGCTCGACGGTCAGGCACATGCCCGGCTCCAGCGTGCCGTCCACGTATGTCTCCGTCCGCGCGGCCGCGCAGTCGTGGACGTCCATGCCGAGCATGTGACCGGTGCCGTGCAGCGTCCAGCGACGCTGCAGCCCCAGCTCCAGAACGCGCTCCACGGGGCCCTCGACGAGCCCCCACTCGACCAGCTTCTGGGCCAGCACCCGCTGCGAGGCGTCGTGGAAGTCGCGGTACTTGCCGCCCGGCTGCACGGCCGCGATACCGGCCTCCTGGGCCTCGTACACGGCGTCGTAGATCTTCTTCTGGATCTCGCTGTACGTGCCGTTGATCGGCAGCGTGCGCGTGACGTCGGCGGTGTAGAGCGTGTGGGTCTCCACGCCCGCGTCGAGCAGGAGCAGATCCCCCGAGCGCACGGGGCCGTCGTTGCGCACCCAGTGCAGCGTGCACGCGTGCGGCCCGGCGGCGCAGATGGAGCCGTACCCGACGTCGTTGCCCTCGACCCGCGCGCGCAGGAAGAACGTGCCCTCGATGTAGCGCTCGGACGTGGCCTCCGCCTTGTCGAGGACCTTCACCACGTCCTCGAAACCGCGGACCGTCGAGTCGACGGCCTTCTGCAGCTCGCCGGCCTCGAACTCGTCCTTGACCAGCCGTGCCTCGGAGAGGAAGACGCGCAGCTCCTCGTCGCGCTCGGCGGTCACCTTGTCGGTGAGAGCCGCCTCGACGCCGACGTCGTAGCCGCGCACGACCCGCACCGGGCCGGTCGACTCGCGCAGCGCGTCGGCGAGCTCACGGACATCGGAGGCAGGGATGCCGTGCAGCTGCTCGGCCTCGGCCAGGGAGTGGCGGCGGCCGACCCACAGCTCGCCCTGGCCGGAGAGCCAGAACTCGCCGTTCTCGCGGTCGGAGCGCGGCAGCAGGTAGATCGTGGCCTTGTGGCCGCCCGACGTCGGCTCCAGGACCAGGACGCCGTCCTCGGTCAGGTTGCCGGTCAGGTACGCGTACTCGACCGAGGCACGGAAGGGGTACTCCGTGTCGTTCGAGCGGGTCTTCAGGTTGCCCGCCGGGATCACCAGGCGCTCGCCCGGGAAGCGCGCGGAGAGCGCGGCACGGCGGGCGGCGGTGTACGCGGCCTGCGGGATCGGCTCCAGGCCGTGCAGCTCGGTGTCGGCCCAGCCGGACTTCATGCTCTCGGCCAGCTCGTCGGACACGCCCGGGTACAGGCCGTTCTTGCGCTGCTTGAGCGGCTTCTCTTCATCCGCCTGGTCGGCGTCATCGTCAAGCACAGCTTCCGGGGTCTCCGGGTTGAGCGCCTCCGACACGGTCTGCCTCCTCGATACGACTCTGGACGCCCTCCATCGTACGGTCGTACGGAAGGACGCCCAGGGCCGGAAGACCTGTCACGCGGGGCTCGCCCGAAGGGATCGGACGCTCACTCGAAGCATGCCGCCAGGAGCACCACGTCCTCGTCGCTGTCGGCGACGTCGAGTCCGTCCGGCAGCACACTCCGAAGGACGTGATCGGCGACCGCGCCCGGGTCGGTGCGCAGCGCCCTGGGCACGGACGCGGCGGCCGCGTGCAGCCGCGAGAAGGCACGGTCCATGGGGTCGCCGGTGCGGTGCAGCAGCCCGTCCGTGTAGAGCAGAACCGTCTCTCCGGCCTCGGCCTGGAACTCCACGCTCGGCGCCTCCCAGCAGGCGAGCATCCCCAGGGGCGCCGACAGGGACGTCTCCACGTACTCCGTGCGCCGCTCGCTGATCACCAGCGGCGGGCTGTGCCCGGCCCCGGCGAGCGTGATCCTGCGCAGCGCGGGCTCGCAGTACGCGAACAGGGCGGTGGCGGAACGGGCGGGCTCGGTCAGCCGCAGCAGCAGTTCGAGGTCGGACAGGACGGCGACCGGGTCCTCGCCCTCCATCACCGCGTACGCCCTCAGGGAGGCCCTCAGCCGGCCCATCGCGGCGACCGCGCTGGGCCCCGACCCGGTGACCGACCCGACCGCGAGGCCGAGCGCGGCGTCGGGCAGCGGCAGTGCGTCGTACCAGTCGCCGCCGCCGCGTGGTCCCGTGCGGTGCCGGGCGGCGAGCTGGACGCCGGAGACCCGGGGCAGCCGCGAGGGGAGCAGCTCCTCGGAGATGGTCGCCATGCACGCGCGCGTGCGGTCCAGTTCCACCAGCCGGGCCAGGTGCTCGGCCGCGTAGCGCGCGTACAGGCCCACCAGGTGCCGCTGGCGCTCCATGGGCTCGGCGGGCTCGTCGTACAGCCACACGGCTGCGCCCAGTCGGCCCGCCTCCTCCGTGGACAGCGGGAGCGCGTAGCTCGCGGCGTAGCCGAGGCGGGCGGCGACCTCGCGGTGGCGGGGGTCGAGGCCGTCCTCGGAGAGGAGGTCGGGCTGGGCGATCTCGCCCTCGCCCCCGGGAAGACCGTCGAGGATCTTGCCGTACGACATGGCGCTGCGCGGGACGGTCTCGATGTGGCCGAGATCGGCGCGGGCGAGACCCAGGCCGATCGTGGTGTCGGGGCCGAGTCCGTCGCCCGGTTCCAGGACCACGAGACCGCGCCGGGCGCCCACGAGGGCGGCTCCGGCGCGCAGCAGCTCCTGCAGCGCGTCCGGCAGTGCGGCGGTGCGCGCCAGGCGCTCGGTCAGTTCGTGCAGAGTGGTGAGATCAGAGACCCAACCTGCGAGTCTGTCCTGAAGAACGGCCCCGGGGGCGTGTGGAGAAGTGGTCGAAGAGGTACCCGGGGCGGCAGGCGCGGGCGCGACAGTGTGTGTGGGCGATGGAACCGTTGAATCGATTCCGGCCACTTTCGGGAGGTGAGGGGCGTTCATGGCGTCCGGCTTTCCGACCGGTGCGTATTGCTCAATAGCATCGCAAACCCCCATGTCATTCTGCGCCGCTAGCAGTGTCTCCACATGTACACGCACTCGTGAGGGGATGTCCAGCATTGTCCTGCCGGGATTCCTGGTGTCCGTGGGACCGTTGCGGAAATGCAAAGTTGGCTTAAAACTGACTCGAGTCTCGGCGTATTGAGGTCGACTGGCCTTGTTCGACGGAGCGTCACAGCGGTCGTGATGGGTACGTACTCGGTGAAGGCCAGGGGTGGTTGGGATCGTCCCGGAACCTGGCGACGGACCCGGGCGTCTTAACCACCGACGACCGTGCCCCATCCTCCCGTGGCGGAGGCGGCGAGAAATACGCGCGACGGCAAACGCCAGGCGCCGCCACCCCACGCCATGCCCGTGCTTTTGCCAGACGCAGTATGGACGCGGACGCAGCCCAACGCTCGGCCCATAGGGGTTCCCCTTGTCTCTGACGGGGGTGTGATGCGCCAGTAGGTACGCACAGTGAAGTGATCGACACATGGTGTGATGTGGTCCTCGGTGTTGCCAGGCGTGCAACGGAAAGGAACGAGCGCTCATGCGCGAGATCCTCGGAAAGCGACGCAGGCTCCTGTCCAAGCGAAACGGCGGACAGCCTGAGATGCTCGGCGCGGCCCTGACCTTCGCGACCGCATGGCAGTGGCCCGTACTCCCGGGAGTGGCGGCGGACCCGCAGGGGCGGGCCCGATGCGCGTGCCCCGACCCGGAATGCACAGTGCCCGGTGCCCATCCCTTCGACCCCGGCCTTCTTGCGGCCACCACCGATGAGCGGATGGTGCGCTGGTGGTGGACGAACCGTCCTGCGGCGCCGATCATCCTGGCCACCGGGGACAAGGCCCCGTGCGCGGTGAGCCTGCCGGCGCTCGCCGCGTCCCGCGCGCTCCTCGCGCTCGACCACATGGGGATGCGCCTCGGCCCCGTGATCGCGTCCCCGACGCGCTGGGCGCTGCTCGTGAAGCCGTACTCCCTGGAGCAGCTCGGCGAGTTGCTCTACGCCCAGGACCACGTTCCGGGCTCGCTGCGCTTCCACGGTGAGGGCGGCTATGTGGCGCTGCCCCCGTCCGAGACCGGCCAGGGCCAGCTCCGCTGGGAGCGGGCTCCGCTCCCCGGTTCGGCCGCCCCCTGGGTGCCCGATGTCGAGGCGGTCGTGGACGCCGTGGTGGAGGCCCTCACCCGTACGGGTGTGAGCGCCCCCGAGTTGTAGGGAAACCGGGCGCGCGGCGAGCCGCGCGCCCGCCCTCGCTCGTTATGTTCCTTTCATGCTGCGTCACTCCCGGGGACGACGAGCCCCAGGCCCTCGAAGAGTCCGCCCGATCGCGCTGGCGGGCGTGGTAGCGCTCATGGCCGCGCTGCCACTGGCCGTGGCCTCCGCGGGACCTGTGGGTGACATGGATTCCGCGACCACACGGACCTCCGACGACGGCTCCGTACGTGCCTCGGGCGCCCGTGTCTCCGACGACGCCCCCGCTGCCGCCGCCGGTCGCGCCGGCGCACCACAGGCGCCCGAACCCCGCTCCGCGCCCTCCGAGAGCTCCCTGACGCTCGGCCTGGGCCTTGCCACCGCCGCCCGCTGCGGTCCCGAACTCGCCTCCCCCGACGGCATCGAGGCACAGACCTGCGTGCTGACCCAGGGGCAGGACACCTGGGCGCGTACGTACTACCGCAACGCGACCGGCGACGATCTCACGTCCGTACTGACCCTCATGGGGCCCGCGGACCGCACCGTACGGATGCACTGCGCCGTGGGCGCGGACGACGAGCCGGGGGTGTGCGAGACACCGCGGGAGCGCACGGCGGGGGGCGCGGGTGCGTACACGGCGGTCGTGGAGTTCGCGAAGGGGGCCGAGGGGCCGCTGTTGTTGCGCTCGGGGAGCAACTCACCTGCGCAGACTGCGCGTTGAGGCTTCTGCCGACAGGGGGCCCGAATCCGGGAATGAGAAGACCCGGTTGCTGGCGACGGGGGATGCACCAGCAACCGGGCTAATGGAACGGTAACAAGAGATCGGCGGTTCGCAAATTCGATCTCGGCTATTCGGACACCGACTTCCCTGCCACAACGGGGAGTTGTGACAGGAGTCACCCGGTCGACGACCCTGTCGGCCGACTGACCGGTCGGCCAGTCCCAGCTGGGTGTCGGCTGTGTCTCAGCTGAGCGTGACCTGCCGGTTGGTGAGACCGCCGCGCGCCCGGCGCTCGTCCGCGGTCAGCGGTGCGTCCGAGGCCAGCGCGCCGGCGAGCCGCTCGGCGAACTCGGCCGCCGGCTTCTCGACATCCTCCGACGTGACGCCGGTCGGCAGGTCCCAGACCGGCACCGTGAGGCCGTGGGCACGGAAGGAGCCCACGAGACGGGTGCCGTCGCCGAGGCTCGACCGGCCCGCGGCGTGCAGCCGGGCGAGCGCGTCCAGAAGCTGCTCCTCCGGGTGCGGCATGACCCAGCGCAGGTGGTTCTTGTCGGGCGTCTCGCACCAGTACGCGGCGTCGACACCCGCGAGCTTCACGGTCGGGATGGCGGCGGCGTTGGCCCGCTCCAGGGAGGCGGTCACCTCCGTGGTCGCGTTCTGAGCGTCCGGAACCCAGAATTCGAACCCCGGGTGCACAACTGGCTCGAACGCGCCTTCGGGGTCGAGGAGGTCCTGCAGCCGCGGTCCGTCGGCCGGGGCGCGGCGGCCCTGGACCGGAGTGCCGGGCTCCGCGGTGAGCGCGCGCTGGAGCGTGTCGGCCAGGTCGCGGCTGATGTCACCGGACGCCGTGTCGTTCTGCAGGCCGATCAGGACCGAGCCGTCTTCGCGGCGCAGCGCGGGCCACGCCATCGGCAGCACCGTCGCGAGTGTGACCGACGGGACGCCCTCCGGGAGCGCCTCCTTCAGATGCAGCTCGACGGTGGCCGCGGGCACCAGCTCGCGCAGCGCGATCCAGTCCGCTTCGCCCGCCAGTGCTTCGAAGGGGCGGTGCACCAGCTCGGTCACGGCGTGCGCGGCGGCCCGTCCGTGACAGGCCTTGTAACGGCGGCCGCTGTTGCATGGGCAGGGCTCGCGCGCCCCGACGACCGGGATCTCTCCATCCGTCAGCTGAGGCTGCTTGGCCTTCGTCTGGGGTCGCTTCTTGGCCATCGTGGATGTCTCCCGGTTACGGCTCGACTCGTACGGGCGCGAGCCTAGCCGCTCGTACGGGGAGCCACGGGACCCTGTGGCCAACGTGCCGAGTCGTCCCGGAAGCGGTGATTCGGTTCGTCCTCGAACCAGTGCTTCCGTCTGCTTCGGGTTGCTTCGGCCCAGGTCGTCCTGGGTTCGGGCCGTCCGGGCTTCGGGTCGTCCTGGGGGTGAGGTGATTCTCGGCTCGGGTCGCCCTCGGCTCGGGCCGCTGTCGGTTCAGGCGTTCCCCGGCTCGGGCCGCCGTCGGCCCGGGTCGTTCTCAGTCCAGGCTGTCGAAAGCGTTCCCGAAGTCGAGGTCGGGTATCGCGGACACCGACGGGGCCGTGACCCGCGCGGCGAAGTCGTCGCGGCGATGTCCGGCGTGTGCGTCCTTGTGCACGACCACCCACACCGTGACCTCACCGCGGGCGTCGTCCCGGACGCCCCAGTCGTCGGCCAGCGCCGTGATGATGTTGAGCCCGCGGCCGCCGCGCGCGGTGACCGAGGGTGTGGCCGGAACCGGACGGGTCGGACCGCCGCCGTCCGTCACCTCGACGGTGAGCCTGCCGGTCGGTTCGACGCGCCACGCGGCCCGGACGTCGCCATCCCCTGCCAGTGCGTCACCCAACGGCCTGCCGTGTCGGCAGGCGTTGCTCAATAGTTCGGAAAGGATCAATACGGCATCGTCGATGACCGTTTCCGCCACACCGCCGGTGCGCAGCTGAGCCCGCATCCGGTGTCTTGCTTCCCCCACGCCCGCAGGGCCATGGGGTACGGCCATGCTCGACGACGTGGGCACCTCCTGTGCCACCACCAACGCCACCCCCGAGACCTCCTTTGCCCCACGCCACGGTGTGAATGCCCCTCTGGACTGGACCGGAAACCGGCCAATGCACGTGCAGTGACGCACTCGTAACGATCGAATACGGATCGAACGCGCCGGTGCACTCCCTGTAATCGCGTGGCCAGAATTCGACGATGTGGCCGAGGTGCGAGGGGTGGCTGAGCGAGGGCCCCACAGGGCCCCAGGTCAGCGGCCCAACTGGTGGAGCACCGCGCGCGGGCGGTTGGTGATGATGGCGTCGACGCCCAGCTCGACACAGAGATCGACATCCTCGGGCTCGTTCACCGTCCATACGTGAACGTGATGTCCGGCACGCTTCAGGCGCTCGATGTACGCCGGGTGATTGCGGACGATGCGCATCGAGGGACCCGCGATCCGCACCCCTGCGGGCAGTCGACCGTCGCGCAGCCGGGGCGAGACGAACTGCATGAGATAGACGGTCGGCAGGGTCGGGGACGCGGCGCGGACGCGGTGCAGCGAGCGCGCCGAGAAACTCATGACGCGTACGGGCGACTCGGCGGCCGAGGGCGGAGCGTCCAGGCCGAAGCGCTTCAGCAGTACGAGCAGGCGCTCCTCGACCTGGCCCGCCCAGCGCGTGGGGTGCTTCGTCTCGATGGCGAGCTGTACGGGACGGCCGGCGTCGGCGACGAGTTCGAGCAGCCGCTCCAGGGTGAGGACGGACTGCTGCTCCCAGGACGGGGGCCGCTGCTGTTCCCAGTCGGGCGCTTCGTCGCGGTTCTTCCAGGAGCCGAAGTCCAGGGTGGCGAGGTCGGCGAGCTCCAGGGCGGAGACGGCGCCGCGGCCGTTGGAAGTGCGGTTGACGCGGCGGTCGTGGACGCAGACGAGATGTCCGTCCGCGGTCAGCCGTACATCGCACTCCAGGGCGTCCGCCCCGTCCTCGATCGCCTTCTCGTACGCGGCCAGGGTGTGCTCCGGGGCCTCTTCGGAGGCCCCGCGGTGGGCGACGACCTGGTTCAGGTGCTGTCGTGCGTGGGTCACCGCGTCATGGTGCCATCGCGAGTGGGTAGGCGTGAGGTCGATGGCGTGGTGCATGCGATGGTTTTGTCGGACCTGTCCGATATAAATGAAGATCCCGGAGTCACAGGCACCGCTTATGGTGCCCTGACGGCCCATGGGAAAAGCTGACGGCATACAAAAGCACATGCACAGCTGAATCGCGCCGGTTCCTGAACACATGCGGGTGGAGTCATGAACACACGTGAGTGATCGTGACCGAGTGCGACCTGACTGAACAGCCGTGGATCGAGAGGAAGAGCTGTGAGCACCGAGAACGAGGGCACTGCGGTACCCCCGGCCCCGTCTGCACCTCCCGTGCCGGTGGACACTCCTGCTGCTTCCGTGCCGCCGGAGCAGGGGGTGTCGCCGGGACCGGATCCCGTGGACCCCCATCGGGGCACGGCTCCGTCCCAGGGACCGGCCTACCCCCAGGAGTCGGGCGTTCCCCAGGAAGGCGCGCCGACGGCCACGTTGCCCCCGGTTCCCTCCGGGGCGCCCGAGGCCGCGGGCCCGGCACCGGAAGCGGGCGCCTGGCCGCCTCCGCCGCCGGCCACACCGTCGTACGCGAGCGGGGGCGAGGGCGGTTCGGGCGATGTCTGGGGCTCCTCGTACCAACAGCCGGCGCCCAAGCCCAAGTCGGGCGGGCGCGGCGGTCTGGTCGCCGCGGTCCTGGTGGCCGCGCTGGTCGCGGGCGGCGTGGGCGGTGGCATCGGCTACTGGGCGGCCGACCGGAACGACGACTCCACGGGCTCGACGACGGTTGCCGCCTCCCAGAGCGGCGGCGACCTCAAGCGTGACCCGGGCACGGTCGCGACCGTGGCCGCCACCGCGCTGCCGAGTACGGTCACCATCGAGGCCGAGGGGAGCAACGGCGAGGGCGGCACGGGCACCGGCTTCGTCTTCGACACCCAGGGCCACATCCTCACCAACAACCACGTGGTGGCGGAGGCGGTCGACAGCGGCAAGCTCTCGGCGACCTTCTCGAACGGCAAGAAGTACGACGCCGAGGTGGTCGGCCACGCTCAGGGCTACGACGTCGCGGTCATCAAGCTCAAGAACGCACCGAGCGACCTCAAGCCGCTGCACCTGGGCAACTCCGACGAGATCGCAGTCGGCGACTCGACGATCGCGATCGGCGCGCCCTTCGGTCTGTCGAACACGGTGACCACGGGCATCATCAGCGCCAAGAACCGCCCGGTGGCCTCCAGCGACGGCAGCGCCCAGAGCAAGGCCTCGTACATGAGCGCCCTGCAGACTGATGCCTCGATCAACCCGGGCAACTCCGGCGGCCCGCTGCTGGACGCGAACGGCTCGGTCATCGGCATCAACTCCGCCATCCAGTCCTCCAGCGGCGGCGGCCTGGGCGGCACGAGCCAGTCCGGTTCCATCGGCCTGGGCTTCGCGATCCCGATCAACCAGGCGAAGACCGTCGCCCAGCAGCTGATCAAGACCGGCAAGCCCGTCTACCCGGTGATCGGCGCCTCGGTCTCCCTGGAGGAGGGCACGGGCGCGAAGATCACCGAGCAGGGCGCCAGCGGCTCGGACGCGGTCACGCCGAACGGCCCCGCCGCCAAGGCCGGCCTCAAGCCCGGCGACGTCATCACCAAGCTCGACGACCGGGTGATCGACAGCGGCCCCACCCTCATCGGCGAGATCTGGACCCACAAGCCCGGCGACACCGTCAAACTCACCTACACCCGCGACGGCAAGCAGCAGACGGCCGAAGTCACCCTGGGCCAGCGCGAGGGCGACAGCTGACCCGTTAGTCTTGTCCCCGCGCCGATCTCTCAGCGGCGCGGGGTGGGTTGCCCGAGCGGCCTAAGGGAACGGTCTTGAAAACCGTCGTCGCAGCGATGTGACCGTGGGTTCAAATCCCACACCCACCGCAGTGCGAGAAGCAGGGGCGTCCGGAACCGAGAGGTTCCGGACGCCCCTGCTTGTTCTTGGTGGTGTGCAGGCGTTTTTGGTGTGCACGCGCGCGCGAGTGGTCGTTTTTCGGTTTGTCTCGGTTTTCTGGGCACCTGGAGGGGACTTTTTCGGTTGTGGCGGGGCTACGGGCGGTGCCTCGTCATGCGGGATGCCGAGGTGATGGTGGAGCGGGCCTCGCGTTCGGTGAGGCCGGTCCGGACGGCGGCGTCGACCAGGGCTTCGGTGAGGTCCGGGCCGAGGCCGTTCTCGTAGGCGCGGCAGGCGGCCCAGAAGAGGCGGGTGTTGCGCTGGCCCTCATGGGCGGCGAGGACGAACTGGACGAGGCCCTGGCCGTGTTGGCCCGCCGAGGCGGGTCCGGCGTGGCGGCCGGTGCGGGGCGGGGGCAGGAGGAGCTGCAGAAGGGACGGCGGGCAGGCGGCGGGTGCCAGGTGGGCGGTGCCCGGGGCCGTGCTGTAGGCGCCGTGTTCGGTTCGTGAGCCGGGGCCCACGAGGTAGCCGCCCGCGCCGCGGATGTCGATTCCCGGGGCCAGGCGGCCCGCCGAGTTGGGGACGACGACGTCGGGCGGGCCGCTCAGCCAGACGTGGCGGCCGCCGCTGGGGGTCAGCACGACGACCGTCTCGGGGATCGTGAACAGGTGGCGCAGGGCCAGTTCCCGGAGTGCCGCGGACGAGTCCGTACCCGATTTGGTGTCGAGGTCGATGCCGATCAGGCGATGGGGGTCCAGCCCGCAGGCGATGCCGTAGCCGGTGGCCCAGGGGGCGGCGGCGAAGAGCTCTCGGATACGCAGCGGGTCGATCGAGGCGTCGTACACACCGTGCCCGAAGCGGCCGCACTCGCCGTGACAGAGCGGTGCCGTCGGGTCGTCGCGGTGCGGGGAGCGCAGTGCCGGAAGTTTGGTTCGGGACAGCGGGATGACGGCCAGTCCGCGTTCGGCGGCTGACAGGGCGTGTGCGAGGGCCAGCGTCGTGGCCTGCCGGTCGATGGTGGCCATGACTCCATGCTCGTACGAGTGTTCGAAAAAAGGAAGAGGCGCTCCGGGGGTTGGGCGAAGGAGCGCCGGGCCAGGGGGGTGGAAACCGGCCCCGTGGGATTGGCTGAAAACGTGCCGGAACGCTTCGTCCCTTGCGGCGTATGGGATTGAGTCGCCCGCACCGCCCTGATCTGCGGTTTTGGTCGCGCGAAGGGGGTTTATCGACATGTCCTCACGCTTGCGAGCGAATAGTGCCTTCCGGGGTGGTTCGCCGGGGATTCGGAGGGCAATTCTGATCTCGCGACGTTGTGACAGACATCGAGGCGGTCGGCCAACTGCCTTGGAACAAGCCGTACTCAGCCGGTCCTGGCCGGTGCGAACTTCCGCTTCTGGAGGAAAAGACATGGCAAGCATCCGTACCGTCCGCCTTCTCGCCGCCGCGGCAGCCCTGCCGCTCGCCGCCGCCCTCTTCACGGGCGTTGCGGCGGCCGACAACGGCGCCTTCGCGGACAACGGATCGAACGCGGCCGTGGCGAACGTCGTCGGCAGCGGCGTCGGTGGCGACAACTACGGGACCTCGTCCACGACGCAGCAGCAGGCCGTCGGCTCCGGTGCCTCGAACCAGAGCAACACGGCCCAGGTGAACGGTTCCGCGTTCACGGCCATCGACCAGTCGAACGAGAACACCGCCGTCAACTTCACCAAGCTCTGGTGAGCCGGCGGCTGTCGGGGACTGGAGACCCCCGGCGGTCGTACACCTCCTCAGTGGGGTGCTTTGTGGGGTGGTAACACGTCTGCGCGGCGGCACTTGGGTGCTGCCGCGCAGACGTTTCCCGCATGTGTGCCGGGCTGGCGATCGCGACCCCGGCGGTCGAGGTCCGTGACCTTGACAGACACACATATCTGACGGACAGTCAGAAACCCTTGTTCGTACGAGGTCCGGGAGGGCCGTCGTCGTGCATCTCGCCACCACCGAGCGCCAGCGACGACTGCGCGCCGAACTCCGTACGTACTTCCGGGACCTGATGCCGGACGGACCGCCGCCGCCCGGGGACCTTGTTGCGCCGGGTGTCCCGGAACAGCAGCGGGCGCTGTTGCGCCGGATCGGTGCCGACGGGTGGCTGGGGCTCGGCTGGCCCGTCGCGTACGGGGGGCAGGGGCGCGGCGCCGACGAGCAGTTCGTCTTTTTCGACGAGGCATACCGGGCGGGCGCTCCGGTCTCCATGGTCACGCTCAACACGGTCGGGCCGACGCTCATGAAGTACGGGACCGAGGAACAGAAGGGCTACTTTCTGCCGCGGATCCTGCGCGGGGAACTCGTGTTCGCCATCGGGTACAGCGAGCCGTCCGCGGGGACGGACCTGGCGTCGCTGCGGACCCGGGCCGTGCGGGTGGGCGGCGACGGACACGAGGACAGCGAGAAGGGCCCTGGGAGCGCCGGGAGCGGCGGTGAGTGGCTTGTCGACGGGCAGAAGGTGTTCACCTCCAACGCCCAGCAGGCCGACTGGATCTGGCTCGCCTGCCGTACGGACCCCGACGCGCCGAAGCACAAGGGGATCTCGATCCTGCTCGTGCCCACCGACGCCCCCGGGTTCTCGTGGACGCCGATCGCGACGGTGGGCGGGCTGACCACGACAGCCACGTACTACGACGGCATCCGGGTCCCGGCGGCCAACCTCGTCGGTGAGGAGAACGGCGGCTGGGGGCTCATCACCAACCAGCTCAACCACGAGCGGGTCGCGCTCGCGGCGATCGGCATGCAGGCAGAGGACTTCTACGCGGCCGCCCTGGCCGCCGCCCGTACCCCCGATCCGGTGACTGGGCGGCGCAGGGTTGACGAGCCGTGGGTGCGGTCGAGGCTGGCCGAAGTACATGCCCGGCTGGCGGCAACACGCCTGCTCAACTGGCGTTTGGTGGGTGATGTGGGGGCCGGCCGGCTGGCACCCGGCGATGCGAGCGGCGTGAAAGTCGTGGGAACCGAATCGGCGGTCGCGGTGTACCGAATGTGTCAGGAAATCGTCGGATCGGATGCGCTGGTCCGTTCCGGTTCGCCGGGTGTGTTCGGGGACGGCGAACTGGAGCGGATGAACAGGGCGGCACAGATCAACACGTTCGGGGGCGGGGTGAGCGAGGTGCAGCGGGAGATCGTGGCGACGATGCGGCTCGGGATGACCAGGGGGCGGCGGTGAGCGAGCGGGAGGCTCCGGGCGGAGAGGGGGCGGCGGCCTTGGGCGGGGGCGGCGGGTACGAGGACGTGTTCGAGCGGGTGAAGGTGTACGAGGGGCAGGCCGCCGCGGTCGGCGGGGTGGGCAAGGACCTGGTCAACGAACCGATGATCCGGCACTGGTGCGAGGCAATGGGAGACACGAATCCGGCGTACGCGGGGGCGGACGCCACAGCGCCGCCCACCATGCTCCAGGCGTGGACGATGGGAGGTCTCTCCGGGCACGCGGGGCGTTCCGAGGCGTACGACGAACTGCTCGGGCTGTTCGACGACGCCGGGTACACCTCCGTGGTCGCCACCGACTGCGAGCAGGAGTATCTGCGGCCGCTGCGGCCCGGGGACGCGATCACCTTCGACGCGGTGATCGAGTCGGTCTCCGAGCGCAAGACGACCAAGCTGGGCACGGGGTATTTCGTCACGACGCGGATGGATGTCCGGGTGGCCGGCCGGCCGGTGGGGACACATCGGTTCCGGATCCTGAAGTACGTGCCCGCGGCTCGGAGAAGGAGCGCTCCGAGGGCGGAGGGGGCAGGCGTGGTTGCGAAGACCGTGGTGGCCGCCGAGGTCTCACGGCCCGAGCGGTCCGAGCAGCCCAAGCGGCCCCGCCCCGTCGTCAATCGCGACAACGCCGGCTTCTGGGAGGGCGTTTCCCGGCACCGTCTGCTCATACAGCGCTGCGACGGATGCAGGACGCTGCGGTTCCCCTGGCTGCCGGGGTGCAACGCGTGCGGTTGCCCGGACTGGGACACGGTCGAGGCGGGCGGCGACGGGACCGTCTACTCGTACGTGGTGATGCACCACCCGCCCTTCCCTGCCTTCGATCCGCCGTACGCGGTGGGGCTGATCGAACTCGCGGAGGGCGTGCGGATGATCAGCAACGTGGTAGGGGTGCCGCACGACCGGGTGCGGATCGGGATGCCGGTCAGGCTGGAGTTCGAGCAGGTGGACGAGGAGTTGGAGCTGCCGGTCTTCCGGGCCGTCGAGAGGAGCGGGGGCTGACATGGACTTCACGCCCACGGAGGAGCAGGCGGCGGCCCGCGATCTGGCCGCGCGGATCTTCGGCGACCTGTCCACCCATGAGCGGCTGACAGCGGCGGGCACCGGCAGCGACGCCGAGCTGTGGAAGGCGTTGTGCGAGGCCGGGTTGCCGGCCGCAGTCGAGGACATAGGGCTCCTCGGGCTGGTGCTCCTGCTGGAGGAGCAGGGGCGGACCACGGCCCAGGTGCCGTTCGCGGCGAGCTGTGTGTACGGGCTGCTGGCAGTGTCGGCCCATGGCTCGGCGGAGCAGCGGGAGCGGCTGCTGCCCGCGATCGGGGACGGCACAGTGGTCGTGACCGGCGCCCTGCCCGAGGCGGCCGTATGGGTGGGCGGATCCGGGGAGTTGAGCGGTGCGGTCCCCGTGGTGCCGTGGCTCCGCGACGCCACGCATGTCCTCGTCGCCGACGACGAGCACGGCCTGTGGCTCGTACGGACCGTCGACGCGCGCTGCGAGCCCGTCGAGCTGACGGCGCCCTGGTCGGCGGGACGGCTGACGCTGGACGGGACACCGGGCGAGCGGCTGGGCGAGCGGGTTGGTGGTTCCGGCGCGGAGGTGGCGGGCCAGGAAGCGTACGACGACGTGCTGGCCACCGCGCGTACCGCCTTCGCGGGGCTGCAGGCCGGGGTGTGCGCGGGTTCGGTGGCCCGGGCGGTCGACCACACCAACACCCGCGAGCAGTTCGGGAGACCGCTCGCGACCAAGCAGGGGGTCCAACTCCGGGCGGCCGACGCGTACATGGACACCGAGGCGATACGGGTCACGGCCTACGAAGCGGCCTGGCGGCGGGACGAGGGGCTGGACTACGCGACGCACGCGCTGACTGCGGCCTGGTGGGCGTCGGAGGCGGGGCAGCGCGTGGTGCACGCGGGACAGCATCTGCACGGCGGTATGGGGGCCGACCTCGACCATCCCGTGCACCGGCACTTTCTGTGGGGTCGGCAACTGGACGCGTATCTGGGGTGCGGAAGCGAAGTGCTCCAGGAGTTGGGGGCGTTGATCGTGCATGGAGAGGGGGACGCATGAACACCGAGGTCGGGGCGGTGCGGGTCGGGGACGTCCTGCCGCCGCTGGAGATCGAGATCACCCGCACGCTCATCGTCGCCGGGGCGATCGCGTCGAGGGACTACCAGGACGTGCACCACGACGCGGAGCTCGCCCGGCAGAAGGGTTCGCCGGACATCTTCATGAACATCCTGACGACGAACGGGCTGGTCGGGCGCTACATCACCGACCGGTTCGGACCCCGGTCCGTGCTGCGGAGGGTCGCGATCAGACTGGGTGCGCCCAACTACCCCGGCGACACGATGGTGTTGACCGGCTCGGTGGAGGCGGTCGAGGGCGACACGGCGACGGTCAGGGTGGTGGGGGCCAACGGGATCGGCAGACATGTCACCGGGACGGTCACGGTCACGGTCCCCGGAGCCGCCGGAGCCGAAGGTGCTGAGGGCGCCGAGGGCATTGAGGGAGCCGAGGGTGCCGCGATCCACGAGGCGGGGAGTCGGCCATGAGCGTGCGGACGAAGGACACGCTCGGCGGGCGGGCGGCGATCGTCGGGATCGGGGCCACCGAGTTCTCCAAGGACTCTGGGCGCAGCGAACTGCGGCTGGCCGTCGAGGCGGTGCGGGCCGCGCTCGACGACGCCGGTCTCACACCGGCCGACGTGGACGGGATGGTGACGTTCACGATGGACACCAGCCCGGAGATCACCGTCGCCCAGGCGGTCGGCATGGGCGAGCTGTCCTTCTTCTCGCGGATCCACTACGGCGGAGGCGCGGCCTGCGCGACCGTCCAGCAGGCGGCTCTCGCCGTGGCCACGGGCGTGGCCGAGGTGGTGGTCTGCTACCGGGCGTTCAACGAGCGGTCGGGCCGGAGATTCGGTTCCGGGGTGCAGCGGCGTGAGCCGTCGGCCGAGGGCGCCGCGCTCGGCTGGTCGCTTCCGTTCGGACTGCTCACGCCCGCGTCCTGGGTGGCGATGGCGGCCCAGCGCTATCTGCACACGTACGGACTGACACCCGAGGCGTTCGGCCAGGTCGCGGTCGTCGACCGGAAGTACGCGGCGACCAACCCGGCGGCGTACTTCCACGGCAAACCGATCACACTCGCCGACCATGCAGCGTCGCGGTGGATCGTCGAGCCGTTGCGGCTGCTGGACTGCTGTCAGGAGACCGACGGCGGCCAGGCCCTGGTCGTCACCTCGGTGGAGCGGGCGCGAGACCTGCCGCATCCGCCCGCCGTGATCACCGCGGCCGCCCAGGGCGCGGGGCGCGCGCAGGAGCAGATGACCAGCTACTACCGGGACGACCTGACGGGGCTGCCGGAGATGGGCGTGGTGGCGCGGCAGCTGTGGCGCACGTCCGGGCTGACGCCGGCCGGAATAGACGTGGGGATCCTGTACGACCACTTCACACCGTTCGTGCTGACGCAGTTGGAGGAGTTCGGTTTCTGCAAGCCGGGCGAGGCCGCGGACTTCGTCGCCGAGGAGCGGTTGCCGTTGAACACGCACGGAGGGCAGCTCGGGGAGGCGTATCTGCACGGGATGAACGGTGTGGCCGAAGGCGTACGACAACTCCGGGGCACATCCGTGAACCAGATACCCGGGGCCGGCCGGGTGCTGGTGACGGCGGGTACGGGGGTCCCCACCTCGGGGTTGATCCTGGGCTCGGACGATCGGGGCTGATGGCGGAGGCGGGGTGGATGACTGCGGTGCGCGTCCGGGCGGGGCGGGGTGCCTGTCCAGGCCGGGCCGGAGTACGTGTCCGGGTCGAGGCCCAGCGCAGCCCAAGGCGCTCGTTTTCGCGCTCGGTGGGCGCCCGGCGTACCCTCCGGGAGAGCCCACGGAGTGCGGACGTACTACTCCCGCATGATTCCCGGGTCCGGGCTACTGCCAGGGGAGCGGTCCTCAGGGGTGAACCCTCAGGGGGCCGGGGCCCGGCGTCCACCTTCAGTAGGTGGGGCCAGCCCCCCTCCTACAACCTGAGGCGGACACGGCTTCGGGACCTGCGGCCGATCCGCTGGAGTAGGGGGCGCTCCTAGCGTGGAGCCATGACCACAACCGTCTGCACCAGCGCTTCGAATGCGGCGACGCGGACCCTTGCGTACCCGTCGTTCTCCTCGTACGTCAAGGCCCGCCAACCCGTGCTGCTGCGTACTGCTCGCTCGCTGACCGCGAACCCGAGCGACGCGGAGGACCTGCTGCAGACCGCACTCACGAAGACGTATGTCGCGTGGGAGCGGATCGAGGACCACCGGGCCCTCGACGGCTATGTACGGCGCGCCCTGCTGAACACGCGGACGTCGCAGTGGCGGAAGCGGAAGGTCGACGAGTTCGCGTGCGACGAGCTGCCGGAGCCGGAGGCTCCGCCGGCCGGGGACCCGGCGGAACAGCAGGCGCTGCACGACGCGATGTGGCGCGCGATCATGAAGTTGCCTGCGCGGCAGCGGGCGATGGTCGTCCTGCGGTACTACGAGGACCTCAGCGAGGCGCAGACGGCGGACGTGCTGGGAGTGTCGATCGGTACGGTCAAGTCGGCCGTGTCGCGTGCGCTGGGCAAGCTTCGTGAGGACCCCGAGCTGGGTCCCGTGCGCTGATCAGAGCTGGGCAAGCGCACTGTTCACGCCGGGGCAAGGAATCCTGTCGTGACGTGATCGATCATCCCGGAGTAGTGACATACCGCGCGGTATGTGAGCAGAATCAGCCCAACCCTTACTACCGCGTAGGCAATGTCGCCCCCGGGAGGACGCCGTGCTGAGCACGATGCAGGACGTACCGCTGCTGATCTCGAGGATCCTGACCCACGGGTCGACGATCCACGGTTCGTCTCAGGTGATCACCTGGACCGGTGAGGGGGAGCCGCAGAGGCGCTCGTTCGCCGAGATCGGGGGCCGGGCGGCACGGCTGGCGCACGCGCTGCGTGACGACCTCGGAGTCCGGGACGACGACCGGGTCGCGACGCTGATGTGGAACAACGCCGAGCACGTAGAGGCGTACTACGCGATCCCCGCCATGGGCGCGATCCTCCACACACTCAACCTCCGGCTGCCTCCCGAGCAGCTCGTCTGGATCGTCAACCACGCCGCCGACCGCGTGGTCGTCGCCAACGGTTCGCTGCTTCCGCTGCTCGCGCCGCTGCTGCCCCACCTCAAGACCATCGAGCACGTGGTGGTCTCCGGCCCCGGCGACCGTTCGCTGCTGGACGGGGCGTCGGTCCAGGTGCACGAGTACGAGGACCTGATCGCCGACAAGCCGGACAGCTACGACTGGCCGGAGCTGGACGAGCGCCAGGCCGCGGCGATGTGCTACACCTCCGGCACGACCGGCGACCCCAAGGGCGTCATCTACTCCCACCGGTCGATTTACCTGCACTCGATGCAGGTCAACATGGCGCAGTCCATGGGCCTCACCGACGCGGACACCTCCCTCGTCGTCGTCCCGCAGTTCCATGTGAACGCCTGGGGCCTGCCGCACGCGATGTTCATGACCGGCGTGAACGTGCTGATGCCGGACCGTTTCCTCCAGCCCGCCCCGCTCGCCGAGATGATCGAGAGCCAGCGCCCGACGCACGCGGCCGCCGTCCCGACCATCTGGCAGGGCCTGCTCGCGGAGCTCAAGGCCAAGCCCCGTGACGTGAGTTCGCTGACCCAGGTCACCATCGGCGGCTCCGCCTGTCCGCCCGCCCTCATGAAGGCCTTCGACGAGCTCGGCATGCGCGTCTGTCACGCCTGGGGCATGACGGAGACCTCCCCGCTCGGCACGATCGCGCGTCCGCCGGCCCAAGTGGTGGGCACGGACGAGGAGTTCGCGTACCGCCTCACGCAGGGCCGTTTCCCGGCGAGCGTCGAGGCCCGGCTGACCGGCCCGGGCGGCGAGCGGCTGCCGTGGGACGGCGAGTCGGCGGGTGAGCTGGAGGTGCGCGGTCCCTGGATCGCGGGCGCGTACTACGGCGGCCAGGGCGCCGAAGTCCTGCGCCCCGCCGACAAGTTCAGCGAGGACGGCTGGCTCAAGACCGGCGATGTCGGCACGATCAGCCCCGACGGCTTCCTGACCCTCACCGACCGCGCCAAGGACGTCATCAAGTCCGGCGGAGAGTGGATCTCCTCGGTCGACCTGGAGAACGCGCTCATGGCCCACCCTGACGTCGCCGAGGCCGCGGTCGTCGCCGTCCCGGACGACAAGTGGGGTGAACGTCCGCTCGCCACTGTCGTGTTGAAGGAAGGCGCCGGCGTCGACTTCGAGTCCCTGCGGTCGTTCCTCGCAGGCGAGGGCAAGATCGCCAAGTGGCAGCTTCCCGAGCGCTGGACGATCATCGAGTCGGTACCGAAGACGAGCGTGGGCAAGTTCGACAAGAAGGTGCTGCGCAGGCAGTACGCGGCGGGCGAGCTGGACGTCACCCAGCTCTGACGGTCATGGCAGGGCGGACGAAAGCCTTCTGACCGCATTTAGGTCGATGTATGAGTTGGGGCGTTGTTTCACGTGAAACAACGCCCCAACTCACGTATGCGCACGTCCACTTCTCACGGAACTGACGGCGCTGCCGATTCTGCCTGTGCTGCCGTGCTGCCTGCGCTGCCCGGGCCGCCGGTACGAAGGGCGCTCAGTTCGTGCCGATGCGCGCCAGCAGGTCCACGATCCGGCCCTGTACCTCGGTACTCGTCGACCGCTCCGCGAGGAACAGCACCGTCTCCCCCGCCGCGAGGCGCGGCAGTTCGGTCGGGTCGACGGCGGCGGTGTAGACGACGAGCGGGGTGCGGTTGAGCTGGCCGTTCGCCCGCAGCCAGTCGACGATTCCGGCACGTCGGCGGCGTACCTGCATCAGGTCCATCACGACCAGGTTCGGCCGCATCTGCGAGGCCAGTGTGACGGCGTCCTCGTCCGACGTGGCCCGCGCGACCTGCATGCCGCGCCGTTCCAGCGTCGAGGTCAGCGCCAGTGCGATCTCCGCGTGCTCCTCGATGAGCAGGACGCGCGGCGGGTGCTGTTCGCTGTCGCGCGGGGCGAGGGCCTTGAGGAGTACGGCAGGGTCGGCGCCGTACGCCGCCTCACGTGTCGCCTGGCCGAGTCCCGCCGTCACCAGGACCGGGACCTCGGCTGCGACGGCGGCCTGACGCAGCGACTGGAGCGCCGTGCGCGTGATCGGGCCGGTGAGCGGGTCCACGAAGAGCGCGGCCGGGAAGGCGGCGATCTGCGCGTCGACCTCCTCGCGCGAGTGCACGATGACGGGCCGGTAGCCGCGGTCGCTCAGCGCCTGCTGGGTGGTGATGTCCGGCGCGGGCCAGACCAGCAGCCGACGCGGGTTGTCGAGCGGCTCCGGGGGCAGCTCGTCGTCCATCGGCTGCGGATGGGGCTGGTTCGCGACCTCGACCGCACCGCCGGGGCCGTCGAGCGGCTCGGGGCCCTCGTCGGCGTTCTCGTCGGGGGCTCCTATGGCGTACGAACGGCCGGTTCCCTCGGTGGTGTTGGCCATCCGGGACTGGGGGCCGCCGCCCTGCGGGTGCGGGCGGGCCGCCGTGTCCGTCTGCTCGGCGACGTCGGCAACGGGCTCGGGGCGGGTGCCGAGCTTACGACGCCGCCCGGAGCCGTTGGTCGCGTGCGGGGGAGGCGTGGGCGCCTGGGGCTGTGGAGCGGTCTGGGCCTGAGCCTGGGCTTGGACCGGGGCTTGAGCCTGCGCCTGGGCCTGCTGAGGAAGCGGCTGGGGCGTCGGCGACGCGGGCCGGCTCTGCCGGGGCTGCTGCGCGTCCGTCATACGGCGGCCGAACGGAACGCCCTGCCCCAGCGTGCGGACGCTGAACGCGCGGCCCTGCGTCGAGTTGGGGTCGACGGGCGGCGAAGGCGCCGCGGCCTCGGCAGGGAGCGGCTGGGCGGCACGGGGCTGCTCCGCGACGGGCGCAGGCGCGGGCTCCGGTTCCGCCGGGCCGTCGGCCGTACCCGGCCAGGGCTGGGCCGCCGCATCGGCCTCCTGCTGTACGGGGACCCCGGCGCCGGAAGTGTCGGCCGCACCGCTCCAGGGCTGCTGCGCCGAAGCGGCGTCCGCGGGCGTCTGGGGCGGCTGCTGCTGGGCGTTCTGCGCGGGGGCTTGGGCGGGCGCAGCGGCCACCGGCACTCCACCGGTGCCGACGGCTCCCGCGGGACCAGCCGCACCTGCCTGCGTGACCTGGCCTGGTACGGCCTGCGGCGGAAGGGCCTGTCCCGGGGCGCCCGGTTGGGGCATGCCCTGCGGAGGAACAGCCTGCCCGGGAACCGGACCGGCCTGGGCAGGGGCGCCCTGACCGGGATTTCCCTGGGCGGGTACGGCTACGGGCATGGGCTGCCCGGAAGCAGCCTGCGGCGCCATGCCCTCACCCGGTACGCCCTGCGCCTGGGGCAGTTGTCCGGGCAGGGGCATTGCCTGCCCGGGAACGCCTTGTACGGGGCCCAGTTGCGCGGGCATCTCCTGTCCAGGCACCCCTTGCCCAGCAACCGCCTGCCCAGGAACTCCCTGCCCCGGAAGCGCCACGGCCTGCCCGGGCGCGACGGGCGCCCCCTGCACACCCGGAGCCTGGGGAGCGCCCTGTGCCGGAGCCATCTGCCCGGGAACTCCCGGCGCCCCGGTGGCGGTGGCCGCGTCGAGTTCGCCCGCCGCCTGCCGGGCCCGTCGACGCCCGCTGGGCGCCTGCAACGGATGAGGCTGAGGCGGGGTGTGATCGTCGCCCGCGTTGTGCGACGCCACGTCGTGGCGCCCGTCGTCGGCCTGGGCGGGAGCGTGCCCGAGAGCCGCCTGACTGAGAGCCGGCTGACCGGCGGGCGCTTGGGCGAGGGCTGCCTGGCCGTGGGCCTCGGCCTGCTGGGCGGCGTACTCGGGAGAACGGTCCGCCTCGGCCGGCGGGAGCGCGAACACCGCGCGCGGCCCCGCCTCCTGCGCCGCCGCACGCTCGGCCGCGGCGGCCAGCGCACGCCGACGCCGTCCTGTCGGCTGAGGCGCGCCACCACGGGCGTCCGCGGCGGCACTCGCGTCCGGAGCGGGCGAAGGCGCCGCGGGCAGTGCCGCCGGCAGCGCCTGCTGCTGGCCGTCCCGTCGCGCGCGCCGTCCACCGGCAGGTACGGGCACGCCCTGCGGAGGCACGGTCTCCCCGAGCCCAGTGGCAGCGGCACCGGCGGCGTGCTCGGCGGCGGTCACGACCGCGCCCTCGGAGACACCGTCGCCCTCGGCCGGACTGGGCCGCCCTCGCCGACGTCCGGTGCCACCGGAACCCTCGGCGCCGCCCTCGTCGGCCGAAGCCTGAGCGGGAAGCGCAAGCTGAGCCCCGCCCCCGCCGCTCCCGTCCCCGGCGGCGCGCCTGCGCCGCCCGGTGGGCACGGCCGTCTCCGTGGAGGGCCCGACCTCGCTCTCCAGGAAGGCGTCGACGGAAGCCCGCCGGGCCCGCCGTCGTCCCCCGCCCTGCGGCGAGGCCTGCTCGGGCAGCGCGACCGCGGAGCCGACGCCGCCACCGTTCGGAGCCGAGCCCGGATCCACACCCGTGTCCGTACCCGTACCCGCGCTCACGGCCAAAGCCGTTCCGGCGTCCGCACCGGGAGCCGGAACCGCCCCGGCTCCGCCCCCGATCGGCACCTCGAGAACGAAGGCGCTGCCGCTCATCCCGGGAACCTCGTGCGTCTGCAGCACTCCGCCGTGCGCGCGCACGATCCCCCGCACGATCGGCTCGTGCACCGGGTCTCCCCCGGTGTACGGCCCGCGTACCTCGATCCGTACGACCTCGCCGCGCTGCGCGGCCGCCACGACGACCGTGTTGTCCATGTAGCCGCCGGCCGAGACCGGTGCGTTGCCCGTGGAGTCGACGCCCGCGACGTCCGCGACGAGATGCGCGAGCGCGGTCGCGAGCCGCTGCGGGTCGACCTCGGCCTCGATGGGCGGCGCGTGCACGGCGAACTGCACCCGACCGGGCCCGATCAGCTCGACCGCCCCGTTGACACCGGCCGCGACGACCGCGTCCAGCATCACTTTCGTACGGGTGACCTCTTCGGTCCCGGAGTCGAGGCGCTGGTAGGCGAGGACGTTGTCGACGAGCGTGGTGATGCGCGAGTAGCCGGCCGAGAGGTGGTGCAGCACCTGGTTGGCCTCGGGCCACAACTGCCCGGCGTCGTCCGCGGCGAGGACCGACAGCTCGGTCCGCAGCTGGTCCAGCGGCCCGCGCAGGGAGCGCCCCAGCACGGCGAGCAGTTGCTCGTGCCGCGCGGACAGCGCCTCGTACCGGTCCTTCTCGCGCTCGGCGAGTGCCGCGTACCGGTCGTCGCCGGCGGCCAGCTCCTCCTCGTGCCGCTCACTCAGCTCGGCGAGCCGAGTGCCGTGCTCCTCCCGGAGCGCCGCGAGCTCCTTCGCGTGCTCCTCGGTGGCCCGTTCGAGCTCTTCCTGGTGCCGCTGGGCCTCGGCGTCCTTCTCCTCGGCGAGCGAGTCGTACGGCCGGCGGTCCGTGAAGGTCATCACGGCCCCGACGAGCTGGTCGCCGTCCCGTACGGGCGCGGTGGTCAGGTCGACCGGCACCTTGTCACCGCTCTTGGACCACAGGACCTGCCCGCGCACCCGGTGCTTGCGCCCGGAGCGCAGGGTGTCGGCGAGCGGCGACTCCTCGTACGGGAAGGGCTCGCCGTCGGCGCGCGAGTGCAGCATCAGCGGGTGCAGTTCCTGCCCGCCCAGGTCGCTGGCCCGGAAACCCAGTATCTGCGCGGCGGCCGGATTGACGAGAACGACCCGTCCCTCGGTGTCCGTTCCCACGACACCCTCGGCGGCGGCCCGCAGGATCATCTCCGTCTGCCGCTGCGAACGGGCGAGCTCCGCCTCGGTGTCGACGGTGCCGGAGAGATCACGTACGACGAGCATCAGCAGCTCATCGCTGGTGTAGCCGTAACCGTCGTAGGCCTGCTGGCCGTTCTCCAGGTTCGCGCTCGTGACCTCGACCGGGAACTCGCTGCCGTCGGTGCGGCGGGCGATCATCCGGGTGGGCCTGGTGCGGCCGCTCTCGTCGACGGTGTCGGGCCGCCGCATCGTGCCGGGGATGAGCCGGGAGTCGAACTGCGGCAGCAGATCGAGCAGTCCGCGACCGACGAGAGCCGTACCCGGGGCCTCGAAGGCCTCCAGGGCGATGGTGTTGGCGTTGACGACCGTCCCATTGGCGTTGACCAGCACCAACGCATCGGGAAGCGCGTCGAGTATGGCTGCGAGGCGAGCAGCGCCTCGGGATGGCCTGCTGCTCACGAGACGCTTCCTCCCTGTTACCGCACCTTGCCGACCGCGGGTGCCATCTTGCCAACCGGTCCGCGACGTGTCACGCGAGGGAGTCTACGGGCAGTGGTTGCGCTCGCGGCGCCGGATGAGAGGGAGGTCGCACGTAGAGGGGACGCAGAACGGACGCAGAAGACACGGAGAACCTGTGACCGTGGGTTTCGCCCCCTCGGCCCATGAGCCCGCTGTGCGATTCCTGTCCACCCCGCTCCTCCGCTCCGCCCTTCATGCTCCACGAACCGAGCTCCTGAAGACTTCCGAAGACTCCTGGAAGGGCGGATTCCTACGCCCCGAACCCCGGAAGCACCGGCACGAGCGCGTCCCAGCGCGCGATCTCGCACCCGTCGGCACGCGCGTACGTCGCGTCGACGGGCCGTCCGGCCCAGGTCCCCGTGACGTGCGCGGTGGCCGGACCGCCGTACTGCATCGTGCACATCCCGCCCGGCGCGGCCGGCGCGAACGGGTCCTTGCCCCAGGTGGTCCTCCGGTCCAACTGATCGCAGGCGGCCCGGGCGGCGGGGTGGCTGCCGCCCACCGGGTGACAGTCCAGTTCGAACGTCCCGTCCTTGCCGTCGCCCGCCTTGCTCACGGTCACGGTGAGCCGGTCGCCGTCGTCCGCGCCGTTCACCGGCGGCGGCATGACGGGAAGCGACGCGGCGTACGCGGCCGGGGGCGCCGCGGACAGCGCGGCGAGGGACGCCGCGGCGGAGGTGGCGACGGTGAGGGCGAGGCGGCGCAGCATGAGGGCTCCAGTGGGTGAGGCGGATCGGCGGGGACCGGATCGGCGGGGGCCGGATCGGTGGGGACCCGAGGGACGACCTCCGCGTTGGCTCCGGTGTCTCGCAGGTCCCGTAGGTCTCGCAGGCCCCGTAGGTCTCGTAGGTCTCGCCGTACGGCGTCGGTCGGCGTCGCCGGGGGCGTGCGCCCCACTCCTCTAACGCCGTCCGTGCCGTGACGTTGCGCCGCGGGATGGGCTTTGCCCTCTGACCTTTCCGCCTAGTACCGTGGGGGGCGATTGGTGACAGCCCGCTCGGCTGTGTCATCATCTGCACGCACCATTCGCGCTCGCGCGGACGGTTGTGCTGGAGGCGTCGCCTAGTCCGGTCTATGGCGCCGCACTGCTAATGCGGTTTGGGACTTAAATCCCATCGAGGGTTCAAATCCCTCCGCCTCCGCCGAAGATCCCGAAAGCCCCGGTCATCACTGACCGGGGCTTCGGTCGTCCCTTGATCGTTTCGGTGCGTCCCGTGGGCCTCGCCGGGGGCCGCTTCAGGGTTGTTTGCGCAGGTCAGGCCGGGTCCGACAAACGGATTTCGCCTCACGCCGCCAGTCATGTAATGTTGTTCCCGCAACGCCGACCGGGAAGAAAAGCCCGGAAGGAAGAGCGAACACAACAGAACACACAAGCACTCGTAGCTTAACGGATAGAGCATCTGACTACGGATCAGAAGGTTGCAGGTTCGAATCCTGCCGAGTGCACACAGGTCAAAGGCCCCGGAGAGATCCGGGGCCTTTGGCGTTTCAGGGGCGTACAGCAGCGAAGTACAGCAACCGCGTCAACCGGTACCGCCCATGGCGTCGGACAGCTGGCCGATCGCGGCACGCACCTGCTCTTCGCTCGCTTCGGCGTAGACCTCCATCGTCATGGCGATCTGTGAGTGCCGGAGGATGCGCTGTGCCACCTTCGGGTGCACCTTCAACGCCACCAGCAGCGAGCTGCACGTGTGCCGGGTGTTCCGCAACGGGATGGCCCGGAGCCCGGCACGGCGAGCACGCAGCGCGAACATGCGGGTCATGTTGCCCGGCTCGATCGGCGTTCCGTACTTCGTGGTGAAGATCAGCCCGTGCCTGTCCTGCCAGACCTCCCCGGCGGCTTTCCTGTCACCGGTCTGCTGGGCGCGACGCATCCGCAACGCCTTGAGGCAGAGCGCCGGCAGCGGCAAGAAGTCGTCGGAATCCTCGGTCTTGGTCTCACGGTGCAGGATCTGCCGCCCCGCACGCTGAATCTGGTGATCGACGTACAGCTCTCCCCTCTCGAAGTCGACGGACTTCCACGTCAGACCCAGGACCTCACCACGGCGGAGCCCGAGGCACAGCACGAGGACCCAGGCCGCGAAGAGGCGATCGTCCCGAGCGGCGGCATCGGCAAGGAACCGGCCCGCCTCAGCAACGGACCACGGCTTGATCCGGCGACGACGAGGTTTGGGCACCTTCACGAACGACGCCACGTTCTTGCTGATCTCCTCTTCGGTGACCGCATGGGTGAGTGCGGCCCGCAGAGCGTCGCGGGAACCCTGGATCACTCGCCGGGACGGGTACGACTCGCAGCAGTCACTGACCGCGCAGCACTTCCGGCGGGGAGCTTCCCGCTTGGCGTCCTTCCCCTGCGCGCAGCACTGACAGACGGTCGCCAGCTTGGTAAGCCACTCGCGCACGTCCCGCACGGTCAGCTTGTCCAGCCGCTTCGAACCCAGGTGCGGGGCGATGTAGAGGCGCACGTACCCCTCGTACGAGACGTACGACAAGGGGGCGAGATTGGGCTTCACGATCGAGTCGAGCCAGTACGCGAGGAAGGCGGAGAGCGTCCGGTGACGGGTGGCGACCGGGCCCTTCTTCGCCTCCGCATGCAGCGCGAGCCACTTCTCGTGGACCTCTTCGCGGGTCTTGCCGTACGCGTACTTGCGAGCCCGCTTGCCGTCCGGCTTGGTCACCCAGACGTAGGCCGCGTACCCGTTCTTGTACGGGTAGATGGAGCCTTCGCCGTTGCCACGCTTGCCGCTCATGACGCCCACCTTTCGGCGTCGGCGGTGACACGCTGGACGTACTCGTCCACCCAGGCCGGGAGGATGCGCCGGTTGCGGCCGACCTTCACGGAGCGGATCTCCCCGGTGAGCACCAGCATCTTGGTCTTGGACAGGCCGAAACCAAGCATGTCGGCGACCTCGGTAGTGGTGTGCCACTTCCGCTCGATCACGGTGGTCGTCATGCGGCCACTCCTTCCATGGCCAGTTGGTCGCGTACGGCTTCGCGGGCGGTTTCGCGGTTGTGCTGGAGGTCGCGGGCGATGGTGGCGGCGAGGGCGGATTCGCCGGGGGTGTGGCCGTGTCCGGCGTACTGCCAGTCGGTGAGGACGAGGACGGTGTTCGGCTCGCGGTCCTCCAGGCCGAGGGCTTCGCGTTCCTGGGCGGCGCGGAAGTCGGCGCGGGCCTGGCGGAGTTCGCCGAGGGTGGTGGAGTAGCGGCGGGACTTGGAGGAGAAGTGGCCGCGGAAGCCGAGCATGTGCGCCCAGGCCCAGAGCCGTCGGTCCGGGTACAGGGGGTCGAGGTCCTTGCAGGCCCTGATGAGTCGGCGGGTGTGGTCGGGGACCTGGTGGCGGTCGAGTTCGGAGAGTTCGCCGATGCGGCGGTCGAGGGTGCCGGTGTTCTCGGCGGCCTTGGTGGCGTACTTGGCGACGTAGGAGGCGACGGCCTGTTCGGTGATGTCGGAGCCGTCGCCGAAGGCCTTGACCGGGCGGACGTCGAGCTGGGTGCCCCACCGGAAGGTGTGGGCGGGCTGGTCGTCGGCAGCGGGCACGGAGACCGAGGTGTAGGAGTGCGTGGCGGTGGCGTGGATCGCGTCGGCGAGCAGGTCGACCGTTGCCCAGGACGGGGGCGGGGTGTCGGGGCCTTCCGGGCCGTCGATGCGGATCACGGCGTGGAAGTGCAGGGCGCCGCGCTTCTGGAACTCGGCGACCTTGCCGTACGAGAGGCGGACGTGTTTGGCGAGTTCGCGGCGGGTGAGTCCGGCGCGGGCGGCGATCTCGCGGCGTAGGCGGGTGGTGAAGCGCTGCCACAGGTCGCCCGCGTGGTTGTTGAAGAGGACGGCGGCGGCGTAGTCGTACGTCTCCGGATCGAGTGCCGTGCCGAGCATCCGGTCGTCGGAGGGGTGGCGGGTGCCGCAGCGGCAGGTGCCTCGGTCGGGGCGGTTGTGGACCGGGCCGAAGGACGGGGCGGTGAGGGTGGCGAAGACGCGGGGGTGATCGCGGACTGTGGCGGGGATGTCGCGGCGGTCGTCTCCGGCCAGGCCCGCGCGGATGAGGTGGTAGGTGTCTCCGGCGTACGTCCAGGCGCAGGAGGGGCAGCGGGAGGCGCGGCGGTTTCCGCAGGCGAGGCGGAGGCGTCCGCCGGGCTCGTTCTCGGTGGAGTAGTGGTGCAGGGTCTCGCCGGTGGTCTTGTCCTTGGCGAGGGTCCAGCCGGTGAGGTGGATGGGGTCGGCGCAGCCGCCGGTGTGGCGGATCTGGTCCTGCCAGCGGTCGAAGTCGGAGGCCGAGGCCACCCTCAGCAGGTCGCCGAGGGTGGTCGGGTCGAGGAGGGTGTCAGGCACGGGCGCCCTTCCGGACGGGCGTACGGCGGGTGGTGCCGGTGCCGTGGCAGGCCGGGCAGTTGGCGGTGATGGTCCGCAGGTGGCCGTGCCGGTCGCGTCCGCCGAGGGTGACGGCGACGGAGGCGAAGCCGTTGCAGTTCGGGCAGATGCAGGACGGAAGTCGGGTGCGGGGGGTCATGCTGGGTGTTCCTTCCGGTTGCGAGATCGGAGAGGGGCACGGCTCCCGGGCGACGGAGACTTGGCGGTTGAGGCCGCCCGGGGGCCGGTCAGCGTCGATTTGCCTCGCTGTTGATGAGCGAGCGGATGACCAGGGCGCAGATGGCGACGGATGCGCCGGTGATGGCGACCGCGAGGAGCATCGAGACGAGGACGGCGCCGACGACCAGGACCACGGCCGTGCCACCGCCGACGAGGGCGACTACGGCGCCGGGGGTGAGCTGGACGGTCAGCCTGGCCGGAGCGGGCGCCATGGGTTCAGGGGCCGCCGGGGTGTGCTGGATGACGGCGGTCGGCTCGACGACAGCGGGCGGGGTGACGAGGCCGGTCGGCTGAGGCATGGTCGGGACCTTGGGACGGAACATGGCCGAACTCCCTTCTGTGACGGGTTACTTGACGGTGGTGTCGATGACGGGGAGAGCAGGCTGTCGGCGAGGAGGTAGCCGCCGAGGAGGAGCACGGCCACGAGCCACCAGGGCGGGCGGATGAGCTTGATGCCGAGGTAGCCGACGACGGCGAGGGCGAGCCAGAGCGGGACGTCCATGGCGATGGCCTCCTAGCGGATCTTGCAGCGGTGGGTGCGGGCCGCGAGCTGGGCGGCGGTCTGGCTCGTGAAGTCGGATGACCAGCCGCAGCGGTCGGCGGTGCACACGGCGGCGTGCTCGGTCTGGCCGTGCCGGTCGCGGTGGGTGCCGATCTGCACCGGGCCGATTTGCATCAGCGAGTGGAAGTGGTCGCGGGCAGGCATGTCGGTCTCCTTCCTGATCAGGTGAGTTGGGCGGCGATAGTGTCGGCGAGCTGGGGCGGGACGCCGAGACGGGCGCGCAGGGTGTCGACGTCGATCCGGGACCCGGTTCGGGCCTGGTGGTCGTCGGCGACCTTGCGGGCGTGGTCGACCAGGGCGGCCGGGACAGCCGGAGCCGTCGGGGTTGGGTCGGCGGCGGGCAGGGCTGGGGGTGCTTCAGCCGCGGGAATCTCGGAGGGCTCCGGGTCCAGGGCGGAGGCCGCAGGTTCCGGGAGCTCCGGAGCGGACTCGGGGGCTGCGGGTGCCGGCGGATCCGGCATCCGGTCTTCGGCCGTGGGCGAGTGGGCGAGGAGCGTGCCGCCCATGAAGGCCAGCGCGGGCCAGGCGGCGACCAGGATGCGCAGCCAGTCCGGAACGTCGTTCAGGTCGAGGAGTCCGGCTGTGGCGACGTTGGCGCCGAGCGAGGCCACGAGCGCGATCAGGAACCAGCACCAGGCCAGCCGCGACGGACCATCGGTACGCAGCCGACACCACGCGGCGACCAGGAGCAGGTCAACGCTGATCGGGTAGGCCCAGGCTTTCCATCCGTCTTGTCCGGCAGCGGCGGCGAGGTCGTGCAGGTGGGCGAAGGACAGCGCTCCGGCGATCACGGCTTGTACGAGGACGGCGTCCGGGCGGATCGAGCGGGTCATGGAGTCACCTCCTGTTTTGGGCATGGGGCGGGTAGGGACCCGGCGCGAGAAGGTCACGCCGACCGTGGGATGAGAAGGTCAGGCCGTGGCGGGGGCTGTCTTGGACAGCGGCACGCGGGCCGAGGGCAGCAGGGCGACGGCGGGCCGGAAGGCTGCGAGTGCGGGCAGGTCCGGGGTGCGGTCGGCGTGCCGGTTGCAGGTGTTCACGGCCTGGCGCAGCGAGGTGTGTGGGGCGCGGATGCGGGCCCAGCCGCCGGAGGAGTCGCCGGTGACGGCGATGCCGGGGGTCTCGGTGGGGATCTGGATGGCGGCGAGGACGGCGTCCGGGGCGATGTCGCCGAAGGCCATGTTCGCGGAGGCTTCGTCGTTGACGCGGTGGGCGGTGCGGCCGGTGAGCTGAGCGCGGAGCATGGTGATGCCCTTGCCGAGTTCGGAGCCGAAGCGCTGCCCGCAGATCTCCAGGTAGATCCCGGAAGCGCGGCCGAGCTGGGCGAGGCGGATCAGGGCTGTGATGATGCGGTCCCGGCGCTTCTCTTCGTCCTTGGTGGCGAACAGGGCGAGTTCGGCGACCTCGTCGACCAGGACGACGACCGGCACCGGGCGCATGTCGGCGGGCAGGTCCCAGATGTCGGCGGCGATCTCCGCGTCCGGGACGTCGACGCTGATGCGCTGCTGGGCGCGGATGAGCTGGTAGACGTCCTGCATGTGGGAGACGAGTGCGTCGAGGAGTTCGAGGGCTGTGTCGGGGTTGTCGGCGAGGGCGGAGAAGCGGCGGGCGAGCGGGAAGAGTTCCACGCCCTGCTTGCAGTCGATGCCGACCAGGGCGACGTCCTGCGCGGCGAGTCCGGCGACCAGGTTGCGCTGATACACGGACTTGCCCGACTCGGTGGCGCCGAGCGTGAGCCCGTGCGGAACGGTCCGGTAGTCGCGGTAGTGGATCGCACCGTCCTCGCGCAGCGCGACCGGGATGCGCATCGGGGCACGGTTGGCCTTGGCGGGCATCTGCACCCGCTGGAGGACGTCATAGCCGGTCATCCTCAACTCGACGACGCCGGAACGCAGTTCGCGCGAGGTGACGCCGTACATCGCGAAGGAGTGGCGCAGCCGGTCGGTTGCGGCCGAGACGTCGAAGGCGTCCTGTCCGGGGCGGAGCTTGAGCCGCAGCACCAGGCCGGTCCGGGTGGGCCGTAACCGCAGGATGCGCGGTGCGCGGGACTCGGGGACCGGGCGGTTGGCGACCCGGGCGAGGGCGAGGCGCCAACGCGAAGGCGGGACGGTCAGTCCGCAGGCGTCCATGACGGAGGCGTAGCGGAAGGCGACCCGCAGTGCGGCGAGGATGACGCCGAAGGTCAGCCAGTACCAGGCGGGGCGCCGCCACCGCAGAACACCTGCGGCAGCGACGACCAGCACCAGAGCGACCGTGAAGGCGGTCATGATCAGGCCGCCTTGGCGTTCGAGGCAGCGGCGGCGAGGGAGGTGACAGCGACCGCACGGAACGCGATGCCGTGGCGCTTCTGCCCGTTGAACTCGTTCTCCCACGCCGAGGCGACCAGGCCGGTCAGCGCGACCGGGGTGCCCATGGTCAGGTCCTCGGAGACGCCGGGCTGCGGAACGGTGAGCTTGAGGATCTCCACCTCCTCGGGCGTGGAGAACATGACCTCCACCGTCATCAGGGTCACGCCGTCCTTGTCGAGGGCGATCTCGCCGGTACGGCGGTCCTTCACCTTGGGCTGCGGGGTCTTGGCGACCATCACGGTGGCGTTGGCGGTGTCGACGGGAATCTGACGCACAGCAGTTCACTCCTCTATAGGGGCTGGACTCCGTCACTCATGTACATGAGTGACATGAAGAAGAGTGCATGACTCCTGTACATGAGTCAACCCGCCGCGAAGAAGAACTCGCGACGGGCTGCGGAGAGTTGAGTGCGCGTCAGTCGGCGGCAGGGATCCGGTACTCGAAAACGAACTGGTCAGCGGCCATGAGTGTGTCGCAGACCTCGACGACACGGCCCTCGGTCGTACGCGCTTCCCGGACCAGGTGAACCACCGGGGCACCGGGGCTGAGCGCCAGCTCGGATGACTCCGCCTTGGAGGCCGGGCGCGCTTGCAGCGTCTCGACGAACTCCGCGAACTCGTGCCCATGGTCTTCGAGTCGGGCGTAGATGCCACCACCACCGGGGTTCTCGGCGAACAGCTCGGGGATCTCCTTCACGACGTCCCACGGGAGGTACGAGGACGCGGTCTCGACCGGGGTGCCGTTGCGGAAGTAGAGACGTCGCCGGGCGAGCACCTGAGTGCCGGCGGATACGCCCAACCGCCGGGCCGCATCCTCGGGGGCTTCCATCGGGCCGATGTAGAGGACGCTCACCTTGGCCGTGGCGCCGGACTGCGCGGACTCGGCGAGGTACGCGGCTTGGCCGCCTTGCCGGAGCGTGCGCCTGAAGCGATCGGAGGAGCGATGCCGTACAGGCGGCCGATCCTTCACGATCGAGCCCTTGCCGTGCCGGGTCTCGACGAGCCCGCTCGCGCGCACTTCGACCATGGCCTTGCGAATCGTCCCGCCCGAGACGTTGTAGCGGTCGACGAGTTCAGACTCGCTCGGCACCATCTCACCAGGCTTGAGGACACCTGCCCGGATCTGTTGCACGATCTCTTCGGCGATCTGCACGTACCGAGGTACGGACCTCTCCCCTCCTACCGCAGTTCCCATGGTCCTTATCTTCCTCCTATGCTCCTGTACATGAGTACATCACGGGAAGCAATCTCCACACCACCGCTGCACTCGGTGTCCGTGGCCGGAGTGGTAGTGCGCGAAGATGGCCGCCTCCTGGCGATCCGCCGCGCCGACAACGGCACTTGGGAGCTCCCGGGCGGAGTACTCGAACTCAGCGAGGCCCCGGAGACTGGCGTGGCCCGCGAAGTCTTCGAGGAGACGGGCATCCACGTCGCGGTGAACGAGCTGACCGGGGTCTACAAGAACACGACCCGGGGGATTGTGGCCCTGGTCTTCCGCTGCAAGCCGTCCGGCGGGGTGGAGCGTACGTCGAGCGAATCGACCGCGGTTGCGTGGCTCACGCCCGAAGAGGTCGCGGAGTGCATGTCCGAGGTTTTCGCGATCCGCCTCCTGGATGCCTTGGACGGCAACGGCCCGCACGTGCGTAGCCACGACGGCAAGCAGCTCATCGGCGGGAGCATGTGAAGAACAGACTGCCGGTGGAGAACGCGGGTGACACAGACGTCTGCCTGTCCATCGAGCCGTATGGCGAGGACTTCTGGCTGAGGCCCCGAGAAGCCTTCACCGTGGTGCCGATGAGCGATGGCAACGCACAGTTCACGGTGGTCGTCGCGACGGGTGTCATCACGGTGTGGCTCTACGAGGACGGTAACCCGCACAAAGTGATGCTCGACTACGAGGTGGTCGACGCCAATGGCGAAAAGCTGGAGTGCGGGCACCAGCGACCAACTGACTCTGACAGCAGCTGAGCCCTGGCGTTCTGGTTGCCGCAGCGTCAAGCATCAACCGAGACAAGACACAAGCGCCTCATCCCAGCGGGATAGAACTTTCCCTACTTCATCAAGGCGGCTCGCTCCGCTCCCCGCGCGCGGCACGGGCGCCGGCCGTGCCTGCGCTCCTGTCTGCGCCCCGCTCCAGCCCGGCCGGCGCCCGTGCCGCGCTCAGAGCAGTCAGCCACCTGATGTCAGAGAAGGGGTACGTCGTGGCTGGGGCGGTCGGCTCCACGGCTTTAGGCAGCCACTTTGGCGCGAGCCTCGAAGATCATGGCCCCAACGTCGTGCTTTAGCGGACAGGTCCACAGACTGCCCGACGCGCCGGAAGCTTACGGGGCCATGATCACTCGCGCCAAAGCAGCTCCAGCCCAAAGCCGCTACGCCGACCTCCTGAGAGGACCCTCAGAGGTGAGGGGCACGCGGTCAAGCACCATCGTGCTCGCGAGCCGCCTCCAGTGCCCAACGAAGGGCCGTCCCCAAGATCGATCCGCCAACTACGCGGGAGAGCCACTTGCCCGTGCACTGCTCCTTGTGATCCTTTTCCGGGAGAGTCGCCTTCCCGACCTGCGACTCTTCTCCGGAACACGCACACTCGGTGTGCAGAGTCTCACTGCCCTGCGATGCAGAACCGGTTCGGTGAGCCCGATTATTCTCCCGCCTGGCCAGTGTTCCCACCATCCGCGAGACCCTCGCCCTAAAATGCGCTCCGAACATGCGTGCACTCCTCCTGAATCGATCGCCTCCACGACTTGTGACGCCTAGTGGGCCTTGGACGAGGGAAGGCTGGACTCAACGTCGAACAACCTCGTAGGACGTCGAAGTTGGGGTCGCTGATGCAGGGAAATCCGGAAGAGATCACTCCGGAAGCGGCGCGGAGCCAGCTCGCTGCCGCACTACGACGCGCAATGGCTAGTAAGGGGTGGGCACCTGCCAAGCTGGCCGAGGAATCCTCCCTGAAACCAAGCACGATCTCTGACGCCCTCAGTGAACGTCACACACCATCCACAGGGACACTTCAAGCAATCCTGGAAGCCCTCTTTCCGGAAACAAACGGCGGAACAAAGCCGCGCCGGAAACACGACCCTCAAGTTATAAGGTGCATTGAGTTCAACCAGTTGAGGGACCAAGCGGCACGCCGTCGCCAACCCGGCAAGATTATCCACACGCCGAATTCAGAATCGCAGGCAGGTACGCTCACAACCCGTCGACCGGATAAGCGAGTCCGGCCATTCCGGGAAACGCGGATGGAAGCGCAATGGACCTTTAATGTCGGCCGAATCCCTGAGATTGCTCGCACTTTAGCAGCCACTGAGAGGACGCTTTTCGTTAGTAACCAGGAAGGACTGTGGGCGCTGAATGTTCGCACAGGAGCGGAAGAGTGGCGGGGAAATTTCTCCGGACACGGGTACGTTTCATCGTCCCCTGCATTGATTGATGAATCCGTCTTCGTGGGCAGCCAACACCACCTCTACGCCCTGCGCGCAGACTCAGGAGAGGTGATATGGAAAGCGCCAACGCGAAATGTCCCAGAGGTCGTCGCTGCAGGGCCCAACGGAATGGTCCTGGCAGCGAGGGACAAGTATCTAATGGCTTTCGATGCCGCTACTGGTAAGGAGCTTTGGGGTGGAGGCCGCCGCTTCACCAGTGGAATCTATCGACCTCCGGCCGTCCACAAGGACTCGACGTATGTCAACGTTGCCAGAGTGGGGGTCTATGCCCTAAATGCGGAAGACGGATCTACTAAGTGGGCCTACGAGACAGACCTCCCCGGACTTAGCCAAATTGTCGCTACCGACGACTTGGTATTTGCGACGAGTCAGCATCTACATGCATTAAACGCGGAGACCGGGGAAGAAGAATGGACTATTGAAGGCGCATGGTCTCCCAGTATCGAAAACGACATCCTCTATCTTGGTGGTAGCGAACAGGTCGTTGCACTGGACGTCAAGGATGGCTACAAGGAGAAGTGGGTGTCGCGCAGCCCTGGTGGCACTCCGAGAATTTTCGGCGGCGTCGTGTATCTCGCATTTCGTGACGAACTTTGGGCAATCGACGCGGCTACTGGCGAGGGGATTTGGCGGTTCAAGCTAAGTGACTACATTTGGTGGGCTCCGCTGGTAGCATGCGGCTTCGTATATGCGGGTGACCATGACGGCATCATATATGCCGTACCAGCCTGATTGAAGAAGATACTGACAGGCTGCTCCTCTCTCCAGAGGAGACCCTTTTCTCACTTGCCCTGACGGTGGAGCTGGGTCGACCGATCAGCACGATCGAACTCCTAGAGTGGATGTCGTAAATTCAAAACCTGCCGAGCCGCCAGCCAAAAGGCCTCGGATCGACCACGATTGGGGCCAGCGGAATCAGCGACGCGGGTGAAGGAGCACAAGCACGCGGGTGCTCAGCTCCATCGGACGCATCGTCGCCGCCGTCCACACCCTCCTGATCTGCGGATACAGAGGATGAAAGAGGTTCAATGGCGCTGGCACCATAGCTTCGAGAACACGGCGCCTCTAAAACCACGTCCCGAAAATGGAGCCCTGCGAGACGCTAGTTCCTGATAGTCGCTCATACAAATTGATCGCCTGATCTTCTGTTAGAGCGCAAATATAGTCACACACCGCCCTCGCTCGACGCTCTTCGTCGCTTCGAGCAAAACCACTTACCCTCTCATGACTCTCCATGCCGTCATAGATGTCATCCAAGAGAGTGGGAACGGGATGATCCGGATTCCTAATACCGTTGCGATGCCTTGCAAACATATCCATCAGGTCGTCAAAAAGTCTTTCAATGACCTTTTTCTGACCTCGCTGCACCATAGCCAAACCAGGGCGCCTGATCACATAGAAGAACGTGAGCTCCTTAATAACCTCGACCTGATACTCGGCAATCGGATCAATCTGAATCCGCCATCCATTGCCGCTGTCATCCACGGTGACAGCACTAAAGAAGAGTCCGAGCAATTCGTGCTGGAATTTGTCCAGCATTTTTCGATCCTCGCGCGTGTCACGCCATCCTCGATCAGGCATCAACCGTTTCAGCTCACGATATTGCTGCCTAAATGTGTCCTCCCTGAAAACTTTGTATCCTTCTTTCTTCCTTCGCGCGCGAGCGAAGTCCAAGAACTCATCTGAGCATTCACTATGGAGAGCGTGAAGGGGCATCAACCCGCCTCGGAAGTAGTCGTATAGATCATGCGTAACGTAGGAGACATCGTCTGCCCAGTCCATTAGCACTGCAGCTAGGCTGCGCATACCAGGATGAGCCTCGCCCTCACGCGCGAAGTTGAAGTCTTGCTCTTCGCTCCTGTAGACGCCCCACTTGCTCCCTCGATTCCTGAACGGCCAACTGTGATCCGCGGATTCGGATACCTCTTCGCCTCCGTATCTAGGATATTTCAGCACGGCATTCAGTGTCGCCCGAGTGAGATTCAGGCCGTGATCGACGTGGGCGTGAACGGCGAGTTTAGTAAGTGCCCGAAAGGTTTGAGCGTTGCCTTCGAAACCACCGTATTTCGACATACTTTTATGCAGGACAGTTTCGGCGGTGTGCCCAAACGGTGGATGTCCGATGTCATGCGCGAGGCCAGCAGATTCGACAATGTCAGAAAACCCAGCCTTGCCTCCCGGGACATCATCAGCGAACTCGGGGTTATCTTTGCATAGGCGCTGCGCCATACGACGGCCCACTTGGGCGACTTTCAGGCTATGCGTGAGTCGATTGTGAAGAAGATGATGTTCCCTGACTGCTGCTACCTGAGTTACTCCAGCTAGGCGCCGAAATGAAGAGGAGTACAAGATTCGGTCGCGATCTCGCTCAAATGGGGAGCGCGGATCGGAGTCCAAGGGCTGCCCGAACCGACGCGCAGCATGAAATTTATGCTTCTTTTTGCTGGACATTTTTGTCTCCTCACCTCAATTTTCATGATTTCGTCCTGGGCGGGAGTGAGCAAACCGTGCCGCATCTATTTGGCCCATCTGGGTGATGGCCACTTCGGACGTGGCAACGCAACCTGCGGATGAGCAAGCGTGTGCACAAGTGACTCAACATGCAAGGCAAGGAGGGGGCCTGGTACGGCTGACCATCCGACGGAGTGATGCCGCACCCCCACCTCAGCATGCTGGGCGGCCCTACCGGCCGCCTGAAGGCCGCATGGTGGCCTCTATGCCCCTCGTTGGCCGATCCATTTTGAGCTTACGGACCAGAAGATCTTTGGCACCCACGGGCTTACGCCAACGACTCCGGATGGAGGCGTACACCAGCACCGCCTTTTTATGCTTACTTGGGGTTAGCTCACCAAATCAATGTTTCCGGCTCCTCTGTAACTCGATATCTGTGGCGACTGCTCAAGCCCCTGCGTCCGTTGGATAGAAAAGCCACAGCGCGAACGTCACAGTTCTCCCCATCTTTGCCGATCCCTTTTTGATCGACTGTTAGAAGGTATTTGTTTCCACTTAGTGCGTCGACCTTGAGAGGCTCTTCAAACCGCTCACCCTTGATTAGGTCCACATGGGAATCGTCTCCATGCGGCTGTCCAAGAAACTTCACCCGTGGATCGGACGGTGCGGACCAGTGAAGCAAGGCCGCCGGCCTCAGTGCAGGGAACCAAAAGCGCGGCCACTGACATCCATCGCTGACATCAACGAGCCCGGACAACGGCAGATCCCGGTGGCCAAGCGCAGACGCTTCACCGAGCCGCGACGAGGCGTCGCGCGGGCCACGATCGAACTCCTAAGACGTCATCTCATTTGGCTGGGTAAGCTGCCGGTCGTGACGAGGATCGTTGAGCGGCTGGTGCCGGACGAGTTGTGGGAGCTGTTCCAGCGGGTGGTGCCCGACGCGCCGTCGCGGCCCCAGGGCGGTGGCCGGCGTAGGCACGGCGACCGGGAGGTGCTGGCCGCGATCGTCTTTGTGGCGACCTCGGGCTGCACCTGGCAGCAGTTGCCGACCGCGTCGTTCGGGCCGTCCGGAGCGACGGCCCACCGGCGTTTCACCGAGTGGTCGAAGGCCCGCGTGTGGGCCAAGCTCCACCGCCTGGTCCTCGACGAACTCGGATCCCGCGGCGAGCTGGACTGGTCGCGGTGCGCGATCGACTCGGTGAACATGCGGGCCCTGAAAAGGGGGAACTGACAGGCCCGAATCCTGTAGACCGGGGCAAGTACGGGTCAAAGATCCACTTGATCACGGAGCGGACCGGACTGCCCCTGTCCATCGGCATCTCGGGCGCCAACACGCACGACAGCCAGGCACTGATCCCACTGGTGAAAGGCATACCGCCGATCCGCTCCCGCCGAGGACGCCGACGGCGCAGGCCCCACAAACTCCACGCCGACAAGGGCTACGACTACAACCACCTGCGACGATGGTTAACCAGCAGGGGCATCCGGCACCGCATCGCCCGCAGGGGAATCGAGACCTCGCAGCGACTCGGCCGTCACCGTTGGACCATCGAACGCACCATGTCCTGGCTCGCCGGATGCCGACGTCTGCACCGTCGCTACGAGCGCAAAGCCGACCACTTCCTCGCCTTCACCAGCATCGCCTGCACCTTGATCTGCTACCGCAGACTCACCAAATGAGATGACTTCTAAAGCGGATGTCATCGGTTCTCCTTCAGGAGCGGCAGCACACGAAAAACCGGCCTGCACGAGAGCAAGGGCCGGTCGTTCGCAGTCCCGGATAGAGTCGAAGCTCAGCGCGCCGTGCTCCGTGTCCTTCGTAGCCGGGCCCAACGGTGCTGATGGATACGACATCCGAGCAGTAGGCCGCGTGCATTGTTCCGGCATCGCGCGCCATCACGAGTCGCAGCACCGCAGTAAGTTGGTACCTGAAAGGCGAAGTACAAGATGCTCACGCCCGCAAGAGCTAGGGCTAGCGCCCCTGAGTTGCTCTCGGTGATCCAAACTGTCGGCGACAGCGCAGACGTTGCGTAGCCCCAGTACAAGCGAAGCCCACCAAGACTGTCCGGAAACGCCAGCCGCATGTGAAGACGGGGCCTCCGCCTGCGCCCCCTCGTGCCAGCTTCTGCGTCCGCTGTGCGGTAGATGTCTCTCATCCGCCAGGACGCTCCGACGACGATGGAGATCGCGGAGATCAGTTGCAGCAGCTTCCCAGGGCGATCTTCGAGGCCTGCAAGCCACTCCTCTTCGTACCGCTGGGCCATCGAAGTATCAGTGATGCGCCGCGCAGACCAACGCACCAGCTTACGGGCCAGCCAGGGACAGACGTCAATTGCCTCGTTGACGACTGCTCCCAGCACGAGAGGAACGAGTATCTCGAACGCGCTCACCAGGCATTCCCCCAACGGGGCATCAGCCGTAGGGCAGGTCGCAGTCTGCCGCTACTCCACGCGGAGGGCAGTTCGCCTCGTCTCTCCAGCACAGTGGCTCGACTTGCTGCAGCCCCGTCGCTGGTGAGGGAGTAGAAGCGCCTCCGAGGGCGACCTTCCTCAGGGTGCTCATCTTCCCAACGGCTCTCCAGCCACCCGGCCTGCTCCAGGCGGGCAAGGATGGGATACACGCTGCCAGTAGGCCGTCCTGCGGCTCTGGCCACAGCGAAACCATGCAGCTCAGCGGAGGAGGTCAGAAAGGCCTCCATGACGTCGAGCATCGCCGACGTGATCCGAAAGGGTTGCTCCATAGGCCAACTCTACATATACGGCACAAGAGTTGGCGCCACACTTTCGGACTCTCGTGGCTCGCGCCCCAGCACGGCAGCACGGACACGGCCTTGGAGTAGGCCGCAGGCCATATGTCAGATCCTGCGGGGAACCACGGGAAGCACCAGGCAGCAAGGAGGCGCCCATCCACGCGCCGGCGCCGCTCCACCGCAGGTCAGCCGAACGATCACCCATAGATCACCTCAGCTTCCCAAGATGAGAGCTTCGAGGGGTGCATTCCCCCGCGTACCTTCGCGGGCCAGCCGCCGCGGCTTGCTCTGGTCGACGACACCAACAGCGTGGTTGAGGTCGGTGGGGGTGCAGCGAGGCACACGCGCGCCTGGTCGGTCGACTGACGCGCCGTCGTGGCGGGCTTTCGTCGGCTGAGGCTCAGACGGGCCGCGACGAAGGTGCCGGCCGTCAGCCGAACGAGGCCCCGCACCGGGCAAGGCTGGGCCGTCCCTGGGCCGTCCGAGGCCACTCAACAGTGGCTAAGGACGACCAACAATGACCACCAGGGGCACGAGCCCACCACCCCTGACCAGCAAAAACCCAGCTCACCAGGATCCCCGGCAAGACCCAGGGCAAGAAGACAGTTCTTGACTAGCCCATGGGCTCGGTGAGCTGGCACGTCTGGCGGAGACGGTCGGCCCAGCTGTTTCGCGGCAGTCCTATCAGCCACTGCGCTTCTGGCGAGCAATGATTTGGTCAGCTCGCAGGTGCCAGCCTGCACCGAGGTATTCGTTAAGCTGCTGAACAGCTCGATGGCCATCGAGCAGAATCATGCGGTGTCGCACAGAAGATTCCATAACCAGTTTTTCCGCAGTCTCCGGTCCTCTCTCTGTGAAGCCAGAAACCGAAACAAGAACTCCCGACGTCACATTCTTATCCATTACAACAAACCCGAAGCTACGAACAGTGTTGACGTCAACCTTCTGCTCCCAATTCTTGCACTCAATATAAATTTTCTCGTTGCCGCGCTCCGCCTCAATATCTTTTCCCCCATCCTTCTGTCGAGGAGTAACGCGCACCGCATAGCCCATGGCTCGATAGAGGTCAGCGATCAGAAACTCAAGATCCCTTGGATCAAGGCTTCGTAGTAGTTTGATCTTCCGTTCGCGTTCCGTTCGCCCTTGCGTGATGTACCGATGACGGATCAGCGCAATAGCATCAGAGAGGCCCACTTCCCTCCAGTCAGACAGCACCTGAAAGTGAGCCATGAAGTAGGCTGACACCGCACCAAGCGCGTCACGTGGGGAATCCGGGAGGAGATCCAGCACCCATGAAATACCCTGCCAAACTGGCTCCGAACTCCTGCCAGCTGCTGCAAGTATGGCCCGGCCTTCATACTCGCTAAAATGACGCTCGTCTGGCGAATCCGGATCCAACGATCGCGACGGACCCTTCGCCTTCAGAACTTGCAAGTGGATCTGATCAAGAATAGACAGATGAGATGGCCCGCCGAGCATGTTCCTGAGGATCGCTCGAACTTCCATCTCCGGCCACGAAGAAACCTGACTCAGATAGGCGGTTCGTAGCTCATCATCCGGAAAGGCAACTACGATGTAGTCGTCCGATGGTTGAGGATTCTCGCCGCGCATAATGGCGCGCCATTCGTCTAATGCATATTCAGGCATTACTCGCTCCCGACGCTCCGATATCCCCGAGATTGCTTAGCGAGTCTACTGTAGACGGAAGAACCATTAAGCCTTTACCGCGAGCGCTCCCCTTTCCGGAGGAGACGAGTTGTATTCTAGTCCTCAAAAAGACGCCCCTGTCCATGACTTACGCCAAACGCAAGAAGAGGGCGGCCATCCCAGGAGGCGGATGGCGCGCGAGTTGGAAGGGCGAGAGACCGGAGAACCGGCCGCTGACCGAGCAGGTGCTTGCATGGCTGGTCACGTCCCTGGGACGAGCACCCCGACCACCGTCGGCGCCCGCGGACACGTGGACGACGCCGAGAGTGCGGATCGCCCCATCCCACCCGTAGTGGAGCGAGACAGCTTCCCCACGCACCGCCGTCTCAGTTTCCGTCTCATTCACCCCCGTTCACGGCCGTTCAGCGGAGTCCGCCAGTCAGGCTCGCCGCATGGGACAGTCGCCCATGAACCCAGGTGAACGCCCCCGCACCAGCCCGTCACCTCACCACCACAGTTGGAAAGCGTGTTGGAGCACCGAGCCCGAGGCTCCGGTGCCGAACGTCGACTGGCCCGCAGTCGTGGTTACAGAGTGGTGCATTCGGTAGGTGCCCCTCACAATGCCTGATCATGGAGTGGCTCTCACTTACGATCACCCTCGTCACGGCGTCGGTTGCCTCGGGGCTCGCGATCTGGCAGGTGCGGACGCAGCGTGTGCGCCAGGTCGAGGATTTCTACGTTGCTCGCTACTGGTCGTTGCTGGACAGGCTGTCACCCCGCACTCTTCGCGGCATAGACACACCCTCATTGAATGAGCAGGAAGAAATGGCGATCCGTCTCTACTTCCGTCTCAGTGAGGACGAAGCTGACCTGCGGGCTCAGGGGTGGGTCTCCGACGACACGTGGCGTGACTGGAGCGGTGCCATCTCTTCGCAGATGCGCCGACCGCCGTTCGACCGCATTTGGGCTGAAACTTGTGAGGACTCGGCGGCTGGGCGCGACTACGAGTTCAGACACCTACGCCAGCTGTGGGACGACGCCAGTTACGACCCCATGCCGACTGGAACCTTCCGAAGGCGCTTGCGTCGGACTCCATGGCGACGACCCCGGCCGACAGCGGCAGCACCCCAACGGTCGGCGCTGTAGCTTTGCCCTCTCGCACCAGAAGCGCACCAGATAGAGCGGGGAACTACGGTGAAAGCGGCCAAGGGCGATGCCACCTCATCTCAAACGTTCGCCCAGGTCAACGCCCGAAGTTGGTGCCGGTGATTGCAGCTTCCCAAGCTGACAGCGCGACCGTGTTCGTGGGTTGCCAGCGTCAGCTTTCCCAGTGCTCCTCACCGCCAGGCCCGACCGTGACAGGGGTGATGCCGCGACCGATCAAGTGCCATGACTCAAACTGCGGGTCGGGGCCGACACGCAAGCCGACACCATCGAGAAAGTCGATGGTCAGGGCGCCACGGCCTTGAACGTCAACGGCTGTGATCAACTGCCCGAAGAGATCGAGCACCGGGGCAAGATGTACGCCCGTCCCCGGCTTCAGTTCGCGCCATTCGCCGTCTGCGTCTCGGAGCAGAAACGACGTCTCCACGATCAACTCCGCATCCACACCGCGCCCCTCACCCTCAACGGACGTCCGCAGGCTGAGCCGCACCTGGTGATCGAACGCCGTGCGCTCCACAACAGACCCAATTAGGGACGTGGGCACCTTCACTCCGGCTCCCGGGCGACAGCGCCCAGTTCGGCCAGCCGCTGACTGGCATACCGCTTCAGATCGTTTTTGATGGCCATGACGTCTTTGACGGGTATCCGTATCGGGGCGCAGTGCTGTGCGTCGCACGAGTGCGGGAAGGTACCGTCAATCAGCGAGATGCCGCTGAGGACCACGCCGCCGTCATCGTCGATCTCTGTGCACAGGACCGGGTGGAAGGAGCAGTCCTCGTAGATCTCTCCCACCCGGATCCTGGCAGGGTTGCGTGGGTCCGTCGCGTTGTCCATGCGACCCAACATGCCACGGTAGATCGCATGACGCCGCTGCGATTCCGGTGCCCGCCGTGTCACTGGCCGTCTCATTCAGCCCCGTTCACCGTCGTTCAGGCGGGTCCCGAGGCAGGGCCGCCTCGCCAGTGTCGCTGTAGTGAACCCAGGTGCACGCCCCCGCGTACCGCCCAACGCTCCACCAACAGACTTGGACAGCGTGTCGGCGGTGCAGAGCTTCGGCAGGTGTCTGGTCGTGGCGGACCCAGTTGGGTCTGCCGGACGCCGGTGCATGCCACCAGCGTGATGCCGTCCTGGTCGAGGAACAGCATGAAGACCCACGGTCTGTCGGCAGTCGCGGCTTCTCGGTTCCCTTCCTCTCAACAGTGAGACTCGGGAGGCGCCAGGCGACGGCCGCGGCTGGTCGCTACGCGGAGCGCGTCCCGCAAGGCTCCAGTCAGCTTCGTCGTCAGAAGCCGCAGCTCCTCCGCCTCCGTATCCCTGCCGTCGAGCAGCTCTTGAGCCTGCTCCAGCAGTTCAGCAGCCATCCCGAGTTGGACCGCTTCCATGTTGTCCGCCAGGCGGGACATGTAGCCGTCGCTGTCGTCCGTGCTGAGAAAGCAGGGCTTGCCGTCCGGCCCCGACCACGGGAGAAGCCTCAACTCGTTTCGGGCTTTCATCCTTGCGTCCCGCTTTCGTCGATCACCTGGTGGGTGGTGAAGACCGCGTCGGCGCGATCCCCGGGGAACACCAAGAGCGCGGCCTCGACCACGCGCTCGGTGATGTCGGCCGTCACGCGTGTAATGGCGAGAACCGCCAAGGCAGAGCTGATCCGAAGGGCCGAGGCTTCGTCCGGTGTCGGGAGGCGAACGCTGACTGTCTCCCGGACTTTGGCCGACGGAGGGCGCAGTACTGCGAATCTCGCTGCGGTCTCCTCGTACGTAGGCAACTCGCCGAGCAGGGCGGCCGGCACCAGGTCGCGAGGGACGTAGATGCGAGCCAGGCTGTGCGGCGACTCCCCCTCATGGCTGAGGCAGAGGAACTCGGTCAGTGGACTACTGGTCGGCACCTTCAGCAGAGCCGTCAGATGTCCGCGCGCCCGGACCTTGGTGGTTCGGACAGTGACGCGGAGAGGTGCCTCAGCCGCGGTCCGGGTGTCCAGTGTGCCCCGTCCGCCGACGTACGTGATTTTGCGGAGGGGATGGCGAACGAAGTTCCCTTTGCCGTGGATCTTTTCGATGAGACCTTCCCTTTGAAGCGCTGCGAGAGCACTCCGCAGCGTCGGGGTGCTCACCACGTACTGAGCGGCTAACTGAGCCTCAGAGGGAAGGCGTTCGCCAGCCTTGATCCGACCTGTGGCGATCCGGTTCCGGAGGTCATCGGCAATACCGTGACAGCGAGAAGGCACGGACTAGATCACCGCCCTCTCAGGACACGCACGGCCACGAGGCGGGTCCGCGTGTGCATGGTCAGGAGTTCGCCCGACTCGAACAGAAGTTGCTTGGAGCCATGGGGCAATTGGACGAGGTCGGTCACCCGGCAGGGTTGGCCGCCGACCTGGATGACGTCGCCGCACTGCACACTGGTCGAGGTGATCTCGACGGTGGCAGCCGACGCACCCTTGGGTGCCCATCCGCTCACCGCGCCACCTCCGCAGACGGGTCCCGATTCACGGCCGTGTGGCAGGCGCAATCACACGCTTCGTAGATCACCGGAACGTCGACCGACGCCGCAGTCGGCGAGGACTCCGTGCACGCGTGATGCGTACCGATCCGGCACGAGCCCGACCGGTAGGGGACGGCCTCCACGCGTGTGACGCGCGGCTGTTGGTGAAGAGGCATCAACGGGCCCCCGCCGCGGTGAACCAGGTGTCAGCAGGGAGCGGGTGAGGCCTTGCTGTCGAGGGCTGTCGCGTGCGTTCCTCAATGGCCACCACGTACGGACGGACGAGCGCCGTCTGCTCACCCACGAGAGCTTCCGCGCATTCTCGACGCTGTCCCAGGAACGGCGTCGGCCCGTCGGACGATCCGGGGGGAGCGGCCATTGGCTGGGCGGACGTTAGGGGGCGGCGGTGCCTGCCCTTGCGGAGGTACCGCTCGCTGGTGTGCGAGACGGCACGACGGATACGGTTGAGCACGCTGCTCAGCTCCGATCGCTGATAGCGGGTCCCCCGACATCGCCCGTCGTGGGGACCCTTTTGCGTACGACCGCCCAGAGGGTGCGGCCGTTCAAGTTGGTGGCGATGAGCCCGAATCGATCGGCCTCGGCCACCACCTCCAGGACCTCCCGCCATGACTCGGCGGAGAGCGTTCCCGGCACCTCCGCTTCGATCGACGTGCAGTGGCCGTGCTCCTCCACGCGTGTGGTGAGCCCGGCCGCGGATAACCGAGCGGCGATGGCGTCCGCGCGTACCTCCGAAGCAGGCACAGGGCAGCCTCCGTCACCAGTGATCACTTTGAGTAAAGCTAGTTAACTAGATTAAGGCTAGTGGACTAGATTTTCTACATGCCTGAGCAACCGCCCTATCTCCGCATCGCCGACGAACTCCGGCGGCGGATCTCGGAGCACGAGTGGACACCGGGAGACCGGCTCCCCTCCCGCGCCGAGATCGGCCAGGAGTGCGGCGTGGGCGAGAACGTGGTGCGCCGAGCACAGGAGTTGCTGATCTCCCAGGGTGTTCTGGAGGGGCGCGCCGGTTCTGGCACCTACGTCGCCGAGCCCCGGCGGCGTGTACGGGTTGTTCGTTCGTCGGCGCGCGAGCAGCCCGAGGGCTCACCGTTTCGCGCGGACATGAAGACCGTGGGTAGGCAGGGCGACTGGGAGAGCCGGACCGACGCCAAAGTGCCGGCGCCTGCGGATATCGCGGCGCGTCTCGGTATCGCCGAGGGCGACCTATGCGTCCGTACCGCGTACGAGTTCCTCGCCGACGGCAAGCCGGTGCAGCTGTCGACGAGTTGGGAGCCGTACGACCTCACCGGCGGAACTCTCGTCGTCCTCCCGGAGGGAGGACCGCACGCCGGGGCAGGTGTCGTAAACCGTATGGCCGAGATCGGCGTCACCGTCAGCCACACCGTGGAGCAGCCGGAGCCACGGCAAGCGACCGCCGAGGAGGCGTCACTTCTCGGTATCCAGAAGACCTCGCTGGTCACGCACATTCGCCGGACGTACTACAGCGACGACGGCCAGCCCGTGGAGACGGCAGACATTGTGGTGCCCGCGGCTCTCTGCGAGATCGTCTACGAGGTTCCGATCGGTCGTTAGTCGGCAGCGCTTGGAGCACCGAAGGGACGATCGCCAGACCGGGGCGCTGAGTGTCTAACTGCGTGACAACGCCGACGCACAGCGGCGGACAACCGCGCACACCTGTGGACCATTGCGGCAGGTGAGAGGCACAGTCAAGTCCGCGACTACCCGCGGTCGAGGCAGGGAGCGCACATGCGTATCACGTCGCCATGAGGCAGCCTGGTGAGAGGGCGACTCAGGGAGGTCTCCGATGGCCTATCACGAGGAACATCCCTGGAGAGACAGGCGCCGAACTCACCGGGTACGGCCCACGACGGCGCTTGGCTGTCTGCTGGCGTTGGGGTTCGTGATCGTGATGGCTGTGATCGAGTTCCGGGCCGCAGCGATCATCGTGGGTTTGGCGGTCGTGACCGCTGTTCTCCTGTTCATCAGTAGGCGGGCTGATCGGCGCAGCCGTTAGCGAGAGCGATCCACTGGTAGGAGCCACAGGCCAAACTCTGGGGCTGACGCCTGACATCAACGAGGGCGTACACCAGCACACACGGGCGCCCATCGGCGCCGTACCCGCGGCCCTCGTAGGCAGCCGGTGATCGAACTCCTGAGGCGGTGCTCGCCCTCTCGTCAGCGCAGAACGAGGGCAGGGGCTGGCGAACTGGGTCGGGTGAAATTTCGGCCCAGTCCGCCAGCGGCCAAGGCGCACACAAGTCCTACAAGGTCTGCCTAGTGCGCGAAGTCGCAGCCAAGCCGGCACGGCACCAGCACCGCAGTTTCCCAGGCTGAGAGCACGAGTTCGATTCCTGCCGCCTGCTCCGCCATGAGGGACATGACCTTGCTGGCGCCCTGACTGTCTGCTGGCCGTCGTGCTCAGTTGTCGAGCGCCAGATCTCGACGGGCTGACGGTCCCAGCAGCGCCGCTGATACGGCGGAAATCGGCCTTACTCAGGGCTACTAGCGGTGGACTGTGGCTCAAGAGGCGAGCACTGGCGGAATCTGCTCTCCACAATGCGGCGTTTCCACCAGCATTTTCTCAATGGTGGTCCCGTGAGGTGTAGCCAAACGTTGACAGCGAGAACCCTCATGCCATCTTCGGGTTCCATAGTTCAGGCTCACCCGTTGTTACAGCTCCTCCCGCGAAGAGCCAACCCTCACTGCGCAGGCCTTCTGGCGACATCTGTTCATGCCTGCCAACTGCGAGTTCTTGCTCAAGGTTGAGAGACGGTGGAATCTGCTTTCCCTAAGTCGGTGCCTCGGAAGAGGCCTGCAATAACGTTCTGTGACTGTGTCCAAACGTTGACAGCTGAGAGTCACCGAAGTGGCCTTCAGGGCTGCTCGCTTCAGACTCATCCGTTGCTACGGTCTCGTCCAAGCCAAGGGCCCGCCCAACCGCTCAGACTTCCAGGCGAGAGCAGCGGGGCGGGCAGCGAACCCCATGGAGAGGTCCAGCTATGAGTGTGCCCTTTGCCCCAGAGGCTGTGTCAAACCCTCGTCTGCGCCTGTGGCTGATCACAGTCATCGTCGTGTTGGTGCTCGCATCAGCTCCGTGCGCCCAAATCATCGGTGCCTATTCGGATGTCGCGGTGTTCCTCACCTTGCTGCTCGGTGGAGGCGGTACAGCAGCGATGTACCGCAACCACAGCAACCAACCTTGACCGCCAAGCTCTGTTGGGAGCTCAACGGCGACCTGTATGACCGCCACTGACCGATCTATATAGAGCTACGGATCAGAAGGTTGCAGGTTCGAATCCTGCCGAGTGCACACAGGTAACAGGCCCCGGACGGTGAGTCCGGGGCCTCTTGCGTTGGGGTGGGCGGGCGTTGGGGTGTGTGGCAGAGAAGGCTGGCGGTCAGGTTCCGCGGATCTCTTCGAGATAGTCCCTCATCAACTTGCCGGTTCGGGTGAACCAGTCGTTCAGGACGGCGATTTCGGCGGGGGAGTAGTCGTTGAACTGTTCGGTCAGGCGGGCGTAGTACGGGCCGTAGAGGGCGGTGACTCGGTCGACCGCGGCCTGGACCGGGGCGACGCGTACGCGGCGGCGGTCGGACGGGTCGGGTTGGCGGGTCACATAGCCGGCGCGTTCCAGGCGGTTGACGATGCCGGTGACCGCGCCGGTGGTGACGTGGGCGCGGGTGGCCAGGTCGCCTGCCGTGAGCAGGTCCTCGCCCGCCTCCAGGACGTAGCCGAAGCAGGTCAGGTCCGAGGCGTTCAGGCCCAGGCGCTGGGCCATCTCGTGCTGGGCGACCATGCTCGTGGCGATGACGTGGTCCATCGCCGAGAGGGTCTCCGCCGGGGTGGCCGGCGGGCGCTGACGCGGGCCCGGGCCACTCTCGCTCGCCCTCTTCTCGCTCACCCGCTGCTCCTTCTCTTCTCTTGCTCCTCATTCTCTCCCTGCCCGACCCCTGGAAGATGCCTTAGTTCGTAAGGTAAATTTCTTACTTGCTAAGAGGATTGGCTTCGAGGATCGGGTGGATTCTGGGCGGCCTGTCGGTCAGGCAGTCACGCAGTCAGGAGGTACGTACATGAGCGGGCATCACCATGACGAGGGGCACACCGTCGCCGGGTGGACCGGTTGCGCTGTCGCCGTTGTGGGCACTTCGGTGGCCGGGGTCGGGATGTGTCTGGGGTCCGCGGCCTGGATCTGGCTGGGTATCGGCGTCGTGGGGCTCGGTGTGCTGGTCACCTGGGGGCTGCATCTGGCGGGGTGGGGCAAACCGCCCGGGATCCGGCCGGTGGCGGAGCGGGGTATGCGGGTGCGCGACCGTGCCGCGCGGGCCGGGCACCCCGCGTGTGTCGGGTGCCGGCTGGCCGGGCGGGGGCGCTCGGTGAGCACCACCGACGTGGCTGTCTCCGCCCAGGGGGTGCAGGGGATGCCGGGGGTGCCGGGTGCCCAGGGCGTGCTGCGGCCGGATGCCGCCTCGGGGTCTCGCCCCCTCTGAGTCCGCTTCCTCCGAGTCCGTGGTCTGAGGGACTGACGGTCGTCGTGTTGCCCAAGGGGTGGCGCATTGCCGACGGACGTCGCGTTGTCAGTGGTGCCCTCTACGCTCGTGAGTGATGGCACAGGTGTGGAAATGCACGGGGCTTCGGTGGGGCGGAGAAGGGCCCGTGCTGACGTGGGACGGGGGGCGTCGAAGTGCGTTGCCGTGGGGGAAGCGGGTTGCGTTCGCCGTTGCCGGTGAGGGCGGGCGGACATGTGTGGGGGCGCGGGGGAACAGCTGTCCTTCGGGGGCCGCGGTGTCCGGGCGGAGTGTCGGGGCCCGGTGTGAGGAGTGCGGGCGGCTGGACCGGGCCCACTCCGTCGCCGCGGACACCATCGCCGACGATCCACGGCCCTACTCCGTCTATCTGGCGTGGTTCGGACCCGGGTTGGTCAAGGTCGGGATCACGGCCGTCGAACGCGGGTCCGCGCGGCTGCTGGAGCAGGGCGCCGTCGTCTTCACCTGGCTGGGGCGGGGACCGCTGATGGCGGCCCGGCGGAGTGAGGAGTTGCTGCGTACGGCGCTGGGGGTGCCGGACCGGATTCCGTACGACGCCAAGCGGGCCGTGCGGAGCGAGTTGCCGGACGCGGGGGTGCGGGCGGCGGAGGTCCGGGAGCTGCATGCCCGGGCCGTGGGGCTGGGCGGGTGGCCCGAGGCGTTGGAGCGGATGCCGTTCGCGGCCGTCGATCATGCGGAGGTCTTCGGGCTCGGCGGGTTGCCGCCCGCCGCCGGTGTCGTCGGTGAGCTCGTGGCAGGCGGTGTCGTGAGCGGGGAGCTCGTCGCCGCCGCCGGGCCCGATCTGCATCTGCGGACCGGACGTGGGGTCGTCGTGCTCGACACTCGGCTCATGACCGGCTGGGAACTGACCGGGGTCGGCGGAGGTGAGCGGGATGGGCGACGTGAAGTCACCGTGCCTGTGCGGGAGTTCGGTGGGGTTCAGGGCGGGCTCTTCTGAGGGAGGGGTGGAGGCGGGCGGAATGGTCAAGAGATCGATCCCTCGTGGATCCCCTTGGGCAAAGGCCCTGGACGTGGTGCGACGGCGGGGCCGAGAGTGGACGACATGAGCGATCACTTCATTGCGCCTGTCGCCGACGGTGCCTCTGCTGCCTCCGTTGTGCCCGTCGCCGCCTACGAACCGCCGTACTACGCCGTCGTGTTCACCTCGGTGAAGACGGAGGAGGGCGGACGGGAGGGAGTGGCCGGCGGGTACGGCGAGACCAACGAGCGGATGGAGGAGCTGGTGGAGAAGATCCCGGGATACCTCGGGATGGACTACGCGGGTTCCCCCGGCGGGCTGTCCATCACCGTCGGGTACTTCCGCGACGCGGACGCCGTCGAGGAGTGGCGGACCAATGCCGAGCACCGGGCGGCGCAGAAGCGCGGGCGTGCCCAGTGGTACGAGCGCTACACCCTGCACGTCGCCAAGGTCGAGCGAAGCCATGGGTTCGAGCGTGAGCACGGCTGACGGGGCGAGCGGGGCGGACGAGGTGAGCGGGGCGGACGAGGCGGACGGGACCGACCGGCCGGACGGCGACGGCAGGACGGACGGGCACGGCACGTCGGACGGGCACGACGGGCCGGACGGGTACGGCACGTCGGACGAGGCCGCTGAAGTGCGGCTGTTCTGGGAATGGGCTCGGGCTTCCCGGGCTCGTCGACGTCCATACCCACTTCATGCCCGAGCGGGTCCTGAAGAAGGTCTGGGAGTACTTCGACGCGCTCGGGCCGCTGACCGGTGGTGTCGAGTGGCCCATCACCTACCGGGCCGAGGAGCGCGAACGGGTCGGGCTGCTCCGGGAGTTCGGGGTGCGGGCGTTCACCGCCATGCTCTACCCGCACAAGCCGGGCATGGCCGAGTGGCTGAACCAGTGGGCTGTCGAGTTCGCCGGCCGGACCCCCGGCTGTCTCCATACGGCGACCCTCTTCCCGGAGCCGGGCGTGGCGGCGTACGTCCAGAAGGCGGTGGACGAGGGCGCGCGGGTCTTCAAGGCGCACGTCCAGGTGGGGGCGTACGATCCGGCCGACGAACTCCTCGATCCGGCCTGGGGGTTGCTCGCCGAGGCCGGGATGCCCGTCGTGATCCACTGCGGTTCGGGGCCCTCGCCCGGCAAACACACCGGGCCCGACCCGATCGGGCGGGTGCTCGCGCGGCATCCGCGGCTGCGGCTGGTGTTCGCGCACATGGGGATGCCGGAGTACGAGGACTTTCTCGGCCTCGCCGAGCGGTTCGGCGAGGTGCGGCTGGACACGACGATGGCGTTCACGGACTTCAGCGAGCAGTTCGCCCCGTTCCCCCGGCGGGCGTTCCCCCGGCTCGCCGACCTCGGTGACCGGATCCTGCTCGGGACCGACTTCCCCAACATCCCCTATCCGTACGTCCATCAGCTGCGTGTGCTGGAAGGGCTCGGCCTCGGGGACGAGTGGCTCCGGGCGGTCTGTCACGACAACGGGGCGCGGCTGTTCGGGCTGTGAGGAGCTGTAAGGGGAGGCATGGGCGGAGGAAAGAACAGGCGGCGGGGGTCAGTCGGTGATGATGAGTTGCTCGTCCGTCCACAGCTCCCGCCAGGAGAGGCTGAGCGCTCCGTCGGCGACCTGGTGGACGTCGAGCTTCATGAAGTAGACATCGTCGTTGGGCGCGGTCATGGCCGGCAGGCGCAGCGTGTGCAGCGGGCGTCCGGTGTCCGCGTCGAGGACGAGCAACTCGGCCCCCCGGACACGGCGCTTGGCGTCCGCCTTGGTGAGGAGGGGCTGGCGCACGAGGTACACCCGGCTGTCGGCGATCACACCTGAGCCGTACTCCTGGCCGGTCGGCGCCTTCAGCCGCCGGGCGAGGCGGCCGTCCTCGGTGTCGTAGGCGTTCAGGACGGTGTCATGGTTGCCGTCGCCGTCGCCCTGGGCATCGGTGGTCAGCAGCACGGTGCCGCTGCCCGCGCCGACCGGATTCCACGCGGTGGTGTCCAGGTCCGCGCGCGGAGTGGCTCCTTCCCGGCTCATGTCGAGCAGTTGGACGGCCGGTGAGTCGTCCGTGTTTTCGGGGCGGCCAGAGTGTGTGCGTCGCCCCTGACCGTCCCTCTGGGATGGCTGATCCGCCGCTGCCAGAGGGCCTTCCCCGTCCGGTTGTCGACGCCGAGCAGGAGGTAGTACTGCTCGGCGTCCGTGTCGAGACTCGCGACGTTGCACAGCACCGGGACCGCGCTCACGTGGTCCGGCAGGGCGTACACGTCGTAGACGCCCACTTCGGGGCAGGACTTGGGCGTTTTCGCCGTCCACAGGCTCCGGCCGTCGCGCTCGTCGAAGGCGCGCACGGCGCCGGGTACCTCGGTCAGTGCCTGACCAGCGCCGAGGCTCACGCCCCGGAAGGCCTCGCCGTCCCCGAGGTCCTCACGCCACAGCCGCTTGCCGGTGCGCAGATCGACACCGACCAGGGCTTCCCGGTAGGCGATCACCACGGTGCGCTCCGAGACGTCGAACGACATCGCGACGGAGCTCTCGTCCTGTCGCTCGTAGCGCCAGTACTCCTTGCCGGTCCGCAGGTTCACCGCCCGTGCGCCGTCGGTCGTCGACTCCACGGACAGGCCGTGCACCAGGACTCTCTCCCCCGTCTTACGGCGCATGACGTGCTCGGGCGCGACCGGTGCCTCAGCGCCGAAGGCCGCGGGGAACGGGCCCTGCGCGCCGGTGACCAGGTCGCTCTCCCCGGAAGGCTGGAGCCACTGGGCGAACGGCACGAGCAGGAGGGAGACTGCGGTGGCGGCCACGATGATCCACAGGGACCTGCGACCCTCCCGAAGCCTGAGTTCCTCCATCGAAGGCATAGGTCCGTCAGCTCTGTCCCCACCCGCCACGACAGCCCCCCACAGGCCACCCCCTGATCACCATGACCGGCGGCTGACGGATCCTCCCCCACCGCTGTCCGCGGAGGCAAGGAGTTCCCAGAGCGTTGCCTGAGAGGTGCCTGTGCGTTTCTCAGGAAATTCACAGCTTTCAGAAAGCGTGTTCTCAGAGGAGCCCAGCAATGTGTGCGCTATGACCACGACCTCGCCCCAGGGGCGCACCGAACTGCTGAGGCCGGACGGGAGCCCCGTCCGAGTGCTTGTGGTGGACGACGAGCTGTCGATCACCGAGCTGTTGTCCATGGCCCTTCGCTATGAAGGCTGGCAGATCCGCAGCGCGGGTGACGGGACCGGTGCGGTGCAGACCGCGCGCGAGTTCCGGCCCGACGCCGTGGTGCTGGACATGATGCTGCCCGACATGGACGGTCTCGCCGTCCTCGGCCGGCTGCGCCGCGAGCTGCCCGACGTGCCCGTTCTCTTCCTCACCGCCAAGGACGCGGTCGAGGACCGGATCGCGGGCCTGACGGCCGGCGGCGACGACTACGTCACCAAGCCCTTCAGCCTCGAAGAGGTCGTGGCCCGGCTGCGCGGGCTCATCCGCCGCTCCGGTGCCGCCGACCGCCGCTCCGACTCCGTGCTCGTCGTCGGTGACCTCACCCTGGACGAGGACAGCCACGAGGTGTCGCGGGCCGGCGAGGGCATCCACCTCACCGCGACCGAGTTCGAGCTGCTGCGCTTCCTGATGCGCAACCCGCGCCGGGTGCTCAGCAAGGCGCAGATCCTCGACCGCGTGTGGTCGTACGACTTCGGCGGCCAGGCCAACGTCGTCGAGCTCTACATCTCCTATCTGCGCCGCAAGATAGACGCCGGTCGTGAGCCGATGATCCACACCCGGCGTGGTGCGGGGTATCTGATCAAGCCCGCGGTGTCATGAGCGGGCGACGACAGCTGCGGAAGCAGCGGCGCCGACAGCCTCGGACGCTGCGGACGCGGCTCGTCGTCTCGGCGGTCGCGCTCATCGCGGTGGTGTGTGCGGTGATCGGTACGGTGACGACGATCGCGTTGAGCCAGCACCTGTACGACCAGTTGGGCACCTCGCTGAGCGAGGTCGGCGACCGGGCCACGGGCGGACCGGTGAGGCCGGACAGTCCGTCGGAGCTGAAGGACGACCCTCCCGGGGGACCCTTCGGGTTCGTCAACAAGGGCGGCACGGAGGAGAACACGGTCGTCGCCCAGGTGAGTGACGACGGCGGGATCAGCGACGCGGTCGTCGCCAAGGAGAAGAACTCGGACAGCGAGGGCTTCGAGGGCATGGTCACCGACTCGCTCACCGAGGCGCAGAAATCCGCGGTCGGTTCCGTGTCGAAGACCGATGTCCACACCGTGGAGATCCCCGGGCTCGGGGAGTACCGCGTCAAGTACGTCGAGGGCAACAGGGGCGCCTACTACGTCGCCCTGCCCACCGAGTCCGTCACCAGCACCCTCAACACCCTCATCCTCGTCGAGGTGAGCGTCACGGTGGCCGGCCTCGTCGCCGCCGGAATCGCCGGGTCCGTCCTCGTCACGGTCGCCCTCCGGCCCCTCCGCAAGGTCGCCTCCACCGCCACCCGCGTCTCCGAACTGCCGCTCCACAGCGGCGAGGTGACGCTCAACGAGCGGGTGCCCGAGTCCGAGACCGACCCGCATACGGAGGTCGGGCAGGTCGGTGCCGCGCTCAACCGCATGCTGGACCACGTCCACGGGGCCCTGCACGCGCGCCAGGAGAGCGAGACGCGCGTACGGCAGTTCGTCGCGGACGCGAGCCATGAGCTGCGTACGCCGCTGGCGTCCATTCGCGGATACGCCGAGCTGACCAGACGCGGACGGGAAGAGACCGGGCCCGACACGAGACACGCTCTCGGCCGGATCGAGTCCGAGGCCGGGCGGATGACCGGGCTCGTCGAGGACCTGCTGCTGCTCGCGCGCCTCGACGCCGGTCGGCCCCTGAGTTACGAGCACACCGACCTCTCCCCGCTGGTCGTGGATGCCGTGAGCGACGCCCGCGCCGCCGGTCGCGAACACAACTGGCGCCTTGAGCTGCCCGACGAACCCGCGCTCGTGCTGGCGGACGCCGCCCGCGTCCAGCAGGTCATGGTGAATCTGTTTGCGAATGCGCGAACGCACACACCTCCGGGAACGACGGTGACCGCACGCGTGCGCCGTCAGGGAGCCTGGGTGTGCGTGGACGTCCAGGACGACGGTCAGGGCATTCCGCCGGACCTGCTCCCGCATGTCTTCGAGCGGTTCGCGCGAGGCGACTCGTCCCGGTCACGTGCCTCCGGGTCCACCGGACTCGGGCTCGCCATCGTGCAGGCCGTCGCCGCCGCGCACGGTGGCGCGGTGACCGTCGACAGCGTGCCCGGACGCACCGTCTTTACCGTGCATCTGCCCGCGCTGGCGCCCGAAGCCGCGCATTCTCATGAGGCCTTCATTTCCTCATCGAATTCGCAATCGTACTCACAGGCACAGCACAGCACGACCACATGGGTGCAACAGGGCGCCTGACGAGAGTCTTCGTCATGCGAACCGAACCTTCTCCCGGCAACCTGCCGGCGCGGGAGCACCTCCCGGCCGGAAATGCCGGTACGCCTGTCCTGGACGTAGTGATCCCCGTCTACAACGAGGAGAAGGACCTCCAGCCGTGTGTGCTCAGACTGCATGAGCACCTTGCCCGCACCTTCCCGTACGCGTTCCGCATCACCATCGCGGACAACGCGTCCACGGACACCACTCCCCTGGTGGCGGCGCGGCTGGAGGCGGAGATACCCGAGGTCAGGGCGTTCCGGCTGGAGCAGAAAGGGCGCGGCCGAGCACTGCGCACCGTCTGGTCCGCCTCGGACGCCCCGGTCCTCGCCTATATGGACGTCGACCTCTCCACCGACCTCAACGCGCTTCTCCCGCTGGTCGCCCCGCTGATCTCCGGTCACTCGGACCTGGCGATCGGCTCGCGGCTCGCCCGCAGCTCGCGGGTGGTGCGGGGCGCCAAGCGGGAGTTCATCTCCCGCACGTACAACCTGATCCTGCGGGGCTCGTTGCAGGCCCGCTTCTCCGACGCCCAGTGCGGTTTCAAGGCGATCCGGCGCGATGTCGCGCAGGTGCTGCTGCCGCTGGTCGAGGACACCGGATGGTTCTTCGACACCGAGATGCTGGTCCTCGCCGAGCGGGCCGGGCTGCGGATCCACGAGGTGCCGGTCGACTGGGTCGACGACCCGGACTCGACCGTGCACATCGTGAAGACCGCGACCGACGACCTCAAGGGTGTCTGGCGGGTGGGGCGCGCCCTGGCCACCGGTTCGCTGGCGCTGGACCGGCTCGCCCGTCCCTTCGGGGACGATCCGCGCGACCGTGAGATCAGCGGCGTGCCGAAGGGCCTGGCCCGCCAGCTCGTCGGGTTCTGTGTCGTGGGCGGTCTGTCCACGCTGTTCTATCTGCTGCTCTACAGCGGCTTCCGTACGTTCTCGGGGTCGCAGGTCGCCAACGCGCTCGCCCTGCTCGTCTCGGCGGTCGCCAACACCGCGGCCAACCGGCGTCTCACCTTCGGGGTGCGCGGCCGGGGCGGCGCGGTGAAGCACCAGGCGCAGGGCCTGGTCGTCTTCGGCATCGGGCTCGCCCTGACCAGTGGTTCGCTCGCCGCCCTGAACGCGGCGACGAACGACCCCGCGCACTCCACCGAACTGGCGGTGCTCATCGCCGCCAACCTCGCGGCCACCGTGCTGCGGTTCCTGCTCTTCCGGGCCTGGGTGTTCCCGGACCGGCGCGACGAGTCACCGTCGACCGTCGTCGCCTCGCACACGCCCGCCGTGCCGGTCGGACCCGCGTCGCCCGTCTACGCGACGGCGCCGCGGTCCCCGTACGGATCGGCTCCTGCGCCCCACGAGACGACCGCGTACGGGACGACCGCGTACGGCACGACCCACTCTCCGCACGACCACCAGACCTGGGGGGACGCGACCATGCAGCTCCAGCCGGTGCGTCCGAACGATCACGATCCGAGGGACGCACGATGACGACGACTCAGCCCGATACGAGCTATCAGGGGGGCGTCGGCCCCTCCGGGGGCGCGAGCCCCGACTGGGGACCGCCGGGCCCGACCGGGGCAACCGCCGTGCAGGAGCCCGTGGTTGCTCCGCCGACCGCCCCCGAGGACGGCAGTCCCAAGCAGCCCTTCGTACGACGTCTGTGGCGCGGGCGGCCCGAGGACCACCGCTGGACGCGTCCCGCCTTCCTCGGCACGCTGCTGCTGATCGGCGCGCTCTACACCTGGAACCTCACGGCCTCCGGGTACGCCAACTCCTTCTACTCCGCGGCCGTCCAGGCCGGCAGCCAGTCCTGGAAGGCCTTCTTCTTCGGCTCGCTCGACTCGGCCAACGCCATCACCGTCGACAAGCCCCCGGCCTCCCTGTGGCCGATGGCGCTGTCGGTGCGGCTCTTCGGCCTGAATTCCTTCGCGATCCTGTTCCCGCAGGTCCTCATGGCCGTCGCCACGGCCGGAGTGCTCTACGGGGCCCTGCGCCGCCGGTTCAGCGCCGCGGCCGGCTTCATCGCGATGGCGGTCTTCGCGCTCACGCCCGTCGCCGCGCTGATGTTCCGCTTCAACAACCCGGACGCGGCCCTCGCGCTCCTGATGGCCGTCACGGTCTACTGCGTGCTGCGCGCCATGGAGAAGGCCCAGACGAAGTGGCTGGTGTGGGCGGGTGCCGCGGTCGGTCTCGCCTTCCTGGTGAAGACCCTCCAGGCCTTCCTGATCCTGCCTCCGCTGGCCCTGATCTACGTGGTCTTCGCGCCGACGACCCTGCGCAGGCGCATCGGGCAGGTGCTCCTCGCGGGCCTGTCGATGATCGTCGCGGGCGGCTGGTGGGTGGCCGTCGTCGAGCTGTGGCCCGCGTCCTCCCGCCCCTACATCGGCGGCTCGCAGAACAACTCCTTCCTTGAACTGACCTTCGGATACAACGGACTCGGCCGTATCAACGGCGAGGAGACCGGCAGTGTCGGAGGCGGCGGAGGCGGCGGGGGTGGCTCCTGGGGCGAGACCGGCTGGGACCGGATGTTCAGCTCCTCCATCGGCGGCCAGATCTCCTGGCTGATCCCGGCCGCGCTGATCGTGCTCGCCGCGGGCATCGCCCTCACCTGGAAGGCCCGGCGGACCGACACGGCCCGCGCCGCGTTCCTCGCCTGGGGCGGCTCGCTGCTGATCACCATGGTGATCTTCAGCTTCATGCAGGGCATCTTCCACGAGTACTACACCGTGGCCCTCGCCCCGTACGTCGCCGCCGTGATCGGCATGGGCGCGAGCGTGCTGTGGGAAGAGCGCGGCAAGATGTGGGTCTCGCTCACCATGGCGGCCGGGGTGACGGCCACCGCGGTCTGGGGGTACGTCCTCCTGAACCGTTCCTCCGACTACCTGCCCTGGCTGAAGTGGCTGGTCCTGGTGGGCGGTCTGGTCGCCGCGCTCGGCCTGGTCTTCGTCTCGCGGCTCGGGCGCCGACTGGCCCTCGGGGTCGTCGGGCTGAGCTTCGTCGCGGCCCTGGCGGGTCCGACGGCGTACACCCTCACCACGCTGAACGAGGGTCACACCGGTTCGATCGTGACGGCCGGTCCGGCGGTCTCGGGCGGCCGTGGCGGCCCGGGTGGCGGCGGTGGCGGCATGGGCGGCGGCCCCGGTGGCGGTATGCCGGGCCAGAACCAGCAGGGCGGCACCGGCCAGAACCAGCAGGGCGGCGGCATGGGCCAGCCCCCGACCGGCGGAATGCCGGGCGGCGGCCAGAACGGCCAGGGCCAGCAGAACGGCAACGGCCAGACCGGCAACGGTCAGACGGGCCAGAACGGCCAGACCCAGCGCGGTGGCGGCACCGGCGACGGCGGCGGTATGGGCGGCGGTGGCGGCATGGGCGGTCTGCTCAACGGCGCGACCGTCAGCTCCGAGGCCAAGGCCCTCCTGGAGAAGAACTCCGGCGACTACACCTGGGCCGCTGCGGCCATCGGCGCCCAGAACGCCGCGAGCTACCAGCTCTCCACCGGTGACCCGGTCATGGCGATCGGAGGCTTCAACGGCAGCGACCCGTCGCCGACGCTGGCCCAGTTCAAGAAGTACGTGGAGGACGGGAAGATCCACTACTTCATCTCCTCCGGCTCCATGGGCGGCGGTGGCGGCAGCAGCTCCGGCACCGGGACCCAGATCAGCGAGTGGGTGCAGGAGAACTTCAAGGAGGTGACGGTGGGTTCGTCCACCTTCTACGACCTGACGCAGCCGACGAGCTAGTCCGAAGGACGGCTGCAGAAGGACGGCTGCAGAGGGGTGGTGGCCGGGGCGGGAGTGCCTCGGCCACCACCCCTCTCCTTTTGTGTTGTACAGCGTATGGGAGTTGTTCTACGGTGTATAGCATGCCAACCTCGCAAGGCCAAGCCCATCCCCAGCGCTGGCTGATCCTCGGTGTCATCTCCGTCGCCCAGCTCACCGTGCTGCTCGACAACACCGTGCTGAACGTCGCGATCCCCTCCCTCACCGAGGAGCTGGACGCCGGCACCGCGGACATCCAGTGGATGATCAACGCGTACTCGCTCGTACAGTCGGGCCTGCTGCTCACCGCGGGCAGCGCGGCCGACCGCTACGGCCGCAAGAAGATGCTGGTCTGCGGACTCGTCCTGTTCGGCATCGGCTCGCTGGCCGCCGGACTCGCCGACACCACCGGGCAGTTGATCGCCGCCCGCGCGGGCATGGGCGTCGGAGGCGCGCTCCTGGTCACCACCACGCTCGCAGTCGTGATGCAGATCTTCACGACGGAGGAGCAGCCGAAGGCGATCGCCATCTGGAGCGCGGTCGCCGCGCTCGGCTTCGCGACCGGTCCGCTGCTCGGCGGTTTCATGCTCGACCACTTCTGGTGGGGCGCGATCTTCCTGATCAATCTGCCGGTGGTGGCGCTGGCACTCTTCGCGGTGATCTCCCTCGTGCCCGAGTCCAGGAACCGGCGCGGCGACCGCCCCGACCTCCTGGGTGCCCTGCTCTCCACGATCGGCATGGCCTCCCTCGTGTACGCGATCATCTCGGGCCCGGAACACGGCTGGACCTCCGGCCGGGTGCTCGCCCCGGCGGCCGCCGCGCTGGTGGTCCTCGCCCTGTTCGCGTACTGGGAGAGCCGGATCCCGTATCCGATGCTGGACCTGCACTTCTTCCGGGACCAGCGGTTCACGGGCGCGGTCTCCGGTGCCGTACTGATCGCCTTCGGCATGGGCGGCTCGCTGTTCCTGCTGACCCAGCACCTCCAGTTCGTCCTGGGGTACGGGCCGTTGGAGGCGGGGCTGCGCACCGCGCCGCTCGCGCTGACCATCGTGGCCCTCAACTTCACCGGTCTGTCGGCCAGGTGGACGGCGAAGCTGGGCAATCCGGTGTCGATCGCGCTCGGCATGACGCTGATGTCGGGCGGCCTGGTGTCGATCGCGACCCTCGCGGCGAGCGGGTACGCGGGCACGCTGCTCGGGCTGGTGCTCATCGGCGCGGGCTCCGCGGTCGCCGGCCCGGCCATGGCGCACGCCATCATGAGCGCGATCCCGCGGGAGAAGGCCGGGGTGGGCGCGGGCGTCAACGGCACACTCAACGAATTCGGCATCGGGCTCGGTGTGGCGGTGCTCGGCGCCGTCCTCAACGCCCGCTTCGCCGCGCTGATCCCGGTCGCCGCGTCCTCCCTGCCCGCGGCGCTGGCGTCCGCGGAGTCGGCGGACGAGCGCGCACGGATCACGGACGCGTTCGCCTCGGGTCTGGAGACCAGTCAGCTGGTGGGCGCGGCGGCGGTGTTCCTCGGCGGACTGCTGGCCGCGGCGTTGCTCCGGAGGGCCGAACGGGCAGACTCCGCGGTGACGATGGCGGCGTAGGGCCCGCTTAGCATCAGGGAGGGGGCGGACCTCGGTGTTCCGGGTCGCCCTCTCCGTAAGAGTTCCGAGGAAGGTGCGCCATGGTGAGGGCAGCCGACCGGGCCAAGCGTCCGGCGCGGACCAGCGTCTGGTTGGAGGGCAAGGCTCCGCGGGGCGGCAGTGCCCGGGGCGGGCAGCCGTCGTCGCTCGACCGGGACCGGATCACCGAGGTCACGGTACGGCTGCTCGACGCGGAGGGGCTGGCCAAGTTCTCGATGCGTCGGCTGGCCGCCGAGCTGAACGTGACCGCGATGTCCGTCTACTGGTACGTCGACACCAAGGACGATCTTCTCGAGCTGGCCCTCGACGCGGTGTTCGGCGAACTGGAGCTGCCCGACCCGGAGTCGGGCGAGGACTGGCGCGAGCAGCTCCGGGCGCTGGCCGTCGGGTACCGGGCCCTGCTCGTACGGCATCCCTGGGTGTCGCCGCTCGTCGGCACGTTCCTCAACATCGGGCCGCACTCCATGGCGTTCTCGCTTCGGGTGCAGGAGGTCGTGCGCAACACGGGGCTGTCGTTGCGGCGGCAGAGCGGGGCGATCTCTGCTGTTTTCCAGTGGGTCTACGGGTTCGGGACGATCGAGGGGCACTTCGTGCAGCGGTGCGCGTCCGCGGGGATGACGCAGGACGAGTACTTCCACCAGGCCATGAGTACGTTCAGTGGGCATCCTCAGTTCGCGGAGAACTATGAGAGTGCGGCGGGGCTCATGGAGGCGCGTGGGGGTGACACGGTCGAGGAGATGCGGGAGCGGGACTTCTCTGTGGCGTTCGAGTTGCTGGTCGCGGGGATCGAGAGCGTCGTCGCCCGCGAGGCGCTCCGCGAGGCCGACGGGTGAGTGGCTGCCGCCGGCTCGTGTGTGATCTGCGGGTGGGTGGGGGCTGGTCGCGCAGTTCCCCGCGCCCCTGAAAGCTTGCGGTGCCCCCAGCCCGAAAAGGTGCCTACTCCTGCGGAGCCAGCCTTGCCGGGAAGCCCCCCGTGGCCACCGGGCCCCACTTCTCAGGGGTGATCCTGATGATGGACTTGGCCTGCTTGAGCATGGCCTCTCGGTACTCGTCCCAGTCGGGGTGTTCGCCCGCGATGTTGCGGTAGTACTCGACGAGGGGCTCGACGGAGTCGGGGGAGTCGATCACCTCGGCCGTGCCGTCGATCTGGACCCAGGGGCCGTTCCACTCGTCGCTCAGGACGATGAGGCTGACGCGGTCGTCGCGCTTGGCGTTGCGGGTCTTGGCGCGCTCCGGGTAGGTCGAGACGACGATGCGGCCCGAGTCGTCCACTCCGCAGGTCAGCGGGGAACCCTGGGGACCGCCGTCCGACCTGCGCGTCAGCAGGATGGCGCGGTGGCGGGGGCGTACGAAGTCCAGCAGATCGTCGAGGGAGACAGAGGTGTTCGTCGCGATGTTCGATGCCATGGCCCCAGCCTAGAACCCGCCCGGCCCGGGAGGCGGTCCAGGACTCGGCCCAAGAGGCGGCCTAGGACTCGATCGCCTCCGCGAGGTTGTCGTACACCGGTACGTCGCGGCGCATCCCCGTCAGCTCCAGGACACGGCTCGCCACCCCGTTCGGCCGTGCCGCCACGCGCAGTTGGGCGGGCCGGGGCAGGCGGCCGCGGACACCGGCGACCACACGGACGCCCTGGGAGTCCATGAAGTGCGTACGGGTGAGGTCCAGGACCAGCAGCCGCAGCCGGTCCCTCCTGGCGTCCACGACGTCCAGGGCGCCGACGAGGACGACATCGGCGTTGCTCAGGTCGATCTCCGAAGGAAACCCGAGCAGGGTGCATTCCGGCAGGTCATAGGGGTTCGGGAAGAAGGTCATCGCACTCACCTGGCAGACGTTCGTCCGGATTCCGACGAGGCCGCTTCCTGACCCGCACGTCCATTGCACCACGCGTGCGGGCGAGATCGGATGCACGTACGAAGAGCCGCGCGCTCACCCCAACAGAGCAGCTAAAGTGGCTCTTCGTCCTGTGCTCGCAGTCGGGAATGTGCTGCGGAGCTCTCCTGCGCACAGCCGCCGGGGTCTGTCGTCCATCCGACGACGGGATCCGGGGCCGTGCATGCCGAAGAGGTTCGTGGTGGCTGCGTCTGAGTTTTCCGAATTGCCCCGTTTTTCCGGGGGTCCTGAGCTGGCCGAGACACTGACGGTCGCGGCTCAGCAGCTGCACGAGACGTCCAGCCCCCGCGGCACCCTGCGCACCGCCGTCCGCCTCGCAGTGCACATCCTCCCCGGCGCCGAGCACGCCGGCATCTCCGTCATCGAGCGCAAGGCCCACCGCCAGACCCTCGCCTGGACCGACGAGATCGTCCGCTCCGCCGAGGCCCTGGCCTCGGGCGGGGACCACCGGCACTGGACCCGGCTGTGGACCTCCCCGGTCGCCCGTATCGAGGACAGCGCCTCCGGCGACGACGACGGCGAACCAGCCCTCTCCGACCTCGGACTCCGCTCGGTGCTCTCGCTCCGGCTGCGCGCCGAACGCCAGCGGCTCACCGTCCTCACGGCGTACGCGACCAAGCCGCGGGCCTTCGACGACTCGGCCACCCGGATCGGCCGGCTGTTCACCGCGCACGTCAGCATCGCGTTCGACTCGGCGACCGCCCGCGAACAGCTCACCGAGGCCATGCGCACCCGGGACCTGATCGGCCAGGCGACGGGCATCCTCATGGAACGCCTCGACATCGACGCGGCGGAGGCCTTCGACAGCCTCGTACGGACCTCCCAGCGGGAGAACGTCAAGCTGCGTGACCTGGCCAGACGGATCGTCGACGCCAGGAGCAGCGAGTGACCGGGCACCGACGGGATACCCGAGCCCGATGAGACCCTCAGCCGATTCCGTCGATTCCGTCGATTCCGTCGATTCCGTCGATTCCGTCGATTCCGTCGATTCCGTCGATCCCGACCATCACGACGAGCAGCAGCCGCGTGCCACCGCCCCCGAGTCCGCCACGCTGCACCAGGCGCTGGCCGGCACCGGCGGCCTCGACACACTGCTGCGCGATCTCACGGACCGCGCCGTGCTCGCCGTGGCGGGCGCCGAGGCGTGCAGCATCACCGTGCGCCGCGACGGGCGCCTGCTGACGGTGGCCGGCACCGGCGGTCTGCCCAGCGGGCTCGACCAGCGCCAGTACGAGAACGGCGACGGGCCCTGCGTCCGGGCGGCGGACTCGGACGCGGAGCAGCACGCGCCCGACCTCTCCGAGGAGGACCGCTGGCCCACGTACGCCGCGTACGCGCTCTCCAAGGGGGTCCGTTCGGTGCTGGCCGTGCCGCTCGCGGTCGACGGTGAGACCGATGCCGCCCTCAATCTCTACGCCACGACGGAGGGCGCCTTCCACGGGAGCCGCGAGGATGCCAGGGCCTTCGCGGCGAATGCCTCGGGTGCCATCAACGCCGCCCTGCGCATCGAGCGCGAGCGGGCGTCGGCGGGAGACGTCCGCACGGCGCTGCTCTCGCGCAGCGTGATCGACCAGGCGATCGGCATCCTCATGGCCCAGGAGCGCTGCACCGCGCAGACGGCACTCGACACCCTGCGCCGCGTCTCCCAGGACGCGAACATCAAACTCCGTGACCTGTGCGGCGACTTGGTGGCCCGCACGACGGACGGGGCGCCGGACCGGACATCGAACGGCGCGTCGCACGGGCGCGGCAGCGGTACCTCGGGCCGCCGGGCGTCACAGCGACGGTAGCGTCCCGCCCTGCACGGCCTGGATGTCCAGCTCCACCTTCAGCGTCGTACCGACCGCCGCGATGCCCGCCTGGAGCACCTGGTTGTAGTTCATCGCGAAGTCCTCGCGGCGCAGTTCGGTGGTGGCGCGGAAGGCCGCGCGCGTACCGCCCCAGGGGTCGGCGCCCGTGCCCAGGTAGGCCAGGTCCAGGTCGACCGGCCGTACGACCCCGTGCATGGTCAGTTCGCCGTGGACCGTCCAGCGGTCGGTGCCGGTGGCCGGGGTCAGGCCCGTCGAGGCGTACGTGATCCGCGGGTGGCGCTCGACGTCGAGGAAGTCCGGGGACTTCAGGTGGCCGTCGCGCATGGCGTTGCCCGTGTCGATGGAGGCCGCTGAGATCACCGCCTCCACCCGGGACTTGGCCACCTCGTCCGGCGCGATGTCGATCGAGCCCGCGAACTCCGTGAACCGCCCGTGCACGCTGGAGATGCCCAGGTGCTGGGCGACCGCGCCCACGGACGAGTGGGCCGGGTCGACGGTCCAGGGTCCGGGCGGCGGCAGTTCGGTACCGCCCTGCCGGGCAAGGGTGACGGTGCCGATCGCTGCCCGGCCGCTCGCCGTCACGATCGCGCTGGACGCGGCGGGCGCGTACCCGACGGCCGTGACGATCACGGTGTACGCCCCGGGCGCGAGCTCCGTCGTATCCCGTACGCCGCCCTCCTCGTCCGCCTCGGCGCGCACCACCTGCGTGCCCGCCCCGTCGGTCACCGTGACGACCGCGTGCGACACGGCCCAGCCGTCCCGCGTACGGATCCGCGCGGTCAGTCCCATTGCAAGCAACCTCATCTCATGAAACCGGCCCGTGGTGCGTGCCTCCGCTAAGAGCACGTGCCACGGGCCGGGGTTCTCAACTGGTTCTCAACTACTCGCCGGGGTGGGCGAGTTCGACGTCGTGGCCGTCCACGCCGCCGCCGTTCACGGTCAGCGCCGTGGCCACCGGCGGGTAGCCGGTCGCGATGACCGTGTACTCGCCGCTGTCCAGGTCGGCGAAGGCGTACGCCCCGTCGGCCCCGGTGGTGGCGGTGCCGACCACGTTGCCCGCCGCGTCGACGAGCGTGACCCGGGCGTCGCCCAGCGGTCCGCCGGGTGCCCGTACGACGCCCTGGAGCTGCGCGCCCGCGGTGAGTGCGACCTCGATCCGGGTGACCCCGGTGCCGCCGACCTCGACGGGCAGGGCCCGCGGCCGGTGTCCGGCGGCGTTCACCGCGACGGTCACGGCGCCCGGCACCAGCTCGGCGAAGGCGAACTCGCCCTGCTCACCGGTGGTCCCGGTGGCCAGCACGTCACCGCGCACGTCGGTCACGATGACCATCGCGCCCACGACCGGCTTCCCGCCCTCGTCGGACTTCACCGTGCCGGACAGCCCGCTCGTGCCGCTCAGCAGGATGTCGTACGCGAGCGGCTCACCGTTCACGACGATCGTCGAGGCCTGCGGCTGGAACCCGTCCGCGGAGGCGATCAGCACGTACGAACCCGTGCCGGGCGCGTCCACCGCGTAGGCGCCGTCGGCCTGTGCGACCGAGCGGCCCAGCTGACGGCCCGCGAGGGAGATCAGCGTGACGGCGGCCCGGGGGACGGGCGCGCTCTCGGCACCGCGGACGTATCCGCGCACCGCGACCCCGCCCGAGCCGTTGCCGGGGGCGGCGCCCGACCCGGCGGCCACGGTGGCGACGGCCGCGAGCCGCTGGGTGCCCGCCGGCCCGGCTTCGGCGCCGGAGCCGTTGTCGCTTCCGGTTCCGGTGTCCGCGACGGCCCAGCTCGGGACACGCTCGTCGGCCTCGGCCGAGACCGTCGGGGCGGGGGCGGCCTCCGCGACGGCCGTGACGTCCGGCTGCGCCTCGGCGGCCTGCGCCAGCGCGCCCGACGTACGCAGCGGAACCTCCTTGATGAACAGCGTGACGAAGAAGGCGATCAGCGCCAGCGCGCCCGCGATCAGGAAGACGTCCGCGATGCCGTGCCCGTACGCGCTCTCCATGACCGTGCGCAGCGGCACGGGCAGCGTGTCCATGTCCGGGATGCTGCTGTTGTGCGAACCGCCCGCAGCGGCCGCGTACTTGGGGTCGATCCCGGTCAGACCGTCCTTGACGTAGTCGGTGATCCGGTTGGCCATCACCGCACCCAGCGCGGAGACGCCGATCGCGCCGCCGAGGGAGCGGAAGAAGGTCACCGTGGAGCTGGCCGAGCCGAGGTCCTCGGGCGCCACCTGGTTCTGCGTGGACAGCACCAGGTTCTGCATCATCATGCCGATGCCGAGACCCAGCAGCGCCATGAAGACGGCGACCCGCCAGTAGTCCGTGTCGTACCGGATGGTGCCCAGCAGTCCGAGCCCCGCAGTGATGAGGACACCACCGCTGACCAGCCAGACCTTCCACTTGCCCGTCTTGGTGATGATCTGCCCGGAGACGGTGGAGGAGATGAACAGGCCACCGATCATGGGGATCGTCATGACACCCGACATGGTCGGGGACTTGTCCCGCGCCAGCTGGAAGTACTGGCTGAAGAAGACCGTGCCGGAGAACATCGCGACACCCACGAAGAGCGAGGCGAGGGAGGAGAGGGTGATGGTCCGGTTGCGGAAGAGCCGCAGCGGGATGATCGGTTCCTTGGCCTTCGACTCGACGAGCACGAACAGCAGCCCCAGGGCGACGGCGCCACCGACCATGGCGTACGTCTGCCACGACACCCACTCGTACTTGTCACCCGCGAAGGTGACCCAGACCAGCAGCAGCGAGACCGCGGCGGAGATCAGGAACGCGCCGCCCCAGTCGACCTTCACGTCCCGCTTCACGACGGGCAGGTGCAGGGTCTTCTGCAGCACGATCAGCGCGATGACCGCGAAGGGCACACCGACGTAGAAGCACCAGCGCCAGCCGAGCCAGCTCGTGTCGGTGATGACACCGCCGAGCAGCGGGCCGCCGACGGTCGCGACCGCGAACGTGGCGCCGAGGTAGCCGGAGTACCGGCCGCGCTCGCGCGGGGAGATCATCGCCGCCATCACGATCTGCGCGAGGGCGGACAGACCGCCCACGCCGATGCCCTGCACCACGCGGCAGGCGATCAGCATGCCGGGGTTCTGCGACAGGCCCGCGGCGGCCGATCCCAGGACATAGATGACGAGGGCTATCTGGACGAGCGCCTTCTTGCTGTACAGGTCGGCGAGCTTGCCCCACAGGGGCGTCGCGGCGGTCATCGACAGCAGCGCGGCGGTGACGACCCAGGTGTAGGCGGACTGGCCGCCGCCCAGGTCGCCGATGATCTCGGGCAGGGCGTTGGTGACGATCGTCGACGACAGGATCGCGACGAACATGCCGAGCAGCAGTCCGGAGAGGGCCTCCATGATCTGCCGGTGCGTCATCGGGGCGCCGTCGGCGCCTCCGTGCGGTGGGGGTCCCCCCGTTCGAGCGAAGTCGAGAATGGGGGAGTGTGAGCCCCGCACACCGGCTGGTGTGGTCGTTGCCATGGGCTTCCTTTTCTTGTGATGCGTCATGCGGGTGTACGGGTGGTCTGCTCGACGAGGGGTGAGGGGGGTGGTGCGGGCGGTATGGGGGGTGCGGCAGGTGCGGCCGCCGGTACTGGCCTGCAGTCGCCGAAGCCGGTGCGGAGGCGGGCGAGCAGAGTGTTGAGCTGGTCGACCTCGTCGTCCGACCAGTCCGCCAGGTAGTGGACGAGCGCGTTCATGTAGCGCTCGGAGAGCTCGGCGAGCATGTCGCGTCCCGCGGGGGTGAGCCGCAGGATGCGTGAGCGTTTGTCGGCGGGGTCGGGGGAACGGTCGATCCAGCCGCGTTCCGCCACGTGTGCCACGTGGCGGCTCGTCACCGACATGTCGATGGCGAGCAGCTCCGCGAGCCGGCTCATCCGCATCTCGCCGTGCCGGTCGAGCAGGGTGAGCACGGCGGCGGACCCTGCCGGGCACTCGTGCGGGAGGACTCGGCCCAGGCCGCGCTTCACAGCGCCGATGGCGCTGAGTTGCCGGGCCAGCTCCTCGTACTGACGTCGAGCAGCCATCGCACCTCCCTTGTTTGTTGCTTCAGGCAACCATAAGAACTGTTGGTTGCTGCAGGCAAATGAAAGTGGGGGTGCTGGTCTAAAACCTTGGCAAAGGCAAGTATTGCCAAACGTAAACGTGCAGGTGGGGTGGCTTTCGTGGGTTCGTATTCGGCTGCGGGTGGGTGGGGGCTGATCGCGCAGTTCCCCGCGCCCCTGGGTGGGTGGGGTGTCGGCTCGTCGTTCGCGTGCGGGGCCGCGTCGGCATGTCCGTCCGCAGCGCAAGACGCACCGCCCGCCGCCACCCGGTGACCGAACACCGGTGTCCTCGTGAGCTGCGGCCACACATCCCGCCACGTCCCCTCCGGCCGTGCCCCGTAAGGGGCGCGGGGAACGGCGCGAGCAACGGTGGCGGACCGGCACATGTCGAACCGACCTCAGCCACCGGTGTCTTTAGGGGCGCGGGGAACTGCGCGAGTAACCACGACGGACCGGCACGTGGTGATCCGGCCTGGGCCACGGGCTTTTCTGGGGGCGCGGGGAACTGCGCGAACAACCACGACGGCCCGCGGTCAACGAATCACCCCACCCCACACCCACCACCCGAGCCGCCCCAAAGGGGCACCCGGGTGGACGTTCACCCGAAGCGCCACCTAGAGTCCAGGCCCATGGCAAACACCCAGGGCCCCGAGGGCAACTACGACCCCGCGGGTAGCACCCAGATGTTCCGAGCGTTCGTCGACGACCCGCAGAGCAGCCAGCAGCAGGCGGCCCCCGCAGGCCCCCGCATCGGCTTGATCGTCGGCGTGATCGTGGCCGTCGCGGTCGTGGCCGTCGTCGCCTGGCTCGCGCTCAAGTAGGACTCACGCAGGCGTTCACGTAGGCCGGGGCACCGCAAGGCGCCCTCCGCGTGCGCCTACTCGAACCGGACGGACACGTCCCGCGTCTCGATGTGCATACCCAGCGGTACGCGCCACGCGTCGACGCACACCGTCCAGGTCTTCTCTTCCCGCGTGCCCGGAGTGATCGGCGCGGGAAGCTTCTCGGCCGACTCGACGGTCGCCCAGTCGATCCCGAGCGCCCCGATGATGTGCGTCCCGAGAGTCACCGTGCCCGAACGCACCGCGGTGCCCCCGGTGTTGTGGAAGCCGACGGTGACCTTCTCGCACCAGCGCTTGTCGGCGGGCTCCCGCTCGGGGTCGCCGATGTCGAGCACGGCGGGCCCGGGCTTCGCAGGACTCGCAGGGCTCGCGGGGCTTTCCGCGCCGCCGCTCGGCGCTCCGGTGCCGGAACTCCCGTTCGCGGAACCGGAGTCCGAGCCGGAGTTGCTGCCGCCCGTCGACGGAGTCGTACGGTCGGCACCGTCGGATCCCGACGCGGCCGAGCCTCTTTCGCCCGCGCTTCCGCTTCCGGGGCTGGCCGGAGACCCCGAACTCCCGTACCCAGAGCCGGATCCGGGCCCGCCCGGCGCCGAACTGCCCCCGCCCATCGCCCCGTCGGACGCCGCAGCGCCGTCCAGCGGCACCAACTCCACATCCCCGGTGGGCGCCACCGCCTCGCCGGAGGACGCGGGGCGCTGCACGGCGACGTAACCCTCACTGCCGTTGCCGGTCCCGCAGGCGGCGAGAAGCGTACCCAGACAGACGACAGCCGCCGAGGCACCCACAAGGGCACCTCGGCGACCACGAATCGACTCCTGACCCATCCGTCGGCGCATCGCGCCAGTGTGACTGACGGGTCGTCAATTATGAACCCTCGGTCGGGATCTCAGTCGGAGATCAGGCCTTCCCGCAGATGCGACAGCGTCCGCGTGAGCAGCCGGGAGACGTGCATCTGCGAGATGCCGACCTCCTCGCCGATCTGCGACTGCGTCATGTTCGCGAAGAAGCGGAGCATGATGATCCGCCGCTCGCGGGGCGGGAGTTTGGCGAGCAGGGGCTTCAGGGACTCGCGGTACTCGACGCCCTCCAGCGCCGTGTCCTCGTAGCCGAGGCGGTCCGCGAGGGAACCCTCGCCGCCGTCGTCCTCGGGGGCCGGCGAGTCGAGCGACGACGCCGTGTACGCGTTGCCGACCGCGAGGCCGTCGACCACGTCCTCCTCGGACACGCCGAGGACGGTGGCGAGTTCGGCCACGGTCGGCGAGCGGTCCAGCTTCTGGGAGAGCTCGTCACTGGCCTTGGTGAGGGCCAGCCGCAGCTCCTGGAGGCGGCGCGGCACCCGCACCGACCACGAGGTGTCCCGGAAGAAGCGCTTGATCTCGCCCACGACCGTCGGCATCGCGAACGTCGGGAACTCGACCCCGCGTTCGCAGTCGAAGCGGTCGATCGCCTTGATCAGGCCGATCGTGCCGACCTGGACGATGTCCTCCATCGGCTCGTTGCGCGACCGGAAACGCGCGGCCGCGTAACGCACCAGCGGGAGGTTGAGCTCGATGAGCGTGTCCCGTACGTAGGCACGCTCGGGGCTGTTCTCGTCGAGTGCGGCGAGCCGCAGGAACAGGGAGCGGGACAGGGTGCGGGTGTCGATGGCTTCCGAGGTCGGGGGAAAGGCCGGGGCTTCCACGGCCGGGACGGCCGGAACATCGGCAACGACACTGTGAAGCGCGTCGGGCGCCGGTTCGCTCTTCGTGAGCGTGAGCACCTTCGAGCTGCCCTGGTCTGCGGACATGCCACCCCCTTTGGGTCGCGGACGGTCGCGGCGGACGCTCCCGTCGAAGGAACGCAGCCTCCACCTGAATACCGGAGGTGGGGCTGCGGCAAACGCGTCACCGGAAGAATGTCACATGTCGGCAACACGCTGTAGTGACATGTCGACACAGGAGGGGTGAATAGGCCCTGGAAAAGTGGGGTCTGACGCTTTTTAGGCGCAGAAATGTCACGAAAAGGCCTTTGGGGCGATTCGCTCTTGAGGGTTACGCCTCGATCCTGTTTGCGGATCGCAGTCTGGCGAAGCTGCGGGCGAGCAGCCTTGACACATGCATCTGCGAAACGCCCAGTTCGGCACTGATCTGTGACTGCGTCAGATTGCTGTAGTAGCGCAGGAGAAGGATCCGCTGCTCCCGCTCGGGGAGCTGGACGAGGAGGTGCCGTACGAGGTCGCGGTGTTCGACCCCGTCGAGCGCGGGGTCCTCGTAGCCGAGCCGGTCCAGGAGCCCCGGCAGTCCGTCGCCCTCCTGGGCGGCCTCCAGCGAGGTCGCGTGGTACGAGCGTCCGGCCTCGATGCAGGCCAGGACCTCGTCCTCGGTGATCCGCAGCCGCTCGGCGATCTCACGGGTCGTGGGCGTGCGCCCGAAGGCCGTCGTGAGGTCCTCGGTCGCGCTGTTCACCTGGACCCACAACTCGTGCAGCCGGCGCGGTACGTGGACCGTGCGGACGTTGTCGCGGAAGTACCGCTTGATCTCGCCGACCACCGTGGGCATCGCGAAGGTCGGGAACTGCACGCCCCGGTCGGGGTCGAAGCGGTCGATGGCGTTGATCAGGCCGATGGTGCCGACCTGGACGACGTCCTCCATGGGCTCGTTGCGCGACCGGAACCGGGCGGCGGCGTACCGCACCAGCGGGAGGTTCGCCTCGATCAGCGCGGCCCGCACCCGGCCGTGGTCGGGGCTTCCGGGCTCAAGGTTCTTGAGCTCGCCGAAGAGGACCTGGGTCAGGGCCCGGGTGTCGGCCCCGCGGCGGCGCTGCGGGCCTTCCTCGGGGGTGTCGGGAAGGCGCTCCTGGGCTGGGGCCGAGGGTGGAGCCGGGGGCTCATGGGGCGGTGCTTGAGGCGCAGTACTGGCCGGCACGGTCAACTCCACCTCTGGGTCGGTCAACATCCGTCAACTCATCCGTCAAAAGCGGTCATAGCATCACAAGACATGTGCACCGTGTGCAAGCACCGCATAACTCCGTGTTGAGCGTCAGTTGGGGCCCGGGGAGGGTTCCCGGCGGGTTCCCGAGCGGGGCCGGAGACGCGAAACGGCCCCCCGCCGTTCAGGTGGGGGGCCGGGGGCGTGCGCCGGGCGCGCTTCAGAACTCGTAGTCGGCGATCACCCACGTGGCGAACTCCCGCCACAGTGCGACGCCCGCCTGGTGCGCGGGGTGCTCGATGTACCGCTTGAGCGCGTCCGTGTCCTCGACCGCCGAGTTGATCGCGAAGTCGTACGCGATGGGCCGGTCGGTGATGTTCCACTCGCACTCCCAGAACTTCAGTTCGGGGATCTGTCCGCCGAGGGCGCGGAAGGCGGCGACGCCCTCGACGACGCGCGGGTCGTCGCGCTCCACACCCTCGTTGAGCTTGAAGAGGACCAGATGGCGGATCACGGGGACTCCTAGTTCTTGGCCCCGTCGGCGATCCACGTCATGAAGTCCCCGACGGCCTGAGCGGCATTCGAAATGCCCTCGAACCCTATCTGGACGTAGTCGGCGGCCTTGGCGGGGTCGGTGATGATCACGTACAGCGCGAACACGATGAGCACGTAGACGGCGATCTTCTTCGAATTCACCGCCATCGCGGCCTCCCCGTGTGCCTGCTGCCTGCTGTCTTGTCGGCTGCGCCTGTTGGGACCCCTGTTGCCGGCGGTGAGTGTAACCCGGGCAGTTGATATGACGATCTTTCACGTCGTGCCGAGTGTTGTGCCGAGTGTTGTGCCGGGTTCGGAAAGCACGAAGGGCCCCGTCTTTCGACGGGGCCCTTCAGAAGCGGTAGCGGAGGGATTTGAACCCTCGGTGACTTGCGCCACACTCGCTTTCGAGGCGAGCTCCTTCGGCCGCTCGGACACGCTACCGAGAGAGATCCTAGCCCACGTTGGGCCGTGCTCCGAAATCGGTATTCGGCCCCCGGCCGGGCGTCTGCGCCGGCGGCCGGATCAGCGGTCGCGGAAGAAGTCGGTGAGCAGCCGGGCGCACTCCTCGTCGAGTACGCCGGCGATCACTTCGGGCCGGTGGTTGAGCCGCCGGTCGCGTACGACGTCCCAGAGGGAGCCGGCCGCGCCCGCCTTCTCGTCGCGGGCGCCGTAGACCACGCGGTCCACGCGGGACTGCACGATCGCGCCCGCGCACATCGTGCAGGGTTCGAGGGTCACGACGAGCGTGCAGCCGCCGAGCCGCCATTCTCCGAGCTTCGCGGCGGCCCGCCGGATGGCGAGCACCTCGGCGTGGGCGGTCGGATCGCCGGTCGCCTCACGTTCGTTGTGGCCGGTGGCGAGGACCGTCGTGCCGTCCGGGGACAGCACGACGGCGCCGACGGGGACGTCCCCGCCCCGGACGGCCGACCCGGCCTCGTCCAGGGCGAGCCGCATCGCCGCCCGCCAGCGGTCGCGTACGGGGTCCTGTTCCTCCTGAGCGCTCGGGGGAGTCAGCGGACGGTCTCCAGGACCTCCGCCGCGCCGAGCCGCTCGGCGATCTCACCGAGCGCGTCCGTGCTGTCCAGGGCCAGCAGCTCCTTCTCGTTCACGCCGAGGTCCGTGAGGACCTCGCGGTCTCCGATGGGTCCGGACGGCACGGTCTCACCCTTGGCGGTGACGCCGACGTCGTCCTCATCGTCGTCGTCGGCCTCGTTCTCGGGTTCACCGTCCTCCGTACCGTCGAGGTCGAGGGAGTCCAGGTCGGCGACATCGTCGTCGCCGGGATCCCTTCCGAGTAGTTCGTCGGTGAGGAGGATCTCGCCGTACGAACTGCGGGCAGCGGCCGCTGCGTCCGAGACGTAGATACGAGGGTCCTCCTCGCCGTCCACACGGACGACTCCGAACCACGCGTCCTCCTGCTCGATGTAGACGAGCACCGTGTCGTCGTCGACCGAGGCTTCGCGGGCCAGGTCGCTCAGATCCGACAGGGTCTCCACATCGTCGAGCTCTGTGTCGCTCGCTTCCCACCCGTCTTCGGTGCGCGCGAGCAGTGCGGCGAAGTACACCGTGACTCTCCCACTGGTCATAGACGTGCCGGTTGGGGGTCCCCCCGGCGGAGGCTGTGGGCGGGGAGTGCGTATGCCGAGCCCCGCCCACTCGGAATCGTGGCAGAAACGGAGCGTTCAGGAGAGGTCTTCGGCTCGCTGTGTCCCGGTCGCGTCTCAGCGCCCGTTCGCGTGTCGCGTGCGTCACGCCGCCGTACGGCCTCACCTGGGCGCCCAGCACCCACCGACAGCGGGATCGTACGCCGACACGGCCTCCGCTTCGCACGCGGCTTCCCGAGTGATCGTCGGGCGGGTCGCCGGCGGACGGTCCCGGGGGCGGGCGGTCTGCCCGCGCCACGGCGGGACCTGCGCGGGCGTGGCTACCGGCGGCCTACCAGCGGAATGTGCGCATACGCATGGCGTGGCGCAGCCGGGCCGTCTTGGCCCGCCGGGGCTGCACCCGGTCGCGCAGCTCGCGCGCCTCCGTGAGCTCACGCAGGAACTGGGCGCGGCGCCTGCGTCGCGCGGCCTCGCTCACCGGGTCCTCGCGTTCCTCACGGCTCCGCTGCTCCGGGTCGGACATGGGCAACACCCCCAGTCGGTCCTTCCCACTTTCCCTCCGACGGGCGGTTTGATGCCAGCTGGGGTTTACAGGTGGTTCAAGGCGGGGCGAGGTATCGGACGAGTCGGTGGCGGGCCAGGGGCGGGAGGCGGGCGCCCGGATACCCTTGTGGGCATGCGTCTCCACGTCGTCGACCACCCTCTGGTCGCTCACAAGCTCACCACGCTGCGCGACCGTCGCACCGATTCCCCGACCTTCCGGCGGCTCGCCGACGAGCTGGTCACCCTGCTCGCCTACGAGGCCACCCGGGACGTGCGCACCGAGCAGGTCGACATCGTGACCCCGGTGTCCCCGACCACGGGCGTCAAGCTGTCCCACCCGCGCCCCCTCGTCGTGCCGATCCTGCGGGCCGGTCTCGGCATGCTCGACGGCATGGTGCGCCTGCTGCCGACCGCCGAGGTGGGCTTCCTGGGCATGGTGCGCGACGAGGAGACGCTCCAGGCGTCCACGTACGCGACCCGCATGCCGGACGACCTCTCCGGCCGCCAGGTGTACGTCCTCGACCCGATGCTCGCCACCGGCGGCACGCTCGTCGCGGCGATCCAGGAGCTCATGAAGCGCGGCGCCGACGATGTGACGGCCGTGGTCCTCCTCGCCGCCCCCGAGGGCGTCGAGGTCATGGAGCGCGAGCTCGCGGGCACGCCCGTGACGGTCGTGACCGCGTCGGTCGACGAGCGCCTGAACGAGCACGGCTACATCGTCCCGGGACTGGGCGACGCGGGCGACCGGATGTACGGCGCTGCCGAATAGCGGGCCCGCGCTCATGCAGGGCGCGGGCCCGTACGGGACTTGCTAGCAGCTCTTCTTCGTCGCCGAGGGCGTCGGTGCGGGCTTGGCCAACGTGGTCAGGGCCTTGTCGGCGTCCTCTTTCTTCGTCAGGGCCTTGAAGGCCGTGCCGAGGATCAGGTCGACCTCCGCGGGTTTCGCGCGGGTGTCGGTCTTCAGCTCGGCGCCGGTGAGCTGCGTCGCGAGGACGGGGAGCGCTGCGTCGGAGGCCGCCTTGGCACCGAGGACTATCCCGGCGCCCTTGACCTTCTTGTCGTACGTCTTCGTCGCGTTGCCGACGTCACCGATCTTGAAGCCGCGTTTCTTCAGCTCGTCGGCGGTGTCCTTCGCGAGGCCGCCGCGGGGGGTGGCGTTGAAGACGTTCACGGTGATCTGGCCGGGCTTGGGGAGGGCCTTGACCGGGCTTGCGGAGGGCGAGGGGGATGCCGTGCAGTCGGCGGCCGGTCCTGCCGCGGAAGCCTCGTCGCCGCCGCCTGCGAAGACGTCGATGAGCTGCAGCGTTCCCCAGCCGATCAGTCCGAGCGCGGCGACGGAGGCGACTACCGCGAGCGCGATTCTGCGGCGCCCTCGGTTTCTGCGCATCCGCGGGTACTTGTCCCCCGTGATTTTGTACTGGCCGCCCATGCCAGGGGGAGTCAGCATGCTCATGGGCGCAGCGTAGTGCGCGTTGGCGGTGATGCCTACTAGATGATCATTGACCGGGGGTCAGTCCAACCCGAAAGGGCCAATTCGCTCCGCGGGGGCGGGGCGGGGGGCTTTTGGCTGCGGGCCGGTGGGGGCTGGTCGCGCAGTTCCCCGCGCCCCTGGTGGGTGGGCGCACCCGTAGGACGGTCGGTGCGGGCCGTCCGTGGCTGGGCGCGCAGTTCCCCGCGCCCCTTACGGGGCCCGGGTCAGTCCAGTTCCAGGACTCGGGCGTGGAGGACCTGGCGTTGTTGGAGGGCGGCTCGGACGGCTCTGTGGAGGCCGTCTTCGAGGTAGAGGTCGCCCTGCCACTTCACGACGTGCGCGAAGAGGTCGCCGTAGAACGTGGAGTCCTCGGCGAGCAGAGTTTCCAGGTCGAGCTGGCCCTTGGTCGTCACCAGTTGGTCGAGGCGGACCGGGCGTGGCGCGACGTCCGCCCACTGCCGGGTGCTTTCCCGGCCGTGGTCGGGGTACGGCCGGCCGTTTCCGATGCGCTTGAAGATCACACGGAAAGCCTACCGGTCAAGAGCTTCCGGGCGCAGCCATGGTGGCGGAGTGCGACGCTGGAAATGACGCCGTAAATAGGGGCAAACCGGTAATTCTCCTAGATCACCCTTTCAAGATCGGTTCGGATGCGGGCCGAGGACAGTCTTGGGTAAACCGGGAAACAGGGGTCTGAAATGACTGACAGTGAAGCGCCGCCGGCAAAGGCACCCGAAGGCGTGAGTGGTGCTCCCGCGCTTCCCCGGCCGGTCCTCGAAATCGCTTCCGGATACGCCTTCACGGGCCCCGCGCTCGATCTGGGCGCCCTGCTGTGGGACGGGCGGTGCCTGCCGGACGTACAGATCCGGATCCCCCTGCCGATGCTCAACCGGCACGGGCTGGTCGCCGGGGCCACCGGTACGGGCAAAACGAAGACCCTGCAGCTCATCGCGGAGCAGCTGTCCGCGCAGGGCGTGCCGGTGTTCCTCGCCGATGTGAAGGGTGACGTCTCCGGGATCTCGGCGCCGGGACAGGAGAACGACAAGGTGCGGACGCGGGCCGGGGAGGTCCGTCAGGAGTGGACGCCTGCCGGATTCCCCTGCGAGTTCTACGCCCTCGGGGGCATGGGGCACGGCATCCCCGTACGCGCGACCGTCACCAGCTTCGGGCCGGTCCTGCTGTCCAAGGTGCTTCAGCTCAACCAGACCCAGGAGCAGTCGCTCGGCCTGATCTTCCACTACGCCGACCAGAAGGGCCTGGAGCTGGTCGACGTGAAGGACCTGCGGGCCGTGGTGACCTTCCTGACCTCCGACGAGGGGAAGTCCGAGCTCAAGGGCATCGGCGGGCTCTCCACGGCCACGGCCGGAGTGATCCTGCGCTCGCTGACGGCGTTCGAGGCGCAGGGGATGAGCCCGTTCTTCGGGGAGCCGGAGTTCGACACGAGTGAGCTGTCGCGCGTGGCGAGGGACGGGCGGGGCACGGTCTCTGTTCTGGAGCTGCCCGCAGTGCAGGACAAGCCGCAGCTCTTCTCCACGTTCCTGATGTGGCTGCTCGCCGACCTCTTCCACGATCTGCCGGAGGTCGGTGACGTGGACAAGCCGAGGCTCGTCTTCTTCTTCGACGAGGCGCACCTGCTCTTCAACGACGCGTCGAAGGCCTTCCTGGACGCCATCACCCGGACCGTCCGGCTGATTCGCTCGAAAGGGGTCGGTGTCTTCTTCGTCACGCAGACGCCCAAGGACGTGCCCGGAGATGTCCTCGCCCAGCTCGGCAACCGGGTGCAGCACGCGCTGCGCGCCTTCACGCCCGACGACCAGAAGGGCCTCAAGTCGACCGTGAAGACCTTCCCCAACTCCCCGTACGACCTGGAGGAGGTCCTCACCGCGCTCGGGACCGGCGAGGCCGTGGTGACCGTCCTCAGCGAGAAGGGCGCGCCGACGCCGGTCGCGGCGACACGGCTGCGGGCGCCGGAGTCCCTGATGGGGCCCGTCGACCCGGCCGTCCTCGACCGGGCGGTCGAGCAGTCGCCGCTGTACGGGCGTTACGCGGAGGCGGTCGACCGGGAGTCGGCGTACGAGAAGCTGACGGCGAGGGAGAAGGAGGCCGCGTCCTCCCCGGCGCCCGCGGCGCCCTCGGCCCCCGCGGAGTCGGCTTCGTCGCGGGGCCGCGGCCGGCAGGCCGACGACCAGGACTCCTCCGTCGTCGAGCAGGTCGTCGGCAGCGGTGTCTTCAAGTCCCTGGCCCGGAGCCTGGGTACGCAGATCGGTCGCGAGATCACCCGGTCGATCTTCGGAACGGCTCGGCGGAGGCGGTAGCCCCGTGCCGGGGGCCCGGGGAGGCGGTACAGGTCCGCCTCCCCGGCGGTGGGGCGGCTCAGTCGCGCTTGTGGTCCTTCGGCGGGGACTGCTGCTCCGGGGCGGGTTCCGGGGTGACCTGGTGGGTGTCACGCGCCGGCGTCGGCTTCGGGGCGTTGCGGAGGGATTCGGCGCGTACGAGGGCACGCAGGATCGCGTACGGGTCCTTCGACATGGGGGTCCTCTCGTGCTGCTGGTGGGGAGGGGGAGCGGTCCGGAGCGGGACCGTCAGCAGCGGAGGACCATGCAGCGCTGGGCGCGCGGGGTGGGGGCGTACGGAGGTACGGGGTGGGCGTGTGGCCTCGGGCGCGGGTGAGTGGGGACGGGGGGTCGTGCGGGGCGCTGGGGTACGAGGGGGCGGTGGCCCTGGCGGGCCGGGGGGCGTAGGGCTGTGTCCAGGAGGTCGTGGGGGTGTTCCAGACCGGACTCGGTGGAGACGGCGGCCGGTGGTGCGGTGCGGGTTCCTGTGTGGCCGCCCACGGCACTCACCGTGCACGTCGCGCACAGCACGGCCGCGAGCGCCATGAGGAACCGTGGCCAGGTGGGCCGACGGTTCCGGCGCTCGCGCCGTGGGGTGAACCGGTCGGGGCTCATGAGTGGTCATGTCCCCGGGACGGGTGGGTGGTTCATCGGCCGGGTCCCGAGAACCCCCCTCTTGGCGTACGCCGTCGCCTGCGGCGGGCTGCGTTTTCGGGTGCGGGTGAGTGGGGGCTTGTCGCGCAGTTCCCCGCGCCCCTGGAGTGGGTGGGGGTTCGGTGTGGTGGGTGGGTGCGGGTTCGTTCGGGCTGAGCGCGCAGTTCCCCGCGCCCCTTAAAGACGAAAGCCAGGGGCGCAGCCCCGCTGCTTCAGGGGCGCGGGGAACTGCTTGACAAGCCCCCACCGGGCCCGCACCCGACCACAACCCGGCCCACCTCAAAGCGCCCGCGGCGCATACCGCGCCCGCCTGCGCAGCTGTACCGCCGTGATGATCTCCGTGATGCCGAGGGCCAGGAGCCAGCAGCCGCCGACCACCGTGAGGACGGCGACCGACTCGAAGGGGGAGACGATCAGGACGACGCCCGCGAGGAAGCTGAGGACGCCGAGGAGGATCTGCCAGCCGCGGGCGGGGGCGGACGGGTCGGACACGGCGGCCAGGGTCTGTGTCACGCCCCGGAAGAGCCAGCCGATGCCCATCCACAGCGCGAGCAGCAGGATCGACTGCATCGCCCCGCGGAAGCAGAACAGGCCGAGCAGGATCGACAGGGCTCCGCTGATGAAGGCCATGACCCGCAGGGAGGTCGCCGCGTGCGTACCGAAGGCGGAGACCAGTTGGAGTACGCCGCTGAAGAGCAGGTAGAGCCCGAAGAGCACCCCCGCCGCGAACAGCGTCGCCTCCGGCCACACCAGGATCATGACGCCGAGCAGCAGTGTCGCGATCCCGGCGGCCAGTACGGCCTGCCAGGCGGTGCGCGTGAGGCGGAAGAGCGGATTCTCGGGTCCGCCGGGACCACCGAGTCCTCCGGAGCCACCGAGCCCTCCGGGTCCGCCGGGCCTCTCCGGCCGGTGCGGGTCGCGGGCCGCGTGGACCCGCCGGTCGTCGTCCGACCCCCAGGGCGCTCTGCTCGGTACCTCGGCCATGCTCCATGCTCGGACCGGCGTCCGGCACCCCGCCACCCGGGACGGCCGACCGACTGACCCCTCCCCCGGCCGTCCCCTCGCAGCCCCCTCCTACGCGCCGCGGGTCGCCTACGCGCCGCGGGCCCTCACTTGCCGGAGGCCTTCGCCGCCTTCGCCGCCGCCTTCATCTCCTGCTTGTGCGCCCGTACCTTCACCAGCGATTCCGGCCCCGTGATGTCGGCGACCGAGCGGAAGGACTTGTCCTCCCCGTACGCACCGGCCGCCTCGCGCCAGCCCTTCGGGCGTACGCCGAGCTGCTTGCCCAGCAGCGCGAGGAAGATCTGCGCCTTCTGGGCGCCGAAGCCGGGCAGCTCCTTGAGACGGCGGAGGAGTTCCTCGCCGGTCTTCACGCCCTCCCAGACCTTCGCCGCGTCCCCTTCGTAGTGCTCCACGAGGTACTGGCACAGCTGCTGGATCCGCTTCGCCATCGAGCCCGGGTAGCGGTGCACGGCCGGCTTCTCGGACAGCAGCGCCGCGAAGGCCTCGGGGTCGTGCGCCGCGATCTCGTGCGCGTCGAGATCGTCCGTGCCGAGGCGCTGCGCGATCGTGTACGGGCCCGCGAAGGCCCACTCCATCGGAACCTGCTGGTCGAGGAGCATGCCTACGAGCGCGGCGAGCGGGCTGCGGCCGAGCAGTTCGTCGGCCTCGGGCTGCTGGGCTAGGTGAAGCGTGGCGTCCATGCTCCGATCATCGCGCGTGGCCGCTCAGGCCGCGCGCCAGTACCCCAGCGCGTTCACCCGCTGTTTGGGCAGCGCCAGCTCCTTGCGGAAGTAGGCGGCAAGCGCCCGCGTCGTCGCCGTGTCGCAGGCGATCCAGACGTACGGGTCGGCCGCGTCCTTCAGAAGTTCCGGCACGGCCTCCTTCACCTGGGCCACCAGGTGCGCGCCCTTGTCGAGCCGGGGGACCGTACGGACGTCATGGCGGTCCGGGTCCGCCTGGAGGGGCAGGCCGTCCAGGCCCTCCGCCGACTCGAACCAGATCGTCGTGGGCGCCGAACCCACCGCCCCGAGAAGGGAGTTGAGCGCGGGGAGGGAGGCCGTGTCGCCGATCGCCAGGACGTGGGAGGGTGCCGGGTCCGGGTCCGTGAAGCCCGTGCCCTGGACCGTCGCCTCGATCGTGTCCCCGGGCTTCGCGGCCCGCGCCCAGTCGCTCGCGCACCCCTCGTGCAGCGCGAACTCCAGGCTGAAGGTCCCCGCGTCCGGATCCGGATCCACGAGTGTGTACGCCCGCTGGTGCGGCTTGCCCGCGTTGTCGAACCACAGTCGCACCCACATCGTCGGGTGCACCCCGGTCGCCGCGAGCATGCCGCCGTCGGTGAGGTGCACCCGGCGGTAGTGCTCGGTGACGTCCGCCGCTCCCGTGACCGTGAACTCGAAGTCCTTGCCCCGGAACAGTTTGAGGACCGCGCCCTCCCAGCCGTGACCCTGCCCCATGACGTCTTCACCCTTCGCGTACGATTCCGGCGCACCTTACTTAGGTGAGCCTAACCTAATCCACATGGGAGACACAGGGTGACCGTCGAGATCTACCGTGATGCCTGGGGTGTCCCACATCTGCGCGCGGGCGACGCGCGTGAACTCGCCCACGCCCAGGGCCTGGCCACCGCCCACGACCGCGCCTGGCAGCTGGAGGTCGAACGGCACCGGGCGCGCGGCACCTCGGCCGCGTTCCTCGGCGCGGACGCGCTCGGCTGGGACCGGTTCGCGAGACAGGCCCGGCTCGACGACACGGCGAGACGCTGCTTCACCGCCCTGGAGAGACGGGACCCCGAGACGGCCGCCTGGGTCCGGGCGTACGTCGACGGGGTCAACCAGGGCCTGCCCGAAGGCGCCCGCCGCGCCCCCGAGTTCGCGAGCGTCGGCCTCGCCCCCGACCACTGGGAACCCTGGACCCCGCTCGGCGTCTGGCTCGCCACGCACATCCTCTTCGCCGGGTTCCCGGCCAAGCTCTGGCGCGAGGAGGTCGTACGCCATCTCGGTCCGGACGCGGTCGGCCTCTTCGCCACCGACGGACCCGGCACCTCCGGCAGCAACGGCTGGCTCGTCACCGGCGAGCGCACCGCCACCGGCGGGCCGGTCATCGCCGGCGACCCCCACCGCTACATCGAGGCCCTCGGCGTCTACCAGCAGATCCGCCTGTCCTGCCCGGAGTTCGACGTCATCGGCCTCGCCGTGCCGGGCGTCCCGGGCATCGCCCACTTCGGCCACACGGGCACGGTCGCCTGGTCGATCACCAACGCGATGGCCGACTGCCAGGACCTGTACCGCGAGCGGCTCCGGCGGACCGGCCACGGCGACCGGGTGGAGGCGCTCGGCCCGGACGGGGCCTGGCACCCCGCCTCCCGCCACACCGAGTTCATCGAGGTGGCCGGCGGCGACCCCGTTGAGGTGGAAGTGATCGAGACCGACCGCGGCCCGGTGGTCATCAACGGCGACACGGACCCGTACGGCGACACGGACCCGTACAGCGACACGGACCCGTACAGCGACGGCGACGGCGACACGGACGGTGGCAGCGGCAGGGACCGCGGCGGCGACGCCTCGACCGCCCCCCTCAGTCTCCGCCACCCGCCCCGAGTCACCGAGGACCTCGGCTTCTCCTCCCTCCTCCCCCTCCTCCGCGCCCGCCGGGTCGCCGACGTGGACCGCGCGTTCGACGACTGGGCCGAACCCGTCAACGTCGTCCAGGCCGCCGACGCCGAGGGCGGTCTGCTGCACCGGGTCGCGGGCAGGGTCCCGGTCCGGAGCGAGGACAACCGCACGCGGATCGTCAACGCCTGGGAGCCCGGGCACGAGTGGCGCGGCTGGTACGCCCCCATGCCGCGCGGCACGGTCGACGACGGCATCGCGGTGATGGCGAACCAGCGCGGCCCGGCGACCCCGCTCGGTGTCGAGTTCGCCCCGCCCCACCGGGCCACCCGGCTGCGCGCACTCCTCGGCACCCGGCGGGACTGGTCCGCCGCCGACATGGCCGCCCTCCACATGGACACCCATCTCGCCTCCGCGGCCCCGCTGTTGGACCGCCTCGCCGCCCTCGACGGCCTCACCCCCGAGGCCGCCTCCCTGCGCGACCGGCTCCTCCACTGGGACCGCCACATGGCAGCCGACAGCACGGAGGCGGCCGCCTATGCGGCGGGCCGGGGCGCGGTCGTACGCCGCCTCGCGGCCCACCCCGCCCTGGCCCGCCTCGCCGAACCCCCGCTGTACCCCGAAGTCTTCCGCCCCTGGCTCGCACTCGTCCCCCGAATCGCCTTCGCACTCGAAAGCCTGCTCAGGGCCGAGGAGTTGTACGGGATCGACCGTGCCGAGGTCGTCAGGGCGGCCGTGGAGGAGGTGGCCGGGGACCCGCCGAGGGGCACGTGGGGCGACACCCACCGCCTCGCTTCCTGGCGGGCGCTGCCGGACCCCTCGTACGACGAACGGGAGCCCGGGCTCTCCGGCGACCACGACTGCGTGCTGTGCACCTCCGCGGTGCCGGGGCTCACCGACCGGGCCGCCCGCGGTCCCGCCGCCCGCTATGTGTGGGACGTCGCGCGGCGCGAGAACAGCCTCTGGGTGGTGCCGTTCGGTGCCTCGGGTGTCCCGGATTCACCGCACCACCGCGATCAACTCCCCTTGTGGGTCCGGGGAGATCTCGTCCCCGTCGTGACCGACTGGACCCAGCTCATGGAGGACACAACGATGACGTCAGAGCCGTACGCCGCGAGCCGTGAGGCCGTTCACGAGCAGGTCGTCGACGGTCTCGGCACGGTCCGCGTCCTGCGTGTGGACCCGGACGCCGACCTGGACGTGCTCCATGCGTGGGTGACGGCCGAGCGTGCCCGGTTCTGGGGCATGGGCGGCTTCGGCAGGGAGCAGGTGCTGGAGACGTACCGGCATCTCGACTCCCTCGACACCCACCACGCCTACCTGGCCGTCCTGGACGGCCGGCCGGCCGCGCTCTTCCAGACGTACGAGCCGGAGGCCGACCGGGTCGGTGAGTGCTACGAGGTGGAGCCGGGCGACATCGGCGTCCATCTGCTGATCGCGCCCGCCGGCGAGGGCGACGAGCGGCCGGGGCACAGCTCGGCGCTGCTGACCGCGTTCACCGAGTATGTGCTGGGCGTCCTCGACCGGCGCCGGGTCGTGGTCGAACCCGACACCCGCAACGCGAAGGCGATCACCCGCCTGACCCGCCAGGGCTTCGTACTCGGTCCACCGGTCGTGCTCCCGGAGATCGACCTGCCGGAGGTGTACCTGCCGGCGAAGAAGGCCCAACTGGCGTTCCTGACAAGGGAAGCCGCGGGTTTTTAGGGACGAGGGGGGCGACGACTGCCTCGGTGCGACGCCGGGCGTTCCGCGCGTCGCGGTCCGGTTGGCGCATCGCCAACTCCCTTTGGGGCATGGTCGGTAGGTGGTCCATGACATCACTCCCGAAGCCCTTGTCGCCCACTACAAGCTGGAGCCCATCCCCAAGGAGGGCGGTCTCTTCGCCCGTACCTGGGCGGGTCCCGAACGGCCCGACGGCCGCCCCGAGGGGTCCGCGATAGTGGTCCTCCTGACCGCGGAACCCGATGACTTCTCCGCGCTCCACCGACTCCCCGCCGACGAGACCTGGCACTTCTACCTGGGGGATCCGCTGGAGATGCTGCTCCTGTCCCCCGACGGCACGTCCCGTACGGTCCTGCTCGGCCCCGACGTCCTCCGCGGCCAGCACCTCCAGTACACCGTGCCCGCAGGCACCTGGATGGGCGCGCGGGTCGCGACCGCCACCGGCTGGTCGTTCTTCGGGTGCACGATGGCGCCCGGTTTCACCTACGAGGGGTACGAGCACGGGGACGCGGCGGAACTCACCGCCCGCTACCCGGACCGGGCCGCGCGGATCGCCGCGCTGAGCCGCCCGTGAGCGGCCAGGACGGCGTACACCGCGACGGACACCGCCGCGGACTTCTCGGTGGACTTCTGGACGGGCAGGTCGCCCTCGTCACCGGAGCGTCGGGCGGCATCGGCCGGGGCATCGCGCTGCGGTTCGCCGAGGCGGGGGCGGCCGTGGCCGTCCACTTCCGTACGAACGCGGAGGCCGCCCGTGAAGTCGTCGACCTCATTGTCGGCTCGGGCGGACGCGCCGTCGCCCTGCGTGCCGATCTGACCATCGAGGACGAGTGCCACCGCCTGGTGCGCGAGGCGGCCGACCGGTGCGGCGGCCGGCTGACGGCCCTGGTCAACAACGCGGGCGTACAGCCGGTCCAGGAGCTGCCCGGGATGACGGCGGGGGACTGGCGGGCGGTGGTCGACGCCAATGTGTCGAGCGTGTTCGCGTGCACGCAGGCGGCGGTGGAGGCGATGCGCGACGGGAGGGAGCAGAGCGGTCCTAGTGACCTGAGTGACCCGGGCGGCCCGAGTGACCCGGGCGACCGGCGGGGCTCGTCCGGTGGGCCTGTGGGCAGCATCACGCACATCGCGTCGATCGAGGCCACACACCCCGCTCCCCTGCACGCCCACTACTCCGCGTCCAAGGCGGCCGTCGTCGCGCACGCGCGCTCGGCGGCCCTGGAGTACGGTCCCTACGGAATCCGCGTGAACACGGTCTCCCCGGGGCTGATCGACCGCGCGGGCCTCGCGCAGGCGTGGCCCGACGGCGTACGGCGCTGGCAACAGGCGGTGCCCACCGGGAGGCTGGGGCGTCCCGAGGACGTGGGCGACGCCTGTGTCTTCCTCGCCTCGCCGATGGCCTCCTGGATCACCGGGCACGACCTGGTCGTGGACGGCGGGGTGTCGGCGCGGCCGACCTGGTGAACGCCGGTGCCCGGGCGGTCCTGGTCGGCCGGTGCGGGCGCGGGCCGTGTTGAACAAGGTGTCGCGTACATCCGTACTCCCACCGAGGCCGTAGCCGCGGACAGCCGCAGACGTACATGGACGTGCAGGGCGAGCAGGACGAGCAGTAGGGAGAGGCGACGTGGGCCGAGTGCGCCGCATACACCGAGTGCTACGGGTACTACGGGTGTCGGCGCCACGCCGGGCAGTCGCCCTCGTCGTCCTGCTGGGCACGCTGTTCCTGCTGGGCGGCGCGGGCCCGGCGTCCGCCCACTCGGCCGTGCGCGAGACGACCCCCGGTGAGGGAACCGTCCTCAAGTCCGCGCCGAAGCAGGTCACCATGACCTTCACCGAGTCGGTCGGCATCACCGACGACTCGGTGCGCGTCCTCAGCCCCGAGAACCGCCGGGTGAACGCGGGCGACACCGAGCACGCGTCCGGCCGGTCCGACACGGTCCGGGTGCCGCTCGACGACGGCCTGGCCGACGGTACGTACACCGTGGCCTGGCGGGTGGTCTCGGCGGACAGCCACCCCATCTCGGGTGCCTTCACCTTCTCCATCGGCAAACCGTCCGAGACCACGGCGTCCGTCTCCGCCGAGCCGGCCGTGAACCCCGCCTCGGGCGCGCTCTACGACATCGCCCGCTACGCCGCGTACGCCGCCGTCGCCCTGCTCATCGGCGCGGCCACCTTCGTCCTGGTCTGCCGCCCGCCCTCCGCCGAGCCGCTGCGCGGACTCGTCCGGGCCGGCTGGTGGGTCCTCGTCGCCACGACGGCCGCGCTCCTGCTGTTCCGCGGCCCGTACGAGCGCGGCACCGGCCCCTCCACCCTCCTCGACCCCGAACTCATCGAGAACACCCTGACCAGCAGGCCGGGCTGGGCCCTGCTGGCCCGGCTCGCACTGCTTGCGGGGGCGGCGGTCTTCCTCGTACGGGTCGGTCGGGGCGCATCGGCGGAGACGGAGGGTCCGGAGAAGGAACAGGTGCGGCCGAAGCCGGTCGTGCTCGCGGTCGGTGGGCTTCTCGCCGTCGGTCTGGCGGGTACCTGGGCGGCCGCCGAGCACGCGTCCGCCGGGATCCAGGTCCCCCTGGCGATGACCTCCTCCGTACTGCACCTGCTGGCGATGGCGGTCTGGCTGGGCGGTCTCGCGGCGCTCCTCACCACGCTCCACCGCTCGGAGGCGCTGCTCTCGGCGGCCTCCGTTGCCCTCTTCTCGCGCCTCGCGTTCGCCTCGGTCGGCGTGCTGGTGCTGACCGGCGTCTACCAGTCCTGGCGGGGGCTCGGCTCGTGGGACGCGGTGTTCGACACGTCGTACGGCCGGATCCTGGTCGCCAAGGTGTGCGCGGTGGTCGTACTGCTGGCGGCGGCGGGTTTCTCGCGCCGCTGGACGGGCCGGCTGACGGACGCGGAGGAGCCGTTGCGGGTCCCGGTGCTGGAGACGGTGGGGGCGCGTGCGGGCGGGGGCGCTGACTCCGGCCCTGGGGCGGGTGGTTCGAGTGGGGACACCAGGGAGTCCACGTCGGGGGAGTCCACGTCGGCCGCGGCCGGAGACGGGTCCGGCGAGAAGCCCGACAACGAGTCCGGGCCGACCTCTCTGCCCAGCGCCCGCCGCGGTGCCCTGCGCCGCTCGGTTCTGGCCGAGGTCGTCGTGGGCGTGGTCGTGCTGGTGATCACGACGGTTCTCACCGGTACGCAGCCGGGGCGCGCCGAGATCGAGACGGCGGCGGCCGAGGAGACCGCGGCGGCCGGTCAGCGGACCGCGTCGACGACGCTGATCCCCTTCGACGTCGGTACTCCGGGCGGCCACGGCAAGGTCCAGATCGTCCTGGAACCGGGCCGTGTCGGCGAGAACACGGTCGAGGCGGTCATCATCGGTCCGGACGGAGGCATCGCCACGGTCCCCGAGATCCGCCTCTCCTTCACCCTCGCCTCCCAGAAGATCGGCCCGATCGACGCCGGCCTCACCGACAAGGGTGGCTACTGGGGCACCTCGTCCCTCAACCTGCCCATCCCGGGCACCTGGACGATGAAGGTCACCGTCCGCACCTCGGACATCGACCAGGTGTCGGAGACGCGCCGGGTGAAGATCCTCCGCTGACCTCGGTCAGGACTCCCAGTGCGCCAGTCGGCGGAGGGCCGCGGCGGTGCGTACGAACTCGTCCTCGCCGAGAAGAGCCCGCATCTCGCCGTTGAAGCGGTCGATCTCGGGCTGGGCGGCGCGCAGGGCACCGGCTCCCTCGGACGTCAACTCCAGTGTCACGGCCCGGTGTTCGCGCGGGTGGGCCTGCTTGGTGACGAGACCGGCCGTGGTGAGCCGGGTGACGAGCGCGGTGACGGCGGACTCGCGCAGCCCCAGGGTGCGGGCCAACTCCCGCTGGGTGACGCCGGGTTGCTCGCGCACGGCGAACAGCGCGCCGAGCTGCGCCGTGGTGATCCCGGCGGCGGCCAGACAGCGCCGGTCCGCGGTCGTACGCAACTGGTGGGCCGCGCGCTGGAGATGGAAGAAGAGGCGCGGGTCGGGCTCGGGGGTGTCCCCGGGGTCGGGGCCGGTCTCGGACATGGGGCGATCTTGACAGATCCGGCGGATGCGCGGGATTCTCACTTCACTAGTGAAGTGAAGTGAAGTGAGGCGAGGTGTGGTGTGAGTGACATCCCGGATCTGGCGGCTGCCCAGAAGGTGCTGGCGGCCCAGCCCTTCAGCAACCTGGTCGGTGCCCGACTGGTGTCCTTCGGGGACGGTGAGGCGACGCTCGAGCTGGACATCCGCGACGACCTGCGCCAGCAGTACGGCTTCCTGCACGGCGGTGTGCTGGGTTACGCCGCGGACAACGCGCTGACCTTCGCCGCGGGCGCCGCGACCCACTCCCGGCTGATCACCGCCGGCTTCACCATCGACTATCTGCGCCCGGCCGAGGGCGTACTGCTGCGGGCCCGCGCGCAGGTCGTCCGGGCCGGCCGCACCCGCGTCGTCTGCCGCTGCGACCTGTCCACCGTGGACGACGAGGGCGCCGAGAGCCTGTGCGCCGTGGCGCAGGGCACGATCGCGGTGCTGGGCTCTTCCGAGGAGTCGGAGGGATCGGAGGCAATGGGGGTGTCGGGGGAATCGGGGGAATCGGGGGAAGGCGCGATCAGGGGTCGAGCTTGAGGACGACGTATCCCTCGACGGTGCCGACGAGCGAGTAATCGGCGCGGGGGTGGAGTTGCCGCGCGCGGGCCTCGATGTCGCGGATCCGGTCGCGGGAGTTCTGCAGGGCGATGTAGTCGGGGGTGATCCCGCGGGTGTCGCCCACCCACAGGACACGGCAGCGCGAGGTGAGGCGGCTGCTCGGGCGGATGTCGGCCTCGACGGTCGCGCCGTCCGGGATCCGGTCCAGGAGACGCTCGACCGCGGTGACGCGCGCCGGCTTGCGGTAGGCGGCGGGCTCGGTCAGTACGGCCATCGGGAGCGTGGTCGTGAGCGACAGCGCGGCCGCGGCGACGGCCGCGGGCAGATGATGCGCGTACGTACGCAGCCAGGGCCGCGGGCTGTACCGGGCACCGGCGAGGGCGTCGACGAGGGCGAGCGCGACGACGGGCATCAGGACCGCGCTGTAGTGCCAGTCGGTCCCCCAGTAGTGGTCGTCGGAGGAGAGGAACCGCCACCCGAGCGTGGGCAGTGCGACGACGGACAGCGTGGAGCGCAGCGCCAGCAGCCCGGTGGTCGGCACCAACAGCCAGGCGAGGGTGCGGAGTTTGTCGCCCGTGCCGTCGAGGAGGGTCGAGCCGCCGTCGACCTTGGTCCAGTAGTCGTAGCCGCCGGTCGTGTTGAAGGCCGGGATGACGAAGACGAGTACGACCAGGGTGGCGGCGATGCCGAGCGCCGCCACGGCGAGGGCGTACAGGGTCGTGCGCCGGGAGTCGCGGCGGCACCGCAGGGCGACGACGAGGGCGATGGCCGCCACCGTCACTCCGAGGTCCTCCTTGACCAGCACCAGGGGCAGCGCCCAGAGCAGCGCCGCGCGCCACCGCCGGGCCAGGACCGCCTCCAGACTGAAGGCGATCAGGGGCACGGCGAAGCAGATCTCGTGGAAGTCGAAGTCGACGGCACGCTGGATGCCCCAGGACAGGCCGTACGCGATGCCGAGCGCGAGCCCGCGTGGACGCCCCAGCAGCCCGGCGGCCGCACGGGTCACCGGCACGGCCGACAGCGCGAACAGCGCGGCCTGCGCGACGAGCAGGGTGAGCGGGGAGGGGAAGACCCGGTAGACGGGGGCGAGGAGAGCGGTGACCGGGCTGAAGTGGTCGCCCAGGACATTGGCCCCCGGCCCCTTCAGATCGACGACGGGCGCCTGGAGGTGCGCGTACGCGCGGACGGCCTGCTCGAAGATGCCGAGGTCCCAGGAACGGGTGGCCAGGTTCCGGTAGCGGGCGAGGGAGAGGCCGTGTAGGCGGCGAAGAGGACGACCGCGAGGAGACACGGGTCGAGCCGGCCCGGCCGGCCGGCTCGGCGGGGGCGCCGGTCACGCGGGGGGAGCGCGACCGGCCCGGGTATCGCGACCCCGAGTGTCCGTACCGGGGCCTGTGCCTGTGCCTGTGCCTGTGCCGGTGTCTGGGCCGGTATTCGTGTCGGTGGGGATGTCGGTGACGTCTGCGCGGCCAGGGCGTCCTGCGGCGGGCCGGGAAGAGCCTTGGTCACGAGCGGTCCTTACGAGCCGTCGGCGCACCGGGCAACCAGGAAGTCATCGGTCGGGTAGTCGATGTCGGCACTGGGTTTCCGAGGGACAGGGCTTCCGAGGGACAGGAATGGAGACCAGAGCATGACACGGACCTCGATCCCCACGCGATGGAGGCCCGTGTTTCCGCAGTTCAGGGGCTGTGGAGGAGACCGGATTCGAAGGAACGGGCCTCGCTGATGGCCTCGCATGGCATCACATGACGTCGAGTCGCGTCGGGTGGCGCGGGTTGGTGCCGGGCGGCACCGGTGGCGCGGATTGGCGCCGATTGGCACCGAGTGGTGCCGGGCGGTGTCATTCGGTGCCGCGCGGTGCCAATCCCAGCCATGAAAGGTGCGTGAGCGCTCTTGGTGCCACAATCGCTCAGCTAGGTGCCAGTTTATTTTCGCAGGTCAAGCTGATTGTGTTGATCGCTGAATCCGAGACTTCACCTCAGGGCTTGCATGTGGCGCCATTGTGGTGCCATCATGGCGTCATGGACCTCACCCCGTATGTCGACAGCCTCCGCCGCGAACTCGCGGTGGCCGCCGAAGCCGGCGGCGACGAAGCCCGCGAGCTGGCGGAGAGGCTGACGGCTCCCCTGGAGTCGGCGACCCGGCTGATCATGCTCAACGTGCTCTCCGCCGCGACGGACGAGATCACCCGTGAACTCGCCCCCGGCTCGGTCGACGTACGGCTGCGCGGGCTCGACCCCGACTTCGTCGTGACACCGCCGCCCACCGACGGCGGCGCCTCCGCGGAGCCGGCCGAGCCCGTCGAACCGCTAAGGGCCCCGGCCCCGGCCGACGGCGACGAGAGCGGCACCGCCCGCGTCAACCTGCGTATGCCGGCCCACCTCAAGGCCCGCGCGGAGGAGGCCGCGACCCGCGAGGGCCTGTCGGTCAACGCGTGGCTGGTGCGCGCGGTGTCGGCCGCGGTCGACGGCGGCACCCGGCCGCGTACGACCGAGAGGACCCAGACCATCGGCCAGAGCATCACGGGCTGGGTGCGCTGACGGCGCCCGCGCCCCCCGCCACTTCACTCACATCACTTCACGTACGCCACTTCACTCACACCACGTCCCACCAGCGGGGACGGCCCAAGGACTCAAGAGGACGGGACAGCCATGCCTTCTTTCGAAACTCCCGAACCGATCTCGGCCACCGCCTACGTGTACGCCGGTTCCATCCGGTTCACCACGGGCGACCGCCTCGACACCGTCGTCGACGTGCGGCCCCGTGACCCGAAGAAGGACCTGGACGTACGGACGGCCGACCAGACCGAGGTCTCCTACGCGAGCGGCACCCTGACCGTCACCACGCCCAAAGCCAACCTGCTCGGGCGCGGCGGCACCGTCGACGTGTCCGTGGAACTGCCCACGGGCTCGAACGTCGACATGACCGGCGCCGGGACCCAGATGATCGGCGAGGGCCGGCTCGGCGAGGTCCGTGTGAAGATCTCGGCGGGTGACGTCCGCCTCGACACCACGGGCCCGCTGCAGCTGAAGGTCTCGCACGGCTCCAGCACCGTCGACCGGGTCGAAGGCATGGCCGAGATCACCACCAGCACCGGCAACGTGCGCGTCGGCGTTGTCGACGGCCCCGCCGTCCTGAAGAACTCGCACGGCAGCACGACCGTCGGCGCCGTGACCGGCGAGCTGCGGATGAGTGGCGCCAACGGCGCGATCGACATCGCGCGCGCCGAGGCCTCGGTCGTCGGCACCACGACCAACGGCTCCCTTCGCGTCGCCGAAGTCACCCGCGGCAACGTCCAGTTGGAGACCTCCAACGGCGCCATCGAGGTCGGTATCCGCGAGGGCACCGCCGCCTGGCTCGACGTCAGCTCCAACCGCGGGCACGTACGCAACACGCTCGCCGCGTCCGAGGCCCCGGACCAGACCGAGGAGACCGTCAAGGTCCGCGCACGGTCCAACTGGGGAAACATCGACGTCCTCCGCGCCAAGGCCTGAGCACCCTCGCCTCGCCGGGACCCGCCCCGCCCTGCCCGGCCCCGCACCAGCCTCATCTCCTCCGATGTCCCAACCCCTTCAGCCTTCTAACGGGAGGGCTCCATGCCTTCATCTGTCATGCCCACGTCCAATCAGCGTGACGGCCACGCATCGCCGGCCGCCGTGTCCACCGTCGGTCTGCGCAAGTCGTTCGGCGACAAGACCGTCCTCGACGGCATCGATCTGCACATCCCGGCCGGGTCCGTCTTCGCCCTGCTCGGCCCGAACGGCGCCGGCAAGACCACCGCCGTGAAAATCCTGTCCACCCTCATCTCCGCCGACGGCGGTCAGGCCCAGGTCGCGGGCCACGACGTCACCACGTCACCGGACGGGGTGCGGGCCGCGATCGGTGTCACCGGTCAGTTCTCCGCCGTGGACGGTCTGATCACCGGCGAGGAGAACATGCTCCTCATGGCGGACCTGCACCATCTCTCGCGCAGCGAGGGGAGGCGGGTCACCGCCGAACTCCTGGAGCGCTTCGACCTGGTGGAGGCGGCGAAGAAGCCCGCCTCGACCTACTCCGGGGGTATGAAGCGCCGCCTGGACATCGCGATGACCCTGGTCGGCAACCCGCGGATCATCTTCCTCGACGAACCGACCACCGGCCTCGACCCCCGCTCCCGCCACAACATGTGGCAGATCATCCGCGAACTGGTCACGGGCGGCGTGACCGTCTTCCTCACCACCCAGTACCTGGAGGAGGCCGACGAACTCGCCGACCGCATCGCGGTCCTCAACGACGGCAAGATCGCCGCCGAGGGTACCGCCGACGAACTCAAGCGCCTGATCCCCGGCGGACACGTACGCCTGCGCTTCGACGACCCGGCCGCGTACCAGACGGCCGCCGACGCCCTGCGCGAGGCGACCCTCCCCCACTCTCGGCTTCGCTCGAGCGGGGGGACCCCCATCGACGAGGCACTCTCCCTCCAGATCCCCAGCGACGGCAGCCAGCGCGAACTGCGCTCCATCCTCGACTGGCTGGACGCGGCCGGCATCGAAGCCGACGAACTCACCGTGCACACCCCCGACCTCGACGACGTGTTCTTCGCCCTGACCGGCCCGGCCAACATCCCCAGCCAGCCCAGCCAGCCCACTCAGCTCAACCAGCCCAAGGAGGATGCCCGATGAGCTCCCTCGCCCTCGCCGTGCGCGACTCGTCCACGATGCTGCGCCGCAACCTCCTGCACGTGCGGCGCTACCCGTCCCTCACCCTGAACCTGCTGCTCACCCCGGTCGTGCTGCTGTTGCTCTTCGTCTACATCTTCGGCGACGTGATGAGCGCCGGCATCGGTGGCGGCGGCGCGGACCGCTCCGACTACATCGCCTATCTCGTGCCGGGCCTGCTGCTGATGACCATCGGCGGCACCACGATCGGTACCGCGGTGTCCGTCTCCATGGATATGACCGAGGGCATCATCGCCCGCTTCCGCACGATGGCGATCCACCGCCCGTCGGTGCTCGTCGGACACGTCGTCGGCAGCGTCCTGCAGTGCGTGATGAGCGTGGTCCTCGTTGGGGCGGTCGCGGTGGCCATCGGCTTCCGGTCCACGGATGCGACAGTCTTGGAGTGGCTGGCGGCGTTCGGACTGCTCGTGCTCTTCGCCCTGGCGCTCACCTGGATCGCGGTCGGCATGGGCCTGATCAGCCCGAACCCCGAGGCCGCGAGCAACAACGCGATGCCGCTCATCTTCCTGCCGTTCATCTCCAGCGCCTTCGTCCCGGTCGACGCGATGCCGGGCTGGTTCCAGCCGATCGCCGAGTACCAGCCGTTCACGCCGGCCATCGAGACCCTGCGCGGGCTGCTGCTCGGCACCGAGATCGGCCACAACGGATGGCTCGCCCTCGCCTGGTCCCTGGCGCTGACCGCACTGGGCTACTTCTGGTCGACCGCGAAGTTCAACAGCGACCCGAAGTAACCGCCGCCGAAGGGCCCCACCGTTCGCGGTGGGCCCTTCGACATCGTGCCCGGCGAGGCACGAGCGGAAGACGAGTGGAGGACACGAGCACGGGAGAAAGGGGGAACTGGCAGTGTCCGGGCCGGAGTTCCTCGGCGACTACGAGCGGGCCGTGGCCTGTGCGGTGACTCGCTGGATGGCCTTGACGGCGATGTCGGGACGGTCGACGTGTATGTAGTGGCCGCTTCCGGCGGCGACGCCTATCCGGCTGCGGCCGGAGAGCGCACGCCACTCCTCCTGACCCTCGGCCCACATCGCTTCCAGGGCGGGCCCGTAGTCGGGGACCTCGGCGTACTGGGACTCGTGCCTGATGATCTGCACCGGGATGTTCCCCGCGGAGCGGACCTTCGCGTCGGCGATGATGAACTTCTCCGGGTTCTGGCCCTCGTTCACCGCGATGGTCTGGTCACGCAGTTCGGCCGCCATGCCGGTGGCCGACTCGGGGATCGCCTTCGAGACGCCCGCCGTGAGGGCCGGGATCGTGGCGTCCATCAGGACCAGGCCCTTGACCCTGTCCCGGTGGTCGGGGGCGTAACGGGCGGCGATCAGTCCGCCCAGCGAGTGGCCGGCCAGCACGACCGGGCGGTCACCGGCGACCCGGTCGAGCACGCCCGTCAGGATCCTGGAGCTGTCGTTGATGGTCTGCGTGCCGTTCGGCTGGTCGCTCTCGCCCTCGCCGAGCCGGTCGTAGGAGCAGACCCGGGCCTTCTTGCTCAGGGTCTTCTGCAGGCCGGCCATCGTGTCCAGCCCGTCGCCCCCTCCGGCCATCAGGACGACCACCGGCTTACGGTCCACCGAGCGGCCGGAGCACGAGACGTTGACCGAGTAGCTGCCGACACGGATCTTCTTGGTCCCCGAGAACGAGTCCCCGTGCCCGTGCCGCGCGGTCGTGATGGAAGTCGATTGCGTCTGCACCCGGACCTGCACCTTCGTCTGTGCCTGAGCCGCCTGGGCGGTGGCCTCCCCGAAACCGACGATGCCCGCACCGGCCACGGCACAGAACGTCGCGGCCACGGCAGTGGTCTTGAGCATGCGGTTCACGAGGACCTCCAAAAAAGACAAGGGGAAGACGGGGAGAAGACGAGGAGAGGACAAAGGGCTGGGAACGAGCCGGTCGGCCGGAGTCCGTCGGCGACAACTCAGACGCTACGGATCAGGCGGCCCAGGATCGTCACCCCCCAGGGCTCACTCACGCGTAGCTCTCCAGGGGGACAACGGTTACGCCCCGGCCTCTCGGCCGGCGCCGGCCAATGCGCGCGAGCCCCCGCCGGATGCGCCGTGTCGGTCGCCCACGTCAGCCGCCCGTGTCAGTCACCCATGTCGAACCGAGGCTCTTCGGTACGGGTCCGCTTGACCTCGTAGAAGCCCGGAACAGCGGCCAGCAGCAGAAAGCCGTCCCACAGCCGTCCGGCCGTCTCCCCGGTGGGCGCGGGGGAGACGACGGGACCGAAGAAGCCGACCCGTTCGCCACCGGGCCCGGCGACCGACAGCACCGGGGTGCCGATGTCGTCGCCGGCTAGGGCGACGGCCTGCGCGTGCGAGGACCGGATCGCCTCGTCGTACGCGGTGGACTCGGCGACCTCGGCGATCCCCTCCGGCAGCCCGGCATCGGCAAGGGCCGCCGGGAGGTTCCCCCAGTCGCCCCGGATATGAAATCGGGTGCCCATCGCGGTGAAGAGGTCGCCGAGCGCCCGCTGACCGAACTGCTCCTCCACGGCGGCACACACGCGCACCGGGGCCCACATGTAGTCGCCCCACTCGCCCTCGGGGTTGTCGTCCCGGTGCTCGTTGAGCACCGACAGACTCATCACCCGCCAGCGGACGGCCACCGGCCGCACCTTGGTGACCTCCACCATCCACCGTGAGGTGATCCACGTGTACGGGCAGACGGGGTCGAACCAGAAGTCCACAGTCCGCTGTTCGCTCATCCGATCGCTCCTGAGACGGAAAACGACGAAGGGCACAACGACGAAGGACACAACGACGAAGGACACAACGACGAAGGACACAACGACGAAGGGCCCCACCGCGAGGTGGGGCCCTTCGACGTTAGTGCCCGGTGAGGCACTGGCGGAGGATACGAGATGCGAACTCGTGAGGGGTTGCCCCCAACACGCTTTCCAAATGTTCGTCTGGGGGGTTCCGGGGTGTACGGGAGCGTTCTGACCTGCGATGGAGTGGGGGTGGTCGGGACTTCTGGACAGTGCCGTACGCAGGTGAACGCAACCAGAACTGCAACCAGGGCATCTCAGCCGCTGCTCATGCTCTGCGCCAGGCGCTGAGCAGTTCGTCGGGACCGTACGCCGCATGAAGCCCAGCACAGCTGGTTCCGTTTCGGGAAACTGCCACGAGCGGCACTGGCTCGTCGGTGATCGCCGCCCGGTGCTTCTGCAGTGCGGCCAGGTCGTGGCTGTCGAGCGGGGAGTTCTCCAGCCACTTGATCGAGCCGAGGAAGAGCAACTGCTTGGCCACCGGCTGCCGGTCGGCGCCCACCAAGTCGATTTCGACGTCGTTGCTGCGGGTCCAGTAACCGCCGATCGCCGGGGCGGCGGGCAGGAGCCCGTCCGGCAGGAGACGGGCGAGGGATTCCCGGACCAGGGGCTCGATCGCGCGGCCCCGCCAACTCGTCCACTGCTCCCTGATCCGGCTCAGTGTGAGATCTCCCCGCATCCGCTCGATCTCCGCCATGTGTGGATCCAGAAACGCGAGCCAGAACCGCAGGTAGGGGTCTGCCACTCGGTAGCGGCGTTCTTTCGACGGGCGCAGGGAGAGGGGCAGTTCGGCTGCCACCACCCGCTTCGCGGTCAGGACGTCCGTTGCCCGGGTAAGCGTGGTGTGGGCGATGCCGCCGGCGGCGCGCGCGATGTTGGTGAAAGTTCGTTCTCCGGCTCCGACGGCCCGTAGGACTTCCCTGCTCATCGCCTGCGGTGGGAATTCCGCGGCCAGTGAGCGTTCGGCGGAGACCAGCAGCGCCGAGATCGGGTTGTCGAGCGAGTCGCGGAGGAACTCCCAGACGTCCGCTCCGGCCCGCCACTCCGCACAGATCAGCGGAAGACCGCCCGTGATCAGGGCGGCGTCGAAAGCGACCGCCGGCGACAGGTCGAGCATCTCGCGGATGTCGGCCGGGTTCAGCGGTCCCACGACCATTTCCCGGCCCCGCTGATGGAAGGGGCGGTCGTAGCTGTTCAGCGCCTCCATCATCGACAGGTCGGATCCGACCAGGAGGAGGAGCACGGGCTTGTGGCTGAGCAGCCTGTCCCAGGCCCGTTGCAACATCCCCTCGAACGCGTCGATTCGGTCCATGAGATACGGAACCTCATCGATGACGACCACGCTCGGGCTGTCGTCGGGCAGGACCTCCGCAAGCAGCCTGAATGCCGCATTCCACTGCTCGGGGGCCTCCTCCGAGAACAGTCCCCGCTCCGGGAGGGTGGATCTGGCGACGGCGTCGAGCAGCTCCGTCAGCTCGTCGTCCGCAGTACCGCCCGCCGCGGTGAAGAAGAGGTACGGCGTCTCGGTGCGCCGGAGGAATTCCTCGACGAGGCTGGACTTGCCGACCCGCCGCCGTCCGCGCATGAGGATGCACTGGCCTGGTTTCGCCGACCCGGCGGCATCATGAACCGCCTGCAAGGCGTTGCCGAGCACGTTCAGCTCGCGGTCCCGCCCGATGAAGCGACGCATGGCAAGCCTCCCGTAGGCAATAGTATCGGAAGGGATACTATCCCTGTCGATACCATTGCCTCTTCTGTTCGGGCATGACGCTGTGGATGCGGGAGAGGGTGAAAACGCGCTCGGCCTCCCGAAGGTGGCACCAGGCTTCCAGGTAGGGCGGGTCGAGTGCGAGGCGGCTGAGGGTGCGCTCGGTCCGGTTGCCCGAGGTGGCGACGTACTCCACGGTGATGGCCTGACCGGCATCGATGGCATGCGCGAGTTGGCGGATGTCGCTGTACGGCAGGCGCTTCGCCCACCCTGCGACGATCTCTTCGGTGTCCGTGGCGAAGGGAGCTCCTCCGTCGAACGGCGCGGGTTCGGGAGTCGTGGGCGGGGCGGCCAGCAGCTGGTTCGCCAAGGTGTTCAGGTCGGCGGCGGGTGCCTTCGTGCGCGTGGCAGCGACAGCGATGCGGCGGCCGTCCCGCGTGCTGGTGCCGCGTGGAGTGGGAACGGGAGCTGCGGCCCGCTGAGGCCGGGCCTTCTCGATGCGTACCGTGCCCTCGGCCGTCTCGGCGACAGGGGCGTACCCCTCGGCCCGGAGCGCGGCGAGGGTCGTGTCGATCGGGCTACGGCTGATGAGCACTGTCGGCGCCAGCTGCCGCAGTCCGAGCCCGGCGAGCCCTCGGTGGGCGGCGAGCTCGGCCAGCAGCACGGGCTCGTCGCCGTGGATGACGCAGGCGGCAGGGGCGATGCGCACGCGTCCGTGGCCGCGCGCGGTGTCGGCGATCAGATACGACAGCGGCTGTGGCAGGGGCCCGCCGGCGACAGCGGCCAGGTGGGCTGTGATGTCCTCGGGGGTGCGGCCGGCATCCAGAGCCCGGCGGATGCCGCCGACGCTGAACCGCCACACCGATGCCGTGCCGCTGGTCTCTCGATCGGCGACGGAATCCAGGAGCGCGGTCAGTCGCGCGGACGGCGTGCCGGTGACGACGGCGGTGAGGTCGGCGCCGATCCGAGCCACTGCCGTGGCCGAGGGGACCAGTCGTCGGCACTCGATGCTCAGCCCCTCCGTATCGCCGGTCCGCAGGCGGATGCCGAGAGCGGACAAGGCGCCACGTGCGAGTACTCCGAGGAGCTCGGCCTCACGGATCACGGCGGCGAACGGCGTTCCGTCCTGGGGTGACGAGTCGGCGAGGGGGCGGTGCCAGGCGATCAGTGGCCCCAGATCCGAGGCGACTCCCGCGCCCTGCCCTGCCGGGAGCTGTGCTGCTGCGGCCAACAGCCCGAGGCGGGCCTGCACACAGCCGCCGCAGGGAGGCGCTCCGGCGACGGCAGGGAGCGCTCTGTTGTCCTCGTCGCGCGCCTGGGTGGGGGTGAGCGGCAGGTTCTGCCATGCCTGGAGCAGCACTGCGAACTGCTCCGGGGGTTCCTGTTCCGCCCAGGCGTCGTATGCCTCGGTGGGGGACACACGGTCGCCGTCCCGGCCCAGAAGCCCAGCGGCGTACGAGGTCTCCAGGGTGATGCGTACGACAGCGTCGTCGGCCTGGGCCGCCTTGCCGATCCGGGCCAGTTCACGTGCACCGATCCCGCCGGACTTCAGCCGGGCCGGTGCCGTTGCCGAGCAGGCCGCCAGGACCGAGGCGGCATGGGTTACGAAGGCCGTGGCCGCGGCCGATGCTTCGCGATCGGTCTCCGCCGGGGTGACAGATGCCGGCCGGGGGCACGGTGGGGCGGGCTCGAACGGGGCGTGCCAGCCGGGCCCGCGCAGCGCGAGTGCCACCTCGGCGGGCATACGCGCCGGGCCGTATCGGTGCCGGTCCTGGATCAGGAGCCCCCGGTCCAGTGCCCATCGCGCACCCGGTTCGAGGTCGGGCCCAGGAAACCCGGACACGACGAACTGCGGCTGCCTCGTAGCGGCCCGCGCCAGGCGGTCGAGCAGTTTCCGGGCGGTCTCGGGGGCCTTTGCGACCACGGAGGTGATCTGCTCCGGGTCGCTGTGGTGCTCCACCAGGGCGGCCAGTCGGTGCGGCTTGGCGCCCGGCGGCTTGACGCCCAGTGTCACCAGCATGCCGCGCAGTTCGTCGGAGGTCGTGCCCGCGAGCAGTTCCTCCAGCGGAGCATCCAGCCCAAGGGGTGTGTCCCATGCCTGCCGCAGCGGTCCGGTCATACGGAGCTGCCCCGCGCCGTCCGGCCAGACCAGAGCGTGATCGGCCAGCGTCTCCAGCACGGTGTCGAGTTCGCAGGCGGTTGCGTCGTCCACGGCTCCCAGCAGTTTCACCAGAGCATCGCGCGATGCGTGGACCCCAAGCGCCGCCAGCGCCTCGGCCACCTGGAGGTGCGGCAGCGCGAGCCGCGGCAGGACCAGCGCCACCGATCCCGGGCGTTGAAGCCGATCCGCCAGTTCCCCCAGCGAACGCGGCTCCGGAAGCGACACGGCGTCCTGCCGTGCCCCGAGCACGCGTGCCAGACGAGAGCCGTCGAGGCTGCCGAGCCATGTCGCCAGCGTGGATCGGGACTTCATGCGACGTGCACCTCGTCAGACCAGGGAGCTTCGTAGCGGGGCCGGGTTCAAGGATGGCGTATCCCCGTGATCCGTGGGTGCCGCAAGGGGCAGGTTCCCCCTTGGCGGGCGTCGGCGGCTTGTGGGCCGTCTCAATTGCGAGCTGAGAGGGCCCGACAGATCAGCTAAATGTCTGAAATGGAAGCTTATAAATGCAACCAGAAATGCAACCAGTGCACGACGAAGGGCCCCACCGCGAACGGTGGGGCCCTTCGACATCGTGCCCGGTGAGGCACTGGCGGAGGATACGAGATTCGAACTCGTGAGGGGTTGCCCCCAACACGCTTTCCAAGCGTGCGCCCTAGGCCACTAGGCGAATCCTCCGCGGCAAACAATACAAGACGTTGAGGAGTGCTCGCGAACTCGTTCCCCCCGCTCAGATCGGGTACTGTGTGCGTAGCCCCTCACGTGGCGCTATCTGACTGAACTCCCCCAGGGCCGGAAGGCAGCAAGGGTAGGTTGGCTCTGGCGGGTGCGTGGGGGGCGCTTGCGTTTGCGGGGCCGGCGGAGTCGAGGGTGCGGCCCTCGTGGAGCCGAGGATGCGGCCCCGGTGGAGCCGTGAGTGCGGCCCGGTGCCGGTGAGGCGGAGCGGTGAAGTCCGGCGGGCGGTGCTCGTTGTCAGTGGGCGCCTATAACCTCGTACGTGTGTCGTCTCTCGCGCTGTACCGCCGTTATCGCCCGGAGTCGTTCGCCGAGGTCATCGGGCAGGAGCATGTCACCGACCCGTTGCAGCAGGCGCTGCGGAACAACCGGGTCAATCACGCGTACCTGTTCAGCGGGCCGCGTGGGTGCGGGAAGACGACCAGCGCGCGGATCCTGGCGCGGTGTCTGAACTGCGAGCAGGGGCCCACACCGACGCCGTGCGGGGAGTGCCAGTCCTGCCGGGACCTCGCGAGGAACGGGCCGGGTTCCATCGACGTGATCGAGATCGACGCCGCCTCGCACGGTGGCGTGGACGATGCCCGTGACCTGCGCGAGAAGGCGTTCTTCGGACCCGCGAGCAGCCGGTACAAGATCTACATCATCGACGAGGCCCACATGGTCACGTCGGCCGGGTTCAACGCGCTGCTGAAGGTCGTCGAGGAGCCGCCCGAGCACCTCAAGTTCATCTTCGCCACCACCGAGCCCGAGAAGGTCATCGGGACCATCCGGTCGCGTACGCACCACTATCCGTTCCGGCTCGTCCCGCCCGGGACCCTGCGGGAGTACCTGGGCGAGGTGTGCGGGCGCGAGGGCAGTCCCGTCGAGGACGGGGTGTTGCCGCTGGTCGTGCGCGCCGGCGCCGGGTCCGTGCGTGACTCCATGTCCGTCATGGACCAGCTGCTGGCCGGCGCCGGGGACGACGGCGTGACGTATGCCATGGCCACCTCACTGCTCGGTTATACGGACGGGTCGCTGCTCGACTCCGTGGTCGAGGCCTTCGCCGCGGGGGACGGCGCCGCCGCCTTCGAGGTCGTCGACCGGATCATCGAGGGCGGAAACGATCCTCGGCGGTTCGTCGCCGACCTGCTGGAGCGGTTGCGGGACCTGGTCATCCTGGCGGCTGTGCCCGATGCCGGGGAGAAGGGGCTCATCGACGCCCCCACCGATGTCGTGGAGCGGATGACGGCCCAGGCCGGAGTGTTCGGCGCCGCCGAGCTCAGCCGGGCCGCCGATCTCGTCAACGAAGGGCTGACGGAGATGCGCGGGGCCACCTCGCCCCGCCTCCAGCTCGAACTGATCTGCGCGCGCGTGCTCCTGCCCGCGGCCTACGGGGACGAGCGGTCCCTCATGGCCCGGCTCGACCGCATCGAGCGCGGGGTCAACTTCACGGGGGCGGCGGCTGCCGGAGCGCCCGCCATGGGGTACGTGCCCGGGCCCGACGCGCATGCCGGAATGCCGACCGGGGTGCCGGGCGGCGGTATGGCCGCTTCCGCTTCTCTCGCTCCTCCCGGTCCCCCCGTCCCGCCGGGTGGCGGGCCCGCCGCCGCTCGCGCTGCGGTACGGGGAGCGGGGGCCCCCGGTGGAGACACGGGTCCCGGGGCGGCCCCAGCCCCCACACCAGCCCAGGCCCCCGCCTCGGCCCAGGCCCCCATGCCGGCCCAAGCCTCCCCGGGAGCCGCGCCTGCTCCCGCCCCGTCCACACCCACGCCCGCCCCCGCTCCCGAACCGCCGCCCGCCCAGGCGCCCCCCTCCGCCCCCGCGGCCGGTGCCGCTCCCGGTGCCTGGCCCGCCGCGACCGCCGCGGGCAGTGGCAGGCGACCCGGCGGGTGGCCGACCGCCACACCCGCGGGCGGGGGACAGCCACCGGCCGCGGCACCTGGCCCGCCCGCGCCCCAGGCCGCCCAGCCCCAGGCTCAGGCCCCCGCGCCGACGGCTTCGTACGCCTCCCCTCCGCCCGGCGGTGGCCCCGACCCCCGCATGCTGTGGCCGAACATCCTGGAGGCGGTGAAGAACCGACGCCGCTTCACCTGGATCCTGCTCAGCCAGAACGCGCAGGTGACCGGCTTCGACGGCACGACCCTCCAGATCGGTTTCGTCAACGCGGGCGCTCGGGACAACTTCGCGAGCAGCGGCAGCGAAGAGGTGCTGAAGCAGGCGCTGACCGAGCTGTTCAACGTGCACTGGAAGGTCGAGGCGGTCGTCGACCCGTCCGGCGGTTCGGCACCGCCGCCCGCGCCCGGCCCCGGGTCCGGTTACGGCGGTGGTTACGGGGCCGGCGGTGCCCCGGCCCCGGCGGCGCCGCGCCCTGCCCCGCAGCAGCCGACGGCTCCGGCTCCCCGGCCTGCCTCCTCGGCTCCCCAGTCCCAGTCGGCGCCCGCACCCAGCGCGCCCGCTCCCCGCCCCTCCGCGCCGGAGCCGCCCCCCATCTCCCCCGAGGACGACACCCCGGAGGACGACGATCCGGACCTCGACGAGTCCGCCCTGTCGGGCCACGAACTGATCGTGAGAGAGCTGGGAGCGACAGTGGTGGAGGAGTTCTCGAACGAGTAGTAACGAGCAGCAACCAGTAGCAGCAGCGAGCAGTAACCAGTAGTGGCAACGAGCAGCAACCAGTGGTTGTGAGCAGTGGCGGGCCCACGCAGACCCGCCCCCGAAACACGGCAGCTAGTCTGACCCCCGTGAAGGTCCTAGTAATCGGCGGCGGTGCCCGCGAACACGCCCTGTGCCGTTCTCTCTCCCTCGACCCCGACGTCACCGCGCTGCACTGTGCCCCAGGCAACGCGGGTATCGCCGAGGTGGCCGAGCTGCACCAGGTCGACGCCCTCGACGGCAAGGCCGTGGCCGCGCTGGCCACCGGGCTCGGCGCCGAGCTGGTGGTCGTCGGCCCGGAGGCGCCCCTCGTGGCCGGGGTCGCCGACGCCGTGCGCGAGGCGGGCATCCCGGTGTTCGGCCCCTCCAAGGAGGCCGCCGAGCTGGAGGGCTCCAAGGCCTTCGCCAAGGACGTCATGGCGGGTGCGGGCGTCCCCACGGCCCGCTCGTACGTCTGCACGAACCCCGACGAGGTCGAGGAGGCGCTCGACGCCTTCGGAGCCCCGTACGTCGTGAAGGACGACGGTCTCGCGGCCGGCAAGGGCGTCGTCGTGACCGCCGACCTCGACAAGGCCCGCGAGCACGCCAACGCCTGCGACCGTGTGGTCATCGAGGAGTTCCTCGACGGCCCCGAGGTCTCCCTCTTCGCGATCACCGACGGCGTGACGGTCGTCCCGCTGCAGCCCGCGCAGGACTTCAAGCGCGCGCTCGACGGCGACGAGGGTCCGAACACCGGCGGCATGGGCGCGTACTCGCCCCTCCCGTGGGCCGACCCGAAGCTGGTCGAGGAGGTCATGCAGACCGTTCTGCAGCCGACCGTCGACGAGATGCGCCGCCGCGGCACCCCCTTCTCCGGGCTCCTCTACGCCGGTCTCGCGATCACCTCGCGCGGCGTACGGGTCATCGAGTTCAACGCCCGCTTCGGCGACCCCGAGACGCAGGTCGTCCTCGCCCGCCTGAAGACCCCCCTCTCCGGCATCCTCCTCGCGGCGGCGGACGGCACCCTGGTCGACCTCGAACCCCTCCGCTGGAGCGACGACGCGGCCGTCACCGTGGTCATCGCCTCGCACAACTACCCGGACACCCCGCGCACCGGCGACCCCATCGAGGGCCTCGACGAGGTGGCGGCGCAGGACGCCCCGCACGCGTACGTCCTGCACGCGGGCACCAGGCGCGACGGTGACGCCATCGTGAGCGCGGGCGGCCGGGTGCTCTCCGTCACGGCCAGCGGCAAGGACCTCACCCAGGCCCGCGCACGTGCGTACGAAGCGGTCAACCGAATCCACCTCGACGGCGGCCAGCACCGTACGGACATCGCGGCGAAGGTTGCGGGAGCGGCACAGGCGTAACCGACAGTTACGCCCCTTCACCTGCGTCGACACGCACCGCGGAATCACCCCGGGCCCCGGATCCTGCACAGGATCCGGGGCTCTTTCGTCAGCCACCTCTGCCCAAAGCCATTCCATCGAGTGACCGATGCCCCATCCGGCTGACGAGGGCCGGGGCCCCAACTAGGGTGCGGCGCAAGCGTTCCGGCACTTGGCCCACCGGCATTGCGATGTCGGTCGTGGGTGCCACAGTGGGGGAGTGAGCAACGCCATGGACGTCCGCCGGCAGTGGCTGGGTATGCACGCGCCGGGCGGGCAGTAGGGGGTGACACCGGTCGTGTCCGGTATGGGTGTGGAGGTGGGCGCGCAGGCCGCGCGCTCACGGGCTCTCGCCGTGCTGCGGGTCCGCAGCAGGGCGCTGGCCGTCGCCCTGCTGCCCGCGGCCGTCGCCGTCGTGCTGCTCGTCGGCGGGTCGACGGGCCACATCGACGGCCCCGGCTGGGCGGTCACGCGGTGGGTCGTGTCGGGGTTCGCCCTGTTCGTTCTCCTAGCCGCGGCGGGCATCGCGCTGGTCGTGGCCCGTTCCCGGCCCGCCGTGAGCCCCACGGTCACCATCGCCGAGGAGTCGGCGCCCGATCTCTACCGCATGGTGCGCGACCTGGCCGACCGCCTCGAAGTGCCCGCGCCCTCCGCGATAGCGCTCACCCCGGACTGCGACAGCTGGCTGGAGGACCGCACCCACCGGGCCCACGGCACGCCCCGGCCGGAGGCCCGCGACGAGATCGAGGGCGTACCGGGCGTCCGGGGCCTCCCGTCGGCCCACCGTCGTCCGCCGGCCGCGCCCGTCCTCGTCATCGGCTCGCCCTTCCTGTGGTGGATGCGGGTCGGCGAACTGCGCGCCGTCCTCGCGCCGGTGGTTGCCGGTACGGGACCGTCGGCGCACCCCGACATAGCCGCGGCCCGGCGTTTCGTCCGGGGGCTCGACGCGGCGGTGGCCGTGACCTCGGCGCCCCGCGGACCCCTGTCCAGGACGGTGCTCGGCGGGGTCGGCTGGGTGGTGCGGCTTCTGCTGCGCAGTTGTCGCGTGCATGCCGCCGAGATGGAGCGGGGTGTAGCCGCCGCGGCGGCGGAGCGTGCACAGGCTGTGGATTACGGTCTGCGGATCGTCGCCCAGGAGCAGGTGGGGCTGGCGTACGCGGGCTGGGACCGGCTGCTGACGCGGGTCGCGCTGCCCGCCTGGCGCATGGGGCGCTGGCCGTCCCGGCTTGACGCGGGCGTGGTCGCGGCCCTCACCGAACTCTCGCGTCGCGACCGCCTTGCCGAGGGGTTCGCCTCCCGGCTCGGCGAGCGGCCCGCCTGCGACCTGCTGGAGGAGCCCGGCGCGATCGACGAGGCGGCGTCCCTGCTGGCCGCGCGACTCTTCCACGGCGGACCGGCCGAGACCGGCCCCGACTGGGCGCCGGTCGACTGGGACGAGTATCCGGACGAGGTCGTGGACCGGAAGTGGCGTACGGACGCGGCGCGGTTGCACCGGGTGCTGGACGCTCTCGGAGTGAGCCGGTCCTCCGGCGCCGGCGCCTCGGATCCGGAGGGGCCGACCTTGGCCCGGGTGATGGATCACCTCAGTGACGGGGAGCCGCGGGAATCCGGGGACCCCGGGGATCCGGCGCTCGTGGAGAGGCCCGAGACCGCGGCGTACGAGGACGAGGACGGCGGGCCGGAGAACGAGCGGAGTTCGGCGCTGGCGGCGGGGCTCAGTGCGGAGGTGGCGCGCGAGGAGGCCGCGGTGTCGGCCGGGGCCGCCGCTCCCTCCGGGGCCGCCGGGCAGGTCGGTCCGGACATGCCCCTCTGGGACGACGGTTCGCTGCCGCTCTTCCCTCTGCAACCGCCCCGGACCGGGCGGGAGCTGCTGGCCGACCACGTCACGGCGATGGTCTGCTGTGCGGCGATGGACACGGCCGGGGCCGCTCCGGGGCTCGACTGGCTCGACGGCCCGTCGCTCCTCCTCAACGGCGAACGCTCCGTGGACCTCGGACCCCGAGTCCTGAGCCTCATCGAGGAGGGCGACCCCGCCCCCCTCCGCACCTGGCTCCTCCACCTGGGCATACGCCCCGAAAAGCCCGTCCGCCTGATCTGACGCTTTTCAGGGGCGCGGGGAACTGCGCACCCAGCCCCCACCGGGCCCGCACCCCACCACCCACCCGCACCCCACTCCCCCCTGACCCTCCCCGCCCAACCGCCGGAGGCAATTCGCGACGAACAGTGACGGCGCGCGTGCGTAATGTGATGTGCTGGGACCGCTCATTGAGAAGGAAAGGGCCTGCAAGGGCCGACAGGGGCTGACGGGGGCACGAGGGAGGGAACGCGGTATGGGGTCGGAGCAGATTCGCCGGTGGGAGTCGGGAGCGCTGGCGCATGCCGTCACGGACCCCTTCGGACAGGGCCCCCTCCCATGGCTGCGCGGCAGTGAGCACTACTTCGACGACACGGGCCACGTCGTCCCCTGGTACGTGGACCACGCCCCACCCCCGGGCGCGAGTTCCCCCGGCGGCCGCAACCACCAGCGAACCACCGGCCCGCGCGTCCCCACCCCCCGCCAGACCGCCGGAGACCCCCGCACCGCGGACGACGTCCACCGGCAGATCAAGGGCTTCGCCTCCACCGGCGCGGCCGCCCCCGGCGAGGCCATCGACTTCCACATCACGGTCGACCCGCCGCAGCAGTTCAGCGTGGACATCTACCGCATCGGCCACTACGGCGGCGACGGCGCCAGCAAGATCACCACCAGCCCCCGCCTCCCCGGCATCGTCCAGCCGCCCCCGCTCACCGCGGACCGCACGGTCTCCTGCCACCACTGGTGGCTCTCCTGGCGGCTGCAGATCCCGACGTACTGGAGCATCGGCGCGTACGTGGCCGTGCTGACCACCGACGACGGCTACCGCTCCCACATCCCGTTCACGGTCCGCGACAACCACCCCGCCGACCTGCTGCTCCTCCTCCCGGACATCACCTGGCAGGCGTACAACCTCTATCCGGAGGACGGCCACACGGGCGCGAGCCTGTACCACGCGTGGGACGAGCACGGCCGGCTGCTCGGCGAGGCCGAGGCCGCCACGACGGTGTCGTTCGACCGCCCGTTCGCGGGCGCGGGCCTCCCCCTCCACGTCGGCCACGCCTACGACTTCATCCGCTGGGCCGAGCGCTACGGCTACGACCTCGCGTACGCCGACGCCCGAGACCTGCACGCCGGCCGCGTCGACCCCATCCGCTACCGGGGCCTGGTCTTCCCCGGCCACGACGAGTACTGGTCGACGGCCATGCGCCGAACCGTGGAGGTCGCCCGCGAGCACGGCACGTCCCTCGTCTTCCTCTCCGCCAACACCATGTACTGGCAGGCGGAGCTGGGCCCGTCCCCGTCCGGCGTCCCCGACCGCCTGCTGACCTGCCGAAAACGCCGGGGCCCGGGCAAACCCGCACTGTGGCGTGAGGTCGACCGCCCCGAGCAGGAGCTCCTGGGCGTCCAGTACGCGGGCCGGGTCCCCGAGGCGCACCCCCTGGTCGTCCGCAACGCCGACCACTGGCTGTGGGAGGCGACCGGCGCCCACGAGGGCGACGAGCTGGAGGGCATGGTCGCCGGCGAGGCCGACCGCTACTTCCCGCGCATCACGCTCCCCGAGCACGAGGGCCGCATCCTCCTCTCGCACTCCCCGTACCGGGACACCGAGGGAGCCATCCGCCACCAGGAGACGTCCCTGTACCGCGCGCCCTCCGGCGCCCTCGTCTTCGCGGCCGGCACCTTCGCCTGGTCCCCGGCCCTGGACCGCCCGGGCCACATCGACACCCGCGTCCAGCGCGCCACCGCCAACCTCCTGGACCGCATCTGCAAACGCGACTGAGCCCGTGGAAGACCTTCACACCCGACCCCTGGCCGGCCCGGTTCTTCCCGTACGGGAGAATCGACCCAGTTGGCCAGAAAGACGGGGAGGAACCGTGTCCGGATTCGTAGAAAAGCCCGAGCCCGTCGAGGTGCCGGGTCTGGTGCATCTGCACACCGGCAAGGTGCGCGACCTGTACCAGAACGAGGCGGGCGACCTCGTGATGGTCGCCAGCGACCGCATCTCCGCCTTCGACTGGGTGCTGCCCACGGAGATCCCCGACAAGGGCAGCGTCCTGACGCAGCTCTCGCTGTGGTGGTTCGACCAGATCGGCGACCTGATGCCGAACCACGTCCTCGGCACCGACCTCCCGCCCGGCGCCCCCGACGACTGGGCGGGCCGCACCCTGGTCTGCAAGTCGCTGCGGATGGCCCCGGTCGAGTGCGTGGCCCGCGGCTATCTCACCGGCTCGGGTCTCGTCGAGTACAACCAGACCCGTACCGTCTGCGGCCTCGCCCTCCCCGAGGGCCTGTCCGACGGCTCGGAGCTGCCCGCCCCGATCTTCACCCCGGCCACCAAGGCCGCCGTCGGCGAGCACGACGAGAACGTCTCGTACGAGGAGGTCGCCCGGCAGGTCGGCGCGGACACCGCGGCCCAGCTGCGCCAGGCGACGCTCGCCGTCTACGGCCGGGGCCGTGACATCGCGCGCGAGCGCGGGATCATCCTCGCGGACACGAAGTTCGAGTTCGGCTTCGACGGCGAGACGCTCGTTGTCGCCGACGAGGTGCTCACCCCGGACTCCTCCCGTTTCTGGCCGGCCGACGAGTGGGAGCCGGGCCGCGCGCAGCCCTCGTTCGACAAGCAGTTCGTCCGCGACTGGCTGACCTCCGCCGAGTCCGGCTGGGACCGCAAGAGCGAGCGTCCGCCGCCGGCCCTGCCCCAGCAGGTCGTGGACGCCACCCGCGCCAAGTACGTGGAGGCGTACGAGCGCCTCACGGGCACCACCTGGAGCTGAGCGCCCTCGGTCAGCACGAAGAAGCCCCCGGTCGCGATGACCGGGGGCTTCCTTCTGCTGAGCGGACGACCAGGTTCGAACTGGCGACCTCAACCTTGGCAAGGTTGCGCTCTACCAACTGAGCTACGTCCGCACTGCGCCGTGGCGCGAGAGCAACTATACCCAACCTCGCTCCCGCGCGAGACGCACCGCCGAGTGCCGGTTCTCCACCCCGAGCTTGGTGACGGCCGACGACAGATAGTTCCGTACGGTCCCCTGCGACAGCGCGGCCCGCTCGGCGATCTCCGCGACGGGCGCCCCGTCGGCGGCCAGTTCCAGCACCTCCGCCTCGCGCGCGGTCAGCGGAGAGTCCCCGGAGGAGATCGCGTCGGCGGCCAACTCCGGGTCGACGTAACGGTTTCCGCCATGGACGGTACGGATGATCTCCGCGAGCCGCTGAGCGCTGACGGTCTTCGGGACGAACCCGCGCACACCCGCCGCAAGCGCCCGCTTCAGATGCCCCGGACGCCCGTGGCTGGTCACGATCAGCACCCGGCACGCGGGCAGTTCGACCCGCAGCGATGTGGCCACCCTCACACCGTCCGCCCCGGGCATCCGGAGATCCAGTACCGCCACATCGGGTTCGTGGGCCCTGGCCATCGCCAGCGCCTCGGGCCCACTGGCCGCCTCCGCCACCACGAGCAGGTCGTCCTCAAGTCCGAGCAGCGCGGCGAGCGCCCCCCGGATGAGGTGCTCGTCGTCGGCGAGCAGCAGCCGGATGGGGCGTACGGGTGTCATGGGGCGACCTCTTCGTTCACAGTGCGCGGGGCGGGAGACGGGGAAGAGGACGGCGGTGGTGACGTGGACGGCTGCCCTGACGCGGGCGACGAGGAGGTGGGCGTCGCAGGCAGCGGAACCTCGGCCACCACCCGGAACCGGTCACCGTCGACCGGCCCCGCCTCCAGCGTCCCGTCCACCGCCGACAACCGCTCCCGCAGCCCGGCGAGGCCGGACCCCTTGCTGGTGGGCGTACTCGGCACCCTGTCCCTCTCCACCCCGTCGTTCTCCACGGTCAGGACCACGCGGGCCCCCTTCACCTGCAGTGACACCCGGCAGTGCCCCGCGTCCCCGTGCCGCAGCACGTTCGTGGTCGCCTCCCGTACGACCCAGCCGAGCGCCGACTGGACCGCCGAGGGCAGCTCCGACGCGGACCCGGTCACCGTGCACTCGACTCCGGCCGCGGTCAGCACGCCCTGCGCGCCCAGGAGCTCGACGCCGAGGTCGACCTCGCGGTAGCCGCGTACGACCTCGCGGACCTCCTTCTGAGACTCGCGGGCGATCCGCTGCACCTCGATCATCTGCTCCACGGCCTCGGGCCGTTCGCGGCGGGCGAGCTGGACGGCCAGCTCGCTCTTCAGGGCGATCACCGCGAGGTTGCGGCCATCACGTCGTGCAGGTCCCGCCCGAAGCGCAGCCGCTCCTCGGCGACGGCGAGGCGGGTACGGGTCTCGCGGGCCGCGTCGAGTTCGAGCACGGCTCTCAGCAGCCACACCGAGAAGAGGGAGGCGAGGCAGATGAACCCGCCGATCAGCAGTACCCCGGCCATCGTGGCCAGTGCGCTGTAGGCGGGCATCCCGACCAGGAACGCCGTGGCCCCGGAACCGGCCGCGAAGCCGCCCAGGAGTGCCAGCGCGTGCCGTCGGGACATCCCGAGGGCCATGAGGCCGAGCCCGTAGGGCACCACCACGATGAAGAACACGCCCATGGTGCTGTCGATCTCTTCGCCGCCCGGCCCGTGCTCGGTGAGTGCGAGTGCCCCGATCCCGAGCAGCGCGGTGAGGACAGCGAGCGCCGCGATCAGCCGCACGGGCTGCTCACGGCGGCCGCACGTCCAGTCGAGCGCCCGTGACGAGGTCACCAACCCCAGCAGGGCGTGCCCGCACAGCGGCAGGAACACCCAGAGGGTGAGTGGCATCCCCACCTCTCCGAAGACCGGCAGCCCGACCACGCTCACCTCGACCAGCGCGAAGCTGTAAAAGGACCACCGGGTGTACGTCTCGACCTTCGCCGGCGTGGTCTTGCCGTGCCACCAGGCCCCCGGCCCGCGCATACCCGCTCCCGCCTCATCGCCGTTCAGTGCCGTGGCTCCCACCGGAACCACCGCTGTACAGCAAACACCGAGAGCACGACCCAGGCCACTGCTGTGGCGATGGCGCCCAGGGCCTCGTACGCGCCGAGGTTCCCGGTCCAGCCACCGCGTATGAGCGTGATCACCGGGGACAGCGGCAGCAGTTCGCAGACGGTGGCGAGCCGGTCGGGCATGAGCTCGAACGGTATGAAGGTGCCGGAACCCATCATGGAGACGAGCAGCAACGGCATCGCCGCGACCTGGGCGCCCTCCAGGCTCCTGCTGAAGCTCGCGACGACGGCCGCGATGGCGGGCCACATGACGAGTCCCAGCAGCAGACCCAGGACGGCGAGGTGCGGTGCCTCGGGCGCTCCCACGTCGAGGAGCGCCGCGCACGCGATCGTCAGGACCACGCACTGCACGAGCCCGATCAGGACCGACGGCAGTGCGGCTCCGGCCAGGATCTCCACGTCCCGCAGCTCCCCGGTGCGCAGCCGCTTGAGCACCAGCTCCTCACGGCGGGCGGCGTAGACGCTCACCAGCGCGCTGTAGACGGCGAAGAGCAGGGAGAAGCCGACGGCGGAGGGCAGGATGACCGAGCCGACCGAGAGCCCGGCCTCCTCCAGATCCATGTCCTCGACCGCCGTGCGCAGGCTCAACGGCATGATCAGCGGTACGAACAGGGCCGCGAAGAACGTGGCCTTGCTGCGTCCGAGCAGTGTCAGTTCGGCCCGTGCGAGAGCCATCATCCGCCGTGCGGCGGTCGCGGGCGTACCGGCCTGTGCGGCCTTGGTCACAGTCTCCGCGCTCATGCCACGCGCTCCTTCTCGGCCGTCATCTCCGACGTCTGTGACGCCTCGCGGGCTATCCGCAGGAACGCCTCCTCCAGCGACCCCGACCGGACATCGAGCCCCCGCAGCTCGACCCCCGCCCGCTGTGCCCACACGAGGAGCTCGGTGGCGGCCCGCTGCAGTTCGAGCGTCCGCAGCCGGAGCGTCCGGCCCTCCATCTCGTGGTCGGTGATTCCGAGCGAGGCGAGCGGCGGCAGATCGCCGGGGAAGTAGCCGGCGGGCAGCTCGAAGGAGATCCGGGACGGCTGGGAGGCGGTCACCTCGGCCGGAGTACCGGTGACGGCGATGCGCCCGGCGTGCAGGATCGCGAGCCGGTCGGCGAGCCCTTCCGCCTCTTCCAGGTAGTGGGTGGTCAGCACCACGGTGGTGCCCGTCTCGCGCAGCTCGCGCACCAACTCCCAGGTCTCCTGGCGCCCTTCGGCGTCGAGTCCGGTCGTCGGCTCGTCCAGGAAGAGCACCTCGGGCCGCCCGAGGATCGCGCACGCCAGGTCCAGTCGCCGCTTCTCGCCCCCGGACAGTTGCTTCACGCGCACGTCGGCCCGCCGCGACAGACCGACCAGCGCCAGCGCCTCGCGCTCGGGCCGGGCCCCGCTCGTGCAGCCCGCCCACATCCGTACGGTCTCCCCGACGGTCAGCTCGGACGAGAAGCCGCCCTCCTGGAGCATGACGCCGATGTGCGGGCGCACCTTGGCGCGTTCGGTGTACGGGTCGTGGCCGAGGACGCGCACCTGGCCGCCGGACGGCGGTGCGAGCCCTTCGAGCAGTTCGACGGTGGAGGTCTTGCCCGCACCGTTGGTCCCGAGGAGCGCGAACAGCTCCCCGCGGCCGACGGAGAAGGACACCCCCCGGACCGCCTCGAACTCTCCCCCGTACACACGTCGTAGATCCGTGACCTCGATCACGTGCTCGTTCGTGTTCATGAGACCAGCCTCCCCGCCGCCGACGGGCGGGAGCAGTGCGCGCTGTCACCGCTGCACATGACAAATGTCAGACGGCCTCGGTCACACAGTCCCAGCCGTGGGGAGCACAAGCAGGCACACGAGAAAGGCCCCGATCGTGATGACCGGGGCCTTACTTTCTGGAGCGGACGACCAGGTTCGAACTGGCGACCTCAACCTTGGCAAGGTTGCGCTCTACCAACTGAGCTACGTCCGCATTTGCCTCCGACCGGCTCTCACCGATCGGCGCAGGCACCAGCCTACCTGATCAAAAACGCTGACCAGACCGGCAGTGCAGAGCGGGTGACAGGAATTGCACACTGCGCCTTCCCCCTGGAAGGGGGATGTTCTACTACTGAACTACACCCGCGCGACTCCGGGACCGGGCCTTTCGGCCTTGCCCCTCGGCGTGCTCCAGACTCTAGCTGATCAGCAGGGGTACTACGCAAGTCGGCTGCTCCCAGGGCCGGATGACGGCTTCCGGGGGCCCGGCTTCCGCGTATGAGTCGGCTCGGGGAGGCCGTGCCCCGTTAGGGGCGCGGGGAACTGCGCGACCAGCCCACTCGAACCGGCACCCGACAACGGACCCGCGGAAGCCACGCCGCCCGCCGGAGGTCACTGCGCAGCGCTGAACGCCTCATAGACCCGCTTGGGGATCCGCCCCCGAGCCGGCACCTCCATCTTGTGCGACTGGGCCCACGCCCGAACCGCCGCCGGATCGGGCGCAACAGCCGTCTGCCGGTACGCCTTGCCGGACCGAGACCGCTTGCGCCCGGCCTCCAGGTACGGCTCCAGCGCCTTACGCAGTTTCTTGGCATTGGCTTGATTCAGGTCGATCTCGTACGACTTGCCGTCCAGACCGAAGGCGATCGTTTCCGCCGCTTCCGAGCCGTCGATGTCGTCGAAGAGAGTGACTACGACACGCTGCGCCACGAATATCGGTCCCTTCGTGCGGCACCTCTCCAGCGACACGTGATGACGTGCGGAGATGCCGACTGTCCGGCTGTTTTTATGGGCGATTGGGCAAAGTATCGGCTATTGCCAATTCCTTTGTACAGTGCCCGGCAATCCAATGTGAAGCTCGACTAAATCTCTTGGCGTGTCTCAAGGCAATAGGAGACCGGGTCCTGATCCGGATCTTTCCCAGGATTTTTCGTGAAGGTAGCCCCTTCATCCCCGGTCGATAGCGTCTCGATGCGGAATCGTGATGGCCATCACGTAGATTCCTACGAATCTACCCGCGTAGAAATTTTGTACGGGTAGTCTGAACGAACCTGCTCAGCACCACACACCGGGAGTGCCAGTGGCACGCGTCGTAGTCGACGTCATGCTCAAGCCGGAGATCCTCGACCCCCAGGGCCAGGCGGTGCAGCGTGCACTGCCGCGTCTCGGTTTCGAAGGCATCGCCGACGTACGTCAGGGAAAGCGATTCGAACTGGAAGTGGACGGACCGGTGGACGAAGCCGCCCTCGCCCGCATCCATGAACTTGCGGAATCCTTCCTCGCCAACACCGTGATCGAGGACTTCACCGTCAAGGTCGAGGAAGTCGCGGAGGCAGGAAAGTGACCGCTCGTATTGGCGTCGTCACTTTCCCGGGAAGCCTCGACGACCGGGACACCCAGCGCGCGATCAAGCTCGCCGGTGCCGAACCCGTCGCTCTCTGGCACAAGGACAAGGACCTCAAGCAGGTCGACGCCGTGGTGCTGCCCGGCGGTTTCTCGTACGGCGACTATCTGCGCGCAGGAGCGATCTCGCGCTTCTCGCCGGTGATGGAGACCGTGATTGAGCAGGCGAAGTCGGGAATGCCGGTGCTCGGCATCTGCAACGGCTTCCAGATCCTCACCGAGGCCCATCTCCTCCCGGGCGGGATGCTCGGCAACGACCACCTGCACTTCATCTGCCGTGACCAGAAGTTGCGGGTGGAGAACGCGGGGACGTCCTGGACCGCCGACTACGAGTCCGGCCAGGAGATCCACATCCCGCTGAAGAACATGGACGGGCGGTACGTCGCCGACGAGCACACGCTCGACATGCTGGAGGCGGAGGGCCGGGTCGCCTTCCGGTACGTGGACTTCAACCCGAACGGCTCGCTCCGGGACATCGCCGGCATCACGAACGAGGCCGGCAACGTCGTGGGCCTCATGCCGCACCCCGAGCACGCCGTCGAGCCGCTCATCGGTTCCGGCCGCACCGACGGCCTCCCCTTCTTCACCTCGATCCTCAAGAAGCTGGTCAACGCATGAGCCGGACGCCTCTGGACACGGTCGAGCACGCGGCCGAGACCCCCGACGTCGAGCTGCCCTGGGCCGAACTGGGCCTGAAGAAGGACGAGTACGAGCGCGTCGTCGAGATCCTCGGCCGCAGGCCCACCGGTGCCGAACTCGCCATGTACTCCGTCATGTGGTCCGAGCACTGCTCGTACAAGTCCTCCAAGGTGCACCTGCGCCAGTTCGGCGAGAAGGCCCCGCAGTCGGACGCCCTCCTCGTCGGCATCGGCGAGAACGCGGGCGTGGTCGACGTCGGCCAGGGCTACGCGGTCACCTTCAAGGTCGAGTCGCACAACCACCCGTCGTACGTCGAGCCCTACCAGGGCGCGGCCACCGGCGTCGGCGGCATCGTGCGCGACATCATCGCGATGGGCGCCCGCCCGGTCGCGGTCGTCGACCCGCTGCGCTTCGGCGCGGCCGACCACCCCGACACCAAGCGCGTACTCCCCGGTGTCGTCGCCGGCATCGGCGGCTACGGCAACTGCCTGGGTCTGCCGAACATCGGCGGCGAGGTCGTCTTCGACGTCTGCTACCAGGGAAACCCGCTGGTCAACGCCGGTGCCATCGGCGTCATGCGGCACGAGGACATCCACCTCGCGAAGGCGTCGGGCACGGGCAACAAGGTCATCCTGTACGGGGCCCGCACGGGCGGCGACGGCATCGGCGGCGCGTCGATTCTGGCGAGTGAGACCTTCGACGACGCCAAGCCGTCGAAGCGCCCCGCCGTCCAGGTCGGCGACCCCTTCCAGGAGAAGCTCCTCATCGAGTGCACCCTGGAGGCCTTCGCCGAGAAGCTGGTCGTCGGCATCCAGGACCTCGGCGCGGCCGGACTGTCCTGCGCCACCAGCGAGTTGGCGTCCAACGGCTCCGGCGGTATGCGCGTCACCCTGGACGACGTACCGCTGCGCGACTCCACGCTCTCGCCCGAGGAAATCCTCATGAGCGAGTCGCAGGAGCGCATGTGCGCGGTCGTCGAGCCGGAGAAGGTCGACCGGTTCCTGGAGATCTGCGACAAGTGGGACGTCATCGCCACGGTGATCGGTGAGGTCACCGACGGCGACCGTCTGGAGATCTTCTGGCACGGCGGCAAGATCGTCGACGTCGACCCGCGCACGGTCGCGCACGACGGCCCGGTCTACGAGCGCCCGTACGCCCGCCCGGAGTGGCAGGACGCCCTTCAGGCGGACGACGCCAACAAGCTGGCCAGGCCCGCCACTTCGGAGGAGCTGAAGGACCAGGTCCTCCAGCTCGTGTCCTCCCCGAACCAGGCCTCCAAGTCCTGGATCACCTCCCAGTACGACCACTTCGTGCAGGGCAACACCGTGCTGGCCCAGCCCGAGGACTCGGGCATGATCCGCATCGACGAGGAGTCCGGCCTCGGCGTCGCGATCGCCACGGACGGCAACGGCCGCTACACCAAGCTGGACCCGTACCACGGCGCCCAGTTGGCCCTGGCCGAGGCGTACCGGAACGTGGCGACGACCGGCGCCAAGCCGCTCGCCGTCTCCGACTGCCTGAACTTCGGTTCGCCCGAGGACCCGGCCGTCATGTGGCAGTTCGCGGAGGCCATCCGTGGACTGGCCGACGCCTGCCAGCAGTTGGGCACCCCGGTGACCGGCGGCAACGTCTCGCTCTACAACCAGACGGGCGAGGTGGCGATCCACCCGACGCCGGTCGTGGCCGTGCTCGGTGTCATCGACGATGTCGCCCGCCGCACGCCGGTCGCCTTCCGTGAAGAGGGCCAGCTGCTCTACCTCCTCGGCGACACCCGCGAGGAGTTCGGCGGTTCGGCCTGGTCGCAGGTCGTCCACGACCACCTCGGCGGTCTGCCCCCGCAGGTCGACCTGGAGCGTGAGCGACTGCTCGCCGAGATCCTGATCTCCGCCTCCCGCGACGGCATGATCGACGCCGCGCACGACCTGTCCGACGGCGGTCTGATCCAGGCCGTCGTCGAGTCGGCGCTGCTCGGCGGCAAGGGCGCGCGTCTCGTCGTACCGGACGGGCTCGACGCCTTCACGTTCCTCTTCTCCGAGTCCGCGGGCCGTGCGATCGTCGCGATCCCGCGCTCCGAGGAGCTCCGTTTCAACGACATGTGCGGGGCGCGCGGCCTGCCCGTCACCCGCATCGGTGTCGTGGACGGTGACGCGGTCGAGGTCCAGGGCGAGTTCACCCTCTCCCTGACCGAGCTGCGCACGGCCCACGAGGGGACGATCCCGGCGCTGCTGGCGTAGGCGCTCCGCTGGGGGCGGGGCTTCGTCTGCGAGTCCGTTGTGGCTTGTCGCGCAGTTCCCCGCGCCCCTGACGGGGCGCTGTTGTTGGCGCATGTCGAAGGGCCCGACCGGAATCCGGTCGGGCCCTTCGACATGCCCGAGTGCACACCGCCGCCCCTTGACCGCATATACGTAATTACGTAATCTCGTCTCATGGATCTGGAGCAGCGCGTCGCGGAGCTGGAGCGGCGTCTCGACGCCCTGGAGAGCGGTGAGCCAGCCGCGCGTGCGGGCGACGGCGACTTCTGGGCCCTCGAAGGGCTCAGGGCGCAGTTGGCCGATGTCGAGGGCGGGGGTGTGCTGTTCACGGGTTCGGTGCTGCTGCCGACCGAGGAGCGGTACGAGTGGCAGTACGGCATGACCACCGACCAGTTGCTCGAAGCCGACTGGAGCGAGGCGGCCGACGTGTTCGCCGCGCTCGGGCACCCCATGCGGCTGCGGCTGCTGCGCGAGATCGTCGGCGGCCGGCGCACGGCCACCGAACTGGCCGGGCTCGACGACGTGGGCACGAGCGGCCAGATCTACCACCACCTGCGGCAGTTGACCGCCGCGGGCTGGCTCCGGCAGGCGGGGCGTGGCCGTTACGAGATTCCGGGGAGCCGCGTCGTACCGCTCCTCGTGGCCCTCACCACGGCTCAACCGGTCTGAGACTTCGACGACTTCCGGCCCTGGGGGAACCATGTCCATCCGCAAGACCGCGATGATTCTGTACCGGATACTCCTGCCGACCGGCTTCGCGCTGGTCCTGTGGGACGTCTTTCTTCCCGGCTATCCGTTCGGCTGGGGGTGGGCACTTCTGCCACTGCTGCTGACCTTCCCGCTCTGGATGTTCGTGAGCCGGACCGGGCCCCGGCGCGAGGCCCTCGACCATCCGCCGGTCGAGGTGGAGCCTCCCGTGGGGGGTCGCTGGTCCGCCATGAACAGCCCGGCCACCAAGGTCCCCAGCCACGGCACGCACGCGTACGGACAGACGTACGCGATCGACATCGTGGCCGAGCCCGCCGCATCGGAGAACAGCCGTCCCGCGTTCGCCAAGCTCTGGCCGGTCGTCCGCCGCAGCCGCGCCTTTCCCGCCTACGACGAACCGCTGTTCGCCGTGGCCGACGCCACCGTCGTGCACGCGTCCGACTGGATGCGCGATCACCTCAGCCGCAACTCCCTTCCGGCGATCGCCTACTTGCTGCTCGTCGAGGGGACGGTCAGGGGGCTCGGCGGCGCCCCGTGGATCACCGGCAACCGCATTGTGCTCGACCTCGGCGACGGGGTGTACGCGATGTACGCGCACGTGAGGCGGGGCTCGCTCAAGATCAGGCCGGGCGACCGCGTACGCGCGGGACAGCAGATCGCCCGCTGCGGCAACTCGGGCAACTCCACCGAGCCACACGTGCACTTCCAACTGATGGACAGCCCGGACCTCGACGCGGCCCGCGGAATCCCCTTCACCTGGAGCGAAATCGGAGTCCCGGCCAACAAGGAAACGTTCACAGCGGCGCCCCGTGGGGGCGCGGGGAACGGCGCGACCAGCCACGACGAACCCGCAGACGAAGTACCCCACTCCAAGCGGAGCGCATAGGCTCGCCGCCATGCCACCGGCCAAGAAGCGCACCCGTACCTACGACCCGGCGAAGACCCGCGCGGCGGTCCTCGCCCAGTTCGGGAACGTACGGGCGGCGGTGCGCGGCCTGACCCCCGAGCAGCTGGCCGGGCCGACGCGGCTCGGGGACTGGACCGTACGGGAACTGGCCGCGCACGTCACGATGGCCGCCGAGACCGTCAGCCGGAATCTGGAGCGGGACGAACCGGCGAAGGCGGAACTGACCCTGCTGGAGTGGCCGTTCGCGACCGGCGCCAGGGCGGACGACATCGCTGAGGGCACCCGCGAGCTGGCCCGGGCGAACCCGGACCTCGACGCGCTCTATGCCCACACGGAGCAGCGCCTCGCCGAGCACCTGGCGGCGGCCTCCGGGGCTCGCCTGCTCGCCGCCCGCACGGGTTCCATGACCCTCGCCGACTATCTCGTCACCCGCACGGTGGAGCTGGTTGTCCACACCGACGACCTCAACGCGGCCGTCCCGGGCCTCGACGTCCCGTACGACCGCCAGGCCCTCGCTGCCTGCACCCGCTTCCTCGCCGACGCGCTCGCGGCGAAGGCGCCCGGTGCCTCCACCGAGGTGCGCGTACCGCCGTACGCGGTCGTGCAGTGCGTGGAGGGCCCGCGCCACACCCGCGGCACCCCGCCGAACGTCGTCGAGACCGACCCGCTGACGTGGATCCGGCTCGCGACCGGGCGTACGGAGTGGAAGGTGGCGGTCGGCGACGCGAAGGTCAGCGCGAGCGGGGAACGCGCCGACCTGGGCGGGCTGCTTCCCCTTATGCGCTGACGGCGCCGCCGGGGTCAGCGGTCGGGCGTTGCGCGGCCGTTACCCGGCGAGGGAACCAAGCACCCCACCCGTCCCGTCAAAGCGGCATGCACACGCAGCGTCTCAACCTCAGCGCCCTCAGCCCGCGGGTCGGCCTCAGCGCCCTGGCCGTCACCGGACTCCTCGCCACAGCCGCCTGCGGAACGGAGAGCGGCAGCGATGATTCCGGTTCCGGTTCCGTCGGCACCCGGCAGGCCACCGAGATCACCGGCAAGCAGTGGAACGTCGAGAGCGTGACGGCCGACGGCAAGACGCGGGACGCCCCGGCCGGCGCCCACATCGAGTTCGGCAAGGACGGCAAGGTGGGCGGCAACTACGGCTGCAACTCCTTCGGGGCCACCGCGGAGATCAAGGGCGACACCATCAAGATCGGCGACGACGCCATCAAGACCAAGAAGGCCTGTACGGCCGAGGGGGCGATGGACTTCGAGTCCCAGCTCGGCGGCGCGATCTCCGGCAGCACCGCCAAGGTCGTGGTCAACGACGACAAGCTGACGCTCACCACCGAAGACGGGTACACCGTGAACCTCACCGCCGACAAGCCGGCCGAGCTCTACGGCACCAAGTGGAACGTCACCGCGATGACGAAGGGTGCCGCGAAGGGCGAATCGGGCGTTGCCCTGGCCTCCGAGGCCGACGGCAAGGTCCACCTCACCTTCGACAAGGACGGCACCGTCCGCGGTCAGCTCGGCTGCAACAAGGTGACCGCGAAGGCGACGGTCGGCGACGGCACTATCACTCTGGGCGCGCCGGGCACCACCCGGAAGATGTGCTCCGCCTCACTCATGGACACCGAGAAGACCCTCCTGAAGCTCTTCGGCGGCACCGTGAAATACCAGCTGAAGGGCAGCACGCTCACGCTGACCAGCGAAAACGGCCCGGGCGTCGAAGCGGTCGCCGCCAAGTGATCCATTAGGGTCCCTGGATCCCCAATTCGGACCAGTGGTCGATCTCGCCTACACTCGGTGGCGTGCCACGTGGTGACGGTCGACTCAGTCATGATCTGCTCCCCGGCGAGAAAGGACCCCAGGACGCTTGCGGCGTCTTCGGAGTCTGGGCTCCCGGTGAAGAGGTCGCCAAGCTCACTTACTTCGGGCTCTACGCCCTCCAGCATCGAGGCCAGGAATCCGCGGGAATCGCGGTCAGCAACGGCTCCCAGATCCTTGTCTTCAAGGACATGGGGCTAGTTTCCCAGGTCTTCGACGAGGCTTCTCTCGGTTCGCTCCTAGGTCATATCGCGGTCGGTCACGCCCGCTACTCGACCACCGGCGCGTCCACCTGGGAGAACGCCCAGCCCACCTTCCGTGCCACCGCGCACGGCTCCATCGCGCTCGGCCACAACGGCAACCTGGTCAACACGGCCGAGCTCGCCGAGATGGTCGCCGACCTGCCCAAGCAGGAGGGCCGCACCCCGCGTGTGGCGGCGACCAACGACACGGACCTGCTCACGGCCCTGCTGGCCGCCCAGGTCGACGACGACGGCAAGCCGCTGACCATCGAAGAGGCCTCGGGCAAGGTCCTCCCGCAGGTCAAGGGCGCCTTCTCGCTCGTCTTCATGGACGAGCACACGCTGTACGCGGCCCGTGACCCGCAGGGCATCCGTCCGCTGGTCCTCGGCCGTCTGGAGCGCGGCTGGGTCGTCGCCTCCGAGTCCGCCGCCCTCGACATCTGCGGTGCCGCCTACGTCCGCGAGATCGAGCCGGGCGAGTTCGTCGCCATCGACGAGAACGGCCTGCGGACCTCCCGATTCGCGGAAGCGAAGCCCAAGGGCTGTGTCTTCGAGTACGTGTATCTGGCCCGTCCGGACACGGACATCGCCGGCCGGAACGTGTATCTCTCCCGTGTCGAGATGGGCCGCCGTCTCGCCAAGGAAGCCCCCGCGGAGGCCGATCTGGTCATAGCGACTCCGGAGTCGGGCACGCCCGCCGCGATCGGTTACGCGGAGGCGTCCGGCATCCCGTTCGGTGCCGGTCTGGTGAAGAACGCGTACGTGGGACGTACCTTCATCCAGCCTTCACAGACCATCCGTCAGCTGGGCATCCGTCTGAAGCTGAATCCGCTCAAGGAAGTCATCAAGGGCAAGCGCCTGGTCGTCGTCGACGACTCGATCGTGCGCGGCAACACACAGCGTGCGCTGGTCCGGATGCTCCGCGAGGCGGGCGCGGCGGAGGTCCACATCCGGATCTCCTCGCCCCCCGTGAAGTGGCCCTGCTTCTTCGGCATAGATTTCGCCACCCGCGCCGAGCTGATCGCCAACGGCATGACGATCGAGGAGATCGGCACCTCGCTGGGCGCCGACTCCCTCTCGTACATCTCCATCGACGGCATGATCGAGGCCACGACCATCGACAAGCCGAACCTCTGCCGTGCCTGCTTCGACGGCGAGTACCCGATGGCGCTCCCGGACCCCGAGCTGCTCGGCAAGCAGCTCCTGGAGACCGAGCTGGCCGCCGGGCCCGCCGCCACGGCCGCGGCCGACGCGATCCGTCGCCCGTAGACAGCCCGTAATACCTGCTTACCTGCAGTACGACACGAAAGTTCTCACCGTCATGTCTGAGACAACTGGTGCCAGCTACGCAGCTGCTTCTTACAAAACAGCAGGTGTCGACATCGAAGCGGGCGACCGCGCCGTCGAACTCATGAAGGAGTGGGTGAAGAAGACGCAGCGCCCCGAGGTCCTCGGCGGCCTCGGCGGCTTCGCCGGCCTCTTCGACGCCTCCGCCCTCAAGCGGTACGAGCGCCCGCTGCTCGCCTCCGCCACGGACGGCGTGGGCACGAAGGTCGACCTCGCCCGCCGGCTCGGCGTGTACGACACGATCGGCCACGACCTGGTCGCGATGGTCATGGACGACATCGTGGTGTGCGGCGCCGAGCCGCTCTTCATGACCGACTACATCTGCGTCGGCAAGGTCCACCCGGAGCGCGTGGCGGCCATCGTGAAGGGCATCGCCGAGGGCTGTGTCCTCGCGGGCTGCGCCCTGGTGGGCGGCGAGACGGCCGAGCACCCCGGTCTCCTCGGCCCGGACGACTTCGACGTCGCGGGCGCCGGTACGGGCGTTGTGGAGGCCGACCGGCTGCTCGGCGCGGATCGCATCCGTACGGGTGACGCGGTGATCGCCATGGCGGCCTCAGGCCTTCACTCGAACGGGTACTCACTCGTCCGGCATGTCCTCTTCGACCGTGCCAAGCTGAAGCTCGACCAGCACGTCGCGGAGTTCGGCCGCACGCTCGGCGAGGAGCTCCTGGAGCCCACCAAGATCTACTCGCTGGACTGTCTGGCCCTGACCCGCACGACCGACGTGCACGCCTTCTCACACATCACGGGCGGCGGTCTCGCGGCCAACCTGGCCCGGGTGATCCCGGACGGCCTCCACGCGATCGTGGACCGCGCCACCTGGACCCCGGCCCCCGTCTTCGACCTCGTGGGCACCACCGGCCAGGTGGACCGCCTGGAGCTGGAAAAGACCCTCAACATGGGCGTCGGCATGATCGCGATCGTCCCCGAGGACTCCACGGACGTGGCCCTCGCCACACTGGCCGACCGAGGCGTGGAAGCCTGGGTTGCAGGCGAGATCACGGACCGAGGCGACCACGAGACGGGCGCAGCCCTGATCAACGACTACGCGCCCCGCTAGGGGCGCGCCCCGTAAGGGGCGCGGGGCTGTGTCGATATGCGGCTCCGCCGCGTGGGCGCGACCAGCCCAAACGGACGCGCAGATCAAAACGCGCCGTAGTCACCCCACTCCTGGCGGAGCGAACACGCGCAAAACCCGGTCCGGCGAATCCTGCACCCGGACCGGGTGAAGCGCAGCTAGAAAGACAAGCTCAGCTGGAGCGTCAAGCGCCGCGGCGTTGAGACGTGGGACCGGACTCGTCGTCCTCGTCCTCGTCATCGTTGTAGAGATCCGCGTACTGGGCGTACGGGTCGTCTTCCTCGTCGTCGTCCTCGAACGGCTCGCCATTCGGCGGCTGTTGCGAAGTCGAAGCGCCCAGCTCATTGGCCAGACGCGAGAGGTCAGTCCCGCCGCTGCTGTACTTCAGCTGGCGGGCGACCTTCGTCTGCTTGGCCTTTGCCCGGCCGCGCCCCATGGCTCGACCCCCTCGGATACGGGGCTCGACGGCCCCAGAGTCTTGACACGCGTTCATGATCTGGAACGGGCTCTCCGTGGAGAGACCGGTCCGTAGGGCTTCCACGGTACCTGAGCCCACGCCCATACGGTACGTCGCCCGCAGGACGCGCCTGGACCCAGAACCCTCGGGGTGCCCTGTCCCCGCTGGTCAACCGCGATTTTAACCTCTTCTTGGCGAACGACCCGCCGACGAACGTGAGAGTTCTCTCCAACACCCGCCGACGGGTACCCGCCAGACGCCCCGGAGAGGCCCTTGGGCCTCAGGGACGGCGTGCCTCCGCCATGCGGTGTTCGGCGATCCGGTCGGCCGCGGCGGCCGGCGGAATCCCGTCCTCCTTCGCACGTGCGAATATGGCCAGCGTGGTGTCGAAGATCTTCGCGGCCTTCGCCCTGCACCGCTCGAAGTCGAATCCGTGGAGCTCGTCGGCGACCTGGATGACACCGCCGGCGTTCACCACGTAGTCCGGCGCGTAGAGGATCCCGCGGTCGGCGAGGTCCTTCTCGACGCCGGCGTGCTCCAACTGGTTGTTGGCCGCACCGCAGACGATCTTCGCGGTGAGCACCGGCACGGAGTCGTCGTTCAGGGCGCCGCCCAGCGCGCAGGGGGCGTAGATGTCCAGCCCCTCGACCCGGATGAGCGCGGCCGTGTCCGCGACGGCCGTCACGCCGGACGACGGGTGCCTGTCCAGAATTCGCCGTACGGACTCCGCCCTGACGTCCGTGATCACGACCTCGGCGCCGTCCTCCAGCAGATGCTCCACGAGGTGGTGCCCGACCTTGCCCACGCCCGCGATGCCGACCCTGCGGCCGCGCAGCGAGGGGTCGCCCCACAGGTGCTGGGCGGAGGCCCGCATGCCCTGGAAGACACCGAAGGCCGTCAGGACGGACGAGTCGCCCGCGCCGCCGTTCTCGGGGGAGCGCCCGGTCGTCCAGCGGCACTCGCGCGCCACGACGTCCATGTCGGCCACGTACGTACCGACGTCACACGCGGTGACGTACCGGCCGCCGAGCGAGGCCACGAAGCGGCCGTACGCGAGGAGCAGCTCCTCGGTCTTGATCTGCTCGGGATCCCCGATGATCACGGCCTTGCCGCCGCCGTGGTCGAGGCCGGCCATGGCGTTCTTGTACGACATCCCGCGGGAGAGGTTCAGCGCGTCGGCGACGGCCTCCCCCTCGGTCGCGTACGGGTAGAAGCGGGTGCCGCCGAGGGCGGGGCCCAGGGCGGTCGAGTGGATGGCGATGACGGCCTTGAGGCCACTGGCCCGGTCCTGGCAGAGCACCACTTGCTCATGGCCGCCCTGATCCGAGTGGAACAGGGTGTGCAGTACATCAGCAGGGGCGCCGGTTACGTCGGTCACTGTGGTGACTCCCAGTTAAGAAGCGGCGGTTGGGGCGGCCTCCGTACGGGTGGCGGAGGTCTGTGTGGCATGAGATTAGAGCCTGGACGCGACCGCCATCCGCGCAGTGGTCAGGATCACCCTCTCGCGGAGTACGGTCACGATGGGGCGTGGGACGATTTGCAGTGTTTTCCCGCACTCCTGTGAGCGGGTTTCGCGGGTTTTCCGTCGGGTCGGCGGGGGAGGGAGCAAGCGTGCCCAAGGTGTCCTCGTTGATCGTCCCGTACGCGTCCTATCTGCGCGTGTACGAACCGCTCGCGGCCTTCCCGGAGCCGGAGCGCGGCCACTGGGCCCGCTACGCGCGCCGGCCCGACCGTCCCTCCTACCAGGACGAACTGCGCCGGTCGCTGGCCGACTTGCTGCCCACCCCGCCGATCCCGGTGCCGGTGCACGAGAGTGGTGACGCGTTCGTCGCGGACGTGGACGGCGTGTTGTGCGTGTGCCCCTGGCGGACCCGGCTGCGCGGCTGGCAGGCCCTGGGCGACCTGGCCGAGGAGCTGCCCGCGCCGGTCCTGGAGGCGGTGCTCCCGGCGGTCGTACGCCATCAGGCGACCCAGGACTACGAGCGCTGGCTGAGCCGCAACCCCGATGCCCGGCCGTGGATCCGCACGTCGACCTGGCAGGTCCCGCTGAACTGGTTCGTGCTGGTGTCGGACGAGGAGCGCGAGTACGACAAGGGGACCGGCTCGACCGGCTCCGGGGGCGGTCCGGGGGCGGCGGAGGACCCTCCCGTCCTTCGCTACCGGACGCCGATGGTGCAGGCCCGGCGGCGGGTGGCTCGGGGCCTGCGGACGCTGCGGGACGCCCTCGACGAGGGGCCGCTCATCGACGGCCTGGTGGATGTCGGGCGCTGGCTGGAGGAGTTCCACCCGCGCTCGCTGGTGGAGCTCGACTACGGCGGCCTGGTGCACGTCCTGCCCGCCGGGGAGCTCGACGGCGACCATTCGGCGGCCGACGTCGCCGAGGGCATCGAGGCGCTGCGTACGGGCGACGGGCCCGGGGCCGGCGAGGCGTACGGCCGGCTCGTGGAGCGGTGGCGCTCGGTACGGGACCGTCGCTCGGCGAACTGAGGCCGAGGCCCCTGAAGCAGGGGCCCTGAAGCGGAGAGTCCGCATACTGGAGGTCCGCATACCGGCGTCGGAGGTTCGCCCGCCGGGGCGGGAGATGACCTGTGGGACTGATGGTCCCTGTGCGTCACGGGTTCTGACAGGACGTAAGTCCCTATCCGGGTCGTACGGGGTAAGCGTGACGGACGGCACTAACGCGGACCTTGCGTCTAACGCCCCTCCTCATGCCAAAATAGGACAAGGAGTCCGGGGAGGGCTCCTTCTGCCCACGTATGGGTGGAATCTCAGCATTGCACGCTATGGGGGGTCTGTTGACTCCTGATCGCCCTGTGACTGATCGTCACAGCGGTGTGACTGTCCGCTATGGCATGGTCCATCGGCTTCCGTCGCTGATGAACACCTGGGAGGGCAATTCCATCGGTTTGGCCGACGCGGCTGGACAGATGGTGTAGTTGTAGTGCCGAGGACAAGCCGTTCGTCCTATAACCGACTCGACCCGCATCCGCCATTTCGGGCAACGCGGGTCAAGGTGCAGAATTTAGAGGAAAGAACCGAGAAGGTTCGGTTCTCCCGAGGAGGCCGCTCATGACCGCTCGCACCCCTGATGCCGAGCCGCTGCTGACCCCCGCTGAGGTTGCCACGATGTTCCGCGTGGACCCGAAGACGGTGACGCGGTGGGCGAAGGCCGGCAAGCTCACTTCGATCCGCACGCTCGGCGGCCATCGCCGTTACCGCGAGGCCGAGGTTCGTGCCCTGCTCGCGGGCATCCCGCAGCAGCGCAGCGAAGTCTGAACAACAACTCCATAGCAGGGCATTTCGGCAGGTCCCCTAACTTGTCGGACTGCCCGAACCCAAGCTCCAAGCGACGCGGATCCTGCCCCAACGGGGTCCACGCCCGAGCGAGAACCACAAGCAACAAGGGTGCGTCGTAGATCGCGCTGGACTCCGCCGGGTCCAGTGCGATCTTTTTTGTGCGCCGATGGTGTGCCGACGGTGTCCGGTCATGCGCTGGTCATGGGGTACGCACAGGGTGCGGGGCCGGTCTGTGAGCGGCCTTGTCGCAGTCTGGGGAGACCTGTCGGATCAGCTGTGCATGGCCCCGGAGCGGGGTGCAATTGCACATATTAAATTGACCAGTTGTAGGTGGGGGGTAAGTTCCGCGGGTTTGAAAACTTATGCGGTGACACCCGTCACACGTCATGGTCCTTGATGTGGTTGGCGTTTCTGCGCTAGAGGGGGCCGTACGCATCTGGCGTCGCCCGAGGGGCAGTTGGGGTGCGGTCGGCTGCGGGGCGCGTCGGCGGTCCGCTCACGCCGGGGAGGGTGTCTCGTCCTCGTAGGGGGTCTCGGGGCTCTCCTGGTCGTAGGGAGCGCTCTCGGAGGCCAGCCGGAGGAGTCGGTGGCAGATCGGGCAGTGCCTTGTCAGGTGGCGGTAGCCGGAGGCGGCCGACAGGTGGGCGCGGAGGAGGGCTCGCGTCTCATGTCGAGCTGTCGCCGCCATGGTCACCTCCGGTGGGGTGTGCGGTGGGGTGTCTTTGGCCCTGGTTTTTAGGTACTGGGGGAATGTGACGGCGTCAAGCCCAGGTTGTGCGGGGTGCGCTGTGCGGGGCTGGTGGGGTTTGGGTGGCGGTCTGTTGCCGGATGCGGGGGGTTTCTTGGGGGTGCGCCCATGGGGGAGGGGCTTGGAGTGGCGTGCGCGGGTGCCGGACGTGGGGGCTTGTCGCGCAGTTCCCCGCGCCCCTGGCGGGGCGGGGCCCCGCTGCCCTGAAGAGGCATGACTAAGGCCCCGCATCCTTGCGGATACGGGGCCTTCATCTGATGCGGTCCTGACGGGATTTGAACCCGCGGCCTCCACCTTGACAGGGTGGCGAGCACTCCAAACTGCTCCACAGGACCAGGTTTCGCAGTGCGGATCTTGCGTTGCGCTGCGAGACAGGACTCTACAGGAGGGTGAGCCTCCTGGGCGAACTCACCCACTGTGCAGGCGCCGTTACGGGACGGCGGCGTCGATCGCCTTCACGATGCGCTTGTCGGAGACGGGGTACGCCGTGCCCAGCGCGTGGGCGAAGTAGCTGACCCGGAGCTCCTCGATCATCCAGCGGATGTCCAGGACCGACGAGGGCACGGGGCGCCCCTGAGGCATCTGTTCCAGGAGCCAGGCGTACTCGTCCTGCATCTCGTGGACCTTCTCCATGCGGCTGGTGTCCCGCTGGACGTTCGTCGGCATCTGCTGGAGCCGGCGGTCCGCGGCCACCAGATAGCGCATCAGGTCCGGCAGCCGCCGCAGACCCGTCTCCGTCACGAAGCCGGGCTTCACGAGAGCGTCCAGCTGCTTCCGTACGTCCGTGAGGTTCGCGAGCAGGACGGCACTGCGTACGCCCTTCAGACGGCGCTCACAGGCCTGCCAGGCGGCCAGGACCTGCTGCACCTGGTCGACCGTACGGACCGTCGTGTCGACGATCTCCGCGCGCACCTTCTCGTACAGCTTGCGGTACGACTCCTCGTCCCAGGCCGGGCCGCCGAAGTCGGCGATCAGCTTGTCGGCGGCGGCCGTCGCGCAGTCGTCGAAGAGGGCCTGGACGGAGCCGTGCGGGTTCGCGGACAGGGCCAGCTTGTGCGCGTTCGTGAGCTTGTCCGAGGCGAACTTGGCAGGGTTCACCGGGATGTTGCGCAGGATGAGCCGCCGCGTGCCCTTCCACATGGCCTGCTGCTGCTCGGCCTCGGTGTCGAAGAGGCGTACGGAGACGGTGTCGCCGTCGTCGACCAGGGCGGGGAACGCCTTGACCGGCTGGCCGGCCCGGCGCGTCTCGAAGAGACGGGTGAGGGAGCCGATGGTCCAGTCCGTGAGGCCCGTCCGTTCGATCGCTCCGCCGCCCTCCCGCTCGGCCGTCGCCGCCGCGGCCTGCGAGATCGCCTGGCGCGCCTTCGGCTTCAGGCGCAGCTTCAGGGCCTCCAGGTCCTTGTCCTCGGCCAGCTTGCGCCGCCGTTCGTCGACGATCCGGAAGGTGATCTTCAGATGGTCGGGGACCCGGGACCAGTCGAAGTCGTCGGCCGTGAGGGGCACGCCGACCATGCGCTTCAGCTCGCGCGCCATCGTCGTCGTCAGCGGCTCCTGCAGGGGCACCGCCCGGTCCAGGAACCGCTGGGCGAAGTTCGGGGCGGGGACGTAGTTCCGGCGGATCGGCTTCGGGAGGGAGCGGATCAGCTCCGTCACGACCTCCTCGCGCAGACCCGGGATCTGCCAGTCGAAGCCCTCGTCCGTGACCTGGTTCAGCACCTGGAGCGGGACATGGACGGTCACTCCGTCCGCGTCCGCACCTGGCTCGAATTGATAGGTCACCCGGAACTTGAGCGGGCCTTGACGCCACGTGTCCGGATAGTCGTCCTTGCTGACATCTCCGGCCCGTTCGTTGATGAGCATCGACCGCTCGAAGTCGAGCAGTTCGGGCTCCTCGTGGCGCTTGTGCTTCCACCAGGAGTCGAAGTGCGCCCCCGACACGACGTGCTCGGGCACCCGCTGGTCGTAGAAGTCGAACAGCGTCTCGTCGTCCACGAGGATGTCGCGGCGCCGGGCGCGGTGCTCCAACTCCTCGACCTCGGTGAGCAGTTTGCGGTTGTCCGCGAAGAACTTGTGGTGCGTACGCCAGTCGCCCTCGACCAGTGCGTTGCGAATGAAAAGCTCGCGGCTGGCCTCCTGGTCGATCCGCCCGTAGTTGACCTTCCGCTGGGCGATGATCGGCACGCCGTACAGCGTGACCTTCTCGTACGCCATCACCGCGGCCTGGTCCTTCTCCCAGTGCGGTTCGCTGTACGTGCGCTTCAGCAGGTGTTCCGCGAGCGGCTCGACCCACTCGGGCTCGATCTTCGCGTTGACCCGGGCCCAGAGGCGGGACGTCTCGACGAGTTCGGCGGACATCACGAAACGCGGGGGCTTCTTGAAGAGCGCCGAGCCGGGGAAGATCGCGAACTTGGCACTCCGCGCGCCCAGATACTCGTTCTTCGCCCCCTCCTTCACGTCCTTCATGCCGATGTGGGACAGAAGGCCGGCGAGGAGGGAGAGATGGACCTGCTGGTCCGGGGCGTCAGTACCCGCCGGAGGCTCCTCCAGATGGAGGCCCATCTGCTTGGCGACGGTCCGCAACTGGGTGTAGATGTCCTGCCACTCGCGGATCCGTAGGAAGTTCAGGTACTCCTGCTTGCACATCCGGCGGAAGGACGACGAGCCGCGCTCCTTCTGCTGCTCGCGCACATACCGCCAGAGGTTCAGGTACGCCAGGAAGTCGGACGTCTCGTCCTTGAAACGGGCGTGCTGCTGGTCGGCCTGTGTCTGCTTGTCGGCCGGGCGCTCGCGCGGGTCCTGGATGGATAGCGCGGCGGCGATCACCATGACCTCGCGCACACAGCCGTTCTTGTCGGCCTCCAGGACCATCCGGGCCAGCCGCGGGTCCACGGGCAGCTGGGCGAGCTTGCGGCCCCGGTCCGTGAGCCGCTTGCGGGCGTCCTTCTGGGCGGGGTCCAACGCGCCCAGTTCCTGGAGGAGTTGGACGCCGTCGCGGATGTTGCGGTGGTCCGGCGGGTCGATGAACGGGAACTTCTCGATGTCCCCGAGCCCGGCCGCGGTCATCTGGAGGATGACGGACGCCAGGTTCGTACGGAGGATCTCGGCGTCGGTGAACTCCGGCCGGGCGAGGAAGTCGTCCTCGGAGTAGAGGCGGATGCAGATGCCGTCGCTGGTCCGGCCGCAGCGGCCCTTGCGCTGGTTGGCGCTGGCCTGTGAGACCGGCTCGATGGGGAGGCGCTGGACCTTCGTGCGGTGGCTGTATCTGGAGATACGGGCGGTGCCCGGGTCGATCACGTACTTGATGCCCGGGACGGTGAGGGAGGTCTCGGCGACGTTGGTCGCCAGAACGATCCTGCGGCCGGTGTGTTGCTGGAAGACGCGGTGCTGCTCGGCGTGCGAGAGGCGTGCGTACAGGGGCAGCACCTCGGTGAAGCGGTAGTTCTTCTTCGTGATCGCGTCCGCGGTGTCGCGGATCTCCCGCTCTCCCGAGAGGAAGACGAGGATGTCGCCCTTGCCCTCGCCCTGGAGCTCCTCGACGGCGTCGCAGATCGCGGTGATCTGGTCGCGGTCGGAGTCGTCGCCGTCCTCTTCGAGGAGCGGGCGGTAACGGACCTCGACCGGATACGTACGGCCGCTGACCTCGACGATCGGGGCGTCCCCGAAGTGCCGGGAGAAGCGCTCGGGGTCGATGGTCGCGGAGGTGATGACGACCTTGAGGTCCGGCCGTCTGGGCAGCAGCTGGGCGAGGTAGCCGAGCAGGAAGTCGATGTTGAGGGACCGCTCGTGGGCCTCGTCGATGATGATCGTGTCGTAGGCGCGCAGCTCGCGGTCCGTCTGGATCTCGGCGAGCAGGATGCCGTCCGTCATGAGCTTGACGAAGGTGCCGTCCGGGTTCACCTGGTCGGTGAAGCGGACCTTCCAGCCGACGGCCTCGCCGAGCGTCACGTCGAGCTCGTCCGCCACGCGCTCGGCGACGGTGCGGGCGGCGATCCGGCGGGGCTGCGTGTGCCCGATCATGCCGCGGACGCCGCGGCCGAGCTCCATGCAGATCTTGGGGATCTGGGTGGTCTTACCGGAACCGGTCTCGCCGGCCACGATGACGACCTGGTGATCGCGGATGGCGGCCGCGATGTCGTCCTTCTTCTGGCTGACCGGGAGCTGCTCGGGATAGGTGATCGCGGGCACGCGGGAGCGGCGCTCGGCCATCCGGGCCTCGCCCTTGGCGACCTCCGCCTCGATCTCGGCGAGGACGGCGGCCCGGGCCTCGGGCTTGCGGATCTTGCGCGCGCCTTCGAGCCTGCGCCCGAGCCGCTGCGCGTCGCGCAGGGACAGCTCGGTCAGGCGGGGGGCGATGGCGCCGAAGGCGGGGGCAGGAGTCGTTGACATACGCCCTCCAGGATCTCACCTCGGGGAAACGAGGGGCGAACGCTTTTGTGCGGGCATACAACGCGGGCATACAACAAGGCCCCGATCCGGAGATCGGGGCCTGTGCTGTGGCTGGGGCCGGGGTCGAACCGGCGACCTACCGCTTTTCAGGCGGTCGCTCGTACCAACTGAGCTACCCAGCCGAGAGATTCACGAGGAATCTCAGCGGTCCTGACGGGATTTGAACCCGCGGCCTCCACCTTGACAGGGTGGCGAGCACTCCAAACTGCTCCACAGGACCAAGCTGTTGTGTGCGAACAGTGTCGCACACGGGGTTGCGTGCCCCCAACGTAATTCCGTCTGCCGCCGACGCCGGGAAGATGATTCCTGGTGAGGGAGGAGATGCTGGTCAGCTGGGGTGACGTCGCTGAAGCAGCGTATCAGAGGATGAGCGGTGGCCCGAAAACGCGCTGGGTGCGGGGCAGGTGACCCGGCGGCGGGTGCTGCTCGTGACCCACACGCGTGACGGCTGTACGTACGGCCCGGTCGTGATGGCGATTTTCCCGGCGGCGATACGGCCGTCGGACGGGATCGTCAGGTGGGCGGGACAGGCCGCGCCGTCGGCCCGCGGGGGCAGCCGTCACGGTGGCTCTTCGGCGGAGGGCAGCCTGCGCATGTGACGGATCTCCTTCCGCAGCAGGAACGGCAGTCCGCCGACGGTGACCAGGCCCGCGATGGCCAGGGCGGCGGCGAGCCCGGTGCCCTCGCCCCACACGTCGGAGGCCCAGCCGGCGAGGAGGCCGCCGGCCACCGCTCCCACGGGGATGGTGCACAGGTTGATCGTGCGGGCGGTGGCGTGCACCCGGCCCAGGAGGTGGGGCGGGGTGATCAGCTGGCGCAGGGTGATGACGGTGATGTTCCAGACCGGCAGCCACAGCGCGGAGACGAAGGCGATGGCGATGACCACCGCGCTCGATCCGGTCGCCAGGGCCAGCGGGGCACCGGCCCAGACGATCCCCTCGGTCGCGGTGGCGAGCAGGACGGGGCCGGCTCCCATCCGGTGGACGAGGCGACGGCTGACGACGGCGCCGAGTACGGCGGCCAGGGCGCCGGCGGTCAGGACCGCGCCGGCCAGTGCGGGGGACAGGTCCATGGCGCGGTAGAGGAACAGCAGCAGGATGGTGTCGACCATGGCCATGCTGAAGTTGCGCAGCGCGGCGGCGGCCGAGAGCCATCGCAGGACGGGGGTGCGCCACATGTACCGCGCGCCGTCCAGGATCTGTTTCCGCCAGGGGGCGCCGGTCGGGTCCGGTACGGCGGACTCGGGGGTGCGGATGGTGAGCAGGCCGGCCGCGGAGGCGAGGAAGCTGAGCGCGTTGGCCGCGACGGCGAGTGCGGGACCGAGCAGCTGGGTGACCGCGCCGACGATGGCGGGGCCGCCCGCGCGGGCCACACTGCTGGACATTTCGAGGCGCGCGTTGCCGAGCGGCAGGAAGTCGCGGCTGACCAGGCGGGGCAGATGCGTCTGGTAGCCGACGTCGAAGACGACGGTGCACACGCTCGCCAGCGCCGCCGCGGCGTAGAGGTGCCACAGCCCGAGCGCGTCCGTCAGCGCCAGCACCGCGACGGACAGGAAGAGGACCAGCCGCAGCAGATCCGCGCCGATCATGAAGGGGCGGCACCGGACGCGATCCATGAAGGCGCCGACGAACAGTCCGAGCGCGGGAAAGGCGATCGTCGCCATCGCGTGCAGCACGCCGACCTGGGGCCCGGTGGCGTCCAGCACCAGAATGGCCAGGCTGGGCAGGGCGAACAGGGACACCTGGTCGCCGACCAGGCTGATGCTCTGGCCCGCCCACATCCGGCGGAAGTCCCGGCGGCCGGCGTCCCGTGCGGTGACGTCCGTACCGACGGCCGGTGCCCCCCGGACCGCCAAGCCGGGCCCTCCTCATCGCGCGCCGACGCCTCTGCCGCAGCTCTGTTCGCTCTCTTCTAGCAAAGGCCGCACGGCGCAACCAGTACGCCTCGGAGCGGAGGGTCGGTTCCCGGACAGGTCGTGGGCCGAACCAGCGGGCCGAACCAGCGGTCCGAAGCAGTGGGCCGAACCGGTGGGCTGAAGCCGGGAAAAACAAATCGCAGGCCAGAGAAGACTCTGACCTGCGACTCATATAAGTAGCTGGTGCCCCCAACGGGATTCGAACCCGTGCTACCGCCTTGAAAGGGCGGCGTCCTAGGCCGCTAGACGATGAGGGCTATCGGCCCGCCTGGGCGCCTTGCAGCGCGTCGGGGACGTGAGAAGCATATGGGATGTCGGGAGGGATCGCCAAAACGGTTTACGGGGTGGGTGCGGAAGGGGTCGGGGTGGCCGGGGTGGTGACGGCGCCCGGCTGGTTCTCCTTGGGGAGGTGACGGCTGACCTCGGCCGTGGTGAGGCCCAGGCCGCCGAGTTTGATCTCGTCCCAGGCCTGGAGGCGGCGGGTGTCGCGGTCGAGGTAGAGGATCGACGTCTCGATCGGTGCGGGGTCCTCGCCCTCCAGCGCGCGCAGACCGCCGCCGCCCGTGGAGCCCTCGATACGCAGCCGGGTGCCGTACTTCAGGATCTCCATCTCCTGGTGGTGGAGGTGGCCGGCCAGGACCAGGGGCACGTCGCCGTCCGTCTGGCGTGCGGCCGTCGGGTTGTGCGCGACGGCGATGTCGACCGGGGTGCCGGCCGCCTCCTGGTCGCGGAGGGAGGAGGCGAGGCGGGCGCCCGCGAGCACCTCGGACTGGTCGCCGCCCAGCTTGGCCGTGCGGTCGGGGGTGAACTGCGGGTCGCCGACGCCCGCGAAGCGCAGGCCCGCCACCGAGACGGCCCGGCCGTCGTCGAGCACGTGCACGTTCTTCATGCGCTCCAGATAGTTCTGGGTGACCCGGCCGTCGTGGTTGCCGCGCACCCAGACGTACGGAGCGCCGAGGTCGGACGCCGGGTCCAGGAAGCCGTTCTCCGCCGCCGTGCCGTGGTCCATGGTGTCGCCGGAGTCGACGATCACGTCGATCTTGTACTGCTCCACCAGCGAGGCGATGATCTTCCAGCTCGCCGGGTTGAGATGGATGTCGGAGACGTGCAGGACGCGGATGGTGGAGGGGTCGGGCGCGTAGGCGGGGAGCGTGGACGTGACGTCGTACAGCTTCGTCACGTTCGTCACCAGGCGGGCCAACTCCTTCTGGTAGACGTCGAATTCGCTGACGATGCTGCGGGCGTTGCCGACCACCGAGGGGGCGGAGGAGAGCAGGCCGGAGAACTTCGGTTCCAGGACCGAGTTGGGGTTCCAGGTCGCGAAGGCCGTCGCTCCCGAGGCCGCCAGCAGGGTCAGGGCCAGGCCGCCGGCCGCCAGGGCCCGGCGTGGGCGGCGGTAGACCGCGAGGCCGAGGGCGGTCGCGCCGGAGACGACGGCGACGACGGACCGTACGGCCAGGTCGAGGGTGCCGTCGCCGACGTCCTGGGCCACCTCGTCCTGGAGGCCGGAGAGGCGTTCGGGGTGGTCGACGAGGGCCTGGGAGCGGACGGGGTCGAGCTGGTCGACGTCCACGTCGAGGCGGAGCGGTGCCGTGTGGCTGCGCAGTTCCAGGGCGCCGAGCGGCGAGACGTTGATCTTCGTGCCGCCCGTGAGGGAGGGGCGCAGCGTCATCGTGGTGTCCATGGGGCCCACCGGCGCCCGGACGTTCCCGACGATCAGCAGGCCCAGCCACGCGCCGAACAGGACCACGGTGACGAGGCCCAGGGCTCGGACCCAGGGGTGCGGTTGGGGGACGAGTTCGACGACGGGGGCGACGGGGTGTGTGCGGCGGCGTGCGCGGAAGCGGCGTACGAGGGCGCGGGGAGCCCTTCGTACACGGTGCAGAGCGGTGGCGGCAGCGGGGACGCGGGCCATTGGTCCCGTATGCCCAGAGGTGGGGGCGGATATGCGGCGCGGCTCCCGCTGTCGGGCGTGCCCCGGGGTGTGTTCTCGTACGCCGCGTCCCATGGCGTCCGCGCGTCGGTGCCGGACAATGGCCCTGTGCTGGAGATGACGCGCGAGGAGTTCGAGGAGCAGGTCGCCGAGGCGCTGGACCGGATTCCGCCGGAGCTGACGCGGCTGATGGACAACGTGGCGGTGTTCGTCGAGGACGAACCGCCCGCCGACGACCCCGAGCTGCTCGGGCTCTACGAGGGGACTCCGCTGACCGATCGCGGCGAATGGTACGCGGGAGTGCTGCCCGACCGGATCACGATCTACCGGGGGCCCACGCTGCGGATGTGCGCGACGCGGGAGGAGGTGGTGGCCGAGACCGAGGTGACCGTGGTCCACGAGATCGCCCACCACTTCGGCATCGACGACGCGCGGCTGCACGCGCTCGGGTACGGGTGAGGACGTGAGGCCGTACCTTTTCGGGTACGGGTGACGACGTGCGGCCGCAGCCTCTCGAAGCGCGGCCGCGCCTCTCGGACATGGCTGACGATGCGCGGGTGACATATCTCTCGTGCCCTGCGGGCGGTTCTCCCGTGTCTCTCCGGCGTTCGCGTGTCTTCTTGCGGGCGGCGGGAGTTGGGCAGGGGGACTCCTCACACCGCCCGGAGGTGGCTGCCCGTGCGCGCCAAGTACGTACCCGTCCGTCTGGCCGCCGCCGCCCTGGCCGTCGCCGCGTCCGCCGGCTGCATGAGCGTCGGTGACGACGGGGGCGACCACGCGAAGCCCTCGCACTCGGCCGGGCAGCGGGGCGGTGAGGCGCCCGACGGCGGGTCCGCGGTGAGCGGCGGAGGCCCCGGCTACCGCGGGACGGGTGACGGAAAACACGGTCCGGTGAAGCCCCACGAGTCGGCGTCCGGGTCGGCGTCACCGTCCGCGGGGGAGAGCGGGACGGCCGCTCCGCCCAAGCAGGGCAAGGACGGCAAGGACGGCAAGGACGGGAAGAAGCCCAAGCCGGGGGCGCCCTCACCGACGAAGGCCCAGCCCACGCCGACGCGGCCGGCCCCCAAGCCGACGCCCACCAAGGAGGAGCCGCCGCCTCCGTCGCCGGACCCGACCACCGCCGAGCCGTCGTCCTCGGCGCACCCCGAGCCCGAGCCGCAGCTCGTGGAGCGGCGGGAACCGGCACCCCAGGCCGGTGTCGAGGCCTGAACGGGCCTGGCCGCAACGGGCCTGGTCACAGCGGGTGCGCCCGGGTTCGGCGAGAGGGCCCGGGGGCCGTGTGACCAGAGCCTCTCGGAGCCGGTTTGCCTTACCGGGTGGGGGGTGCGTATGGTGGTAGATCGTTTGATCCCATTGCCCGGCGCCAGTTAGAGCGCGCCGTGTGGCGCGTACTCTCCCTTGCCGTGGCTGACCGCATTGAGGCGGTCGTTTGCGAAATCACGGAGTTGACGGGCGCGTGCCGTACGAGACTCCGGAAGGTTTCGCATTCGCATGTCCATTTCCAGTACTGATCACGTCGTCGTGCCCGAGAACGAGAACATCGGGGACGCTGCCGACGAGACTGCCGCGCCTGCGGCCCCCGAGGTTCCCGAGGTCACCTTCAGCGACCTGGGTCTGCCCGAGGGCGTCGTGCGCAAGCTCGCGCAGAACGGCGTGACCTCCCCCTTCCCGATCCAGGCCGCGACCATCCCGGACGCCCTGGCCGGCAAGGACATCCTCGGCCGCGGCCGCACCGGCTCCGGCAAGACCCTCTCCTTCGGTCTGCCGATGCTCACGCAGCTCTCCGGCGGCCACACCGAGAAGAAGAAGCCCCGCGGCATCATCCTCACGCCGACGCGTGAGCTCGCGATGCAGGTCGCGGACGCCCTCCAGCCGTACGGCGACGTGCTCGGCCTGAAGATGAAGGTCGTCTGCGGCGGTACGTCGATGGGCAACCAGATCTACGCCCTGGAGCGCGGTGTCGACGTCCTCGTCGCCACCCCGGGCCGGCTGCGCGACATCATCAACCGCGGCGCCTGCTCCCTGGAGAACGTCCAGGTCGCGGTCCTCGACGAGGCCGACCAGATGTCCGACCTGGGCTTCCTGCCCGAGGTCACCGAGCTGCTCGACCAGATCCCCGGCGGCGGCCAGCGCATGCTGTTCTCGGCCACGATGGAGAACGAGATCTCCACGCTGGTCAAGCGCTACCTGACCAACCCGGTCACGCACGAGGTCGACAGCGCCCAGGGCAACGTCACGACGATGTCCCACCACATCCTCATCGTGAAGCCCAAGGACAAGGCGCCGGTCACCGCCGCGATCGCCTCCCGCAAGGGCCGCACGATCATCTTCGTCCGTACGCAGCTGGGCGCCGACCGTATCGCCGAGCAGCTCTGCGACTCCGGTGTGAAGGCCGACGCGCTGCACGGCGGTATGACGCAGGGTGCCCGTACCCGCGTCCTCGAGGACTTCAAGAAGGGCTACGTCAACGCGCTCGTCGCGACCGACGTCGCCGCCCGCGGCATCCACGTCGACGGCATCGACCTGGTCCTGAACGTGGACCCGGCCGGCGACCACAAGGACTACCTGCACCGCTCCGGCCGTACGGCCCGCGCGGGCCGTTCCGGCACGGTCGTCTCGCTCTCCCTGCCGCACCAGCGCCGCCAGATCTTCCGGCTGATGGAGGACGCGGGCGTCGACGCCTCGCGCCACATCATCCAGGGCGGTACGAGCTTCGACCCCGAGGTCGCGGACATCACCGGTGCCCGGTCGATGACCGAGGTCCAGGCCGAGTCCGCGGGCAACGCCGCGCAGCAGGCCGAGCGCGAGGTCACCGACCTCACCAAGCAGCTGGAGCGCGCGCAGCGTCGTGCCGTCGAGCTGCGCGAGGAGTCGGACCGGCTGATCGCCCGTGCCGCGCGTGAGCGTGGCGAGGACCCGGAGGCCGCGCTCGCCGAGGCCGCTGCCGTGGTCGAGGCCGCCGCCGCGGCCGTCGCCGAGCAGGCGGTGGCCGAGGAAGCCGCCGCTGCCGCTCGCGAGGAGCAGCCGCGTCAGCGTCGTGACGAGCGCGGCAACTACGAGCGCCGTGACCGTCGTGACGACCGCCCGTCGGGCGGTTTCAACCGTGACCGCGGTGGCGACCGTGGCGGCGACCGCGGTGGTTTCCGTCGCGACGACCGTCCGTCGGGTGGTTTCCGTCGCGATGACCGTCGTGACGACCGCGGTGGTGACCGTGGTGGGTTCCGTCGGGACGACCGTCCCTCGGGCGGTTTCAACCGTGACCGTCGTGACGAGCGTCCCTCCGGTGGCGACCGTGGCGGCTTCCGCCGTGACGACCGCCCGTCGGGTGGCTTCAACCGTGACCGTCGTGACGACCGCGGTGGTGACCGTGGCGGCGACCGTGGTGGTTTCCGTCGGGACGACCGTCCCTCGGGTGGCTTCAACCGTGACCGTCGTGACGACCGTCCCGCCGGTGGCGAGCGCGGCGACCGTGGTGGCTTCCGCCGCGACGACCGTCCCGCCGGTCACAGGGGCAGCGACCGCCCGTTCAACCGCGACCGGCAGGGCGACCGCCCTTCGGGCGGCGGCTTCCGCTCCGGCGGCCACGACCGCCCCTACGGCCGTCGTGACGACCACCGCGGCGCCGGTTCCGGCTCGGGCCCGTCCTTCGGACGCCGTGACGACAAGCCGCGCTGGAAGCGCAACGGCTGACGTCGCCTGAGCGGCGACTGCTGAACAACTGAAGGGGCCCGGACGACCTCGGTCGTCCGGGCCCCTTCGCGTGCCTGGGCACGGGCGGCGATGTGCGTGTACGGCACGTCAATTTTTGGCCAATCGCCTGGCGCATGTCGTACCCCCGGCAGGGGAATTGCTGGGGGCATGACAGATGACGCCAAGGCAAGTGGGCTGTCGGACGAGGAACGTCTCGCGCAGCTCGGCTACACGCAGGTCCTCGCCCGCCGCATGTCGGCGTTCTCCAACTACGCGGTCTCCTTCACGATCATCTCGGTGCTCTCCGGGTGCCTGACGCTCTACCTGTTCGGCATGAACACCGGCGGGCCCGCCGTGATCACCTGGGGCTGGGTCGCGGTCGGCCTGATGACCCTGTTCGTCGGACTGGCGATGGCCGAGATCTGTTCGGCGTACCCGACCTCCGCCGGCCTCTACTTCTGGGCCCACCGCCTCGCCCCGCCGCGTACGGCGGCGGCCTGGGCGTGGTTCACGGGCTGGTTCAACGTCCTCGGCCAGGTCGCGGTGACGGCGGGCATCGACTTCGGCGCGGCCTCGTTCCTGGGCGCGTATCTGAACCTGCAGTTCGACTTCGAGGTCACACCGGGCCGTACGATCCTGCTCTTCGCCGCAATCCTGGTCCTGCACGGCCTGTTGAACACCTTCGGCGTACGCATAGTCGGCCTGCTCAACAGCGTCAGCGTGTGGTGGCACGTGGTGGGCGTGGCGGTCATCGTGGGCGCGCTGACGTTCGCGCCGGACCACCATCAGTCGGCGTCCTTCGTGTTCACGGAGTTCGTGAACAACACGGGCTGGGGCAGCAGTTTCTACGTCGTGCTGCTAGGCCTCCTGATGGCGCAGTACACCTTCACCGGCTACGACGCCTCCGCGCACATGACGGAGGAGACGCACGACGCGTCGACGGCGGGCCCGAAGGGCATAGTCCAATCGATCTGGACATCATGGATAGCGGGCTTCGTCCTGCTCCTGGGCTTCACCTTCGCGATCCAGTCGTACGACGGTGCCCTCGGCTCGCCGACCGGGGTGCCGCCCGCCCAGATCCTCCTGGACGCGCTCGGCGCGACGGCGGGCAAGCTGCTCCTGCTGGTGGTGATCGGCGCCCAGTTGTTCTGCGGCATGGCGTCCGTGACCGCCAACTCCCGCATGATCTACGCCTTCTCGCGCGACGGGGCCCTGCCGTACTCGCACCTCTGGCACACGGTGAACCCGCGCACACGCACGCCCGTCGCGGCGGTGTGGCTCGCGGCGCTGGGCGCGCTGGTGCTCGGCCTGCCCTACCTGATCAACGTGACCGCGTACGCGGCCGTGACGTCCATCGCCGTGATCGGCCTCTACATCGCGTACGTCATCCCGACCCTGCTCCGCCTGCGCAAGGGCGAGGCCTTCGACCGCGGCCCGTGGCACCTTGGCCGTTGGTCGCGCCCGATAGGCGTGGTGGCGGTCGCGTGGGTGGGCGTGATCACGATCCTCTTCATGCTGCCGCAGGTCTCCCCGGTCACCTGGGAGACCTTCAACTACGCCCCCCTCGCGGTCCTGGCCGTCCTCGGCTTCGCCGCGGCCTGGTGGTTCGCCTCGGCCCGCCACTGGTTCCTCAACCCGGACCACGAACGCACCCATGCTCGGGAGGCGGCTCGGGCGGGGGCGCCGGATCCGGTTGATCCGTAGGCCGTACGCCCGGGCGGCCCCTGCGCTGCCCCGCTCCACACCTTTGCGCCGCACCCCGCTCCGCACCTCGCGCGGCACCCGCGCAACCCTTTCGGCGTGGCCGGGTCACCGATACCCGATCGGAGTCTCGGCCACGTCCGGCTATGCTCGTTCCTGCATCGACCACGGGTCGGTGCGTGTGTCGGCGTGGTCCGGCGCACGGACCCTTAGCTCAATTGGCAGAGCAGTGGACTTTTAATCCATTGGTTGTGGGTTCGAGTCCCACAGGGTCTACCGACGAGGCCCAGGTCAGAGGGAATCTGACCTGGGCCTTCGGTGTGTTTGGGGGCTTGGAGGTCGTTAGCTCAGTCGAAGCTCAACCGAAGCGCAGATGATCAGCCTCAGTCGCTGTCGTCGTCGGCGAGCCGATCCGCCCTGGAAACGAGAGCCTGGGCGCCATCCAGGTCGTCTCCAAAGTTCACCGTGATCCGGTAGTTGTTGATCGGCAGGTACTTGACGTCGACCTGGTGCTCCGCGGCAGCGCTATGAATGAGGTCCCTCACGTGCGACTCGACGGCGTCGGTGATCGTCAGGTCGACCGTGCACTCGATTTCCTTGCTGAGCTTCACGAGACCTCCGTGTCTCGCATCGTGGCGTCAGCGTGCTCCGCACCCCAAGCGTCCGCAAGACATGGAGCGGCCCCGGCCGGTGGACATGCCCGGCCGAGGCTGGTCCCACCCGCCCCGGAGCTCACGGGGTACAGGGACGGACGGGGATCTACTGCGGTAGCGCCCGCCACGCCTCCCATATGCCCTGCGCCACAGCGCACCGCCGGTTCCCGTAGTCGCAGTCCGCGCAGCCCTGCGAGTGGTCCATGTACTCGCGGAACTTCGCCTGCTTCGGCGTGAACTCGGCAGCGGTGGCGGCGGCCCGGGGTGATCCGCTGGACGTGTCGCGCCAGTCGGACCGGCCGCCCATCACGATGCGCTCCCGTGCTTGGGGTGGTTGCGCATCTCGACCTCGCAGTCGGTCGCAGCCCGCGTGTTCCCGCGCCGCTCATACCCGGCACGCTGCTTCTCCAGCGCCGCACACACATTGCAGCCCGGGGCCGGCTTCGGAGGGCTCGTCGGATCCAGCAACGTGACGGGGGATTCCTGGGTCGTGCTCATGCGCCTGCCTCCGCTGGCGTAGGTCTGCCCAGCGCGGCTATGCACGGGCAGAGTGGTGGGCCTGCCGCTGGTCACGACGCTAGGGACGCGATGTGCGGAAGTGCCAGCAATGTGCACTGATGTTCACAGAAATAGGTTCCGCCAGCTGTTGGCCACTTCGCACCCTTGACCCTCTACCTCAGGAGACTGACTGTGGTGTACATCCGTGAACACCAAGAGCGTCGGAGGCGGAGATGAAACTACGGTTCATCGGGATCGACCCCAACACGGGCACAGGTGAGAGCCCCACCGTGTGGGTCGACGAGAAGGAGAACGAGCTGGTCATCCAGGGATGGAAGCCCGGTCCTGAACTCGAAGCGGAGTGCGCTGCGTTCGAGGTGCCAGGCCACGCCGCAGGCATCCCCGACCACGAGGCAGTAGTCCGTATCCCGGCCCGCATGGTGCCGGTCTTGAGGAAGGCGTGCGATGCCGCAGAACGTGCCGACCTTCGCTGAACTCCTGGACGGTGCGCAGCACTCGGCCGTCCACCTGGAGATGCGCGATGCCTACGGCGTCGCCAGCGAGGCCGACGACTTCGCTCACTGGAAGCGCACCGGTGAACGCGACACAGACCCCGCCTCGCAGTACTGGGCGCCATGGGTGGACCTCATCCGGCGCACCGTAGTCCGTGGTGTGACCGTGCGCCGGGCCCGCATCGTGTCCGAGCCGGTCAGCGACTACATCCGCTACGAGCATGCGAGCACAGTCGTCAACGTGGAGGCCGGCGAACAGGTGCGGTGGCTGGCCCGTCGGCGCGCCTCGGACATTGCTCTGCCGGGCAACGACTTCTGGCTGATCGACGGTCGGCTGATCCGGTGGAATCACTTCACTGGGAGCGGTGCCTCCGGCGGCGGCGAGATCAGCGAGGACCCGGCCGCCGCGGAGCTCTGCGCAAGCGCCTTCGAGACTGTGTGGGAGCGAGCAATCCCGCACGACGACTACAAGATCAGTTAGCAAGGAAGGCGCACAGGTCAGCTCATGCCCGTCTCTCCTTCATCTTCGGCCCAGGCTGCACGCGAGCGCGTCGCACAGCGTCTCCGCGACCTACGCGCCGATGCGGGTATCACCGGGACTGAGCTGGCCTCGCGCTGCGGCTGGACCCATCCGAAGACCTCCCGCATCGAGAACGCGCGCACGCCTCCCACACCGGAGGACATCCGGCTGTGGTGCCGTGCGTGCGACAGCGCGGACCAGGCGCCGGACATCATCGCGCAGTCGCGGGATGCCGAGTCGCAGTACGTCGAGTGGCGGCGCAAGGTCCGGGCCGGCCTGAAGCGTCTGCAGAACAGCTATGTGCGGCTCTTTCGGTCGACGGAACTGTTCCGCGTCTACTCGCCCACCCTTGTCCCTGGTCTGCTGCAGACTGAGGGGTACGCACGCGCCCTGCTGTCCGCGAACGCCCGCCTGCTCGACCTGCCCGATGACGCCGAAGAGGCCGCAGTCGCACGCCTCGAACGCTCGCAGATCATCCACGAGCCGGGACGCCGATTCGTCCTGCTCATCGAGGAGAGCGTCCTGCGCTACCAGCTGGGCGACCAGGACGCCATGGCCGCCCAGCTCGGCTACCTGCTCACCGCGGGGGCCCTGCCGTCCGTCTCTCTGGGCATCATCCCCAGCGCGGCACCGGAACGGCCGCTGTGTCCGCAGGAGTTGTTTCACATGTACGACGACACGCTGGTCTCGGTGGAGCTGCTCTCCGCGCAGGTCCGTGTCACTCAGCCCAGCGAGATCGCCCTGTATCTGAAAGCGTTCGAGCAACTGCGGAGCATGGCCGTGTACGGGGCCGACGCGCGCGCCCTGATCGTGCAGGCCATCGACGCCCTGCGCTGACCCCTGGTGGGTCAGAGATGCTCTCCTACCAGTCGCTCTCGATGTAGCCCGGCACGTCACACATGCCGCGCCAGTCGACCGTGCCATCCCCAACGCCCTCATAGCTTTCGCGGCAAGTGTCCAAGTCCTCTGGGGGATTTGACGGGTCGGAACCGCTGCTGGTGCCGTAGCCGACAGCGGCGACGAGGAGCGCCACGACGACTATTGAGACCTTGACCCACCCTGGCATGCCGGCGTTTCTCCGTGGCCCAGGTGTGGAGGCGTGGGTACGGGAGAAGGGCGAGGAACTGGGTCGGGCCTCCAGCGGCGCGGTGGGGTGCCTGGCCTTCCTGGCGTGAAAGGCGGCGGCGCCTGCTTCTCTCCCAACCGTTGCGGGGACTGCCGCTCCACAGCCCTCATGAGTACAGCGCAGCGTTCTGACGGTGTCCGACACGACGGTCTCCTCGACGGCTCGGACGGGCAGCCGCTCCCCTGGAAACGTCACAGCATGGCACGACAAAGGCGCTCCCTGCACGGTCGTCATGACCGCGCAGGGGTCTGATGCCGTGCAGAGATCAGGTGGCGGGAAGCGCAGCGTCGCCCATACCGAGCTTGTCCGCGAGCCAGTCCACACCCTTGGGGGCAATGAAGGTCTGCTCGACCACCTTGTAGCAGCATGTACGAGCTTGACCTCGGCGCGGTCCTTCTTGATGTGGACCTTGTGGGGGATCCGCAGGTTCTGAATCTGCAGGAAGCGCAGGTCATCTTTGCGGAGCCGGTCCATGAACTTCGTGCGCCCGAGTCCGCCCGCCGACGGCCTTCCAGTAGCGCGAGATCTTCATGGCGGACCATGAGACAGATTCAGGCTTCCGGTGTGCCCTCGACCGGCGCGTCGCTCGGTGGCTGCTCGGCGACGAAGGATCCCTTGCCGCGCACGGTGACGATGAGCCCGCGCTCGCGCAGTTCCTGGGCGGCACGTCGTGCGGTGAGCCGCGCTACGCCGTACTCGTCGGCGAGATGGTTCTCCGAAGGAATGGGCCTGTCCGGTGCCAGCTCGCCAGAGGCAATCTTTCCGGAGATGACGTCGGCCAGCTGTACGTAGAGCGGTCTCGCGCTCATCGGGTCCAGGGTGGGCTTCGGCTCTTCCGGATCGCTCATATGTCCAACGTAGAGAGGCAGTGCCCTGCACGATCGTGTGGATCCCTCTGTACTTGTATGCAGAGGGCTACAGCCTGAGATAGCTTCAAGAACAGAAAAACCCCGGCGAGGTGTCCAGACCTCCCGGGGCACGGCCAACGCTGACTAGGAGCGTCGACATGCACGACCTTATCCGCCGCACCCTCGAATGGCTGCGCCTCCTCTTCTGCCCGGGCACGGGCAGACGGCGCCGCACCCGCCATCGCACCTACCTCTGCATCCACTTCACCGCCGTACGGCACCCCTCGCCCTCCGCACCCCTACCGCCACGGCTCCCCCACCACCGCTCCCCGTACGGCCTTGTCACGCCCCTCGACGGCGCCGACTCCGCCCTCGTACGCCCCTACCTCGCCGCTCACGACGAGGAAGCCGCACTACAGCAGCGCCGCCGCCTCGCCCTCGTGCTCGCCGCCGACTTGGGGATCGACCTCGACCGGCACCTGATCGGCGCGCAGGAGGTGGCCGCCTGATGAAGTACACGACGAAGCGGACCACCGGCCCCGCGGGGGTCTCTCCCGCGCCCCGCCTCCTGCCCTGGCCGTCCCTTGACGGCAAACCCTCCGACCTGGTCACGGAGGACGGCGGCGGATACGTGTCCCGCCTCGCCGACGATCTGGAGGCGGCCCAGCTCGCCACAAGCACCGATGTCCTCGGCCTGGCCCGCACAGTGCTGGACGATCCGGCCTCGCCGTACACCGAGGTCCGCTACGCCGGTCTCCGCCTCGCCGAGTGCCTGGCCGACGCCCTGCGCGTCGCCGAGGCCCGGGGCATGCGCCTGCCTGCACCGGATACCGAGGACGACGGGCAGGCCACCCAGGAGACGAAGAGGCATCCAACATCCGCCACCAGGTACGGCGGCTGGAGCCCGGCCAATGACGACACCGTCCGAAGCGCCTCGCCTCGGGACGACCGAGGCGCAGGGGTTGGTCGTGTTCCTGGCGGCAGCCGGCCGGCTCAAGTGATCAACAACAACGCCACCCACATCACCACAGCCAGGCACGGGAGCACGTAAGTGATCAGGGTGATCGACAGCCCCCGCCTGCGGCCGGTCCAAGTCGACCACGTGGTGGCGTAGTCGGGGAGGCGTTGTAGTGCTCTTGCCTGGACGTGGCGGTAGTAGAGGCGGTGGCGGTGGCCGACGTAGAGCCAGGTGAGGGCCAGGACGAGGCCGAAGGCGGCCAGGACGCGGGCTGCTGAGAGGTGTTTCTCCGTGGTGAGGAGTGTCGTGTAGGCCACGGCGAAGAGTGACTGGCCCACCAGGAAGAGGTTGCCTCGCTGGAACAGCATCGTGTTCTCGTGCAGCGTGTGCTGCCAGAGTCTGCCGTCCTCCGCCATGCGCTGAGCCTCGCTGTCGTCCCCCATGCCACTGTTCTGCCCTGCGATCGCGCGGAGCCACCCCTTCCGGGAGCGGGTCCGGGGTCAGCCCGCCGTCAGCTTCGCCAGCGGCAGCGTGTGCTGGGTCTGGAGGACCTTCGCGCGGAGGTAGCGGACGTTGTGGGCCGTGGTGAAGACGCCCGTCGGGACGCGGTGGCCGACCGTGATGCCCAGGTCGCGGAGCTGGTTCGCCTTGTCGGGGTTGTTGGACAGGAGGTCCAGTTCCGTGATGCCGAGGGCCGTCAGCATCTGGGCCGCCGCCGTGTAGTCGCGGGCGTCCTCGGGAAGGCCCAGGGCCGTGTTCGCCGCGTACGTGTCGAGGCCCTCGTCCTGAAGGGCGTACGCGTCGAGCTTGTTGTAGAGGCCTATGCCCCGGCCCTCCTGGCGGAGGTAGAGGAGCACGCCGCCGTGGGTCGCGATCTGCTCGACCGCCTCGCGGAGCTGGGGGCCGCAGTCGCAGCGGGACGAGCCGAAGACGTCGCCCGTCAGGCACTCGGAGTGGAGGCGGACCAGGGGCGTGGCCGAAGGGGTGCCGAGGATCACCGCCACGTGTTCCTTGCCGTCGGTCAGGCCGTGGAAGGTGACGAGTTCGGCGTCGACGCTGTAGCCGTCGTTGAAACGCAGCGGCACCCGGACGCGCGAGCGCTGGGTGGCGGCGGGGTAGTCGGGCATGCGGTTCTCCCGGTCCGATCTCTCACCTGCTTCAGATTTGAAGCAGATCCTCGGATCGAGACACTACCTCATGCTTTAAAGTTGAAGCAACGGGATAATGGGTTTGTGGTGCGGCCCATGTGCCCCCGTACGCCTCATGCGTCGCCCGTCGTCGGTCCTCCCGCGCACGGGCTCGACCGGCGGCGCCACGGGACGTCGTCAGGGGCCGCCTGCGGGTCGTCCCCCTCCAGGCCCCGCGCGATCCCCGTACAGATCTCCTCCAGCTGCCCCACCTGCTCGGGCGTGAGCTTGTCGAAGAGTGTGGCGCGGACCGTCTCGACGTGGCCGGGGGCCGTGCGCTCCAGCAGGGCCATCCCCTCGTCCGTGAGGATCGCGACGCTGCCCCGCTTGTCCGCGGGGCAGTCCTCGCGGCGTACCGCCCCGTCCTTCTCCAGGCGGGTCACCGCGTACGTCAGCCGGCTGCGGGTGATCTTCGTGCTCTCCGCGAGGTCCGTCATGCGCAGGCTGCGGCCCGGCGCCTCGGAGAGGTTGGCGAGGATGGAGTAGTAAAGGTGCGGCATGCCGGCCTCCTGCTGGAGCTGCCGGTCGATCGCGTCCTCCAGGAGATGGGAGGCGGCGATGTAGGCGCGCCAGGCGCGCTGCTCCTCGGGGGTGAGCCAGCGGGTCGTCATGCCCCCAGTGTAGGTTTGTTTCAAACTTGAACCAAGCCCGGATCGGCAACCGGGCGACACCGGCCCGCCGTCTGGGCAAGCCCCGCCTCTGTCTCCGAAGGAGCCCGCCATCCCGACAGCCCGTCAGAGTCCGAAAGAGAGCGCGTCAATGCCTCACCCCTACGTCCTGTTGTCCGCCGCCGTCTCCCTCGACGGCTGCCTGGACGACACCGGCCCCGGACGGCTGCTGCTCTCCGGACCGGCCGACTTCGACCGGGTCGACGAGGTACGGGCCGAGTCCGACGCGATCCTCGTCGGCGCGGGCACCCTGCGCGCCGACAACCCCCGGCTCCTCGTCAACTCCGCCGAGCGCCGCGCGGCCCGGGTCGCCGCCGGACGGCCGGAGTACCCGCTGAAGGTCACCGTCAGCGGCAGCGGCGACCTCGACCCCGACGCCAACTTCTGGTCCACGGGCGGCGAGAAGATCGTCTATACGAGCGATGAGGGGGCCGAGAGGGCCGGCGAAGCTCTGCGCGGGCTCGGCGTCGACGTCGTCTCCGTCGGCCCGGGCGTCGACTGGCGTGCCGTACTCACCCACCTCCACGACGTACGCGGCGTACGGCGGCTCATGGTCGAGGGCGGCGGCCGCGTCCACACCCAGCTCCTCCGCCAGGGCCTCGCCGACGAACTGCAGCTCGCCCTCGCGCCCCTCGTCGTGGGTGAGCCGGACGCGCCCCGGCTGTTCGGGCCCGGCGACTACCCGGGCGGCCCCCGCAACCGGCTGCGGCTGATCGAGACGAGGCCCGTGGGGGACGTCGTCCTCATGCGGTACGTCCCCACCGCGCCCGGCACCGGGACCGTACCCTCCGCCGCCGACCACCGATGGCTCGCGCTCGCCTGCGAACTGGCCGCCGAGTGCCCGCCCTCGCGGACCGCCTTCAGCGTCGGCGCGGTCGTCGTCGCGGCCGACGGTACGGAGCTGGCCCGCGGGTACTCCCGTGAGTCCGACCCCGTCTCCCATGCCGAGGAGGCCGCCCTCGCCAAGATCGAGCAGGGTGATCCGCGGCTCGCGACCGCCACGGTCTACAGCAGCCTGGAGCCGTGCGCCCGCCGCGCGTCACGGCCCGCGCCCTGCGCCCGGCTGATCCTCGACGCGGGCGTACGCAGGGTCGTGACCGCCTGGCGGGAGCCGGACACCTTCGTGGCGGGCGCGGACGGGAGCGGGCTGCTGGCCGCGGCCGGCGCCGACGTCCTGGTGCTGGCGGAGTACGAGGCCGACGCGAAGGCGCCCAACCGTCATCTGGCCTGACCGGCCCGTTTCCCGTCGGTATGGACGACGGGCAGGGCCGACCCGTATCGCCGATCGGCATGTTTCGTACCAAACCACCCGGTGAAGCGCGGGCGAAGTTAACGCGTGTGCTTCGGGTCCCGCAGATGGCGTACAGTGGAGTCAACGACGCGGGGTGGAGCAGCTCGGTAGCTCGCTGGGCTCATAACCCAGAGGTCGCAGGTTCAAATCCTGTCCCCGCTACTGAAGGCCTGGGGCCGGAATCCGATCAAGGATTCCGGCCTCAGGTGTTTTCCCGGGTATTTCTTCAGGCGCTTCCTCAGGTGCTTTCTCGGGTGTTCCCAGGTCTCTTCACCCGCCCGGTCCCCGTCCGCTCGCCCGCCACCCCCGCTCCCGGAAGCCTGGACAGGTGGAGGAGCAGGAGCCGGTGCGCGTCGAGCCCGTGGAGAGGACCGCCTCGCACCAGCGCACCCTCGTCCGCGCGCTGCCGGAGCTGCTGATCGTCGCCGGCGTCTGCTACGACCTCCTCAGCCCGCAGGACTTCACCGCGGCTCCCTTCTTCACGGCCGCGGTGCTCATCGCGGCGCCCCTCTTCTCGCTCGGCGCCACGGTGTGGACGGGAATCGCGGCGACCGTGGGCATGGCCCTCGTGCACCTCAGGTTCGCCTTCGACGCGGGCGCGGTCACCGAGGTCCTCACCGTGGCCACGGCCGCCGTGCTCGCCGTCGGCATCAACCGGCTCGTGGGACGCGGCAACGCACGCCTCGCCACCGCCCGCGAGATCGCGGAGGCCGCCCAGCGGGCCGTACTGCCCGAACCGGCCGCGCGGATCGGTGGTCTCGAGATCGCGGCACGGTACGAGGCCGCGCAGGAGGGTGCGTTCATCGGGGGCGATCTGTACGCCGTGCAGGACACCCCGCACGGTGTACGGCTCCTCGTGGGCGACGTACGGGGCAAGGGCATGGGAGCGGTCGCCGTCGTCGCCGTACTCATCGGTGCCTTCCGGGAGGCCGCCGAGCAGGAGGCGAGCCTGGAGGCGGTCGCCCAGCGGCTGGAGCGGGCACTCGCGCGCGAAGGCGTCCGGCGGGACATCATCGCGGTCCTCGAGGACTTCACCACCGCCGTGCTCGCCGAGATCCCGCACGGCACCCCGGTCGTACGCCTCGTGAACCGCGGCCACCCCGGGCCACTCCTGCTGCACGGCGACGGAGAGGTACGTACGCTCGCCGCGCCTGAGCCGGCCCTGCCGCTCGGGACCGGGGAGTTGGGGGCCTGGCCCGACCGCGCGCAGGAGGAGGCGTTCCCGGGCGGGGCCATGCTGCTCTTCCACACGGACGGGCTGTCCGAGGCGCGGGACCGGCGAGACGTCTTCTACGACCCGGCGCGGCGGCTGTCCGGGCGGGTCTTCCCCGGGCCCGACGCGTTGCTCGCCGCGGTACTGGACGACGTCCTGCGGCACACCGGGGGCGGGGCGACCGACGACATGGCACTGCTCGCGGTGCGGCGGCCGTGAGGGTGCGGTCGTGGTGATTGCGTGACGGTCATGAGTGCGGCGGCCGTGAGATGCGTCGCTCTTTCGGCGGCCTTTATCACCGTTCGTAGTCGAACAGCATCCCTCCGCACAGCATCTGACGCATCATCAACAGGGCTCCCGTTCCTGAATGTCGATCAACTCGCCCGATTTACCCCGCTCGTGACCTGTTAGTCCAGGCCAAGAGCCGTAACGATCATCAGGAACAGCTTGGAATCCGGTGCCCGGGTCTATTAACGTTCGATAACGCAGCGCGGTCGTCCCAGCCGTCACAAGAGTCGGCTCCGTGCGCACGCGCCGAATCCCGCAAGGGAACCGGGGAACCACCACTTGGGGTGAATCGCTCGTCTTCGCGGTGTAGCGCACCGCGGTTGACGCGCGTAGGAGACCTTCCTGCTCCGAACCCGTCAGCTAACCCGGTAGGCGAGAAGGAAGGAAAGGAGTGCGCCTACGTGGCGTCCAACCGGTCTGCCCTCACACCCTCGTTCGTTCCGGATGAGTTGACGGGTGAGTCCTCGGGCGAGAAGAAGCCCGACACATTCGCCTACGGCGCTCGTAAGGACGAGGAGACGTGGGAGGTCTGGAATCCCAGCGCGGAGACCGTCCTTCCCGTCCGCGGCCGGCACCGCGTCGCCAAGCAGCGCGGCGGCGGACTCGCCCGTAGCTCGACCGTTCTGGGCGTCGGCGTCATAGCCGCCGTCGGTGCGGGTGGCATGGCCAGCGCGCAGACCGGCAAGCCCCCGGTGTCGATCTCGATCCCCGACCTGCCGAACGTCGGCTCGCCGTTCTCGGACGACGACGCCCCCGAGGGCTCCAGCACCCCGATCACCGCCGTCGGCCTCACCACCGCCGACGCCGAGCAGGGCAACTCGGACGCGGGCGAGGCCCTGCGCGCCCGCATCATGCTCCAGGCCGAGCAGCAGCAGGACCAGGTGGACCGCGAGGCCCAGGAGGCCGCCGAGGCCGCCGCCGCGAAGAAGGCCGCCACGCTGGCCGCCAAGGAGCGGGACGCCGCCGAGGCCAAGGTCGCCGCCGCCAAGAAGAAGGCGGACCAGGAGGCCAAGGAGAAGGCCGAGGCCGCGCGCCTCGCCGAGCTCGCCAAGCAGTTCACGCTCCCCACCTCCTCGTACACGATCACCTCGACCTTCGGGCAGTCCGGTGCGCTGTGGTCGTCCGGTCAGCACACGGGTCTGGACTTCGCCGCTCCCACGGGTACCCCGATCAAGGCCGTTCACAGCGGCACGATCAAGGAAGCCGGCTGGAACGGGTCGTACGGCTACCGCACGGTCCTCGAACTCGATGACGGTACGGAGATCTGGTACGCGCACCAGTCGTCGATCGGCGTCAGCGTCGGGCAGAAGGTGAACACCGGCGACATCATCGGCCGCGTGGGCGCGACCGGCAACGTCACCGGGGCGCACCTCCACCTGGAGGTCCACACCAGCGGTGGCGACGGCATCGACCCGATGGCGTGGCTGCGGGGCAAGGGGCTCACCCCGTAGGACGGGCCTGACCCGTAAGGCGGGCCCGAGAGGCTCCTGGGTGCGGAATACGGCCGTCCGGTACGGCCGTTGACCCATCCATGACCTCTCTCCGCAAGCTGGGTTCGTCCGACCTCGAAGTCTTTCCGCTCTCCCTCGGCGGCAACGTCTTCGGCTGGACCGCCGACCGGGCGCAGTCCTTCGCCGTGCTCGACGCCTACACCGCCGCGGGCGGGAACTTCGTCGACACCGCCGACACCTACTCGGCCTGGGCGCCGGGCAACGAGGGCGGAGAGTCGGAGACCGTCCTGGGCGACTGGCTCGCCGCGCGCGGCAACCGCGCCGACGTCGTCGTCGCCACCAAGGTCGGTGCGCACCCCAAGTACAAAGGTCTGTCCGGGGTGAACATCAAGGCCGCGGCCGACGCCTCCCTGCGGCGGCTCAAAACGGACTACATCGACCTGTACTACACCCACTTCGACGACCCGTCCGTGCCGGTCGAGGAGATCATCACGGCCCTGGACGAGCTCGTCCGCGCCGGCAAGGTGCGCGCCGTCGCCGCGTCCAACCTCTCTCCCGAGCGGCTCCAGGAGTCCCTCGACCTCTCCGACCGCGAGGGCCTCGCGCGGTACGTCGCGCTCCAGCCGCGGTACAACCTCGTCTCCCGCGACTCGTACGAGGGCCCGCTCCGGGACGTCGCCTCCCGGGCCGGTCTGGCCGTCGTCCCCTACTCCTCGCTCGCCTCGGGCTTCCTCACCGGCAAGTACCGGGCGGGTGCCGTCGTCGACAGCGCGCGGGCCGGGTCCGCGGGGGCGCATCTGGAGTCCGAGCGCGGGCCGCGGGTGCTGGCCGCGCTCGACGAGGTCGCGCGGGACCGTGGGGTCGAGGTCGCCACCGTGGCTCTGGCCTGGCTGGCGTCCCGGCCGACCGTCGTCGCGCCCATCGCCAGCGCTCGCACTGTGGAGCAGCTTCCGGCGTTGCTGGGGGTGGCCGGGCTTGTCCTCACGGAGGGGGAGTTGGGGAGGCTGACCTCGGCTTCTGGCTGAGGTTGAGGGGCGGGATGGGGCCGAGGTTGAGGGGCGGGATGGGGCTTGGGCTTGGGCTTGGGTGGGGGTGGGGTTTCGTCTTGGGTTTGGGCTGGGGTGGGGGTGCGGTTGTGTTTTTGGGGTCGCGTTGTGGGTCGGGCTGCGCCTGTTAGCGGTACGGGTTGTACGTGTACGGCGTTGGGTAACCCTGCCACTGCGGTGCCACCGGTGCCGGAGCCGTCGCCCGGGCCGCGTACAGGAGAGCCGGGCGGGCCGGTTCCCGGCGCGTCCACAGTTTGTGGAGCAGCTCCCGCTCCCGTACGACGAAGTCGGCTCCCGCGCGGCCCTTGCGGCCCCGGTGGCGCAGGAACGCCAGCGACGTCGCGTACGCCTCGTACTCCGCGACCGCCCTGCCCGCCGCGCGACCGCCGTGGTGCGTGGCGTAATCGCGGGCCAGCCGCCGTGCCTTCATCGAGCCGAGGACGAACGGTTCCGGGGCCGTGAGCCAGCCCGCCATCGCGTACGCGGGGAGTTCGTCGCGGATCGTGCCCAGTTCGCGCTGGCGGGTCCAGATGACCAGCCAGGTCAGCAGGCCGAACGCCGGGACCATGAAGGCCGCGTAGACCGCGAAGAAGCCGTACTCGCCGAACGTCGACGAGCCGTTCCACATCGCGTGCATGCCCATCGCCAGCAGCAGCCCGATGATCGGGAGCAGTACTCGGCGTACCTGGTGGCGGTCCGCGGACAGCGCCGCGATGCCGAAACCGATGCCCGTGAGCACGGTGAACAGCGGATGCGCGAACGGCGACATGATCACGCGTACGAAGAAGGTCGCCGCCGTGACCGAGGCGATGCCGCTGCCGCCGCTGAGCTGGTCCGTGCCGAACGCCGTGCCGAGGTACAGGATGTTCTCGGTGAACGCGAAGCCGGTCGCCGTGACGCCGGCTATCACCACGCCGTCGAGGATTCCCGTGAACTCCCGTCTGCGGAACAGGAAGACGAGTAAGACGGCTGCTGCCTTCGCCGACTCCTCGACTATGGGTGCTATGACCGTCGCGCCCAGTGTGTCGGCGCTGGACGGGTCCGCTGTCGCCGTCGCTATCCATCTCGTCGCGAAGCTGTTCGCGACGATGGCTATCAGTGCGGCGGCGCAGGCGCCCCAGGCGAAGGAGAAGAGAAGGTTCCGCCAGGGGCCCGGGTCCACTCTGTCCAGCCAGCGGAACGCGGCGACGAGGAGCGGGACCGGGAGTACGGCGAGGCCCAGGCCCACCAGGAAGCCCTCGGTGCCGGTCTGTTTGCGGACCAGGGCCAGGATGACGAGGCCGGAGAGGGCCAGCAGGGTGGTCAGGGCGCTGTAGCGGACCCACTTGCGCTGCCACCAGTGCGGGGCGCCTCCGGCGGGGATGCCGGGGAAGCCGGGGTGTGGTGGGAGCGGGGGACCGGTGGCCATGACAAAGACCCTAACGACGGAGGGGCGTGGGCCGCGAGAGCGCACTGTCGGGGGCGTGGGGGCGGGGCGGTGCGTTGTGTGGCTTCGCCTTGTGGGGCCCTCCAGGCCGTGTGGGCCGTGCGTCGTGTGGCTCTAGCTGCCCGTGTTCGCTGTATGCGGTACGCGGCGGAAGAGCAGATCGTTCACCACGTGTCCCTTGTCCAGGCCCTGCCCCTCGAAACGAGTCAGGGGGCGGAAGTCGGGACGTGGCGCGTAGCCGCCGTCCGGCTGGGTGTTCTCGAAGTCCGGGTGGGCGGTGAGGACTTCGAGCATGACCTCGGCGTACGGTTCCCAGTCCGTCGCGCAGTGCAGCAGTGCGCCCGGCTTGAGGCGGGACGCGGCGAGGGTGAGGAACTCCGGCTGGATCAGGCGGCGCTTGTGGTGGCGCTTCTTGGGCCAGGGGTCCGGGAAATAGACGCGCAGGCCGTCCAGGGAGTCCGGGGTCAGCATCTCGCGGAGCAGGATGATCGCGTCGCCGTTGGCCACGCGGAGGTTGGACAGGCCGGCTCGGTCCGCGAGGTTCAGGAGGTTGCCCTGGCCCGGGGTGTGGACGTCCACGGCGAGGATGCCGGTGGTGGGGTCCTCGGTGGCCATCTGGGCGGTGGCCTCGCCCATGCCGAAGCCGATCTCCAGGACGACCGGGATGTCGGCGGCGAAGAGATCCTTGAGGTCGAGGGGGTGCCGGCCGTCGATGTCCAGGCCCCACTTGGGCCACAGGCGCTGTAGCGCGTCCGCCTGGCCCTGGGTCACTCGGCTTCTGCGGGGCTGGAAGCTGCGGATTCTTCGCTCGAAGTGGGAGCCGGCGGGGTCGGGGCGGGGGCCGTCGGGGAAGCGGGGTTCGCCCTTTGGGCGGGGCTTCCTGGCGGCGTTCGTCGGGTCGGGGGGTGTGGTGGAGTCAGACACAGTGCGTCGATTTTACGGTGTGGGGGGCGGGGTGGGGTGGGTGGCTCGGGGTGGCGGGGTGGCTGTGCGGGCCGTTGTGGGGCGGGGCCGTGCCGGTACGTCGAGTCCGCCGCGTTCCGGGTATACGGCTGTTGTTCTTTGGAGGGAGCCGTTTCTTGGAGGAGCCCTATGCGGCGGACTTCGACGTACCGGCACGGCCCCTTCCGTTCGTGGGTCCCTCTCCCGCCGCCGTCCCCACCCTCATATGTGTGGGCTCATATGTGTGGGCTCCGATTCGTTCTGTGCTCAGGTGGTTGTCATTGATCTGAGGGCTCGGGCTGCGATCTCTCTCCCGATGGGGAGGGAGGCGGTGGCTGCGGGGGAGGGGGCGTTGAGTACGTGGACTGTGCGGGGGGATTCCTGGATCAGGAAGTCGTCCAGGAGGGTGCCGTCCCGTAGGACTGCCTGGGCTCGGACGCCTGCGGTTGCGGGGATCAGGTCGTCGGGGGTGGCGGCCGGGAGCAGGCGGCGGACTGCGTTGGTGAAGGCTGTCTTCGAGAGGGAACGGTGTAGTTCGCCGCCTCCGTAGCGCCAGTGGCGGCGGGCTATGCGCCAGGAGCCGGGCCAGGTGAGGGTTTCTGCCAGCTCTCGGGGGCGTACCGTCCGCCAGTCGTAGCCCTCGCGGGCCAGGGCGGGGACCGCGTTGGGGCCGATGTGGACGCTTCCGTCGATGCCCCGGGTGAGGTGGACGCCGAGGAAGGGGAAGGCCGGGTCCGGGACGGGGTAGACGAGGCCGTGGACCAGATCCGGGCGGGCCAGGGTGTAGTACTCGCCTCGGAAAGGGACGATCCGCATTTTGGGGTCGTCGCCCGTCAGGCGGGCGATGGCGTCGCAGTGGAGGCCTGCGCAGTTGACCAGGACTCGGGCTCGGGTGATGGTGCCGTCGGTGGTGCGGACCGCCACTCCGAGGTCGGGGCGGCGGTCGATCTGGGTGACCTCGGCGTTGTACTTGATGTGGGCGCCGGACGCGTCCGCGAGGTGGCGGGCCACGCCCACGAAGTCGCATACGCCTGTCGTGGTCACGTGGATCGCGGCGAGGCCTCGCACCTGGGGTTCGTACTCCGCGATCTGGGAGGCGCCCAGCTCGCGGACCGGAATGCCGTTCTCCCGGCCGCGCTGGACCAGTGCGTGCAGGCGGGGCAGCTCTTCGCGTTCCGTGGCGACGATCAGCTTGCCGGTGACGGCGTGGGCGATGCCGTACTCCGCGCAGAACTTGACCATCTCGGCGGCGCCCCGGACGGCGTACCGGGCCTTGAGGGAGTTCGGGCGGTAGTAGATACCGCTGTGGATGACGCCGCTGTTGCGGCCTGTCTGGTGCCGGGCCGGGCCCGGTTCCTTCTCCAGCACCGTCACCCGCGTGCCCGGCGCGGCACGCGTGATCGCATACGCCGTCGACAGACCGACGATCCCGCCGCCGATCACCAGCACGTCACAGTCGTAAGCGACCTTGCGCCCCATCTGTCCGCCCCACCTCCAGCCTCCGACTCCCACCCCCGATAGTGCACTGCGCCACTGACAACCCGCTCAAACCCACAGAATGGCAGGGCCGAAGGGAAAGACACGTGGTTCCGGTCCCGGTCCCGACACCGGGGGCGGGTGGCCCCGGCCACGTCGTCGGCCGCCCGTGGTCCCGGTCACGTCATCGGAGGCAGGTAGCTCCGGTCACGTCATCGGAGGCGCGTGGTCCCGGTCACCTTCATATTCGTAGTGCCCGGTCTCCTTTTTTGGTCCGGTCACGGGGATGGTGCCGGTTCGCGCAGGCCGGGCCCCGACAGGGGCGCGGGGAACTGCGCGACCAGCCACATCCGGCCGGCAGCCCCAGGACCACCTCAGCCCCGCAGACGCCAAGGGGGCTTTCCACTAGGCCGGTGCCATCAGCAACGGCCTGGCCCGCTCGCGCAGCTCCACCACCCGCGGCTCATCCCCGTACGGCTCCAGGCGGTGAAGGAGATCCTTCACGTACTCGGTCGTGCGGGCCGACGAGATGCGCCCGGCGACCTCCACCGCCCGCACCCCCTGCTCGCACGCCGCATCGAGGTTGCCCGACTCGAGTTCCGCGACCGCCGACACCACCAGGCGCAGCCCGTGGGAGCGTACGAACTCCTCCGTCGGCTTCGACAGGGCCTGCTCCGTGAAGCGGCGGACCTGGCGCGGGGCCTTCAGGTCGCGGTAGCACTCGGCCGCGTCGGCGGCGAAGCGGTCGTAGCCGTAGAAGCCGAGCCAGGACGGATCGTGGTCGCCGTCGCGGGCCCGCTCCAGCCAGCCCTCGGCGGCCTTCAGGGCGCCGCCGGCCGCCTGGGCGTCACCCGCGCGCGCGTGGGCTCGTGCTTCGACCAGGCGGAAGAAGCTCATCGTGCGGGCGGTGGCCAGGCCCCGGTTGCGCTCCAGGGCGGCCTGGGCGAGGTCGACGCCCTCGTCGCCGAAGCCCCGGTAGGTCGCCTGGAGGGACATGGAGGCCAGTACGTAGCCCCCGAGGGGCACGTCGGCCGCGGCGCGGGCCAGGCGCAGGGCCTGGATGTAGTAGCGCTGGGCGGCCTCCTGCTGGCCGGTGTCGAACGCCATCCAGCCGGCCAGGCGGGTGAGTTCGGCGCTGGCTCCGAAGAGGGCCCGTCCGACCTCGTCCGAGTACGAGCCCAGCAGCAGGGGTGCCGCCTCGACTCGTAAGCACTCCGGCACCATGGACGAACGCCAGTCGCCGCCTCCGTACTTGGAGTCCCAGCGCCTGGCGTCCTCGGCGGCCTCTCGCAGCTTCTGTACGTCGCTGTGGCCGACTTTCAGCGGTGCTCCGGAGCCTTCCAGCGGGCTGGCGTCCCGTGCCACCGAGCTGTCGGCCGGGGTTATCAGCCACCGGGACGCGGGAGTTGCGTATGCGCTCACTGCGAATGATCCGGCGAGCGACTGCCAGATGCCGCCGGAGCCGGCCCGGCGGCCGGCGAGATCGAGACGGTAGAGGTCCGTGGCCGACCGCACGGCCTGTCCCACGTCACGAGGGAAGGCGAGGCCCACTTCCGGTGCGGGATCCGCGTCCGCCAGGCCGATCTCGTGGAGCGGCACCGGGCGGCCGAGCTTCTGGCCGATGGCGGCAGCGATGAGGTGCGGCGCGGCACCCTGCGGCACCATGCCTTTCGACACCCAGCGCGCCACCGACGTCTTGTCGTAGCGAAGAGTCAACCCGCGTTGAGCGCCAAGATCGTTGACGCGTCGGGCGAGTCCTGCGTTGCTGATTCCCGCGAGGGCGAGAACGGCGCCGAGTTTTTCGTTCGGCCCGCGTTGCTCCCTGGACATTGCGCCACCCCTCGACACAGACGGCTGCCGCGCGGGTGGTGGCCCAGCGGCATTCGTGCTGCGTCTTCCCGGGCGCCAACCCCTGGAACCCCACCCGCAAAAGCACGTGGCCGAGCCCTCAGGAATATGCCTCCCGCGAAAACACAGGCAAACACAGGGTAGTTCGCCGCATCCCAAGCGTTAAGGGGCATTGTTCCGGATGGCGGGATTGTGGCCCGTTGGCAAGCACAGAGCGTCGTGTCGTGCTCCCGCTGTGTGGCCGTGCGCCCGTCCGTGCGCTCTTCTCCGGCCATCGGGGGAGCGCTTCCATGGATCGTGCGTGGGTCGGCCCGCTGTACTGGATCCAGTGGGCTGGGGGACACCGCCGCCTCCATCCCCGCGGGTGGCGGACCGGTCCGGGAGGCGGAGTCCGCCTCCCGGACTGTGCGTTGCGCACAGCATGTACGGAGCGTGTGCACGCGTGTTCGTCCATCACCGATTTGGCTGAATATCGCCCATGCCTTTCGAGGTCAAATACCCCTCCCACCATGGCACTTGAGGGCGCGTTAGGTGTTTTTGGGGAGCGTACCGGGGGCGCATTCACGTCGTCACCCTTGGGTAAATTCTGTGCGATCGCCGCCCGCCGCGCGTGCGTTCGCTTTTTCGCGGGCATCTCCCAGGGGCGCACTCCGGGGAGCACAAGCGGCCGCACCGGCCCTCCCGGGCGCATTCTTCGTGGCAGCATGGTGACCGGTTCGTACGGTGCACTGGTTGTCCACAGCCTGTGGAGGCGGCGATGCGGTGGTTGGTGGGATGGAGCAGTACCGCCGCTCGTGCGCCCGGGATCGGTTCGGCGGGAGCGACGGGCAGCGACGGCGAGACGGTGCACCCGGTGGGGTCCCAACTCCTGTGGGGCGACCCCGATCCGCTCTGGGCGGTCGGTGACTGGCGCCCCGACGAGGTGCGCGTGGTCAAGGCCGACGAGCAGAACCGCATGGCGGTGCTCGGCACCTGTGGAGCCTCCGACGAGGAACTGCGCGTGGGCCTGTTCGCCGCGCGCGGCGGGGCACTTCGGCATCTGACAGCCTGGTCCGGCAGCTACACGGCCGTCGTCCAGGTGGGCCGCCGCCTCATGGTCTGCGGCGATCTGGCGGGCGTCAGGCCGGTGTTCTACACCCCCTGGGCGGGCGGCACGGCGTACTCGACCGCGGCCCTCCCCCTCGCCGACCTCATCGAGGCCAACCTCGACTTCGGGCACCTGGCGGCCCTGCTCGCCGCTCCCGACGTACCGGCCGCGCTCCAGGACTCGACGCCGTACGAGGGTGTGCGGCGCATTCCGCCGGGGCACGCGCTGATCCTGCGCGCGGGGGCACGGGAGATTGCCGGGTACGAGCAGGTGGCCTCCCTCGCCGTCGCGGCCGCGACCACCGACCCCGACAGCGCGGTGAACGCCGTACGCGACGCCCTCGTCGAGGCCGTACGCGCACGACTCGCCGCCCCGAGGCACGTACCCGGGGCGGACATCGACCCCGGTCCCGTCCCCGGCATGGGGCCCGCCGAGCGGCGCGCCGCGCGCGGCATGCCCGTGCCCGGCATCGGAGCCGACCTCTCCGGAGGACCCGCTTCCGGCACCCTCGCCCTCCTCGCCGCCGGCCTGCCCGGCGCGCCGGGCACTGTCCTGGGCCATGGCACGGGGGCCGGCGAACGCCTCCTCGCGGTCACGTTCAACGACCTCGCGGTGAAGGGCCGCGAGGCCGAACTGGAGCGGGCGGGCACGCTCGCCGCCAATCCGCGTCTGCACCACGTGGTCGTCGCGGGTGGCGAAGAGGTACTCCCCTACGCCGAGTTGGAGGGCCCGCTGACCGACGAGCCGGGGCCCTCCCTGGTGACGGCCGCCCGGCACCGCGCGCGACTGGCCTCGGGCAGCGCGGACCACTTCACCGGGTACGGCGCGCGTCAGGTACTGGACGCGCACCCGGCCCGCCTCGCCGACCTGCTGATGGACCGTAAACGACGTCATCTGGTGCGCCCCATCGCGGCGTTGGCGAAGGCCGACGGTTCCGTCATGGTCCCCGCGCGCGTGTACGGCGCGGCGCGCAAGCTGTCCCGTACGCCGTATCTCGTCGGCATAGAGGGACTCGCCGACCGGCTGCTGCACAAGCGGTTCGAGGAGCCGGGAGGTGCCGTGGGGGCGTCGCTCGCCGCGCTCACATGGGCCAGACCCGGGCCCGCCGCGCGCTGGCTCACCGGTGAGGCCCTCGCTGAAGTATCGGTTCGCCTGGCGGGGGCGACGACCCGGGGCGGCGTCGGTCCGGGCCAGCGGCCGGGCGATTTCCGCGCGCGCTCGGCCTTGGCACGCCACGCCTCGGACCTCCGGATCCTGGAGCAGGCCGCGGAGGTCCGCTTCCAGCGGCTGCACGCCCCGTTCCTCGACAACCAGGTCGTACGTGCCTGTCGTGCCCTTCCCGAGGCGCTGCGGGTGCAGCCCGGGGCGCGGGCCGCGATCCTCCGTACGGTCCTCGAGGGCGCCGGGGTGGCCGATCTTCCGCCCGGCTGGGGTGCGCCGTCCCATGCGTCCTCGACGGCCGCGGCCCGTACGGGGCTTCGGGTCGCCGTGGACGATCTCGTCGCCCTCTTCGACACGCCTCTCCTTGCCCAGGCGGGTCTGGTCGAGGCCCGGGTCGTCCGCAAGGCCCTCCGGGCGGCGGCCGACGGCGAGACCCTGCCCCTGGAAGGCCTCGCGGACCTGGTGTCCCTTGAGCTCTGGCTCCGCCGGCTGCTGGACCGCCGGGGGACGTGCTGGACGGGGACGCCTGCGCGGCAGCGGGCCGTCCCTGCGGGGATTCGGCCTCAGCGGGGGGCTTTGGGGGCGGGGGCGAGGAGAGGGTAGCGGGGGTGGATTCCGCCCCCGCCGCCCCTACCCATTCCCGTCACTACTCGGGGGCCGGCCCCCGAACCCCCGCTCCTCAAACGCCGGAGGGGCTGAGATACCTCAGGGCCGAGATACCTAAGGGGCGCGGGGAACTGCGCGACCAGCCACAGCCGGGCCCGCACGTACGCTCCATCCCGATCGCCCACCCCTCCCGGCCCGTCCGGCGTTTGAGGACGAGTGCGGCAGCCCTCAGGGATGGGACGGGTAGGGGCGGCGGGGGCGAAAAGATCGGCCCTGCCGGGGTGGAGCGGTGACAATGGCCCCGTGCGGTACAGAATTCTGGGCGTTGCCCAGGCAACGGACGCCCAGGGCGAGGACGTGCCCCTGGGCGGCCCCCGCCTCCGCGCACTCCTGACGGCGATGGCCCTGAGGCCGGGCCGAACGACGTCTCCGGAGACCCTCATCGACGAGGTCTGGCCGGACAGCCCCTCACACGCCGCCCCCGCCGCACTCCACGGCCCTCGTCGCCCGCCTCCGCCGAGCCCTCGGCAAGGACGCGATCACATCGGAGCCCGGCGGCTACCGCCTCGCCGCCAGCCCCGAGGACGTGGACCTGTTCGTCTTCGAGCGCTTGGTCCGCGAGGGCAGGGCGCAACTGGACGAAGCCCCGGAGACAGCGGCCCGCACCCTCCGCGAGGCACTCGCCCTATGGCGCGGCCCGGCCCTGGCCGACCTCCCGGACCGTACGACGGCCGCGACCCGCCCGGAATCCCTCCGCCAGGAGGCGACACGCGCGCGCGTGGAGGCGGACCTGCGCAACGGCCACGCCCACGACGCCGTACCGGAGCTGAGGGAACTCACCGAGACCCACCCGTACGACGAACCTCTGCACGCCCTCCTCATCCGGGCCCTGCGTGACACGGGCCGCACGGCGGACGCCCTGGCCGCGTACGAGATGGCCCGCCGGGCCCTGGCGGACGGCCTCGGCACCGACCCGGGCCCGGAACTCCGAGCCCTGCACGGGGAACTGCTGACGCCTCAGCCGACGGCCCCTGCAGCCCCGGCCGCCGCTCCGAGCCCGACGGCGCCCCCGAACTCGTACACCCCAGCCACCCCTTCAAGAGCCGACCGCACCGGCAACATCCGCCCCCGCCTGAATTCCTTCGTGGGCCGGGAACCCGAACTCGACGCCATCCGTTCCGAATTGCACAGGGTCCGTCTCGTCACCCTCACGGGACCGGGCGGATCCGGCAAGACCCGCCTCGCCGAGGAAGCCGCCGCCGGGCATCCGCAGGCATGGCTGGCCGAGCTCGCCCCGCTCGACCGGCCGGAGGCGGTGACCAGCGCGGTCGTCAGCGCTCTCGGTCTGCGCGAGACCGTGCTGATGACCCACGAGATGACGGTGCAGCAGGACGACCCGGTCGCCCTGCTCATCGAGTACTGCGCCCCGCGCAGCCAGCTCCTGATCCTTGACAACTGCGAACATGTGATCGGTGCCGCGGCCGAGCTCGCCGAGACCCTCCTCACCCACTGCCCGGGCCTCACCATCCTCGCCACCAGCCGCGAACCCCTGGGCGTGCCCGGCGAGTCCGTGCGCCCGGTCGAGCCCCTGCTCCCCGACCCGGCGCACCGCCTCTTCACGGAGCGGGCGGTCGCGGCGTACCCGGACGCCGACGTCAGCCACGACCCCGCCGTCGACGAGATCTGCCGCCGCCTCGACGGCCTGCCCCTGGCCATCGAGCTGGCCGCCGCCCGGCTGCGCATGCTCACCCCGCGCCAGATCGCCGACCGCCTCGACGACCGGTTCCGCCTCCTCACCTCCGGAAGCCGCACGGCGCTGCCCCGCCAGCAGACCCTGCGCGCGGTCGTCGACTGGTCCTGGGACCTGCTCGACGAGCCCGAGCGGACCGTCCTGCGCGAGCTCTCCGTCTTCGCGGGCGGCTGGGACCTGGACGCCGCCGAGGCCGTGTGCACCGGACCCGTGGCCGAGATCGTCGGCGCGCTCGTCGACAAGTCCCTGGTCGTCGCGACGCCCTGCCGGCGAGGGATCAGCGGTATGCGCTACCGCATGCTGGAGACGATCCACGAGTACGCGGCGGAGCGTGCCGCCGAGACCCCCGAGCTGCGCGCCGCGGCCGAGCGCCGGCACCGCGCGTGGGTCCGCGCGCTGGTCGAGGAGGCCGATCCGCTCCTGCGGTCCGCCGACCAGCTCCGGTGGATCGGCCGACTGGAGTCCGACCTGGACAACATCCGCGCGGCACTCCACCGGGGCCTCGTCGCCGCCGACGAGCCGGAGATGAGCTCCATCGTCCTCGCCATGGGCTGGTTCTGGTGGCTGCGCAACTTCCGCCGGGAGGGCGCGGCCTGGGCGGATCAGGTCCTGCGCCTGGGCGCGGCGCTCGACACCCGCTCCCGCGACTCCTCCCGCACGCCCCGGCTCGACAGCGTCGACCACGTCGAGGCCTACCTCGCCGACCCCGGGGTCGAGAGGGATCACCCCTCGCACCGGCCCCGGATGAGACTGCGCGTACTGGATCTCTTCCTGAGGGCGGAGCTCGGCCAGGTCCCGCTGAAGGACGAGCGGACGCAGGAGTACGCCAGGGGCGTGCGGGCCTCCATGGCGCGGGGCGGGCCGGACGCGGCGCGGTTCCCCGGCATCATCTGGCCGCTGATGGCGTTCGTTCTCGGCAACACCGAAGGCATCCGCGACGACATGGAGAGGTCACTGGCCAACTGCCGGGAGCACGGCGGTGACTGGGAGATCGGCGCGGCCCTGCTGTTCGGTGTCCATGTGGCCGTGGACAGCCCCGGCGGTATGGATGGCGTCGACGAGACCCTCGCGGAGCTGCGCACCGTCGCCCGGCGCACGGGGGACCGCTGGATGCTCGCCCAGGTGAGCAGCGCGGGCGGCGAGACGGCCATGGCCCGCAGCCGTTTCGACGAGGCGAAGAGCGAGTTCGAGGACGCCATGCGGCTCGCGGTCGAGGTGGGGGCGTATGTGGAGACGCCGTTCCTCATCGCCCGCCTCGGCGAGATCGCCTACTACGTGGGGGACCGGGCGCAGGCTCTCGCGGCGCTGGACGAGGCGACGGCCGCGGCCGATCGCTACGCGGTGCCGGACTCGAGGGCGTTCGTCCTTCTCATGCGGTCGCAGATGGCCTTCGACGACCGGGACTTCGTACAGGCCCGCGAGCTGCACGGGGCGGCCCGCGTGGAAATGGAGCGTGGCACACCGCCGGCCCATTTCCTGGCCGCGCTGAACGGCCTCGACGCGCTGCTGACCGCGGTCGAGACGAGCCCCGGTCACGGGCTGCGCAAGCTGGTCGACACCCTGCGCGAGGCCGCGACGGCGCGGTGCTCGGAGGTGGTCCTTGCCACGCTGGCCGAGCGGGCGGCGGGCGTCCTCAGCGACATCGACGACCACGCGCGCGTGGTCCGCCTCCTCGCCGCGGGCTCCCACTGGCGCCAGGGCCACCCCCGTCCGTTGCCCTACAGCCGGGACATCGACCGCATCGAGACCGCCGCCCTGTCCCACCTGGGCCGACGGGCGTACGACACCGAGCGGCGCACCGGGGCGACCTTCACCCCGGAGGACGTCCTACGGGAACTCTCCGAAGCGTCAGCCACGGCCGCAGCCGCAGCCGCAGCCACGGACAGCGCCAGCAGCAGTCACTGACACCGGAACCGTGAATCCGCCCAGTCCGCCAACGCCACCGAGTCGAAGGGCGAATGCGGCTCGACGACCAGGCGGATCGTTTTCCTGCCGGTCAGATCCACATGCACGGGCACCGCGCCATGACCGCCCCGGACCAGGCCCGACTGCCACATCCGGGCCCCGTCCGCGAACACGGAGAACCGCACCTGACCGAGCCCCATCGTCATGTCGTCGACACCGACCACCGCGTCGTACGAGGAACACGTGCGGTTGAGATCGATGGTGACCGAGGAGGAGCCGTGGACGGTGACGCCGTTCGCGTACGACGTGTCGGCGATCGACATGCCGTACCGCTGCCAGACCCAGCTGCTCTCGCCGAGCCGCATCTCGGGCTTGGTGCCGTCGCCGGTGACGCCGTAGTCCAGCTGGTTCCACTGGAAGACCGCCGGGGGCGCAGGCGGAGGGGGCGGCTTCGGGGCCGGTGCGGGGGGAGGCGTGGGCGCCGGCTTCGGCGGGGGAGTCGGTTTCGGAGTGGGCTTGGGGGTGGGCGTCGGCTTCGGGGTGGGGCTCGGCGTAGGACGCGGCGAGGGCGCCACGATCGGCACCGGCCGGTTCGGCGCGGGCTCCGCCTTCGGGGGCTTCGGCGACGGCGAGGGCACGCGCGGTTCGACGACGGGCGGGGACGGTTCCGGCTTGGCCACGGGGTCCTTGGGCTTCACCTCGTCACCGGCCAGCGCGAGCGCCACCACGGCGACGGCCGCCGCGACGACACCGGCCGCGATGCCCGCCTTCACGGGCGCCCCGAGCCCCTCGGCGGCGGCCCCGCCACCGGCGCCGGCCCCTCCGGAGCTGCCGCCCGCCGCCGACGCTGCCCCCGCGGCACCGGCCGCACCCACGCCGGTCCCGCCCGCGATGAGCGCGGCCGCCTTCGCGTACCCGGCGGCACCGAACCAGCCGACGACGGCGATCGGTACGAACGCGGGAATCCCGCTGGCGACTTCCTTGATCTGACCGGCCGCGAGCCGGCACTTGGCGCACTCCTCCAGGTGTTTGCGCAGCCCGCGCTCGGCGCGCGTGCGCAGCCCCCCGCGCGCGTACGCGCCGAGCCGGTCGGCGTAGCGCGCGCACTCCTCGTCGGTGGTGAGCGTGACGCTCACATGGGCCTGGAGATACGCCTGCTTGAGGCCTTCCCGGGCCCGACTGGCCAGGACGCGCGTGCCGTTGGCGTCCAGCCCGAAGAGCGTGGCGACCTCACTCGGCGACTCGTCCTCGACCTCGGTGTGCCAGAGCACGGCCTGCCACCGCTCAGGCAGCGACCGGAACGCCTGCATGGCCATCGACTGCTCGGCCTCGTGCATCGCCCGTACGTCGGCGCCCAGGTCCAGAGTGTCATCGTCCGACACCTCGGAGCCGCGTGCGGCCTGTGCCGCGAACACGGCGAAGTCGTCGACGAGGTGCTCGCGCCTCGCCGACTTGGTCCAGCTCGCCGCGACGCGTCGTACGGTCGTCAGCAGATAGGCGCGTACGGCGTGCTCGGGGCCGCGCCCGCCGCGTACGGCCTGGAGCATGCGGGCGAAGACCTCGGCGGTGAGGTCGTCAGCGGTGTGGGCGTCCCGGCAGCAGGTGCGCGCGTACCGGCGGACGGCGTCCGCGTGGCGCCGGAACAGCTCCTCGTACGCGGTGTCGTCGCCCGAGCGCATCCGCTCGATCAGCTCGGTCGTACGCGGTGTCGTCGCCCGAGCGCATCCGCTCGATCAGCTCGGCGTCGGCGGGCGGCAACTCGATCGGGGGCGGCAGTACGCCGCTGTCGTGCCACTCGCGCCGGTCCCGCTGCGTCGGAACGGCCTCCGGGGATCCCGCAGGGGTGCCCTTCGCCCGGCCGCCCTGGCTCGGCACCTGCGGCGACGGCAGCCCACCGGCCTCCGCGCCACCCTCACCGGGTGACTCGTCCCGCCCGTCAACGCTCATCGCGGAAAGGCCCCCGCCTGCACACTCGGACCCGAACACCGGGAAAGAGTGCCACACGGACCCACCGCTGTTACCCGGAGGAACGGACCAACCACTCGTCCGTGGAGACTTGGCGAACCACAGCACTACCGTTCACCCAAACGGGGAAGACTCAACCACCTTCCCCGCTATTCAAGTTGACGAAAGCGCGCCTGCCAGGGGCGCGGGGAACCGCACGATCAGCCCCCACGACCCCGAACCCGACAACGAACCCACACGCATCCCCCGCCGGAGGCACCCGCACCCGTGCCCTTGGGCGCTACGCCGGCCGCGACCGAAGCCCCTCCAGCAGAATGTCCAGCAACCGAGCCGAAGCCGCCGCCTGCTGGGCCGCATCCGGCAAGGACGGCGCCGCCGTGGCGATCACCAGCAGCACATCCGCCACCGTGACGTCCGCACGCAGTTCGCCCGCCGCACGCGCCCGGTCCACGAGCCGCCCCACGACCTCCAGCAGCTGCGCCGCACCGGCGTCGTCCTCGATCGACACGACCTCGACGGTCTCCTGCAGGGGTGTCGGCCGCTGCTCCACGAGCCGCAGCTCGGGCGAGAGCGGCTGGGACCGCTGCTGCGGCACCCGCGTCTCGTCCAGGACCGTGCCCTCGGACCCCTCGTCGCCGACGCCCACCCGCAGGATCTGCGGAGGCAGCAGCCGCCCGGCACCCGAGGCCACCGACGTCCGCAGGAAGCGCGAGAGCGCCGACCACGGCTCGTCCTCCTGACCGAGCGCGGAGCGCGCCTGGTCGGTCAGCCGGGAGGTCTCCTCCTCGGCTATCCGCCGGACCAGGACGTCCTTGCTCGGGAAGCGCCGGTACACCGTGCCGACACCGACGCGGGCGCGCCGCGCCACGTCCTCCATCGGCGCGCCGTACCCCAGCTCGCCGAAGACCTCACGGGCCGCTCGAAGTACGTGCTCCAGATTGCGCTGTGCGTCCACGCGCAGTGGCGTCGTGCGCGACGGGTCCCCCACGCCGCGTCCGTTCGTTGCCGCCGCACTGATCGCTCCGCCCGCTCCGATGGCAGACGCGGAAGACCATTGAGAGTCCTGAATGTGCATATGTGTTCCCCCGGTAATGACGTCTCCCCCCGGAGACTCTCCCCGCCATTGACAGCCGGAGCGAGCGGAACAGCCTTCGCCGCGCGGTCTCGCCGCACGAACCCGTCGAGCGCATCCCCCTACACCCCGATGACACACGAACATAGTTGAGTGGGGGTCAATTCAGAAGGGGCAGGTTCCGCACGGAGCGCCCCCCGATCGGACTACGGGCCGCATACGTCCCGGTTGCGCCCCCTACTTCCACCCCGCTCACACCCGCTGACCTGCGAAGCTTCCCCGCACTCCGGCAAATCGGCCAACCGTGCGCGTCTCAGGCACCCGGTCACACAAATTGACGGGCCTGTGGACAAACTCCCGTAGCCGGTGCGTCATGGGTGAGTGAAGGAACGTGCGCGCATTCTCGTTGTCGGCGGCGGCTACGTCGGGATGTACACCGCTCTCGGGCTCCAGCGGAAGCTGAAACCCGAGCTCAGGCGGGGCGACGTGGAGATCGTCGTGGTGACGCCCGACCCGTACATGACGTATCAGCCGTTCCTGCCCGAGGCCGCCGCGGGCTCGATCTCGCCGCGTCATGTCGTCGTGCCGCTGCGCCGTGTCCTCGACCAGTGCCGGGTCGTCATCGGCGAGGCCGCGTCCATCGACCACGCCAAGCGCACCGCGACCCTCACCACCCTCGCCACCGAGGAGGAGGGCACGGGCCCCGAGCAGATCACGTACGACGAACTCGTGCTGGCCCCCGGCTCCGTCTCCCGGACCCTCCCGATCCCCGGGCTCGCCGAGTACGCCATCGGCTTCAAGACCGTCGAAGAGGCCATCGGGCTGCGCAACCACGTCATCGAGCAGATGGACATCGCCTCCTCCACCCGCGACCCCGCGATCCGCGACGCCGCCCTGACCTTCGTCTTCGTAGGAGGCGGTTACGCCGGAGTGGAGGCCCTCGGCGAGCTGGAGGACATGGCCCGCTACGCCGCGCGGTACTACCACAACGTCAAGGCCGACGACATGAAGTGGATCCTCGTCGAGGCCTCGAACCGCATCCTCCCCGAGGTCGGCGAGGACATGGGCAAGTACACGGTCACCCAGCTGCGCCGCCGCAACATCGACGTACGCCTGGAGACCCGGCTCGACTCCTGCGCGGACCGCGTCGCCGTCCTCAGCGACGGTGCGCGCTTCCCGACCCGTACGGTCGTGTGGACCGCCGGCGTGAAACCGCACCCCGTCCTCGCGGCCACCGACCTCCCGCTGAACGAACGCGGCCGCCTGAAGTGCACCGCCCAGCTGACCGTGGACGGCACCACGCACGCGTGGGCCGCGGGAGACGCCGCCGCCGTCCCCGACGTCACCGCCGCCGAGCCCGGCACGGAGACCGCCCCCAACGCCCAGCACGCCGTGCGCCAGGCCAAGGTCCTCGCCGACAACATCGCCCGCTCGCTGCGCGGCCAGTCCCTGGAGACGTACTCGCACAAGTACGTCGGCTCGGTCGCCTCCCTGGGACTGCACAAGGGTGTCGCGTTCGTCTACGGGCGCAAGCTGAAGGGCTACCCTGCCTGGTTCATGCACCGCGTCTACCACCTGAGCAGGGTGCCCACCTTCAACCGCAAGGCCCGCGTGCTCGCCGAATGGATCCTGTCGGGGCTCTTCAAGAGGGAGATCGTCTCCCTCGGTTCGCTCGAACATCCCCGTGCGGAGTTCGAACTCGCGGCCGGTGGAAAGCCTCCTCAGAACCCGAAGGGGTCGTCCTGACCGGACCCAGGAACTCCATCGGCCGCGCCCGCGTCTGACGGATGTCGGTCCGGTCGGACACACTGGTCCACACCATGGGCGGGCCGACCGCTCGCCCTTCAAACCCACGAGGCCTGTCCCACTGTGAACTTCACGCGCTGGAGCGCCCGGCTCCCCGGAACGCAGCGCCGCGCGGCAGCGCGGACCGAGGATTCGCCGACGGCGCTCCCTTCGGAGGGCTCCGTGCCCGCGGCACGCGCCGAGCGGCTGTCCGACGCGGCGCTCCTGCCCGTCGTCGACGAGCTGCCGGTCCGCGAGGTCCTCGACCGCATCCCGGCCCTCGTCGCCCTGGTCCAGGGCCCGGACCACCGCCTCGCGTACGTGAACGACGCCTATGTGGCGGCTTTCGGCGTCCGCCCGGCCGGCGAGCCCGCCCGCGTCGCGCTCCCCGAGCTGGCCGAGATCGGCTTGCTGCCGCTCCTCGACCAGGTCCTGCGCAGCTCCAAGCCCCGTACGGTCAAGTCCCGCAAGGCCCCCGGCGGCCGCTCGTACACGTTCACGTGCACACCGGTCGAGGTCTCGGCCACCCCCGAAGGGGGTGGCGTACTGATCTTCGCCGCCGACGTCACCGACCACGCCGAGGCCGCCGAGCGGCTGCGCGCCAGCGAGCGCCGGCAGCGTGAGACCGCCGTCACCCTCCAGCGCTCCCTGCTGCCCCAGGAGCTCGAAGAGCCCGACGACCTGCGCGTCGCCGCCACCTACCACCCGGGCGGCACGGAGGCCGCGGTCGGCGGCGACTGGTACGACGTGATCACCCTCGGCGGCGGCCGCACCGCCCTCGTCATCGGCGACGTCATGGGCCGCGGCGTCCGCGCGGCGGCCGTCATGGGCCAGCTCCGCACGGCCGTCCGGGCGTATGCCCGCCTCGACCTGCCCCCGCACGAGGTCCTCCAGCTCCTGGACGGCCTCGCCATGGAGATCGACGCCAACCAGATCGCCACCTGCGCGTACGCGGTCCACGACCCGAACGAGGGCCGGCTGGTGTACGCCTCCGCGGGCCACCTCCCGATCCTCGTCCGCGACGAGAGCGGCACGGTCCTGCGCGCCGACGAACCCACCGGCCCCCCGCTCGGCACGGGCGGCTGGATGCACGCCTCCGGCTCGATCCCCCTCGGCCCCGGCTCCACCGCCGTGCTCTACACCGACGGCCTGGTCGAGCGCCGCGACGCGGACCTGGACGAGGGCATCGCCTCCCTGGAGCGCGCCCTCGCCGGCGCCACCGGCACCCCCCAGGTCGTCTGCGACCGCCTGGTCCGCTCGGCGGGCGTGACCGCCGACCACGACGACGACGTGGCCGTCCTGGTCCTCCAGCACCCGGCCCGTACGGGACCGGACAGCGAGCTCTTCCGCAACGCCGCCCTGGAGCTGCTCGGCGGAGTCGAAGCGGCCCCACGCGCGCGTGCCTTCGCCTCCGGCGTCCTCACCAGCTGGCGCTTCCCGACCGACCTGCACGACCTCGGCGTACTGGCCGCGAGCGAGCTCGTCGCCAACTCCCTCCAGCACGGCACCCCGCCGATGCGCCTCAGACTCCGCCGCACCGACCGGCGCCTCATCGTCGAGGTCACCGACGGCGACGACCACCTCCCGCGCCGCCGCCGGGCAGAGCCGGCCGACGAGTCCGGCCGGGGCATCGCGATCGTCGCCACCATCGCCTCGAACTGGGGCTCCCGCCGCACCCCGGGCGGTGGCAAGGCGGTGTGGTGCGAGTTCGCACTTCCGCGCACCACCTGACCCGGAAGCCGCGCACCATCTGACCCACGGGCCGCGCGCCATCTGGTCGGACCCGGCCGGCGGTGCTAGTAGCTCACCCATGGCTAGCTCACCCCAGGCAGACGAAACGGGCTTTCAGCTCAAAGGCAGCGCTCCCGAGCGCTACGAGGAGTACAGCGCACCGATCATGGCGCCGTTCGTCGAGGCGCTGCTGGACGCCGTGGACCTGTGTCCGGGCCACCAGGTTCTCGATGTGGCCTCCGGAACCGGCTTCGTGGCCCGCGCGGCCGCCGCCCGGGTCGGCCCCACGGGCCATGTCGCGGCCGCCGACTTCAACGAGGCCATGCTCAAGGTGGCCGCCGCCAGGGCACCCCGCATGTACCCGGACATCGAGTTCACCGTGGCCCCCGCCGACCACCTCCCCTATCCGGACGACACGTTCGACGCCGTCCTCTGCCAGCAGGGCGTCCAGTTCTTCCCGGACCTCGGCGCGGCCCTCGTCGAGGCGTCCAGGGTCCTGCGCCCCGGCGGCCGGTTCGCCGCCACCGCCTGGGCCGCCCGGGACCGCTCCCCGTACTTCGTGGCCCACGACCGCGCCATCACCGCGTACGGCGGCCCGCAGGCCGAGGCGCACTTCGCGATGGCCTTCTCCTGCCCCGCCGAACGCCTCACGGCCGCCCTCACCGACGCGGGCTTCCACGACGTGGTCAGCCGTGACGTCACCTTCGGCATCACCCTGCCCCCGCTCTCCGCCTTCGCCCGCGGCCACCTCTCGGCCGTCCCCTGGGGCCAAGCAATCGAGGACGCCGGCGGCCCGGACCGTCTCACCCAGGCCGCCGAGGCGGTGGCCGCGACCCTCACCGACCACACGAACCCCGACGGCACGGCAACGCTCCCGTTCACGTCCACCCTGGTGACAGCCACCCACTGAGCACCTACACGCGAAACAAAACAGGACGGCCGCCTCCACATCAGTGGTGACGGCCGTCCTGTGTATCTCAAGCCCTGTACGCCAGTCAGGCGGCGGTCTGCACCGCATCCGCCGAAGCCCCGCCCCGCGCGACAACCCGGCTCTTCGCCAACGACGGCTGATTCTGTACGGGAGTGAGCTGCTTCCCCAGTCGCACCGCCAGGAACGTGATCCCCAGCGAGAACAACAGGAACGTCACGACGTACGGAGCATGCAGCGAGGCCCCCATCGGCCCGCCCACCGCGGGCCCGACCGCGAGCGCCAACTGCTTCACCAGGGCGAAGGCGGAGTTGTACTGCCCCGCCATCCCGCTCGGCGCCAGATCCGCGACCAGTGGCGCCACGGTCGGCGACAGCATCGCCTCCCCGAGCCCGAACAGCGCGTACGTCGACACGAACGCGGCCGTCGCCATGGTCTGGCTGGCGTGTCCGAGCCCCGCGTACCCGGCGACGACCCAGGCGAAGGCCCAGATCAGGCCGACAGCGCCGATCACCCGGGACCGCTTCCGCCGCTCGACGAACCGCAGCACGGCGAACTGGGCCACCACGATCATCGCCGTGTTCGCGGCAAGCGCGGTCCCGAGCGCGGACGTGGAGATCCCCGCCGCCTCGACGCCGTACGCGCTCAGCCCCGACTCGAACTGCCCGTAGCAGGCGAAGAACAGCACGAAGCCCACCGCGCACAGCTGCACCATGGCCCGGTTGCCGAGCAACTGCTTCCAACTGCCCCTGGCCCCTCCCGGAGCCCCCTCGACCTTGGGCGCACGCGGCATCCGTACGGTCGCCATGATCACGACGAGCAGCAGGAACATCGCCGCCTCGATCGAGAACAGCAGCGTGAACGAGCTCGCCCGTGAGGCGTCGACGAGATGACCGCCGATGAGCCCGCCGACCCCGAGCCCGAGGTTCTGCAGGAAGAACTGGGTGGCGAAGGCGCGCGACCGCGTCTCGGCCGACGAGAAGTCCACGATCATCGTCGCGAGCGCCGGCTGCATCACGGCCTGACCGGCACCGAGCGCGGCCGCGGACAACAGGACGGTCGTCGAGCTGTTCGCGAGCCCGAGGCTCAGCGCTCCGACGGCGGCGGTGACCAAGGCGGCGAGCAGCACCGGCAGCGGGCCCCGGCGGACGATGGCCCGCCCGGCGAACGGCAGCACCACGAGCGCGGCCACGGCGAAGACGGCGAGCACGAGCCCCGCCGTCATCGCACCAAGATCCCGTACCTGCGCCACATAGACGTACAGATACGGGACGGTAAAGCCGAGCCCGAACGCGCTGAGTGCGTTGCCCACATGGATCCGGCGCATCTCAGCGCCCATCGCCCTGGTCACTTTCACCTGCCTTGGTAGGGGAAGTCTTACGTCTGCCTCAGAAGTTAGGGGTGAAGACTTCGAAGCTAAAGTTAGGATCTAAACAGTACATCCCGAAGGACTTCAACGCCAAGCGGGCGCGTGCCATACTGCGGCCATGGGTGACACCCGCCGCGTCAGCGAGCCGACGATCGAAGAGCAGATCGCCGCCTACCAGCGCGAATTCCAGGACCTCGACCCCCAGGTCGAGAAGATCGTCTCGGCGCTGGGCCGCCTGAACCGCCGTATGAACGTCGCCTACGGCCGCCAGACCGCCACCCTCGGCATCAGCAACGCCGAGTGGGAGGTCCTCAAGGCCCTCGTCCTCTCCGGCGCCCCCTACCGAATGGGCCCGAGCGACCTCGCCAAGCGACTCGGCCTCACCCCGGCCGCCATGACCCACCGCATCGACCGCATGGTCGCGGAGGGCCTGGTCACCCGGGAACGCGACGAGTCCAACCGGGTACGCGTCATCGTCGAGCTGACAGAGGAGGGGCGCGGGAAGTGGCTGGAGGCCATGCGCCTGGCCACGGTCTTCGAGGAAGACCTCCTCCAGGACCTCTCCCCGGAGGATCGTGGCGTCCTCGGCGAGGTGCTGACCCGGCTGCTTCGCCGCGTGGAGCACGCCCAGCCGGACGCCGGCGGCCGGCTCACCGACCTTGACTGAGGCCCGAGTTGGGGCTCGGCCCCGGCTCCGACTTCCTGCCCGCCGCTGGTTTGCCGGATGGCCGCCCGGGGGAGACTTGACACTCCCCTCGCCGATCCGTAAGGTTCTTCGAGTTGCCACGGGGCCGTAACGGTTCTGCGACAGCACCTCCGCCGCAGAAGTGGCACACCAAACCATCAGCACGATCTCCCCAACGGGGCGAATTCGGCGTGCCCGAATTCAATTCGATTTGGGGTCGGCAGCCCGATTAGGAACTGCCGAGAGAATCCGCTAACGTTTGGAACGTCGGAACGGCCCAACAGCCGCAAAGACAAACCCGGTTGACAGGGAGTCAGGCCCGAAAGGATCTGATACAGTCAACACAGCCGGAAGGCCAAAAGGTCGGAAAGCACCGAGGAAATCGGATCGGGAAACGGTCTGATAGAGTCGGAAACGCAAGACCGAAGGGAAGCCCGGAGGAAAGCCCGAGAGGGTGAGTACGAAGGAAGCGTCCGTTCCTTGAGAACTCAACAGCGTGCCAAAAATCAACGCCAGATATGTTGATACCCCGTCCACCATGTCATGTGGTGGGTGGAGGTTCCTTTGAAAAAGTCCTGCCGGGCATTTTGTTTCGGCAGGCGCACAGCGAGGACGTTGTGAACAGTCGGGCTTATTCCGCCCGGTTGTTCCGCTCTCGTGGTGTTACGCCGGATTACCGGCAGACATTCACGGAGAGTTTGATCCTGGCTCAGGACGAACGCTGGCGGCGTGCTTAACACATGCAAGTCGAACGATGAAGCCCTTCGGGGTGGATTAGTGGCGAACGGGTGAGTAACACGTGGGCAATCTGCCCTTCACTCTGGGACAAGCCCTGGAAACGGGGTCTAATACCGGATAACACTCCTACAGGCATCTGTGGGGGTTGAAAGCTCCGGCGGTGAAGGATGAGCCCGCGGCCTATCAGCTTGTTGGTGAGGTAGAAGCTCACCAAGGCGACGACGGGTAGCCGGCCTGAGAGGGCGACCGGCCACACTGGGACTGAGACACGGCCCAGACTCCTACGGGAGGCAGCAGTGGGGAATATTGCACAATGGGCGAAAGCCTGATGCAGCGACGCCGCGTGAGGGATGACGGCCTTCGGGTTGTAAACCTCTTTCAGCAGGGAAGAAGCGAAAGTGACGGTACCTGCAGAAGAAGCGCCGGCTAACTACGTGCCAGCAGCCGCGGTAATACGTAGGGCGCAAGCGTTGTCCGGAATTATTGGGCGTAAAGAGCTCGTAGGCGGTCTGTCACGTCGGATGTGAAAGCCCGGGGCTTAACCCCGGGTCTGCATTCGATACGGGCAGACTAGAGTGTGGTAGGGGAGATCGGAATTCCTGGTGTAGCGGTGAAATGCGCAGATATCAGGAGGAACACCGGTGGCGAAGGCGGATCTCTGGGCCATTACTGACGCTGAGGAGCGAAAGCGTGGGGAGCGAACAGGATTAGATACCCTGGTAGTCCACGCCGTAAACGGTGGGAACTAGGTGTTGGCGACATTCCACGTCGTCGGTGCCGCAGCTAACGCATTAAGTTCCCCGCCTGGGGAGTACGGCCGCAAGGCTAAAACTCAAAGGAATTGACGGGGGCCCGCACAAGCAGCGGAGCATGTGGCTTAATTCGACGCAACGCGAAGAACCTTACCAAGGCTTGACATCGCCCGGAAAGCATCAGAGATGGTGCCCCCCTTGTGGTCGGGTGACAGGTGGTGCATGGCTGTCGTCAGCTCGTGTCGTGAGATGTTGGGTTAAGTCCCGCAACGAGCGCAACCCTTGTTCTGTGTTGCCAGCACGTCCCTTCGGGGATGGTGGGGACTCACAGGAGACTGCCGGGGTCAACTCGGAGGAAGGTGGGGACGACGTCAAGTCATCATGCCCCTTATGTCTTGGGCTGCACACGTGCTACAATGGCAGGTACAATGAGCTGCGATGTCGCAAGGCGGAGCGAATCTCAAAAAGCCTGTCTCAGTTCGGATTGGGGTCTGCAACTCGACCCCATGAAGTCGGAGTTGCTAGTAATCGCAGATCAGCATTGCTGCGGTGAATACGTTCCCGGGCCTTGTACACACCGCCCGTCACGTCACGAAAGTCGGTAACACCCGAAGCCGGTGGCCCAACCCCCTTGTGGGGAGGGAGCTGTCGAAGGTGGGACTGGCGATTGGGACGAAGTCGTAACAAGGTAGCCGTACCGGAAGGTGCGGCTGGATCACCTCCTTTCTAAGGAGCACTTCTTGGCTGACAGGCTCTGCCTGCCGGTCCAGAGGCCAGTACATCGGCGAATGTCTGATGCTGGTTGCTCATGGGTGGAACGTTGATTATTCGGCACTCTCAGTCATCTCGGGCTGCAAGTACTGTCCTTCGGGGCGTGGAAAGCTGATCACGGGTGGCGAGGGTGTTGGGCACGCTGTTGGGTGTCTGAAGGTATGGCCGCAAGGTCTGTCTTCAGTGCCGGCCCCGGTAAAAATCTGCTTCGGCGGGTTGTGACGGGTGGTTGGTCGTTGTTTGAGAACTGCACAGTGGACGCGAGCATCTGTGGCCAAGTTTTTAAGGGCGCACGGTGGATGCCTTGGTACCAGGAACCGATGAAGGACGTGGGAGGCCACGATAGTCCCCGGGGAGCCGTCAACCAGGCTTTGATCCGGGGGTTTCCGAATGGGGAAACCCGGCAGTCGTCATGGGCTGTCACCCACATCTGAACACATAGGGTGTGTGGAGGGAACGCGGGGAAGTGAAACATCTCAGTACCCGCAGGAAGAGAAAACAACCGTGATTCCGGGAGTAGTGGCGAGCGAAACCGGATGAGGCCAAACCGTATACGTGTGAGACCCGGCAGGGGTTGCGTGTACGGGGTTGTGGGATCTCTCTTTCACAGTCTGCCGGCTGTGAGACGAGTCAGAAACCGTTGGTGTAGGCGAAGGACATGCGAAAGGTCCGGCGTAGAGGGTAAGACCCCCGTAGTCGAAACATCAACGGCTCGTTTGAGAGACACCCAAGTAGCACGGGGCCCGAGAAATCCCGTGTGAATCTGGCGGGACCACCCGCTAAGCCTAAATATTCCCTGGTGACCGATAGCGGATAGTACCGTGAGGGAATGGTGAAAAGTACCGCGGGAGCGGAGTGAAATAGTACCTGAAACCGTGTGCCTACAAGCCGTGGGAGCGTCGCTGTATGTGCTTGCACATACAGTCGTGACTGCGTGCCTTTTGAAGAATGAGCCTGCGAGTTTGCGGTGTGTTGCGAGGTTAACCCGTGTGGGGAAGCCGTAGCGAAAGCGAGTCCGAACAGGGCGGTTTAGTAGCGCGCTCAAGACCCGAAGCGGAGTGATCTAGCCATGGGCAGGTTGAAGCGGCTGTAAGAGGTCGTGGAGGACCGAACCCACCAGGGTTGAAAACCTGGGGGATGACCTGTGGTTAGGGGTGAAAGGCCAATCAAACTCCGTGATAGCTGGTTCTCCCCGAAATGCATTTAGGTGCAGCGTCGTGTGTTTCTTGCCGGAGGTAGAGCACTGGATAGGCGATGGGCCCTACCGGGTTACTGACCTTAGCCAAACTCCGAATGCCGGTAAGTGAGAGCACGGCAGTGAGACTGTGGGGGATAAGCTCCATGGTCGAGAGGGAAACAGCCCAGAGCATCGACTAAGGCCCCTAAGCGTACGCTAAGTGGGAAAGGATGTGGAGTCGCAGAGACAACCAGGAGGTTGGCTTAGAAGCAGCCACCCTTGAAAGAGTGCGTAATAGCTCACTGGTCTAGTGATTCCGCGCCGACAATGTAGCGGGGCTCAAGCGTACCGCCGAAGTCGTGTCATTTCAGCATATAGGGCCAACGCCCGCTGGGATGGGTAGGGGAGCGTCGTGTGCCGGGTGAAGCCGCAGCGGAAGCTAGTGGTGGACGGTTCACGAGTGAGAATGCAGGCATGAGTAGCGATACACACGTGAGAAACGTGTGCGCCGATTGACTAAGGGTTCCTGGGTCAAGCTGATCTGCCCAGGGTAAGTCGGGACCTAAGGCGAGGCCGACAGGCGTAGTCGATGGATAACCGGTTGATATTCCGGTACCCGCTGTGAAGCGTCAAACATTGAACCAGGCGATGCTAAGTCCGTGAAGCCGCCCTGGAGCCTTCGGGCAAAGGGGAGTGGTGGAGCCGACGGACCAGACCTGTAGTAGGTGAGTGATGGGGTGACGCAGGAAGGTAGTCCAGCCCGGGCGGTGGTTGTCCCGGGGTAAGGGTGTAGCCCGTGTGATAGGTAAATCCGTCGCACATTAAGGGTGAGACCTGATGCCGAGCCGATTGTGGTGAAGTGGATGATCCTATGCTGTCGAGAAAAGCCTCTAGCGAGTTTCATGGCGGCCCGTACCCTAAACCGACTCAGGTGGTCAGGTAGAGAATACCGAGGCGTTCGGGTGAACTATGGTTAAGGAACTCGGCAAAATGCCCCCGTAACTTCGGGAGAAGGGGGGCCATCACTGGTGATCGGATTTACTCCGTGAGCTGGGGGTGGCCGCAGAGACCAGCGAGAAGCGACTGTTTACTAAAAACACAGGTCCGTGCGAAGCCGTAAGGCGATGTATACGGACTGACGCCTGCCCGGTGCTGGAACGTTAAGGGGACCGGTTAGTGCACTTTCGGGTGTGCGAAGCTGAGAACTTAAGCGCCAGTAAACGGCGGTGGTAACTATAACCATCCTAAGGTAGCGAAATTCCTTGTCGGGTAAGTTCCGACCTGCACGAATGGCGTAACGACTTCTCGACTGTCTCAACCATAGGCCCGGTGAAATTGCACTACGAGTAAAGATGCTCGTTTCGCGCAGCAGGACGGAAAGACCCCGGGACCTTTACTACAGTTTGATATTGGTGTTCGGTTCGGCTTGTGTAGGATAGCTGGGAGACTGTGAAGCGGGCACGCCAGTGTCTGTGGAGTCGTCGTTGAAATACCAGTCTGGTCGTGCTGGATGTCTAACCTGGGTCCGTGATCCGGATCAGGGACAGTGTCTGATGGGTAGTTTAACTGGGGCGGTTGCCTCCTAAAGAGTAACGGAGGCGCCCAAAGGTTCCCTCAGCCTGGTTGGCAATCAGGTGTTGAGTGTAAGTGCACAAGGGAGCTTGACTGTGAGACCGACGGGTCGAGCAGGGACGAAAGTCGGGACTAGTGATCCGGCGGTGGCTTGTGGAAGCGCCGTCGCTCAACGGATAAAAGGTACCCCGGGGATAACAGGCTGATCTTCCCCAAGAGTCCATATCGACGGGATGGTTTGGCACCTCGATGTCGGCTCGTCGCATCCTGGGGCTGGAGTCGGTCCCAAGGGTTGGGCTGTTCGCCCATTAAAGCGGTACGCGAGCTGGGTTTAGAACGTCGTGAGACAGTTCGGTCCCTATCCGCTGTGCGCGTAGGAATATTGAGAAGGGCTGTCCCTAGTACGAGAGGACCGGGACGGACGAACCTCTGGTGTGCCAGTTGTCCTGCCAAGGGCATGGCTGGTTGGCTACGTTCGGGAGGGATAACCGCTGAAAGCATCTAAGCGGGAAGCCTGCTTCGAGATGAGTATTCCCACCAACTAGATTGGTTAAGGCTCCCAGTAGACGACTGGGTTGATAGGCCGGATGTGGAAGCCCCGTAAGGGGTGAAGCTGACTGGTACTAATAGGCCGAGGGCTTGTCCTCAGTTGCTCGCGTCCACTGTGTTGGTTCTGAAACCACGAACAACCGTCGTAGCCAAGGCCACGGCTCCGGTTGACAGTTTCATAGTGTTTCGGTGGTCATAGCGTGAGGGAAACGCCCGGTTACATTCCGAACCCGGAAGCTAAGCCTTACAGCGCCGATGGTACTGCAGGGGGGACCCTGTGGGAGAGTAGGACACCGCCGAACAAATATTATGGGAAAGCCCCCGCACTTCGGTGCGGGGGCTTTCTTGCGTTTAGGGGTACTTTTCCCGGCACCTTTTCCTGCCCCTTTTACCGGTCCCTTTCAGGACGGCTCCACCAGCCTTGTGTCGTACGCCAGGATCACCGCTTGGATGCGGTCCCGGGAGCCAGTCTTCGCGAGGATGCGGCTCACGTGGGTCTTCACCGTTGATTCGGCGAGATGGAGCCGGGTGGATATCTCTGTGTTCGTCCAGCCCTGGCCGACGACCGTCAGGATTTCGCGCTCGCGGTCCGTGAGGGAGGTCAGGCGCGGGTCCTGGCCGGGGGCTGTTTCCGGGCCCGGAGTGGGGAGGTGCTCGGCGTAGGCGTCGAGGAGGCGACGCGTGAGGCTCGGGGCCACGACCGCGTCGCCCGTGGCCACCGCGCGGATGCCGGCGAGCAGTTCCTCGGGCTGGGCGTCCTTGATGAGGAAGCCGGAGGCGCCCGCCCGCAGGCCTGCGTACGCGTACTCGTCCAGGTCGAACGTGGTGAGGATGAGGACGCGGGTGCGGTTTCCGGAGGAGACGATGCGGCGGGTCGCCTCGATGCCGTCGAGGCCGGGCATGCGGATGTCCATCAGGGCGACGTCCGGGTGGAGTTCGGCCGTCATGCGGATCGCCTCGCTGCCGTTGGACGCTTCGCCCACGACCGACATGTCGTCCTGGCTCTCCAGGAGCATGCGGAAGCCGAAGCGCTGCAGCGGCTGGTCGTCGACGATGAGCACGGTGGTCACTGCGGGGTTTCCTCCGGTAGGTGAAGGTGGACGCGCCAGCCGTGGTCCGGGAGCGGGCCGGACTCAAGTGTCCCGCCGTACAGGGCAGTTCGTTCGCGCATTCCGGTGAGACCGCGGCCCCCGGTGCCGTTGCTCCGGCCTGTGCTTCCGCGGCCGGTGTCGGTCACCGTCGCGGTCACGGCGCCTCCGTTCCCGTACGACACCGAGACCGTCGATGTCGCGTCTGGGCCGCCGTGCTTGAGGGTGTTCGTCAGGGCTTCCTGGATGACTCTGTAGACGGCGAGTTGGCGGCCCGGCGGGAGGGCGGTGGCTTGGCCGTGGATGGTGGTGCGGACGGGGAGGCCGGCGGAACGTACGCCTTCTATGAGGTGGTCCAGGTCGGTGAGGGACGGCTGGGGGGCCATCTCCACTCCCGGGGGTTCAAGGGGGCCAAGTGGGTCAAGTCCCAGGCGTTCGGCTCCTGGTGGCTGTGTTCCTGAGGGGTCCGCGCGTAGTACGTCCAGGAGGCGGCGGAGTTCGCCCAGGGCCTGGCGGCTGGTCGTGCCGATGGCGGTGAGGGCCTGGGCGGCTCGTTCGGGGTTCTTGGCGGCGGCGTACGAACCGCCGTCCGCGAGGCTCGTGATGACCGAGAGGTTGTGGCCGATGATGTCGTGCATCTCGCGGGCTATGCGGGTGCGTTCGGCGGCGGTGGCGAGGCGGGCCTGCTGGTCGCGCTCCACCTCCAGCTGGCGGGCGCGCTCGACGAGGGAGGCGAGGTACTCCTGGCGGGTGCGGTACGAGACGCCCACGATGGCCACCATGGCGAGGCGGGTCGCCTGCGGAACGATGGACTGGTCGGCGCCCTGTTCTTCGGGGTAGCGGAGGGCGTCCACGACGATCGGCCCCAGGGTGAGGGCGTACGACCAGAGCAGGGTGCGCAAGCCGGTGTGCAGCGCGATGTTGAACGTGGCGACGAGCAGGGTCAGGCTCGCCTGGAGGTCCGTGCCGGTCCAGGCGTTGACGACCGCGAGCGGGAGCATCGCCAGGAGGATCGTGACGGGATATGTGCGGCGCCACAGGAGCGGGACCGTGAATCCCAGCGTCAGGGTGGTGAGAAGCCAGGTCGGTGCGTCCGGGTTCTCGGTGATGTTCCGCCAGCCTCCCTGCATGTCGTTGACCGCGGCGGCCAGGAGGAAACCCGAGACCAGGACGTCCCACACCAGCGGGTGGCGCCGGTCGAAGGCGCGCACCCGGTGGCTGAGGCGGTGTATCTGGCGGGTGGCGGGCTGTTGGCGGGCCCCGTCCGGTGACCAGCCCCGCCAGGACTGGTCGCGCCAGGCCTGGTCCCGGCGGGCGCGGTCACGGCGGCTCTGGTCGCGGGCCCTGCGCAGCCAGTTGCGGGGCCGGTCCCGTGTCTCGGTCACGGTTCCATCCTCGTACGCGAGCCGGTGGTGAGGGAGTTGGTCATACGTCCCGTCGTTCGAGGAGGAGGCCCGCGGCGCCCAGGATCGCCGCCGTCCACAGGGCGAGGGCGAGGAGGGCGGGGCCCGTGGCCCCGTAGTCGGAGCTGTCCTGGAGGGTCATCAGGCCCTCGGCCGCCCTGCCGGGGAAGTACTTGGCGGCGCTGTCCATGACGTCGTACGGGAACATCCTGAGGACCTCAGGGAGGACCGTGACGCCTCCGATGAAGGCGGTGATGCCGCCGGGGACCGAGCGGAGCAGGGCGCCCAGGCCGAGGCCGATGAGGGCCAGGGCGGTCAGGCCCGCCGCGCTGCCGAGGAGGGTGCCGAGGACGCCCGGTTCGGTGAGGGACAGTTCCTTGTCCGTGCCGTCGAGGAAGAGTTGCCCGGCCGTGAACGTGACGAGGAACGTGGCCAGGGTGGCGGTGAAGACGACCGCGGTGACCACGCCCGCCTTGGACCAGAGGACCGGGAGGCGGCGCGGTACGGCCACCATCGTTGAGCGGATCATCCCCGTGCCGTACTCGCCCGCGATGAACAGGACGGCGACGACGGCCAGGATGATCTGCGAGAACTGCGTGCCGAAGAGGAGGAACTGGACGGGGTCGACGCCGGTGACCTCGCCGCGGTCCTGTTCGTAGGACGCGCCCATCGCGATGCCGACGCCGAGAGTCAGGACGGTCGCGGCGGTCAGCATGATCCAGGTGGAGCGGACCGTCCACAGCTTGTGCCATTCGGAGCGCAGGATGCGGGTCGGGGTGAGGGCGAGGGTGGTCATGCCGGCTCCAAGTGGGCTGCGTACTCGAGGGAGTCGCGGGTCAGGTCCATGAAGGCCTGCTCCAACGAGGCGGCGTGGGGGGTGAGTTCGAAGAGGGGGATGCCGTGGGTGGCGGCGGTGCGGCCGATGTGTTCGGCGTCCGTGCCGCTGATTTCGAGGGTTCCGGGGGTGGGGCTGGTGACGTCCACGCCTGGGGCGCCGAGGAGTTGGGTGAGCAGGCCCGCTTCCGGGGTGACCACCTTGATCGTGCCCGCGCCCGATTCGCGTACGAACGTGTCGACCGTCGTGTCGGCGAGCAGGCGGCCCCTGCCGATGATGATCAGGTGCTCGGCGGTCAGGGCCATCTCGCTCATCAGGTGGGAGGAGACGAAGACCGTACGGCCTTCCGCGGCAAGGGACTTGAGGAGGTTGCGGATCCACAGGACGCCCTCGGGGTCGAGGCCGTTGACCGGTTCGTCGAGGATCACGGTGGCCGGGTCTCCGAGCAACGCGGCGGCGATGCCGAGGCGTTGGCCCATGCCGAGGGAGAAGCCCTTGACCCGTCGTCCGGCCACGTCGGTCAGGCCGGTGAGGTCCAGGACGTGGTCGACGCGGCTCCTGGGGATGCCGTGGGTGAGGGCGAGGGCGACCAGGTGGTGGCGGGCCGTGCGGCCCGGGTGGACCGAGCGGGCCTCCAGGAGCGCGCCGACCTCGTGGAGGGGTGCGGGGTGGTCGGCGTACGCGTGGTCGCCGACCGTCGCGGTGCCGTGTGTCGGGGCGTCCAGGCCGAGGATCATCCGCATGGTCGTGGACTTGCCGGCGCCGTTGGGGCCGAGGAAGCCGGTGACCGTGCCCGGTCGGACGGTGAAGGTGAGGTCGGAGACGACGGTCCTGTCGCCGTAGCGTTTGGTCAGTTCGGAGGCCGTAATCATGTCTTCGATGGTCGGCCGGGCGGGTCGCCGGGGGCGTCGGACGACGGCGGGATATGAGGTGAAGGGTGTAGTACCCCGGTATTACGGTGACCCTCATGAGCCCCGATGTTCGTTCTGATGACCGTCCCGATGCCTCGGCTGACCATGTGGTGCGTTCGATACGTGCCGACGAGTGGCCCGCGGCGAAGGAGCTGCGGCTGGCCGCGCTCCGGGATCCGGTGGCGCACCTCGCCTTTCTGGAGACGTACGAGGCTGCCGTGGGCCGGCCCGACAGCTTCTGGCGGGAGCGGGCGGCCGGGGCCGCCGAGGGCGTGCGTGAGCGGCAGCAGGTGGTGGCCGTGGCGCCCGACGGGCGGTGGGTCGGGTCGGTGGTCGTGCTCGTCGAGGAGGCGGGGGCCCAGGGCGCGCTCGGGGATGTGAGCGACGTACGCCAGGGGCATCTCGTGGCCGTCTATGTGCGGCCGGAGGTGCGGGGGCGGGGGCTCACCGAGCGGCTCTTCGCGTACGCCCTGGAGTGGGCGTGGGAGGTCGCGGGGGTGGAGCGGGTGCGGTTGTTCGTGGACGAGCGGAACGGGCGGGCCGAGGCCTTCTACCGGAAGTTCGGGTTCGTGCCCACGGGGGAGAGTGTTCCGGTGCCCGGGGATCCGGGCGCGCGGGAGCTTGAGTTCGTGTTCAAGCGGCCCTAGGGGGCGGTGAGTTACCCGGACTTGCCCGGTGACCTACACCGGGAGTTCGTGGTGGGGCCAGCGGGAGCGGGCCTGTTCGCGGGAGCGGAGGAGGGCCAGGGTGGGGAGGCCCCGGTCCTGGCCCGTGCCTCCGCCCACGGACAGGAGGTCCGGGAGCTGGGGGAGCGGGGCCACCGCCGCCACGTCGTCCAGGACGAGGGTGAGTGGTGGGTCGAGGCGACCGGAGGATGACCGTTCGGCCATGCGCCGGCCGCGCTCGACCACGCTTGAGGCGAGGGCCGTCAGCAGGGGCATCGCGCCGGGATTCGCCCTGGGGTCCTCGATGGGTTCACCGACCACATAAAGCGTGCCCCCTTCGTCGACGAAGGAATCCAAGGTGAGGCTGTCGGTTCGATTTGGGGTGCAGGCTTCGCGGACATTCACCGTGAACAGGGCGGACAGGGCCCGGGCCGTCAACTCCTGGGCGATGTCCCGGCGTTCGGGGTGCGAGGTGAGGGTGGCTTCGAGTTCGCCTGCGGAGCCGGAGGCGGCCTTGGGGTTCGTACGGAGGATGCGTACGGCTTCCTGGACCTGGGTGCCCTGGGCCCAGCGGTGGACGTGGCGGATGGTGCGGCCGTCCACGGCGGCGGCGTGGAGGTAGCTGCGCAGGAGGGTCTCGGCCGTGTCGGCGACCGTCTGGTCGATCTTCGCGGTGGGGCGGACCGGGGCGAGGAGCGCTGCCGCGCGGGCCTTGGCGGTGTCCTTGTTCTCGCAGCCGGCGGACGGGGACCAGTGGAGGCGGGCCGGGGTGTCGCAGAGGTGGGAGGGGTCGTAGAGGAGGACGGGGCCCAGTTTCGCGCGGGCGTCCTTCGTGTCCGACCAGAGGGTGGGGTTGGAGGTGATGACGAGGGCCGGGCCGTCGGCGTCCCGGATCGCCTGGACGGCGAGGGGGTGGCGGGTCTCGGGTGGGCCGAGGATGACGGGGCCGCGCGGTGCCGGCACGGGGCTTTCCCATCCACCCGCCCGTTCACCGTCAGTCGTCACAGGAACCGATTCCAGCGGCGGCTCCGCCGCCCGGACCGGGGCCGCCGCGGGATGGTCCGCCGCCGGCTGCGGCGCCGTGGCGTGCTCGACCGGCGGGTGTGCCGGGTGCTCCGCTCCCGGCCGCTCCACCTCGGTCCGCTCCGCCGCCCGGCTCCGAGGGACCTCGCGAGGCTCGTCCTTGGACAGAAGGTCCGGCTCCGCCGCGGCAGCCAGCGCCAGCGCCCTGCGTCTCGCCCTCACCGCCCGCCACCTCGCCGCCGTTCCCATGACGAACACCGTCAGGACCAGCAGGACCATCAGCTGGCCGATGAACAGGCCCCAGAAGAGGCCGTACCCGGAGAGTTGGGTCTCCGGGGTCTCCGGCCAGGCGGCCGCGATGTCGTGGGGGGCCTCGACGAGTTGGCGCATGGCCAGGGGCGTACGGCGGAAGGTGACCTCGGAGGGCCAGGAGCCGTGGGTGAAGAGGCCGGCCAGGCCGGTCGCCGTCCACACCATGACGGTCATGCCGAGGACGAAGGCCAGGACACCGACCAGCAGTCCGTCGGGGATGCCGCCTTCGCCGCCGCGGTGGCGGTCGCGCTCGTCCGGTCTCATCTCGGGCCGCTCCTCTACGCCACCGTGGACTCGGACGAGTCGTCGAGGTCGCTCAGGTGTTGCTCCATGAACGCCGCCGCGCGTTCCTCCGCCTCCAGCTCGGCGGCCCGCAGGGCGTCGTCCGTCAGGTGGTCGGCCGACGACTGTGTCATGGCGCGGTCGGTGAAGACGAGGGGGCGTTCGGTCTCGGTGATCAGGTGTTTGACCACTTGGACGTTGCCGTTGACGTCCCAGACCGCGATGCCGGGCGTCAGGGTGGGGATGATTTCCACAGCCCACCTGGGCAGGCCGAGGACTCGTCCCGTCGACCTCGCCTCGTCCGCCTTCTGGGCGTAGATCGTCCGGGTGGACGCCATCTTGAGGATCGCGGAGGCCTCTTTCGCCGCCGCTCCGTCGACCACGTCGCTCAAGTGGTGGACCACCGCCACGAACGACAGACCCAGGCGGCGTCCGAACTTCAGCAGGCGCTGGAAGAGCTGGGCCACGAACGGGCTGTTGATGATGTGCCAGGCCTCCTCGACCAGGAAGATGCGCTTCCTTCGGTCGGGGCGGATCCAGGTGTGCTCCAGCCACACGCCGACGATCGCCATGAGGATCGGCATGGCGATGGAGTTGCGGTCGATGTGGGACAGGTCGAAGACGATGAGCGGCGCGTCGAGGTCGATGCCGACCGTCGTCGGGCCGTCGAACATGCCGCGCAGGTCACCGTCGACGAGGCGGTCGATGACGAGGGCGACGTCCAGGCCCCAGGCCCGTACGTCGTCTATGGCGACGTTCATCGCCTCCGCCGACTCCGGTTCGGGGTGGCGCAGTTGCTCGACGATGTCCGTCAGTACGGGCTGGCGCTCGACGATCGTCTCGTTGACGTAGGCGTGCGCGACCTTGAGCGCGAAGCCGGAGCGCTCGTCCAGGCCGTGGCCCATCGCGACCTCGATGATCGTCCGGAGCAGCGCGAGCTGGCCGGTCGTGGTGATCGCGGGGTCGAGCGGGTTGAGCCGGATGCCCATGTCCAGGGCGGCGGTCGGGTCGAGCCGGATGGGGGTTATACCCAGCTCACGGGCGATGAGGTTCCACTCGCCGTCGCCGTCCTCGCCCTGCGCGTCGAGCACGACGACCTGCCGGTCCTTGAACCTCAACTGCCGCAGGACGTACGTCTTCTCAAGGGCCGACTTGCCGTTGCCGGACTCGCCGAGGACCAGCCAGTGCGGTGCCGGGAGCTGCTGTCCGTACAGCTGGAAGGGGTCGTAGATGTAGCCCTTCCCGGAGTAGACCTCGCGGCCGATGATGACGCCGGAGTCGCCGAGGCCGGGGGCCGCGGTCGGCAGGTAGACGGCCTGGGCCTGGCCGGTGGAGGTGCGCACCGGTGGGCGGGTCGTCTCGACCTTGCCGAAGAGGAAGGACGTGAAGGCCTCGGTGAGGACGGACAGCGGATCCCGCATCAGTACTCAGCCCTACCTTCGGATGCCGGTGGCGAACGGGAGTGTGTTCACGAAGGCGCGGTGGTGTTCGCGGTCGCACCACTCCAGCTTCAGATACGACTTGCCGGCCGAGGCCCTTATGGTCCGCTTGTCGCGGGCGAGGGCTTCGGGGTTGCGGGACGAGACGGTGATGTAGCCGACGATGTTGACGCCGGCCGCGCCGCTCGCGAGGTCCTCGCCGCGCTGGTCCATGCGGTTGTGCGAGGCGACGTCGCGCGGGTCGACGGTGCGGTTCATCTTGGCCTGGCGGCTGGCCTCGGCGTCGTCGTTCGTCTTCTCGGTGAGCATCCGCTCGATGGCGACCTCGGTGGGTTCGAGGTCCATCGTCACGGCGACCGTGCGGATCACGTCGGGGGTGTGGACGAGCAGCGGGGCGAGGAAGTTGACGCCCACCGGGGTCATCGGCCACTCCTTCACCCAGGCCGTGGAGTGGCACCAGGGGGCGCGGGTGGAGGACTCGCGGGTCTTGGCCTGGAGGTAGGTGGGCTCCATGGCGTCCAGCTCGGCCGGCCACGCGTTGCGCTTGGTCATCGCCTGGATGTGGTCGATGGGGTGGTCCGGGTCGTACATCGAATGTACGAGGGAGGAGAGGCGGCCCTGTCCGAGCGGCTGGCGCACCCGGATGTCGGCCTCCTGGAGGCGTGAGCAGATGTCGGTGAGCTCGCGGGCCATGACGACGGCGAGTCCGGAGTCGCGGTCGAGCTTCTTGCCGCCCTGCGGGCGTGCGGCGCGGGCCATCGCGTGGCCCTCGGCGGCGAGTTCGCGGGAGTAGTGCATGCAGGCGACGAGGTAGGCGCGGTGCTGTTCGCTGCTCGTCGACACCATGGACTGGAGCTGGTCGTACGACTGCTGGAGCCAGCCGGGGGCCTTCTCGTCGCCGCGTACGACGACGTCCTTGGCGTGGGCGTCCGGGTCGGCGGGGAGCGTACGGGCGAGCATCTGGAGGCGGGTGACGAAGCCGTCGCCGTTCGCGACGTGCTTGAGCAGGGTGCCGAAGCGGTCGACGAGGGTTTCCTGGTCCTCGCTGTCGCGGAGGCCGACGCCCGGGCCCTCGATCTCGATCGCCGCAGTGACGGTTTTCCGGTCGGCGTGCAGGAGGACGGCGATCTCGTCCGGGCCGAAGGGCGCGGCGAGCCAGGTGATCCGTCCGATGCCGGGCGGGGGGCCGACCTCGACCTCGCGGCCGTCGATGCGCGTGCCGGACTCCATGACCTTGCTGCGGTAGGCGGTGCCCTGGCGGAGGCTGCGCTTGTAACTGCGGTTGATCTCGAACCACTTGTAGAAGGTCCGTCGCTTGTACGGCACGTACACCGCGGCCAGTGCCAGCATCGGGAAGCCCACGAGGGCCACGATGCGCAGGGAGAGCACGGGGACGATCAGACCGGACATCATGCCGAGGAACGCGCCCACGATGATCAGCGCGATCTCGCCGGACTCGCGGTTGCGGCCGACGATCGCGTTCGGCCGGGCGCGGCCGATCAGATATGTCCGGCGGGGCGTGACCGGATGGGACACGTGGGACTCGGTCGTCAACGCCCTTCACCTCCCGTGCGGTTGTTGCTGCTGTTGCGTGTGTTTCCGGCGTGGGGGGTGTTCACCGGGCTGCTGCGCGGTGGGGGTGCGGCGGAGGGGACAGATCCGCCGCCCCCGCCCGAGCCGCCGCGTGAGCTGTGGGCGGCGACGCCGCCGGAGACGGGGTTGGAGGGGCGGGCTCCGCCGCCTCCGCCTCCGCCGCCGTTGTTGTCGGCCCGGGCGCTGTGGGTCTTGATGCCCTGGGCGACGAGGGTGGCGGGCGAGCTGATGACGGCCGCGGCCTTGCCTTCGGCGCCCTGCATGATGCGGTTGTTGCGGGAGCCGGCGATCTCGTCGCCGAAGCCCGGTACGAAGCGGTAGATCATCGCGCTCGCGAAGATGGCGAGCAGGATGATGGCGAGGCCGGAGACGACGGCGGAGAACGCGTCGGGTCCGTCCTCGGCGGAGAGGGCGCCGGCCAGGCCCAGCACGATCACGATCACCGGTTTGACGAGGATGACGGCGATCATGATGCCCGCCCAGCGGCGGACGTGGCCCCAGAGGTTCTTGTCGACCAGGCCGGCGTAGACGACGGTGCCGAGGAGCGCGCCCACGTAGAGGAGGGCGGCGCGGATCACGAGCTCCAGCCACAGGACGCCCGCGGCCAGGATCGACACGAGCGACACCACGATCAGCATGATCGGGCCGCCGCCGATGTCGGTGCCCTTGTTCAGGGCGCCGGAGAAGTTGCCGAAGAACGTGTCCGTCTGGTTGCCGGTGGTCTTGGCGAGGACCTCGGCGATGCCGTCGGTCGCCGACACGACGGTGTAGAGGATCAGCGGGGTGAAGGCCGACGCCAGCACCGTCAGCCAGAGGAAGCCGATCGCCTCGCCGATGGCCGTGCTGAGGGGGACGCCTCGCACGGCCCGTTTGGCGACCGCGAGCAGCCACAGGAGGAGGGTCAGGATCGTCGACGCGGCGAAGACGACCGCGTACTGCTGCAGGAACGTGGTGTTCGTGAAGTCGACGGTCGCCGTGTTCTGGACCGCGTCACTGAGCTTGTCGATGGTCCAGGAGGCGGCTTTGGCACAGCCCTTGGCGAGGGAGGCTAGGGGGTCGAGGGTGTCGGCCACGCCGGGCGGGGTGGTGTCGCCCTTGTCGGCGCTGCCGCGTTCGCAGTATTCCTTTGCAGGGCCGGCGATCAGTGAGCAGGGATCGTCCGAGGGCGTCGGCGTTGGCGTCGGAGCCGCGTAGGCCTGTGAGGCCAGCAGCACGACAGTGGTCTGTACGGCTGCTACGACGCCGGTGAGCTTGAGCGCGCGCTGCGGGCTACCGGGCATACGTGAACCCTCCGAACTCCTCGACCGCCTTGCCGATCTCGTCCGTCCCGGAGACGGGGTTGTCTCCGTTGACGGGGGTTGGGCCGGTCTTCTGGCTGGTCTCCAGGACCTTCCAGTCGCCACTGGCCCAGTTCAGCTTCATGGTCACGGTGAACCAGCCGTTGGTCACGGGGTTGGTGGACGCGTCCCCGGTGAGCCCGAAGAGGCTGTTGCACCAGACTTCGACGGTGGCCGCGTCGGCGCTGTGGGAGGTGACCTTGGTGCCCACTGGCAGCGTCCGGTTGACGAACGTGGTGCCTGAGGGCGCAGCGCCGTCCTTGTCGAGGCCGATCTTCTTCAGGAAGTCCGCCGAGTAGTCCGCGTCGAACCCCGACTGGAGTTGATCCAGTGCGCCGGGATCGGCGACCGCCTGCACGATCTCGTGCCTCTTGGCGGTGTTGAACATGCCGTCGGAACCCAGCGCCACCGTGTAGTTGGCCGCCGCGCTCTGCGCACCCTGCTCGTTGTGCGCGTACCCGGACGGAATCCCGGCCGCCTTCGTGTCCACGGGCCGCTCCCCGGTGGCAGCCGTCGGCGCCGATTTCGTCTTGTCGCCGCCCGACTCGTCCGAGCCGGAATCACCGCCACCACGGTTCGCGAAGGCGATGGCGGCAATCAGGAGCACCACGACCCCCACCACCGTGACGAGGCTGCGGGAGGACGAACGGCCGCCGCGTCGTGCGCCGCCGTAGACGTCACCGGCACTGTCGGGGAGCCGTGTGCGGGTCTGGCCGGTACCCCCGTATCCGCCGTCGTCGCCGCGCGCTCCGTGCTCGTCGCCGAGACTCATGCCGCGTACGCCCCCTCAACCTCTTGCTGAACCGCGTAATACGACGGTAGCCGCGCTGGCTTCAGCGCGGGCGCGGTGTGGTGACTCGACATCAGGGAAACGCAACCTCAGCCGGTGGGCACGACGGACGGATGGGTAGAGGGAGACCGGGCGTGCCCGGCCGGGTCTGAGAACGCCGAGCCGGCGGCCGCCTAGACGGCCATGCCGTACACGATGGTGAAGACGGTGCCGAGGGAACCGATGATGAAGACTCCGGTGAGACCCGCGACGATGAGGCCCTTGCCTTGTTCGGCGCTGAAGGTGTCGCGGAGGGCCGTCGCGCCGATGCGTTGCTTCGCCGCGCCCCAGATCGCGATGCCGAGGCACAGCAGGATGGCGACCGCCATCACGACCTCGATCATTACCCGCGCCTCGTTGCCCAGGCTGCCGAAGGGGCCCCAGTCCGGGGCAATCCCGCCGATGATGGTGTTGATGTCGCCCTTTTCGGCTGCGAAAAGCATGTAAGTCACCGCCCCTTGTGGGTTGTTCTGCACCCCCTGCCACTCTGCGCAGAGGTCAGGGCCATTGTCGCCGACAATGACGCTGTCGCATGTCGACTTGGCGTCATTGATTGGCGGGTTTCGTACGGATCCCTTGTCACCGGCCCTCGCGGGGCCCTGACGGGAGCGGGGGTCGGTATACAGGGAGGCATATCGTCACTCTGTGTATCACGGCAGGTCACGCCGGGCAATGAAGTGGAACCGGAAGTCGAACCGGAACCTGAGATGTGGTTCCGTCGTTAGCCCCTCTTATCCGGCTCACTCCGGGCGTTGACCCACTCCGCCCGCCCATCGAGCCCGACCCCGTCCCATGTGCGCCGGTCCGTCGTGCCGATGTTCTCCGGGTCGTACGTCTCCTGGTGAGTAGACGCCGCCCGTTTTGCGCTGGGGAGAGGCTAACCCGGCGCGGGGGGTGGGGATGTGGCGGGGTGTCACCCACAGGGCATGGCAATGGGCCGGGGATCCATGATCCCCGGCCCATTGGTTCTGTCGGTCGAGTGACCGTCAGCCGGTGAAGGCCGAGAGTCCCTCGGGTGTGCCCAGGCCCGTCGGGCCGTCGTAGCCCGACCCGGCCGTGCAGAGGTAGCTCGTGGTGCAGGTGCCGTTGCTGCCGCTGGTCACGTCGTTGAGGGCGGACGTGCCGGCCGCCGTGTACGGGAACTTCGCCGGGTAGGAGCTGGTGGAGGGGGTGCCGGCGAGGGCGTACACGCCCGCGATGATCGGGGCTGAGGCGCTGGTACCGCCGAAGGTGTACCAGCCGGCCGTGACGCCGTAGGAGTCGTAGACCGAGACGCCCGTCGCCGGGTCGGCGACCGCCGAGACATCCGCGATCGCTCGCTTGGCGCAGCCCGTGTCCGTCTGCCAGGACGGCTTCGTGTCGTACGCGGAGCAGCCCGAGCCGGTGCCCTCGGTGCTGCTGGTCGACCAGACCTGCTCGCTCCAGCCGCGGGACGAGGAGCCGGAGGAGAGGGCGGTGCCGCCGACCGCGGTCACGTACTGGGAGGCCGCCGGGTACTCGGCGCCGTAGCCGCTGTCGCCCGCGCTGACCGTGATCGCGACGCCCGGGTGCTTGAAGTACGAGGTGTCGTAGGAGGAGTCGGAGGACGACTCGCCGCCGCCGTAGCTGTTGGACACGAACTTCGCGCCGAGCGTGACCGCCCTGTTCACGGCCGTGCCGAGGTTGGCCATGGAGGACGACTTGGCCTCGACCAGCAGGATGTCGCAGTTCGGGCAGGTCGCGCTGGCCATGTCCAGGTCGAGGGAGATCTCCTCGGCCCAGCCGCTGTCGGCCGTGGGGAGGGAGGTCGTGGAGCCGGTCTGACCGACCTTCTTGAAGCAGCCGTTGGCCGTGGTGCACGAGGAAAGGCCGTAGTACGAGCGGTACTTGGCGAGGTCCGCCTCGGCGTTCGGGTCGTCGTACGCGTCCACGATCGCAATGGTCTCGCCGGAACCCTTGGAGGAGGCGGCGGACGTCAGGCCGTACGCGTCCTGGAGGTCGCTCGGGCCGTAGCCGGAGGGGGTGGAGGCGTCCGCGGCCTTCGGTGTGACGCCGTCGGCCTTCGCCTCGGCCTTCTGGAAGGCGGTGGTGCCGCCGGTGACGCGCAGTGCCTTGCAGGCCATCCGGCCCTTCGCGGGCGTGGCGCACGCGCGGGTCCATGTCACCTTGCCGGTCGATGACTTGGCGGCGGCGGTGGCGTTGGTGGTGGCGGGGGCCGCGGTCGCCTGGACGGCCGTGCCGAGGCCGGCGAGGACGAGTGCGGTGGCGGCGATCGCGGCGGATCCGACGCGGCGCCATCTGACGCGTATGGAGGGACTGTTGGTGGATCTGCTGATGGATCCGTCGGACGGGGTGTGGGGGGTCGTGGAACGCAACGGACAGCCTCCTGGGCGTGGTTGACCGGGGCGGTGCGGGTGCGGTGTCGCCGGTGCGGTGTCCCCGGCGGGGGGCCTGGGTCGAAAGGATCAGCGGCCCGCGGATGACCATCCCTTGTTGGGTACGTGACAACAAGGCGCGTTCTGGAATCCTGACTTCCGCCTTACCGAACCCGGCGCCCCCCTTACTGATCAATGGCTGTGCGATGGCAAGGGGCTGGCTGTGGCTTGACCCGACTCACAGGAATGACAAGCGGTGCCTCTAAGTGTCTCTATTGTCTCGTGCTTATATAAGTGAGCGGTGATACGTTGGTGCCGTGCACGCATTCGACGTACTCGGGGATCCCGTACGCCGCCGGATCCTTGAGCTGCTCGCCGACGGTGAGATGAGCTCCGGGGCCGTCTCGGAGGTCATGAAGGAGGAGTTCGGCATATCGCAGCCGGGCGTCTCGCAGCATCTGAAGGTGCTGCGGGAGAACGGCTTCGCCACGGTCCGGCCGGAGGGGACCCGGCGGCTCTACGCGGTCAACTCCGACCCGTTGCGCGACATCGACGCGTGGCTGGCCCGCTTCCGGCATTTCTGGACCCCCCACCTGGACGCCCTGGCCACCGAACTGGCCCGGGGCAAGCGCGAGCGCCGGCTCCGTGAGTCCGCTGACGGCTCCGGCGGCGACGACCCCGTACAGCAGAGGAGCAACCCATGATCGACGTCACCCACCAGATCAACGCCGTACGGCGCCGCGTCGGCAGCCGTGTCATCGAGGCCGGCGAAGGACACGTGGTGACCCTGAGCCAGACGTACGACTCGACCGTCGAGGACCTCTGGGACGCCTGCACCAACCCCGAGCGCATCCCTCGCTGGTTCCTGCCCGTCACCGGTGACCTCCGCGTCGGCGGCAAGTACCAGCTGCAGGGCAACGCCAACGGCACCGTCGAGAGCTGCGACCCGCCGCGGGGCTTCACCGCGACCTGGGAGTTCGCCGGGGACGTCACCTGGATCGAGCTCCGGCTTGTCCCCGAGGCGGACGGCGGTACGCGCTTCGAGCTCGACCACATCGCCCCCGACGACGACGAGAAGTGGGCCCAGTTCGGCCCCGGAGCCGTCGGCGTCGGCTGGGACATGGCCCTCATCGGCCTCACCCTGCACCTGTCCACCGGCGAGGCCGTGAACCCCGAGGAGGCCATGGCCTGGTTCGGCACCGAGGAGGGCCTCCGGTTCGTGACCCTGAGCAGCGAGGGCTGGTACGCGGCGAGTGTCTCCGACGGTGAGGCGGAGGGGGTCGCACGGGCGCGGGCCGACCGGACGACTGCGGCGTACACCGGGGCCGAGTCGGACTGACGTCGGTCTAGGGCGACCCGTCGCCCGAGTCCTCCAGGCCTTCCACGCCCTCCACGCCCTCCACGAAGTGGTCGAACTCGCCTGCCTGTACGCCGAGTACGAAGGCGTCCCACTTCTTCTGGGTGGTCGTGACGACGGTCTCCGGGTCGCTGGTCTCGCGGATGTAGACGAGGTCGTTGTCGCCGAAGGCGAGCTCGATCCAGGGGCCCGGGCCGGTCGCCTCCGGCGGGGCCGCGCGTTCCCAGGTGAGGTTCGCGGGGATGTCAGACATGGTCCGGGTTCTCTTTGAGTACGTGGATGAGGGCGGCGAAGGCCTGGGGGGTCGCCCCGAGTATGGAGTGGGTCGCGTCGCCGCTTTCGGTGAGATGGATGGTGGGGGTAAGGGTGCGGGTGGCTATGTGTATGCAGGATTCGCCCTCCCCGCAGTAAGTCGACTTCTGCCAAGCCATGGTGGACATCTGTGCCTCTCAGAGGTTCTGGATGATGTTGTGGATGAGGGCCCGTGACTCCGTCTCGATCAGGCTGAGTGCCGTGAGGCGGTCGAGGATCCTTCGGTACTTGTCGAGCTGGGCCTCGGCGTCCAGCAGGGCGATTCCATGCGACTGATCCAGCTGGACGGTGTCGAGTTGGGGCACTGGTCCGTGGACGTAGTAGATGGGCTGCCCTGCTCCGGGGTAGCCGCCTGCGTCGAAAGGGATGACCAGGACCGAGATGTTGGGATGCTCGCCGAGCTTGAGCAGATGCTTGAGCTGCTGCCTGGCGACGTCCCGACCGCCGAATCTCATGTGCAGGGCGGCCTCGTGAATGATCGCCTGGTACGGGACCACTGGCCCGTTCTGGTAGAGAACCGCCTGACGCTTGATGCGGAACGAGGTGCGGTGCTCCACCTCTGGAGGCGACAGCTCGGGCACGACCTGGTGAAAGATCTCGCGGGCGTGGTCCGTCGTCTGTAGAAGGCCCGGGATGCCGGATGTGTGAGCTGTGCGCAAGGCGTTGCCGTGGCGCTCCAGTTCGGCCAGGTCCAGAAGGCCTGCGGGCAGGATGCTCCGATACTCCTCCCACCAGCCGCGCTTGCGCTCGCCTGTCATTGCGGCGATTGCCTCCACCAGGTCCTTGTCAGGGCACTCGTACTGGCAGGCCAAGGTGCGCACACGTTCCGCGCTCACGCCGAGGCGTCCGGTCTCCATATTGCTGACTTGGGCTTGCTTCATGCCGAGAAGCTGAGCGGCTTCCGTCGAGGTGAGACCCGCTCGCTCACGCAGTCGCCGCAGCTCTGCTCCGAAGCGGAGCTGACGCGCTGTTGGCTTGGTCCTCACGGGCATGCTGTTCGTTCCTCCGTGCTGTCGGGTCACCCACATGAGTGGTTGCAGTAATTATCGTCCCGAATGGGATCAAGAATATATGCACTCGCGCTACCTTCCTCTCAGGCGCCCCGCTCAGAAGTATCCCGCTCGACGGAGCGGCCGGATCACTGAGCAACCGTCCAACTCCCCTCCGTGATCGGAGACTTCCGATGGCAACCGTATCCCCGTCCTGGGCCTACACCCTTCAACTCCCGCACGATCCCCGTGCCCCGGGCATCGCCCGCGCGACCCTGCGAACCGTCCTCGCCGCTCACGACCTCACTCGACTCGTCCCCACGGCGGAGCTGCTCGCCGCCGAGCTGCTCGCCAACGCCCACCTCCATACCAACGGCCCGTACGCCCTTCGCCTGCGCGCCGCCGAGTCCGGGCGGCTGTGGATCGGTGTGTGGGACTCCGATCCGACCGTCCCGCGGGGCTTCAACGCCCCCGGCGCCGTACCGCCGGACACGTCGGAGAACGGGCGTGGGCTGCACCTCGTGCGGGCGTGCGCGGACACGTGGGGTGCATACGCGCTGGGCGGAGACCGGGGCGGGAAGCTGTTGTGGGCCGAGTGTCAGTGTGATGGCCTACGGTGATTGAACGTGATCGGAGAGTGAGGGAGGCGCGGCGTGGCACAGCTTGAACAGCGACGCAAAGGGGCTGCGTGTGCACGTACGGGCAGTGAGGCCGAGGCAGCGCCGGAGACCGCACAGTACGGTGGGATCGATGCCGAGCGGGATGTCGGGCCTCCCATCGACCCCGCTCGCGCAGCCACCGAGGTGGAGGGATGGAGGCAGCGAGCAATGGCCGTATCGCCCTATCCGCGACCCCGCCCGGGGAATCTGCGCGAAATCGCCGAGAAGATCGAGAACGCGTCGGGTCTGCGGGTGCAGATCGTGGGAGGAAAGCTCGTGATGTCCCCGTCGCCGCGTGGGAAACACGCGGGTGTGGTGGTGCGACTGCGTCGGCAGCTGGAGGCGGTTCTGCCCGAAGGGCTGGGCGCGTACGAGATGTCCTCGATCGCGTTGCCGGAGGAGCCGGACGACTATGTGACGCCGGATCTGATCGTGCTGCCCATCGAGTGGGAGGAAGACGACGACTGGCTGGCTGCTTCTGAGGACGCGGTGCTGGCGATGGAGGTGATCTCCCAGTCCGAGAAATCCAGGGAGATCAGGGACAAGGCCGACTGGTACGCGGTCGCCCGTGTCCCCGTCCTCCTCGTCGTCGACCCCCGCAAGGGCACCTGGGCCCTGCACACCCGCCCGGACAACGGCGCCTATCAGGACGTGCTGCCCGGCAAGTTCGGCGAATCCGTGCCGCTGCCTGCGCCACTCGGCTTCGAGGTCGCCACGGACCGGTTCCCCCTGTACGGCGATTCGCCGCGTGCCGGGCGACGTACCGGCGCGTAGGAGTCGGGCGACCGTTTCGCTGACCCGGTTCATACAGGATTCTCAGGTGGGGCCAGGCGTTTCTCTCACCCCGCCCGGCAAGGCTTCCTCCGATGAAGCGCCCCATCCGTCTCCCCCTCCTCGTTGCCGTCGCGCTGCTGGCCACCGGGTCGGTTCCCGTGGCGGTGGCGCACGGTCGGGTGCGTACGCCCGAACCGCTCGGTGTCACGACGACGGCTCCCGTGAGCGCCGAGAACGCGCGGGTCGGTGTGCTCGTCAGGGGTGGGGCGCACTACTGCACCGCCTCCGTCGTGCACAGCGAGGGGCGGGATCTCATCGTCACCGCCGCTCACTGTCTGACCGGGAGTGGGAGCGGGAGTGGGGGCATTGAGTTCGTGCCTGGTTATCGGGACGGGCGGGCGCCGTACGGGAAGTGGGCCGTGGCGCGGACCTATGTCGGTGACGGGTGGCAGGGGCGGCAGGACGAGGACAGTGACGTGGCGTTCGCTCGTGTTGCCTCCCGGGGTGGGGAGGAGATCGAGGATGTTGTGGGGGTAACCGGTTGGTTGCCGGGCGAGGGCTGAGTCCGGTGGGGCGGACCGTCACCGTCGTCGGGTATCCCAAGGCTCGGGAGACGCCCGTGTGGTGCACGAACCTCTCCACCGCCTACGGCGACAGCCAGCAGCGCATCGAGTGTCCGGGGTACAGCGGGGGCACGAGCGGGAGTCCGTGGGTCGATGCGGAGGGGCGGGTCGTGGGGGTGCTGGGCGGGTTCCAGCAGGGCGGTACCACCGATGACGTCTCGTACAGCGTTGTCCTTGGGGGCGAGGCCGCCGCGTTGTACGGGGAGGCGACGTCAGGGTGAGCTCCGGCGGCTACCAAAGCGTCGGTTGCGCCGGCTTCAGGGTGGGAAGCTCCTAGACTGACGTGGGCCAATTACGGAGCTGCGGAGGGCGGTTGACGGTGCGTAAGGCGTGGATCGTGGTGACCGTCGCCGCGGGGGCGGGGCTCAGCTTCGTCATGGTGCTGGTCGTCGGGGTCTACATGGTCGCCGGGAACCTCGCCAACGGCGTGGGGCAGGGGGCCCGTGGCCTGGCCAAAGGCGCCGTACCGGCCGCGTACCAGGCGCTCGTGCAGAAGTGGGGCAATCTGTGCACCGCCATCAATCCCGCACTTCTCGCCGCGCAGCTGTATCAGGAGAGCGGGTTCAATCCCAACGCCAAGAGCCCGGCCGCCGCGCAGGGGATAGCGCAATTCATCCCGGGAACGTGGGCGACGCACGGAATCGACGGCGACGGTGACGGCGACCGCGACGTATGGGATCCGAATGACGCGATTCCATCGGCCGCGAAGTACGACTGCACACTTGCGAAGTACGTGAAGGACGCGCCCGGCGATCCGACGCAGAACATGCTCGCCGCGTACAACGCGGGGGCGTACGCCGTCATCAAGTACGGGGGCGTACCGCCGTACAAGGAAACGCAGAACTACGTGAAGACGATCACGACACTGGAGGAGAGCTTCGCCGCTCCGGTCACCCGTGTCGACCCCTCCAAGCAAGCCGCCGGGGCCATTTACTACGCGCAGAAGAAACTGGGGACGCTGTATCTCTGGGGTGGGAACGGTACCGCTGACCAGGGCGGACGTTTTGACTGTTCGGGGCTGACCAAGGCCGCGTACGAGAGTGTGGGGATCACCCTGCCCCGGGTCGCCAACGACCAGTACAACGCCGGGCCGCACCCGAACCGGGACGAGCTGCTGCCCGGGGATCTGGTGTTCTTCTCGGACGACCTCACCAACTCCCGGGCCATCCGGCACGTCGGGATCTACGTGGGCGGCGGGTACATGATCAACGCGCCCCGGGCGGGTGCCGTGATCCGGTTCGACCCGATCGACACCCCCGACTACTTCGGGGCGACCCGGGTCACCGAAGATGGCGCGAAAGCGTTGCCCACCTCTGTGTGAAACCCTCCCCTGAGCTGCGGCGATGTATCTCTCTTCGATAACGTCTGAGTGATCATTCGGTGGAGGGTGGAACGTATTGAAGGGGAGTGTGCGTTCCTGTTCTCGTAGCCGACGACGGGGGTTGATGGCGCGGCGTACCCGGTGGGTGCGTCGGGAAGAAGATGACGAAGGGGCCGTTGCACCATGGCTGGACTCGCCGAATCCGGTTCGAACCCTGACGTTGACTTGCTCTACGACATCAATGGTCTCGCCAAAGACGCACCGCACTGGTTCGACCGCGTCATGGAGTTCGTGGGCGAGTGGGGGCTCCTGCTCGCCATGGTGATGCTGGTGCTCTGGTGCTGGCTCACCGTGCGGAAGCGGGGTGGTGAGGATGCCGCCTCGTCCGTCGCCGCGCTGGTGTGGGCGCCGCTCGCCGCCGGTGTCGCCGTACTCGTGAATGTGCCGATACGGGGATTTGTGGAGCGGCCCCGGCCTTTTGTCGACCATGACGGGCTGGACGTTCTTATCGGCGGCAAGAGCGACTTTTCGTTCGTGAGCGATCACGCGACTCTCATGATGGCGATGGGGGTCGGGCTGTTCGTCGCGAATCGGAAGTTCGGGCTCGTGGGGATAGCGCTGGGTCTGTTCGGTGGGTTCTGCCGGGTTTATATGGGCGTGCACTATCCGACTGATGTGATCGGTGGCTTTGCGCTCGGGACGGCTGTGGTTCTGCTGCTTTCGCCGCTTGCGATGGCTTTGCTCACGCCGGTTGTGGCTGCGGTGGAGAGGTCGCCTCGGGTGGGGTGGCTGGTTCGGTCGCGCGGTGCCTCCGGGGGGCCGGGGAAAGTGATTCCTGGGGCTCGGAGTGAGGTTGAGGCGGAGGAGAGGGATCTGGCGGCGTAGGTGGGGGCGCTTGTTGCACGTTGCCGGGTGCGTGCCCGGTGGGGGCTGGTCGCGCAGTTCCCCGCGCCCCTGAAAGCCAAAGACTGCGCAGTTCCCCGCGCCCCTGAAGGGGCGCACTACAGCGACTGCGGGAACTTGAAGAAGGTCTCCGGGTCGTACTTCCTCTTCAGGGTCTTGAGGCGGGGGGCCGCCTCGCCGTAGTACGCCTGGCGCCAGTTGGTCAGGGTTGGGTCCGTGTAGTTCTGGTAGGCCGCGCCTGAGGCGTACGGCCTCATCGCTTTGTGGGCCTGGGTCAGCCAGGAGTTGGATGTGGTGGCGGAGGTTCCTGGGCGCCAGGCGGCGATGTACTGGGCCAGCATGCGGGAGCGGCGGTGGACGAAGGCCGTTGCCGTGGGGTCGATTCGGTTGATGGCGCCGCCCAGGGCGGTCAGGGCGATGCTGCCCGTGCCGCCCCGGACCCCCGATATCCGGGAGAGCAGGGTCTGGATGCCCGCCGCCGAGATCGAGCGGTCGAAGAAGTCCGAGCGGCCCGTGTACGTTTCACGGCCCAGGGCGCCCTGGGGGGAGCGGCCCGGTGTCGCGCCCGGGAGGTGGCACTGGGCGTCGTCCGGGAAGGTCGAGCAGCCCGCGTACACCTCCATCGACTCCTCGTAGGAGCGGCGCTTGAGGGAGACGCTGCGGGCGGAGGCGCCGATGCGGTCGGCGAGACGGTCCACCGCGTTCTGGAGTTCGCCGTACGTGCCCAGGGAGAAGGCCGAGACGGAGACCGTGGGCGTGCCGCCGGCCGCGTTCTCGAAGTGGCACGAGGACCAGATCTCGTCGGGCTGGTCGGGGCCCCACTCCTGCCAGGCCTTGAGGACGGCGGCGGCCCGGGACCACGGCCAGGACATGTACGCCGAGACGCCCTGCGGCGCCGGGTGCGTCTTGAAGCGGAGCTCGGTGACGACGCCGAAGTTGCCGTTGCCCGCGCCGCGCAGGGCCCAGAAGAGGTCCTTGTTCTCGGTCGCGCTCGCGGTGAGCTGCTTTCCGGCGGACGTGATCAGGGTCGCCTGGGTGAGGCTGTCGCACGTCAGGCCGTAGGCACGGGACACGACGCCGTGGCCGCCGCCCAGTGTCAGGCCCGAGACGCCCACCGTCGGGCAGGAACCGGCCGGGATCGTGACGCCCTTCGCGGCCAGCGCGCGGTAGACGTCGATGAGCTTGGCGCCCGCGCCGACCACGGCCTCGTTGCCGGAGGCCCGGACCTTGGAGAGCTTCGAGATGTCGAGGATCAGCCGGCCGTCGCCCGAGGACCAGCCCGCGTACGAGTGGCCGCCGTTACGGATCGAGACGGGGACGGCGTGGGACCGGGCGTACGCGAGTGTCGTACGGATGTCCTCGGCGTGGGCGACGTACGCGACGGCCGTCGGTTTGAGCGAGTCGAAGCGGGTGTTGTAGAGCTGGCGGGCTGCCGCCCAGTTCGCCTCGCCCGGGCGGACCAGGGGGCCGTCCAGATCCCGCGCCAGGGCCTTGAGGTCGGCCGCGGTACTCGTCGTCTTCACTGGCGTACCGGACGTGCGGGCCTCCTCGCCTGCCCGCGGCCCGGAACTCCCGCCGGTGCCGCTGGTGCACGCGGCCGAAACCGCCGTCGCCGCGAGCGCGGCGCCGCCACCCATGAACGTACGCCGTTGCATGTGCGCCTCCCGTTGTTCCCGTGGAACGAGACGGGTCCACGGTCCGGCGGGTTCCACGGGCGGGCCCCGGGAATCGCGAAGGCGGCTGCTCGGGGCCGCCGATTTCCGGCCATGGGAGGGCCTGGGCGTGCGGGGTGGGTGGAGGGGTGAGAGGAGGGGCGGGAGCGGTGAGAAGCGGGTGGAAGAGGGGAGTGATGCTTCCGAAGGAGGTGGTTCCGGTAGTCGGGACCCACACGTGTTCTCCCCGTGAGCGTTCCGTGACCTCACCGCACTGACGGCAGGGGTTCACCCTCCGTTCACCCACGGCCATTGGCCGCTTCACCTGATCTGCCTAATTTCGGCCTTACCCGGTGCGTGGTGCGAGCAGAAGCCCGCTCACGTACCAATCGATATCAGTTGTCAGCGGTTAGTCAGTAAGACGGCAGTCTCGTGCGGACGAGAGGCTGCACCACGACCTCGCACGCCGCCGGCAGACGGCGGCTCCTGGAAGGAACTCCCGAAAGTGAAGCTTCAGCGCAAGAACCGGCTTCGCGCCCTTTCGCTCGGTGCTGTCGCCGTCTCCGGCGCCCTGGCGCTGACGGCGTGCGGCTCCGACGACACCGGCACCAAGGGTGACGAGAGCGCGCCCGCGGCCAACAGCGCCATCAAGTGTGACGACGCCAAGGGCGAGCTGCTCGCGGCCGGCTCCTCCGCGCAGAAGAACGCGGTCGACGCCTGGGTCAAGCAGTACACGGCCTCCTGCAAGGACGTTCGGCTCAACTACAACCCGAACGGTTCCGGCGCCGGTATCACCAACTTCCTCCAGGGCCAGACCGCCTTCGCCGGTTCGGACTCCCCGCTGGACGCCGAGGAGATCACCAAGTCCGCCGAGGTCTGCAAGGACAGCCAGGCCATCGACCTGCCGATGGTCGGCGGCCCGATCGCCGTGTCGTACAACCTCCCGGGTGTGGACGACCTCGTCCTGGACGCCCCGACCCTGGCCAAGATCTTCGACGACAAGATCAAGACCTGGAACGACGAGGCGATCAAGAAGCTGAACCCCGAGGCGAAGCTGCCGAGCACCAAGATCCAGACGTTCCACCGCTCGGACGACTCCGGTACCACGGACAACTTCACCAAGTACCTGAAGGCCGCGGCCGCCTCGGACTGGAAGTACGAGGGCGGCAAGGCCTGGCAGGCCAAGGGCGGCCAGTCCGCCTCGGGTTCCTCCGGTCTCGCCCAGCAGGTGACCCAGACCGCCGGTGCGATCTCCTACATGGAGCTCTCGTACGCCAAGGACGCCCAGACGGTCCACGTCAAGACCGGGGCCGCCACGCCCGTCGAGGCCACCGTCGACAACGCCACCAAGGCGATCGCCGAGGCCAAGGTCGTCGGCGAGGGCAACGACCTCGCCCTTGAGCTGAACTACAAGCCCACCGCCGAGGGCGCGTACCCGATCACCCTCGTGACGTACGAGATCGCGTGCGAGAAGGGCAACAAGGCGGAGACCCTCGCCGCCACCAAGTCCTTCCTGACCTACGTCGCCAGCGAGGAGGGGCAGGCCATCCTCAAGGAGGCCAGCTACGCCCCGATGCCCGAAGAGATCATCACGAAGGTCCGCACGACCGTCGCCGGCCTGAGCTGACCCAAGCGTGCGGCCCGCACCGGTTGAACCGGAGCGGGCCGCACCGTCCGGTGCACCGCCGCCTGGAGCCCGCACCCCGAGGTTCCGCAGACCGGAGAACTCCATGGACATATCTACTCAAGACGCACCAGTTCCTCCCCCCACCACACAGACCGCCGAAGAGAAGCGCAACGCGCGTGGTGCCACCCGCCCCGGAGACCGGATCTTCCTCGGTCTCTCGCGAGGCTCGGGCATCCTGCTCCTGGTGATCATGGCCGCGATCGCGGCCTTCCTCACCTACCGTGCCGCTCTCGCCATCTCCGAGGACGAGGCCAACTTCCTCACCGCCTTCGAGTGGGAGGCCAACGCCGACCCGCCGAAGTTCGGTATCGCGGTCCTCGCCTACGGCACGGTCATCTCCTCGGTCATCGCCATGGTGATCGCGGTCCCGATCTCCGTGGGCATCGCGCTGTTCATCACGCACTACGCCCCGCGCAGGATCGGCGGCCTGATCAGCTACGTGATCGACCTGCTGGCCGCCGTCCCGTCCATCGTGTACGGCCTCTGGGGCGCCCTCGTCCTCGTACCGCACATGGACGGTCTGTTCGGCTGGCTCGACTCGTACTTCGGCTGGACGGGCATCTTCGACTGGCAGGGCGGCCCCGCGCGCTCCCTGTTCACCGTCGGCATCCTGCTCGCGATCATGATCCTGCCGATCGTGACCAACGTGAGCCGCGAGGTCTTCCGCCAGGCGCCGCAGATGCACCAGGAAGCCGCGCTCGCCCTCGGCGCCACGCGCTGGGAGGTCATCCGGATGTCGGTGCTGCCCTTCGGCCGCTCCGGCGTCATCTCCGCCTCGATGCTGGGCCTCGGCCGCGCCCTCGGCGAGACGATGGCCGTCGCCACGGTGCTCTCGCCGAGCTTCCTGATCGAGACCAGCCTGCTCGACCCGGGCGGCGGCACCTTCGCCCAGAACATCGCCAGCAAGTTCGGTGAGGCCACCGAGACGGGCCGCAACGCCCTGATCGCCTCCGGTCTGGTCCTCTTCGTCATCACCCTGCTGGTCAACGGCGCGGCCCGTGCGATCATCGCCCGCCGCAAGGAGTACTCGGGGGCCAACGCATGAGCAACGTCGTCATGGACAAGCGTCCCGAGCGCCCCAGCAGCAATCTGCAGGGCGCGCGGCTTCCCAAGTGGACCCCGTGGGCGGTCGCCGTGGGCTCCGTGGGCGCCGGCCTCGGCATCAGCGCGGCCGCCGGGCTGGAGAGCAGCATCCAGTGGGCGCTGATCGCCGCGCTGCTGTTCGTCCTGGTCAGCTACGGTCTCGGCGTCAAGGTCGAGGGCAGTCGGCAGGCCAAGGACCGGTTCGCCACCAGCCTCGTCTGGGTCGCTTTCCTCCTTGCCGTCATCCCGCTGGCCTCCCTCATCTGGGAGACCATCAGCCGCGGTGTGAAGGTGCTCGACTTCTACTTCCTGAGCCACTCGATGGGTGTGGTCGCCGACTCGGAGGTCGGCGGTGGTATCAACCACGCCATCATCGGAACCCTGGAGCAGGTCGGCCTCGCCACGGTGATGGCCGTGCCGGTCGGTGTGCTCACGGCGGTCTACCTCGTCGAGTACGGGCGCGGAAAGCTCGCGCAGACGGTCACCTTCTTCGTCGACGTCATGACGGGTATCCCGTCGATCGTCGCGGGTCTGTTCATCCTGGCGATCATGCTTCAGCTGAAACTGGAGCCCTTCGGCTTCGCCGGTTCGCTCGCTCTCGCCATCCTGATGATGCCGGTGGTGGTCCGCTCCACGGAGGAGATGCTCAAGCTCGTACCGAACGAGCTGCGTGAGGCCTCGCTGGCCCTGGGCATCCCGAAGTGGCGCACGATCATCAAGGTGGTTCTGCCGACGTCCATCGGTGGTATCACCACTGGTGTGATGCTCGCCGTCGCGCGCATCGCCGGTGAGACCGCGCCCGTACTGCTTCTGGTGTGGGGCAGCGCCTTCATCAACAACAACCCGTTCGAAGGCGCTCAGGCGTCGCTGCCGCTCTACATCTACCAGCAGTACGCTCAGAGCGCCGGCAACGCCGCAGCCTATGACCGTGCCTGGGCCGCGGCACTCGTGCTGATCATCATCGTCATGATCCTCAACCTCGCGGCCCGCGGCATCGCCCGCTGGAAGGCCCCGAAGACCGGTCGCTGACGCGGCCATACAGCGACCAGACTTACCCCCGCGAAAGAAGTAGATCCCATGGCCAAGCGAATCGACGTAAGCGGACTGACCGCTTACTACAGTGCCCACAAGGCAATCGAAGACATCTCGATGACCGTCGAGCCGCGTTCGGTGACGGCCTTCATCGGTCCGTCCGGCTGCGGCAAGTCCACGTTCCTGCGCACGCTGAACCGTATGCACGAGGTCACGCCCGGCGGGCGGGTCGAGGGCAAGGTGCTCCTGGACGACGAGGACCTGTACGGGCACGGGGTCGACCCCGTGGCCGTGCGCCGCACCATCGGCATGGTCTTCCAGCGGCCGAACCCCTTCCCGACCATGTCGATCTTCGACAACGTGGCGGCCGGGCTGAAGCTCAACGGCTCCTACAAGAAGTCCGAGCTCAGCGATGTCGTCGAGAAGTCGCTCAAGGGCGCGAACCTCTGGAACGAGGTCAAGGACCGGCTGAACAAGCCGGGGTCCGGGCTTTCCGGTGGTCAGCAGCAGCGGCTGTGCATCGCGCGGGCGATCGCTGTCGAGCCGCAGGTGCTGCTGATGGACGAGCCCTGCTCGGCGCTCGACCCGATCTCGACGCTGGCCATCGAGGACCTCATCGGTGAGCTGAAGGAGCGCTTCACGATCGTCATCGTGACGCACAACATGCAGCAGGCTGCGCGGGTGTCCGACCGGACGGCGTTCTTCAACCTCTCCGCGGTCGGTCAGCCGGGGCGTCTCATCGAGATAGACGACACGGAGCGGATCTTCTCCAACCCGTCCGTCCAGGCCACGGAGGATTACATCTCCGGGCGCTTCGGCTGAGCGGTCGCGCTCCGCTCACTTTCCCGACCCCCCGCGGTGCTGCATGGCGGTGCCACCGCGGGGCCCGATAGGGCCCGCCCCCCGGCTTCCGGGGGGCGGGCCCGTCGGTTTGGGTGCGGGTCCGGCTGTGGCTGGTCGCGCAGTTCCCCGCGCCCCTGAAAGCCGAAAGATTGCGCAGTTCCCCGCGCCCCCTTTTTAGGGGCGCGGGGAACTGCGCAATCTTTTGGCGGGGGTTCGGGGGCGGAGCCCCTGAGTAGGTGGCGGTCCTACACGAACGCCAGGTTCACGATCCAGAAGCTTGCCGCCGCTACGAGCGCGGCCGCCGGCATCGTGATGAACCAGCCGAGGATGATGTTCTTGGCGACGCCCCAGCGGACGGCGTTCACGCGCTTGGTGGCACCGACGCCCATGATGGCGGACGTGATGACGTGGGTCGTCGAGATGGGCGCGTGGAAGAGGAACGCCGAGGTGAACATGATCGAGGCGCCGGTCGTCTCCGCGGCGAAACCCTGCGGCGGATCCAGCTCGATGATCTTCCGGCCCAGCGTCCGCATGATGCGCCAGCCACCCGCGTAGGTTCCCAGGGACAGCATCACCGCACACGCGATCTTGACCCACACCGGGATCGGATCACCCGCGTCCTCGACATCCGCGATGACCAGGGCCATCACCACGATGCCCATCGTCTTCTGGGCGTCCTGAAGGCCGTGGCCGAGGGCCATGCCCGCCGCCGACACGGTCTGCGCGATACGGAAACCGCGCTTGGCCTTGTGCGGATTGGACTTGCGGAACATCCACAGGATCGCGCACATCACCAGGTAGCCGGAGACCAGACCGACGACCGGCGAGATGAACATGGGGATGACGACCTTCTCCAGGACGCCGGACCAGATGACCCCGATCCCGCCCGCGAGCGCCGCCCCCACCATGCCGCCGAACAGCGCGTGCGAGGAGGAGGACGGAAGGCCGAAGTACCAGGTCACGAGGTTCCACACGATCGCGCCCACCAGGGCCGCGAACAGGATCCACATGCCCTTGTTGCCGTGCGGTGTCTCGATCAGGCCTTCACTGACGGTCTTGGCGACCCCGCTGCCGAGGAACGCGCCGGCGAGGTTCATCACCGCGGCCATCGCGAGCGCCGCCCGCGGCGTCAGGGCGCGGGTGGACACGGACGTGGCGATGGCGTTGGCCGAGTCGTGGAAGCCGTTGGTATAGGTGAATCCGAGCGCGACACCGATGGTCACGATCAAGGCGAAGGTGTCCATGAAGAGGTCAGGACTCCTTGACCGCGATGGTCTCCACCGTGTTGGCCACGTGCTCGAAGGCGTCGGCGGCCTCTTCGAGGACGTCCACGATCTGCTTGAGTTTCAGTACCTCGATGGCCTCGTACTTGCCGTTGAACAGCATGGCCAGCAGCTTGCGGTGGATCTGGTCGGCCTGGTTCTCCAGGCGGTTGACCTCGATCCAGTACTCCGTGAGGTTGTCCATCGTCCGCAGGTTCGGCATGGCCTCGGCGGTCAGCTCGGCCGCCCGCGCCAGTACCTCGATCTGCTGCTCGACGCCCTTCGGGAGATCCTCGACGTTGTAGAGGACGACCAGGTCGACGGCCTCCTCCATGAAGTCCATGATGTCGTCGAGGGACGAGGCGAGTTTGTAGATGTCCTCGCGGTCGAACGGCGTGATGAACGAGGAGTTCAGCTGGTGGAAGATCGCGTGCGTGGCATCGTCACCGGCGTGTTCCGCGGCCCGCATACGCTCGGCGATCTCGGCCCGGCCGGAGGCGTCCGCCCCGAGCAGTTCCATCAGGAGCTTCGAGCCCGTGACGATGTTGTCCGCGGATGCGGCGAACATGTCGTAGAAGCTCGTCTCCCTGGGGGTCAGACGAAATCGCACGTGGGGTCCTCGGATTGCTTGGGTTTCGGTCAGGCTGATGCTAGGCGCATCATCCGGCCACGGCTAACCGGCCGCCCACCAGTGTCGCGCATCGGGCACAGTGATCAGCACGGGGTCCTTCGAGGACGTTGGCCAAGGGCCCTATACCCAGCAAAGTTCGTTACCATATACCCGGTAGGGGTATCAGTCAGCAGGAGGACGCGATGACGACCACCGAGGCCGGCGCCACAGTGCCCTCCGGTGAGGCGCCGGAGGCCGGGGCCCAGGAGATCGTGACCGACCACGACCGCGGGATCCACGGCTACCACAAGCAGAAGGACGAGCACCTCAAGCGGCTGCGGCGTATCGAGGGCCAGATCCGTGGCCTGCAGCGCATGGTCGACGAGGACGTCTACTGCATCGACATACTCACCCAGGTCTCGGCCTCCACCAAGGCGCTCCAGTCGTTCGCCCTGCAGCTCCTGGAGGAGCACCTTCGTCACTGCGTCGCGGACGCGGCCCTCAAGGGCGGCACGGAGATCGACGCGAAGGTGGAAGAGGCTACGAAGGCGATCGGGCGGCTCCTGCGGACGTGACCCCTCCGGGGGCGGGCGGGTAAAGGCCGGTGCGTTGTCGGGTGCGGCCCGGTGGGGGCTGGTCGCGCCCACGCGGCGGAGCCGCATATCGGCACAACCCCGCGCCCCTTGCGGGGCCGGGGCAAGCGAGCCGTCAGGCTGAGCTGTCGGTCTTCTCGCCGTGTTCTTCCAGGAAGCGTTCCTCGGCCAGCTTCAGGACCTCGTCGATGCGGTCGGGGCTGAGCCGGTCCTCGCGGGCGGCCGAGGCCGCGATGATCAGGTCGCCGCACAGCTCGATCTCGGCGAGGGCCACGTGGTCCTGAACTGCCGTACCGCGCGCCGGAGCCACGTGCATCACCTCTTCCTGCCGTCACCGACTTCCTAGAGTAGGGAGGGGCCCACGGACGGCGCATGGCACCAACGGACCATTTCCGGCCCCGCACATTCCGGCCTCCCTATTCGGCGATCCGTCCGGCGTAGATGTCTTTCGCGTCCGGCAGCCGTACGTCGACGGGGGTTCCGAAGTCGTACAGCAGGGTCGTCGAGGAGACGGCGACCGTACCCTTCTGCTGCCCGTTCACGAAACTGAAGCGGTGGCGGACCTTGCGGATGCGGCCCTCGTCGTCGAGGTAGACGTCGAAGGGGACCGTCGCCGTGGCGAAGCCCTTCGCCGCCGCCCGCAGGGACGCCCGGCTCCAGGGAGAGGCGTCGCGCGCGGCCACGGCGAGATCGGCCGTACCGCGGTAGTGCCGTACGGCGGTGCCCGCGACCGACGTACGGCCCACGTACGTCGCCTTCCGCGTGCCCCGCAGCAGTTCCGCGGCGGCGAACGGGTCGGTCGCGCCGCCAGTGACCAGGTTCCCGTCGGAGAGCGTGGCCGTGTCGACGCGTACCCACTTGTCGGCCGGGACGCCGGCGCCGCGGTTCTTCATGTAGAGGGCGCCAGGCGCGAGGAGCTCGGTGATCGGGCGGCGCTCGTCGATGCCGGCCGGGTCCTGGGGGAGGAGCACCTTCAGGCGGCCCACCTGGTCCTCGTAGTCGTAGACGCCCTCGCCGCGGATCGTCACGCGGGTGCCGCCGGTGGCCATCTCCATCGACGTACGCGCCTTGGAGCTGCCCGCCTCGACCAGGTTCTCCGCGCTCCGGTGGAGGATCCCGACCGGGTTCTCGGCGGCCCGCGCGTCCTCGGCGGCGGCCCCGGGGCCCGAGCAGCCGGCGGCGCAGACCACCAGCCCCGCCGTCGCGGCGGCCAGGGCGACAGCATTGCCCCGCAGTCTCAGTTGCCGCTCCACCATCGCCTGCCAACCCCCAGCCGGGCCGTCCTCGCGCGGGCCTCCTGTCGTTCCGCTTAACGACGGGTGGGGGGTGTTGTCACGCGAGGACCCGGCTTGGGGTGGCGTTCACCCGCGGTGGGTACCGTTGTTCCCGTGGCGCATCAGGAGCAGAGCAACCCTCCGGAACATCACACGACGACGGTCGACCAGGGCCGTTTCTGCCTGGCGCGCTGCACCTGCGGCTGGAGAGGCCCGGCGAGGCGAGCCCGCAGCCTGGCCCGCACGGACGCGGAGACCCACTCAACAGCTCCGGCTTGAGTGTGCCCCTTCTTCCCTTGAGCGTGCCCCCTCTTCCAGGGCCGCACCTTTTTCAGGGGCGCACTTTGAGGGGCGCGGGGAACTGCGCAGTCTCTTGGCTTTCAGGGGCGCGAGGAACTGCGCGACAAGCCCCCACCGGACCCGTAGCCGCAAGACGGGCCCCCAGCCATACCCGTGCACGCCGCGCAGCGCTACGCGTGCCGCAGCACAGCCAGCAACTCGTCGACAAGATCCTTGTCGCGGGGCTGGGTCAGCCGATGCCGCGCCCCCGTCGGGGAGAGCCAGAGGATGCGGTCGACCTCCCGGTTGGGCGCGAAGCGCCCCTCCGTCGCCTCGGCCGCCCAGTAACTGACCTGCTTGGGGCGGTCGTTGGCCATGTAGTGGAGCGTGGCGAGCCGCGGTCCGGTGGCGCACCGGTAGCCGGTCTCCTCCTCCACCTCGCGCACCGCGCCCGCCAGCGCTTCCTCGGAGCGTTTCAGCTTGCCCTTCGGATGCGACCAGTCGTCGTACTTCGGCCTGTGGACCAGACAGATCTCCAGTTCGCCGTCGAACGGCGAGCGGCGCCACAGTACGCAGCCCGCCGCGAGCACGGGGTCTCCGTTCGTCACGTCCACCGGGCCTCCCATCGCGTGTACGGGGCCTCCGCGGGTCACGGAGTGCCGACCGTCTCCCTCAGCCAGGCCCGCTGGAACGCGAACCTGGCCGCTTCCACCTCGTGTCGCTGGTCCGCGTGCAGCACCCCGAGGGCGTACGCCGTCGCCGGGGCGATCCGCGGGGTGCGGGCCGCGGAGGCCGCCGCCGCGGCGGCCTCGGCCGCATCGCGGTGCCGGTCCAGGGCCTGACCCGCCGTCAGCAGGCGTACGTCCACCGGGGCTTCGTCGCCGAACAGGACCTCGCGCGCATAGCGGTGCAGGCGCAGCAGGAGCCGGACCTGGTGCCAGGGGGCGTCCTGGGGCTGCGGGGCCGTGTCGGCGGAGAGGCCGTGGATGAGGGCCTCCGCGTTGTAGGGGTGGCCCGCGGTGATCAGGGGCAGCCCGGCCACCGCGTCGCAGAGGCGCTCATCCGCGGCGGCGGCCAGGGGCTTGAGGCCGGTGACGGACGCGGACGAGGTCAGCGGGACCTCGCTGGCGAGGACGGCGACGTTGTCGGCGACGGCGTGGAAACGGGAGGAGCCGAGCGCTTGCAGCGCGGCGGAGTGGGCGCGCGTCCGGGCCAACGTCAGCTGGCGCTCCAGAAGGGCGCCCGCCTTGGCCGCTCCGACGGTCAAGGCGCCTTTCTCAGAGGGGAGTTGGGCGCGAGCGCCGGGATGCGTGCCGGGATCCGAGGCCTGGGCCGGAAACGCCGACGAGCCCGACAGGCGGTGCAGGGCCGCCAACAGGCGTTCCAGCCGGGCCCCGTACGCGTGCTCGCGGGCCAACGTCCCCGACAGCCAGGCCAGTTCGGGGCGCATGCCCTCCGACCAGCCCTCGTCGAGGAGCGGCCGGAACGTGTGCAGCGTGCCGCTGATGCGGCGCGCCGAGCGGCGCAGGGCGCGCGCCGCGTCCACGGCCTCCTCCGTCCCATTCGTCGCCGTCGCCGTCGCACCGCCGGTCTCGCGGTGCTGGCGCAGCGCGCGGAGGAACTCCGTGGCCTGGGCCTGGAGATAGGCCGCCAGGGTGTCCCCGGCCACGGGTCCGGCCGTGGGGTCAAGGTGTTGCTGTGCCACGCCGGCGCCTCCGGGCGTCTATGAGCATCTCCTGGACGTTGCGCAGCGGCTGGCCGTCGGCGTCGGTCGCGTGCCGGGTCCATTCGCCGTCGGGGCCGAGATGCCAGGAGGAAGTGGAGTCGGACATGCCGGTCTCGAACAGCCGGCTGAGGGCCGCCCGATGAGCGGGGTCGGTGATCCTGACCAGGGCTTCGATACGGCGGTCGAGGTTGCGGTGCATCATGTCGGCGCTGCCGATCCACACCTCAGGCTCGCCTCCGTTGCCGAAGCCGAAGACCCGGGAGTGTTCGAGGAAGCGGCCGAGGATGGACCGTACGCGTATGTTCTCGGACAGGCCCGGGACTCCCGGTCGTACGGCGCAGATTCCGCGCACCCACACATCCACCGGCACGCCCGCCTCGGACGCGCGGTAGAGGGAGTCGATGAGCGCCTCGTCCACCATGGAGTTGACCTTGATGCGGACGTAGGCGGGACGTCCGGCACGGTGGTGCTGGACCTCCTTGTTGATACGGGCGATCAGGCCGTCGCGCAGGGACTTGGGCGCGACGAGCAGCCGGCGGTAGGTCTCGCGGCGGGAGTAGCCGGAGAGCCGGTTGAAGAGGTCCGAGAGGTCCGCGCCTACCTGTGGGTCGGCGGTCAGGAGTCCCAGGTCCTCGTACAGCCGGGCGGTCTTCGGGTGGTAGTTGCCCGTGCCGACGTGGCAGTAGCGGCGGAGTGTCTCGCCCTCCTGGCGCACGACGAGGGACAGCTTGCAGTGGGTCTTCAGGCCGACGAGGCCGTAGACCACGTGGCAGCCCGCCTCCTCCAGCTTCTTCGCCCACTTGATGTTGGCCTGCTCGTCGAAGCGGGCCTTGAGCTCGACCAGGACCAGCACCTGCTTGCCGGACTCGGCGGCCTCGATGAGCGCGTCGACTATCGGGGAGTCGCCGGAGGTCCGGTACAGGGTCTGCTTGATGGCGAGGACGTCCGGGTCCTCGGCCGCCTGCTCCAGAAAGGCCTGGACGGAGGTGGAGAAGGAGTCGTACGGGTGGTGGAGGAGTACGTCCCGCTCCCTGAGCGCCGCGAAGATGTCCGGCGCCGACGCCGACTCGACCTCCGCGAGGTCGCGGTGGGTGCCCGCGACGAACTTCGGGTACTTCAGCTCGGGCCGGTCGAGCTTGCCGATGCCGAAGAGGCCGGTGAGGTCCAGGGGGCCCGGCAGCGGGTACACCTCGGCCTCGGTGATCTTCAACTCCCGTACCAGCAGGTCGAGTACGTACCGGTCGATGGACTCCTCGACCTCCAGGCGCACCGGCGGTCCGAGGCGGCGCCGCATGAGTTCCTTCTCCAGGGCCTGGAGAAGGCTCTCGGTGTCGTCCTCCTCGACCTCCAGGTCCTCGTTCCGGGTGACGCGGAACGTGTGGTGCTCCAGGACCTCCATGCCCGGGAAGAGCTCCTCCAGGTGGGCCGCGATGACGTCCTCGATGGGGACGTAGCGGTCCGGGGAGGCCTCCAGGAAGCGGGAGAGCAGCGGCGGGACCTTGACGCGCGCGAAGTGGCGGTGGCCGGAGACCGGGTTCCGTACGACCACGGCCAGGTTCAGCGACAGGCCCGAGATGTACGGGAAGGGGTGCGCGGGGTCGACCGCCAGCGGGGTCAGCACCGGGAAGATCTGGTGGCGGAAGAGCGTGAAGAGGCGGGCCTGCTCCTTCTCGGTCAGCTCGCTCCAGCGGACGAGGTGGATGCCCTCCTCGGCGAGCTGGGGGGCCACGTCCTCCTGGTAGCAGGCGGCGTGCCGGGCCATGAGCTCACGGGAGCGGGCCCAGATCATCTCCAGCACCTCACGGGGCTGGAGCCCCGAGGCGGAGCGGGTGGCCACGCCGGTGTGGATGCGGCGCTTCAGGCCGGCCACGCGGACCATGAAGAACTCGTCCAGGTTGCTGGCGAAGATCGCCAGGAAGTTCGCCCGTTCGAGGAGGGGCGTGTTCGGATCCTCGGCGAGTTCGAGGACCCGTTCGTTGAACGCGAGCCAGCTGCGCTCCCGGTCGAGGAAACGGCCCTGCGGAAGCTGGACGCCGTCCTGCACCGTGTCCTCGTACGCGTCGAGGTCGGCGTCGAGGTCGGGCTCCAGGTCGGAGACGTTCGCGGCCACCGTGTGCGGGCGGTGCGCGGCTATGGAGCCGACGGACGGCTGCGGGTGCTGGACCTGTGCGCTGGCGTTGGGCTGACTCATGAACCCATTCTTCCGCGCCGGGGCGGAAACGGGCGCGTCGGAGAGGGCGGGCGGGAGCTGTACGGGGACGTGCGGGCTTCCGTTCTCCCTCACGGACGAGGGCTCGTGCTCCGGCGGAGGCGAGGGCTCGGGCGCGGCGGGGTTCATTGCCTGAGCGTCGCAAGCCCGTCTGAATGACCGGTTACGGCGACATGACGTGCGGGATAGCGGGGGGCGGCTCCCCGGCGTCGGGGCCGCGCCCCGTAAGGGGCGCGGGGAACGGCGCGATCAGCCACATCCGGCCCGCACGTACAACGACCGCTCAGCCCGTACGGCGCCGAAGCACCCAGAATGCCGCCCCCGTGGCAAGAACGGCGACCCCCAGCACAATCCCGGTCTCCACCAGATGCATGGGCCAGTAGTGGGACTGGGGATGAAAACGCCCGCTCCCGTCCCCGATCTGCCAGACGTCCTCGGACATCTCGACCCCCTTGCCAGGGGCAGGCGTAGCCGCGGGCCACAGATCCTCGCGGTACTTCTCCAGGTTGTGGTTGACCAGGTACATCACCCCGCAGGCGACCCCCAGCGCGGGCAGCGACCGTCGCAGCACGACCCCGGCGAGCGCGCCCACGCCCAGCCCGCACAACCCGTACGCCACCAGGGCGGGCCCCCGCGCGGCGAACACGTCGTTGAAGGTCCAGTCGTCGCCCATCAGGTCCCGGTTGGCCGCCCAGGCCCACCGGAAGACGAACACGAACACCGTGCCGCCGGCCACCAGCAGCACCGCGGGCACGGCGAGCTTGGTGGCCAGCCACCGCGTCGGCGAGACGGACTGAGTCCAGGCGAGCTGCGCGGTGCCGTTCTCCAACTCGCGCCCGATCAGCGCGCCGGCGGCGAACGCGGCGACGGCGAAGAAGCTGTAGTAGACGAGGGTGGAGGCCCAGCCGATGGTGCTGCTGTAGTCGGTCAGGTTCTGGATCCGGCACAGGCCGCCGGTCCGTCCGCACGCGGCAATCCGGTCCCGTACGGAGTCCGCGGTGATCTCGACCTCCCACACCAGCATGCCGACGGCGGCCAGCATGAGGGCGCCCCACACCACGAGCGCCGCGCGGTGCAGCCGCAGTACGGCCCACGGCAGCCCCCTGACCGGCCCGCCGGGCGGCACTCCGGGGGTCTCGGCTGTTCCCTTCATGGCGAAGGCACTCATACGGCGACTCCTTCTGTGGCGGTACGGCGGCGGAGCAGGACGAACGCGGCGGTGACCGCGAGGGCGGCGACGGCCAGCACGACGCCGGTCTCGGCGAGCTGGAGCGGCCAGAAGTGGGACTTCGGGTGGTACGTGGTCCAGAAGTCGCTGATACCGGCGTCGGTCATGCAGCGCTTGAGGTCGGCCGCACTGTCGGAATCGGTGCAGGCCAGGTTGTTGCCGATGCGGGTGCCCTCGGTGGTGATCACGCCGTGTTCGAGGTCGAGGGCCTCCGCCGGCAGGCTCGGGATCCTGGTATCGGTGGCGGTGACCGTGGGCCACAGGCTCACGCGGTACTCGTTGCCCAGGTAGAACACGGGCAGCAGGGCGGCGAAGGCGACGCCCAGGGCGGGCAGCGCCCGGCCGACGACCAGGCCCGCGAGGGTGCCGAGGGCCAGGCCGCACAGGGCGTACGCGAGCGTGACGGTTCCGTTCGCGTGGAAGGTGTTCTCGTCGTACCAGTCCGCCCAGAGCAGTTCCGCGCCGCGGTTCCACATCAGGCGGTGCAGCGGGACCAGTACGGCCGTGCCCGCGGTGATGAGCAGCGCGGGCACGGCGAGCTTCGCGGCGAGCCAGCGGGTGGGGGAGACGGACTGGGTCCAGGCGAGGTGCGCGGTGCTGGTCTCCAGTTCGCGGCCGATGAGGGCCGCGCCCGCCCAGGCGGCGACGAGGAAGGGGAAGTACGCCACGGTGAGCGTGGTGAAGGCCACGGTCGTGTCGTACTTGTTCAGCCAGGGGCCGTTGGGGTAGTGGCAGGCCTCGACGCTGTCGCGGCACTGCTCCCGGACGTCGGCGACGGCGGCGTCGTAACCCGGGCCGTACGCCCAGAGCATCGCCGCCGAGAGGGCCGCGACGAGCAGCAGCCAGAGCCACAGGGCCGACCGGTGCAGGCGCAGCACGGACAGGGCGAGGCCGCGGCCGGTGCGTGGGGAGGTGCCGGTGGACGTGCCGGTGGTGAGGAGGGTCGTCATGCGCGCGCGTTCTCCTCGTTCTCCTGGTCTTCTCCGGTCTCTCCGGCCGCTTCGGTCTTTTCCGCCTCGCGCTCGCCCTTCTCCTCGCCCGCTGCGGTGTCCTCGGTGAACAGGTCGGGTGCCTTCGGGTCGCGGAGGTGGGCCAGGAGCAGCTCCTCCAGGGTGGGCGCGGCGGTCTGCCAGTCGTCGGACAGTGGGCCGCCTGGGCGGATCAGGGCGGTGAGCTGGCGGCCCGTGTCTCGGGACTCGACGACGGTGTGGCCGGTGAGGTCGCGCGCCGGGCCGGTGACCAGGGTGTGCGCGGCGAGCAGCTCTTCGGGGTCGCCGCCGAGGCGGATCCGGCCGCCGCCCATGAGGAGCAGGTGGTCGCAGACGCCCTCCAGCTCGGCGACGACGTGCGAGGACATCACGATCGTCGTGCCGTGCTCGGCGGCCTCGCCCAGCAGTGCTCCGAGGAGTTCGCGCCGGGCCAGCGGGTCGAGGTCGGCCATCGGCTCGTCCAGCAGCATCAGCTCGGGCCGCTTGCCGAAGGCCAGGGCCAGGGCGACGCGGGTGCGCTGGCCGCCGGAGAGGGAGCGGATCCTCGCGGTGGGGTCGAGGGCGCCGTCCCGCGGGCCCTGCGGAGTGGGGTGTCCGTACGCGATGCGTTCCGCGGCCGGCCCGTCCCAGCGGGCGCGGTTCAGCTCGGCGCCGAGGCGGAGCGTGGCGGCGACGGTGAGCTGGGGCGGCAGCGGTTTGCCCTGGCCGACGTACGCGAAGCGCTCGCGGGCCGCGGCGGGGCTGGTGCCGAGGACGGTCAGGGTGCCCTCGGTGGGGCGTATCAGACCGGCCGCCAGTTGCAGGAGGGTCGACTTGCCCGCGCCGTTCGGGCCGACCAGGGCGCAGATCCGCCCGGTCGGCAGCCGGAACGAGCAGTCCCGCAGCACATGGCCGCGTCGGCGCCGATACCGCTTGCCCAGTCCGACCGCTGTCAGCGCGGTCCCTTCCCCAACCCTGTTCATCGCTCCCCCTCAGGGCATTTCTCGTCCAGTGCGGAGGCGAAGAGCGCGCTGATGTCCTCGCGCTCCAGGCCTTCCTTGCGTGCCTCGTCCAGCCAGACGGTCAGCTTCGAACGCAGGGCTGTGTGGTCGGCGGGAGTGGCGCCCAGCGAGCGCCGTACGAACGTGCCGAGGCCGCGTCTGGCCTCGACCAGGCCCTCGCGCTCCAGCTCGCGGTAGGCCTTCAGGACGGTGTTCGGATTGATCGCGGTGGCCTCCACGACCTCACGGGCCGTGGGGAGCTTGTCGCCCGGTTCGAGGACGCCAAGACGCAGGGCCTGTTTGGTCTGCTGGACGATCTGGACGTACGTGGCGACACCGCTGCGCCGGTCGATGCGGTACTCGACCACGCTCGACCACCACCCTTTCACTAATTGAGTAGTGAAAGGGTGGTGGATTGCCGGGGGCCTGTCAAGGTGAATGCCGGGTTCCGGAAACTTCTCGCGGAGACGTGAACCGATCGGCGGGGCTCGCGCGATGAGGGGGTGTGAGGGAAACGAGAAGCGACGGGGATCTGCTGCGGGCCATCGCGGCGGACAGTGACCGGCGCGCCTTCGAAGAGCTGTACCGGCGGTACGCGCCGTGGCTCGGAGCACGGCTGCGCGGGCGGTGCGCGGACGCGGGGATCGTCGACGACGTCGTACAGGAGACGTTCCTCGCGGTCTGGCGCGGCAGTGCCCGCTACCGCGAGGAGGGCACCACCGGAGATGTCGCCGGCTGGCTGTGGCGCATCGGCTCGCGGCGGCTGATCGACGCGCTGCGGGGCGACGGCGCGCGGGGCCGGCTGCGGCAGGCGCTCGGGCGCCTGCGGCACCGGGACGAGGCGTCCGCGGAGGAGCGCGTGCTCGCGGGGGTGGAGCACGGGGACCTCGCGGGCGCCCTGGTCCGGCTGTCGCCGGAGCTGCGGGCGGTCCTCCAGGCCACGGTCATCGACGGGCTGACCACCAGGGAGGCGGCCGTCCTGCTCGGCATCCCGCCGGGGACGGTCAAGACACGGGCCCTCAGGGCCCGCAAGCAGCTGCGGGAGGAGTTGGCATGAGCAGCGACACGAACGACACGAACGCGAACGGCGTGAACGGCACGAGCGACGCGGACAGCATGACCTGGCACGTCGCGGAGGACGACCTCCGGGCGTACGCACGCGGTGAGTTGGCGGCGCCGATGCTCTGGTCGGCCGACACCCACCTCCTCGCCTGCGCGCGCTGCCGGGCACAGCTCGCCGAGGTGAGCGACCCGGTCGCCCTGGACGCGGGATGGGAGCGCCTCGACGCCGAACTGGACGTACCGCGGCCGGGGTTCCTGGAGTCGCTGCTCGTCCGGATGGGCGTGGCCGACCACACCGCCAGGCTGCTCGCCGCGACACCGGTGCTGCGCCGGTCGTGGCTGGGCGCGGTCGTCGCCGTACTGGTCATCACGGTGATCGCCGCCAACGCCGCCCGGACGCCCGAGTCCCCGGCGATGTTCCTCGCCCTCGCCCCGCTGCTGCCCCTCGCCGGGGTCGCGCTGTCGTACGGGCCGGTGCTCGACCCGACGTACGAGATGGCCGTGGTGTCGCCGATGCACGGTTTCCGGCTGCTGCTGATCCGCACGGTTCCCGTGTTGGCCGTCGCGCTCGTCCTGAACGGCCTCGCGACCCTCGCGCTTCCCTCGTACGGACTGCGGGCCCTGGCCTGGCTGCTGCCCGCGCTCGCGCTCACCGCGACCGGGCTCGCGCTGACGCCCCGGCTCGGTCCGGTCCTCGCGCCCGGCCTGGTCGGCGGAACGTGGGTCGCCCTGCTGGTGGTCGCGCAGCGGACGACCGAGGAGACCCTCGCGCCCTACACCGCGGCGGGGCAGGGCATCGCGGCCGCCGTCGCCGCACTCGCCGCCGGGCTCTTCTACCTCGGCCGCGACCGATTCGACTCGACCTCCGCGCACACACCGTTCGCGGGCTACTCGGACGGAGGCACCGCGTGATGTCCGACGCCACGCGCAGGCGGCTCAAGCTGCTCAAGGCCGGGCTGCTGATGACCGCCTCGGTCGTCCTCCGGGTCCTCCATTTCATCGCCGTCCTGCTCCCGAAGAGCTCCGGCAACCGCAGTTCCTCCTCTTCTTCTTACGACGGGGGCGACGGGTGAGGGCCACCGCTCTCCCTCCGGCGCCGGTGCCGTATCCCGGCCGCCGCCTCCCCCTGCTTCCGCTCTCTTCCACAGGAGTCACGCATGTCTGACCTTCCTACGACGCCGACGGTGTCCGCCTCCGGGCTGACCCTCCGCTACGGCGGAACGGCCGCGCTCGACGACGTGTCGGTGCGGCTCGGCGAGGGCGTCACCGGGCTGCTCGGTCCCAACGGGGCAGGAAAGACCACTCTGTTGAGGGTTCTGGCCACCGCCGTGCCCCCGGACAAGGGAGCGTTCACGGTGCTCGGCAACGACCCGGGCACGACCGCCGGACGCCAGGAGGTGCGGCGCACCCTGGGCTATCTGCCGCAGGCACCCGGCTTCCACCCGGACTTCACGGCCTTCGAGTTCGTCGACTACGTGGCGATCCTCAAGGAGCTGACGGACCGCACCGCCCGGCACCGCGAGGTGCGGCGGGTCCTGGACGACGTCGCGCTGTCCGACGTACGGGGCAAGCGCATCAAGAAGCTCTCCGGCGGGATGCGCCAGCGGGTCGCGCTGGCCGCCGCCCTCGTCGGCGACCCCGGTTTCCTGGTCCTCGACGAGCCGACCGTCGGCCTCGACCCCGAACAGCGCATGCGCTTCAGGGAGTTGATCGCCAGGGCGGGGGAGGGGCGGACCGTGCTGCTCTCCACCCACCAGACCGAGGACGTCGCGATGCTCTGCCACCGCGTGATCGTCATGGTCCGCGGCCGCGTCCGCTTCGACGGCACCCCGGCCGAACTGACCGCGCGGGCGGCGGGCCGGGTGTGGAGCAGCACCGAACGCGACCCGGGCGCGTGGGCGGGCTGGCGCACCGGTACGGGCTCCTTCCGCAACGTCGGCGAGCCCCCCGAGGGCGCCGACCTCGTCGAACCGACCCTGGAGGACGGCTACTTGCTCACCCTCGACGGCGAGGCCTCGGAGGTGGCGGCCGCATGAGCACCGTTCTCGAGACACCCGCCCGGGCCGTCGAGCCGGCGCACCCGCCACGCTCCTGGGCGGCCGTGTTCGCCCTCGCCCGCTTCGAGGCGCGCGAGCTGCGGATGACCATCCCCCTCTTCGGCCTCTCGATCCTGTACGTCGCCTGGATCGTGTGGGATACCACGCAGCGCCAGGGCGACTATCCGATACTCCAGGACGTCGACCGGGCCACCCAGAGCATGCCGCTACTGATCGGGCTCGCCGTCATGCTGGGCGTCAACCGCGCGGTCCTGCGATCCCACCGGCGGGACACGGACCGCCACTTCGACGTGCTGGTCCTCGAGCCGTGGCGGCGCACGGTCGCCCACGCGCTGTCGATCGTCCCGGCGGCCCTGTTCACGGCGGTGTGCGTCCTCGTCCAGTTCACCTGGGCCGCGCTCAAGCCCGGCGCGGCCGGACACGGTTCGCCCGCGGAACTCGCCGTCGGCCCGCTGACGGTCCTGCTGTTCGGCGCGCTCGGTGTCCTCCTCGCCCGTCTGTTCCGCTCGGTCTTCGCCGCGCCGGTCATCCTCGTCCTCCTGCTCTTCGGGATGCTCTTCGTGGCGCCCTCGTCCGGCTCCAACTGGACGACCTGGCTGGGTCCGGTCGTCACCGAGAGCGGCTCCTCCCCGTTCCCCTCCGACCTGCTGGGCCGCCCCGCCGGCTGGCACGTCCTGTACCTCGTCGGGCTCGTCCTGCTCGCGGCCCTGGTCGCGGTGCTGCTCAGCGGCGGGCGTACGACGGTCGTCAAGGTGGCCGTCGCCGGATCGCTCGCCCTCACGCTGGTGGGTGCTGTCGGCCAGTCCGGCGGCACCCCGGCCGGGTCGACAGCGGCCCGCGAGCGGGCCACCAACGCTCCGGAGAAGGTCCAGTCGTGTCTGAAGCACGGCGGGTCCACGTACTGCGCCTTCCCCGAGTGGAGAGGCCGCACCGCCGACTGGGCCGAGGTCGTCGACCGGGTCCAGAACCTCGCGGGCGGCAGGGCCGGGGGCGAGCGGCTGACCGTACGGCAGCGCATCGACGCCACCTCCGGGCTGGAGACCGACACCCTGATCTCCCCGTCGACCACGCCCGGCCAGGTGACCGTGGGCACGGCCTGGGGCGGCAACCGCGTCCCCGAGTTCGCCGTCGCCGCCGCGTCCGTGCTGGTGGCGGGGAACGAGAAGGCGGGCAGCGAGGTGTGCGACGCCCGCATGGTGACGATCATGTGGCTGGCGCTGGGCGGGGAGTCCGACCCGATGACCGCGCTCCGCAACGTCCGCCTCGACGACGACGTCTCGGGCTCCGCCGTCGTCCTGTCCCCCACGGAATCCTTCGTCATGAGCGCCGAACAGACCCGGATCGTGGTGGAACTGCTCAAGAAGCCCCGCTACAGCGTCGCCGGCAAGGTGAAAGCCAAGTGGGCGGAGCTCACCTCGCCCAAGACGTCGACGGCGCGGGTGGCGGAACTGCTGGCAGTACCGGCCGCGGACAAGACGGCGGACGGCGCGGAAGCGGACGGTGGCGCGTGCAAGGAATGACCGTCACGACACGCGCCCTGCTGACCCCCGTACTGCGCACGCTGCCCTGGCGCGCGCTCGCGGCCGGCGGCGCCACGGGGCTGCTGCTGGCCGGCATCCCGCGCATGCTGTCGGGCGTCCCCGACCCGTGGCTCGGCCTCCTCGCGCTGCGGGGCGCCGCGCTCGCCTTCGCCCTCGGCCTCGCGTTCCTGCTGGACGACCCGGCCCGGCACATCACCTCGGCGGTGCCGGTCAGGCGCCCGCTGCGCGTCGGCCTGCGCGTGGCACTCGCCGCCCCGTGGGCCGCGCTCTGCTGGACCGCGGCGGTGTTCCTCGTGCCCGAGGAAGCACGGCCGCCGGTCGGCGCCCTCACCCTGGAGGCGATCGCCACCGCCGTGTTCGCCCTCGCCTCGGCGGCCCTGATCATCCAGCGCTCGACCGTCACCGAGCCGGGGGTGGCGGTGTCCACCTGGCTCCTGTCCACCGCGGCCGCCGCATTCCTGCTCCTCCCCGACGGCTGGGCCCTCCTGGTGACCCCGGACGACCCTCGCTGGGCCGACACCCACGAACGCTGGGCGATGCTCCTGGCGGTGGCGACCGTGGTGGGCGCGAGGGCGTGCGTGGAGCCGCTACGGGCATGGCTGCGGCTTAGGCCCCTTTAGGGGCGCGGGGAACTGCGCGACAAGCCCCCACCGGCCCGCACCATCGAAACGGTCCGCTGAATCCCGTCGCCCGTCCGGCGAGGACCTCCGTTCAGGACTCCGTCCGATACATCAAATCGGTCTCGTACGTGACGAACCCGAGCCGCTCATAAACAGCCACCGCCGCCGTGTTGTCCGCATCGACGTACAACATCGCCGTCGGCACCCCCCGCCCCGCCAGATACCGAAGCCCGATCGTGGTGAGGGCCTTGCCGAGCCCACCCCCCTGCGCCCCGGGCCGTACGCCCACGACGTACACCTCCCCGAGCCCCTCCTCCGCATGGACCTTCGTCCAGTGGAACCCGACCAGTTCCTCGTCCCGGAAGGCGAGAAAGAACCCGGCCGGATCGAACCACGGCTCACCCTTGCGGTCGTCGAGGTCCCGCTGGCCCAGCGAACCCTGCTCGGGGTGGTGCGCGAAGGCGGCGGCGTTCGCGGCGAGCCACGCCGTGTCGTCCTCGCCGGGCACGAACGTCCGTACGTGCACGCCGTCGGGAAGCTTCGGCCCGGCCAGGTCGAGGTCCGTCAACGGCCGCCGCATCTGCCGCAGTTCGCGGAAGAGCGTGAGACCGAGGACCTGTGCGAGATGGCGGGCCGAGGAGTGGCCGCCGTGGGCCCAGACACGCACCCGCTTGCCGGACTCGGCGAGCAGCGCGTTGCCGAGCGCCCGTCCGTGCCCGTGCCCGCGGTGCGCCGGGTGGACGACGAGTTCGGCGGCCGGGGCCTCGACGGGATCGGTGTCCTCCAGCTGTGCGTACCCGACGAGCCGGTCCTGGGAGGTCAGCAGCAGATGGCGGACCCCCTCCCGGGCGCCACCGCGCAGCTGCAGCCGGCCCTGCTCGGACACCGCCTGCTGTCCGTCGGCCCGGGCGGCCTCCGCGAGGAGGTCGAGCACGGCCTCGGTCTGCCCGGGGCTCAGCGCGGAGAGGATGTCGAGGGAGCGGGCCGGGACAGCCGGTGCGGTGTCTTCGCTGGTCATGAGTACGAGAGTACGACGTGTCCGGTTCATGGCGAAGTGGCCCGACGAGTGTGGACGCGGCCAGTGCGCCGGGAGTGCGCCGAGAGCGCGCCATCGGCCCGCGACCTGTCCGGTTCGCGGTGAATCGCCCCGCGCGGCAACCAGTCCGTAACCCTGAACCCCCTGTCGCGCTACGCGCGTTGACTCTAGGCTGCGCCGGGACGGGGCCCACATATCAGCCGACCCACAGGGGGGCGCATGTCAGCCACACCTCATCCCTACCGACGCAGACGCCGGACCACCCGCTTCCTCGCGGTGGCCGCGGGCGTCGCCACCGTCGGCGCCCTCGTCGCCGCGATGCCGGCGTCCGCGGGCGAGACGGGCAAGAAGAAGCCCGGCCACCAGAAGCCGGGCCGCTACCAGGACGTCCAGCTGCTCTCCTTCAACGACCTGCACGGCAACCTGGAGCCTCCGGCCGGGTCCTCCGGCCGGGTCACCGAGCTTCAGCCGGACGGCACCAGCAAGACGATCGACGCGGGCGGTGTCGAGTACCTGGCGACGCATTTGCGCCAGGCCCGCGAGGGCAGCAAGGCCAACGGGTACTCAGTCACGGCGGCCGGCGGCGACATGGTCGGTGCCTCCCCGCTGATCTCCGGGCTTTTCCACGACGAGCCCACCATCGAGGCGCTGAACAAGCTGGACCTCGACGTGACGAGCGTCGGCAACCACGAGTTCGACGAGGGTGCCAAGGAGCTGGGCCGCCTCCAGAAGGGCGGCTGTCACCCCACGGACGGCTGTTATGTGAAGGGCGAGAAGTTCGAGGGGGCCGACTTCCCGTACCTCGCGGCGAACGTCCTCGACGAGAAGACCAAGAAGCCGATCCTCAAGCCCTACTGGGTGTGGAAGAAGAACGGCGTCAAGGTCGGCTTCATCGGCGTCACGCTTGAGGACACCCCGGGTGTCGTCTCCGCCGAGGGTGTGAAGGGCCTCAAGTTCAAGGACGAGGTCGAGACGATCAACAAGTACGCCAAGGAGCTGGAGAAGCAGGGCGTCAAGTCGGTCGTCGCGCTGATCCACGAGGGCGGACTGCCCGCCTCGGCTGCGTACAACTACGACTGCGACTCGCCCGGTGCCGGCGACGGCATATCCGGCCCCATCGTGGACATCGCCAAGAACATCACGCCGAAGGTCGACGCGCTGGTCACCGGCCACACCCACGCCGCGTACGCCTGCACGATCAACGACCCGTCGGGCAAGCCCCGCATGGTCACCTCGGCCGCGTCCTTCGGGCGGCTCTACACCGACACGACGCTGACGTACGACCGCTGGACCGGCGACATCGCCCGGACCGCCGTCGCCTCCGCGAACCACGTGGTGACGCGTACCGTGCCCAAGGCGCCGGACATGACCGAGCTGATCACGAAGTGGAACACGCTCGCCGCGCCGATCGGCAACAAGCCCATCGGTTACATCTCCGGTGACATCTCCAACGTCGGCACCGAGTCCCCGATCGGCGACCTGATCGCCGACGCGCAGCTCGCGTACGGCAAGGAGCTGGATCCCGAGACCGACCTCGCGCTGATGAACCCGGGCGGTATCCGGGCGCCCCTCACCTTCGCGGCCAAGGGCGCCGAGGGCGACGGCGTGGTGACCTACGCCGAGGGCTTCACGGTCCAGCCGTTCGCCAACACGGTGAACCTGCAGAGCTTCACCGGCGCCCAGCTCGTCCAGGTGCTCAAGGAGCAGGTCACCGGCGTGAACGCGGCCTCTCCGAAGGTGCTCCAGATCTCGAAGGGGCTCACCTACACGCTCGACCTGACGAAGACCGGCGCCGACCGTGTCGTCGCCGACTCGGTCAAGCTGAACGGTGCCGCGATCGACCCGGCCGCCACCTACCGCGTCGCGACGAACAGCTTCCTCGCGGGCGGCGGCGACGGCTTCACCACCCTGGGTCAGGGCACGGGCGACCTGGTGGGCGACGACGACCTCGCGGCCCTGGAGAAGTACCTGCTGGCCAACTCCTCGGCCACGAACCCGATCGCGCCGCCCGCGGCCGACCGGATCACCGTCGTGAAGTAGCCACCCGGTAACGGCGATCTGTCCGTGAGGTAGATCGCAAACCGCCTATTCGAGTTGCGGGTGGGGTTGGTACGCATGGTCGAATCAGTTGATGCGTACCCCCCATCCCATCGCGGCGCATTCTCATTCCCCTCCGAACCCGTACGAGGATCTCGCCGCCCTCGACGACGGACCCCTTGAGGACTTCCTCCAGGTGGAGGAGCCGGCCGTGGCCGAGGGGGCCGAGCGGGAAGCGGAGTGGGCACCGCCCAACCACCGCCGGGGCTCCCGGGACTCCGGAGCCCGCCCCCGCCGACGCACCCGTCGGCGCCGGCGAAGTCCCTTCACCGGACTGTCCCTCGCCGTCAAGGCCGTCATCGCGGTACTCGTCCTCGCCGCCTTCCTGGCCCTCGGCGACCGCTGGGCGCTCCTGTACGCCGAGCGCACGGCGGCCGAGAAGGTCAGGGACCAGCTGAAGCTCAGCGCGTCCCCCGAGGTCGAGATCGAGGGCTTCCCCTTCGTCACCCAGATCCTCGACCAGCGGCTCGACTCCGTCTCGGTCACCGTCCCGGACGTGGCGGCCGACCGGGTCTCCCTGGCGAAGGTCTCCGCCACCGCGACGGGCGTACGGGTCGACGGCGGACCCACCTCCCTGCGCGGCGTCCGGATCCCGGAGCTGCACGGCGAGGTGCTGCTCTCCTTCGACGACCTGAACCGTGAACTCGGCGCGTCCCAGATGACGTTCACCGGTCACGGCGGCGACGAGGTGCGGGCGCGCGGGGTGCTGCCCGTCGCCGGGCACGACCTCCGGATGCGGGCCGACGCGCGGATCAAGCGCGACGGCGAGCGCGGCATCTCGACCGAGGTCGGCGGAATGCGCCTGGACATCGGCGACCTGGCCACCTTCCGTCCCGGCACCCGCGAGTCCCAGGGCCTGCACCTGACCCGCAAGTCCGCCACGCGCCTGGCGAAGGAGAAGAAGAAGGCCAAGGAGCTGCTGTCGGTGCCGTCGATCGCGAAGCGCATCGGTGTGCCGGACTCCGCGGTCCAGGAGGCGCTGAGCGACGACTCCAAGTTCGAGGAGTTCACCGGCTCCCCGCGCTTCGCAGGCCAGTTGATGAAGGTCAACCTCATCGACCTCGCCGTGGAGAACCCCGAGCTCCTCAAGCGCCTCGGCTTCGACCTGGCCCTCCTCGACGGGCTCTCCCGCCTGACCCGCCCCGCCCTCGTCGACCGCCTCTCCATCGGCTTCCGCCTCCCGAAGCCCCCGAAGGGCGAACTGACCCTGCGGGACGTGCGCGTGCAGAAGGACGGGATCCGGGTGCGGGTCACCGGGCAGGGACTGTCGATCGGCAAGTAGGCCGCCGAGCAGGCCGCCAAACAGGCCGCGCGGTAAATAAGTTCCGGGTGAGCGGCGTAATAAAGTCTGTGTGAATTGCGCTTCGGTTCCCGCGGGTTCCTGAAATCTGTCTCAGCCGCAATTAATCGAGGTCTCAGCGGATTTGGCGATTTTCGCTTCTGCGGTCTCGTAGTGTTTTCCATGTCGAAGCCGAACGGAGCTTATGGCAAACGGAAATACACCACAGAAGAAGCAGAAGAAAGAGGGACGTCTCATGAGCTTCCACAAGATCACCCCGGTCAAGAAGAACCGCAAGCCCGCCGCCCCGAAGAAGCACGCCGCGAAGCCCGCGCCGAAGGCCGGTGCCAAGAAGCCGCAGCGTCGCCCGGTCGGCAAGAAGTAGCCACTGCCACGAGGCGGGGTCTCCGGATTCGTTCCGGAGACCCCGCCTCGGCCATTTGTCGGTTCTTTTTGCGGGAATCAGGAAAGGGAATGTGACGGCATGCGGGAAGTCCGGGAGGCATTCGCGCGGTTCTGGCCTCTGACGCGCGGCGACCGCAGGTGGCTGCTGCTGATCGTCGCGTGCGTCATCGTGTCGGCGCTGGCGGAGACGGCCTCGATCCTGCTCTTCGCGGAGCTGACCGACCACGCGCTCAAGGCCGGTTCGCTCGCCGCCTTCTGGGGGCCCGCCGGTGCCTGGCTCGGCGTCGCCGTGCTCGGCGCGATCGTCGGATACCTCGGGAACTCCCTCGCCGTCTGGACGGCCGAGAGATTCGTACTGCGGCTGCGCGCGAACGTCTTCCGGCACGTCCAGGACCTGCCGCCGCACTTCTTCCAGAAGCACCGACAGGGCGATCTGGTCGAACGGCTCACGGGTGACGTCGAGGCCATCGAGCAGATGGTCGTGTCGGGGGTCGTGGGCACGGTCTCCGCCGTGTTCTCGGCGCTCTTCTACTCCGCCGCCGCCCTCTGGCTCCGCTGGGACCTCGCCCTGGTCACCTTCCTCCTCGCCCCTCTCTTCCTCGTCGCCGCCCGCCGCTTCGCCTGCCGGATCAGGACGGCCGCCCAGGACGAGCGCACCGCCGACGGCGCGATCACCTCGGTCGTCGAGGAGTCACTGGGCAACGTCGTACTCACCCAGGCCTACAACCGCCGCCGCGCCGAGGAGAAGCGCCTCGACCGCGAGGCCAGGGCCTGGCTGCGCGCCAGCGTGCGGGGCGCCCGCGCGAGTGAGCTGTACGAGCAGTTCGTCGAGGTCGTCGAGACGGTGTGCGTGCTCGCGGTCATCGGGCTCGGCGCCTGGGAGATCTCCCAAGGACGCATGTCGCTCGGTCAGTTGCTCGCCTTCGCCGCCTTCCTCGGCTATCTCTACCCGCCGATCCGCGACCTCGGCCGGCTCGGCCTGACGCTGACCGCCGCGACGGCCGGCGCCCAGCGGCTCCAGGAGATCCTGGACGCCGAGCCCGCCGTCACCGACCCCGCCGAACCGGTCCGGCCCTGGCCCGTACGCGGCTGGGTCAGCCTCCACGGCGCCTCCTTCCGCTACCCGGGTGCCGAGCGCGACAGCCTGCACGACGTGACGTTCACCGCGGGACCCGGCGAGTTCGTCCTCGTCACCGGCCCGAGCGGCGCCGGAAAGTCGACGCTCTCCAAGCTCCTGACCCGCTTCTACGACCCCACCGCGGGCGTGATCTGCCTGGACGGCGTCCCGCTCACGGACGTACCCCTGGAGTTCCTGCGCGAGAACGTCGCCCTGCTGCCCCAGGAGACGCTGATCCTGCACGGCACGATCCGCGAGAACATCGGCTGCGGGCGGCCGGGCGCGAGCGACGCGGAGATCGAGCGGGCCGCGCGGGACGCCGACGCCCACGCGTTCATCGGCGCGCTGCCGGACGCGTACGACACGGAGATCGCACCCGGCACGGCCATCCTCTCCGGCGGCCAGCTCCAGCGCGTCGCCCTCGCCCGCGCGATCCTGCGGGCCGCCCCCGTCCTGGTACTCGACGAACCGACCACCGGACTCGACGGGCCCGCCGCCCGCCGGGTCGTACAGCCGCTGCGGCGCCTGGTCTCCGGCCGTACGACCGTCATGATCACCCATGATCTGACCCTCGCCCCCGACGCCGACCGGATCCTGGTCGTGGACGGCGGACGGCTGGTGGAGGAGGGCACGCACGAGGAGTTGATGGCGAGGGGTGGGGTGTACGCGGGGCTCGCGGGGCCGATGCCGACGGGCGTGGAGACGACGATGAGGCTGTTGCTGCCGCAGCCGTGCCCGTAAGGGCGTGGCGGGGTGGCAGGGCGCCGGCTGGGGAGCGGCTCTTGGCTCGCACTCCCCAGCCGGACGGGTGTCGGCCGTCGTGACGGCGTGACGGTGTGACATCGGGCCGTCGTCAGGCGGTCGGGTTCCAGGTGCCCAGCCAGTCCGCGACCTCCTGGCCGGTGGCCTGGGAGTCGGTCAGCTGCGGGCGGTCGCCGCTCGCGGCGCCCGAGCCGGGGCCGGTGTTCCTGTACTCCGCGAAGCGGTCGTTCTTCCAGGAGAAGCCGCCCATGTCCGACCACGGGGTCGACTTGACCGCGGCGCTGAGCGTGGAGTTGCGGACCGTGGTCTGCGGACGAAGGGTCGCGTCGCCGCCCGCGTGCCAGTTGCGGCCGAGGAAGAAGCTCCCGGCGGACACGTCACCGTTGACGACCGAGCGGTTGATGAGGATGCCCTTGCGGTCGGCCGTGGTGCTGGGCGCGGTGATGTACCCCGCCGACGTGCCGTCCCAGCGCTTCTTCAGGGTGATGACGGACTGGTCGATCACGGCGGTCGCGCGGCCGAAGACGAAGTCGACGTTGCCGCTGACGTAGGAGTTGCTGACGTAGACCCGGCCGAGCCTGTCCTTGGCCGCGGTGTCCAGAAGCAGGGTGTCCTGGTCGCCGTCGACGATGATCCCGTCGAGCAGGACCTGGTCGGCGGCCGTCCGCAGCGCCACGGCCTGGTGACCGCTCAGGCTCTGGTTCCTCGCCTCGTCGAAGTCGTTGCTGATGGTCAGGTTGCGGGCCTGGAAGTCGTCGGCCTCGACGGCGACGGTCGCGCTGCCGCTCGTGCCGTACGTTCCGCCGCCGGGCTTCGCCGTACCGGCCGCGTTGTTGAAGACGATGACCGTGTCCTTGCGGCTGGCGCCCGCGCCCTGAACGGTCACGTGCGGCTTGTTCGCCGGGACCTTGACCGTCTCGCGGTACGTGCCCGGCTTGACCGAGATCACCACGCGGGAGGGGTTGTTCGTGGGGACGGCGTCGACGGCGGCCTGGACGGTCGTGAACCGGCCCGAGCCGTCCTTGGCCACGGTGAGGGGGGCGGCCGCTGCCCCGGTGGCCGCCTTGGTGTTTGCCGCGCCCGCGGTGCCGTTCGCGGTGCCGATCGTCGTACGCGGTCCCGTACCGGCCGTGAGCAGCGCGGGCACGTCCGCCGTCCTGTCCGGCGTGTAGCCGTAGAACGACTTGGGGTCGAAGGCGGTGCCGCCGCTCTCGTTGCGGCCGCTGGTGCCCGAGAAGGTGTTGCCGCGCTGGACGATCGCGGCCGTGGCGTCCTTGGTGACCGGGTTGTTCATGCCCTGGAAGTAGCTGTTCTCCAGGACCATCCTCGTGCTGCCGCGCGAGTAGTTGCCGTAGGACGACTTGATGGTCGTGCCCGGGTCGTCCTGCAGGTAGTTGTTGTAGAGGTGCGCGTGGGCCGCGTTGTCCGTGGACGGGTTGCGCTGCTCGGTCTCGCGGAACCAGTTGTGGTGGACCGTGATGTCGGTGACGAGGTTCTCGGTCCAGCCGATGCCGAAGGTCTTGTTGTTGTCGCTGAACTTGTTCCAGGACACCGTCACGTTGGTGCTGTCCTTGCGGACGTCGATGAGCCCGTCGGCCATGTGGCGCAGGTCGTTGTGGTCGATCCACACGTGGTGGGCGCCGTCCATCTGGACCGCGTCGAAGTCGTGGTCCTTGTCGTTCCAGACGCCCTGGTAGGAGTCACGGATCGTCAGGTTCCGGATGATCACGTTGTGCACGCCGGTGCCGAGGAAGAAGCCGCCGCCGACGATCTGCCCGGACGTGCCCTGGCCCACGATGGTCTTGTCGGACTTGACCTTGATCTCCTTGCCGACCGGGTTCATGGTGATCGCCGCGGCCACGACGATGACGTACGGCTCCTCGGCGGTCGCGTACTTCTCCAGGTCGGCGAGGGTCTTCACGGTGACCGTCCGGCCGTCGCGGCCGCCGTAGGTGCCGTTCTGGCCGAGCGAGTCGACGGAGGCGAAGCCGTCGGCGGTGTCGGCGGCCCAGGCCGGCGCGGCGGCGGTTGTGGCACTGGTGGCGCTGCCGGCGTTCGTGGCGGCGGACGCCGTCTGCTGGGCGCCCTCGCCGAAGACGCCGAGGCCAGTGCCGTAGGTCGTGGTCACGGCGGCGGTCAGGGCCAGGGGGATGCCGACCGTCAGTGCGGTCCGCCTTCTGCGGTGGCGGGGTCCGGCAGTCGTCTTGCCGTGGCGCTCACTCATGCGGCGTACCTTCCGTGCGGGGGGGTGGGGGAATCGGATCGCTGGTGAGTCGCCGCCCCGCACGGAAAGGTTGCCGGGTTCCTGTTGCTCGGGTCCTGTTGCCGGGATCCCGCCTACTCGCCCTACTCGCCTACTGGGCGCAGGTCTTCGGATCCAGCTTCTCCTCCACCTTGTCCTCGCGGCCGTCGGGCTGGCCGTTGGGGAGGAGCTTGTCGGAGGTGCCGTCGATGTAGTAGCCGTACGAGTAGATGGTCCGGTAGCCCCGGTCGCGCCAACTGTGCACGGTCTTACGGCCGTCGCCCTTGTTCCACTGGTAGTCCTCGACGTAGAAGACCGGGTTCACCCGCACCACGCGCTGGTACGGCGTCCATGTCACGGCGACCTGGGTGCACGGCGGGATCGTCTTCTCGCTGCGGCGCTCGAAGGACGAGCTCTTCTCCCAGCCCCACTCGTAGGTGAAGCTGCCGCCCGCGGTGCCGGAGAAGATGCTCTTCGCGGCGGAGAGGCTGATCGAGGCCCCGACGCTCTTCTTGGCGAACGTCTTCGTGCCGTAGCTGCTGACGAAGGTCTCCTTGTCGTCCTTCGACCCGCGGTTGCCGATCCACGGCGAGGTGCGGACGGCGGCACCCTTGGTGGACCAGGTCGAGGCCTGCGCGTACCCGCACCAGCCGCGGAAGAGCTCCCACGGCCCGGCGGGCTCCCACAGGCCGAAGACGTCCCGCAGGTACTCGTCGTGGGTCTTGAACTCGCCGGTGTCGACGTTGAGTGCGCCGTAGACGCCCGTCAGGCTCGTCTCCTGGTTGCAGAGCCGCTCGATCATCGAGTCGGTGTTGCCGGGGTCGACGCCACGGATGTTCGTGGCGCCGCCCGGCCCAGCCGCCTGGGCGGGCCCGGCGACGGTCATCAGACCGGACACGGCGAGTGCGGTGGACGCGGCCACCAGGGCACTCTTCTTGAGGGCCGACTTGAGTACGGATCGCACGCTGAGCTCTCCTCCGGAGGACGGAACCCGGCGGCGGAGAGGGGGAGCGGCGCCACCGGTGGTCGACAAGAAGCGAACCCGGCGAACGTCACGGGGACATCGCGGCTGGATCAGAGATGCCTCAGAAAATCCGGCCCGGCCGCGACCCGGTCCTCCGGCCGACTACCCGCGGCGGACGGCCGGCGGCGGCTCCGACTCCCTGAGCGAGCGCGGAACCTGCGACTCCCACCGCCAGTTGAGGAGGGCCGCGAGGGCGGCGAAGGATGCCAGCGGTACGCACACGAGCAGCAGGACCACAGGTGCCTCGCCGTGGACGACGATCAGCGCCACCAGCACCGCGAACATACAGAGGAGAACGACGATTGCGCCGATCCACGCGTGTTCCCAGGCCTTGCGGTGGCCCGCCCGTCGGCGGATGCGCGCCTCCACCTCAGGTCGGCGCTCCCAGGTCATGCCGCGATGCCTGGCCGCGGCGGTGAGAAGGTCCGCGACCTCGGCGTGCGGGTCGTCCAGTTGCCAGTCGTCGAGGTGCGGAAGACCCAGGCGGCGGCCGTCGTTCCCGTACAGGAGGGTGACGTGGCGGCGCGCCGAGGGGCCCCCTCCGCGCGGGGTGGGCTCGACGCGGATGTCGTAGATGTCGTGCCAGGACCGCTTGCGCTCGAACACCGCTCCCCGTACAGCGATCCCGTCGGGTCCTACGCGAGTGCGTCCTCGGCTCATGAACAGGGTCACCCAGACGACGCTCGTCAGCACGAGGACCGCCATACAGGCCAGCAGCCAGGTGGGCAGGGCGTCGAAGTGTCTGCCCACCTGGAGGACGAAGTTGCCCAACGCGAAGGCCATCACGAGCAGCCAGCGCCTGGGCGGCTTCTTCCGCCTGCGGTACTCGCGCTCGATACCGAGCCCGTTCTCGTTCCCGCCCCCGGCTCCGGTTCTGTCCTCGTCGCCGGCCTGGTCCCCGCCCCCGTACCCGCTCATCGGCCCCTCCCCAGGGTGTGATCGCCGGGCTCGATCGTAGGGGCGGGCCGGTCGCGGTTGTCCCTGGGGATCGTCAAGAGATGTGCTGGTGGATGCGCCGGCGTCCGTACCGACAGGGGTACGCCTACACCGGCACGGTGAGCGTGGCCGTGTAGCCCTTCTCGACGCTGCCCTTCGTCGTGGCCAACTGCTGGTCGTAGCCGTCGCTGAAGATGTTGTCGGTCTCCAGGGAGAGCCGGCCCATGTTCTGGACGCTGCGGTCGTAGCCGTCCGTCGCGTACACGGTGTCGCATACGTCCTTGGGGAGGGCGAGTTGCGAAGTGGCCGTGATGGACGTGGCGTTGGTGGCGTTGGTGGCGTCCTCCAGGCTGCCGTACACCTCGAAGTGGATGTGGGGCCAGCGGCCCGTGTAGCAGGCGGGGAAGATGCTGGTGAACGTGACCTGCCCCTTGGCGTCGGTCTCCTGGACGCCGCGCAGGTAGTTCTCCTCGGTGACGCCCTCGGAGTAGAGGGAGTAGTTGCCGTCCCGGTCGCAGTGCCAGAGGTAGACGGCGGCGCCCTCCTTGGGCGTATCGCAGCCGGAGGCGGCGTCGACGACGGTGAGGGTGACGGTCAGCGGCACCCCTTCCGCCTTGCCGCTCGCCGTCCCGAAGCTGGAGGTGATGTCCTTGCGGACGACACCGCTCTCCTTCAGGACGTTCACGCCGTTGGAGCCGTCACCGGGGTACGGGCCGGCCGTCTCGCCGGGGATGGTCTCGCACTCGGCGCTTCCGGAGGAGGCGGCGGAGGAGGAGGACGAACCGGCGGAGGGGTCGGCCGAGGAGGCCGAGCTGTCCGAGTCGTCGCTGCTGCATCCCACCAGCGGCACCAGGCCGACACCGGCCAGCAACCGGATCATCTTCCGCCGCTGAAGCGTCGGCAGGTCGAAGGAGAGACCTCTGTCGTGGTCGTGCAGTTCTTCACTCATGGCTGCTCTCCCTGTACCTGTGCCGTGCCTGTGCTGTACCTGCGCCTGTCCACGGCCGCTTCCGCGCCCGTGCCGCCCGCTGCTTGAAAGTGACAGTAGGCGCATTGCCTGTGGGGCATCCATGGGGCGGCTGTTCGTCGGCTGAGGGGCGGAGCAGGAAATCACTGCTCGTTCCCGGGGATGCGTCCGCCCCTGCTGACCGCGACGCGGAGTACGTCTCCCAGGCACTCCACCGCCCTGGTGAGCGCGAAGCGCACGGCGCGTTCGCCCGCCTCGGTGTCGGCGAGTACGGCTCTGGCGCCCGTGAGGACCTGTTCGCCGGAGTCCAGTTGCGCCGACTCCAGGTCGTCCGCGAGCCGGGAGAGCCTGCTCTCCTCACTGTCGGTGCTCAGGTAACAGGGCTTGCCCTCCGGTGTCGTCCACGGCAGCAGGCGCAGTGGGCCCGTCATGCGGACACCTCCACGTCGTGGAGGTACGGGCGCACGAGGGGTGTGTCCCACTCGAAGGACCTTGCTCCGTAAGTGAGTTGGCAGCGGCATGCGGGTGCGGCGGGCGCCCACGGCTCGCGCCTGTCGGGCGGGTAGGTGGTGGGTCTCGCCCGATGTCGGCCCCTGGCGGGCAGCAGTACGCGCAACAGCAACTCGCAGAGGGTTGTGACGAGTCCGCCCATGGCAGTGCTCCTTCTGGAGAGAGGGCTTTGACGAGCGGTGATTACCGTTCGTATCTCGATCGTCACTGCTCGGACCTACGCTGCGGAAGGGGTTCGGTGTTGTCTGGGGCGCCAGGCAACGGTTAGGGGTGACGGTGGGCGAACAGGTTGACGGTGAGCAGGAGACGGGTCGGGCTGTGCTCGGCCGGACGCTTCGGTATCTCCGAGAGAAGGCGGGTAAATCGCTCGGGCAGTTGGCTGATGAGACCGGGTACGACAAGAGCTATCTGTCCCGGTTGGAGTCGGGTGAGCGGCTGTCCAAGGTGACGGTCATGGAGGACTTGGACGCGTATTACAAGGCCGGTGACCTGCTGGTCAGCCACTGGAGGGTGACGCGGCTGGACGCGTTCAAGGATCAGTACAAGAGGTTCATGCGGCTGGAGTCGACGGCGCGGATCATGTGGAAGTTCACGCCCGCGGTGCCCGGCCTCCTGCAAACAGAGGATTTCGCCCGCGAGGTGTTGTCTGGGGCCCAGACAACGGCTGACGGTGAAGATCTGGTGGAGGAGCGGGTGGCGGCGCGCATCGGGCGGCAGTACCTGCTATAGCAGAGTCCGGAGCCCGATGTCCGGATCATCGTGGACGAGTGCGCGTTCCGGCGTCCGACTGCCCGCGCCAAGACCTGGACTAAGCAGCTGCTTCACCTTGAGGTCGTTGCGGCGTGGCCCAATGTGGCGCTCCAAGTGCTGCCGTTCTCAGCGGGAGTTCACCACCACATGACGGGTTCGCTGACGCTGCTCTGGCAGAAGGACGGAAGCGCTGTTGCCTACAAGGAAGGCAACGGATGCAGTGAGTTGGCCGAGGATCCGGACGAGGTCCTGCGGCTCCGACTGTCCTACGATCGGCTGCGCGACCTGGCGCTGTCACCGTCGGACTCGCTGACGTTCATCAGGGACGTACTGGAGGAGCACAGATCATGACGCGCACCCTCGATCTCAGCACTGCGATATGGCGCAAGTCGAGCTACAGCGAGGGAGGAGACAACGACTGCGTCGAGGTCGCCGACGGCTACCCCGGCATAGTCCCCGTCCGCGACAGCAAGTTCCCGCAGGGCCCCGCCCTGGTCTTCGGGGCGGAGCCCTGGGCCCTCTTCCTCGGGAACGTCAGTCGGGGATCAGGCGCCAAAGCGAGGTGACTTCGGCGGTTCGGGCGCGGTGGAGAGGGTCCGTGGTGTCCCGGGCCCGGGGGTGGCGGGGGCTCGTGTCGAGGCGGGTCGTCACGCGTAGGCCCGCCGTGGTGATGGCGGTCAGTAGGTCCTCGCGTTTCCTGAGGCCCAGGTGTTCCGCCAGGTCGGACAGGACGAGCCAGCCCTCGCCTCCTGGGTTGAGGTGGGCGGCCAGGCCGTTCAGGAACCCGTGGAGCATCGTGCCGTCCGGGTCGTAGACGCCCTGTTCGACGGTCGAGGTCGGGCGGGCGGGGAGCCAGGGCGGATTGCAGACCACCAGGTCGGCGCGGCCCTCGGGATAGAGGTCGGGGCCTGTGACCTCGATGCGGTCGGCGAGGCCCAGCCGCTCGGCGTTCTCGCGGGCGCAGGCCAGCGCACGCGCGCTGATGTCGGTCGCCACGACGTGGGAGAGGCCCCGGCGGGCCAGTACGGCGGCCAGCACCCCCGTTCCCGTACCGAGATCGAACGCCGTACGGGGGTTCGCGGGCAGCGGTGCCTTTGCCACCAGGTCGATGTACTCACCTCTGACCGGGGAGAACACGCCGTAGTGGGGATGGATGCGCATGCCGGCTCCCACGGCCGGCACCTCCACACCCTTCTCGCGCCACTGATGTGCCCCGATGACACCCAGCAGCTCCGTCAGGGAGACCGCTCGGTCGCCTCGCGGGGGCCCGTACGCCTCGGTGCACGCCCGGCGTACGTCGGGCGCCCGGCGCAGGGTCAGGGAGTGGTCGTCCTCCAGGAGGACCAGGAGTCTGCCCAGTACGCGGGCACGGTGGCCGCGGGCCCGGCGGTGGAGGTGGAAGGACTCGGCCGGGGTGGCATCGGGCCGGGTGGGGTTCGACTTCCGCTCGATGCGGCGGCTCATCGACTTGAGCAGCTGACGCGCGTTGTGGAAGTCGCCCTGCCACAGCAACGCCGTTCCCTCGCAGGCCAGTTGGTATGCGGTGGCGGCCTTCGTGCGGTCGTCGGCGACGACGACCCGGCGGGGAGGCGGAGCGCAGCTCTCCGAGTGCCAGCGGGCGGATCGGGCCGGCTGATCAGATCGGTCGGATTGATCAGTTCGGTCGGATCGGTCTTCGGGCCAAGTGATCGTGGGCGTCGTGGACACGACGTACTCCTCGTGTTCGAACGTGCGGTGGGCACGAAGAGCACTTCGACGAGGAGCCGGGGAAGTGGGGAAGCCGCCGTGCGTGGCAGACGGCCCGTCTCGCGGTATCGCGCGGTACGGGTTCGTAGGTCGGGCAGGAAGGGGGCTACCGCTCCCGCGTCGAAGCGCGGGAGGAGAAGTCGCCGAGGACCAGACCTGGAACCATGCCGGGCATCACGGGTCAGCCTTTCGGAGAGATGATGCCCGAGACTCGCACGGGCCTCGCCTCGCGGGCAAACCGGGCCCCGCCTCCCCTGTGACGCAGCTCACGGGAAGGCGGTCCCTCCCGCCGTACAGCTCATAGAGGTGACCACTCATATGCGAACCCGGATACGGGCCGGGGACTCGAGCGCTTTCGCCGAACTCTTCGACGCGTACGCCCGTGCGGTCTACAACCACGCGTTCCGGCTGACCGCCGACTGGTCGACGGCCGAGGACGTGATGGCCGCGACCTTCATGGAGGCGTGGCGGCTGCGCGACAGGGTCGACCCGGAGGGCGGCTCGCTGCGGCCCTGGTTGCTGGGCATCGCCACGAACACGGCTCGCAACCAGTACCGCAGCAACCGGCGCTACCGCCGAGCCGCGAACGCCGCCGCCGCGGCCGAGCTCGCCGTGCCCGACCACGCCGAGGAGGTCGCCGACCGCGTCGACGACCGGCACCGGCTCGCCACGGCCCTCACCGCGCTCGCGACCCTGCGCAGACCGGAGCGCGAGGTCATCACGCTCTGCCTGGGGGAGGGCCTGGACTATGAGGCCGCGGCGGAGGCGCTCGGCATTCCCGTCGGGACGGTCGCCTCCCGCCTCTCCCGCGCCCGCAAGAAACTGCGCTCGATCGCCGAGGCTCAGCTCGCCCTGCCCCAACTTGCCGTGAGCCAGGGGGAGTTGGGGCGTCCTGTCTCCGGCATCGCGTTCAAGAAAGTTCGCGAAAAACGGGAAGGCCCCGGCCCCGTACGACAGACAAGAGGCGATCACGTAAATGCGATCCGGCCCGCACAGGAAGGAAACCGATGAACGCGAACACGTCCCGGCAGCACCCTGCCGAGTGGGACCAGGAGGCACAGCTCCTGTCCCAGACGGCGCGTGACCTGCCGACGGGCCGCCACCAGTTCCACAAGGAGCGTCTGATGGCCCAGATCCACGAGCAGGTCCAGCGGGAAGAGCGCACGGCGACTACGGGGATGACCGCCGCGGCCCCTCAGAAGGCCCGGCGATTCCGGCTGCCGCGCCCCGCGATCACGCTGCCCGCGATGGCGGCCGCCCTGTCCGCGGTGGTCATCGCCGGAGTGGTGACGGTCGGCGGTGACGGCAGCGGGGTACGGGACAGCGGTGTGGCCACCGGACCGGCCCTGACCACCGACGTCGGTACCGCGTCCGCGAAGGGCGTGCCCCAGCTGCTCGACCAGATCTCGCTGGCGGCGGCCGAGGGCGACCACCCGACCGTCAAGCCCGGTCAGTACATCTACATCGAGTCCGTGCTGGCCGACACCTTCGTGAAGACCGTCGACGACAAGTCCAGCCTGGCCAGCCACGAACTGCACCGCCGGCAGATCTGGGAGTCCCCGGACGGCGTCAAGGGCTGGCTGATCGACCCCGCCGTCAACGAGGGCCCCGAGGGCGAGACCCTGAGCCTGCCCGACGAGCAGGGCAACACCCCGAAGGCGCACCTGGGCAGCCCGTCGTACGACTACCTGACCAAGCTGACCACCGACCCCGACGCACTCCTTGCCAAGATCTACAAGGAGACCAAGGGCCAGGGGAACACCCCCGACCAGCAGGCCTTCACCACCATCGGTGACCTCCTCGCCGAGAGCTACCCGCCGGCCGAGCTCTACCCGGCGCTGTTCGAGGCCGCCGCCAAGATCCCGGGCGTCGTCGTCGTCGACGACGCGGTGGACGCCGCCGGTCGCCACGGGGTGGCGGTGGCCCGGCTGGACGAGACCAGCGGGCAGCGCGAGGAGTGGATCTTCGACAAGAAGACCCATGTCTACCTCGGTGCGCGCAATGTCCAGGTGAGGCAGCTCAAGGAAGAGGGCGTCCTGGTCAAGCCCGGCACGGTGAACTTCACCATGGCCATCAAGAACCGTGCCGTGGTCGACGGAATGAAGCAGACACCGTCCCAGGCGGGCTGAGACCGGCCCTCGGGGGAAGGGCCCGCCTCAGTCCAGCGCGGGCGGCGGTGTCGGTGCGCCGGGCAACCGGATCGTCGCCACCGTGCCGCCGCCCTCGGCCGGGCTCAACGCCACGTCGCCGCCCGCCTGTTGGACCGTACGGGCCACGATGGACAGGCCCAGGCCCGAGCCGGGGAGTGCCCTTGCACTCGGTGAGCGCCAGAAGCGGTCGAAGACGTGCGGGAGTTCGTCGGCGGGGATGCCCGGGCCGTGGTCCCGTACGGTCAGTTCGCCGTCCTTGAGGGCGACGTCGACCGTGCCGCCCTCGGGGCTGAACTTCACCGCGTTGTCGAGGATGTTCACGATGGCCCGCTCCAGCGCGGAGGGCTCCGCCCGTACGAACCAGGGGTCCACGTTCGCGGTGATCGTCAGCTCCGGGCCGCGCAGACGGGCCCGGCGCAGGGCCGCCTCCACGGTGTCCTGCAACGACACCACCTGTACGCGGTCCGCCGGCGTCCCCGCGTCCGACCGCGACAGCGTCTGCAAGTCCCCGATCAAAGCGGCCAGTTCGGTCATCTGCGCCTTGACGGAGGCGAGCAGCGCCTTGCGGTCCGCCTCGGGGATGGGCCGCCCCGTCTCCTCACTGCGGGTGAGCAGCTCGATGTTCGTACGGAGGGAGGTGAGGGGGGTACGCAGTTCGTGACCGGCGTCGGCGATGAGTTGCTGTTGCAGCTCGCGGGAGCTGGCCAGGGCGCTGGTCATCGAGTTGAAGGAACGGGAGAGCCGGGCGACCTCGTCCTCGCTCTCCTCCTCCACCGGGATGCGCACGGAGAGGTCCTCGGTGCGGGCCACGTGTTCCACGGCTTCGGTGAGCTTGTCGACCGGCCGCAGGCCCGCACGGGCGACCGCGAGACCGGCGGCGCCGGCGCCGAGAACTCCGATGCCGGAGACGAGGAGCAGGATGAGGGCCAGGTCGTTGAGGGTGCTTTGGGTGCTCTTGAGGGGCACGCCGATGAGGAGTGCCGTGTCCGCGTACAGCTGCGGCCGGCTCGGGCCCTGAGTGACGGTCAGAGGGACCGTCAGGATGCGTACGGCGTTCCCGTCGGTGTCGGTTCCGTTTCGGAAGATCCCGTTTTTGTCGTCCGCGTTCTTGATCACGTCCGTGTCGTCGCTGGTGACCTTGACCGTGCCTTCGGAGTTCACCGAGACGCAGGGCGTTCCGTCCGCCTTGACCAGTTGCAGGTAGTAGGTGTCCCGGGCGCCGAAGTCCTCATTCTTCGGCAGCGGTGTCTGGGCGCAGCTCTCCAGTGCGGCAACGACCTGTGAGTACGGCTGAGGCGTGGAAGCCGCTTGCAGGTCGTCGTCGACCTGGTCGTACAGCTTCCCCTGGACGATGAACCAGCACGTCACAGAAACGGCCGCCACCGCGAACGCCACCGCCGCCGCGACCAGAAGCGACAGCCGGGTCCGGATCGGGAGGGAGGTGAACCGGCGTACTACGCGCTTCACTCCGCCCCACCCGACCGCAGGACATACCCCACACCCCGCACCGTGTGCACAAGACGGGGCTCGCCGCCCGCCTCGGTCTTCCTGCGCAGGTACATCACGTACACATCAAGGGAGTTGGAGGACGGCTCGAAGTCGAAGCCCCACACCGCCTTCAGGATCTGCTCGCGGGTGAGGACCTGGCGCGGATGGGCGAGGAACATCTCCAGCAGGGTGAACTCCGTGCGGGTCAGCTCGACCGGCCGCCCACCCCGCGTGACCTCGCGCGTCGCGAGGTCCATGCGCAGGTCGCCGAAGGTGAGCGCGTCGTCCGCGGGGGCGCCGACGGCCGCGGCCGCGTAGGAGCTGCGGCGCAGCAACGCCCGTACGCGGGCGAAGAGTTCGTCGAGTTCGAAGGGCTTGACCAGATAGTCGTCGGCGCCGGCGTCGAGGCCGGTGACGCGGTCGCCGACCGTGTCGCGGGCCGTCAGCATGAGGATCGGCGTCGTGGTGCCCGCGCCGCGCATCCGGCGGGCGGCGGTCAGGCCGTCCATCCGCGGCATCTGGATGTCGAGGACGACCAGGTCCGGCTGGTACACCGTGGACTTCTCCAGGGCGTCCGCGCCGTCGACGGCGACCTCGGTGTCGTAACCCTCGAAGGCGAGGCTGCGCTGGAGTGCTTCGCGCACGGCCGGCTCGTCGTCGACGATCAGGATGCGCTGGGGTTCACGGTCGCCTTCGGCGGGGCTCATCGCGGTCAGTTCCTCGGGTGCGGTGGGACGTGGTCGGGGCGCTTTCAGCCTCGCACGTTCAGGGCTGTTCTCGTAGCGCCTGCCGGGCCCGTGAGCCCGGCAGGGATCAGCCTCGTACGGTTCGGCCGGTACGGGCGCCGACCCCTCGGCGGGCGCCGCGCGGAGCGGCCGCGGCGGCCAGTTCGGGCGCGCGGGGCGCCGGTGCGTGGAGCTCGTACGCCACTTCGAGGGCCAGGGCGAACGCGGCCGGGTCGGCGCCCGCGACGGTGTGGGAGACGTTCCTGATCTTCATGACGAACTCCGGGTGGCTCGGTGCGAAGGGAGTGAGTCGGAGGGGCTGACGGGGAGGGGTGCGGGCGGACGGTCAGCTGTCGGAGCCGCCGGCCCGCAGGGTGTCCAGATCGGCCTTGACGGTGTTGATCGGGATGGCGAACCCGAGGCCCACGCTGCCGGCGCTCGACGAGGTGGCGTCCGCGGCGGAGTACATCGCGGAGTTGATGCCGATGATGTTGCCGTTCATGTCGATCAGCGCGCCGCCGGAGTTGCCCGGGTTGAGGGACGCGTCGGTCTGGAGGGCCTTGTAGGTGGTCGTGGACGAGCCGGTGTCGCCGTTGAACTCCTGGCCGCCGAACTCGAACGGCCACTGACCGCTGCCGCCGCCCTGCTGTTGCTGCTGCTGGCCCTGGCTCTCGTCCGTGGAGACGGTGACGTCACGGTTGAGGGCGGAGACGATGCCGCTGGTGACCGTGCCGGTCAGGCCCTCGGGGGAGCCGATCGCCACGACCTGGTCGCCGACCTTGACGCCCGCGGAGTCGCCGAGCGTCGCGACCGTCAGACCGGACGGCGCGTTCTCCAGCTTGATGAGCGCGAGGTCCTTCTTGCTGTCGGTGCCGACGACCTTCGCGGTGTACGACTTGCCGTTGCTCAGCTGGACCTTGATCTCGGAGGCGCCCGAGACCACGTGGTTGTTGGTGATGATCTCGCCGCCGCTGGTGATGATCACGCCGGAACCGGTGGACTGGCCGGCGTTCGAGGTGGCGCTGATCTCGACGATGCTCGGGCTGACCGCCTTGGCGACCCCGGCGACGCTGCCCTTCTCACTGGTGGGCACGACGCTGGTGCTGGTGCTGCTGCTCGCCACCGTGTCGCTGCCGGTCAGCTCCTGGAAGGCGTACGCGGTACCGCCGCCCACGGCCGCGGCGGCTATCGCCACGGCGGCCAGCAGCGCCAGCGGACCCTTGGCGCGCTTGCGGGGAGCGGCGGGAGCCGGGGAGACGGGCTCGGTGAGGAGGGCCGTGGGAGCGGCGCCCTGCTGCGCCGGCTCGTACGCCGGCGGGGGCGGCCACTCCGGGTTCACGGAGGAACCGGAGAAGGTGGAGGAGTCGGAGGAGGAGCTCGCGGGGTGCGCGGAGGCGTACGGCTGCTGGGGGTACGCGGACTGCTGCGCGTCGCCCTGCGTGTACGCGGACTGCTGCTGTTCGCCCTGGGGGTACTCGCCGCTGCGGCGGAAGCTCTCGGTCATGACTCAGACTCTGAACCCCGACCATGAGAGCTCCCTGAGTGCTCCCTGAGAAGCCCGACAGAACCGCGTATGCCCGATATAAAGGCGCCTGGGGCCGCTGAAATCGGTGAAACAGGGGGTTGCGGCACGGTGATGTGAGGGAAGCGGCGGACGAATACTTGTCGGACCCCTGTGAAGGACGTGTGCAACGGGAAACGAGGGGCGCAATCTTGGTGGGTTCACGACACACCACCACCTCAGGAGCCCTGAGTGATACGTGCCCTGCGCGACCGTTGGAGACGCCCCGTCACGGCGTTCCCCGCGGCCGCTCTCGCGCTGGCGCTGAGTTGCGCCAGCGTCCTCGCGGCCCAGCCCGCGACAGCGGCGGACGACCCCACCGGGGGTCTGCCCGACGCGAACCTCTCGCAGCCCGCGAAGCCGACCGCCTCCGCCAAGGAGCTGCGCGACCGGATCGTCGCGGCGGCGAAGGCGACCGGCGAGACCCCCGCGGACGCCTCGCCCAGCAAGTCACCGTTCATCATCGGCGGCGGTGAGACCACCATCGCCAGTGCCCCGTGGATGGTCCAGCTCGGCTACTCCGACCCGGCCACCGGCAACGGCTACTTCTGCGGCGGCACCCTCGTCGCCCCGAACAAGGTCCTCACGGCCGCCCACTGCGTCGCGGGCCTCGACTGGGTGAGCAACGGCGCCGTCCTGGCCGGCACCACCGACCTCGACGACTACGCCACCGGCACCCCCGCAGGCGTCTTCCGCCAGTGGACCCACCCCCGCTACAACGACGCCACCGCCCAGAACGACATCGCGGTGCTCACCCTGGACCGCCCGCTGGAACAGCAGTGGCTGCGCCTGGCCGCGTCCGACGACAGCGCGCTCTACAAGGCCGGCACCGCGGCCACTGTCTACGGCTGGGGCCTGACCTCCGGCGCCGAGGACGCCACCCTCTCGACGAAGCTGAAGAAGGCGAGCCTGCCGCTGGTCGCCGACTCCACCTGCAACAGCGCCATGCAGACGGTCCTCGGCGACGACGAGTTCATCGAGGGCTCGATGACCTGCGCGGGCACCCCCGCGACCGGCGCCGACGAGGGCACCGACAGCCCCTGCAACGGCGACTCCGGCGGCCCCCTGGTCGTCGGCGACAAGATCGTCGGCATCGTCTCCTGGGGCGTCGCGGGCTGCACCGGCAAGGGCGCCTACCCGGTCTTCACCAAGGTCAGCTCCTACGCCTGGGCGGCCCAGCCGCGCGTCGACGACACCGACCTGACGTACGACGGCCGCGCCGACCTGCTGGCCCGCACGCCCTCGGGCGGCCTCTTCCAGCAGGACAGCAAGGGCACCTCGCTGGCCCAGCGCGCCTACCAGGGCAACGGCTGGCAGACCGCCACCTGGGTCCTCCAGGCCGACCTGGACCGGGACTTCTACCAGGACCTGATCGTCCGCGACAAGACCGACGGCAAGCTGTACCGCAGCTACATGGACCACGCCGTCGGCGACTGGACCTGGATGCAGATCAGTTCGGTCTGGGGCGGCTACAAGTCGTATGCGATCCCCGGCGACATGACGGGCGACGCCCGCCCGGACCTGCTCGCGGTGGACGCCGACGGCTCGGTCTACCTCTACCCGGGACGCGGCAACGGCGAGTTCTACGGCAAGGTCAAGGTCGTCAGCGGCTCCTGGAAGAACGTGAAGATCTTCGGCCACGGCGACCTCTCCGGCGACGGCAAGCCCGACCTCCTCGTCCGCTCCACGGACGGCACCCTCTGGCTCTACCGCGGCACGGGCAAGGAGAAGACCCCCTGGTCGGCCCGCATCAAGGCCCGTACCGGCTGGAACTTCACCTCGTACGTCTCCAACGGCGACGTGACGGGTGACGGCGTGGCCGACATCATGGCCCGCGACTCGGGCGGCACGCTCTGGCTCTACCGCGGCACGAACAAGGCGTCCAGCGACCTCTTCGCCGCCCGCACCAGCCTGGGAACGGGCTTCAACCAGTACAACTTGCTGTTCTAGAAACCGCTGAACAGACGTCGGCCCCCGCCACTTGGCGAGGGCCGACGCTTTTGTCCTTTGCTTTTAGGGGCGCGGGGAACTGCGCGACAAGCCACGACGCACCCGCAGCCGACCAACAACCCACCCGACCGAGCTGCTACTCACACCCACAAGACCGCCGCACAACCAACTGCGACGGAAACAACTTCAACCGCTCCCGCCGAGCGCCAGCGACCCGCAGCCCATCGTCAAGCACAAGATCCACCGCAGCCCGAGCCATCGCAGACCGATCGCTCGCGATCGTGGTCAGCGGCGGATCGGTCAACGCCGCTTCCTTGATGTCGTCGAACCCGGCGACAGCCAACTCCCCCGGCACATCGATCCGAAGCTCACGCGCGGCCCGCAACAACCCGACCGCCTGGTCGTCCGTGGAACAGAAGATCGCCGGCGGCCGATCCGGCCCGGCCAGCAGCTCAAGCCCCACCTTGTACGCGTCGTACCGGTTGTAGAGCGCCTCGAAGAGGCGACCCTCCGTCGAGCGCCCGGCCTCGTGCATCGCACGCCGCCAGCCCTCCACGTGGTCGGAGACGGGGTCACCGACGGTGGGGGTCTCCGCGACACCGCCCAGACAGGCGACGTACTCGTACCCGTGCTCGAGAAGATGACTTGTCGCGAGCTGGGCGCCGCCTATGTCGTCCGTGACGACGGCGACGTCGTCGATGGCCTCGGGCCGCTCGTGCAGCAGCACCACCCGGGCGTCCCACGCCTCGATCTCGGCGGCGGCCAGATCGTTCAGCGCGTGGCTGACGAGGATGAGCCCCGAGACCCGCATTCCGAGAAAGGCCCGCAGATAGTGGACCTCGCGCTCGCCGACATAGTCGGAATTGCCGACGAGCACCATTTTCCCGCGCTCGGACGCGGCCTGTTCGACCGCGTGCGCCATCTCCCCGAAGAAGGGCTGGCGCGCGTCCGGCACGATCAGGCCTATGAGGTCCGTACGCCTCGACGCCATGGCCTGGGCAACCCGGTCGGGCCGATACCCCAGCTCCTTGATCGCGGCGAGGACACGCTCGCGCGTGGCCGGGGCAACCGGCCGGGGTCCGTTGTTGATGACGTAACTGACGACGGCAGTCGACGTCCCTGCCAGTCGTGCTACGTCATCCCGAGTCACCTTGGCCACGCGCGGAGTCTACGCGGATGGACCTACCTCTGTGCAGGTCGTACGGGCTCCTGTGCCTCCACCGTGACCTCGGCACTCTCGGTGGCGTCGAGGTGTGCCGACTCGTCCGTATTCTCGGTGTCCCCCGGCTTCTGCTGGGCCGCCTTGGCCTTCGCCTCGTCCGTGGCCCGGTCCGCCTTCTCCGGCGTGACGAATCGGTAGCCGACGTTGCGGACGGTCCCGATCAGCGACTCGTGCTCGGGTCCGAGCTTCGCCCGCAGCCGTCGTACGTGGACGTCGACTGTCCGCGTGCCACCGAAGTAGTCGTAGCCCCAGACCTCCTGGAGGAGCTGGGCGCGCGTGAAGACGCGGCCGGGGTGCTGCGCCAGGTACTTCAGGAGCTCGAACTCCTTGAAGGTGAGGTCGAGGACCCGGCCCTTGAGCTTGGCGGAGTAGGTCGCCTCGTCGACCGACAGGTCGCCGTTGCGGATCTCCATGGGGGAGTCGTCGTTGACGATCTGCTGGCGGCCCATGGCCAGCCGCAGTCGTGCCTCGACCTCCGCCGGACCTGCGGTGTCGAGCAGGACGTCGTCGATGCCCCAGTCGGCGGTGACGGCCGCGAGACCGCCCTCCGTGACGACGAGGATGAGCGGACAGCCGGGCCCGGTGGACCGCAGCAGCTGGCAGAGGCTGCGGACCTGAGGCAGGTCGCGCCGCCCGTCGATCAGGATGACGTCGGCACCAGGGGTGTCGACGAGAGCGGGGCCTTCCGCCGGAGCCACGCGCACGTTGTGCAGCAGCAGGCCGAGGGCGGGAAGCACCTCCGTCGACGGCTGGAGAGCATTGGTAAGGAGCAGCAGAGAACTCATCGCACCCCACCTGCCTGGGTCGTCACACGGTCTTGCACGGTTTGCTTGCCCATAACGTCGGTTCCTCCTCGGTCCCTGCGAGGACGTTTGCGGCACTGCTTCGTACTTCTCGCGGCTCCCGCGCCCCTGGGCGCCGCAATTGCGCTCTGACATCGCACTTCCTGTCGCGATATTTCCCCGGGGAGTCGTATACAGCGTTCGTATACAACGCTCCAGAAAGCGCAAAAGGACCCGGGGGCTTCGCTGCCCGAGTCCTCTGCCCAGCAGAATAGCCCACATGAACCTAGGTCCGGCAGGTCATGTGACGCGATCTTTGATTCGTCCACGCCTTGAGACAACCCTGCGGCCACCTCTGCGGAGATTTCTGCGCACGGTCGACGGGGTCACGATCGATGCCGCGTACGACCCCGGAAGGGGTACGTCCGCCGCCGCAGGCGACGTCCTCGACGACGTCCTCGGTGACGTCCGGGGCGACCTCGCCATCGTCGTCGCGCACGGCTTCACGGGCGACCTGGAGCGGCTGCACGTACGTCGGGCGGCGACCGCCTTCACGCAGTACGGGGCGGTCGTCACGTTCTCCTTCCGGGGCCACGGATCCTCCGGCGGGCGTTCGACGGTCGGTGACCGCGAGGTGCTCGATCTCGCGGCGGCGGTGGAGTGGGCACGAGAACTCGGTCACACCCGGGTGGCCACGGTCGGCTTCTCGATGGGCGGGTCCGTCGTCCTGCGGCACGCGGCGATCAATTCGGCCGGCGGTGAGGAGCACGAGGGGCGCACGGGAGCGCATACGAACGCGGTGGTTTCGGTGAGCGCACCCGCTCGCTGGTACTACCGGGGCACAGCCCCTATGCGCCGCCTGCACTGGCTGGTAACCCGCCCGGTCGGCCGGGCCGTCGGCCGCTACGGACTGCGCACCCGCATCCACCACCGTGAGTGGGACCCCGTCCCCTCCTCCCCGGTGGAGTCCGTCCCGCTGATCGCGCCCACGCCGTTGCTGATCGTCCACGGCGAGCAGGACGGCTATTTCCCGGTGGACCACCCCCGGATGCTGGCCGACGCCTCCGACGGCCACGCCGAACTGTGGCTGGAGCCGGGAATGGGCCACGCGGAGAACGCGGCGGCCGACGCGCTGCTGGCCCGCATCGGCCAATGGGCGGCCGGGGCGACCGGGGCGGCAGCACCCGCGGGCTAGCCTTGGCGGTGCTTGTCACCCGTTCACCTTCACCGACCGGCCGTCGGCCGCACGGACCGACCGTCGACCGAGCGACCAGGAATCAGGATTCAGATGGCAAAGGGCACGGTGCGTTACTGGGCCGCCGCCAAGGCCGCAGCGGGCATCGCGGAGGAGCCGTACGAGGCGGAGACCCTCGCGGACGCGCTCGACGCGGCACGCGAGCGACACCCCGGCGAACTCGTCCGCGTCCTGCGGCGATGCTCGTTCCTCATCGACGGTGACCCCGTGGGCACCCGCGGACATGAGACGGTACGGCTGGCCGAGGGCGGCACGGTCGAAGTGCTCCCGCCGTTCGCAGGAGGGTGACGGGACCATGAGCAACCAGCCGTACGAGGGGAACGGGAACGGGCCCTACGAGGGCTACGACCCCTATCAGCAACAACAGCCGCCGTCGGGGTGGCCGGGCGGGCAGCAGTACGAGGCCCACGCCGAGCCCGACCAGCAGCAGTACACCCAGCAGTGGGAGGGCCAGACCTGGGAGACCCAGGTCCAGCCCCCGGTCACACCGACCGCACCTGCGCCTGCACCGGCCGCGGACACGGCGTACTTCCCGCAGCAGGCTCCGCACGGGCCGGGGGCGCAGCAGTATGCGGCCCAGTACGGCGCCCAGTACGGGGTGGTGGGGCAGCCGATGCCGGCGGAGACGGCTTGGAACCAGGCGGGTCAGCCGGGCCAGGGCGGGCAGCCGCAGGGCTACGCGGGCGCGCAGGAGCCCCAGGGCCACCAGGGCCACCAGGGCCATCAGGGCCATCAGGGCTACGGAGGCCAGCCGCACGCGCCTGCGGGTGTGCCCGGCGCATCCTCTTCCGCCTCTGGCTCCGCGCCTGAGTACGGGCCGGCCACCGTCACCGGGAACTCCGGCCTCACCGCGGCGCAGCGGGCCCGTGCGGAGGGGCGTTCGCCGATCATCGAGCCCGGTCTGCAGCCGGCCGCGCTGACGGCGGTCCTCGGGCTGCTGATGGCCGGGGCGGCGGCCGTCGGGGAGTACGCACTGGTCGTACCGCTCGTGATCCTCCAGGCGGTGACCGCGGCGGGCTGGTTCCGGCTGAACGGGATGTGGCCGGCCAGGCAGGGCATCGCGCTCGCCTTCGCGGGCGCGCTCACCTCGGACGTCGCGCTGCTCGCGGCCGGACGGGAGAACGCGCCCGCCGCGATCCTCGGCACGCTCGGCGTCTGGGTCCTGCTGACGCTGGTCCTCCAGCTCCGCAGCCATGCGTCGCCGGACGAGCGGATGTACGGGCTGATGGCCACGGTCGTGTCCGCGGCGCTGGCGATCGTCGCGACGGGGCACCTGGCGGCGGAGCCGGACGCGGTGACGGTGGGGGCGGTGGCGGTCGGGGTGGCGGTTCTGGCCCGGGCGGTGCCTCTGCCGACGGTGGTTTCGGTGGCTGTGGGGTTGGTGGCTGGGGCGGGAGCAGGGGCTTTGCTGGGCGGGCTGACCGACTTCGGCACGCCGTCCGGTGCGCTCCTCGGCGCGGGCGCCGCCGCCTGCGCCCTGATCGGGCACCGCGTCGCCAGCTACGACTACCCGTCCCGCTTCGTCCACTTCACCGCGGGGGTTGCCCTCCCGTTGGCGGCAGCGGCCCCGGCGATCTACGTACTGGGCCGAGCACTGGCCTGACGAGCCCGACCTTTTCTCGCCCCTTTCAGGGGCTCCGCCCCCGAACCCCCGCTCCTCGAACGCCGGAGGGGCTACTTCTAGCCCGTCCGGCGTTTGAGGACGAGCGCGGCAGCGCGATACGGGGGTTCGGGGGCGGAGCCCCTGAGTAAGTGACGGGAATGGGTAGGGGCGGCGGGGGCGAGGAAAAGCGCTGGTCGTACCGCCACCCCTGTCACAGCTGATCGACAACTCCCCCCGTCCCCCGGCCGGAGGCCCCGGCAGGGTTACCCTCGCGCCAGGAGACCGCCAAGGTGGGGGAACACGGAAACCATGCGAGCACTACGAATTCTTCTGATCGTGACCGTCATCCTCGGCGGCCTCTTCATCATCGCCGACCGCGTAGCCGTCGGCTTCGCCGAGGACGAGGCAGCGGACAGGCTGAAGACCAACGAGGGCCTGGCCACCACCCCCAGCGTCTCGATCAAGGGCTTCCCCTTCCTCACCCAGGTGGTCGGCGGCGAACTGGACGAGGTCGAGGTCGGCATCAAGAACTACGAGGCCGACACGAGCGGCGCCACCGGCGGCACGGGCACCGCCGACGGCACCACCCCGGACAAGATCCGTATCGACGACCTCACCGCCCAGATGCGGGGCGTCGCGTTCTCCGGCGACTACAGCTCCGCGAAGGCCGCCTCGGCGACCGGCACGGCGACGATCTCGTACGACGAACTCCTCAAGGCGGCGAAGGCCGAACCCGTGGACGTCGCGGGCGGAGTCACCGCCAAGGTCGTCGGCCTCTCGGACGGCGGCAACGGCAAGATCAAGGTCGAGGTGGAGGCCACGGTGCTCGGCACCAAGCTCCCGCGCCCGGTCTCCGTGCTCAGCTCGGTCAGCGTCAAGGGCGACACCGTCCAGGTGCAGGCCGACTCCCTCCCCAACCTGGGCATCCAGCTCGCCGAGGACAAGGTCCGCCTGATCACCGACTTCCGGCAGCAGATCGACGGCCTGCCCGGCGGCATCAAGCTCGACAAGGTCGAGGCGGCGCCGAAGGGCGTCGACATCACGGTGAAGGGTTCGGACGTCAGCCTGGTCGGGTAGGTCGGGTAGGTCAGCCTGGCCGGGTAGGTCTGGTGGGGCGGGTAGGCCAGGTGGTGGACGGGGTAGGGAGTCAGGGCGTCCGCCCACTCGAATCACCCTCCGTGTCTGTCCGAAAGGCGAGACACCCCCGTCCGCACAGCAGATGTGCGGAAGATGTGATGAGGGCTACAGCCCCTCCGGGGCCGGAGGAAAACGGGCCGGACCCTCTCCCCATCCCACATCGCGGACGATCGCGTCTCAACATACGACACGCCGGTGACATGCCCGCCTGTCCGTCCCTACGATCGACGCTATGCAGTGCAAATTGAGCGTCCTCCGGCCGCGGGGACAGGCGGATCTCACGAAGCGGCGGGCAGTAGACCTGTGCCGCGTCGCCGCCATGCTCTGTCGCACCTTCTGAGCGGAAGCCTCGTTACTTCCGCGAGCCGGGCCCTTCGACCTCTCGCGTCGGGGCCACCCCTGCGCCGTCCAGCCGCCAACGGCATGACCGCGCCCCCCTCTCCACACGCACCGCCCCGCCGCAACTGCCCCGGAGGAGAACGAGCATGAGCCGCAGCGACGTCCTGGTAGACGCCGACTGGGTCCAGGACCACCTGGACGACCCCAGCGTGGCCATCGTCGAGGTCGACGAGGACACGTCCGCGTACGAGAAGAACCACATCCGCAACGCGATCCGGATCGACTGGACCAAGGACCTCCAGGACCCGGTCCGCCGTGACTTCGTCGACCAGGCCGGCTTCGAGAAGCTCCTGTCGGAGAAGGGCATCGGCAACGACACCCTGGTCGTCCTCTACGGCGGCAACAACAACTGGTTCGCGTCCTACGCCTACTGGTACTTCAAGCTGTACGGCCACGAGAACGTGAAGCTCCTCGACGGCGGCCGCAAGAAGTGGGAGCTCGACTCCCGCGACCTGGTCGCCGAGGTGCCCACCCGCGCCACGACCGACTACAAGGCGAAGGCGCAGAACACCGCGATCCGCGCCTTCCGCGACGACGTCGTGGCGGCCATCGGTTCGCAGAACCTGGTCGACGTCCGTTCGCCCGACGAGTTCAGCGGCAAGCTGCTCGCGCCGGCCCACCTGCCGCAGGAGCAGTCGCAGCGTCCGGGCCACGTCCCGTCCGCGCGCAACATCCCGTGGTCGAAGAACGCCAACGACGACGGCACCTTCAAGTCGGACGACGAGCTCAAGGAGCTCTACGCCGAGGAGCAGGTCGACCTGGCGAAGGACACCATCGCGTACTGCCGCATCGGTGAGCGTTCCGCGCTCACCTGGTTCGTGCTGCACGAGCTGCTCGGTGTCGAGAACGTCAAGAACTACGACGGCTCGTGGACCGAGTACGGCTCCCTCGTCGGTGTGCCGATCGAGCTCGGCGCCAACAAGTAACCCAAGGCCCGAAGGACTGAAGGACGGAAACGAAAACATGTGTGGAGCGAAGGCCGGCGGCCCGGACGCCTCGACGATCAAGCCCGGTGAGACCACCATCCAGGGTCAGGTGACCAAGGACGGCGAGCCGGTGGTGGGCTATGTCCGCCTCCTGGACTCGACCGGCGAGTTCACCGCCGAGGTCCCGACCTCGGCGACCGGACAGTTCCGCTTCTACGCGGCCGAGGGCACCTGGACCGTCCGCGCCCTCGTTCCCGGCGGCACGGCCGACCGCACGGTCGTCGCCCAGACCGGCGGCCTGGCCGAGGTCGCCATCACCGTCTGAACCCGTCTGAACCGCCTGACGGCAGACACCGTATAAACGGCCGAAGGGCCGCACCCCCGGGGGGTTGGACGCTTTCCGGCAAAGGGGTGCGGCCCTTCGGCTTGCCCACGGACAGACCATTCGAGCCGCCCCGGACTCCGTCCGCCGGGTCGTGGCATCGTCCCCGTCTCGCGGGGTGAGCCTTTACGCCGAGGCGTTCTACGCTGGACGTATGTACGCGCGAAGGCGTCACGTCTATTTCGCCATGATGGGCACGTGCATCGGGCTGTTCGTGCTGGCCTGGGGAGTCGTGCGGCTCTGGTCGGTGCCCGTGGCCGTCGGCATGTGCGTCGTGGCCATGGTGATTCCCCCGCTCGCGGCGATGGCGGCCAACCGGCGCGGCCCCGACGACCGCTGGTGGGACGACCCGTCCGGCGACCCCAAGTCCGACGACTGGTGGGACGAGCTGGACGGCAAGAAGCGCCGCCAGTGACCCGTCCCGGTCGGTATTCCGGTCAGTAGACGAGCGCCTGGGTCTCGTCCGCCAGGGCCTCCTGGACGAAGACCTGGGCGCCCGCGATGCGTACGCCCTCGATGACGTCCTTCTCCGTGATGTCCCGGCGGGCGGCGCACTGCGTGCAGAGGGTGAGGCGGCCGCCGGCCAGGATCGAGTCGAGCAGGTCGGGGAGCGGCGCCGCGTGCGGCAGCTCGAACTCGGCGGCACGCCCCGGCAGCGCGAACCACGCGGACTCGCCCGTCAGCCACAGCGACACGTCCACCCCACTGGCCACGGCGACCGCCGCCACCGTGAACGCCTGCGAACAGCGTTCGGGAGCATCGGCCCCCGCCGTCACCTTGATCACGAGCTTCTTCGCCATGCGCCGAATGGTAGGGCCTACCTCGGAGAGAGCTCCGCTCCCTGCCCGACTACAGTGGGGAGCGGCTCTGTACTGCCCACCACCGCGTCACCCCCGAGGAGCACCCCGTGCTTGAGTACTTCTTCGAAGCCCTGCTGGTCCTGGTCTGTGTCGGCGTTCTCGCCTTCACCGGGCTGGCCGTGAAGAAGCTGTACCAGGGCCAGCGCTGACCCCCATCAAGGAACTGCCGACCTCATGATCGAGATCCCGTCCGACCTGCACAAGGACCTCGTCCCCCTTGCCTTCCTGCTCGGCAACTGGACCGGCGCGGGCGTCCACGACTTCCCCGGCGACGAGAAGTGCAACTTCGGCCAGGAAGTCAGCTTCACCCACGACGGGCGGGACTTCCTGGAGTACCACTCGCACACCTGGGTCCTCGACGCCGAGGGCAACAAGGTGCGCGCGCTGGAGTCCGAGTCCGGCTTCTGGCGGATCGACCAGAACCGCAAGGTCGAGGTCGTCATGGTCCGCGACGACGGCGTCGTCGAGATCTGGTACGGCGAGATGGCCGACAAGAAGCCCCAGATCGACCTGGTCACGGACGCGGTAGCCCGTACGGCCGCCTCGGGCCCGTACAGCGGCGGCAAGCGTCTGTACGGCTATGTGAAGAGCGACCTCATGTGGGTCGGCGAGAAGCAGACCCCCGAGGTTTCGCTCCGCCCGTACATGTCGGCCCAGCTCAAGAAGGTCGTCAGCCCGGAGGACGTCGAGCGCTGGGCCAAGGCCCTGCCGGACGACATGCCGGACGACGGGATCGCTTTCTTCAAGTAGTTCTACAAGTAGTTCTAGACTTTCGGTGTGGTGAGCACTGGAAGCACCGAAGGCACTGACTGGAAGAGCGATCTGCGGCAGCGCGGCTACCGGCTGACGCCGCAGCGGCAACTCGTGCTCGAAGCCGTGGACACCCTGGAGCACGCGACCCCCGACGACATCCTCATCGAGGTGAGGAAGACGGCGTCGGGGGTCAACATTTCCACGGTGTACCGGACCCTGGAGCTCCTGGAGGAGCTCGGGCTCGTCTCGCACGCGCATCTCGGGCACGGGGCGCCCACGTACCACCTCGCGGACCGGCACCACCATCTCCACCTGGTCTGCCGCGACTGCACGAACGTCATCGAGGCGGACGTCGAGATCGCCGCCGACTTCACCGCCAAGCTCCGCGAGACGTTCGGTTTCTCCACCGACATGAAGCACTTCGCGATCTTCGGCCGCTGCGAGGACTGCACGGCGAGCGCGGCGAAGAAGGCCGCGAAGGCGGAGTAAGCGGCGGAGCGGCCCCTACGGCGAGTGGGCAGCGGCACTCCGCCGGAAATAAAAAGCGCGCCTACTCGGTCGTAGGCTGTGTGGATATGAAGAGCCCTCTGCTGTCCCTGCCCGGTGCCGTGCCCGCCGAGGGTGTGGACGAAGGTGTCGCCGCCCACTACGGGGACCTGTTCCGAGAACAGCGTGCCTTCGCCGGCGGCACCGGTTTCGTGGACCTCTCGCACCGCGGCGTGGTCACCGTCACCGGCGACGACCGGCTCAGCTGGCTGCACCTGCTGCTCACCCAGCACGTCAGCGACCTCCCGGCGGGCCGCGCCACCGAGGCCCTGATCCTCTCCGCGCACGGCCACATCGAGCACGCGCTGTATCTCGTCGACGACGGGACGACCACCTGGGCCCACGTGGAGCCCGACAGCCAGGACGCGCTGATCGCGTACCTGGAGTCGATGAAGTTCTTCTACCGCGTCGAAGTCACCGACCGCACGGCCGAGTTCGCGGTCGTCCACCTGCCCGCCGGCTCCATCGCCGACGTCCCCGAGGGCGTCGTCGTCCGCGAGACGCCGTACGGGCGTGATCTGTTCCTGCCGCGTACGGACCTGGAGTCGTACGCCGCAGACGTCGACCAGCACGGCCCGGCGGTCGGGCTGCTCGCGTACGAGGCGCTGCGCGTCGAGCACCACCAGCCGCGGATCGGTTTCGAGACCGACCACCGGACCATCCCGCACGAGCTGGGCTGGATCGGCAGCGCGGTGCATCTGCAGAAGGGCTGCTACCGCGGGCAGGAGACCGTCGCCCGCGTCCAGAACCTGGGCAAGCCCCCGCGCCGGCTCGTCTTCCTGCACCTGGACGGCAGCGAGGTCCATCTGCCGCCGCACGGCGCGGAGCTGCGGCTCGCGGACGAGGGGCCCGACGGGCGCAAGATCGGTTTCGTGACGACGGCCGTACGGCACCACGAGCTCGGGCCGATCGCCCTGGGCCTCGTCAAGCGGAACGTACCGCTGGACGCGCGGCTGGTGGCCGACACGACGGCCGCGGCGCAGGAGGTCGTGGTCGAGCCGTAGGGCAGCCCGGCGGTTACATCTCCAGCAGGACGGTGAACGGGCCGTCGTTCGTCAGTGAGACGCGCATCTGCGCTCCGAAGCGGCCCGTCGCCACCGTCGCTCCCAGCGAACGGAGCTGGGCCACGACCTCGTCCACGAGGGGCTCCGCGACGTCGCCGGGGGCGGCCGCGTTCCAGGTGGGGCGGCGGCCCTTGCGGGCGTCTCCGTAGAGCGTGAACTGGCTGATGACGAGCAGCGGGGCGTCGATGTCCGAGCACGACCTCTCGCCGGCCAGCATGCGGATCGACCAGAGTTTGCGGGCCAGTTGGGCCGCCTTCTCCTTGGTGTCCTCGTGGGTCACCCCGACCAGGACGCACAGGCCCTCGCCGCTGATCTCCCCGACGGTCTCACCCTCGACGACGACGCTCGCCCCGTCCACTCTCTGCACCACCGCACGCATAAGGACCATCATGCCGTGCGTCGGATTGACGTCGGTGCCGGCCTTGATGCCGGCCTTGGTGCCGACTCCGTACGGGGGCTTTCTTATTGATCCTTACCCCCCCATCTGGGGCCGATCGGGGGCACTCGGTCACATAGCGGCCACTTGGGGTGGCACGATGCTCACACGCGCCGGTCGAGGGGACGGTTGAGGCACATGAGCACACCGAGTACGGGGCAGTCACCCGGGGTCGTATCGCTGATTCGGGGGGAGCCGCCGTCATCGCAGTCGCCGTCGCCAGAGGCGTCCCTGCCGCAGTCTTCGCCGTCGTCGTCAGCGCGCCCGGTCGCGGCGCGTCCGCCCACCCAGCGTACGGACAGCCCCATGCCTGAGCCGGCGCCCGAGCCCGGACTGGGCGTCCTTCGGCTGCCCGAACTGCGCACCCTGCGGAGGGACGCGCAGCGGGACGAGGCCGATCTGAGCTACGTGCGGCGGCTGCTGCAGGGGCGGATCGACATCCTGCGGGCCGAGTTGGGGCGGCGGGGTGCGCCGCGGCGGGGGCGCGAGGCGCGGATCGCGGCTTCCGCGTCCGTCGTCGAGCGGCTGTCGGAGATCCTCACGGATGCGCCGGCCCGGCAGCGGTCGTCCGCGCGGCACGTGACTGTGGGTACGCCCCACAGCGAGGAGTTCCGGCGGCTGGCCTCGGACATGCTCGCCGAGGTCGAGCTGTCCGACCTCGATGCGCGTACGGATCTGGAGCTGAACGCGGCGATGGGGCGGCTCGTGCGGTACGAGCAGCAGGTTTCCCTGCGGCGGCAGGAGTTGCAGCGGACGGCTGACGACTGCAGTGCGGAGATCGCCCGCCGCTATCGCGAGGGCGAGGCACAGGTGGACGACTTGCTGATGTGACGTCGACGTTGCTGGGTGCGGGTGCGTTGTGGCTGGTCGCGCGGTTCCCCGCGCCCCCGCAGGGGCGCGGGGAACCGCGCGAGCAACCAGGACGGACCGTCACGCGGCGAACCGGCCTCGGCCACCGGTGCTTTTAGGGGCGCGGGGAACTGCGCGATCAGCCCGAGGCGGCCCGCACCCATGCACGGTCCTGGCCCCCCGGGGTCCGGGGCGGAGCCCGGTTTCGGGAAGGGGTGGGGCTGGGGGAGAGGAAAACGGCGCGACACCCCCCACCACGTCTGCCTAGCGTGGCCACATGAGCCCCCGCCAGGACATCGACATACGCCCCATCCGCGAGGACGAGACCCGAGAGTGGACCCGCGCACTGCACACGGGATTCCAGCTCCCCCCGACCGTCTCGGACGCAGACGTCAAGGACCGCAGCACCTACATCGTCCCCGCCCGGACACTGGGCGCATTCGACGGCACCAGATGCGTAGGCACGTTCCGATCGTTCCCGCAGCAGATCACAGCCGTGGGGGGCTCCCCCGTGGCGGCCGACGCGATCTCGAACGTGACGGTCACCGCGACCCACCGCCGCCGAGGCATCCTCACCCGGATGATGGCCAAGGACCTGGCGGCCGCGAAGGAGCGGGGCGACACCGTGGCGACGCTGATCGCCGCGGAGTACCCGATCTACGGCCGGTACGGATTCGGCGCGGCCACGACGGCCGCCGAGTGGACGATCGACGTGCCGAGGGCGGGGCTCGACCCCCGCTGGTCGGGCCCGGACGACGGCGGCCGTATCGACCTCGTGGACGGCGACGACGTACGGAAGACCGGCCCGGAGCTCCACGAGCGGCTCAGGCGGGTGCAGCCGGGCGTGGTGGACCGCGACGAGCGGTGGTGGCAGGTCCGTACGGGCGCGCTGGTGCTCGACCCGGCCTCGTGGACCGAGCCCTTCCACGCCGTGTACCGCAACGCGGGGGGAGAGGTCGAGGGGCTGCTCACGTACACCGTGGACGACCACTGGGGGGACGTGAAGCAGCCGCTGGAGACCGCGAAGGTCAAGGACATGATCGCGGTCACGCCGGCCGCGGAGCGCGCCCTGTGGCGGTACGTGTGCTCGGTCGACTGGGTCACGAAGGTCAGGACGGGGTGGCGGGCGCCGGACGACCTGCTGCCGCATCTGCTGCCGGATCCGCGCGCGGCACGCATCCTGACGCAGGCCGACCTGCTGTGGGTGCGGGTCCTGGATGTGGTGGCGGCCCTGGAGGCGCGTACGTACGGGGCGACGGGGACGCTCGTCCTGGAGGTCGTCGACCGGGGAGGGCTGTGCGGGGGCCGGTACCGGCTGGACGCCTCGGAGGCGGGCGCGAGTTGTGCGCGGACCACGGAGGACGTTGAACTCACGCTGGATGTCGGCGAGTTGGGGTCGCTGTGGCTAGGGGACGAGTCCGCGGTGCGGCTCGCGGCGCTGGGGCGGGTGCGGGAAAAACGAGCGGGCGCCGCCTCCTTGGCCGACGCCCTGCTGCGAACGTCCAGGCGACCGTGGTGCCCGGACATCTTCTGATTCCCTGTTTCCCGGTGCTCCGTTCCGTATCGGTGGTCCGCGTCCGCGGCTTCTCCTCCGTTTGTTCTTGGCTGTTCAGTTGTGATCCGTAGCTGTTCAGTTGTTGTTCCGCGGATCCTGGAGCGAACCGCGATGGTGCGGACCGACCGGGCTCCCGGCTCCCCTCCGGAAGGGAGCACGGTCGGCCGGACTGCCGGACGGTGGCGTCCGATCAGCCGGACTGGGCGAGCAGCATCACGAGGATGACGGCCCCGAGGCCGCCGATCATGGAGTTCTTGGCCTTGATTCCGACGGCGAGGGCGACGAAGGCGATGACGCCCATCGCCCCGAACTTCACCTGGATCAACTGCTCGAAACCGATGGCGAGGGCGGCGACGATGATGGCGATGAGCGGCATGCGGTCCCTCCTTCGGGACGGGGAGGCGGACCCCCGCTGGGACCGTCCACCTGGTCGACTGTTGCGACTCTGGCGGCCAACCCCTGGGAAGCTTGACCATGTTACTCAAGTTGGCAACCAACTTCACTGAAGTTATCTCCGCTTGGACGCGTCTCATAACCACCTTCTCAATAACTGCCCAAAGATGGCGCGAAGTTGTAGTGTTTGGTTGTGGACCCGGAACGCGTCGCCGTCAATGGGCGGAAGAGGTCACAACAGCCACAGCGGTCACACCGCGAGGTGGCCGACGAGCTGCGCACCCGGATCAGGTCCGGTGAGCTGCGGCCCGGCCAGCGCATGCCCACACAGGCCCAGTTGGCCGACGAGTTCGGTGTCGAGCGCGGGGCCGTACGCCAGGCGCTGCGCATCCTCCAGTCGGAACACCTGCTGTCCAACGTGTCCAAAGGGAGCCCGGCGACCGTCGCGCAGGACGTGGGACCGGCTCTGACCGGGCCCGGAGCCCCGCCGCAGCCCACCATGGTGGCGCTCGCGTCGCGGATCACTGCGGCCTTCTCGGCCCCTCACGTGGAGATCGACGCCCTGTGTCTGACGGCGGTCTCCCTCACTCTCGCGATGGGTGAGCCGCTGCGTCTCATCCACGAGGGCCGAATAAAACCAGCCAGGATCGACGTCCGGGTGCTCCTGCCGTCCAGCGACATCGACCTCGCCTTCCCGGCACCGGTGGACGACAAGGTCGACGACCGGCTGCAGCGCCGCTGGCTGGCCCACCGCAACGCGCAGGGCCAGGTCCTCAAGCACAACCTGCTGGCGTTACGGGCCACGCACGGCATCGACGTACACATCACCTTCCGCGCCCTGCCGTTCACCCCGCCCGTGAAGCTCTACCTGCTCAACGGCGCGGAGGCGCTCTTCGCGTACTACACGCTGACGCGGCGCGGCGAGGAGATCGACCACGAGTACCTGGAGATGTACGACGCGGAGGGGACCCAGTCCATGCTGTTCCCCTTCGAACAGGGCGACGGCCTGCGGGACACGACCTTCGTCGAGCAGTCCCATCTGTGGTTCAACGCACTGTGGGAGACCATCAGCTCGGAGCTTGTGCTCACGGGCTGAGGTCTCCCACGGATGGGTACCTGATCTTCGGTTGGGTCTTCGTCCTCGCAGTTCCTGCAGTTCCTGCAGTTCCTGCAGTTCGAGAAGTGCGTGCAGTTCGTACGGGTCACAGGGCGGGCCCCGAGACCATGAGGGCGAGGACGACGGCACCGATCGAGCTGCAGGTCGGGCTCTTCGCCTTGATGCCGATGGTGAGCAGCAGCAGCCCCACGACACCGCTGGGACCGTACCGCCACTGGACGAGCTGCTCGAAGGTGACGACGAAGACGGCGGAGAGGAAGGCTATGACGGGCATGGTGGATCCTCCTTCGGGTCTTTGTGGTGCCGGTGGTGCGGGACGATGCTGGAGAGGCGCGGAGCCTTCCCATGTGCCAACTACTTGCGAGAGGAGGCAAACCTTCCGCCATCTTCGTTGAGTTGGTTGCCAACTCTGACTAAGTTATCCCCAGTTGGTCCCTACTTCAAAACAACTTCCAAACAACTCCCCTAAGATGGAGCGGAGTTGTAGCGTTTGGTCGTGACCCAGGAGAACGTGGCAGTGAACGGCAGCAGAAAGCTCTCGCCGCAGGAGATCGCCGACATCCTGCGGGACCGCATCCGCGCGGGTGACCTGCGCTCCGGCGACCGCCTGCCCACCCAGGCCGAGTTGGCCGAGGAGTTCGGCGTGGAGCGCGGCACGATCCGCCAGGCCCTGCGGGCACTCCAGGACGAGGGCCGGCTCAGCAACGTCAGCAAGGGCAGCCCCCCGCGTATCGCGGACGTGACCCCCGCGCGGGACGAACCTCAGCCGACGATGGTCGGGTTGGCACCGCAGTTGGTCGAGGCGTTCGCCGTGCCGCACGTCCGGGTGGATGCCGCGTGCCTCACCGCCGAGACCCTGATGCTGGCCCTCGGTGAGCCGGTCCGCCTGATCCACGAGGGCAGGCTCCGCCCGGAGTCGATCGACGTCCGCATCCTCCTGCCCTCCCGTGACATCAACCTCGCCTTCCCCGTCTCCGTCGACGCGCAGGGAACCCAGGACCCGGTCCACCAGCGCTGGTTGGAGATGCGCAACGCCCAGGGCCACGTCCTGCGCCACAACCTCAAGGCGCTGCGTTCGTCCCACGGCATCGACGTCAACGTGACCTTCCGGGCCCTGCCGTTCACCCCGCCGGTGAAGCTGTACCTGCTCAACGGCGTCGAGGCGCTGATCGCGTACTACATGATCACGAGGCGCGAGGAGGCCGGCGACAGCGGCACCCTCGACATGTACGACACCCTGGGCTCCACATCCCTCTTGTTCTCCTTCGAGCAAAGGGCAGGCCAACGCGACGCCGCCTTCGTCGAGCAGTCCCAAAAGTGGTTCAACGCCCTCTGGGAAACCATCACGACGGACCTGACACTCTCCTAGTGACTCCTGATACGAAGCAGACTGGTCCGGTGGCAGCAGAGACAGCGAACCTCCAGGAAGTGATCAAGCCCGCCCGCTTCGTCCTCTTCGACTTCGACGGGCCGGTTTGTCGGTTGTTCGCGGGGCACTCGGCGGAGGACGTGGCCAAGGATCTGGTGGAGTGGCTCGAACGCCAGGGCCTCCGCGGGCTGCTGACCGAGGAGGAGCGTGTCCACCCCGACCCGATGGCGGTCCTGTACGCGGTCAACCGCCGCCATCCCCACAGCGATCTGGTGGTCGAACTGGAGGAACGCCTCACCCAGCAGGAACTCAAGGCGGTCCCCTCCGCCTGGCCCACGGAGTTCGCGGATCCGCTGATACGCACTTGGAGCGCGGTGGGCGCGCGGTTGGCCGTGGCAACCAACAACTCACCTCGCACCGCGGCCACTTACTTGGAGAGCCGAGGCCTCGCCGGCTGCTTCGCGCCCAACATCTACGGCCGCACCCAGGACCTGCACCACCTCAAGCCGGACCCGCACTGCCTCAACCGGGCCATGAACGCTCTCGGCGCCGCCCCGCACTCCACTCTCATGATCGGCGACGCTCCTTCGGACTACGAAGCTGCTGAGCGGGCCGATGTTCCATTCCTCGGCTACGCGCGTAACGCCGAAAAGGAGGAGGAGCTCAGATCTGCAGGAGCCAAGACAGTGGTGACGTCACTCGAATCGGTTCTGCGGATTGTTCGGAGTGGCGTCAACCAACAGGGGTGACGCTCTCTTTGTCGAACTCAATTGCTACGCGCCCGAGGGGAGAGGAGAAGCCCGTCCGCTCTGTCGTGCAAGGGGACCTGTTGTCGCCAATGTGTCGTGGTGGGTGTGGTGTGTGGAGTGTCCCCGTACGGGTGAGTCCATCCGCTCGTCGAAGATCTGAAGCGCGACTGGACGAAACGATTCCGACCCGGCATGACTCGTTGGGGTAGTACGTTGCCCCCACCCATCATCGGTTGGTCCCAGAAAGAACGGGGCAATGTCACCCGAACCGTCCACGACGCGACGGCGTGCCAGTGATCTGAGTGATCACTCGGACGCGGTCGAAGGGCCCCTGTGTGGGTACCACCATGAAACATATGCGTTCTCGTTGTCGGCCGAGGCGGGGGCCGGCTTCACGGGGCGCTGGAAGATCCGCGAGCCCCGCGAGAGGCTGCTGTGGTTCGACAGGCGTTGCTTCAGGTCGGAGTACGAACTTCTCTACCATCTGCAGCGACGCATCGACGTCATTCCCGAGGTCGCTCCGGTGGAGGGCGTGGACCTGCAGCGATTCATCGAGGGCGTCACACTGGGGGAGCGGCATCCGTCCGGCGAAGCCGTGTCCGGGGCGGTGTCCGAGCAGATCCTCGAACTGTTCCGCCAGATGATCGCTGTTACTTCGGGCGCCCTGCTCGTGAAGCGAAAATGTGAGCCGATGGATCGGGCCGATGAGGGGGACAGCGCGGGATTCCTCGAACGGCTCATCCTTTTCACTCAGAAGCGTGTGTACGAGCGGAACCTGTCGGGATACGGAGGGTTGTTCGCCGATCTCGGACTTGGTCCCGACTCCTTCGGGTATCTCAGAAAGCATGTGGCTGGGCTGAAGGAGAGGCCGTTCTGCCTCCTGCACGGGGATCTGCACCGCGAGAACTTCATCCTCGATTCGGCGGGGAAAGTCTGGGCCATCGACTGGGAATTGGCGATGCTCGGCGATCCTCTCTACGACCTCGCAACCCATCTCCACCTGATGCGGTATCCGGTTCAGCAGGAGCGGGAGATCATCCAGCGGTGGTGTGCGATTGCCGAAGAGGTCAGAGAAGGGAGTTCCGAAGGCTGGGTCGAGGATCTGCCGAGGCTGCTCGCCTACAAGAAGGCGCAGTCCCTCTTCACGGACGTCATCCGTGAGACACAGTCCCTCGGCGTCACAGGGAGGTTCGACCGTCGGCGGCTCCGCGAGGCGAGCTGGAAGGTGTGGGACGTGCTCTGGGCGGCGGCCGAGCCGCTGGGACTGACGTCCCGGCCGAGCCTGTTGGAGATCGAGGCGGCACTCCTGCGTTGGGGCGACAGAGCGCGTAAATCGCCCCAACCCTGATCAGGAGACGTCCATGTCCTTGGTCGAACCCGACGATCACGCTCTCGCGGACGCCCGCGACGAGTTCGTACGACACGCGATACGCGCCGGTGTCAGGCTCCGTGGGCATCACAACCAGAACTTCGTGCTGCCGCTGACGGAGGGGCTGGCTCGGCATGTGGAGTGCGAGGTCGGCACGCCCGTGACGGTGCGGATCCGCAGGCCGGAGGCACTGCCGGTGGTCGTGCGCACCTGGCCGCGAGAAGGGGAAGTCCTGGATGCCGTCGGCAGGGTGTTGCCGCACCAGGTGCCGCGCTGCCTGGCCGTCGGCCGCGAGGCCTCCATCCACAGCTATGTGGATGGAGTTCCACTCTCCGCACTGCACCCGGACGGCACAGCAGTGCCCGGCGATTTCGTCGAGGAGTTGGCCGGCCTGCTGGCGCGGATGGCGCAGGTCGGCCGGGAGGCACTGCCGCCGCTGCCCGCGGACTGGTCCTCCGACGACCGGGACAGCCGAGGGTTCCTGCGGCTGCTGACGGCACAGGTGGACCACCAGGTGCGTGAGCCCAATTGGCATGTGTTCGGGCAGCTGTTCGTCGCGCTGGGCGTCCCCGAGGACGCGATGCGACGGTTCGCCGATCGCCTGCCCGCCATGACCCGGCGACCGTTCGCTCTGCTGCACGCGGATCTCCACCGGGACAACGTGATCGTGACCCGTTCCGGTGCACCGCCCCTGGTCTGTGTCGACTGGGAACTCGCAACATACGGCGACCCGCTGCACGACCTTGCCATTCACCTAGTGCGGATGCGGTACCCGAAGCCGCAGCGGGAGCGGGTGATCGACGGCTGGTGCCGGGCACTTCGACGCACGAACCCAGACTCGGTCGACGGCGTGGCACGGGATCTGCGGCACTACATCGAGTTCGAGCGTGCGCAGTCCGTCTATCCGGACGTGGTGCGCGCTGCACAGTCGCTGACCGGCCACCCCGACCGCCCCGGTCGCCGGGAGCTGGCGCGATCGACAGCCGTGGTCCGCAAGGCATTGAAGGCCGCGGCCGGACCGTTGGGACTCGATGACGTCCCGGATGTGGCCGACATCGAGCGGGCGCTTGGGAAGTGGTGCCGGTTCAGCACTTCAGCACCACCTTCCCCAGCAACTCCCGCCCCTCGACGGCCCGATGTGCCTCCCCCGCCCCCTCCAGCGAGAACACCTCCCCAATAACCGCCCGCAACCGCCCCGCCGCGGCCTCCCCGAGGGCATAGGCGGTCAGGCGGGTGAGGTCGGACGGGCTGAACTGGACGTCCGCGATGCCGAAGAGCGTGATGTCGCGGTGCTTGGCCTCCGTCGGGTTCAGAGGGGCGAAGCCGCCGGTCGGGGCGCCGTGGGCCGAGAAGCGGCCGCCGTTGGCCGTCAAGGGGAAGGCCCTCGCGCCGAGTTCGCCGCCCACCCCGTCCAGGACCACGTCCGCCGCGCCGTCGGAGCCGCCGAGGGTGTGGCGGGCCAGGGCCGGCCAGTCGGGGGACGTCGCGTCGACGACCGCGTCCGCGCCGAGGTCCCGTACGAGGGCGAGCTTCGCCTCTCCTCGGGCCACGCCCACCACCCGGGCACCCCGCGCATGGGCCAGCTGGACCAGGAGGGTGCCCATGCCGCCCGAGGCGCCCAGGATCAGGACCCGGTCCGTCTCGGTCACCGCGGTGAGTTCCAGGAGGCCCGTCGATGTCACTCCGTCGTGGACCAGGGCCGCCGCCTGGAGTAGATCCAAGGCGTCCGGTACGACCGTCAGGGCCGAGGCCGCCGCCACGGCTCGGTTCGCGTACGCGCCCGTCACGAACGAAGTGACCCGGCGGCCCAGCCACTCCGCGGGGACGTCCGGGCCCAGGGCGCTCACTACTCCCGAGACGCCGCCCCCGGGGACGTATGGAGGGGTCACCGGGAAGTATTCGCCGCCCCAGCCGGACCGTATCTGCGTCTCCACGAAGATCGTGTCCGCGTACGCGACGTCGATCATTACCTCGCCGGGGGCGGGGACCGGGTCCGGGAGGTCGGTCGTGGTCAGGACCGACGGGTCGCCGAACCGTGTCACCTGGGCTGCTCGCACGGGAATCTCCAAAAGGGAGGGGATGGAGCGCCCACTCTTTGACCTCAAGTTCGGTTGAGGTCAAGAGGGGCCGGTAAGAGGAGCCGGTACGAGGGGTCGGCAATAGGGGCCGGAACTGGCCAAGGGGCCGAGGAAGTGGTGTTCAAGGGGAGGGCGGGAGTCCGGAAAGTGCGTAGGCTCGGGGCATGGGCGAGACGGGTGCGAGGGGTGCCGCGGGTGCGACCGGCGTCACGCGTGCGGTGAGTGGGGCGAGCGCCGTGGGTGCGCCGCGTGAGGCGGGTGCGGTGGGTGGCATGGGGTTGCGTGAGCGCAAGAAAATGCGCATGTACCAGGATGTTTCGAACGTCGCCATCGCGCTCTTCCTGCAGAAGGGGTTCGAGCGGGTCTCCGTCGCGGAGGTGGCCGCCGCCGCCCAGATCTCGAAGCCGACCCTCTTTCGGTACTTCTCGTCGAAGGAGGACCTGGTTCTGCACCGGTTCGCCGATCACGAGGACGAGGCCGCGCGGGTGGTCGCCGCGCGGGCGTCGGGGGAGTCCGCCGTCGACGCGCTGCGGCGGCAGTTCCTGGCGGGGATCGAGCGGAGCGACCCGATCACCGGGGTCAACGGGGACCCGCGCATCCTCGCCTTTCACCGGCTGCTCTACGGGACGCCATCGCTGGTCGCGCGGCTGTACGAGTATCTGGAGCGGTCCGAGGACGCCCTCGCCGAGGCGCTCGGCGGTGGCCTCGATGCCCGGCTCGCCGCCGGGCAGATCATCGCCGTGCAGCGGATCCTCGCGCAGGAGAACTGGCGGCGGATCGCGGACGGCGAGCCGGTCGCGGAGGTGCGGCGGGATGCCGTCGTCGCGGCGGAGGGCGCGTTCGCTCGGCTTGAGGCCGGGCTGCCCCGCTGTGTGTGACGCCGCGCAGGCGTCGAGCAGTGGCCATTCCGTGACTAGGTAAAAACTTTAACTCGGTTACGTTATTCGGTTATCCTTGCTCGAATGACGCCACCCGACCCCCTTCTCATCACCTCCCTCACCAAGGAACGCGCCTACCACGACACCTGCCGCGCCGCCCTCGCCGCGATGGTCGACGGTGCTCAGGAACATGTCTTCACCGGAGAGGACGTGTCCGCGTCCGGTGCCGACGCCGAAGTGCTCGGGTATCGGCTCCGCAGTCGGGCCAAGGAGATGCGGGAGCTGCCCGAAGGGCCTTTGTTCTTCGGGCGGTTGGACTTCGGGGGTGAGCGTGGCGGCGCCGGTGATCACGCCGGGCAGAGCTACCACGTCGGGCGGCGGAGGATCACCGAGCACCCCTCCGCGCCGCCCCTCGTCGTGGACTGGCGGGCTCCCGTGTCGCGCGCCTTCTACCAGGCGAGCGCCCGCGATCCACAGGGTGTGCGGGTGCGGCGGCGGTTCGGCTGGGCGCCGGGAAGCCGCGGCGACTCGGCCGACCTCACGGGTCTGGAGGACGAGCCCCTGGAGGTCGAGCCGCTCGCGGAAGGGCACCTCGGGGCCGGACACCTCCCGGACGGGCGCCACCCAGAGGGGTCCCTCCCGGCGCCGCCGGGCGGCAGCCGCATCCTCGCGAACGAGATCGAGCGGCCCCGAGTCGGCCCCATGCGCGACATCGCCGCCACCATCCAGCCCGACCAGGACGAACTCGTACGGGCGGACCTCACCGTCTCCGTCTGTGTGCAGGGCGCGCCCGGCACCGGGAAGACGGCCGTCGGGCTGCACCGGGCCGCGTATCTGCTCTACACGTTCCCGCAGCGCGTCCAGCGCGGCGGACTGCTGATCCTGGGGCCGAACCGCACCTTCCTCTCCTACATCTCGGAGGTGCTGCCCGCCCTCGGTGAGACCGGCGTACGGCAGTCCACGGTCGGGGAGGAGATCGGGCGGCACCCGGTCACGGGTGAGGACGGCGAGGCCGCCGCGGTCGTCAAGCACGATGCCCGTATGGCGGAGGTGCTGCGGCGAGCCCTCTACGTCAGGGTCGGCTCGGAAGGAGGCGAGGGGGTCAACGGCCTTGCGGTGCCGGACGGTTCGTACCGGTGGCGGGTGCCCGGTGAGGCACTCGCGCGGATCGTGGCGGGCGTACGGGCCGAGGAACTGCCGTACGCCGTCGGGCGCGAGCGGGTCCGGACGCGGATCGTGCGGTACGTGCGGGAGCGGGCCGAACGGCGTGCCGGGCCCCAGTCCAGCGCCTGGGTGCAGAAGATCTCGCGGGCGCGGCCCGTCGGCACGTACGTCGACGCCGTGTGGCCCAAGGCGCGGCCGGAGGAGGTCGTCGCCGAACTGCTCGCCGATCCGGCCGTGTTGGCCGCGGCGGCGGACGGGGTGCTGGACGCGGATGAGCAGAAGGCGCTGCTCTGGGCGCGGCCGCCCCGGTCGTGGAAGTCCGCGCGATGGTCGGCGGCCGATCACGTCCTCCTCGACGAGGTCGCCGGTCTGATCGAGCACCCGGAAAGTTATGGGCACTTGGTGATCGACGAGGCGCAGGACCTGTCCCCGATGGAGTGCCGGGCGATCGGCCGGCGGGCGGTCTACGGGTCGCTCACCGTACTCGGCGATCTCGCACAGGGGACCACACCGTGGGCTGCCCGGGAATGGGGCGAACTCCTCAGTCACCTGGGCAGACCGGAGGCGGTGGTCGTGCCGCTGACCACCGGCTTCCGGGTCCCTCAGGCGGTGGTCGAACTGGCCAACCGGGTACTGGCGAGGCTGGACGTCGGAGTTCCTCCGGGCCAATCCCTGCGCAGGGACGGCGAGTTGAGGATGCTCCACACGGACGACGTACTCGGCGAGACCGTCGAGGCCGTGCGACGCGCCCTCTCGTACGAGGGGTCGGTGGGCGTCATCACGGCCGACTCGGACGTCGTACGGGTGCGGGAGGCGCTCGGCGGCGCCGGTATCGAGGCGGCCGGGGTCGACCAACTCGGCGCGCGCGTCACGGTGTTGGCGGCGGGGCTCGCGAAGGGCCTGGAGTACGACCATGTCGTCGCCGTGGAGCCGGCGGCGATCGCGGAGGGGGAGACCCGAGGGCTGCATCGGCTGTACGTCGTGCTCACGCGGGCCGTGTCACGGCTGGACGTGGTGCATGCGCGGCCGTTGCCGTTCGAGTGAGAGTCTCGCCCGCAGGCTTGGATGGCGTGGCAGGCCGTCCGCGACCCGTTGGACGGGCAGCCGGCCAGGCAGACGGGACCTAGTGGATCCCCGCATCCGGCTCCCGGGCACCCCCACGGCCCCCGACGCCTCCATCAGGACCTCCCCCGCCGGCGTCCGGACTACAGCACCGACTGACCGGCCCGCCGCCGCTCCACCCGCCCCCGACCGACACGGCCGTGGCTGGTGTGATCTTGCCGGTGAGCGGCTGGACGCCCCCCGTTGTGGCCCGCGTCTCCCCTCCCGGGCGGGCCAGTCGGCCGCGCACCGGTTGCCCCCGCCGATCTCCCCGCCGGTTGGCGTACAGGCCGAGCTACCGGGACGGCTCCGTCGGTGGTGCGTCGAGTGCGGGGATCAACTGCTCCTCCTCGTACGCCAGATGGGTCTCCAGCTCGGCGGTGAGGCGTTCGACCTCCCGGCGTGCGTGCTGGGGATCCGCGGAGTCGTCGCCGATGATCCGCTTCAACTCCGCGGTCAGGGAGGCGATGCGCTCGTGTTCCTCGCGCAGGCGGTCCAGGGCGGGGGCGAGTTCGGGGCGGCTGCCGGCCAGGAACGGGAAGATGCCGAGTTCCTCGCCGGTGTGGTGGTTGTGCAGGCCCGCGCAGAGGGTCAGACAGTTGACGCGGAGCTGGGCACCGAGGGTGGGCCCGGCGGTGGTGAACTCCTTTCGTATCAGGGCGAGTTCACGGCGGAACGCGTCATGGATGACCTTGAGTCCCTGGCCCGTCGAGGAGGCGTTCACGTTCGGCGGGCCGTCGACGGGGATCTCGTGGAGGGCGACCACCGGGATCACCCGCGTGGTCTTCGCCTGGTAGTCCGCCCAGCCCGGTTCGGCTTCGACCAGACGGGCGAAGGCCTTGTCCCGTTCGGCGCCCGCCAGCGGCTCCGCCGTCGCCTCGTACGTGAACACCCCTGTCTCCACGGTGACTTGGGGGTGATTGAGGAGGTTGCTGAACCAGTCGGGGTGCTGCGGGGCGCCGGCGGCCGAGGCGATGACCAGCACGCTCGCGCCGCCGTCGGGGTAGTAGGCGAGCGGGGTCGTGTGCCGCTTGCCCGAGCGCGCTCCTGTGGTGGTCAGCAGGATCAGCCGGGCTCCTTCGAAATAGCCGCCGACCTGGCCCGCGTTGGCGCGGAACTCTTCGATGACCTGCTGGTTGAAATCGTTGGGCATTCTCTTCTTTCTTCTCTGTGATTACTGGATCGGGACATGTGGAATCGCCACGGGGCGAATTCGGGTACGCCCGTGGTGGCGGTGCGGTGATGACGAGATGAAGGCGCGCGAATTCCCGGCAGGGCGAACGCCGGCAGGGCTGATGCGCACCCGGCGGACGTCGACAGGGCAGACGTCTGCTGGGCATGCACCTGCGGCGGCACCGGCAGGGAGACGTGCGGATACGTGGTGGCACGCGGTACGCGGTACGAGGTATGCGGTATGCGGTATGCGGAACGGCACGCGGAGGTTGTGATCTGGCGTGGCGTGGCGTCGCGCGTGCGGCGCGGCATGGCACTCGTACAGGAAACTCCGTACGAGCGCTCGGCGCGCTTGAATCAGAAAGGGCGGCCCTCTGGCCCGCCCGGGCCTCACTCGGAGGCCGGGAACCCTACTCGCTGTTGGCCCAAGGCCGACCCGGCAGTCACGGAGGAAAGGTTAATGGAATGGGCGCGGCTGGGCAATGCGTGTTTTCGGTCCTTGTTCAGGGCTCGTCCGAATAACAAGGACGCCGACTCCAGAGGCCGTTGACGCCTCACCCGTCCGTGGAGGGGGCGGGCGTTTGGCCCGGGCGTGGTGGACCGGCGGGGCCCGTCCGTGGTCGACTCCCTGCCATGAGTCTGTCGGTCGATGTGTACGTGCCCAGAGCGGAGGGCGGCATCGAGGTGCTGGACGTTCCGCCCGAGTCCTCCGACGTGGCCGGCTGGGAGCGGTGGCGTACGGAGGTGTGGGGGTCGGAGCCGGTCCGTTCGCTCGGCGCGCGGTTCTTCCCGCGGCTGGCCACCGAGGACCTGACGGTGGCGCCGGACGAGGTGTCCGACTTCCTCGCCGAGTGCGATCTGCTCCGTACGCATCTGGCGCGGATCGCCGATCACATGACGGCGGAGGCGGGGACGGATGCGGGGACGGGGTCGCGGAAGTCCCACGCCGAGCACGCCGACGACGTGAGCCGCCGCCTGGACAACATCGTGAACGCGGCTCGACGGGCGTTGGGCATCGGTGGCGGGGTCATCATCTGGTAGCGAGCAGCAGGCAGTGGCTCGGCGACCGCTTCCCCTGCGGTCGCCGAGCCACTCGTCGCGTGCCGCGCTACTTCTTGCGGGGCTGGAGGAACCGCAGGAGGTTCCCCGCCGGGTCGCGGAAGGCGCAGTCGCGTACTCCGTACGGCTGGTCCATCGGTTCCTGCAGCACGTCGCCGCCCGCGGCGCGGATCCGCTCGAACAGGGCGTCGCAGTCGTCGGTCCGGAAGATGACGCCGCGCAGGAGGCCCTTGGCCATGAGCTCGGCGACCGCCTGCCGGTCGGCGGGCGTGGCGTTCGGGTCCGCGAGCGGCGGCTCCAGGACGATCTCCACGTCCGGCTGCGAGGGCGAGCCGACGGTCACCCAGCGCATCCCCTCGAATCCGACGTCGTTGCGCACTTCGAGACCGAGCACATCGCGGTAGAAGGCGAGTGCCTTGTCGTGGTCGTCGACGGCGATGAAGCACTGTGCAAGCTTGAGATCCATGCTCATCACGCTAGTGACCGGCGGCGGGTTTGGCTTCTCCGTTACTGACCGGCAGCGGAGAAGTCGTACGCGGCCCAGTCGGTGATCGCGCGATATCCGAGGCGCTGGTAGAGGGCGTTGCTGGTGGGGTTGGCCACGTCAGCGAACAGGACGACGTCCTTGGCACCCGCGGCCAGCGCGGCCCGGCTCACCTCCGCCGACACGGCAGCCGCGTAGCCGTGACCGCGCAGATGGGCCGGGGTGTAGACGACGTCCACCTGGATCTGGCCGCCGATCAGCGGGTTCATGCCCGCGACGGAGACGGGGGTGCCGTCAGGGGTCTCCCAGAGCGTGTAGCGCTTGTCGGCGTAGCGGGTTTCGGCCCAGGTGTCGGCGTTGACGGTGACGTCTTCGCCGACGGCCTTGGAGAACTCGCCGCACCAGAAAATGGCCTCGTCAAGGTCCTGCTCGCCCAGGACACGACCCCGGCCGGCCGGTAGCGGATCCGGTGGGGTGAGCGTGCCGAGGCCGTACAGACGGACCTGCGTGGCGTGGAGTTTCGGGGTCGCGCCGGTGTGCCGCTGCCAGGCCTCGGCGAAAGCGGTGGCGGTGCCGTGGTCCGCGCTGACGCGGGAAGGAAAGTGCCCGAGGGCGGCCAGGCGGGCGGCGAGGGAGTCCGCCTGTTCGGGCGTGAGCGAGGACAGGCTCAGAGCGCGGGGCGGGAGGCGGTAGAAGGTGCCACTGACCTCGCCCGCTCGCTCCAGCACACCGAAGACGGGGGCTTCGGTGCCGAACGAGTCCGCCCCGCGCTTTCGCACTCTCTCGGCCCACGTCAGCTGCATGACGTGCGGGCCGGGCCGCGAGCGCAGGAAGTCCCCGGCCCGGGCGAGAAATTCGTCGACGTCTTCGGTGAGGTGCCAGTCATCTGGGCGCATGCCTCATGGTTCCCCAGGCGGCTGGTGTGCCCCGTGCTTTTCCGCCAGGGCGGGGCAGCCGGACTTCCGCGCAGTTGCTCGGGGCGCCCCGCCGGGGACGCGGCGACCGCCGCCGGGATCGTTGTCCTGAAATCGCCAGCGAGGTCGTCGAGCCCGTGTCGAAGCCGGTGCTCGCATACCCGACGACCTGCTGGTCTGGGGCGGAAATGGGGGCTAACTGTCGTTGCCCTTGACGGCTTCAGCGATCTGCAGGGCGGCCTCGGCGGGCGTGAGGTGCGTGGTGTCGACGACCTCGGCCTCGGCGTGCAGCCAGGTGCGGGCCGCCTCGGCGTAGGGCTCGAGGTAGTGGAGACGGAACGGGGAGTCGGGGCCGAGAACGGTGTCGCCCGCGATACGTCCGCGGAGGGTGTCCTGGTCGGCGTGGAGGACGAAGTGCCGTACCGGAATGGCGTGTTGGGCGAGGCCCGTACTGATCTCGCGCCAGTACTGCTCGACCAGGACGGTCATGGGCATCACCAGAGTGCCGCCCGCGTAGTCCAGTACGCGGCGGGCGGTCTCGACCACGAGCGGACGCCACGGCGGCCAGTGCTGGAAGTTGTCCGTCCCGGGCCCGGGCAGCGCCGGCGCGATGTCCATGAGTGTCTCGCCGACCTTCTCGGCGTCGAACACCCGCGAGTCCGGGATCAGCCGCTGCACGAGTGCACTGGTCGTCGTCTTGCCCGCGCCATGGGTGCCGTTGAGCCATACGATCATGGGATCCGACGCTATCGCCGCGCGGCGGACCGAGGGAACGGCACAGTGGAATTCCGGTACGGCTTCGGCGGCCTCTGCCGGAACAGTGTCGAGGGTGTCGGCCCTCCGATGAAAGCGGTGTCGGCCCTCCGGTGAAAACCGTCGCCCCAGCCATCCGCGCCCCAATACGGTGCCCTCATGCCGCATACACCCGCGCTCCTCGTCCTCGACATGCAGAACGCCGCCGTGGCCATCTCCCACCGGCCGAAGGAGACCGTCGCCACGATCGCCCTGCTCCAGGAACGTGCCCGTGGCGCCGGCGTGCCCCTCATCACGGTCCAGCACGACGGTCCTGGGCTGGAGCCCGGCACGGAAGCGTGGCGGATCGTGCCCGAACTGGCCCCTGGTGAGGGCGAGAAGGTCGTCAGGAAGGGCACCGCCGACGCCTTCCTGGACAGCGACCTGGGCCCGTTGCTCACGGAACTCGGCGTCACCGAGGTGGTCGTGACCGGGTTCGCCACCGAGTTCTGCGTGGACACGACGGCACGGCAGGCACTCAGCCGCGGGTACGACCTCGTGCTCGTCGCCGACGGGCACACCACCTCCGCCCGCCCGGACGTGGACGGGTTCGTCGCCTCCGATCGTGCCGTCGCGCACCACAACGCCATCTGCCGGCACATCGGCTTTCCGGCGCGCGGCATCCGTGTCCTGCCCGCGGCCGAGGTGGACTTCACCGCCCCCGGGCTCCTGACCCGGCCTGAATCCGCTCCGGTCGTGGCGGGCACCCGCCCCGTCCGAGCGGTGGGGCGCGTCGAAGGCACGCCCCACCTGCCCACGTAACCTCTTCCTGTGCCCGCACCCCGCCTGCATCGCGTCGCCGTCCTTGTGCTGGAGGGTGCGAAGCCGCTCGATGTCGGAATTCCCGCGCAGGTGTTCACGACCCGCGCGAGCATGCCGTACGAGGTGCGGGTGTGCGGGGCGACACCCGGTCTCGTGACCGGCGGCGACGGCCTCGCGTACTCCGTGGCCCACGGCCTCGACGCGCTCGCGTGGGCCGACATCGTCTTCGTACCCGGCTACCGGTTCCCGGACCGCGACGACCCGCCGCGGGCCGTCGTCGACGCGCTGATCGCCGCCCACGGCCGGGGCGCGCGGCTCGCCGCCATCTCGACGGGCGCCTTCGCGCTCGCCACCACGGGTCTGCTCGACGGCAGGCGCGCCACGACCCACTGGCACTACACGCGGGCACTCGCGGCCAGGCATCCGCTCGTCCGGGTCGACGAGAACGTGCTGTTCGTCGACGAGGGCAGCGTTCTCACCTCGGCCGGCGCAGCCTCCGGCATCGACCTGTGCCTGCACATCCTGCGCGGCGACCTCGGGGTGGCCGCGTCCAACCACGCGGCCCGGCGGCTGGTCGCGGCCCCCTACCGCAGCGGCGGCCAGGCCCAGTACGTGCCGCGCAGCGTCCCCGAGCCGCTCGGGGAGCGGTTCGCCGTCACTCGCGAGTGGGCGCTGCACCGGCTCGGCGAGCCCCTCACGCTCGACACGCTGGCGCGGCAGGCGGGCGTCTCGCCGCGCACGTTCTCCCGGCGCTTCGTCGAGGAGACCGGCTACACGCCGATGCAGTGGGTGATGCGCGCCCGCATCGACCTGGCCCGCGAACTGCTCGAACTCTCGCAGCGCAGCGTCGAACAGATCGCCGCCGACATCGGGCTCGGCACCGGCGCGAACCTGCGCCTGCACTTCCAGCGCATCCTCGGCACGACACCGAGCGAGTACCGGCGCACCTTCACGCGGGGCGAGTGACCCGCCGAGCATCGTGCAGAGGGCGTGGGCGGGTGTGGCGGGATCCTTTTGAACCATGGCGATCCCGCCACTGTCAGGGGCGTCGGCCGCGAGCGAGCCTGGTGGCGAAGGGAAGGGACATCACTCATGACTCGCATCGCCATCAACGGATTCGGCCGCATCGGACGCAATGTGCTGCGCGCACTGCTGGAGCGCGACAGCGCCCTGGAGGTCGTCGCCGTCAACGACCTGACGGAGCCCGCCACTCTCGCCCGGCTGCTCGACTTCGACAGCACGGCCGGCCGGCTCGGGCGGCCGGTGACCGTCGACGGGGACGTCCTCGTCGTCGACGGCCGTCGGATCAAGGTGCTGGCCGAGCGCGAACCGGCGCAGCTGCCGTGGGCCGAACTCGGCGTGGACATCGTCCTGGAAGCCACCGGCCGCTTCACCTCGGCCAAGGCCGCCCAGGCGCACCTCGACGCGGGCGCGCGCAAGGTGCTCGTCAGCGCGCCGTCGGACGGCGCCGACGTCACGCTCGCGTTCGGGGTCAACACCGACGCGTACGACCCGGCCCTGCACACGATCGTCTCGAACGCCTCCTGCACGACCAACGCGCTCGCGCCGCTGGCCGCGGTCCTCGACGAACTCGCCGGTATCGAGCACGGGTTCATGACGACGGTGCACGCCTACACGCAGGAGCAGAACCTCCAGGACGGTCCGCACCGCGACGCCCGTCGTGCCCGGGCCGCCGGAGTCAACATCGTGCCGACCACGACCGGCGCCGCCAAGGCGATAGGTGTGGTGCTGCCGAACCTCGACGGCAAGCTGTCGGGCGACTCGATCCGCGTACCGGTCCCGGTGGGCTCGATCGTCGAACTCAACACGACCGTCGCCCGTGACGTGACGCGTGACGACGTGCTGGCCGCTTACCGCGCCGCGGCGGAGGGGCCGCTCGCCGGGGTTCTCGAGTACTCGGAGGACGCGCTGGTGTCGTCCGACATCGTGGGCAATCCCGCCTCGTCGATCTTCGACTCGGCCCTCACCCGCGTCGAGGGCCGCCACGTCAAGGTGGTCGCCTGGTACGACAACGAGTGGGGCTTCTCGAACCGCGTGATCGACACGCTCGAACTCCTCGCCACCCGCTGACCGGACGCGGGGGTCGTACCCCGCCTCCGGCGACCGTGCCGGCCGACACTCCCGACGGAAGTGCCGGCCGGCACTTTCTTTGGCGTCCTGCCTCGGCCAACTGCGGCCCGAGACCTTCACCCGCGGAGCCAAGCTGGCAGGCGCCGCGGCATCGGCCGCGACGCGGGGACTGCCACGGCTCGGGGAGCCGGCCTGGCTTTCCTGACCTGCTGGGCGAGTCGGTATTCGTCGGCCTCACGGATGAGCTCCTGAGAGCGGAACCGGTACAACTCGAAGCGCATGCCGATCACTCCTCCTCACGCCAAGCACGGCACCCGGCCCCACCGATGCTGTGGGCTGCCCCAAGGTGAGGGTCAAAGGAAGAGCCGCGAGTGGCGTGGCGCACTTTTGCAAGCATGTGCTTGCAATAGTTAGCGGGCGTGGTGCAGGGTGGGGGCATGGCATCGCTCAACGTCGGCAATCTCGGTGAGTATCTGCGTGAACAGCGGCGCAACGCGCAGCTGTCCCTGCGGCAGCTCGCCGAAGCCGCCGGGGTGTCCAATCCGTATCTGAGCCAGATCGAGCGCGGGCTGCGCAAGCCGAGCGCGGAGGTGTTGCAGCAGGTCGCCAAGGCCCTGCGGATCTCCGCCGAGACGCTGTACGTCCGTGCCGGGATCCTCGACGCCGAGCGGGACCGGGACGAGGTGGAGACGCGTGCCGTCATCCTCGCCGACCCGACGCTCAACGAGCGGCAGAAGCAGGTGCTGCTCCAGATCTACGAGTCCTTCCGCAAGGAGAACGGGTTCGAGATCGAGGTCGGGATCAAGGCGGTCGAGGAGGCTCTGGGCGTCCCCGGTGCGGCAGACGCACCGGACGCGACCGGCACGGTCGGCGTAACGGACGTGACGGATGGCCCGGACACCGTCGTTGACAGGGCCCGCACGGCCGACGGCAGCGATGCCGGAACGAAGGACCCGCACGACCTGTACGACCCGCAGGACCCGTACGACCCGCAGGATCCGCAGGACAAGAACGACCCTCACGACCAGCAGTCCTCCGCGAGCTGACCGGGCACGTCATGACGAGCGCGGCGTGGCCAGTACGGCACGGCCGGGCACGGCATGGAACGGCCCGGCCGGCGGCGGAGTACCGCACCACAAAACCCTCACGCTTCAAGCACTAGCGATTCCGGGAGGACCATCGCCATGGCCATCACCGACGACCTGCGCAAGACCTTCAGCGACCCGACCCCGCTCTACTTCGCCGCCGGCACCGCCGATCTGGCCATTCAGCAGGCCAAGAAGGTGCCCGGCATCGTCGAGCAGCTTCGTGCCGAGGCGCCCGCTCGCATCGACGCCGTACGCGGCATCGACCCGAACGAGGTCCAGGAGAAGGCCACCGCACGCGCCAAGGAGGCGCAGGAGACCATTCAGACCAAGGTGAACGAGTTCATCGGCACCCTGGACACCGACCTGAAGAAGATCGGTGAGACGGCTCAGGACTTCGCCCTCCGCGGTGTCGGCGTGGCCGCCGAGTACGCCGTGAAGGCGCGCGAGACGTACGAGAAGGTCGCCGAGCGCGGCGAGCAGACCGTGAAGACCTGGCGCGGCGAGGCCGCCGAGGAGATCGAGGAACTGGCCGTGGCCGTCGAGCCGAAGCCGGAGCCGGTCGAGGTCAAGGCCGAGAAGCCCGCCGAGGCCAAGGCCGAGCCCGCCCCGGCGAAGAAGCCCGCGGCGAAGAAGGCCCCGGCGGCCCGCAAGACCACCGCGAAGAAGACCACGCCGCCCGCGAAGTAGGCGCGGCGCCGCCGGAGCAACGGCGACAGGGTGTTACGAGAACGGGTCGGGGACTCCGGGCACTATCGGAGTCCCCGACCCGTTCTGCGGGTACGGTGACCGCGTAGGGACGAGGACTCGAATCGGGTAGGTGGGCCAAGTGCTGTTGACCGCGTTCGGCGGCTTCATGTCGCTGATCTTCCTCGGCATGCTGGTGCTCGCGGTGGTGGCGCTGGTGATGGCGGGCCTGGCGCGCGACGACGCGTACCGCGCCGCGAACAAGCAGAGCAAGATGTTCTGGCTGATCATCCTGGGCGTCACGGTGGCCGTGAATCTGCTGGTCCCGATGGTCTTCCTGCAGATCGCCGGCCTCATCGCCACGATCGTCTTCTTCGTCGACGTCCGGCCCGCGCTCAGGCAGGTCTCGGGCGGCGGAGGCGGCCGCCGAGGCGGAAGCAGCAGCGACGGCCCGTACGGCCCGTACAACGGCGGCCGCTGAGCCCCTGCCCGTCCCCTTCAAGCCGCCCGTACGCCGGCGCGCCCCTTCAGGGCGCGGGGAACTGCGCGACCAGCCACGGACGGCCCGCAGGTCCTGACGTGACCAGCTGAGGACGGCCCGCAGACACTGAACGGCGGCACCCGGCGGAGCGCGCGGCTAAGCCACTCGGTCCAGCAACAGCACAGCCACGTCGTCCGTCAGCTCTCCGCCATTGAGGTCCCGCACCTCGTTCACAGCGGCCCGCAGCAGCTCCTCGCCCCGCAGCCCCTGCGCCAACTGGCGGCGGACCATGTCCACCATCCCGTCCTGGCCGAGCCGCTCCCGGCCCTCGCCGGTGCGGCCCTCGATCAGGCCGTCCGTGTAGAGCATCAGACTCCACTCGCCGCCCAGCTCCACCTGCTGGCGCGGCCAGCGGGCGTTCGGCAGCAGACCCAGCGCCGGGCCGCCGTTCTCGTACGGCAGCAGCTCGGCGACGGGAGGAGCCGGCTCCCCGGCACCGTCCGCGCCGATGGCGGCGCGCGAGCGGGCGGGGCGGGAGATCAGCGGGGCCGGGTGACCGGCCAGGCACAGACCCGCTCGGCGGCCGTCCGGCGCGATGTCCACCGTGCAGAGCGTCGCGAAGATCTCGTCGTTGTCGCGCTCGTGCTCCAGGACCTGCTGGAGCGTGGAGAGCAGCTCGTCGCCGCACAGGCCCGCCAGTGTCAGCGCGCGCCAGGCGATCCGGAGCTCCACGCCGAGCGCGGCCTCGTCGGGGCCGTGACCGCAGACGTCGCCGATCATGGCGTGCACGGTGCCGTCGGGGGTGCGGACGGTGTCGTAGAAGTCACCGCCGAGCAGCGCGCGCGAGCGGCCGGGCCGGTAGCGCGCGGCGAACCGCAGCGAGGAGCCCTCAAGGAGGGGCGTGGGCAGCAGACCGCGCTCAAGACGCGCGTTCTCCTGGGCGCGCAGCTTGGACTCGGTGAGCCGTCGCTCGGCCGTGTCGGAACGCTTGCGCTCCACCGCGTACCGGATCGCCCGGCTCAGCAGCCGGCTGTCCAGCTCGTCGCGGAAGAGGTAGTCCTGGGCGCCGACGCGCACCGCCTCGGCGCCGTGCTCGGCGTCCTCGGACGCGGTGAGCGCGAGGACGGCGTGCCGCGGCGCGAGCCGCAGCACGTGCTTGAGCGTGGCCAGCTCGTCCTCCGGACCGACGTCGGCGGCCGTCCGGCCGCCGGTCGTCAGCGCGAGGTCGAGCAGGATGCACTGGACGTCGTCGGTCAGCAGCCGCTCGGCCTCGGTGAGGTTGCGGGCGGTACGGATACGTATGGGCTTGCCGGCCGAGTCCAGGAGTGCGGGCACGTTCAGCGAGCCGGCCGGGTCGTCCTCGATCACGAGCAGCGTCAGCGGGGCCGTGCCCGTCTGGGCACTGCCGTTGTGGAGGCCGCCGTGGTGGGCGTCGCCTCCGTGGCCGGTGTCGCCGCAGGTGTCGCGGCTCGTCGAGGGCGGCGCCTGGCCGGGCAGGGCGCCGGGTGCGGGCACGGCCTGAGCCGGTCCGCCGGTTGAGGACGCGGCGCGAGCCTGACCACCTTCCACGGCGGGGATCGCTCTCTGCCGCGGTACGGGTACGGGCATCGTCTGGGTTCCTTCCCTCCCCCCGAGGGCATGACGGACCGAGGGGTCTCGGTCCACCGACGGGGACCATAGCGTCAGCCGCCGCCACAAAGGAATGGCGGAGGCCAGGGCACGTCCAAAACAGCCACCGTCATATGCCGCATCCCGTACCGCAATTGGGCAGGATGCGCTCTTGTCCGGGATGACGTACATCACGCCCCGGGGGTTGCCGGGCGGCCCGGAACGTGCCGCGCATCACGTGCGACAGGTCACGCCGATCGCGGCACCAAAGCGGCCAAGTGCCACTTGTAGGACGTACGACCCCGGTGGGTGGCCGGGCTTTCCTGGGCGGGTGCCCGGTCCGGGTGGACGAGTGGGCGCCCCTCAGGCCGGACGTCCGGTCCGGGTGGACCGGCGGCATCACTGCCGGACCGGCGGCGTCAGCGGTGAAGGCCGGCGGCGTCACTGTTCGGGGCGTACGACTCCGAGTATCGGCATCGATCCCGCTCCCGCGATCGTCACCGTACGTCCCGGGCGGGGGGCGTGGATGATCGCGCCGTCGCCTATGTAGAGCGCGACATGGCTGGCGTCCGAGTTGTAGATGATGAGGTCGCCGGGGCGCATGGCCTCGACGGCGATGCGGTCGAGCTGTTTCCACTGCTCCTGGGACGTGCGCGGGATGCCCTGCCCGGCTGCCGCCCACGCCTGTGAGGTCAGGCCCGAGCAGTCGAAGGTGTTGGGCCCCTCGGCGCCCCATTCGTACGCCTTGCCGATCTGCTTCGTCGCGTACTCCACGGCCTTCTTGCCCTGGGCCGACGCCTTGCCGCTGATCTCGTCGAGGACTCCGGAGCCCAGCCAGGCCGACTGCGCCTTGTACGCGGCCTGCTGCTCCAGCTTCGCCAGGCGCTTCTTCTCTTCCTTCTCCAGCTGCGACTCGAGCTTCTCGGCGGCGGCGATCTGCTTCTTGACCTTCTTCTTGGCCTTTTCCTTCGCCTCGCGGTTGGACTCCAGCTTCTTCCACTGGGCCGCCGCGTCGCGCGCGTACTGCTCCAAGTCCTCCTGGGTGCGCTTCATTTCGGCGAGCAGGCCCTTGGTCGCCTGGGCGCCCTCGCGGATCCGGCCCGCGCCGTCCAGGAACTGCGCCGGGTCGTCGCTGAGCATCAGCTTGGCCTCGTCCGGCAGTCCGCCGCTGCGGTACTGGGCGCGGGCCGCGGCGCCCGCGCGGTCCTTCAGGTGGTCCAGCCTCGCCTGCCCCTCGACGATCGAGCGCGCCAGCCCGACGATCTGCGTCGACTGCTCCTCGGCCCGCTCCTCCGCGAGGTTGTACGCGTCCGTGGCGACCGCCGCGTCGTGGTAGAGCGTGTCCAGCTTCTTGCGGACCGCTTCAAGGTCCTTGGTGCTCGCGGGTGTTGAACTCTGAGGTGGAGTCGGAGTCGGCGTGGGGGGCGGAGTCGGGGCCGCGAAGGCCACTCCAGGCGCGGACAGGATGGTTGCCGCGCAGGCCAGGGCCATGGCCGTAGTGGTCAGGCTCCGCTTGCCGGTTCCCATGGACCAACCCCCAAGTTGATTTACCGTCAGTAACTTACGAAGGCCTCGGGGATCGTGCCATGTCGGCGCGCAATGTGACAGAGGCGGGCAGGAACTCCCTCCCGCGCACCGCCCGTTCCCCACCCCTCACTGCCCACTCGACGATGATCTCCCGCGCGTTCCCCGCCAATGTGACGAACGACTCACCGAGATCGTTCCCGCCGTACCGCCCCACGGCTCCGTCGGCCCGGCCGGCCTACGAGCGAGGCGCCAACGCCTCCCAGCGCACGGTCACTTCGCCCTGCCGCCAGCGCGACGCCCCGTCCGTGACCGGCCAGTCCGCCGTCAGATCGCGTACGGCCCGGAGCCAGCGCTGTCGGGCACCGTACGAGGCGTACGGCGCCGCGGCCGCCCAGGCCCGGTCGAAATCGCGGAGGAAGGCGTGCACCGGTTCGCCCGGGACGTTGCGGTGGATGAGGGCCTTGGGGAGGCGTTCGGCCAGGTCGGACGGGCGGTCCAGGGAGCCGAGGCGGGTGGCGAACGTGACGGTTCGCGGGCCCTCGGGGCCGAGCGCGACCCATACGTGCCGGCGGCCGATCTCGTCGCACGTGCCCTCGACGAGGAGCCCGCCCCGCGAGTCGGCGCCCGCCGGAGCGAGACGGGTGCACAGCCGCGCCCAGACCTCGGCGACCTCCGCCTCCTCGTACTGCCGCAGCACGTTCGCCGCGCGGATCAGCGACGGCCGCTTCGGCAGGGGGATCTCGAAGCCGCCGTGCCGGAACTCCAGCCCCTCCCGTTCGTACGGCTTCGCGGCCGCGACCCGGGCCGGGTCGATCTCCACGCCGACCACGCGGGTGCGGGGGGCGGCGGTACGGAGGCGCTGGAGGAGCTCCACCGCCGTCCAGGGGGCCGCGCCGTATCCGAGATCCACGGCCACGGGGGCGTCCGACCTGCGCAGTTCGGCACCGTGGGTCGTCGCGATCCAGCGGTCCATGCGGCGGAGGCGGTTGGGGTTGGTGGTACCGCGCGTCACCGTCCCGACGGGGGTCGCTGCGCGGGCTTTCATGGGGGTAAGGGTAGGCGGTGCGGGCGCCTGCGGCGCCGGGTTGGGTTGTGCGTGCGGGTTCGTCGTGGCTGGTCGCGCAGTTCCCCGCGCCCTTTTAGGGGCGCGGGGAACTGCGCACGGGGGTTCGGGGGCGGAGCCCCTGAGCAAGGGACGGGAATGGGTAGGGGCGGCGGGGGCGAGGAAAAGCAACGCCCACCCGCATCCCCTACGCAACACACCATCGAACGGTTGAGCGACCCCCAGTAATGATTCGGCAAAGAGGAAATGGAGCAGAGTGCTCCGGCGTTCAAGGAGCTGGAGGGCGTTTCACGTCCTCCGTCAGGCATGCCCGCGACACGGTCAGAGCAAGTCCGCAGCAAGGAGGAACGCCACGTGAGCCAGTACGTGAGCAGGCTCGGGCTCCGCTCCCCGGCGGCCCCTTCGAGGCTGAGGGTGCACCGTCGGCCCCGCCGCGTGGCGATGCTCTCCGTGCACACCTCACCCCTGCACCAGCCGGGCACCGGCGACGCGGGCGGCATGAACGTCTACATCGTGGAGCTGGCCCAGCGCCTCGCCGCGATCAACATCGAGGTCGAGATCTTCACGCGCGCGACGACCGGGGCCCTGCCGCCCAAGGTGGAACTCGCGCCCGGAGTCCTCGTACGACATGTGGACGCAGGCCCGTACGAGGGGCTCGCCAAGGAGGATCTGCCCGCCCAGCTCTGTGCCTTCACGCACGGGGTGATGCAGGCCTGGGCCGGTCACCGGCCCGGCTACTACGACCTGGTGCACTCGCACTACTGGCTCTCGGGCCACGTCGGCTGGCTGGCCGCCGAACGCTGGGGCGCCCCCCTGGTGCACGCGATGCACACCATGGCGAAGGTCAAGAACGCCGCCCTGGCCGACGGCGACACCCCCGAGCCCGCCGCCCGGGTCATCGGCGAGACGCAGATCGTGCGCGCCGCCGACCGTCTCATCGCCAACACCTCCGAAGAGGCCGACGAGCTCGTACGGCACTACGAGGCCGAGCCCGGCAAGGTCGCGGTCGTCCACCCGGGTGTGAACCTCGACCGGTTCCGTCCGGCCGACGGACGCGCCGCCGCGCGCGACCGGCTCGGCCTGCCGCAGGACGCCCTGATACCGCTCTTCGCCGGCCGCATCCAGCCCCTGAAGGCGCCCGACGTGCTGCTGCGCGCGGTCGCCGTCCTCCTCGACGAGCGGCCCGAGCTCCGTTCGAACATCGTGGTGCCCATCGTGGGCGGCCCGAGCGGCAGCGGCCTCGCCAAGCCCGAGGGCCTGCAGAAACTCGCCGCCCGGCTCGGTATCGCCGACGTCGTGCGGTTCCGGCCGCCGGTCGGACAGGAGCAGCTCGCCGACTGGTTCCGGGCCGCGTCCGTTCTCGTGATGCCCTCCTACAGCGAGTCCTTCGGGCTCGTCGCCATAGAGGCACAGGCGGCGGGGACACCGGTGCTCGCGGCCGCGGTGGGCGGTCTGCCCGTCGCGGTGCGGCACAAGGAGACGGGCTTTCTGGTCCCGGGCCACAATCCCGTCGACTACGCGCGCGTGCTGCGCGATTTCGCCGACAACCGGGCGCTCCCGGACCGGATGGGCGCGGCCGCCGCCTGGCACGCCAAGTCCTTCGGCTGGGACACCTCCGCCGCCGCCACGGCGGACGTCTACACGGCGGCGATGCACGAGCACCGCCGTCACGTACGCTCCCACCATGGCTGACGTGGAGAGCGCGGCGGGGACCATCGAGGCGGTCCTGAAGGACGCCGAGATCGAGTGGGAGAGTCCGGAGCCCGGCCACTTCGTGGTGAAGCTGCCCGGCACCCGCAAGCTGTCGACGACCGTCTCGCTGATCGTCGGCAGGCACTCCCTGTCGCTCAACGCCTTCGTCATCCGCCACCCGGACGAGAACGAGCCCGGCGTGCACCGCTGGCTCCTTGAGCGCAACCTCAGGCTCTACGGCGTGAGTTACGCGGTCGACTCCCTCGGCGACATCTATGTGGCGGGCAAGCTCCCGCTCGCCGCGGTCACCGCCGACGAGATCGACCGGCTGCTCGGCTCGGTCCTGGAGGCCGCCGACGGCAGTTTCAACACCCTCCTGGAGCTCGGTTTCGCCTCCGCGATCCGCAAGGAGTACGCCTGGCGGGTGTCGCGCGGCGAGTCCACGCGCAACCTCGATGCGTTCAGTCATCTGACTCGACGTTCGACCGACTGACCAACTGGTCCGTACTAACTCTCCATCAGCGTCTCCATCAATCACCCGTTGCGCGACCCTTTCCTCGTGCAAGGGTCGCGTGTCATGCTCACCGCCAACGCACATCTGAACGTCGTTCACATCCATGGAAATCCCCATCCCTGGAAGGCGGTTCGGGCATGAGTGATCGTTGGGAAGGCCCCACCAGACGGGCCCTGCTCGGCAGCGCGACAGCGGTGGCGGCCGGCGCCGTGACCGGCACCGCCACCGGCGGCCGGGCGGCAGCCGCCACCGGGGACGTCGCCGGTGGCGTCAACGGGGACTTCACCGGTGGAGTCCCCGGGCAAGTGCCCGCCCTCTGGCGGGAGTTCACCCGCACGCCCTTCACGCACCCGCAGATCCCGTACATCGGCAGGGCCGGTCAACGTGCCGGGGCGGCGCACTTCCCCCGCCGCCCCGTCGTGGCCGACGTCCGCACGTACGGCGCCACGGCGGACGGCTCGGCCGACTCCGCCCCCGCGATCAAGCGTGCCGTCGCTGCCGCCGGAAGGGCCGGCGGCGGCACGGTTCTCATCCCGCCCGGCACCTACCGCCTCGACGGCCTGATCCACGTCGGACACTCGAACGTCGTCCTGCGCGGCGCCGGCAGCGCCCGTACGAAGCTGTACGCGACCCGCAGTCTCACCGAGCTGATCGGCGCCCACGGTTCGCGCTACGGCGGCGACAAGTCGTCCTGGTCATGGGCGGGCGGCCTCATCTGGTTCTGCCCGGCGGACCGTTTCGCCACCCTGACGAACGCCATCCGGGCGAAGGCCTGGCCCTTCGAGGGCTGGACCGGCAACAAGCGGGACGAGTGGGAGACCCTGACCAGGGTCGGGCCCGCCCGCCGGGGCTCCTGGACGGTGACGGTCGCGGACCCGGGACGACTCAGACCCGGCCGCCTCGTCCTCCTCCGCCTCGCCGACGACGCCGGGCACACCCTCCTGGAACACATGGCGGGCGGCGGCCCGGGCCCGGAGGCGTACCACTGGGACGACAAGACAAAATTGACCAGCTACGTGCCGTACGAGTGGCCCGTGCGCATCGCGCGCGTGCGGGGCAGAAAAGTCACCCTGGAACGCCCGCTCCCGCTCGACACCCGCCCCGAATGGGACCCGCGCCTCACCACCCACGTGGAGGCGCTCACCGGCTCGGGTGTCGAGGGCCTCACCCTCGAAGCCGTCGAGACCCCGCAGGCCCCGCACCTCCTCGACCGGGGCCACAACGGCGTCACCTTCCAGTGCGCGTACGACTGCTGGGCCGACGACATCGTCGTACGCCACATGGACAACGGCTTCGGCCTGGTGTCCGCCTCCGCCTGCACCCTGCGCGGCACCCGGGTCGCGGGCCGGGGGACGCACCACCCGTACTTCTGCCGCGAGGGCTCGCACGACAACCTCGTCGAGGACTTCGTCATCGAGCAGCGCACGACCCCGGCCCCCGCGGGGACCCAGCTCCACGGCATCAACGTGGAGGGGCTGTCCTCGTACAACGTCTGGTCGCGCGGTGACATGCGCATGGGTACCTTCGACACCCACCGGGGCATGCCCTTCGCGAACGTCCGTACCGACATCACGGTCACCAACAACGGCCGCCACGGCGGCGATGCGGTCGCAGGACCGCTCTTCGGCGCCCGGTTCACGCACTGGAACATCCGCGTCACCAACGCCCGCGCCGGCCTGACGAGGATCGACGGCCTCGCGCCCTACAGCGCCACCGTCGGCATCAACGAGGTGACGGAGTTCGACCAGATCGACGTACCCGACTTCTCCGGAGACCTGCACTCCCGCCTGGAGCTGTACGGGACCTCGGGGACGGTACGCCCGCGGAACCTGTACGAGGCCCAGCGCGAGATCCCGGACGTGCCATCCCGGACGTTCAGCGCGCGCTGAGGCGGTAGCGCCCCGGAGCCACCCCGACCAGCCGCTTGAAGTGCCGGGTCAGATGCGATTGGTCGTAGAAGCCGGTCTCCGCCGCCACCTCGCCCGGTGTGCGGCCGTCGAGGAGGAGGCGGCGGGCGAGGTCGACGCGGCGGGACATCAGGTACTGGTGCGGGGCGATCCCGAAGGCACCGCTGAACGCCCGTACAAGGTGGGCGGGGTGCGCGTGCACCAGACTCGCGGCCTCCTCCAGGTTCACCCCCTGGACGAGCCGCTCGTCGAGGAGTTTGCGCAGGTCGTGGGCAAGGGGGTGGTCGGGCCGAGGCGGAAGGTCCTCCCCTGCCCGCGGGCGCAGATGGTCGCGCAGCCGCTCGCCGATCAGGGTCAGCCTGCTCTCCGCCTCCAGCTCGTCGCCGGGGTGGGCGAGGGCGGTGTGCAGCTGCCCGACGCGCCGGCGCAGTACGGGGTCGACGAGGTCCGGGGTGTCCACCGCCGGGCCGATATAGGTCTCGTCGAGCCGGCTGAGGTCCAGGTACAGCACCCGCTTGCGGAAACCGGACGGAGTGACCGGCGAGCCGTTGTGCGGGACGTGCGGCGGGAGCAGCGAGACCGTGTCGTGCGGGGTGCCGTGCTCGTGCCGGTCGAGGTCGTACCGCACGGCCCCCGCGTCGACGATCAGCAGCGTCCACGCGTCATGGACGTGCATCGGATACGCGTACTCCGTGAAATGGGCGTGGAACACCTCCACGACACCCGGTACGCGCGGGCGCCACGCGGAGACCTCACGCTGGGCGACCATGCAAAGAACGTACAAGACGGGGACGTACGCGGCTCGGCAGTCTCAGTGCATGAACGCTGAACCCCTTCCCACGGAACCCGCCCGCGTTTCCACGGAACCCGCCCACGCCGAACCCGTCCGCTTCGACACCAAGATCGCCGTCCTGTTGCGGGAGGACCTGGAGCCGTGGCAGCGGCTGAACGTGACCGCGTTCCTCGTGAGCGGGATCGGGGCGTCCGTGCCCGAGGTGATCGGCGAGCCGTACGAGGACGCCGACGGGACCGGCTACCTGCCGATGTTCCGCCAGCCCGTCCTGGTCTTCGAGGGTACGAAGGAGACGCTGACCGCGGCCCACACCCGGACCCTCTCCCGCGCCCTGCCCCGCGCGCTCTTCACCTCCGACCTGTTCACCACGGGCAACGACCGCGACAACCGGGCGGCGGTACGGGCCGTACCGACGGCGGAGCTGGACCTGGTGGGGCTCGCGGTGTACGGGCCGCGCAACGCGGTGGACAAGGTGCTCAAGGGGGCGCGGATGCATCCGTGAGGCGCACGGTTACGTGAGATGTGGCGGGGGCCGGCCTATGAGGCGCTGACCTCGGGCTTAGGGGCAGCAAGAGGTGCCTCGGCGGCTTTGGGTTCCGTGGTCCCCGGCTTCTCCGGCTCCTCCGGGTCGTGCGTCGGAAGGTGGCGCATCAGGGCCCCGTACCCCACACCGGTGACCGTGCCGATGACCGCGCACGCGCCCCACAGCCACTCCGCCCCGTACCGGTCGATGACGAAACCGGACATCAGGGGTGCGACGAGGGCGGCCACGGACCAGGACATGGTGTACATGCCCTGGTAGCGGCCGCGGCCGTGGGTGGGGGAGAGACGGACGACGAGGCTGGTCTGGGTGGGCGCGTTGACGATCTCGGCGAGGGTCCAGACGCAGACCGTGAGCGCGAAGACGCCGACCGACCCGGCGAAGGCGGTGAGCCCGAACCCGTACCCGGCGAGGAGGGACGAGAGGACGAGAAGCCGCCTCGGATCCCGGTGCTCGATGAAGCGGGTGACGGGAATCTGGAGGACGACGATGAGGACGCCGTTGACCGCGATCGCCATGCCGTAGTCGGCGGGCGTGAACCCGGCCTCGCCCATCGCCACGGGCAGGCCCAGATACCCCTGCTGGAAGATCAGCGAGACGAGGAAGGACAGCCCGACGACGCTCATGAAGCGCCCGTCGCGCAGCACGGTCCCGAGCCCGACCTCGGGTTCGTCGACGCCCTTGGACACCCGCACGGGCCGGGATTCGGGCAGCTTCGCGAAGACGAGGATCGCGCAGATCATGGTCATCCCGGCCTCGATGAGGAAGCCGGCGAGGTAGCTGAACTCGGCGATGAACCCGGCCGCCATGGCGGAGACGGCGAACCCCAGGTTGATGGCCCAGTAGTTGAGGGAGAAGGCCCGGACGCGGTCCTCGGGCCGGACGATGTCGGCCATCATCGCCTGCACGGCAGGCCGGGAGGCGTTGCTTGCCATGCCCACCAGGAAAGCGACGGCGGCGATCGCGACCGGGTGGTGCACGAAGCCGAGCAGTGCGACGGAGACGGCGGTCGACGACTGGGCGACGAGGAGGGTGGGCCGCCGTCCGAGCCGGTCCGTCATGACGCCCGCGCCGAGGGAGGAGATGACACCGCCGAGCCCGTGGAGCGCGGCGACCAGTCCGGCGTACGAGGCGGAGTAGCCGCGGTCGAGGGTGAGATAGAGCGCCATGAAGGTGGCGACGAACGCGCCGAGCCGGTTCACGAGTGTGCTGGTCCAGAGCCACCAGAACTCGCGGGGAAGACCGGAGAGCGTCTCGCGCGTGACACGTCTCAGGGCGGCGGCGGTCATGCGGATCCCCCACGGATGTAAGCGGCTGGAGCGGTAGGCACACATTACGAATCCATCGCGGGGGAGGGCCAGCCATTTAACAGATCCCGTCAACTGTCCGGCTGCCGAGCGGATGCGTGTCCGGCTGCCGGGCGGGCGCGCAACGGATCAAAGCCTTGGATTACGCTCATGCGCATGGCCGACGCACCGTACAAGCTGATCCTCCTCCGCCACGGCGAGAGCGAATGGAACGCGAAGAACCTGTTCACCGGCTGGGTGGACGTCAACCTCAACGAGAAGGGCGAGAAGGAGGCAGTCCGCGGCGGCGAGCTCCTGAAGGACGCCGGCCTTCTCCCCGACGTGGTCCACACGTCCCTCCAGAAGCGCGCGATCCGCACCGCCCAGCTGTCGCTGGAGTCGGCGGACCGCCACTGGATCCCGGTCCACCGCTCCTGGCGCCTGAACGAGCGCCACTACGGCGCCCTCCAGGGCAAGGACAAGGCGCAGACCCTCGCGGAGTTCGGCGAGGAGCAGTTCATGCTGTGGCGCCGCTCGTACGACACGCCGCCGCCCCCGCTCGCGGACGGCACGGAGTTCTCCCAGTCGGACGACCCGCGCTACGCGACGATCCCCCCGGAGCTCCGCCCTCGCACGGAGTGCCTGAAGGACGTCGTCGTCCGCATGCTCCCGTACTGGTACGACGGCATCGTCCCCGACCTCCTGGCCGGCCGCACGGTCCTGGTCGCGGCCCACGGCAACAGCCTCCGCGCCCTCGTCAAGCACCTGGACGGCGTCTCGGACGCGGACATCGCAGGCTTGAACATCCCCACGGGCATCCCCCTCGCCTACGAACTCGACGCCGACTTCAAGCCGCTGAACCCGGGCGGAACCTACCTGGACCCGGACGCGGCGGCGGCGGCGATCGAGGCCGTCAAGAATCAGGGCAAGAAGAAGTAAGCACACACCTGAAAGCCCCCGCCCCGCGATTTCCTCGCGGGGCGGGGGCTTTTGGCATCGGGGAGCCCGGCCAGTCGGTCGGGCACACCGGTGTCAGGTCACCCGGCCGTCGTCGGCCTCTCGGTGCATGCCCGTGCACAGCGCCCAGACGACGAAGATGTTGACGGCGACCAGCGACAGGGCCCACAGGGGGTAGTACGGCACCCACAGGAAGTTGGCGAGCGCCCCCAGCCCGGCCACGAACACACCGAAGAAGCGCCCCCACAGTGCTCCGGTGAGCACGGCGCAACCCGCGAAGACGAGGATGATTCCCAGAATGAGGTGGACCCAGCCCCAGCCCGTCAGGCTGAACTCGAACACGTAGTTACGTGTCGCGATGAACAGGTCGTCCTCGGCGAGGGCCGCGATTCCCTCGAAGATCGCCATCGCTCCACCGAACATCATCAGCATCGCCGCGAAGACGGTGGTACCGGATGTGGGCCCATGCCATGGCTGTGGGTCGGCCGCGCCGGCCGATTTGGGCTGGGTGGCATAACTGGCCATACCGGCCTCCTCGGGTCGCAGAGCCATCCGGTCCAGCTCCGATCACCCGGACTGACTCGATCCCCGGTCTCAGCGTGGCACGACGTCATCCGGTCGGCATTCCGAAGCCGGGGCACGACTTCGTCGATCTTGAGCTACGGATCACAAGGTCGGGCGATGGGGAAGGCTCGGTCGGCCCCTGCGCGAGCGCCTGTCGCAGCGAGTCCAGGTCCGCTCGCATTCTGTCCCTGAGTTCCTGGCGGGTGTCGTTGAAGGCGTGCCGGACTCGCTCGAATTCGGCGTCGCCGTCGGTCGCGGTCGTGCGTCGGTCTGGCTCGTACCGTCGTTCCTCGCGCTTCCATCGGCCTCGCTCCACTGTCCAGCCGGGTACGACGGCGATGCCGCCACCGATCAGCGCGCTTACAGGGCCGGCCCAGTCCACCGAGCGATCCAACAAGCTGCATCTGCCCCTATGGGCAGGGGGAGTTGATGACCTCGATCCCGGCTTCCCGAACCGAGACGCCGGGTTCTGTGGGCGATCAGGTCAGGGGAGCGGGGCTGCCTGACGGCTCGCTGCGGCCCACCGAGGTCTGGTGTCGTTGCTCGACCCACTGACGGAGTTCCTCGTCGCCGACCCGCTCGACGGCTGCGAGCAGTTCCTGCCGGGCCCCTTCGTCGCGGTCGGACTCAGGCAGCAGTTGATACCGGTTGATGGCTCGTCGGAGGACCTCACGTGACTGCGCCGCCAGCACATAGCGGGGACCGTGCGCGAAAACCTGGCGAAAACCGGTGAAGAACAGGGCTCCACCCGCGATGAGAGCAGTCAGCCATGCCGGGGCGCCGAGTCCTGCCGCCACCACCGTGGACGACGACGTGGCAAGTGCGCCCAGCTCGCTCAAGCGATACCAACGACGAGCCGAGTCCCGCGTTTTCTCGTAGAAGGCCAGGTCGCCCTGAGCCAGGGCAAGTACGGGGTCGGGGGAATCCAGCCAGGTGTTGGTATCCGGTGTCCTTCGGCGCATGGCTCCATGGTGTCCTCACGAGGACCTCTATGGAACACGTTGTCGCTCGGAGTGCCAGGGGCACCCACCGTGCAAGGTGAGGCGTGGCCCGTCACCCGCCCGGACTGCGAAAGGCGGGTGACGCGGCCGGCTCGGCCTCCGGAGGGCTCGGGACCTACGGAGAGGGCTTGTCAGAGGTCGGGGATGTCCGCTTTGGCGCGGAGCAGAGTGTCGCGGGTGATCACCACGATCCTCTCGTGGCCACCACGTGAGGCATCGGCGGGGAGGCTGCCGTCAAGCAGGTCGGTAGTGTCGGTTCCGATGACGGCGAAGCGGCCGTCATCGAGTTCGAAGATGTCGGGGCAGGCCTGGCCTCCGACACTTCCCCGCTCGACTGGGGACGCCCCAACGCGGCGAACGATCTTCAAAGTGGTTCGGTCCTTGCCATGATCGAAGTGACAATTGGGCGCCCAACTTACATCTGTGGCAAGGCAGTTGTGGCTCAGAGAAATCCGGCGCGCATTCTTCACCCGTAAGGATGCATATATGCACCGCTGATGGCACGGGTTGGTCCGACTCCGATGGCACAGGTTGTCAATTCTTAGGGGTGTCTGTCAGCGTCTCTCAGGAGCGTCTCCGACGACCCACCAGTCGTCGCCGTCCTCCTCGGCGTCGTCCAGGGCCGCCACGAGAGCGTCGACCATCCTGCCGAGTTCGGCTTCCTCCGAGTCCGCCACCAGGCTCGCCCTGTGATGCCGGGTGGCCTCCCAGTAGTCGCGCATGGCGCGGCTCTGGAAGATGTAGCGGAGGTGGCCGTGCAGGTCGGCCAGGCTGAGCACGCCGAGCTGGTACCCCTGATAGGCATGCTGGTAGAGGTCGTTCGCGAACAGATGCCGACGCTGGGTGTCCGGGTGCAGATCTCCCTCGTACGCGTCGAGCACCGGAAGGAGCGACGGATCCTCGGTGGCCCGCCCGATCAGTCGGTGGTGGTCCCGTCGGTACTCGGTCAGCGTGTCTCGTCGCTGCTTCTCCTGAGCGAGGGCTTCGAGCCGTCGTAGCGAGACGTGGATACGGAACGCCGTGACGAGTACGCCTGCGACGCGCGCGGCCGCCACGACATGCTCCACCGATACGGCGCTTCGATTCCGACCCCCAACCCTGCGTGTGACCATGTGTTTCCCCGCTTCGGTGCTGCCAGCCGCTCTGGCCGTCCGATTGACACGGCACCCAGCGGCACACGTCCCAGGCTGCCTGTTGGACCAAACCGGCGGCAGTGCGGACAGGCAGCGCACGGAGGTAGCAATCCGCCACAAGCCCCGCTGTCGTGCTTTCCCTGTGCCCCCGAGCGCCGTCATGAAGTGCCAGTGGGGACACGTAAGCCCTTGACGGCGTCCGGCACAGTCCTCATGCGGGCCGGCGAGCAGGCTGTCAGCGCCGCTTGAACTCCACCGGGCCGCCGTTCATCTCGATGGTGCCGTCCGGGTGCAGGACCGGCCGGCGTTCCGTCATGCGGGCGCTGTACGCCTCTACGTGGTGGATGGCCGCCCCGTCCGGAGCGGTGAAGTCGACCAGGGCGATGGCCACCCAGTAGCGGGTCTTGGTGTTCTCGAAGAGGGGAACCGTGACCGTGGAGCCACGGCCGTCCGTGACGACGACCTTCGCGCCGAAGCTGCGGAAGGAGCCGAAGCCGTTGCTGACCGCGGAGTACGCGCACAACAGCACGTAACCCTGCTCGTCGGGACGGACGATACGGACGGCCTCCCGGCCCGGGACGCGGGCGTCGCCGTCGAGTTGGACGAAGGGCCGGTTCTTCAGCGAGCCGAGACGCTTGTAGTAGACGACGTCCCCGCCCTTCCCGCCCTTCTCCTTTCCCGACCCCTTCCTGGCCGCGTCGCCCGTGCTCCCGGTGCCCTGGGCACGGCCCGTTCCGCCTCCGGGTCGCAGCGGCTCGCCCTGTGCCGCATGCCCCGCCTTCACCAGCGTGCCCGGTATCGCCGCGCCTCCGCGCAGGGCCTTCGACGCCGGCACGAACAGCGCGTACAGATCCAGGTCCGCGCCCTTCTTCCGGCGCTGCTCGCTGCCGCCATCCCACTCCAGGGACGCCGTGACCACCAACTCGCGATCCTTCTTGTCCAGGCTGATCGAGATCTGGCTGCCCTTGTCGAGACTGACCGTGCCGAGGGGCGGCTTCACCAGGCTCATCGGTGGTGCGGGTGGAGGTGGGGACGTGGGCGCCCCGCCCGCATCCGACCGGCCGGCCGCCGCGGTCGTCCCTGTCTCTCCCGGGCCCTCCGGCTCCTCCGGCTCCTCCACCCGTACCCCGAAGTCCGTCGCCAGGCCCGCCAACCCCTCGGCGTACCCCTGGCCGATGGCGCGCAGCTTCCAGGACGGGCCCCGGCGGTAGAACTCCAGCAGGAGCACGGCGCGTTCGCCGTCCGTGAGGGGCGGTGGGCGGAAGAGGACCGGGTCGGCGCCGTCCTGCACCGCGCGGACCCGTACCTCCTTGACCTCGCGGAAGGTGCGGGTCGCGTCGTCGGGGTCGCAGCTGCCGACCAGGACCACGCGGTCCACGTCTGCGGGCAGCGCGGACGGGTCCACCTCGACGCGTTCGGGGCCGGTGCCGTCGGCGGCGAGATGGCGGACCGCGCCCGACTCGGCGGAGGGCTGGTTGTAGAAGACCATGTCGTCGTCGGACCTGACTCTGCCGTCCGCGGCGACGAGCAGGGCGCTCAGGTCGACCGGGTCACCCACCACATGCAGTTCGGCGGTGATACGTCCGCTCCCCACCTGCGTGTTCGCACCCTTGCCGAGCTCTGCCATGCCCGCCACCCCCACCCGTGACCCCGCCCGCGTCAAACGCGACGGCTGTCGCGCCACCCTGTCACATCAGGCCATGGCCCAATGGGGATTCGTACATGAATGCGGACCACACCGAACCGACACGGGGACTGGTGCTCCACCACGGCGGCGCCCATACGTACGAAAGGGCCCCGCACCTGAAGTGGGGCCCGTTCGCAGTCATACGTCGTACGTGATCAGCGGCGCCGGCGCGTCACCGCCCCGGCGCGATCAGCCGCACTGGCACGGATTGCCGGACTGGCACCCGCAGCCGCAGCCCGAGCCGCAGCCGCAGGCGCCGAAGAGCGGCAGGCTCTTGATCTCGGCGGGCTGCTCGGTCTCGCGCTCCTGGGTCGGGTCGGGCGTGGTGGGGGATTCGGCCATGGGTCCCTCCTCGAAGGCTTGTGCCTACACCCATTGCATGCCCACCCGGTCGGGCGCATCAACGGCGCACAGAGGCTCGCGCGCCCCCGCACCGATTCGATGCACCCAGCGCACACCGCCAGGGGCGCGGGGCTGTATCAATGTGCGGCTCCGCCGCGTGGGCGCGACAAGCCACGGTCGACCCGCACCCGCCCATGCACCTCATGCCCCGCCCCCATAGGCGCCTGCTCCACCGCCGGGGGCCTACGCCCCTTCCACCTGCGGCGTGCCCTGGATCTCGTCCACGTGCTCGCCCGTCACCAGGTACACCACGCGGTTGGCCACGGACACCGCGTGGTCGGCGAAGCGCTCGTAGTAACGGCCGAGCAGCGTCACGTCCACGGCCGTCTCGATGCCGTGCTTCCACCGGTCGTCCAGCAGGTGCTGGAAGAGGGTGCGGTGGAGGAGGTCCATCGCGTCGTCGTCCTGCTCCAGCTGCAGCGCGAGGTCGACGTCCTTGGTGATGATGACCTCCGCGGCCTTCGCCATCAGACGCTGCGCGAGCTGGCCCATCTCCAGGATCGTGGCGTGCAGGTCGTGCGGGATCGCGCGCTCCGGGAAGCGGAGCCGTGCGAGCTTCGCCACATGCTGGGCGAGGTCGCCGGAGCGCTCCAGGTCGGCGGACATACGGAGCGAGGTGACGACGATCCGCAGGTCGGTGGCCACCGGCTGCTGCCGGGCCAGCAGGGCTATCGCCCGCGCCTCCAGGTCGTGCTGGAGATCGTCGACCTTCTGGTCGGCGGCGATCACGCTCTCCGCCAGCTTCAGGTCGGAGTCGAGGATCGCCGTCGTCGCGCGACCGATCGCCGAGCCGACGAGACGGGCCATCTCGACCAGGCCCTCGCCGATCGAGTCAAGTTCCTCGTGGTACGCGTCCCGCATCAGGATGTCCCTCTCTACGTCTGCATTCGGGGGGTTCAGGGGGCTCTCGAACCCCACGCTCCCACGGTCCGGCCTGAACGCGTCGCTTTCCGCCCCCTCAAATGAACCATCACTGGCCCCAAGGTGAACTCTGGGCGACACCGCCTCTTCTCCCTGGTGGGAGGGTCGCGCATCCCGCTCGTACGAAGTGAACCAGCATGGTCCCCAGAGTGAACTCTGGGCGACGAGTGTTCGAGTCCACCCTCGGACGGCTGTGACCGGGGCGTACAGCGTGCCTAACCTGGAGCCATGGACGTGAACGCGGCGGTCGCCGCAGCGGCAGCGATCGCCGGTGTACTCACCGGTGTCATCGCCATGCTGGCGTTCCGCTGGAGCGAGCGGGAACAGAAACGCCCCACCCGCACCTCCCTGCACACGGACCCGGTGCTTCCGCCGGGCGTGGACACGGTCCTGTCCGTGCTCCGCTCCTCCGCGGTCGTCCTCGACGAGGCCGACGCCGTGGTCAAGGCCAGCTCGGCAGCGTACGCCCTCGGTCTTGTCCGGGGCGGAAAACTGGCCGTCGAGCCGATGCTCCAGATGGCGCGGGACACCCGCAGGGACGGGGAGATACGGCAGGTCGAGCTGGACCTGCCCCGGCGAGGCACCGGCCGCGGCGAGGCACTCGCCGTGTCCGCCCGGGTGGCGCCGCTCGGCTCCCGGCTCGTACTGCTCCTCGTCGAGGACCTCACCGAGGCCCGCCGCATCGAGGCCGTACGACGCGACTTCGTCGCCAACGTCAGCCATGAGCTCAAGACCCCCGTCGGCGCGCTCTCGCTGCTCTCCGAAGCGGTCATGGGCGCCTCCGACGACCCGGAGGCGGTCGAACGCTTCGCCGGGCGGATGCAGATAGAGGCGACCCGCCTCACCAACCTCGTCCAGGAGCTCATCGACCTCTCCCGGGTCCAGAACGACGACCCGCTGGAGGACGCCGAGCCCGTCCGCATCGACGAGCTGGTCGCCGAGGCGATCGACCGCTGCCGCCACCAGGCCGGCGCGAAGCAGATCACCATGGCCGCGGGCGGTACCGCCGACCTGAGTATCTGGGGCAACCGGGGTCAGCTGGCCGCCGCGCTGGGCAACCTCGTGGAGAACGCCGTCAACTACTCGCCGGCCCGCACCCGGGTCGGCATAGCCGCGCGCCGGGTGACCGCGCCCGGCGGAGACCTCATCGAGATCGCCGTGACCGACCAGGGCATCGGCATCTCCGACAAGGACAAGGAGCGCATCTTCGAGCGCTTCTACCGCGTCGACCCGGCCCGCTCCCGCGCAACCGGCGGTACGGGGCTGGGGCTCGCGATCGTCAAGCACGTGGCGGCCTCGCACAGCGGGGAGGTCACGGTGTGGAGCTCCGAGGGTCAGGGCTCCACCTTCACCCTGAGGCTGCCGGAGGCGGGCGCGGCCCGCGACCGCGCGACCGACGACCAGACACCCGGACTCGACGAAGACGACGAGACCGGTCAGACCGACGGGACGACCACCGTCTCATCCCCGTACGAACCGTTTTCTGCCCCGGAGGTCCTTCCGTGACCCGAGTGCTCGTCGTCGAGGACGAGGAGTCCTTCAGCGACGCTCTGTCCTACATGCTCCGCAAGGAGGGCTTCGAGGTCGCCATCGCGACCACCGGACCCGACGGACTCGACGAGTTCGAGCGCAACGGCGCCGACCTCGTCCTCCTCGACCTGATGCTGCCCGGACTGCCCGGCACCGAGGTGTGCCGCCAGCTGCGCAGCCGATCGAACGTCCCGGTGATCATGGTCACCGCCAAGGACAGCGAGATCGACAAGGTCGTGGGGCTCGAAATAGGAGCCGATGACTATGTCACCAAGCCCTTCTCGTCCCGCGAGCTGGTGGCCCGTATCCGGGCCGTCCTGCGCCGCCGCGGCGAGCCCGAGGAGGTCACCCCGGCGGCCCTGGAGGCCGGTCCGGTCCGTATGGACGTGGACCGCCACGTGGTCACCGTCTCCGGCTCCAAGGTCGACCTGCCTCTCAAGGAGTTCGACCTCCTGGAGATGCTGCTGCGCAACGCGGGCCGCGTACTGACCCGTATGCAGCTCATCGACCGGGTCTGGGGCGCCGACTACGTGGGCGACACCAAGACCCTCGACGTCCACGTCAAGCGCCTGCGCGCCAAGATCGAGCCCGACCCCGGTGCGCCTCGCTACCTGGTCACGGTCCGCGGCCTCGGGTACAAGTTCGAGCCGTAAACCGCTTGGGAGACGTCGGGAGACCGACGCCGCGGAGAGTTCGAGTACGGCGAAAGGGCGGGCCCCTCCACAGGGGCCCGCCCTTTCGTCGTACGGGTGTCAGTGGCCCGCGGCCGACTCCGAGGCCGTCGCGCTCGACGAGGCCGCGGTGTCGGAGGGCTCGGAGCCCGCCTCGCCGGTCGCGCCCGACGCGGACCCGGACGGGGAGCCCGAGGGCGACCCGCTCGCCGAGCCGGACGGTGAGCCCGAACCGGAGGGCTTCGCGGACGGCGTCGTCGGGATCTCGGTCGGGCCCCACTTGGAGAAGTAGCTCTCGGCGGGCACGACGAACGCCTTCAGCGTCACGTCACCGGTCTTGCTGAAGGTGAAGGTGACCGGCTGGGCGTCGCCGTCGTCGAAGGCCTCACGGCTGCTCTCCAGTACGGCGGAGGCGTTGCCCTTGCCGCCGAGGATCACCGAACCGCCGGCCGGGATGGTCAGCGCCCCCGAACCCTTGGCGGGCTTGATCGTGGCGGGCTTGGAGATGCCCTCCACGGCGATGGAGTCGAGCGTCTGGGCGGTGGGGCCCTCGTTGAAGAGGGTCGCTGAGACGACGGCGGGGCCGGTCGACTCCAGCTCGGGCTGGGTGACGACGACGGCACTCTGGATCTGGATGTCACCGACGCTGGTGGCGGCGTTGTCCGGCTTGATCTCCAGCGTCTGGGCCTTGTTGCCGGCTCCGCACGCGGCGAGCGAGGCGACCGAGAACGCGATGGCGGCGGCGGCGAGTCCGCCGCGTCGAAGGCTGCTGCTCACGGCGGCGGCAACTCCTTGAACGTGGGCGAAGCAGAGCGGCTCCTGCATAAAGCCGCCCTAAGGGTCTGTCAGCGGCCTTAGGTTACCGAGCCGTTCCCGCGCCACCGCACCCGACCCGCCTCTAGCGGCCGGTGGGTGCGCTCCGGCCCGGTCGAGCCTCCCTTGTCACTGGGCCCGTCACTGGCCGCTCAACACACTCGGCGGTTCCATTGGGCGCACATTGGTCTGCCATTCACATAAGAAGCATCGGTAAGCCCCCCGTCCGGCTCTTGCGGAAATCACGTAAGGAATGCACGGCGATCCCGGAAATCGATCTTCGGCCGATGCCCGGTTGATCTTCCGTCGATCTCGGGTCGGCTCTCGGGCCGATCTCCGACGCGCCTTCGGCCGCCGTGATCAATTCCGGATTCCCCTCGTACGGGACTCCGCTCACCGAACGGAGTAGCGGAACGTGAGCTCTCGGAACCCGACAAATCTGGACGTTCAGGCACGTGAGCGGGGTCCCGGCGTGTTGTAACGTGCGCGTTTCCCTTCGTGTGGAGAGCCGCTCCGACCTGCGAATACCGTCCTCCGCTACCCCTCCGCAGCACGTTCATGTCGCGATTGTCAAGCCCCGAGATATGCCCTGACCTGCGAAAACGCCATTCAGAACACGCGGTTTCCGTGTTACCCTGGATAGCCACGGAAGGGGTACCTGTCACATGACGTTCAAGGTTGGCGACACCGTGGTCTATCCCCATCACGGGGCCGCGCTGATCGAGGCCATCGAAACTCGCCAGATCAAAGGCGTGGACAAGACCTACTTGGTGCTGAAGGTCGCCCAGGGCGACCTGACGGTGCGTGTGCCAGCGGACAATGCGGAGTTCGTCGGCGTACGTGATGTGGTCGGTCAGGACGGGCTGGACCGGGTCTTCGAGGTACTGCGCGCGCCGTATGCCGAGGAGCCCACGAACTGGTCGCGTCGTTACAAGGCAAATCTCGAGAAGCTCGCCTCCGGCGATGTCATCAAGGTTGCGGAAGTGGTCCGTGACCTGTGGCGTCGTGAGCGCGAGCGTGGACTCTCCGCCGGCGAGAAGCGCATGCTCGCCAAGGCCCGCCAGATCCTGGTGAGCGAGCTCGCCCTCGCGGAGAACACGAACGAGGACAAGGCCGAGGCACTGCTCGACGAGGTCCTCGCGTCCTGACGCCCGTCTGCGCTCTGATCGCTTTCTGACCAGAGGCGAAACGAGCGGTTCGGCGCAATGAAATGCCGCGGTGCCCGATGACGTATCCATTGTCGCCGGGCGCTGCGGCATGTTCGTGCCCGGATACCTTGCTCTCGGTGCCCCCGAACATTCATGCCGATCATTTCTCGACGAACATTCACGGCCCCGATACTTGGCGTGCCGGGCCCGGGCAGCGGCTCGACCGAATGTCACGGAAGGGTCCGGTCAAGGCGTCGCGCCCGGCACTCCCCCAACCTTCGGTCGGGGGTACCACGCCCAGGCCATACCCACGTCGGCCGAGCACACAAACCTGACAGGAACCGATGTCTGACGATTCGCGCCCTTCGCCTTCCGGGGCCCGTACGGCGGCCGTGATTCCGGCCGCCGGCCGGGGCGTACGCCTTGGTCCGGGCGCCCCCAAAGCGCTACGCGCGCTGAACGGCACCCCCATGCTCATCCACGCGGTACGCGCCATGGCCGCGTCCCGTGCCGTCTCCCTCGTCGTCGTCGTGGCTCCGCCCGACGGAGCCGCCGAGGTGAAGACGCTTCTCGACGCGCACGCCCTGCCCGAGCGGACCGACTTCCTCGTCGTCCCCGGGGGAGACAGCCGGCAGGAGTCCGTACGGATAGGGCTCGACGCGCTGCCGCCCGGGATCGACATCGTGCTCGTGCACGACGCCGCACGTCCGCTGGTGCCCGTGGACACGGTCGATGCCGTGATCGAGGCCGTACGGGAGGGGGCTCCCGCCGTCGTGCCCGCGCTGCCGCTCGCGGACACCGTCAAGCAGGTCGAGCCCGCGGCGCCCGGGGAGCCCGAGCCGGTTGTCGCCACACCGGAGCGGGCGCGGCTGCGGGCCGTGCAGACTCCGCAGGGGTTCGACCGCGACACGCTCGTGCGTGCGCACGAGACCGTGACCGAGAACGTCACGGACGACGCGAGCATGGTCGAGCAGCTCGGGCTTCGGGGTGGTTGTCGTGCCCGGGCACGAGGAGGCGTTCAAGGTGACGCGTCCCCTGGACCTGGTGTTGGCGGAGGCCGTTCTGGCGCGGCGGAGGTTGAACGATGGCTTCTGAGGGGTCCGGGGGTTCCGAGGGATTTCAGGGGCCCGTGCTGCCGCTCGTCGGTATCGGCACCGACATCCACGCCTTCGAGGAAGGGCGTGAGCTGTGGTGCGCGGGGTTGAAGTGGGAGGGGGAGGGGCCGGGGCTGGCCGGGCACTCCGACGCGGATGTCGTCGCGCATGCCGCCTGCAACGCGCTCTTCTCCGCGGCCGGGATGGGGGATCTCGGGCAGCACTTCGGGACCGGGCGGGCCGAGTGGGCCGGGGCTTCGGGGGTTGTGCTGTTGACGGAGGCGGCGCGGATCGTTCGCGCCGGGGGTTTCACCATCGGCAACGTGGCCGTGCAGGTCGTCGGTCCTCGCCCCAAGATCGGCAAGCGCCGTGACGAGGCGCAGAAGATTCTTTCGGAGGCGGTTGGGGCGCCGGTGTCGGTGTCCGGCGCGACCACGGACGGCCTCGGCTTCCCCGGGCGGGACGAGGGGCTGATGGCGGTGGCCACGGCGTTGGTGGCTCGGGTGGGGTGACTTACTCGGGGGCTCCGCCCCCGAACCCCCGCTCCTCAAACGCCGGAGAGGCTGAAAAACCTCAGGGGCGCGGGGAACTGCGCGACCAGCCCCCACCCACCCGCACCCGACGACGGGGTCTGGGGCGGAGCCCCAGAAGGACGGGACGGGAAGGGGCGGCGGGGGCGAGAAAAAGACTGGGCGGGCGCCCGCGGAGCGGACGTCACGAATCGTGAGCCATGTGTCGGAAGGGTCTCGGGGCACTGGTCGTCGCCCACTACCCTGGAGGGGTGACTATTCGCCTGTACGACACCAGCGCCCGGCAGATCCGTGACTTCACCCCGATCACGCCGGGTTGTGTCTCGATCTACCTCTGTGGCGCCACCGTGCAGGCGGCCCCGCACATCGGGCACATCAGGTCCGGCCTCAACTTCGACATCATGCGCCGCTGGTTCGAGCACCGCGGCTACGACGTGACGTTCATCCGGAATGTCACCGACATCGACGACAAGATCATCTGGAAGGCCGCCGAGCAGAACAGGCCGTGGTGGTCGATCGGTTACGAGAACGAGCGCGCGTTCAACGACGGCTACACGGCACTGGGCTGCCTCCCGCCGACGTACGAGCCGCGCGCGACCGGCCACATCACCGAGATGGTCGAGATGATGCGCACGCTCATCGAGCGCGGGCACGCGTACGAGGCCGAGGGGAACGTGTACTTCGACGTGCGCTCCCTGCCCGGCTATCTCTCGCTGTCCAACCAGGACCTGGACGAGCTGCGCCAGCCCGCCGGGGAAGGCGAGACCGGGAAGCGGGACCCGCGGGACTTCGCCATGTGGAAGGCCGTCAAGCCCGGCGAGCCCAGCTGGGAGACGCCCTGGGGCCGGGGCCGGCCCGGCTGGCACCTGGAGTGCAGCGCCATGGCCCACAAGTACCTGGGCCCCGCCTTCGACATCCACGGCGGCGGCATCGACCTGATCTTCCCGCACCACGAGAACGAGATCGCCCAGGCCAGGGGCTTCGGCGACGAGTTCGCGCACTACTGGGTGCACAACTCGTGGGTCACCATGAGCGGCGACAAGATGTCCAAGTCGCTCGGCAACTCCGTACTCGTCAGCGAGATGCTCAAGGCGTGGCGGCCCATCGTGCTGCGCTACTACCTCGGCACCCCGCACTACCGCTCCACCATCGAGTACAGCGAGGAAGCACTGCGCGAGGCCGAGTCCGCGTTCGCGCGGATCGAGGGCTTCGTGCAGCGGGTGGTGGAGAAGGCCGGAGCCGTCGAGCCCGCGGCCGAGGTCCCGCCGGCCTTCGCCGAGGCGATGGACGACGACCTGGGCGTCCCCCAGGCCCTCGCCGTCGTGCACACCACGGTCCGCCAGGGCAACAGCGCACTGGCCGCCGACGACAAGGAGGCCGCGGTCGCACGGCTGGCCGAGGTCCGCGCCATGCTCGGCGTCCTCGGTCTCGACCCGCTCGACCCGCACTGGGCGGGCGAGAGCGACCGCGGCGAGGATCTGCACGGAGTCGTCGACACGCTCGTACGGCTGGTGCTGCAGCAGCGCGAGTCCGCCCGCACCCGCAAGGACTGGGCCACCGCCGACGCCATCCGTGACCAGCTCAACCAGTCCGGGCTCGTGATCGAGGACGGCCCCCAGGGACCGCGCTGGACACTCGGCCCGCGCTGACCGTTTCCTTGATCGATTGTGCCGCTCGGGTGTCCGGGCGGCACACTCGTAGACGCACGGCATTTCACAGACACGTACACCACAGACGTACGCATGTACGCCCTCACACAGACAGGTAGGTCATGGCCGCTAACAACCGCCGCATGTCCGGCAAGAAGGGCGCGCAGGTCGGCAGTGGCGGCCAGCGACGCCGGGGCCTGGAAGGCAAGGGTCCGACCCCGCCCGCCGAAGCGCGCAAGGGTCACAAGAAGAACCGCATCGCCGGCGCCGTCGCCAAGGCCAACGCGAAGCAGACCGTGCGCCGCCCGTCGCCGCGCGGCGGCCGGGGCGGCAAGGGCACGTCCGAGATGGTCGTCGGGCGCAACTCCGTCGTCGAGGCGCTGCGCGAGGGCGTCCCGGCGTCGATGCTCTACGTCCAGCAGTTCATCGACAACGACGAGCGGGTGCGCGAGGCGCTCCAGCTCGCCGCGGACCGCGGCGGCATCCACCTCATGGAGGCCCCGCGCCCCGAGCTCGACCGCATGACCAACGGCCTCAACCACCAGGGGCTCGTCCTCCAGGTCCCGCCGTACGAGTACGCGCACCCGGAGGACCTCGCGGCCGCCGCGTACGACGAGGGTGTGGACCCGCTGATCGTCGCGCTCGACGGCGTGACCGACCCGCGCAACCTCGGTGCCGTCGTCCGGTCCGTCTCCGCGTTCGGCGGTCACGGTGTCGTCGTGCCCGAGCGCCGTGCGGCCGGGATGACCGCCGGTGCGTGGAAGACGTCCGCGGGTGCCGCCGCCCGTACGCCGGTCGCCCGTGCGTCCAACCTGACGCGGGCCCTTGAGGCCTACAAGAAGGCCGGCCTCGTCGTGGTCGGACTCGCCGCGGACGGGGAGGCCGAGGTCGGTGACCTGGAGGCCCTCGGAGGGCCCGTCGTCATCGTCGTCGGCAGCGAGGGCAAGGGGCTTTCCCGACTCGTCGGTGAGACCTGTGACTTCAGGGTGCGGATTCCTATGCCGGGTGGCACGGAGTCGCTGAACGCGGGTGTGGCTGCGGGAGTTGTGCTGTACGAGGCGGCTCGGCGCCGGGCCTGAATCGGTGTGGCTGACGCCCGGTTGAATTGATCCGCGGGTGCGTGGGGGCTGGTCGCGCAGTTCCCCGCGCCCCTTGCGGGGCGCGGCTCGTTGATCTTGACGGGGTCCGGACAGATCGGGGCGGTCAAAGCAGTGTCCTAAACACACGTCACTCGGTTAGATGAGTGTGGACACCAGAACACCCCGCACACCCACGGGGGACCGCTCGTTGGGATTCGACGACGCTCCCGCGCTGAGCATGGTGAAGGTGCCGAGCGATCCGGCGCAGGTCATCGTCAATCATGCGAGCTTCCGCGTGCAGCTGAACGCCGCCCCGCGGGCCCAGTCCCCGCGCGCCGCGCGGCACTTGAGCTCGGGCGAGGACACCGCGCGCATCCCCGTCGTCGGAACCACCGCAGGCACCCGCCGCCGCGCGCCCGTCGTCTGGAGCGGGAAGTCCGCCCCCGACGACACCGGCGCCACCCGGCTGTTGCAGGCGGTGCGGAGCACGAGTCTGCGGCACGGCGCCGAGGCGCCCGCCGACGACGGCGGTGCGACCCAGGTCATCCCGCGCGTCGGCGAGGGCGGACCCCCCGGGTTCGACGTCGACGCCACCGTCGAGACACCGACCGTCCGCGGCCCCGAGACCCGCCTGCTGCCGCAGATGCGCAGCGCGGGCAGCGCGTACGAGGAGATCGACGAACGCCCGTACGCGGACGGCGAGTTCGAGGACGACGACTCCTACGACGCCGACGAGTACCGGGACGAGGACGACGGCGCGCTCAAGCGGCACGGCGCCGCCCCCGTGCGCCACGGGTACTACCCCGGCCGCCGGATGAACCTCGGCGTCGTCCTGCTCCCGCTGCGCGTCTTCCTCGGCTTCATCTCCATCTATGCCGGCATGGGCAAGCTCTGCGACCCCGTCTACTTCGACGGCGGCAAGCGCGGCTCCATGGTCAAGTGGCTCAACTCCCTGCACCCCTGGGAACTCGCCGAGCCACTGCGCCAGTTCGCCCTCGAACACCCCGTCGGTGCCGGACTCCTCATCGCCTTCTTCCAGGTCATCGTCGGCGTCCTCACCGTGCTCGGCCTGTGGCAGCGGGTCGCCGCGGTCGTCGGCGCGCTGCTGTCGGCGGCGCTGCTCCTCACCGTCAGCTGGAAGTCCGTCCCCGCCTACGACGCACCGGACATCATCTACCTCGCCGCCTGGTCCCCGCTGATCATCGCGGGCGCCCCCGTCTACTCCATCGACGGCCGCCTCGCCGGCGAGGCCTGGCGCACGCTCGGACCGCGCGCCGACATCTGGGAGCTGCGCAGCCGCGTGCTGCGCCGGGGCGCGCTCGTCACGACCATCGTCGTCGGACTCACCCTGCTCATCGGCTCGTTGCTCGGCGGCGCCGTCCGTGACGCCGACCGCGTGGTCGTCCCCGGACCCGGCGAGGCCCCGCGCAACGAACTGCCCGGCTCCCCGCTCCCGGAGGAGCCCGGCCAGCGCCGGCACAAGGAGAGCCCCTCGGCGGCCAACTCGCCCACCCAGGGCGCCACTTCCGCGAGTCCCTCGGGCGCCGCGACCACACCGGGCGCGGCCCGCGAGACAGCGGGCGCCGGTGCCGGGCAGCCCAGCCAGACGCAGGGCTCCGGTCAGGCCCCGCCCCAGCAGTCGGCCCCGCCGCAGGCCCCCAGCACCAGCGCCGGTCCGTCCTCCTCGGGCGGCACCACCGGCGGTACGGGCTCGGGCGGCGGCTCCGGCAGCGGCGGCGGCTCCGGCTCCGGCGGGAGCACGGGCGGCAGCGGCGGCTCCGGCGGTGGCTCCGGGCTCGTGGGCGGCCTGCTGGGCTGACACCGCCCGCCGACAGGGCGGCACGGCCAAGCCGGTACGGCGGCCCAGGACCGTACGACGACGGGGTCCGCACCACTCAGGTGCCGGGCCCCATCGTCGTACATGCCACTCCTGCGGGTCGGGGCAAGTGCCTCAACGCCCCAGCGCCGCCAGCTCCTTGGCGGCCTCGGTGAGGTCCTTCGCGGTGTCGATGGCGCGCCAGTACGCGCCCTGCGGGATCGGGTAGCCGGCCAGACGGCGCTCACGGGCCAGGCGGGGGAACGTGGAGCGCTCGTGGTCGCCGAGGTCGGGCAGCAGGGCGGCGAACTCGGGGGAGAAGACGTACACACCCGCGTTGATGCCGTACGCGGTCGGCGGGGACTCGATGAAGTCCGTGATGTGGCCGAAGTCGTCGGTCTCGACGGCGCCCCACGGGATGCGGGGGCGGGCCAGCGCGAGGGTGGCCACCGCGTCGCGCTCGGTGTGGAAGTCCGCCATCTCACGCAGCGAGAAACGGGTCCAGATGTCGCCGTTCGTCGCGTACCAGGGGCGGTCCGGGTGGGGCAGGTGCTTGGCGGCGAACTTGAGGCCGCCGCCGCGGCCCAGGGGCTCCGTCTCGACCACGGTGGTCACGGAGACGGGCAGGTCGGCCGAGTCCAGCCACTGCTGGAGCACCTCGGCGAGATGGCCGCACGAGACGACGACGTCGGTGACGCCCTCCTCGGCGAGCCAGGCCAGCTGGTGGCCGATGATCGGGGTCCCGGTGCCGGGAATCTCGACCATCGGCTTGGGACGGTCGTCGGTGTAGGGACGCAGCCGGGAGCCCTGGCCGCCGGCCAGGACGACGGCTTGAACGGGGCGCGACGCGGCGTTCGGATCGGTCATGACCCGAACTGTACGTCGCGCTCCGCGGGCTTGGCGGGTAGGGCTCGTGTGGGCTGCACGGGTGGGCACCTGCGGGGCCGTGGGGGCTGGTCGCGCAGTTCCCCGCGCCCCTTCGGGGGCGCGGGCCCTCCGGGCGGCTCAGGTGTGCTGGGCTGCCACGCCCGTGGCGAAGGATGTGTCGCAGACCGGGCGGGCGAACGACTGGGCTCGGGTGGGGCCGTAGGCGCGGACGGCGGCGCGGCCCAGGGCGCGGGCGATGGAGGCGCAGTGCTTGGCGAGCGACGGACGGCCGTTCACCGCCTCCTGGAGGTGGGTGAGGGCCACTCCTGGGCTCTTCTCCTGGAGTTCGAGGAGGAGCTTGTCGCGCAGCACGTCCTGCGGGGCGCGGGACGGGGCACGTCGGGAGACGTCCTCGGCGGATGCGGCGAGCACCGATGTCGAGGAACTGTTTCCCGACCAGTTGACTCGGGTGACCGCGAGCGTCCCGGAGAGCACCAGGACGACGGGCAGAACGAGGGCGAGAGTACGGCCGATCCGGCGGGCCGGACCGCGGCCGTGCCGGGTCGGTCGGCCGGCGGGACCACGGCCGTGTCGCGTCGAGTGGTTAGTGGAGTGCTTCACGCGAGTGAGGGTAGCGCGGGGTGATGTTTTGGCGACATTTAGTAATCAATTCGGGGGACGGGTAAACCGTCGTGTTCGAGTTTGATGTTGACGTACGGGTATCGAAATGCCCGTTCTGCCGGGGTATTTGTCGACAACGAAGAAGGCCCCGCAGCAGCCTGCGGGGCCTTCTTCGTCAACCTGGGTGAAATCTCCGGGATCGGCCGGGCCGGACCCGGCCGGATCGACCGACTCGGTCAGTCGGAGAGACGCTCGCCCGTGGACGTCGAGAACACGTGGGTCTCGCCCGGACGCGGCACGACGTGCAGCGTGGCGCCCTTCTCCGGGACCGCGCGGCCGCTGACGCGGACGACCAGGTCCTTGAGCTCGTCGTCGACCTTGGCGCTGCCGTAGACGTAGCCGTCGGCGCCGAGCTCCTCGACGACGTTCACCGTGACGGCGAGGCCCGCCGGGGCGTCCTCGGTGTCCTTCGACAGGGAGGCGGCCGCGGCACCGTTGTGCTCGACGATGTCGAAGTGCTCCGGACGGACACCGACGGTGACCGTGGTGTCACCCTTGTCGGCGGCGGTCTTGAGGGCCTCCCGGTTGACGGGCACCACGCTGTTGCCGAACTTCACGCCGCCGTCGGTGATCGGGACCTCGACGAGGTTCATCGCCGGGGAGCCGATGAACCCGGCCACGAAGAGGTTGCTCGGGCGGTCGTACATGTTGCGCGGCGAGTCGACCTGCTGGAGCAGACCGTCCTTGAGGACCGCGACACGGTCGCCCATCGTCATGGCCTCGACCTGGTCGTGCGTGACGTACACCGTGGTGATGCCGAGGCGGCGCTGCAGCGACGCGATCTGCGTACGGGTCGAGACGCGGAGCTTGGCGTCGAGGTTCGACAGCGGCTCGTCCATGAGGAACACCTGGGGCTCACGCACGATGGCGCGACCCATCGCGACACGCTGGCGCTGACCACCGGAGAGGGCCTTCGGCTTGCGGGCCAGGTAGTCGGTGAGGTCGAGGATCTTCGCCGCGTCCTCGACCTTCTGGCGGATCTCGGCCTTGTTGATGCCGGCGATCTTGAGCGCGAAGCCCATGTTGTCGGCGACCGTCATGTGCGGGTACAGCGCGTAGTTCTGGAACACCATGGCGATGTCCCGGTCCTTGGGCGGCAGGTGCGTGACGTCGCGGTCACCGATGTGGATCGAGCCGGCGTTCACGTCCTCGAGACCCGCGAGCATCCGCAGGGAGGTGGACTTTCCGCAGCCGGAGGGACCGACGAGGACGAGGAACTCGCCATCCGCGACGTCGAGCTCGAGCTGGTCGACGGCGGGCTTGTCGCCACCCGGGTAAATGCGGGTCGCCTTGTTGAACGAGACAGTGGCCATGGGTCGTAGGCCCCCTTCACCGGCAGGAACGTGCCGGACGATCCGTTGTAAAGGTGGTGTGACCGCTACGGAACGGTCCGTAGTGGTGTAGTCCACATGAGCGGACTGGTTCAGGACGCTACCTCGCGTTCACACGTTCTGTCAGTACTCCGAGGGCGATGAAGTTCGAGGAAATTTTCGATCGTGGAAGAGCAGATCACTTTTGACCTTGCCGAGGCTTCCCGCTTCACAGCCGCTGCCGACGGACAACGGGTCACCCCGTCGCCACGCACGGTCTCACGCAGGCTCCACAGGCATTCCGGCCGACGGCCCGTCGGTCCGTACCGCACGCCGGCCCTACTACGCGGCCAGCAGGCACTCCTCCAGTTCCGAAGCCTTGATCAGGGCCGGAGGCTTCCGGTCCGGAGGCAGTGCGGGCGCAACCAGCCAGTACAGGAGCATCCCCTCATCCCGCAGATTCGCCGCCGCGTTCACGTCCCGGTCGTGCCCCGCACCGCACTCGGCACATGTCCACTCCCGGACGGAGACATCCAGCTTCGGGCCCTTCACATGACATGCCGAGCACCTCCGAGTGGAGGGGAAGAAGCGGTCGACGACCACCAACGTCCGGCCGTACCACTCGCACTTGTACCGCAGCTGCCGCAACAGCTCACCCCACCCGGCGTCGATGATCGCCCGACTCAGCTTCGCCTTCCGCCGACGACCCTTCCCACGAGCCGGACGCAACAGGGTCACGATGGACAGATCCTCCACCACGAGCACTTGGTTCTCGCGCACGAGGCGGGTCGTGAACTGGTCCAGCATGTCCCTGCGTACGTCACTGATGAGCGCGTAGAGGCGCGCGATCTTCTGCCTGACCTTCTCCCGGTTCTTCGAACCCCTCACTTTCTTGTGCAGCTCCCGCTGCAACCGCGCCAACTTCTCCGCGTACCGCTTCAACAGCCGCGGATGATCCAGCTTCGTACCGTCGTCGAGCGTCACCAAGGACGCCAGCCCCAGGTCCAGCCCGACCGCCTTCGGCTCCTGCGAACCGGGCAGGAAGACAGCAGGCAGCACTGTCATCCGTTCCTCGACGAGCGCGGACACGAAATACCGACCGGCCCGGTCCCGCGTCACCGACAACCGGACCGGAACCGCCCCCGCAGGAAGCGGCCGGGACCAGCGAACGTCCAACGGCTCGGACTGCTTGGCGAGCGTGATCAGGCCCGTTCCCAGCCGCTCAGGATCCTCGACCCATCTGAACCCCGTACGCACAAACGTCGCCGCATCCCGCGATCGCTGCTTCTTCCTCCGCTTCGGATACTTCGCCACCCCCTTGAAGAACCGCGTGAACGCCTGATCGAGATGCCGCAGGGCCTGCTGCAGCACAGTCGAGGACACCTCCTTGAGCCACGCCCGCTCCTCGGCCTGCTTCCAACCCGTCAGCGCCCGACACGTCTCCGCGAAACCCACGTTCACCCGGTGCTGATCCCAGGCTCCCGACCGCAGGGCCAGCCCCTCGTTGTAGACCCACCGACAGGCACCGAACGTCTTCCCCAACTGCTCGGCCTGCGCCTCCGTCGGATAGAAGCGGAACCGGTAGACGCGATGGTGGGCGCCGGTCTCCTTGGCATGGCTCTTCAATGGAGCTCGGCATCGAGGCCCTCGTGCTTGCGGCGGGCCTCGATGCCGAGCTCCTCACGCTTGATGCGCTCGGCCCGGACACCCTTCACCGCCTTCGGCTTCTCCGCCGACTCCACCACGAGCCCCCCTCGCAGTCCGATATTCGGAACAGCACGTCAGTCCGTTCAACGAACGGGTGCGCGGGTGGTTACGCATGGTTTTCGAGGTCCCCTGACAGGGCAACTTCGTGGATCGGGTCGAGGGGGTCTGTGTACAGTGGAGCCGCCTTCGCGTACGGCGTTGTAGTGCGCGATGCCCCCTTAGCTCAGCTCGGCCAGAGCGCCGCACTTGTAATGCGTAGGTCGTCGGTTCGAATCCGACAGGGGGCTCCACTCCAAGCCCAGCTCAGACAGTGTCTGAGCTGGGCTTTTGGTTGAGTGGAAACGGCGACGAGGTGGTGTTCATCGCCGACCGCGCGGCGTCTGGGCGCGCGTGGCGCCGGAACGGGCAGACTCGGGAAGCCGGCCGAGGAGAAGCGGCCGAGGGGAGGCGCTGCCGCAGGCGGCCGAGTCTCACGGCCTGTCTGTAGGTACGGAGGTGTACGCGCGGGCATGCCTCGCGGAATCGCGGCGGAAGCGCAGATGTGCGTGCCGGACCCCGTGGCCCAGGCGTGATCCGAACGAAAGGGCTCAAAAGCGCTCAACCGACTCAGGGCAGGCAACCCGCCCGCTCTGCCGCGGTGTCCCTTGCGTTGAAGATCCTCTGCAGATCCTCGACGGAAGGGACGTACCGATCGATGAGAGTATCCCGCACCCTCCTGCGTTTCGGACTGGTGGGAGCCGTGGCGCTCACCGCGACATCGCTCATGGCATCCGCGGTGGCCGGCCCGGCCTCTGTTTCAGCACCCGCCCCGGCCACCGGAGATCACAGTGCGACGCGGGAGGCGATGGATGCCGCCGTGAAGGACGGCGTTCCTGGTGTGGTCGGGCAGGCGAAGGACAAGTACGGGACCTGGAAGGGCGCTTCGGGTGTCGGCGACCTCCGGACGGAGCGGCCGCGCTCGGCCCATGACCGCTACCGCGTCGGCAGTGTCACCAAGACGTTCGTTGCCACGGTGCTGCTCCAGCTGGAGGCGGAGGGTGAGCTGTCCCTGGACGACAAGGTCGACGAGTGGTTGCCCGGCGTGGTCCGGGGCAACGGCCATGACGGCCGCCGGATCAGTCTCCGTCGGCTCCTCAACCACACCAGCGGCATCTTCAACTACCGCGACGACAGCGAGTTCGTACGGAAGTACATCGTCAAGGACGGCTTCTTCGAGAACCGCTACGACACGGTGACCCTCGACCGGCACGTGAAGTACGCCATGGCGAACAAGCCGTACTTCACGCCGGGCGAGTCGTGGATGTACTCGAACACCAACTACTCCCTGGCGGCGATGGTGATCGAGAAGGCCACGGGCAACTCGTACGGGGACGAGATCCGCCACCGCATCATCGAACCGCTCGGCCTGCACGCCACATCCGTCCCCGGTACGGATCCGAAGATGCCCCGGCCGAGCAGCAGGACCTACGCGAAGCTCGCCGAGTCCACGACCGGCCCGACGTACGACGTCACGGAACTGAACCCCACGCTCGCCGGCGGCGGGGGCGACATGATCTCCGACGCCGGCGACCTGAACCGCTTCTACTCCGCCCTGCTCCGCGGCGGGCTGCTGCCCAGGGCGCAGCTCGCCGAGATGAAGGCGACCGTCGAGGCCGCCGGTCTCCCCGGCGTCCGATACGGCCTCGGCCTTGCCGAACGCAGGCTGAGCTGCGGTGTCGTGGTCTGGGGGCATCACGGTGGCATCGTCGGCTCGATTTCGGAGGCGGTCACTACAGCGGACGGCCGTCACTCGCTGGCCTTCAACTTCAACGGGGACTGGTCCGGGGACAGCGACGCGGTGATCGAGGCGGAGTTCTGCGACTAGGAGGCAGAGCTTGTGGAGCGTAGGTCGTCGGTTCGGGTCCGGCAGGGGCTCCAGAGGTGGGAGCGGCCCGGTGGTGGGTCAGATGATGCCCGCTCGGATTGCGTACGAGACGGCGTGGGCGCGGTTTTTCAGGTGTAGGCGCTTCATCACGCCGTAGAGGATGTATTTGACGGTGCGTTCCGAGTAGGAGAGCTTTGTTGCGATTTCGGCAAGTTCGGTGCCTTCGGCGACGAGGCGGAGGACGTCCACCTCGCGGGGGCTGATGCCGGATGCGGTGAGGCCTCGGGGGGCGAGGAGTTCGCGTTGGGCCCAGCGGACCTGTTCCATCAGGGTGCCCTGGAGGGTGGGTGGGAGGCTTCCGCCGCCGTCGGCGATGGTGTGCAGGGTTCGGATGAAGGCTGCCTGGCTGAAGGAGTCGCGCCAGAGGACGGCGCGGACTCCGCGGTCGACCGCGGCCGAGACGTCGGCGTGCCAGTCCTTGCCCACCACCAGGGCGAACCGTGCGTCCGGCTTGTCGCAGAGGCTGCGCAGCAGGTCCAGGGTGGAGGAGTCGGCGACGTCGACGGTGACCACGATGATGTCCGCTTCGCGGAGCCTGTCCGGTGGGATCTCGCGGATGCGGCGGTCGTTGTGGAGATAGCTGAGGAGTCCGGCGCGGACGATGGCGTCGGGTGCGTGGATCGCCACGCGCACGGTGTCTGTGAGTACCTGCTGAGGCATTCGCCCCCCATTCGGGAACCCAAGTGGTCCATGCCGTTCAGGAGTTGATGGTGGCATGGGTGGTTGCCTCGATCCGCTTCCGGAGGCCCCTGGTTCGTTAAGGACAGGGAAATCTGGCATGAGCGGGGTGGGAGGGGTCAGTGGTGGTCGGCGGTCATCGGGCTGCCTGTGAGTACGGCTGTCACGACGGCTGTGCGGGATCGCATTCCGGTGCGTGCGAAGAGCCGGGACAGGCGGTTGGCGACCGCGTCCTCGCTGAGCCGCAGTACGGCCGCGATCTGGCGGTTGGTGAGTCCCTCGGCGAGCAGGGTGGCCAGCAGGTGCTGGTTCTCCGCCGTGGCCTGTTTGCGGCCGGGTACGGGTAGCCCGGTCTCGCGCATCGCGGTCCTGGTGTGGAAGCGCCACAGGGTGGCATCCAGGTCGCCGAACCGTTCGTATGCCTCGTGCAGGAGGGTCGCCGGGGCCGCGTTCGCGCGTGCGGCGGCCAGGAGTGTGACTGCCGTTTCGAACGGTTGGGTGCGGGAGCGGGCCAGGTCGACTGCCTCGTGCAGGTGCTTGCGGGCTTCTGGGGAGTCCGGGTCCAGGATCTTTCCGGACGTCAGCAGGTGCAGGAGTCGTGTGCGGCCGCTGTTCATCTGCTCGGCTGTCTGTTCGAGGCGTTCCAGGCAGGCCGTCGCCCGGTCCGGGTGTCCGGCTTCCGCGTGTACCTCGGCGAGTGAGGCCAGCAGTTCGTCGGTGCCGTAGAAGGATCCGCGTTCGTCCGCCGCGTGAAGGCCGCGCCGGAGCAGTTCCTCGGCCCGGCCGAGGTCGCCGAGGGTCCGCAGTATGTCGGCCTCGGCGTGGTCCAGGATGTGTTCCAGCGGCCCGTTCACCTGCCCGCGCACGCTGCTGATCAGGCGGTCGGCGCTGGTGGTGCGTCCTTGGGCGAGGAGGATGGCCGCTGTGCGGGCGGGGAGCAGGTGGTGTCCGGGGACCACGTTCAGGACTCCGCCGTTGACCAGGAGCCGGCGTGCCAGTGAGAGCGCCTCGTCCCATCGTCCGTTGAGGTGGTGCCACAGGAACCGGCTTGGCTGGGGGAGCAGTTTGAGGGACATCTCCCGGGTGGACAGCAGGTTGGCTGCCCCGCGCAGGTCGCCGATGCCGAGCAGTACGTCGAACTGGGCGATGTTCTGTGCGAATGCCTTGTTCGGAGGCAGGCCTGGTTCCTCCGGCAGGGCCAGTGCGCGGGTGAACCGGTCCGGGCTGCCCAGTACGTACTCCGTGACCCTGCTGAACAGTTCCAGCAGTGCGCGGCTGCCAGGGGTGGCCTGCCATACGCGCTCGGTTTCCACCATGAGGGTCAGTGCCTCCTGCCACTTCTCCAGTTGCCACAGTGCCTGGACGCGGCCGGACACGGTGGCCATGGCGGACAGCGGCAGTCCCTCCCACCAGAGTGCGGTGCCCATGCGGGACAGGGCCGGCCAGTCCTGCTCGGCGGCTGCCGACGCCACCAGCAGGGTGGCGGCCTCGTGGACCGCCTGTGAGTCGAGGCCCTCGGCGGGGCCGCACACGAGCCATTCGGCAGCTGTCCGGGCCGTCCGGTAGTCGCCGCAGCCGAAGGCGGCCTGGCCGGACCGGAGTATGGCGAGGTCGCGGGCGTACTGCTCCTCGATGAGGCGGACGGCTCCCATGTGCCACCGCAGCATTCCGCGGCGTTCGAGGTCGGGGTACAGCGATCGTGCGGCGGCTGTCAGTTCCGTCACGGCGCGGTCGCTGTCGATCAGGAAGCCGGCGTCGGCGATCCGGTCGGGGAGGTAGGTCTGTGCGTCCGCCTCGTCGAGGAGTGCGGGCGGGGGTGGGTCCTGCGGGGCGGCTCCGGTGTCGGCCGAGGTCTCGGTCGGGCTCGCGGGGTCCGCCCGGTTCCCTGTGCCCCCCGGTCCTTCGCCGGCCCACAGTGCTTCCACCGCGGCCGCGGACAGGTGGCTGCGCTTCACGGGGCCCAGCCGTTCGCGGACGGTGTGTGCCAGTAGTGGTACGCGGAACGTCCAGCCGCGTGTCGTGGAGGCGGCGTTCTGGCCGGGCAGTTCGTCGAGGATGCCCTCGTCGACGAGGGTGCGGATGCTGTTGGTGACGGCCTCGGGGGGCAGCCCGGTCGACGACGCGATCAGGGTCTCGGCGGCCCGGCCGAGCGGCCACAGGATGCTCAGCGCCGTGGCCACCGTTCCGCAGGGCTCTTCCAGGGTCCGCAGTGTCGCGATGTACCGGTCGTGGTCCGGCAGCAGCGGCACGGGCGCACCGGTGCCGAGGAAAGCGTGGCCGTCGGCTGTGCGGATCGCGTCCTGTGCCGTCCATTCGACGAGGAGGGCGTCCAGTGCTCCGGGGATGCCGCGGGTCAGCTCGTGGACCCGCCGCATCAGGTCGGCGTCGGGTGCCGACCGCAAGCGCTGCGCCACCATGGCGGTGGCGTTCTCCAGGGTGAGGCGGGGCAGGGCGATCGTGTGTGCTGCCCGGTTGTGGGCGAGCCGGTCCATGGTGTGGCCGGAGCCGGGGGGCGGGGGTGTGCTGTCCGGTGCGGTGTGCCGGACAGCCGTGAGGATCAGCCTGATGCCGGGCGGAGCCCGTTCGAAGTCGACCTCGTCGAGCAGGGCGAGGGATTCGGTGTCGGCGTGGTGGGCGTCGTCGACGAGTACGACGGCGGGGGTCGGTCGCGCCAGAGCGGCGGCGAGTGCTTCGGCCATCGCTGTCGGGTCGCCGCGCTTCGTGGCGGCCAGTGCTTCCGCGGCCGGCTTGTGCGCAGGCCTGCGTTTCGTCGTGACGGACCGGTGTTCCTCCAGGGCCATGACCATTCGCAGTGCCAGCAGTTGGGGGTGTTCGCCGTCACCGGGGACGCATGCGACCGTCAGGACCGCGATTCCTCCCGCGCGCAGTCGCTCGGCGGCGGCGTGCGCGAACACGCTGCGTCCGATGCCCCGTTCGCCGCGGACGAGCACCAGGCGTGGCCCGGACGGATCGCGGAGGCCGCGGTCGATCTCGTCCGACTCGACCGTTCGGCCGAGCAGGTCCTCGCCCGGACTGTGGAACCGTGCGGCCGTGCCGCCGAAGACCAACTCGGTGTCTGTCCGAGCAGCCACTTTCTCCACCGCAACCTTCGACGAATCACGTACCGGGCGGGCGGCGCCCGCCTCGGACCGACCCGACGGACGGGCCCCGGTCCAGCGCCTGCAATCATGGCAAACTCGGCATAAAAAGTTGACCTGTTCAGACATTCGGACGACTCCAATTCTCATGAAGCAGTTCGGCATGGAGAAAAAGGGAAAACAAGGAGTCGTCGTGCAGCAGCGCCCCTCACCTCTCGTCGGCCGGCAAGGCGAAGTCGAGGACGTGGCCGAGGCGTTACGCACCACCGGACACACCACCGGGCAGGCCTCCGGGCACGCCACCGGTGCCGCGGCTCGGACCCTGCTCGTCACCGGTGGCGCCGGAACCGGCAAGACCGCCGTGGTGGAGCAGGCGCGGCAGCTGGTGGTCCAGGAGGGCGCCAAGGTCCTGCGGCTCGACTGGGAATCCGGCGAGGGTCCGGCGGGCGGTACCGCCGCTCTCACGGACGCCGTCTGCGGCGTACTCGCCAAGGTCCATGACGGCCGGCTGCCGGCGCGTATCGCCGCGGTACGCCGGGTGCAGGCGCGGGCCGGCGGCCCCGGCGGTGAAGTGGCCCTGCTGTCCACCCTGGGCGAGGTGCTGGCGGACGCGGCCCGTGAGGTCCCCTTCGCCCTGATCCTCGACAACGCCGAGCGGATGCCGGCCCGGACGGCCTCCGCGCTGGGGCTGTTGTTGCGCACGTTCCGTCCGGCGGGCGTGCCGGTGGTGATGGCCGGGCGGCCGATGAGCCCGGGGCACGTCGCCGGTGCGCAACTGCCCGCGGCGGCCGACCGGGTGCTCGAACTGCCGGCGCTGTCGTCGGCCGATGTCGGTGAGCTCGTCGCGCGACGGCTGGGCCGCCCCGTCCAACCCGAGCTGGTGACGGCGGTGCTGGCTTCGCTGGGTCCGCTGGCGGGCAGTCCGGCCGCCGTGCTGTCGGTGCTCGCCTCGCTGGAGGAGTGCGGCGGCCTGCTCGAACTCGACGGCCAGGTGTGCCTGACCGTGCCGGAGGGCGGGCTGCGGCTCAGGGCGGACGTCGCGGAACTGGGCCGGCTGTGCTGGCCGGACGCGTCACCGGACGCCGGCACGGTCGGGGCGGCGGCCGTGCTTGCCGCTCTGGTCGAGCAGGCCGAGGTACGGCTTGAGGACCTGCACCGCGTGAAGTCGCCGGACGGGCCGCTCCAAGCCGTCGGCCGTACGGTGGACAGGCTGGTCGGGGACCGGGTGGTGACGGTCGGTCAGGACGGCCGGATCGCGTTCGCCGTTCCCGCGCTCGCGGCGGCGCTGCGGACGCTGCCCGCCCGCGGCGAGGTGCGGTCGTTGCACGCCACGATCACCGGACTGGTGACGGACCGACTGGGCGCCACCGCGGCGGGCACGCGGCGGCCGCGGCTGGCCGGCCATGTGGCGGCGGCGGGCGCGATGATCGACGACGGCCTCGCGGTGCCGCTGCTGCTTGCCGCGGCCGGCAGCAGTGTCAGGTTCAACCAGGCCTGGGCGGTGCGCAGTTACCACTCGGTGTTGCGGCACCTGCCGCCGCACGACCCCAGGACACCCGGCGTGCTGCACGAGTCCGCCGGTCTGAGCCTGCGGCACTGCGACCACATCGGCGTACTGGCGCTCGGCGAGCCGCTGCTCGCCTGTCTCGACGTGCCGCACGGCGACGAACGGGGGGACCGCGACGAACGGGGGGACCGCGACGAACGGGGGGACCGCGAGGACCGCGGCGACCGCCGGGACCGGGACGGTCTGGAGTGGGTCACGCGGGCATGGGCTCTGTCGGCACTGCACGAGCACCGGTCCCCGTACGACGATGACGCCGACCCCCGATACCGTGCGGCGCTCCAACGGGTGCCCGCCGCGGAGGTGTTGGCGGCGGTCGGTGGACGGTACGGGATCGGCCCGAGCACGCCGACGGCCTTCCGGCCGGGGGAGGCCGCGCAGGAGTCCGGCTCCGGCTCCGGGCCGGTGCCGTCACCCGCGGAAGTGCGGCTGTTGGCCGCCGCCGTGGGCAGTGGCGCCGAGTTCGAGCGGGCCCGGCGGGGTGTGCCGGGGGACGCCCTCGGCGAGGCGGCCCTGGACCGGTTGCGGAACGCCGCCGCGTACGGGGATCTGGCGGGTGCTCTTGAGGCCGTGCTCGGTGAGCGGTACGTCGTGGCGGGGGAGAGCACCGCCGTCCGGTACCACTCCATGGTGCGCCACTACCTGACGGGGGACTGGGACAGCGCTCTGTCGTGCGCCCGCCGGATCGAGACGCGGGGCCGGTCGGGCCGCGCGGCCGGCGTCGGACAGCTGGCCCGGGCGCTGGCGGCCGAGATCCAGCTCATGCGCGGGGAGTTGGGACGTGCCCGCGAGTGGCTGGACCTGATCCCGGACTCGGCCGGCCATCCGCTGGTGGCCCGGGCTCGGCTCGGCGTCCGGTACTGGTCGGGGCAGGTGGACAAGGCTTTGGCGGGCAAGGTCTTGGTGGACGAGGCTTTGGAAGCGGCTCGGCACGACGTGCGGCGGGCGCGCGAGAGCGGACTGCTCGCGGGCCTCGACCGGGTGCTGCTGCGCATGCTGTCGATCACGGTGCGGGGCGACAGCCCGGAGGCGACGCGGCGGACCCTGGCAGAACTGGAGGCGCTGTACGAGGAGGCCGCCTCGCCCATGACGTACGAGGCGGTGCTCGTCGCCCGCGGGATGGTGCACGGTGACGCGGACAGCGCGCTCGCCGCGTACCGGTTGGTGCAGCGGCGGGTCGATCTGCCGTTGAGCGTGGACTGCTGCCAGTGCCTGACGGACGTCGGCGACGACCCCCAGTCGTGGCTGGACGAGGCGACGCGGAGCGGGCACGCGCTGGGCATGGGGCGGCCCGTCCGCAGCCTGCTCGGCGCGGCGGCGCGGCGGCGGAACGTGTCGATCCCCAGGCGCCGTGCGGTCCGGACCGGGCTGAGCGATCGCGAGGTGCGGCTGATCGGCATGGTGAGCGACGGATCCACCAACCGGCAGATCGCTGCCCGGCTGGCGTGCAGCGAGAAGACCGTGGAGCAGCGGCTTTCGCGGCTGTTCCAGCGGACGGGCTGCCGTTCCCGGGTGGAGCTGGCCGCGGCCTGGCTGGACGGCAGCCTGGCGCGCCAGGGCTTGGTGCCGGGGCACCAGGCCCCATGGCCAGATCCCAAAGGCAGATCCCAGGGACCCTAGGTCCCATGGGTGTTCTCGAAGTCCGGCCTCGGTTCCTCGGGCCTGGGCGGTCGGCCGCCCAGGAACATGGTGTCGAACGCCCCCGCCCCGTGATAGCTGAGCTGAATCGTCGGGCTCTCGTCCCCGGGGCGGCGTGCCCAGTCGACTCGGGGGTCCCGTCGGGCGTCGGGCCGGAGCGGTGGGTGCCGGGGTGTTGTCGGCCGGGCGGTCTCGAAGGCCGCCCAGGCCTCGAACGCGTGGGCCGGTGTGCTGTCCGTCGGCTCTCCGACCGTGGACACGGTGGACACGCCGACTGTGGGCGGGAGTTGGGACGGGTACGGGGCGTAGGCCGGGTACGGGGGTGCTCCGGCACCGGCGTTGTCCTGTCGGCGCTGTTCGTCCTGCCAGCGGAGTTCGTGCGGCCCGCGGAGGTCGTCCTCCCGCGGTACGGGCTTTTTGCCGCTGTCGCTCGTCATCACCACCGTGACGCCGATGATGATCAGGAGGAGCCCGGGGACGGTCGCGGGCGCGACGCCCTGGTCCATCAGTGACCAGGCCATGAGCGCGGCCACCGGGGTCTCCAGGAGGAGGAGGACACTCATCGTCGTCGCCGATGTCCTGCCGAGGACGAAGTTCAGTGCGCCGAGCCCCAGCAGCTGCGGGAGGATGAGCAGTCCGAGCAGCGACAGTTGTGTGGTCCTGTCGAACCCGGTGAGCGGGATGTCGAACAGCCAGCAGGCGGCGAGCAGTTCGATACCGCAGACCAGCGAGGTGACCGTCGAGTACAGGGGCGTGCTCACGTCCGCCCGTGACTTCTCGCTCAGCGCCGCGTATCCGGCCTGGGCGACGGCCCCGGCGAGGGCGAGCAGGTCCCCCAGCAGTGCCGTACGGCTGCCGGACTGGATGTCCACACCGGCGGCCGCGGCCGCTCCGATCACGGCGAGCGTGAGACCCGCCCATGTCCTGCGGGATGCCCGGACGCCCTGACCCGCGGCGATGAGGGCCTGCCAGACGGGCTGGGTGGCGACGAGCGCGGTGGACATGGCGACCGAGGTCAGCTGCGTACTCGTCATGAAGGCCGCGAAATGGAGGGCGAGTGCCGTGGCCGCGAGGAAGCCGAAGACCATGGGCCGCCACTGTTCGGGGCGCAGCAGCCCGCGCTCGCCACGCACGACGCGCACCACCTCGCGGCGGCGCAGTATCAGGAGGAACGGCCCGAGGGTGGCGAAACCCAGGGCGTTGCGCCAGAAGGCCATGGCGAGCGGCGACGCGGTGGCGGCGGCGGTGAGCGGGGCGGTGGCGGATATGGAGACCACGGCGATCGCCATCGCGGCTATGGAAAGCGGATCGATTCTGGATTTCACTCGCGGAACTGACTCCGATTCGAGCATGGGGGGTCGCGGAACGGGCAGTGCTCGGCATGGGGGAAGCCATCGGTCCGCCTCTTGGCGGTACGGACTGTAGGGGACGGTCGGCTCGGCGCCAGCCTTGTTCAAAAGCCGCTCAATGCCCGTTTCACGGGCGGTGGAAGTGGCTGCCCGGGGCGCTGATTCGTGCGACGGAGTGCCGGTTCGCCGAGGGCCCGTAGCGCCGGTCGCGGCGATGTCCGCGCTGCTCAGAGACTCGTTGGCCGGAGGTGAACGGCCGGGTCGCCGACTTGTCACCGGTGAGGGAAAGAGCTGTCGCCGAAATCGAAATTCGGCGGCGTCCCCGACCGTGTCTCGCGCTCACCCCGATCTGAATTCGGCCCGTCTGTGCAGTGCGCAGCGGACTGGCGGGCAATGAAATTCAACGAGGTCGTGCCGGCGTCGATGCCCCACCGCGGTGCCTGACCGGAATGCCGGGAGGCCCCGCGGCGGGGGCATCTTTTACCGCGACAGGACGATCCGGGTGACCGCGACCGTGCTGCCGATGCTCCACGGAGTACGGGTCACCCGCTGACCCGGCCCTCCCGCACGGGCAGACCCGCCGCCTCCGCGATGACGCGGGCCGTGCGCAGGCCCTCGCGGTGGGCGCTTCCGGAGTGGGCGGGGCGGCAGCGGCCGAGTTCGGAGGCGTACTCGGCCATGACCGCGCCCGAGTGGTCCGTGGTGAGCACCGTGAGCGGCGCCGGACGGCCGCAGGCGGCCAGGACCGCCTGGAACTCTTTGGCGTTGGCGAAGTCGCAGACCCGGTCCGCCGTGCCGTGCACGAGGTGGATGGGCAGCGGCGGGGCGGAGGCGCAGACGGCCATCGGGGAGGGCAGGCCGAGCAGCGGCTCGGGCTGGTTGTAGCGGGCGGCGATGCCGACCACGGCGGCCGGGCGCCAGCCCTCCGGCGGGTCGGGGCGCAGGGCCGTGGCCATCGCGGCCCGGCCGCCGAGCGACCAGCCGACGAGGACGACCTTCGCCGGGTCCCGTACGAAGTCCCAGGTGAAGCGGAGGGACGCCTCGAGGTGGGGGCGGCCGCCGTCGGGGGCGTCCGGGTGCCAGTCGGGGACTATGACGGTGGCGCCCAGGCGGGCCACCTCCGCGGCCAGGGCGCCCAGGACGTCCCGCTCGGCCGGGCCGCGCCCGTGCCAGAGCAGAACCGTCGGGGCGTCCGCGGCGGCGGCGCGATGGATGTCGAGGAGCTGACCGTCGGAGGAGTAACGGACGGTGTCCATGACTGCGGTGCTCATGGGGTTCCCCTGTCTTTACGGCGGATCAGCGGCCCGCGACCCGGTCGGCGATACGCGCGATCCGGGACGACTGTGCGGCATGGGTGGTGAGTTCGCGGCGGTCGGCGGCTCGATACGTCGCGTACATGCCGTGTACCCCGAGCCAGCGGAAAGGCTCCGGTTCCCACTTGCGGACCTTGTGTTCGACCCAGGGGAGGGTGGTGAGGTCGGTCGCCCCGGATTGGCCGGAATCCTGCTGGATCAGGTCCCGGAGGGTGCGTGCGGCGAGGTTGGCCGTGGCGACACCGGAGCCCACATAGCCGCCGGCCCAGCCGAGGCCCGTGGAGCGGTCCAGGGTGACCGTGGCGCACCAGTCGCGCGGGACACCGAGCACGCCCGACCAGGCGTGGGCCACGGCGACGGAGGAGAGCTGGGGGAAGAACCGGACGAGGATCTCCCGCAGGGCGCGGACCGTCGACGCCTGCGTACGGCCGTCGTTGTCCGTGCGCGAACCGAAGCGGTACGGGACCCCGCGGCCCCCCAGCGCGATGCGGTCGTCGGCGGTGCGCTGGGCGTACATGTAGGCGTGCGCCATGTCGCCGAGGGTCTCGCGGCCCTCCCAGCCGATGGACTCCCACTGCTCGGCGGTCAGCGGCTCGGTGGCGATCATCGAGGAGTTCATGGGGAGCCAGGTCCGCTTCTGGCCCTTGAGGGAGGCCGTGAAGCCCTCCGTGCAGCGCAGGACGTACGGGGCGCGGACCGTGCCGTACGGCGTGACGGCGTGCTTGGGTCTGATCTCGGTGACGGGCGTCGACTCGTGGATCGTGACACCGAGCGCCTCGACGGCCGCCGCCAGGCCCTTGAGCAGCTTGACGGGGTGGAGGCGGGCGCCGTGCGGGGTCCAGGTGGAGCCGACGGCGTCCGCGACCTTGATCCGCTCGGCGGTCTCGCGCGCGCCGTACAGCTCGCGGTCCTTCTCCCCGTACGAGAGCTCCGTCTCGTGGAAGGCCTTGAGGCGGGCCAACTGAGCCGGGGTGTAGGCGACTTCGAGTACGCCGCCCCGGTGGACGTCCGCGTCGATGTCCTCTTCCCCGGTGACCCGCACGACCTCGGCGACCGTGGCGTTCATGGCCTCCTGGAGGCGTACGGCGGCCTCGTGGCCGTGCAGGCGCGCGTACCGGTCGCGGCCCGCGATGCCGTTGTAGAGCCAGCCGCCGTTGCGGCCGGACGCCCCGTAGCCGCAGAACCGCTGCTCCAGGACGGTGATCCGCAGGAAGGGGGCGGCCTTCTTCAGGTAGTACGCGGTCCACAGGCCGGTGTAGCCGCCACCTACGATCACCACATCGGCGCTCGCGTCCCCCGGGAGGGGCTCACGGGGCGCCGGGAGTCCGTCCTGCGCGTACCAGAACGATATGCCGCCGTTGACTACGGTGCGGGGCCCGTCGGCGGTGCGGGGCGTGTGCGCCGCGCGTGCCGTGTCGGTCGCGCGGTCCGCGTTCTCCGTGCTGCTCATGCGCGGGACGTTAGCTTCTCCGGGTGGCGGGTGTCTCCCTCGGATTCCATGGTTGCGTGAGGTGATGGTCATGGTTCGGTATGCGCGGCTGCTGGAGCGGGGCGAGGAGTTCCTGGAGCGGTGGGGGCTGCGGCAGGAGGGGACGCCCATGAGCGGGCAGGTCTCGGTCGTGCTGCCGGTGGTGCGCGAGGACGGCACGCGGGCCGCGCTGAAGCTCCAGGACGTGGACGACGAGACCGTCGGCGAGGGCCTCGCCCTGCGGACCTGGGGCGGCGACGGGGTCGTACGGCTACTTGAGGACGACGCGGAGACGGGCACGCTGCTGCTCGAACGGCTCGACGAGGGGCGGCCGTTGGCCGCCGTGACGGATGTGATGGAGGCCACCGGGATCCTCGCGGAGCTCCTGGCACGGCTCACGGCCGTGCCGGCGCCTGAGGGGCTGCGGACGCTGGACGGGGTCGTCGCGGGGATGTTCGAGCGGTTGCCGGCCGTCCTCAAGTCCCTTGAGGGGCGAGGTGGGGCCGAGGACGACCGGCGGCTGCTGGAGGACTGCGCGGCGGCCGTGCGGGAGGTCGCGGGCGAGCCCGGGGACCGGCTGCTGCACTGGGATCTGCACTTCGAGAACGTCCTCGCGGCCGAGCGTGAACCGTGGCTCGTCATTGATCCGAAGCCGTTGGCGGGAGACCCGGGGTTCGAACTGCTGCCTGCGCTGTGGAACCGGTACGGGGAGGGGCAGCAGGCGCGGCGCTTCGATCTGCTGACGGAGACGCTGGGGCTTGACCGGGAGCGGGCCCGGGCCTGGACGCTCGGGCGGGTGCTGCAGAACTCGTTGTGGCAGGTGGAGGAGGGGGAGGGGCTGGACGTTGAGCAGGTTGCGATTGCGCGGGGGCTGCTTGGGCGTTGAGGTCGGGGGAGGAGGGGGCGCTTGGGCGTTGACTTCGGCTGACGGCCCGGATATTGGCTCTGACCGACGGCAGCGTCGTCGTAGCCTGCCCGCATGATTCGTACCGCGACTCCCGCAGATGTGCCCGTGATCCACTCCATGGTTCGTGAACTGGCCGAGTACGAGAAGGCGTTGGAGGAGGTCCGGGCCACCGAGGAGCAGTTGCGCGAGGCGCTCTTCGGGGAGCGGCCTGCCGCGTTCGCGCACATCGCGGAGTCGGCGGACGGCGAGCCGGTCGGGTTCGCACTGTGGTTCCTCAACTTCTCGACGTGGCGCGGCGTGCACGGGATCTACCTGGAGGACCTGTACGTACGGCCGCAGGCGCGGGGCGGTGGGTACGGGAAGGCGCTCCTCGGGGAGCTGGCCCGGATCTGTGTGGAGCGGGGGTACGAGCGGCTGGAGTGGGCCGTACTCAACTGGAACAAGCCGTCCATCGACTTCTACGAGGCGTTGGGGGCCCGGCCGCAGGACGAGTGGACGGTGTATCGGCTGACGGACGGGGCGCTTGCGGAGTTGGGGCGGGGCGGCGGGGGCTGAGCGTTACGGTTCCAGGATCACCTTGCCGATGGTGTTCCGCGTCTCCAGGGCCCTGTGTGCGGCTGCCGCCTGTGAGAGCGGGAAGCGTTGGACTGCCGGGGTGAGGCGGCCTGCGGCGGCCTCGGCGAGGGCTCGTAGTTCCAGGGTGCGGATGGGGTTGGGGCCGCCCGTCTTCTGCGTCATCACGGGGCCCAGGACCGATTCGGATACTCCCTCCACGAGGTACGGGGTGCCGTCGTGCAGGCCGGCTCCGGACCAGCCGAAGACCAGGTGCTTGGCGTTGGAAGCTGTCAGTAGCGCTACCGACTTGCGGGCCGTGTCGCCGCCCACGCCGTCGAAGACGATCGTGGCCCTGCGGTCGCCGAGGAACCGTCTCACCTGGTCCGGCCAGTCCGGGTCCTTGTAGTCGACGGCCAGGTCCGCGCCGTTCTTCTCGACCCGTGCCACCTTCTCGGGGCCTCCCGCCAGGCCGATCACCGTGGCGCCCGCGTGCTTCGCGTACTGCACGAGGAGAGTGCCGATGCCGCCCGCCGCGGCGGGGACGATGGCCACGGAGTCGGGGGTCAGGTCGGCGAACTGGAGGATCCCCATCGTGGTACGGCCCGTGCCGATCATCGCGACGGCCTCCGCGAAGTCCAGGTTCGCGGGGATCTCGTGGAGGCGGTCCACGTCCGTGACCGCCAGTTCGGCGTAGCCGCCCGGGTTGAAGCCCAGGTGTGCCACCACGCGTTTGCCCAGCCAGAGGGACGCGACGCCCTCGCCGAGGGACTCGACCGTGCCGGCGACCTCGCGGCCCGGGATCGTGGGGAGGGCGGGCAGCTCCGGGAGCGGGCCCTTGATGCCCGCCCGGATCGCCGTGTCCAGGAGGTGTACGCCCGCGGCGGCGACCTGGATGCGGGCCTGGCCGGGGGCTGGGCGGGGGGCGTCCGTTCGCTCGTACGTGAGGTTCTCGGCCGGGCCGAAGGTGCGGAGGCGGATGGCTTGCATGGGGATCCTTGGGTGGAGTGTTGGGCGGGGCTCTCGCTTTGGGGGTGGGGGTTTCGGTTTTCGGCTCTCGGTTTTTGGCTCTTGGCTCTCGGTTTTGGCTTTCGGTTCCGGGTTGGGTTCGGGGTGGGTGTGGGTTGCGGTGCGGTTTGTTCGTTGCCACCAGCGTTCAACCTCAAGCGTGCTTCAGGTCAAGGGCCGACCTCGTTCGCGTGCCCAGTGCCAGTGACACCGCCTCCAGCGCGCTGTTGAACGAGACTTCGGAGAGCACGCCCGGCGCCGCTACCTGGTCGCCCGCCAGGTAGACGTCGTTTCCCCGGTCGATGCGGGGGCGGTCCCGCCAGCTCGTACCGGGCAGGTCCACCGCGCCGGTGCGGCCGTTCGCCAGCGCCTCGCGGCGGTACGTCACTCGGTCGCGCCAGGCCGGGAACGCCAGGTCCAGGAGTTCCTCGGCGCGGGCGATGCCGTCCGCGCGGGACTCGTGCGGGGCGATCGGGATCTGGCCCTGGAGGAGTTGTTCGCCCGCCGGGGCCAGCGAGCGGTCCTGAGCCGTGAACCGTTCGATCCAGCCCGGGGCGTCGAGGTCGGAGACTGCGAACGCGTCGCCCCTGCGGGTACGGACCGCCAGGTCGATCAGGGCCGCGCGGCCGCTCGTCCACGTCAGGGAACTGTCCCTGAGGAGGGTGCGGGCCGCGTCGAGGGAGGTGGCGACGATGACCGGGCCGTGGTCGGTGGGGAGTTCGTCGACGCGGGCCAGGGTTTCCACTCGTACGCCCAGGTTCCAGGCCCGGGCCGCCATCCTGTCGATCACGCTCGCCCAGCCGCCGCGCGGGTAGTGCGCCTCGGGGGGCAGCTTTGTCGCGCGGCGCAGGCGTTCCTGTACGAACGCGGCGGAGAGGGCGCCCGGGTCGTGGTGGAAGAGGGCGACGGCGGAGTAGTGGGCCGCCGCGGTTGCGCCCTCGTCGCCGGCGATGTTTGTTGCCCAGGTCCTGAAATCCTGGTCCACGGGGGCCTGTTCGGCCGTGCGGCGGAGGAGTTTGAGCATCGCGAACGGTGGGGTGCGGCGGAGGGTGCCCTTGTGGCGGAGGCGGAGGCGGGCGGCCTCCAGGGGTGGGAGTGGGGCGAGTTCGCCGATCAGGTTGCGTTGGCTGAGCCAGGTCCAGTGGGGGCCGCCCTTGTAGAGGGCGTGGGGGCCCTCGTTCGTTTTGTACGGGCCCTCGGTGGTGCGGGCTCGGCCGCCGAGGGTGTGGTGGGCTTCGTACACGGTGACCTTGGCGCCTGCTTCCGCGGCGGTGATGGCCGCGGTGAGGCCGGCGAAGCCGCCGCCGACGACGGTGATGCGGTGCATGGGCTTGGGTCTCCTCTGGTCCGGGGGCTGTGTTCCGGGTGCCTGGGGTTCGTTGGGCGGTTCCTCTCCTCTATGACTCCTCGGAGGCTTCGGAATGTGACATCGGGGGGTGTTTTGGCTGGTCAGGGGGATTGTCGGTGGGTGGGTGCAGGATGGGGGGATGGTGAGGAACGTGGCGAAGGCGGGAGCGAAGGTGGGCGTCAAGAAGGCTCGGCGGCCTGAGGTGCGGTTGCCGCCGCTTGAGCCTTTTGGGGGTGGGGGGCTGGAGCCTGACGGGGACTATGACGGGCTGCGGTTCAGTGACGTCGACTTTGTGGGGCAGGACGGTGGGGGTGCGCGGTTCATGGACTGTGCGCTGGTGGGGTGTGCGGTGGATGAGACTCGGCTGCGGGGGGCGCGGGTGCTGGACTCTGTGCTGAGTGGGATCCGGGGGGTGGGTACGGATCTTGGGTCTTCGACCTTCCGGGACGTGGAGGTTGTTGATGCCCGGCTGGGTGGGGTGCAGTGGCACGGGGCCGTGCTGGAGCGGGTCGTTGTGCGTGGGGGGAAGATCGACTACCTGAATCTGCGGGAGGCCCGGCTCAGGGATGTCGTGTTCGAGGGGTGTGTGCTCGTCGAGCCGGACTTCGGGGGTGCTCGGCTGGAGCGGGTGGAGTTTGTGGACTGTGTGCTGAAGGGGGCGGACTTCACTGGGGCGACGCTCGTGGACGTCGATCTGCGGCGGGCGGCCGAGGTGGAGGTCGCGCGGGGGGTTGATCGGTTGGCGGGGGCCGTGATCAGTCCGGCTCAGTTGATGGATCTGGCGGGGGTGTTCGCGGCGGAGATGGGGGTTCGGGTGGTGGGGGTGGAGGTCTGATACCGCCTGCCGGTTGGGGTGGGGCGCGGGCCGTGCCGGTACGTCGAGTCCGCCGCTCTCCGGGTATACGGCCGTGGGTTTGAAGGGCACCGCCCTACGGAGGAGCCCTATGCGGCGGACTTCGACGCACCGACACGGCCCGCTCCCGTGCGTTGTCGGCTGCGGTGCGTCCCCGACGGCTCTTCGGGTGTCGGCGGGCGCCTTTTGGGCGTGGCCGCGCATATTCAGCCCGTCCGGCGTTTGAGGACGAGGCCGTTCAGGCCGATCGGGGGTCTGGAGGCGGAGCCCCCAGGGCGGTCACACTGGCTCAGGGCACCCGGGGAAAGCGGGCCTCAAGACTCCAGATCGCCGGGTTCTCGCGGAGCGCCTCGTGGAGGTCGGTCAGGTCGGCCAGGAGGTCGTGGAGGAAGTCGCGGGCCTCGCGGCGGAGTTCGGCGTGGGAGAAGGTGAGCGGGGGCTCGTCGCCGGGCATCCAGTCGGACTCGATGTCGACCCAGCCGAAGCGGCGCTCGAAGAGCATGCGGTCGGTGGACTCGGTGAAGTCGAGTTCGGCGCGCTGGGGGCGGGAGGCGCGGCTGCCGAGGGGGTCCTTGTCGAGTTGCTCGACGATGTCGCACAGGGCCCACGCGAAGTCGAGTACGGGCACCCATCCCCAGCCTGTGGACAGCTCGCGGTCCGCCTTCGTGTCGGCGAGGTAGACGTCCCCGCAGAACAGGTCGTGGCGGAGGGCGTGGACGTCCGCGCGGCGGTAGTCGGTCTGCGGGGGGTCCGGGAAGCGGGCGGAGAGGGCGTAGCCGATGTCGAGCACGTGGGTGATGGTGTCATGTCGTCTTAGGATCACCGTCGTGCCCCGATCTGTGCCCGTTGGTCCAGCGACCGCCGCCGTTCTGCTCGTGCTCGCCCTCGTCGGCTGCGACGGAGGGGTGCGGGGGACCGCGGGTGCGTCCGGGGTGCGGGATCCGTACTTTCCCAAGGCTGGGAATGGGGGGTACGACGTCACCCACTACGGGCTGACTCTCGACTACGACCCCAAGGCGCGGCGGCTGACGGGGAAGGCGGAGATCACGGCTCGGGCGGAGCAGGATCTGAGTGCGTTCGACCTTGATTTCAAGGGGATGGCGGTCGAGTCGGTGGACGTCGATGGCAAGCGTGCTCGCTTCAACCGCAGTGGTGGGCAGGAGCTGGTTGTCCGGCCTCGTGACGATCTTGATGGAGGGGCCGTGTTCACCACCGTTGTCCGTTACTCCGGTTCGCCGGTGACGATCACCGATCCGGACGGTTCGGAGGAGGGCTGGCTGCGGACGGAGGACGGGGCCCTCGGGCTGGGGGAGCCGACCGGGTCCATGGCCTGGTTCCCCGGTAATCACCATCCGAGTGACAAGGCCACGTACGACATCAGGGTCACTGTGCCCGAGGGGCTGAAGGCCGTGTCCAACGGGGAGTTGCGGAGTGAGGTGACCAAGCGGGGGCGGACCTCGTTCGTCTGGCACGTGGGGGAGCCGATGGCTTCGTATGTGGCGACGGTCGCCGTGGGGGAGTACGAGGTGCGGCGGTCCAAGGGGCCGCACGGGCTGCCTGTGTATGTGGCCGTGGATCCCGGTCAGGCGAAGGCGAGCCGTGAGGTGCTCGGTCGCATTCCCGAGGTTGTGAAGTGGGCCGAGCTGAATTTCGGGGCGTATCCCTTCTCGTCGGTGGGCGCCATTGTCGAGAGGGAGGATGACGCCGGGTACGCGCTGGAGACGCAGAACCGGCCCGTGTTTCCCGGTGCTCCGAGCGTCGAGCTGCTCGTCCATGAGCTGGCCCATCAGTGGTACGGGAACTCCGTCACCCCGAAGACCTGGCGGGACATGTGGCTGAACGAGGGCTTCGCCACGTACGCCGAGTGGCTGTGGGCGGAGGACCATGGCGGCGACTCGGCCCAGGACGTTTTCGATGCCCTGTATGAGGGCGACTACTTCGACAGCCGGGAGGACAGCGACGCCGTCTGGGCCTTTCCACCCGCGAAGCCCCCGAACGCGGCCCGTATCTCCGACAGTCCCGTGTACGAGCGGGGCGGGATGGTGCTGCACAAGATCCGCCAGAAGGTCGGCGACGACACCTTCTACGACATCGTCCAGGGCTGGGCCGCCACCCGCCGCCACGGCAACGCCGACACGGACGACTTCACGGCGTACGTGGAGAAGAAGGCCCCGGGTGAGGATTTCTCGCGGATCTGGGCTGACTGGCTCTACGGGGAAGGCAAGCCGGACCAGCCCTGAGGGGTGAGCTCCGTCAGCCCCTTGCGCTGCTCGTCCGTGTCGCCTGGAACAGGCCGAAGAGTGTCTGGACCGCGCCGATGACCATCATGACCACCCCGGCCTTGCCCAGGGAGACGAACGAGATCTCCACTCCGTCGGCGAACAGTTTCAGGGCCAGGCCGGCCAGGAGGGTCGCGGACCCTTCGGCCAGGTTCTTGGTGGCAGGACTCACTGGTGGGCTCGCTTCCCGTGGACGCTCCGACGCACCGGTTGCCTGGACGCAGGCCCGGAGTGGATGCGTCTCATCTTAGGAATGGCCAGGTCAGCGGGGCGTCGGTCGTGTGGACGAGTTGCCACTACATCGTTCGAGGGAGTTGGGGAACCTACCGCTTCTCTAGCGCAGGATTTTGCGCAGTACCGCGCAGGGGCGGCCCAGTTGGCGGTCCTTGCGGTGGCCGATGGTCTCGTAGCCGATGGTTGTCCAGAAGGCGAGGGCCCCGGGATTGTTGTCGAGGGCGGCCAGGCGTACGGCGTCCCGGCCCGCCTCGCGGAAGCGGTCCTCGATGTGGGTCGCCAGTTGTCTGCCGTATCCCTTGCCCTGTTCTTCCGCGGCCACCAGCAGCAGGCCGATCCACGGGTCGGGGTCCGTCGGGTCGGGGTGGTGGGCGAGGGTGATCGCCACGGCGGCGAGCTGTCCGGCGCTGCGCGCCAGTAAGACGTCCACATCTGGGTTCGTCAGCTCGTCGGCCAGCGCCGTCGCCACCTGTTCCGGGCGGATGTCCTGAGGGTCCGGGAAGTCGCCGCTGAGGGCGTAGAACTCGTGGTTCGACGCGTAGAGCGCGGTGAGTTCGGTGAGGAGAGGGCCGGGGAGGTCGTGGTCCGGCGTGAGGGCGAGGGGTTCGATGATCACCCGCCGCAGGTTAGCCGGGCGAGGGTGTGTGCGGACGCGGAGGAGCCCCCGGTCCGGGTGTACCGGATCGGGGGCTCCTCCGCTGCCGTTCAGGCGGGGTTCGGCCGTCAGACGTTGACGCCGAAGTCCTGGGCGATACCCGTCAGGCCGGACGCGTAGCCCTGGCCGACCGCGCGGAACTTCCACTCCGCGCCGTTGCGGTACAGCTCACCGAAGACCATGGCCGTCTCGGTGGCCGCGTCCTCCGAGAGGTCGTAGCGGGCGAGCTCGGTGCCGCCGGCCTGGTTCACGATGCGGATGTACGCGTTGCGGACCTGGCCGAAGTTCTGCGAGCGGGTCTCCGCGTCGTAGATGGAGACCGGGAAGACGATCTTGTCGACGTCGGCCGGGAGGCCCGCCAGGTTGACGTTGATCGCCTCGTCGTCGCCCGCGCCCTCACCCGTGCGGTTGTCGCCGGTGTGGACGATCGTCTGGTCCGGGGTCTGCTTGTTGTTGAAGAAGACGAAGTGGGCGTCCGAGTAGACCTTGCCCTCGGGGTTGACCGCGATGGCCGAGGCGTCCAGGTCGAAGTCGGTACCCGTGGTGCTGCGGACGTCCCAGCCGAGGCCCACGGTGACGGCGGTCAGGCCCGGAGCCTCCTTGGTGAGCGAGACGTTGCCACCCTTGGACAGGCTTACAGCCATTGTTGGGAGTCCTTCCCTCGTTTGACGTACGTACGGGTCGTGCGGTCCTGCGTCCTGCGGTCCTGCGCGTCGGGCTTCGTACGGGACGAAGCTACCGGCACCCCTATGAACGCCGAAGGGGGTCCCCAGGGTTCCGCACCTCTTTACTTTCTTTACCTAGTCTCCTGGAGGGGCGTGGCGACGCGCCGAAAAACGGGTGACGTGGACCGGACGGGCAAGGGACCATGGGGGCATGTCCGGTCCCTACGTCATCCGTGGCTCCGTCTCGCTGCCCGAGGCCGAGCTCATGTGGCGTTTCTCGCGGTCCTCCGGGCCGGGCGGGCAGCACGTCAACACCTCCGACTCCCAGGTGGAGCTGCGCTTCGACCTGGCGAAGACGGAGGCGCTGCCTCCGGTGTGGAAGGAGCGTGCCCTCGCCAAGCTGGCCGGGCGGCTCGTCGACGGTGTCGTCAGCGTGCGTTCCTCCGAGCACCGCTCCCAGTGGCGCAACCGCGAGACCGCGGCCGTCCGGCTCGCCTCGCTGCTCGCCGAGGCCACCGCCCCGCCGCCGCGGGCCCGCCGCGCCACCCGGATCCCCCGCGGGATCAACGAGCGCCGGCTGCGGGAGAAGAAGCAGCGCGGCGACATGAAGCGGGGGCGTTCCGGGCGCGACTGGACCTGAGGGGCCGCGTCCTCTGTCACATCCGGCCTCCCTGGCCCGTCAACTCGTCGACGGGCCGCGGAAGAGCGCGGAAACACGAGTGGCAGAGGAGACGCGGCACATGAGCGGGGACGAATTTCCGACGCCGAAAGAAAAGCCCGAAGGAAAGTCGGAAGCCCGGCCGCAAGGCAAAAGGAACGGCCGCGGCGACGACGGCTCGAACGGCCGTCGCGGCAGCCTTGGGAGTGGCGGCGGTACCGAAATTCTCGCCCTGCGGTTCGAAACGCATCGGGCCCGTCTGCGGGCCGTCGCCCACCGCATGCTCGGTTCGCTCTCCGAGGCCGACGACGCCGTTCAGGAGGCCTGGCTCAGGCTCAGCCGGTCGGACACCAGTGAGGTCGTGAACCTGGGCGGCTGGCTGACGACCGTGGTCGGCCGCGTCTGTCTCGACATGCTGCGCTCCCGCCGGACGCGCCGTGAGGAGCCGCTGGACGAGCCGGGCGTACGGATGCCGGAACCCGTTCTCGCGCCCGTCAGCGGGGCCGACCCCGAGCAGCAGGCGCTGCTCGCCGATTCGGTGGGCCTCGCCCTGCTCGTCGTACTGGAGACCCTGAGCCCGGCCGAGCGGCTCGCGTTCGTGCTGCACGACCTGTTCGCCGTGCCCTTCGACGAGGTCGCGACCGTGGTGGGGCGTTCGCCCGCCGCGACCCGTCAGCTCGCCAGCCGGGCGCGGCGCCGGGTGCAGGGCGGCGCGCCCGCGTCCGATGGCGATCCCGACCGGCAGCGGGAGGTCGTGGACGCGTTCCTGGCCGCGGCGCGCGACGGTGACTTCGAAGGGCTTGTCGCGGTGCTCGATCCGGATGTGGTGGCGCGGTCCGGGGCCGGGGTGACGACAGGCGCGGCGGCCGTGGCATCCGGTGCGATCTCGTTCGGGCGGCTCGCCGCGGTCGGGCGGCCCGCCCTCGTCAACGGGGCCGTCGGGGTCGTGGGCCTCGTGGAGGGGCACCTGGTCAGCGTGCTGTCCTTCACAGTCGTACGCGGCCGGATCGCGATGATCGACATCGTCCGGGAGCCGGAGCGGCTGGCCGGGCTCGACGTCACCTTCCTGGAAGGGTGAGGCGGACCGCAGACACCTCTGCCGCCGCTACCCCAACTGCCGGTACCGGCCGCGGAAGTACGTCAGCGGCCCGCCCTCCGTGTTCGGTGCCGAGGACGTCAGGACCCGGCCGATGACCAGCGTGTGGTCCCCGGCGGTCACCCGCTGCTCGGTGCGGCACTCCAGGGTCGCTAGGGCGCCGCCGATCAGCGGAGCCCCGGACGCCTCACCGCGTACCCACTGGAGGTCCTCGAAGAGGAGGCGGTCGGAGATGCGGCCCTTCATGGCGAAGCGGCCCGCGATCTGGCGCTGGCTCTCGGTGAGGACGGAGACCGCCCACAGGGGCTGTTCGTCGAGCAGGTCGTCCATGCGGGAGCCCTCGCGCAGGCCGACCATGACGAGGGGCGGGTCCAGTGACACGGACATGAAGGAGGTCGCCGTCATGCCGACGTCCTCGCCGCTCGGGCCTTCCGGGTCCGGCTGGGGCTCGTGCGCGGTCACCAGGACCACACCCGCGGCCAGCCGGGACATGGCGGCGCGGAACTCGTCGTTGCTCACCCCCTCAGCATGCACGGATGGGGCGGGAGGAGCGGCAGAGGGAGTGTTCAGCACAGGAAGACGCTATTCTCCGGCCTCCGTCCGTCACATCGGGCCAGGGGCCGAACCGGGTCCTAGGACCGGGGAAGGAGTGTGACTTGTGCCTCCTATCAGGCGCGCGCACATCTCCCACCAAATTGCGTTCAGTAAACGCACGGCGAAAACACAGAAACTCTACTCAATTGTTCATCTTCACCTGTGACTTGAGTCACAGGTGCCATATTTTGTTGACCCTGTGTACCGAGTGGGCAGCGCGCTGTGATTCAGTGGCGGGGACGCTGCGAGCAGTAGGCGATCAGTGGGACCGGCCCGTGAGCGGCCGGTGAGTGACCAGTAGGCGATCAGTAGTCGATCAGTAGGCGATGAGTACCGACGAGAAGCCTGGATAACTCTGGAGTTGCTGTCGAGCGTCTCGGGGAGAGCGAGCATGGAGACCGAGTCGGAGCCGTACGTCCGTCTTGCGACCCTGCGGCAGCTGCATCAGGTCATGGCGGACATGAACACGGCCCGCAGCCTGGCCGACACGCTGCAGACCGTCGCCGACGGCGTCGTGACCGGCCTCGGCTACGAACTCGCCTGCGTCAACCTCGTACAGCCCGACGGTGATCTCGTGGTCGCCGCCCTCGCCGGGAACTCCGCCGCCGAGGCGCTCATCACCGGACGCGTCGGCTCCCGTACCTCCTGGGAGCGCCGGCTCACCATGGGCGAGGCGTGGGGCGATCTGCGCTTCATACCGCACACGGAGGGCTGGGTCCTCGACGAGGACGACGTCCCGCAGTGGTACACCGACGGGCCCGCGCCGCGCTTTGAGGACGAGTGGCACCCCGCCGACCGCCTCTTCGCGCCCATGTACACCCCGGGAGTCCCCGGCGGCTCCTGCGGCGAGCTGATCGGCGTCCTGTCCGTGGACCGGCCGCGCAACGGCCGGCACCCCGGCGCGTGGGGCCGCGAGGCCCTGCAGATGTACGCGTTCCAGGCCGCCATCGCCATCAGCAACGCGCGTCTACGAGCCAACATGCAGCGCGCGCTCGTCCGCCTGGAGCGGGAGCAACAGGCGCTGCGCGCCAGTGAAGAGAGCTTCCGGCAGGCCTTCGAGTACGCCCCGTCCGGCATGGCGATCGCCGAGATGGGCGGCGACCAGCACGGCCGGATCCTGCGCACGAACGACGCCCTGTGCCGCCTCCTGGGCCGCCCCGCCTCCTCGATGCGCCGCTACTCCTTCTCCGACCTCGTCCACCCCGAGGACATCGGCACCCTGCTGCGGACCTCCGCCGAGGGCGGGCGCGCCGAACTCAGACTCTGTCGCCGCGACGGCACGTACCTCTGGGTGTCGCTGCGCAACAGCGTGGTCGCGGACGCCGCCGACGGGCCGCGGTTCCTGCTCACCCACGTCGAGGACATCGAGGACCGCAAGCGCCGCGAGCTGCAGCTCGCCCACCGGGCCTCGCACGACTCGCTCACCGGCCTGCCCAACTCCGCCGAGCTGCGCTCCCGGCTCGGCGCCCGGCTGTGCGCGCGGCCCGCGGCCATCGAGCCCGGCGTGGTCGACACGATCGACGCCGCGTACGGGCACGGGCCCGCCGACCACGCCGCGGTCGGCGTGTACGACGCGAACGGGCACGGCTTCGACTACCGGCCGGGCCCCGAGGCGTTCGACGCCTACGACCACCATGTGCACACCGTCGCCCCGGAGGGCGAGCGGGACGACGGGACGAAGGGGCTCGCGGTCCTCTTCTGCGACCTCGACGGCTTCAAGTCGATCAACGACCGCTTCGGGCACAACGCCGGCGACTCGGTCCTGATCGAGGTGGCCCGGCGGCTCGGCGGCGCGGTGCGTGACGGGGACACGGTCGCGCGGCTCGGCGGCGACGAGTTCGTGGTGCTCGCCGACGGCCTCGGCCGCGCCGACGCGCAGGACCTCGCGGTACGCCTGCGGAACGAGATCATCCAGCCCATCAGGGTCGACGGCCGGGCCATGCGGGTCGGTGCCAGCTTCGGTATCGGGTGGGCACACTGCGGCATGACGGCGGACGAGGTGTTGCAGTCCGCCGACGAGCGGATGTACATAGAGAAACGGTCTCGTCCCAAAGCGCACAGGCGTGCGGGCTGATCCCCAGGTCAGCGATGCGATGCGAGCTGAGTCACCCGTTTGGGGCAGCGGGAGCGGGTAGGCTCGCCTTTCGATCCCCCGTACCGCATCTGAACCGCACCCGCTAGGAGACCTAGGGATGACGCCCGGCAACAACGGCGCGAGCACGCCCGAGGACGACGACCCGTTCGGCTATCTGTACGCCGACGGGCAGGCCGCCGGAGCCCAGCCGCCGAGCGGCGGGGGTGGCTACGGCTACCCCGGCTCGGTCAACAGGGTGCGGCCGGTCGGTGAGCGCCAGTACGGCCAGTCCGCCGCGCCGACCGCCCCCACCGCGCAGTACGGACAGGTGCCCCAGCAGTCGGGGACGTACGGTCAGCCGAACGCGAACTACTCGGCGCCCGAGGCCTTCCCCGGCGGCGAGCCCACCACGTACCAGCCGATGCCCGACCAGGGACACGGCCACGGCGGTGGCGGCCGGGGCCGCGGTCCCAACACCAAGGGCCTGCTGATCGGTGCCGTCGCCGTCGTGGCGGCCGTCGTGATCGGCATCGGTATCGCGATGCTCGGCGGCGACTCGGACGACGACAAGGGCGGCGAGGCGGCGGGCTCGAACCCGTCGGCCGCCGACAGCGCCGAGCCGAGCAAGGAGGCGTCGAAGCCGGCCGAGGACCCGGCGGACCTGCCGGAGATCGACGCGAAGGCCCTGAAGCTGGGCCCCGGCGTGACGACCGCGTCGGACATCAAGGGAGCCGAGGCCGCCGGCGGTATCTATGTGGCGGGCTTCAACCAGGTCGGCGCGTCGGTCACCTGGAACATGAACGACATCCCCAAGAGCGGCAAGTACACGCTGTTCGTCAACTACGGCGTGCCCGGCAAGGACGCCGACGCCACGCTCACGATCAACGGCCAGGCGCAGAGCCGCCCGCTCAACCTGGCGAACTTCTCCAAGGCCGCCGAGGGTGACTACGAGAAGGGCTGGACGGAGACGTGGGCCAACATCCAGCTGAACAAGGGCACCAACGTCATCGCGCTTTCCTGTGAGACGGGAAACCAGTGCGATGTCAATCTGGATCAGCTGTGGCTTGAGAGCGGCTGGAAGTAGGGGCTGAAGCGCGGTGCTCCGCCCGGTCACGGGCGAAGCACCGTCGATGCACTCCAGGAGCGGCCCTCGATACGAGGGCTCGCGGCACTATCGTGCGTAGACCGCGATTGAGTTGACGGCACCGGGGTTGTCCGCGTACGTGTGCGGCTGCAGAGTGGCCAGCTTGGTGCCCTGCTGGCAGCCAGTGGTGGCGTGCCAGAGTTCCACACGGTAGTTCGTCTGGTTCGAGACGGACCGGTTGATCCGGTTGAGGGCGTAGCAGCCGGGTGTCAGAGAGTTGACCTTCCTCTCACCGGTCCTGTTCTTCCCCGACCATCCGCACGCATACCCTTGCGGGCAGGTGTTCGGATCGGCCGCCGCGGCCGGCGTGGCGAGCGTGCCGCCCAGCAGCAGTCCGGCCACAGCCGTCATCGTCAGACCAGCTCTGATCATGCCCATGACATATTTCCTTTTTTCTTGATCGACAGACTTTCGAATGCTAACGCAGGGCCTGCAGTTGCGCGCGTGAATAACGTGACGTGAGATCAGACACGCAGCATGGCCGAGCACTTGGCGGAAGAAACCTGAAGCGACGAAGTTTTCGAGCTGTTCACCGCGTCTCAACCTGACGCTGGAAAAGGTCCACGGTGACGAGATCCAGCAGTTCCTCGTACGCCGACCGGTCGAACTCCCCCGCCACCGGCGCAAGTACAGTCGCCGCGGACAGGGCGACCGCCCGGGAAAGCCGCTCCGGCCAGGGCAACCGCTCCACCAGCCCCGACAGCAGCCCCGCCACCACGGAGTCACCCGCACCCGTGGGATTGCCGCGCACGGCCCGCGGCGGAGCGGCACGCCAGTCCCCGTCCGGCGTACGGGCCAGCAGCCCCTCCGCCCCCAGTGACGCCACGACCGAGTGCGCCCCGCGTCGGCGAGCGTCCCGGGTGGCCTGCGTAGGGTCGTGCGAGCCGGTCAGCTCGGCCAGTTCGTCCGCGTTCGGCTTCACGATGTCGGGCCGTGCGGCGATTCCCCTCCGCAACGGCTCCCCGCTCGTGTCGAGCAGCACCGGAACCGCCAACGCCCGAGCGGTGCGCACAAGTTGGGCATACGCCCCGACCGGCACCCCGGGAGGCAGACTGCCGCACAGAGCCACCGCCGAACAGGAGCGCAGCAGAACCTCGTACGCCTCCTGGAAGGCGGACCACTCTGCGGGGGTGATCTCCGGTCCTGGTTCGTTGAGTTGAGTCGTGTCACCGGTCGCCGTGTCGGCCACCGCGATCGTGCGACGGGTCGAGCCGCTCACCGGGACCAGCGCGTCGACGACATCCGGCGTGTCCGCGAGCTGCTCCCGCAGGGCCCGCCCGGTGGCGCCGCCCACGAAGCCCGTCACGGTCACCTCGTGGCCGAGGGCCGCGAGCACCCGGGCCACGTTCAGGCCCTTTCCGCCCGGCCGCTCGATCACCTCGGTGACGCGGTGCGAGGTGTGCGGTCGCAGCCCCCGTACGCGATAGGTGATGTCGAGAGCGGTGTTCAGCGTGACCGTGAGGATCACCTGGGCCGGCCTCCCTCGAAGAGATTCATCACGTAGACGCGTGGAACGCGCTTGCCGGTTGTTCCGGAGGCCCGATCATGCCAAAGGGAACGGCGGTCGGCCCAGTCCCGAGGGCCGACCGCCGTACGGCAACACGGGTGTGAATCACCCCAGTTGGGGATCCACCACCCATTCGCCCCGCCGCATCACGCCCTTGAGCTCGAAGTCGGCGTCCAGTACCACCAGGTCCGCGTCCTTGCCCGGCTCCAGCGAGCCCACCCGGTCGTACAGGCCCAGTGACCTGGCCGGATTGGCCGCGATGGCCGCGACGACGTCCTCGATCGGCAGCCGGTCCACGGTCACCGCCCGCTTGAAGGCCCGGTCCAGCGTGAGCGTGGAGCCCGCGATCGAACCGCCCTCCACGAGCCGCGCCACACCCTCGCTGACCTCGACCTCCAGCGGGCCGAGCATGTACCGCCCGTCTCCGAAGCCCGCCGCGTCCATCGCGTCCGTGATGAACGCCACTCGGTCGCCGCCCGCGTGATGGAACGCCAGCTGGAGGGAGGCCGGGTGCAGATGGACACCGTCGTTGATCAGCTCGACCGTGATCCGCTCGTCCTCGAGGAGGGCGGCGATCGGACCGGGGGAGCGGTGCCCGAGCGTGGGCATCGCGTTGAAGAGGTGCGTCGCCACGGTCGCGCCCGCGTCGATGGCCTCCACCGTCTGCTCGTACGTCGCGTCCGTGTGGCCGATCGCCGCGATGACGCCGTGCTCGGCGAGGAGGCGTACGGAGTCGATGCCGCCCGGAAGTTCGGTGGCGAGCGTGACCATGCTGGCCCGGCCGCGGGCCGCGTCGATCAGCTTGCGGACCTCCGCCGGGTCCGGGTCGCGCAGCAGCTCCTCGGAGTGGGCGCCCTTGCGGCACGGGGAGATGAACGGGCCCTCGAAGTGGATGCCCGCGAGGTCGCCCTGCTCGGCCAGCTCGGAGAGGAGCCCGGCGCGCTGGGCGAGGCCGTCCATGTCGCCGGTGACGGTGGAGGCGACGAGAGTCGTCGTGCCGTGCAGGCGGTGGGTGTGGATGCCCTTGAGGATCTCCTCGACCGTGCCCGAGGTGAAGGAGGCTCCGCCGCCGCCGTGGTTGTGCATGTCGACGAAACCCGGGACCACCCAGTGGTTTCGCAGGTCCACCGTCGGAGCGCCCACGGGAGCGCTCCCGGCGATCCGCGTGCCCTCGACGATGACGCGGCCGCCGGGCACCGTCCCGGTGGGGAGTACGACGTTGGCACCGGCGATGACCACCACGTGCGGGTCGGTGGGGGCTGGTCGCGCACACGCGGCGGAGCCGCATGATGTCTCGCCCCGCGCCCCTGAAGGGGCGATGCGCTCAGTGGTCATCAGGGGGTTACCTCCGAAGCGGGGTTGGAAGGGGAAGGGGTGCCCAGCAGGTCCCAGGCCAGGAGGCCCGCGCCCAGGCAGCCGGCCGTGTCCCCCAGTGCGGCGGGGACGATGGACGGGAGTTTCTGGAAGGTGACGCGTCGCTCGACCGCGGCTCGTAGCGGTGTGAACAAGGTTTCCCCGGCCTCGGCGAGACCGCCACCGATGATCAGGGTCCGCGGGTCCAGCAGGGTGAGCGCGGTGACGAGCCCGTCGGCCAGCGCGTCCACGGCCTCCTGCCAGACCACCAGGGCCCGTGGGTCCCCGGACTCGACGGCCTTCGCGCAGTCCGCCGCGTCCGCCTCCGGGTCGCCGGACGCCTCGGCCCAGGCCTCGCTGACCGCCGCGGCGGACGCGAACCGCTCCAGACAGCCGCGCTGGCCGCACGGGCAGGGGGCGCCGCCGGGGCGTACGACGATATGGCCGATCTCGCCCGCGAAGCCGTGCGCGCCCGCCTCCACGCGGCCGTCGATGCCGATCGCGCCCGCGATGCCGGTGCCGAGCGGCACGAACAGGAACCGGTCGGCGCCCTGGCCCGCACCGATCCGGCCCTCCGCGAGCCCGCCGGTGCGCACGTCGTGGCCGAGGGCGACCGGGATCCCGTCCAGCCGCCGGCTGAGCAGGTCCCGCAGGGGTACGTCGCGCCAGCCGAGGTTGGCCGAGTACGCGGCGATGCCGCGGTCGGCGTCCACGATGCCGGGCACGGCGACCCCGACGGCCGCCGCGGGCTCGCCGAAGTGGCGCTCGCCATGCGCGCGCAGGTCGGCGGCGAAAGCGAGGATCGACTCGACGACGGAGTCCGGACCGTGCTCCCGGCCCGTGGCGCGGCGGGCCCGGTGCAGCACGGGGGGAGTCCCCCCGGAGGGCGCGGCGTCGACCGCCCCCACGAGGGCGGCCTTCATCCCGGTGCCGCCCACGTCGAGGGCGATGACATGTCTCACGGGTACAGTGTCGCCCCTTACCCCGTGAGAGGTCTAGTCCACTCACGTGGTGTAGACCTTAGAGCGAAATTGCGAATCGAAAGCATGAGATCGCACGTGTGAACGAGCCGTGTGGGCGGGCCGGGTGAACCGGCCGTGTGAATCGGCAGTGCGGGACGAGTGCGGGACGAGAAGGTTGGGGCGGCAGCGGTGCAGCGGCGAGTGACAGGTCTGATCGCGGTGGTGTCCGCGCTGGGCATGACGGCGGCCCTCGGCGGCTGTGGCGGTTCCTCCGGGTCCGGGGACGTCACGCTGCGACTGGTCGCGGCCGACTACGGCGACTCCAAGGCGAACAGCTCGCAGAAGTACTGGGACGAGCTGACCAAGGCGTACGAGGCGAAGAACCCCGGGGTCAAGGTCGAGGTGAGCGTCTACTCGTGGAACGAGGTGGACGCCAAGGTCAAGAAGATGGTCGCCGACGGTGACGCACCCGACATGGCACAGATCGGCGCGTACGCCGACTACGCCGCGAAGGGGCAGCTCTACAAGGCCGATGACCTGCTCTCCATCAACACCCAGGCCGACTTCGTGAGCCGGCTCACCGAGGCCGGCGAGATCGACCGGACGCAGTACGGCATGCCGTTCGCCTCCTCGACGCGGCTGCTCTTCTACAACAAGAAGCTCTTCCGCGACGCGGGTCTCACCCCGCCGCAGAGCTGGAGCCAGCTCGCGTCCGACGCCGAGGTCCTCAAGTCGCGTGGCGTGAAGTACCCGTACGCGCTGCCGCTGGGGCCCGAGGAGGCGCAGGCCGAGACGATGATGTGGCTGCTGAGCGGCGGCGACGGCTACACCGACACGGTCGGGTCGTACGGCATCGACTCCAAGCAGAACGTCGAGACCTTCACCTGGCTCAAGGAGAAACTGGTCGAGAAGGGGCTCACCGGACCCGTCGCGCCCGCGAATCTCAACCGTGCGGAGGCCTTTGCGGCGTTCACTCGCGGTGAGGTCGGGATGCTGAACGGCCATCCCACGCTGATGCAGGCCGCCGCGGCGAAGGGCGTGAAGTTCGGCATGGTGCCGATGCCCGGGATCAACGGGCGGTCCAAGGCGACGATGGGCGTCGCCGACTGGATGATGGCGTTCAGGCAGCCCGGGCATGCCGAGCAGGTCGGGAACTTCCTCGACTACGTCTACAGCGAGAAGAACGTGCTCAAGTTCTCGCACGAGTACGACCTGCTGCCGGTGACCACGTCGGCGTCCGAGGCGATGTCCGCGGACAAGTCCGACGCGGATCTTGTCGGTTTCCTCGACGAGTTGCCCAATGCCGAGTTGTATCCCGTGGCCAAGACGTCGTGGGCGTCCGTGAGCGCGGACATCAAGCAGCAGATAGGCAAGGCGGTGGGCCCGAAGGGCAGCCCGGCGGCGATCCTGGGACAGCTGCAGCGGGCTGCTGCGGCGGAGGAGAACGCGTCTTAGCTCCGCTGGTCGGTCTGGCTGGTCTGGCTGGTTGTTGGTCGGGTGCGGGTCCGTGGGGGCTGGTCGCGCAGTTCCCCGCGCCCCTGTCGGGGCGCCTTTGCCGGGCTCCGCTAGCGTGCTGGGCATGGAAGACGCGGAGCTGACACCCCAGGAGCTTGCCGTTCTTGCGCTGGAGCGGCGGGGGTGGGCGACTCCGGGGGCCAAGGAGCGGGCGATACGGGAGGAACTGGGGCTGGCCCCGGTCCGCTACTACCAGCTCCTGAACGCCCTCCTGGACGCGCCCCGGGCCCTGGCCCACGACCCCGTCACGGTCAACCGGTTGCGGCGCGTGAGGGATGTGCGCCGGGACGAGAGGGAGGGCTGAGGGCTTTCCTCGCCCCCGCCGCCCCTGCCCGTCCCATCCTTCGCAGTTCGCCGCGCCCCTGGGTATTTCAGCCTCTCCGGCGTTTGAGGAGCGGGGGTTCGGGGGCTGGCCCCCGAGTAAGTGACGGGAATGGGTAGGGGCGGCGGGGGCGAAAGACTTCGCGGCCGCGGATAGGGTCGCAGCATGGCCAGTCACCCCGAGTCATCGTCGATGCCGACCCCCGTGACCCCGGCGGGCCGAGACGGCCTCGAAGCCATCATCGCGCGGCCCGACAGGGCAGTCCTCGCCTTCGACTTCGACGGCACCCTCGCCCCGATCGTCCCGGACCCCGAACAGGCCCGCGCCCACCCGGACGCAGTACCCGCCCTGGCAGCCCTCGCCCCGAGGGTCGCCTCCGTCGCCGTCGTCACCGGAAGGCCGGCCGGCGTGGCCGTACGCCACGGCGGCTTCGCCGGAGTCCCCGGCCTGGAGCATCTCGTCGTGCTCGGCCACTACGGGGCGGAACGCTGGGACGCCGTCACCGGCACGGTCCAGGCCCCCGCCCCCCACCCCGGCGTCGCCGAGGCCCGCGCCGAACTCCCCGGCTTCCTCGACTCCATCGGCGCCTGGCAGGGCACGTGGATCGAGGAGAAGGGCAGGGCCGTCGCGGTCCACACGCGCCGCGCGCAGGACCCCCAGGCCGCCTTCGAGGCCCTCCGCGAACCCCTCGCCGAGCTCGCCACCCGCCATGGCCTGATCGTCGAACCGGGAAGAATGGTGCTGGAACTGCGCCCGCCGGGCATGGACAAGGGCGTCGCCCTCGGCGAGTACGTACGCGACGTCGGAGCCGAGTCGGTCATGTACTGCGGCGACGACCTGGGCGACCTGCCCGCCTTCGCCGCCGTCGAAAAACTCCGCTCCGACGGCGTCCCCGGCCTCCTCGTCTGCAGCGGCAGTAACGAGGTCACGGAACTCTCCGACCGAGCAGACCTGGTGGTGGACGGCCCGGAAGGGGTAGTCCGCCTACTGGCAGCACTGGCGACTGAGCTGGCCTCATAAGCTTTTAGGGGCGCGGGGAACTGCGCGACCAGCCCCCACGCACCCGCACGGTCCAAACAACCCCGCGCCGACGAGCTACGCCTCCAGCGCGTTCAGCTGGTCCAGAAACCACTGCGCCGGAGGCAAAGCGGTCGCGGCCACAGCCAACCGCTTCGTCCTCTCGGCCCGCTCACCCACCGGCATCGTCAACGCCTCGTGCAAGGCCCGGGCCGTGCCCGAAACGTCATACGGGTTCACCACAACCGCATCCTCGCCCAACTCCTCGTACGCCCCCGCCTCCCGCGAAAGCACCAGCACGCACCCGTCGTCCGACACGACCGGCACCTCCTTGGCGACGAGGTTCATGCCGTCCCGGATGGGGTTGACGAGGGCCACGTCCGCCAGCCGGTAGGAGGCCAGGGAACGGGCGAAGTCGTCCTTGAGGTTCAGCAGGACCGGGGTCCAACCGGGCGTCCCGTACTGGGAGTTGATCTCGTCCGCGACCCGCTGCACCTCGGCCGTGTAGTCGCGGTAGACCGCGAGGTCCTGCCGCGACGGGTACGCGAACGCCACGTGTACCACCCGCTCGCGCCACTCCGGCCGCTCCTCCAGCAGCTCCCGGAACGCCAGCAGTCCGCGCACGATGTTCTTGGACAGCTCGGTCCGGTCGACCCGCACGATCGCCTTACGGGCGCTGCCGTCGGGAGCCGTGCCGATCTGCTCGCGCAGTACCGCCAGCCGCTCGTCCACGTCCGGCCGGTGCGAGCGCTCGCGCAGGAAGTCCGCGTCCGCTCCGAGGCCGTGCACCCCGATCCGCGTACCGGAGGGGATCCCGGGACCCAGGACGGCGTGACAGCAGTCCGTGAACGCGTCCGCCCACCGCTGGGTGAGGAACGCGGCCCGGTCAGCGCCGAGGATCCCGCCGAGCACCTTCGCCGCGATGTCGTCCGGCAGCAGCCGGAAGTACTCCGGCGGAGCCCACGGCGTGTGCGAGAAGTGCCCGATCCGCAGGTCGGGGCGGAGTTCACGGAGCATCCGCGGGACGAGAACCAGGTGGTAGTCCTGTACGAGGACGGCCGCGCCCTCCGCCGCCTCCTCGGCCAGCGCCTCGGCGAAGGCGTGGTTGTACGTCTCGTACGCCGCCCACTGGCGCCGGAACTCCTTGTCGAAGACCGGCTCAAGCGGTGTCTGGTAGAGCAGGTGGTTGACGAACCACAGCACGGAGTTGGCGATGTCGTTGTACGCGGCGGCGTGGGTGTCGGCGTCGATGTCCAGCATCCGTACGCCGTCTTCGCCCACGCCGCGTCGTACGGCCTCGCGGTCGCCGTCGCCGAGGGCCGAGCACACCCACAGGGCGCCTGCGTCCGGGCCGATCGCGGAGAGGCCGGAGACGAGGCCGCCTCCGCCGCGCTTGGCGGTGAGCGCCCCGGTCTTGTCCTGGGTGTACGAGATCGGGCCGCGGTTGGAGGCGACCAGGATGTTGTGGGTGCCGCGGGTGGAGACCATGACTCGAAATCTAGCCCCCGGTGTAAACGCTCAAACGTTCCCACCCGGCGTGGGGGCGAGGTTGTGGGTCGCCTGACCGCCGGGTGGGGGCTGGACTGCGCAGTTCCCCGCGCCCCTAAAAACCTGGGGGCGCGGGGAACTGCGCAGTCTTTTGGCTTTCAAGGGGCGCGGGGCGGTGACATGTGCGGCTCCTCCCCCACTCTCGGCTTCGCTCGAGTGGGGGGACCCCCATCGTGGGCGCGCCCAGCCCCCGCGGCGCCGCAGACAACAACGGCGCACCCCGCGGAGCGCTACGCCGCCTTGCGTTCCACGTACTCCTCGATCTCCGCCATCGGCGGCCGTTCCTCCATGTCCACCGAGTACGTGCGGGGCTCGAAGCCGTTTTCGCCTCGCTCGAACTGGGTGAGGGAGGGGCGGATCATGTGGCCGCGGGCCAGGCGGAGCTGGGCGGTGCGGTAGATCGCGGCGGACATGCGGCCCAGGGCCTGGCCGTCCTGGTGGCGGTGTTTGCGGACGCCGACGTCGACCTGGGCCAGGGCGTCCAGGCCCACCAGGTGCAGCGCGTCGACCAGCATGCCCAGCTCGACGCCGTATCCGACGGGGAACGGGAGCTGTTCGAGGAGGGAGCGGCGGGCCGCGTACTCCCCGCCCAGCGGCTGGACGAAGCCGGCCAGTTGCGGCCAGTGCATGTTCAGGAGCGGGCGGGCCATGAGTTCGGTGACCCGACCTCCCTGACCTGCGGCGGAGCCCAGCGGGCGGTCGTACATCGCCTTGACGAGGTCGACGCCCGGTTCGGTGAGGAGCGGGCCGACGATCCCGGAGACGAAGTCCGCCGAGAACTCCTTCAGGTCCGCGTCTACGAAGGCCACGATGTCCCCGCGGGTGACGAGGAGCGAGCGCCACAGCACCTCGCCCTTGCCGGGGACGGCCGGCAGCCGGGGCAGGATCTCGTCCCGGTGCACGACACGGGCGCCCGCCTCGGCGGCGACCTCGGAGGTGCGGTCCGTCGAACCCGAGTCGATCACCACGATCTCGTCGACGAGCGGCACCTTCCTGGTCATCAGCTCACGGCGGATGATCGCGACGATCTCGCCGACGGTCTCCTCCTCGTTGAGCGCGGGCAGTACGACACTCACCGTGGAGCCGGTGGCACGCTTCGCGGCGATGAGTTTCTTGAGCGGGCGGTCCTCGACGGACCAGGAGCGCGTGCTCAGCCAGCGCTCGACGTCTTCCAGCACGTGCGGCTCTCCCTTGCGTTCATTGGGATGCGTGTGCCCGCCGCGGCCTGCAGTGTGGGTTGCGTCACTGTCATCTCGCGGTTCGGACGGCTCTCTCCACCATCCAGGCCTTCGGTTACAGTCTTGAACAACGCTGATGACCATCGCATGTCGGGGGTCGTTGCGTGCACAACCAAAACCAGAGCCAGAACCACAACTGAATACCGCTCATCCAGAGGGGCAGAGGGATACGGCCCGTTGAAGCCCCGGCAACCCTCCAGCCGGTCTCGTCCTGATCATTGTCGATCAGCGCAGCGAGGCTCCCGGCTAGGGAAGGTGCCAAATCCGTCTCACGGCGAAGTGCGTCGTGAGGAAGATGAGGAGAAAGGGCCTCGCCTCCATGGCTGCGCAGACAGTTGCAAGCACCACGAACTCCGCCCCCGTCGCGAACTCCGTCGACCTCGGACCGGCCGCCGCGCTTTCCTGCCGTGAATGCGGCCACCGCGTCCCGCTCGGTCCGGTCTTCGCCTGCGAGGAGTGTTTCGGCCCGCTGGAGATCGCGTACGACTTCTCGGCCTATGACACCGAGGAGCTCCGCAAGCGGATCGAGGCGGGCCCCGCGAACATCTGGCGGTACGCGCCGCTGCTGCCCGTCCCCGCGGACGTGGCCGACAAGCCGAACATCAACCCCGGCTGGACCAAGCTCGTCCAGGCCGACAACCTCGCGCGCGAACTGGGTGTCGACGCCGGCAAGCTCTTCGTGAAGGACGACTCCGGCAACCCGACGCACTCCTTCAAGGACCGTGTCGTCGCCCAGGCGCTGGAGGCCGCGCGTGCCTTCGGCTTCACCACCCTCTCCTGCTCCTCCACCGGCAACCTCGCCGGTGCGGTGGGCGCCGCCGCCGCGCGCGCCGGCTTCCGGTCCTGCGTGTTCATCCCGCACGACCTGGAGCAGGGCAAGGTCGTCATGGCCGCGGTCTACGGCGGCGAGCTCGTCGGCATCGAGGGCAACTACGACGACGTGAACCGCTTCTGCTCCGAGCTGATCGGCGACCCGGCCGGCGAGGGCTGGGGCTTCGTCAACGTCAACCTGCGGCCGTACTACGCGGAGGGCTCCAAGACCCTGGCGTACGAGATCTGTGAGCAGCTCGGCTGGCAACTGCCCGACCAGCTCGTCGTGCCCATCGCCTCGGGCTCGCAGCTCACGAAGATCGACAAGGGCCTGCAGGAGCTGATCAAGCTCGGGCTCGTCGAGGACAAGCCGTACAAGATCTTCGGTGCACAGGCCGAGGGCTGCTCGCCGGTGTCCGTGGCGTACAAGGCCGGGCACGACGTCGTACGGCCGCAGAAGCCGAACACGATCGCGAAGTCGCTCGCGATCGGTAACCCGGCGGACGGTCCTTACGTTCTCGATATCGCCCGGCGTACGGGTGGGGCCGTGGAGGACGTGAACGACGAGCAGGTGGTCGACGCGATCAAGTTGCTGGCGCGGACCGAGGGGATCTTTGCGGAGACCGCCGGTGGTGTGACGGTGGGCGTGGCGAAGAAGCTGATCGAGAACGGTCTGCTGGATCCGAGTCTGACCACTGTTGTGCTCAACACCGGGGATGGTCTGAAGACCTTGGACGCGGTTGCTTCCGACACGGGGCTGACCGCGACGATCCGGCCGAACCTGGATTCCTTCCGTGAGGCTGGGCTCGGCTAGTCGTTTCATCCTGCGGGCGCGTGGGGGCTGGTCGCGCAGTTGCCCGCGCCCCTGAAGACTGCGCGGTTCCCCGAGCCCCTAAAGACAAAGACTGCGCAGTTCCCCGCGCCCCTGAACGGGCCACCCACTCCGACGGAGGTCTAACCCCATGAGCGTCAACGTTCGTATCCCCACCATCCTGCGCACCTACACGGGCGGCAAGGCCGAGGTTTCTGCTGAGGGTGGGACTCTTGGTGCGGTCATCGCCGACCTGGAGAAGAACCATGCCGGGATCGCCGCCCGGGTCCTGGACGACCAGGGGCAGCTGCGCCGGTTCGTCAACGTGTACGTGAACGACGACGACGTCCGCTTCGAGCAGGGGCTGGAGACGGCGACGCCGGACGGGGCCGGGGTGTCGATCATTCCCGCCGTCGCCGGCGGCTGACCGTCGGGAGCCGTGCCGAGGGCTGATCATTACCTTCGGTAACGGCCGTCACCGAGAGTTCATCGAATTGCCCCCTCCGTGAGAGAAGCGGAAGGGGCAATTCTGTATGGTTGAGCGCGGTACAGTTGGGGAACCTGCTTCGATCCGCACGCCGGGCGCATTGAGATCCCGCCCGAAGCCCGACAAGAAGTAGCCAAAGTGCCCCGCCTTTTTGAGCCTTTTATGGCATTCATGGGGCCCGACTTGCCCTGAATCTTCGTGAATTCTTCACATATTCCCGATCGGTCGTGCCCGGAATTCTCGTCGGATTGACCTGTTGCAGACGGCAGTTGGACGGATACATTCAGCCGCGGTCGACGCGTTCCGGCGCACACCCCCAACCGTTGGGGGGTGAGGTCTGACCCGGATCCGCGAAGTGCGGGTCTGTGCAAGGGCCAGTAATAGGGGAGTTAGGCATGGCTCAGGGCACCGTCAAATGGTTCAACGCGGAGAAGGGGTACGGCTTCATCGCGGTCGACGGTGGTGCGGATGTTTTCGTCCACTACAGCGCGATTCAGATGGACGGCTACCGCACCCTGGAAGAGGGTCAGCGGGTCGATTTTGAGATCTCGCAAGGCCAGAAGGGGCCGCAGGCGGACATGGTCCGACTGGCGACCGGCTGAAGCACGCGCCGACTTACTGCAGCGACGTTCTTCTTCCGAAGGGCTCGTACCCCACCGGGTGCGGGCCCTTCGGCATGCTCGCGCCCCGTCCGTGCGCTCTCTTCCCACCTGCTCCCACCTGCGGATCATCGTGAGCCGCTTGCACTCGCATGGGTCGAGTGCTAATCATTGGCGTTAGCACTCTGAAGGTGAGAGTGATAACGAGGACCGGGTCGGTGAGGCCCGCAGGCCGGGTGGGGCAAGGAACCACGAGGTCGGCAGGCCGTCCGTCGCGGGCGCGGGCGCGGTCCTGGAGATTCCACCCCAGTCCGGGAGGACCACTTCACATGGCCAAGATCATCGCGTTCGACGAGGAGGCACGGCGCGGTCTCGAGCGCGGGATGAACCAGCTCGCCGACGCCGTCAAGGTCACCCTTGGTCCCAAGGGTCGCAACGTCGTCCTCGAGAAGAAGTGGGGCGCCCCCACGATCACCAACGATGGTGTTTCCATCGCCAAGGAGATCGAGCTCGAGGACCCGTACGAGAAGATCGGCGCTGAGCTGGTCAAGGAAGTCGCCAAGAAGACGGACGACGTCGCCGGTGACGGTACGACCACCGCGACCGTTCTGGCGCAGGCGCTGGTCCGCGAGGGCCTTCGCAACGTAGCCGCCGGCGCCAACCCGATGGCTCTCAAGCGCGGTATCGAGAAGGCCGTCGAGGCCGTCTCCGGTGCCCTCCTTGAGCAGGCCAAGGATGTCGAGACCAAGGAGCAGATCGCTTCCACGGCCTCCATCTCCGCCGCCGACACCCAGATCGGCGAGCTCATCGCCGAGGCGATGGACAAGGTCGGCAAGGAAGGCGTCATCACGGTCGAGGAGTCCCAGACCTTCGGTCTGGAGCTCGAGCTCACCGAGGGTATGCGCTTCGACAAGGGCTACATCTCGGCGTACTTCGCCACCGACATGGAGCGTATGGAGGCCGTCCTCGACGACCCCTACATCCTGATCGCGAACTCGAAGATCGCCAACGTCAAGGACCTGCTCCCGCTCCTGGAGAAGGTCATGCAGTCGGGCAAGCCGCTGCTGATCATCGCCGAGGACGTCGAGGGCGAGGCCCTGTCGACCCTGGTCGTCAACAAGATCCGTGGCACCTTCAAGTCCGTTGCCGTCAAGGCCCCGGGCTTCGGTGACCGCCGTAAGGCGATGCTGAACGACATCGCCATCCTCACGGGCGGCGAGGTCATCTCCGAGGAGGTCGGCCTCAAGCTCGAGAACACGGGCCTTGAGCTGCTCGGCCGCGCTCGCAAGATCGTCATCACCAAGGACGAGACGACGATCGTGGACGGCTCGGGTTCGGCGGACCAGGTTGCCGGTCGCGTCAACCAGATCCGTGCCGAGATCGAGAACTCCGACTCGGACTACGACCGCGAGAAGCTCCAGGAGCGCCTGGCGAAGCTGGCCGGCGGCGTGGCCGTCATCAAGGCCGGTGCCGCCACCGAGGTCGAGCTCAAGGAGCGCAAGCACCGCATCGAGGACGCCGTTCGCAACGCGAAGGCGGCCGTCGAGGAGGGCATCGTCGCCGGTGGTGGCGTGGCCCTGCTCCAGGCCTCCTCGGTCTTCGAGAAGCTGGACCTGGAGGGTGACGAGGCGACCGGCGCCAACGCCGTGAAGCTCGCCCTGGAGGCCCCGCTCAAGCAGATCGCCGTCAACGGTGGCCTCGAGGGTGGCGTCATCGTCGAGAAGGTGCGCAACCTTCCCGTCGGCCACGGCCTCAACGCCGCGACCGGTGAGTACGTCGACATGATCGCCGAAGGCATCATCGACCCGGCGAAGGTCACGCGCTCTGCCCTGCAGAACGCCGCGTCCATCGCCGCGCTGTTCCTCACCACCGAGGCCGTCATCGCCGACAAGCCGGAGAAGGCCAGTGCCGGCGCCGGCGCCGGTGGCGGCATGCCGGGCGGTGACATGGACTTCTGAGCCCCTGCGCAAGCAGCCAAGGCTCGGTAGTTCATCGCAGTTCGCAGTACTTCGCAGTTCGCATTACGCAGTACTTCGCATTACGCGAACGAGGGCGGCATCCCATTCCAGGGGTGCCGCCCTCGGGCGTTTCCGCCGGCGTTCCGCCGACGGGGCCGTGATCAGGCGTTCTTGAACGCGTCCCGCAGGCGCATCTCGTTGTGGCCGTTGCCGTCGTAGTCGTCCGAGTACGTCAGCGCCAGACGGCCGTTCGCGGCCAGGGCCACGGCCGGGCCGCCCTGGCCCCCGCCGGTCACCACGTTCATCCGGGTGGGAACGAGCCGGTCGGTCGCGGTCCCGTCCGCGTTGAAGCCGCGGGCCCAGACGTCGTCCTGACCGGCGTGCAGGGTCGCGGGGTTGCCGACGAACACGTCGAAGGCCTCCTTCCACGCCACGACGAAGCTGCCGTCGTCGGCGACCGCCACATCGGCGTCGGCCTGGTCGGAGATCGGCCGCTTGCCGTCGACGTAGGGGCCGGTTTCGGTGGCGTCCTCGGTGGTCCGCCGGTCGGCCGCCGCGGCGGCGCCGGCCGCCGAGAAGACGCGGTGCTGGATCCGCTGGGGCCGCACCAGCGTGCCGGAGCCGGTGGTGTACTCGTCCGTCCACGCCACGACGAACCGGCCGTCACCGGCCGACGCCACCGCGGGCCTGGTCTGCTGCCCGTCCGTGAGCGAGTTGGCCACCTTGCGGGCCACGGCGAAGCCGCCCGAGGTGTTCAGCTTCGCCACCCCGATGTTGATGCCGCCGTTGCCGTCCGCGTCCTCCTCCCAGGCGACGACCATGTTCCCGGCGTCGTCGATCGCCGCGTCGGGCCGACGGTTGGACCCGGCCGCACCGGAGTTGATCGTGCTGACCTGGACGTCCTGGTAGCGCGCGGCGCCGGTCGGCGACCAGCTGCTCGCGTACACCTGGTTGAGCGTCGAGCCGTCGGCCGTGCTCTCCCAGGCGACGCCGTAGGACCCGTCGCCGGCCACCGCGACCGTCGGCCGCAACTGGTCGCCGTCACCGGAGGCGTGCGGGCGCGGCAGGGTCGTGACCGTCCCGTCCGGGGTGATCCTGCGTACGGCGATGTCGGCGTACTTGTTGCCGTCGTCGTCCTTGGCCCAGACGACGGTCGCGTTGCCCTGGTCGTCCACGCCGACGTCGGGCTTCTGGTGCGACCAGGTGGTACCGGTCCCGCTGTTGCTCAGCAGCTTCTCGTCCCAGAGGGGTACGCCGTCCTTGTACATGCGGATGTACACGTCGGTGCCCAGCTCGGTGTCCGAGGCGTCGTGCCGGTCGCCCTGCTCGTACACGACCGCCGTGTAGACGGCGGAGGTGCCGCCGGAGGCGACGGCGCTGTAGTGCTGGTCGCCGTTGGCTTTCACGTTGACGCGGGAGTAGTGCTGGGACGTCGAGCCGTACTTCGTGGCGTCGACGTCGACCACGAGGGCGCGGGCTTTGTCGAAGTTGGCGACGAACGCCTGGTAGGTGCCCGCGTCGTCGATGCGCAGGATCGTCTCGTCGTTGGTCTTCAGCGAGCCCGCGGTCCAGTTGTGGGAGCCCGTGTAGACGTGCTGGACCTGGGTGCCGTCGTCCTTCTTCCACTCCGTCAGCAGGTACTTGGAGTGCACGGTGCCGCGGTTGCAGGACGCGGTGGCCGTGGCCTTGTAGCGGCAGCCGCCGGGGCGGTTGCCGTAGGCCGCGATGTCGAGGCCGGCGAGTTCGTTGACGCCGTTGTTGCCGCCGCCGTCGCTGAGGTCGCGGACGTTCGCCTCGATGGCGCAGCCTTCGGTCCGCTTGGTCTCCAGGGCCTCGTAGACGGCGGGCCGGGTGGAGCGCTGGTCGAGCTCGGCCGCCGCGATCCTGATCTTGCCGTCGTGCGTGCAGTCGACCTGGTCGATGAACGAGGCGAGGATGTCGGCGTTGCCGTAGTGAGTGGCGTCCGAGGCCGTGTCGCGCGGGGAGAAGTACGCCTCGACCGGGGAGTTCGGGTCGCCCGTGGTGTGGTCGTACGTCGTGTGCAGGCTGTCGCCGGCGTGCTCGACCTGGTCGTTGAAGTGGTTGCGGTACCGGGTGGCGAGGGTCGCGTTGTTCGCCACGACGACCGCGTTGTTGATCTCGCCGTCCTGGCCGCCCGCGAGGTTCTGCGAGCTCTGCCAGACGACGTTCTTGCGGCCGTCGGTGAGCGCGTCGAGCACTATGTACTTGTCGTGGTTGATCGCCCGTGCGTCGCCCGAGCCGTTGCCGAGGCAGCCGTTGCTGCACCGGGTGAGGGTCGAGTCGCCCGTCAGCGGCAGCTGGCCCAGGTCGCCGGAGTTCACGCTCTCCGCGACGATGCGCAGGGTCACACCCCGCGCCTGCGCGGCGGCGAGCTTCTCCCGCAGGGTCGCGCTGCTGAACCAGTACATCCCCATATAGAGGGTCGAGTCCGGCGCCGCGAGGTCGATCAGTTCACCGGCGCCGGTGCTGATCGAGTAGTCGTAGGCGCCCGTGGGCTTCGGGTAGTTGAAGACCGAGGTGTAGTTCCCGGAGACGACCGTCTCCGCCTGTGCGGTGGTCGTCGGAGCGAGCAGTGTGGCTCCGAGGGCGAGGGGGACGGCGAGAGCGGCCGCCCACCGTATCTGTCTACCCATCTGTTCCCTTGCGTTCGAATGGTGTTGATGGCCACCACACTTTATAGATCACGCGATCGATCCCACGCGCGAACAGGTCGGCCTTGACCGGGTGCGGAGGTGTGGCCGGGATCACGGGGGGTCGGAGGCGGGGAAGTGGAATGTCCTGGTCACTTGGGTGGTTGATTGGGGGAGTGATCCATGCGCATGCACATACCAACGGGGATGCGCATGCGTACACCTGGATCCGCAGATGGACCGACTGACCGCTCGACCACCACTCGACCACTCCACCCCCACGAGGAGCTCCTACGTGACTGTCGCCCCCTCCGCCTCCCGCGCGGCCGAGATCCTTTCCCGGCCCGTCGCCCTCAACGGCCTGACCGTTCCGAACCGGATCGCGATGGCGCCGATGACCCGGCAGTTCTCGCCGGGCGGTGTTCCGGGGGAGGACGTGGCGTCGTACTACGCGCGCCGTGCCGCCGCCGGGGTCGGCCTGATCGTCACCGAAGGCACGTACGTGGGCCACGACTCGGCCGGGCAGAGCGACGACATTCCGCGCTTCCACGGTGAGGAGCAGCTGGCCGGGTGGGCGAAGGTCGCCGAGGCCGTGCACGCGGCGGGCGGGAAGATCGTGCCGCAGCTCTGGCACATCGGGAGCGTGCGCAGGGCCGGCGAGCCGCCGTTCGCGGACGCCCCGTCCGTCAGCCCGTCCGGTATCCACACCGAAGGCGCCGAGGTCACCGGCAAGGCCATGACCCAGCAGGACCTGGACGACGTCATCCAGGCCTTCGCCGAGGCCGCTGCCGCCGCCGAGCGCATCGGCTTCGACGGAGTCGAACTGCACGGCGCGCACGGCTACCTGATCGACCAGTTCCTGTGGGCGGGCACGAACCGCCGCACGGACGCGTACGGCGGCGACCTCGTCGCCCGGACGCAGTTCGCCGCGGAGATCGTGGCCGCGGTGCGCGCCGCCGTCTCGCCGTCCTTCCCGGTCATCTTCCGCTTCTCGCAGTGGAAGCAGCAGGCCTACGAGGCACGTCTCGCGGAGACGCCGGAGGAGCTGGAGGCGCTGCTGGCCCCGCTCGCGGCGGCCGGTGTGGACGCCTTCCACGCCTCCACCCGCCGCTACTGGCGCCCGGAGTTCGACGGCTCGGACCTGAACCTGGCCGGCTGGACGAAGAAGCTCACAGGCAAGCCGGTCATCACCGTCGGCTCGGTCGGCCTCGACGGCGACTTCCTCAAGGGCTTCCAGGGCGAGGGCGCCCCGGCCAGGGGCATCGACGACCTGCTGGACCGCCTGGAGAGCGACGAGTTCGACATGGTGGCCGTGGGCCGCGCCCTCCTCCAGGACCCCCAGTGGGCGGCGAAGGTCCTCGACGGCCGCTTCGACGAGCTGGGAGCGTACGACGCGGCGGCGCTGGGCTCACTGAGCTGAGCCGACCAACACTGGCGGCTGTTGTACGCAGAGGGCGGCACCCTTCTCGCGGGGTGCCGCCCTCGGGCGTCCCGCGGGTGGGTCAGGAAGCGGCCTCCTGACGGTCCTCTTCCTCCAGCTGGGCCATGAACTCGTCGTGGGACATGGCCGCCCCGGACGGAGCGGCCTCACGGGCCTGCGCTTCGGCGATGTCCGCCTCGTCCCGCAACCGCTGCGGCTCTTCCGGTTCGCTCGTCGGGATGGGTACGGCGGCGGACTTGCCGTGCTCACCGGTGGGAGAGCGCGGTCGGCTCACTCTGGCTGTTCCTTCGTCGGCGCGCGTGGGCCGTCAGTCCGCGTAGTCCTTGAGCTTCTCGGTTTTCAGGGTGATGCCGACGGGTTCGGGGATCTCCACGATGGATCCCCACGGGTAGGAGGGAGCCTGCTGGTAGCGGCCGTCCTTCGGCTCGCTGAACACGGTGACGGTGTTGTTGTCGCGGTCGATCAGGAGGTAGACGGGGATGTCGGCCTCCGCGTAGCCGACGGGCTTGTCGATGCGGTCGCGCTGGTCGGTGTCGCGGTCGTGGGAGGTGATTTCGACGGCCATGAGAGCGCCGTCGGTCTCGGACCACTCGCCGTCGTCCCTGAAGTGATCCACCGGCGCCAGGAAGCCGTCCGTACGTGCGCGGCCCTTGCGGTAGGCCTCCGCCTTGACGCCCCGCTCGGGCGCGAGGTCCAGGTCAGGGCGCTGCTGCATGCACTGGCGGAGCAGCCACATAAAGATCGACGTGTGTTTGCCGTCCGGCATTGCCTTGACCCTTAGTTTTCCGTTGATGTACTCAAGCCGCACGGTCTCGGGTGCCTGGCTCTCCAGCTCCTCGAAGTCCTCGACGTCGAGCGGGTACTTGCTGGACAGGCGCCCTTCGAGGAATTCGAGCTTCACGCGCTTCGGCGCCTTGCGGGCAAGCTCTTCGAAGTCCTCGACGGACATCTGCGGGTGTTCGGTGGTGCCAGGGGTCATGGTTTTGCCTCCTCCCTTCCATCGTGCCCCGGCTGTGTGCCTTCGGACTGTTGGAGCGGTCATAGGCGTGGCCTTTCTCGTCGGTCGACCATCGCCGCGCGGGCCGCGGCGGCGTGGGCGTGGACTGCGGTGGATGTCAGGGGGACGGACGGCCCAGGTGGCACCGCCTCGCCCCGGCACGGGCCGCAGATGCCGCCCGGCAGGGCCTCCGGGCGGCCCGGTGTGCCGCACTTGGCGCACTCCAGTACGCGGAGGGGTGGGCGTCGCGGCGGAGTCGGTTCCGGTTCCGGTGGGAGCTTCGTGGTGAGGCGGGTGCGGACGATGGCCGCCGGGCTGTGGACCGGGACCGGGAGGCCTGCGGTCAGGGCCTGGAGTACGTACTCGTCGGTCGCGCCCCTCGCGAACCACTCCGTGACCAGCGGGGCGAGGTCCTCGCACGCCCTGGCGGAGAGGGACAGCGCCGGGGTCGTACGGCCGAGGGCCGCGAGCAGGATGTACGCGCGGGAGCGGGTGGGGCCGCCCTGCCCGGAAGGGGGTTCCTGCGGTTCCTTCGGTACGTCGCCCCTCGTGAACGCCGCCCACCAGTCGTCGTCCCGCGCCGTCCGCGAGAACCACGTTCGGGTGATCCAGCGGGGGCTTCCCGAGTCGGCCAGGTGTTCGCGGCCCCGGCGCAAGTGGCCAGCCCGCTGGAGGTTGTTGAGGGCGGTGCGGAGTGCGCACTGGCCGTACGGGAGCGTCTTGGCCAGCGTCTTTACGGAGATGTCGGCGCCGCCGGGGAGGCGGTCGATGTATGCGGCGACGGCGGCTTCGCGGGGCGGGAGGTGTGCGAAGTCGGCGGCTGTGCGGGGGAGTTGGCCCGGGGCGGCGCGTTTTCCGTAACCCGGATTGGCCATCGGGTGGGGCGGGGTCGCGTGCGCGGGCAGGAAGGCAGGACTAGGCTTGGCATCAGCCATGGGATCGACTCGCATTCGATCTTGTTGGTCAAGCCCCCGCGGGTGCCTGCAAGCACCGAGCGGGGGCTGTTCGTTATCCGGGCACGCTAGACCCATGTGACTGTCCGTGGCAAGCCGGTCGCGTCGAGTCAACTCGCAGGGAGGGTGGGTGGGTTGAAGCCCACCACCCAATCCTCAGAAGCAGGGTTCGAAGCTCGGCGCTTGAGCTTCGGGGCGGCTGCTGCCTAGTCCTGCTTGAGGTGCGCGACGAAGGCCGACCATGCCTCGGCCCGGAACGCGAGCTTCGGGCCGAGCGGGTTCTTGGAGTCGCGTACGGGGACGAGGGTGGGGTTGCCGTCCGCGACTTCTAGGCACTCGTTGCCGCCTCCACCGCTGTAGGTCGACTTGTGCCAGACGGCGGTGCTCAGGTCGTACTCAGGGATGTTCCTCATGGGCGTAATCCTGCGCCACCGATTCGATCAGAGCCAGGGACTTCTCAGGCGAGAGCGCGGAGGCCGTGAGGAGTTCAAAGGTGAACCTCAGCTTGGAGACGGTGGCTGGGTCGTCCTCCAACCGTCCGGTGCCGGGCCCCTCGAAGTAGACCAGCGGAGGGGCGTCTTCGAAGTCCATCAGCCTCATCGAGCCCTCCATAGACTTGTGCGCCCCCGTGCTGAACGGCAGTACCTGCACGATGACCCGCCCCCTGCGGGCCAGGCCCGCAACGTGGCGCAGGGCCTCAGCCATCACTGCTCGGCCACCGGTCTCCCGGCGCAACACAGCCTCGTCAAGTACCGCCCACAACAGCGGCTTTGTTGGGTGGTCGAGCAGGCGGGTCCGTACCATTCGGCCTTCGACCCACTCGTCGATCGTCTCCTCCGGTGCCGTCGGGTCGTACGCGCGGTTCACGGCCCGTGCGTACGCGGGCGTCTGGAGCAGCCCGGGGAACAGCATTGGCGCGTACTGGCGGATCGCCGTGGCAATCGTCTCCGCCTCCGCCGCCTCCGCGAAGTGGTCCGGGTACTTGGACCGGTTCACCGCCTTGCAGTTGCGCTCGAAGAAGCCGTTCGTGCCGAGTATTTCGTCGAGCTTCAACGCCATGTCCGGTTGGACGCGGCGCGTGCCCGCCTCCAGTTGGCCGATGAATGAGCCGCTGACGAAGAGGGACTGGCCCAACTCGTCCTGGCTGAGGCCCGTCGCCTCGCGGGCATGGCGGAGTTCTGCACCCAGCAGGGCGCGAGGTGAGGAGGACGGGTCAAGGTCCTTCGATCCAGGCATGTGCAACTCCCTGTCCGACAGGAGGGGTTGTTGGGGCGCCGTCTCTGGCCAGGTTAGAGCCGTGATGGCCACGCTGTGTGGTGAACGTGAACACTCAGAGTGGAGGCAGGGCACGATGGAGATGACGTCCAGTGAGCGGGTGCTGTCGACGGAGGAGGCGGTGGCGTGCCTTCGGGCGGCCCTGGAGGGGGCGGGCGTCGCGCTGCCGTCGCTGGGCATCGACCCGGTGACGGCGGCCACCGGCGAACCGTACGCACTGGTGGAGTTGGGGCGGTGCAACGTACGTACGGCGGTCCGGCTGGCCGACGCGCTGCGCGGGGCGGCGGCGGGTGGGGACGCGTGAGCCGGGAGTACGCGGTCGACCTGCGCGACGGGCGGGTCGGGCAGGTCATGGGGCGCGAGGGCGGATACGTACAGCTGCGGCCCGTGGGTGGTGGCCGGGAGTGGGACTGTCCGCCGGAGGCGGTGGGCGAGGCTCCGGTGGGGGAGGTGTTGCGCGCGCGGGTGCGGCGGCTCAACTGGGAGGGGCGGCTGCCGTGACCGGGTGGGCGGCCGGACTACGGGCCCGTCGGCGGGGCGACGACCAACTCGGTGTCCGGGTCGTGGGCGGTCCACGGAGGGCCGGCGACGATCAGGGTGGCCCGGGCCCACGGCTGTTCCCGCAGCATGAACGGCAGTTCCTCCCGCAGCCAGTTCGCCACGTGCTCCCGCTGCTCGGGGGAGTCGCCGTCGCGTACGGCCAGCAGGCGCTCCTGTTCGTCGAGGTCGCCCTGCATCCACACCGAGGCGTCCAGCCACGGGGCGAGCTCCTCGCGGATGATGCCGGTGCCCTCGACCCAGATGGCGTCGGCACCGGCGGGGACGGTGATCGATCCGGGCCGGTCGTGGGTGATCCAGGGAGCAGGGCGGCAGTCCACCGGCCCGCCCCGGTGCAAGGGGCGCAGGATGTTCTCGACGAGCGCGGCGCCCCAGTCGAAGCAGGCGTGGTTCCAGGCGATGTCGTCGGTGTGCACCACGGCGGAGTTGGGGACCGCCTTGCGCAGCCGCTCGGCCAGGGTCGTCTTGCCGGCGCCGCCCCGGCCGTCGATCGCGATCACGCGCGGGCGTCCGGTGACGTCGGGCGATGCCTCGCGCAACTGCCGGACGACGTCGGGCACGGTCACCACCCGCCAGCCGACGGCCTCGGTCTCACCCGGATGCAGCCGCATCGACAGCCCCCTCACACGTTCCGCCTCACACGTTCCGCCGCACACGTCCCGTCTCAGACGTCGTACTCGTCCGGGATACGCATCCTGGGGCCGCCGACCTCCATGCCTCGCGGGGCCGCGCGGTCCTTCGGCTCCTCCCAGGCCTCCTGGCGGCCGAGCGCGGTGAGGTCGAGCCAGCGGTAGCCGTTGTGGAACTCCTCGATGCCGCGGCCGAAGGTCGAGTAGGTGTGGAACACGTCGTCGTCCACCCGCAGGAACGCGCTGATGCCCGGCCAGTCGCCGCGCATGCTCTCCGACCAGGGCATTCCGGCCTCGGCGAGTTCGGCCTCGGTGCGGTGGAAGACCTGGACCGGCGCGACGCGGTCGTCGACCGTCGCGTGGAAGTCGTAGTTGAAGTCGCCGCCGGCCGAGGAGTACCAGGGGAACGTCCACCCCATCCGCTCGCGGTAGGCGGCGAGCTTCGCGTACGGCGCGCGGGTCACCGCGACCAGCGTCGTGTCGCGGGCGTGCAGCTGCCGCAGTCCGGCGATGCCGTCGGCGGCGGAGGAGCAGCTCGGGCATCCGGTGTCCCGGGGGTGCTCGGTGCCGTCGGCGTCGAGGTCGTACGTCCACATGAAGTGGTGCATGACCAGTTGGGGCCGCCCCTCGAACAGGTCGGGCAGGGACACGGTCCCGTCCGGGCCCTCGAAGGTGTACGGCTTGTCGACGCGGACCATCGGCAGGCGCCGCCGGTCGGCGTTCACCCGGTCGCGTGCCCGGGTGAGTTCCTTCTCCTTCGCCAGCAGTTCCTTGCGGGCCGCGAGCCACTCCTCGCGTGACACCACCTCGGGCAGGTTCCCCATCGTCGCCATCGCGGGCCGCCTCCCAGCTGCTCTCGCCACTGCTCTTGCTACGGCTCTGTGCTCCCGTCGGACTCGCACTCAAGGCTCGACGAACACGACCGTCTCGTCGAGCGGAGCCCGGCCCGTACGGGTGTATCCCACTGTGGCGTCCTCGAACCCGATCGACATGCCGCGGAAGAGGAGGAGCTCCTCCGGGGGCGCCAGGATCTCCGCGACGGTCCGGTGGTACTTGGCCCACGCCATCTGCGTACAGCTGTGCAGCCCTTCGGCGCGGAGCAGCAGCATGACGGTCTGCAGATACATGCCGACGTCGGACCACTGGGCCGGGCCCAGGTCGCGGTCGATGTAGCAGAACAGGGCGGCGGGCGCGCCGAAGCACTCCCAGTTCCCGGCGGCGGCCCGCTGACGCGCCTCCAGGTCCTCGCGCGGAATGCCGAGCGCGCCGTAGCGCTGCTCACCGAAGGCGGACCGGCGTTCCCGGTACGGGGACCTCGGCGCGGGCGGGTACATCTCGTACTCCGGCTCGTCCCAGGGGTCGCCCGCGGCGAGGCGCTCACCTGCGCGCTTCTTGAGCTCGGCCAGCGGCCTGCGGGTCACCACGCAGGCGTGCCACGGCTGGAGGTTCGACGCGGACGGTGCTCTGGCCGCCGTGGACAGTACGCGCTCCAGCGTCTCCCGCGGGACATGCCGGTCGGTGAATCCGCGTACCGCCCGACGGCTCGTCGCCGCCTCGTAGACGTCCAAGGCCGTCTACCTCCCGTCTGCTCGCCGCTGCTCGACGTCACGGTTTCCGTCTCGACCGCGACGGTATCATGCGATACCTTCTCGTGTTTAACTGTCGTCGAGTACGAATCCTCTGTCCCGGCTTGTCCGCCCGGGCACCGTTCCTTGGAGAAAGCGCATGACCACGCTGCTGCACATCGACTCGTCCGTGCTCCCCGGCGAGGCGTCCTCGTCCCGTTCGGTCGCGGACGCCTTCCGCAAGGCCTGGGAGGAGCAGCACCCGGAGGGCAGGGTGATCCACCGCGACCGCGCCGCCCACCCGGTCCCGCACATCACCGCCGCCGCCTGGTCCGCCGGTTTCACGGACCCGTCCGAGCGCACGTCGGAGCAGGCAGCCGCGTTCGGCGAGCGCGTGCGGCTCATGGAGGAGCTGGAGCGGGCGGACGTCGTGCTGATCGGCGCGCCGATGCACGACTACTCGATCCCGTCGACCCTCAAGGCGTGGCTGGACAACGTGTTCCTGCTCGGCCGTACGGCGGGCGAGGCCCCGTCGGCCCAGGGCACCCCGGTCGTCGTCGTGGCCAGCCGTGGCGGCTCCTACGCGCCGGGCACCCCGCGCGAGGGCTTCGAGTTCGTGCAGAACTACCTGGAGGTCGTCCTCCAGGGTGCCCTCGGACTGGACCTCGAATTCATCGTCCCGGAACTCACCATGGCCCCCGGCAACCCGGCCATGTCCGAGCTGATCCCCCTCTATGAGGCCTCCCGCGAGCGCGCCTTCAGGGACGCGACCGCCAAGGCCAAGGCCCTCGCGGAGCGCCTCGCCGCGTGACGCGCCCCTGGGGTGTGGGTGTTTCTACACCTCGCTGTCCGCTGGGTAGGCGAACCGGGTCAGCAGGTCCGTCAGCAGTTCGCGCTCGCCGGGTGTCAGGTCGGTGACCAGGCTCTCGGCCAGTGGCGCCGCCCCCTCATGGGCCGCGTCGAAGAGCTCGATGCCCTGAGGCGTGATCTCCACCGCCCGCACCCGCCGGTCCCCCGGCACGGACTTGCGTGCGGCGAGACCCTTGCGCTCCAGGTCGTCGACGACCCGCATGATCCCCGCCTTGTCCGTCCCCGTCGCCGCCCCCAGGTCCCGCTGCACGGTGGGTCCGCGGTCGACGAGCACGATCAGTACGGCGAAGTGCCGCAACTCGATGCCGAGCGGCCGAAGCGCCTCCGACATCACCGCGGCCGCCCGCCAGTGCGCCTGCCGCAGCAGCAGCCCGAGAGCGAAGGGCGAGGTGTCGCCGGGGCGATCGGTCGCACGCGAGGCGGTGGCGGGGTGAGGGGCGTCGGCGGTCATGGGGGCATGTTACCGCTGTTAATTCAATCGATACGGTATCGATTGAAACGATATGTGGTTACGTCGGCTGCGGCCCTGGGGTCGCCGTGGCCGAGAGGATTGCTGTCGCGAGTGCCGGGAGGAGTCCGGCCGGGAGGGCGTGGCCCATGCCGGGGATCTCGGTGAGGCGGGCGCCTCGGATCGCCTGGGCGATGTGCTGTGCGTGTGGTGGCGGGAACACGGGTTCGGCCGGGGCGAGGATGACCTGTACGGGCACCTCGGTCGTCGCGAGCGCCTCCGTGCGCAGCATGCCGGAGTCGTCGGCGAGGGCGTGCGCGGGTGAGGTGGCGGGGCCACCGGCGTGCTCGATGATGCGCTCTTCCAGATCGCGGAAGTACGCGGCGTCGAAGGGGAGTTGGCCGCCGGCCAGTACCCGCCAGTGTGCGACGCGCCAGTCCAGCTCGGCCTCCCGGTCACGCTCCTCGGCGAGGTGGGACCAGATCTTCAGTACCTCGGGGGAGACGCCGGGCAGTTCCTCCACCGGGGCGCGTGTCCCGTCGGGGCGGGTGTAAGGGGCGGTGCTGAGTGCCGACGTCCCGATGAGTGTGGCGCTCAGTACGCGGTCGGGGTGGTCGGCGACGAGCAGCTGGGTCAGCATGCCGCCGAGCGACATACCGACGACGTGGGCCCGCTCCACGCCGAGACCGTCCAGCACCGCCACTGCGTCCTCGGCCAAGTCGGTGATGCGATATGGGCGTTGCTCGAACGCCCAGGTGGAGCGTCCCGTGTCGCGGTGGTCGTACCGGATCACCCGGTGGTCGACGGCGAGGGCGTCCACCAGTGGTTCGGGCCAGCCGAGGCCGGAGGCGCCCGCGCCCATGATCAGGAGAAGGGGCGGGGCGCCGGCGCTGCCGCGCTGTTCGGTCCAGAGGTGGACGTCGGGGGCGACGGTGAGAAGCTGTTCCATGGGACGTGACGATACGTCTCGTCTCGCTTACTCGCAACTGGGTGATCGGGGCGATGGAGGGGTGGGGTCATGGGGTGGCGTGCGGGCGGGGTGCGGCGCGGTCACTCGACCTCGAACACTCCGGCATGGCGTACGAGTGGTGCTGGGGCGACAACCCGCTGGTCAGCGGCGCACAGGGTCGACCAGACCATTTCCCGGGAGCTCAAGGCCGCGTACGGCGACCACCTGGCCTCGCTCGGGCTGCGGGCGAAGGGCTTCGGCAGGCTCACCGCGCGCAACCTCGACGAGTACCTGCTGAAGACCCATCTGGAGCCCTCGGCCACCCGGTACCTCGCCGCCCTGCCGGACGTGGACCGTGCCGCCTGCCTGGCCGCGAACACCTTCATCAAGTGGATCGCCGAGGTGTCGGGCCAGAGCCGAGGTGTCCGGCTAGATGTTCCCCATCGGCTCGATGTCGATCTTCACCGGGGTGCCCCAGATCCGTAGCACCTCGTAGTCGGTGAACTCGTGGACCAGCCGGTAGGCCATGCTCGGGCGGGGGCCCCGGCGCTGGGCGGCCAGATACAGCTCCGCCTCCTGTTTGTCGCGGCGGGGGGTGCCGCAGAGCTGCCAGGTCTGGCCGGTCCACAGCTCGGGGAGCCAGCGCTGCTGGGGCTGGGGCCGGTCGCCCCGTACGCCGTAACGCGACTTCGTGCGCTCCACGATCTCGTCCGGGGCGGTCGGACGGCCCTGCGGGAACGAGTCGTTGACCTTCGAACGGCGGGCGAGGCGGCGACGGGTCTCGCAGAGCAGGCACAGGTCCGGGGCGTCCTGGTCGACCGGGCCCGTGGGGTGCTCCGGGCAGCGCGTGGTCGGGGCCGCCGTCGTGACGGTCTCCTCCAGCAGGTCGAGGGCCCGCTTGAGGTCGGCCTTCACCTCGTGCAGTTTCGCGTCCTGCGTGTCGGAGGACAGGGCGTCCCCGTGCTCGCCGAGTACGCGCAGGGCGCGGCCCAGAGCGGTCAGTTGCGCGTGGTTCACGGTTTGGCGTCCCTTCCTTTTGGCTCCTCCAGCCTCGCATGTCCCACTGACAGTCCGGGGTTCGGATGAGTCGGTGGGTTCTTCGGCCGCGGGTGCGTGGGGGCTGGTCGCGCAGTTCCCCGCGCCCCTAAAAGATCAAAGACCCAAAGACAAAGACCAAAGACCAAAGGCAAAGGCAAAGGCAAAAGACTAAAGACGGGGTGCCGCTGCCAGGGCCGCTCTCAGGTGGCCGTTGGATTCCTCCAGGAGCCGGGCCGCCGTCGGGCCGTCCACGTTGCCCAGGATGGTGAGGATGGCGTTCTTGACCTCGCCGTCCGTTGCCGCGAGGGCTGCCTCGATCTCCTCGTCGGAGGCGCCGGTGGCGAGCGAGACGATACGGCGGGAGCGGGCGCGCAGCTTCTCGTTCGAGGCGCGTACGTCGACCATCAGGTTCCCGTACGTCTTGCCCAGGCGGATCATCGTGATCGTCGAGAGCATGTTGAGGACGAGCTTCTGCGCCGTGCCGGCCTTCAGGCGGGTGGAACCGGTCAGCAGCTCGGGGCCCACGACCACCTCGATGCCGTGGTCGGCCGCCGCCGCCAGGGCGCTGTCCGCGTTGCAGGACAGACCGACCGTGAGGGCACCGAGCGCCCGCGCGTGCTCCACGGCACCGATCGCGTACGGGGTCCGGCCCGAGGCGGAGACGCCCACGACCACGTCGTCCGCCGTGAGGTCCAGGGCGGAGAGGTCCTCCACGGCCAGCTCCGCCGAGTCCTCCGCGCCCTCGATCGACGTCGTCATCGCCGCCGGTCCGCCCGCGACCAGCCCGACGACCTCGGAGGGGTCGGTGTTGAAGGTGGGCGGGCACTCGGACGCGTCCAGCACCCCGAGCCGGCCGGCGGTACCGGCGCCCGCGTAGACGAGCCGCCCGCCCCGCCCCATCCGCTCCGCGATGGCGTCGATCGCCGCCGCGATGCCCGGCAACTGCGCGGCGACCGCGCCCGGCACGGTCGCGTCCTCCCCGTTCATGAGCTTCGCGATGTCGAGCGTGGGCAACTGATCGATCTCGGACAGCTCAGGACGAAAGGCCTCGGTGGTCAGGCTCTCCAACTCGGCCCGCACATCACGCAAGTCGGAGGGAGAGGAGTGCGAGGGGTGAGAGGGGGCGTCGGTGGCATCGGCGCTGGAGGTCATGTGCGACGGCTCTTTCTGGTACGGGGCGGTTCTGGTGCTGAAGTTTCGTCCGCGAGACTTCAGAGTGCCGGGGGCGCCTGGTCTTTGTCTTTTAGGGGCGCGGGGAACTGCGCGACCAGCCCCCACACACCCGCAGCTACCCACCGGCCTCGAACTGCGGCTATCGAGGCGTGCTCCGGTGACGGTGCGCCAACGCCTCGTACGACGCCGACAACGCAGGCGCCGCAGTCTCATACGTCCGCTGTGCGACCCCGATGAACAGGCAGTCCACCACCAGCAGCTGACTCGTCCGCGAGGACATCGCCGCCGGCCGCAGCTCGCTCTCCCGAGCCGTGGACGTGGTGAGGATGTGATCCGCGTACTGGGTGACGGGACCGTCCGGACGCCCGGTGATCGCGACCGTCGTGGCCCCGCGCTCGAACGCGACCCGCAACGGCTCGATGACATCGCCCGTCGACCCGGAGTGCGTGATCGAGATCGCCACGTCCTTGGCGCGCAGCTGCACGGCGTTGGTCACCGCGAGGTGCGGGTCGCTGTGCGCCTGCGCTATGAGTCCGATCCGCAGGAGCTTCTGGGTGAGGTCCTGCGCGACGAGGCCGGACGCCCCGACGCCGTACACGTCGATACGGCGGGCGGCCGCGAGGGCGGCGACCGCCGCGCCGAGCTGGACCGTGTCCAGCCCGGCCGCCGTGTCGGCGAGCGTCTGCTGTTCGTCGTACGCGAGCTTGGCGACCACGTCCGCGATCGGGTCGTCGACCGCGATGTCGGCCGTCACGGCGGGGGCGCGGCCCGACTGCTGCTGGGCGGCGAGCCCGGCGAGGGCCAGGCGCAGGTCGCGGTAGCCGGGGTAGCCGAGGAGGCGGGCCGTACGGACGACCGTCGCCTCGCTGGTACCCGTCAGTTCCGCGAGGCCGGTGACCGTGAGGGCCGCGCAGCCGGCCGGGTCGGCGGCCACGGCCTCCGCCACGCGCTGCATGGAGCGGGTCATCGACGGGGCGAGTGTGCGGACCTTGGCAGCGAGGGCCGCGGGGGCCGGCGGGGTTTCGCCCGCGAAAATTTCCTTCACTTCGTGGGTCACGTATGAAAGATATTTTCGCTTTGGGGGAGGGGTCAAGGGGAGAGGGGGTGGCTGGGACGGTGGTGTTTTCGGCTGCGGGTGCGTGGGGGCTGGTCGCGCAGTTCCCCGCGCCCCTTACAGGGCGGGGGTGGCGCACAATGGACGTATGGATTCTCCGCCCTCCCCCCATCCCATCAGCCCCTTGGAGCAGGCGTTGCACGCGGCGCGGGCGCTTGTGCTTGCTGATCTTGCGGCCGGTGAGGTTGCCGAGCCGGACGTCGTCTCGTTCGTCGAGGAGTCGGTGGTGCAGCGGCGCTGGTGGGTGGAGCAGTGGCCGGAGGGGGTCGACTACGTGGCGGGGCTCGTCGCCCAGGACGTACAGGACGCGCTGCTTGAGCGGCACGGGCGCTGGCCGCTGTGTCCCGTCTGTGGTGCCGGTGATCCCCACGCCCTGGAAGTGGAGCCGGAGTTGGGCGCCGACCCGCACTGGGTGTGCCACAAGGCGGGCGTGAAGGTCTCGGCCGTGGGCGCGCTCCAGGCGGCCGGTGGCGGGACCGGCGGCGCGAGCGACGGGGGGACGCCCTCCTCGTGACCGTCTACATCGACCCGCCCGACTGGCCGGGGCACGGCCGCATGTGGTCCCACCTCGTCAGCGACGTTTCGTACGACGAGCTGCACGACTTCGCCCGCCGGCTGGGCGCTCCCGCCCGCGCCTTCGAGCGTGATCACTACGACATCCCCTCGCACCGGTACGAGGACGCGGTGGCGGCCGGAGCGGTGGAGGTTCGCAGCCGTGAGGTGGTGCGGCTGCTGCTCGCTTCGGGGTTGCGCAGGCCCAAGGGGCGTGCGGTTCCCGGCAGTTGACGGGCAACCGGCGACGTTCCGCCCTCAGCCCCTCAGCTCGTACGCGTACTGCTCCCCGTCCTCTACCCCTCCCTCTCCCTGTCCGTCCCCGCCCGCCCCGCTCACCCGGGTGAAGCCCGCGCGGGACAGCACGCTCTGGGAAGGGGCGTTGACGCGGTCCACCGTGGCGAACAGGGACGTGACGTCGTCGCGGGAGAGGGCCCAGGCGGACAGGGCGCGCAGGGCCTCGGCCGCGTAGCCGTTGCCGCGGGCGGACTCGGCCAGGTCGTAGCCGACCTCGGCGCGGCCGTCCTCGTCGGGGGCGCCGTGGAAGCCCATGCCGCCGACCGCGCGGCCGTTCTCGCGGCGTACGAGGACGAACAGGCCGAACTCCGGGCGGTGCACCCCGGCCTCGTACGCCTTCGTCACCATTCCGGCGGCGTCCCGCGTGCCCTCGAACGGGCCGTCCTCGGTCCACTCGAAGCCGCCCGTGCCACCCGTGCGGAGGTCGGCGGCGGCCGCGGGGGTGACGCCCTGGAGGGTGAGGCGGTCGGCGGGGATCACGAGGTTGTTGTTCCAGCGCCAGCCGGTGAGGGGCGCGCGGCCGGGCAGGTCGCCGCGGCCCGTGGCCCACAGGAGGGTCCGCCAGGGGTCCGAGCCCGGGGCGGGCCGGACGTGCGGGAAGATCCGCGTCAGTACGTCCTCGCAGAGCGCGGCCGGGGCCTCGTACGGGATGCCCAGACCCTCGGCGATGTCGTGCGTGTGCGCCAGCACCTCGGTGACGCCCATCGCGGCGAAGCCCTCGCGGTTCGCGCTGCGGAAGGGGTACGGGTGGAAGGCGCGGGCCTCGCGCGGGGCGGTGCGGACGGCGGCCGCGAGCAGGGTGCCGGTCGCCTCGATGACCTGGAGGACGTCCTCGGGGCTCTCGCACTCCTCGAAGGTGATGTCGAACGGCACGTAACGGTCGGTGGGGCGGCCCGCGATCTGCCCCGCGTACGCGATGAGGTCCGACGCGATGTGCTCCGCCGTCCTACGGCAACTCCAGTCCAGGCGGCCCGCCTTGACGCTCCAGTCCCGGTCGGCCACCTTCCGCAGTGTTGCCACCGCGTCCGTGACGGCCTCTTCCACCTGATCCCCACCCATAGCCCGCATGCCGGTGAGAATAGGTGATCAGTTCGCCGAACGAGACTGATTAATCGGCTCGTTGGAGGCTGTGGCAGAGGGTGCCATGGCAGCGGAGGCCGGGGCTCCGGCGGTCACCACCCGCGAGGCCGCCGTACGCCGGTGCAGGCGCAGCGAGACCGCCGTCACCGCGCCCGCCGTGACCGTCAGGGCCGCGCCCGCCCAGGCCGGGGAGGCGAAGCCGAGGCCCGCGTCGATGACGGCACCGCCGATCCAGGGGCCGCCGGTGTTGCCGAGGTTGAACGCGGCCGTGGTGGTGGCACCGGCCAGGGTCGGGGCCTTGCCCGCCACGTTGAACATCCGGGCGTTCAGGGCCGGGGCCGTGTAGAAGGCGGAGACGCCGAGGAGGAAGGCGAGGGTGACGGCGGCTACCGCGTACTGCCCGAGCAGCGCCAGCGCGACCAGCAGCACGGACGAGGCCGCGATACCGGTGAGCAGCACCCCGAAGAGGTGCGCGTCCGCGATCCGGCCGCCGATCATCGTGCCGATCAGCGCCCCGACGCCGAACAGCCCGAGCACCACGGGCACCCAGCTGTCGTCGAGCCCGGAGACGTCGGTCAGCAGCGGCGCGAGATAGCTGAACGCGCAGAAGACACCGCCCGCCGCGAACGCGATCAGCGAGATGGAGAGCCAGACCTGCCGGTCGCGGTAGATCCGCAGCTCCCGCCTGAGCTGCGGCTTCTCGTCGGGGAGCGGGATACGGGGGATGAGCGTGGCCACTCCGACCAGCGCGACCGCGGAGGCCGCGCCGACCGCCCAGAACGCCGACCGCCAGCCGAGGCTCTCGCCCAGGAAGGCGCCCGCCGGGACACCGAGGACGTTCGCGATGGACAGGCCGCCGATCATCACGGCGAGGGCGCGGGCCCGGGCGTTCACCGGGACCATGGCGATGGCCACGGCCGCGCCGACCGCCCAGAACCCGGCGCAGGCCAGCGCGCTCACGACACGGGACGCGAAGAGCACGGCGTAGTTCGGGGCGAGGGCGCCCGCGATCTGGCCCACCCCGAAGACCGCGATGAGCGAGATCAGGGTCGTACGGCGGGGCATCCGGAGCGTCGCCACGGCCAGCAGCGGCGCGCCCACCACCATGCCGACGGCGAACGCGGATATCAGCAGTCCCGCGCGCGGAATCGACACGTTCATGTCGTCCGCGACGGCCGGCAGCAGGCCGGAGAGCATGAACTCACTGGTGCCCAGTGCGAAGACGGAGAGCCCGAGGACGTAGACGGCCAGGGGCATATGGGTGCGGGTGGCGGTGTGGGTGGGCGTGGCGGAGCCGGCGCTCGTGGGGACGGGCATATCAGGTGCCAACCTCATGGATGGGCCTGTCATTCCATCGGCTGCCGTTCAGCCCGTCAACAGGCTGAGCTCCGACTCCAGGTTCCGGCGTGCCGGACCCTCCCATTCCCTTGTCCCGTACGGGGTGTGGAAGAGGCGGGGCAGGTCCAGAAGCTGCCGCAGAATCGCCGCGCGGCCCTCGCGGAAGGCCTCCGGCGGGACGAAGGCGTACTCCTCGCGGACGGCGGCCGTGTAGGCGGCGTACGCGTCCGGGGACGCGGCGAGGATCGCCAGGTCGGCGTCGCAGAGGACCTGGCCGTTGGGGTCGTCGTCGGCCGGGGCGTGCGTGACGGTGAGGCGGACGAGGCGGGCGACCTCCGCCGTACCGGCCGCGGAGACACCGGCCTCGGGAAGCGCACGCTCGGCGAGCCGGGCCGACCGCTCCTCGTTCTCGGAACGGTCGGGGAGGTAGACGGCGTCGTGGAACCACGCGGCCAGCCGGACCAGGTCCACGTCGTCCGCGTACCTCTCGTGCGCCTCCAGCACATCGATGTGCTCCAGCACCGCCGTCAGATGATCAACCGTGTGATACCGCCGCTGCGGCTCCGCCCAACGGGAGATGAGGTTGTCGGCGTAGGGGGCGGGGTCCGGTCCGTCGTCCGTCCCGCGGCTCGCCCGGAGGGTACGGACCCAGCGGGCGCGCAGGGCGCCAAGCGGGTCGGCGGTATTGGCGGTGTCGGGGGCGTCGAGGTTTGCCATGGGGCCATTCTCCGCCGGTCCACTGTCCATATTCCGGGCGCCCCTCAGCGCCCCTTCAGGGGCGCGGGGAACTGCGCGAGCAGCCACAACCGGCCCGCAGCTTTCCACGACCGTACGACCCCACCCGCCCCCGCGGAGCGCCTAGCGTGGATCCATGACTGCCGCAGACACACACCCCGTACGCGATCCGGAACTCCCCGGCCGCCTCCTGGCCGCAGAACGGGACGTCCTGATCCCGCTCCTCCGAGGACGACCCGAGCACGACTTCGAGGTCAGGACCTGCTGTCCGGGCTGGACCGTACGACACGTCCTGGCACACTGCGCGGCCGCCCTGTCGCGGGTCGTGGAGAGCCGCTACGAGGAGGACGTGTTCAGCCCCGAGGCGAACGACCGGGACATCGCCGAGCGCTCCGGCCGGTCCCTCGCGGAGATCGTCGACGAGCTGGAGCGCGGCATGACCGACGCGGGTCCCGTGATCGCCAAGGCGGGCGGCGCGCTCGACGGGGTCGGACTCGGCGAGTGGGTGCACGCGGGAGACGTACGGGACGCCTGGGGCGAGCCCGGGGCGTACGCGGGTGCCCAAGTGGGGTCCGCGCTCGACCTGTTGGCGTGGATCACCCGCGACCGGGGGCGGCCCGCCCTGCACGCCGACCTCGACGACCTGGACGAGCCGCTGCTGCTCGGCGCGCCCTCGGGCGACCGGCCGCCCGCCCGTTACATCGGCGACGCGGCCACTCTCGTACGGCTGCACGCGGGGCGCCCGCTGACCGGGACGCGGTACGAGCTGGCGGGGGCCGCGGAGGCGGAGCTCGATCTCTTCGGCTGAGCCCCGGCGGATCGGTCCCGGTCCGTCGGTCCGCGGTGTCGAGCGCGTAGGCTGACTATTGGACTAGACCTGTAGCCGCCCGAGGGAAGAGGTCCTATGAGTGAGCGTGCAGTCCTGGAGGTGATCGCCCTCGGTGTCGAGGACGCGGTCGCCGCCGAGGCCGGAGGCGCGGATCGGCTGGAGCTGGTCACCGACATGGCCGCCGACGGGCTGACCCCGCCGGTCGAGACCTTCGCGGGGATCAGGGCCGCCGTCGGCATCTCGCTGCGAGTGATGCTGCGCCTTGCCGACGGTTTCGAGGCCGGGGACGTACGAGCACTCGTACGGGCGGCCCGGGAGCTGCGGGCCGCCGGGGCGGACGAGTTCGTGCTCGGATTCCTGGACGAGACCGGAGAGCCGGACCTGCCCGCGCTGGAGGCGGTGCTCGCCGAGCTGGACGGCTGCCGCTGGACGTTCCACCGGGCGATCGACCGCGCGGCCGACCGCGACGCGCTGCGCAAGAGCCTCGCCGACCTGCCCGGCCTGGACGCGTACCTCACGGCCGGGTCGGCGGAAGGCGTGGACGAGGGTCTGACCACGCTGCTGGCGGAGGCGGCCCGCCGCGGCGAACCGGGGTACGAGCCGCAGCTCCTCATCGGCGGCGGCCTGCGCCTCGACCATGTACCGCGCCTGCGGGCCGCCGGCGTCGACGCCTTCCACATCGGGGGAGCGGCCCGGCCCGGCGGCTGGGACGTGCCAGTCTCGGCGGTGGCGGTACGGGAGTGGCGGGCGGCGCTGGACGCGTAGGCGCTCCGCTGGGGTGCGGATTTCGTCTGCGGTGTGTGGGGGCTTGTCGCGCAGTTCCCCGCGCCCCTTTGGGGCGCGGGCCCGGGTCCACGCCTGTCAGCTCTCCGACTGGTCCTGTGACAACTGGGGTGGCAGCGGTGCCGCGTGTGTGACGATCAGGCCCGAGACCGCTCGGGTCAGGGACACGTACAGGCGGCGCAGGCCGGTGCGTTCGTCCGGTTCGCCGTCGACGACGGCCCGGGGCTCGTCCAGGACCACGTAGTCGTACTCCAGGCCCTTGGCGAGCGAGGCCGGGACCAGGGTGAGGCGGGTGGTGAGGGTCGTCTCCTCGCCGGGGCCCAGGTAGGGGAGGCCGGCCGCCGCCAGGGCCTCGGCAAGGAGCGGTACGCGCGCGTCGGCCGCGATCAGGCCGACCGAGCCCTCGTTGCGCAGCAACTCCTCGCAGGCGGCGACCACTTCGGCGTCCGCGGTGTCCGCGGTGGCCGGGCGGACCTCGAAGAAGCCCGGGTTCTCGCGGACCGACGCCACCGGGGTCAGGCCGGGCGCGATGTGGGGAAGGAGCCGGGACGCGTACGTGATGACGTCCGTCGGCACGCGGAAACCGGCCGTCAGCTCCTCGACGACCGCGTCGCCCTTGCCCAGGTGGGTCAGTGCCTCCTCCCAACTCCGGGTCGCCCAGGGCGTCGTGCCCTGCGCCAGATCCCCGAGCACGGTCGCCGAACCGGTCGTGCAGCGCCGCCCCACCGCCCGGTACTGCATGGGGGAGAGGTCCTGCGCCTCGTCGAGCACCACATGCCCGAGCGAGTGCGTGCGCTGTACGAGGTCGGTGGCCTCGTCGATCAACACGGCGTCCGCGGCGGCCCACTTGGCGGATTTCACCGACCGTACGGGCCTGCTCCAGAGGATCGTCTTCTGCTCGTGCTCGGTGAGGACGCCCTCGGCGTGGGTGGCGAGGAAGTCGGCGTCGGAGAGCAGACGCAGCACGAGTTTCGCGGGCTCGACCGGCGGCCAGAGGCTTTTCACCGCCGCCTTCACCGCGGGGTTGCGGGCCACGGCGTCCTGCACCCGGTCGTCCGGGGCCTCGCCCGACCGCTCCATCTGCACCAGCACGGCGTGCGCGATGCGCTGCGGAAGGGCCTCGCGGGCGGCGCCGTACCGGATGTCCCGGTCGAGCAACTCCCGGACGATGACTTCGAGTTCGTACGCCGGGACGCGCCAGCGCCGCGAACCGCGGACCACCATGACCGGTTCGACGGGCATGGTGACGTGAGAGCGGACGGCCCGGCGCAGGACCTCGGCCATCCGTGCGTCGCCCTTGACGACCGCGGCCGCCGCCTCGTCCCTGCCCCGCACCTCCACATGCGCGACCAGGTCGTCGACCGTGGCCTGCTTGACCTCCAACTCGCCCAGCGCGGGCAGCACTTGCTCGATGTAGTGGAGGAAGGACGCGTTCGGACCGATGACCAGGGTGCCGGTGCGGGCGAGCCGGTCGCGGTGGGCGTAGAGGAGGTAGGCGACCCGGTGCAGACCGACCGCCGTCTTGCCGGTGCCCGGACCGCCCTGCACACAGACCGAGCCGCCGAGACCGGACCGTACGATCTCGTCCTGCTCGGGCTGGATCGTCGCCACGATGTCGCGCATCGGGCCGACGCGCGGGCGCTCGATCTCCTGCTGGAGCAGCTTGCTGGTGGCGGCCGCCTCGGCGGGGTCCGAGAGGTGCTCGTCCTCGTACGCGGTGAGGTCGCCGGCCGTGTAGCCGAAGCGGCGGCGCAGGGCGATGTCCAGCGGGTTCTTCTTGGAGGCCCGGTAGAAGGGCTGGGACACCGGGGCGCGCCAGTCGATGACCATCGGGTCCCCGTCGGCGTCGTGCACGTGCCGGCGCCCGATGTAGAAGCGCTCGCCCTCCGCTCCCTCCGCCTGATCGGCGCCCGGCGAGTGCAGATAGTCGAGGCGGCCGAAGAAGAGCGGGGTGTGCGAGAGGTCCGCGAGGGCCTTGACGCGCTCCTCGATCTGGCGGGAGAGGACCTCCGCGTTGACCCAGTTCGCGGTGACGTCCCGGATGTCGAGCGACTCGACGTCCTCGCGCATCGAGCGCAGGGCGGCACGGGAGTGGGTGAGGTGGGCGCGTTCGCGGGAGAGGGGGTCGTCGGACGGATCGGGGACCGACATGGCGGAGTCGGGCGGGGTGGACACGGGTGATGCCTCCGGGGCCTGGAGCCTGCTGCGTGGGTGTGCCTCATCGCCGTATGGCGGGGCTGTCGCCGTATGGCTGAGCTGTGTGCCGACCGGTTTCCGTCCGGGCGGCGGCACTCCGCGAGGGAGGCGGGCAAGAGCGGAGATTTTAGGCGAGAGGGAGCGGCGGAGGCCAACCATTTATCGCGGCGTCCCCTAGGGGACGCGGTCCCCCTCCCTACGGGGGACGGCTCACTCCGGAGTCGTACGAGGCGACGACGGAGGTTCGGTCCACAGGCCGATGAAAGCGGAGGGCGGAAATTCCACTATGGATACATGAGCACAGCGACCTTCACCCCAGCCTCCGTCAGTCCCGGCCCACCCCCGGGAGCCACCGCCCTCCACGGCAGCCACCGCCACCGCCTCGGCGACACCCTCCGCGCCATCAAGGTCTTCGCCAGCGCCGCGATGGGCGTGGTCCTCCTAGGCGAATACGAAGAGGAAGCAGGCGTACGCCGCCGGTAGCGCCCCGAAAGGGGCGCGGGGAACGGCGCAGTTTTTTAGGGGCGCGGGGAACTGCGCGAGCGACCAACGACGGCCGGCACGTGGTGAACCGGCCTCGGCCACGGGCTTTCAGGGGCGCGGGGAACTGCGCGACCAGCCCCCACCGACCCGCACCCTCCCGACGAACCGAACCCCTCCCCACGAACCCCTCACTCAACTGTCCGCAAGCAACTCATCCGCATCCACGATGCGATACGCATACCCCTGCTCAGCCAGGAACCGCTGTCGATGCGCAGCGAAGTCCTGATCGATCGTGTCCCGAGCCACCACCGAGTAGAAGTGCGCCTGGTGCCCGTCGGCCTTCGGCCGCAGCACCCGCCCGAGCCGCTGCGCCTCCTCCTGCCGGGACCCGAACGTCCCCGACACCTGGATCGCGACGGTCGCCTCCGGCAGGTCGATCGAGAAGTTCGCCACCTTCGACACCACGAGCACACTGATCTCGCCCTGCCGAAACGCCTCGAAGAGCTTCTCGCGCTGCGCGTTCGACGTCTCACCCTTGATGACAGGCGCGTCCAGGTGCTCGCCCAGCTCGTCGAGCTGGTCGATGTACTGCCCGATGACAAGGATCTGCTGCCCGGCGAACCGCCGCACCAGCGCCTCCGTCACCTTCCGCTTCGTCGCGGTCGTCGCGCAGAAGCGGTACTTCTCCTCCGTCTCGGCGGTCGCGTACGCGAGCCGCTCGGCGTCCGTGAGATTGACGCGGACCTCCACGCAGTCCGCGGGCGCGATGTACCCCTGCGCCTCGATCTCCTTCCAGGGAGCGTCGAACCGCTTCGGGCCGATCAGCGAGAACACGTCCGACTCACGGCCGTCCTCCCGCACCAGCGTGGCCGTCAGACCGAGCCGCCGACGCGCCTGAAGGTCCGCCGTGAACTTGAAGACCGGCGCGGGCAGCAGATGCACCTCGTCGTAGACGATCAGACCCCAGTCGCGGGAGTCGAACAGCTCCAGGTGCGGATAGACACCCTTCCGCTTCGTCGTCAGGACCTGGTACGTCGCGATGGTGACCGGGCGGATCTCCTTCCGCGTACCGCTGTACTCCCCGATCTCCTCCTCGGTCAGCGAGGTCCGCTTCACCAGCTCGTGCTTCCACTGCCGGGCGGAGACGGTGTTCGTGACGAGGATCAGGGTCGTGGCCTTCGCCTGGGCCATGGACCCTGCGCCGACCAGTGTCTTTCCGGCGCCACAGGGGAGTACGACCACCCCTGACCCGCCGTGCCAGAAGTTCTCCACGGCCTGCTTCTGGTACGGCCGCAGCGCCCAGCCGTCCTCGGCCAGCTCGATGGGGTGCGCCTCGCCGTCCACGTACCCGGCGAGGTCCTCGGCGGGCCAGCCCAGCCTGAGCAGCGTCTGCTTGATCTGGCCGCGCTCGGAGGGGTGCACGGCGACCGTGTCGGGGTCGATCCGGGCGCCGACCAGCGGAATGACGCGCTTGGAGCGGAGGATCTCCTCCAGCACGGGCCGGTCGGTGGTCGTGAGGACGAGTCCGTGCGCCGGGTCCTTGCTCAGCGTCAGGCGTCCGTAGCGGTCCATCGTCTCGGCGATGTCGACCAGCAGCGCGTGCGGCACCGGGTAGCGGCTGTACTGCACGAGCGCGTCGACGACCTGCTCGGCGTCGTGCCCGGCCGCGCGCGCGTTCCACAGCCCCAGCGGCGTCAGCCGGTACGTGTGGATGTGCTCCGGCGCCCGCTCCAGCTCGGCGAAGGGTGCGATGGAACGACGGCACTCGTCGGCCAGCTCGTGGTCGACCTCCAGGAGCAGCGTCTTGTCGGACTGGACGATGAGTGGACCATTCACGCGTGCGTCCCCTTCTGCACAGCTGTGCGGTGTGCACGGCCAAACGTCCAGTGTGCCTGATCGTCCACGCGGCACGCCTCGAACCGGGTGACGCCCCGTCCTGTCCTACTGGATGTCTATTCATTCCAATGAGTGGTGGGAATTCAGATTTACGGCCGTGGACCCGAAGAATGGCGATCCCCGCAGGTCACTGCCCCAGGTCACCGCCCAGGGAGAGCCACCGTTGTCCGGACCCGGTCACAGCCACATCCATGCCCCGCCGCACGCGCCCCCGCCGGCCTCACCGACTGTTCCGCTGCCCGTCGTGTCCCAGCCGTCCACCACGCTCGGGTACGCCCTCTTCGCCACCCGCTGGCTGCAGGCCCCGCTCTACTTCGGGCTGGTGGCCGCGCAGGGCGTGTACGTCTACAAGTTCTTCAACGAGCTGTGGAATTTAATTCTCCGGTGCGTGACCGGTCAGGCGAACGAGACGTACGTCATGCTCGCCGTGCTGAAGCTGGTCGACGTCGTCATGATCGCGAACCTGCTGATCATGGTGATCGTCGGGGGGTACGAGACCTTCGTCTCCCGCATCGGTCTCCAGGGCCACCGTGACCAGCCGGAATGGCTCTCGCACGTCAACTCCAACGTCCTGAAGGTGAAGCTCGCCACCGCCATCGTGGGCATCTCCTCCGTCCACCTGCTCCAGATGTTCGTGGACGTGCACCACACCTCGCAGCACTCGCTGCTGTGGGGGACGGTGATCCACATGGCCTTCATCGCCTCGGCGGCGATCCTGGCGTACATGTCGGGGCCGATGGCGGAGCACGGGGACCGCTCGCACAAGGGGCACGGGCCGGCGCAGGGGCAGGGCGGAGCCGACGGGGGGTGTTCCGCCTCGACGTCCGTCCCGGCCGAGTTCTCGACCTCGGCGGCGGCCACGCGGGCCCCGGCCCCGGTTTCGAGCCCGGTCCCGATTCCGGCCCAGGCGGCGGATTCGTACCTGTCCTCGTCCCCGTACGAGAACTCCTCCTACGAAACGGGGGCCGAGACCCGCATCCGTGCCGCGCGTTTTCCGTCCCGGAAGCAGTTGGAGGAGTTCGACGAGGATCATCCGCGGGACTTCGACCGGGAGGTGCTGGCCCGGCTCGGGAAGCTGGACTTCGTCGCCGCGCGGCGGAACGTGGTGTTCGTGGGGCCGCCCGGCACCGGCAAGACGCATCTCGCCGTCGGCCTCGGTGTGCGGGCCTGCCAGGCGGGTCACCAGGTGCTGTTCGCGACCGCCGCGCAGTGGGCCGCGAGGCTGACGGAGGCGCGGACGGCGGGGCGGCTCGCCGAGGAGCTGGCCGCGCTGGACGCCCACCCGCTGCTGATCGTGGACGAGGTCGGCTACACCCCGTTCGACGCGGACACCGCCCACCTCTTCTTCCAGCTCGTCGCGCACCGCTACGAGCGGTCCTCGCTGATCGTGACCGGCGACCGCCCGCTCGGCCGCTGGGACGAGATCTTCGGCGGCGCCGCCCCCGCGATGGTCGACCGCCTCGCGCACCACGCGGAGATCGTCCGCCTCGAAGGGGACAGCTACCGGATGCGCCGGGCTACTTCAGCGTGGGCAGAGTGATGTTGTTGACCAGCGGTCCCTCGACGGTGACCCCCTCGGTGACGAGCGGTTCGACGGCGGCGACCGGGATGGGCAGCGGCAGCGCGGGCTGCGCGGCGGCGGCCTGCGGGGCGAGCACGCCGATGAGCGCGGCCGAGGCGAAGAGCGTGGCCGTGGCGGCGGTACGGATCGCGGTGCCGGTCGCGGTGCGGGTCCGGAGCGTGGAACGCATGGGGTTTCTGAGGCCTTTCTGACGCTGCTGAGCGGGGGTGGGGGCCCTCGGAGGGGACGGGCCGGACTCGGGATGCCGAGTCCGGCCCGCGGGGCGTGCTGGGCGTGCGGGGGCGTCCTCAGAGGGTCAGGCCCCCGCCGAGATCGATACCGATCGCGGCGGCCTGTGACGCGAGTGCGCCGAGCAGCGCGGCGGTGCCGATCAGAACGGTGGCGACACGGCGAGCAGTGCGCATGGGAGTACCTCCTGGTTTGTGTGATCAGGCGGGTGCCCGATCAGGACGTCCAGTGGCTGCCCCGCGACTCACGCCGCGATGCGGGAGGACCCCGAAGGTCCCTCATGGGTGGGAAGCGTCCGGCGTGGCGTGCATGAACCGCCGCGTACACCCGGACGAGTGAGACGGGGGTGGACGTCCGGCCGGCAGTGGGGTGCTCTTCCCGACGGGGACTGCCTCAGGCCTGCTCGTCCGCCAGCTCCGCGACGCCCGTCACGCGGTGCAGCGGGTATGTACGGACCTCGTCCGCGGTGTGGTCGTACGCCGTCACGAAGCCGCCCTCCACCTTGATCGGGGCGATGACGCGCTGGCTGGCGGAGCCCTCGGCGTTCACGTACCCGATCCAGAGGGTGTCGCCGGTGAGGACGGCGGCCTGCATGGTCGCGAGGGTCTCGGCGGAGGTGGTGCGCGGGAGCGTGCCGTTCCGTCCGGGAGCGGCGGCGGTGGGCTTGTGCGGGGTCGTGGAGGCCAGGTCGCCCGCGCGGATGGCCCGGATCGCGGCGCCCAGCAGGGTGGTGTCGGGGGACGGCGGACCGTCCGGGACCGGCTCGGGCGCCGTGCGCGGGGGCGTGCGATGGGCGTGCGCACGGGTGATCAGTACGTCGCCCTCGGCGGACTCGGCGGCCGGGGCGAAGCCCATCGACCGCAGCCCTTCGAGCAGCGTCGCCGGGTCGGCCTGCGCGGCCAGCACCGTGGGCGCGAGACGGCGCAGACGCAGCCCCTGGGAGCGCTTGTCGGCGATGATCTCGTTCAGCAGGGCGTCGTCGTCGCAGCGGACGTACGCCGACGCCGAGCCGATCCGCAGATGGCCGTGCCTGCGCGCCACGTCGTCGATCAGGTAGGTGAGCGGCTGCGGAACCGGTGTACGGGAGTGCTCGGAGAGGAAGGCGTGCAGGTCCGAGGCCGAGCGGCCCGCGTCCAGGGCCCGGCGGACGGAGCCCGGCGTGAAGCGGTACACCGTCGCCCCGCCCTTCGACTCCACGTCCGCGAGGACGTCCAGCGTGTCCGCGAGCGGGCGTTGCAGCGGGCCGGGGGCCACCGCCGTCAGGTCCGCCTGAAGGAGGACGTGGTCGAGGGGCTCGGGGAGCAGGGGCGCGAGCAGCTTGTCGGCGCGGGCGGCGGCGGAGGCCAGCTCGGCGGCCGAGCGGGGCTGCGGAGGGGGCGCGGGGTGGTGCCTGTGGTGGTGGACGGGGAGCTTGTCTCCCGGACCGGAGCCCGGCTCCGTCCCCGGCTCCATCCCCGTCCCCGTCCTCGCTTCCGGGGCGGCCGCGCTCGGCTGCGCCCCGATCAGCGCCCGCCCGTGCGCCGACAGCGCCCCCCGCCCGGTGATCCCCAGCGACTCCGCTTCGGACAGCGTCCACCGGGCGAGCCGGGCCCGCAGGTCGTCCGAGGAGGCGGCCCCGCGCAGCGCGCGCTCCCAGTGGAGGCGGGCGACGAGGGAGTCGGGGGACGCGGAGGCGCCCTCGGGGAGTGCGGCGAGGAGTGTCAGGACGCGGTGGCGGACCTCGGGCGCGGCCGAGCGGTCGATGCCCGGGCCCAGCGCGGAGAGCGTGCGCTCCTTGGCGTCCCGGCCGCCGATCACGCCCGCCGTGCGGGTGGCGGACAGCCAGGCCGTGGCCAGCCGCGTCCAGCGCGCGGCCGCCGGGAGCTCCAGCCACTCGTCGTACGCCGGAGTCGCCGCGTACCGCTCGTCGGCCTCGCCGTCCGACGCCAACAGGCCTGCCGCGTAGGCGAGTTCGACCCAGAAGGCGGCGACCGGCTCCGGGACGTCCAGGGCCACGGCGGTGCGCTTGAGGTCCCGTACGCTCAGGCCGCCCGCGCGCAGGACGGTCGGGCCGCCCTCGTCCCAGTCCTTCAGCAGCTCCTCGATGGTCGCGAGCGAGGTGTACGCCTGGCCGGCCGCCGTCGTGTCCACAACCTGTGGACGGTGCGTGGCGGCGGGCTCGACCGCCGGTGGCAGGGGCTGGGTGTCGCGATGGGCGCGGCCCGCCCGGAGGTGGAGGGCGACCTCGCGGGGCAGTACGACCGTGCCGGGCGCCGTCGGCAGCAGCAGGCCGCGGTCCAGGAGCCAGCGCAGCCGCGAGGCGGGATCGGCGGTCACCTGGCCGTAGGGAGGACCCCAGACCAGCCGGGACAGGACGTCCAGGGAGTCCGGCGGGGCCGCGCCGAGCAGGTCCGCCATCCGGGCGCGGTCGGTGAAGAGGCCGGTCAGGGAAGCCACCGCCGACACCGCGTCGTGCGTCGTGGGCAGCCCCGCCGCCGTGAGGATCTCCTGGATCCGGCCCGGGGACATGCCCGACGTGGCCTCCGCGACCGTCGGCCCGAGACCTGTCGGGGACGGGTGCTGCGGCGAGGGCGCGAGCAGCTCGCGGGCCGTGCGGACCAGGCGGAGCCGGTCGTCCGGGCCCCACACCAGAGCCTGTTCGCGCAGGGCGGCCAGGGCGTGCGGGAACGCCCCGACGACCGCGGGGTCGTTCTCGTCGCCGGCCAGCAGCGCCAGGAGCGTCCCGCGGTCCGCCGGCTCCGGGGCCACCGCCAGCGCCTCCGCCGTCTGGAGCGTGAACCGGTCCAGGCGCTCCAGGGCGCGGATCACCGAGGCGCGGGTGCCGGCACGGGTGGCGAGCTGCGTGAGATCGGTGGGGACGGGCGTGATGAGGTCCGGGCGGGCGCGCAGCAGCGCGGCGAGGGAACCGTCGTCCTTCGCGCGGAGCGCCTCCGCGAGGGACCGCGGGGCCACCTGCTTCTCATCGCTGCTCATCCGCTCAACGGTAGCGGGTGGCGGGCCCGCCAGGGGCCGTCTGCCAGGGCCCGGAACCCGTGTACCGGGCGGATGCCGGATGGATGCCGGGCGGACACCGGGCGGACGGAACGCTTCCCGGACGGCCACGGAACGAACATCGTCAGGAGGATCACGCCACCCCGGGCGACACTCCACCCGCACTGGTCACCCTGGCCTCCCGGTCAACTGCTCGGCCGGTCAAGGGAATTGTGTGATCCGGGGGATTGAGGGTTCCGAGGGCGGACCTCGCCCTCGACGCGTGTGCGAGCCGACCTGACCCGCGTCCGTGCCCATCCCCCTGCGCTAACGTCGTCCCACGGGGTATTCGACGCACCCGCCCCGGAGGGGACTTCGTGGGTATCGAGAGCGACCAGGTCGTCTACGAGTATCTGAGCCGTGTCGGAGACGTGGCCCAGCAACGGCAGCTGCCTTCGGGCATCCGCATGCGCCTGGTCTCGGAGCTGCGCAACGAGATCGACCGGCGCCGGGCCAAGGCGACCGTCGACAGTCCGGCCGCGGTCCGCCGCATCCTCGAACGGCTCGGCACCCCCGAGTCGGTCGTCGCCGCCGCGAACGCCGATACCGGCGGGGGCGAGGGCCCGGCCGAGCCCCGCGCGGCCGTCCCGACCCAGCGCGCCCAGGAACCCGAGCCGCGGGCCAAGCGCCTGCGCCGGGTCGTCCCCCGCCCGCGTCCCGCCGAGCCGGACGTTCCCGCGACAGCCGACTCCGCGCCCTCCCCGCCGCACCTCGCGAGCACGGAGGAACTCGGGTCCGGGCAGCCCGACTGGTGGCGGGTGGAGAGCAGCCCGTTCGGCTCGGTGGACAGCGTGCCCGGGTTCACGGGCGGCATCGAGATCCCCGAACTGCTCAAGCCGCCGCCCCGCGAGGCGGACGAGCCGGAACCGAAGCCCGCGGCGCCCGTCGTACCCGCGGCGCCCGTCGAGGCGGCCGAGGCGGACACGGCGACCGGGAAGAGGACCCGCCGTTTCGTCCCCCGGCTGCGCCCCGTCGGCGGCGGCTGGACGAACCCCCTGCTGCTGCTCGCCGCAGCCCTGCTCGTCGCGGGCGCCGCCATCGGCAACCTCGTCATGCTCGGCCTCGGCTGGCTCATCGCCTACCTCTCGCGCCGCCTCAGCCCCACCGAGTCGAAGTGGGCCGTCCTCGGCGTCCCCGGCCTGGTCGCCACCGCGGGCATCGTCTGGCTCTGGGGCCGTACGGGTGGCCGCTGGGGCACACCCATCGCGGACGGCCACATGAACGACGCGGTCGCCGAGACCTGGCCCTGGGTCCTGCGCGGCGCCGCCATCGCCTCGGCGCTGTACCTGGTGTGGCGGTCGCAGCGCCCTAGGTAGTGCCGGAAGCGGCTGTGTCCTCCTGGCCTTCCGGGGCTTTCCGGCCTTCCTGGGCCGGGACACGGGCATCGCCGCCCCGCCACGGGGCGCCGGGTACCACCAGCGGCGACCCGGTCACCGGATCCGGCACGACCACGCACTCCAGCCCGAAGACCTCCCGTACGAGACCGGCCGTGACGATCTCCGACGGCGTCCCGGAGGCGACGATCTGCCCCTCCTTCATCGCGACGAGGTGGTCGGCGTAGCGGGCGGCCTGGTTGAGGTCGTGCAGGACGACCACGGCCGTGCGGCCTCGGTCATGGTTCAACTGCCGTACCAGGTCCAGGACTTCCACCTGGTGCGCGATGTCGAGGTAGGTCGTCGGCTCGTCCAGGAGCAGCAGTTCGGTCTCCTGCGCGAGCGCCATAGCGATCCAGACCCGCTGCCGCTGCCCGCCCGACAGCTCGTCCACGGGCCGCTCGGCCAGCGAGGCCACGTCCGTACGCTCCATCGCCTCCGTCACGGCCCGCTCGTCCGCCTCCGACCACTGCTGCCACCAGCTCTGGTGCGGCTGCCGGCCACGCGAGACGAGGTCCGCGACGGTGATCGCCTCGGGGGCGACCGGCGTCTGCGGCAGCAGCCCGATCTGCTGCGCGATCCGCTTGGTGGGCAGCTTGGCGAGCGAGGTCCCGTCCAGGAGCACGGCCCCGCCCTTCGGCTTCAGCAGCCGCCCGAGCGCACGCAAAGTGGTCGACTTGCCGCACGCGTTGGGCCCGACGATGACGGTCACCCGCCCGTCCGGGATCGCGAGATCCAGCTCTCGCACCACGGTGCGGTCCTCGTACGCGAGCGTCAGCTCACGCGCAGACAGCCTGCTCATGCCCTGCCCCTCCTGCCCTTTGCCATGCCCTGCCTCACGCCTTGACCCCAGAACGGACGGTACGGCTCCGGACGATGAGCCAGATCAGATAGGGCGCCCCCACGGCCGCCGTGAACACCCCGACCGGCACCTCGGTCGGCGAGAACAGCTTCCGCCCCAGCAGATCGGCCAGTACGACGATGACGGCACCCAGCAACGCCGAGCACACGAGCGGGATCTGCGCGGTCCGGGTCATCCGCCGGGCGATCTGCGGAGCCAGCAGCGCCACGAAGTCGACGGGCCCCGCCGCCCCGGTCGCCACCGACGCCAGGACGACCCCGAGGACCACGAGCCCCAGCCGCACCCGGTTCAGCCGCACACCGAGCGCCGTCGCCGTGTCGTCGTCCAGACCGACCGTCCGCTGCGCCCGGGCCGCCCACGCGACGGCCGGTACGAGGACCAGCAGCGTCCAGCCGAGAGGCGCGGCCTCCGCCCAGCCACGGCCGTTCAGCGAGCCCGTCATCCAGATCTGCGCCTGCTGCGCGACCAGATAGTCGCCCTTCGTCATGAAGAGCGTGGTCACCGAGCGCAGCGCGATCGCGAACCCGATCCCGATGAGCACGAACCGCGTCGCGTGCAGCCCGCCGCGCCAGGCGAAGACGTACACGAGCGCGGCGGCCAGCAGCCCGCCGACCACGGACAGATACGGCAGGACCGTGTACGACGTCACCCCGAACGTCATCGCGCCCACCGTCAGCGCGCTCGCGCCCTGGCTGATCCCGATGATGTCCGGGCTGGCGAGCGGATTGCGGGCGACGGTCTGGATCAGCCCGCCCGCGACCCCGAAGGCCGCCCCGACGAGCAGCCCGACCACCAGTCGGGGCGCCCGCAGTGTCCCGACCACCAGCTCGTCCGCCGACGGCCGCCCCGTCAGGACCTTCAGCACCTCACCGGGCGCGACGAAGCTCTCGCCGACACAGAGGTACGCGAGACAGGCCGCCGCGAGCAGCACGGCGAGGCCCGCGCCCACGGCGACCGCCCGCCGGTGCAGCAGGAAGGTGGCCCGCCGGGCGCGGAGCACGGAGTATCCGGCGGAGGCGGTGGTGGTGGGTCTTCCGGCCGTGGAGGCCTTGGCCGTGGGGGGCGTCGGGGTCGTCGAGGCCGTCGTCACGCCGGTACCGCCTTCCTGCGGACGAGCCCGACCAGGAACGGCACCCCGATCAGCGCCGTCATCACACCCGCCGGAACCTCGCTCGGCGGGAACAGCACCCGGGCCACGGTGTCCGAGACGAGCAGCATCGTCGGGCCGAGGAGCGCGGCGAGTGGCAGCACCCACCGGTGGGCGGGCCCCACGATCGCGCGGGCGATGTGCGGAACGGCAAGCCCGATGAAGGCGAGGGGCCCGGCCGCAGCGACTCCGACGCCGGTCAGGACGGTGGCCCCGAGCCCGCCGACGATCCGTACCGTCGCGACCCGCTGCCCCAGCCCCTGGGCGACGTCCTCGCCGAGCGCGAGCGCGTCGAGCCCACGGGCGACCGACAGCACGAGCACGGCCCCGACCAGCAGGAACGGCCACACCTGCCCGACGATTTCCGCGTCCCGCCCGGCCAGCGAGCCCACCTGCCAGAAGCGGAACTCGTCCAGTGCGGAGGCCTTGGTGGTGAGCACGGCCGTGGTGACCGACACGAGCAGCGCGTTGATCGCGGCGCCGCCCAGCGCGAGCTTCACCGGCGTCGCGCCGCCCCGTCCGCTCGACGCGATCGCGTACACCGCGACCGACGCGATGGCCGCGCCCGCGAAGGCGAACCACACATACCCCGTGAGCGTGTGGATCCCCGCGAACGCGATGGCGAGGACGACTCCGACCGAGGCGCCCTGGCTGATGCCGAGGATGCCGGGGTCGGCGATGGGGTTGCGGGTGATGCCCTGGAGGACCGTGCCGGCGAGCGCGAGTCCCGCGCCGACCATGAGGCCGATGGCGGTGCGGGGGACCCGGAGGCCGCGTACGACTTCGGCGGCGTCGCTGTGGCCGCCGTTCAGGAGTGCGTCCAGGACCGCGGACGGGGGGATGGCGCGGGCGCCGACGGCCAGGCTGAACAGGATTGCCAGCAGTAGCGCGATGACGGCTGCCGCGAGGGCGGCGGCGCGTCTGGCTTGCATGGGCGGGGGCTCCGGGAGTGCGTGGCTGATGGCTGACTGGTTTGGTAAGGCTTGGCTGAGTCTATGTGGCGGTCGGGGGCGTTCGTCGGGTGCGGGTGGGTGGGGGCTGGTCGCGCAGTTCCCCGCGCCCCTTACGGGGCACGATGGCTGGGCACAATGGTCCATATGACTTCTCGTGTGCTGACCGTCGGCTTCGATCTCGACATGACCCTCATTGACTCCCGGCCCGGTATCCACGCCTGCTACCAGGCACTTTCCGTGCGGACGGGGACGTACATCGATGCCGATCTGACCATCACGAGGCTCGGGCCGCCGCTCGCGGAGGAGCTGGTGAACTGGTTCCCGGCCGAGCAGGTCGAGGCCGTGGCGGACATCTACCGGGAGATGTACCCCACACACGCCATCGCCCCGACGCCCGCGATGGCCGGCGCCCGCGAGGCCATAGCGGCGGTACGGGAAGCGGGCGGCCGGGCCGTCGTCGTCACCGCAAAGTACGAGCCGAATGCCAAGCTGCATCTCAGCCACCTCGGCATCGAGCCCGACGCCGTCATCGGCGGCCTGTGGGCCGAAGGCAAGGCGGAGGCCCTGCGCGAGTACGACGCGGGCATCTACGTCGGCGACCACACTGGCGACGTACGAGGCGCCCGCACCGCGAACGCCCTGTCCGTGGCGGTGGCCACGGGCCCGTGCGACGCGGAGGAACTACGGGAGGCGGGCGCGGACGTGGTGCTCAAGGACCTGATGGAGTTCCCGAGTTGGCTGGCCGGGTACACGGAGGCGCCCCTTTAGGGGCGCGGGGAACTGCGCGAACAGCCCCCACCGGCCTCGCGGCCGACGAACGACCACGAGGTTCAGGAACCCTCACGCGCCCGCCGACGCCCACTGGCAATCGACTGGAACACCCCCGCCCCCGCGATGAGGAATCCAACCCCCATCAACATGCTCAACCCGAACATGTACGTAGGAAAGGGCGTCGTACCCAGCAACAGTGGGGCAACGGTGACCAGTGTGGCCAAGGCACCGACGAAGAACACGATGGCCCCGGCACGGATCAGTCCGTCTCCGGCCGTGGCGGAATTCGTTTGGGTTTTGTCACGCACCCGACCAGGGTAGTTCCCTGCGCGGAGGAACAATCCGGCGACGTCTTGTCAGCAGCCGCCGGACCATTAGCCTTGGTACCGGCGGGTCCGACGACCCGCTGTAGTGCTATACGGACCCGTTTCCCGAGCAGTTTCGGCCGCAGTTTTCAGACGCAGTTTCCCGACGAGTACGAGGACGAGGACAGACGTGCCTACCGGCAAGGTCAAGTGGTTCAACAGTGAGAAGGGCTTCGGCTTTCTCTCCCGCGACGACGGCGGCGACGTCTTCGTTCATTCCTCGGTCCTGCCCGCCGGAGTCGATGTTCTCAAGCCGGGTCAGCGCGTGGAGTTCGGCGTGGTCGCCGGACAGCGCGGTGACCAGGCGCTTTCGGTGACGATCCTGGACCCCACCCCGTCCGTCGCGGCCGCGCAGCGCCGTAAGCCGGACGAACTGGCGTCCATCGTGCAGGACTTGACGACCCTCCTCGAAAACATCACGCCCATGCTGGAAAGGGGCCGCTACCCCGACAAGGCCTCCGGTGCGAAGATCGCAGGCCTGCTCCGCGCGGTGGCGGACCAACTGGACGTCTAGGAACCTGCACCGCAGTTCCCCGCGCCCCTTTCAGGGGCGCGGGGCTGCAGACATTTGCGGCTCCGCCGCGTGGGCGCGACCAGCCCTCACCGGCCCGCACCCACAATCCGGACCGGGCCACCCCATCACCCTGGTTCAGGGAAACGAAAGCGCGTCCGGCGCAAGAGCCGGCACCAACCCCTCGGCCGCCGCCCGAGTCAACAGCCCCCGAACCGCCGCGTACCCGTCCTCACCGAGGTCGGCCGTGAACTCGTTGACGTACAGCCCGATGTGCTGGTTCGCAACGGAGACGTTCATCTCCTGGGCGTGCTCCATGACGTACGCCCGAGACGCCTCGGGATCGTCCCAGGCGGCCCGCACCGACGTACGGGCGGACTCGGCGAGCAGCCGCAACGTGTCGTCGCCCAGCGCCCGCTTGGCGATGATCGCGCCGAGCGGGATCGGCAGCCCCGTCGTCGACTCCCAGTGCTCACCCATGTCCGCGAGCTTGTGCAGCCCGTAGTTCTGGTACGTGAAGCGGGCCTCGTGGATCACGAGCCCCGCGTCGACCTTGCCGTCCCGGACCGCCGGCATGATCTCGTGGAACGGCATGACGACGATCTCGCCGACCCCGCCGGGCACGACGTCCGCGGTCCACAGGCGGAACAGCAGGTACGCGGTCGACCTCTCGCTCGGCACGGCGACCGTGCGGCCGGTGAGGTCCACACCGGGCTCACGGGTCAGCACCAGCGGCCCGCAGCCCCGCCCCAGCGCGCCCCCACAGGGCAGCAGGGCCCACTCGTCCAGGACGTACGGCAGGACGGCGTACGACACCTTCAGGACGTCGAACTCGCCGCGTTCCGCCATGCCGTTGGTGATGTCGATGTCCGCGAAGGTCACGTCCAGCGCGGGCGCGCCCGGGACGCGGCCATGGGCCCACGCGTCGAAGACGAAGGTGTCGTTCGGGCAGGGTGAGTACGCGATCTTCAGCGGCTCGGCACCGGTGCCGGTACCGGCACGAGTACCGGGGTCGGTCTCGGTCTCGTTCTCATTGAGTGCGGTCATGTGGATTCCAACTCTCCAATGCGGGCGCGAGCTTCCCGAAGGCCCCGGTGAGTGCCGCGAGGGCGTCCCCGATCCGCCAGGCGGCACGGTCGCGGGGCCCGACGGGGTTGGACACGGCACGGAGCTCCAGCACGGGCACACCGTGCGCGGCGGCCGCCTCCGCGACCCCGAACCCCTCCATCGCCTCGGCGAGCGCCCGTGGATGGCGCCGGCGCAGTTCGGCGGCGCGTGCGGCGCTTCCGGTCACGGTGTTGACGGTGAGAACGGCACCGGTACGCGCTCCGGTGACGGCCGCGACCGCTCGTACGAGTGATTCCGGCGGACGGTGGGTGACGGCCCCGAAGCCCAGTTCGGTGACCGGGACGAATCCGGCCGGGGTCTCGGCGCCGAGATCCGCCGCGGTGATCTCGTCGGCGAGGACGAGCGACCCGACGGGTGCCTCGGGCTGGAAGCCGCCCCCGATACCGGCGGAGACGACCAGGTCGTACGGCCCGGAGGACTGTTCATCGCTCTGTTCGTCCAGGGCGGCCGCGGTGAGCGCGGCCGCGGTCGCCGCGGCGGCGGCCGCCGGGCCCACGCCCGCGGCGAGCAGATCGAAGACGGCGGGGCCGCCCTGCGGGGGTGCCACCCGGCTCAGGGTCGCCCCCGGAATCGCGTACTCCCGGGCCGTCGATGGCGCGAACGCCGCGGCCACCGCGTCCCGTTCGACGAGGACCGCGGTGGCTACGAGGACACGCATGCGCGGCGGATCAGGCGGCTCAAGCGTCGGCGTTCTCGAGCTTGAAGTTCCATACGCCCGCGAACTTCGAGTCGGCCTTGTTCTGCTGGACGATGCTGATGTTCAGCGTCTTCGGCGCGGGCTGGCCCTGCTGGCTCGCGAAGAGGTCGACGCCCTCGAAGGAGTAGTACGTCTTCTTGAACGGGTCGGTGACGCGCTGACCGTTGATCCACAGGGCCCAGCCCTCGTCGGCGATCTCCGGGTCGACACCGATCCGCAGCGTCTCGCCCTGCGGGACGCTGATGGTGTCGGAGGCCTTCTTGAGGGCGCACTTGGCGGCTTCCGCGCGGCCGATGTTGTCGCCGTCCTTGTAGCACTCGGCCTCGGTGCTGACCGAGTCGTTGCCGATCGTGACGGTGGCCATCGGCGTCGGCTTGTCACAGGCGGACAGGACGAGAAGTCCGGCGGAAACGGCGCCTGCGGCGGCGACGGCGCGGCGACGGCGCGCGAGGGGACGCTGGGAGCTCATGCCCGAAGGCTATCGGGCGGGTCCGGCGCCCCACCTACGCGGGTGGGGTACGCGGCGCGCCGCGCTCGAAGTGTCGAGCAGTATTCAGCCCCTCCGGCGTTTGAGGAGCGGGGGTTCGGGGGCGGAGCCCCTGAGTAAGGGATGGGAATGGGCAGGGGCGGCGGGGGCGAAAAAAGGCCGTTGTCCGCAGCCCGGCTCACGCTACCCGCGCGTGCTGCCGCCCCCCGCTGCGGGCCGCGGTCAGCAGCCCCCGCACCGTCGTGAGCCAGCCGGCGGCGACGATCCCGGCGGCCACGGACAACCCGAGCGTGCCGTTGAGCGGGAGCGCGATCCCGACCGCTCCACCGACCACCCACGCCATCTGCAACAGCGTCTCCGAGCGGGCGAACGCGGACGTCCGGACCAGTTCCGGCACGTCCCGCTGGATCAGTGCGTCCAGCGACAGCTTGGACAGCGCCTGCGCGAACCCGGCGAACGCGGCCAGTATCGCGACGAGGATCACCCCGAAGAACACCGCGGCCGTGATCGCGACCCCCAGCACCACCGCGATCACCGTCACGATGATCAGCTCCGGGGACCGGGTTCTCAGCGCCGCGCCGACCGCCGTGCCGAGCGCGTTGCCCGCGCCCGCCGAGACACCCACTATCCCCAGCGAGACCGCCGCGCTCGCACCGGCCAGCGGATGCTCGCGCAGCAGGAACGCGAGGAAGAAGATCAGGAACCCGGAGAGACAGCGCAGCGCAGCGTTCGCGGCGAGTGCGTGCGTGACCGCCGTGCCGACCGTACGCAGCCCCGGGCGCTTCGGCGGTTTCAGGTGCGGCCCGTGCAGGTGCTGCTCGTCCGCGGCGAGCAGGGCCTTGTCCTCGCCCTTGGCCGAGTCGACCTTGTGCGGGAGCTGGAACGACAGGAACGTACCCGCCACGAAGATCACGAAGGCGCCGTAGAGCGGATAGCGCGGCCCGAGCGCCTGCAGTCCGGCTCCGATCGGGGCGGCCACACCGGTGGCGAGGAGGCCGCCCAGCGTGACCCGTGAGTTCGCCTTCACCAGGGAGAACGCGGGTGGCAGGAGCCGGGGCACCACAGCGCTTCTGACCACGCCGTACGCCTTCGACGCCACCAGGACGCCGAGGGCCGCCGGGTAGAGCTCGATGCTGCCCGTGACGACCGCGCTCGACAGCAGCAGGGCCATGAACGCGCGGGCGATGAACGCGCCCGCCATCGCGGCGCGGCGGCCGTGCGGGAGGCGGTCCAGGAGCGGCCCGATGACCGGGGCGAGGAGTGCGAAGGGGGCCATCGTGATCGCGAGGTAGAGCGCCACGCGGCCGCGGGCCTCGTCCGTCGGTACCGAGAAGAAGACCGTGGAGGCGAGCGCGACGGTGATCATCATGTCGCCGGCGCCGTTCACGCCGTGCAGTTCGATCAGCTTGCCGAGGCCCGACTCGCCCGCGCCGTGCGCGTGTGTCGCCTTTCTGATGCCCCTGGCCGTCCCCGTGAACGGCAGGTGCAGGGCACGCCCGACGGAACGGACGGCCCCGCGAACCGGGCCCGATCCGCTCGTTCGTCCCGCCCCGGCCCCACCGATCCCGGTGGCACCATGGGGCGACCTCGCGGCTGCCACTCCGCAATAGTGCCCCGAGAACGGCGCATGTAGCGCGGTTACCGCGCGTATAGGGGCTGAGTGGACGCTGTGAGTTCGCCGCTGAGCGGCGGGTTTCGGGGATTGTGAAGCTGCTCCGGAAGGGCGGACGGGCGAGAATTGGCCACGGAGAGGCGAAGAACCGCCTGTCAAGTGGACGGAGCCGTTCATCGAGGAGCGGGCAAAGCGCCCATCGCGGAGCCCGCAAAGGCCACGCCGAGGAGCGGCGAAGAGACCGCGGTGTAGGCCAAGCGCCGACGAGACGGTAGCGTGCGTAGCGCGCCCGCGGCGGTTGTTCTCGGCCGCGCGCCTCTCGGCCATCCCGCAGAATGGATGACGTAGGTGCGCCCGAGTGCGATCGGGCGCGGACGTCGACGCGGCCCTCCGGTCCGCTCCGTCCGCACCCCCGTCGAGGGACGGCGCACTCGTGAGACGGCGTAGGAGAGAAGCGATACCTGTGAGCGCGACAACGCGAAGCCGAACCCCCGACCGTCTGTGCGCCGAGGCCGTCGACCTCGCCCGGGCCGCCGCCGAGGAGGCCGCCGTGCCCGGCGTCGTCGGGGAGCACGCGGGGATGGTCAGCGAAGGGGATCGCGTCGTCACGCACTTCTTCGAGTGCAAGGACCTGGGCTATCGCGGGTGGCGCTGGGCCGTGACCGTGGCCCGGGCCTCGCGGGCGAAGCTCGTCACCCTCGACGAGACGGTTCTGCTGCCGGGACCGGACGCGCTGCAGGCCCCCGAGTGGGTGCCGTGGAGCGAGCGGCTGCGGCCCGGGGACATGGGTCCGGGGGACCTCCTGCCCACGGACGCGGAGGATCTGCGCCTGGAGGCGGGGTTCTCCGGCGAGGACGAGCCCGCGCCGAACTCGCCGATCTCCGAGGAGATGGCCGAGCTCGTGGAGGCGGAGGACGCCGAGGTCACGGCCGGAACGCCGGCCGCGCTGCCGGCCGTACCGACCCGTGGGTCGATCGCCTCCGTCGCCGAGGAGCTCGGGATGCGGCGGGCGCGGGTGCTCTCGCGGTACGGGCTGCATGTCGCGGCCGACCGCTGGGAGGAGTCGTACGGGCCCAAGACTGCGATGGCCCAGGCCGCCCCCGCCACGTGCGTCAGCTGTGGCTTCCTGAATCCCATCGGGGGCTCGCTCGGGCAGGCGTTCGGTCTGTGCGCGAATGAGTTCTCGCCGGCGGACGGGCGTGTGGTGTCGCTGTCGTACGGGTGTGGTGGGCACTCGGAGGCCGCGGTCATGCCCAAACCGCCGCGGCCTGCGCCGCCGGTGATCGATGAGACCCGGGTGGACCCGTTCCCCCTGCGTCCGTCGCCGGACTCGGGGTCCGTGTCCGTCGGTCCGGACGAGTCCACGGCGGAGTTCGGCCACTCCTAGGCTGCCGCCGGCTCGCTGTTGAGTGCGGGTTGCCTGTGGCTTGTCGCGCAGTTCCCCGCGCCCCTGGGGGGATGGGTGGCTGGTGTGGTGGATTCTCCGCGGGCCGGTGGGGGTTGCTCGCGCAGTTCCCCGCGCCCCTAAAGACAAAAGCCAGGGGCGCAGCCCCGTTTTCAGGGGCGCGGGGAACTGCGCGCTCAGCCCAAATGAACCCGCACCCAACACACCACGCCGAACCCCCACTCACCCAGGGGCGCGGGGAACTGCGCGAGCAACCCCCACCCACCCGCACCCGACTACCCACCCCACCCGCCGAGCCCCCTGCAAGGGACCCGCGCGGTACCTTCGTGCCGCGACCGAGCCACCGCGTGCGGCCGTACGACGTAAGGAGAGTAACCGTGAGCAAGTTCGTGCGGCCGGCTGCCGAGGGCGCGGATCCGTTCGGGACGGCGCGGCTCCGGCGCGGGGTGCTGGACGCCTGGGCGACGAGCCCGGCGCGGTTCCGCGAGGACGCCAACGCCGAGGAGGACCTGGTCCTCGGCGGATACCGGGACCGGCTGGTGGTCGAGCTCGCGCAGAACGCCGCCGACGCCGCCGCCCGGGCCGGAGTGCCGGGCAGGCTGAGGCTCACCCTCCGCGACGGCGTCCTCGTCGCCGCCAACACCGGCGCCCCGCTGGACGCGACGGGCGTCGAGTCCCTTTCCACGCTGCGAGCCTCCGCCAAGCGGGACGACAACGACAGCGCGGTCGGCCGCTTCGGCGTCGGCTTCGCGGCCGTGCTCGCCGTGACCGACGAACCGGCCCTCGTGGGGCGGCACGGAGGTGTCCGCTGGTCTCTCGTCGAGGCTCGCGAGCTGGCCACCGACATCGCCCGCCACAGCCCCGGGCTAGGCGACGAACTGCGGCGCCGAGACGGCCATGTGCCGCTGCTCCGGCTGCCGTTCGCGGCCGAGGGCACCGCCCCGGACTCGTACGACAGCGTCGTGATCCTGCCGCTGCGGGACGCGGCGGCCGAGGATCTCGCCGAGCGGCTCCTCGGCGGTGTCGACGACGCGCTGCTGCTGGCCCTGCCCGGGCTCGCGGAAGTCGTCGTCGAGGCGGGGGACGGGAGTGTACGGACCATCCGGCGCCGCGCCGACGCGGAGAGCGGCGATGTGGTCGTCGAGGACTCCCGTGACGGTACGACCCGCTGGCGTACCGTCTCCGCGCACGGCGCCCTGGAGCCCGCGCTGCTCGCCGACCGGCCCGTCGAGGAGCGGCTGCGCCCCCACTGGTCGGTCACCTGGGCCGTCCCGGTCGACGCCGACGGCACCCCGGCCAAGCCCCGCACCAGCCCCGTCGTGCACGCGCCCACGCCCAGCGACGAACCCCTCGGCGTGCCCGCGCTGCTCATCGCCTCGCTCCCGCTCGACACCACCCGCCGGCACGCCGCCCCCGGCCCGCTGACCGACTTCCTGATGCAGCGCGCGGCGGACGCGTACGCCGGACTGCTGGCCGACTGGCGGCCGGTGACCACCGGGATCATCGGCCTCGTACCGGGCTCGCTCGGCAAGGGCGAGCTCGACGGGACCCTGCGCCAGGCGATCCTCGACCGGCTGCCGCGTACCGCCTTCCTGCCGCCCGCGGTCGAGCCGACCGGAGAGGACGACGAGGACGACGACTCCGGTCTCCCTGAGGCTCTGCGGCCCCGCGACGCCGAGGTGGTGGAGGGGGCGGGCGCCGAAACCGTGCAGGTCCTCGCCGAGGTGCTGCCGAGTCTGCTGCCCGCAGGGCTCGAACGGCGGGCGGAGCTGCGGACGTTGGGCGTCGCGCGGGTGCCGCTGACCGAGGCGATCGACCGGCTGGCCGGACTGGAGAAGGACCCCGAGTGGTGGCGGCGGCTCTACGACAGCCTCGCCGGTGTCGACCCGGACCGGCTGACCGGGCTCCCGGTGCCGCTCGCGGACGGGCGTACGACGATCGGGCCCCGGCAGGTCCTGCTGCCCGCCGCGGACGGTGAGCGGGCCGCTCCGGAGGCCCTGGTGCGCCTCGCCCGCCTCGGCCTCAAGGTCGCCCACCCGGACGCCGCCCATCCGCTCCTGGAGAAGCTGGGCGCCCTGCCCGCCACCCCGCGAGCCGTCCTCACCACCCCGCAGGTCCGCGCGGCCGTCGCCGCCTCCCTCGACGACGACGGCGGCGCCTGGGACGAGGACGCCCCGGACGCCGAGGAGCTGGCCGACACCGTCCTCGCGCTCGTCCGCGACGCGGGCCTCGAACCCGGCGACGAACCCTGGCTCGGCGCCCTCGCCCTCCCCGACGAGGAGGGCGAACTCGCCCCGGCCGGTGAACTCGTCCTCCCCGGCAGCCCGTTCGCCCAGGTGATGCGCGAGGACGAACTAGCCTCCGTGGACGCCGAGTTGGCCGAGCGCTGGGGCGAACAGCCGCTCGCCGCCTGCGGGGTGCTGGCCAACTTCACCCTCGTACGCGCCACGGACGTCGTTCTCGACCCCGACGAACTGGAGCCGCGGGAAGGGGAGTTCGCCGAACCCGACGACGCGGGGCTCCTCGACGCCGTGGACGTGTGGTGCGAGGACGTGCTGGACCGGCTGCCCGACTCGCCGGTGCCGCCCGTCGCCACGGAACTCGTCGCCGTACGGGACCTCGACCTGGTGGACGAGGACCGCTGGCCCGAGGCCCTCGCCCTGCTCTCCCGCCCGCCGCTGCGGGACGCCCTCACCCAGCCGGTCCGCATCCTGCTGCCCGACGGGACGCACGAGATCGTCCGCCCGTACACCGCCTGGTGGCTGCGCGGGAACCCGGTCCTCGACGGCCGCCGCCCGGCCGGCCTGCGCGCCGAGGGCGGCGACCCGCTCCTGCACGGCCTGTACGACGCCGCCGACGCCACAGGCTTCAACGACGAGCAGGTCCTGCGCGCCCTCGGCGTCCGCACCTCCGTCGCCGCCCTCCTCGCCGAACCGGGCGGCGCCGCCGAGCTCCTCGACCGCCTCGCCGACCCCGACCGCGAGGTCACCTCGTCCCAACTGCACGCCCTCTACAGCGCGTTGGCCGACCTCGACCCCGAACAGGTCACCCTGCCCGACGAGTTGCGGGCGGTGGTGGACGGCCGGGTGACGGTCGTGGACGCGGCCGACGCCGTGGTCGTCGACTCGCCCGACCTGCTGCCCTTCACCGCCGGCACCCCGCTGCTCCCGGTCCGCCCGTCCCGCGCCGCGGACCTCGCCGAGCTGTTCCAGGTGCGGCGGCTGAGCGAGTCCGTGACCGGCGAGGTCACGAGCGAGGGCGTCGAACACGACGTCCCGGAGTCCGTACGGGTCCTGCTGGGCCCCTCGACCCCCACGACGTACGTCGAGCACGAGGAACTCTTCGTCGACGAGACCGAACTCGACTGGCGCCGCACCCGCGACGGCGTACTGCACGCCTCCACCGTGGAGGGCGTCGCCGCGGGCCTCGCCTGGGCGGCCGGCCAGTGGCCGCGCCGCTTCGAGGTCGGCGCGCTGCTGGAGGACCCGTCCAGGACGGAGGAACTGGCACGGGACCGCTGGTTCGACTGAGGGGATCCGGCGCCGGAGGTTCGGCAGACGGGCTCCGGCCCGGAGGTTCGGCAGGGGCGCCTGGGGCCACTGGTGTGATCTGGGCAACATAGGCACCAGAAGTTCACAACTCGTACAACCATTCGTTCCCTTCGTGGATCTGATCACCGCGAGCCCTCGGGCTCCGCAGTCTCAATGACCGGACCTCGCGTGACATGGCTTCGCCGTGAGGTCCCTCTCCACGTGGGGAACGCATGCGTATACGTGCCACCCTGGGCGTCGTCACCGGTGCCCTGGCCCTGTCCGTCCTCGCCGTACCGGCCGCCCAGGCCGACGCCACCGCGGGCGACACCAAGATCTCGAACGTCGTGGTCAACGGCGGCAAGGACGTCGTCGGCGGCGCGACCGGGAAGAAGACCATCACGGTCTCCTTCACCGCCACGGACGACTCGGGCATCGACTGGGCCCAGGCGATCCTGTACCACGGCTCGGACGTCGAGTCGTCCGACAGCGGCGCCGTCGCCAACAGCAGCGACCTCCGGGCCACCTGCACCGAGGTGAACGCCACGACCTCGACCTGCAAGTCGAGCTTCACCCTCGAGTCCGGCGCCAACCTGATCAACTCGGTGGCCGGCGGCTGGAAGGTCTGGGCGCTCGCCGCGGGCGTCGACGCCGACTACGTCAAGAAGGAGAACGCCAAGGGGTTCAGCGTCAAGCGAGCCTCCAAGCTGACCGTCAACGCCTCCCCGGAGCCCGTGAAGAAGGGCAAGACCATCACGGTCAAGGGCAACCTGACCCGTGCCAACTGGGACACGGGCAGGTACGCGGGCTACACCACCCAGTCCGTGAAGCTCCAGTTCAAGAAGAAGGGCACGACGACCTACAAGGACGTCAAGTCGGTCAGGTCCGGTTCGGCCGGTGCCCTGAAGACCACGGTCACGGCCTCGGTCGACGGCTACTACCGCTACAACTTCGCGGGTACGACGACGACTCCGGCGGTCGCGGCCGCGGGTGACCTCATCGACGTGCAGTAGACCCTCGGGTGTGTCGGGGTGGGTGGTGATGATGACCTTGGTCACGTGTACGCAAAAGATTCACCTCGCGTACAACCATTCACCCCCGTCACGCATCTGATCACTCGGGTCAACAGACTCTTGATCACTTCGGCCCCGACGTGAGGACGAATGCCGTCCGGGGCCCTTTCTCCATCAGGGGAACGCATGCGCATACGTGCCACCGTGGCCGCCGTCACCGGCGCCCTGGCTCTCTCCGCCTTCGTCGTTCCGGCCGCACAGGCCGACGACTCCGCCATCTCGCGCGCGGACGTCGCGAAGGTGCTCGACTCCGCCCACGCCGCCTCCGGCAAGAGCGGCGCCCGTATCGCCGCCGCCGAGGCCGACGCGCCGTACGCCCTCGACGCGAGCTTCTCGAACGTGAAGGTCAACGGCGGCAAGGCGATCGTCGCCGGCACCAGCAAGCAGGTCACCGTCCCGACGACGTTCACGCTGACGCACGCCGCCGACGTCGACATCGCCGCCGAGGACTTCGTCTTCGACCTGGAGATCTACCGCGGTTCCTACGACTCGCCGGACAACTACCTGTTCGGTGACCTCTACCCGACCTGCACGCCGGTCTCCACCACCGTGGCGTCCTGCAAGGGCACGATCGACGTCCGTCCGGGTGAGGGGGAGCTGCTCAACTCCGACGCCGGTACGTGGAACGCCAACGCCTACGCCGTCGCCTTCAACGGCCAGGACCCGTCCGCCGAGGACTTCGACATCACCAAGGTCGGTTACGCCGAGATCGCCAAGGCCGGTACGACCAAGGTCCAGCGGTTCTCCAAGCTGACCGTCAACGCGTCGCCCGAGCCCGTGAAGAAGGGCAAGACCATCACGGTCAAGGGCAACCTGACGCGGGCCAACTGGGAGACCAACAAGTACGCGGGTTACACCGTCCAGTCGGTGAAGCTCCAGTTCAAGAAGAAGGGCACGTCCACCTACGTGGACGTCAAGACGGTCAAGTCCGGTTCGGCCGGTGCCCTGAAGACCACCGTCAAGGCTGCCGCCGACGGTTACTTCCGCTACAACTTCGCGGGTACGACCACCACTCCGGCCGTCAAGGCCGCGGGCGACTTCGTCGACGTGAACTAGCCTTCCCGCTTGCCGCCACTGGCCCCACGCCCTGACGGGTGTGGGGCCAGTGGCGTTTGAGGGGCGTGGGGGTGGTGTGGGGTGGGTGCGGGCCGGTGGGGGCTGGTCGCGCAGTTCCCCGCGCCCCTAAAAGATTGCGCAGTTCCCCGCGCCCCTGGGTGGGTGGGGGCTGGTGTGGTGGGTTCACCGCGGGCCGGTGGGGGTTGCTCGCGCAGTTCCCCGCGCCCCTGAAGACAAAAAGCCAGGGGCGCAGCCCCGCTTTTTGGGGGCGCGGGGAACTGCGCGACCAGCCCCCACTCACCCGCACCCCGCAAACCGACCGATCCGCCACCCCCTACGCGGGAAAGCGGCGGTCCACCCACTTCCACACGAACTCCAACGCGGCCGAAGCCACCACCGCAATGCCGACGGCAGTCCACGGCATGGTCGTCCCGACCAGCTTCAGCGCGAAGAACTCCTGGAGCCACGGCACGACGAGCACGATCACGAACCCGAGCCCCATCGCGGCAACGAGCCCCACCCGCCACCACGTGTACGGCCGCGCGATGATCGCCAGCACCCACATCGCGATCAGGAACAAGGTCAACGTCGCCGCACTGGTCTCCGCGTCCAACGCCCCTTCCCCCGTGTAGTAGTGACGGGCAATCAGATACGTGGCGAACGTGGCGACCGCCGCGACAACCCCGCCAGGAATCGAGTACCGCATCACCCGCCGCACGAAGTGGGGCCGAGCCCGCTCCTTGTTGGGCGCCAGGGCCAGGAAGAACGCCGGCACACCGATCGTCAGCGTCGACAGCAGGGTCAAGTGCCGTGGCAGGAAGGGGTACTCCACCTGCGAGCACACCACCATCACCGCGAGCAGCACCGAGTACACCGTCTTCACGAGGAACAGCGTCGCCACCCGAGTGATGTTCCCGATGACCCGTCGCCCCTCGGCGACCACGGACGGCAGGGTCGCGAAGCTGTTGTTCAGCAGCACGATCTGGGCGACGGCCCGCGTGGCCTCCGACCCGGACCCCATCGCGACCCCGATGTCGGCGTCCTTCAGGGCGAGCACGTCGTTGACGCCGTCGCCGGTCATCGCGACGGTGTGGCCGTGCGACTGGAGGGCGCCCACCATGTCCCGCTTCTGCTGCGGCGTGACGCGCCCGAACACCGTCCCCTCGTCCAGCGCCCTGGCCATCTCCTCCTTCTCGGTGGGCAGCCGCCGCGCGTCGACCGTGGCGGAGGCGCCGGACAGCCCGAGCTTGGCGGCGACCGCGCCGACCGACACCGCGTTGTCGCCGGAGATCACCTTGGCCCGTACGTCCTGCTCCTCGAAGTACCGCAGGGTGTCCGCCGCGTCGGGCCGCAGCCGCTGCTCCAGGACGACGAGCGCGGTCGGCCGTGCGCCCTCCTGGACCAGCGGATCGTCGAGGTCCTTGTCGGCCCGGGCCAGCAGCAGCACCCGCAGCCCCTGCTCGTTGAGCTGCTCGGTCTCGGCGAGGGCCGGGTCCTCGGACGGCAGCAGCACATCCGGGGCACCCAGCAGCCACGTACTCGACTCGCCGTCGCCCTCCGTGAAGGACGCCCCGCTGTACTTGCGCGCGGAGGAGAAGGGCAGCGCCTGGACGCAGCGCCAGTCCTTCTGGTCCGGGTAGGCGTCGATGATGGCCTGGAGCGAGGCGTTCGGCCGCGGGTCGGACTCGCCGAGGGCGCCCAGCACTTTACGTACGTACGACTCGTCGCTGCCGTTGAGGGAGCGCAGCTCGGTGACGTCCATGCCGCCCTCGGTCAGCGTGCCCGTCTTGTCGAGGCAGACCGTGTCGACGCGGGCGAGGCCCTCGATGGCCGGGAGTTCCTGGACGAGGCACTGTTTCCGGCCAAGCCGGATCACCCCGATCGCGAAGGCGACGGAGGTGAGGAGGACCAGCCCCTCCGGGACCATGGGCACGATCCCGCCGACGGCGCGGGCGATCGAGTCCTTGAAGTCGTCGTTCTTGACGACGAGTTGGGTGATGGCCAGGCCGATCGCGGCCGGGATCATCATCCACGTCACGTACTTGAGGATCGTGGAGATACCGGTCCGCAGCTCGGAGTGGACGAGCGTGAAGCGGCTCGCCTCCTCGGCGAGCTGCACCGCATACGCCTCGCGCCCCACCTTCGTCGCGGTGAACGCGCCGCCGCCCGCCACCACGAAGCTGCCCGACATCACCTGGTCGCCGGGCTGTTTGACGACCGGGTCCGCCTCACCCGTGAGCAGCGACTCGTCGATCTCCAGCCCGTCGGCCTCGACGCACTCGCCGTCCACGACGATCTTGTCGCCCGGCCCGATCTCGATCAGATCCCCGAGCACGATCTCGGAGGTGCCGACCTCGGCGGCGACCCCGTCCCTGCGGACGGTCGGCCGCGCCTCGCCGATCACCGCCAGCGAGTCCAGGGTCTTCTTCGCGCGCAGCTCCTGGATGATGCCGATCCCGGTGTTCGCGAGGATCACATAGCCGAACAGGCTGTCCTGGAACGGCGCGACGAACATCATGATCAGCCAGAGCACACCGATGATCGCGTTGAACCGGGTGAAGACGTTCGCCCGGACGATGTCGGCCGTGGAGCGACTGCTGCGCACGGGTACGTCGTTGACCTCGCCCCGCGCCACCCGCTCGGCGACCTCGGCCGCGGTGAGGCCCACCGCCCTCGGCGCGGGGGCGGGTACGGGGTGGGGATGCACAGGGTCGAGTTCGGCGCCCGCGTCGATGTGCGTCATGCATCCGACGGTACGGGGGGATATACGGCTTCACCCGCCGAGTGCGGCAAAGATCCGACCAGGGGAGGACCCGGGGTGGTACCGCGGTTGTACGGGGCGCTCCGCGGTGAGTTCCGCGGGGGTGCGGTTGTTCGTCTGCGGGGCAGTGGGGGTTGGTCGCGCAGTTCCCCGCGCCCCTAAAGGGGCGGGGCGTCCGAGGGTGGCTCCTGTGCCGCCTCGTCCCTCTTGATCGCCGCTTCGCGGCCCCTGACGTACCAGATGCCGATCAGGCCGAGGCCCGCGCCGGCCAGGCAGGTCCAGAGCCACCACAGGTGTCCGTGGTCGTCGAACCAGTTGTAGAAGGGGAGCTGTGCCAGGAAGAGGACGAACCAGAGGATCGTGCCACCGACGACGGTGGCGACCACGGGACCCTCCAGGGGCTCCGGTGCCTCGTGTTTCGGGGATCCCGAAAAAAACCCTGCCATGGGGGACAGCTTACGAGGTGATCAGGACCATGCGCGGGCGGTCATGTCTACGCGCGGAGATAGCGCTCTCCGTGACGTATGTTCATACTGAAACTGTTTGCTTCTGGCCACTTCCGTTCGTATGAAACGCCAAATCACGAAACGCCACATGGACATCGGGGATGTTCGCCGGCGATGAGGTCCCCGCATGCCCACCTCGGCCCCCGCCAAGGCCTCCGCGCCCAAGCAGCCGGACCCCCGGTCCGGCTCCGGCGCGCTCGACCGCTATTTCCGGATCTCGGAGCGCGGCAGCACGCTGTCGCGCGAGATCCGTGGCGGTTTCGCCACCTTCTTCGCGATGGCCTACATCATCGTGCTGAACCCGATCATCCTGGGCAGCGCGAAGGACATGTACGGACACCAGCTGGACAACGGCCAGCTGGTCACCGCGACCGCGCTGACGGCTGCGTTCACCACGCTCCTGATGGGCGTCATCGGCAACGTACCGATCGCGCTCGCCGCCGGTCTCGGCGTGAACACGGTCGTCGCGCTCCAGCTCGCGCCCCGGATGTCCTGGCCGGACGCCATGGGCATGGTGGTGCTCGCGGGGTTCGTGGTGATGCTGCTCGTCGCCACCGGTCTGCGTGAGCGCGTGATGAACGCCGTGCCGCTCGGTCTGCGCAAGGGCATCGCGATCGGTATCGGCCTGTTCATCATGCTGATCGGCCTGGTCGACTCGGGCTTCGTCTCGCGCATCCCGGACGCCGCCCGGACGACCGTGCCGCTGCAGCTCGGCGGGACCGGTCACCTCGACGGCTGGCCCGTCCTGGTCTTCGTGCTCGGCACGCTCCTCACGCTCGCGCTCATCGTGCGCAAGGTGCCGGGCGCGATCCTGATCTCGATCGTCGCCATGACCGTCGTCGCGCTCGTCATCAACGCCGTCGCCACGGTGCCCTCCTGGGGTCTGACCACTCCGAAGTGGCCCGGCAGCCCGGTGGCCGGCCCCGACTTCGGGCTCGTCGGGCAGGTCAGCCTCTTCGGCGGCTTCGGCAAGGTCGGCGTACTGACCGGTGTGCTGTTCGTCTTCACCGTGCTGCTGTCGTGCTTCTTCGACGCGATGGGCACGATCATGGGCATCGGCGACGAGGCGAAGCTGACCGACAAGGACGGCAACATGCCGGGCATCAACAAGGTGCTCTTCGTCGACGGCATCGCGGTCGCCGCGGGCGGCGCCACCTCGTCCTCCGCCACCACCTGCTTCGTGGAGTCCACGGCTGGCGTCGGCGAGGGCGCGCGCACCGGTTTCGCGAACGTCGTCACCGGCGCGCTATTCGGTGCCGCGCTGTTCCTGACCCCCGTCGCCGCGATGGTCCCGTCGCAGGCCGCCACGCCCGCGCTGCTCGCGGTCGGCTTCCTGATCATGTCCGGCTCGATCCGCCAGATCGACTGGAACGACCACACCATCGCGATCCCGGCGTTCGTGACGATGCTGATGATGCCGTTCACGTACTCGATCACGAACGGCATCGGCATGGGCTTCATCACGTTCGTCGTGCTGCGGCTGGCGGCCGGGCGCGGGCGGGACGTACCGGTCGCGATGTACGTGGTGTCGGCGGTGTTCGTCTTCTACTACCTGATGCCGGCGCTGGGCCTGACCTGAGATCTGAGATCCGAGCCCCGATCCGCCTTGGGCTCACGTGACCCCGCAGAGCATTCGGGCTCCCGGGCTCACGTGACCCCGTAGAACTTTTCCGTCTCCTCGACCGCGGTCTGGAACCGCTCGTCGAAGTCGTCGCGTACGAGCGTCCGGACGACGTAGTCCTGGACGCTCATTCCCCGTTTGGCCGCATGGTGCCGGAGCCGATCGAGCAGCTCCCCGTCTATCCGCAGGCTGAGCACACTGGTCCCCATGCGGTCGAGGGTTGCCGTATCCGGGCGCCCGTCGGGTCACTTTCCGGAGCGGTCTCACTCATATGAGTGATGAAAAGCGTCAGTGGCCCGATTCACGGGCATCAGGCGTGCACTCGGGTGGTCTTTAGCGAGAGTAATGAGTTACTCTAAGGAACATGCCTGACCTGACCCATGGCGACGACGTTGCCGCCGTGAACTCCCTGCGATCCGCCGTGATGCGCCTGTCACGTCGACTCAAGCACCAGCGGGTCGACGAGTCGCTGAGCCCGACCGAGATGTCGGTGCTCGGCACCCTCGCCCGCTGCGGTACGGCCACCCCGGGCGAGCTCGCCCGCAAGGAGCATGTGCAGCCGCCCTCGATGACCCGCATCGTGGCGCTCCTCGAAGCCAAGGGCCTGGTCAAGCTGGAGCCGCACCCCGAGGACCGGCGCCAGAAGGTCGTCACGCAGACCGAGCGGGCCGAGGCCATGCTCGACGAGAGCCGCCGCAAGCGGAACGCGTGGCTGGCCGGACTGGTCGACGGCCTCGACGAGGACGACTGGGCGAAGCTCCGCGAGGCCGCCCCCGTCCTGGAGAAGCTCGCACATCTGTAACCGCGCGCACCCGCACACCGAACCCACCCCCGTCCAAGGAGGCGAACGCCGTTGAGTACGGGACCCGGAGCAGACTCCGCCCCCGCACCTGCCGCCCACAACTCCCCGTCCGCTCCCAAGCCCCGCTCCTCGATGTTCAGCTCGCTGAAGATCAGGAACTACCGGCTGTTCTTCACCGGCCAGGTCGTCTCCAACACCGGCACCTGGATGCAGCGAATCGCCCAGGACTGGCTGGTGCTGAGCCTCACCGGCTCCTCCGCCGCCGTCGGTATCACCACGGCCCTGCAGTTCCTGCCGATGCTGCTCTTCGGTCTCTACGGCGGTGTCCTCGTGGACCGCCTCCCGAAGCGCCCGACGCTGCTGGCCACCCAGACCGCCATGGGTCTCACGGGCCTCGCGCTCGCCTTCCTCACCATCTCCGGCCATGTCCAGGTCTGGCACGTCTACGTCGCCGCCTTCGCCGTCGGCCTCGCCACGGTGATCGACAACCCGGCCCGGCAGTCCTTCGTCTCCGAGATGGTCGGCCCCGACCAGCTGCAGAACGCGGTCAGCCTCAACTCCGCCAACTTCCAGTCCGCCCGCCTGGTCGGCCCCGCCGTCGCGGGTGTGCTGATCACGAGCGTGGGCACGGGCTGGGCGTTCCTGCTCAACGGGCTGTCGTTCGTCGCGCCCATCGCCGGTCTGCTCCTGATGCGCTCCCGCGAGCTGAACCAGGTCGAGCGCACCCCGCGCGGCAAGGGCCAGCTCCGCGAGGGCCTGCGCTATGTCGCAGGACGCCCCGACCTGATGTGGCCGATCATCCTCGTCGGCTTCATCGGGACCTTCGGCTTCAACTTCCCGGTCTGGCTCTCGGCCTACGCGGACGACGTCTTCCACGCCGGCGCGGGCGCGTACAGCCTCTTCAACACGCTGATGGCCGTGGGGTCGCTCGCGGGCGCGCTTCTCGCCGCCCGTCGTGGCACGGCCCGGGCGCGCGTGCTGGTCGCGGCCGCCGTCGCCTTCGGTGTCCTGGAGATCGTGGCCGCCCTGGCACCGTCCTACTGGCTGTTCGCCCTCCTCATGGTCCCGATCGGGATCGCCGGCCTGACCGTCAACGTCACGGCGAACACCGCGGTCCAGATGGGCACCGACCCGGCCATGCGCGGCCGCGTCATGGCCCTGTTCATGATGGTCTTCATGGGCGGTACGCCACTGGGGGCGCCCGTCGTCGGCTGGATCACGGACGCCTACGGTCCCCGGGTCGGCTTCGCCGTCGGCGGAGTCGTCTCTGCCCTGGCCGCGGTCACCGTCGGCCTGGCCCTGGCCCGCGTGGGCGGACTGCGCCTGTCGGTGGGCTGGCACCACGGCCACCCGCAGGTCCGCTTCGTCCCGCGGGAACGGGCGCTGGCGACTGCCGCGTAGGCCTTCGCGCAGGCCGGAGCCTCGGCTCAGTCGCGGGGGAACTCGTCGGTCTTGAGGACGAGATCGACGGGCGTCCCGGTCAGGTCGACCTCGTCGCCGAAGCCGAAGCTGGTCCTGCCTTGGTACTCGCCGTCCTTCGGCTGCGTGTGCAGGTGCCAGCGGCCGGTGTACGGGTCCACGATCAGGTACACCGGCACCTCGGCGGCGGCGTACGCGGCCTTCTTCGGCTCGTAGTCCTTCCGGGCGGTGCCCTTGGAGATCACCTCGGCGACGAACTCGACGTCCTGATACCGCAGGCGGCCCTTGTCGTCCGGCTCGAAGCCCTCCGCGAGGGCGGCCACGTCGGCCGCGAACCCGTTGAGGTGCCCGGGAAAGTCGATGCGAACGTCGGACGCCAGGCACTCGTCCGGGTACCGGGCGCCCAGTTGCTTGAGGATTTTGAAGATGATCCGCCAGTGCGTGTGGCGCTGCGGCGACATGAAAATGTTCCCCCCGACGATCTCAACCTTGTATCCCTCGGGGACGGGCATCTTCTCCAGCCACTCGAACATCGCGTCGAGCGTGAGTTCGCCGCCGATCTCGGCCATCTCGATCCTGTCTTCAAGGACGGTCATCGTGGCGCTCCTCCCCGGCTACGACTCGTTCGAGCGCAGCCGCGCAGTACAACGATACGCACGGTGACCAGGACACGCGCGGACTCGACAGCACGCGGCGGGGAGACTGACGCCATGAGACTCTTCGCCGCCGTGCTGCCCCCGGAGAACGTGACCGTCGAACTCTCCTCGGTGGTCGACGAGTTGAGGAACCTGCCCGGGGCCGGCCACGGGCTGCGCTGGACGGGCCGGCCCGGCTGGCACTTCACGCTCGCGTTCTACGGAGAGGTCGACGAGGAGCTCGTACCGGATCTGTCGGCCCGCCTGGAACGCGCGGCGCGGCGGACGGACCCCTTCCCGCTGTCCCTGCGGGGCGGCGGCCGTTTCGGGGGTCGCGCGTTGTGGGCGGGCGCCGCGGGGGACGTACGTACGTTGCGGCTGCTCGCCGAGCGGGCGGGGGCGGCGGGGCGGAAGGCCGGGGTGGAGCGGGAGGAGCACCGGCGGTACCGGCCGCACCTCACACTGGCGCGGAGCCGGGAGGAGACGGACTTCGCTCCGTACGTTTCCTTGCTGGGCGGGTTCGAGGGGCGGGGGTGGACGGTCGCCGATCTCTGCCTGATGCGGAGCCGGCTGCCCGCCTCGGGGGTGCCGGGGGAGCAGCCGCGGTACGAGGTGTACGGGCGGTGGGCCCTCGGCGGACCCCTCGCCGGGGGTGGCTGAGGGAGGGGCGGTTAGGCTCGGTGGCGTGGACCCGAAGACGCGTAACCGGATCATGGCCGGTGTTCTTGTGCTGATGTTTGTTGTGGTGGCGATGGCGGCGGCCGTCGGTAGGTGACCGGCCGCCACCGCGGTTGTGCTCCGGCGGGTTGTGCGGCTGCGGGCCCGTTGTGGCTGGTCGCGCAGTTCCCCGCGCCCCTATAGGGCGCTTCCCTTGCCCGGTGCTACCAGGCGAAGGCCTCCGGAGAAGGGCCCGGGCCCGGGAAGATCTCGTCGAGGCCGGTCAGTAGGTCTTCGCTCAGTTCCAGCTCGACGGCCCTGAGGGCGGAGTCCAGTTGCCCGGCCGTGCGGGGGCCGACGATCGGGCCGGTGACGCCGGGGCGGGTGAGGAGCCAGGCCAGGGCGGCCTCGCCGGGCTCGATGCCGTGCTTGTCGAGCAGGTCCTCGTACGACTGGATCTGCGCGCGGATGGCGGTGTTGGCGAGGGCGTCGGCGGCCCGGCCGCTCGCCCGGCGTCCGCCCTCGACCTCCTTCTTGATGACACCGCCGAGCAGGCCGCCGTGCAGCGGGGACCACGGGATGACGCCGAGCCCGTACTCCTGCGCGGCCGGAATGACCTCCATCTCGGCGCGGCGCTCGGCGAGGTTGTAGAGGCACTGCTCGCTGACGAGGCCGATGGTGCCGCCGCGCCTGGCGGCGATCTCGTTGGCCTGGGCGATCTTGTAGCCGGGGAAGTTGGAGGACCCGACGTAGAGGATCTTGCCCTGCTGCACGAGTACGTCGATGGCCTGCCAGATCTCCTCGAAGGGAGTGCGGCGGTCGACGTGGTGGAACTGGTAGACGTCGATGTAGTCGGTCTGGAGCCGCTTGAGGCTGGCGTCGACGGCCCGGCGGATATTGACCGCGGAGAGCTTGTCGTGGTTGGGCCAGGCGTCGCCGTCGGCGGCCATGTTCCCGTACACCTTGGTGGCGAGCACGACCTTGTCGCGCCGCTCGCCACCCTTGGCGAACCAGTTGCCGATGATCTCTTCGGTACGGCCCTTGTTCTCGCCCCAGCCGTACACGTTGGCGGTGTCGAAGTAGTTGATCCCCGCGTCCAGCGCCGCGTCCATGATCGCGTGACTGTCGGCCTCGTCGGTCTGCGGACCGAAGTTCATGGTCCCGAGCACGAGTCGGCTGACCTTGAGTCCTGTGCGTCCCAGCTGCGTGTACTTCATGGCTCATAGCCAACGGCGTGGAGTGCGCTCTAGGCAACACCACTCCTAGGGTGTCCGCCCATGACAACCCCCGGTGCCGATCCGTCACTCCGGCGCGACCGCCGGTTCGTGCTGCTGTTCTCGGCCCGTACGGTCTCGGTGCTGGGGAACGCCTTCGCGCGGGTGGCGCTGGCGTTCGCGGTGCTGGCGCTGCCGGGGGCCGGTCCTGGCCGCCTGTCGTTGGTGCTGGCCTGTCAGGCGCTGCCGCAGCTGGTGTTCATCCTGGTCGGCGGTGTGATCGCGGACCGGGTGTCGCGTTCGCGGCTCATGGTGGTGTCCGACCTCCTCGGAGCCGCCGCCTACGCGGGTCTGGCCGCGATGGTGCTCACCGGGCACGCACCGCTGACGGCGATGTGCCTCCTTGCAGTCCTGGCGGGGACGGCGACCGCGCTGTTCGCGCCGGCGATGACGGGTGTGGTCCCGCTGATCGTTCCCTCGGAGCGGCTGCAACGGGCCAACGGCCTGCTGCAGATGGGCACCAACTCCTCGATGCTGCTGGGCCTCGCGCTGTCGGGCGTGACCGTCGCGTTCGTCGGAGCCGGCTGGGCGCTGGCTCTCAACGCGGCCTCCTTCGCGCTCAGCGCGCTCCTCATCAGGGGGCTGCGGGTGACGGCCCGCCCGAGGGAGGCGTCCTCCGGCTGGGCCGATCTGCGGGACGGCTGGCGGGAGTTCGCCTCCCGGCAGTGGCTGTGGGCCGTGGTCGCCCAGTACGCGTTCGTCGTTGCCGCCCTCAACGCCAACGTCGGCGTGCTCGGGCCTCTGGTCGCCGAGGAGCACTTCGGCGGGGCCCGTGCCTGGTCACTGATCGTCGGCGCGCAGGCCCTTGGCACGATCGCGGGGGCGGGCCTGGCCGCCCGCGTCCGCGTCTCCCGGCCCGTACTCGTGGCGGTCCTGGCCACGTTCCCGGCGGCCGTACCGATCGCCCTGCTCGCGCTCCGCGCGCCCGTCTGGACGGTGGCCCTGGCGATGTTCTGCGCGGGCCTCTCCGCGGACGTCTTCAGCGTCCTGTGGACCACGACCCTCCACCGCGAGATCCCCGAGGAGATCATCTCCCGCGTCAGCTCGTACGAATGGTTCGGCTCCCTGGCCTTCGCACCGCTTGGCCTCCTGGCCGCGGGGCCGCTCGCTTCGGCGGTGGGCACGGGGGCCGCTCTGGCGGGGTGTTCGGCGATGGTGGTGGGGGCGACGGCGCTGGCGCTGCTTTCGCCGCAGGTTCGTTCGTTGCGGGCGCCGGAGGGTCACGGGGGTACGGGTACGGGTACGGGGGCATCGGCCTCGCCTCGGGAGGCGCCCAGCGGGGCGTCGGAGGGGTGAGCTCCCTCGGGCTGGGGTTTCTCCACGAGGCCCGTGAGATCGGGTAGACCGCCTTCCGCCAGCCAGTTCAAGAATGCTGCGCGCTTGCGCTGCCTGCTCGCGGCGTCGGGCGGGGCGAAGGTGCGGGTGACCTGGTCATCACGAGTCACGGTTGCGTCCGCCGCGCGCGGAGGCGTATGGGAGGAAGGCGGACCAAGCGGTGGGGGTGACCTTGAGAGTGGGGGCGGTGGGGGTTTTGGAGTCGCGGATGTGGATGGTGGTGGGGGTGGCGGGGGCGGTCTGGGCTATGGCTATCTCGATGCATTCGCCCTCGCTGCCGCTGTAGCTGCTTTTGGACCACTGCAGGGCGACTTCCAAGCATTCGCCCTCGCCGCCGCTGTAGCTGCTCTTGAACCAGTCGAGGTCCGTGCTCATAGCTCCCGCGCCACCTCTTCGATCAGCTTCGCGGACTCCTCGGGAGTGAGGGCCTGTGCCCGCAGAATGCCATATTTGCCGAACAGGTCTCCTAGGTCAGGATGTTCGCTCACGAAGTAGCCGCCGCTCGGCCCTTCGATGTAGGCGAGCTGGTGACGCTCGGTTGTCTCCAGCAGGATCATGGGGCCGTTCAGTCCGGCGTGCGTCTGCCGGTTGTGCGGCATGACCTGGACCTCGACGTGGCGGAGTCGGCCGATGGCGAGGACGTGGTCCAGCTGTACCTTCAGCGTCGCCGGACTGCCCAACGGCCGTGTGAGCGTGCTCTGTTCGAGTACGTAGCTGACGCTCGGCGAAGGCTTGCGCTCGAAGAGCTGCTGCCGCTCCAGCCGGGATGCGACCCGCTTCTCGATCTCGTCGTCGTCCAGGGTCGGGTAGCGATTGCAGGTGTAGACAGCCCGTGCGTACGCCTCGGTCTGGAGCGAACCGGGGATCAGATGGGTCTGGTACACGTGCAGCGCAGAAGCCTTCCTCTCCTCCGCAAGGTAGTCCTCCGTCCATGGCCGGAGCCCGTTCCCCCCGAACTCCTTCTCCGCCAACACCAGTAGTGCACCTTGTGCACCCAGCACCTGGTCCGCGGTCTCGACCAGCTTGCCCTTGGGCGGTCGCTCGCCGCGCTCCACCATCGCCACCTGCGACTTGGAATACCCGACGTGACCGCCGAGCCCTTCCTGCGTCATCCCGGCCCGTTCGCGGTGGAACCGCAACAGCACACCGAAGGACTCCGACCCGCGTTCACTGGAGTGCACAGCGACCTCCCCAAGTGCACAGAGGTGCACGGACCTTGCGTAACCCTGGTCACAGTATGTGACGGCCCGTAAGCATTTGCTCCATGAACCCGAAAACTCCCCCCGCCGTCCTCCACGCCTGGATCCCCGCCTCCGGCCACGGCCTCCGTCACGCCGGCATCCACTTCGACGCCGTACGCATCGCGGACGTACTCGCAGAACAAGTGGCGTACGAGCTGATGCAGTTCACGGACTTCCAGGCGGGCCCGATCATCCGCGAAGCGACGGGGCACCGGTACATGTACTTCCTGTTGCCCCCGCAAAGTGTCACCGGCTACCGCTGGCCCTCCGGGGCGCGGGCCCTGGGGCGCGGCGCACGGGGATGGGCGTACGTGGGGGTGCCCGCGCTGGGTGGGTTGACCTGGCCGTTGGAGTGGAGGTCGGAGCCGACGGCCGAAGTGCCGTTCGTGGATGCGGGGTTGCTGCACGAAGTGGTGAGTCGCTTGGCCGGTGCTGTACGGTGACCGCGACATCACACTCCGTGCGCATCCGTGTACGGAGCGGTCCCCGGAGGTGCTACCAACACCGACCGAGGACCTTCACTCCTAGTGGATGGACGTCCACCAGAGATGCTTCGGCATGCTATCGCGCCGGTTCGGCGCTACACGAAGGCTTCACACGACGTCGTACGGCACTCGCGGCTCAACAGTGACGCGAAGGTTCTGCTGCTGTACGTGCAGGGGCTCCCCGAGTCCGAGGCCGCCGCCCCCAAGCCGCTCAGCGAACACGCGGCCAGGCTGGGGCTGAAGGGCCGGGCCTACCAGAAGGCCAAGCAACTCCTCGCGGACTGCGGTTACTTGCACGAGTGGCGTGAGCAGGGTGCGCGGGGCCGCTGGGTCACGGAACAACTCCTCACCAATGTCACCCTCACGCGTGACGAGGCGTCCCGGGCCCGCGAGGGAGGGGCGGACGCGGACGTACCGAGTGAGCGTCCTCCGACGGTCGGCGGGCCGGGGGAACGGACGGTCGGTGACTCTCCCAAGACGGAAGACTTGGGAGACAAGAACCTTCCCCACCCACCACCCGAAGACCGGGCCCCGGACGCCGATGAAGCCGCCATTGCGGCCACTGGCGAGGAGCCAGAGCCAGAGTCCACCCCCGCCCAGGCCCTCGGGGTCGCCCCCGAACTCACCGAGGCGGAAGGGGTGTTGCTGTCCCTGCGCCACGCGCACCGGGATCTGCTCCTCGGCGTACGGGAGGCCCGTCTCCTGGCCGACGCGGCGGCGGAGTGGCTGCGGCGGGGTGTCTCGGCGCCGGACCTCCGCCGGGCCCTGACGAGCGGCCTCCCGGCGGGCGGCGTCCGTTCGGCGGTCGGGTTCCTGCGCCACCGCCTGATCGAGAAGCTTCCGGCGGCGAGGTGCCAGGTGACTCCCACTCCGCCGCCCGAGTGGGCCCCGGCTCCGGCCCGGCGGGCCCTGGTGACCTGCCCGGGCCCCGGCAACGAACACGTCTTCCGCCCCCGCAACGACGAAACCCACTGCCTCCGCTGCCGCACGGCGGCCGCGTTCGAGGCGACTTTCCAGCCGCTCTCCGAAGAGTGGGGGACGCGTGTGCAGGAGTGTGCCGCCGGTGCGTAGCGCGTCATACGCTGCTGCCGCAGCCCGGAAGGCGGCCTCGGAGAGGAGCAGGGACATGGCGGCATGGAGCGAGATCCTTCAGGAGGCCCGCGAGGCCGTCGGTTTCACCGGGCCCGTGGTTCCGCGCAACCTTGAGGGAATCCGCGCGGCCCTCCGCCCCGACCGGCTGCCGGACCTCGACACCGAACTGGCGACCCTCTCGGAAGGGTCCGCCTTCGAGGCGTTCCTCGACCACTGGTGGACGCAGTCTCTCGCCGACAGGGCCACCGACGCGGACGCCAAGGCCCTCACCATCGACTTCGCCGACCTGGCGATCGCGCTGCGATCAAAGTACTGACGGTGGGCGGACGCAGGTGTGACGGCTGCGGGAGCGGAACGTAAGGCCGCCGGACCTACTCCGGCAGGTCGCTGTCCCCGCCCAGGTTCGCTATCACCCGGCGCAGAACGTCGAGCGTGGCCACGTACTCCTCCTCGGTGATCCCGGCATGTGTCTGCTCGTGGGCCCGGAGGTTGCGCTCCTTGGCGCGGATGCGGCCGGCTTCTCCCGCCTCGGTGAGGGTGAGGGTGCCTGTGGCGTCCTCTGTCGTCCAGCCGCGGCCCGCCAGGTCGGCGAAGACCTCGGTGAAGTCGATGCCCTGGTCGTCGTAGCGGGTGAGCTTGGCGGCGAGTTCGGCGCGGGTCCAGTGGGCCGGGGACGCGGCGACGTGGTTGAGAATCCACCAGTGGGGCTGGGTGAGCGACTCCGTCGCCAGCTCCTTGCGTATCCGGCCCACCACCTCACGGTGGGCGGCGCCCGTCCAGTAACCGATGGGCTGAGCGGCGAGCTGCTGACGGGGGTACGGGGTGAGCCGCTGTGTGGTCATGGGCCGACCGTAGGAGCTCAAGTTTGGTTGAGGTCAAGAGTGTGCCGAGGTGTCAGTCCCGCGGGAACTCGTCCGTCTTGAGGGTGAGGTCGAGGACCGTGCCTGTCATGTCGACGTCCGCGCCGAAGGCGAGGGAGAGTTCGCTGATGTACTCCCCGTCCTTGGGCTGCGTGAAGAGGTGGCACTTGCCCTGGTACGGGTCGGCGATGAGGTAGATGGGGACTTCGGCGGCGGCGTAGGCGTCCTTTTTGGGGCCGTAGTCGTTCTGGGCCGTCCCCCTTGAGATGACCTCGGCGACGAATTCGACATCCTCGTGACGCCAGCGGCCTTCGGTGCCATCCGTAGCGCCGTCACGCATCTTGACCACGTCGGGGCAGAAGCCGTTCTCGTGACCGGGGAAGTCGATCCGCACGTCGGACAATGCCTCGACGTCCATGCCGAACCTGTCCTCCAACGCCCGGATGATCCTCCGGATGACGTGCCAGTGGACGCTTCGCTGCGGCGTCATGAAGACGTTACCCCCGACGATCTCGACCTTGATTCCCTCGGGGACGGGCATCCGCTCAAGTCGCGCGAACCACTGGTCCAGGCGATCGACGTTCGTGTCGGCCATCTCGATCCTGTCTTCCAGGACGGTCATCGTGGCGCTCCTCCCCGGCCGCTCCTCGGACGAGTGCAGCCGCGCAGTACAACGATACGCACGGTGACCAGGGCACGCCGTGATTCGGTCAGTCGCTTTCGGCCTCGTACCGTTCGCCCACGTCCCACGCCTGATGCATCGCCTCGGCGAAGGAGGCCGCCAGTTTGTGTTCGCCGGAGGGGTTGGGGTGGGTGCCGTCGTACGTGTCGTGGGTGATGTCGTACGAGGGCGGGACCGAGGCCAGGAGGAGGGGGGACGCGGGCTCGTCCAGGTCCGCGACCGTCTTCGCGAGGAGTTCGTTGAAGAGGTTGACCTCGCGGGCGAAGGGCGCGTCCGTCTCCGCCCTCGTGTTCGGGATCACCGGGAGGAGGACCATCGCCACGCGGGGGTTCGCCGAGCGGGCCTCGGCGATGAAGGTGCGGGCGTTCTCCGCCGTCTGGGCCGCGTTCGTGTAGAAGCCCAGGTCGATCAGGCCGAGGGAGACCAGGAGCACGTCCGCGCGCGACCTGCGGACCGCGTCCGCGATCAGCGGGGTCAGGTGGTGCCAGCCCTCGCCCCACCCCGCCAGATGGGCGAGGGGAAAGTCCCGGTCGGCGTACTCGTACGAGTCGGCGGTCTCCGTGGCCTTGTCGTAGAGCGTCTCGCGCGGGCCGACGATCTTGAAGGGGCCGCCGTACGTCGCGCGCAGGTGCTGCCACATCCGGTAACGCCAGGTGTGTTCACCCGCGCTTCCGATGGTCATGGAATCGCCGACGGGCATGAACCTGAGCATCCGCTCATCATGGACGATCAGCGTGAGAGGCAGGGTGTGAGGCTGGACACGCCCGCTGAACCGGCGGCGGGGATGGCAGGCTTGGGGCATGCGTCGCTCGCTTGCGTTCCTTTTCGGGGCCCTCCTCGCCGGGGTGCTCGTCGCGCCCGCCGTTGCCGCCGACAGCGCCGGTTCGGAGGGGGCGGACGGGTTCACGATCAAGGATCCCCGGATCACCGAGTCCAGCGGGCTCGTCGCCTCCCGCGCCCACCCCGGCGTCTACTGGACCCACAACGACAGCGACGACGGGGCCTTCCTCTACGCCGTCGACAGCAAGACCGGCGAGACCGTCGCCACGGTCACGATGACGGGCGTCGGCCGGCCCCGGGACGTCGAGGCCATCTCCATGGGCCCGAACGGCCACCTCTACGTCGGTGACATCGGCGACAACCTCGGCGGCACCTGGGACCACGTCTGGATCTACGAGCTGCCCGAGCCCAAGCAGCTCAAGAACCAGACCGTCCGCGCCACGCAGTACGACGTGAAGTACGCCGACGGGGCGCGGGACGCCGAGGCGCTGATGGTCCACCCGAAGACCGGACGCGTCTACATCGTCTCGAAGAACGAGGACGGGGGAGGGCTGTACGAGGGGCCCGCCAAGCTCACCCCCTCCGGCACCAACACCTTCAAACGCATCGGCGCCATCGACCTCTGGGTCACCGACGGCGCCTTCTCCCCCGACGGCAAGCAGCTCGCCGTACGCGGCTACTTCGGCGGCCTCGCGTACGACTGGAACGGCGGGAAGGTGAAGAAGGAGGGGCGGCTGAGCGTGCCGCTCCAGGGGCAGGGCGAGTCGATGGCGTACACCCCCGACGGATCCACATTGCTGTACGGGAGTGAGGGCTCGGACAGCTCGGTGGAACCGGGGAACGTGCCGGGCGGGGGCGGCGGAGACGGTAAGTCGCCTTCCGGGGAAGGCAGTTCGGCCGACGGGGGTGGCGGTGGTGACGGGATGAACGCCGACATCAAGATGGGGGCCGTTGCGTTGGTGGTCGCCCTGGCCGTCATCTACGGTCTCAAGCGACTGCTGCGGCGCGACTAGCGCTCCGCGGGCCGCAGGGGGGGTGAGGGCCGCCTGACAGTGCGGGCCGGCCGTGGCTGGTCGCGCAGTTCCCCGCGCCCCTGAAGGGCGCCCCTAGCGGGCGCCCCTGCGCTCCACCAGTGCCTCCAAGCCGTCCAGGATCCGCTGCAGGCCGAAGTCGAAGTGGTCGAAGTCGGAGCCGAAGGCGTCCTCGGTGAGTGAGGCCATCACGGGGTAGCGGCCGCCGGTCATGACCTGCTCCAGGATCGGGGCCTGGGCGGCCCAGAACTCCGCGTCCGTCAGACCCGTCCTGCGCTCCGCCTCCTGCGTGTACAGCTGGGAGCGGGCGGCGCCGGTGACGTACGAGTCGATCATGATGACCACCGAGACCAGCTCCGGGTCGCTCAGGCCCATGGACTTGATCTGGGAGATCACCTTCTCCATGCCGTCGATGGCGCTGGGGCCGAGGACCGGGCGGGACTGGTTGACCTGCAGTAGCCACGGGTGGCGCTGGTAGAGGGCGAGGCTTTCGCGGCCGAGCACCTCCAGGGCCGAGCGCCAGTTGTCGCCGAAGACGGACGTGTCCTCGCCCGGGCGCTGGACGCGGTCCAGCATCAGGTCGAGCAGCTCGCCCTTGCCGGGAACGTACCGGTAGAGGGACATCGTGCCGGTGCCGAGCTCCGTGGAGAGCCGGCGCATCGAGACGGCCTCCAGCCCTTCCGTGTCCGCGATCCGGACCGCCGCTTCCACGATCCGGTCGAGCGTGAGGCCCGGCTTGGGTCCGCGGCTGGGCCGGGGGCCCGTGTCCCACAGCAGGTGGAGGGTGCGGACGATGTCTCCGCTCCCGCTGGTCTCCGTGCCGCCCGAGCCGCTTGTCATGGACCTCAGAATAATCCCTTGGGCCAGAACTGGGTACGGTGTACTCTCAATGGGGTACGGCGTACTCAGTTTCAGGGATGGGCTTCAGAAGCGGGTTTCAGGGATGGGGGAGTGCTGTGAGCGGTTACGCGGTGAGCGCCGTGGGGCTGGAGAAGCGGTACGGGGAGAAGCGGGCCCTCGACGGCTTCGACCTGGCCGTGCGGGAGGGCACGGTGCACGGCCTGCTGGGGCCGAACGGCGCGGGCAAGACGACCGCCGTCCGCATCCTCTCCACGCTGGTGAAGCTGGACGGGGGAAGTGCTCGGGTGGCGGGCCTGGATGTCGCACGGCAGCCGCGGGAGGTGCGGGCCCGGATCGGGCTCACCGGTCAGTACGCGGCGGTGGACGAGGTGCTCACCGGCCGGCAGAACCTGGAGATGTTCGGCCGGCTGTTCCACCTGGGCGGGCGCCGGGCGCGGCTGCGGGCGGGCGAGCTGCTGGAGCAGTTCGACCTGACCGACGCCGCGGACAGGGGAGTCGGGAAGTACAGCGGCGGCATGCGGCGGCGCCTCGACCTCGCCGCGTCGATGATCCTCACGCCGAGGGTGCTGTTCCTGGACGAGCCGACGACCGGGCTCGACCCGCGCGGCCGGGGTGAAGTCTGGGACTCCGTACGGGCGTTGGTCACCGGCGGCACCACCGTGCTGCTGACCACGCAGTATCTGGAGGAGGCCGACAAGCTCGCCTCGCACATCACCGTGATCGACCAGGGGCGGTCCATCGCCGACGACACCCCGGACGGGCTGAAGAGCACGGTGGGCGGCGACCGGATCGAGGTCGTGGTCGCCGAGCGGGCCGACATCGCGCGGGCGGTGAAGGTCGTGGCCCGGGTCTCGGACGGCGAACCGGAGTCGGACGAGACCGAGTTGAGGGTGCACGCGCCCGTGACCGACCGGGTCGCGGCCCTCACCGAGGTGGCCCGCACCCTCCAGGACGAGGGCGTGCGCGTGGAGGACATCGGGCTGCGCAGGCCGAGCCTCGACGACGTGTTCCTGCGCCTGACCGGCCACCGCACGGACGTGCGGAACGAGACGAACGCACGGAACGAGACGAACGTGCCGAACGAGACGGACGAGACGGACGAGACGGACGTGCCGAACGAGAAGGAGGCGGCATGACCACCCTCGACCCGACCGCACAGGTCACCCCCGGACCGGACGGCCCAGCCCCGGCCCCGGCCGCGCAGAGCGACCACGGCCGCGCGTACTGGGTGCTCGCCGACTGCTGGAACGTCGTCCGGCGCGGGCTCACCCACTACCAGCGCCAACCCATCAACATCGCCTGGCAGTTGGGCTTCCCGATCCTGTCGGTGCTGCTGTACGGGTACGTGTTCGGCAGTGCGATGAAGGTGCCGGGCGGCGGCGACTACCGGGACTTCCTGATGCCCGGCATGTTCGTGATGACGATGGCCTTCGGGTTCATCAACACCGCGACGCTCGTCGTGTACGACTCCACGAAGGGCGTCATCGACCGGTTCCGCTCCATGCCGATGGCGCCGTCCGCGGTCGTCGCCGGGCGCGGGGTCACCGATCTCATCGTCGCCTGCGCGGAGTTGACGATCCTGATGCTCACCGCCGTCGCCATGGGCTGGCGGCCCGACGGCGGCTTCGGCTTCCTGGGGGCCTTCGCGCTGCTGCTGTGGCTGCGGTTCGCGCTGATCTGGCTCGGGGTGTGGCTCGGGCTGCTCGTGCCCAACCCGGAGGCGGCGGGCGGTCTGTTCGCGGTCGCGTTCCCGCTCACGATGATCTCCAGCATCTTCGTCGCCCCGCAGCTGATGCCGGACTGGCTCGGCCATGTGGCGGCCTGGAACCCGATCTCGTCGACGGCCGCGGCCACCCGCGAACTGTTCGGCACGCCGGTGGGCAGCGGCGACTCGTGGGTCGAGCAGCACGCGCTGCTGATGTCGGCCGTCTGGCCGCTGGTCCTCACCCTGATCTTCGTCCCGCTGGCGGTACGGAGGTTCCAGAAGCTCAGCAAGTAATCGATCACGGTCGGCCCAGGTCGTCCCAAGTCGGCTCAGGCCGGACGCAGTTGTGAGGTTACGGGGGCGTGCGGTGTTCGGGGCGTGCGGTGTTCGGGACCTCAAGTGTCCCGAACACCGCACAACTTCTTGACGTGTCCACGCAGGATCCCTTCCATGGGGGTGCGCGGTGTGGTGGGAGCGCTCCCACCCGTTCCGGGCCCGCGCCTCCCGAGAGGAAGCAGCGACATGTTCCGCAGCTTGCGAAGAGCGCTGTGTGCTGCCGCCGCGGCGCTCCTGTTGATCCTGGCCGGCGTACAGACGGCCCACGCCGACCCGGCGGCTCCCGCGGACCGGGCGGCCGGGGCGGCGGCCGCCGGAGCCGGCTACTGGCACACCAGCGGCCGGCAGATGCTGGACGCGGCCGGTCAGCCCGTACGGATCGCCGGCATCAACTGGTTCGGCTTCGAGACCGCCAACCACACCCCCCACGGCCTCTGGACGCGCGACTACAAGAGCATGATCGACCAGATGAAGTCGCTGGGCTACAACACCATCCGGCTGCCGTACAGCGACGACCTCTTCAAGAGCGGCACCGTCCCCAACAGCATCGACTTCTCCGGCGGCAAGAACGCCGACCTCCAGGGCCTCGGCTCCCTCCAGATCATGGACAGGATCGTGGCGTACGCAGGTCAGGGCGGCCTCAAGGTCGTACTGGACCGGCATCGTCCGGACGCGGCCGGCCAGTCGGCGCTCTGGTACACCTCCGCGGTACCGGAGTCGACGTGGATCGCCAACCTCAAGGCCCTGGCGACCCGTTACCGGGGCAACTCCACGGTGATCGGCATCGACCTCCACAACGAGCCGCACGATCCCGCCTGTTGGGGCTGCGGCGACACGACGAGGGACTGGCGGCTGGCCGCCCAGCGCGCCGGCAACGCGGTCCTGTCCGTCAACCCCGAGCTGCTGATCTTCGTGGAGGGCGTGCAGACGTTCAACGGCGTGTCCGGCTGGTGGGGCGGCAACCTGATGGGCGTCGCCCAGTACCCCGTCCAGCTGGACGTCCCGAACCGGGTCGTCTACTCGGCCCACGACTACGCCACGAGCGTCGCCCAGCAGAGCTGGTTCAGCGACCCCACCTTCCCCGCCAACATGCCCGGCATCTGGGACAAGTACTGGGGCTACATCTTCAAGCAGAACATCGCCCCGGTGTGGGTGGGCGAGTTCGGCACGACACTCCAGTCGACGATCGACCAGAAGTGGCTTGCCGCACTGGTGAGCTACCTCCGGCCCACCAGCACGTACGGAGCCGACAGCATCTCCTGGACCTTCTGGTCCTGGAACCCCAACTCCGGTGACACGGGCGGGATCCTGAAGGACGACTGGACGACCGTGGACACGGTGAAGGACGGATACCTGGCGAGCGTGAAGGCACCGGGCTTTCCGAGCGGCGGGGGCGATCCGGGTGACCCCGGCGACCCTGGCGATCCCGGCGGGGGCACGGCGGCCTGCACCGCCGCCTACACCGTCAGCAGCGACTGGGGCGGCGGCTTCAACGCCGAGGTGAAGGTGACCAATTCGGGCACCGTGGCCCTCAAGTCCTGGAAGGTCACCTGGACTTGGCCCGGCAGTCAGAAGGTCACCAGCATGTGGAACGCCTCGTACACGCAGAGCGGTTCGACTGTCACGGCCGCGAACGCCGACCACAACGGGACGCTCACGGTGGGCGGTTCGGCGAGCTTCGGGTTCGGTGGCGCGCCGGGTGGCGGGGGTGCGCCGGGGGTGAGCTGCACGGCGACGTGAGCCGTGCGGCATGAGACGGGCGCCATTGCCACAGACTGGGGCGCCCGGCACGGCACGGTTGCCGTGCCGGCCGCCCTTGCCCATGCGTTTGCCGTCTCTGGCTCGGAGTGTGGCTCGGGCTGCCCGTGCCCAACCCGGAGGCGGCGGGCGGTCTGTTCGCGGTCGCGCTCCGGATGGCGATGATCTCCAGAGTCTTCGTCGCCCTGGCAGCTCATACCGGACTGGCCGACCGTCGTTTCTCTGGAGGTACGGAGGTTCCAGCGGCCGGGCTGCCGGGGTGCTGTCTTCCCGTGCGGGCCGGCCCGCGCCGCCTGGGCCGGTTTCCGCCTAGGCCCCAGGAGTTTGGAGACCCTAACCTGAATAGTGACAAAATAGGAGCAGGATTGAGTGATCGACGGCTCGGTTGTGACGTGCTCTGGCCGCTCCCGCCGTCACCCTGCGGAGCTTCCTGCCGATGCATTAGCGTGCGGGAGGAAGCAACAGTGGGAGATACGGGGGTATCTCGGACATGCATGGCTCGGGGAGTGAGGTCGCCTGCCTGGTGGCGCGAGGGAGTCGAGGGTGGCCGATGAGGACCTTCCTGTGCTCATCTGGCGCAAAAGCAGCGCCTCCGACCCGGATGATTGTGTCGAAGTCGCCTTCGAGGGGGGAGGGGTCCGAGTCCGTGACTCCAAGCGTCCAACTGGGCCGAACGTGGCATTCTGCCCCGCGACTTGGAGTAACTTCCTGCACAACTTATGCAGGCGGTATCCGGACCCGACCGTGAGATGAGTGATTTTCGGCCTTCGACGTAGGGGGCCGACGGGGCGGGAGGTGCATGTGGTTCGATTGGGGCTCTCGGCGACACAGCATCCAGAGCACCACCAGAGGCGCCAAGGAAGACTGGCTGGGGACGTGATGGGGGATTCCACCGGACCACCGCATGCGATGCGGAATGCGGAAACAGGCGGGCCGAAGCCTCTATTGCCGCTCGCTGTCGTAATGGTGGTCCTCTGTGTATTAGCCGGCGGCACAGCGACCACGGCAGGGGTACTCCTGTCGTTCACTGTTGCCTCCGAGGCCCGCCCCTGGGTCTGGGCAGTTGTCGGCGCGCTCACCGCGGCGGGTGCGGGGCTGCTTCTTGATCGCGGGGCTACGGCTGCGGCTCGCCGGTTTCCGCACCTTGTGGCCCGGGCTCCTGCCGACCAGTACCGGCCGCCGGATCGGTAGGGGCTGGATCGATGGGCGGCGGGTTGGGGAGTTGCTCCTGACGCCGCGCTCGTATTCGAAGCCATGTCCAGAAGCCGCCAGTCAGGCCGCTCAAGCCGACGATGCTCCATACCAGTTGAAGGATGGAGGGGGTGGCCGCGTCCGGGTCGACGGCGCGAGTGAGGGCGGAGAGCAGCATCGCCACCACCCACACAACGATGGCTGCCACCGGTAGCAGAAACACCAGCCAGAGGCTTGTCCTGCGGAAGTTGATCTGTGCGGCGTCCACGTACAGGACGTCACGTATCAGGTCGCGCCAGGTCGGTGGGCGGCCCGTCAGCGGCGGTGGGCCGAGGAGAGCGGGCGGGGGAACTTCGACATCATCCGTGTCCGGGTCGTCGCCGGGCTGTCGAGCCGGTCCTTGCTCGGGCAGGGCGAATCGCTCGCTGAGCCGTACCCGTTGGTCCCGTATCCATGTGAAGAACCCCGTCACGGGTCTCTCCCGGTCTCTGCCCGACTGTTGCCAGTGGGGATGTCGCTTCCTACTAGGACGGGCTGTCCGGCAGGCCTGTCGAAATATCGGCGAGGCCGTTCGGGTATTGCGCGATGATCTCGTCGATGAAGGCGGTCATCCGGTCCCCGAAGAGGGCTCCGGTGCGGGAGTTCTGGAAATCGGTCAGGTAGTTGTCGACGACCGACTGGTCGTTCCGGGTGGTGAAAGCGCCGCTCGCAGTCTCCGAGAACAGCACGTCGTCGTCATCCGTGAAGGTCAGTGCGATCGATCCACTGCGCAGCACCGGGTGGTCGCCGACGGTGAATGGCACCACGCCCAAGGTGACATGGGGGTGTTCCGCCGCGGCCTTCACGTATTCGAGCTGGGCGCGCATCACGGTCGGTCCACCGATCCAGCGGCGCAGCGCGGCCTCGTCCACCAGAAAGTTCAGTTCCGGCTTCTCGTCCCCGCGCAGCAGTCGTTCCTGGCGCTCGCCGCGCAGGCCGACGATGGCGTCGAGACGCTCGGGTGAGTTCCGCTTCTCCAGCAGGGCGCGGGTGTAGTCCTCTGTCTGCAGCAGACCCGGAATGAAGGTCGGGTGGTAGGCGAACAACGCGTCCGCGGTGATGGTGTGTCACGCATCGCGAAGCGGCGTCGTCGGGTGCCCGGCCGATGCTTCGGAACCTGCTGGGGATACGGAAAAGGCCTGGTCCACCAGCCAACAACCGCTGGTGGACCAGGCCTTGCCGAAGGAGTCGGGGGGACCCTGACCGGTTACAGCTTCTCGATCACGTAGTCGATGCACTTCGTGAGGGACTCGATGTCCGCCGGGTCGATCGCGGGGAACATGGCGACGCGGAGCTGGTTGCGGCCGAGCTTGCGGTAGGGCTCGGTGTCGACGATGCCGTTGGCGCGCAGGACCTTGGCGACGGCGGACGCGTCGACGTCGTCGGTGAAGTCGATCGTGCCGATGACCTGCGAGCGCTTGGCCGGGTCGGTGACGAACGGGTTCGCGTACTTGACGTCCTCGGCCCAGCCGTACAGCGTGCGCGAGGAGGTCGCCGTGCGGCGGACCGACCAGTCGAGGCCGCCCTGGCCGTTGATCCACTCAAGCTGGTCGTTCAGCAGGAAGAGGGTGGCGAGGGCCGGGGTGTTGTACGTCTGGTTCTTGCGGGAGTTGTCGATCGCCGTGGGCAGGCTGAAGAACTCCGGGACGTGGCGTCCGCTCGCGTGGACGCGCTCGGCGCGCTCGATGGCGGCCGGGGAGAAGATCCCGATCCACAGGCCGCCGTCCGCGGCGAAGGACTTCTGCGGGGCGAAGTAGTAGACGTCGGTCTCGGCGATGTCGACGGGCAGGCCGCCCGCGCCGCTCGTCGCGTCCACGACGACGAGGGAGCCCTCGTCGGCGCCCGCGACGCGCTTTACCGGGGCAGCGACACCGGTGGAGGTCTCGTTGTGCGTGAGGGCGTAGACGTCCACGCCCGACTGGGCGACCGGCTCCGGGTGGGTGCCCGGCTCGGAGGTGATGACGTCCGGGTCGGCGAGCCAGGGGGCGAGCTTGGCGGCCTTCGCGAACTTCGAGCTGAACTCACCGAAGGTGAGGTGCTGCGACTTGTTCTCGATCAGGCCGTGCGTCGCGATGTCCCAGAACGCGGTGGAGCCGCCGTTGCCGAGGACGACCTCGTAGCCCTCGGGAAGCTGGAAGAGGTCGCGCACTCCCTCGCGGACCTTCCCCACGAGGTTCTTCACCGGGGCCTGGCGGTGGGACGTGCCCATCAGGGACGTGCCGGTCGCGGCGAGCGCGGTGAGCGACTCCGTACGCACCTTGGAGGGGCCCGCGCCGAAACGGCCGTCGGCGGGCTTGAGGTCAGCGGGGATCTGGATATCAGCCACGACGGGAGCGTATCCGTTTCCGGAAACGTGGGTGAAACGTCGTCCGTCGGGTGAGACGCGTTTCGGGGTGGCGCCGGGTTTCCTCGCCCCCGCCGCCCCTACCCGTCCCGTCCCTCTGGGGCTCCGCCCCAGGCCCCGTGGGGTGCGATTTCGGGTGCGGGTTGCGTGTGGCTGGTCGCGCAGTTCCCCGCGCCCCTGAAGACCTAGGGGCGCGGGGAACCGCGCAGTCTTTTGGGGGTTCGGGGGCGGAGCCCCTGAGTAAGGGACGGTGGGGGTCCCTCCCGCTCGAGCGAAGCCGAGAGTGGGGGAGGGTAGGGGCGGCGGGGCGAGGAAAGGTGGTTGCTATGCGCGCGCGGCGCCGACCGGTGGGGCCGGAGTGAAGCGGACCGGGAGGGAGGTCAGGCCTCGTAGCCAGGGGGAGGGGCGGCGGGTGAGGGACTTGGCGGGGATGGCCAGGTCTATGTCCGGGAGGCGGTCCAGGACTACCTCGATGGCTGTGCGGGCGATGACCTCCGCGATTTCCTGGGCCGGGAACGGGCAGCGGTGTTCGCCGTGGCCGAAGGAGAAGTGTGCGCTGTTGCCGCCGGTGAGGGCGGAGCTGTGGGTGCGGACCTGTGGATCGTGGTTGGCGGCCTGGAGGCCGAGGAGCAGGAGGTCACCGGCGCGTACGGCCCGACCCCCGAGCCGCGTGTCGCGGGCGGCCCAGCGGCCGGCCACGTTCTGCGTGGGCGTGTCCTCCCACAGCACCTCGTTCATCGCCTCGGCGACGCTGCGCCGCCCGCCGAAGAGCGAGGCCGCGAACCGCTCGTCCGTGAGCATCAGCCGCAGCGAGTTGCCGATCCAGTCGGCGGTCGGCTGGTGCCCCGCGGCCATCATGACCATCAGGTCCTGGGTGATCTCCTCGTGTGTGAAGCCGCCCGCGGCCCCTCCACCAGGGCCTCCCGTGTGTCCTCCCGTGTGTCCCCGCGCGAGCATTCGGCTGACCACGTCGTCCGCGGGGCGCGCCGCCCGGGCCGCCACCAGGTGGGCCATGGCGGCGGCCACGTGCAACTGCCCGGCGATGGCGCCCTCGTGGCCGTCGACCATGTCGTTCAGGGCGGCGACGAGTCCGGGGCCCTGTTCGTCGGCGAAGCCGTAGAGGGTGGCCAGGACGCGTACGGGGAGCAGGGCCGCGTAGTCCGCGACCAGGTCCGTCGCGCCCTTGGCGCACACCGCGTCGATCAGTTCGTCGGCGAACCGCTCGGCGAGGGTACGCAGTTCGAAGGCGTCGACGGCTTCGAGGGCGTCGCTGACCATCGCCGCACGCTCGCGATGGCGTTCGCCGACGGTGTAGAGGATGGACGGCTGCCCGCGGCCGATCACCGGCAGCAACGGCCAGTCGTCGGGTACCCGGTCCCACTGGTTCCAGAGGCCGGAGTCGCGGCTGAACAGCACGGGATCCCCGGTGACTTGATGCAGTTCGCGGTAGCCGAGCACGAGCCAGGCCGGGATGTCCCCGTCGAGCAGCACCGACGCCACGGCACCGTGCTCGCGCCTCAACTCCCGGTACAGCTCGGCGGGTTCGGCCAGGAACCGGGGCCCGTTGAGGCGCACGGGGGCGGGATCGCCGGGGTTCACCGGGCCAACTCCTGCGTGGGTGCGGTGGCTTGGTCCTGCGGCGTACCGGCGGCGCCCTCGGCTGCGTACGGGCTCCTGGCGGCCCGCACCCTCTCGATGACCTGCGGGTCCTCGGCGAGGTACAGGCTCTTGATGTGCTCGATGAGGGTGATCAGGACACGCTTGCCGGAGTCGCGGGAGCGTGCGTCGCAGTCGACGAGCGGGATGTGCGGGGCGAGGTCGAGGGCGTCGCGGACCTGCTCGGGTGTGTGGGCGGGGCCGCCGAAGTCGTTGCGGGCGACGATGAACGGCGTACCGAGGCGTTCGAGCCGGTCGATGGCGTACCAGGAGTCGTCGATGCGGCGGGTGTCGACGAGGACGACCGCACCGAGCGCGCCGGTGAAGAGCCGGTCCCAGAGGTACCAGAAGCGCTCCTGACCGGGCGCGCCGAAGAGGTAGAGCACGGTGCGCGCGCTGAGCGTGATGCGGCCGAAGTCGAAGGCGACGGTCGTCCGGGACTTGCCGGGCACCGCGCTGACGTCGTCGACCGTCCCGCCGGCCCCCGTGATCGTCTCCTCGGTGCTGAGAGGGCGGATCTCGCTCACCGAGTGGATCATCGTCGTCTTGCCGACGCCGAAACCGCCCACGACCACGATCTTCAGCCCGTTGTCGGCGGACGCCTCCAGCGGCGTACGAACCTCGGGTGCACGGTCCTCGGGTGCAGGGTCCTCCGGCGCACGGTCCTCTGCCGCATGGGCGTCGGGCGTACGGGCGTCGGCGGTTGGTTCAGAGGTTGCGGAGTCCAACGAGCACCTGCTCCAGGATGTCGGGATCGGGGCGGCCGGCGATTGCGGCCCTGCGCGGGTGGCGGGCGCTGACGCGGCCCTCGGCGAGGAGGTCGGAGAGCAGGATCTTCGTGATGCTGACCGGCAGCCGCAGTTCCGCGGCGACCTCCGCGACGGCGGTGGGCCGTTCGGCGAGGCGCAGGATCGCCGCGTGCTCCGACTGCATGCCGGGGACCGCGTCGCACTCGGCGACGACCAGGGTCACCAGATCGAACGGGGTTCCGGGCGTGGACCGGCTGCGTCCCTGCGTGACGGTGTAGAGCCGGTCGGGCGCGTCGTCCCTGCCCGGCCGGCTCATGACGTGCGTGGCTGCGCGCTCAGTGACGTACGAGGCTGTGAACTCAGGTGTTCGCCGAGCTGTTCCACGAGTTCGGCCATGTTGTGCCCGACGAGCCCCGGGTCCGCCTCCTCGGCCGTGACCAGGGCCAAGTGCGCGCCCTCGCCCGCCTCCACGATGAACAGGACCCCGCCGTAGAACTCGGCCATCGCCGACCGTACGCCCCCGGTGCCGTCCCCGAACTCCATGGACGCCCCGTGGGACAGCGACTGGATACCGGCGGCGATGGCGGCGAGCTGGTCGGCCTGGTCGACGGAGAGTTCCGGCGTACGACACAGCTTCAGGCCGTCCCGGGAGAGCACGAGCGCGTGCCGGGCGCCGGGGGTGCGCGCCAGCATGCCCTGCATGAGCCAGGTCAGCTTCTCCTCGGTGGAGGCGGAGGCGGAGGCGGAGGAGTAGGAGGTGGTGGAGGCGGACGCCGATGCGGCGACGGCGGCCGTTGCCGTGCTGCCGGTGGGGCCGGTGGGGCCGGTCATGAAGTGGGGTCGCTTTCCGGGTGGGAGGTGGCAGGGCTCGTACGGGCTTGTACGGGCTCCTCCGCCGACGTCCCTCGGACGGCTTGGCGGAAACTGCTGAAGCGGGCGGCGCGGGTCATCACGTCGTCGGGCGCGGAGCCGGGGGCCTCCGGGGAGTAGGAGGAGTAAGGGGTGCCGGAGCCGTCGGATCCGTTGGATCCGTCGGGGTTCTCGAGCGCGGTCGGCGGCCGGGTGCGCGAGCGCTGGGCCTCCACTTCGGCCTCCGCCTCCGCGAGGGTTCGGCCCCGGCGGCGCTTGGGGAGGGTGACGAGGGGGTCGGCGACCACGGGCTGGAGCGGGGAGCCATGGGTCGGCACGGGCTCCGGGTCCAGGTCGGAGCGGGCGTGCGCGGCGGCGTACGACTCCTGGGGGCGGGGCCAGGGCTGGGGCTGCGGCCAGGACTGCGGCGCCGGGTCGGACGCCTCGGGCTCGCGGGCGTGACGGGCGGCGTGAGCGGCGTGAGTGTCGCTGGCGCCATGGGTTCCGTGGGTCCCGTGGGTGCCACGGGTCTCAGAGGCGTCATGCGCGGCCGGAATCTGGACCCAGGCCACGGCCGGGCCCGGTGCCGAGGCCGGGGTGGCCGTCGGTACGTGGGGCACGGGCGGTACGTGGCTCAGGGGCGGCGCCGGGGGCGAAGTGAAGCCCGTGGCCGGTGCTGCAGCCGATGCGGCATCCGTACCAGCACCCGCACTTGTACCGCCACTCGTACCCGCACCCGCACCGCCACTTGTACCCGAAGCCGGGTCGGAAGCCGGCGTCTGATCCGAAGCGGAAGCCGAAGCCGACGTCGGCTCCGCGGCAGGCGCCGACGCCGAACCCCAAGCCGACGTCGGTGCAGCCTCCGGAGCCGAGCCATTCGTCGAAGTCGGCCTCGAAGCCGACGTCGAGGCCGAAGTAGGCACCGAAGCCGACGTCGAAGCGGAAGCCCACGTTGAACCGGAAGCCGACGTCGAAGCCGAAGTGGGCGTCCAAGTCGGAGCCTGCGTCGACGTAGGCGTAGACGGAGGCGTCGCCGTCGAGGCCGGGCTCGCGAGGATGTCCTGGGGAATGAGCACCAGGACGCCCGTGCCGCCGCGTGCGGAGGGGCGGAAGGAGACCTTCAGGCCGTACTTCCGGGAGAGGCGGCCGACGACCGCGAGGCCGAGCCGGGTGCCGCTGAGGCCGCCGAGTTCAGCCTCCTCGCCGGAGACGGCGCGTTCGGCGCGGCGCAGCTGCACCTCGCCCATCACCAGCCCGCTGTCCTCCACGGAGACGATGACTCCGGCCGGAACCTCCTCTACGTAGACGTGCACTTCGGCCGTCGGAGGCGAGAAGTTCGCGGCGTTGTCGAGGATTTCGGCGAGTGCGTGCATCACGCCCTCGGCGGCGTGCCCGGCGACGGCGGCCTCGCTCGACGAGTGCACTCGTACGCGCTGGTAGCCGCTGATACGGCCCATCGCGCCGCGCAGGATCGACTCCATGACGATGGGCCGCGCCCAGCGGCGGCCCGAGCGCGCACCCGCGAGGACGGCGACGGAGTCGGCGAGACGGCCCGCCTGGGCGGTGCGGTGGTCGAGGTGGAGGAGGTCGGTGAGGACGTCCTCGTCGGCGTGCCGCTCCTCCATGGCACGCAGATCGGCCAGCATGCTCGTGGCCAGGGCCTGCAGCCGTCCCGCGGTGTTGGCGGCCGCCGAGATCGCGGCGGCGCGTTCGGTTCTCGCCTGCCGCAGTTCGTCGGCCACGCGCGCGTGCTCTGCGCCGAGGCGGACGCGCTCCCGGTCGAGTTCGGCGGCCAGGCGGACCTTCTGGTGGGTGTTCTGCTCGGCGAGGCGGGCGCGTTCCCGGGTGTGGTCGTCGGTCAGACGCGCGCGTTCGCGGGCCGACTCCTCGGTGAGGCGGGCGTGCTCCTGGAGCAGCCGGCCGGCCTCCTGGGACACCGCTTCGAGGCGGCGGACGAGTAATCGCGACGTCGCCATGGCGCGGCTCGCCAGGGCGACGGCCGCGCACAGCAGGACGACGCCCGCGCTGCCGCCCCAGGCGAGGGGCACGCGTACCGACGCGGGGGCCAGGGCGACCGCGGCGCCGACGGCGAGCGCCGCCGGTACGGCGGCCAGGAGCGGGGCGAGCACGACGGCACGCAGGCGAGGTCGTTCCCCGCCGAGGTGCGCCGGAGACGGCCGATCAGGGGTGGGGCGCGCTTGCGGGGTGGGCGCGGTCATCAATCGTGTCCTCGGTCGTGTCCTGGGCGGGATGCGACACCTGGTGCTCAACTGGCGGTCACTATATGGGAGTTCGTGATCGGACCGGGCAGGATTCGTGCCCGCTTTCACAAGTCGTCCCCAAACCGGGGGCCGGCCCTCCTTCGCCCGCCGGGGGTCACTGTCAGTGACGGGGTGCATTCTTGGAGGCATGACGGAAACGGATCTCGGGGAGCTGCGGTCGGAGCTGCGGAAAGCCGTGCGCGGAGAGGTCGCCTTCGACGCGACGGCGAGGGCGCTGACCACCATGGACGCGTCCAACTACCGGCGCGTGCCGCTCGGTGTGGTCGCCCCGAGAGACGCCGACGACGTGGCGGCGGCGCTGTCCGTCTGCTCCCGTCTCCGCGTGCCGGTCGTCGCGCGCGGTGGTGGTACGTCGATCGCGGGACAGGCGACCGGCACAGGTGTGGTCCTGGACTTCACCCGCCACATGAACCGGATCGTGTCCCTGGACGCGGAGGCGCGCACGGCCGTGGTCCAGCCGGGGGTCGTCCTGGACCGCCTCCAGGAGGCGGTCGCGCCGCACGGCCTGCGCTTCGGGCCCGACCCGTCGACCCACAGCCGGTGCACGCTCGGCGGGATGATCGGAAACAACTCGTGCGGGTCGCACTCGGTGGCCTGGGGCACGACGGCCGACAGCGTGCACGAGCTGTCCGTGGTGACGGCCAGGGGCGAGTTCCTGTCACCGGGCAGGTCCTGGTCGGGCGCTCCGGAGGGGCTGCGGGCCCTGGTGGAGGGCGAGTTGGGGCGGCTGCGCACCGGCTTCCCGGACCTGCCCCGCCGTATCTCGGGGTACGCGTTGGACGCGCTGCTCCCCGAGAAGGGCGCCGACGTCGCCCGCTCCTTCTGCGGCTCCGAGGGCACCCTCGGCGTGCTGACGGAGGCGGTCGTCGCTCTGGTCGAGGCCCCACGCGCGCGTGCGCTGGCCGTGCTGGCGTACGCGGACGAGAGCGCGGCCGCCGAGGCCGCCGCGGGCCTGCTGCCGCACCGGCCATTGACGGTGGAGGGCATGGCGGCCGATCTCGTACGGGCGGACGCGGGACTGCCCAGGGGCGGCGCCTGGCTGTTCGTGGAGACGGGCGGCGGCACGGCGGCGGAGGCACGCGGGCGTGCGGACGAGATCGTGCGTGCCGCGGACGTCGTCGACTCCCTCGTGGTCACCGACCCGGCCGGCCAGCGGGCCCTGTGGCGGGTCCGCGAGGACGCGAGCGGCACGGCGACCCGGATGCCGGACGGCACCGAGGCCTGGCCCGGCTGGGAGGACTGCGCGGTGCCCCCGGCCCGACTCGGCCCATACCTGCGGGACTTCAGGGGGCTGCTGACCTCCCACGGCCTGCGCGGCACGCCGTACGGGCACTTCGGGGACGGCTGCATCCACGTACGTATCGACTTCGATCTCCTCTCCCGCGAGGGCATCGGCCGCTTCCGCCGCTTCTCGGAGGAGCTGGCGGAGCTGGTCGTCGCCCACGGCGGCTCGCTCTCCGGAGAGCACGGCGACGGACAGGCCCGGGCCGAACTGCTTCCGAAGATGTACGGGCAGGAGATGGTCGCCCTCTTCGAGCGGGCCAAGGCGCTGTGGGACCCGGACGACCTGCTCAACCCGGGAATGCTGGTCAGGCCCGCCGCCCTGGACGAGAACCTCAGATTCGCCGTGCTCCCGCGCGAGCCGGTGGACGTGGCCTTCGGCTATCCGCACGACGGCGGGGACTTCTCGGCGGCGGTCCGCAGATGCGTGGGCGTCGCCAAGTGCCGCACGGAGACCGCCGGCCCGGGCTCCGGCGTGATGTGCCCCTCCTTCCGCGCGACCGGCGAGGAGGAGCACTCCACGCGCGGACGGGCCCGGCTGCTGCACGAGATGCTCGCGGGCGAGATCGTCACCGACGGCTGGGCGTCCACGGCGGTCCGCGACGCACTGGACCTGTGCCTGTCCTGCAAGGGCTGCCGCTCCGACTGCCCGGTCGGCGTCGACATGGCCACGTACAAGGCGGAGTTCCTGCACCACCACTACGAAGGCCGTCGGCGGCCGCCCGCGCACTACGCGATGGGATGGCTGCCGGTCTGGCTCGGGACGGTGTCCCGCCTGCGCCTGGCCGGCCCGGTCAACTTCCTCGCTTCGGTACGTCCGTTGGCGGCCGTCGCCAAGCGGCTGGGCGGGATCGCGCCCGAGCGGGAGATTCCGCGGGTGGCGGGGGAGACGTTCACCCGGTGGTGGGGCCGCAGGGCCAGGGCGCAGGTGCGGCAGCAAATGCGCGAGGGCGGCGTCGCGTACGAAGAACATCCGGAGGGCCTGCCCAAGACGGTCATCCTCTGGCCGGACACCTTCACGGAGTATCTGTCGCCGTCCGTAGGAAAGGCGGCGGCCCGGGTCCTGGAGGCGGCGGGGATGAGGGTGCTGCCGTGGCCGCCGATGGGTAGGGGGCTTCTGCGGGTGCCGGTCGTGGGCAGGTGGCTTCGGCGGAGGCCGACCATGGGATTGCGGCCGCTACCGGGCGGGACGCCGGGCGAGGGAGTGCCGACCGCCCCGAACCCGCCCGCCTTCCCCCGCTCGGCTCCCCGTGGCCGGGTCTGCTGCGGCCTGACCTATGTCTCCACGGGCCAACTGGACCGCGCCCGCAAGGTGATGCGCCGCACCCTCGACCTGCTGTACCCGCTCGGGGACCCGGCCTTCCCCGGGGAGGGCCCGCCCATCGTCGTCCTCGAACCGAGCTGCGCCGCCGCCCTCCGTACGGACCTGCCCGAGCTGCTGCCCGACGATCCGCGAGCCCAGCGCGTGGCATCGGCGGTCATGACCTTCGCGGAGGCACTCGAACGCCATGCCCCGAACTGGACCCCGCCCCGCCTGGACCGCCCGGTCGTCGGCCAGACCCACTGCCACCAGCACGCGATCCTCGGCGACGCACCGGACCGCCGCCTGCGCACGGCGGCGGGCCTGACCGGCGAACTCTCCGGCGGCTGCTGCGGCCTGGCGGGCAACTTCGGCTTCGAGAAGGGCCACTACGAAGTGTCGGTGGCCTGCGCGGAGGAACAACTGCTGCCGGCGGTCCGGGCGGCGGGCGAGGAACCGGTGGTCCTGGCGGACGGATTCTCGTGCCGCACCCAACTGGAACAGCTCGAACAGCTCGGAGGCCGGAAGGGCAGACACCTGGCCGAGGTGCTGGCGGAGGGTCTGGACGGCCCCGAGACGTAGAGGTCCCGAGACGTAGGGATCCCGAGACGTAGGGATCCCGGGACCAAGGGGATGGCCCACGAGGATCAGGCGTTCGGCACGACGCCGTCAGGGTTCCCGTGGGGGCCTGGAGGGCTGTGCGGCCGTGGTGAGGGCGGTCGTCGGATCCCCCACCGGGGCCGCGGCCTAGTCGACAGGACCAGCACCGCCACCGGACATTCCACCGCAGCGTAAGCTGCAAAACTGTTGTACAGCCCTGACCAAGTCCATTACCCTGGACCGGCAAGTCCACCAAGATGCACTGCAACGTGCATCGAACCACAACTCTCGACCCGAACTTCCTGGACGGCCCCGTGAACATCCCCAGCGCTGACCGGTCCCCGTCGGTCACCGACCCCGCGGCCGCCGTCGCCGGCCCGGCCCCCGTGTCCGACCAGGTCGCCGCCCCCGGGCCCGGCCCGGCGGGCAGCCCGCGAGGGATCCGGGCCCTGGGCCCCGTGGGACTCGTGCTCGCCGGAGGCATCTCCGTCCAGTTCGGCGGCGCCCTCGCCGTGACGCTCATGCCGCGCACCGGAGCGCTGGGCGTCGTCACGCTCCGCCTCGTCGTCGCCGCGATCGTGATGCTCGTGGTCTGTCGCCCCAGACTGCGGGGGCACTCGCGCACCGACTGGGGGACCGTCGTCGTCTTCGGCATCACAATGGCGGCGATGAACGGCCTCTTCTACCAGTCGGTCGCCCGCATCCCGCTCGGCCCCGCCGTCACCCTGGAAGTGCTCGGCCCCCTCGTGCTCTCGGTGGTGGCCTCCCGCCGCGCCCTCAACTTCGTCTGGGCCGGCCTCGCCCTCGGCGGCGTCTTCCTCCTCGGCGGCGGGGGCTTCGACAGCCTCGACCCGGTCGGCGTCGCGTTCGCCCTGTCGGCCGGCGCCATGTGGGCCGCGTACATCGTCTTCAGTGCCCGTACGGGCCGGCGCTTCCCGCAGGCCGACGGGTTGGCGCTTGCCATGGCGGTCGCGGCCGTGCTGTTCCTGCCCCTGGGCCTCGTCGAGTCCGGCACGAAGCTGCTGGACCCGACCACGATCGCCCTGGGCTCCGCCGTCGCCGTCCTCTCCTCCGTGCTCCCCTACACCCTCGAACTCCTCGCCCTCCGCCGCCTGCCCGCCTCCACCTTCGCCGTCCTCATGAGCCTCGAACCGGCCGTCGCCTCGATCGCCGGCTTCCTGGTCCTGAGCCAGACCCTCTCCATGACGGAGGCCCTGGCGATCACCCTCGTCATCGCGGCGAGCATGGGGGCGGTACGGACCCAGGTGGGCCGGGGCAGGGCGAAGGGTCTGGACGCCGGGGCGACGTCTTGACCGATGGTCGGGGGCGGCCGACGTAGCTGGTAGAAAACGCAAATCGTTTCGCAAATAATAGTGTCAGCGCTACAGTCGGGTTCGTGCCCAGGACCCCCAATACCCCCCATCCCCGCAACACCCCGCACCTCCCGCCGGGTGCCATGACCCCGGACGAGAAGGCAGCCATCGACAGTATCCGCACGGCGCGCGCAGTGTTCGACGCCGCCTCCGGCCGCCTTGCAGAGGCCATCAGCAACGCCCTGGCCACCTCCACCCGGCGCGGCTGGCCGGTCCGTGTGGCCGAAGCATCCGGATACACCTCTTCGCGCATCCGGCAGATGCAAGAGGGCCAGATGCGCGAGGTCAAGAGCAGGGCAACTGGTACCGATACAACGAAGGGAACGGCAGCGTGAGCGCGCAGCACGTCGAAACAGCAGGCGACGGACCGCTTATCCCGCGCCCGGAGTGCACCCCCGCCGCCCTCCGCGCGGCCTGCGCCGTGGTTGCCCCGCAGCTTCTGGCCGCCTACGACCAAGCCAAGGACTACGCACTCGCAGAGGCCGTGGAGTACGGCTCCATCAAGCCGGTCCACGCCTACCTCAACCACTGGGCCGCCTTGATCGAGATCGAGCGGCATCCGGGGATGGCGAAGGCTTACCACCACGCTGAATACCTCGCTCACGTCGCGACCGCCCCGGACGAGGCGCGCACACACCTGACCACGGCCAGCGGTATTTACCGTGGGGCGGCCAAGGCGGTGCGCACAGCGTGACCTGGCATTGGGAATACGTCCCGGAGGAGGAGACCGTCGCGTCCGGCGCTCCGCCCGCGTTCATCGGCGAGGTGGAGTAGAAAGCGGACGAACTGGTACGGGCGGCCGAAGCCCTCTACCTCCATGGACCTTCCTTTCAGGGGGCGGACGAGGGGGCGAAGCACGCGTTCGTGGATGGCGGTTTCTTCGTCTACATGGTCACGCCGCGCACAGAACTTGTCACCATCTGGCAGATCACTTCGGATCCTGTCCTCTGAGAGCCGACATTCGCCCAGTTCACGGGCGCCATGCAGGCCGCGTGCATCATGTCCAGCGCACGAACGAGTTGTCCCCTCCCGCGGACGGTCCAACTAGGCGCTCGCCATGGCGGCCACGATCATTGGACGTCTGCCTCTGCTCCCTGGGTGTTACGTGTCGTATTGAGATCAACCACGGGAAGTAAGGCCGGCGGGCACCTGGGGTCTCAGCATGACGCCCGGCACTCCTCCGGCCCAGCCTGCGGGTGCGGGCATGCCCCGCTCCGGCCTCCCGTGGGGTCTGGCGTGGCCGCAATCTTCCTTTTCTCTGTAAAAGGAGTGCTGGACCAGCTCCCGGACGTGATCGACTCCGCCGGGAACGTGCGCGATGCGTGGGACCGCTTCAAGAAGAAGGGCGATGAATCGCCCAAGCCCGACGAGTTGCCGCCTCCAGCGGACGACGAGCCTGAAGTGCCGCCCCCGGCGGACGACGAGGAGCCGCCTGCCGCCGCGTAGACCCGTCGTGGGGTCTCCGTCGCTCTCCCTGGACACAGAAGGCCGCCCCGGGCCGAGCTCCGGGGCGGCCTTCTGTGCGGCGGAAGGGCCGTCCGTGACCTCTACGCGGCGATGGCGAGGCGGAAGGGAATCGGAGCCAGAGCGGCACCCCCGGAAAGAAGAGCGGCACCCCCGGAAAGAGGTGTCGGTGGACCGGTGACCAGCGCGCTCTGTCGATGACGGCGGTCGTCACGAACGCGGTGAAGGGCTCCGCCTTCGATGCCGTGGCAGCTGAGAGTCTCCGGAGTGCCACGCTCTGCAATGCACGTAAATTATCCAAGCACGCTTGATTGTTTCTCTGGTCGCTGCCATGCTCCTGGGCACACCGCGCCGCACACCGCCGTGCCCGAGGGGAGCGCATCGTGACCGATCCGACGCCAGTGTTCGACGATCTGCGCGACGAGAGCGAGGAACTCGACCGGCTGGTGGGGGAGTTGAGCGAGGACGCCTGGGCGCTCGCGACCCCGGCGGCGGGCTGGACCGTCGCTCATCAGATCGCGCATCTCGCCTGGACCGACCGGTCGGCGCTGCTCGCGGCGACCGACCTGGAGGCCTTCGCGGTGGAGGTGGGGAAGGCGCTCGCCGCCCCGGACCGGTTCGTCGACGACGGGGCCGAGGAAGGCGCCGGGCTGCCGCCCGCACAGTTGCTCGCCGAGTGGCGCGCCGGACGTGACGCCCTGCACAAGGCGCTGTGTTCGGCGCCCAGAGGAGTGCGCTTTCCCTGGTACGGGCCGCCCATGTCCGGTGCCTCCATGGCGACGGCCCGGCTGATGGAGACCTGGGCACACGGACAGGACATCGCCGACGCGTTGCATGTGATGAGGCCACCCACCGACCGGCTGCGGCATGTGGCGCGCATCGGGGTGCGGGCCCGGGACTTCGCCTTCGGGGTACGGGGACTCACTCCGCCCGAGGAGGAGTTCCGGGTCGAACTCACTCCGCCCTCCGGCGACGGGGAGCTGTGGACGTACGGCCCCGAGGACGCCGCCCAGCGCGTCACCGGCCCCGCCCTCGACTTCTGCCTGCTCGTCGTCCGGCGGGCCCACCGCGCCGATCTCGCCGTACGGGCGCAAGGGGCCGACGCCGACCGCTGGCTCGACATCGCGCAGGCCTTCGCCGGGCCGCCGGGTACGGGACGCCCCCCGAAGGGAGCCACGGAATGACCGAGGCAGCCCCCGGCCCCAGCCCCGCCCCTCACCCCCGCCCCCTCCGCATCGGCAACGCCTCCGGCTTCTACGGCGACCGGTTCGACGCGATGCGCGAGATGCTCACCGGCGGTCCCCTGGACGTCCTGACCGGCGACTACCTCGCCGAGCTGACCATGCTCATCCTCGGCCGCGACCGCCTCAAGAACCCGGCCGGCGGCTACGCGCGCACCTTCCTGCGGCAGTTGGAGGAGTGTCTTGGGCTCGCTCACGAGAAGGGCGTACGGATCGTCGCCAACGCCGGCGGCCTCAACCCGGCCGGACTCGCCGACGCCGTGAGGGAGTTGGCCCTGCGGCTCGGCATCCCGGCACGGGTCGCGCACGTCGAGGGCGACGACCTCACCGCACGCCACCCCAAGAGCCTCGCCGCGCACGCCTACCTGGGCGGCGAAGGCATCGCCACCTGCCTCCGCGAGGGCGCGGACATCGTCGTCACCGGCCGTGTCACCGACGCCGCCCTGGTCACGGGACCGGCCGCAGCCCACTTCGGCTGGGCACCGGGTGGGGGTCCCCCCGCGCGAGCGCAGTCGAGCGTGGGGGAGTACGACCGGCTCGCGGGTGCTGTCGTCGCCGGGCACGTCCTGGAGTGCGGCACCCAGGCCACCGGCGGCAACTACGCCTTCTTCGCCGAGTACGACCCGGAGCGTCTGCACCACCCGGGCTTCCCCGTCGCCGAAATCCACGAGGACGGCACGAGCGTCATCACCAAGCACGACGGCACCGGCGGCGTCGTGGATCTCGGCACGGTCACCGCCCAGCTCCTGTACGAGACGTCCGGCGCCCGGTACGCGGGCCCCGACGTCACCGCGCGCCTCGACACGGTCCGGCTCACCCAGGAGGGCCCCGACCGGGTACGGATCGACGGCGTGCGCGGCGAGGCCCCGCCGCCCACCCTCAAGGTCGGGCTCAACCGCCTCGGCGGTTTCCGCAACGAGGTCGTCTTCGTCCTGACCGGGCTCGACATCGAGAAGAAGGCCGCGCTCGTACGGGCCCAGCTGGAGACCGCGCTCATGGCGGCCAAGTCCCGTCCCGCCGACGTCCGTTGGGACCTCGCCCGCACCGACCATCCGGACGCCCCCACCGAGGAGACGGCCAGCGCCCTCCTGAGGCTCGTCGTGCGCGACCCCGACCAGAACGCGGTGGGCCGGACCCTCAGCGGAGCCGCCGTCGAGCTGGCCCTCGGCAGCTACCCCGGATTCCATGTGTTGGCGCCACCGGGAAAGGGTGCGCCCTATGGGGTCTTCGAGGATGTGTACGTCCCCCATGGCGACGTGGACCATATGGCCGTCCTCCACGACGGGCACCGGATCCATGTGATGCCGGCCCACGACACCCGCGTACTGGAGCCGCTGGAAGAACCGCCGCTGCCGGAACCGCTGCCCGAGGCGCAGGAACCCCCGGGACCGACCCGCCGCGCCCCCCTCGGCCTCGTCGCCGGAGCCCGCAGCGGCGACAAGGGCGGCAACGCGAACGTCGGCGTCTGGGCCCGCACGGACGACGCCTGGCGCTGGCTGGCGCACACCCTCACCACGGACCGGTTCCGTGAACACCTTCCGGAAACGGCCGACTTGACCGTCGTACGCCACGTCCTGCCGAACCTGCGCGCCCTCAACTTCGTAGTAGAGGGAGTGCTCGGCGAGGGCGTCGCCGCCCAGCACCGTTTCGATCCGCAGGCCAAGGCCCTCGGCGAATGGCTGCGCTCCCGCCACCTCGACATCCCGGAGGTCCTGCTGTGACGGTCCTGGCGTCCGCCCTGGACACCGCCTCCCCCGACTACGCCGCCCACCGCGAGGCCATGCTCGCCAAGCTCACCGAGCTGGACACCGAGCACGCGAAGGCCCTCGCGGGCGGCGGCGAGAAGTACGTCGCCCGGCATCGCAAGCGCGGCAAACTGCTCGCCCGCGAGCGTATCGAGCTGCTCCTCGACCCCGACACACCGTTCCTGGAGCTGTCGCCGCTGGCGGCCTGGGGGAGCGCCTCCCCCGAGTACACAGTCGGCGCCTCGCTCGTCACCGGCATCGGTGTCGTCGAGGGCGTGGAGTGCCTGATCACGGCCAACGACCCGACCGTGCGCGGCGGCGCCAGCAACCCGTGGAGCCTGAAGAAGGCCCTGAGGGCGAACGACATCGCGCTCGCCAACCGCCTGCCGTGCATCAGCCTCGTCGAGTCCGGTGGCGCCGACCTGCCCTCCCAGAAGGAGATCTTCATCCCCGGGGGAGCCATCTTCCGTGACATCACCCGGCTCTCGGCGGCCGGTATCCCGACCGTCGCGGTCGTCTTCGGGAACTCCACCGCGGGTGGCGCGTACATCCCCGGCATGTCCGACCATGTGATCATGGTCAAGGAGCGGGCGAAGGTCTTCCTCGGCGGTCCGCCGCTGGTCAAGATGGCCACCGGCGAGGAGAGCGACGACGAGTCGCTGGGCGGCGCCGAGATGCACGCGCGCGTGTCGGGCCTCGCCGACCACTTCGCCGTCGACGAGCAGGACGCCCTCAGGCAGGCGCGGCGCGTCGTCGCCCGCCTCAACCACCGCAAGGCGTACGGCGATCCGGGCCCGGCCGCCCCGCCCAAGTACGACGAGGACGAACTCCTAGGCATCGTCCCCGGGGACCTGCGCACCCCCTTCGACCCCCGTGAGGTCGTCGCGCGTCTCGTCGACGCCTCCGACTTCGACGAGTTCAAGCCGCTGTACGGGAGCAGCCTGGTCACCGGCTGGGCGACGCTCCACGGCTACCCCGTCGGGGTGCTGGCGAACGCCCGAGGAGTCCTCTTCAGCGAGGAGTCCCAGAAGGCGGCCCAGTTCATCCAGCTGGCCAACCAGCGGGACATCCCGCTCCTCTTCCTGCACAACACCACCGGCTACATGGTCGGCAAGGAGTACGAGCAGGGCGGCATCATCAAGCACGGCGCGATGATGATCAACGCGGTGAGCAACAGCCGCGTACCGCACCTCTCCGTGCTCATGGGCGCCTCCTACGGAGCGGGCCACTACGGCATGTGCGGCCGCGCCTACGACCCGCGCTTCCTGTTCGCCTGGCCCAGCGCCAAGTCCGCCGTCATGGGCCCCCAGCAGCTCGCGGGCGTCCTGTCGATCGTCGCCCGGCAGTCCGCCGCCGCGAAGGGGCAGCCGTACGACGAGGACGCCGACGCCGCCCTACGCGCCATGGTCGAGCAGCAGATCGAGTCCGAGTCCCTGCCGATGTTCCTGTCCGGGCGGCTGTACGACGACGGGGTCATCGATCCCCGCGACACCCGCACCGTCCTCGGCCTGTGCCTGTCCGCGATCCACACGGCGCCCTACGAGGGCGCACGCGGCGGCTTCGGCGTCTTCCGGATGTGAGAGGTCCCATGATTTCGAGTGTGCTGGTCGCCAACCGGGGCGAGATCGCCTGCCGAGTCTTCCGAACCTGCCGTGAGTTGGACATCCGAACTGTCGCCGTCTACTCGGACGCCGACGAGAACGCCCTCCACACGCGCGTGGCCGACACCGCGGTACGCCTGCCGGGCTCGACGCCCACCGAGACGTATCTGCGCGGCGAGCTGATCGTGAAGGCCGCGCTGACGGCGGGCGCGGAGGCTGTGCACCCCGGGTACGGCTTCCTGTCCGAGAACGCCGACTTCGCGCGGGCCGTCCTCGACGCGGGCCTGGTCTGGATCGGCCCGCCGCCCGAGGCGATCGAGGCGATGGCCTCCAAGACCCGCGCCAAGGAGCTGATGGCGGCCGCCGGCGTGCCGTTGCTCGCCCCCCTTGACCCCGGCGCGGTGACCGAGGCCGATCTGCCGGTCCTGGTGAAGGCGGCTTCGGGCGGTGGCGGCCGCGGCATGCGGATCGTCCGCGAACTGCCCGACCTGGAAGGCGAGTTGAAGGCCGCGTCGACTGAGGCGCAGAGCGCCTTCGGGGACGGCACGGTCTTCGTCGAGGCGTACGTCGAACGCGGACGCCATGTCGAGGTGCAGATCGTCGCCGACACCCACGGCACCGTGTGGGCGTACGGCACCCGCGACTGCTCCCTCCAGCGCCGCCACCAGAAGGTCATCGAGGAGGCCCCCGCGCCGGCCCTCGCCCCCGGCGTCGAGAAGCGCCTGCGCTCCGCGGCGACGGCCGCCGCGCGCACGATCACCTATACGGGCGCGGGCACCGTCGAGTTCCTGGTCTCCGGGGACGACGTCCACTTCCTGGAGATGAACACCCGCCTCCAGGTCGAACACCCCGTCACGGAGGCCGTGTTCGGCATCGACCTGGTCGCCCTGCAGCTGAGCGTCGCCGAGGGAGCCGCCCTGGACGGCGACCCTCCATCGCCCTCCGGCCACGCGGTCGAGGCCCGCCTCTACGCCGAGGACCCCGCCCAGAACTGGGCCCCGCAGACCGGCACCCTGCACCGCCTCTCCGTACCCGGCATCCGCCTGGACACGGGCTACGAGGACGGCGACACGATCGGCGTCCACTACGACGCCATGCTCGCCAAGGCCGTCGCGTACGCCCCCACGCGCGCGGAGGCCGTCCGCCGCCTCGCCGGCGCCCTGGAGCGCGCCACGATCCACGGCCCGGTCACCAACCGCGACCTCCTCGTACGCTCCCTGCGCCACGAGGAGTTCACGACGGCCCGCATGGACACGGCCTTCTACGAACGCCACCTGGCCGACCTCACCACGGCCGCCCCGGACCCGTACGCCCCCCTGGCCGCCGCCCTCGCGGACGCCCACGGCCGTTCCCGGTTCGGCGGCTGGCGCAACCTGCCCTCCCAGCCCCAGACCAAGCGCTACGCCTCGGCGCACGGCGAGCACGAGGTCCACTACCGGCGCACCCGCGAGGGCCTGACAGCCGACGGTGTCCGCGTGCTGAGCGCCGCCGCGAATCTCGTCGTACTCGAAATCGACGGCGTACGCCGGAAGTTCGACGTCACCCGCCACGACGACCGCGTCTACGTGAACACCACCGCGCTCACCGTCCTGCCCCGCTTCCCGGACCCCGCCGCCCAACAGGCCCCCGGCTCCCTCCTCGCCCCCATGCCCGGCACGGTCGCCCGCATCGCCGACGGCCTCACCACCGGCTCCGCCGTACAGGCCGGAGACCCCCTCATCTGGCTGGAGGCAATGAAGATGGAACACAAGATCACAGCCCCAGCGACAGGCACGCTGACGGCCCTGCACGCAGTCCCCGGCCAACAGGTAGAGGTGGGCGCCTTGTTGGCGGTCGTCCAGCAAGGGCCGCCCCTTTAGGCGAGCCGGGACCAACTGCTTTTAGGGGCGCGGGGAACTGCGCGCCCAGCCACAACGAACGCGCACCCTCCACACAACAGAACCCCCCTCCCCCTGAGGAGCCCCATGACAACCGTCCTCGAAACAGACGAACACAAGGCCCTCCGAGCAGCCGTAGCAGCCCTCGGCACCCGCTACGGCCGCGAATACCTCACCAAGGTCATCGCCGCGGGCGCCCACCCCGACGAACTCTGGTCAGAGGCAGCCAAGCTCGGCTACCTGGGCGTCAACCTCCCCGAGGAATACGGAGGCGGAGGCGGTGGCATCGCCGAACTCTCCATCGTCCTGGAGGAGTTGGGCGCCGCAGGCTGCCCTCTCCTCATGATGGTCGTCTCCCCGGCCATCTGCGGCACAGTGATCGCCCGCTTCGGCACGGACAACCAGAAACAGGACTGGCTCCCGGCCCTGGCCGACGGAACCCGCACCATGGCGTTCGGCATCACCGAACCCGACGCCGGCTCCAACAGCCACCGCATCACCACGACGGCCCGCCGGGACGGAACCGACTGGATCCTCACGGGCCGCAAGGTCTTCATCTCCGGCGTGGACATCGCGGACGCCACGCTCATCGTCGGCCGCGCGGAAGACGCCCGTACGGGCAAACTCAAGCCCTGCCTGTTCATCGTCCCGCGCGACGCCCCCGGCTTCGAGCGGCGGCAGATCGACATGGAACTGCACGGCGCGGAGAAGCAGTTCGAGCTGACCCTCGACGACGTACGCCTGCCCGCCGACGCACTCGTCGGAAACGAGGACGCGGGCCTGCTGCAGCTCTTCGCGGGCCTCAACCCCGAGCGCATCATGACCGCCGCCTTCGCGATCGGCATGGGCCGCTACGCCCTCTCCCGGGCCATCACCTACGCCCGCGAACGCACCGTCTGGCGGGACCCCATCGGCGCCCACCAGGCCATCGCGCACCCCCTCGCGCAGGCACACATCGACCTGGAACTCGCCCGTCTGATGATGCAGAAGGCGGCCTTCCTGTACGACTCCGGGGACGACGCGGGAGCCGGAGAGGCCGCCAACATGGCCAAGTACGCGGCCGGCGAAGCCTGTGTCAAAGCGGTCGACCAGTCCGTGCACACCCTCGGCGGCAACGGCCTGACCGGCGAGTTCGGCCTCGCGTCCCTCATCACCGCGTCCCGCGTGGCCCGGATCGCCCCCGTCAGCCGGGAGATGATCCTCAACTACGTCTCGCACCAGACCCTGGGCCTGCCGAAGTCCTACTAGCACTATCTCCTCTACAACTTCCGGCTCCTGGAAAGGGCCCGCCATGGTGTTCCGCAGCGAGTACGAAGACGTCCCCGCCGTCGAAGAACCCATCCACGAGGCGGTGCTGGGCCGCGCCGCCTCCCGGGGCGACACGCCCGCGCTGATCGACGGCGTGGACGGGATGACCCTCACCTACGCCCAACTCGACACGTTCCACCGGCGGATCGCCGCCGAACTCGCCGACCTCGGGGTCGGCAAGGGGGACGTGCTGGCGCTGCACAGCCCCAACACCGTCGCCTTCCCGGTGGCGTTCTTCGCCGCCACGCGCGCGGGGGCGTCGGTCACCACCGTGCATCCGCTCGCCACGCCCGAGGAGTTCGCCAAGCAGCTGCGGGACTGCAAGGCCGAGTGGATCGTCACCGTGTCACCGCTCCTGGACACGGCCCGTACGGCGGCCGAACTCGCGGGCGGCGTACGGGAGATCTTCGTCTGCGACCAGGCACCCGGGCACCGCTCGCTGCTCGACATGCTGGGCTCCACGGCCCCCGAGCCGCAGATCGACATCGACCCGGTGGAGGACGTGGCGGCCCTCCCGTACTCCTCCGGGACGACCGGCATCCCCAAGGGCGTGATGCTCACCCACCGGAACATCGCCACCAACCTGGCGCAACTGTCGCCCACCATGCCGATGGGCCCCGGCGACCGCATCCTCGCCGTCCTGCCGTTCTTCCACATCTACGGGCTCACCGCCCTCATGAACGCGCCGCTGAGGCAGGGCGCCACCGTCGTCGTGCTGCCGCGCTTCGACCTCGAAACGTTCCTCGCGGCCATCGAGAAACACCGCATCACCGGCCTGTTCGTGGCTCCGCCGATCGTCCTCGCCCTCGCCAAGCACCCGGCCGTCGAGGGCTACGACCTGTCGTCCCTGGAGTACATCATCAGCGCGGCCGCGCCCCTGGACGCCGAGCTGGCGGAGGCCTGTTCGCGCAGGCTGGGACTGCCGCCCGTAGGCCAGGCGTACGGCATGACGGAACTCTCGCCCGGCACCCACGTCGTGCCCCGGGACTCCCCGAACCCGCCCCCCGGAAGCGTCGGAAAACTCATCCCCGCCACGGAGATGCGGATCGTCTCCCTGGACGACCCCGGCAAGGACGTCGGCGTCGACGAGCGCGGCGAGATCGTCATCCGCGGACCGCAGGTCATGAAGGGCTACCTCGGCCGCCCCGAGGCGACCGCCGCGATGATCGACGAGAACGGCTGGCTGCACACCGGGGACGTCGGGCACGTCGACGCGGGCGGCTGGCTGTACGTCGTCGACCGCGTCAAGGAACTCATCAAGTACAAGGGCTTCCAGGTGGCCCCCGCCGAGTTGGAGGCGCTCCTGCTCACCCACCCCGGCATCGCCGACGCCGCCGTCATCGGCGTCTACGACAGCGACAACAACGAACGGCCGCACGCGTACGTGGTGCGCCAGCCGGCCGCCGACGACCTCACCGAGGACGAGGTCATGGGGTACGTCGCCGAGCGGGTCGCCCCGTACAAGAAGATCAGGCAGGTCGTCTTCATCGAAGGCGTGCCCAGGGCGGCCTCCGGCAAGATCCTGCGGCGGGAACTGAGGGAGCGGGCATGACGGTGGTACGGCGGGAACCGAGGGAGCGCGCATGACAGTGGTACGGCGGGCGCACGAGCGCGGGATCACCACCCTCGCGCTCGACGCGCCCGAGCGGCGCAACGCCCTCTCCGCCCGACTCGTGGGGGAGCTGGCGGACGCGCTCACGGAGTGCGGCAAGGACGGTGACGTGCGCGCCGTCGTCCTCACCCACACCGGCAACACCTTCAGCGCGGGCGCGGACCTGCGCGACCCGCCGGACCCCGACGTCCTGGTCGCCCTGCTGCGCCGGATCGTCGAACTGCCCAAACCGATCGTCGCCCGCGTCACCGGCCATGTGCGCGCGGGCGGCCTCGGACTGCTCGGCGCCTGCGACATCGCCGTCGCCTCCCAGGAGGCCACGTTCGCGTTCACGGAGGTACGCATCGGGGTCGCCCCGGCCGTGATCTCGCTGCCCCTGCTGCCGCGGCTCGACCCGCGCGCGGTGGCCCGCTACTACCTCACGGGGGAGAGGTTCGACGCGGCCGAGGCCGCCCGGATCGGCCTCGTCACGGCGGCGGGCGAGGACGCCGACGACGTACTCGCGCCCGTGCTCGACGGGCTGCGCCGGTCCTCCCCACAAGGGCTCGCCGAGACGAAACGGCTGCTCACGGCTAAGGTGCTGGACACCTTCGACCGGGACGCGGCCGACCTCACCGCGCTCTCGGCCCGGCTGTTCTCCTCCCCGCACGCCCGCGAGGGAATGACGGCCTTCCTCGAACGACGGGATCCTCCATGGGTGCGGTGAACAGTGGTGCCACGACGGGCGGCGTGGTGAACGGCGCGCCGCTGGTCGAGCGCGTCCCCAAACAGGACCGCAGCCGGGCCACCCGCCGGCGCCTCCTCGAAGCCGCGGTCGCCTGCCTCGCCGAACACGGCTGGGCAGGCTCCACGGTCTCCGTCGTCGCCGAACGCGCCGGCGTCTCCCGGGGCGCCGCCCAGCACCACTTCCCGACCCGCGAGGACCTCTTCACGGCAGCCGTCGAGTACGTCGCCGAAGAACGCTCCACCGCCCTGCGCGACCTGTTCCCCGACGGCCCCACGAACCGCCACTCGGTCGTCGCCGCCCTCGTCGACCTCTACACCGGCCCCCTCTTCCGAGCCGCCCTCCACCTCTGGGTGGCCGCCTCCAACGAGGACCAACTACGCCCCCGTGTAACGGAGTTGGAGGCCCACGTAGGCCGCGAGACCCACCGCATAGCCGTCGAACTCCTCAACGCCGACGAATCCCGCCCCGGCGCCCGCGAAACCGTCCAGGGCTTCCTGGACATGTCCCGGGGCCTCGGCCTCGCCAACCTCCTCACGGACGACGGGGCCCGCCGGGAACGAGTGGTCGCCCAGTGGTCGAAGATCCTGGACGAGGTGCTGGGCTGAGGGCCCTCTCCCTCAAGGACTGAGCCGCTCCAGCCGCCACGACCCGTCCTCCCGGGTCACATAGCGCAGGCGGTCGTGGAGGCGGTTCTCGCGGCCCTGCCAGAACTCGATCGACTGCGGGGCGACGCGGAAGCCGCCCCAGTTCGGGGGGACCGGGACCTGTTCGCCCTCCGGGTAGCGAGTGGCCAGTTCGGCGTACGCGGTGTCCAGTTCGGCGCGGGAGGAGATCACCGCGGACTGGGTGCTCGTCCAGGCACCGAGCTGGGAGCCGTGCGGACGGGTGCGGAAGTACGCGGCCGTCTCGTCACGGCCCGTGCGCCGGGCCGTACCGCTGACGATGACCTGCCGGGCCATCGCGTGCCACGGGAAGAGCAGGGAGACGTACGGGTTGCCGGCGAGATCGCGCGCCTTGCGGGACTCGTAGTTGGTGAAGAAGACGAAACCCTGTTCGTCGTACTGCTTCAGGAGGACCGTGCGGGAGCTGGGCCGCCCCTCGGCGTCCGCGGTGGAGACGACCATGGCGTTCGGCTCGAACATCACGCCGTCGGTGGCGGCCAGGGCGAACCAGCGCGCGAACTGCTCCATCGGGTGGTCGGCCAGCTCGGTCTCGTCGATTCCCTCGGCCCGGTAGTGCTTGCGCATCAACGCCGGGTCGAGGACGGGTTCACGGTCGGTCACGCGGTCATCCTGCCGTATTCCGAAAGGCGACAGAGGAGCTCGCGGCGGGCGTGGCCTTCGTCACGCCGTGGCACTCAGTGCCGCGTACTCTCCCCAAAGGTGACACCAAGGGATATCGTCCTGCTTCCGAAACGGTTGGGTGACCGCCATCCGGACGGGGCATCACCGGGGTGACGTACGGACCGCGAGTCCACGAGGCGACCGCGGAACCGGACGGCCACACCCGTCACAGACATATGGTCACGAGCACCCTCGCACACCCCGCAAACCATCTGTCGCACACATCATGAGGAGCCGCCTGATGTCCGACTTCGTACCCGGGCTCGAAGGAGTCGTCGCTTTCGAGACGGAGATCGCCGAACCGGACAAGGAGGGCGGCGCCCTGCGGTACCGGGGCGTCGACATCGAGGATCTGGTCGGCCACGTCTCCTTCGGCAACGTCTGGGGACTGCTCGTCGACGGAGCCTTCAACCCCGGCCTGCCGCCCGCCGAGCCGTTCCCGATCCCCGTCCACTCCGGGGACATCCGCGTGGACGTCCAGTCCGCGCTCGCCATGCTGGCGCCCGTGTGGGGCCTGCGCCCCCTCCTCGACATCGACGAGCAGCAGGCCCGCGCGGACCTCGCCCGCGCCGCCGTCATGGCCCTCTCGTACGTCGCCCAGTCCGCCCGCGGCCAGGGCCTGGCCATGGTCCCGCAGCGCGAGATCGACAAGGCCCAGTCCGTCGTCGAACGCTTCATGATCCGCTGGCGCGGCGAGCCCGACCCCAAGCACGTCGCGGCCGTCGACGCCTACTGGACGTCCGCTGCCGAACACGGCATGAACGCGTCCACCTTCACGGCCCGCGTCATCGCCTCCACCGGCGCCGACGTGGCGGCGGCACTCTCGGGCGCCGTCGGAGCGATGTCGGGCCCGCTGCACGGCGGCGCCCCCTCCCGCGTCCTCGGCATGATCGAGGAGATCGAACGCACCGGCGACGCCGACGCCTACGTCCGGCAGGCCCTCGACAAGGGCGAGCGGCTGATGGGCTTCGGCCACCGCGTGTACCGCGCCGAGGACCCCCGCGCACGCGTCCTGCGCCGCACCGCCCGCGAACTCGGCGCCCCCCGCTTCAAGGTCGCCGAGGCCCTGGAGAAGGCGGCTCTGGCGGAGCTCCACGCCCGCCGCCCGGACCGCGTCCTCGCCACGAACGTCGAGTTCTGGGCCGCCATCGTCCTCGACTTCGCCGAGGTCCCGGCCCACATGTTCACCTCGATGTTCACCTGCGCCCGCACCGCCGGCTGGTCCGCGCACATCCTGGAACAGAAGCGCACGGGCCGGCTCGTACGGCCCTCCGCACGCTATGTCGGACCGGGCACCCGCAACCCGCGCGAGATCCAGGGCTACGAAGACATCGCCCACTGATTTCTCATGTGTTCAGGGCACATGTGGCGGTTCTCCATGGGGAGCCGCCACACCTGTCTTACGCGGGCCACGCGGGCCACGCGGGTCGTACGGATCATGCGGTCACGCTGGGACCAGCAACTCCGCGTGATGACGGGCCGCGACCAGTGGATGCGCCCGCAGCTTGCCCTTCAGCTCGTTCCGCCCGTACTCCGCGAAGAGCGGGTTCGCCGGGTCGCTCGTCACCCCGGGCGCGGCGGAGGCGTACGGGAAGGGCAGCGGCTCGATCCGGGCGTCGAGCCGCGGGTTGTAGAAGAAGGGAACGGAGAACCGCTCGGTCGCACCGGCCGGACTCACCACCCGGTGATTGGTGGCGACGAGATACCCGTCGGTGGCCACCTCCAGCAGCTCACCCAGATTCACCACGAACGCCCCCGGGATCGGCGGCACGTCATGGAACAGCCCGTCCTCCCGCTGCACCTGCAACCCGCCCACCTGGTCCTGCAGCAGCAGCGTCAGGAACCCGTAGTCCTTGTGCGCCCCGACCCCCTGACCGGCACCGTCCCTCGCACTGCCCGGATACCGGACCAGCTTCAGATGCGGATGGGCACGCTCGCCGAACACCGGCTCGTAGAAACCGGCGGGCGCGCCGATGGCGGTGAGCAGCTCGCGCAGCAGCCGCGCCGCGACGGAGCTGAGCCGGTCGATCCACGCCAGGGCGGCGGTACGCAGCTCCGGCAGCGCGGCCGGCCACTGGTTGGGCCCCTCCAGCCACCAGTACGCGGGCTCACCGGGACCGGGTGTCCGGGCGGTCCGTTCCGCACCTATGTCGAGCTGGTCGCGCCAGTCCTGGCTGCCGCCGGTGCGCTCGTCACCGGTCCGCGTATAGCCGCGGAAATGCGGCGAGTTGACGTTGTCGATCGCGAGCCGGTCCGCCTCCGGAAGCGCGAAGAACCGACGCATCGCGTCGAGCAGGGCAGCGGTCTCGCCTTCCCCCACCCCGTGCCCCACGAGCTGGAAGAACCCCACGTCGTGAGCGGCACTGTGCAACTGAGCGTGCAGCAGCGCACGCGCCTGAGGCCCGCGACCGGCCGCGGAAAGATCAATGATCGGAAGCTGCCGATACGGCTGATACGGCTCGTCCGGCGAAGGCGAAGAGGACTGATACGGCTGATCCGACGGGTTCGTCGCCACGTTCGGGTTCGTCATGGTGTGCGTCCGCATGGGTTACGGGCCCGGGGCAGCCGCCGAGGGTGGGGCGGGGACCACAGGTACCAGGTGAAAGAGCTGAAGGGGGCTGAGGTCAGGCAGAAGGCCGACAGCCCATGCTCGTGACGCGCACGTAGTCCACGTGACGGCGTCGAACGAGCATCGGAAGCATGGCGCAAGAGTACTCCGGCTCACCCAATACGCCAGTGCCGCGCCTCACACACCTGCGAAACGCAGACGACCCGCGAACTCTGGTCCCCTCCGAGGAGGGAGCCGGCCGGACTTACCGGCGAGCTCGCGGGTCGGGTGACTGCTTGAGATTGGGCCGGCTGCACGCTCGTCTCACGCGCTGGTCCGGCACCGCACTGAATGTGGTGACGGGCCGCTAGCCCGCAGCCACCTCACGCGTCCGGTTTGCATACATCTGCCAAACCACCTCCCTTCTCGTGTCCCCACACCCTAAGAACCGTTCGGACGTCGCTCAACCGGTTTTTCGAGACGTCGACTCCACTGGCTCTTGCCTGGCGGCGTACCCGTAGCCATCGCCCCGCTGCACAAGCCGGAGGTTCCGGTAACGGACGTTGAAGCGGCCTGCAGGTGTGGTGAGGCTGTGCTGTCCCATGGCCCGCACTGAGATACGCCCTGTCCATGTGCCCGCCCATTTGCCGATCGGCACGACGGCTCGTACGAGATCCCCGGTGACGTACCCGAAGTGCTGCTTTGTCCGGGCCCGCCGAAGGCGAGGGAACCCGAACCGGTCCGGTGTGGTGCGGGCGTACGAGCCGCGTCCAGTGGCCTTGACGATGAGGACCTGCACCGGCAGTCGGACGATCGCGTCGCCGCTCTCGTGATCCAGACGTCCGACGGACAGGGCGTCCAAAGTGTGGGTCTTGCCCAGTCCCATGGCGGTGCGGGTTCCACTTGGTACGGCCGCCCGACCAGGCGTGGACCGGTCTCCCGAGGGTTTCCAAAGCCTCTGTGAGCCGCCATCGGGTGGCGTTCATGGCGGCGGCGTCATGGAGCGGTGTCCTGACCTGGCGGAGGATCTTCGCGAGGCGGTCGGGTCGGTGAGCCAGAAAGATTTCGACGGGCGTGCTGCCTTTGGCCTGGTTGCAGGGAACGCAGGCGAGGACAAGGTTCGAGACACGGTCCGAGCCTCCGCGGCTCCGGGGCCGGAGATGGTCGATGTTCAGAGGTACGCAGGTGGCGTCGCAGTAGGCGCAGGCGCGGTTCCACTTGGTGAGGAGGTAGGAGCGGATTTCGGTTCCGGCGAGCGTGCCCTGTTGCTGCTCGGCTCTGGTGAGGGGCCTGCCTGCGCTCATGGCGTGGGTGTCGAAGGCGACGCGTTCCATGTGGATCTCGGTGACGGGTGCGTATCGGCACATGCGCCTGGCCAGGGAGACGGTGGTGTCGACGCGGTGGCGCAGTGAGGGCGGCAGCCATCCTCCGGGGCGGGTGCGGTTGTTCGAGCGGGGTACTCGGTAGCGGCAGTTGACTGATCGGCGCCTGTGGCGATAACCGGCGCGCTGTTGCATGCACATGCGGATCTGATCGCCCCGGTGCTGGAGTTCGACTGAGATCAGTCCGCGCCGGACGGTGACAGTGGCGCCCTGCTCGTCGGCTTCCTTCTTCTCGTCGGTGAGGGCGAGACCCGTGCCCTTGGAGCCGGGGTCGATGCGTAACTGCACGCCGTCGACCTCTGACTCGGCGAGGGTGCGGTCCTTCAACCGGATGGTGAAGGGAACCTGCCGGGCGACCACGGCCCGCCCTTTGCCGAGGAGTTCGCGTGCGCGGGCGGGATGGCAGGGCATGAGGGGTCGGCCGTCCTTGGAGAGGACGAAGACCCTGCTCGCGCCGATGCCACCGGCGTACGTATGGCCCTGCGCGGGAACGTCACCGCTCCCGTTCTCTGCCGTCTCCATCGCCGAAGCGCTGGTTTCGGCGTGACGCCGACGGGGTCCGGTGCCACGCCCGTCGGTCTCCCCTCGCCCATGTTCCCTGCCGGTGCCCCGCGCGGTGGCGGGGTGTCCGTGAGCCGTTTCGTCCCTGCTCCCAGGGGTGTCTGCTCCCACGGATTCCAGAGCAGGCTGCTGAGGAAGCACAGCCTGGTGGGTCTGCTCGCCTGCAGGAAACGTAGTCATCGAGGGCACCTCCCTGATCTTCGGATCGTGATGACTGGGGCTGGTCACTCGACCCGTCCGTGACAGGCACAGGCTGCGGCTTGCGGCCGAGGAGCGAGTGACCTCCTTTCGGCGTGTTACAGACGACGCTAGGGATCAAGGGGCCCCGAGGAAGCCGATCTCCTCCGAAAACGCCCATTCGTGCGAATCAATCCCATTCCTCGAACGCGCACCCGATCTTGCTGCTACGTACGCCGACCCGGCGGCGCCTGCTGTGACCTGGGACTCCGCCGATCCGCACGTTCCCGTCGGCGATCCCGGTGTCCGGTGTGGCTGCGTCCATGTCTGGCCTCCGAGCCTGGGAGGCCTGGGCCCCACACAACGATTTCCTCAATCTTGTGGGAACCAGATGTGGGCTGCGTCACGTTCGAGTTGAATGATTCCTAGTGAGTGATTCGTAGTGAGTGAAGTGAGTGATCAGACGCGCGGGCACACCGCGCAGGACACGCCGACACGGCCTGCAGGGGGTGCCAGGTGAGTGCTTCGCGGCGTAGTGGGACCACGGACGAGCTCGGGCCGCAGGAGCCCGAGCGGGACGGGGCCGATCTGCTCGCCGCTCTGCTCGACGGGATGGACGCGGCGCTGTGCGCGTTCGACGCCGACGGAGTGGTGACGCACTGGAACCGGGAGGCGGAGCGGATTCTCGGCTGGACCGCGGCCGAGGCGGTCGGACGGCAGGGGTTCGCCGGCTGGGCCGTACGCCCCGCGGACGCCGAGGAGGTCGAGGGCCGGCTGCTCTCCGCGATGCAGGCACCCGGACGGCAGGTCCATGAGTTCGCGCTGCTGACCAAGGACGGCGGCCGGGTGCTCGTACGGACTCAGTCGGCCGCCGTGCCGGGTCCCGACGGGAAGCCGGCCGGGGTGTACTGCGCCTTCAGCGAGGTGCACGCGCAGATCGATCTGGAGCGGTCGATCGCGCTGAGCGAGGCACTGTTCGACGACGCCTCCTGGGGCGTCGTGCTCGTCGACGCCGATCTGCGGCCCGCCGTCGTCAACGCGCACGCGGCGCGCGCGTTCGGCGCGGGGCGTACGGCCGTACTGGGGCGCCCCCTGGGTGAGCTGCTCGCGCAGGGCGTGGAGGAGCTGGAGAGCGCGCTCACACACGTCCTCGCGGAGGGCGCTCCGCCCGCGCCCGCCGAGATGTGGGTGACCGTGCGGACCGCCGAGGGCGAACAACAGCGGCGGTGCTGGCGCAGCGGCTTCCTGCGGCTCGCCTCACCGCTCGCGGAAGAACCGGTTCCGCTGGGGGTGGGTTGGCTCTTCCAGGACGTGACCGAGGCCAAGCAGACCGAGCAGGAGGCGGCGCTCCTGCGGTTCAGGACCAACCAGCTGCACCGGGCCGCGCGCGCTGCCGCCGAGTGCGAGGACCCGGCGGAGGCGGCGAGCGTCCACCTCGACTTCGCCCTGGCCGGCTTCGCCGACCACGCGCTGATCGACCGGGTGGCCGGTGGTGCCGTGCCCGACGGCGAGGGGCCGGTCCGGCTCGTACGGGCCGCCGCCACGCCCTCCGGGGCGCCGGGGCCGAGCCTTCCCGCGGGGCGGGCGGGGCTGCCCGTGCGGTATGCCGACGGGCATCCCGCGCTTCAGTGTGTCGAGCGGATCGGGTCCGTACGGGCCAGTGCGGGGGCGGCGCGTGCGGGGGCCGGGGCGAGTGAGCCCGAGCGGGCGCGTGAGTGGGCTGTCGCCCGGCAGTGGCCCCCGGACTCCGTCCATGCCCTGTGCGCGGTGCTGCGCAGCCGGGGGCGGACGCTGGGCGTCGTCACGTTCCTGCGCGGCTCCAGCCGTACGCAGTTCGAGCGGCTCGACGCCACGTACGCGGAGGATGTCGCCGTTCGCATCGCGGCGGCGCTGGATCTGGGGGAGGCGTTGGGGGGGAGGGGATGAGGTGGGCCGGAGCTCGCCTCAGGAGTTTCGCCCCCGCCGCCCCTACCCATTCCCGTCCCTGCCTCAGGGGCTCCGCCCCCGAACCCCCGGTATCGCGCTGCCGCGCTCGTCCTCAAACGCCGGACGGGCTGAAAGAACGTGGCCGGGCGGGCTGGAAGAGGTTGCCGGTCGTCTTTTAGGGGCGCGGGGAACTGCGCGATCAGCCACTGGCGGCCGCAGGTTCAGTACCGGCCCCTCCGGAGGATCAACGGCGGTAGAAGATCCGGTCCCCGTACTCCTCGAACACGCGGCCGTTCCACTCGTGGCCGCCGTCCACGTTGCCGGAGCGCAGGAGCGGGGGCTCGATGCCGCGGTCCGCGAGGGTGCCCGCCGCGGTGGCCATGACCGCCTGGAGGAGGGCGGAGGTCACGACCGTGGAGGCGGGCGCGAACGGCGCCGGGACGCTGTCGAGCGTGAGCTCCGCGTCGCCGATCGCGATCTTCGAGTCGAGGACGACGTCGCAGTGGTCCTTCAGGTACGTGCCCGAGGTGTGCCGGGACTTCGTCTCGGAGGCGTACGCGACCGACGTGACCCCGATGACCTTGAGGCCCAGCGCGCGGGCGTGCATCGCCATCTCCACGGGCAGGGCGTTGCGCCCGGAGAGGGAGATGATCACGAGTACGTCGCCGGAGCGGGCCGGGCTGGTGTCGAGGACGGCGCTGGCCAGGCCGTCGACCCGCTCCAGCGCGGAGCCCAGCGTCGCCGGCACGACGTCCACCCCGACGGCACCCGGCACGGCGAGCAGGTTCATCAGCGCGAGGCCGCCCGCCCGGTACACCAGGTCCTGCGCGGCCAGCGACGAGTGCCCGGCGCCGAACGCGAAGAGCCGCCCGCCCTCGGCGACCGTGTCGGCGATCAGCGTCCCGGCGGCCTCGACGGCCCCGGCCTCCTCGTCCCGCGCCCGCTGCAGCAGGCCGATCGCGGCGTCGAAGAACTGCCCGGCCAGCTTGCTGTCGCCCATGCGCGAAGCCCTCTCTCCCCGTCCACTTCCGGTCGTGTCGCGGATCACGTTGCGGTCTGGACCAGTGCTGTGTCAATACGGTCGTCAGGGGCGACACTGGGTGCTGAGGGCCCCCGTTCCCGCCCGGCCGAGCTCATGGTCCGGCCGTTCGCGCCGGCACTCGTCACCACGCGGTTTCACCTGCGCGGCACGGTTGTCAGTGGGATGCGTCAGAATTGGTGCCAGGGCCAGCGCACACGCCGGTGAGCCACTCAGCCTCCGGCAGAGCTAATCGAGGGGCACGTATGTCCGGACTGATCGACACCACGGAGATGTATCTCCGCACCATCCTCGAGCTGGAGGAGGAAGGTGTGGTCCCCATGCGCGCCCGTATCGCCGAGCGGCTCGACCAGAGCGGGCCGACGGTCAGCCAGACCGTGGCGCGCATGGAGCGCGACGGCCTGGTGTCCGTCGCCAGCGACCGGCACCTGGAGCTCACGGACGAGGGCCGCCGGCTCGCGACGCGCGTGATGCGCAAGCACCGCCTCGCCGAGTGTCTGCTCGTCGACGTGATCGGTCTGGAGTGGGAGCAGGTGCACGCCGAGGCCTGCCGCTGGGAGCACGTGATGAGCGAGGCGGTCGAGCGCCGCGTGCTCGAACTGCTGCGTCACCCCACCGAGTCGCCGTACGGCAACCCGATCCCGGGCCTGGAGGAGCTGGGCGAGAAGGACGGGGCAGACCCGTTCCTGGACGCGGGCATGGTGTCGCTGGCCGATCTCGACCCCGGGCTCGACGGCAAGACGGTCGTCGTCCGTCGCATCGGTGAGCCGATCCAGACGGACGCGCAGCTGATGTACACGCTGCGGAGGGCGGGCGTGCAGCCCGGGTCCGTCGTCAGCGTGACGGAGTCCGCGGGTGGGGTGCTGGTGGGCAGCGGCGGTGAGGCGGCGGAGCTGGAGTCGGACGTGGCGTCGCACGTGTTCGTCGCGAAGCGGTAGCGCTGCGCTTGGCTGCGGGTTCTTCGTCTGCGGGTCGGTGGGGGCTGGTCGCGCAGTTCCCCGCGCCCCTTCGGGGGCGCCCTTGTGCTGCCCTGCCTGTTCGTGAACCCGCCGTCAACTTCCGTAACACACAACCCAGTTGTCCCACCTCGGTGTTCGCTCAGAAATGAAGATTCCGTGTGCGGAATCGCAGCGGTCGGGCCGTTTGCGTGCGAGGCTGTCGCGAGAGGCATATGACCTGAGGGCTCTTGACCGTGGCGGCAGCGGCGCCGGTGCGCGGTCGGGGAGGGGGCGGGAGGATGTGCCGCGGACATGAGGAGGGCCCCGGCGCCCTGAGGCGCCGGGGCCTGTCCTCCCCTGTGCTGACCCGGAGCCCCGAGCTCCCAGGGTCATTCCCCACGGACCGTTTTCCCCGAGCGGCCCGCCTCCCGTTGAAGATCTCCCCTCGGCGGCGGCGGTCAATCCTTGAGCGAGGTCACTCGAAGGAGGGGTGTTGTCGCCAAGACCCCCATCTTCGAATACGCATTCGATAGCGTATGAGTGACGGAACCACTACGGATTACGCAGGAAGAACCAGCAGGAGCACCGGTACGACCAAGCGGTACGAGTGGACCGGCCGGTTCGTGCGGGACGACCCGGCCGAGCGGATCAAGGGGGGTGCCAACGGATGGTGCGGCGCATCGACGTGAGCGGTGCGGGTGGCGTACGCCTCGCCGCCTGGGAGTTCGCCGACTCTCCCAAGATCGATCCTCCGAGGGGCGACCCTTCAGGGACCGGCACCCCGTCCGGGGCGATCGAGCGTGCGCCCGGCGTGCTGTTACTGCACGGCCTCATGGGCCGTGCATCCCACTGGGCGCCCACCGCCCGCTGGCTCTCCGAGCGGCATCGCGCCGTCGCGCTCGACCAACGGGGCCACGGCCAGAGCGACAAGCCGCCCGAGGCCTCCTACACCCGCGGTGCGTACGTCGAGGACGCCGAGGCCGCCCTCGAACAGCTGGACCTCGGCCCGGCCGTCCTCATAGGTCACGCCATGGGCGCCCTGACCGCCTGGCAGCTCGCCGCCAAGCGCCCCGACCTCGTGCGCGGCCTGGTCATCTGCGACATGCGGGCCTCGGCTCTGGGAGCAGCCTCGCAGCGCGAGTGGGAGGACTGGTTCAAGGCCTGGCCGGTCCCCTTCGCCACACTCGCCGACGTACGGAAGTGGTTCGGCGAGGACGACCCCTGGGTGGAGCGTCCGAACCCCTCGCGCGGTGAGTTCTACGCCGAGGTGATGGCCGAGTCTCCGGACGGCTGGCGGCCCGTCTTCGAGCCCGAGCAGATGCTCAAGTCCCGCGAGACCTGGGTGTACGACGCGCACTGGGAGGAGCTCACGCAGGTCCAGTGCCCCGCCCTCGTCGTCCGTGGCCTCGACGGTGAGCTGGGCCGGGCCGAGTCCCAGGAGATGGTCCGTGTTCTGCCGAACGGGCAGTACGCGGAGGTGGCCGATGCGGGGCATCTTGTCCACTACGACCAGCCGGAGGCTTGGCGCGCGGCCGTTGAGCCTTTCCTGGACGAGGCGCTCCGCTAGGCGGTTGGACAAGATCGCGCCGTTGCTCCGCGGGTTGTCCTTCGCCCGCGGCCCGGTGGGGGCTGATCGCGCAGTTCCCCGCGCCCCTAAAAGACTGCGCAGTTCCCCGCGCCCCTTGGGGGCTCAGCCCTTGCTCACCGCCGCCAGGATCTCCGGCAGTTGCCGTGCTGTTCGTGGTGCGGCGAGGTGCAGGCCTGCCAGGGCGATGGCCGCTCCGTAGGCCGTTCCGATCGGGAGGAGGAGCCAGGTCCAGTCCTGGCCGTCCGACGAGACGTTCAGCCAGATGGTGAGGGTGATGACGGGGGCGCAGAGCAGTGCGGCCGCGATCATGCCGCCGAAGATCGAGAATCCGGCGAGGCTCGCCTGGCCGGGAGCCACGTTCTTGTAGCTCTCCTGCGGGATCGAGTACGGGAAGCGGGCGGAGGACCAGGCCCCGGTCGCCAGCATCGCGCCGAGCAGTGCGAACGACAGGCCGAACACCTCGGGCAGCGAGCGCCAGTCGCCGAGCAGCGCCGTCGTGAGGACGCACACGAGGACCGCGTACGGAAGGGTGATCACCAGGAGCGCCAACGCCCGTGCCCGCAGCTCAACATACGCGTCCCGGGTCGACGAGATCGTCATCGCGACCATCCAGAACGCGGACGTGTCCTGCCCGAACTGGTTGTACATCTGGATGCCGAGCATGCCCGCCGCGAAGCAGGCGAAGTAGATCGAGCCGGTGCCCTGCAGCGCGTTGAACACCGGCACGATCAGGCCGATCGCGAGCGAGGTCACCCACGCGGCCTTGGTCTTCGGATCCCGCCACACGTACCGCAGGCTGCGCTCCATGACCGTGCCCGTGCGTCCCGCGGGCAGCAGCCGGCCGAGCCCGGAGGAACGGCCCGCCTTGTCCCGGGAGGGCTCGGCGGCCTGCAGCGTCGAGCCGTCGGGCGAGGTCATCAGCCGGGTCAGACTCCGCTGCCAGAAGGCCAGCAGCACCGCCAGTGCCACCCCGCTCAGGGCGAGCTGGGCGAGGCCGACGGCGTACGAGCCCTCGCTGACGGAGTCCACCGCGCCGAGCGCCGACGCGGGCGGCACCCAGCGGACCACGTCGGCGGCCGGGTCCAGCGTGGACAGGCCCGACGAACCGAGCTTCTGCGCCCCGAAGTTGACGACCTGCGCGCCCACCGCGATCACCAGACCGCTCAGCACGGCCAGGTCGCGGCCCTTGCGGCTGGTCAGCAGCCGGGTGTTGGCGGTCGCGATGGTCCGCGCGAGGGCCACGCACACCAGGAGCGCGAGGACGACCGCGACGACTCCGGTGACGTACGCCGCCGCCCCGTGCGCCATCGCGACGACCGAACCGACGAGCAGGCACAGCGTGAACAGCGGGCCTATGCCGACCAGCGAGGCCACCAGCAACGCGCGTACGAGCGGCTGCGGGCGCAGCGGCAGCATCACCAGGCGGGTCGGGTCGAGGGTCTCGTCGCCGCCGGAGAAGAAGAGCGGCATCACGGCCCAGCCGAGCGCCAGCACGGCGGTGAGCAGCACCGTCACGGTCATCGCGTGGGTGTTGCCGCGCAGCGCGATCAGCCCGATGAGCTGGAGCGCGGCGAACAGCAGCACGATGACGAGCGACGCCACGTACACGGCCCGCCGCCCCGCCGACTGCCGCAGCCCGTTGCGCAGCAGCGACAGCTTGAGTCGTACGACGACGGGGGTGACGGAGGCGGTCGAGGTGGTGGGCGCCTTCGTGGCGGTTGTGGCGCTCATCGGGCGCCGCCCAGCCAGTCGAGGTCGGAGCCGGTGTCGCGGGCGTTCGCCCCGACGAGTTCGAGGAAGGCCTGCTGGAGGGAGGGCGCCTCGCCGCGCACCTCGGTGAGCGGGCCGTGGGCGCGGATACGGCCGGCGGCCATCACGGCGACCCAGTCGCACAGCGACTCGACGAGCTCCATCACATGGGACGAGAAGACGACGGTCGCGCCGGAGGCGGTGTAGCGCTCCAGGACCCCGCGGATCGTCTGCGCGGAGACCGGGTCGACGCCCTCGAACGGCTCGTCGAGGAACAGCACTTCCGGGTTGTGCAGCAGCGCCGCCGCGAGCCCGATCTTCTTGCGCATGCCCGTCGAGTAGTCGACGACGAGTTTGTGCTGGGCGCCGGCGAGGTCGAGCACGTCGAGCAGCTGGGTGGCCCGCTTGTCGACCTCGGCACCGGGCAGTCCGCGCAGCCGCCCCGTGTAGGCGAGGAGTTCCCGTCCCGAGAGCCGCTCGAAGAGCCGCAGCCCCTCGGGCAGGACCCCGATCCGGGCCTTGACCTCCACGGGGTCGCGCCACACATCGTGTCCGACGACCTCCACGGACCCCTGATCGGGCCGCAGCAGCCCGGTCACCATCGACAGAGTCGTGGTCTTCCCCGCCCCGTTGGGCCCGACCAGCCCGATGAACTGCCCCGCGGGCAACTCCAGATCGATCCCCGCGACGGCGACCTGCTCCCCGAACCGCTTCCAAAGCCCCCGCACCCGCACGGCCACCGCGTCGCTCACCCGCACTCCCTCCGTCATGCAGGGCACGATACGGGTCGGGTCCGACATGGGGCGCCCCGATAGGGGCGCGGGGAACTGCGCGCTCAGCCCAAGACGACCCGCAGACGGCAGATCACACCGAACCCGAACGGCTCCTCACCGACGAGCGTCCCGCCCGCAGGCGTAAGCCAAGGGCGAGATCAACTCCTCCGCATCCGGCAGCCACCGATTCGCCGGAGTCGGCCGGCAGGCCCACTGCACAGCCCCCCGCGCCCCGAACCGCGTGGGCGGCGCAGCCACATACGTACCTTCCCCCATCACAACCAGATCAAGAGAAGCAAGCGGCCACCCGAGCTTCCGCACAAGATCGGGCGCCTTCACAGCGGCACCCGGCAACACGAAGAACTGCATCCGCCGGTCCGGCGTACACGTCACAGGGCCGAGCGTCAGCTCCATCCGCCGCATCCGGGCGAGCGCGAGAAACCCCGAGGTCTCGGGGACGTCGATCGCGTCGAACGTCCGCCCCGTGGGCAGCAGGATCGATGCCGACGGCTGCTTCGCCCACAGCCGACGTGCGACGGTCGCACTGCCCGTGGCCTGCGTCGCCCAGTCCTCACGCGCCGGATGCGCGCCGGGCACGGCGCACGAGGGCTCGCCGCACGAGCAGCGCTGCACCCCGTCGGCGGCTTCCAGCCAAGTGCCTGGGAACACGTCCCAATGGCGCTCTTCGGCATAGCGCACGGCGATGTCCTGCAGCGACTCGCCTCGCTGCTTCGGGATCTGGGCGGTCTCGGTGCCTGCGATCGTCTCTTCCACGCTGAACTCAACTCCCGCACCCACCAGGGGTTACGCCCACCCGTCTCCCGCCACCGCCCTTCTTGGGAAAACCCTTCGGGCTTGCACCTCTTTATCCCCCGCGCGCGGGGGAGGAGCACCGATTCCACACGTGGGGCGCATGGATGCATCTGTGGGGGCGCGCATGGGAGGCGGCAGCGGGGGGTGGGTAGCCACCGGAGGGGCGGGCAGCAGCCTTTACCCCGGCAATCCTCACATGTCTCGCATCTTCGGTATGTCCGCGGGGCATTGATCTTCGAGGCCGGATCTTTTCGCTCCCCGCAGGGGCGCGGGAGGTCCCGGTCACTGAGGACCGTCAACTCGGTGCGTGGGCAGGCACCGCAGCCACAGGGGGTACGCCAATGGCCGCAAGGCCTCTCGTCGCGCGGCAGCCGAACGAACGACTGCAGGCGCTCATCCAGGAAGCGGGCTGTTCCAACGCCGGGCTGGCCCGCCGGGTCAACATGTGCGGCGCGGAGCACGGTCTCGATCTGCGCTACGACAAGACGTCCGTGGCGCGCTGGCTGCGGGGACAGCAGCCGCGCGGGCGGGCGCCCGCGATCATCGCCGAGGCGCTCGGCCGCAAGCTGGGCCGGACCGTCACGATCGACGAGATTGGCATGGCGAACGGCAAGAACCTCGCCTCCGGCGTGGGGCTGCAGTTCTCGCCGACCGTCCTCGGGGCGATCGAGCAGGTCTGCGAGCTGTGGCGCAGCGACGTGGGGCGGCGGGACTTCCTGTCCGGCTCGTCCGTCGCGGCCTCCGCGCTCGTCGAGCCGAGCCGGGACTGGCTGATCTCCTCGCCGGACGCGCAGGTGTCGCGTGCGGCCGGGCCACGGGTCGGGCAGTCCGACGTGGCGGCGGTGAGCGCGATGACCCAGGCGCTGGTCGACCTGGACCACCAGTACGGCAGCGGGCACGTGCGCCCGGTCGTCGTGCACTACCTGAACAGTGTCGTCTCCGGGCTGCTGGCGGGCTCGTACCGGGAAGCGGTCGGGCGTGAACTCTTCGCGGCGGTCGCGCGGTTGACGGAGCTGGCCGGCTACATGGCGGTCGACACCGGACAGCCGGGGCTCGCGCAGCGGTACTACATCCAGGCGCTGCGGCTCGCGCAGGCGGCGGGCGACCGCGGGTACGGCGGGTATGTGCTCGCCGCGTCCATGAGCCACCTGGCGGCGCAGCTCGGCAATCCGCGGGAGATCGCCCAGTTGGCGCGGGCGGCGCAGGAGGGGGCGCGCGGGCGGGTCACACCGCGCGCGGAGTCGATGTTCCACGCCGCGGAGGCGCGGGGGCACGCGTTGATGGGTGACGCGCGTTCGGCACAGGCGGCGTCCGGACGGGCCGTGGCGGCGCTGGAGCAGGCCGATCCGGATTCCGGCGACGACCCGCGGTGGATCGCGCACTTCGACGAGGCGTATCTGGCCGACGAGTTGGCGCATTGTCACCGGGACCTCGGGCAGTCGGAGGCGGCCGCGCGGTGCGCGCAGGAATCCCTCGCCGGGCACCCCGAGACGCGTGCGAGGCGCCGCGCCATCGGTTACGTACTGCTGGCCACCGCGCAGGTCCAGCAGCGTGAGGTCGAGCAGGCCTGTCACACCGGTCTGCGCGCGGTCGAACTGCTCGGCACGCTGCGCTCCAACCGCGGGGCGGAGTACCTGGACGACTTCCAACAGCGCCTGGAGCCCTACCGGGACGAGCCGGTGGTACGGGAGTTCGGGGCGCGCATGGACCTGCAGGCGGCGGCCTGATCCGCCGGACAGACCTGAGATCTACGCGGGAGTGAACGCGGGGTGAACGGAGGGCCCTGAGGCGAAAGGAGGCATGAACAGCGTCTTGGGGGGCGGATTCGTTACTGCCGCCCCCGGAGACTGCCGTCACGACCTGTGCTGCGTGGCACCGGGTTGTGGGGACCCGGTAGCGTGAACCGACGATTCCGAAGGTCCCCCATTCGTAGGAGTCCCGGTGACGCACAACGGACAGGGCGACGAGCCCTCGGCGCGGCCCGCGCACGAAGGCATCGTGCTGCCGTCCGACGGCGGCGAACCCCTCCTGCCGGGCCAGACGGGCGACCGCGCCGTTCCGGCGGGCGGTCAGGCCTGGGACCAGCCGTGGGGTCCGGGACCCGCTTCGGGGGCCTCTCCGGAGCCCGGGCAGGGTTGGACGCCGACCGGTGAATGGGGTAATGCGGGCCAGGACCAGGGTGCGCAGGCCCCCGGCTGGGGTACGCAGCACACGGGCCAGGGCGGGGCCGCTCCGGCTCCGGGCGCCCCGGCCCAGGACGCGCCCCCGCAGATCTCGAGTTGGACAGCCCAGGCTCCGGACGCGGGAGCCCAGACTCCGGGCTGGGACGGGTCGGCCCCGGGCTCCGGTGCCGGTGCCGGTGCCGGTGCGCAGGGCGGATACGCCGGGCAGCCGTCGCAGTACGCCGATCCGACGGCCCAGTACGGTGCGCAGGGCACGGCGGGCGGCCCGTGGGGCGGCCCGCAGGCGCCGAACTCCGGCGGCCAGCTTCCGCCGCAGAACCCCGGAGCGGGCTCCGTGCCCCAGCAGGGTTCGGGCGCCGGGACACCTCTCCCGCACGAGGGCGCACCGATGAACGGGTACGGCCCCCCGCAGACTCCGGGCCCGTACGCACCCGAGAATGCGCAGGGACAAGCACACGCACAAGGTCCTGCCGGGGCGCAGGCTCCGGGCGGTTACGGCTACCCGCAGGCCCCCGCGGGCCACGCGGCGCCCCAGCCGCAGCCGCAGGGCGGTTCCGCCGGGTCGCAGGCACCGGGTGGCTACGGCTACCCGCAGGCTCCCGGTGGCCAGACGCCCGGCCCGTACGCAGCCGGTGGTCAGACTGCCGCGCCGTTGCCGCCAGTTGGTGCGGGTGCCGGTGCGCTGCCGCCCGTCGCCGCCATGGACGAGGGTGCGACCCAGTACCTGCCGCCGGTTCCCGCCGCGCCGTCCGTCGACGAGGGCGCCACACAGCTCCTTCCCCCGGTGGGTCCCGGTGCGCTGCCGCCCGAGATGCCCCCCGCGGGGGCGGCACCCACGGCGATGTCCTCCGAGTCCACGCGGTACCTCGGCCGGGTCCGGCCGGACGGGCCGGGACCGGTGTCCGGAGGCAGCGGCGCCGGACCCCTGCCGCCCGCCGTCGACCCCGACGCCCAGCCCACGCAGTTCATCGCGCCCGTACCGGCCCAGCCCGGCGCGGCGCAGTACGGGGTGCGCCCGGGCGTACCCGAGGACCGGCAGCAGCCGCCGGCCGAGTTCGACAACCTCTTCCGGGCCGACGCCGGAGGCTCCACGCAGCAGTTGCCCCGAGTCGGCCAGCCGCGGGGGAGACATGGTGCCGCGGCCGGCTTCGGCACCCCGAACCGTCCCGGTGCCGCCGGTGGCCCGGGCGTACCCGAGGGTCCCGCAGGTCGCGGCGCACGCCGAGGCGCGGCGGACGGTGACAACGGCCGCGGTGGCCGCACCCGTTCCCGCGTGCCTGTGATCGCCGCGGTCGGCGTGGGCATCGCCGTACTCGGCATCGGCGCGGGCGCCCTGCTCAGCGGTGGCGGGGGCGACAAGGGAGACGACAACACGACGGTGGCGGCGACCGCGCCCGCTACCGACGACTCGGCCTCCGCGTCCGCAGACCCGGCCAAGGAACAGGCCGTGGCCCTGGACAAGCTCCTGGCGGACAGCGGCGACAGCCGTGACTCGGTGGTCAAGGCCGTCGGCAACGTACGCAAGTGCTCCAATCTGGGCCAGGCGGCGACCGATCTGCGCAACGCGGCCAAGCAGCGCGACGGCCTGGTCACCAGCCTCGCGGACCTCTCGGTCGACAAGCTGCCGAACCACGCGCAGCTGACCGCCGCGCTCAACAGCGCCTGGAAGGCCTCCTCCGCGGCGGACACCCACTACGCGGCCTGGGCCGACCAGACCGCGGGCAAGAAGGGCTGCCGCAAGGGCCAGGCCCGCAACACGGGCCAGACCGCGGCGGGCAACCGGGAGAGCGGCACCGCGACCACGCAGAAGGCCAAGGCCGCGAAGCTGTGGAACTCCATCGCCCAGACCTACGGACTGACGGAGCGCCAGCCCGGGCAGCTGTGATCGGCGGGGCCGGTGGGGCCTGCGCGAGGTCGACGGGTCCTGCGGGGCCGGTGGGTCCTGCGAGGTCGACGGGGGGCGGCGCCCGGTGGGTGTCGGCCGGTTTCAGGACGCTTCTGTGTTCTCCAGCACCTTCGACACGTTCACGAACCCCTTGCGGGCCGAGACCAGTTGGCCCTTGCGCACCACCTGGAACGACACGTCCGAGTTGACCAGCCGGGGGAAGCCGCTCGACGCGGTCAGGTCGTCGAAGCTCCAGCTGAGCGTCGGCGTCAGCCCGCCCGTGTTGATCTTCAGGCCGTCGTCGAGCGTCCGCCGGAGCGTCCGCGAGGACACCTCGCCGTCGCCCAGCGACTCGACGGCCTTCTTCAGCACCGTGTAGGCGACCCAGGTCGTCTGCACCCCGGGGTCGGACTCGTCGATCCGGTTGTCGCCGAAGGCCTCCTCCCGGATGACCTCGCGCATCGGCTTCCACCGCTTGTCGCGCGACGCCGGGTACCAGCCGGTGACGTACGAGCCCTCGTACGCGCTGCCCGTCGCGTCGATCACCGACTGGTCGACGCTGCCCAGCACGGAGGCCGTCCGCACCGTCGGGTACGCCTCGCGGGCACGCCGGAACGAGTCCATGAAGGTGTCCGTGCGGTCCCCGAGCGCGGGCACCACACATCCCTCCTCCGTCGGATCCTCCGTGACCCGCCGAAGCGCCTGGTCCGCGTGGTTCGAGTACTCCGTGGCGTCCTCGGCGGCCCGCTGGTCGACGGCGGCCGAATGTCCCCCGGCGCTCAGACCGGAGTCGAGCAGCACGGGCAGCTCGTCGCCGGCGATCGTGTCGGGGCGTACGAGGGTGACGGGGCCGCAGTTCCTGGCGAGCTGCTGGCCGAGGCCTGCCAGGAGGGCGGGCTGGCCGCCGTTGACCGGGTAGGAGAGCGGGCTGGTGAACTCGTCGTCCGTGACCCCGTACCCGCCGAGATACGGGATGCCGGCCGCCTCCAGCGGGGAGAAGAAGGAGCGGGCGTGCTGGCTGTACGAGCCGACGACCGCGACGACGTTCTCGTCGACCGCGCGGCGGGCGCAGTTGGCCGCGGACACCGTGTCGTTGTGGTCGTTGCAGGTGAGGACCTTGAGCTTGCGGCCGTTGATGCCGCCCTTGGAGTTGATCCAGCGGGCGTACGCCAGTGCCAGGGCGGGCATGCCCGGCTTGTTGGTCGCCTTGGTCTTCTCGGGCGCCCATGTCATGACCGTTATGGGGTCGTCCCCGGAACCCCCCGTGGTACCAGGGACGACACCGCATCCGACGGCTATGGACGCACACGCCGCCAACGCGCCCGCGGACAGCGCTCTGGCCTTGGCGGGACGGTGGTGGGCGGGGAGGAAGGTGCGGGTGCGTCGCCTGCCGGTCATGGACACGCACGATTCCGTCACATCGCTACGGCCGGTGTGACCCACGGTCAACGCTTGGTGACCAGAAGGTGAACTCCGGGGTGCGGGGTGGGACGAAACGGCGAGAACGTACGATCGGTGACCGTGCAAGGTTCGGAGAACTCTTCCCGTCGCGGGCGTCGCTCATCCACCATGGGCGGCATGCCACTGAACGACATGCCGTGGTGGCGCTGGCGCAGCAATGTGCGCTCCGCGCTGCACATGCTTTCCGACACCGAGTTCCAGCGAGGGGTCTGGCTCGCGGGGGTCGACGGGTACGGGGATGTGACCGACGCCGTCTATCGCCTCGTCGAGGACACCTGGCTGGACAACTGGTCCGCCGAGAAATACGTGGGGACGATCTTCCGGGACTCGCAGGAGGCGGCACTCGTCGATTCCGCCGTGCTTCGGGTGCTGCGGATCATGCATCAGGTGGGGCCTGATGCCGCTGTCTCCGTTTATCTCGAACATCAGGGGTGGCCCGAGGCTGTGCGGGCTGCTCGGGATGCGCACGTTCGGATGGCGGTGAGTGATGGGGAGGATCCCGATGTGCCGCCTCGGACGCTTGAGGTTCTGCGGATCATGACTCGGTCCGCCTGAGGTCTGGCCTGGCTGAGGTCTGGTTGTGCGTGCGGGTTGTTTTGGGTTGCTCGCGCAGTTCCTCGCGCCCCTGAGGGGCCCGGCCCCCGGTCCGGCAGGCGGGACGTGTGGTCTGGCTCGGCTGGGTTTGTGGGACCCTGGCGGGCATGAATGAGCAGTCCGTGACCGAGCAGTACGTCCTTACGCTTTCCTGTCCTGACAAGCAGGGCATCGTGCACGCCGTGTCGAGTTATCTCTTCATGACCGGGTGCAACATCGAGGACAGTCAGCAGTTCGGTGACCATGACACGGGGCTGTTCTTCATGCGGGTCCACTTCTCGGCGGAGTCGCCGGTGACGGTGGAGAAGCTGCGGGCCAGCTTCGCGGCGATCGGTGACTCGTTCCAGATGGAGTGGCAGATCCACCGGGCCGAGGACCGGATGCGGGTCGTGCTGATGGTCAGCAAGTTCGGGCACTGTTTGAATGATTTGTTGTTCCGGGCGCGGATCGGGGCGCTTCCCGTTGAGATCGCGGCCGTGGTGTCCAATCACACCGAGTTTGCCGAGCTTGTGGCTTCTTATGATGTGCCGTTCCACCATATTCCGGTCACCAAGGACAACAAGGCGCAGGCCGAGGCGCAGTTGCTGGAGCTCGTGCGGGAGCAGGGTGTCGAGCTGGTCGTGCTCGCTCGGTACATGCAGGTGCTCTCTGATGATCTGTGCAAGCAGTTGAGCGGGCGGATCATTAACATCCATCATTCGTTCCTGCCTAGCTTCAAGGGCGCGAAGCCGTACCACCAGGCGCACGTTCGTGGTGTGAAGCTGATCGGTGCGACCGCGCACTATGTGACGGCCGACCTCGACGAGGGGCCGATCATCGAGCAGGAGGTCGAGCGGGTGGGGCATCAGGTCACGCCGGAGCAGCTTGTCGCTGTGGGGCGTGATGTGGAGTGCCAGGCGCTTGCCCGGGCCGTCAAGTGGCATGCGGAGCGGCGGATTCTGTTGAACGGGCGGCGGACCGTCGTTTTTGACTGAGGTGCGTCGCGCCTTGCGTTGTCGTGGGGGCGCGGGCCGTGCCGGTACGTCGAGTCCGCCGCGGCGGGGTGTACGGCCGTTGGCTTTCGAGGGAGACCGTTCCTGGAGGAGCCGTATGCGGCGGACTTTCGACGTACCGGCACGGCCCGCTCCCGTGCGTGGGGCGGGTGCGGGCCGGGGGGCGGCTTGCGCGCTACATGCGGCTCAGTGACGCTGCTGCGAAGAGGACGTCTCTGATCGCCTCTCGGTCTCCTAGCTGGCCCGCTGCTGCTTCGTCCGGGGAGACGTGGCCTGCTGCCAGTTGGCAGAACTCGACGCCGTCCAGGGCTATGTGGGCCACCTCGTGGTCGGGGGAGGGCAGGGCGCCGGGGGAGTCCAGGGGGATCAGCCATTCGCCGCCGCCCAGGCCCTCGATCTCCAGGCGGAGGCTGCGGCCGGGGGTGCCGGCCGGGACCAGGTGACGGGTCTGGCCGGGGGTGGCGAGGCCTGCCTGGCGGCGGGCGGCCAGGGCTGTGGGGAGCATGCGGGCGCCCAGGTCGATCATGGCGTGCAGGTGGCGGGGCGACGGCGGTTCGTAGGGGTAGTCGACCGCCTCGGCGATGTCTCCCGCGTGGACCCAGGTCTCGAAGGCGCGGTCCAGCATCGAGTCCCGCAGGGGGAGTTCGAACGCGCCGTACGAGACCGGGAGGCGGCCGGAGCCTCCCCCACGCTCGGCTCCGCTCGCGCGGGAGGTGCCCCCAGCCGCGAAGGCGACCGTGCGGACCAGGTTGTGGGCCTGCTCGCGCCAGGGGGTTCGTACGGAACGGGTCGGCGGGAAGTGTGAAGTGGTCCAGAAGGCCTCTGTGCGGGCCTCGGGGGTGGGGGCGTCCGCCTGGGCTTCGAGGGGGTCGTCCAGGCCCAGGGTCAGGGCTACCAGGCCGTCGACGGTCAGGAGGTGGGCGATCACGCCTGCGACGGTGGTTCGGCGGCTGGTCTGTTCGTCGCCCTCGAACCAGCGCAGGCGTACGGGAGCGTGCCACTCCGCGTCGCCGATGTCCTGGAGGAGGGCGTCCAGGCGGGCCGTCTCCGCGTCGTACGGCGTTGCCCACTCGGGGACCGGGATGCGGGGCGGGCGGCGGTCCAGGCAGCTTTCCAGGACGCGGGTGCGGAGGGTGGGGTCCAGGTCGAGGCTCTCCGGCGGGTGCAGGAGGCCCACCGCGTCGCGCAGGCGCAGGGCCTCGTCCGCGCACGCGCCGCAGGTGCCCAGGTGGTCCTCGACCGCTGTCGTCTCCTCGGGGGAGCAGGCCGCCAGGGCCCAGGCGCCGAGCAGGGATTTGAGGACCCGGTGTTCGAGGAAGAGGGGAGCGGGGGCTGGTTCGGGGAGGGGGAGGCCCGTGTCCTCGACCGATGTGCGTGGCATGGGTATGTGTGGGGGTTCGTCGGGGGTGCGAGAGCTACTGGGCTCGGGGGGTTCTGGGCCTGATGGGCCGCCCGGGCCGTTCTCCGGGGGTGGGGTGTCCCTCTGGGGGCCCACTGGGGCGTTGTGGTCCTCCGGGTCCGGCTTCTCCCCGTAGCTGTCGTGTGCCTCGGTGCCCTTCATCGGGCACCCCCGGAGCGGCCCGTGTCGTGGGCTGTCGACAGGAGCTGGAGGCCCAGGCGCAGGCGGCGGCGGGCCTCGTCCTCGGTGACGCCGAGGTCGGCGGCGGTCTGGCGGTAGTCGCGGCGCTGGAAGTAGGCGAGCTCCAGGGCCGCGCGCAGCGGGGCGGGCATGGACTGGACGATGTAGTCGGCGCGGGCCGCCACCGAGGCGCGGCGGACCTTGCGCTCCAGTTCCTCGGTGCTGCCCGAGCAGTCGTGGGCGAGCGCGGCGGTCTCCGTCGCGCGCAGGCGCTGCACGGCGAGGCGGTGGGTCAGTGTGGCGACCCAGGAGCGCAGGGGGCCCTGCTTGGGGTCGTACGCCTCCGGGTTCTCCCAGACGTGGGCGAAGACCTCGCGGGTGACGCCGTCGGCGGCCCGGTCGTCTCCGAGCACGCGATGGGCGAGGCCGTGCACGAGCGAAGCGAATCGGTCGTAGAGCTCACCGAGCGCGGCCGCCTCCCCGCGTGCGAGCCGCTGTTGCATCTTGCGGTCCCAGCGGGGCGGCGCGTCCTTGTTGGTCATGCGGCCCCTCACCCCCGGTCGTGCGGTGCGCCTGTCCCTGTGTCCACCGGATTCTCCTCTCCGGCTTCCTCCCGAATGTAGTCGGCACCCCTGACAACGCACGCCCCTTTGTGGCAATGCGCGCCCCTCGCGGAGCTGCGGATGGTAATGCCCCGATCACGCTGTGCGTGTGGCTCCTCACGGTGTGCGTGTGTCTGCCGTGGCTCGGTGCGATCAGGATCGACCGTACTAGACCGTTCTCGACCGAAACAGCCCAACTGGGGCACGCTTCGATTCCGCATCCGGTGTTTCATGGAGTGAGGGTGGGGCAGCCGCGCACCAGGGAAATGACAGGACCACTTCCGGTTCCGTTTCCGGGTCCGACGTCGTCGGGCCGTCAGGGTCCAACAACGTCGAGCGAGGGGCAGGCGCGTGACGCTCAGGGTGACCGACGGCGAGCAGCGCGGCTGGGCCGTGCTCCGGGTGTCGGGCGAGATGGATCTGGTGACGTCACCGGTGCTGCGGCAGCGCGTGCACGACGCCGTGGCCGACGGGCGGCACAGTGTTGTCCTCGATCTCTCCGGAGTCCTGTTCTGCGACTCCAGTGGTGTGGGGGTGCTGATCGCGAGCCGGCGACTGCTCCGCTCATGTCAGGGGCGCCTCCGCTTGATCCTTCCCGCGCAGGGCGCCGTGGACGGATCCCACGTCAACAGGGTGCTGGGCGCCCTGGGTGTGCGCCGGCTCTTCGACGTCTATCCCGATGTCGGTGCCGCTGTCGACGACGAGCCGGATTCCCTGTCCGCGTGATTCGCGTCACGTGCGGGTCAAGTAGAGGGGAAGATCGTCCGGTAACTCCGCGACACGGTTGTCGCGGTATTTCCCCGGTCTTGGCACAAGCGTCGTTTTCCCGCTCCCCGAGGGCCCCGGTCGTCGTACGCTCCCTGCCAGACGTACCCACGTGATGTAAGGCGGCCCGAAAAGACATGGTCAGCACCGAGTACGAGCGAAAGATCGCCGCCCGGTTCGCCACCTTCGATCAGGACGGCAACGGCTATATCGACCGCGAGGACTTCAACGCGGCGACCAAGGCGCTGCTCGCCGAGTTCGGCACGACGGCCCGGTCCGACAAGGGCCAGGCCCTCTACATCGGCGCGGAGGCCTTCTGGCAGGGCATGGCCGGAATAGCGGACCGGGACGGCGACCAGCGGATCACCCGCGAGGAGTTCGTGGGCGGCGCGGTGAAGCGGCTGCGGGACAACGCCGACCGGTTCGCCGAGATCGCCCGCCCGTTCCTGGACGCGGCGCTCGCCATCGCGGACGGCGACGGGGACTCGGCGGCGACCGTCGACGAGATCGCGCGGGCCCTCAAGGCCCTCGGCGCGCCCGAGACCGTCGCCACCGCCGCGGCCGGCGCGCTGGATGCGGACTCCGACGGCCGGGTCACCGAGCCGGAGATCGTGAGCGCCTTCGCCCGCTACTTCACGGTGCCCGAATAGCGTTCCCTGAGCTTGTACTTGAGCACCTTCCGCAGGGTCTCGTTGCGCGGAAGGGCGTCCACCAGCTCCAGTTGCTCCGGCAGCTTGTGCACGGACAGCCCTTCCGAGCGTAGGTAGTCGGTGATGGCGGAGAGCGTCAACTGCGGAGTTTTGTCCGGTTGTTCGATCACCGCGCATACGCGTTCGCCGCGTTCCGCGTCCGGCAGGCCTATCACCGCGACATCTCCTACCGCCGGGTGGCGGTGCAGCAGGTCCTCTATCTCCTTCGCCGAGATGTTCTCTCCCTTGCGGATGATGACGTCCTTCAGGCGGCCCGTCAGGACCAGATGGCCGGAGGGCGTGAGGTGCCCGAGGTCTCCTGTGATCAGGAAACCGTCCTCGTCGAAGGCCTCCGTGGTCTGCGCGGGGTTCAGATAGCCCGTGCAGACGGCTTCTCCGCGCAGTCTCACCTCCCCGTCCACGATCCGGATCTCCATCCCCTCCGGGGGCCTTCCCTCGGTCGTCGCGAGGTTCTCCTCCGAGTCGTCGGGCGAGCCCATCGTGATCATCGGGACCTCGGTCATGCCGTATCCGTGGGTCAGCCGGACGCCCATCTCCCGTACGACGGCGTGGTGGACCTCGGGCGGCTTCGGCGCGCCGCCGCCCGCGAGGAGGCGCAGGGTGGGGATGAGTCTGGCGTCCGGCTGCTTGCGCTGTTCGGCCAGGAACATCGAGTAGAACGCCGTCGAGCCGCCCGCCACCGTCACCCCGTGCTTGCGGTAGCCCTCCAGCGCGTCCGGCAGTCCGAACTTCTCGAAGAGGACCGCCGGGAACCCGTACAGCAGCAGCATGACCAGATAGTCGGGGCCGCCTATGTGCGCGAAGGGGAACGCGATCGAGCCGATGTCGTCGGCCGACAGGTGCAGCGCGTGGGCGAGGCAGGAGCCGCCGGCGATCAGCGAACGGTCCGTGTGCAGTACGCCCTTGGGGTCGGACGTGGTCCCCGAGGTCCAGTAGATCCAGCGCACGTCCGTGCCCGTGGTGGGGGGCGGGGGCAGGACGGAAGGGTTCCCCTCGGGTAGGGAGTCGTACGCCTCGAAGACGCCGGGTGCGTTGATGCGTTCCGCCATCGCCGTGTGGTCGAAGCCGCGCCACTCGCCCGGTACGGCGAAGTGTGCGGCCCCCGACTCCCTTACGGCGAAGGCGACTTCGCGGTCCCGGTAGAAGGGGATCACCGGGGACTGGACCGCGCCCAGCCTGGCCAGGGCCATCGCGAGCACGACCGTCTCGATGCGGGTCGGCAACTGCCAGGCGACCACCGTGCCGGGGCGCACGCCCAGGTCATGGAGGCCGGCCGCGGTCCGCTCCGCGCCCGCGCGCAGCTCCTCGAAGGTGAGCGTGCGGTCGTCCTGGAGGAGGACGGGGCGGTCGGGGGTGAGCGCGGCGCGACGCTCGACGAGTTCCCAGAAGGTGCGGGAGGCGCCCAGTGCGTGTGCGGTGTCCGTCGTCATGGCCCGTGCTCCTCACAGCTGACGGGTAGTCAGATTGGCTGGAGAGCGTAGGGCTCGGTGCCTTGTCGGTCCAGGGGTGCGGGGCTAGCCTTCTAGGGGACCTGTAGCTGACGGTCCGTCAGATACCCGCAGTTGGCCCGGCGGAGGGGACCCATGACCGAACTGCCCCGCATCATCAGCGTCGACGACCATGTGATCGAGCCCGCGAACCTCTTCGAGACCTGGCTGCCGAAGAAGTACCAGGACCGCGGCCCCAAGCCGCTGACGGCCGGGATCGGCGAACTCGCCTATGTGGCGGGCAAGTACCAGATCACGATGGACCCGGACGGGCCGCCGACCGACTGGTGGATCTACGAGGACCTGAAGTTCCCGTACAAGCGCAACATCGCCGCCGTCGGCTTCGACCGGGACGAGATGACCCTTGAGGGCATCACGCGCGCGGAGATGCGGCCCGGCTGCTGGGATCCGGTCGAGCGGCTCAAGGACATGGACGCGAACCACGTCGAGGGCTCGCTGTGCTTCCCGACCTTCCCGCGGTTCTGCGGGCAGACCTTCGCCGAGGCGCACGACAAGGAGGTCGCGCTGGCCTGCGTGCGCGCCTACAACGACTTCATGGTCGAGGAGTGGTGCGGGGGGAGTGGGGGGCGGCTGATTCCGTTGTGCATCATTCCGCTCTGGGACATCGAGCTCGCTGTCGCGGAGATCCGGCGGAACGCGGCGCGCGGCGTGCGAGCCGTGACCTTCTCCGAGATCCCCACCCACCTCGGGCTGCCGTCCATCCACTCCGGCTACTGGGACCCGTTCTTCGCGGTCTGCCAGGAGACCGGCACCGTCGTCAACATGCATATCGGCAGCAGCAGCCAGATGCCCGCCGCGTCGCCGGACGCTCCGCCCGCCGTCCAGGCCTCGCTCAGCTTCAACAACGCCATGGCCTCGATGATGGACTTCCTGTTCAGTGGGGTCCTCGTGAAGTTCCCGCAGCTCAAACTTGCCTACTCCGAAGGGCAGATGGGCTGGATCCCGTACGCCCTGGAGCGCGCCGACGACGTGTGGGAGGAGCACCGGGCCTGGGGAGGGGTCAGGGACCTGATCCCCGAGCCGCCCTCCACCTACTACTACCGGCAGATCTTCTGCTGCTTCTTCCGCGACAAGCACGGCGTCGCGTCGCTGGACGTGGTGGGCCGGGACAACGCGACCTTCGAGACCGACTACCCGCACGTCGACTCGACCTTCCCGCACACCAAGGAGGTCGCCCTCGACCACATGAAGGGCCTCGACGACGAGACCGTCTACAAGCTGATGCGCGGCAACGCCATCCGCATGCTCGGCCTGGACCTCGACAAGTAATGGACCTCTCCTACACGCCCGAGGAGGAGGAGTTCCGGGCGCACCTGCGGGAGTGGCTCGCGAAGGTCCTCCCCGGGCTGCCCCCCAAACCCTCCCCCGACGACTGGCCCGGCAGGCGCGCGTACGACCTCGGCTGGCAGCGCATGCTGTACGACGCCGGGTACGCGGGGCTCCACTGGCCCGCCGACGCGGGGGGCCGCGGAGCCACGCCCACGCAGCACCTGATCTTCCTGGAGGAGACGGAGAAGGCGGGCGCGCCCTACGTAGGGGCCAATTTCGTCGGGCTGCTGCACGCCGGGCCCACCATCGCGGCCGAGGGGAGCGCCGGGCAGCGGGCACGCTGGCTGCCGCCCGTGCTGCGTGGCGAGGAGGTGTGGTGCCAGGGGTTCAGCGAGCCGGACGCCGGCTCGGACCTCGCGGCACTGCGCACGCGCGCGCGGCGGGACGGCGACGACTACGTGGTGAGCGGCTCCAAGATCTGGACCTCCCACGCGGAAGTCGCCGACTGGTGCGAGCTGTTGGTGCGGACGGATGCGAAGGCGCCCAAGCACCGGGGGATTTCGTGGCTCGCGATGCCGATGGACGCCCCGGGGATCACGGTCCGTCCGCTGCGTACGCTCGCGGGTTCGACCGAGTTCGCGGAGGTGTTCCTCGACGAGGTGCGGGTGCCCGTCGCCAACCGGGTCGGCGAGGAGAACGACGGCTGGCGCGTGACCATGGTGACGCTGTCGTTCGAGCGCGGGACGGCCTTCGTGGGCGAGGTGGTGGCCTGTCGGCGCGTCCTCGGTGAACTCGCGCGCGAGGCGCGGAAGAACGGCCGTTGGGACGATGTGCCACTGCGGCGCAGGCTCGGTCGGCTGAATGCCGAGTTCCGTGCGCTCTGGCGGCTCACGCAGTGGAACGTGAGCGAGTCGGAGCGGTCGGGCGGAGTACCGGGCATCGGGGGTTCGGTTTTCAAACTGAGCTACTCGCGCGCGCGGCAGGACCTGTACGACGCGGCGGCCGACGTGCTCGGCCCCGAGGCGCTCGACCTCGACAGCCCGTGGACGCTGGACCGGCTGTCGTCCCTCTCGTACACCATCGCGGCCGGTACCTCGCAGATCCAGCGGAACATCGTGGCCGAACGGATCCTGGGCCTCCCGAAGGGGCGATGACCGTATGGATTTCCAACTCACTGATGATCAACGGGCGTTGCGGGCGGGTGTACGCGAACTGCTGGACCGGCGCTTCGGACGGGAGCAGTTGCGGGCCGCCGTGGACGCCCCAGGGCTCGACCGTGCGCTCTGGCGGGAGTTGGGCGAGGCGGGCTTCTTCGCGCTGCGACTGCCCGAGACGGCGGGCGGGGTCGGACTGGGACTCCCGGAGGCGGTACTGGCCTTCGAGGAGGCCGGCCGGGCGCTGCTGACCGGACCTCTCGTGGCCACGCACCTCGCGGTCGGCGAGGTGCCCGGAGCGGCCACCGGGGAGAGTGTCGTCGCGGCCGTCGACGGTACGCTCGTCGAGTGGCTGGACGAGGCCGACGTCGTACGCGGCGATGTGACGGGAGCCGTCGCGATGCGCTCGGCGGATCCGCTCACTCCGCTGCACCGGGTGCCCCGGGTCGCGCCGCCCGACCCGGTGGCCGCGCTGCTGACCGCCGCCGAGCAGTTGGGCTCCGCCTCCCGCACCTGTGAACTGGCCGTGCAACACGCCCGGACCCGTGAGCAGTTCGGGCAGCCGATCGGGGCCTTCCAGGCGGTGAAACACCTGTGCTCGGAGATGCTGGTGCGGGTGGAGGTGGCGCGTGGTGCGGTGTACGCGGCCGCCGTCACGGCCGATCCGCTCGACATCGCGACGGCCGGACTGCTGGCCGACGAGGCCGCCGAGCTCGGCGCCCGCGACTGCCTCCAGGTGCACGGCGGCATGGGATTCACATGGGAGTCCGACGTGCACCTTCACCTCAAACGTGCCTGGTTGCGGGCCCGTCGCGGGCAGAGCGCGGCCGAGGCCGAGGAAGCACTCGCGGAGGATCTGCGGATCGCCGCACCAGGGCCCCGGACGTGAACTGTGCACGACCATTGCCGTCGATCGTGGCATGACGGAACGGGCCCGAACGGACGGATGTCACTGAACGTGGCATACCGGAATTACCGAGCGTTGATATCGGGTTGTGTCCTATGCGTGACTCGTCACGGCCTGGAGTCGGAGCTGTGCTCCGGTACCTTGTGTGGGATGCGAGTGGTTCTGAGGCCGAGCCATCACGGTGTTGCCCCTGAGGCAACTCCGGATCCGGCGATGCGCACCGCTCGCGAGGCAGGAAGCAGGACCGTTCCTGCCTGTTCGACTCCCCGTGACGAGCGTCGCACAGTATGCCGCACGCGTACTCCTTCGCGCTGGAATATGCCCGAAGCGCTTGTTGGGGTGACTGTACGTCAACCATGCTGTCTCCTAAGGGGATCACGTTCCGTGAACCCTTTTCTGACCACGATCGTGGCCCTTGCGAGGCGCGAGGCGATGTGTCCGCCGGTTCGGATGGTGTGAGCGGTGCAGGTGCTTCAAGTGCAGCTGGAGATCCGGCCCGACCCCGCAGAGGTGGGGCGGGCACGGAGGTGGGCCCGTTCGCGGCTCGCGGGGTCCGGGATAGAGGCCGATGAGCCGCTTGCCGAGACCCTGATCCTGCTCGTCTCCGAGCTGGTCACCAACGCGGTGGTGCACACCGGCCGTCCGGCCGTGCTGCGGCTGTTGCTGCCGAGTTCCGTGACCGGGCCCACCGTCGGAGAGCGGGCCGTGGCGGAGGCTGTGGCCACCGTCCGTCTTGAGGTGCTCGATGCCAGCGCCCGCCCGCCCCGCCCCCGATGCGCGGACGGCGACGAGACCAACGGCCGTGGCCTGGCCCTCGTCGACGGCCTCGCCGACCGCTGGGGCTGGAGCAGCGAGGGCGCCGGCAAGCGCATCTGGTGCGAGGTGGACCGCTGTTCGGCGACGGCGGCAATCGCGGTGACGTGCGACTCGGCTCCGGCCGTGTACGGGGACCTGGCGTTCGAGGTGGTCTGAGCGGGCCGCTGTCCCTTTGGGGGCGAGCGGGGCCGTGCCCCTTCAGGGGCGCGGGGCGGTGACATTGGCGGCTCCGCCGCGGGGCACGACCAGTCCCCAGTGACCCGCACATGGCATCCGGACCTCCAGGCGGAGCACAGAAGCACGGGGCCTGCGCCCCACTTACCCCGTGCTGCCCGATGCGCCGTACCGTGCTTCCGCCCGTGACAGCACAAAGAGGGGCGTAAGCCGTTAATCGCCGAACAGGTGTTGACGGGCCGTGTCCGTTTGATCACGCTTGTGGTCAGCGATTCGCCGTGAGGGGACGGCGAGGGTTCCGGTGACGGGAGCCCTTGGCGAGCGTGGGTCGCGATCGGCGTCGGCTCCTCCAGGGTCGGGAGCAGGGCGGGTACGCCGGAGCCGGATGGCGGCGCGCGGTGTCGTGCCCGGGGTGAGGTGGGGTCCCTCCCGCCCGGGTGTGGCCGAGTGTGGGGGAGGTGCGCCGCCAGCCGACCCTCTTCCGGCAGGGTCGACGGAGTCGGCAGGGTCGGCAGGGTGTCTCAGAGGATCGCGACGGGTGCCACGGGGGTTCCGGTGGCGCCGACGAACGGTTCGGGCATCGCCGACAGCAGGAACGTATGGCGGCCAAGTTGTCCACAGGCTGTGGACAACTCTTCGAGATTCCAGTTCTGGCCCTGGAGCATGCCCATTTCGACCAGATCGAGAGCGTGCACCGGAAGCCACAAGTCCTCTATTTCCGGAGGAAATATCTCAAAGGTGAGGGTGTCGTTCGCGACGGCGGCCACATCGCGCGCGTGGAACCACTCCGGGGTGCGGACGGACAGCCCGGGCGACGGGAACGCGTACGCGTGCTTGTCGCCCGCCAGATAGAGCTGCATCTGGCCGGTGCGTACGAGGACGATGTCGCCCGCGCGGACCTTCGTCCCGGCCAGCTCCTCGGCCGCTTCGAGGTCTTCCGGGGTCACCGCGTGGCCGCCGTCGAGACGGTCCTTGCCGAGCGCGCGGGCCACATCCAGGAGGATGCCGCGCGAGACGATGTGGCGGGGCTTGTCGATACCGCTGAACTCGGCGCCGCCGTGGGCCGTGACGGTGGTCGCGGGACGGCCGTTGTAGATCTTCCCCGAGTGCGAGACATGGGTCAGCGCGTCCCAGTGGGTGGCCGCCTGGAGGCCCATGGTCACGGCGTCGTCGCTGCACGCGACCGTGCCGGGCCCGAACAGCTCCTGGTTGATCTGCACCATCGCGTGCAGCGGGTTCACCCGGCCCGGGATCATCCCGGTCTGCACGCCGTCCTCCCTGAGCGGGAGCGCGAGCGGGACGCGGCGGCCCGTACGTACGGTCGCGGCGGCCTCGCGCACCACCGCGTCGGTGATCAGGTTGAGCGTGCCGATCTCGTCGTCGGCGCCCCAACGCCCCCAGTTGTTCACGCGCTTGGCGATCTCGTGGAACTCGGCCGGCATCGACATGAGTGCTCCCCGGGGCTTGTCTCCAGGTATCTGACGGGTCGTAGAATCTGAGTCGAATCTAACGGACCGTCAGAAACTGCGGGAAGGGGCCGGGGCGTGGGGAACTTCTTGGCAGGCAAGGTCGTCGCCGTGACCGGGGCGGGCAGGGGCATCGGACGCGCGGTGGCGCTGGCCGCCGCGGCCGAGGGCGCACGGGTCGTCGTCAACGACTACGGGGTGTCCATCGAGGGCGCGGAGCCGACCAGCGAGATAGCCGAGGCCGTGGTCAAGGAGATCGAGGCGGCCGGCGGCGACGCGATCGCCGTCGCCGACGACATCTCGACGATGGCGGGCGGCCGGCGGGTCGTCGACACGGCACTGGAGACGTACGGGCGGATCGACGGAGTCGTGTGCGTGGCCGGGATCCTCCGCGAGCGGATGCTCTTCAACATGTCCGAGGAGGAGTGGGATCCGGTCCTCGCCACCCACCTGAAGGGCACGTTCACCGTCTTCCGGGCCGCGTCCGCCATCATGCGGCGGCAGGGTTCCGGGACGCTCATCGGGTTCACCAGCGGCAACCACCAGGGGTCCGTCTCCCAGGCCAACTACAGCGCGGCGAAGGGCGGGATCATCTCGCTCGTGCGGAGCGCCGCGCTGGGGCTCCACAAGTACGGGGTCACCGCGAACGCGGTCGCGCCCGTCGCGCGTACGCGTATGTCCGCGAACGTGCCGATGGAGTTGAAGGAGATCGGCGAGCCCGAGGACGTGGCCGCGCTCGTGGTGTACCTGCTGTCCGAGCGGGCGCGGGAGGAGCGGATCACCGGGCAGGTCTACACGATCGCCGGGCCGAAGATCGCGGTGTGGGCTCAGCCGAGGGAACTCCGTGCCGGGTACGCGGAGGGGTCCTGGACGCCTGAGCGGATTGCGGACTTCCTGCCGGGGAGCGTGGGGACGGACCCCATGCCCTTGCTTGCGCAGGTGGAGGAGATGGCGCGAGCTGCGCGGCGCGCGGCCGGGAAGGAGTGAGCTCGCCGTAGGGGCTGAGGTGGTCGGCGGGTGCGGGTTGGCTGTGGCTGGTCGCGCAGTTCCCCGCGCCCCTTGAGGGGCGGTGGGAGGACACCTTGGATTTCGGGTTCACGCAGGAGGACGCGGCGTTTCGGGGCGAGGCGCGTGCCTGGCTGGCCGAGCACGTTCCGGGAGCCGGTGAACGCGGAGCCTGGGAACGGACACTCGGCGAAGCCGGATGGATTGGGCTCGGGTGGGTTGAGGGCGGGTACGGGAATCGGCTGGGTGGGCTCAGCCAGCAGGTTGTCTGGGCCGAGGAGTATGCGCGCTCCCGGGCCCCCGCCCGGACCGGGCACATCGGGGAGAACCTGCTCGCGCCCACTCTCATCGCTCATGGCAGTGAGGAGCAGAAGGCCCGGTTCCTGCCTGCGATCGCGTCCGGTGAGGAGCTCTGGTGTCAGGGGTACAGCGAGCCGGGGGCCGGGTCGGACCTTGCGGGGATTCGTACGGAGGCCGTGCGGGACGGCGATGCGGGGGTATATCGGGTCTCCGGGCAGAAGACCTGGACCTCGCTCGCGCATGAGGCGGACTGGTGCTTTGTGTTGGCGCGTACGGAACCGGGGTCGCGGCGGCATCGCGGGCTGAGTTTTCTGCTCGTACCGATGGATCAGCCGGGGCGGATCGACGTCCGGCCGATTCGTCAGATGACGGGGACGAGCGAGTTCAACGAGGTCTTCTTCGACGGGGCGCACGCGCGCGTGGAGCACGTCGTCGGGGGCGAGGGCAACGGGTGGCAGGTCGCGATGAGCCTGCTCGGCTTCGAGCGGGGGGTCTCCACGCTCGCCCAGCAGATCGGCTTCGCCCAGGAGTTGGGGCGGGTCGTGGAGACGGCCGTCGCGACGGGCGCGGCGGACGATCCCGTCGTACGGGACTGTCTCGTGCGTCAGTGGGCCGAGTTGCGTGTCATGCGGTGGAACGCGCTGCGGACGCTGGGGAGTTCGGCGGACCAGGCCCAGGTCCAGGGAGCTCCCAGCGTGGCCAAGCTGCTGTGGGGGCGGTGGCATCAGCGGCTCGGGGAGCTGGCGGTGCGGGTGCGGGGCGCGGGGGCGGCGGTGGGGCCTTCGGACTGGTCGGCCTCGGCGCCCTACGAACTGGACGCGCTGCAGCACCTGTTCCTGTTCAGCCGGGCCGACACGATCTACGGCGGTTCGGACGAGGTTCAGCGCACGATCATCGCCGAGCGCGTGCTCGGCCTTCCCAGAGAACCGAAGGGTTGAGGTGGGCGCGATGCGGGGTCTGAGGGGTGTGGCATGCGGGGTGTGATCTTCGACGGCAAGCAGACCCAGGTGGTCGACGACCTGGAGATACGGGATCCGGGGCCGGGTGAGGTGCTGGTGGCGATCTCCGCGGCGGGGCTGTGCCACAGCGATCTCTCTGTGGTGGACGGGACCATTCCCTTCCCCGTACCTGTGGTCCTCGGCCATGAGGGGGCGGGGGTCGTGGAGGCGGTGGGTGTGGGTGTCACCCATGTCCAGCCCGGGGACCATGTCTCCCTGTCCACACTCGCGAACTGTGGGACCTGCGCCGAGTGCGACCGGGGGCGGCCCACCATGTGCCGCAAGGCCATCGGGATGCCGCAGCGGCCGTTCACGCGGGCGGGGCAGTCGTTGTACCAGTTCGCGTCCAACTCCGCCTTCGCGGAACGGACGTTGGTGAAGGCCGTGCAGGCCGTGCGGATTCCCGAGGACATTCCGCTGACCTCCGCCGCGCTCATCGGGTGCGGGGTGCTGACCGGGGTCGGGGCCGTGCTCAACCGGGCGCGGGTGGATCGCGGGGACAGCGTGGTCGTCATCGGTACCGGGGGGATCGGGCTCAACGTGATTCAGGGGGCGCGGATCGCCGGGGCGCTGACTGTGGTGGCCGTGGATTCGAATCCGGCGAAGGAGGGGGTGGCTCGGCGGTTCGGGGCTACGCACTTTCTGTCTTCGACGGAGGGGGTGCGGGAGGTTCTTCCCACGGGTGCCGATCATGCCTTCGAGTGTGTGGGGCGGGTGGAGTTGGTCCGGCAGGCCGTTGACCTTCTCGATCGGCATGGGCAGGCGGTGTTGCTCGGTGTTCCGCCTGCTACGGCCGAGGCGTCCTTTCTCGTCTCGTCGATGTACTTGGACAAGTCGATTCTTGGGTGTCGGTATGGGTCTTCTCGGCCTCAGCGGGATATCGCGTTGTACGCGGAGTTGTATCGCGAGGGGCGGTTGTTGTTGGACGAGTTGGTGACGGAGACGTATCCGGTGGAGGACTTCGAGAAGGCTGCGGCCGATGCGGGGGCCGGGCGGGTTGCCCGGGCTGTTCTTACGTTCTGAGCCGTGTCGCCGTGTCGCCGGAGGCGGTTTTCGCCCCCGCCGCCCCTACCCAATCCCGTCACTTCCTCAGGGGCTCCGCCCCCGAACCCCCGCTCCTCAAACGCCGGAGAGGCTAAATACTGCGCAGTTCCCCGCGCCCCTAAAAACCGTTGGTCAGCGGAATGTTCGTCGGTAAGTCGTGGGGGTTACGCCCAAGGTTGATTGGAGGTGTTGGCGCATTGACTGGGGGGTGCCGAAGCCTGAGGCGTGGGCGATCTGGTCGATGGAGAGGTCGGTGGATTCCAGGAGGTGGCGGGCGCGTTCGACGCGTTGCTGGGTGAGCCACTGGCCGGCGCTGATGCCGGCCTCCTCGCGGAAGCGGCGGGTGAAGGTGCGTACCGACATGGACTCCTGCTCGGCCATGTCCCGCAGTTGGATCGGTTCGTGCAGACGCGCCAGCGCCCAGGCACGAGCCGCGGTCGTGGACGCCAACTGCGGCTCGGGGACAGGGCGTTGGATGTACTGCGCCTGCCCGCCGTCACGGTGCGGCGGCACGACCGTACGCCGGGCCACCTCGTTGGCGACCGCCGTGCCGTGATCCCGGCGCACGATGTGGATGCACAGGTCGATCCCGGCCGCGACCCCGGCGGACGTCAGCACGTCGCCGTCGTCGATGAACAGCACGTCCGCGTCCACCCGCACCTTCGGGAAGAGCCGCTGGAAGTGCTCGGCGGACGCCCAGTGCGTGGTCGCCGGGCGGCCGTCGAGGTACCCGGCGGCGGCGAGAACGTACCCGCCCGTGCAGATGGAGACGAGCCGCGTGCCCGGCCGGATCAGCGCGAGGGCCGCGGCCAGCTCGTCCGTGAGTACGCCCTCGTCGTGCACCGGGCCGAGCTCGTACGAGGCCGGAATGACGACCGTGTCGGCGGTGGCGAGGGCCTCAGGGCCGTTCTCCACGAGGATGGAGAAGTCCGCCTCCGCCTCGACCCGGCCCGGCGGCCGGATCGAGCAGGTCACCACCTCGTACAGACGGCGGCCCTCGGCGTCCTTGGCGCGGCCGAAGATCCGCTGCGGGATGCCCAGCTCGAAGGGGAGGAGACCGTCCAGGGCGAGGACGACGATGCGGTGGGGCTGGAAGGGGGTCTGCGTACCCATGGCCCGATTCTAGCGAATGCTGTCCTTCTGGCCACTCGTTCGGAGAGTCCGCAGGCCGGAAGCTCTATGACGTGACACAGACAACCGATGCCGCAGCCACTGGGGCCGCTGCCCTTCAGGACTCCGTGCCCGGCAGGCGCCGTCGGCGGATTCACCGGGCCTGGTTCGTCGCCGCCGTGACGTTCGTGACGATCATCGGGGCCGCCGCCTTCCGTTCGCTGCCGGGGCTGCTGATCGACCCGCTGCACGAGGAGTTCCACTGGTCGCGCGGCACGATCGGGCTCGCGGTCTCCGTCAACCTCGCGCTGTACGGGCTCACGGCGCCGTTCGCCGCAGCGCTGATGGACCGGTTCGGCATCCGCCGGGTGGTTGCCGCCGCCCTGATCGTGATCGCAGTCGGTTCCGGCGCGACGGTGTGGATGACGACCGCGTGGCAGCTGCTGCTGTGCTGGGGCCTGCTGGTCGGGCTCGGATCGGGCTCGATGGCGCTCGCCTTCGCCGCCACCGTCACGAACCGCTGGTTCACCGAGCGGCGCGGCCTGGTCACGGGCATCCTCACCGCGGCCTCGGCCTCCGGCCAGCTGATCTTCCTGCCCGTCCTTTCCTGGATCGTCGAGGAGCACGACTGGCGTCCGGCGGCCGTCACCGTCGCCCTGGCCGCCCTCGCGGTCGTCCCCTTCGTATGGCTGCTGCTGCGCGACCACCCGGCGGACGTGGGCCTGAAGCCGTACGGCGCAACGGAGTTCGTCGAGAAGCCGCCACCCGTGCCCGGTGCGGCACGACGCACGGTGAAGGTCCTCTTCTCGGCCGCGCGCATCGGCCCGTTCTGGCTGCTCGCCGGAACGTTCGCGATCTGCGGGGCCTCGACCAACGGCCTGATCCAGACGCACTTCGTGCCCGCCTCCCACGACCACGGCATGCCGATCACGGCGGCCGCCTCGCTGCTCGCGGTCATCGGCGTCTTCGACGTCATCGGCACGATCGCCTCCGGCTGGTTCACGGACCGCTTCGACCCACGCCGTCTGCTGGCGGTCTACTACGCCCTGCGCGGCATCTCCCTCCTCTTCCTCCCCCTTCTGCTGGCCCCCTCGGTCCACCCGCCGATGATCTTCTTCATCATCTTCTACGGTCTCGACTGGGTCGCCACGGTCCCGCCCACCATCGCCCTGTGCCGCGAGCACTACGGCGACGACAGCGCCATCGTCTTCGGCTGGGTCCTCGCCTCCCACCAGGTCGGCGCCGCCCTCGTCGCCTTCCTCGGCGGCGTCGCCCGCGACACCTTCGGCTCGTACGACGTCATGTGGTACGCCTCGGGCGCGCTGTGCGCCGCGGCGGCGCTGATGGCGTTGGTGATCCGGCGGCGGCCGGTGGCGGTACTCGCCTGAACGCGTACGGGACCGGCACCCGGCCTCAGTCGGTGAGGCGGCCGAACCGTCCGCGGTGGAACAGCAGGGGCGAGCCGTCGCCGTCCGCCGTGCCCAGGGCGTCCACCCTGCCCACCACGATCAGGTGGTCGCCGCCCGTGTGGACGGCGTGGATCGTGCAGTCGATCCAGGCGGGGGCGCCGGCGAGGCGCGGTGACCCGGAGACCGGGGCCGGGTCGTGGGCGACCCCGGCGAACTTGTCGGCGCCGCTCACCGCGAAGCCGCGGCACAGGTCGCCCTGGTGGGTGCCCAGGACGTTCACGCAGAAGACGCCCGCGCGGGCGATGCGGGGCCAGGTCGTCGACGTACGCGCGACCATGAACGCGATCAGCGGCGGGTCGAGGGACAGCGCGGAGAAGGACTGACAGGCGAAGCCGGCCGGTCCTGCCGACTCTCCCTCACCCGCCGGTGCGGTCACGACGGTCACGCCCGTCGCGAAGTTGCCCAGTACGCGGCGGAATTCGACCGGGTCGATCGGTGCGCGTTCGTCGTCGCCGACCGCGCGCAGGTCCGGGCGTGGGAGCGGTTCGACCCGGCCCGCGGTGTCCGGGGCTCCGGCCGACCTGAGGTAGCGGACCGCCGCGGCGGCCATCCCTGCGTGTCCCATCACATCTTCCATTGAAGCTGACGGAGTGTCAGATTGGAAGAGTTACTCACGAACGCGAGGCTCAGCGGCCGTGGAACTCCGGTCCCCTGCGCTCCACGAACGACGTCACTCCCTCCTGTGCGTCCGCCGTCGTCATGTTGATCTCCTGCGCGGTGGCCTCTGCGGTGAGGGCGGTGGCCCGGTCGGTGTCCAGGGACGCGTTCACCAGTTGCTTGGTGAGGGCGATCGAGCGGGTGGGTCCGGCGGCGAGGCGTTCGGCCCAGGTACGGGCCGCCTTCTCCAACTCGCCATCCGCTACGACCCTGTTGACGAGCCCGAGGCGTTCCGCGTCCGCGGCCGTCAGGGCGTCGCCGAAGAACATCAGCTCCTTTGCCCGCTGGGGGCCTATCAGGCGGGGGAGGAGGTAGGCGCCGGCGCCGTCCGGGACGAGGCCTCGTCGTACGAACACCTCGATGAATCTTGCCGATTCGGCGGCTATGACCAGGTCGCAGGCGTAGGCGAGGTGGGCGCCTATTCCTGCCGCGGTGCCGTTCACCGCCGCGATCACCGGTTTCTCGCAGTCGAGGATCGCGGTGATCAGGCGTTGGGCGCCCTGGCGGATCACTCGTGCGACGTCTCCGGCGACTCGGTCTGTTGGTGGGCCGCCGCCTCGGAGGTCTGCGCCTGCGCAGAAGCCTCGGCCTGTTGCCGTGATGACGACCGCCCTTACGTCCGGGTCCGCGGAGGCCTCCTCGAACAGCCGGATCAGGTGGTCGCGCTGGTCCGGGGTGAGGGCGTTCATGGCTTCTGGGCGGTTGAGGGTGATCCATGAGACGTGGTTGGTGGTGGTGTGGAGTATCAAGGGGGTGGTCCGATCCGGTTGTGGGTGAGTGCGGGTCGCGTGTGGCTGATCGCGCAGTTCCCCGCGCCCCTAAAAGACTGCGCAGTTCCCCGCGCCCCTAGGGGGTGGGGCTTGCGGCCGTCTGTTGGCTGCCGGCCCGGTGGGGGCTGGTCGCGCAGTTCCTCGCGCCCCTGAAAGCCACAAGATCGCGCCGTTCCCCGCGCCCCTTAAGAGAGCGTGCTTGAGGTTGGTGCGTACGTGCGGGTGCGTTGTGGCTGGTCGCGCAGTTCCCCGCGCCCCTGAAGGGGCCCGCCCCCACCCTCCGGCAGTCGCCCTCCGGCCGAAGGGGTCGTGTCGGGGTTTCCGATCGCAGCACGACCTCTGATGGGCAACCGATCGGTGCGGGATGACACAGCTGCGATCGGATGCCCCGTCGCGGCCCCGACCGGACGACAAACGGCAGGCGCGTCTTTAGGGGCGCGGGGAACTGCGCGATCAGCCACAAACAACCCGCAGGCAGAACTCAACGGCACACAGCCAACGCGTCCAGCGCAACCGCCCCCTGCCCCCGAGGCAGCACCATCAGCGGATTGATGTCCAGCTCGGAGAGCTCCCCGTCCAGTTCGAGGGCCATGCGCTGGACACGGAGGACCACCTCGACGAGCGCGTCGAGGTCCGCCGGAGGACGCCCCCGCACGCCGTCCAGAAGCGCTCGCCCGCGGAGCTCAGAAAGCATCGACCGAGCCTGATCCTCCCCGAACGGCGGCACCCCCACCGCCGTGTCCCGCAGCACCTCCACGAGCACCCCACCCAGCCCCACCGTCACCGTCGGCCCGAACAGCGCGTCCTGCGTGACCCCCACGACCATCTCGACCCCGGGCTCGACCATCTGGCACACCAGCACCCCGTCGAGCGGCACATCCTCGTACCGCGCGATGTCGGTCAGGTCGCGATACGCGTCGCGCACCTGACTCGCAGAGGTCAACCCGATCTTCACCAGACCGAGTTCGGTCTTGTGCGCGAGCTGCGCACCGGATGCCTTCATCACCACGGGATAGCCGACGAGCCCGGCCGCCCGCACGGACGCCGCGGCACTCGTCACCAACTGCTCCCGCGGCACGCGAATCCCGTACGCCCGCAACAACTGCTTCGCCGCGTGCTCGCTCAACTGCTGCCCCGGCCGCATCAACGCCTGCGCCTTGCGGAACGAGGGGGACGACGTACGCGGCGCCTCGTCGAACGGCGAGCGGTAGAACGACGAGAACCGCGCGTGCTCAAGATGGGCCCGCACCGCAGTGATGCAGTTCGAGAACGTACGGAAGGTGGCCACCCGCGACGATCCGAGCAGCGTCTCCCGGTACGCGGCCTCCGTGCCGACCGGCGAACCCCACACCACACACACCAGCTTGTCCGTTTCCTCCGCCGCCTCCACCAGGTCCCGCGCCAGCTTGTCGCTCATCGGCGGGAAGGGGCCCGTGATCGGACAGATCAGCACTCCCACCGCCGGGTCCGCCAGGATCGCGTCGATGATCTTCCGACCGCGCCAGTCGCCCACCGGATGCCCGCCGTTGTCGACGGGATTGGACACGTCCAGGTACTCGGGGATCCACTCGTGCAACTCGGCCTGCTTGCCGGGCGACAACCTGGGGAGCGACAGTCCCGCCTCCGTCGCGAGGTCCGAGAAGTGCGCACCCGTGCCGCCCGAGATCGAGTAGACGACAACACCGTCGGCGGACGGGGGGCGGGCACGCGCCAACAACGCGGCCGTGTCCTGGAGTTCGTCGAGGCCGTCGACGCGGATCACGCCGTACTGCCGCATCGCCGCGTCGACCACCGCGTCGGCGCCGGTCAGTTTGCCGGTGTGCGAGGCGGCCGTACGGGCGCCGGTCTCGGTGCGGCCGACCTTCACCGCCACCACCGGCACCCCGCGCCGCGCCGCCCGGTCCGCGGCGAGCAGGAAGGACCGCCCGTCCTTCAGCCCCTCGACGTAGCAGGCGATGGCGCCGACTTCCGGCTGCTCGGCGAAGTAGGAGATGAAGTCGGCGCTCTCCAGGTCGGCCTCGTTGCCGGTGGGCGCCCAGTGCGAGAGCCGTACGCCGAGCTCCTGCATGGTGAAGACGGGCCGCCCCTGGTGTCCGGACTGGGTGATCAGCGCGATCGCAGGCCCGTCCAGGTCGTCGCGGAACTTCTCGAAGGCGTTCAGGTTGGTGTTCGGCCCGAGCAGCCGCAGCCCGGAGCGCTCCACAGCGGCGGCCAGCCGGGCCTGCGCAGCAGCGCCCTCCGCGCCCGTCTCGGCGAACCCGGAGGCGAACGCGACCGCGAACTTCACCTTGGTCTCGGCGAGTTCCTCGATCACGGGCAGCGGATCGGAGACCAGCAGCACGGCCAGGTCGACCTCTTCGGGCAGATCCCCGACAGCGGCGACGCACGGAATGCCGAAGACCGACTCACGCGTCGGATGCACCGGGTACAGCCGCGCGCCGACCCGCTCGGACCAGGCGAGCAGTTGCTTGGTGATGCCGGTGTTCGGCCGTCCCTCGGCGTCCGAGGCGCCGACGACAGCCACGCGTTCGGGGCGGAAGAAGCGGTCCAGATCGGGTACGCCGGCGTACAGCGGCCGGCCGCTGACGTCGAGGTCGTCGGTGGCGGCGGGCCTGCCGTGCACGGCAGGGGCCGGTTGCTCGCCGCAGGCGATGACTCGGGCCCGGCGGGAGTCGGTGGTGAGGGTGCCGTGGGTTGATCCAAGCATCGGTCCGCCCGCTCCTGTGTGGCTGCCAATAACTGACGCAGTGTCAGATTACTTAACTGACGGCTCGTCAGGAACGGGTCTGCACGCAAAGAAGTTGTGGCGAGCACAGGGTTTGTACCCGGTGGGGGGTGTGGGGGAACTCTGTTGGGAGGGCGGGTCTTTGGTTGCGGGGGCGGTGGGGGCTGGTCGCTCCCCCGCTCTCGGCTTCGCACGAGCGGGGGGCATCGCGGCGGAGCCGCAAATCGATGCAGCCCCGCGCCCCTAAAGGATTGCGCAGTTCCCCGCGCCCCCAGAAGGCTGCGCCGTTCCCCGCGCGCCCAGGGATCGCGCCTCCCCGTGCCTCCGCAAGACTGTGCCCCCTCTGGGGCGCGGGCTCAGCCTGTGATGCGGGACGGGTGTCTGTGGTCCCTGTCTCGGGCGATCGTTCTCGCGATCTTCTCGGCGTCGAGGGCGAGTTCGCGGAGCATGCCGCTGATGGGATTGACGTAGCCGCTGAAGAAGAGGCCGCGGGCATTGTCAGGGCAGTAGGCCCCGTGCACGACCGGCTTGCCGCGCGCGTCCAGCACGTCGAGGTGGCCGACGAGAGCCTCCAGGGCGCGGACGTAACCGGTCGCGGCGATCACGACGTCCGGGCCGACGCGGTCGCCGTTCGCGAGGACGACCTTGCCGTCCTCGAAGCCGTCGACCGCGGGCACGACCTCGACGCGGCCCTTGCGGACGGCGTCGATCAGGCCGACGTCCTGCACGGGGATGGCGCCCTCGTTCACGCGGGAGTACAGCCCGGTGTCGGGTCGCGGCAGCCCCTGCGCCGACAGGTCGGGCACGCTGACCTTGGCCAGCGGCCCGGCCATCCGGTCCACGAGGCCGACCGGCAGCCGTCGGCAGAGGATGCCGGTGAACTGGGCCGCCCAGCCGGCCGTCGACCGGCGCACGATGTGCGGCGCGGTCCGCACCGAGAGCCGTACGCGCGAGGCGCCGCCCTCGACGAGGTCGACGGCGATCTCGGCACCGGTGTTGCCGACCCCGACGACGAGGACGTCACGTCCGGCGTAGGGGCCGGGGTTGCGGTACTCGCCCGCGTGCAGGAGTTCGCCCTTGAAGGCGTCCCGGCCGGGCCAGTCCGGCACGTGCGGTGTGTGGTTGTAGCCGGTGGCGACGACGACCGCGCTGCCGGTCAGCTCGCGCCCGCCGGTGGCGTGCAGCAGCCAGCCGGTGCCGTCGGCGGAGGGCTCCACGCGGGAGACCTCGACACCGGTGACGATCTCCAGCTCGTGGTACTCGGCGTACTTCTCCAGGTACCGCACCACGTTGTCGCGCGACACCCACCGCCCGAACGAGCGCGGCATCGGCAGGCCGGGCAGCCCGGACAGCCGCCGCGTGGTGTGCAGATGGAGCCGGTCGTAGTGCCGTCGCCAGGACGCCCCGACGCGCTCGGACTTTTCGAGCACGACGGCGCGTACGCCCTGCGCGCGCAGCGCGTGCGCCGCCGCGAGACCGCCCGGGCCGCCGCCGATGACGTACACGGGGCGGTCGGCGGGGGGCTGTGCCGCGGAGTCCGCGGGCGCTGTGGAGTCGGCCATGTGCCAGAGCGTATTCATGTGGTCACTTGATGGGTCTCGGTCAAGCCCGGAATTGGTTGCGGATTGATCACGACTGTAGGAGGAGTGCGTGGGGCTCGTGGCGTAGAGCGTCTGGTTGTGGGGGCTTGGTGAGACGCGGCTCTTGCGTGTACGCCGTCCGTACGCTGAACTGACGTACCGTCAGATCCCGTTCGGCGGCAGGGGAGTTCATGGACACGATCTGGCTCACCGGGGCGGAATGGGTCGCCGTGCTCCGTATCGGGCTCGGGCTGTGGTGGCTGGAGAGCTGGCGGCACAAGGACAAAAAGGGCTGGTTCGAGCGCGGGACCGGAATCGCGTGGGCGTCGGACGTCGCGGCCAAGCACCGGTGGAACGCGGTGCGCAGCGGCTTCGACACGGTGGTCGCGCCGCGGCCGCGCACGATGGCGTACGTCGTCGTGTACGCGGAGCTCGCCCTCGGGCTCGGCCTGGTCGTCGGCTTCCTGACCCCGATCGCCCTGGTCGGCGGGCTGCTCCTCAACCTCCTCTACCTCGTGCTGATGATCCACGACTGGGCCGAGCAGGGGCAGAACGCGATGATGGCGCTGATCTCCCTGGTCGCACTCTTCGCGATGTCCTGGCAGACGTGGTCGCTGGACAGCGCGGTGGGCTTCTTCTGATGGCCGGGGTACTTCGGGTGGGGGTGCTGTTGTGACCGGGACGCGGTTCGATCTGCCTGAGGTCGACGCCTTTACGCGGCCGTACTGGGACGCGGCCGCCGAGGGGCTGCTGCTGCTGCGCCGGTGCGGGGCGTGCGGGCGCGCCCACCACTACCCCCGCGAGTTCTGCCCGCGCTGCTGGAGCGAGGACGTCACCTGGGAACCGGCGAGCGGCCGCGCCACGCTCTACACCTGGTCCGTCGTCCACCGCAACGACCTGCCGCCCTTCGGTTCCCGCACGCCGTACGTCGCCGCCGTCGTCGATCTCGCGGAGGGGCCGCGGATGATGACCGAGGTGGTGGAGTGCGGGGAGGAGTCGCTGCGGGTGGGGATGGCGCTGGAGGTGGCCTTCCGCACCGAGGAGACGGAGAAGGCGGAGGGGCCGGTCGCGGTCGCGGTTCCTGTGTTCCGGCCCGCTTCTGCCTAGTGCGGGCGCCCGTTGTTGAATGGAACGATGACCGACTTGTACGAGTCCCACGCCGCCCGTCCCTTTCCCGAACTCCACGGTCACGGTCTGCGGCTGCGGCCGTGGGACGCGGAGGCCGACTCCGATGTCGAGGCGTGGCTGCGGGGGTGTTCCGACCCCGAGTTCAAGCGGTGGAACACCCCGCTCAGGGCGATCGAGGACATGGATGGCGCGCGGGAGTCGCTGCGGGCGCGGGCCAAGGCGGCGGCGGAAGGTGTCGGGGCCTCCTACTGCGTCACCGACGCGGAGAGTGGCGTGACGCTCGGGCACATCGGGGTCAACGACATCGACCACGTCATACGGGTCGCCCGGGTCGGCTACTGGGTGCTGCCGGAGGCGCGGGGGCGGCAGGTCGCGACGCGGTCGCTGGCGCTGGCCGGGCGGTGGGCGTTCGAGGGGCTCGGGGTGCATCGGCTGGAGCTGGGGCACGCGCTTGGGCACGATGCGTCGTGTCGCGTTGCTGAGCGGTGTGGGTTTCTGTATGAGGGGACCTTGCGGGGGGCGATGTTCGAGGCGGGGCGGCAGGATGCGTTTCGGGATGTGCATCTGCATGCGCGGCTCGCCACGGATGCGGAGGTTGTTGGTTTGTGACGCCCCGGGCGGGGGGCTCCGGTTGTGTGGGCGGCTGCGGGTGGGTGGGGGTTGAGCGCGCAGTTCCCCGCGCCCCTTAAAAGACAAAAGCCTTGGGCGCAGCCCCGCTTTTAGGGGCGCGGGGAACTGCGCGACCAGCCCCCACCGGGCGCGCAGCCGCAGAACACACGCCATCGGGCCTACGGCCACAGCAGTTCGCGGCGCCAAGTGGACTCGGTGCGGTGGTACGCAAGGCGTACATGGCGTCGGTGGGGGTCGCCCTGGAAGAACTCGACCTCGTCGGGGGCAAGGACGTACACCGTCCATGAGGCCGCGGGGGCGTCCGGCTCCTGCTCGGCGCGCCGCCAGGCGGCCTCGGAGGCGCGTTCCAACTCCTCGTAGGAGTCGAGGACTTCGCTCTGGCGGCCCACCAGCGCGGAGGCGAGGGCGCCGGTCGAGCGGGCGTGCAGGTCGGCGTGAGCGACCTGGGGCGGGGCGACGGTGACCCGGCCTCGCACCCGGATCTGCCGACCCTGCGCGGGCCAGTAGAAGCAGAGAGCCGCGTACGGCCGGGCCGCCAACTGCCGGCCCTTGCGGCTGCCCGCGTGCGAGGCGAAGTGCCAGCCCTCCTCGTCGGCGCCGTGCAGCATCACGATCCGTACGTCGGGCCGGCCCTCCTCGTCCGACGTGGCCAGGGACATCGTGTGCGGCTCGGTCTGCCCTGCCCCCACCGCCTCCGCGAACCACTGCTCGAACAGCGGCAGCGGTTCCGCCGGGGCGGTGTCCGGGGTGAAGCGGGGCAGCTCGGTGTCCCAGACCCGCTGGGCCCGCAGCAGCCGTACGAACTCGGAGGGGGGCGGGGACGAGGAAGGGTCGGTGCTCATGGGGCGATTGTCGCGCCTGCCTCCGGCTCAGACCGCGCCGAGGTCCGACGACAGCCAGCGTTCGGGGCGCATCCGGACGACCACCTGGGTGCCGTGTTCCTTCCAGGAGAAGTCGACGTACCCGTCGACCTTGTCGGCCGGGAGGTAGCGGGCCGAGATCTCGTGGAGCTGCTCGCGGGTGGCGGGGGTCGTGTCGAGGACCGGGCCCTCGACGGACACGTACCGGATGGTGGGTTCGAGCCGGTCGACCATGAGGGTGAACCGGCCCGCCGCGCTGAGCAGTTGGTTCTTGCGGGAGTCCGCCTGGATCAGGATCCATACGGTGCCGTCGGGCTCGTACTGGTACCAGATCGGCACCGTGAGCGGGGCGCGGCCCGCCCCGGCGTCGACCGCGAACGCGGCGATGTGCGGCTCTTTCAGGAACGTCTCTCGCTCTTCACGGGTCAGGGCCATGCGGGGTCCTCCGGAGTGCGGGCGGTGGTGATTCCCTTTGGTTCTTCAGCGTGTTCTGTCCAGTTACGTATTCCAGTTCCGCGGGCCGGATACGTGGTGCCGCGCGGAACGCGTTCATGGCCGCTCGGTGGGCGTACCCCCCTTCCATGGTGGAGCCAGCACCACCATGGGTTCGGGTGTGGGCTGTCTCGTTGGGACGGGCGGGCGACGGCATTGTTGAACTCAGTCGATCGCAGGGGTTCACGGCCCCGCCGCCCGGAAGGAAAACCCCATGAAGTCGCAGCTCGCGCAGCAGCCGGTGACGGTGGGCGAGGTCGCTCCCGGGCCGTTCGCCTCCTTCGTCCGGTTCGTGGTGTGCGGTGGCGGGATCGGGGTCCTCTCCAGTGGTGCGGTGGCGCTGCTGGCCGGTGCGATGCCCTGGGCGGTGGCGAACGCGGTCATCACCGTCGCCTCGACCGTCCTCTGCACCGAGCTGCACGCGCTCTTCACCTTCGGGACCGGTAAGCGGGCCGGCTGGCGCCAGCACTGGCAGTCCGCCGGGTCGGCCACGGCGGCGTACGCGGTGACCTCGCTCGCGATGCTGATCCTGCACTTCGTGCAGTCGTCGCCCGGGATGCTCACCGAGCAGGTCGTCTACCTCAGCGCCTCCGGGCTCGCCGGGACAGCCCGCTTCCTGGTGCTGCGGCTGTTCGTCTTCGCGGGCGGCAGGGACGGGGGCCGGGACCAGGACCGGAAGCAGGTCCAGGACCGGGACCAGTTCCGGGACCGCGCCTTCGTCCGCAGGGCCGCCGCTGCCCGGCGCCGGGTGGTCTCCGTGCCGACACGCCTGCCGAACCGTGTCCTCACTCCCGCGGCGCTCACGGTCGGATCATGAGCCTCGGATCGCGAGTCGAGGGTTTCGCCGATTAGTTTCTCCCGTCCTCGCCGTCTGTCCCGACGACACAGAGACGACGCAGAGTTGACCGACCAGCTCTGCCGGAACCTGGAGGAACCTCATGAGGAAGATCACCGCCGGACTGTTCATCTCGCTCGACGGCGTCGTCGAGGCGCCCGACCAGTGGCACTTCCCGTACTTCAACGACGAGATGGGCGCGGCCGTCGGTGCGACCTTCGGTACGGCCGACACCATGCTGTTCGGCCGCACGACCTACGACAGCTTCGCCGGGGCGTGGCCCGAGCGGGAGGCCGCCGGCGGTGAGGACGCCGGGTTCGCGAAGCAGCTCGGTGACGTGCGGAAGATCGTCGCCTCCAGGCAGAAGCTCGCGTTCAGCTGGCGGAACTCCGAGCAGTTGGAGGGTGACCTCGTGGAGACCGTCACCGCGCTGAAGAACGAGGAGGGCGGGGACATCGCCCTCAGCGGTTCCGTCTCCGTCGTACGGCAGTTGCTGGGCGCGGGGCTGTTGGACGAGCTGCATCTGCTGGTGCATCCGATTGCCGTGCGGAAGGGGATGCGGTTGTTCGAGGAGGGCGACTCCTCGATTCCGCTGAAGCTGATTTCTTCGCAGACGTTTCAGACGGGGGTTGTGAGCCTGGTTTATGGGCCGGAGGGGGTGGCTGGTGCCGGCACGTATGAGGAGGCCAAAGGCCATCTTCCTCAGGGGGAGTAGTAGGGCTGGGGTGGTTGTCGGGTGCGGGTGGGCGGGGGCTGGTCGCGCAGTTCCCCGCGCCCCTGAAAGACTGCGCAGTTCCCCGCGCCCCTGGGTGGGTGGGGGCGGTGTGGTGTGTTGGGTGCGGGTTCGTTTGGGCTGAGCGCGCAGTTCCCCGCGCCCCTAAAAGCGGGGCTGCGCCCCAGGCTTTTGTCTTTTGAGGGGCGCGGGGAACTGCGCGACCAGCCCCCACCACCCGCAGACTCACGACATGCCCCGTCCAAGTACCACCGTCCCCGACGAGCAGAACCAGCCGCCCGTTCCTGAGGCGACGGCCAGTTCTGGGAGGTGGCCGTCGGGGCGGTGGACCTGGCGGGCGCCCGCCTCGCCGCGGAGTTGGCGGACCGCCTCCACGAGGAGGAACAGGCCCCGCATGCCGGGATGTTGGGCCGACAGGCCACCCCCGTCCGTGTTGACCGGGAAGTCGCCGCCGGCGACCTTCAGGCGGCCCTTCTCCACGAACCGACCCCCCTCGCCCTTCTCGCAGAAGCCGAGGTCCTCCAGCGTCACCAGGGTCATGTAGGTGAAGGCGTCGTAGATCTCGGCGAAGTCGATGTCCTGCGGAGCAACCCCCGCCCGCCGGAAGGCGGTTCGGCCGCTCACCGCAGCCGGTGACACCGTGAAGTCGGGCCACTCCGACATCGTCGTGTGGGAGACGTGCTCCCCGGTGCCGAGGATCCGGACGGGAGTCGTACGGCAGTCCTGGACGTACTCCTCGGCCGCGAGCAGGACCGCCGCCCCGCCGTCGGAGCGTATGCAGCAGTGCAGCTTGGTGAAGGGGTCCGCGATCATCGGGCCCGACAGGACGTCGTTGACCGTGATCGGGTCGCGGAACATCGCGTCGGGATTCAGCGCGGCGTTGGCCCGCGCCTGGACCGCCACCGATGCCAACTGCTCCAGCGTCGTGCCGTGTTCGTGCATGTGGCGGCGCGCGGCCATCGCGTACTTGGCGATCAGTGTGTGGCCGTACGGGACCTCGAACTGCAGTGGACCGCGCGCGCCGAACGACAGGTTGCCCGTGCGGCGGCCCGCCTTGATGTCCGCGCGGGCCGTGGACCCGTACACCAGCAGGACCGCGTTGGCGTGCCCGGCGGCGATCGCGTCCGCCGCGTGGGCCGCCATGACCTCCCAGGTGGAGCCGCCGACGGAGGTGGAGTCGACCCAGGTGGGCCGCAGGCCGAGATACTCGGCCACCTCGACCGGCGCCAGCGTGCCGAGGCCCGCCGAGGCGAAGCCGTCGATCACCGTGCGGTCCAGGCCCGAGTCGGCCAGGGCCCGGCGGGCGGCCTGGGCATGGAGCGCGTACGGCGTCGCCTCGTCCACCCGGCCGCAGTCGGAGAGGGACACGCCGACGACCGCCACCTTCCGCTGAGTCATGAATCTGACGGTACATCAGATTCGATGGGCTCCGGCAGGGTGCAACAGGGTGTCACGCCTCTGTGCATCTGGCCGTCGCCGCTCTAACATGACGCGCCGTCAGATGCGAAGGAGTGTGCTGCCCATGGACGCCACCTTCACCGCGGAGCAGGAAGAGATCCGCCGCACCCTCCGTGAGCTCCTCCTCAAACGCTGTGGCCCGGAGGAGGTCAGGACCGCCGTGCAGAGCGAGGGCGGGTACGACCCCGCGCTCTGGGAAACCCTGGCCCAGCAACTCGGGCTGCCCGGGCTCGCGTTGCCCGAGGCGTACGGAGGAGTCGGCTGCTCCGTCACCGAACTCGCCCTTGCCAGTGAGGAGTTGGGGCGGAGCCTTGCCCCCTCGCCGCTTCTCGCCACGGCCGTGCTCAGCGCGCCTCTGCTGCTGGCCCTGGGGAGCGAGCGGCAGCGGGCCGCACTGCTGCCCCGTATCTCCTCCGGCGAACTCACCGCCGCCCTCGCGGTGCCGGGCGCGAGCCTGACCACAGCCCTCGGGCTGACCGGCGACAACCGCGGAGACTGGGCGGGCGGCGGCCGCGCGGGAGGCGTACAGGCGCGGCAGACCGACGGCGGATGGCGGCTGTACGGGCAGGCCGACCAGGTGCTCGACGGGCACAGTGCGGGCCTGCTGCTCGTGTCCGCGCACACCGGAGGCTTCGCCCGCTCTCGGACTCTCCTCTTTCTTGTACGGGACCCTCTCGTGCAGGGCTCTCTCGGCCGGGACGGTTCCGGGAGTGCCGGGGTGACCCGTGTGCGGCTTACCTCCCTCGACGAGACGCGGTCGCAGGCGCGGATCCAACTGCGGGACGTGGAGGCCGAGTTGCTGGGCGAGGAAGGCGAGCCCTCGGACGTTGCCGGGGCGCTCGCCGCGGTCGGTGACTCGGCCGCCGCCGTCCTTGCCGTGGAGGCCCTCGGTGCCGCCGACCGCGTACTGGAGCGGACCGTCGAATACGTCAAGCAGCGTGAGCAGTTCGGGCGCGCGATCGGGTCCTTCCAGGCCGTGAAGCACCGGCTCGCCGATCTGTACGTACAGGTGCAGGCGGCACGTTCGGCGGCGTACTACGCGGCCTGGGCGACGGCCGTCGGGGAGGAACGGGTGGGCGGGCTCGCGCTGGCCCAGGCACTGGAGGCGCTGCGGATCACCTCCTCCGAGGCCGTGCAGCTGCACGGCGGCATCGGGTTCACCTGGGAGCACGAGGCGCATCTGTACTTCAAGCGGGCGGCCGGCGACGAGCTGCTCTTCGGGCCGGTGCACCGGCTGCGGGAGCACGCGGCGGACGCGGCCCGGCTGTTCGGCGGCGGGGAGGTGGCGGTCTGATGGGCGCCGGAGTAGGAGTTCGGATCGTGCAGAGGGTGTCCTCGACCCGTGGTTTCGCGAAGGTCGCGCCCCATCTCATTCCCGCGATGGACCGTGCCGTCCACCGGCTCACCCGCGGAAAGGTCCTGCTCAGCGCCCAGATGCTGCCCGGCGTCATCCTCACCGCACGCGGCGCGAAGAGCGGACTGACCAGGCGTACGCCGCTGGCCTGCATGCCGGAAGGAGGGAAGGGGAGGGAAGGCACGAGCTGGATTCTGATCGGGTCCAACTTCGGGCGTACGGACCATCCGGCCTGGACCGCCAACCTCCTCGCCCATCCTGACGCGGAGGTCAGCTGGAAGGGCAGGGACATCCCGGTCACCGCGCATCTTCTGCGGGGCGAGGAGCGGGACACGGTCTGGAAGGCGCTGCTGGAGTTCTGGCCGCCGTACGCGACGTACCAGGCGCGGGTGGAGCGGGAGATCCGGCTGTTCCGGATCGTCCGGCGGGAGGAACCCGGGAGTTCCGGGAGTTCCGGGAGTTCCGGGAGCGCGACAGGCGGCAGCCCACCTGAGTGAACTGCCGCCTGCGTGACAGGACTTGTGCCTGGAAAGACCCGGCGTCCGGCGCGGGGTGCGGCGGACTACTTGGTCGGCTTCTTGCCGGTCACACCCAGATGCACCAACAGGGCGAGGTTCGGCTTCAGTTCGGCCTGCTTCACGCCCCAGGACTGGAAGCCCTTCTGGTGCGAGGCCACCGCCGCGAGCATCGCGACGAGGGAACCCGCCATCGCTGCCGGGCTGACGTCCTTGTCGACCTTGCCCTTCGCCTGAAGCTCCTTGACCGTGTCCGTGAGGGAGTTGTTCACGGAGTTCAGGATCTTCATACGGATCTTGTAGAAGCGTTTGTCGCCCTCGGCGGCGCCCAGGTCGACGACTCGGAGGATGGCGTCGTTTTTGCGCCAGAACTCCAGGAAGCCGTCGACGAGTTCCTGTGCGGTCTGCCAGCCGGCCTTGCCGACCCAGGAGCGCCCTTCGAGGAGTTCGGTCAACCCGGCGCCCTCCGCCGCCATTTGCTCTGCAATCTCCAGGACGGCGCCCTCGACGTCCGGGAAGTACTGATAGAAGGTCGCCGGTGAAGTGCCTGCCTTCCGCGCGACGTCGATGACTTTGACGTCGCGGTAGGGCGAGGAGCTGAGCATCTCGCTGAGGCAGTCGAGCAGCTTCTGCCGCGTCGCCTGCCCGCGCCGACCGGCCACACGGCCGTCGACGGTACGCACTTGTCCTGTCATGCCGTCAGCTTACCGAGGGGTGATCGGAGCGCGATTCGGCCGACTGCAAATGGGGTGCGCGGGCCCTCGGAGAGGGTCTGGAGGAGGGGTGCCGCCCGCCCTGCGGGATGCGTGAAAGGCCGTTAGCTTGGCCGCATGGCTGGATCTGAGGCATCTGCCGGTTTCGCCGAGGGCGTCCCCTGCTGGATCGACGCCCAGCTTCCGGACGTCGAGGCGGGCAAGCGCTTCTACGGCGAGCTCTTCGGGTGGACCTTCGAGCCCTTCGACAAGACGGAGGAGGCGACCGGGCCCGCCCCGGGCTCCTCGGGCTCCCCGGGCTCCCTGGAGTCCCCGGCCCCCGCGGCCTACGCGGGCCCCAGCCCGTACGCGGGCTCCGTACGGGCGCACCTCGACGACCGGCCCGTGGCGGCCCTCGTACCGAAGCGGGACGGGCGGATGCCCACCGTGTGGACGGTGTACTTCGCCACCCCGGACGCCGAGGACCTGGCCGACCGGATCCGGGAGGCGGGCGGCCAGGTGATCACGGCACCGGTGCCGGTGGGCCCGTACGGCACGATGGCGCTCGCCGCCGACCCCGAGAGCGCGGTCTTCGGGCTCTGGGAGGGCGGCACGCTCCCCGGCTTCGGCAGACGGCACGGGCCCGGCTCCTTCAGCTGGGTCGAGCTGTACGCCCGGGACACGGCAGTCGCCGACTCCTTCTACTCCGGTCTCTTCCACGACGCCCTCTTCGGCCCCGGCACCACCCGCGACTTCGGCCGGGTCCTCGTCACCGAGGCCTTCCCGGCGGAGATGCCGCCCCACTTCCTCGTTCACTTCGGGGTGCAAGACTGCGAGGCGCTGCTCGGGACGGTGGTGCGGCTCGGCGGACGGGTCCAGGCGCCGCCTTTCGACACGTCGTACGGGCGCGTGGCCGTCGTCACGGACAACCAGGGGGCGTCCTTTGCCCTGCTGCAAACTTGAAATTCGCGTGCTTCAGTACTGAAGGGCGTATGAACGGCGTGCGCAAAGCTGCGAAAGGCGTCGAAAAACACCGGGCGGCGTTGAAAAGCAAGGCAAGCGCGGGCCTTTTGTCCCAGGGCGCGCTAAGACATCCCGATTCGGGCCCGGGTTCGCAACCGGAGCCGCGGCCAGGAAGAATCGGGGTGCGTGCCGCCGGAGCGGTTCGGTGGTGAGACGCTGCGCAGTGGCTGAAGCTGCGGCTGGAGCGGTGGCTGGAAGCGCGGCCGCGTACGGGGAGGTGGCAGGCAAGTGGTGGATCAGCTGACACAGCACGATCCGCGGCGGATCGGGCCGTTCGAGGTGCTGGGACGGCTGGGAGCCGGCGGCATGGGGCTGGTCTATCTCGCGCGCTCGGCCTCGGGCCGGCGGGTGGCGATCAAGACGGTCAGGACGGAGCTCGCCGAGGACCAGCTGTTCCGGGTCCGCTTCTCGCGCGAGGTGGAGGCGGCCCGTGCCGTCTCCGGCTTCTACACGGCCGCCGTGGTCGACGCCGACGCGCGCGCCGCCGTGCCGTGGCTGGCCACCGCCTACGTGCCCGCGCCCTCCCTCGAAGAGATAGTGACCGAGTGCGGGCCGATGCCCGCCCAGGCGGTCCGCTGGCTCGCGGCGGGTGTCGCGGAGGCCCTGCAGTCCATCCACGGGGCCGGTCTGGTCCACCGTGACCTGAAGCCCTCGAACGTCCTCGTCGTGGAGGACGGGCCGCGCGTCATCGACTTCGGTATCGCCTCCGGGGTGTCGAACACACGTCTGACGATGACCAACGTCGCCGTCGGCACCCCCGCCTACATGTCGCCCGAGCAGGCGAAGGACTCCCGCAGCGTGACCGGCGCGAGCGACGTCTTCTCGCTCGGCTCGATGCTCGTCTTCGCCGCCACCGGTCACGCGCCCTTCCACGGCGCGAACCCCGTCGAGACCGTCTTCATGCTCCTGCGGGAGGGCCCGGACCTCGAAGGCCTCCCGGACGAGCTGCGCCCGCTCATCGAGTCCTGTATGCAGATGGAGGCGACGGGCCGCCCCAACCCGGCCGACCTCCAGGCCCAGCTCGCACCCCACCTCTTCGGCTCCGGCTCCGACGACAGCGGTACGGCGTCCGCGTGGCTGCCCGAGCGGGCCGTGGGCCTCATCGAGCAGCGCCGCGGTGGCCGCCCGGCGGCCAAGCCGTCCTCCGGCCGCAGCGGCGGACGCGGCGCCCCCGTGGTGCCGCCCCCGCCGCCCCACGACCCGCCGCCCGTCCCGGTCGGCGCCGGTACGGGCCGGCACGGCGGCCCGCCCGACACCGGGCCCGTACGCCTCGCGGGCGCCCAGGTGCCCATCGGCCCCGGCCCGCGGGTCGCCGACGCCCGCGCCGCCGCCGTGAAGGCACCTCCTCCCGAAGCCGGCCTCGCCGCCTCCTGGTCCCGGCCGCGCCCCGGCGTGAACGGCGCCGACCTCCCCGGCGCCGGGCCCGTTCCGGTGCCCGCGCCCGCGGCGGCCCCCGGCGGCGACTCCGCCACCTCCTGGCGGCCGTGGCGCTTCCGCATGTCGAACGACGTGTGGGGCACCCCCGCCGTCGCCGGCGACCTCGTCTACGTCACGTCCTTCGAGGTGCACGCCCTGGACGTGGCCACCGGGCGGCGCCGCTTCAAGACCCGGGACGTCGCCTGGTCGATGGCGGTCGCCGGCGGCCGCGTCCACGCCTCCGACGGCCCCACCCTCTTCGCCTTGGACGCCCGCGAGGGCACCGACCTGTGGCGGCTGCCGACCGACGCCTGGGTGTACTCCCTCAAGGCCGACCGCGGCACGGTCGTCACCGGCACGCGCGGCGGTGGCGTACAGGCCTGGGAGGCCGCCAACGGGCAGAAGCTCTGGGAGATCACCGGCGCCCAGACCGACTTCGAGTCGCCCGAGGCCGGACCCGCCGTCCACGACGGCACGGTCTATGTCTGGAAGGACGCCCGGCTGCGCGCGCTGGAGGCCCGTACGGGGGAGGAGCGCTGGTCGTACCCCATCGGGGACGCGGCGTCCTGCGGCGGCGTGCCCGTCCGGATCACCCAGGCCGACGACGGATACGTGTACGTGTCCGCCGGTACGCGGGTGCTCGCCATCGATGTCGCCGGTGGGCATGTGCGCTGGCACTTCGAGGCGCCTGCCGTCTTCCTCAGCCCGCCGACGTTCGCGCCGGGGCCGGCTGTCACGGGCGGCGGGATCTATCTTGCCGACTACCTCGGCACGGTGTACGCGCTCGATGCGACCGACGGGCGCGATCGGTGGCGTATCGCCACGGAGGCGCGGTCCTCGCTCGATCCCGTGCTTGTCTCCGCGGGGCATGTCCATGTGGGGTCCGGGAAGGGGCTCTACACGCTCGACGCCGTCACCGGTACGCCGAAGTGGCGCTTCCAGGCGGGGGGTGACGTGGTGGGTGCGCCCGCCGTTGCCGACGGGCGGATCCACTTCGGGTCCACCGACCATCTGCTCTACACGCTGAAGGCCGATGACGGTCGGTTGCGGTGGAAGCTGGCCACTGGTGGGGAGATCACTGGGGCGCCCGTTGTCAAGGACGGGGTGGTGTATGCGTGTAGCAAGGATCGGTGTGTGTACGCGCTCGATGCGGAGAAGGGAACGGGGACTGCCCGTTCCTGATGGCGCGGGCCGGGTGTGGGTGCGTTGTCGGGTGCGGCCCGGTGGGGGCTGGTCGCGCAGTTCCTCGCGCCCCTGAAAGATGCGCCTGCCGTTTGTCGTCCGGTCGGGGCCGCGACGGGGCATCCGATCGCAGCTGTGTCATCCGGTACCTATGGGGTGCCCATCGGAGGTCGTGCTGCGATCGGAAACCCCGACACGACCCCTTCGGCCGGGGGCGACTGCCGCTGGGTGGGGCTGCGCCCCGTCAGGGGCGCGGGGAACTGCGCAGTCTTTTGGCTTTTAGGGGCGCGGGGAACTGCGCGATCAGCCCCCACCGGCCCGCAGATCCCCACGACCGGTGGACGCGCTCAGCGGTAATCCGTCGGCGGACCATCGAGTGTCGGTACCGCCGGGTCCGGCGGAGGTACGTACACGGGCTCCGCCCGCACTCCACGGCCCCGTAGGACCACGGAAGCCAGCAGCAGGAGCAGACCACCGCCGAAGGCGAGCCCCGTGCCGGGGCCCAGGCCGTTGGTCGGGGTGGCGGAGATTACGAGGTTGCCCTCGGCCTGGCCCACTCGGATCAGCCAGAGGACGGTGAAGGCGAGGACGATCACGCCGGCCAGGGCCACCAGCAGTCGCGACCGGAGCAGCAGCCCGGCCAGCGTGATCAGTGCGGCGCCCGCGAAGGGCAGGAAGAGTGAGGCGAAGAGCTCGGCGGGGATGTTCGTGACGCCGCCTGCGGAGAAGAGGTCCCCCAGGCGGTAGTGCCGGCCGTGACGGCCGTCGTACCAGGCACGGAAGGGGCTCCATACGGCGGCCGTCGCTCCGGCGAGAGCGAGGACGGACCCGAGCAGGTTGCGGACCATGCGCGGACCTCCGTTCCCGGGCTCTCGATGCCGACGCTACGCCGGGTCCCCGACCCCCGCCACGCGACGGACACGCTCAGTGACGGCCCGGGGCGGGGAGGCTCGGACTGGTGGTCAGCGGGTTCGGAAGCCCGTCCGGCGGCCGGTGAACAGGCCCGCCTGTGCCTCGCTCGGGAGGTTGCCCATCGAGACGAGATGCGGGGCGTGCGCCAGCGCGGCCGTCCGGGTCGCCTCCTTTGCCGCCCATACGGCCCGTACGGTCCCCTGCACGGCCTCGGTCGGGTAGGAGGCGATGATGTCCGCGCACCGCACGGCTGCGGCCGGCGCCTCACCGGGCGCGGTGACCTCGCTGACCAGCCCCACCTCGTACGCCCGCCGCGCGGAGACCCGCTCGGCCGTGCCCATCAGCGCCATCCGGGCGACCTCCCCGAACGGCATCCGCTGCGCCAGGAGGATGGACTCGTACGCGCTGACCATGCCGTACGTGGTGTGCGGATCGAAGAACGTGGCCGTCTCGTCGGCGATCACGAAGTCCGCCTCGCCGATGAGGTAGAAGGCTCCGCCGCATGCCATCCCGTTCACGGCGGTGATGACCGGCTTCCACAGGTCGCACGCCTTCGGCCCGATGGTGATCAGCGGATCGTCCACCATGTAGGGGGAGTTGGGCTGCGGGACGTCGGCATCACGGTCGAGGCCTGTGCAGAAGGCCCGGTCGCCGGCGCCGGTGAGCACGATCGCCCTTACGGAGTCGTCGAACCTGAACTCCCGCCAGGCGGTCGTCAGTTCGGCGGCGGTGGTGAGGTCGATCGCGTTGAGCTTCTCGGGGCGGTCGAGGGTGACGACCGCTACGCCTGTGTCCTTGTCGGTGGAGAGGTGAAGGGTCATGGGCGCTCCAGTACCCAGCGGGGCAGCGCGATGCCGCTCTTGCCGTCCTTGCTGTGTGTGAAGACCACCTGCACCTTTGCCCCGATCCGTATTCGCTGCTGGGTGACGGAGTTGAGCGGTGCCTCCGGACCGCTGACGAGGTTGCCCACGATCCGGATGCGCGGGGCATCCGCCAGTTCGACGACGATCACGTTGTACGGGGCCTGCGCCGCGTAGTCGGGCAGGAGAGGCGGATGGGGGATCACGTACGACCAGACGCGGCCCTTGCCGCTCATCCTGCGCCACTCGCTGTCGAAGGAGTGGCAGTGCGGGCAGCAGGGCCGGGGCGGGAAGCGGAGTTCGCCGCAGTCGGGCTCGGCGCAGGCCTGGACGCGCAGCTCGCCCCGGGCGGCGTACTCCCAGAAGGGGGCGCCGTCGTCGTCCACGACAGGTGTCAGCATGTCGGCCCTTCGGATATTTGGTTCGGCGGATGGTCGGGCGGTCAGGTCCTCAGGAGGAGGGCGGATGTCGGTACGCCCTCGCCCGCCGTGACCAGGCAGGTGGCCGCGTCCGGGACCTGTGCGGTGCTCGTGCCCCGGAGCTGCTTCACGCCCTCGTTGATGAGGTTGAAGCCGTGGACGTACGCCTCCGAGAGGCCGCCGCCGCTCGTGTTCAGCGGCAGCCGTCCGCCGATCTCCAGGGCGCCGCCCTCGGTGAACGCGCCGCCCTCGCCCCGGCCGCAGAAGCCGTAGCCCTCCAGAGAGAGAGGGATGAGAGGGGTGAACGCGTCGTAGATCTGGGCGACGTCCACGTCCTCCGGGGTGAAGTCCGCGTGTTTCCAGAGGTGTCGGGCCGCCGTCCAGGCGGGGCCCGTCAGCGGGTCGTCGTTCCAGTAGTTGACCATGCCGTGGTGCTGGGCGGGCAGGCCCTGGGCGGCGGAGTGTACGTACACGGGCCGGCGGCGGCAGTCGCGGGCGCGTTCGGCGGAGACGATGACGCAGGCCAACGCGCCATCTGTTTCAAGGCAGTTGTCGAAGAGGCAGAGCGGTTCGCTGATCCAGCGCGAGGTCATATACATGTCCCGGGTCAGCGGGCGCTCGTACATCATCGCCGCAGGGTTCTGGTTGGCCCGGTTGCGGCAGGCCAGGGCGACGTTGAAGAGGTGGTCGCGGGTCGCCCCGTACTCGTGCAGATAGCGGCGGGTGAGCATGGCTATCTCGTCGGCCGGGCGGAGGAGGCCGAAAGGGCGCGTCCACTGGGCGGGGGTGGGGAGTTGGACGGCCGTGTTCTTCCACGGGCGTGGGCCGCTGCCGCGCTTGCGTGAGCGCCAGGCGACTCCGACCGTCGCCTGGCCGGTGGCCACGGCGGCGGCCAGATGCGCGACGGTCGCGCACGAACCGCCACCCCCGTATCCGACCTTGCTGAAGAAGGTGAGGTCGCCGAAACCGACGGCCTTCGCCACCTCCACCTCGTCCGTCTCCTCCATGGTGTAGGAGGCGAGCGCGTCGACCTCGGCGGGGGAGATCCCTGCGTCGTCGAGGGCGGCGAGGATCGCCCGGCAGGCCAACGCCTTCTCACTCTCGGGGAGTTGCTTGGCGAAGGGGGTCTGCCCGATCCCTACGACGGCCGTGGCGTCCTTGAGTCCTGCCCCTGTCATGGGCGCACCTCCACCGTGGTCCAGGAATGCTGACAGGGCGTCAGGCTACAGCTAATCTGACGGGTAGTCAGCTAGTGGGAGTCGACCATGGGGAGGCTCGTTGTGCGCGGTGACATGGAGTGGGGCACCATTCCGGGGCTGGTGCGGGGGGCGGCCGACCGGTACGCCGACGTGGAGGCGGTAGTCGAGGGCCGCACCCGCGTCTCGTACGCGGAGTTGGGCGCCCGGGTGGAGCGCGCGGCGGCGGCCTGCGTCGCGAACGGCGTCAACCCCGGTGACCGCGTGGCCATCTGGGCGCCCAACACCCTGGACTGGATCGTCTCCTCGCTGGGCGCGGTGTCGGCCGGCGCGGTCCTCGTCCCGCTCAACACCCGCTTCAAGGGCACGGAGGCGGCGTACATCCTCTCCCGGAGCCGGGCGAAGCTGTTGTTCGTGACGGGGACGTTTCTGGGGACGTCCTACGTGGCGTCGCTTCGGCGGGCGGCAGGGGAGGGCTCGGGGTCCGCGAGTCCGCTCGGCGGGCTTCCGCATCTGGAACAGGTGGTCGTTCTCTCGGACGACGCCCCGGCCGACTTCCGTACCTGGAAGGACTTTCTGGCCAGTGGGGACGGCGTGGCGGCGTCGGACGTACGGGCGCGGGCCTCGGCGGTGGAGTCGTCGTCCCCCTCGGACATCGTCTACACCTCGGGCACGACGGGCCGCCCCAAGGGCGCGGTGATCACCCACGCGCAGACACTGCGGGCGTACGAGGTGTGGAGCGATCTCGCGGGCCTCCGTGAGGGCGACCGCTATCTGATCGTGAACCCCTTCTTCCACACCTTCGGCTACAAGGCCGGTGTGATCGCCTGTCTGATGCGGGGCGCGACGATGATCCCGCAGCCCGTGTTCAACGTGGACACGGTCCTCGCGAACGTGGCCTCGGAGCGGATCTCCGTCCTGCCCGGCCCGCCCACCCTCCACCAGTCGCTCCTGGACCACCCGGGCCGCGACGCGTACGACCTCTCGCCCCTGCGTCTGGTGGTGACGGGCGCGGCCGTGGTGCCGTTGCGCCTGGTGGAGCGGTTGCGGGAGGAACTTGGGGTCGACACGGTGCTGACCGCCTACGGCCTCTCCGAGGCGAGCGGGATCGTCTCGATGTGCCGACGCGGGGACGAGCCCGGTGTGATCGCGTCGACGTCGGGCCGCGCGATCCCGGGCACGGAGGTGCGGGTGGTGGACGCGGCGGGCGTCTCCGTCGCCCCCGGCGCCCAGGGCGAGGTCCTGGTCCGCGGTTTCAACGTCATGGGCGGCTACTACGAGGACGCCCGGGCCACCTCCGAGGTCCTCACCCCCGACGGCTGGCTCCGCACCGGCGACGTCGGCGTCCTGGACCCGGCCGGCAACCTCCGGATCACCGACCGCATCAAGGACATGTTCATCGTCGGCGGCTTCAACGCCTACCCGGCGGAGATAGAGCAACTCCTCGGCCTGCACCCGGACGTGGCCGACGTGGCGGTGATCGGAGTACCGGACGCGCGGCTCGGCGAGGTCGGCAGGGCGTACGTCGTGCGGCGGCCGGGAGCCGTGGCGACCGCGGACGACCTCATCGCCTGGGCCCGACGCGAGATGGCGAACTACAAGGTGCCCAGGACGGTGGAGTTCGTGGGCGAGCTGCCGAGGAACGCGAGCGGGAAGGTCGTCAAGGGCGAGCTGCGGGCGCGCTGAGGGCTGGTTCGGAAGCGGGAGTACGGGCAGACGCGCGGCCGGATCGTCCCGGCCGCGCGTCTGCCCGTACTCCCGCTTCCGGTCTCGTGGCGCCCCGCGCTATTCGCGGGCGGACAGTGCATGGGCGGGGGCCGTGCGCAGTGCCTGGCGGGTGGGGAGTTCGACCGTGATGAACGCGGTGCAGATCACGGTCAGCGCGACGGCGGGGAGCAGCCACACCGGGCCCGCGGGCCACGGCCGGTCCAGAAAGCCGATGCCGAGCAGCGCGAGGGGGATCGCGGACAGCAGCAGGCCGGTGGTGAGGGCGGCGGCCCCGATCACCGCGGCCTCGCGGCGCATCATCGCGAGGATCTGGCGCGGCGTGGTGCCGTTGAGGCGGAGCGTGGCGATCTCGCCCTGCCGCTGGGCGGTGGTGGCGACGAGCTTGTTGGCGATGCTGAGGAGGAGGTAGCCGAGGAGTACGACGATGAGGGCCAGGTTGATCCAGACCTCCGGCGGGGCGTCGCTCAGGCTGCCTCCCGATCCGGTGTCGGTGGGCTCAACGGTCAGGCCGGGGCGGGCCGCGGCGAGGGCGGTGAGGGCGCGCCGGGCCGCTTCGGTGCCGTCGGTGCGGACGAGGACGCTCTGGTCGAGGCCCGCGGTGGTGTGGCCCGCGGCGAGGTCGTGGGAGAGGGCGAGCGGGCCGAAGCCGAGGGCGCGGTCGTAGACGGCGACGACCCTGGGGCTGACCCGGGTGCCGTCCCCGAGGACGAGGGTGATGCGGCTGCCGAGTCCCGAGCCGGGGGAGCGGGCGACCTCGGTGCTGACGGCGACCGTGTCGCCGGTGAGCCTGGCCAGGCTGCCGTCCCTTACGTCCAGGTCGAGGACGCCCGACGCGGCCGGGGTCAGGATCATGGCCGAGCCGGATTCGACGACCGGGTCACCGAACTGCTTGTACTCCCGGATCACGGTGGTGTCGCTGACCGGGGCCGCCGCCTCGACGCCCGAGGTCCTGGTGACGGCGGCGAGGGTGCCGGCGGGCAGGCCGCCGAGGCCCGGCGCGGTCAGGCGCTGCTGGGCGAGGGTGCCGGTGCGGGTGTCCTGCACGGTGGCGCTCATGACGGTCGTCTGGGCCAGCGTGTAGGTCAGGACGAACACGACCGCCATGGCCAGGGCACTGACGACCCCGGAGAGCCGCAGCGCGTATCCGCGGATGTTGGACACCGCGAGCCAGGTCGGCGCCGAGACCCCGGGGCGGAGCCGGCGGCCCGCCGCGTCGCCGATGCCCCGGACCAGGGCGGGACCCGACAGGGCCAGACCGATCGCCCCGATGATCCCGGCCATGGAGGTGGCCGTCGCGCCGAGGACCGTACGGCTCAGCAGCGGTACGACCGACAGCGTGGTGGCGGCGACGATCAGCAGCAGCCCGAAGCGGGCCCGCATCTTCGACGGCGTGCGGGGTTCGCTGCGCGACTCGGCGACCGCCTCGGTGGCCGGCATGCGCGAGGTGCGCCACGCGGCGCTGCGGGCCGACACCTGCACGGCGAGGCCGAGGAGCAGGACGGTGGCGAGCGCGGGCAGCGGGCTGAACGTGAGCGGCAGGGTTTCCGGGATCACTTCGCGGTCGACGAGCATCCGCCGGAACTGACCGGCCAGCAGATAGCCGAGGCCGACTCCGGGCACGACCGCCACGACGGCGATGATCGAGGCTTGTCCGGCCGCAAGTCGCCTGATCTGCTTGGGAGTTGCGCCGACTGCCCGCATCAGGGCCAGATCGCGGCGCTGGCCGCCGATCGACACGGCGAGCGCGCTCGCCATCACGAACCCGATGATCAGCATGATGATCCCGCCCAGCGAACTGGCCAGCAGGATCAGCAGGGAACGGGCGGCGCCCGCGCCGGGGGAGGCGATGTCGCCGCGCTCGGAGCCGGTGGAGACGATCAGGTCGGCGGGGGCGGCGTCGCTGGTGTCTGTGCTGGTGCCTTTTCCGGTGTTCTTGATCTTCTCGCGGGCCGCTGCGGCCACCGAGGCCTCGGTGCCGGGCTCGGTGCGCAGGGCGACGAGGTCCACGGTCCCGGCGCGCTCCCCGTCGGCGCGGCCGGACAGCCGTACGGCCGTCGGGTCGGCGAAGAGGATTCCGGCGTCCGGTGCGTCGACGAGCGCCGTGACGCGGTAGGTGGCCGCGGCGCGGCCGGCAGCGGCGACCTCGACCCTGTCGCCCACCCGGACTCCCGCGGTGGCGGCCGTGGCGCGGTCGAGGGCGACCTCGCCGGTGCCGGCCGGAGCGGATCCGTCGACCTTCGCGTCCACGAAGAGCTTCGTCGAGGACCAGCCGTGCCCGGCCGTCCGCGGGTCCTGGGTCGGTACGACCTGACCGTCGGCGTCGACGAGGGCGGCGGGGAAGCCGATGTCGCCGACCGCGGCGGTGACGCCGGGCAGTTGGGCCAGCTCGTCGACCAGCTCGGCCGGGACGGTGCCGCGCTCCGGGAGGGCTATCGGCAGGTCGGGGCCCGAACTGAAGCTCTGTTCGGTGGAGACCACGACCTCAGCGCCGGAGAGGCGCCCGGCCGGCAGCTGGGAGCGGAACCCGGACTCGGCCATCACTCCGGTGCCGGTGATCAGGGCCGCTCCGCCGAGGACCGCGCACGCCACCGCCAGCAGGGCGGTGATCCGGTGTCCGGCCATCCGGACCGCGAGATGCAGCATGGTTCTAGACCTCTCCGAGCTTGACGAGACGGTCGGCCAGTTCGGGTGCGGTGGGCTGGTACAGGCGCTCGACCACCCGGCCGTCGGCCATCACCACCGCGTGGTGCGCCTGGGCGGCGGCGGCCGGGTCGTGGGTGACCATCACCACCGTCTGGCGCAGCTCGTCGACGAGTTCGCGCAGCAGGCCGAGGACCTCGTGGGCGCTGCGCAGATCCAGCGCTCCGGTCGGCTCGTCGGCGAACACGACGGCCGGCTTGGCCACCAACGCCCGTACGATCGCGGCCCGTTGCTGCTGGCCGCCGGAGAGCTCGGCGGGCCGGTGCGACAGGCGGTCGGCGAGACCGACCCGCTCCACCAGTGCCCGCAGCCACTCCCGGTCGGGGGCCCGCCCCGCCAGGCGCAGCGGCAGCGTGATGTTGTCGGCGATGCTGAGCGCGGGGACCAGGTTGTAGGACTGGAACACGAACCCGATGTGCTCGCGGCGAAGTTCGGTGCGGCGGGTCTCGTTCAGCCCGGCGATCTCCTGGCCGCCGATGCGGATGCTCCCCGAGGTGGGGGAGTCGAGACCGGCGGCGCAGTGCATCAGCGTGCTCTTGCCGGACCCGGAGGGCCCCATCACGGCGAGGAACGTGCCGTGCTCCACGGCCAGCGACACGTCGTCGAGCGCGTGGACGCCTCCCGCGTACGTCTTGCTGACGTTCGCCAGCGCGATGGCGGGAGCGGTCCGCGTCGCCGCCGGGTGGGCGGCTCCCGCGTGGACGCCGCTCATCGCCGGCCCCGCAGGTGACGGGTGACGAGCGCGGTCACGCACAGCGCGGTGACGGCGCCGCAGGCCAGGTGGACCTGGGTGGAGGCGGCGCCGTAGGAGGCCACCATGTTGCCGACGGTGCTGATGACCAGCACCAGCCACAGCGTCGTACGCACGACGTCGTTGCGGCTGACCGCGGTTTTCGTCGGGTCCGTGCTCTCGGTGCCGCTGGTGAGGCGGTAGGGGTCCGTGGTGGCCATCGCTGTCCCTCTTCGGATTCTTCGAACTCTTCGGACCCTCGGCGGGTCTCGCTGACGTCACCGAAACTACGGATCAGGACCCTGGGCGGCCGAGCCCGCCAGCAGCCCGAGTGGGGGTACAGCAGGCTGTACCTCTACGCTCCTCATCGACAGCGAACCGGCCGCCCGCACAGGGCTGTTGACAAGGGAGAGAGGTGGGGCGGATGTCGACCTCGACCCGGCACGGTGAGCCGGTCGACGTGGGGCGGCCCGGGATCAGGGCAAGCGCGATCAGGACCGCCGAGGCCGCCGGCGCCGCGCTCGGACAGCTCATCGGCGGGCTCGGGACCGCGATGCTCGCGTCGGCCGTGCTGATCTGGCTGGCCGTATCGGCCGTGACGTCCGTCGTGGGCGTCGGACTGCTCATGGCCCCCGTCGCGCTGCGCGTCCTGCACTCCCTCGCCGAGCGTGAACGCCACCGGCTCGCCCGGTGGGGTCCCGAGATCATCGGGCCCGACCCGGCGCCGACCCGGCTGCGGCTCGCCCTCGTCGACCCGACCACCCGGCGGGAGCTGCGCTGGCTGGTCCGGCACGGCACGCTCGGGCTGCTGCTCGGCCTGATCGCGCTGCTGCTGCCGCTGATGGCCGTACGCGACGCGCTGTTCCCGCTGTACTGGCGCCTGATGCCGGAGGGCTCGACCAGTACGTCCGTGGGCCTCGGCCATGCCCAGGGCTGGGCCGACGCCCTGGGTGTGACTCTGCTGGGGCTCGGCTGGATCGCGATCATCCTGGGCCTCACTCCCGCCATGGCACGGCTCCAGGCGCGCCCGGGACGTGCCTTCCTTGCGGCCGGACCCGACACCGACCTGTCCCTGCGCGTCGCGGAACTCACCGCCACGCGGGCTGCCGCCCTGGACGCCCACGCCACCGAACTGCGCCGTATCGAGCGCTCGTTGCACGACGGCACCCAGAACCGGCTCGTCACCGTCACCGTGCTGCTCGGCGCGGCCCGCCGCATGGTGGCCCGCGATCCGGCGGGCGCCGACGAACTCCTCGAACGCGCCCAGAGCGCCGCCGAGCAGGCCCTCGCCGAACTGCGCTCGGTCGCCCGGGGCATCCTGCCGCCCGTACTGGCCGACCGCGGCCTCGAAGGCGCGCTCACCGGACTCGCCGCGAGCTGCCCGGTGCCGTGCCGGATCGACGTCGAGGCGCCCGAGCGGTGCGCCGCGTCCGTGGAGGCCAGCGCGTACTTCGTGGTCGCCGAGACACTGACCAACATCGCCAAGCACAGCGGGGCGAAGAGCGCCACCGTCACGGTCCGAAGCCGCGGAGGCCGGCTGCGACTGGACATCACCGACGACGGCCGCGGCGGCGCCGACGAGGCGGGCGGCTCCGGGCTCACCGGCATCCGCCGCCGCATCGCGGCCCACGACGGCACCCTCGACCTGGCCAGCCCGCCCGGCGGCCCGACGACTCTCAAGGTGGACATGCCATGCGGATTGTGATCGCCGAGGACGACCCGTTGCTGCGGGAGGGACTCGCACTGCTGTTGCGCGCGGAGGGCCTCGACGTGGTGGCCACCGCCGGAACCGCCGACGGCATCCTCGACGCCATCGACACGCACAAGCCCGATGTCGCCATCCTCGACGTACGGATGCCGCCGACGCACACCGACGAGGGGATCGTCGCCGCCGTCGAGGCCCGGCGGCGCAGGCCCGATCTCGCGGTCCTCGTCCTGTCGGCGTACGTCGAGCAGTCCTTCGCCACGGAGCTGCTCGTCGGCGGGGTCACCGGGCTCGGCTACATGCTCAAGGAACGGGTGGGCCGGGTCGAGGAGTTCCTCGACGCGCTCAACCGGGTGGCCGCCGGGGGCACGGCCATCGACCCGGAGGTCGTCGCGCAGCTCTTCACCCGCAGCCGTCAGGACACCCGTCTGGAGCGGCTCAGTCCGCGCGAGCGAGACGTACTCGGGCTGATGGCCGAGGGACTGGGCAACGGCGCCATCGCCGAACGGCTCGTCGTCACGGACGGCGCCGTCCACAAGCACATCCGCAGCATCTTCGCCAAGCTCGACCTGTCGCCCGCCGACCAGGTGGACCGGCGGGTCGCTGCGGTCCTGCGCTACCTGGACGACGCGCGCCGACGCACCTGACGTCCTGTCACCAATCCCTGATTGCGGCGGTGTTGGCCGAGGTCAGGGCCGGTCCGGTACAGCAGGCGCTACCGGCGCAGTGGGGTGGGCACCCGCTCCGAACGGCCAGGCTGCCGGATCGTGACGGGGGGCCGGAATTCCTAGGTTGGTGATCACACCGCAACGGCGGTACGACGACCGACCCGCAAGGAGCCCGCCCGCATGAAGACGAAGCTCACCTCCCGCATCGTGGCCACGACGCTGGTGACCGCCCTGGCCGGTATCGGACTGACCCTGCCCGCGGCGGGCGCGACGGGGCATGCGGCGAAGCCGGCGCACGACAGGACGCTCAACAAGACGTACGGCAAGGCGCACGACAAGGCGTTGCAGGCCGACGTGGACGCGATCCTGAAGACCGGGAGCGTGGGTGTCGTGGCCCAGTCGACGGGTCCGCGGGGCTCCCGGTACGCCACCGCGGGAGTGGCCGACAAGGCCACCGGCGCCGCCGCCCGCTCCGGCGACCGGTTCCGGATGGCCAGCGCCAGCAAGACGTTCGTCGCCACCGTGGTGCTTCAACTCGTCGGCGAGGGACGCCTGTCGCTCGACGACACCGTGGAGCACCTGCTGCCGGGAGTCGTGTCGGGCAACGGCAACGACGGCAGCAGGATCACCGTACGGCAGCTGCTCCAGCACACCAGCGGGCTGTTCAACTACACCGCGGACTTCCCCATGCTGACCAGCGTGGACGCCTACCAGGCGGGCCGCTACACGACCTGGACCCCGGAACAGCTGGTCGGCATCGCGATGCGGCACGCCCCGGACTTCGAGCCCGGCGCAAAGTGGTCGTACTCCAACACCAACTACATCCTCGCCGGAATGATCATCGAGAAGGTCACCGGGCACAGCTGGGAGCAGCAGGTCACCAAGCGCATCATCCGCCCGCTGGGCCTGCGCGACACCTCCGCCCCGACGACGGACTCCAGGATCCGCGGCCGCCACCTGCACGGATACTCCGACTTCGGGAAGACCGGGCCGACGATCGACACCACCGCGTTCAACCCGTCGGCGGGGGGCGCGGCCGGCGCCATGATCGGTACGACCGCCGACCTGACCCGCTTCTACCAGGCGCTCCTGGGCGGCAAGTTGCTGCGCCCGGCGCAGCTGGCCGAGATGAAGACGACCGTACGGGCCGCGGAGATGGACCCGGTGTGGCCCGGCGCGCGCTACGGCCTGGGCCTGATGGAGGTCCCGCTGACCTGCGGAGGCGTCTACTACGGCCACGGCGGCGACCTCCCCGGCTCCACCACCCGCGACGGCGTCAGCCCGGACGGCCGCCGGGCCGTGGTCCTGCACGCGACCGGCGACGGCGCGACCGACCTGTCCACCGAGCGGGCCCAGAACGACCTGATCGACGGCGAACTCTGCGCCTGAGACCGGGTTGCCCCGGCCGCGACGGCCCTCCCTCCGGGGCCGTCGCGGCCGGTCAGCACGCCGGCAGCAGTCCGCAACCCCTCGATCTCGACGGCCGGTCCCTCGGCCCGGAATAGGAAGTCGACGTAGCGGCGGCGGCCGTCGAGTGTACGGAGTTCGGCCTGGCTCTCGGGGCAAAGGCCCGCGTCGTGCAGGCGCAGGCGCGCGATGGTTTCGGCGGTGACCCGGGTCGGGTGGGGGAGCTGCGCGGGGTGAGCGTTCTTCACGCGGGCCAGGCGGTGACCTGGAGGATGTAGACGCATTCGTGTCGGGCGATGGTGAGGTAGAGGAACATCCCGCCTGGCACGTATGCGGTCTGTACTCCTTCGCCTGCTCCTCGGTATGCGGTGCCGTCAAGGTGCAGGGCGTCGGCGGCTCGCACGAGCTCGTCGGCGCGCTTCTCCACTTCGGCGACGAATGCAGGCGCGGCGGGAGTTTCGCCGCCGATGACGTGCGTTTCGTCCGGGTCGTACTCCCAGCGCCAGTCACTCACGGGTGAGCGACTCCCGAGCGGAGGAGTGGAGGGTGCGAAGTTCGTCCATGGCTTCGCGCCACGCGGGGTCCCCCTGGTCGACGGTCTGTGCTGTGTGCTCGGCTGCCCGGAGTCGGGCGGCCGTGGACGGGATCCTTGCGATCTCGACAGCGACGGCCCACGTTTCGAGGAACTGCATGATCGGTCCGAGGCTGCCCGCGCGGGCAGCCAGGGCGATGGCCTCGTCCTTTTGGCGCTCCATCTCGGCCAGCCGGTGAGGAACGACTTGGGCCAGGGCCACGCGAAGCGCGCCCGGGGTTCGCTCGGGCCGGGGGATGAGAGGTCCGCCGGGCTCGATGTGCTGTGCGGTCATCCTGATCCTTCCCTGAGACCGTGCCAGCCCACGGTACGGCAAGAGGCGGTGGTGACACAGGGTGTTCGATCCGTTGCTCAGTCGGATATGGCGTCAGCGCTTCAAGATCGCGGTGAAGGCCGACCAGGCTGCGGGGCCGATCAGGAGTACGGGGCCGTCCTGGGACTTGGAGTCGCGGACGGGGACGACTTCGGGGAAGTCTCCGGCTACCTCGACGCAATCACCACCGGTGCCGTTGCTGTAGCTGCTCTTGCGCCAGAGCGCGGCGCTCAAGTCAATCTCGGTGCTTGCCATTTCGATAGTCCTCTGCCGCATCCTCGATCATGGCGAGGGACGCCTCAGGCGGCAGTGCGGCGGCCCTGAGCAGATCGTACGACTCCCGGTACTGCTTCACGAGCGCCGGATAGTCGATGACTTGGCCGCCGTGCAGACTCTCGACGTACACCACGGGAGGAGCGTCCGCGAAGGTCATGATCTTGGTCATGCCCATCATGAACGGATGGGCAGCCGCGGTTTCCGGAACGATCTGCAAAATGGAGCGCGTGGTTCGGACCGCCTCCGCGATGTGATCCAGCAGCTCGGCCATCTGCGCGGCCGGTACTGGCGGGCGCCGGATCAGCGACTCGTCCAGGATCGCCCAGAACCTCGGCGGACTCTCCGCCTCGAAGAGTTCCGCACGCGACAGCCGTGCGCTCACCTTCTTCTCGACCTCGTCGTCCGAGGATCGGGGCATGGCCGCCCGTACGATCGCCCGCGCATACGCAGCGGTCTGCAGAAGTCCAGGCACCAGCATCGGCGCCCATTCCTCAATCGATTCCGCATGCCGCTCCATCTCCGCCACGTCCGCGAAGTACTCCGCATGCCCCGACTGGCGGGCCTTGCGTGCATCTTCACAACGGCGCTCGAAAAAGCCGTCAGTCCTCAGAACCTTGTCGACGTGCCGGGCCAGGTCCAGGGGCATGCGCCGCTCACCTCGCTCGATCTGGCTCAGGAAGGGGATGCCTCGGAAGCTCCCTTCCGCCATCTGTTCGAGCGTGAGGCCCGCCAACTCCCTCTGATAGCGCAACTCGGCGCCGTAGAAGGAGGGGACGTTCGCCGACGCGTCGGGATCCTTGCGTGGGGGCACAACTCATCACCGCCGTTTGCCAATTGCTCTTGCGCAGCCCAAACCCCTGTCACGGTACGCGGCTTGACGTCAACGTGTGACTGAATCGTCACAGAACGCATTCACCGTACGCACGGAAAGGCGTCCCCCATGAGAGACCCCCAGCCTTCTGCCCCCACCGCCTACGACATGGAACGCTGCGTAGGCGAACTCCGCACCGCCCTCGCCGCCCACGGCATCACGTTGCCCTCCCTGCGGGTCGACCTGCCGACCTTCGCGGGTACGCACTCACCCCCGGCGGGACTGATCGCGCTCGGCAACTGCAACACCGCGACCGCGCGCAAGCTGGTCGCCGTACTCCGAGAGGCGGCCGCGCAGTGAACGCCCCGCCCGCTCTCGAACTCGACCTGCTCGCCCTCCCCAAGGTCGCACCCGACCTGCGCCGTACCGTCCGCCGGCACCTGGGTACCCCGTGCGCCGACGTCCAACTCTGCGTCACGGAGCTGGTCGGGAACGTCGTCCGGCACGTGGGGGAGGGGACCCCCGTCCGCGTACGGGTGGCTCGCATGGACGGTGACAGCGGCCGGATCCGGGTCGAGGTGACGGACCCCGACCCGCGCGCCCTGCCCGTCCTCCTGCGTGCGACGGGGGACGACGAGTCGGGGCGGGGGCTGGCGCTGCTGGACGCGGTGGCACTGCGGTGGGGTGTGGAGCGGGGGACGGTCGGCAAGACGGTGTGGTGCGAGCTGCAGGAGGCGTGGTGATCGACGCGGCGGCGAAGAGGTACACCCTGACATTGCCTGAGGAACTCACTGAGGAGATTCGACGGGAAGTTGGGCCGAGAGGCTTCAGTGGCTGTGTCGCGCGAGCGGTGAGATGCCAGTGGGAGCGAGAGCGGGGCCGGTCGGCGCGGCGGGGTGCCGAGCTGTCGGAGCCCGATTCAGGGACGGATCAAGGCGCCGCGCCGGGTGGTATCAGGTGATACCTTCACGTCATGGCGAAGACTCAGATCAACATCCGCATGGACGACGAGACCGCCGAGATGGCCAGGCAGGCCGCCGAGACGAGGCGGATACCGGTCAACGAGTACGTCGAGCAGTTGATCCGTAACGACAACGAGCACGTGCGTGCGGTCTTCATGGCCGCGGCGCAGGAGGTGCTCGATGAGTACGGGGATCTGATCGACGAACTGGAAGGGGACACCGGTCCGTGAGCGTGCAGGTTGATCTCGCCTGGATCCTGGAAGTCGCCCGACGGGCCGGTGTGGACGATCCGGGTATCGACGACTACGGCGTGCCGGTCGCCGCCGTTGAGCGTCACCGTGCGGTCCTTGTCGGCCAGGACATCTATCACGGTGCGTACGCCAAGGCAGCGGCCCTTGCGCATTCGCTGGGGCGTATGCAGTGGCTGGAGCGTTCGAATCTGCGGGTCGCTGTGGCGGTGGCCCATGCCTACCTGGTCGCTGCGGGTGTGCCGTCCAAGCTGGACCAGGAGCGGGTCAGCGCGCTGGTGGTCGAGCTGAAGAAGGACGGCTGCACTGTGCGTGGTGTCGCGGCGGTGTTGAAGAACTGGGCGGTTTGAGGCGCGGGGTGCCAGGGGCGGATACGGCGATGGGGGCCGAGCCGGGCGGGATGCTGTTGGCGAATCCCGTCAGATCCCCGGCAAGTGTGTGGTGAGTCCCAGCGACACGCCGTGAACCCGGTGTGTCGCTGGGATTCTCGCGACAATTGCCTCGCCTGACGGATTCGCCAACAGGTTCGCCAGGCCGGCTGCGCTGGCCTCCTCGGTGGGGGGAAAATCGGGGTGGGCGCCCGGTAAGCCGAAGACTCTGTGATGCCGGTCAGCTCGCCCAACAGGATGGCGATGGGGATCCGCTAGCGGACTTCGGTTTGCGCCACGGCCACCACGGTGACCGGCAGCGCGTGTGTCAGACTCAGCGACTTCCCGGATCCCTCCGGGCGCCCGTTCGATCGGCACGCGTGCGGGAGGGACACGGCGATGGCCAGACAGGACGTGAAGGACGAGGTCCTCTATCTGCGGGCGGCGGGGCTGGATCTGGGCAAGCGGTTCCTGCTGGCGTGCGTACGCACGCCGTGCTTGAAGCGGCCGGGAACCTGGACGCTGGAGACCGAGCGGTTCGCCACCACCCCGGCCGAGATCCGGCGTCTGCTGGCCTGGCTACTCGAGCGCCGGGTCGAGGTGGTGGTGCTCGAGGCCACCTCGGACTACTGGCGCCACCTCTACTACACCTTGCAGCCGCATCTGAACCTGATGCTGGTCAACCCGGCCCACCTCAAGGGCATTCGGGGGCGCAAGAGCGACCCCAGCGACGCCGCGTTCCTGGCCCGGGCGGGCGCCTCGGGCATGGTGATGGGCTCCTTCGTGCCCGAGCGGGAGATCCGCGAACTGCGGGACCTGACCCGCCGCCGCACGCAGCTCATCACGGCACGCGGGCAGGAGGCCCAGCGGCTGGAGAAGGAACTCGAGGACACCGGCATGAAGCTGTCCTCGGTGCTCAGCGACATCACCGGGGCCAGCGGACGCGCCATCATCAACGCACTGATCGGCGGCGAGCGTGACCCCCAGGCGCTGGCCGACCTGGCCATCCGGCGGGCCCGCAGCAAGATCCCGGCCCTGGTTGAGGCACTGGACGGCACGTTCACCGAGCACCACGCGTTCATGTGCCGGCACTACCTCGACGAGATCGACCACCTCACCGCCACGGCCGACCAGCTGGACCAGCGGATCACCGCGCTGCTGACCCGCCTGGAGCACAACAAGGACATCGAGAACCTGGACACCATCCCCGGCATCGGCCCCGCGGCGGCTGAGATCATCATCGCTGAGACCGGTGGGGACATGACCCAGTTCGCCACCGCCGGCCATCTCGCCTCCTGGATCGGGGTCTGCCCGGGCATGAACGAATCCGCCGGCGTCACCAAATCCGCCCGTACCCGCAACGGCAACAGCAACCTGAAACGGCTGTTGGGCATCGCCGCGATGTCGGTGACCCGGAACAAGGACTGCTATCTCAGCGCCTACTACCGGCGCATCGCCGCCCGCCGCGGACGACAGCGGGCCCTGGTCGCGGTGATGCGCAAACTCGCCGTCGCGATCTGGCACATCCTCCGCCACAAGACCCGCTACCAGGACCTCGGCGCCGACTACTTCACCCGCCGCGACCCTGAACGCGCCATGCGTCGCATGACCAAGGAAGCCAACCGCCTCGGCCTCACCGTCCGCTTCGAGCCCATCGCAGCAACGGCCTGACCAGCACACTCACTCAACTTTTCGTGTCAGCGTCCGGGTGGGCTCGGCCCCCATCGAGAGGTGGTGCGTCAAGGCATCGGGTTGTCCAGCGGGGCCACAGGCATCGGGTTGTCCGGCGGGGTCACGGGCATGGGGTTGTCGGCCAGTGCCGGGCTCGCGGCCGCTGCGGTGATGCCGAGCATCAGGGCGATCGTGGCGAGGATCTTCTTGGTACGGGTCATCTCGGCTCCTGTTGGGAGAGGGACTTCCGAACACCAAGTGACGCTAGCGCCAGGGGGGGGCGGTTGTTCGAGAGGGCCGAACGGATCGCGCCACCGATTGACCTGAACCGGGCCCCGGACAGACCTCGGCCGCGGTGGCTCCCCCTCCGCGCCACCGCGGCCGATCCCCGTCGGGATAAAGGTCTCTACTTGCCGCCGTCGAGGTCCAGCGCCGGCGGGGAGGGCATGCCGTTGTCCATCGTCCGGATGTCGGCGGGCTCGCTGGGCATGCCGTTGTCGAGCGGTACGACCTTGGGGTCCTTGGCAGGCGGCGTCGGCATGCCATTGTCCTGCGTGGTGGCGTCCGTGCCCTCGGCGGGCGGCGTCGGCATCCCGTTGTCGAGCGGAGTCACGACCGGGTCCTTGGCGGGCGGCGTCGGCATGCCGTTGTCGAGCGGAGTCACGACCGGGTCCTTGGCGGGCGGCGTCGGCATGCCGTTGTCCTGTGTGGTGAGGTCCGTTTCCTTCTTCGTCTCGCTCATGGGCCTGAATCCCTCCGTTGTGGTGACGAGTAAGGAACGCCCGCCCAGAAACTCCCCCGAGGGTCGCTGGACGGGCGTTCGGAGCCGCACATTAGCCGTTGGGCTCCTGGTCAGACCGTCTGCCCCCCGACGCGACGGTGTGACACGTACGAGAGTGCCGGGCGGAGATAAACGAATGCTGAACGTCCGCTACTGCCCCGTCACCGGCACGCCGTTCACGCCGCGGTGGCGGGCGTGAGCAGCGCGCGTACCTCCTCGGCCTGTGCGGCACCGCCGTGCTGTTCGTAGAGGTTGAGCGCCTCGCGCCAGCAGACCCTGGCCCGGTCCACCTGCCCCAGCATGGTGAGGGCCCGGCCCAGCAGCGTCAGCACGGTGCCCTGCATCCGGTCGCCGCCGATGCAGCCGAGCGCGAGGGCCTGCTCGGCGTGCTGGGCCGCCTGCGCGGGGCGGCGGGCGGCCAGGTGCACCTCGGCGATCCGGAAGTTGGTCGTGCCCTCCCAGAGCCGCTGCCGGTGGCTGCCGAAGACGGACAGCGCGTCGGAGAGCTGGCTGAGGGCCTCGGTGTGACGGTCGGCCCTCGTCAGGGCGATGCCCAGGGTGAAGTGACCGTTGGCGAGGCGCAGGGTCTGGCCGATCTCCAGGTACGCCGCAAGGGCCCGCTGCGCTATCTCCACCGCCATGGCGATGTTCCCCATGCCCAGGTGCGCACGCGACAGGTTGCACAGGCTGAGCGCTTCGAGGGGCCGGTTGCCGATCGTGGCGTACCCCTCGATCGCCTGCTCGAAGAACGGCTTGCCCTCCGCGTACTGCTCCTGGTGCATGAGTGTGAGCCCCCGGTCGTTGGCCGCCCAGCTCATGGCCATGGCGTCCCGTGCGGAGGCGGCGAGTTCCATGGCGAGCTGCGCCTGCTCGGCGGCCTGTTGGATACGGCCGGAGACCAGCAGGACATTGGTGAACGTCGTCCGCGCTCTGCCCTCCGCGTGTGCGTCCCCCGCGACCCGGGTGGCGTCGCACATCGCCCGTGCGGTCGTCTCGTACTGGTGGGAGTTGGCCCCGGACTCGGTGAGGTCCTTGGCGGCCCACAGCAGATCCACCGCCCGCCGCAGCCGGTCCGTGCCGGCGGACTGCCGTACGCAGGCCAGCAGTGGCGAGGCCTCGTTGTACAGCCAGTCGAGGGCGGCGCTGCCCTCCGTGAACCGCAGCCCCGGGTGCTCCGTCACCTCCAGGTGGTCCACCAGTCGGTCCCCGGGCCGCTCGATCGCGTAGACCCCGGCGGCCGTGGCCAGGTAGAAGTCGAGCATCCGCGACATCGCGGCCGCCTGCTCGCCCGGTGGCTGCTCGTCCCGCTCGGCGCACGCACGCGCGTAGAGCCGGACCAGGTCGTGGTAGCGGTAGCGGCCGGGCGCGGCCGACTCCAGGAGTGAGGTGTCGACGAGGGATTCCAGCAGGTCCTCGGTCTCCTCGATCGGAAGGTCCAGCGCCGCCGCGGCCGCGGCCAGCGAGATGTCCGGGCCGTCCGCCAGCCCCAGCAGCCGGAAAGCGCGGGCCTGGGCCGGCTCCAACTGCCCGTAGCCGAGCTCGAAGGTCGCCTTCACGGCCAGGTCGCCCGCCTGGAGTTCGTCCAGCCGGCGTCGTTCGTCGGCGAGCTTCGCCGCGAGGACCGAGACCGTCCAGGTACGCCGGGCCGCCAGGCGGGAGGCGGCGATCCTGATCGCCAGCGGCAGGAATCCGCACGCCGCCACCACGTCCAGCGCCGACTCGCGCTCCGAAGCCACCCGCTCCTCGCCCACGATCTTGGTGAAGAGCTGGATCGCCTCCTCCGGCGACATCACGTCCAGGTCGACCAGATGGGCCCCGGCCAGGTCGACCATCCGCACCCGCGACGTCACCAGCGCCGCACATCCCTCCATGCCGGGCAGCAGGGGGCGTACCTGGGCCGCGTCCCGCGCGTTGTCCAGCAGGACCAGGATCCGGCGGCCGTCCAGGGTCGAGCGGTACAGGGCCGCCCGCTCCTCCAGGGAGTCGGGGATGGCCGAGTCCGCCGTGCCCAGGGCGCGCAGGAAGGAGCCAAGCACCGTTTCGGGTGCGACCGCCCGCGCGCCCGCTCCCTGCAGGTCCACGTAGAGCTGTCCGTCCGGGAAGGCGCTGCGCGCCTGGTGCGCGACATGGACGGCCAGCGTCGTCTTGCCCACGCCGCCGATGCCCGCCAGCGCCGACACCGCCATCACCTGGCCCTCGGACGCCGACGCCGCCGCCAGCACCTCGCTCAGCTCGGACACGAAGGACATCCGGCCGGTGAAGTCCGAGACGGTGGCGGGGAGTTGGGCCGGGCGCACCGGGGCGGCCGCGGTCTCCGGGGCCAGTGGGGCCGAGGGCTCCGCCAGGCCGGGGTCCGCCTGAAGGATGCGCTGCTGGAGTTCCTGAAGACCCGGCCGCGGGTCCACGCCCAGCTCGTCCGCCAGCAGCCGCCGTGTGTCCGCGTAGGCGGCCAGGGCCTCCGCCTGCCGCCCCGAGCGGTACAGCGCCAGCATCAGCAGCTCGCGCAGCCGCTCCCGGAGGGGATGGGCCGCGGTGAGCGCCGTGAGTTCGGAGATCGCCTCCGCATGGCAGCCCTGCTCCAGGTCCATGTCCAGCCGGGACTCGACGAGTTGGAGCCGCCACTCCTCCAGGCGGGCGCGCTGGGTCTCCGCGTACGGGCCCGGAACGCTCGCCAGGACCTCCCCGTCCCACAGGCTCAGGGCCTTGTTCAGCAGGGCGCGCGCATGGCACAGGTCGCCCGTCGCCTTCGCCTTCTCCGCGTCGGCCGCCAACTCCTGGGCCAGCGCGAGGTCCAGCGAGGCACCCACGCCGGACGCGTCGGTGAGCCGGACGGCATACCCGCCCGACTCACTGACCAGAACGCCCGGCGAGAGGATCTTCCGCAACCGCGACGCATACGTCCGAACCGCCGCCAACGCCTGCGAAGGCGGCTCCTCCCCCCACAACGCGTCGATCAGTTCGCCCGCCGTGGCCGTGCGGCCCTCGCGGAGCAGCAGGGCCGCCAGCAAGGCGCGTTGTTGAGGGGACCCGGTGGGCAAGGAATCCGCCCCACGCCAGGCGCGCACCGGGCCGAGCACGCTGAAGCGGAGCGCCGCCGAATCCTCGGGACGCCACTGCTCCGGTACTCGCGGTACACCGTCCATCCCTGCCCCCTGCCGAAACGTCATGACAACCAGGCCAGTTTGCCTTGTTCATGGCGGATGCGTCAGCCGTGGGAGACACCGATCACAGGCCGCCGTGCCGAGTGGCGCAAGCCCTCACAGAGCCCACACCCCCTCCCCGCAACCCCGTGACGAGGTTCCCGCATTCCAGAGAGCCGCCGCGCGGTAGCTGACGGACCGTCAGATCGGCGCTACCGTAAAACACATGGAGACCTTCCCGAAGATCATCTCGGTGGACGACCACACCGTGGAGCCCCCCAACGTCTGGCGGGACCGGCTCCCGTCGCAGTACCGGGACACGGGGCCGCGCATCGTCCGTGCCCCGCTCAAGGAAATGACCTTCCTGGGCGGCAAGTTCGCCCCGGTCATGGGAAACCCCGGTGACGACGGCCCGATCGGCGACTGGTGGGTCTACGAGGACCTGCACCGCCCCCTCACCCGTCTCGACACCGCCGTCGGATACGACAGGGACGAGATCAAACTCGAAGTCATCACCTACGAGCAGATGCGCCCGGGCTCGTACGACGTCCCGCAGCGCCTGGCCGACATGGACGTCAACCACGTCCAGTCCGCCCTCTGCTTCCCCACCTTCCCCCGCTTCTGCGGCCAGACCTTCACCGAGGCCAAGGACCGGGAACTGGGGCTCCTCTCGGTGCGCGCCTACAACGACTGGATGGTGGAGGAGTGGTGCGGGCCCGATGCGGCGGGCCGCCTGATACCGCTCACCCTCATACCTCTGTGGGACGCGGAACTCGCCGCGCAGGAGGTGCGGCGCAACGCCGCCCGCGGGGTACGGGCCGTCGCCTTCTCCGAGATACCTCCGCACCTCGGACTGCCCTCCGTTCATACGGACGAGTGGGATCCGTTCCTCGCCGCCTGCGACGAGACGGGCACCGTCATCGCCATGCACATCGGGTCGAGCAGCCGGATGCCCTCCACCTCCGCCGACGCCCCGCCGGCCGTCGGCTCCACCATCACCTTCGCCAACTGCTGCTTCTCGATGGTCGACTGGCTGATGAGCGGCAAGTTCGAGCGCTTCCCGAACCTCAAGGTCATGTACGCGGAGGGCCAGATCGGCTGGATCCCGTACATCCTCGAACGCGCGGACGTCGTGTGGGAGGAGAACCGCGGCTGGGGCGGCGTCGCCGACAAGGTCCACCGCCCGCCGTCCGAACTCTTCACCGAGCACGTGTATGGGTGCTTCTTCGACGACGCCTTCGGTTTGAAGAACCTCGACGCCATTGGCGTGGGGAACGTGCTGTACGAGACCGACTACCCCCACTCCGACTCCACCTGGCCGAAGTCGAGGGAGGTCGGCGAGGCGCAGATGGGGCACCTGGACGCGGACGTCGTCGACCGGATCGTACGGCGCAACGCCATCGAGCTCCTGGGGCTGACCGGGGACGGGCTCTGGGCCGGGCCGGGCGGTGCCCGTTGAGCGCCTCCCTCGGCAACACGTCCTTCACCTACGGGATTCAGCTTCCCGTCCAGTCCCAGAGCACCCTCTACGCGGAGGCGTGGGAGGCGGACGCGGGTCCCGGCGACCTCGTCGAGATCGCCCGCACCGCCGACCGCTCCGGCTTCGACTACGTCGCGAGCTGCGACCACGTCGCCATACCGCGCCGCCTCGCCTCCGCGATGAGCACGGTCTGGTACGACCCCGTCGCCACCCTCGGCTTTCTGGCCTCAGTCACCGAGCGCGTACGGCTGTTGAGCCATGTCGCGGTCGTCGGGCTGCGGCACCCGCTGCTCACCGCCAAGCAGTACGCGACCCTCGACCACCTGAGCGGAGGGCGGCTGATCCTCGGGGTCGGCGCCGGACACGTACAGGAGGAGTTCGAGGTCCTCGGGGTGGACTTCGAGCGGCGTGGGGCCGTGCTCGACGAGTGCGTCGACGCGCTGCGGGCCGCGCTCGGACCCGATGAATTCCCCACCCATCACGGGAAGTTGTACGACTTCGAGGGGCTCGGGCAGCGGCCCCGGCCCGCGCAGGAACGGGTACCCGTCTGGGTCGGCGGGTCCTCGCCCGCCGCCGTCCGGCGGGCCGCGGTCAGGGGCGACGGGTGGCTGCCGCAGGGGGACCCGCGGGAGCGGCTGCCCGAGCAGATCGCCCGGGTCCGACGACTGAGGGAGGAGGCGGGGGTCGTCGAGCCCCTCGTCGTCGGCGCGATCACCGAGCCGCTGTACGTGGGGGAGCCGGGGTGGAGTGTCGGGCGCCGCACCCTCAGCGGGGACCCCGAGGCGCTCGCCGAGTCGTTGCGCGCGTACCGGGCGATGGGGGTGCACCAGATCCAGGTGCGGTTCCGCAGCCGGAGCCGTACCGAACTCACCGACCAGATGGCCGCGTTCGGAACGGAGGTCGCCCCGCTGCTGTAGGCCGCTGTTGCGGGTCGCTCCGGGGAACCTGTCTGACAGCCAGACAGTTCTTTCTTGAAACTTCGAACAACTTCCGCCTGTGCCGCGTATGCAAGGACGTCATGGCTTCGGCGGAAGGACACGCGAAGTGCGATCCCCCCGGCACGTCCGAACTTCCAAGAACAGCGCACAGCACGGCTCCCGGCACAGCTCCGCGCACGTCGGCACCACCGCTCCAGCGGATTCCTCCCGCAAGCTGTCCGTCGCCCTGGCCTGCGCCGACGGTGACTGGCCGCACGAGGACTGGCCGGCCCCGGACGATCCGTACGTGGGCCGGGTGCTGCACCTGTCGCCGCCCTACCGCGAGCTCCGGGAACGCCCTTCGGAGGGCGCGGTGGACGTCGTCGTTCTCCGGTGCGAGGACCCGTCGACCGCCTTTGCGGAGCTGCTGAAGGCCATGGGCGCGATGAGCGCCCCGGTGATCGTCCTCAGCCCCCGGCGCGACACGGAGACGGTGGTCGAGGTGTTCCGGGGCGGCGCGGGCTATCTGGTCGAGGGCGACTACTGCACCCACATGCTGTCCTCGGCGGTGATGGCCGCCACGATCGGCCACACCTACCTCTCGCCGACCGCGTGCGCCGCCCTGCGCGACGCTGCCCGGCGTATGCCGGGCAGCGGGGAGGCGACGGAGCGGATGCGTGCCCTGCTCTCGCCCAGGGAGCGGGAGATCATGGAACTGCTCTCGACCGGCCTGGGCGCACAGGAGATCGGCCTGAGGTTGGGGCTGAGCGAGAAGACCGTCCGCAACAACCTCAGCAACATCTACGCCAAGCTGGACGCCCGCGGCGGCACGGACGCGGTCCTGCGGTGGCTCGGGGCCCCGTACAGCGACACCCTGGGCCCCCTGGGATCGACCGCGCGCTGAGGGGGCGGCCGGCACGGAAGGTGTCCGTGGCGGCGGGTACGGAGAAGCCCCCGCGTGACTCGCGGGGGCCGTTCGTGCCTTGTTGCCGTTGCCGTACTTCACCGCGGTCGCTCCCGATTACGGCGGTCGCTTCCGCTGTACGGCTGTCGCTCCTGCCTACGGCGCCGGGATCTCGGACAGCGGGACCTCGACGTCCGAGACGTTCGTGCCGCCCTCCTCGAATCCGGGTTCCGTGCGGATGCTGTTCGACGAGTTCTGGATTCCGCTCGCCTCGGGAGTTCCGCACTTCACGTTGCGCAGCCAGAGGCGGCCGTCAGGGGTGCCGTTCTTCAGGAGCTGCGGATAGAAGACGTGCACGCTCGTGCCGCCCTCACTGGGGGAGAAGAACACCTTCTGGCCGTTCTGCTCCTCCTTGTACGTGGCCTTGAGGAATCCGCTCACATCGGTGCGCTTCTCGGACCACATGAAGAACCCGAGGTGGTCGGCTTTGACGGTGTCGGTCCTGGAGAAGTCGAATCCGGTTCCCGTGTCGTCACGCTTGATGCTGAATTCCGTCGTGTTGAACTTGGCGCCTATCTCGAAGAACGAGTTGCCCAGCTTCGAGTCCGCGGCGGCCGTGAACCCGTCCTCAAGGGTGATGGACCTCGTCACCGAGGCCGACACGCTGAAGTCCTTCGTGGCGGCGGTCGTGGATCCGCAGTTGTCCGTCACGGTGGAAACGCGCTTGTTCGCGCCCAGGCTGTTCCTCTTGACCTGGACGTCGACGAATTCACAGTTGTCCAGCTTCGCGGAGTCCTCCGCGCAGTCCTTGGACACCTCGGAGGGGGTGGCGGCACCCGCCTGGTTCATCAGCGGAACGGCCACCGCGGCGGCCACGACCGGGGCCAGCATGAGGGCGATGCGCTTCTTCTTGCTCCGGTGATGTCCCTTGCGGCCGGTGCGTGTCATGGTGCGTCTCCTTGGGGGAAGTGGGGGGAGGGGAGTCGGGTGACGGGGTTCGTCGGCCACGGCTGACCGGGCTGTCGGCAGCCCGTCGGCAGTGGGCGACCGGGAGCCGTCAGCAGTCCGTCAGGACCGGCTTGGCGACCCCGTCCGCGATTCCGGGGGCGCCGGCGGCTCCCGCCAGGACGACCGGTCCCTCGATGACCTCGGGCGCCGCGAAGTTCTGCTCGGGGCTGGGATTGACGGCGAAGCTCCCGGGATCGGCGTCGATCCGTACACGCCATTCGCCCGTCATGCGCTGCATCTTCGGCGTGAACTCCATGTGCAGGACCTTGCCGACCGGGACTTCCCGCGTCTCCTTGTCGCCGGCCGTCACCGACTTGATGGTCAGGTCGGTCGTGCCCTTGTGCTTGAGCCAGGACCCGCTCAGAAAGCCGAAGAGGCCTCCGCCGGCGCCCTGTTGTGTCGCGGTGTACTTGCCCTCGCCCTGGCCGACGGTCGCCTTCCAGGTGATGCTGACCTTCGCCGGGTCGGTGGCGTTCGGCTCGCAGTTCGGGAAGTCGATCGAGGCCTTCTCCTTGGGGCCGTCGAAGGTCTCGAAGTTCGTCTCGGCGAAATCGCAGTTGTCGGCCTGGAATCCGTCCGCGAAGGCGCCTCCGAAATCCTCGACCGACCGTTTTTCGCCGCTGACGACTGCGGACCTCTCGCACATGGTCATGATCTGCTCAGGTGTCTTCTCCTCGGCCGCGTTCGCCGAGGGCAGCAGGGTGACGACCGCCGCGCCGGTGGCGAGTGCGGACCCAATGGCAACGAGCCGGATCTTCTTGTTCTTCAAGGCCCTCTTGGCCATGCCTTGCTCCGTCCTTGGGGGCTTCTTTGCCTTGCCGAGAAAGGATTATTGGTCCGCCTCAGCGGGCCCGACAGAGTCAAATGTCCCTACCGGCCGGTTACTTGACGTGTGCATTGCGACACACCCGGAAACCTTCGGCAGGGCCTCGACCCCTTGCCTGACGATGCGTCAGATACGACCATGGGCATGCCCGTCACCCGTGTGACGGTGTGTCAGAAGTGGTCCACGCGTCCGCGTCTCCGAAGGAGTCTCAATGACGAAGTCAAGCCGCCTGCGTGACCGGCGGAGCGGAGGTGAACACCCGTCCGTCACGCAGCAGAGCCCACAACACACTCGCTCGTCGGCGGGCCAGGGCGATGACGGCCTGGACGTGTTTGCAGCCCTCGCCCCGCTTCTTGAGGTAGAAGTCCCGGTTCGGTCCCTCGCGGATGATGCTGGTCTGCGCGGACATGTAGAACACCCGTCGCAGGCGGCGGCTGTAGCGTTTGGGCCGGTGAAGGTTGCCGGTGCGCCGGCCGGAGTCACGCGGGACGGGCACCAGCCCGGCCGCCGACGCCAGGTGGCCGGCGTCGGCGTAGGCCGACAAGTCGCCGGCGGACACGACGAACTCGGCCCCGAGTATCGGGCCCATCCCGGGCAGGGATTCGATGATCTCCGCCTGCGGGTGACCGCGGAACGTGTCGCGGATCTGCTTGTCGATCCGCTTGAGCCGGTCGTCCAGGGCCAGGATCTGCCCGGCCAGGTCGGCCACGATCTGCGCGGCGACGTCCTCGCCGGGCAGCGCGGTCTGCTGGGCTTGTGCCGCCTCCAGTGCGGTCGCGGCGACCTCGTCGGCGCTGCGCACGCTGCGGTTGGCCAGCCAGGCTGTCAGCCTCGCCCGGCCGCGGCGGCGGATGGCGGCCGGGGTCTGGTAACCCGTCAGCAGGACCAGCGCGCCTTTGTGCGAGCTGTAGTCGAAGGCCCGCTCCAGCGCGGGGAAGACGCCGGTCAGCACATCGCGCAGGCGGTTGATCATCCGCACGCGGTCGGCCACCAGGTCGGAGCGGTGGGCGGTCAGCAGCGCGAGGTCGGCGGCCAGCTGGGCGGGCACGTCGATGGCGGTGAAGTCGTTGCGGTGGCGGGCGGTCTCGGCGATGACGTAGGCGTCGCGGGCGTCGGTCTTCGCCTCACCCCGGTAGGCACCCGACATGCGGTTGACCGTGCGGCCAGGCACGTAGACGGCCCGCTGGCCGTGGGCCGCGAGCAGGGCCAACAGCAGAGCCGAGGACGTGCCGGAGATGTCCACCGCCCAGTGAACCTCGTCCGCCAGATCGAGGATCTCGCCGAGCGCGGCCAGGATCGCCGACTCGTCGTTGTCGATCTTCTTCGACCACAACGTGGCGCCGGTCTCATCGACCACAGCCGCCCAGTGGTGGCCCTTGCCCGCGTCGACACCGGCCCAGAGCTGGGCCCTCCGCTTGCTCACTCGCCCTCCTCGCGCCGTTCGGCATGCCGTCGGCCCGAGGAACACCCCGCTGTCATCTCCGTAATCAGCGACCGCACGAAGCGCGCACATCTCAATCAGCAGCCAGGGCGCCCCGGAGAGCCGGGCGGCCACTCCTTCGAAGCCACTGAAGGCAAGAACCCATAAGCCACACCCGGCCCTCCCGGGCCGCCTAACAACTTACGGAGAAACCCATGGGCAAGCTCGACGGGCGGGTCGTACTCGTCACCGGCGCCGCACGAGGCCAGGGCGAGCAGGAGGCGCGGCTCTTCGCGGCCGAGGGCGCCAGGGTCGTCGTCGCGGACGTGCTCGACGACCAGGGGGAGAAGCTGGCCAAGGAGATGGGCGCGCTCTACGTCCACCTCGATGTGAGCCGGGAGGCCGACTGGGCGGCCGCGGCGGCCGCCGCGAAGGAGGCGTACGGGAAGGTCGACGGGTTGGTGAACAACGCGGGCATCCTGCGCTTCAACTCCCTGGTCGACACGCCTCTCGACGAGTTCATGCAGGTCGTGCAGGTGAACCAGGTCGGTGTCTTCCTCGGCATCAAGACCCTGGCCCCCGAGATCGAGGCGGCCGGCGGCGGGACCATCGTCAACACCGCCTCGTACACCGGGGTGACCGGCATGGCGTACGTCGGCGCGTACAGCGCGACCAAGCACGCGATCGTCGGCCTCACGCGCGTGGCCGCGCTGGAACTGGCCCCCAAGGGCATCCGCGTCAACGCCGTCTGCCCGGGCGCCATCGACACCGCTATGAGCAACCCGGCCCTGCTCGACCCGACGGCGGACGCCGAAGCATCCTCGGCCGGCGTCGAACGGCTCTACCGCAAGCTCGTGCCGATGGGCCGGATCGGGAAGCCCGAGGAAGTCGCCCGGCTCGCCCTCTTCCTCTCCTCGGAGGACTCCTCGTACATCACCGGGCAGCCGTTCGTGATCGACGGGGGCTGGCTGGCGGGCGTGAGCGCCATGTGACGGCCCATCAGGTATTGACGCCTCGCGGGCGCGGTGCAACAGTCGGCGGCAGATGGATCTGACGGTGCGTCAGGTCTGGCAGGGTGACGGACAGGGGACGGTGAACCTCCTTGGAATTCGGGCTCTTTGTACAGGGATACGTGGGCAAGCGGGCCGAGACCGATCCGCTCGCGGAGCACAAGGCGCTGATGGAGGAGACCGAGTACGTCATCCAGGCGGACAAGTCCGGCTTCAAGTACGCGTGGGCGTCCGAGCACCACTTCCTGGAGGAGTACTCCCACCTCTCGGCGAACGACGTCTTCCTCGGCTATCTCGCGCACGCGACCGAGCGGATCCACCTCGGGTCGGGCATCTTCAACCCGCTCGCCCAGGTCAACCACCCCGTGAAGGTCGCCGAGAAGGTCGCCATGCTCGACCATCTCACCGAGAACCGCTTCGAGTTCGGCAGCGGACGCGGAGCCGGCTCGCACGAGATCCTCGGCTTCCTCCCCGGCATCACCGACATGAACTACACCAAGGAGATCTGGGAAGAGACCATCGCCGAGTTCCCGAAGATGTGGCTCCAGGACGAGTACGTCGGGTTCAAGGGCAAGCACTGGCAGCTCCCGCCGAGGAAGATCCTGCCCAAGCCGTACGGGAAGTCCCACCCCGCCATGTGGTACGCCGCCGGGTCGCCGCCCTCGTACTCCATGGCCGCCCGCAAGGGGCTCGGGGTGCTCGGCTTCAGCGTGCAGAAGGTCTCCGACATGGAGTGGGTCCTTGAGCAGTACAAGACCGCCGTCGTGGAGGCGGAGCCGATCGGGGACTTCGTCAACGACAACGTGATGGTGACGACGACGGCGATCTGTGCGCCCACGCACGACGAGGCGATACGGATCGCCGTGGGCGGCGGGCTGCACTATCTGCCGTCGCTGGTGTTCCGCTACCACGACACGTTCCCCCGGCCCGAGGGGTTCCCCGTGTGGCCGGAGACGCTGCCCGAGTACAACGAGGAGTTCATCGAACTGCTCATCGCCGAGGAGCTGTTGATCTGCGGGGATCCGGACGAGGTGCTCACGCAGTGCAAGCGGTGGGAGCAGGCCGGGGCCGACCAGCTCAGTTTTGGGTTGCCGGTCGGTGTGCCCAAGGACGAGACGCTCCAGACGATCAAGCTGATCGGGGAGCACGTGATTCCGAAGATCGATACGGATCCTGTCCATCGGACGACGCGGTTCCGCGGGGCGGTCTGAGGATCGTCGGCGGGTGCGGGTTGCACGTGGCTGGTCGCGCCCACACGGCGCAGCCGTAAATGTCACAGCCCCGCGCCCCTGAGTAAGTCGTGACTCGGATGCCAGAAGGCTCAGGGAGAGAAGGGTTTCGTCGTGCTTGACCATCTGATCAAAGGCGTGACCGTCGTCGATGGGTCGGGTGGGCCCGCCTTTATCGCCGATGTGGGGATACGGGACGGGCGGATCGCCGTGATCGGCGGCCAGGTCACCGAGGAGGCGCGTACGAGTGAGGACGCGAGTGGGCTCGTACTCGCGCCCGGGTTCGTCGACCCCCACACCCACTACGACGCGCAGCTCTTCTGGGACCCGTATGCGACGCCCTCTCTCAACCACGGGGTGACGACGGTGGCCGGTGGCAACTGCGGATTTACGCTCGCGCCCTTGAATCCGTCGCGTCCCGAGGATGCCGACTACACGCGGCGGATGATGTCGAAGGTCGAGGGGATGTCACTGGTCGCGCTGGAGGAGGGCGCGCCGTGGAGCTGGCATTCCTTCGGGGAGTATCTGGATGCCCTGGAGGGGCGGATCGCGGTCAACGCGGGCTTCATGGTGGGGCATTGTGCGCTCAGGCGGTATGTGATGGGGCCGGATGCCGTCGGCGGGCAGCCCACGCCCGAGCAGTTGGATCAGATGCTCGCGCTCTTCCACGAGGCGATGGAGTCCGGTGCCTGGGGACTGTCCACGACACAGTCCTCCACCCACTCCGACGGGGACGGGAAGCCGGTCGCCTCACGGCACGCCAAGCCCGCCGAACTGCTCGCGCTCTCCCAGGCGGTGGGCGATCACGAGGGCACGCAGATCGAGGCCATCGTGGCGGGCTGTCTCGACCAGTTCAGCGACGACGAGATCGATCTGTTCGTGGAGATGAGCGCGGCGGCGGGCCGTCCGCTGAACTGGAACGTCCTGACGATCGACGCCGCCGTACCGGAGCGCGTCCCGCGTCAGCTGGCGGCAAGTGAGCGGGCCCGTAAGGCCGGTGGGCGGATCGTGGCGCTGACGATGCCGATCCTCACGCCGATGAACATGTCGCTCGGTACCTTCTGCGCGCTGAACCTGATACCCGGGTGGGGGGAAGTGCTCGGCCTTCCCGTGCCCGAGCGGATCGCGAAGCTGCGGGATCCCGCCGTCCGGCGCGAGATGCTGCGGCGGGCCGACTCCAAGGAGGCCGGTGTCTTCCGGCGCCTCGCCGACTTCGGGCGGTACGTCATCGGCGACACCTACAGCACGGAGAACGAGGGGCTGACCGGGCGCGTCGTACGGGACATCGCGGCCGAGCGCGGCCAGGAGCCCTTCGAGTGCATCATCGAGATCTGCGCCAACGACAGTATGCGTACGGTCCTTTGGCCCATGCCGACCGACAACGACCCCGACTCCTGGTCGCTGCGCCAGGAGACGTGGCGGCACGAGGACGTGATGCTCGGCGGCTCGGACGCGGGCGCCCATCTGGACCGCATGTGCGGGGCGCCGTACACGACCCGGTTCATCGGGGACTGTCTGCGGGGCCGGAAGCTGACGACTCTCGAGCAGGCCGTGAAGATGCTCACGGACGACCCGGCGCGGCTCTTCGGGCTGCGCGAGCGCGGACGGATCGCGGAGGGTTTCCATGCGGACCTCGTGCTCTTCGACCCGGACCGCATCGACGCCGGCAAGGCCACCCTGGTGCACGACCTGCCGGGAGACAGCCCGCGCCTCGACTCGAAGGCGATCGGCATAACGGCCGTCTGGGTCAACGGAGTCGAGGCGATACGGGGCGACGTGGTAACCGGTGCCGTACCGGGCAAGGTGCTGCGGTCGGGCCGGGACACGCGCACGGTGAGCACGAAGTGACGCGCCGACGACGGCGGTTGCGGCGGTGGCGGGCGTTGGGGGCCAAGTGACGGACGAACAGCGGCTGTTCATCGGCGGCTCGTGGGTGGAGCCGGACGGCGGCCACTACGAGGTGATCGACCCGGCGACCGAGGATGTCGTCGGGCTGGCTCCGGAGGCCTCGCGGGATCAGGTGCACGCGGCGGCCGCGGCGGCCCGCGAGGCCTTCCGGGCATGGTCGCGCACGACACCCGAGGAGCGGGCCGCCGTCCTCAGCCGGGCGGCCGAGGAGATCCGGCGCAACCTCGTCCCGTACGCCGAACTCGCCCAGGCCGAGACCGGAGCCACGACCGGCACCGCGCGCGGGATGCAGGTGGGTGTGGGGGCGGCCCGTTTCCAGCGGTACGCGCGCGTGGAGCCCGTCGAGGAGCCGTTGCCCCCGCAGATCAACGAGGCGGGCCCGTTCGGCAGGGCGGCCGTGATGGGTGCCCTGGCTGTGCGCCAGCCCGTGGGCGTGGTCACCTGCATCACCTCGTACAACAACCCCTGGGCGAACCCGGCAGGCAAGATCGCCCCGGCGCTCGCGATGGGCAACACGGTCGTCGTGAAGCCCGCGCCGCAGGACCCGCTGTCCGTGTACCGGATGGCTCAGGCGCTGGAGGCCGCGGGCGTGCCGCCCGGGGTCGTGAACGTCGTCAGCGGTTCGCGCGCGGAGGTCGGTGAGGCGGCCGTCGACTCGGACGACGTCGACATGGTGAGCTTCACCGGCTCGACCGCCGTCGGTCGGCGTATCGCCGAGGTGTGCGGGCGCGGTATGAAACGGCAGTTGATGGAGCTGGGCGGGAAGGGCGCGGCGGTCGTCTTCGAGGACGCGGACCTGGAGTCGGCGGTCCGGGGTATCGGAACCACCTTCTCCTTCTACAGCGGCCAGATCTGCACGGCCCCGACGAGGGTGCTCGCGCAGCGGACGGTGTACGACCGGTTGGTGGCCCAACTGGCGGCGTACGCCGGTTACTTGAAGGTGGGTGACCCGCGCGCGGACGGCACGGTCGTCGGACCGGTGATCTCCGCGGCCCACCGGGACCGGATCGAGTCGTACGTCGAACTGGGGCGCAAGGAGGGGGCGCGGGTGGTCGCGGGCGGTGAACGGCCGCCGTCCGACCGGGGTTTCTACGTCGCCCCGGCCCTCCTCGCCGACTGCACGCCCGACATGCGGGTCGTCCGCGAGGAGATCTTCGGGCCGGTCGTCGTGGTCCTCCCCTTCGACGACGAGGAGGAGGCCGTCGCCCTCGCCAACGACAGCGACTACGGCCTCATCGACTACGTCTGGTCCGGCGACGTCGCCCGCGCCTTCCGCGTGGCCCGGCAGCTGCGGGCCGGCGGCGTCGGCGTCAACACGGTCGGCCGCAACATGGAGGCGCCGTTCGGCGGCTTCAAGCAGAGCGGGGTGGGCCGAGATGTCGGCTCGTACGCCCTGCACGCGTACTCGGAACTCCAGTCACTGGTGTGGCCGGGCTGATCCGACTGATCCGATCTCGCCCCCGCCGCCCCTACCCTCCCCCACTCTCGGCTTCGCTCGAGCGGGGGGACCCCATCGTCCCTTTCTGGGGGCTCCGCCCCCAGACCCCCGGTATCGCGCTGAACGCGCTCGTCCTCAAACGCAGGACGGGCCGGCCGGTGCGGGACTTGGCTGCAGGGGGGCGCCCCGTAAGGGGCGCGGGGAACTGCGCGACCAGCCACACACAACCCGCACCCGAATGAGGCGGGGTCTGGGGCGCAGCCCCAGGGGACGGGAACGGGTAGGGGCGGCGGGGGCGAGACCTCGTCCGGACCACGACACCGTAGCGGCGCTACGGTCAGGGGTAGCGTCGCTATCGAATCAGTGTTAGCGTTGCTTCTGTCGGGAGCGAAACACGCTCCCCCGCCACGACAGGAGCACCGTCATGAGCGACGAGCAGCCCACCACCCCCCGCGTAGCGGTCGTCACCGGCGGATCCCGCGGTATCGGCCGCGAGACCGCGGAGAGGCTCGCAAGGGACGGCTTCGCGGTCGTCGTGAACTTCGCCGGGAATCAGGCCGAGGCCGACAAGACCGTCGCAGCGATCACCGAGGCGGGCGGGCGGGCGCTCGCCTTCCGGGCCGACGTGGCGGACGAGACCGAGGTGGCGGCGCTCTTCGACGCCGCGGAGGCGACGTACGGCGGGGTCGACGTCGTCGTCCACGCGGCCGGTGTCATGACACTGGCCCCGCTCGCCGACTTCGACCTCGACGCCCTCGACCGGATGCACCGCACGAACATCCGCGGCACGTTCGTCGTCGACCAGCAGGCCGTGCGCCGGCTGCGCGAGGGCGGCGCGGTCATCAACTTCTCCAGCTCCGTGCTGGCCCTCGCCATCCCCGGCTACAGCGCGTACGCCGCCAGCAAGGGCGCCGTCGAGGCCATGACGCTGATCCTCGCCCGCGAGGTGCGCGGCCGGGACATCACGGTGAACGCGGTGGCCCCCGGCCCGACCGCCACCGCCCTGTTCCTGGACGGCAAGGACGAGGAGACCATCGCGCGGATGGCCGCCCAGCCGCCGCTGGAGCGCCTCGGCACACCGAACGACATCGCCGGAGTCGTGTCCTTCCTCGCCGGCCCGGCCGGCCGCTGGGTCAACGGCCAGGTGCTCCGCGCCAACGGCGGCATCGCGTAAGCCCCCCGTCCCACTCCTTTTCACCTTCCACCTTCCCCCTTCTCTCCTCAGGAGTTCCGTCATGGGCAAGACGATCGTCATCACGGGTGCCGGTTCGGGATTCGGTGCGCTCGCCGCGCGGGCACTGGCCGACGCGGGTCATACGGTCTACGCGGCGATGCGCGACACGGCAGGGCGCAACGCGAGCCGGGTCGCGGAGGCCGAGGCGTACGCGGCCGAGCATCAAGTCGACCTGCGGACGGTCGAGTTGGACGTCCTCTCGCAGGAGTCCGCGGACGCCGCCGTCGCCACGGTCCTGTCCGGGGCCGGCGCGCTGGACGTGGTCGTCCACAACGCGGGCCACATGGTGACCGGCCCGACCGAGGCCTTCACCCCGGAGGAACTGGCCGCGGTGTACGACACGAACGTGCTGGGCACCCAGCGGGTCAACCGCTCCGCCCTGCCCCACCTGCGGGCCCAGGAGCACGGCCTCGTGCTCTGGATCGGCTCGACCTCGACCCGGGGCGGCACCCCGCCCTACCTCGCGCCGTACTTCGCCGCGAAGGCCGCGATGGACGCGCTCGCAGTGTCGTACGCCGCCGAGCTGGCCCGCTTCGGCATAGAGACGACCATCGTCGTGCCCGGCGCCTTCACCTCCGGCACCAACCACTTCGCGACCGGCGGCCACCCCGCCGAGCAGGCGGTCCTGCCCGCGTACGAGGAGCGGTACGCGGGCCTGATGGACCAGGTCGCCCAGCGCCTCGCCGCCCTCGCGCCCGCCGACGCCCCCGCGTCCCTGGTGGCCGACGCGATCGTCGAGGTCGTCGGCTCCCCGCTCGGCGAGCGGCCCTTCCGGGTCCACGTCGACCCGGCGAACGACGGGTCGGAGGAGGTCAGCCGGGTCGCGGACCGCATCCGCGCCGAGTTCCTGACCCGCATAGGCCTGGACGACCTCCTCGCCCCGCACGGGACGGCCGCGTGACCCCGGCCCGCACGACATCGGCCCGCCCCGCCTCGACCCGGACCTCGTCGGTTAGCGTCGCTCCCGTGAGTACGAAAGCGCGCATTCTCGAAGTGACGGCGGCCCTCGTCGCCGAGTCGCCGGACGGGGACGTCTCCACCCGGGCCGTGTGCGAGGCGGCAGGGGTCGGCGCCCCCGCCCTCTACCGCCACTTCGGGGACAAGGAGGGACTCCTGTCGGCGGTCGTCGACCACGGCTGGGACAAGTACCTCGCGACCAAGCGCGACCGCGCCCCCGGCACGGATCCCGTCCAGGACCTGCGGGACGGCTGGGACACCCACGTCGAGTTCGCCCTGCACAACCCGAACCTGTACCGCCTGATGCACTCCCCGGCGATGCGTACGCCCCCGGCGGCGGCCCTGGAGTCCCACCGCATCCTCACGGGGGACCTCCAACGGGCCGCGGAACAGGGCAAGTTGCGTCTCGCCCCCGAGCTGGCCGCCCAGATCATCATGTCCGCGAACGTCGGCGTGGCATTGATGCTGGTCTCCCGCCCGGCGACGTTCACCGACGAGTCGGTGTCCCGCCGCGTACGGGACTCGGTGCACACCATGGTCTTCACCCCGGACGTGATGACGGCTCCGACGGCCACCCCCGATCCCTCGGCTCCCGATCCCTCGGCTCCCGAGGCGGACACGGCGCGGACGGCGGCGACGAGCGAGGCGGACGGGTCCCGTCTCCCCGCCACGGCGGCCCGTCTCAACGCCCTCCTCCGCCAGGCCCCGGCCCCGGTGCTCAGCCCCGCCGAGGACGCCCTGCTCACGGAGTGGCTGAACCGGATCTCGAACGCCCCCCGGAGTTAGGCGGCTCTCCTCTCCCGTCTCCTCCCCCTGCCGGACCCGACGACCTTCGCGGGAAAGCCGGGGCGACTCTCGAACTCGGTCACGAATTCGGCGCCGGCGTGCTTGAATTCCCAGTTCGTACGATCTTGACGGGGTGGCCGAGTACCGAGCCTGCCGCTCCGACCGGCGGGTGGGGGACGAGGGCCGATGGACCACGCGACTGAGGTGTTCCAGCCACTGCAGGCGGACGATCCGCCCATGGTGGCCGGCTATCGCCTCGCCGCCCGGCTCGGCGCGGGAGGCATGGGCCGGGTCTACCTGTCGCACACCCAGGGCGGCCGACCGGTGGCGATCAAGGTGATCCGGCCGGAGCTGGCCGACGACCCGATCTTCCGGCGGGGGTTCCGCAGGGAGATAAAGGCGGCCCAGCGGGTCCGGGGCGCGTACACCGCGGAGCTGATCGACGGCGACGCGGATGCTGTACCGCCCTGGCTGGCCACGCTGTACGTGCCCGGCCCCTCGCTGGCGGAGTCCGTCGCCCGGCGCGGACCACTGCCGGTACCGGCAGTGCTGTGGCTGATGGCAGGGGTGGCAGAGGCCCTGGGGGCCATCCATGCCGCGGGAATCGTGCACCGGGACCTGAAGCCGTCCAACGTGCTGCTGGCCGCCGACGGGCCGCGGGTGATCGACTTCGGCATCTCGCTGGCCTCCGGCGTCACTTCGCACACAGCCACGGGAGCCACCGTCGGCACGCCCCAGTTCATGGCTCCCGAGCAGGCGTCCGGGGGTGAGGTCACGGCGGCGACCGACGTGTTCGCGCTCGGCCAGACAGCGGCGTTCGCCGCGCTGGGTGAGCCGTTGTACGGGGACGGCAACTCGGTCGGCGTGCTGTACCGGATCGTGCACTCGGAACCTGACCTGTCCTTGCTGCCCGAGCAGCTCCGTCCGCTGATGGCCCGGTGCCTCGCGGCCGATCCGGGGGAGCGGGCCACTCCGGCGGAGATCGTCGAGTGGTGCCGGCAGCGGCTGGGCCGGGATGCCGACGCGGGCGCCGGGCCGGCCGTCTGGCGGGAGGTCATGGGGCCGGAGGTGACGGTTCCGTCCCCGGTTCCCCACCCGACCCCGGTGCACACGACGCCGTTGCTCCAGCAGCCGCAACTGCAGCGGCGTCCGCAGCCGACGGTGCCGGACGAGCGGCGGGCCCGCCGACGGCGTACCAGGGTGTTCTCGGCCGTCGTGACGGTGGGTGCGCTGCTGTCGGCGGGTGTGGCATGGACGACCCTGGACATGTCGGACCGGCTCCGCGACCGGAACTCGGCCGAGTCCTCGACGTCCGGTCAGGAGTCCTCGGCACGGTCGTCGACTTCCTCATCGACGTCCGGGGCGTCCTCGGGGTCGGGAGCCGGGGGCCGGACATCAGGAGGTTCACGCCCCTCCTCGACCGCGTCCGAGCCGCCGAAACCGATCGCGTACCCCGTGCAGATGCTGAACGCGACGATACCCCTGGACATGAAGGATCCCTACCGCTTCCTCAAGGACGCCAAAGACGTCAAGGACGACAGGAGCGCCAAGGAACGCAAGGCGGACATCCGCTTCGTCTGCGGGCAGACCTGCGCGCTGGAGAGCGACACGAGTCTGATCGACTGGGTGCCTTCCGAGAAGCCGGGTGCCACCCTGGAATCCTGTCGCGCAACCCTCGCCGACGCCGACCACAGGCTCCCGCTCGCCATTGTGGCGGCCGGCAGCGAGATCTGCTTCGAACACCCCTCCGGAGACATCGCTCTGTTCGTGGTCGATGTGAAGTCGACCGCCCTGCCGGACAGCGGTTTCGTGTCCGGGGACTTGACGGTCTGGCGGGGGGCGGCCTAGCCGGTTTCGCCCGGCGTAGGAGGGTGGGGTCCCTCAGTCGGTCAGATCCACCCGCACTGTCAGCAGGTTCGTGCCGACCGCTCGGACCGCGGCGCTGTTCATGCGCGGGAGGGACTTCAGCCGGGTGCGGGCGTCGTCCTTGTGCAGCAGGTGGGCGGTGCCGTGGTGCCACCGGCCCTTGTCGCGGACCCGGACGCTCGGGTTCGCCTGGATGTTCCTTACGTACTGCGACTTCTCGCCGTACTCGGACACGATCCAGAACTCCTGGCCGACCCGCCGCCCGCCGACCGGAGTCCGCCGCGGCAGCCCCGACTTGCGTCCGGTGGTCTCCAACAGCGTCTGGAACGGCAGCAGTCTGGACACCGGGTTGGCGACCCACCGCTGGATCTTCGTGATGACGCGGAACTTGGTCTCGTGGTAGCGCGACATGTCGTTGTGGATCCTCGTCCTGGACGATGACGTAGATGACGTAGATGACGTAGATGACGGAGCTGTCGGCCGAGGCCGTCGGCCGGTCGGCCGGTCGGCCGGTCGGCCGTGAGCATAGAGCTGGGCCGGCCGGCTCGGGCCGCCGGGGTGGCGGCCAGGGGCGGCAGCGCACGCTCTACGGGTTCAGGACGATCTTTCCGGCGACCGTGCCCGACTCGGCCAGGCGCAGGGCGTCGGCGATGCGGGAGAGCGGTAGCTGTGCGGCGATGCGGGGGGTGATGTCACCGCGCTGGAGGGCCGCGAGGACCTGGGTGAGGTCGGCGCGCAGCCGGGTCCGGAACCGGTTCTTGGCCAGGGCCCGCCCGGCCCAGATGTTGAAGAAGTAGGCGCGGCGGCGGTTGGGCAGTGTGTTCCACAGCCAGATCCGGCCGAGCAGCTTGAGTACGGGCAGCTGCTTGGAGCCCTCGTCGTCCCGGGTGGAGGCGCTGCCGTAGGCGACGAGCGTGCCGCCGGGCGCGAGGAGGCGCCAGGAGTCGATCGCGCTGCGCCCGCCGACGTGGTCGAAGACGGCGTCCACTCCGCCGGGGGCGAGTTCACGGACCCGCGCGGGGATGTCCTCGGTGCGGTAGTCGACGGGGGTGACGCCCTGGGCCCGCAGCGCGTCGTGGTGGCGAGCGGACGCTGTGCCGATCACCTTCGCGCCCGCGGCCTGGGCGAGCTGGACGAGGACCGAGCCGACGCCGCCGTTGGCGCCGTGCACCAGGACGGTGTGCCCGGCGCGGACGCGGGCCTTGCGGTGCAGCATCTGCCAGGCGGTGATGCCGTTGACCACCAGGGTCTCCGCCTCCGCCGCGCCGACCCCGTCGGGCACCGGCACGACGTCCGCCGCGTCGACGATTACGTGGCTGGCCCAGCCGCCGACCTTGACCAGTGCGGCCACCCTGGTGCCGGTCAGGCCCGGCTCGACGCCCTCGCCGGTCGCGGTCACGGTGCCGACCAGGTCGTAGCCGGGGACGAAGGGGAACGCCGGCTGGTCGTAGTAGCGGCCGCGGCGCATCTGCTGCTCGGCGAAGGAGACGCCGGTCGCCTCCATCCGGATCAGGACCTGGCCGGGGCCCGCGGTGGGGACGGCTCCGTGCCGGAACTCCAGCCCTTCCGGCTCCACCTTGCCCGGCAGGACGACCTCGACGAGTGCTTCGGTGTTCATGACTGCCTCCACTGCGCTCTGTGTTCGGGTTCCGCTGCGAGTCACTCGGTGAGTCACTCGGTCAGTTATTCTCTCTCGCTTCTGTTAGAAGTTATAACTTCACGAGAAGGGCGACGTCAAGAGGTTCAGTGATAGCCTCTAACTAAATCTTGAACATGTAGCCTGCAGGCGTCCCCACAAGCACGGAAGGCGGCAGGTCATGGCGGAGACCGGTACGACGACCCCGCGAGAGCGCTACCGCACCCAGGTGCGTACGGAGATCAAGGAACGCGCGTGGGAGCAGATCGCCACGGCGGGGGCGACCGCGCTCTCCCTCAACGCGATCGCCAAGCAGATGGGCATGAGCGGCCCCGCGCTCTACCGGTACTTCGCCGGCCGGGACGAGCTGATCACCGAGCTGATCAGGGACGCGTACAGCAGCCTCGCAGACACCCTCCGGACGGCCGCCGAATCCGGGGCCGACCTCACCGCGCTCGCGCACGCCCTGCGCGAGTGGGCCCTCGCGGACCCCCACCGCTACCTCCTCATCTACGGCACGCCCGTACCCGGCTACCACGCGCCGGGCGACGTCACCGGAATCGCGCAGGGCATCATGGCGACGTTGCTCGACGCCTGCGCCGCACTGCCCTCGGACGGCCCCGCGACGCCGTTCGACGCCCACCTGGAAAGCCACCGCCAGTGGGCGGCGGGCCACCCCGCCCCGCCCGCGGCCCTCCATCGGGGCCTGGCGCTCTGGACCCGGCTGCACGGCGTTCTGTCCCTGGAGCTCGCCGGTCACTTCACCGGGATGGGCTTCGACCCCGCGCTGCTGTACGCGGCCGAACTGGACGACCTGCTCAGGATCTGACCACACCGTGCCGGGCCGGTGCTGAACCTCTCCCGCAGGGCCGCCGGTTCGGGAAACCGCCGTGCGGAGAGGCCGGGTGGCCGGATGGGGAGGTCGGCGCGGATTCGCGAGGCTCTTCCCATGATGAAGACGAAGAAGAGCAAGCGAAACATCGGCCTGACCGCCGTCTCCGGCGTGGTGCTCGGGCTCGCCCTGCCGCTCACCGCGACCGCTTCGGCCGCCCCAACCGCCTTACGAGCCAAGCCTCTTGACTGGGTGAAGTGCGAGGGGAGCGGGTTCGGCCCCCGGCAGGAGTGCGCGACCGTCGACGTGCCCATGGACTACACGGACCCCGAGGGCGAGAAGATCGGTATCGCCGTCTCGCGCATCCGGAGCGAGAAGCCGGCCGTGCGCCGCGGGGCCCTGCTGCTGATCCCCGGAGGGCCCGGCGGCAGCACCCTCGAAGAACAGTCGGACAAGGCGATGAAGCTGCCGCGGGAGGTGCGGGAGGCATACGACCTCGTCGTGTTCGATCCCCGGGGCAACGGGCGGTCGGCGCCGGTGAGTTGCGGGTTCGAGCGGCCCGACCTGGCCGCGACCACGTTCCGGCCGTGGCCCGCAGGCCCGGACGGGTCCGTCGCCGGGAACCTGACCGCAGCCCGGCGGATGGCGGGCGCCTGCGAGCGCAACGGCGGGGAGCTGATGCGGCACATCGACACCGTCGCCAACGCACATGACGTCGACCGCATCCGGGCGGCGCTCGGCGAGCGGAAGCTGTCCGCCTGGGGCGTCTCGTACGGCTCGTATCTCGGCGCCGTCTACAACCAGTTGTTCCCGCACCGCACCGACCGGTTCGTGCTCGACAGCAATCTGGACGCCAACGCGGACGCCCACGGCGGCCAGGTCTCCCGTGGTCTGTGGGCCGGGTTCGAGAAGGGGGTCGAGAGCGTCTTCCCCGAGTTCGCCAAGTGGGCCTCGGCGCCCGGGAATCCGTACCGGCTGGCCGATACGGCGGCCGAGGTGCGGCCGGTGTTCCTGCGGCTCGCCGCCCGCCTCGACCGCGCGCCGATCCCCTGGCCCGGCGCCAATCCGGCCGAACTGAACGGCAACGTGCTGCGGCAGAGCCTGCTCGACGCGTTCTACGACCCCGAAGGCTTCCCGGCCGCGGCCCGGTTGATCCTGGCGGCCCGGAAGGGCACCGTCCCGCCCGCGCCCGAGCCGCCCCCGGAGGCGCTGCTGCAGAACGGCCTCGCCGTCGCCTCCGCGACCTTCTGCAACGAGGGGAGGTGGCCCACGTCGGCCGCCCGCTACCAGAAGGAGGTCGACGAGAGCCGCGCCAAGTACCCGCTGACCGCCGGAATGCCGAGGAACGCGACCCTCTGCGCCGCCTGGCCGTACCCGCCGAAGCAGGACCCGGTACGGATCACCGACCGCGGACCCTCCACCATCCTCATGGTCCAGAACGAGCGTGACCCCGCCGCCCCGCTCGCCGGCGCCCGTGAACTCCGCGCCGCCCTCGGCGGGCGCGCCGTCATGGTGACCGTGAACGCCACCGGACACGACGCCTACCTCGGCAACGGCAACTCCTGCGGGGACGCGGCCGTCACCCGCTTCCTGGTCACGGGGGAACGGCCCGCCAAGGACACGTACTGCCGCTAGGCGCAGGGCTGTTGACAGACGCCGGTCTCCCACACGTCACTCGCGCACCTCCCCTATCCTCGTGCGCACGCGCAGCCGGGGAAAAAGGGAGCACGCATGGACGGGTTGGACCCGGCTGATCCGGGCTGGATCGGTGGATATCGACTGCTCGGCAGACTCGGTGAGGGCGGCATGGGGCGGGTCTATCTGGCCCGTTCCGAGCGCGGCCGTACGGTCGCGGTCAAGGTCGTCAGGGAGGAGCTGGCCCGCAAGCCGGACTTCAGGCGCCGCTTCGCGCAGGAGGTGAAGGCGGCGCGGCGGGTCGGCGGCGACTGGACCGCGCCCGTGCTCGACGCCGACACCGAGGCACCGACGCCCTGGGTCGCCACCGGTTACGTCGCCGGCCCCTCGCTCGCCGAGGTGGTGGACGAGCAGTACGGCCCGCTGCCTCCGAAGTCCGTGCGGGCGCTGGCGATCGGGCTCATCCGCGCGCTCCAGGCCATCCACGGCGCGGGTCTCGTGCACCGCGACCTCAAGCCCTCCAACGTGCTGGTGACGATCGACGGGCCCCGCGTCATCGACTTCGGCATCGCGCGCGCCCTCGACACGGCCGTGCAGTCCGCCGACGGGCTCACCAAGCCCGGGGCCCTCGTGGGGTCCCCGGGCTTCATGGCGCCCGAGCAGGTGCGCGGGGAGCGGGTGACGTTCGCGAGCGACGTCTTCTGCCTCGGTGCCGTGCTGGCGTACACCGCGACGGGGCGGCTGCCCTTCGGTACCGCCGAGGGCGGTATCCACTCGCTGCTCTTCCGTATCGCGGAGGAGGAGGCGGATCTTGAGGGCGTACCCGAGGCGTGGCAGGGACTGATCGCGGCCTGCCTCGCGAAGGACCCTGCCCAACGGCCCTCTCTGGACACGCTGTTGGCGTCGGCCGAGGAGGTGCCGGGCGCACCGGCCGGCAGAGAGGGCAGGGGCGGCGCGTGGCTGCCCGGCGAGGTGCTGGCGGAGCTGGGCAGACACGCCGTACGCCTCCTGGACAGCGAGGACCCGCAGGGCCCCGCGCCGGCGTCGGGTCCCGTGTCCGGGGCGAGCGCCCAGGTGCGGATACCGAGCCCGGCACCGGCATCCGGCCCCATACCGGCATCGAGTCCCGTACCGGGCTTCGGCCCTCCCCTCGCGTACTCCCCGACGGCGCCCTCGTGGCAGAGCCCGCAGCCCGGCAGTCCCCACCCGCACAGCCCGTTGCCCGGCGGCTTCCACGCGCAGAGCCCGCTCCCCGGGGGTCTCCACCCCCACAGCCCGCCACCGGGGCATCTGCAGGCCCCGCAGTTCTCCTCTCCCGCCTACGGCTCCCGCTTGCCCGCCCCTCGCTCGACCCGTGGTCTCTCGATCGCCCTGGCCCTCCTGCTGGCCCTCTTCGTCGTGCCGCTGCTGCTGCGGATCGCCGTCCTCGGGGTGGCCTACTCCAGGCTCTCCGCGGCGCCCAGTACGTCCGCCACCGACCTCATTCAGGACTACAAGTACCTGAGCGTCGCGTCGCTGGGGACCGAGGTGCTCACCGTGTTCGTGGGCATCGCCGTGGTGATCGTGTGGGCGTTCTGGTTCCAGCGCAGCCGGGGCAACGCCGAGGCCTTCGCGCCGGGCCGCATCCGCCACGCGTCCGGGATGGCGGCCGGTTCGTGGTTCATCCCGGTCGTCAACTTCTACATGCCCAAGCAGATCGGCAACGATATCTGGACGGCGACGACCGGCAGGCCGGCCGGCGCCGGACGGTGGCTCCTTCACACGTGGTGGTGGTTCTGGGTCGCCTACTTCCTGGCGTACGCGAACGACTCATGGGCCAGCTGGTACGACAGGGACCTCGCCGTCGCGGCCACGGACACCATCGTCACCTCACAGGCGGCCAACATCATCGGCATCGTGACCGCCGTACTGGCCATCCTCTTCGTGCGACGGCTCACGAACCTCCAGCAGGCCCGCATGGCAGGAGGCGCCTAGCATGCCGCAGCACACCGGGGAGCCGGGGGCCATCGGGTCCATAGGCGGCTACGAGCTCGTCGACCGGCTGGGCAGCGGCGGCATGGGGGTCGTGTACCTGGCGCGTTCGGTCTCGGGGCGGCAGGTCGCGGTCAAGGTCGTGCACGCGCAGTACGCGCTGGACGAGGAGTTCCGGGCCCGGTTCCGGCAGGAGGTCGCGGCGGCCCGGCGGGTGAGCGGGGCGTTCACGGCCCCGGTGGTGGACGCCGACCCGGACGCCGAACTGCCCTGGATGGCGACTCTGTACGTGCCGGGCCGAACGCTGTCCGAAATGGTGGACAGGGAAGGACCGTTGGGCGGGCCCGAACTGCGTGCGCTCGCGCTGGGGCTCGTCGAGGCACTGAGGGACATCCACCAGGCGGGTGTGGTGCACCGGGACCTGAAGCCGAGCAACGTCCTGATGGCCGGGGACGGCCCGCGCGTCATCGACTTCGGCATCTCGCGCGCCGCCGACAGCCAGGCCCTCACCGTGACCGGGCGGCTGATCGGCACCCCGCCCTTCATGTCTCCGGAACAGTTCGCCTCGCCCCGGGACGTCACCGCGGCCTCCGACGTGTTCTCGCTGGGCTCGCTCCTGGTGTTCGCGGCCACTGGCAACGGCCCCTTCGACGGCGGCAGCCCGTATGTGACGGGCTACCAGGTGATGAACGAGCCGCCGTCCCTGGACGGAGTCCCGCAGCCGCTGCGGGGCATCATCGAGCGCTGCCTGGACAAGGACCCGGCCGCCCGGCCCCAACTGGCCGAACTGCAGGGGCTGTTCGGCGCCATGCCGGACACGGCCGCTCCTGCCGGGCCGGGCGTGGCGCACCTGCCGAGCGTGCCGGGGAACGGGAATGTCCCCCGGGGGCCCGCCGGCACGACGACTTCCGGCACGACGACTTTTGGCACGACCGCGACGGGCGCCGCCGGCCGCGGACGCCGGGCACGCCGCCTGCTCGTGCTCGGCGCGGTCCTGGCCGTCACCGCGGCGGCCGTGCCGGTGTACCACCTGGTGTCGGGTCCGGACACCACCGAGGGCGGGCTCGGCGACCGCGCGTCCGGGGCCGGCGCCTCCGCCTCGCCCGCGCTGCCCGCCGGCTGGCAGCCCTGGCGGACGGACCTCACCCGAGCGGTGAAGAACGAGTCGCTGGTCACCAACGTGGACAGCGTGGACTCCGGCTGTGTCTCCGGCGGAGCTTCCCTGTACTGCGCGGGGACGGGCTTCACGGTCGCCCGGATCGACGCCGCCTCGGGCCGCGTGAAATGGCGGTTCGGCAGCAACTCGCAGGCCGCCGCGCGTCCTCTCGGAGTCCGGGACGGGATCGTCTACACGCACGTCCAGCCGAACGAGGACTCGGTCTACTCGACCCAGGAGCTGGTCGGCGTCGACACCGACAGCGGGAAGCGTGTCTGGACCCGCACGATCGACGCGGGCCACTCCGCCGCCGTGTTCGACGGCGGCCTCCTGGCGATGTCGGGCGAAGGCGAGGAGTTCGTCGCCCTCGACCCGAAGACGGGCGAGGACCTGTGGCGCACCCCGGCGAAGTCGTCGGCCGGCACCGCCTGCGCCCCGACGGTCCTGGGCGGTGCCCCCTACGGAATCTGCGTGAACGAGGACGACCCCTTCAAGGGTGACGCAGGCTTCCTGCGCCTCGCCCCGGCCGACGGTACGGCGCGGGAACTCGCCGAGCTGCCCCTGCTCGCGGAGCCGCTCGGCGCGGTCGGCGGGCGGCCGCTGTTCGCCCTCCGGCAGAGCGAGGAGTCCCAGTCGGACAACGGCCGGGACGAGCCGTACAGAGCGCTGCTGCAGGTGAACCCGGACAACGGCGACGTCGTCCGCATCCCCCTCAAGGGCACCCCGCGCGGCCTGCCCGGCCTCGTCGGCAGCGCCGTGTACTTCGTCCGCCCCGACGGAACCGTCACCGCGACGGGGGCCGACGACGGCGCCCGGCTGTGGCAGAAGGGCACGCAGATCGAGAACCTGTCGGCGCCGGTCCTGTCGACGAAGTACGACCATCTCTACTTCGCCAACCGCTACGGCCGCCTGCTCGCCCTCGACCGCAGGACCGGCGCCGTCCAGTGGACCACCGACAAGCTGAACGACCCGGGCACCTCGGCGGAGAACCGAATCCCGAGCACGCTACTGGTGAAGGACGCGCTGGTGGCCGTGGCAGGCGACACGGCCTTCTCCGTACGCCCGGACCAACCGTCGTAGCAGGCGGCGGTCCGGCAGCGCCCCGTCAGGGGCGGGGCTGTGACACCTGCGGCTCCACCAGGCCCCTTCAGGGGCGCGGGGAACTGCGCGCTCAGCCCCCACGCACCCGCACTCGAAACGCCGAACCTCAGACGCCCCTTCAGGGGCGCGGGGAACTGCGCGACCAGCCCCCACGCACCCGCACCCGACGAACCACCCCTCCGACGCCCCACACCAACAGCCGAGCGCAGCTCACCCGCGGCCGAGGAAGATCGGATTCGTGAACGCGGCCAACGCCCCGGGCAGCGGCCCGACCGCAGCCTCATGCCGCACCTCCGCCCGCACATACGCCGCGTACTGCGCAGTCGTACGCCACTCCACCACCCCGGCCCCGGACACCGGCAGCACCGCGCTCGTGTGCAGCACACCTTGGTCCGTGACGAAGCGGACAGTGCAGCGCGGCACCCCCGACGCCTCCAGGGTGACGGTGACCGGATCGTCGCGGTCGACCTTCAACCGCCCGCCGATCCCCGCGTGTTCGCCCTTCGGGCCGGCCGCGGAGAACGACAGCGACACCTTCCGCGACTCCGCCACGTACGAGCGGCCCGCGCGGATGCCCTCCTGGATCGCCTCGCGGGTCAGGTCGTCGGCGAGGACGACGGTCTGCGGGGTGCCGACCGGATCGGGATCCCGGTGGGCGTCGCTGTTGCCCATCGCCGGAATCCAGCCCCGGCCACCCCCACCGTCGCCCCGGCCCTCACGCACGGAGGCGACCAGCATGCTGTCCCAGTCGGCCAGCGACACCTCGTCGTCGGGGCCGAACGGGCCGTTCCACACCTCGACCGCGTCCGCCTCGCCGAAGCCGAACTTCCAGTTGCAGCCGACGCAGGTGGCGTGCGGATGGGCGGGCACGACCAGGCCTCCGGCCTCGCGGATCCGGCGCGCGTACTTGCCGAAGCGGTTGTCGCGCGCCCGGTAGCGCCAGTCGACGAACGTCCCCGGGTCGGTGCCGAGCGCGACGACGTGACCGTTCCTCGTCGTCACCTCCTCGCCGAGCAGGATCAGCAGGTCGTCACCGGCCTCCGAGGCCCAATGGGCGTGCGCGGAGTGCGTGTTGTGCTCGGACGAGTTGATGAAGTCCAGGCCCGCCGCCCGCGCGAGGGCCGCGATCTCGGCCGGGGTGCGGCGGCCGTCGGAGTACCAGGAGTGCAGATGGCAGTCGCCCCGGTACCAGGCGCGCCCGCGCCCCTTGGCCCGCGACGGCGGGTACACCGGCTTCACGACCGTGCCCGGCTCGCCGTACGTCAGCGTGATGGTGACCTCGTACGGGAGTCCCTGCGGGGCCACGGTGTACGGGCCCAGCGCGATGTGCCAGGTGCCCTCCTTGACCGGGCCCGGGATGTAGCCCGGCGTCGCGTCGTCCGCGCGGATGAAGAACTCCGTGCGTGCCCCGCCCGACCAGCCGCGGAATCCCTTGCCGCCCAGCTCGGTGCCGCGCTGGTCGAAGATGCCGATGTCGAGCGCGTTGCCCGCGGTGCCGGTCGGTACGGCAGGCTTCTCGTAGGTGTACGCGACCTTGATCTCCCGTACGCCGTCCGGGACTTCGACGGGCAGGTACACGAAGTCCGGCGAACCGGTGGGCAGGGTGCCGCGGACCGTCCGGGTCTCGGACGCGTCCGCCGCGTCGGCGGCCTCGCTCGGAAAGCTCACGCTTCCCAACGTAAGCGCGGCGGCGGCTCCCGTCACGAACAGCGCGCGTCTGCCGATGCCGTGGTCACCGCTGCGGTCTCCGCTGTGGTCGTCCTCGCACATGTCTGCTGCTCCCGGGTCTCGTGAGTGACTGAGTGGCATGTAGCGGTTCAGGTGCTGCGGGGGTGGTACGACAACCCTGGTATTCAGCCGTGAACTGTGGTGCAAGGGAAGGGGATCGGCAGTTTTCGGGTATGGAGCACTCATAAGAAGCATTCGTGAGAAGCAGGTGGAATGCCTACCGGTCGGTATGGACAGTTGAGGCTCGTGCCGGTAGGGAGGTGCCATGCGCATCTCCGTGACGATCTTCCTCACCGACGAGACGATCACCCCCACGCTGCTCGCTCGTGAGCTGGAGGAGCGCGGCTTCGCCGGGCTCTATCTGCCCGAGCACACGCACATACCCGTGGAGCGCGTCACCCCGTACCCGGCGGGCGGTGAGCTGCCGCCCGAGTACGGCCGGACCCTCGACCCCTTCGTCGCGCTCGGCCAGGCGGCGGCGGTCGCCGAGTCGCTCGCGCTCGGCACCGGGATCACCCTCGTCGCCCAGCACGACCCGGTCGCCCTCGCCAAGCAGATCGCGACCCTCGACCACCTCTCCGGCGGCCGTTTCACCCTCGGCCTCGGTTTCGGCTGGAACGTCGAGGAGGCCGCCGACCACGGCGTCGACTGGCGCACGCGACGGGAGCTGGTCCGGGACCGGATGGCCCTGATGCGGGCCCTGTGGTCCGCCGAACCGACCGGCTACGAGGGCGAGTTCGGCTCCGTACGGCCGAGCCACGCCCACCCCAAGCCCGTACAGAAGCCGCGCGGACCCGTCGTCGGGCCGCGCACGCTCGTCGGGGGCGCGGCAGGGCCCAAGCTCTTCGCGCACATCAGCGAGTACACGGACGGCTGGATGCCGATCGGCGGCCGCGGGCTCACGGAGTCCATGCCCGTGCTGCGGGCCGCCTGGGCCGGGGCCGGCCGCGACCCCGAGGCCCTCCAGGTCGTGCCGTACGCCGTGCTGCCCACGCCCGGCAAGCTCACGCACTACGCGGACCTCGGCATCGAGGAGGTCGTCCTCCAGTTGCCGCCGGCCGGGGAGGGGGACGTACTGCGCGTTCTGGATGAATACGCCAAGTACCTGTAGTCGGCCGCTGGTGTGTCACTGGTGCGCCGCTGGTGTGCCGCTCGTGACGTGGCCCATCCGTAACGGGGCCCGATCAATGCGATCGTATGCTCGAAGGATGACGACTTCCGCGACCTCCGGAACCGGGCCCACCGCGAACGCCATGCGTCGCGCCCTCAAACGCGCCCGCGACGGCGTCGCCCTCGACGTCACCGAGGCCGCCGTCCTGCTCCAGGCACGCGGCGCCGACCTGGACGACCTGACCGCGTCCGCCGCCCGGGTGCGTGACGCGGGCCTGGACGCGGCGGGCCGCCCCGGCGTCATCACGTACTCGAAGAGCGTCTTCATTCCGCTCACCCGGCTCTGCCGGGACAAGTGCCACTACTGCACGTTCGTCACGGTCCCCGGCAAGCTCCGCCGGGCGGGCCACGGGATGTTCATGTCCCCGGACGAGGTCCTCGACATCGCCCGCAAGGGCGCCGAACTGGGCTGCAAGGAAGCCCTGATCACCCTCGGCGACAAGCCCGAGGACCGCTGGCCCGAGGCCCGCGAATGGCTCGACGCGCACGGCTACGACGACACGATCGCGTACGTACGGGCCATCTCGATCCGCATCCTGGAGGAGACGGGCCTGCTGCCCCACCTCAACCCGGGCGTCATGTCGTGGACCGACTTCCAGCGGCTCAAGCCCGTCGCGCCGAGCATGGGCATGATGCTGGAGACGACGGCGACGCGGCTGTGGAGCGAGCCCGGCGGCCCGCACTACGGGTCGCCGGACAAGGAGCCGGCCGTCCGCCTGCGCGTCCTGGAGGACGCGGGCCGCTCGTCGGTCCCCTTCACCAGCGGCGTGCTGATCGGCATCGGCGAGACGTACGAGGAGCGCGCGGACTCCCTCTTCGCGCTGCGGCGCGTGTCGCGGTCCTACCACGGCATCCAGGAACTGATCATCCAGAACTTCCGCGCCAAGCCGGACACGGCGATGCGCGGCATGCCGGACGCCGAGCTCGACGAACTGGTGGCGACAGTCGCCGTGGCCCGGCACATCATGGGCCCCTCCGCCTGCCTCCAGGCACCGCCGAACCTCGTGGACTCCGAGTACGGGCGGCTGATCGGCGCCGGGATCGACGACTGGGGCGGGGTCTCGCCGCTCACCATCGACCACGTCAACCCCGAGCGCCCCTGGCCGCAGATCGACCTGCTGCGCGAGCAGTCGGCGGAGGCGGGCTTCGAGCTGCGCGAACGGCTGTGTGTGTACCCGGAGTTCGTGCAGCGCGGCGAGCCGTGGCTGGACCCGCGGCTGCTCCCGCACGTACGGGCGCTCGCCGACCCGGAGACGGGGCTCGCCGTGCCGGACGCGGTCGTGGAGGGCCACCCCTGGCAGGAGCCCGAGGAGGCGTTCACGTCGTCGGGGCGTACGGATCTGCACACCGCGATCGACACCGAGGGGCGCACGTCCGACCGGCGCGAGGACTACGACCACGTGTACGGCGACTGGGACGCCCTGCGGGAGGCCGCGGCGCCCGGCATGGTGCCCTCGCGGATCGACACGGACGTCCGGGCGGCGCTGGCGACGGCCGCCGACGACCCGACCCGCCTCACCGACGACGAGGCACTGGCGCTGCTGCACGCGGACGGGCCCGCGCTGGACGCGCTCTGCCGGATCGCCGACGACGTCCGCAAGGCGGCGGTCGGCGACGACGTCACGTACATCGTCACGCGGAACATCAACTTCACCAACGTCTGCTACACCGGCTGCCGCTTCTGCGCCTTCGCCCAGCGCCGCACGGACGCCGACGCCTACACGCTCTCCTTGGACCAGGTCGCCGACCGTGCCGAGCAGGCGTGGGACCTGGGGGCCGTCGAGGTCTGCATGCAGGGCGGCATCCACCCGGACCTGCCGGGGACCGCCTACTTCGACATCGCCCGCGCGGTGAAGGAGCGGGTGCCCGGCATGCACGTCCACGCCTTCTCGCCGATGGAGGTCGTGAACGGCGCGACCCGTACGGGTATGTCGATCCGCGAATGGCTGACGGCGGCCAAGGAGGCGGGCCTCGACTCGATCCCCGGCACGGCCGCCGAGATCCTCGACGACGAGGTCCGCTGGGTCCTGACGAAGGGCAAGCTGCCCACGGCGACCTGGATCGAGGTGATCACGACCGCCCACGAGCTGGGCATCCGCTCCTCGTCCACGATGATGTACGGGCACGTGGACCAGCCCCGCCACTGGCTCGGCCACTTCCGGACGCTCTCCCGGATCCAGCAACAGACCGGCGGCTTCACGGAGTTCGTGACGCTCCCCTTCATCCACACGAACGCGCCGGTGTACCTGGCGGGGATCGCCCGCCCGGGCCCGACGACCCGGGACAACCGCGCGGTGATGGCGATGGCCCGGCTCCTGCTCCACCCCCACATCCCCAACATCCAGACCAGCTGGGTGAAGCTGGGGACGGAGGGTGCGGCGGAGATGCTCCGCTCGGGCGCCAACGACCTCGGCGGGACGCTGATGGAGGAGACCATCTCCCGTATGGCGGGCTCGTCGTACGGCTCGTACAAGTCCGTCAAGGAGCTGATCGCTGTGGCGGAGGCGGCGGGACGGCCGTCCCGGCCCCGCACCACCCTGTACGGCGAGGTGCCGGAGGAGCGGCAGCGGGCGGCGGCGGCCTCGGACGGGCATCTGCCGGAGCTGCTGCCCGTGCTGGAGTGACGGGCGGAGGCGAGTGAGGGAGCAGGATGGGCCAGGATCGGCCGAGGGGCCCGTCGGAGTAAGATGATCCGACCCTCCGACGGGGTGAATCAGAGCTGAGGAGATGCGTACGCGTGCCTGCCCGACGGCTTCCCTCGTGGGTCTGGGTCTCCGGTCTGACCGCGGCTGCTCTGGTGGCGGTGACGTTCCTGGCCGTCAAGGCCGACAAGGGCCCGCAGCCCACGGCCTCGGCGTCGCCGAAGCCCTCCGCCTCGGCGACCGCCAAGCCCTCCAAGGGCCCCGACGAGTCCAAGCCGGTCGCGGTGCCGGACGGCTCCGGCACCGGACGGCGCATCGTCTACTCCCTCGACCAGCGCCGCGTATGGCTCGTCGACGCGAGCGACGCGTCCCGGCGCAGCTTCAAGGTGTGGCCCGGGACGGTGAACCCGGCACCCGGCTCGTACACGGTCGGCACCCGACGCGAGACGAGCACGGGCAGCGACGGCGTGGAGATCGAGAACATCGTCTTCTTCACCGTCAGTTCGGGCACCAACATCGCCTTCTCGAACGCCGTGGACGGCTCTTCTCCGCCGCCGCCCGCGTCCGGCGTACCGACCGGCGGGATCCGGATGCGTGCCGCCGACGGGGACGCGGTCTGGAAGTTCGGCACGGCGGGGACGAAGGTCGCGGTCGTCGACTAGCGACCGGCGGGACGGGTCCTTACGGCCGGACGCTGCTCTCGGGCGTGGTATCGACCTGGTCCGGAGCCGTCGACGGTTCGGACGGCTCCAGGGACGGCGGGGCCTGTGTCGGCGTCGGGGCGCTGTCGGGGGCGGTCGGTTCGGTCGCGGCGGTGGAGCCGTTCGGGACGCTGGGGCCGGCGCTGGGTGCCGAGTCGCTGGGGTCGCTGGGGCTGGGAGTCGCGGGCTTGGAGGGCGACGGCGACGGGTTGGGCGGCGTCGAGGGGCTGCTGGAGGGCGGCGGGGCGAGCGGGACCGTCGGGGAGACGGGCGCGTCGGGTGCGGCCAGGCGGAACGGCAGCGCGATGAGGGCGGCGGCGACGCAGGAAAGACCGACCCCGGCCGCGGCGCGCAGCACCCGGCGGCGGGAGGCGTCGCGGCGGATCGCCTCGTAGCCGCCCGGGGGCGGGGCGAGATAACCGGAGGCCGGCCGCAGGATGACCGCGAGGGGGTCGTCGGGCTCCAGGTCCGGACCGTCCTCAGAGGGTGTGATCAAGGCTTCTCCTCAGGTGGGCGCGGAGCATTTCTCGGGCCGCGTGGAGGTCGGCCTTGACGGTTCCTTCCTTGCGCCCGGTCAGCGCGGACACCTCCCGGATCGGCATGTCGGCGTAGTAGTGCAGCAGGATCGGTACGCGCAGTCGTTCCGGCAGCGACTGTACGAGCAGGCGCACCGACGGGTCGGCCTGTTCGTTCCGCGGCCGGACGGCGACCTCGTCGCTGACACGGCGTACGGCTCTGCGCTCGCGCTCCAGTTTGCGCCAGTGGTCCCGGACGAGGTTGGCGGCGGTGACGTAGAGGAACCCCCGGGGCTCCGCAACGTTCGTCCAGCGGGCCCAGAGCCGGGTGAACGCCTCCGAGGCGATCTCGTGGGCCGTCTCGTCGTCGTCGACCAGGCGGCGGCACCAGCCGGCCAGGCGCGGGTAGAGGGCGGCGAACAGCTCGGACGCTGCCTTCTCGCGGGACCGTTTCAACGCTCTCCATGGTCGTGATGGACTCGTAGGAAGGATCCCGGGCCGTCGGCGTACCGTCCGTCGACGTACGGTGCCTCGGCCCAGGATCCTGGAGCTACGGGTTACGGGTTGTCGGAGCTCAGCGCGGCGAAGACGATCACGCTGTCGCGGTATCCGTCACCGGTGCGGGGGCCCCCGCACGTGATGAGACGCAGTTCGGGACTGCCCACGTTCCCGTAGACCTCTTTCGTCGGGAACTCCGCCTGGGCGACCGTCCGTACGTCGGTGACCGCGAACTCCGCCGCCTTGCCGTTCTCCAGGCGCGCCACGATCCGGTCGCCTCGGCGCAGCCGCGAGAGGTGATGGAAGACCCCGTCACCGTAGGAGCCGACCGTGACATGGCCGAGGATCACCGACGGACCGACCTGGCCGGGCGTCGGCGAGTGCTGGTACCAGCCCGCCTTGTCGTCCGCCGCGATCGGAGGCACCTCGACGGTGCCGTCCGAGGCCAGGCCCAGCCGCATGACCGGGGTGTCGACCTGGATGGCCGGGACCTGCAACCTGACCGGGACCGACCGCCCCAGGGCCTTCGCCGCCTTCGCGGGGGGGCGCGGGCTCCCGGTCTTCTCTGCACCGGCCCGGTCGTCCGTGGTCCGGTCGTCCGTGGACCGGTCGGCCTGCTGGCCGTCGCAGCTCACGAGCAGCGAGGCCACCGCCGCGGTGACGAACCCGCGCCGGGAGAGCGCGCGCCTGGAGGGCAGGGTCATTCCCCGGTCGCCCGCCGACGACGTACGACGAAGAACGCCGCCCCGCCGACGGCGAACGCCGCGGCCGTGCCCCCGGCGATCAGCCCGCTGTCGGATCCGGACTTCGTCGACGTCGACACCTCACCGGTGTCGGGCGCTCCGCTCGGTACGACGGAGACCTCGTCGCCCGGCGCCCTGGTCGGCTCGGCGCTCGGCGCCACCGTCGGCTCGGTGCCCTGGCTCGGTGCGTCGCTCGGAGCCGGCGTCGAGGCCGCCTCGGAGGGTGCCTGGCTCGGGGCGGGGGTCGACGCCACGGTCGGGGTCGCCCCGTCGGCGAACGCGGGCACCGTGCTCGCCAGTACGGCGGTGCAGGCAAGTGCTATGGCGCTGAGGACAGTTCGGCGCATGAATCGCTCTCTTTCGTCGGCCCGCCCGCCCGGTGACCCGGCGGACTGGGGTACGGATCGAGCGAAGAGACGAGACAGCGGCGGACCGGGTTGTAAAGAGCAGGCAAAGTCGTTGGCTCGTCGGGCGGTTGATTCCGCAGGGACGAGTACGCCGGACCGGTCGGGGGGCGCGGGGCGTGGGTACGGGTGGGCGTGGAGTGTGCGCACCCGGCGTGTGGGGGCACGGGGCCCTCGCCGGGCACGTCGCCGTGCCAGCATGCACCTGTGCCGCAGGACAACGACCACACCCAGGAATGGACACGCCTGGCCACCCATACGGATCAGGCGGTCGAGGCCAGTCTCCGCTGGCTGAGCACTCAGCGGCTCACGGACTTCCACGCATACGCCGATGCCGCGATCCCGCTGATCGAGGAGGCCCTGCCCGCCTACCTGGACCGGTGGGGCGAGCGGTCACCGGGGCCCGGCCTTGCCCCGGTGCCCGTACCCGCTGTGAAGATCGCCGTGCCGTTGGTGCAGCAGCACCATGTCGCCGCCGACCACCATGCCGTCGTCGGTCAGGTGCGCGAGGCCCGGGCGCTGCGGGTGCGCGGCGAGGCGCTGGCCGGGCGGCATCTGACCGGCGTACAGCGGGCGGAGCACTGGACCGGCGGGCACGCCGAGCACCTCTTCGCCGAGGGGCACACCGCGCGGGCCATGGACCTGCTCGTCCGGGCGGACGGCCTGCTGTGCGCCGAGGACAGGCGCCTCGCGGCCGTGGGCGTGCGGCTTACGCACGCGCGGTTGCTCAGGGAACTGGGGGACCGCGAAAAGGCGCTTCTCCTGTTGGAGGGGTTCGAGGAGCCGCTGAGGACGCGGCAGCCGGGTGAGGGGCGGCTGCGCATGGAGAACGGCCATGAGTGGTCGTTACCCGACCTTGCGCGGGCCGTGGAGGCGGAGCAGCGGTTCCATCTCTTCCAGCGGCTGCTCGACCTGAAGGCGGGGCTGTTCGGCGACACGGAGCGGTACGCGGAGGCCGAGCGGCTCTACCGCGAACTGCGGCCGGGCATGGGGCCGTTCGCCGATCTCCAGCTCGCCTCGCTGGCCTGGAGGCGGGGGGACGCGGGGGCAGCGGGAGAGCTGCTGGACGCCCTCGCGCCGGTCTTCGAGGACTCTGGGGTCTCCAAGGCTTCCGGGCCCTCCGAGGAACCGGCCGAGCTGCCGTCCGGATACCCCGAGGGCGCCCTCGCCTTCCGCCGCACCGCGTACTGCCTGTTGCGCGCCCGCGTCGCCAACGCCTCCGAGGAGGCCCTGGCCTGGTGTGCCGCGGGCCTCTCCACGGCCGCCGCCCTGCCGCAGCCGGAACTGGAGTGGAAGCTGCACGCCGAGCAGGCGCGGCTGCTGCGGTCGGCCGAGCGGTTCACCTCGGCGCAGGCGGCGTACGGCAAGGCCGTGCGGATCGTCGACCAGCGCCGCCGCGTCTCCACCGGGCTGCGCTGGGACAACTCGTACCTCGCCGAGCGGCTGCCCGTCCTGCACGAGGCCCTTGACCTCGCCGTCGAACGGCGGGACGCGCTCACCGCGCTCGGGATCGTCGACATGCTCAAGGCCCGCTCCTTCGCCGCCCGCCTCGCCCTGCTCCCGGTGCCCGGCGCGGACGCGCCCACCGCCGACGAGCGCGAACTGGCCGAGGTGACGGCGGAGCTCAACGCCCTGGAGTACGGCGACGTGAAGAGCGAACCCGGGCCGGACGCCGCCGCGCGCGCCGCTGGTGCCCGGGAGCTGCGGATACGGCGAAGGCGGCTCGTGGAGCGCATCCGCCGTGACGACCCGCGCTGGCGGGCTGTGACCGAGGGTGCGCCGGTGGACTTCGAGGAGGCGGTGGGGGCGGTTGCGGAGCGCGTGTGGCGCCTTCCCGGTGTTCCTGGCGTTCCTGGCGTTCTTGATGGGCGCGGGCGGCGGGCCGCGCTGTCCCTGTACCGCAGGCAGGGGCGGGTCGTGGCCGTCGTCGTGAGCCCTGACGGGGTCGAGGTCGGCGCCCGGGTCCTGTCCGGCGAAGTGGTGCGGGCTCTTGAGGAATACGGGAAGCGGCTGCGGGAGAGCACGCGCCCTGGCATCGACCGCACACCGCTCGACTTCTCCCCCTTCTTCGGAGTGGCTCTTGAGGATCTGGTGCCCCGGAGGCTCGTGGAGGCCGCCCTGGCCGCCGACACGCTCCTCGTGGTGCCGCACGCCGACCTGCACGGGCTGCCCTGGCAACTGCTCACCGCTCTGGGCCGGCCGCTCGTCCGGCACACGGCCGTCGGTGTCCTGCCCAACCTGGCCGGCCTGCCGACGCTGGACCGGCCCCCGGCCCGCTCGGTGCGCGTCTCCCTCTTTGGCGTCCAGGACCAGCCCGAGCACCTGAGGCTCAATCAACTGGCGGAAGTAGAGGGCGAGTTGTGCGATCTGGAGGGTCTGTACGGGAGCGAGCGGCTGTTGTCGCGAACCGCCACCGGGGCGCGGGCGGACGTACGGACCCTGCTCGGCCTGCTGGACCGGCAGGGCGGCCCCGGCACCGTCCTGCACCTGTCGTGCCACGCCACCGCGGCCGGTGACGACCCGTACGACGCGGGCCTCCATCTGGCCGACGGCAGGCTGGGCATCGCACAGCTCGCCGTGCGGCGCGTCCGGTACGACGAGGTCGTCCTCGCGGCGTGCTCCGGCGCGCAGCGGCCCAGCGGCACGGTACGGGCCGAGGGCCGGGTCCAGGTCGTCGGCGACGACGCGATCACTCTCGCGCACGTCTTCCAGGAAGCCGGGGCCGCGTTCGTCCTGGGCAGCCCGGCGCCGGTCGGGGACCGGTCCGCCCGCGCCTTCGGCCTCGCCTGGCACCGGCACCGCGTGGGCGGCGCGAGCCCCCTGCGGGCGGCACGCGCGGCGGCCTGCGACCTGCTCGACGAAGGGCGTCCGGCACGGCACGAATGGGCCGGGTTTACGGGGTTCGGCTGCCGGTAGGTCCGGCGGCCGGGGAGGGAAGACAGATGGGGGAGACCCGTGGTGACGGTGGTGTACAGCGTGCCGTACAGGAGGGAGGGGACGAGCCGGAAGAGAGTGTCGAGCCGGGGACGCCTGATCAGGACGAGGCGATCCGCGGCCACACTCAGGCCAGGCAGCCCGAGGACGACGACGAGGATCTGGAGCTGCCCGAGCCGTTCTCCGCGCCCCTGTGAGCCGACGCTTGTCCCCGAGCTGTACGGGCAGGTCTCACCCGCCTCCCGCGGACGTGGCCCGTGCCCAGCACGCTCGTAGGCCTCCTCGCGGTGCTGCTCGCCGCCACCCCCGGCTACCTGTACCTCTTCGGCTACGAGCGGCGTACGCCGCGCGAGGCGCTCAGCCCCGGGCGTGAGGTGGCCGAGATGGTGGCCGCGGGGGCGTCCAGCACGCTCGCCGCCGCGCTCGGCGTGTTCGCGCTCGCCGAGGTGTGGAGCGCGCTGCTGACGTTGGAGCAGCTGACGGCGGGGCGGCGTGCGCTCGTCGAGCATCCGTGGGCCGCGCTGGCCACGGGGGCACTGGTCCTCGGGATCAGCGCGGCGCTGTGCGCGGGGCTCGGACACGTACTCGGGGGACGCACGGCGTACGCGACGGGGAACCGGGCACGGCCGGGGACGGTGTGGCACGGGGTGCTCACGTCCCCGTGCTACGGGCGGGACGAGCACGGGGCGCGGGTGGAGACGCGGCGGTTCGTCGCCGTGCATCTCCAGGACGGGCTGCGGGTCGAGGGCTACTTCGAGCGGGTCTCCCGTGACACGGACACCGGGATGCGGGACATCGCGCTGAGCAGACCCATCGCCCTCACGCCGAAAGACGGTGAGCGGCGGGCCTCTGCGGCGGCGACGGTCATCGTGCCCGGCGCGCTCATACGGCTGATCGAGACGGGACCACCGCCGACGGCGGGGCCCGGCTGAGCGGAGGGAAACGCCGATGCGCAAGTTCGTACTCTTCGTGGAGGTCCTCGCGGCGGTCATCTTCCTGCTGTCGCTGCCGAGCATGTGCTCCCCGTCGGCGCAGCAGGTGCCTCCGCCGCAACAGCAGGTGCCGTGCTGCAACGCGGTCACTTGCTGGTGCTAGCCGCATCGATCCACGGAGGTTGTCGTCGCGGGCGCGGACGGCGAGCGCAGCGGCGTGGATCGGACCAGATCGGCGCCGGCGATCCCGTCGTCGAACCGGCCCCGCCCCATGAACGGACCACAAGCGATCACCCCGTAGGACACCGGCTAAGGAGTCCTTGGCGCATCGGCCCACGCGTGGAGTTTGTCCGGGTTGACCACGAGCCACAGGTCGGTGATCAGGCCGTCGCGGACGTCGGCGGCGAGGACGGCGATGGTCGTACCGGCGATGGCGACCGTGACGCCGGGGGCGCCGTTGATGTCGTCCTCGACGAGTTCCACGTCCGGCTCCCTGCGCAGAAGGCCGAGGAGGAAGCGCGCCACCTTGTCCGCGCCGGTGACCGGGCGCAGCGCCGAGCGCACCTTGCCGCCTCCGTCGCTGCGCGACTGGACGGCGGGGTCCAGCAGGGCGACCAGCGAGTCGAGGTCACCGGTCTCGCACGCCGCGCGGAACGCGGAGACGACCTGCCGGTGTTCCGTCGTCGTACCGCCGACGGGCCGCCGCTCGGCGAGACGCCGGCGGGCCGAGGAGGCGAGCCGGCGGCAGGCCGCGGGGGAGCGGCCCACCGTCTCGGCGATCTCGGCGAACGGCGTGCCGAAGACGTCGTGCAGGACGAAGGCGACGCGTTCCGCGGGCGTGACCGAGTCCAGGACCACGAGCATGCCCATGCTGACCGACTCGTCGAGCGTGATCCGGTCGGCGGGATCGTCCCCGCCCGTCCCGCTCGTCCGCCCCGCCCCGGCAGCGCTGGTCCAGGTGGTGCCGCCCCTGACCGGCTCGGGCAGCCACTCCCCGGTGTAGCGCTCACGGCGGACCCGTGCGGAGGCGAGCTGGTCGAGGCAGATCCGCGAGGCGACCCGGGTCAGCCACGCCAGCGGGGTGACGATCGCCTGCTGCTGCGGTTCTGACAGGGCGTACCAGCGGGCGTACGTCTCCTGTACGACGTCCTCGGCGTTCCTGCACCGAACCGAGCATCCGGTAGCCGAGGTTGAGCAGCCGGCGCCGCTCGGCCATGAGGGAACCGAGGCTGGGACCGGGGTCGGGCCTGGGGTCGGGACCAAGGTCGGGACCGGGGTCCGTGTCGGCATCGGGGCTCTGCTCGGACCCGGGCGGGATGGGCATGGACTGCTCAGCCTCCCTCTCCGGGGCGCCCGTCGGGCCCTTGCCCGTGGTGCGCGTCGTGCGCGATGTGCCGGACGTTCTCGGTGAGCCACTCGTCGAAGGTCTGGGTGCCGCGGGACCCTGGTCCGGTCGGCAGGTTGCCGCCGCCCTTCATGGCCTTCCCGACGGCGCCGGGGAGCGTGACCGGCACCAGCAGCTTGCGCCGGCCCCCGGCCCGCAGCACCTTGCGCACCATGTCCACGAGTTCCTCGACCCGCGGTCCGGCGAGCTCCGGCGCCATGCCCTGGGGCGGCCCGAGGACGAGCCGCACGAGATGCTGGGCGACCTCGCGGGCCGCTACCGGCTGCGTACGCATCCGGGGCACCATCGCGACCGGGCCCGGCATCCGGTCGAGGACCTGCTGCGGGAACTCCAGGAACTGCGTGGCCCGCATGATCGTCCACGGCGTCGGGCCGTCCTTGGCCACGACCTCCTCCTGGCACAGTTTCCCCTTGTAGTAGCCGAGGCCGACCTGTTCGAGGCCGACGATCGACAGGGCCACGTGGTGCCGTACGCCGGCCCGGGCCTCGGCGCCCAGGAGGTTCCGGGCGACGCTCTCGAAGAACGAGATCGACTTCTTGGCGCTGGTGGTCTGCACGTTGCTGACGTCGACGACGGCCTCCACGCCCGTCATGGCGGCGTCGAGTCCGGCGCCCGAGACGAGGTCCACACCCCGCGACCTGGCCAGTACCACCGGTTCGTGCCCTGCGGCGACCAGCTCGTCGACCACGTACCGCCCGACCAGCCCGGTCCCGCCCGCTACCGCGATCCGCATGACGGACCTCCTTCTTCAGCCGTGTTCCTGTCCGCCTTGTCCCTGTCAATCCTGATCCCGTACGTCATCATGTGTCCCCTCGCCGTCCGGGGAGCACCGGCACGAGGAGAAGGGCGGACGACAGCACCAGCGCCGTCAGCAGGACGACGTTGAGCACCTGGTCGCGCGTCCCGTACATCCCGAGATGCTGCATGTGGTAGCTGAGGTGCAGCACGTTGAAGACCAGCCACACCGCGCCCGTGGTCTGCACGAGCCGGGTGTTCCGTACGGAACCCAGGGTGATGGCGGTGAGAATCGCCAGCGCCAGGAACATGGCCCCGGCGTCCTTGGCAAGGTGCTCGTTGTACGGGCCGAGCTGGGGCAGCCAGCTCAGTCCGAAGCCGGGAAAGCTCGCGTGCCACTCCTTCGGCGAGAAGTAGGCCCAGGCGCCTGTGTACAGCGCGGTCACGGCCAGAAAGCCGAGGTTGGCGTACCGGATTTTCGTGTTCATGCCCCTATGACGAGACGGCCCACGAAAACGTGAGCCGCGCCGAGGGACGGGCCGGCACCGCGGGACCGGTCGGACGTCGTGGGACCCGTCAGACGTCGCCCGGGTGCAGACCGGCGTCGCGCGCGAGCAGGGCCGCCTGGACCCGGTTGTCGCAGTCGAGCTTGGTCAGGATGCGGCTGACGTACGTCTTCACGGTGGCCTCGCTCATGTGCAGCCGCCTGCCCGCGTCCGCGTTGGACAGGCCCTCCCCGAGCAGGGCGAGCACATCGCGCTCCCGTGCGGTCAGCCCGTCGAGGCGGTTCCTGGCCTGCTCCGCGCGGGCGGTGACCCCGGGGGAGGAGAGGGCGTCCACCACGTGCCGGGTGGCCGCCGGTGAGAGATAGGCGTTCCCGGCCGCTGCCGCCCGCACCGCGTGGATCAGCTCGTCGGGCGCGGAGTCCTTGAGCAGGAAGCCCGCGCCGCCGTGGCCGAGCGCGCGCAGCACGTTGTCGCGCTCGCCGAACGTGGTGAGGATCAGCACCCGTACGTTCGGCGCGACCCGGCCCAGTTCGGCCAGGGCCGTGAGCCCGTCCATCACCGGCATCTGGATGTCCAGCAGTGCCACGTCGACGGCCGTGCCCCGGGCGTTCTCCACGGCCTCGCGGCCGTCACCCGCCTCGGCGACCACGTCGATGTCGTCGGCCGAGGTGAGGATCATTCTGATGCCGGCCCGGATGAGCGGCTCGTCGTCGGCGACGAGGACCCGGATCACACGGCCTCCTGCGCGGTGTCGGTCGGAAGCGGATGGCATGGCCTCGCCATCATGCCCTGATCCGGTCGGGTGCGTCGCGGAGACGGTGTGAGGAGGCGAGGGCGCGACCGCGGGCCGGGTCGTTTCGCGCCTTCGCGCCTTCACGGCCTTGCGGCCTCGCGGCTTTGCGGTCACCTCATGGGGCTTGGGTCAGCTCTCGTCCTTGAAGGTCTGCTTCTCGACGAGCTTTCCGTCGCGGAAGCAGAACCGGAAGACGGTCGTGGTGTCGTCGGGGTCGTCGGACGCGAAGTGGCGGCAGTCCGCATCCTTGGGCATCCGCGGGCCCTGGTCCGCCCAGACCGAGGTCAGTACCGAGTCCTCGTCGGGCAGCTTGTCCTGCACGGCGGTCTCGGGGTCGCCGACCTTCGCCGACTCGTACACCCTCGGCGGGATCGTGGCCTTGTTCATCTCGTCCATCAGCGCGCTCACCCCCCAGATTCCCAGGGCGACAACGCCCACGACGAGGACGACGGCGGTGACGGCGCAGCCGATGGCAACGTTCTTCTTCCTGCTCATGGTGGCGGCGAACTCCCCTTGCGGATCGGACCGGTTGATGACCGCTCCACTGTTGTCCGCGGCGCCGGTGCCGGGCTGCCCCACAAAGTCGTTGTACGGGCCGACGGAGGTCGCGCCGTGGGGGTGGCCGGGCTGGGGTTCGCCGCCCCCTGTGTCGGCGCCGGTACCGAGGGAGGCACCGGCACCTGTGCTGTAGGGCAGCATGCCCGCGATGCGGAAGCCGCCGTCCACGGTGGGACCGGTGTGCACCATGCCGCCGATGAGCCGGGCCCGCTCCTGCAGTCCCCTGAGCCCCTGGCCGCCGCTGATCACCGCCGGGGCGTCCGGTGCCCCGGCAGGCGCGGGCCCGTTGGCGACCTCCACCACCAGGCTGTCCGGCTCGTAGCGCAGGGCGAGGGTGATCGGGGCGCCCGGGGCGTGCTTGTGGGCGTTGGTCAGGCCTTCCTGGGCTATGCGGTACGCCGTGTGACCGGCGGCGGGCGCCAACTGCCGGAAGGCGCCGGACCGGAGCAGTTCCACGGCCGCGCCCGCGGCCCGGGACGACTCGACAAGACCGTCGATGGCGGCGACCGCGCGGGAGCCGGGACGCCCGCCGTCCGTGTCGACGGGCTCGGCGGCCTCGGTGGGCTCGGCGGCCTCGGTGGGCTCGGCGGGTTCGGCGCGCCCGGGTTCGGTGCGTCCGTGCTCGTTGGTGCGCACGTCGGGCCAGTTCCGGTTGTCGTCCCGCTCCTCGTGGAGGATGCCGACGGCCTCGCGCAGCTCGCCCATCGCGGTGACGGAGGCGTCCCGCAGGATCCGTACGCCTTCCCGCTGTCGGTCGGTGAGGTCCGGATCGACTTGCAGGGCGCCCGCGTGCACGGCGATCAGGGCGAGCTGGTGGCCGAGGCTGTCGTGCATGTCCCGGGCTATGCGGCCCCGCTCCAGCAGGCGCGCCTGCCGTGCCACCATCGTCTGCTCGCGCACGAGTTGGACGTTGTTCCGCTGCAGTGCGTCCAGCAGCGAGTGGCGCTGCGCCCGGTAGCGGGAGGCAAGCCCCGGCACGATCGACAGCGTGAGGAACAGGCCTGCGCTCAGCCCGAACGTGAAAGCCAGTGGCAGGTCGGAACCCGCGCCGAACTCGCTGCGGAACGACACCGCGGCATGCAGTACGAACGCTGCGCCGAACGCGGCGACCACCCGCCAGGGCCTCAGGATGCGGCTGCCCGCCGACCAGCTCGCGTAGAGCAACAGCGGTGCCGCGCCGGCCAGTTCCCCGGCCGCGGCCGCCGAGACGACCAGCACCGTCGCCGGCAGCGAGCGCCGCATCAGCGACAGCAGGGCGACGCCCGTGACGACAACGATGGTCCGTACACCGAACCCGGCCCCCGCGGCGTCGATCAGCCCGGCGAGTCCGGCGAGCACAACGGTGAGTACGGTCTCGCCGGCGATCCGCCCGCGACTCCAGGGCGACGCGGCGACAAGCCGGCGTCGGAGCGGCCATGCGCTGCGGGCGGTCTTCGCTTCGTCCAGTTCCACGGCCCGACGATAGGCAGTGCCCGGGAGCGCCCGCATCATCCCTGCGTCGCGCCGCCGAACGACGAAAGTGGACAACCACAGGACGACTACGGCCAGGGCGGGCGCTGTTCGGGGGCCGCCGGTGCCGTATCGGCCGTATCTGCCGTCTCCGAAGGTCGCTGCGGGCCGCGACTTCCGAGGACTGATCCGGGCAGGCCGTCGCGGCGACGATGGCTCAGCAGGACACAGCGCAGGCGACGAAAAAACGGGAGACGTCACGTGGACGACATGCAACTGCAGGCGCACGAGCGGTTCAACGTCCGGCAGAAGATGACCTTCATGGCCAACCGGTACGTGGTGACCGTGGCGCGTCCGGACGGCTCCGAGGGCGAGGTCGTCGCCTTCGCCCAGCAGAAACGGACCGCGATCAAGGAAGAGATGACCGTCTACTCCGACGAGTCCAAGAAGAGTGTCCTGTTCACCTTCAAGGCCCGCCAGCTCCTCGACGTCAGCGCCGTCTACGACGTACGCGACGAGACGGGCAACCCCATCGGCACGTTCCGCAAGGAGTTCGCCGCCTCGCTGCTGCGCTCGACGTGGAGCCTGGAGCAACCGGGCACGACGCAGCTAACAGGCCGCGAGCGCAACAGGGTTGTGGCCATACTGCGCCGGGTCTGGGAGTTCCTGCCGCTCGTCGATTTCATACCGTTCGCATGGCCGTATCACTTCGACTTCACCGAGGGCGACAAGCGGGCGATGTCGGTCGACAAGAAGTTCGGCCTCCGCGACCGCTACGTACTCGACATGGCGAACCCCGACCTCGACCGCCGCCTGGCCATCGCCCAGGCGGTGGCCCTGGACGCCCTCCAGTCACGCTGAGCGGCGGGCGTGGCTGACGAACTCGCTCCACGCGGCGCCCGTGAACGTGAGCCGTGAGCGCTGCTTGTCCTTGGAGTCGCGGACGTGGATGGTGGCGGCGGTGGCTTGGGCTATCGCGACCTCGACACACTCGGGGCCGTCGTTGCTGCTGTAGCTGCTCTTGAACCACTCCAGTGAGGAGTCGGCTTCGGCGGAGGCGGCGGTGGGGGTCATGTCTCTCCCAGAACTTTCTCGACCAGGGTCAGTGACTCCCGCGGCGTGAGAGCCTGCGCCCGGATCATGCCATAGCGCATCTCGACGATCTGAACCTCTTTCGGATCGGTGATCAGGCGACTGTGCAGCTGACCTTCCGAGTGGCCGAGCGCCTTGCCGTCCTGAAGTTTCAGCAGTTGGAGCGGGCCGCCCATGCCCGCATGATCCTCACGATCCGTTGGCATGACCTGGATCTCCACGTGCCTCAACCTGCCGACCTCCAACAGGCGTTCGAGCTGTTGCCGCAGCACCATTCTGCCTCCGATGGGCCGCCGTAGCGTGACCTCTTCCTGGACAAAGGTGAGCAGTGGCGCGGGTACGCGTTCGAAGACGGACTGTCGGGCCATGCGTGCTGCGACCTGGCGGTCGATCTCGTCCTCGGTGTACGCCGGCCGCCTCATCGCGAACAGCGACCGCGCATAGGTCTCCGTCTGCAGCAGACCGTGCATGTTGTGGTTGGCGTACGCTCCCAGTTCGACCGCCTCGGCCTCCAGGTTCGCCAGATCCCGCACCTTCTTGGGATACCTGGCCTCGGCCACGTCCTTCTTCATCGCCGAGAGCTTCCCGTCCGCGTCGAGAACCTCGTCCGCCTTGTCGAGGAACTCCGGCTGGGGCACCCGCCGCCCCCGCTCCACCGAAGAGACCATCTCCTCGCCGTACCCGATCGCGGCGCCGAACTCCGACTGCCGCATCCCGGCGGCTTCCCGCCACGCCTTGATCTGACGCCCGACGGCCTTGAGCACGGCCGTCGCCTCCTCGTCCTCCACAAGCCCACCTCTCGCGCGTACGGACGGGACAACTACGGACCGGACAACCGCGCACCGCATCCGTACCGCACCCGGACAGTCACGTTGCGTACCGGCTTCGCCGCTGTTCAGGGTAGATGTACGCGGCCACGCTGAGTGACGTGAACAATGGAATCCATGCCCCCGCTCAACCGGTCGCCGCCGCCCTGCACTTCACGATCCTGCTGTCCGCGACCCGTCGCGGCGCACGCCTCGCCCGTCTGCTCACGGAGCGCCAACTGGCGGAGTGGGGCGCTGAGTCCGAGTCCGCGCTGCACGTGGTGGCCGAACTCGCCGCGAACGCGGTGTTCCACGGACGTGTCCCCGGCCGGGACTTCAGGCTGACGCTCCGGCTCGACGAGGTCGGCGTGCTGCGCATGGAGGTGACCGACGCCCGGGGCGACCGGCACCCGCGTATCAAGGACCCGGTCGGTGACGGTGAGGAGTCGGGGCGCGGCCTGTTGCTAGTGGAGGCGTACGCGGACGGGTGGGGCGTGGTGGACGGCCCGGGGCCGGGCTGCAAGACGGTGTGGGCGGAGGTGACGCCGGATCGTGGACGGGCGTGACCCGGTGGGGCCCGACGCCAAAGAGAAAGAACCGGGAAAAGAACCCAACCCACCCACCCCAGCCCGTCATCAACCGCACCCCTAGCATTCCCGCGCCTCTGGCGCCTGATCACTCGGTCGGGTGATCGCGGACAATTCGGCTGGCGGAAAGGCGGATTGGTCGGGCAGCGTCAGCGCGGACAGACAACCGCAGATGTGAAACGGCCCCCGCCGGGACTGGCATCCCGAACGAGGGCCTCACCACCTAGGAAGACAGCACCTTCCCGATGACTGATCAGCACTTTAGCGCGCACACGCGCACCCGGACCGGCCGTTCCCACCAAGGAGTGGGTCACGTCGACGAGCACCACGACGAGCGGTTCACCGTGGTCGGAAACCATCTCGCCCAGCACTCCGAGCTGTCCCTGACGGCCATCGGTCTGGCGGTCCACATCCACTCGCTCCGCAGCGGCACGCTCGTCGGCATCAAGGCGCTGGCGGGGAAGTTCCCGGAGGGGTGACAATTGCCACGGATTTTCTATTCATTCGTAGTCACCTATAGCCGTGCATCTTGATCGTGTGAAGCTTTCGGAGTGGGCGCGCCAGCAGGGCGTGAGTTACCAGACCGCATGGCGGTGGGTGAAGGACGGGAAGATGCCCGTTCCCGTCGTCCAGGCGCCGTCCGGTACGTGGCTGGTCGCCGAGCCCGCTCCGGCCGTCTTTGCAGCGTCGGGGCGGGTGGTGGCGTACTGCCGTGTCTCGTCAGCCGACCAGAAAGCCGACCTTGAGTGGCAGGCGTCACGGGTGGTGGACGGGGCGAACGGGCTTGGCCTGCCGGTCGCGGAGGTCGTCACCGAGGTCGGCTCGGGATTGAATGGGCGGCGGCGCAAGCTGCACCGCCTCCTGGCCGACCCACAGGTCACGGTGATCGTGGTCGAGCACCGCGACCGACTGGCCCGGTTCGGCGTCGAGCACCTCGAAGCCGTACTGTCCGCCACCGGCCGGCGCCTGGTCGTCCTCGACCCGACCGAGACCGCTGACGACCTGGTACGGGACATCACCGAGGTGCTGACCTCGATGTGCGCGCGGCTGTATGGGCGGCAGGCAGCGAAGAACCGTGCCGCCCGAGTGGTGGCCGTGGCGACCGCCGAGGACGCCGGGTGAAAAAGTTCCAGGCGCAGCCCGGTTTCGTGGTCCAGGCGTACCGCTTCGCGCTGGACCCGAACGCCGGCCAGGAGGCCGCGCTGCGCTCGCACTGCGGTGCCGCCCGTGCCGCCTACAACTGGGCGGTGGGCTGGGTCGAGGCGTCGTGGTGGCAGCGCAGGGCCGAGGAGTCGTACGGGATCGCCGAGGAGGACCTGACACCCTGGCGGCCGTGGTCGCTGCCGTCGCTGCGCAAGGCGTTCAACGAGGCCAAGCACACCGACCCGAGGTTCTGCGGGTGGTGGGAGGAGAACTCCAAGGAGGCGTACTCCACCGGACTCGCCAACGCCGCCGCCGCGTTCGACAACTACGCCAAGTCCAAGCGCGGCAAGCGCAAGGGGCGCGCGGTGGGTATGCCCCGCTTCAAGTCGAAGCGGAAGGCGCGTCTGGCCTGCCGGTTCACCACCGGCACCATCCGCGTCGAAGCGGGCGGCAGGCACGTCACGCTGCCCCGTCTCGGGCCGGTCCGCGTCCACGAGCCCACCGTCAAGCTCCTCACTCATGTCCAGGCCGGCACCGCCCGCATCTTGTCCGCGACCGTCCGGCACGAGCGCGGACGCTGGTTCGTGTCCTTCCAGACCGAGGTGAAGCGCGACCTCGTACGGGTCGCCCGCCCGGATATCGCCGTGGGCATCGATCTCGGGATCAAGACCCTCGCGGTCATGGCGGACAGTTCGGGCGAGATCCGTGAGGTGGCCAACCCCAGGCACCTGAGCGCCGCCCTGGTGGAGCTGCGCCGTGCCTCCCGCCTGGTGTCGCGCCGCCGGGGCCCCGACAAGCGGACCGGGCAGAAGCCGTCTCGCAGGTGGGAGAAGGCCAACGCCGCCCGCAACCGGGTCCACCACCGGGTGGCGAACCTCCGTGAGGACGCCCTCCACAAGCTCACCAGCGCGGTGGCCGCCGAGTACGGCACCGTCGTCGTCGAAGACCTCAACGTCACCGGCATGGTAAAGAACCGGCGCCTGGCCCGGCACATCGCCGACGCCGGGTTCGGGGAGATCCGCCGCCAGCTCGGCTACAAGGCGAAGCGCAACGGCTGCCGCACCGTGGCCGCGAACCGCTGGTTCCCCTCCTCCAAGACCTGTTCCGGGTGCGGCGTAGTGAAAGCCAAGCTGCCGCTGCATATCCGGACCTTCGAATGCGACGCATGCGGCCTGGTCATCGAACGGGACGCCAACGCCGCACTCAACCTCGCCGCCCTCGCGGCAGCCGCAGCAACAGGTACCGCAGTGGGCGGAGACCTGGACACCGGCAAGGTGTCGAAGCCTCGTGGAGTCGACCAGAAGACCCGCACCACCCTGCCCAGCTGCAAGGCCGGGCAGAGGCGGGCAGGTGGCGCAACCCTGCCGCACCAACGGCAGCAGGAAACGAGAGACCGTACTCAAACCGAAGCCCTCACGCTTTGGTGATGTGACGGACCTTCCGGGCCGAAATGCCCGGAATGCTGAGAGCTGACTACGCTCGAAGCGACGGAGAGACGAGGATCGCCTCGGCCCTGCGGGAGTTGGAGACCCACGGATACCTGGCCCGCATCAAGGAACGCCTTCCCTCGGGCCGCATCGTGACGCGCACGATCTCGTACAACAAGCCGAGGACACGCACGGCCCCGCGCCCGCCGAAGCCGCACGGCGAACCGAAGCAGACCCCGCCCCCGGCTCCGCCCTCGCCCCCGGTGGCGGCGACATCACCCCCGCTGCCAGAGCCCCAGACCATCCCCGCCCATCGCACCGCCCGCGACGTTCTCGCGGGCCTCCGCACCCACGACCCCCGACTCCACCTCGGCGAGCAGGACGTACGCCGCCTCGCCCCCGCGGTGGTCACCTGGCTGGAACGAGGCGTCACCCCGGACGACGTACGGCGAACGCTCGCGTCAGGGATGCCCCAGGACGGCGTACGCCACTCGGCGGGCTTCCTGGCCCACCGCCTCACCGCCCTCCTTCCCCCGCCTCTCCCCGCCGCCCGACCAGAGCCATCCCGCCCGGCCCCTCTCCAGAACTGCGACGACTGCGACCGAGCCTTCCGGGCCTCCGCACCGGGCCGGTGCCGGGGTTGCAGCACGGCCCACCAGGCCCGAGCGGCAGCAGCGGCTTAGGACGCGACAGAAATGAGTCACGTGACCAGCGCCGTTCCGGCAGCCCTCCGCCGCCTCCGCCGGTACCGTACGAGGAGCGCCCCGCCCGCACCGGAGGTCCCCGTGAGTGCTCAGAGCGACGGCCCGTACGGATCTCTGATCCCCATGCCCGAGCTCACCCCTGACGCGCTGCGGTCGGCGGTCGCCCGGATCGCACCCAGTCGGGTCCCGGCGCTCACCCAACACCTCTTCGAGGCCACGACGAACGCACAGCAGACCCAGAGCCTTGCCCCGTTGCGGGCTTTCGTGCACTCGTGGGCCGTATTCGTCGCGATCGAACGGCACCCACAGCGGGCCGCCCGCCTCCACGAGCTGGAGCGGATTGTGGACGCGGGGGACCAGGAGCCGGCCGAGGCCATCGCCGAGATTCGTGCGATCCGGGCGGCGGCCGAAGCCGATGTCGCTTCACGGACTGCAGTGACACGGTTGAGTCTCGACCGTCCCGGTACTGGCTAGCGCATCCACCAGGGGCGGTTCCTGGCTCTGGTGCCGAATTGCGTGGTGATGTCGTGAGGTTCTATGGCGCGGCTGGCTGGCAGCCGGTTTCAGTGGACCGATCCTGGAGGTAGCGGGACTGCTCCAGAGGGGTGAGCGAGGCGTCGACGGCCTCGCAGATGTTTCGGATTGCGCGGGCCGGGTCGGGCAGGTTGACGTTCCACAGGCCGACGGAGCTGCCCGTGCCGATGGCCAGGGTTTGTCCGTCCGGGCTGAACGCGACAGCTGTGAGCGAGCGGGTCGGCAGGGTGATTCGGGTCTGGCTGGTGGCGAGGTCCCACAGCTGGACTCCTCGTACGGTGCCTGCGGCCAGGGTGCGTCCATCGGGGCTGAAGGCCAGCGACGCCACCTCACCGCTGGCGCTGAAGCTGTCCTGGAGCCGGCCGGTGCGCCTGTCCCATGTGCTCACGACCCCGCTACTGCTTGCGGTGGCCAGGGTGTGCCCGTCCGGGCTGAACGCGAGAGACAGTGTGCTTGGGCGGCTCGGCTTGATGGTGCGCTGTGTGCGGCCGGTTGCGGCGTCGAGCAGCGTGACCTGGTCGCCGCCGGTCTCGATGTTCACGACGGCAAGTGTGCGGCCGTCCGGAGTGAACTCCACCGCCCTGACGGATCCGCCGTGGCCGGTGCTGGCGGTGTGCAGTGCGCCGGTTGAAAGGTGCCAGATCTGCACTGTTTCCCTCTCGCCGACGAAGGCGAGCCGGGTCCCGTCTGGGCTGAAGACCGCTTCGTTGACGGCGCGTAGGGCAAGGCTTTGGCGAAGGCGGCCCGTCGCAACGTCCCGGACCTCGATGCCGCTCACAGCACGGATCTGGCGAAGGCGGCCCGTGGCAGCGACCCGGACCTTGATCACCCTGTTCTTGATGGTCAGGGCCGCCAGGGTGTGTCCGGTCGGGCTGAAGCCCACGGCCGCGAGGCGGGAAACCGTGGGCGACTGCTTTCTCCGGAGTGTCACGTCGGTGTCGAGCGCCGGTGTGGCTTCGCGATCGCCGGTCCTGACGTCCCAAAGCCGTACAGACCCACGGCCGGGCGGTTCTTGGTGAATCGTGGCCATCGTCCGTCCGTCCGGACCGAACGTCATGTCTGCAACGTATGTGCTGTCAGGGCCTGGCAGGGTGGTCTGCGGGCGCTCGGCATACAGTCGGTGGACGCGGATGGTGGGGTCCGAGTTGCTGCTGGTCACCAGGGTGCGGCCGTTCGCGCTGAGGGCCACTTTCATGGCCCCCCGTCCGTGGTGACCGACAGCCACGGTGGCGATCGCTGTGCCGGAGGCGGTGTCCCACAGCTGCACCGTGTCCGCCTGGCCCAGGATGGCGAGGGTCCGCCCGTCCGGGGCGAAGACCATCTCGTTGAGCCCGAGGGGACCGTCGCTGATGGTGCGCCGGACGGTGCCCGTGGCTACCTCCCGCAGTTGCACCAGACCGTCGGTGCGGGCCATCGCGTATGTCCGGCCGTCCGGGCTGAAAGCCACCGAAGCGCCCTTGCTTCGGCTGTTGTGGGCGGTCCGGGCGCGGCCGGTGGCGAGGTCCCACAGCTGCACCCGTCCGTTGCGGCCTGCCGCGGCGACCGTTCGTCCGTCCGGGCCGAATGCGACCGCCTCTGGGTCGCTGGTGAAACTGTGCCGTAGGCGGCCGGTGGCCGCATCCCACACCCGTACAGCCGCCGGGGAGGAGATGGCCAGGGTACGACCGTCAGGGCTGAAGGCCATCCCGCGTACCGAACCGTCGGGGACGGTGATGGCTCTGAGTTTCTTGCCGGTGACCGGATCCAACAGGCCTACCAGCCCGCTGTCGGCGACAGCGAGGATGCGTCCGTCGGGGCTGAACGCCGCGACTTCGCCGCTGTCGTAGCCGGCGATCGTGTGTCGGAGCCGGCCTCCGGGCAGACTCCAGATCCGCACCTTGCCGTCGCGGCTGTTGGCGGCGACGGTGTGTCCGTCCGGGCTGAGGGCGATGGAATCCACGGGTTCGGTGCCGCCGGTGAGGCGCTCGCGCAGCGGTAGAGCCGCGGCGGCATACAGGGCGGCGGTCGCTTCGCGGGTCGGGCTGGTCCGGTAGGCATGGACAGCGAGCAGTGAGGCGAGGTCGGGTTCGGAGTCCAGCAGTGCACTGGACTGGGCGGCCAGTTGCCGGGACTGGGCGAGGTGTTGGGCGGTGACCGCGCTCTGCCACTGCCCCACGGCCAGGCCGGCGGCGACGAGGGCGAGGCACAGGGCGGCGGTGACCGCGGTGAGCACCAGCCGGTAACGGCGACGGCCCTTCTGCTCGTGGTCGCGACTGGCGTCGAGGAAGGCGTGCTCAAGGTCGTTCAGGTCTTCGTGCGATGCGCCGCCGAAGTGTTCCTGAGCGGCGGCGAGCCGGCTTCCCCGGCACAAAGCGCCCTCTTCGCGGCCCAGTTCCTGCCAGGCGTGGGCCGCTTCGGTCAGGTTCCGGTGCACACGCAGGCGTTCGCGGTTCTCCTCGATCCACTCGCGCAGCCGGGGCCAGGCCGTGATCAGGGCCTCGTGGGCTATCTCGACCGTGCCGCCGTCCAGGGTGAGCAACCGCGACCCGGCGAGTGCCTCCACCACCTGGGCGGTGTCGTCCCGGCCGGTGCCAGGCAGTTCCGCACGCTCGACGGGACGGCGGGTGTCAGGGGCGCCGTCCCCAGGGGCGACCAGGCGCAGCAACACCCGGCGGGCGGTAGCCGCCTGGTCTTCGGTGAACCGGCCGTAGACCTGCTCGGCGGTCTTGGCGATCGCGCCGTCCAGGCATCCGGCCGCCTCGTACCCGGCCATGGTCAGTGTCTTGCCTCGGCGGCGGCGCCAGGTCTCCAGCAACGCGTGGGACAGCAGCGGCAGCCCGCCCGGCGCGTCGGCGACCTCCTTGACCAGCCGAGTGGTCAGGGCTCGTTCCACGGTCAGTCCGGCGGCCGTGGCCGGCTTGACGACAGCGTCACGCAGTTCGGTTGGACTCATCCCTCCGGCCAGGATGTTGGCATCGCGCAGTGCCTCGGCCAGGTCACGGTGCTCGGCGCAGCGGCCGTAGAAGTCGCCTCGTACGGCCAGCAGCACCCGCAGGCGGCTCTCGGGCTTCCGGGCTGTCAGCAAGAGATCGATGAAGCGAGCGCGCTCGGCCGCGTCGTGGCAGAGGGTGAAGACCTCTTCGAACTGGTCGACGATCACGAACGTGTCCGCGACGCTGCTGCCGTCGCGGGGAGCTGCGGGTGTGAGGAGGGATGCGTGGCTGCGGGCGGGGCGTTCGCCCGGGGTGAGGATCCGGATCGCGGCCGGACGCAGGTCCGGCTCCTGAGCCTGCCGTAGGGCGGGTATCAGGCCGGCCCGCAGCAGGGAGGACTTGCCGCTGCCGGAGGGACCGAAGACCGCGGCGAACCGCCGGCGGCGCAGCAGGTCGACCAGGTCGGCGGTGAGCTGTTCCCGGCCGAAGAACAGTCTGCTGTCCCCGGTCTCGAATCGTGCCAGGCCACGGTACGGCGTGAGCGATCCGTCATCGTCCCGGGAGCCGTCACCGGCGGACTCCTCCACCGCCTCCTTCCACCGGGCCTCCCATTCCGCCAGGTCTCCACCGCATGCCCCCACGTAGGCCAGGGTCACCGGCAGCGTCGGCAACCGCTCGCCCGCCGCCGCCTGGGAGAGCGTGGTCACCGAGTAGCCCGCCCGCCGGGCCAGCGACCGGTAGGTGATTCCGGCCGCCTCCGCCCTCAGCTTGCGTAGCTCGAACGCGAACCGCTGCGCCGGACCCGCCGCCGGATCCACCGGCACCTCACGACGCCCCGCCACACCTTCACCCCCTCCAGCCGCCCCTGCATCAGAGCGGGCAGCCAACCCATGCATCTCCATGACACCAGAAGGGTTCGCGCACCCCGCCATTGTTCGGCCGCCGGAACGGTGCTGCCGAACAATGCTCCAGCCGCTGAACTCGGTGATGTGAACAGCGCGGCCTGCCTTCCCGCGCCGGCATCTGCCTCACGACAACGCAACGAACATCTCACCGAAGAGGACGCTGCCCACGCATGGAATCCCCACCCCGCGTCCCCGCCTCACCGGCGCGTTCGCCATCCGTTGCATCGCGATTACTGGATGCCATGGCGACGGCAGGTCCGTCGCGGTTGGGCTGGCTGGACGCGTTGCGCGGCATCGCCTCACTCGTCGTGGTCTTCGACCACTCGTCGTACACGTTCATGGCGGACTTCCGGCGGGAGTTGATGCCGCAGTTCAACACCAGCCGGTACGGCATCATGGTGTTCTTCCTGGTGAGCGGCTACATCATTCCCGCGTCGCTGGAGCGCCGGGGCTGCGTCCGGACGTTCTGGATCGGACGGATCTTCCGCGTGTACCCGCTGTGGGCGGCTGTCGTCACCGTGCTCCTTGCCGTCAACCTCTTGGGCATTGCGGAGCTGCGTGACGTCGGTCAGCAGAGCGTGGCCGCCGTGGCTGTCGCCCACGCCACCATGCTCCAGGAGTTACTGGGGACACCCAATCTCCTGCTCATCCTGTGGACGCTCTCGTACGAGATGGCCTTCTATCTGCTGGTCGTCGCGCTCTTCACGGTCCGCCTGCACCAGCGGTCGGCGGGCGTCGCCGTCACCCTGGCCGTGCTGGCCGCCGTGAGCGTGGCGGCAGGGGTCACGCTGCCTGCCTCCGCCCTGTCCGACCTGGTCGGCACGGGCCCGCTGATCGGACTCGCCTCGGGCGCCCTGGTGGTCGCGATCTGCTGTGCGAGCTCCGGGTCACCCGCGCTTCGCGTGTTCGGCGGAGTGCTGGGCGGGGTACTGGCGCTCGTCCTGGTCCCGCTCAATGGCACGGTCCCGCTGTGGGAGGGGCTGGTGATCCTCGCCGTGATGTTCCTCGGCACCGCCGTCCACCGTGCTGAGAACAGTCAGTGCACCTGGCGCTGGGCGGCCGGCACCGCCGTCATGGTTGTCGCCTGTGGCGTGGGGAGCGCGTACTGGTACGGCGACGACGACCACTTCACACGGCGCGGCTGGATCGTCGCATTCGTGCTGGCTGTACTCACCTTCGGCGCCGGACTGTTGTCGCGCCACCGGCGCATACCGCGGATGCTGACCGGCTTGGGAACGATCAGCTACTCGGTCTATCTGGTGCATCCGCTGCTGCTGACGGTGATCGACAGCACCATCGGCCGACGGCGGCAGGACAGTCTCGCACTCGAAGTGGCGTTCTTCACCGTGCTGCTGCCCCTGTGCCTGCTCACCCACCGTTATATCGAAGCGCCGGGCCAGACCTGGGGCCGCAGGTGGGCACGCCGCGTGCAGCCACCGTGACGAGCGCCTGTGTGGCACCACCCTTGCGGCGCCACACAGGCGAGGATCGCAATCAGGCAACTACTTACCGAAGTACGCGTCGTACACGGTCACCGACGACTTGTTGCCCTGCTTGTCGGTGATGTTGGCGCGGAAGGAGACGGACTTGTCCTTGGGTGGGTTCGTGATCGTGATGCGGTTGTTCTTCACCGGAGCTTTCCGCCAGGTGGCGCCCTTGTCGTAGGAGACGTACACCGCAAGCGACTTGAGGTTGTCGCCCGCTGCCGCGCCCTGGATCGTCACCGGTACGACCGACTGCCTGTCGGCGGGGGCCCGGCTTGTCAGGTCCGTCTTTGCTGTGAAGCGGGCTGTAGAGATGGGTAGTTGGGTGCGGGTTGTGGTCTTCGAAGAGCGGAACGTCCAGCTTGCATCGACGCGGGTTGACGTGGTGGCGACGGTCGGGGCCCTGCGGACCGACGTCGTCAGGCGATAGTCGGCCGCGTCGGACGGGACCGTGAAGCCCTCGCCGTTGCCGTCCAGGGCGTCTGAGTTCTCCGTGAGTTTGACGCCGTTGCGGTGGAGGGTTGTCCGGACCGACTCGTACCTCGTCCAGCCCGCATGCCCGTCGCCGTCCGCGTGCAGGGGAAGCTCGCCGGTGATCGTGTCGTCATCCCTGGAGATGCCCTCGGACGCACTCAGACGCGGGCCCAGTACGCCCGCGTTGAAGCGCGTCTCGTACGTGGCGCCGCCCTTGAAGGCTCGGGGCTCGTCGAAGGCGTAGTACGACTCGGCGGGGGCGGTGCCCTCCTCGTCCGGGGTGCCGTTCTGCTCGAAGGCGATGTCCCACTTGGTGTTGTCCAGCGCGGAGAGGTGGACGGTGCGGGTGCGGGGGAGGTCCTGTGCGTCGGTGATCGGGGAGATGCCGCCGAGTTCCGGGAAGTAGCCGGCCACGTAGAGGCGGCCCTGCTTGCCCGGTGCCGATGCGCCCACGCCGACCTTCAAGGTGGCGAGGTCGGCGGGGCGGAGGTGTTTGCGGTAACCAGTCGCGAGCTTCCGGGTGTTGCCGCCCAGCATGACGTCGTACTCGGTGTCGGTGCCCTTCTGCCACACGCCGATCCACTGCTGGTTCAGCGAGCCGGTGGTGACCTCCGGACCCAGGTGTGCCGTACGGAGGCTGTCGAACGTGTCGACGTCCACGCCGGTCTCGATGTTGTAGTCCTCACCCGCGTACCAGTACCTCGGCGCCACCCACGTCGGCTCGGCCGCGTTGTCCGGCACGGTGATGTCGACCGGCTTCGCCACGCGCGCGTCCGCCGTCACCGTCATCTCGCCGGTGACGTCCAGCCGCGGCTGGACCAGCCAGTCCGTGCCCGCACGGGAGTCCTCCGGGTCCTCGGAGATCGTGGTGTCGAAGAGGTAAGTTCCCTTCGGCAGGCGGACCTTGACGGTGCCGGACGCGTCGTGCGGTTCGCGGTAACTGCCCGCCCCGGCACCGGTGATCCCTGACAGGAACGACCAGTAGTCGGGCGTGGGCTGCCCGTCCCGGCCCACGAATTTCAGCGTCACGTCGTACGCCTCGGTCTCCCGCTTCACCACCGCGGCGGTGCGTACGGACTGGCCGTCTCCCGTCGCCACGACATACGCCGAATACGTGCCGTCCAGCGTCCCGCCCAGCCTCGTGTCCGTCGTCAGGTCCACGGAGGCCTTGCCGCCCGCCGGGACGGTCAGCGTTTTCGTCCCGAGCGTGAAGAAGCCGGCCGGGGCGGGGGCGCCCTTCGGGTCGGTCGCCGTCGCGGAGAGGCTCAGCGTGACGTCCGTCGTACCTAGATTCCGGTACGTGATCTCCTTCGCGGCCGGGGTGTCGTCGGTGTGCGGCCACTGCTGCTCGCCGAAGTTCACGGACACCGGCTCGGCGACCACCGTCTGTGCGAGGGCCCGGTCGACGGCAATGCGGCCCGAACCCTGTTGGTACGGCTGGTAGTTGGTGCCGCCGGTTGTCGAGGCGGTCAGTGCGCCTTTTAGCTCGGCGTACGTCCAGTCCGGGTGCCGTTGCTTCAGGATCGCGGCGGCGCCCGCCACATGCGGGGCCGCCATCGACGTACCGGAGATCGTCAGGTAGCCCTCCGGATTCTGGCCGACCTCCTGCTCGATGACGCTGCCGGGCGCCGCCGCGGCCGTGATGTCGACGCCGGGCGCGGTGACATCCGGCTTGATGCCGCCGTCACCGACGCGCGGGCCCCGGCTGGAGAACTCGGCGAGCTTGTCGTCGCCGTCCACCGCGCCCACGGTGAGCGCGGCCTCCGCACTGCCGGGGGAGCCGATGGTCTGCTCACCGAACTCGCCGTCGTTGCCCGCCGACACGGCGAAGAGGATGCCCTTGCCGGCGGAGAACTTGTCGACCGCCGTTTCCAGGGGGTCGAGGCCCGGGGCGTCGCCGCCGCCCAGGCTGAGGTTCACGACGTCGGCGCCCTGTTCGGCGGCCCACTCGATGCCTGCGAGGATGCCGGAGTCGTCACCGGAACCCTCGTCGTCGAGCACCTTGCCGTTCAGCAGCTCGGCACCGGGCGCGACGCCCTTGAAGGCCCCGGCCGACCTGGCGCCCGTACCGGCGGCGATGGACGCGACGTGCGTGCCGTGGCCGTACTTGTCGGTCGTGTCGGGGGACGGGGTGAAGTTCCTGGCGGCTACCACCTGGTCCTTGAGGTCCGGGTGGGTCGTGTCGACGCCCGTGTCGAGGACGGCGATCCGGACGCCCTTGCCGTCGTACCCGGACGCCCAGGCCTTGTCCGCGCCGATCTGCGGGACGGACTTGTCGAGGCTCGCTTTGCGGACGCCGTCCAGCCAGATGTGGGCGATGCCGGACGCGGCCCTTGTGTTGCCGCCCGGCGCGTCGGTGACCGCCGCCCACAGGCCGGCCGGGTCCCGGGTGGTGACGGCCTCGGCGTTCAGCGACTTCAGTGTCCGGCGGACCTCGGTGTTGTCCGCCGCGCGTACGTCGGCCTTCGCGGCCCTGGCCGCGCCCTGATAGCCGACGATCACTTTCAGGGCCCGCCCGTGGGAGGCGCGCACCGCCTTCCCGCCCAGCTCGGTGATGTCGAAGAGCCGCCGGTCGAGCTTCCCCGAGGCGATCAGACGCTGCGCGTCGGCCGGCACGACCAGCGTGTGGCCGGCCTCCGTGAGCGTACGGATCGCGATGTGTTCACGGCCCTCGGCGCGCTCGACGCCGAGGACCCGGCCCTTCGCGTCGACGGCGACACGGTCACCGGTGATGAGCGTGACGCGATGCGCTGCCGGTCCCTTTGTGGCCGAGCTCGCCCCGACCGTCGTGGCCCTTCCGGCCTCTCCGGCTGCCGTCGATCCGCCCGCCGACGCCGGGCCGGTCATGCCCGCCGTCAGCGCCACCGCGGCCGCTGCGGCGACCGTGGTGGCGTACGCCCTCTTCATCTGTCTGTTCACGTCTCCCCCTGGAGATGACAGCAGTTCCCCGCGAACTCAGCTCGCAAGGACGGAAGTTGGTACCTCTTCAGGGACGTGAGTGGTCAGGCGGACAGTTGAGTTCCGGGGGAAAAGTCCATCGCGCGTACCGCTCGGTCCCGGCCGGTGGTACCCGAGGCGGACCGGCTCTCGGCCCTCTCCATCGGACGACGGATGACCGGAAGGTGGATGACGGGAGACGGATGTGAGGAAGGACCGCCCCGCCTGCCGACTCCTAGGTCATTTCCGTGGGCTGGGCCAGACTGGGACCCGGACCCCGGACCAGAAGCGGGACCGGGAGCGGCAAGGAGGCGGGCGGGTGGCGCAGGCAGGGCCGTCGAGGCAGGAGCTGATCCAGCAGGGCAACCGTGCCGGATTCGTCGGCCGGGACACCGAACGGGCCGTGTTCCTGCGGAACTTCGACCTCCGGCCCGGCGACCCCGGACAGCGCTTCCGCTTCCACGTGCACGGCACCGCAGGCGTCGGAAAGACCTTCCTGGTACAGGAGTTGCAGCACCTGGCACGCGAACGCGGTGCGCTCACGGCGTACGTCGACGAGCATGCCGGAAGCGTCCCGGAGGCGCTGTCGGAGATCTGCGAGCAATTCGCCTACCAGGGACGGCGGTTGAAGGACCTGGAGCGGCGGCTGACCGCGTACCGGCAACGGCGGCACGAGGCGGAGGCGGCCGCCCTCGCCGCGCTCGCCGGCGGCCCCGCACCGGAGCCGGAGACGGCGTCGGCCGGCAGCAGGGCCGCGGTCGGGCTGGGCCTCGCCGCCGTGGAGGCCACCCTGCCGGGCGGGAGTCTCCTGACGAGCGCCTTCCAGGCGGACCGGCTCGCGCTGGGCGCCGACCACCTGCGGGCCGGCCTCGGCGCCCGCTTCCGCAACCCCGACGACATCGAACTCGTGACGTCACCCGAGAAGGTGCTCACGCCGATCCTGCTCCGCGAACTGCGCGCTGCCGCCGCCGCTTCCTCCTCCGCCTCCGAGTGGATCGTCCTGTTCTTCGACACGTACGAGCGGACAGGCCTGTATCTGGACCCGTGGCTGCACGAGATGATCACGCGCGGCACGGTGGACGGCGGGCTGCCCGCCACCGTCGTCGTGGTCACCGCCGGACAGCGACCGCTGGACCCCGCCCGCTGGCGCGGCCTGGACCCGGTCGAGGACGTGCCGCTCGCGCCGTTCACCGAGACCGAGTCGCGCAGGCTGCTCGCCGGGAAGGGCGTCGTGGCCGAGCCGGTCGTCGAGGAGGTGCTGCGCCTCACGGGCGGTCTGCCCGTCCTCGTGTCGACGCTCGCGAACAAGCGCCCCGGCGACGCGGACGCCGTGAGCGACCCGAGCGCCGACGCCGTGGAACTGTTCCTGAGGTCGGAACCGGACGTCCGCCGCAAGGTCGCCGGGATCTGCGCCCTGCCCCGGTGGCTCGACGCGGACGTTTTCCGGGTCCTGGTCGTCGACCGCCCGGACGACGAACTGGACGCGCTGTACGAGTGGTTGACCGGGCTGCCGTTCGTCGGCGAACGCGGCGAGCGGGTGCAGTACCACGACGTCGTACGGGCACCGATGCTGCGCAGGGAGCGACGCAGGTCCCCGCGCGAGTGGGCCGGGCGGCACCGGCGGCTGGCGGAGGCGTTCGCCCGGTGGGGCAACGACGTCGGGGCCGGCCGGGAGCCCGAGGACCTGTGGGAGGACGAGGAGTGGCGCGGGCTGCGCCTGGAGGAGACGTACCACCTGCTCTGCGCCCGGCCGCCCACGGCTCTCGGTGAGGCACTGCGGTCGCTGGTCCTGACCTGCCGTGAGGACGCGGTCGCCGGCCGTCGCTGGGCGCGGATGCTGGCGGAGGCGGGCGACGCGACGGACAACGCGGCCCTGCGGGAGTGGGGCCGGGAGCTGGGCGAGGCGCTCGCGGACGACGAGACCGGGGTGGCGGGAGCGATGGCCCTGCTCCTGGCCCGGCCGGGACTGGACACCGGCGGCCGGGCGGCGGCGCACACACTGCGGGGCAGGGAGCTGCGCCACGGCGGGGAGTACGGGCGGGCACTGGAGGAGTACGCCCGGGCACTCGAACTCGATCCGGAGCTGGCCTGGGCCCACTACGGCCGCGGCTTCACCCACCGGCTGATGAACGACCTCCCGGCCGCGCTGGCCGCCTTCGACCGGGCGGACGAACTGGCCCCCGACACCGGGTGGATCATCTCCGAGCGCGCCGAGACCTATCGGCTCTCGGCCCGTTTCGAGGAGGCCGTCGCGGATTTCGACCGTGCCGTCGCCCTCGACCCGACCAATGACGAGGCCCTGACCGGGCGAGCTGTGTGCCGACAGGTTCTCGGGCGGTACGACGAGGCGCTCGCCGACTTCGACCGTGCGCTGAGCATCGACGGGGAGTACGTGTGGGCGCTGGTGCGGAGGGCTCGGCTGCGCCGGGACAGAGGGGAGCCGGACGAGGCGTTCGCCGACTTCGACCGCGCGGTCGCGCTCGCGCCCGACGAGGCATGGGTCGCGTCCGAGCGGGGTGACGCCTACCGGCACGTCGACCGGTACGAGGAGGCCGTCACCGAGCTCGGCCGGGCCGTCTCCCTCGAACCGGACTACGCCTCGGCCCTGGCCAGTCGCGGTCAGGCCCTCCACGAACTGGGCAGGTACGAGGAGGCGTTGGCCGACCTGGACAGGGCGGTCGAGTTGGAGCCCGACTACTCCTGGGCGCTGGTCATGCGGTCCCGCACGAAGGACGAACTGGGCGACCGGGCAGGCATGTTCGAGGACCTGCGGCGAGCCGTGGACACGGATCCCGACGTCGACTGGATCAGTCACGAACTGGGCGTGGAGTACCGCAACGCGGGCAGGCACGAGGAGGCGGTCACCGTCTTCCACCGCATACTCGAACGCAGCCCGGACGACCACGTCACACTGGCCGGTCTCGGCGGGACCTACCGCGTCATGAAGGACTACCCGGAGGCCCTCCGCCACCTGGACCGCGCCCTGGAGCTGAACCCGGACCACGGATGGGCCTGCGCCTCACGCGCCCGGGTCGGCCTGGCGACCGGCCGGACCGAGCGGGCGCTGGCCGACCTGGACCGGTGCGTCGAACTGGGGACGGAGGAGAACTGGGCACGCCGTGAGGCCGTGGAGCTGCTGATGCTGTGCGACCGCTGGGACGAGGTGAGGGCCCGCCTGGCCGACGCCGACCGGGCGCCGACGCCCGACGACGACCTGGACGACCTCCGCGTCGAGGCACACCGGCACGCGGGGCGGTGGACCGAGGCCCGGCAACTGGCCGAGCGGATGCGGGAGGCGGAGCCGGTTCCAGGCGTCTTCCAACTGGCCGTGACCGTCAGCAGATCCGAAGGACTGCCGGCCGCGGAAGCCCTCTGGCTGGAGCTGGCCCGGATGATCGAGGAGGGCGGCGGCCTGGACGAGCCGGAGCGCGCCCAGGGCCGCTGTTTCGTCGCCTGCGCCCTCGCGGACTGGCCCGCCGCCGACCGAGGACTGACCGACTTCCTGGCCATGACCCCCGGCTGGAACGATCTGGCGAACCTGGCCGCCATCCTCACCGACGTACTGGAGAGCCCCGGCTCGGACCGAGACCGCCTCACCGCCCTACTGGCAGAGGTCACAACGGCCCGCGACGAGATCCGAACCCGCCACGCCCAATGACGGACGACGGAGCCGCGCCCCGTCAGGGGCGCGGGGAACCGCGCGACCAGCCCCCACCGGCCCGCAGCCATCGAACAACGCCCCCCGCCACCCACCCCGTCCGCGGAGCGGAACTAGCCCTCGGCACCCGAGCCGGACGAACCCCCGGCCCGCTCCACCGGCAGGTGAATCACCACCAGCACGACCCCGCTCAACAAAAAGACCCGCATCGCCGCATCGAGCCCGTTCCAGTCCTCCGACTGCCACATCGCGAACCACTCGCCACCGATGGCGAGAAACCCGGCCCCGAAGAGCAGCATCAGCATCAGCAGCCCGAGCGTGGACGTCCGCCGCGCCCGGAGATGATCGTGGCGAAGCCACTGGAACGTGCCCAGGATCAGGACGAGCGCCGCGATCGTCTCCCAGACGATGATCGCTATGTACGCGGCGTCCTGGAGCCCCTTGGACTCGACGGCCCGCCACATCAGGTCGTCGTCCTTGAAGGTGGTGTCCATGGCCAGGACGTGCTGGACGAACTGCTGGTTGGTGCCGAAGTCGGTGATGTTCCCGAACGCCACGAGCGTGATGTAGAGCGCGACCGTGCCGGTGAGCAGGGTCGCGGTGAGCGGAAGCGCGCGTGCTGCGGCCATTCTTCAAGTCCCCTTTCGCGTAGGTGTGTTGGTCAACCGCGAGGGACCTGTGTGTATGCCGCGCGGCGGGTCACCGCAAGCGGTCGACGTACCGGTCCGTACCCGGCACCGTCGGAATGAAGGGCGCCACCAACTCGACGCGCCCCAGCCCTGTTTCGGCCACGGGATCGTCCAGCCCCGTGAAGTACGGATCCCAGCACTCCCGCGGATCCGCCTCCAGGAACCACAGCAGCGTCAGCCGCGTATCGACGCCCTCGACCTGTTTCACGTACGTCATGCGGTCGCCGGGGAGCGGGGTCGGGCGGAAGACCGTGACCATGGCGGCGGGGGAGCCGGCGAGGCGTTCGGGCAGGTGGCGGGAGCGCAGCCACTCCAGCAACTCGGCCCGCCGGTCGGGTGATTCGGCGTCGACGACCTCCACCACCAGGCCCGCGTACGGGTGGTCCAGCGCGTGGAAGTCGCGCGGTCCGGCGGCCCCGTCCCGGTACACCGTCGCCTCGTGGTCCTGGAACGCGGTGAAGACGTGTGTGCGGTCCTGGTAGACCCGGCCGTCCCGGTTCAGCCGTTTGTTGATGCCGACGGTCCACTTCATGTGGTCGTCGTAGCGGCCGTCGGTGACCCAGTACGTCGAGATGTAGCAGCCGGCGGTGACCGGCTGGGCGACCGCCGACTTCTCGGGGTAGCGCAGGAGTTGGAGGTCGCGGGTGGCCACCCAGCGACGGCCCGTGTACATCCAGGGCATCGCCATCGCGCCCGCGTAGTAGTGGTCGTCCTCGTACCAGCGGTTGTACGCGTACTCGTGCCCCGGATGCGGCTCCACCATCGTGATCAGGGCGTGGCCGGGGTGGACGCCGTACGGGCCGACGGCGGCCAGTTCCGCGTACACCTCGCTACGGGTGTCGTTCGGCGTGTCATCGAGCATGGCACTCCCCTTCCTTCCTCGTCCGGCCTTCCTTCCTCCTCCGGACGGACCTACTCTGACGGACCGTCAGATCAACCGCCAGAGCCGGGAGGCCTGCAATGTCACTGCTCCAGGGCAAGACCGTCGTCGTCTCGGGGGTCGGGGCCGGGCTCGGTCACCAGGTCGCGGCGGCCGTCGTGCGGGACGGCGGGAACGCCGTGCTCGGTGCCCGCACCGAGGCCAATCTCGCCAAGTCCGCCGCCGAACTCGACCCGGACGGCGCGCACACGGCGTACCGGGCCACCGACATCACCGACGAGGGCCAGTGCGAGGCGCTCGCCGCGCTCGCGAAGGAGCGGTTCGGGCGGGTCGACGCCGTCGTCCATGTGGCCGCCTGGGACAGCTACTTCGGCGGTCTGGAGGACGCCGACTTCGCCACCTGGCAGTCCGTCCTCGACGTGAACCTGCTCGGCACCCTGCGGATGACCCGCGCCTGTCTGCCCGCGCTGAAGGAGCGCGGCGGATCGGTGGTCGTCATCGGCACGCAGTCGTCCGTCGCCGCCCCGTCCCAGGTGCGGCAGGCCGCGTACGCGGCCTCGAAGGGCGCGCTGACCAGCGCGATGTACTCCATGGCCCGGGAGCTGGGCCCGCACCGGATCCGGGTGAACACCGTGCTGCCGGGCTGGATGTGGGGGCCGCCCGTGGAGGCGTACGTGCAGTTCACCGCGCATACCGAGGGCGTGCCGGAGGCTGAAGTACTGGAGCGGCTCACCTCGCGGATGGCGCTGCCGGAGCTGGCCACGGACTCGGACGTGGCGGACGCGGCGGCGTTCCTGGCGTCGGACCGGGCGCGCGCGATCACCGGGCAGTCGTTGCTGGTCAATGCGGGAGAACTGATGCGGTAGCCCCATCCGACCTCGTTCATGGACATGAACCGAGGTCAGTGAGCAGAACTATTTTACCTCCTCTTGGCGGTACGGGCTGTTGTCGGAGTCATGCCATCGAACCCACGATGAGCGGGCGTCACACGACCCTGGGAGGGGGCATATGAACGGTCTCGACTGGGCCGTGCTCATCGGCTACTTCGGTGTGATGGTCGCGATCGGTGTCTGGTCCCACAAACGGGTCGACAACGTCAGCGACTTCTTCACGGCCGGCGGCAAGATGCCGTGGTGGCTGTCGGGCATCTCCCACCACATGTCCGGCTACAGCGCGGTGATGTTCACCGGCTACGCCGCCATCGCCTACACGTACGGCGTCACGTCCTATGTCACCTGGTCCTTCCCCATCGCCATCGGCATCGCGATCGGCGCGAAGCTGTTCGCGCCCCGGCTCAACCGGGTGCGCTCACGGCTGCACGTGGCCTCGCCGCTGGAGTACCTGAAGAACCGCTACAACCTGCCCACCCAGCAGGCGCTCGCCTGGTCCGGTGTGCTGCTGAAGATCGTGGACGTGGGCGCCAAGTGGGCCGCCATCGCGACCCTGTTGTCCGTCTTCACCGGTGTCTCGCTCAACATGGGCATCCTGATCACCGGTGCCGTCACGGCCGTCTACTGCACGGTCGGCGGGCTCTGGGCCGACGCGCTCACCGAACTGGGCCAGTTCATCATCCAGTTCATCGCCGGTATCGCGATGCTCGTCGCCGTCATGGCCGAGCTCAACGGCTTCAGCACGCTGTGGAGCGTCTGGGACGAGCCCGCGCTCGACGGCCACACCAAGCCGCTGGCCGGCCCGTACATGATGGTCTTCCTGATCGCCTATCTCTTCATCAAGACCTTCGAGTACAACGGCGGTATGTGGAACCAGGCCCAGCGCTACATGGCCACGGACTCCGCGAAGTCCGCGACGCGGTCGGCCACCCTGTCCGCCGTCCTGTGGCTGGTCTGGCCGCTCGTGCTGTTCTTCCCCATGTGGGTCGCACCGCTGATCATCAAGACGGACGTGCCGGCCGACTCGTACGCGCTCATGGCCGAACAGCTGCTGCCGCACGGGCTGTTGGGGCTGGTCATCGTCGGGTTCTTCTCCCACACGATGGCGATGTGCTCGTCCGACGCCAACGCGATCGCGGCCGTCGTCACGCGCGACATCATGCCCGCCGTCTCGCACAAGGTGCGCGAGTGGGACACCCGGATGGGGCTGCTGGCCGCGCGCTGGGCCACGCTGCTCTTCCTCGGCCTCTCGATGGCCATCGCGACGCAGGTCAACTCCGGCTTCTTCGACGACATCATCACCGTCGTCATCAAGTGGGTCGCCGGTCTGATGGGCCCGATCGCGATCCCGCTGATGCTGGGCCTGCTGCCGTGGTTCCGCAAGAGCGGTCCGACGGCCGCGCTGATCAGCTGGGGGCTCGGCCTGTTCACCTTCTGGCTGGTCAACTACCCGATCAGCTGGAACGTCGACGGCGGCGTACCCCTGCAGTACCAGGTGTCGATCCCGCTCGCGGTCTCGCTCGTCCTCTACATCCTCATCGGATACGTGAAACCGGAGGACACCCCGGAACGCGACGCCCTCATCGCGAAGATCAACAACGACGACGACGGCTCGACGTCCGCGTCGGTCCCGGCTCCCGCGGGGGCGACCGGCAGGGAGTGAGTGCCGCACGACAGGGCCGAAGTGTGCATGAGACAAGGGGCGACCGCTCCGACAGGAGCGGTCGCCCTTCGCACTGACTGACCGTCAACTCCCCGGCGTCTCACCGATCCTGTCGACGACTCCGGTGGCGAGCAGCGCGCTCCGGTCGGAGCCGAGGTAGGTGAGGGACTCCTCGTCGAAGACCCAGACGTGGCGCTCGCCGCGCTCCTCGAAGCTCAGACCGATGCCGGACCGGCCGGCGTGGTCCTCGGCGTTCTCGACCACCGAGACGCCCGGGATCCGCGCAGCGGCGCGGTACAGCGCGGCGCCCGCCTCGGGGAGGAGCGTCGCCTGGTCGAGCATCCCGCCGATCCTCTCCAGCGCCTGGCCCGGCCGGTCCCCGCCGCCCGCGTCGGCGTAGATCTTCCTGAGCAGCGCGTCGGGATCGGTGGGCAGCGCCTCCACCTCGCGGAGCGTGATGACGTTCGGGTCGACGCCGAGCCTCATGTCCCTCGTGCCCCTGGTCATCCCCTGGAGCGGGTCGCGCGGGCCCTTCTTCACACCGTTCAGGAAGGTGATCCTGGCAAGTCCCTCGCGCTTGCCGTCGACAGCGGTCCAGCGCTTCTCGCGGAAGTGCCGGACGTCCTTGTCCGTGATCCTCACGGAGCCCTGGGTGCGTACGTAGACGTACTGGTCGTCGCGGGCTGCCACGGGCTCCCGCGCGGCGGCGACGGTGGCAATGCGGTTGAGGAGGTCGACGGCCTCCTGGTCGGTGGAGGGGGTTCCGGATCCTCCGAACCCGAGAACGACGGCGGCCACCACGACGGCCGTGGCGACGGGTACGGCGATCAGCGCGAACCGGCGACGGGCGGCGCGTTTCGGCCGCTCGTCGGCCGTCGCGACGTCCGGGGCGAGCTCCTGCCCGTCCGGGGCGAGCTTCAGCACGTCCGTGGTGAGTTCCAGCATCAGATGGTCCTTCATCAGGTCATGGCGGTCGCTCGGCAGGACCGGCTCACCCGGGCTCGGCAGCAGCCTCGCCAGTTCCTCGCGTTCTTCGGGCCTCATCGGTGCTTCTCCTGTCTCGACCGGGCCGCTTGGGGGCGGCCGATGGGGACCTGTCCGGTACGGGGAGGGCGTCCCGGATTCTCTTCCGGGTCTCCGCCCGGCTCCGGCCGGAGACCGTCGCCGACCGGCCCCGGCGGGTCCCCCTTCGGCTCCGGCAGGTCCGTCCTCGGCGCCGGTCCGCGGGCCAGCTCCGCCTCCGCCAGGCGCCGCAGCCGCTGCCGGGCCCGGGAGAGCCGCGACCGTACGGTGCTGGCCGGCACCCCGAGGGCCTCACCGGCGGCCGCGTAGGTCAGCCCCGACCAGACGCACAGCGCGAACACCTCGCGCTCGGATCTGCGCAGCTGTTTGAGCGCGGCCCGTGCGGCCGCGACCCGCTCGGCGTCCTCCATGCGCACGACGAGTTCGTCCGCGAAGTCCGGCACGCTCTCGCGGTCCGCCGTGAGCCCGTGGAGGCGGCCGAGCGCCGCGCTGTGCCGCCGGGCGGTCCGTCGAGTGTTGCGCAGCACGTTGGTGGCGATGCCGTAGAGCCAGGGCCGCAGCCCGTCGCCCCCGGGGGGATCGGGATCGGCCGGCGCGTCCTCCTCCGGGGGCCCCGCGTCGGGTCTGAGCCTCTCCCGCAGGCGCCACGCCTCCAGGAAGGTCAGCGAGACCACGTCCTCCGCGGTGGTCCGGTCCGCGGTCAGGCGGGCGGTGTGGCTGTAGACGGCCCGGGCGTGTGCGGTGAACAGTTCGGTGAACGCCTGCGGGTCACCGGCCCGTATGCGGGCGCGTAGGGAAAGTTCCACGACCAGGCCTGTCCGCCCGGCATTCGTCGTCTCTATGACGCCGGTCACATGGGTGTCGGTGGGCGGTGGTCAGCCCGCCGGGACCGGAGTTGCGCCCGCCAGTGCCGCGTAGCCGCGTGGGTAGCGGGCCAGCCAGCCCGGTGAGGAGCCCGCCGGGCCGTGCAGGGCCGGGCCCTGGGTCATCTCCATCGCGAAGTCGTCGGCGAGGACGAGCATGGTCGGGCGGCCCTCCAGCTCGGCCAGCCAGGACGGCGGCAGGGCCGTCTCGCCGTGGAGCGAGCCGAGCAGGGCGCCCGTGAGCGCGCCGGCGGCCGCCGAGTCGCCGCCGTGGTTCACCGACAGGCAGAGACCGTGGCGGGTGTCCTCGCCCACCAGGGCGCAGTAGACGGCGACCGAGAGCAGCCCCTCCGCCGAACCGCCCCCGGCCAGGTCCTCGACCCGGGCCGGAGTGGGCATGCCCTGCCGTACGGCCCCCAGGGCCTGTTGCAGCGCGTCCGAGACGGGCTGGTGTCCCGGGCGCGCGGCCAGCAGCTGCAAGGCCCGCTGGACGGCCGCGTCGAGGCTCTCACCGCGCGCCAGACCGTGCACGACGACGGCGTACGCCCCCGCCGACAGGTAGGCCGTCGGATGCCCGTGGGTCTGTGCCGCGCACTCCACCGCGAGCTGCATCACCAGCTGCGGCTCCCACCCGACGAGCAGGCCGAAGGGCGCGGAGCGTACCGCTGCCTCGGGGCCCCGCTCCTCGGGGTTCTTGGGGGCGTCCAGCGTCCCCATCATCTCGTCGCCCAGCCCCACCAGACAGGCGCGCGCGGGCTCACGCCGGGCGTACAGCCACTCCTCGCGGGCCAGCCAGCCGTCCTCCTTGCGCCGCTCGTCCGGACCCCAGTCGCGCTGTGTGGCGGCCCAGCGCAGATATGCCCGGTGCAGGTCCGTCGGCGGGTGCCAGGCTCCCGTGTCCCGGCGCACCTGGGCCCGTATCAGGCCGTCCATGGAGAACAGTGTCAGCTGGGTGAGGTGGGAGACCGCCCCGCGTCTGCCGTGGCCGAAGGCCAGATCGGTGAGCCCCTGAGCCCCGTGCGCCTCGCGGATCCCCTCCATCGAGCGATCCGCGACGGGCGAGCCCAGCGCGTCTCCGACGGCCGCGCCGAGGAGCGTGCCACGCACCCGGCTGCGGAAGTCCTGCTGTTCGGCACGGCCCCAGACGGCACCGGCTGTCGCACCCACCGAGGCCTCCTACAGATCCCGATCCGATCCCGTGCCGATTCCGTCGGTACGGCCGACAGTCCAGCACTGTAATCGAACGGGAACGGTCGGTTGAAGGTCGGAGCGGTTTGCGAACAGTGGGGGAGCTGATCACCTTTGGAGGTCTTGAAAGACGGGAAGTCCGGAAAAGGGCCGAGCCCCCTCGGCCAGGACGGCGGGCCGGACGAGAGGGCTCTTTCGTGGTGCTTGTGCAGTTGTTGATGCAGTTGTTCGGAACAGTTGTTGATCCACTACTTGTCGGTGCTCTTGCCGCGTTGGTGCTCGTGCCGCGCGAGGCATCCGGTGGTGGGGTCAGACGGTGCCCCGGCTCACCTCTGCCACGAAGGCGTTCCACGAGCCGGCCGCGAAGGCCAGCGTCGGGCCCTCGTGGACCTTGGAGTCGCGGACGGCCAGCGCCGTCAGGACGGGGGACTTGACCTCGACGCACGCGCCGTTGCCCTGGGAGTACGAGGACTTCGTCCACGTATCCGTGGCGCCTTGCTTGATTGCCATTTTCGCTCCGGTAGCCAGTTGCTGAGTTGCTGTCACCGCACTGCGGGTTCGTTCCGGAACCCACGGTTCGGATTGCGCCAAGGTTGTTGCTTCTTGGCGTGATCGACGCTACTCGCCAACATCGGCGTACGAAGCGACTATTCACTCGACCGGGTGGCATATACCAGTGGAGTCTTCCGCTGAGATACCGCGAGGGTGTATTGTCCGGCGCCCTCTCGCCGGGGGTGGTGGAAATCGACCCAACACCGCCTCGCGCGCCGCCCGGTGACGACCTGTCCCACCCGGTGACGCGCTGTCTCAGGACACCGCCTCGGTGGCGTAGTCCTTGGCGACGTCCGCGATGAACTCCCGGGACTGGTCGGCGTTCAGGGCCTGCGCCCGCAGGTGCTCGTACATGACGCTGTACTTCTGGACGTCGTTCGCCTTCTCCAGGTACAGGTCGCTGGTGACGCCCTCGATGTAGACCACGCTGGAGTCGGCCGCGTCCGGGAACTCCAGGATCGCGTACTGCCCGCTGACCCCGGGATGGGCGCCCATGGTGAACGGGATGACCTGGACCGTCACATGCGGCACGTGGGACATCTCGACGAGATGCTCCAACTGCTCGATCATCACCTGCTTGTTGCCCACGGTCCGGCGCAGCGCGGCCTCGTCGAGCACGGCCCACAGCCGCAGCGGGTTCTCCAGGTCGGAGATACGTTCCTGTCGCCGCAGCCGTACCTGTACGCGCTTCTCGATGTCGCCGGGAGCCGCCTCCGGGAGCGCGCCCTGGATCAGGGACTCGGCGTACGGACGGGTCTGCAGCAGGCCCGGGACGACCAGCGGGTCGTACACGCGCAGGCTCGCCGCGTCCGTCTCCAGACCGATGTAGACGCTGTACGGGATGTCGCCGAAGGAGTGCCACCAGCCCTGCTGGCGCGAGTCCTTGGCCATCTGCATCAGCGAATCGACGATCCGGACGTCCTCGACCTCGTACACCCCGCACAGATCGCGGACGTCGCGCTGGCTGATGCTGCGCCGCCCGTTCTCCAGGCGGCTGATCTTCGACTGCGAGACAAGCAGCCGCTCGGCCACTTCTTCTGCCGTCATGCCCTTGAGCTCGCGGAGCCGGCGCAGCTCCTGGCCCAACCGGCGTCGCCTCACAGTGGGATTGACATTGGACGCCACGGGACGTGCACCTCCGGCTGCGTACTGTCTGTACTTTGCGTATCTGCTGTTGAGCAGATTGCCACCAAGGTGCTTGCTACCGCTGGGAAACAGCGGATATGCCGTGCGTACACGCCACTTGTCGCCACCTCACGCCACCTTGCGTGGAAGAGTGGTGAGAAGTGTGATGAGACGCGCGGTCGTACGTGGAGATACGGGACGTTGCGATACATGCGACTTGGTGGCACAAGGGATGACATGAGGACGACATGCGGACGCGCGGGGCGGCGGGCCGTGTCGTCGTCCGGACGTACGGCCCACCGCCCCGCGCGTCCCAGCGGCTCCCGGACCGGGTCTTGGGGACGTCGGTGCGGCGCTGACGTGCGTGACACGCGAGGCGTGCCGCGTGCTGCACGGCGGGTACTGCGGTTGTCGGGTCCTGCTGGTCCTACGGGTACTGCTGTGTCGCGGTCGTGCCGGCGGGTGCCGTGGGACTGCGGCTCAGTGAGCCACGGCACGCGCCATCGAACCGCGGCGCGGTTGCATCGGGACGCCCCTGGCGGGCTCCGGTGCGGGCCTGGCTCCGGGGGCGGCCTGACGGCCGGCCGGTGCCGGGCTGCGGCGTGGCTGAGCTGCCACACCGTTCTGGACGTCCATCACGGCGTGCGCCACGAGACCGCCCATAGGGTCGTGCCTGATCAGATCCCGGAGGCGGGAGCGCGACGAACGCCCTTCGTTCCCCGGGTAGAGGTGCTTGCCCAGGCCGACGGCGTGCGCCAGCGCGGCCAGCGCGGCGGTCCGCGGGTCCGGCGGTACGCCGGTGCGGATCGCGCTGTCCAGCCGGGCCCTGATCTCCCGGCTGATCTCCGTGTCCGTCGCCTGATAGCGAGTCGTCGGAAGCACCCCGCACATCTGTCCCGCCACGGCATGCACCATGCCGCACCGCTCCAGATGCGAGAGATAGGTCTGGCGCAGCCCCAGTCGGGGTCCGCCGATCCAGTTCACAGCGCGTACTGGAGCACCCCGCCTGCGGAGTAGTTCCAGCGCACAGTCCAAGGTCGGATCTCCGGTCGGCCGTGGTGCCACCACGGCGATACGATCCCCGTCTGGGGCTATCCGTCCGGCCAGCGCCAGCTCCACTAGCTGCGCTCCGGCCAGACCTAGGTCGAGCGACTGCGGCTGTGCGGTGGTACCCGTGGTCGGGTCCAGCGCCAGCAGCAGAAGCTCCTCCGGAAGTGTTCTGCGGCTCCTGCCCATCCATGCCTCCCCGCGTGGATGAATGACAGGGTGACCCCTCTCACATTGGTCTGTCGAGAGTGCGTGACCGGAATGTAGTGGAACCGATAGGTATGTCGTTCTCGTCTACCACGGGGGTTAAGCCCGCACACAGGACACTGGTACATGGTTCGGACACGGGATGTCCGGGCGTGTGTGCACTGCTTGGCGGGTTCATGGTTCGGTTGGCCGCACGGAGTTGTGGCACATGGAGGAGGCACCGGTGGCGGGCGAGTCCCCCGACAGGTCGAAGCAGCACGAGTCGTCGGCAGAACCGACGTCGGGGAGCAAGGCTCCGGTTCCGGATCCGCGGCTGGCGGTCGCCAGAGAGGCCGTGACGGCGGCTGCCCGGGTGGACACGGCCACGGCGGTGTTCTCGACGAAGCGCTCCGCGGGTTCGGCGGGGTCGGAGGGGTCCGCCGCCGGGAGTTCTCAGGGGAGTGACGGTTCTGCGGACCGTGAGTCCGCCGGGAAGGGCCCCGCCAAGGGCGCCGAGGGCGGTGACGCGCGTCTGCGGGACGTGGTGGCCGCGTGGGTCGCCACAGCGGACGACGAGGCGCCTGAGGGCGCCTCTGGCGCCGATGGCTCCGGTGACGCCGAAGTTTCCGGTGACGCCGACGGGGCCGACGGTCCGGAATCGGACACATCCGGTTCGGACGGTTCGGTGGGTTCGGCCGGGGGCGACGCGGAGGTTCCGGGCGGCGCCGAGGGTGCCGCCGGTGGCGGTGACTCGGATGACGAGGGTGAGTCCGGGGCGGGGAGCGGGTCGGCTGAGGCCGAGCCCGACGACTCGGAGACGGACGAAGACGCCGAGCCTGAGGGTGCCGCTGCCGAGGAGGCCCCGGCTGCGGATGACGCTCCCGCCGATGCCGACTCCGCCGCCGAGACCGACGGTGACGACGTCGGGTCCAACGAGGCGAAGGACCAGCCGGAAGCCGGTGCCGACGCGAAGGCGGACGCGGCGCCCGAGGCGGTCGGGTCCGACGAGTCCGAGGGCGAAGGTTCCGCCGACGGTGACGTCGACGCGAAGGCCGACGCCGTGCCTGAGGCTGACGCTGCCTCCGGCGTGGACGAACCCGCTGACGAAGTCTCCGGTGAGACCAAGGCTGACGCCGTGCCGGAGGCTGACGCTGTCTCCGGTGCGGGCGAATCCGCCGACGAGGTCCCCGGTGGGGCGAAGGCTGATGCCGTGCCCGCGGCCGATGCTGTCGCCCGTGCGGGCGAACCCGCCGACGAAGCCCTCGGTGAGGGCGGCGCCGATGCTGACGCGAAGGCTGCCTCCGGCTCCGACACGGACCAGTCCGACGCGGTAGCCGTCGGTGACGGTGACGCCGGATCGGATGCGGGCTCCGACGACGACCCCAAGCCCCCCGTCGACCAGCCCACCGCCATCTTCAAGATGCCGAAGCGTGCCGTGGATCAGCCCACCACCATGCTCAAGTGGGGCGGCGCCAAGCCGGGTGCCGCCGAGGCCGACGAGAAGCCCGGGACCGAAGCGGATTCCGGAGCCGATTCCGGGACGGACAAGGGCACGGCGACCGACCCCGGCAAGGGTGCCGAGCCCGGTAAGAGTGCTGAGCCCGGCAAGGGTGCCGACCGTGCCGCCGAGGGCAAGCCCGCTCCGGCCTGGGCCGCCAAGTCCTCCGCGCCCTCCGCCGAGCCGGAGTCCGAGCGCACCAGCAAATTCGTGGCCCTCAAGCCGCTCGACGAGCCCGCGCCGCCGAAAGCGAGGCCCCTCGCGCCGCCGTCGGTTCCGCCGGCCGCCGAGACGGCCGCAATCCCGCAGGTCGGCCCCGAGCGGACGACCCAGCAACCCCTGCCGCCGAAGCCCCCGTTGGACCTGCTGGCGGAGCTGACGAACACGCCGGCGCCCCGGCAGACCCCGGTGCGGACGATCGTGCGGCGGGTCAAGATCTGGACGCCGCTGGTGCTGCTGCTGGCCGTGGTGTTTGCAGTCGTACAGGCCGTACGCCCGCTGCCCACGCCCACGCTCGCGCTGACGGCCGACGAGTCGTACGCCTTCGAGGGGAACAAGGTCTCCCTCCCGTGGCCCGGCGAGGGCCAGGGCTGGATGGACGTGAACGGCATCGGCACGGTCGACAAGTTCGGCGAGCAGAAGCCGGTCGCCATCGGCTCGGTCGCCAAGGCCATGACGGCGTACGTGATCCTCAAGGAGCACCCGCTGAAGCCCGGCGAGGACGGCGCGAAGATCCCCGTCGACGCGAAGGCGGAGACGGAGGGCGGCTACGACGCGCAGAACGAGTCGACGCTCAACACCGTCAAGGAGGGTGACGTCCTCACCGAGAAGGACGCCCTCGCGGCCATCATGATCCCCTCCGCGAACAACATCGCGCGGCTGCTGGCCCGTTGGGACACGGGCGGTTCCGAGGAGGAGTTCGTCGAGAAGATGAACGCCGCAGCCAAGGACCTCGGGATGACCAACACGACGTACACCGACCCCTCGGGGCTGAAGGAGACCACCGTCTCCACCGCCGAGGACCAGGTGAAGCTCGGCAACCAGCTGGTGCGGATCCAGGCGCTGGTGGACATCACCAAGCTGCCGACCTGGGTGGACCCGTCGGGCAAGAAGTGGGACAACTACAACCGCCTCGTGCCGTACAACAACGCCATCGGCATCAAGACCGGCTCCACCACCAAGGCCGGCGGCAACCTGCTGTTCGCCGCCACCCAGGAGGTCGGCGGTGAGAACGTCATCGTCGTCGGCGCGGTCCTCGGCCAGCACAAGCCGCCGATCATCGACACGGTGAACGCGGTCAGCAAGGAGGCGATGATCGCCGCCCAGGAGGCGCTGACCTCGCGGAAGATCCTGAAGAAGGGTGACGTCGTGGGGTACGTGGACGACGGGCTCGGCGGTCGCACGCCGGTCGTCGCCACGAAGGACGTCTCCGCGGTGGGCTGGGCCGGACAGACCGTCAAGCTGAAGCTGGGCGAGGACGGCACGGCCATCCCGCACGAGGCCAAGGCGGGAACCAAGGTCGGCTCCCTGAGCGTCGGTGACGGCACGAGCGGCAACGCGGTCGAGGTGCCGGTCGCGCTCCAGTCGGACCTCGTCGAACCGGGCTACGGGTCCAAGCTCACCAGGGTGAGCTGACGGGACGTACGCAACCGCGGCGGCTTGGGGGCGTAATGCCCCCAAGCCGTGCCGAAACGGTTGCACCCCGCCGACGGAGTACCGCCCCGGCGCTCTGGGCCGGGGCGCGTGCTAGCGTCGCGAGAAGGGCAAGGTCGCCCGCCGCGGGGCTCGGCCGAGCAGTGAAACAACGGGACACGGGAGTGCCTTCACGTGGCGACAGCGGAGCCGACGCACGCCGACGACGCCGAGCCGGGCCAAGAAGCCGGCCAGCGAATACGCCTGCGTACGCGGAACGCTGAACGCCCCGGATCGGACGACGTCTCTGACGCCTCTGACGCTTCTGAGGCCTCCCACTCCTCCGACTTCTCCGAGTCGGCCGAGGTTGTTCCGGAGACCTCCGGGTCCGCCGAACTCCCCGACGCCTCCGACTCCGAGGACGGCGAGGACGGCGAGCACCGCGCGGACCCCGACGGCGTTCACGAGACCACTCGTCTCCACCGCTTCCTTCGGCACCCCGCGACCCTCGCCACCGCACTCTCCGGCGTCCTCCACGTCATCTGGTTCTTCACGTTCGCGAACAGCGGGGGCGACCTCGCGGCGCAGGACGCGTGGGCCGAGTTCGTCGGGCGGAACCCGGGTTCGGCGTACAACCTGGCCTGGTACGGCGGGATGCACCCGGTGTCGTACAGCGTGGTGTCGCCGTATCTGATGGCCGTGCTCGGCGTGCGTACGACGCTGATGATCGCGGGGACGATCTCCGCCGGGCTGCTCACGCTGATCCTGATGCGCACCAGGGCCGTACGGAACCCGGTGTGGCCGTCGCTCGCCGGAGTGTTCGCGCTGCTGTGCAACGCGGCCTCGGGACGCGTGACCTTCGGCCTCGGCATGGTGTTCGCGCTCGGCGCGACCGCCGTCGTCTTCTGCTGGCCGTACCGCTGGCGCTACAAACGCTGGGCCAAGGCCCTGTGCGCGGCCCCCCTCGCCGCGCTCGCGACCGCCGCGTCACCCGTGGCCGGACTGTTCGTGGGCTTCGTCGCGGTGGCGCTCTTCCTGCAGAAGCGCCGCCCGGGCGCGTACGCGCTCGGCCTCGCGCCCGCCGCCGTCGTCGGCGTCTCCGCGTGGCTGTTCCCCTTCTCCGGTACGCAGCCGATGCTGTGGGCGTCGGTCCTGCTGCCGTTCTCGTACTCGGTGTTCGTCTTCCTCCTCGTCCCCAAGGAGTGGAAGACCGTCCGGATCACGGCGGCCGTGTACGGCCTCTCCGTCCTCCTCGTCTGGCTGATCAGCTCGCAGATCGGCTCCAACATCAGCCGCCTGCCCATGCTCCTGGCGGGGGTCGTGCTGATCGCCGCGCTGCCCTTCACGGTGCCGCGCTCGCGCAAGTGGTACGCGATCGTCGTCACCTTCGTGGGCATGAACGCCTGGATCGGCTTCAAGGCCGTCGACGACATAGTGCATACGACGCCGGCGGCGTCCTGGGCCCGCGAACTGGCCCCGCTCGTCAACCAGCTCCAGGTCGCCGGTGCCGAGAAGGGCCGCGTCGAGGTCGTACCGGCCCGCTCCCACCGGGAGGCGTCCGCCCTCGCCCCGTACGTCAACCTCGCCCGCGGCTGGAACCGTCAGGCGGACATGGAGCGCAACCCCCTCTTCTACGACGACACCCTCAACTCCGCGAACTACCACGAGTGGCTGCGGCGCTGGGCCGTCCACTTCGTCGTCGTCCCCAAGGGCGAGCCCGACGGCGACGGCGGTGAGCGCGAGCGGGAGCTCGTGCAGCGCGGGATGCCGTATCTGAAGCAGGTCTGGGGCGACGCCAACTGGCAGCTCTTCCAGGTCACCGACCCCACCCCGATGGCCGACCCGCCCGCCGTCGTCGACCGGGCCGAGCAGGGTGAGCTGACCATCGAGGTGAAGCGGGCGGGGCGGGTGCTCATCCGGATCCCGTACTCGCCGTGGCTCGGGCTCGTCGACGCGGAGGGAAAGAGCGTCAAGCCGCCCCAGGAGACCGAGGAGTCGAAGCGGCTGCGGGAGGACGACGACGAGATGCCGAAGGCGTACGAGAACGTCAACGGGTGTCTGATGGAGACGGAGAAGGATGTCAACGGGGACAAGTGGACGGAGCTGCTCGCTCCGCGGGCCGGCACGTATCGGTTGGCTGCGCCTTATCAGTTGCCCCGGGGGACGGGGTGTCCTGAGGAGATGAGGGAGGCCGTCCGCGGGAGCAGTGGGTAACGCTTCCGCGGGTTCGATGTCGGGTGCGGGTTCGTTGTGGCTGGTCGCGCAGTTCCCCGCGCCCCTAAAGGGGCGCCCTCGTCAGCCTGGGTGGATTGGGAAGGCGATGTCGCACACCTCGTCCTCCGGGCCCGAGTCGTCCCAGTCGGTGAAGTAGATCTCTCGGCAGGGGCCTGCGCAGGTGTGGCCTTGTTCGGTCAGCCAGGATTCCACTGCCTCGTAGGCGGCGTGGATCTGGGGGTTTGCCACCTGGGCCTTGGTTATGCGGGTGTAGGCGAGGCGGTGGGCGGGTTCCAGGCGGGCCGTTGTGTTCCAGGCTCGGGCGTGCCGGCCGGCCCAGGTGCGGGCGGCCTCCGGGTCGGCCACGGGGACGCAGGACTCTACGGGGCCGTCGCTCTCCTGGGAGACCTCGGAGTGGTAGACGACGAAGGGCGCGCCCGTCGTGCCGCCGCACTCCTTCGCCGCCGCCTCCAGCCGGCCCAGCGACGCCGGGATCCAGACGGGCAGCTCCTCCACGAGGGTGTGCCGCTTCTCGGTGATGACCCACTGCTCCGGTACGTCCACGGTGTGGACCTCGAATGTCGCGTACAACTCGGAACTCCTTCCGGAAAGCCGTCCACGGAGGTAGTGCGCGAGTGTCCGCTGCCCGGCGAGGCGCTCCTCGACGTCCGCCCAGTAGGCGGTCACGAGGTCCGCGGCCGCCTGCCCGTCGGTCTCCTGGCGCTCCACGACCTCGGCGATCCGGGCGAGCGGCATGTCGAGTCCGCGCAGCAGGAAGACCAGGCGGGCGCGTTCGACCTGGGCGGCGCGGTAGTAGCGGTAGCCGGTCGTGTCGTCGACGTGCGCGGGGCGCAGCAGGCCCAGCCGGTCGTACAGCCGCAGTGCCTTCGGCGAGAGCCGCGCACGGGCGGCGAACGCGCCGATCGTGAGCAGGCCCTCGGCCGGGGGCAACGCGTCGGTCGTGCTGGTCACGGGTTCCACGGGCCCATCCTCCGTCACCGGGCGACTGCCGCCCGGCGGGGAGGACGGTGCTCCTTGCCCCAGGGGCAAGGTCAACCGACGGGAGCAGCCGGGTCGGGCGACGGCAACCGGTGGGAGCCGCCGCGTCAGGCGACCAGTGCCTCCACGGCCGCCACGACCTCGGCCGACTCCGGCTCGGTCTGCGGCGAGAAGCGGGCGACCACCGTGCCGTCCCGGCCGATCAGGAACTTCTCGAAGTTCCAGCGGATGTCGCCGCTGTGCCCCTCGCCGTCCGCGAAACCGGTGAGCCGCTCGTAGAGCGCGTGCCGTGCTTCCCCGTTCACGTCGACCTTCTCGGTCATCGGGAAGGTCACGCCGTACGTCGCCGAGCAGAACTCCGCGATCTCCTCGGACGTGCCGGGCTCCTGGCCCATGAACTGGTTGCAGGGCACGCCGAGCACGGTGAAGCCCTGTGCCGCGTACCGCTCCTGCAGTCGCTCCAGGCCCCCGTACTGGGGGGTGAGCCCGCACTTGGAGGCCACGTTGACGATGAGTACGGCCTGGCCCTTGTACTGGCCGAGGTCCGCGGAACCGCCCTGCAGGGCATCGATGTCGACGTCGAGAACTGAGTCAGTAGTCATAAGCGGATGCTAACTCCGGTCCGACGGGGCACGGGCGGCGCCCCGGTCATCCTGGACCCCGACGAGAACCTCGCCCGCGGGGGTGCGGTAGTAGAGGACCGACCGCCCGGAGCGCCGCCGCTCGACGAGCCGGGCGTCGAGCAGGACCTTGAGATGGCGGCCGACCGAGCCGAGCCCCTGGCCGGTGACGGCCACCACCTGGCTCGTGCTCATGGGGGAGTCGAGCAGGACGAGGACGCCCGCCCGCGCTGCCCCGAGCAACCGGCTGAGGCTCTCGGGGGCGCCCGCGGCCGTCGGCCCGGTGTCCGCGAGCGCGCCCGAGCACGGGTACACCACCGCGTACCGGTCCGGCTCCTCCCACGACACCCAGCCCTGCCGCTGCGGTGTCACGGGTACGAAGATGAGCTCGGCGCCGGAGATCTCGCGGGGCGGGTACTCGTGGAGGTTGATCTGCAGCCGGTTCTCGCCGAGCCAGCGCATGCCCGGCCGCATCGCGTCGAGGGCCGCCGCCCAGCCGCCCTGGCTCAACTGGGCGGTGCGGGCGACGACATCGGCTTCGAGCACGCGACGGCGACGGGGCCAGTAGGGGCGTACGGCCTCGGTCCAGACGTGGGTGAGCAGGTCGGCGGCGCGGCCGGGGAGGTCGTCGCGGTCCTGGAGGATGCGGGGGAGCGGGCCGCGCAGGGCCACGGAGAGGTGGGCACGGGCGGCCTCGGGAGACGTTCCGCGCACTCGGGCGACCTCGGTGTCGAAGTCCTCCTCGCCGCGTGGGGTGGGCGTGAGGAAGTCGGCGATCCACTCAGGACCGAGCCCGGCCCGGACGAGGGCGGCGGTGACGGGATCGGCGGCCAGCTGTCGGTTGTGGTCCGGCAGGTGGGCCTCCAGCCAGGCCCGCTCGCCCGGGTGCGCGGCCGTCCCCGCCCGCAGCGCCTTCAGACAGGCGAAGGTCTCGGCGAGCGGCGAGAGCACGAACCGGCTGCCCGCGAGGGTGTCGGCGTTGACCTGCCACCAGCCCATGTCGGCGGCCTCCCCGGTGTCTGTCCGCTTGTCCGGTGCGCTGTCTGTTTCGCGCAGGCGCGAAACTCTACCGGCCGTTCCGGAGCCGGTCCGAGACTCCGGGCATGCCCATGACGTCGTACCGGTCCCTCTTCCGCACCCCGGAGTTCACCCCCCTCTTCCTGGCCTCCTCGGCACAGGTGGCCGCCCAGACGATGAGCGGCCTCGCGCTCGGCACGCTGGTCTACCGGGCCACGGACTCGCCCCTGCTGTCGGCCCTGAGCATGTTCGGTCCGTCACTGGCCCAGGTGCTGGGCGCGACCACGCTCCTGTCGGCGGCCGACCGGCTGCCGCCGCGAGCCACGCTGACGGGCACCGCGCTGGCGTTCGCGGCGGGTACGGCGGCACTCGCGGCCCCGCCGCCCCTGTGGGGGATCTTCGCCCTGATCCTCGTACTGGGCCTGGTGGCGTCCCTGGGCGGCGGGGTCCGCTGGGGCCTGCTGAACGAGATCCTGCGGGAGGACGGCTACATCCTCGGCCGCTCGGCCTTCAACATGACGAACGGGATCACCCAGGTCGCGGGGTTCGCGACCGGAGGCGTACTCATCGCGTTCCTGTCCCCGCGCGGCACGCTCCTCACGGCGGCTGCCCTGTACGCGACGGCCGCCGTGGTGTCCCGCCTCGCCCTGACCCCCCGCTCGCCGAGAGCCACGGGCCGCCCGTCGGTGCGCGAGACCCGGCGCACGAACGCGGCCCTGCTCGCCTCCCGCCCCCGCCGCCACCTGTTCCTGGCGCTGTGGATCCCCAACGGCCTGATCGTCGGCTGCGAGTCCCTCTATGTCTCGTACGCCCCCGACCACGCGGGCCTGCTCTTCGCCTGCGCGGCCCTGGGCATGCTGGCCGGCGACGTGGCGGTGGCCCGCTTCGTGTCGCCTCGCCTGCGCCCGCGACTGGGCGTACCGCTGCTTCTGCTGCTGGCGGCCCCGTACGTGCTGTTCGTCCTGCGCCCGGGGCCCTTCCTGGCGGCCGCCCTCGCCACCCTGGCCTCGGCCGGCTTCGCGGCGAGCCTTCTGCAGCAGGAGCGCCTCATGGCCGTGACCCCGCCCGAACTGTCCGGCCACGCACTGGGGTTGCACTCGTCCGGAATGCTGACGATGCAGGGGGTGGGAGCGGCCCTGGCGGGCGCGACGGCCCAACTGACGTCACCGGGCACGGCGATGACGGTGATCGCGCTGGCGTCGATCGCCGTGACGGTGAGCCTGGCACCGGGACTGCGCCCCGCACCCCGCGCGGCTAGCGCGCCACGAACTGCGTGAGGATCGCCTGCACTTCGTAGATGTCCACGCCCTTGGTGAAGGTCTTCTCGATCGGCGCCGGGGTGCCGGAGATCCAGATCTTCAGCTCGGCGTCGAGGTCGAAGTGGCCCGCGGTCTCGACGGAGAAGTGGGTGATGCTGCGGTAGGGGACGGAGTGGTACTCCGTCTTCTTGCCGGTGATGCCCTGCTTGTCGACCAGGATGAGACGGCGGTCGGTGAAGAGGATGGTGTCGCGTATCAGCAGGTACGCCGCGTACACCTGCTCGTCCTGCCCGAGCAGCCGCGCGTAGTCGTGCTGGGCCTTCGCCGGATCGATGGTGTGCGCGTTTCCGAACAGCGCCATGGTGTGCCCCCGTTGGATGTGTGGAACCGGATGTGCGGAACCGGTCACGTGCGGACCGGATCGTGATGTCACAAGATCCTCTCACTGTAGGGCAATCAGGGCATCGATTCACCTGAGGCGGGTGGTGGCCGGCGGCGGCTCGTCCCGGGTGCGGACCGGGTGCGGACGGGGCAGTCCGATCCGTGACGCTTCCATTACTCACACCACCCTTGACAGCGTGCGTACTGTTTCGCGACGTTTGAGCCCCGCCGAACAGTTCGAGGCGGGGGGAGGACGCGGAGAGCGCGTCATGGGGGAATGGGGGGCGCCCGTGCGGTCCATGAGCACCATCACGATCCACAGACCCGAGGAACTGAGCATCCCACTGCGCCGGGCCTGGCACCGCGCGATGGACGAGTCACCGGACTACGCGAACCCCTTCCTGGCACCGGAGTTCGCGGCGGGGATCGGCCGGCACCGCGGCGGGGCGCGGGTGGCGGTCCTGCACGAGCGCGAAGAAGCCGTCGGCTTCCTCCCGTACGAGCGCAACGCCTTAGGGGTCGGCCGGGCCATCGGGCTCGGTCTCTCCGACGCCCAGGCCCTCGTGCACCGGCCCGGCGTCACCTGGGACACCCGGGAACTGCTGCGGGCCTGCGGTCTCTCGGTCTTCGAGTTCGACCACCTCGTCGAGGAGCAGAAGCCCTTCGGGGCGTACGTCACGGGGACGTTCGCCTCACCGGCCATCGACCTGAAGGACGGCGACGACGCGGGCTACGCGGAGTGGCTGCGCGGCGCGTACCCGGGGCTGGCCAAGACGACGCTGAAGAAGGAACGCAGGCTGGCGCGCGACCTGGGCGAGATGCGGTTCGTCTTCGACGAGCGCGATCCGGGGGCGCTGCGCACGCTCATGCGATGGAAGTCCGCCCAGTACCGCAGGACGGGACGGATGGACCGGTTCGCGCGGCCGTGGATCGTGGAGCTCGTGGACCAGCTGTTCCAGGTCCGCGAGGAGCACTTCACCGGTGTGCTGTCCGTGGTGTACGCGGGGGACCGGCCGGTGGCCGCGCACTTCGGGCCGAGGTCGCGCACGGTGTTCGCGCCGTGGTTCACCGCGTACGACCCCGACCTCCACTACTACTCGCCCGGCCTGATCATGCACCTCCGCATGGCCGAGGCCGCCGGCCGGGACGGCGTGCGGCTCATGGACCTGGGGCGCGGCGACAAGGAGTGGAAGGACTGGCTCAAGACCCGCGAACTGCGCGTCGGCGAGGGCTTCGCGGTCCGCCCCCACCCGGTGGCCACGGCCCACCGGCTGTGGCGCAGGCCGGTGCGCGGGCTGCGGAACACGGTCCTGGCCCACCCGCGGCTGCGGGAACCGGCCGACCGGCTGCTGAAGACGGTCGGCACGCTGCGTACGACGGGCCGTATGGGATCCGGCACGGGCACGGGCTCCGGCACTGCCCCGCGACGGAACGCGGACCGGCGGGGCACCGCGAACCCGCAGGGCACTGCCGTCCAACAGCGGAACGCGAACGCGCAGGGCCCCGCGGCCCCGCGGCGGGAGAGGTGACGATGCCGTACGGATCGCGGCTCGCCGCGACGATGGCACGCCGGCTCGGACGGGAGTGCGTGTACACGCCCTCGGCACGCCTGGCCCTGTACCTGGCACTGCGGCGCTGGTGCCGGCCGGGCGCGCGGGTACTGATGTCACCGGTGAACGACGACGTGATCCTCTTCGTGGTCCTCGCGGCCGGACTGCGCCCGGTGCTGGCCCCCGTGTCGGTCTGGGACGGCAACATCGACCCGGCCGCGGTACCGGAGTCGACGTGGCGCAGTGTGGACGCCGTCCTCACCACGAACCTGTACGGCATGCCGGACCGGGTCGTCGAACTGCGCCTGCGCTGCGAGGAGTTGGGGATACCCCTGATCGAGGACGCCGCGCACGCGATCGGCACGCACCTGGACGGCCGGCCGATCGGGACGTTCGGAACGGCGGCGGCCTTCAGCCTCTCCAAGCACGTGGCGGCGATGGCGGGCGGCTTCCTGGCCGTGGAGGACGCGCGCACCCGCCGGGAACTGGAGCTGCTGCGCGACGACCTCCTGGTTCCGGGCCGCCTGGCCGGAGACCTGGCCACGGCCCTGCGCCCACTGGCGCGTTCGGCCGTCCGCACCCTGCACCTGGTGCGCCCGGCCTGGCGGACGATGCAACGCCTCGGCCTCCTCGAACGCGACGACTTCCGCATGGCCCTGCACGCGCCCCGGCTCGCCGTCAGTGCACTTCAGGCGCCGAGCCTGACCGCGTACGAGCCATGGATACGCGTCGACCTCCACGACTTCCGGACCCGCCACGGAACCCTGGTACGTGGACAGTTGAAGCTCCGGATGGCGCTGCTCGACGAGAACCTCACCCGCCGGCGAGCGGGCGTCAGCGTCCTCTCGGGCACGGCCTGGGCCTCACCGGCACTCCGCGACCGCGCGGCACGGGGTGGCCCGCTCCCGCTCTTCCGGGTCCCGCTCCTGGTCCACGACCGCGACTCCCTCGTGCAGCGCCTGGTGAGGCACGGAGTGGTCGCTGGCTACATCTACGATCCGCCGCTCGACGACTACGCGGGCGCGGAGTTCGTCGAACCGTCCCCCGACCCCTCGTCCGCCCGTTGGTTCGCCTCCCACGTCCTCCCGGCCGATCCCCTCCTGGCCCGTACCATCACGGCCGCCCTCACGAAAGAACGGACGAAAACCGCGCACCCACCGGCCCCGACCGCCGCCGTCCCGGACGCCACACCACCGGCGCCGCTCGGCCAGTGAACGGCCGGTGAACGGCTCTCAGTCGCCCGAGCGGCACCGGAATCAGTCGCCCGAGTGGCCCCAGAAATAGATCTCCTCGGGCTTTCCCCGGTCGTTGTGCAGCACCGCGCAACGGCCTACCCACCGCGACCGGGGGAAGGCGCCGAAGTCCTTGACGTGCGCACGGGTCGGCCGGTCCGTCCCCAGCAACTCGCGTGCCTCCTCGGCCGTCACGGGTTCCACGGTGTCGTAGTCCGGGGTGTCGTCAGGCCCCACCACCTGGAAGACGTCCAGGTTCGAGTGAGTGCCGGTCTCCCGGACCAGCTCGTCCGCCCACAGCTCCTCCAACGTCCGTGGACGCGGCTCCCGTTCGCGTTGACCCAGTAGTACTTCCCTGCCTCGAACACGTCCCGCCGCAGCTGTTGCAGCGCCGCGTCCAGATCCTCCTGGTAGGGCACGTAGTAGTCCCACGCCGAAGCCCCCATCGGAGCCCTCCCGTTCCGGTTCCGCACACTGGGTCTCAGGGACGCGAGGTCTCAGGGGCGCTCCGTGTCGTACGCCGTCTGGTTCCGCTCGATGTCGGGGTTGTTGTCGACGGCCCACTCGGCCAGGGCCACGGCGGGCTCGATCAACGTCCGGCCCATCGCGGTGAGTTCGTACTCGACGCGTGGCGGGACCTCCGCGAACGCCGTGCGGGACACGAGGCCGTCGCGCTCCAGATGCCGGACCGTGCGGGTCAGCATGCGCTGCGAGATGCCGGGGATGCGCTGCTGGAGCTCGGTGAAGCGCATGCGTTCGCCGTCGAGGGTGGCCACCACCAGCAGCGTCCACTTGTCGCCGATGCGGTCCAGGATGCCCCGGATCGCACGGCCGCCGTCGCCCCGGATGAGACAGCTCCTGCGGTACTTCGACATCGGCGTCCCCTGTTCGCAACGCACACCGGTGTGCCTTTTGTAAGGGTCTCGATAGTCACCGACCATGTGCCTACTTACAAGTGGTAACCATGACGGAGGACGCAGAACATGGAGATCGCCTACTGGATCGTCGCCGGACTCCTCGCCGCCTTCCACCTGTACGCGGGTGGCAAGAAGGTCGCGCAGAGCAAGGAGCGACTGGCGCCCATGATGGGCTGGGTGGACACGGTTCCGATGGGCGCGGTCCGGGGCATCGGAACCATCGAGATCCTCGGCGCCGCCGGCCTCGTACTGCCGCCGCTCACGGGGACGGCCCCCGCCCTCGCGATATTCGCCGCACTCGGCTTCCTCGTACTCCAGATCCTGGCGACCGCCCTGCATCTGTCCCGGGGAGAGGTGAAGGAGACCGGCCTCAACGTCGGCCTCATCGCCCTCGCGGGGGTGGCCGCGTGGCTGGCCACGACGTGGTGAGTCCGTGATCGGTGCGGGCTCAGTCCAGAGCGCCCGACATGAGGCGGTGGATCACCGCGGTCAGCAGGTCGGTGCCCGCGGTGATGTCCTGGTCCCGTTCGTGGACTCGCCCAGCGTGTATCCGCCGATGGTGTCCGGGTCCCCTGCACGCAACACCATCCGCATTCCCTGCCCGACACCAGATGCGAAATCACTTCAGTGGCAGGCCCTGGGCGAGGTCGTTTGCGGTTGTCCGGAACCCGGACCGTAATCTTTCCGTCTTCCCCCGTCGGGCGGCTGTTCTCCATCAGGGAGGGAGCGGCCACGACTGGAAGGCGGCGAGCGAAACCCACTTCGACCTTTGACCAAAATCTATTAAATCGGCTGAAACTTGAGATACATAACATCGCGGGACTTCTCGCGAATAAGACGCGGAATTACGTTCTCCGCGCGGCGCCGGTCACGGGCGGGACTCTGGGTCGTGGCGGCTGTCGTGGGCGTCGGATTCCTGGTCGCGCTGGAGATCGCCGCACGGCATTACGGCGCGCCGGGGCCGATCACCAATCAGGCGCGAGAGGCGATATTCGCCCCCAAATCCGGCTTTCTGCTGTACGCCGGTATGGCGTTGATGATGGTGGTACTCACCTGGCGGCAACGGTTCATCGCCGCCGGCGCCGCGATCGGTGTCGACATCGTCTTCTCGGCGGTCCGGTGGGCGGCGGACGCCAGGGTGACCGACGGCCACCCCTTCGGAAACGGCGCGTTGTGGGTGATCCTGGGCGGCGCGGTCGTCGCCGTCACCCGCCGTACCGGCCCGGAACGCGTCCTGCTGCTGAAGGGCGTCGGGATGGGCCTGCTGCTGGTGGCCGGCCGCAAGACCGGCGACACCTGGCTGCTCATCACCTCCAGGACCCGCCCAGGGGTGCTCGACCAGTACGTGGCGACCGCCGATCACGCACTGGGCGACCCGTCGTGGCTGGTGGGCCGGATGGTCGCGGCCACCGGCCCGATCGGCTCGAATCTCCTCAACATCGTCTACGGCCAGCTCGCGGTGGCCGCGGTCGTCGTCGCGCTGTACCAACTGCGCAACGTGGCGGTCGAGCGCCGCTTCCCGCGCCACCATCTGGTGCGTACGTTCCTGTTGATCGGCCTCCTCGGGCCCTCCGTCTACATGATCTTCCCGGTGGTCGGACCGGTCTTCGCCTACGGCACGGGCGTCGAGCACTGGTCGTCGGTCGGCCTGTGGCCGGAAGCGCCGCCCAGCGGGCAATGGGCGGTGGCCGACCTGTGGCCGCAGACGCTGCCGCCGATCAGCACCCCGCACCCCATGCCGTTCGACGAGATCACCCCACGCAACTGCATGCCCAGCCTGCACACGGCTTGGGCCACCGCGATCTTCATCCACTCCCGGAAGGGCCCGCGGTTCCTGCGATTCGCAGGAACGTTCTGGCTGGTGGCCACGCTCGGCGCCACGCTCGGCTTCGGCTACCACTACGGCGTGGACCTCATCGCAGGCGTGGTGTTCACCCTCACGATCGAGGCAGCCCTCCGCTCATCCGACCGCGGCTGGGACCGACCGGGACTCCAACTGGTCGCCTACGGCACCACCGTCTTCGCCGCACTCCTGACGTCCTACCGCTACCTGCCGCTGGAGATGGCCCGGCACCCGTGGCTGTACGGACCACTTCTCGTCCTGGCGATGACGTCGGTGATCTACGGCTACGCGAGGACCACCGCACAGTGGGAGCCGAGCACCACCCCGTCACGACAACCGGAACGGCAACCTGAACTGGTCTGAGCTGTGTCGCACTTGGTTGTGGGGTGCGGGCGGAGGCGGGCGATACCAGCCGATAGCGGCTGATGACGGCTCGGCGGGTCAGCCCTTCAGCGGGTCGGTCGCCCTGTCGCCCCGTCGCCGACCGGTCGCGCCGGGGATCCCTGCGACGAGGTGACGGGCGTAGGCGGCGTCGAGCCCGTCGGGGCGGAAGAGGATGCGGTACATCAGGGGGGAGACGACGCGGTCGATGACGGTCTCGACGTCGGGAACCGCTTCCTCACGATCATCCACCTGGGCCTGGGCCGCGCGGCCACGGAGCCCGTGACGGTGGGCGGCGTGACGATCCCCGCCGGCGTCGGCGTCATCTGCATGCTCTCCACCGCCAACCGCGACGAGAACCTGTTCACGACCGACAACGGCACCGCCCCAACAGCCCTCGACGTCACCCGCGACGCCCGCCGCCACGTCGCCTTCGGCTACGGAACCCACCAGTGCCTGGGCCAGACCCTGGCCCGAGTAGGACTCCAAACCATCCTCACGACCCTGCTCCACCGCCTGCCCACACTTCGGCTCGCGGTGCCCTCGGCCCAACTCACGTACAACGAGAACAACATCGTTTATGGGCTTCGGGCTCTTCCGGTGGCTTGGTAGGCCCCTGGGCGACGAATGCGGCTGGGCTGCGGTCGTGCCTGCCGACTCGTCAGCCATCGGCTGAGGCTCGACATGGTCGGCTGGGGGCTGAGGCCGTATGCGCGCAGGCTGGAGGTTCGTCGTGCGGGACACGCGGCGCGGAGCCACTGGCCACATGGGCCGGCTGTTCCAGAGGCGCTGGTTGTGAGTGACCGCGCTCGTTGATGTGAGAAGCGGATGTCAGAGGCCCAGGACCGTGATCGGTCCGGGGCCGCCTTTTGCCCGGTGCCCCGGGCAGGATCCGAACCTGAGACATCCGCGTGTGAGCTGATGTGCGCTGACCTGGAGCGGAGCGGCGGTCGGGCCTGGCTGTGATGGTTGCTGCCTCCGCCTGCTCCGTCCCACAGCTCAGCGCGGTCGCTCTGCCTGGTCGTACTCGGTTGCCTTGAGGCTGGGCCGAAACGTGATCTGCACGGTCGGAACTCCTTGCGCTTGAAGGTAGTGAGACTGGAGGATCACTACGGATCTTGACCAGGTTCTTTAAAGGGGGGGCATGTACGACAGATACCGCGCCGCGTTTGTGGCGTCAGGCGCCGTCGCGCTCGTGTTCACACTCGGTGCGCTCTCTGGCGCCGCCTACGCGGTCGGCCAGGGGCACGAAGCCCGGGCTGAAGAGACGTCGCTGAGTCGGGAGGGCTACTGGCCCTTGGAGGAGGCGCCCGGCGGAATCGCTCCCAATGTGGAGCCCGAGGGTCTGCCGCTGACGTTGAACGGCGATGCGTGGATCTACCACAACGAGGACATCTTCGGAGATCCCGCACTGGTTGACCAGGGCGATCTCAGGCTTGACGGCGACGGTGACTGGGTGGCGACATCCGCGGCACCGGTCGGCGGGGACGGGAGCTTCACTCTCGCTGCCCGCGCTCGCTTGATCGCAGCCGACGACAGGACACAGACCGCCCTGTCACTCCCGGGCTCCGACGCCGACCGCATCGCGATCCGGTACCAGGCGGCAAGCGGAAAATGGGAAGTCGTGGTGTCCACCAAGGACAAGGCGAATGCTCCGCAGGTGGTCATCACCGAGGAGCAGGCTCTGCCCGATGACCATCCTCAGGGCGTGGGCGACCACTTGGCCGTCGTATTCGACGCCCCTGCTCATGAGCTCCGTTTTTATGTGAACGGGCAGCTGGCCAACACGTCGACTGCCGTGGACACGACCTCGTGGACGGCCTCGGGCGGTCTTCAGGTGGGCCGCTCGGCGATCCACGGTGAGTACTTCCAGGGCACCGTGGACGAGGTGCGCGCCTACTCCGGCGCCGCGAACCCGACGATGATCAGCCAGATGGCCTCCCTGACGGGACTCCCTGACCTCTGAGTTCCAGATGGGCCGGCCGGATCCATAGGTCGTGAAGATCACCCGAAATGCCCGGGTTCTACACGGGGCTGGTGAGTCGAGTTTCCCCTGTCCAGAAGCGGCAGCCCGTGCGGCTGATGGTCGCCATTGGCTGCCGCCGACCGCTGTGGCTCGCTGATGCCAAAGGCCCCGGACCATGATCGGTCCGGGGCCTTTGACCGTTGTGCCCCCGGCAGGATTCGAACCTGCGACACCAGCTTTAGGAGTTCGATCGAGCGGCTCTCATACGGCCCTCGCGGTCCAACCGATATGGCGTGTGCGATCGCTCAAGGCTGCCTGCGTCCACGGTCGTTGATGTCAGCTGGTGATGTCAGGTTGATGGTGCGATGGAGCGTATTGAGGCCGAGCTGTTCACATCTGTTGGCAACGACGCCGTGGTTCGCATGCCCGGCAGACGGTTCCCCGGGGTCCTGATGCAGGGTGACTCCCTTCACATCCTCCGGAGCGACGTGGCCGAGGTGGTGGAGGCATGCGAGCGAGGCGACTTGGCTGAAGTTCGGGACTGCGCCGACCTTCTTCTGGCGAACCTGGATGCTCTGCTGGCACGGCACGAGGCTGCGTTGGGAGAGCACGAGATTCCGCGGCCGTACTGAGCTGTCGGGCCATCAGCTTGGGATGCTGTGATCATTTGCGGCCCCCTTCAGGCGGTGAGCTGGGCGAACGGCCGACGTCGTGACCTCTGGTTCCCAAGTAGCGAGAAACGTACGCTGTATCCATGGAGTTGGGGACTCTCGCGGTTGCAGCCATCGGAGCGGTCTTCGGCGTCGGGACGACTCTCGTCGCCGACCTCGTGCGGTCGCGCAGAGAACAAGACCGGTACTGGAATGAGACGAAACGCGTTGTGTATGCGCGCTTCTTGACATCTCTGGCACAGACGCATAGTCGCATGATAATGGCTGCATTCCGCGAGCAGTCAGATGATGTCCGGCGGCAAGGGGTTCACGATGCCTTCCACAGTGACCCTCAAAATAGTGACTCGAAAGCTGTGCTGCGGGAGTTGGCTATTGTTTCTCCCGATCACATATATCAAGCCGCTTTGCCAGTTTATCGAAATCTCCGCTCCATTCGGGAACTCCTCGCCGCGCAGCCTCTTCGGCCGGAATCTGAAGAATACGAAGCAGTAAGGCAACCGTTCTTCCAGGAGTTGGAAACTCTACAAAAGGTCATGCGAGATGACCTGCAACCGAGAACCTCCCACCGGTCTTAGACGCTCTACTGCGTCAGGAAGATTCTTCTTGCCCTGGGTCATTTCAGGGATCTTGGTGAGCTGAGTTTTTGCTGGTCAGGGGCGGTGGGCTCGTGCGCCTGGTGGTCGTCATTGGCCACTGTTGGGCGGCTTCGGACGGCCCAGGGACGGCCCAGCTCTGCCGTACTCGGCTGACGACTGGCCTCCTCGATGCGTCCCGTCTGAACCTCGGCCGATGACAGTTAGCCACGACGGCGGGTGCAAGGGGGCGCACGGTCCGCGTCCGGGATGCGGTACCAGTCCATAGAGGTCACGTCGCGCGTCCTGATGCTGGCAGCACGGAGGTTGGCATCAGTGCCGTAGAGGACCCGTTGGGTGCGGATCAACTGGCCGTTGATGAGTTCGCGGTGCTGCTCCATACGGGGACCTTACTGAAGACAACTACCTTCATGGACCTACTCGGCGATAAGTACCCTGATCCAACCCGACGGAGAGAAACACCCCATCTTGCCCGACGGCAACCCCTGGGGGGAAACCCGTATGGCCGAGGGTCCGTGACCTGGACGTTTACCGACCGCGCCGGTAGCTGACCTGTCACTGGTTGTCGCTGTCGGTCGCTGCTGCGCGGCCTCGCACGGCCCAGGGACGGCCTGAGCGAGCGCCCCCGTGAGCCGATGCGACACACGTCACGCCCGCCCCGAGCCGTCACTCAAGCGGCTGGGGAGCAACCGGGAGCTGTTCGCTGTAGAGCCAGGTGAAGGTTCGGTCCGGTTCGAGATGCGCGTCTCCCCAGTGGATGGCATGGATGCCGTTCTCCGGGTCGGCCGTGAAGAACAGACAGACGAGCCTGGTGGAGGCTCCGAGCGCCTCGAACGTCTCGTGCAGCTCCTCGTACTCCTCTGTCGTCAGGTCGTCATCGAGGGGAAAGAGGCCTTCTGGGAGCTTCGGCCCGTGCCCCAAGAGCATCCGGCGGCGTGTAGGGGAAGCGTCGGAAGCCAACCGTGCACGATCAAGAGGCTTCGGACGGTCGGCGTACTTGAAGGGGAAGAGCGCGTGGTCGTTGATGACGGCGTACTCATACCCACGTACGTCCCGCACAGCTTCCTCCAGCTCCCGCGCCGCATCCGCCAGGTTCTCGCGCACGGCCTCCGCCAGGGTGGCGCCGTAGGGGCTTCGCTTTTTCAGCCGGGCTGTGAGGTGCACGGCGTGAGCCCGCGTGTGGGCTCTGGCCAGTTGCACCGGAACCGCCGCTGCGAGCCTGCCGGCATGTTGCCCGAACCGCTCCCCCGCCCAATCCGAAGGCACAACCCGATCGTCACCAGACATCCAGCGTCCCCCTCCCCCGGTCACCCCGCCTCTCAACTGTTTGACACGTACACGAAGTGCCCACAAGGGAGCGATCCGGCCAGAGGGGCGAATGACACTCCACGAGAGGCCTACAGGACCAGTGGCATTCGCCTTGTAAGCCTGGCGGTTCGGATGGACTAGAGCACACAGGTCGCTCCAGGTACCGAGAGCCACTAGGTCAGCGGTACATCTCGACTGCCACGCGCCGTGGTTGACCGCACGATGTGGCACAGCTGTGGCACGGGTCGACAGCCGCACTTGGAGACCAGGGCCGAGCACCGTCCTCATCCTGATCAGACCTGGAGAGTGTGGGCGGGGTAGATGGGCGGTACCAACAGCCCATGGGCTGGGGAGAAGTCGTGACCGCTGTGATCGGCGTGCTCGTCGGCGTGCTGGCCACCGAAGGAGCTCACTACTGGCGGGGCCGCCTGGAGAATCCGGCGATCAGGCTAACGGTGAGATCTGGCGACGCTCGGGGCGAGTTCACGTTGAGCAACCTTGGTTACATGAGCGGATACCGTGTTGGGGTGTCTGTTGGGTGGGCAACGCCACGGGGGCACTTCCGGCCGTCGCACCACATCCGGCAGTGGAGCGAGATTCCTCCCGGTGCCGAGCTGCGTTTCTCTGTTCCAGCGGTCCAAATGGATGCACGTGAAGCCGTGATGGTCGTTGCCTGGCGTGAGGGCAGGGATCCAACAAGTCGCCGCCGCATGCAGCTGTGGCCGCTGACGTGAACTGGAACCGCAGCCGCGACCAGTAGGGTCGCTCCTGGGAAACCAGCGGCGGATCGTGAGCGAGCGGCTCTGCAGGGCCCTTCGGTCCGATGCGTCGCAACTGGTCAGCCCGCCGCAGCGGACCGATGCCCCGTGACCTGTCCACGAATAGTCCACAGCTGCGGAGGTCGTTGGTGATCTGGGCTAGTGGAACGTTCTCGTGATCACTGCAGCGTTCCGGGGAGGGATGAAGTGCAATGGTCGATATTATCGCTCTTGCATGCACTCTCATACTTGGGGCGATAGGGATCTATTACGCGAGAGAGGCAATCCTCCCGCTAAAGCGTCAAATTTCCTACCGAATACTGAGCCGCGTCCCGCTTATAAACCAAGGCTCCATTTCTTCTGGTCGGATTGTCGTCACTCATAATTGCGTCGTCCTGCAGAACCCGCACGTACTGGTTGTATCCCTGACGAACACGGGCCGACATGAAGTGGCTAGTGACTACTTTGATCAGGGGAAGCCGCTCACGTTCGAGCTGAGCACTCCCGTGATCGATCTAACATCGATGACGGGTCGGACGCTCAAAATTATCCGTCCCCAGGGAACCGTCATCCCCTTTGGGCCAGAGTTGATGAAAAGGCGACAGGTGGTGACCTTTACCGCACTCCCGGAAGGAGAGCCCCACCTCGCGGTTCATGATTACATCATTGACACGAAGGTAATTGATGGATCCACGAGGACAGTTCAGCGCCGCAGAGTCCTTATGGGCCTCATCGGGGCAGCATTTCTCATAGCTGCAACTGCAGTAACTATCGGCGTATTCTTTTTGCGGTGAGGTTGCTATCGCGATCCGGGCCGCGGCGTGCCTCCTACGGCCCTTTCCCAGCTTGACCGCCTCGTACTCAACGGCGTCGGCTACCCCTATCGCCGTCCAGGGCGCCTCGTGCTTGAGTGATGAATTTCGCCAAACTCTCGGAAGTTCTTTACTGGAAGCTCTGGCGTCGCGTTCAAGGAACTTCCTATTGCCTCACCCTTTTTGGAACCCGCAGTCAGCCGCGCGGTCGGTACGGTCCCATGATCGAGTCAAGTCGTCGACCGGACCAGTGTGCCCCTCGATGCGAACTACGGGCGGGGAGGTCGCTGAGGTCTTCCGGCCTGGTCACGGGGGTGGCAATGGTTCGTGCCGGTCGCCTGCGGTCGCCACGGTTGCTGTAGTTCTCTGCTGTACCGCAGATCAACTGCCGATGATCCGCACGATCGGCTCCTGAGACGCGACCTCGATCGCTCCCCAGTCGCCTTCGAGTTGGTAGACAGTCCCGAGTTGTCGCAGCGCATCGATCCCGCCCCAGTCCTGCTCACCGATGGCATCCACTGCCGGCCTGATGCTGCTCTGGCGGGTCCAGGTAAGTTCCTGAACCGCGGGAAACTCGATCACGGCCTTACGGAAGCAGGCAACCTCACCTTCGAGTGGGTCCCGGTATGACGGATGGGCCCACCCGATCATGAGGTCCAGCGTGATGTTCAGTCGGCCTGGTGTTGCCTGGATCTCCAGGACGAAGCTGTCCTCCAGGCTGGTGCCGTCGAAGCCAGGGAAGCTCGTGTAGTGAATCGGTTCTGCCATGAGTTCCTCCCGGACAGGAGCCCATCGGGGCGCCGTCCATAGGTCGAGGACGGTGCCCTCGGTTGGGCACAGGATTTGACCAGGTGGCCTCATCCTTATCAGGTCGATCAGTGGGAGTCGGCGACGTCGGTCAACCCGGTCTGTGCCTCGGTGGGTTGTCCGCTGGTATTCATGGTCGACCGCCGCTGTTGGTGTCAGCCGGTGATGTCAGACATCAGTGGCCTACTTGACCGATCCTGTGATTAGGAGTACGGCCCCAGCACGGGTGCGCCCGGACGAGAATCAGCAGGATGATCACTGTGACCAACTGAGTCGCCGAGTCGAGTACACCAGTGACGGACTCGGTGCCGATCACACAGCCGACGACAGTCATGATCGACAACCATCGGGCGTTGTCGGTGGGTCGTGGGACAGTGTGAGTAGCGCCATCGCTGCCATGCAGGAGCAGGGTGCTAGGGATCAGAGAGGGCACGTTGTGTTTCTCCTTGGTTCTCTTCAGGGGGCGCACCCGTCTCTCGCCAAAGTGCTCGGGTGCGTCCCTACTGCTGTCGGGTCAAGCCCAGGATGACGCACCACACTGACAAATGAGATGCCCAACTCCGTTCCATCTCACGGAAGTTGGACATGCAGTGCTGTTTCATGTGAAACGCGCACTTGGTGCATCGACCCCACCTTGATGGACGTTCCGCGATCACTCCAAATCCACGTGAGAAAAAACCCGGTTGCCGACCGCATTCTTTACTCTCTACTCACGCCCGGTCACTGCACTACGGATCAACGGAGCGCATCCCCGCCACCCAGCCTCCGCCCCTCAACCCACCACCCTCCCCCGCTTCCATCCCGTCCGCCGTCGACCCACACACCGTGGAGCGGGCGTGGTTCAGGGCGTCAAGGTGGAGCGCGCCACTGTACGAACGACCTTGACGCCCTGGGCCACGGCTGCTCGGCTCTGCCTGGGTTGGCGGTGGACGGGATGGAAGCTCCGCGCGCACGCCACACTCGGCTGGCACTCGCGAATGGCGCCCCCTCCATCCCGGAGTCGGAGCGCCCCCGCCGGAGGCATCTCTGTGACCGCGGCTGCGTTCGTGCGGTGATCGCCACTCATCAGACCGGCCTATCTACCCGTGGGCGCGTCGGCGCAGCGCCCGCAGCGCGGGCCGAAGGCAGGAGCGCGGGCGCAGCCAGAGCCGGGAAGCGCGCCCGGCGGAGCGGAGCGCAGCCGGGGCTTGATGAAGTAGGGAAAGTTCTATCCCGCTGGGATGAGGCGCTTGTTGTCCGGTCCCGGTAGATGCTTGACACTTCGATCCCAGCTGATGGTTGACGGTGGCCGTGATCGGCTTTGCTGTGCGCGTTGTTTCGGCGCGTGGCGGGAGCAGGGCTTGATCAAGTTCCGTAGGTGTCCGGATCGTTGGTGATGCCCAGGATGGGGAGTGCTCGTTGGGGTTCGTCGCGGATCGCCCGGGTGGTCTTGGCGATGTTGTCGGCTCCGAGGGTTTTCAGCACGCCGATGGCGAGGTTGCGGAGGGTCGCCATGGCCCGTGGTGCGGTTCCGGCGTGGACGGTGGAGGCGTCCTCGGCGAAGGTGACATCCCTGATGTGGTGCGAGGAGTTCTCCACTCCCCAGTGCCCGCGAATCGCGGTGGCCAGTTCGGAGGGGCGGGCTTGGTGGGCGTCGAGGCTGGTGACGGCGTAGACACTCTCACGGGTCTCGCGCTTGCCGGTCTGCTTGCGGCGGCGGTGGACGCGGATGGCCAGGCGGGCGTGGGGAAAGGCGATCCCGCCGAGTTCGTCCGCGACGGCGCAGGTCTTGATCGAGCGGGACTCGCGCCTGCCGTGCCCGGAGGCGGAGGCGGTGTGCTGGACGGCGATGTCCCGCCACGGCAGGGCCGCGAGCTGGCTGTGGGCGGTCGGCTGGTTGGTCTTGATCACGGCGATGTAGTGGGCCTTCTTGGCCTCGACCAGCCAGGAGATGTTCGTCTTGACCGAGTGCAGGGCGTCGAAGGTGACGACGGTGCCGGCCAGGTCCAGCGGTGCCAGGAGCGGTTGGAAGTGTGTGGTTTCGTTCGTCTTCGCGCCGACCTCCACCTGGGCGAGGGTCACGACGGTGCCGTGAGTGACCGCGGAGAGCAGATGCCGGCGCGTCGCGGTGAGACGGGCTGATCCCTTGAGTGCTTTGCCGTCGACAGCGATCACGCGCGGCCGCCCGGACGCGGACGGCGACGGCGCCTGGTCGGGCTCGGTGGCAGCGCGATGCCGGTCGGCCAGGTAGGCGCCCACCGCCCGGTCCAGGGCGTCACCGTCAACAGCCCCCAGCACACGGCCGATCGTGGCCGGCGACGGAGTGCGCCGCCATCTGAGCAGGTGGCGCCGGATCCCGATGACTGTCAGCAGTGCGTTCGAAGCACGCTGGCCCCACTCGGCGAGTTCGTCGATGCTCCTCGCTCCCGAGACGACCGCGCAGGCACACACCAGCAGGATCGATGTCAGCGAGTACCACCGGCCCCGCCGGGAGCGCGGGTCGGGCACCGAGTCGAAGTAGAGGCGCAGGTCAGCGACCCGACCGGCATCCAACGGACCCAGCTTCACCAACACGGCGGGAATGGGAGAAGATACAGCGGCAGGCACGGGCCACCTCATGATCATCGGGCTTAGACACCACAATGATCACGAAGCCCGTGCCTGCCCTGTTATGCACCCCAACCGGTCACAGCCCGACCAGCCGCACGCCCCCGGAACTTGCAACCGCCCTGTGGCGGGAGGCCGGGATTGGCTCTGGTGGAGTTGTCGGTTGTCGAGCAGAGATACCGGGCTGTGCTTGCGGTGCTGGCGGGTGCGACGGTGACGGAGATCGCCGCTCAGCTGGGTGTTTCGCGGCAGACGGTGAGCGGGTGGAGGTCGCGCTATGAGGCCTCGGGCCTTGGCGGGTTTGGCGGACCGGTCGCGTAGGCCGGCCTCGTGTCCGCATCAGGCTTCTGCGGAGGTGGAGTCGGCGGTGTGTGAGCTGCGGCGTGAGCATCCTCGGTGGGGTCCGCGGCGGATCGCTCATGTGCTGGAGCGTTCCGGGGCGGTGAGTCCGGTGCCGTCGAGGATGACGGTGTATCGGATCCTGGTGCGGCATGGGCTGGTGGAGCCGGGGGTGCGGCGCCGGAAGCGGTCGGATTACAAGCGCTGGCAGCGGGATGGGCCGATGCAGTTGTGGCAGATGGACATTGTCGGCGGGGTGATGCTGGTCGACCCGCTGACCGGGGAGTTGTCCGAGGCGAAGGTCGTGACCGGTGTGGATGATCACTCCCGGTGCTGCGTGATCGCGTCGGTGGTCGAGCGGGCGACCGGGCGGGCGGTGTGTGCGGCGTTCGCGCGGGCCTTGCGGGCGTTCGGGGTGCACCGACAACGGCAAGCAGTTCACCGACCGGTTCGGGCAGGGGGTGAGGTGTTGTTCGACCGGATCTGTCGGGAGAACGGGATCGCGCACCGGCTGACGCAGCCGGCGTCGCCGACCACGACGGGCAAGGTCGAGCGGTTCCATCAGACGCTGCGGCGCGAACTCCTCGACGACTGCGGTGCGTTCGAGAGCCTTGGGGCGGCTCAGACGGCGCTGGACGCGTGGGTGCGGGAGTACAACTGTGTGCGTCCGCACCAGGCGTTGGACATGCAGTCGCCGGCGGACCGGTTCACGCCTGTTCCCGAGCAGGAGCGGGGCGTGCTGGGGGTGCGGGTGCCTGGCGTGCTGGCGCTGGTGCCGCAGCAGCGGACGGCTCCTGCTGTGGTGTCGGGTCCGGCCGAAGCGGAGCTTGCTCCCGTCCGGCCTGAGGCGGTGCCGGTGGAGAGCGGTGGGCCGGTGGAGTTCGAGCGGGTGGTGCCTGCGAGCGGGAATCTGCAGGTCGCGGGTAAACAGTTCTGGCTCGGTCCGGCCCGTTCAGGGCTGACAGTGACGTTCTGGGCCGACACCTCGGTGATCCATCTGCTGGTCGCCGGGACGCGGATCAAGACCGTGCGTTCGCATCTGTCCGTCTCTGATCTTGCGGTGCTGGCGGCCCGGGGCGGACGTGCGGCCGGGTCGTCTCCGCTGCCGGCCGGTGATGCGGCCGCGTTCGAGGTGGAGCGGGTGGTGAACAACAGCGGGCTGGTAGGCCTGGGCGGGCATCAGGTGCTGGCGGCGGAGATCCTGGGCGGCCGCCAGGTGGGCATCCGGATCGATGACGAGACGCTGTCGTTCTTCGATCCGTCCTCCCGGGAGCTGCTGCGGGTGCGGCCCAGCCCGCTCAGCCCCGACGAAGTTCAGCGTCTGCGCGGTCTGAGGCCCGCGGGACCACCGCCAAGGCCGAGCGTGGAGCCGGTCCGCGTGCAGCGGCGGGTGAGTGCGACGGGCACGGTCATGATCTGCCGGCAGGTCGTCTCCCTCGGCCGGACGTATACCGGCCAGACCGCGACCGTGCATGTCGCGGAGTCGACGATCACCGTCGAGCTGGACGGGCAGGTCCGCGTCATCCAGCGCACCACCGACGTCCCGGTCCGCAACGTGAAAGCGAACAAACCCTACGAAGGTTCCGATGTTGTCTAGGCCCACCGTCAAGCATCAGCTGGGACCAGAACGTCGGGCATCAACTGGGACTAGACATGCTGACTTTGCGTCGCCATTCGCGCATCTGAGCGTCCCAGTAGATGACGACTTTGCCACCGTCCGGGTCTGCGGCGGCCAGTCCGAGAAGGTCAGCAGTAGCCAGAGCTTGCAACGCGTCGTTGGGCAGGTGGTCGGGCATGACGAAGCTGACGCCGCTCTCTGTATCTTGCACAGTGATCTTGTGAGAGCTGTGCCATCTGGCCTGATCCACGGCGCTGCCAACCGAGATGCGATGGCGGATGTAGCGCTCTCGGTAAGCCCTTGCCACCTCGAACATCCGCGCTCCAGCCTGAGTGGCCAGTGATTGCATGAATGGCAGCACAGTGGCAGTGACCGTGACGGTCGCTGCCGTCCCCAGCCATTCCGGCATGTGCTGGTCAAGAGTAGTTATGTCTCTGCGGAAGATCTCGTGCTGTGCCACCTGCTTCCAAGCAGGTCCTCTTTGCTTGAGGTGGCTCTGGAGTTCGTTCAGCATGGTCTCGCGCTTGTGACCATTGGGTTCACTAACCCGCGAAGCTTGGTTGAGCCACTCCGTCACATCGGATGGCTCGGGAGATCCGCTCACCAACCTCAGACAGATAGACAGCAGAACGCCTTGCTCTGCAACTTCTGAAACGGTCCGAGCGGGTTGCCGGTACCGACGCACAACTGGATCCTCAGGGTAGCTATCCGGCCACTGAAGGTCGTCCGGCAGTGTCGTTTCGTCATCACTCATGCCCCAATGCATCTCCCGAGTCTGCCGTTTCGACGGACATCGAGTACGCAACTTCGGAGACTGACAGCAGCAACTTGGGCAGAGTCCATACCGATCAAGCCTTGAGGGTCACCGAGCGCCATAACCTCTGCTGAGATTCGACGCTTGGTCTCCGATGTGCCACAGCGGCGCGCTGTACTGCTCCGGGCGGGAACTGATCAGCAGTTGGCGCAGGTCCTCGCGCTGGGAGCCGTTGAGGTTGAGGGCCTCGGTGAGGTGGCGGAATGTTGTGTGGGTGACTCCGCGGCGCCGGGCTTCGCCCTCGAACTGGTCGAGTTGGGCCAACACGGTCTGCGGGACCAGATCTGCGGGTGGCTGGTCCTTGAGCCATGCGGCCTTGTTGCGCTCGTAGTCGATTTCTGAGTATCCGCAGACTTCGCGGCTGTGGGCTTCGACCTCGTCGAGGGTCTCGGTCGTCATGATGGTGCGTGCCAGTTGGTTGCGGGTGACGGCGTCGTCCAGGTCGACCTTGTGGACGGTCGGGCCTCCATCCGTGAGCGCGACGGGTAGGCCGGCGTCCCGGACTTCGCAGGTGCCGCGTACGCCTCGGGCGGTGGCGGCGAGCATGCCGGTGGCCTCGGACGGATGCCACTCCAGGACAGCGCTGACCGGCTCGACGTCCTTCGCCGTGAAGGTGTGGACGAGGGGGCCGAGCATGCCGCGCAGGTCGTCGAGGGGTAGTTCCCCGTCGAGGCCGGGGCCTGCGACCAACAGCCGGATCGAAGCGTTCACCTGGCAGCACGCGGCAAGCGTGAGGGCGTCCGCGAGCGGGCTCTTGAGCGTCGGCTCATCGCCCCGCGCGAGGATGTCGCCCCCCACGTCGAGCAGATCGATCGACTCCGGTGACAAGTGGCTGATCAGCTCTTCGAGTTGGCGCGTGATGCCCTCGGCGCCGTGGTGAGGATAGATCAGGGCGAAGGTGTGCGGGAGCTCTGCTGCGAGACGGGGGAGTGTGGAGCCGGCTGGAGCGATTGGGCGGGCGTCCGCCGGCACTGTCCAGACTGCGGGGGTGAGCTGTTCGAGGCCGGTGAAGTTGTCCGGTCCTCGTGGGCCCGGTACCGGGTCGATGAGGAGGCGGTCCCACGCGTACGTGAGGATCACCGCCTGGTCCTCGTCGCCGTAGAGGGCAGCGTCAAGCATGGCGGCGGCGACTGCGTCGCCCCCTCCTCCTGCTGCGACGATCAACCGCTTCATGCGGCAAGCGTACGGGGGCGAGGGTTGACCACTCACTCTATAGTGGCTAGAGGCCATAGCCACTTGGACGAGGAGGGTGAATGCCTCAGATCGAGGAGGCTCAGCCGAAGTATCTCCAGATCGCGCACTTCATCCGCGATCAGATCCTTCGGGGAGACCTGCGGCCGGGGGACGAGGTGCCCTCGGAGCGGCAGTTGGCGGCGGACTGGAAGGTGTCCCGGCCCACGGCCGCACGGTCGTTGGAAGCGCTGAGCCATCAGGGGCTCGTCGAGAAGCGCCAGGGATCGGGCACGTACGTGCGCAGCCTGGAGGTCAACCGGCGGGCGCGTGAGCTGTACGGCCGGGCCCGGCAGACCGGGAAGATCTACACGCCCGGCGAGTACGCGGTGATCACGTCGGCCGGTTGGCTGGATGCGCCGGATCACGTTGCCGAAGCCTTGGGGCTGGTCAAGGATCGTCGGGCCGTGCACCGGCGACGAGTGACCAACAACCATGACGGGCCGATCACCCTGTCTACCTCGTGGTTCGCTCCTGACGTCGGCCAGCGTGCGCCGAAGCTCCTGGAGCCTGAGCGGATCCAGGAGGGGACGCTCATGTACGTCGAGAACATGACGGGGCGCCAGGGCAGCTATGCCGAGGACCGTATGTGCGCTCGGAGTGCCACCGACGAAGAGGCGTCGGACCTTCAACTGGAGGCCGGTTCAGCCGTTCTGATCGTTCACCACGTCGTCTTCGACCTTCAGGACCGGCCGTTGGAGTTCGCCGAAGCCACCTATCCCCCGCACCGCTGGGCCTTCGAACAGGGCTACCCGCTCACCTGACAACCCGGCAGTTGCGCCGAACCGCTTGCACCCTCCAAGTGGCTAATGCCACTATCCACAAAGTGGCTAAGGCCACTTGGACTGGGAGGGGGCACGGCGTGACGAGTCAGCGGCCGGACAAGGGCGCGCGGTTAGTTTGCCGGGGATGCCGCGGGCGCGGTTGGAAACGCGTCGGCTCCCGTACCGCTCTGGCGCTCTCCACGGCCAACGACCGCGTTCGTGCCACATCGAAACGGCGCTGCCTCGACTGCGATGGCAGCGGCAGGGAGCGAGCGCGGATGGATGACACCACCGATGGCCGCGACGGTTTCGGTACCGCACGACTCGGGGCGATGATCCTGCACCCGGCGCCGGAGTCCGTACCTCGGGCCCGGCACTGGTTCCGGAAGTTCATCGCCGCGTACAACCCGGCCTGCTCGATCGACGACTGCACGCTGATGGTCTCGGAGCTGGTCACCAACGCGATTCTCTACGGACGGGCGGATGAACCCTGGCTGGTGCGCGTCGAGTGGTACCGCGTGGAAACGTCACTTCGGATCGAGGTGCACAACCCGGGGTTCCCGGCGAACGTGCGACTGCGGTGCCCAGAGGCCAACGACGCACACGGACGCGGCCTGTTCCTGGTCGACGCCATCGCCGACTCGTGGCACTCGGGACCCAGCCGATTCGGCGGGACCGTGGTCTCCGCCGTGGTGGCCGATGCCTGGCCGTCGAACGAAGGATTCGGCCCCCTTCTACTGTGAGTGTGCAAGTTTCGGTGGTCTGGTTGATCCGTTGGCTTGGTCAATTTCGCCTGATCCTGCTGCATGACGCTCGCCATGGCACGGTCGCCCTGCTCACAGCAGCCGGAGTCGCGCCCGCGTTGATGTTGATATGGAGATCTTGGGCACTCCCAGATCGGCATCGCCGTGCATGTCAAAGGCCCCACCTCCGAAATTTCGGAGGTGGGGCCTTTGGCCGTTGTGCCCCCGGCAGGATTCGAACCTGCGACACCCGCCAGGAGTCTTCCCTGTGCAGGGCTGTGACCTGCGAAACTATGGACTACCGGGTCTGGCCTGGGGAAACACTCCTCCGTAGTTCTCACGTCTTCGCGGTGCTTCCCGTTCCCGTGTGTGCTGCATACGTGCCGGTGGATGCTGTCCGACGAGGGCACGGATTGTTCAGGGGGCGGCGAGTGGCCGGAGTGAGGTACAGGCGGCGTCTCGTCAGACCTTCTCGACTCGCACGGGGTGTCCCGCGAGGAGTTGATTCATGTCGTCGGTGTCGGAGGTGAAGACGGTTGCCTGAGCTCCCTGCACGGCTTCTCGCCCGGCCACAGCCGCCAGAATGGCGTCGATGGCGTACTTGTGCCCATGCAGGCCGGCTGCCTTCAGCATGTCGCGCGCCATGGCGATCACCTGGTCGTCCGTGTGCACGATGCGGATCCGGGACAGCATCCAGTTCCACAGTGCCTGCCTCGACGTTTCGCGAGGGTCCCACGCCTCCAAGGTCGTGAGTGCCGAGGTGACGATCGGGATGTCCAGCCGTGGAGCCGTCTTGATCAGCGCAGCCATCTCCCGATCGCCCTGAACCGCCTTGGAGAGAGCCTCGGAGTCGAACACGAAGACGCGCTGTCGCGGCCGGTGCAGTTTCGCTCGGGCGGTGCGGCTCACGCGGCCTCGTCCGAGTGTGATCGCTGCTCGTCATGCCAGCCGTCAATCGCGGCGATGCGGTCCAGCGCTGCTTGCTGCTCGTCGTCCATCACGGCGCCGTGCTCTTCTTCGAGACGTTCGGCCAACTCGCGCAGTCGATCCATGGCGTCCTGATGAGCGGCGGCGGCCGCGATGTAGCCAGATACCCCGCGCGCGTCGACACGCTCCTTGATCGATTCCACCAGCTCTTCCGGCACGGTGATGGTGATCTTCCTAGTTGCCATACTTCAAGTATGCCAGGTCTCGTCCGGTGCGGCTGGCCTCCTGGGGATCCTCGCCTGCCCGGGCCGCCCTCCCGACGGATACCGCGCAGGTCTGCGAGAGGCGCGTCTGGGGCTCGCATGGGGATGTGGACTCTTCGTGGACTCCAGACGTGAGGAAGACCCCCCGTTCGAATGGAACGAGGGGCCGGGATCTCTCTTACCTGCGGTGCAGGTGGTGCCCCCGGCAGGATTCGAACCTGCGACACCCGCTTGAGGAGTGGGATCGAATCCTTGCCGGGTGGTGCCCTGTGCTGCTTCGGGGTGCTGTTTGACCTGATCAGTCCCTCTGTGGCGGCGTACGCACGACCCCTCGTTGATGTGCTGTGTCGGACCATCCGCTCACGCATCGCGCACGCACGGAGCTCCGTGTGATGTGTCGGCAAGGTCGCAGTGCAGCGAGCGTCGGCTGATCGGCGCTGATCAGCCGACGAAGGCGGGGGCGTTGTCGCGTGCCCAGTCGGCGAAGGTGAGCGCGGGCCGGCCCAGCAGGGCTTCCACCCTGCTGGTGGTGGGGCCCGGCCGGTTGGCGTAGTCGGCGAGGGAGCCGAGCAGCCGGGCGGGGACCTCCTCGGGCAGCCCTTGGGCGAGCATGCCCTGCCGCACCTGCTCGGGCGAGAGTTCCTGGAAGGACAGCGTCCGGCCCGTGGCGGCGCCGATGAGCCGTACCTTCTCGATCTGGTCCAGTGACTGCGGCCCGGTCAGTGTGTGGATCGCCTCCGTGCGAAGGCCGCCCCGTAGAGCGCGTACGGCGACCGCCGCGATGTCGGCTTCGTGGACGGGAGAGGTGGCGGCCCGGCCGTACGCGCCGCGCACCACGTCACCGGCCCTGATCTGGGGTACCCAGGCCAGTGCGTTGGCGGCGAAGTCGGCCAGGCGAAGGATCGTCCAGTCCAGTCCCGCACTCATGACGAGTTCCTCGGCGTGCTTGAACTGGGCGGCGAAACGGGCCTCCCCCGCCGGGTGCTCCACGGTGGTGGCCGACAGCAACACCGCACGCCGTACGCCTTGCTTGGCGGCGAGCCTCAGCAGTTCGTCGAGGCCGGGCCCGGTGGCGCGCGGGCTGATCTGCAGTGCTTCGACTCCGTCCAGCGCGGGCTCGATCCACTCGGGGTGGAACAGGTCTCCGCGGACGGCTGCCACGCCGTAGGGGAGCCGGGCCTCGCCGGTTCCGCGCGTGACCGCGGTGACGGCCGTGTCCTCCTGCACCAGTTGGTTCAGCACCTGACGTCCTACGACGCCATTGGCTCCGGTGATCAGGATCATGATGGTTGCTCCTTCACTCGATGCGGGATGTGATGGGGTGAGGTTCGGTCACCACGTGACGGGGCCGAGGCAGTCGACGAAGATCCCCGCCGGGCCGTCCGCGTCGAGCGTCGCGAGTCCGACGATCGACCCGGTGCCATCGGCGACCGTCGGCCGGCCGGTGTGCTTGTCCGTGTCGATGGCGGCGAATGAGGGCCGACCTGGATGGTCAGCCCGTGAAGGACTCAGGGGCCGACCCCGGTGGTCAGCCGGTGAAGGACTCGGGGCCGAAGCGGCCCCACGCCAGGAAGAGGGCCAGGGCGAGGTAGAGCAGGTCGCCCGCGATCGTCACTCTCTCGCCACGGCGGAGGCGCATGGTCAGCGCGCAGGCGAACAGCAGCACCAGCCCGGTGGCGGTCAGCGGCACCAGAACCGGCGCGATGCCAAGCGCGGCGGGCAGTATCAAGCCCACCGCGGCCAAGAACTCGACGGCGCCGATGGCCTTGAGGGCACCGGGGCTGAAGTCCTCGACCCATCGGCTGGCGGAGCCGCCCACGGCGGCCAGCTTCTCCCTGGGCACGAACATCTTGGAGCTGCCGGTCAGGCAGATGACGGCCATCAGTCCGGCGACGATCCAGAGTGCGAGGTTCATCATCAGCTCCTTGATCGAGGATTCGCCTGCTTCCCCTGGGACGAGACAGCGCCCCCGCCTGTGACATCTCCGAACATCCGAGTCCAGTGAGACGTGGGTCACACGCGTACGTGTCACAGGGCATCGGGCTGCCTCGTCCCAGGGGGTGCAGCCACCGACGAGCACGGAGGAGAACGCGATGGACGCGCGACTGAACTACTTCGCCAGCCCCACCGCCACGAAGGCACTCAAGCACCTCATGGCGGCGGGCAGGACGCTCAAGGAGTCGCCGCTGCCGGCCGCGACACAGGAGCTCGTGGCCCTGCGCGTGAGCCAGATCAACGGCTGTGCCGTCTGCGTCGACATGCACACCAAGGAGGCCGCCGCGGCCGGCGAGACCTCCGTGCGGCTGAACCTGGTGACGGCGTGGCGGGAGGCCACGGTCTTCACCGAGGCCGAGCGTGCCGCGCTGGAGCTGGCCGAGCAGGGAACCCGTGTCGCGGACGCGGCCGACGGGGTCGGCGACGAGGTCTGGGCACGTGCCGCGAAGCACTACGACGAGGAGCAGCTCACCGCCCTGGTGGTCCTGGTCTCCTTCATGAACACGGCGAACCGGCTGAACATCATCACCCGGCAGCCGGCCGGCGACTACGAGGTCGGGCAGTTCCACTGAATGGCCCTGGACGACCGTGCCCGGGACACTGTCGCAGGCCCCGGGCACGGGGGCGTTGCACGGCCCCACCGACGAACGCAAGATCATGAGAACGTGACCGCGCCACGACAAACGGCCGAGTGGAACGACATCAAGGGGGATGCGGCGTGAACAAGGTTGAGGAGTTCGAGGAACTGCGGCCCCTGCTGTTCTCGATCGCCTACCGGATCCTGGGCAGCGTGAGCGAGGCCGAGGACGCGGTGCAGGAGACGTGGCTGCGCTTCGACGGCTCGACGACCCTTCCCACCTCGGTCAAGGCGTTTCTGTCCGCCACGGTGACGCGGCTCTCGATCGACGTGCTGCGCTCCGCGCGGATGCGGCGGGAGCAGTACGTCGGGCCGTGGCTCCCCGAGCCACTGCTGAGCGATCCGTATCAGGATCCGGCGCGCTCGGCCGAGCTGGCCGACTCGGTGTCGATGGCGGCGCTGCTGCTTCTGGAACGGCTCAGCCCGCTGGAGCGGTCGGTGTTCGTGCTGCGGGAGGTGTTCGGTTTCGGGTTCGACGACATCGCCTCGGCGGTGGGGCGTTCGGAGGCGGCGTGCCGACAGCTTCTGGTACGGGCACGGCGGCACATGGAGGCCGGGCGGCCGCGGTTCGAAGCGGACCGTCAGGAGCGGCAGGAGCTGGCGACGCGGTTCTTCGAAGCCCTCCACGAGGGCGATGTCGCCGGCCTGCGGGATCTGCTGGCCGCCGACGTGCAGTTGGTCGGGGACGGTGGCGGCAAGGCCCCGCAGCTGGCCAGGGCCATCGCCGGCGCCGACAACGTGGCCCGGCTGCTGGCCTCCGTTTTCCCGCTGCTGGCCAGGATCGACGTGACGTGCGAACCGCACGAGGTCAACGGCCAACCCGGCGCCGTCTTCCGCGACCGGGACGGCAAGGTCCTGAACACCCTGGCCCTCGACGTGCTCGACGGGCAGATCCAGACCATCCGTTCGGTGATCAACCCCGACAAGCTCGGCCACCTCGGACCGGTTGCCGACGCCTGGGCCATCGACGGCGAGGTGAAACAGACCCGCCGTCAGATGAAGTGACCCTGGGACCGGTGTTCGTGCTGGGCTACATGCTCCACCGACACCGAGCACGACAACCGCGAAATCCTGCTGCTGTCGCTGCTGGTCGCGGCGCTGGTCGTGGCGATCGCGCTGGTCCGTGAGCGGACCGGCTCCGGTTCCGGTTCCGGCGCACGGAAGGAGCAGCGGGACGACTCTGCCGTACGGCTGTAGCGCAGGCGGCACGGCTGGGGAAACGGAAGAGCTCAGGGCCGCCCCGTCGGCGCGGCAACGCCGGCCTATGCGGCCGGATGCTCGCCACTCCTCGATCACCATCACGGCTGACACCTACACGAGCCTGCTCCCCGAAGCGGACCTGGCGATCGCCGAGGCCGCGGCCCGGCTCGTACCGCGCGCCCGCGCCACCTCCGAGAACACCGCTCCCGAAGCGGAGCCCGAGCCCGACGGCTAGGAGCATCCCAGTCCGGAGTCCGTGCCGGATGATGCTGATCCGTTGGGCGGTATTCGGGAGATCAACTCTCCGTCCACTCACGCACCGCTCACGTGTGAGCGTTCATGCAATTGGTTCAGGCCGCGATTCCGTGAATCCCCAGGTCGGCGTACGACTGCGGGAACGTTTCTCGTGGGGATTGCCCTGGTATGGGGGCTGCTGCGGTCGAGGATGTGCTGTTTCCCGGGATCGATGTGCGTGTCACGGCGGTGCACGCCACAGAGGAGAGAGTCGCTGTGGAGGCGTCGTCGTGTGGGCAGCCGCCGGCCTGTCCGGACTGCGGCTGGCCGGGACGTCGCGTGCACTCCCGGTATGTGCGCCGTGTGGCCGAACGCCCCTTGGTGGGGCGGGCGTTGGTGATCCGGCTCAGTGTGCGCCGCTTCTTTTGCGAGCGGGCGTCTTGCCGTCGGCGGACGTTCGTCGAGCAGGTCCCGGATCTGAGTGAGCGGTATCGCCGTCACAGCGTTGGGCTGCGGCGATGGATGCAGGCCGTCGCTACGTTCCTGGGCGGTCGTCCCGGTGAACGCCTATGCCGGGTCCTGCAGTTACCCACGGGCCGTACCCATCTGCTGGGCCTGCTCACGGCCCCGGTAGTGCCCGAGCGTGCGCCGCGGGTGCTGGGTGTCGACGAGTTCGCCTTCCGCAAGGGCTGGCGCTACGGAACCGTCCTGGTCGACATCGAAGCGGCCCGCGTGGTCGATGTCCTGCCCGACCGGGACGCGGCCTCCTTCGCCACCTGGCTGCGCGAACATCCCGGCGCGGAGATCATCTGCCGGGACCGGGCCAGTGCCTATTCCAGTGCTGTCCGTGAAGCCGTTCCAGATGCCCAGGAGGTCGCCGATCGCTGGCATTTGCTCCACAACCTCTCCTCCGCGGTCGAGAAGACGTGCCATCAACACCGCTCCTGCCTGCGCAAACAGGCCGAAGCCGATCGCGATGCGGAGCCCCGGCGGATCATCAATCCCCTGCCACCGCCGATGCTGCCGCCCACGAAGATCGCTGTCCGCACTGTCGACCGGTACTCCGACATCCATCGCCTGCTTGGGCAGGGGCACTCCGTCTCCGAGATTGCACGGCGACTGCACCTGGACCGCAAGACCGTCCGCCGCTTCCGCGACACCGACCTCGACGAGCTGCTTGCGTCCGCACGGCACGGGCGCCCCAAAGGGGTGCTGGAGCCGTTCACCGCCTATCTGACCGAGCGCTTCACCGACGGTGTGACCAGCCCGACCGACCTGTTCCACGAGATACACGAGCGCGGCTACCAGGGCAGCGACCTGCCTGTGCGCCGCTACGTGGCCGGGCTCAGGACCGGCACTGTCGAACCTGCCCGCGGCGCTATCCCGAGCCCACGCAAGATCACCACCTGGATCATGCTGCCCCGTGGCACTGTGAAGCTCCGCGAGGAGGAACAGCTCCTCAATGTGCGGCTGACATGCCCCGACATCGCCCGGGCGTGCGACCTCGCCTGAACCTTCCACGACCTGCTCCAACAACGGCGCGGCCACCAGCTGTTGACGCGGATACGCGAAGCCGAGCGCGACGCGCCGGCGCCCATCTTGTCCTTCGCGCAGGGCCTGTGCCTCGACCTCGATGCCGTCACCGCCGGCCTCACCCTTCCATGGAGTTCGGGCATCGTCGAAGGCCATGTCAATCGCATCAAGACGATCAAGCGGGCCATGTACGGCCGAGCCTCATTCCGCCTCCTCCGCACCCGCATCCTGCCCCGATCATGAGCCCGGGATTCACGGAATCGCGGCCTGAACCAATTACGCGGCGTTCCACATCACGCAAACGGCCCCGGACGACGAGTCCGAGGCCGAATTGGGCGCCTCCCTGGGGAGGAAACCCCAGGTCAGCGGCGTAACGCGCTGTGCCCCCGGCAGGATTCGAACCTGCGACACCCGCTTTAGGAGTCTTCTTTGGGCGCGGCTGTGACCTGCGGAAACGTCGGCGTTGAGGTGCCTGAACTGGGAAAACGCCCCTCCGTAGTTCTCATGAGTTCACGGCGATTCCCGGCCTCATGTGTGCTGAATCCGTTCCGCGGGACGCGGGCTGGCGCACCCGTCCTCGAAGAGCGAATGCACGCGGATGGCGCCGCGGAGCCATCCGGCACTGCCGTGCCACAGGTGGTCAGGCCCTCATGTGGAGAACGGCCCATCGGGTGGTCCTCTCGGGGTGGAGGGATATCCCGCGTCGTGCGGAGAGGGCCGCGACGATATCGGTTCCACGACCGTTTTCCCTGTGTTCGGCAGGGTCGGGGCTGTCGTGCGACGGGCGCCGTCGAGGTGCCGGCCCCGAGTCGGTGACCTCGATGCGCACGGCGCGGCGGCCGCCGACCTCGGGCAGGGGCAACCGCAGCACTGCCGGCGGCAGTGCGTGGACGATCGCATTGGTGGTCAGCTCCGAGATCACCAGGAGGGCGTCGTCGGCTGTCGGGGCGGGCACACGCCATTGGGTGAGGACGGTGCGGGCCTGTCGGCGTACGACGGAGACGGCATCGGGGATGTGCGGCAGTGCGCAGACCAGCTCGGCCTGCGAGGGCTGGGCCATTTCTGCGTCAGACGTGTTCGTGGCGGGGATGCTCATCCTCGGCCACCTCCACTGGTACTTGCTTCTCATGTCGGAAGCGGAGGCTGGTTTCGTGCCGCTGGTGGCGGTCGGATCACTCGGCGGTGGCGAGGATTTGGGCCAGCGCCGTGACGGCCTGTTCGGCGTCGTGGCCTTCGGCACGGACGGTCACGGTGCTTCCGACGGTGGCGCCCAGGCCCATGACGGCGAGGACACCGGTCGGATTGACCGTCCGGTCGGCGTACTCCAGTTGTATGGCGCTGGTGAATGTCGCTGCGGCCCGGGCGAGTTGGCCCGCGGGGCGGGCGTGGAGGTTCGAGGGCAGGACGACGGTCATCTCGTGTTTGGGCGCGGCCGTGGTGCTCGTGGTGGGGTTAGAGCTTGTGGACATTGCGGGCCTCCTTGGCTGCGGTGCTGACGGTCTTCAGGTCGGCGCCGGATGCGGCGGTGACGACGGCTGCGACGGCTCCTTCGACGAAGGGCGCGTCGACGATCAGCACGTCGGGACGGGGATGGTCTTCCAGGACGGTGCGGGCGGTCAGCACGGCGCTGCCGAGGTCGGGCAGGACGACGACACCGGCTCCGCGGTCGACGCTGCGGATGGCGGCGAGGACGAGGTCGTAGCTGGTGCCGATCCGGCCGTCGTCGGTGCCTCCGGCGATGGCGAGGGGGACTGTGTCGGAGCCGATCTGCTCCACCAGCAGGCGAAGGCCCGAGGCGAGCTCGGCGCTGTGGGACACGAGTACGATGCCGACAGATGCGCTCATGAACAGTTACGGTAAATGTCGGAACACTGTTCAGCAATAGTGAACTGGAGAAAATTTCGATGGTGCAGGCGGTGCAGCGGGCGGTGCAGATCCTGCGGGAGCTTGCGTCCACTGGTCCCCGGCTCGGAGTGACCGAGCTGGCCGACCGTCTGGGCGTGGCCAAGCCGACCGTGCATGCGCTGCTGCGCACGCTGGAGGCCGAGGGGCTGGTCGTGCAGGACCGGGACAGTTCGAAGTACCAGCTCGGGCCTGATCTGGTGCAGCTGGGCAACGCCTACCTGGACACCCAGGAGCTGCGGACCCGCTCGCTGACCTGGGCGGACCAGCTCGCGAATCGGACGAACGAGGCGGTCTGGGTGGCCGTGCTCACCGGTGACCACGTCCTGGTGGTGCACCATGCGTTCCGGCCTGAGGGGGCTGTGCAGATCCTCGAGGTGGGCGCCAGCATCCCGTGGAGCACGTGTGCTCTGGGCAAGGCCGTCGTGGCCTTCGTTCCGGCTGACGAGCGCGAGCGGCTGCTCGCGCGTGAGCCGGCCGTACTCACCGGCGCCAGCGTCACCGACCCCGATGAGCTGGAGGGTCAGTTGAAGGAGGTCCTCAGGACGGGATATGCGATCGAGGATCAGGAGTCCGCCATCGGGGACGCAGGTATCGCCTCTCCCGTCTTCGACCGCTCCGGCGAGGTGGTCGGCGCTCTCGGCATCGTCGGCCCCGTCGAGCGGCTGCTGGACGAATCGGCACGTCAGGAGCTTGCGGTCGCCGTCCGGGAGACCGCCCGCAATCTCTCCCGCGACCTGGGCGCCCCCCGCGGGGCGGCCGCACGCAGCACGATGACCTGACCTGCCCCGCAAACCCGGTGGCGGTCGTCCGCTTCGCCCCCTCTGGTCCAGGCCCCTCGGCAGTTGCCGAGGGGCCTTCTTCGTGTCAACGGAACGCGAGGGTTGCCGAAGCTCTTGACAGGCCGGAAACGCGGCGTTAATTTCCGGAACAACGTTCATCCATAGTGAACGATCTGCAGTCGGAGACTTAAAGCTCCCCGGCTTCCCCTGAGCGGCCGCCAGGTTGCCCGACCCTGACCACCTGGCGGCCACCTCCCTTCACATCCCGCTCCACGCGGAGGAGGTGAGACGCCCAAGCCGCCGCTTGGCGCTGGGCGCCTTTCATGGAAGAAAACACTTACTCACAGAAGCTCGTGGCCGAAGTGCTGGGCACCGCGGTACTGGTGTTCATCGGCGTGGGTTCGGTCCCCGCGACGCTCATCGTCGGCGGCGATGCCCCGTTCACCATGGCGCAGCTGGGAATGATCTCGCTGGCCTTCGCCACCGCCGTCATCGCCATGGTCTACGCGATCGGCCACATATCCGGCTGCCAGATCAACCCGGCCATCACCCTGGCGCTGGCTGCGACGAAGAAGATGCCCTGGCGGGACGTCCCCGGCTACATCGCGGCCCAGGTGGCCGGGGCGGTGCTGGGAGCTCTTGCGATCGTCGGGGTGCTGGGGAAGAAGGCGGTCGACGTCGGCCTCGGCATCGCCGCCTACGGCACGGGAGTCGGCGCCGGCCAGGCGTTCTTCGCCGAAGCCGTAGGCACCTTCATCCTCGCCTTCATCGTCTTCGGTGCCATCGATCGCCGCGCGGCCGGCGGCTTCGCCGGTCTGGCCATCGGGCTCGGCGTGTTCGCGATCATCATCCCGGTGGCGCCGGCCACGGCGGCGTCGATCAACCCGGCCAGGACGCTGGGTCCGATGATCACCGGCGAGCTGTTCGACGGCACGGTCCACTGGAGCCAGCTGCCGGTCTACCTCGCCGCCGAAGTGCTCGGCGCGGTTGCCGCCGGCGTCCTCTACACCGCTCTCAACACCCGCCGCTCGGCTGCCGCCGCAGGTGCGGCCGAGAACCAGCTGGCCGAAACCGCCTCTGCCTGAGGGAGTCCTGTCATGAAGAAGTTCATCAACGCCCCTGAAACGGTGCTGGCCGAGGCGCTGTCCGGCATCGCCGCCGCCAACCCCGGCCTGAAGGTCGACGCGGGGAACAAGGTGATCGCCCGCGCCGCGGGGACCAAGCCGGGCAAGGTCGCCCTCATCTCCGGCGGCGGTTCCGGGCACGAGCCCCTGCACGGCGGCTTCGTGGGACACGGCATGCTCGACGCGGCCTGCCCCGGCGAGGTCTTCACCTCGCCCGTTCCAGGCCAGATGCTGGCCGCGGCCCAGGCCGTCGACGGCGGCGCGGGGGTGCTGTTCATCGTGAAGAACTACACCGGCGACGTCCTCAACTTCCAGATGGCCGCCGAACTGGCCGCTGAGGAAGGCATCACCGTGGAGACCGTCCTGGTCGACGACGATGTCGCTGTCCAGAACTCCACCTGGACCGCCGGGCGCCGGGGCACCGGAGCCACGGTCTTCGTCGAGAAGATCGCCGGAGCCCTCGCCGAGCAGGGCGGCAGCCTCACCGAGGTCGCCGACATCGGCAAGCGGGTCAACGCCGCGTCCCGGTCCTTCGCCGTGGCGCTGACCGCCTGCACCACCCCCGCCTCCGGCAAGCCCGGTTTCGACCTGCCCGAGGACGAGATGGAGGTCGGCGTCGGCATCCACGGCGAGCCCGGACGGAGCCGCGAGAAGCTTCGCCCCGCCAAGGAGATCGTGGCCACCGCGTTGGACGCCATCCTCGCCGACCAGCCCCTCGACGACGGTGACGAGACCATCGTCATGGTCAACGGCCTGGGCGGCACCCCTCTCATCGAGTTGTACCTGGTCTTCAACGAGATCGCCGCCGCACTCGCGGCCAAGGGCGTGGTCGTCGCCCGCAACCTGGTCGGCAACTACGTCACCAGCCTGGACATGGCGGGTGTTTCTCTCACCGTGTGCAAGGCCGATGCCGACATGCTGTCCCTGTGGGACGAGCCTGTGAACACCCCGGCCCTGCGCTGGGGCATCTGACCGAGCCGGGGGCGGGGCCACGCGCGACGCGAGGGCCGGGCCGGGTCCTTCCCGCTGTCCGCCAGCCCGGACCGCACCCCTCCCGTCTTCCCCCCGCCCCCGGCTCACCTCACCGTCAACCAGCCCCGTACCGACCATGAACGGAGACTCCGTGGACACCGACCTCGCCCGCACGTGGGTGCAGGCCATCGCAGCCGCCGTGGACAAGCACAAGGATCACCTCACCCAGCTCGACTCGGCCATCGGCGACGCCGACCACGGCACCAACATGCACCGCGGCTTCTCCGCCGCCGTAACGGCCCTGGCCGACTACGAGCCGGACACCGTCGGGGCCGTACTGGTCAAGACCGGCACCACCCTCATCTCCACCGTCGGCGGCGCCTCCGGACCGCTCTACGGCGGTGCCTTCCGCGCCATCGGCAAAGCCCTGGACACCCCCACCGCCGACACACAGCAGGTCGCCGCCGCGCTGGCCGCCGGCCTCGCGAGCATCCAGAAGCTCGGTGCGGCCGCACCCGGTGACAAGACCATGATCGACGCCTTCGCCCCCGCACTGGCCGCGTTCCAGCAACAGGCCGACGCAGGAGCTGACTTGGCCGCCGCGGCCGTGGCCGCCGCCGACGCCGCCGAAGAGGGCATGCGCGCCACCACCCCGCTGCAGGCCCGCAAGGGCCGCGCCTCCTACCTCGGCGCCCGCAGCATCGGCCATCAGGACCCGGGCGCCACCTCCACCGCCCTGGCCTTCCGCGCCCTCGCCGAGACGGTGGGGGACCGATGACCGACCGCCGCACCCACACCGGGCACGCCGCCGCACCCGGCATAGCCCTCGGCGTCGTACACCGCACCGACCGACTACCCACGAAAACGGCGCTGCCTCAGCGGGCCGGCGGCGACCCCACGCAGCAGATCACCGACGCCTTCGACGCCGTCGCCACCCGCCTGCTCGACCTGTCCACCTCGCTGCGCGAACAGGGCAAGGACGAACAGGCCGACATCATGGAGGTCAACAGCTACATCGCCCAGGACCAGGACCTGCGCGACCAGGCCGTCAAGCGGGCGAACGACGGCCGGCCGGTGCCCGTTGCCATTCGGCAGGCCATCGACACCTACGCCGGAGCCATCGCCGCCCTGGACGATCCCACCCTCGCCGAACGCGCCGCGGACGTACGGCAGGTCGGCCGCCGCGTCCTGGCCCACCTCCACGGCGACACGGGCCCGGCCCCGGACCAGCCCCTCGTCCTGGTCGCCCACGAGATCGGTGCAGCCGACCTGCTGGAACCGGGCCAGACGGTGACAGCGGCCATCTCCGTGACCGGCGGCCCGAATTCCCACGCGGCGATCGTCGCCCGCTCGATGGGCATCCCCTTCCTCCTGGGCGTCGACCCCCAGCTGCTCGAACTGCCGGACGGGCACGAGATCCTGCTCGACGCCGATCAGGCCAGCGCGGTCGCCCACCCCGACGACGAGGAACGCACCAGGGCCCTGCGAGCGATGGAGGCCGCACGAGCCCGCAGGCTCGCCCTCGCCGAAGAGCGTCACCTGCCCGCCGAGACACTCGACCGGCACCGCATCGTTCTGCGGGCCAACGTGGCCACCCCGGCCGAGGCCCGCGCGGCCCTGACCACGGGCGCCGAAGGTGTCGGCCTGCTCCGCACCGAGTTGCCCTTCCTCAACCATCCCGCCTGGCCCACCCGCGAACAGCACGCGGCCACTCTCCTCCCCGTCCTGCGCGCTCTCACCGGGCAGGTCGTCACGGCGCGCACGCTCGACTTCGCCGACGACAAACTGCCGCCGTTCCTCGCCGCAGGCCACGAGGGCCAACGGCTCGGGCGTGGCCTGCCCCTCATGCTGGCCCAACCGGACGCCTTCGCCGACCAGTTCCGCAGCCTGCTCAGCGCGGGAGCCGACACCGACCTGCGCATGATGATCCCGATGGTCGCGAGCGTCGACGAACTGCGCGCCTGCCGACGCCTTCTTGAGGCGGCAGCCGGCGAAGTCGGCGTACCGGTGCCACCCCTGGGCATCATGGTGGAACTCCCCGAGGCCGTCGCCGTGGCAGACGGCCTCGCCCGGGAAGCCTCCTTCTTCTCCATCGGCAGCAACGACCTGACCTGCCAGATCCTGGGCCTGGACCGGCGCGACCCCACCGCCACCCCGGCCATGGCGGCACACCCCGCGGTACTCGACGCCATTGCCCGTGTCGTCACCGCCGCTCACCGCCGCGATCGTCAGGTCTCCGTCTGCGGCGACGCCGCCGCACACCCCCTGGTGACCCCCCTCCTCATCGGCCTCGGATGCGACAGTCTCTCGGTCGGCCCCGCCGCCCTCGACGAGGTCCGCGCCCGCATCCGCCGGCTCCGTCATGACACGTGTGTCTCCCTGGCCGCCGTCGCCCTGACCCGTGAAACCCCCGAAGAGGTCTGGCGACTCGTCGAGCAGTGCGGCCGGCCCTCGCTGCCGTGAGAAGAAGGGTCCGGAAGCATGAAGAAGCTCATCAACTCGCCCGATCGCGTGCTCGACGACGCTCTCGTTGGTGTGGCCGCCGCGCACCCGTCGCTGACGGTCAACACCTTCGACCGCTACATCGCCCGCGCGGGCGGGCCGACCCCCGGGAAGGTCGGCCTGGTCTCAGGCGGCGGATCCGGGCACGAACCCCTGCACGGCGGCTTCGTCGGATTAGGGATGCTCGACGCGGCCTGTCCCGGTGAGGTGTTCACCTCTCCCGTGCCCGACCAGATCCTCGCCGCCACGCGGGCCGTGGACGTCGGGACGGGGGTCCTGCACATCGTGAAGAACTACACCGGCGACGTACTGAACTTCCAGCTGGCCGCCGAGCTGGCCGCCGACGACGGCGTGCGGGTGGAGGGCGTCGTGGTCAACGACGACGTCGCCGTGGAGAACAGCACGTGGACGGCGGGCCGACGGGGCACCGGGGCGACGGTGTTCGTGGAGAAGATCGCCGGTGCGGCCGCCGAACTCGGCGCGGACCTGGGCACGACCGCGGCTTTGGGCCGGGAGGTCAACGACCGGTCCCGTTCCTTCGGGGTGGCGCTCACGCCGTGCACGGTGCCCGCGTCGGGCAAACCCGGGTTCGAGCTGGGCGAGGACGAGGTCGAGCTGGGCGTGGGCATCCACGGCGAGCCAGGTCGCGCCCGCGGCAGGCTCACCTCCGCCAGGGAGCTCGTCGCTGTCGCATTGGACGCCATCCACACCGACATGCCGCTCTCGGGCGAAGTTCTCGTGATGGTCAACGGTCTGGGCGGTACCCCGCTGATCGAGCTGTACGTGGTGTATGCCGCGGTTGCCGAGTGGCTAGCCGGCCATGGCGTGGGGATCACCCGCAACCTGGTCGGCAACTACGTCACCAGCCTGGAGATGGCCGGTTGCACGATCACCGTGTGCCGGCTGACGCCACAGCTCACCCATCTGTGGGATGCCCCGGTCGTGACCCCCGCGCTGCGCTGGGGACGCTGAGCGGCCGAGGCCATCGATGCCGGATCGTGCGAGACCGTACAAGATCGTACGAGGGAGAGGGACGACGATGGACGCAAGCATGTTCCGGGCCTGGATCCACGAGGCCGCCCGATCGGTGACCGAGAACGCCGATCGTCTGACCCGCCTCGACTCCGCTGTCGGCGACGCCGATCACGGCATCAACATGCGCCGTGGCCTGCAGGCGGCGGCGGCGATGCTGGAAGAGACCAATCCGTCCACGCCCGGTGCGGTGCTCGCCATCGTCGGCCGGGCATTGATCAGCAAGACCGGCGGGGCCTCAGGACCGCTGTACGGCACCGGCTTCCGGCAGGCCGCGCGGACCCTGGGCCAGGAACCGGACGTCTCCACAGCACAACTCGGGGCCGCGTTGGCAGCCGCGCTCACCGGCATCCAACGGATCGGCGCGGCGCTGGAGGGAGACAAGACCATGATCGACGCCCTCAGCCCGGCCGTGACCGCCTACCAGGCCGTCATCGACACTGGCGGCGACCTGGCCAAGGCCACCCGCGCGGCGTCCGACGCCGCCGAGTGGGGCCTGAAGCAGACCGCCGGCATGCAGGCCCGCAAGGGCCGCGCGAGCTATCTCGGTGCCCGCACCATCGGCCACGAAGACCCCGGCGCGGCGTCGACCGTGCTCATCCTGTCCGCCCTCGCCCACGTCAGCTCTGCGGGCGAGCGGTGTGCGGGCGGTTATCAGTAATCCCTGCTCGTTCGGTTGGCCCACGGCGACGAGAGCGGCCTCGCAGCCGGCCCAGACACCGCTGACCTCGAAGTCGACGCCAGGCCCCACCCCGCCGGGCGCAGACTACGGACGGCCGAGACCCGGTACTGAGCGGATCGCCACCGCGGCCGCCGCCGAGGAAGTGGTCGAGGCCTCGAACAGCTCCGAGGCCGACGCGTAGTTCGCGTCCGCAGTCACCTGCCAGAGGACGCACGAGGCCATTGCCTCATTCATCGACATTCATCGACGTCACGACAAGCGCACTCGCGCGATGAGCGGAGCGTCCGCATGCGTGGACGCACCCCTGAATCGCGCACGTTCAAGGGCGGGGAGAAAGTGCGAGGGCAAGTGGTGCAAGGACAACGGGGCAGCAACCAGGGGCGGTTCGCCCCGGGCAACTGGAGCGTGCGGACCCAGCTGCTGGCCGTGGTGGTCATCCCGATCGTCACCGCGCTCGTACTGGGCGGTCTGCGGGTCGGATCCGCCGTGCAGAACGCACGGGACATCGACAATGCCCGCAGGCTCGTCCGTGTCGTCGACAAGGGCACGGAGCTGTTGCAGGAGATCGAGGACGAACGCGATCTCACCGCCCTCTACGCCGCCGCAGGCCCTAGGGGTAACACGAGCCGAATCGACACGCAGCGCTCGAAGACAGACGCGGCGCTGGCCCGGGTCCGTGGCGAAGCCGCTCATGTCCACCGCAAGACGAACTCCGCCCTGGCCACCCAGCTGGCGGTGCTGGACGCCTACGGCCGGAAGGTGGCGTCACTGCGCCACACGGTGGTCCATGCGACGATGCGATGGCCGGCCGTGGTCAGCGCGTACACGGCCTTGATCACCGAACTCACCGACGCCCTTGACCTTCTCGCGCCGGACATCGCCGGCCATGCCCTTGTCATGAGGGCCGGTGCACTTAAGACCTTCACCCAGGCCACGGAGAAAGCGTCTCAGCAACGCGCACTCCTCGGCGGCGTACTGGCCGAGGGACAGTTCGATGCGAACGAGGTCCAGAGCCTGACCCTCGCTGGCCGGCAGCAACAGGCATTGACCGACCAGTTCCTGTCCAGTGCGTCGGCCGACCAGCGTCAGTTCTACGAACGCACGGTCACCGGAAGGGACGTCGACAAGGCCGACACGCTCCAGAAGCAGGCACTCGCCCTGCGGAGCACCAGCCGCCCCGGCCTCGACGCCGACGTTTGGTTCGACACCATGACGAGCAAGCTGGACCTGATGCGACGGGTCGAGCAGCGGCTCATCGGATCGGTCGAGGACGAGAGCTCGCGGGAGCAGCGCCAGGCCGAGCGCTCACTGTTCATAAACTCACTCATCGAGCTGTTGATCCTCCTGCTCGTGATCGCTGTGACGCACGTCCTCGTGCAGTCGATCGTCGGCCCACTGCACACTCTGCGTGCCTCCGCCCTCGATATCGTGCACCACCGCCTGCCCGAGGTGGTCCGGTTGCTGCGGGAGTCCAGCGGCACGCAACTGAAGCCCATCGAGGTCGAGCCCACGGCCATCGACTCCACCGACGAGATCGGCGGTGTCGCCCGTGCATTCGACGACGTCCATCTCGACTCCGTACGGCTGGCACTCGAGCAGGCGCAACTGCGAGGCCGCATCAACACGATGTTCGTCAATCTCTCGCAGCGCAGCCAGAGCCTCATGGAACGACAACTGGAGCTGATCGACCGTCTGGAGAACGGCGAACAGGACCCAGACCTGCTCGCCAGCCTCTTCAAGGTCGACCACCTGGCCACCCGCATGCGCCGCAACGGAGAGAACCTCCTCGTCCTCGCGGGCGAGAAGGCGGGCCGCCGCTGGAGCGCCCCGGTCCGGCTCGTGGATGTCCTCCGAGCATCCATCAGTGAGATCGAGCAGTACCAGCGAGTGCAACTGCGCGGACTGGTCACCGCGGACGTCGACGGCCGGGCGGTGAACGACATCGTTCACCTCATCGCGGAGCTGCTGGAGAACGCGACCACGTTCTCATCGCCGGACACCGAGGTGATCGTCACGTGCCAGCTGCTGTCCGGCGGCGGCGCGAAGGTCGAAATCCAGGACAACGGCATCGGCATGTCCACCGAGAACCTTGCGGAGGCCAACGAGAGGCTCCTGAACCCCCCGGTCGTCGACGTCGCGGTGGCGCGGCGCATGGGTATGTTCGTCGTCGGCCGGCTCTCCGGTCGCCACGACATCCGCGTCCAGCTCCGCAGCTCATCGCCCCACGGCGTCACAGCAGTGGTCACGCTGCCCCAGAACCTGGTCCGGGAACACGAAGATCACATGGATCCTCCCGGACTGTCGGCCACGTACAACACGGGAGGATGCCTCACCGGCTGGCGCAACTACGACACGACCGAGCAAATCGACGAGAGCGCTCTGGCCAGACGTGCGCACCGGACACGCCGTCACGGCGCCCGCTCGAGCGGCACCATGCCCTGAACACGTCGGCCCCGATGCGGCGGCGGCTCGTAGCGCGGGGACTGGCATCCCGTCCGCTCACGCAAACGGCCTCGGACGGGGAGCCCGAGGCCGGTCAGAGCGCCACCCAGGGGGAGAAACCCCAGGTCAGAGCGCCAATGCGTTGTGCCCCCGGCAGGATTCGAACCTGCGACACCCGCTTTAGGAGAGCGGTGCTCTATCCCCTGAGCTACGAAGGCGGGGGCTTGTGGAAAACCTTGGAGAAAATCCAGGAAGTGAATCTTCGGCGAGGAGCGCAAGCCCGCTGGTCAGACATGGTGCGACGCTCTCCGCAGTGTCACCTGAGCAGACAACGCGACGTACCAACGTCCGACCAGGGACAGCGTAGCGGATGCGCGCCAGCGAGGGTTATCTGTATAGGGGCAGGTGAGCGGGACGGCAAGCCGGAGAGCCTCTGACCTGCCGCTTCTGCGGCTTGCAGCGAATGATTGGTGGACGTTGAGGGGACAAGGACCGAGGGCGGTTGAACCGTTCTGTTCCCTGCGTCAGCTTGTGGGAGCACTTGGCGCTGTCCCTCTGGGGCCTGGCATGACCAGCCGCCCCTTGTTTGGGGTGGTAGGGGTCCCTTGTGATGTCCGTTCGCACTGTGACGTGCCTGGGACAGTGCTCGATCGAAGGAGCGGGCTCCGTAGTGATCCGCGCCTCGGTGGCCGGGGCGCCACCCTCCCCGCCGACACGTTCCCCTTTGCCCTTCGCCCTGGCTGCCACCCGATCCCGGAGCCGCTTCGTCTGCCCCTGGCTACGACGCCGCGACCGGGAGGCGCTGGCCGGTTACCTGTACCGCAGCGAGCTGTGGCCGATCATCGAGCACCCACGCAGCTACGACACTGTCCATACCCGAAGGCAGCGGAGGCGGTCGCCTCTCCCCGCCGGGTTACACGGCCCTGTCGTTCACGCTGGTCGTTCAGGCTGCCGGGACTTGAACAAAGCGCCCCGTTACGTGCAGGTCGGCCTCTATGCGAGCGGCCGTGGCGCGCAGTTCCGGCAGGATGTTCTTGACGCACTCCGCAGCTGAGCGGCGGCTGCTGTGCATGTTGACGTTGATCGCCGCGACGAGGCAGCCGTTGCGGTCACGTACCGGAACGGCGATCGAGCGAAGGCCTGCTTCGAGTTCTTCGTCGACCAGGGCGTAGCCCTCCTCGCGCACCCGGTCGAGGATCACCGTCAGGTCGGTGGGCCGGGTGACTGTGCGGGGGGTCAGTGCTCCCATCCGCGCTTTGGACAGCCGAGCGGAACGCTCGGCTGCCGGGAGATCGGCCAGCAGGACCCGGCCCGTGGAGGTCGCGTAGGCGGGCACGCGTGCGCCCACGGCGATGTCGACGTCCATGATGCGGCCCGCGGCGACCGAGACCGCGCACTGCACGTCGCTGCCGGTGAGCACGGACAGGGACGTCGAGTCCTGCAGTTGTCGGGTGAGTTCGGCGAGGTGGGGGTGCGCGATACGGGTGAGCGTCGTCTTGGACAGCGGTGGGAAACCCAGGGCGAGAACCCGTGGAGTGAGCCGGAATGCCCGGCCCTGCCCCCTGACATGGCCGAGATGCTCCAGGGTTATCAGGGCGCGGCGAGCCGTCGCGCGAGGCAGGCCAGTGCGTTGGGCGACCTCGGAGAGTGTCAGTTCCGCGCGGCCCTCACCGAATGCGGTGACGACGGTCAGGCCTCGGGCCAGGGATGCGATGAACTCCCCGCCCAGTTCTTGTTTGGAGGCGCTCGTCCATGTGGCAAGGCCCGAGGGGGCGCTCGGTGGTTCGGGAGGCGGGGCGTCGGCCAGTTCCCGCTCCATGGCGGCCGCCGTGGTGCGGAGTCTGGGCAGAAGGCACTCGCGCAACGAATCCGCACTGTGCCTGCTGGTGTGGCTCACGACACTTGCTACACAGGCGGTCCGGCCGTTCGGGGCGCGAACTGGAACGGATGCCGCGACGAGACCCGGCTCGATCAGCTGGTCGTCCAGTGCCCAGCCCTGCGCCCGCGCCTCTTCCACTCTGTGTTCGAAATCCTTGGCGGCGACGCTGAGCGTTCGAGGGGGGATCGCCGGGAAGCCGAGGGCCTCGGGGTCGGTGATCTGACGTTCTCGCCACCGTGCCCAGTCCTGCGCGCTCCATTCGGTTGCCAGCAGCGGGCCGGGGGCGGTGCGTTCGGCGGGCAGCAGGTCGCCGATGCGGAAGCTCAGTGACAGAACGCGGCGGCGGATCGCCTGATGGATGAAGCGGATGCCGTCACCGTCCGGCACCGCGAGGGACACCGACTCGTCGAGTTCGTCGGCGAGGCCCTCGGCGTGCACGCTCAGCAGGTCGGGAAGGCGCAGAGCGGCCAGGTAGGCGTTGCCCAACTCCATCAGGCGGGGGGCAAGGACGGCGTTGCTGCCGTCCAGGCGCACGTACCCCATGCGCGCGAGTGTTCCGGTGACCCGGTCGATGGTGGAGCGGGCCAGCCCGGTGACCCGTCCCAGGTCGCTGAGGCCGACCGTCCCTCCGAGGTCGGTGAGCCCGTGCAGCACGGCGATACCGCGCATGAGGGGGGTCACTGCCTCCTCCGGCGGCGCGAGCGCCGAAACCGGGTCGGCGGACGGCACTGTGTGGGTCGATGTCATGGGCTCTCCGCGGCGGCTGTCTCGTCACTTGGGTGAATGATGCCTGGCGGGTGCGGGGTTCCGGCACGCCGTTGCGGCAACGGCGAGACCCGGAACGTTGCGGGAGCTGCGACCGCGCCGAGGGGACAGCGGTCACGAGGGCCCCGGCCGGGCCGCGGGGAGCCGCCGGGCGGGAGGAAGTTCCCAGCGGGCGGCTCCCTGACCCGGTGCCTTCCGTGTGCTCGGTGGTGAGCGTGGCCTCGGAGGTGATGGTGCGGGGCTCCGGCCTCCATGCCGGGCGGTGTGCTAGGACTCCGTGTGCTGCAGGACGAGGCCGTGACTGCTGTCGTCCGGCGGCGCCTCCGTATCGCCGTTGTGGTGTTTGGCCCGCTGGATCTGCTCGTAGACGTGTGCGCGCAGTTCGGCGAAGCGAGGGCTGGAGCGGGTGTGCAACTGGTCGCGCTCGTCGGGGAGGTCGATGGTGAGGTCCTCCTGCACGACGGTCGGGGACTTGGACAGGATGAGGGTGCGCTGGCCGAGGTAGACCGCCTCGTCGATGTCGTGGGTGACGAACAGGACGGTGACGCCGAGCTCGCGCCACAACTTCCGGATGAGGTCCTCCAGTTCGGCGCGGGTCTGCGCGTCGACCGCCGCGAAGGGCTCGTCCATGAGCAGCACCTTCGGCTCGTACGCGACGGCGCGGGCGATGGCGACGCGCTGCTGCATGCCTCCCGAGAGCTGCCAGGGGTATGCCTCGTGGGCGTCGGAGAGGCCGACCACCTCCAGGGCGTGGTCCACCAACTCCCGCTCGCGCGCCTTGCCGAGCTTCTTGCGGCGCAGCGGCAGGGCGACGTTGTCGCGCACGTTCATCCAGGCGAACAGCGAGCGGCCGTACTCCTGGAAGACGACCGCCATGCCGGGCGGCGGTCCGGCGACCGGACGGCCGTCGAGGCTTACCTCGCCGGTGGTGGGGGTGAGCAGCCCGGCCATGCATTTGAGCAGGGTGGTCTTGCCGCATCCCGACGGGCCCACCATGCAGACCAGTTCGCCGGCACCGATATGGAAAGTCAGGTTCCGCAGTGCTTCGACGTTGCGGTTTCGTCCGGTGTAGATCTTTTGCAGGTTGCGTACGTCAAGCATCGACGTCTCCTTGTCAGGGGTTGCGCTGGGCGCGGCGCAGGCCGTGGTACCAGGCCAGGAACCGGCTCTCCGCGAACCGGAAGAGCAGCGACATGGCGAATCCGAGCAGGCCGAGCAGCAGTACGCCGCTCCACATCTCGGGGATGGCGAAGGAGCGCTGGAACTGCACGATGGTGAAGCCCAGGCCGTTGCTGGCGGCGAACATCTCGCTGATGACCATGAGGATGATCCCTATCGACAGCGCCTGCCGCGCGCCCGTGACGATCTGCGGGCTGGCCGAGCGCAGCACCAGATGCCACAGCCGGGAAGGGCCGGTGATGCCGTAGGACCGGCAGGTGTCGCTCAGCACCTCGTCGACCGCGCGGACGCCCTCGACCGTGTTGAGCAGGATCGGCCACATGCAGCCGCTGACGATGACGAGCACCTTCATGGTGTCGCCGATGCCCGCGAACAGCATGATCACCGGGACGAGCACGGGCGGCGGAATGGCCCGGAAGAGTTCCAGGACCGGCTCCAGGACCTCCCGTACGACACGGCTCACACCGACCAGCAGGCCCAGCCCGACGCCGATGACGACGGCGAGGAGGTAACCCGCGGTGAGCCGGAGCAGGCTGGGCAGGACGTCGGACACCAGCCGCTCGCCCGTCCAGACCTCTCCGAACTTCTGCAGGATGGTGGACAGCGGCGGGAGGTAGAAATCGGTGCTGTCGGCGGTGGCGAACCACCACACGGCGAACAGGACCGCGGGCAGACCCGCGATCAGCAAGGCCCGGCGGGCCACGGCGAGGACCGTCGTGTGAGTCATCGGGCTATCCCTCCCTGCGCAGAGACTGGTGCCAGTGCAGCGCCCGCCGCTCGACCGCCCGCGCCACCAGGTTGACGGCGACGCCGAGCAGGCCGGTGACCAGCACCAGCGCGTAGACCCGCGGCACGGCACCGGAGGTCTGCGCGACGGCGATCTCGTGGCCCAGACCGGGCGAGCCGATGACGAGTTCCGCGGTGATCGCGAGGACCAGGGCCACGGTGGAGGCCAGCCGGACACCCGTCATGACGTACGGCAGTGCGGTGGGCCACAGGACGTACCGCACCCGCCCCCACCTGCCCAGTTGATAGCTGCGGGCGGTGTCGTCCGCAACCGGGTCGACGTCCTGCGTGCCGGCCAGCACCTGGACGAGCACCTGCCAGAACGAGGCATACACCACGAGGAGCAGCGTCGAGCGCAGTTCGGTGCCGTAGAGCAGTACCGCCACCGGGATCAGCGCCACGGACGGGATCGGCCGCAGGAACTCGATGGTGGAGGCGGTGACCGCCCGCAGCACGGGAACGGAGCCGATGACGATTCCGGCCGCCACCCCCGCCACGACGGCGATGGCGAGGCCCAGACTCCAGCCGGTGAGGGTGTCACCGAGTGCGGTCCAGAACGTGTCCTCGGCCAGCAGGTGCCACAGGGCCCTGGCCATCTCCGAAGCGGGCGGGAGGTAGTCGGCGGAGACCAGTCCGGTGTGCGGCAGCACTTCCAGGACCACTACCAGGCCGGCCAGTCCGGCCAGCCCGCGCAGCGGAGCGGTGGCGCCGCCCAGGCCGCGCGGGGCGCGGGCACCGCCGGGACCGGTGTCGGTCCCGGCGGGCGTCGTCTTCACAGAGGCGATTCCCGACGGTGTCATGAGAACAGCGCGTCCAGGTCCGGCTTCTTGTCGCCGAGGATGCCGTCCTCCTCGCCGAGCGCGGCCAGCTTCTCCAGGGAGGCCATGTCGACCGCTGCCGGCCAGCTGGGCAGCGTCAGCTTCTTGAGCACAGCACCGTCGATCTTGGTGTAGGTGGTGAGGATCTGGCGTGCCTCGTCAGGATGCTCGGAGGCGTACTTCAGCGACTCGGTCATCGCTTCGGTGAACTTCTTCACCAGGTCCGGGTTTTCCTTCGTCAGCTTCGTGGCGGCGAAGTAGGTCGCGGCGGTGAGCTTCGGGTCGGTCTCGGCGAACGGAGAGGCCACCACACGGGCGCCCTGGCCCTTGGCGATGGTCAGCGCGGGCTCGCCCATCCAGGCGGCGTCCACCTGCCCGCCGTCGAGTGCGGCGGGCATCTGGTCGAAGGGCATCTCCAGGAACTTGACCTTGGAGGGGTCGCCGCCGGCCTTGCGGACCGACTCACGGACCGTGGTGTCCCCGATGTTCTGCAGGGTGTTCACCGCCACCGTCTTGCCCGCGAGGTCCTTGGCCGACTTGATCGGGCTGTCCTTCTTGACGGCGACGCCGGTGACATCGGCTCCGATCTTGCCGTTGGTGGCCACCCCGTTGACCACGGACTTGATCGGCACACCCTTCGTCTGGGCGATCATCAGTGAAGTGACGTTGCTGAAGCCGAACTGGAACTGACCGCTCACGACGCCGGGGACGATCGCGGCGCCGCCCTGGGCGAGTTCCATCTTCAGATCGATTCCGCGCTCGGCGAAGAATCCCTTCTTCTGCCCCAGATACAGCGGTGCCACATCGACGATCGGGATGATCCCCACTGTGACCTGCGTGGTCTTGCTCCCACCCGAGGCCGGCGAATCGCCGCTCCCGGACGAGGAAGACCCACATCCGGCAGCGGCCGCGACCGTCACCACCGCCGCAACAAGCCCAAGAATGCGCCTTCGCATAGGGGCCCCTTCTGACGAGACATGTGCGTCACGCGCACAAATTTTCATATGCCGAACAAGCAGCCGGAGGTTACGACTCTGTCCGTGGCGGGGTCAATAGGTGGCGCGCGGCCAGTTCCCGAAGCCGCGATCCCGTCCCTCCTGCCCGACCGGGACCAGCGACCGTCCGCACCGGACGACCTGCCGGCGTGACGAATCGTCAAGGCACGGCCTGCACTCGGGCCGGTCTCGGCGACGATCCCGCCCGGCTCGGACGATCTCGACCGAGGGGCAGGAGCCCTGAAAATCTCTGCTCACAGCCGACTCCTCAAGCGACCGCTGCAGGCAGCCCGCCCGTACACGGATCAAGTCGGGTGACCGAACGGAATGCGGGGTCGGCCCCATTGACACTGGCCCATCGCCACCCGAGACTCATGGCCACCTCACAGTGAAACACGCTTCACCAGGCGAACAGCCGCCTGCTGTTCTGAGGCCCCGCATCTCCAAGGACGAAGGTGAACTCCTCCCCCACGTCCTGCGCCCCACACACCCCCCACTCGCCTCCACACAGCCCCGCACCCGCATCGAAGAGGAGTCAGCACCATGCTTCTGCGCACACGGCTGCACGAACGACAATCGCGCTCGGGGCGCGTTCCGCGGGCGCTGGCGGCGGCCGCCGCGGCTGTGGCTTTGTGCACGGCCGCCGGGGTCGCCGCCCCCGCACGAGCGCATACGAATGTGGCGATCACCAAGGACCTCGCCTACGCCCCCGCCCAGCCACCCGGCACCCAGGGCCATCTACTGGACCTGTACGTTCCCAGGTCGCAGCGGCCGATCCCGCTGGTGATCTTCTCCAGCGGCTCGGGCTGGCTGGCCGACAGTGGCCGCACGGGAGCCGACGAGGTCGCCCGGCAGCTCAACCCGCGCGGTTTCGCGGTCGCGGGCGTGGCAATCCGCTCCAGCTCACAGGCGCAGTTCCCAGCCCAGCTGCACGACATCAAGGGCGCCATCCGATGGCTGCGCGCGAACGCGAAGACCTACAACCTCGACCCGAACCGCTTCGCCATCATGGGTGATTCCTCCGGCGGCTGGACCACGGCGATGGCCGCCGTCACCGGGAACATCCCGGCACTCGAAGGCAACGTCGGCGTACGCGGCCCCTCCAGCGCGGTCCAGGCAGCCGTGCCGTTCTACCCGCCGACGGACTTCCTGCAGATGGACGCCCACATGCCGGACGACTGCAAGGTGTTCAACTCGGTGTTCGGGCTGACGGACTGCCACTCCGACCCGCGCTCACCCGAGTCGCTGATGCTCGGGTGCACCATCACGGACTGCCCCGGCAAGGTCGCCGCCGCGAACCCTCTCACCTACATCGGCGACCGGCGCACCCCGCCCTTCCTGATCTTCCACGGCGAACAGGACCCCTTCGTGCCGTACCACCAGGGCCGCTCGCTCTACGACAAGCTGGCCTCCGCGGGTGACGAGGCGCGCCTGATCTCCTTCCCGCGAGCCGGACACGGCCCATTGCAGGACATGCTCACCGACGACGAAACCCGTCAGGGTGCCTACGCGGAGTCCGCACACCACGGGCACGCCACGCCTCCCCATCCCGTGACCCCGACGTGGAAGACAGTCACCTCCTTCCTCGAACAGCGGCTCCGCCCCATCACCCACTGAACAACCGCCCGCTCCGGCCCCGGGTCCACCGCTGTTCGGCGGCCATTCGACGGACTTCCCCGGCCGCCGCGCAGCCTGGCTCGTCCGAGCGGTGCTCACGCCGCGGGCGAGGAGGCGGACTGAGGTTCCCCCGGGATGCGGAGGAAGTTGACAGCAGGTCAGATGGGACTCATGAGAGGACCTGTGACCATGGCTGCACCCCGGAAATACTCGCTTGAGTTGCGTGAGCGTGCGGTACGTATGTATCGCACCGCTGAGCCGAAGCCCCAGATCAAGAAGCTGGCCGTCGACCTCGGCGTGCACCCGGAGGCCCTGCGTGGCTGGATCCGCCAGGCCGAGGCGGACGCCGGCGAGCGCGACGACCGTCTCACCAGCGACGAACGCGCCGAACTCACGGCGACCTGGGCCGCGGTCGGCGGCTCGATCAGGTCCATGCACATCTGCCGCAGCAGCTCGGCGCGTACCTGTTCCTCGCGGCGTTCGTCGTGCCAGATCACGTCCACCAGCTGCGAGATGAGCTTGACCTGGTCGGTCAGGCTGCACTCGTGCCACCCGGTCAGATCCCGTAGTTCGCTGCGGTGCCGCTTCGCGGCGCGGGAGGTGAAGTCGTAGAACCCCAGCTCGGACGCGGCGACGCCCACCTGTTTGGCGACGTGCTCGACCGCGTCGGGCGGCAGTTCCAGGCGCATCTTGGGGAACCGGCCGCGCCAGGTCAAAACTTGAGCTGAACGGCGAAGCCCAGCCTCGTGGCCCCGGTCTTGTTCTGTAACCAGCCCGCCTCGTCGCCGGACAGGGTGAAGTGGTCCACCACCCCGTCCAGACCCAGATCCCGCCCCACTCGACAGCCCCTTCCGCACGCCCCCGTGATCAGCATGGGCTGGACGGTAGGGGCGCCGCTGTACAGCGCACGCGGATATCCGCGAAATAGTCCGGCCGGGCAGGCGGACCTGCTAGAAGTACCGGCTTCCGCCCACGTCGGGTCCAGGCGAGCGCATCAAGGAACGCTGCGCTAGTCGGTGCGGGTCAGCCGAGGGTCTTGTGGGGGCCGACGATGGCCTGGGCGTAGGCGCCTTCGAGGACCGCGCTGGCCTCTTCGGAGGTGGTGCCGTCGGCCGCGTTGAAGGTGGACTGCCAGGTAAGAAAGGAGCCGCCGGTGTCGGCGACGGTCTGGACCTGGAGGGTCGAGCGGTAGCCGCTGACTGGCAGCGGTGCGTCGACGATCTCGTAGGTCAGGGTCCGTCGGGCGTCGTCCAGGGCCACGAGGCGTTCCCGGTAGGTGTTGCCGTCCGTGCCGGTCAGGACGCGGATCGCGCCGGGCGTGAACTCGCTCTCGCCTTCGACGAGAGCACTGTCCTGGATGGCCGGGTGCCAGTCGGGCAGCCCGTTGAACCGTCGTACGACGGCCCATATGTCCTCTGCGGAGCTGGTGAAGGCCGAGCTCCAGTACGCCTGTGCCATGGCCGGTGGTCCTCTCGTTTCGGGGTGGCGGGCGACCGTGTGAGTGGCCGCCCGCCGTCTTCTCTGCTTGTCGTGCGGGAGTGGGGAGTTACCGTGTCACCAGTTCTGGCGGGCCGGGGAGATGATCAGGTCGTTGACGTTGACGTCGGCGGGCTGGTCGAGGGCGTAGACGACGGCGTCGGCCACGCTCTCGGGGGTGATCGCGACCTTGTTGAGTTCCTGGGCGGCCTGGCGTCCGATCGGGTCGGTGACCTTGTCGGCCCAGCCGGTGTCGATGACGCCGGGGCTGATCGTGGACGCCTTGATGCCTTCGCGGACGCTGAGCTCCCTGCGCATGGAATCGGTCATGGCCTGGACGAAGAACTTGGTGGAGCTGTAGACCCCGGCGCCGTCGCCGACCTGGTGACCGGCCACCGAGTCCATGTTCAGGATGTGACCGGACTTCTGGCGCAGCATCACCGGAAGAACGGCGTGGACGCCGTTGAGGTACCCGCGGATGTTCACGTCGATCATCCGGTTCCAGTCGTCTATCGCCCCGTCCTTCCAGAAGGAGAACAGCATCAGGCCCGCGTTGTTGACCAGGACGTCGATCCGCCCGAACCGCTCGACCGCAAAGTCGGCCAGCGCCTGGACGTCCTGCGCGTCGGCGACGTCGGTGAGCCTGGCGACGGCGGTGCCGCCGGCCTTCTCGATGTCGGCGACCAGCTGGTCGAGGGCTTCCTGGCCGCGGGCTGCGGCGACGATTTTGGCGCCGCGGGCGGCGAGTGCCTTGGCGCTGACGGCGCCGATGCCGGAGGAGGCGCCGGTGATGACGACGACCTTGCCTTCAAGGTGGTTCATGGGGATCTCCGTGTGAGGTGTCCGGCACGTCTTCCCTGGTAAGGACAGTGCGGCCGGTGGTGATGAAAGCGGCAGGGCGTCAGCGCTTGCGGCGCTTGACGACGTAGGCGTACTGGTCCGGCCAGTTCGGCTCGGCGCCCAGCGCGAGGGCGGCGTGCTGTGCCCAGTACGGGTTGCGTAGGAGTTCGCGGCCGAGGAAGACGGCGTCGGCCTGGCCGGAGGCGATGACGTCCTCGGCCTGCTGCGGCTCGGTGATGATGCCGACGGCGGCGGTAGGGATGCCGGCCTGGTCGCGGGCCTGGGCGGCGAAGGGGACCTGGTAGTTCGGACCGGCGACGATCTTCGCGTCGCGGACCATGCCGCCGGTGGACACGTCGAGCAGGTCCACGCCGTGGGCCTGGAGCTCCTTGGCGAGGCGGACGGTGTCCTCGGAGGTCCACCCCTCGCGCGTGTCCTCCGGGTTCTCGGTGAGCCAGTCGGTCGCGGAGGTGCGGAAGAAGACCGGCAGGTCGGCGGGCCACACGGCGCGGACGGCGTCGACGACTTCGAGGGCGAAGCGGATGCGGTTGGCGAAGCTGCCGCCGTAGGCGTCGGTGCGGTGGTTGGAGACCGGAGAGAGAAAGGAGTTGATCAGGTAGCCGTGGGCGCCGTGGACCTCGGCGACCTCGAAGCCGGCGGCCAGGGCGCGCTGGGCGGAGTCGGCGAAGTCGCGGACGAGCTGCTGGATCTCGGCGACGGTCAGCTCGTGGGGGACGGTCAGGCCGTCGTACGCGATCGGGCTCGGGGCGACGGGCTGCCAGCCGCCCTCGCTCTCGGGCAGGGCCCGGTCGGACAGCCAGGGCTTGTCGACGGACGCCTTGCGGCCGGCGTGCGCGAGCTGGATGGCCGGGACAGAGCCGTGGGCCTTGATGGCCTGGGTGATCCGCGCGAACGCCTCCTGCTGGTGGTCGTTCCACAGGCCCAGGTCCCACTGGCTGATCCGCCCGTCCGGGCGGACACCGGTGGCCTCGGCCATCACCAGGCCCGCGCCGCCGGCCGCGCGGGAGGCCAGGTGGGCGAGGTGGAAGTCTGTCGGCACACCGGTCTCCGGCCCGGTGGGGGCAGCGGAGTACATGCACATCGGGGACATCCAGACCCGGTTGGGTATCTGGAGGGATCGCAGCTTGAGGGGGGTGAACAGGGCACTCACGGCTGAGTCTTCTTTCATGGTGGTGTGCTGGTTGTCCCGGTCGGGCCGGGCCTCCGCCTTCGGTGGCTGACCTGGCCCTTCCTGGTGTCCGGAACGCGTTCAGGCGCCGGCGAGCGCGTCCAGGGCGTCCACGATCGGGGTGGGACCGCCGATGACCTCGACGGTCCGGCCGTCCAGCCGGGGGTCTTCGAGGAGGGCGAGCAGGACGGCGGCGACGTCGGCGCGGGGAATCGGGCCGGTGCCGATGCGGTCACCGAGGTCGACCCGTCCGATCCCCGGATTGTTGTTCAACAGGCCGGGGCGGACGATCGTCGCCCGGGGATTGCTCCGGGCGCGGATGGCGTCCTCGGCGGCGGCCTTGGCCCGCATGTAGATGCCGAACTCCTGCTCGAAGTCCGCCGGGTCGGCCCGCAGGTGGTCGCCCATGGCGGAGACGAGCAGGTAGCGGCCGACTCCGGCAGCCTCGGCGGCGTCCGCGAGGAGGACCGCCGCGTCGCGGTCGACGGTCTCCTTTCGGGCCGATCCGCTGCCCGCCCCGGCGCCGGCGGCGAAGACGACAGCGTTCGCCCCGGCCAGATGCTCGGTGAGCTCGCTCACCGTGGCCTTTTCCAGGTCGAGCACGATGGTCTCGGCGCCGGCCTCGGCAAGGTCATCGGCGTAGGCCGGGTTCCGTACGAGCCCTGCCACCGAGTGGCCGCGCTCGGTCAGGAGCTTCTCCAGGATGAGGGCGATCTTGCCGTGCCCTCCGGCGATCACGACCTTCATGATCAGGCCGGCAGGCGGGTGTCGAGGATGAAGTTGACCTCGATGAGCTGGCCCGGGAAGAACAGCGACGCGACGCCGATGGTGGAGCTGGTGGGGCGGTGATCACCGAAGTAGGCCAGGTTCGCCGCGGCCATCGCCATGTTGTACCGCGGCAGGTCCACGATGAACTGGGTCTCGGAGACGACCTGGTTGCGGGTGGCGCCGTAGTGGGCGAGCACCTTCTCGAAGTTGGCGTAGGACTGCTTCAGCTGGGCGTCGAAGTCGCCCGGGTAGAGGAAGTTGCCCTGCTCGTCGTGCGAGAGCTGCCCGGAGACGTAGATCGTGTCGCCGACCTTGATGGCCTGGGCGAACCCGAACTCCTTCTCGCCGGAGACGTCGTGGCTGTAGGAATCGATGGCGGTCATGGTGCTTCTCCTTGCTGATGGTGCTGTGGTTGAGGTGCGGGTGTGAGCTCAGGCGGCCGCGAGGCGGGTGACGGCGTCCGCGACGGGGGTGTCACCGGAGGTGAGCTCGACGATCACGCGGCTGAGGGCCGGCGCGTGCAGGGCGGCGTCGAGGAACGCGGCGACGTCGTCGCGGTGCACGTCGCCGTACTCGACGGCGGGACCGGCGGTGACCCGGCCGGTGCCGGGGGTGTCCAGAAGGGTTCCGGGACGGACGATCAGCCAGTCCAGATCGGAGCGCGTCAGATAGACGTCGGCGGTCTTCTTGACCTTGATGTAGTGCTCGAAGCCCTCACTACGTGTCCCGTCGCGCAGCGCGTCGGGGAACACCGAGACGAGGACGAACCGCGCCACCCCGGCCAGCGCGGCCGCGTCGGCGGCCTTTTGAAGGCCACGGCCGTCGATGAGGGTCGTCTTGTCCTGACCGGTGCCGTGTGCGCCGGCCGAGAAGACCACGGCGTCATGGCCGCGCATCTTGCCGGCCAGATCCTCGACCGAGTCGGCGATGAGATCACCGACCACCGGAGTCCCGCCGACCGCCCGCACCGTCTCGCCCTGAGCGGGCCCGCGGTGCATGCCGGTCACAAAGTCACCGCGTGCGGTGAGGAGTTGAGTAAGGCGGCGGCCGACTCCTCCGGCGGCGCCGATCTGGAACACCTTCATGAGCTCGTCCCGTCTTTCGCGTGTGGGGGTGGGCGGTGCCGGCCGCTGGTCAGGCGGCGAACACCTGCGAGTCGTCGGCGAACGCCTTGAACTCCAGCGCGTTGCCGGCCGGGTCGAGGAGGAACATCGTCCACTGCTCGCCCTTCTGGCCCGCGAAACGCACGTACGGCTCGATGACGAACTCGGTGCCCGCCGCCCGCAGCCGCTCGGCAAACTCCTGGAAGGCCTCGACCGTCAGAACCAGACCGAAGTGCGGCACGGGTACGTCGTGGCCGTCGACCGGATTGTGTATGCGCTGCGCGCGCTCCGGCGCGAGGTGCGTGACGAACTGATGGCCGTGCAGATTCCAGTCCACCCACGTGGCCGCACTGCGGCCCTGCTCCAGGCCCAGGACGTCGCCGTAGAAGCGGCGCGCGGCAGCCAGGTCGTCGACCGGCACGGCCAGGTGGAAGCGGGGGATCGGGGAGTCGAGAACGGTCATGGCACTGCCTTCCTGCCGGGGAGCGGAGCGGCCCGTGGGCGATCCTGCTCGACTTGTCCTAATGTTGACATCACGACAACGTCCGAATGTTAACATTAGGTCATTGGTGGAGGAGGTGCAATTCGGGCATGAGTGATCAGGGCAAGGTGGCCCCGGCTCGCCGCCGGGGTCTGGCCGACGAGGTCGCGGACCGCATCCGCGAGGCCATCTTCAACGGGGCCTACGCCCCGGGCGAGCAGTTGCGCGAGGTGGAGCTGTCCGGCGAGATGGATGTCAGCCGCGGCCCGGTGCGCGAGGCGCTGCGGCTGCTGGAGCGCGAGGGCCTGGTGCACTGTGCGTGGCACCGGGGCACGACGGTGACGACGCTGTCCACCGAGGACGTGGCTGAGCTCGACAGCCTGCGCGGCGCGTTGGAGGACCTCGCCGTACGGCAGGTGATCGCCCACGCCTCGGACGAGGACCTCGCGTCCATCGCGAAGACGGCCGACATGATGGAGCGGGCCGACGATGCGCACGAGATGGTGCGCCTGGACATCGCCTTCCACGACGCGGTGTTCGCCGCCGCAGGACACCAGCGCCTCGCCGACGCCTGGGACGGCATACGCTGCCAGGTCCACCTGTTCCTGCTGACCCGGATCAGCCGCAGCACCGCCGGCTACCTCGACTGCATCCCGCGCGAGCACCACGGACTCGTCACCGCACTGCGCGCCCGCGACACCAACACCGCCCTCAACCTCTTCGCAGCCCACCGCCGCCACGCCGTCGACGTGGTCGCCGGAACCACTGCCTGAGTGTTGGCAAACGCTCGTTTGACGACAGGTGTGGCGGGCGTCCAATGAACCCAGGTGTTCCGGGGGTCCGGGGCGGCTCGAATCCAATCAGATCCGATGGTGATTGATGACGGGGTTTGACGACAGATAGGGTCCATTCCTCCGCGCGGAAAGGGGCCCCGATGGCGAACCTGGTCTACAAGAGGGTCTCGACCGACCAGCAGTCGACCGACCAGCAGAACCTCGTCCTGGACGAGGCCGGGATCGAGAACCCGATTTCGTTCGAGGAGGAGGCCGGCACTTCCAGCCGCCTCCACCCGCTCCAGCGCCCGAAGTTCGGCGAGCTGCTGGCGTACGCGCGGCCGGGCGACACCGTGCACATCTCCGAGATGTTCCGCCTGGTGCGCGGCACCGGCCACATCCTCGACGTGCTCGACGTCCTGCACGCGGGCCGCCTCGCGCTGCGCATCCACGACGGCGCGTTCTCCGGCATGGACCTCACTGCCCGACACCCCCGCACCGGCGAGCTGCTGTCCACCGTGAAATTCATGGTGCAGACCCTCGCGGCCGCCGGCGAACTCCAACGCGACCTGCAGCGCGAGCTGACGTACGACGGGCTACGGGCCGCCGAGGCCAAGGGCAACAAGGGCGGACGCCGCCCCGCCCTCGCGGGCGAGACGATCGCCGACGTACGCACCGCCTACCTGGAGGGCCAGTCCATCGCCGCCCTCTCCCGCGAGCACGGCGTCAGCCGCGGCGCCATCCGCACCGCAGTCGCCGACCTCCTGCCCGAGCACACGCCCGCCGACCCGGGCGCCCCGGCTCCAGAAGTACCGGTCGCGCTGGACATGCCCGGCAAGGTCGCCGACTTCCTCCGCACCACCGAGCTGGAGCCCGCCGAGCGCGCCGCGCTCGACCACGGCCAGGCCGTACGACGCGGCACCGGCTACCTGCACGTCACCGCCGTACCGGCGATCCACCGCCAACTCCTCGACCGCTGCCAGCTCCTGAGCGGCGCTGGAGCGATCCCGGCGCAGCGCAAAGCCCGCCGCGAGTACGAAAACCGCGTCAGCACGCTCGGGCTCGAAGCGCCGTAGCGCCCCCTTTGGACTCCAAGATCATCCCGTGGCGGGTTTCTGGCGTATCTGGGAACCGCCGCGAATGCCGCCTTAGGTGCAGGGCTGAGCGTCCAGGAACCGGTGGAGGGATGCCGCCATGCTCGCCACGAATGCGTCGCGGGTCCGGTCGGAGACCAGTTCCAGGGACAGGTACGGGTTGAGGTCCTCCAGCTCTACGAGGAGTAGCTCGCCTTCCTGGGTGCGGCAGGCGTCCACGCGCTGGATGCCGTGGTCGAGGGTGTTCCAGTCGATGAAACGCCGGGCGAAGACCAGGTCGGCGTCGGTGGGCTCGTAGGGCTCAAGGACCCAGCGCCGCTCGGGATCGGGGGCGTGAAGGGCGTACTGGAAGGCGTCGTCGACGTAGTAGAAGGACACTTCGTAGCGGAAGTCGATGCGCGGCTGGACCAGGATGTCACCGTAGGCCAGGTCGCTCAGCTGCTCTCGGGGCAAGAAGGTCAGGCCGATGGAGTCCGCGCCCGCTTTCGGCTTGACCGCGTACTGGCCGGCCTCGGGCAGCAGGTGCAGGTCCTCGGGCCGGTCGATGGTGGGGATGACCGGGTATCCGGCGGCGGTCAGGTCCAGCAGGTACTGCTTGCCGGCCATGTCGCCCCGGCCGGACAGCGGGTTGTAGACCCGGATGCCACGGGCCACGGCCTGCTCCCGGAAGGCGTCGTACTCCTTCTGGTAGTGCAGCACGGGCCCGCTGTTGCGGACCACGGCCACATCGAAGGCGTCCATCAGCGCGGCGGCATCCAGCGGGTGGCACAGGGCGACGTCGAAGGCGTCACGCAGTCGGGAGGTCAGGAAGATGTCCTCGTCGCAGTAGCGCCGCCCCCGCGCCTGGTAGACGAGGTCGGTCACGAACAGAACTCTGCGGCGCTCGGGCATCGTGCATCTCCTTAGACGGTGCCCCAAACCTACCTATCCCGCGGAACGCAACCTGGGGCAGCCGCGTCGTCGTGGGCTGTCAGCGCGCTCACCCCCTGACGCCTCTCGATGTCATCTACCGCTCAAACTTCCCTACGTCACAGACTCGCGCCCGGTCAAGGTTCGGTTGCACACGCTCAAGATCCGATGTCACAGGACAATCGACAAGACTTTGAAACCGCCCTGCCCCCGGGGCCGACCCAAAACTACTGGCGGGTTACTTGTCACCTTGTTCGCCGCTCGTTAACGGCACCCCAACCTCGTAGCTGCTCGTCGGCGGCGGCGCGGCGCAGACTGCGAGAGGCGAACCACTCCACGCCGACTGACTCACCGCGATCGGTCACCAGGACACCGTGGGCGCGGTAGCGGTCGTCGCTGTCGGCTTCGGGTAGTCCGGCAGCTGCCAGAAGCGTCCGGATCTCCAGCCGCAACGGACCGCGAGCTGGAGGTTGGAGTCGATGCTGGGTGCTCGGCACGGGACCTGCTCCTTCGTCGGGAACGAGTGGTCATTCAACGAGAGTGATGTCGCCGTTGGGAATCCAGCCCTCGATGTATCCACGGAGAAAGGGGCCGAGCTCGCGTGGATATACATCAAAATCTTCGTCCTCGACATTCGGCAACGGATGCCAGAAGTAGTCGACATCCGTAACTGGGCGGGTGCAGGCATGAAGGCTGATGGACCTAATTCTGCTGCGCCGGACGACGAAGACGTGTGTCGATACGTTCGGGCCGCCCGGCTCCGGCAGCGGGTTGATTCTTCCGACTACCGGAGTGCGCGCAAGGAACCAGTGTGAGAAGAGCTGATCGAAAACGTGAATGACGGAAAATCTGGATGGCCGGGCAGGGATAATCGTTGCCTTGACCGGCCGCCAAGTGGAATCGCCGTGAACCCTGCATAGCAATACCCGATCCTGGCGGTCAATCACAGCCAGGACGGTGGACGACATTTTCCTTCGCGGAGCTCGCCTCATGCGTTGAGCGTCCATCAGGAATTATCCCCACGCCTCCGCTGAGTCGCAGGCGAATGAAAGCGAAATAAATCACCTGGTTCACTGAAGCGCCAAAGTTACTGCTGTCACCGGCGAGTGGTCCACATGTGCAAGATGTCTCCCATGGGTTCGTGAGTCCCATCAGAGTTCTCCTGGACGCCGGGGCCGACGTTGAAACGAAGCACGGGGCCTCGCTTCCTCAACTCAACCTTGTCGAGCGCCGCGTGCCGGTCTGGATGTCCGACGACGACGTGCTGGCAACTGTCCGCGATGTCTTGATTGCAGGTGCCCACTCGGCTGAGCTTGACCTCTTCCACAGAAGTGCCCTGACCAGGAATGAGCACGAGTTGCGCTGAGGGGCTGACCGGAAATCTGATCTCCTCCGCGTCTTTCAGCCCGAATCCACTGAAGGCGTCGCTCGCTGTGTGCGGGCGCCAGACTACGAGAGGCGCGTCGGAGGTGAGGAAGTTCGGTTTCCGGCTGGCCTCCAGTCGCCAGTGCCGAGCTCGGAATTCCGGGAGGCAGACCTGGACCGATTGCAACGGCAGAATCACCGCGTCGTTCTGGGTGGGATCGCCACCGGATTCCGCACGCAGGCCGTGGCAGAACGCCCAGGCACCCTCGGCCTCGGCCGGCCTCGGCGTGTAGCCGAGGTGCTTCTTCGTGAGGTACTCGGCTACGAGCTTCTTGTCGACTTCCCGGCCGTCCGCGTAGGCGGTGAGGTTGCCGGCGAAGAGCATCATGGTGCGCTTCCTCGGCGTTCTGGCCATTTGCACCGCCAGGTACAGGCAGAGAAGTTCCCTGTCGTCGCTGCCTGGGAGGGGAGGCATGTCCGTCTCGTCAATGCGGCGCAGGGCCGCCAGCCCTGTTCCCTCCAGCTCGCAGAGCTCTCGTTCAATGACTGTGGAGGGTGCGCCGTTCTCGTCCGTGATGGTGTAGAAGCCGGTCTCGGCTGCGATGTTCTTGACGTTGGCGAGGTGCGTCTTTGCGGGGAGTCGGCGCCTGACCCTGACCTGTTCACCGTGGCCGAACCGAGCCAAGTAGCTCTGAGGCACGTAGTGGTGGAGTTTCGGCGTAGACATGCCACCCAGAGTAGGAGGCTGGCTTCGAGCGATCAGGTGGGTTTCCCGGGAGGGAGCCTTGACCTGACTGTCAGTCTGGGCCCTCGTACGCGACCATCGTTCACCGCCCTCAGGCGAAGCGTTGAGTGTGCGAGGAAGCTTTCAAGCTGACGAGAACGTGGACTGCTTCATGTCGGTGCGCGTCACTTCCAGAAGGTCCACCGGCACGATCCGACAACGTGCCCTGACCTGACCCTATGAGGGCCGGGGCCCCAATCGGGCGGGCCCGGAGGACCATCGGCCCGGGATGCAGGCTTACGTCGGGATCGATGTGCACCGCCGGTCGCAGATCGCCGTCACGGATGAGGGCGGGAAGATCGCGGTGAACCGGAACGTGCCCAACGGCCGGGAGACGGTGCTGGGGGTGATCGGAGATCTGCCGGTGGGCACGCCGGTGGCGTTCGAGGCGGCGTTCGGCTGGGGCCGGCTGATCGAGCTGCTCCAGGATTACGGCTTCGAGGCACACATGGCGCACCCCTTGCAGTGCAAGGCGATCGCCTCGGCGCGGCTGAAGAACGACAAGGTCGACGCCGCGACCCTGGCCCATCTGCTGCGCGCGGACCTGCTGCCGGAGGCGTGGATCGCCCCGCTGCTGCTGCGTGAGCAGCGGGCCGTGCTGCGCCACCGCGCCCAACTCGTGCGGCTGCGCACGCTGCTGCGCAACCGGATCCACGCGGTCCTGGCCCACCACGGCTGCGACCGTGCGTCCAGCTGCTGGAGCGCACCGGGCCGGGCCTGGCTGGACGAGCTGCCGCTGCCGGAAACCTCCCGGCACGTGGTGGCCGACCTGCTGGAGATGATCGATGCACTCCAGCAGGTCATCGACCGGACCGACGCGGGCTTGGCCGCGACGGCCAGGACGGACCCGCGGGTGAAGGCGCTCACCGCGCTGCCCGGCGTCGGCCGGCTCACCGCCCAGATCATCGTGGCCGAGGTCGGCGACATCTCACGCTTCCCCTCCGCCCGCAAACTCGCCTCCTGGGCCGGCCTCACCCCCACCGTCCGCGGCTCGGACCGCACCGTGCTCTACGGGCACATCTCCAAACAGGGCGACCCCTGGCTCCGCTGGATCATGAACGAGGCGGCACAGACCGCCAAACGCTCCCCGCAGTTCGCGGCCCACTACGAGCAGATCGCGCACCGCCGCGGCAAGAAGATCGCCACCATCGCGATCGCCCGCAAACTCCTCACCCACGCCTACCACCTGCTGCGCGACGTCGAGGCGGCACGCCGGCCGAAGGAGCCCTGCACCTCAGCGTGACGACCACCTCCAAGGAGTGGGACACCAAGCCCCGGGCGAGCTCGCATCGCTGCATGAGCCGGCCACGCCGCGCTCGATGACCTGAATGAGCAGCCCGGCCCCCGAAGCAAGGTCATGATCCCGCCCGGTCGGCCGGGATCGAATGGGTGCGTGGAGGCTTCCCTCCGCAGGACCGCATGCCGGGGGACCACGGCCTGGGCATCCCCGCCCACCAGTCACAACAGCCCGGCGAACAGGGCCACAACCTCACCGGGACGGGAGCTCATGCGCCTTGACAACCCCGGCCCTCATGGGTGCGGCGATGGAGTTTTCTACAAGCCCCACGAAGGCGTGGTGCCGGTTCCTGGGCCCAGGTGGGGGTTGGGGGTGTCGTGCGTGTCCCCAGCCCTCCTCCTGGTGGCAGGGAGAGGTACCGGGAACAGCGTAGCGGACGAGCGTGGGGGCTGGGTGGGCAGTGGTCCGGGGTGGCCTGCGAACGGGCGCCGCACCCCGCTCAGCACCCGCACCCCGCTCAGCACCCGCACCCCGCTTACGACCCGCACGCCACTCACCACCCACACGGCAACCCCGCCTCGATCACCGTCGGCCCTCCGGTCGGGCTCGTCAGGCGTATGGTGCCGTCGAGGGCCGCGACCCGGCGGCGCATTCCGAGCAGGCTCGAGCCGGTTGTCTCGTCGGCGCCGCCGTGGCCCTCGTCGGACACGGTTACGGTCAATCCCGTTGCTGCGCACGTGAGTTGGACCGAGGCGCGATGCGAGCCGCTGTGTTTCGCGGCGTTGGTCAGGGCCTCGGCCACGGTGAAGTAGGCGGCCGCCTCGACGCCCGCCGGGGCCCGGGGGCCGGTCTCCAGGCCGCCCGTGTCGACGGTGACGTCCAGGCCGCTGCTCGCGGCGAGGGCCCGTACGGCACCCGCCAGTCCGCGGTCGGTGAGGATCGGCGGGTGGATTCCGCGGACGACGTGGCGGAGCTCCGTCAGGGCCTCTTCCGCCTGGTCCTGGGCGTCGTCCAGGAGTTTGCGGGCAGTGGCGGGGTCGTGTTCGTACGCGCGTTTCGCCAGGCCGAGGCGCATGGAGAGGGAGACCAGGCGGGCCTGGCTGCCGTCCTGCAAGTCCTGTTCCATGCGGCGCAGTTCGGCCTCGTGGGCGGCGACCACTCCCGCCCTCGTCGCGGTCAGTTCCTCGACCCGCTCGCTCAGACGTGCCCTGGGGGAGGGCTTCAGCAGGGCGGTGGACCACCTGGCCTCAAGGTCCGCCAGGCGGGTGATCAGGGGGAGGACGAGCGGGGCGCGGTTCAGGAGTCCGCAGCGGACTCCGTCCACCAGCAGCGCCGCCGGCCAGAGGGGAAGGACCAGGATCGGCAGCACGCTGCCGTAGCCGTACTGGGCGAACATCCAGCGCAGGTCCATGAGCGTGCCGGGGTCCTGGACCGCGGTGCGCAGGCGGGCGCGGAGCGGGCCGTCGTCCAGGGGGAGGTAGGCCTCCGGGATCCGTTCGCCCGTCCACTCGGCCACCTGGCGGCGCTTGGCCCCGGCGATCCGGCGTACCAGCGTCACCGTCTCGGGGAGCAGTCCCGCGCCCACCACCGCGAGGGTGGCCGTGGCCGTGATCAGCAGGACCGTGAGGAAGAGCATCGTGCCGAAGGTCAGGACCGCGGCCCTGGCCAGCTGGACCGTTGCCCCGGCCGCCTGCCGCGTCGTCTTCCTCATGCCGTTCAGGCTAGGAGCCGCGGGGTGCCCCGCGCGGGGGAGCGGGCCACCGTCCTGGTGGTGTAGCCCGCTACACCACGGTTCGGGAGCCCGCTCTCTCGTGACGGCGAGCCGCCACCGGGATCGTTGATCTCGGAAGTCGACGGCCCCCGGAGGGCGTTGACGGCCCCGGCGGAAGCCGGGCCACGGGCCAACCCTGGCCCCCTTTCAAACACCGACCCACCACCCGGGGCCCACCGTCCGAGGCCCATCGCTCGAAGCACCCCATGGCTCGAAGCACCCCTACCTGGCACTGCCCAATACCTCGCACCACCCAATACCTCGCACCGCCGCCGTACCCCCGCACGCCGCCCACACCCCTCGACGTACGCGACTCTTGGAGACCCCCGTGGCCACTTTCCTCTACCGACTCGGCCGGCTGGCCTTTCGAAGGCGCTGGTACGTCACCCTCCTGTGGGTGGCGGTCCTCGCCGCCGTCGGGTTCGGTGCCGCGAAGGCGCCCGCCGCCCCCGACGCGACGAACAGCATGCCGGGTATCGAGTCCCAGAAGGCCTTCGACCTGATGGAACAGCGCTTCCCCGGGACCGAGGCCGACGGCGCGACCGCCCGCATCGTGTTCGTCGCGCCGGACGGGCAGAAGATCACCGCCGCCGACCACCGGAAGGCCGTCGACGCGCTGGTCGAGCGCGCGGCCGACGGACCACAGGTCGCGAGTGCCGTGAACCCCTTCCAGGCCAAGGCCGTCAGCAAGGACGCGACGACCGCGTACGCCACCGTGACCTACAAGGCCGACGCCGACGACCTCACCGACGCCGCCAAGCACCGGCTGGAGAGCGCCATCGAGCAGGCCCGGGACACGGGCCTCACCGTCGAGGTCGGCGGGACCGCCCTGGAGACCCAGCCCTCGGCGGGCGGTTCGGCGGAGGCGATCGGTATCGCCATCGCCGCCTTCGTACTGCTGATCACCTTCGGGTCGCTCGCCGCCGCCGGGCTTCCGCTGCTCACCGCGATCCTCGGCGTCGGTGTCAGCATGGCGTCGATCATGGCGCTGGCCAGTGCGTTCGGTCTGTCGTCCACGACCGGCACCCTCGCCACCATGCTGGGCCTCGCCTGCGGCATCGACTACGCCGTGTTCATCGTCTCCCGCTACCGAGAGGAGCGCGCCAAGGGCCACTCCCCGAAGGAAGCGGCCGGGCTCGCCGCCGGTACCGCCGGATCCGCCGTCGTCTTCGCCGGGCTCACCGTCGTCATCGCGCTCGCCGGGCTCTCGGTGGTCGGCATCCCGATGCTCACCAAGATGGGCCTCGCCGCCGCCGGAGCGGTCGTCGTCGGGGTGCTCATCGCGCTGACCCTCGTCCCGGCCGTCCTCGGCTTCTGGCCCAACGCCGTTCTCTCGCGCAGGGCCCGCAGGAGCGGACGTATCAAGGAAGGCGGTGAGAACAACGGCGGCAGCCGCTGGGCCCGCTTCGTCCTGCGCCGCCCCGTCCCCGTCCTGATCGCCTCCGTCGTCGGACTCGGCGCCCTCGCGATACCCGTCATGGACCTCCAACTGGGCATGCCGGGAGCCGAGGCCAAGCCCACCTCCGCCACCGAACGCCGTGCCTACGACGACCTTGCCGATGGCTTCGGCCCCGGCTTCAACGGGCCCCTCACCGTCGTCGTGGACGCCAGGAACGCCGAGAACCCGAAGACCGCCGTCCGTACGATCGAGAAGAGGATCGGCGCCACCGACGGGATCGTGTCCGTCTCACCGGCCCGGTTCAACTCCGCCGGGGATACGGCCGTGTTCTCCGCGATCCCGTCCACGTCACCCACCAGCGAGCGGACCGTGGACCTGGTCAAGAGCATCAGGGCCGACCGCCCCGCGACCGAGGCCTCCACCGGCGCGGAGTTCGAGGTCACCGGCACCACCGCTTTGAACATCGACGTAGCCCAGAAGACCCAGGACGCGCTGATCCCGTACCTGATCCTGGTCGTGGGCCTGGCCATCCTGCTGCTGATGATCGTCTTCCGGTCCGTACTCGTCCCGGTCAAGGCGGCCCTCGGCTTCCTCCTCTCCGTGCTCGCGGCCCTCGGTTCCGTCGTCGCGGTCTTCCAGTGGGGCTGGGGCGCCGGACTCCTCGGGGTCGAGACGACCGGCCCGATCATGAGCATGATGCCGATCTTCCTGGTGGGCATCGTCTTCGGACTGGCCATGGACTACGAGGTGTTCCTGGTCGCCCGGATGCGGGAGGCGTACGTCCACGGGGACAGCCCGAGCCAGGCGATCCGGACCGGCTTCCGGTACAGCGCCCGGGTCGTGGTGGCCGCCGCGCTGATCATGATGGCGGTGTTCTCCGGGTTCATCGGGGCCGGTGAATCGATGATCAAGATGATCGGCTTCGGGCTCGCCATCGCCGTTCTCTTCGACGCCTTCGTGGTCCGCATGGCCCTCGTCCCGGCCGTCCTCGCCCTCCTCGGCAAGGCCGCCTGGTGGATGCCCCGTTGGCTGGACCGGATCCTGCCCCGCGTGGACGTGGAGGGCGAGGCCCTCAGCCACCGGGCCGCGGCTCCGCAGGCCACGAAGGACGAGGCCCCCAGCGAGGCTCGTACCGAAGGAGAGGAGACAAGGCCGGACCTCACAACCGTCTGACCGCCCCCCACCGAGGGCCGCCCGCCGACACAGGGGCGGTCCTCGGCCCGTACGCACCCGGTACTCAGCCCCGCACCGCACAGCCCCGCACCGCACCCGACAGGAACCCGCGATGACCACCAGCCGGCAGCGACTCGTACGCGGACTCGTACGCAACAGCCCCCGCGTCCGCGACATCTCGATCGCCCTGCTCCTGTTCGCCGTCTCCGTGCCCGGCGCGCTGTACGTCTCCACGGGCGCCGCATCCCCGCTCCCGTGGTGGGCCGTGCTGCTGCTCACGGGCAGCTCCTGCGGGGTCCTGCCGCTGCACCGCACGCATCCGTACGTCACCGTGGCCGTGACCACCGCCTGTGCCGTGACGGCGGCCGGTCTCGGCCAACTGCAGACCGTCCTGTCGCTGGGGCCGCTCATGACGGCGCTCTACTCGTTCGCCCTCCGGACCGACCGCGACGGCGTCCGCAGGTGCTGTGCCATCGGGATCGCGGCCCTGCTGATGACCACCGAACTGATCGCGGGCCCCGCCGACCGTCCGCTCGACCTCAAGGCGGTCGGCCCCGCGGCCTGGGTCCTGCTGCCGACCGCACTCGGCAGCTGGGTCCGGCTGCGACGGGCGTACGTGGACGCCGTGCGGGCCCGTGCCGAACACGCCGAGCGCACCCGTGACGAGGAGGCGCGGCGCCGGGTCGCGGAGGAGCGGATGCGCATCGCCCGCGAACTGCACGACGTCACGGCCCAGCATCTGGCGCTGGCCAACGCCCAGGCCGGCGCCATCACCCACCTCATGCGCACCGACCCCGACCGGGCCCATGGGATCCTCGCCGACTTCGCGGTCTCCACGTCCTCGGCGCTGCGTGAACTCAAGGCGACCGTCGGCCTGTTGAGACAGACGGACGACGACCCGGACGCGCCCGCGCTGCCCGCCGTCGGACTGGCGAGGCTGGCCGCGCTGACCGAGTCGTTCCGCCGCGCCGGACTCGCGGTCACCGTCACCAGCGAGGGCGCGCCGCAGCGGCTGTCACCGGGAGCGGATCACACGGCGTTCCGGATCGTGCAGGAAGCCCTCACCAACGTCACCAAGCACGCGGCCGCGCGCGAGGCACGGGTCCGGCGCGCCCACGCCGACGACCGGCTGACCATCACGGTCACCGACGACGGAGGCGGCCCGCCACCCTCCCGGAAGTCCGAGACCGGTGACACCGGGACCGGCAGCGGCTTCGGCCTCCTCGGCATGCGCGAACGGGCCCAGTCCGTAGGCGGCAGCCTCCTCGCCCGTCACCGCCCCGAGGGCGGCTTCGAAGTAGTGGCCGAACTGCCCCTGTTCCAGAAGGACCTCGGTCAGAGGGATCCCGGTCAGAAGGATCCCGGACAGGAAGGCAACGGCGGGTCAACGCCAGTCAGGAGCCCCTGACGCGGGCGGCAGAACACTCTCGATCTTCGTCCGGATCTCCCGCATGACCGCGACGACCCGGGCCTCGTGCTCCGCGTCGAGCCGGGCCACCGGCACCGAGCAGCTGATGGCGTCCGTGGCCGGTGAGTCGTACCGCAGGGCGAAGCCGAAGCCCGCGATGCCGGTCACCGTCTCCTCGCGGTCGATGGAGTGGCCGCGCTCGCGCACCTGCGCCAGGTCGGCGAGCAGGGTGGCGCGGTCGGTGTGGGTGTTCTCCGTGAGGGCGGCCAACGGCCCATCTGGGAGCGGGAGTTCGTCGTCGGGACGCTCGGCGAGGAGCGCCTTGCCGAGGGCGCCCGCGTGGGCCGGGATCCGGCGGCCGACCCGGCTGATGGTGCGCAGGTACTCGTGGGACTCACGGGTCGCGAGGTAGACGACGTTCGGGCCGTCCAGCCGGGCCAGGTGGATCGTCTCGCCGAGCGCGTCCGAGGCCGCGTCGAGATAGGGGCGGACCGTGCGGACGTGCGGGTCGCTGTCGAGGTAGCTCGTGCCGGTGTGCAGCGCGCTGATCCCGATTCCGTACAGGGAGCCGGTGGTGTCGGAGCGCACCCAGCCGCGGTCGACGAGGGTCTGCAGCAACTGGTACATGCTGCTGCGCGGCACGCCCAGCTCCTCGGCGAGCTCGTCCAGGCGGGCGGGCCGGTCGCCGCGCGCGGCGAGCAGTTCGAGCAGCGCGACGGTACGGGCCGCGGACTTCACCTCGCGGACGCCCGAGCCCCCTGTACGGACCCGGGCCCGCGCCAGGGGGCCTCCGCCCTGCACCTCTTCGCTCTCCGGCATGGGGCTCATCGTAAATCCGCGGTGTCGCACCCATTGACCCCGCGCGTTCACCGACTTAGCCTCCATCTTCATACGTAGACGGTATCTGCATATGGAGACAGAGTTCATGACAGGGATCAGCGCGGAGGCCGAGGGCACCGTCCAGCGGCTGCGTGACGGCATGGCGGGCGGGGTGCTGTCCTTCCCGCTCACGAGCTTCCACAGCGACGGCGGCCTCGACCTCGACTCGTACCGGACGTACCTGACCGGCCAGTTGGCGGCCTCTCCCGGCCCGGGCGCGGTCTTCCCCGCGTGCGGCACCGGTGAGTTCTTCTCGCTGGACGAGGACGAGTACCGCGAGGTCGTCCGGGCCACGGTGGAGGTCGCCGCCGGCCGCCTGCCGGTGGTGGCGGGCATCGGCTACGGCTGGGCGCAGGCCCGCCGGTTCGCCCGGATCGCCGAGGAGGCGGGCGCCGACGCCCTCCTCGTGCTCCCGCACTATCTGGTCGCCGCCCCGCAGGACGGACTCGTCGAGCAGTTGCGCCAGATCGCCGCCGGCACCTCGCTCCCGCTCATCGCGTACCAGCGCGGCCAGGTCGCCTTCACCGCCGAGGGCCTGCGCCGGATCGCCGAGATCCCGACCGTCATCGGCCTCAAGGACGGTCACAGCGACCTGGACCGGCTCCAGCGCCTCACCCTCGCCGCCCCGGACGGCTTCCTCTTCTTCAACGGCGCCTCCACCGCCGAGATCCAGGCCCGCGCGTACGCCACCGTCGGCGTCCCCGCCTACTCGTCGGCCGTGCACGCCTTCGCCCCCGAGATCGCGAACGCCTTCTTCACGGCCCTGCAAGCCGACGACCACACGACAACGACCAAGCTCCTGCGCGACTTCTACGTCCCCCTCGTGGAACTCCGAGACCGAGTCCCCGGCTACGCCGTCTCCCTGATCAAGGCAGCCGCCCGCCTGCGCAACCTCCCGGTGGGCCCGGTCCGCGCCCCCCTGACGGACCCGGCCCAGACCGACCTGGCAGCCCTGGAAAAGATCCTCGACACGGGCTTGGCCTTGGTCGGCGCACAACGCCAACGCTGACCGGCCCCTTTCTTTCAGGGGCGCGGGGAACTGCGCGCTCAGCCCACGAGGACTCGCACCGACGCACCGGCCTCAGCCACGCCTTTCAGGGGCGCGGGGAACTGCGCGACAAGCCCCACCCACCCGCACCCGGCACCAATCCGGCGGAGCCACCCGCACCCGGCCCCGAACCGGCGGAGCCACCCCGCCCAACAGTTCAAAGGGGAACTGCCATGCCTCTCCTCGTAGTAGGGATCAGCGTCCTGATCCTGCTGCTCCTGATGACCCGCCTGAAACTCAACGGCTTCGCCGCACTCCTCCTCGTGGCGATAGGCGTGGCCCTGGTCCGCGGAATACCCGTGGCCGACATCCCGGACGTCCTCTCCACCGGCATCGGCGACCAGATCGGCGACACGATGCTCACCATCGGCCTCGGCGCGATGGTCGGCCGGGTCATGGGCGACTCGGGCGCCGCCCAACGCATCGCGGGCAGGCTGCTGGACGCCTTCGGCCCCCGCTGGGTCCAGGTCGCCATGGTGGTCACGTCCATGCTCATCGGCGTGACCATGTTCTACGAGGTCGCCTTCATCATCATCGTGCCGATCGCGTTCACCCTGGTCAGGGTCACCGGGGCGAACCTGCTCTGGGTCGGCCTGCCGATGTCGATCGCGCTGTCCACGATGCACAGCTTCCTGCCGCCGCACCCGGGCCCCACCGCCGTGGCCGCGACTTTCCACGCGTCCGTCGGCCACACCCTCTTCTACGGCCTCTTCATCGCCGTACCCGCCGGTGCGTTCATCGCGCTCGCCTGGCCGCGGCTGCCGTTCATCAGGCGGATGAACCCCACCATCCCCAAGGGCCTGGTCAGCGAGCGGGAGTTCGCCGACGAGGAGATGCCCGGCATGGGCTGGTCGCTGTTCGTGGCCCTCTTCCCCGTGGTGCTGATCGCGGGCGCCGCCGTGACCGACATGGCCACGTCCGGCGAGAGCCCGTTCCTGAACTTCGTCGCGTTCATCGGCTCGGCGCCGATCGCGCTCATGCTGACCCTGCTGCTGGCGATCTGGGCGTTCGGACCGCGGATCGGCCGCAGCATGGAGGAGGTCAGCGCCTCCTGCACCTCGGCCGCCAAGGCGATGGCGATGATCCTGCTGGTCATCGGGGCGGGCGGCGCCTTCAAGAACGTCCTCGTCGAGGGCGGTATCTCCGACTACATCAAGGACGCCACCGACGGCTGGTCCATCTCGCCGATCATCCTGGCGTGGCTCATCGCGGTCATCCTCCGGGTGGCCCTCGGCTCGGCGACGGTCGCCGTCGTCACGGCCTCCGGCGTGGTCCTCCCGCTCCTCGCGGGCAGCGGCGTCCACCCCGAGATCATGGTGCTCGCCGTGTCGTGCGGGTCGATCGCCTTCTCCCACGTCAACGACCCGGGATTCTGGCTGTTCAAGGAGTACTTCAACCTCTCGGTCATCGAGGCGATCAAGGTCCGTACGACTTACACGACGGTGCTCGCGATCATCGGCCTGGGCGGCGTCCTGGCGCTGGAGTGGGCCCTGGACGTCCTCAGCCTGTGAAGTCCTCGACCACCGGCCCCGACCACCTTCACACACAAGGGACTTCGACCCGCATGAGCCAGCCGACCGTCACCCACTTCGCCGTCTATCCCGTCGCCGGCCGTGACTGCATGGAGCTGAACCTCTCCGGCGCCCACGGCCCCTACTTCACCCGCAACGTCGTCGTCCTCACCGACTCCGAGGGCCGTACGGGACTGGGGGAGGTGCCCGGCGGCGAGAAGATCACCCAGACCCTCCGCGACTCCGAGTCCCTGGTGGTCGGCGCGAAGGTGGGCGACTACAAGCGGGTCCTGCGCGAGATCGGCGCCCGCTTCGCCGACCGCGACTCGGGCGGGCGCGGCGCCCAGACCTTCGACCTGCGCACCACCGTCCACGCGGTCACGGCCGTCGAGTCGGCGCTCCTCGACCTCCTGGGGCAGCACCTCGACGTACCGGTCGCGGCCCTCCTGGGCGACGGCCAACAGCGGGACTCCGTACGCGTGTTGGGCTACCTCTTCTACGTCGGCGACCCCGACCGCACCGACCTGGAGTACGTCCGCGAGCCCGACTCGGACGTCGACTGGTACCGCGTCCGGCACGAGGAGGCCCTGACGCCGGAGGCGATCGTCCGCCAGGCCGAGGCGGCCTACGACCTCTACGGCTTCCGGGACTTCAAGCTCAAGGGCGGGGTCCTGGCGGGCACGGAGGAGGTCGACGCGGTACGCGCGCTCAAGGCCCGCTTCCCCGAGGCCCGCATCACCCTCGACCCGAACGGCGCGTGGTCACTGAGCGAGGCGATCGAGCTGTGTACGCCGCTGCTGGGCACCCTCGCCTACGCCGAGGACCCCTGCGGCGCGGAGGGCGGCTACTCGGGGCGCGAGATCCTGGCCGAGTTCCGCCGCGCCACCGGCCTGCCGACCGCGACGAACATGATCGCCACGGACTGGCGTCAGATGACCCACGCCCTCGCCCTCCAGTCGGTCTCCATCCCCCTGGCCGACCCGCACTTCTGGACCATGCAGGGGTCGGTGCGGGTGGCCCAGCTGTGCAACGCCATGGGGCTGACCTGGGGCTGTCACTCCAACAACCACTTCGACATCTCGCTCGCCATGGTCACCCACTGCGGGGCCGCGGCGCCCGGCGACTACAACGCCCTCGACACCCACTGGATCTGGCAGGAGGGCCTGGAACGTCTCACAGTCGCCCCGCCCCGCATCACCGACGGCGAGATCCGGGTCCCCGACGCTCCCGGCCTGGGCCTCGACCTGGACATGGACCGCCTCCTCGCCGCGCACGACCTCTACAAGGAGAAGGCCCTCGGTGCGCGGGACGACGCCACCGGTATGCAATACCTCATCCCCAACTGGCAGTTCGACCCAAAGCGACCTTGCCTGGTCCGGTAGGACCAAGGCGGCTCGTCGTATGTCTGCGGGCCCGCTGTGGCTGGTCGCGCAGTTCCCCGCGCCCCTAAAAACGTTGTGGCTGATCGCGCGACTTGGGGCGCCCCCAAAGACAGGGGCGCAGCCCCGTCTTTCAGGGGCGCGGGGAACTGCGCGACCAGCCCCCACTCACCCGCAGACTCACACCCGTACCGAAACCCCGGCCCCCACCTCCGCCTCCACCCAGTCGACCTCGCCCCCGTCCTCGTCCCCGCCCACCGACCCCCCACTCGCTATCGGAATGCCCGACAGCACCTCCGCGGGCAGATCGAACGCGTCCACCAGAGTCATGAGATGGGGAGCGAGCTCCCCGAGAACCGTGTCGACGGCCTTCGGAAGGGCCCGTACGTGATCCGGTGTCAGCCGCCCCTCGGCGAGCAGATCCCCCGTGTGCTCGCCGAGTTGCCGCAGCAGGAACAGCCGGCACAGGCTCCGCATCAGGAAGCCGGCCCGGGGGTCCTCCGCCCGGGCGGCCGCGGCGAGGAACGCGTCGGCGGCCTGGAGGCGGGCGTGCGCGGAGACCATCTCCAGGGCGGCGTCCGAGGTCGCGTTCCAGCGGCCGACCGGATCGCCCGAGGGGCCTTCGCGCAGGGCCGTGCGCGCCCGGTCCTGCCAGATGCGCTCGGCCTCGGCCAACAGGCCGCGCAGGAAGGGGAGTTCGGTGAGCTCCCGGCCCTCGGGATCGCCGGACTCGCCGACCAGTACGCCCTGGTGGCCGAAGACCATCTCGGAGGCGGCCTTCACCCAGATCACCAGGTTGTCGCCCTCGGCGGTGATGCCGCCCTCGATGTTGAGGGGGAGGTCGGCCAGGCCGTTGGCGGGGAACAGGCCCTGGGCGCCGCAGCGTTCGCGGCACTCGGTGGTGATCGCGCGGGCCTGCCAGGTGATCCAGCCCTTGGCCACGGCCACCTCGCGCTCCACCTCGGCCCGGTCCTCGTCCGCGTGCACGGCGAAACGGCTCACCAGCGAGCGGTGCAGGAACGTCATCGCGTACGCCGTCGCCAGCGCGTGCAGCAGCCGGCCGTGGTGGCTGCGGTGGGCGGCCAGCGGAATGCGCTCGCCCGCCTTCGGTCCGGCCAGGAAGCGGCTGTGGGCGTACCGCACCGCGATGGTCAGCGCGGCGCGCGACATGCCCAGCGTGCCGGCGCTCATGCACAGCTTGCCCATGGTGACGCGGTTGATGGAACGCAGCAGCCGCTTGCGCCTGTTGCCGAGGGTGCTGGCCAGCGTCCCGTCGGCGCCGAGCCGCCCGTGCTCGGCCTCCAGGAGCGCCTCGCGCGGCAGCCACACCCGGTCGAACGAGGTGAGGCAGTGGTCGACCGGGGTGCCGGTGCGCTGGGGGAGCGGCCGGACCCGTACTCCGGGGAGGTGGCCGTTCTCGTCGCTGAGCGGGGTCAGGAAGAGGAAGGTGCCCTGGTCCTCGCCGTCGACGACGAGGCGGGCGGCTACCACCGCCGTCTTGGGGCCCCCGGTCAGGCTGGTGTTGGGCATGAACTTCCGCGCGCCCGGCGTGGGGGTGGTGAGGTGGAAGCCGCCCGTCGTGCGGTCGAACACCGCGACCGTCTCCATCGACGCGACATCGTTCCCGTGCTCCAACTCCGTGCAGAGAAACGTTCCTGTACGCCGGAGCGAGGTGAACGCGGACAGGTCCCTGCCCCGGCCGCCGTCGTGGTCGAGGACGCTGCCGAGGAACAGGTTGTAGTGGATGCTCGCGAGTGTGGTCAGCCCGCCGTCCACCGGTCCCGTCCACTCGTGCAGCCCGGCGAGGCGGTACGGATCGGCCGCCAGCTCCACCGGATCACCGGCCGCGTCGTTGAGGAGCCGCAGCCGCTCGTACGAGAGGGCCGTCCGCTCCTCGGGCGGCAGCCCCGGGCGGTACGCGAACTCCTTGCCGGAGACGAGCCGACGCCAGGCCCCGTGCACGCGTTCGCGATCGGCGCCCTCGAAGAGCAGCTGGGCCAGTTCGTCGGCGACGGGGTGGGTCTTGGTGTGTGCGGGCACGGCCATCGAACTCCCCTGGGTGTGGGAACCGGTCAGGTACGAACCACTGCGCACCGAAGATACGTACCAACCGGTTTTGTTTTCAAGGGTGCTCAGGGAGGCGGAGGCGCTCACTGGGGGAGCCCGAGGGGGCGCTCGCGGCGCGGCCTGCACGTCGGTGCAGCTCATCGCGGGGACGCGACTTCCATGTGGGTGAATCCTTGAGAAACCGTTCGGCTGGTTTTATTCTGGGCCGCGAGGTCGCAGCTGCCCGGTACAGACCTCATGGTCTCTTTTCCCGATGTGCGGGATGGTACGGAGGTTGTTCGTGGCGCGGCAAGAGCGGGCCATTCGGACGCGGCGGGCGATTCTCGTCGCGGCGGCCGAGGTGTTCGACGAGGTCGGATACGAGGCGGCGACCATCTCGGACGTCCTCAAGAAATCGGGCATGACCAAGGGCGCCCTCTACTTCCACTTCACGTCCAAGGAGGAGCTCGCCCAGGCGGTCCTCGCGGCGCAGGTCGAGTCCCTGCCGCGCGTGCCCGAGCAGGAGCTGAAGCTCCAGCAGTCGCTGGACGAGGCACTGCTGCTCGCGTATCTGCTCAAGCGGGACACGGGTGATCCGATCGTCCAGGGCAGCGTCCGGCTGACCGTCGACCAGGGGTCGCCCAAGGACCACCTGAACCGCCGGGTGCCCATGCGGGCCTGGCAGGACCACACCCAGGCCCTCTTCCAGGAGGCCAAGGCCAAGGGCGAGGTCCTGCCGCACGCCGATGTGGACTCGCTCGCGAAGCTGTTCGTCGGGGCCTTCACCGGCGTACAGGTGCTGTCGCGGATCATGACCGGCCGCGCGGACCTGGCGGAGCGGGTGGCCGACCTCTACCGGCATCTGATGCCGTCGATCGCGGTGCCGGGCGTGCTCGTCCGGCTGGACTTCACACCGGAGCGGGCGGCGCGGATCCACCGCGAGGCCATGGAACTGCGCGAGGCGGAGGCGGCCGAGGCCGAGGGTGAGCTGGAGGACGGCCCGGAGGCGGACATCGCGGCCGGCCCGCAGGCCGGTGCCGGTGCCGGTGCTGAGGCGCCCGCGGGAGTCGCGACCGCCGCTCAGTGAAGCGCCCTCGCGTCGGGGGCGCGTCGACGACCGACCGAACGGAGTGCACGGATGGACATGCCTGCTTGCCCGTACGCGCTGGACGTGACGGGGCGCGATCTCGCCTCGGAGGCCGAGAAGCTGCGCTCACGAGGGCCGGTGGCAGAGGTGGAACTGCCGGGCGGAGTGGTCGCGTGGGCGGCCGTACGGCAGAAGTACGTCAAGCAACTCCTGCTGGATCCAAGGGTGTCGAAGGACGCCCGGCAGCACTGGCCCGCCTTCGTCGAGGGGCGGATAGGTCCCGAGTGGCCGCTGTACCCGTGGGTCGCCAACGAGAACATGCTGTTCGCCTACGGGGATCACCACTCCCGGCTGCGGCGGCTGGTCGCGGGCGCGTTCACCACGCGCCGGAGCGAGGCCCTGCGGCCGCGGATCGAGGAGATCACGGCCGGGCTGCTGGACGACCTGGCCGCGGTCCCGGACGGTGAACGGGTCGACCTGCGGGCCGACTTCGCCAGGCTGCTGCCGATGCGCGTCATCTGCGAACTGTTCGGGGTGGCGGAGGAGGCCCGCGAACCCCTGTGCGCCGCGCTGGAGTTGGTGTTCGGCACGGCCGTGTCCGCCGAGCGGATGGCCGCCGCGCAGATCGAGGTCTTCGGGATGCTCGCCCGGCTGGCCGCCGAGAAGCGCGCCGAACCCGGCGGCGATCTGACGTCCGCGCTGATCGAGGCCCGCGACCAGGACGAGGACGGCGGACTCACCGAGGAGGAACTCCTCGGCACCCTCTACCTCATGATCGCCGCAGGCCAGGAAACGACCTGCACGCTCATCACCAACGCCGTCGGGGCCCTGCTCGCCCACCCGGAACAACTCGCGCACGTCCGCGCCGGCCGGGCCACCTGGATGGACGTGGTGGACGAGACACTGCGCGTGCACAGCCCGGCGGCGTACTCCCCGATGCGGTTCGCGGTGGACGACATCGCGCTGGAGAACCCCGCACCGGCCGACGGTGAGTCCGGTGGCGAGTCCGACGGTGTGCTCATTCGCAAGGGCGACCCGATCCTGGTCTCCTTCGCCGCCGCGTCCGGGGACCCGGAGGCGTACGGGGACGACGTCGCCGTCTTCGACCTGCTGCGCCCGGGCCGCCGCGAGGACCTGGCCTTCGGGTTCGGGGTCCACCGGTGCCTGGGGGCGCCGCTCGCGCGGATCGAGGCGAGCGTGGCGCTGGCGGGGCTGTTCGACCGCTTCCCGGGGCTGTCCCTGGCGGCTCCGGTGGACGGCATCGAGCCGGTGGAGTCCTTCATCGTCAACGGCTACGGCTCGCTGCCCGTGCTCCGAGCCCAGGAGCGGTAGCGGGAGTAGTGGCCGTGGCGGCAGCAGGAGCCGTAGCAATAGCAAAAGCAATGGCACGGCAATAGAAACCGCACATGCGGTTTGTTATCGTGTAGGCGCCTCTCTGGCACGCCCCTCGCAGCAACGGAGCGCTCTGATGGCCCAGCAGGAACGCGCGGTACGTACGCGCAACGCGTTGATCGAGTCGGCGGCCGAGCTCTTCAGCAAGGACGGCTTCGACGTCGTGTCCCTGTCCACGATCAGCACGCGGGCCGGGGTCAGCAACGGCGCGCTGCACTTCCACTTCGCCAGCAAGGCGGCACTGGCCTCGGCCGTGTGGGAGGCGGCGGCGCAGCGGCTCCGGCGCATCACGCTGGAGGGCCGGGCGAGGAGCGAGGCCGCCGCGACCGCCGGAGGCAGTGGGGTCACCGGTTCCGGCGGGTCCTTGCAGGTGCTGGTCGACACCACGCACGCGCTGCTCCGGGGTCTGCGGCACGACGTGATCCTGCGGGCCGGGTTCGACCTGAGCGAGAGCCCGGTGCCGGTGGCGGCCGGGGCGGATCTGAGGCGGCGGTGGCAGACCTGGGTGGAGGGCGTACTGGCCGAGGCGGCCCGCGAGGGCGCGCTGGCCCGTGACGTGTCTCCGCAGGACGCGGCCCATGCCGTGGTCGCCGCCACCGTGGGCTTCGGGGCCCTGGGCAGCCGGAACGCGCAGTGGCTGTCGCAGTCCATGCTGACCCGCTTCTGGGCGCTGCTGCTGCCGCGGCTCGCCACGGAGGCGGCGCTCAAGGGGCTGGTGGCCTCTGGGCGGCGGGAGGGAACGGCGGGGGTCGACGGCGTACCCCCGCCGTTCCGCGTCACGGCCCGCTCGGGGGCGTGACGGCGCCCCTTTAGGGGCGCGGGGCGGCAACATTTGCGGCTCCGCCGCGGGGCGCGACCAGCCCCACGGGCCCGCAGCTGCCCACAACCCATCGCGCGAAGCGCCAGGGGCTGATGGGAGGCCGGTCGAACCGGTCTCCCACCAGCCCTCTTGGTTGTCGCGTGCCCCGCCGGCTAGGCGACCGGCACCCGGGCGAACCGCCCCGCCACCCGAAGGTCACCCTCGATCCGTCCGGCCGTCGCGGCCAACTCCGGCAGCACCTCACCCACACACTGCTCAACGGTCCGCCGAGAACTGTGCATCGCCACATTCACGGCCGCCACGACCCGCCCCGTACGATCCCGCACCGGAACCGCGATCGACCGCAGTCCCTCCTCCAACTCCCCGTCCACCAGGGCGTATCCGGCCTCCCGGACGCGATCGAGGGTGCCCGCGAGGGCATCCGGGTCCGTGACCGTGTGCGGGGTCAGCGCGTGCAGGCCGGTCAGGAGCGGGCCCCGCTGGGCCGCGGTGAGGCCGGCGAGCATGACCCGGCCCAGCGAGGTCGCGTAGGCGGGGAAGCGTGTGCCGACGGTGATGTTGACGCTCATGATGCGGCTGGTGGCGACGCGGGCCGTGTACTGGATCTCGTCGCCCGCGAGGACAGCGAGGGACGCCGAGTCGTGCAGCCGGTCGGCGAGTTCGGCGAGATGCGGGGCCGCGATCTGCGGAAGCGTCGTACGGGAGAGGGGCGGGAAGCCGAGGGCCAGGACGCGCGGCGTCAGCGTGAACGTCCGCCCGTGGGCGGTCACCTGGCCCAGGTGCTCCAGCGTGATCAGCGCACGCCGGGCCGTGGCCCGCGCGAGCCCGGTGGCCTGCGCGACCTCGGTGAGCGTCAGCTCGGCCCGGCCCTCGCCGAACGCCGTGATCACGGTCAGCCCGCGGGCCAGCGACTCGATGAACTCCCGGCCCAGTTCATTCTTCGAGGCTCCGGTCCAGGTGGCGAGTCCGGCGGGCGTGGCGCGCGCGGCGGGCTGCTGGGCGGGGGCGTCCCGCAGATCCCGTTCCATCGCGCGCACGCTCGCCCGCAGCCGGGGCAGCAGGGTGTCCCGCAGGGAGTCGGCGGTGTGCCTGCTGGTGTGGCTCACCACGCTCACCACACAGGCGATACGTCCACCGCGATCCCGTACGGGCACGGAGACCGCGACCAGGCCCGGTTCGATCAACTGGTCGTCGAGCGCCCAGCCGCGGGCCGCCGCCTCACGTGTCCGCTCCTCGAACTCGTCGTCCCCGGTGGGGTGTTCGCGGGGCGGCACGGCGGGAAAACCGTGGTCCTCGGGGTCGGCGGCCCGCCGTTCGCGCCAGCGCGTCCAGTCCTCGTCGGCCCACCCCGTGGCGAACAGCGGGCCCGGCGCGGTCCGTTCGGCCGGGAGCAGATCGCCGATGCGGAAGCTCAGCGACATCGCGCGGCGCCGGGTCGCCTGGTGGATGAAGCGGATGCCGTCCCGGTCGCCGACCGCCAGCGACACCGACTCGTCCAGTTCGTCGGCGAGCGCGTCGGCCCGCCCGTCCAGCAGCCGGGGGAGCCGCAGGGCGGCCAGGTAGGCGTTGCCCAGCTCCATCAGCCGCGGCGTGAGCACGGCGTCCCGGCCGTCGAGACGTACGTATCCCATGCGGGCCAGTGTTGCCGCGATGCGGTCCACCGTGGATCTGGCGAGGCCGGTGGCCTTCTCCAGGGCGCTGAGGCTCGACGTGCCGCCTGCCTCGGTGAGCCGTTGCAGCACGGTGATGCCCCGCATCAGTGGGGCGACTGCCTCGACGGGGGTGACTGCGTCGGGCTTGGCAGGGGTGAGGTGGGTCGGTGGCATGGGCTCCCCATTACGGTGTGCGGACCACGGTAATGAAATACGGGGGAGCGGTCGTGCCGAAGCTGCGGGCCGTCAGCGGCTGGTCGCGCAGTTCCCCGCGCCCCTGCAGGGGCGCGGCCGCCTGAAGGGGCGCCGCCTCTCCGCCCACAAGCCGCAGCTCACGATGCCGCTTGACGGTCGCGGGTCACGTACACCTGGTGTTTGCCCGTGGCGTCGGTGCCCGCGACGGTGATGCGGATGCCGGTTCTGAGGTCCTTGAAGTACTGGCCGGGGGAGAAGGCCGCGTCGGAGAGTTCGGCGTGGACGTTCGGGCTGCGGGTGCAGCCGCCGCTGTCCTTCGTGGAGTCGATCACCGTGATCGGGCCCCGGCCGGTGTCGACGTTCGCGTCGACCTTGTAGATGAGCACGCCCATCTTGCAGACCGCGTCGTCGTTGCCCGACCGGGTGCGCAGCTCGACCGCGTACCCCGTCTTCGAGTCGACCGGGACGAAGACCAGTTTGCCGCCGGTGCCGGGCTCGGCCAGCGGGGTCAGGACGTGCTCGGTGGTGCCGGCCGCGGACGCGCAGCCGACCTGGGCGTCGTCGAGCCAGCCGAGCTTCCACTTGTGCCAGCCCAGCAGGTCGTTGTCGGCCCCCCAGTCCTCGCTCATGATGTCCCAGTGCCCGACCGCGGCGCCCCCGTCCTGGGTGTAGAGGTCGGGCAGCCCGAAGACATGGCCGTTCTCGTGGGGGAGTACGCGGTAGCCGGTCTCGTCGTACGAGCCGGAGCCGTCGTCCTGGCGGGAGTAGACGAACGACGCGTTCGCGACGGGCACCCCGTCCGCGACCGGCGCCTCCGTGTTGCCCGCGAAGGTCACCGACAGGACCGTGTCCAGGGCGGAGGGGCCGGCGTTCGGGGTCATCAGGACGTTCAGCAGGTCGTACTCCCTGAAGTCCACCTTCGGATCGGCCGCGGCCACGAGGTCCTGGACCAGGTCGCGGTAACCGGGGTCGAAGGGGGCCCCGCGTTCTATCCCGTACTCCTCGAAGGACTTGGGCATCCGCAGCCAGCCGGGTATCGGGGCCTCGGGGCGGTAGTCGAGGCGGCCGTACGAACTGGTGCGGAACCAGTCGGTGGTCTGCGGGAAGAACTCGCCGAAGCGGTCGAGCGCGCTGCCCTCGCCGGTCGCGTCGGAGAAGTCGACCATCAGGTTCAGGGCGCGGACGGTCCCGGTGGAGCGCGAGTAGCCGGCCGGGGTGGGGATGCCCTCGGACATCTGCACGCCCATCGAGCCGCTGATCATGCAGGGACCGAGGGGGGAGGAGCGCGCCAGCGCGATGGGTCCCGCAGCCGTGGTGGAACCGGTCGTCAGATGTCCGGTCCCGGCCGAGGTGCTGACCGCCAGGGTGAGGACGGTGACCGAGGCGAAGGCTGCGGCGCGGCGGCGCGGGGATATCCGACGGCTGGTCGGCTGCATGCAGGGGCCTTTCGCTCCAGGCAGCCGGCCGGTGTGGCTGCACCCTGTTCGATCACCCTGTGCCGCCGGATGCGCGGGCGCGCGCTGGAGGAGCCCGATCGTGGGTTTCCTGCTCGGGGGACCTTTGAGGGGTGTGACGCGGGTCACATGAAATCTCTTCGGGGTTGGGAAATAACCGGGGATCGTTTCCCCGTTTAGCCATGTGTCCGAGCGAAACGGGGAAACGATCCCCGGATCGCACCCACCGGCTCAAGGAGTACGCCGTGGAGACCGCAGTCCGCGTACAGCACAAGGTGACCCGGCCGCGCGCCGACGCCCTGCGCAACCGGGAGCGGATCGTCACCGCCGCCCGCGAGATGTTCGTGGAGTTCGGCCCCGACGTGCCGCTCGACGAGGTCGCTCGCCGGGCCGGCGTCGGCAATGCCACGGTGTACCGCAACTTCCCGGACCGGGACGCACTGGTGCGGGAGGTCGTCTGCTCGGTGATGGACCGTACGTCGGAGGCGGCCGAACTCGCGCTCGCCGAGACGGGCGACGCGTTCGAGGCGCTCTCGCGCTTCGTGCACGCCTGTGCCGACGAGCGGCTCTCGGCCCTCTGCCCGATGATGTCCAGCACCTTCGACCAGCACCACCCGGACATGGAAGCGGCGCGTGAGCGGATCGAGGAACTGACCGAGCGGCTGATGGCGCGTGCCCGCGAGGCCGGACAGCTCCGACCCGACGTGGGCGTCGGCGACCTCATGATCGCCGTGGCCCAGCTCAGCAGGCCCCCGGCCGGCACCGCGGCCCTGTGCTTCGACCGGTTCGTCCACCGTCACCTGCAGCTGTTCCTGGACGGTCTGCGGGCTCCGGCCCGATCCGAACTGCCGGGCATGACCGCGACCATGGAGGACCTGCGCCAAGCCTGACCGATGACTTCCGCCCCTTGCGGCGGTCCCTACCAGCGATGACCCGACCAGCACGCGCGTAACCCCACTTACGCACCGAACTCACCGAACCTCCCGGCCGTCACCGACGACGTGCCGCGCCCTCTCACTGCCTTTTTCGATCCGAAGTCCCGAAGTGGGTACCTCCATGTCTGAAACAGCCCAGGCCACCGCCGCAAAGGCGCAGGCCCCCGATCCCAACCGCTGGAAAGCGCTGACCTTCATCGCGCTCGCCCAGCTCATGGTCGTGCTCGACGCGACCATCGTGAACATCGCGCTGCCCTCGGCCCAGCAGGACCTGGGCATCTCCGACGGCAACCGGCAGTGGGTCATCACGGCCTACGCCCTCGCCTTCGGCGGACTCCTCCTCTTCGGCGGCCGGATCGCCGACATCTGGGGCCGCAAGCGCACCTTCGTCACCGGCCTCATAGGCTTCGCCGGCGCCTCCGCCCTCGGCGGTGCCGCCACCAACGAGGCGATGCTTCTCGGCTCCCGTGCCCTTCAGGGTGCCTTCGGCGCGCTGCTCGCGCCCGCCGCTCTCTCGCTGCTCGCGGTGATGTTCACCGACTCCAAGGAGCGCGCCAAGGCGTTCGGCATCTACGGTGCGATCGCCGGTGGCGGTGGCGCCGTCGGCCTGATCCTCGGCGGCTTCCTCACCGAGTACCTGGACTGGCGCTGGACGTTCTTCGTGAACATCCCGTTCGCGGTCGTCGCCGCTGCCGGTGCGTACTTCGTCATCCGTGAGCCGGCCGGCCGCAACCGCTCGCCGCTCGACATCCCGGGTGTCGTCCTGTCGACCCTCGGTCTGGTCTCGCTCGTCTACGGCTTCACCCGCGCCGAGTCCGAGGGCTGGGGCGACTCCATGACGATCGGCCTGTTCGTCGCGTCGGCGGTGCTCCTCGCGGCGTTCGTCCTCGTCGAGTCCAAGGTCAAGGCCCCGCTGCTGCCCCTGCGTGTCATCACCGAGCGCAACCGTGGCGGTGTCTACCTCTCGCTCGGTCTCGCGATCATCGCGATGTTCGGCCTGTTCCTCTTCCTGACCTACTACCTGCAGATCGTGAAGGGCTACTCGCCGGTCAAGACCGGTTTCGCCTTCCTGCCGATGATCGCGGGCATGATCGCGGGCTCCACGCAGATCGGCGCCCGGCTGATGAACCGCCTCCCGGCGCGTCTGCTGATGGGCCCGGGCTTCCTGGTCGCCGCGGCCGGCATGCTGCTGCTGACCCAGATGGAGATCGGCTCCTCGTACGCGGCCCTGCTCCTGCCGGCGATGCTGCTGCTCGGCCTCGGTATGGGTACGGCGTTCATGCCGGCCATGTCCCTGGCCACGCTGGGCGTCGAGCCGCGTGACTCCGGTGTCGCCTCCGCGATGGTCAACACCTCGCAGCAGGTGGGCGGCGCGATCGGTACGGCTCTGCTGAACACGATCGCCGCGTCGGCCACCACGGCGTACGTCAAGGACCACATCGCCGGTGCCACCACCCAGCCCCAGCAGCAGCTCGTCCAGCTGCAGGCTCAGGTGCACGGCTACACCAACGCGATCTGGTTCGCCGTCGGCATCCTCGTCGTCGCCGCGGGAATCGCCTTCACCTTCATCAACGCCGGAAGCCCCGACTCCACGGCGGCCGCGGGTTCCGTCGAGGGCGCCGAGGACGACCTGAAGGTCCCGGTCATCGCCCACTAGGCGCTCCGCTGGGGGCGCGGTCATGAAACCGCGGGTCCGCTGTGGCTGGTCGCGCGGAGCCGCACATCGATGCAGCCGCGCGCCCCTGAGGGGCACGCCCCCAGCGAATCGCGTGGCGAGACCGGACCCGCATGGGGTCACCCACTGACCTCGTACGTGTGCAGGGGTGGGGACGCCTTCATACGTACGAACCGGGATCTGCCCCGGCTCCGAGAGCGGTGGAGCCGGGGCAGATCCATGCCCGGGGCCAGGACCTGTGCCGCGGGCGCGGGCCGCCCGTTGTGCCGGGGCGGCCGCGCGAGCGACCTTTTGTGATGGCCCGCGTGAGCGGCTTTCAAGGGGCGCGGGGAACTGCGCAGTCTTTAAGGGGCGCGGGGGGGAACTGCGCAGTCTTTAAGGGGCGCGGGGGGGAACTGCGCAGTCTTTAAGGGGCGCGGGGAACGGCGCGGCCAGCCACAACGAACCCGCACCCGAAAACGAACCCGGCGAACCCCTACCGAAGCCAGGGCAGGTCCGCACCTGCCCCCTCCGGCTGCAGCCCCTCCGCAATGAGCAGCATGGCCTCGCCGAGAGCCTTCTGCTGATCGACCGTGAGCCGGTCGAAGAACGCCTGCCGAACCGCCGCCACATGCCCGGGCGCACTCCGCATCAGAACCTCGTACCCCTCGTCCGTCAGCACGGCGAACTGCCCCCGCTTGTCCGAAGGGCAGTCCTCCCGCCGCACCCACCCGTTCTTCTCCAGCCGCGCGATGGCGTGCGAGAGCCGGGACCTGGTGATCTTCGCCTTCATCGCCAGCTCGGTCATCCGCAGCCGCCGACGCGGCGCCTCGGCGAGACCGACGAGCAGGCCGTAATAGATGTGAGGCATGCCCGCATCACGCTGCAGCTGGCGGTCGAGATGGTCGTCAAGAAGGGTGGTGGCATGAATGTACGCACGCCACGTGCGCTGTTCCTCGTCACTGAGCCAGCGCGGCTCGTCAGCGGATGCCGTGTTCATGCATCTACTGTACGAGACCCCTCCTTGAACGTTAAACAAATGGCGAGTATCCTCACTTTGTAGAGGTTGATACTTCAAGCAAGTGCCCTCGGCCGGGGCCGAACGGTATCGGTCGAGCCGGCCCAACGAGTCCCCGAGGGAGCCGCCGCCATGTCCGCCGCCACCGAGGAACGTGCCGTCGTGGAGCGCATGCCCGCCCTCTACCTCTCCCACGGCGCCCCGCCGCTGGCGGACGACCCGGTCTGGCCCGGCCAGCTCGCCGCCTGGTCCAAGGACCTGCCGCGCCCCAAGGCGATCCTCATGATCTCCGCCCACTGGGAGGAGGCCCCGCTCGCCCTCGGAGCCACCGAGACCATCCCCCTGGTCTACGACTTCTGGGGCTTCCCCGAGCACTACTACAAGGTGCGGTACGAGGCGCCCGGCGCACCCGAACTCGCCGAGTCCGTACGCAAGTTGCTGCGCGCCCCCGGCATGCCCGTCCAGGACGTCCCGGACCGCGGTCTCGACCACGGCGCGTACGTCCCGCTGGTGGAGATGTTCCCCGCGGCCGACATCCCGGTGCTCCAGGTCTCGATGCCCACGCTCGACCCCGTCCGCCTCATGGAGATCGGCCGCAAGCTGGCCCCCCTGCGCGACGAGGGCGTCCTCATCGTCGGCTCCGGCTTCTTCACCCACAACCTGGCGGCCCTGCGGCAGGGCGGGATCCCCGGCTGGTCGGCGGAGTTCGACGAGTGGGGCCACCGGGCCCTGGACTCGGGCGACGTCGACGGCCTCCTCGACTTCCTCCACAAGTCCCCGGCGGGACAGCTGGCCCACCCGCGCACCGAGCACTTCGCCCCGCTGTTCGTGACGATGGGCGCCGCGGACGCCGCCGGCGAGCTGGACGCCCAGCGCTCGGTGATCGACGGCTTCTGGCTGGGCCTGGCGAAGAGGTCGGTGCAGTTCGGCTGAGCCCGGCGGGCTCCGGGGCGATGACGGGCCCCCAGCCCCCAGGCCGCCGGCCCATGGTACGGAGCCCTCAGAGCTCCTTCTCGTACCAGGCCACATCCCAGTACCGCCCGAACTTCCGGCCCACCTCCCGGTACGTACCGACGTACCGGAACCCGAACCGCTCGTGCAGCCGCACGGACGCCTCGTTGGGCTGGGCGATCCCCGCGTAGGCCCGGTGCAGGTCCTCGTCCGCGAGAGCCCCGAACAGGGCCTTGTAGAGCAGCGTGCCGACGCCCCGGCCGCCGGCGTCCGGGGCGAGGTAGATCGTCACCTCCACGGACGTCTCGTACGCGGGCTTCGGCCGGAAAGCGCTGGATGTGGCGTAGCCCAGAATCTGCTGTGAGTCCCCGGCCGTGGCAACCATCAGCCGATGCGGGCCGTCTTCAGGGTGAGAGAGCAGCCAAGGGCGGCGCTCTACCGGAGTGAAGGTCGCTGTGTCGAACGTGATCGGCGTCTCACGCACGTAGTGGTTGTAGATGTCCGTGAGGGCGTCGAGGTCGCTCTCGACTCCCGGTCTGACCTGCACCTCTGTACGTTCCGACGACATCTGCCCTCCCTCGGTGGCCGGACAGGGTACTGCAAGATCAGAAAAATCGAGTAGCGCGTTGGGAATTCTGTCCGGATTCCAGTCGTTGTTTCCATCGGATGCAGGGCACCCGGGAAGGTGTCCGAGCCACCACCAGAACCACCAGGACCCGCAAGCCCACCATCGCAAGGGAGCACGCATGGCAACCCGTGCCGTCGCCCGTCGTAAGTCCGCCTCAGGCGGAAGCGACGCGGCACGCAGTGTTCGCGTCGTAGGCGGCGAGATCGCCGACCGCGACCTGGTCGGCATGTATCTCGACGAGATCGCGCGCACACCGCTGCTCGACGCCGCCAAGGAAGTGGACCTCTCCCAGACCATCGAGGCGGGCGTGTACGCCCAGCAGATCCTCGACGGCGAGGTCACCGACACAAAGGTGAAGGCCTCCCGCGAGGAGCTCGAAGCGCTGGTCGCCGACTCCGAGCGGGCCAAGGACATCTTCATCCGGTCGAACCTCCGTCTGGTCGTGGCGGTCGCCCGCCGCTACCCGCGCAGCGGCCTGCCGCTCCTGGACCTGATCCAGGAGGGGAACGCGGGCCTGGTCCGAGCCGTCGAGAAGTTCGACTACCGCAAGGGTTTCAAGTTCTCGACGTACGCGACCTGGTGGATCCGTCAGGCCATCACCCGTTCCATCGCCGACCAGTCCCGCACGATCCGCCTCCCCGTCCACCTGGTGGAGGAGCTGGGCCGGATCCGGCGTGTGCAGCGCGAGTTCAACCGCGAGCACGGCCGTGAGCCGGAGCCCTCGGAGATCGCCGCGGAGCTGGACACGAAGCCGGAGCGCGTGGTCGACGTGCTGGACTGGGCCCGTGACCCGGTCTCGCTGAACATGTCGGTGGACGACGACGGCGACACCCAGTTCGGTGACCTGCTGGAGGACACCTCGGCGGTTTCGCCCGAGCAGTCCGTGCTCACGCTGCTGCGCAGCGAGGAGCTGGACGACCTCATCGGCCGCCTCGACCAGCGCACGGCCTCGATCATCAAGATGCGGTACGGCATCGAGGACGGCCGGGAGCGCACGCTCACCGAGGTCGGCAAGGAGCACGGCCTCACGCGCGAGCGCATCCGCCAGATCGAGAAGCATGCGCTGCTGGAACTGAAGAAGCTGGCCCGCGACACGGGCTTCGACGCCGCCGCGTAGGCCGCCCCTGGCGGCCGGGTGCTCCGGCCGCCGGCGGTCCGCCCCGTGGTGGGTGGCCTCCGGCCGGGGGCGCGTATCGCGCGCCGGGCGGTTGTGACCCGTTTCGCGGGGGCGGGTGTGTACTGTCTGCCGGAAGCGGGCGGGACGCCTCCCGCGACGGCAGCGGGACCCGTCCCGGGCGGGCGGTCCCGGGCGGTGAAACTCACTGTCGTCGGGAGGATTGGCTTCGCTCCGCCGGGGCAGGCGGTCCTACCGGGCCATGTACGTCGGACCGGGGTCGACCGCGCCTTGCGGGGCGGGCGGGTCAGGTCTCGAACAGAGTCGTACGGAAGTCCGTTTACCGCCGCTTCAACACATCGGCCCCGGGGCACAAGACTCCAGGGCCCACAGAGCCGAGTCCCGACGCACACCCCCCCGGCGCCGGGACTCTCCCAGAGCCGAGCTCCGGCGCCTCCCCCCCCCTGGCGCCGGGGCTCGGCTCCATCTGTGAGGGCTGCGAGAGGGCCTGGGCATGGCTGCCCGGGCCACCCCGGACCTGAACCCCGGGGTGACCCGGGTGGCACATTGTGCCACGCGGGCAAACTCTGCCCTCACGGGCGGCGACAGACTCAGGGGCTCCGCCCCCGAACCCCCGCTCCTCAAACGCCGGAGGGGCTGAAAGACTGCGCAGTTCCCCGCGCCCCTAGGTTTTTAGGGGCGCGGGGAACTGCGCGGCCAGCCACAGCCAACCCGCACCCGAACACGCACCCACACTTCTCAGCCCGACGCAGTCGCCCGGCTCAGGCGGCCGCCCAACTGCCGTACATACTCCACGAGTTCAACCGGCTCATGCACAGTGAACTCGCAGTCCACCATCGCGAGCCGCACCGCCAGCCACTCCACGGCGTCCCCGGAGGAACTCCGCAGCCGACAGCTCCGGTCGTCGACCGGCTCGGGCACCCCGAGCCACCCCGGCAGCCGCGCCGCGATGAACTCCGCGGGGGCGGCGAACGTCACCGCGAACTCGTACGTCTCCTGCCGCCGCTGCATCGACTGCCGCAGATATTCGGCCGCGCTCCCCGTCGGCATCTCACGCGGCGTGAAACGGGCCCCGGTCGCGAACGGGTCGGCCACCCGGTCGACCCGGAACGTACGCCAGTCCTCGCGGTCGAGGTCGTACGCGACGAGATACCAGCGACGGCCGGTCGACACGAGCCGGTACGGCTCGGTCCGGCGCCGGCTCTCCGCCCCGTCCTTCGCCTGGTACGCGAACCGCAGCAACTCCCGCCCCGCGATCGTCGAGGCCATCACGGTCAGCGTCTCGGGCGCGATGCTCGCACCGTCGCCGCTGGTCAGGGGAGTGGTCGCGGCCTGGAGGGTGGAGACGCGATGCCTCAGACGGCTCGGCAGGACCTGTTCGAGCTTGGCCAGCGCCCGTACGGACGCCTCGTCCACGCCCTCGACGGCGTGCCCCGCACCGGCCCGCAGCCCGACCGCGATCGCCACCGCTTCCTCGTCGTCGAGGACCAGCGGCGGCATGGCCTTCCCGGCCACCAGCCGGTACCCGCCGTCCGCGCCCATCGTCGCCTGCACCGGATAGCCGAGCTCCCGCAGCCGGTCCACATCCCGCCGCACGGTCCGCCGCGAAACTCCCAGCCGCTCGGACAACTCCCCACCGGGCCACTCCCGCGGAGTCTGAAGAAGAGAGAGCAACTGAAGTAGCCGTGCAGGTGTGTCGGTACTCATGGGGGTCTCCCTCACATAGACGTGCCCGCAAGGGGCCGCGGGGAACGGCGCAGTCTTTTAGGGGCGCGAGGAACGGCGCGAGCAGCCACAACGCACCCGCACCCGCAAACGCGCCGCAGCCTTCTTCAACTCCTCCGAGGATGCCTCACCACTAGGACACGACCTGGCCTACATCCCCCCTACCTTCGAAACATGACCTCTTCCAGCAGCACTCTCCCGTCCCCCCGGCCGGAGGCCGACCGCCGGCGCTGGTTCGCGCTCGCCATCGTGATGACCGCGGCCTTCATGGACCTGGTCGACGTCACGATCGTCAACGTCGCGATCCCGTCGATCCAGCGGGACGAGGGCGCGTCCTTCAGCCACATCCAGTGGATAACGGCCGGCTACGCGCTGGCCTTCGCGGCCGGCCTGATCACCGGCGGCAGGCTCGGTGACATCCACGGCCGCAAGCGGCTGTTCCTCATCGGCATCGGCGGCTTCACGCTCGCGTCCGCGCTCTGCGGCTTCGCGGTGAACCCGGACATGCTCGTCGCCTCCCGCATCCTCCAGGGAGCCATGGCCGCGCTGATGGTGCCGCAGGTGCTGTCGATCGTGCACGCCACGTTCCCGGCGCACGAGCGCGGCAAGGTCTTCGGGATGTTCGGCGCGATCGTGGGACTCGGGGCGGTCTTGGGCCCGGTCCTGGGCGCGCTGCTCACGGAGTGGAACCTGTTCGGCCTGGAGTGGCGGCCGATCTTCCTCATCAACCTGCCGGTCGGCATCGCGGGCCTCATCCTCGGCCGGAAGTTCATCACCGAGTCCAAGGCCCCGCACGCCCTCAAGCTCGACCTCGTCGGCGTCGTGCTCGTCACCCTCGGTCTGCTGATGCTGCTCTACCCGCTGACCCGCGGCCGCGAGCTGGGCTGGCCGACGTGGGGGTACGTCGTGATGGCCGGCTCCCTCGTGGTCTTCGCGGCGCTGGTGGCGTACGAGAAGAGGAAGGCGGCGCGCGACGGCTCCCCGCTCGTCGAGCTCTCCCTCTTCAAGGTGAAGAGCTTCGCCGCGGGCATCGCCGTGCAGACGGTCTTCGGTGTCGGCCTCGGCATCTTCTTCCTGGTCTGGACGCTCTACATGCAGGTCGGCCTCGGATGGAGCGCGCTGCGCGCCGGTCTGACCGGCATCCCGTTCTCCATCGCGGTCTCGGTGGCGGCGGGCATGTCGGTGCAGAAGCTGGTGCCGCGGTTCGGGCGGAAGGTGCTCCAGGCGGGCGCGCTGACCATGGCGGCGGGCGTCCTGCTCTACATCTGGGAGGCCGAGCGGTACGGCATGTCCATCGCCTCCTGGCAGATGGCGCTTCCGCTGGTCGTCATGGGTGCCGGTATGGGCCTGATCGTGGCCCCGCTGACGGACGCGATCCTCTCCGAGGTGCCGCGTGAGCACTCCGGTTCGGCGTCCGGCCTGATCAACACGGTTCAGCAGATGGGCAACGCCCTCGGCCTCGGCCTGGTCTCCGTCGTCTTCTTCGGCTCGATGTCCGACCACCTGCCCGGACCCGAGGTGGGCCCCGCCTTCGTCGACGCCTTCCAGAACGCGCTGGTCTGGGTCGCCCTGGTGATGACGGCCATCTTCCTGCTGATGTTCGCCCTCCCGAAGCGGCCCGCCCAGCACGTGGAGGGAGCGGAGACCGCCGAGAGCCCGGGGATCACGCCGCTCGACAAGGCGCCCGAACTCGTCGGCTGACGACAGCGGCCGACGACAGCGGTCGACGACAGCGACCGACTGGATCCGGCATACGGCGAGGCCCGGCCCCTGGAATGCGTCCAGGGGGCCGGGCCTCGCCGTATGCCCGGCCGTGTCCGGCTCGATGTCCGTTCATGCCCACATCCATGCCCGAACCTGTTTACTTTGCGGAAATCTGGGCGTAGCCTCACGCTGAAACCACAGGTTCGGGCACTGAGCGGAGGCGAACGGACATGTACGCACCGGAGCGACAGCAGGAGATCCTCCGACTCGCACGTGACGGCGGCCGTGTGGATGTCGTGTCGCTGGCGGAGGAGTTCCAGGTCACGGCGGAGACGATCCGGCGGGACCTCAAGGCCCTCGACCGGGCGGGACTGCTGCGCCGGGTCCACGGCGGTGCCATCCCGGCCGGACGGCTCGACTTCGAGCCCGACCTCGCCGAGCGCGAGACCACCGCGGCCGACGAGAAGGACCGCATCGCCAAGGCCGCCCTGGCCGAGCTGCCGGACAAGGGCACGATGATCCTCGACGCGGGCACGACCGTCGCCCGCCTCGCCGGGGCCCTCCCACTGGAGGCGACGCTCACCGTCGTGACGCACAGCCTCCCCATCGCGGCCCGCCTCGCCGACCACCCCGGCATGCAGCTCCATCTCATCGGAGGCCGCGTCCGGCACCGTACGCGCGCGGCGGTCGACGCCTGGGCGCTGCGGGCGTACGGGGAGATCCGCGCGGACGTCGTCTTCCTCGCGGCGAACGGCTTCTCCGCCGAGCACGGACTGACCACCCCGGACCTCGCCGAGGCCGCCGTGAAGCGGGCAGCCCTCGCCGCCGCGCGCCGCGTGGTGCTGCTCGCCGACTCGGCCAAGCACGGCCAGGAACACTTCGCGCGCTTCGGCGACCTCAGTGAAGTGGACCTGTTGATCACCGACAGCGGGCTGAGCCCCGAAGACGCGACCGCCATCGAGCGCGGCGGCACGGAAGTAGTGCGCGCATGATCCTCACCGTCACCCCGAACCCGTCCCTGGACCGTACGTACGAGGTCCCCTCGTTCGATCGCGGCGAGGTCATACGGGCCACCGGCGAGCGTATGGACCCGGGCGGCAAGGGCGTCAACGTCTCGCGGGCCGTCGCCGCGGCCGGCCGGCGCACCGTCGCCGTGCTGCCGCTCGGGGGAGCGCCCGGCGCGCTCGTCGCCGACCTCCTCGACGCCCAGGGCATCGAGGTCGCACCGGTCCCGGTAGCCGGGGCGACCCGCTCGAACATCGCGCTCGCCGAGGCCGACGGCGTACTGACGAAGATCAACGCACCCGGGCCCGAACTCACCTCCGCCGAGGAGGAGTTGCTCCTGGAGACCGTGCGCGAGCAGTCCGGCGACGCCGACTGGATCGCCTGCTGCGGCAGCCTGCCGCGCGGCCTCGCCCCCTCCTGGTACGCCGAGATCGTCGCCCGCGCCCACCGGGCGGGCACCCGCATCGCCCTCGACACCTCAGGACCGGCGCTCCTCGCGGCCCTCCGCGAACGGCCCGACGTCGTCAAGCCCAACGCCGAGGAACTCGCCGGGGCCGTCGGCCGCCCCCTCGCCACGATCGGCGACGCGGTCAAGGCCGCCGAGGAACTGCGTGAGCTGGGCGCCCGTGCCGTGCTCGCCTCCCTCGGCGCCGACGGGCAGCTGCTCGTCAGCGAGGAGGGCGCGTGGTTCGCGGGCGCGCGCGTCGACGTCGTACGCAGCAATGTGGGCGCGGGCGACTCCTCGCTCGCCGGTTTCCTCATCGCCGGCGGCAGCGGTCCCGGCGCGCTCGCCTCCGCGGTGGCCCATGGCGCGGCCGCCGTCCAGCTTCCGGGCAGCGTGATGCCGAGCCCGGCGGACCTCGACCCGTCCGCGGTGACCGTCACTTCCGAGATCCCCGTGGACCGCGTACTGACGGAGCCGGTGTCATGACCGGCCGCCGACTCCCGCGCACCGGCCGCCGACTCCCGCACACGGGCTGTCCACTTCCGCGCACGGACTTCCGCGCAACCCACGAACCGGCCCTGATGCGGCGGGGACTCCCCTTACCCGCCGCAGCCGCCGCCACACGGAGGCGGGGCCTCCCCGGCCCCGGCAGCCTTCCCGGCCTCGGCCCCGTCTCAGCACACCCCGTAGTCCCCGTAACCGTCGCGGTTCTCGACCGCGGCACCCCCGTCCCCACCCTCGCCCACAACGTTCCCCGGGCGATACGCGTGCGAAGGAGCCCGCGATGAGCGAGATGATCACCGCGGACCTGGTCGATCTCGACCTGTCCGCCGATACGAAGGAAGCGGCGGCGCGCGCCCTCGCCGAGCGCATGGTGTCCCTGGGCCGGGTGACCGACCTGGACGGCTTCCTCGCCGACGTGGCCGCCCGCGAGGCCCAGATGCCGACCGGCCTCGACGGCGGCATCGGCATCCCGCACTGCCGCAGCGAGCACGTCACCGAGCCGACGCTGGCTTTCGGGCGCAGCGCGGCCGGGATCGACTTCGGCGCGCCGGACGGCCCCGCCGACCTGATCTTCCTGATCGCCGCCCCGGCCGGCGCGGACGACGCCCACCTCACGATCCTGTCGTCACTGGCCCGCCAGCTGATGAACGCCGAGTTCACCTCGGCGCTGCGCTCGGTGGGCGACGCGGCGGGGGCAGCCGCCCTGATCCGCGGCGACGAGCCCGCCGCTGCAGCCGCACCCGCCGCCGCGGCCGCAACTGCGGCTGCCGAGCCGGGTGCCGACGGCTCCGAGGGTTCCGGTGACTCCTCGGCCGACTCCGAGGCGGCGTCCGGGACTGCCCCGGCCGCTGCCCCCGAGGCTGCCCCGGCGCCCGCCGGTACGGATGACGAGGGTGCCGCCGAAGGCAAGGGCGGGCGACCGTTCCGTATCGTCGCTGTCACCTCCTGCCCCACCGGTATCGCGCACACCTACATGGCGGCCGAGTCGCTGGAGAACGCGGGCCGCGACGCCGGTGACGTCGAGGTCGTCGTCGAGACGCAGGGATCGGCCGGTTTCAGCCGGCTCGACCCGGCCGTCATCGCCGCGGCGGACGGCGTGATCTTCGCGCACGACATGCCCGTACGGGAGAAGGACCGGTTCGCCGGGAAGCCCACCGTGGACGTCGGCGTGAAGGCGGGCATCAACAAGCCCGCCGAGCTGATCGCCCAGGTGCGCGGCAAGGCGGAGCGCGGCGAGGTCACGGCGGCCGCCGGGCCCCGCGGCGGTACGCCGGTCGAGCGGGCCGGCGAGCCCGGTGAGGGCTACGGCACCAAGCTCCGCAAGTGGCTGATGTCCGGCGTGAGTTACATGGTCCCGTTCGTGGCCGCGGGCGGTCTGCTGATCGCGCTCGGGTTCGCGATCGGCGGCTACCAGATCAACGAGGCCAAGCCGGTCACCGAGGTCTTCAACTGGGGTCAGGTCGACAGCTGGGCCGCGCTGCTCTTCCAGATCGGCGGCGTCGCCTTCGGCTTCCTGATCCCCGTCCTCGCCGGTTACATCGCGTACGGCATGGCGGACCGGCCCGGTCTCGTGCCCGGCTTCGTCGGCGGCATGATCTCCGCCAACATCGCCGCGGGCTTCCTCGGCGGTCTGGCCGCGGGTCTGCTGGCCGGTGGTGTCGTCCTCGCCATCCAGCGGATCAAGATCCCGCCGGTGCTGCGCGGCATCATGCCGGTGGTCGTGATTCCACTGGTCTCCTCGATCGTCGTCGGCTTCCTGATGTTCATCGTCATCGGCAAGCCCATCGCCGAGGCGCAGAAGGCCATGACGGACTGGCTGTCCGGCCTCTCCGGCACCAACGCCGTCCTGCTCGGTGTGCTGCTCGGCCTGATGATGTGCTTCGACCTCGGCGGCCCGGTCAACAAGGTCGCGTACGCCTTCGCCACGGGCGGTATCGCCGTCCAGGACCCGACCGGGTCCGCGATGAAGATCATGGCGACGGTCATGGCGGCCGGCATGGTCCCGCCGCTGGGCATGGCCCTGGCCACCACGATCCGCAAGAAGCTGTTCACCACGGCTGAGCGGGAGAACGGCAAGGCCGCCTGGGTCCTCGGCGCGTCCTTCATCTCCGAGGGCGCGATCCCGTTCGCGGCGGCCGACCCACTGCGGGTCATCCCGGCCTCGATGGCGGGCGGCGCGGTCACCGGCGCCCTGACCATGGCCTTCGGCTCGACCCTGCGCGCCCCGCACGGCGGCATCTGGGTCACCTTCCTGATCGGCAAGCCGTTCCTCTACCTGCTCGCCATCGCGATCGGCACAGCAGTCACGGCAGGCCTGGTCATCGTCCTGAAGGGCATGCGCAAGACACCCCTGGACGGCAACGAGGACAAGACCCCCGAGGCCCCGACGCCCACCCAGAAGAAGGAACCGATAGCAGCCTGAACGCTCCGCCGAGGAGCGAGAACGACGGTGGGCCGGGACTTGTGAAGTCCCGGCCCACCTGTCGTGCCCCGTCACCGGGTCGCGGGGTGCCTTTTCAAGCAGGCGGGGCCCTTCCAGGGGTGCGGGGTGCTTCTTCAAGCGGGCAGGGCCGACAGCGGCTTTTTAGGGGCGCGGGGAACTGCGCGACCAGCCACAGCGAACCCGCAGACTACGAACCGGCCGGAATCCCTGCTAACCGCCGGAGGCCCGCCGCTCCATCGCCGACCGCGCATCCTCCTCGGACGGATACACCTCACACATGTGCCGCCCATCGGGCGTAGCCGTGTGCTCGACCTCCCACAGGGACAACTCCCGCCCGTCGTGGAGCAGAAACGCGTGCTCGTAGAGCGAGAAGCACATCCCCCGCTCACCGGCCCGGCACGGCCGCCCGAAGGCCTGGGTGATCTGGTGCGCGAACGCCATCCGCAGCAGATCGGCCATGTCCTCGCCCGGCCGGTCCGAGTTCTCCGCGCGCCGCAGCAGCCGCCGCCCGTGATCCGCGGAGTCGTCGGGAACGTACGCGTGCAGCGGCTCGGGGACGTGCGACACCCGCACCAGCACCGGCAGTTCGAAGTCCGGCGCGTCCGCCGGGAGCGGCAGCCGCCCCGTCGCGGTACGCAGCTCCTCCTCGTCCTCGTACACCTCGTGCTGCGTTTCGCGGCTCGGCGCGGTGTTGTGGACGAGCTCCCAGAGCGTGAGCGCGCTCCCATCGGCCAGCAGCCAGGTGTGCCGGTACGTCTCGCGGTGCAGCCCCGCGCTGTGGTGCGCGGAGTGCAGCGAACTGTCGTGGGCCAGCGCCCGGTCCAGCCGCCGTATCGTCTCGTCCGGCAGCTCGAAGGAGTTCAGGGCACGGCCGAGGAGCCGCGCGAGATGCTCCTCCGGAGACTCGGGCGACTCGGCTGGCTCGTACGCTGCCGTCTCGTACGGAACGCTCAAGGCTTCTCCCGGCGTTGCTGCATGTCACCTTGTGGGTGCATACCGTAGCCCCTCGGGCGGACATCATGTCCGGGAACCGAGAAAACGTACGCACGGAAAACGGCCGGGCCGTGCGGGATGTTCCCGCACGGCCCGTCGAATGCTCAAAACCCCTTGGTCAGAGGGCACTTCCCGCGGTCCAGGCACTCCATGCCATGTTCCAGCCGTTGAGACCGTTGTCCGGTGCGACCGTCTTGTCGGGGGAGTTCTTGACGGTCACGACGTCCCCTACGAGCGAGTTGTCGAAGAACCACTTGGCGACCGTGTCGCCGCCCGCGCCCCGTACGTCCGCCATCCCCACGCAGCCGTGGCTGGTGCCCTGCTTCCCGAAGGGCGGATTGCCCTTGTTGTACCAGTAGTTGCCGTGGATGAAGGTGCCCGAGGTCGTCAGCCGCATCGCGTTCGGCACGTCCGCGATGTCGTACTCGCCGCCGTAGCCGACCGTCGACCCGTTCATCCGCGTCTGCCGGAACTTCTCCGAGATCACCATCTGCCCGTTGTACGTGCTGTTGTCCGGGCTGCCCGCCGAGATCGGAATCGTCTTCACGGTCCTGCCGTCACGAACCACCGTCATGGTCTGCGTGTTGACGTCGACCGTGGACACCTGGGAGCGCCCGACCGTGAAGGTGACCGTCTTGTCCTGCACCCCGTAGACGCCGTTCGCGCCCTCGACGCCGTCCAGGTCGATCTTCATGGTGACCTTGGAGCCGGCCTTCCAGTACGCCTGGGGCCGGAAGTCCAGCCGCTGCGCGCCGAACCAGTGTCCGACCACCTTCTGCCCGCTGCTGGACGTGACGGTGATGTGCGACTGCACGTCCTTCCTGAACTTCCCGTCGCCGATCGCCTTGTCGAAGGTGAACGACACCGGCATCCCGACGCCGACCTTCGCGCCGCCGTCGGGCGTGTACGTCCCGATGAAGCTGTTGCTCGTGGACACCGTCGTGAAGATGGAGTTGGCCGCCGAGGGCTTCCCGTCGCCGTCCTTCGCGGTGGCCGATATCTGGTACTTGGTCCCGCGCTCCAACTGCTCCTTCGGCTTCCAGCTCTTCCCGTTCGCCGCGAGCGTCCCCGGTACGGCCGCCCCCGTGGCCGACTCCTTCATCGCCACCTCGGTCAGCCTGCCGTCGCTGACCTTCACCCCGGTCGAGTTGATCGACGCCGCCGTCGAACCGTCCTTGGCGGAGATGAGGATCTTCGCCGCCGAGGTCTTGGTGTCGCCGTTCTTGTCCTCGGACTTGTTGTCGGCATTGGCGTCGCCGCCGCACGCGGTGAGGGTCAGGGCGCCGACCATCAGGGCGGCACAGGCCACCAGCGCGCGCCTCGCTGTTGTGTCCGGCGTTGTCACGGTCTGCTCCAGTTCTCGCGGTTGTGGGTGATCCACTCCGTTCCGTGGAGAAAGATCGGATCCATGGAGAAGGAGGGGAACATCGCCCGCCCGGGTTCCCACAGCCCGCCATCAACACCATCACGTGACAGATTCGGGACAATCGCCTTATGCGGCGGGGGCGTCGGCGGGGGGCTTGTCGGCGATGCGCAGCGCCTCGACCAGATCGCGGTAGAGGGAGTCCGTGGCGAGCAGCTCGTCATGGGTGCCCCGGGCGCGAACGCCGCCCGCGTCCATCACCACGATCGTGTCCGCGTCGATCACCGTCGACAGCCGGTGCGCGATGGTCACCACCGCGTGCTCCCGCGCCCGCCGCCGGACACAGTGGTGGACCGCCGACTCCGTGAGCGCGTCGAGCTGTGCCGTCGCCTCGTCGAGCAGCAGTACGTCCGGCTCCCGCAGCAGCGCCCGCGCGAGAGCGATGCGCTGCCGCTCCCCGCCGGAGACGGCAGCGGTCGACAACTCCGTGTCCAGTCCCTCGTCCAGCGACTCCACCTTCTCCGTCAGCCGCACGTCAGCGAGCACCTGACGCAGCTCCTCCTTGCTTGCCTCCGGCCGGGAGATGAGCAGGTTGTCGCGGATGGTGCCGGGGACGACCGGGGTGTCCTGCTCCACATACGCCAGCCTGGAACGGATCGCCGCGTGGCTGTGCCGGTGGTACGGGACACCGTCCAGCAGCAGCGCGCCCTCCTGCGGCTCCAGGAAACGCAACAGCAGAGAGAAGACAGTGGTCTTGCCCGCCCCGGAGGGCCCGACGATCGCGGTGTGCCCGCGAGCCGGCACCACCAGGTCCACCCCGCGCACGGCAGGCTCCCGCCCGGGACCGTACGACGCCGTGACGTCCTTCAGCTCCAACACCGGGCTGCGCGTGTCGAACACAGGGCCGCGCGCGGAACCGTTCGTGTCCGGCACCGGGCCGTGCGCGTCCAGCATGGGACCGTTCGTGTCCGGCACGGGACCGCTCGTCCGGCGTCGGACCGACGGCTCCTCCCGCGTGTCCGTCGAGGGCGGCCCGTCCGTCTCCGCCTCCAACTCGTCCACGGCCCGGATGCGTTCCGCCGCGGCGATGCCGGACTGCAGTGCGGTGAGGTCCTGCGACAACTCCGTGATCGGCTCCATGAGCCCGAAGGCGTAGAGCAGGAAGGCGATCAGGCTGGACACCTCCAACTGCCCTTCCCCCACCCGCCAGGCGCCGACGCCGAGGATGAGGATCACCGCGAGCTGGATCCCGGTCCAGGCGATGGTCCACACGGTGGCCTCCAGCCGTACCGCGCGGATGCCGTACTCCGCCGAGGCCCGCGCGTCCGCCGCGATCCGCTCCGCCTGCCGGTCCTCGGCACCGCTCGCCTTGACCGTACGGATCGCCCGCAGCGTGCCCTCCAGGGTGCCGCCGACCCGGCCGACGTGCTCCTGCGCCCGCTCCTGCGCCTTCGCGATGCCGGGCATCAGCAGCGCGAACAGGACGATCACCACCAGCACGGCCGCCACCGTGGTGCCGAGCAGGACCAGGTCCAGAAAGCCCATCAGCACCAGCGTGCCGACCAGCATCACCACGCCGTTGATCAGCCCGACCACACTGGAGGAGGCCGCCTCGCGCAGCAGCACCGTGTCCGAGACCGCCCGCGAGACCAGCTCGCCCGGCGGCCGTGCGGTCACCGCGGGGATCGTCGCCCGGAAGTACCGGCGCACCATCGACTCCCGGGCCTCCAGCACCACCCGCTCACCGAGCGCGCCGAGCAGCACCCACTGCACGCGGTAGAGCACCGCGCCGATCACCAGCAGTACGAGCAGCGCGACCACCGGACCACGCAGCGAACTCCCGTCCGTGAGCGCGTCCAGCACCCACTTGGTCACCATCGGCGTGGCCAGACCCAACGCCGAAGCGGCCAGCGCCAGCAGCAGCCCGACCGCCAGGGTCCGCCGATGAGGCCGGGCGAACGAAGCAAGAACCCGCAGACTCTCCGGAGCAACCATGCTCACGAGTGGAACATCGATGTTCCAAAACTGTCAACTCTGTTTTATTGTGGAACGGCGCTACAGTGTGTGCCCATGGAGCCCATGGACACCGCTGTAAGCGACCGGAGCGGCGTGCGAGGCCGCACCAGGCGCGCCATCCTCGACGCCGCCGCCGTCGTACTGGCCAAGAACTCCGGGGCCTCCCTCGGCGACGTGGCCGCCGCGGCGGGTGTCGGCCGCACCACCGTCCACCGCTACTTCGCGGAGCGCTCCGACCTCCTGAAGGCCCTGGGCGCCGACGTCCTCGAAAAGGTCGCCGCCGCGACCGACCGCAGCCACCTGGAGGACGGCCCGGCACTCGCCGCCCTTGAACGGCTGTGCCAGGAACTCTTCGAACTCGGCGACGCGCTCACCCTCGTCTTCGACGAGTCACTGGTCGCCACCTGGAACTGGGAGGGCTGGGAGGAGGACACCGACGCCGACCGAGCTCTCTCCCACCTCATCGAACGAGGCCACGCCGAAGGCGCCTTCGACCCCGCCCTGGACGTCGACTGGATCGTCCAGACCCTGTGGTCCCTCCTGTACGTGGCCTGGCAACGCGGCCGCACCGGAGGAACCAAGCACGAGGCCCTGAGCTTGTGCCTACACACCCTCCGAAAGGCAGCCTCCCCGGCGCCCTAGTCGCCCTCGGCATACAACTCCCCGTACGCCGGCCACATCCCGCCCGGTCCCTCCACCGACCCGGCGGCACGTACCGCCCGGACGATGGCGCGCATGACGAGGTCCGCGCCGGCGGCGAGGATCTCGTTGAGGGCGAGCGGGTTCTCCTCCGCCAGCGGACGGGCCCCCGTGGCGAGCGCGAACACCGTGTCGCCGTCGTTGAGGAGATGCACCGGCCGGACGGCACGCGCGATGCCGTCGTGCGCCGTGCCCGCCAGCTTCTGGGCCTGTGCCTTCGACAGGTCGGCGTCGGTGGCGACCACCGCGAGGGTGGTGTTCAGCGGGGGCAGGCTGTTCTTCGCCGCGGCCTCGGCGAGCCGCGCCCTCGCAGCCTCGTGAACCTCCTCGGCCGGACGGCTCAAGAGCCCCTGGACCAACTCCCCGTACAACGCTCCGGTCTCCGGCTCCACCACCGATCCCGCCGCGTTGGCCACGACCAGCGCCGCCACCGTGACACCCGATTCGAGCACGGCACTCGCGGTGCCGACCCCTCCCTTCATCATTCCCACGGCCGCCCCTGTCCCGGCGCCCACGGACCCCTCCGGAACAGGTGCGCCCGGCTCGCTCGCCGCCGCGGCCTCCACCGCCTCGCGGCCGATCGCCGCGTCCGGCCTGGCCCGGAAGTCGCCACCCCGACCGAGGTCGAAGACACAGGCCGCCGGTACGACAGGCACCACGTGCAGCGGATCGGGCCCGACCCGCACCCCGCGCCCCCGCTCCTCCAGCCAGGCCATCACACCGGTCGCCGAGTCCAGCCCGAACGCGCTGCCACCGGTCAGTACGAGTGCCTCGACCTTCCGCACCACATTGCGCGGATCGAGCGCGTCGGTCTCCTTGGTGCCGGGCCCACCACCGCGTACGTCCACCGCGGCGACCGCGCCGCCTTCCGGGGCGAGGACAACCGTCGTACCGGTGAGCCAACCGTCACCGATCCTCGTGGCGTGCCCCACGCGCAGCCCGGCCACATCCGTCAGAGCGTCAACTGTCATACGCCCAGTGTCGACCCGCCCTACGCGGCAGGCGCGCCGGCCGCCTCCTCCTCCCGCTCCTCCCGCGCGGCCATCAGGGCAGTCAGCGTCACCCCCACCACCACCGCAAGAGCGGCCACCACACCCGCCGCGAGCACCGCCCAGTCACCCAGGAACGTGCACAGGGCCACCGCCAACGCCGTGACGGGCAGCACCAGTTGCTGCGCTGTGCCCACCTTGTAGTGGCGGGCGTGCAACACCCAGACGGTCAGGAGGAACAACGCCGTCGGAAGTGTCACCGCGGCCGACGCCGCCAGTGTGGAGATGTGCGCCTTGCCGACCGCCTGCTCCACCGCGACCTCCAGCCCGGCACCGATCGCCGCCGCCGACGCGAAGATCACATAGTGGCCGTACCCCCACAGGAACGCCTTCCTGCTGGAGCTGAGATGACCGTGGATCGGTACGACGAAGTAGATCCACCACGCGGCGAAGATGATCAGCAGCCCGCCCGAGGCGATCGGGAGGAGCTCGCCCAACGCGTCGTTCTCGTCCACCCCCACCTTCACCGCGATCGTGGCCGCGGCGATGGTCTCGCCGAGGACGATGATCGTGAAGAGCCCGTACCGCTCGGAGATGTGATGCGGATGCCAGACCGTGCTGAACTCCCTCTCCGCCAGCAGCGGGACGCACATCTCTGCGATCGCCATCACCAGGAACAGCCACGGCCGGCCGGACTCCGGCAGGAGCACCAGGCCCACCCAGCCGACCTGGCACACCAGGACCCCACCCGCGTACCGCAACGTCATCCGCCGCTCGGCGCCGTCCGCGTTCCGGGCCACGCGCAGCCACTGCACGGTCAGCGCCATCCGCATGATCACGTAGCCCAGCAGGACCAACAGGAAGTCGTGGTCCTCGAACGCCTGGGACACCCCGGCGGCGAGAACCAGCACACCGGCGATCTGGATCAGCGTGACGACCCGGTACAAGGCGTCGTCGTTGTCGTACGCCGACGCGAACCAGGTGAAGTTCATCCACGCCCACCAGATGGCGAAGAACACCATCGCGTAGTTCAGGACGCCCTCGGCCGCGTGCGCCTCCGCGACGGAGTGCACCAGCTGCACTCCCGCCTGGGCGATCGCCACGACGAAACACAGATCGAAGAACAGCTCCAGCGGCGACGCGACCCGGTGCGCCTCGTCCCGCCCGCGCGCGGTCATCCTGCGCAACGGCCGAGGTGAGGGGACGGTTCGGGAGCGGCGTGGACCGGATTCGGAAGAGGCATCGGGCGTCATGCGACCAAGCACAGCAGAAACCCCCCAAAAATCCAGAAGCACGCCGGACTCGCTCCGGCCTGCCGCGCAGCGTTCAGGAAGCGGGGTCGTACAGGAACGCACGCACCTCCTGCGAACAGCGGCACGCCACCGCGATCTTCGCCGCCCACTCGAGGGCTGCTTCGCGGGACGGCAGCTCAAGGATCGTGTAGCCGCCGTTCGGCACGCGCGTGTCGGGATAGGTGCCATCGGTGACGGTTCCGTCACCGGCCACCAGGACAGGCGCGACATCCTCGTCCAGTCCGCCGCCGAAGACGTAGACGCCCGCGTCCTTCGCCTCCTGGATCACCGCGTGCGATTCCTCGCTCACGGCGGCGAAGTCCTCTTCGGGAACCACCATCGCCTCGCTCGGAAACGAGATCAGGTACTTGGTCATCAGCAAGACTCCTTGTTCCGCCGGTCCGGCCCGCGCCCAGAACATTGCCCGAGCCCAGGCCCCGTACCCTGGACGCATGAGCACTACCCCCACCCCACCCGACGACGCCGAACCACGTGACCCCAAGGCCGCGCTGGTCTTCGACGACCCGCTGAGCCGGCCGTCCGCCGACGACACGGACCAAGGCTGGGGCGAGCGGCCCGCCGGCGACAGCGCGGCGGACCTGGCCCGCTTCCTGGACGAGAAGCCGCCCCACCACATCTGACCCCCCGCAAGCCGCAGCCGCGACGCGCCCCCGACCCACGGCTGCAAGCAAGGCACGGAAGGCTGCCGGCACAACCACCACCACTACGGCGGATACCGGCGCCAGTACCGCAATCGCGGTTACTGCTCGTTGTGCCCGGAGCCGCGCTGGGCCACCAGGGCGTCGCGGATCTCCTTCAGAACTTCCAGCTCGCTCACCTCGATCACCTCCTGCGTACCCTCCTTCGCCTTCTGGCGGGCCGCCTGCTTGGCGAGGTACTTGGACATCGGCAGCACCATCAGGAAGTACACGACGGCCGCGGTGATCAGGAAGGTCAGCGTCGCGCTGAGGACGCTGCCCCACATGATGGGGATACCGCTCGTCGCGGTCCCCGTCGCCTCGTCGAACCGGCAGGGGTCCTTCAGACACGAGCTGTACTGGTTGAGGTCCTTGGTGCCGAACGCGCCGACCAGCGGATTGATCACGCCCTTCACCACGGAGTTGACGATGTTGGTGAAGGCGGCGCCGATGACCACCGCGACAGCCAGATCGACGACGTTCCCGCGCATCAGGAAGGCCTTGAAGCCGTCCCAGACGCCCGGTTCCTTCTTCTTCTCGCTCACCAGGGAGCCCCTCTTCAGCCGCACAAACTGTGGAATCAACAGCTCCGCAACCTACGTCAGGGCCTGGCAGCGCTGTCCAATTCCGTAACTCCAACGAGGGACTTGACACCCTGACGGCAGCCATCCTGGCCATGGTCAGCACAGGGTCACCGCCAACCGTGAGGTCGCGCCGGCCCCGGCCAGCAAGTTGGCCGTCCGCCGAGGCACGGACAACACAACCAACGCCCCACCCTCCGAGACACTGTCGGGCGACTCGGGCACCTTCGTCACCCGCGCACCGCGCGCGACCACGCGAGCGTCACCGGGCCCCACCGCACCCTGCTCAGCCGCGACAACGTCGACCCGGTCCCCGGCCCTGAGCAACCGCACGGTCGCACCATCGGCAATCCGCACAGGCGCCGCAACCATCTCAACGGGCCGCTCCCGCACAGCATCGACCACCGGACGCCCCCGAGCCTCCGTACCTCTCTCCCCCTCCCTCTCCCTCGGCCCCGCCGCGACAAGCGCCACCGCGGTCACAGCGAGACCAACGGCCAAGGCCCGCCTCCGATGCCGAACGAGCCGCCGCACCTGATACCGCCCACCCCGCACCCGCACGGGAGCGAAATGCGGCACCTCACACGTGCTGGGCACATCCGTGCCCAACGGACGCGGAAAAGAGGAGAGCTGCGACACGAGTACCACCACCTGTGGTCGAAAGATCAGCTTGCGACCCCAGCCTGCGCCCTCCCGCAGAATCCCGCCGAGCCCAGTGGACAACCCCCCAGCTGTGGACAACCCCCTCACCCGAAGGAAACGTTCCGCACCCGCAGCCGAACACACGGAAACGGAGATGCACCCGCAGCCGACAACGCACGGGAGCGGGCCGTGCCGGTACGTCGAAAGCCCGCCGCACAGGGCTCCTCCAAAAAACGGAACCCTTAAAACCCACAGCCGTACACCCGGCACGCGGCGGGCTCGACGTACCGGCACGGCCCGCGCCCCAAAACAACGCGCCGCGTACCGAACGGCACCCGGCGCGCCACCTACGGCAACTCAACCCCCGGATCCATCCCACCCAACGCACTCACGCACAGACAATCCCGAGAAGCGTTCTCCGGCAGCCCCGCCACCGCATCGAACAAAACCCCTCGCAACCGATCCACATTCGCCGCGAACACCTTGAACACCTCCTCGTGCGAGACGCCCTCCCCACTCTCGGCACCCGCATCGAGATCAGTGACCAGCGTCAACGACGTATAACAAAGCTCCAGTTCACGAGCGAGCGCCGCCTCCGGATGCCCGGTCATCCCCACCACGGACCACCCCTGCGCCCGATACCAGAGCGACTCCGCACGGGTCGAGAACCGCGGCCCCTCGATAACCACCAGCGTCCCGCGGTCCACAGGCTCCCAGTCCCGCCCCCGCGCCGCCTCCAGAGCGACCCCCCGCCCGGTGGGGCAGTAGGGATCGGCAAGGGACACATGCACGACGTTCGGCACGTCACCCCCGGGCAACGGCAGCCCGTCGAAGTAGGACTGCGCCCGGGACTGCGTACGGTCCACGAACTGGTCCGGCACGAGCAGCGTCCCCGGCCCGTACTCGGGCCGCAGCCCGCCCACCGCACACGGACCGAGCACCTGACGCGCCCCGAGCGACCGCAGCGCCCACAGATTGGCCCGGTAGTTGATGCGGTGCGGCGGCAGATGATGGCCGCGCCCGTGACGGGGAAGGAAGGCGACCCGCCGCCCGGCGATCTCGCCGAGGAACAGAGAGTCGCTGGGCGCTCCGTACGGCGTGTCCACCTGTATCTCGGTCACGTCGTCGAGAAAGGAGTAGAAGCCCGACCCGCCGATGACGCCGATCTCGACGTTCTCCGTGTTCACCATGAACGGCACCCTAGCCGGGCCCGGAAACGCCGAAGACCCTGCCGTCGTACGACGACAGGGTTCGTAGGCGAAGAACCGTTGTGCGCGAGAGCGTTACGCGGCGTTGCTGCTGCCGGAGGACGAACTCGTGGACGACGACTTCGAGTCCGAGGACGACTTGGAGCCGGACGAGGACGAGGAGTCCGACGAGGTCGACGACTTCGAGTCGGACGATCCGCTGGACGACTTCGAGGCCGGCGCCGGGCTGCTGCTCGACGACGAACCGCGGCTGTCGTTGCGGTAGAAGCCGGAGCCCTTGAAGACGATGCCGACCGCGGAGAACACCTTCTTCAGGCGTCCGTCGCAGCTCGGGCACACGGTGAGGGCGTCATCGGTGAACTTCTGCACCGCCTCGAGGCCCTCGCCGCACTCGGTGCACTGGTACTGGTAGGTCGGCACTTGTCTTCCTCCTGGCACTCTCACTCAGTGAGTGCTAACGACGGTCCATAGTGACGTATTCCTCGGGATCAGTCCACTGCCACCGGCACTCGGTGACCCACGCCACGTGCGACGGTCCGGCTCACGACCCGGGGCGAGAGCCGTGAACGCAGGGTCACGAGGGTCGCCAGGGCCAGCAGAGTGCCGCCCATCGGGACGAGGAATCCGGCACCGTCCCACAGGCGGTCCTCCATCTGCCCGGCGACCGTGACGGCGGCCGCCTGCCCGAGCGCGACCGCTCCGGTGAGCCAGGTGAAGGCCTCGGTCCGGGCGCCGGCCGGCACGAGTCCGTCGACCAGGGTGTAGCCGGTGATCAGGGCGGGCGCGATGCAGACACCGACGAGGAGACCGATCCCCGCGAGGGCGACGACCGACTGGGCGGCCCACAGCCCGGAGGCGGCCAGGCCCAGGGCGGCGTACGCGACGACGAGGCGGCGGCGCGGGGCCACCTTCCAGGCGATCGCGCCGCAGACGACGCCGGAGAGCATGTTGCCCGCGGCGAAGGTCCCGTACAGGACACCGTTCAGCCCGGGCTCGCCGATGGATTCGCTGAACGCGGCGAGCGAGACCTGCATGCCGCCGAACACGGCGCCGATGCCGAGGAAGGCCACGATCAGCACACGCACTCCGGGGACCGACAACGCGGAAGCGTGCTTCACGCGCGCGTGCCCCTTGAAGCCCACGGCCGGCTGGGTGCCGCGCTGGGCGGCGAACAGCAGACCGCCGACCAGGGTGAGCGCGGCCTCCGTGAGCAGGCCGGCGGCCGGGTCGACGGCGGTGCACAGCGCGGTGGCGAGCAGCGGCCCGAACACGAAGGTGAGTTCGTCGGTGACGGACTCGAAGGCCGCGGCGGTGGTCATCAGGGGCGAGTCCTGGAGCTTGACGCCCCAGCGGGCCCGCACCATGGGCCCGATCTGCGGCACCGAGGCGCCTGTCGGCACGGCGGCGACGAAGAGGGCCCACAGAGGCGCGTCGGAGAGCGCCAGCGCAGTCAGGGCGAGCCCCGCCAGAGTGTGGAGGAGGACGCCGGGGAGCAGCACGGCCCGCTGGCCGTGACGGTCGGCGAGACGGCCGGTGAAGGGCGCGAACAGTGCCAGGGAGACACCGGTCACGGCTGCGACGGCACCGGCGGCCCCGTACGAGCCGGTGGTGTGCTGGACGAGCAGGACGATGGAGATGGTCAGCATCGCGAACGGCTGCCGCGCGGCGAAGCCGGGAAGCAGGAACGTCCACGCGCCGCGCGTACGCAGCAGCTGTCCGTATCCCGGGCGGGAGGAGACAGGAGTCCCGGGGGACTCCGAGGTGACCGTGGATGCCACGGCCCGTGCCTTTCTGCCGCCTGGTAGCGCGACCCCTTTACGGGGCTGGAGGCGCCGAGAGCTGTCCTCTTGCGCGGAACTGCGGTAGATGCCGGGCCGCCCGCCAGAGGGCGCCGCGGCCGCCATACGGTCGCGCCAGCTCTGCGTCAGGCAGAGTTGGTTAGATCAAGATGCGCCTTGATGATACAGGCCCACACGACTCTTACCCTGTGAAACCCAGCACTCTCCTGTTCGGAGCCTGCGAATGCTTGTGAGCCGCGAAGCCGAGAACCTGAGGAGCCGAGCCGCGAAGGCTCAATCCCCCGCCCCGTTCCCACCCGTCCCCAGCCACCCCGCCAGCTTGCCGCCCTGACCCACCGCGCGCAGCCGCTGCTCGGCGGCGTCCCGGACGGGATCCGTGGCCACGACGAGCAGCTCGTCACCGCGCCGAAGCACGGTCGTGGGAAGCGGAACGAACGATTCTCCACCGCGGACGACCAGCGTGACGGCGGCCCCCGCGGGCAGCCGCAGCTCGTTGATCTCGACGCCGTGCATCTTCGACCCCTCCGGGATCGCGACGGACAGCAGATGCCCGCGCAACCGCTCCAGGGGTGCCGACTCGATCCCCAGGTCGGCGGTCTCCGAGGGGGCCTTGGACACACCCAGCTTCCGGGCCACCCAGGGGAGCGTGGGCCCCTGGACGAGGGTGTAGACGACCACAAGGACGAACACGATGTTGAAGATGCGACGGCTTTCCTCGACGCCGCTCACCATCGGGATCGTCGCCAGGATGATGGGCACCGCACCGCGCAGCCCGGCCCAGGACATCAGGGCCTGCTCCTGCCAGCGCATGCGGAAGGGCGCCAGCGCCGCCACGACGCTCAGCGGCCGCGCCACCATGGTCAGCACCAGCCCGATGACGAGCGCGGGCCAGATGTCGTCGCCCATCTCGTGCGGCGTGACCAGCAGCCCGAGCAGCACGAACATGCCGATCTGGGCGATCCAGCCGAGCCCGTCGGCGAAGCCGCGCGTGGCGGGCCAGTGCGGCAGCTTCGCGTTGCCCAGCACCATCGACGCCAGGTACACCGCGAGGAAGCCGCTGCCGTGGGCCAGCGCCCCGGCCGCGTACGCCGTGACCGCGATCGCCATCACCGCGATCGGGTAGAGGCCGGAGGCGGGCAGCGCCACATGCCGCAGTCCGTACGCCCCCAGGAAGCCCACCGCGAGGCCGATGGCCGCTCCGATGGACAGCTCCAGAGCTATCTCGCCGAGCAGGTGGTACCAGTGCTCCACCGGGCCGGCCATGGAGAACGAGACGACGAGGATGACCACCGGGGCGTCGTTGAAGCCCGACTCGGCCTCCAGGATGCCCGTCACGCGCGAGGGGAGGGGCACTTTCCGCAGTACGGAGAAGACCGCCGCCGCGTCCGTCGAGGACACCACCGCGCCGATGATGAGCGCCTGCCGCCACTCCAGCCCGATCAGGTAGTGGGCCGCTGTCGCGGTGATGCCGACACTCACCGAGACACCGACCAGCGCCAGTGAGGAGGCAGCCGGCAGCCCGGGCTTGATCTCCTTCCACTTCGTACCGAGGCCGCCCTCGGCCAGGATCACGACCAGGGCCGCGTACCCGATGACCTGGGTCAGTTCGGCGTTGTCGAAGTGGATGTCGCCGATGCCGTCCTGGCCCATGGCGACGCCGATGCCCAGGTACACGAGCAGGCTGGGGAGCCCGCTGCGCGACGAGATCCGAACCGCTGCCACCGCGACGAGCAGAACGAGCGAGCATACGAGCAGGAGCTGGTTGAGGTGGTGGACAGTCAGCGGCTGTTCCCTTCTCGCCGTTCCGGGTGGATCACTTTGACCAGTTGGACCGCTTTGATCGGCTGGATCACCTTGTTCGGTGCAACCGTGGCCGGTTCAGCCGGCTCGATGGTTCAACTACTTCGTTACCTTACCTAACTCTTGACGCTTTCTTGACACTCGGCAAGGCAAGATCGAACTCCCGTCCGCCCGGGTTCCCGACTCCGCGTCAAGCCCGAGTTGGCCCTGCGCCTATGGTTGCTCCAGCGCTCAGTCAAATGGACAAGCCCGCCTGCCGCTCGCGTGAGGACAGCAAGGACAGCGATGCCCCCCAACACCACCGCATCTTCCGGTCAAAAGCCCGGCAAGTCCGGCAGGAAGAAGGGGCGCAGAGCCCGTCTGATCCTGATCGTCCTGGTTCTGGCCATCATCGGCGGCATCGCCTACGGGTCGTTCTGGAGCATCAGCACCGTCCGCGCCTCCTTCCCCCAGACCAAGGGTTCCATCACGCTCGACGGTCTGTCGGGCCCCGTGGATGTGAAGCGTGACGGTTACGGGATCCCGCAGATCTACGCCTCGACCGACGCGGACCTGTTCATGGCACAGGGCTACGTCCAGGCGCAGGACCGGTTCTACGAGATGGACGTACGCCGTCACATGACGGCCGGCAAGCTCTCCGAGATGTTCGGCGAGAGCCAGGTCGACGAGGACGAGTTCCTGCGCACGCTGGGCTGGGACCGGGTCGCGGAGAAGGAGTACGAGACCAAGCTCTCCGCGGAGACGAAGAAGTACCTGCAGGCATACGCCAAGGGGGTCAACGCGTACCTGAAGGGCAAGGACGGCGCGGACATCTCCCTGGAGTACGCGGCCCTCGGTTTCCGCAACGACTACAAGCCCAAGGAGTGGACCCCGGTCGACTCGGTGGCCTGGCTCAAGGCGATGGCCTGGGACCTGCGCGGCAACATGCAGGACGAGATCGACCGCTCCCTGATGACCAGCCGCCTGGGCCCGCAGCAGATCGCCGACCTGTACCCGCAGTACCCGTACGACCGGAACAAGCCGATCGTGCAGGAGGGCCAGTACGACAGCGTCACCGGGGAGTACCGGCAGGGCAGCGACACCAGTACCGGTACCGGCGGTACGCAGTCCTCGGCGGGCACCGGGCTCGCGAACAACACCGAGGCCCCCTCCGGGCTGCAGGGCCAGCTGTCGGGCCTCTACAAGGTGCTCGACGACGTCCCTGAGGCCGTCGGCGTGAACGGCAACGGCATCGGTTCGAACTCCTGGGTCGTCAAGGGCACCCACACCATCACCGGCAAGCCACTGCTCGCCAACGACCCGCACCTGTCGCCCTCGCTGCCGTCCGTCTGGTACCAGATGGGTCTGCACTGCAAGAGCGTCTCCGAGAAGTGCCAGTACGACGTCTCCGGGTACACCTTCGCGGGCATGCCGGGCGTGGTCATCGGCCACAACCAGAGCATCGCCTGGGGCATGACCAACTCCGGGGCCGACGTCACCGACCTGTACCTGGAGAAGCTCACCGGGAACGGCTACGAGTACGACGACAAGGTGAAGGCCTTCACCACCCGCGAGGAGAAGATCAACGTCGCGGGCGGCGACTCCAAGACCATCGTCGTCCGGGAGACCAACAACGGACCGCTGCTGTCCGACCGCAACGACGAGCTCGTGAAGGTCGGCAAGAAGGCCACCGTCGACAGCGCGGCACCCGACCGCGGCGACGGCTACGGCATCTCCCTGCGCTGGACCGCCCTGGACCCGGGCAACTCGATGGACGCAGTGTTCGCGATGAACAAGGCCACCGACTGGACGGAGTTCCGCAAGGCGGCCATGCTCTTCGACGTGCCCTCGCAGAACCTCACCTACGCGGACACCGACGACAACATCGGCTACCAGCTGCCCGGCAGGATCCCGATCCGCGGTGAGGGCGACGGCTCGCTCCCCTCGCCCGGCTGGGACTCCAAGTACCGCTGGACCGGGTACATCAAGCAGGCCGAGCTGCCCTACGAGTACAACCCGAAGCGCGGCTACATCGTGACCGCCAACCAGGCCGTCATCGACAAGGACAAGTACCCGTACACCCTCACCACGGACTGGGGCTACGGAACGCGCAGCCAGCGGATCGCCGACCTCATCGAGTCGAAGATCAAGGGTGGCGGCAAGATCTCGACCGATGACATGCGCCAGATGCAGCTCGACAACAGCAGCGAGATCGCCAAGCTCCTGGTGCCCAAGCTGCTCAAGATCGACGTGGCCGACAAGAACGTCCGTGAGGCGCAGAAGCTCCTGGAGGGCTGGAACTACACCCAGGACGCCGACTCGGCCGCGGCCGCGTACTTCAACGCGACCTGGCGCAACATCCTCAAGCTCGCCTTCGGCAACAAGCTGCCCAAGGAGCTGCGGGTCGACGACCAGTGCCTGAGCGTCGAGCCGGTGGACTCCACGGGTCCCGCCGACGAGGACAGGCGGGTGCGCGAGTGCGGTCAGCGCGAGGCCGACAGCGCGCAGCCGGACGGCGGCGACCGCTGGTTCGAGGTGGTCCGCAAGATCCTCGACGACGAGGACAACGACTGGTGGTCGGCGCCCGCGACGCGCACCGACCCGGCCGTCGACACCCGTGACGAGCTCTTCAAGCGGGCCCTCACGGACGCCCGATGGGAGCTGACCGCCAAGCTGGGCAAGGGCATCGACACCTGGAGCTGGGGCCGCCTGCACCGGCTCTACCTGAAGAACCAGACCCTGGGCCTCGAAGGTCCCGGATTCCTGAAGTACATGCTCAACCGCGGCCCGTACAACATGAGCGGCGGCGAGGCGGCGGTCAACGCCACCGGCTGGAACGCCGCGGGCGGCTACACCGTGGTCTGGGTGCCGTCGATGCGCATGGTGGTGAACCTGGAGGACTTCGACAAGTCGAAGTGGATCAACCTCACCGGTGCCTCCGGGCACGCCTACAGCGCCCACTACGTCGACCAGACGGGCAAGTGGATCGACGGCGAGCTGCTGCCCTGGGTGTCCACGGAGCGGGCGGTCGACGCGAAGACGTCGGACACGCTGGTCCTGAAGCCCTGAGCACCACGTGAGAACGGCCCTCCACGCGCGCGTGGAGGGCCGTTTCGCGCATCGGAGCCCCTGGGGGCGGCCGGCCGCTACGGAGAGGGCCGGCGGAAGCGGTGCACTCCCGACGGGGTCACCACCGCGTGCACCGGCCGGTCGTGCGGCTCCTCCGGGACGCGGTCGACCACTTCGGAGTCGTACAGCAGCACCACCAGGGCCGGATCCGCGCCCGCCCGGTCGAGCCGTGCCAGCACCCGGTCGTACGATCCGCCGCCGCGGCCGAGCCGCATCCCGCGCGCGTCCACGGCCAGGCCCGGCAGCAGCACGGCGTCGGCCGCGAGCACGGCGTCCGGGCCCAGACGCTCGCCCGCGGGCTCCAGGAGGGCCATCTTTCCCCGGTGTTGTACGGAGACGAGTGAGCCCTCTCCGGCGTACGCGCCCCAGTCCAGGTCGTTGTCCGCGAGCAGCGCCGGGAGCAGGACGCGCACCCCGCGCGCGTGGAGTGCGTCGAGGAGCGCACGCGTGCCCGGTTCGCTCCCCACGGACACGTAAGCTGCCACCGTGCGCGCGTGCGCCAGTTCGGGCAGCTCCAGGGCGCGGGCGGCGAGTGCGGCCCCGGTCTCCCGCACGTCATCGGCCGTATACCGGCTTCTCACCGTGAGGAACTCTCGCCGCAACACTCGCTTGCCAGACTCGGGTTCGGGTCCCAGGTGGCTCATAGGCTTGTTCCGTACCCTTCATAATGCGCTCATATGAGAGCGAATTAACCGGAGCCACAGATTCCATACAAAGGCACCGGATATGGTGTCGGGCATGACTCAGGCACACCCCAGGATCAGCAAGGCTGTCATCCCCGCAGCAGGCCTCGGCACCCGGTTCCTGCCGGCCACCAAAGCCACTCCCAAGGAGATGCTGCCGGTCGTCGACAAGCCGGCGATCCAGTACGTGGTCGAGGAGGCCGCGTCCGCGGGCCTCGATGACGTCCTCATGATCACGGGCCGCAACAAGCGCCCCCTCGAGGACCACTTCGACCGCAACTACGAGCTGGAATCGGCCCTTCAGAAGAAGGGCGACGCCGACCGGCTCGCCAAGGTGCAGGAGTCCAGCGACCTCGCCACCATGCACTACGTCCGCCAGGGCGACCCCAAGGGCCTCGGCCACGCCGTGCTCTGCGCCGCCCCGCACGTCGGCCACGAGCCCTTCGCGGTGCTCCTCGGCGACGACCTGATCGACCCGCGCGACCCGCTGCTCAAGCGCATGGTCGACGTCCAGGAGCAGTACGGCGGCAGCGTGATCGCCCTCATGGAGGTCGCCCCCGAGCAGATCCACCTCTACGGTTGCGCGGCCGTCGACGCCACCGACGACAGTGACGTCGTCAAGGTCCACGACCTGGTCGAGAAGCCGGCCGCCGCCGACGCCCCGAGCAACTACGCGATCATCGGCCGGTACGTCCTCGACCCGCACGTCTTCGACATACTGCGAAAGACCGAGCCGGGCCGCGGCGGCGAGATCCAGCTCACCGACGCCCTCCAGCAGCTCGCCGCCGACGAGAAGGTCGGCGGCCCGGTGCACGGCGTGATCTTCAAGGGCCGCCGCTATGACACCGGTGACCGGGGCGACTATCTGCGTGCCATTGTCCGACTCGCGTGCGAACGTGAAGACCTGGGCCCGGACTTCCGGACCTGGCTTCGCAGTTACGTCACCGAGGAGATGTAAGCAACTTGAGCAGCGCCGCGACCCGCGTCACCGGCCAGGACCACCTCTGGTCGGTGTCCGAGCACCTGGAGGACATCCTCGCGACCGTCCGCCCCCTCGAAGCCATCGAGCTGCAGCTCCTCGACGCCCAGGGCTGCGTCCTGGTCGAGGACGTCACGGTGCCGGTCTCCCTGCCGCCGTTCGACAACAGCTCGATGGACGGGTACGCGGTCCGGGTCGCCGATGTCGCGGGCGCGAGCGAGGAGTACCCGGCCGTGCTCACGGTCGTCGGTGACGTCGCGGCGGGCGAGTCCGAGCTGCTCCACGTGGGACCCGGCCAGGCCGCCCGCATCATGACGGGCGCCCCGCTGCCGCCCGGCGCCGAGGCCGTCGTCCCCGTGGAGTGGACCGACGGGGGCCTCGGCGAGGGGCCCGTCTCCGGGATGCGCGCCCGCAGCGCGTCCCCCGAGGGCGCCTCCGGCCAGGTCCACGTCCACCGCTCGGCACCGGCACGCGCGCACGTGCGCGCCAAGGGCAGCGACGTGAAGGCCGGCGAGCGTGCCCTCGCCGCGGGCACCGTGCTCGGCCCGCCGCAGATCGGCCTGCTCGCCGCGATCGGCCGGGGCACCGTCCGGGTGCGCCCGCGTCCGCGCGTGGTCGTCATGTCCACCGGCAGCGAACTGGTCCAGCCCGACGAGCAGTTGGGCCCCGGCCAGATCTACGACTCCAACAGCTTCGCGCTGTGCGCCGCGGCCCGTGACGCCGGCGCGATCGCCTACCGCGTGGGCGCGGTCGCCGACGACGCCGAGACACTCCGCGCCACCATCGAGGACCAGCTCATCCGCGCCGACCTCGTGGTCACCACGGGCGGCGTCAGCGTCGGCGCGTACGACGTCGTCAAGGAGGCCCTGTCCTCGGTCGGCGACGAGGACGAGGCAGGCAGCGGCATCGAGTTCCGCAAGCTCGCCATGCAGCCCGGCAAGCCCCAGGGCTTCGGCTCCATCGGCCCCGACCACACCCCGCTGCTCGCGCTCCCGGGCAACCCCGTGTCCTCGTACGTGTCCTTCGAGCTGTTCGTGCGCCCCGCGATCCGCACCCTGATGGGCGTCGACGACATCCACCGGTCCACGACCAGGGCGACCCTGCGTACGGACAAGGCGCTCACCTCGCCCGCCGGCCGCCGTCAATTCCTGCGCGGACGGTACGCGGACGGGGAGGTCACCCCCGTCGGAGGCGCCGGATCCCATCTGATCGCGGCCCTCGCGCACGCGAACGCGCTGATCGTCGTCCCCGAGTCCGACGAGTCCGTGGAGCCCGGCACCGAGGTCGACGTGGTCCTCCTCGGCTGAAGGCCCCGACTTGGGGGTACCGTGTCGCGCACAACAGGCCCGACCGGGAGCGCCCCAGCCATCATGAGTACGCAGGACCGACTGACCCACATCGACGAGGCGGGCGCCGCCCGCATGGTGGATGTGTCCGAGAAGGACGTGACCGCCCGCACGGCCCGCGCGAGCGGTCGCGTCCTCGTCTCGCCCCGCGTGATCGAGCTGCTGCGCGGCGAGGGAGTCCCCAAGGGCGACGCCCTCGCCACCGCGCGCATCGCGGGCATCATGGGCGCCAAGCGCACCCCCGATCTGATCCCGCTCTGTCACCCGTTGTCGGTCTCGGGTGTCAAGCTTGATCTGTCGGTCGCGGACGACGCCGTCGAGATCCTGGCCACCGTGAGGACCACCGACCGCACGGGCGTCGAGATGGAGGCCCTCACCGCGGTCAGCGTCGCGGCTCTCACCGTGATCGACATGGTCAAGGCGGTAGACAAGGGGGCGGTCATCACGGACGTGCGCGTGGAGGAGAAGACGGGCGGCAAGTCGGGCGACTGGAGCCGGGCATGACGGCGGGACCGACGGGACCGGTGGCTTCGGCCGAGCCGCCGATCGGAGGCGCGCCGACCGCTCCGTACAGCGCGCTCGTGGTGACGGCCTCGAACCGTGCGGCGGCCGGGGTCTACGAGGACAAGGGCGGCCCTCTGATCGCCGAGGGCCTGGCCTCGTACGGCTTCAAGGTGGACGGGCCGAAGGTCGTGCCCGACGGGGATCCGGTGGAGGCGGCGCTGCGCGACGGCGTCCGGGCCGGGTACGACGTCATCGTGACCACCGGCGGCACGGGCATCTCACCCACCGACCGCACCCCCGAGGCCACGCGGAAGGTGATCACGTACGAGGTGCCGGGCATTCCCGAGGCCATCAGGGCGTTCGGAAGAGAGAAGGTGCCCACGGCGGCGCTCTCCCGGGGGCTCGCCGGGGTCGCGGAGAGGACGCTGATCGTGAACCTTCCCGGTTCCACCGGCGGGGTGCGGGACGGCCTCGCCGTTCTCGAACGCCTCCTGATCCACGCCGTCGACCAGATCCGCGGCGGCGACCACCCCAGACCCAGCGGGGGTGCCAGCTGAACAGCCCATCCTGGCCGGTCGAGCTGGTGGACGGCGATGTGGTCCTCCGGCCCATAAAGCTGCGCGACCAGCGGGCCTGGCGCGACGTGAACCGCCGTAACCGGGACTGGCTGCGCCCCTGGGAGGCGACCATTCCGCCGCCCACGCCCAGCGGGCCGATCGCCCACCGGCCGACCTACCGCCAGATGGTCCGGCATCTGCGCGCCGAGGCGAACTCGGGGCGGATGCTGCCGTTCGTCATCGAGTACCAGGGGCGGCTCGTCGGGCAGTTGACGGTCGCCGGAATCACCTGGGGCTCGATGTGCTCGGGCCATATCGGCTACTGGGTGGACGAGGCGGTAGCCGGCCGCGGAGTGATGCCGACGGCCGTGGCGCTTGTCTCCGACCACTGCTTCCGAACCGTTGGTCTGCACCGCATCGAGGTCTGTATTCGGCCCGAGAACGGGCCGAGCCGACGGGTCGTGGAGAAACTCGGATTCCGTGACGAAGGCCTTCGTCCACGCTATCTCCACATCGACGGCGCCTGGCGTGACCACCTCGTCTTCGCGCTCACGGCCGAGGAGGTGCCCGAAGGTCTGCTGGCCCGCTGGCGCCGGACACGCTCGCGGAACACGTCCGAAAACTCACCGCGGGACACGCCCCGGAACACCGCGTAAATGAAATGAGTGTTCGAAAATGATCGGCGATCGACCATCCTCGGGCATTAATTTCGCGCTCCCGGCGGCCTGCTGATCGCATCGGTCACAAAAAAAGCTCGAAATATCAGCCAGATCGTGCGACACACCGGCTCAATTGGCAGATGGCCTCACGCAAACCCCTCTACCGTGTGAGGCGTGAGCAGCAGCGGCCTCATCTACGCAGTCATCGTCGGGGCCTGGGCCGCCTACTTGGTGCCTATGTGGCTCCGTAGGCAGGACGAGCTGAATGAGGCCCGTCCGACGGAACGCTTCAGCACCGCCATCCGGCTTCTGTCCGGCCGGGCGGGCATGGAGCGCCGGTACGCCAAGGACCTGCGGGCGCGCTCCGCCGAAGAGGGGGAGCACCACGGCGACCCGGACGGCGTCACCGATTCGGTGGACGTCCGGGCCTTCGCCATGCCTCCGACGCGTCGCGAGGCACGGGCCGACGTCGACGCCGTACGGGATGCACGGGACGTGCGTGACGGACGGGACGTGCGTGACGGACGGGACGTACGGGACGAAGCGCGGTCCGAGGGGCAGGCACAGGCGCAGCCCGCTTCGAAGCAGACGCCGAAGCAGGCGTCGAAACACGCATCGGAACAGGCGGCGCGGCAGGCGTCGAGACAGGTGTCCGCGACGGTGCCGAAGCCCGGCTCCCCGGCCGGCACCGCCCACCCCGCGCCGAAGTCCGGCCGTGCGGCGGACGGCCGGCCGGTGCCCCGGCAGGGTGCCAAGCCGTCGTCGAACGGAGCGTCCGCGTCCGCCGCGTCGTCCCCCGCGAGGCGGGCCGCGGCCGCCGAGGCGGCGGCGCGCGCCCGGCGCTCGAAGGTGCTCGCGCGCCGACGGCGTACGACGGTCATGCTCTTCATGGCCTTCACGCTCGGCGCGATCGTCGCGGCGGTCGGCGGACTCGCGTTCCTGTGGGCGCCCGGGGTGCCCGCGGTGATGCTGAGCGTCTACATCGCCTATCTGCGCTCCCAGGAGCGGCGGCGCTTCACCTACGTGATGGACCGCCGACGGGCCGAGGTGGCGGCGCAGCGGCTGCGGGAGCGGCAGCCCAGGCGGCGGCCGCCCACCGACCCGGGTGCCGCGGACGAGCCGGAGGACGGACCCGAGGCCGACACCGATCCCGGTCTGTCCGCGCTCGCCGCGGACCGCCGTGCCCTCGTCGAGCAGACCGACCACGCCGAGTGGGTCGACCAGCAGCGCGAGCGCCGGAGCGGCCCCTCCGGCGGCGACAGCTGGGACCCCGTCCCGGTGCCGCTGCCGACGTACGTGACCGCCCCGGTCGCCCCGCGCGCCACGTCCGACGTCGACCTGGGCGGACCCGACGCCTGGAGCTCGGCCCGGTCCAGCACGGTCGAACCGGCCGCCGACGGCTCGGTGGCCGAGGGGGAGGGTGAGTTGGGTGAGCCCGACGCGGACGACGCGTCGGACGGTGCCGCGGACGCCCGGCGCGCGGCCTCGGCCCGGCGCGCCCGCGAACGCGGTCGCACGCCCCTCTTCGACCAGTACGAGGACGGCGACCGGCCGCGCGCGGCCAACGAGTGACGATGTCTCAGAAGCCCCGCCACGGGCCCGCTCCTGACCAGCGGGTGAGGGCTCGGGAACGGATTTCCAAGCACCCTGACCGGGATGCTAGAGTTTCACTCGTTGCAAGGGCCTGTGGCGCAGTCTGGTAGCGCACCTCGTTCGCATCGAGGGGGTCTGGGGTTCAAATCCCCACAGGTCCACCGTGACTGACTTGCTCCGACTCTGAATCGCAGGGGTCTGGAGCCGGTTGGTCAAGGACAACCTTGGATCGCCGTTCCCGTGTGGGGGCGGCGATCTTGCGTTTCCGGGGCCGTGTTCCGGTGGCGGATCACGAACGCGTCACGAAGCGCGTCGAACGGCTCGCGTGGCACGTTCGTCGGTCTCCGGCTTTCGCCGACCGGAGCCGCGTAAGCGATGTTCCCCTCGACGTGGCCGGCGATCCAGCAACCCGAGCGGGGCGAGCGCCGAGCTCGTTGAATCCGCCCGGGGCGGTCACGGCCACCTGTGTGGCATCTCCTCGAAGCGCGGCGCTGGAGGCGCAGTTCCTCGGGCGGGTGATGGGCCGGGCGGCGTGATGTGGGTGTCATCGCCGGGCTGCCGGTCCGCTGGCATCATGCTGCACCGGTGTCACGGGGCCGGGCCGGGAGGCTCGTGGGGGCGTGGTGGCCGGCGGGTGGCCGGGAGTCGTCGGACGCGTGTTCGTCTGTGAATGTGCCAGCTCAGCGGCCCGGATCCGCTTCGTGGTGTCGGGCACCGGAAAAGCGGCGCGCGCAGTTCCGCTGTCAGCACCTTGCCAGCGCAACTCCCTGCATTCTTTTTCCCTGGAGATCGGGTGACCCCCTCGGCGAGAATTCAATCACCGGAACGGCGGGAGTCGGCCGGTGAAGCAAAGGGAATTTAAAATTCCAAGGGGGAATTTCTTTCATGGGTAAGAATCTGCCACGCGCTGTCATCGTCACGCTGACCCTCATTGCCACAAGCGCCCTCGGTGCGGTGAGCGCGTCGGCCGCGACCGCGACCGGGACCGCGAACGTGTCCGTGACGCTGGCCGGGGACGGGGACCCGATTTGGGACACGACACCCACAGGTATCGGCGACGACCCGATTTGGGACTGAATCAAGCCTGATTCCGGCCAACTGTGGCCGAAAGGGGCCCATCCTTCGGGGTGGGTCCCTTGTTGTCTCAAACGCCCCTCACATAGTCGTTGCGGAATCGTTTCGAGCTCCACATAATGGCCGAAAGCATATGGACGCATCACGGGGGCGAGGAGCGTACATGCTGGAACCGCTGGGACTTGGAACCCATGCGGCCGAGGTCTACCGGGCCATGCTCGAACGTCCGGATCTCAGTGTTGATGACCTGGTGACCTCACTGGGGCGGCAGCCGGAGCTGGTGCGCTCCGCGCTCGACGAGTGCGTACGGCTCTCCCTCATCAAGCCTTCGTGGGACACACCCGGCGAGTTGCGTGTCGTGAGTCCGGAGATCGGGCTCCAGACGCTTCTCGCCCGGCAGGAGAGCGAGTTCCTGGAGCGGCAGAAGCGGATAGCCGAAGCACGGATAGAAGTAGCCCGGTTCATTGACGAGTACGCGTCCACCCAGGAGCGACTTCGCAATACCGTCACCGAGCGGCTCATCGGAATCGACGACATTCGGGCCCGTATCGAGGAATTCACTCAGGAATGCAGTTCCGAGCTGCTCGCCCTCGCGACCGGCGGGCCGCAGACCGAGGCGAGCCGCCAGGCCAGCCAGCCGCTCTGCGAGGAGCTGGCAAAGCGCGGTGTGGTGATGCGCAGCATTTACCTGGACAGCGTTTACAACGACCCCGCGACGGTGGAACATCTGCGCTGGCTGCATTCCCACGGCGACCAGGTGCGTACCACCGCTTCCCTGCCGTCCCGGATGCTGTTGTTCGACCGGACCCACGCCGTTCTGCCGATCGACCCGGACGCCTCGGCCGCCGGGGCGCTCGTGCTGCGTGGGAAGGGTGTCATCGCCACCCTCTGCGAACTCTTCGACCGGGTGTGGGAGAGCGCCCTCCCGTTCAGCGGGGGGCGGCCCCAGCCGCGCGAGCGCGGTGACGAGGAGCTGTCCGGGCAGGAGCAGGCCGTGCTGCGGCTGCTCGGCGAAGGCCTTACGGACGAGGTCGTCGCCCGAAAGCTGGGCGTCTCGGTGCGCACCGGGCGCCGTATCACCGCCGAGCTCATGGGCCGGCTCGGGGCCCGCAGCCGGTTCCAGGCGGGTCTGCGGGCCGCACAGCTCGGCTGGCTGACCGGGCCGGAGCCCGTGCGGGCCGCGGGGGCGGGGGCGGGACCGCAGTAACCCGGGGCGCCGCGGGAGCGCTGCCGCTGAGCCGCGGGCGGGCGGGAGCGGCACCACAGTGCCGTGGGCCGCGGGGGCAGAAGCCGTATAGGGCGCGTATAGCGGCCGAACCCAGTCTCGACTCATCGAATGGATGGCGGAGTCAACGGACTCCGATACCGATCCCTCATTGGAGTCGAGATGCCCAACGCGAACGTGACGACCGTGCTTGACGCTGCTCGCAAGCAGGAGATCAAGGAGATCGTCTGCGACATTCTCGAGATCGACGAGGACGAGGTCACCGAGACCAGCCTCTTCAAGGAGGAGCACGACGCGGACTCGCTCCGCGCCATCGAGATCCTCGCCGCGCTGGAGCGCACCCAGAAGGTGACCATCGACCAGGCCGAGCTCAGCCGCATGGTCAACCTGGAGGGCGTCTACGTCGTGGTCGCCGAAGCCGCCCGCAACTGACCGCTGTCCCGACCGTCAGATGGGTGAGCTTCGATGAACGCTTCGATCCACACAGACGTGCCAGGTCACAGTGCACGTGAGGCCGCCGGACGCCGGGTGGTCATCACCGGCCTCGGCGTGGTCACCAGCATCGGCATCGGTGTCGAGGCCTTCACCGAGGGCCTGCGTGCGGGTGCGAGCGGAGTCAAGCCGATCACCGCGTTCGACACGACCGGCTTCGCCCACGCCAACGGCTGCGAGGTCACCGACTTCGTGCCGGAGCGCTGGATCACCCGGCAGCAGCCCGAGGAACTCGGCAGAGCGAGCCAGTTCTCGGTTGCCGCCGCCAGGATGGCGGTCGAGGACGCGGGCCTGAGCGCGGCGGACGTGCGAGCCCGCCGTTCCCTGGTGTCCGTCGGCACCACGGACGGCGAGTCCCGCGATCTCGATCAGCTCGTCGCGGCGGGCATCGAGAGCGGCCCCGAGGAGTACGAACCCGCCGTCGCCCGGCGTATCCCCGCCGGACGCCTTTCCGCGGGCATCGTCCGCGAACTGGAGCTGGAGGACGTCGAGTCCGTGACGATCCCGACCGCGTGCGCGGCGGGCAACTACGCGGTCGGCTACGGCTACGACGCGCTGCGCAGCGGTGACGTCGACATCGCTCTGTGCGGCGGTGCCGACGCCGCCTGCCGCAAGACGTTCACCGGCTTCTACCGGCTCGGCACCATCGCCCCGGAGGTGTGCCGGCCCTTCGACAAGGACCGCGAGGGCATTCTCACCGGCGAGGGCGCCGGCATCCTCCTCATGGAGAGTCTGGACTCGGCGCTCGCGCGCGGCGCCCGGATCTACGCCGAGGTGCTCGGCTACGGGCTCGCCTGCGACGCCCTGCATCCCGTTGCCCCGGACCGGGACAGCATCGCGAGGACGATACGGATCGCGCACCGCAACGCGGGTGTGACCCCGGACCAGGTCGACTTCGTCTCCGCGCACGGCACCGGTACCAAGGCCAACGACATCACCGAGGCGGGCGCCATCCGCCAGGTGTTCGGCGAGGACGCCATGCCGCGCACGGTCTCCATCAAGTCGATGATCGGCCACAGCATGGGGGCCGCCAGCGCGGTGTCCGCCGCGGCCTGCGCGCTCGCGATCACCGAGGGCTTCATCCCGCCGACGGTCAACCACCGGGAGACCGACCCGGAGTGCGGTGTCGACTGCGTGCCCAACGAGGCCGTCGAGGCGGAGCTGTCCGTCGTGCAGAACAACGCGCTCGCCTTCGGCGGCAACAACGCCGTACTGATCCTCGGGGCCTACCGGGACCGGAGCGCGGCATGAGCTGGCTCGTGACCGGGATGGGCGCCGTCGCCAGTATCGGCGGCAGCGTCGAGGAGATCTTCGGTTCGCTGATCGCGGGCCGCAGCGGGCTCGCGCCGCTGCGGGGCTACGACCGCGACAGTTTCCGCGCGCAGGTCGCGTACGAGATCGACGACCGTCCGGCGCAGGGCGTCGACGAACCGCTGCGGGCCACCCGCTGGCTGGAGCGGGCCGTCGCGGCGGCGGCCGGGGACGCCGGCCTCGGCGACGATCTGTCACGGGTGCCGGTGCTCGTCGGCACCACCCTGCGCGAACTGCGCTCGGTGGAGCTGTCCTGGCGGGACAAGGTGCCCTTCGACGCGGCCGACCTGCACTTCGGCACCATGCTGCGGCGCCGTTTCAACGCCGCCGACACCCACACCGTGGCCAACGCCTGCTCGGCCTCGCTCTACACATTGGCGCTCGGCACCGACCTGCTCGAACTGGGGGCGGCGGACACCGTCGTCGTCGCCGGGGTCGACACCATCACCGAGAGCACGTACGGCCTGCTCGACCGCTGCTACCCCGAAGCCCCCGACCGGGTGCGGCCCTTCGACCGGGCCCGGCGCGGGATGCTCCAGGGCGAGGGTGCCGTGGCGGTCGTACTGCGCCGGGAGAGCGACGGTCCGGGCGCCGGGACCCACGTCCACGCACGGGTGCGGGGCGTCGCCGTCAACTGCGACGCGTACCACCCCTCGGCGCCCGACGCGAAGAACATCGCCGCGGCCGTCGAGGAGGCGCACCGGCGGGCGGGTGTGCGGCCCGCCGACATCGACCTCGTCATGCTGCACGGCACCGGGACCCCCCTGAACGACGAGGCCGAGTCCACCGCGCTCGGCACGGTGTTCGCGGGCCTCGACCCCTCGCCGTACATGACGGCGATCAAGTCGATGACCGGGCACACCGCCGGTGCCTCGGGGCTGCACAGCCTGGTCGCGGCGGTCGACGTGATGCGGCGCGGGACCGTCCCGCCGACCGTGTACCTGGACGATCCGGTGGACGCCGTGGCCGGATTCCGGCTGGTGCGAGGGGCCGCCGAGCGGCCCATGGAGCCGCTGCGCATCGCGCAGATCGACTCGTTCGGCTTCGGCGGGCTCAACGCGGTCGCCGTCGTGGAGCGGGTCGACGAACCCCCGGCACGAGATGCCGTACGGGACGAAGGAGCGGGACTGTGAGCACCGCGCGCACCACGCAGGCCGTGATCACCGGGCTCGGTACGGCCGTACGAGGTCTCGACGGACCGGCGGGCCTGCTCGGGCCGTTGCCCGCGGGGCACCGGTCCGCGGCCGACCCCGTCTCCCGGCTCACAGGGCGGGGTCTGCGCTACAAGGACCGGGCCACCAAGCTCGCCATGGCCGCGGCCCGGGATGCCCTCAAGGCGGCTCGGCTGATCGACGACTCGGGCGAGCTGACGGTGCCGGGCGAGAGCACGGGCGTCGTCGCCAGCACCAACTACGGCAACTGCGACACCGTCTGCGAGACCGTGCAGACCATCGCCGAGTCCACGTACCTGGCGACCAGTCCGATGCTGCTGCCCGCCACCTCCAGCAACGTGGTCGCCTCCTGGCTGGCCATCACGCACGGACTGCGCGGGGCCAACCTGACGTTGTGCAACGGGCCCACGTCCGGGCTCGACGCCGTGAACTGGGCCCGGCTCCTCATCGCCGCCGGGCGGCTGGACCGGGCGCTCGTCGTCGGGGTCGAGCCGGACAACCCGGCCGTGCGCCACGTCACGGAGACCCCGGATCCGGACGCCTACGACGAGGACGGCGCCCCGGAGCTCTTCGACGGGGCGGTGGCGCTGGTCGTCGAATCGCCCGCCTCGGCCGAGGCGAGGGGCGTACGGGCGGTGGCCGGCATCGGTCCGTACGCCCGCAGGGGCGTCCACGCCGACGCGGTCGCCGAGGTACGGGCGCTGCGGCCGGGTCCGGTGGGTCTGTGGTGCGTGCCGGAACATCCGGCCGGGCTGCGCGCGCCGGCCCCTGGACTCGGCGCGGGAGCCGGGACGGCACCGGTTCACGATCTGTCCGCGTGGTACGGGCCCGCGTCGGGCGCGCTGGGAGTCATGCAGTGTGCCGCGGCGGCCGTCTGGCTGGCGGAGCGGGCGACCGGCCCTGCTCGCGGCGGCGTGCTCGACCGCGGCGCCGGCGCGGCGTGCGACGACGTCGTGCTCGTCAGCGCCGGCACGGGTGACGCCGGCGGTGACGACGCGGGCTCGGCCCTCATCCTCACCGCTCCGGGCGCCGCGGTGCCCCGGCTCGTGGACAGTGCGCGATGACAACGGGTGGCGTGTCCGAGGCCCGTAGCGGCTCCGGCGCGGGCGGCGGGCTCGGGGCCGGCGGGCGGCGGGCGGCTGTCGTGAGGTTGCGGCGGGAGGCCCGTGTGGGCCTGTTGCCGGTGAGGGTGATCGTGCTGCACGGGCTGGCCGGGAGTGCGTCCGTGTGGCATGCCTACGAGCAACACGCGCTGGAACGTGTCGAGTTGTGGGAGGGCACACTGCCCTGGAGTGCCGAGGGCGATCCCGACTGGAGTCTGCGCGACGATCCCTCGGACCACGTGGAGCGGGCGCTGGACGCGGTGCCAGGCGGCGTCGACGTGCTCGTCGCGCACTCCTTCACCGCGGGGCCCGCCCTGGAGGCGATCGCGCGCCGCGGGAGCCGGGCACCGCGCGCCGCCGTGGTCGTCGCCCCCTTCCACCGGCGCAGCCCCGCCGACTTCTCCTGGGACGACGCCACGTACTACCTGGGCGGCTTCCACCGCATCCTCGAAGAGGGCCTGCGGATCAGCGCGGGCGACCGGCTGTCGCCGCAGCTGCGCGCCGCGATGGCGCTGCGGGTGCGGGACCGGATCGGGCCGTACGGCTGGCAGCAGTTCTTCGGCGCGTATCTGCGCAGCCCCTTCCTCGATGTGGCCGCGCTGCGGCTCCCGGTGCTCGTCGTGGCCGGGGCGCAGGACTTCGCGGCGCCGCCGGAGGACGCCGTCGCGCTGGCCGCGGCGCTGCCCGGCGGCAGGCTCCGGCTCTTCGACGACTGCGGCCACTTCGCGATGGCGGAGCAGCCCCGGCGCTTCGCGGACGCGGTACACGCGCTGCTGAGCGAGGTCTTCCCCGAGCCGTCCGAGAGCCCCGCCCACGCCGGTTCCCCCGGGCACCGCGCACCTTCCGGCCGCCCCGCGGACCGCGCTCCCTCCGACGTTTCCCTTCTGCCCATCCCTACGCCTACGCACCGGAGTTGACGTGACCACGAACACCGCTGACATCGAGGCCGCGGTCCTCGCCCTCCAGGAGCCCAGTTCCCTGGAGATCAGGCCCCGCTACGAGGGCTCCAACATCTGCACCTGGATCGGCTTCAAGCACGTCAACTACCTCGTCGAGGAAGCCGTCCTGAACCATCTCAGGCAGGCCGGGATCGCCCCCGGCGCGGTCTACGAGGCCTACGGACTGTGCACGGACATCGTCGACATCGACACCCGCATCCTGCACGCCTTCCACATCGACGACGCCGCGGTCGCCGAGGTGAAGCCGCACCGCAGGGCCAAGGACGACGAACTGCTCTTCGCCGTCACCCTGCATGTGCGGCGCGACACGCCGCTCAAGGCCGTCACCTCGACCGTACGGGTCCAGCTGCGGCTCGACCCGCGTGGCGGCGGCGAGCAGCCCGTCCCGGCCGCGCTCGCGCCGTTCGCCGTCGACCGGCTCGCGGCGAAACCCGGCTGGACGCCGGAACCCGTCGAGGCGGACCTCGACGCCGACGACCTGGTCAAGGAGCTGACGGCCGGGCGCAACGCGTACGCCTGGAAGTTCCGTATCCCCTACTGGTACTGCCACTTCACCGAGCGCCAGCAGATGTCGGGCTATCTGCGGCTCATGGAGGAGGCCAAGGACCGGCTCGTCGCCGACCGCGGGGTCTCCATCAAGACGCTGCTCGACGAGCAGAACTGGATCCCGGTCGTGCCGCACTCGCGCATCACCGTGCTCGACGAGGCGCGCATGGAGGAGGACCTGTATGTCGTCCTCACCGTCGAGAACGTCTTCAAGGGCTTCACGTACGACTCCCGCATGGACACGTACGTCGTGCGCGAGGGACGGCTGGTACAGACCGCGACCGGCCGGATCACCCACGGCTACGCGGTGATCGAGAACCGCCGCGACTGGAGCCTGGTGCCCTTCGACGACCGGATGAACGCGGCCCTGGAGGGTCGGTCGGCATGAACCGCGAGGCCGAGGTCGTGGTCACCGGGATCGGCGCCGTCACCTGCCACGGTGCGGGCGCCGGCACGTTGTGGCGCGCCATGACGGCGGCCGGCGTCCGGCTGCCCGACCGGCCGGCGGACCCGCTGGCCCGGATGGAGCTGCCGCTGATCAACCTGGTGCCCGACCTTTGCCCCGGTGCCGTCCCGGCGGCCGGGCGGGCGAGCCGCTTCGCCTCGCTCGCCGCCGCCGAGGCGCTGTCCGACGCCGGCCTCGACGCCGCGTCGCTTTCCACGCTTCGTACGGCCGTTGTGCTCGGCAGCTGCATGGGCGAGCCGGGCGGCAACGAGCGTGGGCGGGGGACGGACGGCGGCTGGGCGCCGCCGTTCCGCCTCGCCACGGCGCTGGCCGCCGAACTCGGCCTGTTCGCCACGGTCCACGACCTGGGCAACGCCTGCGCGGCCGGGGGCTACGCCCTCGGCGTCGCGGCGGACCTGGTGCGCGCGGGCGAGGCGGACGTGGTGATCGCCGGCGGGTCCGACGCGTACTCGAGGGTCGCGCTCGGCTGCTTCAACCGGCTCGGCGCGGTCGACCCGGAGCGCTGCCGGCCCTTCGAACGCGACCGGGCCGGCACGGTCTTCGCCGAGGGCGCGGGCATCCTCGTCGTCGAGTCGGCGGCGCACGCCCGGGCGCGGGGCGCGCTGCCCGCGGTACGGCTCGACGCGGTGGCGTGGAGCTGTGACGCGGACCATCCCACGGCTCCCGGAGCCGACGGGGAGCAGATCGTACGGGCCATGCGCGAGGCCGTGGGCGGGGCGCCGGACACCGTGGGCTGCGTCGTGCCCCACGGCACGGGCACCCGGCTGAACGACGTCCTGGAGAGCCGTGCGCTGCACCGGGTCCTCGGACCGCGTGCCGCACGCGTGCCGCTCTTCAGCCTCAAGGCGCTCCTCGGCCACTCGGGCGGAGCGTCCGCCGCGCTCGGCGCGGTCGCGGCGGCACTGATCCTGCGGCACGGCGAGATCCCGCCGAACGTGCCGCTGAAGGAACAGGACCCCGAGTGCGCGGTCCTGCTGCCACAGGACGGCCCGGTGCCGCCGGCCGCGGGGGCCGGGCGGGTGCTGGTCAACGCCTACGGGTTCGGCGGGAACAACGCGTCGCTGGTCCTGGCGCGTACGGGAGGTGAGAGCCGGTGAGCGGGGTGTCTGCGGCCGAGCTCGCCGTGACCGGGGTCGGGGTCGTCTCCCCGTGGGGCGACAGCGCCGAGGCCGCCGTCGTGGCGGGCGGGAGCGCGATGCCCGGTGCGGGCGAGTGGTTCTCCCACCGGGAGCGGCTCGGGCGGCGGGGCTACAAGTACCTGCCGGCCGCCGCCCAGTACGCCCTGGCCGCGGCCCGGGGTGCGGTCGCCGACGGCGGACGGCCCGACGCGGTGCCGGCCGAGCGGCGCGGGCTGCTGCTCGCGACCGGAACCGGGCTCGCAGCGCTCTTCGAGGCCATGGACGCGACCGTGACCGAGGAGGGCGCGGCAGCGCTGTCTCCGGCGACCGCCCCCTACTTCGCGGTCAACGTGCTCGGCAACCGGCTGGCCGCCGAGTTCGGACTCAAGGGCTTCTCCCTGACGGTCGCCACCGCCGGTACGGCCGCCGTGGACGCGCTGTCCGCCGGTGCGCTCGCGCTCGCGGCGGGCCGCTGCGACTCGCTGGTCCTGGCGGCGACGGAGGAGCCGCTGCCGCCGGGCCGGGGCGGTGGCGGTCAGCAGGGCTCCGTGGTGTTCACCCTCGAACCCCCGGCCGCCGCCAGGTCGCGCGGCGCCCGGGTGCACGGCACCGTGCGGGCCCGGTCGTTGTTCCTGCCGCCGGGTGCCCTGCGCGACTTCGAGGGCCGGAGCCGGGCCGCCGGGCTTCTGGCGGGTGCGCTCACCGACCTGCTCGGCGAGCGCACGCGGGACGACTCCGTCGACGTACATCTGGATCTCGACGGGTCCACCGTGTCCGAGGCCGTCGCCCTGGCCGTAGCCGGTGCCACCACCGGCGCGGGCCGGACCGCGCTCGGCTCCCACCCCACCGCGCCCGCCGGCGCGCCCGGGACCGGGCTGCCCGCCGGGGCTGCCGGAGCAGGCTGCCTCGGGGGCGCGCTCGCCGTCGCCCACGCCGTCACCGCACCGCACGGGCCGGAGCGGCTCGTCGTCTGCGCCTCCGGTGCCGGCCATGTCGCCCTCGTCCGTGTCGTCCCCTCACCGTCGTCAACAGGAGCCGTCGCATGCTGAAGTCACTCGAAGGGAGCTGGTGCCTGGTCCTCGGGGCGTCCAGCGGGATCGGACGGGCCATCGCCCTCGGGCTCGCCAGGGAGGGCGTCCACGTCGCCGGTGTGCACTTCGACACGGCCGCCCGCGCCGAGGAGGTCGAGGCGATCGTCGACGAGATCCGTGCTCTCGGCGTCGAGGCACGCTTCTTCAACGCCAATGCCGCCGCGAAGGCGACCCGCGCCGAACTCGTCCCGAAACTGGCCGAGTTGACGGGGGCGACCGACGGCATACGGATTCTCGTCCACTCGCTGGCCTTCGGCACCCTCGTGCCGTTCCTGCCGCGCGAGGGCTGGGAGAAGCCGGTCTCCGTACGCCAGTTGGAGATGACGCTCGACGTCATGGCGCACAGCCTCGTGTACTGGACGCAGGACCTGCTCGCCGCGGGCCTGCTGCGCGACGGCTCGAAGGTGTACGCCATGACGAGCGCCGGCACGTCCCGGCATCTGCCGAGCTACGGGGCCGTGTCCGCCGCGAAGAGTGCGCTGGAGTCCCATGTACGGCAACTGGCCTGCGAGTTGGCGCCCCAAGGGGTCGCGGTGAACGCGCTGCGGGCCGGGACCACCCTCACCCCCGCCCTGCGGCGTATCCCCGAGCACGCCGGCTACGTCGAGCGCGCCGCGGAGAACAACCCGCACGGGCGGCTCACCCGGCCCGACGACGTGGCCGAGGCCGTCGCGCTGCTCTCCCGCACCTCCTCGTCCTGGCTGACCGGGAACACCATCGGCGTGGACGGGGCGGAACTGCACGCGGCCGCCGGCGCGTGGGAGGTGCCCGGTCCGGCGTGACGGAGGCTCATCGCCCCCGCCGCCGCCACCCGTTTCCCGTCCCTTCGTCTGAGGGACTGCGCCCCCCCAGACCCCCTATCGGCATACCGGCCTTTCGGCCTCGTCGTACGCCTCTCCGATCCACACCACCGACAAGGAGCAGCAACCATGAGCGTCAGTCCTGTCACCGGGGCGGACCCGGACACCCTGGTCGTCTCCGGCTGGTCGGCGGCCTCGCCGTACGGGCTGGGAGCCGAGACCTTCGCCGCGGGGGTGGGCCGGGACCGGTGCGTGGTGCGCGGCGCGGAGGACGCGGCGGACCTCGGGCCCTACGAAAGGGCCGGCCGCATACCGGACTTCGACGTGCGGGCGATCCTCGGCCGCAAGGGAACCCGGGCCATGGACCGGGCCACCGCCCTCGCCGTCACCACCGCCGGAATGCTCCTGGAGTCGGCCGGCTCCGGCCTGGCCGGGGACGACCCGGAGGCCGTCGGCATGGTGCTCGGCACCGGGCACGGCAGCGTGCAGAGCATCATGGACTTCACCCGGGACTCACTGCGTGGCGACAAGCCCTTCCACGTCGACCCGGCGCTGTTCCCGAACACGGTGATGAACCGTGCGGCCGGCCAGAGCGCCATCTGGCACACCCTGCGCGGGCCCAACACCACCGTCGCGGGCGGCGCCCCGACCGGCCTGCTCGCCCTCAACTACGCGGCCCGGCTGCTTCGGCAGGGGCACTGCGAGGCCGTACTCTGCGGCGCCGTCGAGGAGTTCTCGACCGAGCGCGCCTGGCTGGAGTACCGGGCGCGCACCGGCTCCCCGTCCCGTCAGCCGGCCGGACCGCTCGGTGAGGGCTGCGCGCTCTTCCTGCTCGAATCGCTCGGCCGGGCCGACGCCCACGGACGTACCCCGCTCGCCTCGCTGAGCGGCTCCCGGTTCATCGCCTTCACGGCCCCCGAACGGGCCCGGGACGCCGTCGCGCGGGCCGCCACCGAGGCGCTGAAGGAGGCCGACGTGCGGCCCGAGGACGTCGCCCTGCTCGTACCGTCGGACAGCGGCGGCCCGCTCGGTGCCCGCGAGGACGCGGCGCTCGCCGGCCTGTTCGGCGAGCACCGGCCGCCCCGGCTGCGGCTGCGCCGCCTCGTCGGCGACTGCGGCGCGGCCTCCGCGTCGTTCCAGCTCGCCGCCGCCCTCACCGCGGGCGACGGGCCGGTGCTCGTCACTTCCGTCGACCCCGACGGCCAGACCGGCGCGGTCGTGCTGCGTACCGGCAGGCCGTGATTGCCGCCGCGCGCCGCAGGACGTACCGGCCGCCCTGGAACTTTCTCCGCCACTCGTATGCCAACCACCATCCGAAGGACGTGTGTACCCCATGCCCGAGTCCGTCACCGTTCCCGTGCTCGACAAGGAGCAGCTGCGCGACCTCGTCGCCGACGTACTGGACCTCGACGTCGCCGAGGTCACCGACGACGCCCACTTCATGGACGACCTGGACGTCGACTCACTGATGGCCCTGGAGATCACCGTGCGCCTGGAGAAGGAGTACGGGGTGCGCCTCGCGGAGGCCGAGCTGGCCTCGATCACCTCGCTCCAGGGCACCTACCGACTGCTGGAGCGCAAGCTGGGGGAGGAGTCATGAGCGCCGCCACGCCGCTGGGGCCCCTGGAGCTGATCCGCACCGGCCCGGCGGGCGCGATCGCCGCCTTCGACGCCCCGGTGGACGACGCCGTCGTCGCCGGGCACTACCCCGGTTTCCCCGTGCTGCCCGGCGTGTTCCTCATCGAGGCGGCCGACCGCACGGTGCGCCAGTGGGCCAGGAACACCGCGGCGTCGCGGGGAGAGGACGACGGCGAGGTCGAGCTGGTCGCCATGGACCGCTGCCGTTTCCACCGGCCCGTCTTTCCCGGCGACCGGGTGCACACCGACGTCGGCGTCGTGGACAGTGCGGTCGGACTGCTGTTCAAGGCGGCCGTCGCCACCAACCGCGGGAAGGTGGCCGACATCCGGCTGCGCTACCGCGCGAAGCAGGAGAAGGAAGGGGAGAACTCGTGACCGTCTACGGCATCGGGCGGATCAAGAACACCATCCCGCATCGGGGAGAGATCCTCCTGGTGGACCGGGCCGCCGACGTGGTGCCCGGCGAGAGCCTCACCGCGTACAAGGCGGTCTCCGGCAACGAGCCCTGCTACGCGTCGCTCGGCCAGGACGCCGCCGCCTCCGACTACGCGTATCCGACCTCGCTCGTCATCGAGTCGTGGGCCCAGTCGGCGGTGCTGCTGTCCGTGTGGGAGAACCCCAACCCGGACGTCCTCGCCGGGAAGGTCGAACTGGCCGGCGCCATCAACGAGGTGAGCTTCTCGGGGCGTGCCTATCCCGGCGACGTGCTGGAGCACCGGGTGCGGCTGGTCAAGTCGGTGGACGAGACGGCGGTTCTCGCGGGCGAGACGTACGCGGGCGGCCGCGAGGTGCTGCGCGTCGGCGCGTTCGTGGTGGCGCTGCGCGATGTCAACGAGTTGCTTCCGGCGCCCGACCGCGCCCCGGTGAGTGTGTGAGGAGAGGGTCCGTGTCCGAGGAGAGCGCAACTGCCGTGCACTCGGCTTCGAACGACAAGGTCGCGCTGGTCACCGGCGGTTCGCGGGGTATCGGCCGCGCCGTCGTGGTGCGGCTGGCACGCGACGGCTACGACATCGGCTTCTGCTACCGCTCCGACGAGGAGGCGGCGGCCGTGGTGGAGAAGGAGGTACGTGCGCTGGGGCGGCGGGTGCTGTCCCGGCGGGTGGATGTGACGGACCGTACGCAGGTGAAGGAGTTCGTCGCCGCGGCCGACGAGGAGCTCGGCCCGGTCTCGGCGGCGGTCACCTCGGCCGGCATCACCAGGGACGGCCCGCTGGTGCTGATGCCGGACGAGGACTGGGACGCGGTCGTCCGCACCAACCTCGACGGCACCTACAACCTGTGCCGCGCGGTGGCCTTCCCGATGATCAAGCGGGGCGGCGGCGCCGTGGTCACGCTCTCCTCGGTGGCCGGGGTCGCGGGCAACGCGGGGCAGACCAACTACTCGGCGTCCAAGGCCGGGATCATCGGCTTCACCCGCTCCTTCGCCAAGGAGGGCGGGCGGCACGGGATCCGGGCCAACACGGTGGCGCCGGGATTCATCGACACGGACATGACCTCGGCGCTGCCGCCCAAGGTGGCCAGGGAGATGCTCGGGCGGATACCCCTGAAGAGGTTCGGCCGGCCCGAGGACGTGGCTTCGCTGGTCGCCTTCCTCCTCTCGCCCGAGGCCGCCTACATCACCGGGCAGGTCCTCCAGGTGGACGGCGGCATCGCGCTGTGAGCGCCGCCGTGCGCGGGGGGCGGCGGCGCGGGCGCGTGCCGCGCTTCTACTTCTCGTTGCGCAGTCCCTACTCGTGGCTCGCCTACCGGGATCTCATCGACCGGTATCCGCGGACGGCGGAGGCCGTGGAGTGGGTTCCCTTCTTCGAGCCGGACGAACTGAGCCGGAAGCTGCTCGCGGAAGCGGGGGGCGCCTTTCCGTACACGCCCATGTCGGCCGAGAAGCACCGGTACATCCTTCAGGACGTGCGGCGGCTCGCTGCCGGGCGGGGGCTGGAGTTCACCTGGCCGGTGGACCGGGAGCCGGTGTGGGAGGTGCCGCATCTCGGGTACCTCGCGGCGGCCCGGCACGGCAGGGGACCCGAGTTCGTCGCCCTTGCCGCACGGGCCCGCTGGGAGCTCGGTCTCGATATCTGCGACCGGACGGTGATCGCGGGGTTCGCCGGGGAACTCGGGCTGGGGCAGGAGGAGTTGGCGTGCGCCGCCGATGACTCCTCGTTGCGGGCGGAGGGGGTGCGGGTGCTGCTGGAGATCCAGCGGGACGGGGTCTTCGGGGTGCCGTTCTTCGTCGATCACTACGACAAGTACTGGGGCGTCGACCGGTTGCCGGACTTCGTCGCGGCGATCGAGGAGAGGACCGCCGCTGACCCTGCCGGGGTCCCGGGAGTCTCCGGGACCCCGCTTCCGCCGTCCGTGTCGTCCGTCGACGACGGGCACGCGGGCGGGTGCGGTTGAGCCGGCCTTCCGGCCGGCCGCCGTCCCCGGGCCGCCGTACGACGCTTCCCCCGGCGTTGTGCGGCGGCCCTTCGGGGTTCCGTCAGGGCGGGTCCCCTCGCATATAGGTGCCGCATAGCGGGCCTCGGTTGGCTGGTTGGTGTCCGCTGCTGGGTGAGCGCGGTTCCAAGCAATCGCAGAGGGTGGGTAGTTGGGTGTCCGGCTTCGAGAGCTTTGTCAGTGCCGTGCGGCGCAGGGTGGTCCTGGCGCCGCGGCGCAGCGCGGTCCGGTTCAGCTCGGATGCCGGTGAGGAGGATCTGGCGTACGGGGAACTGGACCGGCGGGCGCGGGCCGCCGCGCAGTGGCTCGGCGGGACCGTCGAGCCCGGGGAGAGGGTTCTCGTCTCCTGCGGGCCCGGGACCGGGTTTCTGCGGGCCTTCCTGGCCTGTCTGTACGCGGGTGCGGTTCCGGTGCCGGTTCCGGTGCCCGGTGGGTTCGGGCGGCAGGAGGCCCGGACGACCGCGATCGCCGTGGACACCGGGGCACGGCTGGTGCTGACGGACGAGGCGGGTGAGTCCGCCGTGGGCCGTTGGCTGGAGGACGGGCGGGGTGCGCTGCCCGGACTGAGGATGCATGCCGTCGAGGCGGCCGAGCGGGACGGTGACGGGGAGGCGTGGGCCGAGCATCCTGTCGCGGCCGACACACTCGGTTTCCTGCAGTACACCTCGGGGTCGACCAGCGACCCGAAGGGCGTGATGGTTCCGCACGGCGCGCTCGTGCACAACCTGGGGCTGATGCGGGACTGCCACGGCTGGCACGGCGGTATGACCTGGTGCAGCTGGCTGCCCGCGCACCACGACATGGGCCTGATCGCGATGATGCTCGCCCCGCTGTACCTGGGCGGCACCGCGGTGCTCATGTCGTCCACCGACTTCCTCAAGCGGCCCGTCTCCTGGCTGCGGCTGATCGAGCGGCATCGCGCCGACATCAGCTGCGCACCCAACTTCGCCTACGACCTGTGCGCCCGCAGGCTCACCGAGGAGCAGACCGCCGGCCTCGACCTGTCCAGCTGGCGGTACGCCTGCAACGGCGCCGAACCCGTCGACGCCGCGACCCTCGCCCGCTTCGCGGAGCGCTTCGCCCCGGCGGGGTTCTCGCCCCGCTCGCTACTGCCCGGGTACGGGCTCGCCGAGGCTACGCTCTACGTCGCCGGCACCCGGGCCGAGCGGGCGCCGACGGTGCTGCGCGCGGACATGGCCGCGCTGGCCCGCGGCGAGGTCATCGCGGCAACCACGCCCGAACGGGCCGACGGTGTGCAGGAGCTGGCCGGCAGCGGCATCGTGCGCGGGCTCGATCTGCGGATCGTCGATCCGGACAGCCGGGTCGAGCTGCCGGACGGGCACGTCGGCGAGATCTGGGTCCGGGGCGGCAGCGTCGCGCTCGGGTACTGGAACCGGCCCGAGGAGAGCGCGCGGACCTTCGACGCGGTGACGGCCGGCGGGGACCGGGGATTCCTGCGTACGGGGGATCTGGGCGCCCTGCGCTCCGGGGAGCTGTACGTGACCGGGCGCATCAAGGAAATGATCATCGTGCACGGACGGAATCTGTATCCGCACGACATCGAACGCGAACTGCGTGACCTGGATCCGGCCTTCGCCGATCTGCCCGCCGCCGTCTTCGGGGTCCGGCCCGGTGGCAGTCCCGCGGCGGAGCAGATCGTCGCCGTTCAGGAGGTGCGCGGTCGCGGGCTCCAGGAGGCCGCGCTGACCGCCCTGGCGCGTGGTGCCCGCGCCCGCCTCGCACAGCGGCTGGGCGTACGGGTCGGGGGCGTCGTCCTCGTCAGGGCCGGGCGGATCCGGCGCACGACGAGCGGCAAGATCCAGCGGACGCTGATGCGGCGGCTCTTCGAGGACGGTGAACTGGACGCACTGCACGAAGAGCTGGCGCCGGAAGTCGCCGCGGTGAGGGACCGGCCGGTACGTGAACTGAGCGTGCCGCCCGCCGCGGACGGCGCCCCCTGGGACCCGTACGCACTCGGCCGGGAGCTGGAGGAGCGGCTCGGGGATCCGCGGGACGGGCGGCGGGAGTTCTCCTTCGCCCGCGGTGCCGAACTGGACCGGGCGGAGGAGTTCCCCGCCGCCGTCTGCCGGGAACTGGACGCGCTCGGAGTGCCGCGCTGGTTCGCGCCCGCGCGCCACGGAGGAGAACTGCGCAGCAGCGAAGAGCTGTCGCAGCTCATCCGGACGCTCGGGCGACGGGACTTCACCGTCGCGCTCGGGCACGTCAAGACCTACCTGGGTGCCGTGTCGGTATGGGTGGCGGGGCGGCCGGAGCAGGCCGAGGCGCTCGCGAAGCGGGTCGCGGGCGGCGCCGTGATCTCGCTGGCGCTCACCGAGCGTTCCCACGGCAGCGACCTGCTCGCGGGGGAGCTGCGGGCCGAGCGCACCGACCGTGGCTGGCGGCTCGACGGCGAGAAGTGGCTGATCAACAACGCCACCCGGGCCGAGCTCGTCTGCGTGCTGGCCCGTACGAGGGCGACGGCCGGCAGCCGGGGCTTCAGCCTCTTGCTCGTCGACAAGGCCCGGCTGGCGCCGGGGAGTTGGCGGCCCCTCGACGGTGTGTCCACCCACGGAGTGCGCGGCGCGGACATCAGCGGTATCGCCTTCGACGGTGCCGAGGTCCCCGAGGACGCGCTGATCGGTGCCGAGGGCGCGGGCCTGGAGATCATCCTCAAGGGTTTCCAGATCACCCGCACGCTCTGCTCGGCGATGTCGCTCGGCATGACGGACCACGCGCTGCGCGTCGCCCTGGACTTCGCCCGTACCCACCGGCTGTACCAGCGTTCCCTCGCCGAACTGCCGCACGCGGCGAGAACCCTGGCCGAGTGCTACGCCGACCTGCTCGCCATGGAGGCGGTGTCCCTGGTCGCTACTCGGTCCGTACACACCCTCACCGCGGAGCAGAGCGCGGTGTCCGCCGTGGCCAAATACCTGGTGCCGACCCTCGGCGACGAGGTGATCGGCAGCCTGCGCGGGCTGCTCGGCGCGCGGGCGATGCTGACCCGGGACTTCGCCGACGGCGCCTTCCAGAAGGTGGAGCGTGACCACCGGATCGTCGGCATCTTCGACGGCAGCACGGCCGTCAACCTGAACTCGCTGATCAACCAGTTCCCCGTGCTCGCCCGCGGCTGGCGGGGGCGGCTGGCAGACCGGGACGCGGTGGCGTCGGCCGCCCGCCTCGACCGGCCCGTGCCCGAGCTCGACCACGACCGGCTCACTCTCTTCGCCCGGTCCGGCTCCAGCGTCGTACAGTCCCTGCCGGACGCCGTGGAACGGGCCCGTGCCGTGGCGCCGCCCCGGGTGGTGGCGCAGGCCGAGCGACTGCTCGCCCTCGCCGACGAACTGCACGAGGAGCTCGGCGCCCACCGGCACCGCGCCAGGGAGGTGCCGCGGGAGGCCTTCGCGGCAGCACGCAGATACGCCCTGGTGTACGCGGGTGCGGCGAGCCTGCACCTGTGGCTGGAGAACACCGGTACGGCGCGTGCCACGGGCCCGCTCTGGGCCGGCACCGTGTGGCTGGACGCCGTACTGGCCCGCCTGCTGCGCCGACTCAACGAGGTCCCGGACCTGGACGACCTCGACGGCCCGGCACTGGACGGACTGCTGCCCGCCCTGCACGCGCAGTACGAGGAGGGCCTGCTGTTCTCGCTGCTGCGCTGCCCGCTGGCCGAGGGGCCGGCCGACGGCGCGACGAGGGACGCGGCATGAGCGGTCCGCCCCCGCCCGGGATGCGCCGGCGCCGCGCGGATCCGCCTCGCCGGCACCGCACGGCCGCACACCCGGTCCCCGACATCCGCCCGACGAAGGACGCAGCATGACGGATCCGCTGACCTCCGAGGCCCCTGAACGGGCCGAGCCCGTACTGGACCGGATCGCCCGGCTCGAAGCGCTGCTCGGCGACCCGTACGAGCCGGGCAACCCGCTCGGGCTCGACGCCGTTCTCCGCGCCGACGAACGCGGTGAGCTGCTGCCCGAAGGGGAGCGGGCGCTGCGGGAGTTCGGGCTCGGCGCCGAGTTCGTGCCCGGGGCGTACGGCGGGCGGTTCGAGCGCGCCGACCGGTTCGCGCTGCTCATGCGCGGCCTGTTCCGCCGGGACTGCGCGCTCGGTATCGGCCACGGCGTCACCAGCTTCATCGCCGGGCTGCCCGTCTGGGCGGACGGCAGCGCGGCGCAGCGGCGCCGGGCCGCGGAGTTGCTGCTGGGCGGCGGCCGGATCGTCGCCGCGTACACCGAACTCGCCCACGGCAGCGACTTCGCCCGTATCTCCACGGCCGCGCGGCCCGCGCCCGACGGCGGCCGTCTCCTCGACGGCGGCAAGCAACTGGTCAACAACGTCGGCCGGGCCGAGGCCGCCGTCCTGTTCGCCCGCACCGATGAACACCCCGGCAGCCGCGGCCACTCGCACTTCCTGCTGGACCTCGACGAGCTGCCTCCGGACCGCGTGGACCGCACCGCCCGCCACCCCACCTCGGGCGTACGGGGCTGTCTGCTCGGCGGCATCGGCTTCGACGCCTGCCCGGTGCCGGCCGACGCCCTCCTCGGGGTGGAGGGCGGCGCCATGGAGACCGTCCTCAAGGTGTTCCAGGTCACTCGCAGTGTGCTGCCCGGCATGGTCGTCGGCGTCGGAGACACGCAGCTGCGCGTGGTCCTCGACTTCGCCGGGCGGCGGCAGCTGTACGGGCGGCCCATCAGTGAACTTCCGGAAGTGCGAGGGGTGTTGACGGACACCTTCGTGGACCTGCTGATCTGCGACGCGCTGTCCGCCGTCGGCGCCCGGTCGCTGCACCTGCTGCCGGAGGAGGCCAGCGTGCGCTCCGCGGCGGTGAAGTACCTGGTGCCGAAATTCCTCCAGGACAGCTCGTACCGGCTCGGGGTGGTGCTCGGCGCCCGCGGTTATCTGCGCGAAGGGCCGTACGCCGTCTTCCAGAAGGCGGCCCGGGACCTGCCGGTGGTCGCCCTCGCCCACGCGAGCGGTGCGGTCTGCCTCTCCACCATCGTCCCGCAGCTTCCGCGGCTCGCCGAGCGGGCCTGGCGGCCGGCGCTCGACGGGACCCCGCCCTCGGCCGCGCCCGAGGCGCTGTTCCGGCTCGACGACCCGCTGCCCGCCCTCGACTTCGGCCGCCTGGAACTGACCGCACGCGGCACCGACCGGCTCGCCTGCCACCTTCCGGCCGTGGCCCGCGAACTCACCGACGAGGCGGCCGGCCGCCCGGAGCTCGGTGAACTCGCCGAACTGGCCCGTCTGTTCACCGAGGAACTCGCCGAACTCGCCCGCCGCGCCGCCGCCCTTCCACCGCGCGACCGCACCCCGGTGGCGGGCCGCCGCGCCTTCCTGCTGGCCGAGCGGTACACCCTGCTGCTCGCGGCGGCCGCCTGCCTGGGCGTATGGCATGCCGCCGACGGCGACAGCCCGACCGCCGTCGCCGCCCGCCGTGACGGTTCCGGCGCGGAAACCGAAACCCATGCCGGTGCCGGTGCCGGTGCCGGTGCCGACGCGGATGCCGATGCCGGTGCCGGTGCCGACGATCGTGCCGCCTTCCTTGCCGACCCGCGCTGGGCCACTGCCGCACTGCACCGGCTCGCCGAGCGGCTCGGCCTGCGCCGGGGGCCGCTGCCCGAATCCGCCGCCCGGCAGCTGTTCGACGAGCTCGTCGAACGGCACGCCGGCGATCTCACGTTCGACCTGTTCCGCGGACGGCTCGCCCGCCGGTCCGTCCCCGACCGAGGAGTCCCGTCATGACCGAGACCACGACCACGACCACCGCGACCACAACCACCGCGACCACCGCCTCCGACATCACACCGCAGGCGATCCGCGGGTGGCTGGTCGACCGCGTCGGCTACTACCTGGAGCGGCCCGCGGCGGAGATCGACGAGGGCGCTCAGCTCGCCGAGCTGGGCCTCGACTCGGTCTACGCCCTGACCCTGTGCGGCGATGTGGAGGACCGCTTCGGCCTCGTCGTCGAGCCGACCCTGGCCTGGGACCACCCCACCATCGACGCGATCACCGCCCACCTCGCGGCCGAACTGGCCTCGTAGCGAGCGGATATAGAAGTCCGATGAGGTGCTGCTGCCAGCGTGGGAAGCCCTCTACGACGAGGACATCATCATGAACCAAGCACCCGACTCCGGCCGGCGCCCGCTGGTCGAACGCGTCACGTACTGGAGCGTCCACCATCGCAAGAAGGCGGGCTTCGGCTGGATCGGGCTTGTCGTCCTGATCATCGCCCTGGGGGCGGGGCTCGGCAGCACCAGCCGCAGCGAGCACTCGCCGGGCGAGACCGGCCGCGCACAGAGGATGCTCGAAGAGGCCCAGGTCTTCTCGCCGCCCCAGGAGAACGTCCTGATCGAGGCCGGGGCCAAGGCATCCGGGTACGCCGACAACCCGGCGATGCGTGAGGCGGCCGAGGACGTGGCCGAGGCGCTGCGGGGCCTCGGCAAGGACGAAACCGGCGCCCGATGGGCCTCCGACATCACCTCGCCCACCGACTCGGCCGAGGCCGGGCAGAAGCTCGTCTCCAAGGACGGCCGCTCGGCCGTGGTGCGCTTCTCGGTGACCGGCTACTCGCTGGTGCCGATGCAGAAGGCGATCCAGGAGCAGCAGCGCGCGCACCCCGGCGTCACCATCACACAGACCGGCAAGGTCAGCGTCAGCCAGGCGATCGGTGACATCAAGGACGAGGACTTCGCCCGCGCCGAGATCCTGTCCATCCCGCTCACCGTCATCATCCTCGCGGTGGTCTTCGGCTCGCTCGTCTCCGCCGGCATCCCGGTCCTGATCTCGCTGGTGTCGGTGGTGGCCGCCATGGGCGCGCTCACCTTCGCCGGCAAGTGGATCGCCATGGGCGACAGCACCCCGTCGGTGGTCCTGCTCATCGGCATGGCCGTCGGCGTGGACTACTCGCTGTTCTATCTGCGCCGCGCCAGGGAGGAACGTGCCGCCGGGCACGACAACGACACCGCCCTGCTGATCGCCGGGCGTACCTCCGGCAAGGCCGTCGTCGTCTCGGGGCTCACCGTGATCGTCGCGCTGGCCGGGCTGTTCTTCACCGGCATCGAGACCTTCACCGGCATGACCATCGGCACCATCGCCGTCGTCGCGATCGCCATGATCGGCTCGGTCACCGTGCTGCCGGCCGTGCTGTCCTGGCTCGGGGAGCGTGTCGACAAGTGGAGGCTGCCGTGGCTGGGCAAGCGCCGTACCGAGGTGCGCGATTCGCGTGTCTGGGGCGGCCTGGTGCGCCGGGTCGTCAAGCGGCCCCTGCTGTGGGGCGGCGTCGGTGCGCTCGTCCTCGCGCTCCTCGCGCTGCCCGCGCTCGGCATGAAGCTGTCCGACCCGGACCTCAAGCACCGGATGCCCACCGACGTGCCCGCGTTGCAGGCCCTCGACCGGCTGCAGCAGGCCTTCCCCTCCGACACGGACACCGAGCCCGCCGAGGTCATGGTGCGCGGCGGCGACCTGAACGGCCCGGCCGTCGAGGGAGCGCTCGCCGAGCTCGAGCGGCAGGTCGCGGACAGCAACGGCACGTTGCACGGGCCGATCGGCACCTCGCTGGTCAAGTCGCCCGTGGACAGCAGCCGCAGCGTCCTGGTCGTCCGGGTGCCGCTGGCCGGCGACGGGAAGAACGCCGCGTCCGTCGCCGCGCTCGAGGAGCTGCGCGAGAAGGCGCTGCCCGCCTCGTTCGGCAAGGTCGACGGCGTCGAGTACGCCGTGTCGGGTGACACGGCCAAGCAGGAGGACTTCAACTCCGCGCTGAGCGAGAGCACACCGTACGTCTTCGGCTTCGTGATCCTGCTGGCGTTCGTGCTGCTCACGGCGGCGTTCCGGTCGCTGGCCATCCCGCTGATCTCGATCGTGCTGAACCTGCTGTCGATCGGCTCCGCCTACGGCGTGCTCACCCTGGTCTTCCAGGACGGGCACCTGTCGTCGCTGCTCGACTTCCGGTCGTACGGCGCGGTCGTGAGCTGGCTGCCGCTGTTCATGTTCGTCACGCTCTTCGGCCTGAGCATGGACTACCACGTGTTCATCCTGAGCCGGGTGCGCGAGTACCGACCGGGGGCGCGGTCTGGACACCAAGGAGGCCGTCGTGGAGGGCATCAGCCGCAGCGCGGGCGTGGTCACCAGTGCCGCGGTCGTGATGGTCGCGGTGTTCTCGGTGTTCGGCACGCTCTCCGCGATCGACTACAAGATGGTCGGCGTGGGCCTTGCCACCGCGGTCCTCATCGACGCCACGATCGTCCGCGGCATCCTGCTGCCGGCCTCGCTCGCCCTGTTCGGCGACGCCAGTTGGAAGATGCCGAGCCGGCTGGCCTGGCTGCCCGGCATCAGCCTGGAGGGGGCCGACGAACCGGCGCCCGCCGCAGCGGCCGCCGAGAGCCCCGCGGAACCCGTGGTGACCGCGGAGCCGGTTGCCGGGCAGGGAGCGGACCCGCTGGTGGGCCCACGCGCCTGACCGGCCGGCGGGTCCGCGCGCCGGACCCGCCCCATCGACCCCTCTCCCCCCGACGGGCCGAGGCCGTCCACCCCCCTCGGACGGCTCCGGCCCGTCTTCTTTCCCGTCCGGGTTCTCGCGCACGTTCCTTTGCCCGCCTCTTTCGGGGTCCCGCCGACCTTTCTCGGCAGCGGATTTCCGTATAGGGGCGGCATAGCGGTTCCGCAGAGAATTACCGGGTCAAGTCTGCGTTCCTTCGCAGTGACCCTCCGGGAAGGGGCAGTCATGCCCGAGAAAACGTTCCCAGGCATTCTGTCGACAGTAGGAAACACCCCTCTAGTGGAATTGGAAAGACTGCTGCCGGAGTTCGGCTCCCGGGTCTTCGGGAAGGTCGAGCGGTTCAATCCGGGCGGCAGCATCAAGGACCGTTCCGCGCTGGGCATGCTGCTCGCGGCGATCCGCGACGGCGCGGTGGAACCGGGCCGGTCGGTGATCATCGAGTCCTCCTCCGGGAACCTCGCCGTCGGACTCGCCCAGATCTGCCGCTACTTCGGCCTGCGCTTCATCTGCGTGGTCGACGGCAAGACCACCGAGCAGAACCTCGCCATCCTGCGCGCGTTCCGCGCCGAGGTCGAGATCGTCACCGAACGGGACGGGCTGACCAGCGAGTACCTGCCGATGCGGTTGCGCCGGGTACGCGAACTGGTCGCGGGGACCCCGGACGCGTACTGGCCGAACCAGTACGCGAGCCTGCTCAACCCCAAGGCGCACGAGACCACGATGCGGGAGATCGAGGAGGCCCTCGACGGACGAGTCGACTTCCTGTTCTGCTCGGTCAGCACCTTCGGCACCCTGCGCGGCTGCCGCGACCACATCAGGTCCCGCGGCCTGGACACCACCGTCGTCGCGGTGGACGCACTGGGCAGCGCGATCTTCGGCCTCGAATCCACCCAGCGCCTCATCCCCGGGCACGGCGCGTCCGTGGTGCCCCCGCTGATGGACGACTCGGCCGCCGACGAGGTGGTCCACGTCTCCGATCTGGAGTGTGTCGTCGCCTGCCGTCGGCTCATCGACCGGGAAGCGGTCCTCGCGGGCGGCTCGTCCGGGGCGACCGTCGCCGCTCTGTGGAAATTCCGCCACCGCATTCCGGACGGCTCGAACTGTGTCCTGGTTTTCCCGGACGGCGGTGACCGCTATCTCGACACCATCTATTCCGATTCCTGGGTGCACCAGAATTTCGGCGACGTCTCTCATCTGTGGAAGGGCTGATTCACCCATGCATGTGTCCACCGGTCAGTTGTCACTCGGCCAGGAAGGACTCTGGCTCACTCATCAACTCGACCCGGACAGTTCCGCCTACAACGTGGTCCTCGCGGTGCGGCTGCGTGACCGGGTGCGCACCGATGTGCTCCAGGAGGCGCTCACCGCGCTCGTCCTGCGGCACGAACTGCTGCGGTCCCGTTTCCCGGGCACCGAGGAGGGCCCGATACGCGTCACCCGCCCCGCCGACACCGTACGGCTCGACGTGCGGGAGACACCGGACGCCGACGACGGAGCCCTCTTCGACCTCGCCAGGCGGGCCGGGGAGGAACCCTTCAGGCTCGAACAGGGCGCCTTCCGCGCGGTGCTGCTGCGCAGGGCCCCCGACGACGCCCTGCTCGTCACCGTCACCCACCACCTCGTCAGCGACGCCACCTCGCAGTGGCTGCTGGTGCGGGACCTGTTCGACGAGTACGGGGCACGTACCGGGCAGCAGCCGCCCCTGCCGCCGCCCGCCGAAGCGGGCTGGGACGAACAGGTGCGTGCGGAGCGGGAGTTCGTCGACTCGCCGCGCGGGGCCCGGGCCGCCGCGTACTGGCGGGAGGTCTGCGAGGGGCTCGGCCCCGCCACCCTGCCCACGGACCGGCCGCGTCCGCCGCAGCGCACCCTGAACGGTGCCACCGTCGAACTCGTCCTGGCGGACAGCACCGCGGCCCGGCTGAGCGAGGCGGCCGCCCGGCACGCGCTGACGCCGTTCGCCTGGCTGCTCGGAACCTTCCAGGCGGCCCTGTACCGCGCCGGTGCCCCGGACGGCTTCCTCGTCGGCTGCCCGGTCACCACCCGGTTCACGCCGCGCAGCAGGCAGGCCGTCGGCTACTACGTCAACGCCCTGCCCGTCGCGGCCAGGTTCGCCCCCGGCACCAGCTTCCTGGAGACCGCCGAGGCCGTGCAGCGCCAACTGCGCACCGGACTCGCGCACGCCCGCTATCCCGTCGAACTGCTCGACGGCGGCGGGGTCCCCCTCTTCCGTATCGCCTGCACTCTCGTCGCCGCCGACCGGCTGCCCGTCCCGGGCCTGTACGAGGGGCCGGTCCGCCTCGGCGGGCTGCGCGCCGAACTGTGCGACGTGCCCCAGCAGGAGGGCCAGCTCGACCTCACCGTCGAAGTGCTGCAGGACAGCCGGGAGTTCAAGGCGGTCCTGCGCTACAACACCGACCTGTTCGACGCGGCCACGATGCTGCGCTTCCGCGATGTCTGGCACCGGCTCGTCGACGTCTCCCTTGACGCGCCCGGCACGAAGGTCGCCGACGCCGCACTCGTCGTCCCGGACGACCTCGACTTCCTTCTCGCCCTCGGGAGCACGTCATGAACGCACCCCTTCGCCAGGAACTCCCCGGCGGGCCGGCCGTCTGGTGCGTCAACGGGCCGGCCGCCGTGGCGATGTGGCGCGAGATGCTGCCGCCCGGTGCGTACGACCGGGCCGCCCGGCGGCTGCGGCCCGGCGACACCGTCCTCGACATCGGCGGCAACATCGGCCTGCTGTCGGTGCTCTGCGCGCGGACGTGCCCCGGCGTACGCGTCGTCGCCGCCGAGCCGGCGCCCGAGCTGCACGCGTGCCTGCGCCGCAACCTCGCCGAGCACGCCGCCCCGGGCTGGCAGGCGGAGTGCGTCGCGGTGTCCGACCGGCCGGGGCGGCTCCGCTTCACGTACTACCCCGACGCGCCCGGCAACTCGGGTGTGTACGCCGACCGGCAGGCCGACGACGAGATCACCCTGGCCTTCCTGCGCAACAGCGGGATCGGCCCCGAGGACGCCGGGGAACTCGTCGACGGGCTGCACGACGGCGTCGAGCTCACCGTGCCGGCCGTCACCGCGTCCGAACTGATCCGCCGCCACGGACTCGACCGCGTCGACCTGCTGAAGGTCGACGTCGAACGTGCCGAGCTCGACGTGCTGCGCGGCATCGAGGACCACCACTGGGCCCGCGTCGGTGCCGTCGTCGCCGAGGTGCACGACGAGGACGGCCACCTGGACGCCGTACGACACCTCCTGCACAGCCACGGATTCGACGTCCGCGTACGGCAGGAACCGCTGCTCGAAGGCACCGTGCTCTACGACATCGAGGCCGAACGGGCCGTATAGGGCGCATATAGCGCGCCCTCGCACCATCTGAGTGTCAAGCACCAGGCTCCGGCCGCCCCCCCCGATCACTACGCAGAGAGGGAACCCCATGCTGATTCTCCGGCGCGCCGATGTCACGGACGTTCTGTCCGGCCGGGAGACGGAGATCATCGACCTCGTCGCCGACACCTACCGGCTGCACGACGAGGGGCTCACGTCCCTGCCGCACTCGACGTTCCTCCGCTTTCCCGAGGAGCGGCACGGCCGGGACCGGATCATCGGCCTGCCCGCCTACCGGGGCGGCGAGCGGCCCGTCGCCGGGATGAAGTGGATCGCCTCCTTCCCCGGCAACGTGGCGGCCGGGACCGAGCGGGCCAGCGCCGCCGTCGTCCTCAACTCCATGGACGACGGGCGCCCGGTGGCCTTCGTCGAGGGCGCGGTGATCTCCGCTCGGCGCACCGCCGCCAGTGCGGCGCTCGCCGCCCGGGAGCTCACCACCCACAACCCGCCGACGTCCGCCCTGCTCATCGGCTGCGGAGTGATCAACCTGGAGATCCTGCGCTTCCTGGCCGCGGCCCTGCCGGACCTGCGCGAGGCCGCCCTGTACGACACCGACCCGGCCCGCGCCGAGGCGTTCGCCGAGCGGTGCGCCGAGGTGGCGCCCGCGGTCAAGGCCCACGCCGTGACCGACCTGGCCGGGGCGCTCGGCGAGCACCGGCTGGTGTCCCTGGCCACCACCGCCGCGACCCCGCACCTGGACCTGTCGGCGTGCGGCCCGGACACCACGGTCCTGCACGTCTCCCTGCGGGACCTGACCGCCGAGTCGATCCTCGGCGCGGTGAACGTCGTCGACGACGCCGACCACGTCTGCCGCGAGCGCACCTCCCTCGACCTCGCCCAACAGGCCGTCGGCAACCGCGACTTCGTCGCCGCGTCGATCGGCGCCCTGCTGCGCGGCACGGCCCGCCTCCGCCGTGAGGCGCACCGGCCCGTCGTCTACTCGCCGTTCGGCCTGGGCGTGCTCGACCTGGCGCTCGCCGAGTTCGTGCGCGAGAAGGCCGAGCGTCTCGGACTCGGCGTACGCGTCGAGGACTTCCTGCCCGCCTGACCAGCAGTCGTCCGGCCGGCAGCTGTCCGACCGGCGGCCGCCGGCCGGTCACATCAGCCAACCACCGTACCGATCAAGGAGTTTCCATGACCGCAGTACAGACCGGCGCGCAGCCCGAGGGTCCCCTCCAGCGCGTGGTGTTCAACGACGAGGAGCAGTACTCGCTGTGGCCCGCCGGGCGCGACCTGCCCGCCGGCTGGCAGGCCGAGGGCACCGAGGGCACGCGCGAGGAGTGCCTGGCCCGGATCGCCGAGGTGTGGACCGACATGCGTCCGCTGAGCCTGCGTCGGCAGATGCACGAGTCCTCCGCGGCCTGAGCCGCCGCGTCCACCCACACCCAGGTCTGTGACAGGAGTAACCGTGAACGCCGAACTGCTTTCGGAACGCTTCGCCGAGCAGGCGTTCCGTACCCCGCACGCGGCCGCCGTCATCGACGGCACCCGGGCGGTGTCGTACGAGGAGCTGGATCGTGCGTCCCTGCGCATGGCCCGCCACCTGCGGGACCTGGGTGCGGGGCCCGACACGCTCGTCGGGGTGAGCCTGCCCCGCGGCGTCGACCTGGTCGTCGCGCTGCTGGGCGTCTGGCGGGCCGGCGCGGGATACGTCCCGCTCGACCCCGTTCAGCCGCCCGCGCGCCTCTCAGGCCTGGTCCGGGAGGCAGGGGCCCGCCTGGTGCTGGCCGGCCCGGCCCTGGAGGGCGCGGTGCGCGACGCCGGCGCCCGGCGTGTCGGGCCCGAGGAGGTCCACAGCTCCCCGGACGAGCCGGCCGAACTGCCCGTCGCGGATCCCGCCAACGTCGCGTACGCCGTGTTCACCTCCGGCTCGACCGGCAGGCCCAAGGCGGTCGCGGTCACCCACGCGGGCATCGCGCACCGCGTCGGCTGGACCGTCCGGCTGCACGGGCTCGGCGCCGGTGACCGCATCCTGCAGAAGACCACGATCGGGTTCGACGCGGCCGTCTGGGAGATCTTCGCGCCCCTGGTCAGCGGCGCCGCGGTGGTGCTCGCCCCGGCGGGTGCCGAGCGCGACCCGGCCGCGCTGCTGCGCGCGGTCGCCGACCACGACGTCACCGTGCTCCAGGTCGTGCCGTCGGTGCTGCGGCTGCTCGTGGAGGAGGGCGACTGGAGCGGCTGCGGCTCGCTCAGGCTGCTGTTCTCCGCGGGCGAGGCCCTGCACGCCGAACTCGTCACGCGGCTGCGCGAGCGGGCCGGCACCGGACTTGAGATCTGGAACACCTACGGTCCCACCGAGTGCTCCATCGACGCCACCGCCCAGCTTGTCGACTCCGCCCTCACCACCGGTCCCGTCCCCATCGGCCGCCCCCTGCCCGGCATGCGCGTTCTCGTCCTCGACCCGAACGGGCTGCCCGTGCCCGTCGGAGTCCCCGGTGAGCTGTACGCGGGCGGCGTCGGTGTCGCCCGCGGCTACGCGGGCCGCCCCGATCTGACCGCAGAGTCCTTCGTGCCCGACCCGTACGCCACCGAGCCGGGCGACCGCCTCTACCGCACCGGCGACCAGGTGCGCTGGCGCGCCGACCACACGCTGGAGTACCTGGGCCGGCTCGACCACCAGGTGAAGGTCAACGGCGTCCGCATCGAGCCCGCCGAGGTCGAGGCCGCGCTGGCCGCGCACCCGGCCGTCACCGGCGCGGTCGTCACGCCGTACGCGGCGGACGACGGCGGCAAGCGGCTGGCCGCGCATCTGATCGTGAGCGGCGACCTGGACACCGGCGAGCTGCGCGGCTTCCTGGCCGAGCGGCTGCCGGACAGTCATGTCCCCGCCTTCTTCCATGTGGTCGACGCGTTCCCGCTCCTGGCCAACGGCAAGGTCGACCGGACCATGCTGCCCGCCCCCGACGAGATCGTCGCCGCGGAGCAGCCCGCGTTCACCGCGCCGCGCGACGCGGCCGAGGAACTCGTCGCCGGGGTCTGGGCGGAGCTGCTCGGGCTCGACCGGGTCGGTGCGTTCGACGACTTCTTCGCCCTCGGCGGCACCTCGCTGCAGCTGACCCGCCTGGCGGCGCGGCTGCGCGCCGCGTCCGGCGAGAAGGTGTCGCTGCGAGGTCTGTTCGCGGCGACGACCGTGGCGGCGCAGGCCGAGCTGGTCGGCGCGACCGCCGGTGCGGCGGGAGCGGCGGCCTCCGACACCCGGGGCACCGGAGTGCCGGTGGCCGGCAACGACGCCGCGACGGAAGGGACTGCGGAAGGTACTGCGCAAAGGGCCGTCGACGGCCCCGTGGCCGGTGGCTCCGGCGGTCGTGCTCAGGCCGTCGACGACGGACCGGACATCCTTCCCGTTCCCCGCGACGCCGACCTCCCCCTCTCCTCGGGGCAGCGCCGTCTGTGGTTCCTGGACCGGATGCACCCCGGCAGCCCCGAGTGGGTCGCCCCCCTCTTCCTGCGGCTGCCGGCCGCGCTGGACGACGAGGCCGTACGGACCGCGCTGGCCGCGCTGGCCGCGCGGTACGAGCCGCTGCGCACCCGGTACGTCGACCGGGGCGGTGAGCCGCTGCAGGTCATCGACGATCCCGGCGCGGCCGGTGTCGAACTGCGCGTCGAGGACGCCACCCGGGACGGGGTGCCCGCGCTCTTCGGCGAGCAGTTCGCACGCGGCTTCGACCTCGCCGCCGGGCCGCTGTGGCGGGCGCTGCTCGTCCGGGTCCCCGGTGAGGACCATCTGCTGCTCCTGACGATGCACCACATCACCTGCGACGGCTGGTCGACGGTCCTGCTGGAGCGGGAGCTGCGCGAGCTGTGCGCGGCCCGGCTGGAGGAGCGCGAGCCGCGACTGCCCGACCTGTCCCTCCAGTACGCGGACTACGGCGCGTGGCAGCACGCCCGCCTCACCGACGACGTCATCGAGCGCGAGCTGGCCCACTGGCGCGCCGCCCTCGACGGCATCGTCCCCCTCGACCTGCCCGTCGACCGGCCCCGCCCGGCGGTCCGTGACCCGCGCGGAGCGGTGGTCCCCTTCCGGATCAGCCCCGAACTGGCCGCACAGCTCGTCGAGTTGGGCCGCGCACAGGGAGCCACCCCGTTCATGACGCTGCTGACCGCCTACGCGACCCTGGTCGCCCGCTACAGCGGCCAGTGGGACGTCCCGGTCGGCACCCCGGTGGCGGGCCGCACCCGGCCCGAGACCGAGAACATGGTCGGCTTCTTCCTCAACTCGCTGGTCGTCCGCTGCGGCCTGGGCGCCGACCTGAGCTTCACCGAGGCCCTGGGCCGGGTCCGGGACGCGGCCCGCGCCGCCTTCGTCCACCAGGAGCTGCCCTTCGAGCACCTCGTCGACGAGCTGCAGCCCGAGCGCGACCTGTCCCGCACGCCGCTCTACCAGGTCGCCTTCGACCTGCACAGCGAGGGCGTGACCAGTGTCGTCACCCAGGACGCGGACCTGGCCGCGTTCACCGAGGCCTGGCAGGTGGCCAAGACCGACCTGTCGCTGTTCATGCGGCAGACCCCCGACGGCTCCCTCGACGGTGTCGTCGAATACGCCACCTCGTTGTTCGACCGCTCCACGGCCGAGCAGCTGACCGGCCACTTCCTGACCCTCCTGGAGCAGGTCGCCACGCACCCCGACACCCCCCTGGGCGCGATCGCGCTGCTCGACGACGACGAACGCCGCCTGCTGCTCACCGGCTGGAACGACACGGCGTACGAGACGGACGAGAAGGCCGTCTTCGAGCTCTTCGAGGAGCAGGCCCGCAGCGCGCCCGGGCGCACCGCCCTGACCTTCGGCGCGCAGACCGTGACGTACGGCGAACTGGACGCCGCCGCGAACCGGCTGGCGCACCACCTGCGCACCCGGTGCGTGGGCGCCGAGTCGCGGGTCGCCGTCCTCCTCGACCGGGGGCCCGAGCTGGTCACCGCGCTGCTGGCGGTGTGGAAGGCGGGCGGCGCCTATGTGCCGGTCGATCCGTCCTACCCGGCCGAGCGCATCGCCGCGATGTGCCGGGCGGCCGACGCCCGCACGGTGGTGACCGCCTCCGTGTACGCGAACCGCTTCGCCTCGTCAGGTGCCCGGCTCCTGCTCGTCGACGCGGACGCCGACGAGATCGCCGCGCGCCCCGCCGCCGCGCCCGCCCGGACCCGTGACCTGGACCGGCTCGCGTACACCATCTTCACCTCGGGCTCGACCGGCACGCCGAAGGGCGTCGAGGTCACGCACCGCGGCCTGGCGGGCCATGTCGCCTGGGCGGCCCGCGAACTCGCCGGCCAGGACTACGGCGGAGCCGCCCTGTTCTCCTCGGTCGCCTTCGACCTGGTCGTGCCCAACCTGTGGACGCCGCTGGTCACCGGGCAGCGGCTGTTCCTGCTGCCGCAGGACACCGACATGTCCGAGCTGGGCAAGCGGCTCGCGGAGGCCGAGCCGTTCAGCTTCATCAAGCTGACGCCCAGTCATCTCGACATCCTGGCACTCCAGCTGACCCCGGCCCAGGCGGGTGCGCTGGCCCCGGTCATGGTGGTCGCGGGCGAGGCGTTCACCCGCTCGACCCTGGAGCGCTGGCGTGAACTCGCCCCGGACATGCGGCTCATCAACGAGTACGGACCGACCGAGGCCTCCGTGGGCACCTCCGTCTACCCCGTCCCGCAGGAGGGCGCCGTCGGCATCCCCGACGTCCTGCCGATCGGCCGGCCACTGCCCAACATGACGATGTACGTGCTCGACGCGGCCCTGGAGCCGGTCCCGGCCGGTGTCACCGGTGAGCTGTACGTCGGCGGGGCGGGCGTGGCCCGTGGCTACGCGGGCCGCCCCGAACTGACCGCCGAGCGCTTCGTGCCCGACCCGTACGGGAGCACGCCCGGCGCCCGCCTGTACCGCACCGGCGACCTCACCCGCCGCCTGGCCGACGGGAACATCGCCTTCCTCGGCCGGATCGACGACCAGGTCAAGATCCGCGGGCACCGCGTGGAACTCGGCGAGATCCGGACCGTACTCGCCGGCCACCCCGACGTCCGCGACGCCTGTGTGGTCACCGTCGACGGCGAGCTGGCCGCGTACTGCACGCCGGCGGACATCGCCGCCGACGTGCTGCGCGAGCACCTCGCCGCGTCCCTGCCCGACTACATGATCCCGGCCACCTTCACCGCCCTCGACGCCCTCCCGGTCAACGCCAACGGGAAGGTCGACCGGAAGGCCCTGCCCGCCCCCGGGCAGGCCGCCGACGGCGAGGAGCACACCGCGCCCAGCGGACCCGTCGAGGAGCGTGTCGCCGAGATCTGGAGCGAACTGCTCGGCGTCCAGGCGGGCAGGCACGACAACTTCTTCCACATCGGCGGCAACTCGATCCTCGCGATCCGTCTCATCTCGTGCATCCAGCGGGAGTTCGAGATCGACTTCGCCGTCCGCACGGTCTTCGAAGGACCGACGATCGCGCGCCTCGCGGCCACCGTCGAGGAGCGGGTCACGGCGCAGATAGCCGTGCTCTCGGACGCCGAGCTGCTGCGCGACGCGGACCTCGCGGACCCCACGCATGCCGCGGACTCCGCGCACACCACAGACCTCGCGAACAACCCTTCGCCGACCAAGGAGCACCAGGCATGAGCACCGGGGAAATGGAGAAGCGCACCGTCTCGGAGGCCGAAGCAGAAGCGCTCCGCGCCGAACTGCTGCGCCGCAGGCTCGCGGGCCGGAGCGCCGGCGCCGTCCGCCGAGCGGAGATCCCCCGCGCCGACCGCGAGGCCCCGCTGCCGCTGTCGTACGGCCAGCAGCAGATGTGGTTCCTCAGCCGCCTGGAGCCCGACAGCCCCGAGTACCTGGTTCCGCTCGTCCTCAGGCTGCGCGGCGCCCTGGACACCGAGGCACTCGGCCGGGCCTGGCAGGCCCTGCTGGAGCGGCACGAGATCCTGCGTACCCGCTACGCCCTGGACGGCGACGAGCCGGTGCAGATCGTCGACGCCCCGTGCTCCGCGCCTCTCGACGTGTCCGAGGCCACGGACGACGAGGCGGCCCGCCGCCTCGTCGAGGCGGACCTGGCCCGACCGTTCGACCTCGGCCGCGACCGGCCGGTGCGGGGCCGCCTGATCCGGCTCGCCGACGATGAGCACGTCCTCGCGGTCGTGTTCCACCACATCGCCTGCGACGCCTGGTCCACGGGTGTGTTCGGGCAGGAGCTCAGCGAGCTGTACGCGGGCACCACGCCGGCCCCCCTCACCGTGCAGTACGCGGACTACGCGGCCTGGCAGCGCGCCGAACTGACCGGCGAGGTCATCGACCGCCATCTCGGCTACTGGAAGGGGCAGCTGGCGGACCTCGTACCCCTCGAACTGCCCACCGACCGGCCGCGCCCGGCCGTCCGCGACGGCGCGGGTGCCACGGTCGCCTTCCGGATCCCGGACGCCCTCGCGGCACGGCTGCGCGGCCTCGCCGCCCGGCACGACAGCACACTGTTCACGCTGTTCCTCGCCGCCTACCAGAGCCTGCTGGCCCGCTACACCGGCCGCACCGACATCGCCGTCGGCACCGTCGTCTCCGGCCGCGGCCGCCCCGAACTCCAGCAGCTCATCGGCTACGGCATCAACAGCCTGGTGATGCGCGGCGACCTGACCGGCGACCCCGCCTTCACCGACCTCCTCGGCCGCACCCGCGCCACGGTCCTGGACGCCTACGACCACCAGGACGTCGCCTTCGCCCAGGTCGTGGAGGCCCTGAGCCCCGAGCGCGACCTGTCGCGCACCCCGCTCTTCCAGGTCGCGTTCACGATGCACGGCGACCGGGGCTCGGCGTTCGCGTTCCCCGGCGTCGAGGTGACACCGTTCCAGGGCACGGGCCGCGTCGCCAAGTTCGACCTCGACCTCCAGATCCGCGACGGCGCGGACGGCTCGCTCGCCGGACACCTGGAGTACGCCACCGCGCTGTTCGACCGCGCCACGGTGGAACGCTTCTCCGGCCACCTGCTGCGCCTGCTCGACGGGATCGCCACCGACCCCGGCGCGCCGGTCTCCTCGTACGAGATCCTCGGCGACGCCGAACGGGCCGTGCTGCTGGGTGCCTCCGAGGACCCGCGGCCGGTGACGCGTCGGGTGCATGAGGTGTTCGAGGAGCAGGTGGCGCGGACTCCGGACGCGGTTGCTCTCTCTTTCGAGGGTGCTGATCTGACGTATGCGCAGCTGAACGCGCGGGCGAACCGGATTGCGCACGCTTTGATCGCCAGGGGCGTCGGCCCGGAGGTGTTGGTCGGGCTGTGCCTGGAGCGCGGTGTCGAGCTGATACCGGCTCTCCTCGGGATCTTGAAGTCGGGTGCGGGGTATCTGCCGTTGGATCCGGCGAATCCTGCGGACCGGATCGCGTACATCGTGGAGGACGCGCAGGCGCCGGTGGTGGTGACCACGGCCGAGTACGCGCATCTTTTCGACGTGGAGCTGCTGCTCGTCGGCGAGGAGCAGGAGGAGCTGGAGCAGCCGGAGTCGAACCCGGCCGTTGCCGGCAGCCCGGAGAACCTGGTCTACACGATCTACACGTCGGGTTCGACGGGGAGGCCGAAGGGCGTCGCTCTCACGCACGCGAATGTTGTGCGGCTGCTGGAGCGGGGTCAGGAGCACTACGCGTTCGACGAGACGGATGTGTGGCCGCTGTTCCACAGCTATGCCTTCGATGTCTCGGTGTGGGAGATGTGGGGTGCGTTGCTGCACGGTGGCCGGCTGGTCGTCGTCCCGTATGGCGTGACGCGCTCGCCCGAGGAGTTCCTGGACCTGCTGGTGCGGGAGCGGGTGACGGTACTCAACCAGACACCGTCCGCCTTCCGTTCGCTGATCGGCACCGACGCCGATCTGTCGCTGCGCGCGGTGGTGTTCGCCGGCGAGAAGCTGGAGGTGTCCGAACTGCGCCCGTGGACCGACCGGTTGGGGCTCGACCGGATCGCTCTGGTCAACATGTACGGGATCACCGAGACGACGGTCCACACCACGTACCACCGTCTGACCGAACGCGATCTGGACCCGCAGGCGGGCAACCCGGTCGGCCACCCGCTGGCCGACCTGCGCGTGTATCTGCTCGACGGCAATGGTGACCTGACTCCGGTCGGTGTGCCGGGTGAGATCCATGTGGGTGGTCCGGGTGTGGCGCGTGGCTATCTGAACCGGCCGGAGCTGACGGCCGAGCGGTTCGTGCCGGACCCGTACGGTCCTGCGGGTTCGCGGCTGTACAAGAGCGGTGATCTGGCGCGTCGGCTGCCCGACGGCGGTCTGGAGTTCCTGGGCCGGATCGACGACCAGGTCAAGATCCGCGGGTTCCGTATCGAGCTCGGTGAGATAGAGACCGCGCTGGCCGCGCATCCGCAGGTCCGTGACGCCGTCGTCCTCGTCCGCGAGGACGCCCCCGGCGACAAGCGCCTCGTCGCGTATGTGACCCCGGCCTCCGACACGGCCCCCGTTCCCGGAGACCTGCGCTCCCACCTGGCCGGGCAGCTGCCCGAGTACATGGTCCCGGCCGCGTTCGTCGCGCTGGACGCCCTCCCGCTGACCACCAACGGCAAGCTCGACAAGCGCGCACTGCCCGCCCCCGGCCAGGAGGCGCTGGGTACGTCCGGACATGTCGCCCCGCGCACTGTCACCGAGCAGCGCATCGCCGAGGTGTGGGCCGACGTGCTCGGCCTGGAGCAGGTCGGCGTCGAGGACGGGTTCTTCGACCTCGGCGGCCACTCGATCCGCGCCGTCGCCCTGGTCGGCCGGCTCCGCGCGATCGGCTTCGACCTCGCCGTGCGCGACGTCTTCGAGTACCGCACGGTCGCCCGGATCGCCGAACTGGTCACCGGGCGCCCGGCACCGGCGGACGCCGACCGCACCGTGGAGCCGTTCTCCCTGCTGTCCGACGCGGACCGCGAGCGGCTGCCCGAAGGGCTCGCCGACGCCTACCCGCTGTCCCAGGTGCAGCTCGGCATGGTCGTCGAGATGCTGACGGACGACGGCAAACACCCGTACCACAACGTCACGTCGTTCCGGATCCGTGACGAGCGGCCCTTCTCCGCGGAGGCGCTCCGGCAGGCCGCCGCGGTCGTCACGGGCCGCCACGAGGTGCTGCGCACCTCCTTCGACCTCACCGGTTTCTCCGTGCCGATGCAACTCGTCCACGACACCGCCGAGATGCCGGTCGGCGCCCGAGATCTCTCCCCTCTCACGGAGGACGAACTGCAGGCGTCCTTGCGGGAGTTCACCGCACTGGAACGCTCCCGGCTGTTCGACCTGGCGACCCCGCCGCTGCTGCGCCTGTACGCGCACGTGGCGGGCGACGGCAGTTGGTGGATCACCAACACCGAGTGCCACGCGATCCTCGACGGCTGGAGCCATCACTCCCTGCTCATGGAGGTCCTTGAGGAGTACGGGCGCGTCCGGGACGGTGCGGAACCCTCCGAGCCGGCCCGGCCGGCCACCCGCTTCGCCGACTTCGTCGCCGCCGAGCTCGACGTGCTCGCCTCCGCCGACTCCCGCGCCCACTGGCAGTCCGTCGTCGACGACCACGCCCGGCTGACCGTGCCCGCCCCGTGGAGGGGTGACCCGGCGGACACCGGCGCCCCCTACCGCGTGCCCGTGCCCTTCCACGATCTGGAGGACCGGCTGCGCGCCCTGGCCACCAAGGCCGGAGCCTCGCTCAAGAGCGTGCTGCACGCGGCACATCTGAAGACACTCAGCATGCTCACCGAAGAGGACCGGTTCTTCACCGGACTGGTGTGCAACGCCCGGCCCGAGGTGCTCGGCGCCGACCGCGTCTACGGCATGCACCTGAACACGCTGCCGTTCGCGTACGACCGCACCGCCGCCACCTGGCGCGAGCTCGTCGGACAGGTCTTCGCCCGCGAGATCGGACTGTGGCCGCACCGCACCTACCCGATGCCGGTCATCCAGCGCGAACTCGCCGACGGCGAGCGGCTGATCGACATGCGCTTCAGCTACCACGACTTCGACCAGGTCGACCGCGAGCAGGTCGACTACCTGGTGAGCATCGACGACAGCCCCACCGAGTTCCCGCTCGGAGTCTCGGCCCGCGTCGGCCACCTGGTTCTCACCGCGTCCCCGCGCGCCCTGAGCCGCACCGGCACGGATCGTCTGGCGGCCATGCTGCGCCAGGTTCTGGAGGCGATGGCCGGGGATGCGGAGGGTGATGCGCAGGCGTCGTTCCTGCCGGTGGGGGAGCGGGAGCGGCAGTTGGTGGAGTGGAACGACACGGTGTTCGAGGCGGAGCGTGCCTCGGTGCTGCAGCGGTTCGAGGAGCAGGCCGCGCGCACGCCGCTGGCGATCGCCGTGGCCGGTGAGAGCAGCTCCCTCTCGTACGGTGAACTGGATGCGCGGGCCAATCAGTTGGCGCATCATCTGCGTGGTCTGGGTGTGGCCGCCGAGTCGCGTGTGCTGGTGCGGCTGGACCGTGGGCCGGATCTGCTGACGGCGTTGCTGGCGGTGTGGAAGGCGGGCGGCGCGTATGTGCCGGTCGACCCGTCCTACCCGGCCGAGCGGGTTGCGGCGATGCGTGAGGTCTCCGGCGCGGTGGTGACGTTGACGGAGGTCCCGGCGGAGGCGTTGATCCGTCTGCCGGTGTCGGCGCCTGCCCGGACCGACGACCTGGAGCGGCTGGCGTATGTCATCTTCACGTCGGGCTCGACCGGTGTGCCCAAGGGTGTGGAGGTGCACCACCGGGGTCTTGCCAACCATGTCGCCTGGGCTGCACGGGAGTTGGCCTCCCAGGGCGAGGGCGGTGCGCCGCTGTTCTCGTCGGTGGCGTTCGACCTGGTCGTGCCGAATCTGTGGGCGCCCCTCGTCACCGGCCAGACCGTGCACATGGTCGGGCAGGACGCGGACCTCGGTGATCTGGGTGCGCGCCTCATGGCACGAGCCCCGTACGCCTTCGTCAAGCTGACGCCGGGGCACCTCGACATTCTCGCCCAGCAGTTGACACCGGAGGAGGCGAGCGGGCTCGCTCCGGTGCTGGTGGTGGCGGGGGAGGCGTTCACCCGGACGACGCTGGAACGCTGGCGTGCACTGGCTCCGGACACCCGCCTGATCAACGAGTACGGCCCGACCGAGGCCTCCGTGGGCACAACGGTCCACCCGGTCCCGGCCGATGCGGACGCCGATGTGCTGCCGATCGGTCGCCCGCTGCCGAACATGACCACGTATGTGCTGGACGCGGCCCTGCAGCCGGTCCCGGTCGGGGTGGCCGGCGAGTTGTACGTCGGCGGCACGGGCGTCGCCCGCGGCTATGCGGGGCGGCCGGACCTGACGGCGGAGCGCTTCCTGCCCGACCCGTACGGGAACACCTCCGGCGCCCGCCTCTACCGCACCGGTGACCTGGTGCGTCAACTGCCGGACGGGACCATCGAGTTCCTCGGCCGGCTCGACGACCAGGTCAAGATCCGCGGCTACCGCGTCGAACTCGGAGAGATCCAGGCCGTGCTGGCCGACCACTCCGACGTCCGGGACGCCTTCGTCACCACCGTGGACGGCGAACTCGCCGCCTACTGCGCGCCCGTCGTCCCCTCCGACACCCTGCGCGCGCACCTCGCCGCCCGGCTGCCCGAGTACATGGTCCCGGCGACCCTGACCGCCCTCGACGAGCTGCCCCTGAACGCCAACGGCAAGGTGGACCGGCGGGCCCTGCCCGCGCCGGGCCCCGTCGTCGACGCGACGGACGACGGTCATGTCGCCCCGCGCACCGTCACCGAGGAGCGTATCGCCGAGGTGTGGGCCCAGGTGCTGGGCCTGGAGCGGGTCGGGGTCGAGGACGGGTTCTTCGAACTCGGCGGGCACTCCATCCGTGCCGTCGCGCTCGTGGGCGCCCTGCGCGCGGCCGGCTTCGACATCGGGGTGCGGGACGTCTTCGAGCACCGTACGGTCGCCGAACTCGGCGAGTTCCTCACCGGGCGGCCCGCGCGCACCGAGGTCGACGTGCCCGTGGAACGGTTCGCGCTGATCACACCCGGCGACCGGGACCTGCTGCCGGCCGACGCCGTGGACGCGTACCCGCTGACCCAGGTGCAGCTCGGCATGGTCCTGGAGATGCTCGCCGACGACACCGGACACGCCTACCACAACGTCTCGTCCTTCCGGATCAAGGAGACCGAGCCCTTCTCCGCGACCGCCCTGCGAACGGCCGCCGACGTCGTCGCCGCACGCCACGAGATGCTCCGCACCTCCTTCCACCTCGACGGCTGCACCCAGCCGCTCCAGGTGGTGCACCGCGAGGCGGTGATCCCGGTCGCCGTCCACGACCTGGCCGGCCTGGACGCGGACGAACGGCGGCGCACGGTCGAGGAGTTCGTCACCCGCGAGCGCGCCGACCTGTTCGACCTCGCACAGGCGCCGCTGCTGCGGATGACCGCGCATGTCGAGGACGACGGCTGGCGCCTCGGCCTCACCGTCTGCCATGCCATCACCGAGGGCTGGAGCCACCGCTCGCTCCTCATGGAACTGCTGGACGAGTACCGGCGCGTCCGCGACGGCGAGGGCCCCGCCCAGGTGCCCGTACCGCCCGTGCGCTACGCCGACTTCGTCGCCGCCGAGCTGGGCTCGCTGGAGTCGGAGGCGGACAGCGCCCACTGGCACGACGTCACCAGCGGGTACGCGCGGTTCTCCCTTCCGTCCGCCTGGGCCGGGGACCGCACGGCCGAGCGGGAGCGGTTCCGGGTCGCCGTGGAGCTGCGCCCGTACGAACAGGGGCTGCGCACCCTCGCCCAGCGGGCCCGGGTCTCCCTCAAGAGCGTGCTGCTCGCCGCTCATCTCAAGGCGCTGAGCCTGCTCACCGAGGAGAGCCGGTTCCACTCGGGGCTCGTGTTCAGCGCCCGCCCCGAGGCGCCGGGCGCCGACCGGGTCTACGGCATGTACCTCAACACCCTGCCCTTCGCCTTCGACAGCGACCGCGACCGCACCTGGGAGGAACTGGTCCGCGAGGTGTTCGCCCACGAGGCGGGCATGTGGGAGCACCGCCGCTACCCGATGCCGGCCATCCAGCGCGACGCCGGCACCGCGCGGCTGCTCAACGTCCGCTTCAGCTATCAGGACTTCGACCACGTCGACACCGAGCGCGTCGACGTCGCCGGCAGCTCCGGCGAGGGCGCCACGGAGTTCGACCTCGCGGTGTCGGCCGTCTCCGGCTACCTGCTGATGACCACGCACACGCACGCCCTCTCCCGTGCGGACGCCGACCGGCTCACCGCGCTGTACGCCGGAGTCCTGTCCGCCATGGCGCAGGACCCGACGGGCGACGCACGCGCGGTGCCGCTGCCGGCGGACGAGCGGGAGCGGCAGCTGGCCGAGTGGAACGACACGGCGTACGAGGCCGAGACCTCGTCCGTGCTCCGGCGCTTCGAGGAACAGGCGGCCCGGGTCCCGGGGGCCCCGGCGGTCACCCTCGGCGAGCACACGGTCTCCTACGCCGACCTGGACGCCCGCGCCAACCGTCTTGCCCACGCCCTGCGGGCCCGCGGTGTCGATGCCGAGGCACGGGTCGCGGTCCAGCTCGACCGGGGTCCCGAACTGATCGCCGCGCTGCTCGCGGTGTGGAAGGCGGGCGGTGCGTACGTGCCGGTCGACCCGGCCTACCCGGCCGAGCGTGTCGCCGCAGTCGTCAGGACGTCGGGCGCGCGGGTGGCGATCACGTCGGAGGCGTACCGGGACCGCTTCGGCGGCACGGACGTCCTTCTCGCGGAGGACGACGTCAGCGCACTGCCGGCGTCCGCGCCGGCCCGCACGGAGGACCTGGACCTGGACCGGCTGGCGTACGTCATCTTCACCTCCGGCTCGACCGGCACGCCCAAGGGCGTCGAGGTCCACCACCGGGGTCTGGCCAACCATGTGTCCTGGGCCGCGCGGGAGTTGGCGTCCCGGGGCACCGGCGGCGCCCCGATGTTCTCGTCGGTCGCCTTCGACCTGATCGTCCCCAACCTGTGGGCACCGCTCGTCACCGGCCAGCGGGTGTTCGCCGTGGCGCAGGACACCGAGCCGTCCGTGCTGGGCCGCGCGCTGCTGGCCGGCGCCCCGTACAGCTTCGTCAAGCTGACGCCCGGCCATCTCGACCTGCTCGCCGAACAGCTCACCACCGAGCAGGCCCAGGAGCTGGCCGCGGTGACAGTGGTCGCGGGCGAGGCCCTGCCCGGCGCGACCGCCGACCGGTCCCTGGACATCCTCGGCCCCGGCCGGCTGATCAACGAGTACGGTCCGACCGAGGCGTCCGTCGGTTCGACCGTGTACCCGGTGACCGGAGCCGTCGGGCGGGACGTCGTGCCGATCGGGCGTCCGTTGCCGAACATGCGCGTGTACGTGCTGGACGCGGCCCTGGAGCCGGTCCCGGTCGGCGTCCCCGGTGAGCTGTACGTCGGCGGCACGGGTGTGGCGCGTGGCTACGCGGGCCGTCCGGATCTGACGGCCGAGCGTTTCCTGCCCGATCCGTACGGGAGTGTGCCGGGTGCGCGGATGTACCGCACCGGTGACCTGGTGCGTCAACTGCCCGATGGGAACGTGGAGTTCCTCGGGCGGATCGACGACCAGGTCAAGATCCGCGGGTACCGGGTCGAACTCGGCGAGATCCAGGCCGTGCTGGCCGGACACCCCGACGTCCGGGACGCCTTCGTCGGCGTGCACGAGCCGGTGCCGGGGGACCGGCGGCTGGTCGCGTACTGGACGGCCGCACCCGATGCCGGCGTCCTGGCGCCGTCCCCGGAGGACCTGACCGCGCACTGCGCCATCCGGTTGCCCGAGTACATGGTGCCCGCGGCCTTCGTGGCCCTGGAGGCCATGCCGCTCAACGCCAACGGCAAGGTCGACCGGCGTGCCCTGCCGGTGCCGGACAGGGCCGACCTGCGCACCGGTTCGGACCATGTGCCGCCGCGCACCCCCACGGAGCGGGCGCTGGCCGCGATCTGGTCCGAGGTGCTGGGGGTCGAGCAGATCGGGGTCCACGACCGCTTCCTCGACCTCGGCGGCCACTCACTCCTGATGATCAAGGTCCTGGCGGCCGCCCGCGCGGCCGGCCTCGCGGTCTCGATCTACCGGATGTACCAGCACGACACACTGATCGACCTGGCAGCAGCGGTGGACACGGACGCGGGCGCCGCCGGCGGTGTGGCGGGGACGGGCGGTCCCGGGCCGACGGGCACGACCGTGTCGGCGGGCGGTGCCGCGTCGTCCGACGGTCCCGTGTCGGCGGGCGGTGCCGAGGAGGGCACCCCCGGCATCACGAGTGGCGCTCCGGGCGCCGAGCCCTCTGGCCCGACTACGACTGCCTGCGCGCCGGGTTCGGAGAGCGGTGCACCGGCTTCCGTGAGTGGTGCTCCGGTGGCCGGGAGCGGTGCGTCGGGTGCCGTGGTCGGCGCTGAGGGCGTGGGCGTTGGTGCCTCGTCCTCCGGAGTTGGTGTCCCGGGTGCTGAGGGCAGCGCACCAGCCTCCGCGAGTGGTGCCCTGGGCTCTGAGAGCGGTGCGCCGGGCACCGGGCGTGGTGGTCCGGGCTTCGGGAGTGGGGCGTCCGCTTCGGGCTCTGGTGCGGGTGCCCCCGCGACGGTCGAGGTTCCTGCCGAGTTGCTTGCCGCGTTGTTGAGGCAGGCGGCTGCCGGGGGAGACCCGGAGGGGGACGGCGGGGCATCGCGGGCCGAGGCCGCCGCTCTGCTCGGCGCGGTGGCACAGGGCGGGCCCACGCCCGCCCTGGTCGAGGGACTGGACGGCGTCATGGCCGATCACCACGTACCCGGCCTCGCCCTCGCCGTCATCCGCGACGGCGCGATCGCGGCCGTCGAGGGCCATGGTGTCCTGGCCGCGGACGGAACCGCGCCGGTGACCGGGCGGACACTGTTCCAGGTCGGTTCCCTCAGCAAGCACATCACCGCGTTCGCCGTGCTGCGGCTGGTCGACGAGGGACGGATCGACCTGGACGCCGGCATCGACACCTACCTCACCTCCTGGCAACTCGCCGACGACCCGGCCGCCCCCGGCCCCGTCACCGTACGCATGCTGCTCGGGCACCGGGCCGGGCTGGCCCGGCACCGCAGTGTCGGGTTCCGGCCGGGCGAGCCCCGGCCGACCCTCCTCGACCTGCTGGAAGGCCGGCCCCCGGCGACCACCGCGCGGGTGCGCCGAGAGCTGCCGCCGGGCGAGGTGTTCCGCAAGAGCAGCACGCACTACTGGGTGCTCCAGCAGCTGCTGGAGGACGCCACCGGCGAGGCGTTCGAGCCACTCGTGCGACGTCTGGTGCTGGACCCGCTCGGCCTCACCGACACCAGCTTCGACCAGGCCCACCCCCGTACCTCCGGACTGCCGGTCGCCCTCGGCCACGACGCCCACGGCACGCCTCTCGCGGGCGGCTGGCGCGAACGCGCCCATCTCGCCGCCGCGGGCCTGTGGACGACGGCCGCCGACACCGCCCGCTTCGTGGTCGCCGTCCGCGACGCCCTGCTCGGGGTGCCCGGCGCGCTCCTGCCACAGGCGTCGGCCCGCGAACTGCTGGCGGGCGAGAGCGGCACGTTCTACGGGCTCGGCACGATCGTCGACGACACCGGCGACGACCTGGAGTTCGGCCACGGAGGCGAGCCCGCGGGCTACTGGAACATGGCGATCAGCCGACTGCACGGCGGCACCGGGTTCGTGGCCCTGACCAACGCCGACTCGGGCAAGGCCGTCGTCAAGCACCTCACGGCCGAACTCGGACGCGACGACGCCGCGTTCGGCCGGGGGCGGCTGGCCGCCGACTGGCGCTCCGCCGAGACCACGGCCGGCACTCTCCCGGCGGTGCTCGCCCCGGTCGTCACCGACGAGGACCGCGCATGACACCCACCGCTCCCCAACCCCGCGGCCCCGAAGCGCGCCGCCGCGCAGCACACCGTGTACGGCCCACATCCCGGAGGAGGACCCCATGGCATCCGTACGGCATCTGATATCCATCGACGACCTCGACGACACGGACCTGACCGCGCTCGTCACCCGCGGTGCCGCCTTCTCGGCCGGCACCGCGGGCCGCCCCGCCGCGCTCGTCGGCGACATCGTCGGCATCTACTTCCGCAAGACCTCGACCCGCACCCGGACCGCCTTCTCCAGCGGCGCCCTGCGGCTGGGCGCGCAGACCGTGGCGTACGGGCCCGACGACCTCCAGCTCAACACCGGCGAGACCAGCGAGGACACCGGCCGTGTGATGTCCGGGATGCTCGACGTGCTGGTCGCCCGTACCGCCGGGGACACCGCCGAGATGCGGTCTTGGGCCGCCCAGGATCGCATGGCCGTCGTCAACGCGATGAGCGCCGACGAACACCCCACCCAGGCGCTCACCGACCTGACCACGCTCCAGCGGCAGTTCGGCCGCGTCGAGGGGCTGCGCGTGCTGTACGTCGGCGAGGGCAACAACACCGCGTCGGCCCTCGCGCTGGCGCTGAGCCGCTTCCCCGGCGTCGAGTTCGAACTGCGGACGCCACCCGGCTACGGCCTGGCCCCGTACTACCGCGAGCGGGCCGCCGAACAGGCCGCCCGCCACGGGGCGACGTTCCGCGAACGCCATGACATGGCCGACCTGCCCGCCGACCTGGACGCCGTCTACACCACCCGCTGGCAGACCACCGGCACCAGCAAGCCCGACGCCGACTGGCGGGAGATCTTTGCGCCCTTCCAGGTCACGGCGGCGCTGTGGGAATCCAGCCCCAAGGCGGTCTTCATGCACGACCTGCCCGCCCACCGCGGCGACGAGGTGACCGCCGAGGTGCTCGACGGACCGGCCAGCATCGCCTTCGCCCAGGCCGAGAACAAGATGCACAGCGCGATGGCGGTCCTGGAGTGGTGCAGGACATGACCCTCGTCGAGGGCGCCGCCGCGCCCGCGGACCGGCCCCTGCGCCGCAACCGGGAGTTCCTGCTCCTGTGGTCCGGGGCGAGCATGTCGTTCCTGGCCGCACGCGTGACAGCGGTCGCCTATCCGCTGATCGTGCTCTGGCACACCGGTTCCCCGCTGGCCATGTCCGTGGTGTCCACGGCGGCGCTGCTGCCGCTGCTGCTCGTGCAGTTGCCGGCCGGCGCCCTCGTGGACCGCTGGGACCGGCGCCGGCTGATGCTGGTGTGCGAGGCGGGCAGGGCCGTCGCAGTGGCGAGCGTGGCCCTCGCCCTCGCGACGGGCCGGATCGCGGTCGCCCACCTGGCGGCCGTGGCGTTCGTGGAGGCCGCCCTCGCGGTGTTCTACCGGCTCGCCGAGCGTGGTGCCGTACGCAATCTCGTGCACCCCGACCACCTGCCCGCCGCGCTCGCGCAGAACGAGGCGCGGGGCAGGGCGGCCGGTCTGCTGGGCCAGCCGGGCGGAGTGCTGCTCCAGTCGCTCGGCCGGTGGCTGCCGTTCGGCTTCGGAGTGTTCGGCTACCTCGTCTCGTTGCTCTCCCTGCTGGCGATCCGCAAGGACTTCCAGGAGGAGCGTGCCGGCACGCCGCAGCGGGCCCGGCTCTCCTCCGAAGTCGCCGACGGCATGCGGTGGTTGTGGCGCCAGCGGTTCCTGCGGGCGGCCCTCGGCTATGTCGCCGGCACGAACGTCCTGTTCCAGATGCTGGCGCTCGCCCTGATCCTGCGGGTCAAGGAGGCGGGGCTGCCGTCGGCGACCCTCGCGATCGTCGTCGGCATCGGCGGGGTCGGCGGGCTGTGCGGGGCGCTCGTGGGCGGCCGGATCCAGGCCCGGTTCCGGCAGCGCACGCTGCTCGTCGGCGGCGCCCTCGCCTGGACGCTGCTGATCGGCGCGATGGGCTTCACCAGCAGGCCCGTCCTGCTCGGCGCGCTGTACGCGGGCACCGGGTTCGTCGGCGCGGTGTTCAACGTGGCCGCCGCCGTCTACCAGGTGCGCACCACACCCGACGCGCTCCAGGGCCGGGTCGCCGCCACCGCCGGTCTCATCGGGTCCGGCACCAACGCGCTCGGCTCGTTCGCCGCGGGCCTGCTGCTCGCGGCCTGGGGCGCGGAACCGACCGTACGGGGGATCGCGGTCGCGATGGCCGTACTGACCCTGTTCGCCGTACTGGCACCGGACTTGAAGGGAGAACTGCGCGATGACCGGACCAACGCCGAAGCCGATGCCGGGCCCCGACCGCCCGACGCGAACCGGTGACCCGTCCGCCGACCGCACGACATCCGGTGGCGACCGGACGGCCCTGGGCGGTGGCTGCCCGGCGCCCGGCGGCGACCGGCCCGTGCCGAGCGGTGACCCCGCCGCACCGCCCGGCGACCGGACGACATCCGGTGGCGACCGGACGGCCCTGGGCGGTGGCTGCACGGCGCCCGGCGGCGACCGGCCCGTGCCGAGCGGTGACCGGCCGGTACCGGTCGCCGACCGGTCGGCGTCGGCCGACGCGCGTGGGGCGCGGCCCGGCGGTCCGGCAGTGGCGGTCGACCGGCCCGTGCCGAGTGGGCACCGGCCGGTGCGGACCGCCGGCGGGGCGACCTCGGCGGGCCCGCGGACCGTACGGCCCTCCGGGCAGCCGGCGAGCGCCGACCCCTGGCTCACCGCCTGGCGTCCCGCTTCGGCCCGCCCGCCCCGGCTCCGCCTTGTCTGCTTCCCCCACGCCGGCGGCAGCGCGCAGCTCTTCCGCGGCTGGGCCGCCCGCCTGCCCCCCGACATCGAACTGCTCGCGGTCCGCTACCCGGGCCGACAGGAGCGGCTGGCCGAACCCTGCCGCACCGACATGGCCACGCTCGCCGACGAGATCACCACCGCACTGCTGCCCCGGCTCGACGGACCGCTCGCGCTGTTCGGACACAGCATGGGCTCGTCCGTCGCCTACGAGACGGCGCTGCGGCTGGAGTCGCGGCACGGCGTCGTGCCCAGGCGGCTGCTGGTGTCGGCCCGGTCCGCGCCGCATCGCGCCCGCCGCACCGGACTGCACCTGCGCGGGGACGACGAACTCGTCGCGGGCGTACGCCAGCTGGGCTCCCTCGGCTCGGAGGCGTACGACATCCCCGAGCTGCGCGAACTGCTCCTGCCGACCCTGCGCGCCGACTACCGGCTCATCGAGGACTACCGGCCCGCGGCCCCGCCCGTCCGGCTCCGCGCGCCCATCACCGCCTACCTCGGACGCGACGACCCCGGCTGCGTACAGGCCGACGTGCTGGCCTGGTCCGAGCTCACCGCGTCCGGGGACTTCGCCCTGCGCACCTATCCGGGTGACCACTTCTACCTCGCCCCGCGCGAGGCGGAGCTGGTCGCCGACATCACCAAGGACCTCGACGTCATTCGACGAACTGGAGACATGACCCCATGAACGACCCCCTGACACAGACGGAGCTCTGGACCCCGCTGGACATCGAGTCGGAGGGGACCGGCGGCGCCGACGAACTCGTGGCCCGTATCGACGACATGGGCCCCGAGGAGGTCGGCAACCTGCTCACGCAGGAGAAGGGCCTCGTCTTCCGCGGCTTCGAGATCACCCCCGAGGAACTCGACCGCGTGCTCGACAGGCTGCTGCCCAACCGCCTCGCGTACGTGCACGGCAACTCGCCGCGCACCAAGGTCGGCAGCAACGTCTACACCTCCACCGAGTACCCGCAGGAATTCACCATCTCGATGCACAACGAGATGAGTTACGCGCACGCCTGGCCGGCCCGGCTGGCCTTCTACTGCCAGGTGCAGCCGGGCAGCGGCGGAGCCACCCCCGTGCTCGACGCGGCGCGCTGGCTCGACTCCCTGGACGCCGAGGTCCGCGAGGCCTTCGCGGGCGGGGTGCGGTACGTACAGAACCTGCACGACGGCTTCGGCCTCGGCAAGAGCTGGCAGGACACCTTCGAGACCACCGACCGGGCCGAGGTCGAGGCGTTCCTCGAACCGACCGGCGCCCGGTGGGAGTGGAAGGCCGACGGCGGCATCCGGGTCGCCTCCGTACGCCCCGCCACCACCAGGCACCCCGTCACGGGTGCAGAGGTGTGGTTCAACCAGTCCGACCAGTGGCACCCGGCCGGCCTCGGCGACGACACCGCCGCCGCCCTCGCGCAGATCCTGCCCGAGGAGGACCTGCCGCAGAACGTCACCTTCGCCGACGGCACCCCCATCCCCGCCGAGTACGTCGTCCAGATCCGCGACCGCGGCCTGGAGCACGCCGTCGACGTCGACTGGCGCTCCGGCGACCTGCTGCTCATCGACAACGTCCTGCTGGCCCACGGACGCCGCCCCTTCACCGGCGCCCGTCGGGTGCTGGTCGCCATGTCGGACTGACCCGGCCCGCGCACGTACGACCCACCGACGGAACGGACAGAGGCGATGACCGCCCGATACGAACACCTCAGGGACCACGAAGCGGTCCACATCTGGCGGGGCCGGGCCCCAGACGTACTCGCGCAGCGTGACACCGACCTGCTCTCGGACGAGGAGCGGCGGATGGTCCGCCGGCTGCCGGACCCCGCCGCGGCCCGTTACGCGGCCGCCCACACGGCGCTGCGCCGCGTGGTCGCCGGGTACCTCGACGTGCCGCCGCGCGACCTGGTCGTGGGCCGGCGTCCGTGCCCGCGCTGTGCCCATCCCCGGCACGGCAGGCCGCGCGTCGACTGGCCGCCCACCGACCTCGACTTCAACCTCTCCAGGTCCGCGGCGCACTGGCTGCTCGCCGTGGTCGTCGGCCACCAGGTCGGCGTCGACCTGGAGGACGACCGCAGCCTCGACGTCGACGGCGCGTCGAAGCTGGTGCTGAGCGCGTCGGAACTCGTCCATGTGCGTTCCGGGGCCGACGAGACCACCCGCGCGCACGCCTTCTTCCGCTGCTGGACACGGAAGGAGGCCGTGGTCAAGGCGAGCGGCGTCGGCATCATCACCGACCTGACGGCGGTCGACGTACAGCCGGCGCTGGACGGCCCGGTCGTCGTCACGCACGCCGAGCCCACGGGCCCCGACACCTGGCTGGTGCAGGACCTGCCCGTCGTCGACGGGGTGTTCGCCGCCCTGGCCCGGGAGGCCACGGCCACCGGCCCGGTCGTGGCGCAGAGCTACGAAGACCTGATGCGACTCAGCGAGGAGAACAGAGAGGTACTGGCGCCATGAACTCCATCGACTCCACGAACCCCATGACCGCGGTCGAGTACACCGCACCGCCTGGCACATCCGTGCACGACCACATCAGGACCCACCGGGAGAAGCTGCGCACCGTCCTCGGCGAACGCGGGGCGATCCTGCTGCGCGGCTTCGAGGTCGGCGGCGTCGACGGGTTCGACGGGGTGGTGCGCGCCCTGTCCGGGAGCGGACCGCTCAGCTATGCCGAGCGCTCCTCGCCGCGTTCCACGATCAAGGGGCAGGTGTACACCTCGACGGACTACCCGGCCGACGAGGAGATCTTTCTGCACAACGAGAACTCGTACCAGGCGGTCTGGCCCAACACGCTCTACTTCTACTGCATCGAGCCCGCCCACACCCGGGGCGCGACCCCGCTCGCCGACATCCGCGAGGTGTACCGGGCCATCGAGCCGGCGGTGCGCGAGGAGTTCGTGCGGCGCGGCGGCTGGCGTGTGGTGCGCAACTTCCACGCGGACTTCGGAGTGCCGTGGCAGGAGGCGTTCGGCACCGGCGACCGGGACACGATCGTGGGGTACTGCCGGGACAAGGGCATCGAAGCCGAGTGGCGCGCCGACGGCGGGCTGCGTACGACGGCCGTCCGGGCCGCGGTGCACCGGCACCCCCTGTCGGGCGAGGAGGTGTGGTTCAACCACGCCACGTTCTGGCACGTCACCTCGCTGGCCCCGGAGGTCCGGGAAGGGCTGCGGGAGATCTTCCCCGACGAGGACCTGCCCACCAACACCTACTTCGGCGACGGCGGGCGCATCCCGGACGAGACGGTCGCCCACCTGCGGGCCGCCTACCGCTCGGCGACGACCCGCTTCGACTGGCGCCGCGACGACGTCCTGATCGTCGACAACATGCTGGCCGCACACGGCCGCGAGCCGTTCACCGGCCCGCGGAAGATCGCGGTGGCGATGGCGGAGCCGTCCTCGACCACACCGAGTTGACCGCCGGGTCGACCACTGAGCCGACCGCCGAGCCGACGACGAGTTGACCTAGGAGCTGTTCCCATGGACGACACGGGTTCGCCCGGGCCGAGCACCACCGACGAGCTGCGCGCCGAACTGCTCCGGCGCCGGCTCGCCGGCCGTCCCCGACGTGACCGGCCCCCCGTGGTGACGCCCCGGGCGGATCGCCCAGGGCCGCTGCCGCTGTCCGCGGGGCAACGGCAGATGTGGTTCCACAACCGGCTGAGGCCGGACAGCGACGAGTACCTCGTCACCCTGGCACTGCGGCTCACCGGAACCCTCGACGTGCCGGCACTGCGGCATGCCTGGGACGGTGTACTGGCCCGACACGAGATCCTGCGCACCCGCTACCGGCTGCGGGACGGCTCACCGGAGCAGGTGATCGACCCGGCCACGGCGGGCACGCTCACCCTGGAGGACCTCACCGCGCTCCCCGCCCCGCACCGGGAGTCCACCGTGCTCGAGCGCATCGCGCACGAGGGCGCCCGTCCCATGGACCTGGAGCGGGAATGGCCGGTGCGCGGCACGCTGCTGCGCTGCGCCCCCGAGGAGCACGTACTCGTCCTGATCGTCCACCACATCGCGTGCGACGCCTGGTCCACCGCCGTCTTCGCCCAGGAGCTGGGCGCGTTGTACCGGCACGGCACCTCGGACGGCGATCCGCTGCCGCCCGCGACCCAGTACGCCGACTACGCGCTGTGGGAGCACGAACGGGCCCTGCGGGGCGAGTTCGACGGCCACCTCGCCCACTGGCGGCGCCTGCTCGACGGGCTCACGCCCCTCGATCTGCCCGCCGACCGCAGGCGCCCCGCCGTCCGCGGCGACGACGCGGGCACCGTCACCCGACGGCTTCCGGACCGGACGGCGGCGGCCGTCCGCGAGACGGCGGCACGGGCCGGGACCACACCGTTCGGCGTGCTGCTCACCGCGTTCCAGGCGCTACTCGCCCGGTACACCGGCCGCGACGACATCACCGTCGGCACGGTCTCCTCGCTGCGGGGCCGCCCCGAATGGGCGCGGATGATGGGCTATGGCGTCAACAGCCTTGTCGTCAGGACGCGTTGGGACGGCGACCCGACGTTCGCGAAGCTGCTGGAGAACGTCCGGCAGACCGTCCTGGACGCCTTCGACCACCAGGACGTGCCCTTCCCGCTGCTGGTCGCGGAGCTGGAACCCGACCGGGACCTGTCCCGCACCCCGCTGTTCCAGACCCTGTTCACCCTGCGCCCGCAGACCGTCACCGACTTCGGGCTGCCCGGTGTCGCCTCCGTGCCGGTCCGGCCGCCCCGCGCCCGCGCCCGTTTCGACCTCTCGCTGGTGGTCGACGAGGCCCCGGACGGGGCGTTCACCGCACGCCTGGAGTACGCCACCGAGTTGTTCGACCGGGCCACCGCCGAGCGCATGCTCGCGCAGTACGTCCGGCTGCTGGAGGCGGCCACCGCACACCCGGACGCCCCACTGTCCGCCCTGGACCTGCTCGACGAGGCGGACCGGGCCCGGCTCACCGCCCCGCCCGCCCGGCCGGACACGGACACCCGCCCGATCCACCGGGCCTTCGAGGAGCAGGCGGCCCGCACCCCGGACGCGACCGCCGTGTCCTACGGCCACGAGCGGCTGGCCTACGCGGAACTCAACGCCCGCGCCAACCGCGTCGCCAGGCTGCTGCGTGCGCGGGGAGCGGGGCCCGGCAGCCTGGTGGGAGTCCTGCTGGACCGCGGCACCGATCTGCTGCCGGCGCTGCTCGGCATCCTCAAGTCGGGCGCGGCCTACGTCCCGCTCGACCCCGCGGCGCCCGCCGCCCGGCTGGAGCTGGTCCTCGCCGACACCGGCGCGCCCCTGGTGCTGACCGACAGCGCGCACGGGGAACGGCTCACGGGCCGGTACGCCGGCCTGATCCTCGACCTGGACCGGGAGCGGTCCCGTCTCGAGTCGCTGTCCGCGGCCGACCTCGGGCCTGCCGCCCACCTCGACGACCGCGCCTACGTCATCTACACCTCCGGCTCCACCGGCCGCCCCAAGGGCGTCGAGGTCACCCACCGCAACGTGCGCCGCCTGCTGGCCACGGCCCGTGAACACCTCGCCTTCGACGAGCACGACGTGTGGACGCTGTTCCACAGTCACGCCTTCGACGTGTCGGTCTTCGAGATGTGGGGCGCTCTCCTGCACGGCGGCCGGCTGGTCGTCGTCCCGCTCGACACGGCACGCTCCCCCGACGACCTGATCGACCTGCTGGCCGCGGAGCGGGTCACCGTGCTCTCCCAGACGCCGTCGGCCTTCCGCGGTCCGGTGTCGGCCGCCGCGGACGGCGATCCACGGCTCGGCCGGCTCGCCCTGCGGGCCGTCGTGTGCGCCGGCGAGCAGCTCGGCATACCCGAACTCGGCCCCTGGTTCGACCGGATGGACCCCGACCGCACGTCCGTCCTCAACATGTACGGCATCACCGAGACCACCGTCCACGCCACCTGCCACCGGGTCACCCGCACCGACGTCGACAGCGGCGCCGGGAACCCCGTCGGGCACCCGCTCGCCGACCTCGCCGTCCGGCTGCTCGATCCGCACGGCGCCCCCGTGCCGGCCGGCGTCCCCGGTGAGATCCATGTGAGCGGTCCGGGGGTGGCCCGGGGCTACCTCGGCCGGCCCCGGCTGACGGCGGAGCGCTTCGTGCCCGATCCCTACGGGCCGCCCGGTTCGCGGATGTACCGCAGCGGCGACCTGGCGCGCCACCGCACCGACGGCGTCCTGGAGTTCCTCGGCCGGATCGACGACCAGGTGAAGATCCGCGGCTTCCGCGTCGAGCCCGGAGAGGTCGAGACCGTGCTCGCCGCCCATCCCGCCGTACGCGAGGCCGCCGTCGTCGTACAGGAGGACGGGCCGGGCGGCAAGCGGCTGGTCGGCTATGTCGTGCCCGCCGGACAGGGCGACATCGCGGTGTCCGAGCTGCGCCGGCATCTGCGCGCGGCGCTGCCCGAGTACATGGTGCCCTCGGCCCTGGTGCCGATGAGCGGCCTGCCCCTGACCCCCAACGGCAAGCTCGACAAGCGGGCCCTGCCCGCACCGGACGACGCACCGCACCGGCCGGACACGGACGAGGCCTCGCGCGCGCCGCGAACCGCCGCCGAGCGGGAGTTCGCCGCCGTATGGCGCGAGGTGCTGGGTCTGGAGAGGCTCGGCGTCGAGGACAGCTTCTTCGACCTGGGCGGCGACTCGATCCGCGCGGTGACCCTGGTGGGCGCGCTGCGGGCCGCCGGGTACGACGTGACGATCCGCGATGTCTTCGACCACCGCACGGTCGCCGGGATGTGCGCCGTGGCCGGAACCCGGGCCCCCGCGTCCGCCGGTGCGGCCGTCCTGCCGTTCGAGCTGGTCGGCGCCGAGGACCGGGAGCGGCTCCCGGACGCCCTGGTGGACGCGTATCCGATGACCCGGGCGCAGGTCGGCATGGTCGTCGACATGCTCGGCCACGACCGGCACAACACCTACCAGAACGTCGCCACCACCCGGATGCGGGACACCGGGCCCTTCTCCCTGCCCGCGCTGCACGCGGCCGCCCGGACGGTGACGGCACGCCACGACGTGCTGCGCACCTCCTTCGACCTGCACTCCTGTTCCGTTCCCATGCAACTCGTGCACTCCTCGGCCGACGTGCCGGTCGAGGTACGGGACCTGCGAGGCATCGACGCCGACGCGGTGCGCGCGAGCCTGCACCGGTTCCACGACGAGGACCGGGCCCGGCGATTCGATCTCGCGGTGCCGCCGCTGCTGCGGCTCACCGTCCACCGCACGGACGACGGCTGGTGGTTGTCGGCCTCCGAGTTCCACGGGATCCTGGAGGGCTGGAGCTACCACTCGCTGTTGCGTGAACTGCTCGACTGCTACCGGGACATCCGGGAGTCGGGCGCCCCCGGTCCGTACCGCGCGCCGGGCGTACGCTTCGCCGACTCCGTCGCCGGTGAACTGCGTGCCCTGGACTCGGCGCCGGCCCGCGCGTACTGGACGCGAACCGTCAGCGGCCATCCGGCCTTCGAACTCCCCCCGCACTGGGGCGAGCCGGACCGGCCCCGCGAGGACTTCTGGGTACGGGCACCCTTCGACGACCTGGAGGAGAAGCTGCGCGCGCTGGCCGCGGACGCGGGCGCCTCCCTCAAGAGCGTCCTCGTGGCCGCGCACGGCACGGTGCTGAGCCGGCTCGGCGGCGGACCCCGGTTCACCGGCGGCGTCGTGGTGCACACCCGGCCGGAGACGGTCGGCGCCGACCGGGTCCACGGCATGCACCTCAACACGGTCCCGTTCGTCTTCCGCCGGCCCGCCGGGACCTGGCGCGAGCTGGTCCGCGAGGCCTTCGAACAGGAGGCGGAGCTGTGGCCGTACCGCCAGTTCCCGATGCCCGAGATGCGGGAGGACGCCCAGGGACCCCGGCTGGTGAACGTCGTCCTCAACCACGTCGACTTCGCGCGCCTGGAGAGCGACGCCGTCGACATGGACTCCGTGATGGCGCCCGGCACCACGGAGTTCGACCTGGCCGTCACGACGGTCCGGCGGCACATCGGCCTGAAGACGAACACCACCGTGCTGACCCGTGAGCGCGCGGAGCGGATCGCGCGGCTGTACCGGCGAGTCCTGGAGGCGATGGCCGCGGACCCCGGGGGCGACGCGACGGAGACCTTCCTGGAGGCCGGGGAGGAGGAAGCGGTCCGCCGGACCGGCGGGACGAAGAGCGCGGCGGACGCGCCCTCCGTGCTCGCCCTGTTCGAGTCCCGCGTCGCGTCCTGTCCCGACGCCGCCGCGGTGGTGCGGGGCGTCGAGCGGGTGTCGTACGCCGAACTGGACGCCCGTGCCCGGCGGTTGGCGCACGCGCTGCGGGAGCGGGGCGTGCGCCCCGAGTCGAGGGTGGCGGTGCTGCTGGACCGGGGACCCGACCTGATCGCGGCCCTGCTGGCGGTGTGGAAGGCAGGCGGTGCGTACGTACCGATCGATCCGTCGTACCCCGCGGCGCGGGTGGCGTCGATCGTGGCGGGCTCCGGTGCGGCCGTGGCGGTGACCTCGTCGGCATACGCGGAACGGTTCACGGACACGGACACGGTGGTGACGGACGCGGCTTCTGCCGGCCGATCCGCCGGGCACCCCGCCGGCCGTACCGCCCAGGAGCCCGGACCCGTGCGACACGCGGGCGCCCCCGGCACCCTGGCGTACGTGATCTTCACTTCCGGGTCGACCGGGACTCCCAAGGGCGTGGAGGTGACCCACGGGTCGCTCGCCCACCATGTCGCCTGGGCGGCGCGGGAGTTGGCGTCGCTCGGCGAGGGCGGCGCCCCGCTGTTCTCGTCGGTCGCCTACGACCTGGTCGTCCCCAACCTGTGGGCCCCGCTGGTGAGCGGGCAGCCCGTGCACACGGTCCCGCAGGACACCGGCCCCGCACGGCTGGGGGACGAACTGGCGGCCGGGGCCCCGTACAGCTTCGTCAAGCTCACCCCCGGTCACCTCGGCCTGCTCGCCGAGCAGTTCACCCCCGCGCAGGCAGCCGGTCTGGCCGGGGTCCTGGTGGTCGCGGGTGAGCCCCTGCACGGTTCCGTCGTACGGCGCTGGCGCGAACTCGCCCCGGGCGCCCGCCTCGTCAACGAGTACGGCCCCACCGAGACATGTGTGGGAACGACCGTCCACGAGCTCGCGGACCTCGTGCCGGACGACGATGTCGTGCCGATCGGGAAGCCCCTTCCCGGCGCCACCGTGCACGTGCTCGACGAGAGCCTGCGGCAGGTGCTGCCCGGCGTCCCGGGCGAGCTGTACGCCGGTGGCACGGGCGTGGCCCGCGGTTACACGGGCCGCCCCGGGCTGACCGCCGAGCGGTTCCTGCCGGACCCCTTCGGACCGCCGGGGGCGCGGCTGTACCGCACCGGCGATCTCGTGCGTCAACTGCCCGACGGTACCCTGGAGTTCCTCGGCCGGACCGACGACCAGGTCAAGATCCGCGGCCACCGGGTCGAGCCGGGCGAGGTGCGTGCGGCACTGGCCGGGCACCCCGGGGTGCGGGACGCCTACGTCACCGCGCACGAGGGGGAGCTGGCCGCCTATGTGACGCCGGCGGTCCCCGAGGACCTGACCGCGCATCTGGCACGGCTGCTGCCGGAACACATGGTGCCCGCGACCTTCACCGCGCTGCCGACGCTGCCGCTGACGGCCAACGGCAAGGTCGACCGCACGGCCCTGCCCGCCCCGGCCCGCGCCGGCCGGGCGGACGACGACCACCACGTCGCCCCGCGCACCCCGACCGAGAAGCGTGTCGCACGCATCTGGCGGGATGCCCTCGGCGTCGAACGCGTCGGTGTCCGGGACGGGTTCGTCGGGCTCGGCGGACACTCGCTGAAGCTGATCACCGTGCTGGCCGAGGCCCGGCGCGCCGGCCTGCCCCTGACCCTGCGCATGCTCTACGAGTACGGCACGCTGGAGGAGCTCGCGGCCGCCCTGGACGCGCTGCCCCCGGTGCGGCGAGCGCCCGAGGCGTCGGCTCCCGCCCCGGTACGGGACACGGGCGCCCGGCCTGCCTTCGACGAGGACGACCTCCTCGCGGCCATGGACCGGCACCGGGTGCCGGGCGTGGCAGTGGCACTCCTGCACGACGGTGAGGCGGTCTCGGCGCGGGGGTACGGCGTCACGGCTGCCGACGGTGGACCGGTGACCTGCCGTACGCCGTTCCGGGTGGGCTCCCTCAGCAAACACGTGACGGCGCTGGCGGTCCTCGGCCTGGCCGCGCAGGGGGTGCTCGGGCTGGACTCGGACGTCAACAGGTATCTGACGTCCTGGCGCGTACCGGGCCGGTCGCCCGTGACCATCAGGGACCTCATGAGTCATCGGTCGGGGCTCGGCACGGTCCCGGTCACCCACTACCACCCCGCCGACCCGATCCCCACCCTGCCGCAGCTCCTCGACGGCCTGCCGCCCGCGGACCATCCGCCGGTCCGCGCGGAGTTCCCCGCCGGGCAGGTGTTCCGCAAGAGCGGCGTCAACTTCTCCGTGCTGGAACTCCTGCTCCAGGACGTGACGGGAGAGACCTTCCCCGACCTCGCCGAACGCCTCGTACTCGGCCCCCTGGGCATGACGGACAGCAGCTTCGACCAGTGGTATCCCCAGCGGTCCGCCACCCCCACCGCCACCGGCCACGACGTGCACGGCACCCCGCTGGCCGGCGGCTGGCGCGTCCGTGCGGAGGCAGCCTCGGGCGGACTGTGGTCCAGTGCCCTGGACCTGGCCAAGGTGGCGGCGGAGATCCGTCGGGCCCGGCTGGGCCGGCCCGGCGCCGTGCTCCTGACCAGGCCCCTGGCCCGACAACTCCTCACCGTCACGCACCCCGGCAGCTTCTACGGCCTGGGCACGGTGGTCGACGACACGGGGAGCGGCACGGAGTACGGCCACGGAGGCCGTACGGCGGGATTCCGGGCCGGCGCGTTCACTCGCCTCGACACCGGCACGGGCTTCGTCGTCCTCACCAACGCCGAGTCCGGCCAGGCCCTGGGCACCTTCGTGGCGGACGCCCTCAGACGGCGCGACGGGGACGGGGCCGCCACACGGCAGTGGCCGGGCGACGCAACGCGGCCCGTGGACGACGAGGCCTGATCCCATGGAGTTCCCGAGGGCCGGCCGGAACACGGTCGCCGCACGGCCGCCATCGGCGAATCACGGAACAAGAGCCGCATCAGGCACCCGGTCCCGGTGACCCGCCGTCCGCACGGCGGGTCACCGGAACTTCCTCACCACGTGACCCCCGGCACCCGGAAGCCGTGAACGGACCCTACGGTCCGGTTCGACGCGTTCACGAACGGGGACGGGCTTCCCCTTGATGGTCCGGGACGGTCCGGCGCGGATCCCGTCCGATGGTCCGGCGCGGATCCCGGGGCGACCGAGGCCGCTGGGTCCCGTCCGATGCCGTGCGGCGACCGGACGGACGACGCGCACCGGGAATTCGGCGCGCGGACCGGGAATCCGGTTGCCGGCTGGTGCGCGCGCTCTCGCCGACCGCCCCCGAGCTCACGGCGGCCGGGCCCGAGCTCACGACGGCCGGGCCCGGTGCAGAACGCTGTTCGGGCCTGTTCCGGCGTGAGTTAGGGGCGGCCGACTTCGTAGTGGAGTCCGGCCGATTCCGGTATAGAGCCCGGCCCGTTCCCGTGCGGCGCCCGGGCTGCTCCGGTCCAGTACCCGACTCGCTTCCGTGCGGTGCCCGGCCCGTTCCGGTGTAGCGCCCGGGCTGCTTCGGTGCGGCGCCTGGGGCCGCTTCCGTATGGCACCCGGCCTGCTCCGGTACGTCACCCGGGCCACTCCCGTGCGGCACTCGGCCCGCTCGGGTACGGCGCCCGACTCGCTTCCGTGCGGTGCCCGGCCCACTCCCGTGCCGCGCCCGGGCCGATTCCGTCGTCGTGGCCGGGGCCCGCTCGGCCGGCCCCGGCCCGGTGCAGCGCGACGGCCGGGCCGTCTCTCGGGGCGGCCCGGCCGTCGGTTGCCGCGCCGCCGGTGACGGGGGAGACACCGGTCGGCACGGAGGGGGGCGCCGGACAGACGGGGGGACGGATGTCCGGCGCCGGTTCAGATGGTCATTCGTGTACGCCCGCCAGCTCCACGGCCCTGCGGCGCAGCGACAGCCCGGCGGGTACGACCGCGGACACCACCGCGAGGACCGCACACGCGCCCACCACCGCGCCGAGCGTCGCCCACGGGATCGCGATCGGCGTCCACACCGACAGGATGCCGAGGGCGCCCCACATGCCCAGCAGGTTCAGCCCGGCGACCAGCAGGCCGAGTATTCCGCCCACCGCCACCACCATCAGCGCCTCGGCGCCGACCACGCGCAGCACCTGCCACCGGGTGGCCCCGGCCAGACGCAGCACGGCCAGGTCGCGGATCCGGTCGGACGTGGCCATGACCATGGTGTTGGCCAGCGAGATGCCGGTGTAGAGGAGGGCGATGCCGAGGACGAGCAGGAAGCCGATCCGGGTCGTGCGGTTGGTCTCGGGGTAAGTCGCCCGCACCCACTGCTCCTTGGTGAACACCTCACCGCCGGACGACCCCATCGCCTTGCGCAGCCCCGCTGCCACCGCGGACCGGTCGGCGCCGTCCGCGAGGGCCACGTCGACCCGGTCGACGGGCGCGCCGGCCGCGTTGGCCGGGGTGACGTACACACCGTTGTTGCCCGTGCCGATCGCCATCACCGCGGCGATCTTCAGGGACTTCCTTGTGCCGTCACCGAGCCACACATCCACGCGCTGCCCCACGGAGTGCTTCTCCCACTCCTCGTTGACGATGATCGAATCGTCGTCGAGGTCGCTCACCTTCCCCGCCGTCACGGGCATCCGCACCGTGTCGGCGAGCAGCGCCGGATCGGCCGCACGGGCGTCGGACCTGATGAGGGCGACGCCCTCCTCCAGCACGTACACGGCGCTCGTCGAGGTCGCGGAGACCTCGGCGCCCGGCACCTCGCGCATCCTCTCCACCGCGGCCGCGTCGAAGCCGGCGTCGCCCGCCGGGGAGAGCACGAAGGCGGCGGCCGTCTGGTCGCGCGTCTCGGTCGCCTTGGCCTCGTTCAGCGTCGCGGTGGCGCCGAGCAGCGAGCCCGCGAGCGCCACCGTGACCAGCACGGGCGCCGCGATGGCGGCCGTACGGCGGATACCGGCGGCCGCGTTCTCGCGCACCAGCATGCCGCTGGCGCCGGGCAGCTGGGCGGGCAGCCAGGCGATCAGCCGGGTCAGCGGGCCCACCAGGACCGGGGCGAGCAGCGCGACCGCGGTGATCAGCAGCATCGGGCGGCTCGTGTACGTCTTGCGGTGCAGCAGGTCGCCCGGGTCGCCGAACAGCGCCAGCGCCAGCGTCACCACGGCCGTGACCAGCAGCCCCGCACCGAACAGCCAGCGGCCCCACGTCATCGTCCGCGTGTCAACGGACGCCTCGCGCAGCGCCTCGGTGGGGCCGGTCTTCCCAGCCCGCCAGGACGCGGCCACGACCCCACACAGCGCGACGAACAGGCCCGTCCAGAACGCCATGTGGTAGGGCCAGGTGTGATCGCCGATGGTGAACCAGCTCGGCGCCAGTCCGCCCTCGACCACCCACTCGGCCAGCCACGGCGCCCCGTACGCCCCCAGCACGCAGCCGGCGGCGGAGGCGAGGACGCCGACGACGACGGCCTCGGCGAAGACCATGCGGCGGATCTGGCCCGGCGTCGCCCCGGCGGTGCGCAGCAGCCCGAACTCCCGTTTCCGCTGGGCGACGGCGAAGGCGAAGGTCGACGCCACGACGAACACCGACACGAACCCGGTGACGCCGCCCGCGGTGCCGAACATGGCGTTCATCGCGGTGATCGCCTCGCTGTCCCGGTCGGGATCGGCGTCCGCGAGCCGACGCCGGTCACCGGTGAGCACACTGACGCCGGAACCGGCGTCCACCGCCTTCCGTACGGCATCGGCGCTCGCCTCGACGACGAGCTGCACGCTGTGCGGCGCCAGCTCGGCGGCGCGGGCGTCGGTGTGGAAGACGGCGTCCTCGAAGCCGAGCGAGCCCACCGTGCCGACGACCCGGACGGTACCGAGGTCGGTCCGCACCCGCTCGCCGGGCACGGCCCAGTCCCCGCTGACGACGACCTCGTCGGCCGCCTTCGGGGCGCGCCCGTCGACCAGTTCGTACCGGGCGAAGGCCGCGGTCGACCAGGGGTGGCCCACCAGGTCGTCGGGGCCGCCCCGGGCCCGTACGGCGTAGGACCGGTCCTCGACGACCTTCCCGAGCCGCCGCAGCTTCTCGACGACCGGCGCCGGCACGGCGTTCGGCCGCGCGAGCTTCTGCTTCCGGTCGCCGATCGGCGTCGGCACCCGCAGGGTGTTCACGCCCTTGACCACGACCGGCGCCGCGGCGAACCGCTCCGGCCTGCGGTCGGGCGCGTCCAGCGAGGACGCCAGGGCCAGGCCCATCACGGCGATCAGCGCGACGCCCAGTGAGAGCGCGACGAAGCTGCCGACGAACGTGACCCAGCGCGTGCGCAGTGTGCGCAGAGCGGTGCTCAGCACGGCACGGCCTCCAGCTTGGTCATGCGTGCGGCGATGTCCTCGGCGGACGCCCCGACCAACGCGCCGTTGACCCGCCCGTCGACGAGGAACACGACACGGTCGGCGTACGAGGCGGCCACCGGGTCGTGCGTGACCATGATGATCGTCTGGCCCTCGCCGTCGACCATCCCGCGCAGCAGCGCCAGCACCTCACGGCTGGTCTGCGAGTCGAGCGCACCGGTCGGCTCGTCGCCGAAGAGCACCTCGGGACGGGTGATCAGGGCGCGGGCCAGCGCGACTCGCTGCTGCTGCCCGCCGGACATCTCCGACGGCCGGTGCCGGGCCCTGTCGGCAAGGCCGACCTGCCGCAGCACCTCACGGACCTGCGCCTTGGCGGGGCGGCGGCCGGCCAGGCGCAGCGGCAGCGCCACGTTCTGCTCGGCGGTCAGGGACGGCAGCAGGTTGAACGCCTGGAAGACGAAACCGATGCGCTCGCGGCGCAGCAGGGTCAGCCTCGTCTCGCTCAGCTTCGTCAGCTCGGTGTCGCCCACCGCCACCGAGCCCGACGTGGGCCGGTCGAGGCCCGCGGCGCACTGCAACAGGGTCGACTTGCCGGAACCGGACGGGCCCATGACGGCGGTGAAGGTGCCCCGAGGGAAGGCGAGCGAGACCTGGTCGAGCGCGGTCACGGCCCCCCCGCCCGACCCGTACCGCCTGCTGACGGAGCGCAACTGGATCGCGTCGTTACTCATCTGTCCCAACTCGTTCGGTGTCGGTCCTCCGCGCAACTGGCGGAAGGGATGCTTCGGGAAAAGCGCCGGCAGGGCCATTGTCGGGACGGCCCGGGCACCGGAGCAGGGTCTTCGGATGGCAGGAGACTGCGGTGGCAGGAGGTTGCGCCGACCGCTTCGAGGCCGGGTCATCCGGGGCCGGCGGGCCCCATGATGTAACCGATCACGACGAATGCGGGCGCCCACACCGCACTGCTGAGCACGGACCACAGCAGATAGCGCCGCAGTGGCATCCCGCTCGCCCCGCACAGCATCGGCACCAGCGTGCGCAGCACCGAGGTGAACCGGCCGACGAACACCGCGCCGGCGCCCCGCCGTTCGATCAGGCCGACGGCCTGTTCGGTGTAGCGGCCGCGCCGCGTACCGGCCGGCGCCCGGGCCGACAGCCGGCCCTGCCAGCGCCGCCCCACGGCGTACCCGGCGACATTGCCGAGAACCGATCCGGCGAGCGCGGCCAGCAGAGCCGTCTCGATCGCGATGTGCCCGTGCCAGGCGAACAGCCCGCCGAGCACCACCGCGGCCTGCCCCGGCATCAGCGCGCCGACGATCGGCAGCGCCGCCTCCAGGGCCGGCACCAGCAGCACCAGGGCGACAATCCCCACGCTGCCGTACGCCAGCACTCGCTCCGCCAGCCATGCCGTCATCGGGCCCCCGCCTTCGTCGTCTCCGTGATGACTCCACGAAACCGCGCGGGGGCACCGCGACGCAGTGCGGCAGGACCTAGACCTGGGGTAGAGCCAGGGCTACCCCCGCCACTCGGTTCAACTCGCCCTGGAGAGCGGCCGCGCCTGCTGGGCCACGGCGACCAGACGCGTCAACTCATGGAATCGGTAACGGGGTTCGCCCGCGGTGTCGATGCCGTCCAGCTCCAGCAGCGACCCCTCGACGAGCCGCTCGAGGAACTCCTCGGCCACCTCCTCGGACAGTCCGAGCAGCAGCGCGGCGTCCGACGCGGTCAGCGACTCACCGCCGTACGGAGCGAGCCGGCCGATCAGCTCCCGCTCCCGCGCGGGCCGCCCGCGCAACGCCGAGGCCAGGGTCCGGCCCACGTCGAGCCCGCCCACTCGCAGCTCCTCGAACCGGCACGTGGGGTCGGCCAGCCGCCGGGCCAGCCGGGCCGCGGGCCGGTGCGGGCGGGCGGCGAGCCGGGTGGCGACGGTCCGCAGAGCGAGCGGCAGCCCGGCGCAGGCCTCGACGACCGCGTGCACGGCCTCCGGCTCCGCGGTGATCCGCCCGCCGCCGGCGATCGCCGCCACCAGGGCGAGCGACTCGCCGGTCCCCATCGGCTCCAGCGAGACCGTACGCGAACCGGGCACGGTGGGCAGTCGGTTGCGACTCGTGATCAGCACGGCGGCGTCGGCGGTGGCCGGCAGGAGCGCGTCCAGCTGGAGGTCGCCCGCCGCGTCGTCGAGGACGATCAGCAGCCGACGCCCGGCGGTCCGGGTCCGGTACCGGCGGACCAGGTCGTCGAGCCGCGCCTGCCGCCCGCCGGGGGCCAGCACGTCGTCGGTCTCGCCGAGCGCCCGCAGCAACTGCGTGAGCACCGCCCCGGAATCCTTCACCGTACGGTCGTCGTGATGGAGCCGGGCGTGGAGCAGCCCGTCGGGAAAGTCCCCGGCCACGGCGTGCGCGACCTGCACGGCGAGCGTCGTCTTGCCGACCCCTGCCATCCCGGTGATGACCAGTCGGCGCGCCCGGAAGGCGGAGCGCCGGTGGGCGGGTGCGGGCGCCAACTGGGCGCACAGGTCGGCGAACTCCCGCTCCCGCCCGGTGAAGTCCGCGATGGCGGGCGGGATCATGACGGGCGGCGCGGCCGCTCCGGGAACGGCGGTGGGCCCGGCGGTGGCCCTGGCGGCGAGCCCGGTGGTGGGTCCGGGCGCGGGCCGGGTCAGCCCGCCGCTCAGCACCGCCTGGTACGTGTCCGTCAGATCGGCCCCGGGATCCACGCCGAGCTCCTCGGCGAGCACCTGCCGGCCCTCGTGATAGCTGTGCATCGCCTCGGCCTGCCGCCCGCACCGGTACAGGGCCGTCATCAACTGGGCGCGCAGCCGCTCCCGCACCGGGAACTCGCTGACCAGACCGGTGAGTTCGGACACCAGGCCCTCGTGCCGGCCGAGCGCGAGGTCGGCCTCGATACGGTGCTCCAGGGCGTTGACCCGCGCCTCCTCCAGCCGCGGCAGCTCCGCCTCGGCGAGAAACGGCGTCACATTGGCGAGCGCCGACCCCTGCCACAGGTCGAGGGCGTTGCGCAGGCTCTCGGCCGCCTCCGTGTACCGCTGCTCCTCCAGCGCGCGCTGCCCGAGCCGCTCCAGCCGCTCGAACTCCGCCACGTCGACCAGTGCCCCGTCGGCGATCAGCTGGTAACCGGGCTGCCGACGCACCAGACGCACACCGGGCCCGAGCAGTTTTCGCAGTCTCGATATGTACGTGTATATCTGCGCGCTCATCGTGACCGGCGGGTCCCACCCCCACAGCAGCTCACTCAGCCGCCCGTCACTCACCACCCGGCCGCGAGCGAGGAGCAGCACGGCTAGCACCGTGTGCACCTTGGATCCGGACAGCGCGATGTGGCGCCCTCCGTCTCTCGCCTCCACGGGACCTAGAAGCTGGAATTCCACGTGTGACTCCCCCATGTGTGCGGTTGGGGCCCGCAGGGTCGCGGCCCCGGCCGGATCGGAACGTCGCTCTCCCAGCCATTGTTTGCGCCACCCGTTGGCGGAATTGTGCCTTCGGCCTGGCAGCAGTCTGCGGTGGCAACACCTTGCCGCCGCGTGCCCGTGACCCCGCCGGGGTATGGCCTGCCCTACCGCGGGTCCACCACCTGGACCGATGGCACGACCCCGGCCCCCGCTTCTACCGTGATGCCCATGCACCCTCGGAATGTGTGGCAGGCCATGACCGGGCCCGGCTTCCTGCTGTCGTGGTGGCCGTGGCGTTCGATCGCCTATCTGTTCACCGGCGCGGTGGTCGGCCTCGCGGTACTCGTGTCGATCGTGACCGTGGCGGCGGTGGGCGGGATCCTCGCCGTCGTCCTGGTCGGGCTGCCCCTCCTGGTCGTCACGGCCCTCTCGGGCATTCCGGTCGCCAGGGTGGAGCGGCGCAGGTTGCGCCTGATCGACCTGGACCCGGCACCCGACCAGCACCGGACGCCCCCCGCACCGGGGTTGTGGCCCTGGCTCACGACGCGGCTGCGGGAGCAGACGACCTGGCGGGAGCTGGGGTACGCGCTGCTGTTCGGGGGACTGCTGTGGCCGGTCGACGCTCTCGTGGTCACGGTCGCCCTGCTGTTTCCGCTGTCCATGACGGCCACTCCGCTCCTGATGGCCACGGTCGGCGACGGCACCGAGGCCAAGGTGCTCAAGCAGTGGACGGTCACCAGCTGGCCGGCCGCGTTCGGCGTCGCGGCCCTCGGACTCGTCCTCCTGGGCCTGTGCGCCTACGTCCTGGGGGCCGCAGCGGGCGCACGGGCCGAACTGACCCGCCTCCTGATCGCCTCCCGCGAGGGTGAGCTCGGGGCGAAGGTCGTCGAACTGGCGCGTTCCCGCGTCCGGTTGGTGGACGCCTTCGAAGCGGAGCGGCGGCGCATCGAACGCGATCTGCACGACGGAGCCCAACAACGGCTGGTGGCCCTGTCGGTGACGCTCGGCCTGGCCCGTCTCGACGCTCCGCCGGGACCGCTCGCCGACCAGCTCACCAAGGCGCACGAGCAGGCGGGCAAGGCACTCGCGGAGCTGCGGGAGCTCATCCACGGCGTCCACCCCAAGGTCCTCACGGACTACGGCCTCCAGGAGGCGGTCGCCGACGCCGCCGACCGCTCGGTCGTCCCCGTCGACGTGGATCTGGAACTGCCCGGGCGCCCGCACGAGGCGGTGGAGGCCGCCGCGTACTTCGTGGTGTGCGAGGCCCTCGCCAACGTGGACAAGCACAGCGGGGCGAGCCGTGCGACGGTGAGCGGCGGACACGGCGACGGGCGGCTGTTCCTGGAGGTGCGCGACGACGGGCGGGGCGGCGCGAACACCGATGGCGGCAGCGGGTTGACCGGACTCGCGGACCGGGTGTCCGTACTGGATGGCAGACTGGCCCTGTCCAGTCCGCCGGGCGGACCGACCTTGTTGCGCGTGGAGATCCCTTGCGAGTTGACGGAACGGCCCGATCGCTCCGCGTAGTTCTGGCCGAGGACAGCGTGCTGCTGCGCGACGGGCTCATCGGCCTCCTCACCCGCTGCGGCCACGAGGTGGTGGCGGCCGTCGGCGACGCCGATGCGCTGCTCACCGCGGTCGCCGAGCACGAGCCGGACATCGTGGTGACGGATGTGCGGATGCCTCCGGACTTCCAGGACGAGGGCCTGCACGCCGCCGTGCGGCTGCGAGAGACGCGGCCCGGACTGCCCGTCCTGGTCCTCAGCCAGTACGTCCAGCGAAGCTACGCCTCGGAACTCCTCGACTCGGGCGACGGAACGGGTGTCGGGTATCTGCTCAAGGACCGGGTCGGGCAGGTGGAGGAGTTCGTGGACGCGCTGCACGACGTCGCGGAAGGCGGCACGGTCGTCGACCCCGAGGTGGTGCGCCAGCTGCTGCGCCGCCGCCGTGACCCGCTGGAGCGGCTCACCCCGCGCGAGCGAGAGGTCCTGGCGCTGATCGCGGAGGGCAAGTCGAACGGCGCGATCGCCCGTGAACTGGTGGTGTCCGAGGCGGCCGTCGGCAAGCACATCGGCAGCATCCTCACCAAGCTGGACCTCCCTCCGGCCGACGAGACCCACCGCCGGGTTCTGGCGGTGCTCGCCTTTCTGAGGGCATGACACTCCGTCAGCGGCCGTACGAGCGGCGGAGACAGCGGTAGGAGCGGCGACAGCGGCCGTACGAGCGTACGGCCGGCGATCGCCGTGGGAGCGGAACCCCTTGCGAGCGGAACCCCGTGCGAGCGAACCCCTGTGCGGCGAGTGCGGCCCCCGCAGCGGCTATAGAGACGGCATACATCCGCCGTAACTCCGTAGCGAACGCTGGCGCCGCTTCGACGAACCTCCGTCGGAGCGGCCCGCGCTCTCCACGGAGGACTCCTCATGCGCCGTCGTACCGCAGCCGTGTCCCTGTCCACCGCCACCCTCGCGCTGACTGCCGCCCTGCTGCCCGCCACCCCGGCGTCCGCCGCGCCCGCCGACAAGGCCGCGGTCCTCAGCAGCTGGACCCAGACCGGTGAGACCAGCAACAACGCGTTCCTCGCGGCCCGCGCCAACCAGAGCACCTGGAGCGCGTACGGCTTCGACTGGTCCACCGACCACTGCACGACCTCGCCGGACAACCCCTTCGGCTTCCCGTTCGCCAACGCCTGTGTCCGCCATGACTTCGGCTACCGCAACTACAAGGCGGCCGGCTCCTTCGACGCGAACAAGTCCCGCGTGGACGACGCCTTCTACGCCGATCTCAAGCGCGCCTGCACGGTGTACTCCGGTGTGAAGAAGGCGTCGTGCGACGCGACCGCCTGGACGTACTACCAGGCGGTCGACAAGCTCGGCTGACGTTTCAGAGCGCCTTCGCGAAGCACATGCTCGACTCGTGGAACCGGTAGTGGCCGAACTTCGCGCAGGGCTCGTAACCGCTGGACGTGTACAGACTGACGGCCTCCGGCTGCCTGTCGCCGGTCTCCAGGACCATGCGGATGCGGCCGGCCGCGCGGGCGTCGTCCTCCAGGGCCGCCAGGATGCGGCGGGCGAGCCCGTTGCCCCGGGCCTCCTCGATCACGAACATGCGCTTCAGCTCGGCGTCGCCGTCCGAGTAGCCCTCGTCGTTCTCGTCCTGGGTGCGCCAGGCGCCCGTGGCCACCGGGCGCTCCTGGGCGTCGTACGCCATCAGGTACAGGCCGACCGGCGGCTCGAACATCGACGGGTCGAGCGGGGTGACGTCACCCTCGTCCCCGTAGCGCACGGAGTACTCGGCCTGTACCTCGTCGTTGAGCTTGACGGCGTCGGGGTGGTCGAAGGAGACCCGGCGTATATTCATGCTGGTTATCGTACTTCTATGCGGCGAGTGGGAAGGGCGGCGTGCGGTGCGTCCGCCCTGCCACGCGAAGGGCTCGGCCGGGCGCTGTGCACATCCAGTGTGCCGGTATCGTGCCCGGGTGCTGACTGTGACCTCTGTGAATGTGAACGGGCTCCGGGCCGCCGCCAAGAAGGGCTTCGTGGAGTGGCTGGCGGAGACGTCCGCCGACGTGCTGTGCCTCCAGGAGGTACGGGCCGAGCCCCAGCAGCTCCCGGAGGGCGTACGGCAGCCCGAGGGGTGGCATGTCGTGCACGCGCCCGCGGCCGCCAAGGGGCGGGCCGGTGTCTCCCTCTACACGCGCCGCGAGCCCGACCGCGTCCAGGTCGGCTTCGGATCGGCCGAGTTCGACGGCAGCGGCCGGTACGTCGAGGCCGACCTGCCCGGCGTCACCGTCGCCAGCCTGTACCTGCCCTCCGGTGAGGTCGGCACCGAGCGGCAGGACGAGAAGATCCGGTTCATGGACGAGTTCCTCGCCCACCTGAAGAACCTGCGCGAGCGCGCCGCCGCCGACGGACGCGAGGTCGTCGTCTGCGGCGACTGGAACATCGCCCACCAGCAGGCCGACCTCAAGAACTGGCGCGGCAACCAGAAGAACTCCGGCTTCCTGCCGGAGGAGCGCGCCTGGCTCGACCGCGTCCTCGACGAGACGGACGGCGGGTACGTGGACGTCGTCCGCACCCTCCACCCGGACGTGGAGGGACCGTACTCGTGGTGGTCCTACCGGGGGCGGGCCTTCGACAACGACACCGGCTGGAGGATCGACTACCAGGTCGCCACACCCGGTCTCGCGGCCAAGGCCGTCAAGGGGTTCGTGGAACGGGCGGCCACGCACGACGAGCGGTGGTCCGACCATGCGCCGGTGACTGTTGTGTACGAGTAGTCCTCGCCAAGTAGTCCTTGCCTCCGTGTGACTCCGCGCGACGGCTTCGGGGCGGAGGCGCAGGCTCCGTACGTGGTGGTGCGCCGGGCGCCGGTTTTCGAGCGTGTGTGCGGACAGGTGTGCGCGGAAAGGCTCTTCCCCATAGGACGGTACTTACCGGTCGGTCGTAGGGGGACGGGTGCGGGGGCAGGAGTGGGGCGGCCACAACGAACTGAGCGGCGTCGTTCAAGGTCCCAGCGTCCAGGCCGGCGTCGTGCACGGCGACGTCCACATCCGCACCGGTGAGACGGCGGAGCAGCAGTTGCCGTGGCAGCTTCCGCCTGCCGTTCGCCTCACCGACCGCACCGCGGAGGTGGAGCGGCTCGAACGGCACCGGGCTCTCGCCGCACGGCGGGCCCACCCCGCCCTCGCCACCGTGAGCGGCCTCGGCGGAGTCGGCAAGACCGCGCTGGCCCTGGCCTGGCTGCACGGGTTGCGCCCGGACTTCCCCGGAGGCCAGCTGTACGCGGACCTCTGCGCGCAGGCACCGACCGGCCCCGTCGAACCGGCCCATGTGCTGGGCAGTTTCCTGCGCGGGCTGGGTGTGCCGCCGCAGCAGGTGCCGGAGGGAATCGCCGACCGGGCCGCGCTGTACCGCTCGCTCACCGCCGACCGCCGGATCGTGGTGCTGCTCGACGACGCGGCGACGGCGGCGCAGGTACGGCCGTTGCTGCCGGGCGGGTCCAACGTCACGCTGGTGACCAGCCGTCGGCGGATGTCCGGGCTGGCCCTCGAAGGCGGCTACCAGGTGCATCTGGAACCGCTCGCCCCCGAAGCGGCGGTCGAACTGCTCGCGGCCACCCTCGCCGACGACCGCGTGGCCACCCAGCCGGACGACGCCCGCGCCCTCGTCGGCCTCTGCGCCGGGCTGCCGCTGGCCGTGCGGGTCGCCGGGGCGCGGCTCGCGGCGCGGCCACAGCGCCGGATCACCACGATGGTCCGGGCCCTGACCGCGGAGCGCGGGCGGCTGGACGCGCTCGCCATCGACGGCGACCACGGTGTACGCGCCGCCCTCGACCTCTCCTACCAGGGGCTGCCCGCGGAAGCCGCCCGGCTCTACCGGCTGCTCGGCGTGCATCCGGGGACGGAGTTCGGGGGAGGGGTCGCGGGGGCGGTGCTGGGGGCGGCCGGAGACGGCAGCGGTGGAGACTCCGGTTCCGGAGACGCGAGGGCCGACCCCGGCGAACTGCTCGACGTCCTCCACGACGCCAACCTGCTCATCGACATCGGCGAGGACCGCTACCGCTTCCACGATCTCGTACGGCTGCACGCCATGGGGAAGGCCGCGGAGGACGAGTCCGCGGCGGAGCGGGCGGCGGTGTTCCGTCGTATCGCGGACCACTATCTGGCCACCGCGACGCGGGCCGAGCGGGCCATCGATCCTCGGCATCCCTTACGGGAACGTTCCTACGGGCCCGGCCCGGTGGTCACCGAGGACTTCGGCGACGGCACCAGGGCGGCGCTGGACTGGCTGGAGCGGGAGCTGCCCAACCTGATGGCGGTGATACGGCGGGCCAGAACGACGGAAGAGCGGGACGTCAGCTGGCAGCTCGCCGACGCCCTGGGACCCTTCTTCCTGCGGCGCAAGCACTACGACGCCTGGCACGCCTCGCATGCCGAAGGGCTCGCCGCGGCAAGGGAGTTGGGGGACGGGCCGGCCGAGTGCCGGATGCTCACCTCCGGCGGACAGGGCGAAATGGGCAGGGGAGACGCCGCCCGCGCCCTGGAGATGTTCGAGGAGGCGGCCCGGCTCTTCGCGGACGCCGGGGACGAGCTGGGATACGCGCGTACGTCGAACTACCGCGGGCTCGCCCATCAGCGGGCGGGCCAACTGGACGAGGCGGCCGAGCTGTTCGAGTGGGCCGCCGTGGAGCTTCCCCGCTGCGGGGACCTCCGGGCCGGCGGGCTCGCCCGGCTCAACGCGGCCGATGTCGAGTTCGCCCGAGGCCGGCTTGCCCGGGCGGCCGAGGGTGCCGTCGAGGCACGTACGACCTTGCTCGCGGTCGACGACTCCTACAACGCGGCGCGTGCCGCCACCCTGTTGGGCAGGATCTGCCTCGGTGACGGCCGGCCCGACGAGGCCGAGCGCTGGCTCTCCGGGGCGCTGGCCGTGCTGCGCGAGGTCGCGGCCCACTACGAGACGGCCCGTGCGCTGGATGCCCTGGGCGAGCTCGCCGAACTGCGCGGACAGCGCGAACTCGCCCAGGGGCACTACCGGGAGGCGCTCGATCTCTACGTCGGCGTGAACCGGCCGGGACCGGCCGAGGGCGTGCGGGAGCGGCTGCGGAGGCTCGACGAGGGCGGGGCCGCCTCCGGCCCAGGAGACCGCGGCTGAGGAGTTTCTGGGAGAGGCGCCCCCGGTTGGCATGCGCCGGTTCGGGCAGCCCCTCGCCAAGACGTTCCCGCGTGGGCTACCAGCCAGGCGTGCGCCAGCGAGGCCCAGACGGGCCAGGGGCGCAGGGCGGCATGGCACGCGGTGAGCGTCAGTGAGAGTGGCGCGCGGGTGGCGCCGGAGTCGTACGGCCCGAGCCGCAGCCGGCACAGACGGGTCCCGTGGTGCACCGCGACCACCGCGGCGCCCGGGTGGCCGGCGGCCATCGCGTCGGCCGCCGCGCCTCCCGTGCCTCTCGTGCTTCCTCCGCTCGGTGCGTCCGGTGCGTCCGGTGCGAGCAGGACGTCCGCCAGCGGCGGCCAGGGGCTCGGGGCGGGGAGCGCGACCCGCAGATGCCGGTCCACGAACGGACGGTCCTGACCCGGCAGCGCCAGCGTGACCTCCACCTCGTGGACCGAGGGCGCCCGCAGCCGCTCGTCGATGGAGGCGACACAGGAAGCGGCGAAGGCAGCCGCACAGGAAGCGATGAAGGGGTCGGCCAAGTCACTCATGAGCCTGTGCCCCCGGCTCGTCGCAGCGCACGACGAACGGCAGCCGTGCCCGCTCCGCGGTGAGTGCAGCGGCCGGTGGGCGCAGCCGGAGCCGGCGGTACAGCAGCGCGCGCATCCGGCGGGCGAACCGGCCCGGCTCCGAGCTGAGCCGGCCCGCGATCCGCGTGTACAGCTCCGAGCGGTACGCGGCGGAGCTCTGCCGCAGTTGCCTGCGCAGCGGACGGTCCGTACGGATCCGGGGTGCCAGGGAGCGCAGTTCGGCCATCGGCGAGCAGGGGTCCAGCTCCGTGTCCGGGGAGCCGGCCGTCAGGATCCGCGCACCGGTCATCGCGCCGTAGAGCGACACGGAACCGTGGTCGCTCACGATGTAGTCGGCGGCGACGACCGCCCCGCACCACTCCGCGTGCTGGCCGACCAGCCCGACGCCGGACCGGTTCAGCCGGGCGAAGGCGCTGCGGATGTGCCATTCGCTGTGTGCGTTCCAGACGTTGGAGTGCAGCATGACCACGATGCGGAACTCCTCCCGGGGAAGCTCGGCGGCCAGCCGCTCCAGCAGGTCCCACTGCTGTCCGAGGAGCGAGTCGGGTCCCCAGGTGGAGCAGACGAGCACCAGCTCCTGACGCGGCCCGGTGCGCAGGGCCTCCCGGTACAGGGCACGCGAGGGCAGGCTCGCTACCACGCGGTCGTAGCAGGGGTCCCCGACGACCTCCGCGACGGGCAGCGCCTCGGGGCACTCGCGGCCGAGGCGTGCCCGGTCGTCCTCGTGTGCCAGCACGATGGCTGAGGGGACGACCACGCCGTCCCTGACCAGCCACTGCCGGCCCAGTCCGTACACCTCGCGCTCCGCCACGGCCCGCCCGCGGTGGTCGCCGGGCGCGGAGACCCGTTTGTTGTACGAGGCGCCGTGCGGGAGCACGATCACCGGGACGTGCAGCTCGTGCAGACCGCCGTAGCTCGCGGCCAGCGCGAGGTCGAACCGGGTGTGCACGGCCTGGCTCCAGGGCACGACCAGCGCCCGGGTGTCCTCAAGGAACGTGTCCACGCCGTGGTTGAAGACATCCGCGGCCGTGGTGAAGACCACTTGGACCCTCGGGTCGCCCTCCAGCAGCCGGACCGCTTCCAGCAGTCGCCGCGCGGAGGTCACCGTGTGCACCACGGCGAGCACCCTCTTGCGTATCCGGAAGGTGGCCCAGCGCTCGACGTCCAGACGCAAGGGCACCGCCAGACGCCGGTCGGCATCCGGCATCGTCATACTCATACGTACTCCCCCGTCACGCCAACTCCCTTGTTGGCTCAGTGAGTTGAAGCGAGTTGGCTCAGTGAGTTGAAGAGGGGCCACCCGCTCGCGGCAGTGCGGCCCCACCGTCCTTGTCTGCCCCGGGGGCTGGACGCCGGGCTTGCAGAAACCTTGCAGTCTCCGTACGGGAGAGCTTGCGGATCACCTGAGGGGAGTGCGCGGACTTGGCATGCGCCCCTCACGCGCCTGTGCGCCCCGCTCCGCTCCCTCCGGCGGTTCCGGCAGTGCCCTGACAGTGAGTGGGAGGAAGCGGCTGAACCATCTGGGGGAGATGGTGGACCTCCTTGCGCTGGGGCCTCTCGAACTGTGGCACCAGGGACGTCAGTACACGCTCGGCTCGCTGAAGGAACGGTGCGTCCTCGGGATCCTGCTCTACTCCCGGGGAGATCCGGTCTCCGTGGACACGCTCGTCGAGCGGGTCTGGGACGACGACGATCTGCCCGCGGCTCCCGTGGAGGCGCTGCGCACGTATCTCTCGCGGCTGCGCACCAGGCTCCACCGTGCCGTCGGCGACGACGCGCTGGTCGAGCGGGCGGCGCCGCGCCGCTACCGGCTGCGCGTCGAGCACGAGGACGACGTGGACTTCGTACGCCTCGAACAACTGCGCGCGCAGGCACGTGCGGCGGCCGGGCGGGGCGACACGGAGTACGCCGTCGGTCTGCTGCACGCCGCTCAGGCGCTCTGGCGCGGGGAGCCGTTCGCGGAGTTCACCGGCGCCTGGGCCGCCTCCGCGCGGGCCCGGCTGACCGAGGACCACCGGCGGGTACGGGAGGAACGCATCCGCCTGGAACTGGAGTTGGGCCGGCACGCCGACCTCGTCGGCGAACTCCACGAACTGGTCTCCCTCGATCCCCTCGCCCAACAGGCCGTCGCCGCCCTGATGCTGGCCCTCTACCGCTCGGGCCGCGACGGCGAGGCACTGGCTCTTTACCGGGAGACCCATGGCCGACTGGCCGACGAACTGGGCATCGACCCGGGGGTGGACCTCCAGGACCTGCACCACCGCGTCCTCAGGCAGGACCCCGTCCTGCGGGAGCCGGCCCCGCGGGATCCGGCGCCCGTCGCCCTGGCGGTCCCTGCCGGCTCCGGTGAGGCGCCCGAGCAGGTCCCTGCCGAATCCGGCGAGGAATCCTCCGTACGAGATCCGGGCGTGGGCGACCCGCGACGGCCGACGGGCGCCGCGGACAAGGGGCCCGTGGGAAGCAGCCTGCCCCGTGACACCAGGGACTTCACCGGCCGGGGGAGCGAGCTGGAGGCCATGCTCGCCGCGACCGTCTCGTCCCCCGAGGGAAACGGGACAGCCCTGCCCCTCACGGTGGTGCACGGCATGCCCGGAGTCGGCAAGTCGGCGCTGATCATCCATGCCGCGTACCGGATGAGGTCCCGCTACCCCGCAGGACAGTTCTACGTCGACCTGCGCGGCTACAGCGACCAGCCGCCGTACGAACCGGCCGACGCCCTGGCCTTCCTGCTGCACACCGTCGGCGTGCCCGATCCGCTTCCCGAGACCCTCGACGAACGGACCGCGCGCTGGCGGGAGTGGACCGCCTACCACCGCGTCCTCGTGGTGCTCGACAACGCGCGCGACGCCGAGCAGGTGCGGCCGTTGCTGCCCGGCTCGCCGGAGTGTCACGCGATCGTGGCCAGTCGCAATCGGCTCGCCGGCCTCGACGGCGCCATGTCCGTCCCGCTGGACGTGCTGTCCGTGTCGGAGGCGGCCTCGCTCTTCGCTCGGATCGTGGGCGCGGCGAGGGTCTCCGACACCTCCGCACTGCGCCGCGTCGTGGAGTTGTGCAGCTGCCATCCGCTCACGGTCCAGTTGCTCGCGAGCCGGTTCCGGCACCGGGACACCTGGGACCTGGAGTACGTGGCCGACCGGCTGACGCGCGCCGGGGACAGACTGGACGAATTCGACCGACGGGTCGCCGCTGCCTTCCAGCTCTCCTACTCGGATCTCGACGCCTCCGCGCGGCTGCTCTTCCGCCATCTGGCGCTGCACCCGGGCCCCGACATCACTCTGGAGGCGGCGACCGCGCTGTGCGGGGGCCCCGACACCGAGGAGATCCGCCGCGCGGCGGACGACCTCCTCGACCGGCACCTGCTCAACGAGCCGGTGCGCGACCGCTATCAACTGCACGACCTGGCCCGCGCGTTCGGGGGGCGATTATGCCGCGCCGAGGACCCGCCGACGGCACGGGACGGAGCGCTCCGCCGCCTGATGTCCTACTACCTCACGGCAGCCGACCGCGCCGACCGGCTCGCGTATCCGCGCCGCCGCAGACGGCCCATCGGCCAGGAGCGTTTCTCTTCCTGCGCACCGGACTTCACCAGTGCCGAAATCGGGCCCGGGCCCGAAGCCGAGAGCGGCCCTGAGGCCGGCCCCGGGGCCGAGGCCGAAGCGGTCGACGCGGCATCGGCCTGGCTCACCTTGGAGCGTGCGAACCTGCTGGCCGTGGCCCGAACGGCCGCCGCCGACTTTCCGGACTTCGCCCCGCTCTTTCCCCATGTGCTGGCCTATGCGCTGAAGTTGTGGGGTGTCCGGGATCTCACGGCCGAGTTCCACGCCGCCGCCCTGGCCGCCCTCCGCGTTGGGGACGACCATCAGGCGCTGGCCCAGACGCTGGTGGAGCGAGCGGACGTACTGGCCCAGGAGAACCACGGCGAGGCACTCCACTGTGCGGCTGAGGCGCTGTCCCTCTTCGAGGAACTGGACGATGTGCACGGTCGCGCCGACGCTCTCTTCGAGATCGGCCGGGCCCATCTCGCGGCGGGGCGAGGCGAGATGTCCTTGCACGAACTGGACCGCGCTCTCGCGCTCTACCAACAGGTCGGTGACCGCTACGGCGTGGCCGAGAGCCTCAATGTGCAGGGAGCCGCCCTGATCTTCGGAGCCGAGTACGCCAGAGCGATGCACCGCTTCAGGGCCATGCTGGAGATCCACCGGGATCTGCGGAACGCGCACGGCCAGGTGAAGGCCCTGAACAACATGGGGGAGATCTACTTCGCCGAGGGGCTGTACGAAGAGGCCCGCAGCCACTATGAGCAGTCCCTGGCTTTGGCACGCCGCTTCGGCGGGCGCCAGGAGCTGGCCATTTTGGATACGAACCTCGGGACCGTCCATCGCGTCACCGGCAGGCCGGAACTGGCCCTGGTCTGCTTCCGACGCGCCCTCGCCAGTCACCGGGCCAGTGAGGACGCCGTCGGCGAAGTGAATGCCTTGAACAGTCTCGGCGCGGCCTGTGCGGAGTCCGGGCGGATGGACGAGGCACTGCGCCACTTCAGCACGGCGGAGCGGGTCTCCCGGCGGATCGACAACCAGTACGAGCGCCAGCGCGCCCTTGTGGGTATCGCCGACACGCAGCGCACGGTGGGCCAGTTGGGCGTCGCACTGGAGACGTACGGGAGTGCCCTGCGGATCGCGGAGAAGTTCGGCTTCCCTCTCGGCTCGGCGCACGCGCTGGCCGGACTGGCCCGAACGCACCTTCACGCGCGGGGAATCGACTCGGCCCGGCCGTACGCCGAGCGTGCGCTGGCGCTCTATCAGAGACTCGGTGCGGCCGTGGAAGCGGAGGAACTGCGCTGTCTCCTCGCCAGTTGGGGAGCCACCGGTTCCTGAAGCACGGAGGCTGCCGACGGAGCCTTGATCCCCCCGGCGAACTCCGGCGAACTCCCGCGAACCCCCGGCGGCCCCTCGCTGCGGTCGGCGACCGGGTTCCCCACCCACGAGGAGGGGAACCCGGTCGCCGCACGCTGATCCTCAGTCGTTCGTCACCTGCTTCACCACATGACCTGCTGGGGCTGTGCCAACTGGCCGGACCACATCACCTGCTGGGGCTGCAACTGCTTGCTGGACCACATCACTTGGTTGCCCGCGGCCTGCGTCGTGCTCTGGCGGCCGGTCGCCGTGGCGGGTTCGTCGGCGGCTGACGCCGGCGCCGTGGCCAGGGCAAGGAGCACGGCGGCGGTGCCAAGGACGGGCGATTTGTGAATCAAGTTCGGAGTTCTCCCTACTCGTTCCAGGTGGAGTTCCCGTCGGGGTGACCGGGCCCCTGAAACCTATGACCACACAGCTGTCGGTCGCACCTCTGTTCCCTCGCGTCACTCGAAAGGGTGAACTTCACGGTGTTTGTGGGAAGTTGCGTCGGTTCAAGGTGCTTCGTGCGTGGATCGGCGCGCCTTCGCTGCGCGAGGCGGAGCCTGCTCCTCGGGTCCAGTGGCGCCCGTCAGTCTCCCCAGCTTTCGGTCCAGGGCCATCGACACCTCCGCGTCCACCACGCTCTTCGCCAGCGGCCGCAATCGCTTGAGGTCGTCCGTCGTTCGGCCGCCCTGTGTCAGGACGAGCTCGGTGAACAGCTCGGCGAGGGCGTCGGCGTGGTCGCGGACGCGGCGGGCCGCGGCCAGGACGTCAGCGAGCGGGATGCCCTCGCGGACCAGTGCCGCCGATGTGTCCAGGAGGCGCCGGCTCACGTGGACGATCTCGCCGCCGTCCGTGCCGAGGTAGCCCAGGTCGAGCGCCGCCGACAGGTTCTCCGGCGTCGCCTCTTCGCCGAACACGTCCGCCAGTTCCTCCGGCGACAGGCGGACCGGTGTCTCCTCCGTGGGCGCGCCCAGGCCGAGGAGGTCGCCGACGTCGCGGCCGTGGTCGAAGGCCTCGGCGAGTTCGGCGATGCCGTTCAGGGTGTGGCCGCGTTCCAGGAGGGCGGCGATCGTGCGCAGCCGGGCGAGGTGGTCCTCGTCGTACCAGGCGATGCGGCCCTCGCGGCGCGGTGGCGGGATCAGCTTGCGCTCGCGGTAGAAGCGCAGCGTGCGCACGGTGATGCCGGCCTCCCTGGCCAGCTCCTCCATTCGGTACTCCCGCTTGTCCGCCACGCGGGAAGCCTATGTCGTACCGTCGGTAACTTTCCTTCCCCCGGACCCCTACCCATCGGTATGGAGCTGCTCTACGCTCCCATTGCGCCAGTATTCACTGGCGGAGTCGGCAGCGTCGTACGCGGCAATGGAGGCGTCGGGATGACCCAGCACGAGCATGTACGGGTGGCGGTGATCGGCTCCGGATTCGGTGGGCTCGGAGCCGCTGTGCGGTTGCGTCGTGAGGGCGTCACCGACTTCGTCGTCCTGGAGCGGGCCGACAGCGTGGGCGGGACCTGGCGGGACAACAGTTATCCGGGCTGCGCCTGTGACGTGCCGTCCCACCTCTACTCGTTCTCGTTCGCGCCCAATCCCGACTGGCCGCGCACCTTCTCCGGGCAGGAGCACATCCGCGCCTATCTGGAGCACGTCGCTGACGTCTTCCGGCTCCGGTCGCACCTTCGCTTCAACTCGGAAGTGAAGATGATGACCTGGGACGGAGCGAAGCTGCGCTGGGTCATCGAGACCAGCAGTGGGACGCTCACCGCCGACGTCGTCGTCTCCGCGACCGGGCCGCTCTCCGATCCCAAGGTCCCGGACGTTCCCGGCCTCGACACCTTCCCCGGCAAGGTCTTCCACTCGGCCCGCTGGGACCACGACTACGACCTGCGCGGCAAGCGGGTCGCGATGATCGGTACGGGGGCCTCGGCCATCCAGATCGTGCCGAGCATCCAGCCGGACGTCGCGAAGCTCACCCTCTTCCAGCGCACCCCGCCCTGGGTGATGCCCCGCGTCGACCGGGCCATCAGCGGGGCCGAGCGCTGGCTCCACCGGCAGCTGCCCTTCACCTCGCAGGCCCGGCGCGGACTCCTGTGGGGCCTGCGGGAGTTGCAGGTCCAGGCGTTCACCAAGCGCCCCGACGAGCTCGGAATCGTCGAGCAACTGGCCAAGCGGAACATGGCCCGGGCGATCAAGGACCCGCAGCTCAGGGCCAAGTTGACCCCGTCCTACCGCATCGGCTGCAAGCGCATCCTGCTCTCCAGCACGTACTACCCGGCCCTCGCGCAGCCCAATGTGGACGTGGTCGCGAGCGGACTCGGCGAGGTCCGCGGGTCGACCGTCGTGGCCGCCGACGGGACCGAGGCCGAGGTCGACGCGATCGTCTTCGGCACGGGCTTCCATGTCACCGACATGCCGATCGCCGACCGGGTCGTGGGCGCGGAGGGCAAGACGCTCGCCGAGGCGTGGCAGTCCGGCATGAAGTCGCTGCGGGGCGCGACGGCGGCCGGGTTCCCCAACTGGATGACGATCATCGGACCGAACACCGGCCTCGGGAACTCCAGCATGATCCTGATGATCGAGTCCCAGCTCAACTACATGGCCGACTACGTGAAGCAGTTGGAGGTGCTCGGCGGACCGGCCGCCCTCGACGCACGGCCCGGCGCGGTCGACGCCTGGAACCACCGCGTCCAGGAGCGTATGAAGCGCACGGTCTGGAACACCGGCGGCTGCACCAGCTGGTACCTCGACGACAACGGCGTCAACACCACCATCTGGCCCGGCACGACCACCGAGTTCCGTGGCGCGACTCGGCGCGTGGACCTGGGGGAGTACGACCTGTTGCGGCCGCCGCCCGCGCCGGAGACGGCACCGAAGCGCCGTACGAAGAAGAGGGTGGAGGCGGGCGCGTGAGCCGGCTGACGCATGTGGTGAACGGTCCCTACGCCCCGCCCGTCGCCGCCCGCGAGCTGACCGCCGTGTCCGCCGACGGGGCCCGGCTGCACGTCGAGGTGCACGGGCCCGACGGGGCACCCGCGGTGGTGCTCTCGCACGGGTGGTCGTGTTCGACCGCCTTCTGGGCGGCGCAGATCAGGGACCTGGCCGCCGACCACCGCGTGATCGCGTACGACCAGCGGGGGCACGGGCGCAGTCCGGCGAACCCCGTGTGCAGCGCGGACGCGCTCGCCGACGATCTGGAGGCCGTGCTCGCCGCCACGCTCGCGCCCGGGGAGAAGGCCGTTCTGGCCGGGCACCCCATGGGCGGGATGACGCTGATGGCCGCGGCCGGGCGGGACCGGTTCCGGGAGCACGCGGGCGCCGTGCTGCTGTGCAGTACGGGCAGTTCGCGGCTGGTCGCCGAGTCGCTGGTGGTGCCGATGCGGGCCGGGCGGTCGCGGATCTGGCTGACCAGGAAGGTTCTCGGGTCGCGGGCTCCGCTCGGGCCCGTCACACCGGTCGCCCGGCGGATCCTCAAGTACGCGACGATGGGGCCCGGTTCGGCGCCCGGCATGGTCGAGGCCTGCGCGCGCATCGTGCACGCGTGCCCGCGCAAGGTGCGGTACGCATGGTCGCACGTGCTCGACACGCTCGATCTCGACCATCGCGTACGGGAGTTGGGCGTGCCGGCCGCGGTCGTCGTCGGCACGGCCGACCGGATGACGCCCGTCGTGCACGCGCGCGCCCTCGTCGCCGCGCTGCCGCACTGTGTCGGTTCCACCGAACTGCCCGGGCTCGGGCACATGACCCCCGTCGAGGCGCCCGCGCTGGTCATCACCCGGATACGGGAACTCGTCTCCACATACGTACGGATCCAGCAGAAGGAGGGCGCATGAGCAGAGTCAGCCTGGAAGGGCAGGTCGCCGTCGTCACGGGGGCCGCGCGGGGCGTCGGGGAACTCCTCGCCCGCAAGCTCTCCGCCCGCGGTGCCACGGTCGCGCTCGTCGGTCTGGAGCCGGACGCGCTGAAGCAGGTCGCCGAGCGGCTGCACGGCGAGAGCGGGCACTGGTACGCCGACGTCACCGACCACGAGGCGATGGCGCGGGTCGCGGCGGAGGTGAAGGAGCGGTTCGGGAAGGTCGACATCGTCGTCGCCAACGCCGGGGTCGCCAACGGAGGGCCGTTCGTCGACTCCGACCCGCAGACGTGGCGGCGGGTCATCGAGGTGAACCTCATCGGGTCGGCGATGACCGCGCGGGCGTTCCTGCCCGTGCTGATGGAGAGCCGCGGCTATCTGCTGCAGATCGCCTCGCTCGCCGCGATCACGCCCGCGCCGATGATGACCGCGTACTGCGCGTCCAAGTCGGGCGTCGAGGCGTACGCGCACAGCCTGCGGGCCGAGGTCGGGTACAAGGGCGTACGCGTGGGGGTCGGGTATCTGTCGTGGACCGACACCGACATGGTGCGCGGGGCCGATCAGGACGACGTCATGCGGGAGTTGAGGCAGCGGCTGCCGTGGCCCGCCGGCAAGACGTATCCGCTCGGGCCGGCCGTCGACCGGATCGTGGCCGGGATCGAGCGGCGGTCCAGTCATGTGTACGGGCAGTGGTGGCTGCGGGGGATGCAGGGTGTACGCGGGTATCTGCCGGGGCTCATCGGGTCGGTGGGGCAGCGGGAGATGCGGCGGTTCGCTCCGCGGGTGGGGCGGGTGCCGAAGGGGCTTGTCGGGGCCGGGGGAGAGGCCGATGAGCAGGCACGGAGCACGCTGCGTAACTGACCGTTACTGATCGAAATGCGCGCTTTGTCGGTCCGTGTGAATCTGGTCGAGGCCCCATCCCCCACCCACTACGGGAGTGAATCTCATGGGCATGAAGGACCAGTTCCAGGACAAGGCCGCGGAGCTCGAGGAGCAGGCGCGTCGACGTGCCGAGGCCGGCCGCGACGAGGCGAGCGAGCGCGGGCGGCAGCCGCAGGAGCCGCGTGACCCGCGTGAGCGGGCGTCGCGTGAGCGGGCTCCGCGGGAGCGTCAGGAGCCGGGGCGGCAGACGCCGGATGAGGCGCAGCGGGCGTCGCGTGATGCGCAGGAGCGGTTCGATCAGGACTACGACATGTGATCGAGCTTGCTGAGCGTGGGGTGCCCTTCTTCGGGAGGGCGCCCCGCGCTTTTGTGTGTGCTGGGTTGTTCGTCGGGTGCGGGTGCGGGTGCGTTGGGGCTGGTCGCACAGTTCCCCGCGCCCCTGAAAGACTTGGGTGGGCCCCGGTGGAGAAGGACCCCCGTGCCCCTGAAAAGACTTGGCTGAGCTCCGGTGAAGAAGGAACCCCCGCATCGGCAAAAAACTTGGCTCAGCCCCGGTCAATAAGGAACCCCCCGCTGACGAGTCCATCCCCTATGAAGGTGTCCTCGGCGGCAGCTTCGGGCGCGTTCTCGTCGGCGTGTTCTCGTAGGTCGGTGGGGTTGCTGCCGGGTGGAGGGACAGGAGGTCCAGGGCCAGTTGGACTGCGTCGTCCAGTTGGGCGTGGCGGCCTTCTGCCCAGTCGAGGGGGGTGCGGAGGATTTCGAGGTCGGGGGTGACGCCCTGGTTCTCGATGGACCAGCCGTACGCGTCGAACCAGGCGGCGTTCATGGGGACCGTGATGACGGTGCCGTCGCCGAGGCGGTGGCGGCCGGTCATGCCGACGACGCCGCCCCAGGTGCGCTGGCCCACCACCGGGCCCAGTTTCAGCAACTTGAACGCCGCCGTGATCATGTCGCCGTCCGACGAGGTCATTTCGTCGGCCAGGGCCACCACCGGGCCCCGCGGGGCGTTGGACGCGTACGACACCGGCTGGGCGTTGCGGGTCAGGTCCCAGCCCAGGATCGTGCGGGTGAGTTTCTCCACGACCAGCTCGCTGATGTGGCCGCCGGCGTTGCCGCGTACGTCGACGATGAGGGCGGGCCGCGACACCTCCATGCGCAGGTCGCGGTTGAACTGGGCCCAGCCCGAGCCGCCCATGTCCGGGATGTGCAGATAGCCGCAGCGGCCGCCGCTCAACTCCCGTACCACCTCACGGCGTTTGGCCACCCAGTCCTGGTAGCGCAGGGGGCGTTCGTCGACCAGGGGGACCACCGCGACCCGGCGTGAGCGGCCCTCGCCCTCCGCCGGGGTGAACGTCAGCTCGACCGTCGTGCCGCCCGCGCCCGCGAGGAGGGGGAAGGGGCCCGGGACGGGGTTCACCGGGCGGCCGTCCACGTGGGTGAGGACCGCGCCCTCGCGGATGCCCGTACCGGCCAGCGGTGAACGGGCCTTGGAGTCGGAGGAGTCGCCGGGCAGGATGCGCTGGACGAGCCAACCCTCGTCGCGCCGTACGAGGTTGGCGCCGAGGAGGCCCTGCGCCCGCTGGTAGTGGGGCGGGCCCTCGTTGCGGCGGGCGGCGGTGACGTACGCGTGCGAGGTGCCCAGTTCGCCGAGCACCTCGCGGAGCAGGTCGGCGAACTCGTCGGGGGAGGCGACCCGTTCGACGAGCGGGCGGTACTGCTCCAGGATCCCGTCCCAGTCGATGCCGCACATGTCGGGGGCCCAGAAGTAGGCGCGGATGAGACGGCCCGCCTCGGCGTACGCCTGGCGCCACTCCGCGGCCGGGTCCACCTCGTGGAGGATACGGCGGAGGTCGATCCAGACGGTCGTGTCGCCGTCGCCGGACTCCGTGGAGGGGACCGCGCGCAGGTCGCCCTCGTCGACCACGACCAGCCGGCTGCCGTCGCCGCTCAGCGCGAACCAGTCGAGGTGCTCGACGAGTTCGGACTTCTTCGCCTTGGTGATGTTGAAGTACTCCAGGGTCGGACGGCCGCTCGTGTCGTCCGGGTTCGCGAACGTCTCGCCCAGCGCGCCCGAGATCGGCCAGCGCAGCCAGACCAGACCGCCGCCCGCGACCGGGTACAGCGCCGAGTACTTGGACGCCGTGACCGGGAAGGGCGTCACCCGGCTCTCCAGGCCCTCGATCTCCACGGTCACCGTGGCGCCGTCGCCGGTGTCGTCCTCGACCGGGTCCAGACCGCCGGCCGCCGGGCGCCCCTCGGGGTTCAGCGCGAAGGGGGACGGGGTCGCCGAGGACAGGGGGACGAGGTACGGGCGGCAGCCCAGCGGGAAGGAGAGGTCGCCGGTGTGGACGTCGTACACCGGGTCGAAGCCGCGCCAGGAGAGGAAGGCGAGGAAGCGGCCGTCGCGGGTGAAGACCGGGTTCTCGTCCTCGAAGCGGCCGTTGGTGACGTCGACGATCGTGCGCGCGCCCGGCCCCTCGATCCTGGCCATCTTGATCTGGCGCAGGGTGCGGCCGATGCCCGGGTGCGACCAGGTCAGCCAGGCCCCGTCCGGGGAGAAGGCCAGATCGCGCACGGGCCCGTTGATGGACCGGATGAGCTCGGTGACCTCGCCCGACCCCGACCCCGACTTTGATTCCGACCCCGACCCCGTTCGGGACGTGCTCCCGGACCCTGACTCCTCCGTCGCGTCGAGCAGCAGCAGCCGCCCGTCGTTCGACGCGATCGCCAGCCGCTCGCCCTTCGGGTCCGAGACGAGTTCCAGGACGCGGCCCAGTTCGCCGGAGGCCAGCCGGCGCGGCTCGCGTTCGCCGCTGGCGCGCGGCAGATAGGCGATCTCGACGGCGTCCTCGCCCTCCGCGTCCGTCACGTAGGCGACCTGCCCGCCCGAGCCGAGCATCTCGGGGAGCCGGACGCGGACGCCCGGGGTGTCCGCGATCGTGCGCGCCGGGCCGTCGCGGTGCGTGAGCCAGTACAGGCTGCCGCGTACGACGACGGCGCAGGCCCGGCCCGTCTCGTCCACGGAGATCCCGTCGACGTGCTGCGCGGCCGGCACCTGGTACGTACGGCGTCCGGCGCGCGGGCCGCCGAGGCGTACGTCGAGGCGGCGCGGGAGCGATTCGGGGGACAGGTCGTCGACGATCCACAGGTCGCCCGCGCACTGGTAGACGACCCGGGTGCCGTCGCTGGAGGCGTGCCGGGCGTAGAAGGTGTCGTGGTCGGTGTGGCGGCGCAGGTCGGAGCCGTCGTGCAGACAGGAGTAGAGGTTGCCGATGCCCTCGTGGTCGGAGAGGAAGGCGATGCGGCCGCCGACGAACATCGGCGAGTCCAGGTGTCCGTCGAGGTCGGCGAGGATGCGCCGCCCGTGCAGCCAGAGCCGGCCGGTGGCGCCGCCGCGGTAGCGCTTCCAGGCGGCGGGCTCGTGCGGGGGCGTGCCGGTGAGCAGCAGGGTCAGGCGCTCGCCCGCGAAGTCCTCGACCGCGATGTGCGAGACCGGGCCCCACGGGAGCTTGCCGCCGGGGCAGCCGTCGACCGGCACGCTGTAGGCCCAGGTGAAGTATGAGAAGGGCTCGCCGTGCGAGGCGACGGCGAGGATGTCGCCGTCGGGCGACCAGCCGCAGACCTGGGTGTCGGCGTTCCCCCAGTAGGTGAGCCGCCGGGCCGGACCGCCGTCCACCGGCGCCAGATGGATCTCCGGCACGAGGTTGCGCCAGGTCGTGTACGCGAGGTGCCGGCCGTCGGGCGAGAAGCGCGGGTGGCTCACCTTCGTACGGTCGACGGTCAGCCGCCAGGCGCGGCCGGGGGTGTCGAGGGGGGCCACCCAGAGGTCGTCCTCGGCCGCGAAGCACAGGCGGTCGCCGCTGAGGTGCGGGAAGCGCAGGTAGGCGGCGGAGCCCCGGCCGTCCCCGGTCGCCCCGTGGTCCACGGCCCCTCCTGCTGGGGGCCCGTCTCCGGTCGCGTTCTCCAACTCGTCGCTCACTCACCCATGCTTTTCCGGTGGGCGGGGCCCGGCAACTCGTGGTCCGGCGGAACGGGCGTGCCGCGGCCGGGTGGGGCGCCGGTGAGAGGTCGGTGAGGAGCCGGTGAGAAGCCGTGACGCAGCACACGTACGAAACGGTTTCGTTTCGCTTGGGGATGGGGTACCTTCATAGGAGTACGAGACAGTTTCGTTCGAGCGGGAATGGTGAGTGGCATGGCTGAGACAGCAACGACGCGTCGCAGCCGGATCACGCCCGAGCGCGAGGCCGAGCTGTACGAGGCCGTGCTCGACCTGCTCCGTGAGGTCGGTTACGACTCCCTGACCATGGACGCCGTCGCCACCCGCACCCGGTCCAGCAAGGCCACGCTCTACCGCCAGTGGGGCGGCAAGGCCGAACTGGTCGCGAGGGCGATCCGGCATCACAAGCCGGTCGATCTCGCGGCGGTCGACACCGGAACCCTGCGAGGCGACTTCCGGGCGCTCACACACCGCCAGGACGACTGCCAGATGGAACAGGACTCCGCGCTGATGCGAGTCCTCGGCACCGCGGCTCACACGAACCCCGAGCTGCTGGCCGCCCTCCGCGAATGGCTGATCGAGCCGGAGCTGGCGGAGATGCGTCGGGTGGTGCAGCGTGCCGTCGACCGCGGCGAGGTCCGTCCGGACAACCCGGCGATCGACTACGTGCTGCACATGATCATCGGCGCCTTCGTGGCGCGGACGCTGATCGACGAGGCGCCACCGACCCAGGCCTTCGTCGCCTCGTACATCGACGCTGTGGTGATCCCCGCCCTCAGCGCCTGATCCGTCCCTCGATTCCCCGAGCCTCCTGCCCCGAGGCTCAATCCCCTTACGCACGACCCCAGTTGCACCTGACGCGACCGCTCACGTCGTCGGGCCGATGACTCACGCCCTGCCATCACCGACCTGACCGGGAGTACGCCCTCGTGGCCACGTTCCTCTACAACCTCGGCCGACTCGCCTTCCGGCGACGGCATTTCGTCGCACTGATATGGGTGGCGCTGCTGACGCTCGCGGGCGTCGGAGCGGCGAGCGCACCCGCCGCCGGAACCACCTCCTTCTCGATCCCCGGCACCGAGGCGCAGAAGGCCTTCGACCTGCTGGAACAGCGGTTCCCCGGCGCCAGCGCCGACGGAGCCACCGGACGCATCGTCTTCAAGGCGCCCGACGGCCAGAAGATGACGGACGCCGACAACAAGGCGACCGTCGCGAAGACCGTCAAGGAGCTGGGCGGCGGCACCGAAGTCGTCTCCGTCACGGACCCGTTCACGACGAACGCGGTGAGCAAGGACGGAACGGTCGCCTACACCTCGGTGAAGTACAAGGTCCCCGGCATGGAGCTGGCGGACTCGACCAGGGAGTCCCTGGAAGCCGCTGGTGACGACGCCCGGTCGGCCGGGCTGACCGTCGACGTCGGAGGCGACGCGCTGGAGGCCGGCGCCGAACCGGGAGCGGTCGGCGAGATCGTCGGCATCGCCATCGCCGCGGTCGTCCTCGTCATCACCCTCGGCTCGCTGGTCGCGGCCGGACTGCCGCTGCTGACGGCGATCATCGGCGTGGGCATCGGCGTCTCCACCATCACCGCCCTCGCCAAGGCGCTCGACCTCGGCGACACCACCTCCACGCTCGCCCTGATGATCGGCCTCGCGGTCGGCATCGACTACGCGCTCTTCATCGTCTCCCGCTACCGGAACGAACTGGCTGAGGGCCGCGACCGCGAGGAGGCGGTGGGCCGCGCCACCGGCACCGCCGGCTCGGCGGTGGTCTTCGCGGGTCTCACGGTCGTGATCGCCCTCGCGGGCCTCGCCGTCGTCAACGTCCCGATGCTCACCAAGATGGGCCTCGCGGCGGCGGGCACGGTCGTCATCGCCGTCCTCATCGCGCTGACCATGATCCCGGCGATGCTCGGATACGCGGGCAGGAAGATCCGGCCCGCCGGCGAGAAGAGGCGCAAGGCGTCCGACGCCGCCACGTCCGAGAAGCAGGCCAAGCCCAACATGGGCACCCGCTGGGCGAGCTTCGTCATCCGCCGTCCGGTCGCCGTGCTGGTGCTCGGCGTGGTCGGTCTGGGCGCGATCGCCCTGCCCGCCACCCAGCTGGAACTGGGCCTGCCCGACGACGGCTCGCAGCCGACGTCCACGACCCAGCGCCGCGCGTACGACACGCTGTCGGAGGGCTTCGGCCCCGGCTTCAACGGCCCGCTGATGATCGTGGTCGACGCCAAGGACAGCGACGACCCGACGGCCGCCTTCGGTGACGTGGCCGACGGGATCAAGGGCCTCAAGGACGTCGTGACGGTCACCCCGCCGGCGCCCAACAAGGCCGGCGACACCGCGACGATCACCGTGATCCCGAACTCCAAGCCGTCCTCGACACAGACCGAGGACCTGGTGCATGCCATCCGTGACAAGGGTTCCGACTTCAAGGCCGACACGGACGCGGAGGTGCTGGTCACCGGCACCACCGCGATGAACATCGACTTCTCGCAGAAGCTGAACGACGCGCTGGTCCCGTACCTGGCGCTGGTGGTCGGTCTCGCCTTCCTGCTCCTGATCGTGGTCTTCCGCTCCATCCTGGTCCCGCTGAAGGCGGCCCTCGGCTTCCTGCTCAGCGTGCTCGCCGCGCTCGGCGCAGTGGTCGCGGTCTTCCAGTGGGGCTGGTTCTCCGGCCTGATCGGTGTCGAGGAGACCGGCCCGATCATGTCGATGATGCCGATCTTCATGGTGGGCGTGGTCTTCGGTCTCGCGATGGACTACGAGGTGTTCCTCGTGACCCGCATGCGGGAGGCGTTCGTCCACGGCGAGACGCCGAGCCAGGCCGTGGTGACCGGCTTCCGGCACAGCGCCCGGGTCGTGGTCGCCGCCGCGATCATCATGATGGCCGTCTTCGGAGGCTTCATCAGCTCCAGCGAGTCCATGATCAAGATGATCGGCTTCGGCCTCGCGATCGCCGTCTTCTTCGACGCCTTCGTCGTCCGTATGGCGATCGTCCCGGCGGTCCTCGCACTGCTCGGCAAGAAGGCCTGGTGGCTGCCGAAGTGGCTGGACCGCGCCCTGCCGAACGTCGACGTCGAGGGCGAGGGCCTGCGGGCCCTCGACGACCGGACGAAGGACTCGGGCTCCGGCTCCGACGAGGACCGGGAGCTGGTGCGCGTCTGAGAACCGGGAGGCGGTACGCGCCTCAGGAACCGGGATCCGGTACGCGACCGATGTGCGGCTGACATGTGTGGCTGACGCGCAGGTGACGTGCCGGCTCCCGTGAAGGACCAGCCGGTGAGGGCTCCGTGGGGACGGGCGGCCCTCACCGGCTTCATGTGTGCCGCGGGTGTGCGCGGTACGCCGGGCCGGGGCGGTTGTCAGTGGTGCGGTCTAGCGTTGGGGGCATGACGACTCTCTCCGAACGACCCCGTACGGCTCTGATGGTGATCGACGTCCAGAAGGGCGTCGTGGCCGGCGCCCACCAGCGCGACACGGTGGTCGCGAACATCGCCGCCCTCGTCGACACGGCACGCGCCCAGGGCGCCCCGGTCGTCTGGGTCCAGCACTCCGACGAGGGCCTGGAGAAGGGCAGCGAGGACTGGGAGTTCGTCGCCGAGCTGCCCCGCCGGGAATCGGAACCACTGGTGCACAAGACGTACGGCGACTCCTTCGAGGGCACCGACCTGGAGGACGTACTGGCCGGAGCCGGCGTCGGACACCTGGTGGTCACCGGCGCCCAGACGGACGCCTGCATCCGCTCCACGATCCACGGCGCGTTCGTACGGGGCTACGACGTGACACTCGTCGGCGACGCCCACACGACGGAGGACCTGAGCCAGTGGGGTGCCCCGCCGCCCGAGCAGGTCATCGCGCACACGAACCTGTACTGGCAGGAGCAGTCGGCACCGGAGCGCAAGGCCGGGGTGGTGGAGACGAAGGATGTGACGTTCAGCGACTGAGGCAGGGCCTGTCCGACAATCCCTAAGGGCGGCGGCCCCGCGTGCTGACGAGCGGCAAGGAGTTGACCACGAACGCCGGGTCCGCCAACAGGGCCTGGAAGCGGTCCAGTTCGCCGTCCGTGAGCCCCTCCGCCCGCAGCCGGTCGGCCATCTGCTGCGCGTTGACCCGGTGCAGGCCGATGCGTGTACCGCCACCCGCCCACGACTCCGCGTACGCCGTCGCCGTGACGTCCGCGAGACCGGCACCCAGCATCGCGCCGGGTACCCGGCGGCCCCACACGGGGTCGAGGCCCGCCTTCTCCAACTGGACCCGCAGGGCGGTGTGGACGCGTTCGAAGAGGGTGGCCGCCTCCTCGTCGGGGGCGGCCGGCACGGGGGTCCAGCTGATGTCGAACTCCTCCAGCACCAGCCACCCGCCGGGTCGCAGCGCCCCCGCGAGCCGCGCCAGAACGTCCAGCCGCTCCGGCAGGTGCTGCAGCACCAGCCGGGCGTGCACCAGGTCGTAGCCGTCGGCGGGCAGCGGGTCCTGGACGACGTCGTGCCGCAGGAGGCGTACGTGCGACGGCCGGGGGCGGGACTCCGCCCACCGCAGGTCGAGGTCCGTGATGGTGACCTCGCCGTCCGGGCCGACCTGTTCGCCGAGCCAGTCGCCCAGCGAGCCGCCCCCTCCGCCGACCTCCAGGCACCGCCGGCCCCGGGCGATCCCGGTCAGCTCCACCTGGCGACGGGAGAACGGGTCGTAGGAGGACTCCAGCGCGTGGAAGCGGCCCTGGGCCTGGTCGGCGCTGTTGTCGAACGCACAGCGGGACATGGGGGAGGCCTCTCCTTCACGCACGGCGCTTCCTCGCACACGGCGGTTCCATCGTCGCCGTCGCGGCGCCCGACGGCACGGCGGCAGAGCGGGACGGGTGACGTGAACGCGGGGCTTTCAGGTGTGCGCCCCGGCCGGGGAGTGCGCCGCCGTGGAACTCGTTCGCGTGTCCCGTACACCCACCGCTAGCGTGCCGTGCATGACGACGAGCGCAGCTGAAGAGTCCGGAGCACACCCCCGTTTCGCCGAAGCCCTGAGCGAGCTGGGTCTCGACGATCTGCACCCGCGGATCCGCCGCTTCCCGGACGGCGCCCGTACCGCCGTCGAGGCCGCCGAGGCGATCGGGTGCGAGCTGAGCCAGATCTGCAAGTCGCTGATCTTCGCGGCGGACGGCGTGCCGGTGCTGGTGCTGATGGACGGCGCGTCCCGGGTCGACCTCGAACTCGTCCGCCGGGAGCTGGGCGCCGAGAAGGTCACCCGGGCCAGGGCGGAGCTGGTCAGGGAGACCACGGGGTACGCGATCGGTGGCGTGCCGCCCTTCGGACACCGGACCAGGACCCGTGTCCTGGCGGACCGCTCGCTGCTGGACCACGACACGGTGTGGGCCGCCGCCGGCACCCCGCACACCGTGTTCCCCATGGACCCGAAGACCCTGATCGCCCACGCGGGCGGCACCCTGGTGGACGTCCGCGAGCAGACCGCGTGACCCCGCTGGTCACCGCCGCCGTCCTGCTCGCCGCGGTCACACACGCGAGCTGGAACGCCATCGCCCACCAGATCACCGACAAGCTGGTCGGGTTCACGCTGATCGCGGGCGGCGGGATGCTGATCGGGCTGGCGATGGTGCCGTTCGTGCCGTTCCCGGCGGCGGGGGCGTGGCCGTATCTGATCGCCTCGGCGGTCATCCACGTCGTGTACTACGTGCTGCTGATGAAGTCCTTCCGGCTCGGCGACTTCGGCCAGGCGTACCCGATCGCGCGAGGCACCGCCCCGCTGGTCGTGACCGCGCTGGCCGCCGTCTTCGCCCACGAGGTCCCCGACGGGTGGGCGTCGGCGGGCATCGCGGTGTCCTGCGCCGGGCTGACCGGCGTCGCGCTGTGGGGCCTGCGGGGACGCCGGCCCAACTGGGCCGCGATCGGCGCCGCGCTGGCGACGGGCCTGTCGATCGCCGCGTACACGGTCGTCGACGGCCTCGGCGTACGCGCCTCCGGCTCCTCCCTCTCCTACATCGCCTGGCTGATGGCCGTGGAGGGCGTGGCGGTCCCGGCATACGCCCTGTACCGCTGGCGCGGCGACCTGCTCACCGTCCTACGCCCCTTCGCAGCCGTCGGCCTCCTGGGCGCCGCCCTCTCGGTCGCCGCCTACGGCCTGGTCCTCTGGGCCCAGACGAAGGCGGAACTGGCGCCGATCGCGGCGCTCAGGGAGTCGTCCATCATCGTCGGCGCGGCCATAGGAGCGGTCTTCTTCAAGGAACGGTTCGGCGCACCACGCATCGCCGCGGCGGGCCTCCTGGTGGTGGGCATCGGCCTGATGCTCCACGCCGCGTGAACCTGCGGCCCGGGCCCCGGTGGGGGTGGGTGTCTGGCGTCGTGGGTTGGCCGCGGGCCGGCGGGGGTTGACCGCGCAGTTCCCCGCGCCCCTAAAGGCGGGGCTACGCCCCGAGTCTTTCAGGGGCGCGGGGAACTGCGCGCCAAGCCCAACCCGGCCGACAGCGAATCCACAACATGAGCCCCCGCTCACCCAGGGGCGCGGGGAACTGCGCGACCAGCCCAATGCGGCCCGCAGACAACACCGGACCGCCAGTGGCACCCCCTACAGCGAGGCCCTGAGGCCTCGTACCAGCGCCTGCGCCCGCGCATCCGCCGTCACCGTCTTGCTGAAGCCGTTCGTGACGTAGCCGAAGGCGATGCCCGACTCGGGGTCGGCGAAGCCGAGGGAGCCGCCGCGGCCCGGGTGGCCGAAGGAACCGGCGTCCAGGAAGGGCGAGGCCGAGCCATGGAGCATGTAGCCGAGGCCGAAGCGGGTGTTGATCACCAGGATCCGGTCCAGCCCCGCGGACTCCTCGGCCCGGGCCGCCGCCAGCGTCCGGGGAGTGAACAGCCGCGGCCCGCCGCCCACTTCACCCACCAGGGACGCGTAGAAGCGGGCCAGCCCCTCCGCCGTAGCGATCCCGTTCGTCGCGGGAAGCGCCGCCGCCCGGTACGCCGGGTCGTTCTGGTCGGGAAACGGAGTGATCGCGGCGAAGGCCCGACGCGTCAGGGAGGCCGGATCGTCGTACGCCTCGGCAACCGACCGCTTCGGACGCGACCGCAGCCCCCCGGCGTTCCCCGGCGCCTCGACCCGGCCGGCCCGACCCACCCGGCCCGCCTCCGCGGCGGGCAGCCCGACCCACAGATCCGCGCCCACCGGCCCGGCGATCTCCTCGGCGATCCAGTCCCCGACACCGCGGCCGGTGACGCGCCGCACCAGTTCGCCGAGCAGCCAGCCGTACGTCAGCGCGTGGTAGCCGTGATCGGTGCCCGGCTCCCACACGAGGGCCTGGCGTGCGACCGCCTCGGCACCGCGGAGGGGGTCCAGCGCCTCCTCGGGGGTCAGCGGCCGGTCCAGGACGGGCAGTCCGGCCCGGTGCGACAGCACGTGCCGTACGAGCACCCGCTCCTTGCCCACCGCCTTGAACTCGGGCCAGTACTCGCCCACGGGAGCGTCCAGGTCCAGCAGCCCGCGCTGGTGCAGCAGAAGGAGCGCGGCCGCGGCGACGCCCTTGGTGGCCGAGCGCACGATCTGGGCGGTGCCGCGCTCCCAGGGCGCCGAGTCCGCCGTACCGTCGACGTCCTTCGTGCCGGCCCACAGGTCCACGACCAGGCGCCCGTCCCGGTACACGGCGACGGCCGCACCCCGGTCCCCGAGCACCTCGAAGTTCCGTACGAACGCTTCCCTGACCGGCTCGAAGCCCTCGGCCACAGTGCCGTTCACGTCCACGTCCGTGCTCCGTTCCGTTCGCTCCACAGCCAGTGGATGCAACACCCACACACTGCCCGCGATTCCGGTGCCGCGTCAGCCCAACAGAATCGTGACCTCGATGTTGCCGCGTGTCGCGTTCGAGTACGGGCAGACCTGGTGGGCGGCGTCCACGAGCTTGGACGCGACGTCCTGGTCGAGGACGGGCAGCGAGACGCTCAGGGCGACCGCGAGGCCGTACCCGCGTTGCTTGTTGGGGCCGATCCCGACCTTCGCCGCGACCGTGGAACCGGACAGGTCGAAGCCCTCGCGGCGGCCGACCAGGACCAGCGCGTTGTGGAAGCAGGAGCTGAAGCCGGCCGCGAACAACTGCTCCGGGTTGGTGCCGTCACCGTCGCCGCCAAGCGCCGGAGGCATCGCGACCTTCAGCTCCAGCTGGCCGTCCTGGCTGGTCACATACCCTTCGCGGCCCCCGTGTGCGGTGGCCTCGGCCACGTACATGATCTTCGTGGGACGGCTGTCGAGGTCAACAGCGGCGTCGGTCATGGATCGCCTCACCCCCAGGCACGCGAGAACGCGGAATCAGAGTGCAGAAACAGAGTGCACAAACACATCGCACACAATGTATCCATCGATTCCGGCCACTTATTACTTGGGGGTAGAAACCGCCGGTAACATCGAGGTCAGCCGCCGGAGGTCCGCGCGCAGCCGCGCCACCTCGTCCGCCGTCAGCCGCGTCCCGGCCAGCAGCGCCGACGGCACGCACTCCGCGCGCTCCCGCAGCTCCTCGCCCCGCCCGGTGACCGCGACCAGCACCGACCGCTCGTCCAGCGCGGAACGCTCCCGGCGGACAAGACCGGCCGACTCCAGGCGTTTGAGCAGCGGCGACATGGTCCCGTAGTCGAGCCGCAGGGTCCCGGCAAGCTCCTTGACGGTGAGCTTCCCGCGCTCCCAGAGGACGAGCATGACCAGGTACTGCGGATAGGTGAGCCCGAGCGCTTCGAGCAGCGGACGGTACGCGCCGGTCACGGCACGCTGAGCCGCGTACAGCGCGAAGCACAACTGGTCGTCGAGCAGCAGCGAACCGGCCGGCGCGCACTCGTCGGGCGAACCCGCGGCTGGACTCTCGTCGGGCGAATCCGCCGTCGGACCCTCTTCGTTCGTCACGCGCCCATTGTCACGCGCCCATGGTCACGGAGCGCGGGTCGAAGCCGAACGGCAACTCCAGGCGGTGCTCCCGCATCAGTCCGTCGTCCGACAGCAACTCGCCGGTCCTGCCGTCCGCCGCGATCACGCCGTCGCTGAGGATCAGGGCACGCGGGCACAGTTCGAGGGCGTACGGCAGATCGTGCGTGACCATGAGCACGGTCACGTCCAACGACCGCAGGATGTCGGCGAGTTCGCGCCGCGAGGCGGGGTCGAGGTTGGACGACGGCTCGTCGAGGACCAGGATCTCCGGCTCCATCGCGAGGACGGTCGCGACCGCCACCCGGCGCCGCTGCCCGAAGGAGAGGTGGTGCGGCGGGCGGTCGGCGAAGGCCTCCATCCCGACCCGCTCCAGCGCCGTGCGCACCCGCGCCTCCAGCTCGGGACCCTTGAGCCCGGCGGCCGCGGGCCCGAAAGCCACGTCCTCACGCACGCTCGGCATGAACAGCTGGTCGTCCGGGTCCTGGAAGACGATGCCGACCTTCCGCCGGATCTCCGCCATGTGCTTCCGGCCTACGGGCAGCCCGGCGACCGTCACGGTCCCGGCGCCGCCGGTCAGGATGCCGTTGAGGTGCAGTACGAGGGTCGTCTTGCCGGCGCCGTTCGGCCCGAGCAGCGCCACGCGCTCACCGCGGCCGACGGTGAAGTCGACGCCGAACAGAGCCTGATGCCCGTCGGGGTACGCGAAGGCGAGCCCGGAGACTTCCAGGGAGGGGGCAGTAGCAGCGGTCACAGAGTCCATCCCAACAGACACACGACGAGGGCGGCGGACGGCAGGGCGAGCGCGTACGACCACTGCGCCCGGGACGCGGTCACCTCGTCGATGACCGGCATCGAACCGGCGTACCCCCGGCTGACCATGGCGAGATGCACCCGCTCCCCGCGTTCGTACGAGCGGATGAAGAGCGCGCCCGCGGACTTGGCGAGGACGCCCCAGGACCGGACACCGCGGGCCTCGAAGCCGCGCGACTCCCGCGCGATCTTCATGCGCCGCATCTCGTCCGCGATGACGTCCCCGTAACGGATCATGAAGGACGCGATCTGTACGAGGAGCGGCGGGAGCTTCAACCGCTGGAGCCCCAGCAGCAGTTCGCGCAGTTCGGTCGTCGAGGCGAGCAGCACGGACGCGGCGACGCCGAGCGTGCCCTTGGCCAGTACGTTCCAGGCGCCCCACAGACCGTTCACGCTCAACGAGAGGCCGAGTACCTCCACACGCTCGCCCTGCGCCACGAACGGCATCAGCACCGCGAACGCCACGAACGGCACCTCGATCAGCAGCCGCTTCAGCAGAAAGCCGGCCGGGACGCGGGCCGCGTACGCCACTGCTCCCAGCAGCAGCGCGTACAGCCCGAACGCCCACATCGCCTCGCGCGGGGTCGACACGACGACCAGCACGAAGGCGAAGACGGCGGCCAGTTTGGTGTGCGGCGGCAGGGCGTGCACGGGCGAGTGCCCGTGCCGGTAGAGCCGGTGCGCGTGTCCTGCGCCCATGTCAGACGGATTCCCCTACCTGCGAGGGCGAGGTCTCGGCCGTACGGCGCTTGCGTACGGCCCAGAAGACGCCCGTGCCCGCGACGACGGTGACGCCCACGCCGATCACGCCCGCGAGGCCGCCGGAGATCCGGGAGTCGGTGAGGCCCTCGATGCCGTAGTCGGCGAGCGGGGAGTCGGCGGCGGCGTGGTCCTCGGCCTTGGCGTCGATGCCCTTGTCGGCGGCGACCTTCTCCAGGCCGTCGGGGTTCGCGGAGGCGTAGAAGCTGACGAAGCCCGCGAGGGCGAGGGAGGCGGCGAGACCCGCCAGCCACACCGTGCGATGGGACCGGGCGGCGACCGGGACGGGCTCGGCGGCGGGCGTGTCCACCAGCTCCCCGCCGACGCGCAGCTTCAGCGGCGCGGTCAGACCGCGGGCCCCGTACACGAGGTCCGGTCGTACGGCGATGACGGCGCCGACCGTGAGCGCGGTGATCGCGGCCTCACCGATGCCGATCAGGACGTGGACGCCGACCATGGCGGTGAGGACCTGCCCGATCGGGACGTCCGTGGTGCCGCCGATCGCGTAGACGAGAGTGAAGGCCGCGGCGGCGGCCGGCACGGAGAGCACGGCGGCCACGAACGCCGAGACGGTAATGGATCGACGCTTCTTGGGCAGGAGTTTTACAAGACCGCGGAAGACGGTGTACGCCACCACCGTCGTGACCACCGCCATGACCGTGATGTTCACGCCGAGCGCGGTGAGTCCGCCGTCCGCGAAGAGGATGCCCTGCATGAGGAGCACGACCGAGACACAGAGGACCCCGGTGAAGGGGCCCACGAGTATCGCGGCCAGCGCGCCTCCGAGCAGATGTCCGCTGGTCCCGGCCGCGACCGGGAAGTTGAGCATCTGCACGGCGAAGATGAAGGCGGCGACGAGACCCGCGAGCGGGGCCGTGCGTTCGTCCAGCTCACGGCGGGCGCCGCGCAGGCTCACCGCGACCGCTGCGGCGGCCACGACTCCGGCGCCAACGGAGACGGGGGCGTTGATGAAACCGTCGGGGACGTGCATGAGGGCTCCGCTTCCGGGGGCAGGCCGGTTGTCTGTAACCGTTCGATGATAGTGGCTTAATGCGAATAGCTTGCAAGAGCGAGGTGACCTCGAATAATCCGGAAGCGTATTTCGGAAAATATGCGACATTGGAGAGGAAGCAGCTCAAACAAGGAGCAGCTCACAGAGGGAGCGATCGATGTCCGCCGTCGAGCAGTACGCGCGCGCCCACATCGTGACGGACGCGGCGCAGGATCCGCCGGCCGTCCCGGTGGCCCTTCGATACGACCCGGAGGCCGACCCCCGACGGGTGCACATCATGCTGCCCGGCCACCATGAGTGGGTTTTCGCCCGCGACCTGCTCGAACAGGGGCTACGGGCTCCGGCCGCCGCCGGTGACGTACGCATCTGGCCGTGCGGGCGGGTCCAGGCCGTCATGGAGTTCCACTCGCCGACGGGCGTGGACGTCGTGCAGTTCGACACGAGGACCCTGATCCGCTTCCTGCGTCGTACTTACACGGCCACTCCGGTCAGCAGCTGACCGGACGCTCCGCCGGGGCGATCCGCTGGGGGCGCGGTTTCGTCTGCTGGTCCGTTGTGGTCCCCCAGCCTTCGGCCGGGAGGTGCCCCCAGGTCGCGCAGTTCCCCGCGCCCCTAAGGGGCGCGGGGTTCAGCTGCCTGCCTTCAGCAGTGCCGCCACGATCGGGCCGGCCGTTTCGCCGCCGTGGCCGCCCTGCTGGACCACGCCCGCGGCCGCGAGGTCGCCCTTCCAGGCGGTGAACCAGCCGTTGGGCTTCTTCTGGCCGTCGACCTCCGCGGAGCCGGTCTTGGCGCCGAAGTCCGGGCCGAGACCGGCCATGGCGTCCGCCGCCGTGCCGGCCGCCGCCGTGTACTGGAGGAGCTCCTTGAGCTGGGCCTGCGTGTCGGCCGACAGCGAGCGGGGCGCCTTCGCGAGGGTGCGCTTGTCGACCGTCGGGGCCACCAGGTAGGGCTGGTGGAAGGTGCCCGTCTTGGCGGTGGCGACGACCGACGCCATGTTCAGCGGGTTCATCCGGACCCCGCCCTGGCCGATCAGCGAGGCCGCCATCTGGGCCTGCGACTGGACCGGCACCGAGCCGTCGAAGGTCGGCACCCCGATGGCCCAGTTGTCCATGCCGAGCCCGAACACCTGCTGGGCCTGCTTGGTCAGGTCGTCGTCACTCAGCTTCTTGGCCTGACTGATGAAGGCCGTGTTGCAGGAGCGCGCGAAGCTCGCCTTGAACGTGCCGCCCTTGATCTCGAACTTGTCGTCGTTCTGGAACTTCCAGCCGCCGTACGTCGAGTACTTGGGGCAGGGGTGTTCCTTGTTCGTCGACGCGAGGCCCTTGTCGATGAGCAGCGACGCCGTGATGATCTTCATCGTCGAGCCGGGGGCCAGGGAGCCCTGGAAGGCGGTGTTGAAGCCGTGCCCGGCGTTCGCGACGGCCAGGATCTCGCCGGTGGACGGCCGGATGACGACGGCCGAGGACTTGGCCTTCTTGGCCACCTGCTGCTCGGCGGTCGCCTGGAGGCCCGGGCTGAGCGTCGTACGGACCGTGCCCGGGGTGCCCTTGCTCAGCTCCACCAGCGTCTTGTCGGGGGTCTCGTCCGAAGAGGTCTTGGCGGAGCCCTCGGCGTCCTTCGACTCGGCCTCGGCGCGGATCACCCGCAGCTCGATGCCCGCCTTGCCGCCCGCCGTCTTGCCGAACTTCTCCCGGAGGCCGTCGAGAACGGTGCCGAGCGAGGGGTACTTGGCGGTGGTCAGCTCGCCGCCGTCCCGGTCGAGCGCCTTCACCGGTGGCGTCCCGGCCTCCCCGGTGACCAGCTTGTCGCCGTCCTTCAGGTCCGGGTGCACGACCGCGGAGTGCCAGTCGACCAGCGGCTTGCCGTCCTTGGCGCGACGGACGACGGTGAGCTCGGACTCGTACGCGAGGGGCTTGGTCAGGCCGCCCTTGTACGCGACCGTGCCCTTGACGGAGAACGGGACGGCGTCCCCGGAGCGCTTCTTGGCGGTGAGCGTCACATCCTTGATGTACGCCTCCTTGCCGTAACCGGTGAGGAGGGTGCGGGCGGCCGCAGTGTCGTTCGTGGCGGCCGCGGCGGTCGTGACGTCGCCGCTCTGCCAGGCCGTGAGGAACGCCGTGGCCGTCGACTTCACCTCGGTCGCCGACAGCGGGCCCTTCTTCACGGGCTTCGCGTCGGAGGCCGAGCTCGAGTCGTCGGCCGCCGCCCCGCCCCCGTACAGGGCGTAGACACCGAACCCCGCGCCGCCCACGACAACGGCGATCATCCCGCCGATGACGGCGGGTTTCGTCCTGTTGCGCTCAGACGCGCGCCTTCTGTTCCCCACGGCTTCCGTTCCTTCGCTGCTTCCCCGGATACCTCACGGTCCCCTACAAGAACGAGAGTCACCACCCTAGAGTCCCGCCCTGTGAGGGTGAGTTCGGACACCTGTGGAACGGCGCCCTCTCTTGGCTCAGCCCCCGCTTTCAGCCTCCCGCCCGCAGGACCTGGGCGACGATCGGGCCTGCCGCGTCGCCGCCGTGGCCGCCCTGCTGCACCATGGCCGCGGCGGCGATGTCATTCCGGAAGCCGGTGAACCAGCTGTTGGACGTCCCCTGCCCGTCGACCTCGGCGGAGCCGGTCTTGGCGCCGATGTCGCCGCCGAGCCCGGACATCGCCTGCGTGGCGGTGCCGCCGGCGCTGGTCGCGGTGAGCCGCATCATCTGCTTCAGCTGGGCGGCGGTGTCGCTCGACAGGCCGCGCGCGGTGGCCAGTCGGCGGTCGTCGAGCTTCGGCGACACGACGAAGGGCTGCCGGAATGTGCCCGTGATCGCGGTCGCCGTGACCGACGCCATGTTCAGCGGGTTCATCTGGACGTCGCCCTGGCCGATGGCGTTGGCCGCGCGCTTCGGGCCGCCGGACGCGGGGACGCTGCCGTCGAAGGAGACGATCCCGGTCTTCCAGTTGTCCTTGCCCAGGCCGAACCGCTCCTGGGCCTCCGTCGTGAGCGACTCGTCCGTGAGGGGCTTCTCGTCGGTGCCGTCGATGAGCTTCACGAAGGCCGTGTTGCACGAGCGCATGAAACTGTTGGCGAGCGTGGCGCCCTCGTTGGGCTGCATGCCCTTGAGGTTGGGGAACTTCGTGCTCATCCAGACGGCGTCGGGCGGACAGGGTGCCGGGCTGTTCATCGAGGTCACGCCGTTGTCGATGAGCATCGCCGCGGTGATGATCTTCATCGTGGAGCCGGGTGCGACCCTGCCCTCGAACGCCGCGTTGAACCCGTCCTCGCGGTGGTTCGCGATCGCCAGCACCTCCCCGGTGCTCGGCTTCACGGCGACCACCGACGACTCCGCGAACTGCTTGACCGCCTTCTCCGCCGCCGCCTGCGCGCCCGCGCTGAAGGTGGTGCGCAGCTTGCCCGCCTCGCCCTTGGCGAGGGTCACCAGCGAGGTGTCTCCCGCGCTCTCGCTCTCGTGCCGGATCGCGAGCTCGACGCCGGGCGTGCCGCCGGCCTTGTCGCCGTACCTGTCGCGCAGCGTGTCCAGGACGGGACCGAGGGACGGGTACTTCTCCTTGGTCAGGACAACATCGTTGCGGTCCACGGCCTCGATGGGCGGGCTCGCGGCCTCGCCTGTGACCAGGGTGTCGCCGGTCTTCAGCTCCGGGTGCACGACGGACGGCCGCCAGTCGACCAGCGCCTTGCCCGTGGTCTTCCCGCGCACGACGGTCAGTTCGCTCTCGTACGCGAGCGGCTTGCTCTTCCCTTTGTACGAGACCGTCGCCGCCACGGAGAAGGGCACGGTCGTGCCTGTCGGCGTACCGGGCGTGATCTTCACCTTGGTGATGTGCGCCTGGCCGCCGTAGGCGACCAGCAGGGGCCCGGCCGCCTGCGCGTTGTTCGTCTCCGCCGCGGCCGCGGCCGCCTCGCCCTTTTGCCAGGCCGCGAAGAACTTCTTGCTGGTCTCCTCGACCTCGTCCCCCGACGGCGGCCCGGTCTTCTTCTCCGCCGTGGTCCCGGCCGAGCCGCTGTCGCCGCTGACCGCACTGACTATGTTGTACGCGCCGTACCCGGCGCCCCCCACCATCACAGCGAACACCCCGCCCACAATGGCGGCCTTGGCCCCGTTGCGCATCGCGCGTTCCCCTCCCCGTCCCCGTTCCCCGTGAACCTTTCTGAACACGTTCAGAAAGGTGTCCATGCTGGCACTGTATGCGGGAGGGGTGACGGCTGGGGCGGCAGTGCCCAGAAGTTGACCGAACAGAGACGACGACTCGGGTGCGGATCACATATGTGACCGTCCGTGACTGTCTGTGCCTGTCCGCGCGCCCCCTCGGGAACGGTCGACGCCGACGGAAATCAATCACAAAAAGACGGAGATCGTCACCGCGTTCTCAATATCGGATCAGCGTTCTTTTTGCTGTTCGCCGATTCCTTCGGTGTGTTTGAGTGTCGTCGCTTCGCACCGAAAATGAGGGGGATGAGTGGGGTATTCGCGCGGGATTACAGAAGTCCAAGTCAGCAAGGGCGCCCTGTGGGTGGCTTCGGACACCTATCCGTTGCGCAACATCGCCAGGACGTCGATGCGGGAAATTGTGCCCAACTACGGCAAGGCCAAGGCCGAGTTCGTGAAGAGGCTGGTGCTCCAGCTGATCCTGGTGTTCGCGGGACTCGGGCTGATGTCGGCGTCGGTCCTCTTCGGCTTCCTGCTGCTGATCGTCGGTGCCGGACTGATCGCTCGCGACTATCAGCGGCTCCAGAAGGTACTGAACGCTCCGGCGCTGTACGTACTGCAGATCACGACGTCGGGATCCCCGCAGACCGCACTGACAAGTGACGACAAGGGACTGATGGACAAGATTTTCCACCAGCTCATGGAAGCGATGGATAACCCGGAAATCCAGTTCCGCTACGAAATGCCGACCTACAACATCAACGGCGACAGCATCTACCAGTTCGGCGACCACAACACGGGGCAGGTGATCGCGTGACCGGCGACAGCGTCATGCAGTTCGGCAACTTCAACATCGGAATGGTCAAGAGCCAGGGCCCGGTGGACCAGCGAGCGGCCCACGAACAGATGATCAACTCGGTACTGGCCATCCGGTCGCACGTCTCCGAGTCGGACCGAACGCTGATCGACGACACCCTGGGCATCCTCGACACCGACGGCCCGGTGGACCGCCAACGCTTCCGCCAGGCCCTCGGCACCATCGGCGGAATCGCGGCGCTGCTGGGGGCGACGGGGGCGCCGGTGATCGAGTCGATCGGCAAGGTGATGGAGGCGTTCGGCCTGAGGTGACGCCCAGCACGGGGTGAGGGCCCGGTGCTGGGCGTCAGAGACTGGGCGTGACGGCCCGGTGCTCGACGACGTGCTCCTGACCCCCGACGAGGGGCGAGAGGGGTTGGGAGCACGGCCGGCGGAAGCCCGCGGGCGCGATGAACCTCGGCCCCTGGCCGACCAGCGCGGTGCGGCCAACGGGCTTCCTCGGACGAATGGTTGAGCTACTCGAACCGTGTCAGCTCGGCAATCGCCAGCACGGCCCTTCTGGATGCCCCAGCCAGACGATCTGGTTCAGGTCCGTGACGGTCATCCCGAACGATGTCTGATCGGGCGAGCCTGCCTCCTGCCATGTCGTCAGTGCGTCTTCGACCTGGTCCCACAGGTTCAGTGGCCCGTTCTCGTTCGGTGGTCGGTTCGGTCACCAGGTCCTCCTTTGCGGATGGGTGGTTGGGCGCGTCGGGTGCCCGCCCCGGATTCTCCAGATGGCCGAGGAAGCAGACGACCGAGCGGGCGAGGCGCTGGGCGTGGGCCACCTGGGCGGGCAGTGTGGGGCCCGCTTCGAGGTCCAGGCGGGTGCGGGCCTCGGCGACCCCGGCATAGGCGCTACGCCTGACTGTCTCGTCCATGGGCAACCCGAGGCCGGCCTTCTCCACTTCAGGGATCAGCAGCATCAGGTGACCTCGGTAGAGCAGGGTCAGATTGCTCAGTTCGTCGGTGTGGGCAGATCGGCGTTCTCATCGAGCACCAGCGCTGTGGTGGCGTACATCGTCGCGGTGTCGACCGGAAGCGAGGCGTTCACCGTCATGAGCGCTCACCCCGGGAGCGGGCGTTGGCCGCTGCCACACCCGCGCTCAGTGCCTCGGTGAGGGACACGGGCCGGAGCCATTCCCGGCGGGCGTCCCATTCGCGCCCGCCGTCGACCGGCCGCAACTGCACGTACGGACCGACGAAGCCCATGACTCTGCCGATCGTCTGCCGCTGGATGTCCTCGACGGTGTCGCCGAGAGCGGGTGCGTACTGCATCCCTGTCACCGGCTCTCCCTCACATACACGCACAGTTGGCGGGCGCACTCCTCGGGCGGCGGCACGTAGGCGCGTACCAGGACGTCCAGGTCGGCCTCAGCCGCGAGGACAGTTCGCGGCGGTCGCCACACGTGTGGAGTTCGGAGCTGTCGCGTCCGTGGAGGCGGATGGGCCGACTCCCCGATTGACGATTGGTGTGCCGGCGCATGAGCCTCCGGTGGGGCCGACTCGGCACCGGCCCGCTCACGATTGGTGGCGATACCGGAACCGAACAGGAGCGCTCTCAACCATTCGAGTACCTCTGATACAAGGCGCATTGTCGATCTCCTCCCCGTTCCCATCTGCTGGTCTCTGTTCGTGAGACAGATGGTGGGGGCGGGCAAGGGCCACAAGTACCCCAGCGAGGGGTAGTCGACCTTCGTCAGATGGCCGCGCACCACTCCGCGAAGTTTGTGAGGCTCTCCGATTCGGCGCGCTTCAACCGGCGTAGCGTGGCGGTGTCCTCGCGGACCCACGGGTGCTCGCGGGTGTGCTGCGGGGCGATCCGGCGTGCGGCCTTCAGAGAATCGAAGGCGTGGTCCACGTGCCCTGACCACAGCTGGGCGCGGGCCAGTTCGATGTAGAACCCGGAGCGCCGCTCGGCCGGCAGATCGGCCGGCGGCTTCCACTCGTGGGCGAGTGTGAGGGCGCGACCGACGTGATCGTCTCCGAGGCTGACCGCGACGGACACCTCGTGGATACGGACGGAGTCGGGGCCGAACGCGGTGCCGTAGTAGACATCCTCGGCTGTCTGCTCTGCGAGGGCGCGAGCCTCTGCGAGGTGGGTTTGCGCGGCCGTGGCATCACGGGCCCGGCCGGCGATGACTGCGGCCCGCATGTGGAGGGCGCCCCTCGCCGCTGTCTCAGATGCCGTGTTGGGCGCGGGTGCGGTGTCGATGGCCTGTTCCAGGGCCCGAAGCCCCGTGGCGTGTGCGCGAGCCGCGAAGAACGTCTCCGTCCGTACGTAGGCCACGGCGGCGGTGAGCAGCGGATCCCCGGTCTTGAGGACGGCCCACCGCATGAGTTCGACCAGGCGTGCGGAAAGGTCGCGGGCGCCGAACTTGTAGGCGACAGCATCTGCCGAGCGGTAGGCGTTGACCAGGAGGTCGGCCAGTCCACGCCGCTCGTGGGCAGAGGCGGCGTGATAGGCGCGTGCGAGTTCGGAGAGCAGGTCGGGGAGCTCACGGGCAATGCGTGTGTACTGGGCGGCGAGGCGCCATTGGACAGCTTCGCCGACCGCTGCGCGCAGTTCGCAGAGGGGGCGGACCAGGCCGTCTTCCGGGATGTCGTAGGCGGCCAGTGCGGCGGAGAGCGCGGGCAGCGCGTCATGTACGGCGGTATGCGCGGGGCCTCGGTCGGTGTGGAGACGGGCCGGGTCGACGCCGAGGGCGGCCGCGATGGCTTCGAGGGTTGCGTCGGTGACTCCGCGTTCACCGCGCTCGATCTTGCGGATGGTGCCGAGGGCGATGTGGGCCGTGTCGGCGAGCTGCTGCTGCGTCATCTTCGGGCGGACGACGCTGCGGTAGTAGGCGATACGCCTGCCTACCCCGCCGTGAGCGGGCGGTGCGGACATACAGGCTCCAGTTCGGTGCGTCTGCTCCGGACGGTACCCGTACGGATACGCAGCGCACACGCGAATTCGCCCAGCAAGTCCTGGGCGAATTCGAGGACCTTTTGTGTGGCCGTCAGTCCGCGATGATCGACGTGAGCTGGGTGAGGCTGTCGATGCGCCAGTCCGCCGCCGCCATCACCTCCGGGTCGTCCGCCCACAGGTGCCCCCAGGGCCCACGGCGGATGTGCGCCACTCGTAGCCCGACCGCCTTCGCGGGGAAGATGTCGTTGGCCGGGTGGTCGCCGACGTACACCGTCTGTTCCGGCGTCGCCCCAGCAACCTCCAGAACGCGCTCGAAGAACTCCGGCTGAGGCTTGGCCACGCCCCACTCACCCGACGTCACAACCAGGTCCGCGGGCAGATCGAGGGCGCGCAGCAGTTCGCCCGCGCGCGAGGTCTGGTTGCCGGCGACGACGACACGGATCCCGAGCTTGCGAAGCCCGGACAGCGCCGGACGGACGTCGTCGTAGAGATCCGTTTCGTCGAGCACCTCGCCACGGCCTGCGGCCTCGCGTGCCCGGTACTCGGCGGGGAGATCGATCCCAGGTCTGGCGAGACGCACGGCATCGGCATTGTCCCGGCCCTGGGCGACGACGGCACCGACGAGGGCGGAGAGAGTGTGGCGAGGAATGTCCAGCCAGTCGGCCCAGGAATTCCAGTAGCGGTCGTCGCGGACGATGGTCTCGCCGACGTCGAGGACGATGGTCGCAATCACCCTGGGAACCCTACGGCTTCCCGGCAAGTAGTCCGCTGACGGTTCCCGCCCCCAGAGACGAACGGGCAGACGCACGCGGAATTCCTCCCCAGCAACCAGTTGCCGTGCTCGGAGCACTGAATCTCACAGTGGCGCGTCGACAAGGCGCCTGGCTTTCCCCGTAGTTGAGCCTGACGGATGCTGGCGAATAGTGAGCTCGGTCGAGCGGATACCTGGCGCGCCGGTAAGTTGCGAGACGCCCGGTGCCGTCTCTCCCGGAACGCCTGCCCAAGTCGGGCAGGTCCCAACACGGTTGGGGACGTCGAGAGACAGGGGGCCGGGCGAGATGGAGCGATCGACGAGGCGGGGAAGGTGTCGCAGGCGCTGCCAGCGACCGGACTGGGAGCAGCTGGCGGCACTGTTCCTCACAGCGATCACTGCCATCGCGGGATGCGTCGAACACTTTCTGTGACGCATGAGGGGTGAGCCGGACGGCTGGTCGGGCAGATGAGTGAGCCCGGCCGACGCTTACTCGGCCGGACCCACCCCACCTCGCGCACGAGCCTGGCTTTGGGCTACATCCCCGAAGCCAGGCTTTTGTGCGTACACGAGGAGGTCGGAGCGCCATAGGTCTGCTTTCCTGGCGTGCTACTAGGTGAGATAACCCCAAGTCAACGGCGTCCATCAAGCCCTTGCGGGCGGGCAGTTGGTCAACTTGCGGCTTTTGTCGTTAGTGCATCGTCTGGCTAACCCTGGCGTTTGCATGGCGAAGGAAGGCGAAAGTCCAGGTAGCAAGCTTGTGGGGGTAGCGAAACCTGGCGTATGAGCGTCTGTCGACGTTGAACTCAGTGAAACGTCGCGAGCTTTCTGCTAACGGGCAATGGTGCAGGTGTTGAAGGAAACAGCAGGTCGGGAATCGAAGGTGACTGGCGACAGCCGCTGAGGACCGCCGACACCCGCGTTGGCGTAGCGGGCCGCCGCGCCAACGTGGTGTGTCCGCCCGGCTAAACCCACGTATCCAGCCACATCCGCGACCGCCAACTGTCGATAGGAATCGCCTCGCCCGTGTAGATCGGCCAGAAGTAGATGAAGTTCCAGGCGATCAGCAGTACCAGGACTCCCGCCGTGGCCGCGCCGATGACGCGGCGGCGTTCTGTGGAGCCGGGAGGGCCGAGGATGGCGCCGATCATCATGGCGACGGCCAGGCAGAGGAAGGGGAGGAAGACGACGGCGTAGAAGAAGAAGATCGTGCGTTCCTGGTAGAGGAACCAGGGGAGGTAGCCGGCCACTACGCCGCAGGCGATCGCGCCCGCGCGCCAGTCGCGGCGGAAGAGCCAGCGCCACAGGACGTAGAGGACGGCGAAGGCGGCCGCCCACCAGAGCATGGGCGTGCCGAGGGCGAGGACCTCGCGGGCGCACTTCTCGCCCGCGTCCGTCGGGCAGCCGTCCTTGCCGGGCAGCGGCGACTCGTAGAAGTACGAGACCGGGCGCCCGGTGACGATCCAGCTCCACGGGTTCGACTGGTAGGTGTGCGGGGAGTGCAGGCCGACGTGGAAGTCGTACACCTGGGTCTCGTAGTGCCACAGGCTGCGCCACCAGTCGGGGAACAGCCAGGACCAGTTGCTGGTGCGGCCGTCGGCCGTGGCCCAGTCGCGGTAGTAGCCGCCCTTGCCGTTGGTGGCGGAGAGGAACCAGCCCGTCCACGACACGATGTACGTGGCGATCGCTACCGGGACCGTGCAAAGGAACGCCCAGCCCACGTCGTGCTTGAGGACCGCCAGGTGAGGGCGGCGGGCGCCCGCGACCCGGCGGGAGCCGACGTCCCACAGGACCGTCAGCAGGCCGAACGCGACGAGGAAGTACAGGCCGTTCCACTTCGTGCCGATGGCGAGGCCGAGCAGAAGTCCCGCCGCCAGGCGCCAGGGGCGGCGGCCCAGGAGTGTTTCCTCGGCGATGCGCGCGTCCGGGCGTACGAGGCCGTCGGCGTCCGGTGGGAGCGCGGCGGCGAGGCGTTCTCGGACCTTGTCGCGGTCGATGAGCAGAGCGCCGAAGGCCGCCAGGACGAAGAACATCAGCACCTGGTCGAGCAGCGCGGTGCGGCTCATCACGAAGTGCAGGCCGTCGACCGCCATCAGGGCGCCCGCCAGGCAGCCCAGGAACGTCGAGCGGAAGATCCTGCGGCCGATCCGGCACAGCATCAGCACCGACAGCGTGCCGAGCAGCGCCGTCATGAACCGCCAGCCGAACGGTGTGAACCCGAACATCCACTCGCCGAGCCCGATGACGTACTTGCCGACGGGCGGGTGGACGACGTAGGCGGCGTCCGTCGGGATCCTGACGTCGCCGCCGTTCTGCAGGATCAGCTCGTTGGCGTTCTTCGCCCAGTTGACCTCGTACCCGCGGTGGATGAGCGCCCAGGCGTCCTTGGCGTAGTACGTCTCGTCGAATATCACCGCCTTCGGGCCGCCGAGGTTCCAGAACCGCATCACGCCCGCGATCAGCGTGACGAGCAGCGGCCCTCCCCACGCCGACCAGCGGACGAGGCGTTCGGCTGCCTCCCGGCGGAGCCCGATCGCCGCCCACAGTCGCGGGCTGGGCTCGGTGTACGCGGGCACCAGGCGTTCGCGGACATCGCTTCTGGGCGGGGCCGTGTAGCCGAACCGGCGCAGCCGCTGTTGCCACGACGGCCGCTGGTCTTCGACGCCCTGTCCCTGCCGGGTGTCCGTGGAGGACGCGGTACTGGTCACCGCGCCATCGTAGGGAACAGGTCTGTGTGAGTCCCGTGGGCCGCCCCTGCGAGGATGGAACCGTGACAGGAACCCTTGTACTCGCAGGCACGCCCATCGGGGACATCGCGGACGCACCGCCCCGGCTGACGGCCGAGTTGGCGGGGGCCGACGTCATCGCCGCCGAGGACACCCGGCGGCTGCGTCGGCTGACGCAGGCGCTGAACGTACAGCCGTCCGGGCGGGTCGTCTCGTACTTCGAGGGGAACGAGACCGCGCGTACGCCCGAGCTGGTCGAGGCACTGGTGGGCGGGGCGCGCGTGCTGCTCGTCACGGACGCCGGGATGCCGTCCGTGTCCGACCCGGGATACCGGCTCGTCGCCGCCGCGGTGGAGAAGGACATCAAGGTCACGGCCGTCCCCGGACCCTCCGCGGTACTCACCGCGCTCGCGCTGTCCGGGCTGCCCGTCGACCGCTTCTGCTTCGAGGGATTCCTGCCGAGGAAGGCCGGCGAGCGGCTGTCGCGGCTGCGGGAGAACGAGGTCGAGCGGCGCACGCTCGTCTACTTCGAGGCGCCGCACCGCCTCGACGACACACTCGCCGCGATGGCCGAGGTGTTCGGCGAGGACCGGCGGGCCGCCGTCTGCCGCGAACTGACCAAGACGTACGAGGAGGTCAGGCGCGGGCCGCTGGGCGAACTCGCCGCCTGGGCCGCCGAAGGGGTGCGCGGCGAGATCACCGTCGTCGTGGAGGGCGCCCCGGAGACCGTCGAGTCGCTCGACGCCGAGGAACTGGTGCGCAGGGTGCGGGTGCGCGAGGAGGCGGGGGAGCGGCGCAAGGAGGCGATCGCCGCCGTGGCAGCCGACGCGGGGCTGCCCAAGCGCGAGGTCTTCGACGCGGTCGTCGCGTCGAAGAACGCGGCGCACCCGAATCCCTGAGCGGGCGGCTGCGCCCGAATCCCTGAGCGAGCCGCCGTGCCCGAACTCCTGTTTGGGCGGCCGCGCCCGACCCCATGAGCGGGCAAAGGACGATCGCGAAAAGCAAAGCTCAGACCGTGTTCCGAGGGCGCTCCGACAAGGAAAGGCCAAGACGGCTCCAACACTCGACAGGTCTGGTGCGCATCGGCCTGCGGAGGCGTCCACTGGTTGAAGGACGCACCCGTCCTAGTCCAGCGGACAAGAGGAGCTGGCATGAGTGAGATCGCAGGTCAGACCGGGCAGATCACTGGAGATCCTGGCCACCGCACCACGGCGACCGACATAGTCCATGAGTCGTACTCCTTCGCCTGCATGCGCTGCGGGCACGGCTGGGAGCAGTCGTACGAGATCGAGCACCACCTCGACGCCGAGGGCACCGAATTCGTCATGTACGTGGCCGACGGCCGGGTCGTGCCGTCGCCGCTGAGCCGGCCCAGCTGTCAGAACTGCGACGGCCATGTCGTCCGCATCATGCGCGCGGGGCAGGTCTCCTCGGCGCAGAACTCGCTGCGCCCGCCGACGCCCGTAAGGCCGCGGAAGGCCCCGGACGCCGAGACACCGGAGACGGCGGAGAACGCGGAGCCGTCAGCGGCCGAGGAGCGTCACCACTGGCACCTCTCCGATCTGCTGCACCCGTTCCACCACCGCAGGGCGAGCTGATCCTCCGGTTCGCCGCCCGATGCCGGGCCCCACGTTCAGCGGCCTCCCCCCGCCTCGCGGACCGTGGGGCCCGGCATCCTCCTTCCCGAGACCTCCCGGGGCCCCCTTCGCAGGACCGGGCTTCGTAGGATCGGTGCATGCCTTCCAACGCCGAAGCCCCGCCCCCGCCGACCCCGCTCCGGGTGCCGGTCGCCGACTCGCACACCCACCTCGACATGCAGTCCGGCACGGTCGAGGAGGGCCTCGCCAAGGCCGCGTCGGTCGGTGTGACCACGGTCGTCCAGGTGGGCTGCGACGTGAAGGGCTCGCGTTGGGCCGCGCAGACCGCCCTCGACCACGAGGCCGTCCACGCGACCGTCGCGCTGCACCCGAACGAGGCCCCCCGGATCGTGCACGGCGACCCTGGGGGAGGCAGGTCCCGGCAGGGCGCCCGGCAGCCCGGTGGCGACGGCGCGCTGGACGAGGCGCTCGCCGAGATCGACCGGCTCGCGGCCCTTGTGCAGGTCAAGGGCGTCGGCGAGACCGGCCTCGACTACTTCCGCACAGGCCCCGAGGGCAAGGCCGCCCAGGAGAGGTCCTTCCGGGCCCACATCGAGATCGCCAAGCGGCACGGCAAGGCGCTGGTCATCCACGACCGCGACGCCCACGCCGACGTGCTGCGGGTCCTGAAGGAGGAGGGCGCCCCCGAGCGGACCGTCTTCCACTGCTACTCCGGTGACGCCACCATGGCGGAGATCTGTGCCCGCGCCGGCTACTACATGTCGTTCGCCGGGAACATGACCTTCAAGAACGCCCAGCCGCTGCGCGACGCCCTCGCCGTGGCCCCGCTCGAACTGGTCCTCGTCGAGACCGACGCGCCCTTCCTGACCCCCGCGCCGTACCGCGGACGGCCCAACGCCCCGTATCTCATTCCGGTCACGGTCCGCGCCATGGCCGCCGTACGGGGTCTGGACGAGGACGCGCTGGCGACGGCGATCTCGGCGAACACGGCCCGCGCGTTCGATTTCTGAGCCGTAACGACAGGGCCCGCTCCGGGGGTCCGGCCGGGGGACACCTCGCGACACAGCGTAGTCACGATGCTTTGGAGAGTGACGAACCCTCCGCTAGGTTCCTCTGGCCCGATCCGGATCGGATCCCTGGAGCGTGTCGTAGTGAGCAATTCGCAGTACGAGACGTATGGCCCGGCGTACGAGATCCCTGAGCCGTACGGTCACGGTCACGGACAGCCGGACACGTACCGGCCCGCCTACGAGGACGTGGGCGGGGGCGGGGATGTGAGCGGGGGCGGCGGCCAGTACGCCCCCGAGGGCTGGCGCGGGCCGGAGGCTCCGACGCTTCCCCGGCAGATTCCGCCCACGCTGGAGATGCCGAGCCCCGGCGGCCGTGCCGAGGCCCGGCGGGCCGCGCGGCGGCGGAGGAGCGCCGAGCGGCCCGACATGCGCCGGCTGCTGCCGCAGGCGCTCGTCGTGGCGTTCCTCGCCGGCGGCACCACCGCGTTCGTCGCCGACGACAAGGCGATCGAACTGAACGTCGACGGGAAGCCGCGCACGCTGCACACCTTCGCGGACGACGTGACCGAACTCCTCGCCGACGAGGGCGTCGAGATCGGCGCGCACGACATCGTGGCGCCCGGCCCCGGAGCCGCGCTGACCAGCGGGGACGAGGTGGCCGTACGGTACGGGCGGCCCGTGCGCCTCACCCTTGACGGACAGCGCAGCAGGGTGTGGACCACGGCCCACACCGTGGAGGGCGCGTTGCGGGAGTTCGGGGTGCGTTCGGAGGGCGCGTACGTGTCCGTTCCGCGCTCCCGGCGGATCGGGCGGGAGGGGCTCGCGCTCGACGTCCGTACCGAGCGGACCGTGACGGTCATGGCGGACGGGCGGGCGCGGACGGTCCGGACGAACGCGGCGACCGTCCGCGAGGTCGTGGCGGACGCCGGGATCACCCTGCACGGGGAGGACACCACGTCCGTGTCGCCCGGGAGCTTTCCGCGGGACGGGCAGACGGTGACCGTCATGCGGATCATCGGCACGCAGGAGGTCCGCGAGGAGCCGATCCCCTTCGAGGTGCGGCGGACGGAGGATCCCGGGCTGTTCCGGGGGACGGAGGTCGTCGAGCGGGCGGGGCGGGCGGGGTTGCGGCGGGTCACGTACGCCTTTCGTACGGTCAATGGGGTGAAGGAGCGGCCTCGGCGTCTTGGGGCCGAGGTGGTCGAGCTGCCTCAGGCGCAGGTGGTGAAGGTGGGGACGAGGCCGCTTCCCACGTCCGTGCAGGGGGCGGACGGGCTGAACTGGCAGGGGTTGGCCCACTGCGAGTCGGGCGGGCGGCCTGGGGCGGTGGACTCCTCCGGCACGTACGGGGGTCTCTACCAGTTCGACACCCGGACCTGGCACAGCCTCGGTGGCTCCGGGCGCCCCCAGGACGCCCCTGCCGCGGAACAGACGTTCCGCGCGAAGAAGCTGTATGTGCGGCGGGGGGCGAGTCCTTGGCCGCATTGTGGGGGTCGGCTGCAGGGGTGAGGGCTTTTCCTCGCCCCCGCCGCCCCTACCCATTCCCGTCCATCTGGGGCTCCGCCCCAGACCCCGTGGGGTGTGTTGTCGGGTGCGGGTTCGTTGTGGCTGGTCGCGCAGTTCCCCGCTCCCCTGAAGACCTGGGGGCGCGGGGAACTGCGCAGTCTTTTGGGGGTTCGGGGGCGGAGCCCCTGAGTTAGTGACGATGGGGGTCCCCCCGCTCGAGCGAAGCCGAGAGTGGGGGAGGGTAGGGGCGGCGGGGGCGAAAAACGGGCCCGCCCCATCCCACCCGTACCCTTGGGGCGTGAGCAGCCCCACCTCCGACGCCCTCCTGGGTCCCGCCGACATCCGCGAGCTCGCGGAAGCCCTCGGCGTACGACCCACCAAGCAGCGCGGCCAGAACTTCGTCATCGACGCCAACACCGTGCGCCGCATCGTGAGGACCGCAGGAGTCCGCCCCGAGGACGTGGTCGTCGAGGTCGGCCCGGGCCTCGGCTCCCTGACTCTCGCCCTGCTGGAGGCGGCCGACCGCGTAGTCGCCGTAGAGATCGACGACGTCCTCGCGAGCGCGCTCCCCGCGACGATCACCGCCCGCATGCCGACCCGCGCGAACCGCTTCGCGCTGGTCCACTCCGACGCGATGCAGGTGACCGAACTCCCCGGCCCCGCCCCCACCGCCCTCGTCGCGAACCTCCCCTACAACGTCGCCGTCCCGGTACTCCTGCACATGCTCGACACCTTCCCCACCATCGAGCGCACGCTCGTGATGGTGCAGGCGGAGGTCGCCGACCGGCTCGCCGCCCCGCCCGGCTCGAAGGTCTACGGCGTGCCGTCCGTGAAGGCGAACTGGTACGCCGACGTCAGGCGGGCCGGCTCCATCGGCCGCAACGTCTTCTGGCCCGCCCCCAACGTCGACAGCGGGCTCGTCTCGCTGGTGCGGCGCGAGGAGCCGGTGAAGACGACCGCCTCCAGGCGCGAGGTCTTCGCCGTCGTGGACGCGGCCTTCGCCCAGCGGCGCAAGACCCTGCGGGCCGCGCTCTCCGGCTGGGCCGGTTCCGCCCCCGCCGCAGAGGCCGCCCTCGTCGCGGCCGGCGTCTCGCCCCAGGCGCGCGGTGAGTCCCTGACGGTCGAAGAGTTCGCACGGATCGCGGAGAGCAAGCAGTGAGCGGGACGGGAGTGACGGGCGCGACGAGCGTGACGGTAAGGGTCCCCGCCAAGGTCAATGTGCAGCTCGCGGTGGGCGGCGCCCGCCCGGACGGGTTCCATGACCTGGCCAACGTCTTCCTCGCGGTCGGCCTCTACGACGAGGTCACCGTGACCCCGGCGGACACCCTCCGCGTGACCTGCGAAGGGCCCGACGCCTCCCAAGTGCCTCTGGACCGTACGAACCTGGCGGCCCGCGCGGTGGAGAAGCTCGCCGCGAGGACGGGGCGCGAGGCCCGCGTGCACATCCACATCGCCAAGGACATTCCCGTGGCCGGGGGCATGGCGGGCGGGTCCGCCGACGGCGCGGGCGCGCTGCTCGCGTGCGACGCCCTCTGGGGTACGGGGGTCTCTCGCGACGAACTCCTCGACATCTGCGCCGAGTTGGGCAGCGACGTGCCGTTCAGCCTGGTCGGCGGTGCGGCGCTCGGGACCGGGCGCGGGGAGAAGCTGCGGGTTCTGGAGGTCGGGGGGACCTTCCACTGGGTGTTCGCCGTCGCCGACGGCGGGTTGTCGACGCCGGCCGTGTACGGGGAGTTCGACCGCCTCAACGCAGGGGTGGAGGTGCCTGAGCCGGTTGCCTCCGGCGGGCTTCTGGGGGCGTTGGCCAAGGGTGACGCCGTCGCGCTTGCGGGCGCCCTCTCCAATGACCTTCAGGCCGCCGCGTTGTCCCTTCGGCCCTCGCTGGCCCTGACGCTGGCCGCCGGCCGCTCCGCGGGGGCGTTGGCGGGGCTGGTGTCCGGGTCCGGGCCGACGACCGCGTTTCTCGTGCGTGACGCCGACGCGGCGGTGAAGGTTGCGGCTGCGCTTGTTGGTTCGGGGACCTGTCGCGCTGCGCGCGTTGCTGCGGGGCCCGTGCCGGGTGCTGTTGTGCTCTGAGGTTGTGCGTCGGCTGCGGGCGCGTGGGGGCTTGTCGCGCAGTTCCCCGCGCCCCTTACGTGAGTCCCCCTCGGGTGGCTTGAAAGGAGCCCCGCAGAGTCTCGTACACAAAGGGAGTCACCGGTTCCAGGCCTGCCTGTGTGGGGCGTGTGGAGGTAGTCGGCAGGTTCCGTCTGGCCCGGTCGCTTGCATGTAAATGCAGGTCAAGTGTTATGCAGGTCACCGTAGTTCAATTCACATCTATCTCCCGGCTGGACCCCTTTCGTCCTGGTCCGCCGCTCATCTCGGGCTGGCATTATCGGCCGCCTCCGGTGTCTTGTTACCGGCGGTACTTCCGTGCGTACGGTCAGGCCGTGCGGCGGGCGAGAGGGGTTTCCCCATGGGTCACATGGACCACTTCAGCGCCGGATGGGTCACTCCCGTCCTGTCCTGTGCGATGGCCTGCGTCGGCGCGGCACTCGGACTGCGGTGCACGGTGAGGGCACTTGAGGCGGACGGTTCCTCCAAACGGAACTGGCTGCTGCTGGCCTCGGTCGCCATCGGCTCCGGGATCTGGACCATGCACTTCGTCGCGATGCTCGGCTTCGGCGTAGACGGCACGCCGATCCGCTTCGACGTCCCGCTGACCGTGCTCAGCCTGGTCGTCGCCGTACTCGTCGTAGGCGCGGGCGTGTTCACCGCCGGCTACGGCCGTTCCCGCGTACGCGCCGTGCTGCTCGGCGGGCTCGGCACCGGCCTCGGCGTCGCGGCCATGCACTACATCGGCATGGCGGCGCTCAACCTGCACGGCACGGTCCGGTACGACCCGGCCCTGGTCATCGCCTCCGTCGCGATCGCCGTCGTCGCCGCGACCGCCGCGCTCACGCTCAGCCTCGTCGTCCGCGGCCCCGTCGTCGCCACCGCGGCCGCCCTCGTGATGGGCCTCGCGGTCAGCAGCATGCACTACACCGCGATGTACGCCGTGAGCATCTCCCTCGCGCCGAGCAGCGCGGCCCTGGCGGGTGTCACCGCCACGGAGTTCATCTTCCCCCTCGCCGTCATCCTGGGCTCCTTCCTCTTCCTGGCCGCCGCGTACGTCGCGCTCTCCCCGACCGGCAAGCGCGCCGAGTCCGCCGTGGCCGCCGAACTCCTGCGCCAGGTCGAGCTCTCCACCGCCTGAGCCGGTCACCGGGGGAGGGCGACCGCAACGTGCCCTCCCGGCCGGCCGCCGCTCGTCCCACCCCTCCCTGAACGAGGTGCCCCCATGCGTGTCCGACGCACGCCCGACCGGTTGCGACCCCGATCGGTCAGAGCCAAGATCGTCTCCCTGCTCATGCTCCCCATCGTGTCGCTGATGGCCCTGTGGGGCTTCGCCGCGGTGACCACAGCCTCCAGCATCGGCGCCACCGAGCGGGCCAAGGAGGTCAACGCCGAACTCCTCGTCCCCGTCGACGGGTTCGTCACCGCCGTACAGGCCGAGCGGACCGCCGCCCTGCGGTACGCCGCCACCCCCGGCAAGGGCGACCCCGCCGAACTGCGCGCCGCCGGCCGGACCTCCGACGCGGCCGCCAAGAAGCTCCTGGACGGCGCCAACGCCAGCAGCGCCGACGCCGGACTGCTCGACTCCGCGCTGCCCGGACGCATCGACCGCCTGGAGACCGACGCGAGCGACCTCCCCGCGCTGCGCGCCGAGGCCTCCGGCGACGGCGCGAAGACCACCGACCTCCACACGGCGTACTCCACGATGATCGAGCACGCCTTCGCCGTCTCCGGCGCGCTCACCGGTGAGGAGCGCACGAGCTCCGCCTCCGAGGCCCGGGTCGTCCTCGAACTCGCCCGTGCCCGCGAGGCACTGGCCCAGGAACAGGCGATCCTCGCCGCCGGCCGGGCCGCCGGAACGCTCACCAAGGACCAGTACGCGCTGTTCGTCGGCGCCGTCGCCACCCAGCGCCAACTGCTGGAGCCCGCCGTCGCCGATCTCCGGCCCGGACACCGGTCCGCGTACAACACCGTTCTGCAGAGCGGGAGTTACGAGAGTCTGCAGGCCATCGAGAACCGGGTGCGCAGCGCCGGGCCCGGCGCCTCGGCCGTGTCGGCGGGCTTCCTCACGCAGTGGGACGGCTCCGCGAAGACCGTCCTGGGCGGGCTGGCCGAGGCCGAGAAGAGCGCTGGAACGGCCGCCGTCTCGCAGGTCAACGCCTTCGGCTGGGACACGCTCGGCGCCTCCGGCATCGCCGTCGTCCTGGGCCTCGTCGGCGTGCTGCTCTCGCTGCTCGTCTCCGTGCTCGTCGGGCGCGGGCTCATCGTCGAACTCCTCGACCTGCGCAACTCCGCCCTCGAAGTGGCCGGCCGCCGGCTGCCGCAGGCCATGCGGAGGCTGCACGCCGGGCAGGGCGTCGACATCGACGCCGAGGCACCCATGCGGCGCCTCGCCGGCGGCGAGCTCGCCCAGGTCGGCACCGCCCTCACCGCCGTCCAGCGGGCCGCCCTCAAGGCCGCCTCGGAACGCGCCGAACTCCTCAGTGGGATCTCCGGCGTGTACGTGAGCATCGCGCGCCGCAGCCAGGTCCTGCTGCACCGGCAGCTCGATCTGCTCGACGGGATGGAACAGCGGCAGCGTGATCAGACCGAGCTTCAGGACCTGTACCGGATCGACTACCTCGCCACCCGGATGCGGCGGCACTCCGAGAGCCTGCTCATCCTGTCCGGCATCGCGCCCGGCCGTGGGTGGCGTGATCCGATCCCGCTGTCGGAGGTGCTCCGCGCCGCCGTCGCGGAGATCGAGAACGCCTCCCGCGTACGGATCTGGGCCACGCCCCGTGTCTCCGTCGCGGGCGGGTCGGTCGCCGACGTCATCCATCTGCTCGCCGAGCTCGTCGAGAACGCCTCCTCCTTCTCACCGCCCAGCACGCAGGTGCAGCTGCGTGCCGCGCGGGTGCGGGGCGGACTGCTCATCGAGGTCGAGGACAGCGGCTTCGGTATGAAGGAGGACGCGATGGCCGAGGCCAACCGGAAGATCCGGTCCGAGAAGGTCGATCTGCTGGACGCCAAGCAGATCGGGCTGATCGTGGTGAACCGGCTGGCCGAGCGGCAGGGGGTGAGTGTCGAGCTGCGGTCCTCCGGGAGCGGGGGTGTCACGGCTGCCGTGCTCATTCCGGAGAACCTGGTGAGGGATGACATGCCTGTGCATGATCGGGCTCTGGCCGAGTCGGGGGCGGGGGGTCGCTCTTTGGCTCCGGCTTCGGCGCTGATACCGCCCCAGCGGAGGCAGTAAGCGTTCCGGTACCAGGTCGTCTGTGTTGTCTGCGGGCGCGATGTGGCTTGTCGCGCAGTTCCCCGCGGCCCTAGTAGTGCCTGGTCAGGTTGGCTGGAGTGACGCGTGTCCTTGGGGCTTGGTGTGGCGTTGAGGGTGTATGACTCCGGACGAGATTGCTGTGGTGCGTGGTGAGTTGGAGGCGTTCGCGGCGGAGGTGTTCGAGCCGTTTGCGCGTAAGGATCAGCGCCGGTGGGGGCAGGTGTATCTGCGAGGGCTGTTGACCGATGGGCGGCGTAAGTCGGTCGAGCCGATGGCCGCCCGGCTCGGGGAGGACGGCAATCGTCAGGCGCTGGCCAACTTCATCACCACCAGTCCCTGGGACCCCGCCCGCATCCGGGCCCAGCTCGCCTGGCGGATGGAGGAGGCGATCGGGCCCGACGCTTTCGTCTTCGACGACACCGGGTTCCTCAAGGACGGGACGGCCTCGGCGTGTGTGGCGCGGCAGTACACCGGCACCGCGGGCAAGGTCACCAATTGCCAGGTCGGTGTCTCGCTGCACCTCGCGTCCGACCATGCCTCGGCGGCGGTCAACTGGCGGCTGTTCCTGCCCCGGACCTGGGATCCCGCCTCGCCGAAGTCCGATGCGGACAAGATCGCCCGACGTACGGCTTGCGGCATCCCCGACGATGTCGGGCACGTGGAGAAGTGGCAGCTGGCCCTGGACATGCTGGATGAGACCCGTTCCTGGGGGATCGGGGTGCCGCTGGCCATCGCGGACGCCGGATACGGCGACGCCGCCGCGTTCCGGCACGGACTGCAGGAACGCGGCCTGAACTACGTGGTGGGGATCTCCACCACGCTCTCGGCCCAGAGCGCCGACGCCGCCCCGGTGGCCGAGCCGTACTCGGGGACCGGACGTCCGCCGGTGGCGAAGTATCCCGGCAAGCCGCGGTCCGTGAAGGAACTGGTCATCGCGGCGGGCCGGAAAGCGGCCAGGCCGGTGCAATGGCGGGAGGGCTCCCGGCCCGGCAGCGGCCTCTCGGGCCGCAAACGGATGTATTCCCGCTTCGTGGCCCTGCGCATCCGGCCCGCCGGACGCGAGGTCCGCCAGCACGTCGACGGTCCGGAACTGCCGGAGTGCTGGCTGCTGGCCGAATGGCCCGCCGGTGAGAGCGAGCCGGTGCAGTACTGGCTGTCCGACCTGCCCTCCGGCATGCCGTTGACCACCTTGGTCCGCCTCGCCAAGCTTCGCTGGCGCATCGAGCACGACTACCGGGAGATGAAACAGGCCCTGGGACTGGCCCACTTCGAGGGCCGGACCTGGAACGGATGGCACCACCACGTCACCCTCGTCTCCGTCGCACACGCCTTCTGCACCCTGCAGCGACTGGCCCGGATCCCAAAAGACCCAGCGCCGGCCTGAGCCTCTACCAGGTCGTCCGCGAGCTGCAGACACTCCTCGCCCTCTGGACCGGCGCATGCCCCACCTGCCACCGCGACATACCCACACCCATATCAACCTGACCAGGCACTACTAGGGGGCTGGGGGCTGCGGGAGCCGCCCAGTGGACGGGCGGAAGGATCAACCGTTCGGGCGACTACCCTGGAAGGTCGATCGATCCCCCTTGTCAGGAGTGCGATGGCCGTCAATCTGGTCAATGTCGAGGCAGTCAGCAAGGTGTACGGAACCCGTGCGCTGCTCGACGGAGTCTCCCTCGGCGTGTCCGAGGGCGACCGGATCGGGGTGGTCGGCCGCAACGGTGACGGCAAGACCACGCTGATCCGGATGCTCGCCAAGCTGGAGGAGGCCGACACCGGCCGGGTCACGCACTCCGGCGGGCTGCACCTCGGTGTGCTCACCCAGCACGACTCCCTCGACCCCGAGGCCACCGTCCGTCACGAGGTCATCCGGGACATGGCCGACCACGAGTGGGCGGGCAACGCCAAGATCAGGGACGTACTCACCGGGCTGTTCGGCGGGCTCGACCTGCCGGGCTTCCCGCAGGGGCTCGACACCGTGATCGGACCGCTCTCCGGCGGTGAGCGGCGGCGGATCGCGCTGGCCAAGCTGCTCATCGAGGAGCAGGACCTGATCATCCTCGACGAGCCCACCAACCACCTGGACGTGGAAGGGATCTCCTGGCTCGCCCAGCATCTGAGCCGGCGCCGGTCCGCGCTCGTCTGCGTCACCCACGACCGGTGGTTCCTCGACCAGGTCTGCACCAGCATGTGGGACGTGCAGAAGGGCGATGTGTACGAGTACGAGGGCGGCTACACCGACTACGTATTCGCCCGGGCCGAGCGGGAGCGCATCGCCGCCACCGAGGAGGTCAAGCGGCAGAACCTCGTCCGCAAGGAGCTGGCCTGGCTGCGGCGCGGGGCGCCCGCCCGTACGTCCAAGCCGCGCTTCCGTGTCGAGGCCGCCAACGAGCTGATCGCCGATGTGCCGCCGCCGCGGGACAGCAGCGAGCTGATGAAGTTCGCCTCGACCCGGCTCGGCAAGACCGTCTTCGACCTGAAGGACGTCACCGTCCAGGCCGGGCCCAAGGTGCTTCTCAAGCATCTGACCTGGCAGCTCGGACCGGGGGACCGGATCGGTCTCGTCGGTGTGAACGGCGCGGGCAAGACCTCGCTGCTGCGGGCCATGAGGGACGCCGCGCTGTCCGAGGGCGAGACACAGCCCGCCGCCGGACGGGTCGCGGTCGGCAGGACCGTCAAGCTCGCCTACCTGTCCCAGGAGGTCGCCGAGCTCGACCCGGCCCTGCGGGTGCTGCAGGCCGTCCAGGCCGTGCGCGACCGCGTGGACCTCGGCAAGGGCCGCGAGATGACCGCGGGCCAGCTCTGCGAGACCTTCGGCTTCAACAAGGAGAAGCAGTGGACGCCGGTCGGGGACCTGAGCGGCGGTGAGCGCCGACGGCTCCAGTTGCTGCGGCTGCTGATGGACGAGCCGAACGTCCTCTTCCTCGACGAGCCGACGAACGACCTCGACATCGAGACCCTCACGCAGCTGGAGGACGTCCTCGACGGCTGGCCCGGCTCGATGATCGTGATCTCCCACGACCGGTTCTTCATCGAGCGCACGACGGACCGGGTGTTCGCGCTCCTCGGTGACGCGACCCTGCGGATGCTGCCGCGCGGGATCGACGAGTACCTGGAGCGGCGCCACAAGATGGAGGAGGCCGCGGCGGCCGCGGTCCCCGCGCCCGTCCAGTCGGCCGAGAAGCCCGGTGTCTCCGCCGCCGACGCACGCGCCGCGAAGAAGGAACTCCAGAAGATCGAGCGGCAGCTGGACAAGATCTCCGACAAGGAGAGCCGACTGCACACCCAAATCGCCGACAATGCCACGGACTTCGAGAAGGTGGCGAAAATGGACGCCGACCTGCGCGAACTGGCCACTGAGCGCGAGGAGTTGGAAATGCGTTGGCTGGAGCTCGCAGACGACGCGTGAAGGCTGCGTGAAGGAGCATAACGAGGGCATCACGGGCCGGTCCTCCCTTGGGAACAGGGGAGGAACCGGCCCCTTGTTCGAGCGCGTCATGGTGATAGAAAGAGCCGTCCGAGAACACTCTTGGGCAGTCTGACAACCACTGTGAGTGCATCGCCTAATGCGGTGCGTACTGCAGGGCATGGCTAAAAATCAGTGAAGAGGGGGAACGCGCTGATGACTCAGCCGCCCAACCAGCCGCCGCAGGGCGGATTCGGAGCGCCGCAGGGCCAGCCGCCACAGGGGCAGCCGCCGCAAGGAGGCTTCGGTCCGCCGCAGGATCCGCATGGAGCCACGCCGCCGCCCGCCCAGCCGCCGGGGACTCCGCCGCCGCCTCCGCAGGGCGCGCCGGGGACCTCGCCGCAGCCCGGATACGGATACCCGCAGCAGCCCGGTCCCTACGCCCAGCCGGGTCCGTACGGCCAGCAGCCGGGGCCCTACACCCAGCCCGGTCCGTACGGGCAGCCGCAGCAGCCGGGACCGTACGGCCAGCCCGGATACGGCTATCCGCAGCAGCCGCAGTTCCCGGGTGCGCCCGGGACACCGCCGGGCGGTGGCTCGCGCAACCCCTTCAAGGGGAAGCCCGCGGTGATCATCGGGGCGGCGCTGGCCGCGGCGCTCGTCATCGGCGGCACCGTGTGGGCCGTCTCCGGCAGCGGCGACGACTCCAAGAAGGAGCCCGTCGCCGACAAGAGCCAGGACGGCAAGGCCTCGGAATCCGGCGCCCCGGTCAACCCCGGTGACGGCGACGGCGACGGCAACGCGGGCACCGAGGACCTCAACGAGGGCCGCCAGGCGGGCGAGTCGAAGGTGCTCTGGTACAAGGAGGCGCCCGACGCCCCCGGTTCGGGCGCCGACGCCCCCGGCATGTGGGTCACCGACAAGGTCGCCGTGAAGGCCGCGTACAAGCAGGTGTTCGCCTACAACGTCGACGACGGCAAGGTCGCCTGGCCCGCGGTCTCCTTCCCGGAGAAGATCTGCGCGGTGTCCCCGCAGAAGACGTCCGCGGACAAGGTCTTCGTGGCGTACAAGGAAGGCACCAAGGACACCGCCGAGTGCAACCAGGTCGTCGAACTCGACCTCGCCACCGGCAAGAAGGGCTGGACGAAGGAGATCCCGGAAGGCGACCTCTTCGACAGCGCCCTCAGTCTCAGCCTGAACATCGTCGGCGACACGCTGATGGTCGGCCGCTCCATGTCCGGCGTCGGCTACGACGTGACCAGCGGCGACAAGCTCTACGACAAGAAGAAGTACGGCGCCTCCTGCTTCCCGTCGGCGTTCACCGGCGGGGCCAAGCTGCTCGCCGTCTCGTCCTGCGGGGCCGGCGGCGACGACGAGCACGACGAGGTGCAGGAACTCGACCCGGCCACCGGCAAGGCCAAGTGGACCAAGAAGTTCCCCAAGGGCTGGCGTGTGGAGCGGACGTACTCCGTCGACCCCGTCGTCATCTACCTCACCAACGCCGACAAGAAGCAGTGGAACGTCACCGCGCTGAAGAACGACGGCTCGGTCCGCTCGGAGGTCGACGTCGACGAGTCGTTCGCGCCCGAGTGCGGCTGGGCGATCCTCTCGCGCGACCTCCAGGGCTGTGGTGGCGTGGCGTCCGACGCGAACACCCTCTACCTGCCGACCGAGGCGAAGAGCGGCGCCAACGAGGTCGTCGCCATCAGCCTGGAGACCGGCAAGGAGAAGTGGCGGGTCAAGTCCCCGGCGGACGAGGCGATGATGCCGATGAAGCTGGACGGCACGAACCTGATCGCCTACGTGCAGCCCTCGTACGACGCGGGCGGGCGGGTCGTCTCCATCCCGACCGGCGGCAGCTCGCACACGCCTCGGAAGCTTCTGCAGAACCCGCAGGGCACCGCGGACATCGAGGACGGCTTCTTCTCGAAGGCCGTCGACTACGTGGACGGGCGCTTCTACCTCTCCACCACTCGCCTGACGGGCAACGACGAGTCCAAGGAGAAGCTGATGCTGGCCTTCGGCAAGTGACCGGGCCGGCTCTCCCGCACGCCCCTCGCGCTCGTCCCGTCCGGCCCGTCCACGGCCACCAGACCTTCGTCCCCTTCGTATCCGAGGTACACACGTCATGAGTCAGCCGCCGCCCCCGCCGCCCAACCAGCCGCCCCAGGGAGGCGGTTTCGGCGCCCCGCAGGACCCGCCTCCGGGTGGCTTCGGTGCGCCCACCCCGCCGCCGGCCACTCCGCCCGCCGGGCCCCCGCAGCAGCCGCAGCCGGGCTACGGCTACCCGCAGACGCCGGGCCAGGCACCCCAGACCCCGCCCCCGGCCGGGCCCCCGTCGGCCCCGCCGCAGCAGCCGTACGGTTACCCGCAGGCGCCCGGCGCGCCCCAGGGTGCCCCGCAGACGCCGCCGGCCCAGCCGGGCTACGGCTACCCGGGTCAGCAGCAGCCCGGTTACGGCTACCCGGGCCAGCAGCCCCAGTACGGCTACCAGCAGCCGGGCACCATGCCGATGCAGCCGCAGGCTCCGTCGGGAGGGCGGAAGGTCAACCCGCAGGTGGCGATCATCGTCTCGGCCGTCGTGGCGATCGCGCTCATCGTCGGCGGCGGTGTCTGGTACGCGAACTCGTCCGGCAAGAGTGACGACAAGGACACCTCCGCGGGCCCCGGCGGCACCGAGGGCAAGGACGACAACAACGGCGGCGACGACGTCGGCGGCGGCGGAGGCGGCACGGAGAAGGTGCCCTCCAGCACCAGCGCCAAGCTCCTCTTCCAGCTGCCCGCGGCGGAGGTCCCCAAGAAGGACGTCTGGAGCGTCGCCGGCTCCTGGCTGACGGACAAGGTGTACGCCAAGTCGGGCGTCAGCGAGGTCATCGGCTACGACCCGGACACCGGCAAGGAGTCCTGGACGCTGCCGCTGACGGGTCTGACCTGCGCCGGTTCCCCCGAGGTCACCAAGGACGGCGTCGCCGTGGTGGTCGCCGAGGACGCCAAGCGCACCAAGGCGAACCCGTACCCGGAGTGCACCGAGGTCACCGCGTTCGACCTGAACACCGGCAAGGCGCTCTGGACGAAGTCCGTGGCCCCCAACGGCGGTGAGAAGGCCGCGTTCAAGGAAGTCAGCATCACCGGCACCACGGTCGCGGCCGGCTCCGGCCTCAACGGCGGCGCCGCCTTCGACATCAGCAACGGCAAGATCCTCTGGCAGCCGAAGGTCGGCACCTGCGAGGACGTCGGCTACGCGGGCGGCGAGCAGCTCGTCGCGGTCCGCAAGTGCGGCGACTACGGCAACGAGAAGTACGAGGTCCAGCTGCTCGACCCGAAGTCGGGCACCGTCAAGTGGAGCTACAAGCTCCCCGCGGGCATCGACAACGCCAAGGTCATCTCCACCAAGCCGGTCGTCTTCGGGGTGGACTCCGGCGAGATCACCGCGTCCGGCGCGACGGACGTCTTCTCGCTGGACGACAGCGGCAAGCTGCGCACCAAGATCACGCTGGAGGACGGCAAGTACGAGCACGACTGCGGTGTGAACAAGGTCCACAACTGCCGTTCCATCGCGGTCGGCAACGACCGGCTGTACGTGCCGACCAAGCAGCACGAGGGCGCCGAGCAGTACTCCCGGGTCAACGAGATCGTGTCCTTCTCGCTGGCCACCGGCAAGCCCACGAGCGACCGGGCCGACGCGGGCGACGGCTACGAGATCCTGCCGATCCGGATGGACGGCGGCAACGTCCTCGCGTTCAAGAACGGCCCGTACGACAAGGGTTCCCAGGTCGTCTCCCTCGACGGCAAGACCTTCAAGGAGACCAAGCTCCTGGAGACCCCGGCCGAGGCGCAGATCCGCAGCGCGATCAGCAGCATCGTCCCGAGCAGCTCGGAGATGCGGTACACCGGCGGCCGGCTCTTCATGGCGCAGGAGCTGATCAGCGCGCCGTACTCCGCGGACGACAAGGAGTACGCGGCGATCGGCTTCGGCGCCAAGTAGGCATGTAGGCGTCCGGCGGCTGCCCGAGGTCTTCGAGTGATCTCGGGCAGGCCGTACGCCGATCAGGCGTTCGCCTGTCGATCACGACTCCGTCCCTGCTCAGGGGTGGGGTCGTTCTCGTACGGCCCATCGCTCGCGAATGCGAGGAATTTCGGAAATCCGGGGCACTTCTCTCCAGTAGGGGAAGCGCAACGTCGAACAAGCGTGTAGCTTCCGGGGGATGGAGAGCCGGGGGGCTCCTATCCATGGGGTACCAGTGGGGATCCTGGGGGGACTGGGGGGTTGGGCTCGATGGGAGTGCGGCTCATGGTGGTCGACGACCACCGACTGCTCGCCGAGGCGTTGGCCTCGGCCTTGAAGCTGCGCGGACACCGTGTGCTGGCCGCGGCCGCGCCTGCCGCGGGAGCGGCGGAGCTGGTGATCACAAGGGCGCCGGAGGTGTGCCTGATCGGCACGGCGACGCCCGCCGAACCGGGGATATTCGACCCGGTGGTGAGGATCAAGCGGGAGCGGCCGCAGGTCGCGGTGCTGGTCCTCGGACCGGTGCCCAACCCGCGCGGAATCGCCGCGGCGTTCGCCGCCGGGGCGTCCGGATACGTACGGCACGACGAGCGGATAGAGGGTGTCGAGCGGGCCATCATGAAGGCCAGGGCGGGGGAGGCGGCCGTGGCGCCGCAGCTTCTGCAGGGCGCCTTCAGCGAACTGCTCAACCCGGCCGCGCAGCCTGACGACGAGGGCCAGCGGCTTCTCCAGATGCTGACGCCGAGAGAGGTCGAGGTGCTGGTGAGGGTGGCCGACGGCGAGGACACGCGGCTCATCGCGGCCGGCATGGGCATAGCGCCGAGCACGGCACGGACCCATGTACAGCGCGTACTGATGAAGCTGGGCGTCGGCTCCCGGCTGGAGGCGGCCGCGCTCGCCGCCCGTACGGGGCTGCTGGACCGCGCGGGGCCGATTCAGCACCCGGCGTCGGACGCGGGGTCCGAGGTCTAGCCCCGGGCCGGTACACGAGTACGGGGCCGGAGTCGCGTGGTGCGGCTCCGGCCCGTACCTGCGCCAGCCGTGCCCGGCGGTTACTCGGCGGGTCGCTCGGTGTCCAGGTCCGGTGGGGGCGGTGCCGTCGGGCGCAGCCACAGCCAGGCCAGGAAGAACAGGCCGAGCGCCAGCATGCCGAGGCCCGTCCAGAGGTTGATGTTGACGTCCTGGGCCTTGGCGATGTCGGCGTCGGACTCGGTGATGCCGGCGATCGTGACGATGATCCCGTAGACGACGAACAGGCCGCCGATGATGCGGCGGATGTCGAACAGGCGGGCCGCGGTGGCGGACTTGCCCTGCAGTTCGGTGACTTCGCGCTGGAGATCGCGGTCGGAATACCCAGAGTGCTCGGGCATGGGTGATCAGGCCTCCGGTCGTCAGAAGGAGAAGGGGATGTAGCAGGCGGCGGCCAGGATGATCGCGCCCCAGCCGAGCAGGGCCGGCTTGCGGTACCAGGCGTCGTCGCCCTTGGCCGGCGGCTCCTCCATGCCGGGCGAGCTGGTCCCGTACACCAGCCCCTGGAGTTCCTCCGCCGGCTTCGGCGCGGTGAAGAGCGAGACGGCGAACATGACCACCGCGCCGGCCACGAACCCGGCGATCGCGGAGACGAAGTTGGCGCCCTGGTCGGAGGGGATGCCGATGATGTCCTGCTTGTAGAGGACGAAGTAGTTGATCATCGCGGCCGTGGTGCCCGCGAGCAGGCCCCAGAAGCCGGACTTCATGGACGCGCGCTTCCAGAACATGCCGATGATGAAGACGACGAACATCGGCACGTTGAAGAAGGAGAACAGCGTCTGGAGGTAGCTCATGATGTTCGAGAAGGAGGAGGCGAGGAACGCCGTGCCGATCGACGCCATGACGCCGATCGCCGTGATGAGACGCCCGAAGCGCACGTAGTACGTGTCCTCCTCGTCGCGCTTCACGTACTTCTGCCAGATGTCCGTCGTGAAGACGGTGTTGAAGGACGAGATGTTGGCCGCCATGCCCGCCATGAAGGCCGCCAGCAGACCGGTCACCGCGATGCCGAGGACGCCGTTGGGCAGCAGGTCCTCCATCAGGTACGGGATCGCGTCGTTGTACTGGAGGTCCGACCCGGAGGTCCCGATCTTCGGCACGAGCACGGCCGCGACGAGCCCCGGGATCATCACCAGGAAGACGATGAAGATCTTCGGGAACGCGGCGATGAGCGGGGTGCGCTGGGCGGCGGAGAGGTTCTTGGCGGAGAGCGCGCGCTGCACCTCGGCGAAGTTGGTCGTCCAGTAGCCGAAGGACAGCACGAAGCCGAGGCCGAGCACGATGGTGAGCCAGTTGGCGCCGAGCGGGTTGTCGCTGCCGATGCCGGTGCCGCCCCACGCGGTGGTGAAGTCGGCGCCGTGGGACGCGGTCAGGGAGTCGGTCAGACCGTCCCAGCCGCCGACCTTCTTCAGCCCGAGCACCGAGAGCGGGATCAGCGCGGCGAGGATCACGAAGAACTGCAGCACCTCGTTGTAGATCGCGGACGACAGACCGCCGAGGGTGATGTAGCCGAGCACGAAGAAGCCCGCGACGACGATCGACACCCACTGCGGCCAGCCGAGCAGCGCCTCGACGACGATGGCGAGCGCGTAGAGGTTCACCCCGGCGATGAGGATCGCGGCGAACGCGAACAGGATCGAACTGAGCAGATGCGCCCCCCTGTCGAAGCGCAGCAGCAGGAACTCGGGGACGGACCTGACCTTCGAGCCGTAGTAGAAGGGCATCATCACCAGGCCCAGGAAGACCATGGCGGGGATGGCGCCGATCCAGTACCAGTGCACGGTGTAGACGCCGTACTGGGCGCTGTTGGCGGCCATGCCGAGGATCTCGGTCGCGCCCAGGTTGGCGGCGATGAACGCCAGACCGGTCACCCAGGCGGGCAGCGAACGCCCGGACAGGAAGAAGTCGAGGCTGGTCTTCACCGAGCGGCGGGCCGCGAAGCCGATGCCGAGCACGACGACGAAGTAGATCGCCAGGATCGTGTAGTCGAGCCAGTTGGTGGGGAGCCGCAGCTCGGCAGCCAGGTGCACGGGCGACGTGGGGGCCGGATATGTGGGAGCTGGATATGTGGGGGTCTGCATTCAGCACTCACTTCACTTTGGTGTTCTTTGTTTGGTTGTGGTGGTGACGGCCGTGGGGATTTGTGGTTTGATGTGTTTGCTTCTGTTGAATGCTTTGATCGGGTACGGATGGGGAGTCCGGCGTGAAGAAGACCTCGACCCGGCTGGCCGACGGTCGTGAGCTCATCTACTACGACTCGCGCGACGACACGGTGCGCGACGCGGTGGACCGGCGCCCGCTCGACCGGACGGTCACCACATCGGAGGTACGCCGCGATCCGCTGCTCGGCGACGCGGTGGCCATCGCCTCCCACCGGCAGGGCCGTACGTACCATCCGCCGGCCGACGAATGCCCGCTGTGCCCCTCCGAGGGCGACCGGCTGAGCGAGATCCCGGACTCCTCGTACGACGTCGCGGTCTTCGAGAACCGCTTCCCGTCGCTGGCCGGGGACTCCGGTCGCTGCGAGGTGGTCTGCTTCACCTCGGACCACGACGCGTCCTTCGCCGATCTGACCGAGGAGCAGGCGGGACTGGTCCTGGACGCGTGGACCGACCGCACGGCCGAGCTGTCGCATCTCCCCTCCGTGGAGCAGGTGTTCTGTTTCGAGAACCGCGGCGCCGAGATCGGCGTGACGCTCGGACATCCGCACGGGCAGATTTACGCGTACCCGTTCACGACGCCTCGAACGGCCCTGATGCTGCGGTCACTTGCGGCACACAAGGAGGGGACGGGCGGCGAGAACCTCTTCGACGCCGTGCTGGAGAAGGAACTGGCCGGCGAGCGGATCGTGCTGGAGACCGAGCACTGGGTGGCCTTCGTGCCGTACGCCGCGCACTGGCCGTACGAGGTGCACCTCTACCCGCGCCGCCGCGTGCCGGACCTGCTGGGTCTCGACGAGGGGGCACGCACAGAGTTCCCCAAGGTCTATCTGGAACTGTTGAGGCGCTTCGACCGGATCTTCGATGGGCGGGACGGAGGGAAAGAAGGTGTGGGTGAACCGCGGACGCCGTACATCTCGGCCTGGCACCAGGCGCCGTTCGGCACGCTGGAGGAGTTCGACGGTGTGGTGCGGGACGACTTCGCGCTCCACCTCGAGCTTTTCACCATCCGCCGCACTTCCGGCAAGCTGAAGTTCCTCGCGGGTTCCGAGTCCGGCATGAGTGTGTTCATCAACGACGTGCCGCCGGAGGCCGCGGCCCAGCGACTGCGAGAGGTAGCGAGTTCATGAGTGGGAAGTACCTGGTCACCGGCGGCGCGGGCTATGTGGGCAGCGTGGTCGCCCGGCATCTGCTGGAGGCGGGCCACGAGGTGACCGTCCTCGACAACCTCTCCACCGGCTTCCGCGAGGGCGTCCCGGCGGGCGCCGAGTTCATCGAGGGCGACATCCGCGACGCCGCCAAGTGGCTGGACTCCTCTTTCGACGCCGTGCTCCACTTCGCCGCGTTCTCGCAGGTCGGCGAGTCGGTCGTGAAGCCCGAGAAGTACTGGGACAACAACGTCGGCGGCACGATGGCCCTGCTGGCGGCCATGCGCTCGGCGGGCGTCCGCAAGCTGGTCTTCTCCTCCACGGCGGCGACGTACGGCGAGCCGGAGACCACCCCGATCGTCGAGTCCGCCCCGACGTCCCCGACCAACCCGTACGGCGCCTCCAAGCTCGCCGTCGACCACATGATCACCGGCGAGGCGGCCGCGCACGGACTGGCGGCGGTGTCGCTGCGCTACTTCAACGTGGCGGGCGCGTACGGCGCGAGCGGCGAGCGGCACGACCCCGAGTCGCACCTCATCCCACTGGTCCTCCAGGTTGCCCAGGGCCGCCGCGAGGCGATCTCCGTCTACGGCGACGACTATCCGACCCCGGACGGCACCTGCATCCGCGACTACATCCACGTCGCGGACCTGGCGGAGGCCCACCTGCTGGCCGTGGCCGCGGCGCAGCCGGGCGAGCACCTGATCTGCAACCTCGGCAACGGCAACGGGTTCTCGGTCCGCGAGGTCATCGAGACCGTCCGTCAGGTGACCGGACACCCGATCCCCGAGGTCGCGGCCCCGCGCCGCGCCGGGGACCCGGCCGTCCTCGTCGCCTCCGCGGCCGCGGCCCGCGAGCGTCTCGGCTGGAACCCGTCCCGCGCGGATCTCGCGGGGATCGTCGCGGACGCGTGGGAGTTCGCGCAGAACATCGCGCAGCAGAGCATCGCGAAGTCGAAGGAGAGCTAGTGGGGGCACAGCAGGTACGAGAAGGCTTCGAAGCGCTCTTCGGGGCGGCCCCCGACGGCGTCTGGGCGGCACCCGGCCGGGTCAACCTCATCGGTGAGTACACGGACTTCAACGAGGGCTTCGTGATGCCGCTCGCGCTGCCGCACACGGCGGTGGCGGCGGTCTCGCGCCGCGACGACGGCGTACTGCGCATCCACTCGGCCGACATCGAGGGCCCGGTCGTCGAACTGCACGTCGACGAACTGGCGCCGCTGACGAACACGAGCTGGGCCGCCTACCCGGCGGGGGTCGTCTGGGTGCTGCGCGAGGCCGGCCACGCCGTCACCGGCGCGGACATCCACCTCGCCTCCACGGTCCCGACGGGCGCCGGCCTGTCGTCCTCGGCCGCGCTGGAGGTGGTCACCGCCCTGGCGCTGAACGACCTGTTCGACCTGGGGCTGTCCGGGCCCGAGCTGGCCCGGGTCTCCCAGCGCGCGGAGAACGACTTCGTGGGCGTGCCCTGCGGAATCATGGACCAGACGGCGTCCGCCTGTTCCACGGAGGGCCACGCCCTCCACCTCGACTGCCGTGACCTGTCCATCCGCCAGGTCCCCTTCGACCTGCCGGCCCACGGGCTTCGGCTCCTCGTGGTCGACACCCGTGTGAAGCACGCGCTGGGCGACGGGGAGTACGCGGAGCGGCGGGAGGGCTGCGAGGAGGGGGCGCGGCTGCTCGGGGTCCCGTTCCTGCGGGATGTCCGGTACGAGGACCTGGAGGCGTCCCTCGCCCGTCTGTCGGACGAGCGGGTCCGTCGCTACGTACGCCATGTCGTGTCGGACGACCACCGGGTCGATGAGGTCATCGCCCTGCTGGACGCGGGGGATGTGCGTGGCATCGGCCCGATCCTCACGGCCGGTCATGCCTCGCTGCGCGACGATCTGCGGATCTCCTGCCCGGAGCTGGATCTGGTGGTCGCCACGGCGAACGAGGCGGGGGCGCTTGGCGCTCGCATGACGGGGGGTGGCTTCGGCGGCTCGGCGATCGTGTTGGTGGAGTCCGCCGACGCCGACACGATCACCAAGGCGGTGGAGGAGGCGTTCGCGGCGGCGGGCTTCACGGCGCCCAGGGTGTTCCCCGCGGTGCCGTCGGAGGGCGCCCGCCGCCTGTCCTGACCACGGCCTTTTCTCGCCCCCGCCGCCCCTACCCATTCCCGTCCATCTGGGGCTCCGCCCCAGACCCCGTGGGGTGTGTTGTCGGGTGCGGGTGCGTTGTGGCTGGTCGCGCAGTTCCCCGCGCCCCTGAAGACCTAAGGGGCGCGGGGAACTGCGCAGTCTTTTGGGGGTTCGGGGGCGGAGCCCCTGAGTTAGTGACGATGGGGGTCCCCCCGCTCGAGCGAAGCCGAGAGTGGGGGAGGGTAGGGGCGGCGGGGGCGAAAAATGCCTTGGGTCAGGGGAGGTGCTTCGTCAGGGTGTACTCCGTGATCCCCGGGGGATAGTCCGGGATCTCGCACACCACCTCGTAGCCCCGTTTGCGGTAGAAGACCGGGGCCTGGAAGTCCCACGTCTCCAGGCGGGAGTTGCGGCAACCACGGGACGTACGGGCCAGATGTTCCGCATGGGACAGCAGATGCGAGCCGAGGCCGCCGCCCCGGTGACGCTCGTCGACCCAGAGATACGTCACGTGCAGCCACCCCGCCCACGTGTGCCCGACCAGACCCCCCGCGACCCCACCGGCCGGATCCAACGCCCAGACCTGGAGCGGAACTTCCCGTTCACCAGGGGTTCCGCGCAGAGAACGCAGCACGGGAGACGCAGAGATGTTCGCGTCCCGTAGCCGTGAACGCAGGAATTGACTACGCTCTTTGTCGACTTCTGTCTCAATACGAAACATACGGCTCACCATAAACGCGCTGGCCAATCAGTTCTGCAAATCACCTTCCGCTCCTGCTGCCCGGCCGTACTCTGATGAGCAGCACCGGTGGGGGCCGGTGCTGATCAGGGGGCGAGACAGTCGGGTACGACGCCCGGAGTGGGGGTAGCAGTCCAGCACGGCGGCGGCCGTGCGGCTGCGGCACCCCGTTTTCCGAGCGTAGGAGTTCGGGATCTCCGGGCGCCGTATCTGCGCCGGCCGTCCCCCGAGCAGTGGGGGTTTCAGTGGTTCGCATCCGTGTCCTGGTCGTCGACGACCACCGTATCTTCGCCGAGTCGCTCGCCGCCGCCCTGGCCGCCGAGCCCGATGTCGACGTGTCCGCGGCCGGCAGCGGCCCGGCCGCGCTGCGCTGCATGGAGCGTGCGGCCGCCGAAGGCCGCAGATTCGACGTGCTCCTCGTCGACGCCGACCTGGGCGGCAACGTGCCGGGCGCCCGCCCGGCCGTACCCGTCCACGACAACAACGAAGAGGGCCTGGTCGACGGCATCTCGCTGGTCGCGGGCGTCCGTTCGGGCCAGCCCAGCGTCCGTACGGTCGTGCTCGCCGAGAAGGACGACCCGCGTCGCGCGGCGCTCGCCCTGCAGGCCGGTGCCTCGGGCTGGGTCGCCAAGGACTGCTCGCTGTCGCGGCTGCTCACCGTCATACGGGGCGTGCTGCGGGACGAGACGCATCTGCCGCCCGCGCTGCTCACCGGCGTCCTGCGTGAGCTGACCGCCGCGCGGAAACACCGTACGGAGAGCGAGCGGCTGGTGGAGTCGCTGACTCCGCGGGAGCGGGAAGTGCTGCGGTGCATGGTCGCGGGGCTGGGGCGCAAGGCCGTCGCCGAGCGGCTGTTCCTCTCGCCGCACACGGTCCGTACGCACATGCAGAACGTGCTGGGGAAGCTCGGCGTGCACTCCACCCTCGCCGCCGTTGCGCTCGCGCGCCGGGCCGGGGTCGGGCCTGTCGACCTAGCCGGGGATGTTGTCGAACGGGGCGGTCAACTGGCGTAGCAGCCCCGCGAGTTCGCCGCGCTGGGCCCTGCTGAGTTCCGCCAGGATCGCGCGCTCCTGGTCGAGGAGTCCGGCCAGCGCCTGGTCCGCGCGGTCGCGGCCGTCCTCGGTGAGACGTACGAGTACGCCGCGGCGGTCGCTGGGGTCGGGGAGACGCTCGACCAGGCCCTTTTTCGCCAGCCGGTCGATGCGGTTCGTCATCGTGCCCGAGGTGACGAGCGTCTGGGTGAGCAGCTGGCCGGGGGAGAGCTGGTACGGGGTTCCTGCGCGCCTCAGCGCCGTCAGGACGTCGAACTCCCAGGGCTCCAGGGCGTGCTCGGCGAACGCGATCCGGCGTGCGCGGTCCAGGTGCCTGGCGAGCCTGCTCACGCGGCTGAGTACCTCGAGCGGTTCCACGTCGAGGTCAGGGCGCTCCCGGCGCCACGCAGCGACCAGCCGATCGACCTCGTCCTCCATGGCGATCAGTGTAGTGGTTGTGTCGACATGAAGTCTCTTGACGTGAAGTCTCTTGACGTCGAGAGAGTTGCGGTGTGAGGCTGGGGTTTCTTCGGGACGTCGGATGCGGCGTCGGTCGTGACTTCGAGGAGGCCCTCATGCCTACCACCCCCACTTGGGACCCGGGCCAGTATCTGCGCCATGCGGAGCATCGGGCCCGGCCTTTCGCCGAGCTTCTCGACCGGGTGCCGGCGCTGCCCGGCGAGCCGGCCCGCGTCGCCGATCTGGGCTGCGGGCCCGGCAACGTGACCGTGCAGCTGGCCGAGCGGTGGCCTGGCGCGTGCATCACGGGGTACGACAACTCCGCGGAGATGCTGGCCAGGACGGGCGAGCACGCGGGGCCCACGGCGGGGGGCGGGCGGCTGGACTTCGCCCACGCGGATCTCACGGACTGGGCGCCGACGGAGACGTACGACCTGATCGTCTCGAACGCGGCGCTGCAGTGGGTGCCGGGGCATCTGGACGCCTTGCCCGGCTGGGTCGACGCGGTGGCCCCCGGTGGGACCTTTGCCTTCCAGGTCCCGAACAACATTGATGCGCCTCTGCATGTGCTGATGCGTGAGCTCGCCGGGTCGGCTCGGTGGAAGGGGCGCCTCGACGGCGTCCTTCGCGAGACGGACTCCGTTCATCCGCCGCTCCTGTATCTGGACCGGCTGGCCCGTCTGGGATGCGCGGTGGACGTCTGGGAGACGACCTACATGCAGCTCCTGGAGGGCGAGGATCCGGTGCTCGACTGGTCCAAGGGCACGGGCTTGCGGCCCGCTCTCACCGCCCTCGCGGACGACCAGGAGGCGCGGGTCGCCTTCGTCGAGGAGTACCGCGACCTGCTCCGCAAGGCCTACCCGGCTGCTCCGTACGGGACGGTGCTTCCGTTTCGGCGGCTGTTTGTGGTGGCTCGGAAGGGCTAGGTGTTTTGGGGTGGGCCTCGTGCGCCTGCCGGCCGTGGGTGGGGCGGGGCCGTGCCGGTATGTCCAGCCCGCCGCGGCGGGGCGTACTGCCCCGTGTAGTGGGGTGGGCGCTGTTGCGGGAGCCGTATGCGGCGGGCTGTGACATACCGGCACGGCCCCGCCCGGTTGTACGGCGGCTGCGGGTGGCGGGGATTGAGGCGTAGGCGGCCCGCCTCGCCGCATGAGGGGCGGCGGTGAGCTGCCGGGCCACCGCCGCTTCTACTCCGAGGATCCGGTGGGCAATCGGCTGGAGTTCCTGGAGCCGACCCTCAGGGCGTGCGGCCCAGGTGGGTGATGAGGATGCGGATCACGCTGTCGTCGATCAGGTAGAGGACGCGGTAATTGTCGACGCGAAGGCGCCGGATGTTGGGGCCGTAAGCGGTGGAGTTGGAGGGGCGCGGGACTTTGGCGAGCTCGTCGACGGTTTCGTAGACGGCGGCGAGCCCCGTGGGGTCGTCCTTGAGGAACCGCACGGCCGCGTTCGTGGCGCTCGGCTCCCAGATGATGCGATAGGTCACGGACGCAGCCCCAGAATGCGCCCGACTTCCTCGTGAGGGATGCCCTCTTCGAGGCTGCCCTCGGCCTTGCGCCGCTGGTAGTCGGCGACCGCGAGGGCGTCTTCGAGATCCTCTATCACCTGGGGAGAGACCAGTAGCGCGGCCACGTGACCGTGGTCAGTGAGGGCGATGGTCTCGCGGCCGTGAGCGGCCCGGCGGACCAGATCGCCGAGCTGGGAACGAGCCGCGCTGATCGCAATCTCAGTCATGGACACATAGGTACCACAAGGTTGACCTTGCGGTCGCTTGATTCAACTCTTTCGGGCGGAAGATGCGTGGACCCGCGCATTCCCGGCGTAGAGCCTGCTACGACTTCCGGCGCCCTATCAGGCGGGGCTTGGCTTCCAGGCCGTCCAGGCCGTGCCAGGCCAGGTTCACGAGATGGGCGGCCACCTCGGCCTTCTTCGGGCGGCGGACGTCGAGCCACCACTGGCCGGTGAGGGCGACCATGCCGACCAGGGCCTGGGCGTAGAGAGGGGCGAGCTTCGGGTCGAAGCCGCGGCGTTTGAACTCGCGGCCCAGGATGTCCTCCACCTGTGTCGCGATGTCCGAGATCAGGGATGCGAAGGAGCCCGTGGACTGGGGGATGGGGGAGTCGCGGACCAGGATGCGGAAGCCGTCCGTGTACTCCTCGATGTAGTCGAGGAGGGCGAACGCTGCCTGCTCGCACAGTTCGCGTGGGTGGCCTGCTGTCAGTGAGCTTGTTACGCCGTCCAGTAGGCGGCGCATCTCGCGGTCCACCACCACCGCGTACAGGCCTTCCTTGCCGCCGAAGTGCTCGTAGACCACCGGTTTGGAGACGCCGGCCTTTGCCGCGATCTCCTCCACCGATGTCGCTTCGAAGCCCTTCTGGGCGAAGAGGGTGCGGCCGATCTCCAGCAACTGGGCCCGCCGCTCCGCACCGGTCATCCGGGTGCGGCGGGCGCGCCGCGGCTTTTCATTGCTGGGTGTGCTGGAGTCGGCCACGCCGTCAATCATGCCGGTTCGGCGGCCTCCGCCTTGCGTCGGGAGCCTTTCCCGTCCGGGTTGCGGCGGGAATCGATACGCGAGCGTGACGGCCAGCGCACGTCGTACGCCCAGCCGAGCAGTTCGAACCAGCGGATGAGGCGGGCCGAGGAATCCACCTGGCCGCGCTCGACGCCGTGCCGGGCGGAGGTGGGATCGGCGTGGTGGAGGTTGTGCCACGACTCGCCGCAGGAGAGGATCGCCAGCCACCACACGTTGCCCGAGCGGTCACGCGACTTGAAGGGGCGCTTGCCCACCGCGTGGCAGATCGAGTTGATCGACCAGGTGACGTGGTGCAGCAGCGCCACCCGGACGAGCGAGCCCCAGAAGAAGCCCGTGAACGCGCCCCACCAGGACATCGTCACCAGGCCGCCGATCAGCGCCGGGAGCATGAGGGAGAGCCCGGCCCAGAGGAGGAACTGGCGCGAGATCGTGCGGATCGCCTTGTCCTTGATCAGGTCCGGCGCGTACTTGTCCTGCGGCGTCTGCTCCTCGTCGAACATCCAGGCGATGTGGGCCCACCACAGGCCCTTCATCAGCGCCGGGACCGTCTCGCCGAAGCGCCACGGCGAGTGGGGGTCGCCCTCGGCGTCGGAGAACTTGTGGTGTTTGCGGTGGTCGGCCACCCAGCGGACCAGCGGCCCCTCGACCGCCATCGAGCCGGCGATCGCGAGGGCGATGCGCAGCGGGCGCTTCGCCTTGAAGGCGCCGTGGGTGAAGTACCGGTGGAAGCCGATCGTGATGCCGTGGCAGCCGAGGTAGTAGAAGAACACCAGCAGGCCGAGGTCGAGCCAGCTCACGCCCCAGCCCCAGGCCAGCGGCACTGCCGCGAGGACCGCGAGGAAGGGGACGGTGATGAAGAGGAGAAGGGTGATCTGCTCGATCGAGCGCTTCTGCTCGCCGCCCAGCGTGGCGGAGCGGAGTGCGGTGTCGTCGTTGTTCGCCTCGGGGGCGTCATCGATCACATCGGAACTCGTGGTCATGGGAGCGTCCCCTGTGGGGTCGAGGGTTGTGAGAGTGGCCGGTAATCGCGCCTGCCGGGTTACCGGAAACCGCGCCTACGGTTCCGTAACCTACGGCGTCGTAAGTATGGCAGTGCCTCGCCCGGCGGCAAGAGCCCGAGAGACTGCGCGTCCGTATGGACACCTATCCTTAAGGTCGGTCGGACAGCGCGGTCCGCTCTGTTTCATTCCCGGATGCCCCGTCGCCGATGCGCGCCCGCCGCCCAGGTGACGGGTTCCCCTCCAGACGAGCTTCAACACTGCAAGGAGCCGCACCTGTGAGCAGTGCCGACGACCAGACCACGACAACCAGCAGTGAGCTGCGCGCCGACATCCGCCGCCTGGGCGATCTGCTGGGCGAGACCCTCGTACGTCAGGAGGGGCCCGAGCTTCTGGAACTGGTCGAGAAGGTCCGCCGCCTCACCCGCGAGGACGGTGAAGCCGCAGCCGAGCTGCTGCGCGGCACGGAACTGGAGACCGCGGCCAAGCTGGTCCGCGCCTTCTCGACCTACTTCCACCTGGCCAACGTCACCGAGCAGGTGCACCGAGGCCGCGAGCTGCGCGCCAGGCGGGCCGCCGAGGGCGGACTGCTCGCCCGCACGGCGGACCGGCTCAAGGACGCCGACCCCGAGCACCTGCGCGCGACCGTGCAGCACCTGAACGTTCGCCCGGTCTTCACGGCGCACCCCACCGAGGCGGCCAGGCGCTCCGTCCTCAACAAGCTGCGCCGGATCGCCGCCCTGCTGGAGACGCCCGTCATCGAGGCGGACCGGCGTCGCTACGACACCCGTCTGGCCGAGAACATCGACCTCGTCTGGCAGACGGACGAGCTGCGCGTGGTGCGTCCCGAGCCCGCCGACGAGGCCCGCAACGCCATCTACTACCTGGACGAGCTGCACGCCGGCGCCGTCGGGGACGTGCTGGAGGACCTGACCGCGGAGCTGGAGCGCGTCGGGGTCACGCTGCCCGATGAGACCCGGCCCCTCACCTTCGGTACCTGGATCGGCGGCGACCGCGACGGCAACCCGAACGTGACCCCGCAGGTCACCTGGGACGTCCTGATCCTCCAGCACGAGCACGGCATCAACGACGCGCTGGAGCTGATCGACGAGCTGCGCGGCTTCCTGTCGAACTCCATCCGCTACACCGGGGCCACCGAAGAGCTCCTGGATTCCCTGCGGGCCGACTTGGAGCTGCTTCCGGAGATCAGCCCCCGCTACAAGCGCCTCAACGCCGAGGAGCCCTACCGGCTCAAGGCCACCTGCATCCGGCAGAAGCTGGAGAACACCAAGCAGCGCCTCGCCAAGGGCACCCCGCACGAGGACGGCCGGGACTACCTCGGCACAGCCGAGCTGCTCCAGGACCTGACCCTCGTCCAGAGTTCGCTGCGCGAGCACCGGGGCGCGCTGTTCGCCGACGGCCGCATGAACCGTACGATCCGCACGCTCGCCGCCTTCGGCCTCCAGCTCGCCACCATGGACGTACGGGAACACGCGGACGCCCACCACCAGGCGCTCGGGCAGCTCTTCGACCGGCTCGGCGAGGAGTCGTGGCGGTACGAGGACATGCCGCGCGAGTACCGGCACAAGCTGCTCGCCAAGGAGCTGCGGTCCCGGCGGCCGCTCGGGCCCACCCCGGCACCGCTGGACGCGGCCGGCGAGAAGACCCTCGGTGTCTTCGAGACCGTGAAGCGGGCCCTCGGGGTGTTCGGACCCGAGGTGATCGAGTCGTACATCATCTCGATGTGCCAGGGCGCGGACGACGTGTTCGCCGCGGCGGTGCTGGCCCGCGAGGCCGGGCTGATCGATCTGCACGCCGGCTGGGCGAAGATCGGCATCGTGCCGCTGCTGGAGACGACGGACGAGCTCAAGGCCGCGGACACGATCCTGGAGGACATGCTGTCCGACCCGTCCTACCGGCGGCTCGTGGCGCTGCGGGGTGACGTGCAGGAGGTCATGCTCGGGTACTCCGACTCGTCGAAGTTCGGCGGCATCACGACCTCGCAGTGGGAGATCCACCGGGCGCAGCGGCGACTGCGTGACGTGGCCCATCGGTACGGTGTGCGGCTGCGCCTCTTCCACGGCCGTGGCGGCACGGTGGGGCGTGGCGGCGGTCCGTCCCACGACGCGATCCTCGCGCAGCCCTGGGGCACGCTGGAGGGCGAGATCAAGGTGACCGAGCAGGGCGAGGTCATCTCCGACAAGTACCTCGTGCCGTCGCTGGCGCGGGAGAACCTGGAACTCACGGTCGCGGCCACGCTGCAGGCCTCGGCCCTGCACACCGCGCCGCGCCAGTCCGACGAGGCACTGGCCCGCTGGGACGCGGCCATGGACGTGGTCAGCGACGCCGCCCACGCGGCCTACCGCAGGCTGGTCGAGGACCCGGACCTTCCGACGTACTTCCTCGCCTCCACGCCGGTGGACCAGCTCGCCGACCTGCACCTGGGCTCGCGGCCCTCCCGCCGCCCCGGCTCGGGCGTCTCGCTCGACGGTCTGCGCGCCATCCCGTGGGTGTTCGGCTGGACCCAGTCCCGGCAGATCGTGCCCGGCTGGTTCGGTGTCGGCTCCGGTCTGAAGGCGCTGCGCGAGGCCGGTCTGGACAGCGTGCTGGAGGAGATGCACGAGCAGTGGCACTTCTTCCGCAACTTCCTCTCCAACGTCGAGATGACGCTGGCGAAGACGGATCTGCGGATCGCCGGGCACTACGTCGACACGCTCGTCCCGGACGAGCTGAAGCACGTCTTCGAGAGCATCCGGGCCGAGCACGAGCTGACCGTGCGCGAGGTGCTGCGCATCACCGGTGAGCCGGGGCTTCTGGATGCCCACCCGGTGCTGAAGCAGACCTTCACCATCCGGGATGCCTACCTTGACCCGATCTCCTACCTTCAGGTCGCTCTGCTGAAGCGGCAGCGTGATGCGGCTGCCGCCGGTGAGGAGCCGGATCCGCTGCTGTCCCGGGCTCTGCTTCTGACGGTCAACGGGGTTGCGGCCGGGCTGCGCAACACCGGCTGACCGCCGGGAAGAGCTCCGTTGGGAGCCGCCTTGTGTTGTCTGCGGGCGCGTGGGGGCTGGTCGCGCAGTTCCCCGCGCCCCTTTGGGGCGCCTCTTGGGGCGCGGGACTGTTTTCCAGGCCTCAGAGGGTTATGAAGGCCGCCGTGAGCAGTGTCAGGCCCGCGCCGCCGAAGGCCCAGGCGAGGCGGGGCAGGCGCAGGCCGCCCGCTACCACCATCGAGGCGAGCAGCAGCGCGCCGCCGAGCGGGGCCCAGGCGTAGAGGAGGCCGCCGGTGCCCGTGCGTACGACCTCGTCGCTGCCGGGCTTCACGGCGACCGTGTAGGTGCGGCCCTTGTCGACCGCGACCTCGCTGTCGAGGACGACCCGGTCGCGGGCGGTGGACCCGTCCGACAGCGGCCGGTACGGACCCGTGCAGCGGTCGTCGGCACATCGCGCGACCGTCATCGTGCCGCGCTCACGGCCCTTGGTGAGCATCACGTGCTGGGCGGTGCCCCAGGAGGCCCAGACGCCCGCGATCAGGATCAGCGCCGCGACCGTACCCATCGCCGCGAGCTGCCCGAACCGGAGCGCCACGACCGCGTTCTGACGGGAGGCGAGGGCAGGCATGGCGGCGATCCTTGGCCATGGCCCTGCGCTTGGTCAACTCCGGTGGGGCTCCGTGGGGGGACAAGTCCCGCGTTGTACGGACCTTTTGTCGCGGACCTCTCGTACGGTCTCGGCGACCTGGCCGGAAAGCTCTCAGGAGTTGTACGTCGACTGGGCCCGCTCCAGGCCCTCGATCACGAGAGCCTCCACCGCGTCCGACGCACGGTCCACGAAGTAGTCCAGCTCCTTGCGCTCCGCCGCGGAGAAGTCCTTCAGGACGAAGTCGGCCACCTGCATGCGGCCCGGCGGGCGGCCGATGCCGAAACGGACGCGGTGGTAGTCCGGGCCCATCGACTTGGTCATCGACTTCAGGCCGTTGTGGCCGTTGTCGCCGCCGCCGAGCTTCAGCCGCAGCACGCCGTAGTCGATGTCGAGTTCGTCGTGGACGGCGACGATGTTCGCCGTCGGCACCTTGTAGAAGTCGCGCAGCGCCGTGACCGGGCCGCCCGACAGGTTCATGTACGACATCGGCTTGGCCAGGATCACCCGGCGGTTCGCCGGTCCCGGCGGGCCGATACGGCCCTCGATCACCTGGGCCTGCGCCTTGCCGGCCCGCTTGAACTTCCCGCCGATCCGCTCGGCGAGGAGGTCGGCCACCATGAAGCCCACGTTGTGGCGGTTCCTGGCGTACTCGGGGCCGGGGTTGCCGAGCCCCACGATGAGCCAGGGGGCGCCTGGTTCCGTGGTCACGTCCGTGTCTCCCATGGGTCCTCGGTCGGCGGGCTGTCCGGATCAGGGACACGCACCGGCCGCCGCCCCCTCGGGAGCGGCGGCCGGTGCACGGTGATCCGGTGCGGGATCAGGCCTCGGCGGCCTCGTCGGCCGCGGCTTCCTCGGTGGGCTCCTCCGCCTGGGCGGCCAGGACCTGGAGCACGACGGCGTCCTCGTCGATGACCAGCGTGGTGCCCTCGGGGAGCGGGATGTCCTTGGCGGAGATGGAGGCACCGGCCTCCAGGCCCGCGATGGACACGGTGACCGACTCGGGGATGTGCGTGGCCTCGGCCTCGACCGTCAGCGTGCTCAGCACGTGCTCGAGCAGGAAGGCGCCCGGGGCCAGCTCGCCCTCGGTGTGGACGTAGACCTCGACGGTGACCTTCTCGCCGCGCTTCACGGTGAGCAGGTCGACGTGCTCCAGGAAGCCCTTGATGGCGTCGCGCTGGACGGCCTTCGGGATCGCCAGCTCGGTCTTGCCCTCGATGTCCAGGGTGAGCAGGACGTTCGGGGTACGCAGGGCGAGCTGGAGCTCGTGGCCCGGGAGCGTGATGTGGACGGGGTCGGCGCCGTGGCCGTAGACGACCGCGGGAACCTTGTTCTCACGGCGGATGCGGCGGGCGGCACCCTTGCCGAACTCGGTGCGGGTCTCGGCGGCGAGCTTGACGTCGGCCATGGTCACTCCTCGTAGAACAGTTGGGGAAGGTGGTCACCCGGCCAAAACATCGGCCTGCTACGAAGAGCGCGTCGATAACGGACCGCCGCACCAAAGAGTGCGGCCTCCCTCGCCGAGCAACTGTGACAGCTTACGGGGCGGGGAGGCCGTACAAGAAATCGATCTACGCGGCCCGCGGGACCGGTGGACCTGCTTCCTGTCTACTCGTCGAACAGGCTGGTCACCGAGCCGTCCTCGAAGACCTCGCGCACCGCGTTGGCGATCGTCGGCGCGATCGACAGCACGGTGATCTTGTCGAGTTCCAGCTCGCCCGGGGTGGGCAGGGTGTCCGTGAAGATGAACTCGCTGACCTTGGAGTTCATCAGCCGGTCGGCGGCCGGACCGGAGAGCACACCGTGCGTGGCCGTCACGATGACGTCCTCCGCGCCGTGCGCGAACAGCGCGTCCGCGGCGGCGCAGATCGTGCCACCGGTGTCGATCATGTCGTCGACCAGGACACAGACCCGGCCCTCGACGTCACCGACGACCTCGTGGACCGTGACCTGGTTCGCGACGTCCTTGTCGCGGCGCTTGTGCACGATCGCGAGGGGCGCGCCCAGGCGGTCGCACCAGCGGTCGGCCACGCGCACGCGGCCGGCGTCCGGCGAGACGACCGTGAGCTTGGAGCGGTCCACCTTGTGGCCCACGTAGTCCGCGAGCAGCGGCAGCGAGAACAGATGATCCACGGGACCGTCGAAGAATCCCTGGATCTGGTCGGTGTGCAGATCGACCGTCAGGAGACGGTCGGCGCCGGCCGTCTTCATCATGTCGGCGATCAGACGGGCCGAGATGGGTTCACGTCCGCGGTGCTTCTTGTCCTGCCGGGCGTAACCGTAGAACGGCATGATCACGGTGATGCTCCGGGCGGAGGCCCGCTTCAGAGCATCGATCATGATGAGCTGCTCCATGATCCATTTGTTGATCGGAGCGGTGTGGCTCTGGATGAGGAAGCAGTCGGCGCCGCGGGCCGACTCCTCGTAGCGGACGTAGATCTCGCCGTTGGCGAAGTCGAAGGCCTTCGTCGGGACGACCCCGACACCCAGCTGGTGGGCGACCTCCTCGGCAAGCTCGGGGTGGGCGCGGCCGGAGAAGAACATCATCTTCTTCTCGCCGGTCGTCTTGATCCCGGTCACAGCACTGTCTCCTCAGAGGTGTCTCAGCTGGATGTTGAGATGTGTTCTCAGATGCGGTCCCAGCTGGGTGTGCGGGTGTGCATCTATCACGGTACGCCGAGTCCGACCCACCGCTTTCCGGTCAGCTTTCGTCGGCCGACTCCCGGGCAGCCGCCTCCGCCGCCTTCGCGGCCGCGCTTCCGGGGCGCTTGCGGGCCACCCAGCCCTCGATATTCCGCTGCTGGCCCCGGGCGACGGCCAGTGAACCGGCCGGCACGTCCTTCGTGATGACGGAGCCCGCGGCGGTGTAGGAACCGTCCCCGACCGTGACAGGCGCCACAAACATGTTGTCCGAACCCGTCTTGCAGTGCGACCCGACCGTGGTGTGGTGCTTGGCCTCGCCGTCGTAGTTCACGAAGACGCTCGCGGCGCCGATGTTCGTGTACTCGCCGATCGTCGCGTCGCCCACGTACGAGAGGTGCGGCACCTTCGTTCCCTCGCCGATCGTGGAGTTCTTCGTCTCCACGTACGTACCCACCTTGGACTTCAGCCCGAGGCGGGTGCCGGGGCGGAGATACGCGTACGGACCCACGCTCGCCTGGGGGCCGACCTCGGCGCCGTTGGAGACCGTGTTGTCGATCCGGGCGCCCGCGCCCACCCTGGTGTCCTTCAGGCGGGAGTTGGGGCCGACCTCGGCGCCCTCGGCGAGGTGTGTGGCGCCCTGGAGCTGGGTGCCGGGGTGCACGGTCGCGTCCTGCTCGAAGGTGACGGTGACGTCGATCCAGGTGGTGGCCGGGTCGACGACGGTGACGCCGGCGAGCATCGCCCGCTCCAGCAGCCGGTCGTTGAGGATGCGGCGGGCCTCGGAGAGCTGGACGCGGTTGTTGATGCCGGCGATCTCGCGGTGGTCGCCCGCCACGGAGGCGCCGACGCGGTGCCCGGCCTCGCGGAGGATGCCGAGGACGTCGGTGAGGTACTCCTCGCCCTGGCTGTTGTCGGTGCGGACCTTGCCGAGCGCGTCCGCGAGGAGCTGTCCGTCGAAGGCGAAGACACCGGAGTTGATCTCGCGGATCGCGCGCTGGGACTCCGAGGCGTCCTTGTGCTCGACGATCGCGGTGACCGCGCCGGAGACGCCGTCGCGCACGATGCGGCCGTAGCCGGTGGCGTCCGGGACCTCGGCGGTGAGCACGGTGACCGCGTTGCCGTCGGTGGTGTGGTTGGAGGCGAGGTCGCGCAGGGTTCCGCCGCTGAGGAGGGGCGTGTCCCCGCAGACGACCACGACGGTTCCGTCGATGCCGCCGCCCAGCTCCTCCAGGGCCATCCGCACGGCGTGACCCGTGCCGTTCTGCTCGGCCTGCACGGCGGTCCGTACACCCGGAGCGGTGTCGGTGAGGTGCGCGGTGACCTTCTCGCGGGCGTGGCCCACGACGACCACCAGATGCTCGGGCTCCAACTCGCGTGCGGCGGCGAGTACATGGCCGACGAGAGAACGGCCACAGATGTCGTGCAGGACCTTGGGCGTGGCCGACTTCATACGGGTGCCCTCACCCGCTGCAAGAACGACGACGGCTGCCGGGCGGTTGGCGCTCACGGGGATGCCCTTCGGCTTCGGATGGCTGGGGTGCCTTTGGGGAGTGGACATCCGCAGGATACCGGGGCGTTGTGAGGGAGAAATGGGAGCGGGCCCTGACAGTGCGGTCGGGGCCCGGTTCGTGTAGCGCTCCCCCGCCAGGACTCGAACCCGGACAGATGGCACCAAAAGCCACAGTGCTGCCAATTACACCACGGGGGATGGAACTCGACGGGACCGGAGATCCGGTCGGGCTGCCGAGTCGACATCCAACACTATGCCGTACCGGGTGCCTTCGGTGCGACGGTACTTCGACTGCGCCGGGTGGTGCGGGGCGGGCGTGGGGTGACTCGGGGGGCGGCTTGGGCCGGTTCTGGGTTTTCGGCGGATTGCGGCGGGTTTCGTGTCTGTTCGATTACGGCGAGTGGTGTAGGCCAGTACGCGAAACTCACCGGAAAAGCGGCGGGGGGCGACCGTAGGCTGGAGGCATGACCACGACGGGGGAAGACCACACCGCGACCCTGACCGGGCCGTGGTGGTGGGCGAGGTGGCGCAGCGCGGTGCTCGACGGGACCCTCGCGCTGGTGTCCGCCGTGGAGTGTGCGATCGAGGGGTATCCCTTCGCGGACGCGGCGGGCGTGCCGGTGCCCGCCGGGATGGTGTTCGGGGCCCTCGCCGGGTCCGTGCTGCTGTTCCGGAGGCGGTGGCCCATCGCCGTGGTGCTGGTGTCGATCGCCATCACACCGGCCCAGATGGGGTTCCTGATGGGGCTCGTCGGGCTCTACACGCTCGCCGCGTCCGAGATGCCCCGGCGGATCATCGGGGCGCTGGCCGGTATGTCGATGGTGGGCATGCTCATCGTCACGTACGTGCGCGCGCACCAGGGGATGGTGCGGGGCGACCTTCAGATGGTGGGCGACTGGTTCGTACCGTTCGTGTCCATCACCACCTCGCTCGGGATGACCGCGCCGCCGATCCTGCTCGGGTTGTACGTGGGGGCCAGGCGGCGGCTGATGGAGAGTCTGCGGGAGCGGGCCGACTCCCTGGAGCGGGAGTTGATGTTGCTGGCCGAGCGGGCCGAGGAGCGGGCGGAGTGGGCGCGCAACGAGGAGCGGACCCGGATCGCCCGCGAGATGCACGACGTCGTCGCGCACCGGGTGAGTCTGATGGTCGTGCACGCGGCGGCTCTGCAGGCCGTGGCGCGCAAGGACCCCGAGAAGGCCGTCAAGAACGCCTCGCTCGTGGGGGACATGGGACGGCAGGCGCTGACCGAACTGCGGGAGATGCTGGGGGTTCTGCGTACGGGCGAGGGGGGTTACGGGGGCTCCTCCGTACGGATGCAGACCGTGCCGCTCGCGGCGGTGGGGGTCGCGGCCGCCGCCGCGGCGTCCCGGGCCGTGGACGAGGAGACGGGGGACGGACCCTGCCTCGATGATCTCCAGGAGCTGGTGGGGCAGTCCGCCGCCGCGGGGATGGTCGTCGACCTGTTCGTGGAGGGGGATGCCCGGGGTTATGCGGCCCTGGTGGAGCAGACCGCCTATCGCGTGGTGCAGGAGGCGCTGACCAACGTCCACAAGCATGCGGCGGGGGCGAAGACCCGGGTGCGGGTCGCGCACCGCGGGGCCGAGATCGCCATGCAGGTGGAGAACGGACCCCCGCCCGAGCCCGGTGCCGCGTCCGACGCGCGGCTGCCCAGCGGGGGGAACGGTCTGGTGGGGATGAAGGAGCGGGTCCTGGGGCTCGGGGGCGTGTTCGTGTCCGGCCCCACCGACGCGGGCGGCTTCCGGGTCTCGGCGGTGATTCCGGCGGAGGCGTGAGCGTCGAGGTGGCGTGAGCGTCGAGGTGGCGTGAACGCCGGGGTGGCGTGAACCGGTCCGGGGTGAACCGGGTCGGGACTGAGCGGGCCGGGCCGGGGGTGAACTGGTCCGGGATGAGCCGGTCTGTGGTGAATCCGTCCGGGGTGAGCCGGGCCAGGGCGAACCGCCCGGAGTGAATCCGTCCCCGGTGAACCGGCCCGGGGCGAAACCGGTCTGGAGTGAGACCGGTCTGGAGCGAATCCGTCCGGGGTGAACTGGCCCGGAGTCCGGTAGGGACGGGCCGGGGCGAGCTGGGCGGCGGCGGGGCGGGACGGAGTGAGTCCGGCCCGGGACGGAGTTCGTCGAGGCCGCCCGGCCCGGAGAGCCCGCGCCCGTTCAGCCGGCCGTCAGGCGTACCGGTTCCAGGCCCGAGACAAGTGTGGTCAGGGCCTGGTCGATCGTCGCGCCCAGGTACCAGTCGCCCGTGTGATCGAGGGTGTAGGTGCGGCCCTCCGCGTCGATGGCGAGCAGGGCTCTGGTGTCGGACTCCTCGCCCAGCGGGGCCACTTCGCTGTCCAGGGCTCTGCCCAGGTCCACGAGCGTACGGGCCATGTGGAGGCCGTGCAGGGGGTCCAGGTGCAGAGGCGTCGGGGCGATCTGGCGGCCCGGGGCCGTGGTCGGGATGTGCAGACCGCCGAACTCCGCCCAGGCCTCGACCGCCGCCGGGAACACGGAGTGGCGGTGACCGGCCGGCGACTCGTGGCCGCGCAGGGCGTCGGCCCAGATCTCGGCCTGCTTTATGTCCCAGCGTCCCGGCTGCCACCCCGCGGAGCGCAGCGCGGCGTCGACCACGGCGGAGAACCGGGTCGAGGTCGGTGTGGGGGAGGGAGAGGTGCGGTCGGTGTGCATCGGACCTTCGCGTTCGTCTGAGCTGCCGCGGCAGTGGTTCGGCGGCTTCTGCAAGGGGCGCGGGTGACGCCCTGTGTGGGGGAAGAGGGGTTTCTCAGTCCCGTGGTGCCGTCGGGTCGACGATGCGTACGCCGAAGTGGGCGCTGAGCGCGGTGCAGGAGCGGCAGGGCGGCGCGAAACTGCCGTGCAGCGGGTCGCCGTCCTCGCGGATGCGGCGGGCGGTGAGTTTGGCCTGCTTGAGGGACTTGCGGGCCTCTCCGTTGGTCATGGGTTTGCGGGCGGCCCGTTTGGAACGGTCCGCGTCCACCGCCGTGATGTGGCGGGAGATGAGGATCACTTCGGCGCAGCGACCGGTGAAGCGGTCGCGCTGTCCGCTCGTCAGTGTGTCCAGGAAGTCCCGGACGAGCGGGTGGAGCGGCGGCGGCTGGTCGCCCCGGCCCGCGGTGCCGGTGAGCGTCGCGCCCCGTACGGACAGGGCGGCGGCGATGGTCGGAAGTATGCCGTCACGGCGGTGGAGGAGTGTGGGCGTGACGGGAGCGTCGGTGTTGCTCCAGCCCACTCTGGGGTCACCAGACCTGCCTGTCTGCGTTGAGTTCATCGTCCTGTTTCCTCCCCTTACCGCATCCCCCGGTGCTCGGACAGACTGCCAAACTCCGTGGCTGGTGCGGAAGCTGGGGCGCCGCGACACGCGTGGTCTTCGCCGCACCGTCACGGCGCGATGACGGCAGGTCACGGAACCGGAGCCCCGCTGGCCGGTACGGAACCGGAGGCCCGGTGACCGGTGTCGTTCAACCGCATAGGCTGTCGATATCCGCGATCCTTCAGAACGCCGCAGGGGGCAACCGCCATGACGACAGGTCGGCTCGGGCAACAAGCCGCGCCGCCGAACGCGGCCTACGCCGGGCAGGTCGTGCACTTCCCGGACCCGGTCCGGGCGGCGCGTCACCCGAGAGGTGTACGTGTCGACGACCGCGGCTATCCCGACTTCTCGTTCTATGCACGTGCCGCTGCGGAGATCGCCGAGCCGCCCGAGGGGTTCGGGGTCGACGAACTTCGGCTGACGGACTACGTGTCCGCGAACGCGGCCATGGCCGCGGACGGTCATGACCTGTGGGACACCATCCCGCCCGTCGCCACTCCGCACGGCTGGACCTGGCACCACGTGCCGGGGACCCGGCGGCTGGAGCTGGTGCCGGTCGAGGTGAAGGCGCTTCTGCGCCACCACGGCGGACTTGCCACCGCGGCCGTCGACCAGAACAAGCGCGGGACCCGGCCCCTGCAGGAGACGCGGCCCGCGCACTTCGGGCTGCCCAAGGCCGCCGTCGCGGTGACCGAGCAGGAGGTGCTGGGCGTCGAGGAGGACCTCGGGTACCGGCTGCCCGGCGCGTACCGGTCGTTCCTGAAGGCCGCCGGCGGGTGCGCCCCGATGGGTGCCGCGCTCGACGCCGAGCTGGGACTGCTGGTCGACCAGCCGTTCTTCACCGTGCGCGACGAGGCCGCCGTCAACGACCTCGTGTACGTCAACAAATGTCTGCGGGACCACCTCACCAAGGACTATCTGGGCGTCGGCTTCGTCCAGGGCGGTCTGCTCGCCGTGAAGGTCAAGGGCGACAGCGTCGGGTCCGTGTGGTTCTGCGCGTACGACGACGCCCGTGACCAGGACCTGTGGGCGCCCCCGGAGCGTGTGCAGCGGCTGCTGCTGCCCTGTGGGGACGACTTCGACCAGTTCCTGGCCCGGCTCGCGGGCAATCCGCCGGAGCTGGAGACCGTGGCGAATCTGATGGTGGACGGTGGATTCGCGCGGGCTGTGTCGGTGTCCGCGGTGTCTTCGGTGGGGGAGTGAGCGTCCGATGGTGACCTTCGCGCAGGCGCAGGAGCGCGCCGAAGAGTGGATCAACGGGGATGTGCCCGGCTACCAGCACCGCGAGGTGCGGGTGCGGGAGTTCGAACTCGGATTCGTGGTGTGGGCCGAGGACCGGGCCGAAGGACCGCGGTCCGACGGCGGTGCCCAGCGGCTTGTCATCGCCCGCGACAGCGGCGAGGCCACACTGTGGCCCTCGCTGCCGGTGGGCGAGGTGATCCGCCGGTACGAGGAGGAGTACGGGTTGCCGGACGCGGCACCCGATCCGGCGCCCGCGCCTCCCGCGCGCGTCGACCTCAACCAGACGTCGTTCCTGCTGACGCCGCCGGAGTGGCTCCAGGAGGCGGCGGACCGGATGGGGATTCCGGACCGGCGGGACCGGACGTCCGGTGGCTCGTCGGGCGGGTCGTCGGGCGGCGGTTCGCCCCGTCCGTCCGACAGGACTCCGGACAGGGCGTCGGACGGGGCCGGGTCTCGTCCCGCCGCCGCTGCCGCCGCGAGTGACGCGGTGCCGACCGGCGGTTCTGCCGGTCCCGCCCATGGAGGGGCCGGGGGCGGAGGGGCGATTCCCGAGACGTTGCCCGGGCCCGGCGGCCCAGGGGTATCTTCCGCTCCCGGTGGCGGTACATCGTGGCCCGCCGCCGGCGGGGGGCCCTCGGGCGGTTCCGGGGTGCCCGCCGACGCGACGCCGTGGGCCGGGACCGACACCAACGCCGAGACGGGGGACGACCGTTCGGTGCCGCTCCCCGAGACCGTGTACGCGCCGCAGATAAGGGACGTCGGGGACGGGGGCGCCGGTGGCAGGCCGTCGGAGCCCGACGCGACACCCGAGGCCAAGACCAGCCTGATCTCGGGCGGCAGCCAGCTCCCGAGCACGACCGTCGCCCCCGCGCTGGGCGACCCGAACCCGCCCTCCTTCCCGCAGGGCCCGGGGGCTCAGTCCGGTCCTGGTGGACCTGGCGGTCCTGGCGGTCCTGGTGCGCAGGACACTCCGCCGCCGGGGGCGCCGTCTTCGTACGGCTATCCGCAGGGGCCTGGCGCCGGTACGCCGCCTCCGGGTGGGCCCGCCGGTGCGCCTGGTACGCCGCCGCCCGGGGCGCCGTCCTCGTACGGCTATCCGCAGGGGCCCGGCGCCGGCACACCGCCGCCTGGTGCGCCCGGGACGCCGCCTCCGGGTGCTCCCGGTGCGCAGAGTGCTCCCTCGTACGGGTTTCCGCAGGGTGCTCCTCAGCCGCCCGCCGGGCCCAATCCGCCGCAGCCGCCTCCCGGTTCGGGTGCGGGCGGGCGGCCGTTGCCCCCGAACGCCGGTGACATCGCCGACGCCGCCACCAGCAAGGCGCAGGCTCCGCCGCGCGGTGCCCGTGGTGCGGGTGCGGCCGGTACGCCGCCGCCTCCGGGTGCGCCCGGAACGCCCGGCGCGCGGCCGGGCGGTGCGGCTCCCGCGTCCGGTCCCGGTGCGCCGGGGACGCCGGCCGGTGGATACGTACCGACGCAGATGGTCTCGCAGCTCGGCCCCGACGGGCCGGGCGGGCCCGGGACCCCGCAGCCCCCGGGTGCCCCTGGCGCTCCGGGTACCCCGGGCGGTACGCCTCCGGGCGGTGTCCACCACGCGGCGACCATGCTCGCCGACCCGAACCAGCCCGGCGCGCCCAAGCCTCCCGGTGCGCCCGGTACTCCGGGTGCCCCGCAGCCTCCCGGCGCGCCCAACAACCCCGGCGGTACGCCCGCCGGTGGCGTCCACCATGCCGCGACGATGCTCGCCGGTCCGGCGGTGGGCGGCCCTGGCGCGCCCCAGCCTCCGGGTGCTCCGGGTGCTCCGGGAGGGCCAGGGGCTCCGGTAGGTCCTGGCGGGCCAGGTGTCCCCGGTGCCCCCGGCACACCCGGTGCCGTCCACCACGCCGAGACCATGCTGTCCGGTCCCCCGAGCGGCGGCCCGGGTACGGCCCCGCCGCCTCAGGCGCCCCCCGGGATGCCGCCGGGTGCCCCCGGCATGCCTCCGCCCGGTCAGCAGCCCTTCCCCGGCCAGCCCATGCCGGGCCGGCCGATGCCCGGTCAGCAGCCCCCGGCCTACGGCTACCCCCAGCAGGGGCAGCCGACCGTCGGCCCCGGCTACCAGGCGGTCCTGCGCTACCGCGCCCAGGACGGGAGCGAGCAGCAGCTCATCCGGCGTTCCGCGCCGGGCACCCCGCACCCGGAGTGGCAGATCCTGCACGAGCTGCGCGCGATGAACGTGCCGCCGCAGCAGGTGCTGGAGCTCCACACGGAGCTGGAGTCCTGCGAACTGCCGGGTGCGTACTGCGCCCGGATGATCCGGGAGAGCTGGCCACAGGCGAGGATCACCAGCATCGCCTCGTACGGCACGGACCACGCGAGCCGTCAGCAGGGCATGGCTCAACTGCTCGCGCACCAGGGCGAGTTGCACCAGGTCGCGGACGGTCCGGCCAGGCCCGGGCCCGTACGGTCGCCGCTGCCGCCGGTGCAGCCCGCGCCGCCGATCCCGCCGGAGGCGATCGGGCAGGAGCTGGCGGCGGCGTTCGGACCGGGGCTGTTCCGGTTCGACCAGGCGGCCGTGTCCCGGCAGGGTGTGCCGCCGATCGTGGCGCACACGCTGGTCGTGGCTGGACTGCCTCTCGACATGAACCCGTTCTTCTGGGCGCAGGCCCAGCCGGGCCGCCCGGTGCCGACGCTCGCCGAACTGGCGCAGGAGCGTGGCGTCCAGCCGTCCGCGGACGCGGGCTCGTACCTCGTCATGGGCAGCGACTTCGGCAAGGCGATCTGTGTCCAGTACGGGACGGCGCACATCGTGGCCGTGCCCGTGGAGGCGGGTCCCGGCGGCGCTTCCGTACCGCCGCAGTTCGTGAACACAGGGCTGCCCGAGTTCGCGCGCAGCCTCGCGCTGCTGGGCCGTATGTGGCGTCTTCGCTTCGGGCTCAACCAGGAGCAGGCAGGCCGCTGGACCGTCGACTTCCAGGCGCAGTTGGCCGCGCTCGACCCGGCGGCGCTCGGTTCGCCGGAGAGCTGGTGGTCGGTGCTGCTGGAACAGATGTGGGACGGCTTGCTGTGACGCGACGTCGACGTTACTGACGTCGAGTGCTGAGTACGAGAGGGCCGGGCCCGGTCGGTTGACCGGGCCCGGCCCTTTTGTGTCACATTCCTGCCCAACTCAAGTCCGGAGTGTCGCGTTATGAACGCTTACGCCTGATCCGTCAAGATGTGCGGCAAATCATGTCGTACGCCGGAGAGGGGATTCGAGGATGAGCAACGCATCGGTGTCGCCTCATGGCTTCGAGGCCGTACGGGGGCGCGGTTACCGCCCCGACCAGGTCGAGGCGTACGCCGCGGCGCTCTCCCGGGGGCGCGACGCCGCCTGGGAACGGGCCGCCCGGCTGACCGTCCTGGCCAGGGAGATGGAGGCCGAGGCGGATCGGCTGCACGAGGTCGTGGCGGGGCTGGCTCCCCAGACGTACGAGACGCTCGGTGACCGTGCCAGGCGGCTCTTCGAACTGGGCGAGGAGGAGGCCATGGCCGTGAGCGAGGGTGCGCGGCGGCAGGCCCGGCTGGTCGTGGAGGAGGCCGAGGCGGCGGCCGGGCGACTGCGCGCGGCCGCGGGTGCGGAGGCCGACGCGGTGCGCGGTGAGGCCGAGGAGCGGGTCCGGCACCGGCTGCTCGCCGCGCAGGCCGAGGCCGACGAGATGCGCATCGCGGCGCGGCGTGACGTGAAGGAGAACCGCGGTGAGGCGCTCGCCGCGCTCCGCGAGACGCGGCGGCGCAGCGAGGCGCTTCTCGCAGAGCAGGAGAAGGAGCACGCCGAGCGCTGGGAGAGGGTCGCGCGCGAGGCGGCCGAACGGGAGGCGGCGCTCGACGCGCGCCACGACGAGCGGGCCTCGCGCGCGGTGGAGGAACTGGCCGAGGCCGAACGGGCCCTCGCCGAGGCCCACGAGTCCACCCGGCACCTCCAGGAGGACGCCGAGACCCGCGCCGCCGAACTCCTCGCCGAGGCACGCCTCCACGAGGACCGCATCTCGCGTGAGACGGAACGCGTCCTGCGCGAACACGGGGACGAGTGGGACGACGTGAGCGCCCACATGACCCACGTCCGCAACAGCCTCACGGCCCTGACGGGACGGGCGACGGCGGAGTAGCGGATTCTGTTCGGCTGCGGCCCGGTGGGGGCGGGCCGCGCAGTTCCCCGCGCCCCTAAAAGCACCGGCGGGGGCCAGCCGTACAGCTTCCCGCGCCCAAAAGACGGGGGCGGGCCCCAGGTCTTTCAGGGGCGCGGGGAACTGCGCGAACAATCCCCACCGGCCCGCAGCCAACACACACACCGCAGCCCCCACCCCCCCTCAGTCCCGCCGGACGGCCCCCGCAAGAATCCACCCCTCCACAGCCTCGTACTGCTTCCGCTGCTCCTCAGCCGCCCCCCGCCCGGAGGCCACCGTGCCGAGCCAGCCGAACAGGAACCCCAGCGGAATGGAGACGATCCCGGTCGTGGTGAACGGGAACCAGGTGAAGTCATGGCCGGGGAAGGCCGATATCGGCGACCCGGACACCAGATTCGTACCGGTCATCAGAACGAGCGTGCTCACAGAGCCGCCGATGAGCGTGCACATCAGCCCGGCACGGGTGTACCGCCGCCAGAACAGGCTGTAGACGAGCGCCGGCGCTATCGCGGACGCGCCGAGGCAGAACGACAGCGTCACCAGCGGCTGCAGGCTGTGGTGCTGGACCAGCGTGGCCAGCAGAATCGCGGGGATGCCGACCGCCGCCGCGCTCGCCCGCGCCAGCGTCATCTCCCGGCGCGGCGACAACTGCTTCCTGCCGTGCGCGAAGACGTCATGGGCAAGGGAGTTGGCGCAGGCGAGGATCATCCCGGCGACGGAGGCGAGCACCGTCAGGAAGATCGCTGCCGTGACGGTGGTGAACAGCAGTGTTTCGGCCGTCGAGACGTCCGCCCCGAACGCGGCCCGCGCGCCCAGCAGATACGCCGTGTTGCCCTGCGGGTCCTCCGCCGCGATCGCCTCCCGCCCGATCAGCGCCGTCGCCCCGAACCCGACGACCGTGATGATCAGCACGAACAGAGCCACGGCCGGCACCGCCCAGGACATCGAACGGCGCACCTGACGCGCGCTGCCCGCCGTGTACATACGCATGGTGATGTGCGGCAGACAGGCCCCGCCAAGGACCACAGTCAGCTCCGAACTGATCATGTCCAGGCGGGGGTTGGGCCCGCCCGCGAACTGCAGCCCAGAGCTCAGGAACGCGGACCCGGCCCCGCTGCTCCTCGCCGCCTGGCCGAACAGGCCGCCGAGGTTCCAGTCGAACTTGTTCAGGATCAGTACGGCGATGACGGCGCCCGAGCCGAGCAGCATCACGATCTTCAGGATCTGGATCAGGGCGGTGCCCTTCATGCCGCCGATCGCCGCATAGCTGATCATCAGCGCGCCGAGCCCGATGATGCAGCCCGTCTTCAGCCCTTCGCTGGAGAAGCCGAGGATGAACGCCAGCAGATCGCCGGTTCCGGCGAGTTGGACCAGCATCAGCGGCAGCAGCGCGGCCAGCGTCGCCGCGCACGCCGTGATGCGTACCGCCCGGCCCGGCATCCGCCGTGCCAGCGCGTCGCCCATGGTGAACCGGCCCGCGTTCCGCAGGGGTTCGGCCAGCAGGAACATCAGCAGCATGAGGGAGAGAGCCGTGCTGAGGGCGAGTACGACACCGTCGTACCCGAAGAACGCGATCACGCCGCCCGTGCCGAGCACGGTGGCCGCGGAGATGTAGTCGCCCGCGATGGCCAGGCCGTTGCGCATGGGGGAGAGGGAGCCGTACCCCGTGTAGAACTCGTCGAGGTCGTCCCGGTCCGGGCCCGTCATCACGCACAGCAGCAGCGTGATGGTCGCCACGACCGTGAACGCCACGAGCGACATCGCCTGGGCGGAACTGCTGAAGCCGGTCACCTGCCCGCCTCCGCCCGCTTGGTGTCAAGCTCCGCCTGCTTCCGTAGTCGCTCGGCGATCGGGTCCACGCCCCGGCGGGCCGTGTACTCGTACAGCGCGATCGCCACGCAGGTGACGGGCACCTGGAAGAGCCCCAGCATCAGACCGAGGGGCAGCCCGTCGGCCACCTCCCTCGTCATGAACGACGGCGCCCACGCGGACAGGACGAGGAACAGCGTGAAGTAGCCGAGCGCGGTCAGCGTCGCCACGCGCCGCTGCCAGCGGTACGCGGTGCGCAGCACCCGCAGGTCGCTGTGGTGCCCGAGAGCGGTGTGGCGATGCCGGTTCGGCTGCCGCGCGGGTTCGGGCTCCGGCTGTTGCGGAGCCCACGGATACGTCGGTTGCGTCGGGTACGTCGAGTAGGACGGTGACGAGTTGTGGGACGGATGGTGCGGTGGAACGGGGTACGACGGGGACGAGTCGTAAGACATCCCGGTTCTCCTTGCGTGGCTCGGGCCCGGTGCGGACCGCAGGGAGCGGGGGGTGAGCGAGGACGCACGCTACTCGCAGGTAGCAGGCCTGCGCGAGGGTTTCGCCAAACTGTCTGGTCGGTATGCGCTTACTTCGCTGACCTGGGGTGTTACCCCCGTTAACCCACACACCTGTGTCCCCGCCGGCCACTTGTGTCAAGAGCACCAAGGACATCCGGGTGGCGAAGAGTCTCGTCAGCGCCATCGATGACGCTCTGGCCGGAAAGTACACTGGCGCGTCCAACTGTCCGGGTCCGGGGAACTGCTGATGAGAGACGACATCCGTTTTCTGGAGGAACTCGTCGCCGCCGTCCCCGAGTTCGGCGAGCTCTACGAGATCCACGTCGAGAACAACGGCGAGCCGCTGCCGCACGTCTTCTTCGGTCTCGACGTGACACCGGCCGTCGTCGACTCCTACCTCGGCAAGGACCCCGAGGCGACCGACTGGCGCGCCACGCTGGAGTTCCTGGAGCGGCAGCTGGGACGCGGGATCCCCGACGTCACCGAAGTGATCGTGACGTCCTTCCTGTACCAACTGCCCTACAAGAACGAACCGGGACACGGAGTCGTCGAACACCTCGGCCCGCTGCTGTCCGCGAAGTACCGCGAGCTGCGGCCCTCGGGTTGACTCGTACGACCTGTGACGACTGTGTTCCCGGGGGCCCCGCGTGAATTCCTCGAGTTCCGCGGGGCCTCCGGGCCTACTCAAGGACTGGAAAAGCAATGAGTGACCTGCGCAACGTCGTGATGCCCCGGCAGGTGCGCGCGGCCCAACGACTGCTGTTCGGGCTGGCGGTCGCGGGGCTGGTCGTCATGCTCGCGTTGTCGGACGGGCTGACGTCCTACGGGATGGGCAACATGATCGCCCCGTGGCTACTGGTCTGGGTGTGCGCGCTGCTCGCCCTGAAGTACGACGGCAGCGCGCGCGGCGGGGTTCGGATCACGACCATCGTGGTGATGGTGTTCGTGGTCGTGCCGTCGTTCAGCAAGGCACTGGGCGCGGCGGGGCCCGCGGAGTTCGTGGACGCCGCGCTCCGGATCGTGCTCGGGCTGCCCGTGATCGTCCTGCTGTTCCTGCCGGAGACTACGGCCTGGTTCGACCGAGAGAAGTGACGAAGGCCGTCCAGGCGGGGGCGGAGAAGGTGACGGCGGGGCCGGCCGGGTTCTTGCTGTCGCGGACGGGGATGCGGGCGGGGAGGGCGGAGTCGTTGACTTCCAGGCAGGAGCCGCCGCTGCCGCCGCTGTAGCTGGACTTGCGCCAAGCCGCGTATGCAGTGGGGTCGGTGACCTCCAGGCATTGGCCGCTCTCGCCGCCGCTGTGGCTGGACTTGCGCCATGCGGGCAGCGCGGAGGCGTCAGGGATGTTGTGCTCGCTGCGCGTCATGCTCGTAATCCTCCGCGACGGACCTGATGAGATCCAGGGATTTACGGTGCGACAACGCGTCGCCCAGCGCCCGATCGTAGATCACCTGGCACTCGCGTACCACGGACGGAAGTTCCAAGAGCCTCCCGTTGTTCACGCCCTCCGCGTAGGCAACGGGTGGCAGATCCTCGAACCACATGAGGGAGAGGAAGCCTTCCAGCAGTGTGTGAGCCCCGGCCGAGAACGGGAGCACATGTACTCGGATGCGGCGGCGCTGGCCCAACATCGAGATGTGACGAAGCTGTTCGCACATCACAGCCGGACCGCCTACGTGGCGACGGAGCACCGCCTCGTCGAGGAGTGCGCACACCTCGGGTGAACGGAAGTCGTCGAGGATGCGCGCGCGTTGGAGGCGTGTGCTGAGGAGCTTGTCACGCTCCTCGTCGCTCTTCGGCGGATAGCTGGAAGTGAGCACCTCGTGTGCGTACGGCTCGGTCTGGAGGATGCCCGGCACCAGCGTGGGGGCGAACTCGCTGATTGCCAGAGCCTTTCCCTCGAATTCCAGCGCCTCCTTGAAGTGTTCCGCCACCTTCCTGCCATCCAGCGTCGGCAGAAACCGTACGAAGAACCCACCCGTGCCCAGCACCTGATCCAGCCGCCGCGCATCATCCACGTCCGGCCGTCGCCGCCCCGCCTCGATGTGGGCGATGTGCGTGCGTGACATCACCGCCCGCTGGCTCAGCTCCTCCTGCGTGAGGTCCGCCGCCTCCCGGAGTCGCCGCAATTCCTCGCCGTACTTCACCCGAGACTGCGGATTGTCCTCGATCGCCATGTGTGCAACTCCCGTACGTGCAGGTTTGCTTGTCACGCTCCGCTGTCTTTCGAGCGTACCCACCGTGACGCCACTCTGTGTCCAGATCAACACAGACAGTGAAAGGTGGCAGTGCATGGACGCGACGGACTGCAAGGTTCCTGGTCCGTACATCACCCTGCGGATCTCCCGGGACAGCGGGCGGACCTGGAGCCCGAAGGTGACGTACGAACCCGGTCGCGAGGCGCCGCCGATCGAGTCGCCGGGGCGCTTCCCACCGTGCCAGTGCCCCAAATGCGGGCCCCTCACTTGAGTTGGACCAGCGACACCGACGGCGGCACCTCGTCGCCGTCGAGGGTTGCCGTGAACTGCAGCCGGTGGTCGGTCCGGCGCTGTACCCCGCTGCCTGCCGTGATCGTGAAGTCCACGGTCATACGGCCCTGGGGCGGGACCTCGACCCGGGTCGGACCCTCCGCCCGTGTCGACCAACCCCCGGCGGGACTCGCCTTCACGGTCACCGTCCGTGAGGTGGAGGTGAAGTTGTAGACGTCCAGGGACATCCGGGTGCGGCGGGAGAGGCGGTAGCCCAGTGGGGGTTGGGCGTCGCCGTTGTCCTTGTTGGGGGCGGAGTTCCGGGCCGCGTAGCGCTGGCTGAGGACGATGTGTTCGGCGGGGGAGAGGGAGGCTCGGCGGCGCGGGGCCGGGTGGGCCTCCGGGCGGCCAACGGTCGCGGTGACCACGTACACGGGGTCTCGGGAGACGGTCACTTCGGCGGAGGCCGTCGCCATCTGCCTGCCCATGATGTCGTGCACGGTCGCCCCCGGCACCGGGATCCGTACCGGCTTCGACGACCAGAGCACCCGGACCGACTCGCCCCGCCCGGAGTCGAATTCGAAGCCGACGGCCCCTGTCGGCACCCCGCTCACCGGACCGACGAAGTGCGCCTCGCCCAGCAACGACGTCAGCGCCGCGCACGCGCTGTACGCGGGCAGCGGCTGGAACTCCCGACTCAGCAGCCCGAAGTACACGCCGTCGTCGTGGAGCGGTGGCCCCGCGAACCAGAACTGCCGGGTGTTCCCAGCAGCCAGCCCCTCCACCATCGAGCGGACCAAGTAGCGTGCCTGGACGGCTTGTTGGGCGGGTGTGAGATCGACGCCCGGCCGTACCGCGAAGAACGCGCCGCACTCCGTCATCCACCGCGGTACGTCACCCGAATCGAGCCGCTCTGCTAGTTCGCGCTGCTCGTCCGCCGCCCCGGGGACGGCCGGTTCGTCCTGCTCGGCCGGGTCCGGGTAGCCGTGGAACGCCCACACGTCCGCGTACCGCACGACGTCGTTCGCCAGCAGCAGGTCCTGGAAGTGGCCCGCCTGCGCGATGCCCGGCAGGACGACGAGAGGCCGGTCGGGGGCGTCCGCGATGCCCAGTGCAGCCGCCTTCACGAAGGCCGCGTGGGCGTCGCCGGTGCTGCTGGTGACGTCCACGTCGGGCTCGTTCGAGAGCTGGATGGCGGCGGGACGGCCGGCGGCCAGCCGGCGGGCGTAGCGGTACGCGTGCCGCAGGTCCGCGGGGAGAGGGAGCGAGGCGGCCGTCATGGCCCACTCGGGAGCGGGTGACACGACCTCCAGGGGTGAGAGGCCGTGGTGGCGCATCGTCCGCGTGACCCGGTCGTGGTGTTCCGTGTCGTACGCGCTCGGGCTCGGCTCGGCCGCGGGCCATGCTTGGCCGTCCCTTATCCAGCCCGCGCCCATGTCCCGCATCGCGGCGGCGAAGGCGTCCAGGCGGGAGGGGGGTACGAGGGAGGTGGCCCAGACGTTGACGCCGAAGCGGTTGGCGGGGCCGGTGACGGCGGGACGCGGGGGAAGACAGGCGAAGTGGCCCGTCGTCCCGTCGGCCTCGACCCGGTAGTTGCCTGGGGGGAGTTCAGGCAGGGCGACGATCACGGTCGTCTCTCCGGTCGCGACTGTCGCGTACCCCTCGGAGGCCCGTTTTCCGAAGTAGTCGGTGACGCTGTAGCGCACGCGGTGTGGTTGGGCGGCGCTTCCGTCGAGTCGTAGGCGCAGGTGCGCGGGCTCTCCGTGCCGGTACGTGCCCCGTTCCCCCACGGACACCTCCCGGAGCCTCGTCCCCTCCCGCCGCCTCAGTGTGAAGCGGTCCAGCGAGAGTGCGTACGCCGTCCCGGCCTCCCGGACCGTCGGCTCGGTCACCCGGAACGTCAACGTGTTGTCGCCGCCCCGGAGTTCGAGCTCGCCGAGGTCGAGGACGGAGAGGTCGCCCCAGGCGGGTTTCGACTCGTACCAGTACGGCTGGGAGCGGGCGGTTTCCGTGAACGGGCCGTTGTTCAGGGAGAGCTGGAGGTACGAGGCCGTCGTCTCGGTGTGCGGTACCTCGACCGGGGCGGTGGCGACGGCGGTCAGCGCGTACACGCCGGGTTGCGGGGCGCGTACGACGTATGTCGCGTACCAGCCTGCCCGCGGGGGCTTCTTGGCGGTGGCCAGGGCCAGGTATCTGCCTCCGGACGCGCGGCGGTCCCGTACGACCGGGATATTCGTCCGTGTCGCCGCCTCGCTCTGGACCGTGAGCACCGGGGCGGCACTCGAAGTGCCTTGTGCCCGTGCCGGATTCAGACCCATCGCTGACACCGCGGTCGTCAGGAGGCCCGCCTTCATCGCCGTACGCCTGTTGAAGCCCATCGCTCAAGGACACACGGGCGGGGCTGTGGTCCGCCTCCTGCGGGAGGCGGACCGTACCCGGACAAAGGCCTGAGGGGCAGGCCCCAGGGGATGCCGGCTAACGCTTCTTGTACCTCGCGGTGACCTCGACCTCGACGAGCCAGCCCGGGACGGGCAGCGAGGCGACCTCCAGTGACACCCGGGCCGGGCGGGCGTCGTTGGCGAGCAGCGGAGCCTTGGCGGGCGAGGTGCCCATGGGTACCGGCACGACCTCGTGCGACTTCAGGTCGATGTTGGCGAAGTACTGCCGGTACGCGCGGTTCCAGCCCGCGTAGTCGGCGATCTCCGTGCCCGGCGGATTGGAAAGATAGGCCTTCATCGTGATGACGTCGGCCGGAGTCAGGCCCGCGGCCTCCAGGTTGGTCTTGATGTTGCGCAGAACGACGAGGGCCTGGGCCTCGGTGATCGTGACACCCGTGGCCCCCTCGGTGAGAGCGGGGTCGGTGAAGCGCTCGGGCGTGCCCTCCGGCGCGCTGGGGTTGAGCGCGGTCGGTCCGAGGCCGCTGCTCTGGTAGACGGCCACTTCTCCGCCCAGCGCCACGCCGTTCGCGATGGACGGGTTGGTCTGCCCCTCGGGCAGCATCACGCGTACCGTCTTCGGGCCGGGCGACCACCAGCCCCGGGCGTCGGCCAGCGTGACGGAGCCGGTCAGGAACGCGCCCGTCAGGGCCGTGGCGGTAAGGATCTGTGTACGCCGCTTCATGTGCTTCATGTGCCTCATGCGGCCATCACCCTCTCGTGGATGTCGGTCACGACCTTGCGGGCCGAGGTGAACGCACCGTGCTGCCAGGCGATGACATGGCTGAGCCAGTCGCCGGCGAAGTAGACATGTCCCGCGGACTTGTTGAGCAGCTTGTACTCGGGGCCGGTCTGTGAGGGCCAGCCCACCCAGCCGGCCTCGATGTGGGGTGTGCGGTGCCAGGCCACGCTGAAGGAGCGGTCGAGTTCGGTGCGGTACTTCTCGCCGTGGATCTTGACGCCACGGCTCACCGCCCGCTGCACGCGCTCGGCGTGCGGCAGGTCGCTGTAGGCGACGGCGTTGGCGCCGAAGTTGTAGTAGCCGATGAGCGTGCCGCGGCGGCCCTGGTAGCCGTACGAGGGGTACCAGATGGTGGCCAGGTCCGTGTCGGTCGGCGTGATGCCGCCGTAGATGTGCTCGTCCGTCTCCCACCAGCGGCTGCGGTACTCGAGCCCCACCTTGCCGACGGGGGTGGCGACGGGGTACTTCAGCGCGGCTGTGATGTCCGCGCCCAGGTTGTGCTTGATGCGGGTCATGACCATGGGCGGGACCGCGGCCACGACGAAGTCGGCGCGGCTGCTGCGGGTCCGGCCCGTCGCGTCCTTGTAGACGACCTCGGCACCGTCGGGGAGGTCCTTGACCTCCATCGCCTTGGCGCCGTAGATGATCCGGTCCTCGCCGATCGCCTTCGCCAGCGCGTACGGGATCGCGTCCATCCCGCCGATCGGCTGGAACATCAGCATGGCCTGGTCGTAGCCGAACTCGAAGGAGAAGCGCTGCCCGACGCCACTCCCGATGACGTCTGACAACGATGGCACCGGGCCGAGTACCGTGCCCTCCTCGAAGGCCGCACCCGGCTCGACCGAGTAGCCGCGCCGGTCGGAGCCCGTGTAGGCGAAGCCGTCGGCTTTGCCCTTGATGGCACCGAAGTTCTGCAGGAACGCGATCAGCCGCTCCTTGTCGGCGGCGGTGAGATCCTTGTCCAGGGCGCCCTGGTCGGTGGCCTTGGCGAGCAGCTCGGAGACGTATCCGTAGGCGTCGGCCTTCGCGGTGCGCCAGCGGACCGGCTTGCCCGCGAGGGCGGCGCTGTTCTCGTGGTAGATGTACGCGTTGGCGTTCTGGTTGGTGAACACCTCCAGCGGAACGCCGAGTTCGCGGCAGTACTCGAGCGTGACGTGGGACTGCGGCAGCCGGGCCGGGCCCGCGTTCATGTACTGGCCCTTGGAGAAGGATGCCGTCTGGGTGCGCCCGTCCAGGTCGGTCAGCGTGGTGCCGCCGCGGACCGTCCAGTTGCGACCGCCGGGGCGGTCCTTCGCCTCCAGGATCCGGCAGTCGTAGCCCGCCTTGCCCAGCTCGTACGCCGTTGCCAGGCCGGCTATGCCGCCGCCGAGTATCAGGACCTTCCTGCCGTTCTTGCCGCTCTGTCCGGTGAGCGTGAAGTCGCTCTTCCGGGGCGGCCGGTACTCCTCCGCCCGCGCGTCCGGGACCGGTGCCAGTCCCAGCGCGCCCATCGCCGAGTAGAGCATTCCGGCGCCACCCGCGACTCCGACGGATCTCAGGAAGTTGCGGCGGGATGCCTCTTGGGTCATCAATGTCTCCTCACCCGCGGCCCACTGCCCGCGACATGCGTGGGCCGGGCGCATCGTCCGAACCAACCCGGCCACATGGGGGGTGAGTTGCTGGTGAGCCGGAAGAGCTCTACGAGCGTCCTTCAGGACTGTTACAGGGCCATGCCAATGACGTCTCCATGGCATGAGCATGGAGGGAGACCGAGCCCGTTGGCCGGACCTCTCGGTCGTCTCGGTCGTCTCGGCTCTCTCGGTTCCGTGGTCCCGGTCCGGATTCAGTCCCCGGGGTTCTTGAGTACTGGGAAGCGCCTCGGCGCCACCAGCAGCAGGACCAGGAAGGCGAGTCCGGCCGCGCAGGCCGCGCCGAAATAGACGGAGTGGACGGCCTCCGCGACCGCTCGGCGCACGTGTTCGCCGGAGGCGCCCGAGTCGAGCGCCTTGGTCACGGAGTCCAGGTCGCCCGCGCCGCCGAGCCGGGCGGCCAGTACCCCGTTGGCGACCGCGCCGAAGAGGGCGGCGCCGATCGTCTGGCCGGTCTGGCGGCAGAAGAGTACGGAGGCTGTCGCCGTACCGCGTTCGTTCCACTCGACGGTCGACTGGACGCCGACGAGCAGCGGGAGTTGGAAGAGTCCGAGCGCGCCGCCCAGCAGGAGCATCAGGAGCGTGGGCTGCCAGGCCTCGCCGGGGTACGGGAGGAAGGGGAAGGCGAAGAGGATCAGCGTGGCCGTGCCGATGCCGAGCATCGCCGTGTTGCGGAAGCCGATGCGACGGTAGACGTGCTGGCTGAGAGCCGCCGAGACCGGCCAGCTCAACGTCCATACGGAGAGCACGAATCCGGCGGTGATCGGGGCGAGGCCGAGCACCGACTGCGCGTACGTCGGAAGGAAGACCGTCGGGGCGACCATCAGGAGGCCCAGCGCGCCGAGTGCCAGGTTCACGGCGGCGATGGTGCGGCGGCGCCAGACCCAGCCGGGGATGATCGGTTCGGCGGCCCGGCGTTCGATGAGGACCAGAGCGGCGATCAGGGCAAGTCCCGTACCGAACAAGGCCATTGAGGGCGGCGAGAGCCACGGCCAGGCCACTCCTCCCTGGACCAGGGCCGTCAGGAGTACGCCGCCGCAGGCGAAGACCGTGAGCGCGCCGGCCCAGTCGATGCGGGGGCGCTCGGTGGTCTTCCGTTCGCGCTGGGGCTCGTGGAGGTGGCGGATCAGCAGCCAGAGCGCGACCGCGCCGAGCGGCAGGTTGATGAGGAAGATCCAGCGCCAGTCGGCGTAGGCGGCGAGCACCCCGCCGAGCGCCGGGCCCGCGACCGCCGAGGTGGCCCAGACCGTGGACAGCCTGGCCTGGATCCTGGGGCGCTGTTCGAGCGGGTAGAGGTCGGCGGCGAGGGTCTGGACCGTGCCCTGGAGGGCGCCGCCGCCGAGGCCCTGGACGATCCGGAACGCGATCAGCGCGGCCATGTTCCAGGCCAGCGCGCAGAGCAGGGAGCCGAGGAGGAAGAGGACCGAGCCGGCGATCAGCACCGGCTTGCGGCCGAAGGTGTCGGAGAGCTTGCCGTAGACGGGCAGGGTGACCGTCACGGCCAGCAGATAGCCGGAGAACAGCCACGAGAAGACGGAGAAGCCGCCCAGGTCGCCGACGATCTGCGGGACGGCCGTCGACACGATCGTGGAGTCGAGCGCGGCCAGACCCATGCAGAGCATGAGGGAGGCGACGACGGCTCGGCGGGGGCGGGCCCCGGCCCGCGCGGCGGCGGGCTCGTCCTCCTTGGCGGCGGTTGTCCCGGTGTCTTCCCCCTGGCCCACTGGATTCCTTCCCCCTGCATCTATCTGCCGGAAGGCCACTCTCCCACTTGGCCCTCCCGTCGCCCAGCCACCGCCCCTCAACGACGCGCGGCGCGCGGCACCTGCTGATTGTGGCGGGAGGGTGGACGCTGATCCGGCTCAGGGGTGGAGGCGTCCCTGAGAGGGGGTCCACCGGCAGGTGGAGATCCCCTAGGGGGCTCTCCGTACTACGGCCCGGGGAGGGTTCGTACTGCCGGAGGAGGAGACGGGCCGAACCGCTCCTTAACCTGGCTTTATGCCGCTGGGGGGCGGTGTACCGCACCTGCCGGGGTGGGGTTTACCCCAGCAGAAGACTGCGCTGGGCACCAGCGCGGTGGACCACCCGCCGCCACCAGACTTGTCGCAGTACCGCACGGCGTGAACGAACACCGCACGGCCCGACCGAACCACATACACGACAACCGCAGATCCCGTCGTCCTCAAGGGCGTCCGACTTAGGAGACATACCGTGACATCGGCTGTAACCATTCCCAGGCACGGCAGCACTGGAGGACGTACGGCCGTCGCGGCACGGGCGCGGCAGGTCGTGAAGGCGTACGGGTCCGGTGAGACCCGCGTCGTCGCCCTCGACCAGGTCGACGTGGACATCGCGCGGGGCCAGTTCACCGCGATCATGGGCCCCTCGGGCTCCGGCAAGTCCACGCTGATGCACTGCCTCGCCGGACTCGACACCGTCTCCTCCGGGCAGATCTACCTGGACGAGACCGAGATCACCGGCCTCAAGGACAAGAAGCTCACGCAGCTTCGCCGGGACCGTATCGGCTTCATCTTCCAGGCGTTCAACCTGCTGCCGACGCTGAGCGCGCTGGAGAACATCACGCTGCCGATGGACATCGCCGGCCGCAAGCCGGACAAGGGCTGGCTGGCCCAGGTCGTGGAGACCGTCGGGCTCAAGGACCGGCTCAAGCACCGGCCCAACCAGCTTTCCGGCGGTCAGCAGCAGCGCGTCGCCGTGGCCCGGGCGCTGGCCGCCCGGCCCGAGATCATCTTCGGTGACGAGCCGACCGGAAACCTCGACTCCCGCGCCGGCGCCGAGGTGCTGGGCTTCCTGCGCCGCTCGGTCGACGAGCTCGGCCAGACCATCGTGATGGTCACGCACGACCCGGTGGCGGCCTCGTACGCGGACCGTGTGCTGTATCTCGCCGACGGCCGGATCGTCGACGAGATGTACCGGCCCACCGCGGACGCCGTCCTGGACCGTATGAAGGACTTCGACGCCCGGGGGCGCACGTCATGACCGTCTTCAAGACCTCGATGCGCAACTTCTTCGCGCACAAGGGACGGATGGCCCTGTCGGCCGTCGCGGTCCTCCTGTCGGTGGCCTTCGTCTGCGGCACGCTCGTCTTCACCGACACGATGAACACGACCTTCGACAAGCTCTTCGCGACCACCGCGTCCGACGTCACGGTCTCCCCCAAGGCGGCCAAGGCCGACGACACCCCGCAGAACGGCAGGCCCGAGTCGCTGCCCGCGTCGACGGTCACCCAGGCGCAGAAGGCGCAGGGCGTCAAGTCGGCCGAGGGCGCGGTCAGTTCGATGAACGTGACCGTCGTCAACAGCAAGAACAAGAACATGGGGTCCAGCACCGGCGCCCCGACGATCGCGGGCAACTGGACGAAGAACGACCTGCGTTCGATGGAGATCACCTCAGGACACGCCCCGCGCGGGCCCACCGAGGTCATGGTCGACGCCGACACCGCGGACAAGCACAACCTCAAGATGGGTGACGAGCTGCGCACCATCGCCGTCACCGGTGACTTCAAGGCGAAGATCGTCGGCATAGCCACCTTCAAGGTGACCAACCCCGGTGCCGCCGTCGTCTACTTCGACACCGCCACCGCCCAGCGCGAACTGCTCGGCGCCACCGGCCGGTTCACGCAGATCTACGTCTCGGCGGCGCAGGGCGTCACCGACACGCAGCTGAAGCAGAACGTCTCCACGACGCTCGCCGGTGCCGAGAAGGCCACCGGGGCGTACAAGATCCAGACGCAGAAGGAGTTCTCGGACGAGAACCGCGAGGGCGTCGGCGAGTTCATGAACGTCATCAAGTACGCCATGCTCGGCTTCGCCGGAATCGCCTTCCTGGTCGGCATCTTCCTGATCATCAACACCTTCTCGATGCTGGTCGCCCAGCGCACCCGTGAGATCGGCCTGATGCGGGCGATCGGTTCGTCCCGCAAGCAGGTCAACCGTTCCGTGCTGGTCGAGGCGCTGCTGCTCGGTGTCATCGGCTCGATCCTGGGTGTCGCCGCGGGTGTCGGTATCGCGATCGGCCTGATGAAGCTCATGTCGATGGCGGGCATGAACCTCTCCACCGCCGACCTGACGGTGAAGACCACGACCCCGGTCATCGGCCTGGTCCTCGGCGTCGTCGTCACGGTGCTCGCCGCCTATCTGCCCGCCCGCCGCGCGGGCAAGGTCTCCCCGATGGCCGCGCTGCGCGACGCCGGTACGCCGGCGGACGGCAAGGCCGGCTGGATCCGGGGGATCATCGGCCTCCTCCTCACGGGAGCCGGCGGCGCCGCGCTCTTCACGGCGGCCGGCGCGGACAAGGCGAGCGACGGCTCGATGATGCTCGGCGCCGGTGTGGTGCTCTCGCTGATCGGGTTCGTCATCATCGGCCCGCTGCTCGCCGGCGTCGTGGTCCGGGCCATCAGCGCGGTGCTGCTGCGCGGCTTCGGACCCGTGGGACGGCTGGCGGAGCGGAACGCGCTGCGCAACCCGCGCCGCACCGGCGCCACCGGCGCGGCCCTGATGATCGGCCTCGCGCTGGTCGCCTGCCTCTCCGTGGTCGGCTCCTCGATGGTGGCCTCCGCGACGGAGGAGCTCGACAAGTCGGTGGGCACGGACTTCATCGTCCAGGGCAACCAGCGGATCGTGCCGCAGGCCCAGAAGGCCATCGAGTCGACGCCGGGCCTGGCGCACGTCACCAGCTACAAGGAGGTCGAGGCCAAGCTGACCTCGCCCGACGGCAAGACCGAGGACAGCAGCGTGACGGCCGCGGACCCGACGTACGCGAGCGACCTGCGCCGCGAGACGACCGCCGGTGAGCTGTCGGCGGCCTACGGCAAGGACGCGATGGCGCTCGGCTCCGAATACGCCAAGAAGCACGGCGTGAAGGTCGGCGACACGATGACCGTCGCCTTCAAGGGCGGCCGGACGGCCGAGCTGAAGGTCGCGGCGATCACGAACGACGACGTGGCCATCGATAAGGGCGCGCGGTACATGAGCATCGCCACGATGGAGAAGTACGTCCCGGCCGACAAGATCCCGCCGAACGACATCATGTTCGCCACGGCCAAGGAGGGCCAGGAGAAGACGGCGTACACGGCGCTGAAGAAGGCCCTGGACCCGTACCCGCAGTACCAGGTCCGTGACCAGACCGACTACAAGCAGGAGCTCAAGGACCAGATCGGCCAGCTGCTGAACATGGTCTACGGCCTGCTGGCCCTCGCGATCATCGTGGCGGTCCTGGGTGTCGTGAACACCCTGGCGCTGTCGGTGGTGGAGCGGACCCGCGAGATCGGCCTGATGCGTGCCATCGGGCTCTCCCGCCGCCAGCTCCGCCGCATGATCCGTCTGGAGTCGGTCGTCATCGCCCTCTTCGGAGCGCTGCTCGGCCTCGGCCTGGGCATGGGCTGGGGCGCCACCGCCCAGAAGCTCCTCGCCCTGGAGGGTCTGAAGGTCCTCGAGATCCCGTGGCCCACGATCATCGGCGTCTTCATCGGCTCGGCCTTCGTGGGACTGTTCGCCGCTCTGGTGCCCGCGTTCCGGGCGGGTCGCATGAACGTACTGAACGCGATCGCGACGGAATAGCTCCGCAGGCTGAGCGGCCCACCACGGACGGGGGTCTTGGTGGGCGGGGGAGCCCGGTGCCGGGGAGTCCACGGACTTCCCGGCACCGGGCCTTTCCGGGGTCGTGCGCTGCTTGCGTGATGTGTCGGGTGCGGGTGGGTGGGGGCTGGTCGCGCCCCGCGGCGGAGCCGCAAATGTCACCGCCCCGCGCCCCTGTTTTTCAGCCTGTCCGGCGTTTGAGGACGAGGCCGTTCAGGCCGATGCGGGGGTCTGGGGGCGGCAGCCCCCAGGGATGGGACGGGTAGGGGCGGCGGGGGCGAAGAGGCTCCGGTATCCACAGGGGCGGGCGTGGGGGAGCCCGGCGTCGTACCCTGGACACCCCCGGCCCGTCAGACGTGTCGGGCGGTTCGCGTTGCCCACCACGTCACCCACACCCGTGTCACCCACACCCTCGGATCCTCGGATGGAAACCTCTTCATGAGCCTGCACGGTCTGCTCGACGCCGTCGTCAAGGACGCCGCACTCACCGAAGCGGTGAAGGCCGCCGGCGACGGCAACCGTATGCACGTCGACCTGGTGGGCCCGCCCGCGGCCCGCCCGTTCGCCGTGGCGGCGCTGGCCCGAGAGGCGGGCCGTACGGTGCTGGCCGTGACGGCCACGGGCCGGGAGGCCGAGGACCTGGCGGCGGCACTGCGCACGCTGCTGCCGGCCGACGGGATCGTCGAGTACCCGTCCTGGGAGACGCTGCCGCACGAGCGGCTCTCCCCGCGAAGCGACACCGTCGGGCGCAGGCTCGCGGTCCTGCGCAGGCTCGCGCACCCGCGCCCCGACGACCCGGAGACCGGCCCGGTCTCCGTCGTGGTCGCACCCGTTCGGTCGGTCCTCCAGCCGCAGGTCAAGGGCCTGGGCGACCTGGAGCCGGTGGCCCTGCGGACCGGCCAGAGTGCCGACCTCGGTGACGTCGTGGCGGCCCTGGCGGCAGCGGCGTACGCACGGGTCGAGCTGGTCGAGAAGCGCGGCGAGTTCGCCGTACGCGGCGGGATCCTGGACGTCTTCCCGCCCACCGAGGAGCACCCGCTGCGCGTGGAGTTCTGGGGCGACGACGTCGAGGAGATCCGCTACTTCAAGGTCGCCGACCAGCGGTCCCTGGAGGTCGCCGCGCACGGACTGTGGGCGCCGCCCTGCCGCGAGCTGCTGCTCACGGACGACGTACGGGAGAGGGCCGCCCGGCTGGCCGAGGCCCACCCCGAGCTGGGCGAACTGCTCGGCAAGATCGCCGAGGGCATCGCGGTCGAGGGCATGGAATCGCTCGCGCCCGTCCTCGTCGACGACATGGAACTGCTCATCGACGTCCTGCCGAAGGGGTCCATGGCCGTCGTCTGCGACCCGGAGCGGGTGCGTACGCGCGCCTCGGACCTGGTGGCGACCTCGCAGGAGTTCCTCCAGGCGTCCTGGGCGGCGACCGCGGGCGGCGGGGAGGCCCCGATCGACGTCGACGCGGCGTCCCTGTGGGCCATCGCGGACGTACGGGACCGGGCCCGCGAGCTGGACATGATGTGGTGGTCGGTGTCGCCGTTCGCGGCCGACGAGGAGCTGACGGAGACATTTGCCGCTGACGCGGCGGGGGACACGCTGAAGCTCGGGATGCACGCGCCCGAGACGTACCGCGGCGACACCGCGAAGGCCCTCGCCGACACCAAGGGCTGGCTCGCGGACGGCTGGCGCACGGTGTTCGTCACCGAGGCCCACGGCCCGGCGGCCCGTACGGCAGAGGTGCTCGGCGGCGAGGGCATCGCGGCCCGCCTGGAGTCGGACCTCGCCGGGCTCGTCCCCTCCATCGTCCAGGTGGCCTGCGGTTCCATCGACTACGGATTCGTCGACCCGGCGCTGAAGCTCGCCGTGCTCACGGAGACCGACATCTCCGGCCAGAAGGCCGCCGGCAAGGACGGCGCCCGGATGCCGGCCCGCCGCCGCAAGACGATCGACCCGCTCACTCTCGAAACCGGCGACTACATCGTCCACGAGCAGCACGGCGTCGGCCGCTACATCGAGATGGTCCAGCGGACGGTCCAGGGCGCGACCCGTGAGTACCTCGTCGTGGAGTACGCGCCCGCCAAGCGCTGCCAGCCCGGCGACCGCCTCTACATCCCCACCGACCAGCTGGAACAGATCACCAAGTACGTGGGCGGCGAGGCCCCGACCCTCCACCGCCTCGGCGGCGCCGACTGGACGAAGACCAAGGCGCGCGCGAAGAAGGCGGTCAAGGAGATCGCCGCGGACCTCATCAAGCTGTACTCCGCCCGGATGGCGGCCCCCGGGCACGCCTTCGGCGGCGACACTCCGTGGCAGCGCGAGCTGGAGGACGCGTTCCCGTACGTCGAGACGCCCGACCAGCTCACCACCATCGCCGAGGTCAAGGAGGACATGGAGAAGACGGTCCCGATGGACCGCCTGGTCTGTGGCGACGTGGGCTACGGCAAGACGGAGATCGCGGTCCGCGCGGCCTTCAAGGCGGTCCAGGACGGCAAGCAGGTCGCCGTCCTCGTGCCCACCACCCTGCTGGTGCAGCAGCACTTCGGCACGTTCGGCGAGCGCTACTCGCAGTTCCCGGTGAACGTACGGGCGTTGAGCCGCTTCCAGACGGACACCGAGGCGAAGGCGACGCTGGAGGGACTGCGCGAGGGCTCGGTCGACGTCGTCATCGGCACGCACCGGCTCTTCTCGGCGGAGACCAAGTTCAAGGACCTGGGGCTCGTCATCGTCGACGAGGAGCAGCGGTTCGGCGTGGAGCACAAGGAGCAGCTGAAGAAGCTGCGCGCGAACGTGGACGTACTGACGATGTCCGCGACCCCCATCCCGCGCACCCTGGAGATGGCGGTGACGGGCATCAGGGAGATGTCGACGATCACGACACCCCCGGAGGAGCGCCACCCGGTCCTGACCTTCGTCGGCCCGTACGAGGAGAAGCAGATCGGCGCGGCCGTCCGTCGCGAACTGCTCCGCGAGGGCCAGGTCTTCTACATCCACAACCGGGTCGAGTCCATCGACCGGGCGGCGGCGCGACTGCGCGAGATCATCCCGGAGGCGCGCATCGCGACCGCCCACGGCCAGATGTCCGAGCAGTCCCTGGAGCAGGTCGTCGTCGACTTCTGGGAGAAGAAGTTCGACGTCCTCGTCTCCACGACGATCGTCGAATCGGGCATCGACATCTCGAACGCGAACACGCTGATCGTGGAGCGCGGCGACAACTTCGGCCTCTCGCAACTGCACCAGCTGCGCGGCCGGGTGGGCCGTGGGCGCGAGCGGGGGTACGCGTACTTCCTCTACCCGCCGGAGAAGCCCCTCACGGAGACGGCCCACGAGCGCCTCGCGACCATCGCCCAGCACACGGAGATGGGCGCGGGCATGTACGTGGCGATGAAGGACCTGGAGATCCGCGGAGCCGGAAACCTGCTGGGCGGCGAGCAGTCGGGTCACATCGCGGGCGTCGGTTTCGACCTGTACGTACGCATGGTCGGCGAGGCCGTCGCGGACTACCGCGCCTCTCTGGAGGGCGGCGTCGTGGAGGAGCCGGCGCTGGAGGTCAAGATCGAGCTCCCGGTCGACGCGCACGTCCCGCACGACTACGCCCCGGGCGAGCGGCTGCGCCTGCAGGCGTACCGGTCGATCGCCTCCGTGAACTCCGAGGAGGACGTCAAGGCGGTGCGCGAGGAACTCGTCGACCGCTACGGCAAGTTGCCCGAGCCGGTGGAGAACCTGCTGCTGGTGGCCGGTCTGCGGATGCTCGCTCGCGCGTGCGGTGTCGGCGAGATCGTCCTCCAGGGCAACAACATCCGCTTCGCACCGGCGGAGTTGAGGGAGTCGCAGGAGCTGCGCCTCAAGCGGCTCTATCCCGGGACCGTGATCAAGCCTGCCGCACACCAGCTGCTGGTGCCCCGCCCGAAGACGGCGAAGGTGGGCGGCAAGCCGCTGGTCGGGCGGGAGTTGCTGGGGTGGACCGGGGAGTTCCTGGCTTCGATTCTGGGGTCGTGACTGGATCCGTTGGTGGATTGACGGGGACGGCTGCTCGCATGGCCCGGAAGGTGATGCCGGCCCGCGTGGTCTGGAAGGTGATGACTGCTCGCGTGGGCCCGGAAGGTGATGCCGGCCCGCGTGGGCCCGGAAGGTGATGCCGGCCCGCGTGGTCTGGAAGGTGACGGCTGCTCATGTGGCCCGGAAGAGCATTCCGCTGAGTGTGCGGAAGACGTCTTCCGGGTCCTGGTCGCCCACCGGTCCGTCCAGGTTGTGGCTGAGCAGCAGCGTGGCGAAGCCGTGGGCCAGGGACCAGGCGGCCACACCGGCGAGGCGGGCGTCGGTGCCGCGGCCCTCGGACGGGACGGCCGAGACGGCGTCGCGCAGGCGCTCGCCCGCGAGCGTACGGGCCGTCGTCAGCTCCAGATCGTTCCCGCGCAGCAGCTCCGGCGTGAACATCACCTGGAAGTGGGCCGGGTGCTCGCGGGCGAAGCGGACGTAGCGCACGCCCGCGTCCTTCAGATCCGCGGCCTCCGTGAGCGTGGCGGCCAGCAGCCCGTAGCCCTCCGCCGCGATCGCCGTCAGCAGACCCGTGCGGTCCTTGAAGTGGTGGGCCGGCGCCGCGTGCGAGACACCCGCGCGGCGGGCCAGGTCCCGCAGGCTCAGCGCGGAGGGGCCCTCGGCGGAGATGACGTCGAGCGCGGCCACCACGATCGCGCGGCGCAGGTCCCCGTGGTGGTACGCGCGGCGTCCGCCGGACTTGGTGACTGAGGGTTCGGACGGCTCGGACGGTTCCGATAGTCCGGACGGCTCGGACGGCTCGGACGGCTCGGACGGCTCGGACGGTCCGGAGGGCCTCGCGGAGGGCCCGGTGGACGGCGTGCGGGTGCTCTTCGTCATGGTCAGCAGCGTACGCCCAATCTAGGCATTGACAAGTTTGGTGTGGTCGGGCAATCTAGGCAGTGTCAAGTTGCCGGACGGTCGGGAACGGGCGAAGGGGGTACGTCATGGCTGTGAACGCGGGCGAGGCGGTGCTGGGCGGCGGTGGGGTCGAGCTCGGCAGGGTGCGGCAGATGTGGCATCTGATCGAGCCTCTGCATGCCGTGCTCTACTACGCGCCGGAGGTCTTCGAGGAGGCGGCCGCGCTCGGCTTCGACGTCGGGGACCGCTGGCCGAGCTACTTCCCGTTGCGCGCCGCCCCGTTGGGCGCCGTCGGGAGCGGGCGCGTCGCCTCCGCCTTCTACGGCTTCAGCCCTCGCATGGTCGCCGAGCACATGGATCAGGCGTGGCGGACCGCTGATCCTCGGAAGGTGCTGGAGGCGAGGGAGCGGGGCATCGACCGGGCGTACCGAGCGATATTCGGCGACCGCGTCGACAGTCCCGAGCTTGCGGAAGCCGCCGCGCTCGCCCGCCGCGCGGCCGAGTCGGTCAACACCGCCGGTCGCCCCTTGGCCGCCGCCAACGCCGAGTTGCCCTGGCCGGAGGCCCCGCATCAGGAGTTGTGGCACGCGGCGACGATCCTGCGTGAGCACCGCGGTGACGGACACCTGGCCGCGCTGCTCGTCGCCGGTCTCGACCCCGTCGAGTCGCTCGTGTCGTTCGCGGCGATAGGCGCCGCGTCCGTGGAGCGGTTCGAGAGCCGGGGTTGGAGTGCGAGGGAGTGGTCTGCGGCGCGCGAACGGCTCGTCGCGCGGGGGCTGTTGGCCGCCGACGGCACCGCGACGGACACCGGCCGTGCCCTCCGGCAGGAGGTGGAGCGGCACACCGACGAGCTGGCCGCCGCACCCTGGCGGACGCTGGGTCCGGACGACACCGGTCGACTCGCCGATCTGCTGGGGGAGTTCTGGGTCGCGGTCCTCGGGTCGGGGCTGCTCCCGTCGGAGACGACGTTGGGGATCGGGAAGGTGTGAGGGGACGGGAAGGTGTGCGGGCGTCGGTGGTGGGGGTTGGCGCTCCGGCCGAGTGCGGGGGACGCCCAACTACCGGTCACCACCGGTGTCACGCCAGTCGTGCACCACTTGCCCGTTGAAGTCCGACGAAGTCCGTTCCCTGCCTGTTATTGCGCCACCCTTTCCGCCAGTACGGTGAGGCCCAGGGAAACCGCCCGCTCAGGGCGGACTGGGGCAAGCAAGGGGAGGGAGCGCCGTGACGCTCTGGACCAGGGTCGCCGGAGCCGCGGTACTGCTGCTCGCCGCGACCGGCTGCACCGTGGAGGCACCGGGTTCCGCCGGCCCCGAGGACTCGGCGGCGGGCGCGGGCACGGACGCCGGTGGAGCCGCCCTCACCGCCGTCGACGGACTGACCGTCAAGGGGCGGGCACCCATGACGGGATACGACCGGGACAAGTTCGGCAGCCCCTGGGCCGACACCGACTCGAACGGCTGCGACACCCGCGACGACGTACTCAAACGGGACCTGAAGGAGGTGAAGTTCAGCGACGGCGACTGCCAGGTGAGCTCCGGGACACTCGACCCCGACCCGTACACCGACAAGGACGTCACCTTCGTGCGAGGGGGCCGCAGTGAGGTCGACATAGACCATCTCGTCGCGCTGTCGGACGCCTGGCAGAAGGGCGCCCAGAAGTGGGACGCGAGCAAGCGGATAGCGCTCGCCAACGACCCGCTGAACCTCCTCGCCGTCGACGCCGGCCGCAACCGCAGCAAGGGCGACGGGGACACCGCGACCTGGCTCCCGCCCCACAAGGCGTACCGCTGCACGTATGTGGCCCGGCAGGTGGCCGTGAAGAAGAAGTACGAGCTGTGGGTCACCGCCGCCGAAAGGGACGCCATGAAGCGGGTGCTGTCCGGCTGCCCGGGGCAGAAACTCCCCTCCGGGGGGACATCGACACAGGCGCCGAAGCGGTTCCACGCGGGCTGAGGGTACTGAACGGGCTGAGGGTGCTGAACGGGCTGAGCGAAGTGGGCGGGCCGAGTGGGGTGGCGCGCGTGGTCGGGCCGGATCCGCGGAGATAAATCCGTTCCGCACCGTCCGGGTCGACGCCTACCGTGTCCCGCATGGAGCTGAAGGTATCGAGCCTCGCCGAGCGGCCCGAGATGTACGACCAGGTGACGGGGATGGCAGACACCTGGCCCGAGTTCCTGCGCAACGACCCTGTCGGCAACGCGCACTACGGCCGCATCGCCACCGAGCTGCCGGAGTACGTGCTGTTCGCCGAGGACGAGCGCGGAGACGTGGTCGCGCACGCCTACAGCGTGCCGTTCGCCCTCGCGGACCAGGACCGCGGCGAGTTGCCGGCGCGGGGCTGGGACGAGGTGCTGGTGTGGGCGTTCTCCGACCGGCGCCACGACGTCACACCCGACACGGTGAGCGCGATCTCCATCGTCGTCGCCCCGCACGCCCAGGGCACCGGCCTGTCGGGCCGCATGCTCTCCGCGATGCGTGACAACGCCCGGGCTCAGGGCTTCGACGAGGTCGTCGCCCCGGTGCGCCCGAGCGCGAAGCATCTGGAACCGCGTACGGAGATGGCGGAGTACGCCTTCCGGACGCGCGGCGACGGGCTGCCGCACGACCCGTGGCTGCGGGTCCACGTCAGGGCGGGCGCGCGTATCGAGGCGGTGGCGCCGGCGTCGATGACCGTGGCGGCGTCGCTCGACGAGTGGCGGGCGTGGACGGGGCTGCCCTTCGACGAGGAGGGCCGGATCGAGGTGCCCGGCGCGCTGGTGCCGGTGCACTGCGAGCCGCGACGCGGGTACGCGGTGTACGTCGAGCCCAACGTGTGGGTGCGGCACGTGCTTTGAGGCGCGGCAGGGGCCTTGCGGGGCCGACGAGACGCGTGCCTGCGCGCGGATGGGCATGCCTTTGGGGCGCACCCCTGAAGGCGCGCCCCATCGGCTTCCCTCCGCCCCGTCGGCCCGGGCGGTGTTCCGTCAGCCGCCCATCTCGTCCAGGTCCATGACCTTGCCCGCGGGCTTCTCGGCCGGGACCGGGGTGTCGAAGTCGCCGAAGGTGACCGTGCCCGGGTCCTCGGCGGACTTGCTGACGACCTTCAGCAGGTAGGGCTTGCCCTCGGTGGCGACGTAGAGCGTGTAGGTGTCCTTGCCGTCCTTCTCGTGCAGGACGATCGCCGGGGTGCCGTCGACCGTGGTCGTCCCGCCGCGGGTGGCGTCGGAGTTGACGTCCTGGAAGTCCGCGAGCACGGTGTCTAGGTCACAGAAGCTCGCGATGTCCTTGGCGTCCGAACCGGTCGCGGACATCTTGGTCCACTTCCCGGCCAGCATGGCCACCACCCCGTCGGTCTCCTCCCTGGACGCGCCGTCGCTCTGGGCGCGCAGGAACTTCTCGTCGTACTTCATGTAGAGGGTGTCGCCGGTCTTGACGAGGTTGGCCTTGCCCTGGCCGTTCGCGCTCATCGTGCCCGCGCACTCGCCCTTTCTGTCGAGGGCCATGTCCAGGCCGACGCGGCTGCCGTCGTCGTCCTTGATGTCGCCCTTCATGCGCAGCGACGAGGCGTTCGAGGTGGCCTTCACGGCCTGGTCGGCGATCTCGCCGCCGGTCTGCCCGGCGAACGGGCCCTTCGGCTTGCTGTCCGCCGTGTCCTCCCCGGGCAGACAGCCGGTGAGCGAGACGGCGGTCGCGGCGGCGAGGCAGAGAGCGGCAAGTGCGGTGCGACGCATGACAGTTCCTTGAAGTGTCGAGGTGAAGAGAAGAAAAGAGAAGAAAAGAGAGAGGAGGAGAAGAGGAGAGGGCGCGAAAGCGCGAAGAGCGGTGGAGAGAAGGCGCCTGGTGTCAGCCGGTCTTCTTCCAGTCCTTGCAGCCCGTGGTCTTGAAGTACGCGTCGCCGGCGGCGACGGTCACGACGGCCGTGCCGGACACGTTGTTGTTCGCGACGATCGACTCCATGGAGTGCGAGGCGTCCTTGGTGCGCTCCCAGTAGCAGAGGTCGTCGGTGTTGCCGGTGGACCTGTAGGTGCCGGGAGCGATGTCGACGCCGACTCTGTGCATCCCGCCGTTGCCCTTGACCGACGCGGCCGGTGTGCCGGTCGCCTTCGCGTCGACGGCCTCCCAGTCCTTGCAGCCGCTCGACTTGAAGAGCTTGTCGCCCGCCGGGATCGTCACGTAGCTGGTGCCGCTGACGTTGTCGTTGGCGAGGATCGAGCCCATCTCGCCCGAGGCATTCTTGGCGCGCTCCCAGTAGCAGAGGCTGTCCGTGTTGCCTGTGGTCCGGTAGGTGCCGGGTTTGACGTCGGTGCCGACCTCGAAGTCGCCGTCGCCCTGGAACGCCGCCTTCTTCTCGGCCTTGTCCGCCTTGGCGTCCTTCTTGGTGTCCGCGTCCGCCTTGGTGTCGGACCTCGTGCCGGACTCGGGCTCCGCGGAGGCCGCGGAGTCCTTGCCGTTGCCGCCGGAACCGCTGTCCCCGTCGTCGCCCGCGTTCGCCGACACCGCGCCGATGACGACGACACTCACGACAACCCCCAGCGCGATCTTGCCCTTGGCGCCCATGACGGTCCCCTCCCCAGAGGTGACGGCCGCCGCTTTCGGCAGCCGTTCATCCGATGGGTCAATCACAGCAGAGCCTGTGAACCGAGTCAACGCGATCCACGTAGAAGTGTGAGTACACGGCCGTGAATGGGTCGTTGTCGCGTGCGTCGGTATGCTCGACGCCACACACCAGGACGAGGGGAGCCGGGCGGCGTGCAGGAGAACGGGACAGAGGTCACCGCGGCGGGAATCGCCAGGCTCGCCGGAGTCGGCAGGGCCGCCGTCAGCAACTGGCGGCGCCGCCACGCCGACTTCCCCAAACCCGTCGGCGGCACCGAGACCAGCCCCTCCTTCGCGCTCACCGAGGTCGAGACCTGGCTGCGCACCCAGGGCAAGCTCGCCGAGGTGCCCCTGCGGGAGCGCGTATGGCAGCAGCTCGCCGGTCATCCGGAGGGCCCGGTCACCGCCCTCGTCCACGTCGGCTGCGCGCTCCTGCTCGTCAACGACCGCCCGACGGTCTGGCTGGAGCTGAGCGCCGGCTCCGACGCGCGCCTCGCCGAACTGCTGCCCTCGCCTCTCGACCAGGTCCTCACCCCGCGCTTCGGCCTGGTCCGCAAACGGGCCGTGGACACGCCGACCGCCGCCCAACTGCTCCCGTCCGCCCCCCTGTTGCGCGGCGCCGCCGACCTCGCGGCCGAGCTGGGCACCCGAAAGGCGTACGAGTTCCTGCTCCGAAGGCATCTCGACGCCAATCCGCGCCAGTACACGCTCACACCGACCGGCCTCGCCGCACTGATGGCCGACCTCGCGGGCCCCGCCCGGACCGTCCTCGACCCGGCGTGCGGCACCGGCGCCCTGCTGCGCGCGGTGGCCGCCGCGCAGGGCGCGTTGGGCATCGAGGACCAGTACCTGTACGGCCAGGACAGCGCCCCCGAACTGGCCGCCCTCACCGCACTGCGCCTCGCCCTCCACGCCGAGGCCACCGTGACGACCGTGCGCACCGCCACCGCCGACAGCCTCCGCGACGACGCGTACGGCACCCTCAGTGCCGACGCGGTCCTCTGCCATCCGCCGTTCAACGAGCGCAACTGGGGCCACGACGAGCTCGCCTACGACCCCCGCTGGGAGTACGGCTTCCCGGCCCGCACCGAGTCCGAACTGGCCTGGGTCCAGCACGCGTTGGCCCGCCTCAGGGAAGGCGGCATCGCCGTCCTCCTGATGCCCCCGGCCGCCGCCTCCCGCCGCTCCGGCCGCCGTATCCGCGCCGACCTGCTGCGCCGCGGCGCCCTCCGCGCGGTGATCGCCCTGCCGCCGGGCGCGGCACCCCCGTACAACCTCCCGCTGCACCTGTGGGTGCTGCGCAGGCCCGCACTCACGGCGCACCCCGCACAGCCCGAGGTGCTGCTCGCCGACACCGGCGCGTTCACGGCCGACAGCCGCGGCGGCCTCGACTGGCAGTCCGTGCGTGCGGCGGTCCTCGACGCCTGGCGCCCCTTCGACCGCACCGGCACCGCGCCCGAACAGCCGGGACTCAGCCGTTCGCTGCCGGTCATCGAACTCCTCGACGACGACGTGGACCTGGCCCCGGCCCGCCATCTGCCGCCCCCCGCGGCGGGCGGCGGAGCCGAGCAACTCGCCGACGTACGCGAGCGCCTCGGTGAGACCCTCCGCCGCACCGGCGACCTCACCCCGCCCGCCGCCGACCCGCGCCCCCCGACCCGCTGGCCGCTCACCGCGATCGGCGAACTCGCGCGCGGGGGCGCACTCCAGCTTCGTACGGGCGGAAACGGCGGCCACGCGCGCGTGCCCGTCCTCACCGACCACGACGTCCTCGCCGGAACAGCGCCCTCCGGAACGCTGCCCGAGAGCGACGAGGAACCCGTCCTCACCGAGCCCGGAGACGTCGTCGTTCCCGTACTCGGCGGCGGCGCCATCGCGCGCGTGGTCGACGAGGCGACGGCGGGCGCCGCCCTCGGCCGCAACCTCGCGCTGCTGCGGCCCGACCCGGCCGCCATCGACCCGTGGTTCCTCGCCGGCTTCCTGCGCGGCACCGCCAACAACCGGCAGGCCAGCAGCTACGCGTCCACCGCGACCCGCCTCGACGTCCGCCGCCTCCAGGTGCCCCGGCTGCCACTGGACCAGCAGCGCACGTACGGCGAACGGTTCCGGGCGCTCGCCGAGTTCGAGGAGGCACTACGGCTGGCCGGCCGCCTCGGCGAGCAACTGGTCCGCGGCATGTACGACGGCCTGACGGACGGCACTGTCGAGCCCGGCTGAGACGGTTGGGGCGGTCGGAGTGATCAGCACGACAACGGTTCGGTACAACCCGGGAACAGTTGTCCTTGTCGGCCTATACGCTCGGACTTCCAACTCGTAGGTTCGTCCTCCGTCCGTCGTCCGTCCGACCTTCGTCCGTCCTCATCAGGCCTCCAGGAGCAACCATGCAAGGCCACGGCCAGGCGCAGCCGGTGAAGCCGCCACCCTCGACCGGGTTGCTGGTCTTCCTGCGCGTGTTCTTCGTGGTGATCTCGGTGTGCAGCTTCGGCCTGCTCGGCTGGACGATGATGCTGCGCCTGGCACTCGTGACCCGGAAGTCGCTCGACTGGGGCCTGTTCGTGGCCACCCTCGCGGCCGAGGTCCTCGGACTCGTCCTGCTCGGCACCGAGCCCGGCGACGAGGTCCACACCGTCGGCGGCTGGCTGGGTCTCACCCTGCTCTTCGGCTCGCTCGTGGTCGTGATCGCGTACTACCTCTCGGCGGACATCAAGCACTTCCACCAGCTCAGCTACGCGACAGCGGGATACGCGCAGCACCAGCAGCCCCCGTCGCCCGTGTACGGCTACCCGCAGCAGCAGTCGCCGTACAACGCCGCGACGGGCCCGCACACCCCGGTGCCCCCGATGGCGCCGATACCGCAGCCCGCAACGCCCCAGCCCGGCACGCCGACCCCGACCCCGCCGCCCCAGCCGCAGCGCCCCGCGCCGGCCAGGATCGACCAGGTGCGCGCCGAGCTCGACGAGCTGAGTGACTATCTCCGCAAGCACGAGGACGGCAGGTGACCGTGGCGCCGGGACGTGTGATCACCGGCCGCTACGAACTGTCCACGCTCATCGGTCAGGGCGGCATGGGCCAGGTGTGGACGGCGTACGACCAGCGCCTCGACCGGCGCGTCGCCGTCAAGCTGCTGCGCCCCGACAAGGTCGCGGGCGCCGAGGCCGACGAACTGCGCCGCCGCTTCGTGCGAGAGTGCCGCGTCACCGCCCAGGTCGACCACCCCGGCCTGGTCACCGTCCACGACGCGGGCAGCGAGGGCGAGGAGCTGTTCCTCGTCATGCAGTACGTCGACGGCGCCGACCTCTCCGACCACCTCGCCGAACACGACCCGTACCCCTGGCAGTGGGCCGTCTCGGTCGCCGCGCAGCTCTGTGCCGTGCTGTCCGCGGTGCACGCCGTGCCGATCGTCCACCGCGACCTCAAGCCGCGGAACGTGATGGTCAAGCAGGACGGCACGGTCACCGTCCTCGACCTCGGCGTCGCGTCGGTCATGGACACGGACACCACCCGCCTCACGCACACCGGTTCACCCATCGGCTCGCCCGCCTACATGGCACCCGAGCAGGCGATGGGCGGCGCCGTCGGCCCGTACACGGATCTTTACGCGCTCGGGGTGCTGATGCACGAACTCCTCAGCGGAGACGTGCCGTTCTCGGGCTCCACCGCCCTCGGCGTGCTCCACCGTCACCTCTACGAACCTCCCCTCCCGGTCCGCCGTCTGCGCCCCGAGGTCCCGGAAGCGCTCGAAGCCCTCGTGCTGCGGCTGCTGTCCAAGGACCCGCAGCACCGCCCCGACTCCGCACAGGAGACGTACGAGCAACTGCTGCCGCTGCTCCCCGCGCGCGGGGTCCCGTCCGGCGGCCCGCTCGACCCGACCCGCCCCTTCCTGCGCCCGCACGCCCCCTGGCCGGACCGCGCCAGGACCCCCGCGGCCCAGCCGCAGGCGACCCCGGCCGCCGAGAAGCCCGACGTCGCGGGAGCCGTCGACGAGGTCAAGCGCCTCCTCGGCGAGGGCCGCATCACGCAGGCCGTCGACATCCTCGGCGGCATCCTCCCGGCCGCCGCCGCCCAGCACGGCGAGCACTCACCCGTCGTCCGCACCCTGCGCAAGCAGTACGCGGCCACGCTGATGGACGACGGCCAGTACCGCCGCGCCCTGCCCGAACTGCGCCACCTCGCCGACGAACGCGCCGCCGAGGCGGGCCAGGCCGACCCGCAGTCCCTGCGCTTCCGCTACGAGGCCGCCCAGTGCCTGGAACAGCTCGGCGAACCGGCCGCCGCCCTCGCCGAGTACCGCGCGCTGCTCCCGTACTACGAGAACCAGTACGTCGCCCAGGACGCCGAGCTCTCCTTCGAAGTCCGCCGCCGCATCGGTCACCTGCTGCTCGCCCTCGGCGACCGCGCCGCCGCCCACGACACCCTGGCCCGCCTCCAGTACGACGTCGAACGGCTGCGGGGCCCCGGCCATCCGCTGGTCGCGGAGATCAGCCGCACCCTGCAATGGCTGGGCCAGGTCCGCGGCTGACCGCCTGCCCGCGACCACCGGCCGGGGCCGCTGTGCGGCGTGAGGGTGGAGACGGCCAGGGGACGGTGCCCGAAGTCCTGGCGAATCGTTGGGTCGAATGGGTGGCCGAGAGCCGGTCCCCTGCCTACCATCGATCACCGCAAGACTTTGTGCGCCCGCCCGTCGCCCGACCACCGCCCCTGGTGGAGGCGCTGCGCGCCGCACCTGTTTTTTGCGCTCCTACAGGAGGTCTCCTTGCACCGCCGCCGTCGCACCGCGTTCCTCCTCTCCGCCGCGCTCGTCACCGCGGCCCCCCTCCTCACCGCGTGCGGCAACGACGCGCATCCCGGTGCCGCGGCCGTCGTCGGCGGCGACCGCATCACCGTCTCCCAGCTGGAGAACCGGGTGAACGAGGTACGGTCCGCGCAGCGGGCGGCCACCACGGGTGAAGCGCAGTACGAACAGGCCATCGCCAAGTCCGGCGGCCTCACCCGCGACACCCTGCACGTCATGGTCCTCGACCGCGTCCTGCACCGGGCCGCACAGGACGCGGGTGTGACCGTCACCCGCAAGGAGGTCCAGAGCTTCCGCGGCGAACTGGAGAAGCAGGCGGGCGACTCGAAGGCGCTGGAAGTGGCCTGGCTCCAGCAGTACGGCGTCGCGCCCGAGCGGCTCGACGACAACCTCCGCGTCCAGATCGAGGCCCAGAAGCTCGCCTCCGCACTCGGCACGGACACCAGCCAGCCCGCCTTCTGGAAGGCACTGTCCGAGGCGTCCAAGAAGCTGGGCGTCGACCTGAACCCGCGCTACGGCGACTGGGACGTGGAGAAGAGCAGCCGCGTCGACGCCAAGCTGCCCTGGCTGCGCGAGGTAACCCCGTCGGGAAGCAAGGAAACGGCGTAGCCGGTCCGTTCCTGATCCTTCTTCGCTCACGGCACGTGACCTTGATGTCAGTGGCGTGGGTTACGTTCGGTGTGTGAACGCATCCAGCCCGGGGCGCATCGTCCTGCTCACCACCAGCCACCGAGTCGCGCCCGGACTCCTGTCCTGGCCCGCCTGGCAGGCGCTGCAAGGCGCCGACCGCGTCCTGTGCGCGGACGGCACGCACCCCCAGCTGCCGTATCTGCGCGAGGCGGGCATCCAGGTCGACGAGTCCGCGCCGACCGCCGAGGACCTGGTCGACGCCTGCGCCGGCGGGCACACGGTCGTCGTCGTGGCCACCGGCGAGGGCGAGCCGCGCCTGACCGACGGCCTGGCCCGGCTGGCCGGCTCCGGGCGTGTCCGGATGCCCGACCTCGAACTGCTCCCCGCGTCGTACGACCTCCCGGGCGCCCGCCTCCTCGACCTCGTCCAGGTCATGGACCGCATCCGCGTCGAGTGCCCCTGGTCCTCCCAGCAGACCCACAAGGGCCTGGCGAAATACGGCATCGAGGAGGCGTACGAACTCGTCGAGGCCATCGAGGAGGGCGACCGCGACGAACTGCGCGAGGAGCTCGGCGACGTTCTGCTCCAGGTCGTCTTCCACGCCCGGATCGCCGAGGAAGGCGGCCCAGAGGACGATGACGAGCCCTTCTCCATCGACGACGTGGCGGGCGGCATCGTCACCAAGCTCATCCACCGCCACCCGCACGTCTTCGGCGACGAGACCGCCTCGACCCCCGAGGAGGTCAAGGAGCACTGGCTGCGCACCAAGGCCGTCGAGAAGCAGCGGACATCCGTGACCGAGGGCGTCCCGCTCGGTCAGCCGGGCCTCGCACTCGCCGCCAAGCTGGCATCCCGCGCACGCACGGCGGGACTGGAAGTGCCCTTGCCTGAGGGCGAGGGCGTCGGCTACGAACTACTGGCACTGGCGGTACGCGCCGAGACGGAGGGCGTGGACCCTGAGGCGGCGCTCAGAGCCGCCGCGCGGGCCTACCGGGACGCGATACGAGTGCGCGAAGGCCGACCGACCGATGGCCTGCCGGCAGAGAGCTGAGCGTTCCGCCGGAAGACCGTTCGATACCTGCGGGCCGTCGGTGGCTGATCGCGCCCACGCGGCGGAGCCGCATATCGACATCGCCCCGCGCCCCTTGGGGGCGCTCAGGGCGGGCTCAGTCCGGTGAGCGCGCCGACGGGTTGTGCCAGTGCGGACGGGGCCGGTGGAGGAGCCATTGGCCCGGGCCGAGCGGGCGGGCCTGGCCCTGGTCGGTGGGTGGCAGGTCGTCGCAGAAGACGCGCTCGGGGTCGGCGCCGAGAGCGGGGAGAGCCTCGGCGGTCTCGTCGACCAGCCCGGGCGGACCGGCCAGATAGATGTCGTGGCGGGCCCAGTTGGCCCGGTTGCCCAGAGCCGTCAGCAGCCGGCCGGTGGCCTGGGCCTTCGGCCGGCCGGGCGCGGGCGTTATGACCGTGACGTCGAGATGCGGCAGCCGCGTGCATAACTCCCCGAGCGCGGCCCGGTCGTAGAGGTACGTGGTGTCCCGGGCGACAACAAAGAGCCGGGCCTCGTCGTACGAGCCCGGCTCCCACGCCAGTTGCTCCAGCAGCGCCTTGACCGGAGCCCACCCGGTGCCCGCGGCGATGAAGGTGACGGGCCGCTGCACCGGCGTACGGAGGGTCAACCGGCCACCGGGCGCGCCGAGCTTCAGGACGTCGCCCGGTCGGGTGCGGCGGACGAGCTCGGTGGACAGGACACCGTCCTCGACGAGGCTGACATGTAAGTCGACGGTGTCGTCGGGACGCGGCGCGTTGGCCAAGGAGTAGGGGCGCCAGACGCCCGGGATCCGAGGGCTGTTGACGCTCACGTACTGGCCGGGCAGATGAAGGAGGGAGCGATTGGGGCGCAGTTTCAGCACGGCGAGGTCGTCCCCGTGGCTGGTGCGGCCGAGCACCTCGGCGTCCCACCAGGGCGGCTCGCCCCGGCTCTCCGCCTCCCACGCGCCGTCCATCATGGCGTCCGCGATCACGGCGTACGCCTCGTCCCAGGCCTTCTCCACCTCCGTGTTCCACGCCGCCCCGGAGACGGTGGCGAACGCGGCGATCAGGCTCGTGCCCACCGCCGCGTAGTGCTCCGGCTGCGCCAGATACTTCCGGTGGTCCCGCCCCAGTTCCCAGAGATACTCGTGCATCCCAGGCTCCCCCAGCCGCCCCACGACAAGCGTCAACGCGGCGAACAGACGGTCCCGCTGACGTTCCATGTCCTCCGGGAAATCCAGCGGGAACAGGGCGCGGACATCGGGGTGGTGCCAGAAGAGGTGCGAGTAGAAGTACTTGGCCGCGAATTCGGCTCGTCTTTCGACGACCGCGAAACTGGTCCGGACGAGATCGGGGTCCACGGGCGCGAATGTATGGAGTTTCCGGCTCACGGGGTCAAGGAGCAAGTGATTCAGGGATGTTCCGGGACGAACAACGCAAGCTGCGGAGTGAAGCCCGGATCGGAGAGCAGTCGAGGCGGGCCACGACGGCACCGGGCCGACCCTCGCCACCCACCGAGGCGGCTTTCACCACCCCTCCCGATACGGTCGAGGAGTGACGGAAACACCTGCTCGGACTCCCGCAGGGGAACCTGCCCCGGAACTCTTCACCTGGGAGTTCGCGACCGACCCCTACCCGGCGTACGCCTGGCTCAGGGAGCACGCCCCCGTGCACCGGACGAAACTCCCGAGCGGAGTCGAGGCCTGGCTGGTGACCCGTTACGCGGATGCCAAGCAGGCCCTCGCCGACGGCCGGCTCAGCAAGAACCCCGCCCATCACGACGAGCCCGCGCACGCGAAGGGGAAGACCGGCATCCCCGGCGAGCGCAAGGCCGAGCTGATGACGCACCTCCTCAATATCGACCCGCCGGACCACACCAGGCTCCGACGGCTCGTCAGCAAGGCGTTCACGCCTCGGCGGGTGGCCGAATTCGCGCCCCGGGTGCAGGAGTTGACCGACCGGCTCATCGACGGGTTCGTGGAGAAGGGAGAGGCCGACCTCATCCACGAGTTCGCCTTTCCGCTCCCCATCTACGCCATCTGCGATCTCCTGGGCGTCCCGCGCGAGGACCAGGACGACTTCCGCGACTGGGCCGGGATGATGATCCGGCACGGGGGAGGGCCGCGCGGGGGCGTGGCGCGGTCCGTGAAGAAGATGCGCGGCTATCTCGCCGAGCTCATCCACCGCAAGCGCGAGGAACTGACGGAGGTGCCCGCCCCGGGCGAGGACCTCCTCTCCGGTCTCATCCGGGCCTCCGACCACGGCGAGCACCTCACCGAGAACGAGGCCGCCGCGATGGCCTTCATCCTCCTGTTCGCCGGGTTCGAGACGACCGTGAACCTGATCGGCAACGGCACATACGCGCTGCTCACCCACCCCGAGCAGCGGCAGCAGCTCCAGGACTCGCTCGCGGCCGGCCGTACGGACCTTCTCGCGACCGGTGTCGAGGAACTGCTCCGCTACGACGGACCCGTGGAACTGGCCACCTGGCGGTTCGCCACCGAGCCGCTGAGCATCGGCGGGCAGGACATCGCCGCCGGCGACCCCGTACTCGTCGTGCTGGCCGCCGCCGACCGTGACCCCGCCCGGTTCGACGAGCCCGACACCCTGGACCTCTCCCGACGTGACAACCAGCACCTCGGTTACGGCCACGGCATCCACTACTGCCTCGGCGCACCCCTCGCCCGGCTGGAGGGCCAGACCGCGCTGGCCACGCTGCTCACCCGCCTCCCCGACCTGCAACTCGCGGGCGATTCCGCCGATTTGCGATGGCGTGGAGGGCTCATCATGCGCGGATTGCGCACGCTTCCGGTGGAGTTCGCCCCTTCCGGGAAGGTGCGTACGGACTAGCGGGTGGCTAGCAGACGGAGTCGACGGAACATGAGACTCCGTCAAGTTTGTGATCTTCACGTTATCTGCGCTGCATCGACTTGTGACAAGAGTTCGACTGCCTATACGTTCACCCATCAATGCGGCCGGTCCCACCCGCCGCAGCAGTCACAAGCGCAGTCGTCGGCTGTGCGCTGTGCGCAGTCCTTGCTGTCACGCGAAAGGCAACCGCATGCTCTCCGGGAACGGTCGTCACCGTCGCCCCCGTCAGGCTCCGGCTCTCCTCGTCGCGGCGGGCGTGACCGGGTCGGCCATCGCGATCCCTCTGCTCGGTGCGACCGGCGCGAGCGCCGCAAGCGGTACCACCTGGGACGCGGTCGCGGAGTGCGAGAGCGGCGGCTCGTGGAGCGCGAACTCCGGCAACGGGTACTACGGCGGCCTCCAGATGACCCAGGAGACCTGGGAGGACAACGGCGGCCTCGACTACGCGCCGAGCGCCGACCAGGCCAGCCGTTCGCAGCAGATATCCGTCGCCGAGAAGATCCTCGCGAAGCAGGGCACGAGCGCCTGGGCGACCTGCGGTCTCGTCGCGGGTCTGACGCAGAACTCCGGCTCGGCCGACGTCGACACGGGGGTCGCGGACGACTCCCCGACTCCGTTGTCCGGCTTGGGCATGGGGGACGACAGCAGCGGGACGAAGTCCGACACGTCTGGTTCATCCAGTTCGTCCGACTTGTCCAGCGGTAGCGGCGACAGCGCCGACTCACAGGATTCCGACAGCTCCTCCACGGATGCCGCCGCAAAGAGTGACGACCCGGACAAGTCGTCCCAGAACGGGGAGGCTTCGGCCGAGGGTTCCGGAACGGAAGACACCGGCTCCGGTCGTCACCGGGGTGGCAGTGCCGACGAAGGTGCCACCGACTCCCGCGCGGACGACTCCGCCGGCCGGCACGCCTCGCGCGGCGACAGCGAGTCGCGCGTCGCCGCCGAGGGTTCGTACGCCGTGCGTTCCGGAGACAGTCTCTGGGGGATCGCCGACTCCCTTGGTGTCGAGGGCGGATGGCGGGCGCTCTACGCCGAGAACAAGGAAGCCATCGGTGACGACCCGGACTTCATCATCCCCGGTCAGAGCCTCGATGTGGACGGCCTGCGGATGGCGGACAAGTAGCGGTCCGCGCGAGGTGCCATGTGGTCATCAAGGCGTCGAATCGGGCGAAAAACAGCGGTAGTTCGCGCTGAATGTCCGATTTGGTGAAAGTGAGACATGGATCTCAAGAGCCTGATCGTCTTTGAAATTCGGCGGATCGCGTGTCTACGGTCGTGACCGCTCGCCACTGGTGAGCCCCGACGGTCGCAACGCCGAATCCTGCCAGCGGCCGTACGGGAACAGTCGTCGCGTCAAGCGCCGTAGGCAGGAGCGGGGGACCCAAGGTAAGTGCCGGACCCGGTCGTTGAGGCCAGGTACGGCTTGGGGTTAAGCCGCGTGACAGCAGTGTCGCGCGGCCGGGCAACTCACTCGGCCCGAACCCGACAGCTCACCTCGCAGGCGTCGGTGAGGGGATCACTTCATGCTGCTTTCCGGCAAGGGCAAGCACCGCCGCCCGTCCAAGGCCACCCGTATCGCCACGCTCGCCGGTGTCACCACCGCGGCCGTCGCCGTCCCGCTGATGGGCGCCACGGGGGCCTCCGCCGCCACCGCCTCCGAGTGGGACGCCGTCGCCCAGTGCGAGTCCGGCGGCAACTGGTCGATCAACACCGGCAACGGCTACTACGGCGGCCTGCAGTTCTCGGCCTCCACCTGGGCCGCGTACGGCGGCACGGCGTACGCCTCCACGGCCAACCAGGCCTCCAAGTCCCAGCAGATAGCCGTCGCCGAGAAGGTCCTCGCGGGCCAGGGCAAGGGTGCCTGGCCGAGCTGTGGCGTGGGCCTGTCCGGCGCCTCGACCGGTGGCGCCCCGGCTCCCTCGAACTCGGGCAACTCCGGCCAGAGCACCTCGCAGTCTCAGCAGCAGCAGAGCACCAAGTCCTCCGAGGAGCGCGCCTCGCGTTCCCAGGAGCGCTCGACCGCGAAGAAGACCGTCGAGACCCCGACCGGCAAGAAGGTCAAGAAGGGCGACGGCGAGTACAAGGTCGTCAAGGGTGACACCCTCAGCGAGATCGCCGAGAAGAAGAACGTCAAGGGCGGCTGGCAGAAGCTGTACAAGCTGAACGACGACATCGTCGACGACGCCGACTTCATCTTCCCGGGCCAGCAGCTGCACCTCAGCTGACACCCGTCGGCCGCGACCCCCACTTCGATTGTCCGGACGGCACGTCACGTCCCGGCCGAGGCCCTGGCCGCTCAGCCTCGGCGGGATCTCCGGATCAGCCGGATCTCCGGCCCACAATCGAATCGCGGCTGAACCACAGCGCCCTCACATCCGTGTCCCCCATAGTGGAGGCCTCGTGAGGGCCACCCCCGTCCCCCACGGGCTCCCCGCTCCGGTGCGTGTTCCCCCGTACGCACCGGGGCGGGGCTTTTTCGTTCCCACGCTCCCCTTGTTCTTCCCTCTCTGCTTCCCTCGCGCTTCCCTCTCGCTTTGTTCCGTTCGGAAACAATTTACTCTCGGTTCTGTCCAGGAGGCGGTCGAGGGCTGGCCGAACCCCGGCAGCCGGTTAGGCTCATGCCGCGGGGCCACCACAGGTCCGCACCCAACCGGGCCTTCGGCCCGGAACAGCTTGCGTCACATCCCAGAAGGAGATGCTCGTGCCGTCCATCGACGTCGTCGTAGCCCGGGAAATCCTGGACTCCCGAGGCAACCCCACGGTCGAGGTCGAGGTCGGCCTCGACGACGGCAGCACGGGTCGTGCCGCCGTTCCGTCCGGCGCCTCCACAGGTGCCTTCGAGGCTGTTGAGCTCCGTGACGGAGACCCCAACCGCTACCTCGGCAAGGGTGTCGAGAAGGCCGTCCTCGCCGTCATCGAGCAGCTCGGCCCGGAGCTCGTCGGCTACGACGCCACCGAGCAGCGCCTCATCGACCAGGCCATGATCGACCTGGACGCCACCGACAACAAGGGCTCGCTCGGCGCCAACGCCATCCTCGGCGTCTCGCTCGCCGTCGCCCACGCCGCGTCCGAGGCGTCCGACCTCCCCCTCTTCCGCTACCTGGGCGGACCGAACGCGCACCTGCTGCCGGTCCCGATGATGAACATCCTCAACGGTGGGTCGCACGCCGACTCCAACGTCGACATCCAGGAGTTCATGATCGCCCCGATCGGCGCGGAGTCCTTCTCCGAGGCCGTGCGCTGGGGCGCCGAGGTCTACCACACCCTCAAGAAGGTCCTGAAGAGCCGCGGTCTGTCCACCGGCCTCGGCGACGAGGGCGGCTTCGCCCCGAACCTCGGCTCCAACCGCGAGGCCCTGGACCTGATCCTCGACGCGATCAAGGAGGCCGGTTACATCCCCGGCCAGCAGGTCGCTCTCGCGCTCGACGTCGCCGCCTCCGAGTTCTACAAGGACGGCAAGTACCTCTTCGAGGGCAAGGAGCGCTCCGCCGCCGAGATGACGGAGTACTACGAGGAGCTCGTCGCGGCCTACCCGCTCGTCTCCATCGAGGACCCGCTGTACGAGGACGACTGGGCCGGCTGGAACGTCATCACCGAGAAGCTGGGCGACAAGGTCCAGATCGTCGGCGACGACCTCTTCGTCACCAACCCGGAGCGCCTCGCCCGCGGTATCGAGGAGGGCTCCGCCAACGCCCTGCTCGTCAAGGTCAACCAGATCGGCTCGCTGACCGAGACCCTGGACGCCGTCGAGATGGCCCAGCGCAACGGCTTCAAGTGCATGATGTCCCACCGCTCCGGCGAGACCGAGGACGTCACGATCGCCGACCTCGCCGTCGCGGTGAACTGCGGCCAGATCAAGACCGGCGCCCCGGCCCGCTCGGACCGCGTCGCCAAGTACAACCAGCTGCTGCGCATCGAGGAGATCCTCGACGACGCGGCGGTGTACGCGGGCCGTTCGGCCTTCCCGCGCTTCAAGGGCTGAGCGCAGCCCTTCGGCCGGGGTGACAGCCCCGTCGTACGTACGTCCCCGTACTCGGTCCCGTACCGTGTGCGGGGACGTACGCACGTGACGGGCCCGACGGGCTCGGTGTACTCGACGGGTTTGTACCGGGGAGGCGGGACAGATGGCCGTGAAGGACCGCGACCGGTTCTCCACCTCGACCAGGCTGCGGCTGCTCGGTGAGCAGACCGCAGCCCGTGTCTACCGCTCGCAGACCAAGCGGCAGGCCCGCCGCTCACGGCTCACCGGCCGGGCGGCACTCCTCGCCCTCGTCCTGTGCACGCTCGTGGTGGCTCTCGCCTATCCCATAAGGCAGTACGTCTCCCAGCGCGCGGAGGTCGCCGACCTCCAGCGCGAGCGGGAACAGGCCCGCGAGCGCGTCGAGCAGCTGCGCGACCTCAAGGCACGGTGGCAGGACGACGCGTACGCCGAGCAGCGCATCCGGGAGCGGCTCCACTACGTGATGCCGGGCGAGACCGGCTACATCGTGATCGACCCCGACGCGGCGAAGAAGACGCGTACGGATCAGACGGCGGCCGACCGGGCCTGGTATGCCAACGTCTGGGACGGCGTCGACAAGGCAGACGCCGCCGACAGGTGACCCGACAGGTGATCCAGCCGGTGATTCGCCGGTGATCCACTCAGAGAACTGACTAGAGAGACTTACCCACAGGCATGGAAACGCCCCCGCCGCCCACCCCGCGCACCGAGCCCACCGACGCGGACGTCGAGGCCTTCAAGCAGCAGCTCGGGCGGCCGCCGCGCGGGCTGCGCGCGATCGCGCACCGCTGTCCGTGCGGGCAGCCGGACGTCGTCGAGACGGCTCCCCGTCTCCCGGACGGGACCCCCTTCCCGACGACCTACTACCTGACGTGTCCGCGGGCGGCTTCCGCCATCGGGACGCTGGAGGCGAACGGGGTCATGAAGGAGATGACCGACCGGCTCGCCACGGATCCCCAGTTGGCGGCCGCGTACCGGGCGGCGCACGAGGACTACATCGCTCGGCGCGACTCCATCGAGGTGCTTGAGGGCTTCCCGAGCGCGGGCGGTATGCCGGACCGGGTGAAGTGCCTCCACGTCCTGGTCGCGCACTCCCTGGCCGCCGGGCCGGGCGTGAACCCCCTGGGCGACGAGGCGCTCGCGCTGCTGCCGGAGTGGTGGCGCAAGGGGGCGTGCGTGGTGCCCACGGAGGGCTGAATCGGGCCTCGCTGCCATTGGCTGGGGGCTGTGGGTTCGTAGTGAGGTGCGGGTTCGTTGTGGCTGGTCGCGCAGTTCCCCGCGCCCCTGAAGACCTAGGGGCGCGGGGAACTGCGCAGTCTTTTGGGGGTTCGGGGGCGGAGCCCCTGAGTCAGGGATGGGAACGGGTAGGGGCGGCGGGGGCGAGAGAATGCTCGGGCGCCCCCGGAGCCACGATCGCAACAGGAGACCACCACTCATGACTCGCGTCGCCGCCATCGACTGCGGTACCAACTCGATCCGCCTGCTCGTCGCGGACGCGGACCCGGCGACGGGGGAACTCGTCGACCTGGACCGACGGATGACGATCGTCCGCCTGGGCCAGGGCGTCGACCGGACGGGCCGACTGGCGCCGGAAGCGCTGGAGCGGACCTTCGCGGCCTGCCGCGAGTACGCGGCGATCGTCAAGGAACACGGCGCGGAGCGACTCCGCTTCGTGGCGACCTCCGCCTCCCGCGACGCAGAGAACCGCGACGAGTTCGTACGAGGAGTCCTCGACATCCTGGGCGTCGAGCCCGAGGTCATCTCCGGCGACCAGGAGGCGGAGTTCTCGTTCACGGGCGCCACCAAGGAGCTGACGGGGCGGGACGACCTCGCCAAGCCCTACCTCGTGGTGGACATCGGCGGCGGCTCCACGGAGTTCGTCGTGGGCGAGGACCACGTCCGCGCCGCCCGCTCGGTCGACATCGGCTGCGTACGGATGACGGAACGGCACCTCGTGCACGACGGCGTTGTCAGCGACCCGCCCGCGCGGGAGCAGATCGAGGCGATCCGCGCCGACATCGAGGCGGCCCTCGACCTCGCCGAGCCGTCGGTGCCGCTGCGCGCGGCTCGTACGCTCGTCGGGCTCGCCGGATCCGTGACCACCATCTCGGCGATCGCCCAGGACCTTCCGGAGTACGACTCCGAGGCCATCCACCACTCCCGGGTCTCCTATGACCGCGTCCGCGAGATCACCGAGCGGCTGCTGTCCGCCACCCATGCCGAGCGTGCCGCGATCCCCTCGATGCACCCGGGCCGGGTGGACGTCATCGGTGCCGGCGCCCTCGTGCTGCTCTCGGTCATGGAGCGGATCGGGGCGGACGAGGTGGTCGTGAGCGAGCACGACATCCTCGACGGGATCGCGTGGTCCGTGGCTTAGAGCCGGCCTGGACCGCCCCTCGACTGAGCAGGTCGGGAGACGTATGAGCGCCTCAGAAGGCCTCTGAACGGTCTTGGAAACGGCCTCGGGAACGTCCCGTCGGAAAACTTCGTGAAGTTCTTCACAAGAGAATCGGCCCTGTTGGGCGAGGTTTTCGTCCCTTCGGGTCGCCCGGGGCCCCTGGGAGGCTCCGGAGCATGATCAACAGGGTGTTCCGCGAGTGCTGCGATCGTATGAAAAAGGGGGCTGGTTCAGAGGGGTCGAACAGCCGGAGCGGCAGCTCACGCGGCATTGACAACGGCCCGCACCAGGCGCTGGTTCCCCTGTCGGACCATGACCTCGCTCACGTGGGCCGCGCAGTGTAGCAGAGGGTGTGAAGAAGCTTGTGAAGGGGCGCACGAGCGACCCCCCTGGGGCAGGTGGATACTCGATGGCATGAGCACCACGGAGCGTCCCAGGATCCTCGTAGTAGGCGGTGGGTACGTAGGCCTGTACGCAGCTCGGCGCATTCTCAAGAAGATGCGCTACGGCGAGGCGACCGTCACGGTCGTCGACCCCCGGTCGTACATGACCTACCAGCCCTTCCTCCCCGAAGCCGCCGCCGGCAGCATTTCGCCTCGGCACGTCGTCGTCCCGCTGCGACGCGTGCTGCCCAAGGCGGAAGTTCTGACCGGCCGGGTCACGACCATCGACCAGGACCGCAAGGTCGCCACGATCGCCCCCCTCGTGGGTGAGGCGTACGAGCTGCCTTTCGACTACCTCGTCATCGCGATGGGCGCGGTCTCGCGCACCTTCCCGATCCCCGGCCTCGCCGAGCAGGGCATCGGTATGAAGGGCATCGAGGAGGCCATCGGCCTGCGCAACCACGTGCTCGAGCAGCTGGACAAGGCCGACTCCACGACGGACGGGGATGTGCGGCGCAAGGCGCTCACCTTCGTCTTCGTCGGCGGTGGCTTCGCGGGCGCGGAGACCATCGGCGAGGTCGAGGACATGGCCCGGGACGCGGCCAAGTACTACAACAACGTGTCGCGCGAGGACATGCGGTTCATCCTCGTCGACGCCGCGGACAAGATCCTTCCCGAGGTCGGCCCGAAGCTCGGCCAGTACGGCAAGGAGCACCTCGAAGGACGTGGGGTCGAGGTCTACCTCTCCACCTCCATGGACTCCTGCGTCGACGGTCACGTGGTGCTGAAGAACGGCCTGGAGGTCGACTCCAGCACCATCGTGTGGACGGCCGGCGTCAAGCCCAACCCGGTGCTCTCCCGGTTCGGCCTGCCGCTCGGTCCCCGTGGTCACGTGGACACGCAGACCACGCTCCAGGTGCAGGGCACGGACTACGTCTGGGCCGCCGGCGACAACGCCCAGGTGCCTGACCTCGTCGGCCGCAAGGCCGGCAACGAGAACGCCTGGTGCCCGCCGAACGCGCAGCACGCGCTGCGGCAGGCCCGTGTCCTCGGTGACAACGTGATCTCCGGTATGCGGGGCTTCCCGCAGAAGGACTACAGCCACGCCAACAAGGGTGCGGTCGCCGGGGCTCGGCCTGCACAAGGGCGTCGCGATGATCGTCATGGGCAGGATGAAGATCAAGCTCAAGGGTCGTCTTGCCTGGTACATGCACCGGGGTTACCACGGGCTGGCCATGCCGACGTGGAACCGTAAGATCCGTGTCTTCGCCGACTGGACTCTTGCGATGTTCCTGAAGCGTGAGGTTGTGTCGCTCGGGGCCATGGAGACTCCTCGTGAGGAGTTCTACGAGGCTGCGAAGCCGGCGCCGGCGGTTGCCGCGAAGGCTGAGCCGTCGCTCGCCAAGACCGAGGAGAAGGCCAAGGCCTCCTGACCTCCGGTCACCTGCTCCACCCCGAAGGGGGCCTCCCGCCATCCGTGGTGCGGGCGGCCCCCTTCGGCGTTTTCTTGCGATTTCGGGTGCGGGTTCGTTGTGGCTGGTCGCGCAGTTCCCCGCGCCCCTAAAAACCTGGGAGCGCGGGGGTTCGGGGGCGGAGCCCCTTAGTAAGTGGCGGTCAGGGCCGTGGTTTGCGTGTTCGCTGCATGTATTTTGCTCAGAAGTAACGCTTTGGTGGGACTGCGCATCGGCCCCGTTGGTGTTTACGTGGTGTTGGAGTCTGTGGGATCCGTCGTCACGGAGGTGTGCGTCATGCAGGACGCGGCGCTGCGGCTGAAGGCGCTGATGGAGCAGTTGCTGGGAGCCCCGCTCCCGGTGCGCATTCGCGCCTGGGACGGCTCGGAGGCGGGCCCGCCCGAGAGCCCCGTACTCGTCGTACGGAACCGCCGGGCCCTGCGCCGGCTGCTCTGGAAGCCTGGCGAACTGGGCATGGCCCGTGCCTGGGTCGCCGGGGACCTGACCGTGGACGGCGATCTGTACGCCGTCCTGGACGTCATGGCCGAGCTGGTGTGGGAGCGCGGCGAGGACGCCCGGACCCTGCGCGAGGCCCTGCGGGACCCCGAGGTGCGGGCCGCCGTGTGGGGGCTCGTACGGATGGCGGGGCCGCCACTGCCCCCCGCCCCGCCCCGCGAGGAGGTGCGCAGACGCTCCCACCTGCACACCAAGCGCAGCGACAGACGGGCGATCAGCCACCACTACGACGTGGGGAACGACTTCTACGAGATCGTCCTCGGGCCGTCCATGGTCTACTCGTGCGCCTACTGGGACTCCCCGGACGGCACACTCGAGGACGCCCAGCGCGACAAGCTCGGGCTCGTCGCCCGCAAGCTCGATCTGAAGCCGGGCATGCGGCTGCTCGACGTCGGCTGCGGCTGGGGTTCGATGGCCATCCACGCGGCCCGCGAGTACGGCGTGAGCGTCGTCGGCGTCACCCTGTCCCAGGAGCAGGCCGCCTACGCCCGTAAGCGCGTCGCGGAGGAGGGTCTGACCGACCGGATCGAGATCCGCGTCCAGGACTACCGCGACGTCACCGACGGTCCGTACGACGCGATCTCCTCCATCGGCATGGCCGAACACGTCGGGAGCGACCGCTATCTGGAGTACGCGCGGGACCTGTTCGCCCTGCTCAAACCGGGCGGACGGCTCCTCAACCACCAGATCGGGCGCCGGCCCCGGCGCGACGAATCGGCGTACGAGATCGACGAGTTCATCGACGCGTACGTCTTCCCGGACGGCGAACTCGCTCCGATCGGCGGGACCGTGAGCCGGCTGGAGACGGCCGGGTTCGAGGTCCGCGACGTCGAGTCGCTCCGCGAGCACTACGCGCTCACGCTGCGCCGCTGGGTCGCCAACCTGGAGGCGGACTGGCCGAACGCCGTCCGGCTCACCAGCCCCGGCCGGGCCCGGGTCTGGCGGCTCTATATGGCCGCCTCCGCCCTCGCCTTCGAGCGGAACCGGATCGGGGTGAACCAGGTGCTGGCGGTTCGGACGCCCGAGTCGGGGGCGTCGGGGATGCCTCTTCGGGCTCGTAACTGGAATTAGGGGTACGAGCTGGGGGTTCTGGCCGCCTTTTGTGTTTGGCGGCGGTACGGAGTCGGGGCCCGTTCCTTTCGGAACGGGCCCCAACTTATTGCTGCTTTGCGTTGAGCGTTACTCCGACTTGATCGCCGACAGCATGTTCAGGCGCGCCGCACGACGGGCCGGCCACAGGGCGGCAAGGATGCCGACCGTTGCCGCCAGGAGCAGGAAGACGGCCATCCGGCCCCAGGGCAGGACCAGTTCGTACGTCGGCATCTTGCCGGCCAGGAGTTCACCGGCCGCCCAGCCGAAGAACACGCCCAGGCCCACGCCGAGCACGCCGCCGAAGAGCGAGATGACCAGGGACTCCAGACGGACCATCCGCTTGATGCCCTTGCGGTCGAGGCCGATCGCGCGGAGCATGCCGATCTCCTGCGAGCGCTCGAAGACCGACATCGCGAGGGTGTTGATGACGCCGAGGACGGCGACGATGACCGCCATCGCCAGCAGGCCGTACAGCATGTTCAGAATCAGCGTGAACATCTGCGCGATCTCGTTCGAGACGTCCTTCTTGTCCTGGACCTTGATGGCCGGGTTGTCGCCGAGCGCCTTCTCCAGGCTGTCCTTGGTCGCGTCGGACGGGCCGCCCGACGTCTTCACCATGACCTGCATGTCGGCCGGGTCCGCCTGGTTCGCCTGGTGCGGGGCGAGCGTCGCGGTGTCGATCAGGATGCCCCGGATGAGTTCGTTGCCTTCGTAGATCCCGGCGACCGTCAGCCGCTGCCTCTTGTCGTCCTCGAACGAGGCCGTGAACGTCGAACCGGCCTTCCAGCCGCGGTCCTTGGCCGTCTCGTCGTCCACGACGACCTGCGTGCCGCCGACCTTGAAGGAGCCGTTGTCGACCTTCAGGTCGGTCAGCTCGCCGATCGTGGCGCCCTTCACGCCCGTCAGGTACTCGGTCTGGTCGTCGATGCGGGCCGGCGCGTTGCGCATGGGGCTCGTGGCGGTGACGCCCTTCACCTTGTCGAGCTTCTTCTCGACGTCCGGCGACAGGGAGTTCATGTTCGCCATCGACACCACGTAGTCCGCCTTCAGCGCGGCGGTGGCCATCTTGTCGATCGACGTCTGCAGGCTGCCCGCCATCACCGTCATGCCCGTGATGAGCGTGAGACCGATCATCAGCGCGGAGGCGGTGGCGGCCGTGCGGCGCGGGTTGCGTACGGAGTTCTGGCGGGCCAGCTTGCCCGAGACGCCGAAGATGCGCAGGACCGGGGCCGCGGCGGCGATCAGCGGGCGGGACAGGAGGGGCGTGAGGATGAAGACGCCGATGATCAGCAGGACCGCGCCCATGCCCATCGGGGCCTGGCCGTCCGAGCCCTCCATCGTCGTCGCGAAGAGGACCACCGCGATGCCCGCCGCGGAGAACAGGGCGCCGAGGGTGTTGCGCAGGACGAGCGACTTGGTCGTCGCCGCCGCGTGCACGCTGCTCATCGCCGCGACCGGGGGGATCTTCGCGGCGCGGCGGCCCGGGAGCCAGGCGGCGAGCATCGTGATCAGGATGCCGACGGCGAACGACGTGACGACCGTGCCCGGGGAGATGACCAGCGGGCCCGCCGGGACGGTCGCGTCCAGCATGCCCATCAGGCTGCGCAGGCCCGCGCCGATGCCGATGCCGGCGATCAGGCCCGTGACGGCCGCGACCGTGCCGACCACGAACGCTTCGAGGAGTACGGAGCGGGTGACCTGCTTGCGCGAGGCGCCGACCGCGCGCAGGAGCGCGAGTTCCTTGGTGCGCTGGGCCACCAGCATGGTGAAGGTGTTGGCGATGATGAACGTGCCGACGAACAGGGCGATGCCGGCGAAGACCAGGAGGCCCGTCTTGAGGCCGCTCATCGACGACTCGATCATGGCTGCCTGGTCGTCGGCGAGCTGCTGGCCCGTCGTGGTGTCGACGGTGTCCTTCGGGAGGACCTTGTCGAGGCTCGTCCGGAGGGCGGTCTGGCTGGTGCCCGGGGCCGCCTTCACGTCGATCTCGTCGTACGTGCCCGTCTTGTGGAACAGCTGCTGTGCGGTGGCCGTGTCGAAGACGGCGAGGCTGCCGCCGGCGGCGACGTTGCCGTCGTCCGTGGTGAAGACGGCGGTGATGGTGGGGGTGAGGACCGGGCCGTCGATCGAGATCCGGATGGTGTCGCCGACCTTGTAGCCGGCGCGCTTGGCCGTTTCGGCGTCGATCGCGACCTCGTTCTTGCCGGTCGGGGCCTTGCCGCTGTCGAGCGGGTAGCGGGGGTCCTTGTCGCCCCAGTAGTTGCCGCCCTGCGACTGGAAGCCGCCGCCGATCAGCTTGCCGTCCTTGTCGGCGATGGCGGTGAAGCCGGTGACCACGCCTATGGCCGACTCGGCGCCGGGGGCCTTGGCGGCCTTGTCCAGCAGCGCCTGGGTGAGCTCCGGGTCCTTGCCGAGCTTGTCGCCTTCGTCCCGCGCGGATTCGGGCTGGACGGCGACGTCGACCTGGTCGAATCCCTTCGCCGAGCTCTTCTGGAACGCGTCGGAGATGGTGTTGGTGAAGACCAGGGTGCCGGAGACGAACGCCACGCCCAGCATCACGGCGAGCACGGTCATCAGCAGCCTGGCCTTGTGCGCTAGCACGTTGCGCAGGGCGGTTCGGAACATGTCTTCTCAGTCCAGGTGTACGAGGTGTACGGCGAGTGGTGTACGGCGTTGCGGTGCGGAGCGCGGGATGCGCCCAGGCCGTCGTGGGGGCGGGGCCGGGGCGGGGGATATCCGTCCTCGGTCTGGCGCGGAATCGGTGGCTTTCAGAGGGGGAGCGAGTTGACACGCCAGCCGCTGCGGGCGGACACCCCGACCCGTCCCCTCCCGAGCGTCGGCTGCTGCGGCCCGGTGGCGCAGCCCCTTCACCCCCGAGGGTGGCTGGGGGCGCCCCTTTGGGGTGGGCCGCGAGTCGTGCCCTTCAGGGGCGCGGGGAACTGCGCGATCAGCCACTGACGGCCTGCGGACGGAACGCAAGAAGTGGACGCAACCCAAGAAAGGGAGAGCGCGCCTAGCTGGTGCGACCCTTCGCGTCGAACTGCTTCATGCGGTCCAGGACCGCGTCCGCCGTGGGGGTGTGCACCTCGTCGACCACGCGGCCGTCGGCCAGGAAGATGACGCGGTCGGCGTAGGCGGCGGCCACCGGGTCGTGGGTGACCATGACGACGGTCTGGCCCAGTTCGCGTACGGAGTTGCGGAGGAAGCCGAGGACTTCGGCGCCCGAGCGGGAGTCGAGGTTTCCGGTCGGCTCGTCGCCGAAGATGATGTCCGGGCGGGAGGCCAGCGCGCGGGCCACGGCGACGCGCTGCTGCTGGCCGCCGGAGAGCTCGGAGGGGCGGTGGGTGAGGCGGTCGGCCAGGCCCACCATCCGGATCACGTTGTTGAGCCACTCCTTGTCCGGCTTGCGGCCCGCGATGTCCATCGGAAGAGTGATGTTCTCCAGGGCCGTGAGAGTCGGAAGGAGGTTGAACGCCTGGAAGATGAAGCCGATCTTGTCCCGGCGCAGCTTGGTCAGCTGCTTGTCCTTGAGGGAGCCGAGTTCGGTGTCGCCGATGCGGACCGAGCCGGAGGAGAAGCTGTCCAGGCCGGCCACGCAGTGCATCAGCGTGGACTTGCCGGAGCCGGAGGGGCCCATGATCGCGGTGAACTCGGCCTGCCGGAAGTCGACGGAGACCCGGTCCAGGGCGACCACCTGGGTCTCCCCCTGTCCGTAGACCTTGGACAGTTCCGAGGCGCGGGCGGCCACCGTGGTGGCACGGTCGGCGAGGGGCGTGGTGGTCACGGGAGGGTGCTCCTTGTCGGTACGACGACGAGTGAGGACGACAGTTCCATCGTCGGCGTCGATCGGCGCCGTGTAGTCACCCGCTGTTCTGGTTCCGAAGGCAGCCTTGGGTCGGACCCGGCGAGCCCGTGTCATACCTGGGGATGACGTCCGTCCCTGAGAGGGAATCGGCGACGGTTCGTCAGGTTCCGCTCGTTCGGGCGGTGAAATCACGTCATTCCCCATACGCCGTCAAGCTTCGGCCGAACGGCATTTGGCATGTGCTGATGGCGCGTACCGTGGGCTGATGCACCCTCAGACGCCAATAAAATAAGACAACATCGGGCTGCCCTTCCGCTGTTCGGGGGATCTGTCCCGATAGGCTCGGAACACTCGACGCGGAGCCCATGGCCTGCCCGGATGGTGGAATGCAGACACGGCGAGCTTAAACCTCGCTGCCCCTCGCGGGCGTACCGGTTCAAGTCCGGTTCCGGGCACCTCCGACACTTCCGCTTTTTCCGGCGTATCCCAATGAAGGGTGCATCCTTCATTGAAGACTTCACCTCCCAACCGTTGACAGCGGGTTCTGCCCGTCGGAGACTCACCGTAGTGATTTGGTGAAGTTTGGTTCACTGGGCGAACGGATTGAGGGTCGCTCACTTCAGTTTCGTGGCGCGAAGGGGCGAGTCGATGCGTACCACCGTCGGGATCATCGGGGCCGGACCGGCCGGGCTGCTGCTGGCGCGGCTGCTGCACAACGAGGGGATCGACTCCGTCGTGCTGGAGAGCCGGGACCGGGCCTATGTGGAGCATCGGCAGCGGGCCGGGATCCTGGAGCAGGGGACCGTGGACGTGCTGCGGGCCGCGGGCGCCGGTGAGCGGATGGACCGTGAGGGGCTGCGGCACGACGGCATCGAGCTGCGGTTCGACCGGCGGCGGCACCGGGTCGACTTTCCCGCCCTGACCGGTGGGCGGTCCGTGATGGTCTACGCCCAGACCGAGGTGTGCAAGGACCTCATCGCGCTTCAGCTCAAGGAGGGCGGGCCGCTCCTCTTCGAGGCGGAGGCCCTCTCCGTGGAGGGCGCGGGCGGCGATGCTCCACGGGTGCGTTTTCGCCATGAGGGGCGTGAGGAGGTACTGGAGTGCTCGTACGTGGTCGGGTGCGACGGGTTCTGGGGGGTTGCCCGCAAGGCGATTCCCGCCGAGCTCACCCGGGTCTTCGAGCGGACTTACCCGTTCGGGTGGCTCGGGATCCTCGCCGATGTGCCGCCCTCGCACGACGAGCTCGTCTATGCCCGGCACGACCGTGGTTTCGCCCTGCTGTCCATGCGATCCCCCGTCGTCTCGCGGCTCTACCTCCAGGTGCCCGAGGGCACGGACGCCGAGGAGTGGGCCGACGAGGAGATCTGGGACGAGTTGGAGCGGCGGTTCGAGACCGGGGACGGGTGGCGGCTGGAGCGGGGGCCCATCACCCAGAAGTCCGTCACACCCATGCGCAGCCATGTGCACGAGCCGATGCGGTACGGGCGGCTCTTCCTGGCAGGTGACGCCGCCCACATCGTGCCGCCGACCGGCGCCAAGGGGCTGAACCTCGCGGTCGGTGACGTGGTCACCTTCGCGCGGGCTCTGGCGTACGAGCAGGAGACCGGGTCGGCCGAGCGGCTCGACGCGTACTCCGAGACCTGTCTGCGGCGGGTGTGGCAGGCCGAGCGGTTCTCGTACGAGATGACGACGCTGCTGCACCGGCCGGCCGACGCGACGCCCTTCGAGGACCGGATCCAGCTCGCCCGGCTGGCGCGGATCGCCGGTGCGCGGGCCGCCGAGCAGGACCTCGCCGAGGGATACACGGGCTTCCCGCTGGAGTGAGACACCCCGGAAGAGGGAACCGGAACAGTGCGTACCGGCGTTGTAACGGTGCGGGGAATGCCGGGTCTCGGCCTGGTGTTCCCGGTCACAAGAGGGGAAAGATCCTCCCCAGGCACTAGAGGCTTTCTTTTGCCTACCCATTACTCTTGAGCCAAGGCCACGCAGGGTGGCCATGGAGGAGTGAAATGAGGAGCAGCAACCCGGTCTTCTCGCGACGGGGGTTCAGCCGCGACAACGGCTACGCGGGCTTCAACACCGCGCCGCAGGCCGGGGGCCCCGCTGTCGGAACGCAGGGGAACCCGTACGCGGGCACCCCGCACGCCCCGCAGGGCGGCAACCCGTACGCGCAGAATCCTTACGCCCCGCAGGACCTCCAGCACGGCGCACCGCCGCAGGCCCCGCCCGCCGCCGGCCGCATGACGATGGACGACGTCGTCTCGCGTACGGCGATCACGCTCGGCACGGTCACCGTCGGTGCCGTGCTCGCGTGGACACTGCTGCCGGTCTCGTCGAGCAGCTTCGGCCTGGCCATCGGCGCCGCGCTCATCGCGATGGTCTTCGCGCTGGTCCAGGCCTTCAAGCGCAAGGCCTCGCCCCCGCTGATCCTGGCGTACGCCGCCTTCGAGGGTGTTTTCCTCGGCGTGATCAGCGAGATGTTCAACAGCCGGTGGAGCGGTGCGCCCTTCCAGGCCGTGCTCGGCACCATGGCGGTGTCCGGCGCCACCCTGCTGATCTACAAGGCGGGCTGGATCCGAGTCACCGCCCGGTACGCGCGCATCGGCATGGCCATCGCCATCGCCTTCGTGCTCGTCATGGCGGTCAACCTGCTGCTGGTCGTCTTCGGTGTCGCCGATGACGGCGGGCTGCGGAGCATGGGCCCGCTGGGCGCGATCGTCGGCATTCTCGCGATCGTCCTCGGTGCGTTCTTCCTGACGCTCGACTTCAAGCAGATCGAGGACGGCATCGCCTACGGCGCCCCGCGCGACGAGTCCTGGCTGGCCGCCTTCGGCCTCACCATGAGCCTCGTCTGGATCTACCTGGAGATGCTGCGCCTGGTCGCGATCTTCAGCGGCAACGATTAGCAGGACCGCAGTCGGAAGGGCCCGCGAACCACGGTTCGCGGGCCCTTCCATTTTTGTCGGGTGCAGGAGCAGAGCGAAACCGCTCAGCGCAGTTTGCGCGCGGCCCTCCTCAGGTCGTACTCGTGAATGATGGCTTTGGCGTGGCCGTACGCGAGGTCGTGCTCGGCGCGGAGCCAGCTGACCTTCTCCTCGAAGCGGAAGAGGGCGGGGCCTTCGTCGACGGTGCGCAGCCAGTCGGAAATCTCACGACCGGTGCAATGGGGGATGCGGGCGAGCAGATTGCGATGGGTCTCCTCGGAGAAGACTTGGGACATCGGCGCCTCCGGACGCATGGGATGTAAGCCGGTCCTTCAAGTCACCGTGCCTGAGCGTTGGCCTGTTGGCAACAGTCCAGATGAGGCGCGTAGGGTCGGCGCGTGCTTGATACGACGCCTTTGACGCGGGCCGTGGAACATTTCGCCGACCGGTTGCGGGCCGCTCCGCAGAGTCGGTTGCAACGGGGGGCTGCCGCGGAAGCGCTGGGGCTGGCCAGGGAGTTGGCACTGCGTGCCCAGCGGTTGGAGGACCCCTTGCGGGAGCCTCTGGAGATGCCGGACGCGGGGATGTTCGCCGCGGCGGATCAGATCACTCTGGCTGGGAATGACTTGGCGGTTGTGCTGACCACGGTGGACGAGGTCGTGGAGGCTGTGCGGGTTGTTGAGGAGGCACAGAAGAGGGCGGGGGTTTGAGTGTTCGTTGCGACTGCGGGTGTGCGATGTGGCTGAGCGCGCAGTTCCCCGCGCCCCTGACGGGGCGCGCCTCCTGTCAGGCTTGTTCTAAAGCGAGGCTATGACCCGGTCCGCCAGGACGTAGACGTTCTCGTTCGCGCATTCGAAGGTCAGGGCGTAGGCGCCTGAGACTCCGGAGCCGCCCAGGAGGACCGGGGGGTGGCCGGTGCGGAGGGAGTCGGCGAGGCGTTCGGCGGTTTCGCGGTGGCCCGGGGTCATGCAGAGGGTGGTGCCGTCGGCGAAGACGTAGACGTCGAGCGTGCCGAGGGGGCCGGGGCGGATGTCGGTGAGTTCCGTGCGGGACTCGGCCAACTCCTCCAGGCAGGACACCGTGCGTTCGTGGTCGTTCACGACCGGTGACTGGACCGGTACGAAGTCAGGGTGCGAGGGGTGACGGCGGCGGGCCGCGGCCAGTTCGGGGGAGTCCCCGGCGAACTCGTCGGCGTCGGCGGCAGGCTCGGTCACCGGCTCCAGGTGTTCGAGGCCCGCGAAGTCCGACTGGCGCGGCAGGAACAGATCACTGTCCGGCAGGCCGAGCAGAGTGGGCGAGTCCGAGGCGTCACGCGCCTCCTGGGCGGCCCAGAACGCCCGGGCCTCGGCGAGCTCCCGCTCCCGCTCCTCGGCGAGCGCCTCGGCCACGGCGGCACGTATCTCGTCCGTGTCCGTGGTCGAGCGCGCGGACGGCACCAGACCGCGGACGGCCGTGGCGCGGCTCTCGGCGAGCTGGGTGTGCAGGGCCGCTACCTGTCGGCGCAGCGCCAGCAGGGTGCGCAGAACGGCGACGCCCACGGCCGTGGTGGTGGCTGTGGCGAGCAGCAGAGCAAGAGACGTGGTGCTCACTGACGTACTCCCGGTTCAAAGTCGACCCCCGACTTCCTACATCAGCTTGAAGGGCGGACTAACCAGCTGTCAGTGCGTAACGTCACGAAAGGGACAGGACTTTAGGCCTGATGTTTGGTTGCGTAACGGCTCTGACCTGCGTAAATCCCTCTCCAGAGGGAGATAGGTCACATCCTGGGGGAGATTGGATCACAAATCGGCCCGTAGTCCCGGTGGTTGCGGGGTTCCGGGCCGATTCGGTCACGCTGAGTTCAACTGCGGTTACAGCAACGGCGCTTCGGTTCGGGCGCCTGTGGCTGTGGTGGATCCGGTTACTAGCTCAGACGCTCGATGACCATCGCCATGCCCTGGCCGCCGCCGACGCACATCGTCTCCAGACCGAACTGCTTGTCGTGGAACTGGAGGGAGTTGATCAGAGTGCCGGTGATGCGGGCGCCGGTCATGCCGAAGGGGTGGCCGACCGCGATCGCGCCGCCGTTCACGTTCAGCTTCTCCAGCGGGATGTTCAGGTCGCGGTAGGAGGGGATCACCTGGGCGGCGAACGCCTCGTTGATCTCGAAGAGGTCGATGTCGTCGACGGTCAGACCGGCGCGGCTCAGGGCCTGCTTCGACGCCTCGACCGGGCCGAGGCCCATGATCTCGGGGGAGAGGCCGGTGACGCCGGTCGAGACGACCCGGGCGAGGGGGGTGAGGCCGAGCTCGCGGGCCTTCGTGTCGGACATGATCACCACGGCGGCGGCGCCGTCGTTCAGCGGGCAGCAGTTGCCCGCCGTGACGAGTCCGTCCGGGCGGAAGACCGGCTTGAGGCCCTGGACGCCTTCGAGGGTGACGCCGGCGCGGGGGCCGTCGTCCTTGGAGACGACCGTGCCGTCCGGGGTCGTGACCGGGGTGATCTCGCGCTCCCAGAAGCCGTTCTTGATGGCTTCCTCGGCGAGGTTCTGCGAGCGGACGCCGAACTCGTCCATGTCCTGGCGGGTGACGCCCTTGATGCGGGCGAGGTTCTCCGCGGTCTGGCCCATCGCGATGTACGGGTCGGGGACGAGGCCGTCCTCGCGCGGGTCGTGCCAGCTCGCGCCCTCGCTGGCGGCGACCTCGGCGGTGCGGGCCTCGGCGTCCGCGAAGAGGGGGTTGTGCGTGTCCGGGAGGCTGTCGGAGTTGCCCTTCGTGAAGCGGGACACCATCTCCACGCCCGCCGAGATGAAGACGTCGCCCTCGCCTGCCTTGATGGCGTGCAGGGCCATGCGGGTCGTCTGGAGCGACGAGGAACAGTAACGGGTGATCGTGCAGCCGGGGAGGTGGTCCATCCCCATCTGTACGGCGACGATGCGGCCGAGGTTGCTGCCCTGCTCGCCGCCGGGGAGGCCGCAGCCGAGCATCAGGTCTTCGATGTCCTTGGGGTCCAGCTCGGGGACCTTGGCGAGGGCGGCCTGGATGATCGTGGCGGTGAGGTCGTCCGGGCGCAGGTCCTTGAGGGAGCCCTTGAAAGCGCGGCCGATGGGGGAGCGGGCGGTCGAGACGATCACGGCTTCGGGCATCTACGGCTCCAGTAAGAAGGGGCGGCGCGGAGCGCCTCGTTGAGGGGCGGTGGTCGGGCGGCGGGTGGGAGTACGAGGGTGTAGGCGGACCTGGTTGGGAAGTTACCCGTACGTATGGGCGAGGTCACGGGTGTGGCCATGTGACTCGGGCCGCATTTGTCTAAGCGCTTGCTTTCCTCGCCCCCGCCGCCCCTACCCATTCCCGTCCCCTGGGGGCTCCGCCCCCAGACCCCCGTATCGCGCTCCGCGCTCGTCCTCAAACGCCGGACGGGCTGGTAGTCAGCCCCTCCGGCGTTTGAGGAGCGGGGGTTCGGGGGCGGAGCCCCTGAGTAAGTGACGGGAATGGGTAGGGGCGGCGGGGGCGAGAAAAGCCCCGGTCAGGCCGACGGTTCCCGCGTCGTCGTCGGGGACGGGTCCGTGGCCGGGACGCGGTGGCGCCGGCGGCGCTTGAGGAGGGCCCACGGGGCACGCGGACCCGTGGGCATGGCCGCAGTGACCTCCGTACCCGCCTCGGACGCGGCCTCGGCCGCAGCCCGGGCCACCGGCAGGAACCCCTCCCGGCGGGAGACGTCCGGACGCTCCTCCTCCGCCGGCCACAGGCCCAGCGTCGCGCACACCGTGGGAAGTACCGCCATCGCCGCCGTGGCATAGCCCTCGGCGGACGGGTGGTAGTTGTCGGGCCCGAAGAGCTCCCGCGGATTCGCCGCGAACTCCGGCCCCAGCAGGTCGCCCAGCGACACCGTCCGCCCGCCCTGCTCCACCGTCCCGATGGTCTGGGCGGCCGCGAGCTGCCGCGAGGCCCGCCGCGCCAGCCACCGCAGCGGCTGCTGGACCGGCTCGATGGTGCCCAGGTCGGGGCAGGTGCCCACGACCACCTCGGCACCGGCGGTACGCAGACGCCGTACCGCCGCCGAGAGGTGACGGACCGAGCGCGTCGCCAGCATCCGATGCGTCACGTCATTCGCGCCGACCATGATCACGCATACGTCGGGGACTCCCTCCGGCTCCCCGAGAACCACCGCGACCTGGCGGTCCAGGTCGTCGGACTGGGCGCCGGGCAGTGCCACGTTCCGCAGCCGCACCGGCCGCTCCGCCACCGCCGCCAGCCCGGAGGCGAGCAGCGCCCCCGGTGTCTGACGGGCCCGGTGCACCCCCTGCCCCGCCGCCGTGGAGTCACCCAGCATCGTCAGGCGCAGCGGTTCCTCGGAGCCGGCGTACACATACCCGTACAGCCCGTCCGCGCTCGGCGGATGGGGGCTGTGGCCGTTCCCCACCTGGCGCTTCGCCAGCTGGACCTCGGCCAGCACCACTCCGACCGTCGCCGCGCCCAGCAGACCGATCCCGCCGCCGCCGTACGCGGCGCCCGCGGCGATCCGGCGTGCCACCCTCGCTCTCGACAAGCTCGTCATGCGTAGCCGCCACCTCCTCTTTGCCGTACACCCACTGCTTGCCCCGTACAGACCGTCGGCCAATCTCAACGCGACGTGAACGCCCGACACGGGGCTTAGGCTGACGACACCACCTCAATCACTTCTTTTTCAGCTCCGGAGACAACGGTGCAATTCCACGACTCGATGATCAGTCTCGTCGGCAACACCCCGCTGGTGAGGCTCAACAGCGTGACCGCCGGCATCCAGGCGACCGTCCTCGCGAAGGTCGAGTACTTCAACCCCGGCGGTTCCGTGAAGGACCGCATCGCCCTGCGCATGATCGAGGCCGCCGAGAAGAGCGGCGCGCTGCAGCCGGGCGGCACGATCGTCGAGCCGACCAGTGGAAACACGGGTGTGGGCCTTGCCATCGTGGCTCAGCAGAAGGGCTACAAGTGCATCTTCGTGTGCCCCGACAAGGTGAGCACCGACAAGATCAACGTCCTGCGGGCGTACGGCGCCGACGTCGTCGTATGCCCCACCGCCGTTGATCCGGAGCACCCCGACTCGTACTACAACGTCTCGGACCGGCTCGTGCGGGAGACCCCCGGCGCCTGGAAGCCCGACCAGTACTCCAACCCCAACAATCCCCTCTCGCACTATCACTCCACCGGCCCCGAGCTGTGGGAGCAGACGGAGGGGCGGATCACCCACTTCGTGGCGGGCGTGGGCACCGGCGGCACCATCTCCGGGACCGGGCGGTACCTCAAGGACGCCAGTGACGGGAAGGTCCAGGTCGTCGGCGCCGACCCCGAGGGGTCCGTGTACTCCGGCGGCTCCGGGCGCCCGTACCTCGTGGAGGGCGTCGGCGAGGACTTCTGGCCGACCGCGTACGACCGGACCGTCGCCGACGAGATCGTCGCCGTGTCCGACAAGGACTCCTTCCAGATGACCCGGCGACTGGCCAAGGAGGAGGGGCTGCTGGTCGGCGGCTCGTGCGGCATGGCCGTCGTCGCCGCGCTGGAGGTCGCCCAGCGGCTCGGGCCCGACGACGTCGTGGTCGTGCTGCTGCCCGACAGCGGGCGCGGCTATCTCAGCAAGATCTTCAACGACGAGTGGATGGCCGACTACGGGTTCCTGGAGGACGAGGGGCCCAGCGCCCGCGTCGCCGACGTCCTGAGCGACAAGGTGCACGGGGCCATCCCGTCCCTCGTCCACATGCACCCGGACGAGACCGTCGGCGAGGCCATCGAGGTGCTGCGCGAGTACGGCGTCTCGCAGATGCCGATCGTCAAGCCCGGCGCCGGTCACCCGGACGTCATGGCGGCGGAGGTCGTCGGGTCCGTCGTCGAACGCGAGCTGCTCGACGCGCTGTTCACCCAGCGGGCCTCGCTCTCCGACCCGCTGGAGAAGCACATGTCGGCGCCGCTGCCCCAGGTCGGCTCCGGCGAGCCCGTGGGCGACCTGATGACCGTGCTCGGCGGTGCCGACGCGGCGATCGTCCTGGTCGAGGGCAAGCCCACCGGTGTCGTCAGCCGGCAGGACCTGTTGTCCTTCCTGGCCAAGGGTGGACACCAGTAGGAACGTCCGGTGAACTGCGCACCCCGGAGGGGAACTTCCGGTGTGAGCGATCACGGCGGAACTTCGTGGAAGTGGTACGAGCGCGTCACGTCCGCGCAGCACACGCTTAACACGCGTCCGGCACATTGGTGGATGTCGGCAAGGGCGGGAGCGGCTCCCCGCCCCGGCCGGCACCAAAACGGCGCCAAGGACCTCCGGAGCGGCTCCCGGACCTCCATGGACGCCACGGACGCGTAAGCCCGGCCCTGACCCGGCCCGCGTCCCTCGCGGGGACCGCCGTCGTCCCGCCCCCCGGTAACGGGGGTGCGGCGGTCCCCGCGCAAGCTCGAGAAGGGCCCGGTACCTACTGGTACCGGGCCCCTCTTTGCGCCTAATACTCCAGTTGCGGTTCTCCATATGCCCTGGTCAGGTGGCTCTTTGGGAGTGTAATTGGCTGACGCCTCGTCAGGGCGGCGGTGGTTCGTGACTCACCCGATCGGGGTGCGCGCGGTGCTGATAGTGGCAGTGGCGGGCGACGGCCTGGTGGCGGCGTCGCCATCGGGACCAGTGGAGACGGCGCCGAGGTGAGTGGTGCCGGGCTGCGGAGGAATGGGCAAGGTCCAACAGCCTTCGGATTTCTGCCACGGTGAGGGGAACGAGGCTGCTCGAACCGTTTCTCCGGCCCCCTTTTCGAGGGCATGGGCGGTCATCGCCGCCAGGAAGGCGTGCGCGAGCATGGCCAGGGTGATGTGGCGGTACCAGCCGACGTAGCGGCGGACTTCGTACTGATCCAGGCCGCATTCGTTCTTCGCGGCCTGGAAGCACTCCTCGATGGCCCACCGGGCGCCGGCGACCCAGACGAGTTCGGCTACCGTGACGTCTGCCTGGGCGAAGGCGAGGTAGTAGGCGATCTCCTCGGGACGCGCCAGGCTGCGGCGGGCCAGAACCCAGCGGTAGTGGGTGGGATCGCAACCGTCGATGGTGGGCAGCTTGGCCGCGGCCCAGTCGTAGACCCGCGGCCCCTTCGCCCCGTCCCCGCAGGAGATCCGCTCCCACGCCTCGGCCGGGGCGCCGGCCAGGACATGGTCGATGCGCCAACTGCCCGCAGGCGTCTTGACCTGCTGGGACTTGGGCACCGCCAGGACGTATCCGACGCGGGCCTCCTCCAGGATCTGCCGGAAGTGCCACTCCTGTCCGTAGGCCGCATCGGCGGTCACCCAGGCGATCGGCAGGGCAGAGTCCAGCGCCCGCCGGACCATGGCGCGTGCGAGTTCCGGCTTGGTCGCGAAGGACCTGCCCTCCGGGATTCGGGCGGCGCGGCACCGGTCCGGATCTCCGGTCCAGGACTTGGGCAGGTAGAGCTCGCGGTCCACCAGGGCCCTGCCCTTGGCGGAGGCGTAGGCGGCGAACACCCCGATCTGGCAGTTTTCCGTGCGGCCTGCGGTGCCGGAATATTGGCGTTGTACTCCGGCGGAGATGGTGCCCTTCTTGAGGAAGCCGGTGTCGTCGACGATCAGCACACCGTCCGGCTGCCCGAGCCGCTCAGCAACGTAATTCTGCAGGTCATCACGGATCTCGTCGGGTTCCCACTGGCACCACGACAGCAGCCGCTGCAACCCGTAGGGAGTGGCGTTGCCTGCGTGCTCGGCCAACTGCCAGCTGTTCTTCCGACCTACCGGTCCCAACAGGCCGCGGACGTAGTCCCGCATCCGCCGCCGCGGCTCGACGCGGCCGAACCGCTCTCCCACCCGGAGCAGCAGGGACTCCAACTCGGCATCCCACAGGCCTACTTCGACATCGATCTCCGGCTCCATAACCGGTTCAACGCACCCCGATCGGGTGAGTCACGAACCACCGCCGCCCTGACGAGGCGTCAGCCAATTACACACCAAAAGAGCCACCTGACCAGGGCATATGGAGAACCGCAACTGGAGTACTAATACTCCAACCGTAGATCGTGATCTCGATGGTGAGAGGCGCCGAGGAGACAGGTGGCCAGTGTCGATCATCTGGACGAGATCGACCACGCCAGCGGGGGTGTCCGTTCCTTCTCCGCCTACCCGAGTCCACCGAGACGGAGGGCGGCCTCAATCTCGCTGAGCTTCGCGGAGGATAGGGCGCCCGCCCGCTCGATCAGGTCGTCCCGGGACACGGTGGTCAGCCACGTGCAAGGGGTAAAGCCTGGACGCGGGAACGCGAACCGCAGAACGCCTTCAAAGGGCAGTCCTTCCATGGCGCCTACTGCCACTTCGACGCCCAGACCGCTGATGTCGACGCCCGCCGGAGCGACGACCTGCATCACCCGGATCCCGGACGCGTCGTCTCCCGACAGCAGTACGACCGGCCGCCGCTCGTCGAACTCGACCCACCAGACTTCGCCACGTTGCACATGTCCTCCTGACACAGGACGGCAGGCGGACGCTGCGCGACCCTGAAGCGCTGTGGAGACGGGTGCGGCCACCGTTGATCATCGGTGTGTGAAGACTGAAGATCATGCGGTGGCCGCAGGTCACAGCGTAGACCCTGCCCGCTGGCAGGAGGCGTTCGAGGGCCTGATGAGCCGGATCGCAGGACGGTTCGCGCGCGTCGAACCCCGGCGCCGGGCACGGCAGTTGATGCTCGGACTGCTGTCGGACCTGCCGCGCAAGAACTGCTGGGTGCGCCACGAGGCGCCATGTGACCGAGTGGAGGTGCAAGACCTCTACCGCCGGGCCGTCGCAGCGGCCGGGTAGAAGCTGAGGGCAGTCCGAGCCGGGGAACGCCGGTGAAGATGGAAAGCAGCCCTGACAACGCCGGGACGGCGCGGTACTGCCAGACGTGTCGGGTTCGGCAAGCAAGGCCAGAAGGCGTACGAAGAGGAACCCGTGTAAAGCCCCGTAAGTCTTGCACCGGGCTCAAATCTGGCGGATATGGGCCCGGGGTGCAGTGCGTGATCGCTCGCTTCGACAGGGGTGGTCAACTCCGAAGCCGGTCTCCAACTGCCGGTGGGGAGGCCACGCTGAAGGTCTGCGGCGTAGGCGTGGTGATGCTGCCGGGGTAGTAGCGGGACGCCGACCTGGCCGATCGGCACATGGTGAACGTGGGAACCGCCTGCGGTCGCCCTGTTCCTCCGGACTGCCGGTCCGGCGGCGGAGGGCAGGCCCGTTGCCGGCTGAGGGCCGCAGGTGGGGCGGAGGCCCCGTAGTAGTCCGAGCGGAGGAAAGCTCCGTGCATGGCGAAGGGGGCCAGCAAGTCGGCAGGGAGGATGCTGCAATGCCGGGAGGCCGCTGGTGAATACCGACGCGCTGGAGTTCGCGCTGCTCAAGGCCGAGCGCCGGGTACTGGAGATGCAGACCAAGCTGCACTGTTGGGCGACCGACGATCGTGATCGCCGGTTCGATGACCTGTTCAATCTCGTTGCCGATCCCGCGTTTCTACTGATCGCGTGGGATCGGGTGAGGAGAAACAGGGGCGCCCGCTCGGCCGGAGTGGACGGGCAGACCGCTCGCTCCGTAGAGGACGGGCAAGGCGTCGAGGCATTCCTCGACGAGGTGCGGTCCGACCTGAAAGACCGTAGTTTCCGCCCGCTTCCCGTGCGGGAACGGATGATTCCCAAGCCGGGGACGGCCAAGCGCCGTCGGCTGGGGATCCCCACCGTGCGGGACCGGGTGGTCCAGGCGTCCCTGAAGCTGGTGTTGGAGCCGATCTTTGAGGCGGATTTCCTCCCGTGTTCCTACGGGTTCCGCCCCAAACGCCGGGCTCATGACGCGCTCGCCGAGGCACACCACTTCGCCAAGAGCTCTTATGAGTGGATGGTGGAGGGGGATATTGAGGCGTGTTTCGACTCGATCGACCACACGGCTCTGATGAGCCGGGTGCGCCGCCGAGTCGGGGACCGACGCGTTCTTGACCTGGTGAAGGCATTCCTGAAGGCGGGCATCCTCAGCGAGGGCGGCCAGTCCAAGGACACCGATACCGGCACTCCGCAAGGCGGGATCCTCTCGCCGCTGCTGGCCAACATCGCCCTGTCGGTCCTCGATGAGTTCATCGCGGCCTGTCCGGGCGGGCCGAACTTCACGCAGGGCCAGCGGGCCCGGCGACGTCGCCAGAACCTCGCCAACTACCGGCTCTTCCGGTATGCAGACGATTTTCTGATCGCCGTGACCGGGACCCGTGAGCAGGCTGAGGACATACGCACCCAGGCGGCGGAAGCACTCGTCCCGATGGGACTGCGTCTGTCGGTGGAGAAGACGGCCATCACCCATATCGACGAGGGGCTGGACTTCCTCGGGTGGCGCCTCCAGCGTCACCGCAAACGCGGGACCCAGAAGCACTACGTCTACCTCTACCCCTCCAAGAAGGCCCTCCAGGCCGTCAAGGAGAAGGTCAAGACGCTGTGCCGACAGGACACGAACCTGCCGCTGGCAGTCGTGCTGCACCAGCTCAACCCGGTGCTGCGGGGCTGGACGGCGTACTTCCGGCACGGGGTGTCGTCCGCGACCTTCCAGTACCTGTCGGCCTTCACCTGGCGCCAGGTCTTCGGATGGCTGCGGCGCAAACACCGCCGGTCCAACTGGAAGAACCTGCGCCATCGTTACTGTGCAGGCCAATGGTGGCCAGCCGACGACGAGGTCGTCTTGTTCAGGTGCGCGAAAGTGCGCACAAACCGTTACCTGTATCGCGGGAACAAGATCCCCTCGCCCTGGCCCAGCGGGACCACGATGACAGCGGCCGCCTGAGAGGGCTTGTGGAGAGCCGGATGCCTGGAGATCGGGCACGTCCGGTTCGGGAGGCGGGCCGGGGAAACCCACCGACGGCAACGTCGGCAGGGCGCCCCGGTCCGACCTCACACCATCGCCGAGTGGGCCGGGGAGTCCACCCCGGACGGCATGCAGCACCTGCTGGGGCGGGCCGAGTGGGACGCCGACCAGGTACGCGACGACCTGCGCGACTACGTGGTGGAGCACCTGCACGACGACCAGGCAGTACTGGTGGTCGACGAGACCGGGGACGTGAAGAAGGGCACCGGCACGGTCGGCGTCCAGCGCCAGTACACCGGCACCGCGGGCAGGATCGAAAATGCCCAGGTCGCCGTCTACCTGGTCTACGCCGGCCGCCGCGGGCACGCGGCAGTGGACCGGGAACTGTACGTCCCGCGCTCCTGGACCTCCGACCCCGACCGCTGCCGGGATGCCGGACTCGACCAGGACACCGCCTTCGCGACCAAGCCGGAACTGGCCATCCTCATGATCACCCGGTTCCTGGACGCCGGCCACCACACCTCGTGGGTCGCGGGCGACGAGGTCTACGGCGGCAACCCACGACTGCGGGCCGCACTGGAGGAGCGCGGCACCGGCTACGTGCTGGCCGGTGCCTGCTCCCACGAAGTCACCACCCAGGCCGGGAAGTTCCGCGCGGACGCCCTGGCCCGGAAGCTGCCCAAGCAGGCCTGGCAGAAGCTGTCCGCCGGAGCGGGGGCGAAGGGGCACCGCTTCTACGACTGGGCCGCCATCGAACTGCCCGACCCCGCCCCCGGCAGCCGCCAGCTGCTGATCCGCCGCAACCGCACCACCGGCGAACTCGCCTACTACCGCTGCTACTCACCGCGGCCCGTGCCCCTGAGCACCCTGGTGCGGGTCGCTGGATCAAGGTGGCGAGTGGAAGAGACGTTCCAGTCCGGAAAGGGCCTGGCCGGACTGGACGAGCACCAGGTCCGCCGCTACGCGTCCTGGTCCCGCTGGGTCATCCTGGCCATGCTCGCGCACGCCTTCCTCGCCGCCGTCCGCGCCGACGAACACGCCCGCCACCCCGCACCCGACACGCTCATACCGCTCACCTGCAACGAAATCCAGCGCCTGTTCATCACTCTCGTTATCCGCCCCGTCCACGACACGGCCCACCGGCTCGGCTGGTCCCACTGGCGACGCCGCCACAAGGCCCGTTCCCAGGCCAGCCGCTACCGGCGACAAGCCACTCAGGCATGAAGATCACGATCTACGGCTGGAGTACTAAACCGGCGCCGCTCTCGCGGACCTGGCTGCTCGCCGTCGTGGTTCCTCAATTGATGGTTGCAGCCGTCCTCGCTTCAAAGACGGCTCACTCCTCCCACTCGCTGTCCTGGGAGGACTTGCGGCGCCTGCCGAAGAAGTTCGGCGAGTTGCGTGCGGCCTGGACCACGTTGACCCCCGCGATGCCTGCCCAGGCGACCAGGAGGCCGGGCAGGTCCGCGACCCCGCCGCCGATCGCGGACAGGGGGATCGCGAGGACCAGCGAGACGATGCCGAAGCCGAAGCGCTCGCCGAAGGAGTCCGAGGATCCCTGCGGGGAGCGCGAGCCCCGGGCCACCACCATCTGCTGTTCCGCGAGCTGACGACGCACCCGGCGGTCGACCGCGCCGTCCAGGCGCTGCTCGACCTTTTCCAGGAACGAGTCGATCAGCGCGGACTCGTACTCTTCGCCCAGTTCCTTGCGTGCGTGCAAGGTGGCGTCGAGTTCCTTCTTGAGTTCGGCGTCGCGGGCTTCCATACCGGTCATAGTCCAACGGTAGAGAGGCGGAGCCCGGTTGACACGGGGGTTAGCCCCCCTGTCGTCGTCGGGTTGTTCCCCACCAGGTGGGGCCGCCGTCGGCGGGTTCCGCCGCGGCGGGCCCTACTTCGTCAGACCCTTCTCCTTCGCGTACGCGTTCGCCACGTCCTCCGGGTCCTTCTTGTCCTTGTCGACCTGGCGGTTCAGCTCGGTCAGATCCGCGGTGGTGAGGACGTTGCCCAGCTCGGCGAGGGCCTTGCGGACCGTCGAGTCGGCCTTGCGGTCGGCTATGAGGGGGACGATGTGCTGGCCCGGGATGAGGTTCTTGGGGTCGGTGAGGACGACCCACTTGTTGGCCACGATGTCGGTGTCGGTGGTGAAGAGGTTCGCCACGTCCACATCGCCCTTCTTCAGGGCGCCCTTCACCAGCGGCCCGGAGGAGTCGAGGGACTTGAACTCCTTGAACTCCACCCCGTACACGTCCTTCAGGCCCACCGCGCCGACCTCGCGCTTCTTCACCTCGGGCGCGGCGCCGATGACGAGCTCGCCGTTCTCCTTCCTCAGGTCGGCGAGGGAGGACAGGCCGTACTTGTCGGCCGTCTCCCGGGTGACGACGAACGCGTCGGAGTCCTCGGCCATGCCGTACGGCAGGACCTGGAGCCCGGCGGGCAGCGCCATCGCGAGGGCGTTCTGCATCTCGCCCTCCTCCGTCGCCTCTGCCTTGGGGGAGAGGTAGTGCAGGAGGGCTCCCTGGTACTCGGGGAGCAGGTCGATGTCGCCGCCCTTGAGCGCGGGTATGAGGATCTCGCGGGTGCCGAGGTTGGGCCGGACCTTCGTCTTCACACCGGCGGCTTCCAGCACGGCCGCGTAGAGGAAGCCGAGCACCTGGTTCTCGGTGAAGTTGGCGGTGCCGATGGTGACACCGTCCTTGCTGGACCCGCCCCCGCCACCGGCACTGCCCCCGCCGTCGAGCGAGGTGATCCCGCTGCTGCACGCGGCGAGAGCGGGAACGGACGCGGCGGCGAACAGCCCGCCGAGGAGGGTACGTCGATTCATGGGTGGGAACTCCTAAGCGTGGGTTGCCCCGTCAGGGGCGCGGGGAACTGCGCGACCAGCCACGGACGGCCCGCAGATTCAGAACTGCAGCCAGCGGCAGCGCTCACGCGGGGCGATGACGGAACAGCACCCGCTGCAGCCCGCTCAGCCCCAGGTCGAGCACAACGGCGACCAGAGCCACCAGCACCGCCCCACCCAGCACCTGCACAAGGTCCCGCTGCGCAAGCCCGTCGAACACGTACCGGCCCAGCCCGCCGAAAGACACGTACGCCGCGATCGTGGCCGTGGCCACCACCTGGATCAGCGCCAGCCGCAGGCCCGTCATGATCAGCGGGAGCGCCAGGGGCAGTTCGACCTGGAAGAGGACCTGGTGCCAGCGCATGCCCTGGCCGCGCGCCGCGTCCTTCACGTCCGGGTCGACGGCGGTCATGCCCGCGTACGTGTTGGTCACGATCGACGGGACGGCGAGGGCGACCAGCGCCACGTACACCGGCCACATCGACAGGCCGCTCGCCAGGAAGACGAGGACGACCAGGCCGACGGTGGGCAGGGCGCGGCCGAAGGACGCGAGGTTGATCGCGAGGAACGCGCCGCGGCCGGTGTGGCCGATCAGCAGGCCCACGGGGAGGGCGATCGCGGCGGCCACGAGGGTGGCGAGGAGGGAGTACTGGAGGTGCTCGGCGAGGCGGTGGCCGATGCCGTCGGGGCCGGTCCACTGCTCGCCGCTGACCAGCCAGTCGCCGAGGTCCTTGAAGAGTTCGTACATGTCAGGCTCGCCGCCTCGTCCACGGGGTGAGTACGTACTGGACGGCGACCAGCAGAGCGTCCGCGACCAGGGCCAGCAGGAGCGTCAGGACGACGCCGGCGATGACAGGGGTCGGGAAGTTGCGCTGGAATCCGTCCGTGAAGAGCTGGCCGAGGCCGCCGTCGCCGATGTACGTGGCCACGGAGACCAGTGAGATCGACATGACCGTGGCGATACGGACGCCCGCCATGATCACGGGGAGTGCGAGGGGGAGCTCGACCGTGAGGAGGGCGCGCAGGGGGCGCGTGCCCATGGCCTTCGCGGCCTCCTTCGTCTTCGCGGGGACCGAGTCGAGGCCTTCGACCGTGTTCCGCAGGAGGACGACGAGGGTGTAGATCGTCAGGCCGACGACCGTGGTGGTGCGGGTCAGGCCTGAGACCGGGAGCAGGAGTACGAAGACCGCGATCGACGGGATCGTGAAGAGGACGTTCGAGAGGCCGAGCAGCACGCCGCGCAGGGGGCGGATCCGGTGGGCGACCACGGCCAGCGGGAGGGAGATCAGCAGGCCGAAGAAGACTGCGGACAGGGCCGCCTGGAGGTGCGAGACGGTCAGGGTGGTGAGGTCGTCGGTGTGGTCGCCTATCCACGACCAGTCGATGGTCACGAGGCCACCCGGGCTTCCGCGTGGGCCTGGCCCGCGTGCTGGTGGATCTCGTCGCGCGAGGTCACACCGGTGAGGGCGCCGTCGGCGTCGACGCGGGCCACGAGTCCGGTCGGGGAGGCGATGGACTCGTTGAGCGCGGCGAGCAGGGAGTCGGTGTCGCGCAGTGGCCGTACGGGGAGTTCGGTGTCCCCGGTGCGCCAGTGCAGGGGCCTGCGGCCCGCGTCGAGGGCCAGCTCCCAGGTGCCGCCCTCGGGGGCCGGCGCCTGGGGTATGTCCTTGAGCGGCGTCAGGGACAGGAGCTTCAGGCCGCGCTCGGCGCCCAGGAAGTCCGCGACGAAGTCGTCCGCCGGGCGGGCCAGCAGCTCGGAGGGGGTCGCGCACTGGACGAGGTGGCCGCCGGTACGGAAGATCGCGATCTGGTCGCCGAGCCGTACCGCCTCGTCGATGTCGTGCGTGACGAAGACGATCGTCTTGCTCAACTCCTTCTGGAGCCGCAGCAGTTCGTCCTGGAGCTGGGTGCGCACGACCGGGTCGACCGCGCCGAAGGGCTCGTCCATCAGGAGCACCGGCGGGTCGGCGGCGAGCGCGCGGGCCACACCGACGCGCTGCTGCTGGCCGCCGGAGAGCTGGTGCGGGTAGCGCTTCCCGGACTCGGCGGTCAGGCCGACCGTCTCCAGGAGCTCGGCGGCCCGGGCCCGTGCCTTGCGGCGGCCGTGGCCGAGGAGCAGCGGCACGGTCGCGATGTTGTCGAGGACCGTGCGGTGCGGGAAGAGGCCCGACTGCTGGATGACGTAACCGATGGAACGGCGCAGGTCGGCGGCGTCCTGGTCCAGTACGTCGCGGCCGCCGACCCGGATGGTTCCGGAGGTCGGGTCGACCATTCGGTTGATCATTCGCAGGGTGGTCGTCTTGCCGCAACCGGAAGATCCCACGAGGACGGTCACGCCGCCTTCTGGCATCTCCAGGGAGAGGTCGTGGACCGCTGTGGTGCCGTTCGGGAAGCGCTTGTGGACCGCGTCGAACTGGATCATGAGGTGTCCCTTGCCCGGCTGCATATCGTCATGCAGAGTTCTCTGTATCTGAATAGGTTGTCAACGGTTCGGTGTTAATCGCCGGTTACTTATGACCGTCAGGCAAGATCCAACGTCCGGATTGAGGGGAGTTCGCGCTCTATGTCGTCTCAGGATGTGGACGCACCGGTCGCGGTGACCACCGGCCTCGTGGTGCTGGACGGTTGCAGCACCGGCGTCGCCGACGTCGTACGGCTCGCCGACGGGACCGCACGGCCTGTTGCGGGCACCGAGGCGATGAAACGCGTCGAGGAATCCTGGGACGCCGCCCGGCGGATCGCCGCGACCGGGCGGGTGTACGGCCGCTCCACCGGGGTCGGCGCCAACCGGAACGAGGACGTGCCGACCGAGGCGGCGGCCGAGCACGGACTGCGTCTGCTGCGCAGCCACGCCGGCGCCATCGGCGAGGAACTGCCCGCCCGGCAGGTCAGGGCGATGCTCGCCGTCCGAGCGAACCAGCTCCTCGCCGGCGGCGCGGGCCTGCGGCCCACCGTCGTCACGGCACTGTGCGAGGCGCTGGAGGCCGGGGCGTACCCCGTTGTGAACGAGTTCGGCTCGGTGGGGACCGGGGACATCGCGGCGCTCGCGCAGCTCGGGCTGGCGCTGGCCGGGGAGCACCCCTGGCGGGGCGCGGACGCGTCGACCGGTGTGCGCGCGGTCGTGGGCGCCGGTGCCTCGGGGAGCGTCGGCGGCGGTGTGCTCGGCGGCGCGATCGCCGGGGCGGCCACGGGCGCGGTCGCCGGTACGCCGGAGTCCGTGGGCGCGCCCGAGCCCCAGCCGCTCGACAACAACGACGCCCTCGCGCTGATCAGCAGCAACGCCCTCACCCTCGGACAGGCGGCCCTCGCGTTGCACGAACTGCGCGGGCTCATCGGGGCCACACAGGTCGTCGCCGCGCTGTCACTGGTCGCGGTGGACGGCTCGTACGAGGCGTACGCGGCACCCGTGCACGCCGCGCGTCCGCACCGCGGTTCGAGTGAAGTGGCCCGCCGCATGCGGCAGTTGATCGGTGCCGCCGACCACCCGACGCCGCCGCTCGGCCGGATCCAGGACCCGTACGGATTCCGGTGTCTGCCGCAGATCCACGGGCCCGCGCACGACGCGGCCGACGCCCTGGAGGAGGTCCTCGCCGTCGAGATCAACGCGGCCGCCGAGAACCCGCTGATCTGCGCCGAGGACATGGCCGCCTACCACCACGGCGGCTTCTACCAGGCCCAACTGGCCCTCGCCCTGGACCACTTCAGGCTCTCCCTCACCCAGGTGGCCCGGCTGTCGACCTCACGCCTGTCGACCCTCAACGAACCCTCCTACACCCGGCTGCGCCCCTTCCTCGCCGACCACGAGCCCGCCTCCTCCGGCGTGATGATCCTGGAGTACGCCGCCGGGGCCGCCCTCGGTGATCTGCGGGCCTTCTCCGCGCCCGCCTCGCTCGGCCACGCTGTACTCTCCCGGGGCGTCGAGGAGCAGGCCAGCTTCGCCTCGCTCGCCGCACGTCAGACGCTGCGCGCGTGCGATGCGTACCGGCTCGTCGTGGGCTGTGAACTCGTCGCCGCCGTACGGGCGTTGCGTCAGCGCGAGCTGCGGCCCGATCCGGCGCTGCCGGTGGCGCGGGCGCTGGAACTCGCCGAGTCGGTGCTCGACGCCGACCCGACCGACCGTCCGCTCACGGACGACGTGACGGCGGCGGCCGCACTGCTCGACCGGTTCACGGACATCTGGAGGGGGAGCACGGCATGAGCGTGGACGGGAACATGAGCGTGAATATGGGCATGGACAGTGACATGGACACGAGCATGGGCACGGACATGGAGATGGGCCTGGGCGGTGAGGCGGGCGCGGACGAGGGGAGCGCGGGCGTGAAGGACAGTCCTGCCGGGCGACTGCAGACGCTCTTCGAGGGCCACCGGCTCACCCCCACGCAGCGGCGTATCGCGCACAGCATGGTTCGGCGGGCCGCCGACGTGCCGTTCCTGTCGAGCGTGGAGCTCGCGGAGCTGGCCGGGGTCAGCCAGCCGTCCGTCACCCGTTTCGCCGTGGCCCTCGGCTTCGACGGCTATCCGGCGCTGCGCAAGCACCTGCGCGAGGTCGCGCCCGCCGAACCCGCGGCGGACACGGGCTCGTACAACGAGTACCAGCAGGCCGTCGAGGCAGAGATCGAGAACCTGCGCCATCTCGCCTCCGTGCTCGCGGACCCGCGTCCCGTGGAGCGGGCGGGACGGCTGCTCGCCGCCTCACGGCCGCTGCCGGTCCTCGGACTGCGGGCGGCCGCGTCCCAGGCCTACGGCTTCGCGTACTTCGCTGCCAAGGTCCATCCGGACGTACGGCTGCTGCACGAGGGCGGCACGATGGTCCACGACCGGATCGACTCGGCCGTACGGGCCGGGGCCACGACCCTGCTGTGCTTCGCGCTGCCCCGGCATCCGCGGGAGGTCGTGGACACGCTGGCGTACGCGAAGGAGGCCGGGCTGACGGTCGTCACGGTGGCGGACTCAGCGTTCGCGCCGGTCGCCAAGGTGTCCGACCTGCTGCTGCCGGCCGCCGTCGGTACCGGGCTCGCCTTCGACACGGCGTGCGCGCCGATGCTGCTCGGGCGGGTGCTCCTTGAAGCGATGTGCGACGGGCTGCCCGAGGCGCAGGCACGCCTGGAGGAGTTCGACGCGCGGGCCGCCGCACGGGGCCTGTTCGTCGAGTAGCGGTCCCGCGTGGCTTTTTTTGGGGCGCTCTCAGACGTGTCTCACTTTTGCTCGCTAGCCTGCGTGCCCAAAAGAGGCGTCGTCGAGTCGGTGAGGAGCGGATCGTGACGCGCGGAGGGCAGGGACTGGCACGGGTGGCCGTCGTCGTACGGGCCGGGGCGGCACCGTTGTGGTGGGTCGGAGTGATCTCGGCGGGTGTGGGCGTACTCGTGCCCGGGATCACCGGCCGGCGGATCGGGGTGATGGCGGGAGCCGCGCTCTTCCTGATCACCGCGGCCGTGGTGGCCCTGGTACGGCACAAGCGGTACGTGGCGCTGGTGGGCGGAGCCGCCCGGGCCGGGAAGCACGACGTGCTCCAGGACCGGGCCGTGACGGTACGGAACTGGCGGCGCGGGCACCGGTGGTGGCTGCTGCTCGCCCTCGCGGGAGCACTGGGCTCGGCGTTCGCCGTCCCCGCGGCCGGCGGGATGCTGCTCGCCGGAGCCGGGGCGGGCCTTCGCCTCAAGGCGGCCCGGATCGGACGGCTCGAACGGGCGGCCGAGTCGCTCGTCTGGGTCCGCGTCGACTGGCTCGGGCGCGGGGCCGGCTTTCCGGCGGGCAAGCAGGTCAAGGGCTATCGCGCCACGGGGATCGCCGCGGGCGACGCCGCGCCCGGTGGGGCGCGGCGTCGGGGTGGCGTGCTCGTCTAGGTGGCTGGGCGGCGTGCTCTTCCAGGGGTTCGGGCTCGGGCGGAGTCAGACCTCCAGGTCCGCCTCGATCTTCTTCAGCTGGTGCCGGGCCATCGCGAGGTTGGAGCGCTTGGCGTCGAGGACCAGGTACAGGAAGAGCCCGTTGCCGCCGCGGCCCTTGATCAGCCGCAGCAGGTGGTACTGGTCGGACAGCGTGATCAGGATGTCCTCGATCTCGCCCTTGAGGCCCAGGTGCTCCATGGTGCGGATCTTGGCGCGTACGACGTCGGTGTTGCCGGCTGCCGCGACCGTGAGGTCGAAGCTCTTGCTGCCGCCGATCGTGCCGAGCGCCATGCCGCTGGTGTAGTCGACGAGAGCGGCTCCGGTCGCGCCCTCGATGGAGGCCAGGGTCTCTTTCAGTGCGGTTTCGGTGTTGGCCATGGTCGTGCTTGTCCTTTCGGTTCGGTGAGTTCGGACCGGTGAGTTCGGTCCGGTGGATCCGTGCTCAACGGCTGTTGCCGGTGCTCAACGGCTCTTGCCTGTCGGCTCGGTGGTGGTGGTGCGCGCGACGCGCGCGGTTCGGGTGCGGGGCGCGGTTGGCTTCGCGGGGGCCCGCGCGGCCGGGGCCGGCCGGCTCTCGACCGCCGCCTCGACGAGCTCCCCGATCCGGGTTCCGGAGCGGCGCCCTTCGAGGTGCAGCCGGCCGACGTTCGCCCGGTCGCCGGCCAGCAGCGTCAGCACGGCGGACGGTCCCGCCGCGTAGGTCGCCAGATAGCCGTGCTCGCCGTGCAGCAACAGTTCGCGGAAATCGCCGCGTCCGGTCGCGTCCGCCATGCGCAGGGCGACTCCCAGCGCGGCGGCGGTGAGCGCGGCGAGCCCCTCCGGCTCCACGCCCGGGGTGTCCTGGGCCAGCACGAGGCCGTCGACGCTGGCCGCGAGGGCACCCGTCAGCTGGGGCACTCGGGCCCGCAACCGGTGTAGTTCGTCGAGGACTTCGGCCTCGGCCGCCATCAGTTGTCTCCTCTCGGCACGCTGTCGGAGCGCGCGGATCACAAGGCCTCCAAGGCGTCTCTGAGCCGGCGCAGCAGGGCGACGTCGGGATCGGCCGACGCCTGCGCCGCCTCCGCGGCCTGCGCGACCACCGTGGAGACGGGGGACAAGGGGGTTACGGATGCTTCTTCCGGTGTCCGGGATCCATCCGGTCCGGACGAGCCCGGTCCGGACGAGCCCGGTCCGGACGAGCCCGGTCCGGACGAGCCCGGCCCGGATTCGGCCGGCCCGGATTCGGTTGGTCCGGACGGACCGGTCCCGGCCGTGACGGACCCGGTCGGGACCGGTCCGGACGTGATCGTCGGCGATCGCGTCGTCACGATTCCGGCGGCCGCGAGCCGCCGGAGGTCGACCAGGGTGTGGAATCCCGGACGGCCGAGCACCAGCGAGATGTCCGACGCCGTGCGCTCACCGTCCACCTGGTCGAGGACCGTGCGCTGACGCGGAGGCAGGGCCGAGTCGACGGCACGGCCGGTCCGTACGAGCGGCTCGGTGTCCGTGCCCGGCTCCGGCCAGATGCGGTGAAGGAGATCGCGACGCCGCAGCGTCTCCCGCTCCACCGCGTCCACGGAGACCGGCCGCACGGGCCCGATCCAGTGCGCGACCCCGTAACGGAAGCGCGCCGGACCGCTGCTCGGGCCGAGCGTGAAGAACGCCGCGTCGTACAGCGCGCCCAGGTGGCACAGCTCGAGGGCGCCCGCCGTCAGTCGCCCGCTGTCCACCAGGAACCGTCCGACCCGCCGGTCGGCCCCCGCCTCCGAGACCGCCTCCCACCAGCCGTCCGAGCCCAGCGCGCCGCGGGTGGTGAGCAGCACGTCGAGCCCGGGTGTCGCCGGGCTCTCGGCGTGCACCACCTGGCCCTCGACCAGATACAGCACGCCGCGTTCCCGCGTCAGGACGCCGGTGGCGCGCTCCTCTGCGAGACGGCTGAGCATCGGGCTGAGCGTGGGCGGGATGCCGGACCGTGGTTCCGCGCGGTTCGGGGAGCCGCGGTCCGGGGTGGTGTCTTCCGGGGTGGTGCGGTCCGTCCCGACGCGGTCCGCCGTGTCGTCGTCGGCTCTGTCGTCGTCGGCCGTGTCGCGGCCGGGCAGGGGGCGTGCCTCCACCGTGGTCACCCCACCACCAGCCGTTCCGCCATCTCGCCCAGGCGTATACGGGCCAGCGCGAGATTGCCGTCCGAACGACCCAGCCACAGATGCAGGAACACACTGCTGTCGAACGTCGTACGGACGAAGCGCAGGACGTGGTAGCTGTCCTTGTTGCAGATGATGAGATCTTCGACCGGCGGCTGTCCGCCGGACCAGTCGGCTCCTTCCTCGGGGGCGAAGGCCTTATGCTCCGCGGCCAGACGGGCGAGTTCCGCCGCCTCGGCCGCGGTGGCCTCGTGGTCCCCGTTGGGCGAGTCCCCGACCGTGCCAAGAGCCAGTCCGCTGGTCCAGTCGACCACCGAGGCTCCCCGGGCTCCGGGCAGTCTCATGGCCTCCAGCAGGCACTCGTCGATTCCGGGCACGGTGCTTCCCTCCCGCCCGTCGCTGTTCGGCTGAGTGACGCCGAAACTACGCAACGTGTGCGCGAGGGGTGATGGTTCTGGCATTTTCCTGTGGAACATGCCAGCCGCTGGCTAGAGTGTGTGGATTTTCCCTTTCAGTCCTCGCTCCTTACACGCAGCACCACCTTGTTCAGCGCCCACAAACCCACCCCGACGGCCAGCAGCACTCCGGCGCGGATGTAGACGTCCGCGGGACGGTCGGCCAGCGGGCTGGCGAGGATCAGGGCGGTGAGGGCGCCGAGCACCGGAAGCACGGTCGGTGTACGGAAGTGCTGGTGATCCACGGGGTCGCGGCGCAGGACGAGAACCGCGATGTTGACCACGGCGAACACGCACAGGAGCAGGAACGACGTCGTGTCGCCCAGGCCCTCGATCTCGCCCGTGGAGACCAGCCCGATCGCGAGCAGCGTCACGAAGGCGATGCCGACCACGGGTGTGCGACGCGTGGGCAGGACGCGGGCCATGCCGCGCGGCAGGATGCGTTCGTTGGCCATGCCGTAGCACAGGCGCGAGGCCATCATGATGTTGATCAGCGCGGAGTTGGTGACGGCGAACAGGGCGATGAGCGCGAAGAGTTTGTGCGGGAAGTCGACACCGCCCGCCTTCACGACCTCCAGCAGCGGGCCGCTCGAACCCTCCAGCGCCTTGTAGTCGACCAGGAGCGACGAGACCAGCGCCACGAGGACGTAGATCGTGCCCGTGACCGCCACACCGACGAAGATCGCACGCGGGAAGGTGCGGACGGGATCCTTCGTCTCCTCGGCCATGTTCACCGAGTCCTCGAACCCGACGAACGCGAAGAAACCCAGCGCCGTCGCGCCCAACACCCCGGTCATCAGGGCGTATCCGGTGCCGCTCGCCTCGAACCCGCCCAGCCGGGACGGCTCCCCGTCGCCGTTCAGCACGGCCCACGCGCCGATCGCGAGGATGATCACCAGGCCCGTCAGCTCGACCAGCGTCAGCACCACGTTCGTCTTCACGGACTCCGACACACCCCGCAGGTTCAGGGCGGCCAGCAGCAGGATGAAGCAGATCGCGACGAGCGTCGGCGGCAGCGCGTCGCCCGTCAGCTCCGACAGATAGTCGCCGCTGAAGGCACGGGCCGCCGCGCTCGCCGACGACAGGCCCGAGCACATCACCATGAACGCGACGATGAAGGTCAGGAAGGGGACCTTGAACGCCTTCTGTGTGTAGAGCGCGGCCCCGGCCGCCTTCGGATACTTGCCGACCAGCTCGACGTACGACGCGGCCGTCAGGATCGCCACGACGAAGCCGATGGCGAACGGCAGCCACAGCGCCCCGCCGACCTTCCCCGCGACCTTGCCGGTGGTGGCGTAGATGCCGGTCCCGAGGATGTCGCCGATCACGAAGAGGATCAGCAGCTTGGGACCGAGGACCCGCTTGAGTCCCGGCTCCTCGGCAGGCGCCGGTGTGCCCGCGGTGGTTTCTGAGGTGGACAAGAGAACCTCCCCCGATCGGTGACCCGTGCGGGGACTTGTTCCCTGTGCCACGCGTGGGATGCCGGTCGGGCACCGTCTCAGAGGTTCATCAGAGCTTCGCCCCGGTGTGGGCGCCTCAGAACAGGTCCGTCAGCGACCCCGCGTGCGCTCCTCCCGACTCCGCCACGATCTCGTCGAGGGTCTGCGGCGTCCGGACCACGGCGAACCGGACCCCGCCCGCCCCGTCAGGACCGAAGCCGTAGATCCCGGGCCGCGCGAGGGAGTTGTACGCGTAGTGGTGCGCGAAGTAGTACGCCCCGGTGTCCAACGCGGCCGCGTAGTCGCCCTGTTCGAGCAACGGCATCGACCGCCCCTCCGCCAGCAGGTCGCCCGCGAAGCACGCGGGACCCGCCACGTCCTGCACCACCTCGGGCCCCGCCTTGGGCCGCCCCTTCGTGTCGTAGGCCGCCACCCGCAGCGGCCAGGACTTCGGCGCGTACACCGTGCGGGCCGCCACCTGCACCCCCGCGTGCGTCACCGCGATCGCCCGCCCGCCGGCCGACTTCGCGTACTCGACCCGCGCCAGCACCACCCCGTGCTTGGCGAGCAGCGACCGCCCGAACTCCGTGACCAGCCCGTACCGCCCGTCGAACAGCCCCGGCACGGTCTCCGCGAGCAGCCGCGCGTACTCCTCGTACGTCGGCGTGTGGGCGTCCGACCCGAAGTTCACCGGCAGTCCGCCGCCGATGTCGAGCGTGTCGATCTGCCGCCGCCCGGCCCGCTCGTTGACCTCCTCCGCGAGCCCGTACGTCTCCGCGACCGCGCGAGCCATCAGCTCCAGCGGCATCCCCTGCGAACCGGAGTGCGCGTGCAGCCGGGTCAGCCACGGCCGGTCCAGATACGCCCGCACGACCCACTCGCGCGCCCCCTCGTCCCGCAGCGCCACCCCGAACTTCGAGGTCGCCGTCGCCGTCGAGAGCGCCCCGATGGAACCCCCGCCGACCTGCGGATTCACCCGGATCCCGATGGGGGTGGGGGTACCTCCCGCGCCCTTAAGGCTGTGGGGGAGGGTCGAGGCCGAGCGTACGAGCCCGTCGAGGCGGGCCAGCTCCTGCGGGTTGTCCGCGTTGACCGCGATGCCCAGGGCGAGTGCCTCCCGCAGCTCCGCCGGGGTCTTGGCGGGCGAGTCGAGCACCGTACGGGCCGGCGGGACCCCGGCCGCGCGGGCGAGGGCCAGCTCGCCCGGGCTCGCGACCTCCGCGCCGATGCCCTCCCGGTGCAGCAGCCGCAGCACCGGGACGAGCGGGGTCGCCTTCACCGCGAACGCGTGCAGCACGGGCGTCCCGGGTGCCGTCACCGCGTCGAAGGCCGCCCGCAGGGCCGCCGCGGAGGCCCGGATGCCGGTGATGTCGAGGAGCCCGATGATGGGGGTGGCGGGACCGACCAGCCCCTGTTCCGAGGCCGCGCGAACGGCCTCGTCCCGCCGCGCGCCCCCGTTCGCGGCCGGGCCCTGCTCCCCGTCCGAACCGCCTCCCGGCTCCCTGTCCGAAGCCCCGCCCGGTCCGTACGGAACCCCGCCGAGCCCCTCCGGAGTCTCGCCCGGACCCTTCTGGGTTCCGTCCGGTTCTTCGCCCGTCGAGTCCGCGTCTCCTGTGCCTGTGTATGCCGCCATACATCCAGCCAAACATCCGTGCCGCGCCCGTGCTGGCCCACGAAGGTATTGACTAGTTCTATTCAGGCGATCAGGATGTGAATATCGACTGAATGACCGGCACCACCCGGAGCACTCACCAGCCGCCAGGAGGCAGACCATGTCAGGACCCCGCCCCGTCCGAGCACCGCGCGGTACGGAACTGAGCGCCCTGGGATGGCAGCAGGAAGCCGCGCTGCGGATGCTGCAGAACAACCTCGACCCCGAGGTCGCCGAGCACCCCGACAAGCTCGTCGTCTACGGCGGCACCGGCAAGGCGGCCCGCGACTGGCGCTCCTTCGACGCCATGGTCCGTACGCTGCGCACCCTCAAGCAGGACGAGACGATGCTCGTCCAGTCCGGCCGGCCCGTCGGCGTCATGCAGACCCACGAGTGGGCCCCCCGCGTCCTCATCGCCAACTCCAACCTGGTGGGCGACTGGGCGAACTGGGAGGAGTTCCGCCGCCTGGAGGCCCTCGGCCTCACCATGTACGGGCAGATGACGGCCGGCTCCTGGATCTACATCGGCACCCAGGGCATCCTCCAGGGCACCTACGAGACGTTCTCCGCCGTCGCCGCGAAGAAGTTCGGCGGCACCCTCGCCGGCACGATCACCCTCACCGCCGGCCTCGGCGGCATGGGCGGCGCCCAGCCGCTCGCCGTCACCATGAACGACGGCGTCGCGATCTGTATCGACGTCGACCCGCGCGCCATCGAGCGCCGCATCGAGCACCGGTACCTCGACGTGAAGGCCGACTCCCTGGAGCACGCCCTCCAGCTCGCCGTCGAGGCCCGCGACGCCCGCCGCCCGCTCTCCATCGGGCTCCTCGGCAACGCCGCCGAACTGCTGCCGCGCATGCTCGCCGAGGGCGCCCCCATCGACATCGTGACCGACCAGACCTCGGCCCACGACCCGCTGGCCTACCTTCCCGTGGGTGTCGACTTCGACGACATGGCCTCGTACGCCGCGAAGGACCCGGCCGGGTTCACCACCCGTGCCCGCGAGTCCATGGCCCGGCACGTGGAGGCCATGGTCGGTTTCATGGACGCCGGTGCCGAGGTCTTCGACTACGGCAACTCCATCCGCGGCGAGGCCCAACTCGCCGGTTACGAGCGGGCGTTCGCCTTCCCCGGCTTCGTCCCCGCCTACATCCGCCCCCTCTTCTCCGAGGGCAAGGGCCCCTTCCGCTGGGCCGCCCTGTCCGGCGAGGCCTCCGACATCCACAAGACGGACAAGGCGATCCTCGACCTCTTCCCGGAGAACGAGTCCCTGCACCGGTGGATCAAGCTGGCCGGTGAGCGCGTCCACTTCCAGGGCCTCCCGGCCCGTATCTGCTGGCTCGGCTACGGCGAGCGCGACAAGGCCGGCGAGCGGTTCAACGACATGGTGGCCAGCGGCGAGCTGCAGGCCCCCCTCGCCATCGGGCGAGACCACCTCGACTGCGGGTCCGTCGCCTCCCCCTACCGGGAGACCGAGGCCATGCTCGACGGCTCCGACGCGATCGCCGACTGGCCGCTGCTGAACGCCATGGTGAACGTGGCGTCCGGGGCGTCCTGGGTTTCCATCCACCACGGTGGCGGCGTGGGGATGGGGCGGTCCATCCATGCGGGCCAGGTGTCGGTGGCGGACGGTACGAAGCTGGCCGGGGAGAAGATCCGGCGCGTGCTGACGAACGACCCCGGGATGGGTGTCATTCGGCATGTGGATGCCGGGTACGACATCGCCGAGACCGTGGCCGATGAGCGGGGCGTGCGGGTTCCCATGCGGGAAGGCGAGTCCGCGTGAGCCAGAGCGGCAACTCCTCGGTGGGGGCTGGTCCCTCGTCGCCGGGTGCGGGTGCGGCTGTGCCCACCCTCCCCCACTCTCAACTTCGTTCGAGCGGGGGGACCCCCATCGCCCTGCGGAACGATTGCCCACAGCCTGGCGGACGGGCTGCCTCCTTCCACGAAATGTGGCGGGAGTTGCAGCCCATCGGGCGCCACCCCGGCTCCGGTGGCTACCGGCGGTTCGCCTGGACCGGGGCCGACCGTGACTGCCGGGACTGGTTCGAGGAGCAGGCCCGGACGCGGGGACTGACCTACGAGCTGGACCGGAACGGGAACCAGTGGGCCTGGCTCGGCGATCCCGCTGCCGGGGACGCCGTCGTCACCGGGTCGCATCTCGACTCGGTGCCCGATGGCGGCGCCTTCGACGGCCCCCTCGGTGTCGTGTCGTCCTTCGCCGCGCTGGACGAACTGCGGAGCAGGAACGCGGAGTTCGCCAAGCCGCTCGCCATCGTGAACTTCGGTGACGAGGAGGGGGCCCGGTTCGGGCTGGCCTGTGTGGGGTCCCGGCTCGCGGCCGGAGAACTCACCGTCGAGGCGGCGCGGCAGCTCCGGGACGGTGACGGGGTCAGCCTTCCGCAGGCCATGGAGGCCGCCGGCCACGACCCCGACGCCATCGGGGCCGACCCCGAGCGCCTGGCCCGGATCGGCGCGTTCGTCGAGCTGCACGTGGAGCAGGGCCGTGCCCTCGACCTCTCCGGCGACCGGGTCGGCATCGCGAGCGCCATCTGGCCGCACGGACGGTGGCGGTTCGACTTCCGGGGCGAGGCCAACCACGCGGGGACCACCCGGCTCGTGGACCGCCGCGACCCGATGCTGTCGTACGCGGAGACCGTGCTCGCCGCCCGGCGGGAGGCGGCGCTCGCGGGTGCCGTGGCGACCTTCGGCAAGATCGCGGTCGAGCCGAACGGCGTCAACGCCATCCCGTCCCTCGTGCGTGGCTGGCTCGACTCCCGCGCCGCCGACCAGGCGACCCTCGACACGGTCGTGAGCGGCATCGAGAAGGCGGCCCGCGAGTACGCCGACGAGCACGGCGTCCAACTGGACGTCGTCCGGGAGTCGTTCACCCCCGTCGTCGAGTTCGAGCACGCCCTGCGGGACGAGATCGCGCGCATCCTGGGCAGGGAGAAGGAAGCGGATCTCAAGGTCCCCGTCCTCGGCACGGGCGCGGGACACGACGCCGGGATCCTCTCCGGATCCATCCCCACCGCCATGCTGTTCGTACGCAACCCCACCGGCGTCTCGCACTCGCCGGCCGAGTACGCCGCCGAGGACGACTGCGTGGCCGGGGTGACCGCACTCGCCGACGTACTGGAAGGGCTGGCCTGCACGTGAGCGCGCGAGGCACGACCTACTGGCTGGAGCACGCCTGGCTCGACACCTTCGTCGAGCCGGGCGTGGCCCTGGACGTGGACTCGGAGGGGCGGATCGCCGCCGTCCGCACGGGCGTCGACGCCCCGCCCCCGGGCGCCGAGATCCTGCGCGGCCTGACCCTTCCCGGTCTCGCCAACGCCCACAGCCACGCCTTCCACCGCGCCCTGCGCGGCACCGTCCAGGTCGGCTCCGGCACCTTCTGGACCTGGCGCGAGATCATGTACTCCTTCGCGGACCGGCTGACCCCGGAGACGTACAAGGCGCTCGCCCGCGCGGTGTACGCCGAGATGGCCCTCGCCGGGGTCACGGCCGTCGGCGAGTTCCACTACGTCCACCACGCGCCGGGCGGCACCCCGTACGCCGACCCGAACGCCATGGGCGAAGCCCTCATCGAGGCCGCCGCCGAGGCGGGCATCCGCATCACCCTCCTCGACACCGCCTACCTCGCCGCCGGCCTCCTGAACAAGCGCACCGGGCAGCCCCCCAACCGGCACCAGCTCCGCTTCTCCGACGGGACCGCGGAAGCCTGGGCCGAACGCTGTTCAGTTCTCAAGGACCGGGATCACGCACGGATCGGGGCCGCCATCCACTCCGTACGGGCCGTGCCCGCGGGGCAGTTGGCGACCGTGGCGCGGTGGGCCGAGGAGCGGCAGGCTCCGCTCCATGTGCACCTGTCCGAGCAGACGGCGGAGAACGACGCCTGCCTGGAGACGCACGGCTGTACGCCCACCCGGCTGCTCGCCGACCACGGGGTGCTCGGCCCGCGCACGACGGGCGTCCACAACACCCACCTCACCGACGAGGACATCGCGCTGCTCGGCGGCTCCACGACCGGCACCTGCATGTGCCCGACCACCGAGCGCGACCTCGCCGACGGCATCGGCCCGGCCGTCGCGCTCCAGAGGGCGGGCTCGCCGCTCTCCCTCGGCTCCGACAGCCACGCCGTCATCGACCTGCTCGAAGAGGCGCGCGCCATGGAGCTGAACGAGCGCCTGCGCACCCGCACCCGCGGCCACTGGACCGCGGCGGCGCTCCTGCGCGCCGCCTCCGCGGACGGTCACGCGGCCCTGGGCTGGGACGACGCGGGCACGCTCGAACCCGGCGCGCTCGCCGACTTCACGACGATCGCGCTCGACTCGGTCAGAACAGCGGGGCCGGTGCCACGGCTCGGCGCCGAGACGGCCGTATTCGCGGCGACCGCGGCGGACGTGCGCCATACGGTCGTGGGCGGCCGGCATGTCGTACGCGACGGAGTCCATGCGCTCGTGCCGAACGTGCCGCGGGCCATGGCCGAAGCCGTCGAAGCACTGCGCGCCTGATCCTCGCGCCCAGCCCGAGCCCCGACAAGGACGCCATGAGTACTGCGAACGGCACGACGACCGTCATCACCAACATCGCCAGTCTGGTCACCAACGATCCCTCCCTCGGTGAGGGTTCCCCCCTCGGTCTGATCCAGGACGCGGCCGTCGTCATCGACGGCGACCGCATCGCGTGGACCGGTGATTCAAGAGAAGCACCCGCCACTGACAATCGGGTCGACGCCGGTGGCCGCGCGGTGATCCCGGGCTTCGTCGACTCCCACTCGCACCTCGTCTTCGCGGGCGACCGCACCCAGGAGTTCAACGCCCGGATGTCCGGCCGGGCCTACAGCGCCGGCGGCATCCGTACGACCGTCGCCGCCACCCGGGCGGCGAGCGACGAGGAACTGGAGCGCAACCTCACCCACTACCTCGCCGAGGCCCTGCGCCAGGGCACGACCACGTTCGAGACGAAGTCCGGCTACGGACTGACGGTCGAGGACGAGGCCCGGGCCCTGCGCATCGCGTCCGCGCACACCGACGAGGTCACCTACCTCGGCGCCCACATCGTCTCCCCGGACTTCGCCGACGACCCCACGGGACCCGCGGAGTATGTCGCGCTCGTCACCGGCGAGATGCTCGACGCCTGTGCCCCGTACGCCCGTTGGATCGACGTCTTCTGCGAGAAGGGCGCCTTCGACGGCGACCAGGCCCGCGCGATCCTCACGGCCGGCAAGGCGAAGGGCCTGCACCCGCGCGTCCACGCCAACCAGCTCTCGTACGGCCCCGGCGTCCAGCTCGCGGTCGAACTGGACGCGGCGAGCGCGGACCACTGCACCCACCTCACGGACGCGGACGTCGACGCCCTCGCGAGCGGGGACACCGTGGCGACCCTGCTCCCCGGCGCCGAGTTCTCCACCCGTGCCGAATGGCCGGACGCCCGCCGCCTCCTCGACGCGGGCGCCACCGTGGCCCTATCCACCGACTGCAACCCGGGCTCGTCCTTCACGTCGTCCGTGCCCTTCTGCATCGCCCTGGCAGTACGGGACATGCGCATGACCCCGGACGAGGCGCTGTGGTCGGCCACCGCGGGCGGGGCCCGGGCCCTCCGCCGTACCGACGTCGGCCGCCTCACCCCGGGTGCGTACGCCGACCTCGCGTTCCTCGACGCCCCGAGCCATGTCCACCTTGCCTACCGCCCGGGCGTACCGCTGGTCGACCAGGTGTGGCGGCGGGGCGTCCGCGTGGCCTGAGGCGAGCCCGGGCGGGCCGGTCACTCAGCCCGCCTTGGCCACTCGGCCTGCCTTGCCCTGTGCCGCCCCGTACATCAGCCTCCGCAGCACCGCCTCCGCCGGGCCCCGGCGCCCCGCGCGCTCCAGGGTGTACGCCCCCGCCACCGTGAGCAGCCACACGCCGACCGCGAAGAGCGCCATGGTCCAGCTGGACAGGTGCTCGCCGAGGCCGAGTCCCCAGGCGGCAAGCACCGGCGCGAAGAGCAGCGAGTGCGCGAGGTAGCAGGACAGGGACCGCTTGCCGACCGCCGACACCGCCGCGACGACCGTGGCACCCGCACCCGCACCCGCACCCGCACCCGTACCAACACCCGCACCCGTACCAACACCCGCACCCATGCCTGCGCCCGCGCGCCCACTCGCACCCGAATCCGTAATCGCACCCGCCCGGCGGCTGGTCCACCAGTGCACGAAGAGCGCGACGGCCGCCACGTAACCGAGCCCTGCGGCGTTGCCCGTGACGTCCCGGAGCAGCGTGAGCGCTCCCTCCTCGCTCTGCGCGTCGGCCGGCACGTCCAGGGCGCCGATGTGGGCGAGCGCGGCGGGCAGCGCGCCGAGCCAGCCGACCGTGATGCTGATGACGGCCGTGCGGCGCAGCAGGGTCCGATGGCGGCCGGGCTCCTCCAGGACGCGGCGGCGGGCCGCCCAGAAGCCGAGCAGGAAGACGACGTACCCGCCGCCGACCAGTGCCAGCGCGGAGGCCAGGAACGTGACGAACAGACCGGTCTCCAGCCTGGTCTGAGCCGCCGTGAGCCAGTTCCCCTCCTGCGCGGCGTACGCCAGGAAGCCGGGCTCCGCGCCCGCGTCCCCGAGCGTGCCCAACTCGCCCCGGATCAGGGCCGACACGACGGGCTGGGCCGCGAAGACCACGATCAGCACGGCGCCCGCGCAGATCCACCGCTTCAGCGCGCGCTCGCTCCGCCGCAGGAAGACCAGGCCTAGGACGAGACTCAGCACTCCGTAGTAGCCGACGATGTCGCCCGCCATCAGCAGGGCGGAGTGCAGGAGCCCGATGACGATCAGCCACAGACTGCGCCTGCGCAGGATCCTGGCGGCTCCCCGCTCGGAGTTGCCGGCGGCGGTCTGCCGGAGGAAGAGCTGCATCATCCCGTAGCCGAAGAGGAACGCGAAGAGCGGATAGACCCGCAGGTCCAGCACGATGATCATGGTGAACTGCACGGCGTGGTCGAGCCATGAGCCGTCCGCGGGCTGCCAGCCCGAGGGTCCGCGTCGGGCCGCCCAGAGGTGGAAGGCGGTGTTGGACAGAACGATGAGCAACAGCATGATCCCGCGTGCGAGGTCGGGTGCGAGCGCCCGCTCCTCGGCCCGCACGCCCCCGCGCCGCACCGGCGTCTCTTCGCTCGTGGTCGTCATGCCCCCAAGCTAGGAAGGGCCTGACCTGGGCGACATCGGCCGGCGGTCCAGCGCCGACCGACCAAGGATGGCGGCGGTCCGGCGGCGAACAACCAAGGGATGACACCTAGCCGGGGGACCGCGACCAAAGTCGCAGCCGAAGGCCCCCTCGGTCAGAAGCCCGGTCATGGGCCAGGCCGGGAACCCCGGCCAGGAGCCCGCCCAGAGGCTCAGGCAGGCCCCGCCCCCGCCCGCCACAAGTGCTCCGTCCGTCCCGTGTCCGGGGCCAGGTCCAGGCCGTCGTCGCCGTACGGCGTCAGCGCGTGGTCCGGGGCGACGGCCGGGCGGATCGCGCCGTCGGCGGACACCGCGAACCGCAGGTTCACGGCGTTGCGGCCGCCGAGCGAGTCGCACTCCCAGATGCCCACGCCGTCGTCGGTCGCGCCGCGGCTGTCCAGACAGAAGTCGGGATCCGCGTACGACTGCAGGGCACCCCGGTCGGTGTCGACGCGCCAGCGCTGGGTGCCGGCCGAGGAGCAGGGGGCCGTGATGACGTCCGTGCCCTTCTCCATGTCGCCGTCCCGGATGTCCAGACAGCGGCCGGTGGAGCGGTTCACGACCTGGGCGTAACTGCTGTTCGGCGGCGGCGGGGCGGACGGCGGGCCGGACGTCGGGTGGGACGCGCTCGGGGACGCCGACTTCGACGGGCGTGAACTCCTCGTCGGGGACGGGGAGTCGGTGCTGCCCGTGGGGGAGGCGGAGGGCGCCGTCGGGACCGTGGCCGTCACCGTGACCGCCGGCGGGGGCACCGGAGCCCCCGCGCTTCCCGCCGTGTCGGGCCCTGAGCCGCCCGAGGAGGGGAGGAAGAGCAGCAGTGGGGCCAGGGCGACCCCGAGCGCCGCGGAGGCCAGGACGAGGCGACGGGAGGGCGGCCAGGCGGCCAGGGAGCCCCAAGTGGCCGACTCCGCCTGCGCGGTGGCGCGCGAGCGGGCGGCCGCGCCCGTGGCGTACGCCGTGCCGCCCCACGGCAACAGCCCCTCGGCCAGGCCCGTGTGCGGGTCGTCCCGCAGCGCGGACAACTCCTCGTACGCGGTGGCGCAGTGCGCGCACTCGGCCATGTGGGCGCGCAGATCCGTGCTGTGGCGGGGGCTGTCGGGGCGTACCGACTCCTCGATCAGTCGGCGGAAGTCCTGGCAGCGCGGATCGCCGGAGGCGGCGAGGTGGCTCTTCAGAAAGGACGCGCGAAGTGCCTGGAGTGCGGGTTCCGTTCCGTACGTCACGTCCTCGCGGGTGAGCCCGAGCAGGCCCGCCGTGTTCTCCTCGGGCTCCCGCTCCACGATCCCGTACCAGGCGAGGCCCTGGACCCGGGAGGGGAGCGACCGGAACGCGTCGAGCAGCGGCGGTGTCGGGCCCTCGGGACCGGCCGTGCGCAGTCGCGCGAGAAGTCCGGGGTCGAGCCGGCCGGCCCGTTCGTCCCCGGCCCAGGTGACGGCCACCCGCCCAGCCAACAGCAGGAGTTGGTGCCGCCAGGGGCCGCCGGGGTCGGTGCCGCGCGCGGTCTCCTGGGCCGCCAGGGCGAACGCGCGGTCCGTCAGCTGCCGCGCCGCGGAGTCGGCGGTGGTGCACAGACGGGCGTACGCGAGGACCGCCGGCCGGTGGCGCACGCGCAGTTCTCGCAGAGCCGCGTACGAGGTCCTGGTGTCCGCGCGCAGCAGCTCGGTGAGCCGCGCGTCGGCCGCACCCGCGTGCACGCCGTCCCCGCCCTCGCCCCCGTTCCCGGCATCATCGCCGGTCCCCTGCCCCTCGCCCCGAACCATCCACGTGCCTCCCTGCACCCCCGTGCCACCCCCGCCGGACAACTGACATACCAGCCAGTTTGGCGGGTGACCATAGTGATGGAAGGTGAACAGTGAAGAAAGGGGTTCCCGTGGGTAACCCGGGGGATCCGGGGGCGTGGACCCGCGTGCGACAGGGCCAAGGATCCGGGCGATCAAAAGGCGCGGCCCGCGTGATCCGCCGACAACGCACTCGGGGCCGGGTCGGATGATCCGACCCGGCCCCGAGCGCACACCTACGCGCCCTGTGTGCCGGTACGACCACACACACTGTGCGGTGGTGGCGACGACGGTGACGGCGACCGTCACTCCTCGACGGTCAGTCCCCTGCGCAGCCGCACCAGCGTCCGCGACAGCAGCCGCGAGACGTGCATCTGCGAGATGCCGAGTTCGTCACCGATCTCGGACTGGGTCATGTTGGCGACGAACCGCAGGGACAGGATCTGCCGGTCGCGCGGCGGGAGTTCGGCGATCAGCGGCTTCAACGACTCGACGTACTCGATGCCTTCGAGCCCGTGGTCCTCGTAGCCGATCCGGTCCGCCAGCGCGCCCTCGGAGTCGTCCTCCTTGGGCTGGGCGTCGAGCGAGCTGGCCGTGTAGGCGTTCGACGCGGCCATGCCCTCGACGACCTCGTCGTTCGACAGCCCCAGACGTTCCGCCAGCTCTCCCACCGTCGGAGCGCGGTCCAGTTGCTGCGCGAGTTCGTCGCCCGCCTTGGCCAGGTCGAGGCGCAGTTCCTGCAGTCGGCGCGGTACCCGCACGGACCATGAGGTGTCGCGGAAGAAGCGCTTGATCTCGCCGACGATGGTCGGCATCGCGAAGGTCGGGAACTCGACGCCACGGCTGAGCTCGAACCGGTCGATCGCCTTGATCAGGCCGATCGTGCCGACCTGGATGATGTCTTCCATCGGCTCACTGCGGGAGCGGAACCGGGAGGCGGCGAACTTCACCAGGGCGAGATTGAGTTCGACCAGGGTGTTGCGTACGTACGAATACTCGTGGGTGCCTTCTTCCAGCGACTCCAGCCGCTCGAAGAGGGTCTTGGACAGGGCCCGTGCGTCCACTGGCCCGACCTCGTCGAAAGGCGGGATCTCCGGAAGTCCGGCGAGGCCGACGTTCTCGTCGGCTGACTCGTCTTCCAGTCGTTCCAGAGGGGGTGTCGACGTCGCCCTATGGGTCTGCGATGCGTCGAGCCGGGGTGACATGGTGTCCTCCATCGTTCTCGGCATATGGCTGCCGATGCCAATACGTGCACTGCGGTGTGCGGCGCCTCCAAAGCCGGCCGTGTCGAAAACTGTCTCTACTAGCCCTACCCGCTTTCGCGACTCTCTCGCAAGTGTGTTTCATGGTGAAATGTCCGTTTCTTGGCGGTTGTTCGGGTGTTGAAGAGTGCAGGGAAGGCGTAGGGTTCGAGGGCGTATCAACAGCCACGACGGTCGGAAGAGAGACACGGCATGGACCGCGGGACGGTCGGCAGCGCACAGTCGGGCCGGCTTCTGGTCGAGGTGCGGGAAGAGGGCGCCAGCGCCGTCGTGACCCCGGCCGGTGAGTTGGATCACCATACGGCGGATCTACTGCGCGAACCGATCGAGGAATGCCTCGATCGCGGGTTCGCGCGCCTCGTCGTGGACTGCTCACGGCTGGAGTTCTGCGACTCCACGGGGCTGAACGTGCTGCTCGGCGCCCGGCTGAAGGCCGAGGCCGCGGGCGGCGGGGTCCATCTGGCGGGCATGCTGCCGGTGGTGTCCCGGGTCTTCGAGATCACCGGGGCGGAAGCCGTCTTCACCCTCCACGACACACTCGCAGAGGCTCTGGACGAGCCCGGGTCCGACGGGTCCGGGGTCGGTGAACCCGGGCCCGGCCCGGGCGACCAGTCGCCCTGAGGCGCTCCCGTGAGGCAAAGTTATGCCTCGGTTGTGTCCGTGTGATCAGCGCGTTACCAGAGTCACAGCATCCATGCCGAATAAGTGGGTGTTCTGACGGTTCGGTCGGGCAGGAGACATCCTGAATATGTCAACAGACCGAACGGCAAGCGCGCGGCAGTCCCGGACGACTCCTGGATCCCGAGTGTCCCTGAGCTTTCCGAATGTCCTGAATGTACTGAGTGCTGAGTCTTGAATCGTGAACTGGTGAATCGGTGAGGTGAAGCGCTGATGAGCACCACCCGGCCTTACCCGCCGGGCGACCGCGGCCCGGAACCGGGCGACGGCGGCGCTTCCGGGACGCCTCCGGGCGGCACGCCCGTCGTGCGTCGTGCCCGTCGGCTGAACTTCGACGGCGCGAGCGGGGTCGTCCCGCTCGCCCGCGACTTCGCCCGTCAGGCGTTGTACGAGTGGGGCTGGCTGCCCGCGGCCACCGCCGACCAACGGGCCGCGGCCGAGGACGTCCTGCTGGTCGTCTCCGAGCTGGTCACGAATGCCTGTCTGCATGCCGAGGGCCCGGACGAGCTTTTGATCGCCTGCGAGAACAAGGTGTTCCGCGTCGAGGTCTCCGACCGGGGGGCGGGTCAGCCCGCGCCGCGCACGCCGCACCGGGCCGGGCGGCCCGGGGGCCACGGGATGTTCATCGTGCAGCGGCTGTGTCTGGACTGGGGTGTGATCCGTTCGGCCGGGGTCGCGGGCAAGACGGTCTGGGCGGAGCTCGGGGCGCCGGCTTAGCGCTCGGCTGGGTTCGGCTGTTCGGCGTGGCCTGCGGGTTCTTCGCCTGCGGGTGCGTTGCCCTGCGGGGGTGCGTCGCCTGCGGGTGCGTTGTGGTCCCCCAGCCTTCGGCCGGGAGGTGCCCCCAGGTCGCGCAGTTCCCCGCGCTCCTACGGGGCGCCTGTGTCCAGGTCCCTCTTTTGGTTACCCGCGGTTCGGGGTTTCCTCTTCCCTCACTTGATGCGCGTCGGATCCCCACGGATCCGGCGCGCACTTTGTCTTCCCTCGGCAAGGCGCCGGGCGTACCTTGACGGCCGATCTGATGTGCCGTCAGGAACGCCATCAGGAAAGCCTTCAGGAATGAGGGGACTGTGTCATACCGGATGTACCCGAAACGAACCGCCGCGCTCGCGTCCGCCGCGGCCCTGGCCGGCTCGGCGGTGCTGATGGCCGCCCCCGCTGCCCGGGCCGACGTGGTGGACGTCAACTACCAGTGCAAGACACCCATCGGTGACAAGTCCGCCGTCTCGCCCATCGACATCAAGGGCGTCAAGAGCGGCAGCGGCTACCAGATCACCATGACCTTCGAGAAGGGCGTCTCGTCCAGCCCCGTCGACCTGGGCAAGGGCGCGATGAACCCGAGCGCGGTCATCAAGCTGGGTGGCGCCGAGACCGGCACGCTGGCGGTCAAGGGGCCCGCCAACCCGGCGACCGTGCCCGCCAACACGCCGATCAAGATCACCGACCTCACGGGTACGTACACCCCGAAGAAGACCGGCAAGGTCACCTTCACGCCGGGTGTGCTGACCATCAAGGCCCTCGGTACGACGACCACGTGCACGCCCTCCAACAGCCCGAAGGTCTCGCTGACCCTGGACGTCACGGCGGCCGGCGGCGGGACGACGGGCTCCTCGCAGGACGCCCCCGCGGGCGGCGAGGAACTCCCGCAGACCGGTCCCGAGGACTCCGCGATCGCCCTCGGCACGCTCGGCGGCACGGTGCTGCTGGCGGGCGCGGCCGGAGTGCTGTGGCTGACCCGCAGGAACCAGGCCCACCGCTGACGCGCACGCCTCGTACAACCTGCACGCCCGGCACAACCCGCACGTCCCGTACGACTGTCCGGAGCCGCCGATGCCGTTCGTACCGCCCGCCGCCCGTGTTCTCTGTCTTGCCGCCGTCGCACTTCTGGCCGTCGCCCCCACCGTCGCGGCCGACGGCGGCTGGTCCGTCGTGCCGGCGGCCGGCGGGCGGGAGGCACGGCCGTACTTCTACGCGGAGGGCGCGCCCGGCACGGTCCTGCAGGACACGGTGTCGGTGCTCAACCCGGGCGGGAAGCCGCTCACCGTACGGCTCCGGGGTGCGGACGCCGACAACACGAGGAGCGGCGGATTCTCCGTGCGGACCAGGGCGACGGACACCGGTGCCTGGATCACCTTCGCCGAGCGGACGGTGCGGATCCCGGCACGTACCCGCGCCGACGTGCCGTTCACCGTGAGCGTCCCGGCGGGCGCCACGCCCGGCGACCACCCCGGCGCGATCGTCGCGAGCGCCGCCGGCCGGACCGCGGCCGTACGCGTCCATCTGCGGGTCGAGGGCCCCACCCTCTCCGCGCTCACCGTCGAGCACGTACGGGTCGACGGCGGGCGCATCTCGTACGAACTGGTCAACCGCGGCACCACCGTGCTGACCCCGAAACTCGCCGTACGCGCCGAGGGGCTCTTCGGCGAGGTGCTCGACCGGGCCCCGCGCACCCTGCCCGTCGAACTGCTCCCCGGCCGCCGCGTCGCGCTCACCGAACCCTGGCCCGACCGGCCCGCGCTCGACTCCGTCGACGTCGAGGTGGCGGTCACGGCGGCGGGCGGGGCGCACGACGAGGCGGGCGCGTCGGCGCGGTTCGTGCCATGGGGAGCGGTGGCGGGCGCGGCGGCCGGGCTCGCGGTGTGTGCGGCCGGCGGCCACTGGTTCGTACGGCGTCGTAGGCGGCCGCGGGAGACACCGGACGCCGGACAGCCGCGTACGGAAGCCGAGTTGACGGGAGCGGTGACGTGAGCGCGAGAAGAGGGGTGCGGATTCCGGCGGTTGTCGTGGTGCTCGCGCTTGTTCTGTTCCCCATGGCGGGGGCGACCGCCTCGGCGGCGGAGAAGCCGGCGGTCAAGCTGTCCAGGTCCCAGGCGGGGACGGGCGGTTCGATCACCGTGAGCGGTACGGGGTGGCGGCCGAACGCGCTGCTGATGATGCTGATCTGCGGGCAGTCCTCGACCGACCGGGGTGTGATCGGCGGGACCAACTCCTGTGCCAACGCGGACGGCCGGGCCGTCACGACCGACGCGAAAGGCGCCTTCAGCAAGAAGCTGCCGGTCGCCGAGCCGCCCAAGCCGTGCCCCTGCGTGGTGCACGTGGCGACGGTCACCGGGGAGAAGGCGGAGGCGGACGCCCCGTTCCTGGTCGCCGGACACGACGTCGAGCCGCTGCCCAAGCAGGACAGTGGCGGACGGCTCTCGGTGCTCACCGACACCCGGCTCGACGGGTCGAGCGGCCTGCTCGCCTGGTTCGGCGCGCCGCCGTCCCGCAAGCTCGTCTTCACCGTCGGCAACGTCGGCACCACCGCCGTCAAGAACCCGGTGTTCCAAGTCGGCACCTCCCACGGCGTGTTCGCCCCGCAGTGGGAGGAACAGCAGTGGCGCGGCACCATCGGGCCCGGCGAGAAGGAACGGATCACCCTGCCGGTCGAGCTGACCGCCGGCGCGCACGGCGACTACACGGTCTCGCTCAAGTTCGGCGGCAAGGTGCTCGCCGAACAGCCGTGGGGCGTGGGCCGGCCCTGGGGCGTGACGCTCTTCTGGATCCTCGTCTGCGTCGTCGTACCGGCCGCGCTCTTCCGGATCGGGATGGCCGTGGTCGACCGGATCCGGCCGCGCGGGTCCGCCGGACGTGCCGGTCGCTTCGGCGGCGGCAGGGGAGGGCGGCCGGGACGTCCCGGGCGTGGCGCGCACGGTGTGCGGCGCGGCGGGCTCCGGCTGCCCGAAGTCACCCTGCGCATGCCGAAGTTGAGCCTCACGCCGGCCTCCTCGGACGAGTCCGAGGCCGACACCACGACACGTACGCCGGCCCGTACGAACCCGTCCCTGCCCTGGTTCACCCCGGACACCGATCCGGGGGCGGCCGAGGCCGATCAGCTCTCCGCACCGCACGAGAACAGTCCGACGACCCCCACCAGGAAGGGAAACACGTGAGCACGCAACGGAGAGTCCGGCCGGGGCCCGCACGGCCCAGAGGCAGCCGGAGAGCGGGCGCGGCCGGGGTCGCGATGATGCTCGGCGGTGCGGGAGTCCTGCTGGGCGTGGCCGCGGCGCCGGCCCAGGCCGCCGAGGTGTCCTACGCGACCGACTGCGTACCGCCTCCGGCCGCCGGGCTGCCGACGGTCAAGGGCACCACCAAGGTGGAGGTCACCGCGCCGGCCACCGCGAAGGTCGGTGACGAGGTCGAGGTGGTCTGGAAGTTCACGCAGGCCGCGTCGAAGAACCCCGACCTCATCGACCTGCCCGCCAACTCGGTCCAGCCGTCCGGCACCCTCAAGGCGGCCGGGGCGCAGGCCGCGTCCATCGCGATGCAGGGGCCGCGCGAGAACCCGGCGATCCCCAAGGGCGGGGCGATGGTCCTGTCCGACATGAAGGGCAAACTGAAACTGACCACGGCGGGCGAGGTGACGCTGACGCCGGACGCGTACGCCATCAACGCCTTCTCGACGGACACGAAGTGCACGCCGACGGAGGCGGTGAAGCCCGCGGCGACGATCAAGGTGACGGCAGGGGAGGGGACTCCGCCTACCGGGACACCCGATCCCACCAGCCCGCCGCCGACGAGCGGCGAGCCGACCCCGACCGAGAGCGAGACCGGGGGCAGTGACACGGGCGGTACGACCGGTGGAGGCGGTGAGACCGACTTCACCGGCAAGGAGGTCAAGATCCCCTACGCGTGCAAGACGCCGATCGGCGACAAGAACGCGACCTCTCCCGTGCAGATCAACGCCAAGAAGGACGGCGGGAGTTACGACCTCACCGTCAAGTTCAAGGGGTCCGTGATGGACAGCCCCGCCGACATCCCGGCCGACTCGGTCAAGCCGTCGATGGAGGTCGCGCTCGGCGGTGCCGACAAGGGCACGGTCCACGTCGAGGGGCCGACGAACCCCGAGGCGATCAAGTCCGGGGATCCCATGGTGATCTCGGACATGACCGGCACGTACAAGCCCGGCGCCGACGGGGAGTCGACGCTCTCGCCCGGTGTGCTGACGGTGAAGGCGCTCGGGACGACCACGACGTGTACGCCGGAGAAGTCCGAGGTGTCGCTGACGCTGGACACGTCTGCCCAGCCGGGGGGTGCCGCCGGTGGGAGTGGCTCCGCCGGTGGGGCCGGGACGTCGGGGTCCGGTGACTCCGGTGGAGGGCTGGCCGACACGGGGGCCGATGACAGTGGGGGGTTGCGGGCGCTCGGGTTTGTTGCCGGGACCGCGATTCTGCTCGGTGGGGCCGTGTTCACGTTCATGCCGCGGCGTGCTTCGCGGAGGGCGCCGTAGGGGTTGAGCGTCGCGGGGAACTGCGGGACCGCCGTGGCCGGTCGCGCAGTTCCCCCCGCCCCTAAAAGATTGCGCAGTTCCCCGCTCCCCTCATGAGGGGAGCGGGGAACTGCGCAATCAGCCACAACGGGCCCGCGGTTGACCTGCCGGACCTCGGCGGAGCGTCTAGCGGACGTCGCCCATCAGGGACTTGACCTTGTTGCGGTACATGTAGACCGCGACGCCGGCGATGACGGCGAGGGTGGCCTCCAGGGCGACCACGCCCATGCCGTTGAGGTCGACGCCCGCGATGGAGAGCAGGCCCGTCGTGGCGTCGCCGGCGGTGACGGCGAGGAACCAGACGCCCATCATCTGGGAGGCGTACTTCGCGGGAGCCATCTTCGTGGTGACGGAGAGGCCGACCGGGGAAACGGTCAGCTCGCCGACGGTCTGCACGAAGTAGATGGCGACCAGCCACATCGCGGCGGCCTTGTGACCGCCCTCGGCGATCGACAGGGGAGCCAGGAAGAGGAAGAACGACGCGCCGACCAGGACCAGACCCGAGGAGAACTTCACGATCGTGCTCGGCTCCCTGCCGGCGCGGTTCAGCGCCAGCCAGGCCCAGGCGAAGACCGGGGCGAGGGCCATGATCAGCACCGGGTTGACCGACTGGTACCAGGAGACCGGGAACTCCCAGCCGAACACGGTGTTCTCGGCCGACAACTCGGCGAAGATCGACAGCGTGGAGCCGCCCTGGTCGTAGATCATCCAGAAGACGGCCGCGGCGATGAAGAACCAGATGTACGCGGACATCTTCGACTGCTCGACACGGTCCAGGGACTTGTCCCGCTTGATACGGGCGATGACCCAGACCGGGATGACCAGGCCGAGGACCGTCAGCGGAACCAGGATCCAGTTCAGCGTGTAGTGGCCGGAGAAGCCGACGGCGGCGTAGAAGACGGCGGCGACGGCCAGCCACAGCAGACCCTTGCGCAGCGTCGAGGCCTTCTCCGCGGCGGACAGCGGCGTCGGGACGACGTCGGAGCGCGTGTCGAGGTGGCGGCGACCGATCAGGAACTGGGCCAGACCCAGCGCCATGCCGAGCGCGGCGAGCGCGAAGCCCAGGTGCCAGTTGACGTTCTCGCCGATGGTGCCGATGACCAGCGGCGCGGCGAAGGCGCCGAGGTTGATGCCGATGTAGAAGACGGTGAAGCCGCCGTCGCGGCGCGGGTCGTCCGGGCCGTCGTAGAGGTGGCCGACCATCGTCGAGATGTTGGCCTTCAGCAGACCCGAGCCGATCGCGACGAGGCCGAGACCGGCGTAGAACGTGCCGGACGAGGGCAGCGCCAGCGTCAGGTGGCCGAGCATGATGACCAGGCCGGCGACGGCGACGGTCTTGCGGGGGCCGAGCACACGGTCCGCGAACCAGCCGCCGGGGAGGGCGAGCAGGTACACGAGCGACAGGTACACCGAGTAGATCGCGGTGGCCGCGGTCGCGCTCAGGTGCAGGCCGCCGGGTGCGACCAGGTACAGCGGGAGGAGTGCCCTCATGCCGTAGTAGGAGAATCGCTCCCACATCTCGGTCATGAAGAGAGTGGCCAGTCCGCGGGGGTGGCCGAAGAAGGTCTTCTCGGAACCGGGGGTGCCCGGAGAGACCGAGTCCTTCGTCAGGCTGGACGCCATGGTCGTTCCTTGCTGGTCGGGACGCGCTGCAGAGCGTCGCGCGCCCGGTGGGGGAGGCGGCCGGCACCGGCGGGGAGGGCCGTCCCGCCCCACGCCCACGGGGAGTCCGCTTCGGATCGTCGGAGCGGTGGACGGCGACCACCGGGATCCACGCCCCGCACGCGTCCTCGCGCTCGGGGCCCGGCCACAGGTCATTCCTTTCAAGGCTGGTAGACACCAGCCCGCACACAAAAGAGACCTTCGGCGTCAAGCTCCCGCCAAAGGTCCCTGCGTGGTGCTACAGGCGTCTGGTCACCATAAGGCCCCACGGCATGGCATTGCCGCATATGACATGACTTGAGAGATGGATCACAGGTATGGATGGAACTATGCGCCTGAATCGAAGGCCGTTCATAGATTTACATCCCTAACCCACAGGGTTTCATCTCCCGCGCGGTGCGGGCGAATCACGGGTGTCGATCACCCTGTCTGCACTGGTCCGCGGCGGACTACCATCAGTTCATGACCCGAGTACTGCTCGCCGAGGACGACGCGTCCATCTCGGAACCCCTGGCCCGCGCCCTGCGCCGGGAGGGGTACGAGGTTGAGGTACGCGAGGACGGCCCCACCGCGCTCGACGCCGGCATCCAGGGCGGCATCGATCTGTGTGTGCTCGACCTCGGGCTGCCCGGCATGGACGGCCTGGAGGTGGCCCGGCGGCTGCGCGCCGAGGGGCACACCGTGCCGATCCTCATCCTGACCGCGCGCGCCGACGAGGTGGACACGGTCGTCGGCCTGGACGCCGGCGCCGACGACTACGTCACCAAGCCGTTCCGCCTCGCCGAGCTGCTGGCCCGCGTCCGGGCCCTGCTGCGGCGCGGCGCGGCCGAGCCCCAGCAGCCTCCGGCCACGCACGGGGTGCGCATCGACGTCGAGTCGCACCGGGCCTGGATGGGCGAGGAGGAGCTCCAGCTCACCGCCAAGGAGTTCGACCTGCTGCGGGTTCTCGTCCGGGATGCCGGGCGGGTCGTCACGCGTGACCAGCTCATGCGTGAGGTGTGGGACACGACGTGGTGGTCTTCCACGAAGACCCTCGACATGCATATCTCGTGGTTGCGGAAGAAGCTCGGTGACGACGCGGCGAATCCGCGGTACATCGCGACGGTACGTGGAGTGGGTTTCCGCTTCGAGAAGAGCTAGCTCCTTGCTGTTGGGCCGCGCCTCATCGCCGCTCTGGCGTCGGTGAGTACGCGGCCGCGGGTCGTGTGTGGCTGGTCGCGCAGTTCCTCGCGCCCCTGTAGGGCGCCCCTAGCCCCTGATCGATCAGTTGCCCGGAGGGCCCCGTGCGTCGCCGTCTCATCAACTCCACTCTGGCCGTCGTGCTGGTCGTGATCGCCGTGTTCGGGGTCTCGCTCGTCATCGTGGAGACCCGCACGATCAGCAACAGCGCCCAGGAGCGGGTGGACTCCGAGGCGGTGCGGCTGGTGAGCATCGTCGACAGTCGCATCCTCGGCGACGAGCTGATCAGCGCCGGCGTCCTCAAGGACCAGGTCACGGGCGACCGGTACGCACGCATCGAGATCCCGGGCCGCGCCGACATCCACATCGGCGACAAGCCCACCGGTGACGTGATCAAGTCGACCCGCAAGGGCGACCAGCGCGAGACGGTCACGGTCCAGGAGCCCCGTTCCGCGGTCACCCGTGAGGTCGGCCGTACGCTCCTGATCATCGCGGCGGTCGCCCTGCTCGCGGTGATCGCCGCCGTGCTCCTCGCGGTGCGCCAGGCCAACCGGCTCGCCTCCCCGCTGACCGACCTCGCGGAGACCGCCGAGCGGCTCGGCTCAGGGGATCCGCGGCCGCGCCACAAGCGCTACGGCGTCCCGGAGCTGGACCGCGTCGCGGACGTCCTGGACGGCTCGGCCGAGCGCATCGCCCGCATGCTGACGGCCGAGCGCCGCCTCGCGGCCGACGCCTCGCACCAGCTGCGTACGCCGCTGACCGCGCTGTCCATGCGGCTGGAGGAGATCACCCTCACCGACGACCCGGACATCGTGAAGGAGGAGGCGACCATCGCGCTGGGCCAGGTCGAGCGGCTCACGGACGTGGTCGAACGGCTCCTGACGAACTCCCGGGACCCGCGCACCGGCTCCGCCGTCACCTTCGACCTCGACGAGGTCATCAAGCAGCAGCTCGCGGAGTGGCGCCCGGCCTACCGCAACGCGGGCCGCGCGATCGTCAGCTCGGGCAAGCACCAGCTGCAGGCCGTCGGGACGCCCGGGGCCGTGGCCCAGGTCCTCGCGGCGCTGATCGAGAACTCCCTGATGCACGGTGGCGGCACGGTCGCGCTGCGTACGCGCGTCACCGGCAACCAGGCTGTGATCGAAGTCACCGACGAGGGGCCCGGTGTCCCGGCCGATCTGGGCGCCCGGATCTTCGAGCGGGCCATCAGCGGCCGGAACTCCACGGGGATCGGGCTCGCCGTGGCCCGTGACCTCGCGGAGGCCGATGGGGGGCGCCTGGAGATGCTCCAGGCGCAGCCTCCGGTGTTCGGGCTGTTCCTGTCGCGTACGCCGCTCAGACGGCCGCAGGACGGCGAGGAGCAGACGGTGCGCTAGCGCCGTGGGGAAGGTGCGGGTGCGTTGTGGCTGGTCGCGCAGTTCCCCGGGCCCCTGAAACGGGGCGCGGGGGCGCCCCCCGAAAACCTCTAGCGCACGCGCTGGACCTGGCGGAACTGGCGCGTCGGGCGGTCCTCGTCCTCCAGGTGGGCCTGGCGCTCCTGGTCGAGGTAGGGCTCCGGGTTCTCCAGGAACGATTCCGCGCTGGCCACGGCCTCACGCGCGGGAGCGGCCCGGAAGACCCAGGTGCGGTAGGACCAGAAGCGGAAGAGCGTCGCGATGCCGATGCCGACGAACTTGAAGACGTTGCTGGCGAGGGGGCTGTCCAGCCCGAGCCCGTACGTGGCGGCGTAGAGGAAGCCGTTCTCGATGACGAGGCCGACCGCGCTGAACAGCACGAACAGCGTCAGCTCCTTGGTGCGGCCGCTCTTGTCGCGATCGCGGTACGTGAAGTACCGGAAACCGATGTAGTTCGAGACGATCGCGACGACCGTGGCGATCACACTGGCCCGCACGACCTGAAGATCAGTGGTACTGCGCACCAGGTTGAAGGCGATCAGGTTGACCAGCAGACCGGCCCCGCCGACCGCGCCGAACTTGGCGACTTCCCTGGTCAGCCGGTCGATCCGCATGCGGACAGCACTGGGCGGCCTGGCATGAGCCCTGCGTTTACCACCTTTGCCCATGGTGTCGCCCAGCCCCCGTCTCGTCGGATACGTCAATTTCGTCAACCTTCGTCGACTCCGCCATGCTAACCAGCGGTTCCCTTCGGTGCCCGGCTTGGACTCGAATATGTGGCCGGGATGTGATGAACATGCGGAACTTCCGATGATCATGCGGGCGACAGGGGTGCCCCGTTATGGCCGATACCCTGGGGGCGTGACGTTCCCGGTAGTCGGCATGGTCGGCGGGGGGCAGCTCGCTCGTATGACACACGAGGCGGGCATCCCGCTCGGCATCAGATTCAAGCTCCTCAGTGACACCCCCCAGGATTCCGCGGCGCAGGTCGTCGGTGATGTCGTCATCGGCGACTACCGCGACCTCGACACGCTGCGGGCCTTCGCGCGGGGCTGCGACGTGATCACTTTCGATCACGAACACGTACCCACCGAGCATCTGCGTGCCCTGGAGGCGGACGGCATTCCCGTGCGCCCCGGGCCCGACGCGCTCGTGCACGCCCAGGACAAGGGCGTGATGCGCGCGAAGCTCGACGAGATCGGCGTGCCGTGCCCGCGGCACCGGATCGTGAGCGACCCGGCCGACGTGGCCGCGTTCGCGGCGGAGGGGCTCCCCGAGGGAGCCGAGGGCGACGGCTTCCCGGTCGTCCTCAAGACCGTCCGCGGCGGCTACGACGGCAAGGGCGTGTGGGTCGTACGGTCCGCGGCGGACGCCGAGGACCCCTTCCGCGCCGGCGTCCCGGTCCTCGCCGAGGAGAAGGTCGACTTCGCTCGGGAGCTGGCGGCCAACGTCGTACGGTCGCCGCACGGCCAGGCCGTCGCCTACCCCGTCGTCGAGTCCCAGCAGGTCGACGGCGTCTGCGACACGGTTATCGCGCCCGCGCCCGGCATCTCCGACGAGCTCGCGCTGCGGGCCGAGGAACTGGCTCTGCGCATCGCGAAGGAACTCGGCGTCGTCGGCCACCTCGCCGTGGAGCTCTTCGAGACCCGTGACGGCCGCATCCTCGTGAACGAGCTGGCCATGCGCCCGCACAACTCCGGCCACTGGACCCAGGACGGCGCGATCACCTCCCAGTTCGCCAACCACGTCCGCGCGGTCCTGGACCTGCCTCTCGGCGATCCGCGCCCGCGCGCGAAGTGGACGGTCATGGTGAACGTCCTGGGTGGCGACTACCCCGACATGTACTCCGCGTACCTGCACTGCATGGCCCGCGACCCCCAGCTCAAGATCCACATGTACGGCAAGGACGTGAAACCCGGCCGCAAGGTGGGCCACGTCAACACCTACGGCGCCGACCTGGACGACGTCCTCGACCGCGCCCGTCACGCAGCCGCCTACCTGAGAGGCACGATCACCGAATGAGCACGTCCGCAGATGTGTCCTCCGAATCGCCCGTAGTCGGCATCGTCATGGGCTCGGACTCCGACTGGCCCGTCATGGAGGCGGCCGCGCAGGCCCTCGACGAGTTCGAGATCGCGTACGAGGTCGACGTGGTCTCCGCGCACCGGATGCCGCGCGAGATGATCGCGTACGGCGAGGAGGCGGCCGGGCGCGGCCTCAAGGTGATCATCGCGGGCGCGGGCGGCGCGGCCCATCTGCCGGGCATGCTCGCCTCGGTGAGCCCGCTGCCGGTGATCGGTGTCCCGGTCCCGCTGAAGTACCTCGACGGCATGGACTCGCTGCTCTCGATCGTCCAGATGCCCGCGGGTGTCCCGGTCGCCACGGTCTCGGTCGGCGGCGCGCGCAACGCGGGTCTGCTGGCCGCCCGCATCCTCGCCACCCAGGACGCCGAACTCCTCGGCCGGATGCGCGAGTTCCAGCAGGAGCTCAACGACCAGGCCACGGAGAAGGGCAAACGCCTGCGGTCCAAGGTCGAGAGCGCGGGCAGCGGCGGCTTCGGCTTCGGGAACTGAGTGCTCCTCCTCGTGAGAGGGGGATTCCTGGCTCACGCCGCTCGGTCGCTCAGCGAACGATCGAGTCTTACGCGATCAGCACCAGCCGGGTTCAGACCAGCCCGGACCAGCATCACGTGGGCGGAGTTCTTGTCCCTGGGGGATACGGCTCCGCACGCGGTGCAGGTGTAGGTACGTTCCGAAAGAGGAAGTGCGTGCTTGGTTCTCGCTCCGCACTGTGGGCAGTCCATCGTGGTGTGCGCCGGATTCACAAGCCGGACGTCCCGCCCGTGCTTACGGCCCATGTCGAGCAAGGCTCGCTTGGTCGTGCCGATCGCCGCGTCGGCGGCCTTGCGCGCCATGGTGGTGCGACTGAGGTACTTCGGGCGGAAGTCCTCCACCGCTATCGCGTCGTGGTCGTGGTCGTGGTCGTGAACGACCTTGCGTGCCCACTCACGGCCGGTGTCCTGTCGTTGCCGGGCAACCTTCCTGTGGGCCTTGGCCCGCAGTCGCTTCGCTTCCCGATAGCCCTTCGACGCGGCCTGTCCGTTCTTCGGTCTGCGACGGGCCGTCATCCGGTCGTACCGGGTCAACTTCTTCCTGGCCTTCCGGCCGTGCTCTGCGTGCGGGAGGTCGTGTGCGCCGCTGGTGGTGGTCGCGGTTACCTTCACTCCCCAGTCGATCCCGATCACCGCGCCCGTGGTGGGCAGGGGCACCACCTCTGCCGGGACAACGAACGAGCAGTACCAGTGGCCCAGAGCGTCCTGGTACACGCGCACCGAGGACGGCTCAGCCGGAAGGTCTCGCGACCACACCACCGTCAGCACGATCGCGCCCGCCAGATGCAGACGACCTGCCTTCATCCGGAAGCCGCGTCTGGTGTGGCTCAGTGTTGGCAGTGCCTCGCGCTTCTTCTTGTACTTCGGCATTCCGGTGCGGCGGTGTACGGGCAGCCGCTGCCCGATGTCCTTCAGGGCCTTGCTGCGGGACTTGCCGAAGTCGCGAATGATCTGCTGCTGCGGAACCGAACAGCCCTCACGCAGCCATGTATTGCCTGCCCTCGCTTCGGTGAGCATGCGGTCGAGGCGGGCCGGGCCACACGTCTCGCCATCCTGGTGGGCTTTCGTGGAACGGGCGACGCACTCGTTCCAGACCCACCGGCATCGGGCCCACTCCGCCTCCAGCGCGGCGCCGGCGGCCGACGATACGCGGAGCCGGTAGGTGTACCGAGCATGTCCGCCCAGTGCAGCCCCACTCGGCTCTCCCATGTCTTCGCCCCCCCCTGACGGCCCTCCACGTGGAATGCAGCGGCATTCTCACCTCTCGGACGAGACCGTACGTGCGACGGTCGCACGCCAGTGCTTCTCTTTCGCGTTCACCACTCCACATGGTGAAAATGGGAACAGTCCTGCGCATCATCCCGGTTTTGTCAGGACGGTCGACCGGGCGCTTCGCGTTTGTGAACCGGATGAGGCGACGCTCCGTGTTGTGACGCCAGGTTGGTGTTCCTCCCGTCCGGCGCGAATGCCGGGACCCTAGTAAGAAACAGGTGATGCCCATGAGCTCGATCGAGGAAGCCAACGAGCTCCTGCGGGATTTCCCCGTCGTCGACGGCCACAACGACCTCCCCTGGGCGCTGCGCGAGCAGGTCCGCTACGACATCGGCGCCCGCGACATCGCCGCCGACCAGAGCGCCCATCTGCACACGGACCTGGCCCGGCTGCGCGCGGGCGGCGTCGGCGCGCAGTTCTGGTCGGTGTACGTACGCTCCGACCTGCCCGGCGCGGTCACGGCGACGCTCGAACAGATCGACTGCGTACGGCAGTTGATCGCGCGCTACCCCGCCGACCTGCGCGCCGCGCTGACGGCCGCCGACATGGAGACGGCCCGTGGCGAGGGCCGTATCGCCTCGCTGATGGGCGCCGAGGGCGGCCACTCGATCGACAACTCCCTCGCCACGCTGCGCGGGTTGTACGAGCTGGGGGTCCGTTACATGACCCTCACCCACAACGACAACATCGCGTGGGCGGACTCGGCGACGGACGAGCCGTCCGTCGGCGGCCTGTCGGCGTTCGGCCGCGAGGTCGTACGGGAGATGAACCGCCTGGGCATGCTCGTGGACCTCTCCCACGTGGCCGCCACGACGATGCGGGACGCGCTGGACACGTCCGTCGCGCCGGTGATCTTCTCCCACTCCTCCTCGCGCGCGATCTGCGACCACCCGCGCAACATCCCGGACGACGTGCTGGAGCGGCTGCCCGCCAACGGCGGTGTGGCGATGGTGACGTTCGTGCCGAAGTTCGTCCTCCAGGCCGCCGTCGACTGGACGGCCGCCGCCGACGAGAACATGCGCGAGCAGGGCTTCCACCACCTCGACACGACCGCCGAGGCGATGAAGGTCCACCGCCTCTTCGAGGAGTCCAACCCCCGCCCCGTCGCGACCGTCCCGACGGTCGCCGACCACCTCGACCACATGCGCGAGGTCGCGGGCGTCGACCACATCGGCATCGGCGGCGACTACGACGGCACGGCGTTCACGCCCGACGGCCTCGGCGACGTCTCCGGCTACCCGAACCTCATCGCGGAACTCCTGGACCGCGGCTGGTCGTCCACCGACCTCGCCAAGCTGACCTGGCAGAACGCGGTACGGGTCCTGGGCGCCGCGGAGGACGTGGCCCGCGACGAGCGCTCCCGCAGGGGCCCGTCGAACGCGACCCTGGAGCAACTGGACGGCTAGGCACGGCCAAGTACGGCCAGGCACACGGCGGTCACGCGGGTGCGGGGTGCCCCAGCAGCATGGTCGGGGCGCCCTTCACCCGGGTCAGGAACACGGTCGCCGAGTTGGGCCCCTGCGGCTTCACCTTGCGCCGCAACTCCTCCGGCTCGACGGCCGATCCGCGCTTCTTGACGGTGAGGACCCCGACCCCGCGCTCCCGCAGCAGAGCCTTCAACTTCTTCACGCTGAAGGGGAGTTGATCGGTGATCTCGTAGACGGTGGCGTACGGAGTGGGGTCGAGGGAGTCCGCGGTGACGTAGGCGATGGTCTCGTCGACCAACCCGCCGCCGTCCAGCTCCTCGGCGACCTCCGCGACCAGATGCGCCCGGATGACGGCCCCGTCGGGCTCGTACAAGTACCGCCCCAGGGGCCGTACTCGGGGGTCGGGCAGCCCCCGGCCGACGAGGGTCCGTGGCCCGGGCAGCAGGGTCGCGCGTACGGACCCGGCCTCTCCCGTGCCGAACCACAGCACGGCCTCCTTCACGTCCCCGGAGTCCGAGATCCACTCGGCCCCGGCCTCCGCGGGGACGGTCTCGTGGGGAATGCCAGGTGCGATCTTCAGCGCGGCGAGAGGCGCTTCGAGGGCGGTTCGGACGGCCCACGACAGCGGCGGCGAATAGGCCTCGGGATCGAAGACGCGCCCGCGCCCGCCCCGCCGGGCCGGATCCACGAACACGGCGTCGTACGCGGCCGTCGCGACCTCCGTGACATCCGCCTCGCGCACCTCGATCAGCTCGCCGAGCCCGAGCGCGTCGGCGTTCGCCCGCGCCACGGCCGCCGTCAGCGGATCCCGGTCGACGGCGAGGACCCGGATCCCGGCCCGGGCGAGCGCGATCGCGTCACCACCGATCCCGCAGCACAGGTCCGCCACGGACCGCACCCCGAGCTCCTGGAAACGCCGGGCCCGGTACGCGGCGACACTCGCCCGGGTCGACTGTTCCACCCCGTTCGGCGTGAAGTACATCCGCCCCGCGTCCGCCGCACCGAACTTCACCACGGCCCGCTGCCGCAACCGCGCCTGCCCGAGCGCCGCCGACACGAGCCCGACGGGATACTCCCGCCGCAGCCGGGTCGCGACGGCCAGCTCCTGAGCGGGTTCGGTGTCCCGCACCTCGTCGAGAAGGGCACGCCCCTGGTCGGTGAGCAGGGAGGCGAAGGAGGTAAGCGGATCCAGGTCGTTCACCGCCCCATTGTGGGCCAGTCGGTGGACGGGACTCGGTCGCCGGATGTGTCGAGGGCTTGTGAGGGGGGTGACCTGTGAGGATCCGGGTTCATGCGACTTGTACGACAAAATGACGGCAGCAATGTAAATGGCGGCTCAGGGGGCGCCCCCTCAGGGGCGCGGGGAACTGCGCGACAAGCCCCCACCGTCCCGCAGGTCGCAATCCGGCCGTCCCACGCAGCACGCACCGCTCTCGTGCTGCTGACGGTCACCGCACTGGCAGCCGGCTGCGCAGAAGCAACATCCACCACCGTCAAGCCGGCCGCAGGCCAACAACTCCTGAAGGCCCCACCGGCCCGAGCCATGGACGCCTACGCCACCAAACTCCGCCAAGAGAGCAGCGCACGCGCCACCGCGGCAAAGCGGTGGGGGCTGGCCAAGCCCCCTCTCCCCGCACCCCCCGCCCCCGAGAAGAAGCCCCGCATCAGCACCCGCAACGGCTTCGAGGTGGACGACCACGAGGGCCTGCCGCCCGTTTTCACCACGATCCCCACCAAGGACAAGGTCGTCTTCCTCACCATCGACGACGGCGCCGAGAAGGACCCGGCGTTCCTGCGGATGATGAGCGAACTGAAGATCCCGTACACGGCCTTCCTGAGCGACTACCTGGTCAAAGAGGACTACGGCTACTTCAAGAAGATGCAGGACAAGGGCGTGGTCCTGAACAACCACACCCTCAACCACCGCTATATGCCGAACCTCTCCTACGAACGGCAGAAGCAGGAGATCTGCGGCATGCAGGACGTGATCGAGAAGCGCTACGGCAAGCGCCCGACCCTCTTCCGCCCGCCCTTCGGCAGTTACAACGAGGACACCCTGCGCGCGGCCGGGGCCTGCGGCATCAAGGCGGCCCCGCTGTGGAACGAGGAGGTCTTCGTCGACCGCTGGGACTACCGGGAACTGGACCGGGACCTCCATCCCGGTGACATCGTTCTCAGCCATTTCCGCGGCAAGGAGCACTGGAAGGGCACGATGCCCGACATGGTCCGCCGCTTCCTGAAGCTGGTCACGGACAAGGGGTACGCGGTGGCACGCATCGAGGACTACCTGTGACGAAGCGGCCGGCCGCCGCCGCGGCACTGCTCGCGGGCCTGGTCTGCCTGGCCGGCTGCGCCCAGTCCGTGGACCCCATCGAGCGGCTGGGCAAGAAAGCCGCGCAGAAGGTACGCACGTACGGGCCCACCGAGGACCCGTACCGCCGCTGGGGCCTGACCGCCCCGCTCGCCCCGGTGCCGAAACCGCCCGACCGGCGGCCCTCCGCCCGCACCGCGGGACCGGGCCTGCCGCCCGTCGTCGACCGCGTCCCCACCCGCGACCGGGTCGTCTTCCTGACCTTCGACGACGGCGCCGAGAAGGACCCGGAGTTCGTCGACATGGTCCGTGAACTGCGGCTGCCGGTCACGATGTTCCTCACGGACAGTGTGGTCGGGCCGGGGTACGCCCACTTCGGCCGGCTCCGCGCGGTCGGCGCGAGCGTGCAGAACCACACGCTCGACCACCCGTACCTGCCGGGCCTCCCGTACGCAGGCCAGCGCGCCGAGATCTGCGGCCAGCAGGAGAAGCTCAAGCAGCGCTTCGGCATCCGCCCGCGGCTCTTCCGCCCGCCCTACGGCGACTACAACTCCGACACCGTGCGCGCCGCCGCCGACTGCGGACTGGCCGCGATCGTCCTCTGGCGCGACGCCGACCGCCTTCGCCCGGGCGACATCCTCCACTGCCCGGAGGGCCGGAACGGGGCGAGTCTCACTCGGACAACGACCGAGACCCTGAACCGCGTCCAGGACCAGGGGTTCACGGTCGCCCGCCTGGAGGACTACCTCTAGCGATTTCTCGCCCCCGCCGCCCCTACCCATTCCCGTCCCCTGGGGCTCCGCTCCAGACCCCGTGGGGGTGCGTTGTCGGGTGCGGGTGCGGGTTCGTTGTGGCTTGTCGCGCAGTTCCCCGCGCCCCTGGAAGGCGGGGCTGCGCCCCTGCATTTCAGCCCGTCCGGCGTTTGAGGACGAGGCCGTTCAGGCCGATCAGCGGGGGTCTGGGGGCGGCAGCCCCCAGGGGCGTTCACCCCTGGTTCCGGGCGCCTGACATCCCCTGACCGCCGGAGGCAATTGGCACTCCGCTTGACCGAGTGCTAATCGCAGTCATAGTCTCAGGTCTGGCACTCACCGCAGGAGAGTGCCAATAGCGACGGGCAGGTCCGGCACCCGCGACGACGGATCCACCTGGTCGCCACCTCAGACAGTTAACCCCGTGAGATCTCCGAAGGGGGAGGTCGGATCGTGACGACCACCAGCTCCAAGGTTGCCATCAAGCCGCTTGAGGACCGCATTGTGGTCCAGCCGCTCGACGCCGAGCAGACCACGGCCTCTGGCCTGGTCATCCCGGACACCGCCAAGGAGAAGCCCCAGGAGGGCGTCGTCCTGGCCGTTGGCCCGGGCCGCTTCGAGAACGGCGAGCGTCTTCCGCTCGACGTCAAGACCGGCGATGTCGTGCTGTACAGCAAGTACGGCGGCACCGAGGTGAAGTACAACGGCGAGGAGTACCTCGTCCTCTCGGCTCGCGACGTGCTCGCGATCGTCGAGAAGTAATTCACCCGGCATTACCAGCATTGCAGTGAACTGCGCCCCTGGCCCCCGCGACCTTATGAAGCCGGGCGTCGGGGGCGCAGTTCGTTTCACCCACGTTTTCCGAGAGGGCTGAACCGCTCCCATGGCGAAGATCCTGAAGTTCGACGAGGACGCCCGTCGCGCCCTCGAGCGCGGCGTCAACAAGCTTGCCGACACGGTCAAGGTGACGATCGGCCCCAAGGGCCGCAACGTCGTCATCGACAAGAAGTTCGGCGCACCCACCATCACCAACGACGGTGTCACGATCGCCCGCGAGGTCGAGCTCGACGACCCGTACGAGAACCTCGGCGCCCAGCTGGTGAAGGAGGTGGCGACCAAGACCAACGACATCGCGGGTGACGGTACGACCACCGCCACCGTGCTGGCCCAGGCGCTCGTCCGCGAGGGCCTGAAGAACGTCGCCGCCGGCGCGTCCCCCGCCCTCCTGAAGAAGGGCATCGACGCGGCCGTCGCCGCGGTCTCCGAGGAGCTCCTCGCGACCGCGCGCCCGATCGACGAGAAGTCCGACATCGCCGCCGTCGCCGGTCTGTCCGCCCAGGACAGCCAGGTCGGCGAGCTCATCGCCGAGGCGATGGACAAGGTCGGCAAGGACGGTGTCATCACCGTCGAGGAGTCCAACACCTTCGGTCTGGAGCTGGACTTCACCGAGGGCATGGCCTTCGACAAGGGCTACCTGTCGCCGTACTTCGTGACGGACCAGGAGCGCATGGAAGCCGTCCTGGACGACCCGTACATCCTGATCCACCAGGGCAAGATCTCCTCCATCCAGGACATGCTGCCGCTGCTGGAGAAGGTCATCCAGACCAACTCCTCCAAGCCGCTGCTGATCATCGCCGAGGACGTCGAGGGCGAAGCCCTGTCGACCCTGGTCGTGAACAAGATCCGCGGCACGTTCAACGCCGTCGCCGTGAAGGCCCCCGGCTTCGGTGACCGCCGCAAGGCGATGCTCGGTGACATGGCCGCGCTCACCGGCGCCGAGGTCATCGCCGAGGAGGTCGGCCTCAAGCTCGACCAGGTCGGCCTCGACGTGCTGGGCACCGCCCGCCGCGTCACCATCTCGAAGGACGACACGGTCATCGTCGACGGCGGTGGCGACACCGGCGCCGTGGCCGGCCGTGTCAACCAGATCAAGGCCGAGATCGAGAACACCGACTCCGACTGGGACCGCGAGAAGCTCCAGGAGCGCCTCGCGAAGCTGGCCGGCGGCGTGTGCGTCATCAAGGTCGGCGCCGCTACCGAGGTGGAGCTCAAGGAGAAGAAGCACCGTCTGGAGGACGCCATCTCCGCGACCCGCGCCGCGGTCGAGGAGGGCATCGTCTCCGGTGGTGGCTCCGCGCTCGTCCACGCCGTGAAGGTCCTGGAGGGCAACCTCGGCAAGACCGGCGACGAGGCCACCGGTGTCGCCGTCGTCCGCAAGGCCGCCGTCGAGCCGCTGCGCTGGATCGCCGAGAACGCCGGCCTGGAGGGTTACGTCATCACCTCCAAGGTCGCCGAGCTCGACAAGGGCCAGGGCTTCAACGCCGCGACCGGCGAGTACGGCGACCTGGTCAAGCAGGGCGTCATCGACCCGGTCAAGGTCACCCGCTCCGCCCTGGAGAACGCCGCCTCCATCGCCTCCCTGCTCCTCACGACCGAGACCCTGGTCGTCGAGAAGCCGGCCGAGGAAGAGGGCGACGCGGGCCACGGCCACGGTCACGGCCACTCCCACTAGGCGCAAGCCGCTTGAGGGCAGCCCGAGGGGGCGTACGTCCCTTTGAGCGCCCGGCGAAGGCCCGGTACCCCGTCGCGGGGGACCGGGCCTTCGTGCTGCCGGGCTTTCGTGCTGTCGCCGGCGCGGCCCGGCGCGGTCAGACCTCCAGCTGGTCCAGCACCCCGAGCTGGTCCATCAGCCCCAGCCGGTCGTACTGCCACCACCCCTCGACGATCTTGCCGTCCTCGCGGCACCGGTGAATGGTCATGCCGGTCATGGTGACCTGCTTGCCGCTGGCCGGTATCCCCATGAAGTCACCCTTGTGGGTGCCGTTCCAGGTCCAGCGCGTACAGACCCGGTCGCCGTCGGAGATCTGGTCCTCGATGGTGAACACGAAGTCGAACCCGGCCCGCCACATCTCCACCTCGCGGCGCATGGCGTCCATCCCGATCACGTCCTGCTCGTTGGCCGGATCATGGTCGTGGTAGTTCTCCGCGACGGTCTCGTCCCACATCGGCAGCTTGCCCGTACCCGCGAGCAGCCCGAAGAGATTGCGGACACTGGCCTTGTAGAGCCACTCGTCCCGCACCACGTCGAGATCCGTGAAGGTCGGCATCTCGTCACAGATCGCCACCATCTCCCGGAAGATCCGGTCGGTCTCCGGAAGGTTCGAGTTCCGCATCGCCTCCTCGAACGACGGAAACTCCACGATCTCGATGAAGTGCCCGGCGTCGTGCCGGTCCTTCCCGATCACGTTGTGCGTCGCGGTCCGCTTGCCCTTGGTCTGCTCGACCCAGGTGTCCATGAGCCGGTTCATCTCGTCGATCCGGCTGGTCTTGCAGTCGATCAGCTGTACGAAAGTCATGGCGCCGCCTCCCGGCACTTCGAGTCCGGTTGAATACCCCCATTTTAGTGAAAATCCCCTCCGGCCGTTTTTCGGCCGTAGGGGATTCCACCTGTGTCTGCGTCTTTGTCCGTGCCGGCGCTTTCTACGCCGTCTGCGCAGCCCGTGCCGCCGCCTAAGTGCCGGTCCGCGTCACCGCGCAGCACCAGGCTCACTTCGGCCCGTACTTCCGCCCTGTCTTCGAACTGATCCCGCTGAGCAGCGCCCGCGGTGTCACCTTCGCGACACCCATCAGGGCCTTGTAGCGCGGGTCCGGAATGGACAGCGACTTGCCCCGTGCCAGGTCGGCCAGCGCGGCCGTGACCACCTTGTCGGCGTCCAGCCACATCCAGTTCGGGATGTTGTCCGTGCCCATCCCGGCCCGCTCGTGGAACTCGGTCCGCACGAACCCGGGGCACAGCGCCATCAGCCGGACGCCGCTGCCGGACAGGTCCTTCGCCACGCCCTGCGTGAACTGCACGACCCACGCCTTCGACGCCCCGTACGTACCGCGCGGCACGAACGCGGCCGTGGACGCCACGTTGACGACACCGCCGCGCCCGCGCGCCCGCATGGACCCGGCCGCCGCCGAGGTCAGCCGGAGCACCGCCTCGCAGTGCACCTTGAGCATCCTCAGCTCGTCCGCCATCGGTACGTCCAGATAGAGGCCCTTGTTGCCGAAGCCCGCGTTGTTGATCAGCAGGTCGACCGCGTTCTTGCGGTCCGAGAGGCGGGCGGCCACCGCCTCGATGCCCTCGTCCGTCGCCAGATCCGCCGTCAGCACCTCCGCCTCGATGCCGTGCCGGTCGTGCAGTTCGGTCGCCTGCTCACCGAGCCGCTTCTTGTCACGCGCCACCAGCACGAGGTTGTGCCCGTCGGAGGCGAGCCGCCGCGCGAAGGCGGCACCGATGCCCGCGGTCGATCCCGTAATCAGAGCCGTTGTCATGGCCCAAGATTAGTGACCTGTCTCATGCTGTCCGTGCGCCGAATGACCCGAAAGTGCACCCGTCGGCTGTCCCTTCCCCACAACCTCCACAACGACGAACTGCCCTGTCGTCTCCCGGCCTTCGCGCTGCGGCGGACGGCAGTGTGATTTGCGCGGAGTGTCCGGGTCGGCCGCGTGTCGGTGCCGGGCTTCTTCAACTCGCCCGGCGGGACGGCGGTCTCAGCTCACTTCACGTCCCCGCCGTACTTCTCCACGTACTCCCGCGCATGCTTCAGTGCCTCCGGATGCAGTGCGTCCCCCGCCTCCAACACCTGTGGCAGCAGGCCCCGTTCGGTCGTGCTGGCGCGGAACTGGAGGGCGACGGTCACCTCGTGGTCGGGCCGGTGGACGATCTCGATCGGGTCGCCCGCCCGCAGCTCACCCGGCTCGATCACCCGCAGATACGCACCGGGCGCGCCCTTCGCGGTGAACCGCCTGACCCACCCCTTCTCGCCCAGATGGCCCTGGAAGGTGAGACAGGGAATCCGCCCGGAGGTGACCTCCAGGACGACCTCGGAGCCGACCCGCCAGCGTTCCCCGATCCGTGCGCCGGACACGTCGACGCCCTCCGTCGTGAGGTTCTCCCCGAACATTCCGCTGGCCAGGGGCCGCCCCAGCTCGCGCTCCCAGTCGTCGAGGTCCTCGCGCGCGACGGCGTACACCGCCTGGTGGTCGCCGCCGTGGTGCCGCAGCTCGCACACCGCGTCCCCGGCGAGTCCGCTTGCGCCGACCCCCTTGGGCCCGGGCGCGGACACCCGCACCGGCCCGTCCACCGGCCGCTTGTCGATCCCGGTCACGCCGTCCGCCTGGTCCGTGTAGTCGACGGCCTTGGGGCGGCCAAGGTTCAGAGACAGAAGCTTCATGACTGCACGCTAGACGGTACGAGCCAAAGCCTCGACGCAATATTCGTCGCCGTATCCAAGATTCGCTTATGCTCGGAGGGTGATCGAGGCCCGTCATCTCCGTGTGCTGCGCGCCGTCGCCGCCACCGGCTCCTTCTCGGCGGCGGGGCGCGAACTGGGCTGCACCCAGCCCGCCGTCAGCCAGCAGATGAAGGCCCTCGAAGCCTCCGTCGGCACGCCCCTGCTGATCCGCACGGGCCGCGAGATGCGACTGACCCAGGCAGGCGAGGCTCTCGTACGGCATGCCGCGGGCATCATCGCCGGGCTGACGGCCGCCGAGGAGGAGGTCGCCGCGATCGCGGGACTGCGGGCCGGCCGGGTCCGGCTCGTCTCCTTCCCCAGTGGCAGCTCCACGCTCGTACCGGCAGCGCTCGCCGCCCTTCGCGCCGCGCACCCCGGCACCCGCGTCTCCCTGGAGGAGGCCGAGCCGCCGCGCTCGGTCGAGATGCTGCGCGAGGGCGACTGCGACGTCACGCTCGCGTTCCGGTACGAGGGCGCGGCGGGCGCCGAGGAGTGGGACGACCTGGTGGTACGGCCCCTGCTCAAGGACCGGCTCGTGGGCCTGGTCCCCGAGCGGCACCGGCTGGCCCGCGCGCGGACGGTCGCCATCGGCGAACTGGCCGACGAGCCGTGGATCGCCGGCTGCCCCCGCTGCCGCGGCCAGCTCGTCGAGGTCTGCGAGCGCGCGGGCTTCACGCCCCGTATCGACTTCGCGACCGACGACTACCCGGCCGTGGTCGGCCTGGTCGGAGCGGGTCTGGGGGTCGCGGTCCTGCCGGAGCTCGCCATCGAGTCGGTACGCCCCAGGGGTGCGCGCACGGTGATGGTCGAACCCGCGCTGCGGCGGGAGATCGTCGCGCTCACGTTGCCGGACCTCGCTCAGGTGCCCGCGGTGGCGGCCACGTTGGATCACCTGGCCCGGGCCGCGGCGCGCTGACCCGTCAGAAGAGCGGCTGACCTGGTGGAAGGCCGGCCTGTCGGAGGGCTGATCCGTCGGAAAGCAGGGGCACGCGCGCGTGCCCGTTCGAAGAAACGTTCCTTCAGTGATGTGACGGAGTGTCTCCGCCGGACGTCGACGCCGACGCCGAGACCAGGCGGTTGCGCGCCCGCCCCATGAGTTCCTCGCGCTCGTCCTCGGTGAGGCCGCCCCACACGCCGTACGGCTCGCGCACCGCCAGGGCGTGCGCCGCGCACTCCGCGCGTACCGGGCACCTCATGCAGACCTCTTTGGCCGAGTTCTCACGAGCGCTCCGTGCCGCACCGCGCTCGCCCTCCGGGTGGAAGAAGAGCGAGCTGTCGACCCCGCGGCAAGCCGCGAGGAGCTGCCAGTCCCACAGATCCGCGTTCGGTCCGGGAAGGCGGGAGAAATCTGCCATTTCGTTGTCCCCTTGTAGCCGTTCTGGGCGGTTACGTGCCCATGACCGTACATCTATGATCTAAGGAGATGAAAATATGACTCATTGCGAATCTAGCCTCAGACACCAGTAAATGGGAAGAAAAGCGGCTAAATGGGGCATAGGTTGTGATGAAACCTTGAGGGTCCGCCGTGGGTGTCTCCACCGTGTCCGTGCCCTCACGTAGAGTGCCGAACGTGGCTCACCGCCCCGTAACTCTTTCGGGTGACCGTCGTTGAGAGTGCGGAGGCGGTTGAAAGAACAAGCGCTCGGGCAAGCGTCCGAGAGCGTCAACCGCACAGGTGACGATTCGTACCAGCCTGGAGGCTCAAGGTGACGCGCATCAGCTGCGGAGGACGGCCATGACATCCGTCCTCGTCTGCGACGACTCCCCGCTTGCCCGAGAGGCGCTCCGCCGTGCGGTGGCGACCGTGCCCGGCGTAGAGCGCGTGACCACGGCGGCCAACGGCGAGGAAGTCCTCCGCCGCTGGGGTGCCGACCGTTCGGACCTGATTCTGATGGACGTACGCATGCCCGGTCTGGGCGGCGTGGAGACGGTCCGGCGGCTGCTGTCCGCCGACCCCGGTGCGCGCATCATCATGCTCACCGTCGCCGAGGACCTGGACGGTGTCGCGCTCGCGGTCGCCGCCGGTGCCCGTGGCTATCTCCACAAGGACGCCTCCCGCGCGGAGCTGCGTGCGACCGTCACCCAGGCTCTCGCCGACCCGACCTGGCGGCTCGCGCCGCGCAGACTGCGGTCGGCCGAGATGGGTGCCGCGCCGACGCTCACCGCGCGTGAGATCCAGGTCCTGGAGGGCATGAGCCACGGCCGGTCGAACGCGGAGATCGGCCGTGAGCTGTTCCTCTCCGAGGACACCGTCAAGACCCACGCGCGACGGCTCTTCAAGAAGCTCGGCGCCTCGGACCGCGCGCACGCGGTGGCGCTCGGGTTCCGATGGGGCCTGGTCCGCTAGGTGAACCGCCGCGGGGGTACGGGTGTCCCCGCCCGCCGCACGGCGGGTGGGGCCGGACCCGACGGGGGATCGAAACCGGCCGTTCCGGCGGGCGATCCCCGTTTCCCGGCGGATGCCGCATCCTTGAGGTGTGGAGTTCCTCGGGAACGAGTCGGTCGAGCGGGAGGGGAGGGCGCAGGAGATGAGTTCCGGCGCACCTGCTCATAACGCTTCGGTGCACAACTACGGACGCGGTGCCACGGACAGGACGACGCCAAGGCACCATGGACCGATGCGTGACGACGAGGCGGCCACTGCCCAAGGGGCAATCGGTGCGCTCGTCCATCGCGCGGTCGACGGAGACGAGCAGGCCACGCACGACCTGCTCGCCCATGTCCACCCCCTCGCGCTGCGCTACTGCCGTACACGGCTGTCCCGACTGCCGGGTGACGCGCGGCACTTCGTGGAGGACCTGGCGCAGGAGGTCTGTGTCGCGGTGCTCCTCGCACTGCCGCGGTACAAGGACACCGGGCGCCCCTTCGAGGCCTTCGTCTTCGCCATCGCCGCGCACAAGGTCGCCGATCTGCAGCGCGCCGCGATGCGCCATCCCGGCTCGACGGCCGTGCCGTCGGACGAGATGCCCGAGCGGCCGGACGACTCGCTCGGCCCCGAGGAGCGTGCCCTCCTCAGCAGCGACGCCGAGTGGGCCAAGAAGCTCATGGCCAACCTCCCCGAGAACCAGCGCGAGCTTCTCCTGCTGAGGATCGCGGTGGGTCTCACGGCCGAGGAGACGGGCCAGATGCTGGGGATGTCACCGGGCGCGGTCCGGGTGGCCCAGCACAGGGCGCTGAGCCGTTTGCGGGCGCTGGCGGAGCAGTAGGCGAGCCTCTAGGGGTGTCCCCTGGGCGGGGTGCCTGTTCGAGGCGCGGCCGTCTGAGGTGTGGCCATCCGGGGCGCGGCCGTTCGAGGAGCGGTCGGACGAAAACCGGGCCGAGTGCGGTCCGACGGCTTGAGGCGCGGTCCTTCGGCCGATGGGTCAAGCGGACGTGCGGCCCTTCTGCCGACGGGTCGGCGGGCGTGCGGTCCCACGACCGGTGCGCCGAGGCCCGTGGATCGCCGCGTGAGCCTCCCGGTCCCGGCAGGGTGGGCTTTCTCATGAGTACGGCAAATTTTTTCCGCCGTCCCGGGCGAGGCGCGGGGCGGCGACGCGGGGCACGGCCCGCCCAAGGCCTGTGCCCCCGGCGGGCGGACGCCGGATGAACGCGGCGGTCGTCCTCCACGTACGAAGCTACGAAGCCCAGGGGCACCCGTAACCGTGGAATGAGAGAGCCGTGCTTCCCGTTAGCATGGACATCCGCACCGATCAAGGCCATTTGGGGAAGGTGTCATGACTGCAAACGTCGACGGAGTGCCCGAGAAATTCGCGACACTCGGGCTGACCTACGACGACGTGCTGCTGCTGCCGGGCGCATCCGAGGTGCTGCCCAACGCGGTCGACACCTCGTCCCGGATCTCCCGCAACGTGCGCGTGAACATCCCGCTGCTGTCCGCGGCGATGGACAAGGTGACCGAGTCGCGCATGGCGATCGCCATGGCACGGCAGGGCGGTGTCGGCGTACTGCACCGGAACCTGTCCATCGAGGACCAGGTCAACCAGGTCGACCTCGTGAAGCGCTCCGAGTCCGGCATGGTCACCGACCCGATCACCGTGCACCCGGACGCGACGCTCGCCGAGGCCGACGCGCTGTGTGCCAAGTTCCGCATCAGCGGCGTGCCGGTCACCGACGGCAACAAGAAGCTGCTCGGCATCGTCACCAACCGTGACATGGCCTTCGAGACCGACCGCTCCCGTCAGGTGCGCGAGGTCATGACCCCGATGCCCCTGGTCACCGGCAAGGTCGGCATCTCCGGTAACGACGCCATGCAGCTGCTCCGCCGCCACAAGATCGAGAAGCTTCCGCTGGTCGACGACGCGGGCATCCTCAAGGGCCTCATCACGGTCAAGGACTTCGTGAAGGCCGAGAAGTACCCGAGCGCGGCGAAGGACGCCGAGGGCCGTCTCCTCGTGGGTGCCGCCGTCGGCGCGAGCCCCGAGGCGCTGGACCGGGCGCAGGCGCTCGCCGAGGCCGGTGCGGACTTCCTGATCGTCGACACCTCCCACGGGCACAACAGCAACGCCCTCAACTGGATGGCGAAGATCAAGTCGAGCGTCGGCGTCGACGTGATCGGCGGAAACGTCGCCACCCGTGACGGCGCCCAGGCGCTCGTCGACGCCGGTGTCGACGGCGTCAAGGTGGGCGTGGGCCCCGGCTCGATCTGTACCACCCGCGTGGTCGCCGGCATCGGCGTCCCGCAGGTCACCGCCATCTACGAAGCCGCCCTCGCCGCCCGTGCCGCGGGCGTCCCGGTGATCGGCGACGGCGGACTGCAGTACTCCGGAGACATCGGCAAGGCACTGGCCGCCGGCGCCGACACGGTGATGCTCGGCAGCCTCCTCGCCGGCTGTGAGGAATCGCCCGGCGAGCTGCTCTTCATCAACGGCAAGCAGTTCAAGTCGTACCGCGGCATGGGCTCGCTCGGCGCCATGCAGTCCCGCGGCCAGGGCAGGTCGTACTCGAAGGACCGCTACTTCCAGGCCGAGGTCGCCTCCGACGACAAGCTCGTGCCCGAGGGCATCGAGGGCCAGGTGCCCTACCGCGGCCCGCTGGCCAACGTGCTGCACCAGCTCGTCGGAGGGCTGCGCCAGACCATGGGTTACGTCGGCGCCGCCTCCATCGACGAGATGGAGACCAAGGGCCGCTTCGTACGGATCACGTCGGCGGGTCTCAAGGAGAGCCACCCGCACGACATCCAGATGACGGTCGAGGCACCGAACTACAGCCGCAACCAGTAGTCGCCACCCAGCCGACACCTACGACAGGGGCGGTCCCGGATGCTCCGGGACCGCCCCTGTCGTAGGTGTCGGGGATACTGGGAGGCGCAGAAGCGAAGAGGGAAAGGCCACACACGTGACTGAGATCGAGATCGGGCGCGGCAAGCGCGGCCGCCGGGCGTACGCCTTCGACGACATCGCCGTCGTCCCGAGCCGCCGTACGCGAGACCCGAAGGAGGTCTCGATCGCCTGGCAGATCGACGCCTACCGCTTCGAGCTGCCGTTCCTGGCCGCCCCCATGGACTCGGTCGTCTCGCCGGCCACCGCCATCCGTATCGGCGAGCTCGGCGGCCTGGGCGTCCTGAACCTCGAAGGCCTCTGGACGAGGTACGAGGACCCGCAGCCGCTCCTCGACGAGATCGCGGAGCTGGACGTGGACACCGCGACCCGCCGTCTCCAGGAGATCTACGCGGCTCCCATCAAGGAGGAGCTGATCGGGCAGCGCATCAAGGAGGTGCGCGACTCGGGCGTGGTCACCGCGGCAGCGCTCTCCCCGCAGCGCACGGCCCAGTTCTCCAAGGCCGTCGTGGACGCGGGCGTCGACATCTTCGTCATCCGCGGTACGACGGTGTCGGCCGAGCACGTGTCCGGTGCCTCCGAGCCGCTGAACCTGAAGCAGTTCATCTACGAGCTGGACGTCCCGGTCATCGTCGGCGGCTGCGCCACGTACACGGCGGCCCTGCACCTGATGCGTACGGGCGCGGCCGGTGTCCTCGTCGGCTTCGGCGGCGGCGCCGCGCACACCACGCGCAACGTCCTGGGCATCCAGGTCCCGATGGCCACCGCGGTCGCCGACGTGGCCGCGGCCCGCCGCGACTACATGGACGAGTCCGGCGGCCGGTACGTGCACGTGATCGCGGACGGCGGTGTCGGCTGGTCCGGCGACCTCCCCAAGGCGATCGCCTGCGGCGCCGACTCCGTGATGATGGGCTCCCCGCTCGCGCGCGCCACCGACGCGCCCGGCCGGGGCCACCACTGGGGCATGGAGGCCGTCAACGACGAGCTGCCGCGCGGCAAGAAGGTCGACCTCGGCACGGTCGGCACCATCGAGGAGGTCCTCGCCGGGCCCTCGCACACGCCCGACGGTTCGATGAACTTCTTCGGCGCGCTGCGGCGGGCCATGGCCACGACCGGGTACAGCGAGCTCAAGGAGTTCCAGCGGGTCGAGGTCACGGTGGCGGATTCGCAGCACAAGCGGTAGCCGCACGGCACTTCGAGGGGCCCGGGCCGGGGTGGTCCGGGCCCTTTCGTGTGCCCAACTGGGCCTGGTGGGGCGCGTCTTGTGATGGGGGGCGCGTGGTTGCGTTCGGGGCGAATGCGCGTCTGAAGGCCGTTTCGGGGCGGTAACGTCCCTGTTCGGCGCCCCAGTTGTGTGGGGTGCCCCCTTCCAAGGACATGGTTCCGGACCCCGGCCGTCGGGGCCCGGCCCGAGTTCCGACGTGCTGCCCACCGGGCCTCTGGGTGGCGTCGTGGAAGGGGGCGCCCATGGGCCGCCATCGCAAGCCCACCCGCTGGGACCGGATCCGTCTGTGGACGGTGAAGTGCCGGAGGAGGTGGAACTTGCGAATTTTCGGATGGTGAGCGGCCGCCCCCATCACAACTAGGGGCGGACACTCCGTGATCCATCTTGGAGCCTGCCGCAGTGCCTGCTGCGGTGGGCTCCACCTTTTGTGAGCGGCCACCCCCAAACACAGTAGGGGCGGACACTCCGTGATCCATCCTGGAGCCTGCCGCAGTGTCCCCTGTGGTGGGCTCCACCTTTTGTACGGTACCGGCGTGGAGCGCTCTGTGCCACCAGCCCCAGAGGCTCGGGACCGCCCCGCGCGCCCCCGGTCACAACCTGTGCGCCGCCCCCGTGGGCGTAGCCCCCCGCGTGTCCAGCAGCAGCTGCGCCTTCACCGACAGCCCTTGCAGGTCGTACGTGCGGTGTTGCTGGAGGAGGATCGTCAGGTCCGCGTCGGCTGCGGCCTCGTAGAGGGAGTCCACGCGGGGGACCGGGCGGTCGAGGATGCTCCAGGACGGGACGAGCGGGTCGTGGTAGCTGACGGCGGCGCCGAGTTCCATCAGGCGGGTCGCGATCTCCTTGGCGGGGGAGCCCTGTTGGTCGGCGTGGTCGGCCTTGTAGGTGACGCCGAGGAGGAGCACGCGTGCGCCGCGGGCGGACTTGCCGTGCTCGTTGAGGAGCGTGGCCGCGCGCTGGATGACGTACTGCGGCATGTGGTTGTTGACCTGCTGGGCCAGTTCGACCATGCGCAGGGAGCGGGTTCGCAGGCCCGCGAGGTCCCGGGGGACGGCGTGGCCGCCTACGCCGGGGCCGGGGCGGAAGGCCTGGAAGCCGAACGGCTTGGTCTCGGCGCAGCGGATGACGTCCCACAGGTCGACGCCCAGGTCGTGGCAGAGGACCGCCATCTCGTTGACGAGGGCGATGTTGACGTGCCGGTAGTTGGTCTCCAGGAGCTGCACGGTCTCCGCTTCCCGTGGTCCACGCGCGCGTACGACCTTGTCGGTGAGGCGCCCGTAGAAGGCGGCGGCCGACTCGGTGCAGGCGGGGGTGAGGCCGCCGATGACCTTCGGGGTGTTGGCGGGGGTGTGGTCGCGGTTGCCCGGGTCGACGCGGCTGGGTGAGTACGCGAGATGGAAGTCGCGGCCCGCGCGGAGGCCGGAGCCCTCTTCGAGGAGCGGACGGAGGAATTCCTCCGTCGTGCCGGGGTAGACGGGGGACTCAAGGATCACCGTGGTGTGCGGGCGCAGGTGTGCGGCCAGGGTGCGGGCGGCGTCGGCCAGTTGACCCAGGTCGAGCGCGCCGTCCGCGCCGCGCGGGGTCGGCGCGCAGATGACCGCGGTACGGACCCGGCCGAGTTCGGCCGGGTTGGTGGCCGGCCGGAAGCCCGTCGAGAGCATCCGGCGCTGGTCGGCCGCGGCCAGCGGCGCGGGGTCGCCGCACTGGTAGCCGAGTGTGGAGATGCCGGCGCTGACGGCGGCCTGGGCCAGGGGCAGGCCGAGCTGGCCGAGGCCGATGACGGCGAGATCTGCGGGCATGGCGGTGGGCCGTCCTTCCCAGTAACCGAAGGGGGACAAGGGCGCAAGCCCTGTGGACAGAACGGGCGAGTGCAATGTCAGACTAGGAGTAAATATGACCGATTTGCGGGATTGCTCGGCTGTGTTTCTCCGGAAGCCACCGAGAGATATCCACAGGCGGACGGCTGGTGGTGGCCGAAGGCGGGCAACGGGTTGAGAATTTGGGCATGGGGGATGTGAGCCGGGCCTCGCCGGACGGGTGAGCCCGGCGCGACAGAACAGCGGGAGGCAACTGTGCGGACAGCGACACTGGGACCGGCGGAGCGCGCCGAGTCACTCGCGGGAATGGCCGAGCACGAGCTGGATGTGCTGGTCGTGGGAGCAGGCGTGGTCGGTGCGGGCACGGCACTGGACGCCGTGACCCGCGGTCTGTCCACCGGTCTGGTCGAGGCGCGTGACTGGGCGTCGGGCACGTCGAGCCGGTCGAGCAAGCTGATCCACGGAGGTCTGCGCTATCTGGAGATGCTCGACTTCCCGCTCGTACGGGAGGCGCTGAAGGAGCGCGGGCTGTTGCTGGAGCGGCTCGCGCCGCACCTCGTGAAGCCCGTCCCGTTCCTTTACCCCTTGCAGCACAAGGGCTGGGAGAGGCTGTACGCCGGTTCGGGCGTCGCGCTCTACGACGCGATGTCGATGGCGCGCGGGCACGGGCGCGGACTGCCGATGCACCGTCACCTGTCACGCCGTCACGCGCTGCGTGTCGCCCCCGCCTTGAAGAAGGACGCCCTGGTCGGGGCACTGCAGTACTACGACGCGCAGATGGACGACGCCCGTTATGTGGCGACCCTGGTGCGCACGGCGGCGGCGTACGGAGCGAAGGTCGCCAACCGCGCACGCGTGACCGGCTTCCTGCGCGAGGGCGAGCGTGTCGTCGGCGCCAAGGTGCAGGACGTCGAAGGGGGCGGGGAGTACGAGATCCGCGCCAAGCAGGTCGTCAACGCCACCGGGGTGTGGACGGACGACACGCAGGCGATGGTGGGCGAGAGGGGCCAGTTCCACGTCCGGGCGTCCAAGGGCATCCATCTGGTCGTACCGAAGGACCGGATCACCTCGACGACCGGACTGATCCTGCGTACGGAGAAGTCCGTGCTGTTCGTGATCCCCTGGGGCCGGCACTGGATCATCGGGACGACGGACACCGGCTGGGACCTCGACAAGGCCCACCCGGCGGCGTCCAGCGCGGACATCGACTACCTGCTGGAGCACGTGAACTCGGTACTCGCCGTGCCACTGACACGTGATGACGTGGAGGGGGTGTACGCGGGGCTGAGGCCGCTGCTCGCCGGCGAGTCGGACGCCACGAGCAAGCTGTCGCGCGAGCACACCGTGGCGCATCCGGTGCCGGGGCTCGTGGTCGTGGCGGGCGGAAAGTACACGACGTACCGGGTGATGGCCAAGGACGCGGTGGACGAGGCGGTGCACGGGCTCGACCAGCGGGTCGCGGAGTGCGTCACCGAGGACATCCCGCTGATCGGCGCCGAGGGGTACCGGGCGCTGTGGAACGCGCGAGCACGGATCGCCGCGCGGACCGGGCTCCATGTGGTGCGCGTGGAGCACCTGTTGAACCGGTACGGATCACTCGCGGAGGAACTGCTCGACCTCATCGCCGCGGACGCCTCGCTGGGCGAGCCGCTGCCCGCCGCCGAGGACTATCTGCGCGCCGAGATCGTCTACGCCGCCTCGCACGAGGGCGCACGGCACCTCGACGACGTGCTGACCCGGCGGACACGCATCTCGATCGAGACCTTCGACCGGGGGACGCGCAGCGCGCGGGAGGCCGCGGAGCTCATGGCGCCGGTGCTGGGCTGGGACAAGGACCAGATCGAGCGCGAGGTCGAGCACTACGAGAAGCGGGTGGAGGCGGAACGGGAGTCGCAGCGGCAGCCGGACGACCTGACGGCCGACGCGGCCCGGCTGGGGGCGCCGGACATCGTGCCGTTGTAGGGACGGCGGTGGACGGGCACGAGTTGCGCTGAGGCCTGGCGATGGTCGAAGGCGCGAGCTGTGCCGGGGCCTGGCGGTGGTGGGGTCCCGGCTGCGGTGGAGGCGCGGCTGTGGGGGCCGTTGTGGGGCTTCCGAAGCGAGGGCCGGATCTCTCGGCGGCCGGCAGGGCTGCGGCCGGGCCTTGCCTTGAGTGGCGAGTCGGGTGAGGGCGGTGTCCGCGGGCTGGGGGTGAGTGGGAGTTGTCGAGGCGGTCGAGGTCAGGACGAGGCGGGTCGGGGACACAGGAAGAGTCAGTAGCGTCCTCGGAGGTGGCATGAGGTCCTTCCTCGTCGCCGCTCATCGTGAGGGACGGGCTCGGCCGGGTGACCGGCGGGGCAGGTGAGGGGCGGCGCGGGGAAGGAATGCTTCCGCGAGGGGGCACCCGGGGCGTCGGACGGTGCTCGGGTGGGTGACAATGGAGGCTCTGTCAGGGCGGGTTGCATGAGGGGACGCATGTCGGAGGCGGAGCGCGCGGGAGCATCCCGGCAGGACGAGAGCGATCGTCTTCTCGCCGGGCGATACCGGCTGGGAGGAGTCCTCGGACGCGGCGGCATGGGCACCGTGTGGCGGGCCAAGGACGAGACGCTGGGCCGGACGGTCGCGGTCAAGGAACTGCGGTTGCCGGCGCGGATCGACGAGGACGAGAAGCGGCGGCTGATCACGCGGACCTTCCGTGAGGCCAAGGCCATCGCGCGGATCCGGAACAACGGCGCGGTGACGGTCTACGACGTGGTCGACGAGGACAACCGGCCGTGGATCGTGATGGAGCTCGTCGAGGGAAAGTCGCTCGCCGAGGTCATCCGTGAGGACGGGCTGCTCACGCCGAAGCGCGCGGCCGAGGTGGGCTTGGCCATCCTCGACGTGCTGCGTTCGGCGCACCGCGAGGGCATCCTGCACCGGGACGTGAAGCCGTCGAACGTGCTCATCGCCGAGGACGGCCGGGTCGTGCTCACCGACTTCGGTATCGCGCAGGTGGAGGGCGACCCGTCCATCACCTCGACCGGCATGCTCGTCGGCGCGCCCTCGTACATCTCGCCGGAGCGCGCGCGGGGGCACAAGCCCGGGCCCGCGGCAGACCTCTGGTCGCTCGGTGGGCTGCTGTACGCGTCGGTGGAAGGCGTGCCGCCGTACGACAAGGGGTCCGCCATCGCGACGCTCACCGCGGTGATGACGGAGCCGATGGAGCAGCCGAAGAACGCCGGGCCGCTGGAGAAGGTCATCTACGGGCTGCTCGTCAAGGACCCCGAGCAGCGGCTCGACGACGCCGGGGCCCGGACGATGCTCACCGAGGTCATCCACGCGCCCGAGCCCAAGGACGAGCCGGAGCCGGCGGACGCGACGAAGGTCGTGCCGTTGCCCGAGCTTCCGGTGGACGCCCCTGCCAAGAAGAAGAGTTCGGGCGGCAAGGCCGCGGGCGGGAGCAAGAAGGGCGAGGAGCCGGTGGAGCGGTTCCGCGGCGCTCTGCGTTCCGTGCGGAAGGGCAAGGGTGCTGCTGCGGCCGCGGCGGCGGGCGCTGCCGCGGTGGTCGGCGCCGGGAAGGCCGGCGCCGGGAAGGCCGCGGACACCGAGGCTCCGGCGACGCCGGAGGGGGCGGACGACAAGGCCGCCAAGGCCTCGACCTCAGCCTCCGCCCCGGCCTCGGCTGCTCCTGAGGCCTCCCCCTCTGCCTCCGCCCCCGCTTCGCCCTCCGCTGCTCCCGCTGCTGCCGACGCTGCCGCTGCTTCTGGCTCCGCCTCCGAGGCTGCTCCTCGCTCCGCCTCCGCGGATTCGGCTCGTTCGGCCGAGGGGCGGGCTTCTGCTGCCTCCGAGGTGAACTTCAGTTCGGTGGGCGGGAGTTCGGGTGGTGCCGGGGACACGCATCCGCGGACCGTCGCGCCGAAGGCGTCGCTCACCGATGTGGTACCCCGACGGACCTTGGTGATCGTCGCCGTGGTCGTCGTGCTGGCCGTGCTGGGCACGATCCTCGCCGTCACGCTCAGTGGCGGCGACGACTCCGGGACCAACGAGAACAAGGGCGGCGACGACAAGTCGGCGTCCAGCGGGGCGAGCGCGGGCAGCGACACCAAGCAGGACGAGAACAGCGGTACCGAAAAGGACAGCGGAGAGAAGACCGACTCCGCCGGCGGGGGCGCGAACACCGGCAGTTCGCCGAGTGCGAGCGCTTCGAGCGGGACGGGCGGTTCGAACGACGACTCCGGCAGCGGTTCGGGCGACGGCGCCGCCGAGACGTACAAGAGCGGGCAGGGGTTCTCGATCGGGCTGCCCAAGGGGTGGAAGTACGAGTCCACGAGTGCGGCCGGGTCCCGGTTCGCCGGTCCTGACGGGCAGAAGCTGCTGGTCGGGTGGACCACGACGCCCAAGAGCGACCCGGTGGCGGACTGGAAGAACCAAGAGCAGTTCATGCAGCGGCCGCAGTACAAGCGCATCCGAATAGAGAAGGTGGACTACCGAGGCTGGAACACGGCCGACTGGGAGTTCACCTACGTGGACGGCGGGACGCAGTATCGGTCGATAGACCGAGGATTCGTCGTCAACGGCAGCCTCGGATATGGGCTCATGTACACCGCGAAGGGCTCGAAGTGGGACACCGAGCTTCGTAAAAACACGTGGCAGACGCTTACGAAGTCGTTCGAACCGAAGTCCTGAGGGGCACGAGATTCCTGAGATCTCGTATCTCCTCACTGTGGGTTGCCTACGGCACGTATCGTGAGTGGTTGCGGACCGTACGCAGCCCCATCTGCAGCCACAACGGGACGCATGGCGAACGGAATTGACCAACCGGGCGGCCGGGGGAGGCATCGTGGACGACTATGCGGGACGGGTACTCGCCGACCGTTACCGTCTGCCGCTGCCGCCGTCGGACGAGTACGAATTCGCCGAGACCCGGGCCTTCGACACGTACAGCGGGCAGGAAGTCCTGGTCCGGCAGGTGCCGTTGCCCGAGATCGTCGAGGCGGAGGTGCTCGACGCGGACGGGCTGCCCGACGGGTTCGTGGCCCGGGACGCCGGAGTGCGGCGGCCGTCCGCGCGGACCACGCGGCGGCCCACCGAACCGGCGGTGCGGCGGGCGATCGAGGCCGCGCAGGCCGCGGCCCAGATCCCCGACCATCCGCGGCTCGACCAGGTCTTCGACGTGTTCGCCGAGGGCGGGTCGTTGTGGATAGTGAGTGAGATGGTGGCCGCGCGGCCACTGGCAGCGCTGCTCGCGGAGCGGCCGCTGAGTCCGTACCGGGCCCGCCGAGGTGGCCTCCGACGTGCTGACGGCGCTGCGGGTGCTGCACGGCCATGGATGGGTGCACCGGAACATCACCGCGCGCACGGTGCTCGTCTGCGACGACGGGCGCGTGATGCTCACGGGGCTTGCCGCGGGGGCCGCGGAGGAAGCGCTGTGCGGGTACGACCCGGTGCCTGCCGCCGACGGTGAGGGCGAGGCGAGCGGCTCCGGAACGGCGGGCGGTCCGCCAGGCGAGACGGGTCCCGCTGGCTCCTCCGTGCCTCACGGCCGGCTCGGTCAGCAGGGGCAGTCCCAGCAGGGCGGTTCCGGTGGCGTGCCCGGTGCGCGGGTCGCCGGTGGCGGTCGTGCCGCCGTCGAGGCCGTGCCCGGAGGCGCCGGAAGCCTGTCGCCCGTCACGCGGGCACAGGCGTCGGCCGCGGGGCAGCGGGCGCTGGACGCCGGCGGTGATGTACGGGCCGCGCGCGCCGGGGCCATCGCCGCCTACCGCGCGGGCGCGCGGGCCGCGGCCCGGGTGCAGGAGGAACAGCGGGGCGGCCAGAACGCGGCGTTGCCCGCGCCGCGGACCCGGCCCACCGAGGGCGAGGCCGAGGGCGGACAGACCTCCGGGCTCGGCCTGGAACACACCGGGCTGGAGCACACCCCGCCGCCGGGGCAGATCGCCGACCCGTACGGGGTGGGGCGGACCAGTTCCTGGCACGGCGCGGCGCCGCGCCATGGTGCCCCCGCGCTGGGCGGGAACGGACAGAACCAGCCTCCCGCGCTGCCCGGCGCCGGAAGCAGCGGCAACGGGGGCAACGGGGGCAACGGAAGCGGCGTACCGGGCCACGGTGACAGCGCCGGATTCCCCGGGAACGGCAACGGCGTGTCCCACACCGGGGCCGGCAACGGCATCGCCGGCCACTTCGCCAACACCTCTGAACCCGCCTACGGCACAGACCTCGCCCACACCACAGACCCTGCCTACAGCGCGGACCCTGCGTACGCCGCAGGGCCTTCCCACACCACCGGCACCGCCACCGAGGCCCCCACCCAGTGGAGCCGGCCGACCGCCGACCCCGCTCCCGCCGCCCATCGGGGCCCCGCCACCGCGCTCGCGGCCGAGCGGGCCCGGCAGGCGCGGATGGCTGTCGTCGGACCCGTCACCGAACGCTGGGCGCCTGAGCAGGCCGGGCCCGTGCACGAGAACTGGCAGCTGGCGGCGCCGATCGGGCCCGCGACGGACCTGTGGGCGTTGGGGGCGCTGCTCTTCCGGGCCGTTCAGGGGCATGCGCCCTACCCCGAGGAGAACACCGCCGAGCTCGTGCAGCTGGTGTGCGCCGAGCCGCCCGCGTTCGCCGAGGAGTGCGGGCCGCTGAGGCCGGTCGTGGAGTCGCTGCTCCGTCAGGACCCCACCGAGCGGCTGGACTTCGAGGAGCTGCGCGGCTGGCTGCGTTCACTGGTGCGGTCGGCGCCCGAGCCGGAGGCGGGGACGTACGTCGTGGCCACGCCGCCCGTGGATCCCAAGCGGCTGCCCGTCGTGCGCCGCCGGGGCGAGCTCGTCCGAAGGCGCCGCGCCGGGCTGCCCGACACCAGCCCGCACGGCCGCCACAAGCGGTCCAAGCGGGAGGCCAAGCCCCGGCGGCTCGGCCGCACGCTGCTCCTGCTGATACTGCTGGCCATGGCGGCGGCCGTCGCGTATGCCGTGGCCTTCATGCCCAAGTCCGACAACGCCGGTGAGCGGACCGGTTCCGCGGGGGACGTCGTCAGTCCGGCCCCGGGACACTCGGCCGACACGGACACCGGCACGGACGGGAACGCGGGCACGGATCCGCAGGACGAGAAGTCGCCGAGCAAGGAGACCAGCCCGACGCAGTCGTCCAGTTCCAGCACGCAGACCACCGGACCCGAGGTCGCGCAGGGCTTCACCCTGCGCAAGGACTCCGAGGGCTTCCGCGTCGCGGTCGCCAACGGCTGGGACCGGACGGGGAAGAACGGCCGCGGCCAGATCGTCTACTCCCAGGGCGACTTCGAGCTGCTGGTCGTGCCCGGCCGTGACACGACCAGCCAGTACGGCACCGATCCGATGACGTACCAGCGTGAGGACGAGCGCGAGCTGCAGCCGTTCCGCGACTCGACGTGGGCCACGTCCAGCGGGATGCGGCGCATCGAGGTCGGCGGACGGACCATGGCCGAGGGGCAGTTCACCTGGCAGGACTCCCAGGGGCGCGAGGTCTTCGTACGCAATCTCGCGATCATCGTCGACGGGCGGTACCACGTGGTGCAGGTGCTCGGTCCCGAGGCCGAGCGGGACGAGGTGACGCGGCTCTACGAGCAGGCCGCGGCGACCTACCAGGCCACTGGCTGACGTCCGGCAGACCGCTCGCCGACGGTCCGACAGACCGTTCATTGACGGTCCGACAGGCCACTGGCCGGCGCCCGATTGCCTGGCGGCAACCGCCCGTTCACGCCCGGGCAAACCGTCACAGTGCTGTCTCCGTAGGGCCCCGCCGGTTCCCTGGGGGAGGGCCGGTCCTTAGTCTGGCCCTGTCAAGAGCATTGCGGGGAAACGTGAATCAGATGCAGGGCCTGCTGTTGTCCGGGCGCTACCGGCTCGTCGACTCCATCGGCAGTGGCGGCATGGGCCGGGTGTGGCGTGCGCACGACGAGGTGCTGCACCGGGCCGTCGCCATCAAGGAGTTGACGGCCGCGCTCTATGTGGCGGACAGCGACCAGCCCGTGCTCCTCGCCCGGACCCGGGCCGAGGCGCGCGCGGCCGCGCGGATCAACCACTCGGCCGTCGTCACCGTGCACGACGTGTTGGAGCACGACGGCCGCCCGTGGATCGTGATGGAGCTGGTCGAGGGCCACTCGCTCGCCGACGCGGTGAAGGAGTCCGGGCGCGTCGAGCCCCGGGAGGCCGCGCGGGTCGGGCTCTGGGTGCTGCGCGCGCTGCGGGCCGCGCACGCCGCGGGCGTACTGCACCGCGACGTCAAGCCGGGCAACGTACTGATCTCCAACGACCGGCGTGTCCTGCTCACCGACTTCGGGATCGCGCAGGTCGAGGGCGACACGACGATCACGCGCACCGGGGAGATCGTCGGCTCGGTCGACTATCTGGCGCCGGAGCGCGTACGCGGCCACGATCCGGGTCCCTCCTCCGATCTGTGGGCGCTCGGCGCGACGCTCTACACGGCGGTCGAGGGGAGGTCTCCGTTCCGGCGGACGACCCCGCTGACCACCATGCAGGCCGTGGTCGGCGAGGAACCCGAGGAGCTGACGCACGCCGGCCCGCTCGCGCCCGTCATTGCCGCGCTGCTGCGCAAGGACCCCGCCGAGCGGCCCGGCCCGGAGGAGGCCGAGCAGATGCTCGCCGAGGCCGCGGAGGGGCGCGCACCGAGTTCGGCGCAGGCTTATGTGCCGACGGAACATGTGGCCTCGCACGAGTCCGGTGAGACCCCTCGGTCTCCCGAGTCACCTGTGCCCCAGGGGACGTACGGGCCGGCCCATGCCGCCTACGGGCCTCAGGGCGTCCAAGGAGCGCATGGCACGTACGGCGGCCCTCAGGGTGCTCACGGGAACCAGGGAGGCCCTGGCACTCCCGGCGGTTCCGGCGGCCATGACCCCTATGGCAGCCACGGCAGTCACGGTGTGCACGACACCTATGGCAGCCATGGTCGGCCCGCGCCCGACCCGGCCGTCGCCACGCTGAACCAGCCGGCGGTCGCCGGGACGCAGCGCCGCAGGGTCAGCACGCTGGTCCTCGTCGTCATTCTGGCCGCGCTCGTGGGCGGCGGAGGCGTCGCGGCGATGCTGTACGCGGACGGGTGGGGCAACGACACCAACTCGTCGTCCTCACCCGACCGGTCCTCACCCGACCCGTCCTCCTCCACCCCGTCGTCCTCGGCGGGAGAGACGGACGACGGGAAGGGGAACCAGACCCCGGACACCGGCACCGGTGCCGGCGGTGTGCCGGACGGCTGGGAGCGCGTCGACGACCCCCAGGGTTTCAGCCTTGTCCTGCGCCAAGGGCTGGAAGCGCCAGACCGAGAACACCCAGGTCGACTACACGCCTGACAACGGCGAGCACTTCGTCCGCATCGCCGTCGACGACTCCCCGGACTTCGACTCCCCGTACACGCATCTGCTCGACCTGGAGGAGCAGTTGGGGCGGCTGCAGGACTACCGGCGGGTCGGTCTGGAGGAGAACACCTTCCGCGACCGCCCGGGCGCGCTCTGGGACTTCACCTGGACCGCGCTGCCAAAGGACACGGAGTTCCCCGGCCCGCGCAGGGCCAGCGAGCAGGCGTATCTCAGCCGTGACGGCGTCGAGTACGTGATCTACATGTCCGCGCCGGCGGCGGACTGGGCCACCGCGAAGGAACAGTTCGACACGATCCTGCGCAGCTGGCGGCCCCCGGGCGCCCAGTGACCCCGTACGCCCCGTAAGTACGGCCGGTCCGGCACGTGACGGCGTACGTCGCTTGTCGGCCACCCGTGACGCAGCGTCGCGGAAGGCCTCCGTCCGGTGCGGCATGATGGGGCGCATGGTGACCGAGGGGGACAACGTCCGTGTCATCGCGGGCCGTTACCGGCTGGAGGCCAGACTCGGCCGGGGCGGTATGGGCGTCGTTTGGCGGGCCACGGACCTGTTGCTCGGCAGGCAGGTAGCGGTCAAGGAACTCGTCCTCGACACCTCGCTCTCGGCGGAGGAGTCCCGGCTGCAGCGCGAGCGGACCCTGCGTGAGGCGCGGGCCATCGCCCAGTTGCGGGACCCGCACATCATCGTCGTGCACGATGTCGTGGAGCAGGACGAACGCCCCTGCATCGTCATGGAGTTGATCGAGGGCGGCTCGCTCGCCGAGCGGATCTCCCGGAGCGGGCCCGTGGACGCGGCGGAGGCGGCCCGGATGGGGATCGACCTGCTGGGCGCGCTGCGCAAGGCGCACGGCGCGGGCGTGCTGCACCGGGACCTGAAGCCCGCCAACGTACTCCTCACCGCGGAGGGCCGCGTCGTCCTCACCGACTTCGGGATCGCCCAGGTCGCGGGGTCGACGACGCTCACCGAGAGCGGGTCGTTCGTGGGCTCGCCCGAATACACCGCGCCCGAGCGGATGTCCGGCGTCAGGACCGGGCCCGAGTCCGACCTGTGGTCGCTCGGCGCGTTGCTCTGTACGGCCCTGAGCGGCGAATCGCCGTTCCACCGCGACTCGTTGGGCGGGGTCCTGCACGCGGTCGTGATCGACGAGATACGCCCGCCCGAGGCCGCCGCGCCCCTGCTTCCCGTCGTACGGGGCCTCCTTGAGCGCGATCCCGAGCGCAGGCTCGACGCGGTGGAGGCGGAGCGGCTGCTGCGGGCGTTCCTCGACACCGGCCGGATGCCGCCGGTGTCGCCCGGTTACAGACCGACCCAGCGGGACGCGACGAGACCGCAGATGCAGCCACTCCACGCGCCGTCGCCTCCGTCGGACTCGCCCGTGACATCGCCGATGAGGTCCGTCGCTTCCCCGCGCTCCGCCACGCGGAACGTGCTGATCGCGGTCGCGCTCGTCGCCGCGATGGCCGTGGCGGGCGTGTCGGCGGCCGCGCTGCTGATGAACGGCGACGGGGGCGACGGGCCCTTGTCGCCGACGAGTTCCGTGCCCTCGTCACGGGCGACGGTCACTGCGACGACCACCGCGACAACCACTTCGACGACCGGCCCGACGGCGAGCGCGCCCCCGAGCCCGGCCACCACGAGCCCCGCGCCCCCGAGCCCCGCGCCCCCGAGCCCCGCGCCCACCGTCACGGTGACCCGCCCAGGATCCGGTGGAGTCGCCCCCTCGGGCACGTGAGTCGCGCGGCCGCGTAAAAGGAACATAAGCGACTCCGTGCGTCACGGGTCTGTGACTGGAAAGCGCCCAGGGTGGCTCCCGAAGCGCTTGCCGCGATAGGGATGGACCCATGAGCAACAACGGGGGAGCCCCTTACGGACCCGACGAACCAACGAGTTTCGGCCTGCAACCGCCGCGGCCGCCGGTCGCCGTGCCGCACCCCGGAAACCCGTACGCCGCGCCCACCCAGGTCGTGCCCGACCAGCAGGCGCCGCAGGAGCCGGGCACCGGTCGGCTGATCGCGGGCCGTTACCGGCTGCTCGGGAAACTCGGGCACGGCGGTATGGGCACCGTGTGGCGGGCGAAGGACGAGACGGTGGACCGGGAGGTCGCCGTCAAGGAGCCGCGCGTACCGGATCACCTTCCCGAACGCGAACGGGCCAACGTCTTCGAGCGGATGCGCCGCGAGGCGCGCGCCGCCGCCCGGCTCGACCACCCGGCCGTCGTGAACGTCCACGATGTCGCGGTCGTGGACGGCCAGCCGTGGATCGTCATGGAGCTCGTACGGGGGCGTTCGCTCGGTGACGCGCTGCAGGAGGGCACGATCGGAGCGCGCGAGGCGGCGAGAATCGGCCTGGAGGTGCTCGGTGCGCTGGAGTCCGCGCACGCGGCGGGCATCCTGCACCGCGACGTCAAGCCCGACAACGTCATGCTCGGCACGGGCGACCGGGTCGTCCTCACCGATTTCGGCATCGCCCAGATCGAGGGCGAGACGAACCTGACCGACACCGGCGGCTTCGTCGGCTCGCCCGAATTCATCGCGCCGGAGCGGGTGCTGGGGCAGCGCCCGGGGCCGGCCTCGGACCTCTGGTCCCTCGGCGTGGTCCTGTACGCGGCCACGGAGGGCGTGTCGCCGTTCCGCCGCACCAACACGCCCGCGACGCTCCAGTCCGTCCTCAACGCCACGCCGGCCGCGCCCAACGCGGCCACGGGACCGCTGGCCGACGCCATCAACGGCCTCCTCGACAAGGACCCGGCCCGCCGCCCGGACGCCGCACGGGTGCGCGCGCTCCTGGAGCAGGCCGCGCGTCCGCCCGAGCCCGCGCCCACGCAGGTCGTACGGATGGCGGAGCCCGGCGGCAGGTCGATCAGGGTCGGCCGCAAGGGGTGGATCGGCATCGGTGCCGTCGTCGTCGCGGCCGCGCTGGCGGCGTACCTGGTGGTCGCGGACCCGTTCGCGGGGCCGCTGCCCGACAACTGGAACAAGAAGGACCTGAAGGCGCTGGGCGCGACGATGGCGGTACCGGCCGGCTACGAGAAGACCGTGCCCAAGCCCGACGCGGCGAAGGGCGAACACTGGGTCCAGTTCACCGACCGGAGCGGCAGCCTCTGGATCAGCCTCACGCTGGCCAAGAAGGCCGAGGACACCAGCAGCGGCGAGATCGCCGGGTCGGCGGCGGCCGAGATGTACGACGACGACGCGAGCTACAGGCAGAGCGGCAGCTACGGCATGGACATGGACTCCGAGCCCGCTCCCAAAAGCAACCCCGAGCAGACGAAGTACAAGGACCGGAAAGCGGCCCTCAACACCATCACCTACCGCACGACGGACACCGAGTCTCCGCGTCCGCGCGAGATGCAGGTCCTCTACTACAAGACCAAGTCCGGCGACATGTACAAGCTCATGATCGGCTACCCGGGCGAGGGCGACTTCACCGAGCGCGGGCGCGAGGTCGCGAAGACGGCGATCGAGAACCTGGACATCGACACGCTCTGAGCCCGCCGCGCCGGGGAGGCGCTCAAGCTCCCACGGCGAGTTGGTGACCGCATACGGCGAGTTGGTGACCGCATACGGCCCGGTGTTGTGCGGGAACGCCCGTGGTAGCGTCGGTATACAAACTGTATGCGATGTCTGGGGGTTGCCGTGGCGTCCGGTCGGGAGAAGGCCTACGTGTATCTCAAGGACACGGTGCTGACGGACCCCGAGATGCAGGGGGCCTTCGTGTCGGAGCAGGAGCTCGCCGACCGTATCGGCGTCTCCCGCACCCCCATCCGGGAGGCGCTGCTGCTGCTCGCCGCGGAGGACCTGGTCGAGCTCGTGCCCAAGCGCGGTGCCCGGGTGGCGCCTCTGACGGGCCGGGAGGTGCGCGAGCTGATGGAGCTGCGCGGCCTCGTCGAGCGGTACGCGGCAGAGCGGCTCGTCGCGGCCGGGCGGGTGCCCCTGGAGGAGCTGCGCTCCCTGCTGGAACAGCAGCGCGCGCTCACCGGTGCCGAGGAGACCCGGGAGTTCATCGCCGTGGACCACCGGTTCCACGCGTCCCTGGTCTCGGCCGTCGGCAACACCCTTCTGGACCGGCACTACGACGGTCTGCGCAGCCGCCAGGTCCGCGCCGGGGTGGTCGCCGTCTTCAACCAGCAGGGACGCCAGAAGGCGGTGCTCGACGAGCACGAGGCCATCGTGGACGCCCTCGCCGCCGGTGACGCACCGGCCGCGTGCGCGGCCATCGACCACCACCTGCAGTCGACCCTCAAGGTGCTCCTCGACGGCTGAGACGCCGCTGGCGGAGGGCGCCCCGCTGCCGGGGGGCGCTCCCGTGCCCGCCCGGATCAGGGGTACGTGATCACGAGCATCGTCACGCCGTCCGGTGAGGTCCAGGGCCCGTGCGGCATGCCCGGGGGACGGCAGGCGTACATGCCCGCGGTGAAGGTGCGCCCCAGCGTCAGGTCGTACATCGCTCCCTCGACGAGATAGACCTCCTCCCACACGTCGTGCCGGGCCACGCCCGCGGCCGAGGTGTCGGTGCCAGGCGCCCAGCGGACGAGCGCGGTGCGCCGGCCGCTGTCGGGGTCCTCGGCCAGGACGCACTCCTCGACGCCGGGTCCGGCGCCGGCCGGGGCGCGCCAGGGCCCGTCGGGGCGGTGGAACTCCAGCTCCGGCCCGCTCATCGCCACACCTCGGGCCGCCGGTTCGCCAGTACGGACGTCTTCTCGCGGACCGCGCCGACCTCCTCGACGTCCAGATCCGTCACCAGCAGCTCCGGATCGGCGCCGAGAGAGGCCCGTACGGTCCCGTCGGGGCCGACCACCAGGCTGTGCCCGATGCCGGTCGGCGCGGGGCCCGGAGGTGTGCCGGGGTCGGCCTGGCCGACGGCGGCGACCCAGACGGTGGCGTCCAGTGCGCGGGCCCGCACCAGCAGCTCCCACTGGTCGAGCTTGCCGGGGCCGGCCCCCCAGGAGGCCGCCAGCAGGGTGCCCACCGCCCCGGCGTCGGCGTGTGCCCGGAACAGCTCGGGGAAGCGAACGTCGTAGCAGGTGGCCAGGCCGAGCCGGACGCCGTCCACGTCGATCACGGCGGGGCGGGAGCCCGGGGCGACGGTCTCGGACTCGTGGAAGCCGAAGGCGTCGTACAGGTGGATCTTGTCGTACGACTCCTCGACGCCGGGGCCGGTGGCCAGCAGGGTGTTGGCCACCCGTCCCTCGCCGGCCGGGGTGAACATGCCGGCCACGACGACCGTGCCGGTCGCGCGGGCGATCTCGCGTACGCCGTCGGCCCACGGCCCGTCGAGGGGCTGGGCGAGCGGGGCCAGTGGCGTGCCGAAGCAGGCCATCGACGCCTCCGGGAAGACGACGGCACGGGCTCCGGCGTCCGCGGCGCGACGCGTCCACTCCTCGACGAGGCGCAGGTTCTTCTCGGGGTCGGGGCCGGTGGTGAGCTGGCCGATGGCGATCCGCACTGCGGGGCCTCCTTGTCCGGGGCGAGTCTGGGCAGGGTCGTGCGGCCGTTGTCAGCGGGGCAGTGGGACCTCCGCCGCGGCCCGGGTCTTCGGCACGGCGAACTCCGCGTCCTCGTCGACGGCGGCCTCGGGGTTGCGGCCCAGCAGGACGCCCACCACGGAGACCGCGCAGGCGAGGGCGATGTAGAGGGCCAGCGGCACCCAGCTGTCGTAGGCGCTCAGCAGGGTGGTGAACAGCAGTGGTGCGATGGCGCCGCCGATGATCCCGGCCAGGGTGTAGGCCAGCGAGGAGCCGGTGTAGCGCAGCCGGGGCGAGAACTGCTCGGCGATGAAGGCGGCCTGCGGTCCGTAGAGACAGCAGTGGATCACCAGGGCGACGAGGACACCGGCGGCGAGCGGCAGCCAGGAACCGCCGGCGGCCATCGGGAAGAACACGAACGGCCATACCGCGGCGGCCACCGCGGCGACGCCGTACAGCAGGCGCCGGTTGACGCGGTCGGAGAGCGCGCCGGCCAGCGGCATCAGGAAGACCTGGACCGAGGAGCCGATGAGGACGGCCGCGAGGGCGGAGCCGCGCGACATGTCGAGTTCCTGGGTGGCGTAGGTCAGCACGAAGACGGTGAACATGGCGTACAGCACGTCGGGGCCGACCCGGCACAGGATCGCGGCGGTCAGGGCGCGGGGCTGGGTGGTGAAGACCTCGCGGATGGGGGCCTCGGGCCGGGACTGCTCGGCCTCCATCGCCTTGAAGACCGGGGTCTCCTCCAGCTTGGCCCGGATCCACAGCCCGAAGCCGACCAGTACGCCGGACAGCAGGAACGCCACACGCCAGCCCCACGACTCGAACTGCGCCTCGGTGAGCAGGGCGCCGAGGGCGGCGAGCACACCGTTGGCGAGCAGGTTGCCCGCGGGCGGGCCCACCTGTGCGGCGGAGGCGTAGAAGCCCCGGCGGCGCGGGTCGCCGAACTCACTGGACAGCAGTACGGCGCCGCCCCACTCGCCCCCTACGCCGACGCCCTGGGCGAAGCGCAGCACGACCAGCGCGATCGGCGCGGCCACACCGATCGTTCCGTAGGCGGGCAGAAGACCGATCAGGAAGGTGGCCACGCCGATCAGGACAAGTGTGGCGATCAGCACCTTCTTGCGGCCGATCACATCGCCCAGGCGGCCGAAGACGAATCCGCCGAGGGGGCGGGAGACGTAGCCGACCGCGTAGGTGGAGAACGCCAGGAGCGTGCCGGTGAGCGGGTCCTCCGACGGGAAGAACAGATCACCGAAGACCAGGGCGGCCGCGGCGGAGTAGACGGCGAAGTCGTACCACTCCAGGGCGGTGCCGGTGAGGCTCGCGACGAAGGCGCGGCGGACGCCGGAGCGCTTCTCCGCGGCCCCGGCGTCGCTCTTCGGGGTGTCGTGCATGGTGCCCATCCTTGCTCGGGGACATCGACCTTCCGGCATACTTCTTGTATACAGGTCGTATGCGCAACCCCTGCGCCGGAAGTTAACCGCGGAGAAATCAGGATCCGCAGACCGTTCCAAGATCCCTGGGAGTGCCCTCATGGCCGTGCTGACCTTCGAACTGCCCGACGGATCGACGCGCGAGGTCGATGTCGTCCAGGTCCTCAACGCCGGGTACGCCGGTCGCAGCCAGGACGACGTCGCCGCGCACGTCGCGGAGCTCGCCGAGCTGGGCGTGCCGGGCCCGTCCGTGACGCCGGCGCTCTACCCCGTCTCCCCGTATCTCGCCCAGCAGACCGAGCGGGTCGCGGTCCAGCACGGCCGCACCTCCGGCGAGGCGGAGTGGGCGCTGGTCGTCGCGGAGGGCGGGGAGCTGTTGCTGACCGCGGCCTGCGACCACACCGACCGCGACCTGGAGGTGCACGGGGTGGCGTGGAGCAAGAACGCGGGCCCCGACGTCCTCGCCCGCCGGGCCTGGCGTCTGGCCGACGTGGAGTCCCGCATCGACGAGATCACCCTGCGCGCCTGGGTCAGCCACGACGGCACCGAGACCGAGATCCAGGCCGGGACGCTCGCCGAACTCCTCACCCCGGGCTACTGGGTCGACGTCCTGCGGTCCCGCGGCGAGCTGACGCCCGGCACCGTCCTGATCTCCGGCACCATCCCCATGGCCCCCGGCGTCGACCAGTTCGCCGACGGCTGGCGCGTCGAACTGGCCGACCCGGCCGGCGGCGACACCATCGGCCTCGCCTACGACGTCCGGCCCATGCCGCAGCCCATCGGCTGACACGTCAACCACGGGAGGGCGGGCCGGTGAACCCGGCCCGCCCTCCTTATGGGTGCTGCCCTTTGGGGCTGCCTATGGGCGCAGCCCCGACAGACTTCGCCTCAACAGCCCTCGCCTCAGCCGAGCTTCGCCGTCTGGGCCTTGATGAGGTCGGCCGGTACGTCGTAGTCGGAGACCTCGGCGTCGTCGGCGAACGCGGCCATGCTGATCGAGTAGTACGTGGCGACCGTGCTCCCGTGCCGCGCGACCTCCGCGTGCACGACCGGGTCGCCCTCGGAGTCCGCGGTCACCGCGAACGCCAGCGACTCGTCGCCGTTCCCGGAGGCCTTCTCCGCCTCGACCTTCTTGAACTTCTGGGGCTCCTCCTTGGCCGTGGCCGTGAAGCCGCCGCCGCAGCCCTCGATCGCGGCGGAGAGCGAGGACATGGTCTCCTTCGCGCCGTCGCCCTCGTACGAGGACAGCGAGACGAGGGTGACGGTCGAACCGAGAGCGTCGGTGATGGAGTTCATCGCGTCCTCCATCTCCTCCTCGGTCATGTCCTCCAGGTCCTTGGTGGGGGACGCGCTCGCCTTGGCCGTCGGGTCCTCCTGGGCCATGCGGTTGACGTACGAGGCAGAGTCGCCCGGCGCGAAGCCGGTGAGGACGTACGCGAGGGGCGCGCACTTCTCGTCGTCGACCTTGATCTCCTCCTTGGAGGAGGCGAACTGGTCGGACTGGTCGGCCGGGCCGACCTTGAAGCCCTTGACGTCGGCCGTCGCGATGACGAGCTTCTCCAGCTCACCCTTGGCGAGGGTCTTCGCTGCCGCGGCCGGCTCCTTGCCCGCGGCCTTGTCGTCCTTGCCCGATCCGGAGTCGGAACCGCTGTCGGAACAGCCGGTCACCAGGGCGAGCGAGAGGACGGACACAACGGCTGCGGCGCCGGGACGCGGCAGCGCGAGTCTCTTCATTATTCGAATGTTCCTTCGGTGGAATTGCGGTGAAGCTGGGAGTCTGCGGGCGGGTCAAGAAAACGTCAAGCCGGTTCCGGAACGGCATACTGCTCAGCGCCGACGGACAACAGGGACGACAGCCGCCGACCCTCCCCGCGGCTTCCTGTGGAGAGAGGTGACGGGCGTGGGCCTGGATCTCGACGTGCGTGCGCACGCGCGCCAGCGGTGGGCGGCGCGCGGTGCCCTGGCGGCCGCCGGCCTCGCCGTACTGCTGCCGATCGGATTCGCCAGGGCCGCGAGCGTGTTGCTCGTCGTGCTCGGGGTGCTCGGTACGACGATCACGGTCGCCGCGCTCTGGTGGGTGCTGACCCTCCGGGGACCGGCCAGGGGCGCGGCCGGGGTGCTGGCCCTCGCGACACCCGCCACGGTCATCGGGCTCTTCGCCGCCGCGAACCTGCTCTGGGTCGTCGTGGTGTCCCTGGCGCTGTGGGGCTTCGCCGTCTGGGCCGGGAAGTTCGCGCTCAGCCTGACCAAGTCGCACGCCGTGCGTGTGTCCGAGCACCGGACCCCCGCCCCCGCCAGGCCCTTCCTCATCATGAATCCGCGGTCCGGCGGCGGAAAGGTCGAGCAGTTCGGGCTGAAGGAGAAGGCCGAGCGGCTCGGAGCGCGCGTCCACCTCCTCGACCCCGAGCACAAGGAGGACGTCACCGAGCTCGCCCGGCGGGCCGTCGCGGACGGGGCCGATCTGCTCGGCGTCGCGGGCGGGGACGGCACTCAGGCGCTCGTCGCCGCGATCGCCGCCGAGCACGACATCCCGTTCCTCGTCGTCTCCGCCGGGACCCGGAACCACTTCGCCATGGACCTCGGACTCGACCGGAACGACCCCGCCGCCTGCCTCGACGCTCTCACCGGCTCGGGGGTCGAGGTCCGCGTCGACCTCGGCTTCGCCGACGGGCATCCCTTCGTCAACAACGCCTCGTTCGGGGCGTACGCGGTGGTCGTGCAGAGCCCCGAGTACCGGGACGACAAGGTGCGTACGACGCTGGAACTGCTGCCGGAGCTGCTCACGCACCAGCGGGGGCCGCGGCTGAGCGCCCGGATCGAGGAGACGGGCGGGACGGCTGTAATCGACGCGCCCCAGGCCCTCCTCGTGAGCAACAACCCCTACCGCATGGACGATCCGGCGGGGCTCGGCTACCGCGGGCGGCTGGAGTCCGGTCTGCTCGGGGTCCTCGGCATCAAGGTGGAGAACGCGGCCGAGGCCGCCGGGCTGCTGCTGGGCGTGCACTCCACCGGGCTCACGGTGCTCACGGCCCGCGAGGTGGTCGTCGACGCCGACCGCCCCGAGATCGAGGTCGGCGTGGACGGCGAGGCCTTCGTCCTGCCCACCCCGGTACGGTGCCGCATCGAGCCCGGCGCGCTGCGCGTGCGCGTCCCCTGGAACCGGCCGGGCGTACCGGAGACCAAGCCGCCGATGGACTGGCGCCGGCTGCGCAAACTCGCCGCGGCGGTGGGCCGTACGGCACTCCCCAAGCACCGGGCCCTGCCCAGGAACGAGCCTCTCCCCGAGAACCGGACCCCGCCCATCGCATGACCCACCGTAGGACATCGACAAGCTCAGGCTCCGCACGGTACTGATGGGGCATGAGCGATGACGGGGGGCGGTTGATCGGCGGCCGTTACCGGCTGGCCGAGCGCATCGGCTCCGGCGGCATGGGCACCGTATGGCGGGCCGTCGACGAACTCGTGGAGCGGGACGTCGCGGTCAAGGAGCCGCGCCTGCCCGGCGATCCGCAGGACGCGGCCCACCAGCGCGCGTACAACCGGCTCCAGAGGGAGGCGCGGGCGGCCGCGCGCGTGGAACACCCGGCGGCCGTCGCCATCCATGACGTGGTCGTGGAGGACGGACTGCCCTGGATCGTCATGGAGTTGATCCGCGGCGAGTCCCTCCACGAGGTACTGCAGCGCGGCGCGCTCCCGCCCGCCGAGTCCGCCCGGATCGGGCTCGCCGTTGTCGGCGCGCTGAAGGCCGCGCACGCCAAGGGCATCGTGCACCGGGACGTGAAACCCGCCAACGTGCTGCTCGGACAGCACGGCCGCGTCGTGCTCACCGACTTCGGCATCGCCCACATCCAGGGCGAGGAGTCCATCACCATGAGCGGGGAGTTCGTCGGCTCCCTCGAATTCATCGCACCCGAGCGGATGTCCGGCCGCGGCGCGGGCCCGGCCGCGGACCTGTGGTCCCTCGGCGTCTGCCTGTACGCGGCCGTCGAGGGCTGGTCCCCATTCCGGCGTACGACGCTGGAGTCCACCCTCGCCGCGATCCTGTCCGCCGAGCCGCCGGAACCCGAGCACGCGGGGCCACTCGGCGCCCTGATCGTGCGGCTCCTGGCGAAGGACCCGGACGAGAGACCGGACGCGGACGAGGTCGTCGTCGCGCTGGAGGCGGTGGCGGAACGGTGGCCGGTCCCGGCATCGGCGCCGCGGGGAGATCTGACGTTTCCTCAGGACGCCTCGGCATTACGGGAGTTCGCGGACGATTCGGGGACGGTGCAGCTCGTCAAGCCTCCCGCCTCGGATGAGGCACCGGAGAAGCCGAGGTCGTCGGAGTCGCCCGAGCCGCGTGAGCCGTCCGAGCAGCCGGAAGCGTCCCAGGCGTCCGAGCCGCCCAAGGCGTCGGCTGCATCGGCGGAATCGTTCCGGCCGAAGTCGCCCGCCCGCTCGGACACGGCCACTTCCTCGGAGGCGGACACCCCCTCCGATCCCCCCGCCCCGTCGGAGGACACCCGGGCCGAGCCCATCCCCGTACGCCCCGGGCGCAAGCGCTCCACGGGGCGCCTGGTGGCCGGAGTCCTCGCCGGTGCCCTCCTCGTCGCGGGTGGTGTCTGGGCCGGGACCTCGCTCACCGACGGCAGCGCGACCGCCGTGGGGGGCGAGCCGTCGGTGACCCCGAACTCGCCCACGACCAGGGACAGTTGGGTCGCCCACGAGGAGCAGGATCTGAACGCCGTCCTCTCCCTCCCCAGGCAGTACGTGCGCTTCCACGAACAGGGCGGCCCCGACGACCAGCCGCGCATGGCCATCTACGACAACGACGAGGTCGTCCAGGTCCGCCTCACCCAGTGGGACGAGGCGCCGCGCTCGCCGATGGGCCAGGCGAAGGACTCGGCCGAGGCGTGGGCCGGATACGGGGAGTCGCAGACGCAGTACACGAAGACGTCCTTCCACGGGAACGAGGCCGTGCTCGTCGACACGACCTACGAGACCGAGGGCAGGCTGGTCCGCGTCATGGAGCTGATGATCCTCACCGACGACAGCCGGCTGTACGAGCTGCGCGTCGACATGCCGAAGGGGACGGCGGACGAGAAAAGGGGCACCGAAGTGTTCAAGGGGGCGCGCGACCGACTGGAGATCGGCGGGTCGAGGAAGTGGTCCCCGCGCTCCGATTTTTCGGTCGGGCCCTGATCGTCGCCGGACAACCCCCTGATCAGGCCATTCATTGCCAGTGATCGCTGGCGCTGTGTGTGCACTCGGTGAATCCCTATTACCGCCGGGTACCCAAAGCGGCGGGCCCGGGCATACGCTGCGGGCCATGACCGACTCGCAGGCCCCGGTACAGGCCCCGGAAAAGACCGGCACCAACCCCCTCGCGCCCGCCCCCGAGGGCGCCCGCACGGCTGCTGACGTGGTCACGCCGGAGCTGATCGCGCAGCTCACGCGTGGCGTGGTCGGTTCGGGCCGCACCGCCAACCACACGCCGTTCACGGGCGAGAAGCTGGCCGACCTGCCCGAGTCCACCCCCGAGGACGTGGAGCGGGCCTACGAGAAGGCCCGCGCCGCGCAGGCCGTCTGGGCCCAGACCCCGGTCAGGCAGCGCGCCGCCGTCCTCCTCCGCTTCCACGACCTGGTGCTCGCCCGCCAGGCCGAGGTGCTGGACCTCATCCAGCTGGAGACCGGCAAGGCCCGGCTGCACGCCCACGAGGAGGTGCAGGCCGTCGCCGTGGCGGCCCGCCACTACGGCCGCAAGGCCGTCTCGTACCTCAAGCCCAAGCGTCACGCGGGCGCCGTGCCGACCCTCACCAAGGTCACCGAGCTGCGCCACCCCCGGGGCGTCGTCGGCCAGATCGCCCCCTGGAACTACCCGCTGGAACTCTCCGTCGGCGACGCGATCCCCGCCTTCGTCGCGGGCAACGCCGTCGTGATGAAGCCCGACACCGAGACCTGCCTCACCGCCCTGTGGGCCCGTGACCTGCTGATCGAGGCGGGTCTGCCGGCCGACGTCTTCCAGGTCGTCCTGGGCGAGGGACCGGTCGTCGGCCCGGAGGTCGTCAAGCGCGCCGACTACGTCTCGTTCACCGGCTCCACCCGCACGGGCCGCGAGGTCGCCCAGAGCGCGGCGGCCCGTCTGGTCGGCGTCTCCCTCGAACTCGGCGGCAAGAACGCCATGCTGGTCCTGGAGGACGCCGACATCGACAAGGCGGCGGCCGGCGCGGTCCGCGCCTGCTTCTCGTCCGCCGGCCAACTCTGCATCTCCATCGAGCGGTTGTACGTCCACGAGTCGATCGCGGACGCCTTCGTGGAGCGCTTCGCCACCCGCACCAGGGCGATGCGGCTCGGCAAGTCCCTCGCGTACGGCGCCGAGATGGGCTCGCTCGTCGGCGAGCGCCAACTGGAGACGGTGACCCGGCACGTCGAGGAGGCGGTCTCCAAGGGCGCCAAGCTCGTCGCGGGCGGTGTCGCCCGCCCGGACATCGGCCCGTACTTCTTCGAGCCCACCATCCTGGACGGCGTCGAGGCGCCGATGGCGGTCTGCAACGAGGAGACCTTCGGCCCGGTCGTCTCCATCTACCGCTTCAAGGACGAGGACGAGGCGGTCGAACTCGCCAACTCCACGCCCTACGGCCTCAACTCGTCGGTGTGGACGAATGACGGCCGCCGCGGCGCCAAGGTCGCGGCCCGCCTGCGCACCGGCACGGTCAACGTCAACGAGGGCTACGCGCCCGCCTACGGCAGCGTCCAGTCCCCGATGGGCGGCATGAAGGACTCCGGTCTCGGCCGCCGCCACGGCTCCGAGGGCATCCTCAAGTACACCGAGGCCCAGACGATCGCCCAGCAGCGCCTGCTGCCCATGGCCCCGTCCCTGGGCATGGACGACGAGGGCTACGCCCAGTTCATGAGCCGCAGCCTGAGGCTGATGAAGGCATTCCGGTTCCGCTAGGCGCCCCGTAAGGGGCGCGGGGAACTGCGCGAGCAACCACAGAGCACCCGCACGGCACACTCAAAGGGGAGAAGGCACGTGCCTCAGGACGCTTACGACTACGACGTCATCGTCGTAGGTTCCGGATTCGGCGGCTCGGTAACCGCCCTTCGCCTCACGGAGAAGGGCTACCGCGTAGGCGTCCTGGAAGCGGGCCGCCGCTTCACCCCGGGCACGCTCCCCAAGAACTCCTGGGACCTGAAGAACTACCTCTGGGCGCCGAAACTCGGCATGTACGGCATCCAGCGCATCCACCTCCTCGGCAACGTCATGGTGCTCGCGGGCGCAGGCGTCGGCGGCGGCTCGCTCAACTACGCCAACACCCTCTACGTACCGCCGAAGCCGTTCTTCGAGGACCCGCAGTGGAAGGACATCACCGACTGGCAGGAGGAGTTGAAGCCGTACTACGACCAGGCCCGGCGGATGCTCGGCGTACGGCTCAACCCGACCATGACCCCGTCGGACGTCCACCTCAAGGCGGCCGCCCAGCGGATGGGCGTGGGCGACACCTTCCACATGGCACCGGTCGGTGTCTTCTTCGGTGACGGCGAGGACGCCGACGGAACCGCGAAGGCGAGCCCCGGACAGCAGGTCGACGACCCGTACTTCGGCGGGGCGGGCCCGGCCCGCAAGGCATGCGCCGAGTGCGGCGAGTGCATGACGGGCTGCCGGCACGGCGCGAAGAACACCCTCAACGAGAACTACCTCTACCTCGCCGAGAAGGCGGGCGCGGTCGTCCACCCGATGACGACCGTCGTGTCGGTCACGGACGACTCGCAGGGCGGCTACGCCGTCGCGACGCTCCCCACGGACGAGAAACGCAAGGGCGAAGGCAGGACCTTCAAGGCCCGCCGGGTCGTCCTCGCCGCCGGTACGTACGGCACACAGACCCTGCTGCACCGCATGAAGTCGGGCGGCCAACTCCCTTACCTGTCCGGCAGGCTGGGCGAGCTGACCCGTACCAACTCCGAGGCCCTGGTCGGCGCGCAGACCGACAACCGCCGTTACCGGAAGGCCACCGGTGAGGCGAAGGTCGACTTCACGCGCGGAGTCGCGATCACCTCGTCGGTCCACCCGGACGAGAACACGCACATCGAACCCGTCCGCTACGGCCGGGGCTCGAACTCGATGGGCAGTCTGTCGATCCTCCAAGTCCCCTATGCGGAGGGCTCGTCGAGGGTTCTGGGCTGGCTGGTCAACGCGGCGAAGCACCCCACCCTCGTGGCCCGCTCGCTCTCCAACCGCCGCTGGTCGGAGCGGACCATCATCGGCCTGGTCATGCAGTCCCTCGACAACTCCCTGACGACGTACCTGAAGCCGAAGGGCGCGGGCAAGGGCCTGCTGACGGCCCGACAGGGCCACGGCGCCCCCAACCCCAAGCAGATCAAGGCCGCTTCGGAGTCCGCCTCCGCGATCGCCGCGGAGATCAACGGCTTCGCCGGCTCGAACGTCGGCGAGCTGATGGGCACCCCGCTGACCGCCCACTTCCTGGGCGGCTGCCCGATCGGCGCGTCGGCGGACGAGGGCGTCATCGACCCGTACCACCGGCTGTACGGACACCCCGGCATCTCGGTGGTCGACGGCGCCGCGGTCTCGGCGAACCTGGGCGTCAACCCCTCGCTCACGATCACCGCGCAGGCGGAGCGCGCGATGTCGTACTGGCCCAACAAGGGCGAGGAGGACCCGCGACCGGCGCAGGGCGCCGCGTACGAGCGCCTGAAGCCGGTCGAGCCCCTCGCCCCCGCCGTCCCCGCGGACGCCTTCGGCGCACTGCGCCTGCCGTTCCTGGGAATGCCGACGGTGCCCCCGAAGAAGTAACTCCGGCCGTACTTCCGTACGCCTTCCGTGCTTCTTGCAACAGGTGGCGGGAAACGACGAAGGACCTGCGCCCCCCTCCGAGCGCAGGTCCTTCGTTTCTTGCGTGAAGCGTTGGTCGCGTGAAGCGAGTTACGCCCTACGCGTCCTAGACGTCGGCAGCAGCCTTGCGGCGGCGGACGACGAACACCGCACCGGCACCGGCGACGACGGCCGCGCCGCCGACGAGACCGATGGTCGGCAGGGCCGAGCTGGAGCCGGTCTCGGCGAGGTTGCCGGTCGGCAGCTCGGAGACGTTGCCCTGCGGCTTCTTCACCGGGTCCTTGCCGTTGTCGCTCGGGTCGGCGGTGCCCGGGTCGGGGTTGGTCGAGCCGGCCTTCAGCACCTCGAAGTCGTACTGCGCCCAGCCCTCGGCGATGCAGTCCTGGCCCTTGATGTTGTCCAGGTAGGCGCCGGAGCCGAAGGAGTACGAGTCACCGGCCGGAGCGCCCTTGTCGACGCTGAAGCGCAGGGCGACCTTCTCGCTCGCCTTCGCCTTCAGGGACTCGACGTAGAAGAAGTAGTCACCGGCCCAGCTCTCGTCGCCGATCCGCTCCCACTTGCCGGACTCGGTGTTCTTGAACTCCAGCGTGACGTACGGGCTCAGGAACTTCGCCTCGTCGAGCTCGTAGTTCTCGATCTCGGCGTAGAAGGCGACACCCTTGAGGTCGGCCTTCGACTCGTTGGTGACGACCAGGTTGAAGTTGTGGAAGCCGTCGCCCGCGACGATCTTGCCGGGCAGACCCTTGATGTCCGCGGAGACCTTGGCGTCGCCGTAGTTCTCGTCGAGGTCCTCGCAGTACGGGACGTCCGGGTCGGTCGGGTCCTCGCTCGGCTCGGGCGTCGTGGTCGGCGACCCGGTGGGCGTCGTGCTGGTGCTCGGGGTCGGCGTGCCCGAGGGGATCTCGGTGCTCGGCGGAGTCGTCGTGGGCGTCGGGCTGGGCGTCGTCGTCTCGGTGGCGGACGGCGTCGCGCTCGGCGTCGTCGTGGCGGACTCGGTCCCGGTGGGCGTGGGGTCCGTCGCGAAGGCGGCAGGAGCCGACAGCAGCGCGAGCGGAGCTATGACGGCCGTCGTGGCCGCAGCGGCCATGACACGGCGAAGCTTCATGAAGACCTCGGAGAGTCCGGCGTACCGCAGCATTGCGGCACGAGAGGTTGGGAGGCCTCCGCGTGCGGGGTACGCGGGTACGGCCGTTGGTTCCGCAAGTGAGACCTGTGACTCCTGTAAAGGGTTGTCCCCGAACTCACAGAATTTTTATGTGGGCTGGGTCACAGCCGGCTCGGACTTGTAAACTCCCGTGCCCACGCCATAGAACTGTCCATCGTTTGTCCGTCGAGTAATCCGTCGAGTAGTTCGAAGAACACGTCGATCCGCGGGTCGATCATGGGGGAGAGGCGCGAGCGCCGTGGCCGAGAAGCCGTCGGAGAAGTCACCCGAGGAGCCCGGGAAATCCGCAGAATCCGGGAGATCCGGGCAGTCCGGTGAGTCCGTACCGGAGGACGTGTGGGCGCAGTTCGTCCAGGACAGCGAGCGGGACATCCGCACGTCCGAGGCGCCCAAGGAGCCCTCCGCGCGAGCCCGCATGGTGACCGAAAGGCTGCGGCAGCAGGAGGCGCGCGGCGAGCTGCCTCCGGGGTGGCGTACCGGGCCCGCCTGGCAGGAGATGAACGGGCGGGCGGCCCGGCGCCGCAAGGTGTGGACGGTCATCGGCGTCGTGCTCGCGATCGTGGTGGCCGTGGTGGCCATGAAGCCGTCCCTGGTGCCGGGTGACCCGTTCGGCACCGGCACGGACACGGACGGGGGCACGCAGTCGGCGAACCCGCTGCCCGACGAGACCGCGGCCCCGTCGAACGCCCCCTCCGCCGCGCCCGGAACGCCCACGCTGGACGAGCCGTTCGCCGGTTCCCCGGCCGTGCGGTACGCCGACGGCGCCGCCGGAATCGTCCTGCCGGAGGCCAAGCCGGTCGGCGCGTTCGGCAAGGACCAGGTGGCCAAGGCCCTGGCACAGACCAAGTCCCTGCTCGTCGACGCGAACCTCGACCGCAAGACCCTGCTCGGCGGCACCCCCGAGACCACGCTCGACAAGATCCTCGACCCCAAGCAGCCGGGCATGATCGACGACGCGAAGTCCTGGCTCCGCAAGCCCGGCAAGGAGAGCGACCCGCTCTCGCTCTTCAGCCGCTTCGACCCGGACGAGGTGCGGCTCGTCGGCGACGTGGTCAAGACCCGTGGCCGTACGACCTTCAAGGCGGGCAAGGACGGTGCCGTCGCCATCCACGCCGACTACACCTTCGTCTACCCGCTGGCCCTGGCCGACCCGGACTCCACCGAGGTCTCCCGCACCATCGTCCGCCGCATCCTCGACCTGGAGCTCCTCAACCCGGCGAAGTACGAGGTCACGCCGGGCAGGCTCTCGGTCAGCCGCCACGACCAGGATCTCGCCAACTCCGCCTGCGACGTCTACGACGGCTTCCTGCACCCGCAGTTCGACTCGGTCGAACCCACGGGCGCGCCGCCGAGCGGGCCCACGACCGACCCGTACGACCGCAGCCGGGAGCTCGACAAGTCCGGGACGGAGTCGTGTGGGACGGTGTCCCGGACATGAGTACGGACATGAGCAGGACATGAGCAGAAGGATCACGCGGACCCTCGTGGCCGCATCGGTCGTCGTCGGCCTCGGATGCGCCTCGGCGTGCTCGGACGGCGGCGACAAGGACAAGAAGGCGGCACGGACGTCGGCCACCGGGCAGTCGGCCGACAAGTCGAAGGAGAAGGCGAACGGCGAGGACGGGAACGGGGCCGGGGACAAGGCGAAGGGGTCGGGCAAGGACTCCTCGGCCGCCCCGGACACGGACGAACCCCTGACCCGGGCGCAGTTGAAGAAGGCCGCGCTCACGACGGCTGACGTCAAGGGATACAAGGTCGAGGGGGCCGGATCCGCCGACCTCCAAGGGGCGTCCTCCCCGGCGGGCCCGGCCAGGTGCCAGCCGGTCGCCGACATGTTCCTGTTCACCACCGACCCGGTCTCACGGACCTCGCTCAGCCGCGGCGTCACCGCCAAGGACGAGACGAACGCCTCGGTGACCACGCTCGCGCTCCTCTCGTACGGGTCCGGCGAGGCCGACGACGTGCTCGCCGGGCTGCGCAGGGCGACCGGCGAGTGCACGGCGTACCGGTACGTCGGCTACAAGTACTCCGGGGTCAAGGCGCTGGCCGATCCGAAGCTGGGCGACGAGTCCGTCGCGTTCCGGCTGGTCGCCTCCATCGAGGGGGCGGAGGTCCCGGCCGCCTACACGGTCGTCCGCGACGGTTCGACGCTGGTGGCCTTCAGCTCGATGAACATGCTGGACGCCGACGAGGTCGAGGTCCCGGCCGAACTCGTCGAGGCGCAGCTCGCCAAGCTGAAGAAGACGACGGCCTGACGGGACGGGACGGAACCGCACGGCCCGGCACGGTCCGGGACACGGGACCGGCCGCACGTCGTACGGACAGGCGAAGGGCCCCGCGGGCGAACCGCGGGGCCCTTCGTGGTCAGCACCGACGTCAGGGCAGCGCCGGTGCCTGCGGGACGGCGCCGGGGGGTGCGCCGCTTACTGGCTTCTCCGCCGGGTCGGCGCCCCGGCGCACGGGGGAGTGCGCGTGGTGTCGACCAATGGCGGTAAGACGATCCAATGCTGCTGTCTGCTCTGGGACTTGGGGTGGTTCCAAACATCGTGCTCGATGGGCCGCGGCCTCCGCAACCGTTTCGACCGCCCTTGCACAGATTCCGCCGGTCGGTTCCGGGCGTCCCCGGAACCGACCTCTCTTGGGTGACCGGGCTGCTGTCCCCTGCCGTCCGGTCACTTCTCTGGAACGAGGTCCCACGGCGCACGTCCGTACGCCTCATCGTTCCAGCGGAGCCACGCGTGGTTCTTCGGGCCCGCCCCTGGCTGACACGGACACCGGGACCAACGAAGCCCGCCGCGGGGCGGTCACGCGCCGTACGGGTGAGAGGACATGCGTACGTGCGTGCACCGGACGTCCGTCGTACGCGGGTGTCGTACGCGGATCCCGGACGTCCTCAGCATCCTCGGAGGTGGTCTTCAGACGCGGCCGCGGCAGAGCTCCAGGAGTGTCATCGCGAGGGAGGTGCCCGGCTTGCCGAGCGCGTCCCTGTAGTGGCCGAGGACGTCCATCTCGCGGGACAGGTTCACGCGGCGGCCTCCGGAGGCGATGCGGGCCTCCTGGATGACCGCCGAGATCGCCATGCGTTCCTGGACGAGGCCGATGATCCGGTCGTCGAGGGCGTCGATGCGTTCGCGGGCGCCGGTGATGACGTCGGCGGCCGCTTCGGTACGGGCGCCGGTCCTGTCCGCGGTGGTGTTCTCGGTGGTGCCGGTGGCCGTGTCGGCGGCTGTGCTCATCTCGGGGGCTCCTCTTCGAGTGGGGTGCCCCGGAGCGGCAAGGTCCGGAAACCGCGAGGCGCCCCGGGCCTTGTCGGCCCGGGGCGCCTGGGAAGTCGCTTGTCAGTTGCTCAAGCAGCACGACCATGGCAGCCGGTGGGCCGGTTGCCATAGGTAAAGACGAAGGTCTCGTGCGTGAGCATGGGAGCAGTATGCCCGGGCGGGCGGTGCCGTCCAACTCGGTTCGAATCCTGAGACACCTTTTTCGGCCCCGCCGCCCCTACCCATTCCCGTCACTTACCGGGGGCTGCCGCCCCCAGACCCCCGCATCGGCCTGAACGGCCTCGTCCTCAAACGCCGGACGGGCTGGGTGGGTGGGGGTTGGCGGGGGTGGGCAGGGGATCGGCCTGGAAGTAGGGCGCAGCCCGCCTTCCAGGGGCGCGGGGAGCTGCGCGGCCAGCCACAGCGGGCCCGCACCCGAAATCGCACCCACGGGGTCTGGGGCGGAGTCCCGGTGGCGACACGGGGCCGGGGGACGGAGCCCCCGGGGACGGGACGGGGGCTCCGGGCGCCCGGTTAGACTCGGGAGTACATCCCTGCTGAACCGCCGGAAGGCAAACCGTGCCAGAAGCGTCCCCCGTCGCCCCCGACACCGTCCTGGTCGTCGACTTCGGTGCGCAGTACGCCCAGCTCATCGCCCGCCGAGTCCGCGAGGCCCGGGTCTACAGCGAGATCGTGCCGAGCACCATGCCGGTCGCGGAGATGCTCGCCAAGAACCCGGCGGCGATCATCCTCTCCGGCGGCCCCTCGTCGGTGTACGCGGAAGGCGCCCCCCGCCTGGACCGCGCCCTCTTCGAGGCCGGCGTCCCGGTCTTCGGCATGTGCTACGGCTTCCAGCTGATGGCGACCACCCTCGGCGGCACGGTCGACAACACCGGCGCCCGCGAGTACGGCCGTACGCCGCTGCACGTCTCCAAGTCGGGCTCGACCCTCTTCGAGGGCACCCCGGACGAGCAGTCGGTGTGGATGTCCCACGGCGACGCGTGCAGCGCGGCCCCCGAGGGCTTCTCGGTGACGGCCTCCACGGACGTCGTCCCGGTCGCGGCCTTCGAGAACGACGAGAAGCGGCTGTACGGGGTCCAGTACCACCCCGAGGTCATGCACTCCACGCACGGCCAGCAGGTGCTCGAACACTTCCTGTACCGGGGCGCGGGCCTCACCCCGAACTGGACCACCGGCAATGTGATCGAGGAGCAGGTCGCCGCGATCCGCGAGCAGGTCGGCGACAAGCGTGCCATCTGCGGCCTGTCCGGCGGCGTGGACTCCGCCGTAGCGGCCGCTCTCGTCCAGAAGGCCATCGGCTCCCAGCTGACCTGCGTGTACGTCGACCATGGTCTGATGCGCAAGGGCGAGACCGAGCAGGTCGAGAAGGACTTCGTGGCCGCGACCGGCGTACAGCTGAAGGTCGTGGACGCGGAGGAGCGGTTCCTCAGCGCGCTCGCCGGGGTCTCCGACCCCGAGGAGAAGCGGAAGATCATCGGCCGCGAGTTCATCCGGGTCTTCGAGCAGGCGCAGGCCGAGATCATCGCGGACGCGGGTCCCGAGGTCGCCTTCCTGGTGCAGGGCACGCTCTACCCGGACGTCGTCGAGTCCGGCGGCGGCACCGGCACCGCCAACATCAAGTCCCACCACAACGTGGGCGGGCTGCCGGAAGACCTCGAGTTCAAGCTGATCGAGCCGCTGCGCAAGCTGTTCAAGGACGAGGTCCGGATGGTCGGCCAGGAGCTCGGCCTGCCGGACGAGATCGTCCAGCGCCAGCCGTTCCCGGGCCCCGGCCTCGGTATCCGGATCGTCGGCGAGGTCACCAAGGAGCGGCTCGACCTGCTCCGCGAGGCCGACGCCATCGCCCGCGAGGAGCTGACGGCGGCCGGCCTCGACCGCGACATCTGGCAGTGCCCGGTCGTGCTGCTCGCGGACGTCCGCAGCGTCGGCGTCCAGGGCGACGGCCGGACGTACGGCCACCCGATCGTGCTGCGGCCCGTCTCGTCCGAGGACGCCATGACCGCCGACTGGTCGCGCCTGCCGTACGACGTCCTCGCGAAGATCTCGACGCGCATCACGAACGAGGTCGCCGACGTCAACCGGGTCGTCCTCGACGTCACGTCGAAGCCGCCGGGCACCATCGAGTGGGAGTAGCCCCAGGGCTGCTGAAGGTCACGTCCGCTTGAGAGTCCGCACCGGCTCTCCGGGTTTCCAGATCTCGACGACCAGGTACTTGTCGTCCTCGACGTAGGTCCGTACGACCTCCGTCAGCTCGGTGCGGAAGAGGTGGAACGGCTCCGGCGGTTCCACCTCTTCGGCGTACCGGGCGCGCTCCGCCGGGTCCTCGACCTCGACGGCCCGGCCCGCGATCCGTACGTCGCCGCCCGCCATCTCCGTGCCGGGGCCCGGATTGGCCTGCAGGGCGAAGCGCGGGTCGCGGCGCAGGTCCAGTGCCTTGAGCGAGTCCGGCATCATGCCGAGCCACAACTCCCCGTTCAGGAACCGGACTTCGAGTCCCGAGGTGCGTGGCGACCCGTCCTTGCGGAGGGTCGCCACGATGTGGTGCGTGAAGGCCGCGAACCGGTCCTCGACGGTCTTGGCGAGGTCCGGTTCCGCGGCGGTGAACGCTGCCCAGTTCGATGTCCTGCGGGTCGATGTCGTCCGAGTCATACGACGAGTCTTACGCCGATACCCGACATCTTCTGTCGCCTTTGCGGCGTAGGAATTCCCGGGCGGGCGGATCGCTCAGATCAGCCCCGCCGACCGCAGCCGCCGGGCCAGCCGGTCCTTCCGTAACACCTCCAGGCGCAGGAAGACCGCGAACACCGCGGCCATGGTGGCGCTCGCGGCGAGCGAGGCCCTCCAGCCCGCGGGGATCAGCAGCAGCGCCATCAGGGCCGCGCTGGCGGTCATGAAGACGGCCTTGCGGCGCCAGTCCAGGTCGTCGGAGAGCGCGTCGAACTCGATACGGGCCTTGAGCAGCCCGACCGCGGGTGCCACGTCGGGCAGCGGTTTGAGCGTGCCGGGGCGCATGCCCGGAGCGCGGCCCGCGGCGAGGCGGCCGAGGGCGGCCGTGCTGCGTTCGCGGGCCTCGGGGCGGGGGTCGCGCGTCAGGCGGACCTGGAGTGTTTGTCCGAGTCTGTTCGTCTCCTCGTAGCGGAATCCGTACTGCACGGCGATGTAGGTGAGCGCGGCGAGGCGGCGGGGGGACCCGCCGAGGTCGTCCAGGACGACCACGTCGCGCGTGGCGATCTGTCTGAGCATGCCTGTGACAAGGCGCTCGTTTCTCTTCATGGGCGGGTGGGGGGTGCGGTCGCGGGACGCGGTCCGCGCAGCGTAGGGGGGTGACTGCGCACGGGGGTCCTCCAGGGGGCGTCGGTGCAGGTGCCCGACCGAATAGATTGGCTCCAGACAGGCAGACCATCGACCCCGTGCAACGGTTGTGCACTCTCTTCACGAACATCTCTGTTCTCCTGCGCTGACCGCCGGTAACTTCCCGCCCGTAAACACGTACGGAGTCCGTACCTCAGGGCTGGAGGACATATGCACGGGCCCACACCGCCCCTGCCGCTTCCCACCGACCGGCTGCGGTTCGCCATGCCGCCGATGCACGAGTCGCTGGACGACGAACGGAGGCACCGCAAGGAACGCCTCGCGGGCGCGCTGCGGCTCTTCGGCCGGCTCGGGTTCGAGGACGGGGTCTCCGGTCACATCACCGCGCGCGATCCGGAGTACAGCGACTGTTTCTGGGTCAACCCGTTCGGAATGCCGTTCAAGCACGTCACGGTCAGTGACCTGGTCATGGCCAACGAGGACGGGCAGGTGATCGAGGGCCGCTATCACGTGAACCAGGCGGCGTTCACCGTGCACGCCCAGGTGCACGCCGCCCGGCCGGACGTCGTCGCGGTCGCCCACTGCCACTCGGTGCACGGCCGCGCGCTGTCCGCGCTCGGCGACCTGCTCGACCCGATCACCCAGGAGAGCTGCGCCTTCTACGAGGACCACGCGCTGTACGACGCGTACTCGGGGGTCGCCGTGGACGCCGAGGAGGGGCGGCGGATCGCCTCCGGGCTCGGCACCCGCAAGGCGCTCGTGCTGCGCAACCACGGGCTGCTGACCGTCGGCGACTCGGTGGACGCGGCGGCCTGGTGGTTCCTGTCGATGGAGCGCTCGTGCCAGGTGCAGCTGACGGCGTGCGCGGCGGGCCGTCCCGTACTGATCGACCACAAGCAGGCGGTCGCGACACGGGAGCAGCTCGGCGGGGACCTGGTGGCGTGGATCAACTATCAGCCGCTGTGGCAGGACATCAGCCGCAGCGAACCCGACCTCCTCAGCTAGCCGATCTCCTCAGCTAGCCCGATCTCCCCAGTCGGAAGGCCCGAGTCGGAATTCCCGAGTCACCCGTGTCAGAAGTCCCGCAGCACCGCCGCCTTCGTCGTCGCGAACTCCTCGTCCGTGAGCACCCCGTCGCGGTGCAGCTCGCCCAACTCCCTGAGGCGGCGCAGGAGTACGTCGTGGTGGCCCTGGCGGGGCAGCTGAGGTACGGAGTCCTCGGGTGCGGTCGGGAGGCGGGGCGGGTCGCCCTGGGCGTACTCGCCGGACCGCGTGGACGGGTGCGGGAGCCGGGCCATGACCGCGGTGGCGACCAGCGCCGTGAGCAGATCGCGGCGGGCACTGCCCCACAGGTCGAGGGCGAACGGGTCCTTCTCCGGCGGCAGTTTGGAGAACACCGAGTCGCGGGTCACGAAGCGCAGGAACCCGTCCTCGTAACCGGAGTTGGGCAGCCACTCCACCTGGACGAGGTCCGGCAGCTCGATGATGCGCGGGCCCGTCGCGCGCTTCACCCGGTCCGAGGTGTCGCTCCAGTCGATACGGACCTGGGTGCCGTCGAAGGACACCGTGCCGTCGCTGGAACGGACCGAGACGGGGACGGGAGGGCCCGGCACGAGGTAGGTTCTGGCCGGTTCCTTGGGGATCTCCTCGAGGAGCAGGGCGCGCCGGATCTCCTCGGCGACGTACTCGGCGACGCCCGAGCGGTCGATGTCCACCGTCAGCCGGTACGGGTCCGCGGGCTCGGGCAGACGGCCACCGGTCGCCTGGAGCAGAGGGTCGGCGCCCTCGCGGAGTCTCAGGCGCAGGCGGCCCCGCTTGCGTTCGGGTTCGTAGGCGACGCCCGCGACCGCTTCGAGGGGCACGGCGATCTCTCCGTACGTCTGCCGGAACAGCGGCACGGAGCGGTGCAGTCCAGGAGTGATCCGGACCGTGCTGCCGTCGAAGGCCCAGGTCCCGTCGCGCTGGATGATCTCGGCCATACGGGAATTCTCGCAGCCGGGTCAACACGGGGGTGGGCGCTTCACCCGCGCTGACCAGACCTGGCGGACGCGTGGGGTGTGGGGTACGGCACAATGCGCTGTCGTCGCGAGGCACTTGTGCGGCTGCGCAGATGTGCGGGGGTTGACTGTGCGACCGATGGCCCTGGGGCCGGTGGTCGTGCCGCTGTCCGTGGTGCGGCGGTGGCGTGCGAACGTGACATATCGGTAGGGCGTGCGGTCGGTTCGGTGGGGCGTGCGGTAAATGAGGGTTCGACCCAATGGTCTGGAAGGCGGCAACGGGCGTGGCGGTGCAGGAGACTGGACAGGGCGCGGGGCGTGACGCCGGGCGCGGCGCCGGTCGGAGCGGGCACGAGGGGGGCTGCACCTGCGGGAACTGTCCGCACGGGGCGCGCGAGGGGCATCGGCGTGCCGTTGCCGAATTCCTTTCCAAGCGGGACGAATTGGCGTCCGGGCGGGGGCTGCCCGCGGCCGTGGCGTACTCGGCCGGGGCGTCGAGGCAGTGGGTGTCGGACGAGCTGACCCAGTCCGCGGACGTCGTCGCGGAGCGCGGGCGGGCCGAGGGCGAGGTCTGGCTCGGCCTGGTGTGGCGGCGAACCGTCATCGCCGTGTGGGGAGTTGTCCTCGTTCTGCTCCTGGTGCAGACGCTCACCGCGATCGGGGCGGGCTGGACGGCCGCGCGGACCGCGGGGCTGGTGGCCGCGGTGGTCGTGAGCGCGCTGCTGACCGGGGCCTCGTGGTTCCACCGGGCGCGGGGCGGGGTACTGGCGCCCGTCATCGGCGAGGACAACCGGCTGTCCACCTCCCGAGCCGTGGCGGTCGGCTGGGTGCTGTTCGTCGTCCACGCCGTGCTCGTGCTGGCGGGACGGCTGGCCGGCGCGTCCTCCCCCGACGAGCGGGACACCCTGATCGCGGGGCTCGACCTCGCGCGGGGAGCCGGCATCGTGACCGTGCTCGCCGTCGTGTGCGCGATCGCCGTGCTCGTGCGGCGGGTCGTGGGGCTGCGCGTCCTCGGACAGCGGCTGCAGAAGGTACGGGCCGACCGGCCCCGGGCCGCGGATCTGCTCACCGACGACTCCGGCCGCGGCAGCTTCGCCGACATCCAGTACGTGGTCGTGGGCGCCGTCGCGCTGGTCTTCGCGGCGGTGCGGCTGGCCCGGAGGCCCGAGCAGCTGCCCGATCTGCCGTGGGGGCTGGCCGTGATGGTGCTGGTGTCGGCCGCCACGTACGTCGCCGGGAAGTACGCGGAGGGAGGGCGGCCGGTGATTCTGTCGGTCGTGCGGGCCCGTGAGGCGGGGGACCTGGACGCGCCGATCCGGACCGGCGACGACATCGAGATCCGGGGCGCCGGATTCGTGCCGCCCGGCGCGCAGGGCGCGGACCGGCTGTCGCGGATGGTCGTACGGATCGGGGCCGTGCATGTGCATGTGCCGCTGGTTCCAGTGCCCGGCGGGTTCAGCAACCCGTCCGACGCGGTGCTCACCGTGCCGGTGCCGGCGGATGTGGAGCCCGGGCGGGTGGACGTACAGGTCGTCACCGCGGCGGGGCTGGAGACGAACCGGGTGGGCATCGATGTGACGGAGTGAGCGAATGACCGCGGCTCGGTGACGGGGTGTGACCGCGGCGCGCGGCGCGTCCGGCCCGCGGCTCCCGCCACCCGCATGGACGCCGCATGGGTATCTCTCCGGAGGGTGGCGTGCGGATGCGGGTCCTCCGTTCCCGTACGGGCTCAAAAGGGGATGTTCAGGGGGACCTGGTGAAAATTTGTGCGTCCGCTCTTGAGCGGGAGCTCGCCGTCGTACGTATCGTCTGTTGAGGGGTGAACCGTTCGGCGGGCGAGAGGCGGCGGAGAGCGATGGCTCACGGCATGCGAATGGACACGCACTCCGGGTACATGGACGACGGCGGCGGTGACTGGCGGGATGCCGCGACGCGATACGCCCTGCTTCCGCTGCGGGTCTTCCTCGGTGTCACCTTCATCTACGCGGGAATCGACAAGCTGACCGACAGCGCCTTCATGCACGACGCGGGGGCCGGATCGGTCGGCGACCTGATGCGGACGGTGCGCGACTCGTCGGCCATTCCCGCGCTCGTCGATCTCGCCCTCAAGAATCCCGTCGGCTTCGGCTATGCCATCGCCTTCGGTGAGCTCGCGGTGGGTATCGGCACGCTGATCGGTCTCTTCGCTCGTCTCGCCGCGTTCGGCGGCGCCCTGATCTCCCTCAGCCTCTGGCTGACGGTGAGCTGGGCGTCGGACCCGTACTACTACGGCAACGACCTTCCCTACCTGATGGCCTGGCTGCCGATCGTACTGGCTGGGGCGTCGGTGTTCTCGGTGGACGCGATGATTCGGTCCCGGCGTCGGCGCCGGACGAGCAGCGCCTACTAGGCGTTCGACCGGCTCCTCCGCCGGAAGCGTGTGACTGACCTGCGGGTCGGTGGGGGCTTGTCGCGCCCCGCGGCGGAGCCGTAAATGTCAGAGCCCCGCGCCCCTGAGGGGCGCACCTCTACTGGGCCGGGGTGTGTGTGGCCTCCTTGGATTCCTTGGGCTCTCGCGTGAGCCGTGCGCGCCGGCGGCGGATTCCGTGGGCCAGGGTGCCTGCCGCGGCTGCCAGGCAGAGGCCGGCTGTGACGAGGGGGATCACCACGAACCACGGGGTGTCCCAGGCCTCGCCCGCGTCCCCGGCGTAGACGACGCCCGTGAGGGTGAGGAAGAAGCCCGCGATGAGCCGGCCGGGCTGGAACTCATGACGTGACACGGGTGACCTCCGCCTGTCCGATGCCGACTTCGAGGGTGAGGTCGAGCGTGCCGCCTGCCTCGGTCCTGTCCGTGCTCTCTCCCTTGGGGGAGAGCGTCACCTGCTTGTGCTTGCCCGGGGCCACGTCCACGTCCTTCTGGTCGTCGCCCGGCAACTGGATGTCGCCGACGCCCACTTCGATGACCAGCTTCACCGTCACGTCCTTGGGCAGGATCACCTTGAGCTGTCCCATCCCCACCTCGGCGTTGGTCGTCACGGTCTGGCCCTCGGCGAGGTCGATCCGGCTGAGGTCGAGCGTGCCGACGCCGGTGCCGAGGTCGTAGTGCTCCTGTACGGCGGCGGCCGTGGCCGGTGTCCAGTCCGTACGGACCCAGTGGGTGGTGATGTCCTTCGGCAGCGCCGCCGAGCACGCCAGCAGGCCCGCCGTGACGATGGCGAGGAAGATCGACCCCGCTCCGGTGCGCCCCCGGAACGCGCTGACCGCGATGCCCAGGCCGAGCACGCCGAGCGCGCAGGCCAGGCCGGTCTCCAGGCTGGCGCCCAGTGCGCGGTCCTCCCAGGTCAGGCGGGTGGCGAGCAGGCCCGCGAGGAGGGCGAGCAGGAACACCGAGCCGCCGATCGAGCGGGGGCCGCGCGGCTTGGGCGCCCGGGTCCGTATGTCCCGGCCGTGGCCGCCGCCCTGCGCGATGGTGATCGCCGCCGCGATGTCGCGCTCGCGCACGTCCTTGGGGCCCCACAGATAGCCCGTGCCGCCCACATACGTGCCGTCCTTGACGATGGGCTCGCGCCACCAGGAGGGGAACGAGGCGGGGACGGGCGGGGCCTGAGCCTCCGGCGGCGCGTCGGCGACGGCCTGCGCGGCGAGCGGGTCGGGGTCCTCCGTCGCGCGCTGCCGCGACCAGTACCCGGCACCGGCGAGGAGCAGCGAGAGCGTCGTCGCGAACGTCAGCACGCCGCTGTTGGTCAGCATGGAGAGGAAGACGCCGCAGCCGACCAGGGCGAACAGCACGCCCGCCAGCGCCTGGCCGTCCACCCGGCCGGTGAGGAGCTTGCGCACCTCGTTCTCGTCCTCGTCGTCGTTCGGGACGAAGAGCCAGGCGAAGCCGTAGAAGATGAGGCCCAGGCCGCCGGTCGCCGAGAGCACGGCGAGCACGATCCGGAAGATCACCGGGTCCATGTCGCAGTGCCGCCCGAGCCCCGCGCACACGCCGCCCAGCATTTTGTGCCGTGGGTCGCGCCGGAACTTCCGCGGGACCTCGGGCTCACCGGGCTCCCCGGGCGGGACCGGGCTCCCCGGCGTGCGCGGCTCCCCGGGTGCGCGCGGCTCCTCACCCGCGGTCGCCCGGACGCCCGCCGCGGGCACGGTGTCCTGCGGCTCCGCCCCCGGGATTCCGCTCCCGGCCGGGCCGGAGCCGGGTCCCGGACCCGGCGCGGCGTGCTGGTGATCTGTCATGTGTCCATGGTGACGGCCGCGACGGCCTGACGGGAGTCGGTACGACCCTGGCCGAACCCTGAAATCGACCCTGGGCCTGACCCTCACGCGGTAATCACCGAGGGGACTCCGTGCCGATTCGGGCGAGACCCCCGGGCCGAGTCTGAGGAGACCCCCGGGCCGATTCGAAGATCAGGGGAGTCTAGGGGGTCGACCCTGATGCCCGGCGCCGCCCGGCATGTGAACATCGATGGCATGCCGGAAGCCGCAACCCTGACCGTCGAGGACCCGCGGCCGCCGCGCAAGCTCTACCGCAGCAGTGACGGACGCTGGCTCGGAGGGGTGGCGCGGGGGCTCGCGGGCCATCTCGGGCTGCCCGTGATCTGGGTGCGGCTGGTCTTCGTCGGACTGATGATGGCGGACGGCCTCGGCGCGTTGCTGTACGCGGCGTTCTGGTTCTTCGTCCCGCTCGGCGTCGGCGGTGTGGACGCCGAGCGACCCCCCGCGCTCGCCACCGAGACCGCGCCCGACGGCCGCCGCAGACTCGTCGCCCGCAAGCCCGACAAGGGCCAGATCGTCGCGCTGCTCGCCATGGTCGTGGTGGCCCTGATCTTCGTCGGCAATGTGGACCTGAGCGGCGGAGCCAAGGCCTATCTCTGGCCCACCGTCCTCGTGGGCGCGGGCGTCGCCCTGGTCTGGCGCCAGGCGGACAACGCGCGGCGGGCCCGCTGGATGGAGGTCGGTCGCCGCAAGCGCACGATCACCCTGCTCCGCTCCGCGGCCGGCGTCCTGCTCGTCGCCACGGGCGTCTCCGCGATCTTCGTCCTGCAGGGCTCCGCCGCCCACCTCGGTTCGGTCCTCCAGGCCGCGCTCGCGGTCCTCGTCGGCATAGCGCTGCTCGCCGGCCCGTATCTCGTCCGCATGACCCAGGACCTCTCCGAGGAGCGCCTGATGCGCATCCGCGCCCAGGAGCGCGCGGAGGTCGCCGCCCACGTCCACGACTCGGTGCTGCACACCCTGACCCTGATACAGCGGAACGCGGAGAACGCGAACGAGGTCCGACGCCTCGCCCGCGCCCAGGAGCGCGACCTGCGCAACTGGCTCTACAAGCCCGAGGGCACCGGCAAGGACGAGGACGACGAGCCCGGCACGCTCGCGGAGGCCGTGAAGCGCAACGCCGCCGAGGTGGAGGACAAGCACGGCGTCCCCATCGAGGTCGTGGTCGTCGGCGACTGCCCGCTCGACGACCGCATCGGCGCCCAGATGCAGGCCGCGAGGGAAGCCATGGTGAACGCGGCCAAGTACGGTGGCGAGGGCGGCGCGGTGCAGGTCTTCGCCGAGGTCGAGGGGAGGACCGTCTTCGTGTCGGTCCGCGACCGCGGTCCGGGCTTCGACCTGGATTCGATACCCAACGACCGCATGGGCGTCAGAGAATCGATCATCGGCCGCATGGAGCGCAACGGCGGTACGGCGCGGCTGCGCGCGGTGCCGGACGGCGGCACGGAGGTCGAGCTGGAGATGGAGAGGGCGGAGACATGAGCGACGCGAACGAACCGACCGGAGCGGTCGAGCCGGACGCCGGCACGACCGGCGCGGGCACGGCCGGCGGCCCTGCCGCGGCGACCGGCGCCGGTTCGGCCGGAGCCGACGCGCCGTCCGGGGCCGCCACGGCCAACGACCCTGCGGGCGCCCCCGATCCGGCGGCCGCCGCGCCCGGGCGACGCGTGCGCGTGGTCCTCGTCGACGACCACCGCATGTTCCGTACGGGGGTCCAGGCGGAGATCGGGCAGACCGAGCGGACCGGCGTCGAGGTGGTCGGCGAGGCCGCCGACGTCGACCAGGCCGTCACGGTCATCACCGCGACCCGCCCCGAGGTCGTCCTCCTCGACGTGCACCTCCCGGGCGGCGGCGGGGTCGAAGTCCTGCGCCGCTGCTCGCCGTTGATGGCCGACGCCGAGCAGCCGGTGCGGTTCCTCGCGCTGTCCGTGTCGGACGCCGCGGAGGACGTCATCGGTGTGATCCGGGGCGGCGCCCGTGGCTATGTCACGAAGACGATCACCGGCACGGACCTCGTCGACTCCATCTTCCGCGTCCAGGACGGCGACGCGGTCTTCTCGCCCCGCCTGGCCGGCTTCGTCCTCGACGCCTTCGCCTCCACCGACGCCCCGCCCGTCGACGAGGACATGGACCGCCTCACCCAGCGCGAGCGCGAGGTCCTGCGCCTCATCGCCCGCGGTTACGCGTACAAGGAGATCGCCAAGCAGCTGTTCATCTCCGTCAAGACGGTCGAGTCCCATGTGTCGGCGGTCCTCCGGAAGCTGCAACTGTCGAACCGGCACGAGCTGACTCGGTGGGCGACGGCCCGACGGTTGGTCTGACGACATCTGGCGTCATCTGACGGCAGGGGTTCACGGCCGTGTTCGAGGGGTTCCCTGAGGCTGCGTTCACGGCCACGGCCTTGAAGAACGTGTAGTGGAACGTGCCGTCCGGGTCCGCCGTGCGGTGCAGGTCCGCCAGGCCGTGGTCCCAGTCCGTCGGGGTCATGAGCCCCGCGGCCAGGGCGTCCTCCCGTACGGACTCGATCATCGCGATGAAGGTGTTGCGGGTGAAGCCCTCGACCAGGGCCGGGCGGGAGCTGTCGGCGTAGACCGGCCGGGGGCGGACGTCGACGTGCTCGTACCCGGCGGCGGTGAGAAGCGGGTGCAGCTGGCGGCCCAGCAGCGCGTTTCCGCCCGCCGCGTGCTGGAGTTGGATCTGGCAGTCGATGGCGGCGTGGGCGTACGCGCTGTCGGGGTGGAAGAACGTCGAGCCGTGGTCGCCCTCGATGACGGTGAGGGTGCCGCCGGGGCGCAGGACGCGGCGCAGCGCCGTGAGAGCCCGTCGCGGGTCGGGCAGGTGCTCAAGCACGAAACAGACGAAGACATGGTCGAACTCGGCGTCCTTGAAGGGGAGTTCGAAGAGGTCGGCCCGGTGCCAGGTGACCAGGGCGTCCGGGGCCTGGGCCGTGACGCGGGCACGGGCCTGGGCCAGCGAGGCGGCCGAGATGTCCACCGCCGCGAAGCGGGCCTCCGGGCTCGCCGCGACCAGGTGCACCGTCTGGGCGCCCACCCCGCAGCCCACCTCCAGGACCTTGCTGCCTGCGGGGTAGGACGTGCCGAAGTGGAGGAGGGACGCGAGGGTGTCGGCCTGGTCGCCGAGACGGCGGGACTCGTGGGGGGAGTAGCCGTGGATGTAGTCGGTGGGGTTGGCATTGGTGTCGGCGGTTGTGGTCATGAGGGCGAGCCTCGTCCGAGAATGGTCCTGTGGACAGATCCAAAGAGGGTGCCGTTGAAGGGGCCATAGGCCGGGCTTCGGAGTTGGGCTCGGGTTCGGGTTCGGTCAGCCCCGGTTCCGGTTCGGGTCCCGCTTCCGGTTCGGTCGTCTCCGGCTCCGATTTTCTCCAACTCGATGTGCGCGAGGCGCCGTTCGGTGGGCGGGCCGAGTGGCTGGCGGGGCAGTTGCGGGGGGCCGTCGCCGACGGGCGGTTGCCGGTCGGCAGCAGGCTTCCGGCGACTCGGGTGCTCGCCGCGGAGTTGCGCGTCTCGCGCGGGGTGGTGACCGAGGCGTACCGGCGCCTCTCGGAGGAAGGGCAGGTGGAGGGACGGGGGAGGGGCGGGACGGTGGTCGTTGCGGGGCCGGGGACAACGGGGCTGGGGGTAGCGGGGGCCGTGGGTTCGGGCGCCGAGGGGCGTGCGGTCGGATCGGGGCAACTCGCATACTCCGCGCCTCCGTACGCCGCGATCCCGTCCACTCCATCCCCGTACGGCCCGCCTCCGTCCCCGCCCACTCCCTCCTCCCCGTTCGGCAGCCCGCCCGGTGATGACGTCTTCGATCTGATCCGTACGGCGGCCGCGCGGATCGATCTGTCGCCCGGGGTGCCGGATCTCGCGGCGTTTCCGCGGGCGGCCTGGCTGCGGGCCGAGCGAGGGGTGTTCGGGGAGCTGGCGGCGGGCGGGTTCGGGTACGGGGATCCGCGCGGCACCGAGGAGTTGCGGCGGGCCGTCGCCCGGTGGCTGGGGCGGTACCGGGGGATCAGGGTCGAGGCCGGTGACGTACTGATCGTCGCCGGGACCGCGCAGGCGCTCGCGCTGATCGGGCGGGTGCTGCGGGATGACGGCATCGAGGAGATCGCCGTGGAGGACCCGGGGTCGCTAGGGGTCCGGCAGCATCTGCGGAACCAGGGCATGCGTACCCCGCCGGTGGCGGTCGACGGCGAGGGCGTCCTCGTATCCGAACTGCGGGACCACCGGGCCGTGTTGCTGACCCCGGCTCACCAGTTTCCGACGGGGGTCGTGCTCGGGGGCGCGCGGCGCCGGGAGCTGATGCGGTGGGCCGGGGACGGCGGGCTGGTGGTGGAGGACGACTACGACGCCGAGCACCGTTACGACCGGGCGCCCGTGCCCGCGCTGCGGTCGATGCTGCCGGAGGGGGTCTGTTATGCCGGGAGCGTGTCCAAGCTGCTCGCGCCCGCGCTGCGGATGGGGTGGGTCGTGGCGCCCGCGCGGTACCGGGAGGCGCTGGTCGCCGCGAAGCGGTACGCCGACCTCGGCAACGCGGTTCTGCCCCAGCTCGTGCTGGCCCGGCTGATGGAGTCGGGGGAGCTGGAGCGGCACCTGCGGCTGGTACGGCGGCGCCATCGGCGTCGGCGGGACGCGATGATCGGGGCGATACGGGCGCATCTTCCGGGGGCGGTGGTGCAGGGGGCCGCCGCCGGGCTGCATCTGCTGATCACGTTCGGCGGGGACGGCAGCGCGGGAAACGACGACAGCGCCGGAACCGGGGACAGTGCCGGAACCGGGCACTTCAGGGATACCGACCTCGCCGCCGAGGCGCTGGCCCGCGGGGTCAAGGTGCACCCGCTCTCCTGGCACCGTCAGCGGCCGGGCGGCCCGCCCGGTCTGCTGCTCGGCTACGCGGCGTCCTCGGTGTCGGCGATCGAGGAGGGGGTCGCCGTACTGGGTGAGGCCGTCGTCCGCTGCTCGGCGGGTGCCGGCACCCGGGGCCCCAACACCCGCACGGCCCACCGATAGTGCCGTACGGCCTTCACCACGCCGATCAGGCCGGTCAGCCACAGAATGAATCCGATCCCCATCACGAGCACCACGTCGCTGTAGGCGTCCCGTCCGGGCCTCGCCTCCGCCACACCCGCGAACGACGTCCACAGCCCGAACGCGCAGACGACGAGCGAGGAGAGCAGCCAGAAGAGGCTCAGGCCGGAGGAGCGCAGGCGGGCGTCGGTGGGCGGATGGCTGTCCAACCGCAGCCAGGCGTCGAGAAGTTGGCTGATATGCCGGTCCCGCCGGACGGCGAGGACGACGGCCACGACGGAGGGTGCCAGCGAGGCCAGACCTAGAATCGCGAAGAGCGGCCCGAGGATGAACCCTGTGGGATCGCGCTGCTCCAGTTGCTGCAACGGCAGTACCAGCAGCGCCCATCCGATGATCGCCGCGACGGCCAGCAGCCACAGCAGCAGCACCCGGTGCACCCCGAGACTGCGTCTGCGCAGCTCCTCCAACGCCCGCCCGCGGTCCGCCAGCAGCGCCGACCTGTCCGGCCAGCCGCTGATGTACGCGGGCGGCGGCGGAGGCGGCAGCGTGGGGCCGGGCATCGAATCCTTCGGGAGGGCGACGGCGAACCAGACGGAACGGGACGGAAGAGGGCGAGGCGGATGGGACCGGAGCGGATCGCGACCGTGCGGTGCGGCATGTCGAACAGTGCCACGCCGACGCTACCCCGCCGCAGTACCCATGCGATGCCCATCCAAGCCGGACCGACGCCCGAACGGCTTGAACTCCCCCGCTCTCTTCACTTAATCCCTGCCCGTAACCCCTGCCGGTTCGCCTGCCTGTTCGCCGGCCCGCTCACGCCACGCGCGTGGCCCCCGCGAACGGCATCTCGTCGATCGGCGCCACCCGCACCGGCGCCGACGGATTGGGCGCGTGGACCATCTGCCCGTTGCCCACGTACAGCCCCACATGGCTGATGCCCGAGTAGAAGAACACCAGGTCGCCGGGGCGCAGTTCGGACCGCGACACCCGCCGGCCCGCGTTGATCTGCGCGTACGTCGTGCGGGGCAGCGAGATCCCCGCGGCGCGGTACGCGGCCTGCATCAGCCCCGAGCAGTCGAAGGCGTCGGGTCCGGTGGCGCCCCAGACGTACGGGCTGCCGAGTTTCCCGTACGCATACGAAATGGCGGTCGCCGCCCGGGAGTTGGGGGCAGTGGTCGACGATCCCGCGCCGGCGCCCAGATCGCGCGGGCCCGCGGCGGAGCGTGAGGCACGCGCGGTGTCCGCGTCGTCGGCGCCGATACGGGCCCGGTCCGCGTCCGACAGCCGCGACAGCAGATCCCGTGCCTCTCCCAGTTTCCCGGTGACGGTCGTCTTGTGCCGCTTCAGCTCCGCCTGCCGCTCCTTGAGCGAGGTGAGTTCCACGTGGGCGGCCCCGCGCAACTGCTCGATCTCGCGCAGCTGTCGGCGTACGCGCGACACGTTCGAGGCCTGCCTGCTGCCGGCCCGTTCGGCGAACGCGGCCCCGTCCAGGTACTGGTCGGGATCGGAGGAGAGCATGATCCCGAGCGCGGGGTCGACGCCGCCGTCCCGGTACTGCGCGGCGGCCAGTGAACCGAGCGCGTCCCGCTCGGAGTTGAGCCGTTCCGTCCTGCGCGCTGCCTCGTCCTGGAGGGTGTCGAGGCGGCCCCGCGTCTTCGTCGACTTCTCCTTCGCGCCGTTGTACTTCTCGGTGGCGACCTCCGCCTCCTGGTACAACTTGTCGACCTTCGCCCTGACCTGAGCGGGTGTCAGCTCGGGGGCGGCGGTTCCCGTCCCCTCGAACCCGGTCGCGCTCGCCGCGCCCGCCAGTGCGATGGTGAAGGCTGTGCGGGCCGTACTGCCGCCGACTGAGCGCTGTCTCGGCTTGCGGTGCGCTGCCACGTGCGATCCACGTCCTTCCGTACGGCCGCCGAGGCGTTGGTGCGGCCGCGGCGGCGGCCCTCAGGGGCCGGTTGCACGTCCGGCGGCGGCCCGCACAGGGGGAGCGGGCCGCCGCCGGACCTTTCTCGGCGGTGGTGTCCGGATGCCGCCCCTGACCCGGGCGGTGGTGGGGAGCCGGTCACCTGGTGAAGGACGCTAAACCTGGGACCGCGGCGGGGGTAACGGCATGTACGGAAGTGGTGGGACTCGGACATGAGCTGACCGGGTACGACCGCGATCCGGGCCCGGGCCCGCCGACTTGACGTGGTGTGGTGACCGATGCGCGGATTGTGGGGAAACGGGCGGCGACCCGGTGCTATGGGCTCCGCCGGGGGCGGTGCGCGGTGGTGCTGAGGCGTTTGGTTAGTGTCCGGGCTCATGGACGTACTCATTCATGTCTTCGTCGCCCTGCACATCATCGGCATCGCGTCCCTCCTCGGCGGCTTTCTCACGCAGATGAAGGCCATGAGTGACGGCGCGGCCCGCTTCAGCCCCGCCATGCTCCACGGCGCGCTGACCATGCTGGTCACCGGCGCGATCCTGGTCGGCCTCAACCAGGCCGACGACCAGACCGTCAACAACATCAAGATCGGCGTGAAGCTCGCCCTGCTGGTCGTGATCCTCGGCCTCGTGTACGTGAAACGGGACGAGGAGAAGGTGGAGAACAGCCTGTTCGGCCTGGTGGGCGGGCTCACCACGGCGAACATCTTCATCGCGGTGCTCTGGACCTGACTCGCGGTGCTCTGGACCCGAGCGGAAACAGGCTCCTGTTTCCGCTCAGGTCGGCGAAAAGCACCTCACGCCGGGCGCACCACGCTGTGGATCGGCATGTAGTAGATCGACTCCTCGCGGACGTACGCCCCCGGCTTGGGCGCGTGGATCATCATGCCGTCGCCGATGTAGATGCCGACGTGGCTGATGTCGTCGTAGAAGAAGACCAGGTCACCGGGCTGGGCGCTGTTCACGGAGACCGTCGTGCCGGCGTTGACCTGGTCCCAGGTGGTGCGCGGGAGGGTGACGCCGGCGGCCTTCCAGGCGGCCTGGGTGAGGCCGGAGCAGTCGTACGAGCCGGGGCCGCTCGCGCCCCAGACGTACGGTTTGCCGACCTGGGCGCGGGCGAAGGCGAGCGCCTTGTCGGCCTTGGCGGTGGCGGAGCCGGACCCGGAGGTCCCCGAGGCGCTCCCGGAGCCCGTGGAGGTCCCGGTGCCCTGTGCCGCCTCCTGGCGCCGCCGCTCGGCGTCGGCCGCCTGCTGCCGGGCCAGCTCGTCCGCCTTGCGCTGGGCCTCTTCCTGCTTCTGCCGCTCGATCGCGGCGAGCCGCGCCTTCTCCTCGGTGGTCAGCTTCGAGAGGAGGTCGCGCGCCGTGGCGAGCTTCCGCTGGACGTCCGCCTTGGACGTCTTCAGCGACCTCTGCGTCCTGGTGAGCGTCTCCAGGCTCTCGGACGCCTCCTGCCGCTTCTCCGTCGTGGCGGTCTGCTGCGTCACGTAGTCGTCGACGGACTGCTTCTGGCGGCTGGTGAGCCGGTCCATCAGCTGGGTCTGGTCGAAGTAGTCCTGCGGGTTGTCCGCGAGGAGGAGGGAGGCGGTGTCGGGGGCGGCGGCCCCGGTGCGGTACTGCGCGGCGGCGAACGTACCGAGCTCCTCGCGCGCGTCGTTGAGTTTCTCCGTGCGCTGCGCCACGTCGTCGAGCAGGGTGTCGACGCGCTTCTTCTGCTTGGTGGTCTTCTCCTTGGCCGCGTTGTACTTCTCGCTGGCCGTCTCCGCCTGGCGGTAGAGGTCGTCGACCTTCTTCTCGATTTCCTCGAGGCTCGGCCTGGGCTCCTCGGAGGGGGACGCGTTCGCCGTCTGGGAGAGGAGGGCCACCGAGGTCAGGGCCGCGGTGGCGAGGGCCGGAGTCCGTATGCCCATGGGGCTGGGGGGCCGGGACCTGCGGTGTGGCGCCACGAGGGCGTCTCCTTCCGTCGTCCGCCTACCGAGTTAGCTGTCGGGTTCGGGCGGGTGCTCCGGAAGGTTTGCCCTACGGCCCGTTTCCCCGAAGGGAGTTGGACCGATTCACCCCAAGGTCGGTGGGTCCTCGGTTCCGTCGGCCACGAGGGCCTGCCGGACTCGGCGGAGGTCGCTCGGCCCGGCGTGTTCGCCGGTGCGGGTCGTGCGGCCCACATAAAAGTTAGCTAATTCCTGTGGCCCCTGTGAAGTTTGATGCGCGATATGCCCGATACATTTTCGTGACCTTAGCTTTGAGTCCCGCCCTCCCGGGCCAATTCGGAGGGGTGTGGGCCGAGTTGTCCACTCGATGAAGTCCGGCCCGCTGGAGTGCCCCTTTGGGCAGTGCCCTTTAGGGGCGCGGGGAACTGCGCGACAAGCCACAACGAACCCGCACCCGCGATCCGGCCCCCAGGGACTTCCAGCAAAGTCGCAGGCCGACCGCCTGATCGCGGACCGCTACAAGCCCCCACCGGAGGGTGACAGGACCCGAGGCGAGCAGCCACGGAAGCCCGCACCCGCGCGGAGCGAGCCCGCGGAGTTTCAAGGGTGGCGGCACGCTGTCAGTGGGGGCGCCTAGACTCGGAGAGCGATGAGCAGCCTCTTTGATGACAGCTTCCTGGCGGACCTCAAGCCCTCGCGGGCCCACGAGGAGGAGCCCCCGCCGCCGCCCGAGGACGAGGCGTCGGAGTCGGAGCCCGTTCCGGACGATTTGTTCGGCGGCCGCTTCGACGTGCCGCCGAGCCGGGACGGCTACTACCGCGACGGCGCGCCCAGGCCGCACGTGGACCCGGCCGCGCTCCTGGACGGGCTGAACGAGAACCAGCGCGCGGCGGTGGTCCACCACGGCTCGCCGCTGCTCATCGTGGCCGGCGCGGGTTCCGGCAAGACCCGTGTGCTCACGCACCGGATCGCCCACCTGCTGGGCGAGCGCAAGGTGCACCCGGGCCAGATCCTCGCGATCACCTTCACGAACAAGGCCGCGGGCGAGATGAAGGAGCGCGTCGAGCAGCTCGTCGGCCCCCGGGCCAACGCGATGTGGGTGATGACCTTCCACAGCGCGTGCGTCCGGATCCTGCGGCGCGAGTCGAAGCAGCTCGGCTTCACCTCTTCCTTCTCGATCTACGACGCCGCCGACAGCAAGCGCCTCATGGCCCTGGTCTGCCGTGACCTGGACCTCGACCCCAAGCGCTTCCCGCCCAAGTCGTTCAGCGCCAAGATCTCGAACCTGAAGAACGAGCTGATCGACGAGGAGGACTTCGCCGCCCAGGCCGCCGACGGCTTCGAGAAGACGCTCGCCCAGGCCTACGCGATGTACCAGTCACGCCTGCGCGAGGCGAACGCGCTGGACTTCGACGACCTGATCATGACGACGGTCAACCTCCTGCGCGCTTTCCCGGACGTTGCCGAGCACTACCGCCGCCGCTTCCGGCACGTCCTGGTCGACGAGTACCAGGACACGAACCACGCGCAGTACGCACTCGTGCGCGAACTCGTCGGCACCTCCGAGCACCCGGTCGACGTACCGCCGAGCGAGCACGACCTCCCGCCGGCCGAGCTGTGCGTGGTGGGTGACGCCGACCAGTCGATCTACGCCTTCCGCGGCGCGACCATCCGCAACATCCTCCAGTTCGAGGAGGACTACCCGAACGCGACGACGATCTTGCTGGAGCAGAACTACCGCTCGACGCAGACGATCCTCACCGCCGCCAACGCGGTCATCGAGCGCAACGAGTCGCGCCGCCCCAAGAACCTGTGGACCAACGCGGGCGCGGGCGCCCAGATCACCGGCTATGTCGCCGACACCGAGCACGACGAGGCCCAGTTCGTCGCCGACGAGATCGACCGCCTCACGGACGCGGGCGACGCGAAGGCGGGCGACGTCGCGGTCTTCTACCGTACGAACGCGCAGTCCCGTGTCTTCGAAGAGGTCTTCATCCGCGTCGGCCTGCCCTACAAGGTCGTCGGCGGCGTCCGCTTCTACGAGCGCAAGGAGGTCCGCGACGTCCTCGCGTACCTGCGGGTGCTCGCGAACCCCGAGGACTCCGTACCGCTGCGCCGCATTCTCAACGTCCCCAAGCGCGGCATCGGCGACCGCGCCGAGGCGATGATCGACGCGCTCTCCCAGCGCGAGAAGATCAGCTTCGCGCAGGCGCTGCGCCGCGTCGACGAGGCGTACGGCATGGCGTCCCGCTCGACGAACGCCGTCAAGAGGTTCAACACGCTGATGGAGGACCTCCGCACGATCGTCGAGTCGGGCGCAGGACCGGCGACGGTCCTGGAGGCGGTTCTCGAACGGACCGGCTACCTCGCCGAGTTGCAGGCCTCGACCGACCCGCAGGACGAGACCCGCATCGAGAACCTCCAGGAACTGGCCGCCGTGGCCCTGGAGTTCGAGCAGGAGGCCGGCGAGGGCGAGGCACCGGGCGGGCTCTCCGCCTTCCTGGAGCGGGTCGCGCTCGTCGCCGACTCCGACCAGATCCCGGACGAGGAGGAGGACGGGTCCGGCGTGATAACGCTGATGACCCTCCACACCGCCAAGGGTCTCGAATTCCCCGTGGTGTTCCTGACCGGCATGGAGGACGGCGTCTTCCCGCACATGCGCTCGCTCGGGCAGACCAAGGAGCTGGAGGAGGAGCGCCGGCTCGCGTACGTCGGCATCACGCGCGCGAGGGAGCGGCTGTATCTCACCCGCTCGTCGATGCGCAGCGCCTGGGGCCAGCCCTCGTACAACCCGCCGTCGCGTTTCCTGGAGGAGATCCCGGAGACGCATCTGGAGTGGAAGCGCACGGGCTCCCTGGGGCCGGTGTCCTCCGGCCCGGTCTCCGGCGTTGCCGCCTCCCTGTCCTCCTCGCGCTCCCGCTCGGCCGCCTCGGGCGCGTCCGGCTTCGCCACACGACGCGGCGCCGCGGACAAGCCGGTGGTGTCACTCGCCGTCGGCGACCGCGTCACCCACGACCAGTTCGGCCTCGGCACGGTCGTCGGCGTGAAGGGCACGGGCGCGAACGCGGAGGCGACGGTCGACTTCGGCGAGGAGAAGCCGAAGCGGTTGCTGCTGCGGTACGCACCGGTGGAGAAGCTGTAGAGCTGAAGTGCTGCAGTCCCCAGGGGCGTTGGCTGCTGGGGGCTGCTTGAGGCCGGGCCGATCTTCTCAGCCCGTCCGGCGATTGAGGACGAGGCCGTTCAGGCCGATACGGGGGTCTGGGGGGCGGAGCCCCCGGCACTCCGGCCTCAAGGCCTCAACAGGGCCTCGCTCAGGAGGGATCCAGCCCGTGGCTGCGCAACCACGGCAGCGGGTCGATAGCCGAGCCACCACCCGGCCGCACCTCGAAGTGAAGGTGCGGACCGGTCGAGTTCCCGGAGTTCCCGGAGTACGCGATCGGGTCCCCGGCCTTCACCACGGCCCCCGAGGCGACCTTGTACGTGGAGAGGTGGCAGTACCACGTCTCCGTACCGTCCTTGGCCGTCACGATGACCATGTTCCCGTACGCGCTGTTCCACTGCGTCCGGACGGTCCCGTCGGTCGCGGCCATCACCGTCGTGCCGTACGAGACGGGGAAGTCGATGCCGGTGTGGACGGACATCCAGTTGATGCCGGCCTGTCCGTAGTAGGCGCTGAGCCCGTGCTGCGCGACCGGCAGCGCGAACTTCGGCCGCAGTCGCTCCTTGCGGGCCGCCTCCGCCGCCGCCTTCTGCTTGTCGGCGGCTTGCTGGGCCTTCAAGTCGATACGTTCCTGCGTACGGCTCGCACGGTCGGCGAAGTCGTCCGCGTCAGCCGAGAGGTTCTCGAGCTGGGTGTCCAGCTGGTTGTTCGCTGCCGCCGGCTTCACGGCGCTCGCGTCGGGCGCGGCGGCCGTCGTCGTCTGCACGTCGTCGTTGCTGCTGCTCCCGCCGGTCACGGACGCGGCGGCGATTCCGGCGACGCCCATCACACACGCCGAGGGCACGGCGACCGTCAGCAGAGCGGAACGCTTCGGCGGGGTGCGGCGGCGGGAACGGGGCGCGGAACGGCCGGCCGCACGTGACGCGGAGCGGCCGGCCGGGGCGGCGGTGGCGACGGAGGTGGATTCCTCGACGTCGTCGAAGGACGCGGGTTCGTCGTGGGTGTGGCTGTGGCCATCGGTACCGGAGTCCGCGTCGGCGTCGTCGGAGGGGGTGAACTCGCCTTCCGCGGTGACCTGTTCTTCGTACGGGACCTGCTCGAACGCGTTGGTGGCCTGCTGGTCGTACGACTCGTGCCGGTCGTAGGCCTCGTGGTGGTCGTACGACGTGTGCGGGACGGCCGACGTGTGCTGGTCGGTCGTCGGATACGACTCGTGCTCGGCCTGCGCCTGATGGTGGATCTGGGGCTGGACCTGAGTCTGGTTCTGCTGGTTCTGGTCGCCGCCGTCCGAGTTCCAGGCCGTCGCGTCGTACGTGCCGGTCTCGAAGGTCGGCGCGGTCCACTGCTGGGTGGGGTCGACCGGATCGGCCTGGCGCCAGGCGTTCGCGTCCCACTGGCCGGTGCCTTCGGGGCCCGCGGCCTGCGTCGGGATCTCGCCGAGCTGCTGGTAACCGGAGTCCGACCAGACGCCGCTCGTGTCATAGCTGCCGGTCTCGAACGCGGCGTGGTGCTGGGCCGCGTACGGGTCGTAGTTCAGCGTCTGATGACTGCCGGTGGCCCACTGGGTGGCGTCGTACGAACCTGTGCCCGCGCCGCTGCCGTCGTTACCGCCGCCGTTGCCGGGGAGGTCGCCGAACAGGGGGTCGGTGTCGAAGGTCGTCGTCGCGTAGGCGCCCGTCGTGTCGTAGCTGCCCGTCGCGCCGTATATACCGGCGGCGTTGGCATCAAAACCGGTGGCGGAGTAGCCGTCGTACGTGGTGAAGTCGCCGTACTGGACGCCCTGTTCGCCATAGGACGCGTAATGCGCCGAGGCGGCCTCGGGAGCCGGAGCCGGGGGAGTTGCGGTCCCCGACGGGTGACGGTCGTTCACCAACTTCTCTTTCGCCTCGACGACAGGGGCTGGCAGAGCAGTGCGGCGACTGTACCCGGCGGTATGAGGGCGCGACAATCTTCGGCGGCTTTCCTCCTCTCAGGAAACGGGCATTCAGCCGTCTTTCGGCGGAGGGCGGGCACAGCTTTGGCCTGGCGTTCGATGAATGTTCGAAGAAACGTCGGTCCTCGGAGCCGGTTGAACGGGTTCGGCGGCGCCTTCCGGTTGTGCCGGTTGGCTTTTGCGCCGCTTGCACTCCGCCGCTTCCGGTTGGCTCGCTTTCTCGCTCCGGCGCTTCCCGTCACGCCCCTGCTCTCGGTGACGCTCTCGGTCACGCCGCCGTCAGTCGGTCACGCCACCGTCAGACCGTCGGCCTGGGCGGTGGCGTGGGCGGCGGCCGGGCGGGCCTCCGTCTCCTCGGAGTCCAGGGCCTGCCGGATGCCGGCCGCGACGGCCGGGTGCACCGGGAGGGCGAGATGCCCGATTCCGCTCACCCGCACGTTTTGGACGAGCAGGTCCGGGTGCTCGATGCACGCGGTCTCCAGCGGGTCCATCAACTGGTCGAGGTCGCTCCAGAAGCTCACGAACCGCGTCCGGCAGTGCGGCGCCGGCTGGCACAGTTCGTCGAGCACGCCGGAACCGGGGCGCATCTGGCGGACGATCGGGTGCGCGTTCATCAGCGGGACGACCCGCGTGCCCGAGTGCGGCGTGCCCAGTGTGACGAGGGTCCGGACGCGGACGTCACCGCCCAGGCACTGCACGTAGTAGCGCGCTATCAGTCCGCCGAGGCTGTGCCCGACGATGTCCACCTCGTGACGGCCGGTGCGCTCGCAGATCTCCTCGATGTGCCGGCCGAGCAGCTCTGCGGCGGTCCGTATGTCGCAGGTCAGCGGGGAGTAGTTGAGCGACTCGATCTGCTGCCTGCCGTGCTGGGCCAGTGAGCGGCGCAGCATCACGAAGACGGAGCGGTTGTCGATGAAGCCGTGCAGCAGGACGACCGGCGGCCTGGTGGGGGTGGGGAGCCGGGTGGTGTCGGGAGTGTCGCCGGTGCCCGTACGTGTGCCTGCGTCCGTGAGGTCCGTCGGCGGCCCGGGTGGAGTCGGGGTCGGGCGGCGCTCCGGGGTGATGCCGGTGGGATAGAGGAGGAGGTGGCCCGCGAGGATCACGATCTCCAGGGCGGTCGCCTTCAGGAGGGTCAGTGAGAGTCCGGCCAGTCTGCCGGGAAGCAGGCGCTGGCAGAGTGGAAGAAGGGGCGACACTGCCCTGGTGACCTTCATGGCCGACCTCCCGTCGGCGCACGGGAGGACGACTCCGTCCCCCGTGTGCCCTCGTGAGAAGCCGGTAACGAGGAAGGCGGTGCACGTGCGGCGCGTGTGACGCCGGGTGGAGCGACGGGCGTGCCCGTCGTCGTGCGATCGCCGGTGCGCCGCACCACCGTGCCGCGCGGCTGACGGCGCGGCGGTGCGGCGACCTCGTAGCGGCTCCCCTTGCGCCCGGTCCGGCTGCGGTCCATCGACCGCTGGCTGCGGCCCATGTGCCGCGTGATGCGGGACCGGTGCGCGGCGAACTTGTCCCACCGTGTGATTTCCCCCTCGGTCCACACCGCGAAACTGCCGGTGACGGGATGGTGGCGATAACGTTCGTTCACCTTCCCCGGCCGTGTCGTGCGGGGTTGCTGTGCCACCGGGGCATATCTGACGTGAGCGCGGTGGCGGCGAGTCGCCGTCACGGCCCTCGGGTGCTATCAGTCGGTACAGGTCCGAGTGGATCTCCGTGAATCTCCGTGGATCTCGGCGGAGCTCCGCAGATCCCCGCGGACCGTGCAGGTCGGTTGATCGGTGTAGTCGGTTCATGGAGGCAGTGATGGGTGTGGCAGCCGGTCCGATCCGCGTGGTGGTGGCCAAGCCGGGGCTCGACGGCCACGACCGCGGGGCGAAGGTGATCGCGCGGGCGCTGCGGGACGCGGGTATGGAGGTCATCTACACCGGTCTTCACCAGACGCCCGACCAGATCGTCGACACGGCGATCCAGGAGGATGCCGACGCGATCGGGCTGTCGATCCTGTCCGGCGCGCACAACACGTTGTTCGCCGCGGTGATTCGGCTCCTGAAGGAGCGGGACGCGGAGGACATCAAGGTGTTCGGGGGCGGGATCATTCCGGAGGCGGACATCGGGCCGTTGAAGGAGCTGGGTGTGGCGGAGATCTTTACGCCTGGGGCGACTACCGGGTCGATTGTGGAGTGGGTTCGGACGAACGTGCGGTAGCGCTCCGCTGGGTGGACGGGGGGTGCGTGGGTGGCTTGGGTTGTGTGTGGGTGCGGGGTGGTGGGGGCTGGTCGCGCAGTTCCCCGCGCCCCTTGGGTAAGAGGGGGTGACGTTGCTGCGATGGTGACGCATTGGGTCCGGCAGCGCAGGGCGCTTACTCCTCTACTCCTCCTCGAGTTCTCTCTGCATCGCTGCTCGTAGGCGCAGGGTTGTGACCAGGCGTTGGAAGGATTCTGACCAGTAGCTGCCGGCGCCGGGGGCCGCGTTCTCCGGTTCGTCGGGGATCGCGGTGAGGGTTTCGAGGTGGAGGGCTTCCGAAGGGTCCAGGCAGCGTTCGGCCAGGCCCATGACTCCGCTGAAGCTCCATGGATAACTGCCCGCGTCGCGCGCGATGTTGAGGGCGTCGACGACCGCCCGCCCCAAGGGCCCCGACCACGGCACCGTGCACACTCCGAGCAGTTGGAACGCCTCGGACAGGCCGTGCACGGCTATGAATCCCGCCACCCAGTCGGCCCGCTCCGCGGCCCCCAGCGTGCCGAGCAGCTTGGCCCGTTCGGCGAGCGACACCGCACCCGGTCCGCCCGCCTCCGGTGCGGCGGGAGTTCCCAGTAGCGCTCTGGACCAGGAAGGGTCGCGCTGGCGCACAGCGGCCCGGCACCACGCGGCATGCAGCTCGCTCTGCCAGTCGTCCGCCACGGGCAGCGCCACGATCTCCGCCGGCGTACGTCCCCCGAGCCGCCGCGACCACGTGCCGAGCGGTGCCGCCTCGACCAACTGGCCCAGCCACCAGGACCGTTCACCCCGCCCTGCCGGAGCCTTGGGAACGACTCCGTCCCGCTCCATGCCCGGATCGCACTCGTGCGGAGCCTCGACCGCTATCGTCGGCGTGCCCTGTGTGTGGTCGACGGCCACGCAGGACACCGCGCGCTCCGCCATCCGCCCGGCGAGCGCCGAACCGGGCAGCGCGGACAGCAACTCCGCCGCCGTGGCCCGCACATTGCGGCTCCGGTCGGCCAACGCCCGCTCCAGGAACGGCTCGTCCGCCGCGCACAGTCCCGTCCGCAACGAGTCGAGGAACATCAGCCGGTCCTCGGCCCGCTCCGTCGCCCACGTCGTGGCCAGCAGGTCCCGCGCGGCCGCCGCGTCCCTGGCCCGTATCCCCGAGAGGAGTGCGACCCGCTCGGCGAACAGGCCCTCCTCCCACAACTCCCGTATGCGATCGGGTTCCTCGGGCCCGGGCAGAGCCGCCCCGCCGCCCGGCGTCGAGCGCAGCGCGAACCGCCAGTCCGTGTTCAGCCGGGCCAGCCACAGCGCGCGCGGCCCCGCGAACGCCAGCACCGCCGGCCGCAGATCCGTACGCCCCCGGGCCGCGTCAAGCAGCGCGGGCAGCGCCTCCGGGCGGGGCGCGAACCCACGCCGGTTCGCCGTGGTGAGCCACTGCGGGAGCAGCTCCATGAGATCGGGAGCCGAGCCTCTGCGGCCGCCACTGCCGCCGCCCGTCCCGGGCCGGTCGGCGAGCAGCATCGCGAGTCTGCGTGCGGCCGCGGGCGGCAACAGCGGACGAGGGTCCTCCACTGCGGGCTCCACCCGGGCCGCCGCCCGCCCCGGCCGCATCCCGGCCCGCCGCCGCACGGTCTCCACGGCCGCCGCGTCCAGCAGTGCCGTCGGTGCCTCCCGGCCGGCCGGAATCCCCGACGGCGTACGCCGCGCGGTCCCCAGGAGCGCCGCGGTCACGAGCTCCTCCCAGTGGCTCCCACCGGACGTGTCCGTGGAGGCCGAGTCGGTGGAAGCCGTGTCGGTGGAAGCCGTGTCGGTGGGGGCGGGGGTCCTGTTCATGAGCGTCCCTTCCATGGATCCACCAAAGCCGTGAGGTCGGTCGGGTCGGTCAGGTCCGTGGGCGGCGAGGGGGCCGGGAGTGGTGTCGTGGTCAGCACAGCGGCACCGCCTCGCCCGGGCCCTCCGGCCAGGCCGTGAGGGGCGTGAAGCCGCGGTGGCCGCACTCTCCGAAGACCGTGACCGGTGTGCCGCCGGAGAGGGCGATCAGACGCCACAGGCCCGAGCCGGGCCTGGTCGCCGGGGTGAGGGGGAGCGCCAGCTCGCCATCGGCGTCGGCCAGTTGCCAGGTGTCGCCGTCGGGGGTGGGTATGACGCGGCCGAGTGTCACAGGGTGGGAGTCCAGCCACGGATCGTCCCGGAGCGCCTCGCCGTACTTGGCCGCCGCCTGCGCCACGCTCACCCCCGGCGGGCGGATCGCCGTGGGCGCCGGAGGCGTGAACTGCTCGCCCAGTGCAGCCCTTGGCTGTCCCGCGCCCGGATACGCGGACACCTCGGCATCGAGCGCCAGCCCGACCGGCAGGGCCAGTTCGGGTGCGCGGCCGGCCGCCCCGTACGACAGGAGCAGGACCGGGCGCGCCGATTCCGCCCCGTGCAGCCAGATGCGGCGGGTGGTGAGGCGGCTGTCCGACGTGTCGTACTGGGCCAGGACCAGCCAGTGGTCGCGGACCGGTGGGCCGTCCGCCGGTCCGGTGAGCCCGATCCGTGAACGGACCGTCGCGGCCAGGCCGCCCGGCAGCCGCTCGCGGCGCAGCCAGCCCTGGTCGAGGAGATGGAGCAGCGCGCACTCCTCCAGCAACCGTACCGGCCAGCCAGGGCCAGACGACGGGATCGCCCCCAACTCCCGTACGCGGGCCGCCAGTCCGGACGCCTGCGCGTCGACCATCCGGGCCGCCGTCTCCTCCCACAGCCCGTACCCCGCCTGCTCCGCCGTGGCCAGGCCGCTCCGGAGCAGGTCGGCCAGCCGCTGCTCCAACTCCGCCGCCCCCGCGGTGATGTGCTCGGCCCGCCGCTCCGCCCTGCGCCGCGCGGCCTCCGGATCACCCGAGGCCGGGGAACCCGCCGCGCTCGCCGCCCGTTTGTCGTCCGCGCGCTTCCTCCTCGCCTCTGTCCACTCCTCCGCCCAGTCCGGCACCTGCCCCCGCGGCACCGTGCCGTCCTCGCCCGCCCAGAGCAGCAGCAGCCCCAGCGCGTGCTTGCACGGGAACTTGCGGCTCGGGCAACTGCACTTGTACGCGGGTCCGGTGGAGTCCGCGATGTCGATCACCGTCTGATACGGCCTGCTGCTGCTTCCCCTGCACAGTCCCCACACCGTCCCCTCGTCCGTACTGCCCGCCTCCGACCACGGCCCTGCCGCGCCGAGCTTGCTGCCCGCCTTGCGTGACGCTGCGTCAGGCGCCAGTGCCAGCACCTGATCCGCAGTCCAGCGCACCCCCTGCTGAGTCATGTCATCGAAGGTAGGTCCCACCACTGACAATCGACCGCGACGAGTACGTTTTCGCAGGTCAGAGCCGATTGTCAGTGGCGTAGGGCACGGTGGAACCAGATTCGAACCGGCCGAGCCGCAAGGGGGACCGCTCCATGTCCGTGTCCGTCGACCAGACGTCCGTCGAACCGAGCCAGCACCACTCCGCGCACACACGGGAAGCAGCGGAGGGCGAGGCGCTGCGGCCGCACGCCGAGGACGCGTTCGCCGCCGAGCTCGCGGCGCTGGCCGCGCAGGACGACCGCCCGCGCCCGGTCCGCTGGCGGATGTCGCCCTGGGCCGTCGCGACCTACCTGCTCGGCGGCACACTGCCGGACGGCACGGTGATCACGCCGAAGTACGTCGGCCCGCGGCGCATCGTCGAGGTCGCCGTCACCACGCTCGCCACCGACCGGGCCCTGCTCCTGCTCGGCGTGCCCGGCACGGCCAAGACATGGGTCTCCGAGCACCTCGCCGCGGCGGTCAGTGGCGACTCCACCCTCCTCGTGCAGGGCACGGCCGGCACACCGGAGGAGGCGATCCGCTACGGCTGGAACTACGCGCAACTGCTCGCGAACGGCCCGAGCCGGGACGCGCTGGTGCCCAGCCCGGTCATGCGGGCCATGGCGGAGGGGATGACGGCCCGGGTCGAGGAACTGACCCGCATCCCCGCCGACGTACAGGACTCGCTCATCACGATCCTGTCGGAAAAGACCCTGCCGATACCGGAGTTGGGCTCGGAGGTGCAGGCCGTCCGGGGCTTCAACCTGATCGCCACGGCCAACGACCGGGACCGCGGGGTGAACGACCTGTCGAGCGCCCTGCGCCGCCGCTTCAACACGGTGGTCCTGCCGCTGCCCGAGAGCGCCGACGCCGAGGTCGACATCGTCTCGCGCCGCGTCGACCAGATCGGCCGCTCCCTCGACCTGCCCGCGGTGCCCGACGGGGTCGACGAGATCCGCCGCGTCGTCACGGTCTTCCGCGAGCTGCGTGACGGCATCACCGCCGACGGGCGTACGAAGCTGAAGTCGCCCAGCGGCACGCTGTCCACCGCGGAGGCGATCTCCGTCGTCACGAACGGCCTCGCCCTGGCCGCCCACTTCGGGGACGGCGTCCTGCGCGCGAGCGACGTCGCCGCGGGCATCCTCGGCGCCGTCGTCCGCGACCCTGCGGCTGACCGCGTCATCTGGCAGGAGTACCTGGAGGCGGTCGTCCGCGAGCGCGACGGGTGGAAGGACTTCTACCGCGCCTGCCGGGAGGTGAGCGCGTGAGCGACCGCGACGGCGGGACCGGGCCCCTGCTGCTCGGGGTGCGCCACCACGGGCCCGGCTCGGCCCGGGCCGTACGGGCCGCGCTGGAGGCGGCGGGCCCGCGCACCGTACTCATCGAAGGGCCGCCGGAGGCCGACGCGTTGATCGCGCTGGCCGCCGACGAGGACATGCGGCCGCCCGTCGCCCTTCTCGCGCATGTCGTGGACGAGCCGGGCCGGTCGGCGTTCTGGCCGCTCGCGGAGTTCTCGCCGGAGTGGGTGGCCATCCGCTGGGCCCTGGAGCACGGGGTGCCGGCCCGCTTCATCGACCTCCCGGCCACCCACACGCTGGCATGGGGGCGGGAGGAGAGAGAGGACCAGGAGCAGGAGTCATCGGAGAAGGGGGAGCCGGGCGGACTTCCGTCCGAGCCCGCGGAGGCCGTACGGATCGACCCGCTCGCCGTCCTCGCCGAGACCGCCGGGTACGACGACGCCGAGCGGTGGTGGGAGGACGTGATCGAGCACCGGGGGGCGCGCGACGGGGACGCGTTCGCACCGTTCGAGGTGCTCGGCGAGGCGATGGGGGCGCTGCGGGAGGCGTTCGGGACCGGGGGACACGAGCGGGATCTCGTGCGGGAAGCGTACATGCGGCTCCAGGTGCGGGCGGCTCAGCGGGAGTTCGGGGACGACGTGGCCGTGGTGTGCGGTGCCTGGCACGTGCCCGCACTGCGGCAGCGCACGACCGTCGCCGCCGACCGGGCGCTGTTGAAGGGGCTGCCCAAGGCCAAGGCCGACATGACGTGGGTGCCCTGGACACACCGGCGGCTGTCGCGGATGAGCGGCTATGGCGCGGGGATCGACTCACCGGGCTGGTACGGGCACTTGTTCGGCGCCGCCGACCGCCCGATCGAGCGCTGGATGACGAAGGTGGCCCGGCTCCTGCGCGACGAGGACCGGCCCGTCTCGTCCGCGCACGTCATCGAGGCGGTGCGGCTCGCCGACACGCTCGCCGCGATGCGGGGCCGCCCCCTGCCGGGCCTGACCGAGACCACCGACGCCGTACGGGCCGTGATGTGCGAGGGCTCGGACGTGCCGCTCTCACTCGTGCACGACCGGCTCGTCGTCGGTGACGTCCTGGGCGAGGTGCCCGCGGCGGCACCCGCCGTGCCGCTGCAGCGCGACCTAGACCGCCTCCAGCGGCGGCTGCGGCTCAAACCGGAGGCGCAGGAGCGGGAGTTGGAGCTCGACCTGCGCAAGGAGAACGACGCCGGGCGCAGCAGGCTCCTGCACCGGCTGCGGCTCCTCGGCATCGAGTGGGGCGAGCCGGCCGCGTCGCGCGGCAGCACCGGTACGTTCCGGGAGACCTGGCGGCTGCGCTGGGAGCCGGAGCTGGCGGTGCGGGTCGCCGAGGCCGGCGTGTGGGGCACGACCGTGCTCGCCGCCGCGACCGCGAAGGCCGAGGCGGACGCCGTCGGGGCCCGGTCCCTCGCCGACGTCACGGGCCTCGCCGAGCGCTGCCTCCTCGCCGAACTCCCGGACGCGCTCCCGGTGGTGATGCGGATCCTCGCCGACCGCGCCGCCCTGGACGCCGACGTCGGCCACCTCGCCCAGGCGCTCCCCGCCCTGGTCCGCTCCCTCCGCTACGGCGACGTGCGCGGCACCGGTACGGAGGCCCTCGCCGAGGTCGCCGCGGGGCTCGCCGAGCGCGTCTTCGTGGGTCTGCCCCCGGCCTGCGCCGCACTCGACGCGGACGCCGCGGAGGAGATGCGCGGGCATGTGGACGCGGTGCACGGTGCGGTGGGGCTGCTGGGAGAGGGGGAGGGGGAGGGACAAGGGGAAGACTCCGCCTCCCGTGGCGGCATACGTGGCCGTTGGCACGGTGTTCTGCGCACGCTCTCCGGGCGGGACACGGTTCCCGGGGTCGTCCGGGGGCGGGCCGTGCGGTTGCTGCTGGACGACGGGGCGTTGGGGCAGGAAGAGGCGGCGCGGCTCATGGGGCTCGTGCTGTCGCCGGGGACGGAGCCGGCGGACGCGGCGGCGTGGATCGAGGGCTTCGTCGGAGGGGGCTCCGGGGGCGGAATGCTGCTCGTGCACGACGAGCGGCTGCTCGGGCTCGTCGACACCTGGCTGACCGGGGTGCCGGGGGACGCGTTCACCGACGTGCTGCCGTTGCTCAGGCGCACCTTCTCCGCGTACGAGCCCGGAGTGCGCCGCACCCTCGGCGAACTGGTCCGGCGCGGACCGGGAACCCGCGGAGGCGCCACGGCCACCGCCTCGGGCATACCCGGCTTCGCCCCCGACCTCGACGCCGCACGCGCCGACGCGGTGCTGCCGGTGCTGCGCCTGCTGCTGGGACCGGACGAAACCGAGGACGCCGAAGGCGCCGGCGACAGCCGCACCAATGGCAGTAACACCAATGGCAGCAGCACCAATGACAACGACGCCGATGACAACGACCTTGTGGGGGTGGGCCGATGAGCGCGGGAGTGGTGAACACGGGAGCGACCGACCAGGCCGAGGCGCCCGAGCCGGGCGGCGTGGCCGAGCCCGCCGGCGTCGGCGACGAACGGCTCCGCCGCTGGCGGCTCGTGCTCGGCGGGGAGGACGCGGACGGCACCGGGTGCTCGCTCACCGGGCAGGACGCGGCGATGGACGGGGCGCTCGGCGCGCTGTACGGGAACGGCAAGGGGGGCAAGGCGCGGGCGGGGCGGGAGCGTTCGGCGGGGCTCGGGGCGTCCGCGCCGTCCGTCGCCAGGTGGCTGGGGGACATCCGGACGTACTTCCCGTCCTCCGTCGTCCAGGTCATGCAGCGGGACGCCATCGACCGGCTCGGCCTGTCCACCCTGCTCCTGGAGCCGGAGATGCTGGAGGCGGTGGAGGCGGACGTCCACCTGGTCGGCACGCTGCTGTCGCTCAACAAGGCCATGCCCGAGACGACCAAGGAGACGGCACGGGCGGTCGTACGCAAGGTGGTCGAGGACCTGGAGAAGCGGCTCGCGACCCGTACCAGGGCCACTCTCACCGGGGCCCTCGACCGCAGCGCCCGTATCCACCGGCCCCGCCACCACGACATCGACTGGAACCGCACGATCTCGGCCAACCTCAAGCACTACCTGCCCGAGTACCGCACGATCGTGCCCGAGCGGCTCATCGGGTACGGGCGCGCGTCGCAGTCCGTGAAGAAGGAGGTCGTCCTCTGCATCGACCAGTCGGGTTCGATGGCGGCGTCGGTCGTGTACGCGTCGGTGTTCGGCGCGGTCCTCGCCTCCATGCGGTCCATCAACACCCGGCTCGTGGTCTTCGACACGGCTGTCGTCGACCTCACCGACCAGCTCGACGACCCGGTCGACGTGCTCTTCGGCACCCAGCTCGGCGGCGGCACGGACATCAACAGGGCGTTGGCGTACTGCCAGTCGCAGATCACGCGCCCCGCCGACACCGTGGTCGTCCTCATCAGCGACCTCTACGAAGGTGGCATCCGGAACGAGATGCTCAAGCGGGTCGCGGCGATGAAGGCGTCGGGGGTGCAGTTCGTGACGCTGCTCGCGCTGTCCGACGAGGGTGCTCCCGCGTACGACCGTGAGCACGCGGCGGCGCTCGCGGCGCTGGGCGCACCGGCGTTCGCCTGCACGCCCGACCTCTTCCCGGACGTGATGGCGGCGGCGATCGAGAAACGCCCGCTGCCGATACCGGACACCGGGAGCCCGGGGCAGTAGAGGCGGCAGCGGGGTGAAGGAGGGGGCAGACGCGGCGGAGCCGAAAGACGACGGATAAAGCGGACATGAGCATCCATCGGTAACAGGGGACTTGCGCGACCTCGGGAGTCCCGTGCAAGGATCGGCGGGTCTTCAGAGGGCGCGCAGCCTCGTAGCCGCGCCCCAGTTCGCTCCACCCCGCCCCACCTCATCTCGCTTCTCCTCGTCCCTCCGCACGGGAGGCTCTCCCCGCCTTGGCCCTGTCAGCCGTACTGCCCGATGCCGCTCTGCGTGTGACGCGCACGGCGGCGGGGCGGCGTGCGCTGCAAGTGGGGTTGCTGGTGGGCGGGTTGTTCGTGCTGGGGCTCCTGTGCGGGGAGCAGGCGCGTGCGGCGGACGGGGTCGCGCCGGCCTCGAAGCCCACAGGTGTCGTGCGGTCGGTGTCGAGTTCGGTCGAGCAGTTGGCGATGGGTTCGGGGGAGGCAGGGCAGCGGATCGGCGAGCGGCCCTCGGGCTCGAACTCACCGTCCGTGACGGTCTCGTCGACCACCCCGCCGCCGCCCGCTTCCACCGCGACCGAAACCGCGACCGCGACCTTGGGCTCCGGCTCCGAACAGGCTGGGCTCCCCAAAACGATCTCGCCCGTGACCGACGAAGTCCAGCGCGTCGTAAGGCCGGTCGCCGATCCTGTCGTGCGGCCGGTGACCGAGCGCGTCGTAGGGCCGGTGACCGAGCAGGTGGTACGCCCGGTCACCGGGCGCGTAATACCGCCGGTCGCCCAGGACGTCGTACGGCCCATCGGTGATCTGGTGGATCAGATCACCGGCGGGATCACCGGCGGGATCGTCGAGCGGCCGGCCCCGCCGCAGTGGTGGCCGTCGCTGCCTCAACTGCCCACGCTGCCGGGCCTTCCCGGGCTGCCGGAGTTGCCGGGACTGCCGTTGCCAGCGGTTCCGGGGCAGACCCTGCCGGCCGGTACGGCGCCGCAGCAGCCCGGCGGAGCGACGGACGACCACCGGGCGGCCGGGAAGCAGTCGCGCGACGACAGCGCGGTGACGGAGTACGGGCCGCGGTTCGCCGGTGGCCCAGCGGCGGCCGGTGACGACGTACGCCACCACGCGGACTCCCGGGGCACGCGGGCCGTGCAGGCACCCGTGCACCAGGTTCCCGATAGCGACCCCACGGGTGCGTTGGGGCGTCACTCCGCGGTCGACAACGGGTCGCCGCGGCACGGCGACGCGCAGGCCGTCGCGTTGAACGACAGGGCCCGGCCGACGCTGGTGCCCGGCGCCGCCGCGGACGTCACCGCGGCCGGGACCCGGGACAGGTACCGGGACATTCCGGCGTTCCCCGGCTAGGGCCGGCCTTCCCCCGCTGAGACCTGCCGCGCGAGGGCGGCACAGGTCTGCCCGCGCCCGTCCGGGCATCCTCCGAATCTCAGGGTGCTCCGGACGCGATCGGCCGGACACCCCGGACGCGGGCCGCTGCCACGGCCGTCGGTGCTCGACTCCCCAGTCCGAAGCACCGACGCGGCGCATCGGCCCTCCGGACGCCCGGTCCCTCTCCACACCACGTTCCGAACTCTCGGTCTTCCGAAGGACTGACGTACGCATGCACAAGAACATTCGCCGTTCCATCGTCATAGCCGCCGGCGTCACCGGCGCCTGGGCGCTCGGCTCAGCCGTCGCCGACGCGGACGAACTGCCCGCCACGTCCGCCTCCGTACCCGACGCGTCCCTCTCCGTGGACGACGTGGCCGGCACGGTCACCGACACCGTCGACGGGGTGGTCGGTGACGTCCGCACCGACGTCTCCCCGGCCACCGGCACGACCACAGGCACGATCACGGACACCCTCACCGACGTCACCGGCGGCACGACCGCCAAGGCGCAGGACACCGTCACCGACGTCACCGGCACGACCACCGACACCATCGCCAGGGCGAAGCAGGCCGCCGACACGAAGACGAAGGCGGCCGACCAGGCCCGCCGGTACGTCGACACCGAGCTCCCGGCCGCCCAGAAGCCCCAGGCCAAGGCCAAGCCCGCCGCCGAGCACACCGCCGACGCGACCGCCAGGGCCACCGACGCCCTGTCCGACGCCCGCGGCCCCCGCCCCCACGGCGAGGTCGACTACCTCTTCGGCCCCCTCTCGGCGTTCGCGCCGGAGCTGGAGCAGGCCCTCGCCGCCACGCAGACGAAGCTCGGGGCCACCCGGCGCACCGCCACCGCAGTCCCCTCCGGCGCCCGTGCCAAGGTGCAGCAGACCGTCGCCACCGCCGGCCGGACCGCCCCGGCCGCCCACGCCACCACGAACGGCGTGCCCGCCCACCTCCGCAACACGGTCACCGGCCTCCCCTCCACCGTCCGCGGCATCCAGGGGACCGTCACTCGGTCCGTCACCCCGGTCGTCGACGAGACGGCCGCCACCGCGCTGCCGCCCGTCGCCGCCACCGCCGTGCACGGCGTCACGCCGATCGCCGGGCGGGCCGTCGGCGGGGTCACCCCCGTCGCCGACCAGGCCGTGACCGGAGTCACCCGCGTCGCCACCGGCGCCGTGAACGGTGTGGTCCCGGTCGCCGGCCAGACCGTCGGCAACACCACCGGCCTCGCCCACGAAGTGGTGGCCGACGCGGTGTCCGACGTGCGCACGTACACCGACGGCGTCACCGGCGGCGTGACCCCGTACGCGACGGGCGTGGCCGGGAACGTCGGCCCGTACGCGACCGGTGTCGTCGGCGAGGTCGCCCCGTACGCCACCGGCGTGGTCGCGGACGTTCCTCCGTACGCCACCGCAGTGGTCACCCAGGTCACCGACGAGACCGTGGACTCCGTCCTTCCGCCCGTCGCCGCCACGGCGGTGGACGGTGTGGTGCCCGTCGCCGCGCGGGCGGTCGGCGACGCGACCGTGCTCGCCGACGGTGTCGTCGGCGAAGTGCGGCCCTTCGTGGGCGGCGTCGTCGGCGAGGTCCCGCCGCTCGCGCACGGCGTGGTCGGCGAGGTCGACCCGTTCGCGCAGGGCGTCGTCGGCCGGGTGCCGCCGTTCGCCGAGGGTGCCGTCGGCGCGGTGCGGCCGGTCGTGGACACGGTCGTCCAGTACGTCCGGCCCGTCGTGGACGGGGTCGGCGGCAGCGCCACGACGCTGGCGTACGGCGTCACGGGCGACGTACGCCCCTTCGCGGACGGTGTCGTCGGCGAGGTCGCACCGTTCGCGGCCGACGTGACGGGACAGGTCGGGCCCTTCGCGCGGAACGTGACCGGAACCGTCGGGTCGGCCGCCGGCCCGCTGGCCGGAAACGCCGTCGGCGGAGTCGAGGACGTCGCCGAGTCCGTCACCCCGAGCTACCTGCCGACCGACCGGTACGGGCAGCACGGCTCCCCCTACGGCGTCTGACCGACGCCTCCGCCGTACGACCGTGCCCGGCGGCCGGTCGTACGGCACCCACCGGACCCCGCAGGGCGACGGCCACGTACGGCCGAAATCCGTCGGTCCGTGCGACCGAAACCCTGCGGTCAGGGCCGGGCGGTCCTCATTGGGGTGGGGACCGGCCGCCCTACGCCCCTTAGATCAGTGTCAGGGGCTGTTCGAGGGGCCTCACCAGGCAAACCCCAGCCTGGTGAGGCCCTTTAAACTGGCAATCTGTGACCGTAATCACCGCCCAGGTGTGATCTGCGATTTACGACCCCACCACGAGCGGGGATAACCTGCGAGGCGGACATGCCGCGTGCCGGCCACCGTGCCCACGCCCTCCTTGTGACCGCGCAGTCACGTTGCCCTTCGCGGCACGCCCACGCAGACAACGAACCGCGAGATACCTGATAGGGACGGACGCGCGTGGACCTGTTCGAGTACCAGGCGAGGGACCTCTTCGCCAAGCACGGTGTACCGGTGCTGGCCGGTGAAGTGATCGACACGCCTGAGGCAGCCCGCGAGGCGACCGAGCGGCTTGGCGGCAAGTCCGTCGTCAAGGCCCAGGTGAAGGTCGGTGGCCGAGGAAAGGCCGGCGGCGTCAAGCTCGCCGCCACGCCCGACGAGGCGGTCGCCCGTGCGACCGACATCCTCGGCATGGACATCAAGGGCCACACGGTCCACAAGGTGATGATCGCCGAGCTGTCCCCGGAGATCGAGGCGGAGTACTACGTCTCGTACCTCCTCGACCGCACCAACCGCACCTTCCTGGCCATGGCCTCGGTGCAGGGCGGCATGGACATCGAGGAGGTCGCGGAGAAGACCCCCGAGGCCCTCGCGAAGGTCCCGGTCAACGCCGTCGAGGGCGTGAACATCGAGAAGGCCCGCGAGATCGTGGCCCAGGCGAAGTTCCCGGCCGAGGTGGCCGAGGGTGTCGCCGAGGCCATGGTGACCCTGTGGGAGACCTTCGTCGCCGAGGACGCGCTCCTCGTCGAGGTCAACCCGCTGGTGAAGACCAAGGACGGCCGCATCCTGGCGCTGGACGGCAAGGTCTCGCTCGACGAGAACGCCGACTTCCGCCAGCCCGGGCACGAGGCGCTCGAGGACAAGGACGCGGCCAACCCGCTCGAGGCCGCCGCCAAGGAGAAGAACCTCAACTACGTCAAGCTCGACGGCGAGGTCGGCATCATCGGCAACGGCGCGGGTCTCGTCATGAGCACCCTCGACGTCGTCGCGTACGCCGGTGAGAACCACGGTGGGGTCAAGCCCGCCAACTTCCTCGACATCGGCGGCGGCGCGTCCGCGGCCGTGATGGCGAACGGCCTGGAGATCATCCTCGGCGACCCGGACGTCAAGTCCGTGTTCGTCAACGTCTTCGGTGGCATCACCGCCTGTGACGAGGTCGCCAACGGCATCGTCCAGGCGCTGCAGCTGCTCGCCGACAAGGGCGAGGAAGTGACCAAGCCGCTGGTCGTCCGTCTCGACGGCAACAACGCGGAGCTGGGTCGCAAGATCCTGTCCGACGCCAACCACCCGCTGGTGCAGCGCGTGGACACCATGGACGGCGCGGCCGACAAGGCCGCCGAGCTGGCCGCGGCCAAGTAAGGGACGAGGGAAAACCACAGCCATGGCTATCTTCCTCAACAAGGACAGCAAGGTCATCGTCCAGGGCATGACCGGCTCCACGGGCATGAAGCACACCAAGCTCATGCTGGCCGACGGCACGAACATCGTCGGCGGTGTGAACCCGCGCAAGGCCGGCACGTCGGTCGACGTCGACGGCACCGAGATCCCGGTCTTCGGCACGGTCGCCGAGGCGATCGAGAAGACGGGCGCGAACGTGTCCGTCCTCTTCGTGCCGCCGGCCTTCTCCAAGGCCGCCGTGGTCGAGGCGATCGACGCCGAGATCCCGCTCGCGGTCGTCATCACCGAGGGCATCGCCGTCCACGACTCCGCCGCCTTCTGGGCGTACGCGAAGTCGAAGGGCAACAAGACCCGCATCATCGGCCCGAACTGCCCCGGCCTCATCACGCCGGGCCAGTCCAACGCCGGCATCATCCCGGGCGACATCACGAAGCCGGGCCGCATCGGCCTGGTCTCGAAGTCCGGCACGCTGACGTACCAGATGATGTACGAGCTCCGTGACATCGGCTTCTCGTCGGCCGTCGGCATCGGTGGCGACCCGGTCATCGGTACGACGCACATCGACGCGCTCGCCGCGTTCGAGGCCGACCCCGACACCGACCTGATCGTCATGATCGGTGAGATCGGCGGCGACGCCGAGGAGCGGGCCGCGGACTTCATCGCGAAGAACGTGACGAAGCCGGTCGTCGGTTACGTCGCGGGCTTCACCGCGCCCGAGGGCAAGACCATGGGCCACGCCGGCGCCATCGTCTCCGGCTCCTCCGGCACGGCCGCCGCGAAGAAGGAGGCCCTGGAGGCCGCCGGAGTCAAGGTCGGCAAGACCCCGACCGAGACGGCGAAGCTGGCCCGCGCCATCCTCGCCGGCTGAGCACGGCTCCTGGCCGGCTCCCGGCCGGCTGATTCGCAGTCTGTACGCGGACGGGCCCGCACCCCTTCTCCAGGGGTGCGGGCCCGTCCGCGTCGCCGTCTACCCGGCGCTCTCTCGTCCCCGTGCTCCTCAGCGGAGCTCCGGCCGGAGCCTCTCCGGACCGTTCTGGAACGTCGAGCGGAGCTTGACGCGGATCTCCTGCTCCTCCTCGGACAGCGGACCGGGGCCCGACCGCGGCGGAACCCCGCTGATCGTCGCGGCGGGCGCCTGCGGGGCCTCGTAGTGGTCGGGAGCCGTGCGGAGCGTGAACGCGGTGGACCCGATGAGCAGGACCGTGAAGGCGATCGCCGCCCGGGTCCAGCGGCGGGCGCGGCGCTCACTTCCCGACCGCACCACGACGGGTTTCGCGGCCGTCCGCAGCAGCTCCTTGCTCCCGAGCTCCGTCAGCCTGAGCCGCAGCTCCTGAGGGTCCGCCAGCTCGGGCACGCGCGCGGCGACGACCTCACGCGCGTGCAGCAGCCGGCCCACCGCCGCGGGCGTGCTCGCCTCCGTCTCGGCCGCGGTCTCGGGCAGCCCGATGCCGAGCCCGTCGTGGAGAAGCACGGTGCGTCGGTACGCCGGCGGCAGGCCGAGCAGTACGGAGAGCAGCCGGCGGTCGTCCAGGGCGGCGGGCGGTGGCTCCGGAGTCCGGTGCCGAAGGCGCAGCCGGTGCCAGGGGGACGTCGCGTACTCGTACGCCGCCGCCCGCACCCAGCCCGCCGGATCCCGGTCGACCGCCACCTCCGGCCAGCGCTGCCACGCCAGTTGGAAGGCCCGCTCCACGGACTCGCGCGCCAACTCGCGCCGCCCGGTCAGCAGATAGGTCTGCCGTACGAGGGCGGGGGCCGCGTACGCGTAGAGGGCGTCGAAGGCCTGACCGGGTGTCAGGGCGGGGACGGAGGGCGCGGGTTCGAGGTCGGCCTCCGCCTCGGCCCCGTCCTCGTCCTCGGCCTCTGCCTCCGGAAGTGGCGGCGGGCAGGCAGGGGTCTGCGTCACCGGGCGCCCCTTCGTACGTAAAAGTACATAAAAAGTATATTGAGCGACACATCCGAGGTTTGCCTGTTACGAGGAGAAAGCGCGTGTCGTTGGGAGCATTGCGGCGTGACCCAGACGACCGACCGCAGTCCGGACCGCAGCCCGTCCCTGCCGACCCTGTTGGCCAAGCCGGCCCTGCTGGCCCGATGGCGCGGGAGGTCGCCAGGACTGGCCGCGAGCCTGGTCGGCGGCGCGCTCGCCGCGGGGCTCGGACTGGCGGCGTTCACCGTACTCGTGACGGTCCTGTGGATCAGCTCGCCCTATCCGGACAGCGGTCCTGACGGGGCGTTGCGTGTCGCCGCCGGGCTGTGGCTGCTCGCGCACGGCTGCGAACTCGTCCGCACGGACACGCTGTCCGGCGTACCCGCGCCCGTCGGCGTCACCCCCCTGCTCCTGGTCGTGCTGCCCGCGTGGCTGCTGCACCGCGCGGGGCGCGACGCGGCGCACGGCGACGAGGAGTCGACACCGCCCGCCGTCCGCACGGCGTGGGGCGGTGTCGTCGCGGGCTATCTGACGGTCGGCGCGGCCGCGGCCGTGTACGCCCCGGGCGGTGCGCTGAGTCCGTCCTGGGCGTCGGTCGCCGTATGGCTCCCGCTGCTCGCGGTGACCGCGGCGGGGGTGGGCACGTGGACGGCGTACGGGCGCCCCCGGGGTCCGCTGGCGCCGCCCGTGCGCCGGGCTCTCCGCGCCCTGCCCCTCGCCTCCTTCGTCTCCTCCGCACCCGGGCTCCGGCTCCGGGCCGCCGTGCGCGCGGCGAGCGCGGGTGCGGCGGTGCTCGTGGGGGGCGGGGCCGTGCTGGTCGGCGCCTCGCTGGTGTGGCACGGAGGTCTGGCCCGCGTGTCGTTCCTGCATCTCACGGAGAGCTGGTCGGGACGGTTCGCGGTACTGCTGCTGGCACTGGTCCTCGTGCCGAACGCGGCGGTGTGGGGGGCGGCGTACGCCCTCGGGCCCGGCTTCGTACTCGGCGCCGGGCACGCGGCCGATCCCTTGGTGTCCTCGCCAGGTCCGCTGCTGCCGCCCTTTCCCCTGCTGGCGGCGGTCCCGGGCGCGGGCCCGGGCACTCCGGTGAACTGGGCCGCTGGGGCCGTGCCGTTGGTGGCGGGCGTGGTGGTGGCCTGGTTCACGGTACGGGCGGGGGTGCCGGGGCGGAAGGACGTGGGGGAGGGAGACGGAGAGACGAGGGGGGGGAAGCTCCGGGTTCCGGTGGCGGCCCACCGCGGTGAGGCCTGGTCGCCCGGCCGGACCGCCGGGAACGCGGCCCTCGCGGCCCTCCTCTGCGGACTGGCCCTCGCGGTCCTCGCCGCCCTGTCGGGCGGCCCCCTCGGCATGCACGCACTCGCCGACTTCGGCCCCGTCTGGTGGCAGACGGGGCCCGCGGCGGCCGGGTGGACCGCGGTGGTGGGCGTGCCGGTCGCCCTGGTCCTGCGCGCCTTGCGGCTGCGACAGCCGCGGGTACGGGTGCCGTGGGCGCCCCGGGTACGGGCTGTGCGGGGGAGTGGGGTTCGGGGGTGGGCTTCCTGGGTGCGGGGGCCTTGGGGGCGGAGGCGGGGAGTTCAGGAACCTCTTGTTCAGGAGCAGGGGGTGCAGGGGAACGGGGTTCATGAACATGTGGGCCAGACACATGTGAGCCCGAAGCTTTCGGCCAATGAGCCTGTGGGTGGGGCGACTCCGATGCCTGAGCCTCTGCTCTCGAAGCCTTCGCCGGATGAGCCGCTGGTCTCGGACTCCTCGGCCCGTGAGCCTTTGGGATCGAAGCCTCCGCGCCGTGAGCCTTCGGGCGCGATGCTTTCGGACCATGAGCCTGCGTCCCGGGCGACCCCGGCTCATGGGCCTCTGGCTCGGGAGCCGTTGGCCAAAGGACCGCAGGCACACCTTCCGGGCTTCGAGCCGTCAGGAGGCCTGTTCCCGCCTCACGCCCACGAGGCGTCACGAGCCGTGCTCCCGGACGTCGAGCGGTCAGGAAGGGTGCTCCCGGCCGACAAGCCCTTCGAGCAGGCCCAGCAGCCGGATTTCGGGTTCTCCGAGCAGGATCCTCGGCCTGAGTCCGGGCTCTTCGAGCGGGTCCCTCGGACCGAGTCCGGGCTCTCCGAGCAGGCCTCTAGGACCGAGCTCAAGTCTTCCGAGCAAGCCGCTCGCCCCACGGCGGGGTCTTCCGAGCAAGCCGCTCGCCCCACGGCGGGGTCTTCCGATCAGGCCCTTCCCCCCGAACCCCTCGCCCACCAGCGCCTCGCCCCCGAGCCGTCTGCATCCCCCCTCAACACCCGCCCGGCCCAAGAACTCCCCACCGAACCGCCGCCGCCGCGCACCCCGGGCACCCAGGGCACCCCGAGAACCAACTGGTTCTCGCGTGTCCGTCGTCGGCGGCAGCCGGAGGCGCCGCCCGTCGTCCCCGTCGCCCCCGTCGAGAGTCGCCGCGCCGGCCCGGACCCCGACTTCGAGCCGTACGACTTCCTGCCCCCCTCCGACTCCTTCGGCTCCCTCTGGCACGACGACGTCTCGCGTGAGGCGCGCTGGGCCGCTCTCAAGCAGGCGTCCGGCCCGACCGACTCCCCGGACCGAGGGGACCGAAGGGACTGACGCGGGTCAGCGGGCCGCGTCCAGGCGGGCCCGCTGTTCCGCCGTCAGTTCCAGGTCCACCGCCGCCAGGTTCTCGTTCAGCTGGGCCACCGAGGAGCAGCCGACGAGGGGGATCGCCGGGACTTCGCCGTCGATCAGCCACGACAGGACCACCTGGTTGACCGTCGCGCCGGTCTCCTCGGCGACCGAGCGGAGTGCCGCCAGCCGCGCCGGGGTGCCCGCGTGGTCGAACTCCGGGCCGAGCGGCTTGTCCTCGCGGACGTAACGGCCGGACAGGAGCGGGGTGTAGGCGACGAGCGTGAGGGACGGGTCGTCGCGCAGGTAGCTGAGCAGGTCGCCGCCTGTCACGCCCTGGTCGCCGTCCGGCGAGAGCTGCCCGGGCAGGTCGGCGCGCTTGCGCAGATAGCTGTGCTGGTACTGGAGGACCTCGTAACCCGGCAGGCCGGCCGCCGCCGCGAGGCTCCGGGCCCGCTCCAGGCGCCAGGTCCAGTGGTTGCTCGCGCCGAGCAGCCCGACCGTGCCCTCGGAGACGAGCTCGGCGAAGCCCTCGACGGTCTCCCGCAGGGGCACGGCCGTGTCCTCGATGTGGGCGTACAGCAGGTCCAGCTTCGGGACGCCGAGCCGCTCGCGGCTGCCCTCCACCGCCTCCCGGATGGCCTTGGCGGACAGCCCCTCCGGGTTGTCGGTGTAGCTCGTGCCGGGGGCGAGCGGCCGTGCGCCCAGCTTCGTGGCGATGACGATCTCGTCGCCGATGCCACGGCTGCGCCGCCAGCGGCCGAGCAGGGCCTCGCTCTCGCCGCCCTGCGTGCCGTCGACCCAGAACGCGTAGTTGTCGGACGTGTCGATGAACGTGCCGCCCGCCTCGACGAACCGGTCGAGGATCGCGAACGAGGTCGCCTCGTCCGTGACCGTCCCGAACAGCATCGCGCCGAGGCTGAGGACGCTCACCTCACGGCGGGTCCCGGGGGCCGTTCCGATCGTGCGGTAGCGCATGCGGGTGTCCTCCCCTTACGGCCCGCCGTGCGGCGGGCGTTGAGAGGAGCATGGATTTTGAAGCGCACTCCAAGTCAACCCACGGCCGTACCCCGTACGGAACTCACGGCCGCACCCCGTACGGAACTCACGGCCGCACCCCGTACGGAAGCCACGGCCGTACCCCCTACGGCGCGGGCCCGTCAGCCCTGCGTCCCCAGCAACCCCCGCAGCTCCTCCGGCAGCAGCTTGTCGCAGGACTTCTTCGCCGTGTTCGTGAGCGAGTCGTTCACGCACGTGTAGTAGTCGCTGTACACGAGCTGTGCCGTGAAGGTGGCCGCGACCATGGCGAGGGCCAGGGAGGCGGTGACCAGACCGCTGATCGCCGCCGTGGTCTGGGGCCTGGAGCCCGAGGTGGGCGGCGCCGGGGTGTTCGGATCCGGCGCGCGCGGCGGCTTGGCGCGCAGGGCGCTGATCGCCCAGTACATGGCCAGCGCGCCGAGCAGGAGCGCCACGTACGGCCAGCTGAAGAGGGCGAAGAAGAACGCCCACATGCCGGACAGCAGCGCGAACCGGGCGCGGCGCTGGGCGGGGTCCGTCGGGTCCCAGCGCATTCCGGTGCCCGGGCCGCCGGGCCCCTCCGGGCCGTTCTGGCCACCGCCGGAGCCGCCGTTGGTACCGGGCCGGTCACCGAAGCGGCCGCCCTGCGCGGGCCCCGGCTGGCGGTCGCTCCACTGGCTGCCCCAGGGGGAGGAGCCGTCACCCTGGCCGTCCTGGCCCTCGCCCTGTCCGCCGGCGGGCCGGCGCGGCTGCCAGGGCCGGTCGGGCGTGCCCTCGGGCGGCGGGGCGAAGGGGTTGTCGTCGGCAGGAGGCTGCGGCGGCTCGGGCCGCTGCCCGGAGTCGGGCGCACCGGAGCCGCCCGCGCCACCGGAGCCGCCCCGGCCGCCCGAGGAGCCCTGCCCACCTGCGGAACCCTGGCCGCCCGCGGAGCCCTGCCCGCCCTCGGGCACGTCGTCGTTCTCCCGCGGCGGAGTGGGAGAAGGGCGCCGCTCGCGCAGCAGGAGCGGAGGGAGTCGGAGACTGCGGTCCGGCATCAGGTGTGCGTCTTCCCCTTGATGGTCTCTGGCGGCAACGTGTCCACAGAGCTGGTTACGTGTCCGGGGCTCGCGCCCAAGCGTTCGTACCCGTCCCTGGTCAACGTCCCGTGCGCAAAAGGCGTTCCCCTGTGCGCACCGTGTTCCCCGGGCGGATCCTCCCCAGACGCTACCTTCCGGCCACGCCCCCGTCCCGTGGGGGCCGCCCGGTGTGCCGGTATCGTTGCTGACGGTCGGCCGCTTCGTAGACTTCCCCGTATCCGGGGGCTCGATGCATTCGTACGACCGTACAAACGCCGACCGCGGACGCACTCTCCCCGAGAGCCGCCTCCCAAGAACCCCAAGAACCCCAAGAACCCCCAGGAACCCCGAAAACCTCCGAGAAAGGGCCCCGCCGTGGCCAAGGCCAAGCGCCTCGTCGTCCTGGTCTCCGGATCAGGTACGAATCTGCAGGCTCTCCTCGACGCGATCGCGTCGGAGGGGACGGCCGCCTACGGAGCCGAGATCGTCGCGGTCGGCGCGGACCGCGACAACATCGCCGGCCTGGAGCGCGCCGAGCGCGCCGGGCTTCCCACCTTCGTGTGCCGCGTGAAGGACCACGCCACGCGCGACGAGTGGGACAGGGCGCTGGCCGAGGCCACCGGCGCGTACGAGCCGGATCTGGTCGTCTCGGCCGGGTTCATGAAGATCGTGGGCAAGGAGTTCCTGGCCCGGTACGGCGGCCGGTTCGTGAACACCCACCCCGCGCTGCTGCCGAGTTTCCCGGGGGCGCACGGCGTTCGCGACGCCCTCGCGTACGGCGCGAGGGTCACCGGGTGCACCGTCCACTTCGTCGACGACGGCGTCGACACCGGCCCGATCATCGCTCAGGGCGTGGTCGAGGTCCGGGACGAGGACGACGAGAGCGCTCTGCACGAGCGCATCAAGGAAGTCGAGCGAAGCCTGCTCGTCGATGTCGTGGGGCGGCTCGCCCGCAACGGCTATCGCATTGAGGGACGAAAGGTAGTTATCCCGTGACCGCCGAAGGTACGCAGGGTACGCAGGACACGAAGCGGGTCATCCGCCGCGCGCTCATCAGCGTCTACGACAAGACCGGTCTCGAAGAGCTGGCCCGCGGCCTGCACGCGGCCGGTGTCGAGCTGGTCTCCACCGGCTCCACCGCCGGGAGGATCGCCGCCGCCGGAGTCCCGGTCACCAAGGTCGAGGAGCTCACCGGCTTCCCCGAGTGCCTGGACGGCCGGGTCAAGACGCTGCACCCGCGCGTGCACGCGGGCATCCTCGCCGACCTGCGTCTGGAGTCCCACCGGCAGCAGCTCGGCGAGCTGGGCGTGGAGCCGTTCCAGCTGGTCGTCGTGAACCTCTACCCGTTCCGGGAGACCGTCGCCTCGGGCGCCACGCCCGACGAGTGCGTCGAGCAGATCGACATCGGCGGCCCCTCGATGGTCCGCGCCGCCGCCAAGAACCACCCGTCCGTGGCCGTCGTCACCAGCCCCGAGCGGTACGCCGACGTGCTGTCCGCGGCCCGCGACGGCGGCTTCGACCTGCACGCCCGCAAGCGGCTCGCCGCCGAGGCGTTCCAGCACACGGCCGCGTACGACGTCGCCGTCGCCTCCTGGTTCGCGAGCTCGTACGCGCCCGCCGACGACTCCGCCTTCCCCGACTTCATCGGCTCGACCTTCGAGAAGCGCAACACCCTGCGCTACGGCGAGAACCCGCACCAGGGCGCCGCGCTCTATGTCGACGGCACCGGCGGTCTGGCCGACGCCGAGCAGCTGCACGGCAAGGAGATGTCGTACAACAACTTCACGGACACGGACGCCGCGCGCCGTGCCGCGTACGACCACGACGAGCCCTGTGTCGCGATCATCAAGCACGCCAACCCGTGCGGCATCGCGATCGGCGCGAACGTCGCCGAGGCGCACCGCAAGGCGCACGCCTGTGACCCGCTGTCGGCGTTCGGCGGCGTGATCGCCGTCAACCGTCCCGTCTCGAAGGAGATGGCGGAGCAGGTCGCCGAGATCTTCACCGAGGTCATCGTCGCGCCGGAGTACGAGGACGGCGCGCTGGAGGCCCTCACCAAGAAGAAGAACATCCGCGTGCTCCGCGCCCACCAGGGCCCGGCCGCCTCCGTCGAGGTCAAGCAGATCGACGGCGGCCGCCTTCTCCAGGTCGCCGACCGCCTCCAGGCCGACGGCGACAACCCGTCCTCCTGGACCCTGGCGACCGGCGACGCCCTGTCGCCCGGCGAGCTGGAGGAACTGGCCTTCGCCTGGCGGGCCTGCCGCGCGGTGAAGTCCAACGCGATCCTCCTCGCCAAGGACGGTGCCTCCGTCGGCGTCGGCATGGGCCAGGTCAACCGCGTCGACTCCGCCAAGCTCGCCGTCGAGCGCGCGGGCACCGAGCGCGCCCGCGGCTCCTTCGCCGCCTCGGACGCCTTCTTCCCCTTCCCCGACGGTCTGGAGATCCTCACCGACGCCGGCGTCAAGGCCGTCGTCCAGCCCGGCGGTTCGGTCCGCGACGAACTGGTCGTCGAGGCCGCGAAGAAGGCGGGCGTCACGATGTACTTCACGGGGACGCGGCACTTCTTCCACTGAGCTTCCACTGAGCAGCCCGCGTCAGGCGGCCCGTCGGCAGTCCAACCAGGACACCGGCGGGCCGTTGTCGTGTCACGACACCACTGGAACGGAAGCCCGGCCCCCGGCCGCAGGTGGTGCAGGGGCCCTCTGTCTCCGCCGGCTTCATCCGGCAGGACATGACTTTCGGTCAGTTCCTGGCGCCTCGTTGGACGGTTGATGACGCGTCAGGACGAGCGGTAAGGGCTTTCGAGCCCCTTCGATACCTTATGGGGGCTTAAGGGGTAGGGCGAATTCCGGGCTGAATGGTAAGGGATTTCGGGGGTACGGGCCGAAATTCTGTGTGGTTCCCGTGGCACCTTGTGCGCCTCCGGTGACCGCTGGGGTCCACCGGGATCCGTCATCCTGTGGGGGAAGTTTTGAACACTCGTGCCTTAGGCACGCCCGTTCGGCGTGCCCGTAAGAGATCATCCCGCCTGACCGCGATGGCCGTCATCGCCTCAAGCGCACTGGCTCTGTCGATGCTTCCGGCCGCTGGCGCGTTCGCGGACGACCCGCAGCCTGCCTCCGCGTGGGGTAAGGACGCACCCCGTTTCACCATGCCGGATGTCAAGGTCGGTTCCACCAGGCCGGTGCCGACCGAGGCGGAGAAGTCGCCGTCGGCGGAGGTGGCGGCCTGGCGCAAGGCCCAGAAGGAACGCGCCGCCCACCCTGCCCCGAAGGGCGGCAAGCCCGGCTCAGGTTCTGCCCGTGCCGGTGCTGCGGACGGCGACGCGTTGGCGTTTGTGCCGGAGGGGCAGGGCGATGTCCCCTGGCACCGCATCACGGACTTCTCGATCACCGACGCGCTGACCGCCCGGATCAACTACTCCACCGGCAACCTGATGCTGACCGCGACTGACTTCGACATCGCCGGCGTGGGACAGCGGCTCACCCTCGCGCGTACCTACAACTCCCTCGACGCGCCCTGGGGCAAGGTGTCACAGCGTTGGTGGCAGCAGTACGAGCGCTACCTCCAACTCCTCGACGGCGAGGCCGTGTTGTACGACTCCTCCGGCGACACCCTGCGCTTCACGGAGAACGCGGACGGTTCCTTCACCACGCCCAAGGGCTATTCCGAGGACCTGAAGAAGAACGCGGACGGCACGTACACCCTCACCCAGCGCAAGTCCGGGGCGAAGGACACGTACGACGCCAACGGGACGCTGACGAAGGTCACCGACCGCAACAACGGCACCATCACCGTCACGCGGCACGACGAGGGCGGCGAGCACAAGGGCTTCAAGCTCACCGAGACCCGCTCCGGCCGGTGGATCGATCTGCTGAAGACCGATGCCTCGCAGTGGCAGGCCAAGGACAACACCGGCCGCACCGCCGTCTTCGACCTCGACCCGTCCGGCAACCTGGCCAGGACCACCGACACCGAGGGCAAGTCCACCGTCTTCGGCCACGACTCCTCCGGCCGGATCAACAAGATCACCACCGCCGAGGGGCGCGTCACCGCATTCACCTACGACGACGCCAACCGGGTCACCTCCATGCTGCGCGCCACCGAGTTCAACGGATCTGTGGACACCGGCCCCGACGTGGACCTACACCTACGACACCACCGCACCTTCCGCGGCGGGCACCACGAAGGTCACCGACCCCGAGTCCCACAGCACCGCGTACGAGCACAACGCCGACGGCGAGGTCTCCGAGGTGACGGACGCGTTGACCCACAAGCGGTCCACGAAGTTCGACGCGAACCACGACATCGACACCGGCACGGACGCCATGGGCTCGGGGACCACTCCGGGCAACGTGACCGACTACGGCTTCAACGCCCGCAACAACCTGGAGACCGTGGCCCTGCCGACCGGCGCCAGGACGGTCAACAGCTGGCAGACCGTCGCGGGCGGCGACGTTCCGAAGGACTCCACCAGCCCGGACGGTGAGAAGACCGAGTTCAAGTACGACGCGATCGGCAACACCATGTCGGTCGCGCAGACCGGCACCGGCGGCGGCAACGTCTCCTACACCTACAACCCGGCCACCCCCACCTGCGGCGGGTTCGAGGGCCAGCGCTGCACCCAGAAGACGAAGATGTCGTCGACGAAGACCGTCACCACCACCTTCCACCACGACACCAAGGGCAACCTCGGCACCGTCACCCCGCCCGCCCCGCTGGGCAGGACGACATACACCTACGACGCGCTGGGCCGCACCGAGACCGTCACCGACGGCCGCGGCATCAAGACCGTCCTCGGCGGGCCTGCCCGAAGCCTCGCCTCCCTCCCCCGCGAGCCTGGCCGCGTACACGCTGCCGAACGCGCCGAACGCGCCGGACGCGAGGAGCTCCCGTACCTCCCAGGGGCCCACCCGGTAGCCCTTCGGAACGGCGACGGTGGGGCCTCCGTTCACTGCCCCACCTCGCTCGGGGCCGCCGCGAGGACGACCAGATCGTCCTCCCGTACCAGGTTGAAGCGCAGGGCGAGGGAGACCAGCGACTCCTTCTTGCCGTAGCGGCGCGGGCCGGGTTCCGCCGCGTCCGGGCCGGGCCGCAGCCGGAGTTTGACCGCCAGGTAGTCGATGTTCGAGTACACGGAGGAGCGGTTCGCCGCGCAGCCGGGGCTCGCACAGGGCGGTGAGCACGGCGAAGTACCGCTTCGTGCGGTCGAGCGTGAACGCCGGGGCAGTGGTGGTGCCGGAGAGCCCGGAGCGGGCCGCGGCGCCGTAGCTGTGGCGCGGCGCCCACACGTCGAAGCTGAGCAGCTCGTCCGCCGCGGGCAGGACGACACGGGAGAACTCGAACGACACGGGCGCGTCCAGTCGGCCCGGCGCGACCTTGATGTGCTCGCCTGTGCCCTCCGGGTTCTCGACCACGTAGGTCTGGTCCTCGCTGAGGTTGCTCAGGATCCAGAAGGCCCGGTGCGCGGTGATCTCACCGGCGACCCTGGACACCCCTTCGTGGGCGATCCTCAGTCCGCCGTCCCGCGCGGTTCTGCCGAAGGCGAGCTTCTCACCCGCCGAGAGCCTGATCTGGTCGTCGCATCCGTCGGCCGGTCCGCCACTCCGCGGTGGCACCACGATGATGCTGTACATGGAGTCGTCCCCGTCCTCCTGCCTCAACGGAGGCCAGAGCAGGGCGAGTTACCGGTGACATGTCACGGCGGCGCGACGGGGGTGGGCACGGCGACAGCGGCCTCCGGCCCTCCCCCGAGGGGGTCGGAGACCGCCGCGTTCGCAGGGACCGATATCGCCCACCCTGGCGGCGGGCGCCCGCGAGAGGTACCTCGGAAGTCTCAGGGCCACTTCCTCTCCGCGGGCGTGTACTCCTTGAGGTAGTGAGCGACGCGGGCGGCGTAGTCGCGGTACTTCGGGGGAACACCGGCCGCGTCGTTCACCTTCTCGTACGACGTCCGGTAGGCGGCCGCGATCAGCACGCGGTGGTCGCCGTCGAGCTTGGGGTCGAGTCGTGGCGCGATCCAGCACAGATATCTGCTCATGGCGGGGATGGACTCGGCGGGGGAGAAGGGGGGTTCGGGGATCGTCCTGGCGGTGACGCCGTCGGACCGGATCCACCAGCGCAGCACCCGCGGGGTCCAACGGGCGATGCCGTACTCGTCGTTGGCGGGGTCGGACAGGCCCGGGTCGAAGTCGCTCTCCACCTTCAGCATGGCGGCGAGGAGCGCCGGGGTGACCTCCTCCTGCACACAGTCGTGCGCGGAGTCGACGATCAGCGGCCGATAGACGGCCGGTACGCCCTTGCCGGTACGGAGTTCACCGGCACCGTACGAGGCCTGGACGACCTTCTCGGTCGCGGGGCCGTTTCCCGCGCCCCCCTCCGCGCCGCTCCCACTGTCGCCCGCCCAGGTGGTGATGCCGTACGCGAGCCCCGAGACGGCGACCGTGGCGGCCGCGGCGGCGAGGACCAGCGTCGAGCGGGTCCGCGCCGGGCACCCAGCCTCGGCAGGCGGGGCGAGCGGCTGGTGCCGGCCGCCTCCTCCACCCGCCGCAGCAGCGTCTCTGTGGAGATCCGTTCCGTGTGCGTACGGGCCAGACAGTCCCGCACGATCTCCCTCCAGCCGTCCGGCAGTTGAGGAGACAGCCGTAGCTCGTCCGTGCCGCGCGCGTACCTGACCGCGGCGTCCCGGCGGGCCGAGGGGGTGCCGCCCGGCAGCGGGAACGTGTCGGTGAGGACGAGATGGGCGAGGACACCGAAGGCCCAGACGTCGGCCGAGGGGCGGATCTGGCGGCCGCGTTCGCCGATCTCGGACCAGAGGAGTTCGGGCGGGGTGTAGTCGGGGGTGGAGAAGGCGGGGGTGTAGGCGTGGGTGCCCTCCAGCTCGGCGGCCATGTTGAAGTCGGCGAGCCGGGCCGAACCGTCCTTCATCAGCAGCACGTTGGCGGGCTTGAGATCGCCGTGGACCCAGCCGGCGCTGTGCAGCTGGGCCAGTCCCTCGCAGGTCTGCGCGAGCAGCGCGGGGCCCTGCGGCGGGTGCGGGGAGCGGGCGAGGAGCGCGGCGAGCGAGCCCTCGGCCCGTTCCAGTACGAGGACGGTGGCGCCGTCGAGTTCGGGGTGGTCCGGGTCGTCGACGGTGAGGGTCTCGTACATCCGGATGAGCCGCGGGCGCGTGAGTCTTCGGTGCAACTCGACCTCGCGCTCGGCCAGTTCACGCAGATGCGTCAGCTGACGGAGCGTACCCGTGCCGGTGGGCAGGAACTTCAGCGCGGCCGACTTCGGCACGCCCTCGCGCGGCTGGGCGCACCGGGCCTCGTAGACGCTGCCGAACGCGCCCGTGGCGATCGGGTCCCGCACCTCCCAGGAACCCACCCGGTACCCCTTGGGCACCGAGATCGCGTACGCCTCGGTCACCGCGCCGCCCGGCTCGCCGGCCCCGTCAGGACGAGCAGGTCGTCCTCCCGGACGAGATCGAAACGCAGGGCAAGGGAGACCAGGGACTCCTTCTTGCCGTTGAGGCGGGGGCCCGTGTCCGCCGTGTCGGGGCCCGGCTTGAGGCGCAGTTTCACAGCGAGGTAGTCGATGTTCCACTGGACCGACGTGCGGGACGCGGCGGGCCAGTGGGGGCGCAGCCGCTCCACGACCTGGTCGACCGTCGGCAGCGGGGCGTGCGGTTCGCCGCGCAGCCGGGGCTCGCAGAGTGCGGCCAGGACCGCGAAGTACCGCTTGGTGCGGTCGACGGAGAACGCGGGCGTGGTCGTCGCCCCGTCCAGGCCCTCGGGTGAGCGCAGATAGTCGTGGCGGGGTGCCCACACCTCGATGGGCAGCAGGTCGCCCGCCGCCGGGAGGACGATCCGGGAGAACTCGAAGGGGACCGGCGCGTCCAGCCTGCCGGGTCCGACCTTGATGTGCTCGCCCGCGCCCTCCGGGTTCTCCACCACGTACGTCTGGTGGGCCGAGAGGTTGCTCAGCACCCAGAACGCGCCCTGCGCGGTGATCTCCCCGGCTTTCCGGGAGACGCCTTCGTGTGCGATCGCAAGCCCGTTGCCGTTCGCGGAACGGCCGAAGGGCAGCCGCTCGCCGGGCGCGAGCCGGATCTGGGGGCTGGTGCGTTCTGCGCCGTACGTCCCGACGTGCGTCCCGCCGTGTGCGTCGCCGTATGTGCTGCCGTACGTGCCGCTGTGTTCGTCCTCCGTGGTCGGCGGAGGTACCACGATGATGCTGTACAAGGCCGTTCTCCCCGTCCCGCTCCCCGTTCCCAGTCCCGTACGCGGTTACGGGATCAGGGTATGGCGACGCGGCAGGGCCGTGTCCCCCCTCAGTGGGGTGAAACACGGCCCTTGGCGTGAATGGCGTGAACGTGCCGTTGCGGAGCGGGAGCCCGGGGGCTCCGGGGTCGGTGCCGCGCGGGCCCCGAGGTCAGTACCGCGGGCGGTTGAACCATGCCGAGGCAGCGCCGTTCACCATTGAGGCGAGGATGATGCCGGCCATGGCGAGCGAGATGAGCCCTCCGAAAGTGGCCGAGCCGCCCCCGCCCTGCACGGTGTTGCCGAGGCCGCCGAGGATCATCAGCGACGCGTAGACGATCGTCGTGACGCGGATGCCGCTGCCGCCGGTCTTGAACTTGACGCCCAGGAAGATGGACAGGGCGCCCAGGCCCACCAGGAACGCGGCGAGCACGAAGCCCAGTCCGGCGAGGGTGTCGGTGCTGTCACCGCTGCCGATACCGTTCGACACGTCCTGCGCGGCGCCGACGGCGATGCCCGCGATGATGCCGAACAGGATCTGGAATCCCGCCAGGATGAACAGCAGGACACGCGCGGTCTTCATCAGACCGGGCATCTCTACGGGCATCTGGTTGCCGCCCGGGTAACCGGGATACCCGGGCTGCTGCGGGTAGCCGTAGCCGGGCTGCTGCGTCGGGGCGCCCTGCGGGTAGCCGTAACCGGGCTGGCCCTGGGGCGGGTAGCCGGGCTGGCCCTGGGGAGGCTGGGGCGGGTATCCGGGCTGCTGGCCCTGCGGCGGACCGTAAGGGTTGTTCGGGTCGCCAAAACTCATGGCGCTTTCCTCCGTCGTTGCGTAAGTGCGGGGACGACGCGGCACATTTCGGAGGAAAGTTCTACAGATGCGGTTCGTCCCCCCGGTACTGTCCGCGGCACTGTGCCGCTCATCGTCCTTAACACGTCGCTTATTTGTCCAGCCGGATACCGCGTGTGTTGTGCAAGTGCAACATCGCCGATCATGGGCGCGGGCCGGACGGCGACCGGACGGAGCGTGTTGGGGAGGTGCGCCGGGGAGGCCGGAAGTGGCCGTGGAGGGCCGGATTGGAACCAGGACCCGGTCATCCGCGAGGATGGGCCCATGACCGCCCAGATTCTCGATGGCAAGGCCACCGCAGCCGCGATCAAGTCCGATCTGACCGTCCGCGTGGCGGCCCTGAGGGAGAAGGGCATCACGCCCGGCCTCGGAACCGTCCTGGTGGGCGACGACCCCGGCAGCCAGAAGTACGTCGCGGGCAAGCACCGCGACTGCGCCCAGGTCGGTATCGCCTCCATTCAGCGGGAACTGCCCGCGACCGCCACGCAGGAGGAGATCGAGGCGGTCGTCCGCGAGCTCAACGAGGATCCGGCCTGCACCGGTTACATCGTCCAGCTGCCGCTCCCCAAGGGCATCGACGAGAACCGCATCCTGGAACTGATGGACCCGGACAAGGACGCGGACGGGCTCCATCCGATGAACCTCGGCCGGCTCGTCCTGAACGAGCCGGCCCCGCTGCCCTGCACCCCCAACGGCGTCCTGACCCTTCTGCGCCGGTACGGCGTGGAGATCAAGGGCGCCGAGGTCGTGGTCGTCGGCCGTGGCGTGACGATCGGCCGCCCGATGCCGCTGCTGCTCACGCGCCGCTCCGAGAACGCGACGGTGACGCAGTGCCACACCGGCACCCGCGACCTCGCCTCGCACCTGCGCCGGGCCGACATCATCGTCGCCGCCGCGGGCTCCGCGCACCTGATCCGCCCCGAGGACGTGAAGCCCGGTGCGGCCGTCCTCGACGTCGGCGTCTCCCGCAGCGCCGAGGGCAAGATCGTGGGCGACGTCCACCCCGGTGTCGCCGAGGTCGCCGCCTGGATCTCCCCGAACCCCGGCGGAGTGGGCCCGATGACCCGCGCCCAGCTCCTCGTCAACGTGGTCGAGGCGGCGGAACGCAGTGCCGGCTGACCGGGCCGCCACGGGGCGGGACAGCGAGACCGACGCCTCCGCGAGGGCGGACACGTCGGCGAAGGGGGATGCCCCGACGAAGCCCGACGCGGTGATGCGGGCCGAGGTCGCGACGCGGGCCGAGACTGTGGACCAGAACGACGGGGAGCGCCGGGAGGGCGGCCGGGCTCGGAGCGACGCCGCGGGCCAGGGCTCCGAGAGCGCCCCTGTCGTCCAGGACACCGAGTCACGGGGGACGTCCGCCGCCGGGGCATCCGTACCGGAACGGGAGCCGACCGGCACCGAGCCGACCGGCGCGGAGCCGACCGGCGCGGAGCCGACCGGCGCGGAGCCGACCGGCAGCGAGCCGAGTGGCGCGGAGCCGACCGGCAGCGAGCCGAGTGGCGCGGAGCCGACCGGCAGCGAGCCGGAGGTCGGTCAGGCGCCGGCCGCGGAGCCGGCCGGCAGCGAGCCGCACCCGGCGCACGCCGACGAGGGGGACTCCGGCGAGACGGACTCCGACGGCACCCCGGCCGGGGACGCCGAACCCGGTGCCGACGCGGTTCGCGAGGGCGAACCCACCGCCCGGGACGCGGTCAGCGCGCCCGGCCCCGACGGCCGGCCCCGGAGGACCACGCGCCGGTTCCCGCTGTTCACACGGGACACCGCACGGCCCGAGGGCGGTGGCAGGGCGGCTCCCCGAGACGCGCCCGCGCCCGCGCGTCAGTGGCCGATCCTCGCGGTCATCGGCACCGTCGGACTCGGTCTGCTGCTGACCGCGCTCGACCTCTTCAAGGTCGGCACCCTGCTGATCGGTGTCGCGCTGCTCGCGGGCGGCGTCATGCGCTGGACGCTGCCCGACGTGGGCATGCTCGCCGTCCGATCCCGGTTCACCGACCTCGTCACGTACGGCGTCCTGGGCGTGACGATCGTGCTGCTCGCGATGATGGCGCAGCCCAACCCGTTGCTGGAGATCCCGTTCCTGGACGACACGCTCCACTTCACGATCAGGACCTAGCGAACGCGGCGCCCGCGTGACGAAAGCCCGTCCCCTCTTCCCGAGGAGGCGGGCTTCTTCGTGGACGGGAGCGGCGCCCGTCCACTCCCCCGAGCGAGGACGGGCGCCGCCTGGACTCCAGAGTCATGGACGTGCCAACGGCGGTTCAATGCCTGTCAGTCCCCTGTGGCACGGAGGTGACGGTTCCGGTACGTCCCGTCCGTCGGGAGGCCCTCGTGCGGCCGTCGTATGGCGTTCGTCCCGCAAGACATCCGGCGGGAACCAATCCGCCGCCGGCGCCGTCACCCGGTCATAGCGGGGGATGTACGTGGGAGATGGCGAGGGGGCAGGAAGAAGGATGAGCGCCTGGCAGTCACTGCCTGCGGATCTTCCGCCGGAGGTGGCGCATTTCGTGGAGCAGCTGCGGCTGCTCAAGGACCGTACGGGGCTCAGCCTGGTCGCCCTGGGCGAGCGCACGGCATACAGCAAGTCCTCCTGGCACCGCTATCTGAACGCGACGCAGCCCCCGCCCCGGCAGGCGGTCGTCGCCCTGTGCCGGGTCGCGGGGACGGACGCCGAGCGCTTCTGCGTGCGCTGGGAGCTGGCAGTGCGGGCATGGCCGCGAACGGTGGCTCCGGCCCCGGCGGGGGTGCCCGTGGCCGGGGGCGAGGGTGCGAACGGGGCGACGGACGGGGGCAAGTACGGGGGCACGTACGAGGACGTCCCCACGGTCCCGTGGTGGGACCTGCTCGCCGAGGCGCCGGAACCGGAGTCCGCCCCCGCCCGGACCTCCTGGGCCGCCTCGCACCGTCTGCTGCTCTACGCCCTGGTGCTCGTCCTCGTCCTGCTGCTGACCGCGGTGGTCGGTGCCGTCACCCTGGCGTGATCACACGTCGGACTGACAGTCCGAGGGCTCGGGGCAGATGGTTCAGCCGCGCCAGTTGTACGCCGCGACCTTCCACTGCGTACCGATCTTGACGTAGTACTTCCCGCTCAGCCGCTTGAACGTGACGTCCCGCTGGTAGCCGCTGTACGTAACCTGGCCGCCCCGGTACGGGCCGTCGAGGAAGTCGTCTGCGTGGCCGAAAGTCTCCTTTCCGACGATGCCGTCGACGTCCTCCAGCTCCTCGCGCGCCTGCCACCACTTCGTGGCCGACTTCGTCTTCCAGCCGAAGGAGCCGTCGATGTCGTACTTCGTGAAGGGGCGGTTCACGCCGTTGCCGTCCCTCCACCTGGCGCCGTCCGCGTAGAGGACGGTCTGCCACAGACGGGTCGCGTTGCTGTTCGTGTGGCGGCTGACGGAGAGCGTCCCCTCGTCGCCCCAGTCGTTGTACGCGCCGCCGGTGCCGTCGATGACCTGCGGAGAGGCGGCGGAGCCGGACGTGGCCGCGGCGAGCGGACCGCTCGTGCCGAGCGCGAGTCCCGCGGTCGCCGTCACGGTGACGGCGGTGAGCAGTCGACGATTCGACCTGCCCTTGGTGTGCATGTGATCCCCCTGAGGTCGCGAGTGACGCACGGGGTCGCGCATGTGTTCCCCGCGTGTCGATGTGTTGACAAGTTCGAGGATTTACGCTGATCACCGCCGACACCAGGGATAACGTGGGCAATCGGGACGCTCCGGGACGTCCCGTGCGCTGACCAGGTGATCCTGTCGGCCGGGAGGGAAGTCGGTGGGACACTGGACCGCAGACCAACGGGCGTGCAACGGTGCATGCCCACAGGCCCGAATGCTCCCGTGCGCCCCCATCCCGGGAACTGAGATCCTTACTGTGCGCATCCCTGTGGGTAGCCAGAACGAGGACTCGGCAGAGGGCTTCACGCGCGGGAAAAGCCAGCACGTACGGGGGGAAAGAGGGGGGTAGCAATGCCTCGTTGGAGGGCCTTGCCGGATGAACTCGATCCGCAGGTCAGGGAGTTCGCCAGCCAGCTGCGCCGGTTGGTCGACCGCAGCGGACTGAGTGTCGCCGCCGTGGCCGACCGCACCGGGTACAGCAAGACGTCCTGGGAGCGGTATCTGAACGGCCGGCTGCTCGCGCCGAAGGGCGCGATCGTGGCTCTGGCCGAGGTGACCGGGACCAATCCCGTCCATCTGACGACGATGTGGGAGCTTGCCGAGAGGGCCTGGAGCCGCTCGGAGATGCGCCACGACATGACCATGGAAGCGATCCGGATCTCCCAGGCGCGTGCCGCGCTCGGAGAGTTCGGGTCGACTCCGGCCAAGGGGGGACGGAACGGGAAGCAGGCGCGCGCCGGGGGTAGCGCGACAGCGGCGCCCACGCCGGGTATCGCGGGACCTGCCGGGGTGGCACCCACAGTGCCGCCGGGGACTCCGGTGCAGGGGGAGGAGCGGCGGACGCAGCGCGGCGCCGGTGCCGGCAGCGGCTCGGGCGGGGCCTCGGGTTCGCGTGGTGGCGGCTGGGGAGTCGTCGCCACGCCTTCGGGGACGTCCGGAGCGTCCGGGGGGTACGGATACCCCGGGGGTCTGGGTACGTCGAGCGCCGGCGCGTCCGGCTCTGCCGGTGTGTCTGGTGCGTCCGGGTCGTCGGGCCTCGGCCCGTCGGGTTCCTTCGGACCGTCCGGTATGGCCGGTCCCGCCGGTGCCGCGGGCGCGGGCGGTTCTGCCGGGGGTCCGCCCCAGGACGCGCGGCCGCGTTCCGGCGGTTCGCCCGACGGGAAGCGCGGGAAGCGCCGGCTCACGATGTTCCTCGCGGGGGTCGTGGGCGCGCTCGTGGTGATAGCCGCGGCCGTGTTCCTCACGAACGGCGGGAGCGACGACAAGGCAGGGAGCGACACCACACCGACGCCGACGCCGACCGTCAGCAAGGAGCTGCCGGCCGGTGTCGAGTGCTTCGGCGCGGACTGCGCGGGCAAGGACCCGGAGAACATGGGCTGCGGCGGCACGCTCGCGACGACGGTCGAGAAGGCAGTCGTCGGCACCGCCCAGGTCGAGGTCCGCTACAGCGAGACGTGCGGGGCAGCGTGGGCCCGCATCACCGCGGCCGGGCCCGGCGACGAGGTCCGGATCACGGCGGGCAAGGCAGCCGCCCAGACCGCCGAGGTCGACACGGACACCGACGCCTACACCCCGATGGTCGCCGTCAAGAACGCCACCGCGGCCAAGGCCTGCGCCACCCTCCAGACCTCGGGCGAGGAGGGCTGCACGAAGTAGCACACAGAGGCTCACGCTGAACGAGCTTCACCCGGGTGCCCGCCTCACGAGAGGCGGGCACCTGTTTGTTCGGGACCGGGTCCCGACCTCTCAGGTCCACGGGCACCCAGTTTCCAGCTCCACGGGCACCCGCCTTTTCCGGGAGGCGGGCACCCGCGGTGTCTTCAGGGGCGCGGGGAACTGCGCGACCAGCCCAACTCGACCCGCACATACCCACAGCCCCAAGCCCACCCGCTTGTTCGGGCCGCAGGCCCGGCCTTTTGGGGCCGCAGGCTCCTGCCTTTCAGGGGCGCGGGGAACTGCGCGATCAGCCCAACTCGACCCGCACACACCCACCACCCCAAGCCCACTCAGGCCCCCGAACCCCACCCACGCGATCCGGGGCGCCCCGCAACTATTCGTCAAACAACAGGAATGCCCTCCCCCCGCCGGGGCAGGCGAACCGTACCCCCACGGGAGTCCGGCACCGACCGGGAGGACTCACCCCCCTCCCGGCCACCCGGCACCCCCACCAAGGCGGCCGTCGTCCTTCTCTCCCGGAACGACGGCCGCCTTCCCATGCCCCCTCCCACACCCGGCCCCACACCCCGCCCGCGTCCCGCGCCTCCGCGGAGCGCCCCGCCGAGCGCCCTGTGGGGTGGGCCACATCGGCCCCGGCCGTACGGGATCCCGGATGCGCGATAGCCTGACCGCTGGATCTCTCTTGACGCCAAGAGATCGATCATCGACACAGGTGATCGATCATCCCGGCGGCAGGGCAGGGATCCCGTACCCCGGGGCAGGGACGCCCCACCGTCGTCAGCTGTCATACGGAGAACGCCATGACCCGCACTCCCGTGAACGTCACCGTCACCGGCGCGGCCGGCCAGATCGGTTACGCCCTGCTCTTCCGCATCGCCTCCGGCCAGCTGCTCGGCGCGGACGTGCCGGTCAAGCTGCGTCTCCTGGAGATCACGCCGGCGCTGAAGGCCGCCGAGGGCACCGCCATGGAGCTCGACGACTGCGCCTTCCCGCTCCTTCAGGGCATCGACATCACGGACGACCCGAACGTCGCCTTCGACGGCACGAACGTCGGTCTCCTCGTCGGCGCCCGCCCCCGCACCAAGGGCATGGAGCGCGGCGACCTGCTCTCGGCCAACGGCGGCATCTTCAAGCCCCAGGGCAAGGCCATCAACGACAACGCCGCGGACGACGTCAAGATCCTCGTCGTCGGCAACCCGGCCAACACCAACGCCCTCATCGCCCAGGCCGCCGCCCCGGACGTACCGGCCGAGCGCTTCACCGCGATGACCCGCCTGGACCACAACCGCGCGCTCACGCAGCTCGCGAAGAAGACGGGCTCGACGGTCGCGGACATCAAGCGCCTCACCATCTGGGGCAACCACTCCGCCACCCAGTACCCCGACATCTTCCAGGCCACGATCGCCGGCAAGAACGCCGCCGAGACCGTGAACGACGAGAAGTGGCTGGCCGAGGAGTTCATCCCGACTGTCGCCAAGCGCGGTGCCGCGATCATCGAGGCCCGTGGCGCCTCGTCGGCCGCCTCGGCCGCGAACGCCGCCGTCGACCACGTGTACACGTGGGTCAACGGCACGGCGGACGGCGACTGGACCTCGATGGGCATCCCGTCGGACGGTTCGTACGGCGTCCCGGAGGGTCTCATCTCCTCCTTCCCCGTCACCACGAAGGACGGCTCGTACGAGATCGTCCAGGGCCTCGACATCAACGAGTTCTCCCGCGCCCGCATCGATGCGTCGGTGAAGGAGCTGGAGGAGGAGCGCGAGGCGGTCCGCGGCCTCGGCCTCATCTGAGCCGAAGCCTCAGGGCCCAAGCCTGAAGCCGCCCCCCGGGAGTCCCCGGGGGGCGGCTTTTCGCGCACCGCGCACCGCCCGGGACCTGCTCTCCCCACGCGCAGCAGGTCCCGGACAGCGCGGGCGTACGAGCCCGGCTCGGGCTCGGGCGGTGTCGATCCAGTGGTTCGTGACGGTCGGGCCGCCGGAGCAGCGCAGGCTTGTGGGCGTGGTGACCGCCTTCCAGGCGGACCACTTGTAGTCACCGTCGGAACACCGGATGCCGAGCCGCCGACTCCCGCCGCCCGCAATGCTGTTGCAGGCGCCCCGGGCGAAGGTCGGGCTGGTCTGCTCGCTCCAGCAGGCGCTGGGCGCGGCGCTCGCCGGTGCGCTCATGGCACCTAGGGCCTGTCTGACAATTCCCTCCCCCAGCCTCCGGCCGGGAGGTGCCCCCAGCCTCCGGCCGGGAGGTGCCCCCAGCCTCCGGCCGGGAGGTGCCCCCAGCCTCACGACGCCATGCACGCACTCTCGCCGCACCGGGCGCAGAGCCAAGTACGTCCAGTACGAGGCTCTACGCCCGGCACGCCGAGAGCACGCACCTGACGCCGCGAGGCCGCCCTCCGGGCGACGACGGGAATTGTCAGACAGGCCCTAGGGCGAGCGCGGCTCCGAGACCCCTCAACCCCGAGGCGGGCCCACCGCCCCGCCACCGCCGACTGCGTCCTGACCTACGCCCTGGAGGACCAGGGGGACGGGGTCTACCGGATCCGCTCGCTCCACCCGGTCTTCGGCTACGGCTGCCTGGGCGTGACCGGCGGTTCCAAGAAGAGCTGGGCCCCGGTGCTCCAACTGTCCTGCGGTCAGGACGAGTCGGGCCAGACGTTCCGCTTCGACCCGGTCCCCTCCCCGAGCGCGGTGCCCTCGATCAGCAGCAAGGACGGCTGACGGGCGAGGGGCTACAGCCGCGGGCCGTACATCAGCGGGGCAGGACCAGGACCTTCTCGAACCAGTAACTGGCGTGCGCGTTCGCGTCGTACGCCGGGATCTCGACGTACCCGCTCGTGCGGTACATCGCTGCGGCCTCCTTGAGGACCTCGTGCGTGTCGAGGCGTACGACGTGATGCCCGCGCCGGGCGGCCGCACGTTCCAGTGCGGTCAACAGCCGCCGCCCGAGGCCGAGTCCGCGCGCGTCGGGGTGTACCCAGAGATGCCGGATCTCGGCCGTGTCGGCGTCGAGCGCGCACAGCGCTCCGCAGCCGACGGCACGCTCCTCCTCGTACGCGACGAGGAGGACGGCGATCTGTTCCGGCGGTACGAGATCCGTGGCGGCGTACCCCTCGGGGAACCGCTCGTCGAGTTCGGCGGCGAAACCGGCCAGACAGGCCCGCGCGTCGGCCGACCGGGCGTCGACGGCCCTGACACCGACCCCCGCCAGCCGCAGCAGCCGCTCGGCCACGGTGACGGCCCCCGTCAGCCGCTCCCGCTGCTCCTCGCTCAGCCCGTCGAGCAGGCCCTCGGCGAGTCCGTCGGCCCGCCGGTTCTGCTCCGCCAGCTCCGCCCGCCCGGCCTCCGTGAGCTCCGCGAGGCGCAGCCGGCTGTCCGTCGGGTGCACGCTGACCCGGACGAGCCCCTGGCCCTCCAGCGCGCGCACCATCCGGCTCAGGTACCCGGCGTCCAGGCCGAGTCGGGTCCTCAGCTCCCTCAGCGACGCGCCGGTCCCGATCTCGAACAGCAGGCGCGCCTCGCCGAGCGGCCGGTCCTGCCCGAGGTAGTGATCGTCGAGCACACCGATCCGGCGGGTGAAGTAGCGGTTGAAGCGGCGCAGGGTGGTCACGTGCTCCGCGGACACTGACGCTGTCACTGGCTCCATATTTCTTTGACTTTAGTCAAAGGATGGCCGGGTGTCCATGGTCGGGCCACGGCCGGAGACCCCGCCGCCGAAGACGGTCACCCGCAGCCTCGCCTTTCGCGCCTTCTGGTCGCATTTCCGATGATTTTTCAGTGACCCCGCGCACTATCCGTCACCGGTTGTGCATGCAAACCAGGCCCCGGGGCAGGTGCACTCGGCCCGCGAGAGTGACACGCGTGTGACACAGGGGCACGGAACAGGAACGGAAGGCAACACCGATCATGTCGGGACACCAGGCGCAGCAGACGATTCACGTGGGCGGAGAGTGGCGTGCGGCCGCCTCAGGGGCCACGCGCGACATTCTCGACCCGGCGGACGCCAAGGCGTTCGCCGTGGTCGCCGAAGGCGGCGTACCGGACACGGACGCCGCCGTCGAGGCCGCCCGGGGCGCCTTCGACCACGGAGAGTGGCCACACACGCCCGTCACCGAGCGGGCCGCGCTCCTGCGCCGCGTCGCCGACCTCCTCGTACGCGACCGCGAACCGCTCGGGCTCCTTGAGAGCCGGGACGCGGGCAAGACCCTGGAGGAGGGGCGCGTCGACATCGACTGTGTCGCCGACGCCTTCCGGTACTTCGCCGATCTCGTCGTCGGAGAGGGCGGCGGACGGGTCGTCGACGCCGGGTCGGACGACATCCACAGCGTGGTCGTGCACGAACCCGTCGGCGTCTGCGCGATGATCACGCCCTGGAACTACCCCCTGTTGCAGGCGAGTTGGAAGGTTGCCCCCGCCCTCGCCGCCGGGAACACCTTCGTCATCAAGCCGAGCGAGATCACTCCGCTGACCACGGTCGCCCTCATCGAGCTGCTGGTCGAGGCCGGACTGCCCGAGGGCGTCGCCAACATCGTCACCGGTCCCGGCCACAGCGTCGGCGCCCGGCTCGCCGAGCACCCGGACGTCGACCTCGTGTCCTTCACCGGCGGACTCGTCAGCGGTACGAAGGTCGCGCAGGCCGCCGCCGTCACCGTGAAGAAGGTCGCTCTCGAACTCGGCGGCAAGAACCCCAACGTCGTCTTCGCCGACGCCTGCGCCACGGAGGAAGGGTTCGACACCGCCGTCGACCAGGCCCTGAACGCCGCCTTCATCCACAGCGGGCAGGTGTGCTCCGCGGGCTCCCGGCTCATCATCGAGGAGTCCGTGCGCGAGCGCTTCGTCGCCGAACTGGCGCGGCGGGCCGAGCGGATCCGGCTCGGCCGCGGCACCGAGGACGGCGTCGAGTGCGGACCGCTCGTCTCCGCCGAACAGCGCGAGAAGACCGAGTCGTACGTCGCCGCGGCGCTCGCCGAGGGCGCGGTGCTGCGGGCCGGCGGCGCCCGCCCCGAGCCGTCCGCCGAGCGGCCCGCCACCGGCTACTTCTACGAGCCGACCGTCCTCGACCAGTGCCACCGCGACATGCGGGTCGTCCGGGAAGAGGTGTTCGGCCCGGTCCTGACCGTCGAGACCTTCCGTACGGAGGACGAGGCCGTCGCGCTCGCCAACGACACGGAGTACGGGCTCGCGGGCGGTGTCTGGACCGCCGACGCGGGGCGCGCCCGGCGCGTCGCCGGCCGGCTGCGGCACGGCACCGTCTGGATCAACGACTTCCACCCCTATCTCCCGCAGGCGGAGTGGGGCGGCTTCGGCAAGAGCGGTGTGGGGCGCGAACTCGGGCCCGCGGGGCTCGCCGAGTACCGCGAGACGAAGCACGTCTACCAGAACCTCGCGCCGAAGCCCGTCCGGTGGTTCACGGGCTGACCCCCGCCCCGACCACCGTCGACTCCCCGGACTCCCCACCGCACAAGGCACCTTGGAGCGCCACGCCATGCCTGAACACCCCACGCCTGAACACGCGATGCCCGAAGAGCAGAACACGTACGACTACGTCGTCATAGGCGGCGGCACCGCGGGTTCCGTCATCGCCTCCCGGCTCACCGAGAACCCGGACGTCACCGTCGCCGTCATCGAGGGCGGCCCGAGCGACGTCGGCCGCGACGACGTCCTGACCCTGCGGCGCTGGATGGGCCTGCTCGGCGGGGAGCTGGACTACGACTACCCGACGACCGAGCAGCCGCGCGGCAACTCGCACATCCGGCACAGCCGCGCCCGGGTCCTCGGCGGATGCTCCTCGCACAACACGCTCATCGCGTTCAAGCCGCTGCCGTCCGACTGGGACGAGTGGGAGGCGGCGGGCGCCAAGGGCTGGGGCGCGGTGCCGATGGAGGCGTACTTCCCGCGGCTGCGCAACAACATCGTGCCGGTCGACGAGAAGGACCGGAACGCCATCGCCCGCGACTTCGTCGACGCCGCGCGGTCGGCGCTCGAAGTGCCGCGCGTGGAGGGCTTCAACAAGCAGCCGTTCACCGAGGGCGTCGGCTTCTTCGACCTCGCGTACCACCCGGAGAACAACAAGCGGTCGAGCGCGTCGGTCGCCTACCTGCATCCGTTCATGGACGAGCGCCCCAACCTCCACATCCTCCTGGAGACCTGGGCGTACAGGCTGGAGCTCGACGGGACGCGCGCCCGCGGTGTGCACGTACGCACCAAGGACGGCGAGGAAGTCCTCGTCCGGGCGCGGAACGAAGTGCTGCTGTGCGCCGGTGCCGTCGACTCGCCGCGGCTGCTCATGCACTCCGGCATCGGGCCGCGCCAGGACCTCGAAGCGCTCGGCATCCCCGTCGTCCACGACCTGCCGGGCGTCGGCGAGAACCTGCTCGACCACCCCGAGTCGGTCATCGTCTGGGAGACGGACGGGCCGATCCCCGAGAACTCCGCGATGGACTCCGACGCGGGCCTGTTCGTGCGGCGCGACCCCGAACACGCCGGTCCGGACCTGATGTTCCACTTCTACCAGGTGCCCTTCACGGACAACCCGGAGCGCATCGGCTACGAACGCCCCGCGCACGGCGTCTCGATGACCCCGAACATCCCCAAGCCGCGCAGCCGCGGCCGCCTCTATCTGAAGAGCGCCGACCCGGCCGAGAAGCCCGCCCTCGACTTCCGCTACTTCACGGACGAGGACGACTACGACGGCCGCACTCTCGTCGACGGCATCAGGATCGCGCGCGAGATCGCCAAGTCCGAGCCGCTCGCGCACTGGCTCAAGCGCGAGGTCTGCCCGGGACCGGACGTCACGGACGACGAGGAGCTCAGCGCGTACGCCCGGTCGGTGGCGCACACCGTGTACCACCCGGCGGGCACCTGCCGCATGGGCGCGCCCGAGGACCAACTGGCCGTCGTCGACCCCGAGTTGCGGATCCGCGGTCTCGAAGGAATCCGGATCGCCGATGCGTCGGTCTTCCCGACGATGCCCGCCGTGAACCCGATGATCGGGGTGCTCATGGTCGGCGAGAAGTGTGTGGACCTGCTGGGAGGCGGTGCGTGATGAGCAGTACGTCAACCGATGTTCAGGATGCCGCTTTCGAGCGCACGGATGCCGAGCGCGCGGGCACTGCCCCCGTCTTCGCCGTCGAGGGGCTCTGGAAGGTCTTCGGCCCCAAGGCCGACCGCGTCCCCGCCGACCCCGAGCTCGCGGCCCTCACCCCGGCCGAACTCCGGTCCCGTACCGGCTGCACGGCCGCCGTCCGGGACGTGAGCTTCGACGTGCGCAAGGGCGAGGTCTTCGTCGTCATGGGCCTGTCCGGCTCGGGCAAGTCCACCCTCGTACGCTGTCTGACCCGGCTCATCGAGCCGACGGCCGGCTCGATCGTCATCGACGGCGAGGACGTCCGCGCCATGGACAAGGCCCGGCTGCGCGAACTGCGCCGCCACCGCGCCGCCATGGTCTTCCAGCACTTCGGCCTCCTGCCGCACCGGACCGTGCTCGACAACGTCGCGTACGGGCTCGAAGTCCAGGGCGTCGGCAAGCGCGAGCGCCGCGAGAAGGCGCAGGAGGTCGTCACCAAGGTCGGCCTCGAAGGCATGGAGCACCGGCGGCCCGGCCAGCTCTCCGGCGGCCAGCAGCAGCGCGTCGGACTGGCCCGGGCGCTCGCCGTGGACCCCGAGGTCCTGCTGTTCGACGAGCCGTTCAGCGCGCTCGACCCGCTGATCCGGCGCGACATGCAGGAGGAGGTCGTCCGGCTCCACCACGAGGAGGGCCGCACGATGGTCTTCATCACCCACGACCTGAACGAGGCCCTGCGCCTGGGCGACCGCATCGCCCTCATGCGCGACGGCCGCGTCGTCCAGCTCGGCACGCCCGAGGAGATCGTGGGCTCGCCCGCCGACGACTACGTACGCGAGTTCGTACGCGACGTGCCGCGCGAGCAGGTCATGACGGTACGGCGGGCCATGCGGGCCGCGTCCGCGCAGGAGGCGGGCGAGGGTCCGGCCCTCGCGCCCCAGGCCACGGTCTCCGAGGCCATCGAGGCGGTCGCGCGCACCGGACAGACCGCCCGCGTGGTGGACCGGGGACGCTGCCTCGGGGTCGTCGACTCGGACGCGCTGCTGGGGGTGGTGGCGGGGACCGGCGGGCAGTTCGCCGATGAGGCCGCCGATGCGACTGATGGTTCGGGTGCCGGTTCGGCCGCGCCCGCTCCCGACCAGGGCGACGGAACGGCCGAGTCCGCCCGGGAGCAGGGCGACGGAACGGCCGAGTCCGCTCGCGAGGGGGTGGCCTGATGGCCACGATCACCGCGGCCGCTCCCCGGAGCGGTCTCCCCGGCTTCCTCAGGCACCCCGCCACCGGCAAGCTCCTGCTGCTCGCCGTCGCGGCGGCGGTCCTCGTCCCGTTGGCCAACGCCCGCTGGGCCAGCGGCAGTTGGCCGAACGCCCTCACCATCGACCTCACCGAACCCCTCGGCAAGGCCAGCGACTGGGTCATCGACAACCGCGACAGCCACCCGCTGTTCCTCTACTTCTTCGGGTACGTCTCCAACGCGGTCGTCCTCTCCGTACGCGCCGTCTACCTCGTTTTGCTCGCCGCCGGCTGGGCGGGCGTCACGGCCGCGGCGGCACTGGTCGCCTGGCGGGTCGCGGGGGTACGGCTGGCGCTCGGCACGGGCGCCGCGTTCCTGGCCTGCGGGCTGCTCGGCATGTGGATCCCCACCATGCAGACGCTCGCACTCATGGTGGTCGCGGTCCTCGCGTCCGTCGTGCTCGGCGTGCTCCTCGGCCTCGCGGCCGGGCTCTCCGACCGTACGTACCGCGCGCTGCGCCCCGTACTCGACACCATGCAGGTGTTCCCTGCCTACGCGTACCTCCTGCCGGTCGTCCTCGTCTTCGGCATGGGTGTCCCGGCCGCGGTGCTGGCCACCGTCGTGTACGCGGCCCCGCCCATGGCCCGGCTCACCGCGCTCGGTCTGCGCGGCGCCGACGCCGGGGTGATGGAGGCCGTCGAGTCCCTGGGCACCACGGCCCGGCAGCGGCTCCTCACGGCCCGTATCCCGCTCGCCCGCAAGGAACTCCTCCTCGGCCTCAACCAGACGATCATGATGGCCCTGTCCATGGCCGTCATCGCGTCCGTCATCGGCGCGGCCGGCCTCGGTGACCGCGTCTACCAGGCGCTCGCCTCGGTCGACGTGGGCGCGGCGCTCGCGGCCGGCATCCCGATCGTGCTGCTCGCGGTCGTCCTCGACCGGGTGACGGGAGCGGCGGGATCCGTGACTTCGGCGGCATCCACGGGCGTCGGGCCCGGCGAGCCCAGGTCCCGCTGGACCGGCTGGGCCTACGCGGCTGTCGCGGCGGTGGCCGTCGCGGTCGCCGGACGCCTCACCGACCGCCTGGACTGGCCCGAGGCCTGGCTCGTGAACATCGCCGAGCCCGTCAACAGGGCCGTCGACTGGATGACGGACCACCTCTACTCCGGCGTCCCCTACGTGGGCGGCACCGCCGACTGGGCGGGCCACTTCACCACCTGGGTCCTGGACCCGATGAGGGACGGCCTGCAGTGGCTGCCCTGGTGGTCGGTCCTGCTGATCGTCGCCGCGCTCGCCTGGCTGATCGGCACCTGGCGCACCGCGGTCACCGCCGTCCTCGCGATGGCCGCGATCGGTGTGCTCGGAGTGTGGGGTCCGTCCCTCGACACGCTGTCGCAGGTCCTCGCGGCCGTGGCCGTCACCCTGGTCCTGGGCTTCGCGACCGGCATCGCGGCTGCCAGGAGCGAGCGCTGCGAACGTGTGCTGCGCCCCTTCCTGGACGTCTTCCAGACGATGCCGCAGTTCGTGTACCTCATCCCCGTCGTCGCGCTTTTCGGCGTGGGCCGCGCCCCGGCGGTCGCCGCCGCGGTCGTCTACGCCCTGCCCGCCGTCGTCCGCATCACCACACAGGGCCTGCGCCAGGTCGACCCGGCGGCCATGGAGTCCTCGCGCTCGATGGGCGCGACGGGCTGGCAGCAACTGCGCCAGGTCCAGCTGCCGTTGGCCCGTCCCGCACTGCTGCTCGCGCTCAACCAGGGCGTCGTCCTCGTCCTCGCCGTCGTCATCATCGGCGGTCTGGTCGGCGGTGGCGCACTCGGCTACGACGTCGTGTTCGGGCTCGCCCAGGGCGACTTGGCCACGGGCCTGGTGGCCGGCGCGGCGATCGTCTGCCTCGGCCTGATGCTCGACCGGGTGACCCAGCCGACGGACCGCCGCACGAAGAAGGGAGCCTGAGATGCGTACGCGTATGAGTCGTACGGGTCGTATGAGTCGTATGAGTCGTGCGGCCGGTGGTACGCGCATGACCGGTACGCGCATGACGGGCGCTCTGGCCGCCGGCTGCTCCCTGCTGGTGCTGACGACGGCCGGCTGCGGAGCCGCCGACATGACCAAGCAGGCCTCGCCCTTCGCCAACGCGCAGGGGGCCAGGACGGTGACCCTGTCCGTGCAGTCGTGGGTCGGCGCACAGGCCAACGTGGCCGTCGCGCAGTACCTGTTGGAGCACGAGCTGGGCTATCGCGTCGACACCGTCCAGGTCGACGAGGTCCCCGCGTGGGACGCGCTCAGCCAGGGCCGGGTCGACGCGATCCTGGAGGACTGGGGCCACCCCGAGCAGGAACAGCGGTACGTCAAGGACAAGAAGACGATCGTGAACGGCGGCGGCCTCGGCGTCACCGGGCACATCGGCTGGTTCGTACCGACGTACTTCGCGAAGCAGCACCCCGACGTGACCAACTGGAAGAACCTGAACAAGTACGCCGACCAGCTCCGCACCCCCGAGAGCGGCGGCAAGGGGCAGTTGCTCGACGGCTCACCCTCCTACGTCACGAACGACAAGGCGCTGGTGAAGAACCTGGACCTCGACCTCCAGGTGGTGTTCGCCGGTTCGGAGGCGGCCCAGATCACCCAGATGCGCCAGTTCGCCAAGGAGAAGAAGCCGTTCCTGACCTACTGGTACTCACCCCAGTGGCTCTTCAAGAAGGTCCCCATGACGGAGGTGAAGCTGCCCGCCTACAAGGAGGGCTGCGACGCCGACCCGGAGAAGGTCGCCTGCGCCTATCCGCACACCCCGCTGCAGAAGTACCTGAACACGGACTTCGCGGAGAGCGGCGGCAAGGCGGCGGCCTTCCTGAAGAAGTTCAAGTGGACGACCGAGGACCAGAACGAGGTCTCCCTGATGATCGCCGACCAGAAGCTGACGCCCGAGGAGGCGGCGCGGAAGTGGGCCGAGGGCCATGAGTCCACGTGGAAGGCGTGGCTGCCGAGCTAGCCCACCGCCGTACGGGCCGTCCGAGCGGCCTCCCTGTACGGGTGCCGGGTGTCTCCCTGACGAGGGCACCCGGCACTCCTGTGTGCTGTGCCGCTACTCGTACGGCTACGCGTCCGTACTGCTACTTGTACTGCCCGGCCGTGTAGTGGCCGGCCACGAGACGGCAGGTCACGCCGAAGCGGTTCCAGGCGTTGATCACCGTGATGGCGGCGATGAGCTGGGTCAGCTCGGCCTCGTCGAAGTGGCGGGCGGCGGTCTCGTACACCTCGTCCGGCACGAAGCCGTCCGTCAGGACCGTCACGGCCTCGGTGAGCGCGAGCGCGGCGAGTTCTTTCTCCGTGTAGAAGTGCCGTGACTCCTCCCACGCGCTGAGCTGGACGATCCGCTCGACGCTCTCGCCCGCCGCGAACGCGTCCTTCGTGTGCATGTCGAGGCAGAACGCGCAGTGGTTGAGCTGCGACGCGCGGATCTTCACCAGCTCCAGCAGCACCGGGTCGACGCCCTTCCGGGCGGCCGCGTCCAGCCTGACCATGGCCTTGTAGACCTCGGGGGCGAACTCGGTCCACTGGAGCCGGGGGGTGTGCTCGGGGGCGAGCGGGGTGTCCTGCGGGATGTCGGTGGCGGTGTCTGCGGTGGCCTCGGTGGCGGTGGTGTTCGTCGTCATGATCATGAGCCTACGTTTCGAGTAGCCCAGGAGTATGGTCCATTTCCATGGTGAAATCCTGGGCCACTTTCGGGGTGGATCTGCATGTCGACGTGACGGGCACCGGCTCCGGCCTGCGCAAAGGCCTGACGGACGCGCTGCGGGCCGCGGTGCGAGGCGGACGGCTCGCGCCCGGGACCCGGCTGCCGTCGTCACGCTCCCTCGCGGCCGATCTGGGCATCGCGCGCAACACCGTCGCCGACGCGTACGCCGACCTCGTGGCCGAGGGCTGGCTCACCGCCCGCCAGGGCTCCGGCACGCGGGTCGCCGAGCGTGCGGTGGTGGCACCGGCCTCCGCCCCGCCCCGGCCGCGTACGCCCGGCGGCCCGGCGTACGACCTCGTCCCCGGCACCCCCGACCTCGCCTCCTTCCCGCGCGCCGAGTGGCTCAAGGCATCCCGCCGGGCCCTCGCGGCGGCCCCGTACGACGCTCTCGGATACGGGGACCCGCGCGGCCGCGTCGAACTGCGCACCGCGCTCGCGGGCTACCTCGCCCGGGCCCGCGGCGTACGCGCCGACCCCGAACGCATCCTCATCTGCTCCGGGTTCGCACACGGCCTGATGCTGCTCGGCGCGGTGCTGCGACAGCGGGGCGCGGGGGCGCTGGCGATGGAGTCGTACGGACTCGACGTGCACTGGAAGCTGGTGGAGCGGGCGGGCCTGCGTTCGGTGAACCTGCCGTTCGACGAACTGGGCACACGGACCGAGGAGTTGACCGGGGGAGGGCCTGGCGGGAGCGGGGATGGAAGTGGGAGCTGGGATGGAAATGGGGGCGGGCCTGGGAGCGGCAGGGGGAGTGGCGGCGGGCTGGGGAGCCGGGGCAGGGCTGGGAGCGGGGGCAAGGGCGGGGCCGGTGGTGTGGCGGCGGTGCTGCTGACTCCCGCCCATCAGTTCCCCATGGGCGTGCCTCTGCACCCCGACCGACGTGCCGCGGTCGTCGACTGGGCGCGGCGGACGGGCGGGCTGATCCTGGAGGACGACTACGACGGGGAGTTCCGCTACGACCGGCAGCCGGTGGGCGCGCTCCAGGGCCTCGACCCGGACCACGTGGTGTACATGGGCACCGCCAGCAAGGCCCTGGCCCCCGGCCTGCGCCTGGGCTGGCTGGTCCTGCCGCCGGCCCTGGCGGCCGAGGTCACGGCGGCGAAGGGCGGCGCGGACTGGTCGTGCGGTGTCCTGGACCAGTTGACCCTGGCGGAGTTCATCACATCGGGCGCGTACGACCGCCATGTGCGCGCCTCGCGCCTTCGTTACCGCCGTCGCCGCGACCACCTCGTCTCGGCCCTGGCCGCCCACGCGCCCTCGGTGACGGCGACCGGTATCGCGGCCGGCTTCCACGCGGTACTCCAACTCCCGCCCGGCACCGAGCAGTCGGTCGTCCGCGCGGCGGTCTGGCAGGGCCTGGCGGTCCACGGCCTGACCCGCTACCGCCACCCGTCCGCCACGGCCCCACCCCTGGACGCACTGGTCGTGGGGTACGGAACGCCGACGGACAGCGGATGGCCGGGAACACTGGAGGCCCTGGTCAGGGCGCTGCCCTAGCGCTGCCGGGCGGTGCGCCGCGCGAGGCGCGGCCCCGCGCGGAACGGAACCGGCCTGTGGAGCCCTATGGCGCAACCGACTCCGACTCGGCCACCTCCACGGGCGCCTCCCCGAAGCGCGCGAGCGCCAGCGCCCCGGCCACCGCCACGGCGAAACCGAGCACGGCCAGCCAGGCCAGCCCCTCCCGCGTACGGTCACCCAGCCACACCACCCCCACCACGGCGGGCCCGATGGTCTCGCCGATGACCAGCCCCGCCGTGGCCGTCGTCACCGAGCCCCGCTGGAGCGCCGACGTGAGAAGCAGGAACGCCGCGCCTCCGCCCAGCAGCAGGGCGTACGTCGCCGGGTTGGTGAAGAGCGCCGAGGGAGTGAGGCCGTCGATGAGCCGGACCGCCACCTCGACCACCCCGAACCCGAACCCGGCACCCAGTCCCAGTGCGAGCGCCCGCCCCCGGTCGGGCAGCCGTCCGGCCAGTGCGCCGAGGAGCAGTACGACCACGGCGGTGCCGAGCATCGCGTACTTGAGCGCGGTGGACCCGGCCTTGTCCCCCTCCTCCCCGGACGCGAGCCCGAGCATCGCGAGCCCCGCGCACACCACCGCGACCGCGCCCCATTCGAGCCCGCTCAGCCGCACATGGAGCAGCCATGCGGCGACCACCGCCGTCACGGCGAGGCTCGCGGCGAGCGCCGCCCCCACCGTGTAGATCGGGAGCGACCGCAGGGCCGCGATCTGCAGGACGAACCCGACCCCGTCGAGCGCGAGCCCGGCGAGGTACCGCCACTCGCGCAGCGCGCGCCACAACAAGGCGGCGTCCACACCGGAAGCCCCGTCGGACGATCCACCGGTGGATCCCCCGGTGGATCCGCCGGTGGATCCGCCCGAGGAACCGCCCGGGGAGCCGGGGCTCTCCGGGCCGCGTGCGGCCGCCCGCGCCGCGATCGCCTGCAACACCGTCGCCGTGCCGAAGCACACCGCCGCGCCAAGGGCACACACCATTCCAAAGAGCACAAAGCGACTCTAGGGGAGGGAGAGTTCGGGAGAGCCGTTTGTACAACCCGCTCACCTGATCTTTAACCTGTCCGGGGCCGGACGAGCGAGCCGGCCATGGACGAGCCCGCCGGACGGGCCCAACGGGGGAGAGAACATGGCGGACCAGCGCAGGAAACTGCGTTCGAGCACGGTCGTACTCGGCGGGATGGGCGTCCTCGCCGCGGCCCTCACCTCGTGCGGTTCCGACCCGGACCGTCGCTGCGTGGACCGCGACAGCTACGAGTACGACGGCTACAAGATCGTCGCCGACAAGAACTGCAAGTCGGGCTCCACCTCCACCTCGTCGGGCAAGAACCGCGGCGGCGGCCGGACCGGCGCGGTCGACGCCGCCTGGTACTACGACGCCGACGTCAGCGCCGGTTACGCCGACTACGGCACCTTCAGCCGCAGCGAGGCCGTGGACCGGGACGGCTTCGGCTGCTCCGGCTCGGGCAGCGGCGGCGGCTGACCCCGGGGAAGTCGGGAGAACCCAGCAACTCCGAGGAACCGGACCGCCGTCATGGAACGCCGCACCACGACCCCCCGCCCCGGCTGGCAGCAGACCGTCGAGGAACAGGGCCTCATCTACCCCCTCACGCGCTACCCGGACGACTCCCTGCGCCCGTACTGGGACGAGTCCGCGTACTACGTCTTCTCCCTCCCCGAGGTCGAGGCCCTGGAGGAGGCCGTCGAGGAACTCCACACGATGTGCCTGGCGGCCGCCGAACACATCGTCACCGAGAACCGCTTCGCCGACCTCGGCATCACCGACCAGCGAGTGACCGAGGCAGTCGCCGAGGCCTGGCACCGCCGCGCCGAACTCCCGTCCCTGTACGGCCGTTTCGACCTCCGCCACGACGGCACCGGCCCGGCGAAGCTCCTGGAGTACAACGCCGACACCCCGACCTCACTCGTCGAGGCCGCCAGCCCCCAGTGGTTCTGGATGGAGGAACGCTTCCCCGGCGCCGACCAGTGGAACTCCCTCCACGAACGCCTCGTCGACGCCTGGAAGAAACAGTCCGCCCTCCTCCCGCCGGGCAGCCCCCTCTACTTCGCGCACTCCGCCGCCGACGAGCTCGGCGAGGACCTGATGACCGTCGCCTATCTGAAGGAGACCGCCGAACAGGCCGGCCTCGACACCTCCTGGATCGCCATGGAGGAGATCGGCTGGGACCGCCTCTCCGGCCGCTTCGTCGACAAGCAACTCCGCTTCATCCGCAGTTGCTTCAAGCTCTATCCGTGGGAATGGCTCACCACCGACCGCTTCGCCCCGCACGTCCTCGCCACCCTCGACAACGGCGGCGGCACGGGGACCACGATGTGGGTCGAGCCGGCCTGGAAGATGCTGCTCAGCAACAAGGCCCTCCTCGCGATCCTCTGGGAGCTGTACCCGGACCACCCCAACCTCCTTCCGGCCTTCCTCGACGGCCCACGCGAACTGGCCATCACCCGCGGATACGTGGCCAAGCCCCTGCTCGGTCGCGAGGGCGCCGGAGTCACGGTCCACGAACCGGGCTCCGCTCCCGTCGTCCACGAAGAACCCTGCTGCTACCAGGAGTTGGCGCCCCTCCCGTCCTTCGACGGCAACCGCGTCGTCCTCGGAGCCTGGGTCGTCGAGAACGAGTCGGCGGGCCTCGGCATCCGCGAGTCCTCCGGCCTCATCACGGACGAGTACGCCCGCTTCCTGCCACACGTGATCCTGTGATCCCCGCGTCGGGCCGGGCGCCCTCGGGCCCGGCGAGGACGATCACACCCCCAGTACGCCCCGCAGCTGAGCGAGCCCCCAGTCAAGGTCCTCCTTACTGATCACCAGCGGCGGCGCGATCCGGACCGTGGACCCATGGGTGTCCTTGACCAGGACACCCCGGTCCATCAGCTTCTCGGAGATCTCCCGGCCCGTCCCGTACACCGGGTCGATGTCGATCCCCGCCCAGAGCCCGCGCCCCCGCACCTGAGTGATCAGGCCCGAACCGGTCAACTGCCCCAGCTCCCGGCGCAGATGCTCGCCCAGCTCGGTGGCCCGCCGCTGGTACTCGCCCGATCGCAGCATCGCGATCACCTCCAGCGCCACCGCACAGGCCAGCGGATTCCCGCCGAACGTCGACCCGTGTTCACCCGGCCGGAACACCCCGAGCACCTCGCTCGACGACACCACCGCCGACACCGGCACGACCCCGCCCCCGAGCGCCTTGCCCAGCACATACATGTCCGGCACGACCCCCTCGTGCTCACACGCGAAGGTCCGCCCCGTCCGCCCGAGGCCCGACTGGATCTCGTCGGCCACGAACAGCACGTTCCGCTCCCGCGTCAGCTCCCGTACGCCCGCGAGATAACCGGCCGGCGGCACCAGCACCCCCGCCTCGCCCTGAATGGGCTCCAGCAGCACGGCCACCGTGTTCTCCGTGACCGCCGCGCGCATCGCCGTCAGATCCCCGTACGGCACGATCTCGAAGCCCGGTGTGTACGGACCGAAGTCCGCCCGCGCCTCGGAATCCGTGGAGAAGCTGATGATCGTCGTCGTACGCCCGTGGAAGTTGTTGCCCGCCACGACGACCTTCGCCATCCCCTCGGGCACGCCCTTGACCCGGTACCCCCACTTTCGGGCGGTCTTCACGGCCGACTCGACCGCCTCCGCGCCCGTGTTCATCGGCAGCACCATCTCCATGCCGCACAACTCGGCCAGCCGCGCGCAGAACTCGGCGAACCGGTCGTGATGGAACGCCCGCGACGTCAACGTCACCCGCTCCAACTGCGCCTTCGCCGCCTCGATCAGCCGCCGGTTGCCATGACCGAAATTCAGCGCCGAATACCCCGCCAGCAGATCCAGATAACGGCGCCCCTCGACATCCGTCATCCAGGCCCCGTCCGCCGTCGCCACGACGACCGGAAGCGGGTGATAGGTGGGCGCGCTGTGCGCTTCGGCCGAGGCGATCAGTTCTTCGGTGGTGCTCACGGGGTCTCCGTTTCCGGCCGCACGAGGGCTCGTGACCTGCTACTTTTCCCGCTGCTGTTCCCGGGTCCCGGCCCGGCTCCCTTCCGGACGTCCGAGTGCGTGTGGCCCCTTTCCTATCGTCGCTCGCATGGTGGACGGGGCGGTATCGATCATGCGGCTACCGCCGCGTGGCCGGCGTACCGGCGCGCCCGGTACGCTGATCCACGGGCCGTGACTGGCGCGCTGGGATGGGACCGACCATCGGGGAGCGGCCCATGAACCGTGTGCCGTGCGCCTGGGCCGAACCGTGAACGCCGAACGCCCACGTCCGGAGGCCGTCATGCCAGAGCCCCTTTCCAACGAATCCACCGCCTTCCGCAGCGCCCTCGAAGTGATCCGCGCCGTCGAGCCCCGCGTCGCCGACGCCATCGGGCAGGAAATCGCCGACCAGCGCGAGATGCTCAAGCTGATCGCCTCCGAGAACTACGCCTCCCCGGCCACCCTCCTTGCGATGGGCAACTGGTTCAGCGACAAGTACGCCGAAGGCACCGTCGGCCGCCGCTTCTACGCCGGCTGCCGCAACGTGGACACCGTCGAAGCCCTCGCCGCCGAGCACGCCCGCGAACTCTTCGGCGCCGAGCACGCCTACGCCCAGCCGCACTCCGGCATCGACGCCAACCTCGTCGCCTTCTGGGCCGTCCTCGCCGCCCGCGTCGAGGCCCCCGCCCTCCAGAAGGCCGGCGTCCGCAACGTCAACGACCTCTCCGACGCCGACTGGGCCGAACTGCGCCAGGCCTTCGGCAACCAGCGCATGCTCGGCATGTCCCTGGACGCCGGCGGCCACCTCACCCACGGCTTCCGCCCGAACATCTCCGGCAAGATGTTCGACCAGCGCTCCTACGGCACCGACCCCGCCACCGGCCTCATCGACTACGAGGCCCTGCGCACCTCCGCCCGTGAGTTCAAGCCCCTCATCATCGTTGCCGGCTACTCCGCCTACCCCCGTCTCGTGAACTTCCGGATCATGCGGGAGATCGCCGACGAGGTCGGCGCCACGCTGATGGTCGACATGGCGCACTTCGCGGGCCTCGTCGCCGGCAAGGTCCTCACCGGCGACTTCGACCCGGTGCCGCACGCCCAGATCGTCACCACGACCACCCACAAGTCGCTGCGCGGCCCGCGCGGCGGCATGGTCCTGTGCGACTCCTCCCTCGCCGACCAGGTCGACCGCGGCTGCCCGATGGTCCTCGGCGGCCCCCTCCCGCACGTGATGGCCGCCAAGGCGGTCGCACTCGCCGAGGCCCGCCGCCCCGAGTTCCGCGACTACGCCCAGGCTGTCGTCGACAACGCCCGCGCTCTCGCCGAGGGCCTGATGCGACGCGGCGCCACGCTGGTCACCGGAGGCACCGACAACCACCTCAACCTCATCGACGTCGCCTCCTCCTACGGCCTCACCGGCCGCCAGGCCGAGTCCGCCCTGCTGGACTCGGGCATCGTCACCAACCGCAACGCCATCCCCGCCGACCCGAACGGCGCCTGGTACACCTCCGGCATCCGTATCGGCACCCCCGCGCTGACCACCCGTGGCCTCGGCGCCACCGAGATGGACGAGATCGCCGGCCTCATCGACCGCGTCCTCGCCACCACGGAGCCCGGCACCACCGCCAAGGGCGCCCCTTCCAAGGCCCAGCACATCCTGGACCCGAAGATCGCCGACGAGATCTCCCACCGGGCGACCGACCTCCTGACCGGCTTCCCGCTCTACCCGGAGATCGACCTCGGCTGAGGCTTCAGCCGAGACCGCGGGCGTAGGCGCGGGCGCCGAGACCGAGAACCGACCTCCGGTCTCGGCCGGAACCGCCTCACCAGCCGAACCAGCGGATTCGTAGGTCGATTCACAAGTCGGCTCACAAGTCGATCAACTCCTGTCGTGACTCCCGCGGCGGCCCAGGCTCACGCCCGGCCGCCGCGCGGCGTATCAGCAGGGTGCCGCCGGAGCCGAGGGCGAGGCCCGCCGCGAGTCCGGCTATCGCCCCATCCCGGGCTGCCCGGGGGATCGACCGCACCGCCCGCCGCGCGCCCCGGACCGAACAACTCCTTTCCCTCCAACTGGTCGTAGACCGACCGCGGTGCCCGATGCCAGCGGATGTCGTCGTCGTTCACGTCGACCGCCGGGTCACTCCGTATCCAGGGTGTGCCGTCGCCCGCGAGGAACAACTGGTCCTGGCGCCCCATGTAGATGTCGCCCCCGGGCGCACTGTCCGTCTCGGGCCAGCCGCCCACGCCGGTCGTCCCCCAGATCACGGTGGCCCGCACGGCGGGGAAGTCGCCCTCCAGCCAGTCCTGCGGAACCTTCTCCGTGTCCGTGGCCGACGGCCCCAACAGTCGCCAGAGCCGCGCGAAGTACGGATCCCCGGAGCGCACGCTCGTCGTCCGCCCGCTGCCGTCACCCGCCACGACCACTGCCAGGTTGGGAACGTCGGGATCCGGCGCCGATGCCGATGCCGACGCTGGGGCCGCGGACGGCACCGCCGCATACGCCCGAGGCGCCCCGAGCCCGGGGAGACCCACAACGACGAGCGCGGCCATGACGCACACGATTCCGCCAGGCGCCCCGCCGCCGAGCCACCCACCCGGGCTCTCTCCTACCCGCCCGCTCGGACTCGCTTCTACCCGCCAGACCTGAAGGCGACGGGCCGCACCCAAGCCCTGGGCACTCGTTCCCCGGGGCCGTAGGCCCCAGATCCGTAGGCCCCAGATCCGCAGCCCCGGGAGCAGCATGCCCCGGACCTCCGTTCCCTCGATCCGCCGGCCACGGGCCGCCCCCGTTCTTCGGTGCCGCAAACCGAGGGCCACCCCCACGCGCCCGACCCCCACCTTCATGAGCCCAGCCTCACGGCTTCCCCCTCATAAGCCCTGCCCACCACAACTCCCCCTCCTCACAAGGCCCCTCCTCCGGCAGGCCCCCTCAGACACCCCATCCGGAAGCCCCTCTCGGACGCCCTTCTCAAAGCCCTTCGCAGAAGCCCCTTTCAGACATCCCTCAGCTCCTGCCGAGGACCCGCCTCCCGCACCCGAACCCGCCGACGGCCCAACTCCCGCACTCCCGGCAACCGCCCGACGAACGGCCGCAGCCCCAGGGCCAGCACGGCCCCCGTAACCAGCCCAGGAATCGCCCACCACCAGTCGGTGTCATCGTCCGCTGCTGCGGCGGCCGCAGACGTTCCGGACTGCTCCGTGGACCCGGCCTCGGGTGCGGACCCGGCAGCGGCACCCTCCGCCGTCTCCCAGGGCGCCGGATAGATTGCGCCCGCGCCGGACGACGACTCACCCATCACGCCGAGCTTCTTCAACAGCGCGCGCACTGCCGTCGGTTGCTCGGCCTTGTGCCAGTAGCCGTTCATGGACTTCGGAACGTCGGCCGCCGTGTGTATCCAGACGTCCTTGGTGCGTGGTGTCTCCAGATAGACGCGGTCGACCCGCCAGGGCGAGACGTCATGGATCATCCAGGTGACATTGATCTGCCGACCGCTGCCCACGCCCAGACCGGGCGGCTCCTCGCGGGTGCCGCTGCCCGGCTGTCCGAGGAGGCGCTCCAACTCCCCGTAGTCCTCCTTCGAGTTGTAGAGCGCTGCGCTCTGGCCGCTCTCCGGCGAGACCACCAGCACACTCGTCGGACCGCCGGCTGTCGCCGTGGGCGCGCACAGCACCACCAGTCCGAGAGCCATCGCCCAGCCCGAGACCGCCGCCCAACCCCGGCTCCCCGTCACCCGTGCACGAACCCTGCGCATCGCGACACCCCCCAATCGGCCCCGGTGCGGTCCGCCCGCACCCGCGTGTCACTTCTGGTACACCGCTCGACCCACCGGGGTTCCCACTCGGCGCCGACCAAAATTTCGAGAAATCAGCGCCGCGCCAGGCCGCCGCCCCGCCCCGGTCCGGCTGGGCCCCGCCCCACATCGCCCAGCCCAGCCCCGCCCTCGTCAACAGGCCCGCTAGCCCAGCGACTTCGCGATCTCCACCGCTCGCGCCCTCGAAGCCACACCCTCCAGCCGGAGCGTCAGGTCGCCCCCGTGCACCCACAGCAGCGTGGGTCCCGCGGTCCGGGTGGAGTGGGTGAACTCCCCGTTCCCGTCCATCAGCCAGAGGCGCAGGAGATGAGGGTCGGGGAACCACAGCGCCGTACGCTCGACGAAGTCCGCGTCCTTGCCGAGCGGCACATACTCCGGCTGCTTCCGCACGAACTTGGTGAAGCCGGGACTCAGCACCGCCGGATACTCGTCCAGCCGGACCGTGCGCCCCTGCTCGCGCCAGCACAGGGTGATCAGGAACCGCCCCTTCGGCTCGCGGGTCACCGTCACCGCCTCCGGGGTCCCCAGGGCAGGGGGCGTGAGGGGCGCGAAGCCCGCCCGCCGCTCGGCCTCGGCGAGGGTGAGGGACGGGCCGCCGCAGCCGGGCACCTGGGCCCCGTGCGAAGGCGTCGCCGACGGGTCGTACCGCACCTCCACCCCGCCGAAGTCGAACCACTCGACGACCGCGGCGCGCACCGGAGGCGTGAGCACGAGGACCGTCAGCAGACCGCACAGCCCCGCGGCCAGCGCGCGCCGACGCGCCCGGGCCCAGCGGCGCACCGCCCTCAGCCGCTCCGCGAGGCCCGGGGGCTCGGCCACCGGGACCGGTACGTGCTCGGCGAGTATCTGCTCCAGCACCCGCTCGACCATCGACTCACCGCCCGCCGCGCCGGGCCGGTCCAGCGACCGCCCCAGCGCCCGCAGCTCCTCGGGCAACCGGGAGACACCCGGCCCGTGCCCATCCCCCTGCCCAGGTCCAGGTCCAGGCGCATGCCCGCGCCCGTCCCCGCCCCCGTGCCGGCTCTCACGCCGGCCCCGGTCACCGAAGGACGACCCCGGGCCTCCCACCTCGTACGACTCGTCCGAGTCACTCACGCTCATCACCTCCTCCCCGCGCCTTCCGACCTCTCAGGCCGTCCCGGCCGTCCCGGCCGTCCCGGCACTCCGAACCCCCCGAACCCCCCGAGCCCGCCGAACCCTCCCGCGGTTCGAACTCCGGCAGCAGTCTGCCGAGCTTCCGCAGGGCGCGGCTGAGCCGGGATTTCACCGTCCCCCGCGGCCAGCCCAGGGCCTGGGCGGTCTCCGACTCGTCCATCTCCAGCAGATAGCGGTAGGTGACGACCAGGCGGTGGTCCTCGCCCAGTCCCTCCAGGGCGGTCAGCAGGGCCGTCCGGCGCTCGACCTCCAGGGCCGCGGCCGCCGGATCCGCCGATTCCGGTATCAGCGGCTCGGCCTCCACGAGGGCCGCCTCACGGCCGGCCAGCGTCCGCTGGCGCACCGCCGTCCGCACTGTGTTCCTCGTCTCATTGGCGACGATCGAGAGCAGCCATGGCTTGAACGCCGCGCCGTCCCGAAAGCGCCCCAAGGAGCAGTAGGCCTTGAAGAAGGCCTGCTGCACCACGTCCTCCGCGTCCGCACCCGCCCCCAGTGCCGCGGCCGCCCTGAGCGCGAGGCCCGTATGGGCACGCACCAGCTCCGCATACGCCTCCGGCTCTCCGGCGCGCACGCGTGCGATCACCGCGGCCTCATCGACGATGCGGCCCCCCTCCCGCGTCCTCACGCTCTTGTTACACCGCCGGAGGCAGATCGGTTCCCACCCGTGTCACATCTGTTTCCGACCAGTTCCGGAACGGCCCCTGACACCTGAGAGAATGGTGAGCATGGCCTCTGATCGTCCCCGTGTGCTTTCTGGAATCCAGCCCACCGCAGGCTCGTTCCACCTCGGCAACTACCTCGGCGCCGTCCGCCAGTGGGTGGCCCTGCAGGAGTCCCACGACGCGTTCTACATGGTCGTCGACCTGCACGCGATCACCATTCCGCAGGACCCCGCGGACCTCCGCGCCAACACCCGGCTCGCCACCGCCCAGCTGCTGGCCGCCGGTCTCGACCCGGAGCGCTGCACGCTCTTCGTCCAGAGCCATGTCCCCGAGCACGCACAGCTCGCCTGGGTCATGAACTGCCTCACCGGCTTCGGCGAGGCCTCCCGCATGACCCAGTTCAAGGACAAGTCCGCCAAGCAGGGTGCCGAGCGCGCCTCGGTCGGCCTCTTCACGTACCCGATCCTGCAGGTCGCGGACATCCTGCTGTACCAGGCCAACGAGGTTCCGGTGGGTGAGGACCAACGCCAGCACATCGAGCTGACGCGCGACCTCGCCGAGCGCTTCAACGGCCGCTTCGGGCAGACGTTCACCGTTCCGAAGCCGTACATCCTCAAGGAGACGGCGAAGATCTTCGATCTCCAGGACCCGGCGATCAAGATGAGCAAGTCGGCGTCGACTCCGAAGGGCCTCATCAACCTTCTCGACGAGCCGAAGGTCACCGCCAAGAAGGTCAAGAGCGCGGTCACCGACACGGACACGGTGATCAGGTACGACGTCGAGAACAAGCCCGGCGTCAGCAACCTGCTGACCATCTACTCCACCCTCACCGGGACCGGTATCGCGGAACTGGAGCAGAAGTACGTCGGCAAGGGCTACGGTGCGCTGAAGACTGACCTCGCCGAGGTCATGGTCGACTTCGTGACGCCGTTCCGGGAGCGTACCCAGCAGTATCTGGACGACCCGGAGACGCTCGACTCGATCCTGGCCAAGGGGGCCGAGAAGGCCCGCGCCGTCGCCGCGGAGACTCTCTCCCAGACGTACGACAGAGTGGGTTTCCTGCCGGCGAAGCACTGACCGCCAGGACGACACCGGGGCCGAAAACCGGGACAACAGCCAGTACGAGACCAGGGCAACACCGGTACGACAACCGGAACGGGGCCGTACGGCCGTACAGTCGATAGCCGAACCGGCAGCAACCCCTGCCCGAGAAGTACATAAACACGACGGAACATCAACACAACGACAGGAGACGACGTGGGGACCGTAACGATCGGTGTGTCGATCGCGGTCCCGGAGCCACACGGCAGCCTGCTCCAGGAGCGGCGCGCGGGCTTCGGCGACCCCGCGGCTTCCGGCATCCCCACGCACGTCACACTGCTGCCGCCGACGGAGGTCGACGAGTCGGCGCTCCCCGCGATCGAGGCGCATCTCGTCGAGGTCGCGGCCGCCGGCCGCCCCTTCCTGATGCGTCTGTCGGGCACGGGGACCTTCCGTCCGCTGTCGCCCGTCGTGTTCGTGCAGGTCGTCGAGGGGGCCGAGGCCTGCACCTGGCTGCAGAAGCAGGTCAGGGACGCGTCCGGGCCCGTGGCGCGCGAGCTGCAGTTCCCGTACCACCCGCATGTCACGGTGGCGCACGGCATCGACGACGAGGCGATGGACCGGGCGTTCGAGGAGCTTGCGGAGTACGCGGCCGACTGGCCCTGCACCGGCTTCGCGCTCTACGAGCAGGGGGCCGACGGCGTGTGGCGCAGGCTGCGTGACTACGTCTTCGGGGGCGCTGTCGTACCGCCGCAGGCCGCCCGCGCGGAGCGGGGCCCGCTCCCGGCCCGCTGAGCGAACAGCCCGCCGAGTGGACGGCCCACCGACTGGACAGCCCGCGGACCGGACGGTCCACGGGCCGGGCGGGCGGGGAATCGGACGATCAGGGGGATCATGCGCAGGATCGTGACGGGCCTCGCCGTGCTGGGCCTCGCGCTGGCCGGATGCGGTACGGAGGCCGACGGCGACGACGGCAAGGCGAAGCAGCCCTCGTCATCGTCACCGTCGGCCGGTAGGACGGCCGGGCCGACCTGGGCCTACGACGAGATCCTCGACGACGAGAGCGAGCTGTCGGACGTGATCGCGACGGCCGACGACGACGTCTGGGCAGCGGGCACCGTCACCGCCACGGACAGTGAGAATCCGTCACCCGACGACGGTTTTCTGCTCCACCACGACGGCACGCGCCGGCAGCGGCAGCCGATGCCCGCCGCGCTCGGCTCCGCCGTCCACGAGGCCCGCTTCGACTTTCTGGGTACGGACGGGTTCCTGCTGACGGCCTCGCTGCCGACCCTGGCAGGGCCACGGACGGTCCGCTGGGACGGCACGCGCTGGACCGCGCTCCCGGAGCTGCCGGGCGACGGCGGCCGGCTCGTCGACATGAAGGCGTTCGCGGCCGACGACGTATGGGCCCTGAGCGGCGAGTCGCGGATCCACCACTGGGACGGCACCCGGTGGAGCACTTCGACCCTGCCCGCCACCGTCGTCTCGCTCGACGGCGTCGCGGCCGACGACCTGTGGGCCGTCGGCTACCGCGAAACGGGTGACGGCAGCGACGGCGGAGAGTTCACACAGCCCGCGGCCGTGCACTGGGACGGCTCCTCCTGGCAGCTGACGGAGACGCCCGCCTACCGCTTCCCCGAGCCGGTGCCGCCCGAGCCCGGCGCCTCGATCGACGACGTCCTCGCTCTCGCGGCCGACGACGTCCGCGCGTACGGCACGCACAGCTTCAACCACGGCGAGGTGGAGGACGAACCCCAGGAGGAGCCCGTACGGCTCCGCTGGGACGGCTCCGGCTGGGCCAAGGCGCCCGACGCAGAGGGGGACTGCGCCGGACGCGTCCCCATGGCGGTCGACGGCACGCGTGGGCTGTTCCTGGACGGCAACCGGTACGTCGACAGCGGCGGTGCCTGTACGAAGATCAAGCGGCCGCGGTTGCCCAGCGAGGGTGGTGTGCGGGCGACTTCCCGGCAGTCGTTGTGGTTGTCGGCGGTGGAATTGGTGCCGGGCACCGATCGGGTTCTTGGGGTGGGGCACGTCCAGGTCAATCAGAGCGGGAATCCGATGAGCAAGTCCGTGATCGTGTCGCTCAAGCGGTAGCGCTCCGCGGGGAGCGGGGCGGGGGCGGGGCAGTGTTCAGAGTGCGGGCCGGTGGGGGCTTGTCGCGCAGTTCCCCGCGCCCCTAGGGGGCATCGCCCCCTAGATCGGCAGGCGGCGGAACACCGACCTCGGTACGTGCCTCAGGGCCGTCATGACCAGCCGCAGTGCCCCCGGTACCCACACCGTCTCGGAGCGTCGGCGCAGGCCTGTCTCGATGGCCGTGGCGACCGCCTCGGGGGTCGTCGCGAGGGGGGCCTCCGGCAGGCCCGTCGTCATCCTGGTGCGGACGAAGCCGGGGCGTACGACCATCACGTGGACGCCCGTGCCGTGCAGGGCGTCGCCCAGGCCCTGGGCGAAGGCGTCGAGGCCCGCCTTGCTGGAGCCGTAGATGAAGTTGGCGCGGCGGGCGCGCTCACCGGCCACCGAGGAGAGCACCACCAGGGAGCCGTGTCCCTGGGCCTGGAGGGCCCGCGCGCACACCAGCCCCGACGACACCGCGCCCGTGTAGTTGGTCTGCGCGACCCGGACCGCCGAGCCGGGCTCGTTCTCGTCGCGCGACTGGTCGCCCAGGACACCGAACGCGAGCAGTACGAGATCGATGTCGCCCTCGGCGAAGACCTTGCCGAGGGTGATCTCGTGGGCGTCGGGGTCGAGCGCGTCGAAGGCGACCGTACGGACGTCCGCGCCGAGGACGCGCAGGTCGGCGGCGGCCGTCTCCAGGGCGGGCGAGGGGCGGCCGGCGAGCCACACCGTGCGGGTACGGCGGGCGATCAGCCGCCGCGCGGTGGCCAGTGCGATCTCGGACGTGCCGCCGAGAACGAGCATGGACTGGGGGGCACCGAAGGCGTCCTTCATGAAACCGAACTCCTATGGAGAGAGATTCAGAGAGAGTGGGAAAACCGAACTCACCGAGCGGATCGCCTCAGAGCCCGAGGCGCCGGGACAGGTCCGAGGTGAAGACGGAACGCGGGTCCAACTCCTCGCGCAGCGCCCGGAAATCGCCCAGCCGCGGATACATCTCCGAGAGCAGCTCGGGCCGCAGCCGGGAGTCCTTGGCGAGGTAGACACGCCCGGCGGCCGCGGTCACCTCCTCGTCCAGCTCGTCCAGGAAGCCGTCGAGCCCCGGCAGGTTCGCGGGGATGTCCAGCGCGAGGGTCCAGCCGGACATCGGGAAGGACAGCCAGCCCGGATCGCCCTCCCCGAAGCGCTTCAGGACGGCGAGGAAGGAGGGGCAGCGGCGCTGTGAGATGCGGTGCACGATCCGGCGCAGGGCGTCCTCCTGGCCGTATCCGACGACGAACTGGTACTGCACGAAACCGCCGCGCCCGTAGACGCGGTTCCAGTGCGGCACGCCGTCGAGGGGGTGGAAGAAGGTGGAGATCCGCTGCAGTTCGCCGCTGCGCTCGCGGGGCGCTTTCCGGTACCAGAGCTCGTTGAAGAGACCGACCGTCGTCCGGCCGAGCAGTCCCTCGGGCAGCCAGGCGGGGGCGGCGGGCAGGCTGCCGGGACGGAACTCCAGAGGGGCTCTACGCGCGCGCGTGCGGTCCGCCAGCACCTCCAGGGGGGCGTGATCGCCCCGGGTCAGCACCGAACGCCCCATGGACGCGCCGCGGGCCAGCAGATCGATCCAGGCGACCGAGTAGCGGTAGCGGTGGTCGGTGGCCGTCAGGCGGGCCATCAAGTCGTCCAGGTCCGTGGCGCGTTCCGTGTCGACCGACATCAACGAGGTCGCCACGGGCTGCAGCCGGACGGTGGCCGTGAGGATGACACCGGTCAGGCCCATCCCGCCCGCCGTGGCGTCGAAGAGGGGCGTGCCGCGGCTCACCGTACGGATCTCGCCGTCCGCGGTCAGCAGTTCGAAGGAGAGCACATGGCGGGCGAAGGAGCCGGACACATGGTGGTTCTTGCCGTGGATGTCCGCGCCGATCGCCCCGCCGACCGTCACATAGCGGGTCCCGGGCGTCACCGGCACGAACCAGCCCAGTGGCAGCAGGACTTCCATGAGGCGGTGTAACGAGACGCCCGCGTCGCACAGCACCGTCCCGCCGTCGGCGTCGATCGCGTGGACGCGGTCCAGGCCCGTCATGTCGAACACGGCCCCGCCCGCGTTCTGCGCCGCGTCCCCGTACGCCCGTCCCAGGCCCCGTGGGATGCCTCCGCGGGCCCCGCACTCCCGGACGGCCGCCGCGGCCTCCTCGTACGAACGAGGGCGGATCAGACGGGCGGTGGTGGGGGCGGTGCGGCCCCACCCCGTGACGGAAACCGTGTCGGCAGGCATGCACGCGACCGTATCGCCCGAAAGTGACCGCTAGTTCCCTAACATCCTTACTCTCCCCGAAATGGGTGATTAATGGGATGTCGCTCAATATTGCCGGAGTTCCAGCGGTGTTGACGTGAACAGTGAGTCCACATGGACCACCACGACGACGTCCCCGACCTGGACCACCGGATCCTCACGGCCCTCCACGCCCGCGGTGCCGCCCCGAGCGTCGCCGCCGCCGCGCGGGCCCTGTCCCTGGCCGGCGAGCACGGCGCGCTGTGGCTCGCGGCGGGCCTCGCCGGAGCGGCCGTCGACCGGGAGCGGCGCGGCGCCTGGCTGCGCGGCACGGCCCTGACCGCGGGCGCGCACCTGGCCAGCATGGGTGTGAAACGGCTCGTACGCCGCCCACGCCCAGGACACGTCGAACCGCTGGTCCGCACCGCGGGCCGGCACTCCTTCCCCAGCTCGCACGCCACCTCCGCGGCGGCCGCCGCCGTGGCCTTCGGAGCGCTCGGCGCCCACGTGGTGCCCCCGCTGGCCGCCGCGATGTGCCTCTCGCGGCTCGTCGTCGGCGTCCACTACCCCTCCGACGTGGCCGCGGGCGCGGCGCTCGGCGCGATCACGGCCCGGCTCGGGGCCCGCTGGATGACAGGAGGCCGTGACCATGGCTGAAACGGTCCTTCTGGAGAGCACGCACAAGAAGCACGAGAAACAGTCCGCCCGGGAGAAAAGCAGCCTCCTAAGAGGACTGATCAGGACCGCCCGTCCGAAACAGTGGGTCAAGAACGTCCTCGTGGTCGCCGCCCCGGCCGCGGCCGGCGAGCTCTTCTCACGCCACGCGCTCACCCAGATCGCGCTGGTCTTCGTGCTGTTCACGGCCTCCGCCGCCGGCGTCTACCTGGTCAACGACGCCCGGGACGCCGACGCCGACCGCGCCCACCCGGTCAAGCGCCACCGGCCGGTCGCCGCCGGACAGGTGCCCGTACCGGTCGCCTACTCCGTAGGGATCGCGCTCGCCGTCGTCGCCCCGACGGTGGCCGCTTTCCTGTGCTCCCCGCTCACCTCGGCCCTGCTGACCGCCTACCTGGGCATGCAGTTCGCGTACTGCGTCAGCCTCAAGCACGTCCTCGTGATCGACCTCGTCGTCGTGACCACCGGGTTCCTGATGCGGGCCATGATCGGGGGCCTCGCGCTCGGTATTCCGCTGTCGCGCTGGTTCCTGATCACGACCGGCTTCGGCGCGCTGTTCATGGTCTCCGCGAAGCGCTACTCCGAAGCCGTGCAGATGGCCGGGAAAGCGGGCGCCACGCGCGCGTTGCTCACCGAATACACCACCGGCTACCTGCGCTTCGTCTGGCAGCTCGCGGCCTCGGTCGCCGTCCTCGGCTACTGCCTGTGGGCCCTGGAGGAGGGCGGCGTACCCCACACCAGCGTCCTGCCCTGGCGGCAGCTGTCGATGGTCGCCTTCATCCTCGCGGTCCTGAGATACGCGGTGTTCGCCGACCGCGGCACCGCGGGCGAACCCGAGGACGTCGTCCTGCGCGACCGCGCGCTCGCCCTCATCGGCGTCGTGTGGCTCGCGATGTACGGCCTGGCCGTGGCCAACTGGTGAGCCACGCACAGCGGCTGAAGGCCCCCGGGCCCCAGCCTCAGCCCCAGGCCCACCCCCAGCCACCGCCGAGGCCGCGGGCCCGGCGCCCCGGAGCCCAGGAGCTGCTCGGCTTCGCCGCCGCCGGGCTCCTCGCGTACGCCGCCGACCTCGCCCTCTTCGTCTGGCTGCGCGGCCCCGTCGGGCTGGACCCGCTCACCGCCAAGGCACTGTCGTTCGTGGCGGGCTGCTCGGTCGCGTACGCGGGCAACGCGCTCGGCACCTACCGCCACACGACGACGGGGGGCCTGCGCCGGTACGCGGTCTTCTTCGCGGTGAACGTCGCCGGAGCCCTCGTCCAGCTGCTGTGCATCCTCATCAGCCACTACGGCCTCGGGTTCACCTCCCCGCGCGCGGACACGGTGTCGGGTTCGGGAATCGGCATGGCGCTCGCCACTGTCCTGCGGTTTTGGGGTACCCGGACATTGGTTTTCCGAGGCGAGGGCAGAGTCGGATCATGGACTGGCTGAAAAAGCTCCCCGGCGTGGGCCCGTTGGTCACACGTCTGATGGCCACGCACGCGTGGCGCTCGTACGAACGGCTGGACCGGGTGAAGTGGACGCGGCTCGCCGCCGCGATGACCTTCATCAGCTTCGTCGCGCTGTTCCCGCTGATCACCGTCGCGGCGGCGATCGCCGCCGCGACGCTCGACAAGGACGGGCAGGAGAAGCTGCAGGAGAAGATCGCCGAGCAGGTGCCGGGCATCTCCGACCAGCTCGACATCGGCGGTCTCGTCGACAACGCCGGCACGGTCGGACTCATCGCGGGCGCCCTGCTGCTGTTCACCGGCATCGGCTGGGTCGGTTCGATGCGCGAGTGCCTGCGCGCGGTCTGGGAGCTGCCGGACGAGGAGGAGAACCCCTTCCTGAGCAAGCTCAAGGACGCCGGCGTACTCGTCGGCCTCGGTGGCGCCGTGCTCGTCACGCTCGCCGCCTCCACCGTCGCGTCGAGCGCGGTGGGCTGGACTGCCCGGCTGTTCGGCATCGACGAGGACGGCTGGGGCGGGGTGCTGCTGCAGACCGCCGCGTTCGCCGTGGCCGTCCTCGCCGACTTCCTACTGCTCCTGTACGTCCTGACGCTGCTGCCCGGAGTCCAGCCCGCGAGGCGCCGCCTCGTGGTCGCCGCGCTCATCGGCGCGGCCGGGTTCGAACTGCTGAAACTGCTGCTCAGCGGCTATATGCAGGGCGTCGCCTCGAAGAGCATGTACGGGGCGTTCGGGGTGCCCATCGCACTGCTCCTGTGGATCAACTTCACCTCGAAGCTGCTGTTGTACTGCGCCGCCTGGACGGCGACGCAGCACGAGGAGCCGGCCGGGTCCGAAGAGCCGGCCGAGCCCGACGACTCCGCCGCGGCGGACGGACCGGCCGGGTCCGGCGGATCCACCGGGTCCGGGTCCGGCCCGGTCGCCGACGCCGGCAGAGCCACCGGCCTCGGCAAGTCCGCCGGTGTCAGCGGCGGCGGCGCATCAGGTCGGGCAGCGGCCAGCGGCGGTTGATCACGAAGACACCGGCCGCGAGGAGCACGAGGACGCCGCCGGTGATCGCCAGCGCGATGCCGACACCGCTCGAACCGTCCGTCTCGGCCGAGGCCGCGACGGGCTTCGAGGAGGCCTCGCCGTCGCCCGAACCGCCCGCCTCGCCGGAGGCGTTCGCGCCCGGCTGCGCGTCCGTGTCCGCGCTCTTCGGCGGCACCAGCTCGCCCACCGGGTCGACCTTGCCGGACGCCTGGAAGCCCCAGTCGAGGAGCTTCGCGGTCTCCTTGTAGACCTGGTCGTGCTCCTCCTTCTCGGGGTTCATGACCGTGACGAGCAGCACCTTGCCGTCGCGCTCGGCGACACCCGTGAAGGTCGAGCCCGCGTTCGTGGTGTTGCCGTTCTTCACACCTGCGATGCCCTTGTAGGCGTCGAGACCGTAGTCACCCGTGAGCAGCCGGTTGGTGTTCTGGATCTCGAAGGACTCGCGGGTCGTCTTGCCCTTCTTGTTCTTCTTGGTCTCGCCGGGGAACTTCGCGCGGACCGTCGAGCAGTACTCCCGGAAGTCCTTCTTCTGCAGGCCGGAGCGGGCGAACAGGGTCAGGTCGTACGCCGACGACACCTGCCCCTTCTCGTCGTACCCGTCCGGACTGACCACGGTCGTGTCGAGGGCCTGGAGCTCCTCCGCGTGCGCGTTCATGTCCTTGACGGTCTGGTCGACGCCCTTGTTCATCGCGGACAGGACGTGGACCGCGTCGTTGCCGGAGCGAAGGAAGACGCCGAGCCACAGGTCGTGGACCGTGTACGTCTCGTCCTCCTTTATGCCCACCATGCTGGAGCCCGAGCCGATGCCCGCCAGGTCGGACGGCACGACCTTGTGCTTCTCCGTCTTCGGGAACTTCGGCAGCAGCGTGTCCGCGAAGAGCATCTTCAGCGTGCTCGCCGGAGGCAGCCGCCAGTGCGCGTTGTGCGAGGCGAGGACATCGCCCGACTCGGCGTCCGCGACGATCCAGGAACGGGCGCTCAGGTCCTTCGGGAGGACCGGGGCGCCGGTGCCGAGGTTCGCCTGAGTGCCGGACCGGCCCAGCTGGGCGCCGCCCACGGTCGACATGTCCGCCGGGGGCGTGGCCGACGGGCTGGTCGACGACTTGCCCGACGGCGAGGTCGACGTCGACGGAGTCGCCGACGGAGTCGAGGAGGGCTTGTCGTCCGCGAGGGCCGGCGCGGTGGCGGTCGCGGTGAGCGCGAGCGAGAACGACAACAGGGTGGCGGAGGTGACCAGCAAGGAGGACTTGGCGGTCTTTTTCATGGCGGGCACGGTCGAGAACGTACAGGGCGTCGGGCGGGAAGTCGCGCGGTGCTCCCCGCCGTGGCGCGTACCGCCGCGGTCGTTCCCGCTGTGGTCCTCCCCACCCCGGACGCCGGTGCCGTTCGACGGCGGCGATACTGAACCCATGAAGCTCAGCCGTCCCGTCTCCTGGTTCCTGCTCGCCTTCGGAGTGTGGAGCTGGGTCATCTGGATCACTTTCGTCAAGAACCTGTGGAAGGACGGGAGTGGGCTCGCGTTCGACGACGCGGGCGATCCGACCGGGTACTTCTGGGTGCACCTGACGCTCGCCGTTGTCTCCTTTGTCTTGGGGACGGTCGTCGGGGGCATCGGGTTGCGCGGAGTTCGAGCCTTGCGTCACACGTCATAACGGGGAGTCTCCGCGTGATCATCGTGTTCGTTGTCCTGGTCCTGGCCGTGTTCGGCGGTCTGCACTGGTACGTGTGGCGCCGGATGGTGCGCGACACGACGGCGCGGCCGGGCGTGGCGCGTCGGGTGGGCACGGCCCTGGTCGTCGGGGGGCCGTTCCTCATGTTCGCGGCGATCGCGTCCGAGCGGGGCGGGGCACCCTTCTGGCTGCAGCAGGTGCTGGCCTGGCCGGGGTTCCTGTGGATGGCCTTCTCGCTCTACCTCCTGCTGGGGTTGCTGGTGGGGGAGGTCGTACGGCCGTTGCTCCGGCGGGTGCTGGAGCGGCGCTCGACGCCCGCGGTGGAGCCGGTGGGCGTACGCGAGGGCGCACCCGTACGCACGCGAGTGCCCGACCTGGAAGCTGAGCCCTCCTCAGAGCCAGAGACCCGCTCCGAAGCCGGAGCAGAAGCCGGTGCCAAGCCCGGGCCCGCCGAGAAGCCGGAGCCCGCGGCCACCGGCCCCTCGCGCCGCCTTTTCGTCTCGCGCGTGGTCGGCGGGGCCGCCGCTGCCGCGGCCGTGGGGACCGTCGGATACGGGACGTACGGCGTCCTGCGCGGGCCCAAGGTGAAGCGGGTGACCGTGCCGCTCGCGAAACTCCCCAGGTCGGCCCACGGGTACCGCATCGCCGTCGTCAGCGATGTGCACCTCGGGCCCGTACTCGGGCGCGGGTTCGCGCAGAAGGTGGTCGACACGATCAACTCGACGCAGCCCGACCTCATCGCGGTCGTGGGTGACCTCGTCGACGGCAGCGTGAAGGATCTCGGCCCCGCGGCCGCGCCCCTCGCCCAGTTGAAGGCACGGCACGGGTCGTTCTTCGTCACGGGCAATCACGAGTACTTCTCCGGGGCCGAGGAGTGGGTCGCGCGCGTACGGGAGTTGGGGCTGCGGCCGCTGGAGAACGCCCGTACGGAACTGGCCGATTTCGATCTCGCCGGGGTCAACGACGTGGCCGGTGAGGACGAGGGGCAGGGGCCCGACTTCGTCAAGGCGCTCGGGGACCGGGACCGGTCGCGGGCATGTGTGTTGCTGGCACACCAGCCGGTGCAGATCCATGACGCCGTGGACCATGGAGTGGATCTCCAGCTCTCGGGGCACACGCACGGCGGCCAGTTGTGGCCCGGCAGCCTCATCGCGGATCAGGCCAATCCGACCCTCGCGGGCCTGGAGCGGTACGGGGACACGCAGTTGTACGTGTCGCGGGGCGCCGGTGCCTGGGGGCCGCCCACTCGGGTGGGCGCGCCGTCCGACATCACGGTCGTGGAACTGGCTTCCAAGCAGGCCTGAGGCGCACGCTTCACACCTGGAAGCGGGCTGTGAAAGCGGCCGGAAACCATCGCTTGGTCAGCTTTCTCCCAACACTCCCCATAAGCCTTCCCTCGCCCGAAACCCCTGTGGTTGAGTGCCTCGCGCCACCGGGGAGTGGCACGAGGAGCCACTGGGGGAGTGGCGGGATCGAGCCACGGGACCGTGGCTCCAGGAGGGGCGCCGATGCGATCGGTTCGCATACGGATTCTCGCGGTGGTTCTGGTGCTGGTCGCCGTGGGTGTGGGCGGCTGGCAGCTGCTGCCGACGGGCGGCGCCGGGAGCATCACCGTCGGTACGACGGACGCGGTGACGGCCCTCGATCCGGCGGGCGCCTACGACGCCGGGTCCTGGGACCTGTTCAGCAACGTCTTCCAGTCGCTGCTGACCTTCGAGCCGGGCGGCGCGGACCCCGTGCCCGACGCGGCCAGGAGCTGCGGATTCGTCGGTACGGGCCTGACCACGTACCGATGCACGCTGAAGGAGGGCATCACGTTTCCCAGCGGGCACAGGATGACCGCCGAGGACGTGAAGTTCTCCTTCGACCGGGTCAGGTCCATCGACTCGTCCGTCGGCCCTGCCTCGTTGTTCGACACGGTGGGTTCGGTGGACGCGAGCGGGTTCACCGTCACCTTCCATGTGTCGTCGCCGGACGCCACGTTCCCGTTCAAGGTCGCCACCGGTGCCGGTTCGATCGTCGACCGCACCCGCTACTCCGGACACTCGCTGCGTACCGGCAACGGCGTCGACGGCTCGGGACCGTACACACTGAAGACGTACACGAAGGATCAGCGGGCCGTTCTGACGCCGAACTCCCGCTATCGGGGGGCGGCGCAGAGCAAGGGTGAATCCGCCGTAGTGCGCTACTACGCGACCCCCGAGAAGCTCGACGCGGCCTGGAAGGCCAAGAAGGTCGACGTCGTCGCGCGCACGCTGCCGCCCAAGGTGCTCGCCGGGCTGTCGCCGAGCGACCCCGGCCACCGCGTCACGGAGGCGGCGGGCGCCGAGACCCGCAATCTGTACCTCGACGTGCGGGCCGGATCACCGCTCCACGACCGCCGGGTACGGCAGGCGCTGGCCCTGCTGGTCGACCGCGACGAGCTGGCCGCCACGACGTACGAGGGCACGGTCGATCCGCTGTACTCGCTGATCCCCGCCGGCATCACCGGGCACACGGCCTCCTTCTTCGACGCCTACCCGAAGCCCGATCCCGCGCGGGCGAAGGCACTGCTCGCCGCCGCCGGGGTGAAGACGCCCGTGCGCTTCACCTACGGCTACGCGAAGGGGAGGGACGCGGCCGGCGCGGAAGCCGCCGAGCTCAAACGGCAGTTGGAGCGGGGCGGACTGTTCCAGGTGACGCTCAAGGGCTACGAGTGGACCGACTTCCAGAAGCGGTACGCGGACGGCGAGCTGGACGCGTACGCCGTCGGGTGGGTCGCCGACTTCCCCGACCCGGACAACTTCACCGCTCCGCTGGTCGGTACCGGCGGCAGCATGAAGAACGGCTACAGCAGCAAGGACGTGGACCGGCGGATTCAGGACAGCCGGCAGTACCCGGACCGCAGTCGCACGGAGGGGGACTTCCGGGCGGTCCAGGACGACGTCGCCCGCGATGTTCCGCTCGTTCCGCTGTGGCAGCGCAAGGACTACGTACTGAGCAGCGAGGCCGTGGGCGGCGGACAGTACCTGTCGGACGGCACCGGAGTCTTCCGGCTGTGGAGCCTCGACCGGATCTGACGCGTTCGCGCGGGGTTGACGGTTGCGTCAGTGACGCGATGGGCTCACCCCACGCGGCACCTTGTGACGAAGGTGTGCGTGGGGTGAGGAGCAAACGTGTTGAGACGCAACTCCTTCCGGCTGCCCCGGCATCCGGCTTCGGTCGGGCTCGCCCGGCGCCGGGTGCGTGACCATCTGTCGAACTGGGGGCACAGCGCGGGGGAGCAGGCGTTCGAGGACGTCGTGCTGCTCGTGTCCGAGCTGGCGACGAACGCGGTGCGCCACGGGCCGCTGCTGGAGCGGGAGTTCGAGGTCGCGGTCACCGTGATCGCGGACGGCTCCTGCCTCATCGAGGTCTCCGACGAGAGCCCCGTCCAGCCCCGCCTGCGGGTGGTCGGAGAGTACGACGAGGAGTCCGGCCGAGGCCTGACCCTGGTGGAACACCTCACAACGGCCTGGGGAGTATGGAGCCGAGGAAGGTACGGCAAGACGGTCTGGGCTCTGGTCCCGGCGCCATAGCGCCCTTGCGGGGGGACAAAAGACAGGGGCGCAGCCCCGTCTTTTCAGGGGCGCGGGGAACTGTGCGACAAGCCCCCACCGGCCCGCACTTCGCAACACACCGCACCCCCCACGGAAATCACCCCGCACAAGCCTTCGCAGGCAACGTAACCGTCACCGCCAACCCCTCCCCCGGAGCCGTCCGCACCTCCACCTCACCCCCATGAGCCACGACCACCCCCTGAACGATGGCCATGCCCAGCCCGCTGCCCGCACCCCCACCCGCCCGGAAGAACCGGTCGAAAATCCGCGAGGCGTCATCCTCCTCAAGACCGGGCCCCTCGTCGGCGACACAAAGACGCACGACCCCGTCAACCCGCTCCAGACCGAGCGTGACCGCGACATCCGCCGGCGTGTGCGTCCGTACGTTCGCCACGAGGTTGCCCAGGATCTGACGCAGGCCCGACTCGTCGGCGTGTATCAGCAGGGCCCCGTCCGCGCCCACGGACACCGGCCGCTCGGGCTGCTGGGCCCGAAGGTCCTCGGCCGCGTCACGCACGAGACGGCTCAGGTCGACGTTCTTGAAGCGCAGTTCGGGCTGCTGGTCGAGGCGGGCCAGGGTGAGCAGCTCGTCGACCAGGCGGGCCATGCGGTCGGCCTCACCGGTCATCCGGTCCCAGGCCCGCTTGCGCTCGCCCGGCTCGCGCAGCATGCCCTTGTCGTACAGCTGGAGGTAGCCGCGGATCGCCGACAGGGGCGTACGCAGCTCGTGGGAGGCGTCCGCGACGAAGCGGCGCAGCTGCGTGGCGCTCCGCTCGCGGGTGCGGTACGCCGACTCGACCTGGTGGAGCATCGAGTTGAGGGCGAGCCGCAGCTGCTCGACCTCCTGGGTGGGGTGGTGGCTGGAGGGCACGCGCCGGGCCAGATCCCCCTCGGCGATCGCCGACGACGTCTCGACCATGTCCTCCAGGGGCCGCAGCCGGCGGCTCACGCTGAGCATGGTCAGTACGGCGAGGAGCGCCAACAGCAGGGCACCGAAGGTCAGATCGAGCTTGAGGGCCTTGGCCATGCCCTTGTGCAGGGCGTCCGTCGAGCTGGCCAGCAGGATGGTCGTGCCGTCGGTGAGGGAGATACCTATGACCCGGAACGGGGTGCCGTCCACGGTCACGTCCTGCGGCTCGGCGTCGCCGGTGAGGGACCGGGGGTCGTCCACGGCCTCGGCCAGCGCCCGCTGGTTCTCCGTCGGTTCGAAGGTGCCGATCGTGAGGCTGTGTCCCGTCGTGTCGACCAGGGCGAAGAGGGAGTCCGAGTTCGGCGGCCCCTGCGACTCCGGGATCTTCCCGTCGCGGACGAAGGCCAGCGCGCTCATCGAGTCGATCTGCTGCGCCGTGAGCTGCGTACTCCCCAGTGAGTCCCGTGTCTTGAACAGCTCCGAGTCGACCTGGTCCAGCAGGTAGTACCGCATGCCCATCAGGCTGACCGCCGTCGCCACGATGATGCCGAGCGCCAGCAGCGCCACGTTGGCCAGCGTCAGCTTGCCGCGCAGCGAGTGGATGCCACGGCTGTGGTGGTGGCGGAAGATCATGCGAGCCCGTATCCGACGCCCCGGCGGGTCGTGATCACCGGGGCGCCGAGGGCGTCGAGCTTGCGGCGCAGATAGCTGATGTACGTCTCCACGACGGTCGACTCGGCCGAGTGCTCGTACTGCCAGACGTGGCGCAGGAGTTGCTCCTTGGGGACGATCCGGCCGCCGTTGCGCACGAGGAAGCGCAGGAGCGCGTACTCGGTGGGGGTGAGCTCGACCGAGCGGCCCGCGCGGTGCACCGAGTAGGTCGTCTCGTCCAGCTCCAGGTCCCCGTAGCGCAGGGGCGGGCGCTCGGGGAGGACGTCGGCCGGGCGGGTGCGGCGCAGGACCGCGGTGATGCGGGCGATCACCTCGTCGATGTTGAACGGCTTGGTGATGTAGTCGTCGCCGAAGGCGAGCGCGCCGACGATCTCGGTGGGCGCGTCCCTCGCGGTCAGGAACACCAGGGCCAGGTCGGGCTGTTTCGCGCGCAGTTCGCGGCCCAGTGCCCGGCCGTCGCCGTCCGGGAGCATCACGTCGAGGAGCGCGGCGTCCGGGCGGGTGCGCTCGGCCAGCGTCAGCGCCTGGCGCACGGTCCCCGCCGTCATCACCTCGAAGCGGTGGTAGCGCAGAGCGATGGCCAGGACGTCCGCGATGCTCGGTTCGTCCTCGACGACCAGGACGGTCGCCCCCTCGTGAGCGGTCATGTCCCCAGTATCGGCGCGGGCACCGACAACGGGGCCGGGTCGTGCTTTGGAGTTCCTTGTGAGTCATGGCCGATTCGTGTGCACGCGTGCGCGCCACCCCGATGCTGAGCCGCAGGACCTGGGGGACCGACCGACGACCGACTAAGGAGCGTTGAGGCGTGACGACATTGGCACGGTGGTGCTATCGGCACCGGCTGGTGGTCCTGTTGTTGTGGGTGGGGGCGTTGTTGGGGCTGGGCTTCGCGGGATCCGCCGCGGGCACGAACTACGCGGACACCTTCACTCTTCCGAACACGGACTCCACGCGCGCGTACGACCTGATGGAGAAGGCCTTCCCGGAGAGGTCGGGCGACACCGACACGGTGGTGTGGAAGGTCGACGACGGATCCGTACGGGACGATTCCGTACGCTCCCGGATCGAGCCCGCCCTGGAGGAGATCGGGCGCATGAAGGGCGTCGGCGACGTCAGCAGCCCGTACGCCGCCCAGGGGGCCACGCAGATCAGTGAGAACGGGCGGATCGCCTACGCCCAGGTGACCTTCACCGAGCAGGCGAACGGCGTCCCCAAGGAGCTGGTCCAGGACGTCGTCGACACGTCGCAGGGCGCCGAACGCGCCGGTCTCCAGGTGGAGCTGGGCGGTCAGGCGATCACCCGGATCCAGGAGCCGCCCACCGGTATCGCCGAGATGGTCGGCATCATGGCCGCGGCGGTCGTCCTCTTCCTCGCCTTCGGCTCGTTCTTCGCGATGCTGCTGCCGCTCGTCGTCGCGATCGCGGCCCTCGGCACCGGCCTGATGGCGACCTCGCTGCTCAGCCATGTCACCGACGTACCCGAAGTGGCCCCGCTGCTCGGCTCGTTGATCGGTCTCGGCGTGGGCATCGACTACGCGCTGTTCATCGTGACGCGGCACCGCCGGGGCATCCTGCGCGGCATGAAGCCCGAGGAGTCCGCCGTCACGGCCCTCAACACCTCGGGCCGTGCCGTGCTGTTCGCGGGCGGCACGGTGTGCATCGCGCTCGCCGGAATGCTCGTGATGAACATGCGCTTCCTGGACGGCGTGGTCGTCGCGACCTCGCTGACCGTCGTACTGAGCGTTCTCGCCGCGACCACCCTGCTGCCCGCGCTCCTCGGCCTGCTCGGGATGCGCGTCCTCAGCCGCAAGCAGCGGCGCAGGCTCGCCGCGACGGGACCGGAGCCGGCCGAGGCGAGCGGCCTCGCGGCACGCTGGTCCATGTACGTGCAGAAGCGGCCGCGTTCGATCGCCGCCGGGGCACTGGTCGTGATGGTGATCCTCGCGCTGCCCGTCCTGTCGATCCGGCTCGGCGCCACCGACCAGGGCAACCACAAGGACTCGACGACGACGCGCCAGGCGTACGACCTGCTCGCCGAGGGCTTCGGGCCCGGCTTCAACGGCCCGCTCCAGGTGGTCGTGGACGGCGGTGACACGGACGCGCTCGTGTCGACGATCCGCTCGACCGAGGGCGTCGCCCAGGTCGCCGTCGCGCCGCCCTCCCAGGGCGTCACGGTGATCCAGGTCGTGCCCACCACGTCACCGCAGTCCGAGAAGACGGACCAGCTGATCGACCGGCTGCGGGACGACGTGATCCCGGAGTCCGGAACCGAGGCCCACGTGGGCGGAGTGACCGCCGTCTTCAAGGACTTCGCGGCCGTCACGGGGGACCGGCTGCCGTACTTCGTCGCGGCGATCATCACGCTCGGCTTCCTGCTGCTGATGGTGGCCTTCCGCTCCCTGGTGGTGCCGCTGACGGCCGCCCTGATGAACCTGATCGCGGCCGCCGCGTCCTTCGGAGTGCTCGTCGCGATCTTCCAGTGGGGCTGGGGCACGGAACTCCTCGGCATCGGCAAGGAGGGGCCGATCACCGCCTTCCTGCCGGTCATCATGCTGTCGCTGCTCTTCGGGCTCTCGATGGACTACCAGGTGTTCCTGGTGAGCCGCATGCACGAGGAGTGGGTGCACACCAAGGACAACGCGCGGGCGGTCCGGGTCGGCCTCGCCGAGACCAGCCGGGTCATCAACTGCGCGGCCCTGATCATGATCTGCGTCTTCTCCGCGTTCGTCCTCAGCGGCGACATGGAGGGCGCGATGGCGGGCATCGGGCTCGCGGCGGCGGTCGCGCTGGACGCGTTCATCCTGCGTACGGCGCTGGTGCCGGCCGCGATGCACCTCCTGGGGAACTCCAACTGGTGGCTGCCCGCCGGTCTGGAGAAGCGACTGCCGCACCTGGCGGTCGAGCCCCGCGAGGAGGAGGTCTCCGAGCCCCACGCGCGCGTGGCCGACGCCGACGGCGGGTCGACCGTGATCCACGGCTTCGTCCGTACCCCGGACGGCGCACCCGTCGAGGGCGCCGCGCTGACCCTGCTCTCCAAGGGCGGCCGTCAGCTCGACCGGGTGACGTCGCTGGCCGACGGCTCGTACATCGTCTCGGTGCCCTCCGCGGGCTCGTACCTGCTGGCCGTGACGGCCGCCGAGCACCCCTCCCGCGCCCGGCACGTGATGGTCGGCGCCGAACCGCTGGTGTACGACGTGGAGCTGGCGGAGGACGAGGTGGACGCCGTGAACTGACCGCGCGGGGGCGCTATTTCGCGGACTTCTTGGCGGGGTCGGGCAGTGCGTTCGTCATCCCCGGCAGGAAGTCCGTGAACAGCCCGTGCACCTCGCGGACCAGGGGCCGCAGCACCCGGAAGCGGGCCAGTGAGACGCCGAGCGAGGTGAGCCGGGCACCTCGTTCGGCGAGGCGGTAACTGCGCTCGCGACCCTCCGTGCGGTCGAAGACCCAGTACAGGACGAGACCCATCTGGGAGAGCCACAGCAACTCGGGGAGCACCTCCCGCAGTTCCTCGGGGATCTTCGCCTTGGAGCCCGCCAGCACCTCGCGGCAGACCGCGATGGCCTCCACGCGCGCGTGCTCCGACTCGGCGGAGAACGGGCTGAGCGGGCTGTCCGGATCGGCGGCGTTCTTGAAGAACTGCACCGCGAACTCGTGGTACGGCGTCGCCACGTCCAGCCACGCCTTCAGCACCCCGGCGATCCGCGCCTCCAGGTCCTTCTCCTGGTCCAGGACTTCGCGGACAGCCACCCTGTGCTCGGCGGCGAGCCGGTCGTAGAACCCCTGGATCAGGTGCTCCTTGCCGGCGAAGTAGTAGTACGCGTTGCCTACGGAGACCCCTGCCTCCTTGGCGATGGCCCGCATCGTCGTCTTCTCGTAGCCCCGCTCCTGGAACAGGCGCATCGCCGTCTCCAGGATCAGGGCCCGGGTCTGCTCGCTCTTCGCCGGCGTACGGGACGGCCGGGCGGGGCCCTCCGGCTCCGCGGGGCCGTCCGGACGACTGGCGCTGTCTTTCGCTGCTGGCACGGGACAGAGCCTAACGAGGCGCGCAGGTGTCGCTGTCGCAGGCGGGTGCGTTGTAGGTCCACCCCGTGGCCGGGGAGTACTGCCATCCGTTGGCCCCGTAGTACGCGCCTCCGCCCCAGGCGCCGTGCCTGCGTGCCCACTGGCCCTCACGCCACTTGGCGGCGGCGAGGACCGCGCCGCGCGCGAGCCGCGCTCCGGCCGGGGTACTGAACCGGTGGGCCGTCGGGCGGTACTCGGCGAGCGCCCACAGGGTGACGATCCAGGCGGCGGTGCCCCGGTAGACCTGGCCCGAATCGCCGATCACGGTGATCTCGTCGAGCGTCACCGCGTGGTCGAGCCCCGGGAAGCGCCGCATGGCGGCCTCCGAGCCGGCGGGCACCAGGTCCAGGGGCACCAACTGGCGCTGCCGTACGAGCCAGTCGCGCAGGAAGCCGCAGAGCGAGCACTGCGCGTCGTACAGGACGGTGAGCCCGCGGACCGGGACGCGCGCGGCGTCCCGGTCCGGGGTGGCGGCGGTGGCCATCGCGGTCACGCCCCGACCGCCGGGGCGACCCAGTCCTGCGGCGGCACGGGCGGCTGCTGCTCGCGCTCCATGATGCCCCGGCGCCGGATCTTGTTGAGCACGTAGACGTTGCCCAGGTGCATGGCGCCGAGCACCAGGAGCACCACGCCGATCTTCGTCGACAGGGCCTCGAACACCCCGCGGGCGTCGGCGATCTCCTCGTCCTGGCTGAGATAGAGGGCCACGAAGCCCAGGTTCACCAGGTAGAAGCCCACCACCAGCAGGTGGTTGACGGCGTCCGCGAGCTTCTCGTTCCCGTGCAGCACATCAGCCAGAAAGATCCGCCCGTTCTGGCTGAGCGTCCGTGCCACCCAGATCGTCAGCGCCACGCTGACCAGCAGATAGATGACATACGCGACGACCGTGAGGTCCATGTCCCCACCCTTTCTCGACTTCTTGAACGCGTTCAAAACGCGCTGTCGAGGAAGAATGTAGACCTGTTTTTGAACGTGTTCAAGTCGGTTGCGGGGCGTGCGTGTGTGACGTGCGGCTCAGGCCGCAAGGGGGTGGAGGGCCGGGGTGTGCTCGGCTGGTGCGGCGAGCGGGGCTCAGCCGGTGCGTGCCAGCTCCGGACGCTTGCCGTAGTCCGTGAAGCCGATGACGTTGCCCCAGGGGTCGGCGATCTCTACGGTCCAGCCGGTGGCCACCGGGAAGGGCTCGTCGAGGGGCTGGATCCCGGCCGCGGTCAGCGCCCGTGCCGTCACCCGCGCGTCCCGCACCTCCAGCCACACGCGGCACGCCGGCCAGGACGGCCCCCGCTGTCCGAGCTCCTCGTCCACGCGCAGCAGCACGCCCGGAGTCTCGTTCCCGACCTTCAGCAGGGCGATCCCGGCCTCGTCCAGGCGGAAGGCCACCGGGAATCCGGCCCGCCCGTAGAAGCCCAGCGCCTCGTCGAGGTTCCCGACGGGCAGCAGCACGTTGTCGAAACCGAGCAGTTCGTACGACTCGTCATCTGACATACCGTCAGAATAGGTCGCCGTCCGCTCAGGGCGAGGGAACCGGCTGCGGCGTCGCGCGCGTGGCGAGCAGCCGCAGCGCCTTCTCCGTCGGAGAGCCGGGCTCCGCCGTGAACGTGACCAGGGTCTGGCCGGGATCGGAGGGCAGCGGCAGCGACTCGTAGTGCAGCCACAGCTCACCCGCCACCGGGTGGGTGATGTGCTTCACGCCGTAGCACAGGCCCCGTACGTGCTGCTGGTCCCAGCAGCGGCGGAACTGCGCGCTGTGCTCCAGCAGGTCGGCGATCAGCGCGCTCAGGGCGGGGTCGTCGGGGTGCCGGCCCACGTCGGCGCGGAGCGTCGCGGCCATGTACTCGCCGCCCGCCTCCCACTCCGGATACAGCGACCTGGACTGCTCCTCGTCCAGGAAGTACAGCCGGGCCAGGTTCCGCTCCCGCGGCTCCAGCGCGGCGAAGTCGTAGGTGATCCGCCCGCCGAGCGTGTTCCAGGCCAGGACGTCCATGGCCACGCTGCACACGTACGCGGGTACGTCCTCCATGGCGTCGATCAGCAGCCGGATGCCCTGCCGTACCTGCTGGGATCCCGTCGTCCCCGTCCCCGTCCCCGTCGTCGGCGTCCGGCGTCCCGGGAGGGTGAGGTCCCGCAGATAGGCGTACTCGGAGTCGGTCAGCCGCAGCGCGCGGGCGACGGCGTCCAGGACCGAGTCCGAGATGTTGGGCGTACGGCCCTGCTCGATGCGCGTGTAGTAGTCCACGCTGATCCCCGCCAGCTGGGCGGCCTCCTCGCGCCGCAGGCCAGGCACCCGTCTGCGGTTGACCCCCGCCGGGAGTCCCAGCCCGGCCGGGTCGAGAGCGGCCCGGCGGGCCTTGAGGAACGCGCTGATGTCGGGCTCGGGACGCGTGACCATGCTCCGAGTATCGCCCAGCCGGGTCCATGGCCGCGGACCGCTCCTCCACCGCCGCTTCCTGGTACTGCCAGACCCAGGCTGGACCGGGCCTGGTCCGGATGTGCGTCGGGAGGGAGGGTCGAAAGGTATCCACACAGCCACGTGAAGCAAGCCCACAGCCATGTGAAGCCCACAGCCACGTGAAGCCCTAGGAGGCTGGACAACTCATGCAGCGCAGGATTCTGGGCGGCACCGGCATCTCGGTCAGCGAGTACGCGCTCGGCGCGATGATGTTCGGGGAGATCGGCAACCCCGACCACGACGATTCCGTACGGATCATCCACGCGGCCCTGGAAGCGGGCATCAACTTCGTGGACACCGCCGACATCTACAGCACCGGCGAGTCCGAGGAGATCGTCGGCAAGGCCCTCAAGGGGCGCCGCGAGGAGGTCGTCCTCGCGACCAAGTTCCGGCTGCCCATGGGCGACGAGCCCAACCTGGCGGGAGGCTCGCGCCGCTACATCGCGCGCGCGGTCGAGGACAGCCTGCGGCGCCTGGACACCGACTACATCGACCTCTACCAGATGCACCGCCCCGACCCGCTCACGGACATCGACGAGACCCTGTCCGCCCTGTCCGACCTCGTACGGTCCGGAAAGGTGCGGGTCGTGGGCTCCTCCTCCTTCCCGGCCGACCAGATCGTGGAGGCCCAGTGGACGGCCGAGCGGCGCGGCCACGTCCGGTTCCGTACTGAGCAGCCGCCCTACTCGATCCTGGCCCGCGGGGCGGAGGGCAGCATCCTTCCGGCGGCCCAGCGCTACGGCATGGGCACGCTGACCTGGGGGCCGCTCAGCGCCGGCTGGCTCTCCGGCCGTGACCTCGCGGCCAGCGGGCGCGCCAAGCTGGAGGGCTTCAAGTTCGACCCGGCCCTGCCCGGCAACGCGGCCAAGCTCGCCGCGGTCGCCGACCTCAAGAAGGTCGCCGCCGACGCCGGTCTCCCGCTCCCGCACATGGCCCTGGCCTTCGTACGCGCCCACCCGGGCGTCACCTCGGCCATCATCGGCCCCCGCACGATGGACCAGCTCACCGACCTGCTGGCGGGCGCGGACGTCACCCTCGACGACGCGACCCTGGACCGTATCGACGAGATCGTTCCGCCCGGCACGGACCTGAACCGGGCCGACAACTACTTCGTCGAGCAGCCGGCGTTGACGGACCCGTCGCTGCGGCGCCGCAGGTAGGCGGACGGTACGGCCCACAGCGGACGGTACGGGCCGCAGTGTGCGGCGGGGCCCTTAAACCGGGGCCCCGCCGCCTGCCTTTCCCCCGCGGTGACTGATTGTCAGTGGTGCCTCGTACTGTCGACGGCATGGGAATGGTGACGTTCGTCGACGAGACGACAAGCGGGGACCGCGGTGCGGGCTGGGGGCTGGAGATCGCCGAGGAGCGGCTCGCGCTGCGCGAGTTGATCCGGCGGCGGGTCTTCCAGGAGGTCGCCGAGTTCAACGCGCGTACGCCGGAGGTGTTCCAGGGGCTGGTGCAGCCCAACGACACCGAGCGGGTGCTGAACGGGTACGCGTTGCGGACGCCCCGGCGGATAGACCCCGAGGCCCAGACCGAGCTGGCGCTGAAGGCCTTCGCGGGGAACGGGTTCCTGGTGCTGGTGGGGGACCGGCAGTTCACCGACCTCGACGAGGAGATCGAGCTGAAGCTCGGCACCGAGGTCACGTTCCTGAAGCTCGTCGCGCTGGTGGGTGGCTGATGGCGTCGATGCGATCGCACACGCAGAAGATCCGCAACCAGATCGACGCGGGGAACATGGGCAGACTCGCCGACGAGGTGCTGAAGGCCGCTGTCGCCAACCACGGCTTCTGGGGTGACGAATGGTCCGAGCTCTTCGACACCCTGCGCAACCTGCCCGTGGAGGAGCGTCGCCGGCTCGCCCACGCGCTCATCGAGCGCTTCCGCTCGCTCGGCACGGAGCCGGAGACCCGGCAGAAGGTGCTGACGCTGCTCGGCATCGTCGCCCGTGACCTGCCCGACGACTTCTTCCTCCCCACCGAGCGGCTGGCGGAGCTCGAAACGCTCGGTGCCCGGCACTCCTACTGGCACGCCACGCGCCTCGACCTCCTGGCGGAGGCGGAGCTCGCGACCGGCCGACGGCTCGCGCCCTCCGTCGTGGCCGTCTTCCGTCGTACGGCCCTGGTCGCCTACCGCTCGGAGCACCTCGTGGAGTTGGTCAAGAAGCTCACCACCCCTGTCCTCAACGTCGGCGAGGCGTGGGCCGATCACGCCATGGAGCAGCTCACCGGCTCGGACGACGACCCCTGGCAGGCCCTGCTCCTCCACGCCCTCACGGCCACCGCCTCCAAGCCGAGCGCCAAGTGGGACAAGCAGGCCCAGGCCCTCATCGACAGCATCGGAGCGGACCGGGTCAGGGAGACCGCGCTGTCCTGGCTCGCCCTCGTCGGCCGCCCGCGCACCATCCCGCTGGAACGCCAGACGTACGAGCCGGACATCAACAACGCCTACGACCCCTACAACGCCAACGCCCTGCGCGGACTCGCCTGGCTGCTGTCCCTTCTCCCGCCGCACCCCGACACGGCCCGGGCGCTGGGCGCGCTCGTCGAGACCTCCCTCAAGAAGGTCGCCGGAATGGGCCCGCGCAACCCGAAGGTCGCCAACGCGGGCGTCATCGCGCTCTCGCGCGTCGACAGCGAGGCCGCCCTCGCCGAACTGGCCCGCCTGGCCACCCGGGTGACGTACAAGAACACGGCGAAACTGCTCGACGTGGCGTTGGAGGCGCGCGCCACCGCTCTCGGCCTGAGCCGGGAGGAGATCGAGGAGCTAGCCGTCCCGGCGTACGGGCTCACCGAGGTGGGGCGCGCCCTGCACCGACTCGGGGACGTCACCGCCCTCATCGAGGTCCACGGCACCAAGTCCGTGCTCGGCTGGCGCAACGCGGCAGGCAAGGAGGTCAAGAGCGTGCCCGCCGCCGTGAAGCGGGATCACGCCGACGAGCTCAAGGAGCTCAAGGCCGCCGCCAAGGACATCGACAAGATGCTCTCGGCGCAGGCGGAGCGGCTCGACCGTCAGTTCCTGGCCCGTCGCACCTGGGCGTACGACGCCTGGCGCGAGCGCTACATCGACCACCCGCTGGTCGGCACCCTCGCCAGGCGCCTCCTGTGGACGGTCGACGGCAGACCGGTCGGCTTCGCCGACGGCGAGCTGCGCACGCTCACCGACGATCCGGTGACCACGGGTTCGGAGGTCGAGCTCTGGCACCCGGTCGGGCGCGAACCGGCCGAGATCGTCGCCTGGCGCGACTGGCTGGAGCGGCACGAGATCACCCAGCCGTTCAAACAGGCCCACCGCGAGGTGTACCTGCTCACCGACGCCGAGCGCGCCACGGGCACCTACTCGAACCGTTTCGCGGCGCACGTGCTGCGGCAGCACCAGTTCAACTCGCTGGCCGCGATCAGGGGTTGGCGCAACAAGCTCCGGCTGTGCGTCGACGACTCGGCTCCGCCGGCCACCCGGGAGCTGCCCCAGTGGGGGCTGCGCGCCGAGTACTGGATCGAGGGCGACGGCGAGGAGTACGGCGAGGACACCACGGAGTCCGGCAGCTACCTGCGGCTGCGCACCGACCAGGTCCGCTTCTACCCGATCGACGCGCCGGAGAACTCGGCCCACTGCTACGGCGGCGAGTACAGCATGTGGCTGCGGGACGGGCAGGACCCGGTCGAGCCCCTGCCCCTCACCGGGATCCCGCCCCTCGCCCTCTCCGAAGTCCTGCGCGACGTCGACCTGTTCGTGGGTGTCGCGAGCGTCGGCAACGACCCGACCTGGCAGGACGGCGGCCCGGGCGGCCGCTTCCAGGAGTACTGGTCGGGGTACAGCTTCGGCGAACTGAACCAGAGCGCCGAGACCCGCCGGGCCCTCCTCGACCGCCTGATCCCCCGGCTCGCGATAGCCGACCGCTGCACCCTGGAGGGCCGCTTCCTGCACGTGAAGGGCGAGCGTCACACGTACAAGATCCACCTCGGCTCGGGCAACATCCTGATGACCCCGAACGACCAGTACCTGTGCATCGTCCCCAAGTCCGCGACGACTCCCCAGACCGGCTACCTCCCCTACGAGGGAGACCGCACCCTCGCCGTCATCCTCAGCAAGGCGATGATGCTGGCCAAGGACACGGAGATCACGGACCCGACGATCCTCAGCCAGCTGTAGCCGGTATGGGGACGTCGAACGCCGCCCCCGCTATCCGCAGGACGTACGGCAGTTCCGGGGACCGGTCCGTCGGGTTGAGGGCGTAGACCAGGACACGGCGGAGGTCACGGGAGGCGAAGGCGCCGCTCGTGTAGCCGGGGACGTGCCCGCTCTTGCCCCAGACGACGGTGCCGTCGGGGAACTCGGTGCGCTGGAGCCCGCCGTAGCTGAACTGCGTGTCGCCGGACGCCGCGGCGGGCATCCGGAACAGGTCCTTCTGCTGGGCCGGCGGGAGGAGACGGCCGCGGTACAGGGCCGTGAAGAAGCGTGCCAGGTCGGGGGCGTTGGAGATCATGCCGCCCTCCGCCCACCCGTACGGGTTCTGGACGCTCACGTCCTTGAGCTCGCCGGAGCCCGGCACTGCCACCAGGCCGCGTGTGTAGGGCGCCGGGATTGACCAGTCGTCCAGGGCGGGGACGTAGGTGTCGCGCAGGCGGAGGGGGGTGAGGATGCGGGTGCGAACCTCGGAGCCGTAAGCATGGCCCGTCACCTGCTCGATGATCAGGCCCGCGATGAAGTAGTTGATGCCGTTGTACCGGGTGGCCCTGCCCGGTTCCGTCGGCTCGCCGCAGGCCAGGGAGGCGTCGACGGCCTCGCGCGGTGACATGTCCTCCGTGGCGCAGGTCATGATCTGCAGGCCGCTGGTGTGGCTGAGCAACTGGCCCACGGTGACGGGGAAGTAGCCGGCCGGCAGAAGGCCCGGCATCAACTCCTGCACCGTGTCGTCCAGGGTCAGCCGTCCCTCGGCGGCCAGTTGGAGCAGCACGGTCGACGTGAAGATCTTCGTGACACTGCCGATCCTGAAGTGCGCGTCGGCGGACGGCACGGACGGGCCGGCCGTGCCCGACCAGCGGCCGTCCGTTCCGGACATCCGGATCAGCCCACCCGTCACGTTCTCATCGGGCAGCCCGGCGAGGGCTGCCCGCAGCGCCTCCTTGTCGAGCCCCCGGTCACCACGGACCACCCCGTGCCCGGGATCCGCGGCCACAGCCGGCACGGTCCCCACCACCAGCACGGCCGCCACAGCCCCGGCAGCCGCCACCGTCCTCCAACGCCTCTTGTACTCACCTAAGTTCGCCATGCACACCAGCCTCGCCCCGCACATCCCTCCCTTCCATCGGGAAGATCCCGGACACGACCCTGACCTCACCCTGAGCCTGCCCCTGCCCGAGTTCGAGGCCTCCTCGATGGTCCAGTGGGCTCAGTCGGGGGCGGTGGGGTATCGCAAGCAGCACGGCCGCCGCGCCTGAGATTGCGACGGCCGTTCTCCTCAGAGTCGTCATCCGATGGCGATGCGGGTCTTCCAGTAGCTTGCGGGGGCGATGATCTCTGTGCCGGCTCCTGAGAGGACGGTTTTGCCGCCTGCGTAGAAGCGGACCGAGCCGTCGGAGCGTACGGTCCAGATGTCGGGGATGGAGTCTCCGTTGGCGTCCGGTGTTCCGATGAGTAGCGGGATGTTGGCGCTGGACCAGCCGGCCGCGCCGTACTCGGTGTCGGCGCCCCCTGAAGAGGCGGCTCCGGATTTCAGAGAGTCCATGTTCACCCCGCCGCCGCTCGCGGCGATTCCCTTGCGCAGCAACAGGCGCTCGGAGACATCAGTGCGGTAGACGATGTCGGTGATGCCGTCTCCGCTGATGTCCTGGGCGGTGACCAGGTCGCGCTCGGTCCACGTCGAGGCGGCCAGACGCATCGCCTGGTCGATGGTCGCTCCGTGGTAGCCGGTGAAGGCCCACAACTCGTCGCCGACGGTGGCGAAGAAGTCGGTCCTGCCGTCACCGGTGGCGTCACCGGCGGACACGATCTGGGTGAGGCTCGCCGGGCTGGGAGCTCCGTCGGGCAGCAGGATCTCGCGGCGCTTGTCGACGTTGACGGCGCCGTAGCCGTCGCCCGGGTAGACCCACAGCTTGCCTTCGACGCGGACGATGAGGTCCTGGAGGCCGTCGCCGCCGTAGATGTCGCCGTTGTGGGTGATCAGCGCGCCCTTGAAGTGCCCGGAGGGTGCGGCCACGAAGGGCGGCAGGTCGTCCCCGTTCGGGTCCTTCTCCGGGTTGGCGCGGTAGGCGCCGGACATCGAGTAGTCCAGGTCGCCGGATCCCTTGGTGAGGTCGCTCGTGGCCTGCGAGGGGTACAGGGAGAGGTTCCCGCCCTCGGTGACGACCATCAGGTCGGCGAGCTTGTCGCCCGTGAAGTCGCCCGGGGCGTCAGCCTGGTCGCGGGGGGTGACGTAGAAGAAGTACTTCGTCGGCTGCGAGACGTTGCCCGCGCCGTCCACGGTCCTGACGTACAGCACGTTGGGGCCGGCGGTCGGCGGCTTGGCGTTGCCGATGGTGGCGCTGACGGTGGTGGCCGTTCCGGACGTACGTGTGAGCGAGCCGGTGTAGGAGGCCGAGTTGAAGCCGTACTCGTAGCGAACGACGTCAGTGTTGAGGGCGCGAACGGTGAAGGAGCCCGCGGTGCCGAACTTGAGGGTGCTCCAGTTGGCATCCTCGCTGTCATTGCCGAAGCCGTTCTCGCTGCCGTCCGCGTTCGGGAAGTCGGTGGAGCTGACCTTTGGCGGCTTGGGCGCGGCGGTGTCGAGGACGAAGCGGCACGGTGTCTTGGCTGGGCTGTAGCCGGAGGTGGCGTTGGCGTCGTCGACGGCTCGCACCCGCCAGGAGTAGGTCGTGCCGTTGGTGAGGGTGCTGGGAGAGAAACCGTTCGTGGTGCGCAGAGCGGTGTCCTTGTCACCGCCGACCGAGACCTTTCCGATGGATTTCAGCAGATCACCGGTGGTGTCCCACTTGCCCTTGGCCCACAGGTCGAAGTCGAGGTAGTCGAGGTTCTTGTCCTTGTCGGATGCCCGGGCGGTGAAGGTCAGATTGCCGGAACCCATCCGGATGTACGGCTCGGTGGTGGTGCACTTGCCCTCGGGGCCGAGGTCGAGCGACTTGGAGTCGACGGTCGGCTTGCGGTTGTAGACGAGTTCCAGGACGGGCGCGTTGTCCCCGTTGGCCCGGAACTTCTTCCACGCGTACTGCGAGTGCTCGTCGCGGGCCCGCAGGCCGAACGTGATGGTGTCCTCACCTTTGTCGGCTCGCTTCTGAGCAGCCTTCTTCACGTCGAAGGTCTCGTACGCGTCCCGGCAGCCGGACTTGTAGCCGTGCGCGAAGCTCTTGGTCGCGAACTTGTTTCCGTCGTGCAGCTTGGGCGCGTTCTTCCAGTTGGTGTGGGAGTTGATCTCGCCGGTGAGGTGCACGCTCATCGAGCGGTCGCTGCATGACCAAGAGTATGTCTCCAGCATGCGGAGCTTCGCGCTGGTGATCTTCGTGCCCTTGAGGTCCTTGTCGAAGGAGATGTTGAAGTACGAGCGTGAGGTGCCCCAGGTGTCGGACTCGAAGCCGACGCGTGCCTCGTGGGTACCGCCCTTGTTGAAGCCCTTGCCGTTGTAGAAGGTGGCGTTCGGGTGGCGGCTGTACGCCGTGGTCCAGTTCTGGGTGTGCTTCTTCACCGACGGGTCGATGAACACCGGGTATGTCGTGGCCGAGTTCACGAGGAAGTCCTGGGCGGGGGTGATCACCCAGTTCGCCCCGGACAGATCGGTCTCGACGAGTTCGCCGCGGGAGTCGGGGGACGGGCCGTCGAGCCCGGGCAGGCCGAGCGTGGCTGCGGGGCCGCCCTGCGAGGGGGCGGGCGTCGGCTCTGCCGGCGCGGATGGCAGTGGGGACTCCGCCACGGAGGGCTCCGGGCCGTCGGTGGCCGCCGGCAGCGTCTCGGGCGTGGTGTCGGTCTGCTCGTCCGTCTCGATGAGCTCCTCGGTGGGGCTCGGGCTGTCGCTCGGTGTGCCGGTGTCCGTGTCGGTGGGGTTGGGGCTCTCCGACGCGGTTGGCTGGGCGGTGGCTCCGACCGTTCCGTCGGTGACCGCCGGGGCGCCGCTGCTGTCCCACATCAGTGGGGTGGGCGACATGGCGACCTCGTTGCCGTACGCGCTGTCGGCTGTGACGATGCCCGAGACCGGGTCCAGCCGGAAGGTCAGGTCCTCCGAGGTGATGCCGTACGACAGTTGCTTGGCGCGTGGATCGGCTGCGGCCTGCCGGTTCTTGAGGACGACGAGTTGGCCGAAGCCCTCGTCGTCGGCGGTGAGGACCAGGTCGGCGCCCGGGAAGATCTCCGGGTAGAGGGCTCGGGAGCCGTCGATGATCGGGGTGGGAACGGGGCCCGGCCAGGTGAGTTGAATGTCGTAGCCGTCAACGGTCAGGGTGACCAGGGGAGTCGAGGTCTCGTCTGCTGCGGCAGCGCCCATGAGCCCGTTGAGCAGGGAGACGCGGTGGGCCGTGCCACGGGAGGAGCGCTGCTCCTCCTCACGCCCCTTGGAGCCGCGTCCTTCGGAGCCGGCCGAGAACACCATCCGCGCGTTGGTGGCCCTGGGTTCCCAGCCGGCCTTGGTGCGATGGAGGCCGTAGTCGATGGCCTTCCATTCGCCGCCCACCTTGGCCCGGACCGGGGAGGAGTACAGCTTCTTGGCGAGGAGACCGTCGGGCCGCGCCCAGGTGGTGGAGCGGGCCGTGTGCAGCGCGGTGACCTCGACGGACTTCCCGGTCCTGGCCGCTTGTGCGGCGGCCGCGGCTTCGGTGACCGGCTTCGCCTTCCGGACGCCGTCCGCCTCGCCGCGGGGTTCGGAATCGTCCAGGCCGAGACTCACGAAAACGATGCCGGTGGCAGCGAGAGCTGCCGCGAGTACGGCCGCGGTGGTCCGGCTCCCGGGCGCTCGACGCCAGCCGAGTCTCTTGCCCGTCCTGGTGCGCGTCATCCGGCGAGTTCCCCTTCTCCCCTTGGAACCGGCACGTGACAGGGCGCTGCCGGGCCCGCCGATGATGACCTATGAGCGGGCTGTCGTCACCCTTCGCATACGGGGGAGGGGATTGAGTCGATCAACCGTCTGAGCCGTATCCACGGTTGGGCGCGCAGGTCCATAACTGCCCGGCCGCGCAGTGGTCTTGATGCCAAACCGCCACGAGATATCTCTCAATGCCCCCATTGCCAAGGCTATTTGGCAGGGCGATTGACGAATTACGCGTTAGATCGCGAAGATCCGGAAGCGCTCGCTATATCAGGCGGGGCGAGGTCTGTGCGCTACTAACCGCTACGGCATGCTACGTACCGTGACGGTGATCACATCCGCACAGACGATCTAGCGGAACTTCACAGAGGCGCCACAGAATCTGCGCATCTGATACGCCATCACGCGTGGTCCGAACCTGGTCCCGCTTCAAGTGGTCCGGGGGACTTCGTCGTGTTCGGTCGCTTCTCGCCTGCCCGGCGCCGCCGTGGGCGTCGCCTGCGCACGGCTGTCATACCCGCCCTCGGGGCAGCCCTGCTGGTGGGCCTCCTGCCCGCTCAGTCCCTGGCGCTGCCGCCCGATCCGGCCGCGGCCGAAAAAGGCCGCGAGACGCTGGAGTTGGAGGCGCTCGGCCAGGACAAGCCCATTTCGGGTGAGGCCTTCGAGCGGGACCTGGAGACCCTGAAGGTCGACGTCCCCGAGGACCTGGAACAGGCCCCGGCCGGCACTGCGACGGCACCACCCGCCGACACAGGGACGGTCAGCTTTGGCTCGACGGCGAGCGCGGCCCAGGCGTCGACCCGCACTGGCCGGACTGCGGCACGCAAGGGCACGGCCGCGACGGCCTCCAGCCTGGGCACGGCTGCCCAGCAGGTCGACCTGACCCCGGTCGACGACCTGCCCGTCAGCCTCGGACAGGCCCCCGACCAGGCCGCGCCCACGGGCACCTGGCAGGTCTCGGTGGCCGCTCGCACCGCGCCCGTGTCCCAGGGCGTCGACGGTGCCGTCGTGACCGTCCAGGCTCCGGCGACCGGCTCCGTTCCGATCTCCGTCCAGCTCGACTACGCCGAGTTCAAGTACCTCTACGGTGCCGACTGGGCCTCCCGCCTGCGCTTCGTCCAGTTTCCTGAGTGCTACCTGACGACGCCGGACGACGAGGCGTGCCAGGCCTACGAGGAACTGGAGACGGCCAACGACACGAAGACCCAGTCGATCACGGCCACGGTCGACACGGCGGCGGACGGGACGGTGACTCCTGCGTCCGCCGCGGCGACGGGTATGGAAGGGCCGTCCATAGCCCAGGCCGCGTACCGCAGTTCGGCGACCCCGGCCGCGGCCGCCGGTGACACCGCGGTCATCGGCGCGGTTGACTCCGGTGGCGGCGGCGGAGGTTCGTTCAAGGCCACCCCGCTCGCCTCGGACGGCAAGTGGCAGGCGGGCGGATCCTCGGGCGCCTTCAACTGGTCGTATCCGCTGACCGTTCCGGCCGCGCCTGCGGGACCGGCGCCCAGCATCTCGTTCAGCTACAACTCGCAGACGGTGGACGGCCGTACGGCGGTCTCCTCGCCCCAAGCCTCCTGGATCGGCGAGGGCTGGGGATACGACCCCGGCCATATCGAGCGCCGCTACCGTGCCTGCCAGGACGACCGCAAGACGCTGAACTCCGGAGCACCCAACAACGCAGCCAAGAAGGACAAGACATCAGATCTGTGTTGGGTGTCGGACAACGCGGTGATGTCCCTGGCAGGCAAGACCACCGAGCTGGTGCGGGTCGGCGACACCGACACGTATCGCCCGCAGCAGGATGACGGCACTCGTGTCCAGCTGAAGACCGGTGGCAGCAACGGTGACAACGACGGCGAGCACTGGGTTGTCACCACCACCGACGGCACCCAGTACTTCTACGGTCTGAACAACGTCGGCGGCGGCCACGCCGACACCAACTCCGTCTCCACCGTCCCTGTCTTCGGCAACCACCCCGGCGAGCCCTGCCACGCCACCGCCTTCGCGGACTCCCGCTGCGGCGCGGGCAAGAAGCAGGCCTGGTGCTGGGGCCTGGACAAGGTCGTCGACGTGCACGGCAACGCGCTGGTCGTCAACTGGAAGCAGGAGACGAACCACTACGCCGTCAAGAAGAAGTTCAAGTCCCCCGAGCAGTACGACCGTTACGCCTACCCGACGACCATCGAGTACGGCATGCGCTCCGACCTGACCAAGCCGTCCGCCACCGTCGAGTTCGGCGTCAAGCAGCGCTGCCTGAAGTCGGATACGGACTGTGACGCGGCGAACTTCGCCAAGACCGACGACCCGGGCGCGTACCGCCCCTGGTGGGACACCCCCGGCAACCTCAACTGCAAGTCGACGTCCAAACTGTGCCCGGCCTTCCCGTCCTTCTGGACGCAGCTGCGCCTGGATACAGTGACGACGAAGGCGGCCCGCGCCGGTCAGACCGGCCTCGGCAAGGTGGACACGTACACCCTTCACCAGTCCTTCCCCGAAGACTGGTACGACACATCGCCTGGCCTCTGGCTGAACTCGATCACCCGCCGCGGCTTCGCGCCCGGCGACACCACCGGCATCCTCCAGCACAAGGACGGCGTCAGCTTCGCTGAGTACTCGGTCGGCGCGACCTCGCCCCTGAGCCTGCGCCTCAAGGACCGTCAGCTCCCCAACCTGGTCTCCAGTGGCGTGAACGACCAGCGCCCCGGCTTCACCCGACCCCGTATCGGCACGGTCGCCACCGAGTACGGCGGTGACATCGAGGTCGAGTACAAGGGCGGCTGCGCGAGCGAACCGTCCGAGGACAAGGGCAAGAACAACGGCACCTGCTATCCCATCCGCTGGTCCCCGGACGGCGACGAGAAGACGCCCGCGAAGGCGTGGTTCAACAAGTACGTCGTCGACTCGGTGACCGAGACGGACAAGGTTACGTCGCACGGCAAGCCCGTCCACACGATGTACGACTACACGGACCCCGCTTGGGCGAAGTCCGACGACGAGTTCACCCGCCCGTCCCTGCGCACGTACAGCGACTGGCGCGGCTACCGCAAGGTGGCGGTCACCAAGGGCAGCAAGTCCAGCTCCCAGCAGGGGGATCCGCAAGCCCAGTCGTACTCAGAGACGCGCTACTTCCAAGGCGCGGGCGGCGAGATCAAGGACTCAACGGGCGCGTACACGCTCCTCGCGGACGACGCTCCGCAGTACGCGGGTATGGCGGCGGAGAGCATCACCTACCTGAACTCGGACAAGCGGGTCCAGAAGCGGACGCTGAACTACCCCTGGTCGAAACAGACCGCGTCCCGTTCGAGGGAAGCCGAGAACGGCACGGACATGGACCCGCTGCTCGCCCACCGCAGCGGCACCAAGCGCACGGACGAGATCCAGACGGCCGACACGAGCTGGCGCGCCGTCCGGACGCTGACGACGGTCGACGACACGTACGGGCTGCCGATCCAGGTCGAGACGGCTGTGGTCAAGCCGAGCGGCAGCAGTGAGGTCCTGTCCGACCAGAGCTGCACCAAGACGTCGCACGTGCACAACACGTCGGCGTGGCTGATCGGGCTTCCCAAGGAGGAGCGGAGCACGGGGACCTCGTGTGCTGGGTACGACACGGCCGACCCGGCCACCAAGCTTGTGTCGGCGTCGCGGAAAAGCTACGACAACCTGGCCTACGGCGAAGTTCCCACGAAGGGGCTCGTCACCTCCTCCGCCGGGATCGACGGTGCTGGAACTTCGTACTCGGTCACCACGAAGACCACCTACGATCCGCTGGGCCGCCTCCGCACCGTCACCCAGCCGGGCACCGGTACGACCGAGACGCAGTACACCCCTGGGGACGCAGGCGGGCCGGTCACGTCAGTCAAGACGATCAACGCGAAGGGGCATGCCGCCACCACGGCCTTCGATCCGGGCCGAAGCCTTGCGCTGACGGTCACCGACGCCAACGGCCGAGTGACGCGCAGCGAGTACGACGCTCTCGGACGTCTGGTGAAGGGCTGGTCACCGTCGCGCTCGTCCGGCGGCAGGACGCCGGACATCGAGATCGACTACCAAGCGGCGATCGCCACGTCCGAGCAGACCCGACCGGCCGCCGTCACAGCCAGAACGTTGAAGGATGACGGCTCCTACAGCCGCCAGGTGACGCTCTACGACGGCCTGATGCGCCAGGTCCAGTCCCAGTCCGAGGCTCATGGCCCGGGCCGGATCATCACCGACGTCACCTACAACGACCACGGCCTGCCCGACGAGCAGACGAGCGCCTACCTCGCGAAGGGCGAGCCGGCCGCCGAACTCTTCGCCCCCAGGTCGAAGTCGCTGATCCCTAGCTGGGTCAAGCTGCGCTACGACGGCCTGGAGCGGCAGATCCGCCAGTCGACGTACTACGACGGCGACTACGAGCACGCGACGTACACGACCTACAGCGACACCAGCACGTACGTGAACCCGGCCGGCTCGACCGTCCCGCGGACCCGGACCCACACCGACGCCCTCGGCCGGGTCACCTCGATCCGCCACTACAGCAACGACGACTCGGGCTCGGATGACGGGCGCGTAACCGCCTACGAGTACGACGCGCGGGGTCAGCGCACCAAGGTTACGGACGCGGCGGGCAACGCCTGGACGTACGCGTACGACGCCCGTGGCCGACTGACGTCCACCACCGACCCGGACGTCGGCAGAACAGACACCGGATACGACGACGCCGACCGGCCGACCAAGGTGACGGACGCGAAGTCCCGGACGACGCACACGGAGTACGACGAGCTCGGCCGGATCAAGTACATCCGCGAGGGCTCCGCGACCGCCACACCCGCCAAGTCGTTCACCTACGACACACTGCCCGGTGCGCTCGGCCAGCCCGTCGCCTCGACCCGGCACACGGCGAGCGGCGACTACGTCAACCGGGTCACCGGCTACGACACCGACTACCGGCCCACCGGCAGCGAGACGCTGATTCCGGCCAACACAACGACCACCGGTCTGGCGGGCACGTACGCCTACGCGTACACCTACACCCCGACCGGCAAGCCTCTGTCGATCACGGTGCCGGCCGCGGGCGGGCTGGCGAAGGAGAAGGTCGTCACCCGCTACAACGCTGACGGTCTCGCTGAGTCGACGTCGGGTCAGGCCTGGTACACGTCCGACGCGACCTATTCGCCCTACGGCGAAGTCCTGCGGACGGTCTCCGGATCCCAGCCCAACCGGGTGTGGTCGACGAACTTCGTCGACCCGCACACGGGTCGCCTCCAGCGCACCGTCGCGGACCGGGAGACCTCAGGCCCGCACCGCATCACGGACAGCTACTACTCCTACGACGTCTCCGGCACCATCACGTCCAACGCCCGCAAGCTGTCCGAGGCTTCGGGCACGATGTGGGACAACCAGTGCTTCACGTACGACGTGATGGGCGAGCTGGTGAACGCCTGGACGTCGAGTGTCGCGCCGGACGGGACGGGCATCGGCTGCAAGTCGTCGGGCGGGGCGACCTGGGGCTATCGAACCGACTATGCCGCCTCGTCCGGCCCGGTGGCGGACGCTCCTGACGCGGCGACCGACGTGTCGAGCCCGGACGCCTCGCTGACGTCGACCCTCGCCGCGACCGCTCCGGACACGAGCACGGTCGCCACCGGCGCCACGGCCTACCGCCAGTCGTTCACCTTCGACTGGCTCGGCAACCGGGCCAACATGACAGAGCACGACCCGGCCGACGCGACGAAGAACGTCGGCTACACGTACGGCTACGGCACCCCGCAGCCGCACACCATGAAGTGGATCAGCTCCACCCCGTCGGGCAAGGGCAGCAGCTACTCGTACGACGCTGTGGGAAACACCGAAGTCCGCGACCTGTCGAACACCACGCAGAACCTGACCTGGACGTCCGAGAACAAGCTCGACGCGATCACGGACGACGGCAAGAAGACGACATACGTCTACGACGCCACCGGCAATCGCGTCCTGGAGAACTCACCGTCGGGCTCGACGCTCTACCTGGGCGAGACCGAGCTGACGACGGACGCCACCGGGACGATCACCCGCGCCTCACGTGCCTACGGCCAGGCCGGGGCACCCACGGTGGTCCGCACCACGAGCAACGGCGCCACCACGGGCCACAAACTCAGCGTGCTGCTCGCGGATCACGTGGGCACGGCGAACACAACAGTGGAACTGTCGAGCGGCCAGCCGGTCACCCGCCGAGCCTTCAAGCCCTACGGCGAAGTCCGCGGGCCCAAGCCGTCGACCTGGCCCAACAAGCGCAGCTACCTGGGCGTCGGCATCGACGACGCGGCCACCGGGCTGACCCACATCGGCGCTCGCGAGTACGACCAGAACTCGGGCCGCTTCCTCTCGGCCGACCCGATCATCAACATCGCGGACCCGTTGCAGATGAATGGCTACGCCTACAGCGGCAACAGCCCCGTCAGCAAGAGCGATCCCACTGGTCTGTGCCCGTTCATCGACTGCCCGACCCGTCCGGATGCCAACGCCGAGAACACCACGCCGGGCCATACGCCGGGGAAGAGGAAGAACTCACAGAACCACCAGGCAGCGCTGGCCCGGGGCACCGCCTATCCGGCCGCAACGGTGTCCAGTAAGAAACACGCGGAGATCTACCCCGGCGTATTCGTGGACAAGCAGTGGAAATACGCCAACGAATTCGCGCGCCTCCTCAACCGGCAGATCGACAATCACTGCCAGGAGACTTCCGGCTGTCTGCTTGATGCGCAGGACCAGGAGGAAGCTGAAGCAGACCGGCAGCAACTCATGCACCTCAAGCTTCTCGCGTGCATGAGCCTGGGACGGAAGAGCGGCTGCCTGGGCAAGGTGGCTTTCATCGGACCTTCCATGGGCTTCTTGTCCAAGTCGACGGTCGGAGAGGGGCCAGGAAGTCTGGGAGGGGGCTCCGGAGGGCGCGGTCTGAAGGCCCCGTGCAAGTGCTTCCTGGCCGGCACCGACGTGCTCATGTCGGATGGCAGCACGAAGGACATCGAGGATGTCGAACTCGGCGACAAGGTCCAGGCCACCGACCCGCGAACCGGCGAGTCCGGCCCCAGACGAGTCACCCGTCTGATCATCACCGAGGACGACAAGCACTTCAGCGAGCTGTCCATCGCCACACAGGACGGCATCGAAAAGCTCACGGCCACCCATGAGCACCCCTTCTGGTCGCCGTCCGAGCACAGTTGGGTCGAGGCAGGCGATCTCGCGCCGGGTATGACCCTGCTCACCGATGCCGGTGACACTGTCATCGTCACCGGCAGCCGCTCCTTCACCAAGCACACCCGGACGTACAACCTCACGGTTGACGACCTGCATACGTACTATGTGCTCGCCGGAGACACTCCAGTTCTCGTGCATAACAGTGGTCCCGGCTGTGGATCTGCGTGGGTTGATTCGAACAGCATTCCCCACCACTTCAAGCACGCTGAGGACTTCGGAATCATGGGGAAAGAAAGCAAGGCGACCAAGCAAGCGTTCGTTGATGCGATAGGGGACTTTGTGAAGAACCCTGGGAACGTTCAGATCGCGGGAACCTATCGGGGAACCCCGGCTCGGCATTTTGTGGATCCTAATTCAGGGCGCCACGTCTCTGTTGATCTCGATAGCGGAAAGATGCTAGGCGCCTGGAAGTCCGATCCAGGATCAGACCAGTTCTGGTACCTGACGATGCATGGGAAGCTGTAATGGCCAAGCTAGAGCCGTTCCTGGTGCTTGCCTCTGCGGTGGCAGAGGGGAGGCTGTCGGCAGCTGATTTTTCGACAGTGTGCCTTCCCCTGTACAAGAACTATTCGGGATCATATCCGTCGCCCGACCATTATCAGTTGGCCACTGACCTGTTTTATCTGGCGCATGATCACTATGCGGGTGAGGGTGATCCAATCCCGGGGGCGATTAGTGATGCTCAAGTGCAAACGGGAGCGGCAGAAATTGCGCATCGAATGCGTTCACTTCTGCGCTGACACGTGTTCGAATCGAGGGCCTTAGGTGCTCGAAAAGGCGGGCTTGCACGAGACTCGAAATGAGTCTCTTCGAGGCGCAGGCCCGCCTTGACGGCAGTAGTTGACAGCAACGTCAGCGGACGGAGACTTCGCAAAGGGGTGGTTCGGCGTCGTCGTCGGGCTCGCCGGTGATCTCGGCGGGCGTTACCAGGAAGATCGATGGCATCGCGCTGGAGGCGGAGCCGGACGTGGGCGTAGACGGTGGCGGTGACGCCGATGTGGGCGTGCCGAGGATTTCCTTGATCACTACGAGTTCCACTCACTGCTCCAGGAGGAGGGTCGCCGCCGAGTGACCGGAGGTCGTGGAACCGGATGCGGCGGAGCTTCGCCCTGTGAAGCAGAGCGGTGAAGTGCCGGGTGAGGGTGGCCCCTTCAATCGGGGCACCGCTGGGCCGAGTGAAGACGTAGCCGCTGTCCTGCCAACCTTCGCCCGCCGCCTTTCGCTCCAGGCGCTGCTGGGTGCGGTGCTGTTCGAGGGAACGCAGGCACGGCGTAGGCAGGGCGATGCGTCGTTCGGAGCTCTGGGTCTTGGTCGGGAGGGCGGTCAGACCGTCGGAGTTGGTGCGCTGGAGAGTGCGGCGGATGCTGGCGGTTCCGCCAGCCAGGTCAAGGGCGTCCCGCTGACGCGGGCCGCCGCGCGCCGGCGGTCGGTGACCGCCGCCCGCTCCTGTCTGCCGCCCCGCTGGCGACGGCCGCCGACCACTCGGCGCGCAGAGCCCGGGAGCGTAAGCCGGATCACCAATCGGAAGCCCCGGTCCGACCGCTCAGCAGCAGACTGGCCGGGCACCTGAGAGGCCGCCCGGGGGGCTCGCGCCGTCCCGGACGCCCATGCTTGCTGCCTGGATGGGGGCGTGACGATGGAGATAACTGGGCTGATGCCGGTGCGGGGTTGAGCGAGACACACGTGGCGGGTGGCCGGTCGGCGCGCCCGCCGTCGTGGCTGACTTTCTGTGGCAGAGGCCAGAACCCCCACAGTCATGGGTACGGCACGTGAGGGCCCGTCCCTGCCGGGGCTGACGAGTGCGGGGGAGCCTCGATCGGCTGCGCCCGGCAAGGACGGGAGTCGGGTGGGTCAGCGCGGTGCGGTGCCTGGGCGAGCGGGGCGGGTCACGTCTGGCGCCAGGTCCGCCAGGGGCGGGTGATGATCTCCCGGTAGGTGTGGTGGGACGGGTTCTGGCCGCAGTGCCGCAATACCCAGTCCTGCGGTTCGGCGAAGTCCTCGCTTGTCGGTGAGGTCTCTCCGTCCACGGCGCACTGCATCGCGTACAGGACCGGCTCCGCGTCCGGCTCGCGGTCGGGCTGGAGGGTCCAGGTCTCGTAGCGCAGGACTGAGCGAGGGGTCACCGTCCCCACCTCCGGTTGGCCGTGGCCACTTTCGCGCTCAACTCCTCCGTCGGAGTCGGCGTACGTACGTCCTCGGGCGGCACGTCCCACTCCCGGCCGCCGCTCGGTGGCCGAAGCTGCACGTACGTCCCCACATGCCCCATCACCACGCCCACCTTGCCGCTCCGCCGGTCGACCACCAGGGCGCCGGCATCGGGCGAGACGGTGTGCCCGTCGGCATCTGGGGTGGGGGCCGTCATCGTGACCGCCCCGGCGAGGCGGCGCGTGACCGGCCGTCCAGTCGCAGGGCGGGAAGACATGGGGTGGCGCTCATTCGCACGGTGACGCTCCTTGGCGGCGTTGATGCGTGCCCCTGGGCCTGTTGGTGCCGCAGGGTCGGCACCGATCCTCACGCCGGTCACCGGGACGAAGGAACCTCCACCAAACCCCACTTCGGGACGTCTTGCACCGTGTAGAACGTCCCTGGTGTCGTCCTGAGACGAAGGGGGAGACTCGTGCCGAACGAGAGACTACGAGCCGTCATGGCGGCGGGAGGCTGGACGTACGCCGCACTCGCTCAGCAGGTCGAGGTCGACCCCAAGTCGGTCGAGCGCTGGGTGAACCTCGGGCGTATCCCACGTCGTGCCACCGCCCTCCAGGCGGCCAAGGCCCTGGGAGAAGACGTGCACGCACTCTGGCCGGCGCTCCGCCAGGCCCGCCCCGCCCGCGCGATCAGCCCCGAACTGGTGGCGCTCTACGAGCAGCGAGCCGATCTCCCCGTCTCGGCGTTCACCGACCTGATGGCCCAGGCCCGGGAACGGATCGACATCCTCGTCTACGCGGCAGTCTTCCTCCACGAGGCGTACCCGCGGCTGAACGAACTCCTCACCGAACGCGCCGCCGAAGGCTGCACCGTCCGCATCGCGATCGGGGACCCCGACAGCGACAACGTCCAAGCCCGCGGCAAGGAGGAGCGGTTCGGCCACGGCATCGAATCCCGCTGCCGCCTCGCGCTCATGCACTACAGACCCCTCGCCGCCACCCCAGGCATCGAAGTCCGCACCCACGAAACCACGCTCTACAACTCCCTCTACCGCGCCGACGACCAGCAACTCGTCAACGCACACGTCTGGGGCGTCAACGCCTACGCCGCCCCCGTATGGCATCTTCGCCGACACCAGGAGAGCGGCATGTTCGACACCTACGCCGAGAGCTTCAACGCCGTGTGGGCGACGGCAACCCCCGTACGAGAGGAAGGCTGACCGTGGCCCGCACCGAGTACTACGACGACCCGAACGCGCCCAAGCCGAACAGCATGGTCGTCGCCGCATCCGCCGTCGTCACCGACGACCACGGGCGCATCCTCCTCCAGCGCCGCCGCGACAACGACCTGTGGGCTCTGCCCGGAGGCGGCATGGACCTCACCGACTCCCTGCCAGGCACGGCCGTCCGCGAGGTCAAGGAAGAGACCGGCCTCGACGTAGAGATCACGGGCCTGGTCGGCACCTACACCGACCCGAAACACATCATCGCCTACACCGACGGCGAGGTCCGCCGCCAGTTCAACGTCTGCTTCACCGCCCGCATCACCGGCGGCCAACTGGAGATCTCCGACGAGTCCACCGAACTCCGGTTTGTACCGCCGGAAGAGATCGAACAGCTGCCGATGCACCACACCCAACGACTCAGGCTCCAGCACTTCCTGGAACAGCGAGAGAAACCGTACCTGGGCTGAACCATCTGACGGCAGTAGCGACGGCAACAACCCCGCACAACCACGGACACCCACGCACCTCACCGGACCAGCAAACCGCACTTGACCTGCGAAAAAGCAGGTCGAAGGCTTCGCGTAGCACACGTACTATGTGCTGGCGGGAGAGACGCCGGTCCTTGTCCATAATTCCAACTGCACAGTTTATCGGACACAGACTTCCCATCCTGATAGCCAGCGTCTCGCGATCGATGCGGACGGCAACGTCTCGCTGAGTGGAGAAGGTCGTTTGTACTTGAATATGAGTGGCAATGCTTCGCATTCGCTGCAGTTCCGTGGTCCAGGCGGACAAGTTTTGGCGTTCGATATGGATGACGCATTCGTGAGCCGTGTGCGGGAGTCGGCTCTTCCGCAGCGACAGCCGCCTGACTTTTCGGGCAGTGCGCGAGAATGGCGGCATCTCCGAGCCTCAAATCCCGAAATTGCGGACCGATCTAAACCTGGACTGTACGGAATCCCATCGAGTATGTTCGATGAGTTTAGGGCGGCAATCATTCCCGGTTCTGGTCGGGTGGTCCGGTGAGTTCACGAAGGTTTGCCGGTGAACTTGAGCGAGTCGATTCCTCTCCCGCAGGTGGAGGGGAAGACCCGCCGGTGCTTGCTACGTTCCTGATTGACGCCAGCATGGACGCGATTAGCTATGTGGCTAGGCTCCGCTCTGTTTTGTCTGCTGCAATTCGCACAGTGAACCAAGCGGAATTTGATGAGGAAAGAATTCCGGAGACCCTGATTCCTGCCTGGTTCGCAGAAGTGACTCGCGGCTCCGTGGTCGTCGGCGGCGACGCCGCGGCCTCCTGGGGAGCCCAGCAGTATGTTTCGCGTCGAGGTGAAGAGCCATGGGACCTTCAGGACTGGCTCTTCTGTTTCGATCCACAGTTGAGGGGTTGGGCATGGTGGGATGCGACTCGAATTTCCCAGAGTGCGGTGCTGCTGTGGGTCGATTCGTCTGGGGAGCCAGTATTCCCGTGCGAAGAGTTCCGCTGGCTGGCTTACGCCTGCGGCGCGAAAACCGTTGAGGGGCCTAATTTAAGGTCTGTTTTGGAGTGGCGGCAATCGAGTCAGCGTCCGGCAACATAGAGAAATTGTCTTGGCTCTAACGCATTATGTGGAGAACCTGCGAGCACTTTGACGGCAACGTCAGCGAACGTCTGCAGGACAGGGGTTGATCGCTGTGACTGTAGGGCATCGGGCTCAGGGCGGTGTTCAGGGCGTTGATCGCCTGGTGCTGGAGGCGAATTCGGACGTGGGCATCTCTGGATTGGTGGGTTTCGGCCTGGGCATGGCCGTCCTATCGGCACTCACCTGACTGCTCCCCATCACGTATCCAGGCACCCTACGTATGACGAGAGGGACGGGGACGTCAAGAGCGATTGGCTATCTGCGTGCGTGCCGCGGCCAGCAGTGAGTGGAGGCCCGAGGGGCGAAGCGTGAGGGTGGTCGTCGGGTCGTCCGATTCGCGGAGATGGATCGTTCCGTCGAGGGCGGTGGCGAGTTCGACGCAGTTGTTTCCCTCGCTGCTGTAGGACGACTTCTGCCAGTGGAGGGTGGGCACTTCTGGACCTTTCACAGGGCGTTGATGATCTCGCGGATGAGGTCGCGCGACGCGGCTTCCTTGAGGGCGACCGCTTCGAAGTGGGACATGAACGTGCGGTAGTTCTCCAGCTGAAAGTCCGCGTGCAGGAATACGGACCCATGTTCGGCGTCGAGTTGCACGGTGTCCAGCTGGGGGACAGGTCCTTCGGCGTACAGGACGGTCTGTCCGGCGCCGGGGAAGATGCCGGCCTCGTAGGGGATCACCAGGACGGTGACGTGGTCCCTATCGCTCATCTCGACGATGTGCTCCAACTGTTCACGCGTCACATCCCGACCGCCGAACCTCATTCGCAGGGCGGCCTCGTGAATGATCGCGGTGTACGAGGTCGGGCTGTCCGCGAAGAGGATGCCCTGACGCTTGATGCGATGCGTGACCCGGTACTCCACCTCGGGCGGCGACAGTTTGGGGATGGACTGCCTGAAGACGAGGCGTGCGTAGTCGACCGTCTGGAACAGGCCGGGGATGTGGGCGATCTGAGCCGTGCGGATCGTTGTCGCGTGGTGCTCCAGTTCGGACAGGTCGAGCAGCCCCGAGGGCAGGGACTCGCGGTACTCCTCCCACCAGTTGCGCCCCCGACTCGCAGTCATGGCTGAGAGCGCCTCGATATACGGCTCGTTCGAACAGCCGTAACTGTGGGCGAACATGCGAACGCGGTCGATGCTGACACCGAAACGCCCGGCTTCGATGGAGCTGATGCGTGCCGCGTTGACGCTCAGCAACTCCCCGGCCTCGCGTGCGGTCAGCCCCGCCCGTTCTCTTAGTTTGCGCAGCTCAGCACCGATGCGCTGCTGCCGTACGGTCGCTGCTGATCTTGGTGGCATGCCGCAGCCCTCTCACCCTTAGGGGTAATGGTTCTACGTGAAGAGTAGTAACCCTACTCCCGATCCTCTACCTTCAGTGGCGTACCAACTACCCACCGTGGTTACGGACTTCACGGAAGTGCACCGCCATGCCCGCACGCAGGCCGGCGGCAGAGCCACCGACCGTGCCACCCGCCCCCCATCCAACCCCCGTACCTCAACGAGGAGTTACGGCATGACCGAACTCGCCCTGAAAGACCTCACCGACTGCTCCCCGCTCGACGCCGACTGGGAGTACGTCCTCCGTATCCCCCGGACTCCGCTCGGCCCCGGCATCGTGCGTGCCCACGTGCGGGCCGTGCTCACCCGGCACCGCGTCCGTGACGCCGTCCTCGACAACGTCGAACTCGTCGCCTCCGAGCTGGTCACCAACTCCCTTGTCTGTACGCGGGATCCCGTGTCCGTACGGATCATGCGAACGGGCGGCCGTCTGAGGTTCAGTGTGTGGGACAGCAGCCCCTATATGCCGTCCGAACGGCCGGGACCGGGGCCGGAGCAGGCCCCCGATACCGGGCAGGAGCACGGCCGCGGGCTCTGGCTCACGCGCGGGTGTGCCGACGAGTGGGGGCACTACCTCCTCGTCAACGGGCGGCGCACGACCGGAGGCAAGGAGGTCTGGGCGGAGTGGCGCACCCCGGACGTACAAGGGCTAGGCACGTACGCGGACCCCGCGTGAGTCGGAACGCCGCCCATCCAGTGGGGCCCGTCCCATCGGGCGCACCCAAGTGCCCCGTGCCAAGCGGCCCCTGCGAAGTCCGGTGCGGTTGGGCAGCGCCCCAACGGGGTGCGGGGGACTGCGCCACCAGCCACCAGCCACCCGCCACGATCCACCCGCAGATGGCATACCGAACCTCCAGCGCAGCGCCTAGCCGCCGAGCCCGTGCTTGACGACTCGCTTGGCCACTTCCCTGCGTGGTTCGGCCAGTTCGGTGGCGATCCGGGACTCCCTGTCGCTGTCCGTCGTCACGGCGGCGGGCAGGGGCGGGCCTGCCAGGAGGCATTGACGGCGCAGGTGGGTCGGCGGGTGGGTCGAGTCGACGCTGTGCCCCCGGAGGGCTGCCACACGTCGCTGACGCTCGTACTCGCTCTCCGGGATCGACTTCATATGGGCGCCGAGACGCTCCCACAGTCCCTGCCAGGGCTTCCGGTCCGTCGTGCCGCGTCGGCCGACCTGCTGGGCATTGGCCTCGCGTTGCAGCATGGTCGTGGCTGAGGAGACGACGAGAAAGCGGTTCATGATCGCCGCTGCCGCCTCGGTGGACCCGGCGCGGGCGGCCATCGAATCGGCGAGGTACTCGGCACGCTGCGTGGCACGCAGGGTCAGCCGGTCGAGCAGCATCAGCAATCCCTGGATCAGGGAACGCGGCACGAGGAACACCAGGTTGACGAACGCCTCCACGAGATTCGGGTTCGGAGTCGGGTCGATGAAGTAGCGCCAGGTGGTGAGCGAGCGGAGCGCGTTCCCGATGATCAGTCCGTGGCGTGTGTCCCCGTTGCTGTAGTGGCCGAGTTCATGGCCGAGAAGGGCGATTCGCTCCTGCGGGGTGAGGATCTCCCAGAGGGGGAGCCCGATCGTCAGCAGCCGGCGGCCGCGCACTCCGTACGTCGTCACGCTCGCGTTGATCTCGGTGTTGACGGCCACCGTGTCCACCCCTCTGGTGCCCACGACGGCGGCGACTTCGTCGATCAGCTCGAAGAGCGTGGGCGCGTTGGCCCGGCGCAGAAGGGGTTCGTCGTCGGGCAGTCCGGCAAACCGCGGCCGCAACGTCCACGCCAGCACCCCGAGGAAACAGCCGAGGACGACTCCCGCGCCGCCCCATCCCGTCACGACGAACCACACCGCGCCGATGGTCAGCGCCGCGGTGACGCCGTGCACCGCGAGCGCGATCAGGTAGGCCGCCAGGCCCGCGGCGTCGCGTCGCGGTCGCAGCGTCTCTCCGGCGGCCACCTCGGCAAGCAGCCTTTCGCCATGACGGCCGGCGAGTCTTCGCCGCCGTCTCTCCAGCCTCCCCGGCTCCTCGTCGGGGTCGGGCTGCTCGGGATCCACGTTCCAGTCGCAGTCGGCACACCATGTGGTGAACCGGCCGTCCGCGCGAATCCCGGCGCCGCACTGCGGGCACGGTTGCGTCGTATCCCCGACGATGGTGCGCACCGGGCGATCTCCCTTCCCCTCGGCCCCTCCCCAGAGGCCGCTCCGTTTCTGACCTGGCACAGCTGATCATTCCGGCCTCCCGGCGTAAAGCCCTCGGCCGGGCGGATACCGCGTTGGCCGAACATGCCCCAGCCCGCCGCCTGTCCACGACGAAGGCCCCGCCCCCGGAACCTGAGAAGTCCGGGAATGCAGGGCCTTCGTCAACGTACGACCGTGGAGGTCAGAAGCGGCGCGTGATCAGCGCCCTCTTCACTTCCTGGATCGCCTTCGTGACCTCGATGCCTCGGGGGCAGGCGTCCGTGCAGTTGAACGTGGTGCGGCAGCGCCAGACGCCGTCCTTGTCGTTCAGGATCTCCAGGCGCTGCTCGCCCGCCTCGTCACGCGAGTCGAAGATGAAGCGGTGGGCGTTCACGATCGCGGCCGGGCCGAAGTACTGGCCGTCGTTCCAGAAGACCGGGCACGAGGACGTGCAGGCGGCGCAGAGGATGCACTTCGTCGTGTCGTCGAAGCGCTCGCGGTCCTCCGCCGTCTGGAGGCGTTCCCGGGTCGGCTCGTTCGTGTCCTTCGTGATGAGGAAGGGCATGACGTCGCGGTACGCCTGGAAGAACGGCTCCATGTCCACGACCAGGTCCTTCAGGACCGTCAGGCCCTTGATGGGCTCGACCGTGATGGGCTTCTCGGGGTTGAGGTCCTTGATCAGCGTCTTGCAGGCAAGGCGGTTCCTGCCGTTGATCCGCATGGCGTCCGAGCCGCAGATGCCGTGCGCGCAGGACCGGCGGAACGTGAGCGTGCCGTCCAGGTCCCACTTGATCTTGTGCAGCGCGTCGAGGACACGTTCCTTCGGGTCGATCTCCAGCTGGAAGTCTTCCCAGACCGCTTCCGCCGAGACCTCGGAGTTGAAGCGGCGGATGCGGAAGGTGGCCGTGATGTACGGGGAGTCGGCGAAACCGGGCTCGGGGGTGCCGGCCGCGTCCGCCTTGTCCAGGGTGGGGGTAGCCATCAGTACTTACGCTCCATCGGCTGGTAGCGGGTCTGGACGACCGGCTTGTAGTCGAGACGGATGGACTCGGTGCCGTCGTCGCCGACCTCGCGGTACGCCATGGTGTGGCGCATGAAGTTGACGTCGTCGCGGTTCGGGTAGTCCTCGCGGTAGTGACCGCCGCGGGACTCCTTGCGGGCGAGGGCGGAGACCGCCATGACCTCGGCCAGGTCCAGGAGGTTGCCGAGCTCGACGGCCTCCAGCAGGTCGGTGTTGAACCGCTTGCCCTTGTCCTGGATCGAGACGTTCTTGTAGCGCTCGCGCAGCTCCGCGAGCTTCTCCACGGCCGTCTTGATCGTCTGCTCGGTGCGGAACACCATGACGTTGGCGTCCATGCACTCCTGCAGCTCGCGGCGGATGTCCGCCACGCGCTCGTTGCCCGTCGACGAACGCAGCCGCTCGATCTGCTCGACGACCAGCGAGGCCGGGTCCTCGGGCAGCTCGACGTGCGAGGCCACCCTCGAGGAGTACTCCGCCGCGGCGATACCCGAACGGCGCCCGAACACGTTGATGTCCAGGAGGGAGTTCGTGCCCAGGCGGTTCGCACCGTGGACGGACACGCAGGCGACCTCGCCGGCCGCGTACAGGCCCGGGACGACCGTGGTGTTGTCCGACAGGACCTCACCCTCGACGTTCGTCGGGATGCCGCCCATCGCGTAGTGCGCGGTGGGCTGGATCGGGATCGGGTCCGTGTACGGCTCGATGCCCAGGTACGTACGGGCGAACTCCGTGATGTCGGGCAGCTTGGCGTCGAGCTGCTCCGGCGGGAGGTGCGTGAGGTCGAGGTAGACGTGGTCGGCCTCGGGACCGCAGCCGCGGCCCTCACGGATCTCCGTGTAGATGGAGCGGGACACGACGTCACGGGACGCGAGGTCCTTCATCACCGGCGCGTACTTCTCCATGAAGCGCTCGCCGTCCTTGTTGCGGAGGATGCCGCCCTCACCGCGGGCGCCCTCCGTCAGCAGGATGCCCATGCGCCAGATGCCGGTCGGGTGGAACTGGAAGAACTCCATGTCCTCCAGCGGCAGACCGCGACGGTAGACCGCCGCCTGTCCGTCACCCGTCAGCGTGTGCGCGTTCGACGTCACCTTGAAGAACTTGCCGGTGCCGCCGGACGCGTAGATCACGGCCTTCGCCTGGAAGACGTGGATCTCACCGGTCGCCAGCTCGTACGCGACGACGCCGGCGGAGTGCTTGACCCCGTCGATCTCGACGATCAGCTGGTCGAGGACGTAGAACTCGTTGAAGAACTCCACGCCCTCCTTCACGCAGTTCTGGTACAGCGTCTGGAGGATCATGTGGCCGGTGCGGTCCGCGGCGTAGCAGGACCGGCGGACCGGGGCCTCGCCGTGGTTGCGGCTGTGACCGCCGAAGCGGCGCTGGTCGATGGTGCCGTCCGGGGTGCGGTTGAACGGCAGGCCCATCTTCTCCAGGTCGAGGACCGCGTCGATGGCCTCCTTCGCCAGGATCTCGGCGGCGTCCTGGTCGACCAGGTAGTCACCGCCCTTGACCGTGTCGAAGGTGTGCCACTCCCAGTTGTCCTCCTCCACGTTGGCCAGCGCGGCGGCCATGCCGCCCTGCGCGGCGCCCGTGTGGGAGCGGGTGGGGTAGAGCTTCGTGAGCACGGCGGTACGGCTGCGCTTCGTCGCTTCGATCGCGGCGCGCATGCCGGCGCCGCCCGCGCCGACGATGACTGTGTCGTACTTGTGGATCTTCATGATTCTCGTAGCCCCGGATCTAGCGGATGTTCGGGTCGAAGGTGAAGATCACCAGCGTGCCCAGCAGGATGGTGAACACCGTGGCCGTGTAGAGCAGGCCCTTGAGCCACAGCCGGGTGTTCGCGCGCTCCGCGTAGTCGTTGATGACCGTGCGCAGGCCGTTGGCGCCGTGCAGCATCGCCAGCCACAGCATCAGCAGGTCCCACGTCTGCCAGAACGGGGACGCCCAGCGGCCCGCCACGAAGGCGAAGCCGATCTTGGAGACGCCGCCGTCGAGGACGAGCTGGATCAGCAGGTGGCCGATGACGAGGACGACGAGGACGATGCCGGACAGACGCATGAAGAGCCATGCGGCCATCTCGAAGTTGCCACGGGTGGACTTCGGGGTCTTCTTCGTCCGCTTGCGCGGGGCCTCGATGAGGGGCGCCGGGTTGTCGACGCCGTAGAGGGACGCGCCCTCGACGGGGCCGATGCCGGAGGCGGCGGTCTTCTCAGTGGTGGACATTGTTGGCGTCAGCTCCCGAAGACTTCACGAGCGGCGTGGCCGAGTACGGGGTACAGGGCCCCGACCATCAGCACGACCCAGATGCCGACCACGGTCCAGAGCATCTGCTTCTGGTAGCGCGGGCCCTTCGACCAGAAGTCGACGGCGATCACACGCAGGCCGTTGAGCGCGTGGAAGAGGATGGCGGCGACGAGGCCGTACTCCAGCAGCGCGACGATCGGCGTCTTGTAGGTGGCTACGACCTTGTCGTAGTCCTCGGGGGAGACACGGACAAGAGCGGTGTCCAGCACGTGTACGAACAGGAAGAAGAAGATGAGGACGCCGGTGACTCGATGAGCCACCCATGACCACATTCCTTCCCGGCCGCGGTACAGCGTTCCAGCCGGCACGGAAGAACCCTCCGGGAGCGGGGATTGGGGCCGCGCCGGCTTCTGTGTCGGACGGGCCCGGCCGGGTACGGTCCACCGGCCCTGGCCATCGTAGCGACGTGTTGTCGGAACGTTTACGGCGGGCCTACCGATGTGATCGAACCGGCAGTCATATGGGACACGGACGGGCTACTCCGTAGGTGGGGCGGGGGCGGCTACGGGGGTGGGGTTTGCGTGGTTTGCCGGGTGCGGGTGTGTTGTGGCTGGTCGCGCAGTTCCTCGCGCCCCTAAAAGACTGCGCAGTTCCCCGCGCCCCTAGAAGCCTGCGCTGTTCCCCGCGCCCCTGAAAAGACTGCGTCCTCGTGGCCCTGGAAGTGTCGCTAGGAGACCGCGCAGTTACCCGCCGGCCTGAAAGACCTGGTGAGGCGGCCTCTGGCCAGGCGGCGGAGTTCTTCTGCGGTCAGGATTCGTTCCTCGTCGGGATCGTTTGTCAATCGTGATCGGATTCCGGCCAGGACCTGGTCGAGGGACTCCTCGGGGGCCGTGTCGTCCAGGCAGATCACGAAGACGTGGCCGAAACGGCTCTCGTAGGCGGCGTGGGCGGCGCTCAGGGCGGTGTGGGCCGCGGAGTACGCGCCTTCCGGGAGGAGGGTGAGGGATTCGCAGGCCAGGGCCTCGGCGAGATCGCCGGGGGTCAGGTCGTACGCCGCCTCGTCGGCCGCGGCCAGGAGGGACTCCAGGTCGGGGTACGGGCGGTGGGCGGCGACGCGGCGGGCCCAGCGGTGGCTGCCGCAGCAGGTGAGGAGGGCGAGCTCGGCCTCGTCGGCGGGCATGCCGTTGAACCGGTCCAGGCCGCTGGGGCGGGGTCCGGTGGGATCCGGCGCCGAGCGGGTCTGCTCCGGCAGTGCCGAGCGCCCGGACGGCTCGGGCGGGTCGGACGGGTCCGGAATGGCGACGGCCTGGCCGGGGAGGCGGGAAGGACGGTGCGCGGGCAGCGTGGGTTCCTCGGCGGTTCGGTGACGCTCGGATGTGCGCCACGCGTGGTTCGGCAGGGGGTCAAGTGAGAGATGTGTCATCACGCTATCGAGGAGTGACGCGACCTGTCCGACGGATGCCCGAATATCACCCGTAAGAGAGAGTTTAAGAACGGGCGGTGGACGGCGGCCCCGGCTGACGGGGCCTAGGTTCACAGTGAAGGTACAGGTACGAGAGTGATCGCAGGAGGGTGAGTGGTCTGTGGTGAACGGGCGTGGGCGCAGGGCTTCGCGGTCCGTGCCGGGCGGCAGGAGGACTCTGCTGGTCGGTGCGGGCGTGGCGGTCGCGGCGGGTGCCGCGCTGACCGTCGGGCTCTGGCCGAGCGGTGACTCCGGCGCGCCCTCGTCCCAGCGGCCCTCCGGCGGGAGAACCGCCCTGGCGCCGACACCGTCCCAGTCGCCCACTCCGTCACCCAGTCGGACGTATCCGCTGTCGAAGACTCCTCGGACCATCCCGGCCGTACGGGAGCACACGCCTGCGCGCGGGCCCGGCTGGCGTCCCGGGAAGGGCGGGCGGGTCGTCGTGGGCGACGACGCGCTCGCGGACGAGGGGCGGCTGCTCGCCGGGGAACTGGGCCTGGCCTACGCGGGCTCGGGCGGGGCGCGGGCCGGCGACGTGGAGCTGGGCCTCACCGACGAGGACGCGAACGCCGAGTCGTACACGCTGGCCGTGAAGGACGGGCGGGTGCGGATCAGCGGGACGGCCGAGGCGGGCGTCTTCTACGGCACGCGCACGCTCAAGCAGGAGGTACGCCAGGGCGGCACGGCACCCGAGGGAGTCGTACGGGACTCGCCGGCCAAGCCGCAGCGCGGGTTCATGCTGGACATCGCGCGCAAGCACTTCACGGCCGGCTGGATCGAGGACCGGATCCGTGAGCTGGGGGACCTGAAGTACAACCAGCTCGGGCTGCACTTCTCCGACGACCAGGGCTTCCGGATCGCCTCCGACTCCCATCCCGAGGTCGTGTCGAAGCAGCATCTGTCGAAGGCGGAGGTGCGGCGCATCCTCGCGCTCGCGGCCAGCCGGCACATCACCGTCGTGCCCGAGATCGACTCGCCCGGCCACCTGGGCGCGGTGCTCGACGCGCACCCCGACCTCCAGCTCCGCAACACGCAGGGCGTCGTCTCGCGGGGCTCGCTGGACATCTCCAAGCCCGCGTCCGCGAAGATCGTGGACGACCTGCTGAACGAGTACGCGGACCTCTTCCCCGGGCGCCACTGGCATCTCGGCGCCGACGAGTACCGGGCGCTGACGGTGTCGAACCCGGCGGCCTCGTATCCGCAGCTGGCCGCCGCCGCGAAGGCCAAGTACGGCTCGGGCGCCGGGATCGCGGACCTCGCGACCGGGTGGCTCAACGACCGGGCCGACGTGATGCGCGGGCACGACCGGACCGTACGGGCCTGGAACGACGGGTTCTTCCCCGGGGGCGCGGTGCAGGCCGACGACGACATCCAGGTCGCGTACTGGACGGGCAAGGAGATCGGCGCGCGGCAGCCGGCCGAGTACCTGCGGGCCGGGCGCGAGGTCATCAACTACAACGACGAGTACCTGTACTACGTGCTCGGGCAGCCCAACGCCTTCGTCTACCCGACCGGGCAGCGCATCTACGAGCAGTGGACCCCGCTCGTCGTGCGCGGGACGACGCCGGTGCCACGGGAGTACGACGACCAGATCCTCGGCGGCTACTTCGCCGTCTGGTGCGACCTCTCCGCCTCGCAGACCCAGGACCAGGTGGCGGCGGGGATCCGGATGCCGCTGCGGGCGCTGACACAGAAGCTCTGGGATCCGCGGAAGCCGGGGATGCCGTGGGCGGAGTTCAAGGAGCTCGCGGGGAAACTGGGCTGAGGATACGGACGAGGCGTACGTGACGGTCGTGTCGCGTGGACGTCAACGCCCAGGTGACGGTATGCAGGACGAAAAGGCCTGGCCTGGATCACGCGCCGGTGTGGCGCAGTTGCGGCGGCTTGCCCGTTTCGGTGGCGAACTGCCGTGCGTGTGTGGTGTATTCACGCTGGCCGAACCGATACACCGGGGGAGCGGGATGGGCTACTGGGGATATTTCGTCGTAGGCAGGAGCGAGCAGCCGCTCGCGGAACTGGAGGCGCTGTCGGGCGCGTCCGGCCTGACGCTGCACCAGACGGCGGAGGACGGCTGGCAGGTGTGGGAGTACCCGAACGCTCCCGACGACCCTGCCAAGGGTGACGTCGGCAACATGAACGACCTGGCCCAGGAGACGGGCGCGCCCGCGCTGTTCGGGTACGTGATGGACAGCGACTGCGTGGTCGTCGAGGCGGCCGCGCCCGAGAGCGGTGCCTGGACGACCTGCCTGGACAGGGACGCGATGGCCGGGTACCTCGGCGGCAACGAGGACGGGCTGGCCGTCGACGACTTCTTCCTCGAACCGCACGACGCTGTCGGACGGGCCGTCGCCTGGGCCGCCGAATCAGGGCGTCCCGTGCCCGAGGAGCCCCTCCTCGACGTGCTCACCTCCGACGCCGATCCGTCGGCCGAGATGCTTTTCTTCCGATTTCTGGACCGGCTCGGCGTTGTCCCCATGTAGATTTCGGCCAACTCGCAGTGTGACGTTCCGGCCACAGTGCACGCAGTAAGGGGAAGTGCGGGCTCCGTTACCAGAGGCGGCCCCACCGAGGGAGGCGTGATGAGCCTGGTGGAACTGATCGCTCAGGCCGACGAGCGTGGTCTTGCGGCGAGCGGGCTGGCGTGTCTGGACCGGTGCGTGCCGCTGTTGGGCGGGGACGACGAGATTCTGCGGCCGTTGTGGGCGAGCCTTGCCGAGAGCGAGGGGTGGGGCGAGGACTGGGGGGAGCGGGTCGAGCAGGCGCGCGCCAAGCTCGATGTGCCCGGTGTTGCTGCCGGCGGCCCGGGTGACGGGGGGTTTGCCGAGGGGGAGGCCACCGTGCTCGCTCATCGGATGCTCGGTGCCGTTCCGGTGGACCGTGGTGCCGGGAACCTTCGTGAGTGGGCTGACGCCTGTTCCGTCGCCGCGCTCCAGATTCACCGGCTCCTCGATGCCGCGGGCGACGGTGCGTCCTCGGTGACGGCTCGGCGGGAGGGGCGTACGCAGGACATGTCGCCGCTTGTCGCGGCCGAACTGCGGCGTCAGATCGCCATCCTGGAGCTGTTGTCCGCCCATGGTCCGGCGGGGATTCGTAAGGCGCTCGATCTGTCGACGGAGGGCCGCCGCGTCCTCCGCGCGGTCGTCTCGCGCCGGGCGCGCGGCCGAGTCTGAGGGGTTATCGCCCCCGCCGCCCCTACCCATTCCCGTCCCCTGGGGCTCCGCCCCAGGCCCCGTGGGGTGTGTTGTCGGGTGCGGGTGCGTTGTGGCTGGTCGCGCAGTTCCCCGCGCCCCTTAAAGGGGCGCGGGGAACTGCGCAATCTTTTGGCGGGGGTTCGGGGGCGGAGCCCCTGAGTTAGTGACGATGGGGGTCCCCCCGCTCGAGCGAAGCCGAGAGTGGGGGAGGGTAGGGGCGGCGGGGGCGAAGAAAAGCCGGAGCCCCAGACGTGCGGGCCCCGGCTCTCCCTCGTGGGGCTAAGGGGTCAAGAACTGCCCCAGGCGGCCAGCCGTCGGCGTGGTGAGTTGGGTTACGCCGTAGTACGCCGACTTGGCGACGGAGACGCCCGAGGCCGTCGTCGGGAGGTACAGGAGCGTGCCGTTACCCGCGTCCTCGCCCTCCGCGCCGATGAGGAGATGAGCGCGGCCGTGGCCGGAGACGTCCGTCAGGGAGACGGACGAGCCCAGCTTGTCGTCCTTCTCCGTGGAGCCGGGGATACCCGCCGTGTCCTGGGAGTAGGAGAGAGAGCCCGTGCCCGTGAGGCCCGACGAGGCGCCCTTGAAGAGCCAGATCGCGCCCGCGTTGGCGCGGTTGGTGGTGCGGGTGATGTCCTCGTTCGGGGCGCCGGCGAGGACGTCCGCGTAACCGTCGGCGTTGAAGTCGCCCACGGAGACCGAGGTACCCAGGGCGTCCCCGGACTCGTTGGCGCCCGCGACCCCCGCGGTGTCCTGGGTGATCTTCGTCATCCCGGTCGTGGTGAAGCCGGTCGACGTGCCCGGAACCATGGTGACCTGGCCGCCGGAGATGGCGCCGGACTCCGTGGCGTACGGCTGCCCGATGACGATGTCGTCGTAGCCGTTGCCGTTCACGTCGCCCGAGGCGATGGACCGGCCGCCCTTCACGGAGAGTGTCGAAACCTTAGACAGGCCCAGCGACTTGGAGCCCTTGAACCAGGTGACCTTGCCGACTCCGGACGCGTCGCGGTAGTTGAGCGCCACGTCCGCGTAGCCGTCCCGGTTGAAGTCACCGGTCGTGGCGTCCGCGTACGAGAGGGCGCCGGAGACGGTGGTGAGGTCGCCCGCGACCTCGTGGCCGTCGTTGAAGCGGGCCGCCCAGTTGCCGCCCGTGCCGGTGGCCGCGGTGAAGACGTCCGCCTTGCCGTCGGCGTTGAAGTCGCCGACCGCGACCGTCGCACCGAAGCGCGCGCCGACCGGCTCGTAGTCGTCGCCCAGCGCCATGGTGTCGGCGCCGGTGTCGAACTTCGGGCCGTACAGGATCGTTACGGCACCGCGGTCGGCGTGGCCAGTTGTGTCGTCCTCGCCGGGCGCACCGATCGCGAGGTCCGCGTAGCCGTCGGCGTTGATGTCGCCCCAGGCCGTGGCCGTGCCCCACTGGTCGCCGGACTCGGCGGCACCCGGAACACCGGCGCTGCCCTGGTTGAGCTTCACCTTCGAGGCGGAGACGGGGCCGTTGACGCCGCCCGGCACGAGTGTGAGCCAGCCGCTGCCCTGCTTGGGCGTGGCGGCGACGACGTCGCTGATGCCGTCACGGTTGAAGTCGGCCGTGGGGACAGCGGAGTTCTTGCCGGGGCTGGAGGCGTACCGGCGGATCTCGCTCAGCTTCGAGTACAGGTTCTTGCCGGGGCACGCGGTGGCGAAGCCGTCGCGGTGGCCGGAGATCGTGTTCAGCGTGGCCTGCTCGCCCGCCTTCCACACCCCCGTGTCGGCGGCGGCGGTCAGCGTGACCTGGCCGCTCGGGTTGCCCCCGTACTGGCCCAGCTTCCAGGCGGCGACGCGCGCCACGGACTCCAGGGCGGCGCGGGAAGGCCTGCCCGCGGCCTTGGCCGGAGTGGTGGAGGTGGCGGCAGCGCCCTCGAAGTCACCGAGGACGGCGATGCCCGCCGAGTCGCCGTTGAAGCCGTACGTGTGCGCGCCGCGCACCGGCAGGTCGATGCCGCCGCCGCGGCCCTCGAAGATCCGGCCGCACTTGTCGACCAGGAAGTTGTAGCCGAGGTCGTTCCACCCCTCGCTCTGCACGTGGTACGCCATGATGCCGCGGACCAGCGCCGGGGACTCGGCGCAGCTGTAGTCGTTCGTGCCGACCGTGTGGTGCACGAAGACCGCGCTGACCTTGTCGATGTACTCCGGCGGGTCCTTCACCATCGACTCGTTGGCGCCCCACTGTGCTCGGGAGATGATCGGCGGCTGCACCACGGTGGACGGCGGCGGGGACGGCACCGGGTCGGGGGTCGGCGAGGCGGACTCCGACGGGCTCTCCGAGGTGCTCTCGGTGGGCGACGCCGGCGCGCTGGTCGTGGGCTCCGTACCGGTGGACTCCGTCGGCGACGGGGAGTCCGAGGCCGGGTCGGTCGGGGTCGGGGAGTCGGTCGGGTCCTCGGCGACGAAGGCGGCGTTCTCCAGGGAGGTGCCGGTCGTCGTGCCGAGTGCCTTGTTCTTCGCCTCGGCCGAGGTCACACCCGGGTCGACCAGGCTGACCTCAAGGCCCTTGGGCAGCGGCGAACTCGTCGAACCTCCCCCAGACTCCGTCCGGGAGGTGCCCCCAGCCGCGACGACCCGCGCCTCGACACCGTCGCTCGGGCCGACCCACAGCGGGTCGGAGGCCCCGCGGGCTTCCTTGGCGCCCGGCTCGGCCTTGTCGACCGGGTGCGGCTCCAGATCCAGGTTCTGCCAGCCGGTCCACTCGCCCGTGGCCAGGTCGCGGGTGCGTACCTGGGCGGTGCCGTCCAGGTCGGTCTTCGCGCCGGTCCAGGTGACGCCGAGCAGCGAGAACTGCTCGGTGCTCGTCCGCTCGACCTCGCGCCGGCCCGAGCCGTCGCTCTGCATCGTGAGCTCGTGCACCTTCACGGGCCGCTTGCTGCGCGCGGCGTCCACGGCCGGGTCCGTGCTCGGGTTCGCGACGGCGTACGTCACGGCGCCCGTCCCGCCCAGCACCACGGCCCCTATCGTCAGCCACGCTCTCCGCTTCAGACTCAGCGGCTTGTACGCATGGGTCGTCCGGCGACTCAAATGCCCCACCCCTAGGAAATCCTCACAAAAAACCCACCCGTCACTGGGGTGGCTTTCTAATTCAGCGGTAAGACGAGGTTAAACATCACCCAACAGGGGTGTGGGGTACGTCACTTCAGGTTCGCGCGGACGCCCGAGAGGGTCGGATGGTTGTACGGGTATCGGCGACTTGTGGCGTGACCCTTGTCACTGTGGTGACGTGTGATGTTCGCGGCGCCCGCCCCGCTTGGTCTGCCAGAGGCAGATGCGTGACCACGGACGTGTGACCACGGACGTGTGACCACGGACGTGTGAGCCAGGGGGGCGGAAGCGGTGGAAAGGACAAGGCTGTCGGCCGATCTGCGGATGCGGCGGCACGCTGCGGAGTTCGTACGGGACGTCACGGCCCGCAGTCGGCTGCCGTTGGACTACTCGGTCGCGAGCCTGCGGGTGGTCGACTTCGTCGTCGACGGGCTGCGCAAGAGCGGCCGCGACCGCACGGCCGTGGGGCACGTGCTGTTCGGGCTGGGGGTGTACGCCGGTGAGGTGCTCGTCCGCCGGGCCGGTGCCGTGTGGGTCGAATTCGACGAAGGCCAGCGGGAGTTGTTCGGCCAGCCGGTGGGCGTACGGATGCCGGACGGGCGGGTCTGGAATCCGCTGGGCAAGGTCGTGAAGCGGTTCGAGGCGGGGGAACGGGAGTCGCTGCGGACGTTCTATCTGCAACTGCACGGGCGGACGCGGGCAGGGTTGCCCTGGCAACCCGGGCTCACCGACGCGGGCGGGACCGGTGACCGTGCCGGGCATGGCGCCGACCGCGAGGCCGGTCATGGCGTCGGCCGTAGGGTCGGTGGGCCATCTGACGGGCTGTGACATTTCCGTGCCGCCCGGCGCTGATGACCTTGGAGGCGCGCGGGCATGGCGACCCGCGCCGCGCGGTGCGCATTCGGTACGAACTCGGCGTGAACGAGGACACTGTTGGGCCAGGGAGGGGAACCCCACCGCGGGCGGACGTCCGACGGTGAACTCGGCGCGGCCGTCGCACGGGCGCAGGAGGGCGACGAGGCCGCCTTCGCCGTCGCGTACCGGATCGTGCAGCCCGGACTGCTCGGGTATCTGCGGGGGCTGGTCGGCGACGAGGCGGAGGACGTGGCGTCGGACGCGTGGCTGGAGATCGCCCGGGACCTGGGGCGGTTCCGCGGTGACGGGGCGGGGTTCCGCGGCTGGAGCGCGACCATCGCCCGGCACCGGGCCCTCGACCATCTGCGGCGGCTGAAGGTACGGCCGCGGGCGTCCGCGCTGGAACAGGACATGCTCGAACTGCCCGGCCCGCACAGCACGCACGACCAGGCCCTGGAGTCCCTCTCCACGGAGTACGCGCTCGAACTCGTCGCGAGTCTCCCGCGCGACCAGGCCGAGGCCGTACTGCTGCGTGTCGTCGTCGGTCTCGACGGCCCCGCGGCCGCGCGCGTCCTCGGCAAACGCCCCGGCGCGGTACGCACCGCCGCGCACCGGGGTCTGAAGCGCCTCGCGAGCCGGCTCGACGCGGAGAGTGTGACGGATGACGGGCCCAACGCGCTGGGGGAGTCGAGATGAACGGCAAGCGGTCCTTGGCCGGCGAGGGTGGATGCGGACATGCCTGAACGACACGACCCCGACGGCCCCCGGAATCTCCCTGCCGGGAACCCGCCCGACCTCGGCGAACTGCTCGCCGCCGCCGTGCGCGGCGACGCGGTCGATGCCGATGCCGAGCGGCGGGTCCTCGCCGCGTTCCGGGCGGCGCGGGACGAGGGGGCGCACCGGGCGGCGACGCGCAACCGGCGGCGGGACGACTGGCGGCCGGAGCGGCGGGGCGGCCGGCCGGTGCGGGCGACCCTGGTCGCGCTGGTGGCGAGCCTGACGCTCGGCGGGGTGGCGGTCGCGGCCATCGGCTCGGGGAGCGGCGGAACGCGGGACGAGGGTGCCGAGCGGGGCGGGCCCCTGCCCACGAGCAGTGCTCCGACCGGCCCGGCCGTCGCCGCGCCCGATCCGTCCGCGCCCGCGCAGGCCGACCGCGGTTTCCGCCGTCCGCCGTCCGCCCGGGACATCGAGGCCCACTGTCGCGCGTACGACTCCGTCAAGAAGCGCGGCAAGGCCCTCGACTCGACCGCCTGGCGGCGGCTGATACAAGCCGCGGGCGGCGAGGAGAACGTCGAGGCGTACTGCGCCGAGCAGTCGGCCGAGAAGAAGGAGAAGAAGAAGGAGAAGGGGGACGCCGGCAAGGACAAGCCGGGTAAATCACCCAAGGCGTCCAAGACTCCCGGCGTCGGCACCACGAAGAACCCGAAGAGTACGAAGAGCCCGAAGATCAAGGTCGACTGACCGAGAGCGGCCGATAAAAGGTGCAAAGCGGGATGAAACCCCAGTTCCACTGTGCCGATGGCAACGGCCGGAGCCGCCACCCCCCACAGGAGAGGCCCCGGCCGTCGCGCGGCACGGGCCGCGCGGCGGCCCGTACTTGCTTCAGCGTCGGAGGTGCGTTTTGTGTCACACCCCACGCCGTAACGCGTTAGTTGCACGTTGTACGGACATGGACGGGGAACGGTTTCACGCCGTAACGTGCCTTTCGCGCCGGGCTGTGGAGGAGTACTGAGTTCACGAAGGCTCCACGACCGCAACCATCGATTGAGCAACCACGACGGCGAGAACCCGGTCCGCGAGAGCGGCGCCGGTTTAAGGCGCAAAGAGGGGCGTTCGGTGCTGGGGGACGACGCGGAGCTGACCGCCGCGGTGCTTGCGGCACAGGACGGAGACGAGACCGCGTTCCGGACTGTGTACCGAGCCGTGCATCCACGGCTCCTGGGGTATGTACGGACGCTGGTCGGCGACCCGGACGCGGAGGACGTCACGTCCGAGGCCTGGCTGCAGATCGCCCGTGACATCGAACGGTTCAGCGGCGACGCCGACCGCTTCCGCGGCTGGGCGGCCCGGATCGCCCGCAACCGGGCCCTCGACCACATACGTATGCGCGGCCGCCGCCCCGCGATAGGCGGCGACGAGACCGAGCTCACCGGCCGGGCGGCCGAGTCCGACACCGCCGGTGAGGCCATCGAGGCCCTCTCCACCGGCAGCACCCTCTCCCTCATAGCCCAGCTCCCGCAGGACCAGGCCGAGGCCGTCGTGCTGCGCGTCGTCGTCGGCCTCGACGCGAAGACCGCCGCCGAGACCCTGGGCAAACGGCCGGGCGCCGTCCGCACGGCCGCGCACCGCGGTCTGAAGCGGCTCGCGGAGCTGATCGGCGCGGATCCGGAATCGGCCGGATCGCTGAGTTCCGTACCCCCACAAAGACCCCCACACGCAGAACCGCGTACCCGCGCGGTGACGTCCGCCGGTGTGACGCATACGCGTTCGCGGACGCAGAAGGACATGTGATGGCCGACGAGCAGTACAGATGGCTGGACCGCGAAACGGCGGAGCGGCTGCTGCGCGGCGAGCCGCTGGACGCCGTCGACGCCGGCAGCCGTGACCAGGCCGACCGGCTCACCGAGGCACTCGAAGCCCTCGACGCGCTGGGCGCGCAGACCGCCGAATCCAAGCCGGCCGACGCCGAACTCCCCGGCGAGGCAGCCGCGTTGGCAGCCTTCCGCAAAGCACGCACCGGCAAGAACGGCGAACAGGCGACCCTCGGCCCGCGCACCCGTACCCGCTCGGCGGCCTCGGCCACAGCCGCTTCCTCCGCGGCCTCCCACATCTCCTCCGACGCGGGTCTGATCCACCTAGGCCGCCCCGCCGAGCATCGGCGCGTCCCCTCCCGCTGGGGTCGACCGGTGCGATACGGACTCGCCGCCGCGCTGGCCGCGGGGATGATCGGCGGGGCCGCCATGGCCGCGACCTCCGGTGTCCTGCCGTTCGGCGGAGAGGAACCGGAACCCGGCTCGTCCGCGACGGTCTCCGTCACCACGGACCGCCCGCTCGTCTCGCCGTCCCCCGAGAAGAAGCCGGGCGGCGGCCCCGACAAGCCTCGGCCCGACGGCAGCGCGGGCGGCCCGGCCGGCAAGGATTCGGCCCCGGGCGGAGAGGCGCGCGGCGGTACGGACCCGGGCGTACGGCCCGATCCCGGCGACGACCGGCGCGAGGGGCGGACCGTCCGGGGGTGGCGCTGGCTCGCCACGGCCTGCCGCGACTACCGCGACGGCAAGAACCTCGACTCCGACCGCAGACGCGGTCTGGAGGACGCGGCGAACGGCTCCGAGCAGGTGAAGAAGTACTGCACAGGCATCCTGAAGAACTGGGACGGCCGCGACTCCGGTGACGGCCGGCGCGGCATCGGGTCGGGCCGGGGCGAGTCGGGCCGGAGCGGCTCGGGCTGGAACAACGACCGCGAGGACAGGGACGGCAGGAGCGACGATGACGACGGTGATGAGGGCGGGGACGGCTCGCACATAGGCGCGGGCGCGTTCCGGAGCGGCGGCGGCAGCGGCACGGTCCGCCTCGCCGCCGGCGCGGCCGAACCCACGGCCTTCGCCCCGGCCCGGCCCTCGACGACGCGGACTCCGGCACCTGTACGGACACTGCTCCAGACAACGAGCGCACCGAGCGCACCGAGCCGGACGCCGGTTCGGACGCCGATTCGAGCGCTCGCTTCCGATGCCGGCGCCCCGGCGCGACCCACGGCCGCCGCCACCGCCGCGCGCTCCACGCCGGACCGCTCCACCCCGGCCCGGTCCACGGGATCCAAGCCCCGGTCCACGGAGCCCAGGGCATCCGCCCCGCGCACCCCGCGGGCGCTCCCCGCGCTCTCGTCATCCTCCTGAACCGCCGCCCGACCTGGGCTTTCCCACCGATGCCCGGCCGCCGCCGCCCGGGTGTGACGTTTTCAGCCGCACTGACGCAGTAGTAAGCGAGCCGACTGGTCATCGGCTGTCGCACGAGCCGGGGTTCCCCCCGTACCCACGGCTCAGTGCACAGTGGCGCGGGCGGGACACGTTCCCCCGGTCCCGCCCGCGCCCACGTACTCCTCCCGCCGCCGGTTCCTCACCAGTAGACGACGACCTTGTCGCCGTTCCTCACCTGGGAGAACAGCGCCGCGATCTTCCCTTCGTCCCGTACGTTCACGCAGCCGTGCGAGGCTCCGTAGTAACCCGTCGCCGCGAAGTCCGAGGAGTAGTGGACGGCCTGGCCGCCGCTGAAGAACATCGCGTACGGCATGGGTGAGTCGTAGATCGTCGACACATGGTGGCGCGACTTGAAGTAGACGTTGAAGACACCTTCCCGGGTCGGCGTGTACTGCGAGCCGAAGCGCACGTCCATCGTCGAGACCGTGCGGCCGTCGATCATCCAGCGCAGGGTGCGGCTCGTCTTGCTGATGCACAGCACCCGGCCCGTGAGACAGCGCGGGTCCGGCGTCGCGGCCGGCTGGCCGCCCGACGCGTACAGCTCCCACTTGCCGGGCTCGCGCGTCATGTTCAGCAGTCGCTGCCACGTCACGGTGTCCGTCTTCCCGGTCTTCGGCAGGCCCCGCTTGCCCTGGAAGCCCTTGACCGCGGTGACGGTCGAGCCGTCGTACGTCCCGGTCGGACCCTCGAAGAGCCAGAACACCTGACGCAGCCGGGCCTGCAGCTCCCGCACGTCCCTGCCCCGGTCGCCCTTCGACCACAGGGTCTTGGGCGCGGGCGCGGGCGGCGCGGCGGGCTTCGGCTTCGACGGCTTGGCGTCGTCCGGGGACGTGTCGTCCAGGGAAGAGCCGGGCACCGATGACGTACCGGCCGGTGGCTTCCCGGTGGGTGTCTGTCCGCCGGTGGTCCCTTCGGCGGGCGTGCCGACGGTCTGGACGGTGCATCCGCTCACCGCGACGAGCGCCACCACCGTCGTCGCCACCGCGCCTGTTCGCCACATGACCGGAATACGCATCCGAACCCCCCGTTGCTCACCGACCCCCGGTGGCGCGTCGTGTCCCCTGAGAAGTTTCCCGCGCGTGCCTGGTTGCGAACTACGCGGCATTGTTGAGGGCGCAGGCCCGTCCCCGGTCCAGTGGGAGGCAGACATCATGGCGCGCGAGTCGGAGTCCGGACTGCCCATCGAGCCGGTCTACGGGCCGGACGCCCTGGAGGGCTGGGACCCGGCGGAGCAACTGGGCGAACCCGGTGCGTATCCCTTCACGCGGGGCGTCTACCCGTCGATGTACACCGGGCGGCCGTGGACCATGCGGCAGTACGCCGGGTTCGGTACGGCCGTCGAGTCCAACGCCCGCTACCAGCAGCTGATCGCGAACGGCACGACGGGCCTGTCGGTGGCGTTCGACCTGCCGACCCAGATGGGCCACGACTCCGACGCCCCGATCGCGCACGGCGAGGTGGGCAAGGTGGGGGTGGCGATCGACTCGGTCGAGGACATGCGGGTGCTGTTCGACGGGATCCCGCTGGACCAGGTGTCGACGTCGATGACGATCAACGCGCCCGCCGCGCTCCTGCTGCTGATGTACCAGCTGGTCGGCGAGGAGCAGGGCGTGCCGGCCGACCGGCTCACCGGCACGGTCCAGAACGACGTGCTGAAGGAGTACATCGCGCGCGGCACGTACATCTTCCCGCCCAAGCCGTCGCTGCGGCTGATCGCGGACATCTTCAAGTACTGCCGGGCCGAGATCCCGCGCTGGAACACCATCTCGATCTCCGGCTATCACATGGCGGAGGCGGGTGCCTCGCCCGCGCAGGAGATCGCGTTCACCCTCGCCGACGGCATCGAGTACGTGCGCACGGCCGTCGCGGCCGGCATGGACGTGGACGACTTCGCGCCCCGACTGTCGTTCTTCTTCGTGGCCCGTACGACGCTGCTGGAGGAGGTCGCCAAGTTCCGGGCGGCGCGCCGCATCTGGGCGCGGGTGATGCGCGAGGAGTTCGGGGCGAAGAACCCCAAGTCGCTGATGCTGCGCTTCCACACGCAGACGGCCGGGGTGCAGCTGACCGCGCAGCAGCCGGAGGTGAATCTGGTGAGGGTGGCGGTGCAGGGCCTGGCCGCCGTTCTCGGCGGCACCCAGTCGCTGCACACGAACTCGTTCGACGAGGCGATCGCCCTGCCGACGGACAAGAGCGCGCGCCTCGCGTTGCGCACCCAGCAGGTTCTCGCCTACGAGACGGACGTGACCGCGACCGTCGACCCGTTCGCCGGCTCGTACGTGATCGAGAGGATGACCGACGACGTCGAGGCGGCCGCGGTCGACCTGATGGGCCGGGTCGAGGAGCTGGGCGGCGCGGTCGACGCGATCGAGCACGGCTTCCAGAAGGGGGAGATCGAGCGCAGCGCGTACCGGATCGCCCAGGAGACCGACTCCGGCGAGCGGGTCGTGGTCGGCGTCAACCGCTTCCAGCTCGATGCGGAGGAGCCGTACGAGCCCCTGCACGTCGACCCGGCGATCGAGGCCCAGCAGGCCGAGCGCCTGGCCAGGCTCCGCGCCGAGCGCGACCAGCCGGCGGTGGACCTGGCCCTGGCCGCCCTGAAGAAGGCCGCCGAGGGCGAGGACAACGTCCTGTACCCGATGAAGGACGCGCTGCGGGCCCGGGCGACGGTCGGCGAGGTGTGCAACGCCCTGCGGGAGGTCTGGGGGACCTACGTGCCGAGCGACGCGTTCTGACCCCGCTCCCGGATCCCGCTCCCGGATCCCGCTCCCGGATCCCGCTCCCGGATCCCGCTCCCGGATCCCGGTCCCGGACACCGGTCCCGGACACCGCTCCCGGACCCCGGTCCCGGACCCCGGTCCCGGATCCCGCTCCCGGATCCCGGTCCCGGACACCGGTCCCGGACACCGCTCCCGGACCCCGGTCCCGGACGCCGCTCCCGGATCCCGCTCCCGGACCCCGGTCCCGGACGCCGTTCGAGGCGTCGCGGCGGGGCGGTTCGCCCGGCCCGCACGGCGGCTGTCCCGCAAGGTGAAACCCCCGGGCGGATTGTCGTACCCGCGTGCCACACTTCGTCCCATGCTTGGCGTAATCGACCTCCCCACCTATCTCGCGGGTCTCGTGCTGATCGTCCTGCTGCCCGGGCCCAACTCCCTCTATGTGCTGTCCGTCGCCGCGCGGCGGGGCATCAGGACCGGATACCGGGCCGCCGCGGGCGTCTGGTGCGGGGACGCCGTGCTGATGACACTGTCGGCGGCCGGAGTCGCGTCGCTGCTCCAGGCCAACGCACTGCTGTTCGGGATCGTGAAGTACGCGGGAGCCGGGTATCTGACCTGGCTGGCGATCGGCATGCTGCGGGCCGCGTGGGGCATGTGGCGGACCCGGAAGGAGCGGACCGAGTCGCAGGAGGTCTCCGCCCCGGGCGCCGAGGAGCGGCCCTTCCGGCGGGCGCTCGTCATCAGCCTGTTCAACCCGAAGGCGATCCTGTTCTTCGTCGCCTTCTTCGTGCAGTTCGTCGACCCGGCGTACGCGTACCCCGCCCTGTCCTTCGTCGTGCTCGGCGCCTTCGCCCAGCTGGCGAGCGTCCTCTACCTCAGCGCGCTGATATTCGGCGGTACGAAGCTGGCGGCGGCCTTCCGGCGGCGCAGGCGGCTCTCCGCCGGGGCCACCTCCGCGGCCGGCGCGCTCTTCCTCGGCTTCGCCGTGAAGCTCTCCCTCGCCAGCAGCGTCTAGCCGACGGCCTGCGACCCGGCCCGGTCACCGGCGCCCGGACCCACGCCCACACCCGCCGCGTACTCCGTGAGCCCCTCCGCGGTCTCGCCCGCCCAGCCCACGTAGCCGTCGGGCCGGACGAGGAACACCCCGGTTCCGTACGCCTCGTACGCCGGAATCCGGACCGTGCGGGCCGCGAGTCCGGGCAGGCCGGTGTCCGTGCCCACCGCGAGCAGCGTCCAGTGCGGACCGCGGAACGCGTCGAAGAGGCGTACGCCGCCGCGGGTGCCGTCCGGTGCGCGGTCGCCCGCCTGGAGGGCGTCCTCGGGCAGGTCCTCCCGGGTCTCCCGCGCGAGCGAGGAGCCCCGGTAGCCGAGGCCGAGCTGCTGCGTGGCCGTGCCGCGCCGGACCTCGCCCCGGTGGACGCGGGTGGAGAGCCCGAGCATGTGCGCGGCGATCGGCAGCCGCTCCTCCTCGTACGAGTCGAGGAGGGCCTCGGGAGCCTCGCCCCGCACGACGGCCGCGAGCTTCCAGCCGAGGTTGTAGGCGTCCTGGACGCTGGTGTTCAGGCCCTGTCCGCCCGCCGGTGAGTGGACGTGCGCCGCGTCGCCCGCGAGGAACACCCGCCCCTGCCGGAAACGGTCCGCCATCGCGGCGCGCGGCCGGAAGTCGGAGGCCCAGCGCACGTCGGTCACGTCGTCGGCAGCGAGGTGCGTCCGCGTGGCGACCAGCTTCCGGATGCCGTCGAGGGACAGGTCCGGTTCGGCGGCCGGATCCTCGAAGCCGCCCGCCAGCTGGAAGTCCTCCGTGTGCGGCAGTGGGCAGATCGCCAGGAAGCCCTCGCCGTCGGCGGGCGGGAACACATGCCAGTTGTCGCGGTCGAGTCCGCTGATGCGCAGGTCCGCCACGATCGCCGGACCCGGGTCCACGGTCTCCCCGGTCATGCCGATGCCGAGCGCGCGCCGCACGGCAGAGCGGCCGCCGTCCGCGGCGACGGCGTACCGGGCCCGGACCGGGGCGCCGGAGGCGAAGGCCGCGGTCACGCCGTCCGCGTCCTGGGAGAGGCCGGTCAGCTCCCGGCCGAAGGCCACGCTCCCGCCCAGCTCCTCCAGGCGCGCGAACAGGATCTCCTGCGTGCGCCACTGCGGAACCATCCAGGGGACGCCCGCGTAGGGCTCGGCCTCCGTCACCTCCGACGCGTCGAACATCCGGTGCTCGCCCTGCCGCGTCCCGTCCTGCCAGATCATCCCGACGGGATACACGCCGCCCCCGGCCCAGATCGCGTCCAGCACGCCGAGGTCCTCGAACACCTCCAGGGTCCGTGGCTGGATGCCCTTGCCACGCGAGCCGGGGAAGAGCTCGCCGGCCCGCTCGACGACGAGGGCGCGCACCCCGCGCCGGGCGAGGTCGACCGCGAGGGCGAGCCCGGTGGGGCCCGCGCCGACGATCAGCACGTCCGTGTCCGTCGTGTCCTTGTGTTCATGCGTATGCGTGGTCATACCCACACTCCTTAACGCTGTTAAGTTCGCTGCTCCATGAGAGTGGCCTTAACGCCGTTAAGCTGTCAAGTGTGAATACGGAACGCCGAGCGCCCCTCGACCGCAAACGGGTCGCGGACACCGCCCTGAAGCTGCTGAACGAGGTGGGCCTGGACGGCCTCAGCCTGCGGGCCATCGCGAAGGAGCTGGACGTCAAGGCGCCCGCTCTGTACTGGCACTTCAAGGACAAGCAGGCGCTGCTCGACGAGATGGCGACCGAGATGTACCGCCGGATGATCGCCGGCACCGCCCTCGACCCGGACGACACCTGGCAGGAGCGGCTGCGCAAGGCCAACCGGGGGCTGCGAGACGCGCTGCTCGGCTACCGGGACGGCGCGAAGGTGTTCAGCGGCTCACGCTTCACCGGCATCGAGCACGCCGGGCAGATGGAGGACAACCTGCGCCTGTTCACGGCCGCCGGTTTCACCCTCGCCCAGGCGGTCCGCGCGATGTCGACCACGTACCTCTACACCCTCGGCTTCATCACCGAGGAACAGGGCGTCGAGCCTCTGCCCGGCGAACGCCGAGAGGGCTACGACGTACAAGAACGCGCCCGCCTGATGGCCGACCATCCCTTGTCGGCGCAGGCGGGCGCAGAGATCTTCGAGAACTACGACGACCACTTCGAGGAGGGCCTGGAACTGGTGATCACGGGCATCGCGGTGCGATACAGGAGCGCCCCATAGGGGCGCGGGGAACTGCGCGACAAGCCCCCACCGGCCCGCAGACGGCACACCACGCTTCCGGGCGGAGCCGCGCGAAGCGCCCAGCCGCGCTCCGCGCGCTACGAACGCTTGGCGGCCCGGCTCCGCCGCACAGCCCGCGTGACGACCGGCGGCAACAGGTCGAGGGCGATACGGCGGGTACGAGACCGCCCGGCACCGCGACCCGCGGGCCGGACCGAGGCCTGCGCGGCGGCCGACGCGGGCGCCGGAACCAGCTCCGGTACGGGCTCCACGTAATGGCGGGAGTACGGAAACGGCGGCGGCTTCATCCCCTGGGACCGCGTCCGGATCAGCCGGTGCCCCGCGGCCATCTGCACACTCAGACCGAAGTCGTCCCGCTCCTTGATCATGGCGAGCAGCTTCTCCTGGAGCGGCTCGGGGTCGCCCCAGGTCCCGTACAGCTTCTGGGTGCTGAGGCAGATCGGCCGCAGACCGCGGTTGAGCACGGCCTCCCACGCGGCGACCGAGACCCCGGGGGTGTGCTCGGAGCGGAAGTCGTCGAGGACCACGATGCCGCCGGGCAGCAGGATGTCGTGGGCCGCGCCGATGTCGCCGTGGACGTGCTCGTACAGGTGCGAGGCGTCGATGTGGACGAAGCGACAGGTCGTGGGCGAGACCTCCTTGGAGATCACGGAGCTCGGTCCCTGGATGACCGTCGGCAGCGTGTCGTGGAAGGAGAGGTAGTTCCGCTCGAAGGCCTGCCTCGTCAGTGACGAGTACGACTTGGTCGCCTCGGCCCGGTTGGACTCGTCCGGCGCGTCCCCCTCGAACAGGTCGCACACCGTGAACTTCTCGCCGTCCCTCAGATGGTGGCCGAGGAGGATCGCGCTCTTGCCCATGTAGACGCCGAGCTCCAGCAGGTCGCCTTGTATCCCCTCCGTCTCCTGCTGTTCGAGCAGCCAGGTGAAGAGCACCTGGTCCAGCGGCGGGAACCAGCCCGGGACGTCCTTGAGCTCGCCGGGGTGGCTGGGGGTCTGCTGTGAGTTGGCCATGTGATGAGTCTTCTCCCTCGGTACGTGGCGAACTTTCGAGAACCTGAATGTCCGGTGAACAGAGCGCGCGCCGTCGCTGGAGAACCCGGCGTCAGCGCGGCTTGGAGAGCATCTTGCGCATGCGTGGTGTCAGCGGGTCCTCGACGAACCGGTTGAGGAGCCAGGCCAGGGTGAGCATCGTCAGAACCGTCAGGGGCAGGGTCGCGTACGCCGGGATGTCCAGCTTCTGGTGGTACGCCTCGATGGCCACCCAGCCCAGGTGCTCGTGCACCAGGTAGAAGGGGTATGTGAGGGCGCCCGCGACCGTCAGCCAGCGCCAGTTCGCCCAGTTCAGCCAGCCCAGGGCGATCACGGAGACGGCGACGAAGCCGAACGTGACGACGAGGACGATTCCGAACGAGGTGCGGTAGGAGAAGAAGTCCGGGTTCGGCGCGTGCCACAGCCCGCGCACCGCCTGGTTCTGGCCGATCAGCCAGCTCACGACGACGATGCCCCAGGCGTACGCGTCGTGCCGGTCGCGGTGGACCAGGTAGAGGCCGATGCCGCCGATGAAGAACGGCGCGTACTCGGGCATCACGACCAGGTCGAGCAGCGGCTCGTTCGCGGCCTGGGTGAGCACGGCGGCCAGGGTCCAGCCCGCGCAGAACATGATCACGCGCTGCCGGGTCGCGCCCGGCATCACGACGCACAGCGCGAACAGCGCGTAGAAGCGGACCTCCGCCCAGAGCGTCCAGCAGACCCCGAGCACCCGGTCCGCGCCGAGCGGCTGCTGCATCATGGTCAGGTTCACAAGTGCGTCGCTCGGCGAGACCGTCTTGTACGCCACCACGGGCAGCGCGAACACCACCGTCACGATGACGATCGCCGCCCAGTAGGACGGCAGCAGCCGGGACGCCCTGGAGGCGAAGAACGAGCGCAGCGGCCTTCCCCAGCCGCTCATGCAGATCACGAAGCCGCTGATGACGAAGAAGACCTGCACACCCAGACAGCCGTACGCGAACCACGAGTGCAGCGTCGGGAACTGGGCCTTCGCCGAGGTTCCCCATGCCTGTGTGACCTCGCCGCCGCGACCGCCGTAGTGGTACGCCGCCACCATCAGCGCGGCGATCAGCCGCAGCCCGTCCAGGGCGCGCAGCCGGTTCTCCCGCGGCCTCTTCACCTGCGGCGGGCTGGGCCTGTCGGCCGCCGGGAGGACGGCACGGACCACCGTGCCCACGGACGTCGTACGTGTGTCCTCGGGAATGTCGGTCACGGGTCCCCTCAACGGCCGTTCTGTGAAGTCGTGCGCACTGCGGGCCGTGGATTCCGTGACCCGGGGCCTCCGAGGGCCTCAGTTAATTCACAGCACACTAGTCCGACTCACAGGTGGCGCCCGGTTGAAGAACTGATCATTCCCCGACCGGACCCCATGAATTCACCGTCTGTTTGTTCTTGTTTCCCGGAGGAACTCAGCGGCCCACTGCTTTCTTCAGGGAGCGGGCGCGGCGGGCCACCCGGCGCACGGTCGCGTTGCGCGGAAGGAACGCCAACTGCGCCGGGACCGCGCCGGGCAGCGCCAGCGAGGTGAGGCGCTTGCGCTTGAAGTACCGCCAGGTGTGCGTGTTCAGATGCTTCGTCAGATAGGCCTCGGCGGCCGGGCGCAGGTCCGGGTAGATCTTCGGCTGCATCGCGTACCCGACGGCCCGCACAAGGTCGGTCAGGCCCTGCTCGTCCGTGCCGCGGCGCTGCCCGGTGACCGCCGTGCGGTCGGTCAGGTCCGGCAGCAGCGCGTCGACGACCGTCACCGGCACGCGGTTGCTGTTCTCGTACGGCGTCAGCCGGTCGAGCAGCGTGGCGGTGCCGACGCGGGCGACCGGCAGGCCGTACAGCGCGTAGGCCGTGAGCAGTGCCGTGGAGAAGCAGCCGACGACCAGGGCGGGACGCATCCGCTGGTAGAGGACCTCGGCGAGGACCGGGGTGTCGAGCACCGTCAGGTCGGCGCCCAGCTTCTCGGCCTCCTTCTCCAGACCGCGGGTCCAGCGGGCCGGCGCGGAGGGGTGCGGTTTGAACACCACGCGGGTGTGGCCGAGTTCGACGGCGCCCTTCAGCATCCGCACATGGAGGTCCTCCTCCTGCTCGGGCGTGAGGATGCCGAGCGCGGAGAGGTACTGGCCCAGCAGCAGGGCCGGTTCGTCGACCACCGGCAACGAGTCGCCCGTGTCGACCAGTTCGGCGAGCACCTTCACGAAGGCGTCCGTCGGCACGATCTCCGACTTCACACCGAACTCGGTGAGCAGGAGAGGCTGGAGCCCCGGAACCAGGTCGAGGTGGAGCAGCCGGTCCACGCGGGTGCCGACCAGCGGGTCGATCTTGTTGCGGGTGGGGCCGTAGCTCATCAGACCGTCGGCGTACACGGTGACGGGCGCGCCGGTGAAGATCTGCGTGACGCCGAGCGCCGGATTGACCTGGATCGACTCGACGGCGAGTTCCACGGGGTCGTCGCCCAGCTCCCACGCGAGACGCAGGTGCCGCTCCCAGATCGGGACGTCGTCGAGCCGGGGAGCCCAGCCGCCCGGGTGGAAGGGCGAGATGGTCTCGTTCCACGACACCACGTCGTCGAACCGCTCGCGCAGCCGCTCGAACCCGGGCATCTCGTCCACACCGGGCGTCGTCTCGGGCGTCGCCGTGTTGTTGCAGACCAGCAGGATGCGGCGGTCCGCCGGCGCGAAACAGTCGGAGTCGAGGGCGGCGGCGAGCGTGGCCGTGCCGTACAGCGTCGACGCCAGGAAGATCTGCGTGGTCACGCGGCGACCCCCGCGGCGGCCGGGCGGCGGCGCAGCCTGCGCAGCCGGGTGGCGCGCTGGATGTCCATGGAGTCGAGGGCCTCGTCGAGGACGTTCTGCGGCATACGGCGCAATGCCGCGGCGCTCATCGACTTCAGTTTCCGTGCCACCTGTGGCTCGAACCTTTCGATGGATCCCAGATGATGGGAAATAATCGCGCAATATGTGCGCACGGCCTTGGGAAGCAGTTTGTCCGCGTCCGGGTCCTGCGCGGTTTCCACGACGACCTGGTCGAACGCGCGAATGAAATCGAGTTGGCGCACATCGCCGATCTGGGTCAGCGAGGACGCGACACCACGCCGGTAGAACACGCCGAGCAGCCCCACCGTGGCGAACGACTCGGCCTCCCGGTGGAGCTTCCAGATCCACGGCCGGTCCTCGGCCGTGCGCAGCCCGTCGGTGAAGTGCAGCAGGCCCCGGTCGACCAGCCGGCGGTGGTAGATGCCCGCCCACGCGTACGCGTAGTCGACGGAGGTGGACCGGTCGGCGGGCAGGATCGCCTCGCGCGGGTTCAGCACGACACCGCGCCTGCCGTGCGGCACCCGGTGGATGGCGCGGGCCCGCGCGGTGCACTGGACATGGTCGGTACGGACGAAGTCGCACCCCAAGTCCTCGATGGCGGCGAGGAGTTGCTCGTAGTAGCCGGGGGCCAGCCAGTCGTCCCCGTCGAGGAACGTGAGATATTCGCCGCTTGCCGCGTCGATACCTGTGTTGCGCGCGGTGGCCAGCCCTCCGTTCTGCTCGTGTCTGACATGCACCGCGCCCGGGAGCTCGCGCTCCGCGCGCGCGAGAATGTCCGGGGTCTCGTCGCGCGAACAGTCGTCGACGAGAATGAATTCGAAGTCCTCGCGTGCGTTCGCACGCAGACTCCTCAGGGTGTCGGGTGCGTATTGCTGCACGTTGTAGAACGGCACGATGACGGAGAGCTTGACCACCCGTGTGACGTTAGGCGGCGGCCCGGCATTCGTCTTGACCGCCGGTGAGATGCAAGGTGAACGACGCGTGGCGGATTGGTGAATCAGGTCTTTTCCGCTGCCGATCCGAGGCCGATTCGCCATTCGGCGATGTGCTGTTAACCCTTTGTTGCATTCTGGTTGGGCCGCACATCGGAATCGCTTCCTAGCGTCTTGTACGTGCCAGCAAGTACCTCGAAGTCCCTGCGAGTCGCCGTCCTCGCCGATTCCGACACCCGGTGGAAATGGGGCTCGCTCACCGCGAACCGCATCGCACCGGCCGATTCGGACATCAGGCTCGACGGCTACCTCCTGCGTGGCCGTGCGACCCCCACCGCCCGACAGCTCGAAGAGGTCGGCGTGCGCGCCGACTCCCTCCGGGAGGTCACCGCCGTGGAGTTCCTGCGGGAGATGGCCCGCGCCTCCGAGGGAGCCGAGGGCACTGAAGAAGGGGCGCCCGCGTACGACCTCGTCGTGCTCTCGCTCGTCGGCGGGGCCGTCCAGGCGATGCTGCACGGACTCTCGTACCAGTGGCGGGAGCGCTTCGGACCGGGGCGCGTGAAGCGGCCCGTCGTCGTCACCGGCTATGTCGGGGTCGTCTACGAGAAGCTCGCCGACGGTCTGCTGCTGCGGCACGGCGCGGACCTCGTCCTCGCCAACTCCCGCCAGGACGCGGACCGTTTCACCGCCGTGTACGAGGGAGTGGGCGCCGACGCCTCCTCGGTGACCGAGGTCGCGCTGCCCTTCCTCGGCGGCGCCGCCTACGAGAAGCACGACCCGTACACGGTCGTCTTCGCCGCGCAGCCCTCCGTCCCGGAGAGCCGCAAGGACCGTACGTACCTGCTGAACCGGCTGGTGAAGCACGCCCGGCTGCACCCGGACCGCGAGGTCCTGCTGAAGCTGCGCTCCAAGCCGGGCGAGCACACCACGCACATCGAGGAGCAGCCCTACCAGCGCCTCGCGGAGCGGATCCCGGGCGGCCTGCCCGCCAACTTCCGCCTCGTGTACGGGCACATGGGCGAGGTCCTCGACCGTACGGACCTGCTGGTCACCATCAGCTCCACGGCGGCCCTGGAGTCCCTGCACCGCCGGATCCCCACCGTCGTCCTCACCGACCTCGGTGTGCGCGAGTCGCTCGGCAACCACCACTTCGTGGGCTCCGGGTGCCTCGCCTCCTGGGACGAACTCGACGCCGGGCACGAGCCGTCGCCCGACGAGCAGTGGGTCGCCCGCCAGGGTGTCGCCGCTGGGGGCACCTCCCGGACGGAGTCTGGGGGAGGCTCGTACGAGACGGCCTTCGACGCGGCCCGTGAGCGCATCGCGAAGCTGCTCGGCCAGGGCGGACTGACCGCCCTCGCCCCCTACTACACCCCCGCCACCGCGCCCGGCTATCTGCCCGGCATCCTCGCCCGCCACCACCTCGGCCCGGACGGCAGCCCGCTGCCCGGCGCCCCCGACGCCGACAGGGAACCGGGCCCGGTCCGGCAGATCGTGCGCCGGGCCGCGCGGGGTGCCTACCGGCACGGGGTGCAGCGGGTGGCGCCCGTCATCCGGCGCATGGGCGAGCTGTGACCGCCCTCCCGACGGATCCGCGAGCCGCGGGCGTCCAGAACCCTCCTCAAGGAGTACAGCCAATGACCAACTCGCAAGCGGGCCAGGCGACAGCGGGCCGGGCGAAGCCGGTGCGCCGGGTGCTCGCGGTGATCCCCGCGCGGGGCGGCTCCAAGGGCGTCCCCGCCAAGAACCTCCTCCCCGTCGGAGGCGTACCGCTGGTGGCCCGTGCGGTGCGCGAGTGCGTCGCGTCCCGGCTCGTGACGGACGTCGTGGTCTCCACCGACGACCAGGCGATCGCCGCCGCCGCCCGCGAGGCAGGCGCCGAGGTCGTGCTCCGCCCCGCCGCCATCGCCGGCGACACCGCCACCTCCGAGGCCGCCGTCCTGCACGCCATGGACGCCCACGAGGCGCTGCACGGCTCCGCCGTCGACGCCGTACTCCTCGTGCAGTGCACCAGCCCCTTCATCATCCGCGAGGACATCGACGGGGTCGCAGGCGCGGTCGTCGAGAACGGCGCGGACACCGCGCTGACCGTGGCGCCCTTCCACGGCTTCATCTGGCGGGACGCGGACGACGACCCGACCGCCGTCGACACCGAGCGCACCCGGTCCGTAGGCGGCGGCACCACCGTCGCCAACACCACGGCCACGGACGGCGGTTACGGCGTCAACCACGACAAGTCCTTCCGCCCGCGCCGCCAGGACCGCCCCCAGGACCTCCTGGAGACCGGCGCCGCCTACGCCATGAACGCGGCGGGGCTGCGCGAGCACAAGCACCGCTTCTTCGGCCGTACGGAACTCGTCCGCACCGACCCCGCCAGGGTCCTGGAGATCGACGACCCGCACGACCTCGCCCGCGCCCGGGCTTTGGCGCCCCTCTTCGACGCCAACCGGCCCGGCACCCTCCCGACCGCCGAAGACATCGACGCGGTCGTCCTCGACTTCGACGGCACCCAGACCGACGACAGGGTGCTGATCGACTCCGACGGACGGGAGTTCGTCTCCGTGCACCGTGGAGACGGACTCGGCATCGCGGCCCTCCGCAAGAGCGGCCTCACGATGCTGATCCTGTCCTCGGAGAAGAACCCGGTCGTCGCCGCCCGAGCCCGGAAGCTGCAGATCCCGGTGCTCCACGGCATCGACCGGAAAGACCTCGCACTGAAGCAGTGGTGCGAGGAGCAGGGCATCGCGCCAGAGCGCGTGCTCTACGTCGGCAACGACGTCAACGACCTCCCGTGCTTCGCCCTCGTGGGCTGGCCCGTGGCGGTCGCGAGCGCCCACGACGTCGTACGCGGCGCCGCACGCGCGGTCACCACCGTTCCCGGCGGCGACGGCGCGATCCGAGAGATCGCCAGCTGGATCCTCGGCCCCTCTCTCGACTCCCTCGACAGTTAAGGAACTTCTCCACCATGAGCACCAACTCCCGTCTGCGCCAGTTCGGTTCGAAGACCGCCGGCCCGGGTCACCCCGTCTACGTCGTCGGCGAGATCGGCATCAACCACAACGGCTCCCTCGAGAACGCCTTCAAGCTGATCGACGCCGCCGCCGAGGCCGGCTGCGACGCCGTGAAGTTCCAGAAGCGCACCCCGGAGATCTGCACCCCGCGCGACCAGTGGGACATCGAGCGCGACACCCCCTGGGGCCGCATGACCTACATCGACTACCGCCACCGCGTGGAGTTCGGCGAGGACGAGTACCGCCAGATCGACGAGTACTCCAAGTCGAAGAACATCGCCTGGTTCGCCTCCCCGTGGGACACCGAGGCCGTCGCCTTCCTGGAGAAGTTCGACGTCCCGGCCCACAAGGTCGCCTCCGCCTCCCTCACGGACGACGAGCTGCTGCGCGCCCTGCGCTCCACCAACCGCACGGTCATCCTCTCCACCGGCATGTCGACGCCGAAGCAGATCCGCCACGCGGTCGAGGTCCTCGGCAGCGACAACATCCTGATGTGCCACGCCACGTCGACCTACCCGGCGCAGGCCGAGGAGCTCAACCTCCGCGTCATCAACACCCTCCAGGCGGAGTTCCCGAACGTCCCGATCGGCTACTCCGGCCACGAGACGGGCCTGCAGACCACCCTCGCCGCGGTCGCGCTGGGCGCCACCTTCGTCGAGCGTCACATCACCCTCGACCGCGCGATGTGGGGCTCCGACCAGGCCGCCTCCGTCGAGCCGCAGGGCCTGACCCGCCTCGTCCGCGACATCCGCACCATCGAGGCCTCCCTCGGCGACGGCGTCAAGAAGGTCTACGAGTCCGAGCTCGGCCCGATGAAGAAGCTGCGCCGCGTCCCGGGCGTCGTCGCCGAGGCCGAGATCGCGGCGGCGGCGGGCGAGCCGGTCGCGGTCTGAGTCACCTCCGAATCCCGATCAGGATCAAGGGAAAGCGACGGTCGTACGTCGATGAGTCCCCGCGCCGGGTCCACCGGCCCCCAGTCACCCGCACCCGCCACACTGGCTTTCGTGGAGAGCCCGGTGCAGCTCCTCAACGTCCTGGAGTGGGCGCACGTCCACGCCCTCAGGACGGCCGCGGAGCCCTCCGGTCCCCCGGGTCCGGAGCTGGAGGGCGGGCGGCCCCGGCCCGGCGCGGGACTCACCCTTGTCGTGCTCTCGCCCACCGACCCGATGACCCGCGGACAGCTCCGGCGCATGGCCGAGCTGGCGCGGGACGAGGGTTACGAGGTGCGCTGGGAGGAGGCGAGAGGTGGCGCGACGGCCCCCTTCCACACGGTCGGCGGTCTGGCCCCTCTCCTGCGGCGGGCCGAGCGGATCGTGATGGGCGACCCCTTCTCCCGCTACGTACAACTGCTGCTCAGCATCACCCGGGCCCGTGATCTCGTCGTCGTCGACGACGGGACCGCGACGATGGAGTTCGTCTCCCAGCTCGCCAAGGGCGAACGGCTGGTGCGCTGGCACCGGCGCGGTGGTCGTCCCGGGGCCCGGGACCTGGTGTTCGCACCTGTCTCGGCCCGGGCCCGTCGGCGGCTCACGCCGGGGAACGGGCGGCGGGTGGAGGTCTTCTCCTCCATGCCGATCACCGAGACGCCCGAGGGTGTCACCATCACGGCCAACGACTTCTCCTGGACCCGGTCCCGGTTCGGCCCGCCCCGGCTCACGAAGGGCGCCGACCTGGTCGGAACGTCCCTGGTGGAGACAGGGGTAGTGGACCCCGACCGCTACCTGGAGGCCGTACAGGGCCTCGCCAGGACCTACGGCGCCACGCGCTATTTCGCGCACCGCCGGGAGAGCCCGGACAAGCTGCACCGGCTCGCGGTCGAGACCGGCCTGGAGATCGTCCGCCCGGACCTCCCCCTGGAACTCATCGCCCGCCGCGGCCCCATCGGCCGTACGATCCTGAGCTTCCCGTCGACCGTGGTGCACACGTTGCCGCTCGCGCTCGTCGGTACGGAGGTCAGGGTCGCCGTGTGCGACATCGATCCCGCCTGGCTCACGGAGAGTGCCTCCCCCCGGGCCCAGGGTTTCCTCTCGGGCGTCACGGGCACGGCCCGAGACGTCCACCGGTTGTCGGCCGTCTCGACGGCCACCTGATCCGGTACCTCGGGGTAACTGGTCGTACGCAGGGTGCGGGCCGGCGGTGGCTGGTCGCGCAGTTCCCCGCGCCCCTGAAAGCGGGGCTGCGCCCCTGGCTTTTGTCTTTTAGGGGCGCGGGGAACTGCGCGAGCAACCCCCACCCACCCGCACCCGGCACACCACCCAGCGCCGGCCCCGCCGTCCGGGCCCGTCCGCCAGGTGAACAGAACCGGCCAGGGCCACGTATGCGTGGTATGCGTAGAGAGCCCCTCCCCGGAGACCCGGGAATGGGCATCGCCGCCCGGAGGTTCTCCCATCAGGAGACCTGGACCACGATCCATTCGGCCACCGAAGACTCACATGGCTGAAAAGCCGGGCGAGTGTACCCATCCCAGTCAATATCTATGCGCCACGCGGCCAGGTTTTCGTCCCGAACGGGTTGAAGTTTTGTTGATCGTGGGTCAGTTGGCCGTCGCGTCGCCCTACCCTTCAGAGGGTGAACCAACTGATGTCCCGAGATTCCGAGGCCGACCAGCCCGGGGAAGCCACGCTTCCCGGCACGCTTCCGGGTGCGCTCGCAGACGCCCTCCCGGGCGCCCTCCCCGGCACGCTGCCCGAGGCACTCCGCACAGAACTCGTAGCCTTCCGCCGCGACCTGCACATGCACCCGGAGCTGGGCAACCAGGAGTTCCGCACCACCGCCGCCATCAAGGCGCGCCTGGAGCGGGCCGGTCTTCACCCCCGCGTGCTCGCCATCGGAACCGGTCTCATCTGTGACATCGGCGACCCGGACCCCGCGCGTCCGATGCTCGCCCTGCGTGCCGACATCGACGCCCTGCCCATCCCGGACACGAAGACCGAGTGCGCGTACCGCTCGACCGTGCCCGACCGGGCCCACGCCTGCGGCCACGACATCCACACGACCGTGGTCCTCGGGGCCGGTCTCGTCCTCGCCCAGCTGCACGAGCAGGGCCTGCTCACCCGGGCCGTGCGCCTGATCTTCCAGCCCGCCGAGGAAGTACTGCCCGGCGGCGCTCCGGACGTCATCGAGTGCGGCGCGCTGGACGGCGTCGGCCGGATCGTCGGGGTGCACTGCGACCCGAAGGTCGACGCGGGCCGGATCGGCCTGCGGCACGGCCCCATCACCTCCGCCTGCGACCGCCTGGAGGTGTCGCTGGACGGGGCCGGCGGGCACACCGCACGCCCCCACCTCACCACCGACCTCGTGACCGCCGCCGCCCGCGTCGTCACGGACGTGCCCGCCCTGGTCGCCCGGCGGGTCGACGCGCGGTCCGGCCTTGCCGTGACCTGGGGCCGGATCGAGTCGGGCCACGCCTGCAACGTCATCCCGCAGCACGCCGAGCTCTCCGGGACCGTACGGTGTCTGGATCTCGCCTCCTGGCGGGCCGCGCCCGATCTGGTGCACGCGGCCATCGACGAGATCGCGAACCTGTACCGGGCCAAGTCGGAGATCAACTACATCCGAGGGGTGCCGCCGGTCGTCAACGACCCGGACACCACCGACCTGCTGCGGGACGCCATGGCCGCGCGGCGCGGACTCCACTCCGTGGAGGACACCGAGCAGAGCCTCGGCGGCGAGGACTTCTCCTGGTACCTGGAGCACGTGCCCGGGGCTATGGCCAGGCTCGGAGTGCGCACCCCGGGGGAGCGGACCGTGAGGGATCTGCACCAGGGCGACTTCGATGCGGACGAGTCGGCGATCACCGCTGGGGTGGAGCTCTTCACCGCGGCCGCCCTCCTCGACGCCGGGGCCTGAGCGGCGGGCGCGGCCGGTCCTTCCGGTCGCGCCGTCCACCCCCGCGCAGTAGCGTGGTGCACTGTCAAGAACCACTCGTGTCGTCACGCGGACTCCACCGTGCCGGTTGCGGAGCGTGACTGCCGTGGTGGGTGTTGCGTCCCGATGTGCACCTTTCGATCCCGGGGTTCACAAGGACGTAACCGGCCATCGGCACGAATGGATAACGGCCAAGCGCTATCCCGTTCCCTCAAGGGTCTACGCGCGTTAATGTGCGCCGAACTCAGCACCCACTGCGGGGCTTGGAGAATGGGGAACTTCAGATGCGTCGGATATCCAGCCTGACCCGCGTCGCGGTGGGGGTCGCGTCGCTGGCACTGGCGGCGACCGCCTGTGGCGGCACCAGCAGCGACAGCAGCAGTAGCGACAGCAGCGAGAGCAAGGGCGGCAAGGGCCTTGCCATCGCGTACGACGTCGGCGGCAAGGGCGACCAGTCCTTCAACGACGCCGCGTACGCCGGTCTGGAGAAGGCGAAGAAGGAGTTCGGCTACCAGACCGCCGACATCGAGCCCACCGACGGTGAGACGGACGCCGACAAGGAACAGCGCCTCGTCTCGCTGGCCAAGCAGGGCTACAACCCGGTCGTCGGCGTCGGCTTCGCGTACGGCCCCGCACTGGAGGCCGCCGCCAAGAAGTACCCGAAGACCAGCTTCGGCATCGTGGACTCCGTGGTCGAGGGCGACAACGTCGCGTCGCTCGTCTTCGCCGAGCAGGAGGCCTCGTACCTCGCCGGTGTCGCGGCCGCCAAGGCGACCAAGACCAACACCGTCGGCTTCGTCGGCGGTGTGGACATCCCGCTGATCCACAAGTTCGAGGCCGGCTACACGCAGGGCGTCAAGGACACCAAGCCCGGCGTGAAGGTCCTCTCCCAGTACCTGACGCAGACCGCCGAAGAGGGCGGCTTCTCCAGCCCCGACAAGGGCAAGGCCGCCGCCGAGGGCCAGCTGGAGAAGAACGCGGACGTCATCTACCAGGCCGCCGGCCTGTCCGGCCAGGGTGTCATCGAGGCCGCGGCCAAGAAGAAGGTCTGGGCGATCGGTGTCGACTCCGACCAGTACAAGCAGGAGGCGCTGGCCGCGTACAAGGACTACATCCTGACGTCGGCGCTCAAGGACGTCGGCGGTGCGGTGTACTCCCTCGCCAAGTCGGTCGAGGACGGCAAGCCGCTGACCGGGGTGCAGACCTTCGACCTGAAGGTGAACGGCGTCGGCCTCGCCGACAGCAACCCGAAGATGGGCGAGATCGCCGGTCTCACCGACGCGGTGGCCAAGGCCAAGGCGAGCATCATCGACGGCACCATCAAGGTGAAGACCGAGTAGCAGTGGCCGAGGGCGGGCCTTCGGGCCCGTCACCGCCCGAACGGGCGAACCGCCACAAGTCGAACAAAGCGGTTGAAGTGATACGGAGCGGGCGGACATCCACGATGTCCGCCCGCTCCGGCGTTCCCCTCGCAGGTCATCCGCCGTGCACGGACCTTTGCGGTCGGCAAGCCCGCACCCGGTCGGCGGGAAGCCTCGGGCACAGCCGCATAACAAGGTGGACAGAGGGGGTTCTCTCGCGGGTCTACGCGCGTTAATCTGCGGCGAAGCCAGCGCCGAAGGTGTTCCGCCCGGCGCTAGGGGGTGCTGTGAAGGTCCCGCACAGCACCCACGGCGCCCGGCACGCGCCCTCGCCGCACCGGTCGAAGCCCCAAGTAGCTCCGCTACGAGGGACGTCGTCCGGCACGCCGAGGGCACGCACCGGACACCGCGGGCACCGCACGGGACTTTCACAGCACCCCCTTGTACGACAGGAGCACAACACATGCGCCGGGTTCCCCGCATCGCCCTCGCAGGCGCAGCGGCCGCCTCTTTCGCCCTCGTCCTCTCCGCCTGTGGCGGTACCTCGACCTCCTCCGGTGCGTCGGAGTCGAAGGGCGACAAGGGCCTCGCCATCGCGTACGACGTCGGCGGCAGGGGCGACCAGTCCTTCAACGACGCCGCGTACGAGGGACTGAAGAAGGCGAAGGGCGAGTTCGGCTACGAGACCGCCGACATCGAGCCCACCGACGGTGAGACGGACGCCGACAAGGAACAGCGCCTCGTCTCGCTGGCCAAGCAGGGTCACAACCCGGTCATCGGCATCGGCTACGCCTACGCGCCGGCCGTCAAGGCGGCCGCCGAGAAGTACCCCGACACCACCTTCGGCATCGTCGACGACTCCACCATCGAGGCGGACAACGTCGCGGACCTGGTCTTCTCCGAGCAGGAGGCCTCCTACCTCGCCGGTGTCGCGGCCGCCAAGGCCACCAAGACCAACACTGTCGGCTTCGTCGGCGGTGTGGACATCCCGCTGATCCACAAGTTCGGTGCGGGCTTCGCGCAGGGCGTCAAGGACACCAAGCCCGGCGTGAAGGTCCTCTCGCAGTACCTGACGCAGACCGCCGAGGAGGGTGGCTTCTCCAGCCCCGACAAGGGCAAGACGGCCGCCGAGGGCCAGATCGAGAAGAAGGCCGACGTCGTCTACGCGGCGGCCGGCCTGTCGGGTCAGGGCGTCATCGAGGCCGCCTCCGCCAACAAGGTGTGGGCGATCGGTGTCGACTCCGACCAGTACGAGCAGGAAGCTCTGAGCAAGTACAAGGACGCCATCCTCACCTCCGCTACGAAGGACGTCGCCAAGGCGGTGTACAACCTCGCGAAGTCGGTCGAGGACGGCAAGCCCGAGACCGGTATCGTCAGGGGCGACTTGAAGTCCGGTGAGGTCGGCCTCGCGGACTCCAACCCGAAGTTCAAGAGCGACACCGCGATCCAGGAAGCTGTTCAGGCGGCCAAGGAGAAGATCATCGGCGGCGAGATCAAGGTCAAGTCCAGCTGACAGCAGTACCTCAGGAGCAGCTCAGTGATCCGGGGAAGTTCGCGCATCGATCTTCCCCGGAGTCGCTCGTAACCGCGGGGTTACGTCCGCTCAACGGGGTACGGGGAGCCTGGCTCCCCGTACCCCGTTCTCGCGGCGCGTCGGCCCCTCATGTTGCCGTAGGGGCGCTACGCGCGTAGACGACCCCCTTTCCCTTCAGGAGAGTGCGCCATCAACGCGTCCAGCAGTCCTCCGGCCGGCGCGGTCAACGGATCGGTGACCGCAGTCGAACTCGCCGGGATCACCAAGCGGTTTCCCGGCGTCGTGGCCAACCACGACATCCACCTCAGCGTCCGCAAGGGCACGGTCCACGCGCTCGTCGGCGAGAACGGCGCCGGCAAGTCGACGCTGATGAAGATCCTCTACGGCATGCAGAAGCCGGACGAGGGGACCATCGCCGTCGACGGGGACCAGGTCACCTTCTCGTCGCCCGCCGACGCCATCGCCCGCGGCATCGGCATGGTGCACCAGCACTTCATGCTCGCCGACAACCTCACCGTCCTGGAGAACGTCGTCCTGGGCAGCGAGAAGTCGTACGGCATCGGCGCCAGGGCCCGTCGCCGGATCGTGGAGCTCTCCGAGCGCTACGGCCTCGGCGTGCGCCCCGACGCCCTCGTCGAGGAGCTCGGTGTCGCCGACCGCCAGCGCGTGGAGATCCTCAAGGTCCTCTACCGCGGCGCCCGGATCCTCATCCTCGACGAGCCCACCGCGGTCCTCGTGCCGCAGGAGGTCGACGCGCTCTTCGCCAACCTGCGCGAGCTCAGGTCCGAGGGCCTGTCGGTCATCTTCATCTCGCACAAGCTGGGCGAGGTCCTGGCGGTCGCCGACGACATCACGGTGATCCGCCGGGGCACGACGGTCGGCACGGCCGTCCCGTCCGAGACCACCTCGCGCCAGCTCGCCGAGCTGATGGTCGGCAGCGAACTGCCCACCCCGGAGACCGCCGAGTCCACGGTCACCGACCGGCCGGTGCTCACCGTCGAGGACCTGCGCCTGGTCGCCCCGGGCGGCAAGGCACTCCTCGACGACATCAGCTTCACCATCCACGAGGGCGAGATCCTCGGCCTCGCCGGTGTCGAGGGCAACGGCCAGACCGAGCTGATCGAGGCCCTCATCGGCCTCAAGGCGGCCGACTCCGGCACCATCACGCTGGCCGCCGAGGAGATCACCTCCTGGGCCACCCGCAGGCGCCGCGAACAGGGCATCGGCTACATCCCCGAGGACCGCCACCGCCACGGCCTGCTCCTGGAGGCCCCGCTCTGGGAGAACCGCATCCTCGGCCACGTCACCGAGAAGCCCAACGCGAAGGGCGTCTGGCTCGACATCAAGGGCGCCCAGGACGACACCCGCCGCATCGTCGAGGCGTACGACGTCCGTACGCCCGGCATCGACGTCACCGCCGCCTCGCTGTCCGGCGGCAACCAGCAGAAGCTGATCGTCGGCCGCGAGATGACCCACAAGCCGCGCTTCCTGATCGCCGCCCACCCCACCCGGGGTGTGGACGTCGGCGCGCAGGCCGCGATCTGGGACCACATCCGCGAGGCCCGCCGCGAGGGCCTGGCCGTCCTGCTGATCTCCGCCGACCTGGACGAGTTGATCGGCCTGTCCGACACCCTCCGGGTGATCTACAACGGCAAGCTGGTCGCGGACGCCGATCCGGCGACCATCACCCCGGAGGAGCTCGGCTCGGCCATGACCGGCGCCGCCTCCGGACACCTGGAGAACGAAGAGCTCGTGGAACAGCTGGAAGAAGAGCAGGCAGAGCTCGAAGAGCCTGCCGAGACGCCGGCGGACGGCCCGGCAGACGCCCCGGAAGACGAGGCCCGCTGATGAAGAAGTTCGACAAGGAGCGACTGCTCCTCGCGGTGGCCGGACCGGTCATCGCGCTCGTCGTGGCCGTGGCGCTGACCTCGGTCGTGCTGATCGCCTCGGGGAAGAACCCGTTCGAGCCGTACTCGATCATGTTCGAGCAGGCCACGTTCTCCGACATCCAGGTCCTGATCATCAACCAGGCCTCGCTGTACTACATCGCGGCGCTCGCGGTGGCCATCGGCTTCCGGATGAACCTGTTCAACATCGGTGTGGACGGCCAGTACCAGCTCGCCGCCATGATGGCCGCGGTGGTCGGCGCCCACGCCAGCCTGCCGGCCGTCCTCCAGGTACCGCTGCTCCTGCTGACCGCGGTCCTCACCGGCGCGTTCTGGTCCGGCATCGCCGGTGTCCTCAAGGTCACCCGAGGGGTCAGCGAGGTCGTCGCGACGATCATGCTCAACGCGATCGCGACCTCCCTCATCGCCTACTTCTGGCTGCCCAACGTCTTCGGCGTCAAGGTCGGCAACAACAACACCACCGGCGAGATGCACGAGTCCGGCTGGATCCCCGGCTTCGACATGGGCGACGCCGGCGAGATCTACGGCCTCGTCGTCCTCGCGGCCCTGCTCGGCATCGGCTACTGGGTCGTCCTCAACCGCACCCGCTTCGGCTTCGACCTGCGCGCCTCCGGCGCCTCGGAGACCGCCGCCGCGGCCAGCGGTGTGAACCCCAAGCGCATGGTGCTCACGGCCATGCTGATCTCCGGCGGCCTGGCCGGTCTCGCGGGCCTGCCGATCCTGCTCGGCGACTCGCACACGTACAGCCTGAACTTCCCGACCGGCATCGGCTTCCTCGGTATCGGCATCGCCCTGCTCGGCCGCAACAACCCGACGGGCATCGCCTTCGCGGCCCTCCTGTGGGCCTGGCTGGACAAGGCCTCGCCCGAGCTCGACTTCCACGGGTACGACAAGGAGATCGCGGTCATCATGCAGGGCCTGATCGTGATCGCGGTCGTCGTCTCGTACGAGGCCGTGCGCGAGTGGGGTCTGCGCCGCCAGCAGCGCCGCGTCGGCGCCGAACTCGCGGCGGGCCACGTGCTCGGCGCCACCTCCGACAACTCGATCCAGAAGGAGGTGGCCGGACGATGACCACCGTGACCGACCTCAACCAGCCCTCGCTGCAGCCCACGGCGCCCAAGGGCCGCCGGCTCACGCTCCCCGTCCTCCTGCTGGTCATCGCGGGCGGCCTCGCGCTGACCTCGATCGTGCGCATCATCACCGGCGCCGACGGCATCACCAACGTCAGCCAGATGTCGACCGCGCTCGAACTGGCCGTCCCGATCGGCCTGGCCGGTCTCGGCGGTCTGTGGGCCGAGCGCGCGGGCGTCGTCAACATCGGCCTCGAAGGCATGATGATCCTCGGCACCTGGTTCGGCGCCTGGGCCGGTTACCAGTGGGGCCCGTGGAACGGCGTCCTCATCGGCATCGTCGGCGGCTGCGTCGGCGGTCTGCTGCACGCGATCGTCACGGTCACCTTCAACGTCAACCACATCGTCTCCGGTGTGGCCATCAACATCCTGGCCCTCGGTGCCACCCGCTACCTCGCCCCGCTCGCCTTCGAGGGCGTGCAGGGCGGCTCGGCCAAGCAGTCCCCGCCCGTCGAGTCGATCGGCAACTTCACGGTGCCGGGACTGTCCGACGCGCTCGTCGACCTCAACGACAAGGGCTGGTTCTTCATCTCGGACGTCGCGGGTCTGCTCGGCGGCCTGGTCACCAACGTCTCCTGGCTGACCCTGATCGCCGTCGCGCTGATCCCGGCCACCTGGTGGATCCTGTGGCGCACCGCCTTCGGCCTGCGGCTGCGGTCCTGCGGCGAGAACCCGGTCGCGGCCGAGTCGCTCGGCGTCAACGTCTACAAGTACAAGTACCTGGCCGTGATCATTTCCGGCGGCCTGGCCGGCCTCGGCGGTGTCTTCCTCTCCATCGTCGCCAACCCCTTCTACCTGGAGGGCCAGACCAGCGGCCGCGGCTACATCGGACTCGCGGCGATGATCTTCGGCAACTGGATGCCGGGCGGACTCGCCCTCGGCGCGGGCCTGTTCGGCTACACCGACAGCCTCAACCTGCGCGGCGGCGCCGAGAACGTCCACGCGCTGCTGCTGCTCGGCGCCATACTGCTGGCCATCGGCGCGGTCTGGCTGCTGGTCAAGAAGAGGTACGTGCCCGGCGTGATCACGCTGGCCGTCGGCATCCTGATGTTCACCTGGTACTCGCTCACCGACGAGGTGCCGAACCAGGTCGTCTCCGCCACGCCGTACGTCATCACGCTCCTCGTCCTCTCCCTGTCCGCGCAGCGGCTGCGGATGCCGAAGGCGGACGGCATGCCGTACCGGCGGGGGCAAGGGAAGTGACGTCCGCCGGAACCGGATCCGCCGCCGAGGTCGACTGGGAGGCCCTGCGGGAGGTGGCCCGCGAGGCCATGTCCCGCGCCTACGCCCCGTACTCGGGTTTCCCGGTCGGCGTGGCGGCCCTGGTCGACGACGGCCGGGTGATCTCCGGGTGCAACGTCGAGAACGCCTCGTACGGGCTCGGCCTGTGCGCCGAGTGCGGTCTGGTCTCGCAGCTCCACAACACCGGGGGCGGCCGGCTCACGCACTTCACCTGCGTGGACGGCCGCGGCGAGATCCTGGTCCCGTGCGGCCGCTGCCGCCAGCTGCTGTACGAGTTCGGCGGCCCCGATCTGATCCTGGAGACACCGGCCGGGATCCTGCCGCTCTCGGAGATGCTGCCGCAGGCCTTCGGGCCGGGGCATCTGCGCAAGTAGTTCACGGTCGGCCCCTCCGCGTCGCGTGCCTCCAGGGCACCGGGAGGGGCCGCTGCACTTCGGAAGGAAAGGCCATGGCTTTGTTGTCGATGGATGCCATCTCCGTCATCCGCACCAAGCGCGACCGCGGCGAGCTGAGCGACGAGCAGATCGACTGGGTCATCGACGCGTACACACGCGGCGAGGTCGCCGACTACCAGATGGCCGCCCTGAACATGGCGATCCTGCTCAACGGCATGAACCGCGGCGAGATCGCCCGCTGGACGGCCGCGATGATCGCCTCCGGCGAGCGCATGGACTTCTCGTCCCTGTCCCGCCCGACCGCCGACAAGCACTCCACGGGCGGCGTCGGCGACAAGATCACCCTCCCGCTGGCCCCGCTCGTCGCGGCCTGCGGCGCGGCCGTCCCGCAGCTCTCGGGCCGGGGCCTCGGCCACACCGGCGGCACCCTCGACAAGCTGGAGTCGATCCCCGGCTGGCGCGCCCTGCTCTCGAACGAGGAGATGCTCTCCGTACTCGACGAGGTCGGTGCGGTGATCTGCGCGGCGGGCGACGGCCTGGCCCCGGCGGACAAGAAGCTGTACGCGCTCCGGGACGTCACGGGAACGGTCGAGGCGATCCCCCTGATCGCCTCCTCCATCATGTCGAAGAAGATCGCGGAGGGAACGGGCTCGCTCGTCCTGGACGTGAAGGTGGGCACGGGCGCCTTCATGAAGACGATCGAGGACGCGCGCGAACTGGCCTCCACGATGGTCGGGCTGGGCACGGACCACGGAGTGAGGACGGTCGCGCTCCTCACGGACATGTCGACCCCGCTGGGCCTGACGGCGGGCAACGCCCTGGAGGTCCGCGAGTCGGTGGAGGTCCTTGCCGGCGGCGGCCCCGCGGACGTCGTCGAACTGACCCTCGCCCTGGCCCGCGAGATGCTCGACGCGGCGGGCGTGAAGGACGCCGACCCCGCGAAGGCCCTGGCCGACGGCTCGGCGATGGACGCCTGGCGCCGCATGATCGCCGCGCAGGGCGGCGACCCGGACGCCCCGCTCCCGACGTCGAGGGAACAGCACGTGATCAAGGCGGAGGCCTCGGGCGTACTGACCCGCCTCGACGCGTACGACATCGGCATCGCCGCCTGGCGCCTCGGCGCTGGCCGCGCCCGCAAGGAGGACCCCGTCCAGGCGGCGGCGGGCGTCGAGATGCACGCCAAGCCGGGCGACACGGTGACGGAGGGCCAGCCGCTGCTGACCCTCCACACGGACACCCCGGAACGCTTCGAGTACGCACTGGCGGCCATCGAGGGCTCGTACGACGTGGCGGCACCTGGCACGGACTTCACGGCTGCGCCGGTGGTGCTGGAACGTATCGCCTGACCTGGAGTTCTCTCGTACGGGTGAACGGGATCGGTGGACCTGCACCGGTCCCGTTCGGCATGCTGGACTCGGTGACGCAACGAATGGAGACCGCCATGAGCGCACTCACCGTCGGCCACGACCCCGAGCAGAGCTGGGACGACCTCGTCCGGTTCTGGGAGGAGATGGAATGGCCTGAGGGCAGCAAGGTGGAGATCATCGAGGGGATCATCACCGTGTCACCTGCTCCCGCGTACCGCCACAACGTGATCGCAGAACGAATCCAGCGTCGCCTCTACTCAGTGATCCCTGAGGACTGGGGAGTCTTTCAGACGCTGGCTATCGCAGTGCCGTCGCGCCTGGGCATGCTCATCCCGGACATCGTGGTGGCCCCTGTGCGGGAGGACGCCGAATCGGACACCCACATTCCGGCTGCTCTCGCCGAACTCGTCGTCGAGGTCACCTCCAAGTCCAACGCCCGCCACGACCGCATCAGCAAGCCCGCCGCCTACGCCACCGCAGGCATCCCTCTGTACCTCCTTGTCGACCGCTGGGGGCCCGAAGGCCCCACCGCGACGCTCTACGGAGAACCGAAGGGCGACGTCTACCGCCCCCTGAGCATCGCCAAGTTCGGGGAGACCATCAAGTTGCCCGCCCCCTTCGACCTCGCCATCGACACCAGCGAGTTCCCCGAACGCTGAATCACCCGAGCACGGCCGCCACCACCACGAGCACCGGCACCGCCACCATCGTCGACAACAGGATCGACTCGCGGGCCAGCACCTCGCCCACGCGGTAGCGGGACGCGTACGTGAAGAGGTTCTGGGCGGCCGGCAGGGCCGAGGTGACCACCACGTCGAGCAGCGGGGCGCCGCGCAGGCCGAAGACGCCTGCCGCAAGGGCCCAGGCGGCCAGGGGCTGGCCCACCGACTTCAGGGCTACGGAGAGAAGGACAGGGGTCCGGTCGGGGCCGCGGCCCGGCATCGTGCTGCCGCAGAGGGAGATGCCGAAGGCCAGGAGGACGGCCGGGACCGACATGTTGCCGATCAGGGTGAGCGGGTCGAGGACCGGGCCCGGGACCGTCAGGCCGGACGCGGAGACGGCGACGCCGGACAGGGAGCCGATGCCGACGGGGTTGCGGACGGGAGTGGTCACCCGCCGCCACAGGGAGGTCTTCTCGCCCGGTCCGGAGAGGTCGAGGACCGTCAGGGCCACCGGGGTCATCACGATCTGCTGGAAGAGGAGCACGGGGGCCACGAGTGAGGCGTCGCCCAGAACGTACACCGCGATCGGGATGCCGAGATTGCCCGCGTTGACGTAACTGGAGCACAGGGCGCCGATCGTCGTACGGCCCACGCCCCAGCGGCGTACGGCACCGACCGCGACGAACACCCCGGCCACCGCGAACGTACTGATCGCCGTCACCAGCAGCCGGTCGGAGAGGATCACCGACAGGTCGGCCTGCGCGAGTGTGGTGAACAGGAGCGCGGGGGTGGCCACGTGGAACGCGAGCTTGGTCAGCACCTCCCGGCCGTTGTCCCCGAGATAGCCGCGGCGGCCGATCAGATAGCCGACGCCGATGACGACGGCGATCACCGCGAAGCCGTTCAGCACCCCCTGCACGGCACCTCCCCGAGCTCCCGGGGGTGGCCGGGGGCTGCGCGGAGGCGGTCGCGTATTCGGTCGGGGAGCAGCGCGGGCAGGCGGAGGGGCGCCAATTCGTGGGGCATACACCGAACCCTCTTGGGTAGGCCCTGCCCAGGTCAATGTGACCTTGCGCTACCTGAACTTCGTGCTCGGTGAGCACGCAGCGATGAGTTCCGCGCCGCCGCCCGGTCTACCGCACGTGGACGCCATGACACCTGCTGTACTCGTACTGCCCGGCCCCGTCACCCGAGACGAGGTGCCGAGGCTCTGCGAGGACGTGCGCGCACGGCTCGAAAGCAGCAGAGCCGACGTCCTGGTCTGCGACGTCGCCGGTCTCGGACCACCAGGTCTGACCACCGTCGACGCGCTCGCCAGGATGCAGCTCGCCGCCCGTCGCGCCGGGGGACGGATCAGACTGCGCGACCCGGACCCCGCCCTCCGTGCGCTACTCGGTCTTGTCGGCATCCCCTTCGAGGTCGAGGGGCAGCCCGAACAGCGGGAACCACCGCTTCGTGTCGAGGAAGCAGTGGAACCCGGTGATCCGGCCCTCTGACGTCTCCAGGACCTGCACGGCCCATGCCGTGTAGCCGCCCGTGTCCGGGTCCGGCTTGTACTGGGCGAAGCCCGGCAGGCCGTTCACCGCGACCGGCACCAGATGCGAGTTCGCACAGGGCGCGCCGAGTGTCGTCATGAAGCCCGTGATGTCCTCGGGGCCGGACAGCCACAGGTCGAACGGCGGCATCGTCATCACGGCGTCCTCGTGCAGGAGTGCCGTGAGGGCCGTCATGTCGTACCCCTCGAAGGCCGCCACATAGCGCTCCAGGAGCTTCTGCTGCTCCTCGTCGAGCGGGTCGGACGTGGCGGCCCGGGCCGCGGCGCCGTCGCTCTCGGCGAGCGTCGCACGGGCCCGCTGGAGCGCGCTGTTGACCGAGGCGACCGTCGTGCCGAGCAGCTCGGCGACCTCGCTCGCCTTCCAGGCCAGCACCTCGCGCAGGATGAGCACGGCCCGCTGCTTGGGCGGCAGTTGCTGCAGGGTGGCCATGAAGGCGAGGCGCACCGACTCCTTGGCGACGGCGGCCTCGGCGGGGTCCTCGACCACGGGCAGTACGCGCGCGTCCGGCATCGGCTCCAGCCAGGTGTGGTCGGGGCGCGGATTCAGCGCCGCCTGTGTGAGTGGTGTCGAGTCAGTCAGGTCCATCGGGCGGGCCCGCTTGTTCCCCGCCGACAGCATGTCCAGGCACACGTTCGTCGCGATCCGGTACAGCCACGAGCGCATCGAGGAGCGGCCCTCGAACTTGTCGTAGCTCCTCCAGGCGCGCACGAGCGTGTCCTGGACCGCGTCCTCCGCCTCGAAGGACGAGCCGAGCATGCGGTAGCAGTAGCCCGTCAGCTCGACCCGGTGCTTCTCAAGCCGGACGTCGAGGTCCTCCACCGTCGTCGTTCCGTCGCTCATGGCCAACCCACCCCTGTGGCATGTTCGTCGTCCCCTTCACCGCCTCTTTGCGATGCCGGCACTTCGGAAGCTACCGCAGCCCACTGACAATGGCCCCCCGAGATGCAAAAGGTGCAGGTCAGGACAGTTAATGTCCCGACCTGCACCCGTACGTTCGAAAGTCGACCCGCCGTGCCTCAGTGCTGCACGGCCACCAGCCGCCGCTGCGTCCTGGCCGCGTGCGACCCGACCACCGTGATCGTCACGACCCCGAGGACCGCCAGCAGACCGAGTGCCACCGTCCCGGCCCAGCCGCCGGCGTGGAAGGCGACCGCGCCGAGCGTGCCGCCCGCGCTGGAGCCCAGGTAGTAGGCGGACTGGTAGAGGGCGGAGGCCTGCGCGCGGCCCTCCTTGGCGGTGTGACTGACCGAGGAGGACGCGACCGCGTGCCCCGCGAAGAAGCCCGCGGTGATCAGGACCAGGCCGAGGAGTATCAGCGGCAGGGAGTCGGCCAGCGAGACCAGCAGACCCGCGGTCGTCGTGCCGCCCGCCAGGTACAGCGCGCCGCGCCGGCCGAGCCGTCCCACCAGCTTCCCGGCGGTCGACGCCGAGACCGTGCCGACCAGGTAGACGAGGAAGATCGAGCCGATGATGCCCTGCGGCAGCGAGAACGGGGCGTCCGCGAGGCGGTAGCCGATCACCGTGTAGACGGCGCCGAACACCGTCATGAACAGCGCGCCGATCGCGTACAGCCTGCACAGCAGCGGGTTCGCGAGGTGACCGCGGACCGTGCGGACCAGCACCGCGGGCCGCAGTGAACCGGCCTTGAAGTGCTTCGGCGCCGGGAGCAGCAGCCGGAAGGCCACCGTGCAGCCCACCGCGATCAGCCCGATGGTCCCGACGGCGACCCGCCAGCCCCACTCCTGCGCGACCCAGCCGGTGATGACCCGGCCGCTCATGCCGCCGACGCTGTTGCCCGCGACGAACAGACCGATCGCGGTGATCAGCGCCTTCGGCCGTACTTCCTCCGCCAGATAGGCCATCGCCGAGACCGGCAGCCCGGCCAGCGCCGCACCCTGCACGGCCCGCAGCGCGACCAGCCAGCCGACCGACGGGGCGAAGGGCACCAGCAGTCCGACGGACACCGCGATCGCCAGGGACGCCGTCATCAACGTACGCCGGCCGAACCGCTCGGAGAGCGCGCTCAACGGCAGGACGAACAGCGCCAGCGCTCCGGTCGCCGCCGACACCGTCCAGCTCGCCGTGCTCGCCGTGACCCCGAAGTCGCCGGAGATCAGCGGCAGAAGGGCCTGGGTGGAGTAGAGAAGCGCGAAGGTCGCGACACCCGCGAGGAAGAGCGCGAGGCTCATCCGGCGATAGCCGGGCCCGCCGGGGGTCATACGGGAATCGACGGGAACGACTTCGAGGGGAGCGGCTTCGGTACGAACGGCGGTGGCTGCGGAGGCGTCCACGATCGTGGACGCCCCGGTACTTGCGGAAGGCATGCTTCGAACCTAAAACCGTCCCGCTCATCCGTCCAATGCATGGAATCGTCATAATCGTTCCTGTGATGCATCAGCAGAGGTCAGAGCCTCACCTGTCACCGTCCAGTGACACAGAAGACATCGTCGCGATCCTCGCCCCGCGCCTCGCGTACTTCGCCGGGGTCGCCCGCACCGAGCACGTCACGCGGGCCGCGCAGGAGATGCAGGTCCCGCAGTCGACCCTGTCCCGAGCGATGGTCCGTCTCGAACACGACCTGGGCGTGGACCTGTTCGCCCGCCGCGGCCGCACGGTCTCCCTCACCCCCGCCGGACGCACCTTCCTGTCGTCCGTCGAACGGGCCCTCGCCGAGATCGAGCGGGCCGCCGACGAGGTGCGCGCCGACGCCGACCCGGCCACCGGAAAGGTCGCCTTCGGCTTCCTGCACACCATGGGCTCCGAGACGGTCCCCGGCCTGATCCGCGCCTTCCGCGCCGACCACCCCCGCGTCCGCTTCAGCCTCGTCCAGAACTACGGCGAGGCCATGATCGAACGCCTGCGCTCCGGCGAACTGGACCTCTGCCTCACGTCCCCCGTCCCGGACGCCCCCGACCTGGTCGCCCGCCGCCTCGACGAACAGAAACTCCGCCTGGTCGTCCCCGCGGACCACCGCCTCGCCTCCCGCCGCCGCATCCGCCTGGCGGAGGCCGCCGACGAAACCTTCGTCACCCTGGAACCCGGCTACGGCCTCCGCCGCATCACCGACGACCTCTGCCAACAGGCGGGCTTCCGCCCCCGAGTCGCCTTCGAGGGCGAGGAGGCGGAGACCCTGCGGGGCCTGGTGGCGGCGGGCCTGGGCGTGGCCCTCCTCCCCCCACCGGCCGTACCCCGCCCAGGAGTTGTGGAACTGACGGTCACGGCCCCACGGGCGGCCCGAGAGATCGGCGTGGCCTGGCTGGACGGCCACCCCGATACGCCCCCGGTGGCGGCTTTCAAGAGATTCCTCTTGTCAAGGAGGGGCAACCTGCTCCCCAACTGAGGTTCGCTATCAACTCAGCCCCGCAAAGGAGCGCCTTCTTTTAGGGGCGCGGGGCTGTATCGATATGCGGCTCCGCCGCGTGGGCGCGACGAGCCCCCACCGAACCCGCACGCCACCACAGCCCCACGGAACTAACGGCGAAGGGACCGCCCAAAGCCGGAGGCAAGCGGCATCCGCAACCCCAAAGGAGGCGGAGCCGCAAGCGCATCCTCCACGGGCCGGGCAAAAGCCCGCCCGAACAACGCCCCCATCACAAAGTCCTCGGCCAACGCGTGCACCTCATCCCGAAACGCGTGCAACGCATGCCCGTCGGAATGCACCTCGAACCGGCACACATCCCGGTTCGCCTTCTTCGCCCGGGACGCCAGCCGGAACGACAACTCGGGATCGGTCCGCTCGTCGTTCGTGCCGTGCACGATCAACACCCGCCGCCCCACGAGCTGCTTCACCGGTTCGGGCGGCGCGGCGACATCCTCCTCGGGCAGCCAAGGGGACAACGCCAGCACGGAGTTGACGGCGGTGTGCCCGCCCGAGTGCAGAGCGGCCCGCCCGCCCATGTCCATCCCCGCGAGACACACGGGAACGTCCCCGTACCGCCGTACGACCTCGTCCGCGGCCCACGAGGCGTCCCGTGCCTGATCCGCCTGCGTGCCGTTCCAGCCCCGGAACCGGTAGTGCACCACGTGCACGACCAGGCCGTCGTCGCGTCCCGCACGGGTCAGCCGGCGCCCCAACGCCCGTACGGACGCGGTCGCCAGCATCGGTGAGGGTCTGCGGGCCGAGGTCTCCTCGCCGCCCGGCAGCAGCAGCACCACGCCGCTCACCGCCGTCGGTTCCGTTCCGAGTGCCCGCCCGAGCCGGGCCGTGCGAACCGGCGTCGCTTGCTGTGCCATGACAGAACAGTGTCAGAAGCGATGGTGTACGCCATCCGTCCGCACGGTCACCGTTACGTATCGACGGTTTCGTACAACAGGAGATCTACGCGCGTAGGCGGTAGAGTGCGGAGATGACGAGCCAGACCAAGAACACCCCGAGCTCGGAGCAGATCCGCCGGGCGCCGAAGGTCCTGCTGCACGATCACCTCGACGGGGGCCTGCGCCCCGGGACGATCGTCGACCTGGCCCGCGATTCGGGCTACAAAAACCTCCCCGAGACGGATCCCGACAAGCTCGGCATCTGGTTCCGCGAGGCGGCCGACTCCGGTTCCCTGGAGCGGTACTTGGAGACCTTCGCGCACACCTGTGCCGTCATGCAGACCCGCGAGGCGCTCGTCCGCGTGGCCGCCGAGTGCGCCGAGGACCTCGCCGAGGACGGCGTCGTCTACGCCGAGGTGCGGTACGCGCCCGAGCAGCACCTCGAAGCCGGGCTCACCCTCGAAGAGGTCGTCGAGGCCGTCAACGAGGGCTTCCGGGAAGGCGAGCGGCTGGCCCGCGAGAACGGCCACCGGATCCGCGTCGGCGCCCTGCTGACCGCCATGCGGCACGCGGCCCGTTCCCTGGAGATCGCCGAACTCGCCAACCACTACCGCGGCCCCGGCCCCAATAACGGAGTGGTCGGCTTCGACATCGCGGGCGCCGAGGCGGGCTTCCCGCCCACCCGTCATCTGGACGCCTTCGAGTATCTGAAGCGGGAGAACAACCACTTCACGATCCACGCGGGCGAGGCCTTCGGGCTCCCGTCCATCTGGCAGGCCCTCCAGTGGTGCGGCGCCGACCGGCTCGGTCACGGCGTGCGCATCATCGACGACATCCAGGTCCACGAGGACGGCTCCGTGAAGCTGGGCCGCCTCGCCTCGTACGTACGCGACAAGCGCATCCCGCTGGAGCTGTGCCCCAGTTCCAACCTCCAGACGGGCGCCGCCGACTCGTACGCCGAGCACCCCATCGGGCTGCTGCGGCGGCTGCACTTCCGGGCGACGGTGAACACCGACAACCGTCTGATGTCCGGCACCAGCATGACCCGTGAATTCGAGCACCTTGTCGACGCGTTCGGCTATTCGCTCGACGACATGCAGTGGTTCACAGTCAATGCGATGAAATCAGCATTCATTCCTTTCGATGAACGACTGGCCATGATCAATGACGTGATCAAGCCCGGTTATGCCGAGCTGAAGTCCGAATGGCTGTTCCAGCAGACCGCTTCCACCAGCGGTTCTGTGAGCGAAGAGGGCTGAAGAAGAAGGACGGGAAGCGGCCGGGTGATGACGACTCGGCCGCTTTTCGATGTTTGCGGGGCGAGCTCGCACGTGATTACCGTTTCGGACCGCTCAAATCCCCGTCACAGCATGCAAGGACGAAGATGAAGCAGTCTGCTGCCAAGACCCTCGGTGTCGCCGCTCTCGGTGCCGCCTTCGCCGCCGCGGGCGCGGGTGCTGCCAACGCGGCCCCGGCGGTCCCGGACGCCACCTCGGCGCTCTCCACCGCCACCAGCGCGCTGCCGTTGGGCCAGGCCGCCAAGACCCTGCCCGCCGGTGCGCCCGAGGCGCTCGCTCAGGGTGAGGGCGCGCTCGGCAGTGGCCTCGCCGCCGCCCAGCCGGCCGTCGCGAACCTCCTCGCCGAGGGTCCGGCCGCGCCGGGCGCCGGTCTGCTCGGGGGCCTGCCGGTCCAGGGCCTGCCCACGCACGGCCTGCCGGTGAACGGGATTCCGCTGGGCTGAGTCCCCGGCACCTGAGCACCACCCTTTCCGCGCCGATGGGGCGCACCCGGACCGGGTGCGCCCCATCGGCGTTCGTGCCGGTGCGTCACCAGGCCGTACGCGCCGCCTTGCCCTCGGAGGGGAACAGGATCCACAGCGCTATGTAGAGCAGGAACTGCGGGCCCGGCAGCAGGCAGGACACCAGGAAGATCACCCGCATCGTGGTCGCGGAGGTGCCGAAGCGCCGAGCCAGCGCTGCGCACACTCCGCCGATCATCCGGCCGTTGGTGGGGCGGGCAAGGCGGTTCATGAACGGCTCCTTCGTGAGCGTCGGTCCGAGGCCTCCCGTGTGGCTGCCTCATCTGTCGTCAACGCTACGGAGACGAAGGGTGCAAAGCGTCGCTCTAGGGGGCGATCCCGACCCTGGGAATCGTCGGGGTCCGACCCTGAGTCGCCTCCTCGGCCGCCTGCTTGCGGCGGAGGGCGGCGGCGATCCGGCGCCGGGTCTCGGCCCGGCGGCGCAGCAGGGCCCGGGCGGCGGGCACCACGGCGACATGGGCCAGTGCCACGCCCAGGGTGTTCAGGAGCAGCGAGTCGACGTCCACGACCTGCCCGGGCACGCCGGTCTGCAGGAGCTCGATGCCCAGCGAGAGCAGGGCGCCGGCGGCGACCGTACGCATCAGGGACAGCAGCGGGGAGACGGCGAGTCTGCCGCCCGCCATGGGCAGCAGCACACCGAGCGGGGCGAGCAGCAGCAGGCCCTTGCCGATGTTGCGGGCGGCCGCCTCGGGGCCCAGCGCCAGATCGGCCCGGATGCTCGCGAACGGGCGCAGATTCGCGGCGCTCACCCACGGCACGTCCAGGGGCCGCAGCGTGACCCAGGCAACAAGCGCGAGATGTGCGACGAGGAGGACACCCCCCGCCGCACGAAAGCGGATCACGGCGCTGCTGCCGTTCGAGCCTTGACGCTGCACGATCCCCAAGACGCGGGCACCGGCAGGATCGGTTCCGTGTGACGGCGGCGCTTGGCCCGCACGGGTGAGGCGTGCGCCACAGACGGGGTCCGGCCGGGGGGCTCAGGCCCCCTCGGCCTCCGTCTGCGGCGGGGTCTCCGTGCCGGGGCGGGAGCGCACCGACTCCGTGCACTCGTAGCGGCGCGGGGCGTCCGTGCCGGGCCCGCCGAGCGTCACCGAGTCGCCGTCCGAGGCGGCCGCCGAATCGCTGAACGTGCAGATGACCTGGGCCAGCGCGTACGGCGTCAGCTCCGCGGGCGGGGTGCTCAGGCGCAGTGTGTCGTCCGGTTCGCCGCGGCCAGGGCCGCTCACCGTGAGGCCCTGCGGCACGTCCGTCGTGTAGTTCGCCTGCTTCTCGGCGTCCGACGGGGACTCGGAGAGCTCGTCCAGGAGCGCCTGAGAGGCCCGTACACGGTCCGTCGCCGCGGGTCCGGCCTCGATGCGCACGGTCCGGTCCACCGGCGCCAGCTGCGAGGAGCAGAGCAGGAAGACCTGGACGAGGATCCCGCGCGAGGACTGCGTACCGACGTCGGGCTCGTTGAGCGTGCACGGCACCCGGGAGGGCGCGGGACCGAAGTCGGTCGGCACCTCCGTCGCCCTGATCCCGCACCCGGCGAGCGTCACGGCGAGCAACGGCACGGCGAGCACGAGACGAGCCGCACGCATCCGGCGTACGCCCCCTTCGTAGATCGCACGCGTCCGGCGTACGCCCCATGTGTGGCGTTCGGACATCACGCGCCCCCCTCGGTGCGGTCGTCGGCGACGGCCGCACCCGGGCCCCCGGGGTTGTCGGGGTCTTCCAACTCCGAGGCGTCGCGCGGCAGACGCAGGGTGAAGACCGCGCCGCCCTTGGGCGAGTTCGCCGCGGTGATCTCGCCGCCGTGGATATGGGCGTTCTCCACGGCGATCGACAGACCGAGGCCGCTGCCCTCCGAACGCGGCCGGGAGGCGCTCGCCTTGTAGAAGCGGTCGAAGACGTGCGGCAGGACGTCCTCGGGGATGCCGGGACCGTGGTCCTGGACCTCGATGACCAGGTCGTTGCCCTCGTCCCGCACACTCACGCGCACCGGGGAGCCGCCGTGCTTGAGGGCGTTGCCGATGAGGTTCGCCATGATCACGTCCAGCCGGCGCGGGTCGACCCGCGCCATGAGGCCGCGCTCGGCGTCCAGGTCCACCGCATCCAGCCAGGCCCGCGCGTCGATGCACGCGGTGATCTGGTCGACGATGTCGACGTTGTCGACGACGAGCCGGGCCGTGCCCGCGTCGAAGCGGGTGACCTCCATGAGGTTCTCCACGAGGTTGTTCAGCCGCCGGGTCTCGCTGACGACGAGCCGGACGGCGGGCTCGATCATCGGGTCGACGCTGCCGGTCTCCGCGTCGAGCTCCTCCTCCAGCACCTCGGTCACGGCGGTGATCGCGGTCAGCGGCGTCCGCAGCTCGTGCGACATGTCCGCCACGAACCGCCGGGACGCCTGCTCACGGGCGCTCATGTCCTCGACCCGTCTCTCCAGCGACTCCGCCGTGCGGTTGAACGTCCGTGACAGATCCGCGAGTTCGTCCGTGCCCGACACCCGCAGCCGGGTATCCAGCTTGCCCTCGCCGAGCCGCCGGGCCGCGGTGCCAAGACGGTGCACCGGCTTCAGTACGGTCGTCGCGGCGGCCTGCGCGAGCAGCGCCGAGCCGATCAGCGCGAGCCCGGTCGCGATCCCCAGCGACCAGGCGAGGGAGTTGAGGTCCTTCGCCTCGGGCTCCAGCGACTTGAGCATGTATCCGGTGGGCCCGCCGCCGATCACCTTCGCGCCGCCCACGAGATACGGCTTGTCGCCCTGGACTGTCCGCTGCCAGTACAGGTGGTACGTGTACTTGTTGTTCGAGGAGATCTCCTGCTCCTTGTTCACCGCCTTCTGGAGGGACTTCGGTACGTCCTCCAGCGTGAAGGTGTCCAGGTCGGAGTTCCCGCGGACCGTCTTGCCGGCCTCGTCCTCGGCGATCAGCAGCACGCTGAAGCGCTGGCTGCTGTTCGCCATCTGCCCGGCGGCGCGCTGCAGTTCCTCCTGCGTGGGATGCGGCCGCAGCGCGCTGGCGCGGGTCTGCATCGCCTGCTGGAAGTCGCCGAGCACCGCGTCCTGCGTACGGGTGAGCACCGCCTCGCGGTTGAGCCAGTACGCGATCCCGGACGCCGACACGGCGGCGGTGAGCGCGACGAGCCCGAACACCACGACCAGACGCAGCCGCAGGCTGGTGAAGCGCAGACCCGCCAGTATCGTCTTGCGCGCCGCGGCCCAGCCGCGGAGCCTGTCCTGCGGTTTTGTCACTGAGGACTGTCCAGCCGGTAGCCGACTCCCCGAACCGTACGGATCAGGGTGGGGGAGGACGGCACGTCCTCCACCTTCGCGCGCAGCCGCTGCACACACGCGTCGACGAGCCGTGAGTCGCCGAGGTAGTCGTGCTCCCACACCAGCCGCAGCAACTGCTGGCGGGACAGCGCCTGCCCCGGCCGCCGGCTCAGTTCCAGGAGCAGCCGCAGCTCGGTCGGCGTCAGCTGCAGATCCTCGCCGTTCTTCGTCACGGTCATCGCCGCACGGTCGATGACCAGCGAACCGAAGGTCGCCGCGTCGTTCGCCTCGCGCTCGCCGCGGCGCAGCACGGCCCGGATACGGGCGTCGAGCACACGCCCCTGTACGGGTTTCACCACATAGTCGTCGGCGCCGGACTCCAGCCCGACCACCACGTCGATGTCGTCACTGCGCGCGGTCAGCAGAATGATCGGCAGCTGGTCCGTACGCCGGATGCGGCGGCACACCTCGAATCCGTCGATGCCCGGCAGCATCACATCGAGGACGATCAGATCGGGCCGTTGCTCGCGCAACAGCTTCAGACCGTCCTCGCCGGTGGCAGCGGTGGCCACCCGGTGTCCCTGGCGCGTCAGAGAGAGCTCCAGGGCCGTCCGGATGGCGTCGTCGTCCTCGATCAGCAACAGGGAAGGCACGGACGTCATTCTGTCCCATGACATGGGCGTGTATCGACTGTTGGAGCGCTCCCACACATGTCCCGCGTACGAGTGGGGGTCCGTGTGCCGGATGAGTAGCCGTACGACGCTTCTCTGTGATCGGTCTGTGGGCCGGCTGGGGCAAGCCCCTGTGACAGGTCTGTGACAGTCGGCGGACACCGTCATGAAGTGGCCCCGGCAAGCTTTTGGTCACAGGCAAGGAAGCACCACAGCGAAGTACCGAAGAACCGGAACTCCACGACGGGGGGCGCGAGATGAACACGCTGCACAGCACCAGTACTGGCGCAGTTGTCACGCGGCTCCACGACGTCACGAGGAGCACGGAGAAGTCCGGTGCCGTGAGCGGGCGGGGGTGCGCTCGCGGCACCGGGCGTCAGCACACCGGATACATGACGGTGGTTGACGCACATGCGGGGGGAAGCAGCACGGGGGTTGCCCACGGGGGAACGGGGGCAGCGTACGGGGAGGTCACGGGGGAGCGTCGTTCGGTGTCGGAGGCGGAGTTCACCGCCTACGTCCAGGAGCGCCGCGCCTCCCTGTACGCAACCGCCTACCACCTGACCGGTGACCGCTTCGAGGCCGAGGACCTGCTGCAGAGCGCGCTGTTCTCGACCTACCGGGCGTGGGACCGGATCAGCGACAAGGCGGCGGTCGGGGGCTACCTCCGCCGCACGATGACCAATCTGCACATCAGCGCGTGGCGCCGCCGCAAGCTGAACGAGTACCCGACCGAGGAGCTGCCGGAGACGGCCGGCGACACGGACGCGATGCGCGGCACCGAGCTGCGCGCCGTCCTGTGGCAGGCGCTCGCCCGGCTGCCCGAACTCCAGCGCACCATGCTGGTCCTCCGTTACTACGAGGGCCGCACGGACCCGGAGATCGCGGAGATCCTCGACATCAGTGTCGGCACGGTGAAGTCCAGCATCTGGCGGTCACTCCGCCGGCTGCGCGAGGACCAGGTCCTCAGCTTCGGCCGTGACGAGGAAGAGTCCTTCGGGGAGCTTGTCGCCTGAAGGGTGTGGGGGGATGCCCGTCACTCCGGGGGGAGGTAGCGGGCAGGGTGTTCGTCACTCCGGGGGGAGGCGGCGGACAGCACGGGGGAGCAGTACCGGGGGGAACCAACGGGGTCACGGGGGACCACGGGGGGAAACGAGAGTGGGTCCAGGCAGACCGGGGGGTCTGTTTGGACCTTCTTTCGTGTGCGCCGACGCGCGTGCCGTCCCGTGCGTATCGTGTGCGCGCTTGTTGCCGCGCTTGCTACAGCGCTTGCTACGGCGCTTGTTGCGGAGTCGTCGGGCGTGGTGCCGCGCGGCGCCCGGTGGCCGCGGCGGCCAGCCGGTCCAGGGCCTCGTCCTTGTCGCAGGGGAACGCGCCGAGCGCGGTCTGCCGGCTCACGATCGACCGCTCGGCCCGCATCAGCCGCCAGCCGCGACGCAGCAGGAACGGCACGGACTTGCGCCCCTCCCGCAGATCCCGCAGGAACCGCCGCCGGAACGTGGCCACCGCCCCCCGGTTCAGGCACAGCGCGTCGGCGAGCAGTCCGGCCTCGCGGCACCGCTCCACGATCTCCGCGGCGAAGATGCCCTCCGCGATGAAGGCGGACGACCCCTCGATGTCCACGGTCTCCTCGCCCGTACGCGCGCTGAGGGAGATGTCGTACATGGGAACGCCGGTACGCCCGTTCCGGCACAGCTCGGATATCGCCGCGACCGCGGCGTCCGCGTCCCAGGACAGCGGGTGGTCCCAGTCGATGTCCGAACTCCCCGCCACCTGCGGCAGCGTCGGGTCGTCGCCCTCTTTGTAGAAGTCGTCGAGCCGCAGTACCGGAAGGCCGGAGCGGGCCGCGACCAGGGACTTGCCGGAGCCCGAGGGGCCGCACAGCAGCACGACGCGGGCGGTTGTCGCGGAATTCGGGAGATGTGAACTCACGAGACACCAGTCTGACGCATCGAGCGCCCCCGGCCGACCCCGCGGGTCGCCTTTGGAGCGGGCATCACACCTCAACTACCCTTCGTGTCGACCTGATTGCTTTGCGCAGCATAAGGTGGCAGCAGCCATGGCACGATTCCCGGCCCACCAGAACCTGACCGCCCGGCGCGCGTTGCTGGCCCTCACGACCGCGGGCATCGCGGTGGGCGTGGGAGCGGCCTCGGCGGCCGCGGACACCGAACCCGTCGTCGACGTGGTCCGCACCAGGCCCACCTCACTGGGCAACGTCAACCCGCAGGCGGGCGTCCAGGCACTGACCGGGACCGTCGGTCACGTGACCGGGCCGGTCGCGGGCCTGAAGCCCAACCCGCTGGCCGGCACGGGTGTCGACCCTCTCGACAACGGACTCGCCACCCAGGTCGCCGACTTCCCCCCGCTGGCCACGACCATGCTGACGGCCCCGGTCGCCCAGGCCCAGTCGCTGGGCGCCGTTCCGGTGCTGGGACAGGTGACGGGCCTGCTGCACTGAGCCGTACAACAGCCCGCGGCGCGGCGGCGAGTCGCGCGAGGCCGAAGAGAGAGCCGCGCCTCCCCCGGACGGTGGGGAAGCGCGGCTCTCCCGTCTTCGGCGGCCGTCGGTACGACGGACGCGGTGGCCGTCAGTACGACGAGCCGGAGGCGCCCAGTGCGCCCGTGGGGTGCCAGACCGTCTTCGTTTCGAGGAAGGCGGTGAGGCGCTCGATGCCCGGTGCCGCAAAGTAATCCACAGCCTGTGGACGGACGACCCGCTTGAGGTTGTCCGCGGCCGCGACCTCCAGTTCCTTCGCGAGTACGTCGTCCGCGCCCGCGAGGTCGATCGCGTTGACGTCCTGGTGCGCGGCCAGCGGGGTCGCGATCTCCGCCGTCTTTCCGGAGAGGATGTTGACGACCCCGCCCGGAACGTCGGAGGTGGCCAGCACCTCGCCCAGCGACAGCGCCGGGAGCGGGGACCTCTCGCTCGCGACCACGATCACCGTGTTGCCGGTCGCGATCACCGGGGCGATCACCGAGACCAGACCGAGGAACGACGACTCCTGGGGGGCCAGGACCGTCACCACACCCGTCGGCTCGGGGGTGGAGAGGTTGAAGTACGGGCCCGCGACCGGGTTGCCGCCGCCCACGACCTGGGCGATCTTGTCGGTCCAGCCCGCGTACCAGACCCAGCGGTCGATCGCCGCGTCGACGACCCCCGCGGCCTTGGACTTCGAGAGTCCTTCCGAGTCCGCGACCTCCCGTACGAACTGGTCCCTGCGGCCCTCCAGCATCTCCGCGACGCGGTAGAGGACCTGGCCGCGGTTGTACGCGGTCGCGCCGGACCAGCCGCCGAAGGCCTTGCGGGCGGCGACGACCGCGTCACGGGCGTCCTTGCGGGAGGACAGCGGCGCGTTGGCCAGCCACTCGCCCTTCGAGTCCGTCACCTCGTACACCCGGCCGCTCTCGCTGCGGGGGAACTTGCCCCCGACGTACAGCTTGTAGGTCTTGAAGACGCTCAGGCGCTGCTGCTCCGCCTTTTCGGCGCTCTTGGGCTTCTCGGTGTTCTTGGGCTTCTCAGACATCGAGGTACGCCTCCAGGCCGTGGCGGCCGCCCTCGCGGCCGAAGCCCGACTCCTTGTAACCGCCGAACGGCGACGTGGGGTCGAACTTGTTGAACGTGTTGGACCAGATCACGCCCGCGCGCAGCTTGTTCGCGACGGCCAGGATCCGGGAGCCCTTCTCCGTCCAGATGCCCGCGGAGAGGCCGTACTGGCTGTTGTTGGCCTTGGCGACCGCCTCGTCCGGCGTGCGGAAGGAGAGGACGGACAGGACCGGGCCGAAGATCTCGTCGCGGGCGATCGTGTGCGCCTGGGTGACGTTCGTGAAGAGCGTCGGGGCGAACCAGTAGCCGGAGGAGGGGAGTTCGCAGGCCGGGGACCAGCGCTCGGCGCCCTCGGCCTCGCCCTGCTCGACGAGCGTGGTGATGCGCGAGAGCTGCTCGGCGGAGTTGATCGCGCCGATGTCCGTGTTCTTGTCGAGCGGGTCGCCGAGGCGCAGGGTCGACAGGCGCCGCTTCAGGGAGTCCAGCAGTTCGTCCTGGATCGACTCCTGGACGAGGAGGCGGGAGCCCGCGCAGCAGACCTGGCCCTGGTTGAAGAAGATGCCCGAGACGATGCCCTCGACGGCCTGGTCGATGGGGGCGTCGTCGAAGACGATGTTCGCGCCCTTGCCGCCCAGTTCGAGCGTGACCTTCTTGCTGGTGCCCGCCACTTGGCGCGCGATGGCCTTGCCGACGGCGGTGGAGCCGGTGAAGGCCACCTTGTTCACGTCCGGGTGCTCGACGAGCGCAGCGCCCGTGTCGCCGTACCCCGGAAGGATGTTGACGACGCCCTTGGGGAGGCCCGCCTGGCGGCAGATGTCCGCGAAGAACAGAGCGGACAGGGGGGTCGTCTCGGCGGGCTTCAGGACGACCGTGTTGCCGGTCGCAAGCGCCGGGGCGATCTTCCACGCCAGCATCAGGAGCGGGAAGTTCCAGGGGATGACCTGGCCCGCGACGCCGAGGGGCTGCGGGTTGGCGCCGAAGCCGGCGTGGTCGAGCTTGTCGGCCCAGCCCGCGTAGTAGAAGAAGTGCGCGGCGACCAGGGGGAGGTCCGCGTCGCGGGTCTCCTTGATCGGCTTGCCGTTGTCCAGCGTCTCCAGGACGGCCAGTTCGCGGCTGCGCTCCTGGATGACGCGGGCGATGCGGAAGAGGTACTTGGCGCGCTCGGAACCGGGGAGCGCGGACCACTTCCCGAAGGCCCTGCGGGCCGCCTTCACCGCGCGGTCGACGTCCGCCTCGCCCGCCTGGGCGATCTCGGAGAGGACCTCTTCGGTGGAGGGGGAGACCGTCTTGAAGACCTTGCCGTCCGCCGCCTCCACGAACTCGCCGTCGATGAACAGGCCGTACGAGGGCGCGATGTCGACGACGGAGCGTGACTCGGGCGCGGGTGCGTACGCGAAAGCGGACGACCGCTTTTCGATGTTTGCCGTGGTCTTCGTGTTCTCAGTGGTCATGGTGATCAGTCCACCGTCACGTAGTCGGGGCCGGAGTAACGGCCGGTGGCCAGCTTCTGCCGCTGCATCAGCAGATCGTTCAGGAGCGAGGACGCGCCGAAGCGGAACCAGTGGTTGTCCAGCCAGTCCTCGCCCGCGGTCTCGTTGACCACGACCAGGAACTTGATGGCGTCCTTGCTGGTGCGGATGCCGCCGGCGGGCTTCACGCCGACCTGCACACCGGTCTGGGCGCGGAAGTCGCGGACCGCCTCCAGCATGAGGAGAGTGTTCGAGGGCGTCGCGTTGACGGCGACCTTGCCCGTCGAGGTCTTGATGAAGTCCGCCCCCGCCAGCATGCCGAGCCAGCTCGCGCGGCGGATGTTGTCGTACGTCGACAGCTCGCCCGTCTCGAAGATGACCTTGAGGCGGGCCGCCCCGGAGGCCTCCTTCACGGCGACGATCTCCTCGTACACCTTCGCGTAGTTGCCCGCGAGGAACGCTCCGCGGTCGATGACCATGTCGATCTCGTCGGCGCCCGCCGCGACTGCGTCCCGCACGTCGGCCAGCTTCACGTCGAGCGCGGCGCGGCCGGCCGGGAAGGCGGTGGCGACGGAGGCGACCTTCACGCCGGAGCCGGCGACGGCCTCCTTGGCGGTGGCCACCATGTCGGGGTAGACGCAGACGGCGGCGGTCGACGGGGCCGTGCGGTCCGTGGGGTCCGGGCGGACCGCCTTGGCGCCGAGTGCCCGGACCTTGCCCGGGGTGTCCGCGCCTTCCAGCGTCGTCAGGTCGACCATCGAGATGGCGAGGTCGATGGCGTACGCCTTCGCGGTGGTCTTGATGGAACGGGTGCCGAGGGAGGCGGCGCGTGCCTCCAGGCCGACCGCGTCCACGCCGGGGAGCCCGTGGAGGAAGCGGCGCAGTGTGCTGTCGGACGTGGTCACGTCTGTGAGTGCGTGTGCTGCGGGTGCAGTGGTGGGCATGGTCACCAGACGAGCATATCTACGCGCGTAGCGGCTGTACAGCCCTGGGTTTGGGTGAGGGCGAGGGTGCGGGTGGGTGGGTGCGTGGGATTTCGCCCCCGCCGCCCTTACCCATTCCCTTCCCTTCCCTTACTCAGGGGCTCCGCCCCCGAACCCCCGCTCCTCAAACGCCGGAGGGGCTGAAAAGACAAGTGCCGGCGGGGCTGAATTGGACGCGCGCCCCAGCGGCTGGAAGCCACGTGCCGGAGGGGCTGGAAATCGGTCCCAGGTCGCGTCGGGCAGAATCGGGGGTATGACGACGCCCGACCAGCAGCCGACCGCGCCGGAGACACCGGATCCTCAGTTCAAGGATCGGGTCTATCGGTCGCCCTCCGGTATTGCGGGTGGGGTGCTGTTGCTCGCGATCGCGGGGTGGCTCGGGATCGATGCGCTGGTCACCGGGGAGGGGCGGGCGCCGTGGGTGGCGCTGGCCGCGTTGCTCTTTCTCGTTCCGCTGGTGCTCGCGTTCACCGTGCGTCCGGCCGTGTACGCCAACGAGCAGCGGCTGCGTGTCCGCAACCCCTTCCGGGTGATCGTGCTGCCCTGGGGGACGGTCGAGGGGTTCAGGTCGGGCTACTCGAACGAGGTGCTCGACAAGGCCGGCGCCAAGTACCAGGTGTGGGCCGTGCCCGTCTCGCTGCGGGGCCGCAAGCGGGCGGCGCGGCGGGAGGCGCGCGGGGAGGCCCGCGGGGCCGCGGAGGCAGCCCGTGGCGGTCAGCAGCACCATGCCGCGGCGGTGGCCACCGGACCCGTGCGCGCCGCGGGCGACCAGATCATGGAGGAGCTGCGCGAGCTGCTGGAGGCCCGGGGCAAGGATCCGCGGGCACAGGGCGAGGCGTCGGTGCGGTGGGCGTACGAGATCGTGGCGCCTGCGGCGGCCGGTGCTGTGCTGCTGGCGATTCTGCTGGCTGTGGGCTGAGGCCGCCGGGACCTGCTGGATGGTGTCGGTGAATTCCGTCACCGGCTGTCGAGTGGTGTGAGAGTCCCGGCGACGCGGTGTGCGGACGGCTTGTCGCTGGGACCGCGCGCCCACTTGGCTCTCGCTCGGCGATTCGCCGGCAGCATCCCGGCCGGCCGGGGCCGTCGGGCGTGCGCGCTCGGTCCTGGCGGTTTCTTGAAGGGGCTCTCGGTTTTCGTGGCCCGACGTCCCCGCCCGTTTGAGGCGATGGGCGCGTCCGGCCGTACGAGAGGGCGGCACCTCGGTGGGAGCGGAGCCGGTCCGGTGGCCCGGGCAGGGGCGTCCGGTCGCTACTGTCACCACCTGTGCCGGCGCCGGTGTCATCACCGGCGTTCCCACGCGATCCAGGAGTGCATGTGTCGTACGACGAGCCGCTGCGACTGCCCGTGGCCGCGATACCCGACGGCTGCAGGGACTGGACGGCCGGGCGGGCCGGCGTCTGGTCGGCCGCGCTGCCTCCGCGCTGGTCGTTCCTGGGGGTGCGCAGGTCGGTCGCGGCAGCCGTGTCCACCTTCGCGCTGTGCGCGGGCGCCTGGGCGGCGATGCTCGGCGGACTGTGGCCGTTCGTCGCCGCGGGATTCGCGGTGTACGTCCTGTGGGTGCTCGCACGCCCCGAGCTGGTCTGGGTCGGTGCGCCCGTCCTGCTGCTGGCGCTCGCCATGGAGGCGCGGTCGCTGCCGTGGGTCGTGACCGCCGTCGTGGCGTTCGTCGTGGTGGTCACCTGGGCCGCCGTCGCGGTACGCCTGCGGGCCCGGAGCGGCCAGCTCGAACGGGCGCTGGAGGCCGCCGGGGACATCACGGCACGTACCCCGGACGCGGACGCCGTGCTCCAGCGCGGCCGTTTCCTGCTCCCGCTCGGCCTCACGGTGCTCGGAATCGGCGTGCTCATCGGCGCCACCGCGGGCCTCTGGGGCACGCCCGACGACGAGCGGGGCTCCTGGGTCGTGGCCATCTACCTGGCCGGGCTCGCCGTGACCGCCCTGGCCTCGGCGTGGCTGGGCCGCCACCGGGCCCTCGCCCTGCGCCGGGCCCCCGCGCCCGTACTGCGCGTCCTCGTGCGCGACGACGCGCAGGGCACCACGGAGGTGTACGCGGCGGATGACCTCGCCGCGATGCGCCCGCTCTTCACGGTGGACCTGACGTCGTACGACGGTGAGGAAGCGGACGACGACGAGGACGAGGAGGACGAGGAGGACGCGGACGACGAGGAACTGGAGCGGCTCCTCGACGCGGTGGACGACGACACCCCCGGGCCGGTCCGCGAGGCCGTCCTCTACGGCGCTCCCTTCGACGGCGCCGAACTCGTGGTCGTCAGCGCTGACGAGGACCCGGACCAGCCGCCGCTCACGGAGTGGTCGACGGGACCGGTCCGGCCGTTGTCGCCGAGCGCGGGCATGAGACGGGTCGCCAAGGAGAAGGCCCGCGAGGAGCAGAACCGCCAACTGGAGGAACAGGCGAGGGAGTTGGTCGTCGACCGGCCGCCCGTCCCGGTCCGCCGCTGGCGTGCGGGCTGGCTCGACTGGGTGGCCGCGGCGCTGCTCGTGCTCTGGGGTGCCTGGTTCGTCACGATGTGGTTCTCCGAGTCCGGAGCGCCCCTGTGGAAACTGGCACTCCTCGGCGTACTCGGTCTCTACGGAGTCGTACGCGTCCCCGTGAAGCTCGCCTGGCGCATCACCGCCGACCGCTCGGGCCTGTGGGTCACCGGACTGCGCGGCCCCCGGCACGTCCCCTGGGACGACATCCGCTCCGTACGCCGTCAGTCCTTCGAACTGAAGCTCCGCTGGCGGGGCGACAACTGGTCGGTCGCCGCACCGCGCTGGGCGTGGTTCGAGCGGCGCCAGGGCCTGGTCCATCCCTACGACGCCCTGGCGGCCGAGCTCACGGCCATGCGTACGGATCCCGCGCTGCGGCCCACCGGAGAGAGCACCGCACCCGAACGGGGGCGCCCGCTCTGGCCGTTGGCCGTGGTGCTGGGGCTGGTGTGGGCTGCGGTTCTGGTGGTGTGGGGCTGAGGTGAGCGAGCGCGCGCGGCCCGTGCAACTGACGGGTCCGCGCGGCTCATGCCGCTCGTGTACGGCCGAAGTCGCCTGCGCGCGGCCGAAGTCGGTCATGCCCGACCGGCAACCTTCGCGGGAGTCGGCGGCGACCTGAGGGTGAAATCCCGTCCCCCACCAAGGGAGTTCACCGCGCACAGACACTTGGCGCGTCTGGTCACCGTTCTCGCCGCGCTGGTCGCGTTGGTCGCCTCGCCCCTCACGTCGGCGTCCCCGGCGAAGGCCGCCGACGTGTGGAACCCGCAACTACTCCCGCTGTCCGGGCGGCGCGGCCCGCCACTACGACCAGTCCCTCTGGCTCACCAAGGACTTCCAGGGCGGCGCCGGCGGCGACTGGGGCCAGCGCGTCGGCCAGGAGTACTTCACGGGCGCTCTGTCGCAGGAGAACATCCACCTGGGAACCGGAGGGTGCCCCGGCCTTCAGGCCGGGGGTGACTCCCGGTTCCCGCGTAGCGGGGCAGGAGAAGTCGTTACGCCTTCTGGGCGGAACGGCGTTCACCTTCCTCCACCGCACGCCGCACGAGCGACACCAGCCATGAGTTGAGGGAGCGGTCGTCTGCGGCGGCAAGTGCCTTGGTCCTGGCGTACAGGTCATCGGGAAGTCGAAGATTCAGCTTGATCATGCATCAATTCTGGCCCTAGGATGGGGCCATGTCCAGATTTCGTATGTACCCGACGCGTGCGCAGGAAGAGCAGATGCTCGAACACTGCGCGCACGCCCGGTACGTGTGGAACCTGGCCGTCGAGCAGCACTCGCACTGGTACAGGGGCCGCAAGGCCGCCCCCGGCTTCGCGGAACAGTGCCGCCAGCTCACCGAGGCCCGGCACGACAACGAATGGCTGCGCGCCGGGAACGCTGACGTCCAGCAGCAGGCACTCAAGGACTTCAACAAGGCCAAGGCCGCCCGCTTCGCATCCGGGTTCGGCGAGCCGACATGGCGCAAGAAGTTCGTGCACAACGGCTTCCGGGTCATCGGCACCGACCGCGTCCCGGAGCTCCAGGCGGACGGGTCACCGAAGCTCAACGCCAAGAGCAAGCAGGTCATGGGCCGCTCCGTCGTGGTGCAGAAGCTGAACCGGCACTGGGCGCAGGTGAAGGTACCCGGCTGCGGCTGGGTCCGCTTCCGCCTCACCCGAGGCGACCTGCCCACCGCGAAGACTTTCCGCGTCACCTGGCGCAACGGCCAGTGGCACATCGCCTTCGCGGTCATCCCCGCCCCCGTCCCCGCCCCCGGCACCGGCGAAGTCATCGGCATCGACAGGGGCGTGACGATCACCGCCGCACTGTCGGACGGCAGGAAACTGAACTGCCCGCAGCTCACCGTCAGGGAAGCTGCCCAGGTCCGCAAGCACCAGCGCCGCGCCGCTCGTGCACCCAGGGGCAGCGAGCGGAAGGCCGCCGGATACGCCGCCGTCGCACGGCTCAAGGCCCGCGAAGCGGACCGCCGCAAGGACTGGTGCGAGAAGAACAGCACGATGCTCTCCCGCACCTACGACGTGATCCGGTTCGAGAAGCTCAACATCAGGAACATGACCCGCTCGGCGAAAGGCACCGTCCAGGAGCCTGGCAGGAACGTGCGGCAGAAGAGCGGCCTGAACCGGGTCATCCTCGCCCAGGGCTGGGGCCTGCTCCGCCAGCGCACCGAGCACAAGGCCCTGGGCCGGGTCGAAGACGTCCCCGCCCCTTACACCAGCCTGCGATGCAGCGCCTGCGGATGGATCGACAAGAACTCGCGCAAGAGCCAAGCCGAATTCTGTTGCTCCTCCTGCGGTTTCACCTGCAACGCGGACACCAACGCAGCAACCAACGTCGCGGCAGGACAGGGCGGCATTCCCCGCCCCCGGAGCTCAGCCGGTGCCGGAGGGACGACACCGCCCACACAGCGGTCGAACGTCCGTGAACCTCAACCCACCCGGGTTGGAATCCCCCTCTTTTAAGAGGGGGAGGATGTCAAATCTACCTGCACGAGGTCGGCCACACCTTCGGCCTCGACGACTTCTACGACTGGACCCCGACCGGCCAGTGCTGCTTCCTCATGAAGGCGGGCAGCGCCGCTCAGATCACGGAGTTCGACAAGTGGATGTACCGGGACTTCTGGCGCCACTTGAAGAGCAGGTACGGCTTGTGACGCCTGGCTGCTGACAGGCGTGTCCGGCGGGGGCCGCGGTGGTAGGACCCGGCCCCCGTCGGGTATCCGTCCGGTCCTCAGATGCCCGCGGCCGCCGACAGGTCCCGCTTGATCGTCGTCAGGAGTTCCGTCGCCTTCGCGCGGGCCGCCGGGAGGTTGTCGTGGGTGCCCACCGGGACCACGACCTCCAGGTAGCACTTCAGCTTCGGCTCCGTACCGCTCGGGCGGACGATGACGCGGGCGCCGTCCAGCGTGTAGCGCAGGCCGTCGGTGGGCGGGAGCGTGTCCGTGCCCTTCGTCAGGTCCTCGGCCTTGGTGACGGACAGGCCCGCGAGCCGCGTGGGCGGCTGCTCGCGCAGACGGCGCATCGCGTCCGAGATGAGGGACAGGTCGTCCACGCGGACCGAGAGCTGGTCCGTGGCGTGCAGGCCGTGCTCGACCGCGAGGTCGTCGAGGAGGTCGAGGAGGGTGCGGCCCCCGGACTTGAGCTCCGAGGCCAGTTCCGTGATCAGGAGGGCCGCCGTGATGCCGTCCTTGTCCCGTACGCCCTCGGGGTCGACGCAGTAGCCCAGCGCCTCCTCGTAGCCGTACCGCAGGTCCTCCACGCGGGCGATCCACTTGAAGCCCGTCAGCGTCTCCTCGTACGGCAGGCCCGCCTTCTGGGCGATCCGGCCGAGGAGGGAGGACGAGACGATCGACTCCGCGAACGTGCCGCGTGCGCCCCTGCGGACGAGGTGCTCGGCGAGGAGCGCGCCCACCTCGTCGCCGCGCAGCATGCGCCAGTCCCCGCCGTCCTTGACGGCCGCCGCGCAGCGGTCCGCGTCCGGGTCGTTCGCGATGATCAGGTCCGGGTCCGTCTCGCGGGCCTTCGCGAAGGCCAGGTCCATCGCGCCGGGCTCTTCCGGGTTGGGGAAGGCGACGGTCGGGAAGTCCGGGTCGGGCTCGGCCTGTTCGGCGACGAGGACCGGTTCCGGGAAGCCGGCCCGGGCGAACGCCGCCAGGAGGGTCTCCTTGCCGACACCGTGCATCGCCGTGTAGACCGTGCGGGCCGTACGCGGGGAGCCGGCGGCCAGCACCTCGTCCGTACGGGCCAGATAGGCGTCCAGGACACCCTCGTCGAGGGTCTCCCAGCCGCTGTCCGGGCGGGGGACGTCGGCCAGGCTCGTGATCGCGGCGATCTCCGCGGCGATCTCGGCGTCCGCCGGGGGCACGATCTGGGAGCCGTCGCCGAGGTAGACCTTGTAGCCGTTGTCGCGCGGCGGGTTGTGGCTGGCCGTCACCTCGACGCCCGCCACCGCGCCCAAGTGCCTTATGGCGTAAGCCAGTACGGGGGTCGGGAGGGGGCGGGGGAGTACGGCTGCGCGCAGGCCCGCGCCCGTCATGACCGCCGCCGTGTCGCGGGCGAAGTCGGCGGACTTGTGGCGGGCGTCGTAGCCCACGACGACCAGGCCGCCGGTCCGGCCCTTCGCCTTGAGGTACGCGGCGAGCCCCGCGGCGGCGCGGATGACGACCGAGCGGTTCATCCGCATCGGGCCGGCGCCGAGTTCGCCGCGCAGGCCGGCCGTGCCGAACTGGAGGGTGCCGCTGAAGCGTGCGGTGAGCTCCGCCGTGTCCTCGGCGTCGATCAGCTTGGCGAGTTCCTCACGGGTTTCCGCGTCGGGGTCCTCGGCCAGCCATGCCTTGGCCCGTGCGGTGAGTCCGTCCTGCACGTCGGGTCAACCTCTCTCTTTGTCCTGGTGGCCTGTGGCGCCGCGTAGCCGTCCCGTTCCCGGGGGCTGCGTCCCCAGACCCCCTTTATCGGCCTGAACGGCCTCGTCCTCAAACGCCGGACGGGCTGAATGGGTCGGCCCGGGCCGCGAAGTCTTCAGCCCCTCCGGCGGTTGAGGAGCGGGGGTTCGGGGGCCGGCCCCCGAGTAAGTGACGGGAACTACAGCCGGTCCAGGACCTGGGTCAGCAGGGCACCCATGTGGGTGGCGGAGTCGCGGCCCGCCTGGAGGACCTCCTCGTGGTTGAGGGGCTCCCCGGTCATCCCGGCGGCGAGGTTGGTGACGAGGGAGATGCCGAGCACCTCCGCACCGGCCTCACGCGCCGCGATGGCCTCAAGAGTCGTCGACATCCCCACCAGGTCCGCCCCGATGACCCGCGCCATCCGAATCTCCGCGGGCGTCTCATAGTGCGGCCCGGGGAACTGCGCGTACACCCCCTCCTCAAGGGTCCCGTCGATCTCCTTGCACAGCGCGCGCAGCCGCGGCGAGTACAGATCCGTCAGATCGACGAAGTTCGCGCCGACGATCGGCGACGCCGCCGTCAGGTTGATGTGGTCGCTGATGAGGACCGGCTGCCCGGGCCGCATGCCCTCGCGCAGCCCCCCGCAGCCGTTGGTCAGCACGATTGTCTTGCAGCCGGCGGCCACGGCGGTACGGACGCCGTGCGCGACGGCGGCGACACCGCGGCCCTCGTAGAAGTGGGTGCGGCCCAGGAACACGAGCGCGCGCTTGTCGCCGATCTCGTACGAGCGGACCTTGCCGCCGTGTCCCTCGACCGCCGGCGGCGGGAAGCCGGGCAGCTCGGTGACCTGGAACTCGGCCGCGGGGTCGCCGAGGGCATCCACGGCCGGTGCCCAGCCGGAGCCCATCACGAGAGCGACGTCGTGGGTCTCGGCGCCCGTCAGTTCCCGTACGCGCACGGCGGCGGCGTCGGCGGCGGCGTACGGGTCGCCCTGGATGTCGTCCGGAAGAAGAGATGCGTTCACGCGCACGAGGGTAGCCGGTCCGGGCCTACGCGCGTAGATGGTGATGGTCACGGGATTGCGATCGTTGTCTTGTTGTTTCCGCCGAAGACCGCGAGGGCCGCCCGGGGACGGGCGCCCGTGCGGGAGCCGAACGCGGGGCCCGTGCGTCAGCAGGGACGCTTGCGCAGCTCCATCACGTAGTCGTGGGGGGCGCCCGCCGATTCCGCCGCGTCAGCGATCTCGCCGAGGTAGCGGGCCGAGGGGAGCCCTCCCTCGTAGCCGTTGAGGACGTAGACCCACGCGGCCTCCTCGCCCTCCAGCGTGTGGATCCGTACCCGCATCCGCCGGTAGACGTCCAGGCCGACGCCCTCCCAGCGGTCCATGGACTCCTCGTCCGGGGGTGCGATGTCGTACAGGGCGACGAAGACCTGCGAGCGCGGGGCCTCGACGATGGTGGCCAGCGCGCCCTCCCAGCCCATGTGCTCGCCGCCGAACGTCAGCCGCCAGCCGTTCAGCCACCCCGTGGCGCGCAGCGGCGAGTGCGGGGCGCGGCGCGTCATGAGCCGCGGGTCGAGATTGCCGGCGTACGCGGCGTAGAGCGACATGGATCGAGGGTACGGCAGCGAACGCTTACGCCTCTCCCGTAACCGGAGCACCCGGATTTCGTATCCGGGCCGTCGGGAGCCCGTACCCGCACCGCCCGGATCCCGTGATCCTCGTCCCGTCGGCGGCCCCCCGGGCGGAAGCACCTTGAAGCGTGCGGGACAATGGAGTACGTGACTCGGATCGTGATCATTGGTGGCGGACCCGGCGGATACGAGGCGGCCCTGGTGGCCGCCCAGCTCGGCGCGGAGGTGACCGTCGTCGACTGCGACGGTCTGGGCGGGGCGTCGGTGCTCACCGACTGCGTCCCGTCGAAGACCCTGATCGCGACGGCGGAGGTGATGACCACCTTCGACTCGTCGTACGAGGAGCTGGGGATCATCGTCGCCGATGACACTCCTCACATCGACACGCCCGCGCGGGTCGTCGGTGTCGACCTCGGGAAGGTCAACCGCCGTGTGAAGCGGCTCGCGCTCGCCCAGTCGCACGACATCACCGCCTCCGTGACGCGCGCCGGCGCCCGCGTCCTGCGCGGCCGCGGGCGGCTCGAGGGCATGCAGGCACTGGACGGCTCGCGCAAGGTCGTCGTACGGGCCGCCGACGGCAGCGAGGAGACGCTCGTCGCCGACGCCGTGCTCATCGCCACCGGCGGGCACCCCCGTGAGCTGCCCGACGCGCAGCCGGACGGGGAGCGGATCCTCAACTGGACGCAGGTCTACGACCTCGACGAGCTGCCCGAGGAGCTCATCGTCGTCGGGTCCGGTGTCACCGGTGCCGAGTTCGCCGGCGCCTACCAGGCCCTCGGCTCGCGGGTCACGCTCGTCTCCAGCCGCGACCGCGTGCTGCCGGGCGAGGACCCGGACGCGGCCGCCGTCCTGGAGGACGTGTTCCGCCGGCGCGGGATGAACGTCATGGCCCGCTCGCGCGCCGCGTCCGCCAAGCGTGTCGGCGACCGCGTCGAGGTGACGCTCGCCGACGGCCGGGTCATCACCGGCTCGCACTGTCTGATGGCCGTAGGCGCCATCCCCAACAGCCACGGCATGGGTCTCGAAGAAGCCGGGGTCAAGGTCCGGGAGTCCGGCCACATCTGGACCGACAGGGTCTCCAGGACCTCCGCCCCGGGCGTGTACGCCGCCGGTGACGTGACCGGCGTCTTCGCGCTCGCCTCCGTGGCCGCCATGCAGGGCCGAATCGCCATGTACCACTTCCTCGGCGACGCGGTCGCCCCGCTGAACCTCAAGACGGTCTCGTCGAACGTCTTCACCGACCCCGAGATCGCCACCGTCGGTTACTCCCAGGCGGATGTCGACGGCGGCGTGATCGACGCCCGGGTCGTCAAGCTGCCCCTGCTGCGCAACCCGCGCGCCAAGATGCAGGGCATCCGTGACGGCTTCGTCAAGATCTTCTGCCGCCCGGGCACCGGGATCGTCGTCGGCGGTGTCGTCGTCTCGCCGCGCGCCTCGGAACTCATCCACCCGATCTCGCTCGCGGTCGACAACAACCTGACCGTCGAACAGATCGCGAACGCCTTCACCGTGTACCCGTCCCTGTCGGGCTCGATCGCCGAGGTGGCCCGGCAGCTGCACACCCGGAAGACCGAGGGCGAATCCTGACGGCGAAAGACGGTTCCCCGCTGGTCACGGGGACCGTCGGCCCTTGGTGACGGTGAGTCGCGGCCCATTCGTACGGCATAGGCGCCGCGATTAGGCGCGTATACCACTTCGTGCCCTGCGGTGCGAACAACTTCTGTTATTCGGCGCAAACTGCTGAAAGCAGACGGTCGTTGGGGTTACTGTCAGTTTCGTGTTCGCTGCAGAACGTCGCCAATTGATCCTCGAAATGGTGCGAGCGAATGGGGCCGTGTCGCTCCGTGAGCTCGCCCGCGTCGTCCAGACCTCCGAAGTGACCGTACGGCGGGACGTGCGCGCACTGGAGGCAGAAGGACTCCTCGACCGCCGGCATGGCGGTGCGGTATTGCCGGGCGGGTTCACGCGGGAGTCCGGCTTTCCGCAGAAATCTCATCTCGCGACCGCCGAGAAGACGGCCATCGCCGATCTCGCCGCAAGTCTCGTCGAAGAGGGCGAGGCCATTGTGGTGGGGGCGGGAACCACGACACAGGAGCTGGCCCGCCGGCTCGCGCGGGTCCCCGGTCTGACCGTCGTCACCAACTCCCTGCTGGTGGCCCAGGCGCTGGCCCACGCCAACCGCGTGGAGGTCGTGATGACCGGCGGCACCCTGCGCGGTTCCAACTACGCCCTGGTCGGCAGCGGGGCCGAGCAGTCCCTCCAGGGGCTGCGGGTCTCCCGGGCCTTCCTGTCGGGGAGCGGACTGACCGCCGAGCGCGGCCTGTCCACCTCCAACATGCTGTCGGCGTCCGTCGACCGCGCGCTGGTGCAGGCGGCCGCCGAGGTCGTCGTCCTCGCCGACCACACCAAGCTCGGCACCGACACGATGTTCCAGACCGTGCCGACCGACGTGATCACCCGGCTCGTCACCGACGAGCCACCCGCCCACGACGACCGCGCGGGCACCGAACTGCAGGCCCTGGCGGATCAGGGCGTACAGATCGCGGTGGCCGGAGCCGGTGGTGCGGGCGGGGATACGGTCCCGGCGGGGCGTCAGCCGCCACGCCGGGACGTGCCGCTCCCCGGCCCCAGGCGTGGCCAGGTCCCCGGCGGAGGCCCGCAGTTGCGCAGTGCGGCCGCGGTGCTGGGGGAACGGGAACAGCCCCAGAGCGAGCGGGCGCGGGTCGCGGACCTGCGCCGACGCTGACGGGCAGCCGGCCGGCCCGGATCCTGACGGACGACGGTCCAGTTCGTACGTCAGGAAGCGCGGCCACGGTAGTGCGTGTGTTCGGTGTGCGGGGCGTCAGGACTTGAGGCCCTGCAGAGTCAGTGTCAGCAGGCGGTCGGCCAACTCCGGATCGTCCGGGGTCTCCTCGGCCGCCAGCGCGATGGCATTGGTCAGCTGGAGCAGGTCGCCGATGGAGACGTCGGAGCGCACGGCGCCCGCCCGCTGCGCCCGGACGAGCAGGGCGCTGCCCGCCTCACGCATCGGACCGCTGCACCGGGCGAGTTCCGAGGCGTCGTCGTGCGAGGCCGCCATGAGCGCCCGCGACAGACCGCGGTACTCACCCGCATGAGTGATGATGGCGCGCAGCCATGCCACGAGCGCCGTGCACGGCTGCGGGTCGTCCAGTAGTTCGCGCGAGAGGTCCAGGAGATCGCTCACCGCGTCCGAGAAGACCGAACTCAGCAGTGCGTGGCGGTTCGGGAAGTGCCGGTAGAGCGTGCCGATGCCCACTCCGGCCCTTCTGGCCACGTCTTCCAGGGAGGCGTCCGCGCCGAACTCCGCGAACGTGGTCCGCGCTTCGGAGACCAGCCGGTCGTGGTTGCGGCGTGCGTCGGCTCGCATGCGGGTGCCTGGCGGCGGCTTGGCCATGTGATTCACCCTCGCCTCTCTTGTGAGCGCAGGCCGGGATGTGGCTGTCCGAAGCCCTGCTCGTCTGCCCGATTGCTGTTGTTCCGGGGCTGCGGGTCGTGTGTGGCTGGTCGCGCAGTTCCCCGCGCCCCTTGAAAGGCCGAGGCGCCCGGCAGACAGGCTAAGCCTGTCTGCCGGGCGCCTCGGCCTGCGGAACTCACGTCGACCCGCACTATGCGAACCGGCCGCCACCCCCCAAGGGGCGCGGGGAACTGCGCGACCAGCCCCCACCGGGCTCGCAGACCGGACATGGGCGAACCACCCGCCCCCTGACGCGACTCAGGAGCCGAGGAGGTGGTCAGTCCTTGATCTCGCAGATGAGGGCGCCGGAGGTGACGGAGGCGCCGACTTCGGCGGACAGGGCCTTGACGGTGCCGGAGCGGTGGGCGTTGAGGGGCTGTTCCATCTTCATGGCTTCCAGGACGACGACGAGGTCGCCTTCCTTGACCTCCTGGCCCTCCTCGACGGCGACCTTGACGATGGTGCCCTGCATGGGGGAGGCGAGGGTGTCGCCGGAGGCGGCCGGGCCGGACTTCTTGGCCGCGCGGCGCTTGGGCTTGGCACCGGCCGCGAGGCCCGTACGGGCCAGGGACATGCCCAGGGAGACCGGCAGGGAGACTTCCAGGCGCTTGCCGCCGACCTCGACGACGACCGTCTCGCGGCCCGGCTCGTCCTCCACCTCGGTGTCCGCGGGAGCCGCGAACGGCTTGATCTCGTTGACGAACTCGGTCTCGATCCAGCGGGTGTGGACCGTGAACGGGTCGGCGGAGCCGGTCAGTTCGGGGGCGAACGCCGGGTCCTTCACCACCGCGCGGTGGAAGGGGATCGCGGTCGCCATGCCCTCGACGTTGAACTCGGCCAGCGCGCGGGCGGCCCGCTGCAGGGCCTGCTCGCGGGTGGCGCCGGTGACGATCAGCTTGGCGAGCAGGGAGTCCCAGGCCGGGCCGATGACCGAACCGCTCTCCACGCCCGCGTCCAGCCGCACACCCGGACCCGACGGCGGGGCGAACACCGTCACCGTGCCGGGGGCGGGCAGGAAGTTGCGGCCCGGGTCCTCGCCGTTGATGCGGAACTCGAAGGAGTGGCCGCGCAGTTCCGGGTCGCCGTAGCCGAGCTCCTCGCCGTCGGCGATGCGGAACATCTCGCGGACCAGGTCGATTCCGGCGACCTCCTCGGTCACCGGGTGCTCCACCTGCAGACGGGTGTTGACCTCCAGGAAGGAGATCGTGCCGTCCGTGCCGACCAGGAACTCGACGGTGCCGGCGCCGACGTAACCGGCCTCCTTGAGGATGGCCTTCGAGGAGGAGTACAGCTCGGCGACCTGCTCGTCGGAGAGGAACGGTGCGGGCGCCTCCTCGACCAGCTTCTGGTGCCGGCGCTGCAGCGAGCAGTCACGCGTCGACACGACGACCACGTTGCCGTGGCTGTCGGCCAGGCACTGGGTCTCCACGTGCCGCGGCTTGTCGAGGTAGCGCTCCACGAAGCACTCGCCGCGCCCGAAGGCGGCCACCGCCTCGCGGACGGCCGAGTCGTACAGCTCGGGGACTTCTTCCAGGGTGCGGGCGACCTTCAGGCCGCGACCCCCGCCGCCGAAGGCCGCCTTGATGGCGATCGGCAGGCCGTGCTGCTCGGCGAAGGCCACGACCTCCTCGGCGCCCGACACCGGGTCCGGGGTGCCGGCCACCAGCGGGGCACCGGCGCGCTGCGCGATGTGCCGGGCGGCGACCTTGTCACCCAGGTCGCGAATCGCCTGCGGCGGCGGGCCGATCCAGATCAGCCCGGCGTCCAGGACGGCCTGGGCGAAGTCGGCGTTCTCGGAAAGGAAGCCGTAGCCGGGGTGGATGGCGTCCGCGCCGGAGTCCTTGGCGGCCTGCAGCACCTTGGCCATGTCGAGGTAGCTGGTCGCGGGGGTGTCACCGCCCAGCGCGAACGCCTCGTCCGCGGCCCGCACATGCAGTGCGTCCCGGTCCGGCTCGGCGTACACCGCCACGCTCGCGATACCGGCGTCTCGGCACGCCCGGGCGACACGAACAGCGATTTCGCCACGGTTGGCGATCAACACCTTGCGCACGTTGGCTCCCTCTCCTTGAAACAAGCCGAGTTTAGGGACTGCCGACACGACGTATCGACCCGTCCCCGGTGGTGAGCTTGCCCACACGGAGCGTGATACGAGGCCCGCTCGTCCGCGAAATCCCTTGTCGCACCGCGGTACGCAGGGGGCTTCCCAAGAACCCTAGCCCTCCGATGTGGCCAAGGTCTCTGTGAGAGCGTGCTGCGCCCCACTCCGTTTCTTTGTGGAGTCCCTACGAATGGCCCAACGAATCTTTGCCCTCCGTAGATCCCTTGTCCCGCGGTTTACCCGTTAGTAGCGTGCAGGCTGCTGAAGAAAGCCTGTGGCCCGAAGGGCCCCGTTGAGGGGCGGTGGTCGGGCGGCTGGTGGGAGTACTTGAGGTAACAGCAGTTTTGGTCGAGCGGCAGTCGGAAGTGGGTGGGGACCGGTGGTGCGCAGACCGGTGGCATGGGTGACCGCGATCGTCCTCTTCGCGGAAGCGATAGGCATCGCGTTGGTCAACTGGTTCATGGGGATCGTCGTAGACCGGCAGGACATGTCCCTGGCGGGGCTCGACTCGGACGTGATGTCCACGTCCTCGAAAGTCGCCGGCCTGCTCTTCGGCCTCTACTTCGCGCTCTGCGGGGTCGTCGCGCTGCGCGTGGCCCTGCGCGACCGCGCCCCCGCCGGCGTCGGCCGCATCCTGCTGTTCAGCGCCGCGGTGGTGCACGCCCTGCTCGGCGCGTTCACGGTGGGCCTGGTGGGCTGGGGCGCGTTCGCCTTCATGATGGTGGTGCTCGGGCTGATCGTGCTCATCTTCATGACGTACGACCGTCGCGAGGGCACCGTCTCCGATGCCGGGCCGGACGACGCCAAGCCGGACGGCGGTACGACGGGCGGCGGCGCCGAGAGTGGCGGTAACGGGGGCGGAGGCGGGACGCCTGTCATCCCGCCTCCGGCGCCCTCGGCTTCCTGACGGCCTTACTCCCTCTTACTGCCCGACCGCTCGTCCCGCCCCGCGCGTCACTTCTCGCGCGGGGTCCACAACTCCGTGATGCCGACGCCCAGTTCGGCCAGCAGACGGCGTACCAACGGCAGCGAGATCCCGATGACGTTGCCGTGGTCGCCGTCGATGCCGTCGATGAACGGGGCGGAGCGGCCGTCGAGCGTGAACGCCCCCGCGACATGGAGGGGCTCGCCCGAGGCGACGTACGCGGCGATCTCGGCGTCGCTCGGCTCGCCGAAGCGGACCACGGTGGAGGCGACCCCCGAGGTGTGGCGCCCGGCCGTCGTGTCCCATACGCAGTGCCCGGTCTGGAGTGTGCCCGCGCGGCCGCGCATCGCCTTCCAGCGCGCGGTCGCCTCCTCGGCGTCGGCGGGCTTGCCGAGCGCCTCGCCGTCCAGGTCGAGCACCGAGTCGCAGCCGATCACCAGGGCACCCTTGACCTCCGGCCTCGCCGCCACCACGGACGCCTTCGCCTCGGCCAGCGCGAGTGCCAGTTCGGCGGGGGTCGGGGCGGTCACGGCGTCCTCGTCGACCCCGCTGACGATGACCTCGGGGGCGAGTCCGGCCTGCCGCAGCAGTCCGAGCCGGGCGGGGGACTGGGAGGCGAGGACGAGTCGGCGGCGTGGCTGATCAGTCATGCGGCCAGGGTATCGGCGGGGCCGGGGCGGCTCACATCACGCCGAGCACGATCATCGCGAGCACCGCGGCCAGCGCGAGGAGAACGCCCAGTCGCCGCAACATGTCCTGCATGTCGCGCAGTTCCTTGGGCGGCTCGTTCTCCGGGTCGGACCACAGCATGTAAACGATCGTGACTCCGCCGCGGGCGCGGGCGCCTGAGTACGCGTACTCATTTTGAGTAAAAGGTTCTGGGGTTCCATTAGGGCCCGCCTCCCTGCTACTGTTCCGGGCATCACTAAAGGGACTCTGATTCCATTAGGGAGCGGGTCCTGATCCTCTCAGGGAGGGATGTGCCGTGTTCACCACCGCCTGGACCGCCTCGCCCCAGCTGCCCAGCACGGGCTTCACGCCCAACTGGTCGCAGGAGGGCTTCTGGCGTCAGTCCCTGCGTCAGGTCGTCCGCCTCGGCGCGGGCGGCGACCGGATCCGTATCCGCCTCTCGAACGCGTACGGGACCTCGCCGCTCCGGATCGCGGGCGCGACGGTCGCCCGTACGGCCCGCGGAGCCGCCGTGCGAACGGACTCGGTCCGACGGCTCACCTTCGCGGGGTCCGACTCCGTCGCAGTGCCGGCGCGCGGGGAGATCATCGGCGACGCGGCCGAACTCGCCCTGGAGTCAGGCGAATCCGTGACGGTCACCCTCCATCTGGACGCCGTCACCGGGCCCGCCACCTTCCATGCGCAGGCCTTCGCCACCAGCTACCGGGGTGCGGGCGACCTCCTGGAGGACACCGGGGGCGAGGCCTTCGAAGAGGTCAGCGAGTCCTGGTACTTCCTGTCCGGCGTCGACGTCTCAGCGGGACGTACGGACGCCGTGGCCCTGTTCGGCGACTCGATCACCGACGGGTTCGGGTCCACGCCCGGTGCGAACCGGCGCTGGTCCGACGCCCTCGCCGAGCGCACGGGGCGGCCCGTCCTCAACGCGGGCATCGGCGGGAACCTGCTGCTCAACGACTCGGCCTGGTACGGGGAGAAGGGCGTCCGGCGCGTGGAGCGGGACGTGTTCGCGCTCGCGGGCGTCGACACGCTCGTCGTTCTGCTGGGGCTCAACGACATCGGCTTCAGCGAGACGGACGAGCAGCCGACGTATCGGCCCGCGCCGCTTGTGGAGGTGGGTGAACTCGTCGCGGGGCACCGGGAGTTGATACGGCTTGCTCGGGAGCGGGGGGTTCGGGCCGTGGGGGCGACCCTGCTTCCCTTCGGCGGGTCCGATCACTGGGGGGAGCGGGCGGCGAAGGTGAGTCATGAGGTGAACGAGTGGATTCGGTGCTCGGGGGAGTACGACGCGGTTGTCGATCTCCACCGGGCGCTGGGGGATCCTGACTCGCCGGATGTGCTGTGCGGTGCGTACGACTTCGGCGATCACCTGCACCCGAATGATGCCGGGTACGCGGTGATGGCCGAAGCCGTTGCTGTGGTTCTTTGACCGCGGCCCGGTGGGGGTTGATCGCGCAGTTCCCCGCGCCCCTGAAGGGGCGCGGCCGTCTAACCGGGCCAGAAGGTGCGGGCCCATGTTCGTGGCCCCGGTGTTGGCAGGCGCCTCTGGGCCACCCGGGACGGGTCGGACCATGCCGGGCGTTCCTGTGTCGCACCGGGCGGGGATGTTGCCGCCGCCGCGGCGCGGGCCTGGACCACCGCCAGTGCGGCGGCCAGCTCCTCGGGGGTCGGGTTGCCCCTTACGACCTTGATCATGAACGTTCCCGCTCTCGACTCGTCTGCTCTCGACCGGCGTCCTACAGGGGGATGTTGCCGTGCTTCTTCGGCGGCAGGGACTCCCGCTTGGACCGCAGCGACCGCAGGCCGCGTACGACGTGGGAGCGGGTGTCGGACGGCAGGATCACACCGTCGATGTACCCGCGCTCGGCAGCCGTGTAGGGGTTGAGGAGCGTGTCCTCGTACTCCTGGATCAGGCGGGCCCGGGTGGCCTCCTGCTCGTCGGCGGGGGCCGCGGCGATGGTGCGGCGGTGCAGGATGTTCACCGCGCCCTGCGCGCCCATCACGGCGATCTGGGCGGTCGGCCAGGCGAGGTTGAGGTCGGCACCCAGGTGCTTGGAGCCCATGACGTCGTACGCGCCGCCGAAGGCCTTGCGGGTGATGACCGTGATCAGCGGGACGGTGGCCTCCGCGTAGGCGTAGATCAGCTTCGCGCCGCGGCGGATGATGCCGTAGTGCTCCTGGTCCACGCCCGGGAGGAAGCCGGGGACGTCCACGAACGTGATGACGGGGACGTTGAAGGCGTCGCAGGTGCGGACGAAGCGGGCCGCCTTCTCGCTCGCGTCGATGTCGAGGCAGCCCGCGAACTGCATCGGCTGGTTGGCGACGATGCCCACCGGGTGGCCCTCGACCCGGCCGAAGCCGGTGAGGATGTTCGGCGCGAACAGCGGCTGGGTCTCGAAGAACTCGGCGTCGTCCAGGACGTGTTCGATCACCGTGTGCATGTCGTACGGCTGGTTCGCGCTGTCCGGGATCAGCGTGTCGAGCTCGCGGTCCTCGTCGGTCAGGGCCAGGTCCGCCTCCTCCGGGAAGGCGGGCGGCTCGCTGAGGTTGTTCGACGGGAGGTAGGACAGCAGCGACTTGACGTACTCGATCGCGTCCTTCTCGTCGCCCGCCATGTGATGGGCCACGCCCGACACCGCGTTGTGCGTGCGCGCGCCGCCCAGCTCCTCGAAGCCGACGTCCTCGCCGGTGACCGTCTTGATGACGTCGGGTCCTGTGATGAACATGTGCGAGGTCTGGTCGACCATCACCGTGAAGTCGGTGATCGCGGGGGAGTAGACCGCACCGCCCGCGCACGGGCCGACGACCAGGCTGATCTGCGGGATGACACCCGAGGCGTGGGTGTTGCGGCGGAAGATCTCGCCGTACATGCCGAGCGCCGAGACGCCCTCCTGGATACGGGCGCCGCCCGAGTCGTTGATGCCGATGACCGGACAGCCGGTCTTCAGCGCGAAGTCCATCACCTTCATGATCTTCTGGCCGTAGACCTCGCCGAGCGCGCCGCCGAAGACCGTGAAGTCCTGGGAGAACACGGCGACCGGGCGCCCGTCCACCGTGCCGTAGCCGGTCACGACCCCGTCGCCGTACGGGCGGTTGTTCTCCAGGCCGAAGTCCGTCGAGCGGTGCTGCGCGAACTCGTCGAACTCCACGAAGGAGCCCTCGTCCAGCAGCAGCTCGATCCGCTCACGAGCCGTCAACTTGCCCTTGGCGTGCTGCTTTTCGACGGCACGTGCCGAGCCGGCGTGCGTCGCCTCGTCGATGCGGCGCCGCAGATCCGCGAGCTTGCCCGCGGTGGTGTGGATGTCGATCTCATGCTGCTGTTCCGGCTCGGACATCGGGATGCGGCTCCCTGCCTGCTCAGTGGGGACGTGAGGGTGAGGTGACACGAGGTGCTTCGGACGTGCTGAACGCTGCTGGGTGGTGCTCAGAAGGGGGGTTGGCTACTCATCCGTAGCGTAGTGGCGCGCCTACCGTTCGGCAGTGCGGCGTTTACCACACTCCCCTCCCCTTCGCGTTGTACGATCAACGCGTCGCGGCGGGACACGCCGGAGGGGTGACATCACGAGAGTGATCGAGCGCCCGTGAACCTCAGCCCGTCAGGGCTGGAATCCGTCCCCTACTGCGGGACGGAGGATGTCAAACCTAGGGTGGGTTGCATGACGACGCCACCAGGTGCACAAGGAGACCCGTCCAACGAGCCGGGTGAGCCGAGGTCGGGCCGCTGGTCCGACCTCGGCCGGCCTCCTCTCAACGCCGCCTCCCTGCGCCGCGCACTCGTGCGGGACGGCGGGCTCTGGTCCGACTTTCAGTTGGTTGGCCGCACCGGCTCCACCAACTCCGACCTCGTCGCCTTGGCCACCGGGGGAAAGGCGGAAGAGGGGGCGATCCTCGTCGCCGAGGAACAGGACGCCGGGCGCGGGCGCCTCGACCGCCGGTGGACGGCACCTCCCCGCTCGGGCCTCTTCTTCTCCGTCCTGCTGAAACCGACCGGGGTGCCGGTCGAGCGCTGGGGCTGGCTGCCGCTGCTCGCCGGGGTCGCGACGGCCACCGCGCTGTCCCGCGCCGCCGGGGTCGACACGGCACTCAAGTGGCCCAACGACCTGCTGGTCACGGTGGACGGCCAGGAGCGCAAGACCGGCGGCATCCTCGCCGAGCGTGCCGGGCCCGACGCGGTCGTCGTCGGCATCGGCATCAACGTCACGCTCCGCGAGGACGAGCTGCCCGTGCCGGGCGCGGGTTCGCTGGTCCTCGCGGGAGCGACGACCACGGACCGTGACACGATCCTGCGGGCCGTGCTCCGGTCCCTCGGCCAGTGGTACGAGAAGTGGCGCAGCGTGGGCGGCGACCCGGCCAGGTCCGGCCTCCAGGACACGTACGCCGCCGGCTGCGCCACGCTCGGGCGGGTCGTACGGGCCGAACTGCCCGGCGACAAGTCGATCACCGGGGAGGCGGTGGCCGTGGACGGTGACGGACGGCTGGTCCTGGCCACGGCGGAGGGAGTGCAGCAGCCCGTGGGCGCGGGGGACATCGTGCATCTGCGGCCGGCGGGGGATCAGGGGGATACGGGAGACACGGGCGACCGGTGACGAACGTGCCCACAGGGGCGCGCGGGACACTTCGTGCCTGTCGTGCCTGGTGGTGAGCAAGGAGCGCGTACGAGCCGTACGAGTGGCAGTGGGCCGTCGGACCTACGCGGGAGGAGTGGGCCTGGGCCGTCCGGCCTCGGCGGTCGGGAGTGAGCCAGAGCACACCTGCCGTAGAGTTGAGGCCGGTCGATACCTGACCGCGGCAGATCGGAAGGGCAGCAGGCGTGACCGTCGACGACACGGGTTCCGGCACGGGTGACACCGCCTCCGACGGTGAGCCGGGGCGTACCACCGGGTCTGTCGCCGACACGGCGGCCGCACGCATCGATCGGGCCGAGGCGCACGCGCGGGTGGAGGAACAGGACCGAGTGGACGCGCAGGACGGCCGAACGGACCGGGCGGAAACGCCGGGCCGGACGGAGACGCCGGATGGGCCGCCGAGTGCGCCCGAGGCGTCGGATCAGACAGATCAGCAGACAGATCAGCAGGCAGATCAGGCAGAGGCGCCGGGTGGGACGTCGGCCGCGGGCCGGGCGGAGGGCTCGGGCCGGATGGAAACCTCCGGCCGGGCGGAGGGCTCGGGCCGGATGGAGACCTTGGGTCGGACGGACGGTGGCGGCCGGGGCGAGGTTGCGGGCCGGGGCGAGGGGTCGGACCGTGCGGAGGCGCAGGCCGCCGCCTCCGAGGAGGATCCGCTGGCCCTGCGGCTCGAACAGCTCATCCTCGGTGCCGAGCGCCGCTACACCCCCTTCCAGGCCGCCCGCAGCGCGGGCGTCTCCGTGGAGCTGGCCACCCGCTTCTGGCGGGCCATGGGCTTCGCGGACATCGGCCAGGCCAAGGCGCTCACGGAGGCCGACGTGCTGGCTCTGCGCCGGCTCTCCGGTCTGGTCGAGGCGGGGCTGCTCAGCGAGGCGATGGCGGTCCAGGTCGCCCGTTCGACCGGGCAGACCACCGCGCGGCTTGCCGAGTGGCAGATCGACTCCTTCCTGGAGGGTCTGACCGAGCCCCCGGAACCGGGCATGACGCGCACCGAGGTCACGTACCCCCTCGTCGAGCTGCTGCTGCCCGAGCTGGAGGAGTTCCTCGTCTACGTCTGGCGGCGCCAGCTCGCCGCCGCGACCGGCCGTGTCGTGCAGGCCGCGGACGACGAGGAGATGGTCGACCGTCGGCTCGCCGTCGGCTTCGCCGACCTCGTCGGCTTCACGCGACTGACCCGGCGCATGGAGGAGGAGGAACTCGGCGAACTCGTCGAGGCCTTCGAGACCACCGCGGCGGACCTGGTGGCCGCGCACGGTGGACGCCTGATCAAGACGTTGGGCGACGAGGTGCTGTACGCGGCCGACGACGCGGGCCTCGCCGCCGAGATCGCACTGCGCCTGATCGAGACCATGGCCGGCGACGAGACGATGCCCGAGCTGCGCGTCGGTATCGCCTTCGGCACGGTCACCACGCGGATGGGCGATGTCTTCGGTACGACCGTCAACCTCGCGTCCCGGCTGACCTCGATAGCTCCGAAGGACGCCGTCCTGGTCGACGGGGCGTTCGCCGAGGAACTCACCCGGACCGGCGACGCACCCGCCTCCGAGGCCGCTGCCGCCGACGAGGCCGCCGCCGCGGAGAAGGAGGGAGAGGAGCCGCCGTCGTACCGCTTCGCGCTTCAGCCGATGTGGCAGCGGGCGGTGCGGGGGCTGGGCGTGGTCGAGCCGTGGCAGCTCAGGCGTCGCAGTAACTAGCGACTAGCGGTGGGTGGTTTTTCCTTTTCCTACCTGTTGTTGCTGTCGTTTCCGTCGAAGCACAGGCCGACGACCGGGACGCACAGGCCTGTGCCCGGGCGGGCGGGGTTCTGTGGTGCACCGAGGGATGTCGGGGTCGGTGCCGGGGCTGTGGGTGTGGCGGCGGGAGGTCGGGCGGGTGGGGTGGTGGTGATGGGGACTGTGTCCTGGAGGTCGCCCGAGGGGTTGGGGGCCGGGTCGCGGGGGCCTGCCGGTCCTGTGGCTCCGCGCTGGGCTCCCGGGGCGGAGGCTCCGGGCGGCCCGTAGGACCCGTTGGGCTTGCTCGGCTCGTCCCGCCCGTTCAGCCTGTTCGGTTCGGAAGTTGACGTGGATCCCGAGGGTCCCGTGGTGGCCGTGGGTGAGGGGGATGCGCCGGTGGTGGGCGGTGCGGCGACGGGTACCGCCCCCGCGTCGTCCCGAGCCGGGTTGTCCGTCGAGCCGGCCGCGCTGGGGTCGATGTCCGTTGCCTCCATGCCGGTGTCTCCGCCGGTGGGCTGGGGTGCCATGCGGAGGAGGCTCAGGGCTCCTGCGGCGAGGGCGAGGCTTCCTACCGCGAAGAGGATGCGGCGGGGGCGGGGTTTGCGGTGGCGTCCTCGGGGGCGGGTGAGGGCCGGTTCCGGTGGTGTCGTCTCCGGTGTGACCGTTCCTGGCTTCGTTGCCGTGTCCGGCATGCAGTTCCCCTCCCCGACGCGAGGGCGCCCCCCGGCGCGCTGTCGCGGTGCGCAGGTTATGCGCGTGCTGGGGTGGTTGGGGGTGAGCCGGGTGCGCCATCACCCGAACGGGGTTTCTTCCGCCCCGCCGCCCCTACCCAATCCCGTCACTTACTCAGGGGCTTCGCCCCCGAACCCCCAAAAGACTGCGCAGTTCCCCGCGCCCCTAAAAAGGGGCGCGGGGAACTGCGCGATCAGCCACAACGCACCCGCACCCGACAACACACCCCACGGGGCCTGGGGCGAAGCCCCAGAACTACTCCCCGGGCCACTCCGGCCGGCGCTTCTCGTTGAAGGCTGCGACCCCCTCCGCCCGGTCGCCCGAGAAGGCGACCGAGCGCCACGCGGCGTCCTCGATCTCCAGACCCGCGCGGAGATCGAGCCCGTGCCCGAGCCGAAGCGCCCGCTTGGCGGCCCGCAGCCCGACGGGTGAGTTGACGGCGATACGGCCCGCAAGGGCCAGCCCCTCCGCATGCGCCTCGCCCGCGGGGACCAGGACGTCGATCAGCCCAAGGTCCGCCGCCTCCCCGGCCTCCACCCGCCGCGCCGAGAAGATCAGCTCGGCCGCCCGCGCGGCACCCACCCGCCGCGGCAGCAACTGCGTACCCCCGCCCCCGGGAATGACCCCGACGGACACCTCGGGCAGCCCCACCACGGCCGTACCGTCCGCCACGATCAGATCGCAGGCCAGGGCCAGCTCGAAGCCGCCGCCCAGCGCGAACCCGTGCACGGCGGCGACGGTGGGCATCGGCAGATCGAGTACGCCGGTGTACGCGGCCCGCGCCAGCGGACGCTGACGGACCAGCTCGGCGTCCGTGAGGGAGTTGCGCTCCTTGAGGTCGGCGCCGACGCAGAAGGCCCGCTCGTGGGTGGAGGTGAGGACGACCGCCCGGACGTCCCGGTCCGTGGCCAGCGCCTCGCACGCCGCGGCGATCGAGCGGGCCATGTCCGTCGACACGGCGTTCATGGCCTTGGGCCGGTCCAGGACGAGCTCGGCGACGTGCGACGACGTATGGCGTCGCACCACGACGTACTCCCCGAACCGCTGCTCCGCGCCTTGCTCGGACATGAGACTCTCCCGGTTCACGGTTTACGTTAACGGCGGTTAACTTCCCTGCGCCCCGATCATTCCAGCCACCCGCCTCGAGGGAAAGTCCCGCTCCGGACCCCTGTTCGCCGCATCAATGTCCCAAATCATTACAAACGTACCTAACCTGGAGTGATGGGCGGTGACGATGTGCGGTTGAGGGCCGTGGTGGCGCTGGCGCAGGGCATGGCCGCCGCGCACGCCCCGCGGGAGTCGTGGCGCGCGGCGGCGGCCGGAGCCTGCCGGGCGCTGGGCGGGAGCTTCGCCGCGCTGTCCGTGTGGGAGCGGGAGCTCGGGAGGCTGCGGGTCCTGGCGAACGTGGGGGAGCGGGCCCGGGACGAGGAGGAGTTCCCGGAGGACGAGGCCTACCCCGTGCACCAGTTCCCGGAGATCACGGAGTTCCTGCACGAACGCTGGGTCGGCGGCGGCGGACCCAACGCCTGGGTGGAGACGGCCGACGGACCCGCCACGGGGCACGCCGGGTACTGCCATCAGCGCGTCGCCGCCCTGCGCAGACGCGGCCGCGGGTGCTGTGTCGTGGCACCGATCGTCATGCACGGGCGCGCCTGGGGCGAGTTGTACGTCGCCCGCCCGGCCGGAGCCCCCGTCTTCGACCGCGCCGACGCCGACTTCGCGACCGTCCTCGCCTCCGTGGTCGCCGCCGGGATCGCGCAGACCGAACGCCTGGAGGAGGCCCGCCGCCTCGCCTTCACGGACGCCCTCACCGGCCTCGCGAACCGCCGTGCCGTGGACATGCGCCTGGACGAGGCCATCGAACGCCACCGAGCGGAAGGCGTGGTCGTGAGCCTCGTCGTGTGCGACCTCAACGGCCTCAAACGCGTCAACGACACCCGGGGCCACGCCGTCGGCGACCGGCTCCTGGAGCGCTTCGGGTCCGTCCTCTCGCTGTGCGGCGCGATGCTGCCCGGCACCCTCGCCGCCCGCCTCGGCGGCGACGAGTTCTGCCTGCTGGCCGTGGGTCCGGCCGCCGACGAGGTCGTACGCGTCGCCGACGAACTGTGCCGCCGCGCCGCCGAGTTGGAGCTCGGGGAGGGTGTGGCGTGCGGGGTCGCGTCGACCGAGGACCCGCTCGGGCCCGTCCGCTCCGCCCGGCGGCTCTTCCGCCTCGCCGACGCGGCCCAGTACCGCGCCAAGGCCATCCGCTCCGCGAAACCCGTCGTCGCGGGCCGCGAGGGGCCGGACGATCCGGTTGTCCGCCTCGCCGACGCGCCTCCGCCCGCGGCGGCCGAACGCCGGCGGTTCCGCGGCCGTCGGTAGGGTCGCCCCCGCCCGTCCGTCCCTGTGGGGTCCTGCGGGGTCCTGTGTGTAAGGACCCAACCCGCCACCCACTAGTGACACCAAGGCATTCACTGCGTACGCTCCTGAATATGGATATGCACACTGTGGTGGTGGGGACGACGGGTGTCACCGCGTCCGACGTTCTCGCCGTGGCGCGCGGCGGCGCCCGGGTCGAGCTCTCCGACGAGGCGGTGTCCGCGCTGGCCGCGGCCCGCGAGATCGTGGACGCGCTGGCGGCCAAGCCGGAGCCCGTGTACGGGGTCTCCACCGGCTTCGGAGCCCTCGCGACCCGGCACATCAGCCCGGAACTGCGCGCCCAGCTGCAGCGCAACATCGTGCGGTCGCACGCCGCCGGTATGGGCCCGCACGTCGAACGCGAGGTCGTCCGCGCCCTGATGTTCCTGCGGCTCAAGACCGTCTGCTCTGGCCGGACCGGCGTCCGCCCGTCCGTCGCGCAGACCATGGCCGACATCCTGAACGCCGGTATCACCCCGGTCGTCCACGAGTTCGGCTCCCTCGGCTGCTCCGGCGACCTCGCGCCGCTCTCCCACTGCGCCCTGACGCTCATGGGCGAGGGAGAGGCAAAGGGCCCGGACGGAACGATTCGCCCCGCCGGTGAACTCCTCGCCGCCCACGGCATCGAGCCCGTCGAACTGCGCGAGAAGGAGGGCCTGGCCCTCCTCAACGGCACCGACGGCATGCTCGGCATGCTGGTCATGGCCCTCGCCGACCTCGACACCCTCTACAAGTCCGCCGACATCACCGCGGCCCTCTCCCTCGAAGCCCTCCTCGGCACGGACCGGGTCCTCGCCCCCGAACTGCACGCCATCCGCCCCCACCCGGGCCAGGGCGCCAGCGCCGCCAACATGCTGGCCGTGCTGAAGGGTTCGGAGCTGACCGGCCACCACCAGGACGACGCCCCCCGCGTCCAGGACGCCTACTCCGTGCGCTGCGCCCCGCAGGTCGCGGGCGCCGGCCGCGACACCATGACCCACGCCCGGCTGGTCGCCGACCGTGAACTCGCCGCCGCCGTCGACAACCCCGTCGTCCTGCCCGACGGCCGCGTCGAGTCGAACGGCAACTTCCACGGTGCCCCGGTGGCGTACGTCCTGGACTTCCTCGCCATCGCCGCCGCCGACCTCGGCTCGATCACCGAGCGCCGCACGGACCGGCTCCTCGACAAGAACCGCTCGCACGGCCTGCCGCCGTTCCTCGCGGACGACGCCGGCGTCGACTCCGGCCTGATGATCGCCCAGTACACGCAGGCCGCCCTGGTCAGCGAGATGAAGCGGCTCGCCGTCCCGGCCTCCGCCGACTCCATCCCGTCCTCCGCCATGCAGGAGGACCACGTCTCGATGGGCTGGTCGGCCGCCCGCAAGCTCCGTACGGCCGTCGACAACCTGACCCGGATCGTCGCCATCGAGCTGTACGCCGCCACGCGCGCCATCGAACTGCGCACCGGGCTCACCCCCGCCCCCGCCTCGCAGGCCGCGATCTCCGCCGCCCGCGCCGCCGGTGTCGCGGGCCCGGGGCCCGACCGCTTCCTCTCGCCGGACCTGGCGGCCGCGGACGCGTTCGTGCGCGGCGGCCATCTGGTCGAGGCCGTGGAACCCGTAACGGGCCCACTGGCGTAAGGATTTCCGGGGTTCCTTCAGATGTGCGAGGTGGGGGCGCCGGGGCGTCGCGACGCCCCCACCGAAAACTGTGCTAGAGTTCCTAACGAAACGTTTTTGGTACCCATTAACTTTGTGCGCCTGAAAGGAATCCTCTCTCAGGCGCGTTTTGTTTTTCCGGTCATTTCCGGATGGGAGCCACCTATCTTGGAGAAATGACATGGCTACTGGCACCGTGAAGTGGTTCAACGCGGAAAAGGGCTTCGGCTTCATCGAGCAGGACGGCGGCGGCGCCGACGTCTTCGCCCACTACTCGAACATCGCCACCTCGGGCTTCCGTGAGCTGCAGGAGGGCCAGAAGGTCTCCTTCGACGTCACGCAGGGTCAGAAGGGCCCGCAGGCGGAGAACATCGTCCCCGCCTAATTCCGGGACGCGCATCACGCGAGCCGGGGCCCGCACCTTCGGGTGCGGGCCCCGGCTTGTGCTGTCCGTGTGTCCCTGAGCACGGGAAAACCGTGAGGCCCAGGAAGGAATTCCAGATCCAGCATGACTCGATCCGAACGTCCTGAACGACCCGCCGGCAAACGCCCGGCGAATTCCCGGGGTTCCCGTGGCTCTCGTGGCACACGCGGCGGAGCCCCTGCGGCTTCCGCCAACGGCGGCGCAAGGAACGTACGCAAGAAGCCGTCCCAGCAGTCGACGGCGCCGCGGGAGTTCACCCTGCCGCAGACGCTGACGCCCGCGCTGCCCGCCGTCGAGTCCTTCGACGCGCTGGACATGCCGGCCGCACTGACCAAGACCCTCACCGCCCAGGGGGTCATCGAGCCGTTCCCGATCCAGGGCGCGACGCTCCCCAACTCCCTCGCCGGGCGCGACATACTCGGCCGGGGCCGCACCGGCTCGGGCAAGACCCTCGCCTTCGGCCTCGCGCTGCTCGCCCGCACGGCCGGCCGGCGTGCCGAGCCCAAGGCGCCGCTCGCGCTCGTCCTCGTGCCCACGCGAGAGCTCGCGCAGCAGGTCACCGACGCGCTCACGCCGTACGCCACGGCCGTGAACCTGCGGCTCGCGACCGTCGTCGGCGGGCTCTCCATCGGCAAGCAGTCCGGTCTGCTGAGGCGCGGCGCCGAGGTGCTCGTGGCCACGCCCGGGCGGCTCAAGGACCTGATAGACCGCGGTGACTGCACCCTCGAGCGGGTGGGGATCACCGTCCTCGACGAGGCCGACCAGATGGCCGACATGGGCTTCATGCCCCAGGTCACGGCGCTCCTCAACCAGGTCGAGCCGGACGGGCAGCGCATGCTGTTCTCGGCGACCCTGGACAAGAACATCGACAAGCTCGTACGGATGTTCCTCACGGACCCCGTCGTGCACTCCGTCGACCCCTCCGCGGGCGCGGTGACGACGATGGAGCACCATGTGCTGCACGTGGCCGACGAGACCGACAAGAAGGCCGTCGCCATGCGGATCGCCGCGCGTGACGGGCGCGTGATTCTGTTCGTCGACACCAAGCGCGCCGCCGACCGCTTCGCCAAGCGGTTGCTGGCGAGTGGTGTGCGGGCCTCCGCGCTGCACGGCGGGCGGTCGCAGCCGCAGCGGAACCGGACGCTCGACCAGTTCAAGACCGGTCTCGTGACCGCGCTCGTCGCCACGAACGTCGCCGCTCGCGGGATTCACGTCGACGATCTCGACCTCGTCGTGAACGTCGATCCGCCGGTCGACCACAAGGACTATCTCCACCGGGGCGGGCGTACCGCTCGCGCGGGGGAGTCCGGGAGCGTCGTCACGCTCGTCCTTCCCGAGCAGAAGCGGGAGATGACCCGGCTGATGGCCGATGCCGGGATCAGTCCGCGGACGGCTCGGATCAAGTCGAGCGACGAGGAGCTCGTACGGATCACGGGGGCTCGGGAGCCGTCCGGGGTTCCTGTCGTCATTCCTGTGCCGGAGCCGGTTGCCGCGCAGGCTCAGCCGAAGTCGCAGCCGCGGGCTCGGCGGGGTGGGGGCGGGCGTGGGGCGCCCGCCGGGTCGCGGTCCGGCGCCGGTACCGGTGGGGGTTCGCGGGGGCGTGGTGGTGCGGGTTCTTCGCGTGCGCGTGGAGGTCAGGGAGGCGGGCGTCGGTCCGCCTGACAGCTCGGCGGGGGATGTCGGCTGGCGGCCGCGGGGCGGATGTGGCTTGTCGCGCCCGCGCGGCGGAGCCGCACAATGTCACAGCCCCGCGCCCCTTACAGGGCGCTGATTGCCACGTCGTTGGTGACGGTGAAGAAGTAGTGGGCCTGCACTGACTTGCCTGTTGGGGTGGTCAGCGTTGTGCCCGGGTGTTTCTCTGTGGGCTTGCGGTCGACGATGTCGTCGGTGACGCGGCCCACTCGGACGGGGGCGGCGGCTTCGGAGGGGCGCAGGAAGAGGTCCCACAGGGGCTTGTCCGCCTCGCTGGGGCGGGGCAGCGTCGTGATGCGGGCCCGGAACGTCCTTTCCCCGGTGGGTCTCGCGGGTGTGGTGAAGTTGTGGGCCTCGCCGTCGCGGGAGACGCCGAGCAGGACCGCGTCCTCGCCCAGGACCGCCCCGTGGAGCGTGCCTTCCACGGACAGTGAGTCGTCGTCGGTGCGCAGGGCGGTGGCTTCCGCGTGGGCCGGGCGGCGGAAGGTCCGCAGGGCCAGGTAGCCGTCCTTGGTCGCGTAGGGGATCCACCAGGCGAAGGCCCTGCCCGGGGTGGACGGCGTGGGTCTCGCCGTCAGCAGGCCGCGCTGCTCGACCAGTCCTGCCTTGAGGCGACGGCGTGCGCCGTCCTCCGCGCGTTCGACATGCAGGTCCCAACGGCCTTCCGCCAGGGCCAGTCGGGGGTGGGCCAGCTCCGTGGTCCAGGGCGACTTCGGGCCCGTCGGGGGATCCAGCGGGACGCGTTCCTCGTCGTCTCCGTGCCGGTGACGCAGGACCAGGGTGAGGCTCTCGCCGGACACGCCCGACGCGTTCACAGTGATCCGTACGCCGCCGGTGGAGTCGGTCGTGCAGCCGGCCTTCGGGCGCAGGGCGCGAGGCCGGTCGTCCGCGGCCGGTGGGGCGGCCGGGGGCGCCTCCTCGGGGCGGGGGCGTGAGCTCTGGGGCAGCAGCGCCCCGAGCGCGCGGCGCACCCGGCGCGTGACCTTCGTCGCCGTCGAGGTCCGGGCCTCGCGCAGTTCGCCGAACAGCCGCTCGTACTGATCCGCGATCAGGCGGGGAGCGAACCGCTGGACGGTCTCCCTGGCGGCCTCGCCCATGACCCGGCGCTGGTCCGCGTCCTCGATCAGCTTCAGCAGGCCCGCCGCGAAGGCGTCGGCGTCTCCCGGCGGTACGAGCAGTCCGTCGGAGCCGTCGGTGATGATCTCGCCGGGACCGTGCGGACAGTCGGTGGCCACCACCGGGACGCCGGCGTGCATGGCCTCCAGGATCGTCATGCCGAAGGACTCCCAGTCCGAACTCACGGCGGCGACGGAGGCCTTGGCCCACTCCGTCTCCATCTTCGGATGGGGTCCCATGAGGAAGACGTGGTCGTTGAGGCGGTGGGCGTCCACGGCGGCGCGCAGGGCCGCGCGCTCGGGGCCCTGGCCGTAGATCCGCAGCCGCCACTCCGGGCGTACGGCGACGACCCGGGCGAAGGCCTCGATCAGCAGGTCGTAGCGCTTGACCGGCATCAGCCGGCCCGCGGCGACGACCAACGGGGCCTGTACGTCGGAGCGCTCGGCCTTCGGCCGGGGCGCGGCGTTCGGGATGTCGGTGATCCGCGTCCGCAGCCCGGGCAGACGGTCGCGGTGGTCGGCCGCGTCCTGCGCGGAGACGGTGACGAAGGCGTCCAGGTGCCGGAAGGCCTCGTTCTGCGCGGTGCGTACGTCCGGGACGTGGTTGTCGTACGACAGGTGCTCCTGCCCGACGCGCAGATAGCGGCGTGAGCCGTGCCGGGCCAGGAAGACCACCAGTGCCGGGCGGGTGGCGACGACGACGTCCGCGTCCGTCTCGTCGAGGAAGCCGCGCAGCCGCTCGTCGGTGAGCTCGGTGTAGCGGTGGGCGAGGACCTCGGCGGGAGGTACGACCGTGGACGGGCGCGTCATGAGTGGGTTCTTCCCGTCGTACGTCGGCGCGCCGGGGCGCTCGTCGACGAGCGGGACGAGACGGACCTTGCGGTTCACTCCGAGCAGGGGTCTGTCCTCGCTGCGGAAGACCGAGACGATCTCCACCTCGTGCCGCGCGGCCAGTGCACCGGCGAGGTTGAGCGTCGAGCGCACCGTGCCGCCGATGGCATAGGCGTTGTGCAGCAGGAAGACGATCTTCACGTGAGCAACTCCCTGTTCACGCGGTACGGAGAAGCGACAGGGAGTGCGTGCGTGAACCCACGGACTGTAAACGGGTCCGCCCCTCTCTCGCCGGTCTTCCTTCGAGGATGACGCGAAATGGCTGAAAAGGGGGCGGATATCTCCACACCGGGCCGGGCGGGCACCCGGGCGGCAGGGAGACCTTCAGTACAAGGTCGTACGTTCCCGGCGTACGGAATACACCACGAACCCGGCGCCCAGGCTGAGGAACAGGGTGCCGCCGACCACGTACGGAGTCGTGTCGAAGCTTCCCGTGTCGGCCAGTTGGGTGCGGACGGCGGCCTTGGCCGCGCTCTCCTCGGACGTCTCGGCCTCGGCCTCGGCCTCGTCCCCGGCCTTGGTCTGCAGGGTCGTGGTCGTCGCTGTCTGTGTTCTGTGTTCTGCCGCCCCGTCCCCGGTCGCATTGGCGGACGGGACGAACCACAGGGCGCCCAGCAGGGTCCCCGCGGCGGTGGCGGTCAGCAACGATCGACGTGCGGACACGGAATATCGATCCCCTTGTGACGCTGGCGAATTGGCCGTGTGGGGAGATGTTAGTGAAAGGTGCGGGTCACGGGAAAGTCACGGTGGTGAAGAGCCTTACGCTCCGACGTATGAGCACACCTGAGACATCACGTTTTGTACGGTTGCGCGTCGAATTGGTCGTCGAGATCGACGACGAGGGCGCGCTCACCAAGGCGGCGCTGGGGCGCATCGCCGAGGACCCCGAGATCCCGGGCGACGAGCGGGCGCACGCCGAGAGCACAGTGACGGAAGACACTGCCGAGGCCCTCGCGTACCTCGTCGACCCGTTCGACCTGGTCAGCGAGGTCGTCGGGGTCGAACTCGCGCAGGCCTCCTGGAGCACCGAGCAGATCGACTACGACCCCGATTCGCCGGACTGGGACCTCGACGAGGATGATGAGGCCGGAGACGAGGAAGAGTTGGTCGGCTGAGGCGGCTTGGGAGAATCGTGACCCCGGGCGGCAACCGCCACCCGGGGTTCTGTCGTCTCAAGGGGCGCAGTGACCGACACCCGCACCAGTCGTAACAGCCGCACCGGTCGGATCGAGGACGATCCGGCGTGGGCCGAAATGGATCGACGTGGTGTGCCCCACACCTGGGAAGGGTGTGGAACGGGACGAACCGGTCGTAGCGTTTACAGGTGTTACGGGGACTCTCGGGGTTTTGGGGATTCGGCAACGATGGAGAAGCGTGTGATGACGGACAGTAAGCGGCGCAAGGGCCTCACGGTCGCGTCCGCACTGCTCGGCGGGGTGCTGGTGCTCTCTGCGTGCAGCGGAGGCGGCGACGACGACCCCAAGGGCGAAGGCGGTGACAGCACCTCGCAGGCCAAGGTCGACGAGGCGGCGGCCAAGAAGTCCTCCGAGGCCCAGATCAAGATCACACCCAAGGACGGCTCCGACAACGCCTCCATCAACAGTGCCGCGGCCGTCACTGTGACCAAGGGCACGCTGACCGACGTGACCATGAAGACGGCGGCCGGCACGGCTGTCGCGGGTGAGATATCCGCGGACAAGAAGAGCTGGAAGCCCAGCGCCCAGCTGGAGCGCGCCACTGCCTACAAGATCGCCGCGACGGCCAAGGACTCCGACGGCCGCGCCGCCCACGAGAACGCGTCGTTCACGACGGTCTCGCCGGCCAACAGCTTCATCGGCAACTTCACGCCCGAGGACGGTTCCACCGTCGGCGTCGGCATGCCGGTCTCGATCAACTTCGACAAGGCCATCACCAACAAGGCCGACGTGCAGAAGGGGATCACCGTCTCCTCCAGCAGCGGCCAGGAGGTCGTCGGCCACTGGTTCAACGCCAACCGGCTCGACTTCCGCCCCGAGGAGTACTGGAAGGGCAACTCGACCGTCACGCTCAAGCTGAACCTCGACGGTGTCGAGGGCGCCGACGGCGTCTACGGCGTGCAGCAGAAGACGGTCTCCTTCAAGATCGGCCGTAACCAGGTCTCGATCGTCGACGCGCAGACCAAGACCATGAAGGTCACGCAGGACGGCAAGACCATCCGGACGATCCCGATCTCCGCCGGTTCGCCCGAGAACAAGACGTACCAGGGCCAGATGGTGATCTCCGAGAAGTTCAAGGAGACCCGGATGAACGGCGCGACCGTGGGCTTCACGGACGACGACGGCAAGGGCGAGTACGACATCAAGGACGTCCCGAACGCGATGCGTCTGTCGAACTCCGGCACCTTCATCCACGGCAACTACTGGGGCGCCAAGTCCATCTTCGGCAGCGTCAACACCAGCCACGGCTGCGTCGGCCTGTCGGACACGAAGGGCGCCAACGACCCGAACACGCCGGGCGGCTGGTTCTTCAGCCACTCGATCGTCGGTGACGTCGTGGACGTGCGGAACACCGGTGACAAGACCATCGCCCCGGACAACGGCCTCAACGGCTGGAACCTGGACTGGGCGGCGTGGAAGGCCGGTTCGGCCGTCTGACCCGACCCGAACGTTTTCCGTCCCGAGGGCGGTTGTCCGTACGACTCGTACGGGCAACCGCCCTCGGCGTTCTCACAGGGTTCCGCGGCGGCGCACAGTGTTCTCATCCTTCTCTTATGCGGGCCTTATCCCGCCATCACGCGGTGTCCCTAGCTTTCGGCCATGTTCTTCGCCTACCTGAGGCGCGAACTGCGCCGCCGCAGAAAGGCGGCGCTCGTCGTCGCCTCCGGACTCGCCCTGGGCATCGCCCTGGTCATCGTGGTCAGTTCCGTGTCGTCCGGCATGGAGAAGGCGCAGGGTAAGGTCCTCCAGTCGCTCTACGGACTGGGTACGGACATGACGGTCACCAAGGCGGCCCAGGCACAGTCGAGCACGGGCGAGCGCCCGCGCTTCCAGTTCGACGCCCGGGGCAGCGACTCCGACGAAGAACAGAGCAGTGACCGCGTCATGGTGCAGGGCTTCCAGACCCTGGCCACGAGCACGGTCTCCAAGGTCGGCGCGCAGAAGGGTGTCTCGGACGTCGTCGGGGGGCTCAGCCTCCAAGTCGTCAAGGTCAGCGGCCAGTTCCGCCAGGGCCAGTTCCAGCAGGACCAGCAGAGCGGCGGCGGCAACCAGCAGGGCGGCGGTCAGCCCGGTGCCCAGCAGTCCCCCGAGGGCCGGGTCGAGGGCGGCGGCGCCGACTTCGACGTCAACAACTACTCCGTCTACGGCACGGACGTCACCAAGCCCGCGCTCGGCCCGCTGACCTCCTCGAAGATCACCAGCGGCCGGACCTTCAAGTCCTCCGAGACCAACGCCAAGGTCGTCGTCGCCGACAAGTCGTACGCCAAGGAGAAGAAGCTCGTCCTCGGTGACACGGTCACCATCAAGAGCGTCAAGTACAAGGTCATCGGCATCGCGACGCCGGACAGCGGTGACGCGGCGGCCAACCTCTACATCCCGCTCAAGCAGGCGCAGACGCTCAGCGACTCCAAGAACAAGGTCACCACGATCTACGTCAAGGCGTCCGACTCGCAGCAGATCAGCGCGGTCAAGTCGACCATCCAGAAGAACATCTCGGGTACGACCGTCACGACCTCCGCCGACCTCGCCGACACGGTCTCCGGCTCCCTCTCCACGGCCTCCGACCTCGCCTCCAACGTGGGCAAGTGGCTGTCGATCGCGGTGCTCGTGGCCGCGTTCCTGGTCGCGGGCCTGCTCACCTCCTCGGCCGTCTCCCGCCGCGTGAGGGAGTTCGGCACCCTCAAGGCGCTCGGCTGGAAGTCCGGCCGCGTCACCCGGCAGGTCGTCGGCGAGGCCGTCGTCAACGGCCTGGTCGGCGGCGCCCTCGGGATCGCGCTCGGCCTCGGCGGCGCCTACGTCGTCACCGCGATCAGCCCGACCCTCCAGGCCGAAGTCGGCTCCAGCGGCGGGGCAGCCGGCGGTCCCGGCGGCGGTGGCCCTGGCGGCGGCATGGGCGGACCCGCCCGTGAGACGGCGTCCAAGGCCCTCGACGTGGCACTGACCGCGCCCGTCGCGCTCAGCACGATCGCCCTCGCGGTCGGCCTCGCCGTCACCGGCGGCCTGATCGCGGGCGCCTTCGGCGGCTGGCGCGCCTCCCGGCTGCGACCGGCGGACGCCCTGCGCCGCGTGGAGTGACTCGGTGCCGTGCCGCGCCCCGTAAGGGACGCGGGGCCGCGTCGATTTGCGGCTCCGCCGCGTGGGCGCGCCCAGCCACGGACCACCCGCAGTTTGCGAACGGCGCTCCCGGCGGAGCCAACCCCCTTACGTATCCCAGGAGTTGCACCATGTACGAACTCAGAGGCGTCACCAAGCGCTACAAGCGGGGCAAGGAGTCCGTCGACGCGCTCGACGGGGTCGACCTGACCATCGGGGACGGTGACCGGCTGGTCATCCAGGGCCCCACCGGCGGTGGCAAGTCCACGCTGCTGCAGATGCTCGGCGGACTCGACCGGCCCACCGCCGGAAGCGTCGAACTCGACGGTACGGATCTTGCCAGACTGTCCGAGAGCAAACTCACCAAGGTCCGCAGCGAGAACATCGGGTTCGTCTTCCAGAGCTTCAACCTCATTCCCACGCTCACGGCCCAGGAGAACGTGGAAACCGCCCTCGTACCCCTGAAGCTGAAGGTCAAGGAACGGCGCGAACGGGCCGCGGCCGCACTGGATTCGGTGGGGCTCGCCGAGCGGCTCGGGCATCTGCCGGCCGAGCTGTCCGGCGGTCAGCAGCAGCGCGTCGCGATCGCCCGTGCCCTGGTCAAGCAGCCGAAGGTGCTCCTCGCCGACGAACCGACCGGAAACCTCGACGAGTCCATGCGCGACGAGATCATGGACGTACTCGAAACCATGTGGAAGGAGCACGGGCTCACTTTCATCATGGTTACGCACGATTCGGCGATCGCGAAGAAGGCCCCCCGGCTCGCCACGATCCGCAAGGGAAAGATCACCGTGAAGGAAAACGCGAACTCATAACAGCTGTCTCACTATTGAGCGCCTGTTCGCCTCCCGGCATACTGAGTATTCCGGGGGGTTACGCGCGAGCATGCGTACGGGACGTCCCCCGGCCGGATGAACGGGGATTCATCCCGGACCTGCATCTCCAGGGGGAGACTTGCGCAGACAAGTGAAAAGAGCGTGCGTGGCCACGATCGCCGCGGCGGCAGCCGTGGCCCTGGCGGCGGGCATGACCAGCCCGGCGTCGGCGGAGGCCAGGCCCACGGCCGCCGACTCGGCCGTGCCGACCACGCCCAAGCACCGCATCACCCTGATCACCGGCGACCGTGTGGTCGTCGACGCCAAGGGCCGCGTCGTCGGCCTGGAGCGGGCCAAGGGCCGCGAGGGGATACCCGTCCAGATCCGCACGGCCGGCGGCCACACGCTCGTCGTGCCGGCCGACGCCGCCCGCCTGATCGCCTCCGGCAAGCTCGACCAGCGGCTCTTCGACGTCACCGAGCTCAACAAGTCGGCCAACCGCAAGGCCCAGAAGCAGGGGCTCAAGCTGATCGTCGGCTACCGCGGCGCGGCCGCGGCGGCGAAGGCGGACGTCCGTGACGCCGGTGACACCAAGGTCCGCCGGACCCTCACGTCGCTGAACGCGGACGCGGTCCTGACACCGAAGGCCGACGCGACCGACCTCTGGGCCGCGGTCACCGACGCACAGGGCGGCAACGCGCGGACCGCGTCCGGGATCGCCCACGTGTGGCTCGACGGCGTCCGCAAGGCCAGCCTCGACAAGTCCGTCAAGCAGATCGGCGCCGACAAGGCCTGGGCCGCCGGGTTCGACGGCAAGGGCGTAAAGATCGCCGTCCTCGACACGGGTGTCGACACGACCCACCCGGACCTCAAGGACCAGGTCGTCGCCGAGAAGAACTTCTCCGCCGCTCCGGACGCGACCGACAAGTACGGCCACGGCACGCACGTGGCGTCCATCGCGGCCGGTACGGGCGCCAAGTCCGCGGGCAAGTACAAGGGCGTCGCACCGGGCGCCCAACTGCTCAACGGCAAGGTCCTCGACGACAACGGCTTCGGCGACGACTCCGGCATCCTCGCCGGCATGGACTGGGCGGCCGAGCAGGGCGCCGACGTCGTGAACCTCAGCCTGGGCGGCGGCGACACCGCGGAGATCGACCCGCTAGAGGCCCAGGTGAACAAGCTGTCGGCCGAGAAGGGCATCCTCTTCGCGATAGCCGCCGGCAACTCCGGCGAGTTCGGCGAGCAGACGGTCGGCTCCCCGGGCAGCGCGGCCGCCGCGCTCACCGTCGGCGCCGTCGACGACAGCGACAAACTGGCCGACTTCTCCAGCACCGGACCCGGCCTCGACGGCGCCATCAAGCCCGACGTGACCGCACCCGGCGTGGACACCACCGCCGCCTCGGCCAAGGGCAGCATCATCGCCCAGGAGGTCGGCGAGAAGCCCGCCGGATACGTCACCATCTCGGGTACGTCGATGGCGACCCCGCATGTCGCGGGCGCCGCCGCCATCCTCAAGCAGCAGCACCCGGACTGGAAGTACCCCGAGCTCAAAGCCGCGCTGACCGGCTCCACCAAGGGCGGCAAGTACACGCCGTTCCAGCAGGGTTCGGGCCGTATCCAGGTCGACAAGGCCATCAAGCAGACCGTGATCGCCGACCCGTCGTCCGTGAGCTTCGGCATCCAGCAGTGGCCGCACACCGACGACACCCCGGTCACGAAGAAGATCACGTACAAGAACCTCGGCACGGCCGACGTCACGCTGAGCCTCTCCGCGACCGCCACGAACCCGAAGGGCCAGGCAGCTCCGGCCGGCTTCTTCACCCTCGGCGCCAAGACGGTGACCGTCCCGGCGGGCGGCGGCACGGCCTCCGTCGACCTCACGGTCAACACCAAGCTGGGCGGCACGCTCGACGGTGGCTACTCCGCGTACGTGACCGCGACCGGCGGCGGCCAGAGCGTGCGCACGGCGGCGGCGGTGCAGCGGGAGGTGGAGTCGTACGACGTCACGCTCAAGATGATCGACCGTGACGGCAACCCGGCGAAGTACTACGACGCCAGCCTGACCGGTGTCTCCGGTACGGCCGCTGAGAAGTGGTTCTCGCCGTACGACGAGTCCGGCACGGTCAAGGTCCGGGTGCCCAAGGGCGGATTCATCCTCAACTCGGCGTTCTTCGCCGATCCGGAGGACTTCACCAAGGGTGCCGACTGGGTGGCCCAGCCGAAGCTGAGCATCACCAAGAACGTCACGATCACGGTGGACGCGCGGACCGCGAAGCCGGTGGACATCACCGTGCCCGACACGGCCGCCAAGTCGGAGTTCGCGTCGCCGGACTACATGGTGGAGGTGGGCAACAACGCCTACGGGTTCGGCTGGTGGCTGGACACGTACGCCAACTTCCGTACCGCGCACGCGGGTCCGGAGATCACCGACGGTTCGCTGTTCCAGCAGTGGGGCGGTCACTGGGCCAAGGACGGTGAGGAGTACAACACCGTCGCGGGCGGCAAGGTGAAGAAGCTCGCCACCGGCTACACCAAGCACTACAAGGCGAGCGAACTGGCCACCCTGAAGGTCGGCCTGGGCGCCTCGACGAGCGGCAAGAAGGGCGCGGTCAACACCACCGGCTGGCTGCCCGGAAGCTTCAGCGCCTCCTCGATCGGTGTCGCGCAGACGCTGCCCAGCACGCGGAAGGTGCACGTGAGCACCGCGGGCGGCGTGAAGTGGGAGCAGGACTTCGAGCAGCACGGCGGGATCGACCCGGACGGCTTCCCGATCACCGAGGCCTTCTACACGCTCGGCAGCGCCCAGACCTTCAAGGCGGGCAAGAGCTACGAGAAGATCTACAACACGGCGGTCTTCGGTCCGCGCGTCGGCTCCGGCTTCGGAATCCAGCGCGACGGCAACGAGATCTACGGCTACCTGCCGCTGTTCGCCGACGGCAGGACCCACGCCGGTTCCTCGCTCTTCTCGTCGGTCACCACGACGCTCTACCGCAACGGCACCAAGGTCGGCTCGAACGCCGACCCGCTGTTCGGCGAGGGAGTCTTCAAGGTCCCGGCCGGTGACGCCTCGTACAAGCTGACCACCTCGGTCAAGCGGAGCGTCAAGGTCGCGGCGGCCTCCACCCGCATCGACGCAAGCTGGACCTTCCGCTCCAAGAAGGTCACCAGTGCCGCGCTGCCCACCTCCTCGGTCCGCTTCAACGCGGCCGTCGGACTGGACAGCAGGGCACCGGCCGACAAGAAGGTCTCCATCCCGGTGACCGTCCAGGGTTCTGCCGCCGGCAAGAACCTCAAGTCGCTGTCGGTGTACGTGTCGTACGACTACGGCCAGACCTGGAAGAAGGTCACCGTCAAGAACGGCAAGATCGGCGTGACGAACCCGGCCAAGGGCAAGGGCATCTCGTTCCACGCGAAGATCACCGACAAGAAGAACAACAAGTCGACGATCTCGATCTACAACGCGTACTACGGGAAGTGAGCCGGCGGGGTCGGCCCGCAAGGCCGATCCCGTGGTTCGCTGAACGCTGACATACGCGAACGGCCCGACGGAAGTGCAGCTTCCGCGGGCCGTCCGTGTTTGTGTGGGGGCATGACAGCGCACACCGTTGAGTACATCCGGTACCGCATTCCCGAGCAGCAGTCGGCGGAGTTCCTCGCCGCCTACACCCGGGCCGCCGCCCAGCTCGCCGCGGCCCCGCAGTGTGTCGACTACGAACTGGCGCGCTGCGAGGAGGACTTCGAGCACTTCGTGCTCCGCATCACCTGGACCTCCACCGAGGATCACATCGAGGGCTTCCGCAAGTCCGAGCTCTTCGAGGAGTTCCTCGCCGAGATCCGGCCGTACATCAGCTCCATCGAGGAGATGCGGCACTACAAACCGACGACGGTACGGGGTACGGGGGCGTCCGTGCCCACGTTGTACGTCTGGGCGGGGGGTGCCGAGGCCTTCGACCGGCTCACCGAGGTCTTCTACGACAAGGTCCTCAAGGACGACGTCCTGGCGCCCGTCTTCGAGGGACTCGCTCCCGAGCACGCGTCGCATGTCGCGCTGTGGCTCGGGGAGGTGTTCGGGGGGCCGGCCGGGTACTCCGAGACGCAGGGCGGGCACGGGCACATGGTCGCGAAGCATCTCGGGAAGGGGATCACCGAGGTGCAGCGGCGGCGGTGGGTGAATCTGCTTCAGGACGCGGCGGACGATGCGGGGCTTCCCTCCGACGCCGAGTTCCGCTCCGCGTTCGTGGCGTACGCGGAGTGGGGGACTCGACTTGCCGTGTATTTCTCGGGCCCCGACGCGGTGCCTCCGGCGGAGCAGCCGGTTCCCAGGTGGACGTGGGGCTCGGCTCCGCCGTACCAGGGCTGACGCTCCGGTCGGGTTTTTCCTCGCCCCCGCCGCCCCTACCCGTCCCATCCCTGGGGGCTCCGCCCCCAGACCCGTATCGGCCTGAACGGCCTCGTCCTCAAACGCCGGACGGGCTGAAGATGTCGGCCCGGCCGCGAAAATCCAGCCCCTCCGGCGTTTGAGGAGCGGAGGTTCGGGGGCCGGCCCCCGAAAAGGGACGGGAATGGGTAGGGGCGGCGGGGGCGAGAAACCTACGCCTGCGGCGTCGACGTGCCCGCGCGGGTCGCGTCCCTGCCCCAGCTGGCCAGGAGCCGGAGGGCGTCGGACGAGGGGGAACCCGGTTCGGCGTGGTAGGTGATCATTGACTGTTCGTCGTCGTCGACGAGGCGGAAGGACTCGAAGGAGAGGGTCAGCTCGCCGACAAGGGGATGGTGCAGGCGCTTGACGCCGTGGCTCTTCTCCTTGACGTCGTGCGTCGCCCAGAGCCGACGGAACTCCTCGCTCTTCACGGACAGCTCGCCCACCAGGGCGGGACAGGCGCGGATCGTCGGGGTGGCACCCCGCGTCCATCCGCAGAAAGCTCACCATGTCGGACGCCTTCTGATCCCACTCCACGAACAGCTCGCGATACTCGGGCTTGAGAAACACCATCCGCGCCCAGTTCCGCTCCTGCGGCGGCACCTCCGACCAGTCCCCGAAGACGGCCGCTGCCATCCGGTTCCAGACGAGAATCTCCGACCGCCGCCCCACGACATACGCGGGCACCCCGTCGAACGTGTCGATCAGCTCCCGCAGAGCCACCCGCACCTGCTGCGGCCGGACCGACGGCTTCTTCTTGTGCTGCTTCGGCTTCGCGAGATGCGTGAGGTGCGCGTGCTCGGCCCCCGTCAGCCGCAGGGCGCGCGCGATCGAGTCGAGCACCTCCGCGGACACGTTCCGCCCATTGCCCTGCTCAAGGCGCGTGTAGTACGCCACGGACACCCCGGCCAGCTGCGCCAGCTCCTCGCGGCGCAGCCCGGGCACCCGGCGATGCCGCCCGAAGTCCGGCAGCCCTACGTCCTCGGGCTTCAGCCGGGCCCGGCGCGTGCGCAGGAACTCGCTGAGCTCGGCACGCCGGTCCAGCGGCCGCCCCGGCTCGTGTCCCGCCTGCCGTGCCTGTTCCGGCTGCCCGGCGGGCTCCTGAGAGGGCTGTTCATCCATACGTCCAGTATTCACGGTCGTACGCATACGAACCTGCCCCCATCAGTAGTAGGACCAGCGAACGTACGCAAAGCCGTGGTCTGGGTGACTTCCCGGACGAGGAGCAGGCTGGACGCCGTGCCCGGCCGGAAGGCAGGCCGGGCGCAGAACCCCTCCTTAGGAGAACCCCCGGCATGACCACTGTCGCCGCATACGCCGCTCCCGCCGCCAAGGCTCCGCTGGAGCGCACGACCATCGAGCGTCGCCCGGTCGGCGAGCACGACGTTCTGATCGAGATCAAGTTCGCCGGCATCTGTCACTCCGACATCCACCAGGCCCGCGAGGGCTGGGGCGAGGCCATCTTCCCGATGGTCCCCGGCCACGAGATCGCCGGCATCGTCACCGAGGTCGGCGCCGGTGTCACCAAGTTCGCGGCCGGCGACCGCGTGGGCGTGGGCTGCATGGTCGACTCCTGCCGCGAGTGCGAGAACTGCAAGGCGGGCCTGGAGCAGTACTGCACCCAGGGCAACGTCGGCACGTACAACGCCGTCGGCAAGGACGGCGAGCCCACCTACGGCGGCTACTCGACGCACATCGTCGTCGACGAGGCCTTCACCGTCCGTATCCCCGAGGGCCTGGCCCTCGACGAGGCCGCGCCGCTGCTGTGCGCCGGCATCACCACGTACTCCCCGCTCAAGCACTGGAACGCCGGCCCCGGCAAGAAGGTCGCCGTCCTCGGCATGGGCGGTCTCGGCCACATGGGCGTCAAGATCGCGCACGCCCTCGGTGCCGAGGTGACCGTACTTTCGCAGTCCCTGCGCAAGAAGGACGACGGGCTGAAGCTGGGCGCCGACCACTACTACGCGACCAGCGACCCGAAGACCTTCCAGGAACTGCGTGGTTCCTTCGACCTGATCCTGTCCACCGTGTCCGCCCCGCTGGACCTGGACGTCTTCCTCTCCCTCCTCAAGACGGACGGCGCCTTCGTGAACGTGGGCGCGCCCGAGGAGCCGGTCTCCCTGAACCTCTTCTCCGTGATCGGTGGCCGTAAGACCCTTGCCGGGTCCGGGATCGGTGGCATTCAGGAGACCCAGGAGATGCTGGACTTCTGTGCGGAGCACGGGTTTGGGGCGGAGATCGAGCTGATCAGTGCGAGTGAGATCAACGAGGCGTACGAGCGGGTGCTGAGCAGTGATGTGCGGTACCGGTTCGTGATCGACGCCGCGACGATTTAGTTCCACGACTTGGCTCCGCTGGGGGCGGGGTTCGGCTGCGGCTTCGTTGTGGCTTGTCGCGCAGTTCCCCGCGCCCCTAGAGGACGGGGCTTCGCCCCTGCCCTCTAGGGGCGCCGGCCAGGAGCCATAGCAAGTACGGGCCCCCACCAGCGCCGTCAGTGCCCCCACTGGGATTTCCAGTGGGGGCATCAGCGTGCGGGCCGCCAGGTCGGCCGTGATCAGTACGACCGCGCCCGTCAACGCCGACGTCGCCAGCGGGAGCTGGGGGGTGCGGGTCAGGCGGCGGGCCAGTTGGGGGGCCGTCAGGGCGATGAAGCCGATGGGGCCCGCCGCTCCCGTGGCGGTTGCCGCGAGGATCACGCCCAGGACGGTCAGGGCGAGCTGGGTCCGGTGTACGCGGACGCCCAGCGCGGCGGCCGTGTCGGGGTCCAGGCCGAGCGGGCGCAGGGCCCGGTTCGCCCACACCAGGGCGGGCAGGGAGAGGAGAAGGATCCAGGCGAGGGGTTCGGCCTGTTCCCAGCCGCGACCGTTGAGGCTGCCGGTCAGCCACAGCTTGACCTGCTCGGCCGCGCCGAGCTCGCTCTCCGTGAGATACAGCTGGACGACCGCGGAGAGGGCCACCCCGATGCCGACCCCGGTCAGCACGAACCGGCTGGGCTGCATGCCGTGCCGCCAGGCCAGTACGTACACGAGCGCCGCGGCCCCCAGACCGCCCGCGACGGAGACCGCCGGGAGCGCGCCGGGGGAGGCGACCGTGCCGGTGGCGAGGGCCAGGACCGTCGCGGCCGCCGCCCCGTGCCCGACGCCGATGACGTCCGGGCTGGCCAGCGGGTTGCGCGTCACGGTCTGCACGAGGGCTCCGGAGAGCCCGTACGCGGCGCCGACCAGCGCGCCGAGCACGATCCGCGGGACCCGCAGCTCCCCGACGATCAGGTCGTACGAACCGCCGTGGCCGCGCAGGACCCGCCAGACCTCGCCCGGCGACACGTACGTCTGCCCGACGCACGCCGAGAGCACCGTCACGCCGGCCAGGAGGAGCAGCAGTACGACGACCACTACCGCCGAGCGGCGGTGCAGGAGCAGCGAGAAGGAGCGGCGGCGGAGGACCGAGAGGCCCGCCGAGTGGGGGTAAGTGGGGTCCGCGGACGGTCTTGGGGGCGTCAGCCGCTCGGACGGGGGCCGGGATGTCGTCGTCACGAAGCCGCTCCCTTCCGGCGTACGAGAACGACCAGGACCGGCACGCCCACGAGGGCCGTCATCACCCCGGCCGGTACCTCCGCGGGCGCGCGGACCACCCGTCCCGCGACGTCCGCCGCGAGCAGCAGGGCCGCGCCGAGCAGGGCGGAGAGCGGCAGGGTCCAGCGGTGACCGCCCGAGACGAGGCGGCGGGCCAGGTGCGGTACGGCGAGACCGATGAAGGCGATCGGCCCGGCGGCGGCCACCGCGGCGGCGGTCAGGACGGTCGCGCCGAGCGCCGCGCAGACCCGTACGAGCTGGACCTTGTGCCCCAGCGCACGCGCGGCGTCGTCACCGAGGGCGAGCGCGTCCAGGCCGCGGGCGCAGCAGAGCACCAGCAGCGCGCCCGCGACGAGGAAGGGCAGCATCTGCCCGACCGTCCCCGCGTCGCGCCCGCTGAGCGCGCCCACCTGCCAGAACCTGAACTGGTCGAGCGTCGCCGAACTCGACGTCAGGACCACGGTGGTGGCCCCGCCGACCATCGCGGACAGCGCGGTTCCGGCGAGCGCGAGCTTGACCGGCGAGGCACCGCCCCGGCCGCGCGAGGCGACGGCGTACACCAGGCAGGCGGCGACGACCGCGCCCACGAAGGCGAACCAGACGTAGCCGCCGAAGCCGTTCGCCAGTCCGCCCGTGATCGCGAACACCACGCCGGCCGCGGCACCCTGGCTCAGCCCGAGGATCCCCGGATCGGCCAGCGGATTGCGGGTGACGGCCTGCAGCGCCGCCCCCGCGACGCCGAGCGCGGCCCCCGCGGTGAGCCCGACGGCGGTCCGGGGCAGCCGCAGCGACCGTACGACCAGCGCGTCCCGCGAGCCGCCGCCGTGCAGCAGCGCGTCGAGTACGGCGGACAGCGGCACCTGCCGGGTGCCGACGGCGAGGCTGAGGGCCACCGCGACGAGGGTGAGGAGGAGGGCGACCGCCAGCCAGGAGGTGCGTACGGTCGTGGTGCGCGTGGTCACGTGCTCGCGGACCTACTTGGCGAGTGACTCGGTGAGCTGCTTCACGACCAGGTCGGCCGCTGTGGGGCCCGCGTTGAGGTACCAGGGGTCGTCGTCGACCTTGACGGCGTGCCCGGCCTCGACGGCCTTCATCGACTTCCACAGCGGCCCGGCGAGGACGCTCCCGGCGTCGGTCTTGTCCTGCGCGCCCTGCACGGAGTAGAAGATCCAGTCGCCGTCCGCCACATCGATGCTCTCGGCGCCGATGTCCTCCGAAATGGCGTTGAACTGCTGGGACTTGGGCCGTCCGATCCCCATGTCGACGGCGATCGAACCGGTGAAGGAGGAGACGCCGAACATCCGGGTCCGGTCGGGCGTGAACCGCAGCATGGACACCGTGGTGTTCTTCCCGTCCACCTTCGTGCCCGCCGCGGCCGCCTCGTCCGCGTGCTCGTCGAGGAGCTTCCGCGCCTGCTCGCCCTTGCCGACGGCGTCGCCGACCAGCAGCAGGTCCCGCTTCCAGTTGATGCCGTTGCCCGCGGTGATCACGGTCGGGGCGATCTTCGACAGCTTGGGGTAGAGGTCGCCGAGCGAGTCGTTGGCGAGGATGAGGTCGGGCTCGGCGGTGGCCAGCGTTTCGAGGTTGGGCGCGGCCCGCGTGCCCGCGTCGGTCATCTTCGCGAGCTGCTTCTTGTACTGGGGGAAGGCGTCGGCGAGGTAGCCGGGTACGAGTCCGGCGTTGTCGGCGCGGGTGGTGGCGGCCGGTACGACTCCCAGGGTCAGTACGTCGTCGAGCTGCCCGGTGCTGAGCACGGCTATCCGCTTCGGCGCGGCCGCGATCTCCGTCCTGCCCTTGAAGTGGCTGACGGTACGGGGGAACTCGCCGTCGGCCGCCTTCGTACCCATGCCGGCGGCGAGGGCGCTGGGGGCGGCGGAGGGGCCCCTCGGAGGCGCCGGCGACGAGGTTGCGGTCGCTCTTGCCGCCGCCCTCGCTGCTCTTGCCGTTCTCCGACGACGCGCATCCGGCCATCAGTCCGCCGACCACGGACACGGCCAGGACGGCTTTGAATCCCGATGTGCGCACGACTCGCTCCGGTTTTTCGATCTATTAGGCAAGGCTTACCTTATCCCGCTTTCCGGAGTGGCCACTTCCGGGGCTGCGCACGCGTTGCGGGGGCGCCTAGCGTGGAAAGGGATACGCGAAGAAAGGGAGGAAAAGGCCGCCAGGAGGCAGGAAAAGGCCGCCGACGCCGAGCGGCACGCCAGGAACCATGACGAGCAACGCGCCAAGGAGGTACGCACGATGACCGTCGAGCTGAACCACACGATCGTCGCCGCCCACGACAAGAAGACCTCGGCCCGGTTCCTCGCCGACATCCTGGGCCTTGAGGTGAGCCCGCAGTACGGCCCGTTCATCCCGGTCCGGATCCCGAACGGTGTGACCCTCGACTACATGGACGCGACCGGGCCCATCCCGCCCCAGCACTACGCGTTCCTGGTTTCGGAGGACGACTTCGACACGATCTTCGCCCGCATCCGGGACGCGGGTCTGACGTACTGGGCGGACCCCTTCCACCGCCACGTCGACGAGATCAACACGAACGACGGCGGCCGCGGCACGTACTTCGACGACCCGAGCGGCCACAACCTGGAGATTCTTACGCGGCCTTATGGGAGCGGGAGTCAGGGGTAGGGGACATCAGTGGACGGTCTTCGCCGCCCACAGCACCGCGTCGCCGGACTTGATCACGACGTTGCCGTCGGCCTGGAGAACCAGGACCGCTCCCGGGTGGCCGAACGTCTGCGAGGCCCACACGGGTTTCCCGGCGCTGTTGTGGACCACCAGATTGCCGTCGTCCTGGAAGCGGGCGGTGTTGCCGGTGCCCGATGTCGCGGCGGCCCAGAGGGGGCGGTCCTTCTTGTCGGTGATCACGAGGTTGCCGTCCCGCTGCATGACCAGCTTCGTCTTGCTGGTCTGCACGGACTCTCCGACGCCCAGGTCGTACACGGCCTCGAGGATCCTGCGTACCGGGCTCGCCGGGTTCACCGGCTTCGTGGCCTCGGCCGACGCCGAGGGCCGTGTCTTCGCGCCGCCGGAGGAGTCGTCCGACGAATCGGAACCGGAGCCGCGCATACCGACGTATGCGGCGACCGAGACGGCGGTCACGGCGACGGCGGCCGCCGCGGCGACGGCGACGACCAGCCAGAGGGGGCGCCGACGTCTCCCGGGCGGGCCGCCCGGGACGGCCAGGACGGTGCTGTCCTGCGTCTGCCCGGCGGCCGGGTGCCCGGGACCGGGAGCCATGGAGTGGTGGGGCCGCGGATGGTACGCGGGGTGTGGCTGCACGTGGGTCTGTGCGCCGGGCAGCAGGTCGGGCGGGAGGTCGGGCCGCGGGTCGACGAGGGTGTGCGTCGGCTGCTCGTGCGCCGTCAGTTCCGTGGCGAGGGCAGGAGGACGGACGTCCGGCCAGTTGCCGGTACGGGCGCCGATCTGCTCCAGGCGCCTGCCCAGTTCGGCCGCGGTCGGACGGTCGCCCGGGGCCTTGGCCAGACATGAGGCGAGTACGGGGACCAGGGTCGGCGGAACGCCTTGGAGGTCGGGCGCCTCGTGGACGGCCCGGTAGACCAGGGCGGCCATGGCCACGTTCTCCTGCGGGCGCGCGAACGGGCCGTGGCCGGTGGCGGCGTACACCAGGACAGCGGCCAGCGAGAACACGTCGGCGGGCTCGGCCGGCACACCACCGACGGCCTGGTCCGGCGCGAGAAAGCCGGGCGAACCGAGAACTCCGCCGACCTGGGTGTGCCGGGGGTCGTCGGCGGCCCGCGCGATGCCGAAGTCGATCAGCCGCGGGCGGTCGCGTGCCAGCAGGACGTTGCCCGGCTTCACGTCCCGGTGCGTGAGGTCGGCCTGATGCACCGACTGCAGCGCGCCGCACAGTTCGGCGGCGAGCGAGAGGACTGCGGCCTGCGGCAGCGGGCCGTGGCGCGCGACCCATTCGTCGAGCGACGGCGCCGGTACGTACTCGGTGGCCAGCCACTGCGGACGCTGGCCCGGCGGGCTGTAGTCCACGACGGTCACCGTCCATGGCGAGCGCACCCGGTCGCTGTTGCGTATCTCGCGCGCGAACCGCTCCTCGAACCCCGGATCACTGCTGAGATCCTCACGGATCGTCTTCAGCGCCAGCAGACGCCCGGACGGCGTACGGGACAGGAACACCTGCCCCATGCCTCCCGCTCCGAGCCGGTTCAGAAGCGGGTAGCCGCCGATGGACGACGGATCCGAAGGCTGAAGGTTCTTCATGAAAGCTGCACCCCAGGGATCGGCCTCGCCGCTTCAACAGCGCGTCGCGGCCTGGTAGTTGAATCGAGGAGCAGCGTAGTTGGCGGGGCGCGTGCAGGTGGTCCGAGTGAGCGTGTTGGGCCGGGCCTGTGCCGCGGTTGTGTCGAGCTTGTGGCGTGTCGGGGCCGCTGCGGGGAGGTGAGCGGCCCAGTGGTGGGCCGTCGGTCGGCGTGGACTGGGGGCTCTTGGAAGGGCTAGGGCGCCTCGCGGGAGCCAGAGGCGGCCTCAACGGGCCTAGGGGCGGCCCACGATGCCCACGACCGGGGCCGGCAGGCGGAGCACCTCCGCGGTGAAGCCACCCGCTTCGAACGTGCCGGTGACCTTCGCGGTGAGCTCGTCGAGGCGTTCTTCCAGACGTCCGTCCAGTCGCCCGCCCGGCGGCTCGTAGAACGCGTGCAGGGCGCCGCCCGGGGCCAAGAGGTGGGCGGCGAGGGCCAGTTCGGCGCGGGCGGGGCCGGTCCAGAACAGGTTGACGTCGATCGCGAAGATCTTGTCGAAGCGTCGGCCGGCGAGACCCGCGGCCGACAGACCGGGCTCGGTGAAGGCGGCCGTGACGATCGTGGCCCGCCCGTCCCCGACCGGGCCCGCGTTGCGCCGTGCGGCCCGGGCCGTGGCCGTCGCGGAACGGTCGACGGCCGTGATCGTGCCCGTGGTCAGCAGCGCACAGACCAGCCCGACCGCGACCCCGCCGCCACAGCCGATCTCCAACAGCCGGTCGTCGGCTCGCACGTCCAGCGCGGCGACCGCCTGCCTGATCCGCTCCGGTACCGCTGAGCCTGTCACGGGCGACGAGTGTAGGGCCACAACTTGGGCTGAAATGCCCCGTACGGGCGGGGAGTTGTGTTCGATAGCCTGCCCGGGCCGACGGCCGGGCACTTGGGTGCTTGGGCGCGTGATCGTGCCGATGTGAGGTCGTGGCAGTTGAGCGGTCGTCATGGGGGCTTGGCATGCGAGCGGTCGTCGTGGGAGCGGGTATCGGGGGACTGGCGGCGACGTTGAGCCTGCGCCGGGCCGGTCATGAGGTCACGCTGGTCGAGCAGGCGGTGCGGTTCACCGAGATCGGTGCCGGGATCCAGCTCGCGCCCAACGCCACGCGTCTGCTGCGCCGGCTGGACCTCCTCGACGCGGTCGCCGCACAGGCCGCCCGCCCCTCCCACGTGAGCTTCCGCACCTGGTCCGACGGGGCCGAGATCTGCCGTTACGCGCTGGGGCGTGCGGCCGAGGACGTGTTCGGGGCGCCCTACCTGCTGCTCCACCGGGCCGATCTGCATCAGGCCCTGGCCGCCGCGGTGCCGCCCTCGTCGGTGCGCCTCAATACCGTTGTCGTGGGCATCGACCAGGACGACCGGTCCGCCTCCGTGACCACGGCGAGCGGCGAACGCCTGCGCGCGGACCTGGTCGTGGCCGCCGACGGGATACGGTCGGCCGCCCGCCAGTGGCTCTTCGGCGCGGACGAGGCGGTCTTCTCCAGGACCGTCGCCTACCGGGCGCTGCTCCCGGCCGGCGAGGTGGCCGATCTGGACCTGCCCGACCTCGGCATCTGGCTCGGTCCTGGCCGGCACTTCGTCCACTACTGGGTGCGTCGTGGGGAACTGCTCAACGTCGTGGCCGTCTTCACGGCCGAGGCGGCGACAGCCACGGAGTCGTGGACCGCCCGGGCGGAACCGGGCGAGCAACTGCGCGAGTTCGACGGCTGGGACTCCCGGGTGCTCGACGTCCTCGAACGCGCGGGGCAGGTGTTCCGCTACGGCATCCATACGCGGGTGCCGCTCGCGCGGTGGAACATCGGCCGGGTGACCCTGCTGGGCGACAGCGCCCACGCGATGGTCCCGTTCCAGGCCCAGGGCGCGGCACAGGCGATCATGGACGCGGCCGTACTCGGCGACGCCCTCACGGGTGCGACCCCGGCCGAGGTGCCCGACGCGCTCGACCGGTACGTACGCCGGCGTCTCGCGACCGCCACCAGCATGCAGGCCAACTCCGCGCGGGCGGGCGACGACTTCCACCTCCCGGACGGTCCCGAGGCCCAGGCACGGAACGCCCGCATGTCGGCGTACGCGGCCGGGCACGTCTTCCTGCCCCAGGCGACGGGGTGGGCGGTGGACGTCCTTGACGACCGACCACCATCGCGGGGCTAGGCCGTCGTCGTCGGCTTCATGACGTGCTGCTTGACGAGTTCGTACGACCGCAGCCGGTCGGCCAGTGCGTAGACGGGTGTTACGAGCATGAGTTCGTCCGCGCCGGTCAGGTCGACCAGGTCCGTCAGCTGCTTCGAGACGGTCTCGGGTGAGCCTTGGGCCTGGTGGGCGCGGAAGCCTGACAGGAGCTGCGCCTCTTGCGCGGTGAACGAGTGGGCAGCCGCCTCTTCGGGCGTGGGGAAGGGGATGCCGCCCTGTCCCTTGAGGAGTCCGGCCTTGATGATGTCCATCGGGCCGACGAGTCGGGCCGCCTCCTCGTCCGTCTCGGCGCAGACCGTTTCCACGCAGAGCAGCACGCGCGGGCTCGCGCACCAGCGGGACGGGGTGAAGTGCTCGCGGTAGTGGGCGAGCGCGGCCAGGGTGTTGTCGGGGCGGATGTGATGGGCGAAGGCGATCGGCAGTCCGAGTTCCGCGGCGAGCGCGGCACCGGCCGTGCTGGAGGACAGCAGCCATGGCTCCGGGAGCGGGTCGAGGCCGACCTCGTCCACCAGGAGCCGCAGCGTCGATGACACGTCGTCGCGGTACTCGTCGTCCGTCGTCGGACCGGCCCCGCGGCGCAGGGCCCGCGCCGTGGATTCGTCGAAGGTCCCCGGGCCCCGGCCGATGCCCAGGTCGATCCGGCCCCCGTGCAGCGCGGCCAGTGTGCCGAACTGCTCCGCCAGCATGATCGGGGCGTGGTTCGGAGCGAGAACGCCCCCCGAGCCCAGCCGGATGGACGCCGTCAACGCGGCCGCGTGGGCGGTCAGTACGACGGGCGGGAACGCTCCGATGGCCGGGGAATGGTGGTGCTCGGCGTACCAGAGCCGCTGGTAACCGAGTTCTTCGACGCGTCGGGCGAACTCGGTGGTGTCTCGCAACGTGTCCTCGGCCGGAGTACCCGTCTGGACCATGGCCACTTCGAGCGCGCTGAGCGGAACGGTGATCATTCGCTCAGTATAGAAATCGTCTGCTCCTTCCAACTTCCGCTGTACGTACGGTGGATCGGCCGCTGTGCCGGACGCCGGGGGCGAGGGCGGGGGCGGGGGCGGGGCTGGGCGTGGGAGCGTGGGGCGCGGTCGGTGCCGGTGGCCGGACGGCGCGAGCGTCGGACACCGCGTTGGTCAGGTGGACGGGGCGGCGAAGTAGTGGCCCTTGTCGAGGTCGTCGAGGAGCCCGGGCCCGGTCGGCTGCCACCCCAGCAGTTCACGGGTGTACGCACTGGAGACGGGGCTGTCCATGGCGAGGAAGGCGGCCAGCCAGGTGAAGTGCCCGGCCGCGTCGTCGGGGGAGACCGAGGCCACGGGCAGACCGAGGTGCCGCCCGATCACCTCGGCGACGGCACGTATCGGCACGCCCTGGTCCGCGATCGCGTGCAGCGTGGAGCCGGCCGGAGCGCTCTCCAGCGCGAGGCGGAAGAGGTGCGCGGCGTCGGACCGGTGCACGGCGGGCCAGCGGTTGGCGCCGTCGCCGATGTAGCCCGAGACGCCCTTCTCGCGGGCGACGGCCACCACGGTGGCGAGGAAGCCGTGGTCCCCGTCGCCGTGCACGGTCGGAGGAAGCCGTACGACGGACGAGCGGACGCCGCGGTCCGCGAGGGCGGCCGTGGCGTGCGCGTTGGCCAGCCGCTTGACGGGACCGGCGGCCCAGTGGCCGCCGAGCTGGCCGGCCGCCTGGCCGTCCCGCTCGGTGGCGACCTGCCCCGGCGCCAGCCCGAGAGTCCCGGACGCGATGACGAACGGGCGGTCGGATCCGGTGAGTGCCTCGCCGAACGTGTCGATGGCGCGCCGGTCCGCGTCGGCCGCGTCCTCGAAGCCGCCGCTGAACGCGATGTCGTGCTTGAAGGCGAGGTGGATCACGCCGTCGGACTCGGCGGCCGCGTCGCGCAGGGTGTCGAGATCGTCGAGCGTGCCGCGGCGCACCTCGGCGCCGGCTTCGGCGAGAGCGGCGGCCGAGGCGTCCGAGCGGGCGAGCCCGACGACATGGTGGCCGGCGCCGATGAGCTCCGGAACAACGGCTGAACCGATCCAGCCGGACGCGCCGGTGACGAACACACGCATGAGGAGAACCTCCGGGTAGGTCGACCGTCCTGGCCGTGGGCGCCCGTGCGCCCGGGCTACGGGCGCACGGAATGCATCGGATGCACGGAATGCATCGGATGCACGGATGCACGGAATGCACGGATGCATGCCTTGCGCGGCGGCGAACGAGCCGATGTCAGTGACTGACATCAACCGTAGCACCTGATGTCAGCCACTGTCATCGCGTACGATCAGGGCTATGAGTCGATGGGAGCCGGACGCGCGCGGGCGGCTTGAGAAGGCGGCGCTGGACCTCTACAGCGAGCGCGGGTACGAGCAGACGACCGCCGCACAGATCGCCGAGCGCGCGGGGCTGACCGAGCGGACGTTCTTCCGGCACTACGCCGACAAACGCGAGGTGCTCTTCGGGGGTTCGAGCCTGCTGGAGGAGTTCTTCGTGGACGCTCTCGCCGGCACCCCGGACACGGCCCCGCCGATCGACGCGATGGCCACGACGCTGGAGGCCGTCGCCGCACTCTTCCTGGAGCGCCACGAGCACTCCCGGCAGCGCCAGGCCGTCATCGTGGCCAACGCGGAGCTGCGCGAGCGCGAGCTGATCAAGCTCGCGTCCCTGTCCGCGGCACTCGCCGCCACGCTCCGCCGCCGCGGCGTCGAGGACCCGGCCGCGACCCTCACCGCGGAGGCCGGCATAACCGTCTTCAAGGTCGGCTTCGAACGCTGGGTCGGCGACAACGGCGACCGCCCCCTGGCGGACTTCCTGCGCGAGTCACTCAACGAACTCAAGGTGGTGACGGGGGGCGGGTAGCCGCGGGCAGGTATGGACGGTGACCGTGATCCGACTCGGCCGCCGCTAACCGGAGTTGGAGTGGCGAGTGCGGTCCTACTCCGTATCGCCTGAAGGCTCGGGCGCTCGCGCATGCTCGCGCTCACCGCGGCCGATCGTCATGGCCCACCGCACCGACGAGGGCGCCAGAACCGAGACGGTGCCCTTCTTCTCCGCTCCCGCGACGCCGATCTGGTTGTAGGTGGTGCTGGTGCTGGTGCTGGTGCTGGTGGCGGTGCTTGCTTCGCCATCGACGCATTCCAGCGGGAAGCCGACGTTCACCGGCTTCACGGAGACCTCGATCTCCCCTTTGCCCTGGCACCGGACGGCGATGATCAGGGGATCACCTTTCTCGCCCTCGCCGAACTCGAAGGTGCCGGCACCACGGGTCTCACCCTGACGTGCGACGACGGTCTCGGAGCCGTCCAACTCGGGTGGGGACTTAGCGGAGTCCGGGTCCGGGTCCGGGTCTGAGTCCTGTTCAGGGCGGGGAGAGGCGGCGGTTGCCGTCGTGCTGGGAGTAGCAGGCTCCGAAGCACGTGCGACGTCCGTCTCCTGATCGGACGTACAGGCAACTGCAAGCGCCAGCACTGCCGTCGCGAGGCCTGACGCAATCAGCGGCGAGGCCGCTCTTGGAGTTCGTATGACGGTTCCCCCTGATCGGACGGGTGGGGGGCAACCGGTCGTGATGCCCCCACCCGCGGTCACCTGATCTTGCGGCGTGTCACCTCGGCGGACAAGGTCCCGGCGAAAACGCTGAGGGGAACGTGAGATTCAGTTTCTGTCCGAGACGGCCCGCGCCACGTTTCATGCGTGAGGGGCGCGCCCTTGACCAGGGCGCGCCCCCTGCCCACCGCCTGCTGTCTACTCGGTGCCGTTGTCGGCGAACGTCCACACGGCGCGGCTGCCCGGGCCGACGATGAGGTTGGAGTGGCCGATCTGCTCCACGTGCCGGTCCTTGACGGGCCGGTTGAGCGAGAACTCGACCCGCTGCAGCCTCGCCTGGTCGCGCGGGACGGCGTCGAACCGAATCGTGGTCCCGCCACGCGTTGCGACGACGCCACCGTCGCCCAGGGTCCGGACGGCGAACCCGCCGGCCCGCAGCAGCGGCACGTTGTCGGCGAGGTCGCCTTCGGTGACCGCGAGGCGGACAGAGGTCACGTCACGCATCAGATGGGTGCGGTAGTCGTCGGACAGGTAGCGCTCCCTGCCGACGTCACCGGGGAAGCTCGCCGGCTCGGTCTTGCCGCGCGGGTCGGCGAAGTACTCCGGCCGGTACTCCATCGCCCAGGCCCCGAACGCGTCGTACTCGGTGGTGGTGAGGATGGCGTCGAACCACGGCACGGGGACACCGTCACCGAAGTCACGCGTCTGGAGGAACTCGACGGGGTCGGCGACGCCCTCGTCCTTCAGGCGCTCGGTGACCGCCACCAGGTCTCCCGCCCGCTCGGTCGAGAGTCCGAGCCCGGCGGAGCCGAGGGTGCCGTCCTGGCCGGCGATGTCACCGACTCCGAACAGTTCGAGGTAGGTCTGGCGGCCCATCAGATAGCGGCCGGTCCACGTCTGTCCGCCGGTACCGGTCGTCGTACGGACCTGGAAGTTGGCGAAGTCCCGCAGGTAGTCGGAGTGCTCGATGGCGTCGGCGGTCTCCCGGTCGAGGACACCGTAGGAGTGGTTGTAGAACAGCAACTGCCGATCGTGCGCCGACGGGCCGTTCCCCTCGGCCTGCGCGATCCCCACACCACCCCCGACCACACCGGCGAGGGTCACAGCGAGCACGATGATCATCCGTAATGTCCGGCGAATCAGCATGCGAGGGATCGTAGGACGGGGAGTACGCGAACGCTGTTCATTTCGAACGAGGCCGAATTGACCGAAGCGTGACCTCTGGCGAGGCGCCGCTTCCACGGCACCGGTGCCACCCCGAGCGACGGGGTCGCAGGTGCCGATCACGCTCGGGGTGCGCTCCACGTACGTAGCTCGACAGGCTCGCGTGGCGCAACGCCCACTCGAACAGTTGCTGGAGACCGGCGTCGGACTTCACGACGCGTAGTAGGTGGCGTACCAGGCCGAGTGCCGTGCGGCGGAGAAATCCTCGAAGTCCCCGGCCGCTTCACAGCGGAGCAGTCGTTGAAGCGCCGCTTCGGCTTCGGGGAGGTGTCGGCTCGACAGGTACGCCTTGGTCCTGGCCAGTCCGCTTCCGCACAGCAACTGGATGTCGATCGAGCAGCCGGCGTCCATACTCGCGGACTTGGCCCGCCAGATGAGGAGCACGTCTTCGAGGGTCCCGGCGTTGAACAACTGCACGCAGCACAGCTTCATGAGCTCCGTGTCACCGTCTCCCTGCGCGCGCTGCTCCCGCTGGGTTCGCGCGGCGAGCAGACCTCGAACCTCGTCGAGATTCGCGCCGGCGGGATGCAGCCCGTAGCGGTGCAGGCTCTCGTCCTCGTCCATCGCCATCCCTTCTCGGTGGGAGCGGGCCCGCGTCGCGGACCGGTCAGCGTTGAGCGTCGCTGCTGCCGTTGCTGTGCTCAGGGCGGCGGGTCCACAAAGACACATCACTGCTCGTCGCGACGGCGATGGTCTCTCCGGAGGGAGAGAATCCGAAGGCTCGAAATTCCGAGTACGTGGAGTGGAAGATGTGCCACCACCGTTCTCCGTGCGGGCCGGAGTGAGGGAGTCCGCCGTCGATCGAGAGCAGCACACGATCGTTGGGCCAGGCCGGGGTGACAACCTCCAGGGTCCAGCCGTCCCCGGTCGTGGTGTGCAACCCTCCGCCGAAGAGCCCTGCGATGTGTACGCGGCTGCCGGCGACCGGTCCCAGTCCGGGGCAGGACAGGTCAGCGACCGCGTCGGGGGTGCTGTCCTCGGGATCGGGGTCGCGGTCCCTGGCGATCTTCTCCCCGGTGACGGCGTCGAAGAGGCCATGACCGTCGCCGGAGACGACCATCACCAGGTCACGGCCGCTCTCGGGGTGCGACGCGAAGCCGATCCCGAGAAGTCCGCCGACAGGGACGCCGTACTCGTACTCGAAGACAGGCCGCCAGGGGTCGGGCGCGGGCATCACAGGGGCGGCGAGGAGCCGGTCCCGCAGGGCCTGTTGATACGCGGAAAGCGTCTGTTCACGAACGGGTTGCTCCGCCGGGTCCGCCTTCTTGAGCCGCTTCATCACCGGTTCACGATCTCGCATTGACGACTACCCTGCACAACCGGGTAGTTGAGAAGATCACGGCATGGCGGCTTCCGGCGAACATCCCCCCGACGGCTGGGCATTCCTCGGGATCGGCGACCCGCTCCTGGTCGTCCATGACGAGCGGCGCGGCCTTCTGGCGGTGGCAGGCACGGATGCGGACGCCGGAACCACGCCGGTCGCGGTCTACCAGAGCCGCTATTTCGCCCGCAGCGCGCTCATCCGCTCACGCTTCCCCGTCCACGCGATGGCCTTCCATCCCAGGCGTCCGCTGCTCGCGGTAGGCACCGGAAGGTACGACGGCGGCTACTTCTTCGAGGGCGAGCTACTACTTCTGCACCTCAAGACGGGCGCGGTCGTCTCTCTCATCGAGCACTGGCTCGGCCGTCAGGTTCTGGGCCTGGAGTGGCTCGACGAACAGTCACTCCGTGTCCTCATGGCACCCCCCGACGACTGGCAGGACGAAGCGGCACACGAGCACGGCCACGTCGCCGTGGCAAACCGGACCGACTGGACCACCGTCCCCGCACAATCGCTCACCGGCCAGGACCTGGCCGGCCCCCGGATCCCCGCCCCGCGCCCGAACCCCCACGACGAAGCGCAACGAGCGGTCGCCACACTGCGATCGGTCTGGGAAGCCCAACGCGCCGCCCCTTCGGAGGATCCCTGAGAGGCATCTCCCTCGGGGACATCGACCTCAACGCGATCGACCTCCACGCGATGGAAGGAGCGGCTCGGTTGCTGATTGAGCCTGTGGATGCTGCTTGGTGAGCCGGGTCAAGCCGCGCTCACAGACCGCATTCGGGGCAGTTGCTTCGGACGCAGCGGGCTCACACCGGCTACATCGACACCTTGTCCCATCGCGTGTCCACGCTCCATGCGGCCTCGCCTGAAGCGAAGTCAGCGAAGATCGTTGCTACTTGGTCCTTCTCGCTCAGTACGCACCGGTAGTGCCGGTCCGGCGAACCATCCCGGTGTTCGACAGCAAATCCGCCTGCGGACAGGCCCGCGTTCGGCCCTTGACCGACCTGGAGGTAGCGGCCCAGCCGCTTCTCCAGAATCAAGAACCAGTTCTCCGAGGACAAACGGCGTACGGCACGTTCGATCACATCAGGGTCCGGGTCCTCGACCTTCAGCCCGACGCACGGCTGAAGACTCAATCCATCTGCCCCGCGCAGCGCGGGCGGGAGGTGAAGCACCTCCGCCTGCGGGTCGAAACAGACCAGTCCATGGCGGCCGGCGAGGGCCACTACCTCGGGCGCCGTCTCACTGGCCCGACTCCACGACATGGGCATGAGCACATGAGCGGCAGAGACATCGAGGCCTGCCGTCCACGGCGACACCGCCACCTGTTGACAGTCGTCCCCGGCAGACGAGAGCTCCGGGAAATCCATGATCAGCGCCTGATGGAACGCAGATACGGCCTCGCTCGCGACGACTCCCGCCCCTGCGAGGTCGCTGCCACACAGCCGCTCATACTTCCCGGCGGCGTCAGAGGCCGAGACCCGCTCGGGCTCGAACCACACCGCAAGATCAAAACTCACGTCTTCCCATCCGCCGCTGCCTGCCTTCGAACGGGACTGAGCCTATGGCGGACCACTGACAACGCCAGCGCCCCTCAACTCGTGCTCACCGCTGCGCTGACCCGTTACTGGGCATCCGACCGGGAGGCTCACGTCAAGCCTCGCTCACAGCCCATCTCAGGGCTTGCACTCCGCGAGGCCAAGCCACGGTCGTGGTGGGAGTGATCGCCGTCACCGCCTGATCCGGTGGGCAGTACTCCACTCCAGCTCTAGCCTGGCCACCGTGAGCGGCAGTGACAGGCTGGCCGAGACATTCGTGGGCTGCGGCCGACCGGGCGAAGGGGATGCCTTTCCCCTCTGTGAGGGCCTACTGGTCGCTCTCAACGAGGAGCGGCGGCACGGCATGTACACCGAGTGTGACTTGGCCGTCCTGGCGAAAGGACTGACACGGTGGAGCTGGCCTTCGCAGGCCGGGTGGTCGAGTGGCGCGGGCCGTCGCCGTACTACTTCGTCCCTGTGCCGGATGAGGAGTCCGCAGACATCCGCGAGGTGGCCGCGATGGCTTCGTACGGCTGGGGGGTGATCCCGGTCGAGGCACGGATCGGCGAAGTCGCCTTCGAGACGTCGCTCTTCCCCAAGGACGGCCGCTACCTGCTGCCGCTCAAGGCCGCCGTACGCAAGCGACAGGGCATCTCGGCAGGGGACGACGTTGCCGTGGAGATCTCCGTCCGCCTCTAGCCCCAAACAGTGAGTGCTGCGGGTGGCAGGCGCTCCTTGGCGTCATCGATCCGGCAGTTCGCACGACCTGTGCTCGCAGGTGCCGCTGCCACCGCTTCCCAGCTGTGGAAAAGAGCTTGAACGCGGCTTGGTGATCCATGTCATGCGGTCGCCCTTCCACGCGGAGGGAAAGCGGTCCTCGCGTACGGAGGGCAGGCCGATTTCGGGGGCGTACGCCTGGTAGCCGGTGATCGTGGATTTCGAGTGGACTGCGCGGATCCGGCGGTGCGGTTCTTCCATGGCCCACAGCGTGGGGCCGGCCGGGTCTGGGCGGCCACCGATTTTCGACCGCATCGGCAACCGGACGGCCGACAGCCGTGTCGCCAGACCCAGTAGCGTCCTCTTGGTGAATCTTCGCCTCATCAACGATGTGCCCGACGGGCTGACCCGAAGAGCTCGGTCCTTTGTCAGTGCGCACGGCGTCAAGGTCGACGTCCGGCCGGTTGCGGAGCACAGGCAGTGGTGGCTTGATCGGGAAATCCCGGCTGCGGTGATCGACCGGATGGTGGCCTATCAAGAGCGGTGGGGCGGCCTGCTCTTGCCGCCCGCATCGCAGTACGACGGAGGACCCAAGTACTTCGATCCCGACTCGCCCGAAGGCTCTCCGTCCGAAGGGTGGTGGTTCGAGGCAGGCATGCAGCGGACCGCAGTCCCGTACTCATTCATGATCGGGCCGGACGGTGAGTTCGGGATCCATGCAGGTCGGTGGACGCCTCTCCACGCGACGGTCGAGGGATGGGTGGAGTCGATAGCGCTGACGTACCACGCGTCCATGTGGGCGAAGCACATCACGAAAGCCACTGGCGATGACATCGATCGCATCGCGCTGGACACCTACGAGCCGGGGCAAGAGGTTGAGGGGTTGGCCGACACCTGGTGGCGGGGAGGGGACTCGTTGGTGGCGATCTATTCCGGGGAGGCTGGAAGTCTCTCCTTCCCCAGCGGGCGCACAGCGCTCATCTACTCCGGCCTTGACGAGTGGGGCCTGCATGGGGGAGTCGGGCCGTAGCACCGTCTGATGTGCCAGTGCCAGTGCCACGGCCGTCCGCTCGACGTATCAGGGCTCGCGCCACCGGCTACTTCTGCCTTCGGCGCCGGCGCGATGCCCGTCGTGCAAGACGCCCCCAGTTCGTCCCGAACGGGGTGCTTGGCTTGCCCCCGCCTCGCCGCGTCTGCGATGCCGTGTGCCCCGGCAGCGACGGCCGGTTGGGCGGGTACGGAATCGCCCGGAACCCTCGCGCGTTGAGGACAGTGGGTAAGGGATGCCGGTGGTGTGCGAGCCGATGACCCCGAGTGACCGAGCTGACAGATACAGACATTGGAAGGGGCCGTGATGGCTGCGCAGACGCAGAGGGCCGTACTGGCGGGCGGATGCTTCTGGGGGATGGAGGAGCTGATCCGCCGACTCCCGGGCGTGACGGCGACCCGGGTGGGCTACACCGGGGGTGACGTGCCGAACGCGACGTACCGTAACCACGGCACGCACGCGGAGGCCATCGAGATCCTTTTCGACCCCGAGAAGACCGACTACCGCGCGCTCCTGGAGTTCTTCTTCCAGATCCACGACCCGAGCACCAAGAACCGCCAGGGCAACGACATCGGCCTCAGCTACCGCTCGGCGATCTACTACGTGGACGACGAGCAGAAGCGGGTCGCCGAGGACACGATCGCGGACGTGGACGCCTCCGGGCTGTGGCCGGACAAGGTCGTCACCGAGGTGGAGCCGGTCGGCCCCTTCTGGGAGGCCGAGCCCGAGCACCAGGACTACCTGCAGCGTTACCCGGACGGCTACACCTGCCACTTCCCCCGCCCGGGCTGGCGTCTGCCTGCCCGCACGGAGGGCTGACCGCAAGGCGGCCCGGCGGAAGGCGGAGGCCCCACTGGCCGAGGCTCCGTAGCCGGGCCCCGCTTTCCCCTCCGGGGCCGCGGGGCACCTGCTTCCCCTTCGGGGCGGCAGGTGCCCTGCCGTGCACGAAGGGCGCTGCGCTGAAGGCTCCCCGTGACCGGCCGGTCAGAGATCGGCGGGGTGGCTGGAGAGCCAGCCGATCCGCCTTCGCGACACCGGCCTGGCAGCACGCGCCGGCGTGGCGCCTGCCCGGGCAGTACCCGTTCAGGACTCTGCCGCTCGAAAGATACGGCTGGTGGCCGCCGCCGTCTGCGATATTCCCCGGGTCCACAAGACCAGAGACGGTCGGCCCGCTCAGTGCGGCAGCGTCGCCGGGCTCCCTCCGTTTGCCTCGTAGCCGCCCACTGCCAGGGCGCGGTACACGGCGTAGTCCGCTGCCGGGTCGGATGTCAGGGTCCAGGGGAGGGCTCCCACGTGGCCGTCGACGTGGACCAGCTGGGTCATTGCCTCCGACCAGCGTTCGCCGCGGACCAGGAAGCAGACCAGGAGGTGGCGGACGTGGGCGAGCATCGGGTCGTCGGGGCGGGCCGAGTGGACCGCGTAGAGGGCGCCGTGGACCGCCTTGGTCACGACCTCGCTCTGGTAGAAGCTGCTGACCAGGTTCACCTCGGGCAGGTGCTCGAACACTGCGAAGAGGGGCATCGCGGCCAGGAGCGAGCCCTGGGGCGCCCGGGCCGCCGCCGCCTCCGCGAAGGAGTACGCCACCTCGCGCGAACCGTGCCACTTCTCGCACCAGTAGTGCAGCGCCGCCAGATGCGCCCCCATGTGCGCGGGTGCGCGGTCCAGGATCTTCAGCCAGACCTTCTCGAACTCCGCCTGGGGGTAGGCGAGTCCGCGGCCCACGGAGAGCTCGATGACGTACGGGATCGGGTCGCCCGGAGACAGCAGCGCGGCCTCGCCGCAGGCCGCTCTCGCCTCCTCCATGATGATCCGGAACTCGTCCGTCCCCGGCGACGACGTACGCCACGCCTGCTGCACCAGGAACTCCGCGTGCACCGCGGCGCCGCCCGCGTCCTTGGGATTCTCGGCCCGCCACACCCGCAGCCACTGCCCGCCGGGGGAGTCGCTCACCCCGCCGGGGCGCTGCTGCAGCTCCAGCGACGCGGCGCCCGCGAAGGCCTGCACGCGCTGCCAGCGCCGCTCGCCCTCGATCTCGGTGCCGGCCAGGAGCTGCGACGCCGCCCGGTAGTCCTGGGTGCGCTGCACGAGGTCCAGGACCTCCAGCAGGTCCTGGTCGGGGCCGGGCATGCGGATGTCCAGCTCCTCCTGGCGAAGGAAGCCGTAGTTCGCCGGGTCGGCCGCGTCCGGGTCGCCCGGAGCGACCTGTTGGATACCACCGGCACGCCTGCGCAGAAGGTACGGCCAGAGGATGAGGCTCACCATGAGCATCGCCATCAGGACCCAGAGAATCTCCATGCCTCAAGCGAACCAGACTCGTCCGACAATTGGCGAACCTGGTCACCACTCCTGTGGAAAACGGTCGGCGCCTCCTGTGGAAAAACCCGGACGCATCCTGGTCCCAGGCCCGCACAAGGCCCGTACCAAGCCCGCCCTGCCCGCGCCCCCGCCCCGTACTCCCGCCCCGTACTCCCGCCCCCCACCGGCGCCCCATGCCGTCACTTTCCCCGCGGGCGCATTACCCTCGGTGCCCATGAGCGACAGGCACATCAGCCAGCACTTCGAAACCGTGGCGATCCACGCGGGCAACACCGCCGATCCCCTCACCGGCGCGGTCGTCCCGCCGATCTACCAGGTTTCGACCTACAAGCAGGACGGCGTCGGCGGTCTGCGCGGCGGCTACGAGTACAGCCGCAGCGCCAACCCCACCAGGACCGCCCTGGAGGAGAACCTCGCCGCCCTGGAGGGCGGGCGCCGCGGGCTCGCGTTCGCGTCCGGACTGGCGGCCGAGGACTGCCTGTTGCGTACGCTGCTCAGCCCGGGCGACCACGTGGTCATCCCCAATGACGCGTACGGCGGTACGTTCCGTCTCTTCGCGAAGGTCGTCTCCCGGTGGGGCGTGGAGTGGTCGGTCGCCGACACCAGCGACCCCGCGGCCGTACGGGCCGCCATCACCCCCAAGACCAAGGCCGTCTGGGTGGAGACACCCTCCAACCCCCTCCTCGGCATCACCGACATCGCCGCGCTCTCGCAGGTCGCGCGTGAGGCCGGCGCGAAGCTGGTCGTCGACAACACCTTCGCCAGCCCTTACCTCCAGCAGCCGCTCGCGCTCGGCGCGGACGTCGTCGTGCACTCGCTGACCAAGTACATGGGCGGCCACTCGGACGTCGTCGGCGGCGCGCTCGTGGTCGCCGACCAGGCGCTCGGCGAGGAGCTCGCCTACCACCAGAACGCGATGGGCGCGGTCGCCGGGCCCATGGACGCCTGGCTGGTGCTGCGCGGCATCAAGACGCTCGCCGTCCGCATGGACCGGCACAGCGAGAACGCCACGCAGGTCGCGGAGATGCTCACCCGGCACGCGCGCGTGACGCGCGTTCTGTACCCGGGCCTCCCGGAGCACCCCGGTCACGAGATCGCCGCCAAGCAGATGAAGTCGTTCGGCGGCATGGTCTCCTTCCAGGTCGAGGGCGGCGAGGAGGCGGCCGTCGAGGTCTGCAACCGCGCCAAGGTGTTCACGCTCGGCGAGTCGCTGGGCGGCGTCGAGTCCCTGATCGAGCACCCGGGACGCATGACGCACGCGTCCGTGGCCGGGTCCCTCCTGGAGGTCCCCGCCGATCTCGTACGCCTCTCCGTAGGCATCGAAAACATCGACGACCTCCTCCAGGACCTCAAGCAGGCCCTGGGCTAGTCACCGACGGGCTCACCGACCGGGCAACGGGACACCCCCGGCAACGGGTCACCCCCGGCAACGGGTCACCCCCGGCAACGGGCTCACCGGCCGCCACTGGGCTCACCAACCGGTCAGCGGTGGAGTCGTCTCCGACGGCGGCTCCACCCACGGCTGGGTCAGCGACGCCCACACCACGAAGGCCACGACCGCCGCGAACAGCAGCAGCCAGAACAGCCGCCTCGCCGCCCTCCTGCGGCGCAGCATCCGCCCGCCCCGGCGCAGCGCCTCCCCGTACAGATCGGGCGGTACGGACGGCTGCGGCTCCTCCAGGATCCGGCGGACGTCCGCCTCCCTGCGGCTCATCGAGCTCATGACGGGGCCACCTTCGCGATCACCGGAGCGGCCTCCCGCGGCGGGTGCAGCAGCGTCGCCATGGCCCGCGCGCAGATGGCCCGTACGCGCTCCGTGGGCAGCCCCAGCAGCGCCGCGGCCTGCTCCTCGGCGACGCCCTCGTACAGGCGCAGCACGAGGATCAGGCGCTCCTGTGGAGTGAGGCAGTACAGGACGCTGTCGAGTTTCCGGTGGCTCCGGGGGTGCGCCCAGCCCAGGCCGCCGTACTCATGCCACGCCCCGCGCGCGAAGCGCACGGCAAGCTGCTGCCGGGTCCGGTCGTACGGGTCCTCGCCGCGCAGCCGGTCCCAGGAGGCGTACGTATGGGCGAGGGCGGCCGTGAGCAGGCGCCGCGCGCGCGGGTTGTCGTCCGGGGGCTCAGCCGTGAGCAGTGTGGCGGCATGCAGCAGCCGCCCTGCCGCGCCCGCGACGAACGCCTCGAACTCCCGGGCCCGGCGGGCGTTCTGGGACGCCTGCCGCTCTCGCACCGCGCCTCCCGGCTGAGGGAAACCGGGCCCTTAAGACGTACGCCGAGGACAGCCGCGTACGACAGGACCCGGTCTCATATGAGGCCAGGCGCGGGTCCCTGGTCAAGAGGCCGGGGCCGATGCGGTGCGCGAGGGGTGTTTCAGGAGGGCTCCGGTGCCTCCGCGGAGGGGGATGCGGCCATGCGGGCGGAGAGCGCGAGGTTGAACCGGGTGAGCAGTGTGCAGAAGGCCTCGCGCTCCTCGGGGGCCCACTCCTGGGTCAGCTCTGCCATCAACTGGCGCCTTGAGGACCGCACTTCCTCCAGGCGGGAGAGCCCGCGCGGCGACAGCTGGAGCACCACGGCACGTCCGTCCTCCGGGTGGGAGGTGCGCTTGACGAGCCCGGTGTCGACGAGCGGGGCGACCTGCCGGGTGACCGTCGACGAGTCGATGCCCATGCTCGCGGCGAGTGCCTTGACGCCCATCGGCCCCTCCTTGTCGAGGCGGTTGAGCAGCAGGTATGCGGCACGGTCCATGGAGTTGCGCACCTGGCCGACCCCGCCGAGCCGGGTCTGTTCGGCACGGCGGGCGAACACCGCCACCTCGTGTTGCAGCGATTCGAGAAGACCGGTGTCACCGACGGTCGTCATGTCCATCGACATTTCAGGTGTTGTGGGCATGGCCGGAGGCTCTATTCATGCGTGGGGCTGGGTTGGGGGACAGAGTACGCGGACGAGGGGCGGGCCGTACCTGCGCTGAGCAAACCAGTCTCGGACGTTGGTCACAGCCGGTGTGGCGCCACGTGAACTGCGAGACTGGTGGTCATGAGCTACCGCACGGCTGACTCCTTGCCGCTGGTGACCCTCGACGATGTACGCGGCGCCCAGAAGATGCTCGCGGGCGTGGCGCGGATGACCGCCATGGAGGGCAGCAGGCACCTGTCCCGGCTGGTGGGCGCGCCGGTCCACTTCAAATGCGAGAACCTCCAGCGGACGGGTTCGTTCAAACTGCGCGGCGCGTACGTGCGGATCGCCGGGCTGCTTCCCGAGGAGCGGGCCGCGGGCGTGGTCGCGGCGAGCGCGGGGAACCACGCGCAGGGCGTCGCCCTCGCCTCTTCCCTGCTGGGTGTGCGCTCCACGGTGTTCATGCCCAAGGGCGCCCCGCTGCCGAAGGTCGCGGCGACCCGGCACTACGGCGCCGAGGTGCGCGCGCACGGCACGGTGGTGGACGAGACGCTGGCCGCCGCCCAGGAGTACGCGGCCGAGACGGGCGCCGTCTTCATCCACCCCTTCGACCATCCCGACATCATCGCCGGTCAGGGCACCGTCGGCCTGGAGATCCTGGAGCAGTGCCCCGAGGTGCGCACGATCGTCGTCGGGATCGGCGGCGGCGGTCTCGCCGCGGGCATCGCGGTCGCCGTGAAGGCGCTGCGGCCGGACGTACGGATCGTGGGGGTGCAGGCGGCGGGCGCGGCCGCGTACCCGCCCTCGCTGGCGGCCGGGCGCCCGCTGTCCATCGAGAACCCCGCGACGATGGCCGACGGCATCAAGGTCGGGCGGCCCGGCGACGTGCCGTTCGGGATCATCGGCGACCTGGTGGACGAGGTCCGTACGGTCTCCGAGAACGATCTGTCCAGCGCGCTGCTGCTCTGCCTGGAGCGGGCCAAGCTGGTCGTCGAGCCGGCCGGCGCGAGTCCCGTCGCGGCGCTGCTGAGCGAGCCGGAGGCCTTCGAGGGCCCGGTCGTGGCGCTGCTGTCCGGCGGGAACGTGGACCCGCTGCTGATGCAGCGCATCCTGCGCCACGGCATGGCCGCGGGCGGCCGCTACCTGGCGGTCACGCTGCGGCTGACCGATCGTCCCGGGGCTCTGGCCACACTTCTCGGGGTGTTGTCAGTGGTGGACGCTAACGTCCTCGATGTGAGCCACGTACGGACCGACCCACGGCTCGGGCTCACGGAGGTGGAGGTCGAGCTGCACCTGGAGACCAAGGGACCGGAGCACTGTGCCGAGGTGAACTCCGCGCTGCGGAAGGCGGGTTACACGGTCATCGACTGAGGTCGGGTCGGTGTTCGCTCCGGTTGGAAAATTCCATTGAGAAACGCGATACATCGCGTTATGGTGCGTCTCTGGTCACAGATCCGCCTCGTCGCCGACCCGCTCGTCGGACGTGGCAAACCTGAGAAAAATAGCCTCTTTCCGCAGGATCCCCAACCACTTTTCGGAGACTCATATGCCAGGCGCCATCTACGCCGAAGGCCTGGTGAAGACCTTCGGCGACGTAAGGGCTCTGGACGGCGTCGACCTCGATGTCCCGGAGGGCACCGTCCTCGGCCTGCTCGGGCCGAACGGCGCGGGAAAGACCACCACGGTCCGCTGCCTCACCACCCTGCTCCGGCCCGACAGCGGCAAGGCCGTCGTCGCAGGCATCGACGTGCTGAAGCAGCCGAACGAGGTGCGGCGCTCGATCGGCCTGTCCGGCCAGTTCGCCGCGGTCGACGAATACCTGACGGGCCGCGAGAACCTCCACATGGTCGGCCAGCTCTACCAGATGCGGGCGAAGCAGGCGAAGGTCCGCGCGGTCGAGCTCCTTGAGCAGTTCCACCTCACGGACGCCGCCGACCGCCCCGCCAAGACGTACTCCGGCGGTATGCGCCGCCGGCTCGACCTCGCGGCGGCGCTCGTCGTCTCGCCGCCGGTCATGTTCATGGACGAGCCGACGACCGGCCTCGACCCGCGCAACCGCCAGCAGTTGTGGGAGGTCATCAAGGACCTGGTCTCGGGCGGTACGACACTGCTGCTCACCACCCAGTACCTCGAAGAGGCCGACCACCTCGCGCACGAGATCGCCGTGGTCGACCACGGCCGCGTCATCGCCCGGGGAACCGCCGACCAGCTCAAGGCCCGCACCGGCGGCGAGCGAGTCGAGGTCGTCGTGCACGAGCGCGAGCACATCGAGACGGCGTCCGAGGTGCTGCGCGGCTTCGGCAAGGGCGACACCACCGTCGAGCAGCACACCCGCAAGCTGACCGTCCCCGTCACCGGTGGCGCGAAGCTCCTCGCGGAGGTCATCCGCGAGCTGGACACCCGCGGCATCGAGATCGACGACATCGGTCTGCGCCGCCCCACCCTCGACGACGTCTTCCTCTCGCTGACAGGCCACCACGCCGAGGCGGAGGAGCAGGAGAACGGCACGGACGAGGACGCCAAGGGCCGCAAGGACAAGAAGGAGGCCGCCAAGTGAGCGCCGTCACCGACGCCGTGCGGACCGCTGCCCCGGGAGGCTCGTTCGGCCAGTCCGTCCGGGACTCCCTGGTCGTGGCCAAGCGGAATCTGATCCGCATGACCCGTATCCCCGAAATGATCCTGTTCGGGCTGATCCAGCCAGTGATGTTCGTGGTGCTGTTCACGTACGTCTTCGGCGGCTCGATGCAGATCGGCGACACCACCAACCCGGACGTCTACAAGAACTTCCTGATGGCCGGCATCTTCGCGCAGACCGTCACCTTCGCCACCGCGGGCGCCGGTGCGGGCATCGCGGACGACATGCACAAGGGCCTCATCGACCGGTTCCGCTCGCTGCCCATGGCGCGTGGCGCGGTACTGACCGGCCGCACCGTCGCGGACCTCGTCCAGACGGCCCTGACGCTGCTCGTCCTCGCGATGGTCGCGCTGCTCGTGGGCTGGCGTCCCGGCTCCATGGAGCCGACCAACTTCGGGAAGATCATGGGCGGCTTCGGCCTGCTCCTGCTGCTCGGGTACGCGTTCACCTGGATCGGCGCGCTGATCGGCCTGTCCGTGCGCACACCGGAGGCGGCGACCTCGGGTGGTCTGATCTGGCTCTTTCCGGTGACGTTCCTGTCCAACGCGTTCGTGGACTCCAGCAAGATGACGCCCTGGCTGCGCCACATCGCCGACTGGAACCCGTTCAGCGCGACCGTTCAGGCCTGCCGCAAGCTCTTCGGCGACCCCGGCCTGTCCACGTCCGGCGCCTGGCCCATGCAGCACCCGGTCTGGGCCTCGCTCATCTACTCGATCCTGATCGTCGTCATCTTCCGGACGCTGGCGGTGCGGAAGTACCGCTCGGCGGCTGCCTGAGACGCGGCGGGCCCGCCCGGAGCATGAACATGGTGAGCCCCCGGAGCACGAACATGGTGAAGCCCCCGGACCATGGGCACCGGGGGCTTCACCAGGGGCGACGCGCTGGAAGGGTCGCGAGGCGCAGCCAGTGCGCGACGCGACGCGGGAGGAACTACGCGGCGTACGGCTTGGCCTCCAGGATCGTCACCGAGGCCAGCTTGCCGTTCGGCAGTTCGTACTCGGCGTCCTGGCCGATCTTCTTCCCGTTCACGCCGGAGCCCAGCGGGGACTGCGGCGAGTACGTCTCGATGCTCGCGCTCGCGTACTCACGCGAGGCGAGCAGGAACGTGAGCGTGTCGTCCTTGTCGCCGTCGAAGGCGATGGTCACGACCATGCCGGGCGCGACCGCGCCGTCGGCCGCCGGGGCCTCGCCGACCTTGGCGTTCTCCAGGAGCTGGGTCAGCTGGCGCACACGGAGCTCCTGCTTGCCCTGCTCCTCCTTGGCCGCGTGGTACCCGCCGTTCTCGCGCAGATCGCCCTCCTCGCGCGCAGCCGCGATCTTGGCGGCGATCTCCGTGCGCGCAGGACCAGACAGGTGATCCAGCTCGGCCTTGAGCTGGTTGTACGCCTCCTGGGTCAGCCAGGTGACGTTCTCGCTGGTCTGGGTCACAGGTGCTCCTCGTAGGTACTGGGAATACAAAGCATCGCCCTACCCAGAAGAATGTTCCTTCACGGGTGGGCGAAACCACGAGCCTAACAATTCACGGACCAAAGGGGGAGGACATAAGCCATCAGACATACGTCAACGCAGGTCAGCGGCTAGTTGTCCAGGGTGACATCCGTCAGCCGCGGGACGGGACTCAGTCCGCGTGGCAGCCGAGCAGTTCCGCGGTCGTGCCGGGGGCCGTCGTGCGGAGGGTGACGACCTTGTCGATGCGGGTGGAGTCCTGGTCGAAGCGGAAGTCCGCGCGGCCCACCTCGGCGCCGCTCTCGGCCTGTGAGCGGATCGTGCAGTAGCCGCTCGCGTCCGCGTCCTTGCGGACCTCCAGGTGCACCTTGACCGAGGTGTCCGCGAGGTCGTAGGTGATGATCTCGGCGCTGATCTTGTTGCCGCCGACGTAGTAGTACGCGAAATAGCCGACCAGGGCGAGCAGGGCCGCCCCCAGCACCGCACCGATGATCCTGAGCCTGCGGTCGGCGCGTCCGTCCGTGGAGCGGCCGTACCGGCCCTCGGGCAGCTGCACCGTACTCATGATCGTCCTCTCCGGGGCGAGCGGGCGGGGTTCGGGGCCCGGAATTATTAGCCCCCCGATTCGGTCACTATAGAAGCGCCGATCGCGCCGTTTCACACAGGGGCGCCGACTTACGAGGATTGAGTCTTGACTGACCAGCTGCGACTGATGGCCGTCCACGCCCACCCCGACGACGAGTCGTCGAAGGGCGCGGCCACCATGGCGAAGTACGTGTCCGAGGGGGTGGACGTGCTGGTCGTGACCTGCACGGGCGGGGAGCGCGGCTCCATCCTCAATCCGAAGCTTCAGGGGGACAAGTACGTCGAGGAGCACATCCACGAGGTACGCAAGAAGGAGATGGACGAGGCCCGCGAGATCCTCGGCGTCAAGCAGGAGTGGCTCGGCTTCGTGGACTCGGGCCTGCCCGAGGGCGACCCGCTGCCGCCGCTGCCCGAGGGCTGCTTCGCCCTGGAGGACGTCGACAAGGCGGCCGGCGAGCTGGTCCGCAAGATCCGCGCCTTCCGTCCGCAGGTGATCACCACCTACGACGAGAACGGCGGGTATCCGCACCCGGACCACATCATGACCCACAAGATCTCGATGGTGGCGTTCGAGGGCGCGGCGGACACCGAGAAGTACCCGGAGTCGGAGTTCGGCCCGGTCTTCCAGCCGCAGAAGCTCTACTACAACCAGGGCTTCAACCGCCCGCGCACCGAGGCGCTGCACAACGCGATGCTGGAGCGCGGCCTGGAGTCTCCGTACGGGGACTGGCTGAAGCGCTGGGACGAGTTCGAGCGCACCGAGCGGATCCTGACGACGCACGTCCCGTGCGCCGACTTCTACGAGATCCGCGACAAGGCCCTCATCGCCCACGCCACGCAGATCGACCCCGACGGCGGCTGGTTCCGGATCCCGATGGACCTCCAGCGGAAGGTCTGGCCGACGGAGGAGTACGAGCTCGCGAAGTCCCTCGTCGATACCTCCCTCCCCGAGGACGACCTCTTCGCGGGCATCCGCGACAATGCCTGACATGAGCGCAAGCCTGGCACTGACACACCTCGTCCCCCTCGCCAAGGAGGTCGACGAGAACAAGGTCACCCCCGGTGTCCTCGGCTTCATCGTCTTCGCGGTGATGGCCCTGGCCGTGTGGGGGCTGATGAAGTCCATGAACCGGCAGCTGGGAAGGGTCGACTTCACGGAGGAGGCGGACCCGAAGGCGGCCGCCTCCGAGCCGGAACCGGCCGGTCCGGCGGGTTCCGGGGGGAAGACCTCGCCCGCCAAGGGCTGAGGCCGACCGGGCCCGCATCGGGCCGAGGCCCTGATGCGGTGACATGCCACAGACGTCACCGCGTCAGGACCCTGCGTGTGCCTGCGTGCCTCACACCCGGCGCGGGCCCCTCACACCCGCCGGGCCGACACCGCCACCCCCATGACCTCCCGCGCATGCCGGTTCGGCACCATGCCCAGGCGCCATGCCTGCCAGCCGGCCTCCAGGTCGGCCCCCCGTTCCAGGAGCAGTTGGTACGCCTCGATGTAGTCGTCGAGCTTTCCGTCGCGGGTCGGGTGGCCGGTGCGGGAGAGCTGGGTCAGTTCCTCCTGGGCCACCGCCGTGCCGACCTCCACGCCGCCCGGGGAGGCGTACGGCAACAACGTGCAGCGCAGGAAGCGGGACCAGTCCTCGCCGCGGCGGTCGCCGTAGGAGGCGAAGAGGGACGCGGCCTCGTCGCAGAGGGTGAGGGCCGGCTGGGTACGGGCGTTGCCGGCGTCGACCACCGCCAGTTCCAGGCAGGTCCAGGCCTCGCCGTGGGCGACGCCGATCCGCTGGAAGTCGGCCCGTGCGTCGACCAGGAGCTGGCGGGCGAAGCCCGAGTTCCGCAGGGAGCCGGTCTGGGCGGCACGCTGGTCGCGGGTGACCCGGGCCGAGTGGTGGCGGGCGCAGGCGAGTCCGTACACGTCTCGGATGCGGGAGAACATCGTACGTGAGCGTTCCAGTTCACGGACCGCCTGATCGAGGTTGCCGGTCTCCTCCAGGGCCTGGCCGAGGTAGTAGACCGTCCAGGCCTCGCCCCGTGAGTCCTCGTTGTCGCGGTGGCGGGAGGCCGCCTGGCGCAGGCCGTCCACCGCCGAGGACGGGTCGCCGTCGACCAGGCGGGCCCGGGCGAGCTGGGTGAGGGCCCAGGCCTCGCCGCGGGCGTCGCGCGTGCGGCCGTACAGATCGAGGGCCTCGCGGAGCTCGGACTCGGCGCGCGGTACGTCGCCCATGCGCAGACCCAGCTGGCCGAGCTGGAAGTGGGCCCACGCCTCGCCGTGCACGGACTCGCCCTCGCGGTGCAGGACCAGGGCCTGGGTCAGGAGGTCGAGCGCCTCGCGCAGTCTCGCGCGGTCCCGTTCCACGGCCGCCAGCGCGTGCATCGTCCAGGCGCGGTCCGCCGAGAGCTCGGGGGAGGCCTGGAGGTCCATGGCCTCCTGGAGCTTCGCCGCCGCCTCCGTGAGATTGCCCTGGTGGTGGAGGGTGATCCCGAGCGAGCAGAGCGCCCGTGCCGCGCCCGCGTCGTGGTGCGCCTCGAAGTAGAGGTCGACCACGGAGGCCAGTTGCGTACGCGCCTTGTCCAGCTCGCCGAGCTGGCGGGCCGCGATGCCCGTGCGCCACTGGACCGAGCGCACCAGCAGTCCCTGGTCGACGGCCTGCGTCAACTCGCTGATCTCGCCCAGGCGGTAGAGGTCGCCGCGCAGCAGGCAGTAGTCGCACAGCGCGCCCAGGAGGTTGAGCACAGTCGCCTGGTTGACGCCCTCCGCGTGCCGCAGGGCCGCCGTGATGAAGCTCGACTCGTCGTCCAGCCAGCGCAGGGCCGCGTCCAGCGAGGTGAAGCCGTGCGGGCCGAACTGGTCGGCGCGGGTGGACGTCTTGCCGTCGACCAGGCGGATCACCGAGTCCGCGAGCTCGGCGTAGTTCGCGATGAGACGTTCCTGCGCGGCCGTGCGCTCGGACGGCTCCTCCTCGTCGAGGAGGCGGGCCTGCGCGAAGGCGCGTACGAGGTCGTGCAGGCGGTAGCGGCTGCCGCGTACATGGTCGATGAGGCCCGCGCGGGAGAGTGCCTCCAGGTGGCGGGTCGCCTCCGGCTCGTCCGTCGCGAGCAGGGCGGCCGCCGCGGCCGCGCCCAGCGAGGCGCGGCCCGCCAGCGCGAGCCGTCGCAGCAGCCGCCGCGCCGTGTCCGACTGGTCGGTGTAGCGCAGCCACAGCACCCGCTCGACCGGCTCGACCGGTCCGTACGCCGCCAGGTCGCCGGCGAGCCGGCTGGGTGTGCGCGGGCCGAGGGACGAGCCCGCGATGCGCAGCGCCAGCGGGAGGCCGCCGCACAACTCCCTCACCTGGTCGGTGGATTCGGCGTCGTACGGGGACGAGTCGTCCTGTGCCGCCGCCTTCAGGAGCTCCTCGGCGCCGGGCGCGGTCAGCGGTTCCACGGCCAACTGGTGCACCCAGGCGGGGAGATCGGCGGGCAGGTCGAGGGGTTTGCGGGCGGTGACCACGACGAGGCTGTCGGAGCGCTCGGGCACGAGCGTGCGCACCTGGTCCACATCGCTCGCGTCGTTGAGCACGATCGTGACCGGGAGGCCGGTCAGATGCTTGTGGTAGAGCTCGGCGAGCCGCCTGACCTGCTGGTCCTGCGAGGAACGCTCACGGAACAGCAGCTGCTCGCGGGGTGCGCCGAGACGGTTGAGCAGGTGCAGCAGAGCGTCGCGGGTCGTCAGCGGCGACTCCTCCGGGCTGTCGCCGCGCAGGTCCACCACGCACGCGCCGCGGAACTGGTCCTTCAGTTCGTGCGCCGCCCGGACGGCGAGGGTGCTGCGGCCGGAGCCGGGCGCGCCGTACAGCACGACCACCGTCGGTTTGGTCTCCGTGCTCGCCCGGGCCGCGTGCACCCACTGCGCGACGCGCAACAGCTCCTGCCGACGGCCCGCGAACGGACCGACCGGCTCGGGAAGTTGGCCGAACGACTGCTCCAGGACACTCCGTCTGCGGGCCGCCGCGCTCTTGTCCGTACGCCGTAGCTGGGGCGCCCCCTTCTTCGCGCCGGTGGACGCGATGAGGACGCGCTGCTGGTCGAAGAACGGCCGGATGCCGCGCACCTCCAGGGCGGTCAGCCACGCCAGGCGCAGCTGCTCCGGGCCGCCGGGCTGGCCGAGGGCCCCCGCCCGGCGGCTCGCGGCCGGCAGATGGGAGGCCGTCACCTTCGCCACCGTGGCCGCGGCGCCCGCGATGCCGACCACCGCGCCGGCGGCCACCGCAGTGCCTGTGCCGATGCCGAGCGCGAGGTCCGCGACGACGGCCGCGAGCGCGGCAACCGCGGCCACCAGCAGGGGAGTTCCGGCGCCCTCGCGGGCGTACCGCTGGCCGAAGGTGAGCCGGCCCACCTCCGCCTCGTCCAGCGCCGAGGTGAACGCCTCGTACTCCTCCGTGGCGGTCTGCTCCATCGTGTCCAGAGCGGCCCGTGCCCGCGACAGCAGCGCGCCCCCGTCGGCCCGCCCGCCCGAACGCCGGACCTCCTCCTCCACGGCCCGCACCAACAGCCGTTCGGCCTCCGCCCGATGGCTGTCCCGCATATCGCGTCCCCCTCCGCCGGTAACGGCTTTCTTGGTCAAGTGTCCTGCGGATGGGCGGGGAAGGCGAGAGAGTCAGCCTCTGTCATGACCACGCCCAACCGGATTGCGTCGGACCCATCACCTACCCCCGGCGCGCACGGGTGATCCGCATTGCCCACCGGGTACTGCGGCAGGATGGACCCCATGCCGAACCGACTGGCCCATGAGACGTCTCCCTACCTCCTCCAGCACGCCGACAACCCCGTTGACTGGTGGCCCTGGTCGGCCGACGCCTTCGAGGAGGCACGCAGGAGCGGCAAACCCGTGCTGCTGAGCGTCGGGTATTCGAGTTGCCACTGGTGCCACGTCATGGCGCACGAGTCCTTCGAGGACCAGGAGACCGCCGACTACCTCAACGCGCACTTCGTGAGCGTCAAGGTCGACCGGGAGGAGCGGCCCGACGTCGACGCCGTCTACATGGAGGCCGTGCAGGCGGCGACCGGGCAGGGCGGCTGGCCCATGACGGTCTTCCTCACACCCGACGCCGAGCCGTTCTACTTCGGCACCTACTTCCCGCCCGCGCCCCGGCAGGGGAGCCCCTCCTTCCGGCAGGTCCTCGAAGGTGTGCACAGCGCGTGGACCGACCGGCGGGACGAGGTCACGGAGGTCGCCGAGAAGATCGTGCGGGACCTGGCGGGCCGGGAGATCGCGTTCGGCGACACCCAGGTGCCCGGCGAGGAGGACCTGGCGGGGGCGCTGCTCGGCCTCACCCGGGACTACGACTCCGGCCACGGCGGCTTCGGCCGCGCGCCCAAGTTCCCGCCATCCATGGCCGTCGAGTTCCTGCTGCGGCATCACGCCCGCACAGGCTCCGAGGGCGCGCTGCAGATGGCCGCCGACACCTGCGAGCGGATGGCCCGCGGCGGCATCTACGACCAGCTCGGCGGCGGCTTCGCCCGCTACTCCGTCGACCGCGAGTGGGTCGTGCCGCACTTCGAGAAGATGCTGTACGACAACGCCCTGCTGTGCCGGGTGTACGCGCACCTGTGGCGGTCCACCGGGTCCGACCTCGCGCGCCGTGTCGCCCTGGAGACGGCCGACTTCATGGTCCGCGAACTCCGGACGAACGAGGGCGGGTTCGCCTCCGCCCTCGACGCCGACAGCGACGACGGGAACGGGAAGCACGTCGAGGGCGCGTACTACGTCTGGACGCCCGCGCAGCTCCGCGAGGTCCTCGGTGAGCAGGACGCCGAACTCGCCGCCGACTACTTCGGCGTGACCGAGGAGGGCACCTTCGAGGAGGGGGCCTCCGTCCTCCAGCTCCCGCAGAGCGAGGGCGTGTTCGACGCCGAGAGGATCGCCTCCATCCGTGCGCGGCTCCTCGAAGCACGCGGCGAACGCCCCGCCCCCGGCCGGGACGACAAGGTGGTCGCCGCCTGGAACGGTCTCGCCGTCGCGGCCCTCGCCGAGACCGGCGCGTACTTCGACCGCCCCGATCTGATCGAGGCGGCACTCGGCGCCGCCGACCTCCTCGTCCGGCTCCACCTGGACGAGCACGCCCGGCTCGCCCGTACCAGCAAGGACGGCCGCGTCGGCGCCAACGCGGGTGTGCTGGAGGACTACGCGGACGTCTCGGAGGGCTTCCTCGCGCTCGCCTCGGTGACCGGCGAGGGCGTCTGGCTGGAATTCGCCGGTTTCCTGCTCGACCACGTCCTCGTGCAGTTCACCGACGAGGAGTCAGGAACGCTGTACGACACGGCCGCCGACGCCGAGAAGCTCATCCGCCGCCCGCAGGATCCGACCGACAACGCCACGCCCTCCGGCTGGAGTGCGGCCGCCGGCGCTTTGCTGAGCTACGCGGCCCAGACCGGCGCCGAGCCCCACCGGGCCGCCGCGGAGCGGGCGTTGGGCGTCGTCAAGGCGCTCGGTCCGCGCGCCCCGCGCTTCATCGGCTGGGGTCTCGCCACGGCCGAGGCGCTGCTCGACGGGCCGCGTGAGGTCGCCGTGGTCGGACCGGTCGACGATCCGGCGACCAAGGAGCTCCACCGGGCGGCCCTCCTCGCCACCGCGCCCGGCGCGGTCGTCGCCGTGGGCGCTCCTGACAGTGACGAACTGCCTTTGCTCGCGGAACGATTGCTTGTGAGCGGTGAACCGACGGCGTATGTCTGCCGTAACTTCACTTGTGACGCTCCGACGACCGATGTCGACCGTCTCCGGGAGGCCCTCAAGCGCTGAGCGGTGAAAGCGCCTGCTCAGTGGGGGTTAATGTGCGCACGTGTTCGGATACGTCCTACAAGTCGACTGACCATTCCGAAACACGCTATTTATCAGAACACCTCCCGGACTTCACAGAACCCCCATAGTCTCTGTCCCGGACACGACAGGAGTGACTCGCTGTCGTGACAGGGGGTTATGGGGATCCTGGGGGGATCTGTTGCTTACGTCTGTGCTCATTGCTGCCGTTTCGCTTGCCCTTTTCGGGATGGCTGCCTTCACTTTGTGGTGGCAGATGCACGCGTGGCGTACGCCCGAAGTGCTCGCGTCCACCCGGTTCAGCAGTCCCGACGGGGGTGAACACCTGTCGTTCTCGCTGCTGCTGCCGGCGAGACACGAGCAGGCGGTGCTCGACCACACCATCCAGCGACTGCTGGAATCCAGCCACACCGACTTCGAGATCATCGTGATCGTCGGCCACGACGACCCGGAGACCACCGAGGTGGCCTGCGAGGCCGCGGAGCGCGACCCGCGCGTACGCGTCGTCGTCGACACCCACGAGAAGAAGAACAAACCGAGGGCCATGAACACGGCGTTGCCGCACTGTCGCGGTGACGTCGTCGGAGTCTTCGACGCCGAGGACCAGGTCCACCCGGAGCTCCTCGCGCACGTCGACCACGCCTTCCGGTCGACCGACGCCGACGTCGTCCAGGGCGGCGTCCAGCTGATCAACTTCAACTCCAGCTGGTACAGCCTGCGCAACTGCCTGGAGTACTTCTTCTGGTTCCGCTCGCGGCTTCACCTGCACGCGCAGAAGGGTTTCATTCCTCTCGGCGGCAACACCGTGTTCGTCCGCACGGACGTCCTGCGGGCCGCCGACGGCTGGGACCCCGACTGCCTCGCCGAGGACTGCGACCTGGGCGTGCGGCTCTCCAGCATCGGCAAGAAGGTCGTCGTCGCGTACGACTCCGACATGGTGACCAAGGAGGAGACCCCCGGCAGCCTGATGTCGCTGCTCAAGCAGCGCACCCGGTGGAACCAGGGCTTCCTGCAGGTCTACCGGAAGAAGGACTGGAAGCAGCTGCCCGGCTTCGGCCAGCGGCTGCTCGCCCGCTACACGCTGATGACGCCGTATCTCCAGGCGATCTCCGGCGTGATCATCCCGCTCAACGTGGCCGTGGCGCTCTTCCTCGACGTCCCGGTCGGCATCGCGTTCATCACCTTCCTCCCGGCCGTCACCGCCTTCGTCACCTTCGTCTTCGAGCTTGTCGGACTGCACGACTTCGGCAAGCAGTACGGGCTTCGCGTCCGATTCGTCCACTACCTCAAGCTCATCCTCGGCGGCCCCTTCTACCAGGTGCTCCTCGCCGGAGCGGCCGTCCGTGCCGTGTGGCGTGAGCAGCGGGGCCGCAACGACTGGGAGCTGACCAGCCATGTCGGCGCACATCTCACCGATATCGGGGCCGCCCGCGCCCTCGAAGCCACTGAAGCAACCGTTGCCGCGGCCGTAGCGTCCCGCGGGTCCCGAGAGGACGTTCCTGCGTGACCTCCACCCTTCCCGCGGTGACCACCCCAAAGGTCCCCGCGCAGCGGACACCTGTCCCCGAGGCCGGTTCGACTCCTCGAACGACCCCGCTCCCGTCCCGGCTGCGCACCTCGCGTGCCGACCTGATCCTGTGCGGCGTTCTCCTCGTGGTTGTCATGACCGTGCAGGGCTGGAACATCGCCGACTATCCCGCGCTCAGCGACGACGAGGGCACCTACCTCGCCCAGGCCTGGTCCGTGCAGCAGGGCAACGGCCTCGCCCACTACACCTACTGGTACGACCACCCGCCGCTCGGCTGGATACAGATAGCCCTGCTGACCTGGATACCGTCCCTGATCAGCCCCGAGTCGATGACGGTCGGCTCGATGCGGATCGTGATGCTCCTGGTCAGCGCCATCAGCGCGGTCCTCGTCTACGTACTGGCCCGCCGCCTGTGGCTGCCCCGCTGGGCGGCCGGGCTCGCGATGCTGCTCTTCGGGCTCTCGCCGCTGTCGGTCGTCCTCCAGCGGGAGATCTTCCTCGACAACATCGCGGTGATGTGGACGCTGGTGGCGTTCTGCCTCGCCGCCTCCCCGAGCCGCCACCTCTGGCACCACTTCGGGGCGGGCCTCGCGGCCGCTGCGGCCGTCCTCACCAAAGAGACGATGATCTTCGTGCTGCCCGCGGTGATGATCACCATGTGGCGCCACAGCCACCGGGACACCCGCAAGTTCGCCCTCACCGGCGCCATCACGGCCTGCGTGCTGATCGGCCTGTCGTACCCGCTCTTCGCCCTCCTCAAGGGCGAACTGTTCCCCGGCGGCGGACACGTCTCGCTGTGGGACGGCCTCGAATACCAGCTGACCAGGCCCGGTTCGGGATTCATCCTCGACCAGGGCTCCGGCTCGTACGGCGTCCTGCAGTCCTGGCTCTACTACGACCGCGTGCTGCCCCTCGGCGGCCTCGCGGGCGCCCTGCTCCTCCTGGTCACCTGGCGCTGGTCGGTGACCGCGCGAGCCCTGGCCGGACCCGCGTTCACCGTCGCCATCCTCGCGCTGGTCGCCCTGCGCCCGGCCGGCTACCTGCCCGCGATGTACGTCATCCAGGCCCTGCCGTTCCTCGCGCTCGTCCTCGCCGGAGGCGCCGCGAGCGTCGCGCACGGCGTGCTGCGCAGGTGGCGGAGCACCGACGAGAGGGAGTTCGTCACCCGCGCCCGGTACGCGGTCGCGGCACTGCTCGTCGCGGCCTCGGCGGCGTACGTCGTACCCCGCTGGTACGACGGCGACCGCACCGCCGTCACCGCCGACGCCAACGCCCCCTACCGGGCGGCCTCCAAGTGGCTGGCCACCGAGGTCGACCACCCCGAGGACACCCGCGTCCTCGTCGACGACGCGCTCTGGCTCGACCTCGTGCACGCGGGCTACGAGCCGGGCCTCGGCGTCATCTGGTTCTACAAGGCCGACCTCGACCCCGCGGTGACCAAGACGATGCCGCGCGGCTGGCGCGACATCGACTACGTCGTCGCCTCCCCGACCGTGCGGCGCGACGCGGCCGACCTGCCCAACGTCAAGCAGGCGATGAAGCACTCGACACCCGTCGCCACCTTTGGCAGGGGCCCGGACCGGATCGAGATCCGGCAGGTCAGGGGCGGCTCCACGGCAAGCACGACGGGCACGGACGACACCGCCGACGAGGCGACCACCGGAGGCGACCGATGACGTACGAGTCCACCGTCCCGGGGGAGTTGCACGACCCCGCCCTGAAAGCGGCCTCCTCCGTTCCCGAACCCGGCGCCGTCACCATCGTCGTGCCGACCTTCAACGAGTCCGTGAACATCCGGGAGTTGCTGCACCGGATCACCGAGTCGGTGCCCTCGCGGCTGCCCTGCGAGGTCGTCTTCGTGGACGACTCCACCGACGACACACCCGAAGTCATCCGGGACGCCGCGCGGGACTGCCCGTACCCGGTGACCGTGCTGCACCGCGAGACACCGGTCGGCGGGCTCGGCGGCGCGGTCGTCGAGGGCATCCGGGCCGCGAGCTCCGACTGGATCGTCGTCATGGACGGCGACCTCCAGCATCCCCCGTCCCTGGTACCGGAGTTGGTGGCCGCGGGCGAGCGCGAGCACGCCGGGCTCGTCGTCGCCTCCCGCTACATCAAGGGCGGCAGCCGGGCCGGACTCGCGGGCGGCTACCGCATCGCCGTCTCCCGCGGCGCGACCTTGCTGACGAAGACGCTGTTCCCGCGGCGGCTGCATGGCATCAGCGACCCGATGAGCGGCTTCTTCGCGATCCGCCGCAGCGCGGTCACGGCGGACGTCCTCAAGCCGCTCGGCTACAAGATCCTCCTCGAAATGGCCGTACGCGCCCGCCCGCGCCACGTCACCGAGGTGCCGTTCGTCTTCCAGGACCGGTTCGCGGGCGAGTCCAAGTCGACCGCGCAGGAGGGCATCCGCTTCCTGCGGCACCTCGCCGGGCTGCGCACCGCCTCGCCGGTCGCCCGCATGGTGGTGTTCGGGCTGATCGGCGCGACCGGCTTCCTGCCGAACCTCGCCGCGCTGTGGGCCCTCACCTCCGTCGGGATGCACTACCTGCCCGCCGAGATCGTCGCCAACCAGTTCGGCGTCGCCTGGAACTTCCTGCTCATCGAGCACCTCTGCTTCCGGGACCGCCGGCAGCACCGGCGCTGGTGGGACCGCTCGGGCCGGTTCGCGCTGCTGGCCAACGCCGACCTGGTGCTGCGCATCCCGCTCATCGCGCTGTTCGTGGGCCAGTTCGGGATGTCCGTCCTCGGCGCCACCGCACTCGCCTTGGTGACCACCTTCGTCCTGCGGTTCGCGGGGACGGAGGCCCTGGTCTATCTGCCGCGGAAGGGAGGGCGCGCAGGAAACACGACGGCCGCCGAGACGGGCCGTCACGCAGGGAGCCGCACAGCAAGGAGATCCAGCTGATGTTCAGTAGACCCGCTCCGAAGTTCAGAAGACCTGCCCGCTCCGGACGACCCGCCCGCCCTCGCCGCCGTACCGCCCTGCTGGCCGTGGGCGCCCTCACCTCGGGGCTGCTCCTCATCGCCCCGCAGCCCGCCTCGGCCGCCAACCTCGTGAAGAACCCCGGCTTCGAGACCGCAGGCACGGACGACATGCCGTACTGCTGGGAGAAGTCCGGCTGGGGCGACAACGACTTCACCTTCTCCACGGTCGGCGACGCCCACTCCGGCTCCAAGGCCATGAAGGTCGAGCTGACCCGCCGCACCGAGGGCGACCGCAAGGCGCTGATCACCGAGTCCGCCGAGTGCGCGCCGGTCGTCAGCGTCGGCAAGCAGTACGACCTCGGGCTCTGGTACAAGTCGACGACCCCGGACACTTCGCTCACGCTCTTCCGGCACGACGCGACCGCCGGCTGGCAGTACTGGACCGACCTCAAGACCCTGCCGATCAGCGGCAGTTGGGCCGAGGCCACGGTCCGTACGCCCGAGGTCCCCGCGGGCACCGACCGCATCACCTGGGGCGTCTCCGTCTACGGCACCGGAGCCGTGACCACCGACGACTACACGATGGACCAGGTCGCCGACCCGATCCCGGACCCCGTGTGCACCGGCACGGCCGAGGAGTGCGCCAACGGCAAGTGGGACGTGCTGCCCACGCAGAACCCGGTCCGCTCCATGCACTCCGTCGTCCTCAACAACGGCAAGGTGCTGCTGATCGCGGGCTCCGGCAACAGCGAGGAGATGTTCAAGGCGGGCACGTTCACCAGCGCGGTCTACGACCCGGTGAACGGCACGTACAAGCAGATCCCCACGCCGAAGGACATGTTCTGCGCCGGGCATGTGCAGTTGCAGGACGGCCGGGTCCTCGTGATGAGCGGCAACAAGGGCTACCCGTCTGCCGACGGCACGATCGGCTACCAGGGCTACAAGGACTCGTACACCTTCGACCCGGTCACCGAGACGTACAGCAAGACGAACGACATGAACGACGGGCACTGGTACCCGTCGGCGACGATCCTCGGCAACGGTGACGTGATCTCCTTCGGCGGGCTGAAGGAGGACTCCACGGGGTCCGTGACGGCCGAGCGCTGGTCGGCGGCCGAGAACAAGTGGCTGCCGCTGTGGCAGGTCAACCAGACCTGGTCGTACTGGGGTCTGTACCCGTCGATGGTCCTGATGCAGGACGGCCGCCTCTTCTACACGGGCAGCCACACCTTCGGCAACAACATCCCCGGCACGGGTTCGGCGATCTACGACTACGACGCCAACACCACGACCGAGGTGCCAGGCCTGCAGCGCAAGGACGAGCGCGACCAGTCGGCGAGCGTCCTGCTGCCCCCGGCCCAGGACCAGAAGGTCCTCACCGTCGGCGGCGGCAACATCGACTCGAACCCCGACGCGAACCGGCTCACGGACATCATCGACCTGAAGTCCGCCAACCCCGCGTACGTCGCCGGGCCGCCGCTCCCGCAGGGCACCGTCGACCTGGGCAACGGCAAGATCCCGCAGACCGGCAACCAGGGCAAGATGTACGTCTCCACCGTGCTTCTGCCCGACGGGAAGGTCCTGGAGACCGGCGGCGCCCTGCACAACCGCGCCAACCCCGTCTACGAGTCGTCGATCTTCGACCCGGCGACGGAGACCTTCGACCCGGTGGCCGCCGACCCCGAGGCCCGCGGCTACCACTCCTCCGCGTTCCTGCTGCCGGACGGCCGGGTGATGGCGACCGGCGACAACCCGGGCAACGGCTCCTGGAACCACAACGTGTCGATCTACACCCCGCCGTACCTTCTCAAGGGCGCCCGCCCGACGATCACTTCGGTGATCGACAACGAGTGGACGTACGGCGACACGCAGCGCATCACGGTCGACCGGCCCATCGCCAAGGCGGAGCTGATCCGCCCGGCCGCGGTGACGCACTCGTCCGACCCGAACCAGCGCTTCGTGGACCTGCCGCTCTCCGTCGACGGCAACAACGTCGACCTGAACGTGACGAGCAACCCCAACCTGGCCCCGCCCGGCTGGTACATGCTCTTCGCGGTCGACGCGAGCGGTGTGCCGTCGGTGGCGAAGTGGGTCCACCTCCAGGGCCCGTCGGCCATGGCGGCGGCCTCCGACACGCCCTCGGCGCACGAGCACTCCTTCGCGGACTCCCTCGAAGGCAAGGTCAAGAAGCCCGGCAAGAAGCGCTCCTCGGCCAAGGTCAGCCCGACCGTGGCCGGCTGCGACCGCCACTACGGCTCCGTCAACGTCTGCGTACCGACCGTCTTCCCGGACGAGGTCAAGAAGACGACGGCGGCCCGCTGCGCCTGGCTGAAGGAGAACGACTACGGCCGCCTCAAGATCAACGGCAAGGACGACCCGCTGCGTCTGGACCGCGACAAGGACGGGGTGGCGTGCGGGAAGGGTGACGTGACGAGGCGCTGAGCTCGCCTTGGTGAGTCGGTGAGTTCGTGAGACGGAGTTGCCCCCGCCCCTTCCAAGGGGCGGGGGCAACTGCCTTCTTCTGTTACTCGGTCCGTGGCGTGAGCCCGTGCTCCAGGACGTCCATGGCGCGGTCGACGAGGCCGGCGAAGTCATCCGCGTGGTCGTGCTGGGCCCAGTACAGGGACACCTCCATCAGACCGCCGATGAGGGACATCGCGAAGACGCGTACCTCGAAGCTGTCGGGGCCCCGGCCGGTGCGCTCGCCGATGACCTGGCAGAGCAGATGACTCGTGACCGACATGCTCTCCATCATCCGAGAACGCACCGCGGGCACTTCGGCCATCAGCCTGGTCCGCAGCCGGGTGACCTCGGCGTCCTCGGCCATCCCGAGACCCACGGCCTTCCCCAGTACGTGCCGGAGGGAGTCCATCGGCGGCTCGTCGGCCGGCCGTGCCCGCAGCTCCGCCTCCAGCAGCGGGTCGTACTCGTCCGTGAGGACGATGTCCTCCTTGGTCGGGAAGTAGCGGAAGACCGTGGACGGCGACACCTCGGCGAGCTCGGCGATCTGCTCGATCGTCGTGGCGTCGTACCCCTGCTCCTCGATCAGCCGGTAGGTCGCGTCACGGATCGCCGTCCGTGTCTTGATCTTCTTCCGCTCACGAAGTCCCAGCTGGGGGCGGTCGGCGGGGATGGAGCTGCGTGCGGCCGTCATGGGGGTCATTGTCGGCCATCGGCCGGGGCGGAGGCCATGTCCGGGGTCGCCTCCGGGGCCGGCTTCCCCTTCACGGGCCCCGTGACGTCCCGCGACCCGGTGCTCGACTCGGTGTTCGGCAGGAACGCCCCCGCGAGCAGCGCCGCCACCAGCGAGGCGATCCCGCACACCAGCAGGACGAGGCCCATGCCATGGACGTACGCCGAGTTCGCGGAGGTCACCAGGTCGGCGGCGCCCGCGCGGTCGCCGACGAGATGGGCCGCGACCACGGACTCCCGGGCCGTGTCCGCCGCCCCCTCGGGCAGCCCGGTCACATCGAGCCGGTCCCGGAACGCGCTCGCCAGCAGACTGCCGAGCAGCGCGATACCGATCGCCCCGCCGACCTGCCGCAGCGTCATGAGGAGCCCGGAGCCGCTGCCCGCCCGGTCGGCGGGGAGCGTGGCGAGCGCCCCGTCCATCGCGGGGACGACGGCGAAGCCGAAGCCGAGGCCCGCGATCGACAGCCACAGCGCGGTGAAGCCGTACCCGGACTCGACCGTCGTACGGCTGCCGAGGATCGCGGCGAAGGCCAGCACCACCAGACCGGCGCTCACCACGCCACGCGACCCGAACCGTTCGACGACCGGCTGGGCCGCCCTCGCCGCGACCATCAGCCCGCCCATCATCGGCAGCATGCGCACGCCCGTACCGAGGGCGTCGTTGCCGAGGACGGCCTGCAGATACTGCGGGAGCACGAACATCAGGCCGGACAGGACGAACATCACGAGCGTCGCCGCGACCGCGTTGAGCAGGAAGCCGCGGTGCGCGAGCAGCGACATGTCGAGCATGGGGCGTATGGACCGGCGCTCGCGCACCACCAGCGCGGCCAGCAGGACGACGGACCCGGCGATCAGGGCGAGCACGAGCGGGTCGCCCCAGCCGCGGTTCGGCGCCTCGATGATCGCGTAGATCAGCGCGCCGAGCCCGGCCGCGGTGAGCGCGGTGGAGACGGCGTCGACCTTGGGGGAGCTCGGGTCGCGGGTCTCCGGCAGCAGGAAGAGGCAGGCGGCGATGCCGATCGCGGCCATCGGGACGTTGATCAGGAAGACCGAGCCCCACCAGAAGTGGTCGAGCAGCCAGCCGCCGATGATCGGGCCGAGCGGCATGCCGAGCGCGGACGCGGCCGAGATGACGCCGACCGCCTTGGTGCGCTCGGTGGGCGGGAAGAGCGAGGGCAGGACGGACAGGGCGAGCGGCATCACCAGCGCGCCGCCCACGCCCATCACCGCACGGGCGACGACGACCCAGGTCACATCGCCGGCCAGGGCGCCGACCAGCGAACCGGCGAGGAAGACGCCGAGCCCGACCATCAGCATCCGGCGCCGGCCGAACCGGTCGCCGAGCAGCCCGGCCGGGAGCATCAGCGCCGCGAAGACGACGACGTACGCGTCCGCCATCCACTGCTGCTCACCGGTGCTCGCGCCGAGCTCCCCGGCCATCGTCGGGAGCGCCACATTGAGGATCGTCATGTCGAAGCCGAGTACGAGCATGCTCGCGACCAGGGCGCCGAGGGCCCACCAGCGACGGGGGTCGAGGTGTGTCTCGGGAGGTGGAGTGACGGTAGCCATGAAATGAGAGTAACTCTCAAAAGGGAGTTGCTGTCAATGTGAGGGCATGCAAAAGGGCCCCACCGCGCGATGCGGTGGGGCCCTTCGTCGAATGCCGGCTGCGGCGCTCCGGGGGTGTCTCTGCTGGTGCGGGGGCTATCCGTGCTGGTAGGCCACCATCGAGATGCCGACGTAGTGGGTGGCGAACGCCGCGAGCGTGAGGGAGTGGAACACCTCGTGGAAGCCGAACCAGCGCGGAGACGGGTTCGGGCGCTTGAGCGCGTAGATCACGCCGCCCGCGCTGTAGAGGAGCCCGCCCACGATCACCAGGACCAGCACGGCGATGCCGCCCGCCCGCATGAAGTCGGGCAGGAAGAAGACGGCCGCCCAGCCCATCGCGATGTAGCACGGGGTGTAGAGCCAGCGCGGTGCCCCGATCCAGAACACCCGGAAGGCGATGCCCGCGATCGCGGCGCCCCAGATGCCCCACAGCAGCCACTGCCCCTTGGCCTCGGGCAGCAGCAGCATCGTCAGCGGTGTGTACGAGCCCGCGATGATCAGGAAGATGTTCGAGTGGTCGAGTCTGCGCAGCACGCCGTCCATGCGTGGCGTCCAGGTGCCCCGGTGGTAGATCGCGCTGACGCCGAACAGCAGGCAGGCTGTGAGCGCGAAGATCCCGCAGGCGATACGGGCGCGGGTCGAGTCGGCGAGAGCGGTCAGGACGAGGCCGGAGACCAGTACGGCCGGGAACATCCCGGCGTGCAGCCAGCCTCGGAGCTTCGGCTTGACCGGATGCGGCAGGGAGAGCGCTTCGGCGACGCGGTCTACGACCGGCGTGTCCGAGGGCGCGTCGGGGACGGGCGCAGTCATGCAGGGCATCGTACCTACGGAACCGTAAGTTACGCATCAGTCCGACCGCATGAAGGGCGCGAAGTGGCCATGGTCTCACCGGCGTACGAGGCGGAGTTCCACCGGCGTGCGAGGTGAGCGGCTCGCGGGCGACCGGTGGGCCGGGAATGGCCCGGGTAAATGACCGGCAATAAGTGGTGATGCTCACGCTGCTCACGTGTGAGGCCCTCTGGACATATGCGCGGACCCGTCGGATGATCAAATGAGTGCGGTCGGCACCGGATGAGCGCCTAAGCGTCACCACGTGAAGCATCCGGGTCGCAGCCCCCACGGGGCATCAACAACCAAAACCCCTCATCTAGGAGCAATCGTGGCGCGCGACATCGCGGCTCCCTCAACCGTTCCCACCAATCACCAGGAACTGATCTCGTGGGTCAACGAGATCACCGAACTGACGCAGCCGGACAGCGTGGTCTGGTGTGACGGCTCAGAGGCCGAATACGAGCGACTGAGCGAGGAGCTCGTCCGCAAGGGCACCTTCAAGAAGCTCGACCCGATCAAGCGCCCCAACTCCTACTACGCCGCCTCGGACCCGACCGATGTCGCTCGGGTCGAGGACCGGACGTTCATCTGCTCCGAGAAGGAGCAGGACGCGGGCCCGACGAACCACTGGAAGGCCCCCGCGGAGATGCGGGAGATCTTCCAGGGCACGGGCACCGGCGCGGACGCCAAGGGCGGCGTCTTCCGCGGCTCGATGAAGGGCCGGACGATGTACGTCGTCCCGTTCTGCATGGGCCCGCTCGGCTCCGACCTCTCCGCCATCGGCGTCGAGATCACCGACTCGGCGTACGTCGCCGTGTCCATGCGCACCATGACCCGCATGGGTCAGCCTGTGCTGGACGAGCTCGGCTCCGACGGTTTCTTCGTGCGTGCTGTGCACACGCTCGGGGCGCCGCTGGAGGCGGGCGAGGCGGACGTGCCGTGGCCGTGCAACTCCACCAAGTACATCTCCCACTTCCCGGAGACCCGCGAGATCTGGTCGTACGGCTCCGGGTACGGCGGCAACGCGCTGCTCGGCAAGAAGTGCTACGCCCTGCGCATCGCGTCCGTGATGGCGCGTGACGAGGGCTGGCTCGCCGAGCACATGCTGATCCTCAAGCTCACGCCCCCGCAGGGCGAGTCGAAGTACGTGGCGGCGGCCTTCCCGTCGGCCTGCGGCAAGACCAACCTCGCGATGCTGGAGCCGACGGTCGGCGGCTGGACCGTCGAGACGATCGGCGACGACATCGCCTGGATGCGCTTCGGCGAGGACGGACGCCTCTACGCCATCAACCCCGAGGCGGGCTTCTTCGGCGTCGCCCCCGGCACCGGTGAGCACACCAACGCCAACGCGATGAAGACGCTGTGGGGCAACTCCGTCTTCACGAACGTCGCGCTGACCGACGACAACGACATCTGGTGGGAGGGCATGACGGAGGAGACTCCGGCCCACCTGACGGACTGGAAGGGCAACGACTGGACCCCGGAGTCAGGGACCCCGGCGGCCCACCCCAACGCCCGCTTCACCGTGCCGGCCGCGCAGTGCCCGATCATCGCGCCGGAGTGGGAGGACCCGAAGGGCGTGCCGATCTCGGCGATCCTCTTCGGCGGCCGTCGTGCCACGGCGGTCCCGCTGGTGACGGAGTCCTTCGACTGGAACCACGGTGTCTTCCTCGGCGCGAACGTGGCGTCGGAGAAGACGGCGGCGGCCGAGGGCAAGGTCGGCGAGCTGCGCCGCGACCCCTTCGCGATGCTCCCGTTCTGCGGCTACAACATGGGCGACTACATGGGCCACTGGGTGGACGTGGCCAAGGACAAGGACGCCTCCAAACTCCCGAAGATCTACTACGTCAACTGGTTCCGCAAGAACGACGAGGGCAAGTTCGTCTGGCCCGGCTTCGGTGAGAACAGCCGTGTCCTGAAGTGGATCGTGGACCGCCTCGACGGCAAGGCGGAGGGCGTCGAGACGCCCATCGGCATCCTGCCGACGAAGGAGTCCCTCGACACGAACGGTCTCGAACTTTCGGACTCCGACCTCGACTTCCTCCTCACGGTCGACAAGGAGGTCTGGCGCGAGGAGGCGGCGCTGGTTCCCGAGCACCTCAACACCTTCGGTGATCACACGCCGACGGAGCTGTGGGACGAGTACCGGGCCCTGGTGAAGCGCCTGGGCTGACGCCCCGCCGTATGAACTCCGCGGCCGGCCCCGAGTTGCCCTGACCTGCGACGTCGTTTGGGGCCGGCCGCGGTGGCATTTTTTCGCCCCCGCCGCCCCTACCCATTCCCGTCCCCTGGGGCTTCGCCCCAGACCCCGTGGGGTGGGTCGTCGGGTGGAGGTCGGCTGTGGCTGGCCGCGCAGTTCCCCGCGCCCCTAAAAACCTAGGGGTGCGGGGAACTGCGCAGTCTTTTGGGGGTTCGGGGGCGGAGCCCCTGAGTTAGTGACGGCGGCGGGGGCGAAAATAGCCCTACGAGCGGTCCTCCAAATAGCGGGTGTGGGATTCCTGGCGGCGGGCTTCCGCTTCGTGGAGGGTTGTTGCCAGGGACTGGGCCTCGCCGTGGAGTACGGAGAGCTGGCGCTCCAGGTGCCGTTCCGGCGGTTCCGTGCCCGGTGCCAGACGCGTCCACCACCTCGTCCGTACGAACGTGTCGACCGCCTCCGGGATGTCCTGCCGTACAGCCCGGGACACGGCGTGCACCCCCTCCGGGTCCTGGGCGAGGACCTCGGCGACCCAGCCGGGGTCCAGTAGGGCGGCCAGGAGGTCCGTCAGTTCGGTCAGGCGGCCTGCCGCGGCCGGTGGGGAGTTCGATGTCCGTGAGGTAGGCGCGCAGCTTGGCGAAGTCGCCTCGTAGTTCGTCCAGTTGGGCGGACGGGTCCGGGAAGTCCGGGAGCGGCGGCCGTTCAGGGGGAGCGACCAGTGCCCCCGCGCCGTACAGGCCCACGACAACCACCGGCCAGTACGGGCCCGCCACCCCCGCGAACGTCAGCGCCAGGCCGACGATCCCGCACGCGCTGCCGGTGAGGTTCTTGCGGGACTCCAGGTAACCCAGGAACTTATTGGTAGCCACGGATCTCCTCGAAGGCGCCGTCGAGCGAACCCTTCTGGGCGTCGAAGAGCCGGCCGCCGGTCAGCTCGGCGATGTGCTCCAGCTCGCCCCGGTCGGAGTCGCCGAAGAGGATCGGGAAGACCGGGATCTCCCGTTCGGCTTCCGGCAGTGCGCCGTAGAAACCGTCGAACGCCGCCGGGCTCGCCCCCGCCGTGTTCTCGCCGTCCGTCATCAGCACGATCGACGTGAACGCGTCGTCGTCGGCGCCCAGATGCTCGTACGCCTTCTCCAGCGAGGTGTAGATCGCGGTGTCCCCGTCGGCGGTGAGCGCCTCGGTGTCGCGGCGGATCCCGTCGAGCCCCGACTTCGGGTTCTCGGGCCGCACCACATGCGTCCGTACGCTCTTGACCGCCGAGCCGAACGGCATCAGCGTCACCTCCTCCCGGTCGCGGAAGTCGCTCGTCAGATCGGTGAGCGCCTTCTTCAGTCGGCCGAGCCGCCCGTCGTCGCCCATCGAGCCCGAGGTGTCCAGGACGTATACCGTGCGCGAGGGCCTGCGCAGTTTGTTCTCGTACGCGTCCAGGAGGCCGTCTGCCACTGAACGGCTGCCCGGGAAGGGGAGTTCGCGGCGGCGGGTGGTGTCCAGGCCCGTCGCGGGTGGGACCGAGGCGACCACCGGGCGGCGCAGGGTGCGGTCGGTGATCAGCCGCTGGGCCGCCGGTGCGCGCAGCGCCTCGGTGAGGCGGCGGACGTCGTCGCGGACCGCCTGGCTCGTGGACGCGAGCGAGGAGAGCGGATAGTCGGCGGTGACCACGCCGTCGCGCGGCCGGATCACCGTGAGGTCCTTGCGCGCCTTCAGCACCGACTCGTAGTTGAGCAGCGCGTCGACGTCGCCGCGCCGGTCGTACGCCTCCGCCAGCCAGCCCGACGAACCGGACGTCAGCTTCTGTCCCTTGAAGAACTCCGCCAGCCTGGGCGTCGCCTGCTGTACATCCTTGTCCGTCAGCGCGGACTGGGCGTCCGACAGGCCCGACGCCACCGAAACCAGGGTGGAGAAGCCGGAGTTGGAGCGGGACGGGTCGGTCATGCCGTACGTCAGATCGCCGTCCGCCACCGCCTTCTCGATGTCCGCCCAGGTGACGTTCTCCGGCTTCCAGCCCAGCTCTCGTACGGTGGCGTTCTTCACGCCGATGGCCACCGGGCTGGACATGACCGGGGTCTCCGACACGATCTGCTGCGCGGCGGTGGGGTTGAGGCGGAGGTAGTCGTTGGAGGAGAGCCAGATCGCGTCGTAGGTGCCCTTGGCCTTGTCCTTGCCCAGGAGGTTCACGGCGTCGAGGGTGCCCATGTAGGTGGGGCGGACCTTGATGCCGGTGTCCTGCTGGATCTGGGCCAGCACGGTCTTCATGTCTGAGAGTTCGCTGGAGGCGAGGATGCGTAGGGTGCCGGGTTCGGCCTTGTTGGAAGGGTCCGGCTCTTCCGTTGTTGATGTGCATCCTGCCGTCACCAGTGCCAGTGCGATGGCGGCTGCGGCCAGATGGGTGGGCACGGACGACAGGCGGCGGGCCTCGAAGTTGCCCCATCTCATGCGAGGCCCCCGTCCAGCGCCGCCCGCGAGCGGCTGCGGTCCAAGTACGCGCTCGCGTGCTGGAGTTCCGACGTCAGGGACTCCACCGTCGCCGCCATGGACTCCGTGGCCTGGGCCTTGTACGTGTCGATGGTGTCGAGGGTCCGGTAGATCTGCTGGAAGGCCGCGCGGAGGGTCTCCGCGCCGACGGCCGGGTCGGCGGCGATGCGCTGGATCTCGCCGGACTGTGTGGCGAGCATCTCCGCGTTGCCGCGGATGAGGTCCTCGGTCGTGCCGCGCAGGGCGTTGACCTGCTCGACGACCTTGCGCTGGTTGTCGAGGGCGGAGGCGAGCATCACGGAGATGCGCAGCGCGGAGACGGTCGTGGTGGCCGCGCGGTCGACGCCCTTGATCAGCTCGTCGTTGTTGCGCCGGACCACGTCCATCGCCAGATAGCCCTGGGCGCACACCGCGAGCTGGGTGAGCAGGTCCTGGTGCTTCTGGCGGACCGGGAAGAGGACGTCGGCGCGCAAGGTGTCCGCCTGGGCGGGGTCGGCCGCCTCCACGCCGGCTATGTGGCCCTCGACCGCCGCGTCCAGGGCCTCCGTCAGGACGACGTACTCCTGGAGCTTGCCCATGGAGTCCCAGAGTCGGACGCGTTCGGTCTGCAACGCGGCGTTGTCGCGGCGCAGTTCGTCCTGGCCGCCGCGGAGCGAGCCGACGATCTTGTTCAACGTGCCCTGCGCGGAGGCGTACTTGGCGACGTGGTCGCGGAGCTTGTTGCCGCCGGGGAGCCGGGACAGCAGCTTGCGGGCCTTGCCGCCGGGCAGGTCGCGCGGGTCCAGGTCCTCGACGGTGCGCCGCAGTTCGACGAGCGAGGACGAGACGCGGGACTGGGCGTCCTCGCCGTTGGCGGGCAGGCTGCGGATCGTGCGCTCCAGCATGCGGTTCGACTGGGCGGCGGCGCCGCGCATCTCACCGGAGCCGAGGCCGACGATCTCCCCGATCTTCCCCGCGAACTCGGGGGAGCGGGCGTCGAGCGCGGCGAGCCCGTCGACGTACTCGGCGGCCTTGCGCGCCATGTCGGTACGGACCGAGTCGTCGACCGGCACGAGTCCGCCGGCCTTCTCCTTCGGAACGGCCGCGACGGCCTGCGGAGGTGTCAGGACAAAAGTGTCTTCGGTGTTGCTCACTTGCTGTTCCCCCTAGCCCCGCGCCCGGCGCGCCATCTCGTGCAGCACCTTGGAGGCGGGCACGGGCGACTGCCGGACACCGGTCAGCTTCTGGTTGAGATACGTGGTGTGGGCGGCGGTGGCCGCCGTGAACTCGGCGCTCGTGCCCTGCGGCCGGAACCCGTGCCGTACCGCGAGCTTCCGCAACTCCTTGTCCGTGCTGAGGAGTTCACCGAGCGCCCGGCCCTCGTCCGTGAGGGGGACGACGGTGTGGTCGCTGTTCGCGGTGGTGTCGGGGTAGAGGACGGTCAGGTCGCCGACGTCCTGGCCCCGCGCGAGCAGCGAGGCGACCTGCGACTCGTACACGAGGACCAGCGGGTTGCCGACGCCGCTGATGAAGTCCCTGAACGCCGCGTCCGAACTGGTCTGCTGGGCGCCCTGGACGCTGATCAGCTTGCGCATCAGCGGAGCCGTGCGGTTCACCGCGGCGGTGCCGTCGGCGACCCGGCCGCCGTCGGCGACGTACGAGGCGGCGGCGAGGTAGAGCGCACCGGAGTTCGAACTGGTCGGATCCGTGGTGGAGATGAAGAGCGTGCCGCTCAACTCACCGTGCCGCCCTGCCCCCTTGAGCTGTTGCCAGGTGCGGTCGGCACCGGCGGCCTTGAGGTAGGCGGACATCCTGAACGTGCCGTTGCCCTTGGCCGGCAGAGTCGCGAGCCCGTTGTCGGCCAGCACCCCGGCGGCGCTTCGGTGCGCCACGACCACGAGGGGCGAGTAGAAGGGGCGCGGCAGGGGCTGCCGTACGCCGTACTTCGCGGCCAGTTCGTCGGCGGGGGCCTGGCTGGACGGGAAGGCGAAGTCGTACCCCTTGAGGTCGAGTCCCTCCATGGCCCAGGACCCGGAGGTCTCCGTCTTCAGGGTGTAGCCCTTGGCAGCGAGGGCCTTCACCACATCCGGATCGGCGAAGAACTCCGCCTTCTCCGAACCGATCACTCCCAGCACGGTCTTCGTTGCCGTGCTCTTGTCCTGCTTCTCGCGGCCCGCGACGACGGCTGCTGCAACTCCGCCGATCAGGAACACCGCCAGGACGATGGCGACTATTCGTCTCACACCCGGAGCCTGCTCCCGGAACCCAACATTCCGCACGGTTCCGGATGAACGCGGGGTGACGACCCCATCCCAGTACGCAACCGGATCAGCCTGTTCCGGGTGCCCCGTAAGGGGCGCGGGGAACTGCGCGATCAGCCCCCGCCGACCCGCAGATTCGTACCGGCGCCCAGCGGAGCGCAATGGCACCCGGCCCGCGCGTCACTGCGGGCGCACGCGGGCCGGGGCCGACCGGGGGAGCCCTGAGGGCTCAGTGGGTGGTGAGTGCGCGGCGGGCCTCGGTGGCCGCCGTGTGTACGTCCATGCGCTCGGCGGCCAGGATCGCGGCGGCCGTGTCGGCGCGGGACGCCGCGACGACGAGGGCGCGGCCCGCGAGGGCGTGCGCCCGCTCATGGAGCGCCGCGACCTGGGCGGACTCGGCAGTGGTACCGGCACCGGTCACCGACGCGCGGACCGGCGGACGGCCCCCGCGAAGACGCGTGACCTGCGCGGTCAGCCGGTCGGCGGCGACGTCGAGCTCGGCGGACGGTTCGATACCGCGCAGCTCGTCGGTCACGGCCAGCAGTGCCGCGAGGTGGCCGGCGAGCTGGATGTCCAGCTCCTCTTCGCGCGACCGATGGGGAAAGTCGGCGGTGCCGGCCATCGTGTGGACCGACTTGGTGCGGATCGGTTCGTACATGGGAGATGGCCTCCTGTGCTCTGACAGGAAACCATCCTAGCTTGGATTTCGTCTAAAGTTGAGTCGGTTCGGAAAAGCGGGCCGGTTGACCACGGAGCGTGACTGATCGAGCGTCAGGGCTGGCCGTATCCGTCCAGGAAGTTCCCGATCCGGGTCACGGCGTCCGTCAGATCCCGGGCCGTGGGCAGGGTGACGACCCGGAAGTGATCGGGCTCCGGCCAGTTGAAGCCCGTCCCCTGCACCACCATGATCTTCTCGGTCCGCAGCAGGTCCAGTACCATCTGCCGGTCGTCCTTGATCTTGAAGACCTTCGGGTCGAGGCGTGGGAAGAGATAGAGCGCGCCCTTCGGCTTCACGCACGTCACGCCGGGAATCTGCGTCAGCAGCGCGTGCGCCACGTCCCGCTGCTCCCGCAGCCGCCCGCCGGGAAGCACGAGCTCGTTGATCGTCTGCCGCCCGCTCAGCGCGGCGACCACGCCGTGCTGACCCGGCATGTTCGCGCACAGCCGCATGTTCGCGAGGATGGTCAGCCCCTCGATGTACGAGTCGGCGTGCGCCCGCGGCCCCGAGATCGACATCCACCCGACCCGGTACCCGGCCACGCGGTACGCCTTCGACATGCCGTTGAAGGTGAGCGTCAGCAGGTCGGGGGCGACCTTGGCGGTCGGTGTGTGCGTGGCCTCGTCGTACAGGATCTTGTCGTAGATCTCGTCCGAGCAGACCAGCAGGTTGTGGCGGCGGGCGATGTCGGTCAGCCCGCGCAGCATCGCCTCGTCGTAGACCGCGCCCGTCGGGTTGTTCGGGTTGATGATCACGATGGCCTTGGTGCGGTCGGTGACCTTCCGCTCCACGTCGGCCAGATCGGGCATCCAGTCGGACTGCTCGTCGCACCGGTAGTGCACGGCCGTACCGCCGGACAGTGACACGGCGGCGGTCCACAGGGGGTAGTCGGGCGCCGGTACGAGCACCTCGTCGCCGTCGTCCAGCAGCCCCTGCATCGCCATCACGATGAGCTCGGAGACGCCGTTGCCGATGAAGACGTGCTCGACGTCGGTCTCGATGCCGAGGGTCTGGTTGTGCATGACCACGGCCCGGCGCGCCGCCAGCAGGCCCTTCGCGTCGCCGTACCCGTGTGCCGACGAGACGTTGCGGAGGATGTCCTCCAGGATCTCGGGCGGACACTCGAACCCGAACGCGGCCGGATTCCCCGTGTTCAGCTTGAGAATGCGATGCCCAGCCGCTTCGAGCCGCATCGCCTCCTCGAGCACCGGGCCCCGGATCTCGTAACAGACGTTGGCGAGCTTGGTCGACTGGATCACCTGCATGTCCGTGAGCTTACGGCCGGGTAACGCTTCCCGCGGCGTGTTTTCCACCACGTGAGACGGGTGGTTTGAGTGGTTATCGTCGGTAGTTGTCCCGTCGGCCTCTCCCGTCCCTACAATGCGCGGCCATGTCGAGGCCACCTGAGAACGAAAACGGTGTGTCCGGCGCGAACGCCGCGAACAACGCGGCCGGCGCGCCGGCCGCCCATGGTGCGCAGCGGGAAGGCGACGAGCCCGTGGTCCCGCCGATCGTGTATCACCCGCAGGTCGAGGAGACCCCGGCGTACGACGAGTACGCCGACCCGGCGACTGCCCACGGCTGGCAGAACGCGTACGACGAGACCCGCGAGCTGCCACCCGTGGCAGCCGGAGCGGAAGATCGCCGCCGGGTCGGCGGCGGCCGTCGCTCCCGGCGGAAGCCCGGAGCCTTGCCGTCACGGCGTGTGGCGGTCGCCGCCGGGGCGGTGGGCGCGGTGTCCCTGGCCGCAGTGATGGCCGGGTTCTCCTTCGGGCCGTCGGACGGTGGAGCGCGAGGCAACGAGGACCGCACGAGCCCGACGGCCGGGGATCCCGCGTCGCCCACGGACGCCAAGTCCTCGGGCGGAGCCTCCGCCGCACGGTCGTCCGACGGCGGGGAGCCGTTTCGCACAGGGGACCCGAGCAGCTCGGCGAGCCCCGCCCCGACGGGCGACGAGACCGAGAAACCCGCGGCCAAGTCCCCCACCACCCCTTTGGCCTCCTCCACGCCCACCGCCATCACGAGCCCGAGGGGCCCGGGCAACTCCGACGGCAAGCCGGGGCGCGGCCAGGGTGGCACCAAGGGGCCCAAGTAACCGTCGCCCGGCTCAAGTAGCCGCCGCCCGGCCCGAGCAGCCCCCGAGCCGGCCAGACCGCCGCACGGCTCCCGGGGGGCGACCCCGTTCACGTTCACCGTGCCGGGGGATGGGCAGGAGCAGTCCGGGAATGCGAGGGAATCCGCCAACGCCGCGCCTGAAGCAGCTCCTTGCCCACACCCCCCTCTCACTTCACAATGTGCATGACAGACGTATGGGCGGCCGGAAATTCTCCGGCCGCCCGAGTCACAATGAGGGGACCCCCACATGAGAAAGCCTCTCGGCGCCGCGCTGTTCGCCCTGGTGATAGCCGGGGCGGGCGCGGCACCCGCGGTCGCGGCGCCCGACCCCCAGTCAGTGGGCGTCGTGGACACGGACACCGCCACCTCGGTGGTCAGAGACGCCGTCACGTCCACGACGGCGGCCGTGTCCAGGATCACCGCGCCGACCGTCCAGGCCGTCAACTTCGCCGGCACCGTCTCGCTCAGCAACTGCTCGGGCTCCGTCGTCCGCTTCCCGGACTCGGAGGACAACGACCCGGCGATGGTCATGTCCAACGGCCACTGTCTGGAGACCGGCTTCCCCGCGGCCGGTGAGGTCATCGTCGACCGGGCCTCCAGCCGCACCTTCGGCCTGCTCAACGCCGCGGGCAGCCGGGTCGCCACCCTGCGCGCCAGCAAGATCGCGTACGCGACGATGACCGACACGGACGTCTCGCTGTACCAGCTCACCACCACGTACGCGCAGATCAAGAGCTCGTACAACATCAGCCCGTTGACGATGAACGACACGCACCCGGTCGCCGGGACCGCCATCACGGTCGTCTCGGGCTACTGGAAGCGGACGTACGCCTGCAACGTCGACGGCTTCGCCTACCGCCTCAAGGAAGGCGCCTGGACCTGGAAGGACTCGGTCCGCTACACCTCGGCCTGCCAGACCATCGGCGGCACCTCGGGCTCGCCGGTCGTCGACAACGCCACCGGCAACGTCGTCGCCGTCAACAACACCGGCAACGAGGACGGCGGCCGCTGCACCGACAACAACCCCTGTGAGGTCGACGAGAGCGGCAACGTGACCGTCCGCGCGGGCATCAACTACGCCCAGGAGACCTACCAGATCCCGGCGTGCTTCGGCATCGACAACAAGCTCGACCTGAGCGCGAGCGGGTGCACCCTGCCCAAGCCGTGATCCCGCGGCGGGCGGTCACGGAGCAGTTCCGCGCACCGCCCGCCCCGCGAGCACATCCGTCCGGCGCCCGTCCTCCACGACGAACCGCCCGTCGATCAGGACGTACGGAATGCCCGTCGGAAGTACGCGAGGGTCCTCGAAGGTCGACCCCGCCGCCACCGTGGCCGGATCGAACAGCACCAGATCCGCCCGGTACCCCTCGCGGACCAGCCCCCGGTCGGGCAGCCGCAGCCGGGCCGCGGGCCGCGACGTCAGATGGGCGACGCACTCCTCCAGCCCGAGAACGCCCAACTCCCTCACATACCGGCCGAGATACTGCGGGAACGTGCCGTACGCGCGCGGGTGGGGCTTGTCGCCGCGCAGGATGCCGTCCGAGCCGCCGGTGTGGACGCGGTGCCGCATGATCGCCCGCACGTTCTCCTCGTGCCCGACGTGCTGGAGGATCGTCGAGCCGAGCCCGTCGTCGAGAAGCAGCCGCCGCGCGGTGACCCAGGGAGCCTCGCCACGAGCGTCGGCCGACTCCTGCACGGTCCGGCCCACATACTCCGCGAGCGCCGCATCAGCGACCCCCGAGATCTCAATGGTGTCCCACTCGATGGGAACGCCATGGCACCCGTCCGCACCCACCACTTCCATGTGATGGCGGATCTTCTCCGCGGTCTCGTCATCCTTCAACCGGGCGAGAATCGCCTCGGGACCACCCTCACTGGCCCAACTGGGCAGCATCGCCACAAGAGTCGTACAGCCGGGCGTGTACGGATACGTGTCCAGACTGATGTCGGCCCCGCCGGCCAGCGCGTCATCGACGAGCGCCAGCAACTCGGGCCCTCTGCCCTTGTTCACACCGAAGTTCATGGTGGCGTGGGCCAGATGAAGGGAGCAGCCCGCCTCGCGCGTCAGCTCCACCATCTCTCTGTACGCGTCCAGGGCACCGGCTCCGTACGACCGATGATGCGGGCAGTAGTAGCCGCCGAACTCCGCAACCACCCGGCACAACTCGGTGAGTTCGGAATCCTTGGCGTACATGCCCGGGGTGTACGTGAGCCCGGACGACATCCCGACCGCACCCTCCCGCATACCGTCCGCGACCAACTGCCGCATCCGGTCCAGTTCCCGTGGCGTCGCCTCACGATCGTCCCAGCCGACGGCGAGCATCCGCACCGAGCCCTGAGGAATCAGATAGGCGGCATTGACGGCGATGCCCTCACCGTCAAAACCATGATCCAGCCGGTCCAGATACTCGCCCACGGACCGCCAGCCGAAGTCGATGTCGTCCCCGTTGCCGTTCCACCCGGTGATCGCCCTGCGCACCTCGGCGAGGGTCCGGTCGTCGACCGGGGCGTACGACAGCCCGTCCTGCCCGATGACCTCCAGCGTCACGCCCTGCGCGACCTTCGCGCTGTGGTCGGGGTCCCGCAGCAGGGCCAGATCACTGTGGGCGTGCATGTCGATGAAGCCGGGGGAGAGGACGAGCCCCTCGGCGTCCAGCACCCGACGGGCGACGGGCCGCAGGCACCCAGCAGCAGCGGCCTCCTGGACCACGGCGGTGATCCTGCCGCCCTCGATGCCCACGTCGGCCCGGTAGGAGGGGCCTCCGCTCCCGTCGACAACCTCCACGTCACGCACTACGAGGTCCATCATGGCGGGCTCCTAGAAGTAGGTGCGGATGTAGTCGACGACCGTGCCGTCCTGCTCCACCACCGGAATCAGCTCCCACTTGTCGAAGGACGTACAGGGATGGGAGAGCCCCATACCCACCCAGTCACCGACCTGGAGCTCGACCCCTTCGTCCGTACGAATCCAGGCATGCTGATCGGACAGACCGGTGACCGCGACACCGTCGGCGGACCGCTCCCCCTCATCCGAGCGCAGCACCTGCACCTCGGGCAGATCAAGGTCATAGGCGGCATCCCGCTTGCCCGCGTTGACGAAGGCCTGCTCGGCAGAGGGCCGGGAAACAACCTGGGCCCAGAGCCGGAACGCGGGCTGGAGGGCACCCTCCTCGGGAACCCGGTTGAACGGAGTGATCTTCCGGTAGTGCCCGTCATCGTGCGAGACATAGGCACCGGACCGCAGCAACTTCAGCACAGGCAGCGACAGTTCAGGAATCCCGGCAAAGACATCGGCCACGGCGTCGAACCAGGCGCTGCCCCCCGCACTGACCACAATCTCTTCGACCCCGTCGAAACGACCGTCCTTGTCAAAGCCGACGGCCAACGCGACAAGCCGCCGCAGCCACCCCCGCACCCGCTCCGAGTCGGCGTCCGGCACCTCTCCCTCGTACCCCGCGACACCCACCAACCGCAGGGTGTCCACACCGGCGACGGCGTCGGCGACGGCGGCGCACTCTTCCTCCCTCCGCACCCCGGTCCGAGCACCTTCACCGGCAGCCAGCTCGACAACGACGTCCACGGGCCGACGACCACCCCGCAACGCGGAGTCCATCAACTCCACCCCGCGCACGGAGTCGACGTAACAGACAAAACGAAACCCGGGATCGGCGTCGAGCTGCGAGGAAACCCACTTCAGAGCAGCGGAATCCACCACTTCATTCGCCAGGAAGACCCGCTGGACCCCGAACGCCCGCGCAACCCGTACCTGATGAGGCACGGCCAGCGTGATCCCCCAGGCCCCACGCTCGATCTGACGCTGAAAAAGCTGGGGGGCCATGGAGGTCTTGCCGTGCGGGGCGAAGGCGAGCCCGTGCCGGACCGAATAGGTCTCCATGAGCCGCAGATTGTGATCGAGCCGCTCGGCGGACAGGGCGAGCACCGGAGTGGTGAACCCGCCACCGAACAGATTGCGGCGCTGAGCGGCCAGCTCGCCAACCGTGAGCCCGTCGGCATCGGGCGGGAGCCCCTTGAACCGGTGGTCGACACGTTCGTCCGCGAGCGCGGCAAGACGCTCCGCACCGGTGCCGGAATCGGCGGCCATGAAGCCTCCCAAATATTCGCCGTTGCACTCCTTGCAACAGTCATTGCGTGTCGCGCTTACTGCTGTCTAACATCTCGGCCAACGCCGGGTCAACGAAGCCGCCGAGACCCACAAAGGCCAAGGAGCCCAAGCCATCGTGACCCCCACCGGACCCGCCCCCACGGCCGCCGCGCCCGCCGTGGATGTCGTCACCCTCGGCGAGTCCATGGTCACGTTCCTCCCCTCCCGCCCGGGCCGCCTCGCGGACGTGCCGTCCTTCGACCGGGCGATCGGCGGTGCGGAGTCCAACGTGGCCTGCGCACTGGCAGCCGCCGGCCACACCGCGAAGTGGGTCAGCCGGGTGGGCGCCGACGGCTTCGGCGACCACCTGACCGAGGCGATCGGGGCGTACGGGGTCGACACCTCCGCCGTACAACGCGACCCCACCCGCCCCACCGGCATCTACTTCCGCACGGCGAGCGACCGTTCCACCGACGCCCACGAGGTGGCGTACTACCGCACAGGCTCCGCGGCCTCGGCCATGTCCAAGGCCACCGCAGACATGGCGGCCATCCACTCGGGCCGAATCCTCCACCTCTCCGGCATCACAGCGGCACTTTCCCCCGACTGCCGGACCCTCATGACCGCCCTCACGGCACCAGCCCCCCACCGCCCGCTGATCTCGTTCGACGTCAACTACCGCGCGGGCCTTTGGCCTACCCCGTCCAAAGCAGGGGCCACCCTCCTCACACTCGCCCGCGGAGCAGACCTCGTATTCGTCGGCGAGGACGAGGCGGAGGAGGCCTGGGGCATCACAGGCGGCCCCACCGCGATCCGCGCCGCACTCCCGGAACCCCGCGTACTGGTGGTCAAGGCCGGCAGCCAAGGCGCCACGGCCTTCGAGGCAGCGCCCCCCACGCACCCGCACCCGACCACGGACGGAAGGGGGCGTGTCGGGGGGTGTCCGCCCGCAGCGGATGGCGTGTCAACTCGTAGCCCTTCCAAGGCAACCGATTCCACGCCAGACCGAGGACGGATACCCCCCGGCGCGCACCCGGCCCACCCCCACGGCGAGGGCGAACGCACCACGGCGCGGCACCCGCACACCCCACGCCAGGGTGACCGAACCGCGGCGCCCCACCCGAGCGACACGATCACCTTCGTCCCCGCCCTCCAGGTGGACGTGGTCGCCCCCGTAGGAGCGGGCGACGCCTTCGCGGCAGGCTTCCTGTCGGCGACCCTCCGCGGACTCCCTCCCCGAGCCCGCCTCCGCCACGGCCACCTCATGGCCGCCGCCACGCTCACCGACCCCGGAGACCTGGGCGCACCCCCCGACCGCGACCACGCCGACCGCCTCGCCGCCCTGGACGACGACGCGTGGGGCACACTTCGACTCGGCCCCGGCTGGACGCACCCCGCAGACCGGGCCCAGGAGGAGGTACCCACCCCATGAGCCAGACCGTCGACAGAGCGCTGTCCATCCTGCCGCTCCTAGCCGAGGGCCCCGCCGACCTGGGCCAGGTCGCCGACCGCCTGGGCGTCCACAAGTCCACCGCCCTGCGCCTCCTGCGCACGCTCCACGAACACGGCCTCGTCTACCGCCAGTCCGACCAGCGCTACCGCCTGGGCGCCCGCCTCTTCGCGCTGGCCCAGGAGGCCGTGGAGAACCTGGACGTACGGGAGATCGCCCACCCCCACCTCGTACGCCTCAACGAGCAGTGCGGCCACACCGTCCACCTCGCCGTGCACGAGGAGGGCGAGGTCCTCTACATCGACAAGGTCGAGAGCCGCTACCCGGTCCGCATGTACTCCCGCATCGGCAAACCAGTGGCCATCACGGTCGCCGCGGTGGCGAAACTGCTCCTCGCCGACCTCCCGGAACCCGAGCGCCACACGTTCGCCGACAAACTCGACTACCCGATGTACACATCCCGCTCGACCCCCAACGCCCCGGCGTTCCTGAGGGAGTTGGAGAAGGTGAGAGACCAGGGCTGGGCCACGGACCTGGGCGGCCACGAAGAGTCCATCAACTGCGTGGCGGCCCCCATCCGAGGCACCGACGGCCGAGTCGTCGCAGCCATGTCCGTCTCCGCCCCGAACGTAGTCGTCACCGCCGACGAACTCCTCACACTGCTCCCACTGGTGCGCCGTACCGCGGCGGCCATCAGCGGAGAGTACTCAGGCAAGACCCCGACGAAGGAAACCAGCTCATGACCGACAAGATCGCCCTCACCCCCAAGACCCACACCACCCCGCCGGCCAGGTTCTCGCACGGCGTCAGGAAGGGGAACATCCTCCAGGTCGCGGGCCAGGTCGGCTTCCTGCCCGCGGTGGAGGGCGAGCCCCCCACGCCCGCAGGCCCGACCTTGCGGGAGCAGACCCTCCAGACCCTCGCCAACGTCAAGGCCATCCTCGAAGAGGGCGGCTCCTCCTGGGACGACGCGATGATGATCCGCGTCTACCTGACGGACGTGGACCACTTCGCCGAGATGAACGCGATCTACAACGCGTACTTCGAGGAGCAAGGCCTCACAACGCCCCCCGCAGCTCGCACAACGGTGTACGTGGGCCTCCCCGCAGGCTTGCTGATCGAAATCGACGCACTAGCAGTACTGGGCTAACAGCCCCGCAAGCCCCACAACGCGCCCCCCACAACGCGCCCCCCACAACGCGCCCCCCACAACGCGCCCCCCACAACGCGTCCCCCCCACAAGGCCCCCACCCCCCCCCACAACACCCGCACCCCGTAAGTAATCAAGGTCCGGCGCCCACCCCAGGGCGCCGCACCGCGATCCCCCCTGCCCGAAAGCTCCATGCCCTTAAGAAGAGGCCCCCCATGTCGTCCCTGCTCGCAGCCACACCCACCCCGGAAGCGCCACCCCACACAGGCGGCCTGCTCCTGCTCATCGACGGCACCGCAGGCCTGCTGACGGTCGCGGCCCTCGGCATAGTCCTGCTCCTGGTCCTGATCATCAAAGTCAGACTGCAGCCGTTCGTAGCGTTGCTCGCGGTGTCCATAGCCGTCGGCCTCTCGGCCGGCCTCTCCGTCACCGAACTCTTCGGCACGGTCCAGCGGTCGACCTCCGTCTCGATGATCGAGTCGGGCATGGGCGGCATCCTCGGCCACGTCGCGATCATCATCGGCCTCGGCACGATGCTCGGCGCGATCCTGGAGGTGTCGGGCGGCGCGGAGGCGCTCTCGGCCCGCCTGCTCAACCTGTTCGGCGAGAAGCGCGCCCCGCTCGCCATGGGCCTGACCGGCCTCATCTTCGGCATCCCGGTCTTCTTCGACGTAGGCATCTTCGTCCTGGCGCCGATCGTCTACGCGGCCGCCAAGCGCTCCGGCAAGTCGATCCTGCTCTACGCCATGCCGCTCCTCGCGGGCCTGTCGATGACGCACGCGTTCCTGCCGCCGCACCCCGGCCCGGTCGCCGCAGCCGGTCTGTTCAAGGTGGACCTGGGCTGGGTCATCCTGATGGGCGTCGTCGTCGGCATCCCCGCCGTACTCGCCGCGTGGGCGTACGCCGCCTGGATCGGCAAGCGCCTCTTCGTCCCCGTACCGCAGGACATGGTAGAGGCCGCGGACGAGGCGAAGGCGGCGGTGGCCGCGGAGCGCGCGGCGCGCCGGGCGGCGGTCGGGGGCCCCACGGACGGCGCAGGCACAGCCACGGGCAAGAGCACAGGCCCGGCCCAAAGCACAGGCACAGGCACAGGCGCGGGCTCCGGTTCGGTCGCCGTCGCCGAAGGCCCGTCCGAGGCCCCCGCGGAGCAGCCGCCCTCCCTCTCCACGGTCTTCCTCATCATCGGTACGCCGCTGCTGCTGATCCTCGCCGCGACGTTCTCCTCCATCGCCCTGGACCCGTCGACGTTCCGCTCGGTCATCGAGTTCTTCGGGCACCCCTTCGTGGCGCTGACGATCGCGCTGCTGATGGCGTACTACCTGCTGGGCATCCGGCGCGGCTGGTCGCGCAAGTCGCTGGAGACGGTGTCGACGGCGTCCCTGAAGCCGGTCGGCAACATCCTGCTGGTGGTCGGCGCGGGCGGCGTCTTCGGCGCCGTACTGAAGGGCTCGGGCATCGCGGACGCGCTGGCGGACACGTTCAACGACGTGGGCCTGCCGGTCGTCGTGCTGGCCTGGCTGATCTCCGTAGTGCTGCGGGTCGCCCAGGGTTCGGCGACGGTCGCCATCGTCACCACGGCCGGCATCGTCGTCCCGCTGGTCGAGGGACAGGACCTCTCGCAGGCCCATCTGGCGCTGATCATCATGGCGATCTCGGCCGGTTCGATCTTCGCCTCGCACGTCAACGACGGAGGCTTCTGGATCGTCGCCAAGTACTTCGGCATCTCCGAACGAGACACCCTCAAGTCCTGGACGGTCCTGGAAACGGTCCTGTCCGTGGCGGGCTTCGCGGTGGCGGCGCTGCTGAGCATCTTCATATAGCGGGACGAAGCGGAGGCCGACTGTTCTCGACACAGGATCGTCGACCATACTGCCCGCTGTGGAGCAGCGCATAGGACCCAACATCCAGCCCCTGCAAGGCGCCGCGGTCGACCCGGCGTTCGTGCCCGGCATCACGGGCCCGCGCCCCGCCGAGCCGAAGGACGCCGAGCCGACGGAGGCCGTCTCCGAGGAGACGGCCTCGGACGGGGAGACGGCCCCTGAGGAGGAGACGGCCCCCGAGAAGCGGACGCCTGCCAAGCAGACGAACCTCAAGAAGGAAGCCGCAGAGGAGGAACCCTCCGAAGACGAGCCCTCCAGCGACGAGCCCTCCGGCGAAGAACCATCCGGCGAGGAACCCTCCAGCGACGAGCCGGAGGAGCCCGAGGAGGCTCCCGAGGGCGGCCCCGTCTTCGAGGCCTCCGACCGTCGCGCGAAGATCGTCGCCGACCACAGCGGCGTACGGCTGCGCCTGGACGACCAGGAGGCCGAGTTCCGCTGGGAGGAGATCGGCGCGGTCGAGACCGAGTCACCGCGCTTCGGGAAGCGGTTCACCATCACGGTGCACACCCCCGACCGCCGCTGGTACCCGATCGAGATCGAGGCGTCGGCCAGGTCCCGCTTCAAGGAGTGGGAGACCCAGCTGGACGAGGTCCTGGACACGTACTTCGAGGACGCCGAAGAGGTTGAGGAGAGCGCCCCGTAAGGGGCGTGGGGAACTGCGCGACCAGCCACAACGGCCCCGCAGTTCCCCACGCACGTCACACCTCAAGCCTCAAGCCGCAAACCACCCGGCTCAACTGCAGTACTGCGCTTCCTTCCCGATGGACCGGTACATGCAGTCGGAGTTCTCCAACAACTGCAGCACCGCGTCCCGGTTCCGCGCGGTCTCCCGCTCGATCACCTCGTCGGGCGGGTAGAACCCGCCCCCGCCACTGGACCCCGGATACATCTCGAAGGTGTAGGCGAAGATCTTCTGACTGCCCCACAGGTAGTCGTCGATCGACCCGTCGGTGATGTAGAGGTCGCTGGACTGCTCGGGCGTGTAGCCGTTGCTGGCGGCCATCTTCTGCCCGACCGTGGCGAAGGCGTTGCGGTCGTCGACCGTCATACCGGTCGTGGTGTCCGCGTTGGTGTAGCCGAAGGGCCACAGCACCAGCTCGCTGTACGTGTGGAAGTCCACGCCGGCCCTGATCTGCTGCTTGCCGCCCACGACCCGGCTGCGTACGAAGTCGGCCACCACCTTCACCTCGGGCGCGGACTCGGCAGCGGTACCCCGGTAGGTCTCGGAGGACGTGGAGCCCGACGAGCCGCCGCAGCAGCCCCAGCGGTAGTTCCAGTTGCGGTTCATGTCCGTGCCGACGTACGAACTGCCGCTGTTGGGCTGGCGGTTCTTGCGCCACGAGCGGTAGGCGCCGGATGCGATGTCGTACTCGCCGCCGTCCGGGTTGAGGTCCGGGACGATCCAGATCTCGCGGTTGTTCACCATGTTCGTGACGCGGGAGTCGGAGCCGTACCCGGCGCCCAGCTCACGCAGCAGATAGAGCGCCATCTCCACGGTGAGGTGCTCGCGCGCGTGCTGGTGGTGGGTGAACAGGACCTCGGGCTCGGACTCGTCGGTCGCGACGTTGTCGCTGATCTTGATGGCGACGATGTCCCGGCCCTGGTACGACTTCCCGATCACGCGCTTGCTCATGATGCTCGGGTAGGCGGCCAGGCGCTGGTTGATCTCCGTGTTCATCTCGGCGTAGTTGTGATACCGCGAGTCGGCGGAGGGGAAGTCGAGGATGCCCACGTCCGCGGCGCTCGACCGGTCGGGGGCGGAGCCGAGGGCCGTGACCTCGTAGCCGAGCTGCCGCAGCTTCTTCGCCTGGGCCGCGCGTCCCGAGACGACGACGGTCTCCTCGTCGGCCTCGTCGATCGACACGCCCGTCTGGGAGATCGCCGTACGGGTGGCCGAGGTGCTGCCGTGGACATGGACCTCGTACTGACGGATGTCCTCCGTGTCGGAGGCGGGAGCCGCCCCGGAGGCGCTGTTCGCGCTGGTCGTGGCGGCGATGGGGGCCGCCAGAGCCAGAGCGAGCAGTGTGGCGAGGGCGGCCGTGCGTCGGCCGCGTCTGCCGGGTGAGGGGGGTGCGGCGGGTGTGCCGCCGCCTTTGATGCGAAGCCGCATTGATTCTCCTAGTTTCTCCAGAAATTCCGGGATCACCGGAAGTGTGGGGAGTGGAGCGGGGGGTGGATCGGTGCGACGTGCCGGGGCTGTCCGCCGAATGCGCCGACAGGAGCCCGTATGCGGGTGTGGCGCTCATCGTGGGGCTATGGCATGTCCGGGTCAAGACCAGACCGAAACCAGCCGTCGCGAACCGGCCGAAACGAGACGGTCGCCCCCGGCCCCGGGCCCCGTGCGCCGGTCGGTACGCGCGCACACCGACCCCGCCTCATCAGGGGCGCGGGGAACTGCGCGACAAGCCCCCACCGGCCCGCAGGCACTCAACAGCCCAAGCGGAGCGCCAGCGCACGCCGGGCGCCACAGGGCGCACAAGCCGGGCGCAATGCATATATGGGGCCCGGCAGTGTACGCGCCCACACCCCACACGTCGCGGACCCACTCAAAGTGCACCCACGGGTGTGACGCACGCGTGCGAAGCCGAGGCGCAGCCGGAAGACTGAGAACCGGCACAAGAGGAGCCACCCACTCCGGCTCCCGTCTCACACCCCAGAGGACTGGCTGATCATGGGCGGATCAGCGCCGCGAAGGGTCCATCAGCCACCGGTCGAGACGACCAGCTTCGTCGACCGACGGGACGAACTGGCCGAGGGGCGGCGGCTGTTGGCCACCGCACGACTGGTCACGCTGACCGGACCCGGCGGCGTCGGCAAGACGCGGCTGGCCGGGCGGATCGCCGCCCGGGTCGAGCGGGCGTTCCCCGACGGCGTGCGCTTCGCGCACCTCGCCTGCCTGCACGACCCGGCGCTCGTCCCGCTCGCCGCGGCCGACGCGCTCGGCCTGCACGACCACTCCGAACAGCCGCCCCTGGACACGCTGGTCGAGCGGCTGCGCGACCGCCGACTGCTCCTGGTCCTCGACAACTGCGAGCATCTGCTGTCCGCCTGCGCGGAGTTGGCGGCCGCGCTGCTGCACGGCACGACCGGCGTCCGCGTCCTCGCGACGAGCCGCCACCGCCTGGCCCTCACGGAGGAACACCTCCTGGACGTACGGCCCCTGCCGGTGCCCGACCCGGACTCGGACCTCTCGGCCGCCGCGACCTACCCGGCACTGGCGCTCTTCGCCGACCGGGCCGCCGCCGTCGCCCCCGGCTTCGAACTCACCCCCGACAACCGGGCCGCCGTGGCCCGCCTCTGCCGCCGCCTCGACGGCCTGCCCCTCGCCATCGAGCTCGCGGCCGTCCGGATGCGCGTCCTCGGCGTCGACCAGCTCGTCGCCCGGCTCGACGACCGCTACCGCCTCCTCACCACGGGCAGCCCGGCCGTTCTTCCCCGCCACCAGACGCTGCGCGCGGCGGTCGACTGGAGCCACGAACTCTGCACGGAGGCGGAGCAGTTGGTGTGGGCGCGGGCCTCGGTATTCGCGGGGAGCTTCGATCTGGAGGCGGCGGAGGCGGTATGCGCGGACGCGCACGCGCACGATGACGTGGACGAGGACGAGTGGGGGAACGGCGACCAGGGCGACGGTACGAGCCTCGGCGACGGCAAGAGCATCGACGTACATCCCCAGGACGTCCTCGAAGCCGTGGCCGGCCTGGTGGACAAATCCGTGCTGTGCAGAGAAGGCGGCCCCGGCACGGCCAGATACCGCCTGCTCGACACCCTGCGGCACTACGGGCTCGACAAGCTGCGGCAGTGGCCCGGGGAGGAGTCGGCGGCCCGGCGGCGGCAGCGGGACTGGGCCCAGGAGGTTGCCGCGGAGTGCGAGCGGAGGTGGTTCGGGCCGGGGCAGCGGGAGATCGTGGCCCGGCTGCGGGCCGACCAGGACAACCTGCGGGCCGCCCTGGAGTTCAGCCTCACCGTGCCGGGCGAGGCCCGGGCCGGACTCGGGCTCGCCGGAACCCTGTGGTTCTACTGGCACGCCTGCGGAGCACCCCGCGAGGGCCGGTACTGGCTGGACCGCGCGCTCGACGCGCACCCCGAGCCCACCCGGGAGCGCGCCAGGGCACTCTGGGTCGCGGGCCTGCTCGCCGGCTGCCCCGAGGACCTCACCCGGGGCCGCGACCGCGCCGAGGACGCCCGCGCGCTGGCCCGCCGCCTCGGCGACCCGGCCGAGGTCGCGCACGCGGAGTACCTGCTCGGCCTGATGGCCCTGTTCGGCGACGACCTCCCCGCCGCCCTTGAGCACTACGAGGCCGCCGTCGCCCGCAACCCCGTCGACGGCCAGCTCCCCAGCCTCGCCGTCCTCGACCAGGTCGAACTCGCCGCCAGCCTCGCCTTCCTGGGCCACACCGACCGGGCCGTCCAGGTCTGCGAGGACGCCCACCGCCTCTGCGAGGAGCACGGCGAGGAGTGGGTCCGCTCGTACGTCCTGCGGGTCCTCGCCCTCGCGTACGCGGAGCGGAAGGAGTGGGACCGCGCGGAGCCGCACGCCCGTGACGCCCTGCGCCGCAAGCTCGCCGTGCACGACGTCATCGGCATCGGCCTCACCCTCGACCTGCTGGTGGTCATCACCGCCGCCCGCGGCGCCCACGAACGCGCCGCCGTGCTGCTCGGCGGCGCCGACCGCGTCTGGGCCGGCATCGACGGCAACCGCTTCGGCTCCACGACGTACAACTCCGCGCGCAGGGAGAGCGAGACGCGGGTGCGGGCGGCCGTCGGACAGGGGGTCTTCGACCGGGCGTACCGGCGGGGTGGCGGGCTCGGGCTCACCGCGATCGTCTCGTACGCCCTCCAGGAAGCCGGGAAACCGGTCGTCCCCGGCCCCCGCCGGGCCGAAGGGAACCCGCACCCGGACTCCGTCAGGGCGGACCCCCGTCTCGCGTCGCTCACCCGGCGCGAGAGGGAGGTCGCCGAGCTCGTCGCCGAGGGGCTCGCCAACCAGCAGATCGCCGACCGCCTGGTGATCGCCCGCCGCACCGCGGAGGGCCACGTGGAACGCATCCTCGGCAAGCTCGGCTTCAGCAACCGCAGCCAGATCGCGGCGTGGGTCGCCGCACGCCGCTGAACCCCCGATCCCGGGGTCCCGATGGGCGAGGTGCCACAACGCCCGCCCACAGCCGGGAACGCCCGCCCACAGCCGGGCAGTTCGCCCACAGCCGGGCGGCCCGCCCACAACCAGGTGGATACGACAGAAGGGGAACCCTCGTGACTGCCGAACCAACCAGGCCGACCGAACCGACCAAGTCGGTCAAGCCCTCCCAGGCGGCTCAACCAGCCCCGCCCCCAGGGGCGTTCGACCACCGCATGGCGGTGTTCGACTCCGACGACGCGTTCGTCGCGGCCGCGCTCCCCTTCCTTGCGGAGGGTCTCGCCGCACCGGACGAACCACCGCCCGTGGCCATCGCCGACCCCGGCAGGCTCGCCGTCCTGCGGGACGCGCTGGGCACGGACGCCAAGAGCGTCACCTTCGTGCCCCACACCGAGTGGTACACGGGTTCGGCGGCCAACGCCGTCGCCCAGAGCGCCGGTTACCTCTCCGCGAACGCGGGACCCGGCGGCCGGATCCACCTCCTCATGGAGCCGCACTGGGCCGGCCGCGCCGGGCGCTCGACGCGCGAGACCACCGAGTGGATCCGCTACGAGTCGCTCGCCAACCTCCTCTTCGCGCCGTTCGCGACGACCGCCCTGTGCGCGTACGACACCCGCACCGCGGGCCCCGCCATCGTCGACGCCGCCCGCCGCGCGCACCCCGACACCCCGGCGTACGAGCAACCGGCCCGCCTGGTCCACGAGTTGGACTGGGTCCCCCTGCCCCCGCCGCCACCGGACGCCGAGCGCCTCACCGCCCCGGATCGCGACACCCTCCGCGAGCGGGCCCGGGCGCGCGGACTCACCCCCGCGGACGCAGACCTGTTCGCGACAGCGGTCACCGAGGCAACGACCCCGTACATCTCCTCGATCCCCGAGGCGGCGACCCCGTACGCACCCCTGATCCCCACCCCGTCCCTCCCCGAGGTCCTGCTGTGGGGCGAGGCGCCCGCCTGTGTCTGCGAGCTGCGCGTCCCCGAGCGGATCACGGACCCGCTCGCCGGCTTCGTCCCACCGCCCGCCGAGGGCCCGTCCCCCGGCCAGGGCCTTTGGTTCACCCGCCAGGTCTGCGCGTACGTGGACATCCGGGACGCGGAGTCGGGCGACGGCTCGCTGATCCGTGTCCAGTACGCGTAGGTGCACAGGTGCACCCGGCGCTGCACGGTCCCGGACGCCCCCGTACGGCGAAGGCACCCGCATGCCCCAAAACCGGTGCGAACGCATGTTTTCAGGTAGGTATTCAGGTAGTCCTCCCCGTGCCGACGAGCCGCGGGGAGCCGAAGCTTTGGACATGCTGGAACTCTCCGGAGGGCATCTTCCGGATCCCGACGCCGCGTACGGCTGGTACCCCCAACCACCCTTGGGAGCAGGCCACTCAAGTGTCGTGTACGACCCCCGCCCCGTCGCGGCGGCCGAGGCCCGCGCGGAGGTCAGGCGGCGGCTGGAGGGCTGGGGGCTCGCGGAACAGAGCGACACGGCGGAGCTCCTCGTCAGCGAACTCGTCACCAACTCCCTGATACACGCGGCGAGTCGCCTCCGCCTCACCCTCTCGGCCGCGCACGGAGTCCTGCGCTGCGAGGTCTCCGAGGCAGGCCGCCGCCCCGCGGAGGTGCCCGGGGCGGGCACCGCGGTGGGCGGCTGCGGGATGTTCCTGGTGGATGCGCTCGCGAGGCGCTGGGGCTGCCACCAGGACGGGCCGGGCCGGACCCTCTGGTTCGAGCTCGGCACGTGCGGGTCCGACGGCTGTGGTCGGCGACAGCCGTAGTGCCCCGCCAGTTCCGGACGAACCGTTGTCCACCTCCGGAACCACAGCCCGGGCCCCGGTGGCGCGCCCAGCCGCCGGGGCCCGCCCGAACGTCTTCTCCTCGGTGCGCACACTCCTCACCTGTGCACATCGGGTGGTGATCACCGCACGCCCTCTTGTGCCCCCGTTCTCTTTACGCTTTCTTGATCCGCATGGCTGACACCTCTGGGAACGCGGACACCACTGGAAGCACGGCCACGGGAGAGACGGGGAAGGCCGCCTCCGCTCCCCGCAAGTCCAGTTGGAAATACATCGGCCCCGGCATCGTGGTGGCCGCGACGGGCGTCGGCGCAGGCGACCTCGTCGCCACGCTCATCGCGGGCTCGAACTTCGGCTACACGCTCCTGTGGGCCGCCGTCATCGGCTGTCTCGTCAAGATCTCGCTGGCCGAGGCGGCGGGCCGCTGGCACCTGTCCACCGGCCGCACGCTCTTCGACGGCTGGGCGAGCCTGGGCCGCTGGACGTCGTGGTTCTTCGTCGTGTACGTCGTGATCTGGGGCTTCGTCTACGGAGCCGCGGCCATGTCCTCGTCGGGCCTGCCACTGCAGGCGCTCTTCCCGGACGTCATGGACCTGGAGTGGTGGGCCGTCCTGACCGGTCTGGTCGGCCTGGTCTTCGTCTGGTTCAACAAGTACGAGGTCTTCGAGAAGGTCATGACCGTCCTGGTGGGCGTGATGTTCGTCGTCACGGTCTACCTGGCGATCCGCGTCACCCCGAACCTCGGCGACGCCTTCGCGGGCCTGCTCCCGGTCCTCCCCGACGAGAAGGACTCGATCCTCAACACGCTGGGCCTGATCGGCGGTGTGGGCGGCACGATCACGCTGGCCGCGTACGGCTACTGGGTCAACGCGAAGGGCTGGACGAACACCGGCTGGATGAAGGTGATGCGCCTGGACAACCGCGTCGCGTACATCACCACCGGCATCTTCGTCATCTCGATGCTCTTCGTCGGCGCGGAACTCCTGCACTCCTCCAACGTGGCCATCGCGAGCGGCGACAAGGGCCTCATCCAGCTCGGCGACATCCTGGAGGACGAGTACGGCACGGCGACCGCCAAGTTCTTCCTCATCGGCTTCTTCGCCACGTCCTTCACGTCCCTGATCGGCGTCTGGCACGGCGTGAGCCTGATGTTCGCGGACTTCGTGGAGCGCTACCGCAAGGACAGGGCCGGCCGCGCGACCGGCGAAGGGGAGACCCCGGCCGGGAAGGCGACGTCCGGCGAGGGAACGACATCCGGCGAGGAGGTGGCCTCGGGCGCCCGCGAGCGCTCCTGGCCCTTCCGCGGCTACCTCCTGTGGCTGACCTTCCCGCCGATCGTCCTCCTCTTCCAGGGCGAGCCCTTCCGCCTGATCATCCTGTACGGAGTCCTGGGCGCCGCCTTCCTCCCCTTCCTCGCCCTCACCCTGGTCTGGCTCCTCAACTCCTCCCGCACCCCCGCGGAATGGCGCAACGGAATCCTCAGCAACTCCATGCTGACGATCGCGGGCCTGATCTTCATCGTCCTGTGCGTGAAGCAGATCTGGGACCAGCCGTGGTCGGAGTTCTTCTAGCCGCGGCCGTGATCCGGGCGGACACGCGGACACACGGAAGCGCCGCCGCCGGATCGGCGGCGGCGCTTGACCGTTGACGAGCCGTCCCTACGGGAGCCCGTGCACGTGCGGTCCCACCGCGTTCGACCAGGTGTTGCCGGCCGTCGCGTCCCAGTTCGTCGACCAGGTCATGGCGCCGCGCAGGTCCGGGTAGGTCCTGGAGGGCTTGAAGGAGCCGCAGTTGGTGCCCTTGGTGAGGCAGTCGAGGGCGTTGTTCACGATGCTGGGGGAGACGTAGCCGCTGCCCGCGCCCCTTGTCGAGGCCGGCAGGCCGAGGCCCACCTGGGACGGCGCGAGGCCGCCCTCCAGCTGGATGCAGGCGAGGGCGGTGAGGAAGTCCACCGAGCCCTGGGAGTACACCTTGCCGTCGCAGCCGAGCATCGAACCGCTGTTGTAGTACTGCATGTTGACGACGGTGAGGATGTCCTTGATGTTCAGGGCCGTCTGGAAGTAGCCGTTCGACGTGGACTGCATGTCGATCGTCTGCGGGGCCATCGTGATGATCAGCGAGGAGCCCGCCTTCGAGGACAGGGACCGCAGCGCCTGCGTCATGTACGTGGCGTTGAGGCCGTTCTCCAGGTCGATGTCGACGCCGTCGAAGCCGTACGTCTGCATCAGGGTGTAGACGGAGTTGGCGAAGTTCGTCGCCGAGACGGAGTCGTTCACGGCGACCGTGCCGCGCTCGCCGCCGATCGAGATGATCACCTTCTTGCCCGCGGCCTGCTTGGCCCGGACGTCCGCCTTGAACTGGTCGACGGTGTAGCCGCCGAGCCCGGCCGAGTCGAGGTTGAAGGTCACGGCGCCCGGTGTCGTCGTGGCATCGGCGAAGGACACCGCGATGATGTCGTACTGGGACTGGACGTCGGAGATCTTCTGGACGGCCGCGCCGTTGTTGAAGTTCTGCCAGTAACCCGTCACCGCGTGCTTGGGCAGCCCGGTCCCGCCGCCCGAGTTCGCCTTGGTCGTCCCGGTGACCGCCGTCGACTTCACCGACTCACCGGCCGAGTTCGTCGCGGTGACCTGGAAGGAGTACGACGTGGCGGCGGCGAGGCCGGTGACCGTCGCCGAGGTGCCCGTCACCGCGAGCACCTTCGTACCGGCGCGGTAGACGTTGTAGCCGGTCGCGTCCGACACCGTGTTCCAGGCGAGGGAGACGGAGGAGGAGGTCGTGGACGCCACGTTCAGGCCGGCCGGTGTCGACGGGACGACCGGATCGGGGTCGCCGCCTCCGCCCCCGTCGGGCCCGAACACGGACACGTCGTCGGCGAAGTAGGCCGCCTGTCCGTACCAGCCGTGCGTGTAGACGGTCACGGACGTCGTGGACGAGCCCGTCGTGAAGGACGTCGTCAGCTGCTTCCAGGAGGAGGAGTCCGGGGTCCAGGTGGACACGTCCGTCGTGCCCGTGCCGCTCGTCCCGAGGTACGCGTACCCGCCCTGCACCCACGCGCTCAGCGTGTACGTCGAGTTGGGCTTCACCGCCACGGTCTGGCTGCACCGGGCGTTGTCCTGCCCGGCGGGCGTGGCCTTGAGGGCGGACGCGCCGCCGTGCACGGGGGAGGAGACGGCGGCGCCGCTGCCCGCCGAGCAGGTCCAGTTGGAGAGCCCCGACTCGTAACCGGCGTTCTTGGTGTTGTTGACGTCGGCGGCCGAGGCCTGGCCGGCTCCGGCGAGGGAGAGGACGGACGCCGCGAGCGCGGTGGCGAGGGCTGCCGCCCAGGTCCGTCTGCGTCTGGGCATGCCTGGTACGCGGTCCACTGGGGCCTCCGGTGGGGGAGTGGGAGTCAAAAGTGGGGGACGACTACGGTGGCCACCGCTGGAGGACCAAGGTGGTCCAGACCAATCCGGTTGTCAAGACCTCTGACCGAGGTCAACGCCCTTGCCGTACCGTCGAGTTGAGGCATATGCGCCTCACTCTGTGTGGATCACCCACGCACCTTGTGTGAGGTGATCTCGCGGATCCGGTGTTGAGTGGCCCATGCCGTGGATAAGGTGCAGTTGCAGAAGGGCGCACAGTGACAAATTCGCGTTCTTCCGTGAAGGTTTGATGGCGAAGTCAGGGGCGATCTGAGGCGGTGGTTGACCACCCCGCCGCAGTGAACGGGGTGGTGTGCAGCGTGCCGACCGCGATAGCCGTCACCAGTTCCGACCTGGTGCTCCCACCGCACGACCGGCAGACCCCGCCCGCCGCCGTCCAGCCCCTCGAAAGCCTCGAAAGCTCCCTCACCGGGATGCACGCGCTCATCGAGCAGCACGGATACGTGATCGCGCTGTACCCGGCCTCCACATCGGGTGACGTCACCCGGCGGCTGCACGCCGTGCGCTCCGTCCTGGAGAGCGACCGCATCGCGCTGCTCGGCCTGGACCTGCCGCCGCTCGGACTTGCCCTGCTCGCCCAGCAGTTGCGCCAGCTCTCCGTCTGCGACTTCAGCCCCGGCGTGCTCGCCTCCTCCGCGCGGCTGCTCGCCCACTACATCTACGCGGGCGCCCTGCTCGGCTCGGTCGCCAAGCTGGACCGCATCCCCGTGTCCCTGAAGTCGCACGCCAAGTCATGGGTGCCGGGCGCCCAGTTCGCCGTACTGGCCAATCCGCGGCCCCAACTGGTCCGCGTCGGCCAGGAGGAGCTCACCGGGCCCGAGTTCGGGACACGGATGCTCGTCGCGGCCGGACAACTGCCCGCCGAGTGGCTCACCGGGACGCTCGCGCCCGCCTGGCGCGTCCAGGGCGTCACGACCGTGCCCCTGCCCGCCGAGTCCACACGCTGGTGGGGCACGGGCAAGGTCGCCGAGTTCGCCGCCGGGCTCTACGACGTGTCCGTGCTGTACCAACTCGTCTCGTCCGTGCGGCGCGAGGAGTGTCACTGGTGCGGTCTTGAACTCATCGGCGACCGCTGTGGATTCTGTGCGGCGCCTTTGCCACCGCCCCAGGAGCTTCCGAGGGCCACGGTGCGGGCAGCTTCTTCGGTACGTGCCCTGCCCCGAGGGGCTTCGTAAACCACGTAAGTCATGTACGTACACCTGAATAACGGTGCACAACAGGCACGTAGAACGAGATACGAGGCACACGCAGCACCACATATTTGGCACCAGGCACCAGCAATACGCACCCAGCACCAGGCACAACCGCTCGACCCCGCTGTCCCCGCCCTCCCCCGATCGAGGTTGTCCGCGTCATGAATTCACGCCAGCGCCGCGGCGTCATCCTGCTGGTCCTCTCGGCCCTGTGCGCCCTGGGCGCCTTCGCCGGAGTGCTCTCGGTGATCCGCGACGTGAACTCGAAGGTCGGCCCCGAGGTCGCGGCGTACCGCCTGAAGGACGACGTCGCGCCCTACCGGGAGCTGACGTCCGACCAGTTCGAGAAGGTCTCGATGCCCGAGCGGTGGCTGTCGTCCACCGCCGTCACCAATCTCTCCGAGATCCGCGGCAAGATCGCGGTCACCCGGCTGGAGAAGGGCTCGCTGCTCCAGAGGGACATGATCGTGGACCGGCCCGAACTGGAGGCCGGCCAGCAGGAGATCGCGATCATGATCGACGCGGCGACCGGTGTGGCGGGCAAGATCAACCCGGGCTCACGGGTCAACATCTACGCCACGTTCAAGGACGAGACCGACAACGGCAAGGACCAGTCGAAGGTCATCGTCGAGGACGCCCGCGTCATCGACGTCGGCAAGCTGACCGCCCTCGACCCGGGCCAGTCGAGCAACGACCGCCGCCGCACCGCGAACGAGGCGGTCCCGATCACCTTCGCCCTCGACACCGCCGACGCCCAACGCGTCGCGTACGCCGAGTCGTTCGCCGAACACGTCCGCCTGGCGCTGGTCGCGGGCGGCACCGACGCCACCGTCGCCCCCGGCGACCGCACGTACACCCTCGACGAGGACAAGTAGGAGGCCGTGATGCGCTCAGCCCCCACGTGGCCAGGCCGAGGGAACGGCGTGCCAGGCCGAGGCCGAGGGACCGGCCGATGACCATCCGCATCCTGCCCGCCGTCGGCGACATCGACTCGGCCCGCGCGCTCAGCACACTGCTGAGCCAGCTCGCCGACGCCGAGCCCGCGCCGCCAGTAGCGGACACCACGGCCCTGCTGGACACCCTGGCCCGCCTCGCCGCCGACTCCCTGGAGGAGCTGCCCGAGGTCGTCCTCGTCCACGAGCGGATCGGCCCGGTCCCGGCGCTCGACGTCATCCGCGACCTGGTGATGAGCTTCCCGGCCGTCGGTGTCGTCCTCATCACCGCCGACACGAGCACCAACGTGCTCACCGCCGCCATGGACTCCGGCGCCCGCGGCATCATCGGCCTGCCCCTCGGCTACGACGCCCTCGCCGAACGCGTCCACGCGGCCGCCGCCTGGTCCATGGGCATGCGGCGCCATCTCGGCAGCGGCACACCCGAGTTGTACACCGGACCCGGCGGCCGGGTCGTCACCGTCACCGGGGCGAAGGGTGGCGTGGGCGCCACCGTCGCCGCGGTCCAGCTCGCCCTGGCCGCCCAGGCGTCGGGCCGCTCCGTGGCCCTGCTCGACCTGGACCTCCAGTCGGGGGACGTGGCCTCGTACCTCGACGTGCAGTTCCGCCGCTCCATCGCCGACCTCGCCGGGATCAGCGACATCAACCCGCGCGTGCTCCAGGACGCCGTCTACACCCACGACACCGGACTCGGCCTCCTCCTCGCCCCCGCCGAGGGCGAACGCGGCGAGGAGATCACCGACCGGGTGGCCCGCCAGGTCCTCGCCGCCCTGCGCTCCCGCTACGAGGTCGTGGTCGTCGACTGCGGCGCCCAGCTGAACGCCGCGAACGCGGCGGCCGTCGAACTGGCCGACCAGGCGCTGCTGTTGGTGACCCCCGACGTGGTCGCCGTCCGCGCCGCCAAACGCATGGTCCGCATGTGGGACCGCCTCCAGATCCGCAAGGCCGAGGAGACCCTGACCGTCGTCAACCGCTTCTCCCGCGGTACGGAGATACAGCCCTCCCTCGTCGAACGCGTCACCGGCACGAAGGTCGCCCGTTCCACGGTGCCCGCCGCCTTCAAGGAGCTCCAGTCGGTGGTGGACGCCGGCCGCATGCAGGACCTGGACGCCCGCTCCACCGTCAAGCAGGCGCTGTGGGCCCTGGCGGGCGAGCTGGATCTGGTGGTCAAGCAGGAGGGCGGTGGCGGCGGCCGGCGTCGTAAGACGTCCTCGGACCGGGGGGCCCTCGCCCTGCGCCGCAAGGGCGGCGACCGAGGAGCGGTCACCCTCGAATTCGCCGGGATGTTCCCGATCCTGCTGGTCGTGATGACGATCCTGTGGCAGTGCGTGCTGTACGGCTACACGTACTCCCTCGCGGGGAACGCGGCGGACGAGGCGGCGCGGGCCGCGACGGCGGCGAACGCGGTGACTCCGGGGGCGTATGCCGGTGCCTGCGCGGAAGCGGGAAGCGAGCACCTCCCGGACTCCTGGCAGGGCGCGACCATCAACTGCGGCGAGGACGGCACGGTCATGCGGGCCACGGTCACCGCCCAGGTCCCGCTGTTCTTCCCGGGCTTCGACGCGGGCTGGGAGGTCCAGGCCGAGGCGGGCGCGGCCCTGGAAGGGGAGGACGACTGATGAGCGTGCTCCGCAGGATCTGGCGCAGGGCCCGGGACGACCGAGGCGTCTCCATGCTGGAGTTCGCCGGATTCCTGCCCATCCTGCTGCTCATCGGGATGGCCACCATCCAGCTGGGCCTCGTCGGATACGCCGCCAACCAGGCGGGCTCCGGCGCCCGGGCCGCCGCGCGGGTCGCCTCGCAGGACGGAGCGGGGGAGGCGGCCGGCCAAGCCGCCATGAGCGACTGGCTGGACGCGAACGTATCCGCACCCAAGGGCGGCGACACGACCACCGCCACCGTGACCGTGCAGGTCCCGCTCCTCCTCCCGTTCGTGGGCGAGGGCTGGACCGTGACCAAGCGCGCCACGATGCCCAATGACAACGACGACTGAACCCGTGCCGAACCGACCTCCCCCGGAAGGGAGTTGAAGACATGAGCCTCAGGGCCCGTATCGCCGCCCCCGAAGAGGGCGGATCAGGCCGCGAGGACGGCCACCTCGTCGCCGTCTACCGTGCCAAGCTGCTCGAAGAGATCGACCTCGCCGAGATGTCGAGCCTCGCGGCGGCCGAGCGGCGGATGCGTCTGGAGCGCGTGCTCGGGCACATCATCAGCCGCGAGGGCCCGGTCCTGTCGTCGGCCGAGCGCTCCCAGCTGATCAGAAGGGTCGTCGACGAGGCACTGGGCCTCGGCGTCCTCGAACCACTCCTCGCCGACGCGTCCATCACCGAGATCATGGTCAACGGACCGGACTCGATCTTCGTGGAGCGGGCGGGCCGCGTGGAGCAGCTCCCGCTCCGGTTCGCCTCGAACGAGCAGCTGATGCAGACCATCGAGCGCATAGTCTCCACGGTCAACCGCCGCGTGGACGAGTCGAATCCGATGGTCGACGCCCGCCTCCCCACCGGCGAGCGCGTCAACGTCATCATCCCGCCGCTCGCCCTCACCGGCCCGACCCTCACGATCCGCCGCTTCCCGCGCGCGTACACACTCCCGGAGCTGATCGGCCTCGGCTCGCTCGACGAGCAGATGCTGATGCTGCTCGCCGCGTTCGTCCGGGCCCGCTTCAACGTCATCGTCAGCGGCGGTACGGGCTCCGGCAAGACCACGCTCCTGAACGCGCTCTCCGGCCTCGTCCCGTCCCACGAGCGCATCATCACCATCGAGGACTCCGCCGAACTCCAGCTCCAGCAGGAGCATGTGATCCGCCTCGAATCCCGCCCCCCGAACGTGGAGGGCAAGGGCCAGATCACCATCCGCGACCTGGTCCGCAACTCGCTGCGAATGCGCCCCGACCGCATCATCGTCGGTGAGGTCCGCGGCGGCGAGACCCTCGACATGCTCCAGGCCATGTCGACGGGCCACGACGGCTCCCTCGCGACCGTCCACTCGAACTCCGCCGAGGACGCCCTGATGAGGCTCCAGACCCTCGGCTCGATGTCCGAGGTCCAGATCCCCTTCGAGGCGCTCAAGGACCAGATCAACTCCGCGGTCGACGTCATCGTCCAGCTCACCCGCCACGCCGACGGCTCCCGCAAGGTCACCGAGATCGCCCTGCTGGTCTCGCACGGCCGCGAACAGTTCCGCGTCGTCCCGGTCACCCGCTTCGTGCCGCGCCCGACGGGTCCCGACCGTGTCGTCCACGGCCACTTCGAACACCTGCCGCTGCCCCGCTCGGTCGCCGAGAAGCTGTACGTCGCCAACGAGCCCCTGCCGCCCGCCTTCGGGGTCGCCGAGGCCATCGACGTCCTCAACACGAGGCAGGCCATCGGATGACCGCCCGGACGCTCCGCCGGACGACCCCCACCACCGAGACCGACAAGACTGATGAGAGGAGCGAGCCGTGAACAACCAGGCCCTGCTCGCCCTCGGCGGCACCGTCCTGTGCGGCACACTCGCCGTCGCGGGCGTGCACACGTACGCGTCGGGCCGCGCCCAGCGCCAGGCCCTCGTCGACCGCCTCTCCGGCGGCGGCCCGCTGCGCACCGCGGCCGGCCGCGCCCGCCGCTTCGCCGCCGTCGACCGCCGGCTGCGCCGCACCCGCCTCGGCCGCACGATCCAGCTTCGTCTCTCGGCGACGGGACTCGACCTGACCGCGGGCGAGTTCTTCACGTACGTCGCCGCCGTGGTCGTCGGCCTCTGGCTGACCGCGGCCGCCGCCCTGGCCCCGTTCTTCGGCCCCATCGCGGGCCTGGCGGGCATCTGGAGCGCGGCGATCTTCCTCAACTGGCAGCGCCAGAAGCGCATCGAGGCCTTCATCAACCAACTCCCCGACGTGGCACGCCTGCTGGCCAACGCGGCGGCGGCCGGCCTCGCCCTGCGCACGGCCCTGGCGATGGCGGCGGAGGAGCTGGAGGCCCCGGCGGGCGAGGAACTGGCCCGGGTGGCCGACCAGTTGACCCTGGGCCGCTCGGTCGACGACGCCCTCGGCGAACTGGCCGAACGCCTTCCGTCCCGCGAACTGGTCGTCCTCGTCACGACCCTCGTCCTGTCCAACAAGGCGGGCGGCTCGGTCGTCAACTCCCTGCGGAACCTCACCCAGACCCTGGAGGACCGCAAGGAGACCCGCCGCGAGGTCCGCACCATGCTCTCCGAGGTCAACGCGACCGCCTTCACGGTCCCCCTCCTCGGCGTCGGCTCGCTCCTCCTCATCAACTCCTCGAACGAGGGCGCCCTGGCCAAGGTGACCGGCTCCCCGCTCGGCCAGACCCTGGTGCTCATCGCCATGGGCCTCTACACCATCGGCTTCTTCGTCATCCGCCGCCTCGGCAAGATCGAAGTATGAGGAGGAGGGGATTACGTTGCTGGCCTTGCTCCTTGCCGCACTGACCGGCCTCGCCGTCGGGGGCATGCTCCTCGGCATCCGCATGTACCGCGCGGAGGCCAAGCTCCCCGGCGACATGGCGCTGGCCCTGGAGGTTGGAGCCACCCGCGTCTCGAAGTCCGACTCGGCCGTCGACCGCCTCGGCATGCGGTTCGCCCCGCTCGTCCTGCGGCTGATGGGCCCCCGCCGCGTCGACGCCAAACGCCGCCGCATCGACATGGCGGGCAACCCCGGCGGCCTGACCCTGAACCGCTACGCGGCCCGTCGCGCGGTGTATGGGGTCTTCGGCGTCCTGCTCTTCCTGATCTTCCTCACCAACGGACAGCCGCTCTTCTCGCTGATGGCCCTGGCCTTCGGCCTGCTCGCCGCCGACGCCCTCATCTGGCAGGCCATCCGCGAACGCAAGGAGGTCATCGACCGCACCCTCCCTGACTTCCTGGACGTCCTGGCGGTCGTGGTGTCCGCGGGGCTCGGCTTCCGCCAGGCCCTGGACCGGGTCGCGGACCACTACGAGGGCCCGTGGGCGGACGAACTGCGCATCACGCTGCGCCAGATGGACATGGGCGTCAGCCGCCGCCAGGCCTTCGACGAACTGCGCAGGCGCAACTCCTCCGAACAGGTCGCCCAGTTCGTCTCGGCGCTCCAGCAGGGCGAGGAGCTGGGCTCCCCGATCGCGGACACCCTCATCCAGCTCGCCACGGACATGCGCCGCACCGACGCCCAGAACTCCCGCCGCCGGGCCGCCAAGACGATCCCCAAGGCCACCATGGTCACCCTGGTCTTCATGCTCCCCGCCACGATGATCCTCATCGCCACAGGCATGTTCCTGGGCTCCGGCTCGAACTTCGGCTCGATCCTGGGGCGCTGAGATGGCAGTGGACTGGGAACGCGTGCGCCGGGCAGCGCCCCGCAGGGGGCGCTGTCAGGGGCGCGGGGAACTGCGCGCCCAGCCACAACCGGCCCGCAGCCAACGCCCAACCCTTTCCCCGGGCGGCGGCCCCGCCAAGTGGGCCACAGGCTACTTCGCAGACGACGCGGCAGCCCCCGGCAGCGTCCGTCTCCAGCTCAACGCCCTCCAGGCCCTCTGCCGCCAGGCGTTCGCGGTCAGGCTCACCCTGATCGCGATCGGCGCCCCCTTCGCGACGGCCAACGCGACGGACGGCCCGCCCCGCTACGGCGTCCTCGCCGCGGCGGTCCTCGGCGTCATGGGCTCGTACGCCATGCTCAGGGACTGGGACCGCTTCGCCCCCCGCTTGCTGGCCCACCCCACCCTCATGGCGGTGGACCTGGTCTTCGGCGCGATACTCCTGCTGACCGCGTCCCCCGCCTCCCCCCTCGCGTACGCGGCCGTCTGCACCCCGCTCCTGGCGGGCCTGCTGTACGGCTGGCGCGGCTCCGGAGTCTTCACGGGGCTCCAACTCGTCGTGCTGCTCACGGTGTTCAGAGCCTGGGAACACCGTCCGGGCGCCGGCGCCAGTACCCTCCTGGTCGCCGGCTTCTGCATCGCGGCAGGGATCGTCGGGGTCACCCTCCGCAACCTGATGTTCCGCTTCGGCACGGCCAGCCAGGCCCTCGCCGAGGCCAACTCCCGGCTGGCCGTCGCGGAGGCGGTCGAGTCCGAACGGGCCCGGCTGGCCCGGGAGATGCACGACTCCGTGGCGAAGACCCTGCACGGCCTGGCCCTGGCCGCCGAGGCCCTCGCGGTCGCCGCCGACCACGACACGGACCCCCGCGCCCTCAAGTCCCAGGCCACGGCGGTGGCAGGCGCGGCCCGTCGCGCGGCGGCGGAGTCCCGCGACCTGCTGACGGACCTCCGCCACCACACCGCGATGTCGACGCCGCCCATGGACCTCGGCACGGAACTGACAGCGAGGGCGGCGGACTTCACCTCCCGCACAGGCATCACGGCGAGCGTCGACTACACGGCGCCCCTCACGCTCGTACTGCCGCCCGAGGCGTCCCGCCACCTTCTGGCGATCCTCTCGGAGGCACTGGAGAACACGCACCGCCACGCGACGGGGGCGACCCGGGTGGACGTGACCCTCGACGCCTCGCCCTCCTCCCTCCACCTGACCGTGCGGGACGACGGAACCGGCACGGCCGTATCCCTCGATGACGTACAACACCTGGCGAAATCCGGCCACTTCGGCCTGCTGGGCATGCTGGAGCGCGCGGCCTCGATGGGCGCGGGCCTCCGGCTGCACCGAGCCGAGCAGGGCGGCACGGAGGTCAAGGTCGACCTCCCGCTGGCCGCCGCCCTGCCGGTATCCCCCTCACACACTCCTCAAGAGGAGGCCGCACATGCCTGACCAGGCACTTCCCGGCCCGCCCCTACGAGTGCTCGTGGCCGACGACAACCCCGTCGTCCGGGCGGGCCTGGCGGCCCTGCTCGACGCCCACCCCGACATCCGGGTCACGGCCCGGGCGTCGAACGGTGCGGAGGCGCTCACGGCCGCGACCCGCCACCGCCCCGACGTGATCCTCCTTGACGTCCGCATGCCGGGCACGGACGGCCTCACGGCACTGCCTTCGCTGGCCGCGCTGGCTCCCGTGATGATGCTGACCTACAGCCGTGAACCCGAGGTGGTGGCACAGACGTTGAGCCTGGGAGCCGTCGGTTACCTCGTGCACGGCGAGTTCACGGCGGACGAACTGATCACCGCCGTCCGTGACTTGAGTGACGGAAGGGCCACCTTCACGGCCTCCGCCGCCGAGGCCGCCGCTGTGTCGAATTCACTCGGTGTTTCGTACGAACCGAACGAAATCTCTTCGCATCTGCAATCGGTTGTGGGACAGTCGTCGAAGGCTCGACCCGCCTCCGCGGCGGCGCTCCACCGTCGCGGCCGCAACCCACTGGAATTCGGGCTGAGTTCACGGGAGGTGGAGGTCATGGATCTCATCGCGGCCGGCATGAATAACCGGCAGATCGCCGCCACGTGCTTCATCAGCGAGAAGACCGTCAAGAACCACATCAATCGCATCTTCGCAAAGCTGCACAGTTCAACGCGCAGCGAAGCGATCGCCCACTGGCTGGGCACGGCCCACGGGGGGTGGAACCGGTGACTCCGAACTCGGGAAGTTGGGCCCCTGGACCCACCCGGAGTAGGCGTGTTCTCACGTACGGTGCGCGGGACGGTAGTGGTTTTGGGTGGGAGGGAAGGGATCACTGTGACCAAGAGCCTGCAGCCGGAGACGTCCATGAAGGCGAAGCGAGCGGTTCGGGGGTGGGTCCGCACCGTTGCCTCCCGAACGCGAGGACGGGACCGGGACGCGGGAGCGGGCTTCGTGGAGTACGCGGGCCTGATGATCCTGATCGCGGGAATCTTCACGCTGATCGACGGGCTCGGGCTCGACGGCCTGATCTCGGGAGCGATCCTGACAGCGGTCACCAGCGTCGTCGGAGGCTGATCACCGCACCTCTGCGAATTTCCGCACCTCTGCGAAGCGACCGAGGGTCGACTCTCCCCATCTACATCTGGCTGACGGGGATTCTGCTCTTCGCCGCGTTCGCGTTCTTCGCATTCGCTCAAGCGGCGTCCGCCCGGAATGGAGCTCAATCCGCGGCGGACGCCGCTGCGTTGGCGGCGGCGCAGGACGCCCGCGACGAGCTGATGGAAGGCCTCGGAGCCGCCATCGGCGCGGACGGCAATTGGCTGGACTGGCTCGACGGCGACCAGTTCGAGGGCGTCGGAGCCACGGCCGCGGCACAGCAACTGGCCGGCGAGAACGACTCGACCGTCCAGGGCGGTGCTCAACCGACCACCATTGGCGGCTTTCCCGGGTTCCGGGTGGCCATCGAGACGAACTACACGGTGGGCGACTCGATCATCCCGGGCACGGAGACCCAGCATGCCAACGCGCATGCCACGGCCGTCATCGAACCGCGGTGTGATCTCCCCGTGGACGCCGATCCCACGAAGCTCGTCACCCTCGACTGCGACGGCGAAGTGGTGAACATCGACCCCGAAGATTTCGATTTGGACGACCTTCCGGACGCGTCCGTGCTGTTCTCTGTGCAACTGGCCGAGTGAAAGGAAGCCGTACCGATGAACATTCGGCGCACCACGAAGGGCCGCACGGTAATGACCGCGGTGGCGATCACGACTGGGCTGGTCCTCACGGTGGCCGGCTGCGGCGGTGGGGGAGACGACGGCGCCTCGGACAAGAAGACGTCGTCCTCGTCGCCTGCGAAGAACGACGACGGGGACGACGACAAGCAGGAGTCCCAGGCCCCTCCCGCCAAGGAGACGCTGGCGGAGGTCAAGGCCGGCGGTCTGACCCTGGCCGTCACGTCGGCCGTCCGTGACGACGGCGGCTTCGTCACCGTCGAGGGAACGGTGACGAACGGCAGCGGCAAGCCGTGGGTCGCCGCGGACTGGCGGGGCGACGAGAGCGAACTGGCCAAGAACGGCGGGTCGATCGCCGGCGCCAGCCTGGTCGACCAGACGGGCAAGAAGAAGTACCTCGTCCTGCGCGACACGGAAGGGCGCTGCCTGTGCACCCGGTTCACCGGCGGTGTGCTGTCGGGCGCCACCACGGAGTGGTTCGCCCAGTTCCCCGCCCCACCCGAGGACACCACCAAGGTCTCCTTCCAGGTCGGCTCCATGCCCCCCGCCGCCGTCGAGCTCTCCGAGGGCGAGTGACCATGTCCCTCACCCTCCGCACCACCGCGATCACCTTCACCGCCCTCACCACGCTCGTTTTCCTGACACCGCTCACCCCGGCCCAGGCGGACGACGAGGACCCGAGTGCTCCGCCGGGCAGTGTGAGCAGTTCTCCACCTCCTGAAGTGGACGCGAACAGCCCGGGGCTGAAGCTCGCCGACGGCGCCACGCTCGCGCCCGCGCGGGTGCTGGACATCAAGTCGGTCGTCGAGGACCTCGGCGGCGAGGAACGCCGCGTGGACACCAACGAGGACGTGACGTTCGCGCTCCAGGCGGAGGTCCTCTTCCCGAAGGACAGCTCGAAGCTCAACCCCGAGGCACGGTCCCGCATCAAGGCGATCGCGGACGAGATCAAGGCCCAGAACGCCACGAACGTCCGCGTCTTCGGCTTCACCGACAACCTCGGCTCGTACGCCCACGGCCTGACCCTCTCCAAGAACCGCGCCGAGGTCGTCCACGAGGAACTCGCCTCCGCCCTCGGCGACACGAACGTCACCTTCGCGGTACGCGGCTACAGCGAGGACTACCCGATCGCCGACAACACCTCGGAACAGGGCCGCCGCAAGAACCGCCGCGTGGAGGTGACGTTCCCGAAGGGCGGCTAGTCCCCGTCACCCGCCTCCCGGGACTCGCGCCGCGTGGGTGCGCAATTCGTCGAAGTGCTCCCCGGTTTCCACGACCGGCCCCGAGGCATGGTGCCCCCATGTCGAGGCCCGACCGCACGGCAACACCGCCCACATCCGCGTACCCCCTCCCGGCTCCCGCGCCTCACCGAATCCCCAGTCGCCCTCGCAGGCCCGCACGACGCAGCCGAGCAGGCGCAACGACGCTCGGCGGCGGGTGTCGCAGGCGGCGGCGAGGCGGAGGTTGGTGTGGCGCGGGTGCCCGTCGTAGACGATGACGCGCAGGGCTCGGTCCCGAAGGCGGAGGGAGAGATAGACCTTGTCCGCGGGCGTGAACCGACACGCGACGGCGACCAGTTCGCCCACCGTCTGCTCGGCGGGGTCGACCAGCGCACCGAGCCCGTGCGCGACCAGTACGGTACGGGTCGCCGCCCGGGCGATCGCCGACGATCTGAGTGTGGCGGGCAGGGTGAGGCTGTACGCGAGGGATTCGGGCGCGGGGGCGGAGTGGTCGCCCTGGACGGCGCAGAGGGAAATGGGCATGCGGAACTCCCGTGCGGTGAGTCGAGGTACGTCGTGTCCGGTGACGCGACGATCACGGCGGCCAGTGGCTCGTCTCCCTGACGCGGGCCCGCCCCTCCCAGGGAAGGAGTACCGGGGCATGCTCGCGCGATGCACTGCCAACTGCCGTGTGTAGCGTGTGCGTTACTCAACGTAGAGCATGTGGGAGTACGTGTACTACATATCGACCGGAATTCACCCCGATCGTGGTGGACCCGTCTGCTCGCACGGAGGCAGACTTGCCCTGTCACGGGGCCGAACTGGAGGGGCGCATGCCGCCGAGGAGCACACCGACCGAGCGGCAGCGACGGCTCGGTGCGGAGCTGCGCAAACTGCGTGCTGCCGCAGGCATGACGACGGAGTACGCCGCAGGGCTGCTCGGCGTTCCGCGCACGAACGTGCCGAACATGGAGTCCGGCCGGTCCGGCATCAGCCCTGAACGCGTACGTACCCTCGCAGCCAACTACGGCTGCGCGGACGAGGCGCTTGTTGAGGCGCTGGCCGACATGGCCGCCGAGCGCGACAAAGGCTGGTGGGAGACGTACCGGGGTCAACTCCCGGCGAGCTTCGTGGACATCGCCGAGATGGAGTGGCGCGCCAAGCGCCTCCGCATCGCGCTGACCGTGCACCTGCCGGGACTGCTTCAGACCGAGGACCACGCCCGCGCGGTCTTCGAGGCGGTGATCCCCCGCCTGCCCGCCGCCGACGTCGCCGTACGCCTGGCGCACCGCATGGACCGGCAGCAGGTGCTCGACCGACCCGAACCGCCCGTCCTCGACGTCATCGTCCATGAGGCTGCCCTACGCATGGAGTTCGGCGGCACAGCCGTGGCGCGGCGGCAACTGGCGCACATCCTGTACCTGTCGGAGTGCGACCACACCACCGTGCGGGTCATCCCCTTCAAGGCAGGCGGCTTTCCTGGAGCCGGACAGTCGGTCGTGTACGCGGAATCCTCCGTCCCCACCCTCGACACCGTGGAACTCGACAGCACGCACGGACCGGAGTTCATCGACATCGAGATGCAGCTACATAAGTACCGGGCCCAGCTCGACGCGGCGGAGGCCGTGGCCCTGGCCCCCGACGCGTCACGCGATTTCATCCAGAAACTCGCAGCCGACCTCTAGGAGACACAGCCGTGCCGGACATCACCTGGGAACCCCCCTTCTGCGGAGAGGGCGCCAACTGCTTCCGCATAGGCACCGACACCTCCGGCAACGCCTACATCGCCCTCGCGGGAGCCGAGGACACGTATCTCACCGACACCCGCGAAGCCCTCCGCACGCTCATCCAGGACATCAAGGCAGGCAAGGCGGACCACCTCCTGTGACCCCCGCACCCCCACCCCCTGTCATCGTCCCCAACGCCCGCCGGATCGTGGCGATCATCGCCCCCGGGGCGTGGAACACCTGCTCCGCCGTGAACCGCAGCGCGCCCCGCACCTCGGCGCACTGCTGAAGGTCGTTGAAACGGGCGACATCGCGACGGTGGTCCTCGCGGCTGCCGTGATAGGCGTAGCCCTCGATCTCGACGGCGACGCCCTGTGCCCGGAACAGGAAGTCGGGGCGCAGCACGCGTCCGGTGAAGGTGACGACCTCGGCCTGCGTCTCGGGGTACAGGCCGGCGTCATACATCCGCAGCCGCGCCATCGTCTCCGCCGGTGAACCGCACGCCGGGTCGGCGAGTGCGAGCCACTCCCGGGCCCGGACGGCACCACGCCTCCGCTGCCCGAGTGCGGTGGCGACCGTGTCGAGACGGGTGAGCGGCGCCCGCCGGATCCGCCGCTCGCGCTCGCGGTCACCCACGCCGACCGAGCGGCGGGCGAGCGCCGAGTCGACGGCCACCACCGCTTCGTCCCGCGGCCCCGACAGCAACAGGTCGGCCAGCGTGCGGTCGACGCTCGTGATCCGCAACCCGTCACGCTCGACCACGTCACCAGCAGGCAGCGCACTGCGGTGCACCCGCACGCTCTTCCGCTTCCGTACCCCTTCGGGATCGGTGAACTCCGCCTCCACCCGCAGCAGTTCGATCCGCCAGAGCCAGGCTGCCGCCCGGTGACTGACGACGAACCCCGGAGCGGCGAACTGCACGGCCCTGAGCCTCGTGCGGAGATCCACTCCCACCCCCGGCTCCGCCCACGCACCCTCACCGAGCGCGGTCCACCCCTCCTCCTTCAGACACCGATAGAGCCCGGACCGAGACCACCCCTTGCCCAGAGCCCACGCCGTAACCAACACCCCACCCACAGCCACATCCCGCAACTCCCGCACCCCCCAACCTTCCCGCACCCCCTCTTCTCGGGCCCCGCCCTGTGGATAACCCCAGCGAGTCGAGGGAGTGGGGAGGCGAATGTCTTCCGAGTCCCAGACATCGACCGACGCAAGGGTCTCTGACCTGGGGTTACGAGGAAACGCTGACGAACCTCCTGGGACGGTGGGCCCAATTGCTCGCGCCCTTGTCCGGGGCGCGCTGATATCTGCGGAGCTTGAGGGCGTTGTGTGCCATGTGAGTGGTGGGTAGGAAGGCCCCATGACTGCACTAGGTGCCGTGTTCCGGCCTCAGCTGCCCCCAGAACGTCTGCGTGCGATGGTCCGTACGGCGGAGGATGCGGGGCTGGAGGAGTTGTGGTTGTGGGAGGACTGTTTTCTGGAAGGCGGGATCTCCGCGGCGGCGGCAGCGCTGGCCTGGACGGAACGGCTGCGGGTGGGAGTGGGGCTGTTGCCCGTGCCGTTGCGGAACGTTGCCGTGACGGCGATGGAGACCGCCACTCTGGACCGGCTCTTCCCGGGGCGGGCGATCGTCGGCGTCGGGCACGGCGTACAGGACTGGATGGGGCAGGTCGGGGCGCGGGCCGAGTCGCCCGTGACGCTGCTGCGTGAGTACCTCGTGGCGTTGCGCGCACTGCTGCGGGGCGAGCGCGTGACCACGGACGGCCGGTACGTGAAGCTCGACGGCGTCGCCCTCGACTGGCCCCCGCAGACACTGGTGGAGATCCTCGCGGGAGCCACCGGCCCGCGTACGCTCCGGCTCTCGGGCGAGTTCGCGGACGGCACCATCCTCACCTCAGGTACGTCCCCTGAGGGCGTACGCAAGGCGTGCCAACTCATCGACGAGGGGCGGAAGTCGGCCTCCCGCGACGGCAGGCACGAGGTCGTCGTCTACCTCCTCACCGCCACCGGCCCGGACGCCGCCGCGCGCCTCCGCGCCGAGCTGGAGGCGGACGGCGTGGCGTCGGTCCCAGACCTCGGGGTCGCCGGGGACGCGAAAGCGGTCGCGGAGGCCGTCCGTCGCCTCGCGGACGCCGGCGCCGACACCGTGATCCTCCAGCCGACCGCCGACGAACCGGACCCCGAGGGCTTCCTGCGCTTCACCGCCGAGGACGTACGCCCCCTCGTCCCGTAACGGCCCCGAGCCGCCACACGCACCCCGGCACGTACAGCCCGGAATTCGGTCGCGGCACACGAACCCCGCCTGTCACCATCGCCGGATGAGCCCGACCACTCCCTCCTTCGAAGAGCTCGTCGCCGAAGCCGAAGCCGTTCCCACCGAGGGCTGGGACTTCTCGTGGTTCGAGGGGCGGGCCACCGAGGAGCGGCCCTCCTGGGGATATGCGCGAGCCATGGGTGAGCGGCTGGCGACGGCGGAGGCGGCGCTCGACATCCAGACCGGTGGTGGCGAAGTGCTGGCGTCGGCGCGGGAGTTGCCGCGGCTGACCGTCGCCACCGAGGGCTGGCCGCCGAACGTCGCCAAGGCCACCGCCCTGCTCCACCCGCGCGGCGCGGTGGTCGTCGCCTCGCCGGAAGACGCCCCGCTGCCGTTCGGCGACGCGGCGTTCGACCTCGTCGTGAGCAGGCACCCGGTGACGGCGCACTGGACGGAGATCGCCCGCGTCCTCGTGCCCGGCGGCACCTACTTCGCCCAGCACGTGGGCCCCAGCAGCGCGTACGAACTCGTCGAGTACTTCCTCGGCCCGCAGCCGGAGGCCAACCGCAACGCCCGCCATCCGGACCACGAGCGCGCCGGAGCCGAGGCGGCCGGACTTGAGATCGTGGATCTGCGCGCGGAGCGGCTGCGGATGGAGTTCCACGACATCGGGGCGGTCGTGCACTTCCTGCGGAAGGTGGTGTGGATGGTGCCGGGCTTCACCGTGGACCAGTACCGGACCCGGCTCCTGGACCTGCACGAGCGGATCGTGGCCGAGGGCCCGTTCGTGGCCCACAGCTCCCGCCACCTCGTCGAGGCGCGCCGGCCGTAGAGCGCGCGGCGGGCATGTCGAGCGTGGCGCGAACAAGTCCCGGAGGGTTGGGCGGAGTTGACGTCCGACGGTTACGCGTGCGGGCCCGCCGTCACCTTTCCCACCACCAGCTCCGGTGTGGCCTCCAGGACTTCACCGACCCGCTCCACCTGTTCCCGCAGCTCCCGCTCCTGCGCCTTGGTGAACCGGCCCAGGGGCTCCACCGTCACCGTGGTCCGCCTGCCCTGCCGCCGCTGGTGCCAGACCCCGGCCACCACACCGTCGACGAGCAGCACGGGATAGTTCCCCGCCTGCCCGCCCGCCAGGGCCCGCTCGTACGCCGCGCCGGGGAACATCCGCTCGCGGGGCTGCGCGGCGATGGCGTACGCGTCGAAGTAGGGGAGCAGCCGCATCCCGCGTACGGCCCCCGTCGGGAAATCCGTGTCGCCCGCCACCACCCAGGCCGGCGCCCCCTCGAAGTCGACCTCCTCGATCCCGCCCGCGGAAGTCAGCGAGGTGAAGAGGTCGGCGGCCCAACCTCGGGGCGCGGCAGCCCACTTGGCGAAGTGCTGCGGCGTCGCGGGACCGTACGCGTGCAAATAGTGGTGCACGAGCGTGGCGAGCGCCTCGTCCGCGGGGAGCGGGGCGAAGTGCGGCGGGCGGGTGTAGGCGGCCTTGCGGCCGCGGTTGGGGGCGAAGCACAGCGCGCCCAGCTGGCCCGCGCGATGCATGACCTGCCGCCAGCGCGGCCACTTGCCCTGGAACGCCTCCATCACCAGGTCACCGGCCCACGGGCCGGTGCGGGCCACGACCTCCTCGGACAACTCGTCGATGGTCAGCTGCCGCCCGTCGAGGGCGTCACCGATCGCGGCGACGACCTGCTCCTCCTGCCCGGGCGTCATCCGCACGTCCGGCGGGGCGCCCGCGCCGCTCGGCACGGCGGTCAGCGCGGCGCTCCAGAAGGGGAGCTCGGCGGCGGCCAGGAGATGGATCGTGCCGCGCGGCCCGTACGTCTTCACCACACTCCGGTCGTCCCACAGCGCCGCGCGCACGTCCTGGCGGGTGGCGCCACCGAGCCTCAGGCCGACGGAGAGCTCGGCCGCCGACAGGACCTGCGCATGCGTGGCGAGCAGCGTGGAAACGACCTCGGCGACAGGTGTGCCGGCCGGCGCGGGCACTCCCAGCAGTTGCCGCTCGTAGCGCCGCGCGCTCGCCTCGGCCCATGTGATCCTCGATGTCATGGCGGCGACGGTAGACCGGAACCAGGTCAGATCCTGTCCGCTGCCCCGGTCTTGGGAGGAGTCGACCATGTCGAAGGGCAAGGGGCCCTACAGCTGTGGCCTGGACGCGGCCGTGGATGTCGTGGGCGGCAAGTGGAAGCCGATGATCCTCTGGGAGCTGCACGTGGGCGGCACCCTGCGCTTCGGGGAGCTGCGCCGGAACATCGGGGGCGGGCACTCCCCGGGAATCAGCGAGAAGGTGCTCAGCCGGCAGTTGCGCGAACTGGAGACCGACGGAGTGGTGCACCGGGAGGTGTACGGCGAGGTGCCACCCCGCGTGGAGTACTCGCTCACCGAGCTGGGCAAGGCACTGAACACCGCGCTCCTGCCGCTGGGCGAATGGGGTGATCTGCACATGAAGGAAATTGTCGCCCGTAAACACCCAGGTCTAAGCAAAGAGCCGCCGGTCGGCGCCCAGTCCGGGTGAGGGTCTTCACGAAAATCCCGGAACGCTCACAGGGTTTCCACATCGTTACCCCGGATGGTCCGTCGCACCTCCCCGGCTCACGTAAATTCGAAGCAAGGTAATTCGCGTGAGCAAAGCTGCGCGGGACGGTACCGCGCGGAGGAGGGGGCCGCGCGGTGCCCTGCCGAAAGCGCCCGGGGGCGCGTTCGGGAGTCCCGTACGGGGTTCCGGGTGCGGACGGAATCACGAAGCGGCCGCGGCCGCGAAACCATCCTTGGCGTCAAGTGGACGTTCCCGGGCCCTTCACCCTTGGGGCGTACGTCCGAGGCGGATGGCCCAATACCCCAGAACCGCTCGGAAACCCCCTGGTTCCCTCCGGATTCGCCTCCGCCGCCTTGGAATCCGCTGTGATTCGGCCATGTTCTGCCCTTGAATGAACGCTTCCGCACCCATCCAGGCGTTGCCGGGCGACTCCGGAGAGTAGTTGTGGCACGCCGATGCACGCAGCATCACTCACGAAGGGTTATGGTGGAAACCCCCCCTCGGGCCGGTCCGTCTCCCCCCCACGGACCGGCCCGTTTTTTGTGCGCTCACACGCCCCGGCGTACGCCCCTGAGGTGCCATCGCCCGTACCGACGTCGGTGCCGTCGCCTGTGCAGTCGTCCCGCACGGCCCGCCCTCGCCCCGTACCGCCCGGAGAGCAGAAGGCCTTGCACCCCAAGGGGGAGCGGCGCTTCAGCAGCGGTAGGGTGTCGCCCTCGGGGGACCGTTATCTGCACGGAGGGGCTGACGAAAACGTGAACCTGCGCGACAACCTGCGCCGCTTGCTGGTCAGGTTCTATGCACGCAGGGTGGAAGGCCACCTTGACCACGACCAGGTGCCCAAGCACATCGGGGTCATCATGGACGGCAACCGGCGCTGGGCGAAGGCGGCGGGCAACACCGCCGCCCAGGGACACCGGGCCGGCGCCGACAAGATCGAGGAATTCCTCGGCTGGTGCTCCGAGACCGACGTCGAGGTCGTCACCCTCTGGCTGTTGTCCACGGACAACTTCGACCGCCCGGAGGAAGAGCTCGTACCGCTGCTCGGCATCATCGAGAACGTCGTGAGCTCGCTCGCCGCCGACGGCCGCTGGCGTGTGCACCACGTCGGCACGCCGGACATCCTGCCCTCCCGGATGCAGACCGTCCTGAAGGAGGCCGAGGAGTCCACCGCGCACGTCGACGGAATACTCGTGAACTGCGCCATCGGCTACGGCGGCCGCCAGGAGATCGCCGACGCCGTGCGCTCGATGATCCTCGACCACGCCGAGAAGGGCACCTCGATGGAGGAGCTCGCCGACCAGGTCGACACCGACATGATCGGCAAGCACCTCTACACCAGCGCCCAGCCCGACCCCGACCTCGTGATCCGTACGAGCGGTGAGCAGCGGCTGTCCGGGTTCATGCTCTGGCAGACGGCCCACTCCGAGTACTACTTCTGTGAGGTCTTCTGGCCGGCCTTCCGCAAGGTCGACTTCCTGCGCGCGATGCGCGACTACGCGGCGCGACACCGCCGCTACGGAGGCTAGACGCTCCGCTGGTTGCGGGTTGTTCGCTGCGGGCCCGAGTGGGCTGGTCGCGCAGTTCCCCGCGCCCCTTACGGGGCGCAGCAGGTACGTACGTCATTTGGAGTTAACGAACGCGCCGCTTCGTGATCTGGCATGGCATCGCGCGTTCGAGGGCATAAGCCTTGCAGGTCGACACCCGAACCACGGGTGTCGTATCTCAGCGGACGGCACGGGGCCGTCCGCCCGGGAGGCCCTTTGCACCAGCCCGACCGTGCGGTCAGTACGGACGAAGCGGAGAGGGCCGGTAGTCGGCCCGTGCATCGCGGCCGGACACCGGTCCAGCTCTCCTCCGTCGCTCCCCGACCTCATCCGAGGGGGTACGTCCTTCCGTGGTGACCAGCACAAAGCGCCGTATGCCAGACCGGCGCACCTATGTTCTCGACACCAGCGTCCTGCTGGCCGACCCGCACGCCATGAACCGCTTCGACGAGCACGAAGTAGTGCTTCCGATCGTCGTGGTCACGGAATTGGAGGCCAAGCGGCACCATCCCGAACTCGGCTACTTCGCCCGGCAGGCCCTGCGCCTGCTGGACGACTACCGGGTGAAGTACGGCCGTCTCGATGCCCCCATCCCCACCGGGGAACTGGGCGGGACCGTACGTGTCGAGCTCAATCACTCGGACCCCAGCGTGCTGCCCAGCGGCTATCGCCTGGGGGACAACGACTCCCGCATCCTCGCGGTCGCCCGCAATCTGCAGGCCGAGGGGTTCGACGTCACAGTCGTGTCGAAGGACCTGCCGCTCAGGATCAAGGCCTCCTCGGTCGGGCTTCTCGCCGAGGAGTACCGCGCGGAGCTCGCCATCACGGGCTCCTCCGGCTGGACCGGAATGTCCGAACTGACGCTCTCCGGCGAGCAGGTGGACCTCCTCTTCGACCAGGAGACCCTGTACGTCCCCGAGGCGTCCGACTACCCGGTCCACACGGGCCTGATGATCCAGTCCGAGCGTGGCAAGGCCCTGGGGCGCGTGACGGCCGAGGGCAACGTCCGGCTCGTACGGGGTGATCGGGAGGCCTTCGGCATCAAGGGCCGCAGCGCGGAGCAGCGCATCGCGCTGGATCTGCTGCTCGACCCGGACGTCGGGATCGTCTCGATGGGCGGCCGGGCCGGCACCGGAAAGTCGGCGCTCGCCCTGTGCGCGGGCCTGGAGGCCGTGCTCGAGCGGCGCCAGCACCAGAAGGTGATGGTCTTCCGTCCGCTCTACGCGGTCGGCGGGCAGGAGCTCGGCTATCTGCCCGGCTCCGAGTCCGAGAAGATGGGCCCCTGGGCGCAGGCGGTCTTCGACACGCTCTCCGCGGTCACCAGCCGCGAAGTCATCGAAGAGGTCACCGCGCGCGGAATGCTGGAGGTCCTGCCGCTCACGCACATCCGCGGCCGCTCCCTCCACGACGCGTTCGTGATCGTGGACGAGGCCCAATCCCTGGAACGGAACGTCCTGTTGACCGTTCTGTCCCGAATCGGCGCGAATTCACGGGTGATCCTGACCCATGACGTGGCCCAGCGGGACAACCTCAGGGTCGGCCGGTACGACGGTGTCGTGGCCGTCGTGGAGAAGCTGAAGGGTCATCCGCTCTTCGCGCACGTCACACTCACCAGGTCCGAGCGGTCCCAGATTGCGGCGCTTGTGACCGAAATGCTGGAGGACGGGCACATCTGATCAAGGTCGCCCCACCCGTCCGGTCTGTCCAACGGGTGGTGGCTACACGGTAATTGACGCCGTCCGGCAAAGGCTGAAGAGCATAGCCGGGCGGCGTCCTGGCGTGTGCTCGTTTCCGAAAAACTCCTGGGCCAAACGAGGTGTGAGCTTTCACACCCGACACAGAATTGCCTTCCGTTGTCGGGGTGCGGCAGAGTCTCACTCCTGTCAGGCCCCGCATACGACACACCTGTGCCCCCAGCGGTACGGCACCACAGAAGTAACAGAACTCCATAAAGCCGTCGTATGCCGCCCGAGCACCACGCGGCGCTCCCTTCATGGGAGTTGCCCATCGGGCCCGCGCCTCCCGTGACCCCGCAGTTGGGAGGCCAGCGTCAAGGGCACGATTGCGTCCGCGAGGGTCACCTGTAGCGGGCGATGCTGGAAGGAAACCGTGTGAGCCGGATTTCGGTCCGGGGATTCGCAGTGGCCTCGGCCACCGCGGTCACCGCTGTCGGCGCTGTCACCGGTGTTGCCTCGGGCAACACCGCGTCCTCGAGCGACGACGCGGAGGCAACGGCAGCAGGCGCGACGCTTCTCGCGGACATACCCGCGGGTGCGCAGGCGCAGGTGCAGACCGCATCCCTGACTCAGCAGGCCGACTCGCAGGCCATCGCGGCCGACGCGACCGCCAAGAAGGACGCCGAGGAGTCTGCGCGCAAGCAGGCCGCCAAGGACGCCGTCGCCAAGCAGAAGGCCGCGGAGAAGGCCGAGCAGGAGGCGAAGGAGCGCAAGGAAGCCCTGAAGGCTGCCAGCCGTTCCGCCACGCGTGACGCCTCCAGTTTCCCGACGCAGTCCTCGTACAGCGTCGCGGAGATCCAGGCGATGGCGCGCCAGATCGTCCCGGCGGACCAGTTCCAGTGCTTCAGCACCATCGTGGACCACGAGTCCAGCTGGAACTACCGGGCGGACAACCCCACCTCGGACGCCTACGGTCTGATGCAGGCGCTGCCCGGCTCCAAGATGTCCTCCGCCGGCGCGGACTGGGCGACCAACCCGGCCACCCAGATCAAGTGGGGCCTCGGCTACATGAACGACCGGTACGGCAGCCCTTGCGGAGCCTGGGACTTCTGGCAGTCCAACAACTACTACTAGGCCGACAGCCACTCGGTCCTCTCAACCTTTTCAGAGCCCCTCACCGTCCTACGGTGAGGGGCTTCTGCCATGTACGGTCGATGCCGACGACTCCAGGGGGGAGTGGTGGGGCACGACGGGGAAAAGGGACGGATCATGTCGCGAGTGCCAGGGTGGCTCAGCCGGGTCGGCGCCGGACTCACCGAAATGGGAGACCGGTTGAGCGCACGCCGCGCGCAGGCCGAGGAGGACGACGACTTCGGCGGGGACGGCGACTTCGGCCGGAGCAACGGCATCGACCGGAGCGGCAAGGACAGCTCCGACGCCCGGGCCGCGTCCACCGAGACCGGCACGCCCCCTCCCTCCTACCCTCCCTCGGACACTCTCGTGGCAGCCCCGGCCCCCGCCGCTCGCCCCGATCCCGCCGCGGCCGTCCCCTGGGGCATGCGGGTCGCCGCCGAGGCCGGCTGGCGACTGCTCGTACTCGCGGGCACCGTCTGGGTGTTGATGCGCGTCATCAGCGCCGTGCAGCTCGTCGTCCTCGCCTTCGTCGCCGCGCTCCTCATCACCGCGCTGCTCCAGCCCACCGTGGCGCGACTGCGGCGGTACGGGGTGCCGCGCGGGCTCGCCACCGCGCTGACCGCGACCCTCGGCTTCGTGGTCATGGGGCTCGTCGGATGGTTCGTGGTCTGGCAGGTCATGGAGAACATCGACAACCTCTCCGACCAGATCCAGGACGGCATCGACGAGTTGCAGCGCTGGCTGCTCAACAGCCCGTTCCACGTCACCGAGGACCAGATCAAGGACATCGCCAAGAGCCTGCGCGAGGCCGTCGGCGCCAACACGGACGAGATCACGTCGGCGGGCCTGGAAGGCGTCACCGTCATCGTCGAGGCCCTCACCGGCATCCTCCTCACGATGTTCTCCACGCTCTTCCTCCTCTACGACGGCAAGCGCATCTGGCAGTGGACGCTCAAGCTCGTGCCCGCGGCGGCGCGGCCCGGGGTGGCGGGGGCCGGTCCGCGTGCCTGGCGCACGCTCACGGCCTATGTCCGCGGGACGGTGATAGTCGCGTTGATCGACGCCATCTTCATCGGCCTGGGCATCTTCTTCCTGGACGTCCCGATGGCTGTCCCGCTGGCCGTCTTCATCTTCCTGTTCGCGTTCATCCCGCTGGTCGGTGCCGTCGTCTCGGGTGCGCTGGCGGTGGTGGTCGCGCTGGTGACGCAGGGGGTCTTCACCGCGGTCATGGCGCTGCTCGTCGTGCTCGCCGTCCAGCAGATCGAGGGCCACATCCTCCAGCCGTTCATCCTCGGCCGGGCGGTTCGGGTCCATCCGCTCGCCGTCGTCCTTTCGGTGGCGGCGGGTGGGATGGTCGCGGGGATCGGCGGCGCGGTCGTCGCCGTCCCGCTCGTCGCCGTCACCAACACGGTGGTCGGCTACCTGCGTTCGTACTCCCAGGAGCCGGCGTTGCGTACGTCGCCGGTGCCGCGGGGGGCGACGGCGACGGGGGTGGCCCCGGTGGAACACCGGCCGCCGTCGTAGGGCGTCCCCGTCCCCTGGGGCTCCGCCCCAGACCCCGTGGGATGCGATCTCGGGTGCGGGCCCGGTAGGGGCTGGTCGCGCAGTTCCCCGCGCCCCTTTTCAGGGGCGCGGGGAACTGCGCAGCGGCGGGGGCGAAGAAGATCCGAAGCCCCGCCCACCGGCGGAGCTACTCCGCCAGTACCGCCTCCGAGTCCAGGGTGACTCCCACCGCCTGGACGACCGCCGCGATCTTGAACGCCTCCTGGACCGTCTCCCGGTCGACACCGGCCTTGCGGAGCACCTGTTCGTGGGAGTCGAGACACTCCCCGCACCCATTGATCGCGGACACGGCCAGCGACCACAGCTCGAAGTCGACCTTCTCCACACCCGGGTTGCCGATCACGTTCATACGGAGCCCGGCCCGCAGGGTCCCGTACGCCGGGTCGGAGAGCAGATGCCGCGTGCGGTGGAAGACGTTGTTCATCGCCATGACCGCCGCGGCGGACTTGGCCGCCGTGTACGCCTCGGGCGAGAGCTTCGCGTTGGCCTCCTCCTCCAGTTCACGGAGGACACGGGGAGACCGGGAGGCGATGGCGCAGACGAGTACCGTCCCCCACAGCTGCTGCTGCGTCAGCGCGGAGTTGCCGAGCACCGAACCGAGGTTCAGCCGGAGGTCCTTGGCGTAGTCCGGGATCGCGGACTTCAGCGCGTCGAGCGACATGGTTCACTCACCGGCCGGCGGTTCGAAGGCGGGCGGACGGTCACCTACGGCGAGCATGGGGCTCCTCTTGGGTGACGGAAGAGACCGCTACGCGGCCTTCCGTGCGGTTTGGACCCGCCAAGACTGCCATGGAGCAACTGGCCGGTGAAACAGGCCAGGTCGGGGCAAGCCGGATGATGACGTCGGCAACGGCTGCGCCCCTTCTTCTCGGGGGCGCAGCCGTGGGGCGTGCCGACAGGCGCGTTACTCCGTACGCAGCCCGTCCGGGCGCATCAGCCGCAGCAGCGGCGGCACACTGAGGGCCGTCACCACGAGGACGACCGCCGAGCCGATGCCCGTCATGGCCAGGACGCTCAGCCAGTCGACGGTCACCTTGGTGTCCGTCATCTTCAGCAGGACCGCGCCCAGGGTGAGGCCCACCACCGAGGCGAGGAGCAGGCCGAGGGCGACCGGGATCGCGGTCTGCCACAGCACTGACAGGCTCAGCGTGCGGCGCCGGGTGCCGAAGGCGACGAGGACCGACAGGAGCTTCTTGCGCTCGCGCAGCTGCTCCAGCTGTGAGACGAGCAGGCTCGCCCCGATCAGCGCGAGAACACAGGCCGCACCGACGAACAGTCCGGTGCGGATGGAGTCGAAGGTGTCGGAGCGCTCAGTCGCCGAGTACGACCAGGGGCTCGAGAGCGGGTCCACCTTCGCCGCGGTGTTGCGTACGAGTTCCTGCACGTCCGGGACCGCCATGTCGAGCTGCAGATAGATCTGCCCGTCGAGGGTCGAGGCCGCCGCGGTGGGCAGCGCGCTCGGGGTGAACAGGAAACCGCCCCGCTCCCAGCCCTTCGGGTCATTGCCCGGGGCGGCCTTCATGATGCCCCGCGGCACCGTCCAGGCGACCTCCTTGCCCTTCTCTTCCCCGCTGTAGGAGGGGTCGATGTAGAGCTTCCCGCCGGGTGCGGCGAGCTTCGGGGTGTCCGTGTCGTAATCGGCGCCGTGCACCGCGAAGACGTCACCCTCGCGGCACGAGGGCAGCTTCGCCACCTCGCGCAGGGAGGCGCAGTCGCCGACGGTCAGCTGCGTGGTCGTCTCGGGGTCCTTCCTGCCCGCGCCCAGCCAGCCGTCGGAGAGCGCCATGGCCTGGCGCACACCACGGGTCTCGGCGAGGGACTGCCGGGCCTCGGCGAGTGGGGCGGTCCTCGGTACGGACATCTGCATCTGGGCGCGCGAGAGGTCGTTGCCGGTGGACTCCGTGTAGTCGCCCTGGACTCCGGCGAACAGCATCTGCAGGGCGATCGCGCCGGCCACCGCCACCGCGATGCCGTTCACCATGCGGGCCGCCGTACCGCTGCTCAACTGGAGCCTGCGGACCGCCAGTTGCCAGGAGACCGAGCCCGAGTTCAGCCGGGCCACGACGGCCTCCACGATCCACGGCAGCAGCGCGGTGATGCCGACGAGGAGCAGGATGACGCCACCGGTCACCATGTACTCGTTGAAGTTCCCGTTCTCGGTGCCCTTCCCGATCATCGGGACGAGCAGCCCGATACCGCCCAGCGGCAGCAGCAGCCGCCACCACAGACGGCGTCGCGCGGGCCTGGCCGTGCGCACCACGCCGAGCGGCTCGATGACCACACCGCGCAGGGCGAGCAGCGTCACCGCGACCGCGGCCGCCGGGACCGCGACGGCGATCAGGACGGCGAGTACGGGCGTCGGGTTGAGGTAGCTCGGGAAGACGCTGAAGCCGAAGACCTCGACGGAGCCCGCGATCTGACGGCCGATCAGGAAGAAGCCGGTGCCGAAGAGCAGCCCGAGCACCGCGCCGGAGAGTGCCTCGCCCGCGGCGATCCGGCGGGTCATGCGGCTGTCGGCGCCGACCAGCCGCAGTGCCGCGAGCCTGCGGTCGCGCCGCTCGCCGCCGAAGCGTACGGCCGCGGCGATGAAGACGCCGACGGGCATCAGCAGCACCACGAAGACCGTGAGGACGAGCAGCAGCAGGACCGGGTCCATCTCCTCCGCGGGCTCCTCCTCCCCCTGGAAGGTGTTGATACGGGTGACGTTGGCGCCGCCGTGGTACCGGGCCAGGTTCTCGCCGCCCGCGTAGAAGGCGAGTTCGGCCGAACCGATGAGGCCCGGCTCGCTGATCGTGCCGGTGATCCGCTCCGGCAGCCGCTCATGCAGCAGCTTGGCGTCCTTGGACTCCAGCAGCTCCTTGAGCGCGGGCGACACGACCATCTCGCCCGGCGCGGGGAACTTCTTCAGCCCCGGCGGCAGCGGTGCCCGCAGGCCCTCGGGCTCTAGTTGGCGGCCGCGGATGTCGTGGCTGCGGAACTCGGTGTCGACGTTCGCGACGAGCACGGTGTTGTCGGCCTTGGGCGGCTCGGTCTCGCCGAACGTCATGTCCGTGCGCGCGTTCTCGCGGTCGGACCGTGCCTGCATCGCGCTCGGTATCGCGGTGGTGAGCAGCAGCAGCGCCACACCGAGACCGACTCCCACGCCCGTGAGCAGGACGCGGACCCAGCCCTCGCGGCCCCCGGTGAACGCGAACTTGGCGCCCATGGCCAGGTCCTTCGACCACTGGCGTGCACTCATACGACGCGCTCCATGTCCCGGGACTTGCCGTCGCGTACGACGATCTCGCGGTCCGAGTAGGCGGCGACGCGGGCCTCGTGGGTGACGAGGACGACGGCGGCGTTGGCGGAGCGGGCGGCGTCGGTGAGCAGCTCCATCACGCGTTCGCCGTTGAGGGAGTCGAGGGCGCCGGTGGGCTCGTCGGCGAACAGCACGCGCGGGTCGGTGACCAGGGCGCGGGCGACGGCGACGCGCTGGCCCTGGCCGCCGGAGACCTCGCCGGGCCGCTTGGCCTTGAGGTCGTCGACCTCCAGCTGCTCCATCCGCGCCAGGGCGGTGCGCTCGGCCTCCTTGCGGGAGGCGCCGTTGAGCCGCAGCGGCAGGGCCACGTTCTCGACGCAGGTCAGCTCCGGTACGAGCTGGCCGAACTGGAAGACGAAGCCGAACTGGGAGCGGCGCAGCGCGCTGCGCTGGGCGTCGTTCATGGTGGCCATTTCCTGGCCGCCGTACATGATCGAGCCCGAGTCGGGCGTCACGATGCCGGCGAGGCAGTGCAGGAGGGTCGACTTGCCGGAGCCCGAGGGGCCCATCACGGCGACGACCTCGCCCGGGTGGATGTTGAACCCGGCGCCGTCCAGGGCGTTGGTGGGGCCGTACGCCTTGCGCAGGTCGTGGGCCACGAGCAGGGAGCCTGCGGGGGTCATCGAGTCACCGCCTCTGCGAGCTTGCCGAGGCGCGCGGCGGTGAGTTCCAGCCAGCGCAGGTCGGCTTCGAGATGGAAGAGTGCGTGGTCGCAGATCAGCTGGTCGGCGAGATCGCCCTTGCGCTTGCGGTCGGTGAGCATCCGCATCATGCGCAGGTGCTCGGCGCGCTGGGTGTCGAGGATCCCGGACGCGTCGCGGTGCGTCAGGAGGGCGAGGACGACCTTCGTGTAGAGGGTCGACTGGAGGTAGGGCTCCGGCTTCTCCGGTGTGGCGAGCCACCGCTGGACGTCGGTGACGCCCGCCTCGGTGATCGCGTACCGCTTGCGCTCGGGGCCGTCGCCCGCCTCTATCCCGTCGACCTCCACGAGGCCGTTCTTCAGCAGCCGGGACATCGTCGAATAGACCTGGCCGTAGTGGAGCGGCCGGTCGTGACCGAACTTCTCGTCGAAGGCCCGCTTCAGGTCGTAACCGTGGCGGGGCCCGGACTCCAGGAGTCCTAGGAGCGTGTGACCGATGGACATGCGGAGCACTGTACACAGGGCGTATACACCGCGTGTATACGCACCGTGGACAGCCGCGTTCGAGGCGTACGGGTCCGCAGGTCAGGCTTGATTGTCACGGTTCTGTCACTGGGGTGACGGGTGGGGTGTCAGGACCTTTTCCGAACCCCCAAAAGCCTGTGCAGTTCCCCCCCGCGCCCCTAGGTCTTCAGGGGCGCGGGGAACTGCGCGACCAGCCACAACGCACCCGCAGGCACATCGCAGCCTGTCCGGCCGTCTAGTCCTCGGGCTCCCCGGAAAGGGGAGGCCGGCCACGGCGAGGTATCGGTCCAGCCCCGCCGGGAAGGCGCCCCGTTTCCGCCAGCGCCCTCCGCAGCAGGAACTCGATCTGCGCGTTGGCGGAGCGCAGCTCGTCGCCGGCCCACCGGGCAAGCGCCTCGTACACGAGCGGATCCAGCCGCAACAGCACCTGCTTGCGCTGCTGCGGCCGCCGCTGGGGGGAAGCCCCCTCGGAAGGTGAGGTCACTGGTAGAGGCACCCCGTGTTGAGGACGGGCTGCGGGGCGCGGTCCCCGCACAGGACCACCAACAGGTTCGACACCATCGCCGCCTTCCGCTCGGAGTCCAGCTCGACGATGTCCCTCCCCCAGCCTCGAACAGCCTCGGCCGGGGGGACCCCGATGGTGATCCGGGCGAGCGCGTCCTCGACCATGCCGACCGCACCGTCCACGATCTGCCGCCGCGCGGCGACGACCGCACCCGCCTGCTGCCGCTGGAGCATCGCCGAGGCGATCTCGGGAGCGTACGCGAGATGTGTGAAGCGGGACTCGATGATCTGGACACCCGCGGCCTCCACGCGCGCGTGCAGTTCGACGGCGAGCTTCTCGGTGATCTCCTCGGCGTTGCCCCGCAGCGACAGACCGTCCTCGTCATGGGCGTCGTACGGGTACTCGATGGCGATGTGACGCACCGCCGCCTCGGTCTGGGTGGCGACGAACTCCGGGAAGTCGTCCACCTCGAAGCTCGCCTGCGCGGTGTCCTCGACCTTCCACACCACGACCGCGGCGAGCTCGATCGGGTTGCCGTACGCGTCGTTGACCTTGAGGACGGCCGTCTCGTGATTGCGTACCCGCGTCGAGATCTTCGTACGGGACGAATGGGGGTCCCCCCGCTCGAGCGCAGTCGAGAGTGGGGGAGGGTTCACCCAGCGCAGGCCGTCCTCGCGGATCGTCCCCCGGCGGCGGCCGAAGAGCTGGACGACGCGGACCTCGCCCGGCGCCACCATGTTCAGACCGCACATGGCGATGAAGGCCGCGAGGCCGATCAGGATGCCGAACACGATCAGCGCGGCCTTGCCGCCGGTGGAGTCCACCGCGGTGGCGCTGACGATCATTCCGGCGCCCGCCGGCAGTCCGACCAGCCCGAGCAGCAGCGCGAGCCCGCCGCCGATGCTGTGCGCGACGGACTCCCGGACGCGCGGTGCGGGCATCTCGGGTACGTCGGCGGAGTGTGGAGTGTCGTGCGTGGACACGGGTGATCCCCCGTTTCGTGGTGCGGTGTCTCGCGGTGCCGCGGCTCGTCGCGCGAGCCCTTAGCTTGATGATAGCTAAGTGATAACACTTTACCCGCCACAGCAACCTTCTACTCATCCGAATCGTCGGTTCCATAGGGACACGTCGGGACAGGTGCTGATTGTCACGTCCGCAAAAGACGGGATCGAGCGTCCTATGTCCCCACGCGCGGTGTTAGTTTGCTGAGCTGACCTGAGCTGTGAACCTGTGAGACACGAGAGACGGAAGCGGAGCGGATCGGACCCATGGGACGAGCGGAAGAAAGACGAGCGCGGCAGCGCGGCGGTGGACACCGCGCAGCGCCGAAGCGCTCGTCCAGAGCCGGCGCCAAGGGTGGTGCCAAGGCCGGCGCGAAGAGTGGCATACGTCGCTTCTTCACCTGGAAGAAGCTCCTCGGTACGTTCTTCGGCCTCTGTCTGCTCGGGATGGCGGCCTTCGTCGCTCTGTACCTGATGATCGACGTTCCCAAGGGCAACGCCGCCGCGGTCCAGCAGAGCAACATCTACAAGTACAGCAACGGCGACACGCTCGCCCGCGACGGCGACGTCAACCGCGAGCTCGTCGACCTGGACCAGGTCTCCAAGGGCGTCCGGATGACCTTCGTCGCCGCCGAGAACAAGTCCTTCTACGAGGACGCCGGCGTCGACTTCAAGGGCACGGCCCGCGGTCTGCTCAACACCCTCTCCGGCAAGGGCAAGCAGGGTGGTTCGACGATCACCCAGCAGTACGTCAAGAACTACTACCTGACGCAGGACCAGACCGTCACGCGCAAGCTGAAGGAACTGGTCATCTCCCTGAAGGTGGACCGCCAGGAGTCCAAGGACGACATCCTCGCGGGCTACATGAACACCAGCTACTACGGCCGCAACGCGTGGGGCATCCAGGCCGCCGCGCAGGCCTACTACCGCGTCGACGCGGTGGACCTCGACGTCGCGCAGGGCGCGTACCTCGCCGCACTGCTCCAGGCGCCGAGCCAGTACGACTGGGCGGTCGCGAGCGACACCAGCAAGAAGCTGGTCACCGCCCGCTGGAACTACGTCCTGGACAACATGGTCGAGGAGGGCTGGCTCAGCTCCGCCAAGCGCGACGGCATGAAGTTCCCCGTGCCGAAGGACCCCAAGGGCGCGCCCGGTCTGCAGGGCCAGGCCGGCTACCTGGTGGAGGCCGCCGACACCGCGCTGAAGAAGCAGCTCGTCGCGCAGGGCACGGCCGCGGACATGGATGAGGCCGAGACCATGGTCAAGGCCGGCGGCTGGACGATCACCCTGAACATCGACAAGAAGAAGCAGGCCCAGCTGGAGAAGTCGGTCAAGAGCCAGCTGACCAGCAAGCTGGACGCCGAGAAGCGGAACATCGACGCCGACGTCCAGGCCGGTGCCGCGTCCGTCGACCCGAAGACCGGCAGGGTCCTCGCGATGTACGGCGGCGTGGACTACGTGAAGCACTACACGAACAACGCGACGCGCCGCGACTACCAGCCCGCCTCCACCTTCAAGCCGCTGATCCTGGCCGCGGCCGTCGACAAGGACGCCGAGACACAGGACGGCACGCCGGTCACGGCGAAGACCATCTACGACGGCACCAGCAAGCGTCCCGTCGTCGACGACGGCAAGAAGGTCGGCTTCGCCCCGCCGAACGAGGACGACGTCGACTACGGAGACGTCACCGTCCAGACCGCGATGAACAAGTCCATCAACTCCGTCTTCGCCCAGCTGGGCGTCGACGTCGGCATGGACCAGGTCATGAAGACCGCGGGCGACCTCGGCATGGACGTCGAGGGCGCCAAGTCGGTGCCCGCCCAGACCCTCGGCACGATGGGCGCGAGCCCGCTGGAGATGGCGGGCGTCTACGCGACGCTCGACAACCACGGCAAGAAGGTCACGCCGGCCCTCGTGAAGTCGGTCGAGCACAAGGACCGGGCGGTCAAGTTCCCGGACCCGATCGGCGACCAGGTCATCAGCCCCGAGGCCGCCGACACGGTCACCTCGGTGCTGACCGGCGTGGTCGACGACGGTACGGCCAAGACGTCCGTACGCGACAACCCGGCCCGTGACGGCCAGCAGGTCGCGGGCAAGACCGGTACGTCCGACTGCAACAAGTCGGCCTGGTTCACCGGCTACACGCCCAAGCTCGTCACCTCGGTGGGTGTCTTCGGCGAGGCGGCCAAGGCGGGCACGACCCGCTGCGGCAAGGACAAGCCGGTGAAGGTCAAGGCGTTCAGCCAGGTCACGCTGCAGGGCGCGGCCGGCGGCGGCCGGGTCAACGGCGGTGGCTTCCCGGCCCAGATATGGGCGACGTACACCTTCGGCGTGATGGGCAGTGTCTCCAAGTTCGACCTGGACACCGACCAGGGCGCGGCCGTCCAGCCGACGATCACGCCGACGGCCACTCAGCCGCCGACGACCCCGTCCGACGATCCGAGCACCGAGGATCCGACGACGAAGCCGCCGACCACCAGCCCGCCGCCGGAGAGCAGTCCCGAGGAGACCCCGACCGAGAGCGAGGATCCTCCGACGCCGACCACCAGCGCACCGTCACCACCGGACGGCATAGAACTGCCGACGGACCCGGACGACCCACAGTCGGATCAGTAGCGGCGCCCCGGCAAAAGAGGCGCCCCGTAAGGGGCGCGGGGAGCTGCGCGACCAGCCACGAACAACGCGCAGCTCACAGCGCGCAGTTCCCCGACGCCGCTTCAAAGACCGCTCACTGCGGAGCGACCTCGTGGGCGATCCGGTCACCGATTTCCTTGTCGATGTTCCGCCAGTACTGCAGCGCACGCTCCAGCACGGGCCGGGACACATCGGCCTGCAGATGCCCGCTGACGTTCGACACGAGCCGGTCCCGGGCGGCGTCGTCGAGGACCTGCCGGACCATCGTCCCGGCCTGCCCCCAGTCGTCGTCCTCCCGGTGCCGCTCGGTCGCCTCGCGCACCAGCTCCCCGAGGGTCTGCCAGCTCGCCGGATCGCCGAACCGCCCGTAGTCGGCCGCGGGCCCGCCGTAGGAGTTGGGCGCGTACGGGCGGGCCGCGTTGGACGCCTCGTACCGCATGGGGCCGTCCTTGGCGTACGAGTTGACCGGAGCGTGCGGCCGGTTGGGCGGCAGCTGCGCGTAGTTGGGGCCGATCCGGTACCGGTGGGTGTCCGGGTACGAGAACAGCCGGCCAAGGAGCATCTTGTCCGGCGAGGGGCCGATGCCCGGCACCAGGTTGGACGGCTCGAAGGCGGCCTGCTCGATGTGGATGAAGTAGTCCTCGGGGTTCCTGTCGAGGGTCATCCGGCCGACGTCGATGAGCGGGTAGTCGCCGTGCGGCCAGACCTTCGTCAGGTCGAACGGGTTGAAGCGGTAGTCCGCAGCGTCCTCGAACGGCATGATCTGGACCTTGAGCGTCCAGCTCGGCGCGTTCCCGGACTCGATCGACTCGTACAGGTCCCGGCGGTGCTTGTCCGCGTCCGAACCGGCGAGTTCGTCGGCCTCGTCCTGTGTGAGGAAGTCGATGCCCTGGTCGGTCTTGAAGTGGTACTTCACCCAGAACCGCTCACCGGCGCCGTTGATCCACATGTAGGTGTGGGACGAGTAGCCGTTCATGTGGCGGTACGTCTTCGGGATGCCGCGGTCGCCCATCAGCCAGGTCACCTGGTGTGCCGACTCGGGCGAGAGCGTCCAGAAGTCCCACTGCATGTCGTTGCTGCGCAGCCCGGTCGCCGGGTGGCGCTTCTGCGAGCGGATGAAGTCCTGGAACTTGATCGTGTCACGGACGAAGAAGACCGGCGTGTTGTTGCCCACGAGGTCGTAGTTGCCGTGCTCGGTATAGAACTTGAGCGCGAAACCGCGGGGGTCGCGCCAGGTGTCGGGCGAGCCCTGCTCACCGGCGACGGTCGAGAAGCGCGCCAGCATCTCCGTGCGCTTCCCGGGCTGGAACAGATCGGCCTTGGTGAACTGGCTGACGTCATTGGTGACTTCGAAGAATCCGTACGCGCCACTGCCCTTGGCGTGCACCACCCGCTCGGGGACCCGCTCCCGGTTGAACTGGGCCATCTTCTCGATGAGGTAGTGGTCCTGGAGCAGGATCGGGCCGTCGGGACCGACGGTGAGCGAGTGTTCGTCGCTCTCCACCGGAATTCCGACGTTGTTCGTGGTGTACGGAGCCTTCTGGGGTGCCTGCGTCACGAGCGTCCTCCCGTCAAGAAGAGAGTCGTTAGGTCGCTTCGGCCACCCCAGCAGTCAACTCCGCCGACGGGATGTCGGCAACATTTGGACGCGGTCCAATACCGGTTCGGGTCTCACTCGGCTGCCGGGGGGCGTCTCCCGTGGGTACCCCCCGATCAGGGATCGACTCGGCCGTCGTCCGACTCAGCCGTGGTTCAGCTCGAACCAGACCACCTTTCCCGTGCTGAGCCGGGTCGCGCCCCACCGCCTGGCCAGCTTGTTCACCAGGTAGAGCCCGCGGCCGCCCTCGTCCGTGGCCCGTGCCTGCCGCAGCCGCGGCAACTGCGGCACGTCGTCACCGACCTCGCAGCGCAGCACGTCCGTACGGAGCAGACGCAGCGTGACCGGCCGTGACGTGTAGCGCACGGCGTTCGTCACGACCTCACTGACGAGCAGCTCCAGGGAGTCCGTGAGCTCCTCCAGACCCCAACGGGAGAGCGCCTTGCGGGCCAGTCGGCGGGCCCGGCCGGGCGCCGCGTCCTCGGGGTCCAGATGCCAGAACGCGACGTCGCTCGGCGCGATCCCGTCGAAGCGGGCGGCGAGCAGCGCGATGTCGTCGTCCCGGTCGCCCGGGCCGAGCATGTCGAGCACCTCGTCGCACAGCGCCTCAAGGGGCGGCGGATGGTCGGCGCCGGTCAGCTGCGCGGTGGCGGCGAGCTTCTCGCGCAGCTGTTCTATACCGGTCCACACGTCACGCAGCCGCGACTCGACCAGGCCGTCGGTGTAGAGCAGCAGGGTGGCGCCGGCGGGCGCGTCCAGCTCGACCGCCTCGAAGTCCACCCCGCCGACACCGATCGGGGCGCCCGGCGGTACGCGCAGGACCTCGGCCCGGCCGCCCAGGTGGAGCAGGACGGGCGGGGGATGGCCCGCGTTGGCGATGGTGATGCGGTGCGCGACCGGGTCGTACACCGCGTACAGGCAGGTAGCCATGCGGTCGGTGCCGAGCCGCTGGGCCTGCTCGTCCAGGTGGTGCAGGACCTCCTGCGGCGGCAGGTCGAGCCCTGCGAGGGTCTGTGCGGTCGTCCGCAGTTGGCCCATGATCGCGGCCGAGGTCATGGAGTGGCCCATGACGTCACCGACGACGAGGGCGACCCGGCTGCCGGGCAGCGGGATCGCGTCGTACCAGTCGCCGCCGACCCTGGCCGTCTCCGCGGCAGGCAGATAGCGGGACGCCAGCCGCACGCCGGTCGGCCGGGGCAGCGTCTCGGGCAGCATCGTGCGCTGCAGCTCGTCCGCGATGTACGCCTCGCGCCCGTACAGCACGGCCTTGTCGATGCCGAGGGCGCTGTGCGTGGCGAGCTGGGCCGCGACGAGCAGATCGTCGGTCTCGAACGCGGGCCGGTCCGGGCGGCGCAGGAACAGCGCGGCGCCGATCACACGGCGGCGGCCCCTCAGCGGGGCGAGGATCGCCCGCTGGCCGCCGGGCACGGTCAGGTCCTCGCCGATCAGCTCGGGCAGCGCGGCCCGTGCGGCGGGCGCGTCCGCGAAGACGGGCCGGACACCGCGCAGCACCTCGTTCAGCGCGCCGCCGGGCCGTACGGTGCACAGCTCGGCGGTGATGCCGAGGTCGGGCTCGGGCTGGAGCGCGGGCAGCAGGAAGCCCTCGGTGTCCCGGTCCTCGGGGATCCGGTCCGTGCGCCGCAGCCGCAGCACGACGGGCCCGGTGGGCCGTTCGTCGCCGACGGGCAGCGGGTCGCGCAGATAGACGAGGATCGCGTCCGAGAAGGTCGGCACGGTGGCCCGGCACAGGCCCATCACGATCTCGTCGAGGTCGATGCCGCGGGCGATCCGCCGGGTGGCGGCCCCCACGAAGCGCAGCCGGTCGCCGTCCCGGCGCATGGGCATGGGAGTGCCCGGCGCGGTCCCCTGCCCCGTACGCCGCTCCTTGCCGCTCTGGACCGCGGCCGCCTCGGCACCCGACTGGGCCGGGATGGTCTCGGGCGCGGGCCGCGGGCGATGCGGGTCCGGCTCCGTGACGGACGGCTGGGAATGCTCGGATCCCGATCCGGCGGGAGCGTCCGTCGGGCCGTGACCGCCGGAGGGCGCGGGCGGGCCCTGGCTGTCGGCCGGGGTCCCGGACGCGGCGGGCGTGCCCGTGGCGGCGGCGAGGGCGCCCGGGGGCGTGGGGGAGCCGGTCGGGCCCTGGCCGTCGGAAGCGGGCGCGCCCGGGATCCCGGGCGAGGCGGGGGCCTCGGCCGGCCGTCCCTGTGCGGGTAAACCGGTGGAACCCTGCGCCGGCGGCTCCGGGGTACGCAGAAGCGCCCCGCGGGGGTCCGCGGGGGCGGTGGGCCGGGCAGCGCTTGGCTGGCGGCGCTCGTGGGAGGTGGGGTGCTCCGTCACGCGTGTCGAATCCATCCGTCCGGTGCTGCGCGCCGTGCGTGCAGTTCGTCCCGCAGAAATCCCGATACCCGGAATGCGTGCCCCGGGAACGGAATCACCGCGTGGTCAGACAGCCTCTCAGAAGAGGGACCGTCGGGCACCGGCGGGAACAGCCCGTCCGGCCGTCTCCTGACCGTACCGCTGTGGCCCTCGTGTCCCTCGCTCACGTCCTGCCGCCCCTCGGTGACGTTCGGTCAAGCCCAGCGTGTGCTCCGGGAGTTGTCGCCTCGCGCCCGCCCGCCACCCGACCACCACTCCTCAACGACGGTGCTGCGCACCGACCGTGACTGTTCGTTGCGGAGGACGATCCTACGGTTCTACCACGGGGGCACATCAAGGGTCTCATGTGGACACGTGCGCGGGCGTACGATCCCAGTCGTCCGGCAGTGACGGTACGGACCAGGACGGATCCGGGCGCCAGTGCTGCCAGCCGTCCGACAACGGCGGGCCCCAGGCGCGGATCACCTCCACCGCGGCCCGGCCGGCCTCCCGCACCCGCGCGGCCAGTCGGGCGTCCATCAGGCCGTCCCGCTGGGCCTGCGCGAACTCGTCCTCGTCGCGCCAGTCCCAAGTCCGGTCCGGGTTCACCGAGATGTCGAGGAAGTGGTCCTCGGAGTCCACCCCGCCGGCCCATCTGGCCAGCGGTTCCTCCAAGTTGACGTACCAGTTCTTGAACTGCCAGCCCGGCTCCCAGAACAGCCACACCGACCACGGCTCACCGGGCCGCGCCAGCTTCAGCACGCCGGTGCCGAACCAGTGGCCGCGCTGCACGGTCCTGGGCTTGGTGTAACGGGACTCCAGCGGCTCCACGTGCACGGGCGTCCCGTCGGCGAGGACGGGCTTCACGCACTCCGTCCCGGGGGCCAGCCACACGGCGAGCAGCTCCTCGTCGTCCCGCACGACGGTCACGGGGCGCACGATGTGGAAGCGTTCGCCGGCGTTCTCCCGGTAACGCCACAGGATCCGACTCCCGGGGTTCCAGTACGCCGCCGACCCGCCCGCTTCCACGTGTGTCACCGCTTCACCCTCTGCCATGAACAGATATTAGGTGCCCATGGCATACGACGCTGCGGCGCGCGTCACGGTTCGCGCGCCGGGCCGAATGACGTTACGGGCGCGTCATCCGCAGGACATCCAGGGCCTCGTCGAGCTGTTCCCGGGTGAGATCTCCCCGCTCGACGTACCCCGACTCCAGGACGACCTCACGGATGGTCCTCCGCTCGGCGAGGGCCTTCTTGGCGACCTTCGCGGCCTCCTCGTAGCCGATGTACTTGTTCAGCGGCGTCACGACGGACGGCGACGACTCGGCGTACTCGCGGGCCCGCTCGCGGTCGGCGGTGATCCCGTCGACGGTCCGGTCGGCGAGCAGCCGGGAGACGTTCGCGAGGAGCCGGATCGACTCCAGTACGTTCCTGGCGATTACCGGCAGCATCACGTTGAGCTCGAAGTTTCCGGAGGCTCCGGCAGTGGCGATCGTCGCGTCGTTGCCGGTCACCTGCGCGGCGACCATCAGTACGGCCTCGGGAATGACCGGATTGACCTTGCCCGGCATGATCGACGACCCGGGCTGGAGGTCGGGAAGACTGATCTCGGCCAGACCGGTCCGGGGCCCGGAGGCCATCCACCGAAGGTCATTCGAGATCTTCGTGAGCCCCACTGCGATGGTCCGCAGCTGCCCACTGGTCTCGACGATCCCGTCGCGCGCCCCCTGCGCCTCGAAGTGGTCGCGCGCCTCGGTGAGCGGCAGCCCGGTGCTCCGCGCGACCTCGGCGATCACGGCGGCGGAGAACCCGGGCGGGGTATTGATCCCGGTCCCCACCGCGGTCCCCCCGAGCGGCAGCTCGGCGAGCCGCGGCAGGGAGGCCTGAAGCCGCTCGACCCCGTACCGCACCTGGGCGGCATACCCGCCGAACTCCTGCCCGAGCGTCACGGGCGTCGCGTCCATCAGATGCGTACGCCCGGACTTCACGACGTCGGCGAACTCCTCGGACTTGCGGGTGAGCGCGTCCGCGAGGTGCTCCAGGGCGGGGACGAGATCGCGGGTGACGGCGGCGGTCGCGGCGATGTGGATGGACGAGGGGAAGACGTCGTTGCTGGACTGCGAGGCGTTCACATGGTCGTTCGGATGTACGTCCCTGCCGAGCCGTTCCGTCGCCAGCGTGGCGATGACCTCGTTCGTGTTCATGTTGGACGAGGTCCCGGAGCCTGTCTGAAAAACGTCCACGGGGAAGTGGTCGTCCCACTTCCCGTCCACGACCTCCGCGGCAGCTTCCTGGATGGCCTCCGACACGTCCTTGTCGAGCACCCCGAGCCCGGCGTTCACCTTGGCCGCGGCCGCCTTGATCCTGGCGAGGGCCTCGATGTGCGCCCGCTCGATCCGCTGCCCGGAGATGGGGAAGTTCTCGACGGCACGCTGGGTCTGCGCCCGCCATTTCGCGTCCGCGGGGACGCGGACCTCACCCATGGAGTCGTGTTCGATCCGGTAGTCGCTCATGAGACGTACAGCGCCCCCGCCGCCCCTACCCATTCCCGTCCCCTGGGGCTCCGCCCCAGACCCCGTGGGGTGCGTTGTCGGGTGCGGGCCCAGGTGTGGCTGATCGCGCAGTTCCCCGCGCCCCTTTTAGGGGCGCGGGGAACTGCGCAGTCTTTTGGGGGTTCGGGGGCGGAGCCCCTGAGTCAGGGACGGTGGGGGTCCCCCCGCTCGAGCGAAGCCGAGAGTGGGGGAGGGTAGGGGCGGCGGGGGCGAGGAAACCCCGCCGCGGCCACGGCTAACCCAGCCCAGGCCCCCGCACAGGAATGGACGTGAACGTAGGCGCCGGCGCCGGGTCCTTGAAGAAGTCGTTGCCCTTGTCATCGACGACGATGAACGCCGGGAAGTCCTCCACCTCGATCTTCCACACGGCCTCCATCCCGAGCTCCTCGTACTCGACGACCTCGACCTTCTTGATGCAGTCCTGCGCAAGCCGCGCGGCGGGGCCCCCGATGGAGCCGAGGTAGAAACCACCGTGCGCGTCACAGGCGTTGGTGACCTGCACGGACCGGTTCCCCTTGGCGAGCATCACCTTGGACCCACCCGCCGCCTGGAACTGCTCCACGTACGAGTCCATCCGCCCGGCCGTGGTGGGCCCGAACGACCCGGACGCGTACCCCTCGGGCGTCTTGGCCGGCCCCGCGTAGTACACGGGGTGGTCCTTCAGGTACTGCGGCATCTCCTCGCCCGCGTCCAACCGCTCCTTGATCTTGGCGTGCGCGATGTCCCGCGCCACGACGAGCGGCCCGGAGAGGGACAGCCGGGTCTTCACCGGGAACTTGGTGAGCTCGGCGAGGATGTCGTCCATGGGCTGGTTCAGGTCGATCTTGACGACGTCCGACGCCTCGTCGAGGTGCTCGCCCGTGGTCTCCGGCAGGAACCGCGCCGGGTCGGTCTCCAACTGCTCAAGGAAGACGCCCTCGGCGGTGATCTTCGCGACGGCCTGCCGGTCCGCGGAGCAGGACACGGCGATGGCGACCGGACAGGACGCCCCGTGCCGCGGCAGCCGCACCACACGCACGTCGTGACAGAAGTACTTGCCGCCGAACTGCGCCCCGATCCCGATCCGCTGCGTCAGCTCGAAGACCTTCTCCTCCAGCTCCTTGTCCCGGAAGCCGTGTCCGAGTTCGGAGCCCTCGGCCGGGATCTCGTCCAGGTAGTGCGCGGAGGCGTACTTCGCGGTCTTCAGGGCGTACTCGGCGCTCGTACCGCCGACGACGATCGCCAGGTGGTAGGGCGGGCAGGCCGCGGTACCCAGGGAGCGGATCTTCTCCTCCAGGAACTTCATCATGGAGGACTCGTTCAGAACGGCCTTCGTCTCCTGGTAGAGGAACGACTTGTTGGCCGAGCCGCCGCCCTTGGCCATGAAGAGGAACTTGTAGGCGCCGCCGTCCGTCGCGTACAGCTCGATCTGGGCGGGCAGGTTCGACCCGGTGTTCTTCTCGTCCCACATGGTGAGAGGGGCCATCTGCGAGTAGCGCAGGTTGAGGTTCAGGTAGGCGTCGTAGATTCCGCGGCTCAGCGCGGCCTCGTCGCCGCCCTCGGTGAGCACGTTCTGCCCGCGTTTGCCCATGACGATCGCCGTGCCGGTGTCCTGGCACATGGGCAGGACGCCCGCGGCGGCGATGTTCGCGTTCTTCAGGAGGTCCAGCGCGACGAACTTGTCGTTGCCCGACGCCTCGGGGTCGTCGATGATGCGCCGCAGCTGGGCGAGGTGCGCCGGCCGCAGATAGTGCTGGATGTCGTGGATGGCCTCGGCGGCGAGCGTGCGCAGAGCCTCCGGCTCCACCTTGAGGAACGTGCGCCCGTCGGCCTCGAAGGTGGAGACACCCTCGGAGGTCACCAGCCGGTAGGGGGTGGTGTCCTCTCCCTGGGGGAGCAGATCGGTGTACGCGAACGCCGGGCTGGGCGGGGGGGAATTATGCGGCATCTCGCCAAATCCTTCATCGACAGACAGCGGCCGGCCTCCGTTGGCGGGCGCACACCAGCGTAGAACCTGCTACCGACACCGAGCTTGTGAGGTAAGGCTCAGTTCGCCGTCCACACCCTCTAGTCGCGATCTATCGCGTTTGGGTACGCTGCTGTCGTGGACCTAGAGAAGCGCACCGCACCCGCACCCGACCTTCGGAAGCAGACCGACCTCCGGGCGTCCGACGCCGACCGCGACCGGACGGCGGACATCCTGCGCGAGGCCCTCGCCGAGGGCCGCCTCACCGCGGAGGAGCACTCCGAGCGGGTCGAGGACGTCTTCCGCGCGAAGACCGTCGGCGAGCTGGAACCACTCGTGGCGGACCTGCCGGTGGCCCATCGGTCCCACTCGGCGGCGACGTTCGCCCCGGCGCCGAACCGCCCCACCCCGGGCACGGTCCCCCCGGTCGCCGAGGAGAACGTGGTGGCGGTGTTCAGCGCCGCGGTCCGCAAGGGCCGCTGGCGCATCGGCCGCCGCACGCACGCGTACGCGATCTTCGGCAGCGTGGAGATAGACCTCAGCGAGGCGGTCTTCGAGCACCAGCAGGTCGTGATCAAGGCGATAGCGGTCTTCGGCAACGTCGAGATCCGCGTCCCGGAGAACGTGTCGTTGCGCGGCAACGGCGGCGGGGTCCTCGGCAACTTCGAGGTGGACACGCTCGATTCGGCGGACCACGACGCACCCGTGGTGTACGTGGACGGACTGGCCGTACTGGGAAATATCGAGGCAAAACCCAAGCGGGGCAAGCTGATCGAGGACATCCTCGACCGGGTCGGGGACCGGGTGAACGCCAAGTTGCGCAAACACCTCGGGCATTGACGGTCGCGAATTTCGCGGCCAGCGGAGGGTATTGGTCCAGTAGTGACGGTCCAGTGCCGGTCGGGATCTCCCGCGCTTCGGAACTGAGTGCATAGGCGCGCGTACAGCGGGTAGGCCTTGCTGCATCGTCTCTCGCTCGCGAAGCCGTCGTCAGGAGTAGACCGTGCTGCATCCGCCGCATCAGTCCCTGCAGGTCGCTGCCGTTCCGCCCCAGCCGGTGCCGGTGCGCGACAGGGACCAGGACGCCCCTTGGCACACGGAGGCCGTGTGCCGCCGGGACGAGGCCGGGCTGTTCTTCGCGCCCTCGAAAGAACCCACCGCGGCCCGGCTGTCCCGGGAGGAGGCGGCAAAGCGGGTCTGCGCACGCTGTCCGGTGATGGTCGAATGCCGCGAACACGCACTGCTGCAACCCGAGCCGTACGGAGTATGGGGCGGCCTCACCGCTGCCGAGCGCCGAGTGGTCCTGGCCCGGCGCCGCCGCCGCGACCTCGAACTGCAGAAGGCGGCCCGCGCCACAGGCCCGATAGCCGCCGCCGGCTGACTCGTACGGCGATGGGGCGCCCCTCCGCACAAGGGGCGCCCCATCACCGTACAAGAATCAGCCGTTGCCGTACAGCGCCGGCCAGGTTGCGCCCCTTCAGGGGCGCGGGGCTGTGACATTTTTCGGCTCCGCCGCGGGGCGCGACCAGCCCAGACGAACCCGCGCTACCGACGGCCCGCAGTGAACGGCGCAGCCGGCGAACCTACTTGGCGCGATCGAAGTCGATCGCGCTATAAGCCCGCAGCTTCGCCAACCGGTGCTCCGAGTTGATCTGCCGCACCGTCCCCGACTTCGACCGCATCACGATCGAGTCGGTCGTCGCGGTCTCGGGCCGATACCGAACCCCCCGCAGCAGCTCACCGTCGGTGATCCCGGTCGCGACGAAGAAGACGTTCTCGCCGGAGACCAGGTCGTCGGTGAACAGGACCCGGTCGAGGTCGTGGCCCGCGTCGACGGCCCGGGCGCGCTCCTCGTCGTCCTTGGGCCACAACTTGCCCTGGATCGTGCCGCCCAGGCACTTCACCGCACAGGCGGAGATGATGCCCTCGGGCGTACCGCCGATGCCGAGCAGCAGGTCGATACCGGTGCCCTCGCGCAGCGCCAGGATCGAGCCCGCGACATCGCCGTCGGAGATGAGCTTGATGCGGGCGCCGGTCTCCCGGATCTCCTTGATGATGCCGTCGTGGCGCGGCCGGTCGAGGATGACGACCGTGACGTCCTCGGGCGTGACGCGCTTGGCCTTGGCGACCCGGCGGATGTTCACGGACACGGGCGCGTTGATGTCGACGAAGTCGGCGGCCTCGGGGCCGGTGACCAGCTTGTCCATGTAGAAGACCGCGGACGGGTCGAACATGGTGCCGCGGTCGGCGGCGGCCAGCACCGCGATCGCGTTCGTCATGCCCTTCGCGGTGAGCGTGGTGCCGTCGATCGGGTCGACGGCGATGTCGCACTCGGGGCCCGTCCCGTCTCCGACGCGCTCCCCGTTGAAGAGCATCGGGGCCTCGTCCTTCTCGCCCTCCCCGATGACGACGACGCCGTTCATCGAGACGGTGGAGACGAGGGTCCGCATGGCCCGTACGGCCGCTCCGTCGGCGCCGTTCTTGTCGCCGCGGCCGACCCAGCGGCCCGCGGCCATGGCGGCGGCTTCGGTGACCCGGACGAGCTCAAGGGCGAGGTTTCGGTCGGGGGCCTCGGACGGGACCTCGAGTTCGGACGGCAAGTGATGCTCGGTCATCGGAGCGCACCTTTCTGATACGACGACGGCCGGATGAGGGTTCGGCCCGACTCTATCCTCAGTCCGACAAAATGAGCAGGGGGGCCCACGGATGAGCAGACCAGTACACCTGCGACGATGGGGACGTGGCAGGTATGAAAGGCAAGCAGTCGGTCCGGGACATGGTGTTGTCCCTGGGCCTGATCGGCATAGTCGCGGGCTTCATCTACGTCTTCATTCCCAATGACGACTCGGAGCCCCCTCTCAAGCGGGTCGACTACCGCGTGGAGCTCCTGACGGCCCGCCGCGCGGCCGCCTATCCGGTGGCGGCGCCCGAGGGCCTGGCCAAGGAGTGGAAGGCCACGTCGGTGCGGTTCCAGGGCGCCGACTTCGACGCGTGGCACCTCGGCTTCCACGACCCCGACGGTGAGTACGTGGCGATCGAGCAGTCGACTCAGAAGCCCGTCACGTTCATCGACGACGCGAGCCAGGGTGCCGAGGAGACGAACACGACGCAGCGCATCGGCGAGCGCTCCTGGGAGCGGTACGAGGGCGCGAAGTACGACGCCCTCGTCCTCCGGGAGAAGGGCTCGACGACGGTCGTGACCGGCACGGCGTCCTTCGCGCAGCTGACGAAGATGGCCCAAGCCCTGAAGACGGAGTAGGTCCCGTACGCATGACGACGGCCCCCGGCGTTCGTGCCGGGGGCCGTCGTCATGCGTACGGAGAGGTCAGACCGTCGTGATGACCTGGTCGGCCTCCAGGCGCGGGGAGCGAGGGAACCAGGCGTCCTCGGCGGGCCGGCCGATGTTGACCACCATCAGCGGGGTGTGGTCGCCGTCGAGGAACTCCTTCTGGACGCCCGCGAAGTCGAAGCCCGTCATCGGACCGGCGGCCAGACCGGCGGCGCGGACGCCGATGATGAAGTACGCGGCCTGCAGCGCGGCGTTGAGAGAGGCGGCACCCTCACGGGCCGGGCGCTCGGCGAAGAAGACGTCCTTGGCCTGCGGGAAGTGCGGGAACAGGTGCGGGAGTTCCTCGTGGAACTCGTTGTCCGCGGAGAGGATCGCGACGAGCGGGGCGGTGGCCGTCTTCGGCTGGTTGCCCTCGGCCATGTGCTGCACGAGGCGCTCGCGGGCCTCGGCGGAGCGGACCAGGGTGATGCGCAGCGGGGACTGGTTGAAGGCGGTCGGGCCGAACTTGACCAGGTCGTAGATCGCCTGCACCTGCTCCTCGGAGACGGGCTCGTCGGTGAAGGCGTTCGCGGTGCGGGCCTCGCGGAAGAGCAGGTCCTGGGCGGTGGGGTCAAGGACGAGGGACATGAATCAACCTTTTCGGGGAGTGCGTCGAACCCTGTGGGGGATCGCCTTGCACTTCCGAAGGTACGTCGATGAAGTTTAGGATTCAACTAAAACTGGAGCATGGTGATCCGATTCACAGGCCGTGGGGGTCGGTGAAGCGGGTGTGAACGTGAGCACGGAGGGTGTTTTTGGGAGGGGTTGCCCGTGCCTGACGGTCGTGACAGTCGTGCGTGACGGCCGTCAGGCACAGGCCCCTGAGCTACTCGGAGCCGGAGCCGGAGCCGGAGCCGGAGCCGGAGCCGGAGTCGCCAGACGCCTCCTCGGCTTCCTCTCCCGCTTCCGCCCCCGCCAGAGCCGCGTCGAGGCGGGCGCGGGCGCCGTCCAGCCACCGCCGGCACACCTTGGCCAACTCCTCGCCCCGCTCCCACAGGGCGAGCGACTCCTCAAGTGTCGTACCGCCCGCCTCCAGGCGTCGTACGACCTCGATGAGCTCGTCCCGTGCCTGCTCGTACCCGAGCGCCTCGTCCGTCCTGCTGGTCATGCGCCCACCCTAGGGTCTGTCTCGGACATCGACTCGTACCGTGAACTCGCCCTCGGCGACCCGCGCCCGCAGGGACTCGTCCCCCGTCACCTCGTCCGGGGACCGGACCGCGTGACCGTCGGACTTCTGCAGCACCGCGTACCCCCGCTTGAGGGTCGCGGCGGGGGAGAGGGCCACCACGCGCGCGTGCGTGTGCGTCAGCTCCGAGTCGGCGCGGTCGAGGAGGTGCCCGAGCGTGCGGCGGCCGCGGTCCAGCAGCGAGGCGACATGGTCCGCACGCTCGTCGACCATCCGGTGCGGATCCTCTATCGAGGGACGGGCCAGCGCGTGGGCGAGGCCTCTCTCCTCCCGGTCGATCAGGGACTGGACGCTGCGGCGGGCGCGGTCCCGCAGGAACTGGACGCGCTCGTACTCCTCACCGACGTCCGGGACGACCTTCTTCGCCGCGTCGGTGGGGGTGGAGGCGCGCAGGTCGGCCACGTGGTCGAGCAGCGGGTTGTCGGGTTCGTGCCCGATGGCCGACACGACCGGTGTACGGCAGGACGCGACCGCCCGTACGAGCTGCTCGTCCGAGAACGGGAGCAGGTCCTCCACGCTGCCGCCACCGCGCGCCACGATGATCACGTCCACGTCGTCGAGCCCGTCCAGCTCCTTCACGGCCTGGACGACCTGGGGGACCGCGTGGACGCCCTGCACGGCGACGTTGCGCACCTCGAAGCGGACGGCGGGCCAGCGGTGGCGCGCGTTCTCCAGCACGTCCCGCTCGGCGGCGGAGGCACGGCCGCAGACGAGCCCGATGAGCTGGGGCAGGAAGGGCAGCGGCTTCTTGCGCTCGGCCGCGAACAGCCCCTCACGTGCCAGGGACTTCTTCAACTGCTCAAGCCGGGCAAGCAGTTCGCCCACGCCCACCGGCTTTATCTCGCTGGCCCGCAACGACAGCTGCCCACGAGGCGCGTACCACTCGGGCTTCGCGAGTACGACGACACGGGCGCCCTCGCTCACCACGTCGGCGACCGCGTCGAACACCTGGCGGTAGCAGGTCACGCTCACCGAGATGTCGTGCGAGGGATCGCGCAGCGTCAGAAACACGACACCCGCGCCCGGCCGCCGCGACAGCTGAGTGATCTGCCCCTCCACCCACACCGCCCCGAGCCGGTCGATCCACCCCCCGATGAGCCGCGACACCTCACCGACGGGGATGGGGGCGTCCGAGGACGTGTTGAGAGCCATGCGGCGAGCGTAGCCGCAGGCTGTGACAGTGCCGCCCAGTCCCCCGCGCCCCTAAAAAGGCAAGCCGGGGCGCCAGCATGCCTTTAGGGGCGCGGGGAACTGCGCGACCAGCCCCCACGAACCCGCACACTCCCACGCACCGAGTCTCCCCAAGGGGGGTCAGGGGGCGCAGCCCCCAGGGACGGGGCGGGTAGGGGCGGCGGGGGCGAGAAAACCCCCGGTCAGCCCGCCGCAGACCCCCGCTGCGCCACCAACACCCCCACCCCGACAACCAGCCACACCGCCCCCACCACCTGCGCCGCCCCCGACGCCTCGAAGATCACGGCCACAGTGATCGCCGCCCCCACAACAGGCATCAGCACATGCCGCCACCACACCACCGCCCCACCCCGCCGCCGCACGGCGAACCAGCCCACCACGCTCGCGTGCAGCAGCGTGAACGCGGTCAACGCCCCGATGTCGACCACCGACACCAGATGGTCCATCCCGTCATCACGCCGAGCGGCCCACACCGCGGCCACCATCGTGATGACGGCCGCGCAGAGCAGAGCCACCCGCGGCACCCCGGAGTCCGTCCGGGACAGAACCCGCGGCAGCCGCCGGTCCCGGGACATGGCGAACAGCAGCCGCCCGGCCGCCGCCTGCCCGGCCAGCGCCGCGAAGGCCGCCCCGATGGCCTTGCTCACCGCCACCAGATCGTGCAGCCACGTCCCGACGGAGGCGTCCACGGCGTCGTAGAACGCCGACCCCTGCTTGCCCGGATCGGCGGCGAGCTGCGCGGACGACAGCGGTTCGAGCAGGGCGATGAGATACGTCTGAGCGATGAACAGCACACCGGCGAGGGCGAGGCAGAACAGCACCGCCCTGGCCACCTTCTCCGAACTCCCCGTCACCTCCTCGGCGAAGGAGGCGATCGCGTCGAAGCCGAGATAGGAGAGCACGGCGATCGAGACGGCCCCGACGACGGCGGACAACGCGAACGCCCCCTGGGAGCCGTCACCCGACAGCGGCGACAGCCACCCCCGCTCGGCCCCGTCGCGCGCGAGGACGACGACCGCCGACACGACGAAGACAAGGAGGACCACGATCTCCATCGCGAGCACCAGGAAACCGACACGCGCGGCGGCCCGTACGCCCCACAGGTTGAGCAGTGTCGTGACGACGACGGCGAGCGCCGTCCACACCCACCGCGAGACCTCCGGGACCAGGGAGTTCATCGCGATCCCGGAGAAGAGGTACGCCACCGCCGGGATGAGGAGGTAGTCCAGCATCGCCATCCAGCCGGCGATGAACCCCGCCTCTTTTCCGAGCGCCGCGCGCGCGTAGGCGAACACCGAACCCGCCTGGGGGACCACGCGCACCATCTGGGCGTAGCTGAAAGCGGTGAACGCCATCGCGACCGTGGCGACGACGTAGACCAGCGCGACCGCCCCGTGCGACTTGGCGTCGAGGGTCCCGAAGATGCCGACCGGCGCCATGGGGGCGATGAACAGCAGCCCGTAGACGACCAGATCGCGGAAGCCTAGATTCCGCCGTAGACCCTGCTCGTCGTCGGCCGTGCGGGCCGAGGTCTCCGTGCCGGACATCCGTACCTCCCGAGAGTCGCGCCTTGCCCCACCCCTCCCAGCTCCACAGCTCCCGACCAGTCTCCCCAAGGCGGCGATCTTTGACGCGCCGGGCGCGGCCTTACGATGGGATGCATGACTGCTTCGACTGGCCGCCGTGTCCTCCTCGCCGCCCCTCGTGGCTACTGCGCGGGAGTCGACCGTGCCGTGATCGCCGTCGAGAAGGCCCTGGAGCAGTACGGGGCCCCGATCTATGTCCGCCACGAAATCGTCCACAACAAGTACGTCGTGCGGACCCTGGAGAAGAAGGGTGCGATCTTCGTCGAGCAGACGGCGGAGGTCCCCGAGGGGTCCATCGTCATGTTCTCGGCGCACGGCGTCGCCCCGGTCGTCCACGACGAGGCCGCGGCGGGCAAGCTCGCCACCATCGACGCGACCTGCCCGCTGGTCACCAAGGTCCACAAGGAAGCCGTCCGCTTCGCCAAGGAGGACTACGACATCCTCCTGATCGGGCACGAGGGCCACGAGGAGGTCATCGGCACGTCCGGCGAGGCGCCCGAGCACATCACGCTGGTCGACGGCCCCGAGGACGTGGCCGAGGTCGAGGTGCGCGACCCCTCCAAGGTGGTCTGGCTCTCCCAGACCACGCTGTCGGTCGACGAGACCATGGAGACGGTCGACGCGCTCAAGGACAAGTTCCCGCAGCTCATCTCCCCGCCCAGTGACGACATCTGCTACGCCACGCAGAACCGCCAGATCGCGGTGAAGAAGCTCGCCGAGGACGCTCAGCTGGTGATCGTGGTGGGCTCGAAGAACTCCTCGAACTCGATCCGGATGGTCGAGGTCGCCCTGGACGCGGGCGCCTCCGCCGCACACCTGGTGGACTTCGCCGCCGAGATCGACGAGGCCTGGCTGGAGGGCGTCACCACGGTCGGTCTGACCTCCGGTGCCTCGGTCCCGGACGTACTGGTGGACGGCGTGCTGGAGTGGCTGGCCGAGCGTGGCTACGGGGACGTGGAGACGGTGAAGACGGCCGAGGAGTCCATCACGTTCTCGCTCCCCAAGGAACTGCGCCGTGACCTGCGCGCGGAGGCGGCGGCCCTGGTGGCGGACCGCACCGGTAGCACCCCCTCGGCGGAGTGACTGTCCGTCGTACGACGTAACGTAGAGCCATGCAGATCTTCGGTGTGGACATCGGCGGCTCAGGGATCAAGGGTGCGCCCGTGGACCTGGACCGCGGGGACCTGGCGGAGGAGCGCTACAAGGTGCTCACGCCGCACCCCGCGACGCCCGACGCGGTGGCGGACGGCGTGAAGGAGGTCGTCGGCCACTTCGGCTGGACGGGCCCGGTCGGGATCACCTTCCCGGGTGTGGTCACCGGCGGCGCCACCATCCGTACGGCCGCCAACGTGGACAAGGACTGGATCGACACGGACGCCCGCGCCCTGCTCGGCGACCGGCTGGGCGGACTGCCGGTGACGGTGCTGAACGACGCGGACGCGGCGGGCGTCGCAGAGATGCAGTTCGGCGCGGGCCGCGACCGCCAGGGCACGGTCATCCTCCTGACGTTCGGTACGGGGATCGGCAGCGCCGTCTTCGTGGACGGCGTCCTGGTGCCGAACACGGAGCTGGGCCACCTGGAGCTGAACGGCCACGACGCGGAGAAGCACGCGTCGACCAAGGCCAAGGAGGACCACGACCTCACGTGGGAGCACTGGGCCCGGCGCGTCCAGAAGTACCTCGCCCATGTGGAGATGCTCTTCTCGCCCGAGCTGTTCATCATCGGCGGCGGCGTCAGCCGCAAGTCCCAGAAGTTCCTGCCCCTGATCGAGGACATCAAGGCGGAGATCGTCCCGGCCCAGCTGCAGAACAACGCGGGGATCGTGGGCGCGGCGATGAGGGCGGCGAAGGCGAGCTAGCGACCACCGTCGGCGACGCCGGGCGCCGACCGCCCAGGGGGACGGAACCTCAGGCGGCTGTCCGGCGCCGCTGCGCCGCACGACGGCTCATCATCCGCACCTTGCGCACGGTGACGATGAGCCCGGCGACCAGCGTGCCCCCGTACAGCCATCCCGCGTGCAGCGCGAGAGCGGTGACCAGCCCCATCACCCGCCCGAAGAATCCCCCACTGCTGTCGGCGATCGGCAGGAGTCCGACGGCGAAGGCGATCGGCACGGCGACGACCGCAGTGACGAGGTCGGCCCGCCGCACCCACACCGCCGTCAACGCGCACACGGGCAGGAACAGCACCCCGTAGACGACGAGCGAGGACCCGAACAGCAGTGCGTCGAGACAGGCCAGCGCGAACATCGACGCGGCACAGAACAGTCCGCTGCCCAGCCCGGTGAGCCGGGGGTTGGGGAACCGGCGGACGGCCTGCACGAGCGGTGACACGGCCGGCGCGGTCCGCGGGACACCGGCCCCGGCCTGTCGGGTCGTGCGGGCTCCACCCCGTCCGGCCTGCGGGGGAAGGGGCGCGCCGCGCAGCGGCGGTGACTGAGGGGGACGAGTTCTGTGTTGCTCCACAGGTCCAACTTAGGTCGGGTTATGTGCGGAATGGCACCCGAGACACGCGCTTTGAATGACCTTGGCCAAGCGTTCGATACGTCGCCGGTACGGGGCGCGGAACGCCGTAGACTGGTGGATCGTCTGGATCGTCCTCCACCCTTACGTACGGGAAGTCGCAACGTGTCGCTCACGATCGGAATCGTCGGTCTGCCGAATGTCGGCAAGTCGACCCTGTTCAACGCCCTGACCAAGAACGACGTGCTGGCGGCCAACTACCCGTTCGCCACGATCGAGCCGAACGTCGGCGTGGTCGGCGTCCCCGACGCCAGGCTGACCAAGCTGGCGGAGATCTTCAGCTCCCAGAAGATCCTCCCGGCCACGGTCGACTTCGTGGATATCGCGGGCATCGTGCGCGGCGCGAGCGAGGGCGAGGGCCTCGGCAACAAGTTCCTCGCGAACATCCGTGAGTCCGACGCGATCTGCCAGGTCATCCGTGCCTTCAAGGACGAGAACGTCGTGCACGTGGACGGCAAGGTCTCGCCGAAGGACGACATCGAGACGATCAACACCGAGCTGATCCTCGCCGACCTGCAGACCATCGAGAAGGTCCTGCCGCGCCTCCAGAAGGAGTCGCGGATCAAGAAGGACGTCGTGGCGAAGGTGGCGGCGGTCGAGGCGGCCAAGGAGATCCTGGACGGCGGCCAGACCCTCTTCGCCGCGGGCATCAAGCAGGACTCGGAGCAGGAGGCACTCCTCCACGACCTGCACCTGCTCACCGTCAAGCCGTTCCTCTACGTCTTCAACGTCGACGAGGACGAGCTGACCGACGACGCCTTCAAGGCCGAGCAGAGCGCACTGGTCGCCCCCGCCGAGGCGATCTTCCTCAACGCCAAGCTGGAGGCGGACCTCGCCGAACTGGACGACGAGGAGGCCCTGGAACTCCTCCAGTCCGTCGGAGTGGAGGAGCCCGGCCTCGCCACGCTCGCCCACGTCGGCTTCAACACCCTCGGCCTGCAGACGTACCTCACCGCCGGCCCCAAGGAATCCCGAGCCTGGACCATCAAGAAGGGCGCCACCGCCCCCGAGGCCGCCGGAGTCATCCACACCGACTTCCAGAAGGGCTTCATCAAGGCGGAGGTCATCTCCTTCGAAGACCTCGTCGAAACAGGCTCAGTGGCCGAGGCCCGAGCCAAGGGCAAGGCCCGCATGGAGGGCAAGGAGTATGTGATGCAGGACGGGGATGTGGTGGAGTTCCGCTTCAACAACTGAACTCCACCACGTTGCTGATGTGGTGGAGTTCAACGCCAAAGTACAAGTGGTCGGCGCCGGGTCGGTTCATCCCGGTGCCGACCATTCGCTGCCGTCTTCCAGTGTCGGTCTCGAAAACGAGGCCGGCGCGGAAGGCTGCGAACCGTGCCGCTACGCCAGAGCCGCTGACGACTTCCGCAGATCGTCACGTGTGGCTGGTCGGTCAGTCGGCCGGCTCGGAGCCGTTGGCCGGCGCGGACCGCTGGATGTCGTCGTTGGTCGCGGCCCAGCTGGCCAGCAGGTTGAGAGCGTCCTGTGTGGGTGAGGCGGGCTCGGCGGTGTAGGTGAGGAGTACCTGGCTGGGGTCGGCGCCCAGTGGGAAGGTCTCGAAGGGCAGGTCGAGGTCGCCGACGACCGGGTGGTGGAGGAGCTTCACGCCGGTGGTGTGCATGCGGACGTTGTGGGCGGCCCAGCGGCGGCGGAATTCCTCGCTGCGGGTGGACAGCTCCCCGATCAGGTCCGTCAGCCGCCGGTCGTAGAGATCGCGGCCGGCCTCGGCGCGCAGCATGGCGACCGTGTCGCCTGCGACTTGGTCCCAGTCGCGGAAGAACTCGGTCGCGTGCGGGTCGAGAAAGACGAACCGGGCGTTGTTGGGTGGCCGCGCCGGGTCGGCGTAGACCGGGGAGAACAGGGCGCGCCCGAGAGGGTTTGCGGCCAGGATGTCCCCGCGTCCGCTGAGGATGAACGCTGGTGTGCCGCTCATCGAGTCCAGTACGCGCTGCACCGCGGGCCGCACGCGCTGTTGGACGGGTCGGCGGCGCGGCGGGCGCGTCGTGCCGGCGCCGCGCAGGAGGTCGAGCAGGTGGATTCGTTCGGCTTCGTCGAGCTGAAGTGCTTGCGCGATGCCGTCGATGACGCTCTCGGAGACGCCGGTGGCGTTGCCGCGCTCCAGTCGGGTGTAGTACTCGCTGGAGATGCCTGCGAGTAGGGCGACCTCCTCGCGGCGCAGCCCGGTGACCCGTCGGCGCTCCCCGCCGTAGACGGGCAGTCCGGCCTGCTCGGGGGTGACCTTGGCCCGTCGTGTGCCGAGGAATTCCCGGATCTCCGCGCGGAAATCGTCACGGATGTCGCGGTTGGTGCCGTTGGGGTTGTTTCTGCCTGCCATGCGCTTCACTCTACGAGCGCTTCCGCCGGGTTGGGGGTCCCTGGCAGTGACCCCCTCATCAGGGACTCCCACACGCCCGTGACACCCGGTTCTGTTGGCGGTGCACCGCCCACGGCGGTGTGAACGGCCCGGATACGGCGGCGCGCTTGTGCCGCCGGTCTCCAGCCCCTCTGCGGCGCAGTCGGCGCTGAACGCATCACCCCCCGCGCACACCGGGTGCCGGATACGGCGCCTGAAAGGACCCCCCATGAGCAAGGTCATTTTTGTCACCGGTGCCGGACGCGGTCTCGGCACGGACATCGCCCGCGAGGCCCTCGCCGCCGGCCACCAGGTCGTCGCCACCGGCCGCCGCCCCGAGGAGGTCGAGAAGACCCTGGGCGGGCCGCAGGACAACCTGCTGGTCACCAAGCTGGACGTCACCAGCCTGGAGGACGCCGAGGCCGCCGCGCAGGCCGCCGTCGACCGCTTCGGCCGTATCGACGTCCTGATCAACAACGCCGGGAACCTCTTCGCCGGCTACTTCGAGGAGATCTCGCCCGCGCAGATGCGCCAGCAGTTCGAGACCAACCTCTTCGGCCCGATGAACGTCACCCGCGCCGTCCTGCCCGTCCTGCGCAAGCAGCGCGCCGGCCACATCATCACCATCACCTCGACCGCCGGGCTGGTCGGCATGGAGTTCACCTCCGCCTACGCCGCCTCCAAGTTCGCGGAAGAGGGCTGGATGGAGTCCCTGCGCTACGACGTCGAGCCGTACGACATCCACACCACCATCGTGGAGCCCGGCTACTTCCGCACCGAACTCCTCGTGGACGGCTCCACCACCTGGCCCGAGCTGTCCATCGACGACTACGCCCCCCGCACCGCCCCGACGATCGAGGGCATGAAGAGCATGAACGGCCAGCAGCCCGGCGACCCCGCCAAGCTCGCCCGCGCCCTGCTCACCATCGCCGACCAGGACAAGCCGCTGCAGCGCTTCGTCGCCGGCGCGGACGCCATCGAGGCCGCCGAGGCCAAGGCGAGGGAACTCCTCGCCCAGGCCCAGGCATCCCGCGAGCTCGGCTGCGCCCTCGCCTACGACGAGGCCCACGCCTGAGCGATACGCCCGGCACTTCCGCCGAGGCGGAGGCCGGCCACCAGTGCATTTCCGACAGTTTGGAGAGAGGCGACATGCCACTCAAAGGCGAGTACGAGCCGAGCAAGGCGCAGTTTGTACGTGACCAAGTGGAGCTCTATGAAGGGTCCGGTGGTACGGAGGGAACGACGTTGCAGGACCTGCCCGTCGTCATCCTGACCACCCTGGGCGCGAAGAGCGGCAAGATCCGCAAGGTCCCGGTCATGCGGGTCGAGCACGAGGGCTCCTACGCCGTGGTCGCCTCCATGGCAGGAGCCCCCAGCCACCCGGTCTGGTACCACAACGCGGTCGCCGACTCCCGGGTCGAGCTTCAGGACGGCCCGGTGCGCCAGGACATGCTGGCACGCGAGGTGACCGGGGACGAGAAGGCCGTGTGGTGGGCCCGAGCCGTCGAGGTGTTCCCGGACTACGCCGAGTACCAGAAGAAGACGGCCCGCGAGATTCCGGTTCTCGTTCTGGAACCGGCAGCTCAGGAGCGCTGACGCGGCACAGGCCGGTTCAGCCTACGGACACGGCCCGCCGGCTGATGGCGCACCGCACTGGCTGGACGTCACCGCCCCGAAGCGGTCACCCATGGCCGGATCACCGTACGTGATCACCTGGGCGGCGCCTTCGCCGAGGCTGTCGTCGCGGAGTACCACATCGCGGAGTCCGTCCCCGCCCGTCTCAGCCCCGCGCTCCTGGAGCCCGCGCAGGAGAGGGGCGACCGACGCCCGGCGAATTCCTGATCCGTCACACCTGACCAATCCGTATCCGTTCACCCCTATCACTGATCACTGAAAAGGTTCCTCATCATGTCCAAGGTTCTCCTTGTCGTAGGCCATCCCGACCTGTCCCAGTCGAAGGCCAACGCGGCGCTCGTGGACGCCGTGCGCGATCTGGCCCATGTCACCGTGCACGACCTCTACGCCGCCTACCCCGACTTCCGGATCGACGCCGACGCCGAGCGGGCGCTGCTGGCCGAGCACGACGTGATCGTCTTCCAGCACCCGGTGTACTGGTACAACACCACCCCTCTGTTGAAGCAGTGGCAGGACAAGGTCTTCACCCTTGGCTGGGCCTTCACCATGGACGGCTCTCCCTCACAGCTGGCCGGCAAGAAGGCAGTCGTCGCCGTCACCGCCGGCGTCCCCGCCGAGCACTACACCCCCGAAGGCGCGAACCAGACCACCCTGGAGGCCCTCCTCAGCAGCTGGCACTCGACCCTGCGGCTCTGCCAGTTCGACATCCAGCCGATGGTCAAGCTGTACGGCACCGCCTTCGGCCTCTCGGACGAGGAACTGGCCACCGCCGCCAAGCAGTACAACGAACTGCTCGACTCCTTCGCCGCCTGACCGCGCATTCACCACAGCGGCCGCTCTCGTCGATCGCGACGCAGTGGTGATGGGTTCTACCGGTCTCCGGCCGCTCTTTGTCTGATCGGCGTCGAGCGGCCGGAGACCTGGCTGCGCGGAAAACCAGCGCCCTGCGCCGTAAGTGCTCTCATGGGCGGTCAGCACCGGGGTGAGCGGGGTGATCTGGTCGTGCGGAACGAAGCGGCAGCCGCACCAGCAGTGAACGATGCGCGCACCGGCCCGGCCCCCTTGTCCCTCGGCGTCCTGAGGACGAGACGGAACGTCACCACGTCGGCGACCTCGACGGCTACCTGCCGCCCGCATGGCCATCCGGCTTGCGTAGGCGCGTCGTCCTCGTTGCGGAAGGTGGGCGCCGCGCCGACATCGATGAGCGTCGGAGCCAGCCCGGAGAGATCCTCCGCACGGGCCGGGCCGGCGTACGGCGTCAGGGCGGCACGAGCGCTCTGACGCCCCGGTGTGGGGCCGATCGCCGCCACGATAGGCCGCGAAGCTGCCCGGCCACACCCCTGGCGGGACACCACCCCTGACGCTCCCCCAGTAACTGTCGGACGGAGAAATTCGCATACGCGGACTCTTTGCATCCGGCAAGGGAGAATTTCCTCCCCCTCACAGAACGGATATCCGGTGCGAGGCTGTGCGGCGTCAGCACTCTCCGCGGCCAGTCGCAGCCCGCTCCGGAAAGAGAACACCACCCCCATGTCACCCTGACCGACGACCGATCCGCCAAGCTGCCTTTCGTTGTCCTGGTGCTGGCAACCGGGACGTTTCTGATGGGCACCACCGAGTTCGTCATTGCGGGCCTGCTGCCCGAGATCGCGGATGATCTGGGCGTCAGTGTGTCTCACGCGGGGCTGCTGATCACGGCGTTCGCGGCAGGCATGATCGTCGGCGCTCCGGCGATGGCGATCGCGACGCTGCGCCTGCCGCGGCGGTTCACGCTGGTCCTCGCGCTCGTCGTCTTCGCCCTCGGCCATGCGGTCGCCGCCCTCAGTCCGTCCTTCGCGGTTGTGCTCGCGGCCCGTGTGGTGACCGCGCTGGCTACAGGTGCCTTCTGGTGCGTCGGCGCGGTCGTGGCGACGACCGCGGCAGGGCCGGCAGCGACGTCCCGGGCTCTGGGCATGCTGCTCGGGGGCATGACCGTGGCCAACGTCGCCGGTGTACCGCTGGGCGCGTGGCTGGGGCAGATGTCCAACTGGCGAGCACCGTTCTGGGTGCTGGCCACCTTGTCGGCCGGCGCCGCGGCGGTCATCGGCCGGTTCATTCCCGACGAGGAGCAGCGCGAAGTGCGTTCTGTGCGGGCCGAGTTGGCCGCGTTGCGCCAGGCCCGCGTCTGGCTGGCGCTGAGTGCCATCGCGTTGCTCCTGGGAGGTGTCCTGGCGACCTACACCTACATCTCGCCCCTGCTCACCGAGCGGGCCGGGATTCCCACCGCGGCCGTGCCCCTGGTCCTGACCGGCTACGGGGTGGGTGCCCTGCTGGGCACCACGGTCGGCGGGCGCCTGGGTGACCGTCGGCCGCTCGCCACCCTCATCACGGCCGCCACCGCGAGCACGCTGGTCCTGCTCTTGCTGGTGTTCTTCTCCACGAGCCTCGTGGCGACCGTTGTCCTGGTGACGGTGATGGGGGTGACCGGTTTCACCGCGACCCCAGTGCTCGGCGCGCTGGTCATGCGGTTCGCCGGTTCCGCGCCCACGCTCGCCTCCGCGCTGGCCAGTTCGTCGTCCAACGTGGGGATCGCCGTCGGCTCCTGGGCGGCAGGCATCGCCCTGGCCTCGCCACTGGGGCAGGCCGGGCCACCGCTGGTCGGCACGGCGACGGCCGCACTGACCCTCGTACCGCTGACCGCGCTCGCGCTGATGCGCGCCACCCGATCTGACCACCACCACGCCGCCGGCGGCCCCTCGCCCCGTGGTCGAGCCCGGGTGGGGTGACGAAGCAGCACCTGCAGATCCCCGTAGTGAGACTGCCGAGAGAGGCCATTGTGACCACTCCGCCCGAAGCCGCAGCCGACGGCATCATCCATCTCCGCGCAGCTGGTGTGAGCCTGGTACTCGACCTGCGGGGCAACGGTCTGCCCGCCGTTCTGCACTGGGGCGCCGACCTCGGTGACCTCAGCCGTCAGGACCTGGACCGGTTGGCCGAGGCCGTCACCATGCCGCCGATCGCGGGATTCCCCGACGCCGTACCGCGTGCCGCACTGCTGCCCGAGCACGGCACCGGCTGGCCCGGGCGGCCCGGGCTGACCGGTCACCGCCAAGGAGGCGACTGGTCACCCCTGTTCACCCGCGACTCGCTGGAACTGGATACCGCGGCACAATCCGTGAAGGTGCGGGCCACCGACGCCGCGGCCAGGCTCAGCCTGGTACTGGAGGCCGGACTCACCACGTCCGGCCTCGTGCGCATGCGAGCCGCCGTACGCAACGACGACCCGGGCCGCGACTACACCCTCGACGGCCTGCTGCTCGCCCTGCCGGTCCCCGACACTGCCACCGAACTGCTCGATCTCACCGGCCGGTGGTGCCGCGAACGCGCCCCGCAGCGCCGGCCCTTCACCCAGGGCACCTGGCTGCGCGAGACCCGCAGCGGACGCACCGGCCACGACGCCCCCCTCGTCCTGGCGGCCGGAACCGCGGGCTTCGGCTTCGGCACCGGCGAGGTATGGGGCCTGCACCTGGCCTGGAGCGGCAACCACCGCGTCCTGGCCGAGCGACTCCCCACCGGCCGTCCGGTCATCGCTGCCGGCGAACTGCTGCTGCCGGGCGAGCTGATGCTCGGCCCGGGCGAGGAGTACACCGGCCCGTGGCTGTACGCCTCCCACAGCGGCCAGGGGCTCGACGACCTTTCCGCCCGCTTCCACGACCACCTCCGTTTCCGTCCCGGCCACCCCAACCGCCCTCGCCCGGTGGTGCTCAACACCTGGGAGGCCGTCTACTTCGACCACGATCTCGACCGGCTCACCCACCTTGCCGACCGCGGCGCCGAGGTCGGCGTGGAGCGTTTCGTCCTGGACGACGGCTGGTTCCGCCACCGTCGCGACGACCGGGCAGGGCTTGGCGACTGGTACGTCGACGAGAAGGTCTGGCCGAACGGACTGCACCCCCTCATCAGCCACGTCCGGGGTCTTGGCATGGAGTTCGGCCTTTGGGTCGAACCGGAAATGATCAACCCCGACTCCGACCTGGCCCGGGCCCACCCCGAATGCATCCTGGCCACCGGTGGCCGCACCCCCGCCGACCGGCGCTTCCAGCAGGTCCTGGACCTCACCCACCCCGAGGCGTACGCCCACATCCTGCAGCGGCTCGACGCCCTGCTCAGCGAGTACGACATCGCCTACCTCAAGTGGGACCACAACCGCGAACTGGTCGACGCCGGCCACTCACCGGGCGGCGAGCCCGCCGTCCACGCCCAGACCCTTGCCGTCTACGCCCTGCTGGACGAACTGCGCCGACGCCACCCCGGGTTGGAGATCGAGTCCTGTGCCAGCGGAGGTGGACGCGTCGACCTCGCCATCCTGGAACGCACCGACCGCGTGTGGGCCAGCGACTGCAACGACGCCCTGGAACGCCAGTCCATCAACCGCTGGACCCAACTGCTCCTGCCGCCCGAACTGATCGGTTCGCACATCGGCGCCGCCCGCTCCCACACCACCGGCCGCACCCACGACCTCACCTTCCGGGCAGGGACCGCACTCTTCGGCCACCTCGGCATCGAATGGGACCTCACCCGCGCAACTGAGACCGAACGCACCGAACTGGCCCGCTGGATCGCCCTCCACAAGCAGCTGCGAGGGCTGCTGCACACCGGCCGCGTCGTACGCATCGACCACCCGGACCCGGCCCTGTGGGCACACGGCGTCGTCTCCCAGGACCGCACCGAAGCCATCTTCGCCCTCACCGCCGTGGCCACGCCGCTTGCCGCCCTCCCCGGCACGGTACGGCTGCGCGGGCTCGACCTGAACACCACCTACCGCCTGCGCCCGCTGCCGCCCGCGGACCGAGCGCCCGGCATGGAGCGCGGCACCCCCGCCTGGTGCACGAGAGTCGGCATCACCCTCCCCGGCAGCGTCCTGGCACGCGTCGGGATACAGATCCCCGCCCTCCACCCGGAACAGCTGCTCCTACTGCATCTGACGAAGGACTGAAGCTGCTTGGTCTCGGTCTCCACGATCGAATGTTGCGCACTTACGACCAGGACTTGTCCGGGCGATCACGTGCGGAGCCAGATGACCAGGGCTGCGGCGGTCGAGGTGCCGAGGAAGACGTAGCCGCGCTTGTCCTAGCGTGTGGCCACGGCCCGGGACTACTTCAGGCTGTTGATCGCGCGCTCGACGGTGTCGCGTACGAGCGCGCCGACGTGATTTCCCCGCGCCCGGCCCTGCTCGTCGCCGGCGAGAACGCGCATTCGCGCTACTTCAGCGAGGCCGCATATGCCAAGGCGGCCGAGCCGAAGGAGCTCTACATCGTTCCCAAGGCCACCCACGTGGACCTCTACGACCGGGTGAGGCTCATCCCGTGGGACAAGCTCGAATCCTTCTTCGACCGGCAACTCGCGAAATAGCCGTGCGGAGTCCCGGTCACTGCTGAGGTGTTACCTGGAGCCTGGTCACCCCAGCGGGCCCGCCAAGCCGTCCGGTAGTCGGTCCCCCCGTCCGGCTGCCGGGCCTCCAGGGCCGCCGTCGTGACGCTTCCCCGGCGTCGCGACGGCGGCCCACCCACAGGTCCGCATCATGGAGCGCCTGCTGCGCGGATGGCGCCGACAGCGTCGCGACGCAGGCCGCTTCGCAGGAAACGTGCCCGTGGACGGCTCCTGCGCTCGCGGACGGGAACGGCCAGAACGTGCTGCCGGGCTCGATCGTGCCGATCCCTCCCGTCGGGGCGGCTCGCGGGGTCAGGCCGGCGTTTGCGACGCGGACAGGTGCTGGTCGGCGGCCCAGGAGGAGAGGATGCGCAGCCGTTCGTGGGTGGGGGAGCCGGGGGCGGCGGTCCAGACGGTCAGGTGCTGGTCGGGGTCGGTGTTGGCGGTGAGGGTGTCCCAGTCCAGGACGAGTTCGCCGACGACCGGATGGTTGAGAGTCTTGGTGCCGACGGTGCGGGCGGCGACGTGGTGATCGCCCCACCATCGGGCGAACTGCTTGTCGCGCATGGACAGTTCACCGACCAGCTCGATCAGCCGGGGGTCCTCGGGATACTTCGCGGCTTCCATGCGCAGCTGGGCGACGGCGACGTGGGCGGAGGTCTCCCAGTCGGCGTACAGGGTGAGCATGGCCGGGTCGGTGAAGATGATCCGAGGGTAGTTGCGGTGCTTTTCCGGGATGCGGGAGAAGTCGGTGACCAGGGCGGCTGCGAGGGCGTTCCAGGCGAGGATGTCCCCGCGCCGGCCCTGCACGATGGCCGGGGTGGCCGTGAGGTCGTCCAGGACCCGCTGCAGCTGTGGCTGGACCTTCTGCCTGCTGCGGCGCCTCGTGCGGGTGGTGGTCTTGCCGGCGAGCTGGAAGAGGTAGCCGCGCTCGTCGTCGTCCAGGTGGAGTACGCGGGCGAGGACGTCCAGCACGGGCGCAGATGCCTGCATGCGGCCCTGTTCGAGGCGGGTGTAGTAGTCGGTGCTGATGCTGGCGAGCTGGGCGACCTCCTCGCGGCGCAGCCCGTCGACTCGGCGGGGCCGGCCGGTATCGGGCAGTCCGACCGTGCGCGGGCTCAGCTCCGAGCGGCGCTTCTTGAGGAATTCTCCTAGTTCATTGAGGGGGACGTTGGCGTTCATGCTTCCCAGCATGACACCGGTCGTACCTGGGGAAGGGGGGAGAATTTACTCCCAGGATGTTTCCCTCCCGGGATGGATTTCTCCGCTTTTCGCGCGTGCCCTCGCGTGTGAGGCTCGATATCGAGCAGCCGTTCCTGACCCCGGCTGCGGCACACCGACCCTCGCACCGAAGGAAGCACCCCCATGCGCGGAGCAGTCATTCACGCCCCCGGCGACGTGCGCTTCGAGACCTTGGACGACCCGAAGATCCTCCATCCGACCGACGCCGTCATCCGCACGGTCGCCACCTGTGTGTGCGGCTCGGACCTGTGGCCGTATCGCGGCGCGGAACCCGTCGACGAACCCCATCCGATGGGGCACGAGTACGTCGGGATCGTCGAGGAGGTGGGCAGCGAGGTCGCCAACGTCAAGCCGGGCCAGTTCGTGGTCGGCTCGTTCGCCACCTCGGACAACACCTGCGTGAACTGTCGTAACGGCTGGCAGTCGTCCTGCCTGCACCGCGAGTTCATGAGCACCTGTCAGGCCGACTACGTCCGCATTCCCAACGCGCACGGCACCCTGGTCGCCACGGACGAGCACCCGGACGGCGAGATGGTGCCCGGCCTGCTCGCCGTCTCCGACGTGATGGGCACCGGCTGGTACGCCGCCCTCGCCGCCGAAGTGCAGCCCGGCTCCACCGCTGTCGTGGTCGGCGACGGCGCGGTCGGCCTGTGCGGCGTGATCGCCGCCAAGGAGCTCGGCGCGGAGCGGATCATCGCCATGAGCCGACATGAATCCCGGCAGAAGCTCGCCCTCGAATTCGGCGCCACCGACATCGTCAGCGAGCGCGGCGAAGAAGGCATCGTCCGCGTGAAGGAGCTGACGAACGGCATCGGCGCCGACTCCGTGCTGGAGTGCGTCGGCACCCCGGAATCCATGCGGCAGGCCCTGTACTCCGCCAGGCCCGGCGGCAACGTCGGCTTCGTCGGCGTCCCGCACGACGTGGCGATCGACGGGCAGGAGCTGTTCTTCTCCCAGGTCGGCCTGCGTGGCGGCCCCGCCCCCGTGCGCCGCTACCTGCCCGATCTGATCGACCGGGTCCTCTCCGGCCGGATCAACCCGGGAAAGGTCTTCGACCTCACCCTGCCCCTGGACCAGGTCGCCGAGGGCTACAAGGCGATGGACGAGCGCCGCGCCATCAAGGCCCTCCTCAAGCCCTGACCGCACACGCGTCCACACCCGGGGCCGCACCCAAGCGGTGCGGCCCCGGGACGGGAACCACCCCGCTCACCCAAGGACTGTCCATGACGACCTTCGCCCTCGTCGGCGCGGGACCCGGCCTCGGCCTGGCCAGCGCCCGGCGCTTCGGAGCCGCCGGCCACACCGTCGCTCTTATCTCCCGCGATGCGGAGAAGCTGGACGGCCTGACCGCCGAACTCGCCCGTGACAACATCCAGGCCCGCGGCTTCACCGCCGACGTCCTCGACATCGAGTCCCTGACCACGGCCCTGCACGCAGCCGCGGTGGCCCTGGGGCCCATCGAGATCCTGCAGTACAGCCCGGTGCCGCGCGCCGACTTTATGAAGCCGGTCCTCGACACGAGCGCCGACGACCTCGACGCCCCGCTCGCCTTCTCCGTCAAGGGCACCGTCACCGCCGTGAACGCGGTCCTGCCCGGCATGCGCAACCTGGGCCGCGGCACCCTGCTGTTCGTCAACGGCTCCAGCGCCGTACGCCCCAACCCGAAGGTGGCCGGCACCTCGGTCGCCTTCGCCGCGGAGAGCGCGTACGTCGGCATGCTGCACGACGCCCTCGCCCCGGAGAACATCCACGCCGCGCAGCTGATCGTCCCCGGAGCCATCCGGCCCACTTCCGCACACAGCAGCCCTGACGTCCTGGCCCAGCGCCTGTTCGACATCCACCAGCAGCGGGACGGCTTCCGCCACTACTCCGAGCCCCTGCCCGACTGACCCCCGGGACGACACCCATGAACACGGCTACCCTCCGTGCCCTCGCCCGCGCCGCCACGGCCACCGCTGTCCTGCTGACCGTGGCGGCCTGCACCGACACCTCGCCTGCCTCCCCGCCTGCGACATCCTCCGCCCGGCAGCAGACACCGACGGCCGAGGCACCCACCGCACCCTCCGGCAGGAACGCCGCACCGTCCGACAGGAACACCGCCATGGACATCCGGGTCACCCTCGACGGCCGCCCCGTCGACGCCACCTTGAACGACAGCCCGGCCGCCCGTGACTTCGCCGGGCTGCTCCCGCTCACCCTGGACCTGGAGGACTTCCACCAGACGGAGCGGATCGCCGACCTGCCGCGCAGACTGACCACCTCCGGCGCTCCCGAGCCGGCCGCGCCCAAGGCCGGCGACCTGACCTACTACGCGCCCTGGGGCAACCTGGCCCTCTTCTACCGCGATGGCCCCTCCGCCTCCGCCGACCTGCTCATCCTCGGCCACATCGACGCCGACACCGACCGGCTTGCCGGGGCCGACCGCATCACCATCGAAGCCGCGTCCTGACCCGCCCGACCGCAGCACTCGCCACTCACGCGGACATCCACCCGAGAAGGGGGGAGAAGATCCTCCCCTTTTCACCCGGCTGGTTCCACGGAACCGTGAAGGACGTGGCCGCGCCGTCCGCAGCCCGCCGTGACGCCCCCGGCCGCCACCATGATCCGCCGATTTCCACTCAAGGAGAGAGCACACGTATGCCTTCCGCATCCGGGACCACCCCCGGCAGGCTCCCCTTCGTCGTCTGGGTGCTCGCCGCCGGCACGTTCCTGATGGGGACCACCGAGTTCGTCGTCGCCGGCCTGCTGCCGGAGCTGGCCGGTGACCTCGGAGTCAGCGTCTCCCACGCCGGCCTGCTGATCACCGCCTTCGCCATCGGCATGATCGTCGGCGCGCCGACCATGGCCATGGCGACCCTGCGCCTTCCTCCGCGCCGGACGCTGATCCTGGCCCTGTCCGTGTTCTGCCTCGGGCACCTCGTCGCCGCCCTCAGCACGTCCTTCACGATCGTCCTTGCCGCCCGCGTCGTCACCGCCCTGGCCACCGGAGCGTTCTGGTCCGTCGGCTTCGTCGTCGCCACCACCGCCGCCGGGCCGCGCAACGCCACCCGCGCCACGGGCGTCATGATCGGCGGCCTGACCCTGGCCAACGTCGTCGGCGTTCCGATCGGTTCCTTCGCCGGCCAGTTCACCGGCTGGCGCGGCCCCTTCTGGGCTCTCGCCGTCCTCTCCGGGCTTGCCGCCGTGTTCATCGGCCGCTTCATCCCGGCCCAGGAGCAGCGTGCCGAGGTGTCCCTCCGGGCCGAGGTCCGGGCTCTGCGGCAGGGCCGGCTGTGGTTGGCGCTCGGCGCCGCGATGCTGATCATGGGCGGTGTCCTGGCGACGTACACCTATGTCACCCCGCTGCTGACCGACCGCGCCGGGATCCCCGAGGGTGCCGTCCCGCTCGTCCTCATCGCCTTCGGTGTCGGCGCCCTGGGCGGCACGACCACCGGGGGCCGCCTGGGGGACCGCCGCCCGATGGCCACCACCATCACGGCCGCCGCGGCCACCGCCCTGGTCCTGCTCCTGCTGATCCCGCTGTCCGGCAACCCGGTGACGGCCACCCTTCTCGTCTTCCTCATGGGTCTGACCGGCTTCACGGTCAACCCGGTCGTCACCGCCCTCGCCATGCGCTTCGCGGGCGACGCCCCCACCCTCACCTCGGCGCTGACCACCTCCGCCTTCAACGTCGGCGTCGCCGCCGGCTCGGCGATCGCCGGTACGGCCCTGGACTCCTCCCTCGGCCTGACCGGCCCGCCCCTGGTCGGCACCGTCATCGCCGCCCTCACCCTGCTGCCCCTGATCGCCCTCGCCGTCCACGGCACCTCCCCCAAGGGCCGGATCGTGGCCCAGAGCAGCGCTCCCACGCACGTGCGACGCGACGAACCCGCGCAGGTGCCCTGGCAGCACTGACCCAAACCCGGATCCGCCTCCTGCCGATACGAACCCGCGGACGTACCAGCAAGCGGGAGGACTCCGCCCATGACCGTGAGCAGCGCGGCCTTCACCGGTAAGGCGGTCTTCGTGACCAGAGCCGGATCCGGAATCGGCCGCACCACCGCCGTCGCCTTCGCCACCAGCCACGCCCTGGTCGTCGACGGCGGCCAAACCGTCTGACGGCAGCTCGGCAATGCGTCGTGGCACCGCAGCTCAAGCAGCCCCAGTACCACTCGCACCGCCGCACCCAAGCGCTCGAAGGGACAACCACACGTGAATCCCAGCTACGACTTCACCGGCCAGGTCGCTCTCGTCACCGGGGCCGGCGCCGGTATGGGCCTGGCGACAGCCCGCGCGTTCGCCGAGTCCGGAGCAGCCGTCGCCCTCACGGACATCGACGAAGCAGCCCTGAACGCAGCCGCGAAGGAACTCACCGACGTCGGCCACCAGGTCCTCGCCCTCACCTGCGACGTCAGCGACGAGGACCAGGTCGCCGCCGCGGTCGACCGCACCGTGGAGACCTTCGGCCGCCTCGACATGGCCTACAACAACGCCGGGATTCAGATTCCGCCCAGCGACGCCGCCGACGAACCCGCCGAGAGGTTCGACCGCGTCAACGCCATCAACCTCCGTGGCGTGTGGGCCTGCATGAAGCACGAGCTGCGGCACATGCGTGCCCAGGGCAGCGGAGCCATCGTCAACTGTTCCTCCCTCGGCGGCCTCGTCGGACTCCCCGGCCGCGCCTCCTACCACGCCTCCAAGCACGGCGTGATCGGCCTGACCACCAGCGCGGCCCTCGAATACGCCCCCCGGGGCATCCGCGTCAACGCCATCTGCCCCGGCACCATCGACACCCCCATGGTCAGCGACATGATCGCGAAGGGGGAGCTCGACCGTGTCGAGGAGGAGGCCAACCAGCCCATCAACCGGCTCGGCACGGCCGAGGAGATCGCCCAGGCGGTCCTGTGGCTGTGCAGCCCCGGAGCGAGTTTCGTCGTCGGCGTCGCCCTGCCCGTCGACGGCGGCTACGTCGCCCGCTGAAGACAGCCCGGACGAGAGAGAGTTGAGAGACACCATGGAATTCATCAAGCAGCAGCCCAGCAGCAAGGCCCCGGCGGACTGGTTCACCGGCGACGTGTGGTGGGACGTCATCGTGGCCGGCCAGGAGCCGTCCCGGATGCGCGCCAACCTGGTCCGCTTCTCCCCGGGCGCCCGCACCAACTGGCACTCCCACGCCGTGGGCCAGACCCTGCACGTCGTTTCCGGCATCGCTCTGGTCGGCACCCGGGACGGCACCGTCTTCGAGGCACACCCGGGCGAGACCGTGGCCTGCCCGCCGAACGAGGAGCACTGGCACGGCGCCGTCCCCGACCGGTTCATGGAGCACATCGCCCTGTGGGAGGGCGGAGGCGACGGCACCCCCGAGACCACCTGGGCCGAGCCGGTCACCGACCAGCAGTACAACAGCCCCCGCACCCGTAATCAGTAACCCCGGCCAATCATCGATCACGCAACCCGGGCTCACTCAGGACGTCAGTCCGTACCGGACGATCAGTCCGCCACGCACAACGACGTGGTGAGCGGCGCGGACGCACCCCCACCGTGGAGGCAGCGCGGCTCCGTCCTGCCTCCACCCGCGCGAAAGTGCCCCCGATCATGTCGGCAAGCCGCTCCTGACAGAGGCTGAAGGGGGGAGGAAAGTCTCCCTGCCACGAGCGTTGCCGGTGGTGCGAGACTCCCGATGCGACCAGTTCACCGCTGCCAAGCCGCGCGGTGGCCCAGTTCCCTGCGGTGACGACGATTCAGTCTCCCGTTCCGCTGTTGAGTACGGCTGATCCGTCCGCGATACGAAGGCGTACGTATGTCCACTGAACTCCCTGAGTCTGCCGTTCCGCCCCCCACCGGAGCCGGCGAGTCCTCCCAGGCGCCCACTCGGCGCACTTTCATCGCCACCAGTACGGCGGTCGGTGGTGCGGTTGTCGCGGGCGGGGTGATCGGAGGATCGTTCCTCGCGGCTCCGGAGGAGGTGGCCGCCGCCGAGGCGCCGCCCTCCAGCCGTGTGTCCCTGACGGTCAACGGCACCCGGCGGACGGTGACGGTCGACAACCGCACGTCGCTGCTGGATCTGCTGCGCGAGCACCTCGGCCTCGCCGGCTCCAAGAAGGGCTGCAACGCCGGGGCCTGCGGTGCGTGCACGGTGCTGGTCGACGGCCGGCGGGTCAATGCCTGTCTGACGCTGGCCGTTCGCCTGGAGGGTGCCGAGGTCACCACGATCGAGGGCCTGGCCGAGGGCGACCGACTCCACCCGCTGCAGCAGGCGTTCATCGACGAGGACGCCTTCCAGTGCGGCTACTGCACACCCGGCCAGATCGTCTCCGGTGTCGGCTGCATCCAGGAAGGCCACACCGGCTCCCCGGAGGAGATCCGGGAGTGGATGAGCGGCAACATCTGCCGCTGCGGCTGCTACGTGAAAATCGTCCGCGCGGTCGACCAGACCGCCGCCCGCAAGTAAGGAGCGGCCGTCATGCATCCCTTCACCTACACCCGCGTGTCCGACACGCGGGAAGCCCTCAACGCCGGTCGCCGCGGCGGGCGTTACATCGCCGGCGGCACCACGTTGGTCGACCTGATGCGGGAGACCGTCGAGCGCCCCGAGACGTTGGTCGACATCAGCGGTCTGCCGCTGGACGAGATCACCGTCACCGAGCGCGGCGGGCTGCGTATCGGTGCGCTGGTGACCATGTCCGAGGCCGCCGCCCACCGCAAGGTGCGCACCCTGTTCCCGGTCATCTCCGAGGCGCTGGAGCTGAGCGCGTCGGCCCAGCTGCGGAACATGGCCACCATCGGCGGCAACATCATGCAGCGCACCCGCTGCACCTACTTCCGGGACGTGACCGCCGACTGCAACAAGCGCGAGCCCGGTTCCGGCTGCGCGGCGCTGGAAGGCGTCAACCGTACCCACGCCATCCTGGGCACCTCCGACGCCTGCGTGGCCACCCACCCCTCCGACGTCGCCGTGGCGTTCACGGCGCTTGAGGCGCAGGTGCGCCTGCTGGGCCCGGACGGGGAGCGCCAGGTCCCCTTCGCCGACTTCCTGTTGCGGCCGGGCAGCACTCCGAACCGTGAACAGGACCTCAGAAATGGTGAGTTGATTACCGCGGTGGAGATCCCCGCGGTGCCGCGTCCGCTGAAGTCGGGCTACCTGAAGGTGCGTGACCGGCAGTCCTACGAGTTCGCCCTGACCTCGGCGGCCGTCGCCCTGCATGTGCGCGGCGGGGTGATCCGCGAGGCGAGAGTGGCCGCCGGAGGGGTGGGCACGGTGCCGTGGAAGCTGCCGGCCGTCGAGCGGCACCTCGTCGGCGAGCGCCCCTCGGACGCGTTGTGGACGGCGGCTGCCGCCAAGGCGGCGGAAGGCGCCCGTCCCCTTCAACACAACCGGTTCAAGGTCGAGTTGCTGAAGCGGACCGTCGAACGCCAGCTGCGCATCGTAGGAGGTACCAAGTGAGCCCCCAGCCGCAGGCAGCCGTGGGTGCGCCGCTGTCCCGGGTGGACGGCCGGCTGAAGGTCACGGGCAAGGCGCGGTACGCCGCCGAGTTCGATGTCGATGGTGCGGTGCACGCCGTCATCGTGGACGCGAGCATCGGCCGCGGGCGTATCACCGGCATCGACACGGGCGCCGCCGAGGCCCAGCCGGGCGTGCTGCGGGTGATCCACCACGGCAACGCACCGAAGCTGCCGTACCGCGACAACGCCGGGTCGAACAACCCGCCGGGCCGGCGGCTGCGGGTCTTCCAGGACGACCGTGTCCGCTTCCACGGCCAGCCGGTCGCCGTCGTGGTCGCCACCACCCTGGAGGCAGCGCAGCACGGCGCGAGCCTGGTGAAGGTCGAGTACGACGCCGAACAGCCCTCGACCGACCTGCACGAGGCGGAGCGGGACAAGCCGACGAACTACGCGCGCGGCGATGCGGAAGCGGGCCTGCGCGGCGCTCCCGTACGGCTGGATCTGACGTACCAACTGGCGCGCAATCACCACAATCCGATGGAGCCGCACGCCACCATCGCCCGCTGGGACGGCGACAAGCTGACCGTGTGGGACAAGACGCAGTGGGTGATGGGCACGCACGACGAGCTCGCGGCCGTGTTCGACCTGCCCGCGGACTCGGTGCGCGTCATCAACCCGTTCGTCGGCGGCGGCTTCGGCAGCGGACTGCGCTGCTGGCCGCACAGCGTCGTCGCCGCCCTGGCCGCGCGGGAGACGAAGTGTCCGGTCAAGCTGGTGCTGAGCCGCAGACAGATGTACTTCGGCGTCGGCTTCCGGCCGTCGTACGAGTACCGGCTGCGCCTCGGCAGCGACCGGCGCGGCCGGCTGACCGCCGCGATCCACGACATCGACGCCGAGACCTCCTCGTACGAGACGTTCACCGAGGCCGTCATGGGCGCGGGGCAGATGCTCTACAGCATGCCGAACGTCAGCCAGGCGTACCGGACGGTCCCGCTGGACGTGAACACCCCGATCTGGATGCGTGGCCCCGGCTTCGCCTCGGCGTCGTTCGTGATCGAGTCGGCCATGGACGAACTCGCGCACAGGCTGGGCGTCGACCCGATCGAGCTGCGCCGGCGCAACGAACCGAACGAGGACGAGTCGAGCAACCTGCCGTTCTCCACCCGTCGGCTGCGCGAGTGCTACACCGTCGGCGCCCGCGAGTTCGGCTGGCAGCGCCGCAACCCCCGACCCCGTTCGAGGCGCGATGGCGACTGGCTGATCGGCCTGGGGATGGCCGCCGGTGTCTACGACCCCGGGCGTTACCCCGCACAGGCCCGGGCCCGCCTCGATGCCGACGGCACCGCTGTGGTCGAGGCGGCCACCAGTGACATGGGACCGGGCACCTACACCTCCCAGACCCAGGTCGCCGCCGACGCCCTCGGGCTGACCATGCGCACCGTCACCTTCCGGCTCGGCGACTCCCTCTACCCGCCGACCTCGCCGCACGGCGGCTCGGCGACCATGGCCAGCGTCGGCACCGCCGTCCACGACGCCTGCACCCAGGTGCGGCAGCAGGCGATCAAGCTGGCCGTCGAGGACCGCGAGTCACCGCTGTACGGGGTGAAGGCGGACGACGTGGTCGTACGCGGCGGCCGGCTGCACGTGCAGGGCAACCCGACCCGCGGCGAGACGTACCGGACGCTACTGGCCCGCAACGACCGCACCCACCTCGAAGCGGGCGGCTCCTACACCGGGCCGCCCAGTCCCGAGCGGCACTCCTACCACGCCTACAACGCCACCTTCGCCGAGGTCGCCGTCGACGCGACCCTGGGCCTCGTACGGGTCAGGCGCATGCTCGGCGTGTACGACGCGGGCCGCATCATCAGCCCCAAGCTCGCCGACAGCCAGGCGATCGGCGGCATCGTGGGCGGCATCGGCACGGCCCTGCTGGAACACACGGCCACCGACCACCGCGACGGCCGGATCGTCAACGCCAACCTCGCCGACTACCTCGTCCCCGTCAACGCCGACGTCCCCGACGTCAGGGCGATCTACCTGGACGGCGAGGACAACGACGGCAACGCGCTCGGCGTCAAGGGGCTCGGCGAGGTCGTCCAGGTGGGTGTGGCGGCCGCGATCGGCAACGCGGTCTTCAACGCCACGGGCCGCCGCGTCCGTGAACTGCCCATCACCGCCGAGGCGTTGCTCTGACCCGTGCGCTTCGGGCCGGTGCGGTGCACACCGCTCGTCCGGCGGCCCGCGCCCGTTCGGCCGCCGGACCTCCCAGGGCCGCCGCCGCATGACGCTTTCCCCGGCATCGTGGCGGCGGCCCGCTCACCTTCCGATCCTGTCCTGCCATGGAGAACCGCCATGCTCAACATCGCGGACACACTGCACCGCTGGTGCCGCGAGGCACGCCCCTTCGCCCTGGCCACCGTCGTCGACGTCACCGGCAGCGCACCCCTGCCGGTCGGTACGTCGGTCGCGGTGGACGAGGACGGCACCGCGGTCGGCAGCATCTCCGGCGGCTGCGTCGAGGGCGCGGTCTACGAACTGTGCCAACAGGTGCTCCGCGACCGGGGGGCTCCGCAACGGGCCTGGTTCGGCTACTCCGACGACGACGCCTTCGCCGTCGGCCTGACCTGCGGCGGCGAACTCGACGTCCTCGTCCAGCGCATCGATCCCGCGGCCCAGCCGCACCTGTCCACGGCCCTCTCCAAGATCGCTCAAGGGCGACCGGTCGCCGTGGCACAGGTCGTGGACGGGCCGGAGCGACTCCTCGGCTCCACGTTGAGCGTGCTCGGCGGTGACCATGCCGCCTACGGGCGCGTGGACGGCGGCCCGGCGGACCGGGCGGCGGCCGACCGGGCCAGGGCCCTGCTGCGGGCCGGCCGCACCGCCCGCGTCGACATCGGCGGAGAGGGAGACGGCTGCCCCGAACGGCTGTCCGTCCTCGTCCACGTCCATGCGTCCAGGCCGCGCCTGCTGGTCTTCGGCGCGGTCGACTTCGCCGCCGCCCTCAGCCAGGCCGGCCGCTTCCTCGGCTACCGGGTCACCGTCTGCGACGCCCGCCCCGTCTTCGCCACGACCGCACGCTTCCCCCACGCCGACGAGGTGGTGGTCGAATGGCCCCACCGCTACCTGGAACGCACCGAGGTGGACGAGCGCACCGCCGTATGCGTCCTCACCCACGACGCCAAGTTCGACGTCCCCCTGCTGCGCCTGGCACTCGACCTGCCCATCGCCTACGTGGGGGCCATGGGCTCCCGGCGCACCCACGACGAGCGCCTGCGCCTCCTGCGCGAGGAGGGCGTCAGGGAAGACCACCTGGCCCGGCTGCGTTCCCCGATCGGCCTCGACCTCGGAGCCCGCACACCCGAGGAGACAGCGGTCTCCATCACCGCGGAGATCATCGCTCAGGCCAACCAGGGCACGGGCCGGCCCCTGACCCGGATCACCGGCCCGATCCACCGGCCGCCGCCGAGGTTGATGAACTACCGGTAGGCAGTCCAGATCAAGCGCCGCCGCACCGACCACAAGACCGGGAAGACCACCGTCAAGGACGTTCTACGCCGTCACAGCCTGACCGCCGAGCAGGTCACCGTGGCCCAGCTCGCCCAACTCGTCCGCGACCACTGGAAGATCGAGGCCCTGCACCAACGGTGCCTCCACATGATCAGGTAGCCGCGCCTGTCTCTGCCTCGGCCAGCTCCGGCTCCTCTCGCGGGCCGGTCGTCGGAGGCCATCGGTTGCTAGACGGTGCGGATGACAGGGGCGGGTTTGATGTCCTGGGCGTCGATGAGGGTGCGGATGTCGTTCGGGTCTGAGGTCCAGATGATGGCGCCGAGGCTGGCTGCCATGGTCACGACGATGGCGTCGACGATGTCGGAGGTGCCCGCCTTGCCGCAGAGGATGCCTGCGGTTTTGGCGGATTCGAGGCCGACGGGTACGACGTGGCACCCGGCGAGGAACTTGCCGAGTCTGACCTGGCGGCGGGAGTCCCGCCATGCCTGGCTGACGACGACGGACGGGACGTGGATGTCCCGTCCGTCCTCCAGGGCCAGGCTGTGGCGGGCCCACATGCGTCGGTCGTCGTTGTCGATGGCGATGAGTACCCCGGAGTCGTACAGGTAGGGGATGTTCACGCGGCCGAGGCTCCCGAGCTGCTGAGGTACTCGGCGTCGGCGGCGGCCAGGTCCGCGCGGGCGGCAGCAAGCTCTTCCGGGGTGAAGGCGCCGTGTTCGGCCTGCCACTCCTGGATGACGGCGCGGCCGGCCCGCAGGCGCAGCTCGCGTTCGGCTGCTCCGGCGACGAGGCGGGAGAGCGGGATGCCTTCTTCCTCGGCGGCTCCGGCCAGGGCTTCGACCAGGGTTTCGTCGAGAGTGATAGTCACCTTCTTGGTAGCCATACATCAACCATAGCGCGGTATGGCCTTCGGTGCGGATACACGGATCACGTTGCGGCGAGCGCGGTGGGTGCGAGCGCATCCAGCGAGGAGGCCCCTCGCCGACTCGATGGCCCGCCGGGCTGCGGATGAGGCTGGGTCCGCATTCGCCGGACGCCATGCGCCCGGCGCGCGGCCGTAGCTCAGGGGAAGGGGACCTCGTACTGGTCCAGGGCCGTACTTGTTCCTCGCGCCCTGGCATCAAAACCCGAACGCCCAGCTGTTTGAGGTGCCCTCGTCAGTCAGTTCATTGCGGCATGCAAGGACGTTGCAGTCCGGCCAGGCCGAGCTCGGCCCGTCGTGGCGGGTCGGCTGTGGCAAGGAGCTGAGCGGTGACCATGTTGTGCTGGCTACAGGTTCGAGTCCTGGGCAGGGCGGTCACCGTCATGGGGCCGAGTGGCTCACGTGTACCACAACGGAGCCGGTCGTTCGGGGCGTGCAGGATGAACCGTCACCGTGCTGGATCATCTGGTATGTCGCCATCTGTTGTCATTTCTGGGTAGCCGCACCGTGCGCATCCCGGGATGGCTGGTTCTCTTGCCAGGATCAGCGGGGTTGGTCAGGCGCTCTGTGCCGGTGCGATGAGGGCGCGTAGTTCAGCTGCTTCCGTGCTTCCTGTCTGCTCAAGGATGACGAGAGCCTCCCGCCAGCAGGCCCTGGCCCGGTCGTCCTGCCCCAGAGCGGACAGGGCCCGCCCCAGGAGCGTCAGAACATGGCCCCGCATCCAGTCGCCCCCGATGCATCGCAGGGCGAGGGCCTGTTCGGCGTGTTGCGCCGCCTGGGCGGGGCGTCGCGCGGCCAGGTGGACCTCGGCGATGCGGAAGTGCGTCGTTCCCTCCCAGAGCCGTTGCCGGTGCTCGACGAAGATATCCAGGGCCTCGGTGAACTGGCCGAGAGCCTCGGCGTGACTGCCGGCCCTGTTCAAAGCGATGCCCACGGCGTAATGACCATTGGCGACGCGCACCGTCCGACCGAACTCGGCATGTGCCGCGAGGCCTCGCTGTGCGATCTCGACGGCCTTGGCGATGTTGCCCATGCGCAGGTGGGCCTGTGAGAGGTTGCACAGGCTGGTCGCTTCGAAGGGGAGGTTGCCGAGTGCATGGAACCCCTCGATGGCTTGGTCGAAGAAGGTCTTGCCCTCCCTGTACCGGCCCTGGTGAAGGCAGATGAGGCCCCGGATGTTGGCCACCCAGCTGATGGCGGTGGCATCCTGCGCGGGGCCCGCGAAGTCCATGGCGAGCTGCGCCTGCTCCTCCGCCTGCCGGACATGACCGGAGTCCAGGAGGACTTCGGTGAGGACCGTACGGGCTCTGCCCTCCGCACGGATGTCTCCGGCGGCCCGGGTGGCGTCGCACATGGCCCTCGCCGTCGTCTCGTACTGGTGGGAGATGGCCCCCGACTCGGCGAGGTCCCTGGCAGCCCACAGCAGATCCACCGCCCGCCGCAGCCGACCCGTCCCCGCGGCCTGCCGTGCACAGGCCAGCAGTGGAACCGCCTCCGAGTACAGCCAGTCCAGGGCCGCGGTCCCCTCGGAGAACCGCAGCCCCGCGTAGTCCGTGGGCTCCAGGTCGTCCACCAGCCGGTCTCCGGGCCGCTCGATCGCGTACACCCCGGCCGCTGTGGCCAGGTAGAAGTCGAGCAGCCGGGACATCGCCGCCTCACGCTCGCCCGGCGGCTGTTCGTCCCGTTCGGCACAGGCGCGCGCGTAGAGGCGTACGAGGTCGTGGAAGCGGTAGCGGCCGGGCGCCGCCGATTCCAGCAGGGACGTATCGACCAATGCCTCCAGCAGGTCCTCGGCGCCGTCGGCCGGGAGATCCAGTACGGCCGCGGCGGCGGCCAGGGAGATGTCCGGGCCGTCGGCCAGGCCCAGCAGCCGGAACGCCCGTGCCTGCGCCGGCTCCAACCGTCCGTAGCCCAGCTCGAAGGTCGCCTTCACGGCAAGGTCCCCGGCCTGGAGTTCGTCCAGACGACGGCGCGAGTCCGCGAGCTTCGCCGCCAGGACCGAGACCGTCCACGTACGACGTGCCGCCAGCCTCGACGCGGCGATTCTGATCGCCAGCGGCAGGAAACCGCACGCCGCCACCACGTCCAGCGCGGACTTCCTCTCCGAGGCCACCCGCTCCTCGCCCACGATCTTCGTGAACAGTTGGAGGGCCTCCTCGGGCGACATCACGTCCAGGTCGACCAGATGCGCCCCCGCCAGGTCCACCATCCGCGCCCGGGAGGTCACCAGGGCCGCGCACCCCTCAGTCCCGGGCAGCAGGGGCCGTACCTGGGCCGCGTCCCGGGCGTTGTCCAGCAGTACCAGCACCCGGCGGCCGTCCAGCGCGGCACGGTACAGCGCTGCCCGCTCCTCCAGAGTGTCCGGGATCGCGGAATCGACGGTTCCGAGGGCTCTCAAGAACGAGCCCAGCACCGTCTCCGGCTCGGCGGGCCGCGTCCCGGAGCCTTGCAGGTCCACGTACAACTGCCCGTCCGGGAACGCCGTTCGTGCCTGATGTGCGACATGGACCGCCAGCGTCGTCTTCCCCACGCCCCCGATCCCGGCAAGCGCCGACACCGCCATCACCCGCCCCTCGGCGGCGGAGGGCAGCACCTCGCTCAGCTCGGCCACGAGGCGTGTCCGACCCGTGAAGTCGGGCACTGTGGCCGGGAGTTGGGTCGGGCGCACGGGCGCGGCCGTCGGCTCCGCCACCGGTGCCGACGGTTCCGCCAGGCCTGGGTCCGCCTGCAGAATCCGCTGCTGGAGTTCCTTCAGGCCGGGGCGCGGGTCGACGCCGAGTTCGTCGGCCAGCAGGCGCCGCGTGTCCGCGTACACGGCGAGCGCCTCGGCCTGGCGTCCGCTGCGGTACAGGGCGAGCATGAGCAGTTCGCGGAGGCGTTCCCGCAGGGGGTGGGCTGCCGTGAGCGCCGTCAGTTCCGACACCGCCTCCGCGTGGGAGCCCTGTTCCAGGTCCATGTCCAGGCGGGACTCGACGAGTTGGAGGCGCCACTCGTTCAGCCGCTGTCGCTGCGCCTCCGCGTACGGACCCGGAACGCCCGTCAAGACCTCCCCGTCCCACAGGCTCAGCGCCTTGTTGAGCAGATCACGCGCGTGGAGCAGATCCCCGGCTTCCTTCGCCCTCTCCGCGTCCGCGGCCAACTCCTGGGCCATCGCCAGGTCCAGGGAGTCGCGCTCTGCGGAGAGCCGGATCGCGTAACCGCCCGACTCACTGACCAATACCTCGGAGGACAGGATTTTGCGCAGCCGGGACCCGTACGTCCGCACAGCCGCCAGTGCCTGGGAGGGCGGCTCGTCGCCCCACAGCGCGTCGATCAGCTCGCTCGCCGTGGCCGTACGGCCCTCGCGGAGCAGCAGTGCGGCCAGCAGGGCCCTTTGCTGTGGCGAGCCGGTGGGCAGCGAGTCAGCGCCGCGCCAGGCGCGCACCGGCCCGAGCACGCTGAAGCGCAGGTCCCCCGATTCTTCTGCCGCCCGCCACTGCGACGCAGGTGGCAGAGGTGACCGGTTCTCCGGCACTCTCGGGATCGGCTGAACGGCCGGTCCCGCGGTTGTCCCGGGTCGGACCGAAGGGGGTGGCGTCGGCGGCAAACGCGTCCGCACCGCAGCCACTCCTTGTTCGCCTTCGGAACGTTGCTCGCCCTCGGAACGTTGTGCCGCCGCGACAACCATGGCCTGAGCTCCGGCAAGCCGCCGCTCGTCGCCCAGAGCCCGCGCGGCCTCGAACTCCGTGGTCGCGAGGTTCTCCAGAGCGGAGAGGGACAAGGGATGGCGTGGCCCGAGCATCGCGGACGCCTTCTGCGCGGCGACGGCGAGTACGTCGGCCGCCCGCTCCCATCGTTCGCGGTCGTCCGCTGCCATCGCCGACCTGAACTCGGCCCGGGCCAGGGTGATCAGCGCCGAGAGGGACTGCGGATGGTCGCTGCCGAGAAGCCGTGCCAGCTGCCGTGCCGTGCGGGCGACACCATGCACCAGTTCGTCCGCTTCGGCGTGGCGTCCCTGTCGGCGGGCGGTCTCCGCCAGCACCGACCTCGCCAGCAGCTGGATTTCCAGTTGTTCTTGGCGGGAGCCGTCCGGGGTGCCGCCGCCCAGGACCTGTTCAGCCGTGCTCGTCGCTCCGGCGAGATCGCCCAGCCGGAGCTTGACCGCCGCCAGGTTGGCCAGGTTCCGGGTGGCGGCCCCGCCCCGGTCGTCCTTCGCCCCCAAGGCGACGGCCGGTGACAGGACGGTGACCGCGGCAGTGACAAAGCCGCGGTCCGCCAGGAGCACGGCCAACTCGTTCCTGACGTCGCCAGGCAGCGAGGGGGACTTCGGGTCCCAGTGAAGACGTGAGACCACGTGCTCCAGGAGCGCGCGTGATTCCTCGTTCAGACGGAGCGCTTCGAGCAGCGACGTCAGGTAGGCGAGATCCCTGCCGAGCGTCGGCCGCCGGAGCGGATCAGGGTCTTCGCGCAGTGCCACCGCGGCCTCTGACGCGGTCAGGCGGGCCGCGACGTTTCCACGGAGGGCGCGTTCGGCGCCGGCGATGGCCTGCTGCCAGAGATCGGTCATGCCCCGTCACCTCGCAGCTGACGCTCCATGACCGCTTTCGCGGCCGTGAACTTGAGTTCGGCGACCTGGGACGGATCGAGAACCTGGCGCTTCGCCCAATCGTCGATGAGACCGAACCACGACTCCGCCGCGGCGGCGGCCGCGTCCACGGTCAACTTCTCACTGTTCGCCGCCTGTTGGGGCGCTGCGGTCGCCGGGTGGAGCACATCCATCAGATGCCCCACATCGAACTGGTCGAAGCGGCGCATGGCCTCCCCGATGGTGGCGGCGAAGAGGACGTTGGCAGAGCGGCCGGCGGTGGCCCGGTCCGGGGCCTGCTCCAGAAGGATGCCCACGACCACGGTTTCACGCGCCTCTGGAACGCCCTTGACCACCGGCCCGCCGGAGTAACCCGAGTAGTCGCCCAGGTGCTGATGCGTTGTCAGTTGCAGCGCCTGGATGACCGCACCCCCCTCGCAGAGGTACTCCGCCCTGCCGCTGTCCACCTGCCCTCCGAGATGCACCTCGGACGCCGCGGGACGGTATGGGCTGTGCCAGTCGTCCCCACCGTGAGCGACGCCGGCCTGGGGTATCGGCAGCAGGACCTCGTACGTGGCGGAGATCATGATCAGGGCCAGGTCCGCGTCCTTCTCACGGCGGCACACCTGGCCCGGAAGCCGGCTGCCGTCGGCCAGGACGATGTCCACGTGCTCGTCCAGTGAGGTGAGACCCCGCAAACAGTGAAGTGCGGTCACCACATAGCGGCGCGTCAGCAGGAAACCACCGCCGAGGCGCTGTTCGGACTGGAAGAGCTCGACCCAGTAGCCCGCGCCGGTCATGGTGTCTCCGGGGCCCGCTCCACGGTGAGAGTGACCTCGAACGACGCCTCGGCCGACGCCTTGGACAGGATGACTCCCGCCTCTGCCGCCAGGGTGAGTCCGAAGGTGACGTCCATGCTCGATACCTGCCAGCCGTCCCGGCGAGGTACCTGGGAGAGGGACCGCTGGGCGATGGCCGAGGCCTGGACGATGGCTTCCTCCAGCTCGGCGGCACGGTCACCGAGGGAGGAACTGGACCGCGTACGACTGGAGATCTGGCGACTGCCGGCTGCGTCCAGAGGCACCGTCTCGACCCGAACTTCGGGCATGTGTCTCCCTGTTGGTGAGGCGCGGGTGGCACTGGTTCTCAGTCCCGTCGGAAGCGTAGCGAGCGACATGCCGAGCTCGCGACCCGTTCGGCACCTGCAAGATCCGGTCGGCGGGGCCCGGGAGGTCGTTGATCTGACGCAGGCGAAAGGCCAGTGGTCCATCAGCGATCAACCACTGGTCTGCTCGTCCCGGCGGCAGTACTCCGGGTCACGGCGGGCAAGAGGACACAGCTCACCGCTTCTACGAACGGCCTTCTAGGGCGCGGGTGCCGCCCGCCGGTGACCGAACAGCGGCGTGGCGTCGGCCGTCGCGGCCATACTGGTGGACCTGTCGCAGCGGGGGAGGCGTGCAGCACATGGGGTCCGGGACAGACCTGCCGGAGCGTATCGGCGTATACACCGTGGAACGGCGGTTGGGTGCGGGCGGCATGGGCACGGTCTACCTGGCCCGATCGCGTGGTGGCCGTGCTGTGGCCGTCAAGGTGGTACGCCCAGAGTTGGCCGCTGACCGGCAATTTCGTGAACGGTTCCGTGCCGAGGTGGATGCCGCCCGCAGAGTCGGCGGTTTCCACACAGCCCCGGTCGTGGGCGCCGACCCGGACGCGGAGACCCCGTGGCTGGCTACGGCGTACATCCCGGGTCCCACTCTGTCCGGGCTGCTCGCGGACCAAGGGCCGATGGGCGAACACCGTCTGAGGCTGTTGGGCGCCGCCCTGGCGGAAGCGCTGCAGGCCATCCACGGTTGCGGCCTCGTGCACCGCGACCTGAAGCCCGGAAACATCGTCATGGCCGAGGACGGTCCCCGGGTCCTCGACTTCGGCATCGCACGGGCGCTGGAGTCCACCCGGCTCACCGCTACCGGAGCTGCCTTCGGCACGCCCGGCTTCCTGGCCCCCGAGCAGGCGCAGGGCCTTGAAGTCAGCGGCGCCGCCGATGTGTTCGCACTCGGCGCGGTACTGGTTGCGGCGGCGGGCGGCAGCGCGTTCGGCACGGGCACGCCCATAGGGCTGATGTACCGCTCCGTGCACGAGCCCGCGGACCTGTCCGCCGTGCCGGAGGACTTGCGCTCCCTGGCAGCCGACTGTCTGTCCAAGGACCCGGCCCACCGGCCCACACCTGAGAGGCTCCTGGAGCTTTTCCTGCCTGGCCCGGCGACGTACACCCCCACTCTGGTCCCCCCAGGGACGGAGGCACCGACCCTGCCCGAGGATTCCCGGCCTCAAGCCGGGGAGGAAAGCGGTACGGACAGTCCTGAGACCGTCCTCATCGCTGCGGCCGGCCCGAGTGATGGTGGGACGCACGGCGACGCACTGACTCTCGGCTCCGGCAGCCAGGACATCCTGCCTGCCCGGGATGAGATCGGCACCGCCGGCCCACGTCGGCCCACCGGAGGCAAGCGTTCGCGTAGGCGCATCCTGATCATGGTGCTCGTGGCCACGGCCGCGACGGGCGCGCTCGTCGGCGGCGCCGTCTACCTCACGCAGCAGGGCGACCACACCGACGCTCCTTCCGCCTCCCCGTCGGGATCCCGGCAAGGATCTTCACCCTCGCCGGAACCCACCCCCGCGAACAGCGGGGGCACCGGCGTGCCCAAGGACGAGGTCACGGTGCTGATCAGCGGCGAGGACGGGCGGAGCTGGGTCTCGGCCAAGGACGCCGATGGCCAACTCCTGTTCGACGGAGTGCTCAACAAGGGCGAGACCAAGACCTTCACGGACAAGGAACGCATCGACCTCGTACTCGGCGATGCGGCCGCGGTCGGGCTCGTTGTCAACGGAAGGAAGGTCCGAAATGATTCTCCGCCCGGCCAGGTCGAGCGTCTGACTTACACGAGGAACGACTAGCGACCAGTCGCGTCGTTCGGCCGGACGACGCGACTGGTCTGTCGCAGGCCCGCGCGGCTCCCTGGTCGGACATTCCGGTCCCGTCGCTGGATCCCTGCTGGATCGCGTCCCGAGAACAGCGATATCCCCAGGTCATTGAACCGGCGCCAATATTCCGCTTCAACGTTCAGTTTCGCTTGGGATCGCCCCTGGTCTGCATTTGTGCAGGTCAGGGGGCTATTTGCTGCCTGGGTTCGCGCGTTGCGGCGGAACGTTCAAGGGCTGGGTCCACGAGATGCAGCAAGGTGTTTGCGCAGGTCAGGTTGGTGCCGTCCGGTAGTTGAATCCGGGCGGGGGTTCCGGTTGCTGGATTTTTGCCGGTTCGGTCGGGGTGGCCGGGAGGGGCCGGGTGGGCGGCAGTTTGGAGTCCCCCGATACCTGGGTCGGCCTTCGGCGGGTGCTCAGGTGCGGGCTGCGTCGGGGCGCACGGGGCTTTTGTCGTACAGGGCTGGGCGCGAGGGCAGGCCCGGGTTCCGCATCCGGTTGCGATGGCTTCGTGCATGCCGGGCGACTTGAACCTTATGCCCCGAACTCCGGCGTCCTTTGCACCCTGTTGTCGGGGACCTTCTCCAACTGCTTGGCCTCTTCTGGATCCGGCTCCGACGCGAGTATCTTCTCCGCGCGCTGGTCGATGGTGCGGGTGAGGGCGATCTGGGCCAGCCCGAAGACCACGGCACAGGCCACGACGTCGCGCCAGGATTCAGGAGCCTCGATCATCGGCAGCCATTCGGTGCCCACCAGAAGGAGCCCGATCACGGCAGTGAGTGCCCCGATGGGGAGCTTGATGAGTTCTTGGTAGAAGGGCAGGTTGTAGGGGTTCCAACTGCCGCCCATCTTCTGCAGCCGCCTGAGGGGCCACGAAGTTTCCGGACAGGTACCCAATAGGGTTGTCCTGAACAAGGAAACGAGGAAGAAGTGGCGCCACCCAGTAAGTACTCGCCGGAGTTCCGCGAGGAAGCCGTCCAGATCGCGTTGAGGTCGAGCAAGACGATCTCTGAAGTCGCCCGGGAGCTTGAGCTGAACTCGGAGACGCTACGCGGCTGGGTGAAGAAGCACCAGAAGCAGCAGGAACCGGCCCCCGATGCGGAACTGACGGTGAACGAGCGGGCGCGCCTGAAGGAACTCGAACGACGCAACCGCGAGCTGGAGATGGAAGTTACCTTCCTGAAAAAAGCCGCAGCGTACTTCGCGAAGGATCCCCGGTAGCAAGCAAGTACGAGTTCATCGACGAGATGCGGCTCGACACCGAGGAGTACGCCTACAGCGTCGAGTTCATGTGCGGCCGACTCGGCGTGTCCAGGTCCGGCTACTACGACTGGCGATCCCGCCCGGAATCCGCAACGGCCCAGCGGCGCGAAGAATTGAAACTGCTCATCAAGAAAGCCTTCGACATATCCGACAGCACCTACGGGCACCGGCGCATCCAGGCTCAACTGGATCGCTGGGGCGTCGCCGCGGGCATGGAGCTGGTCCGCTGCCTCATGCGTGAACTGGGCCTGGTGCCCTGCCAGCCAAGGCCGAAGAGGTTCGGCCTCACCCAGGCCGCAGCCGGCCAGGTACCGGATCTGGTGGGCCGTGACTTCACCGCAGATGCGCCTGGCGAAAAGCTCGTCGGTGACATCACCTACATCACGACCGGGGAAGGCTGGCTGTACCTCGCGACGGTCATCGACTGCTGCACGAAGGAAGTTATCGGTTACGCGATGGACGACCACTACCAAACCTCGCTGATATCCAGGGCGATCCGCAACGCGGCACGGAACAGAAGCCTCTCGGCGGGAGCGATATTTCACTCGGACCGCGGAAGCAACTACATGTCAGCCGAGTTCGGGAAGACGCTCAACCGGTTCGGACTGCGCAGGTCTTCCGGCCGTACCGGGATCTGTTTCGACAATGCCATGGCCGAATCGTTCTTCGGCGTGTTGAAGAACGAGCGCGTATCTCGGGTCACTTACCTGACCCGAGAGGCTGCCCGGCAGGACATCACTCGGTACATTGAATTCTGGTACAATCGCAAACGCCTCCACTCGGCGGTGGGTTACCGCCCTCCACGTGAAGTCCACGCCGAGTACGAAAAGTTGCGAATCGCCGCGTGAAATAGACAGTCAGACGCCTGTCCGGAAAGCACGTGGCCCCTCAGCCCCACCACATGAGTGGCCGCACCGAGCATGCCCAGAAGCATGACCAACCCGACTTCACGGAGGCCGGGGTCTGCCCCGCCGGGGCAGCCGCTCGTGCAGACGGGGATCGCTCCCGCATTGCGCCAGGCCACCACGACGGTCACCACAAGCAGTAGCGTCAGCACGCTGCCTGCTCGGATGAGTCGATTGCGGAAGTTGCGGCTACGCACGGCTCGTTCCTCCTGGACCGCGTAGGCCGCCTCCAGGAGGGCCGCGACAGCCCAAGGCACACGATTGTCCTGTGGCTTGCCCTTCTGTTTCAGCTGCTCGACGAGGGCAAGGCGGGGATCCATCTGGCAGAGCGGGCCTGCCAGGGCGAGCACCGCGTCGATCCGGGTCCACGCCCGGACGGGTTGGGACAGCGTGATGATCGCGACCTCGGCGGCGTGCAAGCATGAAAGGGTGCCTTCGTATGCCTGGCCGTTCCACCAACTGCCGAGCCTCCAGCTCGTTTTCTGGCTCTCGGCGGCCTGCTGCATGTGACGCTCGGCCGCGTCGAGGAGACAGTTCACGCCCGCCTTCAGCTCCGCTTGCCGGACCCCGTTGTGACACAGGCGATCAGGTTGCCCGCACGTGGCCTTGAGCTCGTATCGCAGTACACATAAACGTGTTTGCGCACGATGCAGCCACGTATTGGACCTGAGATGAGGAGGTCCTGCGGCAGCGGATGCCGATGAGGTGCCCTGTGCGGCAGTCCGTGTTGCTGCTCGGCGGGCGTGGGTTCTGTTCCGCCAGCCTTGGCGGCCTTGGGCGTTCATGATTTCCCCCGTTCCGTTGGCGGGGTCAGGGTGGCGGGCCCGCCCCGCCCTGCGAGGGGTGATAGCGGTTCAGCCACTGCCGGAAGTCCCAAGTGGCCAGGAACTGCTGTGCGGCGCTGCGGCCGTTGGTGTACAGCGTCTCGACCTGCTCCTGGGCAATGCGGAAGTCGGTCGACCGGACCTTGTCGGTGTCGACGAAGATGGTGCGGTCCTGCACGTGGCTCTGATCCACGTGGATCCGGTCGTGGGCGCTGGTCATGGTGGAGACCAGCCGCCTCGCCAACTCCACGGGATTTCGGGCCGGTTGCCATCCCTGGCTGGGAGTCCGCCGCATCGAGAGTTTGATGCCGATGGTCGGCCAGCGGGGCGGTGTCGAGTCCCGCCGGTCGAACAGGTCGACGGGGAAGTTGGACAGCAGGCCGCCGTCGACGAGCATCAGTCGTTGCGACTCCTGTGACGGGCCGGTACGGAACCTCACCGGCCGGAAGTAGAAGGGGATCGAGGCGGAGGCACGCACTGCGTCGGCGACCTTCGCGGTGTCGGGATCCACCCCACACAACGCCTGGTAGTCCTCGGGCAGGTGCAGCTCAAGCCCCCGGCTTATGTCGCTCACGACGACGGCCAGCTTGTAGGGCGGCGTGCCGGTATCGTCTCCTTCCTCCTGGCGGCGCAGTTGCTGGAAGGTGATGACGTTCTTGTCCGCCAGTCGCTCTTCGATCCAGGCATGCAGAGCATCGCCCTTGAAGACACCGTTGTGCAGCAGCACGGCCAATGCCGCCCCGACCTTCCCGAAATGACGCGCCGGCCCGTCCTGGAGCGAGGCGAAGTCCAGGCTCCGCATCTCCTGCTCCAACTCCGGGACGGTGTACCCGGCCGCCAGCAGTGCCGCGACGATGGCTCCCGCCGACGTACCGGCCACACGCTGCACGGTATGTGCCGCGCAGAGCTCCCTCAGCGCACCGACGAGAGCGATGCCTTTGACGCCGCCCCCCTCCAGAACCACGTCCACGTTCGTCCTGGTCGAAGCGCCGGTTACAGCGTTGCCGTCCATGATGATCGCCCCCGTAGCCGATGGGCGAGTCCGTCGATACGTCCTGCTCCATCACGCTTCCTGAAGCATGCTCCGGAAAGCGAACAACGTCCACCGCGACGGCACAGACATAATCCGCCCTCTACGGCGGAGCCGAGGGACAGTCGGCGTAGCGCACTCGCGAAGACGGCGCGGTTCGGCTTGCACTGGCCGGGCTGCGTAGCAGTAGGCGCTGCGACCCGATGTGCAACGGCGGGATTCACGCGGGAGCGGATGAGGACAGTGGCTGGGCTCGTTGTCTGCCATTCCGCGAACGTCGTTCTGATAGGGGTCTGTTGCAGACAATTGTGGCGAACTGTCGTCTGTGCTTCAGTGAGTCCAGGGAGCGCGAGCGCACAGGGCGTGGGGACGGGGCGGCGGCTCAGGTGGCGGATCAGCAGGTGATGGTGGGGCGGGAGCGGGAGCGCCTGCTGTTGGACGGCCTGCTGATCGCGGTCGCAGAGCGCGGTGCCGCGCTCGTGCTGCGGGGTGAGCCGGGAATGGGCAAGACCGCGCTGCTGAACTACGCAAGCGTCGGAGCCTCTGCCCGCGGCGCACGCGTGGTGCGGTTGTGCGGCGTCGAGTCGGAGTCGGTGCTGCCCTTTGCGGCGCTCGCCGATCTGATGACCCCCTTCCGCGTGGGGCTGGCGGACCTGCCGGAGGCCCAGCGCTCCGCGCTGGACGTGTGCCTGGCCTTGGCGGCCGGCCCGCCCCCGAACTCCCTCGCCGTCTGCGCGGGAACGCTGAACGTACTCGCGGCGGCCGCGGATGCCACCCCCCTGGTCGTGCTCGTGGACGACTTGCAGTGGGTGGACGCCTCGTCGCGGCAGGTGCTGCTCTTCGTGGCGCGGCGGCTGTCCAGCGAACGGGTGGCCATGGTGCTGGCCGTCCGGTCCGACGCCCCTGAGCCGACCGCCTCGGGGCTGCCGGGCGTCGACTTGGCCGGCCTCCCCGCCGACGTGTGTGCCGAGCTGTTGGCGGGCCGGGGCGTCGCTCCGTCGCCCCAGGTGCTGGCCGACCTGGTACGCGCCACCGGGGGCAACCCGCTGGCGCTGCTGGAGACGGCGGCGGGTCTGAGCGCGGGCCAATTATCAGGGATGCGGCCCATGCCGGAACTTCTTCCCATGGGACAGCAGCTCCACCGCGCGTGGACGGCCCGGCTGGACATGCTGCCGGAGCGCACCCGACGGGCGCTGGCCCTGCTCGCGGCGGGACGCTCCGCAGCCCCCGACGTACTGGCCAGGGCCTTCGCCTCGGTCGGTCTGTCTCCGGCGGATGTCGACCCGGCGCATGCCGCGGGCCTTGTGACGGTGACGGGCAAGGCCCTGGACCTGCGCCACCCGTTGCTGCGTCTGGTGGTGCTGGAAGGCCTCACTCCATCGGCCCGGCTCGACGTCTACCGGGTGCTGGCCGGGGCGTCCACCGGCGAGGTGCGGGTCTGGTACCGGGCCGCGGCGGCCTCCGGGCCGGACGAGGAGGTCGCTGCGGCACTGGACGCGGCAGCCGACCGGGCGCGGGAGCGCAGCGGATTCGGGGTGGCGGCGCGGGCGTTGCGGCGGGCAGCGGAGCTGACCTCGGACCGCCGACTCCGGGTGGAGCGGTTGCTGCGGGCTGCCGTGGATGCGCACCTGGGTGGACTGCCGCACGATGCCGCGGCGTGGTGCGACGCCGCCGCTGCGGAGACCACCGATCCGCTGCTGCGCGCGGACATAGCGCTGGTCCGCGGTCGTGTGCTGATCTGGATCGGACAGGTTGCGCGTGCCCACGATCAACTGCTCGACGCTGCCGATGCCGTCCGCACCATCGATCCGGCCCGGGCAGGCACACTCCTCGCCGAGGCGGCCTTGTCCGCGGCCATGTCCGGGAAGGGCAGCCTGGCTCTGAGGGATGCGGAAGAGGCCGCCCAGCTGGCGGCAGCCCCACCGTCGATGCGGGCCCCTGCCTCACCCTCTGACGGCCGACACCCCGCCGCGTCCGCCGGGCCTTCGGGGCCGGCGGTTCCGGACGGGCATGGCTCGGTGGAGGCACCGTCCGCGTTGGCGGGGCCCGGCGAAGGCGCCGAGCTGCCCCTGGAGATCTCCGCCTGCGCCTCGTTCGCTCTGGCCCTCACCGGGCAGGTGACAGCCGCCCGTCGGTGGCTGGAGTCGGCACGTACGGCTCTGGAATCGGCGGATGCCGTGGACACGCAGCAAACGCTCGTGCTGATCGGCCGGGTGTGCGGATGGCTGGAGGACGACGACACCGCCCGCAGGGTGCTCACCTCCGCGATCAACGCAGCGCGCCGGTCCGGGGCCCCAGCCACGCTCGCGTACGCCCTCGGCGCACGCGGCGAGCTGGATCGCTGGGCCGGGCTGTGGTCCGCTGCCTACGCCGACGCGACCGAGGCGCTGCGCTGGGCGGAGGAACTGCGCCAGATGGGCGCGATCGGCTACAGCCTGCTGAGCCTGGCCCGCCTCGACGCGGCCCGGGGCGAACGGGCGCTGTGTGAGGAACGCATCGAACGGACCCGGCGTGAGGTCGGACCGCTGGGCATCGGTTCCCTGGAGGTCTACGGATCCGGCACCCTCGGTCTGGTCGCGCTGGGCCACGGCGAACACAGCGTCGCCGTCGCGTATCTCGAACACGCTCGCGCGCTGGCCGCCGACGGTGGCCTCGGCAATCCCGTCATCGTGCCGTTCGCCGCCGACCTCGTCGAGGCCCACCTGCGCACCGGCGACCGCGACCGGGCCGAGACCGTCCTGGCGTGGTTGGAGGAGCGCGCCCGGTCCACCGGTCTGGCCTGGCCGGCCGCAGCCGCCGGGCGTGGCCGAGTGCTGCTCGCCGGCGACGGTGACGAGGCCGAGGCTTGCTACGCGGTGGCCGAAGTCGCGCACCGGCGTAGGGAGATGCCGTTCGAGGCCGCCCGCACCCAGCTGTGCCTGGGCGAGGTGTTGCGCCGTTGCCGCCGCCCGGCGGCGGCCCGGCTGCCCCTGCTGGCGGCTCACGCGACGTTCCAGTCGCTGGGCGCCCGGCCGTGGACGGCCAGGGCCGCGGTAGAGCTGGCCGCCGCGGGTGAGCGCCCGACGCCCGGTACTTCGGCCCCCGCGTTCGACCGGCTCACGCCGCAGGAGTTACAGGTCGCGCGGACCATCGCCGACGGGATGAACAACGTCGAGACGGCGGCCGCGCTGTTCATCTCGCACAAGACGGTCGAGGCCCACCTGACCCGCGTCTATCGCAAACTGGGCGTCCGCTCCCGCACCGAACTCACCCGCATCCTGATGTCCCACGGCCTGGTTCCTGCCCCGCCCGGCTAGCCGGATCGTTTCCGGCTCCTCCAGCACCGGGCGCCGCAGTCGGCGCCCATGATCGGGTGGACACGGCCTGGACCGCTACGCCGGGTCCGAGGGTTTTCCCCGATGCGCCCGTCGGCCGTCCCCGGTTGCCTGGGCGGCAGGCCGGGGAGTCCGGCTCTCACGAGGGGGAGGATCGCCGTGCCCGTTGATCTCACTGTTCCGCTGTCCTGGAAGGGCGCATCCGGCGACGCCGACGCGATGCTGGACGACCTGCAGTCGAACATCCTCAAGCCCTGCGTCCGGGAACACCTGCACATACTGCTGCTGGGGTTTACCGACAGCCCGGAGGGTGCCGCGGAGGCGCGGGCGTTCCTGAATGCGCTCGCATCAAAGGTGAAGCCGGTGCGCACGCACCTGCGCGAGGTGGACACGTTCAAGTCGGGCGGCGTCGGCGGCACGCCCTACGTCGGCGTGGGGCTGACACATGCCGGCTACGGCAAGCTGGGGCTGTCGGCCCAGGCGCCCGCCGACCCGTCGTTCAGGCGGGGGATGCGGGACGCGCAGACCCAGCAGGACCTCAGCGACCCGGCCGTCCCGGAGTGGGAGGAGCCGTACCGCGAGGAGATCCATGCGGTTGTGCTTGTCGGCGATGCCTCCGCCACCGCGGCGACGGCCGAGTACCAGTTGGTGAAGGCGTTGCTACCTCCCTCGGTCCGGCTGATCGGCGAGGAGACCGGTCTTGGCATGCGTAACGCGGACGGTGACGGAATCGAGCACTTCGGTTACGTCGACGGGCGCAGCCAGCCGCTGTTCCTCACCGAGGACGTCGACGACGAGCGGCGCAGCACGGACGGAACCTCCGTGTGGAACCCGGCCACCGCACTGGATCGCGTCCTGGTGGCGGATCCACCCGCGTCGGGGGAGGTCATCGGCAGCTATTTCGTGTTGCGCAAGCTGGAGCAGAACGTCCGGGTGTTCAGGCAGGCCGAGGAGGAGCTCGCCAATGAGCTGAAGCTGGTCGGCAGCGACCGCGACCGCGCGGGCGCGATGGTCGTCGGCCGTTTCCGGGACGGCACGCCGGTGACGCTGCAGAGCGCGGCCGGGCCGCACAGCCCGGTGATGAACAACTTCGACTACGCGAGCGACGATCAGGCCGTGAAGTGTCCATTCCAGGGCCACATCCGCAAGACCAACCCGCGCGGCTCGGGCGGTTTCGAACCGCCGGAGAACGAGCGCGAGCACCTGATGGCACGGCGCGGGCAGACCTACGGGGAGCGGAAGGACGATCCCGCGGGCCGTGACGTTCCGCTGAACTACCGGCCCACCGGGGGCGTCGGCCTGCTGTTCATGGCATTCAACTCCGACCTGGGCAACCAGTTCGAGTTCACGCAGCAGAGGTGGGCCAACGGCAGTGGCTTCCCGAGGGTCCCGACGGGTACCCCGGAGCCCGGCCTCGACCTCGTGATCGGCCAGGGCAGTCGTCCCGCGGCGGTATGGCCGCTCAACTGGGGCGAGCAGGGCACCGGTCCGGGGCTGGGTACCCCGGCGTTCCCGCAGGCCGTGACCATGAAGGGCGGCGAGTACTTCTTCATGCCGTTGCTCTCCTTCCTGCGCAGTCTCAGTCCAACAACAGCAAACACAGCAACAGGAATCTGACCGACGGACTCCGGCTCCACTCGATCCGACCCGAAAGGGACGTGCGATGCCGAACGTGTTCCGACCCGTGCCCGACTGGTTCTCCCACGAGAACCAGGGTGCCGGGGTCGCGGTGGCCGATCTCGACGGCGATGGCCGCAAGGACCTGCTCGTGTTCATGGTCGACGACCCGCCGGGGCAGAACCGCGGGCTGTTTCGGATCGGCCGGGGCTTGTCCGCCGACGGGACCGTCATGGGCCCCTGGACACCGTGGACCGATGTCCCCGACTGGTTCTCCCACGAGAACCAGGGCGCCGGAGTCACCCTGGCCGACCTCGACGCCAACGGCCGCCAGGACCTGGTCGTCGCCATGGTGGATGGCGCAGCGGGGCAGAACCGCGGACTGTTCCGGATCGGCCGGGGCCTGTCCGCCGACGGGACCGTGACCGGTGGCTGGACGCCCTGGACCGATGTCCCCGACTGGTTCTCCCACGAGAACCAGGGGGTGTCCGTCGCCGTGACGCCGCCGGACCCGCAGGGCGTCCGCGACCTGCTCGTTTTCATGATTGACAACGGGCCGGGGCAGAACCGGGGGCTGTACCGGATCGGCCACGGACTCGGGGCGGACGGTGCCGTGACCGGCGGCTGGACGCCGTGGCAGGACGTCCCCGACTGGTTCTCGTGGGAGAACGCGGCCTGCGGCGTCGCGGTCGCCGACCTCGACCGGGACGGTGGCCGCGACCTGATCGTCTTCCATGTCGACGACGCCGCCGACCAGAACCAGGCTTTCTACCGGATCGCCCGGGACCTTGGCCCGGACGGCCTGCCCGGCGGCGGGTGGGGAGAGTGGCGCGGCGTGCCGAACTGGTTCTCCTGGCAGAACCAGGGCGGCGGGATCGCGGTCGCGGAACTTGACGGGCGGCTGACGCTGATCGCGTCGATGGCCGACGCCCCACCGCAGCAGAACCAGGGCCTGTACGAGGTGCTGGAGCTGGAACCGGACCCGGCGCGGGAGGGGCGCTGGGAGCTGTTGCCGTTCCACTCGGGCGTCCTGGCGGTGCACGCCGCACTGCTGCCGAAGGGCGACGTGCTGTTCTTCGCCGGGTCGGGCAGCAGTGCGAAGCGGTTCGACAGCCCGCTCTTCGGCGACGAGGACGAGGGAGTCTTCACCAGCGTCGTCTGGGACCCGCCGGGCAACGCCTTCACTCACCCGGGGACCCTGCGTACGGCAGACGGCCGGCCCTTCGACATGTTCTGCGGCGGCGACGTCTTCCTCCCGGACGGCCGGATGCTGTCCGCCGGGGGCACGCTCGCCTACAACCCGTTCAAGGGCCGCAAGGACGTCGCGGTCTTCGCCCCGGGCAGCGGGAAGTGGTCGTTCGCTGCTTCGATGGCGCACGGGCGTTGGTACCCGACGCTGATCGCGCTCGGCGACGGGACGGTGCTGGCCACGACCGGACTCGACGAGTCCGGCGCGGGCCACAACCAGACACTGGAGACCTACTCGCCTGAGACGGACGACTGGCGGGAGACGGACCTGGAGCCCGGCTTCCCCGGACTGCCGCTGTACGCCCACCTGTTTCTGATGGCCGACGGCCGGGTCTTTTTCTCCGGCGGGCGGATGGACGACCCGCTCGACGTCGAGCCCGGCATACTCGACCTCGCTCACGACCCCGTTCAGGTGGTCGCGGTTCCGGACCTGCTCATGCCCGACATGCGCAACCAGTCCGCCAGCGTGATCCTCCCCCCGGCCCAGGATCAGCGGGTGATGGTCATCGGCGGTGGTCCGGTCGGCAAGCCCGACCGGACGGACGCGACGGACGCGGTCAGCGTCGTCGATCTCACCACCGGCGAGCCCCGCTACTCGGCGGCCGCGCCGCTGGGCCTGCCGCGGCTACACCTGAACGCCGTACTGCTGCCCGACCGCACGGTTTTCGTCGGCGGAGGCTCGCTGAAGCAGGAGGACGAGCCCCTGGCCCGGCACGAGGCGGAGATCTACGACCCCGCCTCGGACAGCTGGAGCCTGATGGCGGCTGCCACCGTGCCACGCCTGTACCACTCCACGGCTGTGTTGCTGCCGGACGGTCGGGTTGTCGCGGCGGGCGGTAACCCGGAGGGCGGCCAATCGGTCACCTTCGAGCCGCCGGACGAGAACGAGGAGATGCGGCTGGAGATCTTCAGCCCGCCCTACCTCTTCCGAGGAGGGCGCCCGACCATCGGCTCGGTTTCCGAAGAGTGGCAATACGGCGAGACAGTGACGGTCGTGACTCCGGACGCGGATTCCATCCGATGGGCCTCGCTGCTGCGGAACGGGGTCACGACGCACTCCTTCGACAGCAACCAGCGGCTTGTCGATCTGGTGATGGCGCGACAGGGTGGTGGGACGCTTGACGTGCGAGTGACGGAGAATCGCGACATCGCGCCGCCGGGTTGGTACATGCTCTTCCTCGTCGACGAGGAGGGTGTGCCCTCCATCGCAGAGTGGGTGCATCTGAGCTGACGGCGGCAGCAGCATGCATGTCGTGGCCAAGCTGTTCGGACCGGGTCAGTGTCCATGACCCGTCGCAACGGCAGCCCGGGCCGTTCCGCCGGTACAAGGACGTGCTGTCCACCTCGCCAACGGAGCAGTACCGGTAGGTGCTGCTCGCCGCGGCACGGCAGCATGGCCGGACCTGGGGCGGGCTCGCCCACCACGACCACCACTCCGGAATACGGGGTCCTGAGCGATCGGGCGTGGCCCGAGACCGAGGCCATCGGCGGCTGGTGGAACCGTCAGAACAACCCCGAGATCGATCTCGTCGGGGCAGACCGCGAGCCGGTGGCCCGGCAGGTGCACTTCGTCGGGTCGGTGAAGTGGCTGGAGACGCAGCCCTTCGGCCGCCATGACTACGACGCTCTGGTACGCGACATGCTCGCCGTCCCCGGAACCACGACGGACACCCCACTGGTCGCGGTCTCCCGCTGTGGGGTGTCCGATGGTCTGCCGCTCACCACGCACTGGGGGCCCGAGGACCTCGTACGGGCGTGGAGTACGGGTGTGCAGTAATGACGTGCCGTACTGATGTGGAGTACTAGCGCGGCGGGACCGGGCGGTCGTAGATGTTCTTCGGGGTCACGATTTCGGTGATCTTCTGGGCGAGGACCGAGGACGGCTCCTTGCCCTCGTAGGAGATGTCGGTGTTGAGGAGGACCACCAAGGTGGCCTTCTTCGACGGCAGGTAGACGGTCACGCTCTCGTATCCGGGGATGGAGCCGTTGTGGCCGATCCAGCCGTCGGACTCGAAGATGCCGAGGCCGTAGTTCGTGCCGGGGTAGCCGGTCGGCAGGGTCTTGAGCCGTTCCTTCTGGGTCTGCGGGCTGAGCAGTGTCCCGGTGGCGACGATCTTGGCCCAGCGGCGCAGGTCGTGCAGGTTCGAGATCATCGCCCCTGCCGCCCAGCCCCAGCTGGGGTTCCAGTCCGTGGAGTCCTCGACGTCGCCGCTCAGCGTCTGGTTGGTGTAGCCGCGCGGGTGCGGTTCGGGGAACTCGGCGTCCAGGGGGAACAGCGTGTGGCCCAGGTGGGCCGGGCGGAGCACCCGCTTGTCGATGAAGTCGACGAGGTTGTGCCCGCTGACCTTCTCGATCACCAGGCCGAGGAGGACGAGGTTGCTGTTGGAGTACTGGAACTGCTTCCCCGGCTTGAAGGTGTTCTTGTGCTTGAAGCCGTACGCGAGCACCTCCTGCGGGGTGAACGAACGGCTCGGGTCGCTCAGCAGGTCGTGCACGAAGCCCGGGTCGGCGCTGTACGGGAACAGGCCGCTGCGCATCTCGGCGAGATGACGCAGCGTGATCCGCTTGCCGCCCGGCACGCCGTGGATGTACTTGGAGATCGGGTCGTCCAGGCGGATCCGTCCGTCGTCGACGAGCTCGAGCAGCGCGGTGACCGTGAAGGTCTTGGTCTCGCTGCCGATCCGCATGTACGGGTCGGTGGTCATCGGCCGGCCGGTGGCGGTGTCGGCGACCCCGGTCGCGCGTACGTAGCTTCCCTTGCCCGGCATCCACAGTCCGACGATGACACCGGGGATGTCGGCATCCCGGCGGACGTCCGCGATGGCCTTGTCCAGCCGGGCGGTCAGCTTGGGACCGAGACCGTTCGGCGGGCACTCGTCCTTGTCATGCCGGTCGACGCCGTGCCGGCCGCCGCCGTGCTGGCCGCCGCCGTGCGGGGCGCCGCAGTGCCGGTTGCCGTCGTGCCGGTCGACGCCCGCGGCGTTGACCGCCGTGGCGGGAATCGCGGTCATCGGTGCCAGCACGGACGCCACGAGGAGCGCCGCGGTGAACAGCCGTCGGGAGGGGGTACGTCGCATGTCGGGGCGCCTCTTCCAGGTCAGGGGCTCGGACGGCAACGTCACCACCCGGACCCCGGGCGGAGGTCCCCGTCCGGTAATCGTTCCGGCGAGTCCACTCGTTCGGAGCCACCCGGGATTGCGGGGCGGCGGCACCCGCGCCGGTCAGGGTGGGGGAGCGGGCGCGGGTGAGGGCGTGGGCCGGCGTGGAGCAGGTGGCGTCGGGGGAGTGGACGGGGGAGGGGCCGGCTCGGCGAGGGTGTGGAGGATGGCTCTGCGGACCGCCGCGATCCTGGGGTCCCTGCGGTATCCGTTGTGCCGCTCCAGGGGCCAGAAGACGGGCTGGGCGCGGGTGCGGGCATGCGACCGCCCGGCGTCGGGGTCCATCGGCGCCACCCCGTCCTTCCACTCCTGGTCCACGCCGTCGACATGGGTCGGGCCGGCCAGCAGGTCGGTCTCGCGGTGGATGTTGACCCATGTCCTGAGCAGGCGAGTCCTGTCCGGGTCGCCGTCGGCCCCGTCTTCGTCCTCGTTGTGGACCAGGGCGTCGAGGGACTCGGCCGTGACATAGCCGGGGTAGTGGCGTGCGAACACGGCGCCGATCGGACTTCCCGTGGTCAACAGGCCGATCCGCGGACGCAGTTCGGGCGGGATCTGCCACAGCGCGGCCACGGCGATCACCGACCCCATGGACTGCGCGTGCAGCAGTATCCGCGTACGGCTGTCGGAGTCGAGCAGATGCTCGATGCGGTGCACGAGTTCGGGCACGGTCCGTACGGTCCAGGCCGCCGGGGCGAAAGGGTGCGCGGCGCGCGGCCAGAACACCCCGAAGGCCCAGGCGATGCCCGTGTTCCTGCGCATCTCGGGGCGGAGCGCGACGGCCCGTACCGCGAGCACCGCGACCGCCACGAGGGCGATCAGGGCGAGGGCGCCGAGGGTGGTGAGCTGCTTGACCGTGTCGTTCGTGGTCCGGCGGACGCTCGTCGTCAGGGAACCGTCGCCCACCCAGCTCGCCGGGTACAGGACGAGGACCAGGGCCACGATGAGCGAGGCCAGCGCGGCGAGGCCCTGGTCGTACCAGTTCAGGCCGTCCTCTCCCACGTTCCGTGCCCAGTTGATCTCGCTGCGGTGTTTCCTGTCCTCCTTCTCCTCCCCCGGGTGGGCCGGGGCTCCCGTCCTGCGCTTCCACAGTTTCCACAGGGCGTTGGCCCCGGCAGCGAGCCCGCCCAGCACCACCACCAGCGGGAAGGCCGCGGCGATCACCCGCACCGCCCTGGGGAGTTCGGTGGCGTACGGATCGCCGTCCGGGGTGAGCCAGCCCTGCGCCCACAGGGAGAACGCCGCCGTGTAGAGCCACCCGATGAAGCAGGCCACCACCGCGACCACGGGCCCCAACAGCCCGTACAGGGACGTCCTTCCGGCACGGTCTCGGTCCCTGAGGCACATCACCAGACAGGCGACGACCATCAGCAGCACGCCGACGCCCTGGGCGATCACGACGTCGTTGGCCTCCTCGCCCATTCCCGGCAGCATCCGGGAACTCCCGCGCGCCGCGAGCCAGTCCCGCTCGGGCAGCGCGCAGTAGAGCATGGCGGAGACCGTCACCCCGAGACACACGCCGAGGGTGGTGCGCCGGTGATTGGGCAGCCACCGCCTCGACCACGCCACACTTCTGAACCAGGGCCCGTCGGCGACCATCAGCGCCGCCAGCACCAGAATCAGCACGAACAGCACCAGCCCGACGACCGTGCCGTCCCGGCGCAGGTCGTACTGGAGCCCCGGCACGATCACCAGCATCGCGACGGTGAGCAGCCCCGCACACCGATGCTGTGAAGTGAGGCCCTCGGCCCGCCAGTTGTACTCCCAGAAACCGCGCACCTCCAGCGGCCGCCGCACCTTGCCGATCCCCCTGGCCTGCCGCTTGTCCTCCCGGTCCAGGCGCCGGTACTCCTCGCCCTCCACGGTCTTCAGGACCGGCCGGTACTCCTTCTTGGCGTCCCTCGCGCTGAACGCCATCACCGCTCCGACGAGCAGCGGCACCACGGCCGCGAGGGTCAGCCCGAGTCCCGTGCCCACGTCGCGCGCGGCCCCGACCAACGGGTTCTCCGCACCGCAGGCGGAGTGCGCGGGCGCCCCGCACTGCCACACGACCTGGTCCATGGCGGCCTGCCCGAACACGCCCACCAGCATCACCGTCAGCGACAGTCCGAGCAGCCGGGCCCCGAAGTCGTACAGCCAGCCCGACACCCTGCTGTGCCGCGGAAGTCTGGGCTGCATCCACGTCACCAGGTTGATCAGCAGAAAGGGCAGCAGGAGCAGCCACATCGCCCGGCCCGCGCCGCCGATCGTGAGCCGGTTCCAGTCGTACACCTGCCGTTCGACGACGGGCTCGGCGTCGTCCTCCTCCACCGCTCCGTACCAGCCGGCGGCCTCGTCCCCGCTGATCCGGTGGACGACCGGTGGCTCCAGCGCCTCCGTGCGGTCCACCGGACCGATACCGGGCACGACCAGCTCGACCAGGCGAGTCTCCCGGGCCTGTGATCCGTTGTCCATGGCAGATCACAGTGAGGGCCATGGGTGCCCGCTCACAATGCGTAAAAAGTACGAGACCGAGAGTGGTCACCGTGATTCCGCTTCGGCCGGCCACGGGGTGGGAACCGGGCCGAGCCGTCCGTACGTTGAGGGGTACACGAGGGAAGCCAGGAGGTTCTCATGGCGTACGGGCCGTACGGCGTGGCTGTTCCCGCGCCGGTGTCGCGCGGTGAGCGGGTCAAGAACGCGTCCCTGCTGGTGGGCGGCTGGGTCGCCCTGCTCTGGGTGCTCGAAGGCATCGACGTGGCGACCGGCCACGCCCTGGACACGTTCGGCATCACGCCGCGGGAGTTCGGCGAGCTGCGGGACATCGTGCCCGCCGCCTTCGTGCACTTCGGCTGGGACCATCTCGCGGCGAACAGCGTGCCGTTGCTGCTCCTCGGCTTCCTCGCCGCGCTGTCCGGGATCCGCCGCTTTCTCGCCGTCGTCACCGTGACGATCCTCGTCAGCGGCCTGGGCGTCTGGCTCACCGCGTCCGAACACTCCATAACCGCGGGCGCTTCCGGCGTCGTCTTCGGCCTCTTCGGTTATCTGCTGGTCCGCGGCTTCGTGGACCGCCGGATCGGTGACGTGGTCATAGGGCTCGTCGTCGGCGCGGTCTACGGCTCGATCCTGTGGGGAGTACTGCCGACGACGGCCGGAGTCAGCTGGCAGGGGCATCTCTTCGGCCTCATCGGCGGGGTGGCCTCGGCGTTCGTGTTCCGCCGTCCTCGCGAAGCCCGCGCATAGCGGAGGTGCCTCGGCGGACCGGGCGGGCGCTCGGCCCGTTCGTCGTCCGGCGCGACTGTCGGTCCCCCGTGGAAGGATGACCGCTCATCGCGGCGTACGGCACACAAGGGGCGTCATGGCGGAGGGTGAGGGGGCGGTCGACAGCCCCGTACCGGTGGGGCGGAGGACCCGTACGGTCGTCGGGCGGGCCGAGCGGTTGCGCGGGCTCGCACGAGGAGTGCTCGACGATCACGCGCGGGCCGTCGACCAGGTGCGTACGGCCCTCGCGCCGGTCCTCGCCGAGCTGGTCGCCCAGGAGCTGGAGGGCATCCCGGTCTCACGCCTGAAGGACGTCACCGAGGGGCGGCTCAGGCTCGGGGCGGTCGAGGCGGCGGGTCTCGGATCGGTGCGGGCCGTGTTCGACGCGAGCCGGTACGAGCTGCGGCAGATACCGGGCGTCGGAGCCCAGACCGCCGACCAGGCGCTCGCCGCCGCCCGGCAGATCGCCCGCGCTGTCGAGGAGACCGTGTCCGTACGGATCGACGTCGACCGCCCCGAACCGCGGACCACAGCCCTCGTCATCGCGCTGCGCCGGCTCGTCGAGGCCGGACCCGAACTGCGCCGGGCCGTGGACGCCGCCACGGAGCTCGACCGCAGGTTCAAGACGCTTCTCCCGGCGGCCCGTCCGGCCACCGGGCGGCTGCGGATGGCACTCACGGGCAGAGTCAGGCGTGAGAGCGCCCTCGCCGCCGTCGCGGAACTCCGCGCGCTGACGGGCGACGCGGTCGCCAAGGGCGTACCGATGCTGCTCACACAGGCATCCACCGACCTGCTGCGGGAGTCCGCGTCCGACGCCGAGGCGTGGGTGGACTTCGAGCTGCGGTCCCCGGAGTACTACAGCCAGCTCGCCGAGATCGCCGGGAGCGCGCCCGACGTCGAGGCCGCCGAGGGGTTCCTGCCGGCCGAGGTCGCGGACCGGGTGCACGCGCAGGGGCTCGACGACACGCACCGGCGGGTCTCGCTCCGCGGATACCAGTCCTTCGGCGCGCGGTTCGCGCTCGCCCAGCGCCGCGTGGTCCTCGGTGACGAGATGGGCCTCGGCAAGACCGTCCAGGCCATCGCCGTGCTCGCGCATCTCGCCGCCGACGGGCACAAGCACTTCATGGTGGTGTGCCCGGCGAGCGTACTGATCAACTGGACGCGCGAGATCCGCTCCCGCAGCACCCTGCGCGCGGTGCCCGTGCACGGACCCGACCGGCAGGACGCGTACGCCGAGTGGCGCGAGCGCGGCGGCGTCGCGGTGACCACGTTCGACGTGCTGCACAGCCTGCCGGACCCGGACCCGGACCCGGACCCGGACCCGGACCCGGACCCGGACCCGGACCCGGCGAAGGGTGCGCGGCGGGGTGCGAAGGGCCTGGCCGGGATCCCCGCCGCCGCACCCGCCGCACCCACCGTGCTCGTCGTCGACGAGGCCCACTACGTCAAGAACCCCGACGCCCGTCGCTCCCGGGCCGTCGCGCGCTGGACCGACCGGTGCGAGCGCGTCCTGTTCCTCACGGGTACGCCGATGGAGAACCGTGTCGAGGAGTTCCGCACCCTCGTCCGCTACCTCCAGCCCGAGCTGGTGCCGAAGATCCAGGGCAGCGACGCCGTCGCGGGCCCGCACACCTTCCGCAGGTCCGTCGCCCCCGCCTATCTGCGGCGCAACCAGCAGGACGTGCTCACCGAACTGCCCGCGCTCGTCCAGGTCGACGAGTGGGAGGAGTTCAGCGCCGCCGACCAGGACGCCTACCGCGAGGCCGTCGCCGCCGGGAACTTCATGGCGATGCGCAGAGCCGCGTACGCGCACGCCGAGAAGTCGGCGAAGCTCCAGCGGCTGCGCGAGCTCGTCGCGGAGGCCGCCGTGAACGACCTGAAGGTGGTCGTCTTCTCCTACTTCCGGGACGTCCTCGCCACCGTCCAACAGGTCGTCGGCGAAGGGGTGTTGGGGCCGCTGGCGGGTGGAGTGCCGGCCACCCGGCGGCAGCAGCTCGTCGACGAGTTCACGTCCGCGCCCGGGCATGCCGTGCTGCTCTGCCAGATCGAGGCCGGCGGTGTCGGACTCAACCTCCAGGCCGCATCCGTCGTGATCCTCTGCGAGCCGCAGGTCAAGCCGACCCTGGAGCACCAGGCCGTCGCCCGCGCCCACCGCATGGGCCAGGTCCGTTCGGTCCAGGTGCACCGGCTGCTCGCCACGGACAGCGTGGACGACCGGCTGTTGCGGATCCTGGAGAGCAAGTCCCGTCTCTTCGACGCGTATGCCCGGCGCAGCGATGTCGCCGAGGCGACGCCGGATGCGGTTGATGTGTCGGACGGGACGATTGCTCGGCGGATTGTGGAGGAGGAGCAGCAACGGTTGGCCGTCCCCGGCGGGGGCGCTCCGCGGGGGGAGTAGGGGGCGGATCCGTTCGTCGGCTGCTTGCCCGGTGGGGGTTGGTCGCGCAGTTCCCCACGCCCCCAAAAGATGAAAGACAGGGGCGCGGGGAACTGCGCGACCAACCCCCACCCACCCGCACCCGAGTCGCAACCCGAAACCCTACGAACGCGCGAGCCCTGTTTTCAGGCCCGCCCCGCACAGGGGTACGACAGCTGTGCGCGCCCCCAGCGCCCCCTCCCGTACAGCCGCCCAGCAGGCCACACCCGTCGATTCCACGTACAGGCCCTGTGAGGCCAGGTCTCTCTGGGCGTGGCGGAGTTGGTCCTCCGTGACGGTGAGGAAGGTGCCGCCGGACTCCCGGACCGTGCGCAGGATCTGCCGGGCCCGGGGCGGCCGGGGGATGGCGATGCCCTCGGCGAACGTGGGGGCCGCCGGGGTGACCCCGACCAGCTCGTCGGCGCCCTCGTGCCAGGCGTGGGCGAGCGGGGCGACGGCGGCGGACTGGACCGCGTACAGGGCGGGCCGGCGGTCGATCATTCCCGCCGCGTGCAGCTCGGCGATCGCGAGGGACGCGCCGAGCAGGAGCGTCCCGTTGCCGACGGGGACGACGATCACGTCGGGGAGCCGGCCGCCGAGGTCTTCCCACACCTCGTGGACGTACGTCTTCGTGCCGTGCAGGAAGTACGGGTTGAAGACGTGCGAGGCGTAGAACGTGCCGTCCTCGTCCGCCGCCTCCCGGGCCGCCCGTGCGGCCGCCTCCCGGTCGCCCGGGACGACTTCGAGGCGGGCCCCGTGCGCCCCGATCTGCTCCAGCTTCTTCGCGGACGTGCCGTCGGGTACGTAGACCGTGCAGGGCAGTTGGGCCCGGGCGCAGTACGCGGCGACCGCCGTGCCCGCGTTGCCGCTGCTGTCCGCGACCACCCGGCCCGGTCGCAGCCGCAGGGCCAGCTCGGCGAGCAGGACGGCCCCGCGGTCCTTGAAGGAGAGCGTCGGCATCAGGAAGTCCAGCTTGGCCGAGACGCCGTTTTTGAGCGGGACCAGTGGGGTGCGGCCCTCGCCGAGCGACACCGACGGGGACGACAGGGGCAGGCACTCCGCGTACCGCCAGAGGGAATTCACCCTGCCCGCCAGGGACTTGAGGGAGGCGGGCGTGGGTGCGAAGTCCAGGTCGAGCGGGCCGCGGCAGACCGGACAGCACCACGCGAGCGAACCCATGGGGACGCGCGTGCCGTCCACCGGGCAGAAACAATCCGGCAAGGGAGTCATGTCGGCAGGTTAGATGCCCCGATTGGTGACGGAGTGTCATGACTGGCATATGGCACCTGCGTTACGTCCGTGCAGGGCTCTTGTGCAATTCCTGGGGAAGCCGCAATCTTTCGGCTGAGCGCAGGGCCGAAGTGGCCAGTTCTTGACATGGCCCTGTCGTCTTTGCGTGCGTACGACCGCACCACCCCCCACCACCAGCGCACCACCGATGAGGAGGATCCTCAGATGGCAGTGATGCGTCATGCCCGGCGAAGACTCGCCGGTATCACCGGATTCACCGGTATCAGCCGATTCGCCGGTATCGCGGGCATCGGTACAGCAGCCCTCGTCGCCGGTCTCGTCTCCGCCCTCCCGGCGCAGGCGGCCGCGGGCCCCGAGGGCCGGATCCAGTACGCCGGCGCGCCCGACACGATCGCGAACAGCTACATCGTGACGCTCCACGCGGACGCCGCGAAGTCCGGCTCGGCGGAGGGCAGGGCCCTCGCGAAGGAGTACGGCGCCACGATCGAGCGTACGTACAGGAAGGCGCTGAACGGTTACGCCGTCGAGGCCACCGAGGCCGAGGCGAAGAGGTTCGCCGCAGACCCGGCCGTCGCCTCCGTCGTCCAGAACCGCGTCTTCTCCATCGAGACGACCCAGCCCAACCCGCCCTCCTGGGGCCTCGACCGCATCGACCAGGCGGCCCTCCCGCTCAACCAGAGCTACACCTACGACGACACCGCCGGTGAGGGCGTCACCGCCTACGTCATCGACACCGGTGTCCGCATCACCCACACCGACTTCGGCGGCCGGGCCTCCTACGGCTACGACGCCGTCGACAACGACAACACCGCCCAGGACGGCCACGGCCACGGCACGCACGTCGCGGGCACGGTCGCCGGGACGTCGTACGGCGTCGCCAAGAAGGCGAAGATCGTCGGCGTCCGCGTCCTCAACAACTCGGGCTCCGGCACCACCGCCCAGGTCGTCGCGGGCATCGACTGGGTGACGACCAACGCCGTCAAGCCGGCCGTCGCCAACATGAGCCTCGGCGGGACCGTCGACACGGCGATCGACACCGCCGTACGCAACTCCATCACCTCCGGTGTCACCTACGCCGTCGCGGCCGGCAACGAGACGACGAACGCCTCCACCCGCTCGCCCGCCCGCGTCACCGAGGCCATCACCGTCGGCGCCACCACCAGCACCGACGCCAAGGCCAGCTACTCCAACTACGGCACGGTCCTCGACCTGTTCGCCCCCGGCTCCTCCATCACCTCCGCCTGGGGCACGGGCGACACCGCGACCAACACGATCTCCGGTACGTCCATGGCGACCCCGCATGTCGCCGGGGCCGCCGCGCTCTATCTGGCCGACAACCCGACCGCGACGCCCGCCGCCGTCCAGACCGCGCTGGTCAACTCCGCCACCACCGGGGTCGTCACCAGCCCTGGTACGGGCTCGCCCAACCGTCTGCTGAACGTCGGTGGCGGTGGTACCACTCCGCCGCCCACGGGTGACCTCTTCGAGAACACCGCGGACTACGCGATCGCCGACAACTCCACCGTGAACTCGCCTGTCACGGTGAGCGGCGTCACCGGCAACGCGCCAGCCGCGCTGAGCGTGCCCGTGAACATCGTCCACACCTACATCGGTGACCTTCAGGTCCAGTTGATCGCTCCCGACGGGACGGCCTACACGCTGAAGGCGTACGGGACCGGGGGGTCGACGGACAACATCAACACCACGTACACGGTGAACGCCTCTTCCGAGGTCGCCAATGGGACGTGGACGCTGCGGGTGAGCGACAACGCTTCGCTCGACACCGGGTACATCAACTCTTGGGGGCTGCAGTTCTGATCCGCCCGACGGTCATGTGGCGGTAGCGGTTCGTCAGTAGCTCTCCTCGCCCTCGCGGCACGGCTTGCGGTCCTCGACCTGGGCCGCCGCGGGGGCGAGGCAAGTTGGATTTCGCCCCCGCCGCCCCTACCCTCCCCCACTCTCGGCTTCGCTCGAGCGGGGGGACCCCCATCGTCCCTTACTCAGGGGCTCCGCCCCCGAACCCCCGCCAAAAGATTGTGCAGTTCCCCGCGCCCCTGAAAGGGGCGCGGGGAACTGCGCGACAAGCCACAGCCGGACCCGCACCCGACAACACACCCCACGGGGCCTGGGGCGGAGCCCCAGAAGGACGATGGGGGTCCCCCCGCTCGAGCGAAGCCGAGAGTGGGGGAGGGTAGGGGCGGCGGGGGCGAAGAAATGTAGCCGCCGACCGAATCATCGGGATTGTTCCCTGTGTTCCGTCGCCGTCCGGGCCGCGCTTACGATGCGCCCTGTCGTACGTCAGTTCCGCACCACCCGGACACAGCACTCGGACGAGGAGCACGGTACTAGTGGAGATACCCCCGCCCTCCGGGCCCCAGCACCCGCAGGGGCAGCCTCAGGGGCAACCCCAGGGGCCGTACCCGCCGCCGGGCCAGCCGCAGGGCCCGTACGGCGCGTACCCGGGCGGGCCGCAAGGTCCGGGACCGGGTCCGTACGGCTATCAGCCCTGGGGGCAGGGCTACTCCCCGTACAACAGCCCGGCCCCGGTCAACGGCCTGGCCATCGCCGCACTCGTGCTCGGCATCCTGTGCTTCCTCCCCCTGGTCGGCCTGATTCTCGGGTTCTTCGCGCTGGCGCAGATCAGGAGGAAGGGCGAGCGCGGCAAGGGCATGGCGATCGCCGGGATGATCCTGTCGGGCATCGGCGCCGCGATCCTCGCCCTCGCGCTCGCCACCGGCGGAGCGGCCGAGTTCTGGGACGGCTTCCAGGAGGGAGCGCGCGAGGCGAGCGAGAACGGCGCGACCTTCTCCGTGGACGAGGGCGAGTGCTTCGATACGCCGGGCGGCTCGCTGGAAGGCATGGCGTACGACGTCGACACGGTGTCCTGCGACGAGGAGCACGACGGCGAGGTCTTCGCGAACTTCAGGATGGCGAGCGGCAGTTACCCCGGTGACAGCGAGATCACCGAGGCCGCCGACGAGAAGTGCTACACGCTCCAGTACGCCTACGCCATGGACACCTGGGCCATCCCGGACAACGTCGACATCTACTACTTCACACCGACCCGGGACAGCTGGAGCCTCGGCGACCGCGAGATCAGCTGCCTGTTCGGCAACGTGGACGAGAAGGGCAGCCTGACCGGCTCGCTGCGCCAGGACGAGACGACCCTCGACGCCGACCAGGTCACGTATCTCAAGGCGGCCCAGGTCCTCAACGAGGCCATGGACTCGGCGCCCGAGGAGGAGTACGTCGAGGACGATCTGCCCGGCCACAAGGAGTGGGCGACCAGGGTCTCGGCCGCCATCACCGAACAGCTCGGCATGCTGCGAGGCCACGACTGGCCCGCCGACGCGAAGGAGCCGGTCGCCGCGCTGGTCAAGGACCTGGACAAGGCGCAGGGGGAGTGGACGGCGGCGGCGAAGGCCACCGACGCGGACGTCTTCTACGAGCACTACGACAAGGCGCTGGAACTCACCGACGCCAAGAAGACGGTCACCACGCGCAAGGCTCTGGGCCTCGCCTCGGCGCCGCCGGAGTCGTACGAGGACGACGGCGGTGAGGACGCCGGTACGGGAGGCAGCTCAGGAGGCAGCGGCGCAGAGGTGTGACGGCGGCCGTAGTGGGGAGAAAGTGCCTGCGTAAAGCCTTGAGCGGGCGCAAGTCATCACATCGAGTGATTCTCTGGCCTTCGCTTGCCTGGCACAACCCACGGTTGCCACCCTGTAGCTGTCTGTACAACCTGACGGGAGTGGCCAGTGACATTCGGTGAGCAGCCGGCGTATCTGCGCGTCGCAGGTGATCTTCGCAAGAAGATCGTCGACGGATCGCTGCCACCGCACACACGGCTCCCGTCGCAGGCCAGAATCCGCGAGGAGTACGGCGTCTCGGACACGGTCGCGCTCGAGGCCCGCAAGGTCCTGATGGCCGAGGGGCTGGTCGAGGGCCGCTCCGGGTCCGGGACGTATGTGCGCGAACGTCCGGTGCCGCGCCGCGTCGCCCGCTCCGGGTACCGGCCGGACAGCGGGTCGACGCCGTTCCGCCAGGAGCAGGCCGACGTCTCCGCGCGCGGTACGTGGGAGTCGCACAGCGCTCAGGCCGAGGCGAGCGGTGCCATCGCCGAGCGGCTCGGCCTTCAGGCCGGCGACCGCGTGATGTGCACGAAGTACGTCTTCCGGGACGCGGGCGAGGCGATGATGCTCTCCACGTCCTGGGAGCCCCTCGCCGTCACGGGCCGCACACCGGTGATGCTTCCCGAGGAAGGTCCCCTGGGCGGCATGGGTGTCGTCGAGCGCATGGCCGCCATCGACGTGATCGTGGACAACGTCACGGAGGAGGTGGGCGCCCGGCCCGGCCTCGCCGAGGAGGTGTCGGCGCTGGGGGGTGTGCCCGGGCATGTGGTGGTCGTCATCCAGCGGACGTACTACGCGTCGGGGCGGCCGGTGGAGACGGCGGACGTGGTCGTGCCGGCGGACCGGTACCGGATCGCGTATCACCTGCCGGTGAAATAGGCCGTAGCTGCCGTTCATGACTTGGGTCGGTTGCTGGTAGTCGGCTGCCGGTTGTCGGCTGCTGGTTGGCGGGGCGGTGCGGTGGAATCCGGTCGTTCTCCTGGGGGTGTTCGGCGCGGTCTCTGCGCTGTCGGCGGGAGCCTGAGCGGGATGAGGGGGCGTGTCCGTGAGGATGCGCCCCCTCAGTGCTGGCCGATTGCGTACCTCTCGGGCATCTCGCGCATACCTCTTTGTGAAAAGCCGTATTCGCTGCGTGAAGGTTAGGCGTAGGCTCGGGCATATGCGGATTGCGGTTTCCTTATGTGGCGGGGCAGGACGCGAGCCGGGGGCGGGGAGCGGAGGGGCGCGATGAACGACGGCACCATCACACTTCCCTGGCTCGTCATACGACAGGACGACAACGGCAATCGCTACCGCGTCGGCAGGTACGCGACGAGGGCCGAGGCCCAGAAGATCGCGGACAGCCTCGACGACCGTGGGCACAAGCAGCTCTACTGGGTCGAGCGGATCGGGCAGAACGGCTCGAAGTGACGCGTGTGGGTGGGCCCGTGGGGCTCCCGTAGGCTCCGGCGCATGACCGAACGGATCGTGGTGGTGGGAGCCGCCGTGTTGAGCGACGGGTGTCTTCTTGCCGCGCGTCGTAGTGCGCCCGCGGAGTTGGCCGGGCGGTGGGAGTTGCCCGGGGGGAAGGTCGAGTCCTGGGAGACTTCCGAGGGGGCGCTCGTGCGGGAGCTTCGGGAGGAGCTCGGGGTTGAGGCGGAGGTGCTTGCGCGGGTTCCGGGCGAGTGGCCTCTGCGGTCGCCGTACACCCTCCAGGTGTGGACCGTTCGTCTTCTCCCCGACTCTCCTGCGCCCAAGCCGCTCCAGGATCACGACGAGCTCCGCTGGTTGACACCTGATGAGCTCTGGGACGTGGAGTGGCTGGAGCAGGACGTGGCGGCCGTGATGGAGGTCGCGCGGGGGGTTTGGGGGAGTGGGGCGGCTGCGGGGTAGGCCGGAGGGGCTGAAGATTTCGTGGCCAGGGCCGGCACACTCAGCCCGTCCGGCGTTTGAGGACGAGGCCGTTCAGGCCGATGGCGGGGGTCTGGGGGCGGAGCCCTCAGAAGGGACGGGAACGGGTAGGGGCGGCGGGGGCGAAGAAAAGGTGTGACCATCACAACTTCGCGCACTCGAGTCTGCGGGGTGCGGGACGCACACCGTACGTGGGACGCTCGGGCTCGCGAGGCGCATGTGGCGGCTGAGACGAGCGCCGAGTACGCCGTTCGCGCCACAGTGCGCCCTCGCGCACGGTACTCCGCCCGGGATATCGGGTATGTGCCCATTAACCCCATGAAACCGGACATGGTCCGCTTCTGGCCTGGGAGTGATCTGCGTGATCCACACCGAGGGCGATATCGCCGAGTGGACCTTTCCCGCGGATCCAGGCGCCGTCCGGACCGCCCGAACCGTCGTCCGGGGCCAGCTCCATGCCTGGGACCTCGACTCCCTCGGAGACGTGACCGCGCTGTTGGTCAGCGAACTGGTCACCAACTCCCTGCGGCACGCCACTGGTCCCATCGGGGTACGCCTCGTACGCCCCTCGGAACCGATGGACGTCCTGCTCGTCGAGGTCTCCGACCCCCTCCCGGATCCACCGCGGGAACGTGACGCGGAGCCCGAGGACGAAAGCGGCCGAGGTCTTCAGCTCGTGGCGAACTCCTCCCGCCGCTGGGGCACCCGGCCAGGCGGAAAGGGCAAGACGGTGTGGTTCGAACTGGCACTCCCGAGCTGACCGGCAGCCACTCCGCAGCCGACCGGTAGCCGATCGCGAGTCCGCCCGCAGCCGCTCGGCAGCCAACCACCGGCCGGCCCCGATCCGATCAGCAGCCGATCCCCAGCCGGCCAACAGCTGACCCCAAGCCAAGTCGCGGCTGCCTTCCAGCCGATCCGCCCCCCGCCCAGGCAGTCGATCCGCGGCCGCCGCCCAAGCCGATCCGCAGTCGGCCCGGAGCCGGCCAGGAGCCGATCCGCACGCGCCCCGCCCCCACCCTCCGGTCAACCCGCAGCCGTTCCCCAGCCAATCCCCAGCCTTCCCCCACCCGATCCCAAGCACCCCCCGAACAACCCCCGACCCCTCGGACACACGAGCCACCCCCCAAGTCCGTGGTTCGACGGGGTCCCACATGGTTAGAAGACTGGGAGTGTCTGTCGCGGGCGGTCCTAAAAGCATCGGGACCGTGCTGTGATCGTGAACACCGTGTTGTGCGGCACCGTAGTGCTGGATACTGCGGGCAGCCGCCTCCGGTGACCGGTGCCGGACGCGGTGAGCTGGAGGGGACGGTTCGCGTGAGCGAGATACCAGCGAAGGCCACGGAGTCCGAGGACCCGTCGGGCGGCGCGATGGCTGATGCGACGACAGGCGATGGCGCGTTGCCGATGCCGGACGAGGCGCGGGGCGCGGAGCACGGCGGAATATCCGGTGTGCCCGTCGAGGCGCCGGGCGAGGTGCCCGGCGAGGTCGTGTGGCAGAGCAGTCCGCCCGGATCGATCTACGACTACATCAAGGTCGCCTCGTTCTCCATCGGCCCCGACGGCCTCGTCGACCAGTGGAGTCTGCGCGCCGAGCAGCTCTTCGGCATCCCGACCGAGCGTGCGGTCGGCATGGACCCCATCGAGGCCTTCGTCGCCGAGGACAAGCGCGAGCTGGGCCAGCGGAAGATGGCCGAGGTCCTCGACGGCCGCGAGTGGACCGGTGTGGTCCCCTTCCGGCTGCCCGATCCCGAGGGCACCGGCCTGACCACCGAAGGACTCGCCGAGGTCTACGTCATGCCGACGCGGACCGAGGAGGGCGAGCGGGCCGCCGTGTGCATCGTCGTCGACGTACGCATTCTGCGCCGGATCGAGACCGATCTTGCCGCGTCGCAGGCCATTTTCGGCCAATCTCCTTTCGGTTTCCTGCTGATCGACCCGGACCTGCGCATCCGCCGTGCCAACGAGCGGTTCGCCTCGGTCTTCGGCGGCACGGTCGAAGACCATCGCGGACGCACCGTCAAGGACTATCTGTCACCGGGCGAGGCCGAGCGGGTCTCCGCGATTCTGCGGCGGGTCCTGGAGACCGGCGACATGGTCAACGAGCTGCTGGTCAGCGGCACCGTGCCCGGCTCGAGCGAGCGCCGCCACTGGTCCATCAACCTCTATCGCGTACACAGCGGTTCGGGCCGTCCGATCGGCATCGCCTGGCTGGGCACCGACATCACCGCACGCCGCGCCGCGGCCCGCGAGGCCGCGCAGGCACGGCGCAATCTCGCCCTTCTGAACGAGGCGGGCGCGCGCATAGGCAACTCGCTCGACCTGGAGACCACGGCCCGCGAACTCCTCGACGTGGCCGTCCCGGGCTTCTGCGACCTGGCCTCCGTCGACCTCTACCAAGGCCTCCTGGCCGGCGACGAGACCCCGCCGGGCCTCGCCGACGGCAGCGCCGAGCTGCGCCGCGTCGCCTACGCCAGCGCGGTCTCGGACGCGCCCTTCATCAGTGGCCCGGAGCCCGTGAACGTCGGCGCGGTCCATCACTACGCCTTCAACTCGCCCTTCGCGGACGCCCTGCGGACCGCCCGCCTGCAGAGCGTCGCCGCCGAGGAGGGCGGCCTGATCCAGTCCACGCTCGCGGTGCCGATGGTCGCCCACGACACGGTCGTCGGCCTGGTCCAGTTCTCGCGTACGAAGGGGAGCGAGCCGTTCGGGGAACGTGACAGCTCCCTCGCGTTCGAACTGGCCTCGCGCGCCGCGGTCTGTATCGACAACGCCCGCCTCTACCGGCGGGAGCACGAGCGCGCCCTGATACTGCAGCGCTCCCTGCTCCCCCCGGGCGACCCGGAGGCCTCCGGCCTGGACATCGCCTGCCGCTACCTTCCCGGAAACGCGGCCACGGAGGTCGGCGGCGACTGGTTCGACGTCATCGAACTCCCCGGCCACCGCACGGCGTTGGTCATCGGCGACGTGATGGGCCGCGGTCTGCGCGCGGCCGTCGCGATGGGCGAACTCCGCACGGCCGTACGCACCTTGGCGCTGCTCGACCTCGAACCGGCCGAGGTCCTCTCCGCCTTGGACGAGATCGCCCGCGGTCTGGGAACGCCCGGCGGGGTTCAGCAGTCTACGCGCGGTGCGCGCCAGTCCCGGGACGCCGACCTCTCCGAGGTCTACCTCGCCACCTGCGTGTACGCGGTCTACGACTCCGTCACCCGCCGCTGCACCTTCGCCAACGCGGGCCACCTCCCGCCGGTCATCGTGGAGCCGGGCGAGAGTGCGCTCATGCTCGACGTACCGCCTGGGATGCCGCTCGGCGTCGGCGGCGAGCCGTTCGAGGAGGTGGAGGTGGAGCTGCCGGAAGGCGCCCTTCTGGCGCTCTACACCGACGGACTGGTCGAATCCCGCGACCACCCCCTCGACGAGGGCCTACAGGCCTTCGTGGGCGCCCTCACGGACCCCTCCAGCCCTCTGGAGGACGTCTGCGACCACATTCTCAACACGCTCGACACACATCACGGCGAGGACGACATCGCCTTGCTGATGGCACGTGTCCAGGGGCTGCCGGCCGAGTCCGTCGGCGACTGGACGCTGCCGCGCGAGCCGCGCAGCGTGGGCCGCGCGCGGGAGTACGCCCGGGGCCAGCTCCTCAGCTGGGACCTCGAACCCCTCGTCGACACGGCCGAGTTGCTCGTCAGCGAACTCGTCACCAACGCCCTGCGCTACGGCGAGGGCGAGATCCGTCTGCGTCTCCTCCTCGACCGCACCCTGGTCTGCGAGGTCTGGGACGCCGGCCTGGTGCAGCCCCGCCGCCGCCGTGCCCGCGACACGGACGAGGGCGGCCGAGGCCTCCAGCTCGTCGGGCTCCTGAGCGATGCCTGGGGCTCCCGCCGCACACCCCGCGGCAAGACGGTCTGGTTCGAACTCCCCCTGCCCAACGGTGCGACAGGCCTCACGGACCCGGCAGAGGCTCTGCTGAGCCTGTTCTGACCCCGGCCGGGTCCCGCCCCGCCCCTACACCGCCCCGGACGGCCGCCTGCGGATCTTGTCGCCCAGCCACACCAGCGGATCGTACTTACGGTCGACAGCCCGTTCCTTCAAGGGAATCAGGGCGTTGTCCGTGATCTTGATGCCCTCAGGGCAGACCTCCGTGCAGCACTTGGTGATGTTGCAGTAGCCGAGGCCGTGCTCGTCCTGGGCGGTCTTCTTGCGGTCCAGGCCGCTCTCCTCGGCCGCGTCCAGGGGATGCATGTCCAGTTCGGCCACCCGCATCAGGAAACGCGGGCCGGCGAACGCGGTCTTGTTCTCCTCGTGGTCGCGCACCACATGGCAGGTGTCCTGGCACAGGAAGCACTCGATGCACTTGCGGAACTCCTGCGACCGGTCCACGTCCTCCTGCATCATCCGGTACTCACCGGGACCGAGGTCCTCCGGCGGCACGAACGCGGGCACCTCCCGCGCCTTCGTGTAGTTGAAGCCGACGTTCGTCACCAGGTCCCGTACGACCGGGAACGCCCGCAGCGGGGTCACGGTGATCGTTTCCTCGCGGGTGAACACCGACATCCGCGTCATGCACAACAGTCGCGGACGTCCGTTGATCTCCGCCGAGCACGAACCGCACTTGCCCGCCTTGCAGTTCCAGCGCACGGCCAGGTCGGGTGCCTGGGTCGCCTGGATGCGGTGGATGATGTCGAGCACCACCTCGCCGTCGTTGACCTCGATCCCGAAGTCCTCCAGGCCGCCGCCCTCGGCATCTCCGCGCCACACCTTGAAGCGGGCCTCATAGCTGCTCACTCGTAGAGCTCCTCTTCGGCGAGGTACTTGACCAGCTCCTCCTTGTCGAAGAGGGCGAGCAGGTCGGGGCGGATGGGTTCGGTGGTCTCCCGGACCAGGTCGATCTGCCCGCGCACGGGATCGGTCGCCGCCAACCCCCCGGAGGGATCGACCAGTTGGCAGAGCAGGTTCACGCGCCGCCACGCCCGGTCCATCGTCGGATGGTCCTCCCGCGTGTGGCCGCCCCGCGACTCCGTCCGCTCCAGCGCGGCCCGTGCCACGCACTCGCTGACGAGCAGCATGTTCCGCAGGTCCAGGGCGAGGTGCCAGCCGGGGTTGAACTGCCGGTGCCCCTCGACCCCGGCCCGCCTGGCCCGTACACGCAGGTCGGCGAGTTTCTCCAGGGCCGCCTCCATCTCCGCCTCACGACGGATGATGCCGACGAGGTCGTTCATCGTCTGCTGGAGTTCCTGGTGGAGGGTGTACGGGTTCTCCGGCGGCCGCCCGTTCTCGGCGCCGGGCTCGGGGCCCTCGGCGGAGAAGGGCCGCAGGGCTTCCGCGGCCGCCGTGTCCACCTGGACCTCGTCCACGAGGGGCCGTGCCCCGGTGAGTCCCGTGGCGTACTGCGCCGCGTGCAGCCCGGCCCGGCGTCCGAACACCAGCAGGTCGGAAAGCGAGTTGCCGCCGAGCCGGTTGGAGCCGTGCATGCCGCCGGCGACCTCCCCGGCCGCGAAGAGACCGGGCACGCCACGCGCGGACGCGCTGTCCGACTCGACCGCGATCCCGCCCATCACGTAGTGACAGGTGGGCCCGACCTCCATCGCCTCGGCGGTGATGTCGACGTCCGCGAGTTCCTTGAACTGGTGGTACATGGACGGCAGCCGGCGCCTGATGACCTCGGCGGGCATCCGGGTCGACACGTCCAGGAAGACGCCCCCGTGCGGGGAGCCGCGGCCGGCCTTCACCTCGGAGTTGATGGCCCGCGCCACCTCGTCCCGGGGGAGCAGCTCAGGGGGCCGTCGGTTGTGGTCCGGATCCTCGTACCACCGGTCGCCCTCCTCCTCCGACTGCGCGTACTTCTCCTTGAAGACATCGGGGATGTAGTCGAACATGAACCGCTTGCCCTCGGAGTTCCTCAGAACCCCGCCGTCCCCGCGCACGGACTCCGTGACGAGGATGCCCTTCACCGACGGCGGCCAGACCATGCCCGTCGGGTGGAACTGCACGAACTCCATGTTCAGCAGCGGCGCGCCCGCGAGCAGCGCCAGCGCGTGTCCGTCGCCCGTGTACTCCCACGAGTTCGACGTCACCTTGAAGGACTTGCCGATGCCGCCGGTGGAGACCACGACCGAGGGTGCTTCAAGCACGAAGAAACGGCCGGACTCGCGCTCGTAGCAGAAGGCCCCGGAAACCCGGCTGCCGTCCTTGAGGATCCGGGTGACCGTGCACTCCTGGTAGACCTTCAGGCGGGACTCGTAGTCCCCGGTCTCCTTGAAGTCCTCCTGCTGGAGGGACACGATCTTCTGCTGGAGGGTCCGGATCAGTTCCAGGCCCGTACGGTCGCCGACGTGCGCGAGCCGTGGGTATTCGTGCCCGCCGAAGTTGCGCTGCGAGATGCGCCCGTCCTTCGTGCGGTCGAAGAGGGCGCCCCAGGTCTCCAGCTCCCATACGCGGTCGGGGGCCTCCTGCGCGTGCAGCTCGGCCATCCGCCACTGGTTGAGGAACTTGCCGCCGCGCATGGTGTCACGGAAGTGGACCTGCCAGTTGTCGCCGGAGTTCACGTTGCCCATGGCCGCCGCGATGCCGCCCTCGGCCATCACCGTGTGTGCCTTGCCGAACAGCGACTTGCAGATCACGGCCGTACGGGCCCCGCGCTCACGTGCCTCGATGGCGGCCCGGAGGCCCGCGCCCCCGGCACCGACCACGACGACGTCCCACTCCTGCCGGTCGACCACGGACATCAGAAGAACCTCGGATCATCGAAAGCGCCGGAGGCGACCAGGTACACGTAGAAGTCGGCGAGCGCCACGCTGATCAACGACGCCCAGGCGAGCTGCATGTGACGGGCGTTCAGCTTGCCCACGAACTGCCAGGTCTTGTACCGGACCGGGTGCTTGGAGAAGTGCTTGAGCTTGCCGCCGACGATGTGCCGGCAGGAGTGGCAGGAGAGCGTGTACGCCCAGATCAGCGTGATGTTGACCAGGAACACGAGCGTGCCGAGCCCCATGTGGCCCCACTCGTAGTGCTCGTCACGGAAGGCGAGCACGGTGTCGTACGTGAGGATCCCGGCGACCGGCACCGCCGCGTAGAAGAAGTAGCGGTGGATGTTCTGGAAGATCAGCGGGAATCGGGTCTCGCCGGTGTACTTCTTGTGCGGCTCGGCGACCGCGCAGGCCGGCGGCGAGGCCCAGAAGCCGCGGTAGTAGGCCTTGCGGTAGTAGTAGCAGGTCAGCCGGAAGCCGAGCGGGAAGATCAGGATCAGCAGCGCGGGGGAGAGGCCCCACCAGCTTCCGAAGATCTCCCAGTTCGGACCGCTCCGCATCGGCTCGCAGTTCTCCGCCAGACAGGGCGAGTAGAACGGCGAGACGTACGGGGCCGCGTAGTAGTCGCTGTTCGCGAACGCCCGCCAGGTCGAGTAGACGACGAAGGCCAGCAGCCCGGCCGCGGTGGCGGCGGGCGCCAGCCACCAGCGGTCGGTCCGCAGATGCGGGGCGTCGATCGCGGCGCGCGTACGGGTCCGTACGCCGCCGCTGTTCATTTGGGGTTCCGTACCAGTGGCCAACTTCAGACGCACCTTCTTTTTTTGGCTCGGTTCGCGCGCCCCTTCGGCTCACTCGCCGCTCGGCCGGTGTGTTCATGGGGCGTGGCGGTCGCGGGCGCCGAGACCCTCGTCGTCGGAGTCCGTCCACAGGGTGTTGTCGTACGGGGTGTCGGGGATGGACACGAGGTCGGGGCGCCGCGGTTTGCCGAGGCCGGGTGCGGCCTCGCGGAGCAGCGCAACGCTCTCGCGGAGGTGGTCGGCGTCGGTGCGCACCCTGCGCATCTCCAGGCCGCCGCCACCCATTTGCTGTTCCAGACGCTTCACGGACCTCACCAGGTCGTCGAGACAGCGCTGGACTGACGTCAGGTCATCGTGCACGGACATGACTTGCCCTCACTTCCGCGGACCTCCGGCCCAAGGCGGCAACGTTCATGCGCCTGCGAGTGTCGCGCGTCACATCGGCCCCTGTGAAGGGATCTGCATGGATTACCGGATCGTGTCGCTCTCCGCACGCCCTGCGTGCGCCCCCGGCCGGGAGGGGGCGCGCCCGGTGGCGCGGAGCCATTGAGCCGCACGGGTGGGCTTCCGTGGGCCGGTCGCCGTGTCGCCGCCCGGAGGCGGCGACTCTCCCCTTCAGTGGGGCGATAGATCAGATCAACTCCATTATACCGCCAAAAGTGATCTACATCACAGTGCCTGACCTGGCCTGCCCTGTCCGTTCTGCTCCTCGTGATCAGCACCGCCCCGGAGGTACCAGTCATGTCCCACGACGGCGTCGGACCCCGCGCGGTGATGCGCTCGGTCGCGTTCCTCACGGCGGGCGTGCTCACGGTGCCCGCCCTGGCCGGATGCAGCGAGAAGGACCCGGCGGGCAAGCCCACCGCCGGTCAGGAGATCGCCCCCGCGGAGCGCGGACAGATCGCGGACGGCGGGACCCTGCACTGGGCCGTGGACGCCCTCCCGGAGACCCTCAACGCCTTCCAGGCCGACGCCGACGCCGCCACCTCCAAGGTCGCGGGTGCCGTGCTGCCCTCCATGTACCGGCTCGACGCGAACGGCCGGCCGCAGCGCAACCCCGACTACCTGGAGTCCGCGAAGATCGTCGACCGCGAGCCCAGGCAGGTCGTGCTCTACAAGCTCAACCAGCAGGCCGTCTGGAGCGACGGCCGGGAGATCGGCGCCGCCGACTTCGCCGCCCAGTGGCGCGCCCTGTCCGGCAAGGACACCGCGTACTGGACCGCCCGCAACGCCGGCTACGACCGCATCGAGAAGATCGAGCGCGGCGCCGACGACCTGGAGGTGCGGGTCACCTTCAGCAAGCCGTACGCCGACTGGCAGTCGCTGTTCTCGCCGCTGTACCCGAAGGAGGTCATGGGCACCCCGGACGCCTTCAACGACGGCGCCCGCCGCAAGCTGAAGGTCACCGCGGGTCCCTTCGCCCTCGACACCGTCGACAAGGACTCCGGCGAGGTCAGGCTGAAGCGCAACCCGCGCTGGTGGGGCCGCCCCGCCAAGCTCTCCGAGCTGGTCCTGCGCGCCGTACCGCGTGACAAGCGCACCGCCGCGCTCGCCGAGGGCAAGGTCGACCTGGCCGAGATCGACTCCTCCGAGGCCCACCGCATCACGCTCGCCGCCCGCGACAAGGGCAAGGGCAACGGGGCGCCGCTCGCCCACGGTCCCGGCGCCGCCCTCACGCCCGGCAAATCGCTGCGCTCCTGGGCGATCGCGCACGGCTCCGACGAGGAGGCGGCCGACGAGGAGATCCTGGCCCGCAAGAAGCGGGGCAAGGCCGTCGCGAAGTACGCGGACGAGCAGTCGTCCCTGCGCGGCTTCGAGGTCCGCAAGTCCCTCGAACCCGCCTTCACCCAGCTCGCGTTGAACGGCGAGGAGGGTCCGCTCGCCGACGAGCGCGTCCGCCGGGCCGTGGCCCGCGCCCTCGACCGGGAGGAGCTCGCCCGGGTCGTCCTGAGGCCGCTCGGCCTGCCCGCCGAGCCCGTCGGCAGCCATCTCGCGCTCTCCGGACAGCACGCGTACGCCGACAACAGCGGAGCGCTCGGCGGCCAGGACACCAAGGAGGCGCAGGCCCTGCTGGCCGACGCCGGGTGGGTGTCCGGCGGCCCCGTCAAGGAGGAGCAGAAGGAGAAGAAGGCCGCCGGCGCGGGGGCCTCCAAGGATCCGGCCGGCTCGGAGGCGTCGGGGACCCCCGCGGGCTCGGACTCGGGCTCGGAATCGGACTCGAACTCCGACTCCGACTCCGACGAAGGCTCGACAGGCTCCGAGGATTCCGGCAGCTCGGGCAGCTCCAGCAGTTCCGACGGCTCGGAGAGTTCCAGCAGTTCCGACGGCTCCGAGGGCTCCACGAGCTCCGACAGCGCCGACAGCTCGAACAGCGCCGGCAGCTCCGACAGCTCCGACAGCTCCGACAGCTCCGGGGACGACGGTACGTACATCGTCGGTGAGGACGGGAAGCCGGGCGACGGCAAGCCGGGCGAGAACCGTGCCCCGGCCCTGCTCGTGCCCGCGCCCCTGGCCGAACTGCAGCGGGTCGCACTCCTCGACCAGGCGTACGTCCTGGGCGTCCACGGCCAGATCGAGAAGGCGAAGAAGGGGAAGAAGCAGAAGGCCGGGAAGAAGCAGCGGGCCGGGAAGAAGCAGCAGGCCGAGACGGAGAAGAAGCAGAAGAAGGACGGGCCGGGCACGTCCGGCAAGGTGGAGAAGAACCTCGCCCGCGAAGGCCAGTCGCGGTTCCAGCACGGCGGGGCCCCCGGAGCGTACGCACCCAAGGGCACCGCCGCCCCGGGGCGTGCCGCGGCCGGGCCGCTGGCCAAGAACGGCAAGCCGCTGTCGCTGCGTTTCGTGCTCCCGTCCGGCCCCGGCTCCCAGTCGCTGCGGGCGGTGGGCGAGCGGATCGCGCGGATGCTGGAACGTATCGGCATCCGTACGGAGATCTCCAAGGTCGCCGACGAGAGCTACTTCAAGGACCACATCGCCTCGGGCCAGTACAACCTGGCGCTGTACTCCTGGCCCGCGTCCGCCTTCCCCGCGACCGACGCCCGCCCGATCTACTCCAAGCCGGTACCGGCAGCCGACGGGTCCCTGAACGTCGAGCAGAACTACACCCGCGTCGGCACGGACCAGGTCGACCAGCTCTTCGACCAGGCCATCGCCGAACTCGACCCGGGCGAGTCCCGCTCCCTGGTCCGCAAGGCGGACGCCCGCATCTGGGCCGCCGCCGGCTCGATCCCCCTCTACCAGCGCCCCCAGCTCACCGCAGCCCGAACCAACCTCGCCAACGCGGGCGCCTTCGGCTTCCAGACCCCGGTGTACGAGGACATGGGCTTCCTGAAAAAGGGCACAAAGCCGCAGGCGAGCCCATCGTCCTGAGCGGGTCCGCGGCCCCGTAAGGGGCGCGGGGAACTGCGCGACAAGCCCCCACCGATCCGCACTGTGAGGACTACCCCACCCAGCCCGCGGAGCCCCAGCGGCAGCGTGCACGTACGATGGGGTAAGGCCGTGGCACGTTTCAGCCCGGCAGGGCCCCGCGCAGCGGAGGCCGTTCACTCACTCCGGGAGAAGCGCCTCAATATGGCCACGCGCCACGACATCCGCAACGTCGCCATCGTCGCCCACGTCGACCATGGCAAGACCACCCTGGTCGACGCCATGCTCAAGCAGGCCGGTGCCTTCGCCGCGCACGCCGCCGAGTCGCTCGACGACCGCATGATGGACAGCAACGACCTGGAGCGTGAGAAGGGCATCACGATCCTGGCCAAGAACACGGCCGTGAAGTACCACCCGAAGGATGGCGGCGACGTCATCACGATCAACATCATCGACACCCCGGGCCACGCCGACTTCGGCGGCGAGGTCGAGCGCGGTCTGTCGATGGTCGACGCGGTCGTGCTGCTCGTCGACGCGTCCGAGGGCCCGCTGCCCCAGACCCGCTTCGTGCTGCGCAAGGCGCTCCAGCAGCGTCTGCCGGTCATCCTGTGCATCAACAAGACCGACCGCGCGGACTCCCGGATCGACGAGGTCGTCAACGAGACCTACGACCTCTTCCTGGACCTGGAGGCGGACGAGGAGCAGATCGAGTTCCCCATCGTCTACGCGTGTGCGCGTGACGGCGTGGCCTCGCTGACCAAGCCCGAGGACGGCACCGTCCCGGCCGACAGCGACAGCCTGGAGCCGTTCTTCTCCACGATCCTGTCCCACGTCCCGGCTCCGCAGTTCGACACCGAGGCCCCGCTCCAGGCGCACGTCACCAACCTGGACGCGGACAACTTCCTCGGCCGTATCGCGCTGCTCCGCGTCGAGCAGGGCGAGCTGCGCAAGGGCCAGACCGTCACGTGGATCAAGCGCGACGGCACGATGTCCAACGTGCGCATCACCGAGCTGCTGATGACCGAGGCGCTCACCCGCAAGCCGGCCGAGATGGCGGGTCCGGGTGACATCTGCGCCGTCGCCGGTATCCCGGACATCATGATCGGTGAGACCCTCGCCGACCCCGAGAACCCGATCGCGCTGCCGCTGATCACGGTCGACGAACCGGCGATCTCGATGACCATCGGTACGAACACCTCGCCGCTGGTCGGCCGTGGCGGCACCGGCAAGGGCGCCTCCGCGAAGGCCGCCGTCAAGGACCGCAAGGTCACCGCCCGCCAGGTCAAGGACCGTCTGGACCGCGAGCTGATCGGTAACGTCTCGCTGCGGGTCCTGGACACCGAGCGTCCCGACGCCTGGGAGGTCCAGGGCCGGGGTGAGCTCGCGCTCGCCATCCTGGTCGAGCAGATGCGCCGCGAGGGCTTCGAGCTGACCATCGGCAAGCCGCAGGTGGTCACGCAGGAGATCGACGGCAAGGTTCACGAGCCCGTCGAGCGCATGACGATCGACGTCCCCGAGGAGCACATGGGCGCGGTCACGCAGCTCATGGGTGTCCGCAAGGGCCGGATGGACAACATGTCCAACCACGGTTCGGGATGGGTGCGTCTGGAGTTCGTCGTACCGTCGCGCGGCCTCATCGGCTTCCGTACGGAGTTCCTGACCGGCACGCGTGGCACGGGCATCGCGCACTCCATCCACGAGGGTCACGAGCCCTGGTTCGGAGTGCTGACGACCCGCAACAACGGCTCGCTGGTCGCCGACCGCGCCGGTGCCGTCACCGCGTTCGCGATGACGAACCTCCAGGAGCGCGGCGTGCTGTTCACCGACCCCGGCACCGAGGTGTACGAGGGCATGATCGTCGGCGAGAACTCGCGCGCCGACGACATGGACGTGAACATCACCAAGGAGAAGAAGCTCACCAACATGCGGTCGGCCGCGGCCGACTCGTTCGAGGCGATCGTCCCGCCGCGCAAGCTCTCCCTGGAGCAGTCCCTGGAGTTCTGCCGCGACGACGAGTGCGTCGAGGTCACCCCGGAGTCGGTCCGCATCCGCAAGGTGAACCTGGACGCCCGCGAGCGCGCCCGTTCCGCGAGCCGCGCCAAGCACGGCTGACGCCCTCTCAGGGCTGCTGAACGCCCGGTTCTCCGCACAAAAGTGGGGAGCCGGGCCTTCGGCGTACCCGGACGCCGAAACCGTGTCAGTTCGGGCAACGGTGCAATGGAAGTGGCGGCGTTCGCATATCGGGCATTGCCCAATCAAGTTTCGGACACGTAAACGAAATTATCGTCAACAGTGTCCGTTTCGCCGGAATCTTATCTCACCTGTCAAGCGCGCGCAGGTGTCAATCTTTGCAATTTTTGCTCAAAATATGGACGGTAGGGAGATCCCTATGCCTTCCGCCCTTGACGCGCGTTGACCCACTTGGTGAAAGTTCCCTGAAACCACAGAACCTGCCGGTATCTGTGCTGCGCTCAACTCTCCATCCCCCGGGGGAAGAACAAAGATGACCAGTCCAACCAAGGCCGAGGGCTCCGGGCCGTCGGCGGCCTTGGACCCCGAGCTCGCGTCGAACACCGAGCCGGTCGAGGCGGAGAAGCTCGAAGGCCGCTCCCCCGGGCAGTTGATGTGGCATCGCTTCAAGCGAGACCGTACCGGAGTCATCTCCGCGTGCGTGGTGATTTTTTTCTTCGCGATCGCCGCACTGGCTCCGGTCATCTCGAGCCTGTACGGGAAGGATCCGTACACGCTCTACGCGCAGGAGCCCGACTACCCGTTCCTGCTCGACGACTTCGCCATGCCCACCGGCTCCTTCGGGGGGATGTCGGGTGACTTCTGGTTCGGAGTCGAGCCCAAGCTCGGGCGCGACGTGTTCACGATGCTGCTGTACGGCATGCGGACGTCGCTCTACATGGCTGTGATGGTCACGGTGTTCAGCGTTCTGACGGGCGTCGTCATCGGCATGGTCAGCGGCTACTTCGGCGGCAAGGTCGACTACTGGCTGGGCCGGGTCACCGACTTCTTCCTGGCGTTCCCGCAGCAGCTGTTCTTCATCGCCTTCATGCCCGTGGTCACGGCGCTGTTCGTCTCCCCGACGGACGAGACCCCGGTCTATCTGCGTGCCGTCGCGATCATCCTCGTGATGTGGTTCCTCGGCTGGATGGGCATGGCCCGCCTGGTGCGCAGCTCCGTACTCTCCCTGCGGGAGCGGGAGTTCGTCGAGGCGGCCAAGGTCTCGGGAGCCTCTCCGACGCGCATCGTGCGCAAGGAGATCCTGCCGAACATCGTCACGCCGATCCTCGTACAGGGCACCTACATGCTGCCCAGCTCGATCCTCTCCATCGCCTTCCTCTCGTACGTCGGTGTGGGCTTCGTCGAGCCGACGCCGGACTGGGGCCGGATGTTCGCCATCGGCTCCGAGATCTATGAGCAGGACCCGATGTTCATGTTCTTCCCGGGCGTGGCGATGGTGGTCTTCGTGCTCGCCTTCAATCTTCTCGGCGACTCCGTCCGGGACGCTTTCGACCCCAAGACCGGACGCTAACCGTCCATTGGTGGTGGGGGGACTGCCACCCCCGTTCCGGGTGACCGGACCGTCAGGCAGTACTCGTGGACAACTATCGACAGGTAGGTGCATCGGCATCATGAAGCCCATCAGAACGCGCACCGTGCGCGCTATAGCCGTCGCCATCACAGCGGGGTCGCTGGCGCTGACCGGCTGCTCCAGTGACAGCGGCAAGGACAACTCCAAGGACAACTCCAAGTCCAAGGAAGATGCCGCCTCGCAGTCGACGCCTGTCGCCTACGGTGATGCCCAGGCGTCGAACGGCCCGGCCGAAGCGGTGGCGGGGGCCAAGACCGGCGGCACCATCAACGTCTACCAGCAGTCCGACCTGACCCACATGGACCCGGGCCAGATCTACGTCAGCGACGCGGGCCAGTTCGCCAACCTGGTCCACCGCGGCCTGACGAACTTCCAGGAGGACGACAAGGGCAACCTGACGGTCGTCGGTGACGTCGCCACCGACTCCGGCAAGTCGTCCGAGGGCGGCAAGACCTGGACGTACACCCTCAAGGACGGCATCAAGGACGAGGACGGCAACGCCATCACGTCCGCCGACGTCCGCCACACCATCGAGCGGCAGTACGCCAAGTTCATCTTCGACGGCCCGACCTACGTCCAGAACTGGCTCTCGGGCGCCGAGTACCGCAAGGCGCTGCCGGACGGCCCGTACAAGGGCAAGCACCTGCCGGACTCCGTCCTCGAGACCCCTGACGCCAAGACCGTCGTCTTCCACTTCAAGACGGCCCAGCCGGACCTCCCGCAGGCCCTGGCCATGGCCGGCTACGCCATCGTGCCCGAGAAGCAGGACACGAAGGAGAAGTACGACAAGGCTCCGGCCTCGCTCGGCCCGTACAAGGTCTCCGAGTACAAGGCCGGCAAGTCGGTGACGCTGGTCAAGAACACCCAGTGGGACCCGAAGACGGACTCGGTGCGCCACCAGTACGTCGACGGCTACAACTTCAGCAACACCATCGACCAGGCCAGCCAGACCAAGCGCCTGCTCGCCGACCAGGGCGAGGCCAAGAACGCCATCCAGTTCACGGACTCGGTGGACCCGGCCCAGCTGTCCACGGTCATCGGCAACGCGGCGGCGAAGAAGCGCACCATCCAGGGCTACCAGCCCTACGTGTGGCAGCTCTCGTACAACCTCGACAGCGCCAAGATGAAGGACAAGAAGGTCCGCGACGCGATCACCTACGCGATCCCGAACCAGTCCATGGTCCAGGCGGACGGCGGCCGTTACGGCGGCGAGGTGGCCGGCGGTCTGATGGCGCCGACCCTGCCGGGCTTCGACCCGACGTACGACCCGTTCGGCAAGCTGAAGAAGCCCAACGGTGACCCGGCGAAGGCCAAGGAGCTGCTGAAGGAGGCGGGGGTCAAGGAGGGCACCAAGCTCAGCTACGCCTACTCCAACACCCCGCGTGGCCAGGCCCAGATGGTCATCATCAAGGACGCGCTGAACAAGCTCGGCTTCGACGTCCAGGCCAAGGAGATCGACCGCGCGACCTTCTACGAGCAGGTCGGCAAGCTGAAGAACCCGTACGACCTCTACATGACCGGCTGGGGCCAGGACTGGCCGTCCCCGGGCACGGTCATCACCCCGGTCTACGACGGCACGCAGGTCGCCGACGGTTCGCCGAACTACTCGCACATCAACGACAAGCAGGTCAACGCCCTCATCCAGAAGGCCGTGACGCAGGAGCCCGAGGAAGCCGCCAAGACCTGGGAGCAGGCTCACCACCGCATCGTGGAGGAGATCAACCCCGGTGCCCCGGTGTACTACTCGAAGCAGATCCAGCTCTACGGTTCGAACATCGGCGGTGCCCGGTACAGCACGGAGTCGAGCTACATCGACATCAACGACCTGTACCTGAAGAAGCCGTAATCCCTCAGCTCGGCTGATCCGTGGGGGTGTGCGCCAGGCGGAGCGCACCCCCGCGGACGGTATCCCCCTCCTGCCGCCGCGTTTCGAAGAGAGCACCCACCCGCCATGCTTCAGTTCCTCATCCGCAGGCTGAGCGGCGCCGTCGTGATCATGTTCCTGATCGGCGCCTTCACGTTCTTCCTGTTCTATACGATCCCCCAGGACTTCGCGCAGCTGTCCTGCGGCAAGAACTGTTCCCCCGAGAACATCGCGGTCATCCGTGAGAACCTCGGCCTCGACAAGCCCATCACCACCCAGTTCTGGGAATTCATGATGGGCATCGTGTCCGGCCGGGACTTCCCGCAGGGACACTGTGCCGCCCCGTGCCTGGGTGTCTCCTTCGACAGCGGCGACTTCGTCTGGGACTCCATCATGGACCGCTTCCCGCTGACGCTCTCGCTGACCGTCGGCGGCCTGGTGATCTTCCTGCTCTTCGGTCTCGGTACGGGTCTGCTCGCAGCCTGGAAGCGCGGTACCGCCGTGGACAAGGTGGTCAGCGGTTCCTCGATGGTGCTCAGCTCGTTCCAGATCTACTTCCTGGGTCCCATCGTCCTCAGCCTCCTCGTCTACAACACCGGCTGGCTGGAGAACCCCAAGTACGTGTCGTTCACGGACGACCCGGGCGGCTGGTTCATGGGCATGCTGATCCCCTGGGCCGTGATGGCCACGATCTTCACCGCCCAGTACACGCGTATGGCGCGCTCGACCATGATCGAGCAGCTGCAGGAGGAGCACGTCCGCACCGCCCGCGCCAAGGGCATGCGACAGCGGTACGTCTTCTTCCGCTACGCCTGGCGTGGTTCACTCATCCCGATCGTCACGATCATCGGCATGGACCTCAGCGCGCTGCTCTCGGGCGCGGTGGTCACGGAGTTCACCTTCGACCTCGCCGGTATCGGGCGTCTCGCGGTCGAGGGCTCGCTGACCAAGGACCTTCCGCTGACGATGGGCGTCATGCTGTTCGGGGCTTTCTTCATCCTGATCCTGAACATCATCGTGGACCTCGCCTACGCCTACATCGACCCGCGCGTGCGCCTCGCCTAGGAGAAATACCGTGACCACACTGACCAAGACCGAAGGCGAGAAGGCCCCGAGCGGGCCGGAGGCCTTCCTCTCGGTCCGCGACCTGCGGGTGCGGTTCTCCACCGAGGACGGCATCGTGAAGGCCGTCGACGGGCTCTCCTTCGACGTCGAACGAGGCAAGACGCTCGGCATCGTGGGCGAGTCGGGCTCCGGCAAGTCCGTCACCAACCTGACCGTCCTCGGCCTGCACAACCCGAAGACCTCCACCGTCGAGGGCGAGATCGTCCTGGACGGCAAGGAACTGGTCACCGCGACCGAGAAGGAGATGGAGAAGCTCCGCGGCAACAAGGTCGCGATGATCTTCCAGGACCCGCTGACCGCGCTCTCGCCGTACTACACGGTGGGCCGGCAGATCGCGGAACCGTTCATGAAGCACACCGGAGCCTCCAAGAAGGAGGCGAAGGCGCGGGCCATCGAGATGCTCGACAAGGTCGGCATCCCGCAGCCCGCCACGCGCTTCAACGACTATCCGCACCAGTTCTCCGGCGGTATGCGCCAGCGCGCGATGATCGCCATGGCGCTGATCTGCGACCCCGACCTGCTGATCGCGGACGAGCCGACCACGGCCCTGGACGTGACCGTCCAGGCGCAGATCCTCGACCTGCTCAAGGACCTCCAGCAGGAGTTCGGCTCGGCGATCATCTTCATCACCCACGACCTCGGCGTCATCTCCAACATGGCCGACGACCTGCTGGTGATGTACTCGGGCCGGGCCGTGGAACGCGGCACCGTCCGCGAAGTGCTGCGCAACCCCCAGCACCCCTACACCTGGGGCCTGCTGAGCTCCATGCCGCGACTCGGCGGCGACACCGCGCAGGCGCTCACGCCGATCCCCGGAACTCCGCCCAGCCTGCTGAACCCGCCGTCGGGCTGCCCCTTCCACCCGCGCTGCGGCTTCACCGCCGAGGTCGGCGGAACCCGCTGCACCGACGAGCGGCCGCAGCTGCCCGAGGGCCGGGGCTCCGCCTGCCACCTCGACGCGGCGCAGAAGTCGACCTTTTTCATCGAGCAGATCAAACCCCGGCTGGGCTAGGGAGAACGAGACATGAGCGACAAACTCACCCTGCCGAAGCCGCAGGGCCCCGTCGACGGAGTCGGCGAACCGCTGCTCTCCGTCGAGGGCCTGACCAAGCACTTCCCGATCTACGGCGGATTCCCGATCAAGCGCAAGGTCGGAGCCGTGCAGGCGGTGGACGGGGTCGACCTGACCGTCGGCGTCGGCGAGAGCGTCGGCCTGGTCGGCGAGTCCGGCTGCGGCAAGTCGACGACGGGCCGGCTCATCACCCGCCTCCTGGAGCCGACCGCCGGAAAGATCACGTACGCGGGGCAGGACATCACGCACGCCTCGCGCAGGCAGATCGCGCCCGTGCGGTCCGAGATCCAGATGATCTTCCAGGACCCGTACTCCTCGCTGAACCCGCGGCAGACCGTCGGCACGATCATCAAGTCGCCGATGGAGGTCAACGGGATCAAGCCCGCGGGCGGCGTCGAGAAGCGCGTGCGTGAGCTGCTGGAGCTCGTCGGTCTGAACCCCGAGCACTACAACCGCTTCCCGCACGAGTTCTCCGGCGGTCAGCGCCAGCGCATCGGTGTGGCCCGCGCGCTGGCCCTGAACCCGAAGCTGATCGTCGCGGACGAGCCGGTCTCCGCCCTGGACGTGTCGATCCAGGCGCAGGTGGTGAACCTTCTCCAGAAGGTCCAGGAAGAGATGGGCATCGCCTTCCTCTTCATCGCCCACGACCTGGCGATCGTGCGGCACTTCTCGCAGCGGCTCGCGGTGATGTACCTCGGCAAGGTGGTGGAGGTCGGGGACCGGGACTCCATCTACAACCGGCCGCGGCATCCCTACACGCACGCTCTGCTGTCGGCGGTTCCGGAGGTCGCCCTCGACGACGAGCCCCTCGACCGGGAGCGGATCCGGCTCTCCGGTGACGTGCCCTCGCCGATTCATCCGCCGAGCGGGTGCCGGTTCCGGACCCGTTGCTGGAAGGCTCAGGACAAGTGCGCCACGGAGGAGCCTCCGCTGGTGCAGATCTCCGGCAACCGTGAGGGGCACCTGACGGCGTGCCACTTCCCGGAGGATCCGACGACGGAGGCGCGGGACGAGGACGTCGTACTCGACCCGGCGCTGAAGGCGCTGGAGGACAGCGCCGGGGGAGAGGCTGTCGCCAAGGGCTGACACAGGTCAGCGAGCGGCTCGTCGTGCGACGGTGATGATTTCGGGACTGGCGAGGGCGAATGGCCTCCGCACCCAGTCCCCGAACCGCCGCCGTACGGCGAGTCCCGCACCGCTGAGGAAGCGGGCCAGGACGTCCGGAACAGTCAGCGGATGACGCGGCCGCGCAGGACGATGCGGCGGGGATGCCGCAGGACGCCGGGTTCGCGCCTCGGGTCGGCGGCGTAGACCGTGACGTCCGCGAGGCCGCCTTCGGTCAGGCCGCTCAGGCCCAGGAAGTCGCGCGCGGTCCAGCTCGCGGCGCCGACGGCGGCCTCGGTCGGCAGCCCGGCTGCGATGAGGTGCTCGACCTCGGTGGCCACGTTCCCGAAGGGCGCGGAGTCGGTGCCGGCCAGGACGGTGACCCCGGCGTCGTGGGCCTCGCGGACACGCCGGACCATCGTGCGGTGACCCTCCTGCCAGAGGGTTCCTCTGGGGCTGGGCTTGATCTTGGGCGCGCTCCGCGCGAAGGCGGTGAGCGTGGGGACGTACACGGTGCCGTGCGCGGCCATCAACCCGACGCACTCCTCGGGCATGCCCATCCCGTGCTCGACGGAGTCGACCCCGGCCCGTGCGGCGCCCAGCACACCCTCCGCGGACTGACAGTGCACCGCGACCCGCCCGCCGGCCGCGTGCACGGCCCCGACGACCGCCCGCAGCAGCTCGTACGGGACGGGTGCCGCCTCGAAGTCCCAGTCGCCCATGAGCTTGCACCAGCCGTCGTTGGCCTTCGTCTCCGCCACCGCGTACGCCACCAGGTCGTCGGTGACCGTATGGAACCCGGCACTCTTCGACAGTCCCGCCCAGGCCAGCCAGCGCCCCGCGGTGATCATCCGGGGCGAGTCCGGCGCCTCACGCGACGGGGCGGGTACCTCGCCCAGGAGTCCGGGGAAGCGTAGGGCCGTCGTACCCGCGTCACGGTGGGCGGCGACCTGCTCCGCGAAGAGGTCCGCGTCGAACCGCGGGGCGTCGGAGTCGTCGCCGCCCCCCGGGTGCGTGTGCACATCGACGAGTCCGGGCAGCAGAAAACCGCCATCGACGACGGTGTTGGCCGGGTCATGAGGGCGGTCGAAGGTGATCCGGTCGCCGAGTATCCAGAGATCGCGTACGGCCCCGCCGGGCAGGACGGTTCCGCGCAGGTGAAGGGCCATGACATGGCAGTCTGCCGCTGGGGCCGTGACAACGACAAGGCTGGTCCTGGTCGTTCGGCGGCCGAGCCGCCTTATTCGTTCGACAACGGAATCTGCGACAGGGATGCTTCGCCCCGATGACTCGAACAGATGCGCCTGGGCGCTGCTGCCCGGCGGAGCCTCCGGAAACAGGGGAGAGGACAGCCTGTTGAACCCCACGATCCGCCACCTCACGTTCGACTGCACGGGGGACCCGTACGACCTCGGGCTGTTCTGGAGCGAGCTCCTCGGACGGCCGCTGGCCGACGACGACAAGCCTGGAGACCCGGAGGCGTTGCTCCGTGATCCCGACGGCGGGCCGAGTCTGCTCTTCGTGCGGGTCCCGGAGGGCAAGTCGGCCAAGAACCGCATCCACTTCGACCTCCAGCCGAGTGGACGCACGCGGGCGGAGGAGGTCGAGCGGGCTCTCACCCTCGGCGCCCGCCAGCTCGCGGACCACACACGGCCGGACGGTGGAGGCTGGGTCATGATGGCCGATCCCGAAGGCAATGAATTCTGCGTGGAGCGCGGGGAGTTGGGCTGAGTGCCGGATCTCCGCCTGGAGAAGGTGACACCGGACAACGTCGACGCCGCGTGCCGCCTCGCGGTGCGCTCCGACCAGGAGCGGTTCGTGGCTCCGGTGGTGAAGTCGCTGGCCGAGGCCTATGTGCAGCCGGAGGTCGCCTGGCCTCGCCTGGTCTTCGCAGGCGAGGAACTCGTCGGCTTCGTGATGGCCTTCTTCGATGTCCGCTTCGACCCGGCGAACTCGGATGACCGTCCCCGTTCCGGCCTTTGGCGGCTGAACATCGCCGACGGCCAACAGGGGCGTGGGTACGGCCGCTTCGCCGTGGAGTCCGTGTGCGAGGAGATCCGCAGGCGTGGCCAGTCGCGCGTCACGGTGACCTGGGGGCAGGGGGCAGGGGGACCGGAGCGGTTCTACCTCAAGCTCGGATTCTGCCTCACCGGTGAGATGAGCGGAGACCAGGTCGTCGGTGAACTGGACCTGCCCACAAGCTGAGTGCGTCCGAGAGTGAAGGCCCGTGCATCTCTGGGGGCCCACGGGTCTTCGCTCTCGTCGACCTGACATTCGTGGGGCTCGGGAGCGAGACCGAGTGGGCCGCAGTCGTTCAGCAAGTCAGGTCGACGACGCGGGCAAAACGCTTCTCGTAGAGGCTGGGGCGGACAGTTGCGATGAACGGCTCCTCGTACTCCTCACCCACACGACGTGCCGCCTCGACGGCTGCGGCGAAGCCGAACGGCAATCCCTCGTGGTGCAGTTGGCAGCAGGTCAGAGTGGCGGGGTGGTCGAGGTCGACCGTAGCGATGCCGAGTTGCCCGATGTGGACGGCGATGCTGGGACGTTCGCGTTCGGCCTCGATGACGGAGAGTGCTGGCGTATGCAGGAACACGTCCGGTTCGAGCCGGGCCGCGTGGACGAGGCCGGAGACCTGCCGGTTCCCGCCCAGCGCCAGCAGGGTGTCGGTGTCAAGGATGTAGTGCTCTCGGATCACGCGGCACCCTGCTCGGCCGCGTGGTGGGCGACGACCTGGCCGCGCACCTTGCGCAGGACCTCGGCGCCGGCCTCGTCGGTGACGGTGACCCCGAAGTGTTCGGCGAGGTACTCGGCGGTGTGGGCGGCGCGTTCCTTCAGCTCGCTCGGGGTGAGAGTGCTCTCGGCGAACTGCTCGATGAGGTGGCGCATGGTCGTACCCCGGGCCTGCGCGAGGACGGCGAGACGGTCACGGGTCTTGGAGTCAACCTTGATCGTGGTGTCCATGGGGTGAGCATACCGACCGGAATACCCGATATCGGAGGGCTTGCCAGAGCTCATCACCGCGGCGCTCGCCGCGCTGCGCGGCAGGGTCAAGCCCGGTGATGTTCCCCAGAGTTGACCCCGTCGAGCGATGTCAGAGCAGCGTCGGCTTACCCGACCGGAAGTCCCGCAGGGAGTCGACCGGCAGGATGGCTACGTCCTGGCCCGCGGCACCCAGGGCGTCGCGGTAGGCGCACAGGTCGTCCGGGTCGGAGGTGAGGATGACGGCGCGTTCGTGGCGCGCGGCGACAACCGTCACGAGGGCGTCCACCGCGTCAGGGGCCTTCTTGGCGGGCAGGACAGCTCTCGCCGCCACGACGCCCGCGCGTTTGCCGTCGTCGACAGCATGACCCGCCTGGCACAGTCCGCACGTGCCGAGGTCCCGCTGCGCCGAGAACACCACGCATTCGGCCAGCGCCTTGGACAGAGGTGTCCAATGCCCGGGCTGCGGGCGCCAGACTTGTGCCAGGACGGGAATGAGCACGATGGGCGGGTGGAAGCCCTCGCGTGCGGCAAGCCGGGAATGGAAGCGTTGGGCTTCCGGATCTTTGCGCTCCAGGGCGATCAGCGCGCCGGTATCGTAGACGAAGACGCTCACGCGGCCGTGCTTCCGCGGGTGCCGAAGCCACCGTCGATGGCGTCCAGGTAGGCGTCCATGGCGGCATCGTCCTCGGGAGACGTGTCGGGCTGGACATCGGGCACGTTGTCTTCGGCGGCGCGACTGACCGCGTCCACCTCGGCGAACCGGTCGCGGACGCGTCGGCACCGTGCCACCTCGGCGAGTGCCGCGGTGCGCAGGAACGCGGACAGATCGAGGCCGTACTCGGCTGCGGCTTCGCGGATCGCGGCGTCCTCGCCGGGATCGAGGGTGAGGGTGATGCGGTTCTTCGCCATGAACCTACCGTAGGACGGCGTAGGACGTTCTTGCAACGAAGACTGCGCGGCGCCCACCCCTCCGTGTGCCGTCGCCGCGCACTTCCGTCAGTGTGACTTGGTCCCGGCTTTTCCGTAGCGGCGGAAACGGTCGGTCTCCACCGTCCACGGGCCGAACGGCACGGCGTCACCAAAGATGTGCGGGGCCTTGTCCTCGTAGCGGCCCTTGCACGGGGCGGACTGAACCTCAACGGTGCCCGTGCGCGGGTCGACGATCATGTAGTGGGCGATCCCCATGGCCGGGTACTCGGCGAGCTTCTCCCCGTAGTCGTTGTCAGGATTCGACGGCGAGACGATCTCGATGACCGCCAGCACCTGGCTCGCGTCGACGGCGAGGCCCTCCTCGTCGAGCACGTCCTCGGGGATGACGACCGCGTCGGGGCGCCGCATGCGGCCGATCGACGGGTGCTCGATCTCGGGACCGTTCTCGCAGATGTAGCCGGGGTGGGTGGCGGGGAGCTGCTTGTTGAGCTGGTTCCGGATGCGTCGGACCGCGCCCACGTGGCGCTTGGAGGGGCTCATCATGGCAAGGGACGGTCCGCAGGGCCCGATCTCGACGATCCACGCTCCCTCGAGGTGCTCGGCGTACTCCGTGAGCTCCTCGGCGATCACGCGCATCTTCGCGTAGTCCATGACGCCAGGGTAGGTGTCAGGCCGCGATCCCGGGGCCTTCGGAGGGCCGGGGCCCGGGGACCGTGTCCCTGGTCTCCGGGTAATGACAAGCCGTCAGATGCCCCACCCCGTTCCCCTCGACCCGCACCAGCGCAGGCGTCTCCGACGCGCACCTCTCCGTCGCCTTCCAGCAGCGGGTGCGGAAGCGGCAACCGGACGGCGGGTTGAGCGGGGAGGGCACGTCTCCGGTCAGGCGGATGCGTTCGCGGGCTGGGACGTCCGATGCCGTCGCCTCCGGAACCGCGGACAGGAGCGCCCGTGTGTACGGGTGCCGCGGATTCTCGTACAGGTCGTCGCGGTCGGCCGTCTCGACGATGCGGCCGAGGTACATCACGGCGACGCGCTGAGAGAAGTGGCGGACGATCGCCAGGTCGTGGGCGATGAAGACGAAGGCGATGCCCAGGTCCCTCTGCAGGGTCTGGAGGAGGTTCACCACCTGGGCCTGGATCGACACGTCCAGGGCGGAGACCGGTTCGTCCGCCACTATCAGCCTCGGCTGCAGTGCCAACGCCCTTGCCACGCCGATCCGTTGGCGCTGGCCGCCGGAGAACTCGTGCGGGAAGCGGTTGTAGTGCTCCGGGTTCAGACCGACGATCTCCAGGAGTTCGCGGGCGCGCCTCTCGTGGCCGCCCACCGGGTTGAGTCCGTTGATCTCCATGGGGCCGGAGACGATCTTCCCGACCGTGTGCCGCGGGTTCAGCGAGGCGTACGGGTCCTGGAAGATCATCTGGATCTCGGAGCGGACCGGGGCCAGTTCCCTGCGCGAGGCGTGCGTGATGTCCTGCCCCGCGTACGTGATCTTTCCGGCGGTCGGTTCCAGGAGGCGGGTGATGAGCCGGCCCGTGGTCGACTTGCCGCAGCCGGACTCGCCGACCAGGCCCAGGCTCTCGCCCTCGGCGACCCGGAGGTCGAGCCCGTCCACCGCCTGCACCGCGCCCACCGTGCGGCGGACGGGGAAGCCGCCCCGTACCGGGAAGTGCTTGGTGAGCCCGGTGACGTCCAGGAGGGAGTCGGAGTCCGTGCCGCTCATGATCGTTGAATACCTTCTTCCGGCTCTGGTACGTCAGTTGGGCTGGGGTGTCGCGTAGTCGACGAAGAACTCCCGGCGCTGCTCGGCGGTCAGGTGGCAGGCCGTGCCGCGGCCGCCGCCGTTGATCTCCAGCGGTGGGCTGTCCGTGGCGCACAGCCCGCCGTGGACCTTCTCCGCGAACGCGCACCGCGGGTGGAAGCGGCAGCCGGAGGGCGGGTTGAGCAGCGAGGGCGGCAGGCCGGGGATCGGTGACAGCGGCACGTCGACCGGCCCGTCGAGGCTCGGCATCGAGCCCAGCAGGCCCCAGGTGTACGGGTGCTGGGGTGTCCGCAGCACCTGGTTCCGCGTGCCCCGTTCCACACAGCGGCCGCCGTACATCACCAGCACGTCGTCGGCGATGTTCGCGATGACGCCCAGGTCGTGGGTGATGAAGACGATCGCCGTGCCGAACTCCTGCTGGAGGTCCTTGAGCAGGTCCATGATCTGGGCCTGGACCGTCACGTCGAGCGCGGTCGTCGGCTCGTCGGCGATCAGCAGCTCCGGGTCGCAGACCAGGGCCATGGCGATCATCGCGCGCTGGCGCATACCGCCCGAGAACTGGTGGGGATAGTCGTCCACGCGGAGGTCGGGCTGCGGGATGCCGACGCGCCGGAGCATCTCGACCGACCGCGCCCGGGCCTCGTGCCGGGACGCCCCGGTGTGTTTTCGGTACGTCTCGCCGATCTGCTTGCCGACCGTGTGGAAGGGCGAGAGCGAGGCCAGCGCGTCCTGGAAGATCATGGACATGGTGTTGCCGCGCAGCCGCTCCAGCTCCCGCTCGGTCGCCGTCAGCAGATCCTTGCCGTCGAGCAGGATCTCGCCGTCCACGTCCGTGTGTTCGCGGTCGTGCAGGCCGAGGATCGCCATGCTGGTGACGGACTTGCCCGAGCCGGACTCGCCCACGATGCCGAGCGTGCTGCCCTGGGCCAGGTCGAAGGAGAGCCCGTCGACGGCCCTGACGACGCCGTCCTCGGTGGAGAAGGCGACACGCAGATCGCGTACGGAGAGGAAGGGGGTGCTCATGAGGTCGTCCTCTCCTAGGCGAGCCGGATGCGCGGGTCGATGAGGGCGTAGACGGCGTCGACGACGATGTTGGCGACGACGATCGCGGCGGCCGCGGTGAGGACGACACCGAGCAGCAGCGGCAGGTCGTTGTCCCGTACGGCCTTGATGGACAGCGCGCCGATGCCGTGCAGCCCGAACGTCTCCTCGGTGATGATCGCGCCGCCGAGGAGATAGCCGATGTCGAGGCCGAGGATCGTGACGATCGGGCCCATGGCGCCCCGCCAGGCGAACCGGAAGAAGACCGTCCGGCGGGACAGGCCCTTGGCACGGGCCGTGCGTACGTAGTCCTCGCTGAGGCTCTCCACGAGCTGGGAGCGGGTCATCCGCGTGTAGTTGGCCGTGAAGATCAGCGCGAGGACCAGCCACGGCAGCAGCAGCCCCTTGAACCACCCGCCCGGATCCTGGGTGAACCCCGCGCTGTCCTGCGGCCGGGGGAGCAGATGCCACTCGTCGGAGAGGTAGTACATCGCGACCACGCCGACGATGTAGATCTGCAGCGACGAGCCGACCAGCGAGGCGGAGGACGCGATCTTGTCCAGCGCCTTGCCCTGCTTGACCGCCGCGATCATGCCCGTACCGACGCCGAAGACCACGAACACCAGCGCACTGCCGATGGAGAGCGAGAGCGTCGTCGGGAAACGGTCGGTGATCAGGCCGAGCACCGGCTCGTGGTTGGTGAACGAGTAGCCGAGGCAGGGCGCGGGACAGTGCCCGAGCCCGGTGTAGTCCCGGCCGGCGAACACGCCCACGAGCCAGTGCCAGTACTGGACCGGCAGCGGGTCGGAGATCCCGAGGTTGTGCCGGACCAGCGCGAGCGTCTGGGGAGTGCAGAGCTTGCCGCAGGCGGCGCGGGCCGGGTCGCGCGGGGCGACGTAGAAGAGCACGAAGGTGAGGGCGCTGATGATCAGCAGGATCAGCAGCGCGCCGAGCGTCCGACGGACGAGGAAGCGGAACATGGCGAGGCGATTCCCTGGTGGCCGGTGGTCTCAGGCCTTGGCGTACAGCTTGTAGAGGATGAACGCCGAGAACAGCGGGTCGAACTCGCTCCCGCCCACCTTGTCCCCGTACAGGTAGTAGCGGCGCTGGTACGTCTCGGGGATGATCGGCGCCTCCTTCTCCATGATCTGCCGGTCCAGCGCGGCCCAGGCGGCGTTGGCCTTGGTCGCGTCCGGGATGACGGCGTTTTTCTTGATCGCCGCGTTCACCCAGGGCACGTTCAGCTGGGAGACGTTGTTGGCGCCGTTGGCGATCGTGGTGCCGTCGAAGAGGGGCTGGAGGAGCGTGTAGCCGGTGGGCCAGTCGGGGGACCAGCCGAACCACATCACGTCGAACTGGTTGTCTATCTGCTGGACCTGGTCGTAGTAGCTGGTCGACTCGACGGGCTTCACGACCGGGTCGAAGCCGGCCTCCTTCAGGGCTGCGGCGATGACGACCTTGGTCTTGTCGTACGCGTCGCTCGCGCCCTGCGGATAGGTGTAGACGATCTTCTGGCCGAGCTTCCCGGCCTCCTTGAGCAGGGCCTTCGCCTTCGCCGTGTCGCCCTGCGGCTTGGTCAGCTTGCCGTAGATGTCGAACTTCACCCGGCCCGCGATGTCGGGAGAGAGGACGGTGGTCGCGTACTCGCCGGCGGACGGGCCGCCGTAGATCCGGCGGATCTGCTCCAGCGGCCAGGCGTAGTTGAGCGCCTGGCGCACCTTCACGTCGGTGATCCGCTTGCAGTTGATGGCGTAGTAGTAGAGGCCGGTCAGCAGGCCGTCGACGGTACGGGCCTTCAGGTCGGCCGTGCCGAGCACCTTCTGGATGCGCTCGGCCGGCACCCCGCTGTACGCCATGACCGCGAACTGGTCGTTCCCGGAGTCGGCGATCAGCCGGTCCGTGGCCTGGAGCCCCTCCGGACCGAACTCGAAGACGAAGGAGTCCGGGTAGGCGCTGCGGATCGGGTCCGTCGCCGGGTCCCAGTGCGTGTTGCGCACCAGCGTCAGGGACTTGTCGACCGAGTGCTGCTTGATCCGGTACGGACCGCAGGAGACCGGGTCCTTGTCGTACTTCTCCTTGGTGTCGTGCTTGACGGGCACGGCGCCGTAGGAGTGCATCGCCAGCGTCCAGTTGAGGTCCGGGCGTGCCGTCTTCAGATGGAAGGTGATGGTCTTCTTCGCGGTGTCCGTGACGACCGAGCTGAGGTGCTTGCCGCCGTACGGGCCCTTGTAGACCGAGCGGAAGTCGTTCGTGCCGGTCAGCGCGGACTGGAGGTAGGTCGCCCCCTCGGTGGTGAAGCTCGCGAAGCCGCGCTCGATGCCGTGGCGTACGTCCTCCACGGTGAGCTCGCTGCCGTCCTCCCACTTCAGCCCGTCCTTCAGGGTGAAGGTCCAGGTCTTGCCGTCGTCGGACATGGTGCCGGTGTCGGTGGCGAGGTCGCCGACCAGCTTCATGGCGCCGCCGGAGGCGATCTTGTAGCCGGTCAGACAGCGGATGTAGAGGTTGCCGACCGTGGAGTTCCACGAGTAGTAGATCCGCTGCGGATCGAGGTGCGAGAAGTCGTCCGGCCCGATCGGGTGGATCGTCCCGCCCTTGCGCGCACCGGCGACCGCGGGCGCGGGCCCGGTGGAGTCGTCCGCGGTGCCGATGGTGACGGCGGAGTACTTGGCGGTACTCGCCGTACCGCCACCCCCCGTACCGCCACCGCCCCCACCACTGCTGCAAGCAGAGAGCACCATGGAGCCGCCTGCCGCGACCGAGGTGGCGATGACGAAGTTTCTACGCGAGAGAGACATGCGTGTCCTGCCTGAATGAGGGAGAGGGGGCGCCCCTGTTCTTTAGGGGCGCGGGGAACTGCGCGACCGGCCACAACGAACCCGCAGGTTCAAACCGGCATGTCCAGCGGAGCTACCGGCGGCGGGTCTTCGGATCCAGCGCATCCCGAACGGAGTCACCAAGAAGGTTGAAGGCGATCACAAAGATCACCATCGTCAAGCCGGGAAAGAGCATGTAAGTGATGTCGTTCTGATAGACCTGCGCCCCGCGCTGGATCATCACGCCCCAGTCCGGCGTCGGATCACTGAGCCCCACGCCGAGGAAGGCGAGGGCGGCCTCCGTGGTGACGTACATCGGCAGCGCGAGGGTCGCCTGGATGAGGATCGGCGTCCACAGGTTCGGCAGCAGCTCCTTGAAGATGATCCGGGCCGGCGACGCCCCGGTCACCTTGGACGCCTCCACGAACTCCCGCTCGCGCAGGGCCAGTACCTCGCCGCGCAGCAGCCGGGCGATCGGCGCCCATCCGAACGCGGTCATCACCGAGATCAGGCTGACCACCGTGAGCCAGGTCGGGGTGGCGTCCTCCGGCGAGACGAGGATCGAGATCATCACGGGCCAGAAGGCGATGAAGAAGAGCGTGGAGGGGAAGGCCAGCAGGATGTCGATGACCCTGCCGACCAGGTAGTCGGTACGGCCGCCGAGATAGCCGGCCGTGAGCCCGACGACGATGCCGAGGAAGGTGACCAGCAGGGTCGTCACCGTGGCGATCAGCAGCGAGTTGCGGATGCCGTAGAGCAGCAGGGTGAAGACGTCCCGCCCGAGCTGCGGTTCGACGCCGAACCAGAAGCCGCCGCTGATGCCGCCGTTGGGCCGGACGGGGAAACCGAAGTCGTTGAGCAGACCCGCCGTGTTCTGGCCGTAGGTCGTGTACGGATCCTTGCCGTACGGCTTGGCGATCAGCGGGGCGCCGACTCCGGCGACGAAGAAGACCAGCACCACACAGGCCGAGACCACGCCCGTGCGGTCGCGCTTGAAGCGCAGCCAGGCGAGCCGGCCGGGGGAGCGGCTGTCACCGCCTCGGGGCGGCGTCTTCGGCGCCGTGGGTACGGCGTCTTCGGCCACCACCATGGGTGCGGTGGTGGCAGAGGGTGTAGGCGAGGTCACGGTGCTCCTGGCCCGAACTGTCGAGGGGTCTGCACGACGCGACCCATGGGCTGAGCGTCCACTGCGAAGTCCGGTGCGGTTCGGCAGCGCCCCGAAGGGGCGCGGGGAACTGCGCGACAAGCCACGACCCACCCGCAGGTGGCGTACCGGACTTCCAGCGGAGCGCTCAGCGCGACCATTTCAACGCCATTCAGGCAGCGTCAATGAAACGTTGACGGCTTTGATCTGGTCTTTTGTCGTTTGACCTGAGGCTGGCCGCCCGCTTGGCGTGGCTTGGTACTGCCATGACCAAAGCGAGGTCCGATATGCGGTTCGCCATGTTTCGGCATACGTGCATTCGGAGGGTGTTCCCACTCGTAAGAGTGGGACGAATGGGCGTCAAGTCTCTTATGCCCCGATATTGGGCGCTGAAGGCACAGCGCTCCCGCGCCGGAGCCACAGCGCACGGAAAGTGCACTGGAAGCGCACTGAAGAGGAGGCACTCCATGCGTGGAGCCACGCACGCCAGATGGGCCGCATGCGCGGCGGCGGTAGCTCTCGCCGCGACGGCCTGCGGGGACGACGGGGGCGGCGACAGCGGCGGCGGCGACGGCTCCGGCATCGTGAGCTCCTCGTGGGGCGACCCGCAGAATCCCCTGGAGCCGGCCAACACCAACGAGGTGCAGGGCGGCAAGGTCCTCGACATGCTCTTCCGCGGTCTCAAGCGCTACGACGCCAAGACCGGCAAGGCCAACGACATGCTCGCCGAGAAGATCGAGACCTCGGACTCGACGAACTTCACCGTCACCGTCAAGAGCGGCTGGAAGTTCAGCAACGGCGAGGCCGTCACCGCCAAGTCGTTCGTGGACGCCTGGAACTACGGCGCCAGCCTCAAGAACAACCAGAAGAACGCGTACTTCTTCGGGTACATCGACGGCTACGACAAGGTGCACCCGGAGGACGGCAGCAAGCAGACGACCGACACCCTCTCCGGCCTCAAGATCACCGGCGACAACACCTTCACGGTCAAGCTCAACCAGAAGTTCTCGACCTTCCCCGACACCCTGGGCTACTCGGCCTTCTCCCCGCTGCCGAAGGCGTTCTTCGACGACCACGCGGCCTGGCTGAACGAGCCGGTCGGCAACGGCCCGTACACCGTCGACTCGTACGCCAAGGGCTCGGTGATGAAGATGCGCGCGTGGGCGCAGTACCCGGGCGAGGACAAGGCGCAGAACGGCGGCGTGGACCTCAAGGTCTACACCGACAACAACACCGCCTACACGGACCTGATGGCCGGCAACCTCGACCTCGTCGACGACGTGCCCGCCTCCCAGCTCAAGAACGCCAAGAGCGACCTCGGCGACCGGTACATCAACACGCCCGCCGGCATCATCCAGACCCTCGCCTTCCCGTTCTACGACAAGGCCTGGGACAAGGACGGCATGGAGAAGGTCCGCACGGGCCTGTCCCGGGCCATCGACCGCGATCAGATCACCGAGACCATCTTCCAGAAGACGCGCACACCCGCGACCGACTGGACCTCGCCCGTCCTCGGCGAGGCCGGCGGCTTCAAGGAGGGGCTGTGCGGTGACGCCTGCGAGTACGACCCCGACGAGGCCAAGAAGCTGATCGAGGAGGGCGGCGGGCTGCCCGGCGGCCAGGTCAAGATCTCGTACAACGCGGACACCGGCTCCCACAAGGAGTGGGTGGACGCCGTCTGCAACTCCGTCAACAACGCGCTGGACAACGACAAGGCCTGCGTCGGCAACCCCATCGGCACCTTCGCCGACTTCCGCAACCAGATCACCCAGTCCAAGATGTCCGGCCCCTTCCGGGCCGGCTGGCAGATGGACTACCCGCTGATCCAGAACTTCCTGCAGCCGCTGTACTACACCAACGCCTCGTCCAACGACGGCAAGTGGACCAGCGCCGAGTTCGACAAGCTCGTGAACGAGGCCAACGCGGAGACCGACCAGGCCAAGGCCGTCGACCTCTTCCAGCAGGCCGAGGAGGTCCTGCGGGACGACATGGGCGCCATCCCGCTCTGGTACCAGAACGGCAGCGCCGGCTACTCGGAGCGGGTCTCCGACGTGGCGCTCAACCAGTTCAGCGTCCCCGTCTACAACGAGATCAAGGTCAGCTGAGCCGCGGGGGCACCCGTCGACACTCGGGTGCCCCCGCCTACCTCCGGAGCCCTCATGGGACGGTATGTGATCCGGCGTCTGCTGCAGATGATCCCGGTCTTCTTCGGCGCCACCCTGTTGATCTTCCTGATGGTGAACGTGATGGGCGACCCCATCGCGGGCCTGTGCGGCGACCGGCAGTGCGACCCCGCGACGGCCACCCAGCTGCGCAAGGAGTTCGGCCTCGACAAGCCCCTGTGGCAGCAATACGTGACGTACATGGGCAACGTCTTCACCGGCGACTTCGGCACCGCGTTCAACGGTCAGGAGGTCACCGAGCTGATGGCGAGCGCCTTCCCGGTCACCATCCGGCTCACGATCGTGGCGATCCTCTTCGAGATCGTCATCGGCATCACACTCGGCGTCGTCACCGGACTGCGCCGCGGCCGTCCCGTCGACACCGGCGTCCTGCTGGTCACCCTCGTCGTCATCTCCGTGCCGACCTTCGTCACCGGTCTGCTGCTCCAGCTGCTGCTGGGCGTCGAATGGGGCTGGATCAGTCCGTCCGTCTCCCCGGAGGCCCCCTTCGACGAGCTGATCGTGCCGGGCCTGGTGCTCGCGTCCGTCTCCCTCGCGTACGTGACCCGGCTGACCCGCACCTCCATCGCGGAGAACCGGCGCGCCGACTACGTCCGTACGGCCGTCGCCAAGGGGCTTCCCCGGCGGCGGGTCATCACCCGGCATCTGCTGCGCAACTCGCTGATCCCGGTCGTCACCTTCATCGGCACCGACATCGGCGCGCTGATGGGCGGCGCGATCGTCACCGAGCGCATCTTCAACATCCACGGCGTCGGCTTCCAGCTCTACCAGGGCATCCTGCGCCAGAACACCCAGACCGTCGTCGGTTTCGTGACCGTCCTGGTCCTCGTCTTCCTGGTGGCCAACCTGCTGGTCGACCTCCTGTACGCCGTACTCGACCCGAGGATCCGCTATGCCTGAACCGATGCCGCGGGAACCTCATCTGTCGGGCGGGGGCCGCGCCGCGGAGGACGGCGCCATCGCCGCGACGGGCATGGGCGGCGCGATGGACCTGGCCACGGCGGAGGCCACGACCCTGGAGAAGCGCCCGGGCGGCCCGGACGGCACGGACCCGTCCGAGCTGGATTCATCAGCCGCCTCCGGCGGACGGGCACGCTCCCTCTGGTCCGACGCCTGGCGCGACCTGCGCCGCAACCCCGTCTTCATCATCTCGGCGCTCATCATCCTGTTCCTGGTCTTCATCTCCCTGTGGCCGGGGGTGATCGCCACCCAGAACCCGCTCAAGTGCGACCTCGCCAAGGCCCAGGAGGGCTCCCAGCCCGGACACCCCTTCGGCTTCAACGGCCAGGGCTGCGACGTCTACACCCGCACGGTGTACGGGGCCCGGGTCTCCGTCACCGTCGGTGTGTGCGCCACGCTCGGGGTCGCGATCCTCGGCTCGGTGCTCGGCGGGCTCGCCGGGTTCTTCGGCGGGTCGGGGGACGCGGTCCTGTCCCGGATCACCGACATCTTCTTCGCGATCCCCGTCGTCCTCGGCGGTCTGGTGCTGCTGTCCGTCGTCACCAGCTCCACGGTCTGGCCGGTGATCGGGTTCATGGTGCTGCTGGGCTGGCCGCAGATCTCCCGTATCGCCCGGGGATCCGTCATCACCACCAAGCAGAACGACTACGTCCAGGCGGCCCGGGCGCTCGGCGCCTCCAACTCCCGGATGATGCTGCGGCACATCACGCCCAACGCCATCGCCCCGGTCATCGTCGTGGCGACCATCGCGCTCGGTACGTACATCTCGCTGGAGGCGACCCTCTCGTACCTCGGCGTCGGGCTGAAGCCGCCCACCGTGAGCTGGGGCATCGACATCTCCTCGGCGTCCCAGTACATCCGCACGGCGCCGCACGCGCTCCTGTGGCCGGCCGGGGCCCTCGCCGTCACCGTCCTCGCGTTCATCATGCTCGGCGACGCGGTGCGCGACGCCCTCGACCCGAAGCTGAGGTGACCGCCGTGCTGCTCGAAGTGCGCGATCTGCACGTGGAGTTCAGGACCAGGGACGGGGTGGCCAAGGCCGTCAACGGCGTCTCCTACAGCGTCGACGAGGGCGAGACGCTCGCCGTGCTCGGCGAGTCCGGCTCCGGCAAGTCCGTGACCGCCCAGGCGATCATGGGCATCCTCGACACACCGCCCGGGAAGATCACCGCGGGCGAGATCCTCTTCCAGGGCGAGGACCTCCTGAAGTTCAGGGAGGAGGAGCGGCGCAAGGTCCGCGGCGCCCGGATGGCGATGATCTTCCAGGACGCGCTGTCGTCCCTGAACCCGGTGCTCAGCGTCGGCGCCCAGCTCGGCGAGATGTTCACCGTCCACCAGGGCATGTCCAGGAAGGCCGCCAAGGCCAAGGCGATCGAGCTGATGGAGCGGGTGCGCATCCCGGCCGCGGCCGCCCGGGTCGGCGACTACCCTCACCAGTTCTCCGGCGGAATGCGCCAGCGCATCATGATCGCCATGGCGCTGGCCCTCGAACCGGACCTGATCATCGCCGACGAACCCACCACCGCCCTCGACGTCACCGTCCAGGCCCAGGTCATGGACCTCCTCGCCGAGCTCCAGCGCGAGCTCAACATGGGGCTCATCCTCATCACCCACGACCTCGGTGTGGTCGCGGACGTCGCCGACCGGATCGCCGTGATGTACGCGGGCCGGATCGTCGAGTCCGCCCCGGTCCACGACATCTACAAGGCCCCCGCGCACCCGTACACGAAGGGCCTCCTGGAGTCGATCCCGCGGCTCGACCAGAAGGGCAAGGAGCTGTACGCCATCAAGGGCCTGCCGCCGAACCTCATGCACATCCCGCCCGGCTGCGCCTTCAACCCGCGCTGCCCACTGGCCCAGGACGTCTGCCGGACCGACGTACCGCCGCTGTACGAGGTGACCGAGGCGGGCACGGACCGCGTGAGCGCCTGCCACTTCTGGCGGGAGTGCCTCCATGGCTGAGCCGATCCTCCAGGTGCGGGGCCTGGTCAAGCACTACCCGCTCACCCAGGGCATCGTCTTCAGGAAACAGATCGGCGCGGTGAAGGCCGTCGACGGCGTCGACTTCGAACTCGCCGCGGGCGAGACCCTCGGCATCGTCGGCGAGTCCGGCTGCGGCAAGTCCACGGTCGCCAAGATGCTGGTCAACCTGGAGAAGCCGACGGCCGGCGAGATCGCGTACAAGGGCGAGGACGTCACCAGGCTCTCCGGCCGCGCCCTGAAGGCCGTCCGCCGCAACATCCAGATGGTCTTCCAGGACCCGTACACCTCGCTCAACCCGCGCATGACCGTCGGCGACATCATCGGGGAGCCGTACGAGATCCACCCCGAGGTCGCGCCGAAGGGCGACCGGCGCCGGAAGGTCCAGGACCTGCTGGACGTGGTCGGGCTCAACCCGGAGTACATCAACCGCTATCCGCACCAGTTCTCCGGCGGCCAGCGCCAGCGCATCGGCATCGCGCGCGGACTGGCCCTGCGCCCCGAGATCATCGTCGCCGACGAGCCGGTGTCCGCCCTCGACGTGTCGGTGCAGGCCCAGGTCATCAACCTGATGGACCGGCTCCAGAGCGAGTTCGACCTGTCGTACGTGTTCATCGCGCACGACCTCTCGATCGTGCGGCACATCTCCGACCGGGTCGGGGTGATGTACCTCGGGCGGATCGTGGAGATCGGCAGGGACGCCGAGATCTACGACCACCCGACGCATCCTTATACACAGGCCCTGCTGTCCGCCGTGCCCGTCCCGGACCCGGAGGCCCGAGAGCACCGGGAGCGGATCATCCTCTTCGGCGACGTGCCGTCACCGGCGAACATCCCCTCCGGCTGCCGCTTCCGCACCCGCTGCTGGAAGGCCCAGGAGCGCTGCGCCCTGGAGGTGCCGCTGCTCGCGGTGCCCGCGGAGTTCCGGCACGAGGCGGCCGGTCCCGCGGCCCACGACTCGGCGTGCCACTTCGCGGAGGAGAAGCAGGTGGTCCCACCGGAGGAGCCGACGGACGAGAGCCCGAAGGGGCCCACGGACAAGATCCAGGACGAGCCCACGGACGACGTGAAATAGCATGACAAATGCGCATCAACTTCGTTAACACGCAGGCAACTTCACCGACCCGATACCGATATACGGACGCGTCAGTCTGAACAGCGTACGGCCGTGCGGGTGCCGTAGACCGGCCGGGGCGCGCCATGTCTCCCCGGCCGGTCGCACGCCCCCTTTGTGCCTGAACCGGCGCCGCTCTCGCGGACCTGGCTGGTGCTTCGTCGTGGTTCCTCAATGGATGGTTGCTGTGCTCGGTGGAGTATCGCTGTTCAGCCCAGTTTGAGAGCGCGCCGTAGGAAGTCCACCTGGAGCAGCAGGAGATTCTCCGCGACCTGCTCCTGCGGGGTCATGTGCGTGACCCCCGACAGCGGCAGCACCTCGTGCGGACGGCCCGCGGCCAGCAGTGCGGAGGACAGCCGCAGCGAGTGCGCGACCACCACGTTGTCGTCGGCGAGACCGTGCACGATCATCATCGGCCGGGCCGGTTCGGCCGCCCCCACCAGACCGTCGTCGTCGATCAGCGAGTTCGCCGCGTACACCTCCGGCTGGGTGTTGGGGTCGCCCAGATACCGCTCGGTGTAGTGGGTGTCGTACAGCCGCTGGTCCGTCACCGGCGCGCCCACCACGCCCGCGTGGAAGACGTCCGGGCGGCGCAGCACCGCGAGCCCCGCGAGATAGCCGCCGAACGACCAGCCGCGGATCGCCACCCGGTCCAGGTCCAGCGGGAAGCGTTCGGCGAGCGCCCGGAGCGCGTGGATCTGGTCGTCGAGGACGACCGCCGCGAGATCGTCCTTGATCGACTTCTCCCAGGCCGGTGAGCGGCCCGGCATGCCCCGCCCGTCCGCGACGATCACGGCGAACCCCTGGTCGGCGAACCACTGCGAGGTCAGATATGGGTTGTGCGCGGCCAGCACACGCTGCCCGTGCGGTCCGCCGTACGGGTCCATCAGCACCGGCAGCGGACCGTCGGTGTAGCCCGTGGGGAGCAGAACGGCGCACGGCACACGGCGCTCGCCCGCCTCCGTGAGCGTCACGCGCGGGCTCAGTCCGGGGTGTTCGGCGTACGACGTCACGGTCGCCGCGGACTTGCCGTCGCGCAGCACCTGTACCTGGGCGCCCGGCCGGTCGGGCACGGCCGACACGAGCACGGTCACACCGCCCGCGCGGACCGCCGAGTGGACGCCGGGTTCCTGCGAAATCCGTTCCACACCAAGGTCGTTGACCCGGTAGACGTGCACCTCGCCGATCTCCGGGGCGGCCGCCGCAGCACCGGCCGACGCGGAGACCAGCACGTCGTCGTCCGACACGTCGAGCACCGCTCGCACATGCAACTGCGGTCCCGTCAACGGGCGTTCGCCGACCGCGAGCACGCGCGCCCCGCCCTCGTCGGCGATCCGCACGAGCTGTCCGCTCGGGCTCCAGCTCGGTACCCCGGGGAAAAGATCAAGCCATTGTGGATCTTCGTCCGCGTGCACCATCCGGGTCGCCCCGGTGTCCGGGTCGACGGCCAGATAGAGCTGGCTCTTCTGGTCGCGCGTCTGGACGAGCAGCAGCGGCGCTCCGGCCGCGGACCAGTGCACCCGCGCGAGGTAGGGGTAGCGCGCCCGGTCCCACGCGACCTCCGTGCGCGCCCCTTCGAGTCCGATCACGAAGAGCCGCACCTCGGCGTTGTCCGTCCCGGCCGCCGGATAGGCGACCTGCTGCGGATCCCGCTCGGGATGCGCCGGATCGGAGATCCACCAGCGGCGTACGGGGGCGTCGTCGGCCCGGGCGACCAGCAGCCGGTCCGACTCCGGCGACCACCAGAAACCGCGCGAACGGCCCATCTCCTCGGCCGCGATGAACTCGGCGAGACCGTAGGCGACCGTGTCGGACTCCGGCTCCACGAGCGCCCTGTCGTCCTCCCCCTCGGCGCCGACGACCCTCAGGGCGCCCCCGGAGACGTACGCGACGAGCCGTCCGTCGGGGGACGGGCGGGGGTCCAGCACGGGCCCGGGAACCCGCAGTTCACGTGCCGTGCCCGCCCGCAGCTCCGCGGTGAACAGCCGTCCCGACAGGGCGAAGGACGCCAACTCCACGGCCGCGTCGGTGGCATAGCCGACGATGCCCGCCCCGCCCTCGCGGCTGCGCTCGCGCCGGGCCCGCTCGGCGGCCGACAGCCGCTCCGAGGAGCCTCCGAGCAGCGCCCCCGGATCGGCGGCGGGACGTTCCTCGCCGTCCGCCACGTCGAGAACCCACAGCTGGTTCGCCCGGTCCGTACCGGACGAGGACCGCAGGTACACGACACGGGAACCGTCGGGCGCCACGGTGAACGCACGGGGCGCGCCGAGCGTGAAGCGCAGGGTGCGCGCCTGCCGGCGGGGAAAGGAGAGAGGCTCGGTCGTCATGCTCCGACCATATTGGCCATGCGCCCCCTTGTGCGGCCGTGCGCCGATCAATGCGCACGTACGAATAGTTATGATCACTACTGCTGCGTGGGTATCAACCTGCTGGCCGTTGTACGGATTTACTGCCCCCATCATCCGACCCCCCGCGTCCCTGGGATCCTTGGAGGTGAGCCGCCGTGGCACTCTCGATTTCGGCGGTGGTGCTGCTGGCGATCATCGTCTTCATCCTGATCAAGAAATCAGGACTGAAGGCGCCTCACGCCATCGTGTGTGTCCTGTTCGGCTTCTACCTGGCCAGCTCGACGATCGCGCCCACGATCAACGATCTGACCACGAACATCGCGGGCATGATCGGAGACATCAAGTTCTGACCCGCCTCGTAGGGTGGGGTCCATGACGGAACTGCCCTCCCGGCGTCTTCTCCTGGTGCACGCGCACCCGGACGACGAGGCGATCAACAACGGCACGACCATGGCCAGGTACGCGGCCGAGGGCGCCCACGTCACGCTCGTGACCTGCACCCTTGGCCAGCGGGGCGAGGTCATCCCGCCCGGCCTCGCCCACCTGTCGGGCGAGGCCCTCGGCGATCACCGCCGGACCGAGCTCGCCGCGGCGATGCGCGAGCTCGGGGTGAGCGACTTCCGCTCCCTCGGCGGCCCGGGCCGCTACCACGACTCCGGAATGATGGGCCTGCCCGACAACGACGACCCGCGCTGCTTCTGGCAGGCGGACGTCGACGAGGCGGCCGCGGATCTCGTCCGTGTGATCCGCGAGGTGCGCCCCCAGGTGCTCGTGACGTACGACACGAACGGCGGCTACGGCCACCCGGACCACATCCAGGCCCACCGCGTCGCCATGCGCGCCGCCGACCTGGCCGCGGAGCCCGGCTTCGGTCCGGAGCTCGGCGAACCGTGGACGATCGCAAAGATCTACTGGAACCGCGTACCGCGCCCGGTCGCCGAGGAGGGCTTCGCCCGCCTCAAGGACGTCCTCGACGAACTGCCGTTCCCCGCCTCCGCGGCCGTCGACGACGTGCCGGGCGTGGTGGACGACTCCCTGATCACCACCGAGATCGACGGCACCCCCTTCGCCGCGGCCAAGGCCGCCGCGATGCGGGCGCACGCCACCCAGATCGAGGTCGTCGAGCCGTGGTTCGCGCTCTCCAACCAGCTCGCGCAGCCGCTGTTCGTCGTGGAGTACTACGAGTTGGTGCGCGGCGAGCACGAAGGCCCGGCGCGGGAGACGGACCTGTTCGCCGGGACGGTCGAAAAGGATGAGGGTGTCCGATGAGTCGTGTTGGATGTCCGACACGTAATGAAGTGAGTGGCTGATGAGTACGGCGAACAGGCCGGGTGCGGGCAGCATGCTCGCCGAGCCCCCGCGAGCGCCCTCGGCGGGACGGATCCTCGTCCACCTGGGGCTCTTCGTGCTGGGTGCCGTGGTCGGGGCGTCCGGCGGACTGGTCCAGTCGGGCCTGTTCCCGGGCGGGCTGCTGCTCGCGCTGGCCGGCGCGGCGGGGCTCTTCGTCGGCGGGGGACGGGCGACCGGTGGCCGGGGCGGGGCCGTCGCACCCGCCGCCGGCTGGATGATCGCCGTCGTCCTGCTCACCGCGAGCAGGCCGGAGGGGGACTTCCTTTTCGCCGCGGGAGCGGGCTCCTACCTCTTCCTGCTCGGCGGAATGGCCGTGGCTGTGATGTGCGCCACCCTTGGCCCGGGGCGGCAACCAGGTGGGCCCGCCGCCCGACTTGGCAAGTGACGTACCACTTCGCCACAGTGCGCAGGTGCAAGTCCGGTGTGGGTTTCCCCTACGGCCGAAGGTTGCGGGCGACAAGTGGCCAGTATGGTGGTGCGCGCCGCCGAGCCGCCCGAAGCGAGGTCGAGTACACGGGCGGTGGAGCCAACCAGGAGAACCTGCCTTGAGTCGTGAAACTGACAGTCCGTCCTCCGGGCCCAACGGGCGCGGCGGAACCGCATACCCGTCGGGGACTCCGCCGTACGGAACGCCCAAGGCTTCCGACGGCGCCGCCGACAATGGCCGTTCCGCCGGTGACCGGCCGGAGCAGCCCAAGACCGAGACCACGCTGACGACGCGGATCCGCATCAACATCCCCGGATCCCGGCCCATTCCGCCGGTGGTCGTGCGCACGCCCGTCGGAGGCGGTGAGACCTCCGACAGCACGAGTGTGCCCACACAGGCCCCTGTCGACACCGGGCCGAGCACCGGCGTGGGCGGGCCCGTGGACTCCGACACCGGATCCCACCCCATGCCCACGGCCGCCGCCGAGGACAAGACCAGCGACTGGTTCGCGCCACGCAAGTCCGGTGCGCCCAAGGGCGGTCCGGGCGGTGGCGGCACCAACGGCGCCGGGACGCCCGGCGCTTCGGGTGCGCCGGGCCCCGGTACGGGAGTTGGCGCTTCCGGTGCACCCGCTGCACGGCCCTCCGGCTCAGGTGCGCCCAACGGCGCCGGTGCCGGTGGTGCGGCCAGGCCCGGTGGCTCCCGGCCCGGCGGCACCAACGGCGCCGGGCTGCCCGGCGCGGGCGGTACCGGGCCCGTGGCGCCCGGCCACGGCGGCGGTACCGGTTCCTTCGACGTGTCCGCGGCACTGGCGGCGGGGCCGCTGGGCAACGGCCCCGGCAACTCGCCGTATCCGACGGACGGCACGGGCGACGGCGGCGGTGAGCCGCGGCGCGACGGGCTTCCCTACTTCTCCGGCGGCGGCCAGGGCGGACCTTCGGGCCCGACCGGCGGGCCGGCCACCGGCGACGGCCGCCTGACACCGCCCGGCGCTGTGCGCGGCGGAGTCCCGGGCGGGCCCGGCGGGCCCGGTGGCCCCGGTGGTCAGGGCGGCCCCGGTGCACCCGGCGGTCCGCGGGTCCGTGGTGGCATGGGCGACCAGAACGGTCAGGGTGCCGCCGCGTTCCACGGCGCTCCCGGCGGACCGGGTGGCGCCGGAGCACCGGACGGCTCGGGCTTCCCCGGCCCCAACGGCGCGCAGAACGGCTCCGGCTTCCCCGGCGGATCGGGTGGACCCGGAGCACCGGACGGCTCGGGCTTCCCCGGCCCCAACGGCGCCCAGCACGGCTCCGGTTTCCCCGGCGGACCTGGTGGTCCTGGCGGTCAGGGCGCCGGCCCCGGTGGTCCCGGCGGCTCGGGCTTCGCCGGTGGTCCCGGTGGCCCCGCTGGTCAGGGCGCCGGCCCCAGTGGTCCCGGCTTCCCCGGTGGCAAGGGCGCCCAGCACGGCTCGTCCTTCACCGGAGGACCCGGCGGCGGGATGAGCGACGACACCGCGATCCTCACCCCGCAGAAGCCCGCCCCCGAACCCGGTACGCCGGGCTACGGCGGCGCCGGTGAGAACGTCTCCGGACACACGCTGACCAGCGGCATCCCCGTCGTACCGCCCGCCCCGAACTCCTCGTTCGGACCGGGCGCGCACACCGACGGACCGCTGCCGCACCAGCCCCCGAAGCTGCCCGACCCGGTCTCGCCGGCGGCGCCCGCGGCCTCGCGGCCCAAGAAGAAAAAGGGCCGCAGCAAGCTCGTTCTGCTGGTCACCGGCGTGGTCACACTCGGCGGCATCGCGTACGGCGCCGGGCTGCTCATGAACCACTCCGACGTGCCCAAGGGCACCACCGTGCTCGGCGTCGACATCGGCGGCGGCACCCGTGACGAGGCCGTCAAGAAGCTCGACGACGCCTTCAAGACGCGGGCGGCCAAGCCGCTGCGGCTCTCGGTCGAGGGCGACACCGTCACCCTCAGGCCGGACCAGGCCGGTCTCCAGCTCGACAGCCAGGCGACGGTACGGTCCGCGGCGGGCAGCGACTACAACCCCGTCTCGGTGATCGGCTCGCTGTTCGGCAACCATCGCGTGGTCGACCCATCGATGCCCGTCGACGAGGAGAAGCTGACGGCCGCCCTGGAGCGCGCCGCGGGCGGCTCCGGCTCGGCGACCGAGGGCACGATCAAGTTCCAGTCGGGCAAGGCCGTCGCCGTCTACGGCAAGGCGGGCAAGGGCATCGACACCGGACAGTCGACGGAGGCCGTCGAGGAGGCGTACCGCGCGCAGGTGGAGACCGGCAAGGCGGCGACCGTCAAGGTTCCCACCACGACCAAGGAGCCCAAGGTCACCAAGGCCGAGGTCGACCGCATGATGAAGGCGTTCGCGCAGCCGGCGATGTCGGCCAACGTGACGGTCAAGGCCGGCGGGGTGGAGCTCCAGTTCAGCCCGGAGAACTCCCTGTGGAAGTTCCTCGGCGTCAAGGCCAACGCCCAGGGCAAGCTGGTCGAGTACTACGACCTGGAAGCGCTGAAGGAGCTGTACGGCAGCGCCTACGACGGCGTGCTGATCACCCGGGGCAACGGCAAGAAGACCCCCGTGACGCCCCAGGACGTGGTCGGCGCGATGCGCCCGGCGCTCCTCGGCAAGACGGCGGCGGACCGTGTCGGAGTGATCGAGACCAACCCCAGCTAGTCGCGCACTGGTTGAGCCGACTGGTTGAAGGGGGCACCCGGTGATGGCCGGGTGTCCCCTTGTCTCGTTCCGGCGTCCGGCTCATCGTGGCCCGAGTGGCCCGCGCCGGGCGGGTGCCGAAGGGGCGGGTGCCGTATGGGCTGGGAGTTCACGGACGACCGGGGGATCACGTTACGGCGCATCGGGCGGCCCGAGAGGGTGGCCGCGTACGTCCGCGCGGGCGCGGCACTGTGGGATCTGGGGGTGCGGCCCGTCGGGGTGTACGGATCAGGCCACGACGGCGACGAGCCCGACCGTGCCAAGTCCGGTGCCCTGGCCGACGTCCCGTACCTGGGCGCGGGCAAGGGACTCGACGACGGGGCCATACGTTCCGTACGGCCCGACATCGTCGTCGACGTCACGTACGACCGGGAGAAGCCGTACGCCGTCACGGAGGCGGCGGCGAAACGGGCCGGCGCACCCGTCCTCGCGCTCGCGGTCGGCGGCGACACCTCGCTGCCCGACATCCTGGGGCGCTTCGACCAACTGTCGGTGGCCCTCGGCGGCGAACCGGCGGGTGGGGACAGCGAGTTGGCCGCCGCGGAGGACGCCGTACGGGCCGCCGCCGCTCCGCTGAAGGTGCTCGCGCTGTCGGCCGCCGGAGCCCGCCAGGTGCATCTCGCCCGGCCCGGGACCTGGCCCGAACTGCGTCATCTGGCCGAGCTGGGCGTGGAGTTCGTCGAGCCGGGTGCCGGGGGCGCGAACTGGGCCACGACCACTTGGGAGCATGCCGTCGGCCTCGCCCCCGACCTGGTCCTCGCGGACGCCCGCGTGAACGCCGTACCGGCGGGGGAGTTGGAGTCCGTGCCCGCCTGGCACGCCCTCACCTCGACCGCGACCGTGGAGCCCTGGAACCCGGAACTGCCGTGCAGCGCCCACGCGTACGCCGCTTTTCTCCGGTCGGTGGCGGACGCGCTCGAGGTGCTCGGGGCCAAGAGGTGAGCTTCGCGTGACCCCCCTGACCGCCCGGGCCGGTCCCCTTTGCCGGTCGCCTCCGCGTACCCGCACATGACATCTGTCATCCGGGAGTCACGACGGCCGACACTGCCGGGCGGGGCCCGCCTCCCGCCACGCTGGGTCACATGACAGCGACTGCGACAGCGGAGGCCACCGGCTCGGTGGTCGGGTTCGATCAGGTGACCAAGACCTACGGAAGCGTACGGGCCGTGGACGGGCTCACGCTGGCCCTGCACCCGGGCGAGACCGTGGCCCTGCTGGGGCCGAACGGCGCCGGCAAGTCGACCACGCTCGACCTGCTGCTCGGCCTCAAGCACCCGGACAGCGGCTCGGTGCGGGTGTTCGGCGGCAGTCCGCGGGACGCCATCGTCGCCGGGCGCGTCGGCGCGATGCTGCAGAGCGGCGGGCTGATGGACGAGGTCACGGTCGGGGAACTGGTGCGGCTGGCCTGCGACCTGCACCCGAAGCCGTTTCCCGTGCAGGACGTGCTCGCCCGCGCGAGCCTCACACAGATGGCGGACCGCAAGGTCAACAAGCTCTCGGGCGGCCAGCAGCAGCGCGTGCGCTTCGCGCTCGCCACGGCCGGGGACAGCGACCTCATCGTCCTCGACGAGCCGACGACCGGCATGGACGTCTCCGCGCGCCAGGCATTCTGGGCCACCATGCGCGAGCAGGCCGACCAGGGGCGGACGGTCCTCTTCGCCACGCACTACCTGGAGGAGGCCGACACCATAGCCGACCGCGTGCTCGTCCTGCACCGGGGACGGCTGCTCGCGGACGGCACCGCCGCCGAGATCAAGGCGAAGGCCGGCGCCCGGCGGATCGCGTTCGACCTGGAGGGGCCGGTCGACGATCTCGCACTGCGCGACCTGCCCTTCCTCACCTCGCTCGACGTGTCGGGCCACACGGTCCGCATCCAGTCCTCCGACGCCGACGCGACTGTCCACGCCCTCTACGGACTAGGCGTCTACCCCCGCAACCTCGAAGTGGCCGGGCTCGGACTGGAGCAGGCCTTCGTCGCCATCACCGCCGCCGAGGAGGCGCGCACCTCATGAACGCCATGAACCCCATGAAGGCCGTGAACGGCATGTCCGGTATGAGCGGTCTGACAAAGCTGGAGATCATCCGCGCCCTGCGCAACCGCAAGTTCCTGTTCTTCTCGGTGATCTACCCCTCGGCCCTGTTCCTGCTGATCGCGGGCAGCGCCGACAGCACCACCAAGGTCGACGGCACCGGGCTCACCCTGCCGACCTTCTTCATGGTCTCCATGGCGTCCTTCGGCGCCCTGACAGCCGTCCTCATGGGCAACAGCGAGCGCATCGCCAAGGAGCGCGAGAGCGGCTGGGTACGGCAGTTGCGGCTCACCACCCTGCCCGGACGCGGCTACGTCTTCGCGAAGACCGCGAGCGCCGCCGTGATCAGCCTGCCGTCGATCGTCGTCGTCTTCGTGGTCGCCGCGGCCGTGAAGGACGTACGCCTGGACGTCTGGCAGTGGCTCGCGCTCACCGGCGCGATCTGGGCCGGCAGCCTCGTCTTCGCCGCGCTCGGCGTCGCCATCGGCTACCTGGCGAGCGGTGACGCGGTCCGCCCGATCACGATGATCGTGTACTTCGGCCTGTCCATGCTGGGCGGACTGTGGATGCCCACGACGACCTTCCCGGACTGGCTGCAGGACATCGCGAAGTGGCTGCCCACGCACGCGTACGCTGCCCTCGGGCAGGCCATCGAACAGAGCCGGGCCCCGCACGCGAAGGACCTCGCCATCCTCGCAGTCTCCTTCGTCCTGTTCGCGGGCGGCGCGGCCTGGCTGTACAGGAAGGACACGCTGAAGGCGTGAGCGGTGTGGAGATCGGCATCGGGCAGCGCCCCACGAACCGGAAGCAGCGGGCGGTCAAGCTCCTCTGGACCAGCATCTGGCTCGCCTACCTGAGCGCACCCGTGAGCGACCTGCTGCACGGCGGGCACAGCGACGGAGTCCGCGTCCTCGGCGTCCTCGGCCTGGTGGCCTTCGTCGTCTGGTACTTCGCCCTGATCTTCCGCGCCGGACGCGGTGAGACGAACGGTGTGGTGCTCGGCTCACTGGCCGTGCTCGCGGCCCAGTCCTCGATCCTCTCGCTCACCCTCGGCCGCGAGTGGCTCGTCCTGTTCGTGTACGTGTCGGTCGCGTCCGGCGCGGCACTGCCTCCGCGGCTGGCACGGCTGACCGTCCCGGGCGTGTCCGCGCTGATGACGGTGATCGCCCTCTCCGTACCGGAGGGGAACGAGTACCTGGCCTCGCTGCTCCTCCCGGCGCTCCTCGGCGGTTTCGCCATGGTCGGCGTCCGCACCCTGATCCGTACGACGATCGAGCTGCGTGAGGCGCGCGCCACCGTCGCCCAGCTCGCGGCCAACGAGGAACGGCTGCGGCTTGCCCGCGACCTGCACGACCTGCTCGGTCACTCGCTCTCGCTGATCACTCTGAAGAGCGAGCTCGCGGGCCGGATGCTGCCCGAGCACCCCGACAAGGCGGCCCAGCAGGTCGCCGACATCGAGAACGTCAGCCGGCAGGCCATGGTCGACGTCCGGGAGGCGGTCACCGGCTACCGGCGGCCCCGGCTGCCCGGCGAACTCGCGGGCGCGCGGGTCGCCCTCACGGCGGCGGGCATCACGGCCGAACTGCCTGCCGAACCGGACCTCACGGGCGTCGCCTCGGAGACCGAGTCCGCGCTGGCCTGGGCGCTGCGCGAGGCGATCACCAACGTCGTACGCCACAGCGGCGCCCGGCGCTGCGCGGTGGAGCTGGTGCGGCGCCAGACGCTGGACGGGCCGGTGCTGGAGCTGAGCGTGGAGGACGACGGGGGCGGCGCGGACAGCGGTCCGGGCAACGGGCTGACCGGACTGCGGGAACGGCTGGAGAAGGTGGGCGGAGAGCTGGAGGCGGGGGGCGGGCGGCGCGGGCGGCACGGGTTCCGGCTGCTGGCCCGCGTACCGGCGGACGCGGCGGCCGTAGGATCCGGGGCATGAGCCGAACGATCAAGGTCCTGCTCGCAGAGGACCAGTCGATGGTCCGCGAGGCACTCGCGGCTCTGCTCGGCCTCGAACCGGACATCGACGTGGTGGCACAGGTCGCCCGCGGCGACGAGGTGCTGGCCGCCGTACGCGGGCACGACGTGGACGTGGCGCTCCTGGACATCGAAATGCCGGGCGCCACCGGCATCGAGGCGGCGGCCGAGCTCCACCGGGAGTTCCCCGCGCTCAAGCTGGTCATCCTCACGACCTTCGGCCGCCCCGGCTACCTCCGCAGCGCCATGGAGGCGGGCGCCGACGCCTTCCTGGTGAAGGACGCGCCCGCCGCCCAACTCGCCGCGGCCGTACGCAAGGTCCTCACCGGCGAACGCGTCATCGACCCCGCCCTCGCCGCGGCCGCCCTGGCCGAGGGCGCCAACCCCCTGACCGACCGCGAACGCGAGATCCTCCGCGCGGCGGCCGACGGCTCCACCAACGCCGACCTGGCAACGACCCTCCACCTCTCCCAGGGCACGGTCCGCAACTACCTCTCCACAGCCATCCAAAAACTGGCGGCACGGAACAGGGCGGAGGCGGTCAGAATCGCAAGGGAGAAGGGCTGGCTGTAGGGCCCCGCCAAGGGGCCGCCCCTTCAGGGGCGCCCCGTAGGGGCGCGGGGCTGTGACATTTGCGGCTCCGCCGCGGGGCGCGACAAGCCACAACGCACCCGCAGCCGCGCTACAACAACAGCCCTACGGCGCCTGGGTGAATGATCCGCGAGCCTCAGTTGAGCATGGCCCGCGCGGCCCGAGCCTGCCGCCGAACCCGATCGGCCGCAGGCTCATCAACGGCGGCCACAACCTCCGCGTACGCATCGAGTTCCGTCGCCCCCGTGAGAAAGTCCCCCCGCTCAACGAGCAGTTGCGCCCGGTCGTACCGAAGCCGAGCAGGATGGGAGGGCAGCAGCAGGGAAAGCTCGACGGCCCAGAGCGCGACATCGGAGCGCTCCGGCCGGGCGGCGGCCCAGGCACGGACGTTGTTCAGGATGCGCAGCGCGACGTCCAGCGGATCCGCGGGCGACAGCATCGAAGGATCCAGCGGCGCCCCCGTCGCCCCGGCGACGAGCAACTCCGCATCGGTCCCGGTCAGCACCCGGCCCCCGTCGAAGGGATCGACGAGAACCTGCTGCTCCGGCGGCCCGAACCCCACGACGAAGTGCCCCGGCAGAGCAACCCCGTACACGGGAGCCCCGGCCCGCCTCGCGACCTCCATCCACACTACCGAGAGCAGGATGGGCAGCCCGCGCCGCCGCCGCAGCACCTCGTGCAGCAGCGAGGAGTCCAGCCGCTGATAGTCACCGGGCGTACCCCGGAACCCGCAGCGGCCGCCGAGGTGCTCGGCGAGCGCCGCGGCCCAGGACCGCGGCCCGCCGGGCCGGAACGGCAGCTCCCCGGCCAGCCGGTCCAGCTCGATCTGCGCCGCGTCGATCCCGGCCTCGTCCAGCTCCCCGTCCGCCTGGGCGCCCACCAGCAGACACAACGCCGACAGATCGGGCCGCTCGGCCCGCGCCTCGTCGCCGAACCGCCGCCGCCACTCGGCACTCCGCTCGGGCCCGGGAGGATGAAGAGGACGCATAGCTGCCTCGTGCCCTTTCACACCGATCGATACCGCTCTGTGGCTCCGCCACGAATGTCGCCGCCGGAACCGTGGCCGACCTGTTCGTCGGCGCCCGTGGAGCTCCCGCCGCCCGTTGCCTGGGTCCCGCGATAGTGGTGGTACGCGTGATGCGCCGCGAAGCCCATGCCCGCGTACAGGGCCCGGGCGCCCGCGTTGTCGGCCTCCACCTGGAGCCATGCCGCCGAGGCGCCCTCGGACAGCGCCCGGCGGGCCAGGGCCGTCATGACCGTGGTGGCGAGACCCTGGCGGCGCAGGGACGGATCGACCTCCACCGCCGCGAACCCGGCCCAGCGCCCGTCGATCACACAGCGGCCGATCGCCGCGGGTATGCCCGGCTCGGCGCCCGGCACGGTCGCGAACCACACCGAGGGCCCGCTGCCCAGCACCTCCAGAGCCACTTCGCTCACGCCCTTGCGCTGGTAGCGGCCGAGCCACGCCTCGTCCGCCTCGCGCGCCAGCACGACGGTCCGGTCCGGTCCGGGGTCCGGGAGATCACCGATCGGTGCCAGCGCGCCGATCCACATCTCCGCGGTCACCTCGCGCTCCCACCCCCGCGCCTCCAGCTCCGCGCACAGCAGCTCCTGCGTGCCCGCGGCTCCGGTCGCGGTCTGCACGTACGCGGGCAGCTCCCGGGCCGCGTACCACTCCCGTACGAGCGACAGCGCGTCGTCCAGCGGAACGCCGGGGTCGCCGATCGGCAGCACCGAGTTGGCCCGCCGGGTGAATCCCGCGGCGGCCCGCAGCTCCCACTCGCCGAGCCGCTCCCGCTCGACCGGCTGCCAGGCCCGGGCGGCGACCCGTGCCAGCTCCTCGTACGAGGCCGCCGGGCCCCTTCGCCGGGCCGGCGCGGACGGTACGACCTTGCCCGCCACCAGCGCCGATTCCGGAATACGGACGCTCTCCCCGGACCGTCGTGTGATCAGCAGCACACCGTCGTCCCATGATGTGAGAACGCCAACCGTGTCGGTGAACTTCTCACCCTCAGGAGGGTCTTCGCGCAACCGTCGTACCGAGACACGTTTCCCCACGTCAGCGGGGGTAACACGGACTTCGAGACGGAAGTGTGCGGAGAATTCCACAGCTCAGTCCAACCCTCCTGTTCGGATCATGCCCAAGAACGGAGATACTAGGTGCGGGCATCGACGACGCCGCGCTCCCGCGCGCCAGGTGGCGGAGCCTGAAGACGGCTCGCCAGCGCCCTATCGAGGAGGAACGACAGCGTGACCTACGTCATCGCGCAGCCTTGTGTCGACGTCAAGGACAAGGCGTGCATCGAGGAGTGCCCGGTCGACTGCATCTACGAGGGCTCCCGGTCCTTGTACATCCACCCGGACGAATGCGTCGACTGTGGTGCCTGTGAGCCGGTCTGCCCGGTCGAGGCGATCTTCTACGAAGACGACACTCCTGAGGAGTGGAAGGACTACTACAAGGCGAACGTCGAGTTCTTCGACGAGCTCGGCTCGCCCGGCGGTGCCAGCAAGCTGGGACTCATCGAGCGCGACCACCCCTTCGTCGCAGCGCTGCCGCCGCAGAACCAGTAAGCGGTACGTACGCCGGGGGCCCCGCCCAGCGACGCTGGGGCCCCGCCCGGCGGTAGAAGCGCCGCCTCGGTCCCGTACGGCCTGCCGCCGTACGGGACCGAGGCGTTTGCCGTACATGCCACCCGTCCGTACGGACGCCCCCGTCCGTACGAGAAAGTGAGCCAGAACCCGTGTCCGCAGTCTCCGACCGGCTTCCCACGTTCCCCTGGGACAAGCTGGAGCCCTTCAAGGCGACGGCCGCCGCTCACCCGGGCGGCATCGTCGACCTGTCCGTCGGCACCCCGGTCGACCCGGTGCCCGACCTGATCCAGAAAGCCCTGGTCGCGGCCGCCGACTCGCCCGGCTATCCCACGGTGTGGGGCACGCCGGAGCTGCGGGACGCCCTGGTGGGCTGGTGCGAGCGACGGCTGGGCGCACGGGACTTCACTCACCGCAACGTCCTGCCGGTGGTCGGCTCCAAGGAGCTGGTGGCCTGGCTGCCGACGCAGCTGGGCCTCGGCCCCGGCGACCGGGTCGCCTACCCGCGCCTGGCGTACCCGACGTACGAGGTCGGCGCGCGCCTGGCCCGCGCGGACCACGTGGCGTACGAGGACCCCACGGACCTGGACCCCACCGGCCTCGAGCTGCTGTGGCTCAACTCCCCGTCGAACCCGACGGGCCGGGTGCTCTCCCTCCCGGAGCTCACCCGGATCGTGGCCTGGGCGCGCGAGCACGGCATCCTCGTCTTCTCCGACGAGTGCTACATCGAGCTGGGCTGGGAGGCCGACCCGGTCTCGGTCCTGCACCCCGACGTGTGCGGCGGCTCGTACGAGGGGATCGTGTCGGTCCACTCGCTCTCGAAGCGGTCGAATCTGGCGGGCTACCGCTCGGCGTTCCTGGCCGGTGACTCCGCGGTCCTCGGCGACCTCCTCCAGATCCGCAAGCACGGCGGCATGATGACCTCCGCGCCCACCCAGGCCGCGACGGTCGCCGCCCTCTCGGACGACACCCACGTCCACGAACAGCGCGCCCGCTACACGGCCCGCCGCACCGCCCTCCGCGACGCCCTCCTGACCCACGGCTTCCGCATCGAACACAGCGAGGCCAGCCTCTACCTCTGGGCCACCAGGGACGAACCCTGCTGGGACACAGTGGCCCACCTCGCCGACCTCGGCATCCTGGTGGCGCCGGGCGACTTCTACGGCCCGGCGGGCGACAAGTTCGTCCGCGTGGCACTGACGGCAACAGACGAACGGGTTCAGGCGGCGGTAAACCGCCTGGCGCCCCTTTAGGGGCGGAGGGAACTGCGCGATCAGCCACAGCGCACCCGCACCCACCCACCGGGCACAAGCGAAGGGGTCCAGGGAGACTCCCTGGACCCCTTCGCCGTACAGCCCCCGGGGGGCTTAGCCGAGCGGCGGCCCCTGAAGCGGCAGCTGCTCCGCCCCAGGCAGCCCACCCTTGGCAACGGAATCGGTCGGCAACCCACTACCGGTGGCCCCCGCGGCGTCACCGAGCACGTCACCCGCGGTTCCGGCGACATCCCCGGCGGTCTTCTGCGCCGCGGGAGTCGTGGTCTTGACGGCCTTGCCGCCTGTCTTGCCCGCGGTCGGCACGGCCTTCTTGACGGCCTTGCCGCCTGTCTTGCCCGCGGTCGGCACGGCCTTCTTGACGGCCTTGCTGCCCGCGTCACCCGCGAGCCCGGTGGCGTTCTGCGCGGCGCCGTCGACGGTGGTGCCCGCGTTGTCCAGCGCGGTCAGCCCGCCGAGGTCGGGGGTGGCCGGCAGTTCGGCCGCGCTCGCGGAGCCGGCCGCACCGACCCCGGCTGCCGCTCCCGCTGCGACGAGCAGCGCGGCACGGGCGATCCGGCGGGTCAGGGTGAGGGACATGATGCTCCTTTGACGGAAGAGAACGGTGAAGTGTCGTGCCGTGCCCGGCAGTTGACCGACTGGCTGTCGGTCTTCCGTCGATCGACCGGCTGTTGATCGTTCCGGGCTCGGACGCAGTGACTACCGCTCGAAGTCCGCGAAGGTTGCGGTGGTCCAACGTAAAGAGTTGGTAATGCGTCGCATTATCGGCTGTGGAGAAACCCGGGCAAGAACGTCAGATGAGGAAGTCTGCCGAATCGCTACGGCCCTTTGACCCCAAGGGATTTGGCGGATTCGAGAGAGGCGCGGGAAGTGCCGGAGGAAATCCCCGGCGAGTCGTCGACATGCCGTGCCGGGCATGCCCCCAACGGGTGAAGGCCCGTACTACTGCCCGATGACGATTCGGACTTCGCCCGTGGAGTTCCGCGCACCCGAGTCGTCGCGCCACTCGCTCCGGGTGTTTCCGGCCGTCCACGCCCGGCCCGCGTACGAGACCCGCTCGACGTGCAGCGCCGACGAGTTGGCCACGGCCCAGTGCGCCAGGGCCCAGCCGCGCCGCCGCTCCCCGCCCTGCGCGGCCGGGGTCTTCGGGACGGTCACGGTCACGGTGCGCGTGCCGCCGGCGCCGTTCGGGGCGGTGGACGAGGTGGACGGTACGGCCGTCGGGGCCGACGGAGAGGGCGAGGGCGTGGCGGCCACTTCGGCGCCCGTCTCCTGGAACGCGTCGCGCCCGAAGTCCCGTACGAGCGCGGCACGCACCGCGTCCGGGCCCTCGGGCGGTGTGCTCGGGTGCCCCTCGCAGGTGAAGGTGGCGGCCGCGCGCCCGGTCAGGGCCGCGGCGAGGAGCGTGGCGTCCGGCTCGTGCTTCGCGTACGCCTCCGGGAAGCCGCTGCGCTGGACGCGCTGCGCGGCGACGGTGAGCGGCAGTTTCGTGTAGTCCGGCACCTTCTCCAGGTGCTCGTAGAACTCGCCGGCCGCGTATGCCGGGTCCAGGATCTCCTTCTCGGTGCCCCAGCCCTGTGACGGCCGCTGCTGGAACAGGCCCAGCGAATCACGGTCGCCGTGGCTGATATTGCGCAGGGCGGACTCCTGGAGGGCCGTCGCGAGGGCGATGGTGACGGCACGCTCGGGCACGCCGCGGTTGGTGCCGACGGCCGTGATCGTCGCCGCGTTCACCGCCTGTTCCGCCGTGAACTCGTACGACGCTCTGTCGCCGTTGCCGGAGACGACCGTGCACTTCGGTTCTCCGGTGCTCCCTGTCAGGTACTGCACGGCGAGATAGCCGGCGAGGGCGAGCAGCACGGCGAAGGCGGCTCCGGAGCGGAGGAGACGGCCACGGCGTACGGGTCTGGCGGAGGTGGGGGACGGCTCTGGCACGCGTACAAGGTACTGGAGAGTACTGTCCGCCATCTGTGGGACTGTGGACAAGCCGGTGACGGCAGAGGTATCAGGCCACCGACCGGGCCGGGACCCGCCTCGCGTTAGGGTCGACGGCATGGCCGACACCCAACTTGACCTCGTCCTGGACGCCGCCCGGCTCACCGCGCAGCTCGTCGACTTCCCCTCCGAGAGCGGCACCGAGAAGCCCCTCGCGGACGCGATCGAGGGCGTGCTGCGGTCCCTGCCGCACCTGACGGTCGAGCGGTACGGCAACAACGTCGTCGCGCGTACGAACCTGGGCCGGGCCGAGCGCGTGATCCTGGCAGGCCACATCGACACGGTCCCGATCGCCGACAACGTGCCCTCGCGCCTCGACGAGGACGGCGTGCTGTGGGGCTGCGGCACCTGCGACATGAAGTCGGGCGTCGCCGTCCAGCTGCGGATCGCGGCCACGGTCCCGGCCCCCAACCGCGACCTCACCTTCGTCTTCTACGACAACGAAGAGGTCGCCGCACACCTCAACGGGCTGAAGCATGTGTCCGAGGCGCACCCTGAGTGGCTGGAGGGCGACTTCGCGGTCCTCCTGGAGCCGTCCGACGGGCAGGTGGAGGGCGGCTGCCAGGGCACCCTGCGCGTCCTGCTGAGGACGAAGGGCGAGCGGGCGCACTCCGCGCGCGGCTGGATGGGCTCCAACGCCATCCACGCCGCCGCCCCGATCCTCGCGCGCCTCGCCGCCTACGAGCCGCGCTACCCGTTCATCGACGGCCTGGAGTACCGCGAGGGCCTCAACGCCGTCGGCATCTCGGGCGGGGTGGCGGGCAACGTCATCCCCGACGAGTGCGTGGTGACCGTCAACTTCCGCTACGCGCCCGACCGCACGGAGGCCGAGGCCCTGGCCCACGTCCACGAGGTCTTCGCCGACTGCGGCGTCGAGGAGTTCGTGGTCGACGACCACAGCGGAGCGGCGCTGCCGGGCCTCTCCCACCCCGCGGCCGCCGCCTTCATCGAGGCCGTCGGGGGCACCCCCCAGCCCAAGTACGGCTGGACGGACGTCTCCCGCTTCAGTGCGCTGGGCGTCCCGGCCGTCAACTACGGTCCCGGAAACCCGCATTTGGCACACAAGCGGGACGAAAGGGTGGAAACCGCGAAGATCCTCGCGGGCGAGGAGCGGCTGAGGGCGTGGCTGACCGCCTGACCCGTACCTGACGGCGGTTCATGGCGGACATGTCGGCGTCCCCCCTCCGTAACCCGCGTAGATCTACGCTGGGGTGGAACGACCCGCACGTGTGGAGGGAGCGGACATGGCTACTGGCAACCCGGAGGGCAAGAAGCGGCCACCGGAGGAGCAGCGGCTGGGCCCCGTGCTGCGCAGGCGGGGACAGGTGCAGGCGAGCACGACGGACCAGCGGCTGCTGGACGCGGGCGGGCCGTCGGACTGGGTCCACACCGATCCCTGGCGGGTGCTGCGCATCCAGTCGGAGTTCATCGAGGGCTTCGGCACGCTGGCCGAACTGCCGCCCGCGATCAGTGTGTTCGGCTCGGCGCGGACGCGGGCGGACTCTCCGGAGTACGAGGCGGGGGTCGCGCTCGGGCGCGGGCTGGTCGAGGCGGGCTTCGCAGTGATCACCGGCGGCGGCCCCGGTGCCATGGAGGCCGCCAACAAGGGGGCCTGCGAGGCGAAGGGCATCTCCGTCGGACTCGGCATCGAGCTGCCCTTCGAGCAGGGGCTCAACCAGTACGTCGACATCGGCCTCAACTTCCGCTACTTCTTCGTGCGGAAGATGATGTTCGTGAAGTACGCCCAGGGGTTCGTGGTCCTGCCCGGCGGCCTCGGCACCCTCGACGAACTCTTCGAGGCGCTCACCCTCGTCCAGACCCAGAAGGTCACCCGCTTCCCGATCGTCCTCTTCGGTACGGAGTACTGGGGCGGGTTGGTGGACTGGCTCAAGAACACCTTGATCGCCCAGGGCAAGGCCTCGGAGAAGGACCTGCTCCTGTTCCACCTCACGGACGACGTGGACGAGGCGGTGGCGCTGGTGTCGAAGGAGGCGGGGAGGTAGGGGCTTGTTCTTCGCCCCCGCCGCCCCTACCCGTCCCGTCCCTGGGGGCTGCCGCCCCCAGACCCCCGCATCGCGCTGCCGCGCTCGTCCTCAAACGCCGGAGGGGCTGAAAATCAGCCCCTCCGGCGTTTGAGGAGCGGGGGTTCGGGGGCGGAGCCCCTGAGGCAGGGACGGGAATGGGTCGGGGCGGCGGGGGCGAAAAAAGCCCTACGCCAGCCCCCGTCGGGCAACGGCCGGCGGACGGTGGCCGGCGATCGACGCGACCATGTCCAGGACCTGCCGCGTCTCGGCAACCTCGTGGACCCGGTACACCTGAGCCCCCAGCCAAGCCGACACCGCGGTGGTCGCGAGCGTCCCCACCACCCGCTCCTTCACCGGCCGATCGAGCGTCTCACCCACAAAGTCCTTGTTGGACAGGGACACCAGCACGGGCCAACCCGTATCCACCATCTCCCTGAGCCGCCGCGTCGCCTCAAGACTGTGCCGCGTGTTCTTCCCGAAGTCGTGCCCGGGATCGATGAGCACGGACTCCCGAGCCACCCCCACCTCCACGGCCCGCTCGGCCAGCGCCACAGTCACCCGCAGGATGTCGGCCATGACGTCGTCGTAGGCGATGCGGTGAGGACGGGTCCGGGGCTGGGTCTCACCGGCGTGCGTACACACGAGCCCCGCGCCGTACCGCCCGGCGACCTCCGCGAGCCGCGGATCGACCCCGCCCCACGCGTCGTTGAGCAGATCCGCACCCACGTCGCACACGGCCTCGCCCACCTCGTGCCGCCAGGTGTCGACACTGATGATCACGTCGGGGAAACGGCGCCGCACCTCGGCGACGAAGCCGACCGTCCGCCGCGCCTCCTCCTCGGCGGTGACCTCCTCGCCGGGCCCGGCCTTGACCCCGCCGATGTCGATGATGGCGGCGCCCTCGGACACCGCCTGCTCCACGCGCGCGAGCGCGGGCTCGTCGCGGAAGGTGGCGCCCTGGTCGTAGAAGGAGTCGGGGGTCCGGTTCACGATCGCCATGATCACCGGCTCGTGCGCCTCGAACTCGCGCCTGCCCAGCCTGAGCATCCGCTGTGACCTCTCCCAGTAGTTGGCAACGGATGTCGCCGTTCCGCCGCCTGCGACCCTAACTGTCAGAGTCGCATGGCACGATCGGAGCCTGATACTTTCCGCGCCGACGCGTCCGCGTCGGCACCAGAGTGTGGGGACCTCAGCGATGTTCATGTTCTTGTTCCTGGTCGTCGCCCTCGTCGTCGTGGTCGGCGCGGTGACTCTCTCCGTGGTGGGCGGCGGTGAGAGTGGCGCCCTTCCCGAGACCCCGCCGGAGCGCCTGCAGGACCCGCTGCCCCTTGACCGCCCCGTGCACCGCGGTGACGTGGAGGCACTGCGCTTCCCGCTCACGATGCGCGGCTACCGCATGGCGGACGTGGACGACGCCCTGGGCCGCCTCGGTGCCGAGCTGGCCGAGCGGGACGCCCGGATCTCCGACCTGGAGGCCGCGCTGGCCGGAGCGGCCCACGCGGCCCGGTCCACCTCCCTGGAGAAGCCCGCCGAGGAGGACCACCGATGAGCGACGCCCTGAAGGGCTCGGACGGCGCCCTGCGCTGCCCCTGGGCGCTGTCGACCGAGGACTACGTGACGTACCACGACGAGGAGTGGGGCCGCCCGGTCCACGGCGACGACGAGTTGTACGAGCGGCTGTGCCTGGAGGCCTTCCAGTCGGGCCTCTCCTGGATCACGATCCTGCGCCGCCGCGAGGGCTTCCGTACCGCCTTCGCGGGCTTCAAGATCTCCGAGGTCGCCACGTTCACGGACGCCGACAAGGAGCGCCTCCTCGCCGACCCCGGCATCATCCGCAACCGCGCCAAGATCGAGGCGACGGTGGCCAACGCGCGCGTACTCACGGAATGGGCACCGGGCGAGCTGGACGAACTGATCTGGTCCTTCGCCCCCGACCCGACGACCCGCCCGGCCCCGAAGGCCCTCGCCGACGTCCCTGCGGTCACCGACGAGTCGAAAGCCCTCTCCAAGGCCCTCAAGAAGCAAGGCATCCGCTTCGTGGGCCCCACCACGGCCTACGCCTTGATGCAGGCGTGCGGCTTGGTCAACGATCACCTGGCAGATTGCGTGGCCAGAGGCGCGACCCGTTAGGGGCGCGGGGAACTGCGCGACCAGCCCCCACCGGGCCGGCAGTCTCTGAACCGGCCCGATCCAGCGAAGCGTCACCGCCCCAGATACTTCGGCTTCTCCTTGTTGACGAACGCCTGCACAGCGATCACATGATCCTCGGAAGACCCGGCCCGAGTCTGCAACTCGTCCTCCTTCTCCAAGGTCTCCTCCAAGGAGTGGGTCAGCCCGTAAGCGAGAGACTCCTTCAACGCGGCATACGCCAGAGTCGGCCCCTCGGCCAGCCCCCGAGCCACCTTCACCGCCTCAGCCGCCAGCTCGGCACCCGGCACAACCCGATTGGCGATCCCCAGCTCGTACGCCTCCTGGGCGGTGATGCTGCGCGGAAACAGCAGCAGATCCGCGGCCCGCGAAGGCCCGACGACCCGGGGCAGCGTCCACGAGATCCCGGAGTCGGCGGTCAACGCGACCCCGGCGAACGACGTGTTGAAGGCGGCGGTGTCGGCGACGATGCGATAGTCCGCCGCGAGGGCGAAACCGAGGCCGGCACCGGCCGCGACCCCGTTGACGGCCGCCACGACCGGCTTCGCCGCCCTGGTCAGGGCCCGCACGATCGGGTTGTAGTGCTCCTGGACGGTGCTCATGACACCCCCGCCCGAGCCGGACTCGCGCGCCGCCATCAGCCCGCCGATGTGCTCCTTGAGGTCCTGGCCCACACAGAACGCCCGGTCGCCGGCGGCGGTGAGCAGGATGGCCCGTACGGAGTCGTCCGCCGCGGCCGCCTGTGCCGCCTCGCGGAAGGCGACCTTGGTCTCGATGTTCATCGCGTTCATCGCCTCGGGGCGGTTGAGCGTGATCGTCGCGAGTCCGTCGCTCACCTCGTAGAGCACGGTGTCGGCCATGGGGGTCCCCTCCGGTTCGCGGCTCCGTCGTACCCGTCGGTACGTTCTGGTCTGAGGACAGCATGGCGGAGATCACGAGCGGCGGCGGGGTTCGGACATGTGACCTGCGTCAAAGAATTCCGGCGTCCGAAAGTCCATGCAGCGGCGCGGCAGCGGCGCAGTATCGCAGCCACTTCGGCGAATTGAGTGGTTTTGCTCAAGCGCGTTGCGCAAGCGATGCCGACTGATGTTGGTCATCGGGTCCTGAGATGCGGGATAATGGCCTGGAAGCAATGTGTTCGATGCCGGTGACGCGTGTCCGACGAGAGGATGCGTGCCCTTCAGTGGGGCCGTCGGCGACGATGAGCTGGTTTCAGGAAGGGGAACGAGCATGGCGGCCATGAAGCCGCGGACGGGCGATGGCCCGCTCGAGGTGACCAAGGAGGGGCGGGGCATCGTCATGCGCGTTCCGCTCGAAGGCGGCGGTCGGCTCGTCGTCGAGCTGACCCCCGACGAGGCCGACGCGCTCGGCGACGCCCTCAAGAAGGTCGTCGGCTGACGCGGAACGCGACCATACCTGTCCACTGCCCCGGCATCCAAAGTGATGCCGGGGCAGTGGGTTTTCAGGGGTACGTCAGGGACGTATGCCATGCATGTTCGTGCAGGTCAGAAGGGGTTTAGCGGCGGTCCGGAGAGGGGCCGGATCAGCGTTTGACCGCACACAGCAGGCCGTCGCCGACCGGCAGGAGCGAGGGAATCAGCTCTTGGCTCTCGCGGACGGCGCGCAGCAGTTCGCGCAGCCGCAGGACCTCCGTGGGCTGCGGGCCCGACTCCACGGTCCGGCCGTTCGCGAAGACACCCTCGAAGACGACCAGGCCACCGGGCCTGAGCAGGCGCAACGATTCAGCGAGGTAGTCGAGGCTCTCGAGACGGTCGCCGTCGCAGAAGACGAGGTCGTAGCCGGCGTCCGCGAGCCGGGGCAGGACGTCCAGCGCGCGGCCCGGGATGAAGCGGGCCCGGTTGCTCGCGAAGCCGCACGCGCGGAAGGCCTGGCGGGCGAACTGCTGGTGCTCCGGCTCCGGATCCACGGTCGTCAGTACACCGTCCGGCCGCATGCCGTGCAGAAGATGCATTCCGGAGACTCCGGTGCCGGTCCCGATCTCCGCGACCGCCTTGGCGTCCACGGTGGCGGCGAGCAGTCGCAGCGCTGCGCCCGTGCCGGGCGACACAGAGCGCAGCCCTGCGTCCCGGGCCCGGTCCCGGGCCCAGTGCAGTGCTTCGTCCTCGGCGACAAAGGCGTCGGCGAACGCCCAGCTCGTCAGCCGGTTGCCGGTAATGGCCCTCTCCTGTCCCCGTGGTTGCCTGGGCGTGACTGTATCCGTTGCCGCCGGGAACCCGCAGATGGGACCGGGCGTTTAGAGGGGGTGGGGAACTACGCGGGGGTAGCAGATGGATCAGGACACCGAGCAAGTGCTGACGCAGCCATATGAGCGCGTATCAAATTCTCGTAAAACCGCTTATCCGGAGCTAACGGGCGAGGTGGCTATGGTAGGGGCTCCACCGGACACCACCAGAGCCGACAGGGGAGGTGCGGCTGCGCCTGTGGATCGGGGAGGGGTGCTGAGGCGCCTGCTCAGATCGGCGGGTGAGCCGAAATCTGTGAACGACACCGCTGACCGTTTCCGCACCGCTGACTCCGCTCAGACCGCGACCTTCACGTCCGACGCGGACTCGCAGGCGTGGACTCCGCCCACCTGGGAGGAGATCGTCAGCACGCACAGCGCCAGGGTCTACCGTCTCGCCTACCGCCTGACGGGCAACCAGCACGACGCCGAGGACCTGACCCAGGAAGTCTTCGTCCGGGTCTTCCGTTCCCTGTCGACGTACACGCCGGGCACCTTCGAGGGCTGGCTCCACCGCATCACCACCAACCTCTTCCTGGACATGGTCCGCCGCAAGCAGCGCATCCGCTTCGACGCCCTCGGTGACGACGCGGCCGAGCGCCTGCCCAGCCGCGAGCCCTCCCCGCAGCAGGTCTTCAACGACACGCACTTCGACGCGGACGTCCAGCAGGCCCTCGACACCCTCGCCCCGGAGTTCCGCGCCGCGGTCGTCCTGTGCGACATCGAAGGGCTTTCGTACGAGGAGATCGCCGCGACCCTGGGCGTCAAGCTCGGCACGGTCCGCAGCCGCATCCACCGCGGCCGCTCCCAGCTGCGCAAGGCGCTCGCCCACCGCTCGCCCGAGGCCCGTGCCGAGCGCCGCGGTTTCGCGGTCACCGGAGTGCCCGCTCTGGGAGGAGGGGGCGCGAGCGCGTGAGTGGATCACGGCTTAATCCTGCCGATCGGCCCCTTACCGAGCAGCACCTCGGAGACCGGCTCTCCGCCCTCGTGGACGGCGAGCTCGGTCACGAGGCGCGCGAGCGTGTCCTCGCGCACCTCGCCACGTGCGCGAAGTGCAAAGCCGAGGCCGACGAGCAGCGACGACTGAAGAACGTGTTCGCGGAGGTCGCTCCGCCACCCCCCTCCGAGAGCTTCCTGGCCCGTCTGCAGGGGCTCCCCGGAGGAGGTGACTCGGATGGCGACGGATCGCCGCTGGGCAGGGGAGGGTTCGGCACGTCCGGAGTCTTCGGCATGAAGCCGGACTCCTTCGGCTATGTGCCGTCCGGCCCCCACGCCGCCGTGCTGCCCTCCGAGCAGCGCGGGTTCCGCATCCATGACATAAGCCGGCGTGAGGCCGAGCGGTCGGCCTCACGGGGACTGCGCTTCGCGGCCGCCGCGGCCGGTGCCGTGTCGCTCGCCGCGATCGCGCTCGGCGGGGTGTCGACGGGCATGCCGACGGACACCACGGACGCGCGCGGCGGGTCGGGCTCCGGAAGCAACGTGACCCCGATGCGGACGGCGAACGTGGGCGGGGCGACCAACCCCGACTCGCAGCGCCGCCGGTCCCTCACACCGCTGCTCGCGCAGGGACAGCGCTCCTTCACCGCGGAGGGGGGCGCGCAGACCGAGATGTCGGCGCCGCTGCTGCCCGGGGTGCCCGCGCCCCTGACACCCTCGCCCGCCGAGCAGGACGCGCGCACGCTGCACGCGCTGACCACCCCCGTGGTGGCCGGTGCCGCGGCCATGTCCCCGCTCATACGCCCCTTCAGCCCGGCCCCACCGGTCGCGCTGACCGCGTTCTCGACGGCGTCGGAGCTGGAGACGTCCCTGCTGCCGCTGGTGCCGCAGTCCGACTCGTCCGCCTCACCTTCGCCTTCCTCCCCCGGCTGAACCGGCCCTCTGCGCGGCGGCCCGTGAACCTGGTTGAATCCAGGGATGGGCCGCGCCCGCGGTAGGAAATCGGGCTCGGAGTGGACAAACCGCGGTGACCGCCGATGTGCCGAGCCGCGGGTCAGGTGTGGGGAGAGCATGGACGAGGGGAAGCCCACGAAGCCGAAGTGGTGGAGCCGGCCCCGGACCGACGTGCCGGAATCCGCTCCGGCGGACCCGGCTTCCGCGGGGGACGGCGCGAGTGGGTTCCACGGGGGAGACATGGACGGCGACTTCGAGCTGGAGAAGCCCGCGGTCGCCGGTGCCGCAGGTGGCTCCGGTGGCGCGGGTATGACCGGCGGGGCTTCCACCGAGGCTCCGAGCCTGGTCCCGAGCCAGGTGCCGGCTGACGCGAGCGGTGGCGCAGACGTGCCCGGTGAGCGGCCCGAGCCTCTCGGGGAGCGGGAGCGCCCCAAGCCGCTGCACGACCCGGATCCCTACAGCACGCCGCCCTACGGCGGACCCGGCCCCTGGGCGCCCGCGCCCCCGGTCCAGCACCCGGCGACGACTCCCGCGCACGGGACGGCCGTCCATGCCGTGACTCCGCCCCAGGGCACCCCGGCAGGAGCTGGGCCCGAGGACTCCGTCCCGCGGCCGGCCGCCACCCAGGGCATCCTCGGACCGGCGCTGCCCTCCGGCTACCACCAGGCGGCGGCCCCCCTCCACGGCACTCCCGACCACGGCCCCACCGACCACGGCGCCCCCGCGCCGGCCCCGGCTCCCCACCCCTCGGCCCCCCACGTTCCGGCCGCCCACGCACCCGTGCCCCAGGCAGACGCTCAGACCCACCCCCAGACGCATCCTCAGCCCCATCACCCTCAGCCCCACCCCCAAGCACTCCACGCCCCCTGGCAGAACTACGACCCCTGGGCCGCCGCCCCCCTCCAGCAGAACGGGGCGGCCGTCGAGAGCACGACCGGGCGGCGTCGGCGTACGAGGCGGGCGCTGGTCCTGGGGGCCGCGCTCCTCGCCCTCGTGTCCGGCGGTGTCGGCGGGGCCGTAGGGGCGTATCTGGAGCGCAACGGCGGGATCGACGACGTCGAGCTGCCGCAGGCCGGGACCGAGGCCAAGGGACGGGCCGCGGACAGCGTGGCCGGGATCGCGGCCAGCGCGCTGCCCAGTGTGGTGACGCTGCATGTGAGCGGGTCGGAGTCGCAGGGCACCGGCACCGGGTTCGTGCTCGACCAGCGCGGCCACATCCTCACCAACAACCACGTGGTCGACCCGGCCGACGGCAGCGGCGAGATAACCGTGACCTTCAGCGGCGGCCAGACCGCCAAGGCCAAGGTCGTCGGTCACGACAGCGGCTACGACCTCGCCGTCGTGAAGGTGAGCGGTGTCAGAGGCCTCAAGCCCCTGGCCCTCGGCAACTCCGACAACGTCCAGGTCGGCGACCCGGTCGTGGCCATCGGCGCCCCCTTCGACCTGGAGAACACCGTCACCGCCGGCATCATCAGCGCCAAGGAGCGCCCCATCACGGCGGGCGGCGAGGAGGGCGACGGCAGCGACATCTCGTACGTGGACGCGCTGCAGACGGACGCCCCGATAAACCCCGGCAACTCGGGCGGCCCGCTGGTCGACTCCAAGGCCCGGGTCATCGGCATCAACAGCGCCATCCGCTCCGCCGACAGCGGCTCGGACCTGGAGGGCGGCCAGTCCGGCTCGATCGGCCTCGGGTTCGCCATCCCCATCAACCAGGGCAAGCGCGTCGCCGAGGAGCTCATCAACACCGGCAAGGCCACGCACCCGGTGATCGGCGTGACACTCGACATGGACTACAGCGGCGACGGCGCCCGCGTCGGCACCAAGGGCAACGACGGCAGCCCCCCGGTCAACCAGGACGGCCCTGGCGACCGGGCCGGCATCAAGCCCGGTGACGTCATCACCGAGGTCGACGGGCAGCGCGTGCACTCCGGCGAGGAGCTCATCGTCAAGACCCGGGCCCACCGCCCCGGCGACCGCCTGGAGCTGACGCTGGAGCGCGACGGCAAGGAGAAGAAGGTCACGCTCGTCCTCGGTTCGGCCGACGGCGACTGACGGAACGATTGCGCGGGGCAACCGACAGGAACTTCACAGGAAGCGGGCCGTACCCGGGCCCCATCAGGCAAACATCCTGGAAAACCCGGCGTGTACACGCGGTCGGAGGGCCCGGGACAGTACCGGACAGACAGGATCGCCGGGTACCGTGGACCCGGCCCGGACCACGGAAAGACCTGCCGAGGGCCGAGGACATCGCAAGGAGCTGAAGGTGTTCAATGACATAGGACCGCTCGAGCTCGTGACGCTCGTCGTCCTTGCCGTGCTCGTCTTCGGCCCGGAGAAGCTCCCGAAGATGATCCAGGACGTCACGCGCACCATCCGCAAGATCCGTGACTTCTCGGAGAGCGCCAAGGCGGACATCCGCGAGGAACTCGGCCCGGAGTTCAAGGACTTCGAGTTCGAGGACCTCAACCCCAAGACGTTCATCCGCAAGCAGCTGGACAACGACGAGCTGGGGCTCAAGGAGATCCGTAACGGCTTCGACCTGAAGAAGGAGATGGCCGACGTCACGGACGCGGTGCACGGCCGCGAGTCCGAGTCCTCCGCCTCGTCGTCCTCCTCGTCCGGGTCCACCGGCGGCACCGTCGACATGACGAAGAAGCGGGAGAAGCTCGATCAGGACGAGCGCCCTCCGTTCGACGCCGACGCGACCTGAGCCGGTCCCGGCCGCTCGGCCGACCGGCCCTGACCTGGTCCGACTCGGACCGCTCCGAACGGCCCGGGTCCAAGGCGTACGCCCGCGGCCCGTCGACGTGCGGCACGCCCGCCGTCCGGAACGCGCTTCGGCCGGGTCGCCGACACCCCTTTTCCCCGTACGCCGCCTGCGTTCTGCCTGCTCAAAGGGGGCCGGATGTGACGCCTACGCGACCCACGAGCCGACCGGTTTCCCGGGGCGCCGCGGACCTGTGGCTATCCTGCCTAGTTGTTGTGCGGACCGGAAGGACGCCCGAAGGGGGGCGGGCCGCCCGGTCCGACTAGAGCGAGGAGGCGTCCGGGCGATGGAGACGACAAGTCGGGTAGGCGCGCAGGCGCCGGCTGCGGAGGGCGGACAACAGGTCCCCTCCGCCCGGCGCACGGTCGACGGCTACCTGCTGGCGCCCTTCCCGTGGTACGGCCTCGACGAGGCCTTCACGGGACCGCGCTGGCTGATGCAGGTCGGTGCTTCGGCCGACGGAGCCATTGAGCACGGATCGATCGGGCACGGCGACGAGCCCTCGGTACGCGGCGAGACCACGGAGGACAAGGAGCGGTTCGCGGTCGTGGTGACCGTGGCGGCCAGCCCGGTGCGGCGCAGTGCCGACGGCACGGGGCTGTTGGAGGCCACCTCGGTGTCCTCGGCGGCCTGGCTCGCGGGGGTCGGGCTGCTGTCCTTCACCTGGCCCGGGCAGATGGACCACACGCTGCGGGACGACTGGCTGGACCAGCAGACCGAGACGGCGTGGGTCCTCGCGGACGATCTGGACGGCGCCGACTGGTCCACGCTCTCGCTTCCCGTGGACGGCGTTCCGACGCCGTTCCACTACCGCGAGTCCGAGTTCGGGTGGGTTCTTGCGGGGTCCACGCAGGAGGGGGTCCACCTGGGGGCGTACGGGCGGGGGATGAGCGCGTACGGGTTGGGCTTCGCCGTGATCAAGGACATCGCTACGTACGCCTAGGCGGCGGGCTGAGCGAGGAGGGCACCGTCTGCTGACGGTGCCCTCCTCGGTGTCGTTCGTCGCCCGCGGGTGCGTGGGGGCTGGTCGCGCAGTTCCCTGCGCCCCTGGAGGGGGTGGCTGAGGCCGGTGGGTACACGTGCGGGTTGTTCGTGGCTGAGCGCGCAGTTCCCCGCGCCCCTAAAAGCAGGCCCGTCTCTTTGAGGGGCGCGGGGAACTGCGCGACCAGCCCCCACCGGCCCGCAGCCGCCCCACAAGAAGCGGCCGCAGGGCATTGGGCGAAGTCCTAGAACTTGTTCCGCGGGGTGATGCCCAAGGACATGCCCGACAGACCCCGCTGACGGCCGCCCAGCTTGCCGGCGATGGCTCGCAGGGCGGACCCCGCGGGGGAGTCGGGGTCCGTCAGAACCACCGGCTTGCCCTCGTCGCCGCCCTCGCGGAGGCGGAGGTCGATGGGGATGGAGCCGAGCACCGGGACGGTGGCACCGGTGGTGCGGGTCAGGCCGTCGGCGACCGACTGGCCACCACCCGTGCCGAAGATGTCGACCATCTCGTCGCAGTGCGGGCACGGCATGCCCGACATGTTCTCGACGACGCCCACGATCTTCTGGTGGGTCTGGACGGCGATCGAGCCGGCCCGCTCGGCGACCTCGGCGGCGGCCTGCTGAGGCGTCGTCACGACCAGGATCTCCGCGTTCGGGACGAGCTGCGCGACGGAGATCGCGATGTCGCCCGTACCCGGCGGAAGGTCCAGGAGCAGGACGTCCAGGTCGCCCCAGTAGACGTCCGAGAGGAACTGCTGGAGGGCGCGGTGGAGCATCGGGCCGCGCCACACGACGGGCGCGTTGCCGGGGGTGAACATGCCGATCGAGATGACCTTCACGCCGTTCGCCGACGGCGGCATGATCATGTTCTCGACCTGGGTCGGGTGGCCGTCGGCGCCGAGCATGCGGGGCACGGAGTGGCCGTAGATGTCGGCGTCCACGACACCGACCTTGAGGCCGTCGGCGGCCATCGCCGCCGCGAGGTTGACCGTCACGGACGACTTGCCGACGCCGCCCTTGCCGGAGGCGACCGCGTACACACGCGTCAGCGAACCCGGCTTGGCGAACGGGACCTCCCGCTCGCCCTGGCCGCCGCGCAGCGCGGACGCCAGCTCCTTGCGCTGTTCGTCGCCCATCACGTCCAGCGTCACGTCGACACGGGTGACGCCCTCGACCGCCGCGACGGCGTCCGTGACGTTCTTCGTGATGGTCTCGCGCATCGGACAGCCGGAGACCGTGAGGTAGACGGTGACCGCGACAGCACCGTCCGCACCGATCTCCACCGACTTGACCATTCCGAGCTCGGTGATCGGACGATGGATCTCGGGGTCGTTCACTGTCGCCAGTGCTTCACGCACCGCGTCTTCCGTAGCCATAGGGTCGATGGTACGGCGCTTCCCACCGGCCCTGGAAAGCCTGTCACCGGTCGTCTACGTCACGTCCCCGAGGGTGTTCTGCCGGGAATACGACACGAGCGTCGCCGCGCGCCCCGGGACGCCGCTCGTCCAGCTCCTTGACCAGGTCCTCCAGCTCCGAGCGGATCCAGTCACGGGTGGCGACCTCGCCGAGGCCCATGCGCAGCGCGGCGATCTCCCGGGTCAGGTACTCGGTGTCCGCGATGGACCGCTCGTTCTGCTTGCGGTCCTGTTCGAGGTTGACCTTGTCGCGGTCGTCCTGCCGGTTCTGCGCGAGAAGGATCAGCGGGGCGGCGTACGAGGCCTGGAGCGAGAGCATCAGCGTCAGGAAGATGAACGGGTAGTTGTCGAAGCGCAGGTCACGCGGCGCGAACACATTCCACACCACCCACAGGATGATGACGAACGTCATCCAGACGATGAACCGCCCGGTGCCGAGGAAACGGGCGATCCGCTCGGACAGCCGGCCGAAGGCCTCCGGGTCGTACTCGGGCAGGAACCGGCGCCGCGGCGGCTGCGGCTGGTCGAGCCGGGTGCGCGGCCGGCCGGCGGCGGTCGCCCCGGTGGCGGCCCGTTCGCGGGAGGCCTCGCGCTCAGGAGCCATCAGAAGCCCCCTCACCGGCCGTCTCCGCCGGTGTCTCCCCGTCCAGGTGGAACTCCGTCTCGCGCCAGTCCTCGGGCAGCATGTGGTCGAGTACGTCGTCCACGGTGACCGCGCCCAGCAGCGAGCCGCTCTCGTCGACGACGGGCGCCGCGACCATGTCGTACGCCGCGAAGAAGCCCGCCACGACGGGCAGTACGGCCTCCGGGTCCAGCGGCTGCAGATCGTCGTCGATCATCGAGCCGACGAGCGTGTACGGCGGATCGCGCAGCAGCCGCTGGAAGTGGACCGTGCCCAGGTACTTGCCGGTCGGCGTCTCGTCCGGCGGGCGGCACACGTACACCTGGGCGGCCAGCGCGGGGGAGAGGTCGGGGTTGCGCACCCGCGCGAGCGCGTCCGCGACGGTCGCGTCGGGACGCAGCACGATCGGCTCGGTCGTCATCAGACCGCCCGCGGTGCGCTCCTCGTACGCCATCAGCCGCCGTACGTCCGCCGCGTCGTCCGGCCGCATCAGCGCCAGCAGACGCTCCTTGTCCTCCTCCGGCAGCTCACCGAGCAGGTCGGCCGCGTCGTCGGGGTCCATCGCCTCCAGGACGTCGGCGGCGCGCTCCTCCTTGAGCTTGCCGAGGATCTCGATCTGGTCGTCCTCGGGGAGCTCCTCCAGGACGTCCGCGAGCCGGTCGTCGTCCAGGGCGGCCGCGACCTCCGCGCGCCGCTTGGAGGACAGATGGTGCAGCACGTTCGCGAGGTCGGCGGGGCGCAGCTGCTCGAAGGTGGCGAGGAGGTTCTCGGCGCCCTGCCCGTGCTCCTCCAGCGAGAACCCGGTGACGGCCGACCACTCGACGGTCAGCGTCTCGCCCCTGGCCCGCCGGAAGGCGCTGCCCATGCGCCCCTTCCGTACGAAGACCCGGTCGATCTCCCAGTCGCGACGGGCGGGCAACTGCTGGATGGAGATGTCGAGGACGGTGACCTCCTCGTCCGTCTCGACGAGCGTGACCCGCCGGTCGAGCAGCTCCCCGATGACGAGCCGCTCGGTGGGCCGCTGCTCGAAGCGGCGGACGTTGAGGACGCCGGTGGTGATGACCTGACCCGACTCGATGCCGGTCACCCGGGTCATGGGCAGGAAGATGCGGCGGCGGGTGGACAGTTCGACGACGAGGCCGAGCAGCCGAGGGGGCCGCCTCCCGACGCGCAGCATGGCGACCAGGTCGCGCACCCGGCCCACCTGGTCGCCGCTCGGGTCGAAGACGGCGATGCCGGAGAGGTGTGAGACGAAGATCCTGGGGGCGCCTGCCGCCATGCCCGCGCCTCCTTCTTCGTACGGGCTTCGGTACGGGTGTTTTGGTGTGTCATGTCCGCTCGGGTGGGCTTCAGGCTAGCCCGTCCCGGTCGGATACGCCCTGGTGAGCGGTGCGGACGGACTGACTCCGAGTGGCGTAGGGGGCCCCGGTACGCTGCGGTACGCCGTTGAGGTCACCCGCATGAGAGGCAGCGCCACCTGTGACTGCGATTCCCCAGGGACGTACCCGTAGGGCCGCGTTGGCGAGCGCCGTGTGTGCGCTGGTCGTGACGGGGACAGGGGTGACGGGGTGCGGCGGTGACGACCCGGACGCGGGCACGAACGGGGTCGGGAAACTGCCCCCTGCCAAGATCCAGAGCAGAACGCAGTCGGCCGCCCAGGCCGCGGAGACGGTACGGCTGTCGGGCGCCGTGATCAGCGGCAAGCGCACCTACAAGCTGGACATGCAGCTGAAGGGTGACGGCGGCACCGGCTCGGTCACTTCGAAGGGAGTGACGTTCCAGCTCCTACGGGTCGACGAGCACCTCTTCATCAAGGCCGACGCGGACTTCTGGGACCACCAGGACGGCAAGAGCGACGACGGTACGTCCGACGCGACGGCCGCGGGCAAGCTCGAGGGCAAGTATGTGAAGGTCCCCAAGGGTGACCCCGCCTACAAGCAGCTCAGTGTCTTCACCGACAAGGACGTGCTCCTCGACGGCCTCCTCACCCTCCACGGTGAGCTGGCCACCGACGGCCACCATGAGCAGCGCGGGCTCCGCACGATCCGGATCACCGGTGACAAGGGCTCCGGCGGCGAGCTGGACGTCTCCCTGGAGGGCAAGCCGTACCCTCTCCTGCTCGTCCGCGCCGGCGGGGCGGGGACGCTCCGCCTGACGGACTGGGGCAAGGGGTTTGCCCTGGAGGCCCCGGACAAGGACGACACGGTCGACTATGGACAGCAGCTCCCGTCGTCCTGAGGGCTGGTGCAGGGTTGTGGGTCGGCTGCGGGTGCGTGGTGGCTTGTCGCGCAGTTCCCCGCGCCCCTGGAGGGGGTGGCTGAGGCCGGTGGATGCAAACGCGGGTTGTTCGTGGCTGAGCGCGCAGTTCCCCGCGCCCCTAAAGACAAAAGCAGGGGCGCAGCCACGCTTTTAGGGGCGCGGGGAACTGCGCGACCAGCCACGAACAACCCGCAGACGACAACGGCCCCCGCGGAGCGTTCAGCGGCGCTTGCGCTTCTTGAAAAGCAGCCGCGGCAACCCCGCCGGAATCGCCTGCCGCGTAGTCGCAGACGTAGGCAACGGCACCGCGGCGAGCGATCCGTCCGGCAGCGACGCGGTCGACCCCGTCGGCGCGAGCCGAACCACCCGGCACTCCCGGGCCCACCGCCCGGTCATGGCCTCGCCGTCGGGCGCGTTCAGCCGCTTGCCCTTCAGCTCGCCGACGGCCGCGTCCCACTCCTCGGACCCGGGAGCGAGCTCCACCACCTTCGCGGACCAGGAGACAAGGCGACCGCCCTTGTCCTTGCTGCGGACGGTGACGACGGCCTCGCCCCCGTCCACGAGCCCGGGCAACGGCTGCTCACCGGGCCCGTCCCCGACCAGACACACCGCCCCGTCGTGCCACACGTGCCACAGGGCCTGGGAGGACGCACCGTCCTTCTGGACGGAGACCCCGGCCCCCTGGGCGGGAAGCCCCCGCACCCAGACGAGTCCGGACTTCTTGGTGGCCTCCTCGACGAGGGCCTGATCGAGCAGCTGATCCGACATGGGGCCAGCCTAGTGCCGGGCCCCTCGGGGCAGGTCAGAGCCAGCCGTTGCGCTTCAGGGTGCGGTGGATGCCCAGGCAGAGCACCACGGTGATGCCCATGATCACCGGGTAGCCGTACTTCCAGTGCAGCTCCGGCATGTGGTCGAAGTTCATGCCGTACACACCGCACACCATCGTCGGCACGGCGATGATCGCCGCCCAGGAGGTGATCTTGCGCATGTCCTCGTTCTGCGCGACGGAGGCCTGCGCGAGGTTGGCCTGGAGGATCGAGTTGAGCAGTTCGTCGAAGCCGACGACCTGCTCCTGGACCCGCGCGAGGTGGTCGGCGACATCGCGGAAGTACTTCTGGATGTCGGGGTCGACCAGCCGCATCGGCCGCTCGCTGAGCAGCTGCATGGGCCGCATCAGCGGCGACACCGCGCGCTTGAACTCCAGCACCTCGCGCTTGAGCTGGTAGATCCGCGCCGAGTCGACACCGCGCGACACCCCGCCCCGGGGCCCGGGCGAGAACACCTCGGTCTCGACCTCGTCGACGTCGTCCTGAAGGGCGTCCGCGACGGCCACGTACCCGTCGACGACGTGGTCGGCGATGGCGTGCAGCACGGCCGAGGGGCCTTTGGTGAGCAGCTCGGGGTCGTCCTGCAGCCGGTGCCGCAGCGCCCGCAGCGAGCCCTGGCCGCCGTGCCGCACGGTGATGAAGAAGTCCCGTCCGGTGAAGCACATCACCTCGCCGGTCTCGACGACCTCGCTGGTGGCGGTGAGCTCGTCGTGCTCGACGTAGTGGATGGTCTTGAAGACGGCGAACAGTGTGTCGTCGTACCGCTCGAGCTTGGGGCGCTGGTGGGCGTGGACGGCGTCCTCGACGGCCAGCGGGTGCAGCCCGAACTCGGCGGCCACACCGGCGAATTCGGCCTCGGTCGGCTCGTGCAGACCGATCCAGGCGAACCCGCCGTCCCGCCGCGCCTGACGGATCGCCGCACGCGGGGTGAGGCCGTCGTCGGACGGGAGGCGGACGCCGTCGCGGTAGACCGCGCAGTCCACGACGGCCGAACTGGCCCCGGCCGCGCGGGTGGTGTCGTACGCGCCGCCGTCCTTGCGCAGCGAGGGACGGACCGCGGCACGCAGGTCACGAATCATCGACATGGCTGGCTCCTTCGCGGAACGAGAGCCGCCGGCAACGGTTGAGACTGCCCGGAATGGGGACGTCCTGACTGCGGATGTTTGGCACGTCCACAAAGCGGGGAGCACCGCACCGTCGCGGTGGCAGCTTCGCTACTGATACAGATCAGAAAATTCAGACAGATCAGGAAAAACGAAGTGCTCTTCCGTTGTGCACCGGAGGCCAGGACGCGAGAGCGAGAGGTGGCAGCCAGTAGAGCGTGAGCTCTGGAGCTGAGAGGGACTCAGCAGCCGGAAGAGCGGGTGGTACTGCACGGTCGACTTCGATCCATGGAGCCCCACCTCCTCCGGCCGGTCCCCCGTAGGGGAGGTCCATCCCCCGTAGGGGAGTCTCATGCGTCGAGACTGTCGAGACTTGGGTCGGGACTCGAGAGCGACGCTTCTGCGTGCTGCCCCGACCAGCGGCCAAGACTATCAGCCGACTGAAGTGTCAAGCCGTCGCTTTGCCCGTCACTGACGAGTTCTATGCTCGGCGCATGGCTGATGTTCTTCCTCTGGTCGAGACCCGGTTGCGTACCGCGCTGGGCGAACCGGACGCGCGCGCCGCGGTGACCTTCCTCGGCACGGACCGCATCGAGGTGCTCCGTTTCACGGACGGAACCGGCGGAGGAACGGACACGGGGATCGTCCGCTACGCCACGCTCGGCATGTCCGCCCAGCCGATGGCCGACCCCACGGCGGTCGTCGCAGACCCGGTCGCGGGTCCGCGCGCCGAGCTGGTCCTCTCCGTACGGGCCGGCGCCGCCGACACCGACAAGGTGCTCCGCCCGCTCGCCGTACTGGCCGCGTCCCCGCAGGTCGAGGGCCTGGTCGTGGCCCCGGGCGCCTCGCTCGACGTGGGTGAGCCCCTGTGGCCGGGCGCCCCCTTCACCTCCGTACTGGTCGCCGAGGCGGGCGGTCTGATCGAGGACCTGGAGCTCGACGCACCCCTCGATCCCGTACGTTTCCTGCCGCTGCTCCCCATGACGCCGAACGAGGCCGCGTGGAAGCGGGTGCACGGCGCGGGGGCCCTCCAGGAGCGCTGGCTGACGAGCGGAACGGACCTGCGCGATCCCTCACGCACGTCCGTCCCACTGGACTGATCCGGGCGGCCCGGGGGTGAGTAACGTCACCAACCCGTGGCCGAAATCCGTCAGTTGGCAAACACGGCCACACTGTCCTCGGTCGCGTGCCGGGTCTCGAGTTCCTCGGCCTCGTGTGCGAGCGACTTCCGGCGTACGAGGACGACGACCGCACCCAGTACCGCGGTGACCGTCGCGACCACGAACGGGATGTGGATGTCGGTCCACTCCTCGATCCTCGGCGCGAAGAAGGGCGCGGCGGCGGCCGCGAACCAGCGGACGAAGTTGTAGCCGGCGCTCGCCACCGGGCGCGGGGCGTCCGAGACGCCGAGCGCGAGCTCCGTGTAGACGGTGTTGTTCACGCCGATGAAGGCGCCGGAGAGGATCGTGCAGACGACGGCCGCGGTGTGGCTGCCGTAGCCGAGGACGAGCACGTCGGCCGCGAGCAGCACCAGTGAACCGCCGAGCACCTTCAGCGACCCGAACCGTGCCTGCAGTCGCGGCGCCACGAGCACCGAGAACACCGCGAGCAGCAGCCCCCAGGCGAAGAAGACCGCGCCGGACTTGTACGGGCTCATGTTCAGCACGAACGGCGTGAAGGCCAGCACGGTGAAGAACGTGTAGTTGTAGAAGAACGCGGAGGCGGCCGCCGAGGCGAGCCCGCCGTGGCCGAGCGCCTTGATCGGGTCGAGCAGGCCGGTCTTGCGCGCGGGCTTCGGCTGCTCCTTCAGGAACGCCGTGATGCACAGGAACCCGATCGCCATCAGGACCGCGGTGCCGAAGAACGGGTAGCGCCAGCTGGCGTCCCCGAGCAGTGCGCCCAGCAGGGGTCCGCAGGCCATGCCGAGGCCCAGGGCGGACTCGTACAGCAGGATCGCCGCGGCGCTGCCGCCGGCCGCCGCGCCGACGATGACCGCGAGGGCCGTCGAGACGAACAGCGCGTTGCCGAGCCCCCAGCCCGCGCGGAATCCGACGAGTTCGCCGACCGAACCGGACGTGCCGGACAGGCCCGCGAAGACCACGACCAGGGCGAGGCCGAGGAGCAGGGTCCTGCGGCCGCCGATGCGGCTGGAGACGAAGCCCGTGACCAGCATCGCGACGGCCGTGATCAGGAAGTAGGAGGTGAAGAGCAGCGAGACCTGGCCCGCGGTGGCGTCCAGGCCCTTGGCGATGGAGGGCAGGATCGGGTCGACGAGCCCGATGCCCATGAAGGCGACGACGGATGCCCCGGCGGTCGCCCAGACCGCCTTCGGCTGACGCAGGAGGCCGCCGGCCCCCGCGTCGAACGTGTCCCCTTCGGCGGGACCTCCTGTGTGCTCTGCCGTACCGCTGTTCATGCCGGCTCCTTCACTCCTCGCATCGGGATCGTTGGCGTATACACATAATAAGTTAGCTCGACTAATAAATGCAAGCTACATCTAGTTTTCCGAGGTGAGGGGAAGGTGACAGGCACACGCCGGACGGGTGATCGTCCTTGACGCAACCAAATACGGGGAGGACCGTTGGGCCCTATGAGGGGCGAACCCAGTTGCCCGAAGTGTGGTGGCCGGGTCAGGGCTCCCGGCCTCTTTGCCGACTCCTGGCAGTGCGATGTGCACGGCATCGTGCATCCGCTGCAGCCCGTGATCCCGCCCAGCGTCGAAGCCCTCGGCGTGGTCGTGCACCGTGCGCGCGTACCGGTGTGGATGCCGTGGCCGCTGCCCGTCGGCTGGCTCTTCACGGGCGCCGCGTTCGCCGGCGACGACCGCAGTGGCGGTCGCGCCACGGCGGTGGCCTGCTCCGGGCCGGGGCCGCTCGGTGGCATAGGGGAGCTGGTGCTCATCGCCGAGGAACTCGGGGTCGGGCTCGGCGCGCGGTACGCGGGGATCGACGGGCCCGATCCGGGGCCGTACATGAGCGTCGAGAAGCCCGCCCAGGCGAAGTTGCTCGCCGCGGGGCGGCCGACGCCGTTGTGGCATGTCGCCGGGACACCCGACGACCGGGCCGTCTTCGCGGGGGAGGCGCGGGGGTTGTGGCTGTGGGCCGTTGTGTGGCCCGAGCAGTCGGGGTTGCTGATGTATGACGAGCTGGTGCTCACGGATCTGCGGGATGCGGGGGCGGAAGTGGATCTGTTGCCTTGTGGGGCGTTGTCGCCGCGGATTCTTGAGCCGTAGTTTTTTGGGCGGCCACGGGGGTGGGGTGTCTGTGGTCTGCCGGGTGCGGGTGGTGTGTGGCTGGTCGCGCAGTTCCCCGCGCCCCTGAAAAGTGCGGGCGTGCTGCCACGGAGCTGTCCTCCTGCGCCCCTGAAAAGAACAAGCGCCCTGCCGCAGAGCCGTTTGTAGGGGGTGACCCCGTGCTTTGGGTGTGACAGGGGGCGTTCCTGGGGCCGTTATCCTTGAGCGGTCCGTCTTGTTCCGTTCGTGTCTGGAGTCTGTGTCGTGCGCATCGATCTGCACTGCCACTCCACGGCGTCCGACGGTACGGACACCCCCGCCGAGCTGGTGCGCAACGCCGGTGCCGCCGGGCTCGACGTCGTCGCGCTGACCGATCACGACACCACCCGCGGGTACGCGGAGGCCCTGGCGGCCCTGCCCGCCGGGCTCACGTTGGTGACGGGAGCCGAGCTCTCCTGCCGTCTCGACGGAGTGGGGCTGCACATGCTGGCGTACCTCTTCGATCCCGAGGAGCCCGAGCTGCTGAGCGAGCGCGAGCTCGTACGCGACGACCGGGTGCCGCGGGCCCAGGCGATGATCGCCAACCTCCAGGAGCTGGGCGTGCCGGTCACCTGGGAGCAGGTCGAGCGCATCGCGGCCGGCGGTTCCGTGGGGCGGCCGCACATCGCCACCGCGCTGGTCGAGCTGGGTGTCGTACGCAGCGTCTCCGACGCGTTCACGACCGAGTGGCTCGCCGACGGCGGGCGCGCCTACGTCGAGAAGCACGAGTCGGACCCCTTCGAGATGATCCGGCTCGTCAAGGCCGCGGGCGGCGTGACCGTCTTCGCGCATCCCGCCGCCTCCAAGCGTGGGCAGACCGTGCCGGAGTCCGCGATCGCGGAGCTCGCGGCGGCCGGGCTCGACGGGATCGAGGTCGACCACATGGACCACGAACCGGCCACCCGGGCCCGACTGCGCGGCCTCGCGGGCGAGTTGGGGCTGTTGCCGACCGGCTCCAGCGACTATCACGGCAGCCGCAAGACGTGTGTGCTCGGGGAGTTCACGACGGATCCCGAGATCTACGGGGAGATCACCCGGCGGGCCACCGGCGCGTTTCCCGTACCGGGCGCCGGCGGAGGCGCTGGGCGCTGAGCGGTCCCGCCGACCCCCGGCACGGTCTCGTTCGCTTCCTGCCCAGTTCCGCTCGGTTCCTGCCCGGTTCCCGCTCAGTCGCTTCCGAAGGCGGTCGCGCCCCGGGCCATGCCCACCGGTTGCCGGCTGTGCCCACCCCTCCCGGGCCGCGCAACGCCTGCCCACAGCGATGGGCGCTGCGCCGTCCTACGGCCCGTCCTCGCTGTTCCACTTCCTCGTCTCGTCCCTCTTCTCGCAAGGCTCACCGTGTTCGACCTCGCCGTCTTCGGCTCCCTCTTCCTGACCCTCTTCGTCATCATGGATCCCCCCGGGATCACCCCGATCTTCCTCGCGCTGACGGCCGGACGGCCGGCCAAGGTGCAGAAGCGGATGGCGTTCCAGGCCGTCTGCGTGGCCGGCGGAGTCATCGCCGTCTTCGGGCTGCTCGGGCACCAGATCCTCAACTACCTGCACGTGTCCGTCCCCGCGCTGATGATCGCGGGCGGGCTGCTGCTCCTGCTCATCGCGCTCGACCTGCTCACGGGCAAGACGGACGAGCCCAAGCAGACGAAGGACGTCAACGTCGCCCTCGTGCCGCTGGGCATGCCGTTGCTCGCCGGGCCGGGCGCGATCGTGTCCGTCATCCTCGCCGTGCAGAAGGCCGACGGCGTGGCGTCGCAGGTGTCGGTGTGGGCCGCGATCGTCGCGATCCATGTCGTGCTGTGGGTGGTGATGCGGTACTCGCTGCTGATCATCCGGGTCATCAAGGACGGCGGTGTCGTGCTGGTGACGCGGCTCGCGGGCATGATGCTCTCCGCGATCGCCGTGCAGCAGATCATCAACGGCGTCACGCAGGTCATCCAGAGCAGCTGAGCGCCTTTGCGCGCGCCCTCCGCGGTGCCGCGCAACGCAGAACCGCACCCTCCGAGGCGCCGGCCGCGCAACGCAGAACCCCCGTACGGCGTCGGTGCCGTACGGGGGTTCTGAAGTCTGTCTGTCCGTCAGTCAGTCTTCGTCTGTCGAGCGTCCGATGTTATGAGGCCGAGGTGTTGGCCGGGCGGATCCAGAGGCGCTGCCCGATGGCTGCGGCCTGCTGAACGATCCGGTTGACGGAGGCGGCGTCCACGACGGTGCTGTCCACGGGGGTTCCGTCGACGTCGTCAAGGCGCATGATTTCGAAGCGCACAGGCTTCTCCCTTCGTCTGGTCATCCTCCTGAGGAGAACTACTTGGTTACATAGGGATCCAACGGCATGCGTGTTACAAACATTCCCTACGCTAAAGAAATTTTTCGAACGGCTAACTACTGACTGGTATCCGACCGGTCTCCAAGCCGGCTTTCAGATCGATTTCCGGACCGGTTGTGTTCGTCCCGTGACCGCCTGCGACAATGAGGCGCATATGAATGACGACCTCGATCCAGCGGTGCTCGGTGCGCGTATCGACCGCACGAACGAGCTGCTCCTGCGCATGCTCGCCGAGGTGGCGAAGACGCCGTCGACTCATGCGATCTTCGTCGACGCGGGGTATCTCTACGCGGCCGCGGGCCGGCTCGTCGCCGGGACGGAGGACCGCCGGGCCTTCGATCTGGACGCCGAGGGACTCATCGAGGCGCTCATCGACCGGGCCCGCACGATCTTCGCGGACAGCAGGCTGCTGCGCGTCTACTGGTACGACGGGGCGCGGCGCCGCATCCACACCGCGGAGCAGCAGTCCATCGCCGAGCTGCCCGACGTGAAGGTCCGCCTCGGCAACCTCAACGCCAACAACCAGCAGAAGGGCGTCGACTCCCTGATCCGTACGGATCTGGAGTCGCTGGCCCGGCACCGCGCCATCAGCGACGCGGCGCTCATCGGCGGCGACGAGGACCTGGTCTCGGCGGTCGAGGCGGCGCAGGGGTACGGGGCCCGCGTGCACCTCTGGGGCATCGAGGCGCCGGAGGGGCGCAACCAGGCGGAGCCGCTGCTCTGGGAGGTCGACAGTCAGCGCACGTTCGACCTGGAGTTCTTCAAGCCGTACGTCGCCCGGCGGACCTCCGCCTCGTACGACACGTCGGCGGCGGGCCGGCCCACGCGCGAGGACGTGCGGTTCGTGGGCGCGCAGATCGCCGCGAAGTGGCTGGCCGCGCGGGGGCGCGAGGCGCTGGCGGAGCTGCTGCCCGGGCATCCCTATCTGCCAGGGCCTGTCGACCAGGATCTGCTCGTGGAGGCGGAGGGGCTGCTGCAGTACTCGCTGCGGGGGCAGGCGGATCTGCGAAGGTCCCTGCGGGACGGCTTCTGGGAGCACTTGCAGGGGCAGTACTAGCTCGTCTGCTGCTTCGGGCCGGCCCCATAAGGGGCGCGGGGAACTGCGCGCCCAGCCACGAACGGCCCGCAGCCGAAGAACTTGCGGGCAGAGCGTCAGCTCACCTGGTGCCAGAACGCCGCGAGCGCCTCCGCCGTCTCCCGCGGACGGTCCGAGTTGGGTGAGTGCTCGGCCCCGCCGACGATCGTGCGGTGCGCGTCGAGGCGTACGGCCATGTCGTCGAGGAGCGGCACAGGCCATGTGTCGTCGCGTTCGCCCGACAGGACATGGACGGGCAGTCCGACGGCGGCCAGCTCGGCCACCCGGTCGGGCTCCTCGCACAACTGCCGCCCCGCCGCGATGAGTTGGGCCGGGCTGTTGCCGAGCCAGCGCCGCTTCAGGTCGTCCTGGTCGTCCAGACCCGCGTCCAGGTCGCCCTCGGCGTCCTCCGGCGGCTCAAGCGCCTGGATGGCCTCCCACACCTGACCCAGGTCCATCACGGCGAGCGCGTCCCGCAGGAGCTTCACGCGCTGCTGCTGGGAGGGGGAGATCTCGGCGGGGCCCGACGCCATCAGGGTGAGCGACCGGAAACGGGACGGATCCAGCAGCACGGCCGCCCGGGCGACCTGCCCGCCGAAGGAGTGGCCCACGAGGTGGACGCGCTCCCGCGGGCCGTCGGTCGGACCGCCGGTCAGCGCGTCGATCTGGGCGAGGACGTCCTGCGCCAACTCGGCCTGCGCGTAAGGCGCTTCGTCGTTTGTCGGGCCCGGCGACTCGTACTGACCGCGCCCGTCCACGGCGACGGTCCGGTATCCGGCCGCGGCCAGCGGTTCGTGCAGCGAGATGAAGTCCTCCTTGCTGCCGGTGAACCCCGGCAGCAGGAGCGCGGTGCCCTTCTCGGGGCTGCCCGCCTCGATCACGGCGAACTCCCCGCGCGCGGTGGCGAGCCGATACGCGCGGGCTCCGGACGGCGGGACGAAAGTGGCGGGCCTGCTCATGAGGAGGAGGCTATCCGGGGAACCTTTCGAACGGCATGCCGGGCGGCGGCCGAGGGACGACGGGCCGGGGACACGGCCCACGACCGTGTGCGGGGACGCCGACGACGGCCTGTGGCCGTGTGCGGGAATGCCGCGATGGGCCGGCGGTCGCGCGGGACGCCGACGAGGGGCCCCGCGACCGTGTGCGGGAATGCCGGCGACGGCCTGCGACTGTGTGCGGGGATGCCGGCGACGGCCTGCGACTGTGTGCGGGAATGCCGACGACGGGCCTGCGACCGTGTGCGGGAACGTCGCGACAGACCCGCGACCGCGTGCGGGAACGCCGACGGCCCGGCCCCGCCGAAGGGGGACCGGGCCGTCAGGTGTGAGCGTCAGCTCTCCGTCGTCTCGGCGACCGCTGCCGTCTTGCGCGCACGGCGGCGGGGCTTGGCCTCGGGGGCGGCCTCCGCCGTGACAGCGTCCGCGACGGTGGCCGTGGCCGCCGTCTTGCGGGTGCGGCGCGGCTTGACCGGGGCCTCGGCCGGGGCGGCCTCGGTGGCCTGGGCCGGGATGTCGGCCTCGGCGACCGCGACCTTGCGGGTGGTGCGGCGGCGGGGCTTCGTCTCGGCAGCCTCGGTCGCCTCCGCGGTGTCCACGGCGGCCTCTGCGGCTGCCGCGGTCTTGTGGGTGCGGCGCGACTTCGTCGCCGCGGCCGCCGGTGCCTCGACTGTGGTGCCCTCAGCGGTGTCCACCGCTACCTCGGCGGCCTTGCGCGTACGCCGACGCGGCTTGGCCTCCGCGACGGGCGCCTCGTCCACCGGAGCGATCTCCGCGACAGTGGCGGCCGTGACGGCCTTGCGGGTGCGGCGGCCCGGCTTGGCCTCGGCCTCCTCGGCCACCTGGGCCGGGATGGCGGCTTCGACGGCTGCGGCGACCTCGTCGGAAGCGGCGGCCTTACGAGTACGGCGGCGCGGCTTGGCCTCCGCGGCCTCGGCGGTGTCCAGGGCGGCCTCCGCGGCCGCCGTGGTCGTCGCCTTGCGAGTGCGGCGCGGCTTGGCCTCGACGGCCTCCACCGGCTCGACAGCGGCTTCCACCACGGCCTCGGGGGCCTGGGCGGCCTTCCGCGTACGGCGGCGCGGCTTCGTCTCGGTGACCTCCGCCGCCTCGACGACCGTGCCCTCGGCGGTGTCCACCGCGGTCTCGGCGGCCGTGGCGGCCTTACGGGTCCGGCGGCGCGGCCTGGTCTCGGACGCCGGCTCGGACACCTCGACCGCCTCGGCGACGGGGGCCACGGGAGCCGTGGGTGCCTCCTCGACGACGGCGACCTCGGGCTGAGCGGCCTCCGCGGTCCGGCGCGAACGGCGGCGACGCGACCTGGGCTCCGCGGCGACCGGTTCGGCCGACGCGATCGGCCCGGCGGCGTCCGCCACCGTGCCCTCGGCCGTGGCGACGGCCGTCTCGGCGGCCTCCGACGCGCCACCGGAACGCGTACGACGACGGCGACGCGGCGTGCGCGGCTCCGTGGCCGCGGCGGCCGGCGCCGACTCCGTGGTCTCAGGGGTGGTCTGCTGCTCCGTGGCGTCGAGCGGCGTGCCGTTGCGGGTGCGGCGACGGCGACGCGGCGTACGGGCCGGGCGCTCGCGGTCGCGCTCGGCGACCGGGGCGGAGGCCGAGGCCGGGGCGCCGGAACGGCCACCGCGGCCGCGCGGGCCACGCCCGCCGGTCTCGCCGAGGTCCTCGACCACCTCGGCGGAGAGACCGGCGCGGGTGCGCTCGGCACGCGGCAGGACGCCCTTGGTGCCCGCCGGGATGCTCAGCTCCTCGTAGAGGCGCGGGGACGTGGAGTACGTCTCCGGCGGGTCGCTCAGACCGAGGTCCAGCGCCTTGTTGATGAGCTGCCAGCGCGGGATGTCGTCCCAGTCGACGAGGGTGATCGCGATGCCCTTGGCACCCGCGCGGCCCGTACGGCCGATGCGGTGCAGGTACGTCTTCTCGTCCTCGGGGGACTGGTAGTTGATGACGTGCGTGACGCCCTCGACGTCGATGCCGCGCGCGGCCACGTCGGTGCAGACGAGCACGTCCACCTTGCCGTTGCGGAAGGCGCGCAGCGCCTGCTCGCGGGCGCCCTGGCCGAGGTCGCCGTGGACCGCGCCGGAGGCGAAACCGCGCTGCTGCAACTGGTCGGCGAGATCCGCCGCCGTCCGCTTGGTGCGGCAGAAGACCATCACGAGACCGCGGCCGTCGGCCTGCAGTATCCGCGAGACCATCTCCGGCTTGTCCATGTTGTGCGCGCGGTAGACGAACTGCTTGGTGTTGCGGACCGTCTGGCCCTCGTCGTCCGGCGCCGTGGCGCGGATGTGTGTGGGCTGCGACATGTAGCGGCGCGCGAGACCGATGACCGCGCCCGGCATGGTCGCCGAGAACAGCATCGTTTGACGGCGGGCCGGCAGCATGTTGATGATCTTCTCGACGTCGGGCAGGAAGCCCAGGTCGAGCATCTCGTCGGCCTCGTCGAGGACGAGGGACTTGATGTGCTTGAGGTCGAGCTTCCGCTGGCCCGCCAGGTCCAGCAGCCGGCCCGGGGTGCCGACGATCACGTCGACGCCCTTCTTGAGGGCCTCGACCTGCGGCTCGTACGCCCGGCCGCCATAGATGGCCAGAACGCGTACGTTACGGACCTTGCCGGCGGTCAGCAGGTCGTTCGTGACCTGCGTGCACAGCTCGCGCGTCGGGACGACGACGAGGGCCTGCGGGGCGTCGGTGAGCTGCTCGGGCTGGGCCCGGCCCGCCTCGACGTCCGCGGGAACGGTCACGCGCTCCAGGAGCGGAAGGCCGAAGCCCAGCGTCTTGCCGGTGCCGGTCTTGGCCTGGCCGATGACGTCGGTGCCGGTCAGGGCAACGGGGAGCGTCATCTCCTGGATGGGGAAGGGACTCGTGATGCCGACCGCCTCAAGGGCCTCGGCAGTCTCGGGAAGGATCCCGAGGTCTCGGAAAGTAGTCAGGGTGCTGCCTCTTCTGTGTACGCGGTGCGAGGCGAGCGCGGGGGTCGTGTCGGGACCGTGCCGGGGACGTCGGCCGCTCTTGACCAGCGGGCCGGGTGGCATGGGACCACTGCCGACGCTCGAGCTCTCGTGCCGCTGAGGGTTCCCTCCGGGTGTCGTACGCAATGTGCCGTACCGACGTGGAGGGCTGTCTGGTCGGAGCCGATCGGGCCACCGACCGGGCATCCTCATTCGTGCGGCCCGTCGAGTTACGTAGATCAACTCAGCGAGCGCATTACCACCATACCCCGGAATCGCGCATATGCGATGGCCGATTTGGTCACGTAGTCGTCGTCACACTGATTGACCAGGGCCTTCCGTCGTACGGTGGGCGGGCTATTGTGCGCTTCATGACGACGCCTGACAACGCTTCCGACGCATCTGCCGCTCACACCGGAGTCGCCGCCCAGGACTGGGCCAAGGCCTCCGTCGACCCCCAGTACCGCGCCGCGGTCGTGGACCTGATCGGAGCGCTCGCGTACGGGGAGCTGGCGGCGTTCGAGCGCCTCGCGGAGGACGCGAAGCTGGCGCCGACGCTCGCGGACAAGGCGGAGCTGGCGAAGATGGCGTCGGCGGAGTTCCACCACTTCGAGCAGTTGCGGGACCGGCTCACGGAGATCGGGGCGGAGCCGACGCAGGCGATGGAGCCGTTCGTCGCCGCGCTCGACGGTTTCCACAAGCAGACCGCGCCCTCGGACTGGCTGGAGGGGCTCGTCAAGGCGTACGTCGGCGACTCGATCGCCAGTGACTTCTACCGGGAGGTCGCGGCCCGCCTCGACTCCGATACGCGGGGACTCGTACTGGCCGTGCTCGACGACACCGGGCACGCGTCGTTCGCCGTCGAGAAGGTGCGGGCCGCCATCGACGCGGATCCGCGTGTGGGCGGTCGACTCGCCCTGTGGGCGCGGCGGTTGATGGGTGAGGCGTTGTCGCAGTCCCAGCGGGTGGTTGCCGACCGGGACGCCCTGTCGACGATGCTCGTCGGTGGGGTGGCCGATGGGTTCGATCTCGCCGAGGTGGGGCGGATGTTCTCGCGGATCACCGAGGCGCACACGAAGCGGATGGCTGCGCTGGGCTTGGCCGCCTAGCCCTTTTTGGCGCCGGTTCGTTTTCTGGGCTCGTTTGTTTTCTGCGGGTGCGTGGGGGCTGGTCGCGCAGTTCCCCGCGCCCCTAAAGGGGCGCCTCAGTCGTCGTCTCTTACACCGTTGCCGAGTGGCGGCCGAGTCTTCCCGCGGGGCGCAGGAGCAGGGAGACGGAGGCTGCCGAGACCGCCACCGCGCCGAGCATTACGGGCAGGAAGCCGACGGAGCCCAGGGCGGTGTGGGTGAGGAAGGCGCCGAAAAGGCCTCCCGCGATGCCTGTCCCGAGGACGAGGCGGCGAGCGGGCAGGCGGTGCGGCAGGCGATACGCGGCAGCCCAGGCCAGTGCCAGACCGAGGATCGCGGAGCCGAGCGCTTCCAAGAACATCAGGGGGTCCCTCCCGCACGGCCGTGTGCACTTCGGTCGTAGCCCTGCATACCCGTGACCTGCGGAATGCAATCCTCCTCTGTGAGCGAGTTGTGCTCCATCCGTGAAGCACGGACACCTGGGGCGAGAGCATGGAAAAGGGGCTCGGCGGCAGTTGCCACCGAGCCCCTTCTCTTCGCCTTACAGCGCGCTGAAGCCCACCTTGCGGGTCGTCGGCTCGCCGAGCTCCACGTAGGCGAGGCGGTCCGCCGGAACCAGGACCTTGCGGCCGTGGTCGTCCACGAGGCTGAGCAGCTGCGACTTGCCGGCCAGCGCCTCGGACACCGCGCGCTCGACCTCTTCCGGGGTCTGACCGCTCTCCAGAACGATCTCGCGGGGCGCGTGCTGCACGCCGATCTTGACCTCCACGGCTATGTCCCTCCGACGGTCACTGATGTGCGCGTTCGTCCGCGCCGTACGCAGCACACATTAGCCCGGTGAGGGGACGTACATGCTCCGCCCGAGAACGCCAGGAGCGAACATCCGGTGGGAACAAAGTGGCGGTCAGTGGTGATCCCCCGTGGTGACCTCTGTGATCCCCGGGATCAGTGCTGCCGCGATCCCCGTGATCAGTGGTGCTCGCTGCCGTGCAGCGGGAAACCGGCGATGCCCCGCCATGCCAGCGAGGTCAGCAGCTGCACCGCCTGGTCGCGCGGCACGCTGCGGTCGCTGTGCAGCCAGGAGCGGGCCACCACCTGGGCGAGTCCGCCGAGACCCGAGGCCAGCAGCATCGACTCGGCCTTGGACAGACCGGTGTCCTCCGCGATGACCTCGCAGATCGCCTCCGCGCACTCGAACGTGACCTTGTCGACCCGCTCGCGCACGGCGGGTTCGTTCGTCAGGTCCGACTCGAAGACCAGGCGGAACGCGCCGCCGTCGTCCTCCACGTACGCGAAGTACGCGTCCATGGTCGCCCGCACCCGCAGCTTGTTGTCCGTGGTGGACGCCAGGGCGGCCCGCACGGCCTGCAGCAGTGACTCGCAGTGCTGGTCCAGCAGCGCGAGGTAGAGGTCGAGTTTGCCGGGAAAGTGCTGGTAGAGCACCGGCTTGCTGACGCCCGCGCGTTCGGCGATGTCGTCCATCGCGGCCGCGTGATACCCCTGCGCGACAAACACTTCCTGGGCAGCGCCGAGGAGCTGGTTGCGTCGGGCACGGCGCGGCAGGCGTGTGCCCCGCGGGCGCGCCGCCTCTGTCTGCTCGATGGCTGTCACGCCGCCTCCCAAAATCGTCCACATTGCGGTGAGCGCCGCGCGGCCATCGTACTTTTCGGTAACCGTGGTGTGCGCGGTGCGAGCGCAGAATTTCACGGACCGGACGCCGGTGAAAACCCTGCATAACGCTTGATGAAGGGGCATACCGGGCGGTCAGGTCTTCTCCGGCCCCGGCCAGGTTCGCCTCACCTCGGCTCAGCGGTAGTCGTCCTCGTCGAGTTCGACGACTCTCGCCTGTTCCGCGAGGTCCGCCTCGTCGGCGCTGTCCTTGTCCGCATCGGTCAGCGATTCGTCGCGGTGGGGTGCCAGGTCCGCGTGCTGTTCGGCCGCGTCGGCTTCGGGGGCCTCGACACCGATCTCGGTGTCGTCGGATTCCTCGATGGTCTCGGGGTCGGTGGGGTCGACGGTCATGTGTCCTCTTCCCGAGTGGGTGCGAGTGCGCTCTTGTGCGAGTAACGAGTGCCCTCGTCTATGAAGCGTATGAGAGTCGAGATCGGGACGCTATGCGATCGCGCCGCCGTCCGGTCGTAGTCCGTCGTGCGACACCGGGCCCTGTGACTGCGAACACACGATCCAGCGCGTGATCGTCTCGTAACATTGCCGCATGTCTTCGACCGAACTGCCGTCCGTACTGGCCACTTCAGTCGCTCCGAAGGTCGGGACCGTCAGGGTGGCCGCGGGGGAGCGGCTGCGCACGGTCGGGCTCCCCGGGATCACGCTGACGGTGCGGTCGAGACCGCCGGTGCGGGAGGGACTGCCGCCCGCGCTGTACGTGCACGGGCTGGGCGGTTCCTCGCAGAACTGGTCGGCGCTGATGCCCCTCATGGACGGCCTCGTGGACAGCGAGGCCGTCGATCTGCCGGGCTTCGGCGACTCGCCGCCGCCGGACGACGGCGACTACTCGGTGACCGGGCACGCGCGCGCGGTCATCCGTTTTCTCGACGCGGCCGAGCGCGGTCCCGTGCACCTTTTCGGGAACTCGCTGGGCGGCGCGGTCACCACGCGCGTCGCGGCCGTACGGCCCGATCTCGTGCGCACGCTGACCCTCGTCTCGCCGGCGCTCCCGGAGATCCGGGTGCAGCGCTCGGCCGTGCCGACAGCGCTGCTCGCCCTGCCCGGTGTCGCGGGCCTGTTCACCAGGTTCACCAAGGACTGGTCGGCCGAACAGCGCGTACGAGGGGTCACGGCGCTCTGTTACGGCGACCCCGGCATGGTCACGCCCGAGGGATTCCGCAACGCGGTCGAGGAGATGGAGCGGCGGCTCGCCCTCCCCTACTTCTGGGACGCCATGGCACGCTCGGCACGCGGCATCGTGAACGCGTACACACTGGGTGGCCAGCACGGACTGTGGCGCCAGGCCGAGCGGGTGCTCGCGCCGACACTCCTCGTCTACGGGGGTCGCGACCAGCTCGTCTCGTACCGTATGGCCCAGCGCGCGGCACGCGCCTTTCGCGACTCGCGGCTGCTGACGTTGCCTGACGCGGGACATGTGGCGATGATGGAGTACCCGGAGACCGTGGCCACGGCCTTCCGCGAACTCCTCGCGGACACCGGCGAGTTGGCCGACACCGGCCCTACCAGCGCGAGGAGCTGAGGCGGGACGTGGGACGTCACAGCCGCCGCGGGCCGGCCCCCAAGGGCGACACCGCCGACATACACGTGGTTCCCGCTGCCCGGTCGGAACCGGAGCCGGAGAAGAGGAAACGGGCCGGGCGCCGGCGGGGGTCTGCTGAGCAGCAGGCGACTCAGCCGCCGAGGGGCGGGCCGCCGGCCCAGGGTGTGCCCCGGCTGCCCGAGGGGTGGGCACCCCGAGGGCCCGAGGGCGTACAGGGGCAGGGAGCTCCGCGGGGCGGGATGCCTCCGGGCGGGGCCCCGGGATTCGCGGGTGGCGCGCCGACGGGGGGACCTTCGCGGTTCTCCGGCGGCCCGCCGACGGGAGGAGCGGCCGGTGGGGGAGCGCCCGCCGGGCGGCTTCCCGACGGCACACCCGCGTACGGGTTTCCGCGCCTTCCCGACGGAACTCCGGCTCACGGCTTTCCGCGGATGCAGGACGGGCGGCCGCAGGACGGGCGGATGCAGGACGGAACGCCCGCTCGTGGGGTTCCGCGCCCGCAGGACGGCACCCCTGCCCACGGCTTTCCGCGGTTGCCCGACGGGACTCCGGCGCACGGGTTTCCCGGGCTGCCCGACGGGGCTCCGGTCCGTGGCACGCCGCGTTACCCCGACGGAACCCCCGCTCACGGCGTACCGCGGGTCCGCGGTGGGCACCCCGAGCAGCGCGAAACCGGCGGTGCGTGGGGCGAGTTGAGGGGTGGGACGCGCGCGGGCGCCGGGTACGGCGGACCGCAGGCATCCCCGCAAGGGCCTCCCGGGGCAGTGCGGCCCGGGCCCGGACAAGGTCAGGGCGGGCCGCCCGGCCGGCCCGGCCCGACGGTTCCCCGGCAGCGGTTCGCGCCGCCCCGGTCGGGAGCCGGCGGTCCCCGGCAGGCGTACGTCGACGCCTTCGACCAGGGCGACGACTCCTTCGCGCCCCGTCCGGCCGCCACGGCGACGCTTCGCTCGGGCCCCTACGCCTCCGTCACCGTCTGGGACGACGAGGTCGAGCACAAGGTGGCCCCGGGCGATCAGGAACGCCCGGACGCGCGGCCCGAGAAGGCCAGGGGAGGCAAGGGCCGGGCCTTCACCGGTATCGCGGCCGCCGCCGTCACCACCGTGCTTGCCGTTGTCGTGGCCGGGCAGGTCACCGGCGGGCGCGAGGACGACTCCGTGCGCCCGCAGTCCGCGAGCGGCGCCGACCGGGAGGGCAAGGACTCGGCGTCGCGCACCGACAGCCGTCCGGTCCCGTCCGCGTCGGCGGGCGAGGGTGCGGTCACGCTGTCGTACTCCCAGCAGATGGCGAAGAAGTATCCCCTGGCGGCCGATCTCAAGGGCTCCGGGGAATTCGACGCGGTCCCCGGATTCGCCAAGGCGCCGGGGACCGGGCGGAAATACACCTACCGTGTCGACGTCGAGAAGGACCTCGGCCTCGACGGCGGGCTCTTCGCGGAGGCCGTGCAGAAGACCCTGAACGACGACCGGAGCTGGGCTCACGACGGCGGACGTACCTTCGAGCGGGTCTCGTCCGGGAAGCCCGACTTCGTCATCACCCTCGCGAGTCCTGGGACGACGGCGTTCTGGTGTGCCAAATCGGGCCTCGACACCACCGAGGACAACGTCTCCTGCGACTCGGCCGCCACCGAACGCGTGATGATCAACGCGTACCGCTGGGCCCAGGGTTCCGAGACGTACGGCGACAAGATGTACGCGTACCGCCAGATGCTGATCAACCACGAGATCGGCCACCGGCTCGGCTTCGGCCATGTGAGCTGCAGTGTGGACGGCGCGCTCGCCCCCGTCATGCAGCAGCAGACCAAGTTCCTCGACCACGACGGAATCCGCTGCCGGCCCAACCCCTGGGCGTTTTCCGGGAGCTGACGCCTTTCCCCGGGAACCGACGGCATTTCGCCGGAGACCGGCGGGCCGTGACATGACGAAACGTGTTCGGTTGATCTCTTAGCGCGACAGAACGCGACCCGCACGCGAAAGTTACGACCGTTCACCCCTTTTGGTGGCGCGATGGACAACCGTCCATCGCGCCACCGTCATGTCCGCATACGTTCGTCCCGCTGCGAGCCGCCGGGTCAACGGCGGCTCCCCATACGGGAGATCGGGGGTGCGCTCGTGCGCATCGGACTGCTTACGGAGGGTGGCTATCCGTATGTGAGCGGTGACGCCAGGCTCTGGTGCGACCGGCTCGTGCGCGGGCTCGGGCAGCACGAGTTCGACATCTACGCGCTCAGCCGCAGCGAGCAACAGGAGGACGAGGGCTGGATCGAGCTCCCGCCCCAGGTCAGCCGCGTACGCACCGCACCGCTGTGGACCGCCGACGACGACGGTGTCGGTTACGGGCGACGGGCGCGGCGGCGGTTCGCCGAGTGCTACGAGGAGTTGGCGGCGGCCGTGTGCGCCGGGGACGCGCCCGTGGGATCCGCCGCGTTCGAGGGGTCGGCCGGGTCTGCTGTGGCAGCCGGATCCGCGGAAACGGCTGAGGGCGGAGGAACGGCCGGGGGTGCCTCCGCGGCTGTGGCGGACCGTTTCGGCAATGCCCTGTACGGACTCGCGGAACTCGCCCGGGACGAGGGCGGACTGGTCGGCGCCCTGCGCTCCGAGACCGCTGTGCGCGCTCTGGAGTGCGCCTGCCGCGCGCCCGGCGCACTTCGTGCCGCCCGCGGCGCACGCGTACCGGATCTGCTCACCGTCGCCGCCCAGGTGGAGCGCACGCTGAGACCGCTGTCCCTCGACTGGTACGAGGACGACGGGCTCGGCTCGGTCGACCTGTGCCACGCAACCTCCGGCGGCGCGGCGGCCCTGCCCGGGCTGCTGGCGCGGCACTTCACGGGCGTGCCCCTGCTGGTCACCGAGTACGGCGTGCAGTTGCGGGCGCACTATCTGGGTGCGCGGGAGGACCTGGAGGGCCGTGCGGCCTCGTCCTCGGCGCGGGCGCTGCTCGCCGCGTTCCACGGCCGGCTCGCCGCCGAGGCGTACCGGCAGGCCGAGATCATCACGCCCGGCAACACACACGCCCGCCGCTGGCAGGAGCGCTGCGGCGCCGACCGCGCCAGGATCCGTACGGTCTATCCCGGCATGGAGGCGTCCCGCTTCTCGGACGTGGGCGAGAGCGCCGAGGCCGCCGACGCGGACACCCTGGTGTGGGTCGGGCGCATCGAGCCGGCCAAGGACCTGATCTCGCTGCTGCACGCCTTCGCCGAGATCCGCAAGGACGAGCCGAAGACGCGGTTGCGGATCGTCGGCGCGCCGGCCGAGGGGCTGGAGGGCGCGATCTATCTGTCGCACTGCAAGGCGCTCGCCGCGCAGCTCTTCCCCGACGAGGCGGACGGCGTCCACACCGTCGGCGACAACCCCGTCTCCTTCGAGGAGATCGGCGGACCGGAGGTACCGACCCTCCCCGAGGCGTACGAGGCGGGCGCCGTCGTCGTCCTGTCCAGCGTCGTCGAGGGCTTCCCGATCAGCCTCGTCGAGGCGATGTTCTGCGGACGCGCCACGGTGTCCACCGATGTCGGCGCGGTCGTGGAGGTCATCGGCGGTACGGGTCTCGTGGTGCCGCCGCGCAATCCGCGGGCGCTCGCCGAGGCATGCGTCTCCCTGCTGCGCGACTCGGAGCGTCGTGCACGCCTCGGCGCGGCGGCACGCGCGCGTGCGCTCGAACTGTTCACCGTCGAGCAGAACATCACGGCATTTCACGGCATTTACCTGGAGATCGTCGCGCGCTGTCCGGTCCGGCGGGTCCTCGTCGACGCCTCGGGCGAGCCCCTGCCGTTCGCCATACCGGCCGAGGTCCATGTGCCGGGGCGGTGGGCCGACTCCGGCACCCGACTGGTCGCGGGCAGACCCGGGCCGGGATGGGCCGCGGGACCACCCGTCCGGGGTGTCCCACTCGGGTCCGCCTCTGAGGCCGCTTCTGGTGAGCCCGTGCCCGCGGGGGAGGGGGCGCGGTGAACGGACGACGACGGACGGGGCGTGCGGACGCCACCCGGGCGCCGGGAAGCCCCGAGGCATGGGACGCAAGGTCCGAGGAGTGGCTGATGGGCGCCGAGGAGCCGAGGACGATCCCGGACGCCGAGGTGGGCGAGACGAGGGTGGTCGACGTCCAGCCGGGAGAAGTCCGCGTGGTGGATGTGCAGTTGGGGGAGTCGAGGGTGGCGGATGCCCGGCGCGAGGCGTCGAGCGTGGCGGATGCCCGGCGCGGGTGGGATGTCGCTGCCGGTGCCGGTGCCGGTGCCGGTGCCGCTTCCGGTGGCGGTGGCGGTGGCGATGGCGGTTTGGGTGCGGGTTTGGGTGCGGGCGTGGTTCCGGCTTCCGGCCGGAAGCCGTCGGCTCACGCGGGCGAGGCCGCTTCCGCCGCCCGCGGGGCTTCCGCCCACGGGAGCGAACCGGCCGACTCGGACCGCGAGGTGTCCGCCTTCGCCGGGGTAGGCGCTGCCGGGGACCGCAAGCCCTCCGCCCGGCGCGGTGCCGTCGACCCCGTGAAGGCCCTGATGCACCGCCACCGCGAACTGTGCGAGCGCGCGGTGGACCCGCTGGAGATCGCCGCGGGGCTGGAGGCCCACGGTGTGACCGACCGGACCGCCACGCGCTTCCGGCACCGGGACGTGTTCTCGCTCGCCGAGGAGATGTACGCGCGCGTGCCCCGCGCCGGTGACACGGCACCGCAGTCCGAGGCGCCCGACACACCCAGGGTGCGCGCCGACTGGGCCCTGCTCACCCTGCTGCCGGGCGCCCTCTGCGCGGCGACCGTGACCGGACTCCGGCTCACGGAGGGACGGCCGCGTCTCGCGGTGGCCGTCGTCGGCGTGTTCGCCATCTCCATGGGCCTGCGCGCGGCCGTACGCCGCGGCCCCCTGCGCGCCGCACGCGCGTGGCACCCGACCACGTCCACGCGTGCGTGGACGTGCGGGCTCCTCGCCTACGCACTCCTGGGCGACGGCCTGCTCGCCGCGGGCATCGAGGGCGGCCCCGCCGGACCGCCCACCGGAGGCTCCGACAGCCCCTGGCCGATAGCCCTCGCGTCCGTCCTCGCCCTCACCCTGGCCGTCGCCCCGGCGACCTGGTGCGCCCATCTCTTCGCTGTACGCGCCCGGCGCCGACTCGCCACCAGCCGGGGCCTGGAGGAGTTCGCCTCCTCCGTGAGGCCCCTGCTCCTGGGCGTGTTCGGACTGTTCCTCTGCGCCCTGGGCGGCCTGCTCGCCGGCAGCGGGGCATGGCTGGGCGAGCCTCCCGCGTACGCCGCGGCCGGTGCCCTCGGCGCGCTTCTGCTGCTCGCCCGGCTCCTCACCGTGCACGGTTTCACCCACGCTCCCGCCGTCATCCTCGCGGCCGCGGGCACGGCCGAGGCGCTGGCACTGGTGAGCGTCTTCGCCGGCCGCCTGCCCGGCTGCTCGCTCCTGGCCCGGCCCGTCGAGACCGTGGCCGCCGCCTGGGGGCCGGGATCCGTCCCCGCCCTCGTGTGCGGGGGCGCGGCACTCGTCCTCCTGATCCACGCGACCAGGACCCTCACCCGGGCCTCGGCCCACGCGGCACACGGCGACACACCGTGAACCGCCCCCGGCGCCCGGCCTCCGCGCCGAGCGCCCTTCCCGCGGGGCCGACACTGCGGGCCTTCCGTACGACCCACGGCAACACCCTGAAGGAGAACGCCAGATGATCACCCTCCGCATCGGAGAATCCGCCCCGGGAGCCGCCCGATGAGGGTGCTGCTGATCGGAGCCAACGGATACCTGGGCCGGTTCGTCGCCGACCGCCTCCTCGCCGACCCCGCCGTGCAGCTCACCGCGCTCGGCCGGGGCGACGACGCGGACGTGCGCTTCGACCTCGCCAGCGGCAGCCCGGGCGCGCTCACCCGCTTCCTGGACGCGGTGCACCCCGGCGTGGTCGTCAACTGCGCCGGAGCCACCCGTGGCGGCGCCCGCGAGCTGACCCGGCACAACACCGTCGCCGTCGCCACCGTCTGCGAAGCCCTGCGCCGCAGCGGCTGCGGAGCACGGCTCGTGCAGATCGGCTGCGGCGCGGAGTACGGCCCCAGCCAGCCCGGCTCCTCCACGGCCGAGGACGCCGTGCCCCGCCCCGGCGGCCCGTACGGCGTCAGCAAGCTCGCCGCCACCGAACTGGTCCTCGGGTCCGGCCTCGACGCCGTCGTCCTGCGGGTGTTCTCGCCCGCCGGACCCGGCACCCCGGCCGGTTCGCCCCTCGGCCGCCTCGCCGAGGCCATGCGCCGCGCGATGCAGTCCGGCGACGGCGAACTCAAACTCGGTGGCCTCGGCGTCCAACGCGACTTCATCGACGTACGCGACGTCGCCCGTGCCGTCCATGCCGCCTCCCTCTCCGCCGCACAGGGCGTCATCAACATCGGCTCCGGTCGTGCCGTACGCCTCCGCGACGCCGCCTCCGTCCTCGCACGCGTCGCCGGCTACGGCGGTGCTCTGCACGAACTCGACGGACCGCCCATCCCGGTCAGGCCGTCCATCGGCCACCCCCGCTCCGAGACGGAGCACACGGCCCCGGCTGCCGCCTACCCCTACCCGGACGGCTGCGGCAGCTGGCAGCAGGCCGACGTGCGCACCGCACGCGACCGGCTCGGCTGGCGCCCCCGGATCAACCTCGAGGAATCCCTCGCCGACATCTGGATGGAGGCGGCATGCCGCATCTGACCAGCACCGCAACGGGCACCGCGAGCACCGGCTTACGGGCCGGATTCGGTATCCCCGGCTATGCGCACCCCCTTGTCGCCCCGGTCGAATGGGGCGAACTCACCCGCCCCGGAACCCCCTTGCACTGGGTCGTCCTGAACGTCGCCGACGGCCCCGGCACCCGCCCCGACCCCCGCTGCCTGGAGGCGGCCGGACGCCTGCGCAACGCGGGCGTCCGTGTCCTCGGCCACCTGGATGTGACATACGGCGCACGAGCCTTCGGCGAGCTCGTCTCCGACGCACACCGCTATCGCGACTGGTACCAGGTCGACGGCTTCCTCCTGGACCGCTGTCCCACGGAGCGGACAGCGCTGCCCGAGATCCGGCGCACGGCCACCACCCTGCGCGCGCTCTTCGGCGCGGGCCGCGAGGGCCACATCGTCCTCGGCCACGGCACCCACCCGTATCCCGGATATGCCGAGGCCGCCGACCAGTTGGTGACCTTCGCCGGGCCCTGGAGCGATTACCGCTGGTCGCAGGTGGCCGAGTGGACCGCCGAGTACCCGCCCGAGCGCTTCTGCCACTTCGTGCACAGCGTGCCCCGCGGCCATCTCGACGAGGCGCTGCGCATCGCGCGCTGGCAGGGCGCCTCGACGATCTACTTCACCGACCGCACGGATCGCGGGGGTTCGGCCGACCCCTGGGAGAGCATGCCCGGCTACTGGGACGAAATCGTCTCGCGGATCGGAACGGGTGTCTCGGAATGAAGAAGGGCGTGGCAGTGTTACGGGGAGAACAACTGTAGTGATTGACCGACCAACGGAGTCCCCGTGTCGCTGCCACCCCTGGTCGAGCCAGCTGCTGAGCTCACCGTAGACGAGGTCCGCAGGTACTCCCGCCACCTGATCATCCCCGACGTGGGCATGGACGGGCAGAAGCGGCTGAAGAACGCCAAGGTGCTCTGTGTGGGCGCCGGCGGCCTGGGCTCGCCGGCGCTGATGTACCTGGCCGCCGCCGGCGTCGGCACGCTCGGCATCGTGGAGTTCGACGAGGTCGACGAGTCGAACCTGCAGCGCCAGATCATCCACAGCCAGGCGGACATCGGCCGCTCCAAGGCCGAGTCGGCTCGAGACAGCGTGCTGGGCATCAACCCGTACGTGAACGTGGTCCTTCACGAAGAGCGGCTCGAGGCCGAGAACGTGATGGACATCTTCAGCCAGTACGACCTGATCGTCGACGGCACGGACAACTTCGCGACCCGCTACCTGGTCAACGACGCGTGCGTGCTGCTCAACAAGCCGTACGTGTGGGGCTCGATCTACCGCTTCGACGGCCAGGCTTCCGTCTTCTGGTCCGAGCACGGCCCCTGCTACCGCTGCCTCTACCCGGAGCCCCCGCCGCCGGGCATGGTCCCCTCCTGCGCCGAGGGCGGCGTCCTGGGCGTGCTGTGCGCGTCCATCGGTTCCATCCAGGTCAACGAGGCCATCAAGCTTCTCGCGGGCATCGGCGAGCCGCTCCTCGGCCGCCTGATGATCTACGACGCCCTGGAGATGCAGTACCGCCAGGTCAAGGTCCGCAAGGACCCGAACTGCGCGGTCTGCGGCGAGAACCCCACCGTCACCGAGCTCATCGACTACGAGGCCTTCTGCGGCGTCGTCTCCGAGGAGGCCCAGGAGGCGGCCGCCGGCTCGACGATCACTCCCAAGCAGCTCAAGGAGTGGATCGACGACGGCGAGAACATCGAGATCATCGACGTCCGCGAGATCAACGAGTACGAGATCGTCTCGATCCCCGGCGCCAAGCTGATCCCGAAGAACGAGTTCCTCATGGGCACCGCCCTGGAGACCCTCCCGCAGGACAAGAAGATCGTCCTGCACTGCAAGACGGGTGTCCGCAGCGCGGAGGTCCTCGCGGTCCTCAAGTCGGCTGGTTTCGCGGACGCCGTGCATGTGGGCGGCGGCGTGATCGGCTGGGTCAACCAGATCGAGCCGGAGAAGCCCGTCTACTAGGAGCAGGCTTCGCAGGCACAGGCCTTGCGACGAGGGGCTCGGCACCAGGTGTGCCGGGCCCCTTTCCGTTGCCCCGGTCAGGACCGCCCCGGTCAGGACCGTCCCGTGCAGGATTGCTCCGGTCGGGACTGTCCCGGTCGGGATCGCTCCCGTCGAGACCGCCCGGGCCGCTACTCGCAGACCTTGCCGTCGTCCGGCACCTTCCCGTCCAGCAGGTAGTCGTTCACCGTGCTGTCGACACAGTCGCTCCCGCTCCCGTACGCCCCGTGTCCCTCGCCCTTCCAGGTGAGCTGCACACCGACGCCCTTGCCCAGCTCGTCGGCCATCTTGCGGGCGCCCTCGTACGGCGTCGCCGGGTCGCCGGTGTTGCCCACCACCAGGACGGGCTCCGCGCCGGGCGCGCTCACCTCCGCGGTCTCGTACTGGCCGGCCACCGGCCAGTCGTGGCACCAGCCCGCGGTGTCCCAGCCCATCGAATCGCCGAAGACGGGCGAGATCTTCCGGAACTCGGGGAGCAGCGCCTTCGCCTCCTCGGGCGTCGGCCGCTCCTTGTCGTCCAAGCACGATATGACCCGTTGTGAATGCGTCGTCGTGCCGTAGCGCCCCGACGCGTCACGGTCGTTGTAGCCGTCCGCCTGCGCGAGCAGCTCCGTACCGTCGCCGTCCTCGGCCGCTTCGAGCGCGCTGGTGAGCGCGGGCCAGGACGACTTGCTGTAGAGCGGGTAGATGACGCCCGTGAGGGCCAGCTGCTGGGTGAGGTCGCGGCCGCTCGCCGTCGGCAGCGGCTCGGAGTCGATCCGCTTCAGCAGATCCACGATCTTCTGGGAACCCTCCTGCGGGTCCTGGCCCGTCGACTTGAGGTAGTCCTCCAGGGCGCGCTGGAAGCCCTTGGCCTGGTTCTTGGCGTGGCCGACCGTGCCCGCGCTCGGGTCGACGACCGCGTCGAGGAGCAGACGCCCCACGTTCTTGGGGAACAAGTGGGCGTACACGCCGCCCAGTTCCGTGCCGTACGAGATGCCGAAGTAGTGCATCTTCTGGTCGCCGAGGACATGGCGCATCAGGTCCATGTCCCGGGCCGTGTCGGTCGTCGAGACGTGATCCATGAGCTTGCCCGCCGACTCCTGGCAGCCCTTGCCGAAGTCGGCCGCGTCCTTGAGGAACGTGGTCTCCTCGGCGGAGGTGTCCGGTGTGGTGTCGACCGACTCGGCCTTCTGGATCTCCTTGTTGTCGCGACAGCGCACGCCCTCGCTGGCCGCGACGCCACGCGGGTCCCAGCTCACCAGGTCGTACCGCTTGTGGAGCTCGGCGAACGTGGGCCCGTACGGCGGCAGATAGTCGACGCCCGAGCCGCCCGGGCCGCCGAAGTTGAACAACAGCGAGCCGATGCGCTCGTCCGAGGAGCCGCTCGACTCGCTGCGGATCAGCGCTATGCCGATGGTCTCGCCCGTCGGCTTCGACCAGTCCAGCGGCACCTTGAGCGTCGCGCACCTCCAGTCGCCGCCCGGCGCGGGGCCCGTCTCCGTGGCTTTGCAGCCCTCCCAGTCGAGCTTCTGCGAAGTGAGGGAAGCGGGCAGCCCGGTGGTGTCGGAGGGCGCCGCGGCAGGCGGCCTTCCGTCGTCCTTGCTCTCGTCCCCGTCGCTCCCGGACGAGCCGCTGCAGCCGGCCACCAGCAACGCGGCGGCGGCCGCAGCCGTCCACCGTGCGATACGCGCCATGAACACTTCCCCCCTCGCGGGCGTCGTCCGCCGGATGCCGCGGATGACAGTCAGGCAATAGTAGGCAGATGGCCGCGAGCGCCGTGAAGCCCTGTGGATAACCTTCTGACCTGCTGTTTCACGAGCAGACCTTGCCGGTCGGCGGGACCTTGCCGTTCAGCAGGTAGCCGTTCACGGCGTCGCGCACGCACTTGTTTCCGCTGTCGTACGACCCGTGCCCCTGGCCCTTGTACGTCAGCTCCACCCCGACGCCCTTGCCCAGCGAGTCCACCATCTTGCGGGCGCCCTCGTAAGGCGTCGCCGGGTCGCCGGTGTTCCCGACCACGAGGATCGGCGCCGAGCCGGGCGCGCTCACGTCCGGGTGGTCGGCGGCACCCGCCACGGCCCAGTCGGTGCAGCCGACCAGGCCCCACGCCAGATAGTCGCCGAAGAGGGGCGAGGCCTCGCGGAACTCCGGAAGCTTCGCCTGCACGTCGGCGGTGGTGTAGCGCGGCTTGTCGTCGGCGCAGTTGATGGAGACGTTGGCGGCGGCGATGTTGCTGTACTCGCCGTCCTGGTTGCGCCCGTTCATCGAGTCGGCCAGCAGCATCAACACCCTGCCGTCGCCGTCGTACGCCTGCTGGAGTCCCTCGGTGAGGTACTCCCAGAAGTCCTGCGAGTACAGGGACTGCGCGATGCCGCTGGTGGCGGCGGTCTGGGTCAGCTGACGGGGGAAGACGCCCGGGATGGGCTTGCTGTCGAGGTCCGTGAGCAGTTTGGCGATCCGGTCCTTGACGTCCTGGGCGCTGTCGCCGAGCGGGCAGTCCTCCGTCTTCGACGTGCAGTCCTCGGCGAAGTTGTCGAGCGCGAGCTGGAAGCCCTTGGCCTGCCCGAGCGACCCCTGCTCCGAGTTCTGCGTCGGGTCCACGACCGCGTCGAAGACGGCCCGCCCCACCTTCCTGGGGAACAAGTGGGCGTACACACCGCCCAGTTCCGTGCCGTACGAGATGCCGAAGTAGTGCATCTTGTCGTCGCCGAGGACCTGCCGCATCAGGTCCACGTCGCGGGCCGCGTCCGTGGTGCGTACGTACGGGAGGGTCTTGCCGGAGTTCTTCTCGCAGGCCGCGTTGAACTCCTTGGTGTCGTCCAGGAGCGTCTTCTGTTCGGCTGTGTCGTCGGGGGTGGCGTCCTGCTGGAAGTACTCGTCGAGCTGTTCGTTGTTCTCGCACTTCACGCCCGCGCTGCGGCCGACGCCCCGGGGGTCGAAGCTGACCAGGTCGTAGCGGGTGCGCAGTTGCTCGTAGTCCTGGCCGAACGCGGGGAGCGTGGTCACGCCCGAGCCGCCCGGGCCGCCGAAGTTGAAGATCAGTGAGCCGATGCGCTTGTCCTTGGCGCCGCTCGCCTCCGCGCGGATCAGCGCGAGCCCGATCGTGTCCCCTTTGGGCTTGTCCCAGTCGAGGGGCGCCTTGAGGGTCGCGCACTTCCACGTGTCACCGTCCGGCAGGGGCGACGGGGCGTCTCCGCCGCCCTCGGACTCGGAAGGCTCGGGGCAGTCCTTCCAGCTCAGCTTCTGCGCCGACAGGTCCTCGTCCTTGGAGTCACCGTCGCCGCCGCAGCCGGCGAGGCCCGCCGACAGCAGAACGGCGGTGGCGGTCAGGGCGGCGGCCCGCAGCGGGGAAGGGTTCGGCATGCTCCCATCCTGAGGTCGCCCAGGGCGGGACGCTCGGGGCACGGGCCGTGCGGGTGAGAGCCTCTACGTCCCTCTGTGGAGCGCGCTCTCGTGTCCCAGGGGCAGCTCAGGAGCAGCCCGGGGGCGCCTCAGGGTCAGAGCGCGCCCTTGCGTGTGAGGTGGTTGAAGAACAGCCACCCCGGCAGCACGGGCAGCCACAGAGTGAGCAGTCGGTACAGGAGGACGGCGGGCGCCGCGACCTCGCTGGGGAGCCCGACGGCGATCAGACCGACCGTCAGGGTCGCCTCGACCGCACCCACGCCACCCGGGGTCGGCGCCGCGGAGCCGAGCGCGTTTCCGGCGAGGAAGACCACGGCGACGCTGGCGATGCTCAGCGAGGGCATGCCCTCGGTCCCGAACGCCCGGACCGACGCGTCGAGGCACATCACGAAGCAGGCCGTCAGCAGAAGCATGCCGCCGATGCCGGTGAGGAGCTTCTGCGGCCGTTGCAGCACATCCAGCATGCGCGGCACGACTCCCGCGAACAGCGACCTCACGCGCGTGACGACGAATTTCCGCAGGAACGGCACCGACGTCACCACGAGGACGAGGACCGCGACCGTCAGCAGACCCGCGATGACGGTCCTGGACGGCGACAAGGAGGGCGTCTTCTCGGTACCCGTCAGATAGCCGAAGGAGAGCAGCATCAGGATGTGGCAGCCGAGTCCGAACAGCTGCGACGCGCCGACACTCGCCACCGCGAGCCCCGGCCGTACCCCCGAGCGCTGGAGGAACCGCGTGTTGAGGGCGACACCGCCCACCGCCGCGGGCGCCACGATCTTCACGAAGGACCCGGCGACCTGCGCGGCCACCGTCCGCATGAACGGCACCCGTTCGGGCACGAAGCCCAGCAGGCTCATGGCCGCCGCGAAGTAGCTCAGCATCGAGAAGAGCACGGCCGCGGCGACCCAGCCCCACTCGGCGTTGTCGAAGAGCGTGCCGAACTCGATGTGCGTGAGCTGCGTCAGCAGGAAGTACGCGCCGAACGCGCCCGCGATGAAACTGATCAGCGTGCGCGGCCGGATGCGCTCCAGACGGGCCGGTTCGACCGGTGCCTGCGGCCTGATCAGGAGCACCTGGTGACGGATCTGGGTGAGCAGATCCTCCTCGCGCGCCTCCTCAAGGGCGTCGTCGATGGCGCGCTTCTCGGCCCGTTGTTCGGCGCGTACGGCCTTCTTGTCGGGCTTCTCCAGGACGGGTCTGGTCGCCTCGGGGGTGTGCTCGTGCTCCTCGGCGCGGGCCAGTTTGGCCTGCCGGGAGGCCTCCAGGACGGCCTCGCGCTCGCGCTCCGACCGCTCCCGGGCCAGCTTCCGCAGCGTCGCGCGGTGGGAGCGGGTGAGCGCGATGGGCTGCAGCATGGGCAGACAGTCCGCGACCGCGTCCGGGCCGAGCACCCCGACGGCCGACGCCACCGCGCGCTCCGCGCCGACCCGCAGGCCGAGCGTGGTCACCAGCTGGGCGACGTCCATGCGCAGCAGCAGCTCACCGGCCGCGATCTCGCCGTTGCGCAGGTCCGTGAGGATCACGGTGCCGGAACGATCCACCAGGATGGCGTCGCCGGCGAGCCTGCGGTGCGCGATGCGCCGGGACTGCAGCGCCTGCACCTGGTGCCAGGTGTCCCGGAGCAGGTCGTCGGTGATGTCCTCGTCCGGCAGCGAGTCGAGCGTGCGACCACCGGTGTGCTCGTAGACCAGCATCACGGCGTCCGGGCCGAGCTCGGAGGTCGCGATCAGTTTGGGCGCGTTGGCTCCGGCCGCGATGGCCGCGTACGCGAGGAGGGCCTCCTGCTCCAGGGCCTGGCGCAGTGACTGGAGGCTGCGACGCGTGGTGATGCCGCGCAGCGTCAGACGGCGCCACACGCGGTAGAAGAAGCCCTGCGCCTGCTGCTCGCGGTCGACCACCGTGACGTCCAGCGGTGGACCGTCCTGGAGCGTCACGAAGTACCGGCGGCCACGGTCACCGTCCAGGGCCTCCGGAGTTTCGTCCCTGGCCGCGCTCACCGGGTGGAAGCCGACGTGCCGCAGGCCCGCCATCAGGGTCCGTCCCGTGGGCCGCACGTTCGGCGAGCCGACCGCGTACAGCGTCCCGTACGCCACGCTCCAGCCGATCAGCACGGTCAGGATGATCGAGAACGGGGTCGTGTAGCCGGTGACCAGCATGGAGAAGGCGTCGAGCATCAGCACGACCCACAGCACCGCGCGCCAGCGTGGCCGGCGCGACATGCCGACGGCCGTCATGTACGCGATGACCGGCGCGAGATAGCCGTGCACCGGGTCGGTGAGGGCTTGGATGTCGCCGGGGGAGGGCTGGGTGAGCGCCTTCTGGATCGAGTCCGGTGCCGCCTTGGCGACCCACAGATCGGTGGCGAGTGTCACTCCGTGTGCGAGGACGGCGGCCAGTACGCCGTCGGCGATGCGCAATCCGTCGCGTTTGATCAGCCGCTCGATGGCGAACGCGACCGGCACCAGGAGGATCGCGATGCTTGACGCGAGCCCCGCGATCTTGATCAGCAGGTCGGGTGCCTCGTCGGTGCCCTTGTTGATGTCCTGTGCCAGCCCTGACGTCGTGCCGTGCGCGAACGCGGCGATCGCCAGCAACAGGGCGATCGCGAGCACGCCCACCAGGAGACGCATCAGGTCGGAAGGGCGGTGCACGCGCGCGGGGAGCAGCGGTTCGTCGCCCTCGACCTCTTCGCTGTGGGCGTCGTCGTCGGCGCAGTCCGCCGCCTCGTCGCCCCTCTCCTTGTGCGCGTCCGCCTGTCCGTCGGCTCGACCGTCGGGGTCCGTGTTCTTGGTCGGACCGGCCTTCTCGGACGGGTTCTCGGGGCGCTCGTCCGAGTCGTCGCCGGTGTCCGGGCGCGACGAAACCTCAGAGGTACCCTCCGCGTCTTCGGGGTGCACGCCCTGCTGTTTCATCGTCTCTTCTTGATCTCGTATCACCAGTAACCGCCCGCACGATGGTGGCATGCCCCGCCGACACAGAGGGGCATCAGGGTGCAATGCGGGGTCGCACAGTCTGCCTGAAGCGCTGCTCCGGGGCGAGGGATACGCACAGTCGCCACCGCGTCACGATGTCGGTGCTCTGGGGCAGGATGGGCCGGATGAGCGAGCAGAGCCTTCCGGCGGACGCCCTGCCGGAGTACGCGGAGCGGGTCCTCGACGTCGCCGAGCTGATCCCGCCCGGGCGTGTCATGACGTACGGAGATGTCGCCGAGTGGCTGGAGGAGGGCGGACCCCGGCAGGTCGGCCGGGTCATGGCCCTCTACGGAGGAGCCGTTCCCTGGTGGCGGGTCATACGCGCGGACGGCAAGCTGCTCCCCGGCCACGAGCTGGAGGCGCTGGGGCACTACCGCGCCGAGGAAACGCCCCTGAAGGAGGCGAGCAGGGCCTCCGAGGGCCATCTCCCGCGGGTCGACATGAAACGGGCCCGGTGGGACGGCGGCGGGCGCACGGAGGGTCACACCTGACAGCATCCGGCATCGAGCTGTCAGGAGGGGGCGCGGTGGCCCGTACGGGGGAAGCGGGGCACATCCGTGACATGCCGTACGTTCGTGAGGCGGGAGACGCGTGTGCCTGGTGGGAACAAGAGGAAGCGCTGCTTCCACCACATCCACCGGCGTAGCGTCGACGGCGCACATCCCGTTCATCCCGCGGCCACCGCGCCTGACCGCGCGAGGGGCCCTCCACCCGTCGCCCCACGACCACCGCTGAATGACGGCGTTCCGCGTCGACAGAGACAGACCCAAGCACACCCACCAGGACCGGCGAACCACGTGAGCTCCTCTTTCTCCACCAGGCGCCTGTCGCACCCCCAGGGGCGACAGGGGGCCCGTGGCGCTTACCGACTGGTGCGTACCCCGCCGGCCAGGGTGGCTCCCCCTCTGCTGGACGCAGGGCAGCGTGCGGCGGTTGACCACGAGCACGGCCCGCTGCTCGTCCTCGCAGGTCCGGGCACCGGCAAGACGACCACACTCGTGGAGTCCGTCGCGGCGCGGATCGCGCGCGGCGCGGCCCCCGAGCGGATCCTGGTGCTCACGTTCAGCCGCAAGGCCGCCGTGGAACTGCGCGACCGCATGGCGCTGCGCATAGGAGCGGCCCGCGCGCCCCAGGCGACGACCTTCCACTCCTTCTGCTACGCCCTGGTCCGAGCCCACCAGGACAGCGACCTGTTCGTGGAGCCGCTGCGGCTGCTCTCCGGCCCCGAACAGGACGTGGCGGTACGGGAACTGCTCGCCGGCCAGCCGGGCCTGGAGCGGCTCGGCCTCGCCCATGTGCGCTGGCCGGACGAGCTCCGGGCAGGCCTGACCACGCGCGGCTTCGCCGACGAGGTCCGCGCGGTCCTCGCCCGCAGCCGCGAACTGGGCCTCGGTCCCGACGCCCTCCAGGCCTTCGCGCGGCACATCGGCCGCCCCGACTGGCTCGCCGCCTCCGCCTTCCTCGCCGAGTATCTCGACGTCCTCGACATGCAAGGAGTCCTCGACTACGCGGAACTGGTGCACCGAGCAGTGCTCCTCGCCCGGCGCCCCGAGGTCGCCGAGCGCCTCGCCGCCCAGTACGACGCCGTCTTCGTGGACGAGTACCAGGACACCGATCCGGCACAGGTACGGCTGCTGCACGCCCTCGCGGGCGGTGGCCGCACCCTCGTGGCCTTCGGCGACCCCGACCAGTCGATCTACACGTTCCGGGGCGCCGACGTGAACGGCATCCTCCAGTTCCCGGAGGCCTTCCCGCGCGCGGACGGTACATCGGCACCGATGGAGGTCCTGAGGACCTCACGCCGGTCCGGCGCCGGCCTCCTGGCGGCCACCCGGCTGCTGACCCAGCGCATGCCCCTGACGCGCCTGCCCGCGGAGAAGGTACGCGCCCACAGGGAACTGGCCCCCGTACGGGACGGCGGCAGCGTCGAGGTCCACACGTACCCGACGCCCGGCACGGAGCTGGACAACATCGCGGACATCCTGCGCCGCGCCCACCTGGAGGACGGCGTCCCCTGGAACGAGATGGCCGTTCTGGTGCGCGCGGGCTCCCGCACCATCCCGACGATCCGCCGCACCCTGACCGCGGCCGGCGTCCCCCTCGACATCGACGGCGACGACCTGGCACTGCGGCACGAACCGGCCGTGTCGCCGCTCCTGACGGCACTCAGGGCGGTGGCCGCGGCGGAGACCTCGGGGACTGTGGGGACCGCGGAGACCGCGGGAGCCGCGGGGGCCGCGGGCGCGGCGGCAGACGCACAGGCCGACGAGGGTGTACCGGCTGACGGGGATGTACGGGCCGACGACGATGCGGGTCTCAACGACGAGGTGCGTCTCGACGAGGGCGTACGAGTCGAGACGGATGAACCCGCGGAGGCGGACCACCAGGACGCACCCTCCGAAGGCGTCGGCGCGCCACCCGAAGAAGCCGGCGCGCCCGACGAGGAGCCCGATGGCGCCGTCGGCCCCTCCGAGGAATCCGCGCCGGAAGTGCCCTCGCCCGACAGGCCCTGGCTCGACACCGAGACCGCGCTCAGCCTCCTCGCGTCCCCGCTGGCAGGCATGGACGCCGCCGATCTGCGCCGCCTGGGCCGTGCCCTGCGCGAGGAGGAGCGCGCCGCGGGCAACCATGTGCCGCCGCCCTCCGACGAGTTGCTGGCGCGAGCCCTGGCCGAGCCGGAGCGGCTGGTGGCCCACGACCCGTCGTACGCGCGCGGAGCCCAGCGTCTGGGTGCTCTGCTGCGGAAGGCACGGGAGCGCCTCGCGGGCGGCGGTACGGCCGAGGAGGCGCTCTGGGAGCTGTGGGACGGCACGCCCTGGCCGCAGCGCCTGGAGCGGGCCGCCCGGCGCGGCGGCGCGGCCGGCCGCAACGCGGACCGTGACCTCGACGCCGTGTGCGCGCTGTTCGCCACGGCGTCCCGCGCGGAGGAACGCACCGGAGGCCGCGGCGCGCTCAACTTCCTGGAGGAGATCGACGCCGAGGACATCGCCGCCGACACGCTGACCCGCAGGGCCGTACGCCCCGACGCCGTACGTCTGATGACCGCGCACCGCTCCAAGGGCCTGGAGTGGCGCCTCGTGGTCGTCGCGGGCGTCCAGGAGGGTCTGTGGCCCGACCTGCGCCGCCGCGGTTCCCTCCTGGAGGCCGACCGCATCGGGCGCGACGGCCTCGCGGAGCCGCTGACCCCCGGAGCGCTCCTCTCCGAAGAGCGCCGCTTGTTCTATGTGGCCGCCACGCGTGCGCGTGAGCGCCTCGTCGTCACCGCCGTGAAGGCCCCGGCCGACGACGGCGACCAGCCCTCGCGCTTCCTCACCGAACTCGGCGTGGAGCCCAAGGACACGACGGGCCGTCCCCGCCGCCCCCTGTCCGTCGCCGCGCTCGTCGCCGAACTGCGCGCCACGACGGTCGACCCACGCGTCTCGGACCGGCTCAGGGAGGCCGCGGCCCGCCGGCTGGCCAGGCTCGCCGCGCTCGGCGACGAGGACGGCCGCCCTCTCGTGCCGTCCGCCCACCCCTACCGCTGGTGGGGCATGTACGAGCCGACCGAGAGCAAGGTGCCGCTGCGCGACCGCGACCATCCCGTGGTGCTGTCCGGGAGCGCCCTCGACCAACTCGCCAACACCTGCGCCCTGCAGTGGTTCCTGGGCCGCGAGGTGAAGGCCGACGCCCCCGCGACCGTCGCCCAGGGCTTCGGCAACGTGGTGCACGTCCTGGCCGACGAGGTCGCCTCCGGCCGCACCCCCGCGGACCTCGCCGTCCTCATGGAGCGCCTCGACTCCGTGTGGGACGCGCTCGCCTTCGACGCACCCTGGAAGTCGGCGCAGGAGAAGGAGCACGCGCGCGTGGCGCTCGAACGTTTCCTGAAGTGGCACGTCATGGACCGCACGGGCCGCACGCCGGTGGCGAGCGAGCACGACTTCGACGTCACCCTCGAAGCGGGCTCCTACGAAGTACGCATCCGCGGCTCCATGGACCGCGTCGAGCAGGACGCCGAAGGCCGCGCCTACGTAGTCGACTTCAAGACCGGCAAACAGGCACCGAGCGCGGCCGACGTGGCCCACCACCCGCAGCTCGCCGTCTACCAGCTCGCAGTCCGTGAAGGCGCGGTCGACGAGGCCTTCGAGGGCGAGCGCCCCGACGCGGGCGGCGCCGAACTCGTCCAACTCCGGCAGGGCGCACCCAAGAAGGACGGCGGCGAGACCCTGCCCAAGGTGCAGGCACAGGAGCCGCTGGAGGGGGAGTGGGTCGGCGACCTCCTTGCCACCGCGGCGGGCAAGGTCCTCGACGAACGGTTCACGCCGACGACCGGACAGCACTGCACGCACTGCGCGTTCCGGGCCTCGTGCAGCGCGCGGCCGGAGGGGCGGCAGGTGATCGAGTGAGCCGGAAGGGCGGCAAGTGGTCGGGTCGGGTGATGGCCACGGTCGAGTGACAGGGCGCGGGCTGCTCCTGGAGGGCGTGCGGACATCCGCCGTACCGGAGGCTCCGCCGTTCGAAGGGCCCCTGCCGTACGCGAAGTGACGTACGGCACCACGGGTGCTGACCAGCGCATCCTCCGGCCCGGCCACCGATTCGGCACCGGCTGTCAGTGGGCGCGGCTAGCCTCTCTGACGTGCCAGCCCGTATCTCTGACCCCGAGCAGCTCAAGGAGCTCCTCGGCATCCCGTTCACCCCGGAGCAGACGGCCTGCATCACCGCACCGCCAGCCCCGCAGGTGATCGTGGCCGGCGCAGGCTCCGGCAAGACCACGGTGATGGCCGCGCGCGTGGTGTGGCTGGTCGGCACCGGACAGGTCGCCCCCGAACAGGTCCTCGGACTGACGTTCACCAACAAGGCGGCGGGCGAACTCGCCGAGCGCGTACGGAAAGCCCTCATCAAGGCGGGCGTCACCGATCCGGACGTGATCGATCCGGACAACCCGCCCGGCGAGCCGGTCATCTCCACCTACCACGCCTTCGCGGGCCGCCTGCTGACCGACCACGGACTGCGCATCGGGCTCGAACCCACCGCGCGTCTCCTCGCCGACGCGACCCGCTACCAGCTCGCCGCACGCGTCCTTAGGGAGGCACCGGGGCCCTACCCCGCGCTCACCCGCTCCTTTCCCGACCTGGTCAGCGACCTTCTCACGCTCGACGCCGAGCTCGCCGAACACCTCGTACACCCCCAGGACCTGCGCGCCTACGACGCCGCGCTGCTGCGCGACCTGGCGAGCGTCAAGCTCACCAACGCCGACCTGCGCAAGGTCCCCGAGACGGCCGCCGCCCGGCGTGAACTGGCCGAACTGGTGAGCCGCTACAGGGCCGCCAAACGCGAGCGCGACCTCCTCGACTTCGGTGACCAGATCGCCCTCTCTGCGACGCTCGCCAGCACGCGCCCCGAGGTCGGCGGCATCCTGCGCGACGAGTTCCGAGTGGTCCTGCTCGACGAGTACCAGGACACCTCCGTGGCCCAGCGCATCCTCCTGGCGGGCCTGTTCGGCAGCGGCACGGGCCACCCGGTGACCGCCGTCGGCGACCCCTGCCAGGCGATCTACGGCTGGCGCGGCGCCTCCGTGGCCAACCTCGACGACTTCCCCGAGCACTTCGCCCACGCCGACGGCCGTCCCGCGACCCGCCAGTCGCTCAGCGAGAACCGCCGCAGCGGCGGCCGCCTCCTCGACCTCGCCAACGGCCTCGCCGAACCCCTGCGCGCCCTGCACGCGGGCGTGGAGGCCCTCCGCCCGGCCCCGGGCGCCGAGCGGGACGGCATGGTCCGCTGCGCCCTGCTGCGCACCCACGCCGAGGAGATGGACTGGCTCGCCGACTCCATCGCCCATCTCGTACGCACCGGAAAGGCGCCCGGCGAGATCGCCGTCCTGTGCCGTACAGCGACCGATTTCGCCGAGATCCAGGGCGCTCTCGTGGCCCGCGACATCCCCGTCGAGGTCGTCGGCCTCTCCGGGCTGCTGCACCTGCCCGAGGTCGCCGACCTGGTCGCCGTCTGCGAGGTCCTCCAGGACCCGGGCGCCAACGCCTCGCTGGTCCGCCTGCTCACCGGCCCGCGCTGGCGCATCGGCGCCCGCGACCTCGCCCTCCTGGGACGCCGGGCCCGTCTTCTCGTGTCGCACGCGCGCGTGGGGGCCGACGACGACCCCGACCGGCGGCTCGCCGCCGCCGTCGAGGGCATCGACCCGGCCGAGATCATCTCGCTCGCGGACGCCCTCGACACGTTCCTGGAGACACCCCTCGGAGGCCACGGGGACGACGACGGACTGCCCTTCTCCGCCGACGCCCGCGTACGGTTCGCACGCCTCGCCACCGAACTGCGCGACCTGCGCCGCTCGCTCTCCGACCCGCTCATGGACGTCCTGCACCGGGTCCTCGCCACCACCGGCCTGGAGGTGGAGCTCTCCGCGTCCCCGCACGCCCTGGCCGCCCGCCGCCGCGAGACCCTCTCCAACTTCCTGGACATCGCCGCGTCCTTCGCCGCCAACGAAGGCGAGGCCAGCCTCCTCGCCTTCCTCGGCTTCCTGCGCACCGCCGTCCAGTACGAGAAGGGCCTCGACAACGCCCTGCCGGGCGGCGAGAACACCGTCAAGGTGCTCACCGCGCACAAGTCCAAGGGCCTGGAGTGGGACGTCGTCGCGGTCCCCGGGCTAGTCACCGGCACCTTCCCCAGCAGCCAGGGCCGCGAGAAATGGACGGCCCAGGGCAAGGTCCTGCCGCACGAGCTCCGCGGTGACGCCGACACCCTGCCGGACATCGGCGCCTGGGACTCCCGCAGCATGAAGGCCTTCCACGAGGCCATGAAGGAGCACCAGCACACCGAGGAACTCCGCCTCGGCTACGTCACGTTCACCCGCCCCCGCTCCCTGCTGCTCGGCTCGGGCCACTGGTGGGGCCCCTCCCAGAAGAAGCCCCGCGGACCTTCCGACTTCCTGCACGAGCTGTACGCGCACTGCGAGGCCGGGCACGGCGAGATCGAGGCCTGGGCGGACGAACCCGAGGAGACCGAGGAGAACCCCGCGCTGCACGAGGCCCGCGGCGACCACGCCTGGCCGCTCCCGCTCGACGACGCGGCCATGGCCCGCCGACGCGCGGCCGCCCAGACGGTCCTGGCCCACCTGGAGTCCGGCCACTCCCACGAGACGGCCCATCCCTCGTCCCACGACGCCCCGGACTCGTACGACGACCCGGACTGGCCGCCTCCGCCCGAGGACGACGAACCGCCTTACGACGAGCCCCCTTACGGGGAGGACGACTTCCCCGATGAGCTTCCCTACGGGGACGACCTCCACGAAGAGACCGACTTCACAGACGAGGCGGCCCGCGGAGACTGGGACTCGTGGACCACGAACCGTCCCAGGGTTCCGCACCCCACCCAGTCTCCGGACGCGCACCCCATCCGCTCACCGGACGCGCGCCCACACCCTACGGAGACGCCGCGCCCCGTCTCCGAGACCAGGCACCTCACCCCGGAGGAAGCCCGCACCATCGCCTCCTGGGACCGCGACCTGGACGCCCTCACCGGAGAGCTCCTGCGGGCCCGCGAACGCGTCACGGACGTCACTCTGCCGGCCTCCCTGACCGCCTCCCAGCTGCTGCGCCTTGCCGCCGACCCGGACGACTTCGCACAGGAACTGGCGCGCCCCATGCCGCGCCCGCCCCAGCCGGCCGCCCGCCGAGGCACCCGCTTCCACGCCTGGGTCGAGGCCCGCTTCGAAGAGCTGCGACTGCCGATGCTGGAACCGGAGGAACTGCCCGGCAGCGAGGCCGAGATCGCCGACGAACGCGACCTGGAAGCCCTCAAGGACGCCTTCGAACGCACCCCGTACGCCCACCGCACCCCCTACCGCGTCGAGGCACCCTTCCAGCTCGCGATCGCCGGACGCGTCGTACGGGGCCGCATCGACGCCGTCTACAAAGAAGACGACGGCAACGGGACGACGTACGAGATCGTCGACTGGAAGACCAGCCGCGCCCGCAACGCCGACCCCCTCCAGCTCGCCCTCTACCGGCTCGCCTGGGCCGAGCAGCACGGCGTACCCCTGGAATCAGTACGGGCCGCCTTCCTGTACGTGCGCAGCGGCGAGGTCGTACGTCCCGGGAGCCTGCCCGACCGGGCCGCACTGGAGCGGCTCCTCCTCGAAGAACCACCCGATGGGGTCCCCGAGGAACCGCCGGACCAGCACGCGCGCGTGGACGGCTAGGCTCGTGACCATGAGCAAGACTCCGGACAGCGCCGTCCGCGCGTACATCGAGCAGCACCGCGCCGCCTTCCTCGACGACCTCGCCGAGTGGCTGCGCATCCCGTCCGTGTCGGCCCAGCCCGAACACGCCGCGGATGTACGGCGCAGCGCCGACTGGCTCGCCGCCAAACTCCAGGAGACCGGCTTCCCGACCTGCGAGGTCTGGGCGACACCAGGTGCCCCGGCCGTCTTCGCCGAATGGCCCTCCGACGACCCGCAGGCACCCACGGTCCTCGTCTACGGACATCACGACGTCCAGCCCGCGGCTCGTGAGGACGGCTGGGACAGCGACCCCTTCGAGCCCGTCGTCCGCGGAAACCGCCTCCACGCGCGCGGGGCGGCCGACGACAAGGGCCAGGTGTTCTTCCACACACTCGGCGTCCGCGCACACCTCGCCGCCACCGGCCGCACCGCCCCCGCCGTCCATCTGAAGCTGCTCATCGAGGGCGAGGAGGAGTCCGGCTCCCCGCACTTCCGCGCACTCGTCGAAGAGCGGCAGGACCGCCTCGCCGCCGACGCCGTGATCGTCTCCGACACCAGCATGTGGTCCGAGGACACCCCCACCGTGTGCACCGGCATGCGCGGTCTCGCCGAATGCGAGATCGAGCTTCACGGGCCCGACCAGGACATCCACTCCGGCGCCTTCGGCGGCGCCGTACCCAATCCGGCCACCGCCGCGGCACGCCTCGTCGCGGACCTGCACGACGAGCACGCGCGCGTGGCCGTCCCCGGCTTCTACGAAGGCGTCACCGAACTCACCGACCGCGAGCGCGAACTCTTCGCCGAACTGCCCTTCGACGAGCAGGAGTGGCTGCGCACCGCCAGGTCGACGGCCACCCACGGAGAGGCCGGACGGACCACCCTGGAGCGGATCTGGGCCCGGCCGACCGCAGAGGTCAACGGCATCGGAGGCGGCTACCAAGGCCCCGGCAGCAAGACGATCATCCCCTCATCGGCGATGGTGAAGCTCTCCTTCCGGCTCGTCGCCGGACAGGACCCCGACCACATCGAGAAGATCGTCCGGGCCTGGACCGCAGAGCGGATACCCGCCGGAATTCGCCACGAGATCACCTTCGCCGCCGCCACGCGCCCGTGCCTCACACCGCTCGACCACCCGGCACTGCAGTCCGTCGCACGCGCCATGGGCCGCGCCTTCGAGCAGGAGATCCGCTTCACCCGCGAGGGAGGATCAGGGCCCGCCGCGGACCTCCAGGACGTCCTCGTCGCACCCGTGCTGTTCCTCGGCATCTCCGTACCGTCCGACGGCTGGCACGCACCCAACGAGAAGGTCGAACTCGACCTGCTTCTCAAGGGCGTCGAAACCACCGCCTACCTGTGGGGCGACCTGGCCGAGAACTGGCGCGATGCACACTGAAAAAGCCCCGTCGCACACGTCCTGCCGTACAGCCGCTGAACCACCCGCCGAAACAACCGTTCCACCGGGGGAGTTGGAAGCACCCGTGACCACCTGGACCGACCACACCGCCGACCGTCCCATCTCGCTCACCGCCCCGAGCGGCATCGACCGGGCCGCCCACCACCGGCTCGACGAGGCCTGGCTCGCCGCGGCGTGGAGCCACCCCACCACCCGCGCCTTCGTGGTCTCCGGCGGCCAGGTCCTCATCGACGAGACGGCGGACGGCACCACCGAGCTCGTCATGACCCCGTCCTTCGAAGCGCCCCTCACCGAAGCACACCGCTACTTCCTGGGCACCGACGACGACGGCGTCAGCTACTTCGCACTCCAGAAGGACGCCCTTCCGGGCCGTATGGACCAGTCCGCGCGCGCGGCAGGCCTGCGCGAAGCCGGCCTGCTCCTCTCACAGCGCGACGCCGGCCTGATGGTGCACGCGGTCGCCCTGGAGAACTGGCAGCGCCTGCACCGCTTCTGCTCCCGCTGCGGCGAACGTACGGTGATCGCGGCGGCCGGTCACATCCGCCGCTGCCCCGCCTGCGGCGCCGAGCACTACCCGCGCACGGACCCCGCTGTGATCATGGCCGTCACCGACCATGAGGACCGCATCCTCCTCGGCCGGCAGGTCCACTGGCCCGAAGGGCGCTTCTCCACCCTTGCCGGATTCGTCGAGCCCGGTGAGTCCATCGAGCAGTCGGTCCGGCGCGAGGTCTTCGAGGAGGCCGGGGTCACCGTCGGAGAGGTCGAGTACATCGCCAGCCAGCCCTGGCCCTTCCCCTCCAGCCTCATGCTGGGCTTCATGGCCCGCGCCACCTCGGCGGAGATCAACGTCGACGGCGAGGAGATCCAGGAAGCCCGCTGGTTCTCCCGCGAAGACCTGCGGGCCGCCTTCGAGTCCGGGGAGGTCCTGCCTCCGTACGGCATCTCGATTGCGGCCCGCCTGATCGAGCTCTGGTACGGCAAGCCCCTGCCGACGCGCGGAACGGCCGCCTGAGGCACGTACCGACTACGCGCCGATCTTCTGCTTGACCTGCGCCAGCGAAGGGTTCGTCAGCGTCGAACCGTCCGGGAAGAGGACGGTGGGAACCGTCTGGTTCCCGCCGTTCGCCTTCTCCACGAAGGCCGCGGACGCCGGGTCCTGCTCGATGTTGATCTCGTTGTACGTGATGCCCTCGCGGTCCATCTGGCCCTTCAACCGGCGGCAGTAGCCACACCACGTGGTGCTGTACATCGTCACAGTGCCCAGCATGTCTCTCATGCTCCTTCGCTGCAGGGAGTGCGTGTTCGCAGTGATGGAACGTACGCGACCTGGCCGCCATTCCCATACGGGGCAGGGGAGAGAGCCGGTCCACACGGCGGAGGACGGCTCCGGCGAAAGGCGCGCTGACGCTGGTGCCGAACCGAGCGACTGCCGCATTAGTACGACTGCGAGCGCCTCCCTGTGGACAACCGGCGCACCCGTCTCCGCCGACCTGGCAGCATGGCGGGGTGACAGCAGCAACGCATTCCACCCTCTTCCCGCAGGCCCCTGACACGGCCGACGCGGTACTGGAAGGGCTCGACCCCGAGCAGCGCGAGGTCGCCACCGCCCTGCACGGCCCGGTGTGCGTGCTGGCGGGAGCCGGTACGGGCAAGACCCGCGCCATCACCCACCGCATCGCCTACGGAGTGCGCGCGGGGATCCTCCAGCCCTCCAGCGTGCTCGCCGTCACCTTCACCAACCGCGCCGCCGGAGAGATGCGCGGCCGGCTCCGCCAGCTCGGCGCCTCCGGAGTCCAGGCCCGCACCTTCCACTCCGCCGCCCTGCGTCAGCTCCAGTACTTCTGGCCGAAAGCCGTCGGAGGCAGCCTGCCGCGGATCGTCGACCGCAAGATCCAGCTCGTCGCCGACGCCGCGGCCACCTGCCGCGTGCGCCTCGACCGCGGCGAGCTGCGGGACGTCACCGCCGAGATCGAATGGTCCAAGGTCACCCAGACCGTCCCCTCCGACTACGCCGCCGCCGCGGCCAAGGCCGGCCGCGAGGCCCCCCGCGACCGCGCCGAGATCGCCCAGCTCTACGCCGCGTACGAGGATCTCAAGCGCGACCGCAGCGTCATCGACTTCGAGGACGTCCTGCTGCTGACCGTCGCCATCCTCCAGGACCAGCACGACATCGCCGAGGCGGTCCGCGCCCAGTACCAGCACTTCGTGGTCGACGAGTACCAGGACGTCAGCCCCCTCCAGCAGCGCCTCCTCGAACTGTGGCTCGGCGAGCGCGACAGCCTCTGTGTCGTCGGCGACGCCAGCCAGACCATCTACTCCTTCACCGGCGCGACCCCCGACCACCTCCTCGACTTCCGCACCCGCCACCCCGGAGCCACGGTCGTCAAACTCGTCCGGGACTACCGCTCCACCCCCCAGGTCGTCCACCTCGCCAACGGCCTGCTCGCCCAGGCCCGCGGCCGCGCCGCCGACCACCGCCTGGAGCTGATCTCCCAGCGCACCGCGGGCCCCGAACCCGGCTACGCCGAATACACCGACGAGCCCGCCGAGGCCGAAGGAGCCGCCCGCCGCATCCGCGACCTCATCGCCTCCGGCATCCCCGCGAGCGAGATCGCGATCCTCTTCCGTACGAACTCGCAGTCCGAGATCTACGAACAGGCCCTAGCCGACGTCGCGGTGCCCTACCAACTGCGCGGAGCCGAGCGCTTCTTCGACCGGCCCGAGGTGAAGAGAGCCATCCACGCCCTGCGCGGTGCGGCCCGCTTCGGGGGCAACGACTCACTCCTCGACGACGCCCCGGACCTGCCCTCGCAGGTGCGAGCCGTCCTCTCAGGAGACGGCTGGACCCACCAGCCCCCCGCGGGCTCCGGGGCCGTCAGAGAGCGCTGGGAGTCCCTCGCCGCCCTCGCCCACCTGGCCCAGGACTTCGCCGCCGCCAAGCCCGACGCCACCCTCGGCGACCTCGTGGCCGAACTCGACGAACGCGCCGGCGCCCAGCACGCCCCGACCGTCCAGGGCGTCACCCTGGCCTCCCTCCACTCCGCCAAGGGCCTGGAGTGGGACGTCGTGTTCCTGGTCGGCGTCGCCGAAGGCATGATGCCGATCACCTACGCGAAGACCGAGGAACAGATCGAGGAGGAGCGCCGCCTCCTCTACGTCGGCGTCACCCGGGCCAGAGAGCACCTCTCCGTCTCCTGGGCGCTGTCCCGCTCACCCGGCGGCCGGCCCAACCGGCGCCCCAGCCGCTTCCTCGACGGACTGCGCCCCGGCTCCGTCACCACGGCGAACCGCGGCGGCGCGGCAGGCCCCCTCGGCTCGGGCGGCATCGAGCGCGGCGCTCCCGGCAGCGCTCCGGGCGTCACCCGACGGGCGAACCGCACCCCCGCCCGCTGCCGGGTCTGCGGCCGCACCCTCAACGAGGCCGGCGAGATGAAACTGATGCGCTGCGAGGACTGCCCGTCCGACATGGACGAAGGCCTCTACGAGCGGTTGCGCGACTGGCGGGCGGTCCAGGCGGAGCGCAGCGGGCAGCCGGACTTCTGCGTCTTCACGGACAAGACCCTGATGGCCATCGCGGAAGCGGTGCCGTCCACTCCGGTCGAGCTGTCCCGCATCCCGGGGGTCCGCGCCCGCAAGCTCAACCGCTACGGGGCCGACGTACTCGCCATCTGCGCAGGTCAGGAACTTGAGGATGGTGCAGACGAGGACTGATTCAAACTCGTCGAGAAAATAGTTTGCGCATGCCCCAGCAATCCCCATAGGTTCTAAAGCACGGAAACGGCGGCCTTCTCGAAGGCCCTGGTTCCGTGCTGTACTTAATAACCGTCGGACCGGCTCGCCCGGTCCCAGAGACGCCGAGAGGAGGCGATTCCAGTGATCAGCATCAACAGCAGCTCCGTCAGCACCGCCAAATTGACCGATCGCTCGGTCGTCTCCACGTGCCTGCTCGGCTTCTCGAACCTGGGCACCGGTCTGTCCGGCATTCCTGCCGTCCGGCCGGCGTCCTCCGTGTCTCTCTCGGGTCTCCCTGTCCGTGAGCGCAATGAGCGACCGATGAAGGCACTGGAAGCAGTAGAGGCACAGGCGCAGGCCTATGCCTTTGCGGCCACCGGTGCCGGAGCCGCCAAGCAGACGCACCACACGATGTGGGCCTTCCGTGGGCCTGAACCCTGGAGTGATCCAGCCTGATCGACGATCAGGCCGGCGCCTTCAGGGCCGCGGAACCCCACCCGGGATCCGCGGCCCTTCTGTTTGTCCCCGAACAGGGACGACAGAGCGAAGGGGCCTCGGGACAAGAAAAGAACCCGGTACCAGCCGCCAACCGGCCGACCCGGCCGGCACGACCAGACGAGGAAGACCAACCGTGCAACTCGAAGCGCACGCCCCGTCCGTACCGCCTTCCGAAACGATCCCCCCGCCCGGCCTCACGGAGGACTCCACCTTGATCCCGCTCACTGCGCTCACCGCGCTCGACGACGCCATCGAGAACCTCGGCGTACCCGTCCCCTGCCGCTCCTACGACCCGGAGGTCTTCTTCGCCGAGTCGCCGGCCGACGTCGAGTACGCCAAGTCCCTCTGCCGCACCTGCCCGCTGATCGAGGCCTGCCTCGCCGGCGCCAAGGAGCGGCGTGAGCCCTGGGGCGTCTGGGGTGGCGAGCTCTTCGTCCAGGGTGTCGTTGTCGCCCGGAAGCGGCCGCGTGGCCGCCCGCGCAAGAACCCGGTTTCGGCATGAACACCCTAGGAACGATCGATCGCCCCCTGACGCACGACCCCAAGAAGCAGGTCCCGATGAAGCCGTCCACCAGCGAGCCCGCCGGCTCCGCGACCCCAGACTTCACCTCCACCGGCGCGAACGACACGCGCCAGAACAGGACCCGAGAGATGCAACTCATCCCAGAAGCCCTGGCTCGTGCGCATATGCACGACCGGCTGCATGAGGCGGAGCAGGAACGCCGGGCGATGCGCCTGGTGACCGCCCGCCGCATGCAGCGCCGTGCCGAGCGCGCCTCACGCCGCGCCCGCCGCGCACTGGCCATGGCGGTCATGCAGTAGAGCCGTTTTCGCAACGGCGACAGAAGCAACAGCTGATGCGGGGGCCGGTCCGAACGGACCGGCCCCCGCGGTGCGTTGTGCCTCACCAACCGTGGATCCCGGAGTTATCGTCACCACGTGACGAGTCTTCCCGGGGACAGTGACAGCGGCGGCTCCACCCCGGAGCCCCGGCCCATCGCGTGCGCCCGCTGCGGCGCGACGGCGGAGGAACCGCCACTCACCTGGACCTTCTCCGTGGAGAACGGCACCCGCCACTACATCTGCGACGGCTGCGCCCGGGCCAACCTCAGAGCGATCGAGGGCCGACTGGACTCGACTTGGTGGTGAGCTCCGGAGTCCCAAGCTCACGCCCCAGCCGCTGAGTCCTCCTCCGTCAGTGTCTGGTCGTCGTCCAGGACGAATCCCGGCAGCCACTCCTCCAGCTCGTCCCGCAGTCGTACTGTCGCTCCCAGCTGGCACAGCACGCCGATGGTGCTCAAGGTCACTCGGTGTATCAGCAGGTACGCCGGGGGCAGGTTGAGTTGTTTGCCGAGTTGGTGGGCGGGGGAGCGGGGGTCGGCGATGCGGGCCGCCTGGCTGCGCATCCAGCCGCGGGTGAAGGTGAACTCGTCGGCCTGGGCCGGCTCGATGATGGGGAGCAGGTAGTCCAGTACGGCGTCCGGGTCGAGCTCTATGGACTCCTTGACGAAGCCCTCCTCGCGGAGCAGGTCGTAGACCGCCTCGGCGTCGCCGTCGAGGGTCATGCGGAGCGAGTCGCCGATCGTCGCAGGAAGGCCGCCCGGCAGGCGGTCCACCGTGCCGAAGTCCAGGACGCCGAGCCGCCAGCCGCCCTTGCCGCCGGAGCCCTCGGCGTCTTCGGCGACTTCGGCGTCCTCGGGGTCGTCCGGCAGGAGACGGAAGTTGCCCGGGTGAGGGTCGGCGTGCAGCAGGCCGGTGCGGGACGGGCCCGAGAAGAGGAAGCGGGCCAGGAGCTGGCCTGCCCGGTCCCGCTGCTCCTGCGTACCGTCGGTGATCACCTCGGACAGGGGGATCCCGTCGATCCACTCCGTCACCAGGACCTGCTCGCACTGATGGACCACCGCCGGCACGAGGACGTCCGGGTCGTCCGCGAACTCCTCCGCGTGCGCCCGCTGTGCCTGTGCCTCCAGGGCGTAGTCGAGCTCCTCGGACACCCGGTCGCGCAGCTCCGCGATGAGCGGCTTGATGTCCATGCCGGGAATCAGCGGTCCCAGGAGGCGGGCAAAACGTCTCAATTGGTTCAGATCGGACAGTAGAGCCTCACCCGCCCCGGGGTACTGCACCTTGACCGCGACCTCCCGGCCGTCGTGCCACACCGCCCGGTGCACCTGGCCGATCGAGGCCGCCGCGGCGGGCGTGTCCTCGAACTCCAGGAACAGGTCGTGCCAGTCCTCGCCGAGCCGCTCCGCCAGCACGGAGTGCACCGTGCGGGTCGGCATCGGCGGAGCCGCTTCCTGGAGTTTCGTCAGCGCCGCGCGGTAGGGACCCGCGACCTCCTCGGGCAGCGCCGATTCGAAGACGGACATGGCCTGCCCGAACTTCATGGCGCCGCCCTTGAGCTCGCCGAGCACCTTGAAAAGCTGCTCCGCCGTGCGCTGTTGCAGCTCGCGACCCACGAGCTCGGCGGACTTGCCGCCGATTCGTTTGCCGAGTCCCCAGGTCGCCCGCCCGGCGAAGCCGAGCGGTAGTGCGGCGAGCTTGGCGGTTCGGGTGACCGCCTTCCGGGGAAGATCAGACATGCGCCCTCCAAGTACCGGACAGCCGTGCCGCGTGCGGCTGTTGCCCGGCCATTGTCTCGTGCGGCCCTTCGTCGTCCGAGGTCTGCTCCCCCTTACCTTTCTCCGCGGCCCCGCAACGGCATGCGGGATGCTCCCACACCGGCGTCGAGTGCCAGTCGAAACCAGGCACCGAGACCTCCCAGCGGGCCCCCGCACTCGACGGCAGTTCCCCGTCCAGAAAAGCGAGGGCATGCCCCGCGGCCAGACCGGCGACCGCCGTGGACAGCGCCAGATCACACGCCTGTACGTGACGGGACTGGGCGGAACGCCACTGCGCCAGCAGGCGTGGCCAGGTCGGGTCCCGGTCGGTGCGTCCCAGATCCAGGCAGCCCGCGCAGGCCGTGTCGCCCGGCAGGACGAGCGGGCCGACGACTCCCGTGCCCTCCACCACCCCGGCGTACAGATGGGGTGTTCCGGAGCCGATCAGCGGCTCGGTGGCCGACGGGTCGGGCGCGTGGACGGCGAGACCGTCCCGGGGGGTGACGATCACGAGGGAGAGGCCCGGATCCTCTTCTTCGGCGGCCGGGCGTGCGCTGCCGCGCCGGGGCGGGCGGTTCGGTGCCGCACGGCGCACCGCACGGCGTGCGGCCTCGTCCCTGCGCTCGCCGATGGATTCGACGGGCAGCCCGCCCGGAGCCACGTCCCACGGCTCGACGCAGCCGCCGTCCTGCACGTCGACCTGGCCCACGCCGGCTCCCGCCAGCGCCGCGGCCAGTACCACTCCCACCCGGCCCGCGCCCCGTACCTGTACGCGCAGCGAGCGGCGGGCCGCCAGTCGGCGCATGGCCTCGCCCGGTCCGGGAGTGACCAGGGAGAGCGATGCGACGTCGGGCCGCAGCCGGTCCAGGACCGCCGGTTTCTTGCGCAAAGCGTCGGCGGCCGCGCCGCCGCCCGTCGCGTCGTCCAGCAGTCCCGCCTGGGCCAGCCGCTCCACCAGACCGTCGACATGGCCGTCGGGCAGACCCATGCGGCGCCCCTCGTCGCGTAACAGCGGCAGTCCGCGGGTGCCGTCGAACAAGGTCAGGAGGCTGCCCGTCGCCGTGTCCATCGGGCCGAGCACCATCGCGTGTGCGGGTGCCATCCCGAACTGCACGGTGTTGAGATCCCGCCAACCGCGCCGCAGCGCGGGTTTCACCATCGGATGCATGACCGACCCCCGTACGTCCCCGTTGTGCCGACGGCTGTTCGTCCTGCTCCGCCGGTCGGATGTCAGCATGCCCGCATTGCCCGGCGCGTGCCGAAAGTTGTCCACAGGCGGTGGATATTCGTCGTACAAATCGAGCGCGTGGGGTGCGGTTCGGCATCGATGCGTCCCGGAGGCGGGACTTCCCCCGTGTGCAACGGGTAACGTCGGGGCGTGCCCGCCGACCCACTGCACCGCGCCGGAAACCCACAGCGCAGCACGACGAGCCAGCCGCCAAGCGGCTCGGGGGCGAGCGCGATCGAGGTCCGCAGGAGCGCGCGACGGCGCAGAACGGTCTCCGCGTACCGTGAAGGCGATCGCACCGTCGTGCTCATCCCCGCCCGCATGTCCGAGGCGGAGGAGCAGCGCTGGGTGAGCGTCATGCTCGACAAGCTGGCCGCCCAGGAGAACAAGCGGGTCCTCGGCGACACGGAGCTGTCCGAGCGGGCCGCGCGCCTCTCCGATCTGTACTTCGACGGCCGGGCCCGGCCCACTTCGGTCCGCTGGGTCACCAATCAGAACACCCGCTGGGGCTCGTGCACCCCCGCCGAGGGCAGTATCCGTCTTTCGCACCGGCTGCAGGGCATGCCCGAATACGTCGTCGACTACGTCCTCGTCCATGAACTCGCGCATCTGCTCGTTCCCGGCCACGGCCCCGATTTCTGGCGGCTCCTGGAGGCCTATCCGCGGACCGAGCGGGCCCGCGGCTACCTCGAAGGGGTTGTCGCCGCCGACCGGCTGCCCCACCTGCCCGCCACCCGGGGCGAGTGACGTCGGCCTGACGCCCGTCCGCGCCGAAACCCTGCCAGGACCGCTCGAAGCAGGGATTCTGTACCGGGTCTGTACCGGCTTCGTCCGCGGCCGGATTTTGCCGTTAGCCTGACGCGACGCACTCGTATCGGGATGGGGGACGGTCGTTACGCATGGCCAGGGAATTCCAACGCGGCCACAAGGCCAAGATCAGTGACCTCACCGCGGGCACCGATCTGTACGTGGGTGTGCAGATCACCGGCCCCGGACTGAGCTTCGACATCAGCTGCTTCGGTCTCGACGCCGACGAACAGCTTTCGGACGACCGGTTCTTCGTCTTCTTCAACCAGCCGAAGACCCCCGAAGAGTCCATCCAGCTTCTCGGTGCGCAGGCGGGTGACACGGAGTCCTTCCGCGTCACGCTCGACAGGATCCCGTCGCAGATCCAGAAGCTGTCCTTCACGGCGACGATCGACGGCGCCGGACAGATGTCGCAGGTTGCCCCCGGGTACCTCCGCATCGTCGCGGGCGGCGAGGAGGTGGCCCGCTACTCGTTCAACGGTGGCGAGTTCTCCACCGAACGCGCCGTGATGCTGGGCGACTTCTACCTCAAGGACGTATGGCGGTTCGCCGCGGTCGGACAGGGCTTCGACGGCGGGCTCGACGCGCTGCTGAAGAACTTCGGCGGCGAGGTCGCCGAGGAGGAGCCTGCGGCTCCGGCACCGGGGGCCGCCGCGCCCTCGTTCGCGCCGCCCGCCCAGGGCGCCGCACCGCCCGCGTTCGGCGCCCCGGCAGGCCCCGCCGTGCCGGCTCCAACACCTGCTCCGCAGCCTGCCGCCCAGGGTTTCGCACCGCCCCAGGGAGCCACGCCACCGCCGGCCCCCGCGCCGTCGGTACACGCGGCGCCGACCATCATCGCGCCCATGACCCCGCCCGGCGGCGCCCCGGTACCGCCTCCGGCTCCCGCCCCGGCGCCCTACGGGCAGCCCGGCCAGCAGCAGCCTCCGTACGGCCAGGCCCCCGGCCAGACCGCACCCCTGCCGCCCGGCTACGGCCAGCCCCAGGCACCTCAGGCACCCGCCCCGCCCCCGGGCTACGGCCAGCCGACCCCGCCTCCGGGCTACGGTCAGCAGCCGCCGTTCGGCCACGTGCCCGGTCAGCCCGGCGCGCCGGGTGCGCCCACCGCCTACGGAGTCCCTCAAGGCGCTCCCCAGGGAGGCGCCGGTGTCACCGCGGCGCTGCAGGCGTACAAGGAGACGCCCACCGGGCAGCGCTGGACCCAGCAGAACAAGAAGATGGTCCGTGTCGACCTCGGCATGGGCGGCGACCAGGCCGTGCTGGCCCGCCAGGGCAGCATGGTGCTCTACCAGGGCAAGGTCGACTTCAGCTACAAGGGCGCCGGATTCTCCGGGCGGATCGTGGGCAACGCGACCGGCCAGGAGATGCAGCTCATGCGCTGTTCGGGCCGCGGCCAGGTCTTCCTCGCGGAGAACGGCGCCATGCTGCACCCCATCGAGCTGCAAGGAGACGCCGTCTGTGTCTCCGCGGAGAACGTCCTGGCCTTCGACGAGACGCTGCAGTACGAGGTGCGTCGCGTCGAAGGACACGGCATCCCCGGCGGAGCTCTGTTCACGATGCAGTTCCAGGGCACCGGCACGGTCGTCGTGAAGACGCGTGGCGTGCCCGTGGTCCTGCCCGTGACGCCGACGACGTTCGCCGACTGCAACGCCGTCGTCGCGTGGTCCGCAGCCTCCCAGGTGATCGTCTCCAGCCAGGTGAGGATGCGCAGGAACGCCTACCCGGGCGACACCGGCGAGAGCGTGAACCTCCAGTTCCGCGGCGCGCCCGGCAATTTCATCGTCGTCCAGCCGTACGAGGTCTGAGGGAGCCCGTCCTAATGAACCAGCAGCTCGCGGGCTTCGCCCCGGCACCCGTTGCCGCACGCATGGAGAACCACGGCAACCACATGCTCAAGGTCGCCATGCAGACCGGAAACGACCTCCTCGCGCGCGTGGGGTCGATGGTCGCCTACGAAGGCTTCGTCCAGTACGAGCCGAATCCGCCGGCCGTGCGCCAGATCGCCAAGGACTGGATGACCGGCGAGGGCGCACCCCTGATGAAGTGCTCCGGAGACGGTCTGCTGTACCTCTCCGACTACGGGGCGAACGTCGTCGTCATCAACCTCAACGGCGACGCGATCTCCGTCAACGCCACCAACCTGCTCGCCTTCGACGCGCACCTCACCTGGGGCGTCGAGCGCGTCAAGGGGCTGGCGAAGTTCGCCGGACAGGGCCTGTGGAACACCAAGATCTCCGGGCAGGGCTGGGTCGCCCTGACCTCCCGGGGCAAGCCCATCGTCGTCGACTGCGGCGGCGGCGAGGACGAGACGTACGTCGACCCGGACGCGCTCGTCGCCTGGTCCCCGAACCTCAAGGTGAAGGGCAAGCGCAGCTTCAAGGCGCAGTCCCTGATCGGGCGGGGCAGCGGCGAGGCCTTCCAGATGGCCTTCTCCGGACAGGGCATCGTCGTCGTCCAGCCCAGCGAGGACAGCACCGACCGCCTCCGGGTACGGGGCTGAGGGGGAGCACACACACCATGCAGAGCCCGCTTTTCGCCTACAACGACCAGCAGTCCCAGGAGCGCTACAGCCTGCAGAACAAGCAGATGCTGCGCGTCGTCCTGGAGGGCCACGACGACATGCTGGCCCGCAAGGGCACCATGGTCGCCTACCAGGGCCTTGTGGAGTTCGACGCCGAGTACCAGAACTCCGGTCAGCAGCGTTCACGCGCGCACACCGGAGAGGGCCTCGACCTGATGCGCTGCCACGGGCAGGGCACCGTCTACCTGGCCAACCTCGCCCAGCACATCCATGTGGTGGACGTGGACCAGGACGGCCTCACCGTGGACAGCAGCTACGTCCTCGCGATGGACTCCTCGCTGCACCACGAGGTGATCGCCGTGGACAGCCAGTACGGGATCTCCGGCTCCGGCAAGTACCAGCTCAACATCACCGGGCGCGGCAAGGTCGCCCTGATGACGTCGGGCATGCCGCTGATGCTTCAGGTCACGCCGGACCGGTACGTCAACTGCGACGCCGACGCGATCGTCGCCTGGTCGACGAGTCTGCGCGTACAGATGCAGGCCCAGACCCACTCCTCCGGCGTGTTCCGGCGCCGCGGCAACACCGGTGAGGGCTGGGAGCTCAGTTTCATGGGCCAGGGGTACGCGCTCGTCCAGCCCAGTGAGATGCTGCCGCCGCAGAACGCGGCGATCGGGTCGGGCCTTTCTGCCCAGTACGGGATGGGGCAGCAGGGGGCCCGGGGGCAGAACCAGGGCAACGCCTGGAGTTAGGACCTTTCGCCCGGCACTCTTCGGAGTGCCCCGCGAAAGCTCCGGGGCCGGGGGTTGGCCGCGGGTCCGCCGTGGCTGGGCGCGCAGTTCCCCGCGCCCTTGTCAGCGTGTGTGTAAGGGGCGGCCGCTATTGCGGCCGCCCCTTACACATGCCTCTTCAGAGCCTTGCTCGTGTTGCACTCAGCAGGCGTACGACCGAGTCGTCCGCCACCTTCGCCACCTCGTCGTACGGGAACCAGCGCAGGTCGAGGGACTCGTCGCTGATCTCCTGGACGGCGCCCGGCTCGGCCACGACCGCGTACTGGACGTCGAAGTGGCAGTGGCAGGGCGGCGGGATGGGGTGCCGGTCCAGTCGTACGGGACCGCCCGGGAGCAGGGTCAGGCCCGCGATGCCCGACTCCTCCGTGGCCTCGCGCAGGGCCGCGGCCTCCAGCGTGGCGTCACCGGGCTCGCAGTGGCCACCCATCTGGAGCCACATCCGCAGCTTTTTGTGAAGCGTCAGCAGCACCCTGCCGTGCCCGGGATCGATCACCAGGGCGCTCGCGGTGACGTGCCCGGCCGTGCAGGCCTTCCACATACCGTCCGGATGCGCCTCCAGATGGTCGAGATAGGCCTGGCGCAGCTCCTCCTGGCCCTCGATGCCCTTCAGGACCAGGACGGCGTCGTCGTACAGGCTCACTTGTCGTCGTCGCCCTTTTCCTCGCCCTTTTCGTCGTCCCTGGGCTCGTCCTTCGTGAGGTTCGGCTTCTCGGAGGGGCCGCTCGCGGCCTCGCCGAGCATCTTGTCGAGCTCGGAGAAGTCCAGCTGCTCGCGGTGCACGAAGCCGTCCGGGTCGTCCAGGTCGGAGGCGGTCGGCAGCATGTCCGGGTGCGCCCACAGGCCGTCGCGGCCGTCGACACCGCGCGCGTCCGTGAGCGAGGCCCACAGGCGCGAGGCGTCCCGCAGGCGGCGCGGGCGCAGCTCCAGGCCGATCAGTGTGGCGAAGGTCTGCTCGGCGGGGCCGCCCGTGGCACGGCGGCGGCGCAGCGTCTCCCGCAGCGCGTCGGCGGACGACAGACGCGGCTTCGCGGCCGAGTGGACCACCGCGTCCACCCAGCCCTCGACGAGCGCGAGCGCCGTCTCCAGGCGGGCCAGGGCGGCCTTCTGCTCGGGCGTGTCCTCCGGCTGGAACATGCCCTGCTGGAGTGCCTGCTGCAGCTCCTCCGGGTTCTGCGGGTCGAACTGGCCGACCACGTCCTCCAGCTTCGCCGTGTCGACCTTGATCCCGCGCGCGTACCCCTCGACCGCGCCGAACAGGTGCGAGCGCAGCCACGGCACGTGGGCGAAGAGCCGCTGGTGGGCGGCCTCGCGCAGGGCGAGGTAGAGCCGCACCTCCTCCTGGGGGACGCTCAGGTCCTTGCCGAACGACTCGATGTTCAGCGGCAGCAGCGCGGCCTTGCCGACCGGGCCGAGCGGCAGGCCGATGTCGGTCGAGCCGACGACCTCGCCCGCGAGCACGCCGACAGCCTGCCCGATCTGCGTGCCGAACATGGCCCCGCCCATGGAGCGCATCATCCCGAGGAGCGGGCCCGCCATGGCCTGCATCTCCTCGGGCAGTACGTCGCCCATGGCCGCGCCGACCCGCTCGGCGACCGGGTCGACGAGCTCCTTCCACACCGGCAGGGTCGCCTCGACCCACTCCGCGCGGCTCCAGGCCACAGCGGAGCCGGCGCCGGACGGCAGCGACGTCGCGTCGTCCAGCCACAGGTCGGCCAGGCGCACCGCCTCGTCGACCTGGGTGCGCTCGGCGGGGCCGATGCTCGCGTCCTTGGTGCCGTCGGGAGTGCCCTGGGACACCGTCTGGCGGGCGATCTGCTTGGCCATGTCCCAGTTCACCGGCCCGCCCTCGTACGAGAGCATCTGGCCGAGCTGCTGGAACGCGGCGCCCAGGTCGTTGGGGTTCAGCGAACCGAACATGGCTGCGAGCGGGTTGTCGCCACCCGGTCCTCCGGGCCCGAAACCGAACGGGTTGGCAGGTCCCTGACCACCACCGCTCTGCTGGTCCTTCTTCTTGCCCTCGTCGCCGTCGTCCGGCTCCTCCGGCGGAAGGCCGAATCCGAATGGGGTGTCACTCACGGGATTCCTCGGCTGTTAAGGCCGCCGGTTCGCTCCGACGGCGGCTGCCCTACATCACCACCCAGCGTAGACACCACAACCGGTTCGGGCCTCGGTGCTTCGCCGACTCAGCGGCTGCGGCAGGATGGATGCCACCTGGTACGTACGCGTCACGCGCGTTCTTACTGAAGACAACCGCTGGAGACGCCCGGTGAGTTCCCCAGATCCACAGGTTCGCGCAGCGCGAAACCCTTCAACCAATCCGGCCCTACGCGGCCCAGTCGTCGCGATCACCGGCGCCGCGGCCGGAATCGGCGCGATGCTCACCGAGCGGCTCGCCGCCAGCGACGAGATCAAGCAGGTCATCGCCATCGACGAGCGGCGCGGGGAGTGCGCCGCCGCGCAGTGGCACATCCTGGATGTCCGGGATCCGGCGATCGCCGAGAAGCTGCGCGGCGCGGACGTCGTGGTGCACCTCGCGCTCGATCTCGACCTGGAGACGGATCCGGCCGCACGTACGGCCTACAACGTGCGGGGGACACAGACCGTGCTGACGGCCGCCGCCGCGGCCGGGGTGCACCGTGTCGTGCTGTGCACCTCGGCGATGGTCTACGGAGCCCTGCCCGACAACGAACTGCCCCTCTCCGAAGACGCCGAACTGCAGGCGACCGCGGAGGCCACAGGCGTGGGGGACCTCCTGGAGGTCGAGCGGCTCGCGCGGCGGGCGCCGCGTGCGCATCCCGGGCTCAACGTCACCGTCGTACGGCCTGCCGTGCTGGTCGGAGGCACCGACACGGCGCTCACCCGGTACTTCGAGTCGCCCCGGCTGCTGGTCGTCGCCGGGTCCCGGCCCGCCTGGCAGTTCTGCCATGTCGAGGATCTGTGCGGGGCTCTGGAGTACGCCGTTCTGGAGAAGGTCGAAGGGGAGCTGGCCGTCGGGTGCGAGGGGTGGCTGGAGCAGGAGGAGGTCGAGGAGCTCAGCGGGATCCGGCGGATGGAGTTGCCGTCGGCCGTCGCGCTGGGGGCCGCGGCTCGGCTGCACCGGATCGGGCTCACGCCGTCTCCGGCGGGGGATCTCGCCTACACGATGTATCCCTGGGTGGTGAGCGGGAGCCGGCTGCATGATGCCGGGTGGCGGCCGCAGTGGACCAATGAGGAGGTCCTTGCGGAGCTTCTGGAGGAGGTTGCCGGGCGGCACACGCTGGCCGGGCGGCGGCTCGGGCGGAAGGATGCCACTGCCGCGGGGGCCGCGGGGGCGACTGTTGCTCTGTTGGGTACGGCTGCGTTGGTGCGGCGGGCTCGGAAGGCTCGGCGGCGGATCTGAGACGGTGGGGTTGTCGGCGTGGGGGTTTTTCGCCCCCGCCGCCCCTTCCCATTCCCGTCCCTTTCTGGGGGCTCCGCCCCCAGGCCCCCGTATCGCGCTGAACGCGCTCGTCCTCAAACGCCGGACGGGCTGAGCCCCTGTAGGAGGCTCCAATCGTGCACGCGCGTGTGCGGGAGGAAATCCGTATTCCGTGGGGTTGGCGGAGTGGGGCACGATGGGGGTATGGCACCCATGAATGATCATCCCGGTGAGCAGGCCGCTCAGGAGCCCATCAAGCTGCTGGCGATTCGGGAGACCGCTCTCTCCTTGGACGAGGTTTTCCGGGCTGTCGGGGACGATGCCTCCGGGGGAACCGCGCTGTTCGTGGGGACCGTGCGGAATCATGACGGGGGAGCCGATGTCGACGCGCTCGGCTACTCGTGCCATCCGAGTGCCGAGGCGGAGATGCGGCGGGTCGCCGAGAAGGTCGTCGCCGAGTATCCGGTGCGGGCGCTCGCCGCGGTGCACCGAATCGGTGACCTTCGGGTGGGTGATCTCGCGGTGGTCGTCGCCGTTTCCTGTCCGCATCGGGGCGAGGCGTTCGAGGCCTGCCGGAAGCTGATCGACGATCTCAAGCACGAGGTACCGATCTGGAAACACCAGACGTTTTCCGACGGTACGGAGGAGTGGGTCGGGGCCTGTTGAGGTCACACTGGTCACCTGAGACGCAGGTGCCACTTCTGTCCGTCGTTCCGGTTGCGTAACCCGACCCCTGCCGTGAGCGTTGAACATGCGGATGGTTAATCTGCTGATCAGTCAGTTGCGGTCGCTCATGGGGTTGGGAGGTCGGCATGGCGGCGCTCGCCTGGTTGCTGATTCCGCTTTTGGCCGCGATCGGCGCCGGACTGTGGGGCAGTTGGGCCGGACGGAACCGAAAGACCCTCGGAGACGGCAGCGAGCTCGCGGGCTACACACGCTTCCGCGAGGCCATGGAGAAGTCGGAGAACCCGGAGAAGTCGGAGCAATTGCGCACGGATGCCTGACCGGCCCGGATTCCCCGGACGGACGGCCCTGACGGTGCGCTGACAGACCGGTCCCGTACTGTCGTTCCATGCCACGCCGCACCGCGACGATGCTCGCCTCCACCCTGATGCTGATCGCGCTCCTGTGCGCGGGAGTCTTCATCAATGTGCCGTATTCGGAGATGTCACCGGGTCCGACGGTGAACACGCTCGGTGAGCACGACGGCGAGCCGGTGCTCCAGATCTCAGGTCGCAAGACCTACGCGACGACCGGGCATCTGAACATGACCACCGTCCGGGTCACCAGCGCCGACTACAAGATGAACCTCGTCGAGGCCGTGTACGGGTGGCTGGCCCACGACAACAAGGTCGTTCCGCACGACACCCTCTATCCGAACGGCAAGACGGAGGAGCAGTCGACACAGGAGAACGCCGAGGAGTTCAGCCAGTCCCAGGAGAGCGCCAAGGTGGCGGCCCTCAAGGAACTGAAGATCCCGGTGAAGTCCTGGGTGATCGTCTCCACCGTCGTCAAGGACACCCCCGCCGAGGGCAGGCTGCACGCCGGTGACGTCATCAAGGCCGTCGACGGTACGACGGTGAAGGCGCCCGACGACGTCGCGAAGCTGGTCACCAAGCACAAGCCCGGTGAGAAGGTCGTCTTCACGATCGTGCCTGCCAAGGAACAGGCCGCCGCCGAGAAGGAGAACCGGACGGCGACCAAAACCGAGGAGATCACGATCACCACCGCCAAGTCCGACGACACCGGCGAGCAGCGTGCGATCGTCGGCATCTCGGCCGGGACCGACCACACGCTTCCGTTCGCCATCGACATCAAGCTCGCCGACGTAGGCGGCCCGAGTGCCGGCCTGATGTTCGCCCTCGGCATCGTCGACAAGCTGACGCCGGGCAACCTCACCGGCGGCAAGTTCGTCGCCGGCACTGGCATGATCACCGACGACGGCAAGGTCGGACCGATCGGCGGCATCGAGATGAAGACTGTCGGCGCCCGCGACAAGGGCGCCCAGTACTTCCTGACGCCCAAGGACAACTGCGCGGCCGCCTCCCGTGACGTCCCCGAGGGGCTCACCCTCGTCAAGGTCGACACCATCGACGACGCGATGAGCGCCCTGAAGGACATCCGCGGCGGCAAGACGGCCGACCTGCCGAATTGCACCAAGAGCTAGGGCCTGTCTGGCAATTCCCTCCCCCCAGCCTCCGGCCGGGAGGTGCCCCCAGCCTCGCGACGCCATGCATGCACTCTCGCCGCACCGGGCGCAGACCCAAGTACGTCCAGTACGAGGATCTACGCCCGGCGCACCGAGAGCACGCACCTGACGCCGCCAGGCCGCCCTCCGGGCGACGACGGGAATTGCCGGACAGGCCCTACCGCACCCGGCGGGCCGGCCCGCTCCGCGCTACTCCGCGAACGTCGCCGTCAGGGCGTCGGCCAGGCCCGGCACGAGGTCGGAGCCGGTGAGCACGTCCGTCGCCGCGTCCTTCTCGCGCAGCCGCAGCGCCGACTCGCGCTTCCCGCCGCGCAGCACCGCGACGGTCATCCGGACCTCCTGGCGCTCCGGGTGCTCGGCGACCCACTTCGCCAGCCGCTTCTCGTCGAGGCCGTCCGGTACGGACGCCTCCGCGGACGGCGGGAGCATCAGCCGCTCCACGGACAGGGCGCAGCCGACCACAGCGTCCGGCCAGGCGATGGTGCCGAGGAACTCGTCCAGCGGGCTGCCCGCGGGGAGTTCGTCCTGCTCAATCGGGGTAAGGGTGCCCTCTGGGGCGTCTTCGGTCAGGCCGAGGCGCTCGGCGAGCCCCGGTTCCTGGGAGCGCAGCCGGCCGGTGTCGACCAGGGCGAAGAGGCGGGCGGGCTGGTCCCAGCCGAGCCCCGCTACGTACTCGTCGATCTCGAGGACGGCACGGGTGAGGGGCCCGGCCGCCATGGGTGTGCCTGAGGAGGCGGTGTTGGACATGGTCACAATCCTGCCTCGTTCGGCCCCCGAAGCGGGAACCGAGTAAAGCATCAGTAAGTTGCATAGATGTGGCCCGGCGTTTGCGGGGCCCCCAGATACCAACAGCGAACTTCGAGGTGCGCACCTTGGCTTTCCAGATGCCGGACCGCGGCGGAGGCCCGACGGGGCCACGGATCAGAGTGGGCCGACCGTCCCGGCGCGTCCGGACCCTGCTCATGACACTGGGTGTACTGGCCGTGCTGGCCATGGCCTTCGTCATGTTCGCGGGGTTCTGGACGGACTGGCTCTGGTATCGATCGGTCAAGTATTCGTCCGTCTTCACGACCACCCTGTGGACCAAGATCGGCCTGTTCTTCGTCTTCGGACTGCTGATGGCCACGGCCGTCGGTGTGAACATCTGGCTGGCCCACAGGTTGCGGCCGCCACTGAGCGCCATGTCGATGGAGCAACAGAGCCTCGACCGCTACCGCATGGGCGTGGCCCCGTACAAGAAGTGGATTCTTCTCGGGATCACCGCCCTGGTCGGGCTGATCGCGGGCGCCTCCGCGGCGGGCCAGTGGCGTACGTGGCTGCTCTGGGTGAACGGAGTGCCCTTCAACCAGAAGGACCCCCAGTTCCACCTGGACATCGCCTTCTACGCCTTCGATCTGCCCTGGTACCGCTTCCTGCTGGGCTTCGGATTCGCTGCCGCGATCCTTTCGGTGATCGCCGCCGCGCTGACCCACTACCTGTACGGCGGGCTGCGCATCACCAGCCCCGGAGCGCGCGCCACGGCCGCGGCCACCGGGCATCTCTCCGTGCTGCTCGGTCTCTTCGTCGCCCTGAAGGCGGTCGCGTACTGGCTCGACCGGTACGGCCTCGCGGTGAAGTCCAGTGACTTCAAGGCGACGGACAACTGGACGGGCCTCAGGTACGTCGACGCGAACGCGTATCTGCCCGCCAAGACGATCCTGTTCTGCATCGCCGTCATCTGCGCCCTGCTGTTCTTCGCCACCCTGTGGCGGCGCACCTGGCAGCTGCCCGTCATCGGCTTCGGCCTGATGGTGCTCTCGGCGATCCTGATCGGCGGTCTGTACCCGGCGATCGTCCAGAAGTTCCAGGTCCAGCCGAACGAGCAGGCCAAGGAAGCGCCGTACGTCGACAAGAACATCAAGGCGACGCGCGAGGCCTACGGCATCGACGACGCCAAGGTGACGGACTACTCCGGCAAGGGCGGCACGGAGAACGCGGAGCAGATCCGCAAGGACGCCGAGTCGGCGGCCAGTTACCGGCTGATCGACCCGAACGTCGTCTCGCCCGCCTTCCAGCAGCTCCAGCAGGAGCGCAAGTACTACCAGTTCCCCTCCACGCTCGATGTCGACCGGTACACGGACGCCAACGGCAAGGAGCAGGACACCGTCATCGGTCTGCGCGAGCTGAACCTGAACGGCATCCCGAAGAGCAACTGGATCAACGACCACTTCACGTACACCCACGGCTACGGCGCGGTCGCGGCCAGGGGCACGGCGACCGGTTCCGATCCGCCGGGTTCTCCGGACTTCTCCGAGTCGGGGCTGCCGACCACCGGTGACCTCGGCAAGTACGAGCAGCGGATCTACTACGGGGAGAAGACCGAGCAGTACTCCATCGTGGGCGGCCCGCAGAAGGAGCTCGACTACGAGGAGAACGGCGAGAAGACCACCAGCTACAAGGGCAAGAGCGGCGTCAACCTCGCCAACCCGATCAACCGCGCCGCGTACGCGGTCGCGTTCGGCGAGCCGCAGATGTTCTACTCGGGCGCGATCGGCGAGGGTTCCCGAATCCTCTACAACCGCACGCCCAAGGAGCGCGTCGAGGCCGTGGCCCCGTGGCTGACCATCGACGGCGACGCCTATCCGGCGATCGTGGACGGCAAGATCCAGTGGATCGTCGACGCCTACACGACGACCAACGGGTACCCCTACGCCTCCCGTACGACGCTGGGGGACACCACGGCGGACTCGCTGACCGACAACCAGCGGGCGGTGGTGGCGCAGCAGAACCGCGTCAACTACATCCGCAACTCGGTGAAGGCGACCGTCGACGCGTACGACGGCTCGGTCAAGCTCTACCAGTGGGACACCAAGGACCCGGTCCTCAAGACCTGGATGAAGGCGTTCCCCGACACGGTGAAGCCGAAGACCGACATCAGCGACTCGCTGATGGAGCACCTGCGCTACCCGCAGGACCTGTTCAAGGTCCAGCGCGAGCTGCTCACCCGCTACCACGTCACCGACGCCGCCCAGTTCTACAGCGGCAGTGACGCCTGGCAGGTGCCGGACGACCCGACCAACAAGGACAGCAGTGCGGTCCCGCCGTACTACCTGAGCCTGAAGATGCCGGGGCAGAACGCGCAGCAGTTCTCGCTGACCACGACCTTCACGCCCAACGGGCGCCCGAACCTAGGGGCGTTCATGGCGGTGGACGCCGACGCGGCCAGTAAGGACTACGGCACGATAAGGCTGTTGAGAGTGACCTCCACGGTGAGAGGTCCACAACAGGTGCAGAGCGAGCTCAACAGCAACGCCGACGTCGCCGAGTTCGTCCGCAACCTCAGAGGTACGGACTCCGACATCGAGTACGGAAACCTGCTGACCGTGCCACTCAACGGCGGGTTCCTGTACATCGAGCCGGTGTACGCGCGCGGCGGCACGTCCAACTACCCGCTGCTGAGGAAGGTGGGCGTCGCCTACGGCGACCAGACCGTCTTCAAGGACACCCTCGCCGAAGGGCTGAACACGGTCTTCGGAGTGGACGGCGAGGACACCACCGAGCCACCACCCAAGGACGGTGAGACCCCGAAGCCACCGACGACGGGCGACACCGACCTGGCGAAGGCCATCGCCGACGCCGAGGACGCCTACACGGCCGGCGAGGAAGCGCTCAAGAAGGGCGACTGGGAGGCGTACGGCAAGGCCCAGGAGGACCTTCAGGACGCGCTCCAGCGCGCCTCCGAGGCCGAGCAGAAGGCCAGCTCGGCCAGTGGTGCCAACGGCGACGCCGACAAGGAAAAGAGCGGTCAACAGGACGGTGACCAGGGCAGTTGAGTAGTCCCACCCCGCGCCGTGGTACGGTTGCAACACAACGGCGCGGGGTGGAGCAGCTCGGTAGCTCGCTGGGCTCATAACCCAGAGGTCGCAGGTTCAAATCCTGTCCCCGCTACTGAAATAGAAGGACCCGGATCCTCAAAGGATCCGGGTCCTTCTACGTGTGCGGACCGTGCCGGGATCGCGTGCGTGCGCCCATCGCTCATCAGTGCTGCTGCGACGAAGGCTGCGCCATCCGCCTGGAGTTAGGAATTCTGTGTTTCACTTGTCTCTCTGTGGGCATGTCGACAAAACGCTGAAGTGACCTCACTGGCTGCGGTATACCAGGTGTACCCAGGTTGCAGGTGGTGCGACGATGGACGTTATGGGGGACAAGGCAACTCTGTTGGAGACAGGGCGGTTTGTGCAGCCTTCCGACCGGGACGAGACCGGCGAGGCTGCGGAGGAGGCGCGCCGACGACTCGCCGCGGAGGCGGGCGACGTCGAGGCGATGAGCGTTCTCGGAGCCATGCTGCTCCGCCGCGGTGATCTCGACGGGGCCGAGCCTCAGCTCCGCGCTGCCACGGCGGCCGGTGACCGGGCCGCCGCCAACAACCTGGGTGTCCTCCTGCACCAGCGCGGCTACGCCGAGGAGGCGGCCGGCTGGTGGCGGATCGCCGCCGTCGCCGGATCCGCGGCCGCCGCGCACGCGCTTGGCCGCCACCACCGCGAGCGCGGGGACGAGCCCGCCGCCGAGTACTGGCTGCGCCAGTCCGCCGAGCAGGGCCACGCCCTCGGTGCGTACGCGCTCGCCGACCTCCTGGAGCACCGCGGCGACGCCGGTGCCGTGGACTGGATGCGGGCTGCCGCCGAGCGGGGGCACCGCGAGGCGGCGTACCGGCTCGCGCGAACACTGGACCGCAAGGCCGTGCAGGCGGGCGAGGACGAGGGTGACAACGGTGTCGCGGCGACCGTCGCGGCGCAGGCCGAGCAGTGGTACCGGCAGGCGGCCGCGCGCGGTCACCGCCGTGCCGCGCTGCACCTCGGAGCGATCCTGGAGAGGCGCGGGGAGCTCAAGGAGGCCGGGCGCTGGTATCTGACCTCCGCCAAGGACGGCGAGGCGCGGGCCGCCTGCGCGCTCGGGTTCCTGCTGCGGGACGCCGGCGACACCGAGAGCGCCGCCGTGTGGTGGCTGCGGGCCGCCCAGGACGGCGACGGGAACGCCGCCAACGCGCTCGGCGCGCTGCATGCCGAGCGGGGCGAGACCCAGACCGCCGAGCGGTGGTACCGGGCCGCGATGGACGCGGGCGATGTGAACGGTGCGTACAACCTCGGGCTGCTCTGCGCCGAGCAGGCGCGGACCGCGCAGGCCGAGCAGTGGTACCGGCGTGCGGCGTACGCGGGGCACCGGGAGGCCGCGAACGCGCTGGCCATTCTGCTGCTGCAGGTCGGTGACGCGTCCGGGGCCGAGCCGTGGTTCTCCAAGGCCGCGGAGGCCGGGAGTGTGGACGCCGCCTTCAACCTCGGGATCCTGCACGCCGGGCGGGGCGAGGACGCGGCGGCGCTGCGGTGGTACGAGCGGGCCGCTGCCGCCGGGCACACCGAGGCCGCGCTGCAGGTGGGGATCGCGCGTCTTCGGGACGGGGACGAGCGGGCTGCCGAGCGGCACCTTCGGTGTGCCGCGGGTGGGGGTAGCGCTGAGGCCGCCTATCGGCTGGCCACCGTGCTCGACGCGCGGCGGCCGCCTGCGCCCGCGCACGAGTTGGGGGAACCGGCTACCGAGAAGAGTGAGTGCGAGGGAGTGGTACGAGCGGGCCGCTTCCCAGGGGCATCGGCGGGCTCAGGTTCGGGTGGGGATGCTTGCCTCCGCGCGCGGGGATGTCGTGGATGCGGCTCGGTGGTACCGGGAGGCCGCGGAGGCGGGGTCTCGGAACGGGGCGTTCAATCTTGGGCTGTTGCTCGCCCGGGAGGGGAGTGAGCCGGAGGCTGCCCTGTGGTGGACTCGGGCCGCTGATGCGGGGCATGGGCGGGCGGCGTTGCGGCTTGCTCTCGTCTACGCGCGTCGTGGTGAGCTGGCGGAGGGGCAGCGGTGGGCTGATCGGGCCGTGTCGCTCGGGCCCGAGGAGGTTTCTGAGCGGGCGGCTCGGTTGCGGGATGCGTTGCGGCAGGAGTTGTCGGCCTGACGGGGTGGCGGGGGTGGGTTTTTCGCCCCCGCCGCCCTTACCCTCCCCCACTCTCGGCTTCGCTCGAGCGGGGGGACCCCCATCGTCCCTTTCAGGGGCTCCGCCCCCGAACCCCCGTATCGCGCTGCCGCGCTCGTCCTCAAGCGCCGGACGGGCTGGGTGGGTGCGGGCTGGCGTGGGTGGGTGGGTTGACCGGGGTGGGTGGGAAGTCGGCCTGGCGGCCTCGTCCTCAAGCGCCGGACGGGCTGAAGGTGTCGGCCCGGGCTGCGAAGGCGCCGCATTCAGGGGCGCGGGGAACTGATTTGCACTGGTCGGCGCCGGTGACGTACTGTTCAGACATCGCCGCGGGGTGGAGCAGCTCGGTAGCTCGCTGGGCTCATAACCCAGAGGTCGCAGGTTCAAATCCTGTCCCCGCTACTGAAGGCCGAAGGCCCGGAACCAATGGTTCCGGGCCTTCGGTGTGTTCGGGGGTAAGGGGTAGAGGGGTCGGGATGTTGAAAGCCCCGGCCTTCTTGTGGCCGGGGCTTCGGGGGTGTGTGGGGCCGGTCGTCAGGCCGCCGCGCAGTTCGGGCATACGCCGCGGTACGTGACCTCGACGCCCGAGACCGTGAAGCCGAAGCGCTCGGAGTCGGGGAGGTCCGCCAGCGGGTTGCCGCCCGGGTGGACGTCCTTGATCGCGCCGCACTGGGCGCAGACCAGGTGGTGGTGCGGACTGTGCGCGTTCGGGTCGTACCGCTTCGCGCGCTTGTCCGTGGCGACTTCCAGCACCTCGCCGAGCGAGACCAGCTCACCCAGCGTGTTGTAGACGGTCGCCCTGGAGATCTCGGGCAGCTTGGCCACGGCCCTCGCGTGGACCTCGTCGGCCGTCAGGTGGACGTGATCGCCGTCGAGGACCTCGGCCACGACACGCCGTTGCGCGGTCATGCGCCAGCCGCGTCCGCGCAGTCGTTCCAACAGGTCGCTCATACCACCAAGCCTAGCAGCAGGTAGGCCCAGTTTCCGAACAGGTGTGACTTTGGAGCATTCCTTGACTTAGACATTGTCTATTGTAGGATCGAGTTCGGCCTTGGCTGAGGGACAGGAACGGCCAGGATCAGCAAGGAATGACGCAGGAGGCGTGCGTGACTCAGGGACCGCTTACGACGGAGGCCGGCGCGCCGGTGGCCGACAACCAGAACAGCGAGACCGCGGGCATCGGCGGCCCTGTTCTCGTCCAGGACCAGCTCCTCCTGGAGAAGCTCGCGCACTTCAACCGGGAGCGCATCCCGGAGCGTGTGGTGCACGCCCGTGGCGCCGGCGCCTACGGCACCTTCACCGTCACCGCGGACGTCAGCCGGTACACGCGCGCCCACTTCCTCTCCGAGGTCGGCAAGCAGACCGAGACGTTCCTGCGCTTCTCCACCGTGGCCGGCAACCTCGGTTCGGCCGACGCCGTCCGTGACCCGCGCGGCTGGGCGCTGAAGTTCTATACCGAGGAGGGCAACTACGACCTCGTCGGCAACAACACTCCGGTGTTCTTCATCAAGGACGCCATCAAGTTCCCCGACTTCATCCACACGCAGAAGCGCGACCCGTACACGGGCTCCCAGGAGGCCGACAACGTCTGGGACTTCTGGGGGCTCAGCCCGGAGAGCACCCACCAGGTGACCTGGCTCTTCGGCGACCGCGGCATCCCCGCCTCGTACCGCCACATGAACGGGTACGGCTCGCACACCTACCAGTGGAGCAACGAGGCCGGCGAGGTCTTCTGGGTCAAGTACCACTTCAAGACCGACCAGGGCATCAAGAACCTGACATCGGCAGAGGCCGCGAGGATCGCCGGTGAGGACGCCGACTCGCACCAGCGCGATCTGCGCGAGTCGATCGAGCGCGGCGACTTCCCGACCTGGACCGTGCAGGTGCAGATCATGCCGGCGGCCGACGCGGCGACGTACCGCTTCAATCCGTTCGACCTCACCAAGGTGTGGCCGCACGAGGACTACCCGCCGATCGAGATCGGCAGGCTGGAGCTCAACCGCAATCCGGAGAACGTCTTCGCGGAGGTCGAGCAGAGCGTCTTCTCGCCCGCGCACTTCGTGCCCGGCATCGGACCCTCGCCCGACAAGATGCTCCAGGGCCGCCTGTTCGCGTACGGCGACGCCCACCGCTACCGCGTCGGCGTCAACGCCGACCACCTGCCGGTGAACCGTCCGCACGCCACCGAGGCGCGTACGCACTCCCGTGACGGTTTCCTGTACGACGGCCGCCACAAGGGTGCCAGGAACTACGAGCCGAACAGCTTCGGCGGCCCGTTCCAGACCGAGCGGCCGCTGTGGCAGTCGACCGCGAACTTCACGGCCGGCACCGGCAACCACGAGGCCCCGGTCCACTCCGAGGACGACGACTTCGTGCAGGCGGGCAACCTCTACCGCCTGATGTCCGAGGACGAGAAGGGCCGTCTGATCGACAACCTCGCGGGCTTCATCGCCAAGGTCTCGCGCGACGACATCGCCGAGCGCGCGATCGACAACTTCCGTCAGGCCGACGGAGACTTCGGCAAGCGGCTGGAAGCCGCGGTCCAGGCCCTGCGCGGCTGACGCCAGCACTGGAACGCTTGTCGTCGAAGAGCGGGCCGGATCTCCCGTACCGGAGATCCGGCCCGTTCGCTTTCCGGGTCGGTTACGTGCAGAGCCGTGCTCAGGCGGAGCTGCGCTCAGGCCGGGGCGTGCTGTCGCAGCGGTGCCCAGCAGCGGATGATGTCGCGGACCGAGACGATGCCGACCGGCTCGCCGCGGTCGAGGACGACGAGGTGGCGGAAACCGCCGTGGGTCATGGCGAGCGACGCCTCCTCCAGCGTCCAGGTCGGGGCGGCGAACACCACGTCGGTGGTCGTGTGGGCGTGGGCCCGCTCGGCGTCCGGGCTCTGGCCCAGGCCTACGGAGTTGAGGATGTCGCGCTCGGTGAGAATGCCGAGCCCGCCTTCGTCGGGATCGAGAACCACGGCCGCGCCGACGCGGCGTGCGGACATCAGCGCGGCGGCCTGCCGGAGGGTGTGAGCGGGTCCGATGGTGAGGACCACCGTGCTCATGGCGTCGCGGACGAGCATGGACGGAGCCACCTCCTACGAATCCGTTAGTTAACGGATTCACAAGTTCACAAGTGGGGGGACTCTCAGAGTCGCAGTTAAAGAGACGGTCAACAAGAGGGCGCGTGCAGGCGATATTTGGGGCGCTTTCCCACCTGTCAGTGCCTCAACTGCCCCCAGGCGCCTCAGTAGCGCTGGTTCAGATAACCCAGCAGCTCGTCGTGGAGGATGCCGTTCGACGCGGCCGCGTTGCCGCTGTGCGGGCCCGGGCGGCCGTCGAGGCCCGTGAAGGAGCCGCCCGCCTCGGTCACGATGATCGCGGTCGCCGCCATGTCCCACAGCGACAGTTCGGGCTCCGCGCAGATGTCGACCGCGCCCTCGGCGACCATCATGTACGGCCAGAAGTCGCCGTACGCGCGCGTGCGCCACACCTCGCGGGTCAGGTCGAGGAAGCCGTCGAGCAGGCTGCGCTCCTCCCAGCCGCCCAGGGAGGAGTACGCGAAGGACGCGTCCTTCATGCGCGAGACCTGCGAGACCTTGAGCCGGGACGCGGACGACAGGCTGCGGCCGGTGAACGCGCCGTGGCTCTTCGCCGCCCACCAGCGGCGGCTCAGCGCGGGCGCGGAGACCACGCCGACGACCGGCTGGTAACCGCCCTCGCTCGCCTCCATCAGCGCGATGAGCGTGGCCCAGACGGGTACGCCGCGTACGTAGTTCTTGGTGCCGTCGATCGGGTCGATCACCCAGCGGCGGGGGCCGGTGCCCTCGACGCCGTACTCCTCGCCGAGGATCGCGTCCCGCGGCCGTGCCCGTTGGAGGTGGCCGCGGATCAGCTCCTCGGCGGCCTTGTCGGCCTCGCTCACCGGGGTCATGTCCGGCTTGGTCTCGACCTTGAGGTCGAGCGCCTTGAACCGGTCCATCGTCGCGGCGTCGGCGGCGTCCGCCAGGACATGGGCGAGGCGCAGGTCATCGCGATAGTCGGGCATGAGCGAACCGTATCTTCCGGGTCGCTCCGCGGGGAACGGGGGGAGACCGGGGGTTGTGTTACAGGTGCGGGTCGGATGTAGCCGGTCGCACTCCGCCGCAGCCGGTCGCGCCCCGCGACGGGCCGCGGTTCGGCACAGCCGCGCGCCCCTTGGCGGCGCTTGGCGCCCCCGGGTCATGCCGCGAACCCTTGACAGTGCCTCCGTGCGCGTCAACTCTGAAGCGCAGAGCCGATCGCCCCAGGGAGGCGACGATGCCTGCAGCGCGGGAATCCCTACTGGACGCCGCCTCCACGGCGCTCGGACGCCGTCCGTGGTCCGCCGTGCGGATGGTCGACGTGGCCGCCGCGGCCGGGGTTTCCCGGCAGACCCTCTACAACGAGTTCGGGAGCAAGGAGGGGCTTGCGCGTGCGCTCGTACGGCGGGAGGCCGATGCGTATCTCGCGGGGGTCGAGCGGGCTCTGGTGAGCCGTGCGGAGCCTCGGGAGCGGTTGGCCGCGGCGGCGGAGTGGACGGTGTCGGCGGCCCGGGGGAACGCGCTGGTGCGGGCGATGCTCACGGGGTGCTGGGCGGAGCGGCTGCCCTCGCCCACCCTGTCCGCGGTGCCGTCCTCGTCGGCCGTGCCCGCTCAGCGGAGGGCCGATGGGCCGTTGCCGTCGCCGGGGGACTTCGTGGGGTTGGTACGGGACCGGGCCGTCGCCTCGCTGACCGTGCCGGGTGTGTCGAAGTCCGAGGCCGCGGAGCTGGCCCGGGCCTGTGAGCTCGTGGTGCGGTTGGGGGTGTCGTGCGTGCTGGCCCCTGCCGGGGAGGGGGGTACGGCGGGGATGGTTCGGGACGCTTTGACGACTGTGCGATCCGTGAGTTGATGCGGCTGCGGGTGGGTGGGCACAAACCAAGGACCGGTGAGCGGTGGCCAGTGACCGGTGGCCAGTGACCGGTGGCCAGTGACCGGTGGTCAGTGACCGGCGGTCCTAGTGGGACGAGCCCGACAGCTGCAGGCCGATGACTCCTATGATCACCAGGGAGATCGAGATGATCTTCAGGGTCGAGACCAGGTCGTCGAGGAAGATCATGCCGTAGATGGCGGTGCCGGCGGCCCCGATGCCTGTCCAGACCGCGTACGCGGGTCCCACGTCGAGCTTCTTGAGGGACAGGGTGAGGAGGCCGAAGCTGCCCAGGGCGAAGATACAGAAGGCCACTGTGGGCCAGAGTCTCGTGAAGCCGTGGGAGAGCTTGAGGCAGACGGCGAAACCCGTCTCCAGGAGCCCCGCGACGACAACCAGCAGCCACGCCATGTGATGCCCTCCCACGCTCCGTGACCGCTTCGTCTCGCTTGCATCCCGCTTGGTGCGATTATGCCTTTACCGTCGCAGCGGGGATGCAAACAACACTGAGGTCAAACGAAGATCGGTCGGAGATCGGCTGGAGATCAGCCGCAGATCAGTCCCCCTCGCGCCGTTCGCGCGTGGAGAGCAGCCGGCGCAGCGAGTAGAGGCGGGCCGGGTCCGCGTGCCCCTCGGCCACCCAGGCGTCCAGTGCGCAGTCCGGTTCGTCGTGGCTGCACGCGCGCGGACAGCCCTCGGTGCCGGGTTCCAGGTCGGGGAAGGCCTTGATGACGCGGGACGGGTCCACATGGTGCAGGCCGAAGGACCGTACGCCCGGCGTGTCGACGACCCAGCCGTCGTTGTCGGGCAGGGGGATCGCCCGCGCCGATGTCGTGGTGTGCCTGCCTCGGCCGGTGACCGCGTTGACCACGCCCGTCGAGCGTCGTCGCTCCCGCGACACGAGCGCGTTGACGAGTGTCGTCTTGCCGACGCCCGAGTGGCCCACGAACGCTGTGATCTTGCCGTCCAGTTGCTTGTGCACGCGGTCCAGTGCCTCGCCGCTCTCCAGCTCCTGACGGCTCGTCACGATGTACGGGACGCCCAACGCCCCGTACATCTCCAGGAGTTCGTCGGGCGGGGCCAGGTCCGACTTCGTCAGGACCAGCAGGGGGTCCAGACCGCCGTCGTACGCCGCCACCAGGCAGCGGTCGATGAGGCGCGGGCGGGGCTCGGGGTCGGCCAGGGCCGTGACGATGGCCAGCTGGTCGGCGTTGGCGACGACCACACGCTCGTACGGATCGTCGTCGTCGGCCGTGCGGCGCAGCACGGAGGTGCGCGGCTCGATGCGGACGATGCGGGCCAGGGTGTCCTTCTCGCCGGACAGGTCGCCGACGATGGCCACCCGGTCGCCGACGACCGCGGCCTTGCGGCCCAGTTCGCGGGCCTTCATCGCCATGACGACCCGGTCGTCCACCAGGCAGGTCAGGCGGCCCCGGTCGACGGTGAGGACCATGCCCTCGACCGCCTCCTCGTGCTTGGGGCGGATGTTCGTACGAGGCCGGTTGCCCTTGCGGTTCGGGCGCTGGCGGATGTCGTCCTCGTCGGTGTGCTTGCCGTAACGGCGCATGATCCCGGTCCGCCCGTCAGTTCCCGAGCATTCCGGTCCACAGATCGGGGAAGTCCGGCAGGGTCTTCGCCGTCGTCGCCACGTTCTCGATCTGTACGTCGTCGACCGCGAGGCCGATGATCGCGCCCGCGGTGGCCATGCGGTGGTCGTCGTACGTGTGGAAGACCCCGCCGTGCAGCCGGCGCGGGCGGATGTGGAGGCCGTCGGCGGTCTCGGTGACGTCGCCGCCCAGTTCGTTGATCTCCTTGGTGAGCGCGGCCAGCCGGTCCGTCTCGTGCAGACGCAGATGGGCCACGCCGCGGAGGGTGGAGGGGGAGTCGGCGAGGGCCGCGACCGCCGCGATGCCCGGCGTCAGTTCGCCGACCTCGCCGAGGTCCACGTCGATGCCGTGGATCGAGCCGGAGCCGGTGAACTCCAGGCCCCGGTCGGTCAGTTCGCAGGAACCGCCCATCTCGGTGAAGATCTCACGCAGCTTGTCACCGGGCTGGGTGGTGCGCAGCGGCCAGTCCGGGATGACGACCCTGCCGCCGGTGACCAGGGCGGACGCAAGGAAGGGCTGGGCGTTCGACAGGTCCGGCTCGACGGTGAGGTCGCGGCCGAGGAGCGCGCCCGGTGTGACCCGCCAGACGTTCGGCTCGCCGCCCGACTCCGGGGTGTCCACCTGGGCACCGATCGAGCGCAGCATGTCGACGGTCATCCGGATGTGCGGCATGGAGGGGAGCCTCGAACCGGTGTGCCGGACCTCCACGCCCTGGTTGAAGCGCGGGCCGGACAGCAGGAGCGCCGACACGAACTGGGACGACGAGGACGCGTCGATCTCCACCGGGCCGCCCTCCAGCGCCCCGGAGCCGTGCACGGTCAGCGGCAGCGCGCCGCGGCTGTCGTCGTCGATACGGGCGCCGAGGGCGCGCAGCGCGTCGATCACTCCGTGCAGGGGGCGCTCGTACGAACGCGGGTCGCCGTCGAACCGGATGGGGCCGTCCGCGAGGGCGGCGACCGGGGGCAGGAACCGCATCACCGTGCCGGCGTTGCCGACGTCGACCGTCGCCGGGCCGTGCAGGCCCGAGGGGATGACACGCCAGGCCTCGCCGGAGCCGTCGGGGCCGACGCCCTCCTCGATGCCCACGCCCATCGCACGCAGGGCGCCGGCCATCAGGAGGGTGTCGCGGGAGCGGAGGGGGCGGCGCAGCCAGCCGGGCTCCGCCGCGAGGGCGGCGAGGACGAGGGCGCGGTTGGTGACCGACTTGGACCCGGGCACGTGGACCGTCGCGTCGACGGCTCCGCTCGCGTGCGGGGCGGGCCAGAGGGCGGTGTGGGCGGCGTTAACGGGCATGCCCTCACTTTAGTGGGGGTTCGCTCTGCTGGGTTTGGCCGGGAACGTGGGTCGTGGGTTGGCTGCGGGCGCGTTGTGGCTGGTCGCGCCCACGCGGCGGAGCCGCATATCGATACAGCCCCCCACGGGGCGCGGCTCACAACCCCAGCAGCCACCTGCCCCCGCCCAGCAGTGAGCACAGTGACACCGCGTGGAACAGGAACAGCCATACGCCCGCCGGGACGTGGGTCAGGCGGGAGAGCTGGTCGGCGTCGGAGTCGCCGGCTCCGCCGCGGCTGCGCTTCATCTGGAGTTCGAAGGCCGGGCGGACGCCGCCGAGGAGGAGGAACCAGACGACGGCGTAGGCGAAGGCGGCCTGGACCTGGGGGCCGGCCAGCCAGGAGACCACCACGAACGTGCCGCCGGTGAGGAGGACCGTGAGGGCGCCGTACGCGTTGCGGATCATCACCAGCATCGCCACGAGGAGCAGCGTGGCCAGCCACAACAGGGCCGTGATGTGCCCCGCAGCCAGAAGCGCGGCGCCGCCGAGGCCGAGCAGTGGGGGAGCGGTGTAGCCGGAGGCCGCCGTGAGGATCATGCCGAGGCCGGTCGGCTTGCCGCGGCTGACGGTGAGGCCGCTGGTGTCGGAGTGCAGCCGGATGCCGCTGAGGCTGCGGCCCGTGAGCAGCGCCACCAGACCGTGGCCGCCCTCGTGCGCGATGGTGATGGCGTTGCGCGAGAGCCGCCAGACGTTGTGCGGGACGATCACGGCCAGTGCCGCGACCATCGTGGCTATGACCACCCAGGTGTCCGGGTCGGGCTGGCTCCCGAAAACCTCGTCCCAGAGGGAGGCCAGCGAGGTGGCGGCGATGCTGTCCATTGTGGGGTTGGGCTCCCTCGGGTCGTGGTCAACAGGGGTTTGCGCGTAGCGCAATCGTTGAGGGGTGGTGGTCGGGCGACGGGCGGGCCTGGCAGTCTGGCACGTATGTGCGGACGGTATGCAGCGAGTCGTGGACCCGAGGATCTCGCAGGAATCTTTGAGATCGAGAAGTGGGAGCCGGAGGAGGCTCTGGCCCCCGATTTCAACGTGGCTCCCACCAAAGAGGTCTACGCGGTCCTGGACCGTCCTCTTAAGGACGCGGGAGACCCGAAGCCGGTTCGGCAGCTGCGCACGCTCAAGTGGGGGCTCGTCCCGTCCTGGTCGAAGACCCCCGAGGGCGGCGCCCGGATGATCAACGCCCGGGCCGAGACCGTCCACGAGAAGCCCTCGTACCGGCGGGCCTTCGCCACCCGGCGCTGCATCATCCCCGCCGACGGCTACTACGAGTGGGTGACCGGGACCGGTGAGCGCGAGCTGGAGGTCGAGGGCAAGAAGAAGCGGCCGCGCAAGCAGCCCTACTTCGTGCTCCCCGCCGACGGGTCCGTCTTCGCGATGGCCGGGCTGTACGAGTTCTGGCGTGACAAGACGCTGCCCGACGACCATCCGCGGGCCTGGTGGGTGACGTGCTCCGTCATCACCACGGAGGCCGAGACCTCGCCGCTCGCCGTCGGACCGGAGGAGGGGCCGCGCGCGCTGGCCGACATCCACCCGCGCATGCCGCTCATGCTCACCCCGGACCGCTGGGACTCCTGGCTCGACCCGTCCCGTACGGATGTCGAGGACCTGCGCTCCCTGCTCGCGCCGCCCCCGGAGGGGCTGATGCGGGCCTACCCCGTCTCCACGGCCGTGAGCAATGTCCGCAACAACGGGCCGGAGCTGCTGAAGGAGCTGGAGGGGCCCGAAGAGGGCACACTCTTCTGACGTGACGGATCATGTGACGGAGATCATCGAGACCATCGACACCGACGCGGGTACGGCCCGCGTCACCTGGCACCGGGCGAGGAAGGCGCGGCTGGTGCTGGCCGTCAGCCATGGCGCCGGCGGCGGGACCGAGGCGCGGGACCTCCGGGCGCTCGCCGCGGAGCTGCCCGCCCACGGTGTGAGCGTGGCCCGCGTCGAGCAGCCCTGGCGGGTGGCGGGCAAGAAGCTCGCGCCCGCGCCGAAGACGCTGGACGTGGGATGGCGGGGCATCTGGCCCGCCCTGGTGAAGCCCGGGCTGCCGGTGATCGCGGGCGGCCGCAGCGCCGGAGCCCGCGTCGCCTGCCGCACGGCCACCGAACTCGGCGCCCACGCCGTCCTCGCGCTCAGCTTCCCCCTCCACCCGCCGGGCAAGCCGGAGAAGTCCCGCGCCGACGAACTGCTCGGGGCCGGAGTGCCCACGCTGGTCGTCCAGGGCGGCAACGACCCGTTCGGCAGGCCGGAGGAGTTCCCGGAGGGCGCGTACGAGATGGTCGAGGTGCCGTACGGCGATCATGGCTTCGCCGTGCCGAAGCGTGCCCCGATCGACCAGGACCAGGCCCTGAAGATCATCACCGATGGCGTACTGAAGTGGACCTCCTCACTCGGGTGACCCCCGGGAATGCTGAGCCCCGGGCCACTGTTGTGCGGATCAGACAGCACGACACGTGCTGTGAGAAGTCGCATGAGAGGAAGTCCGCCGCATGGGTTCGACCATCTGCCCGAGCCGTAGCAGCAGCGCTGACCTGGAGTGGTCGGTTCTGCATGCGGCAAAGACCACCCCTATTCGGGCGGCGGCCGGGCCGGATCGTCGTCTATCCTCCGATTCTGGTGGGACCGGTTTCGGTCCTGCCCAGACTCTGGAGGAGGTGGGTCCGGTCACAGGGACCGACGCAGGGACCGAAAACGGCCAGGCGGAGCAGCCCGAGGGCCCGGGCAGCGGCGAGTCGACCGCCGAGCGCAGTGCGCGCTTCGAGCGGGACGCGCTGGAGTTCCTCGACCAGATGTACTCGGCCGCGCTGCGCATGACGCGGAACCCGGCCGACGCCGAGGACCTGGTGCAGGAGACGTACGCGAAGGCGTACGCGTCCTTCCACCAGTTCCGTGAGGGCACCAACCTCAAGGCGTGGCTGTACAGGATCCTCACCAACACCTTCATCAACTCGTACCGCAAGAAGCAGCGCGAGCCCCAGCGGTCCGCCGCCGAGGAGATCGAGGACTGGCAGCTCGCGCGCGCCGAGTCGCACATGTCGACCGGTCTGCGCTCCGCCGAGTCGCAGGCGCTCGACCACCTGCCCGACTCGGACGTCAAGTCCGCGCTGCAGGCGATCCCCGAGGAATTCCGCATCGCCGTCTATCTCGCTGACGTAGAGGGCTTTGCGTACAAGGAGATCGCGGACATCATGGGGACACCCATCGGTACGGTGATGTCCCGGCTGCACCGGGGCCGCCGCCAGCTGCGCGGCATGCTCGAGGACTACGCGAAGGACCGCGGCCTGGTCCCGGCGGGCGCCGGGGAGTCGGACGGAACGAAAGGCTCGGGCTCATGAGCTGCGGAGAGCCGCACGAGACGGACTGCAGTGAAGTACTCGATCATCTCTACGAGTTCCTCGACCGGGAGATGCCGGATGCCGACTGCACCAAGTTCGAGGTGCACTTCGAGGAGTGCTCCCCGTGCCTGGAGAAGTACGGCCTCGAGCAGGCCGTGAAGAAGCTGGTCAAGCGGTGCTGCGGCCATGACGACGTGCCGACGGACCTGCGGGCCAAGGTCATGGGCCGTATCGAGCTGATCCGCTCCGGCGAGACCGTGCCCGAGCACGACGTCACCGTCGCCGACGTCCGCGGCGCGGCCACCGAGGGCTGAGCGCCCCGGTCCCTGCTCTTCGCGCTGCCGGTCCTGAGACCGGCCCCGGTCGCCAAGCTGCCCGCGGCCGGACCGGGTTGACCGGTCCGGCCGCGGGCAGCGGCGTCTGACCTGCGACGTCCGGGGGCGTTTCAGATCTCCAGGCCGTTCTCGATCCGCTTCAGGCTGTGCCGGGCCAGTGCCAGGTTGCTGCGGGAGCGGTCGAGCGCGAGGTAGAGGAAGAGCGTGCCGCTGCTGCTGCCGAGCGGGCGGATCAGGTGGTACTGCTTGCCCAGCGTGATCAGGATGTCCTCGATGGTGTCGTCCATGGCCAGCGACGCCAGCGTGCGCATCTTCGAGCGCACCACCTCGGTGTTGCCCGCGGCGGCGAGTTCGAGGTCGAGCGACGGTCCGCCGCCGAGCGTGCCGAGCGACATTCCGCTTTCGTAGTCGACGAGGGCGATGCCGATGGCCCCGTCCACGGTCATGGCTTCCTTGAGTGCGGTCTCGATGTTCACGTTGCCCCAATTCCTCAGTGACGCTGACGGTCGTTGCTCGTACAACTACGATCGAACACACGTGGCTTGTGCGTCACAAAACATCAAATTTGTTACCTGTTGCGTTAGTTGATGTTCAAAGTACTGTGCGACGTTCGGACGTGAAGGGGGAAACGGGGAAATGACGACGGCCGTTGAAGCCTCCCTGGCCCGGCTCCTCGAATCCCCCGGGGTCACCGGTGTCGCCCTGGTCGACGCGGTCACGGGCCTCACCTACGGGGTGGCCGGGGACTCCGAGGAGGCCGCGGGTGGCGCGGAGTGCGCAGAACTCGCCGCGCTCATCGTCGAACGGCTCGGACAGGCGGGCGCCGAGGGGGAGTTGGAGAGCGTGATCACGACCAGCGCCCGGCGCCACCAGGTGCTGCTCGCGGTGACACGGCCGGCCGGCGACCCCCTGCTGCTGGCGGCGGGCATGGACCGGGAGCGGGCCAACCTGGCGCTCGCCACGCGGAGTCTGGGCGACCGCGTCGCAGAGGTGCTCGCATGACGGGAGCCCCGGCGCGCAATCTGCCCGCGCTTCTGCAGGAGCTGTACGAGGAGGGCTTCACCGGCACGGTGCGGGTCTCCGGCGCCCCGGGCGGAACGATTCATCTGAGGGACGGTCTGATCGGCGCGGTCGAGACACCGGGCGCGCCCACCGCCACATCGGTCCTGCTCACACCGGGCCGCATCGACGACGAGGCCTGGCTGGCCGCGTGTGCGGCGGAGCGTGACATGGACCGGCTGGGCGGGCAGTTGGTGGCCGCGGGCCTGATCGGCGCCGCCGAACTGGAGGTCGTGTGCACCGCGGCCGTGTTCGACGCGGCCTTCGCCATGGCGCTCGGTCCGCCCGGCAGTTGGACGCTGAGCGACCCCGAGCCCACCCTCCTCGCCGTGCCGGGTGTGGAACCGCGGCGGCTGACCGAGGAGACCACGCGGCGCATGGTGCAGTTGTCCGGTCCGTGGGGGGCGCCGGGAGAACTCGCGCGTGTGCGGCCCACCCCGGTTCCGGGACCCGGGCCGGGCCGCTGGCTGCCGCACCGACATCAGTCCGTGCTGAACACCGTCAACGGGCGCCGTACGGCCCGGGACATCGCCTTCACGCTCGGCCGCGGCCTGTACGCGGTCATGCTCGACCTGACCCGCCTGGAGGCACTGGAACTCGTCCGGTGGGACGCGGGCAGGGAACCCGGCGGCAGGCCGAGCACCGCGCCGCGTGTACTGCCCGAACGGCGTTCCGCGACACCGCAGCCGTCGAGGTCGGGCGCCGGGTCAGGGGCAGCGTCCGGGTTCGGGTCACAGTCCATGGCCGAACCGCTGCCGAGGCGCAGGCCCGGCGGTGCGTCGAGGGTGGGAGAAGGGCCGGCACGGGAGGGTCCCGCGGGCCAACGGCCCGCGGGGGGAAGCAATGCTTTTGCCGCAGGGAAGGACGGGGGGACGGGGGGGTAGTGAGTTCACGCAGACGTCGGGCAGCGATGCGCCGACGGAGCACGGAGGCCGAAGCGAGGCGGGCCGCGAAACGGCGGACACGAGGACCGGACGCGGACGCCCCACAGGCGCGGCCCGGGCACTCCGCCGGACCCGCCACTCCACCGCAGGTTCCCCAGGCACCGCAGGGCCAGGAGCCGCCGCAGGTGCAACAGGTCCCGCAGGTACAACAGGCGCCGCCGGCGCGGCCGTTATCCCCGGTCGGCAGACCGCCGCTGCCCGTGCGGGGCGCCGCGGCCTCGTCGTCCGGGGCCGACGGGGACACCGCCGGTGAGTCTCCGGGGGCGCAGCCGTTCGTACTCCCCATGCTCTCGCCCGAGGACCTGGCCGCCGACCAACCCTCCATCGACATGCTGCGACGTGTCCGCCGGGGCCTGACGGGACTGCCGGAATCCGACTGACCGCTTGGACCGTACCAGTTGGACCGTACCAGGATTGCATATGCCTTTAGCAAGGAGCTCGTCATGAGTGAACAGCCGCCGCCCAGTCCCCTGACGGAGATCCTGACCTCGCTGCGGGACCGGGTGATGGGGATATCCCAGAGCGTTCTGTCCACGGCGGACGGCCTCCTCGTCGTCCACGACTCGGACTCCGTCCACCCCGAGTCCGTCGCCGCGCTGGCCGCCGCGACGCTCGGCGTGGGGCGGCGGATGGCGGACCAGGCGGGCGTCGGCGCGCTCCGCGAGGTGGTGGCGAGGTGCGGCTCCGGACACGTCATCGTGATGGCGGTCGGCGACCGGGCACTGCTGACCGTCATGGGGGACGACGGCCTCGACATCCCCGCGTTCCAGCGCGAGTCACCGGCGACGGTGGAGCAGCTGACCCGGGCGCTCGCGGCCGATGTGGCGCACTGACGGCTTCGACGAGGCTCTGACGACGTTCTGACGAATCTCTGACCACGCAGCACCCCGCGCCCACCCGGCTCACTCGAACGGGCGAATCTGCCTCCTGGGCCCGTCGAATCGTTCCATGCCTCCCCCGAGCCGTGCCCGGCCGCCCTATCGTCCATGTCCCAAGGCCTGTACGGGGCTTGTGCCGGAGCCGCCCCGCCCGGTCGGCCGACAGGGGCCGGGCCACAGGGAAGGGGACGCCATGCGGCCGGTTTCGCCGTGGGCGCGTGTCTACGTCGTCTGCACCGCGCTCGGAGCGGCGTGCTGCGCCCTCCCGCTGCCGGCCACGCACGCCCCGTGGGGTGCGGTGCTGCTCTTCGCGGCGCTCTGCGCGGGGTGCGAAGGGCTCGCCGGAAGCCGGTTCGGGGCGGGCCGCACGCCCGAGGGCGCGGGGGTGGCCGGGGAACCGGGCGGTTCCCCCAGGTGGCACACGCCCGTGATCCTCGCCGCGGCCTTTCTGCTGCCGCCTCCGGCCGCGGCGCTCGTGGCCCTGCCGGGGGCGCTGCTGACCCGGGTCGAGCAGCGGCCGCGATGGCTGCGCCGGGTGTGGCGGGCCGGACAGCTCGCACTCGCGGCATGGGCCGCCTCGTGGGTGCACTGGGCGATGGACGGGCGGGACGCGGTCCTCTCGTCCCACTTCCCCTACGTCCTCGTGACCGCCGGCGCGGCCGTCGTGGCGTTCTGCCTGGTGCTGACCGTGCTCGACGGCGGAATCCTGGTCCTCGCCGAGCGCGTGCCGGTACGGAGTGCCTGGCGCGGCCTCTTCCTCCGCTCGCTCGCGCCCGTCGCCGTGCACGGGCTCGCCGGGCTGATGATGGCGGTGCTCTGGCGCAGTCCGTACGGGCCGGTCTCCGCGCTGCTCGTGCTGTTGCCGATGTACGTGTCGTGGTGGGTGTTCGCCCAGTACCACCGGGAACGGGCCGCCCACCAGGCGACCATCCGGGCGCTCGTGCAGGCCGTCGACATCAAGGACGGATACACGCGCGGGCACAGCGAGCGGGTGGGGCAGGCGTCGATGGTGATCGCGCGCGAACTGGGCATGGACGACGAGCGGGCCGAGGTGCTCAGGTTCGCCGGGATCCTCCACGACGTCGGCAAACTCGGGGTCCCCACGCGGCTGTTGCGCAAGGACGGGCCGCTGACGCCCGAGGAGCGGCGGGTGATCGAACTGCATCCCGAGTACGGGCACGAGATGGTGCGCGGGATCGGGTTTTTTTCTGGGGGAGGCCAGGTCGGCGATCCTGCACCACCACGAGCGGCTGGACGGGAGCGGGTATCCGTACGGGCTCAAGGGGGGCCAGATTCCGGAGTTCGCGCGGGTGGTGGCGGTCGCGGACGCCTTCGACGCGATGACGTCCACCCGGTCGTACCGGCGGGCGCGGCCTGTTGCGGCCGCGCTGGAGGAGTTGGAGCGGTGTGCGGGGGCGCAGTTCGATCCGCGGATGGTGGAGGCGCTGGTGCGGGGGCTTGCCCGCAGGGGGTGGCATCCCGTCGTGACGGCCGACGAGACGCCGCTGCGCGGCGATCCTTACCCACCCGCTCCGCCCGTTTCCAGCACACCAGGTGAACGCAAAAGCCTCGACGGAACCAGACCGTGAGGGCCCCCACGCCCTCCTTCGGCGTGCCCCGCTCCAGAGCCACAGCCCGCCGGAGGTCCCCGTGAACCCCTCGCGCCCCCTGTCCGTGCTCACCCTCGCGCGCCTCACCGCCGCCCTTCTCGCGGTCGTCGCCCTCGTCGCGACCCTCTGGCACGGACTTGACGAACGCGGTGTCGCGCTCGCCTTCGGGGTGCTGATCGCCGTTGGGGAGCTGGCTCGGTGGGGTGGGGCGGAGCAGCGGGAGTCGGCGCCGCTCGGGGCGGCCGGGGCGCTCGCGTACGCGCTGCTCGGGGAGAACGGCGGGCAGAGCACCCACCACGGGGTTCTGCAGACCGTCGCCGTCGTCGTGGCGGCCTCGCTGGTGGGGTGCGTGCCTCACGTGGCCAAGGGGCACGGGCCCACCGCCGACCACCTCACGCGGCGCGTCCTGACCGTCGCCTTCGCCGCCGTCTGCTTCCAACCCCTCTACAACCAGGGCAGGTTGAGGGAGTGGGCCGAGGACGGACCCACGTACGCGGCCCTCGTCGTCGCGCTGCTCGTGCTGAGCGCGCTGTGGGACGCCGTCCTGGCCGCCGCCATGGCGCACGCGCGGACGCGCTGGCCGTTCGGGCCGCTGCTGCGGGACGAGCTGCGGGGCACGCTCGGCATCGGGTCGGCGGTCTGCGCGACCGGTGCCGTGATGGCGCTCGCGGTCGCCGTCGCCGGCCTGTGGGCGCTGCCCGTGTTCTCTCTGCCGCTGCTGCTCACCCAGCTGTCCTTCCGGCGGTACGCGGCCGTGCGGACCACCTACCGTCAGACCATCGCCTCCCTCGCCCGGGCCACCGAGATCGCCGGCTACACCCCGGCGGGGCATGCCAGACGCGTGGCCGCGCTCAGCCGGGCCGTCGGCCGTGAGCTGGGGCTTTCCGAGCCCGAGCTGACCGTTCTGGAGTACGCGGCCCTGATGCACGACATCGGTCAGCTGTCCCTCGTCGACCCCGTTCCCGCGGGGGCCACCGCCTCCCTCGCCCCCGACGACCAGCGGCGCATCGCCCTGCTCGGCGGCGCCGTGGTGCGCCGGACCGGGGTGGACGCCGAGGTCGCCGTGGTGGTGGAGCGCCAGGCGGACCCGTACCGCGAACAGCCGGTCAGCGCCAGAATCGTACGGGCGGTCAACGCGTACGAGGAGAAAGCCAGGGAAGCAGGTCCCGGCGGGCCCCTCAAGGCGTTGGAGGAGCTGAGGCTCGGCACCGCCCGGGACTTTCAGCCCGAGGTGGTGGAGTCGCTGGCCAGGGTGCTGGCGAGGGGCAGTCTTATGCTGCCCCTGGCTGGGTAACCCATGGGTAATGAGCGCCCGTCCGACCGTCCGTGGTTGGATGCGAGGAAGAGGACATCAGGGGGCACAGTCCAGCCCGAGGCTGCACGCTCTTCAACGAACTGGCAGGCGGGAATCGTGAGGATCTTCGGCAAGGGACGGCACCGGCCCTCCGCCTCATGGCGGCAGGCCACCGACCGTGCGTTCACGCTGATCGGAGACGGCCGGTACGAGGACGCGGGCGCGCTGCTGACGCGCGCCGCGGACCTGGAGCCCTGGCTGTCCGAGTCGTGGTTCAACCTCGCGCTGCTGCACAAGTTCCGGCACGACTGGGAGCAGGCGCGGGCGGCCGGTCTGAGGGCCGTGGCACTGCTCGACCGGGAGACCGGGGCCCCTGATTGGTGGAACGTCGGCATCGCGGCCACCGCCCTGCAGGACTGGCCGCTCGCGCGGCGGGCCTGGCAGGCCTACGGGCTGCGGGTGCCCGGCGGCGCAACCGCCTCGGGCGAACCGGTGGGCATGGACCTCGGCAGCGCGGCTGTACGGCTCTCGCCCGAGGGCGAGGCCGAGGTCGTGTGGGGGCGGCGGCTCGACCCCGCCCGCATCGAGGTCCTCTCCATCCCGCTGCCGTCCTCCGGGCGGCGCTGGGGCGAGGTCGTGCTGCACGACGGGGTTCCGCACGGTGAGCGGACGACCGCCGCGGGCCACTCCTATCCCGTGTTCGACGAGATCGAGCTGTGGGCGCCCTCTCCCGTGCCGACCTGGGTGGTGCTCCTGGAGGCGGAGACCGAGGACGACCGGAACGCCCTGGAGCGGCTGGCCGCCGACGCGGGGTTCGCCGCGGAGGACTGGTCGTCGTCGGTCCGGCTGCTCTGTCGGATGTGTTCGGAGTCCCGGATGCCGTCCGACGAGGGGGACGGGGAGCATCTCGATCCGCACGATCACAGTGAGCCGGGGCATCCGGGGCCGCTCGGGCACCGGACGGATGGGCAGCTGTGGGTGCCCGAGCGGGAGTGTGGGCTTGCCGCCCCCGCCTCGTTGGTGCGGGGGTTGCTGGACGGGTGGGTTGCCGACAGCCCGGATTCCAGGGACTGGCGGGATCTCGAAGAGGTTTGTTAGGGGCTGCGTGGGCGGTTCGTAGGCTGCGGGCCGTCCCTGGCTGGTCGCGCAGTTCCCCGCGCCCCTTTCAGGGGCGTGCCACCCGTACCCTGTTCAGCATCACAACCCTGTTTTCCGAGGAAGGCTTACGTCGGTCATGGCGCAGCAGGACACCGATCAGCAGCACGTGGGCGTGCTCCCCGTGGACGACGAGGGCTTCGTCATCGACAGCGAGGACGACGCGGGGGAGCGTGAGGCGGCCTATCGCGGGCGCGGTTCCTCGCGGCCCATCACGGTCGTGGGAAATCCCGTACTGCACAAGGAGTGCAAGGACGTCACGGAGTTCGGCGACGACCTCGCCAAGCTGGTCGACGACATGTTCGCCAGCCAGCACACCGCCGAGGGTGTGGGCCTGGCCGCCAACCAGGTCGGCGTCGACCTGAAGGTCTTCGTCTACGACTGCCCGGACGACGAGGGCAAGCGGCACGTGGGCGTGGTCTGCAACCCCGTGCTCGTCGAGCTGCCCGCCGAGCGGCGCCAGCTGGACGAGAGCAACGAGGGCTGCCTGTCGGTGCCGACGGCGTACGCGCCGCTCGCCCGGCCCGACTACGCCGAGGTCACCGGGCAGGACGAGAAGGGCAACCCGATCAAGGTGCGCGGCACCGGCTACTTCGCGCGCTGCCTCCAGCACGAGACGGACCACCTGTACGGGTACCTCTACATCGACCGGCTCTCCAAGCGCGAGCGCAAGGACGCGCTGCGGCAGATGGCCGAGAACGAGCCGCGGTACCCCGTCGTCGCGAACGACTGAACCCTCGCTGCCGAGCGGTGCCCTGCCGAGCGTGCGGCGCGCGTTCAGGCGGCCTGTGTGCCCCTGAACGTGCGCCGGTACGCGTTCGGGGTCGTCCCGAGCGAGCGGACGAACTGGTGGCGCAGCGCGGCCGCGGTCCCGAACCCCGTGCGGTCCGCGATGAAGTCCATGGTCTCGTCCGTGGCCTCCAGCAACTCCTGGGCCAGCAGCACCCGTTGACGCAGCAGCCAGCGGTACGGGGTCGTGCCCGTCTCCTGCTGGAAGCGGCGGGCGAACGTGCGCGGGGACATGAGCGCGCGAGCGGCGAGCTGTTCGACGGTCACCTCCTCGTCGAGGTGGCGCTCCATCCAGGCGAGCACCTCGCCGACCGTGTCGCACTGCGAGCGCGGCAGCGGCCGCTCGACGTACTGGGCCTGGCCGCCGTCGCGGTGCGGGGGTACCACCATGCGGCGGGCGATTGCGTTGGCGACCTCGGGGCCCTGCTCCTTGCGGACGATGTGCAGACAGGCGTCGATGCCGGCCGCGGTGCCCGCGGAGGTGATCACCGGGTCCTCGTCCACGTACAGCACGTCCGGCTCGACCCTCGCCCGCGGGTACTGCCGGGCCAGCGTGTCCACGTGCTGCCAGTGCACGGCGCAGCGCCGCTCGTCCAGGAGCCCGGCGGCACCGAGCACGAAGACTCCGGAGCAGACGCTCAGGACCCGGGCCCCGCGGTCCACGGCCCGGCGCAGCGCATCGAGCATCTCGGGCGGATACTCGCGTACGGCATAGGTGCTTCCGGCGGGTACGACGACCAGGTCGGCCTCTTCCAGCCGGTCGAGGCCGTACGGAGTGGCGACCGTGAACCCGGCGACATGGGTGCTGAGGCTCGCGCCCGGAGCCTCGGCCGAGACCACCGCGAAGTCGTACACCGGCAGCCCCTCGTCGCTGCGGTCGAGGCCGAACACCTCGCAGACCACACCGAGTTCGAAAGGATGCACACCGTCGAGCAGGACGACGGCCACGTTGTTCAGCATGCTGCCAGTGTGCACCCGATCTGGCAGGAAATCGAGGGTGTGCGGCAGTCCTGCCACTCACGGTAAGGAGCAATCGGCGCGACAGTGGTGTCCATGGAAACGACACAGCTGGAAGGCCTGATCTCAATGCTCTTCGTCCTCGGAATCCTGGTCCTGCTCGTCCTCCCCTCGGTGATCGGCATCGTGCGCGACCGGCGCATCGACCGTCAGCTCAGGGAGGCCGAGCAGGGACACCGCAAGGATCAGAAGTCCTCGTCGAAGCCGACCGAACCCTCCACGGCCACCTGGTACGCCGAAGGCCGGCGCTCGAAGAAGTTGGTCAGCTCCTGAACGCCCTGCAGCTCCATGAACGAGAAGGGGTTCTCGGAGCCGTACACCGGAGCGAAGCCGAGGCGCGTCAGGCGCTGGTCGGCGACACACTCCAGGTACTGCCTCATCGAGTCGGTGTTCATGCCCGGAAGGCCGTCACCGCACAGGTCGCGCGCGAACTGCAGCTCGGCCTCGACGGCCTCCCGGAGCATGTCGGTGACCTGCTCCTGGAGCAGGTCGTCGAAGAGCTCCGGCTCCTCCTTGCGGACGGTGTCCACGACCTCGAAGGCGAAGCTCATGTGCATCGTCTCGTCGCGGAACACCCAGTTGGTGCCCGTCGCCAGACCGTGCAGCAGACCCCGGCTGCGGAACCAGTAGACGTACGCGAAGGCACCGTAGAAGAACAGCCCCTCGATGCACGCGGCGAAGCAGATGAGGTTGAGCAGGAAACGGCGGCGGTCGGCCTGGGTCTGCAGGCTGTCCAGCTTCTCGACCTCGTTGATCCACTTGAAGCAGAACTCGGCCTTCTCGCGGATGGAGGGGATGCTCTCCACCGCGTCGAAGGCGGCCGCCCTGTCCTCCGGGTCGGGGAGGTAGGTGTCCAGCAGCGTCAGATAGAACTGGACGTGCACGGCCTCCTCGAAGAGCTGACGGCTCAAGTACAGCCGCGCCTCGGGGGAGTTGATGTGCTTGTAGAGCGTCAGTACCAGGTTGTTCGACACGATCGAGTCGCCCGTCGCGAAGAACGCGACCAGCCGGCCGATCATGTGCTGCTCGCCCGCTGACAGCTTCGCCAGGTCGGTGACGTCCGAGTGGAGGTCGACCTCCTCGACGGTCCAGGTGTTCTTGATCGCGTCCCGGTAGCGCTCGTAGAAGTCCGGGTAGCGCATGGGGCGCAGGGTCAGTTCGAAGCCCGGGTCGAGCAGGTTCTTCTGGATCTTTTCGGTCTTCTCTGTGTTCTCGGGAGCGGTGGTCATTACTGGCAGGCCTCGCAGGACTCGGGGTTCTCAAGGGAGCAGGCGACGGCGTCCTCGTCGGGAGTCGCCTGTACGGGAACGGCGGCGGCCGCGGCCGTGGAGGAACCCGCGGCACGGGCGATGCGCGTCGCCGGGCGCGAGCGCAGGTAGTACGTCGTCTTCAGCCCCGACTTCCAGGCGTACGCGTACATCGAGGAGAGCTTGCCGATGGTCGGCGTCTCCAGGAACAGGTTCAGCGACTGGGACTGGTCCAGGAACGGGGTCCGGGCGGCGGCCATGTCGATCAGGTCGCGCTGAGGGATCTCCCACGCCGTGCGGTACAGATCGCGCACGTCCTGCGGCACCCAGGTGAAGCCCTGCACCGAGCCGTTCGACTCGCGCAGCGCCTCCCGGGTCTGCGCGTCCCACACGCCGAGCTTCTTCAGCTCCGCCACCAGGTAGGAGTTGACCTGGAGGAACTCGCCGGAGAGGGTCTCGCGCTTGAAGAGGTTGGAGACCTGCGGCTCGATGCACTCGTAGACGCCCGCGATGGACGCGATCGTCGCGGTGGGCGCGATCGCGAGCAGCAGCGAGTTGCGCATGCCGACCGAGGTGATCCGCTCCCGCAGCGCCGCCCAGCGCTCCGGCCAGTTCAGCTCCACGTCGTAGTGGTCGGGGTGCAGCACGCCCTGCGCGGTACGGGTCTTCTCCCAGGCGGGCAGCGGGCCGTTGCGCTCGGCGAGATCGGCAGACGCCTCGTACGCGGCGAGCATGACGCGCTCGGCGATACGGGTGGAGAGTGCCTTGGCCTCGGCGGAGTCGAAGGGCAGCCGCAGCTTGAAGAAGACGTCCTGCAGACCCATCGCTCCCAGGCCCACCGGCCGCCACTTGGCGTTGGAGCGGCCCGCCTGCTCGGTCGGATAGAAGTTGATGTCGACGACCCGGTCGAGGAAGGTGACGGCCGTACGGACGGTCGCGTCCAGCCGCTCCCAGTCGATGACGTCGGTGGCCCCGGGGTCCGTGTCCACGAACGCGCCGAGGTTGACCGATCCGAGGTTGCAGACCGCCGTCTCGCCGTCGTCCGTGACCTCCAGGATCTCCGTGCAGAGGTTGGAGGAGTGGACCGTGTGGCCCGGCAGCGCGGTCTGGTTGGCCGTGCGGTTGGCGGCGTCCTTGAAGGTCATCCAGCCGTTGCCGGTCTGCGCGAGGGTGCGCATCATGCGGCCGTACAGATCGCGGGCCGGGATCGTCTTCTTGGCGAGGCCCCGGTCCTCCGCCTTGCGGTAGGCGGCGTCGAACTCCTCGCCCCACAGGTCGACCAGCTCAGGCACGTCGGCCGGCGAGAACAGCGACCACACGCGGTCCTCGTTCACCCGCCGCATGAACTCGTCCGGGATCCAGTGCGCGAGGTTCAGGTTGTGCGTACGCCGGGCGTCCTCACCGGTGTTGTCGCGCAGCTCCAGGAACTCCTCGATGTCGGAGTGCCAGGTCTCCAGGTAGACCGCGGCCGCGCCCTTGCGCCGGCCGCCCTGGTTCACGGCGGCGACCGAGGCGTCGAGCGTCTTGAGGAACGGGACGATGCCGTTCGAGTGCCCGTTCGTCCCGCGGATCAGGGAACCGCGCGAGCGCACACGGGAGTACGCGATGCCGATGCCGCCCGCGTGCTTCGAGAGACGGGCCACCTGGTGGTAGCGGTCGTAGATGGAGTCCAGCTCGTCCAGCGGGGAGTCGAGGAGGTAGCAGGACGACATCTGAGGGTGCCGCGTACCGGAGTTGAAGAGCGTGGGGGAGGACGGCAGGTAGTCGAGGCGGCTCATCAGCCGGTACAGGGCGGCCACTTCGTCGACGGACCTGGCCGAGTCGTCCTCGGCCAGCCCGCTCGCCACGCGCAGCATGAAGTGCTGGGGCGTCTCGATGACGGACCGCGTGATCGGGTGCCGCAGCAGATACCGGCTGTGCAGCGTGCGCAGGCCGAAGTAGCCGAAGCGGTCGTCGCCCTCGAGGTCGATCAGCGCGTCCAGACGGGCCGCGTGGGTCCGTACGAACTCGGCGGTGCGGTCGGCGATCAGGCCCTCGCGGTGGCCGACCGCGACGGACTCGGAGAAGGACCTGACCCCCTGCGAGGCGGCCTCCTCGGCGATGCCGATCGTCAGCAGGCGGGCGGCCAGCTTCGAGTACACGGGGTCCTCGGAGATCAGGCCCGCGGCCGCCTCAGTGGCCAGCTCGCGCAGCTCCGCGGTGATCCCGTCGGCCCCCACGGAGGACCGGCCGCGCAGCGCGGCGGCGGCGACCCTGCCGGGATCGGCGTCGGGAAGGTCGGCGGTGAGGTCGGTCAGGGTCCGCAGCAACACGGTTCCCGGTCCGTCGGCCTCGGCCCTGTCCTGCTGGTACTGGGGCGCTTTCGCTGAGACCGGATCGGCTGGCGCGATGGTCACGTGGGGCTCTCCCTCGCTCGGCACGGGGCCTGCGGGGAGGGGGGTTCGGGGCACACGGGGGTACACGCTCTGCGCAGCGGTACGCCGCGTCCACCGGCCCACTCCGCGAGGCCCGGACGTCATGGCACCCGGGCCGGGTGGCCTGGGCACGCTGTCGGCAGGTCCTCGGACTGACCAGGCGCACGGCTCTCCTCCGGGGACAGACATGCACAAGTACACCGTTGCGGGACAGTTCCGGATTCGCACCGGATTCCCCTGCGGCGACAGCGAGCATGAGCATACATCTTGTGCCGGGCTCGGGAAGCACCCCCACATGTTGTGTCGTGTCGGCTTCGGAGGGTGTCAGAGTGTCAACTCGTAGGTGAGCAGCATGATGTCGTCGAGGTCCGGGATCGGGTTCCAGTCGCGGTCGGGGGCGCGGGTGAAGCCGAGGCGTCCGTAGATGCGATGGGCGCTGTGCATGGTGCGCTGGGTGGACAGCACGACGCGTACGCAGCCGTCCGTGGCCCGGGCGCGGTCGACGCAGGCGCGTACGAGGGCCTCGCCCGCCCCGTGCCCGCGGGCCTCCTTGGCGACCGCCAGCATCCGTATCTCGGCCTCACCCTCGCGCGCGATGTCGGCCATCGGCCCGCCGGACGGGACGAAGGTCACGCCGCCGACGACCCGCTCGCCCGCTCCTGCCCCCACGACGGCCACCAGCACGTCGGCGGCCGCGGCCCGCTTCGCGACGTCCCGCAGCTCGCCCAGATACTCGTCGCTCTCCCCGAAGTCGAGGAGCCCGTCCCCGAGATAGGCCTGCGCGGTTATCTCTCCCACAGCCTCGTACTCCTCGGGCCTCGCCCGCCTGATCAGGATGTCCATGCTCGGCAGTGTGCCCGAGGGGTACGGCGCGGGGCTGCCGAGTTTTTCCCGCACCGGTTGCCCGGGGGCGTCGCGCCGGTGCCAGGGACGTCCGAGGGGGCGGGCTCAGGCCATGGCCGGCCACTGCGGCAGGGTCGTGACGAAGTCCTTCGTGAAGTCGCGCGGGCCCGGGCCGAGGGCCACGCGGCCCGTGTGGCGGGTGCGGGCGGTCAGGGCGGGCGACTCGGTGTAGTAGTTCCGCTCGGCGGCCGAGGGGACGAACACGGTCTGGCCGCGGGTGAGTTCGCTGGAGCACTCGACCACGACGGCTCCCTCCGCGAGCGTCACGAACGACTCGTCCGCGCACACGCCCACGGCGAGCGGGTCGTGCAACGGGCAGGAGTCGCCTCCGCCGTGGCGGCGGTAGGAGTCGGTGTAGACCCGCAGCAGCCGGGCCGCGAGCGCCGCACCCGCTCCCGCCGCCTCCAGCGCGGCGAGGTCGGCGGGGCCGAAGAGCCAGCGGTGCGAGGCGTCCAGATCGACCATGGTGAACGGGATGCCGGAGGAGAGCACCACCTCGGCGGCGTCCGGGTCCGCCCACATGTTGAACTCGGCGACCGGGGTGATGTTGCCCGGCACCTGCGCGTTGCCGCCCATGAACACGAACTTCTTCACGCGCCGGGCGAAGACCGGGTCCTCCAGGAGCGCGATGGCCACGTTGGTGAGCGGGCCGGTGGCGCAGACGGTCAACTCGCCCTCGTGCTCCCGGGAGAGGCGCAGCAGCGCCTGTGCGGAGGACTCCGTCAGGTGCGCGGCGGTCGAGTCGGGCAGCATTTCGTGGCCGAGGCCCGCGGGGCCGTGGAAGTGGGCGGCGGCCGCGTACGGGAGGCGGGTGAGGGGGCGGGCCGCTCCGCGGTGGACCGGGACGTCGGTGTCGATGCGGAGGGCTCTCGCCAGGGCGCGGGCGTTGCGGTAGGTCTGCTCGGCGGGGAGGTTGCCGCCCACCGAGGTGTAGGCCCTGAGGTCCCACCTGCCTGTGCCGAGCAGGTACTGGAGGGCCACGGCGTCGTCTATGCCGGGATCACTGTCGAGGACGATCGGTGAGCGAACGGTCACACTGGCCAGCGTAACCGCGAACTTTCGCGTGACCAGGGGCAGTTGGCGTGTGCGGCTGCGTTGTGGCTGGTCGCGCGGTTCCCCGCGCCCCTTCTAGGGGCGCGGGGAACCGCGCAGCGGGGGTTCGGGGGCGGAGCCCCCGAGTCAGTGGCTGGCCCCCGCCGTCGCCGGCGGCAGCTCGACCTGGACGCCCTTGTCGCCCGCGTCCGCCGTGTAGTCCTCGGGGGACGTCTCGTCGATGCCGTCGGGGGCCTTGAAGGCCCTGAGGGCGAAGGTCAGGACGACCGTGACGACCACGTTCAGGACGAACGCCGTCAGACCGATGTACCCGATCTCCCCGATCCCGGGAATCTCCTTCGCGGAACCACCGAAGTGCTTCTGCGTCGGCGAGGCGACACCGTACGCGGCGATCGTCCCGTACAGCATGCCGACCGCCCAGCCCGCGAGCAGCGCCCACCGGTGGAACCACCGGGTGAACAGCCCACCGACCAGCGCCGGGAACGTCTGCAGGATCCAGATCCCGCCCAACAGCTGGAAGTTGATGGCCACCGTCTTGTCCATGGTGAGGACGAAGACCAGCGCACCCACCTTCACGAGCAGCGAGACCAGCTTGGAGACCTTGGTCTCCTGGGCCGGCGTCGCGTCGGGCCGGATGAAGTCCTTGTAGATGTTGCGGGTGAAGAGGTTCGCCGCAGCGATGGACATGATCGCCGCGGGCACCAGCGCACCGATACCGATCGCCGCGAAGGCCACCCCCGCGAACCACGCCGGGAACATGTCCTCGAAGAGCTGCGGGATCGCCAACTGCCCGTTGCTGACCTTGACTCCGGCCGCGATCGCCATGAACCCGAGCAGCGCGAGCAGGCCCAGCATCAGCGAGTACAGCGGCAGGATCGTGGTGTTGCGCCGGATCACCTCACGGCTGCGCGACGACAGCGTGGCCGTGATCGAGTGCGGGTACATGAAGAGTGCCAGGGCGGAGCCCAACGCCAGCGTGGCGTACGTCCATTGGCCCGCCTCGCCCGGTGCCAGCGCACCGCGCGGCGCGCCCGTCGCCGGGTTGGTCTGGCTGTACGCCTCGCCCGCCTTGGCGAAGATCTCGTCGAAGCCGCCCAGCTTGATCGGGATGTAGATGATCGCCACCGCGATGACGATGTAGATCAGCGTGTCCTTCACGAACGCGATCAGGGCGGGCGCGCGCAGACCGGACGAGTACGTGTACGCGGCCAGCACGCCGAAGGCGATGAGCAGCGGCAGGTCCTTGACGAACCAGTTGGTGTCCTCGCCGCCGCCGACGCCCATCACGTCCAGGACGGCCTGGATGCCGACCAGTTGGAGCGCGATGTACGGCATCGTCGCGAGGATGCCCGTCACCGCGACGGCCAGCGACAGGCCCTTCGAGCCGAAGCGTCCGCGCACGAAGTCCGACGTCGTCACGTACCCGTGCTTGTGCGAGACCGACCACAGGCGGGGCAGGAACGTGAAGATCAGCGGATAGACGAGGATCGTGTACGGCACGGCGAAGAAGCCGGCCGCGCCCGCCGCGTAGATCGCCGCCGGGACCGCCACGAACGTATACGCCGTGTAGAGGTCGCCGCCGAGCAGGAACCAGGTGACCCAGGTGCCGAACGACCGTCCGCCCAGGCCCCATTCGTCGAGACTGTCGGTCTCGGCCCGGCGCCAGCGCGCGGCCAGGAAGCCCATGACCGTGACGGCCACGAAGAAGAAGATGAAGACGGCGAGTGCCACGCCGTTCACGCCGTCGTTCATGCGGACGCGCCCTCCTTCTGGGACTTGCGGGCGCGCTGGTCACGGTTCCAGAGCTTGTACGCGACCATCGTGAGCGCGGTCGAGATGAACACCCAGAGCATCTGGTACCAGTAGAAGAACGGGATGCCGATGAAGGCCGGGTCGACCTTCGCGTACGAGCCCACCCAGAGCATCGCCACGAACGGCGCGATCAGACAGACGGCGATCACCGCACGGACCGGTGTGACGACAGGCGGTGTCACGACCGGCGGGGTCTCCACCGGCGGTTTCCCTTCGGGCGCTCTTGGCGCATCCGGCGCTTCAGACATACGGCGGCTCCGTCCCCTCACTGATCACCTGTGCAACGCGCAGGAAATCTAAGGGACGGTTCCGCTTTATGGAACCCCTGTCCGTATAACGGATACGACGTTCCGCTCACTGCTGCTCACCGCCGCTCGCTGCCGAGCGCGGGGGCCCGACAGCGAGCGGACATCGCGCTCAGCAGCAGCGGAAGCCCTGCCGGGGATCCTCCTCCTGACGGTCCGTACGCATCCGCTCGAACTCCCGCCGCGACGGCACGGCCGCGTCCGGGTGCCCCTTGCGTAGGTGTGCGACATAGCGGTCGTACGCCGACTCGTCGGTGAGCTCCCGTACGTACCAGCGCACGCCCCTGACCGCCCGGCTAGCCGCCCGGTGCAGCGCCGACCGCATCGCGTTCCTCCTCCTTCTCCTCCTTGGTCGGGATCAGCCCGGCCGGAGCGACGATCTTCGACTCGACGTACGGCGACTCGCTGAGCGTGGAGAGCGCGGGGCGGCGTACGTGCCGGATGCACACCCTCGTGGCGTCCGCGATCACGACCACGATGAGCAGGGCGAGAGCCGCCGTGAGGACGCCGTCGACTGTGGAGTTCGTGACGATCGTGTGCATGTCGTCCATGCTCTTGGCGGGTGCGATGAGCTCGCCCCTGTCGATGCCGTCCTGGTAGACCGAGCGCTGCTTGAAGAAGCCGACGCGCGGGTCGCTGGAGAACACCTTCTGCCAGCTCGCGGTCAGCGTCACCGTGGCGTCCCAGACGAGCGGAATCCCCGTGATCCAGGCCCACTTGAGGCGTCCGGACTTCACCAGCAGGGTCGTGCAGACGGCCAGGGCGACCGCCGCGAGGAGCTGGTTGGAGATGCCGAAGATCGGGAAGAGCTGGTTGATCCCGCCGAGTGGTTCATGGACGCCGACCCACAGGAAGTAGCCCCAGAGACCGCAGACGATGGCGCTCGTGATGACCAGCCCGGGCTTCCAGCTCACATTCTTGAAGGGTTTGTAGAGATTGCCGAGCGTGTCCTGGAGCATGAAGCGGCCCACGCGGGTGCCCGCGTCGAGCGCGGTCAGGATGAACAGCGCCTCGAACATGATGGCGAAGTGATACCAGAACGCGCGCAGACTGCCCCCGGTGACCTCGGAGAAGATCTCCGAGACGCCGATCGCGAGGGTGGGCGCGCCACCGGTCCGCGACAGCAGGGATGCCTCCTCGACGTTCTTCGCCGCGGCCGCCAGGTCCTCGGGGGATATCTGGTACCCCCAGCTCCCCACCACCTGCGAGGCGTTCTGGACGGTGTCCCCGATGACACCGGCCGGCGCGTTCATCGCGAAGTACAGGCCCGGGTCGATGATGGACGCCGCGATCAGCGCCATCACGGCGACGGACGACTCCATGAGCATGGAGCCGTACCCGATCATCCGGACCTGCGTCTCCTTCTGGATCATCTTCGGCGTCGTACCGGAGGAGATGAGGGAGTGGAAGCCGGACAGGGCCCCGCACGCGATGGTGATGAAGACGAACGGGAAGAGCGAACCGGCGAAGACCGGCCCGTCGCCGCGCGTGGCGAAGTCCGTGACCGGGTCCATCTTCAGCGTCGGCATCGAGACGACGACGCCGATCGCGAGCAGTGCGATGGTGCCGATCTTCATGAAGGTGGAGAGGTAGTCGCGGGGCGCCAGCAGCATCCACACCGGCAGGATCGACGCGATGAAGCCGTACGCCACCAGCCAGATCACCAGCGTCGAGGGCGCGAGCGTGAACGTGCCGGCCCACGACGACTCGGCGACCCAACGGCCCGCGACCAGCGCGAGCAGCAGCAGGGCGACACCGATCAGCGAGACCTCGCTGACCCGGCCGGGCCGCAGGACCCGCAGGTAGAAGCCCATCAGCAGGGCGATCGGGATCGTCATCGCGATGGAGAAGGTGCCCCACGGCGACTGGGCGAGCGCGTTCACGATGACCAGCGCGAGCACCCCGAGCAGGATGATCATGATGGCGAAGGCGGCGAGCAGGGCGGCCGCGCCGCCGAACGGGCCGATCTCCTCGCGTGCCATCTGCCCGAGGGACCGGCCGTCCCGGCGGGTGGAGAAGAACAGGACGACCATGTCCTGGACCGCCCCCGCGAAGATCACGCCGACGATGATCCAGATGGTGCCCGGCAGATATCCCATCTGCGCGGCCAGTACGGGCCCGACCAGGGGGCCCGCCCCCGCGATCGCCGCGAAGTGGTGGCCGAGCAGGACGCGCCGGTCGGTGGGGTGGAAGTCGATGCCGTTGTTGAGCCGCTCGGCGGGCGTGGCCCGGGTCTTGTCGACCTTCAGGACCTTGTAGGCGATGAACTTCGAGTAGAAGCGATAGGCGATGGCGTACGAGCCGAGGGCGGCGGCCACCATCCAGACGGCCGACACCTCCTCGCCCCGGGACAGCGCGAGGACCGACCAACCGGCCGCGCACACCAGCGCGACGACGGTCCAGATGACGATGGTTTGCGGACTTGCCTTGCGAGGGCCTTGAGGGGATGCCGTCTGTGGGCTGTCGGTGCGCACGGGTCGTCCTCCCGTCCATGGGTGACGGGAGGACCGTAGAACAGGAAGAGGACCAGCGCTACACCATGCGCACCAGTCGGTGTGCGCTATGTGAACTGCCTTGCCCTGGCGGGAGCTTGGGCCGGTGGACATTGTGCGGGCCCGGTGGGGGCTGGTCGCGCAGTTCCCCGCGCCCCTGAAGACGAAAGGCCGGGCGCAACCCCCTGCTTTTAGGGGCGCGGGGAACTGCGCGACCAGCCACGACGCACCCGCAGCCGCCCACCCACCCCCACACCCCTATTCCACGGGCCTCTTGAGACGCGCAACGAACTTGTACCGGTCCCCCCGGTACACCGACCGCACCCACTCCACCGGCAGCCCGCCCCTGTCCAGCGAGTGCCGGGACAGCATCAGCATCGGCAGTCCCACATCCGTACCGAGAAGGCCGGCCTCCCGAGGAGTCGCCAGCGACGTCTCGATCGTCTCCTCGGCCTCGGCGAGATGAACGTCGTACACCTCGGCCAACGCCGTGTACAGCGAGGTGTACTTCACGAGCGACCGCCGCAACGCGGGAAACCGCTTCGCGGACAGATGCGTCGTCTCGATCGCCATCGGTTCCCCGCTCGCGAGCCGCAGCCGCTCGATGCGCAGAACGCGTCCGCCGGCGGTGATGTCGAGCAGCCCGGCGAGCGTCTCGTCGGCGGTGATGTAGCCGATGTCCAGGAGCTGCGAGGTGGGTTCGAGGCCCTGGGCCCTCATGTCCTCGGTGTACGAGGTGAGTTGGAGCGCCTGCGAGACCTTCGGCTTGGCGACGAACGTGCCCTTGCCCTGGATGCGCTCCAGGCGCCCCTCGACGACCAGCTCCTGAAGGGCCTGGCGCACGGTCGTGCGCGAGGTGTCGAACTCTGCGGCGAGGGTGCGCTCGGGCGGTACCGGTGTGCCGGGCGGCAGTGTCTCCGTCATGTCGAGCAGATGCTTCTTGAGGCGGTAGTACTTGGGCACGCGCGCGGTACGGATGGGGGCCCCACCCTCGTTCTCCGCACTGCTGACGTCGGTGCTCATACTCTGCCTTCCCGGCTCCAGGTGCCGATGGGCCGACGTGCGCGTCGGCCGCGGCTCACATCGTGGCACGGCTTGCCGTGCGAGTGTCCCCCCGCACGCTGCGTGATCCCCTCTATATACCGTCGGGGTCTCTTTTGGTCTAGTCCACAGCGCTGGAGAGCGGTTGCTGCGGTGCCCTGTCGGGGCCGGTGGGGCGCCCGTCGGAGCATGCCCGTTCTGTTCCCCGTGTAGTGAAAGGTCCCTGCATATGTAGGTCGCGTAACGGACGGCCGGGAGCGGCTTTTCGGCCCTTGACACCCCTCTAGGTCTAGGCCAAGCTCCCCCCTACTGGTCTAAACCATTGAGGACCAGGTCCCAGCCCCACGGGCAGTACTCGTCGTAAGTCACGCGGTGGGCAGGGGGGTTGCTGGCATCCCTGAGGAGGGTGACGTGAAGCGCAAGCTCATTGCGGCTGTCGGTGTCGCGGGCATGTTGATGTCTGTCGCGGCGTGTGGCGGCGACGACGGTGACGGTGGCGAGAAGACGGGGGCCGACGGTTTCAAGGGCCAGACCCTGACCGTCTGGGCCATGGACGGCTCCACGCCGCCCGGCTGGACCAAGGACCTCACGGCCGCCTTCGAGAAGAAGACGAAGGCCAAGCTGAAGTTCGAGACCCAGCAGTGGAACGGCATCCAGCAGAAGATCACCACCTCGCTCTCCGAGGACAACCCGCCGGACGTCCTGGAGGTCGGCAACACCCAGACCCCGGCGTACGCGGCCACCGGCGGTCTCGCCGACCTGTCGGACCTCAAGTCGGAGATAGGCGCCGACTGGACCGAGGCCCTCAACGAGTCCTCCGTCTTCGACGGCAAGCAGTACGCGGCCCCGTGGTACTTCGCCAACCGTGTCGTCGTCTACAACAAGAAGGTCTGGGCCGAGGCGGGCATCAAGGACACCCCCAAGACGAGGGCCGAGTTCTTCGAGGACCTGAAGGCCATCGACAAGAAGACCGACGCCGAGCCGCTCTACCTGCCCGGCCAGAACTGGTACTTCTTCGACGGTCTGACCATCGGCCAGGGCGCCGACCTGGTGAAGAAGGACGGCGACAAGTACGTCTCCAACCTCGCGGACCCGAAGGTCGGCAAGGCCATGGAGATCTACAAGGAGTACCAGGCCTTCTCCAAGGCACCCAAGGACAAGGACGAGGCGACCCCGCAGCAGGCCGAGGTCTTCGCCAAGGGCAACGTCGGCGCCTTCATCGGCATGGGCTGGGAGGCCGGCACGGCCATCGCCGCCAACAAGAAGATCGAGAAGGACATCGGCTACTTCACCATCCCCGGTGAGACGGCCGACAAGCCCGAGGGTGTCTTCCTCGGCGGCTCCAACTTCGCGGTCGCCGCGGGCAGCAAGAAGCAGGAGCTCGCCAAGGAGTTCCTGAAGATCGCGCTGTCGGACAAGTTCGAGGGCGCGCTCGCCAAGGAGAACGGCGTCATCCCGAACAAGGAGTCGCTGCAGACCAACCTGTCGGCCAACCCCGCCGCGGTGGCCGCCGCCCCGGCCGCGGCCGGCGGTGGCACCACGCCGCTGATCCCCGAGTGGGCCGCCGTGGAGAACGACCCGAACCCGATCAAGAGCTACATGACCGCGGTTCTGAAGGGCAAGTCGCCCGCCGAGGCCGCCAAGCAGGTCGAGGCGGAGATCAACAAGCGGCTCGCACAGAGCAGCTGATCACCTTCGCGCCGGGGGCGGCCCTGTCCGTCCCCGGCGCGTCGGCGCATCGAACGATCTGCGACTCCCGAACCTGGAAGAGATGGCGAGCATGTCAGTGCAGACCGAACGCACGGACACAGGCACGGCCGCGGCGCCCGGTGTCCGTAAAACCGACGTAACCCCGCCCGGCGACACGGGCCCGGCGAGAAGACGCGGCGGCGCGTCCGCCCCGTATCTGCTTCTGCTGCCCGCCCTGCTCGCCACGGTGATCCTGCTCGGCTGGCCGCTGGTCAAGAACGGCGTGCTGTCGTTCCAGAACCTCAACCCGCGCCAGCTGATCCTGCACCTCACCGAGTGGCGGGGGTTCGACAACTACACGGACGTCCTGAGCGGTTCGGACTTCTGGAAGGTCGTCCAGCGGACGGTCGTCTTCACCGCCGTGAACGTCGCCCTCATCATGCTGCTCGGCACGCTCGTCGGCCTGCTCCTCGCCCGCCTCGGCAAGCGCATGCGGCTGCTGCTGATGCTCGGTCTGGTGCTGGCCTGGGCGATGCCGGTGATCGCCGCGACCACGGTCTACCAGTGGCTGTTCGCCCAGCGCTTCGGCGTCGTCAACTGGCTGCTCGCCAAGGCGGGCTGGACGTCGATGGCCGACTACAACTGGTTCGGCACCCAGCTCTCCACCTTCTCCGTGATCACCCTGCTGATCGTCTGGCAGTCGATCCCGTTCGTGGCGATCAACCTGTACGCCGCCACCACCACCATCCCGAAAGAGCTGTACGAGGCCGCCTCGATCGACGGGGCCGGCACGTGGAAGAGCTTCACCCACGTGACCTTTCCCTTCATGCGGCCGTTCCTGTGGGCGACGACCTTCCTCGAGGTCATCTGGGTCTTCAAGGCGTTCCCGCAGATCTTCGCCATGAACAGGGGCGGTCCCGACCGGCTCACCGAGACCCTGCCGATCTACGCGTTCGTCGAGGGCCCCGGCAACCAGCACTACGGGATGGGAGCGGCGATCTCGTTCCTGACGATCCTCATCCTGCTCGGCCTGACGGCCTACTACCTGCGTACCGTTCTCAAGCAAGAGGAGGACGAGCTGTGAAGCGCTCCCTGATGGCCCGGCTGTGGCCCAACGCGACGGCCCTCGTGCTCTTCGTGGTCTTCGCGTTCCCCGTCTACTGGATGTTCGCGACCTCGCTGAAGCCGGCCGGCGACATCATCGCCGACGACCCGGTCTTCCTGCCGACCGACATCACGTTCGACCACTTCCAGAAGGCGCTCGACGCCGACCACTTCTGGACGCTCGTCGGCAACTCCCTGACGGTGACCGTCCTCGCGGTGGTCTTCTCCCTCGTCATCGCGCTGCTCGCGTCCTTCGCGCTGGCCCGGATGCGGTTCAAGGGCCGTCGCGGATTCATCCTGACCTTCATGATCGCGCAGATGGCGCCCTGGGAGGTCATGGTCATCGCGATCTACATCATCGTGCGTGACGCCGACCTGCTGAACAGCCTCGTCCCGCTCACCGTCTTCTACATGATCATGGTGCTGCCCTTCACCGTCCTGACGCTGCGCGGATACGTTGCCGCCGTGCCGAAGGAACTGGAGGAGTCGGCGATGGTGGACGGCTGCACCCGCAGGCAGGCCTTCGTGAAGGTCATCCTCCCGCTGCTCGCCCCGGGACTGATGGCGACCTCGCTCTTCGGCTTCATCACGGCGTGGAACGAGTTCCCGCTGGTCCTGATCCTCAACAAGGACGCCGAGAAGCAGACGCTCCCGCTGTGGCTCTCCAGCTTCCAGACGACGTTCGGCGACGACTGGGGGGCCACCATGGCGGCGGCCTCGCTCTTCGCCGTCCCGATCCTGGTCCTCTTCGTCTTCCTCCAGCGCAAGGCCGTCAGCGGACTCACCTCCGGCGCGGTGAAGGGATAACGCCCCCCGATGACCACCATCGCCTCCGGCACGGACACGCTGACCCGTGACGCCCTTGCCGTCCTGCAGCCCGGTTTCACCGGGACCTCGGCTCCCTCCTGGCTGCTGCGGCGGCTGGGCGAAGGCCTCGCCTCCGTCGGCCTGTTCGGCCGCAACATCGCCACCTCCGCCCAAGTGGCCGCCCTGACGTCCCAGTTGCGCGCGGAACGCGACGACGTGCTGGTCGCCATCGACGAGGAGGGCGGTGACGTGACCCGCCTGGAGGTCCGTACGGGATCCTCCTTCCCCGGCAACCACGCGCTGGGCGCGGTCGACGACACCGCACTGACCGAGGCGGTCGCCCACGAGCTGGGCCGCCGGCTGGCCGCCTGCGGAGTGAACCTCAACTGGGCGCCGTCCGCCGACATCAACTCCAACGTCGACAACCCCGTGATCGGCGTACGGTCCTTCGGCGCCGACACCTCACTGGTGGCCCGGCACACGGCCGCGTACGTCTCCGGACTGCAGTCCGCCGGGGTCGCCGCCTGCACCAAGCACTTCCCGGGGCACGGCGACACGGCGGTCGACTCGCACCACGCGATGCCGCGCATCGACGCGGAGCTCCCGGTCCTGGAGTCCCGCGAACTGATGCCGTTCCGCGCGGCCATCGAGGCGGGCACGCGTGCCGTGATGAGCGCGCACATCCTGGTCCCGGCCCTGGACCCCGTCCACCCCGCGACCCTCTCGCGCCGCATCCTCACCGGGCTGCTCCGCGAGGAACTGGGCTACGACGGCCTGATCGTCACCGACGGCATGGAGATGCAGGCCATCTCGGCGACCTACGGCATCGAACGGGGCAGCGTCCTCGCGATCGCCGCCGGCGCCGACGCCATCTGCGTGGGCGGAGGCCTCTCCGACGAGCCGACGGTCCTGCGCCTGCGCGACGCCCTGGTCGCGGCTGTCCGCTCGGGCGAACTCCCCGAGGAACGCCTGGCGGACGCGGCGGCCCGCGTCAGGGCACTGGCGGCCTGGACGGCTTCGACGCAGACGACGACTCCCTCGCCTTCGGTGAACGGGGGCGCGCCGGGCGGGACTTCAGGGCCGGGCTCGTCCTCCGGAGCAGGTTCCGCAGCGGGGTCCCATGCCGGGTCCGCTGCGAGCACCGACGTCGGGCTGGTGGCGGCCCGGCGCGCGCTGACGGTCACGCGCGGAGCGCACTTCGCGCCGGTCACCGAGGCTCCGTACGTCGCCGCCCTCACCCCCGTCGCCAACATCGCCGTCGGTGACGAGACCCCGTGGGGCGTCGCCGCCGAACTGCGGAGGATGCTGCCGGGCACGGAGACCGGGAGCTTCACGGGGGAGCGGGCCGGGGCCGAGGCCCTCGCGGCGGCCGGCTCCCGCCGCGTGGTCGCGGTGGTCCGTGACGCCCACCGCCACACCTGGATGGCCGAGGCCCTCGACATCCTGCTCGCCGCCCGCCCCGACACGGTCGTGGTCGAGATGGGCGTGCCCCAGTCACCGCCCCGGGGCGCCCTCCACATCGCCACGCACGGCGCGGCCCGCGTCTGCGGCCTCGCGGCGGCGGAGGCCATCGCGGGGGCGTAGGCCGACGGGACGAAAACGCAGGTCACCGCGCCAGGGTGCAGGTCACCGCGCCAGGGCGCGGGGCGACGCAAGGATGAAGATGCCGGGTTCACCACGAGGGGACCCGGCATCTTCGCGTCGTGGAGCGGGTCGCCTAAATGCCCTGCCAGTCCGGCTTGTTGGCGTACGTGTGCCGGAAGTAGTCCGCGAGCTTCAGCTTGGACGCGGCCGCCTCGTCCACGACGACCGTGGCATGCGGATGCAACTGGAGCGCCGACGCGGGGCACACCGCGGCGATGGGCCCCTCGACCGTCGCCGCCACGGCATCGGCCTTGCCCTCACCCGTGGCGAGCAGCACCAGATGCCGTGCCTCCAGGATCGTCCCGATCCCCTGGGTGATCACGTGATGCGGCACCTGCTCGATGTCGCCCTCGAAGAACCGAGCGTTGTCCACCCGCGTCTGCTCGGTGAGGGTCTTGATCCGTGTGCGCGAGGCGAGCGACGAGCACGGCTCGTTGAACCCTATGTGCCCGTCGGTCCCGATCCCGAGGAGCTGGAGATCGACCCCGCCCGCCTCGGCGAGCGCCTTGTCGTACGCCTCGCACGCGGCCCGCACGTCCTCGGCGGTCCCGTCCGGCCCCATGAATGAGTCGACGTTCAGCCCCAACGGCTCCAGCACCTCGCGCCGCAGCACCGACCGGTACGACTCGGGATGCTCGGCCGGCAGTCCCACGTACTCGTCGAGCTGCGCCACCCGCGCCCGCGAGGCGTCCACGGCCCCGGAAAGCACCTTCGCCGCCAGCGCCTCATAGATGGGCAGCGGCGTCGAGCCGGTGGCCACCCCGAGCAGCGCGTCGGGCTTGTGCCGGAGCAGCTCCGCCATGGCCTCGGCAATGAGCTCGCCACCCGCCTTGGCGTCCGAAACGATGACAACTTCCACGCTGGGCCTGCCGTTCTGAAAGGTGAAGGGGACACAACCGAACATGTGGTATAGACCAATCTAGCAGAACGGCTCTCCCCGGTCGCCCCTCACTTGCCCTCGGCCGCCCCGACCCAGGGCGCCCGGTCGACGGCACACGAGCGACACCTCGATCGACCGCACCCGAGAGGCGCGTCGACGAGCCGCGTCGGGAAGCACGTCAAGGAGCCACGCCCGAGTGGCCCCCCGACCGACGGCTCCGACCGACGCCCCTGACCGCCACCCACCCCCGAGCGGGCGCCGCGCGCCCCGGGGGAGTGGAATGGAACCTGCGCACGCGCAATCAAGCCCCGCCCCCCTCCCGCGGACGCAGCTCCGCCCGCCACGCAACAGCCCCAGGAGGAAACGCCATGACCGCCACCCCGCCGGACCCCCAGCCCGACGCGCAGCCGGTACCCGCCGAGTCCGACCGCCCGGGCCGGATCATGGCCCGCGAGATGGCCGAGCAGCCCGCCGTCCTGCGGCGGATCCTGGAGGAGGGAGCCCCGCGCATCCAGGACGTGGCCCAGCGGGTGGCCGCCCGCAAGCCCCGATTCGTACTGCTCACCGCCCGGGGGACCTCCGACAACGCCGCCCTCTACGCCAAGTACCTCCTGGAGATCCGCCTCGGCCTGCCGTGCGGCCTCACCTCCATGTCGACCACGACGGCCTACGGCGCCCGCCCCGACCTCACCGACGTCCTGGTGATCACGGTCAGCCAGTCCGGCGGCTCCCCGGACCTGGTGGCCTCGACCCGGGCCGCCCGCGAGGCCGGCGCCATCACGCTCGCGGTGACCAACAACCCGGACTCACCCCTGGCCGCCGTCTCCGAGTACCACCTTGACATCATGGCCGGGCCGGAGAAGGCGCTCCCCGCGACCAAGACCTACACCGCCTCCCTCCTCGCCCTCTATCTCTTCGTCGAAGGACTGCGCGGCGGTGACGGCGCCCAGGCCAAGGTGCTCCCCGACCTCGCCGAGCACCTGCTGGCCCGCCAGGACGAGATCCGCACCCTCGCCTCGCGCTACCGCTTCGCCGAGCGCATGGTCATCACCTCTCGCGGCTACGGCTACCCCACCGCCAAGGAAGCCGCCCTCAAACTGATGGAGACCAGCTACATCCCCGCCCTCTCCTACTCCGGCGCGGACCTGCTGCACGGCCCGCTCGCCATGGTCGACAACATCTCCCCGGTCATCGCGGTCGTCACCGACGGCAGGGGCGGCGCGGCACTCCAGCCCGTGCTCGACCGGCTGCGCGGACGCGGCGCCGACCTCGTCGTCATCGGCCCCCGCCCCCAGGTCGAACTGGCCTCCGCCGGCTTCGTCCTGCCCACCGAGGGCGTGGCCGAGGAGGTCCAGCCGATCCTGGAGATCCTCCCGCTCCAACTCCTCGCCTACGAGGTGACCATCGCCCGCGGCCAGGACCCGGACGCGCCCCGCGCCCTCGCGAAGGTCACGGAAACCCGCTGATCCCGAGCCGTCCCGCCGATCCCGCCGGGCCGAAGCCGTCCTGCCGGGCCGAAGGTGCCCCGCCGGGCCCGGGGCGCCCCGGCGGCCGAGGGCTCAGGTCAGCGAACCTCCCGTCGCGTCCATCCAGTGCCCGGTCACCCACCGCCCCTGGTCCGAGGCGAGGAAGGCCACCGCGTCGGCGATGTCGGCGGTCTCGCCCACCCGGCCGAGCGCCGATATCGCCGCGGCCTTCGCCCACCCGTCGGTAGTGCCGTACAGCAGCTCGGCCGTGTTGTCGGTGTCGACGATGCCCGGCGCCAGCGAGTTCACGGTGATGCCGCGGGCGCCCAGCACCTTGGACAGGTCCCGGGAGAAGACGTCCAGGGCGCCCTTCGTCATCGCGTAGGCGATCAGGTGGGGGAAGGCCGCAGCCCGTGCCAGCCCCGAGGAGATGTTGACGACCCGGCCGCCGTCGCGCAGGCGCTCCAGGCCGTGCCTGACGATGAAGAACGGCGCCTTCACATTCACCGCGAAGACCTGGTCGTACGTCTCCTCGTCGATCTCCTCGATCGGTGGCGTCGTACCGATCCCGGCGTTGTTCACCAGGATGTCCACCCCGTCCGCGTGCCGGTCGAACTCCTCCCACAGGGCCGCCGCGTCCCTCGGCGCCCCGAGCTCCGCGTGGATCGCGAACGCCGAGCCGCCGGCCGCCTCGATCGTCGCCACCGTCTCCTTCGCGGCCGCCTCGCTCCTGCCGTAGTGCACCCCGACCCGCGCCCCGTCGCGGCCGAGCCGCTCGGCGATCCCGCGTCCGATACCCCTGCTCGCCCCGGTGACGAGTGCCGTCCTGCCCGTGAGCACGCCCATGCCGGCGCCCCCTTCTCATTTGTCTAGTGGTCGCTACAAAAAGACCGTACAACGAGCCGCGGACATTTCTCTAGCACCCGCTATACAATTCACTCCATGGTGAGCAGCCACGACATCAAGGACGTCGCCGGCCAGGCCTCGAAGCCTCGCGGCCGCCCCCGCTCCTTCGACCGCGAGACCGCGCTGGAGAAGGCGATCCTCGCCTTCTGGGAGCACGGCTACGAGGCGACCTCCGTCTCGGACCTCACTCAGGTCATGGGCATCGGCGCCCCCAGCCTCTACGCGGCCTTCGGTGACAAGCGCTCGCTCTTCGACGAGGTCGTACGGGAGTACGGCGAGAGGTACGGCTCGTTCGGCGACCGGGCCTTCGCCGAGGAGCCGACGGCCCGGGCCGGGGTCGAGCGGATGCTGCGCGAGGCCGCGGCCGAGTACACCGAGCCGGGCCGCCCGCATGGCTGCCTGATCGTCCACGCGGCCACCAACTGCACGACCTCGGAGGTGGAGGAGTCCCTCCGTGAGCGGCGCAACGCGAACATCGCCGCCATCGAGAGCCGCATCAGGTCCGGCGTCGCCGCAGGTGAGCTGCCTGCGGACACCGACGCGGCGGCCCTGGCCCGGCACGCCGGCGCCATGATCCAGGGCATGTCCCAGCAGGCCCGCGACGGCGCCACCAAGGAAGAGCTGGAGGCGCTCGCCGAACTTGCCATGCGAATCTGGCCCCGCTCGTGAACCGCTCGGGGATAGGCTGCGTGGTGGATGTAGGACGTGAGTTGTTGGATAAAGAGACAACAACAAACATCCGCCAACGCATGGACAGTCGAGAGTGGTCTAGTCCACAATCGTACAAAGCTTGAGAATGCAACTTGATGATCAAGCCGTCCGTATGACCAAGCCTCCGTCTTCCCCGCACAGGAAGACGGACCGAGGAGCCGGCGCTCTCTGCCCTGACTGCACCGGATCCTCGTCTTCGGCCGAACGGGACCGCACACCCCGCGGCCGATGTTGCTCCGGGCTGCGGTGCCGGGAGGGTTGAGGGTCCCTCCCAGGCGCCGCGGCCCGCGGGTGTTTCCGGGCCCGTGCGGGTGGCCGATATCGGAGCATGTCGCACCCGGCGGGTACGCTCGCACACGTGCCCTCCATGAACGACCTCGTCCGCCAGCACACCGCCCTCGGTGACTCCGACCTCGAGTGGCTGCACCTGCTGGTCTCGGAGTGGCAGCTGCTCTCCGACCTCTCCTTCGCGGACCTCGTCCTGTGGGTTCCCACCCGTGACGGCACCCGCTATGTCTCGGTCGCCCAGATGAGGCCCAACACCGGCCCCACCTCGTACCAGGACGACATGGTCGGCCACCTCGTCCCGCGCGGCCGCCGCCCCATGCTGGACGCGGCCCTGGACGAGGGCCGGATCGTGCGCGAGGGCGACCCGGAGTGGCGCGAGGAGGTTCCCGTCCGGGTCGAGTCGATCCCCGTGCGCAGGGAGGGGCGCGTCCTGGGCGTCATCGCCCGCAACACCAACCTCCTCACCGTGCGCACGCCCTCGCGGCTCGAACTCACCTATCTGCAGAGCGCGTCCGACCTCGCACAGATGATCGCGGCCGGCTCCTTCCCGTTCCCCAACCAGCAGGTCGACATGGACGCCTCGCCGCGGGTGGGTGACGGCCTGATCCGGCTGGACGCGGAGGGCATCGTCCAGTACGCGTCACCGAACGCGCTGTCGGCGTACCACCGTCTCGGTCTCGCCGCCGACCTGGTCGGCCACCACCTCGGCAAGACCACGGCCGAACTCGCCCCGTCCCGCGGCCCGGTGGACGAGGCGCTGGCCAAGGTCGCCAGCGGCTGGGCGCCCCGCGAGTTCGAGATCGAGAGCGCCGACGGCGTGATCCAGCTGCGCGCCATCCCGCTCAAACCCAAGGGCACGCGGGTGGGTTCGCTCGTACTCCTGCGTGATGTGACCGAACTGCGGCGCCGCGAGCGGGAGTTGATCACCAAGGACGCGACCATCCGGGAGATCCACCACCGCGTGAAGAACAACCTCCAGACGGTCGCGGCCCTGCTCCGCCTCCAGGCCCGCCGTATCGAGTCCGACCGGGGCCGTGAGGCGCTCGAAGAGGCCGTGCGCCGGGTCGGATCGATCGCCATCGTGCACGAGACTCTCTCCCAGAATCTGGACGAGCGCGTGGAGTTCGACGAGATCGCCGACCGAGTGCTCGCCATGGTCGCCGAGATCTCCCCGGGCAAGGTCGTCGGCCGGCGCACCGGACGCTTCGGCATACTCGACGCCGAGGTCGCGACCCCGCTCTCCATGGTCCTCACGGAGATCCTGCAGAACGCGCTGGAGCACGGCTTCCGGGAGGGCGACCGCGGCACGGTCGAGGTGTCCGCGGTCCGCGGCGGCAGCACCAAGGAGGCCCGCCTCCTGGTCACCGTCCAGGACGACGGCATCGGTCTGCCCGAGGGCTTCGACCCGCACCGCTCGGGCAACCTGGGCCTGCAGATCGTACGGACGCTGGTGGAGGGGGAGTTGGGCGGAACCTTCGACATGGTCCGCGCCCCCGAGCGCGGAACGCAGGTCGTCCTGGACATTCCCGTGGTGCCCCACAAGTGACGCACAGGCAATCCGCACCATTACTCCACGCGCACGCTGCGTAATCATCACGAGTTGCCGGGAGCGGCCGGCGGTCGCCGGGCACCCCACGAAGACGCAGCCGCAAACAGCAATGAGCCCCGGACCGTTTTCCGGTCCGGGGCTCATCGTGCTCGTTGCTATCTGCGCATCGGGGGTACTGCGCGCTGCGGCTCGGGGGCGGGAGAAGCGTACTCGCTGTACGCGCCGCCAAGCTCAGGGCCGTGTGGGGTGGGTTGTCAGGCGGATGCCTGGCGGGCCCGGTTGCGGGCGGCGCGGCGCTTCATGGCGCGGCGCTCGTCCTCGCTGAGACCACCCCAGACGCCGGAGTCCTGGCCGGACTCGAGCGCCCACTGCAGGCACTGCTCCATGACGGGGCAGCGACGGCAGACGGCCTTGGCTTCCTCGATCTGCAGCAGCGCAGGACCGGTGTTGCCGATGGGGAAGAAGAGCTCGGGGTCTTCCTCGCGGCAAACGGCGTTGTGACGCCAGTCCATGGCTGCTACCTCTCCTTGGTATTACATGCACGTTGCTTGTGAATGTGAACGCTTTCACGAATCCCTCAACAAGTGAAGGGCCGACCACCAGACGGACTGGTGTGGTCCTGTGAATTGAGGAGGGGTTCCGGCGCTCTGTGGGGGCGATGTTGCGGCCCGTCCCGAGCGCCACAAAGAGACTCGCAAACCTCAGCGGCGGATACAACCCCTACCGGAAAGTTTTTTTTGATTCCTCGGTGTCGACTAGGTCACAGCCGTACTTCCATGGGGTGGATCCTGGCCTAAACGTTCGAGTGGAAGGACTTTAGCCCGTTCCGCTCACACAATCACACGCAGTGCACGGCGAACGCCTGTGAACGTCACGCTCGTACGCAGTCCGAGGTGGTCGCCGTCCATCTGGAGGGGGAGTGGGACCTTCGAATGCAAGGTGAAGTCGGTCAGGTCGTGCAGGGACACTGCGTGCTTCCCATGGGGTCCGCGCTCGGGGGACGAAGTGAGCAACTGGGTGCCATACCGGGCAACCGCGGTCGTCGACATGCGGCTGAGACCGAGTACGTCGAGCCCGGTATCGAACGAGGCCTTAGGCGACGCGTACACCGGGCGATTGCCCAGATACGTCCACGGAGAGGTGTTGCAGACTATCGACAGCACCAAATCGGTCACCGGGTCCGCGCCGGGCCGATCCAGCGTGATCGTGCCGTGGCGGCGGTGGGTCTCCCCGAAGAACTGGCGCATCGCCTGGCGCAGGTAGAGGGAGTGCGTGGAACGCTTGCCGCGCTCGCGGTGCTGTTCGACGCGGCCGACCACGCCGGCGTCGAAGCCGAGGCCCGCGTTGAAGGTGAACCAGCGGGCGGGGACGCCTTCGTCCTCGCTGCCCGGGGTGCCCGCGGCGAGGCCCAGGCCCACCGTGCGCTGCCGGCCCTCGCGCAGCGCGTCGAGGAGGGCGCCGGTGGCCTCCACGGGCTCGTTCGGCAGGCCGAGGGCGCGCGCGAAGACATTGGTGGAGCCGCCGGGGACGACGGCGAGGCCGGGCAGCCGGTCCGGGTCGGGGCCGCCGTGCAGCAGGCCGTTCACGACCTCGTTGACCGTGCCGTCGCCGCCGAGGGCCACGACCAGTTCTATGTCCTTGCTCTCCGCGGCCTGCCGGCCGAGGTCCCTGGCGTGCCCGCGGTACTCGGTGGTGACCGCTTCGAGCTTCATCTCGCTCGCCAACGCGTGGATCAAGACGTCACGCGTGCGTGCGCTTGTGGTGGTTGCTGCCGGATTGACCACGAGAAGTGCACGCATGCGATGCAGCGTACCTACCGCGTGGTACTCGGCCCATACCGAGGTAGGGATCAGGTGTGAGGGGCACCACACAGCGGGTTCCCGGGGGTGCCCCGGGGCCGTTGGCGGGTACGGGGTGAGAGCTACTCTTCAGGGGTGAGTTCTGAGCAGAAATCGACCCCGGACACCTCCGACGCCGAACCCCGTCCCACGCGGCTGACCGTCGCGGCGGCGCTGGCCGCGCTGGAGGGGCTCGCTCTTGTGGTCGGCGGCGGCTACATGCTGGTGATGGGTCTCACGGGGCACCCGGACGACCGGAGTCAGGCCGTCACCGGGGGCGTGACGCTGATCGTGCTCGCGCTGCTTCCGCTGCTGGCCGCGCGCGGGCTGATGCTGCGGCGCGGGTGGAGCCGGGGGCCGACGATCATCACGCAGATCATGGCGCTGCCCGTCGCGTACAACCTGCTTCAGGCCGACAGTCTCGCCATTCCCGGGGGGATCGCCCTGGCGGTGGTGGCTGTCGCGGCGCTGGTGCTGATCGTGAATCCGGAGACGACCAGGGCCCTGGGGATCACCGGGCCGGGTGGCGTACGGGAGTCGAAGTAGGCCGGGGTGGGCTGAGGGCGTACCGAGTCTGCGGGCCCGCTGATCGCGCAGTTCCCCGCGCCCCGTGAAAAGCCATGCGTCCCCGTGTCCCTGGGGGAGCGCAGTTGCCCGTTCCGCCGAGAACCGCATGGTGCCCGCGCCCCGCAGAGGGGCGCGGTCTGTTACTCCTCCACCAGGAGCTTTTCCCGTAGCTGGGCCAGGGTGCGGGCCAGCAGGCGGGAGACGTGCATCTGGGAAATGCCCACCTCCTGGGCGATCTGGGACTGGGTCATGTTGGCGAAGAAGCGCAGGAGGAGGATCCGCTTCTCGCGCGGTGGAAGGTCCTCAAGGAGGGGCTTGAGGGACTCGCGGTACTCGACGCCCTCCAGGGCCTCGTCGTACGCGCCCAGGGTGTCCGCGACCGCCGGGGACTCGTCGTCCGTGTCGGGGACGTCCAGGGACAGCGTGGAGTACGCGTTGGCCGACTCCAGGCCCTCCAGGACCTCCTCCTCCGAGATGCCCAGCTTCTCGGCCAGCTCGTGGACCGTGGGTGAGCGGCCGTGCCGCTGCGAGAGCTCCGCGGTCGCCGTGGTGAGAGCGAGCCGCAACTCCTGCAGCCGGCGCGGCACCCGCACTGCCCAGCCCTTGTCGCGGAAGTGCCGCTTGATCTCGCCGACCACCGTCGGAGTCGCGTACGTCGAGAACTCGACACCGCGCTCCGGGTCGAAGCGGTCAACCGACTTGATCAGGCCGATGGTGGCGACCTGTGTGAGGTCGTCCAGCGGCTCGCCGCGGTTGCGGAAGCGGCGCGCGAGGTGCTCCACGAGCGGCAGATGCATCCGGACCAGCCGGTTGCGCAGCTCCGCGTACTCCGGGCTGCTGGGGTCCAGCTTGCGCAGCTCGATGAACCTGGCCCGCGCCCCGGCGCGGTCGTGGGGGTCGTGCTGCGTACCCGACGCGCCGCTGTCGGCATTTCGTTCGTGCTCGTGCTGCTCGCTCATGATCCCGCCCGTCACCCGCCGCCGCCCTTCCGAGGACGTCCCCCCAGACTCCGTCCGGGGGGACCCCCTCTGCGCGGCAACGTCTGGATCCTGTCGCCCGTCACTGTCGGAGAGCGCCTCGCGCCCGTCCTTGTCGATCGGCTCTTCCCGCTGAGGCGCTTCTTCGGCCGCCGCGGAGGCGATGTCCTCCGGATGCGGCCGGGCCTGCTGCTCGGGGATGCCGTCGACACCTTCCGCCGGACGCCGAGGCCCGGTCGGGCCGTCCTCGCCCTTGCCGGGAAGTTCCCGTGTGCCGCGCTCTTCGTCCCGCACCGGCCCGTCCCCGTTCCTCACGCCGGCCCGGGTCCCGCGCCGCGCTGTTTGTAGAGGCTGATCGAAACGGTTTTGTCGTCGGCCACCGAGGAGGACACCTTGCCTGCGAGGGCCGACAGCACGGTCCAGGCGAAGGTGTCCCGCGCGGGGGCATGGCCGTCGGTGGTCGGGGCCGAGACGGTCACCTCGAGCGAGTCGTCGATCAGGCGGAAGACACAGCTGAGCACGGAGCCCGGCACCGCCTGTTGCAACAGGATCGCGCACGCCTCGTCCACGGCGATGCGCAAGTCCTCGATCTCGTCGAGGGTGAAGTCCAAACGCGCCGCGAGGCCGGCTGTGGCCGTGCGCAGCACCGACAGGTAGGCACCCGCAGCCGGCAGCCGGACTTCCACGAAGTCCTGGGTCGCGGGCTCGCCTGCGATCTGGGACACCCTCACCTCCAAGGTGGTACAAGCTCTTTCGGGGGCCGAGGGTCGCCCCCCGGGGTAACGCGCAACGTGGTTCAGCGGTGACGCTATCGCGCTCTCAGGTTTCCTGTCCCCGGGACCCCAACCCCTTGCTGTCACTCATAGTAAACCTATGGATACGCACAGTGGCTAGGGGTCTGCGGGCCCAATTGGGAAGAGCGCGCGCCGGGTTGACGTACCCAACGGTCAGAGGGTCGAACCGTCCGGATCCCTCGTCACACGAGTACGTGGTCGACGAAGCACCAGCGCCAGTTCTCTCCGGGCTCGAACGTGCGCATGATCGGGTGTCCCGTCTCCTTGAAGTGCTCCGTCGCGTGCCGCAGCGGCGACGAGTCGCAGCAGCCCACGTCTCCGCAGATGAGACACAGTCGCAACTGCACGGGGTGCGAGCCGGCCGCCAGACACTCCAGGCAGGTCTCGCTCAGCGGCTCGGGTTCTGGATGCGGCAGCGCGTCGGCGTGCGTGCACTGTTTCATGATTGCCAGATTACGTCGGGCGTGCGGGAATCCGCGCGGAAACGAAGGTGGGCCGAAGCCGATGCACGTGATGCCCCTCCTCCTGCTGGTCGCGGGCAGCGCCGTGGTCGCCGGCGCGGCCCGCCGTACCCCGGTGCCCGCGCCGCTGCTGCTGGTCACCGCGGGCCTGATCGTCTCGTACCTGCCCGGGGTCCCCGAATACACCCTCGACCCCGACGTGGTGCTCCCGCTGGTGCTGCCCCCGCTGCTCTACACGGCGGCCACGGACAGCTCGTACCTCGATCTGCGGGCGCAGCTCAGGCCGGTCGCGCTGTTGTCGGTCGGGTACGTGCTCTTCGCGACGCTCGTCGTCGGCTGGGCCGCGTACATGATCGTGCCGGATTTGTCGCTGACGGCGGCGCTCGTGCTGGGCGCGGTCGTGGCGCCCCCGGACGCGGTGGCGGCCACGGCTGTGGCGCGCCGGGTAGGGCTGCCCTCCAGGGTCACCACGATCCTGCAGGGCGAGTCCCTGGTGAACGACGCGACCGCGATCACCGCCTACCGGGTGGCAATCGCCGCTGCCGTCGGTGAGGGCGCGACCTGGGCGGGCGGCATCGGCGAGTTCCTGCTCGCGGCGATCGGCGGCATCGGCATCGGAGTCGTCCTGATGGTGCCGCTCCACTGGCTGCGCACGCACCTGAAGGAGGCGCTCCTCCAGAACTCCCTGTCCCTGCTGATCCCGTTCTTCGCGTACGCGGTCGCCGAGCAGGTGCACGCCTCCGGAGTGCTCGCCGTGGTCGTCGTCGCGCTCTACCTCGGGCACCGCAACTGGGAGGTCGACTTCGCGACCCGGCTGCAGGAGGAGGCGGTGTGGAAGATGGTCGCGTTCATCCTGGAGTCGGCGGTCTTCGCGCTGATCGGCCTGCAGCTCCCGATCGTCCTCAAGGGCCTCGACGAGTACGAGGGAGTGAGCGCCGCCTGGTACGCGGTGGCCGTCTTCCTGGTCGTCGTGGTGTCCCGCTTCGTGTGGGTGTATCCCGCGACTTTCCTGCCACACATCCTGTCCAAGCGGATCCGGGAACGGGAGGACAACCCCACCTGGAAGGGGCCCTTCATCATCAGCTGGGCCGGGATGAGAGGCGTGGTCTCGCTCGCCATCGCCTTCTCGATCCCGCTCACCGCTGAGGGCGGGGAGGACTTCCCGGGCCGCAATCTGATCCTCTTCCTGACCTTCACGACGGTGATCGGCACGCTGGTGGTCCAAGGGCTGACACTGCCCCCGCTGGTCCGGCTGCTGAAGCTGCCCGAGCGGGACCGGCAGGCCGAGACACTCGCCGAGGCGAACGCCCAGGCGCAGGCGTCCCGGACCGCGGAACGCCGCCTGGACGAACTCCTCGACGACGAGCGCAACGCGCTGCCGCCGCCGCTCGCCGACCGGCTCCGCTCGGTCCTGGAGCGTCGCCGCAACGCCGTGTGGGAGCGGCTCGGGACGGTGAACCCCGTGACCGGGGAGACCGCCGACGACACGTACCGGCGGCTGTCGCGCGAGATGATCGGCGCCGAGCGGGCGATGTTCGTGAGACTCCGGGACGGCCGTTACATCGACGACGAGATGCTCCGGACGCTGCTGCGACGCCTGGACCTGGAGGAGGCGGCGGCGTTCCGCGAGGCGACGTAGGGCCTAGACCTTGTCGGCGGTTCGGAGGTGGGGGCTGCCGGTGACGACCGCCGCGATCGTCGTCCCGCGCGCGAACGCGCCCTCCTCGGCGAGGGCGACAAGTCCGTACAGCAACTTGGCGACATAGAGACGCTCCACGGGCAGCTCGTGGCGCTGCTCGAAGTCGGCGGCGAACGCGTCGAGTTCGGGTGGCGTGCGGGCGTAACCGCCGAAGTGGAAGCGGTCGTCGAGCGACCAGTCGCCGCGCGGGCCGCCGAAGGCCTCGTCCTGGAGCGTACGTATCTCCGCGTCGAGGAAGCCGCCCTTGAGGACGGGTATGCCGAGGGCGCGCCGGCCCGGGCCGAGGCCGGCGGCCAGGCCCGCGAAGGTGCCGCCCGTGCCGCAGGCGACCGCGGCCACGTCGACACCGCCGTGGTCGCGCAGTTCCTCGCCGAGGGCTCGGCAGCCCTGAACGGCAAGGGAGTTGCTGCCGCCCTCCGGGATCACGTACGCGTCCTCGGCGGCGCACGCGCGAAGGAGGGCGGCCAGCGTCTTCGGCTCGCTCTTGCGGCGGTACGTCGATCTGTCGATGAAGTGGAACCGCATGCCGTCGGCCGCGCACTGGGCCAGGGACGGGTTGAGCGGTCGGTCGGCGAGCTCCTGGCCGCGGACCACGCCGACGGTGGGCAGGCCCAGGAGGCGGCCCGCGGCGGCGGTGGCCCGCAGATGGTTCGAGTACGCGCCGCCGAAGGTGAGGACAGTGCGGCCCGCCGCCGCTCGCAGGTTCGGGGCGAGCTTGCGCCACTTGTTGCCGACCAGCTCCGGGTGGATCAGATCGTCCCGCTTGAGCAGCAGCCGGACACCGCGCCGCGCGAACCGCTCGTCCACGGCCTCTCGCACCGGGGACGGCAGCCGTGGCCGCAGGGCGCCCAGGCCGAGCGCTTCGGGGGTCTCGGGGCTGATCACCCACCCATTGTCGGACACGCGTCCGAGCGGGGCAGGGCCACGGCGGCACGGGCCCGCCACCAGGGCGCTACTTCAGTCGTTCGTGGATGCGATCCCGCATGGCCGCCATCGTGAAGCCGCGGGGGTCGATCTTGCCCGGCTGCCATTCGAGGTGGCCGATGACCGAGCGGGCCGTCCAGCCGTGGTGGCGGCAGACCGCTGCCGCTGCGCGCTCGATGGCGTCGAGCTGGGCTTCGGGCCAGGGATCCTCGCCGTCGCCGAGGTTCTCGCACTCGAAGCCGTAGAAGTGGCGGTTGCCGTCGGTGTTCGCCTCGTTGTCCGGCGGGAGGGCCTTCTCCGCGATGACCGCGCGCAGGACGTCGTCGTCGCCCAGGCCCGCGTGGTTGGAACGGCCGTAGCCGACGAGGTGGACTCTGCCGTCCTTGGTGATGACGCCGTGGCACAGCGGGCCGGGCAGACCGCTGTAGCCGTCACGGCAGATCTCGACCGTGCGCCGGCTCCCCGATGTCACCGTGTGGTGGATCATCACGCCGTGGACCGGGCCCCACGGGCCCTTGTGATTGCGGTTGTGATGCTCCCAGTCGCCGACCTCGACGACGGTGAGCCCTTCCGCCTTGAGCCGGCTCAGAAAGCTGCCCGCGGACATGGGTGGGGCCATGACCGCCTCCTTGCAGGGCCGCGACGGCCACCCTTCGTGGCCGTCTCGTACCGCTGCTTGTACCCGGTCTCCCCGGTCGGGACCACTTGTTCGCACGGCGTGCGAGCCGATCCGGTCAGCGGTACGCGCGGACCGCCTCAGGCGCGCAGAAAGCCGTCCCCGTGCGTCGCGATGTGGCTTTCCACGGCCTGGAGAGCCTGCTGTGTGGCCTGCGGAGAGCCGCTGCCGCGCCGCTCCGCGAGGTAGGCCGCGCCCAGGCTCTTCAGCAGATCGCCGCCCGCCCGCTGTGCCTGGACGTCGTCGAGCTTCTGCTTGCCCTGCGTGAGGCCGCGCTGTGCTTGTTCCTTGGCGCGGTCCAGGAAGCCTGCCATTGCCGTCTCCTCATGGTTCGTCCGTGTTGCCGGTTGAACGGGCGGCCCGATCTTGAAGTTCCCGATCGGGAAGTGACCGGGAAACGATCGAGAAGATCCACCTCGCCGGGCCGGCCGGTCGCCCGGACCTGTCGGCCCGGGCGGGGGTCCTCCGTTATGCCCTGCTTTCGAAGATCCATTCCCCCTCTTTCGTGTAATAGCACCGGCACGGTCCGTGATGGAAGTGTTCTCGGCGCAGCTCATTGCACGATGGGGAGGGCAATTTCATGTCGGTAGGCGAAGAGATCCGCGCGGACCAGGATCAGCCGCAGAAGAGTCTCGGCACATCCGCGGCGCGGAACCTGGCCACCACCACCAAGTCCGCGCCACAGATGCAGGAGATCAGCTCACGATGGCTGCTGCGCATGCTGCCGTGGGTGAACGTGCAGGGCGGCACATACCGCGTGAACCGCAGGCTCAGCTACTCGGTGGGCGACGGTCGCGTGACGTTCGTGAAGACCGGTGACCGCGTTCAGGTCATCCCCGCGGAGCTCGGCGAACTGCCGGCACTGCGCACCTACGAGGACCCGGAGGTGCTCGCCGAGCTCGCACAGCGCTGCCAGCAGCGGGAGTTCGACCCGGGCGACGTGCTCGCCTCCTTCGGCAGCCAGGCCGACGAGGTGTTCCTGCTCGCGCACGGCAAGGTCGAGAAGATCGGCACGGGCCCGTACGGGGACGACGCGGTCCTCGGCGTCCTGGCCGACGGCGCCTACTTCGGCGAGCAGGCGATCACCGACCCGGAGGCGATCTGGGAGTACACGGCCCGCGCGGTCACGGCCTGCACGGTGCTCGCGCTGCCCCGCCAGGACCTCGACCAGATCGCCGAGCGCTCCGAGTCCCTGCGCGAGCACCTTCAGCAACTGCGCGCGATTCCCACGCAGCGCGCCAACAACTACGGCGAGAAGGAGATCGACCTCGCCGCCGGTCACACCGGAGAACAGGCCATCCCGGGGACGTACGTCGACTACGACGCGGCACCGCGCGAGTACGAACTCAGCGTCGCCCAGACCGTGCTGCGCATCCACACGCGCGTGGCCGACCTCTACAACCAGCCGATGAACCAGACCGAGCAGCAGTTGCGGCTCACGGTCGAGGCGTTGAAGGAGCGCCAGGAGCACGAGCTCATCAACAACCGGGAGTTCGGGCTGCTCAACAACTGCGAGTACGACCAGCGGCTGCAGCCGCACGACGGCGTACCCAGCCCGGACGACCTGGACGAGCTGCTCACCAGGCGGCGCGGCACCAAGCTGCTGCTCGCCCACCCGCGCGCGATCTCCGCGTTCGGCCGCGAGCTCAACAAGCGGGGGCTCGTCCCGGAGACCATCGACATGGGCGGCAACCGCATTCCCACCTGGCGCGGTGTGCCGATGTTCCCGTGCAACAAGATCCCGGTCACCGAGGCCCGCACGACCTCGATCATCGCCATGCGTACGGGCGAGGCCGACCAGGGCGTCATCGGACTCCAGCAGGCCGGCATCCCGGACGAGATCGAGCCGAGCCTGTCCGTGCGGTTCATGGGCATCAGTGAGCAGGCGATCATGTCCTACCTGGTGACGACGTACTACTCGGCCGCGGTCCTGGTGCCTGATGCGCTCGGGGTCCTGGAGAACGTCGAGATCGGCCGCTGGAGGTGACGTCCCGTACGGCGCGCGCCGTGTCCCCGTCCGCCGGTGGGGGCGGACCGAGGGGGTACGCGCCCGTCGCCGGCGGAGCCGCCACCGTCCACGCACTCTGCGAGGCGGATCCATGGGTGAGCTCATGACGGAGACGCAACAGAGCCCGCTGCCGGCCGTGGAAGGACCGGAAGCGCGGGGAGGGCCGGTGCCGGGTGGCGTGCCCGGCGGGCGACGGGGGTCGCCCGAAGGGCAGGAGGCCGCCGGGATCCTGGAGCGGTCCCGGGCGTCGGTCGACCCCGAACTGCGCCGGGCCGTCGAGTCGTTGCCCGGCCCGTTGCGCCGGATCGCGCTCTACCACTTCGGGTGGGAGCACGCGGACGGCAGCCCTGCGGCGGGGAACTCGGGCAAGGCGATCCGGCCCGCGCTCGTGCTGGCCGCGGTCCGGGCGCTCGGCGGAGAGCAGGAGACGGCCGTACGGGCGGCCGCCGCGGTGGAGCTCGTGCACAACTTCACCCTGCTGCACGACGACGTGATGGACCGGGACACCACCCGCAGGCACCGGCCCACCGCGTGGGCGGTGTTCGGGGACGCCGACGCGGTCCTTGCCGGGGACTCCCTGCAGGCACTGGCCCACCAGTTGCTCGCCGAGGATCCGCGTCCGGCGTCCTCGGCTGCGGCCGCGCGGCTCGCGAGCTGTGTCGTCGAACTGTGCGCGGGCCAGCACACGGACACCGTCATGGAGCGCCGCGGCCCCGACGACGTCACGCTCGAAGAGGTGCTCACCATGGCCGAGGCCAAGACGGGGGCGCTGCTCGGCTGCGCGTGCGCGCTCGGGGCGCTGTACGCGGGGGCCGGAGAGGAGGACGTCGACGCTCTCGACGCGTTCGGTCGGGAGGCCGGGCTCGCCTTCCAGCTCATCGACGACGTGATCGGCATCTGGGGGGACCCGAGCCGCACCGGCAAGCCGGCCGGGGCGGACCTGATGGCCCGCAAGAAGTCCCTCCCCGTGGTCGCCGCGCTCGCCTCGGGCACACCGGCCGCGGCCGAACTGGCCGAGCTGTACCGGGTTCCGTACCGCGACGGCGATCTGGAGCGTACGGTCCTCGCCGTCGAGCGGGCGGGTGGGCGTGACTGGGCCCAGGTCCAGGCCGCCGACCGGATGGCCAGGGCCCTGCGGCACCTGTCCCGGGCCGTCCCGGATCCGGAAGCGGCGGGAGGGCTTCTGTCGCTGGCGGAGTTCGTGACGCGGCGGAGCACGTGAGTTCGGGACGCGGATGGGAGCGGCGAGTGAGCCGGGTGAGACGGGTGCGACGAGTGAAGAGTGATCGAAGGGCGGCGCGTATGTAGAGATCAGGAGGCCGATGCCGTGCGGTGCCCGCGGGGACGCGGCAGCCGAAGCCGCACGGCGTCGGAAGCGGGGGGCAGAGGAGGGGCGGGTGCGGAAGGGACAAGGGGTGGGGACAGTTGAGGAGGGCTGAGGAAGGCTGACGGGGACGTGCGGGCGGGCGGCGCTGCCCGGGTGGGATGGCTCGGCTGGGCGCGGTGGATGAGGCCGTGTGGCGGGTGGGCTGTCGGTGCCTGGGGGTGGGTGGGGCTCCGACCCGGCTCGACGGACCTCGACCCGATCCGGCACGACCCGATCCGGCTCGGTGCGGCGGAGCGGGATGGTGCTGCCTGGTCGGTCTGGCCGGCCCGACTCGGTTCGGCGTGGCGGGGTGCGGTGCTGCCCGGTCGGTTTGGCTGGGCCCGACTCGGTTCGGCGTGGCGGGGTGCGGTGCCGCCTGGTCGGTTTGGCTGGGCCCGACTCGGTTCGGCGTGGCGGGGTGCGGTGCCGCCTGGTCGGTTTGGCTGGGCCCGACTCGGTTCGGTGCGGCGGGGCGTGGTGCTGCCCGGTCGGTCTGGCTCGGTCCGACTCGATTCGGTTCGGGGCGGCACGCCGGGCCGGGCGGTATGCGCCTCGCTCCAGCCCGCCCCGCTTTGAGCCCGCCCGGCTTCCAGGCCCGCCCGCCTCCAGTTCGCCCCGCATCCACACCGCCCGCCTACGCCCCGCCTCCACCCTCACTTCACTTCTGCCACTCCTCCCTGAGCGGTGCGGCGTTCGTCGGCCGTAATGGGTACGAGACTCCGGGGCCCTCTTCGCCGCGCGGTGCCTGACAACGCGGTGAGGCGGAGGGGTTCCGGTTCCGGCGGGCCCCGCGCATCCCCACGGTGTGCGGGGCTCGTCGCCTTCTGCCGAAGTGATCGCTAGGCTGCAACGGCCGAGTGGGCATGGGCAGTTGAGGCAAAGGGGCGGGCTATGGGCGTGGCGATCCGCAGAGCGGGCGAGGACGACCGGGAGGCCGTGATACGGCTCCTCGACGAGGCCTTCCAGAGCGACCCGGTGAGCAGTTGGGTCTTTCCCGACGCGGAACACCGGCGGCTCAGGCATCCGTTGCTGATGGGTGCTTTCGTCGACGCCGTGCTCGCCGAGGGGTACGTGGATGTCACGGAGGACGGTTCGGCCTGTGCGCTGTGGCTTTCGGTGCCGGCGGAGCCCGCCGGGGAGGACGACGAGGACGGGCCCGCCCAACTGCGCGAGAACGTCGACCCCGAGAACGAACGGGTCGAGCTGATAAGCCGGTTGACCGCCGGGATCCACCCGGAGGGGCAGGCCCACGAGTACCTCTGGATGATCGGCGTCACGCCCGGCCGGCAGGGGGAGGGGCTCGGCGCCGCGCTTGTCCAGCATGTGCTGGACCGGTGCGACGGTGAAGGTGTGGCCGCGTATCTGGAGGCGAGCAGTGCGCGCAGCCGGGGGCTCTACGAGCGGCTCGGGTTCGAATTCACGGGAAGCGCGCTTGAGCTTCCGGCCGGGCCGTTGATGTGGCCCATGTGGCGTGAGCCCGTCCGTGAGCCGCTCCGCGGGGAGGCCGGTTCGTAGTCCGCGGGTCGGCGGGGGCTGGGCGCGCAGTTCCCCGCGCCCCTGATGGGGCGCCCCCGTCAGCTCAGTCGCCCCGCTCCGGCACGATCGTCGCGACGATCCGTTCCACCAGCCCGTCCGGGACGGTGACTCCCGGCAGTACGCCCTCCAGGACGCCCGGCAGGGTCAGGTGTTCCAGGATCAGGCCGAGCATGGCGAGGTACAGGACCGTCACCGTCTCGTCGCCGCCGGGGAGGCCTGCCCCGCGGTGGAACTCCATGCCGTATTCGAGGTCGGCGCGGATCGTCTTCGTGTAGGAGGCGCGGAGTTCGGGGCGGCGCGTGGCCTCCAGGCGCATCTCCAGCAGGGCCAGATAGCCCGTGCGGTCCCGTTGGGCGCGGGCCATGAGGTCGTGCATGAACGCCGTGACCAGGGTGCGGTCCTTGGGGGCCTTCATGAGTTCGGCCAGGACCTCGGGGTCCGGGGCGAGGCGTTCGTGGAGGTGGGCGTCGATCTGGCGGAGCAGGTCGTCGCGGCCGCCGAAGTAGTTCGAGGCCGTGCCCACCGGCACCCCGGCCTCACCGTCCACCGCGCGGAACGTCAGCCCGCGTGCCCCCTCGCGCGCCAGCACCTCCACACCGGCGTCGACCAGGGCGGCCCGGCGCTCCGGATTGCTCGCCATGCGGAATCCCCTCTCTTACTTGAGTCCCGTACGGGAGATCCTCGGAAATCCCCTTGCAACCACTACAGATGAAGCACTATGAATGGAGTGGTTCACGCATCCTACGGAAAGAGACCGGCTTGCGAAAGCTCACGTATTTCATCGCCTGCTCGATCGACGGCTTCATCGGCGACCCGAGCGGCGACGCACAGATGATGGTGGAGATGGTCGACGAGGAGTTCTTCGACTTCCTCAGGACCGAGTACCCGGAGACGTTGCCGACCCACGGCCGTCGGGCGACGGGCACGGATCACCTGGCGAACCAGAAGTTCGACACGATCATCCAGGGCCGTGCCAGCTACGACATCGCGCTGGAGCTCGGCGTCACCAGCCCGTACGCCCACATGCGCGAGTACGTCGCCTCGCGCAGCCTGGAGGAGTCGCCCGACCCGCACGTCGAGATCATCTCCGACGACCTGGTCGGCAAGGTCCGCGAGCTCAAGGCGGAGGACGGTGATCTCGGGATCTACCTGTGCGGCGGCTCGCGGCTCGCGGGTGAGCTGGTCGACGAGATCGACGAGCTCATCGTCAAGACGTACCCGATCGTGCTCGGCTCCGGCATGCCGATGTTCGGCTCCGGGTTCGCCGTCGGCGAGTTCACGCTCGGCGAGGTGCGCACGTTCAAGAACGGGGCGGTCGTGCGGACGTACAGCAGGAAGCGCTGATTCCGGGGTGGCGCCGTCGTCCGCCTGTCGGCGCGCCGCCTCCCGCAATACCCTGGGGACATGACCAGTGATGAGTATGTCTGTCCGGTCTGCAAGCAGACCGTGGACACGGTCGTGCGTCGGCACAAGACCCTCGGGGTCTTTGTGCCCCTGTGGGGCGCGGGCCCCTGCCGGAACCCCCAGTGCGCGGAGTACGAGGAGGGGGAGGCCGAGAAGACCGAGGCGGAGTCGGACCGCGTCCTGGCGAGCGAGCCCGGGCCGCCCGAGGCACCTCAGGCGGCCGCCGGTCAGACACCTGCGGACCAGGCGTCCGTGGAGCGGGATTCCTGAGTGCGGCGGCCCGCGAGGAAACGCGGGAAAGTTTTTTTCGCGCTCTTGTAGAGAACCGCGGCCCGGCTCCGACGTCCCCTGTGAGAGCCACCCACTGCGGGCGGCCCGAACCGAAGGAGCGGACTCATGAAGTACCTCGTGATGATCCAGGGCACGCAGGCCGACTACGAGGCGCAGAGCGGCAAGGGCTCCGCCGACGCGCCCGTCTGGACCGAGAAGGACGTCCAGACCATGTACGCGCACATGGGCGCGATCAACAACGACCTCGCCGAGACCGGGGAGATTGTCGACGCCAACGGTCTGTCGGAGCCCGCGAAGGCCAGGTTCGTCGAGCGGGGCCCGGACGGGAAGCCCGTGATCACCGACGGGCCGTACAGCGAGACGAAGGAAGTGCTCGCCGGGTACTGGGTCCTGGACTGCGCCAGCCTGGAACGGGTCACGGAGATCGCTGCCCGGGTGCTCGAATGCCCCGTCCCCGAGGGCACGAAGCAGTACCCGCTGGTCATCCGCGCGATTCCCGACTTCGACGGCGGCGGGGACGTGTGAGCCGTCCCCCCAGACGCCCCTCGGGACGTACGACCGAGGTCGAGGACCTGCTGCGCCGCCACGCGCCGCAGGTCCTCGGCGCGCTCGTGCGCCGGTACGGGCACTTCGACGCCGCCGAGGACGCCGTACAGGAGGCGCTCCTCGCGGCGGCCGGGCAGTGGCCGGAGGCCGGGGTGCCCGACAACCCGCGCGGCTGGCTGATCAAGGTCGCCTCGCGGCGGCTCACGGACGTGCTGCGCAGCGAGGAGGCGCGCCGGCTGCGCGAGGAGCGGGCGGCGGCGCTCACTCCGCGCGACGCGTTCACGGCTCCGCCGCCCGGCGCCGACCGCGCGCCGTCCGAGGACGACACCCTCACCCTGCTCTTCCTCTGCTGCCACCCCGAACTGCCCCAGCCCGCGCGGATCGCGCTCACGCTGCGGGCGGTCGGCGGTCTGACGACGGCCGAGATCGCCCGTGCGCATCTGATGCCCGAGGCGAGCATGGCGCAGCGGATCAGCCGGGCCAAGCAGAAGGTGAAGGGCACGAGCTTCGGCCGCCCCGAGAACTGGGAGGAGCGGCTGCCGGCGGTCCTGCACGTCCTGTACCTGATCTTCAACGAGGGGTACACGGCCACGTCCGGCGCGGCGCTCCAGCGGGCCGAACTCGCGGGCGAGGCCATCCGCTTGACCCGTACGGTGCACGCGCTGCTGCCAGGCCACTGCGAGGTGACGGGTCTGCTGGCGCTCATGCTCCTCACCGACGCCCGCCGCGCCGCGCGCACCGGGCCGCACGGCGAACTGGTGCCGCTCGACGAGCAGGACCGTGCGCTGTGGGACAAGACGGCGATCGACGAGGGTGTGGCCCTCGTGACACGGGCGCTGGCCCAACCGCGGCTGGGTCCCTACCAGTTGAGGGCCGCGATCGCCGCCGTCCACGACGAGGCGGCCTCGCCCGACGACACCGACTGGCAGGAGATTCTCGGCCTCTACGACATCCTCGTCCGGCTGGTCCCCGGTCCCATGGAACGCCTCAACCGCACGGTGGCCGTCGCGATGGTCCACGGCCCGGAGGCCGGTCTCGCCGAACTCGACTCCCTGGAAGATGAGTTGTCGACGGGCCACCGCCTCGACGCGGTCCGCGCGCACCTCCTGGAACGGGCCGGCGACACCGAGGCCGCCCGCACCGCCTACGAGTCGGCCGCCGCCAAGACCCTCAGCCGCCCGGAACAGCGCTACCTACGGGCGCGCGCGTCCCGCCTGGTGACCTGAAGCGTGCGCTGCCCTCAGGACGGGGGCTCGGACGCCCGGACGCGCGTGGGCCGGGTGTACATCTTCGCCACGCAGGCCGGGATCGCCGCCCCCTCGTCGTGCGGCCGGGCCCGGTACGCGCTCGGCGACTCGCCCACCAGCTCGGTGAAACGGGAGCTGAACGACCCCAGTGACGTACACCCGACCGCTATGCAGACCTCCGTCACCGTCAGATCGCCGCGCCGCAGCAGCGCCTTCGCGCGCTCGATGCGGCGCGTCATGAGATAGCTGTACGGAGTCTCGCCGAAGGCCGACCGGAAGCTGCGCTGGAAGTGGCCCGCCGACATCAGCGCCGTACGCGCGAGCGCGGGCACGTCCAGCGGCTCGGCGTACTCACGGTCCATCCGGTCGCGCGCCTTGCGCAGCCGGACCAGATCTTCCGGATTCATGCCCTTCAGCATGCCACGGCCCACCGACAGCGGGCCCACCCACAGCGGGCCCACCGACAGGGAAACGAGGAAGGGGCCCGGCCAAAGGTATTGGCCGGGCCCCTCCACCGCGAAAACGGAAGGCGTTGGGTCACGCCTTCTTGGTCTCCCAGAAGATCTTGTCGATCTGGGCGATGTAGTCCAGCGCCTTCTGGCCCGTGGCCGGGTCGGTCGAGCCCTTGGCGGCCGAGAGGGCCTTGAGGGCGTCGTTGACCAGCTGGTGCAGCTCCGGGTACTTCTCGAAGTGCGGGGGCTTGAAGTAGTCGCTCCAGAGCACCGAGACGTGGTGCTTGGCGAGCTCGGCGCGCTGCTCCTTGATGACGGTGGCGCGAGCCTGGAAGTGCGGGTCGTCGTTGGCGGCCATCTTTTCCTGCACGGCCTTCACCGACTCCGCCTCGATGCGGGCCTGGGCCGGGTCGTACACACCGCAGGGCAGGTCGCAGTGTGCGCTGACCTTGACCTTGGGGGCAAACAGGCGGGAGAGCATTGAGCTGTCCTTCCTCGTGATCGTCTTCTCAGGTGGGACATTACTCCGTGAGGGACGGGTTTTCGCGAGTGCCCCCATGGGCTTAGGACAAAAGTCCAGGGTGAGACTGGGACTCGTGGAGGATAGGACCGGGGAGGTGCCGGTGATGCCGGAGCTGTCGCAGGAGACCGAGCGTGGAAGGGCCGCCCTGCCCTTCGGTACGGCCGAGGTGACGGGGCCGTCCATGGTGCCCACACTGCAGCACGGGGATCTCCTCGTCGTGCAGTACGGGGCCCGGGTCAGGCCTGGTGACGTGGTCGTACTGCGTCATCCGTTCCAGCAGGACCTGCTGGTCGTCAAGCGCGCGGCCGAGCGGCGCGAGGGCGGCTGGTGGGTGCTCGGCGACAACGCGTACGCGGGTGGGGACAGTACCGACTACGGGACCGTGCCCGAGGAGCTCGTCCTCGGGAAGGTGCGGTTCCGGTACCGGCCGCTCAAAAAGGATCAGCGCTCGCCGTTCGCGGTCGCGCGCTGGCTGCTGTCGGCCGCCAGGCCGGTGCTCTCCGACCGGTCCGCCTCCAGGCGTTTGCGGGCCCGGTAGGCGGCGACGTTCGCCCGGGTCGCGCAGCGGTCCGAGCAGTAGCGCCGGGAGCGGTTCGTCGAGGTGTCGAGGTAGGCGTTGCGGCACGGCGCTGCCTCGCACAGGCCCAGGCGGTCCACGCCGTACTCGGTGAGGTGGAAGGCCAGGCCCATCGCGGCGGTCGCGGCATACCCCGCGGTCGCGTTCGACGGGTGGTCCGCAAGGTGCATGTGCCACAGCGGGCGGCCGTTGTCGTCCCGGAAGTCGTGGCCCGAGATCTGCGGGCTCACCGGGAACTCCAGCAGCAGCGAGTTCAGCAGGTCCACGGCGAGGGTCTCGTCACCGCCGTCTGCCGCCTCGAAGACCGCGCGCAGCCTGGCCCGCACGCCGCGGAAGCGGGTCACGTCCGCGTCCGTGGCGCGGCGGGCCGCCGAGGAGTTGCCGCCGAAGAGGTCGCGGACGGCCTCGACCGAGGTGAGCGCGTCCTTGCCCCGGGCCGGTTCCTCGCTGTTGACGAGTCGCACGGCGTAATCCGAGTAATAGGCCAGTTCCACTTGTAGTCCTTACGGAGGCACTCTATCGTCGTGGTGCGGACAGGTAATGGCTAATTGCACTTCCAGGGTATTACATGCTGGAGGGGAGAGGGGTATCCATGACGACCGACATCGGAGCCGACTGGGCTGCCTGGCAGGAGAGCTGGGACCGGCAGCAGGAGTGGTACATGCCGGACCGCGAGGAGCGCTTCCGGGTCATGCTCGACATGGTCGAGGCCCTCGTGGGCCCCGAGCCGCGCGTCCTGGACCTCGCGTGCGGTACGGGAAGTATCACGGCCCGCCTCTTCGAAAGGTTCCCGAAGGCGGTCAGTACCGGCGTCGACCTCGACCCCGCGCTCCTGACCATCGCCGAGGGCACCTTCCGGGGCGACGACCGGGTCACCTTCGTCACGGCCGACCTCAAGGACCCCGACTGGCCGGCGAGGCTGCCGTACGACTCGTACGACGCCGTCCTCACGGCCACCGCTCTCCACTGGCTGCACAGGGAACCCCTCGCGGTCCTCTACGGTCAGGTCGCCGAACTCGTCCGCGACGGTGGTGTGTTCATGAACGCGGATCACATGATCGACGAGACGACTCCGCGGATCAATGCGGCGGACCGGGCCCAGCGGCATGCGCGCATGGACCAGGCCAAGGCCGCCGGTGTTCTCGACTGGGCCGACTGGTGGCAGCTCGCCGGCCAGGATCCCGTCCTCGCCGAGCCCACGGCCCGCCGCTTCGAGATCTACGGTGAGCACGCGGAGGGGGATACGCCGTCCGCGGAGTGGCACGCGCGCATGCTGCGCGACAAGGGCTTCGCGGAGGCCCGCGAGGTGTGGCGCTCCCCATCGGACGGCCTGGTACTGGCTCTCAAGTAGCCAGAGTTTCCCGCCCCCGCCACCCCTACCCATTCCCGTCCCCTGGGGGCTCCGCCACCGGACCCCCGGTATCGCGCTCCGCGCTCGTCCTCAAACGCCGGACGGGCTGGAGTATGCGGGACCGGGCTGAGAAGTGCGCCCTTTCAGGGCGCGGGGAACTGCGCGCTCAGCCCCCACCGGCCCGCAGACGAGACACCGCCCGGCGTCGGCCGAACACGAAGGGGCGGTACGGAGAATCCGTACCGCCCCTTCGAACACCTGCCGAACCGCCGGAGGCTAAAGCACCTTCGACAGGAACGACTGCGTCCGCTCGTGCTGCGGATTAGTCAGTACGTCCCGCGGGTTGCCGGACTCGACCACCACACCCTCGTCCATGAAGACCAGCGAGTCGCCGACCTCCCGGGCGAAGCCCATCTCGTGGGTGACGACGATCATCGTCATACCGGACTCGGCGAGGTCGCGCATCACGTCGAGGACGTCGCCGACGAGCTCCGGGTCGAGGGCCGAGGTCGGCTCGTCGAACAGCATCAGCTTCGGGTCCATGGCGAGGGCCCGGGCGATGGCGACCCGCTGCTGCTGGCCACCGGAGAGCTGCGAGGGGTAGTTGCCCGCCTTGTCGGCGAGACCGACCCGATCGAGGAGCTGCGCCGCACGCTCCCGCGCCTGCGCCTTGCTGACGCCCTTGACCTGGATCGGCGCCTCCATGACGTTCTCCGTCGCCGTCATGTGCGGGAACAGGTTGAAGCGCTGGAACACCATGCCGATGTCCCGCCGCTTGCGCGCGACCTCGCTGTCCTTGAGCTCGTACAGCTTGTCGCCCCGCTGGCGGTAGCCGACCAGCTCCCCGTCCACGTACAGGCGCCCGGCGTTGACCTTCTCCAGGTGGTTGATGCACCGCAGGAACGTCGACTTGCCGGAGCCGGAGGGGCCGATGAGGCAGAAGACCTCGCTGGGCTTGACTTCGAGGTCGATGCCCTTGAGGACCTCGACCGGACCGAACGACTTGTGGACGCCTTCGGCCTTCACCATGGGCGTACCGGAGCCCGCCGTGGTCGCGTTCTTGGTGACGTCGGCGCTCATGAGTTGGCCCCTCCCCCCGAGCGGTTGGACAGTGACAGCATGTTCGCCTTGATCTTCTGGAACGGTGTGGCCGGCAGCGAACGGCTCGAACCGCGGGCGTAGTACCGCTCGATGTAGTACTGCCCGACGCTGAGCACCGAGGTCAGGACCAGGTACCAGGCGGCGGCCAGGAAGTACATCTCCACCGGTGCGCCCGAGGACTGGCCGATGTCCTGGGCGTACCGGAACAGTTCGGCGAACTGGACCACCGACACCAGTGAGGTCGTCTTCAGCATGTTGATGACCTCGTTGCCCGTGGGGGGCACGATCACGCGCATCGCCTGCGGGATCACGATCCGCCGCAGGGTCTTGCTGTGGCTCATGCCCAGGGCGTGCGAGGCCTCGGTCTGGCCCTCGTCGACCGACAGGAGACCCGCGCGGCAGATCTCCGCCATGTACGCGGCCTCGTTCAGACCGAGTCCCAGGAGCGCCGTCAGCAGCGGCGTCATGAAGCTCGACCAGTAGTCCTTGTAGATCGGACCGAGGTTGATGTACTCGAAGACCAGGCCCAGGTTGAACCAGACGACGAGCTGCACCAGGACCGGGGTGCCGCGGAAGAACCAGATGTAGAACCACGCGATCGACGAGGTCACCGGGTTCCTCGACAGGCGCATCACCGCGAGGAGGATGCCGCCCGCGATGCCGATCACCATCGAGAGGACGGTGAGGAGCATCGTCTGGCCGACGCCCTTGAGGATCCGGTCGTCGAGGAAGTAGTCCGGTACGGCGCCCCAGTTGATCTTGCCCTGGGCGAACGCGTAGATGATCGAGACGAAGATCGCGATCGCGATGACGGCCGAGACGTACCGCCCGTAGTGACGGACCGGAATGGCCTTGATGGCCTCCGGTCCGCCCGGGGGGGTGTCCTGGGGGCCGGCCGTCTTGTCGATGTCAACAGTCACGGATGTTGCCTTTCAGTGCCGCTGGGAACGCGGTCACTTGCCGCCGTTGAGGGTGGCTTCCTTGACGGCGCCGGCCTCGACGCCCCACTTCGCGATGATCTTGTCGTACTCGCCGTTCTTGATGATCGCGTCGAGCGCGGCCTTCAGGGCGTCCCGCAGCTCGGTGTTCGACTTGGCGATCGCGATGCCGTACGGAGCGGCCTCGACCTGCTCGCCGACGACCTCGAAGTCCTTGCCGCCACCGGAGGTCTTCGCCGCGTACGCCGCGACGGGGAAGTCCGAGGAACCGGCGTCGGCGCCGCCGGCGCGCAGCCGGGTCTGGGCCTGCTGGTCGTTGTCGAAGGCCTCGATGGAGAGCTTCTTGCCGGCCGGGCACTTCTCGGCCTGGGCCTTGGCAAGGTCGTTCGAGACGGTGTTGCGCTGCACCACGATCTTCTTGCCGCAGAGGTCGTCCCAGGTCTTGATGCCCTGGTCGTCACCCTGCTTGGTGTAGATCGAGACGCCCGCGGTGAAGTAGTCGAGGAAGTCGACGCCCTCGCCGACCTTCTTGCCGGTGTCGGCGTCGATGCCCTCCTGGCGGTCCTTGGTGTCCGTCATCGCCGACATCGCGATGTCGTACCGCTTGGAGCGCAGGCCGGTGAGCAGGGTGTCGAACGTGCCGTTCTCGAACTCGAACTTCACGCCGAGCTGCTTGCCCATGGCGTCGGCGAGGTCGGGGTCGATGCCCACGGTCTTGCCGGAGTCGTCCTTGAACTCGACGGGTGCGTACGCGATGTCCGAGCCGACCTTGATGACGCCCTTGTCGCGGATGGCCGCGGGCAGCTGGTCGGCGAGCGGGGCGGCGCTGGAGTCAGCGGTCTCCGAGCTGCCGCTGTCCTTGTCCTTGGTCTGGTCACCGCAGCCGGTCAGCAGCAGGGCGCCTGCGACCGCGATCGCACCGACCGCGGCTATCCGGGACTGCGCGGCGGTCGTACGACGGGTGGAGCTTGCGGTCATGGTGGGTTCCTCCGGCGGGTGGGTGGAGTTGCCGATGGGTCGGCAGTAGCCGATGGGTCGACGAGAACACACACCTTCGGGTGTCGCGACCTCGTGTGATTACGGCATCTTGCCATTCGGACTCGCGCCTTCAGGGTGCCCGCCATGTCAAAATCGGATAACGGGTGACCCCCGAACCGGACCGAGCCGGTCCGTCGAAGCCGGATCTTGTGCGGAATACCCCCCGTCACGACCGGAAGATCTTCGGTGCACTGGGCGAAACGGGCGACCGCTTCTCCGCGTACGTGGTGCTTCGGTGCGCATCGGAGGATTGTTCGCCAAATGGGCGCCTTCGGTACATTCGGTCATGAGTCATGTCACCGGTATGTGACCTTCGCTCTCCGGTATTCGGCCTGTATTCGGCCTGTATCCGGCTCACGGTCCTCCGATATGTGACCTTCCGCCGTCGACGTGTGACCTTCGCGCCATGGACTCGTCTGCGATGCGGTCCGTCGGGTAAGAAGGTTCCTTACACCCCTCATCCGGGGCTCAGGGCGCGTGTGCGGCGCGCCCGTCGCGTATGACCCGTACGTATGCGTACGTAACCGTCATCTGGGACATATGCGGTGCCCGCCTGCTCCTCACCCGGAGCGGAGACCCTCAACCATTAAGACTTAAGGGGTAAAACAAAGTGGCAGCGGAGATCGTCAATCCTCGCAGCGACAGCAGTACGGATCAGGAAGGCGGGGCCGAGCCCCTCGATTCCTTCGATCCGGCATTCGCGCTGCACCGCGGCGGCAAGATGGCCGTGCAGGCCACGGTGCCCGTCCGTGACAAGGACGACCTGTCCCTGGCGTACACGCCCGGCGTCGCGAAGGTCTGCACGGCCATCGCGGAGAAGCCGGAACTCGTCCACGACTACACGTGGAAGTCGTCCGTGGTCGCCGTCGTGACCGACGGCACCGCCGTGCTTGGGCTCGGTGACATCGGGCCCGAGGCCTCCCTCCCCGTGATGGAGGGCAAGGCGATCCTGTTCAAGCAGTTCGGCGGGGTCGACGCCGTGCCGATCGCGCTCGCCTGCACCGGCGTCGACGAGATCGTCGAGACCGTGGTGCGGCTCGCGCCGTCCTTCGGCGGCGTGAACCTGGAGGACATCTCGGCGCCCCGGTGCTTCGAGATCGAGCGGCAGCTGCAGGAGCGGCTCGACATTCCCGTCTTCCACGACGACCAGCACGGCACGGCCGTCGTCACGCTGGCGGCCCTGCGGAACGCCGCGCGGCTGACCGGGCGGAGCCTCGGGCAGCTCCGGGCCGTCATCTCGGGCGCGGGTGCGGCCGGGGTCGCCATCGCCAAGTTCCTGCTTGAGGCGGGGCTCGGGGATGTCGCGGTCGCCGACCGCAAGGGCATCGTGTCGACGGACCGGGACGACCTGACGCCGGTCAAGCGGGAACTGGCCGCCATGACCAACAAGGCGGGGCTGTCGGGCTCGCTGGAGTCCGCGCTCGCCGGGGCCGACGTCTTCATCGGCGTTTCCGGCGGTACGGTGCCGGAGCCGGCCGTGGCCTCCATGGCCGAGGGTGCGTTCGTCTTCGCCATGGCGAACCCGACTCCCGAGGTGCATCCCGATGTCGCCCACAAGTACGCGGCGGTCGTCGCCACCGGGCGGTCGGACTATCCGAACCAGATCAACAACGTGCTGGCGTTCCCCGGGATCTTCGCGGGGGCGCTTCAGGTGCGGGCCTCTCGGATCACCGAGGGGATGAAGATCGCCGCTGCGGAGGCGTTGGCTTCTGTCGTCGGGGACGACCTTGCCGCGGACTATGTGATTCCGTCGCCGTTCGACGAGCGGGTTGCTCCCGCGGTCACGGCCGCGGTGGCCGCGGCTGCCCGGGCTGAGGGTGTGGCTCGGCGGTAGGTCGTTTGTCGCTCGTCGTTCTGCTTGAGGTTCGGGTCCCGTCCTGGTGGGCGGGGCCCGGATTTTTGTGCGTGAATTTTTTACTTGAGGGTTCGGCTGGGTGGGTGGGTGCGGGCCGGTGGGGGCTGGTCGCGCAGTTCCCCGCGCCCCTAAAGACAAAAGACCGTGCGCACCCCCCGCTTTCAGGGGCGCGGGGAACTGCGCGCTCAGCCCCCACCGAACCCGCACCCACACATTCGGCCCAAACCCACCCACCCGGCGGGACACGCGTCACAGGGGGACGTGGTTCCGTCGGGAGGCCGGTGGAGCCTAGGGTCGAGGACATGTTCGCTGCCTACGCTGCTCGTATTGACCGGGACCAGCCGTTGAACGGCCTCGAGTTGGGGGAGCGGCCCGCTCCCGCGGCCCGGGACGGCTGGACGACCGTGAACGTCAAGGCCGCCTCCCTGAACCACCACGACCTCTGGTCGCTGCGCGGCGTGGGGCTCGCCGAGGACAAGCTGCCGATGATCCTCGGATGCGATGCCGCCGGCGTCGACGAGGACGGCAACGAGGTCGTACTGCACTCCGTCATCGGGCAGACGGGACACGGCGTCGGCCCCAAGGAGCCGCGCTCCATCCTCACCGAGCGGTACCAGGGCACCTTTGCCGAGCAGGTTTCCGTGCCCTCGTGGAACGTCCTGCCCAAGCCCGAGGAGCTCTCCTTCGAAGAGGCGGCCTGTCTGCCCACCGCGTGGCTGACGGCGTACCGCATGCTCTTCACCAACGCCGGTGTACGCCCCGGTGACTCCGTTCTCGTGCAGGGCGCCGGAGGCGGTGTCGCCACCGCCGCGATCGCGCTCGGGAAGGCGGCGGGGCTGCGGGTCTTCGCGACCAGCCGCGACGAGGCCAAGCGCAAGCGGGCCCTCGAACTGGGCGCCGTGGACGCCGTGGAGTCCGGCGCGCGGCTGCCGCAGCGCGTGGACGCCGTCATCGAGACCGTCGGCGCCGCCACCTGGTCCCACTCGGTCAAGTCCCTCAAGCCGGGCGGCACGCTGGTCATCTCGGGTGCCACCAGCGGCGACCGCCCCTCGCACGCCGAACTGACCCGGATCTTCTTCCTCGAACTCAAGGTCGTCGGCTCCACGATGGGCACGAAGGACGAGCTGGAGGACCTGCTCTCCTTCTGCGCCGCCACCGGTGTCCGTCCCGTCATCGACGAGGTCCTTCCGCTGGACCGGGCCCGCGAGGGCTTCGAGCGGATGGAGTCCGGTGAACTCTTCGGCAAGGTCGTTCTGACCACTCCCTGATGCCGTTCCGGACCTTGGTGCCGGTCTTGCGCAGGTCTCGCGCGCCCTTGTGTGTCAACTACGGTTGACATTCGAGGGCGTGTCAATCTAAGTTGACATCATGACCGAAGCAACGGATCTCGCCGAGCGCGCGGGCGACCGCGATCCGCGGATCGGGCTGCGGGCCGTCTCCGCGTTGCGGCGGCTGCTTGAGCAGCTCGAAGCGGTTCAGGTGCGCAGTGCGCGCAATCAGGGTTGGTCGTGGCAGGAGATCGCCGCGGAACTGGGTGTCAGCAGGCAGGCCGTGCACAAGAAGTACGGGAGGCAGTGATGTTCGAACGGTTCACCAAGGACGCCCGGGCGGTGGTGCTCGGCGCGGTCGATCACGCCGAGCGGCTGCACGCGGAGACGGTCGAGGAACAGCACGTGCTGCTGGCGCTGCTCGACCGTGAAGCCAGCCGCGCGTCGTTCGCCCTCATGTCGCTGGGGCTCGCGGAGCGCAAGGAGTCCGCAGAGCAGGCACTGGCTGAGGCGCGGCGTCGGGGCGGTCTCTCCCGCGCCGACACGGACGCGCTCTCCGGGCTGGGCATCGACGTCTCGGAGATCGTCTCCCGGGTCGAAGAAGCCCACGGCGAGGGCGCGCTGCGGTCCGGCAGGGCCGGCGCCGGGCGGGGCAGGGGTTGGTGGTCCGGGCTTGTCGGCGGGCATCGACCTTTCGCTCAGGGGGCCAAGGACCTTCTCACGGAGTCCCTGCGGATGGCTCTCGCCCAGCGGGACCGGTACATCGGCGACGAACACCTACTCCTCGCCCTGGCCGCCCGCCCCGGCGTCCCCGCGGAGGTCCTGGCCGACCACGGGGTGACGTACGCGTCGCTGCGGCGGGTGCTGTACGGCGGGGGAGAGGCGAAGGCGGGCTGAGGGGGGCTGGCCTTCGCTGTCGGCCGGGCGGGCCGCCACCGGATGGGTCCAGCGCGGGGCTACCACGGTTGGCCCGGGTCAGCCCGGTCGACCGTGGTGGCCCGGGCTGGGGCGACCCGGTCGGCCGGGCCCGTCGTAGGGGTCGGCGGCGGTGGGGCCGCCGCCGAGCTGACCATGCTGGGGCCGGTGCCGAACCGGCCATGGCGGGCCCGGTGCGGGGCGACCATGGTGGGCCCCGCCCGTCGTAGGAGCCGGTGGTGGCAGTGGGCCCACCGTCGGAGCCTGCCGGGGCGGGGCGCCCTGGAGTCGATGGGCGCCCCCCCCGGCCGGCCTCCGCTCCTCAGCCCCTGGGCGTCCGCAGTGCCGCCCCTATGTGCGCCGCCGCCGTCGACAAGTGGCGTCGGGCGTCGCGCAGTTGCTCCTCCGTGACCCCGTGGTCGCGGGCCGCGTCGCGGATGTCGTCGCGGAAGCGGTCCAGGAGGCGGTCGAGATCGCGGGCGGGGTCGCCCGTGGAGTCCTCGTGGGCCCAGGAGGGTTCGTACTCGGCGGGGAAGTCCTCGGGGGTGACGGTGTAGTCGGGCTCCCTTGTCCGGGCCCCAGCGCCAGCCCCAGTCCCGGCGGCCCCGGCGCCTGCTCCCGTCCCCGCCCCCTTTCCTGTTCCGGGTCGGCCGAAGCCGAAGTCCTTACCGAACTCCTTGCCGAAGTCCTTTCCGAACTCGCCGAATTCCTTGGCCAGTTCGGTGATGCCCTCGCGCACGCCCGTCGGCCAGTCGCCCCGGGTGAAGTGGTCCTGCACCTGGTCCTGGACGCGCTTGGCGATGCGCTGGAGCTCCTCCTGGGCCTGCGCGCGCGCCCGCTCCTGCGCCTCCTTGGCCTGGTGGCGTGCCCGCTGGGCATCCTCGCGGGCCCGCCGGCTCTCGTCCTTGGCCCGCCGGGCCTGCTCCTTCCACTCCTGCTTGACGCGGCGCATCTCCTCCTTCGCGATGCGCCACGCCTCCTTGTCGCCGTAGTCCGTGAAGTCCCCGTGGGCACCCTCGTGTTCGGCGCGCTCCCCCTTGGCGCCCGTTCCCGTGGAACTCCGCCGTGCCTCGCTCGCCGCCGCCCGCATCTCCCGGCGCAGATCACCTGCCGCGCCGCGCACATCGGCACGGATCTCGGCGGCGAGCTCGGCGACCGACTCGCGGATCTCCAGCTCCAGATCGGCCAGTTCACCGCTGCGGTCGGCCAGCTCGGCCCGGCCCGCGTCCGTGATCGCGTACACCTTCCGGCCGCCCTCGCTGGTGTGGGTGACCAGGCCCTCGGCCTCCAGCTTGGACAGCCGGGGGTACACGGTGCCCGCCGACGGCGCGTACAGCCCCTGGAAGCGCTCCTCCAGGAGGCGGATCACCTCGTAACCGTGGCGCGGTGCCTCGTCCAGGAGCTTCAGCAGGTAGAGCCGCAGGCGGCCATGGGCAAAGACGGGAGCCATGTCAGAGCCCCTTCTCGTGGGTCGGGTCGTCGGTGACGCCGGCGTCGGAATGCTCGGTGGGGCCGGAGGCGGGACCGGAATCGGGGCCCGCGTCGGAGGCCGCGCCGGGGGTCGGGGACTCGGCGGGACCGTCCGGCGGCGGGGCGCCCGGTCCGGCACCGTCCTGACCGCCGGACACCGTGTCCTCGGGCACCGCACTGTGCCTCTTGCCGTGCTCGGACCCGGCCCCAACAGGAACCGCGTCCTCCGGCTCATCCTCCCCGAAGTCCGTCCCCTTCTTGAAATCCACTCCCTCGTCCCATGGTTCGTCCTCCGAAGGGGGGCGTCGCAGCAGGGCGATGGAGCCCGAGACGGTGGTCGCCTTCAGTCGGCCGTTCCCGGCGCCCAGCCTGCCCGTGATCTTCTTGGCGCCCCACTGGCCGCCGACCCGCAGGTCCTCGAAGGCGCTGGAGACCGTGCCGCTCGCCGAGTCCACCTGGACCTCCGCGTCGGCCGGATGCGGCAGGCGGATCGCGATCTCGCCCGAGATGCTGGTCAGGCTGATGTCGCTGGGCCGCCCCGCCGGGTCGAGGTCGACGATCACGGAACCGCTGACCGACTCGACCCGCACGGAGGGGCTCGATCCCTCGATGACGGTCAGGTCGCCCGAGACGGAGTTGAGCCGGAGGTCGCCGGTGAGGGCCTGCGCCTCCACGTTCCCCGACACCGTGTCCGCGCGCACCGGTCCGGAGAGCCCCACGAGTGTCGTGTCGCCGGAGATGCCCTTCACCACCGCGCGCCCGTCGACCCCGGAGATCACGGCGGTGGCGCTGACCACGCCGACCTCGACGCGCGTGCGCGCCGGAACGGCCAGGGAGACCACCGCGCTGCGGCGCCAGCCCTTGCGGTCGAGCCATTTGAGGAAGCCCTTCCAGGGCAGGTCCTCGTAGGCGACCGTGAGTGTGCCGTTCTCCTGGGTCACCATCAGTGGTGGTCCCTCTATCGAGGACACTTCGAGCCTGGTGGAACCCTCGTCGACCCCCACGACGTTCACCGTTCCATTGGCGATGCGCACATGGAGGGCCGACACCGGTTCGTCGAACGTGAGCTTGCCGGGCTCTGTGACGGACCACTCGGACATGGTGCTGACCTCCTCGGCCGGGGCGGGACGCGACACGCCATATCGCGTCTTCCAATAGACACGATATATCGCGGATCCGCGAAGTCAAGGCACTCGTTCTGGTGATCCAGGGAGCATTAATCAGCCTAAAACCTAATAATCTGGGCGCATGTCGCCCCATGAACCGGAGATTCCGCAGGCGCCCGCGCCTCCCGACCGGGCGGCCGGTGCCCTGCTGCTCTGCCGCGCGGAACCCGAGGCCGTCGGCCCCGTCGCCCGGCTGCTGCGCGAGCGCATGCTGCTCGCCCGGGCCGGCCCGCGGTGGAGTGTGCTGGTTCCCGAGGGGAAGCCCTGGCTGCACGGCGGCGAACCGGTCGGCCGCGTCCTCACCGGCTGGGCCACCGCCCTGGCCGTCGGCGCCCCCTGGCCCGTACTCGCCCTGTGGTGGGACGCCGACCACGGCGGCTGCATCCTCGCCGCCGGTTTCCGCCGCCCGGTCGGTTACGAGTGGCTCGCCAACGGCACACCCGTGGGTGAGGCCGAGGCCATGCGCGCCCTCGCCGCGCGCCTGGGCCTCGACCCGGTCCTGGACCTGCAGTCCCTCGACGGCCTCACGAAACCCGACTCCGATGCCGACGCCCGAGCCCGTCTGCTTGGCCTGCTCGCCGTCCTCACGCGCGCGGGTGTCGCCCTCCCCGCCGGGCTCACCCCGGGCGAACCCGCCGACCGCCTCCGCGAGGCGGCCCGCGCCCGGACCGACGCACAGCCCCTCGAATGGTCCGGGTGGCGTCACGCCGTCCGCGCGGAACTCGATGCCGTGGAGCGGGGATCACTCGGCCCCTGGCTGCCCTGGGCCGGCACCCCCAGGGCCCGCGCCCTGGCACTCGCCCAGGTGACGGCGGGCCTGCCGCTCACCGCCTGGGGCGTGCACCGACGCAGCGGCGGCTGGATCACGGCGGGGGCGCTCCTGGTGGCGCACGGGGCGCTCGGACTGGCGTACGACCTCATGCGCCCGCGCGACTGACAGGGGGCGGGGGCCGGAGGCCCGAGCTCGCCGGACAGCCGAGCAAGCTCGAGGAGGAGGGCGGGAGGGTGAGAAGGCTCGGGGGCAGAAGGGCGAGGGAGCTCTCCGGAGAGGGCGGGCGGCTTCGCCAGAAAGGCTGAGCGAGCCCGCCAGAAAGGCTGAGCGAGCCCGCCGGGATGGCTGATCGAGCCCGCTGGGAAGGTTGAGCGGACCCGCCGCAGACGTTGAACTGGCCCGCCAGCCCGCCAGCCCGCCAGCCCGCCAGCCCGCCAGCCCGCCAGCCCGCCAGCCCGCCAGCCCGCCAGCCCGCCAGCCCGCCAGCCCGCCAGCCCGCCAGCCCGCCAGCCCGCCAGCCCGCCAGCCCGCCAGCCGGACGTCAGCCCGGATGGAAGCCGACCGTGCCGAGCGGTCACGCCCGGCGAAGCCGGGCGCAGCCCGCACCCGCCCGCACCCGCCAGGTGCCCGCACCCGCCCGCACCCGCCAGGTGCCCGCACCCGCCCGCACCCGCCAGGTGCCCGCACCCGCCCGCACCCGCCAGGTGCCCGCAGCCGTGGACCGGAGCCCCGGGCCTGCCGCCTACTCCTCGTCCTCGTCGTCCAGTCGTGCCAGCCAGGTTGCCAGGCGCTCGACCGGGACCTCGAAGTCCGGGTTGAGGTCGACGAACGTACGCAGCTGCTCGGCGAGCCACTCGAAGGTGACCTCTTCCTGGCCGCGCCGCTTCTCCAGTTCCTCGATGCCGCGGTCGGTGAAGTACATGGGGTGTTCTCCTGCGTGCGTCCGTGTTCCGTTTCCGCTCACAGCCTATGTACTGCCCGCCGGATCCGGTCTCCGGGAGCCGCCACCGACAGGTGCCCCTCGCGCAGGTGCCCCTCGCACATGTCCCAGGTCGGGAGTTAGCCTTCTCCTCCCCTGCGGTAGGGGGAGCTTCACAGCTGGCAGAGGGAAACCGGCAGCGAACGGACGGGGGCGCCGTGGGTGGAGGGATCGAACGGATACGGCTCGACGACGGGACCGTCGTATGGGCGAGGGTCAGTGCGGCGGACGAGGCCGCGCTGGACGGGGACGGATATCAGGACACCGGGGTCGGGGACCGGATCGTCGACATGGCGGGCGGACTGGCCGACGCGGTCGGTGGCGTCGTGCGCTCCCTGCGCGCCGGTCTGGACACCCCGGCGCCCGTCGAGGTGGCCGTGAGCTTCGGCATCGAACTGTCGGCGCAGGCAGGCAGGATCGTAGGGGCCATCGCGGGAGGCGGTGGCCAGGCTTCCCTTTCCGTGTCCCTGACCTGGACCGAGCCCGCGGGGCAGGCGGGCGCGGCGGGTGCGGGGCAGGGAGACGGCGGCGACGGGCAGCCCGGACCCTCGGCCTCCGGCACCGGATGAGCGCCCTTGAGGAGATGGTGCGCCCCTCGCTCGCGCGCATCGTGGCACCGGGCGACGGGTATGCACCGGACCGTGAGGAGTACTGGGGCAGCGGTTTCTTCATAGCACCCGGCTGGCTGCTGACCTGCGCCCATGTCGTGGGAAAGGGGGGAGCGGCCGTGTGGCGAAGTGGCAACGCCGTCGGCGTGACCTGGCAGGGCGGCAAGACCACCGGCGAGGTGGTGCTCGCCAAACCGCGGCCCGAGGAGCCCGACGGGGCCCGCGGCAGCTGGCGGTTCCCGGACATCGCGCTCGTCAGGGTGCGGGGCGCGGACGACGCGCCGTGCGTCTGGCTGAGCGACCGGGAGCCGACCATCCCCGCCCCGGTCAGTCTGCACGGCTGGTCACGGCAGACCGGCGACCTCGGTATGCGGCACGGCATCGGAGAGGCGTCGGCCCTGGACGGCAAGGCGCTGCTCCTCACCGGCCAGACGCCGGTCGAGGGAGTCTCGGGCGGGCCCGTGGTCGACCTGCGGCACGGCGCCGTCATCGGCATGAACAAGGGGCGCGGCCGGCACGAGGGGGCCGCCGTCCCCATCACCGCGCTGCGCGAGCTGTACGACGTGCGGGGCGGCGAGATCCTGCACACCGTCATGGGGGAGCACGACCTCCATCACCTCGACCGCTTCAACGACCCGGCGGCGGGCGCGGACTGGACCAGGACCCAGACCCGGCTGCGCGGTCCCGGTGCCCACGGTCTCGCCCCGGTACTGCGTGTGCGTCTCTACGGCCACTTCGCCCATCTCCCGCCGCCCGGCGGCCCGGGCGAGGTCATGCACCTCGTCCACGAGGTCAAGTCCCGTGTGGTGCAGGAGGACTACCGCTCGCCCATCGAGCACGACCCGCGCACCTGGCGCGAGGGCGCCGGACTCCTGCACGGCCTGCGGGACCCGGGCGACCACGGCGGCAGACCCGAACTCGCCCTCGACGCCGTCCTGTTGTACGCGGCCAAGGTGGCCAGGCACACCGCCCTCGACCACCCCGCCGACGTGGACCGCGACCGGCTGCGCGACTTCACCGCCTGGATCACCGAGCAGGCGACCCTCTACGCGCGCCAGGCCATCCGCGAGGACATCGACGCCCTCCTGGACCGCCTGTCCGAGGAGACCCTCCGGACACCGGCGACCGTCGCCGCTCCGGCCCGGACAGCGTCCCGCGCCCGGGCCGACGTCCTCGTCGACGTCGGGGAGCCCGTCTACGGAGAGCGGTATCCCCTGAGCGTCAAGCTCCTCTACGACGGCCAGGACGTCACCCCGCTCTACAGCAACGACCACGGCGTGCGCCGCGACGAACTGCACCAGTACCTGAGGGAGCCGCTGGCGGAGGCCCTGCGCCTGGGCGACCGCGGCGAACACCTGGCCGCGGTCGAGGCCTTCCTGCCGCGCCGGCTGTTCGACGTACCGCTCGACGACTGGCGGCTCAGCGCCGACGACGCCTGGGACGACGCCGATCTCTTCGACGAACAGTCCATGCCGCTCGGACTGCGCAGGGTCGTCGTCATTCGAGACCGCCGGCGCAACGCCCGGCCGGCCAGCCCCGAATGGCGCCGCAGATGGGCGGGCGTGGCGAGCCGGCCGCTGTCCGCCGGGCCGCTGAGGGGTGAGGCGACGGCTCAGGGGCACCCGGAGGCGGGACGCCCGGAGGGCAGGATGGCGGCGTACGGCCGGCTCTCGGGCATGGACGAGGCGTGCGTTCCCGTCCACTGCGGTCCGGTCGGCAGCGGTCCCGGCCTCGACGCGATGGCGGCCGCGCTCGCCGCCGGGCATCCTCTGGTCCTGTGGCGCAGGGACGGCCACGACCATGAGGAGTGCCGCGGGTTCCACTCGCAGGCCGGGCAGTTGCTGGGTCTGGCGGGCGGGGCCGAGGGTCTGCACCGGCAGGTGCGCGAGCTCAGGATCCGGGTGTCGGATCCCGACACGGCGGAGGGTCTCGTGGGCGACATCGCTGTACTGTTCGATCCGCCGGATCGTCCGCCGCACGGAACGGAACCCATGCAACCGCCCCTCATGGCAGCCCCCGACACGTGAATCGACTCCCAACTCCCTTGCCTCGCACGGATGTTCGCTGACCGGATTCGATACCGGACGAACAGGAAGCTCGGCAGGCCCGGCGCACCGGCGGTAACGTCGTACATCGAACAGCCGGGTCCCGCTGCATGATCACCAGAGCCGGGAGGAGCCCATGGTGAACGACTGGCGGATCTACCGCGGGGTGGGTCAGCCGCACGACGGTGTGCGGCAGTTACCCCCGCCGCCCCCTTGGCGGGACTTCGCGGCGGCACCCGACCGACCCGAGTCCGGACCGGACGACCCCAGCAGCGCCCGCCGGCTCGGCGTACGACGGCGCCTCGTGGAGAACTACGCGCCCCGGCCCGCCGAGGTCGACGCCGTGAACGCGGCCCTGTATCTGCGCCGCCCCCTCCTCGTCACCGGCAACCCGGGCACCGGCAAGTCCACCCTCGCCTACGCGGTGGCACACGAGCTGGGCCTCGGCCGCGTACTGCGCTGGCCCGTCGTCAGCCGCACCACACTCCAGGACGGCCTGTACCGCTACGACGCCATCGGCCGCCTCCAGGACGTCCAGCTGGAGCGGGCCCAGGGCGCCACCGCGGCGCCCGCGGCAGCCCCGTCCGGCATCGGATCGTACGTACGACTCGGTCCCCTCGGCACCGCGCTGCTGCCCGCCGAGGTGCCCCGCGTCCTGCTGATCGACGAGCTCGACAAGAGCGACCTCGACCTGCCCAACGACCTGCTGAACACGCTGGAGGAAGGCGAGTTCGCCGTCCCCGAGCTGGAGCGCGTGGCCGACCGCGAACCCGTCGTCGAGGTGCTCACCCACGACGGCCGCCGCGTGCCCGTGCACGGCGGACGCGTCGCCTGCACCGCCTTCCCGCTCATCATCCTGACGTCCAACGGAGAACGGGACTTCCCGGCTCCCCTTCTGCGGCGCTGCATCCAGCTGGAGCTCGAACCGCCCGGCGAGGAACAGCTCACCGCCATGGTCGAGGCACACCTCGGCGGCGAGAGCGTCGAGCAGGGCCGCGATCTCATCGACCGCTACCTCGACCGGGAGCCCGGCGAGGTCGTCGCCGCGGACCAACTGCTCAACGCCCTCTTCCTCACCCAGCACGCCCCCCACGCGGAGCGCCTCACCCGCGAGCGGATCGCGGACCTGCTCATGCACCCACTCGACCGCTCGCGGTGAGCCGGATGCACGGGATGCATCTGGAGGACCTGATCGGCAGGCTGCGCCGGGGCGGTCTCGACCCCACCGCCGAAGAGGTGGCCGACGCCGTCTGGCTGTCCCGGTGGCTCGACCCGGCGCCGCCCCGTGCCGAGCGGGACCGCAGGCCGGCCGACCCGTCCGCCCCGCCGGAGAACGGGACGGGGCCGGCGAGCCGCCCACCGGCGGACCACACCCCCGGGACCGGCCAGGAACCCGGCACGGACACCTCGCTCGGCGCCGTCCCCCTGCACACGGCGGGCGGCGGCGCCGGTCCGGGGACCGACGGCGTCCGGCAGGTCTTCCCGGTGCGCGCCCCGGCGGCCACCGCGCTGCCGGGCCTGCTGGGCCTCGAACAGGCGCTGCGCGCCCTGGGCCGCTACCGGGGACCCGCCGCCCCGCCCCGCGACGGGGCGATCGACGAGGAGGCGACCGCCGACCACGCGGCCGCCAGCGGAGTCCTGGTGCCCGTCCGCCGCCCGGGCCGCCGCCGGCGCTGCGACATCCAGCTCCTGATGGACACCGGCCCCGCGATGGCCGTCTGGGGGCAACTGGTCGAGGAACTGCGGCAGGCCTGCCAGCAGTCCGGGGCCTTCGGCAGCGTCCGGGTCCACCACCTGTACGCGGGCGACGGCGGCATCCCGCTCATCGGCACCACCGCGGGGCCCCGCCACCACACCCGGCTGCGCTCGGCCGACGAGTTCCACGACCCCACGGGTCGCTGGCTCACCCTCGTGATCAGCGACTGCGTGGGACCCCTGTGGCAGAACGGCAGCGCACAGCGGCTCCTGCACGGCTGGCCCCGCACCTCGCCGCTCGCCGTCGTCCAGCCGCTGCCGCCCCGGCTCTGGGGCCGCACCGCACTGCCCGCCGAACCGGGGCTCCTGGTCAGGCAGGCGGAGACCGGCGGACGCACCACCTTCCTGCCCGACGAGGAACCCTGGGACGTGCCGGCCGCCGGAGCCCGCCCCGTGCCGGTGCTCCAGCCGACCCCAGAGGCATTCGAGGCCTTCTCCCGCCTTCTGTCCGGCACCGGCCCCACCAGCGAACGGGCCTGGGCCGCCTGGACCACCCCCGCCCCCGCCCCGGCGGAGAACGTGCCCGCAGGGCCGCCCGCCCCACGCGGCGACGACGAACTCCTGCGCGCCTTCCGCGCCGGCGCCTCCCCTGGCGCGGTCCGCCTGGCCGTGTACCTCGCCGCGGCCCCGCTCACCCTGCCCGTCATGCAACTCGTCCAGCGGGCCATGCTCCCCGACACCGGACCCATGGAACTGGCCGAAGTCCTCCTGGGCGGCCTGCTCAGGCAACTGCCCGGCACCGAACGGCAGCCCTGCTTCGTCTACCCCGGCCGCGTCCAGGACCTGCTGCTCAGCTCGCTCGACCAGGACACCGCCGGGCTGGTCCTCAAACACTGCTCCGCCTACGTGGAACGCCACTTCGGCAAGGGCACCCGCAACTTCGCCGCGTTCGCCGCCGCCCGGCTCGCCGACCACGGCACGACCGTCACCGCGACCGGCGTCACCGACGGCGAGCGACAGCAGGACGACCGCGGCGATGTCGAGGCCGAGCTGTTCGCCCGCATCCCCGCCCGCGTCCTGCGCTTCTACCTGCCCGACCTGGAGACGCCCGTCCCCCTCGCCGAGGCCGAGCGGCTCCTCGGCCAGTGGCAGGCCCTGGCCGACCCGACCGTCCTGCGCCGCGCGAAGGAACAGGCCGAAGCAGCCGTACGCCAGGGCGGCGCCGCCCTCCCCGACGCCGTACGCGCCCATGTGCTCCTGGGCCGCGTCCTGCGGGCGGAGGCCGGCACCGCGGCCGCGCGCACCGGCGACCGCCGCGCGGAACTCCTCAACGCCGCCGTCGCCGAGTTCGCCCGCGCCCACCGCACGGCACCGGCCGGCAGCACCCACCGCAGCGAGGCCGCACTGGAACTCGCCGCGTCCCGCCACGAGTTGTGGCGCCTCACCGCGGACACCGCACACCTCACCGCTGCACTCGACGTCCTCGGCGTCCCGTCGGACCCGGACGCCCACTGGCCCGCACCCCTGCGCCGGGCGCGGCTGCTGCGCCGCGGACGCCTGCTGCTCGACCTGGACCGGCCCGGCGAGGCGGTCCCCGAACTCCGCGAAGGATGCGCCCTGTTGGACAGCGAGGGCGCCCCCGACGCCGTACGCGGACCGGCCCTGCTGGATCTCGCCCGCGCCCTGCACGCCTCCGGGGCCGACGGATCCGAGGCGCACGACGCCCTCGTACGCGCCGAACGCGCCGCGGCCGACGACCCGGCCCTGCGCCTGTCCTGCCTCGCCGCCCGGGCCGCCTTCCACGACGCCGCGGGCGACCACCCGGCGGCCGACGAGGCGTACGAGACGGCTGCCATGCTCGCCCCGCCGGACAGTGTCCGGCGCTGCGAACTCCTCACCGCCTGGGGCGAGTCACTGCTCCGGCGCGCCTCCCGTCCGGACGGCGCCGGCATCGTCGACCGCGCCGAGAACGTCCTGCGCGAGGCACTCAAGGCCCTGCCCGCCCGGTCCGCCCAGCGAGGCAGACTCCAGGGACTCATCGGGAGCGCGCTCGCACAACGGTTCCGGCATCTGGGCTTCCTGCCGGACCTGTACGAGAGCCGGCATCTGCTGGGCCAGGCGGTCCGGGCTGCCGTCTCCGACGGCGTACAGGCCGAGTCCTGGCTCCAGTTGGGCCGGGTGCGCCTCGAACTGTGGCACCGCGCCGGGGCGCCCGTCCTGGCCGACGCGCTCCAGGCGTACGAGGCCGCGGAGCGCGAGGCCCGGCGGGCCCACGGCGACGACCCCGGCTCGGTGACGGCCGCCCGCGCGCTGCACGGCCGCGCCGCGGTCCTCGCCCTCATGGGACGCCCCGCCGCGGCCGGCGAGGCCTACCGGGCGGCCCGCGACCAGTGGCAGCGGCTCGTCGGTGCGCTCACCGAAGTCGACTGGGACGACGTCGAGTCGACCCGCGGAGCGGCGGAGGAACTCGCCGCGCAGACGGCCCCGCCGAGCGGGCGGCGACCACTGCCGGACGACGAGTGGAGCCGCGCCTCGCCGCCCTGGTACCCCTGGTCCGAGGAGCGGCTCAACCACGCGGCGCATGACCGGAGTTGATCGGTAAGGGTTTCTGATTCCCACGCGTCGGGAAGAACTGGGCAGCCGTTGCGGCCGTGCGGGGCGGGCGTCGGCAGGGAGGAGCCGAGGGTGGGGGAGCAGAGGAATCGGGCGGCCGACCCTGGCCGGGACACCGGACGGACGGTGGCCCTGCCCGACCTCACCGACGTCGACCTGCGGACATTGCGTGCCATGGATGATCCGGGGCTCGTCGCGGCTGTCGATCAAGTGCTGAAGAGTTCCCGCGAGTTCGGGCAGATCTGGTACGTGGGCAGCGAAGGCGGCCAGCGAACGTTTCCGGTCACTGGCGGCTTACCGAGCGAGGAAGGCCAGGGATGACCCTGGCCGCCGTCCCCTTGGAGGTCTTCACGGAACTCGCGCGGACCCGGCCCCACCCGGCGGTCACCGCGGCACTGCGTGCCGTACTCCACGCGCGTCGCCTGCTGCTTCTCAAATCCCTCCTTGTCCTGGTCGAACAGCGCCGGGCCCGGCTGGCCCCCGAGGCGCGCCGGCGCTTCGAGCGGGACTGGATACTGCTGGAGCGGGCGGAGCGGACGGACCCCGCCGCCGTCCGTGACGTCGTCGACTACCCGATGACCGGGGCGTGGCTCACCGAGACGCTCGCGGCGGCCGAAGGCCCTGCCTTCGAGAGACACCTGGCGCACCTGGGCGGCGTGGCCGTCGCCGCCGCCGTCCGCGCGGGCTGCCAGGTCGACGGCACGCTCACCCAGCCGTCGGGCTCCTTGGTGCTGCCCGGACTCGGCGCGCTGTACTGTCCGTCAGGCAGCGTCCGGCTGAGCGGCGGGGCAGGACTGGTACGCCTCACGGACGGCGCGGGCGCGAGCGATGTGGTGCTGAGCCGCCCCTTGGCCCGGGCGGAGCCCGGCACACGGCGTCCGGTCGGCAGCGGGACCGGCTGGGCCGCCCTGCGCACCCTGCCCGGCAGCACGGTCGTCCTCGACGACCTCGACCCCTACCGGGTGCCGCCCCGGGGGATCGGTCCCAAGGCCCTGGCGGCGGCCCGGCGCCCGCACTCCGCCCATCGGCTGTGGGCCCGGTCGTGGAGTGAGGCGCAGGCGCTCCTGTCGGCGACTGACGCCGGGCGCGGGGCGGAGACGGGCGTGGTGCTGCGCGCCGTGGTGCCGCTCATGCCGCTGGTGGGCGACGGAGGCACCACGATGAGCGCCACCCTCCGGTCCGCTCCGGGCGCCGTGCTGTCCCAACTGCCCGCCGACGCGAGGGAGCTGGCGGAGTCCCTGGTGCACGAGTCCCACCACACCAAGCTGGCCGCCCTGCATGAGTTCGAGCCCCTGTACCGACCGAGCGGTGGGACCCTGCACCGAGTGGCGTGGCGGCGCGACCCGCGCCCCCTTTCGGGCGTGCTCCAAGGTGCGTACGCGCATCTGGCGCTCACCGATCTCTGGTGGCGGGCACGGGCCGGGCCCGCCACTCCCGAGGCCTGGCGACACAAGGCCACACAGCGGTTCGAGACGTATCGGGAACAGGTCGGGGAAGCCTTGTCCATTCTCCTCGAATCCGATGAACTTACCTTTGCTGGAAGGGAGTTCGTCCAGGAAATGAGCAGGCACCACGAGAGTCTCGGCGTGGCGACCCGAAATCCTGGGTGACACTGGGTGCAAGATCAGTTGCGTCGTGTGCGGGCGGATGAGCGTTCGCATCCGGCGGGCAGGTGTGACGGACGTGGGAGCAGGGAGCGTGTGATGGCGGAACAACGGGGGACGGGCCGTGACACTGCGGCGGCACCCGAGCATTTCCTCGTGGTCTTCCCCGGATACCACCGTTCGTGGGCGGCATGGATCGCCCAGTGCCTGGAGCGGCACGGTCACCGCGCCACCCAGCAGCGCTGGGACCCGCCCCGCGAGGTCTCGCTGGAGGACTCGCTCGGCGACCTCCTGCTGTCGAGCGGGCGTGTACTCCTCGTCCTCAACGACTGGTTCTTCGAACTCGGTCCGCGCCCCGCAGGTGAGTGGAACGACGCCCTGCGCGGTTTCGTCGCAGCGCACGCCGACCGCTTCGCCGCCGTCAACCTCACCAACCGGCCGCTGCTCCCGGCCACCGCGGTCCTCGAACCGGCCAGTCTGTGGGGCCTGAGCGAGGAGGGGGCGGAGGAACGCCTGCTGAGCAGGCTCGGCCTGGAGCGCCGCCGCACCCCGAGGACACTCCCCACCCAACTCCGCTACCCCGAGACGCGCGCCGAGATCTGGGGCGAGATCCCGCGCCGCAACCCGAGGTTCACCGGCCGCGACGACCTGCTCACCGACCTCCACCAGCGTCTTTCCGACGCCGAGCAGGGCGCCGCCGCCTGCACCCTGCTCGGCATGTCCGGCATCGGCAAGACCCAGCTCGCCGCCGAGTACGCACACCGCTTCAGCCCCGACTACGACATGGTGTGGTGGATCAACTCCGACGACCGCAACATCCAGCGTGACCGCTTCGGCGAACTCGCCGTGGAACTGGATCTGCGCAGCGGCAGTGAGCCGGGCGAGCGTATCCGAGCCGTGCGGGACGCCCTGCGCCGCGGGGACCCGCACTCCCGCTGGCTGCTGATCTTCGACGGCTGGGACGACACCGAAGGCATCGACGTACTGCTCCCGCAGGGCCCGGGACACGTCCTGGTCACCTCCCGAAACCGCGGCTGGAGCGAGCACACGGAGGTCCTGGAGATCCCCGCCTTCCTGCGCGCGGAGTCCACCGCCTATCTGATGCGCCGAGCCCCACACATCACCGCGGACCAGGCCGACGAGGTCGCTGTCGAGTTCGGCGACGTACCCCTGCCGCTCGTCCAGGCCGCGTCCTGGCTCGGTGAGTCGGGAATGGAGGCCCCCGAGTACCTGCGTATGGTGCGCGAGCGCAAGCTCACGACCGTCGACGAACCCACCACGGGCGAGGGCTTCCCCCAGTCGTCCATGACGTCCTGGTCGATACTGCTCAACCGGCTCCGGCGCTCGCAGCCGCAGGCCATCGACGTCCTCAGCCTGAGTACGTCCTTCGCACCCGGACGCATCCCGCTCGGCCTCATCCGTGCCTATCCGCAGGCGGAACTCCCCGAGGAGCTGCGGTGGATGTCCAGCGACCTGCCCGCTTGGACCCGGGCCCTGGACACGCTGGTCAACTACTCGGTGCTCACCCGCGAGACCCGCGGACCAGCGGGCGCGGAGATGGGCCCGCACCAGGAGTCCGTGCACATGCACCGTCTCGTCCACGACATCGTCTCCAAGCTGACCAGCGAGGAGAGCCGCGCCACCCACCGCAAGGCGGTCCGCAGCCTCCTCGCCGAGGCCGACCCCGGTAACCCCGTGGACACCAGGAACTGGCCTCGATACGCCGAACTGCTCCCGCACCTGGAACCCTCCGGCGCGCTGGACAGCACCCGGGCACGGGTCCAGGGGGCGGTCCTGAACTGCCTGCGGTACTGCTTCCGCAGCGGCGAGTACAAGGGCGGCCTGGAACTCGCGCAGCAGATCCGCGACCGCTGGTCCCGGAATCTGGAGCCGCTCGCCCGGCCCATGCTCGACCTCACCACCCAGGAGAGCAACATCCTGCGGGCCAGCGGCCGGTTCCGGGACGCGTACGAACTCGACAACGGCGTTCTCGAGAGGCTGCGGGCCGCCCCACAGCGCCAGGAGCAGGGCGAGCTGCGCACCAAGGCAGCCATGGCCAACAGCCTGCTCCACCTCGGCCGGTACGAGGAGGCGCACACCTTGCAGCAGGAGGTCCTCGTCGGCAACGACCGCCTGCTCGGCCCGAACGAGACCGCCACCCTGATCGCCCGGCACAACCTCGGCGTCGGCCTGCGTCTCCTCGGCCGCTACGCGGAGGCGTACGAACTGGACCTGGAGACGCTCTCGCTGCGGGAGAGCGTGCTCCGCGCCCGGCACATCAGCACGCTCAACTCGGGCAGCGCGGTCGTTCACGACCTGCGTCTCCTCGGGCGCTACCGCGACGCGCTGTCCCGCCAGGAGCCGGTCGTCAGGCTCCATGTGCAGGTGCTCGGTCCACTGCATCCGCAGACCCTGGAGGCACGCGTCCAGCTGGCCCTGTGCCGCCGTCGCGAGGGCGGTTACACACAGGACGTGGGGCCCTCCATGGCCAGTCTCCTGGAACAGCTGGGCCAGCTGCACGGCCGGGAGCACTACCGCACGCTGTCCTTCCTCACGAACTACGGCAACTTCCTGCGGGAGCACGGCGACCTGAGCCAGGCACGCGATCTGATCGCGGAGGCGGAAGCCGGCTACCGGGCCCTCCTCGGCCCCGCGCACCCCGTCGCGACCGGCATGCTCACCAACACCGGCCTGGTCATGCAGGCCGCCGGCGAACGCGCCGAAGCCATGTCGATGTTCGAGTCCGCGATGGCCGGTCTCACCGCCACGCTCGGCCCCGACCACCCCTGGGTGCTGGGCTGTGCGCTGAACGCCGCGAGCGCGCGCAACTTCAACGGCCGTATCTCGGACGCCGTCGAACTGAGCCGCGACACCCTCCGCCGCGCCCGGCACTCGCTGGGGGAGGAGCACCCGCTCACCCTCTCCTGCCAGGTGGCCCTCTCCGCGGACCTGCGTGCGGCCCGGGAGCAGGAGGAGGCCGGGAAGCTGGAGGAGGACGGCCTTCTCTCCCTCACCCGCACCCTGGGCGCCCAGCACCCGCACACCATCTCGGCCCGCCAGCGCACCCGGCCCTACTGGGACTTCGAGCCCTACCTGGGCTAGACGGGACGTACGAAAGGGGTCGGCCCCGAGTCCTGAGGACTCGGGGCCGACCCCTTTCACATGCCGTGGGACGAGGCCTAGGCCTCGAACACCTCCCGAACCAACTGCTCCTGCTCAGCCTGGTGCCGCTTCGCCGAGCCGACCGCCGGTGAAGAGGACGCCGGACGGGAGATCCGCCGCAGCCGCTCCCCGTGAGGAACGTCCGCGCCGACCGCCAGGTCCAGGTGGTCGATCAGGTTGAGGGCGATGAACGGCCAGGCACCCTGGTTCGCCGGCTCCTCCTGGGCCCACAGGTACTTCTCGGCGTTCGGGTACTTGGCGATCTCCGCCTGGAGCTCGGCACCCGGGAGCGGGTACAGGCGCTCGATGCGGATGATGGCCGTGTCCGTCGAGCCGCGCTTGGTGCGCTCCGCGTCGAGGTCGTAGTAGACCTTGCCCGCGGTGAAGACGACCTTGCGGACGGCGGACGGGTCCACGGACGCGTCGCCGATGACCGGACGGAAGCCGCCCGTCGTGAACTCCTCCGCCTTCGACGCGGCCGCCTTGAGGCGGAGCATCGACTTCGGGGTGAAGACCACCAGCGGCTTGTGGTGCGGGTTGTGCACCTGCCACCGCAGGAGGTGGAAGTAGTTCGACGGGAGGGTCGGCATCGCGACCGTCATGTTGTTCTGCGCGCAGATCTGGAGGAAGCGCTCGGGACGCGCGGACGAGTGGTCCGGGCCCTGGCCCTCGTAGCCGTGGGGGAGCAGGAGCGTGACGCCGGACGTCTGGCCCCACTTCTGCTCCGCCGACGAGATGAACTCGTCCACGACCGTCTGGGCGCCGTTGACGAAGTCGCCGAACTGCGCCTCCCACATGACCAGGGACTCGGGCCTCGCGAGCGAGTAGCCGTACTCGAAGCCCATCGCCGCGTACTCGCTCAGGAGCGAGTCGTAGATGTTGTAACGGGCCTGGTCCTCGGACATGTACTGGAGCGGGGTGAAGTCCTCGCCCGTCTCCCGGTCGATCAGCACCGCGTGGCGCTGGCCGAACGTGCCGCGGCGGGAGTCCTGGCCCGAGAGGCGCACCGGGGTGCCCTCAAGGAGCAGGGAGCCGATGGCCAGCGTCTCGCCCATGCCCCAGTCGATCGTGCCGTCCTCGACCATGGCCGCGCGGCGCTGCAGCTGGGGCAGCAGACGCGGGTGGACGGTGACGCGCTCGGGGATGTTGACCTGGGACTCGGCGATGCGCTTGACGACCTCCTGGGAGACCGCCGTGGTGACGGTCACCGGGAACTCGGGCTGCGCGTCCGGGACATGGGCCTCGGCCGGCGTGTTGGTCGCCTCGCGGACCTCCGTGAAGACCTTCTCCAGCTGGCCCTGGTAGTCCTGCAGGGCCTGCTCGGCCTCTTCCAGCGTGATGTCGCCGCGACCGATGAGCGACTCGGTGTAGAGCTTGCGCACCGAGCGCTTCTTGTCGATCAGGTCGTACATCAGGGGCTGGGTGAAGGCCGGGTTGTCCGACTCGTTGTGACCGCGGCGGCGGTAGCAGATGAGGTCGATCACCACGTCCTTGTTGAACGCCTGGCGGAACTCGAAGGCCAGCCGCGCGACGCGGACCACGGCCTCCGGGTCGTCGCCGTTCACGTGGAAGATCGGGGCCTCGATCATGCGGGCCACGTCGGTCGAGTACATGGAGGAGCGCGAGGACTCGGGCGCCGCCGTGAAACCGACCTGGTTGTTGATGACCACGTGGACCGTGCCGCCGGTGCGGTAGCCCCGTAGCTGCGACATGTTCAGGGTCTCCGCGACCACGCCCTGGCCCGCGAAGGCCGCGTCGCCGTGCAGGGCCACCGGCAGGACCGTGAAGTCCGTGCCGCCCTTGTTGATGACGTCCTGCTTGGCGCGGACGACACCCTCCAGGACCGGGTCGACCGCCTCCAGGTGCGAGGGGTTGGCGGCCAGCGAGACCTTGATCTGCTCGCCGTCCAGACCGGTGAACACGCCCTCGGCGCCCAGGTGGTACTTCACGTCGCCGGAGCCGTGCATCGACTTCGGGTCGAGGTTGCCCTCGAACTCGCGGAAGATCTGCGCGTACGACTTGCCGACGATGTTCGCCAGCACGTTCAGGCGGCCGCGGTGGGCCATGCCGATGACGACCTCGTCGAGACGGGACTCCGCCGCGCTGTCGAGCACCGCGTCGAGCAGCGGGATGACGGACTCGCCGCCCTCCAGGGAGAACCGCTTCTGGCCGACGTACTTCGTCTGCAGGAAGGTCTCGAAGGCCTCCGCCGCGTTCAGCCGGCGCAGGATGCGCAGCTGCTCCTCGCGCTCCGGCTTGGTGTTCGAGCGCTCGATGCGGTCCTGGATCCACTTGCGCTGCTTCGGGTCCTGGATGTGCATGAACTCGACGCCGGTGGTGCGGCAGTACGAGTCGCGCAGGACGCCGAGGATGTCGCGCAGCTTCATCATCGACTTGCCGGCGAAGCCGCCGACGGCGAACTCGCGCTCCAGGTCCCACAGGGTGAGCCCGTGCTCGGTGATGTCCAGGTCGGGGTGCTTGCGCTGCTTGTACTCCAGCGGGTCGGTGTCGGCCATGACGTGGCCGCGGACCCGGTAGGAGTGGATCAGCTCGAAGACACGCGCGGCCTTCGTGACGTCGTCGTCGTGCGAGGCGTCGATGTCCTTGAGCCAGCGGACCGGCTCGTACGGAATGCGCAGGGCCTCGAAGATCTCGTCGTAGAAGCCGTTCTCGCCGAGGAGGTAGTTCGCGACGATGCGGAGGAACTCGCCAGAGGCGGCGCCCTGGATCACCCGGTGGTCGTAGGTCGACGTGAGCGTCATGACCTTCGAGATGCCGAGCTTGTTCAGGGTGTCCTGGGAGGTGCCCTGGAACTCCGCCGGGTAGTCCATCGAGCCGACGCCCATGATGACCGACTGACCGGGCATCAGACGCGGGACCGAGTGGACGGTGCCGAGGCCGCCGGGGTTGGTCAGCGAGACCGTGACACCGGTGAAGTCGTCCATCGTCAGCTTGCCGTCACGGGCGCGGCGGACGATGTCCTCGTAGGCCTGCCAGAACTCGAAGAAGTTCAGCGTCTCGGCCTTCTTGATGCCCGCGACGACCAGCTGGCGGTCGCCGTTGGGCTTCACCAGGTCGATGGCGAGGCCGAAGTTGATGTGCTCCGGCTTGACCAGCGTCGGCTTGCCGTCCTTCTCGACGAACGAGTAGTTCATCGACGGCATGGCCTTGATGGCCTGCACCATCGCGTAGCCGATGAGGTGGGTGAAGGAGATCTTCCCGCCCCGGGCACGCTTCAGGTGGTTGTTGATGACGATGCGGTTGTCGAAGAGCAGCTTCACCGGGACGGCGCGCACGGACGTGGCCGTGGGCAGCTCCAGCGAGGCGTTCATGTTCTTCGCGACCGCGGCGCTCGGTCCGCGCAGCGTCACGTACTCCGGACCCGCGGCGGACTCCGACGCGGGCGCGGCCTTCGCCGCGGCCGGCTTGGCCGCGGCGGGCTTCGCCGGAGCCGCGGCAGGAGCAGCGGCGGCGGGCTTCGCCGGCGCGGCGGCTGCCGGCTTCGGCGCCGCGGGTGCGGCCTGGGCCGGAGCGGCCTGGGCCGGAGCCGCGGGCGCCGCAGGGGCGGCCGGAGCGACCGTGGTGGTCCCCGCGGCCCCCGCGGCCGCGGTACCCGACGGGGCCGAGGCGGCGACGCCGCCCGGCTTGTAGTCGGCGAAGAAGTCCCACCAGGCTCGGTCTACCGAATTCGGGTCCTGGAGGTACTGCTGATAGATCTCGTCGACGAGCCACTCATTGGGACCGAACGCAGCAGCGGGGTTCTTCCCGGCTTGGTCCTCGGTCGAGGTGCTCGAGTTACTGGGGGACTGTGGCGACACGGCGGCAACCGCCCTCTTCCGCTTCACAAGGTGATGGACAGCGGGAATAAAGGCTACGCCTCCCGGACCGCGTAGGTCAGGCCGGGCCTGGTCATCGTCGCGTAAGTCACATCGAAAAGCGTGTTTCGGTGGTGGAAATGGCGGGAAACAAGCGAGGTTCCGATGCGGAACCGACACGTCGGGTCAGGACTGCGACCCCGAAAGGCCGAGCCTCCGTACGAGGACCGCGCGATGACACGTGTCCTGCTGCCCGATCACACGATTCACTCATGGATCTTAGGCTCTGGATTTGAACCCTACGTCAATCTGTCAAGGGAAGGCACGCCCGGAAGGGTGACCTGGATCCGGCAGCCACGCGGGGATTCGGCCACACCGATCCGGCCGCCGTGCAGATCCACCGCCCAGCGGGCGATCGCGAGCCCGAGGCCCGTACCGCCGTCGCTGCCGGGACCGTGCGGGGCGACCACGCCGCCGCGGTTGAACCGCTCGAAGACCCGGTGCCACTCCGAGCGCGGGATGCCAGGACCCTCGTCCAGGACCTCCAGGTCCAGCGACTCGTGTCCCTCGCCGCGCCGGGCCTTCACCGTGACGCGGCCGTGCGGCGGGCTGTGCTTGACCGCGTTGTCGATGAGGTTGGCGACGACCTGGTGTATCCGCTCCGGGTCCGCGTGAGCGGTCAGCTCGGGCGGCGACACGTCCAGGTGCAGATGGACGTCCGTACGCGTGTGACTGCCGGAGCCGGAAGCGATGCCCGCGCGCGCCGAGGCCACCATGTTGGCCTCCTTCAGTACGCCGGACAGGTACGGCCACACCTCGAAGCGCCGCTTGCGCAGCGGTACGACGCCGTTGTCCAGGCGTGAGAGGTCCAGCAGCGTCTCCACGAGCCGCCCCAGCCGCTCCGTCTGCTTCAGGGCCGTACGCATCGTCTCGGGGTCGGCGGCGGAGACGCCGTCCACCACGTTCTCCAGGACCGCGCGCAGGCCGGCGATGGGGGTGCGCAGCTCGTGGGAGACGTTCGCCACGAGTTCCTTGCGCTGGCGCTCCTGGGCCTCCAGGTCGTCCGCCATACGGTTGATCGTCTGGGCCAGGTCGCCCAGCTCGTCGCGGCGGTCGGCGCCCCTGACCCGGCGGGTGTAGTCACCGTGCGAGATACCCCGCGCCACGGTGTTCATCTCGTCCAGCGGGGATGTCAGCGAGTGCGCCACGAACTGGGTGATCAGCAGGGTCGCGATCACCGAGAAGACCGTGATGAAGCGCAGCTCCGTCTCGGTGCGCACCGCGATCATCAGCAGACCGGTGGTGATGAAGACCGAGACGACGACCAGAGCGCCGAGCTTCGTCTTGATCGAGAAGGGCCGCACCTCGCCCCAGGAGCCCGTGGCCGATCCCACCGCGGAGGCGGTACCGGCGGCCGACGTCATCGCGGAAGCGGGGGCCGTTCCGGAAACCGCTGCCGATCCGGACGCCGCACTCGAACCGGGCGCCGGACTCAGTCCGGACACCGAGCCCGAACCGGTACCGGCATCGATACCGGTACCAGGACCGGTATGGAGCGGTGAATCCGAACCGGGGCCGACGAACGCACCCGTACCCGAGTCGGCGAGCGGTCCCGCGTCCGAGCCGGTGTGCGACCTCGCACCCGAGCGCCTGCCCGAGCGCGGGCGCCTGCCGAAAAGCGAACGGGAACCCGCACCCGCCAGCACGCTCTTGCGCCACGCACCGATACCGCTCATCACTTCCGCCCCCTCAACCAGGGTGCCCGACTCTAGGGCGTCGGGGTCTCCAGCGCGTAGCCCACGCCATGAACCGTACGGATGCGCTCGGCGCCGATCTTCCGGCGCAGCGCCTTGATGTGGCTGTCCACGGTGCGGGTGCCGGACGCGTCGGCCCAGTCCCACACCTCGGCCAGCAACTGCTCGCGCGAGAGCACCGCGCGCGGCGTGTTCGCCAGGCAGACCAGCAGGTCGAACTCCGTGGGCGTGAGATGCACGTCCTCGGAGCGCACCCGGACCCTGCGCTGCGCGTGGTCGATCTCCAGCTCGCCGAGCCGCAAAATGCCCGAGCGCGGCGTCGACGCGGCCAGCGCGGCGCGCTCCACGCGTCGTAGCAGTACGTGCACGCGCGCGGCCAGCTCGCGCATCGAGAACGGCTTCGTCATGTAGTCGTCGGCGCCCACGCCGAGCCCGACCAGCATGTCCGTCTCGTCGTCGCGCGCGGTGAGCATCAGCACCGGCACCGGACGCGCCGCCTGTACCCGACGACAGACCTCCAGGCCGTCGAAGCCGGGCAGCATGATGTCGAGGATCAGCAGGTCGGGCTGCCATGCCTCGGCCGTATCCACGGCGGCCGGCCCGTCACCCGCCGTTTGCACGAGGAATCCCTCGGCACGCAGGCGGGCGGCGATGGCGTCCACGATCGTCGGATCGTCCTCGATCACCAGCACCCGGCGCTGAGCGCCCGGCGTGGCCGCCGTGCCGTTCTGGGAGGTGTGTGTCTGCTCCATCGCCCGCCCCTGAGTGTGCTTTCCGGAACCAGTGGGGTGATTCCATGACTGCGCTTGACGCTTGAATGATCGGCGTCAGGTCAGCAGGGTACGGGCAGTGACCGCCGCTCGGCTATCCAGGCCCGATCGCGAGATGCACGACGTCCGGAACGCCCCGGGCAACCGGGATCTCTTCGGTACGCACCTGTCGGAACCCGGCATTCCCCAAGGTTCTTGCGAAATCAGGCGAGGGTTGGGCGGACCACACGGCCAGTACCCCGCCGGGCCTCAACACCCTTGCGCACGCGGCGAGTCCGGCCGTCGAGTAGAGGTTTTCGTTGCCCTCCGTGACGGTCCACTCGGGTCCGTTGTCGATGTCGAGGCACAGCGCGTCGTACGTGTCGGACGTCTCATTGACGTATGCGACGAGATCCGCCTCGATGATCTCCGTGCGCGGATCCGCGAGCGCCCGCGACGAAAGGGCGGCGAGCGGCCCGGCTCGGTGCCAGTCGATGATGGCCCGCTCCCGTTCGACGACGGCGATCCGGCCCCAGCGCGGCTCGGCGGCCGCGTGTGCGAGCGAGAAGCCGACGCCCAGGCCGCCGATCAGGACGTCGGGCCCCGGCCGGCCGTCCAGCGCGCCGAGCGCGGCCTCGACCAGCCGTCTCTCCGAGCGTCCGTCGGAGGTGTCCATGAGGAAGCAGCCGTTGGCGATGATCTGCAGCAGCCCGCCGTGCCGGCGGAGTACAACCTCGCCGTACGGCCCCTCGCGACGGTCGATGACTTCAGGAGTGCCGTGGGAAGCGTCGTAAGTGGTGTTGTAGGGGGCGTCGTGCGAGGTGGTCATGCGGCCATCCTGGCAAGTTCCCTCGGTACGAGCAGCTGAATTGCGCCGGGCCGACGGTTGTCACCTTCTCGGCCGTGAACGGCCGAGCTTGTGCACTCGGTCGTTCACACCTTGTCGCGCTCCCGACTGCCCCCTACGACGGGACGGTCACGGGTCGCATCTCCCCACGGTCCGGCCCGTTCAGGCCGGTGCGGAGACGGGTGTGGTGACGAACACTCACGCCGAGCGTGCGCGGTTGCGCACGTTGACCCCGGCGACGACATCGGCGGGCCCAGCGAGGCCGCACCGACGACAGGAAAAGTGGTCCCGTGTGGACCGGTTGGCCCGCTCGGTGTGCCCGCAGCGCGGGCAGCGCTGCGAGGTGTAGGCCGCATCCACCTCCAGGAACGGCACCCCGGCCCGGCGGGCCTTGTAGGCGAGATGCTGTCCGAGCTGGTGGAACGGCCAGGAGGAGAGCGTGGCCCGCTGGTCGCGACGAAGCCGTACCCGCTCGCGGATCCCGTCGAGCTGCTCGACTGCGATCCCACGACCGGTGCGTTTGGCGACGGACACGATCTCCTTGCTGATCCGATGGTTCACATCCGTGGCATGACGCTGCTCCTTCTTCGCACGAGCACCCAGACGGCGGGTGGCCGAACGGGTGCGCCTGGCCTGGAGTGCGGCACGTTTGCGGGCCTTCCAGCGCCGGTAACGGTTCAGACGGCGGCCCTGGTAATTGCTGCCGTCGCTGGTGGTAGCGAGGTTGACGATGCCCCGGTCCACACCGATCCAGTCAGCCGGCTCGTAGACCTCCGGATCGGGCAGGTCGCAGGTCGCGATCAGAAACCACTTCCCGCCCCGCCGGACCAGGTCACTCTCGCCCCTGCGGTACTCGGCCAGGGTCTTGAGCTGGTCCGGTGAGCCGGTGTATCGAATGCCCCGCATCCGCCCGTCCACCGTCCAGATGGACACCGTGCGCCCGTCCGTCTGCCAGGACAGGCACCGGTCGTCGAACGGCTGCGCGGCCTCCGGCCGGAAGCCGACCGGCGAACCGACGGCGCTGCGGTACCGCTTGGACCCCGGACCGCCCAGCCGCCCGGCTTTCAGGCCGGCCGCGAGCGCGCTGTAGGCGTCGACGACCTTCTTCACCACCCGCACCGCGGGCTGCGCCGACAGCCCGAACGTGGCCTTGACATCCGCGTAGACCAGCTTCTGCAGGCCGTTGCGATCCTTCACACCGGATCCGAACGCAACCTGCGAGACGTGGTCGGCGGCCCGGTTGCAGGCACCCAGGGTCGCCAACAGCGCCGCCGCCTGCTCCGGTGACGGCAACAGCTTCACCTGCACCACCAGCTTCATGACATCGGACCGTAGTACGACCACCACACACACGAACGCCCACCGCCGACGAATCACCACCACCAGCGACCAATCGATCAGTTGTTCACATCTCCTGGCCCCGTCGGGCAGCCGTGCGAGCACTCCGCGCCCGGCATGGAACAGGTGCGGCGATGCTCCGCATCGCGATCACGAGAGGCGATTCCTCCCCGGCGTGAACGCCAGGGCATCCTCGCCAGAAGCAGGTGAATCGGCCCTTCGGTGGCGCCCGTCACAGACAGCCAGGCTGTGCGAAGCTGAGGGTGGGGGTGACGGAAGGAGCCTCCACCGTGAAAAGGCCTGTGACGAGCGGCGCGGAGAAGACGACCCCCGCTGCACCCTCCGTCTCCACCGCCGATCCTTACGCCGTTCGCGCCACCGATCCGGGCGCCGCTCCCGCCGCCGGGCTCGACGGCATCCCGCGGCAGCGGCCTCTCGCCGTCGAGAGCGCGCACGTCGCTGTCGCCGTCCGTGCGCCCGCCGTCGTCGAGAGCACGCCCGCCGCTGCCGGGGGCGTCCGGCCCCGGCCCGCGCCCCTTCGCCGTGTCCGGCCCTGGCGGCTGTTCCCCACACCCACCGGGACCCCCTTCACCTTCGGGTACGCGGTCGTCCTCGCGGTGACCTCTCTCGTCGCCGAGTACGCGGACCCGGACCTGGTGGACCGGGTGCTTCAGACGTCCAGTACCGACGTGGCCCATCTGGCGCAGTCGCCGGTGCGTGTGCTGGTCGCCAGCGCGCTGTGGATCGCGGGCGGCCTCACGTCGGCGTACGTGATCGCCTTTCTGCTGGTGCTGACCGCGTTGGAGCGGCGGATCGGCGGGTGGCGTACGGCGGGCGTTTTCCTCCTGGGCCATGGCCTGGCGACGCTGGCCACCGAGATACCCGTCGGCCTCTCCGTCCTCGCCGGGCATCTCCCCGAGAGCTCGCTGCACCGCTACGACTACGGCATCAGCTTCGGTGTCGCCACGAGCGCCGGCGCGCTGGCCGGGCTGCTGAGGCCCTGGCTGCGCTGGACCGTGCTCGCGGTGTTCGGCTGGATGGTCATCGGCGACCTGATCGCGTTCACGGATCCGATGACGAACTGGGGACACACGATGGCGCTGGCCATAGGGGTGGCCACCTGGCCGCTGTTGCGCCGGGTCAGCTCGCCGGGTCAGCTCCAGGACGACGACCGGGACCACGGAGACCCTTCGTAAGGCACGGGCCTGCCCGTGAACGCGTCGAGGAGCATGCGGTCGCCGACCGGCCGGTCCAGTTTCACGGTCACCTTCTTCATGCGCATGTCCGACGTGCAGGGGCCGTCGGAGGGGTTGCGGATCCAGGCGGAGAACACCACGTTGTCCGCGCTCTCCAGCACGTCGACGCCGGGGCCGTCGTCGCAGGACCCGTGGTGGGCGCGCAGCACGACGGTCCGGCCGTCCCGCGACACCGTGTCCAGTCCGGCGAGCTCCCACAGGTCATCCGTCAGGTCCGGTACGGGCTTGACCGGGGGCTTCGGAAGCTTCGAGGCGACGACCGCGACGCGCTTGAGCGGCGAGTCGTAGCCCTTGATCGTGAAGTGCCAGGCGGGGACCGTCGCCGTCCCCCGGCTGGTGTGGATCGTCATCTCCCCGAGCTTCGCACCGGTCACGGTGAGCCGGGGCCCCGGACCGGCCGCACCGGAACCCCCGCCGATCTGCTCGTACGCCGCCCGCGCGGAGACGACCGGAACGGCCAGCGAGCCGCCGCCGCGCCAGCGGATCTCCTCCTTCTCCGGCGGGGCGCCGGGGAGCGAGCCGCGGATCTCGAAGTTCTGACTCTGGTACGCCTGCTTGTCGGCGTCGTTGTGGAACGCCCCCTCGGGCAGCTGGACCGGATCCCCCAGCGGGAAGTAGCCCTCACGCCACACCCGCGCCGCCGCCGAGCCCTCCCAGGCGTCGGAGACCTGACGCGCGCGTTCCGCGGTACGAGCCGGGTCGTGTGTACCGGCATCGCCGTACTTGTCTCCGCAGGAGGTGACTCCGACGGCCGCAGTGGCGAACAGGCTTAGGCCGACGAGCAACCGACGCAGTTGTGCGGTCCGCATGATGCCCCCGAGGCAGACGACTGGAACGGACAAGGAATCCGACGCCGCACCTGTGACGCAGCGGCCGGGCGAGACGTTCACCGGCGTTCGGCGACCCGATCGCTCACAGCGAACAGCGCCTGGGGAACAATTGAAGGCTCACATGCATTGAGTCGGCATAGCTCAACTTGAATGCCGAAGGGGAGATCATGACTCTGACGTCCGAACCGCTCACTCTGCCCGTGCTGCCGCTCGACGACGAGGTCGTGCTGCCCGGCATGGTGGTGCCCCTGGACCTCAACGACGCCGACGTACGCGCCGCGGTGGAGGCCGCACAGGCCGCCGCGCGGTCCAGTGGAGGAAGCAAGCCGAGGGTGCTGCTTGTTCCGCGGATCGACGGGACGTACGCGAACACGGGTGTGCTGGGCACGGTCGAGCAGGTCGGACGCCTCGCCGACGGAGACCCCGGCGCCCTGATCCGCGGGCGCGGCCGGGTGCGCGTGGGCGCCGGTACGACCGGCCCCGGAGCCGCTCTGTGGGTGGAGGGCGTCCAGGTCGAGGAGACCGTGCCCGACCCGCTGCCCGGTGCCGTGACCGAGCTGGTCAAGGAGTACAAGGCGCTGGCCACCAACTGGCTGAAGAAGCGTGCCGCCTGGCAGGTCGTGGACCGTGTCCAGGCCATCGACGACGTGTCCGCGCTCGCCGACAACTCCGGATACTCGCCGTTCCTGACGACCGCCCAGAAGGTCGAGCTGCTTGAGACCGCCGACCCGGTGGCCCGCCTGAAGCTCGCCACAGAGCAGCTGCGCGAGCACCTCGCCGAGCAGGATGTCGCCGAGTCCATCGCCAAGGACGTACAGGAAGGCGTGGACAAGCAGCAGCGGGAGTTCCTGCTGCGGCGCCAGCTGGAGGCCGTCCGCAAGGAGCTGCGCGAGCTGAACGGCGAGGCGGAGGGCGAGGAGTCCGACGACTACCGGACCCGCGTCGAGGCCGCCGACCTCCCCGAGAAGGTCCGCGAGGCCGCACTCAAGGAGGTCGAGAAGCTGGAGCGCTCCAGCGACCAGTCGCCCGAGGGCTCCTGGATCCGCACCTGGCTCGACACCGTGCTCGAACTGCCGTGGAACGAGCGGACCGAGGACGAGTACGACATCCAGGGCGCCAAGGCGATCCTGGACGCCGAGCACGCCGGTCTGGAGGACGTGAAGGAGCGGATCACCGAGTACCTGGCCGTGCGCAAGCGGCGCAACGACCGGGGCCTGGGTGTCGTGGGCGGCCGCCGCGGCGGTGCCGTGCTCGCGCTCGTCGGACCTCCCGGCGTCGGCAAGACCAGCCTCGGCGAGTCCGTCGCGCACGCCATGGGCCGCAAGTTCGTCCGGGTCGCCCTCGGCGGCGTACGGGACGAGGCGGAGATCCGCGGCCACCGGCGTACGTACGTCGGCGCGCTGCCCGGCCGTGTCGTGCGGGCCATCAAGGAGGCCGGGTCCATGAACCCGGTGGTCCTGCTGGACGAGATCGACAAGGTGGGCTCCGACTTCCGCGGCGACCCGGCCGCGGCCCTGCTCGAAGTCCTCGACCCGGCGCAGAACCACACCTTCCGGGACCACTACCTGGAGGTCGAACTCGACCTGAGCGACGTGGTGTTCCTCGCCACGGCCAACGTGCTCGAAGCCATCCCGGAGGCACTGCTCGACCGTATGGAGCTGGTGCGCCTGGACGGCTACACCGAGGACGAGAAGGTCGTCATCGCCCGGGACCACCTGCTGCCGCGTCAGCTGGAGCGGGCCGGTCTGGAGAAGGCCGAAGTCACCCTGGACGAGAGTGCGTTGCGCAAGCTGGCCGGCGAGTACACGCGGGAGGCGGGCGTACGCAACCTGGAGCGGTCCGTCGCACGGCTGCTCCGCAAGGTCGCGGCACAGCACGAACTCGGCGAGCGGGAACTGCCGTTCACGGTTGGCGCCGACGATCTGCGCGCGCTGATCGGACGGCCGCACCACGTGCCCGAGTCCGCCACGGACCCGGCCGAGCGCCGCACCGCGGTGCCCGGCGTGGCGACAGGCCTCGCGGTCACGGGTGCGGGCGGTGACGTCCTCTTCGTGGAGGCGTCGCTGGCCGACCCCGAGACGGGCGCGTCGGGTCTGACCCTCACCGGTCAGCTCGGTGACGTCATGAAGGAGTCGGCGCAGATCGCGCTCTCCTTCCTGCGGAGTCACGGAGCCGAACTCGAACTGCCCGTGGGTGACCTGAAGGACCGGGGTGCGCACATCCACTTCCCGGCCGGCGCGGTCCCCAAGGACGGCCCGAGCGCCGGTGTCACGATGACGACGGCCCTCGCCTCGCTCCTGTCGGGCCGGCTGGTCCGTACGGACGTGGCCATGACGGGTGAGGTCTCGCTCACCGGCCGGGTGCTCCCGATCGGCGGCGTGAAGCAGAAGCTGCTCGCCGCGCACCGGGCCGGGGTCACGACCGTGATCATCCCGAAGCGCAACGAGGCCGACCTGGACGACGTCCCGGCCGAGGTCCTGGAGAAGCTCGACGTCCACGCGGTCACGGACGTCCGCCAGGTCCTCGAACTGGCGCTCGCCCCGGCGACGAACGGCGCGGCGACGGAGGTTCCGGTGGCGGCGTGACGGGCGTCCACCGGTAACGCAAGGCCCGGGTCCCTCTTTATGAGGGGCTCGGGCCTTCCGCGTATCCCTGTACGCGCGGATCGTGGGTGGGTTCGGTGTCTGTGGGTGCGGGTCAGCCGTTGGCCAGGGCCACCACCCGGTCCAGGGCCCCGTTGCTGTGTCTTCCCGGGGGACAACCCCCGGACCCCCGGCCGGGAGCGCTGTTCACGTTAGCCATTTGCCAGGGCCACCACCCGGTCCAGGGCGCCGTTGAACTTGTCGTGGTCGCCGACCGTCGGGCCGGAGGAGGTGTACTGCCACATCGTGTAGTAGCTCCAGCCCGCCGGGAGTGTGCCCACCGCCGAGGCGTAGCGCGCGATCCAGAGCGGGTTGGCGGAAGCGAAGCCGGCGTAGTTGCCGGTGCACTCGGTCCACCAGCTGGTGGCCGTGTAGATGACGGCGTCGCGGCCGGTACGGGCCTTGTACTGGTTCAGGAAGTCGCGGATCCAGGTGACCATCGCGCTCTGCGTCTTGCCGAAGCAGGCCGCGCCGTACGGGTTCCACTCGATGTCGAGGGCGCCCGGCAGCGTCCTGCCGTCCTTGGACCAGCCGCCGCCGTGGTCGACGAAGTAGTTGGCCTGGGCGGCGCCGCCGGTCGTGTCGGGGGTCGCGAAGTGGTACGCGCCACGGATCATGCCGACGTTGTACGAGCCGTTGTACTGCTGGGCGAAGTAGGGGTTCGTGTAGTACGTCCCCTCGGTGGCCTTGACGTAGGCCCACTTGACCCCGCTGGTCCACAGGGTCGACCAGGCGACGTTGCCCTGGTGGCTGCTGACGTCCACGCCCTCCGTCTGCGTGGCGTCACCGGGGGTCGGCAGACCGCCCTGGCCGTCGTGCGGGATGACGCCCATTCCCATGTGGGCGGAGCCCCGGGGCGGGACGTCGGCCGCCTGGGCCGGGAGCGGGATCGTGAGGAGGAGAGAGGCGAGGGAGAAGAGGGCTGCGAGCAGTAATCGGGATCTGTGCACGGGCATTGCGTGCCTCCGAAGGCTCGGCGTGCTCGAAGGTGCGGGAACGTGCTCGAAGAGTGGGCTCGACGAGTGGGCTCGAAGAGTGCTCGATGTGGGTAGTGGCGTGGGCATGCCATTGAGTGCCTCTCAGCGAAGCTACGCGCCCCGGCGACCGGGCGGAAAGAGGGGCCGGAGGCTGCCGTTGGTCTATTCCTGCGAAATACTGGCCCAGCTGCGGCAATGGCGGTCTTTGGCGGAAACTTTCACGATCGGGAAACCGGGTCATGGGTGCTGACGTGCACGAGGGCGGAAACGGCGAAGGGCACCGGACGAAATCCGGTGCTCCGGCGAGTGGTGTGGACCAGGGCGGGGTGGACCAGGAGTTCCTGGCGCTGGAACGCGAGCTGACCGTCCTGCTGCGGCGTGCCCGCGCCTCCTCCGGCGAGATGGTCCGCGAGGTCCATCCCGACCTGGAGTCCTCCGCGTACGGCCTGCTCGTGCGGCTGGAGGAACTGGGGCGGCAGCGGGCGACGGAGCTTGCCGCCTATATCGGTGTCGGCAAGGCCACGATGTCGCGGCAGTTGCGGGCGCTGGAGGAGATGGGCGTCGTCGCCCGGGAGCCGGATCCCGCGGATGGGCGGGCCTGGCTCGTTCATCTCACGGAGGAGGGGCGGGTGCGGTTTCGTGCCGTGCGGGATGCCCGGCGGGCGCGGTACGTACGGGAGCTTGCCAGCTGGGACCGGAAGGAAGTGGCTGAGCTGGCTCGGTTGTTGCATCGGCTGAACCGGGGGGTTGAGAGCTGAGCGGGTTCCCTCCCGGGGTTGTTCGTCGGCTGCCGGCCGGTTGTGGCTGGTCGCGCAGTTCCCCGCGCCCCTGAAGGGGCGCGCCCTGGTGGTCGCGAGCCTGAAGGGGCAGCCCCGATCGGCTCACAACCTCGCGCAGACCACTGCCGGTTGACCGGCCCCCCGCGCAGACCACTGCCGGTTGACCGGCCCCCCGCGCAGACCACTGCCGGTTGACCGGCCCCCCGCGCAGACCACCGCCGATTGGCCGACACTCCGCGCAGCCCACCGTCGATCGGCCTACAACTCCACGTACGCCACCGTCGCGTCGTCATGCTGCTTTGAGCGGCCCAGGAACTTGCGCTCCACATCTGCCAGTTCCAGGGCTCGTACGCGGTCTATCAACGCCTGGCCGCCCTCCTTTCTTACGAGGGCGAACAAGTCCGTCCAGTCGCCCTCGTGGAACTTGTCCGTCCAGCGGGTCGCGCCGTCCGTGAGGGCGGCCAGGGCGCGGACGTCGGAGCGGGGGAGGGTTCCCGTCACCGCTCGGGACGCCACCGAGGGATCCGCCGCCGCTGTGAAGAAGCCGCCCTCCTTGTTGCGGAGGGTGGCGTCCGTGGCGGTGTGGGAGGTCAGGGTGGCGCGGGGGACTCGGGAGAGGCGGTCGTCGAGGAGCGGGGTGACCTCGCCGGCGGGGGATTCCACGAGGAGGGCCGAGTCCGAGAGGACCAGGTACTCGACGGATTCCGGGGACCAGCGGGCCAGTACGACGGTTGCCTGTGGGGTGCGCGGGTGAGAAAGGTCACAGGTGGCGCGATGGGCGTCGGCGGTACGCAGGATGGCTTGCGCGAGCACCTCGGTCAGCGTCAGATCTCGCCGTGAAACGGACAGTTCGTGCAGGGATCCGCCGAGGCGGGCTGTGAACCAGGGGACGGAATGCAGACAGGCGTAGTCGGTGGCCGGTGGCGTCACACCGTCCAGGACGACGAGCGAACCCCCCTGTCCGGAGGCGGGAAGTCCGAGCGACGCGTAGTCCTCGTCGGGGCGGGCAGGGTCACCGGGGACCGAGATCAGTTCCGAGCGCATTCGGCCAGTCTGCACGAGGCCTTCACAAGCTTCGCCAAAGGCTGGCAACCGTCCTCGAATCGCCCCCGACAGGCAGGTCAGACGCCTGTTTTGAGGTGGAATCACCGACTCCGCTGAAGCGTGGCAGCGCATCTTGCCACCGGTCGCTGTGGACGTCCAACCGGCCCGCCGCGCAAGGGTGTCGCACGCGCCACGGGAACTTGCCGGTCCGCTCCTCGGGGATGTTCACTCCTTCGTGTGGCGGGTCAGGCGATGCACGACCACTGCCCACCGGCACTGGGAGGGTCGGGAGCCGTACCGGGACGAAACGCGAGTTGACGGATCGTCACCCGGGCCCATGGGGACACGAGTCAAGAATGCGAGCACCGGTGCAGAAAATGCGGCCTCGGCGCAAAGGCAGGCAGTCGGCCTCGGGTGAAGCCTCCGGGCACACGCCGAACTCGCCGACCGCACAGAACACCCCGGACCCCGCGGGCCGCGGTCGCCCCGCGCACGTACGCAGTCGGCTGATCATCGCCGTCGCCGTCGTGGCCGCCGCGATCGCCGGAGCCGGCGCCCCGTCCGTGATCGCCGCGTCGAGCGAGCTGAACGACTCCCAGAACCTGGTGACGCTCGCCGGACGCACGCAGGACGCGCTGGCCCTCGCCCACTCGCTCTCCGACGAACGCGACGAGGTCACCTCCTACATCGCGGCCGGCCGCCCCGACGGCAAGGGCCCCTCCGAGAACCGCGGCGCCCGCGTCGACCGGCAGGTCGACGAACTCCGCGCGGAAGCCGTCGAGGCCGACGCCCCCGCGGCGTTCCGCGAGACCCTCGACAACATCGCCACCGTGCGCCGAGCGGCTCTCACCGGGAAGAACACCGCTCTCGAAGCGCACCAGGCGTACTCCGCCGCCCTCACCGAACTCCACGGCCTCGCCGAGGAACTGGCCGAGCAGCTCCCGCCCCGCGCGGGCGCCGGCGCGCACGCCCTCGCCGAGCTCGACACCGCGGTCCAGCAGGCCGCAGCGACCCGCGGCCTCCTCCTCGCGGCCCTGAACGTCCCCACCTCCACGCAGACCGAGACCGACCCGATCACGGGTCTGCCCACGACGAGCACCACGTCGACCGCCGCGGACACCAAGCAGCGCAACGCGCTCTCGGCCGCCGCCATGCAGTCCAACGTTCGTGAGCAGGCGGCGATCGCCGGCTTCCGCGAGACCGCGCCGAAGACCGACCGTGCCTCGTACGACTCCACGGTGACCGGCGCCGAGGTCAACACCGCCGACAAGTACCTCGCGAGCCTGGCGACCCGGCCCACCCTCTCCGACTCCCAACTCGGCACCGACGCCAAGAAGCTGGACGCCGCGCTCTCCGCCCGCGTCGAGCAGATGCGCGGTGTCGAGGCCTCTCTCAACACCCAACGGGCCAAGGAACTCGCCCAGTTGAGGGACGACGACGTCACCGCGCTGGAGATCCGGATCGCGATCCTCGGCGCCCTGATGCTGCTCGCCGTCGGCGTCGCCACGGGCATGGCCCGCTCGCTCACCCGCCCGCTCGCCGTCCTGCGCCTCGGCTCGGCGCGCCTCGCCGCCGAACCGGCGACCCAGGAACCGGTCAAGTTCACCGGCCGCAACGACGAGTTCGCCCAGGTCGTACGCTCCGTCAACACGCTCCACGCGCACGCCCTCGCGGCCCACGAGCGGCTGGCGACCCTGGAGGACGACCGCAAGCACCTCATCGGCAAGCGCCAGAAGATGGCCGACGAGCGCGACCGGCTCCGCTCCGAACTCGCGGACGCCGTGGCGCACTTGGAGCAGGTCCGCAGCAGCATCCACGGCACCTTCGTCAACCTCGCCCTGCGCACCCTCGGCCTCGTCGAGCGCCAACTCGGCGTCATCGAGGGCCTGGAGGAGCGCGAGCAGGACCCCGACCGCCTCGCCACCCTCTTCCGGCTCGACCACTTCGCCACCGTCATGCGCCGCCACAGCGAGAACCTGCTGGTCCTCGCGGGCGCCGACCACGGCCACCAGCACCCCGGCCCGGTCCCGCTCGTCGACGTCGTACGCGCCGCAGTCAGCGAGATCGAGCGGTACGAGCGGGTACGGATCGCCGCGCTGCCGCCGCACGCGCACCTCGCCGGGTTCGCCGCGGACGACATCAGCCACCTGGTGGCCGAACTCCTGGAGAACGCCTCGTCGTTCTCGCCGCCGGACATGCCCGTCGAGGTCTCCGGCTGGCTCCTGGAGAGCGGCGAGGTCATGCTCTCCGTCCAGGACGAGGGCATCGGCATGACCGGCGACAGGCTCACCCAGCTCAACGCCCGCCTCTCGGACTTCGACCCCGAGGACGCGTACGACCAGGAGACCGGCGAAGGACTCGGTCTCGGCCTGTACGTGGTGGCCCGGCTCGCCCACCGGCACGGCGTACGGGTGCAGTTGCGCGAGCAGAGGCAGGGCGGCATCACGGCGGTCGTCGTCCTGCCCAAGTCCCTGCTCGCCGCCGCGCCCGCGGTCGCCGTCCCCTCGGCGACCACCGCCCGTACGGCGGGCGGCGCCCCCGCGCTCTCCCTCCCGGGCGCGGACGCCGAGGTCAACTCCAATGTCCTGTACGCCCGTTCGGACCGCGACCCGCTGATCGCGGCCGCGGAGGAGTCGCTGCGGGACGCCGGCGAGGCGCCCCTCGTCGACAGTCCCGTACGCGAGGACGACGCGGACGACACGGGCGACGAAGCCCACGAGGACGCGAGCCCGCAGGCCGGCACCCAGGAGGAGCGGTCCACCGAGCCCGTCGCCACCGGCCCCGAGACGACCATGGTGCTCATGGCGCCGGTACCCCCGGCCGAGGGCCTCTCCGAACCCGCCGAGCCCGCCGAGGCCGAGGCCCGCGAACCCGAGGCCGCCACCCCGTCCATCACGCTCCCCACCCAGAAGAGCACCGACCCGTACGCCATCGGCCCGGACGCCCACGACCGCGTCCCCGACGCGCCGCACCAGCCGCAGCCGGCGTACGAACCGCAGACAGCGCACGAACCGCACGCACCGCAGGAATCGCACACACCGCAGGAACCGGACGAGCCGGTCACCGACAAGGGGCTGCCCAAGCGGACCCCCAGGATCTCCGCGCCCGCCCCGGCGGCGAGGCCGCGCAACGCGTCCGTGGACGCCGAGGCCCTGCGCCGCAGGCTCGGCGGCTTCCACCGGGGCGCGAACCACGGCCGCCGTGACGTCGAAGCGGAGATCGCCGAACAGACGTCGGGGCTGCAGCAGCCCGCCGCACATGCCGTAGAAACCAAGGGGGACACAGTCGAGGAGGCAAGCAGTTGACCGCGCCCAGTACCTTCGGACTGAGCAGTGAAGCCCGCAATCTGCACTGGCTGCTGACGAACCTCGTCGAGGAGGTGCCGGGGCTCCTGTCCGTCGCGGTGGTCTCCTCCGACGGCCTGCTGCTGCTCTCCTCCGACCCCGGGAGAAACGCCCAGGCACGTCGCACCACGGACAAGCGCACGAGCCCCAGGGGCTCCGCGGCGGACCTGGCGACCATCGTGTCCGGCATCGGCAGCCTCGCCATCGGCGCCGCCAAGCTGATGGACGGCGGCGGCGTCAAGCAGACGATGGTCGCGATGGAGGACGGCGGCCTGTTCGTCATGTCGATCAGCGACGGCTCGCTGCTCGGTGTGCACGGCGCCCCGGACTGCGACATGAGCGTCGTCGCGTACCACATGGCGCTCTTCGTGGGCCGTGCCGGGCACGTCCTGACCCCCGAACTCCGCAGCGAGCTGCGGCAGTCGATCGAGGCCACGACGATGGAGGCGGCCAAGTGAACGACGTGAGCGGCACGCCCAGACTCCCGGTCCGCGGCGGCGACAGGAAACCCGCCCGCGTACGCCCGTACTCGCTCACCGGCGGCCGTACGCGCTTCGGGCACGTCCTGCTCGTCGAGACGTTCGTGGCGGCGCTCGAAGCCCCGCCGGAGCGCCCGGAACTGGAGAATGGTTCACTCTCCACCCGGGTGATGCCGGAGATGCGGGCCATCGTCGAACTCTGCCGCCGGATGCGTACGGTGGCCGAGGTCGCCGCCCTGCTGAAGATGCCGCTCGGTGTGGTCCGGGTGCTCCTCAGCGACCTGGCGGACCAGGGAAAGATCCGTGTGTACGGAACAGGTCACGGCCCGGGACAGCCGGACCGCGCTCTGCTGGAAAGGGTGCTGAGTGGACTCCGTCGTCTCTGACGCCTCCCGCGTCGCAGATGCCTCGCGATACACGCAATTCGCAAAGGATCCTCAACTCCTCGAGCCTGACGATGAGTTGAAGGCCTGGCAGAAGGACCGTACGCGCGCCCCGATCGCCACGAAGATAGTGGTGGCCGGCGGCTTCGGCGTCGGCAAGACCACCCTCGTCACCGCCGTCTCGGAGATCACGCCTCTCCAGACGGAGGCGTTGATGACCGAGGCGAGCGAGGACACCGACGACCTCAGCTCGACCCCGGAGAAGCTGACCACCACCGTGGCCATGGACTTCGGCCGCATCACGCTCGACGACGACCTGGTCCTGTACCTGTTCGGCACGCCGGGGCAGCAGCGGTTCTGGTTCATGTGGGACGACCTGGTGCGCGGGGCGATCGGCGCGGTGGTCCTCGCCGACACCCGCCGCCTGAAGGACTGCTTCCCGGCGCTCGACTACTTCGAGAGCTGCGGGCTGCCGTACGTCGTCGCCGTCAACCACTTCGACGGCAGCGAGAAGTACGAGCCGGAGGACGTACGCGAGGCCCTCACGATTCCCCCGCACATTCCTGTCATGATCATGGACGCGCGCAGCAGGTTCTCGGCGATCGAGACCCTGCTGGCCCTCGTGGGCCACGCACTCGAAGTCAGCCCGGAATAACCGGAATAAGACGCCGGAACAACCGGATCAAGACACCGGAACAAGACGTACGCAGAGAAGGACAGGCATGCGGAAGATACTCGTCGTCGGAGCCGGCCAGTCCGGACTCCAGCTCGCCCTCGGACTCCAGTCGAACGGGTACGAGGTCACCCTGATGTCCAACCGCACGGCGGACGAGATCCGTACCGGCCGCGTCATGTCGACGCAGTGCATGTTCCACACGGCGTTGCAGCACGAGCGCGATCTCCAGGTGAACTTCTGGGAGTCCCAGGCCCCGAAGGTCGAAGGACTCGGCGTCTCGGTCGCCGCCCCCGGCTCGCACGACCCCGGCCCGACCCAGCGCGTGATCGACTGGGTCGGCAGGCTCGACGGGTACGCACAGTCCGTCGACCAGCGCGTCAAGATGGCCGGCTGGATGGAGACGTTCGCCCAGCGCGGCGGTCAACTGGTCATCCACGGCGCGGCGGTCGGCGACCTCGACTACTTCGCCCGAACGTACGACCTGGTCCTCGTCTCGGCAGGCAAGGGCGAACTGGTGTCGATGTTCGGCCGCGACGCCTCCCGCTCTCCGTACACGGAGCCGCAGCGCGCACTGGCCGTCGTGTACGTCCACGGCCTCGGCCCGCGCCCGGAGCACCCGGACTACGACGCGGTGCGCTGCAACCTCGTCCCCGGCGTGGGTGAACTCTTCGTCATGCCCACCCTCACCACCTCCGGCCGGGCGGACATCCTCTTCTGGGAGGGCATACCCGGCGGCCCGCTGGACGCCTTCCAGGGTGTCAAGGACCCGGCCGAACACCTCTCCCTGACCCTGGAACTCATGGAGCGGTTCACGCCGTGGGAGTACGCGCGGGCCACCAAGGTCGAACTCACCGACGTCGGCGGCACGTTGTCCGGACGCTACGCGCCCACGGTCCGCAACCCCATCGGCCGGCTGCCCGGCGGTGGCCTGGTCCTCGGCGTCGCCGATGTGATCGTCGCCAACGACCCGATCACCGGCCAGGGCTCCAACTCGGCCTCGAAGTGCGCCGCTTCGTACCTCGACTCGATCCTCTCGCACGGCGAGAAGGAGTTCGACGAGACGTGGATGCGGGACACGTTCGAGCGGTACTGGGAGACGGCCCAGCACGTGACCAAGTGGACGAACGCGATGCTCGGCGCACCGCCGGAGCACGTCCTCAACCTGATCGGCGCGGCGGGCCAACTCCCCCCGGTCGCCGACCGCTTCGCGAACGGCTTCAACGACCCGTCGGACTTCGAGAACTTCTTCTACGACCCGGAGAAGACGGGCGCCTACCTGGCTTCGGTCACCGGAGCCTGACAGGACAGTCGCGCTGCCCCTCGACGCGTGCGTGCTTGCCCAGCTACCAGCGCAACTCCCCGTTCTCGTCCTGGAGAGTTCCTGTGGGGCCGTCCGCGTCGAGGGTTGCCAGGCGCACCACAGTTCTGGCGCTCTCTTCCACCGGCCTTCCGATTCCGAGGGCCGCGGTCATGTCGGTGGCGGTGGTGCCGGGCTCAAGGGCATTGAACTTGATGCCCGGCTGGGACTTTGCGTACTGCACCGTGAGCATGGTCGCGGCTGACTTGGACGCGGAGTAGAGCGCCAATGGCACGTTGAACTCCGGCCGGTCGGGGTTGTTCACCGCCCAGAACGACCCGAGGCTGCTCGAAACGTTGACCACGGTGGGGTTCGAGGAGTTGCGCAACAGGGGAAGGGCCGCCTCCGTGACGCGCACGACTCCCACCGTGTTGGTGTCGAATACCCGCACTGCCTCGGGACCGTTGATGACGTCACTCCCGAGGATTCCGGCGTTGTTCACGAGAACGTCGAGCCGGCCCTCGGCCGAATCGATCGTCGCCAGCGCGCTGCTCACCGATGCCTCGTCGGTCACATCGAGCTGCACGAACTGTGCGCCGAGCTCCGCGGCGGCCTTCTTGCCCCGCTCGACGTCACGCGCTCCTATGTAGACGACGTGGCCCAGCTCCAGAAGTTGTCTGGCTGTCTCGAAGCCGATGCCCTTGTTGGCCCCGGTGATCAGTGTGACGGTCATGCCTTTCCTCCAGAATCAAGTGGCCCGAGTGGGCCGATATCGGTGTCCGGACAGTTCTCTGCGTTGCTGACGCCGATCCGGGAGATCAACCGGTCAACTGACGGCGCATTTCACCGGCGTCGTGCAGAGCGGTCATATGCACGAACCGCCCGTCGCGGACCTGGTAGATGGCGTATTCGACGATCTCGAACGAGGCGCCGGTGGGGGCCACGCCGAGCCATTCCTTCACCGGAGTGCCCGTGTTGATCAGACGGGCGGCCAGCCGGTCACCGTCGAAGAGCAGTTCCTTGAGCTCCCAGTGGAGGTCCGGAACCGCGTCCACGGCCTGCCTCTGAACCGAGAGAACGTCGTTCCGGGTGACGGGCACACCGTTCAACGTGGTCCGGTCGTCGATGAATTCGTCCATACCGTCGAACTTGTGGGCGTTGAGCTGCTCGATATAGCGCAGGTAGAAAGCGCGCAGATCGCTGTCGGACATGGAATGACCTCCGGATGCGCGGTCATGGAACTCAGATCTGGTTCAGACCGCCGTCGACGTACAGGCTCGAACCGGTGATGAAGCTGCTCTGGTCGGAGGCGAGGAAGGCCACCGCGGCGGCGACCTCCTCCGGGCGCCCGAGCCGGCCCAGCGGCACACGTGCCGCCAGTTGCCGCTGGAACCGCTCCGGGTCGGGAGTGAGGGCCGACAGGGCGGGGGTGTCGGTCGGGCCGGGCGTAACGGTGTTGACCCGGATGCCGCGCCCCTTGAGTTCGTTGGCCCAGGTCCGGGCGAATGATCGAGTGGCGGCCTTGGTCGCCGCGTACACGCCGAGCGCCTCATCGCCGACGTCCACGTTGGTGGAGCCGTTCAGGATCACCGAGGCGCCGTCGTTGAGCAGGGGCAGCGCCTTCTTGACGGTGAACAGCGTGCCCCGGACGTTGATGCCGAAGAGGGTGTCGAAGTGCTCCTCGGTGACCTCCTCGAGCGTCACGAGCTCGGCGACGGAGGCGTTCGCGAACAGTACGTCCAGACCTCGTCCCCGGCTGCGGATCGTCTCGTAGAGCCGGTCCAGGTCGGCCAGGTCCGAGATGTCGCCGGTCACCGCGGTGGCGGCTGAACCGATCGCTTCCACGGCCGCGTCGAGTTCGGTCTTGCGGCGGCCGGTGATGAACACATGCGCACCCTCGGCCGCCAGTCGCACGGCGCCGGCCAGGCCGATTCCGGTGCTGCCCCCGGTGACGAGAGCGGTCTTCCCCTCGAGCAACCCCACGTGAACAGCCTCCTTCGACTTCTGCAGCGATCTCTGCAGAAGTCGAACGATAGCACTTCCGCATCGATCGATGCGGAAGAGGTAGACTGCGCGGGTGGAGACGAAACAGAGCGGCCCCATCGGCCGACCGCGAGGGTTCGACGCCGACGAGGCTCTCGAACGGGCCATGCTGGTCTTCTGGGAGCACGGCTACGAGGGGGCCAGCCTGGCCTGCCTGACGAATGCCATGGGCATCTCCACCACCAGCATGTACGCGGCCTTCGGCAACAAGGAGGCGCTGTTCCGCAAGGCCCTGGAGCGGTACACCGAAGGCCCGAGCGCCTACGTGCCCCGGGCCCTGGAAGAGCCGACCGCCCTCGGCGTCGCCACCGCGATCCTGGCCGGCACCATTCGGACCACCACCCGCCCGGCCCATCCCAACGGCTGCCTGGGCGTCCAGAGCGCCCTGACCGTCAGTGACTCCGGGCGGGAGGTCCGTGACCTTCTCGTCGCCTGGCGTGACGACGGCTACACCCTCATCCGAGAGCGGTTCCAGCGGGCCGTCGACGACGGCGACCTGCCTCCGGAGACGGACCCGGGGCTACTGGCCCGCTACCTCACCGCCTTGGGGTACGGCATCGCCGTGCAGGCCGCGAGCGGTGTGGGCCGCGACGAACTCCAGGAGATGGCCGACGCCGCTCTGCGCAACTGGCCGCTCTCCTGAGCTCTCACCTCGGGTGCGGATCGGTCGTGGCTGATTGCGCAGTTCCCAGCGCCCCTGGGTGGGAAGTGGTGCTGTAGCCCTCGTCCGAACCGTCCGTCGCGCCCTCCGGGAGCTCCGGCGGGGTGTAGGTCTGCAGGGGCTCTCCGTCTGGGTCCGGCCGAACGGCACCCAGTACGGGATTGGCGGCGATGGGGGACACCTTGACCGTCGCCCCAGGCCTCGGAGCCTGGACGACCATGCCATCACCCAGGTACATGGCGACATGGGTGGCCTCGGGGAAGTAGACGACCAGGTCCCCCGGACGCAGCTCGTTCAGCTCCACGCGAGGCAGTTGGGCCCACTGCTCCTGGCTGGTACGGGGAATGGCGCGGCCCGCGCTGCCCCAGGCCTCCGAGGTGAGACCGGAGCAGTCGTACGTGTCCGGTCCCTCGGCGCCCCACTCGTACGGCTTGCCGATCTGGTCCACGGCATGGCGCAGCGCCTCGTCGCCTTCACGGGAGGGCGGCCGCGCACTGCTCAGCGCACCCGAGGTCACGAGCTCGTCCTGCGCCTCGGCCACGCCCGACTTCTCCAACTCGGCGACCCGGGCGAGCTGTTCGGCGCTCAGTGAGACGAGCAGCTCCTCGACGTCCTTCAGCCGCTTGCCCACGAGGTCGCGGTCCTTCTTCTGCCGTTCGGCGAGGGTGAGTTGCTCGTCGAGCGCGCGGCGGGCCTCCCGCGCCAGCCTGTCGCTCCTCCGCTCGTCCACCGCCAGCCGGTCGACCGTTCCGGCGCGCTCCAGCGAGACCTGCCGGATCACCTGGCCCTGGTCGAGCGCGTGCTGAGGATCGCGGGCGAGCAGCAGCCGTACGTACGAGGAGATCTCGCTCGTGCCCTGGTACTGCTGCCGGGCGAGCCGTCCGGCGGCGCCGCGGCTGCCCTGGAGCGAGAGCCTGGCCGCGGAGAGGCGCCCGTTGAGCCTGGCGACCTCGGTCCGCTGCCGCTTCAGCTTCTCCTCGGTCGCGTTGTACGTCTCGGTCGCCTCCTCGGCCTCCCGGTACAGCCGCTGGAGGTCGGTCAGCAACTCGGCGACGGACGGCTCGCCCTCCGGTACGGAATCCGGTGCAAGGCTCTCACCGGGCTCGGCCACCGGACTCTCACCGGGCTCGGGCACCGCCGCCGCGGGCCCGGGTGCGAGGACGGCGCCGGCCGCGATCGCCGCCGTACAGACCAGCCGCAGAAGCCTTCCTGACACGTCATCACCTCCGGTGCGGGGCGCGGCCCTTCCGCTCCTCCGCACCACGAGCGTCAGACGCGCGCGCGAGCCCCGCGCGGCGAGCGTGGGCGATCCGGCCCAACAAGGTCACTCGTCGGTGTCGTCCGACTTGCCGTCCGGCGTGGCGTCTGGCTTGATGACCGGCTTGGACCACGGCCACCGGAGCCTGCCGCCGCTCGTGTCCGCGCCCCCTTCACCTTCGGCGGAGTACTGGTACTTCCATCCCTGATGCAGCGCGAGCCGCCTGCTGGTCCCCGACTGCACGCGCCGGTAGACGAGCACGGTCGGCGGGCCACCGGCGTTGTCCGGGACCGGGACCCGGTACACCTTCGGCGGGTGTCCGGTCGGACCGAGCAGGACCGGCAGCACCCGGCCGTCCAGGGGGCCGCCTTCGAAGGGGGTGTCTTCGCTCTTCACGCAGCCAGTGTCACAGCAGGTGGGCCGCGTCGCTCACGACGGGCAGCACCGCCCGGGCGAACGTGCCCATCGGGCCGTCCGCGGGCTCCATCGCGAGCGCGGCCCGTACGGCACCGGCGGCCTGGGCGTCGCGCCCCGCGGTCGCCACGAGACACGCGACGAACTGCTCGACGAGCCAGTCCCGCAGCTCGTCCAGCGGCGGTTCCTTCTCTTCATCCAGCCAGATCAGGGAGGCGGCCTCGACCGCCGTGATCCACATCCGGACGGTCATCCGGAGCCGGGGTGCCGGCTCCTCGACCTCCAGATGAACCAGGATGTGCTCGGCGGCGGCCCGTCGCACGCCGTCCACGATGGCCGTGGTCCGTGACGTCTCGACGACACTTCCGCCCTGCAACAGCGCGCTGAATCCGGCGTCGTGCTCGTCAACGAAGGCGAGGTAGCGGTCGAGGGCGTTGGAGAGCCGCTGGGTGAGCGGGCCCTCCGGGGGTTCGGCGAAACAGTGCTCCAGCTCTTCGGCGGCGGACCTCAGTGCGGCTTCGTACAACTGCTGCTTGCCGCCGGGGAAGTACCGGTACACCAGGGGGCGCGATACGCCGGCCGCTTCCGCGACATCGTCCAGGGAGACGTCCTCGGGGGCCCGGGCCGCGAACAACGACAGCGCCGCGTCGAGCAGTTGGCTCCGCCGCTCCTCGACACTGAGCCGCCGATACGCGCGTGTGGGAACCTCCGAGGTCATGTCCCGCAGCGTAACCTTTCTCGCCCCCGCCGCCCCTACCCGTCCCATCCCTGGGGGCTGCCGCCCCCAGACCCCCGCTCATCGGCCTGAACGGCCTTGTCCTCAAACGCCGGACGGGCTGGGTGGTGCCGGGCTGGCGGGGTGGGTTGGCTGGCCGTGGGTGGGTGGGGCATCGGCCTGGCGGCCTCGTCCTCAAACGCCGGACGGGCTGAGTGGGGCGGGGCTGATGGGAGCGGCTGCGCGCCGCGCGGCTCCTGGTCGAGCGGGTGGTTCGAGAGCCGGCCACGGACGCTGCGCCGCCCGGGGCGATGGTCAACGATTTTCGCGTCGGCCGCGGATGCTGAGGGCGATGGCGGAGACGAGGAACCAGAAGGCGCCGAAGGCGGAGTATCCGGCGAGGGTGGACAGGCTGCTCGTCGCAGAGGAGGACATGGCGGCGAAGGAGGCACCGGCGAGGACGGACAGGCCGCCGCTGATGACCATGGGCCACTGGGCACCGAGGGTGCGCCGGCGCCGGATCGCCACGACGAGCTGGACCGCTCCGGAAAGGAGGGCCCAGATGCCGAACACGAGCAGGGTCGTCCCGATGGTGGAGAAGACGGCGATGAGCATCCCGGCGGTGGTGGCCAGGCCGAGAGCCATGTTGACCGTACCGACGCGGTCCGTGGAGCCGGTGGCGGCGGCCATGCGACGTTCGACGAGCGTGGCGATGGCGTCCCACAGGGGGTAGACGACGAGCAGCACGGCCGCAGCCACGGTGGGCTTGTCCGTCGACACCAGCGAGGCGGAGGTCGCGGTGACGAGTGCCACCCAGACCAGGGAGAAGGCGACCCGGATCAGGTAGAGCGATCGGAGCCCGGAGAGCGTCGTCGAGGTCGTGGTCGTGCTCGGATTCACAGTGGTCTGAGTCATCGGGTGTCCCGTTTTGTGATCGTGATGGTGTGAGACGGTCGCCTCGACGAGGAGTCTCGGCGGCCTCGGGTGGGACCGCGTACTTCGAACGAAGTAGTTCTGCCATCCACTTCGGATCGAACGATTTCCGCCGTCCCCCACCGCACCCGGACCGGGCCCGCCGTGTACTTCATTCGAAGTACACGGCCGCGGCACACGTGGACGAGAATCAAGCCATGGCCAAGGCGCACAACAACCACGACGAGCCCGTGGCACCCCTGTGGGTCCGCCGCCCCGAGGCCCTGCACCTCATCGCCTATTCCCTGGCCGCCCTGGTCTTCACCGGCCAGATCGTGGCAGCGATCCTGCGAGGGTCGGACTGGCCGACGGCCCTCTCCGTGCTCCTCGCCGGTGGCGGCGTCGCCCTCTCCTGGCGGAGCCCGTGGGCAGGACTGGTCGTGACGAGCGCCGCGTCCTTCGCCGTCACAGCGGTGGGCCACGACCCCCTGTCGGTGTGGATGATGGCGGTGCTCGTACTGTTCTCGGTCACCGTCAGGGGGAAGCAGCCGCTCGTCGGAACCGGCATCGTGGCGGCGTCCTTCCTGGGGGCGTTCATGACGCTGGGAGGATTCCGTGGCGGCGCGATCGTGGGAGCCGCCGCACTCTTCTCGGCCATGGCGGGAGGCGCGACAGGGGCCGCGCTGCGCATCCATCGCGAGCACTGGCGCACCCTGGAGGAACGGGCCGAGAGCGCCATCGCCACCCGCGAGATCGAAGCCACCCGACGGGTGACCGAGGAACGGCTCCGCATCGCCCGGGACCTCCACGACGTCATCGGTCACCAGGTCGCGATGCTGAGCATGCATCTCGGTGCCGCGGAGATCGGGCTGCCCGAAGACGCCGAGTCCTCCCGGCAGGCCCTCGTCTCGGCCAGGTCCAGCGCCCGTACCGTCGTCGTCGAAACACAACGGATCCTCGCGCTCCTCCGCCTCGGAGACGACACTGCCGACGACGAGGCGCTCCGGCCGACCCCGGCGCTCAGCGGCCTGGAAGGCCTCATCGCCTCTTTCGAGAGCATCGGCCTCGACGTCCGTCCCTCCATCGACATCCCGGCCGGTTTCGTGGAGCCCAGCGTCGGCGTGACGGTCTACCGGGTCGTTCAGGAAGCACTCACGAATGCGTACCGGCATGGAGAGGGGACGGCAACAGTGGACGTGCGCGAGCGCGACGGCAGGATCTGCGTGACCGTGGAGAACCGCGTCGGTCACACACAGCGCGGCTCGGGCAGCGGACTCGGCCTCCTGGGCATGCGCGAACGCGTCGAGTCCTCCAGCGGTCGCCTGACGATCGACAGTGACGACGGGCGATTCCGCGTCCACGCGGAGTTCAGCCCCTTGGGAGCCACCGTCCGATGACACGGATTCTGATCGTCGACGACCAGGAAGAGATCAGGGCCGGCATCAAAGCGATGCTCAGGCTCGACCCCGGTCTTGTCGTCACGGGCGATCTCTCCGACGGACTCCAGGTCGTCCCCTACCTCCGGGACCACCCCGTCGACCTCGTCCTGATGGACATCCGGATGCCCGGCATCGACGGTGTCGAGGCCACCCGCCGGATCCGCAAGGAACACCCACCCGAAGAGCTGCGGGTGATCGTGCTGACCACCTTCGACCAGGACGACATCGTTCTCGCCGCCCTCCGCGCGGGTGCCAACGGCTTCCTGAGCAAGACCGTGAGCCCCGCCGAACTCGTAGCCGGAATCACCGAGGTCGTAGGCGGCGGCGGTGCACTGTCGGCCGCCGCGACGGCCGCGCTCATCGGCCACATGACCGACAGCCCGCCCCCGCTGATCGACCAGGAACTGCTACGACGCTTCGACGCCCTGACACCCAGGGAGCGGGACGTGATCGTCCTCGTCGCGAGCGGCCTAGGCAACGACGAGATCGCGGCCCAGCTCTCCGTGTCGCCCTTCACCGTGAAAACGCATGCAGTGCGGGCCATGACAAAGGTCGGCGCCCGCGACCGAGCCCAACTCGTCTCGTTCACCTTCCGCGCCGGCCTCTACCCCTGAACCCCGAGCGGCGGTGCCTGAACCTCCCGCGGATGCGTGCCGCAGCGAAGGAGCGAGGCCGGTCGTGCCCGCAGCCGGCATCGTGCCGGAGGGGATGGGGCGGGGGTGTCCGCCCGCAGCGGATGGCGTGTCAACTCGGGCGCCCTTGAAGGCAACCTATTTCGCGCCAGACCGAGGACGGATACCCCCGGCCCGTCCCCGCCCCCACGACAACGGACGCAAAAAACAACCCGCACCTTGCAACCGGACCGCACCCCCACCGACCCAGGGGCGCGAGGCGGTGACATTTGCGGCTCCGCCGCAGGGCGCGACCAGCCCCACACAACCCGCACCCGACCCCCGTCCCCTCAGGCCAGCAACCCCGAAGACCTCCAGAGCCGCCGCCCCACACCCCGCAACACCCCAATGTCATCCAGGAAGTCGGTCAACCGCTTAGAACCCGTCTGCATAACCTCCCGCCGATGCCCACTCGCCTTCACCTGAGCCATCGCCTCCCGCCGGTCGAGCCCCACGTTCTCGTACACATCGGGATTGACGAAAGCCACCGAGAACACCCGAGCGAACTCCCCGGACGTAACCCGCGTGAACTCCTGCGACCACCGAGGCGCGGTAACCATCTGCCGACGGAGTTCCTCCCGCGCGTACCGCACATGCCGGGCCTCCTCCACCACATGGATCCGCGTCACACCCCGGACCAACGTCTGCACCCGCTCGTCAGGGAAGGTCAGCCGCTGCATCCAGTCGAGCACCTCCTCACCGAGCAACGTCGCCGTGAACGACCCCGGCGTGGTCGACACCGTCTTGAAGAACCGCCCGAGGTTCTGATGGGCCCGGCTCACCGGATACCAGGGCGTCCCACCGGACGCGATCAGCCGCGCGAACATCTTCGAGTGTCGGCACTCGTCCTCGATCTCGGTCAGCGCATAGCGCACATGCGCACTCGTCGCCGCCTTGTCATAGATGTGCCGCACGAGCAGCTGCATCAGGATGATCTCGAACCAGATCCCCAGCGAGGCCAGCGCGGCGGCCTCGTGCCGCGACAGCAGAATCCGCTGCTCCTCACTCATCCGCTTCCACAGCGGGGTGTCGTACAGCGACACCAGCTCCGGCGGCCAGAACCACTTCCCCTCCTCGAAGGGCGCGTCCCAGTCCAGCTCCTTGTCCGGGTCGAAGGAGTGCTTCGCGGAGGAGTCGAGCAGCCGCTCGGCCACCTGCTCCCGGTCCTTGAGCAGACCGAGCGCATCGCGCAGCACCTCGGCCTCCGTAACGGTCGTCATGGCTGTGCCCACCTCGTCGTACGGGAAGAAACCTGGGGTTACCGCCGGTCACTCCTTATGAGACTGCTTGTCAGCAAGCCCGTCAATCCCTCGCGCGCAACTTGTTGACCCGTCGTCTACTACGTGTGAGCCTGCGAGACATGTCCACCTACGACCTGTACGCCAAGGACCCCGGAGCCCCCCTCTGGCAGGTGCCCGCGACCGGCGCGGCACGGTTCAGCTGGGAGTACGACGAAGGACGCGAACGCTTGCTCGCCCTGTACCAGAAGGGCAAGGACAAGCAGTGGGACGGCCGGAAGCGGATCGACTGGGACCTGGAAGTGGACCCGTATGATCCGCTCGGCACCCCCGACGAGTCGATCTCGATCTACGGCACGCCCTACTGGGCGAGGATGAACGACCGCGACAAGGGCGAACTCCGCAAGCACTTCGCCTCATGGCAGTTCAGCCAGTTCCTGCACGGCGAGCAGGGAGCCATGGTCTGCGCGGCCCGCATCGTCGAATCGGTCCCCGACCTGGACGCCAAGCTCTACTCCGCGACCCAGACCATGGACGAGGCCCGGCACGCGGAGATCTACGCCCGCTTCCTCCACGAGAAGATCGGGATGCTGTACCCGGTCAACGACAACCTCCAGTCGCTGCTGGGGGACACCCTCCGCGACTCCCGCTGGGACATGCCCTACCTCGGCATGCAGGTGCTCATCGAGGGCCTGGCGCTGGCCGCGTTCGGCATGATCAGGGACACCACGGACAAGCCGCTGCCCAAGCAGATCCTCGCGTACGTGATGCAGGACGAGGCCCGCCATGTGGCCTTCGGCCGGATGGCGCTGCGCGACTACTACAAGCAGCTCACCGACGCCGAGCTCCGCGAACGCGAGGAGTTCGTCATCGAGGGCTGCTACCTGATGCGCGACCGGCTGCGCGGCGTGGAGGTCCTGGAGAACTTCGGCATCCCCAAGGCGGAGGCGGAGGAGTACAGCGAGCGGTCCGAATTCCTCGCGCTGTTCCGCCAGTTGCTGTTTCTCCCGGATCGTCCCGTGCGTCAAGGACATCGGCCTGTGGGGCAAGCGCCTCCAGCAAGCCTACGTCGACATGGGCGTCTTCGACATGGGCAACTCCAACCTCGACCTCCTCATGGCCCAGGACGAGGAACTGGCCGAAAAACTGGACGCGGAACGCTTCGCCGCCGAGGAGAAGGCCCGGGTCGCAGAAGTGGAGGAGGCCATCGAGGCCGGCGCGGAATCCTAGACAGGGCACTCCACGTCGGGACTACACAGGGCACTCCACGTCGGGACTAGACAGGGCACTCCACATCGGGAAGGGCCCGAGTCTCCTCGGACAGGGCCGTCGGCGCAGCCTCCCCGGCCGGGAACGACGTCCGCAGCGTGAACGCGTACGCGGTCGCCCCGTGCGCCCGCAGATGCAGCAGCCGCTCCTCCGCCTCGGCGACCGTCGGCCGGTGCCCGGCCGGCACCCACCACAGAGCCGTCATCGCCTCCTGGATCCGCTCGAACCATTCATTGCGGCGGGTGAGCAGCTCACGGTGCTGTCCCTGGTACATGAACGCGGTCAGGGCGTTGGTGTCCCGCCACACCGTCAGGTTGATGATCAGCCAGTCGTCGCCGAAGACGGACGTGTCCGTCGCGTTGCCGGAGTCGCTCTGCAGACGCCAGACGAAACCGTCCGCGGCGTCGGCGACGGCGTTCACCGGATCGAGGGCGTCGACGAAGTCCTTCAACTGCGGGGAGTCCAACGGGGCTTTGAGCCGGGAGATGTTCACCTGGGCGAGTTCGTACGCGGCTGCGGGCTGAGTCATGAACCGAACGGTAGGTCGGGAGACGGGAGCGCAACACCCCCCGTCTCACGGAGTGAGCACCGCCTCCATCACATCCCGAGCGATCGGCGCCGCGTCCCCGCCCCCGCTGATGTCCCCCCGGTCGGCCTCCGCGTCCTCGACGACGACCGCGACGGCCACGGCCGGCTCCATCGCGTCGTCGGCCTTCGCCCAGGAGATGAACCAGGCATACGGCGTACCGGAGTTGTGGATGCCGTGCTGGGCGGTGCCGGACTTGCCGCCGACGGTGGCGCCGGGGATGGCGGCGTTCTTGCCGGTGCCCCGCTCCACCACGTCCGTCATCAGCTCGCGCAGCTGTACGGCGGTGGCGGGGTTCATGGCCTGGCGGAGGGTGCGCTGCCCGGTGGCCGACACCGTGTCGCCGTCGTCGGTGGTCGTCCGCTCCACCAGATGGGGCGTACGCACCGAGCCGTTGTTCGCGACGGCCCCGGCGACCATCGCCATCTGCAGCGGCGTCGCCCGGGTGTTGTACTGGCCGATGGAGGAGAGCGCGAGCTGCGCCTGGTCCACCCGGGTGTCGAAGGTGCTGGGGGAGACCCGGAAGGGGATCCTCAACTGCCGTTCGTTGAAGCCGAATCCGGCAGCCCCCGCCCGCATGCGGACCACCCCGACGTCCACGCCCAGCTTGGCGAAGACGGTGTTGCAGGACCAGGTGAAGGCGTACCGCAGGGACGCGTCCGCGCAGCCCTCGACCTCGTTCGTCAGCCGGACCGAGCTGCCCGGCAGCCGGTAGGGGGCGGGGGACTTCGTGGGCTCGTCGAGGTCCTCCACCACGCCCGCGTCGAGGGCCGCCGCCGCGGTGACCACCTTGAAGGTCGAGCCGGGCGGATAGGTCTGCCGCACGGCCCGGTTGAGCATCGGCTTGTTGGCCGCCTGGTTCAGCCGCGTCCAGGCCCGGGCCACCGCCGAGTCCGTCCCGGAGAGCTCCTCGGGGTTGTAGGAGGGGGTGGAGACCAGCGCCAGGATCCGTCCCGTGGACGGTTCGAGCGCGGCCACCGCGCCACGCCGGTCGCCGAGCCCCGCGAACGCCGCCTCCTGCGCGGCCGGGTCGAGGGTCGTGACGACATGGCCGCCGGGGTTGCGGGCCCGGGTGAGGTCGTTCCACAGGGGGAGCGGCGACAGCAGTGGGTCGGTGCCCGCCAGGATGTCGTCCTCGGCGCCCTCCAGCAGATTCGTCCCGTACACCTGCGAGGAGAAGCCGGTGACGGGTGCGTACAACGGGCCGTTCCTGTAGGTCCGTTCGTAGCGGAACTGCTCCCCGGAGTCCTTGGAACCGGTGACAGGCTTGCCGCCGACGAGGATGTCGCCGCGCGGCTGGCCGTAACGGGCGATGGTGTGGCGGCGGTTGGCCGGGTTCTCGTCGTACGAGCGGGCCTGGACGAGCTGGATGCGGGTGGCGTTGACGAGGAGGGCGATCAGGAGCAGGGCACAGAAGGCGGCGGCGTGCCGGATGTAACGGGTCATGGGGCGGCCGTTCCCGGTCATGGCGTGGCTCCTCCTCTGACTCCCTCGATTCCCTCGGCCGTCGCCGTCCCCGACCGGTCGCGTGCCGAGTCGCTGAGGCGCATCAGCAGGGCCACGATGATCCAGTTGGTGACGACCGACGAACCGCCCTGCGCCAGGAAGGGCATCGCCATTCCGGTCAGGGGGATCAGCCCCGTCACCCCGCCCGCGATCACGAAGACCTGGAGGGCGACGATCGAGGCGAGTCCGACCGCGAGCAGCCGGCCGAAGGGGTCGCGCAGGGCGAGGCCCGCCCGGTAGCCGCGCTCGACCAGCAGCCCGTACAGCAGGAAGATCGCGGAGAGGCCGGCCAGACCCAGTTCCTCGCCCGCCGTGGCCAGGATGAAGTCCGACTTGGCGGCGAAGCCGATGAGGATGGAGTGGCCGAGGCCGAGTCCCGTGCCCAGCATCCCCCCGGCGGCGAACGAGAAGAGCGACTGGGCGAGTTGGTTCGGACCCAGGCCCGCCTCGATCGACGCGAACGGGTGCAGCCAGTCCTCGACCCTGCTGTGCACATGCGGTTCGAGCCAGCCGACGGCGACGGCCCCGCACACCGCGAGCAGCAGGCCCACCGCGATCCAGCCGGTGCGGCCCGTGGCGACGTACAGCAGGATCACGAACAGGCCGAAGAAGAGCAGCGAGGTGCCGAGGTCCCGTTCCAGGACCAGGACGCCGACGCTCAGCAGCCAGATCGCGAGGATCGGGCCGAGGACGCGCCCGGTGGGCAGTTGGAGCCGCCAGACGCGACGGCCGGTGTACGCGAGGGCGTTGCGGTTCGCCGCGAGGTAGCCGGCGAAGAACACCGCGAGCAGGACCTTCGCGAACTCGCCGGGCTGGATGGAGAATCCGGCGACCCTGACCCAGATCCGGGCGCCGTTCACGGAGGGGAAGAAGATGGGCAGGACGAGCAGGACGAGCGCGCTCACGACGGACACGTACGTGTAGCGCTGGAGCACCCGGTGGTCGCGCAGCAGCACCATGACCGCGATGAACAGGCCCATGCCCAGCGTCGACCAGACGAGCTGCGTCGGGGCCGCCGGGTCGTCCGGGGTCTCCAGGTCGAGCCGGTAGATGAGCACCAGGCCCAGTCCGTTGAGCAGGACGCCGATCGGCAGCAGCAGCGGATCGGCGTACGGGGCCCGCAGACGCACCGCGAGATGCGCGAGGAGCGCGAGTACGCCGAGCCCGGCGCCGTAGCCGACGGCGCCGGGCGGGACCGATCCGGTCCGGGCGATGCCCACGTCGCAGTAGCCGTACACGGAGAGCAGGACGGCCAGGACGATGAGGGTGAACTCGATGCCACGGCGCCGGGGGAGGGGGACGACGGGAGTGGGCGGGTCCGCCTGCGCTGTCGTTCCGGGCGAGAGCATGTCCGGAACGTAGCAAGCGAAACAGTCCATGTCCCGCTATAGAGGGTCAAACGGGCTTCTCGGGTGCAGCTCGGTCGCCCCTTCAGGGGCGCCGGGCTTTCAGCACCAGCGGGGCGCCGGACCGATGTTCTCGATGAAGCGGGCCGTCGCCCAGGCCCAGGTGCCGTCCGCGAGGAGGTACCAGAGGTGGTTGCCCTGGACGTTCTCGCCGCTCGTCTTGCAGAAGATGGAGACCTTCTGGTTGTAGCCGACGAAGCCGACGATGGCGCTGCCGCGGGTCGGCCTGTCGCGGAGGTTCAGTCCGCCGGGCGCGGTGACGACGCCTTTGTAGAGCTTGTGGTGACTGCCGTTGTTGTGGTGGCCCCAGTCGTCGTTCGCGAGAGCGGGGCTTGCGGCTCCGACGACGAGGGCGCCGCCGGCGGCGGCTATGCCGATGCGGGTGAGAGCGGTACGCAGTGACATTGCTGGCTCCTCCAGAAGGGGGCAGAGCTGACTAATCGCCACATTATGAGCGCTCTGCGTGGCGCGCCCGCCATGCTGGGCCATCAGAGACAAGCAACCGCTCAGCCCAAGCCCCGTCAGGGCGCGAGGAACGGCGTGACCAGCCACAACGCACCCGCAGAGGCCGGATCACGCGCACCCCCGAGCTCTGCCGCCTTCCTGTCCCCGGGGCTCAGCGGAGCGAAAGCGACGCGACAGCCCCACCATCCGCCGCGTTCGCGAACAGGAGCCGCGCCCCCAACACCCCCGCCTGCCCCAGCGCGATGGTCAGCCCCAGCCCGTGCCCCTTGGAGCCCCCCTCCGTCCGGAACCGCTGCGGCCCGTGCTCGACGAGGTACGCCGGAAAGCCGTCACCGTGGTCCCGCACGGTGACGAGATGTCCGTCGACCGTCAGCGACACCGGCGCCCGCCCGTGCTTGTGCGCGTTGGCGACGAGATTGCCCAACACCCGCTCCAGGCGCCGCCGGTCGGTCTCCACGACCGCGTCCCGTACGACCAGGACCTCCGTGTCCGTGCCGGACGCCCGGACCACCCGCTCGGCCACTTCCGCGAGCCGCACCGCGTCCACGTCCAGCCGCTCGCTGCGTGTGTCGAGCCGGGAGATCTCCAACAGGTCCTCGGTGAGCGTGCGCAGCGCGGCGACCCGGTCGCGGACCAGCTCGGTCGGGCGGCCCGGCGGCAGCAGCTCCGCCGCCGCGTGCAGCCCGGTCAGCGGGGTCCGCAGCTCGTGGGCGACGTCCGCCGTGAAGCGCTGCTCGCTCTGCAGCTTGCCCTGCAGCGAGGACGCCATCGTGTCCAGCGCGCCCGCGACCGCGGCCACCTCGTCCTGGGGGCGTGTCGGGTCCTCGGCCCGCGGATCGTTCACCCGCGCGTCCAGGTCGCCCGCGCTGATCCGCCGCGCCACCTGGGCCGTACCGTGCAGCCGCCGCGTCACGCGCGTCACCGCGAACGCGCCCACGAGCAGCGTCACGCCGATCGCCAGCGCCGAGGAGCCGAGGATCGCCCGGTCGAGGCCGTCGATCGTGCGGACCCCTTGCGAGTAGTCGACCCGCACGGCGAGCGCGCGCCCGCCGCTCGCGGGGCCGGCCGCCCACATCGTGGGGTGCGGGTCGTCGCTGCCGACCATCGTGCCGCGGTCCCCGGCCGCGGCGAGCGTGCGCAGTTCGACGGGCAGGCCCGCCAGGCCGACGCCCGCGCCGTGCGGCAGCCGGTCGCCCGCCTCGTACGCCTCCGTCGCCTCGGCGAGCCGGTCGAGCGCGCGGTCGCGGGCCTCGCCGACGGTCTGGTTGGTCACCGAGACGTGCACGAGGGTGCCGAGGAGCGCGGCCAGCCCGCAGCACATCACGGCGATGAAGGCGGCGGCCTTCCAGGTGAGGGTGGCCGTCCAGTGGCGCAGGCGCCGCATCCCGGTGGGCGGCCCGGCCGGCCGCGGGCGCCTCACCGGGTGTCCGCGGCCGGGGAACGCGAGGGGGCGGGGCCGCTGGGCGTGGCGCTCGACCCCACCCGCAGGATCTCGTCCTTCGCCGCGAGCATCGCCTTCTGGCGGCGGTCCCAGGACCACACCGTGCGGTACTCGTAGCCCGCCAGCGTCGACGGCGAACGGATGATCACGTCATGGTCCGCGATCTGGACGCTGAGCGTGCTGTCCGTCGTGGCCATGACCTCGACCAGCCGGTGACCGATGAAGGTGTACGCGCGCACGCCCAGCTGGTTCTCGGGCATCCGCACGCCGAGCACCATGTCGTCCCGGCCGTCGCCGGTGATGTCCCGGAAGTACGGGCGCAGGACCGGGCACTTCCGGCCAGGCTCGCCCTTCTTGCCGCACTCCTTCGTCCGCTGGGCCGTCTCCGCGTACGAGGCCCCGTCGTCGGTGTAGAGATCCGGGTGGCGGGCGATCTCCGCGCGGAAGACGGTGGCCGGGTCGACCTTGTGGATGTCGTCGCCCGGCGCGGTGACGCCCTGGACGGTCTCGGTGTCCGCCTCGCCGTAGTCGAGGGCGGGCGAGGCGGCTGGCGGAACCTCCGGCCACAGCCGGGTCGGGCCCACGGCGGTGGACGTCGGGCCCGACCCGCGCAGATCGCCCGGATCGCCGCAGCCCGCGAGCAGCAGGGCGGCGACGGGCAGCGCGAGCGCCGCGCGCGCGAGGCGGCGGGAGCCCGCGGGGCGGTTGTGGATCACTGCGCTCCTGCGTCAGGGCCACTCGCCCGGTGCGAGATCGGCGTGGACCGGGGTGGTGCCGGGGTGGTGCCGCGATCACCGGCCATGGCCGATAACCGCCGCCCGTACACCCTATTCGTACGGAAGTCCTTTTTGTTCACCGGCGCTGTTTCCCCGCGCTGTTCACCGGCCGGAACGGGCTACTCGGCGAGCTCTTCGAGGAACCGGACCGTGTCGAGCCCGGTGTGCAGGTACTCCACGAACAACTCGTTGTGCAGCGCCCACGGGGAACGGCGTGAGCGGATCAGACGGATCGCGTCCTCGGCGGTGCTGCCCGCGCGGACCAGGGCGTGGGCGACGACCAGGCCCGAGCGGTTGTAGCCGTGGTAGCAGCGGACCAGGACACGCCGGCCGGCGTCCCGCGCCTCGTCCGCGGTCCGCGCGAGCCGCATCACACCGGCCAGCTGGGTGCCGTCCAGCGGTCCGTCGGGGATCGGCCACACATGGTGTTCCACGCCCGGGTCGGGGCCGTGGCCGGGTAGTCGCAGCAGGGTCAGTACCAGGTCGAACTCGTCTCGTACGACGGCGAACTCCGGTTGTCCCGACCGGCCCGTGTACTCGTGCCCGCCCATCCACAGGCCGGGCACGATCTCGCTCCACGGGCTGTCCGGGGCCGGCGCATTGGATTGCTTCCCGCGATCCCGCAACGGCGCCTCCCCCTCCACTGTCCCCAAAGGTAACCGGCTTCTTGCCCCTGGAGCACCCCGCCTGTTCCCATGGTCGTGGGGTGATGGTGCATGAGCGGACTGCGCGTCATACCGACCTGGCGCCACGGCCAGGAGCGGCTTTACGTCTGTCTCACCGACGGCAGGAACGTCGCCTGGTACGACAGGGAGGCGGCCAGGGTCAACCTGCTCAGCGAGGAGCGGCGCGAGGACGTGCTCGACGTGCTCGGGCCGTTCCTGACCGGCGAGGTGACGGTGGGTCCGCCACCCGTGCCCACGCCCGCGGAGCTCGCGCGGCTGTCCCTCCACCCGGACGACGACCTCGCGCCGAACCGGCCCGGCGAGGCACTCCAGATCGCCCTCGACCGCGAACCGGCCGCCCCACGCCGCATGCGCCCCGATCCACGCCGGCGCGCGCTCGCGGCGGAGCAGGCGGTGGGGGAGGCCCTGGACCGGCTGGACGGGGCGGGCTGGCACACCCTGCACTCGGTCCCGCTCCCGGGCGGCGACCGCATCCACCATCTCGTCATCGGCCCCGGCGGACTCTTCGCCGTACGCGCCCTCTACGCCCGCAAACAGCGGGTCCTGGTGGCCGACCCGATGGTCACGGTCGGCCGCCGCGAGCCGCACCCACTGCTCCGCGCCGTACGCGCCGACGCCGCCCGCGCCTCGTACGCCCTGACCGCGGAGGTCCGCCCGGTCCTGGCCGTCTTCGCCCCCTCCGCCCTCGACATCACCGCCCCCCTGCGGGAGGCCCGCGTGCTCACCGACACGGACCTCCCGACGCTGACCCGCCTCGGCGGAACCCTGAAACCGGCGGACGTCGAGGCACTGCACGCGGTGGCCCGCGACCGGCACACGTGGACGCGGGTGTGAGGGCCTCAGGACCGGCGCGGCGGCTCGAACCACGCCGATCAGGGCAGCGGCGCGAAGTGGTGGTCGAGTGCCCAGTTGCCGATGTGCCGGCCGATCCGGTTGCCGAGGACGTCGGCGGTGCGGAAGTGGATCCCGCTCCAGATCCGGGCGTTGATCACATCACGGTTGTAGTCGGCCGACCGCGTGTACGTACGGGTGGTGCCCGTCACCGCCGACGAGACGCGGAGGTCGATGTCACCGCCGGTCAGCCGGTCCAGTACGGCCATGACAGCCCCGTCGTTGGCGCAGTGGCCGCCGATGTACTCCGGGTACGGGGGTGTGTTGAGCAGCGGCTCCCAGGACGGGTCGGCCTCGGTGGCGGGGTTGCCGTCGGTGTCGGCCAGCCGGATCGCGGTGATCGGACGCCACAGGGCGTGGGTGAACTTGGAGTTCCACGTGGTGATCGTCGCGTCGGCACTTGCCGTGTTGGCGGCGGCGAACAACCGGGCCGCCTCGACGATGTCCATTCCGTGCCGTGCCGTGTGGTCGCGGTAGGCGGCCTGGAGCTGCTGCGGCAGGGGGTCGGAGAAGAAGCGCGCGGTCTCCGTCTGCCGGGCCGTCCGCCCAGGGCTGTTCCTCGCGCCCATCGACTTCACCTCGGCGAAGTCCCGGGCGTACCTCTTCGACGTCAGCGCGGGCGGCGGCCCTGGCATGAACCGGTCCGGCGAGTCGAAGAGCATCGGCCGCAGCTTCCCGAGCCACGGGTTCACGAAGGGCCTGAAGCCGGGCGGGGTCGGGCGCCAGACGCCGGGGGCGGGCTCCTTGTCGTACGTCACCGGGTTGTCGCGCCCGTCGTTCTCACGCAGCTCGACGATCCGCGCGGCGGCGCGCTCCCCGAAGCGGACGCCCAGGTCCTCGGCCTTTCCGTCGGGGATCCTCGCGAGCGACGCGGTGTAGGCGGTGTCGATCCGGGCCTTCGAGGCGGGGAAGTACGTCAGGAGGACCCGGCGGGCGGCAGCCGCCGCGGCCGCCTCGGACGAGGCGGCGCGAGGACCGCGTACGTGCCACTTGTACGGGGTGTAGCGGCCCTCGATGCCGACGACCGCGTTGTAGACGGCGGCCGAGACGAAGCCGTACCAGAGGAACGGTTCGGCCGTCGGGCGCGCGGCGTCCACGCTGACCACGGCGGCGGCGGTCTCGCTCCACTCGGTGATCACCTTGGCGCCCGGGACCTGTGCCGAGGCCCGGTCCGGGGAGGCCGTGGCGGCCGAGGGTGCCCAGGGCAGGGCGCCGAGGGCGAGAGCCGTCAGCCCGATGACGAGTGAGCGGCGGACGGTACGGGAGGGCGGTGGTGCTTGCATGGTGCTCCTTTGTTGTGAGGTGGTCCCCCCTCGTCTTGGGTGTGAGCCCCGCCCTCGGCCCGCCGTGCTCAGGGCAGCGGGCCCGCGTGCCGCGGATCGAGCAGCGGGGCCAGCAGGTCGCCGTGGTTCCGCAGCCGCTGCGCGATGTCCGGGGCCAGGAAGGTGAGCGGGCGGGCGGACCGGCACTCCTCGACCTCGGCCCACGTCACCGGCGCCGACACCGTCGGCTCTGCCCGGGCCCGCAGGGTGTAGGGGGTGGCGGTCGTCTTCCGGGCCGCGTTCTGGCTCCAGTCGACGAAGACCTTGCCCGGCCGCAGGCTGCGCGTCATCCGGTGCACGACGAGCCGCGGCAGCGCCTTCTCCGCCTCCATCGCGAGCTCCTTGGCGTACTCCGTCGTCCGGCCGGAGGGCGTCGGTCGCAGCGCCGCCAGCAGATGCAGCCCCTTCGACCCCGACGTCTTGGCGTACGCCTCGATCCCGTCCGCCGCGAGCCGCTCCCGCAGCCAGAGCGCGACCTCACAGCACTCGACGACGGTCGCGGGCGCCCCCGGGTCGAGGTCGAAGACGAGCCGGTCGGCCTCGCCCGGGGCGTCGATCAGCCACTGGGGCGTGTGGAACTCGGTCACGAGGTTCGCCGCCCACACGAGGCTCGCGAGGTCCTGGACCAGCACCATGCGGGCCGGTCCCTCCGACCTCGGCACCTCGGCCGTGGTGACCCACTCGGGCGTACCCGGCGGCACGTTCTTGGCGAAGAAGACCTGGCCGTCAGGCCCGTCCGGGTAGCGCAGGAAGGACAGCGGCCGGTCGCGGAGGTGGGGCAGCAGGACCTCGGCGGTCGTCGCGTAGTAGTGCAGCAGCTCGCCCTTGGTGAAGCCGGTCGCCGGATGGAGGACCTTCTCCAGATTGCTCAGCGCGAGCCTTCGCCCCTCCACCTCCGTGATCGGCGTCATAGGATGACAATCCCACGATTTCACAATGAATCCCCGGAATTCATCCCAAACCGATCGGAAAGGTGCTGCACGTGCGATCCATATGGAACGGCGCCATCTCCTTCGGCCTGGTCAGCATCCCGATCAAGCTCGTGAACGCCACCGAGAGCCACTCGATCTCCTTCCGCCAGATCCACCTGGAGGACGGCGGCCGCATTCGCTACCGCAAGGTGTGCGAGCTGGAGGAGCGCGAGGTGTCGTCGCCGGAGATCGGCAAGGCGTACGAGGACGCGGACGGGTCGATGATCCCGATCACGGACGAGGACCTGGCGTCCCTGCCCATCCCGACCGCCCGGACGATCGAGATCGTGGCCTTCGTGCCGGCCGACCGGATCGATCCGCTCCAGATGGACACGGCGTACTACCTGGCGGCGAACGGGGTGCCGGCGGCCAAGCCGTACACGTTGCTGCGGGAGGCGCTGAAGCGCAGCCAGAAGGTCGCCATCGCGAAGTTCGCCCTGCGCGGGCGTGAGCGGCTCGGGATGCTGCGTGTCGTCGACGACGTCATCGCGATGCACGGGCTTCTGTGGCCGGACGAGATCCGTACGCCCGAGAGTGTCGCCCCCGACTCCAGTGTCACCGTCCGGGACAAGGAACTCGATCTCGCGGACGCGTTGATGGACACCCTTGGTGAGGTCGACCTCAACGACCTTCACGACGACTATCGCGAGGCCGTGGAGGAACTCATCGCGGCGAAGGCCTCCGGCGAGAAGGTGCCGGCCGCGCCTTCCGGCGAGAAGGGCGGTGGCAAGGTCATCGACCTCATGGCCGCGCTGGAGAGCAGTGTGCGGCAGGCCAAGGTGGCCCGCGGCGAGGACGCCGCCGACTCCGCCGCCGACGTCAAGCCCCTCCGCAAGGGTCCCGCCCGCAAGGCCTCCCCCAAGCCGGCGTCCGGCAAGAAGCCGACGGCCAAGAAGACGGCCGCCAAGAAAACGGCGGCAACCAAGAAAACGACGGCGGACGCCACGAAGAAGACAGCCGCGAAGAAGACCCCGGCCAAGAAGACACCCCCACGCAAGCGGGCCTCGGCCTGACAGGCCGCCGGGGGTGGGTGGGGGATCGGGGTGGTTGGGCGGCTGCGGGCCCGTTCCGGCTGATCGCGCAGTTCCCCGCGCCCCTGAAAACCCGTGGCCTAGGCCCGCTCACCACGTGCCGGTCCGCTCTGGTTGCTCGCGCAGTTCCCCGCGCCCCCGAAGACGCCGGTGCCTAGGTCGGATCACCACGTGCCGGTTCGTTCCGGTTGCTCGCGCAGTTCCCCGCGCCCCTAGCGGGGGACCGGCCGGAGGGGACGTGGCGGGATGTGTGGCCGCAGCTTACGAAGAGACTGGGTTGCGGTCACCGTGCGGCAACGGGCCGTACGTCCTCCGCTGCGGACGGACATCCCGACGCGTCCCCGCACCTGACAGACGAGCCGAAACCCCCAACCACCCAGGGGCGCGGGGAACTGCGCAATCTTTTAGGGGCGCGGGGAACGGCGCGACCAGCCCCCACCCACCCGCAGGCAAACAAACAACCCTCACCGCACCCCGTGCCGCATCTCCCGAGGACTGACCCCGAACCGTTGCTTGAACGCCGTGCTCAGCGCACTCGCCGACGAGAACCCCGACGCATACGCCAGATCCGTGATCGTCATGTGCTCACACTCCCCGCACTGAAGCCGATCCCGCACAAGCCGCAACCGCTCCTCACGGATCAACTCCCGCGGCGTGGTCCCCACCCGCTGCAACGCCAGCTGAATCTGCCGCAACGACCACCCGAGCGCCCGCGCCATCGACGTCCCGGTGAGCCCGGGATCCGCCGCGTGCTCCCGCACATGACGGCGTACCACCGCCTCGACCTCCGTCAGATGCCCGGACGAGTCGGGCCGGTCGTCCCCGACAGTGATCATGCACAGCAGCTCGACGATCCGGTCGGACACGGCGTTGAACTCGGTCGTCGTCAGACTGTCCCGCTCCGCCGACAGGCTCTCGATCATGGCGCCGACGACCCGCCCCAGCCCGGTCGTCAGATCGATACCGGTCGCCAACGGCGACTTCCGGTTCAGCGGCCCGTCGATCTCACGGGCCGGTATGGAGAAGATGATCCCCCGCAACGACGCGTCGTGGAGCAACTGGAACGGCGCCCCCAGCGTCATCAGACTCCCCGCACCGGGCGTGAGCCGCGCCTCCTGGTCGTCCTGCCGCAGCACCAGCTCCCCGGAGAGCGGGAGCAGAAACCGGTAGTCGGGATCGGGCTCCTGCCGCACGAGCCGCGGCGTACGGACGTACTCGATCTTGTCGCAACTCCAGTCGACGATCTGGTACGTGTCGGTGCCCTGCCGGACCATCTCGCCGCGGAATGTCTCGGGACTCGCGTATCTGAAGTCCATCCGGGTCTGGTAGGACCCGACATGCTCGCTCCAGAAGTCGGTCCGCTCACGCGGATCCATCTCACCGGTCGTCTGCGACTCCACGATGTAGGTTCCCGCGGGCAATGCACTTCCTCCGCCCAGAGTGTGCCCGGCCGTAGCCGACGTGCCTGATCAACTGGCCTTCTGGCCACGGCAGTTACGACTCGTAAGCGTAGTGCACACATTCCGTTTGTGCGGTCCGAGCGGAACATGTGAATGGCAGACGGCACCCGCACGTACTCAGTGGCGTGCGAAGCCATCCGTGCGCCCCGCGTGCGACGGTGCGCCTCACGGCAACTTCCTTGCGCGCGCGGGAAAGTGCGCGCGCCCGCTCGCGACTACCGTCGGGCGCCGCGTCCCCCACCTCCCCACGCCCCTCATCCCCTACACCCACCACACTCACCCCGCTCGCCACACCCACCCCTCAATCACCAACCTCTCCGCCTTTGAGAACTTCGAGGACTTCATGAAGGAACAGATACCGGAGGCGGTGTTCTGGTGCGTGGCCGTCGGCCTGCTCGCCGTCACCGTGCTGCTGGTGCGCCAGCGCGGAATCACCGCGCGGCTGCGCCGACGCACCACCGAGCTGGCCGAGGACGTGCGCACCCGGGAGGACGAGGTACGGCACCTGGTCGCCGTACGCCTCCCCGCGCTTGAGGACCACGGCCCCCAGCAGCCGCTCGCCGGCGTGGGCCTGCTCGACGCCAGACTCTCCGGCAGCGGCTTCGCGAAGTCCCTCGACCACGTCCTGGAGCGGTTCGCCACCGCCGTGGAGCACGCCCAGGCCCGCGCCGACCAGTCCGCGAAGGCCGCCCTGAAGTCGTCGATGCGCTCGATCCAGGCGCTGGCCAACGAGCAGCAGGTCGCCATCTCCGACATGCAGGACCGCCACGACCGCCCCGACGTCCTGCGCGACCTGCTCGAAATCGACCACGCCAACGCCCAGTTCGGCCGCCGCGCCCAGGCCATCGCCGTACTGTGCGGATCCTGGCCGGGCCGCCAGCGCTCCACTTCCGCGCTGATCGAGGTCGTCCGCGGTGCCACCTCCCGCATCCGCGACTACCGGCGTGTACAGATCCACGGCCAGGCCGACATCGCCGTCGAGAGCCGGGCCGTCGAGCCCGTCGTACTCACCATCGCCGAGCTGCTCGACAACGCGGCCCGCCACTCGCAGCCCAACACCAAGGTCGAGGTCAACGTCCAGTCCGTGCACAACGGCGCCTGCGTGATCATCGACGACGCGGGGGTCGGCATGGACGCCCACGCGACCGAGCGGGCCGCCGCCCTGCTGTCCGGACGGCACGCGGTGGACGTCACCCGGCTCGACGACCCGCCCCAGTTCGGGTTCGCCGTCATCGGCGTGCTCGCCGCGCGTTACGGGTTCAGCGTCTCCGCCGACACCCGCTCCCCGTACGGAGGCGTCCGTGCCGTCGTGTTCCTGCCGTCCGCCCTGCTCACGCACCGGGACATCGCGGAGGAGCTGCCGCCCGTGACCGCCGCACCGCCCGCCCGCGCCGCCTCCTCCCGTACGCCGGCCGCGTCGGCCCGTACGACCGAGTCCGCCCGTACCACCGAGTCCGCCCGTACCACCGAGCCCGGTCGTACGCCCGTGTCCGCCGAAACGTCCGAAGCGGCGCTCGCGCCGTCCTCCGGCTCCGCTTCCGTGTCTCCTTCCGCCTCCGCCTCCGCCGACGAGCCGGTGGCCGGCCGGTCCGCCGGGCTGCCGTTGCCCGCGGAGACGGCGTCCGCGGCCGCCACGGCGACCACGGCCGGTGGACTGCCCAAGCGTCGCCGGCGGGCCCAGGCGCAGGCGGAGCCCGCCGCCGGAACGCAGGAGCCGCCCGCGCCCCTCGACGATCCCGGCGACCGCTCGGCCGAGGAGACCGCCCGCCGCATGGGTGCGTTCGCCCGCGGCACGCTCCACGGCCGTGCCGCCCAGGACACCACCCCCCACGAAGACGAAGGGAACATCCAAGGATGATCGAGCCCACCACGAACAACGAGTTGGGCTGGATGCTCGATGAGGTCCTGAAGGTCCCCGAGGCGCGGCACGCGATCCTGCTCTCGGCCGACGGCATGCTCCGCGCCCACTCCGCGGACATCGGCAGGGACGACGCCGAACGGCTCGCCGCGGGGCTCTCCGGCGTCCAGTCGATCAGCCGCAGCACCGCCGAGTTCTGCGGCAGCCCGCACACCCCCTGGCGGCAGACCCTGATCGAGTTCGCGCACGGCTACGTCTTCCTCGTGGCCGCCGGCGAGGGCGCCTACCTCGCGGTGTCCACCACCGAGCACGTGGACATGGAGGCCGTCACGTACCGCATGCACAAGCTCGTCGACCGGCTCGGCAAGGAACTGACCAGCCCGGCGCGGCGGGACGCCGGCAGCCCGGCATGACACCGCCCAGGCGTCCCGGAGGGAAGCTGGTGCGGCCGTACGTCGTCACCGACGGCCGCTCCCACCCGACCCGCAACACCCTGGACCTGGTCACGCTGCTGATCGCCGCCGACGATCTGCCGCTGACCGGACTGAGCCCGGAGAAGCGGGCGTTGATGGAGCTGTGCCGGCCCGGCGCGCTGTCCGTCGCCGAGGTGGCCGGACATCTGGCGCTGCCGGTCAGCGTCACCAAGGTGCTGATCGCCGACCTCATGGACAGCGGCCACGTCGTCACCCGCGCCCCCATCCCGTCCGCCCGGCCGTCCGAGGCCCGCATCCTCCAGGAGGTCCTCGATGGGCTCCGCGCCCGCCTCTGAAGACAGCCCCGCCGGGGGCGTCTACCTGCCGAGCGGTGTGCAGACCGCCGTCAAGGTCCTGATCGTGGGGCACTTCGCGGTCGGCAAGACCACCTTCGTCGGCGCGCTGTCCGAGATCCGGCCGCTGCGCACGGAGGAGGTCATGACCCAGGCCGGCGCGCTCGTCGACGACCTCGCGGGCACGAAGGACAAGACGACCACCACCGTCGCCCTCGACTTCGGCCGCCTCACCCTCAACGACTCCCTCGTGCTGTACCTCTTCGGCACCCCCGGCCAGCAGCGCTTCACCGAGCTGTGGCAGGACATGACCCGCGGCGCGCTCGGCGCGCTCGTCCTCGCCGACACGCGCCGCCTCGGCCAGTCCTTCGACGTCATGGGCGTCCTGGAGGAACTGGGCCTGCCGTACGCCGTCGCCCTCAACGACTTCGACGACGCCTCCGCCGAGCACGACCTGGAAGAGGTCCGCGAGGCCCTCGACCTGCTCCCCGAAACACCCCTCGTACGGTGCGACGCCCGCGACCGGATCTCCTCCACGCACGCGCTGATCGCCCTCGTCGAGTACCTCCTCACCCGCAATGCCGGCAGCGCCGACGACAGTGCCGGTACTGTCGGCAGCGCCGGCGACAGTGAACTGGAGCACGCGTGACCTCCCCCGAAGCCCCCGGCCCCGTCTCCGCGCCACCTGAGGGCTGCCCCTTCCACCACCCCATGTACGGCCCCGAGTTCGCCGCCGACCCTGGTGCCCTCTACGGGAAGCTGCGGGCGCACGGCAACACCGCGCCCGTCGAACTCGCGCCCGGCGTGCGCGCCACCCTCGTCACCGGGTACGAGGCCGCGCTGCACGTCCTGCGCAGCCCGGAGACCTTCTCCAAGGACCCGCGCCGCTGGCGCGACCTGGCCGACGGCACGGTCGCGCCGGACAGCCCGGTCGTGCCGATGATGATGTACCGGCCGAACGCGCTGTTCACCGACGGCGAGGAGCACCGCAGGCTCCGCGGCGCCATCACCGACAGCCTGGCCCGCGTCGAGCCCAACACCCTGCGCGGATACGTCGAGCGCAGCGCCGACACGCTGATCGACCTGATCGCGCCGCGCGGCGAGGCGGACCTGCTCGGTGAGTACGCCCAGGTCTTGCCGCTGCTCGTCTTCAACCGGCTCTTCGGGTGCCCGCCCGACCTCGGTGAGCGGCTGGTCGAGGGCATGTCCGGGATCTTCGACGGCGTGGACGCGGAGAAGGCCAACGAGCTGCTCACCGTGACCCTGCTCGACCTCATCGCGCTCAAGCGGGCCCGGCCGGGGCAGGACATGACGTCCTGGATGATGGCCCACCCGGCCGCCCTCACCGACGAGGAGATGATCCACGAGCTCGTCGTCCTCATGGGCGCGGGCACCGAGCCCCAGCAGAACCTGATCTCCAACGGTCTGCGGCTGCTGCTCTCCGACGACCGGTTCGCGGGCAGCCTCGGCGGTGGGAGCCTGCCGGTGGAGGATGCTCTCGACGAGGTCCTGTGGACCGATCCGCCGATGGCCAACTACGCGGTGCACTATCCGGTTCGGGACGTCGTGTACGAGGGGACGCTGCTGCGGGCCGGTGATCCGGTCGTCATCAGTCTCGCGGCCGCGAACACGGATCCGGCGCTGACGAATGATCAGCGTGCGGGGAATCGCGCCCACCTGGCGTGGAGCGCCGGGCCGCACAACTGCCCCGCGCAGAGCCCTGCCCGGTTGATCGCGGCGGTGGCGGTCGAGAAGCTGCTCGACCGGTTGCCTGATGTGGAGCTCGCGGTGCCGGTGGGGGAGCTGGAGTGGCGGCCGGGGCCGTTCCACCGGGCGTTGGCTTCGTTGCCTGTGCGGTTTCCTGTGGCGCCGGTCAGTGGGGAGACGGTGGCTGGTCGGGAGGGTGGGCGGCCCGCACTGCCCGCGTTCGCCGGGCAGCCGGAGGCGCCGGCGCCCCCGCCAGTCCGCCCGGAGGGCGCGTGGGCGCGGCTGCGGGCGTGGTGGCGGGGGGAGTAGGGGGGCTGGTTCGTGTTCGTCCACGGGTGCGTGGGGGCTGATCGCGCAGTTCCCCGCGCCCCTGGGGTGGGTGGGGGCTGACGTCCGTCGTCCGGGTGCGGGGCCGCGCCGGAATGTCCGCCCGCAGCGGAGGCCGCAACCCCCGCTTGCCAGGTGTCCGCCTCCCCGTCTCCTCGTAAGCTGCGGCCACACATCCCGCCACGTCCCCTCCGCCCCGTGGGACCACCGGGGCCCCGCCAGGGCGCGGGCAATGGAGGGGGCCGCCCCTTTAGGGTCGCGAGGACCGGCGGGGGCGCCCCTTCAGGGGCGCGGGGAACGGCGCGAGCAACGACGACGGACCGGCACGTGGCGAACCGGCCCAGGCACCGGTGTCTTTAGGGGCGCGGGGAACGGCGCGAGCAACCACGACGGACCCGCACGTGATGAACCGGCCCAGGCCACGGGCTTTTAGGGGCGCGGGGAACTGCGCGACCGGCCCCCACCGGCCCGCAGCGTGGCCCCCGGCCGAACCCGTCACCCGGCCGGGTTCAGCCGTACCGGCAGGGAGCGGTGACCGTTGGAGATGAAGGAGGCCACCGGAGCCAAGTCCTGGTCAGGAACGGCCAGTTCGAGGTCGGGGTAGCGCTCGAAGAGGGCAGGGAGCGCGATGCGGGCCTCCATGCGGCCCAGCGGCGCGCCGAGGCAGAAGTGGACGCCATGGCCGAAGGCCAGGTGCTCCTTGCCGAGGCGCGTGACGTCGAACCGGTCGGCGTCCACCCCGTGGTCGACGGGGTTACGCCCGGCGGCGGCGTACGCCGCGAGGATCGCCTCACCCTTGGCGATCACCACACCTTCGGGCCCGCCCAGTTCACCGACCGCCAGGTCCTCCACGGCGTACCGCAACGGCAGGCTGGCCACCGGCGCCTGCACCCGCAGGGTCTCCTCGATCACGTCGTCCCACGTGGCACGCCCCGCCCGGACGTGCGCCAGCTGGTCGGGATGGGTCAGCAGAGCGTGAATCGCGTTGTCGATGAGATTGACCGTCGTCTCATGCCCCGCGCTGATCATCAACACCAGCGTGTCGAGCAGCTCCTGCTCGCTCAGCCGCGTGTCACCCTCGTCGTCACGCGCGGCGATGAGCGCGGAGGTGAGGTCGTCGCCGGGCGACTCCCGCTTGGCCGCGACGAGTTCGCCGAGGGCCGCGTACAGCCTCGTATAGATGTCCGTGACCTCCTCCGGCGTGGCGGCGGTGTTGAAGATGCCGTCCACGACGGCCCGCAGCTCCGCGCCCTTCTCCTCGGGCAGTCCGAACAGCTCGCTGATCACCTGGATCGGCAGCGGATAGCAGAGCTCCTCGCGCAGATCGACGACCTCGCTCCGCCGCCCGGCCTCGTCGATACGGTCGAGCAGGGACTTGGTGATCTCCTCGACACGCGGCTGGAGCGCGGCCGTCCGGCGGGCGGTGAACGCCTTCGCCACCAGGGTCCGCAGGCGTTTGTGCTCTCCGCCGTACGCCGTGAACATGTTCTGCACGGCGACCCAGGTGAACAGCGGCCACTCCGGGGAGATCTCCCCGTTGATCCACAGCGGCCAGTGCTGACGCGGGTCCTTCGAGACCCGTGGGTCGGTGAGCAGCTTCTTCAGCAGGTCCGTACTGCTGACCGCCCAGGCCTCCACACCGTCGGGGAGCTCGACTCGGGTCACCGGACCGCGCTCCCGTATCCGTGTCGCCTCGCCGTGGATGTCGCGACCGGACGGGTCGATGACGATGGAGCCCTGCTCTGACATGGGAGCCTCCCAGTATCTGAAACGCGAACTGCTCGAACACCAATACGGCGAGTGACGTTACGCGGCCGTAGGGTTCGCGAACGAGAGCGCGTGGGACGTGCTGCGCATGTCGACAAGTTCCCTACGCGTACTGGCAAGTTGGTGAACCGGGTCCGCCCTAGGGTCGTGCTCCCGTGCGAGAGGCGGTGAGTTCCGGACCATGCCCAGCAGCGATGTCCCCAGGTGGCTGCGTCCCCTCGGACCGGACGTGCGGACCCTGCCGGCCGGCGAGTGGTGGGACGCGGTGCGGGTTCCGCTGGCCACAGGCCTGAGCATCCTCGAACACCTCGGGCCGCGCACGGGAGCCGTCATCGAGGACGGCTACGGCGGCAGCGGCATCCTCTACTGGCTCGTCCCGCCCGGCGAGGCCGCCGACTGGGACCTCCCTCCGGCCCAGATCCTCGGCCCCGGCTCCCATGTGGCCATCCCACCGCGCCACCGTACGTACGCTCCTGGCCTGCACTGGCGGGTGCCGCCGACCAGGACCCGGCACTGGACGGACCCGGCCGGCCTCCACGCCGCCCTGCGCGCCTCGCTGTCCTGACCGGCTCGGGGAGTCCCCGGCCGGACTCCCGGCCTGGTCGCGACCTCACCCGCACTGCCTTGCCGCAGAGATCTTGACGGCTTGAGTTACCGGTAACATCATGGTTCTCGTAGCGCTGCCGCCGGCGTCCGGGCCGGCTCGTCGCCCACGGGAGCGTGGGCCGTCCACTGGAGTCCCGCGTGAGTGACCACGTGACAGGTCAGACGACCGCGCAACCGGTCGCGAGCGTCCCGAAGCATGCCCAAGTGGCCCCGGACAAGCCCGTGTTCAGCCGGGCGGAGGTCGTCGCCTCCTGTGTCGGCTTCGTCCTCATCGGTGCGCTCCAGGCGCTGTACGGTCCCGCGATCCCCGCCTTCCGCGAGGAGTTCGGGCTTTCGCCCTCGGCCGCCGGACTGGGGCTGAGCGCCCACTTCGTCGGCGGGGTCGCGGGGGTCCTCCTCTTCGACCGGCTGTACGGGCGGCTCGGCAACCGGCAGATCCTCGGCGCCTCGTATCTGCTGATGGGCGTCGGCGCGGCCGGCTTCGCGCTGGCGCCGAACTGGCCGCTCGCCCTGGCCGCGGCCCTGCTCGCGGGGCTGGGTTTCGGCGGCATCGACTACGGGCTCAACCAGTTGTTCGCCGTCGGCTTCGGCCATCGCTCGACCGCCATGCTCAACATCCTCAACGCACACTTCGGTATCGGCGCGATCCTCGGCCCGGCCGTGATCGGCCTGATCGGCTCCGAGCACTATCCGGCGGTCTTCCTCGTCTTCGCCGCCGCCAACCTGCCGCTGCTGCTCTGCCTCAGGGGCGTACGCGACCATGTGCCGCATCCCGCCACCGGCGAACCGGCGGGGGAGCGGGGCGGACGGCGGGTGCTCGGCCGCAGCCTCGGGTCCGTACTCGCCGTCTTCGTCACCCTCTACGTCCTGCACGTGGGCATCGAGGCGGGCGTCGGCGGCTGGGAGCCCACCCATCTGGAGACCGTCGGTTACGGCGCCGGGGCCGCCGCCACCGCAACCTCCGTGTACTGGCTGATGATGACCGTCGGCCGTTTCCTCGTGGCACCGGTCGCGCTCCGGTACTCGGCTCAGACCATCATCACGGTCTCGTGCGCGGGGATGACGGTCTGCCTGCTGCTGGCCGCCGTACCGGGGCTCGCCCCCTACGCGTACGCCGGTGTCGGGCTGTTCATCGCGCCGATCTTCCCCACCGGGCTGCCCTGGCTCAACAGGGCCGCCCCGAAGGCCCGTAGGGCCGGAGCGGTGGTCATCGCCGCGTCCATGGTCGGCGGAGTCGCGGCCGGACCCGCACTCGGCAAGGCCATCGAGTGGTCCGGCGTCCGTGCGGTGCCCCTCCTGCTGTGCGCGGTCTCGGCACTGTGCCTGACGGCGACGGTGTGGCTGATCCGTGCGACGCGGCCTGTCGACGCCGACGTCGGCTGACGAGGACTCCCCGCCCGGCTCGGCCGGTCCCGCCCCGAACTCCGTTGAACCGAAAGGAAGTTCCCGCATGTCCGCTCTGACGACGTCGTCCGACGGTTTCCTCCTCCACGGCGAGCCGTTCCGCATCATCTCCGGCGCGATGCACTACTTCCGCATCCACCCCGACCAGTGGACCGACCGGCTCCGCAAGGCCCGTCTGATGGGGCTCAACACGGTGGAGACGTACGTACCGTGGAACCTCCACCAGCCGGAGCCCGGCACCCTCGTCCTCGACGGCTTCCTCGACCTGCCGCGCTTTCTGCGCCTCGCCCGCTCCGAGGGACTGCACGTCCTGCTGCGCCCCGGCCCGTACATCTGCGCCGAGTGGGACGGCGGCGGCCTGCCCTCGTGGCTGACCACCGACCCCGACATCCGGCTGCGCTCCAGCGACCCCCGCTTCACGGACGCGCTCGACCGCTACCTCGACCTGCTGCTGCCCCCGATCGTGCCCCAACTGGCCGCGAACGGCGGCCCGGTGATCGCCGTACAGGTGGAGAACGAGTACGGGGCGTACGGCGACGACACCGCGTATCTCGAACACCTCGCCCAGTCCCTGCGCTCGCGCGGCATCGACGAACTCCTCTTCACCTGCGACCAGGCCAACCCCGAGCACCTGGCGGCCGGCAGCCTGCCCGGTGTCCTCAGCACCGGCACCTTCGGCAGCAGAGTCGAGTCCTCCCTGCAGCAGCTGCGCGCACACCAGCCCGAAGGGCCCCTGATGTGCGCGGAGTTCTGGATCGGCTGGTTCGACCACTGGGGCGAGCCGCACCATGTGAGGGATGCCGATGACGCCGCCGCCGATCTCGACCGGCTGCTCACGGCGGGCGCGTCCGTGAACATCTACATGTTCCACGGCGGCACCAACTTCGCCTTCACCAACGGCGCGAACCACGACCACGCGTACGAGCCGATCGTGACCTCGTACGACTACGACGCCGCCCTCACCGAGTCCGGCGACCCCGGCCCCAAATACCACGCCTTCCGCGAGGTGATCGCCCGCCACGCCCCCGTCCCCGACGAGCCGGTCCCGGCACCTTCCCGCAAACTCCCGCTCACCACAGTGGAGTTGGACCGCCGGGCCGCGCTGCTCCCGCACGCGACCGCCCTGGCCAAGCCCGTACGTGTCGACGCGGACCCGGTGACCGCGGAGGAGCTGGGCCTGCGGTCGGGTTACGTCCTCTACCGCACCACGGTCCCGGTCCACGGTGACGGACTCCTGCACTTCTCGGGCGGCGTCGGCGACCGCGCCCAGGTCTTCGTGGACGGCGCCCCCGTCGGCGTACTCGAACGTGAACGCCACGAGGAGGCCCTGCCCGTGCGCGTTCCGCGGGCCGGCGCCTCGCTCGACGTGCTCGTGGAGAACATGGGCGGCGTCAACTACGGCCCGCGCATCGGTGCGCCGAAGGGGCTGCTCGGCCCGGTCACCTTCAAGGGCACGGCCCTGCAGGGTTGGGACTGCCATCCGCTGTCCCTGGACAACCTGGGCGCGGTGCCCTTCGCCCCGGCGTCCGAAGCGCCCTCGGACGCCGGTCCCGCCTTCCACCACGGCACCTTCGAGGTCCACGCACCCGCCGACACGTTCCTCTCCCTGCCCGGCTGGACCAAGGGCCAGGCCTGGGTCAACGGCTTCCACCTCGGCCGCTACTGGAACCGCGGCCCGCAGCGCACGCTGTACGTCCCGGCACCCGTACTGCGCCGCGGCACCAACGAACTGGTCCTGCTGGAGCTCCAGGCCACGACCGGCCCGCGCGCGCTGCTCACCGACACGCCCGACCTCGGCCCGGTGAAGCCCTGATGCCCCACCACTTGCGCGTTCCCGCGCCCGCCGCACCCCCGTTAGCAGGCCATCTCCCCTTCACCGACGCCACCGGCGTCCCCGACCCGATCGAGGTCACCAGCCGCTACCTCACCCGCGGGGGCCGCCCCTGGTTCCCGGTCTCCGGCGAGTTCCACTACACCCGTTACCCGGCCCGGGAATGGGAGGAGGAACTCCTGAAGATGAAGGCGGGCGGGGTGACCGCCGTCGCCAGCTACGTCATCTGGATCCACCACGAGGAGGCCGAGGGCCGCATCCGCTTCGACGGCGACAGGGACCTGCGGCGTTTCGCCGAACTCTGTGGCCGCCACGGGCTGGACTTCATCCCTCGTATCGGTCCCTGGTCCCACGCGGAGGTGCGCAACGGCGGCCTCCCCGACTGGCTGCTCGCCCGCGCCTGCACCCCGCGCACGGACGATCCGGCCTACCTGGCCCCCGTACGCACCTGGTTCGAGGCGATCGCCGGGCAGCTGCGCGGGCTCGACCGCGCGCACGGCGGCCCGATCGTCGCGATCCAGATCGAGAACGAGCTCTACGACCGGCCCGGCCATCTGCTGACGCTGAAGCGCATGGCACAGGAGGCCGGGCTGAGCGCTCCGCTCTGGACGTCGACGGCGTGGGGCGGGGTCCAGCTCCCGCCCGACGAACTGCTTCCGCTCTACGGCGGCTACCCCGAGACCTTCTGGACGGAGGCGGACGGCGGCTGGCCCGACACCTGCCGCAAGCACTTCTTCTTCACCCACCAGCGCGACGACGAGGGCATCGGCGCGGACCTGCGGCCGACCGTCGTACGCGGTGGCGATCCTGCGTCCACGGACCGATTCCCGTGGGCCACCTGCGAGTTGGGCGGCGGAATGGCGGTCGCCTATCACCGCCGCCCGTACGTCGACACGGCCGACGTGGGCGCCCTCGGCCTCACCAAGATCGGCTGCGGCTCGGTGTGGCAGGGCTACTACATGTTCCACGGCGGTACGAATCCGCCGGGCGAGCTGACGCCCCTTCAGGAGTCCCACGCCACCGGCTATCCCAACGACCTGCCGGTCCTCACGTACGACTTCCAGGCCCCGCTGGGGGAGTACGGCCAGTACCGGCCCTCGTACGACGCACTCCGGCTCCAGCACCTGATGCTGGCCGACTTCGGTCATCTGATCGCGCCCATGGAGTCCGTGCTTCCCGAGCGGGGGCCGGCCGGGCAGTACGACCGGGAGACGCTCCGGTGGGCGGTCCGCGCGGACGGGCAGTCCGGGTTCCTCTTCGTCAACAACCATCAGCCGCACGAACCGCTGCCGGACCATCCGGACACGCAGTTCACGGTGGAGTTCCCGGACGCCGGTGAACTGACGTTTCCGAGCACACCGGTGACGGTCCATCAAGGAGCCTATTTCTGCTGGCCGTTACGGCTCGACGTGGCCGGACTGCGGCTCGACTGGGCCACCGCCCAGCCCGTCTGCACGGTCGACGCGGACGGTCGTACGGTCCTGGTGCTGGCCGCCGTCGACGGGATCGCCCCCGAACTCGCCCTGGACGCAAGCACGTTGAGGTCGGTCTACGCGCCGACGCGGCGGGTCTCCTCGGCCGGCGGCCGCGTCCTGATCACCGGGCTGCGGCCCGGCACCGACGCCCTCGTCGAGGTCGTCACGACGGACGGCAACCGGGTGGGCCTCCTGGTCCTGGACGCGGCGACGGCCCGTACCGCCTACCGGGGTGTCGCCTGGGGAGCGGAGCGGCTGGTGCTCTGCGCCGATGGTGTCGTCTTCGACGAGCAGGCGGGGGACGGCCGAGGGCAGGGAGATGGGCAGGGAGATGGGCAGGAGGATGGTCAGGGGCGGGGCGAGGTGCGGGTGCACAGCCGGCTGGCCGGGGAACCGTCGTTCGCGGTGCTGCCTGCGCCGGAGCGGGCGCCGGTGGTGACGGAGGCGAGTGGGGTGGGGGTGACCGGGGCCGTTGTTCGGGAGGCGGCGGACGGGGTGCTCACGCGCTACACCGTGCAGGGCGGCGGCCTCCACACCGTCGTGGAGGCGTCGGCCACGCTGATCCGGGCCGCCACGGGACCGGCGCCCGAGCCGGTGACGGGCGTCCTGGGCCGGGCGAGCGCGCCGGCGGACAAGTACTTCGACACGGCGGCGGCCGCCGAGTACGCCGTCGCCCTGCCGGACGGTCTTCCGATCCCGGGCACCCTCCTGCGCGTCCACTGGACCGGAGACGTGGCGCGGGCGTACGTGGGGGACACGCTCGTGGCGGACCAGTTCGCCGCGGGGCGGGTCTGGGACATCGCCCTGGACCGCCTCCCCGCGGACGCCCTTCGCGAGGAGGGCCTGCGGCTGCGGGTCCTGCCCCGGCACGCGGACGCCCGGGTGTACGTGGCGGCGGAGGCGGGCGGCACTGGGGGAGCGGAGACGAGCGGAGACGGGGAAGCGGTGGTGGCGGAGACGAGCGGAGACGGGGAAGCGGTGGTGGCGCGGACGAGCGGAGACGGGGAAGCGGTGGCGGCGCGGACGAGCGGGGACGGGGGAGCGGTGGCGGCGCGGATCGGGCGTGTCGAGTGGGTGACGGGCCGCACGTGGGTGATGCGCGCGGGCTGAGCCCCCGAGGCCCGGCCGCCGGGGCCCGCTCCCTCCCGGCGGCCTATCCTGTGGGCCAGCCGGGCGGGGCACGACCGCCGGGACGAACCCGAAGGACATCACCCGTCATGACCCGAAGTGCCGGTGACGGCGCGCCGCCCCAAGGCCCTCCCAAGGGTCGCAGCCGACGCAACTTCGCGGGGGCGCGGCCGGTGATGGACGACGTGGCGCGCCTGGCCGGTGTCTCCAAGCAGACCGTCTCCCGCGTACTGAACGACAACCCGTCCGTCCGCCCCGAGACCCGCGAGGCGGTCCGGACGGCCATGCGTACGCTCGGCTACCGCCCGAGCCGCAGCGCACGCTCCCTGGCGAGCGGCAGGACGCGCATGCTGGGCGTGATCTCCTTCGACGCGGCGCGGTTCGGTCCCGCCTCGATCTTGACCGCGATCAACACGGCGGCCCAGGAGGCCGGTTACCTGGTAAGTTCCATCGCTCTGGACACGGCGGACCGGGCCACCGTCGTACGGGCCGTGGACACGCTGTCGGCCGAGGGCGCGGACGGTGTGATAGCCATCGCCCCGCAGCGCTGGGTGGGCAGGGCGCTGGCGGAGGCACAGCTGGACACCCCGCTGATGGTGCTGGAGAACGACCTGGGCAAGGACGCGTCCTTCGTCACGGCGGACAACCGGGCGGGCGCGCGCAAGGCCACGGAACACCTGCTGGCGCTGGGCCACACGACGGTCTGGCACATCGCGGGCCCCACGGGCTGGCTGTCGGCGGACAGAAGGGTGGAGGCATGGCGGGCCACGCTGGAGGCGGCGGGGGCCGAGGTCCCCGAGCCCCTCATCGGTGACTGGAGCGCCGACTCGGGCTACGAACTGGGCCGCCGACTGGCTGCCCGGCCCGAGGTCACGGCGATCTTCGCCTCCAACGACCAGATGGCGCTGGGCCTGCTGCGGGCCCTGTATGAGGCGGGACGCCGCGTCCCCGACGATGTCAGCGTCGTCGGCTACGACGACATCCCCGAGGCCGCGCACCTGCTGCCTCCGCTGACCACGGTCCGCACCGACTTCCCCGAGATCGGCACCCGTTCCCTGCACCTGCTCCTGTCCCAGCTGGACGGCCCGCCCGAACCGGCCGTCGGCCGCGTCGTACCGGTCGAACTGATCGTCCGGAGGAGTACGGGACCGGCGCCGGGCCGTTGACCTGGACCCGGGCTCCCCGGGCACGGCCGAGCGCTGCCGGGCCGTCGACCTCGTACGCAGGTCATGGAGCTCGTACGCAGGTCATGGAGAAGGAAAATCTGTGCCGATCAGGTGAGTGGCCGGGCACCTCGGCGGGATACAAAGGACACATGCCGGAGCACGAGACCCCCGCCGGGGCCATGGACGATGTCGACGCGGTGACCCATGCGGTACTGACCGCCTCCCGCCTTCTCGTCGCGGTCTCGGCGCGCTCGCTCGCCGAGGTCGAGGAGCGCGTGACGCTGCCGCAGGTCCGGATGCTGATGGTGCTCGCCACGCGCGGCGCCACCAAACTGGTCACGCTCGCCGATCTGCTCCAGGTCGCGCCCTCCACCGCCATGCGCATGATCGACCGGCTCATCGCCGCCGGGCTGGCCGACCGCCGGACCAACCCCACCAACCGCCGCGAGACCCTGCTGCAGCTCACGGAGGAGGGGCGGCACGCGGTCGCCAACGTGACCGCCCGCCGGCGCGCCGAGATCTCCGCGATCGTCGAACGGCTCACCCCGAAACAGCGTGAGGCACTGGTCGACGCGCTGACGGCGTTCAACGAGGCGGGCGGCGAGCCTCTGGCCCCGGCGCTGGACGACGCGGAGCCGTACCCCCTGGGCTGGGTGGACGTGCCGGCGACGCACGACGCCTGAGCCCTTCCTTCCGGAGGCGCTCGGGGTCACCCGGCGCTGGGGCTGGGAGCGGGCGTCGGGGAACTCGTGTTCACATCCAGCCCCGGGGGCCTGTTGAGTACGAGAACGGGCGAGCCGGGCTGCGGTGCGGGCGGCGTCATCTCGTCCTTGGGGAGCTTCGGCGGGGTGGTCTGCTGGAAGTTGACCTGGTCGTAGTTGACGAGGTCGGTCTTCTCCAGCACGGTGATGTGGTCGAGGACGGTGTCGTTGGCCAGGTCGGCGAGCTGCCGGATCATGCTGTTCTGGGTACTGGCCCGGATCTTGGCGATGGTCGGGAAGATCTGCCCGTGCGTCACCCGCATGATGTTCACCGCGGTCGTGTCGAACTGCTTGCCGGTACTTCCGTCCACGGTCGCCACGAACTGCTGCTGTTGCGGGCTGGCCTGGTTGGGCAGGGTGATGCCCAGCTCGGGAGCGATGTTCCGGCACATCTCGTCGAGCCCGGAGTGCCCCGCGACCAGATGCTCCCCGGCCTCCTTCATCTCCGGGGTCGTCCCCCGCTCCATGGCCATCAGCCCCAACGGGTGCTCCCACAGCCCCGCCGCCCGAACCTTGATGACGAAGTCCCGGTCCGCCTCCGTCAACGGCCCGTACCGGGTGTTGGCGATGATCCGTGCCTGGTCGGTCGTCGTCTTCTCTACCCCGACGAGGGCGGGGTAGGCCAGCGCGGTGAGCGTCACGGCCAGCCCACCGATCACGAATACGGTTCCTGCCGTGCGTTGCGTTACGCGCATTAGTGCCTCCTGGGTGAACGGCTCGGTCCACAGGGGGTACGGACGAGAAGCACAATGCAATCATTGCTCAGTATAAATTTTGCACTCTGCCCCTCCTGTCGCTCCTGCGGCTCCCTCGGCTCGTCCCGTCCTCCCGCCGACGGGTCATACCCTCCAGTACGCCCCTAGGGTGGTCGGGCATGGGAACGGCCCGCACCATCTCTGCTCGGGGGAGGGCGCCATGCCACGTCCGCGCCATGCCAGGTGGTCGATTTTCCTGATCATGACGTTGGTCGCCGCGATTCAACTGGGGTCAATACCCAGCGCTTCGGGTCACGGTGACCACCGCGGTGAAGGCCGCGTCGTCGAGCCGCGCAAGAAGATGGACGGACTGACCGGACGCGATGCCATGGGGGAGGGCTGGTACCGGACGTTCACCCTGCCCGCGGCGGAGAATCCGTGGTTCGAGAAGGGCGAACGGTGCGTGAAGCTCGGACGCACCGGAAAGGTTCTCCTGGCCATCGGAAACGGCCCTCCGCAGAACTGCACCGTGAAGGAAGGAACAGCGGTGTTCGTCCTCGGAATCACGACCGTCTGCGACGACGTCGAGGAGCCTCCGTACTACGCGGTCGGCGAAGCCGCCCAACGCAGGTGCGCCTGGGCCGACCTCCGTGCCACCACCGAGTCGGTGCGGCTCACTGTCGACGGCGGCAAGGCCATCGATCTCCAGAAGCGACGCTTCGCCGTATGCGCACCGCAGCAGGCGGTTCAACTGCGGCCGGACAACTTCCTGAACGTACCCGCGCAGCCCGCGACCTTCACCGCTTGCGGGTGGGTGGCATGGCTGACGGACCTCGCACCGGGCCGGCACGTCCTCCGCTCGGAAGCGACCTACTTCGACGGCTCCGCGCCGCATGTATGGGCCCCCGTCATCAACGTGGTCCGCAAGAACCACCACTGAGGACCGTCGCCGAGTTCGTCGTACTCCGAGATCCGCGACCTGTCAGTGGCCCATGGCACGATCGCGAACATGAGATCGATCGACGACCCGCTCATGCTGGAGACGGCCGCCAAGTATGGCGTTCCGGGCCCCGTCGCACAGGATCTGTCTGCAGTCCGCGCTGGCGCCTCTTACGTCGTCTGGGACGGAACGACGTCAGCGCCTGGACCGCTGGCAGCAGGCCGGAGTCTTCGACCAGCTGCACCACATCCTGCTCGCCGAACTCAACACAGCCGGCGAACTCGACTGGTCCCGGGCCTACGTGGACGGCTCCCACATCCGCGCGAAAAATGGGGGCACCGACACCGGTCCGTCGCCGTCAACTGTCGGAAGGCAGGCAGCAACACCACCTGATCTGCGACGGACGGCTCACCACGCTCAAAGTCGACACCGCCGCCGCCAACGTCAATGACGTCACGCAGATCCTCGCCCTCGTCGACGGCATCCCACCTGTCGTGGGACGGTCCGGCCGACCGTGCCGCCGACCCGACTCGCTTCTCGGCGACAAGGCCTACGACTCCAAACCCAACCGCGAAGAGCTCCGCAAACGCCGGATCCTGCCCGTCATCTCCCGCAAGGATGCCCTCAACATCAAAGGCCTGGGGAAGCTCCGCTATGTCGTCGAGCAGACATTCATGTTAATCCCCGGTTCAAGCGTCTGGCTGTCCGCTGGGTACGCCGTACCGAATTCCACGACGCGTTCGTCTCCCTCGCCTGCGGGCTCATCTGCTGGAGACGACTCAAGAAGGCCCGCTCATGATCCCGTTACGAACTCTTACGGGTCGATCGAGCGAAGATGATACGAACTCCCCAGTAGGGCGCTAGTGTGATGCGCCAGAAATCCTGATGGTTAGTTTTGCTCGGTTTTCTGGCCGGTGGTTCCGACCTTGGTGAGGTAGTCGGCGAGAGAGTTGAGGATCTCGTCGGCTGTCTTGGTCCAGGTGAAGGGCCGCGGGTTCTGGTTCCAGGTGTCGATCCATGCGGTGATGTCGTCCTCCAGCGCCTTCACGGAGGTGTGGACGCTGCGGCGGATGAGCTTGTCGGTCAGCAGGCCGAACCACCGCTCTACCTGGTTCATCCACGAGGAGCCGGTGGGGGTGAAGTGGACGTGGAAGCGTGGGTGTCTGCCGAGCCATGTCCTGATGTCGGCGGTGTTGTGGGTGGCGTAGTTGTCGCAGACGAGGTGCACGTCGAGCCCGGCGGGCACCGCCTTGTCTATCGTGACCAGGAACTTCTTGAACTCGATCGCCCGGTGGCGGCGGTGCAGTGCTGATATGACGGTGCCGTCGGCGATGTTGAAGGCGGCGAACAGGCTGGTGATGCCGTGCCTCAGATAGTCGTGGGTGCGGCGTTCGGGCATGCCCGGCATCATCGGCAGCACCGGCTGCGAGCGGTCCAGCGCCTGGATCTGGCTCTTCTCGTCCACGCAGAGCACGACCGCCTTCTCGGGCGGGTGGTGGTACAGGCCGACAACGTCGACGACCTTGGCGACGAACTGCGGGTCGGTGGAGAGCTTGAAGGAGTCCTGCAGGTGGGGCTTGAGGTCGAACCGCTTCCAGATTCGCCCGATGGTCGATTTCGACAGGCCGGTGCGCTGGGCCATCGAGGCCCGTGACCAGTGCGTGTCCTGGCCCGGGACCGACTCCAGGGTGGCCACGACGACCTCCTCGACCTGGTCGAGGAGGATCGAAGGCGGTCGGCCCGAGCGGGGCTCGTCCTGCAGACCCTCGAGGCGTTTCGCGATGAACCGGGCCCGCCAGCGGTCCACGGTCGACCTGTCGATGCCGAGGTCGGCCGCGGCCTGCTGGTTCGTCCCGCCCTCCGCGCAGCGCAGCACGATCTTGGCCCGCAACGCGAGGAATTGGGCGGTCTTGGCCTGCCGAGCCCACTGCTGGAGCTGTCTGCGCTCGGCATCGTCGAGGATCAGGTCGGCCTTCGGCCGGCCAATCCAGCCGGCGTCTTCCAGCCCGGCCATCCGCTCTGCGGCGAATGCCCGACGCCACTTGCCGACCGTCTTGGCCTGGACACCGACGAGCCGTGCGACACCCGCGTTTGACATGCCGTCAGCACACGCCAGGATGATGCGGGCCTTCTCGGCCGAGCGCCGGTGCGGCAATTCCGTCCGGCGCACCAACTCGGCACGCTCCGTCTCGGACAACGTGATCGCCACAGCAGAAGGCCCCGAATGCGACATGCCAACAGGGTAGTAACTAACCATCAGGATTTCTGGCGCATCACACTAGCATCCAGCTTCGGGCTCGATAGGGTCATGCGGTGCGTCGACTTGACGGTCACCCATGCCCCACTCCGACTAGTGTTTGAGAGCAATGGCGTCAGCTGATTCAAATGTGTCTCGGGATGCGTAAGTTGTAGTTGCTGAGTCGACGCGGACATATTTCAAGCAAGGGGGGGGCAATGCCTCACTGGAAAGCCTTGCCGGAGGAACTTGACCCGATGGTCAGGGAGTTCGCGAGTCAGCTGCGCGCGCTGGTGGACGACAGTGGGATGAGTATCAAGTCTGTGGCAGACAGCACGGACTACTCCAAGACGTCCTGGCAGCGATATTTAAACGGCCGATTGCTCGCGCCCAAGGGTGCGGTGGTGGCGCTGGCTGAGATCACCGGCGCCGACCTGATCTCTCTCACGACTATGTGGGAACTCGCGGAACGCTCCTGGAGTCGATCCGAGATGCGACACGACATAACCGCGGAGGCCATTCGGATCTCCCGAGCGCGTGCGGCACTCGGCGAGTTCGGACCGGCGTCGGCTGACGCACTCAGCGATTTCGCACCGGCATTGGTTCCTGAAACCGCACCCACCTCTCCAGGCAGGAAACGGTCCAAGAGGCGCGGCACGAGACCCAGCGCGAAGCGCATTCTGCTCCCCATCGCCCTAATGTTCGCCGCTGTGGGGTACGGCCTCCTTCTATGGAATGGCCCATGGTGGATCGATGGCGCTCACCTCCGCACGAAGAACCTTCAGCCCGCCGACGGCGTCGTCATCACCGGCTTCCGCACCATGCTTGTTGCTCTCGGGGCTGGGGTCGTTGCGGGCTTCGGACTCTGGTATACGCACAAGTCTCACCAGCACACGGAATTGCTGTTCCAGCACACTCGGAAGAAGGACCGCGAGCAGGCAGAGCTGGCTCGCGAGGGCCAGGTGACCGAGCGCTATGTCGAGGCCATCAAGCTCCTGTCGTCGGACAGCCTCACCCAGAGGCTCGGGGGTATCTACTCACTCGAACGCATCATGAGGGACTCCGATAAGGATCATGCGACCGTCATCGACGTATTGGTGTCCTTCATACGGCAGCATGCCGGCGTGGATTCGGATGACCCACCCGACAACGGAAATGCCAAGCCTCGTGAGGATGTCCAGGCCGCTCTGACCGTCCTAGGGCGAAGGCCCAACCGCAGCGCAGGCCGAGTGCATATCAACCTCCGGCGTACTGACCTCCGCGGAGCGGACATGAGTGACGGTATGTTCAATCACGTCGATTTGCGGAACGCCTGGATCCAGAACGTTAACCTTGCTCGGTCGTCTTTACTGAATGCGCTCTTTCAGGGCGCCGCGCTCCAGAAGGCGGACCTCATGTTCGCACACCTCGGCGGTGCAACGTTCCATGAGGCGAATATGGAGGAGGCCACGTTTAGGTTGGCAGATGCGAGGGGAGCCAATTTCTCCCACGCCAACTTGGAGCGGGTCAGCTTTCGCCAAGCTAAACTCCAGAACGCCGAATTCCTCCAGTCCCGCCTGTCTTCCGCCGATTTCCGTGACGCCATGCTGGAGAGCGCCGATCTTTCACAGGCCAAGGGGCTGAGGGCCGAACAAATCTCCGCAGCCCGACTGCACCGGAGCACGAAACTGCCCCCTGGCATGAAGCTCGGCGCATACCAGAGCCGTGCCAGTAACGGAGACCGCGAATAGGTAAACTGAAAGCCTACTCCAGTCAGAACTTTTAGGCTTGACCTGGGGAAAAGGGGTCAGGATCTGTCGAAGCATGGGCTGAGGATGCCAGGTGGGCAGAGCTGAAAGAGGCCAGTCAGCTGACCTTGCGCTACGAACCAGCTGGAAGGTCAGGGCGTGTCGCGTGTATCGCAGATAGTGCGCGAACAGTGAGAGACAACGAGAAAGAGCGGGAGTCAGTGAGACTGACTCCCGCTCTCTCATCTAGGCATCCGCCCAGCTCAGTGCTTGATTTAGGCTGGCTGTGTGGTGAGTGCCCCGGCAGGATTCGAACCTGCGCACACGGCTCCGGAGGGATAGTTCCCACAGGTTTTGGCAGGCCAGTGGCTTATCTGACTGGCCGTCAAGCCCGCCGTCCCGCACATGTCCCGCGAATGTGAAATGACCTGTTTGGTCGTCTTGTGGCGAACTTCAGTCTGATGCTCGTCGGTTCCGCCGTATGGGGAGGCGTGTCGGGGCGCGCGGGCAGGTCCTACGGCTTCTCGTTTTCTCGTTCTGATGGCCGGGGCGTGTGCCTATACCGAGGTTCCGGCTTCCGGGGGCCGATGGCTCAAGGCTGGCCCGGCTGTATGTAGGTGTGGGCATCGTAATTGATCAGGCGGGCGGTGTGCGCTCAGATCTTGATGACGGTGACGCGCCCACGGCAGAGCGCGGCGAGGTCCTCGGGGTCAGAGGTGAGAACGGTGACGGGTCGGGGGGCGACCAGTGCCGTGGCGCTGAGCATGGCGTCGATGGCGCACTTGTGGCCGTGCAGGCCGACGTCGGCGAGGAGGGCGGCGGCGTGACGGGCGAGGGGCTCGGTGACCGGTTCGATGACAAGGCGGGACAGGGTCCATTCCAGCGCTGGGCGATTGATCCGTGGGTGGATCACTTCCACGAGGGTGGCTGCGGAAGTGATCACCCGCAGGTCGTCGGCGCGGGCGAGAGCGAGCCAGCCGGTGACAGTACGGTCGCGCAGGACGGCCTTGGCCAGCCCTTCGCTGTCGAGAACCAGGGTGCCGCCGGGGGCGGCGGGGGAGGGGGTCACGCGGCGTTCGCCCCGCCTTGGGTCTGCTGCTCTCGGGCTTGGTGGAGTTGGTCGCGCAGAGCCTGAACCTCTTCGTCGGTGATGGGGCCGTGTTCGGCCTCCGCCACCGTGATGAGCTCGTTGAGGTTGTCCCGCTCGATCTGGCGGGCGACGGCTGCGGCGACGTAGGCGGACAGGCCGGAGGGGCCACTGCGGGCCTTGGCGGCTTCGGCGATATCGCGCGGCATGGTGATCGAGTACTTGCCGGTAGGCTCACTCATGCTACCTATCCTACCTTTCATCCTCCCTTGATCGAATGGGGCTGGCAGAGACAGCCGCGAGGTGCAGGTCCGATCCGCGCTCGAATCTGGGTTTGGGTGTACGACGGGACTCCAGGGGGCGTTGTTGCTGCCGGGCTTTGGCTGAGACCGTCGACCAGGTCGACCCGCGGGTGGTCGCCAACTCGAGCCAGGCACGTTCCCTGTTGTGCGCGGTCTCCTACGTCGGCGGTTACCGGCGGGCGCGTGGACGGCGGTTGGTAGGGCTGTTCGCCGGGATGTACTACGCCGGGCTGCGCCCCGCCGAAGCGGTCGGGGTGTCTCTGCTCAACTGCGTGTCTGCGCGGAGGGCTGGGGCCAGGTGACTGTGCACCGCACACTGCCGCTGGCGGGCAAGCGGTGGACCGACACCGGAAGAGCCCACGACGAACGCGGTCTCAAGGGCCGTCCAGCCGACGACACCCGGCCCGTACCACTGCCACCCGAACTGGTAGCGCTTTGGCGAGAGACCTTCGGCACCTTCGGCACCTTCGGCACCTTCGGCACCTTCGGCACCGTGGACGACGGGCGGCTGTTCTTCAACGAGCGCGGTGGCATCGTCGGATCCAGTACCTACGACCGTGCCTGGCACGAGGCCCGTGAACGCGGCCTTCCTCCGGATCTGGTGTGCTCTCTGCTCGCGGCCCGCCCTTACGATCTGCGCCACTCGGCACTGTCCACCTGGCTCAACGCCGGCGTCGACCCGACCGAGATGGCCGAGCGCGCCGGTAACAGCGTCAAGGTGCTCATGACCACCTACGCCAAGTGTCTGTATGGGCGGCAGGAGATCGCCAACCAGCGCATCGACAAACTTCTGCGCGAATACGAGTAGCGCTCGCAGGCGCCTGATTCCGGCGAGGCGGTTGACGGTGCACACGATGCACACGCGTCCTGGCGTGCACCCCGACCCATCCGTCGGAATCTGGTCTCGAAGAACTGAACGGGTGTGTGGTGCGGGTCGGTCGATGCCTTCCTGATGACGCATTATGTGGAGTGTGTGGCGATCCTCGATCCTGCCGGAAGGGCCGCTGACCTGTGGTTTCGGTGAGTGTGCAAGATGTGCGTCGTGTGCGCTATGGGCGATACCTTGACGGTGAAGTGACGCTTTCGGAGGTGTCCCGACGCTCGCCCTGATGGGGTGTCAGAAGTATTGGGATGCTGCTCAAGTTGCCTGTTGCGGCGGAGGGGACGGGTTGCTCTTCAGTGAAAGGAGCCCCCAACGTTGCCCGGTGGTCGCGCCAGCGTCGCCGCTCGGGGGCCGTCGACGCCCGCCATCATCCGGGGCCAGCCACCTCATGGTCACCGATGTCACCAACGGCGGGTGGAGCGCCGTACCAGACGTCGGCCACGTCCCGGCTTTAGGCGGCCGGGACAGGCGCAGCGATGCCAGGATCAGCGCCCGCTCCTCCGGCCTCGCCCTGCGGGTCAGCCACATCAGCGTGGCGTGCGGCCCGGCGGTCTGGACGAGCATCAGCCCCGCGGCGACGAAGGTCCGACGGCGCCGGAGTGCAAGTCCCTCTGGGGCGACGGCAACGTGACGCCTTCGCCGACAGCGTCTTTTGGGGACTGTGAAGGACTGGCGCGGCGGGCCGACCCCGCCACGTTAGAGCCCTGGACAACGACGTCACCCCCTGAAGTCAAGAGGCCCAAGAGTCTCCAATGGCCCGACCGGTGAGCTGATGGACGTCCATCCTGGGTGCATGACTCAGTCCGACCCCTCCCCGGCACCGCACAACACGCCGAAGATCACGACGGTGACGCGACGCGACATCTTTGACTACCTGCGCGGCGAGGGCGGCCCCTGGTGGGGACGGCTCGACGAGACGGACTTCCTGGAGGGCCTGTACGACCTGGACGGACTGGCGTCGACGGACCGCCGGTTCACGACGGCGCGTGGCGACGTCGTCCAGCATCGGATCAACAACCCATTGGACTGGCTCGACGACTGGGTCTTTGAGGACCCACGTTTCCAACTGCTCGATGGCCCCGATGAAGTGCTTCTCGCCTTCCTGGCACGGCTCGTTCATCCAGAAGTACAGCCCGACGTCGACCAGTCATCCCAACGTGTCGAGGAGCTGAACCGCCTCCTGGGGCCGGACGGCTGGACCCTCCGCGCCTTCGAGTTCTTGTCGGGCCGGCCGCTCTACACGCCGGTCCCCACGCAGGCCACCGGCCCGCTGGTCTCGCTGCCCCTCGATGACGACGACACCGGCAAACTCGACCTCGTTCTCGGCCAGACCTACGGCCTCCTCGACCACGATGGCGAGGAGGCCGCCCGCGACCTGCTCCGCCCGACCGTCCTCACGCTGCGCCGTGACGGCGGCTTCTACCACCCCATGCCTGGTGACGGATGGACGGCCGCCACGTACAAGGCCGTCCTCACCGTGGATCGCGTGCTCCTACCCGCGTTCACAAAAGCGGTCACCGACGCGATCTGGCAGCGGCTGGAATCCGTGCTCACCCGGCTCCAGCGCGAAGATGTTCAGTCCCTCGTGATCGAAGGTGACATCGGGCCGCTGCCAGCCGTCCCACCGGACTGGAGGAACCAGACGGTCGAGCCCGATGCCCCGGTCGTTCGGCGCCTCCGCATCGACTTCCCGTCCACAGAGTTCGATGTCACACAGCAGGACTTCTCCGACCTTGAGATCCGCGGCCACGGATTCCCCTACTTCTACGACGCCCGCACGGGTCGGAAGATCACCGACTTCCTCCTCGATGACAGGCCGCTGGTGGCAACGCTGTGCCACGTCGCCCTCATCAACAAGGACGGCGCCCTCTCACCCAGGATCAAACTGTGGAAGAAGGACAAGACCAAGGCCGTGAGGACAGCGGCCATGGAGGCGATACCCGGCACCGAGGCCACTCAGATAATCAAGGCGCTCGTCGACACCAGCGATGTCCACGAGAACTTCTGGAAGGTCATCAGCTTTCTCCAGAGTTGCGTCGGGTTGGACATCCCTGGGAGCAGCCTGCGGTTGGTCGTCGGCGACGAAGCCGAGTTGGCTCGGTTGCTCGCCGACCAGGATCGGACGACGCTCCTCGAAGCCGTCAGGACCGCCATCGGCGGCGCCCTCACGGAAGAGGACATTCGGCGAATCAGCAACCGCAAGTCGCAACTCCAACGGTTCAAGAAGCTGTTGACCGACCCGGAGTTCTTCGAGCGGGAGCGCGGCCGGGTGGCAGGGTCGGAGGCGGTCTGGCAGGGATTCTTCGAGGAGAATCCGTGGATCTTCGGGTACGGCCTCAACCTCGTCGCCTGTGAACCCCTCGACGACGGCAAGCTGGAGCGCATCACGACTGGCGCCAACATCTTTACAGGGGCGGGTAAGCGCAGTGACGCCGTCATGCGTTCCAAGGGCTTCATCAGCAGCCTGCTGCTCTGCGAGATCAAGACCCACGTGACACCCCTGCTGGCCCGCGCGCCGTACCGGCCCCCGGACGTCTACCAGGTCTCCAAGGATGTTGTCGGCGCCGTGGCGCAGGTGCAGAAGACCGCCCACAAGGCCCTACGGCTGGTCACCGGCGAACTGCACCGGCTCTATCGGGACGACGGTGTTCCGACCGACATCGAAATCTCCACCGTTCGCCCGCGACAGGTGCTGGTGATCGGAAGCCTCAGCGAGTTCACCGACCGTGGCGCGACGAACCCGGAGAAGATCACCTCCTTCGAGCAGTACAGGCGATCTATCCAGGACGTCGAAGTCATCACGTTCGACGAGCTCTATGAACGGGCCTGCTTCATTGTGGAGGACCGGTGAGGCGCACTCGACCGCGCCAAGGCGGGACCCTGGTCGCCCCTGGCCCCGGCTTTGGCCGCCGTAATGGTGCGCCCGTCTGGGCGGTCAGCGGACTCAGCGGACATGCGGCATACCGCTGTCGGGCGGACGCGAACGCCTTCGCGAGACTGTGCCGAAACGCTGGCACGACAACTGGACGCGCTCGGCCTGGAGTCAGACTTTCCCGGTCTCAGCGCTGACGTGAACGTCTTCGGCGAAGGCCTTGTGAGCCAGGGCTCGATCCGACCGGAAGCGGCAGTACTCCTGGCTGAGTTGATCGCGTCAGGACTGGCTGTGGAGATGACCGAGGTGCGGCTCCCACACCAGGCGAGCATGAACACTGGAACGCTCCGGTGGCCTGAGAACTGATGCCGCCCTTAACCTCCGGTCCGCTGCGGTCGATAGAGACTCCCCTCTCGCAGCGGACCGGACCCTGCCCTGTGCGCCGGCTGCCTCCGCCACGGCAACCGGCGCACAGGGCTTTGACGTGACGGTGCACGTTTCGTGCACGGCGGTCGCGCCCGTCCGCCCGGCCGGGACCGGCGCCCCAGTGCCGCAGCCCGGACGGCACGGCGGGACGACCGCCCACGCGTGCGGGACTGCTCAGCGGCGAGCGTCTGAATCCTCATTCTCACGTCGGGCCGCTCCTCAGCGGCAAACCCCACCGCACTCGGGTTGCCTCTACCTCCGGCATAGGGAACTCACGGTCAGCTCTATTCTGCCGAGAACCTCCACCATTTGTGATCTCTGGCTCCGCCAGACGTCCGCTACGTAGCAGTGGGTCGGTTCAGCTGCCACTGGGCGAATCCTGTGCGCACAGCGCTGGTGAAGGCATCCCCCCACTCTGGGGCGCCGTGGATGCGCCAGAGGTCAGAGTCCCGCTGCAAGCGGTGCACAAGCAGCTTGGCGTCATCGGCGGAATGGAACAGCCGCTTCCTTTCGGCGGCTACTGGGAGTACCTGAGCGACCGTGCCGAAGTCGATGACGTTGGCGCCCGGTGCCGTGAAGAAAACGAGACGGTTGAACGTCAGCACGAGCACGCCGTGTATCCATCCCCTACCCGACGCGTGCGCCATGCAGATGATGTACTCGTCGGCCGGAAGCTGCTGCGCTATCTGGCCGACGAGCTGTGCGTAGGGCTCCTGCCGTAGTTCTTGAGCATCTTGGGCAGGCATCTGCTCCAAGAGTTCTTCAAGGTCTTTTCTCACGCTTCCCCCTCGTGCGGCAGCGAGTGTGCACCTCCTTCTCATCGTGGCAGGAAGCGCGCAATACGCCTCCTGTGAGGCATGCGCAGATCCTCTGGTTCGCCGAAAACAGCAGAAGCAGCATGCACCGTTCCAACCGCTCGGAACGGTGAACCCTCAGCTTGGGAAGCTGCGATCATTTGGGACTGATTCCGGCGCTGACCTGGGTGAACGGCTGGGCTGCGCCCTAGTCAGGCCCGACCGCTTTCCCCGTGGTCCCCCGTTGTTCCCCGCTCGATCTGGTGCGGTTGCTGTGCGGGCTTAGCGGAGCACCGCCGAGGGACACCATGGCCATAGGGTGGCTTGCCAGGAAAGCATGTCCGCTCAACTTTCGCTGTCGGTCGGTCTCGTGCACCCTCGCAAGGCCAGGCACGGCCCAGCGATCAACTCGACTGTTCCTGGACTGGCCCAGCGAACGGATCACTCACCAGCCGGTCCTTGGCCTCAACGGGTAGGGCCAAGGACCGGGACGGAACCTCGGCGGCAAGCCGCGTCTGTTGGAAGAGCCGCCACAGCGCGCGGTTGCCCGCCTATCCTGACCTTATGGGGACTGAGTGGGGGGATGTTCCAACATGGGTTGGCGCGATCACCACGAGCGGCACTCTCTTGCTCGGAATGATGATCCTGACACGCGGTCAGGAACGACAGCGCAGCGAATTAATCAGTCAAGTCTCTTACTGGGCTCGCGTAGGTCTCGATGGCAAGGTGTATGCCTACCTTGACAACAAGGGGCCACTGCCTGTAAAGGTGATTATGGAGGGTCGCGAGAATTTCACTCCTCTTTCCATCCGTTGGGGTCGCGCAGCAGTCGAGGAACCCCTCACTCTTCAAGTATCACACCTTTACTTCGTTCCGCCCGGAAGTGGATTCAAAGTATCTTTCCAGCAAGCGCGGGAAGGGGGTGACGTTTCAACAAGACGTCAGAACGGAGGTGCAATTCCCTACGACCCGCTAGGCCTCACAGTTGTTGATAATCGGTCTCTGACATGGACTTCTACTCCAAGCGGCTGGAAGAGAGTAAAAATCACTGCGGCAATTAGGCGAGTCCTGGCGGGCAGATCGCTTCCTCCAGGGAGCGCCGGTTATTGATACTTGACGGCGCGCCATCGTTGAAAATATTCCCCCGCAACGATATTTAGACCGCCATCTTTCGAGTGAGATCGCCACCGTATGGAGTGAGACATGGGGTTAAATATCGCCGCACTCGCTATATCTGTCGTGGCATTGCTTTTCTCTAGCGTGATTGCATACGGTCAACTGCGCTCAACGCAAAAAGCGAACGCATTGGCAATGGTGTTCGACGGGTTCCGGGAGGGGCGCTCACCAGAGTTTCGGAAGTCGATGGAATACGTGCTCTATCACCTCAAAGAAGAGTTTCCGGAATCTATCTCTTACCTAGAACTTCCCGAGGGGCCCAAGGAGTGTGTGCGTCGCGTTGCTTTCTTTTTCGAGGAATTGGGAAAGCTTGTGGTGCACGGGGTCGTTGATCAAGATTTGATCATCGGATCCTATGGCCTGAGTATGCATCGAGCCTGGGTCGTCGTGGCTCCCTACGTATACCGGGAGCGTGAGATTCGGCAGAGGGTCGTGCTGCCGTACTTTGAGCATATGGCTGCAGTAACAAGCGAGATCACAGCGGCAGATGTGCATCGAAAGATGAAATTAAGGATCTATCCTCCAACATCATGACAAAGTCGCCCTGATTTCAGGCACTGGCCTGGACGCCGTGCGCGTTCGCGGTCGAGTATGCAGACGCCCGCGGGGCGACACTCGTGGTCACCGCCAACCAGCCGCATCCGAGCAACTGGTTCGGACGTGAGGTCAATCCGTACTGCTATCCGACGTCGCTCACGCCATCGAGTTTGCCCTAGGCGAGGGACGGACCCCAACAGAATCCTGGCTCCCCGTTCTGCCCGCTGGCTTCGCGCCCTCACCCTGAGCGGAGCAGATGGTGAACGCCGCTTTAGGAGTTCGATCGGGAGTCCTATGCGGAGCCCAGCTCCCTGTACCGGGACGCTGCTTGGGGCTGTCCAAGGTTGCTTCTGTCCGCAGCCGTTGATGTCAACTGGTGATGTCAGGAGTGGGGGCGTTCCTCACGTGTGCCACGTGCGCCCGCATCGCTGTGCGTAGGACTTCGAGTTCGGTTCGGGGAAACGGACGGCCCCACTGGGCAACGTAAGCCTCTTCACCGAGTTCGTGAGTGACCTGATCGAAGGCGCGGACGGCCGACCGGGCCAGTGCCGCAAGCGTGTGGCGACCTGACCAGAGGATGGTTCCCGAACTCTCCGGTGCTTGGTCGTCATCGGCCACGACGAGACGGATGTCGACCTCGGATCCGTCCCGACGGAAAAGCCATCGGTAGACCTGAGGCTCCCCCTCCAACTCGGCGCGCGTCTCTCGATCCCCCAGCACTAGTCTGGCAACCGCATACAAGAACTGCTCGGGCCCGTCAGTGAGCCCTTTTCAAGCTGGCGGCGCTGACCGCGAGTTGGACTGTCCTGCACAACGACGAAGCTCCTGGTAGACGGGTTCTCGACCAAGATCACCCGTGTCCGCCAGGAGCTTCGCGTGCTTGTCTACCCGTCCTCGATTGATCTGTCCAGCCGCACCTTGCGGTTCCTGACCGGGCAACTGACAGCCCGGCGGCAGGAGATCGGAACGCGGTGGCGGCGCCTTCCTGCCGGACGTCAGGCCCTGCTCGCCCTGGCCCACCTGCGGTGCGGTGACACTTACGCCCAGCTCGCCGCCGGGTTCGGCATCGGGATCGCGACCGCGTACCGCTACATACGTGAAGCCGTCGAGGCCCTGGCCGCCCTTGCGCCGTCCCTGGACGAGGCGATGACGACTATCCGGGCGAAGGCGTTCGTCATCCTCGACGGCACCTTGCTGCCGATCGACCGCATCGCCGCCGACGCCCCGTACTACTCAGGGAAACATAAACGCCATGGCATGAACGTCCAGGTCCTCACCGATCCCTTCGGACGACTGCTCTGGGCCTCGCCGGCTCTGCCCGGCTCGACTCACGACCTGACCGCCGCGCGGCAGCACGGGATCATCGAAGCCCTCGCCGATGCGGGGCTCAATTGCTGGGCGGACAAGGCGTATCAAGGCGCCGGCGGATCCGTCCGGGTTCCGTTTCGGGGCCGCCGCCTCAAGCGATGGAAGCGTCGCCACAACACCAGCCACGCCAAGATCCGCTGCCTCGGCGAGCGGGCCATGGCCACCATCAAGGGCTGGCGCCTCCTGCGGAAGCTCCGCTGCAGCACCAACCGAATCACCGACGTGGTGAAGGCCGTCCTCGTCCTTCACCACGCATCAGCGTGAGGTTGGAAAAGGCTCACTGCAACCGGGCGACACTTCTCTATTGACAAGAAGGTTTCCACCTACGCCTGGGCCTACGACGTCGCCTTGAGGCGAATCAGCGGAGATAGTGGCCCGGTCATACGTGACACCCCATGACGCAGGTCGGTGGAGCGGCTTTGGGCTGGAGCTGCTTTGGCGCGAGTGATCATGGCCCCGTAAGCTTCCGGCGCGTCGGGCAGTCTGTGGACCTGCCCGTTAAGGCACGACGTTGGGGCCATGATCTTCGAGGCTCGCGCCAAAGTGGCTGCGTAAAGCCGCGGAGCCGACCGCCCCAGCCACGAGGTACCCCTTCTCTCATTTCAAGTGGCTGATTGCTATGAGCGCGGCTCGGACATCGGCCGGGCTGGAGCGGGGCGGAGACAGGAGCGCAGGCACGGCCGGGGGCGTGGCCTGGTCCACTTCCATGCCGTGATCCGCCTCGATGGGCCGGACGGACCGACCTCGGTCCCGCCCGGCTGGGTGACAAACGGATCTCCTGGCGGAGGCGGTGCGGGTGGTCGTCGTACGGGTGCGGCTCGTAGCTCCCGGCGCGGAGGTCGTCGGTCCTCGCGTGCTGAGGTTCGGCGAACAGGTCGACGTGCGGCCCATCGCGTCGTTAGGTGCGGGGGAGCGGCTGACCTCGGCTGCCGTCGCGGGCTACATAGCCAAGTACGCAGCCAAAGGAGCGGAGTCCGCCGGCGCGGTGGACGGCCGGGTTCACCACGCACGGGACCTGGTCATGCTGCCCGTACGGGCTCACGTACTCCGCCTGATCAGTACCTGCTGGTGGCTCGGCGGCCTGCCCCCGTTCGAACCTCTCGGGTTGCGACGCTGGGCGCACATGCTCGGCTACGGCGGCCACTTCTCCACGAAGTCACGCCGCTACTCCACCACCCTGACCGCACTCCGTCAGGCCCGTGCAGAACACCGTGCGGAGGAACAGCGCACGGCCCTCGGTATCGGCGCGCGGCCAACCGTCACGGTCGGCCAGTGGCGCTACGCCGGGCGCGGCTACTCGCCTGAGGCGGCACTCTCCTGGCCGCCTCGGTGCGGGAGGGCGGTGGTCCTCATGGCGCGTGAGAAAGCGGCCGAACTGCTCACCGTGCGGCAGGTAATCGAGGAACTGGGCGGGATCTCCCGGCGCACCTTCTACCGCTGGCGGGAACTGCGCATTGCCCCTCGCTGCATCCGGTTACCGAACGGGGAGCTTCGGGTCCGGCGGGACGTGCTCAACGACTGGTTGGAGAAGCGTGCGGAGGGGGCCGCGTCGTGAAGTCGTACAAGGTCGTCATCTGGAAGCTCAGTATCAACCGGTCGGCGAAGAAACCGACGTACCTCGTGCGCTGGTCCGTTGACGGCGAGCCGTTCCACGAGTCGCACAAGACGAAGGCGCTGGCCGACCGCTTCCGCGCGAAGCTGCTCCGGGCGGCGGACCAGGGCGAGCCCTTCGACACTGTGACTGGTCTGCCGGACTCGCTCCGGGGTGGCAAGGCGGCGCTGTCGTTCCTGGAGCTGGCACTCAAGTACATCGATGGCCGGTGGGCGGAGGCGTCGGCGAAGCAACGGGACAGCGTGACCGACTCGTTGGCAACGGTTGTGCCCGCACTGGTCAAGCCGGGACGTGGGCGGCCCACTGCCGAGATCCTGCGGCGGGCGCTGCGCTCGTACCTGCTGCCTCCGCCTCGTACGGAGAGGGAGCGGCCCGAGGAGATCGCTTCCGCAGTGCGCTGGATTGAGAAAGCGTCGCTTCCGGTTGCGGAGTTGCAGGAGATCGCGCGGGTTCATGAGCTGATCGGCGCACTCGGCCGGAAGCTGGATGGCAAGCCCGCGGCGACGCAGACGTACCGGCGACGGCGCGCGGTGGTCTTCAACTCCCTTGAGTTCGCTGTGGAGTTGGAGGCTCTGCCGTCCAATCCGCTGAGCCGGGTGCGGCGCAAGAGGGGTAAGCGGCCAGTGCAGGAGGTCGACCGGCGGGTGGTGGTCAACCTTCGACAGGCGCGTGAGTTGCTGACGGCGGTGACGTACGTGGGCGGCTACGAGCGGGCCAGCGGTCGACGACTGCGGGCGTTCTTCGGATGCTTGTACTACGCAGCCGTGCGGCCCGGTGAGGCGCTGGGCCTGCGTCGCTCGGATTGCACGCTCCCGGCGAAGGGCTGGGGCGCATCGAACTGGCTGAGACCCGGCCGACGGCGGGCAAGGCATGGACCGACTCCGGCGAGGCGCACGATCGGAGAGGTCTCAAGCAGCGGGCAGAGGGAGAGGGAGAGGTACGGATCGTGCCCATCCCACCTCCGTTGGTGCGGCTGCTTCGTGAACACCTGAAGGAGTTCGGCACAGCGAAGGACGGTCGGCTCTTCGCGAGCGAGCGGGGCAATGTCGTGGCCGCGTCGTCGTACTCCCGTGTGTGGAAGCAGACGCGGGAACTGGCGCTCCTGCCGGAACAGGTCTCCTCGGTCCTGGCCTTCCGGCCGTACGACCTTCGCCACGCGGGCGTCTCTCAGTGGCTCAACTCCGGAGTGCCCGCGCCGGAGGTGGCCGCTCGCGCCGGCCACTCGGTCGACGTCCTTCTGAAGATCTACGCCAAGTGCATCGATGGCCAGGAACAGGAGATGAACTACCGGATCTCGGCGGGCCTGGGAGAGGGGGACGGCACCAAAGACTGAAGGGCCCACACGCCCCTCACGCGAGCCCCGGAGTGATCCGGGGCTTTCGTCGTGTCGGAGGTGTGTCGGAAAGCTACGCTCAAGGGGACGACAAACAGCCGTTGACCTGCCGGAAGGGTCGCCAAGATCATTACGTCGTCATTACGTGATCACTGGCAAACGACTGCTTTCGGCGGCATCCGCCTGCACACACGCCAAGACCCCGTCCTCAGCTAAAGCGCTGATGGCGGGGTCTTCGGGCACCTCATAAAGGGTGCCCCCGGCAGGATTCGAACCTGCGCACACGGCTCCGGAGGCCGTTGCTCTATCCCCTGAGCTACGGGGGCGTGTCGGGCGCGGTGTTTGCGGCGACGGGTAGAACCCTACCAGCTCTTTCGGGGTCGTCATGAACGGGTTTTGGGGGTCGGGGAGGGGGTGTCGGGGGGCGTTCCGATCTTGGGCGGCGGGTGGGTTACGGGTGGGTTCGGGATCGCTCGCGCGGGGTGGAAGTGGGGAAAAGCCGGACGCGGCCCCACGTGCCGACCTACTCTCGAGTTGTGCCAGGCGCGTCGGGTCGGGTGCTTGTTGTGGACGACAACAAGGTCATCCGGCAACTGATCAGGGTCAATCTCGAGCTGGAGGGTCTCGAGGTCGTGACCGCGGCCGACGGTGTCGAGTGTCTGGACGTCATCCACCAGGTCAGGCCCGATGTGGTCACCCTCGACGTGGTCATGCCCCGGCTCGACGGATTGCGTACCGCCGCCCGGCTCCGCGCCGATCCGCGGACCCGCAACCTCCCCCTCGCCATCGTGAGCGCCTGCAACCAGTACGAGGTCGAGAACGGCCTCGAAGTCGGCGTCGACGCCTTCCTCGCCAAGCCCTTCGAGCCCGCCGAACTCGTCCGACTCGTACGCCAGTTGCTTGAGCGGCGGGAGACTCCGGCCACCAGTGCCTCCTTCGAAGGCGCCGACAGCATCTACGGCTCCGGCGAGACCGAGCGAGCCGGCCGCACCGGCAGCTGAGGCGACCACCTAGGTCGAGCGCCCGAGACCGGTTAGCCCCACCCACCCGCGGGCGCCCACCCACCCGCGGGCGCCCGACCGCCGCAGAGGTCGTGGCGACGTGTCCGCCCGCAGTGGATGGCGCGTCCCCGCCGGGTTCCCTGCGATGCAATCCCACTTCATCGCGCCCGACCGCGGTCGGACACGTCACCACGTCCCCGACCCCACCACGGCGACCCGGCGACCCGGCGACCGGACGACCGGGCGCAGCAACCCCCCACCGGCCCGCACCCCACCCCCGCGCCCGTCCCAACCTCACCCACCGTCCACATCCCGGACCCTCCCCCAAACCAGTTCGCCTACCCACCCCCCTCCTCCCCTACGCTTGTCCCGTGACCCCCGTCGAGCTCTCCCGTACCGTCCTGCGTGCAGTGCGCCGCGCGGTGGACGTGGGCGAGCTTGTCGTGCCCGTGCCGGAGAGTGTCCAGGTCGCGGCCCCGGGGCCCGGCGGCCGCGGCGATTACGCCACGAACGTAGCCCTGAAGCTGGCCCGTCCCGCCGGCCGCCCGTCTCACGAGGTCGCCGAGATCCTGCGGTCGCACCTCGCGGACGCGGAAGGCGTGACCGGCGTCGACATCACCGGGCCCGGCTTCCTCAACATCACCCTCGACGGGAGCGGAGAGCAGGCCCTTGTCGCCGAGATTCTGAGGTGCGGCGCGCGGTACGGGTTCGTCGACGAGCCCACCGGGGAGCTCGTACAGCTCCACCACCCCCGCGAAGTACGCGCCGCCGTCACCGCTCAAGCAGTCGCCCGGATCCTTCGCTCCCAGGGCGCCCTCGTCCGTACTTCCTGCGAGGACGAGCCCGACCCCGCCTGGGCGGCCGTCCTCGGTGTCAGCGTCGACGCCCACGGCACCCCCGCCGCGCCGGCACCTCTCAAGGTCAACGTCCGGCCCGTACCGGCCGGCCAGGACCCCACCCCGCTCGGCCGCGACGCCGCCCGCTGGGCCCTGCTGCACCCCGCGTCGCACGACCACCCCCGCATCACCGCGGACCACCTCGTCCAGCGCGAGACCAACCCCCTCTTCAGGGTCCGGTACGCCCACGCCCGCACCCGGGCCCTCAGCCGCAACGCCGCCGCCCTCGGCTTCACCAGCGCCCCCGGCGACGTACAGGGCGACACAGCACACCTCGTCGACGCCCTCGCCGCACACCCCCACACCCTCGCCACCGCGGCCCGCCACCGTGCGCCCGACCGTCTCGCCCGGCATCTCGTCACCACCGCCGACGCGATGCTCGCCTTCCAGCACACCGTGCTTCCGCTGGGTGACGAGAAACCCTCGGCCGCCCACCGTGCCCGGCTCGCGCGTGCCGAAGCCGCCGGGACGGTGCTGGCCGGCGGCCTGTCCCTGCTCGGCATCGACGCCCCAGAACATCTCTAGAACTTCTCTGAGGAAGCCCAACAGACATGAGCCGTTCCGCACACCCCGCCGGGCCCCGTCACGCTGATGTCTGGCCCGAGGGCCACTACTCCGCCCCGCCCGCCGACCTGAACGCCCTCGACCCGAAGGTCTGGGCCCAGACCGTCACGCGTACGGACACCGGTGAGGTCAGCGTCGGGGGGATCGGCGTCGCGGCGCTCGCCGAGGAGTTCGGCACCCCCGCCTACTTCGTCGACGAGACCGATTTCCGGGCCCGCGCCCGCGCGTGGCGTACCGCCTTCGGGCACGACGCCGATGTGTTCTATGCCGGCAAGGCGTTCCTGTCCCGAGCCATCGTGCGCTGGCTGCACGAGGAAGGGTTGAACCTCGACGTCTGCTCCGGCGGCGAGCTCACCACCGCCCTCTCCGCCGGAATGCCCGCCGACCGCATCGCCTTCCACGGCAACAACAAGTCGACGGATGAGATCACTCAGGCCATTGAGGCCGGTGTCGGGCGGATCGTTCTCGACTCCTTCCAGGAGATCGTGCGCGTTGCCCACATCGCGCAGTCGCTCGGCACGCGGCAGCGCGTGCAGATCCGGGTGACCGTCGGCGTCGAGGCCCACACGCACGAGTTCATCGCCACCGCGCACGAGGACCAGAAGTTCGGCATCGCGCTCGCGGACGGGCAGGCCGCCGAGGCCGTACGGCGCGCGCTGACCCTCGACGGGCTCGAACTGATCGGCATCCACTCCCACATCGGGTCGCAGATCTTCGACATGGCGGGGTTCGAAGTCGCCGCCCGTCGTGTCGTGGCACTCCTCGCCGCCGTCCGTGACGAGCACGGCGTCGAGCTTCCCGAGATCGACCTCGGTGGTGGCCTCGGCATCGCCTACACCAGCGACGACGACCCGCGTGAGCCGCACGAGATCGCCAAGGCGCTCGGCGAGATCGTCACGCGTGAGTGCGAGGCCGCCAAGCTGCGGACGCCCCGGATCTCGGTCGAGCCCGGGCGCGCCATCGTCGGGCCCACCGCTCTCACCCTCTACGAGGTCGGCACCATCAAGCCCCTCGAAGGACTGCGCACGTACGTCTCCGTCGACGGCGGCATGTCCGACAACATCCGCACCGCGCTGTACGACGCCGAGTACAGCGTCGCGCTCGTCTCCCGTACGAGCGACGCCGAACCCATGCTCGTACGCGTCGTCGGCAAGCACTGCGAGAGCGGCGACATCGTCGTGAAGGACGCCTTCCTGCCCTCCGACCTCGCGCCCGGCGACCTCATCGCGGTGCCGGCCACCGGCGCGTACTGCCGCTCGATGGCGAGCAACTACAACCACGCCCTGCGCCCGCCGGTCGTCGCGGTCCGCGACGGCGAGGCGCGCGTGATCGTCCGCCGCGAGACGGAGGAGGACCTCCTGCGTCTCGACGTCGGCTGACAGGAATGACGGCACAATGCTGAGCAGGGCGGAAGATCTCCCGTCTGCCGCCCTCGCACAAATGAAATAGACATCTCACGATCCGGACGAGGGATAGAAACCCCCGTCCGGTGAGTGAGACTGGTCCCACCGTGACGGTATGAGGAAACGAGGTCGGATGATGCGTACGCGTCCGCTGAAGGTGGCGCTGCTGGGCTGTGGGGTTGTCGGCTCAGAGGTGGCGCGCATCATGACGACGCACGCCGACGATCTCGCCGCGCGCATCGGCGCCCCCGTCGAACTTGCGGGTGTGGCGGTACGCCGGCCCTCCAAGGTGCGTGAGGGCATCGACCCCGCCCTCGTCACCACCGACGCCACCGCGCTCGTCAAGAGCGGGGACATCGACGTCGTCGTCGAGGTCATCGGCGGTATCGAGCCCGCCCGCACGCTCATCACCACCGCCTTCGAGCACGGCGCGTCCGTCGTCTCCGCGAACAAGGCGCTCCTCGCCCAGGACGGTGCCGCGCTGCACGCCCTCGCCGAGGAGCAGGGCAGGGACCTCTATTACGAGGCCGCCGTCGCCGGTGCCATCCCGCTGATCCGGCCGCTGCGCGAGTCCCTCGCCGGCGACAAGGTCAACCGGGTGCTGGGCATCGTCAACGGCACCACCAACTTCATCCTCGACAAGATGGACTCCACGGGGGCCGGCTACCAGGAGGCCCTCGACGAGGCCACCGCCCTGGGGTACGCCGAGGCCGACCCGACCGCCGACGTCGAGGGGTTCGACGCCGCCGCCAAGGCCGCCATCCTCGCCGGGATCGCCTTCCACACGCGCGTGCGTCTCGACGACGTCTACCGCGAGGGCATGACCGAGGTCACCGCCGCCGACTTCGCCTCGGCGAGGCGGATGGGCTGCACCATCAAGCTGCTCGCCATCTGTGAGCGGGCCGCCGACGGGGGATCGGTCACCGCGCGCGTGCACCCCGCCATGATTCCGCTGAGCCACCCGCTCGCCTCCGTGCGCGGCGCGTACAACGCCGTGTTCGTCGAGTCGGACGCCGCCGGGCAGCTCATGTTCTACGGGCCGGGCGCCGGTGGTGCGCCGACCGCCTCCGCCGTTCTCGGCGACCTCGTCGCCGTCTGTCGCAACAAGCTCAGCGGCGCGACCGGGCCCGGCGACTCGGCGTACACCCAGCTGCCCGTGAGCCCCATGGGTGAGGTCGTGACCCGCTATCACATCAGCCTCGATGTGGCGGACAAACCGGGTGTTCTCGCCCAGGTTGCGACCGTTTTCGCCGAGCACGGTGTCTCGATCGATACCGTTCGGCAGCAAGGCCGACAGGACGGAGGCGGCGAGGCCTCTCTCGTCGTCGTCACGCACCGCGCGTCCGACGCGTCCCTCAACGGGACAGTCGAGGCGTTGCGCAACCTCGACACCGTGCGGGGTGTCGCCAGCATCATGCGGGTTGAAGGAGAGTAACGAGCAATGACCCACCAGTGGCGCGGAATCATCGAGGAGTACCGGGACCGGCTGCCGGTATCCGACACCACGCCGGTCGTGACGCTGCGCGAGGGCGGTACGCCGCTCGTGCCGGCGCAGGTGCTCTCCGAGCGCACGGGCTGCGAGGTCCACCTCAAGGTCGAGGGTGCCAACCCCACCGGGTCCTTCAAGGACCGCGGCATGACCATGGCCATCACGCGGGCCAAGGAGGAGGGCGCGAAGGCCGTCATCTGTGCCTCGACGGGCAATACGTCGGCGTCCGCCGCCGCGTATGCCGTACGGGCCGGAATGGTCTGTGCCGTTCTTGTACCGCAGGGCAAGATCGCGCTCGGCAAGATGGGCCAGGCCCTCGTGCACGGCGCGAAGATCCTCCAGGTCGACGGCAACTTCGACGACTGCCTCACGCTGGCGCGCAGCCTCTCCGACAACTACCCGGTGGCGCTGGTCAATTCGGTGAACCCGGTGCGTATCGAGGGGCAGAAGACCGCCGCCTTCGAGATCGTGGACATGCTGGGTGACGCACCCGACATCCACGTCCTTCCGGTGGGCAACGCGGGCAACATCACCGCGTACTGGAAGGGGTACACCGAATACGCCGCCGACGGGATCGCCAAGCAGACCCCGCGCATGTGGGGCTTCCAGGCGTCCGGTTCCGCGCCCATCGTGCGCGGCGAGGTCGTCAAGGACCCCTCGACGATCGCCACCGCGATCCGCATCGGCAACCCGGCCTCGTGGAAGTTCGCGCTGGCCGCGCGGGACGAGTCGGGCGGCTTCATCGACGAGGTGACGGACCGTGAGATCCTGCGCGCCTACCGCTTGTTGGCCGCTCAGGAGGGCGTCTTCGTGGAGCCCGCCTCCGCGGCCTCGGTCGCCGGTCTGCTCAAGGCCGCCGAGCAGGGCAAGGTCGACCCGGGCCAGCGCATCGTCTGCACGGTGACCGGAAACGGCCTCAAGGACCCCGACTGGGCCGTCGCGGGCGCACCGCAGCCGGTCACGGTCCCGGTCGACGCGGCAACGGCCGCAGAGCGCCTCGGCCTGGCGTAACACGGGAGCTCAGCCTGGCATAGCCCCACACCAGCGCCGGGCCCCCAACAGCGAGTGAGCCGAAGGGGCGCGCCTGTGTTGAGAGGCCGAGCGCGCGGAGGCCCGACGAAGGAGGGTCGAGCACGCTCGGCCTCTCAACACAGGCTTTGGCGCCCCGGAGGCGAACCGAGCTTTGAAAAAAAGGGGGGGTGCACGAGGGGCTTACGACACGCATCGTGCGCCTCCTGTGCGCCCTATGTCGCCACAGAACCTTCCTTCGATAGGCTGTACCGAACCCGCCCGCCGCATATGCCGCGGTGCCGCGCCGTCCCTGCGGCCTCCGGGTCTTCCGCATTTTCCGTATGTCTCGCAGGATTTCGAGAATCTCGCAGCTCAAGCTCAAGGAGAGTCATCGAGCGATGGCCGGTCCAGCGTTCCGCGCCGCCGCCGTCCGGGTGCGCGTCCCCGCCACCAGTGCCAACCTCGGCCCGGGCTTCGACGCCTTCGGTCTGTCACTGGGGTTGTACGACGACGTGGTCGTCCGGGTGGCCGACTCCGGACTGAACATCGACATCGCAGGCGAGGGCAGCGAGACGCTCCCACGCGACGAGAGCCACCTGCTCGTACGCTCCCTGCGCACCGCCTTCGATCTGCTCGGCGGACAGCCGCGCGGTCTCGAGATCGTCTGCGCCAACCGCATCCCGCACGGCAGGGGCCTCGGCTCCTCGTCCGCAGCCATCTGCGCGGGCATCGTCGCTGCACGCGCAGTGACCATAGGCGGCGACAGCAAGCTCGACGACGAGGCACTTCTGGAGCTCGCGACGGAGATCGAGGGCCACCCCGACAACGTCGCGGCCTGTCTGCTCGGCGGGTTCACACTGTCCTGGCTGGAGGGCGGATCCGCGCGCGCCATCAGGATGGAACCCGCCGATTCCATCGTTCCGGTGGTTTTCGTACCGGCGAAACCGGTCCTCACCGAGACCGCCCGGGGACTGCTCCCACGCGCCGTTCCGCATGTGGACGCCGCAGCCAACGCGGGCCGCGCCGCACTGCTTGTCGAGGCCCTGACCAGGCGCCCCGAGCTGCTGCTGCCCGCCACCGAGGACCGACTGCACCAGGAGTACCGCGCCCCGGCCATGCCGGAGAGCGCGGCTCTGGTGGAGCGGCTGCGGGCCGACGGAATTCCCGCGGTGATCTCCGGCGCCGGGCCCACCGTGCTCGCGCTCGCCGCCGACACCGCGGCCGACAAGGTCGCACGACTGGCGGGCGAGGGCTGGGCGGCCAACCGGCTGGGCCTCGACGCCACGGGGGCGAGCGTGCTGCCGCTGGCTCCGTGACACACGGTCGCCGGATTTCGAGAGGGGGAATGTTTGTTGGATCCGGTAGTGTTAACCTCAAGTCTGCACCCGACCCCACCATGGCGAGGTGCTTCACGTCCCCGTCCGGGACAACCATTCTTCCGGGAGCCCCCCAAATCGCTTTGTGCCATGCATTGGGTGCTACGCGCTGAGCGGTGCTGAGCACGCTCCGGAACCGGCGTGACCGAGCCGATGGACACGGAACCTCAGTGCCCCGGCCCCGGGAATCGCCATCCCAGAAATTCCCTCCGCCTTTTGGCGGACCACCGCCCCGGCACGGTCCACACAGCAAGGACCACTGCCGGACAGCACAACCGGTCGCCGAGCCAGACAGGCCGACGTCCGCTCCAGGGAAGGACCCTTCGTGAGCGACACCACCGATCTGATGGGCGCACGTGTCGAGGAGACCGCTGCCGCGCCCGCCACGGACGCCTCCGCGCCTGCCACCGGTGCCGGCTCCCGTCGGCGCCGCGGTACCGGCCTCGAGGGCATGGTGCTGGCCGAGCTGCAGCAGGTCGCATCCGGCCTCGGCATCAGGGGCACCGCGCGGATGCGCAAGAGCCAGCTGATCGAGGTCATCAAGGAGGCGCAGGCGGGCGGGGGTGCTCCGGCCAAGGCCGAGACCGCCACCGAGACCAAGCCGAAGCGCCGGGCCACCTCGAAGGCCCGTACGGGCGACGACGCCGCTCCCGCCGACAAGAAGGCGGAGGCCAAGGCCGAGAAGGCCGTGGCACAGCAGCAGATCGAGATCCCCGGCCAGCCCGCGAGTGACGACGCCCCGGCCGAGCGCCGCCGGCGCCGCGCGACCTCCGAGGCCGGCAGCCCCGAGACGGTCACAGCCGAGGCGAAGAGCGAGCCGAAGGCCGAGACGCCCGCCCAGTCCCAGGGCGAGGCCAAGGGCGACGCCGGTGACGGTGGCGAGGGCCGTCAGGGCCGCCGCGACCGCCGTGACCGTGGCGAGCGCGGCGACCGTGACCGCGGAGGCCGCGGCGACCGCGACCGCCGTGGCAAGGGCGACGAGCAGCAGGGCGGCCAGGGTGGCCAGGGCGGCGGCAACCAGCAGCGCCAGGACCGTCAGGGCGGCCAGCAGCAGGGCGGCGGCCGTCAGGACCGCCAGGACCGTCAGCGTGACAACGGGCCCCAGGACGACGACGACTTCGAGGGTGGCCGCCGCGGCCGCCGCGGTCGTTACCGGGACCGCCGTGGCCGGCGTGGCCGCGACGAGTTCGGCCCCAACGAGCCGCAGGTCGCCGACGACGACGTCCTGATTCCCGTCGCGGGAATTCTGGACATCCTCGACAACTACGCGTTCATTCGTACGTCGGGCTACCTGCCCGGCCCGAACGACGTGTACGTCTCCCTCGCCCAGGTCCGCAAGAACGGTCTGCGCAAGGGTGACCACGTCACCGGTGCGGTCCGTCAGCCCAAGGACGGCGAGCGCCGCGAGAAGTTCAACGCGCTGGTCCGCCTGGACTCCGCGAACGGCATGGCTGCCGAATCCGGCCGCGGCCGCCCGGAGTTCAACAAGCTGACGCCCCTTTACCCGCAGGACCGGCTCCGTCTGGAGACCGACCCGGGCGTGCTGACCACCCGCATCATCGACCTCGTCGCGCCGATCGGTAAGGGCCAGCGCGGTCTGATCGTGGCCCCGCCGAAGACCGGCAAGACCATGATCATGCAGGCGATCGCCAACGCGATCACGCACAACAACCCCGAGTGCCACCTGATGGTCGTCCTGGTCGACGAGCGTCCGGAAGAGGTCACCGACATGCAGCGGTCGGTGAAGGGCGAGGTCATCTCCTCGACCTTCGACCGTCCGGCCGAGGACCACACCACGGTCGCCGAGCTCGCCATCGAGCGTGCGAAGCGCCTGGTTGAGCTGGGTCACGACGTCGTCGTACTGCTCGACTCGATCACGCGCCTGGGCCGTGCGTACAACCTTGCCGCCCCGGCCTCCGGCCGCATCCTGTCCGGTGGTGTCGACTCGACCGCGCTCTACCCGCCGAAGCGCTTCTTCGGTGCCGCGCGCAACATCGAGGACGGCGGCTCGCTGACCATCCTGGCCACCGCGCTCGTCGACACCGGCTCGCGCATGGACGAGGTCATCTTCGAGGAGTTCAAGGGCACCGGCAACGCCGAGCTCAAGCTCGACCGGAAGCTCGCCGACAAGCGCGTCTTCCCGGCGGTGGACGTCGACGCGTCCGGTACCCGTAAGGAAGAGCTGCTGCTCGGCAGCGACGAGCTCGCCATCACCTGGAAGCTGCGCCGCGTGCTGCACGCGCTCGACCAGCAGCAGGCGATCGAGCTGCTGCTGGACAAGATGAAGCAGACGAAGTCGAACGCCGAGTTCCTGCTGCAGATCCAGAAGACGACGCCGATGCCGGGCAACGGCAACGACTGAGGCAGCACGGCCGGCCATGCCGGTACCGCGAAGGGCCACCCCGTGTACGTAACGGGGTGGCCCTTCGCGTGGGCCTTTGCGTGGGCCTTTTCGAGTTGCAGGAGCCCCGGTGAAATGGGCTGTGAAGAGACCTTCGCCACAGATGTGAGGAGCGCCACGTGCTCGCGGAAGCACGCCGTCCGCCATCGAAAGCCCAGGTGAGCGCTCGACGGTCCGTCCCGACCTTCACACAGCGTGCTCATTGATCCACAGCGCGGTCACAGCGCGTCGTGCAACCCTTTTTCCGGTTTCAACGTCTGACCGGACGGGTCCTGACAGAGACGTCGCGGCAGATGACCACGCCTGACCCTGACTGCAGGGGGTAACCGAACGTACGAGGACTGAGGAGCACATGTCTGCCGAGAGCATGCCGGAACCCGGCACACCGGAGGATTCCGGTTCGAGCGCCCCGCGCCGCCGCGGCAAGGGCAGCCGCCGCAAGCCGCGGAGTACGCGCCACAAGGCGCTCGTCATCACGGCCTGGGCCGCCGCGGGCGTCGTCGTGCTGGGCGGTACCGGCCTCGGGTTCATGTACTTCAAGCTCAACGACAACATCAAGAGCGTCGACATCAACCAGGCACTCGGCACCGACCGGCCCCTGGACGTCGACAACGGCTCGCAGGACATCCTCGTACTCGGCTCCGACACCCGCTCCGGCGGCAACAAGGAGCTGGGCGGCGGCGTCGACGACGGCAGTGCCCGCTCGGACACCGCGATGATCGTGCACGTCTACGAGGGCCACAAGAAGGCCAGCGTGGTCTCCATACCCCGTGACACCCTCGTGGACCGGCCCGAGTGCACCGACAGCAAGGGCGTCGAGCACGACGCCGGGTCCCAGGTGATGTTCAACTCCGCGTACTCGACCGGCGGCGCCGCCTGTGCCGTGAAGACCGTCGAGTCGATGACCGGCATCCGCATGGACCACTACATCGAGGTCGACTTCAGCGGTTTCCAGAAGCTCATCGACGAACTCGGCGGCGTGGAGGTCACCACGACCAAGAGCATCCGGGACGAGGAGAGCCACCTCGATCTCAAGGCCGGCACGCACCAGCTCACCGGCAAGCAGGCGCTCGGTCTGGTCCGCACCAGGCACGGTGTCGGCGACGGCTCCGACCTCGGCCGGATCCAGCTCCAGCAGGCGTTCATCAAGGCCCTGGTCGAGCAGGTCAAGGACATCGGAGTGCTGACCAGCCCGAAGAAGCTGTTCGACCTCGCCGACACCGCGACCAAGACCGTCACCACCGACACCGACCTCGACACGGTCAAGGACCTGGCCTCGTTCGCCAACGGCCTCAAGGGCATCAGCCCCTCGAACATGAACATGGTGACGATGCCGGTCCAGTACGACCCGGCCGACGGCAACCGTGTCCTCGTCCTCAAGGCCAAGTCCCAGCAGGTCTGGGACGCCCTGAAGAACGACCGCCCGATCCCTAAGTCGGCGACCAAGGGGGCGGCGACGGGTGCGGCGAAGGGTGTTGTGAGCTAGGCGCTCCGCTGGGGCGGTTGATTGGCTGCGGGCCCGGTGGGGGTCGCTCGCGCAGTTCCCCGCGCCCCTGAAAGGCGGGGCTGCGCCCCTGCCTTTCGTCTTTTGGGGGCGCGGGGAACTGCGCGCCAAGCCCCCACCGGGCCCGCGGGGAATACACAACGCGAACCCCCGGTTTTGGGGGATGGCCCCAGTCCTGGCAGACTGGTACGTCGGCCCCGGTTCACGCTCCGCAGCCCGCGGCAGCGACCCGGCGCCCTCCCGAAACTAGGAGACACCTTGAAGCGCGACATCCACCCCGAGTACGTCGAGACGCAGGTCAGCTGCACCTGTGGCGCGTCGTTCACCACCCGCAGCACGATCTCCAGCGGCGCCGTCCGCGCCGAGGTCTGCTCCGAGTGCCACCCGTTCTACACGGGCAAGCAGAAGATCCTCGACACCGGTGGCCGCGTGGCCCGCTTCGAGGCCCGCTTCGGCAAGGCCAAGGCTGCCGCTGACAACAAGTAGCGAGCCCACAGCGCCGGTCTTCGGTGCCTCCGTCCAGGGGGCGCTGGGACCGGCGCTTTGCGGTGCAGCCCCCATTCGTCGTACCTACGTCCCGCGCCCGTCATGGAGCGGGGGACAGCCCATTGGAGCCGGAGATGTTCGAGGCGGTCGAGGAACTGATCGGCGAGCACGCCGATCTGGAGAAGAAGCTCGCTGACCCGTCGGTCCACGCCGACCAGGCCAACGCGCGCAAGCTCAACAAGCGCTACGCCGAGCTCACCCCGATCGTCGCGACGTACCGCTCCTGGAAGCAGACCGGGGACGACATCGAGACGGCGAAGGAGTTCGTCGCCGACGACCCGGACTTCGCGGCCGAGGTCAAGGAGCTGGAGAAGCAGCGCGAGGAACTGACGGAGAAGCTGCGGCTGCTCCTCGTCCCGCGCGACCCCAGCGACGACAAGGACGTCATCCTGGAGATCAAGGCGGGAGCGGGCGGCGACGAGTCGGCCCTGTTCGCCGGTGACCTGCTGCGCATGTATCTCCGGTACGCCGAGCGCGTCGGCTGGAAGACCGAGATCATCGACTCCACCGAGTCCGAGCTGGGCGGCTACAAGGACGTCCAGGTCGCCGTGAAGACCAAGGGCGGCCAGGGCGCCACCGAGCCCGGCCAGGGGGTCTGGGCCCGGATGAAGTACGAGGGCGGGGTGCACCGCGTGCAGCGGGTGCCCTCGACCGAGTCGCAGGGCCGTATCCACACCTCCGCCGCCGGTGTGCTCGTCACGCCCGAGGCCGAGGAGGTCGACGTCGAGATCCTCGCGAACGACCTGCGGATCGACGTCTACCGCTCCTCCGGTCCCGGCGGCCAGTCCGTCAACACGACCGACTCCGCCGTGCGCATCACGCACATTCCCACCGGAGTCGTTGCCTCCTGCCAGAACGAGAAGAGCCAGCTGCAGAACAAGGAGCAGGCGATGCGTATCCTGCGCTCCAGGCTGCTGGCCGCGGCGCAGGAGGAGGCGGAGAGCAAGGCCGCGGACGCCCGCCGCAGCCAGGTCCGTACCGTCGACCGCTCCGAGAAGATCCGTACGTACAACTTCCCGGAGAACCGCATCTCGGACCACCGGGTCGGCTTCAAGGCGTACAACTTGGACCAGGTGCTCGACGGTGATCTGGACGCGGTGATCCAGGCGTGCGTCGACGCGGACTCGGCCGCCAAGCTCGCCGCGGCGTAGGGCACGTACAAGTACACAGCGCAGTACACATCCGCTCGACGGACAACAGCACAGCTCCCGGAGGACCAGCGTGAACCTGCTGCTCGCGGAAGTGGCCCAGGCCACCCAGCGGCTGGCCGACGCCGGCGTGCCCTCGCCGCGCAACGACGCCGAGGAACTCGCCGCGTTCGTGCACGGCGTGAAGCGGGGCGAGCTGCACACCGTCAAGGACGCGGACTTCGACGCCCGGTACTGGGAGGTGATCGCGCGCCGCGAGGCCCGCGAGCCGCTCCAGCACATCACCGGGCGGGCCTACTTCCGCTATCTGGAACTCCAGGTCGGGCCGGGCGTGTTCGTGCCCCGGCCCGAGACGGAGTCCGTGGTCGGCTGGGCCATAGACGCCGTCCGCGCGATGGACGTCGTCGAGCCGCTGATCGTCGACCTGTGCACCGGCTCGGGCGCGATCGCGCTCGCCCTCGCGCAGGAGGTGCCCCGCTCGCGCGTCCACGCCGTCGAACTGTCCGAGGATGCCCTGCGGTGGACCCGTAAGAACGTCGAGGGATCCAGGGTCGACCTGCGGCAGGGCAACGCCCTGGACGCGTTCCGCGACCTCGACGGCCAGGTCGACCTCGTCATCTCCAACCCGCCGTACATCCCGCTGACCGAATGGGAGTACGTCGCTCCGGAGGCCCGGGACTACGATCCCGAACTCGCCCTGTTCTCGGGGGAGGACGGTCTCGACCTCATCCGCGGTCTGGAGCGCACCGCGCACCGGCTGCTGCGGCCCGGCGGTGTCGTCGTCATCGAGCACGCCGACACCCAGGGCGGGCAGGTGCCGTGGATCTTCACGGAGGAGCGGGGCTGGGCCGACGCCGCGGACCATCCCGACCTCAACAACCGGCCGCGGTTCGCGACCGCCCGCAGGGCGACGCCATGACAGCGGCGACTTCTTGCGTGGACGACGTGGAAATCGTTAGATGCGCGGCCAACGGGGCCCGCGTGTTCGAGGAGGCTTGCTGATATGGCACGGCGATACGACACCAACGACGCGACCGACCGCTCGACGGGTCTGCGCGAGGCCGCGTCCGCCGTCCGCCGCGGCGAGCTCGTGGTGCTGCCGACCGACACCGTGTACGGGATCGGCGCCGACGCGTTCAGCTCGGAGGCCGTGACCGACCTGCTGGAGGCCAAGGGCCGCGGCCGGAACATGCCCACGCCCGTCCTCATCGGCTCCCCGAACACGCTGCACGGCCTGGTCACCGACTTCTCCGAGATGGCGTGGGAGCTCGTCGACGCGTTCTGGCCGGGCGCGCTCACGCTCGTCGCCAAGCACCAGCCGTCCCTCCAGTGGGACCTGGGCGACACCCGTGGCACGGTCGCCGTACGTATGCCGCTGCACCCGGTCGCCATCGAGCTGCTGACCGAGGTCGGTCCGATGGCCGTCTCCTCCGCGAACCTGACCGGCCACCCGGCTCCCGAGGACTGTGACGCCGCGCAGGAGATGCTCGGCGACTCCGTCTCCGTGTACCTGGACGGCGGGCCGACCCCCGGCAACGTCCCGTCGTCGATCGTCGACGTCACGGGCAAGGTGCCGGTGCTCCTGCGGGCGGGAGCCCTGTCCGCGGAGGAGCTGCGCAAGGTCGTCCCCGACCTCGAGGTGGCGAATTGACAGCCCCTGACGCGGGGCGTGGCATAGGGACGGGGACGGGGTACACGGGGGCTTACGGCGACGGGGCCTCGGGGGACTCCTCTTTTCGCATCCTCCACGTCAGCACCGGCAATGTGTGCCGCTCGCCGATCACCGAGCGGCTGACCCGTCATGCCCTGGCGGACCGGCTCGGCGACCCCCTGTGGGGCGGCCTGATCGTGGAGAGCGCCGGTACCTGGGGTCATGAGGGCGCGCCCATGGAGGCCAACGCGGAGGCGGTCCTCGCGGACTTCGGCGCGGACGCCTCCGGCTTCGTCGGCCGTGAGCTGCTGGACGAGCACGTCATCAGGGCGGACCTCGTCCTCACGGCCACCCGCGACCACCGCGCCCAGGTCATCTCCATGGGCCACTCGGCGGGCCTGCGCACCTTCACCCTGAAGGAGTTCACCCGCCTGGTCCGCGCCATAGACCCCGCCACCCTCCCTCCCCTGGACGACGGCATGGTCGAACGCGCCCGAGCCCTGGTCCGCGCGGCAGCGGCTCTACGCGGGTGGCTCCTGGCCCCGACAGCGGAGGCGGACGAGGTGTACGACCCGTACGGCGCCCCTCTCCCGTTCTTCCGGTCAGTGGGCGATGAGATCAATCAGGCGCTGGATCCGGTGGTCACGGCGTTGACGGGTGTGCCCGCACGCGCCTGACCCGGGCGAGAGACGTGTCAAGGAGGGGCCCCGCTCGGGCGTAACACCGGGCGCAGCAGGGGTCACGGTTCTACATTGGACTTAGCGTCCCCCCCCGTCGAGGTCCGGAGTCCGCCATGCCGGTCGCACACACGCTTGAAGGTCCGCTGTCGGTCGACGTGCTCGGCCGGCAGGATCCGGAGCTGGCCGAGATCCTGCTTGGAGAGCTGGCGCGGCAGTCGACGACGCTGCAGCTCATCGCCGCCGAGAACTTCACCTCGCCGGCCGTGCTGGCGGCGCTGGGCTCGCCGCTCGCGAACAAGTACGCCGAGGGATATCCCGGCGCCCGGCACCACGGCGGCTGCGAGATCGTCGACGTGGCCGAGCGCATCGCCGTGGAGCGCGCCAAGGCCCTGTTCGGCGCCGATCACGCCAACGTGCAGTCCCACTCCGGGAGTTCGGCCGTCCTGGCCGCGTACGCCGCCCTGCTGCGTCCGGGAGACACCGTCCTCGCGATGGGTCTGCCGCACGGCGGCCACCTCACGCACGGGTCGCCCGCGAACTTCTCCGGCCGCTGGTTCGACTTCGTCGGCTACGGCGTCGACCCCGAGAGCGGGCTCATCGACCACGAGCAGGTGCGCACCCTGGCCCGTACGCACCGGCCGAAGGCCATCGTGTGCGGGTCGATCTCGTATCCCCGGCACATCGACTACGCCGCCTTCCGCGAGGTCGCGGACGAGGTCGGGGCCTATCTCATCGCGGACGCCGCCCATCCGATCGGGCTCGTCGCCGGGGGAGCGGCGCCCAGTCCGGTCCCGTACGCCGATGTGGTGTGCGCGACCACGCACAAGGTGCTGCGCGGCCCGCGTGGCGGCATGCTGCTGTGCGGGAGCGAACTGGCCGAGCGGGTGGACCGGGCGGTGTTCCCCTTCACACAGGGCGGCGCGCAGATGCACACCATCGCCGCCAAGGCCGTCGCGTTCGGCGAGGCGGCAACACCGGCGTTCACCGCGTACGCCCATCAGGTGGTGGCGAATGCGCGGGTACTGGCGCAGGGCCTGGCCGCCGAGGGACTCGCGGTCACCACCGGCGGCACCGACACCCATCTGCTCACCGTCGACCCGGCACCGCTCGGGGTGGACGGCCGCACCGCCCGCGGCCGTCTCGCAGCCGCCGGAATGGTCCTCGACACCTGTGCCCTGCCCCATCCCGACGTGCGAGGACTGCGTCTGGGCACGGCCGCCCTGACCACTCAGGGGATGGGCGAGGCCGAGACCGCACGCATCGCGGTGCTGTTCGCGACGGCCCTGCGGGACGAGTCCGCCGGGCGTGGAGTGCGTGAAGAAGTGCGGGATCTGACCGGAAGATTTCCGCCCTATCCCGCCCAGTGAGGGGTGGACGATCACCGGTGCACAGCCACTCGTGCAACCATCGGCTCTACCCGGAAGTCCCCAACCGTATGCGCACGAAGCTAGGGTGTGGGGCTGAGATGGCCAGCGAGATCTGTGGGGAAGCCTGTGCGTGAATACCTCCTGACGCTCTGCATCACGGCCGCGGTGACGTACCTGCTGACCGGGCCGGTGCGGAAGTTCGCGATCGTGGCCGGAGCGATGCCGGAGATCCGGGCACGTGACGTGCACCGGGAACCCACACCGCGCCTGGGCGGCATCGCGATGTTCTTCGGGCTGTGCGCCGGCCTGCTGGTCGCCGACCACCTGACGAACCTCAGTGAGGTCTTCGAGAACTCCAACGAGCCGCGTGCCCTGCTCTCCGGCGCGGCCCTGATCTGGCTGATCGGCGTACTGGACGACAAGTTCGAGATCGACGCCCTCATCAAGCTCGGCGGCCAGATGATCGCCGCGGGCGTCATGGTCATGCAGGGTCTGACGATCCTGTGGCTGCCGATCCCCGGCGTCGGCTCGGTCTCCCTGACCCAGTGGCAGGGCACGCTGCTGACCGTCGCGCTCGTCGTGATCACCATCAACGCCGTGAACTTCGCCGACGGCCTCGACGGCCTCGCCGCCGGCATGGTGTGCATCGCGTCCGCCGCGTTCTTCATGTACGGCTACCGCATCTGGTACGGCTACGGCCTTGAGTCCGCCGCCCCCGCCACCCTCTTCTCCGCGCTCCTCATGGGCATGTGCCTCGGCTTCCTGCCGCACAACATGCACCCCGCGCGGATCTTCATGGGCGACTCGGGCTCGATGCTCATCGGCCTGGTGCTGGCGGCCGGTGCCATCTCCATCACCGGGCAGGTCGACCCGGACGCGATGAACCTCTTCGCCGGGTCCGAGAAGGAGGCCGTGCACCAGACGGTGCCGGTCTACATCCCGCTGCTGCTGCCGCTGACGATCATCGCGGTCCCGGCGGCCGACCTGGTGCTCGCCATCGTGCGGCGCACCTGGCGCGGTCAGTCGCCGTTCGCCGCCGACCGCGGCCACCTGCACCACCGTCTCCTCGAGATCGGCCACTCGCACAGCCGGGCCGTGCTCATCATGTACTTCTGGTCGGCGCTCATCGCCTTCGGAGCCCTGGCCTACTCGGTGAACTCCGGGGCCATGTGGATCGTGCTCGGCATCATGGCGCTCAGCGCGGTGGGCCTGGTCCTGCTCCTGCTGCCGCGCTTCACGCCGCGCGCCCCGCGCTGGGCCGAGCACTTCGTGCCGCCGCGCTACCGCCGCCGCAGGGCCGCGCAGCTGTCGGCGGAGGCTTCGACGGCAGTCGCGTACGCCGCGGGTGACGGGACGCACGGCCGGGCACCCGTCGGAGCCGGCGACGGGGTCGGCGACGGCACTGACGACGACGGCGACGGTGAGCGTGAGGAACACCGCACTCCGGTTGTCGCCGGTGTCTCAGGAGTCAACGGGGCGACGGCTGTTGGCCCCCGTTCGCGCCTCCTGGACGGGCGCAAAGCCGGAACGTCGCGCTGACGCGAGGTAAGAATCGTGCAAGAACCACCGATACGACGGCATCCGTAAACCGCCCCAATACCAGACAAGTTGGTCGCCTGAGTGCACAGACGTGCAGTTTCACTCTCATGTGTGACGCCGAGCACACCAACCAGGTAAAGACCTCATCAAATAGTTTGTGATACGGTTCACGAGAACCCGGGACAGAGCCGAAGGGTCGCAGTGCGACGGTCCATTGGCGGTGAGGTTCTCTCTCTGTCCGGGACTACGCTCGTCCATGACGACACCTGCCCCCTTGAGCAAGCGGAGTTGCCGCCATGCCGTCCAATGACGTCCGGATCCTTCTCCAGGCCGCTGTGCCCACAGCTGCCGTCGGCGCGATCGCCGCCGTCGTCAGTGGTGTGGTCGCCGGTGGCAAGGGAGCGATCGGGGCGGGCTTCGCGACGCTGGTCGTGATCCTCTTCATGGGCATCGGGCTGTACGTCCTGCAGCGCACCGCCAAATCGCTTCCGCACCTTTTCCAGGCGATGGGTCTGATGCTCTATACGGCACAGATTCTGCTGCTGTTCATCTTCGTCGCCGCCTTCAAGAACACGACGCTGTTCAACCCCAAGGCTTTCGCGATCACGCTGGTCGCCACCACGCTCGCGTGGATCGGCGCCCAGGCGCGTGCCCACATGAAGGCCAAGATCCTCTATGTCGAACCCGACTCCTCGAAGGGCGACAAGCCCGAAAAGACGGGGCACTCGTCGTGAGGGGTAGGGCCGGGATAAGCGCGGGTGGGAGATCCTGCTATCGTCCGGTGCCAACTGCGGCATCGCGGGCGCGGGCATATGAGCTGACGCCTGCTCCAGCGCGAGGCTCGATGCCCTCCAGCCGCCCCCACATCCGTAACACCAGTCCAGTGCCGAACCGCGGCTGCTCGCCGCGCCGACACAACGAGGTTGCCGTACCCATGCGTCACGCTGAAGGAGCCCGCGGTGAGTGCTGACCCGACGCAGGTGCTCGCCTTCGAGACCGACTGCCACATCTTCGACGGCTGTGGATTCCCGGCTCCCGGCCTGCACTCGTTCATGTTCGAGCCCCTGGTGGGCGATGCGGACAGCAGCATCTATTTCAACAAGACGATGTTGCTGGCGCTGCTCGGCTCCGTCATCATCATCGGTTTCTTCTGGGCCGCCTTCCGCAAGCCGCAGGTCGTCCCGGGGAAGCTGCAGATGGTGGCCGAGGCGGGCTACGACTTCATCCGTCGCGGCATCGTCTACGAGACGATCGGCAAGAAGGAAGGCGAGAAGTACGTTCCACTCATCGTCTCGCTGTTCTTCTTCGTCTGGATGATGAACCTCTGGTCGATCATTCCGCTCGCCCAGTTCCCGGTGACGTCGATCATCTCGTACCCGCTGGTGCTAGCCCTGATCGTCTACGTTCTGTGGGTTTCGCTGACGTTCAAGCGACACGGTTTCGTCGGTGCCTTCAAAAACATCACGGGTTACGACAAGTCGCTCGGCCCGGTGCTGCCGCTGGCCATGACCATCGAGTTCTTCTCGAACCTGCTGGTCCGGCCGTTCACGCACGCCGTGCGACTCTTCGCGAACATGTTCGCGGGGCACACCCTGCTCCTGCTCTTCACGATCGCGAGCTGGTACCTGCTCAACGGCGTCGGGATCGCCTATGCCGGCGTCTCGTTCGTGATGGTCATCGTGATGACCGCCTTCGAGCTCTTCATCCAAGCGCTGCAGGCTTACGTCTTCGTGCTTCTGACCTGCACCTACATTCAGGGCGCGCTCGCCGAGCACCACTGAGCCACTCCCTGTAAAACCCCTTAAGCGTCCGGTGGTCAACCCCCGCCGGTCCGTACAGAGAAGGAAGAATCAGCATGGCTGCCACTGAGACCCTCGCCGCCGTCACCGGTTCGCTCGGCTCCATCGGCTACGGCCTCGCCGCGATCGGCCCCGGCGTCGGCGTCGGCATCATCTTCGGCAACGGCACCCAGGCCCTCGCCCGTCAGCCCGAGGCTGCCGGCCTGATCCGCGCCAACCAGATCCTCGGCTTCGCCTTCTGTGAGGCGCTCGCCCTCATCGGTCTGGTCATGCCGTTCGTCTACGGCAAGTGATCTGACGATCCACGACCAGCCGACTAGACGAAAGGCACTGACATGAGCCAGCTGCTCATTCTGGCGGCCGAGGAGGCGGAGAACCCTCTCGTCCCGCCGATTCCCGAGCTCGTCATCGGCCTGATCGCCTTTGTCATCGTCTTCGGGCTTCTCGCCAAGAAGCTTCTTCCGAACATCAACAAGGTTCTGGAGCAGCGTCGCGAGGCCATCGAGGGCGGTATCGAGAAGGCCGAGGCCGCTCAGACCGAAGCCCAGAGCGTGCTGGAGCAGTACAAGGCTCAGCTCGCCGAGGCCCGGCACGAGGCCGCGCGTCTGCGCCAGGAGGCGCAGGAGCAGGGCGCCACGCTCATCGCCGAGATGCGTGCGGAAGGCCAGCGGCAGCGCGAGGAGATCATCGCCGCCGGTCACTCGCAGATCGCGGCCGACCGCAAGGCCGCGTCGTCGGCGCTGCGTCAGGACGTGGGCCAGCTGGCCACCGAACTGGCCGGCAAGCTCGTCGGTGAGTCCCTCGAGGACCACGCCCGGCAGAGCCGCACGATCGACCGGTTCCTCGACGGTCTCGACGAGTCCGCTTCGAAGGCCGAGGCGTCGCGATGAACGGAGCGAGCCGCGAGGCCCTGGCCGCCGCACGAGAGCGTCTCGACGCGCTGACGGACAACACGTCCGTGGACGCGACGCTGCTCGCCGACGAGCTGGCCGCCGTCACCGCGCTGCTCGACCGCGAGGTGTCACTGCGTCGGGTCCTCACCGACCCGGCGCAGGCCGGAGAGGCGAAGGCCGAACTGGCCGGGCGTCTGTTCGGCGGCCAGGTCGGCGGCACGACCGCCGATCTGGTGGCCGGTCTGGTGCGCTCCCGCTGGTCGCGCTCGCGTGACCTGGTCGACTCCATCGAGGAGCTGGCCGACACCGCCGACCTCACGGCGGCGCAGCAGGCGGGCACGCTTGACGAGGTCGAGGACGAGCTGTTCCGGTTCGGCCGGATCGTCTCTTCGAACACCGGGCTGCGTGCCGCACTGACCGACCGCGGCGCCACGACCGCGGCCAAGAGCGAGCTGCTGCGCAGCCTGCTCGGCGGCCGGGCCAGGGCGACGACCGAGCGTCTGGTCACGCGCCTTGTGACCGCGCCCCGGGGACGTAGCCTGGAGTCGGGACTCGAGTCCCTGTCCAAGCTCGCCGCCGAGCGTCGTAGCCGCATGGTCGCCGTCGTCACCTCGGCGGTTCCGCTGAGCGACCCGCAGAAGCAGCGCCTGGGTGCCGCCCTCGCGAAGCTCTACGGCCGCCAGATGCACCTCAACCTCGACGTGGACCCCGAGGTCCTCGGCGGGATCCGGGTGCAGGTCGGCGACGAGGTCATCAACGGCTCCATCGCGGACCGGCTGGAGGACGTCGGCCGCCGCATGGCGAGCTAGCGACAGCAACTCAATACACGTACGTAAACAGTTACACGCGGTAATACGGCCCTGGTTGGGCCGTGCAGAGGATTCCTGGGGGCTGACCCCAGACCCCCCAAGAAAACTTCGGGCCCAACAAGGAGAGCAGGGAACCCAGATGGCGGAGCTCACGATCCGGCCGGAGGAGATCCGGGATGCGCTGGAGAACTTTGTCCAGTCGTACAAGCCGGACGCGGCCTCGCGCGAGGAGGTCGGTACGGTCACCCTTGCCGGCGACGGCATCGCGAAGGTCGAGGGCCTTCCCTCGGCCATGGCCAACGAACTGCTGAAGTTCGAGGACGGCACCCTCGGCCTCGCGCTCAACCTGGAAGAGCGCGAGATCGGCGCCATCGTCCTCGGTGAGTTCAGCGGCATCGAGGAGGGGCAGCCGGTCACCCGTACCGGCGAGGTCCTGTCCGTGGCCGTCGGCGAGGGCTACCTCGGCCGCGTTGTCGACCCGCTCGGCACCCCGATCGACGGTCTCGGCGAGATCGAGACGTCCGGCCGCCGCGCCCTCGAGCTGCAGGCCCCGGGCGTCATGGCCCGTAAGTCGGTGCACGAGCCGATGGAGACCGGCTACAAGGCCGTCGACGCGATGACCCCGATCGGCCGTGGCCAGCGTCAGCTGATCATCGGTGACCGCCAGACCGGCAAGACCGCCCTGGCCGTCGACACGATCATCAACCAGCGCGACAACTGGCGCACCGGCGACCCGAACAAGCAGGTCCGCTGCGTGTACGTCGCCATCGGCCAGAAGGGCTCGACCATCGCCTCCGTGCGTGGCGCCCTCGAAGAGGCCGGCGCGCTGGAGTACACGACCATCGTCGCCGCCCCGGCGTCCGACCCGGCCGGCTTCAAGTACCTTGCGCCGTACACCGGTTCGGCCATCGGCCAGCAGTGGATGTACGAGGGCAAGCACGTCCTCATCATCTTCGACGACCTCTCGAAGCAGGCCGACGCCTACCGCGCCGTGTCCCTGCTGCTCCGCCGTCCGCCAGGGCGCGAGGCCTACCCCGGTGATGTCTTCTACCTGCACTCCCGTCTGCTGGAGCGCTGCGCGAAGCTCTCCGACGAGATGGGCGCGGGCTCGATGACCGGTCTGCCGATCGTCGAGACGAAGGCCAACGACGTCTCGGCGTTCATCCCGACCAACGTCATCTCCATCACCGACGGCCAGTGCTTCCTGGAGTCGGACCTGTTCAACGCCGGTCAGCGCCCCGCGCTGAACGTCGGTATCTCCGTCTCCCGAGTCGGTGGCAGCGCGCAGCACAAGGCGATGCGCCAGGTGTCCGGCCGACTGCGCGTGGACCTCGCCCAGTTCCGTGAGCTGGAGGCGTTCGCCGCCTTCGGTTCCGACCTGGACGCCGCGTCGAAGTCGCAGCTGGAGCGCGGTCAGCGGATGGTCGAGCTGCTCAAGCAGGCTCAGTACCAGCCGATGGCCACCGAGGACCAGGTCGTCTCCATCTGGGCCGGCACCACCGGCAAGATGGACGAGGTGCCGGTGAACGACGTCCGCCGCTTCGAGAAGGAGCTCCTGGAGTACCTGCACCGCAAGGAGCAGGGCCTCATGACCTCCATCAAGGAGGGCGGCAAGATGTCGGACGACACCCTGCAGGCCATCGCCGACGCGATCGCGGACTTCAAGAAGCAGTTCGAGACGTCGGACGGCAAGCTGCTCGGCGAGGACACCCCTGCCGCTGCGGGCAAGTGACGACGGAAGGGACCTGACTCATGGGAGCCCAGCTCCGGGTCTACAAGCGTCGCATCAAATCCGTCACCGCGACCAAGAAGATCACCAAGGCGATGGAGATGATCGCCGCCTCGCGCGTCGTCAAGGCGCAGCGCAAGGTGGCGGCCTCCACGCCGTACGCGACCGAGCTCACCCGGGCGGTCACGGCGGTCGGCACGGGCTCGAACACCCACCACCCGCTGACCACCGAGGCCGAGGCGCCGACGCGTTCCGCCGTGCTGCTCCTGTCGAGCGACCGCGGCCTCGCCGGCGCGTTCAACTCCAACGCCATCAAGGCGGCGGAGCAGCTGACCGCGCGTCTTGAGGCGGAGGGCAAGGAGGTCGACACGTACATCGTCGGCCGCCGCGGTCTGGCCCACTACAACTTCCGTGAGCGCAAGGTCTCGGAGTCGTGGTCGGGCTTCACCGACGAGCCCACGTACGCGGACGCCAAGAAGGTCGCCGTTCCGCTGATCGAGGCCATCGAGAAGGAGACGGCGGACGGCGGCGTGGACGAACTCCACATCGTCTACACCGAGTTCGTCTCGATGATGACGCAGACGGCGGTCGACAGCCGACTGCTGCCGCTCAGCCTCGAAGAGGTCGCGGAGGAGTCCACGTCCAAGGGCGAGATCCTTCCGCTGTACGACTTCGAGCCGTCGGCGGAGGACGTCCTCGACGCCCTTCTGCCCCGGTACGTCGAGAGCCGTATCTACAATGCGCTGCTCCAGTCGGCCGCCTCCAAGCACGCGGCCACCCGCCGCGCGATGAAGTCGGCGACCGACAACGCGGGAGACCTGATCACTTCACTCTCCCGACTTGCCAACGCGGCCCGCCAGGCCGAAATCACCCAGGAAATCAGCGAGATCGTCGGTGGCACCGCAGCCCTGGCCGACGCGACCGCGGGGAGTGACAGGTAAATGACGACGACAGTTGAGACGGCCGTTGCCACGGGCCGCGTCGCCCGGGTCATCGGCCCGGTCGTCGACGTGGAATTCCCCGTCGACGCCATGCCGGAGATCTACAACGCCCTTCACGTCGAGGTGGCCGACCCGGCCAACGCCGGCGAGAAGAAGATTCTGACCCCTGGAGGTCGCCCAGCACCTGGGTGACGGCCTGGTCCGCACCATCTCGATGCAGCCCACCGACGGTCTGGTCCGCCAGGCCGCGGTGACCGACACGGGCTCGGGCATCAGCGTCCCCGTCGGTGACTTCACCAAGGGCAAGGTGTTCAACACCCTCGGTGAGGTCCTGAACACCGACGAGCAGTACGAGGGCGAGCGCTGGACCATCCACCGCAAGGCCCCCGCGTTCGACCAGCTCGAGTCGAAGACCGAGATGTTCGAGACGGGCCTGAAGGTCGTCGACCTTCTCACCCCGTACGTCAAGGGCGGCAAGATCGGTCTGTTCGGTGGTGCCGGTGTCGGCAAGACCGTGCTGATCCAGGAAATGATCATGCGTGTCGCCAACCTCCACGAGGGCGTCTCCGTCTTCGCGGGCGTCGGTGAGCGCACCCGTGAGGGCAACGACCTCATCGCGGAGATGGAAGAGAGCGGCGTTCTCGACAAGACCGCCCTTGTCTTCGGTCAGATGGACGAGCCCCCGGGCACCCGTCTGCGCGTGGCCCTCGCCGGTCTGACCATGGCGGAGTACTTCCGCGATGTGCAGAAGCAGGACGTGCTGTTCTTCATCGACAACATCTTCCGCTTCACCCAGGCCGGTTCCGAGGTGTCGACCCTGCTCGGCCGTATGCCCTCCGCGGTGGGTTACCAGCCGACCCTGGCCGACGAGATGGGCCTCCTCCAGGAGCGCATCACCTCGACGCGTGGTCACTCGATCACCTCGATGCAGGCGATCTACGTCCCCGCGGACGACCTGACCGACCCGGCCCCGGCCACCACGTTCGCCCACCTCGACGCGACGACGGTTCTCTCCCGTCCGATCTCCGAGAAGGGCATCTACCCGGCCGTGGACCCGCTGGACTCCACGTCCCGCATCCTGGACCCGCGGTACATCGCGCAGGACCACTACGACGCCGCCATGCGCGTCAAGACGATCCTGCAGAAGAACAAGGACCTCCAGGACATCATCGCGATCCTCGGTATCGACGAGCTCGGCGAGGAGGACAAGCTCGTCGTCCACCGTGCCCGTCGCGTGGAGCGCTTCCTGTCCCAGAACACCCACGCCGCCAAGCAGTTCACCGGCGTGGACGGTTCGGACGTTCCGCTGGAGGAGTCGATCGCGGCCTTCAACTCGATCTGCGACGGCGAGTACGACCACTTCCCGGAGCAGGCGTTCTTCATGTGCGGTGGCCTGGAGGACCTCAAGGCCAAGGCCAAGGAGCTCGGCGTCTCCTGAACCAGCGCTTCTGATCGAGCACTGCTTCACGAAGAGGGGCGGGTGCGTCCCGCCCCTCTTCGTACGCCCACGCAGCATCTCCCGGGGGCCAACCCCCGGACCCCCGGCCGAGAGGCGGGGCGGGGCCCGGCACTTCCGTACTCGGCGCCCTACTAGACTTAGACCCAACACCCGGCGGCAAAAGCCGGGTGGTGACCCGAGGAGCCCACCTTGGCTGCTGAGCTGCACGTCGAGCTCGTCGCCGCGGACCGCAGTGTCTGGTCCGGCGAGGCCACCCTGGTCGTCGCGCGTACCGCGTCCGGCGACATCGGCGTCATGCCCGGCCACCAGCCGCTGCTCGGTGTGCTGGAGTCGGGCCCGGTGACCATCCGTACGAGTGATGGTGGAACTGTCGTCGCCGCGGTGCACGGCGGTTTCATCTCGTTCGCGGACAACAAGCTGTCGCTGCTGGCCGAGATCGCCGAGCTGTCGGACGAGATCGATGTCCAGCGTGCGGAGCGGGAGCTCGAGCGCGCGAAGGCGGAGGGCGACGCCTCCGCCGAGCGTCGCGCGGACGTCCGTCTGCGAGCGGCGTCGACGCACTGAAACCAGCGCGCGACGAGATGTGACTCAGCCGCGGCCAGGACCGGAGCTTGCTCCGGACCGGGTCGCGGCTGAGGCGATGCGGGTGCTTTTTTCCTTTCCGTTACCTAGGAGACGAGGAGGTCGGTGTCGATGGTCCTCGCTCTGACTGTGTGCGGGTTGGTAGTCGTGCTGGTGGCGGTGGCACTCTTCGTGTTCCATCTGCGCCGCCGGCTGATCCAGCGCTCCGGAGGTACGTTCGACTGCAGTCTCCGCTGGGACGCCCCGGAGAAGAGCGACACCAGCGGCAAAGGCTGGGGCTACGGCATCGCCCGCTACAACGGCGACCGCATCGAGTGGTTCCGCATCTTCTCGTACGCTCCCCGCCCGCGCCGTGTCCTTGAGCGCTCGTCGATCGAAGTGGCCGGCCGCCGCACCCCGGACGGCGAGGAGGAGCTGGCGCTGCTCGCCGACCAGATCATCCTCGCCTGCGTCCATCGCGGTACGCGCCTTGAGCTGGCCATGAGCGAGGACGCGCTGACCGGTTTCCTCGCGTGGCTTGAAGCAGCCCCGCCCGGACAGCGAGTGAACGTGGCGTAGCCACGTTCACTCGCTGGTTGGGGGTCCCCCCGGACGAAGTCTGGGGGAGCGTCAATGTCGCTTGATGGTGCTTGATCTCATCCGTTGGTGCTGACGGTCCTTAGTTCAGGCCGCCGTTGATCGCGCTCACCAGTTCTCCGTTGCTGGTGTCGCCGCTGAACTCCCAGAAGAACGCGCCGCCCAGGCCCTGGTTCTTGGCCCAGGTCATCTTCGAGCCGATGGTGGCCGGGGTGTCGTAGCTCCACCAGTTGTTGCCGCAGTAGGCGTAGGCGGTGCCGGCGATGGTGCCGGTGGCCGGGCAGGAGTTCTTGAGGACCTTGTAGTCCTCGATTCCCGCCTCGTACGTGCCGGGTGCCGCGCCGGTCGCCGAGCCGCCGGGAGTGGACTGGGTCACGCCGGTCCAGCCGCGCCCGTAGAAGCCGATACCGAGCAGCAGCTTCTTGGCGGGTACGCCCTTGCTCTTGAGCTTGGCGATCGCGTCGGCCGAGTTGAAGCCGGCCGCAGGAATGCCCGCGTACGAGGTCAGCGGCGAGTGCGGGGCGGTCGGACCGTCCGCGTCGAAGGCGCCGAAGTAGTCGTACGTCATCACGTTGTACCAGTCGAGGGACGCCGAGGCGCCGCCGTAGTCGGCCGCGTCGATCTTGCCGCCGGAGGAGCCGTCGGCGGTGATGGCCGCGGTGACCAGGTAGTTGGAGCCGAACTCGGTGCGCAGCGCCTGGCTGAGCGTCTTGAACGAGCTGAAGCCGGACGTGTCGCAGGTCAGGCCGCAGGCGTTCGGGTACTCCCAGTCGATGTCGATGCCGTCGAAGACGTCGGCCCAGCGCGGGTCCTCGACAACCGCCTTGCAGGAGGCGGCGAACGCGGCCGGGTTGGCGGCGGCCTGCGTGAAGCCGCCGGAGTAGGTCCAGCCGCCGAAGGAGTACAGCACCTTGATGTGCGGGTACTTGGCCTTCAGCTGGCGGAGCTGGTTGAAGTTGCCGCGCAGCGGCTGGTCCCAGGTGTCGGCGGTGCCGCTGACGGACTGGTCGGCGGTGTACGCCTTGTCGTAGGCGGCGTAGGTGTCGTCGACGACGCACTTGCCGTCCTTGACGTTGCCGAACGCGTAGTTGATGTGCGTGATCTTCGACGCGGAGCCGGAGGTCACCAGGTTCTTGACGTGGTAGTTGCGGCCGTAGACGCCCCACTCGGTGAAGTAGCCGAGCTTGACCTTGTCGCCGGTGGGCGGCTCGGTGGTGCCGCCGGTGGTGCGCACGGCGACCGCTCCACTGGCCGGACCTGTCTGGTCGGCGGTGTCACGGGCCTGGACGGTGTACGAGTAGTCGGTGCCGGCGGTCAGACCGGTGTTCGTGTACGAGGTGGTCGTGACGGTGGCGACCTTCGCGCCGTCGCGCAGGACGTCGTAGTTCTTGATGCCCTTGTCGTCGGTGGCCGCGCTCCAGGACAGCTTCACCGAGGTGTTGGTGACGGCGGAGGCCGTGGGGGTGCCGGGAGCCGAGGGGGCGGCGTCGCCGGGGACACTGCCGCCGTCACAACTGCCGCCGTTCAGCTTGCAGTTGGCGGGGGAGCCGGTGCCGGAGCCGTTGAAGCCGAAGGAGACGGAGGCGCCGGGGGCGAGGCTGCCGTTCCAGGACTTGTTCTTGGCGGTCCAGTGGGTGCCGGAGTTCGTGACGTCGGCGTCCCAGGCGGAGGTGACCGCGGTGCCCGAGGGGAAGTCCCACTCGACGTTCCAGGAACTGATGGCCGTGGTGCCGGTGTTCTTGACGGTCCACTTGCCTTCGAAGCCGGATCCCCAGTCCTGGGTCTTGGCGTAGGTGGCGGTCGCCGACGTGGCGGCGGAGGCGGGGCTCGCGAGCCCGACCAGGGCGGCGAACGGCAACAACAGGGTGGTGAGCCCTGCCACGGCTCTCTGTCCGAGTCTGTGTCTGAGGCGCATCCGCGTCTCCTATGGGGAGTTTGATGAGGTGCGCAGGACAATAGAAAGGTCTGGACCATAGGTCAATAGGTCCAGACCACTGCGGGGGTGTCGAGCGGCTACTTGTTACAAGCGCCGGCCGATGTACGCCGCGACTCGTAACGTCCCGCCCGCTACACGCCCAACTCCTGTGCCAGGACCGCCGCTTGGACCCGGCTGCGCAGTTCGAGCTTTCCCAGCAGGCGGCTGACGTGCGTCTTCACGGTCGCCTCCGCCATGTCGAGACGTACGCCGATCTCCGCGTTGGGCAGGCCCTCCCCGAGGCAGGAGAGCACCTCCCGCTCCCGCCGAGTCAGCGAGTCGAGGACGGACGGATCGGCCGACGGTTCGCGTACGGGCTTCGCCGCGAACTCGGAGATCAGCCGGCGGGTCACCGCGGGCGCGATCAGACCCTCACCCCGCGCCACCGTCCGTACCGCGTCGAGGAGTTGACGTGCCTCGGTGTTCTTCAGCAGGAAGCCGGCGGCGCCCGCGCGCAGCGCGCCGAAGACGTACTCGTCCAGGTCGAACGTGGTCAGTACGAGCACGTCGGCGAGGCGCTCGGCGACGACCTGGCGGGTGGCGGAAACACCGTCGAGGCGGGGCATCTGAATGTCCATCAGGACGAGGTCGGGTCGCAGTTCCCGGGCCAGGGCCACCGCCTGCTCGCCGTCCGCGGCCTCGCCGACCACCTCGATGTCGGGGGCGCTGCGCAGGATGAGGACGAGACCGGCGCGTACGGCGGACTGGTCCTCGGCGACGAGCACACGGATCATTCGGTTTCTCCTTCGGTGATCGGGAGGGTGGCGCGTACGGTCCAGGCCTTGCCGTCGGCGGAGGCCGGGTCCCCGACCGGTCCGGCCTCGAACGTGCCGTGCAGCAGGGCGACCCGCTCGCGCATCCCTATCAGGCCGGCGCCCGAGCCGGGCGCGCGCGGGCCGTCGTCCCGGGCACCGCCGTACGGGCTGGTCACCCGCACGTCGAAGGAGTGGTCGCGCTGGGCGAGGGTGACGGTGACCCGGCCGGGGGAGGCGTGCTTGAGGGCGTTGGTCAGGCACTCCTGCACGATGCGGTAGGCGGCCAGCTCGACCGGGGCGGGGAGCGCCGTGTGTGTGCAGTCCAGGTCGACGTCGAGGCCGTTGGCGCGGGCCTGGTTCACCAGCGCGCCGAGTCCGTCGAGGGTGGGCGCGGCCACCGCCTCCGTGTCGCCGCTACTGTCGCGCAGGATGCCGATGAGACGGCGCATCTCGGCGAGCCCTTCGACGCTGTTCTCGCGGATGACACCGAGGGCCTGCTTCGAGGTGTCGGGGTCGTCGAGCGAGAGCGCGGCCGTGGAGTGGATGGCGATCGCGGAGAGGTGGTTGGCGACCATGTCGTGCAACTCGCGTGCCATGCGCGCCCGTTCGGCGGTGACGGCCTGGGTGCGGTCCATCTCGGCGAGGAGGGCGGTCTGTTCGGCGCGGAGCCTTGCGGCTTCGGCGGCGTCGCGGTGGTTGCGGACGATCCAGCCGGTGGCGGCGGGTGCCAGCGCCACGACGCCGACGCCCACGCCGATCAGCAGGACCTCCGGCTCACGCCAGATCGCCACGGGCGCGATCGTTCCGGCCACCGTGAGCAGCCCGGTGATCCACGGGATGCGCCGGGCGGAGGCCGGTGGCCCGTACAGCACCGCCGCGTACACGAGGTCGGTGAACATCACGACGGTGGCCAGGCTGCCTCGTGTGAACAGGTCCGCGACCACCGCGACCGTGCCGAGGAGCAGGGCCGTGCGCGGCATGGTCCGGCGCAGCAGCTCGCAGCCCGTCATCACGACGAGCGGGATCAGCAGTGCCCGGCTGTCGGACCACAGGACGATCGGCTCGTCGGCCGGCCGGGTGCCCAGCCCGACCGCGTACAGGAAGAGCCCGCCGAGCAGTCCCGCGGCCGCGATGCGCACGTCGTCTCGGTGGGGGCGGGGGAGTCGTACGGCCATGGCTCCATCCAACACGGAGTGCCCGGCCGACGCCTGATCCCCGGGGACGGTCCTCGGCTACATCGAAGGATGCAGTGCCGTTTCGTCACTGGTGACGACGATCGGGGCTCGGGGCGCCGGGAGCCTGGAAGGGTGACCGAGAGGAGCGAGTCGTGATCGTCACGCTGATCGTCCTGTGCGAGGTCGGCTTCTGGGTGCTGCTGGCCGCGGGCCTCGCCTTCCGCTATCTGTTCAAGATGCCCCGTACGGGGCTGGCCCTGCTGTTGTGCGAGCCGCTGCTGGAGGTCGTGCTGCTGGTCGTCACCGCGATGGACCTCAAGGACGGGGCGGAGCCGAGCTGGAAGCACGGGCTGGCCGCGCTGTACATCGGCTACACCGTGGGGCATGGCCACCGGACGGTGAAGTGGCTCGACGGGCATGCGGCCCATCGGTTCGGGGGTGCGGCCCGGCCCGTCGGGCCGCCGCGGTACGGGATGGCTCGTGCGCGGCACGAGGGCAAGGTGTGGATGGGGTCCGTGGTGGCCGCGGCCGTCGCGACCGGGTTGTTGCAGGTCGCCATCTGGTACGTCGGGGATTCCGGGAGTACGGGGTCGTTGGAGAGCTGGCGGTATGTGGTTTGGCGGGCCGTTGGGATTCATGGGGTGATCGCGTTGACTTACCTGATCTGGCCCAAGAAGGCCCCGGAGCGCTCCGCTGGGGAGGGGGCTTCGGAGGAGCGGAGCCTCACCAAGAAGTGAGGCTCCGCCGGGGGTGAGGGGTGAGGGATGGTGCGTTTGTAGCTGCGGGTGCGCCGTGGCTGGTCGCGCAGTTCCCCGCGCCCCTAAAAGCCAAAAGCCAAAAGCCAAAAGACTGCGCAGTTCCCCGCGCCCCCTGAAGCGTCCCCGGCGACCCCGAATCCGTTCTCAGCGTTCGCCGCCCGGGACCCAGAGGACGTCGCCCGTCTCCTTGTTCGCCGTCCTTGCCAGGATGAAGAGGAGGTCGGAGAGGCGGTTGAGGTAGGTCGCCGTCAGGGGGTTCATCACCTCCTCGTGCACCTCCAGGGCCGCCCATGTCGAGCGCTCGGCACGGCGGACCACCGTGCACGCCTGGTGGAGGAGGGCCGCGCCCGGGGTGCCGCCGGGGAGGATGAAGGAGCGGAGCTTCTCCAGCTGTTCGTTGAAGTGGTCGCAGTCCGCCTCCAGCTTGTCGATGTAGAACTGCTCGACCCGCAGGGGAGGGAACTCGGGGTTCTCGGCGACCGGCGTGGAGAGGTCCGCGCCCACGTCGAACAGGTCGTTCTGGACGCGGGTGAGGACCTTGACGATCTCCTCGCCGAGGGCGCCGAGGGCGATCGCCGTGCCGATGGCCGCGTTCGCCTCGTTGGCGTCGGCGTACGCCGAGATCCGCGGGTCGGTCTTGGCGACCCGGCTCATGTCGCCCAGGTTCGTCGTGCCCCGGTCGCCGGTCCTGGTGTAGATGCGCGTCAGATTGACCATGCGGCCAGCGTAGTTACGCCCCGGCCTTCCGGAACACTCGTGTGCCCACCGTCACGGCGAGTCCCGCGAGGCCGACGGCCACCAGGACGCCGTACGCCATGGAGGCGGTCGCGTACGAGCCGACGTACGCGTCCCGCATCGCGTCCACCAGATAGCGGAAGGGCATGACGTGCGAGAGGGCGTCCAGCCAGCCGGGTGCCAGCGACATGGGGAGCATGAGGCCGGACAGGAGCATGGACGGCATGGTCAGGGCGTTGATCGTCGGGCCGAACGCCGCGGGCGTACTGATCCTCATGGCCAGCGCGTACGACAGCGAGGCCAGCGAGACGGTCAGCAGCGCGACGAACGCGAAGCCGATCAGGATGCCTGCCAGCGGTGCGCGCAGACCCATCACCACGGCGGCCAGGACCAGCAGGACCGCCTGGAAGACGAAGACCGCCGTGTCGCGCAGCACCCGGCCGAGCAGGAGCGCGAGCCGGCTGACCGGGGTGACGCGCATCCGCTCCACGACCCCGTGGCTCTTCTCGACGATGATCATGAAACCGGCGAACACGGCCCCGAACAGGCCGAGTTGGAGCAGCAGTCCGGGGACCAGGACCTGCCAGGAACTCCCGCCGCCGCCCAGCGGCAGATCGGTGAGCAGCGGGCCGAAGAAGAGCAGGTACAGCAGCGGCATCAGTACGCCGAAGAGCATCGCGAACCTGGAGCGCAGGGTCTGGCGCATGTAGCGCCCGAAGATCAGCGCGGTGTCCTGGAGAAGCATGTCGGTCACTTCCTGGAGGGTCAGACGGCTACGGGGGTGGCGTCGGTCGGCGTGGGGGCGCGGCCGGTGATGGCGAGGAAGGTGTCCTGGAGCGTCGCGTCGATCGACCCTCCGTGCTGGAGCTTGAGCGCGCTCGGCGTGCCCTCCGCCACCACGACGCCCTGGTCGACGATCACCAGCCGGTCGGCGAGCGCGTCCGCCTCGTCGAGGTAGTGCGTGGTCAGGAAGACGGTCGTGCCGTGGTCGTCGCGCAGGCGTCGGACCAGGTCCCAGAGGTCCGCCCTGCTCGCCGGGTCGAGGCCCGTGGTCGGCTCGTCGAGGAACAGCACCTTCGGGCGGTGGGTGAGGCCGAGCGCGATGTCGAGACGGCGGCGCTGACCGCCGGAGAGCGCCGACGTCTTCCGGTCGAGGAGGCCGGTCAGGTCCAGGTCGCGCGCCAACTCCTCGGCGCGCTGCACCGCCTGATCCTTGGTCAGGCGGTAGAGCCGTCCCTGCGTGACCAGTTCCTCGCGTACGGAGATCTGGGGGTCGACCCCGCCCGACTGCGCCACGTATCCGCTCGCGAGGCGGACGCCCTCCGGATCGGTGGCCAGGTCGTGGCCCGCGACGGTGGCGGCGCCGCCGGTCGGGGCCAGCAGGGTCGTGAGCATCCGGAGCGTGGTCGTCTTGCCCGCTCCGTTCGGGCCGAGGAAGCCGAGGATCTCGCCCGCCCCGACGGTGAGGTCGATGCCGCGGACCGCCTCGACGGGGCCGCTTTTGGTCTGGAAGGTCCGGGCGAGGCCGGCCGTGCTGATGATGGGCATGTGCCAAGAAAAACAGAGTGACTTAAAGTTTGCAATGCCACCAAAATTTCAGAGAGACCAGAAATCATCGGTCCGGCCTACGATGAAGCCATGGCAGAGGGGCTCAGGGAGCGGAAGAAGCGCGAGACCAGGCAGCGCATCTCGGACATCGCCACGGGACTGTTCCTGGAGCACGGCTTCGTGACGGTGACCATGGCCGAGGTCGCGGACGCGGCCGACGTCTCCGTGAACACCGTCTACAACTACTTCCCGGCCAAGGAGGACCTCTTCTTCGACTGCAGCCGGGGTGTCGTCGACCGGCTCTCGCGCTGGGTGCGCGGCCGCCGCGTCGGCGAGTCGGCCGCCGTCGCCGTCCTGCGCGAGCTGCGCGAGGAGGTCGAGGCGGTCTCGCCCCGGGTCGGACTGATGGAGGGGTACGACCGCTTCATGCGGGTCATCCATGACGCGCCCGCCCTCCGGTCCCGCCTGTGGAGCCTCCAGCAGGAGGTCCACGACGACCTGGAGGCGGCGCTGCGCGAGGAGACGGGCGCCGATCCGGACGATCCGACACCGGGTCTGATGGCCGGGCAGATCGGCTGGCTCCACCAGACGGTCATGAGCAACATCAGCCGCGAGATGATGGCGTGCCGCGATCCGGCCGAGGTGTCCCGGGAAGTGCTGGCCCTCCTCGACGGCATGGAGGACCTTTTGAGCGAGAAGGTCCTCAACTACGCCGTACGGGCGGCGGAATGAGCCGCTCGGTGTGATGTCCGTCCTATGAGACGTGACGCGCGTTACTTACCGGTCACACAGCGCCTCACGAGCGCTAGGGTCCGCCGAAGAGGCAACTCAACAGCGTGTTACTCGGGGTTGTCTCGCGATGGTCAACGCCGGGAAAACGCAGCAGGGGAGTCGGACAGTGGCACGGAAGCTCGCCGTCATCGGGGCCGGACTCATGGGTTCAGGTATCGCCCAGGTCTCCGCACAGGCCGGCTGGGACGTCGTCCTGCGCGATGTCACCGACGAGGCGTTGACCCGTGGCACCGACGGCATCAAGGCCTCGTACGACAAGTTCGTGAGCAAGGGCAGGCTGGACGCCGGCGCGGCCGAGCAGGCGTTGGGCCGCATCACCACGACCACCGATCTGGACGCGGTCGCCGACGCCGACATCGTCGTCGAGGCCGTCTTCGAGAAGCTGGAAGTCAAGCACGAGATCTTCCGTACGCTCGACAAGCTGGTGAAGGACGAGACCGTACTCGCCTCCAACACCTCCGCCATCCCGATCACCAAGATCGCGGCGGCCACCGAGCGCCCGGAGCGGGTCGTAGGCGTCCACTTCTTCTCGCCGGTCCCGATGATGCAGCTCTGCGAACTGGTCCGCGGCTACAAGACGAGCGACGAAACACTCGCCACCGCGCGGGAGTTCGCCGAGTCGGTCGGCAAGACCTGCATCGTCGTCAACCGCGACGTGGCCGGCTTCGTGACCACCCGGCTCATCTCGGCGCTCGTCGTCGAGGCGGCCAAGCTGTACGAGTCGGGGGTGGCGACCGCCGAGGACATCGACCTCGCCTGCAAGCTGGGCTTCGGTCACGCGATGGGTCCTCTCGCCACCGCCGACCTCACGGGCGTCGACATCCTTCTGCACGCGACCAGCAACATCTACACCGAGTCCCAGGACGAGAAGTTCGCCCCGCCGGAGCTGATGCGCCGGATGGTTGACGCCGGTGACATCGGCCGTAAGAGCGGGCAAGGCTTCTACACGTACTGACACACGTACTGACTCTGTGGCGATCTTCGACCGGTCACTCCTCGGAGTGAATTCAGTATCGGTTCGCTTACAGAGGGCAACTTCTGGCCCGGTACGGCAGTCAGTCCTGGCAACACAGGACACGACGAAGACGCAGCGTACGAAACGCACTCTCGGGGAGCGCATATGTACATCAGGGGCGACCACGCCGAGCTGGTCGTCGGGGGCCGCCTCGACGTCCGCAGCGCGGCGGACGCCCGTACGGTCCTGCACTCGGCAGTCGACGACGGCGTCGGCGACCTGGTGCTCGACCTGTCAGAGCTGGACTCCTGGGACGCCACCGGGCTCGGTGTCATCATGGGGGCCCACCGGCGGGCGGGGCGGTGCGGCCGGAGGCTTGTGCTGCGCGGCGTCCCGCCGCAGATGCAGCGACTGCTGGTAGCCACCCGGCTCCACCGGATCCTGGCGATCGAGGGCGGCATCGGCGTCGAGTCGCTGCCCCGGGTGTGACCCCGCGCACCTTCCGGACCTGACCCCCGCTTGACGCGACCCGGCGCCGCTCCTGGATGTGACTCGGCGTCACTGTCGCAAACGGCGAAGATCGGGTAGGAAGCGATCGTACGAAACGTATGTCGCGAACAATCCTCACGAAGCTGTGACGTCTCGGACGGCGCGGTACCCCGTGTGTTCGTAGATACTGTGCGAAGGTTTAGGGTTCGGCTGCCCGCGTCTTGACGAACCCGTGAGCGGGCACCGGACCAGAAGCGACAGCGCAGTGTGCAGCAAGGCCGGGAGGGGCTCGGCACACCACGCTTTTGGGGGGCTTGGACCTATGGACCCGATGAACCGGGGACCCGAAGAGTACGGCCACGACGACGACGGCTCGGCGCCACGACAGCGCCCGCCGCGCGATCCTCTGACGTCCGACTTCGGTCAGCACACGCCAGCACTGGCCCGCACCGTCCAACTCGTGTCGGGCGACCATCTGCTCACCGTCAATCCCGTCGACGGCAGCGAGATCGAGCTCTGCCCGCCGGGCGAGCGACCGCCGCGGCCCACGAAGTACAGCGCAGCCGACCGGGCCGAGCTGGCCCGCTCGACACGACCTCCCGTACCACCCGGGGCCTCGCTGCCCAGACTGCCGCTCCTGGAGCGGCAGGAGGAGCGTGAGCGGCTTGTGCGCCTGCTCGCGCGCGGGCGCTCCGTGCGGCTCACCGGGCCCTCGGGTTCGGGCCGCACCGTGCTTCTGGACGCCGTCGCCGACGACTGCGCGGACCTCGCTCCGGACGGTGTGGTGCGCCTCAGCGGCCACCGCCGTACCCCGGACGATCTCCTGCACGACCTCTTCGCGGCCGTCTTCAACGCTCCGCTGCACCGGCCGGAGCGGGAGGAACTGCTCGCATTCGTCCACGAGATCGGCGCGGTCGTCGTCCTGGACGACGTGGAGTTCGGCGGTACCGCGCTCGACGAACTGCTCGACGCGACCCCCGAGTGCGCCTTCCTGATCTCCGCGACACCGGACGTTCCCGCGCCGTCGACCGACTCGCTCCTCGAAGAGGTCTTCCTCGGCGGCCTCGGCCGCGGCGGAGGTCTCGAACTGCTGGAGCGCGCCGTGGGCCGCGTCCTGACCGAGGACGAGGCGAACTGGGCGGGCGACCTCTGGTTCGAGTCCGAGGGGCTGCCGCTGCGCTTCGTACAGGCCGGTGCGCTGCTGCGGCAGCGCGACCAGCTCCGCGCCGACCCGAACGCCTTCGACGAGTTCGGCTACTACGAGGACGCGCCCGTGGACGCGCCCTTCGACGCCGAGGACGGCCACGACGTACCGCTGCCGTCGCTCGCCGAGGGCGCCGCCCCGGCCGCGCTGCTCGCGACCCGGCTCAGCGAGTCGGCGCGCGCCACGCTGCGCTTCGCCGTCGCGCTGGGCGGCGAGGTGCCGCACCAGGCGCATCTGCCCGCCCTGGTGGGGGACACGCACGCGGACGCCGCGCTCGCCGAGCTCGTCGGCTGCGCGCTCGTCACCCCGGTCGGCTCGCACTACCGGCTCGCGGCCGGCGTACAGACCCAGCTGGAGGCCGTCGGGTACGCGTCCGACGCCGAGGAGAAGGCGCGCGCCGCCGCCGAGCACTACGCCTGGTGGGCGGGACATCCGTCGGTCACCCCGGAGCGGGTCGTCGCCGAGGTGGACGCCGTGCTCGCCGCGCTGACCGCTCTGGCGCCCCTCACGGCGCCGCCGGCCGAGGACGAGGAGAGCGCCACCGCGGTACGGCTGGGGCGCACGGCCGCGCCCGCGTTCGCCGCGGGGCTGCACTGGAGTGCCTGGGAGCGTGCGCTGCGCTCGGGCGCCGAGGCGGCCCGGCTGTCCGGCGAGGTCTCGGATCAAGCCTATTTCCACCACGAGCTGGGCATCCTCGCGGTCTGCGCCGGGCAGTTCGACCGGGCCCGCGCCGAACTGGAGGCGTCCATCGGGCTGCGCGGCGCCCTCGCCGAGAAGCGCGGCACCGTCGCCGGCCGCCGCGCACTGGCGCTGGTCGCGGACCGCACCGGCACCACACCGCCGGCCGGGATCAGTGCGACGGCGGGCGAGGAGGTGCCCGACGCGCGGTACGAGGAGTCGGCGTCGCCGCCCGGTGGCGTACCGGCCGGGTTCACGCCCGTCCCGTCGCTCCAGCCGCCGGGCGAGCCCGCGACGGTCATCAGCCGCAGCGGTTCCGCCTCCGCGGCGAAGCCGGGCCGCGTCAAGGGCCTGGTCAACGGCACCCGGCGCAACCTCGCGGCCGCGGGTGCGGGCGCGCTCCTGGCCGCCGTGCTCGGCACGGTGGTGACGCTCGGCGCGACGTCCAACCCCGACGACAACGTCCCGTCGGAGCGGGTCGGCCCCAACCCGTCGGCCAGCGCCGGTGACGAGGGCGACGGACTCGGCGCGGACCGGCCGCAGAAGGGCAGCGGCGACGCGGACTCGACGAGCCGTCCCACCGATCCGGGCGACGACGGGATCATCGGGACCTCGGACGACCCGGCGCCCTCTTCGAGCACGGAGCCCTCGGACGATCCGACCGGGACCAAGGACCCGAGCACGAACAAGCCCACGACGAAGCCGCCGTCCTCGACCAAGCCGCCGACTTCGCCGAAGCCGCCGACCAGCCCGACGCCGACACCCACGCCGACTCCGACACCGACCGACCCCGATCCGACCGGTGAGCCGAGCGAGACTCCGCCGACCACGCCGGAGACCTCCGACTCGGCCAGCGGCCCGGCCTCCAGCCCGGCCGAGAGCAGCAGCGCCGCGAGCAGCCCGGCGGACAGCGACTCGCCGACGATCTGACACCCGGGGTACGACACCCGCGTAAGCCACCACGGCATGACAGTGGGCCGGGTCCTCTCACAGGACCCGGCCCACTGTCATGCCGTACGGAAGAACCTCGTGGCCGTCAGAACAGCCGCAGCTTGTCGTCCTCGATGCCGCGCAGCGCGTTGTAGTCGAGGACCGCGCAGCCGATGCCCCGGTCGGTGGCGAGGACGCGGGCCTGGGGCTTGATCTCCTGGGCCGCGAAGATGCCGCGGACCGGCGCGAGGTGCGGGTCGCGGTTCAACAGCTCCAGATAGCGCGTCAGTTGCTCCACGCCGTCGATCTCGCCACGCCGCTTGATCTCCACGGCGACGGTCTGGCCGGCGCCGTCACGGCACAGGATGTCGACCGGGCCGATGGCCGTCATGTACTCGCGGCGGATCAGCGAGTAGCCCTCGCCGAGGGTGTCGATGCGGTCGGCGAGGAGCTCCTGGAGGTGCGCCTCCACGCCGTCCTTGATCAGGCCGGGGTCCACGCCGAGTTCGTGCGAGGAGTCGTGGAGGACCTCCTCCATCGTGATGATGAGCTTCTCGCCCGCCTTGTTGATGACGGTCCAGACACCCTCGTCGTCCCCCGAACCCTCCTTCAGCGTGCAGGGCGGCGACATCCAGTTGAGGGGCTTGTAGGCCCTGTCGTCCGCATGGATCGAGACACTGCCGTCGGCCTTCACAAGGATCAGGCGGGGGGCCGACGGGAGATGGGCGGTGAGCCGGCCCGCGTAGTCAACGGAGCAGCGGGCAATGACGAGACGCATGGTCCGCAACGCTACTCGACACCCGTGGGTGCACGCGATTCGCTCTGCTCACAGCCCACACGAATGTTCACTGTCCGACGGAACATGCCAGTGGCAACTGTTCGTTTTTGGCTGATTGTGTGCCCACTGGGGGCCCTCTGTGTACGCGTTCTCCTGGTGCGGTCACGGTCCGTTGCTTACCGTATAAGCGGGAGGTCGCGACGCGTGTACTCAGCGTGTTCGGCGTCGCGGTCTCCTTCCCTGTCCGTCAACCCCCTCTGCCGAGGGGGTGCGAGAGGAGAACCCATGTCGCTGGACGTCTCACCGGCCCTACTCGAAAAGGCCGAGCGAGGCGAGGTCGACGAAGCGGAATTCGTCGACTGCGTCCGGATTTCCCTGCCCTACGCATGGGAGATGATCAGCTCCCTGGTGGCTCAGCTGAAGGTGGACGGCGGCAACTTCGCCGACAACCAGACGCCTCCGCCGGACGAGCAGGCGCGCGGCCAGCTGCTGCGTGCGCTCGCGAGTGACGCGATACGCGGTGCGCTGCAGCGGCACTTCGGGGTGCGCCTGGCCTTCCAGAACTGCCACCGCGTGGCGGTGTTCCCGCTGGACGGCTCGGTGGACGACACCTTGACCCGCTTCACCTCGGTGCGCAGCCAGCTGCTGAACCAGTCGCCGGAGTTCCGGGACTGCTGAGGCGGTGATGCTGCACGGCTTGCCGCTCCGTACGCGGGAGGTGCTTTTGTACTGGGGCGGCAAGCTCCCCGCGGCGCACACCGGTTGGGCCCGGACAGGGATCTGTTCCGGTCGGATAGGGCCCGTTGCGACCGGACGCGGCCCCATCACCGGTAGGCGTACGCCAGTTCGGCCCGGACGGAGTCGGGCTCGGCCCGGACCCACTCCGGTTCGGCCGGGGCCTGCTTCGGTTCGGCCCGGACCCACTCCGGTTCCGTCCGGACGCACCCCGGTTCCGTCCGGACGCACCCCGGTTCGGCTCGGACGCCCCCAGGCTCGGCCCGGTCGCATCCCGGCTCGGCCGGGACGCGGTTTCCTTCGGCTCGGCCCCGGCGGGGCCGAGCTCACCGCAGCCGCGGCAGCACCTCGTCCCCCAGCCGCCGTACGTTGTCCTCGGTCGCCGCCAGGTCGCCCGAGCCCTCCGTGAGAAGCGCGAAGCGCGTGATCCCCGTGCGCTCGGACGTCGCCGCGAGGCGGTCGGCGCACAGGCGGGGCGTGCCCACCGGGTGCAGACCGCAGAGCAGTTCGGTGTAGGCCACCGGATCCCGCATCGGGCGGGCCCGGCCGTCCACGGTCACATGGGCGTCGAGACCCTGCTTCAGCCAGCCCGGCATGGCCTTCAGGAGCATCTCGACCGCGTCCGTGCGCCGGTCCGCGACCTGGGCGATGCCGGCCGAGACATGGGCCGCGTCCGCGATCGCCTCGGGTGAGTACCCCGCGTCGCGCGCGCACGTACGCCACAGCGCGACCATCTCCGCCTTCTCCTCGTCCCCGACATGCATCCCGAGGAGCATCGGCAGCCCGCGCTCGGCGGCCAGCCGGACGCTCGCCGGTGAGGTGCAGGCGACGACGACCTCGGGGCTCTCACCGCCCGTCAGGGCCTCCGACGGCCTTGGCACGACGGGGACTTCACGGAAGGCGAAGCGCTCCGAACCGCCCGCGACGGACGGCTCACGCAGCCACCGCACCAGCAGATCGAGTGATTCCGGGAACCCCTTCTCGTACGCGTCGAGGCCCGTCCCGAAGACCTCCAGGTCCACCCACGGTCCGCCGCGCCCCAGCCCGAGCGAGAAGCGCCCGCCGGACGTCACGTGCAGCAGCGCGGCCTGCTCGCCGAGCGCCACGGGGTGCACGGTGGGCAGCACGCTGACCGCCGTGCCGACCCGGATCCGACGGGTGCGGCCGAGCAGTAACGCCGCGAGCGTGATGGCCGACGGGCACGTCCCGTACGGCACGAAGTGGTGCTCGGCCAGCCATACGGCGTCGAGCCCCGCCTCCTCGGCGACCTCGGCGGACCGCACCGCGCGGTGCAGTGCCTCCCCCTGGCCCTGGCCCGGGAACTGGGCCGCCAGTACAAAACTTCCTACGCGCATCGCACTCCTGCCTCCTTGTGCCGACGCGGCTCCCCCACCTCGCATAACCGTCTGACACGTGCCAAGGACACGGCTTGGCGGGGAGATTGGCGGATTGTCTGCAGAATGAGCCGGCCGTGCGGGGGATCTGTGGGGGTTGGTGACGTACGCGTACCCCTGGGTGCTCCGCGTAGGCTGGACACAGCCCGTGCTCCCTGTATAGCTCCGTGAGGTGTCCTGTGTCCCCGCGTCGCAACCGTCCCAAGGGTGCCGGTGACTCCGGCCGGAGCCCGGACGGGGATCCGTCCGACCGTTACGGGGGCTGGCAGTCGACGGAGAGCTGGCAGGGCGAGGCGTGGAGCGTGCGGCACGTGGCGGGCGCGAGTGCCCAGGGCAAGACGTATCGCTGCCCTGGCTGCGACCAGCAGATTCCCTCCGGCATCCCGCACGTGGTGGCCTGGCCCGAGCACTCCGGTGTGGACGAGCGGCGGCACTGGCACAGGGCCTGCTGGAACGCGAAGGACCGCCGCACCACACGGGTGCAGCGGTCCCGGAACGCCCCGAGGTTCTAGACCTTCGAACGATTTTGCGTAGGTCGTCTATGCCCTAGACGTCCCGCTTCTCCAGCAGCGCGTAGGCCCCGGCGATCGCCGCCGCGGTCACGCCCACGAGGAGGAGGAGCTGGGAACTGCCGTTCCCGTTGTCGGAGTCGAGCTGGAAGATCCGGGCGAGCGCGTTCGGAGCGTTGTACTCCATCATCTTCTCGCCGATCGTCCGCATGCTCTCGGACATCAGCAGGAACGCGGGCAGGATCGCGGGCACCAGCACCACACCGAGCATCGTGGTGATCGCGCCGGCGGAGTGCCGCAGCATCGAGCCCACGGCGAGCGCGAGCACGCCGAGCAGCGACACGTACAGCGCGCCCATCAGGACGGTCCCGCCCCACTCGTTGTCCGACGATCCGCCGTGCATGCCCGACGTGATCAGGCCGACCACTCCGATGGAGAGGGCCGACACGACGAACGCGACGACGAAGAAGATCATCAGCTTGGCGGTGAGCACCCGGTAGCGCTGGGGCGACGCCGTGAAGGTCGTACGGATCATGCCCGTGCCGTACTCCGACGAGACCACGAGCACGCCCAGCGTGATCAGGCAGATCTGCCCGAGGATCAGGCCGAAGAAGGCGGGGACCGTGTACGGGACGTCCGCGAAGTCCTCGTTGGTGGTCTGGGCGGCGACCAGGAAGCCGATGCCGACGACCAGCAGCACGAAGACACCGAGCGTCCACATCGTGGAGCGCACCGACTTGATCTTCGTCCACTCGGAGGCGAGCGCGTGACCGAGGTGCGTACGCGTGATCGGAATCGGCGAGGTGTACGAAGTCCCGGGCGCGCCCTGCCAGTTGGGGGCAGGGGCAGCCTGCTGCTGCATCTGGTGCTGGGGCGTGCTCATCGGGCGTCCTCGGGCTTGGTCGGGTCGGGCGCGGCGGAGGAGGGCTGCGCGGGGGCGGGCTGTGCGGGAGCGGCGGCCACAGGCGCGGTGCCGGCGGGCTGGGCGTACGGGTTGGGTTCCCCGGCTCCGGGCGCGGCCGGAGCGCCGTACGGGCCCGTGGGCGCCTGCGGCTGAGCCTGCGGCATCGCGAACGGCTGGCCGCCCTGCTGGGGCGGCGGCGGGGCGTACCAGCCCGGCTGGCCCTGACCCGGCACCGGCATCTGCGGTGGCGGCATCGCGCCCGGCGGCAGCTCCTGCTGCAGGCCCGCGCGCTGGTCGATGGTGGAGCGGTAGTCGACGGCGCCCTGCGTCATCCGCATGTACGCCTCCTCCAGCGAGGCCTGGTGCGGGGAGAGCTCCCACAGGCGTACGTCGGCGCTGTGCGCGAGATCGCTGATCCGGGGGAGCGGCAGGCCCATGACACGCAACGCGCCGTCCTGCTCGGGCAGCACCTGGCCGCCGGCCTCGGTCAGCGCCGCCGTCAGCTTCTCGCGCTGCTGGGGCTCGGTGTCGGGCGTGCGTACGCGGGCGAAGTCGGCGGAGTTGTGCGAGATGAAGTCGCGGACGCTCATGTCGGCGAGCAGCTGGCCGCGGCCGATCACGATGAGGTGGTCGGCGGTGACGGCCATCTCGCTCATGAGGTGGGAGGAGACGAAGACGGTCCGGCCCTCCGCGGCCAGCGACTTCATCAGGTTCCGCACCCAGAGGATGCCCTCGGGGTCGAGGCCGTTGACCGGCTCGTCGAAGAGCAGCACCTGCGGGTCGCCGAGGAGCGCGGCGGCGATGCCGAGCCGCTGGCCCATGCCGAGCGAGAAGCCCTTGGAGCGCTTTTTCGCCACGTCCTGGAGGCCGACGACGCCCAGTACCTCGTCCACGCGGCGGGCCGGGATGCCGGAGAGCTGGGCGAGGCACAGGAGGTGGTTGCGGGCGTGCCGGCCACCGTGCACGGCCTTGGCGTCGAGGAGCGCGCCGACCTGGCGGGGGGCGTTGGGCAGCTTGCGGTAGGGGTAGCCGCCGATCGTGACCTGACCGGAGCTGGGGTTGTCGAGCCCGAGGATCATGCGCATGGTCGTCGACTTGCCCGACCCGTTGGGCCCGAGGAAACCGGTGACGGAACCCGGCCTTACCTGGAAGGAAAGGTTGTACACGGCTGTCTTGTCGCCATAGCGCTTCGTCAGGCCGACTGCCTCGATCATTCTCCGCACCCATCGAATGGTTCAGGACGTCGGGGCACACGCCCCCGTAAGGGTTAGGAGGATAGCCGGGCGCTGACGGTTCCCCCCAAAGCTGAGCAAAATCGTGAGCCCTACGCGTCCCTCTTCTTCAGCAGCACATATCCGCCCACCACCGCCACCAGCACCCACAGGACCATGATTCCCAGGCCGCCCCAGGGGCCGTACGGCACATCGTCGTCGATCGGGGTGACGACCTGCATGATCTTGCTGCCCGCCTGGTCCGGGAGGTACTGGCCGACCTTCTTGGTGGCGTCGACGTTGCCGAGGATGGCGGAGATCAGGAAGAAGAAGGGCATCAGGATGCCGAGGGAGAGCATCGGGCTGCGCAGCATCGTGGCGACGCCCATCGAGAAGAGGGCGATGAGGGTCATGTAGAGGCCGCCGCCGATGACCGCGCGCAGGACACCCGGGTCGCCGATCGAGGCCCGGTGCGAGCCCAGCATCGCCTGGCCGAGGAAGAAGGCGACGAAGCTGGTGGCGAGGGCGACGACGAAGGCGAGTCCGGTCGCCACCGCGATCTTGCTGAAGAGGAACGTGCCGCGCTGCGGAACCGCGGCGAGCGAGGTGCGGATCATGCCGGTGCTGTACTCGTTGGAGACCACCAGCACACCGAACACGATCATCGCCAGCTGACCGAGGCTCATCCCCGCGAAGCTGATGAACGTCGGGTCGAAGGAGAGCTGGTCCTTCGTGCTCAGATCGTCGAACTCGTTCTTGGACAGCAGCGAGATGAGCACGCCGAGCGCGACGGTGACCACCGCGGCGAGAGAGAGCGTCCACACCGTGGACGCCACCGACCGGATCTTGGTCCACTCGGACCGGACGACCTGGGTCGCGGCCATGGATTCAGCCCTTCTTCCAGTCGTTGCCCCACTGGGGCGCCTGCGGCTGACCGGTGGGTGCGACGGCGGTCGGCACGGTGCCGGCGAGCCCCGGGTCCGAGTGCGCGTGGTACTCCACCGACTCCGCCGTCAGCTGCATGAACGCCTCTTCCAGCGAGGCCTGTTGAGGGCTCAGCTCATGCAGCACGATCTGGTGCTGAGCCGCGAGCTCCCCGATGTGCTCCGACTTCGAGCCGTCCACTTCGAGCGCCTCGCCGCCCGCCTCGACGACGGTGACCCCGGCCCCGTGCAGCACGTCGAGCAGCCGCTCCCGCTGGGGCGACCGGATCCGTACGTACGAGCGTGAGTTCTGCCGGATGAAGTCGGCCATGGAGGTGTCGGCGAGCAGCCGGCCCTGGCCGATCACGACGAGGTGGTCGGCGGTCAGCGCCATCTCGCTCATCAGATGCGAGGAGACGAAGACCGTACGGCCCTGGGCGGCCAGGGACTTCATCAGGTTGCGGATCCAGTGGATGCCCTCGGGGTCGAGCCCGTTGACCGGCTCGTCGAACATCAGGATCCGGGGGTCGCCGAGGAGCGCGCCCGCGATACCGAGCCGCTGCCCCATACCGAGCGAGAAGCCTTTGGCCTTCTTCTTCGCCACCGCCGTGAGGCCCACCGTGTCGAGGACCTCGTGCACCCGCGCCCGCGGAATCCCGTTGCTCTGCGCGAGGCACAGAAGATGGTTGAAGGCGCTGCGTCCGCCGTGCATGGCCTTGGCGTCGAGCAGGGCACCGATGTACTTCAGCGGATCCTTGAGATGGTCGTAGTGCTGCCCGTCGATCCGCACATCACCCGCGGTCGGCCGGTCGAGCCCGAGCAGCATCCGCATCGTCGTGGACTTCCCGGCCCCGTTCGGCCCCAGAAACCCGGTCACGATCCCCGGCCGCACGGTGAACGTCAGATGATTCACCGCCATTTTCTCGCCGTACCGCTTGGTAAGCCCTTCAAGCTCGATCATGGGGCCCACGCTAAAACGCGACAAAGCCCCCTGCCACTTCAGTGACAGGGGGCTCTATGTCTCTTAGCGGCCGCGCCCCGTCAAGGGGCGCGGGGAACTGCGCGACCAGCCACAACCGGCCCGCAGCTCTCCCGCAACCCATCCCTACCGGGACTGCTGCGCCGGCACCCCACGAGAGATCGGCTCGTCCTCGGCCGGCGACCCGGCGGCAGCCACAGCCGCACCGGTCAGCGTCGCGAGCATCTCGCGGACATTCGTCAGCTGAGCGTTGATCGAGTCGCGACGGTTCGTAAGAGCCGCCAGCTCCCGCTCGGATTCGGAACGGATCCGGTCCGCCTTGGCGTTCGCGTCGGCCACGATGTCCTCGGCCTGGCGCTGAGCCGTCTCCACCGTCTGACGGGCGCGGCGCTCCGCGTCCGTACGCAGCTTCTCGGCCTCCAGGCGGAGCTGCTCCGCGCGGTGCTCGATCTCCGCGAGACGCTTCTCGGCCTTGGCCTGACGCGAGGCCAGGTCGCGCTCGGACTGCTCCCGGCGCTTGGCGAGGTTCGTCTCGAAGTCGGCGGCGGCCTGAGCGGCCTTCGCACGGGTCTCCTCGAAGAGGGCGTCCGCCTCCTCACGCTTGGACTGCGCGTCCTTCTGAGCCTCGGTACGCAGCTGAGAAGCGTCGGACTTGGCCTTCTCGACGATCCGGACGCCCTCGTCCTCCGCCTTGGCCTTGCGGTCCGCAGCGAACGATTCTGCGTCGTTACGCACCTGCTGGGCCGCCGACTCGGCGAGCTCACGGTGCTGTTCCGCCGCGCGACGGGCCTCTTCGCGCAGGTCCTTCGCCTCCTCCTCGGCGAGGCGGAGGATCTTCTCGACGCGCGCGCCGAGGCCGGCGTACGACGGCTCGGCGTCGCTGACCTGGGCCTGGGCGTTCTGCGTTTCGAGATGGAGCTCCTCGATGCGCTTTTCCAGAGCAGTGATACGGGCCAGAGCGCTGTCACGGTCGGAGACGAGCTTCGAAATGCGTTCGTCCACCTGAGCGCGGTCGTACCCACGCCGCACAAGCTCGAAGCCGTAGGGGGAAGTGTCGCTCATGGGGTTCCTGTCGAATGAGACCGGTGAGGTGATAGGTGGAATCCTAGGGGTCAAGACGGTGTGTCATCGAGCAGTAGCCCGATTGATATGGAGAATGACACCCTTTTTGGTGGCTAACAGCCGGACCGCTTGCCAGAGACGATGCCGAAGGCCTCTGGCAAGCACGGAAGTTGGCCATTTGGCTAGCCCTCCGACGGCTTGCCACCCGAACGAGTCGCACCGGCCGCAGCGGCAGCCTTGACGCCACCGTCCTTGCCACTCGACGGGGCCTCAAACGACTCCAACGCCTCAAGGACATCCTGGACACGGGAGATCTCGGCATTGATGTCCTCGCGGCGCCGGACCAGCACCTCCAGCTCGCGCTTGCCCTCCTCGACCGCGGCCCGCGCCTCGCGCACCGCCTCGGACCTGATCGCCTCGGCCTCGGAGATGAGTGCGGCCTTCTTCTGCTCGGCCTCCTTGAGGAGCCCCTCTGCCTTCTTCACGGCGGCGATCCGGACCTTGCCCGCCTCGGAGTTGGCCTCCGACACCAGGTCCTTGGCCTTCGACTCGGCTTCCCTCAGCTGGTCCTCGGCGGCCTTGATGAGCGCGTCGCAGCGGTCGCCCGCCGCCTTCATCGTCTCCGCGGACTCCCGGCGGGCCCGGTCGTGCAGATCCTCGATCTCGCCGGTGATCCGGTCACGCAGCTCCTCCGCCCGCTCTCTTATGGCGGTGGCGTCCCGGCGCGCGCCGACCAGCAGCTCGTCCGCGTCCGTCCGGGCCCGCTCCACCAGCGAGTTGCCCTCGACGGTCGCCTCGGAGACCAGCCGCTCCGCCTCGTTGCGGGCGGCGCCGACCATCGTGTCGGCATGGCCCTCGGCGTCCGCGGTGGTCTTGTGTGCCGTCTGCTGGGCCTCGGTGATCAGCTTGTCGGCCTCGGCGGCCGTCTCCGAGATCAGCGTGTCGACCTGCTCGGCCGCCTCGGAGCGCCGCTTGTTGGCCTCCTTGCGCGCCTTGTCGAGCGTGTCGTCGGCCTCGTCGCGTGCGTTCGACATGAGCCGGTCCGCCTCGGCGGCCGCCTCGTTCTTGACGCGCGCCGCCTCCGACCTGACCCGCTCGGCGTGCTGCTGCGCGGAACCGACCGTCTCGGCCGCCTCGGCGCGCAGCCGCTCCGCGTCGGCCGTCGCGTCCGCGATCAGCTTCTCGGCCTTCGCCACCGACTCCGAACGGACCCGCTCCGCCTCCGCGTTGGTCTCCGCCGTGAGCCGCTCCGCCTCCGAGGTCACCTCGGTGATGAGGGTGTCGGCCTGCGTCGCCGCGTCCGACCGGATGCGGTTGGCGTCCTCGCGGGCCTCGGCCCGCGCCCGTGAGGCGTCCTGCTCGGCCGACGCGACGGTGTCCGAAGCCTCCGTACGGGCCCGCTGGACGAACTCCGAGGCATCCGAGCGCAGCCGCTCGGACTCGGTGATCGCCTCCGAAACCGTGCGCTCCGCAAGGGACTTGGCGGCCTCCGACTCCTGGTGCGCCTCGCGCCGGAGGCGGTTGCCGTCCTCGGCGGCCCGCTCCCGCTCCGCGTACGCGTCGGCGCGGACCCGGTCGGCCTCCTGCTGCGCCTCCGTACGCGTGCGCTCCGCCGAGTGCTCGGCGGCGCTGCGCAGGCCCGTGATCTCCTCCTGGGCCTGCTCGTGCAGCCCGGCGACGGAGTCCCGTACCTGCTGTGCGGTCTGCTCGGCGGCCGACACCATCTCGGTCGCCCGGCGGTCAGCCTCCTCGACCAGCCGTACGGCCTCGGTCTGGGCCTCGTCCACGCGGTTGCGCGCCGACGCCAGCAGCTCCTCGCTCTGCTCGCGAGCCCGCTCCCGCTCCTGGTCGGCCTCCTGCCGGGCGGCGCCGAGGAGCTCCTCGGCCTCGCGGCGGCGCCTGGCGGCCTCCTCCTGGGCGGCGGACAGCGCCTCGGCCGCCTCCGTGGCGAGCCGCTCGGCGGCGGCCTGCGCCTCGGACCGTACGCGGTCCGCGGTGTCCTGAGCCTCCGACTTCAGCCGCTCGGCCTCCGCCGCGGCCTCCGAACGCAGCCGTACGGCGATGGACTCGCCCTCGGCACGCGACGCGGACGCGTCGGAAGCGGCCTCGTCGCGCAGCCGCTCGGCCTCCGCCTCGGCCTGCGCCTGGAGTGTCCGGATCCGCTCGGCGGCCTCGCCGCGCAGCCGGTCGATCTCCTCGGCGGCCTCACGACGGATCCGCTCGCCCTCCGCGCGCGCGTCGGTCAGCGCCTCCTCGGCGGACGCGAGGCGCTCCTCGGCCTCCGTGTGCAGCCGGGTCAGCCCCTCGGCGGCCTCGGCCTGGCGGGCCGCTATGGCCCGCTCGGTGTCCTCGTGCAGTTCACGGGCGGCGCGCTCGGCCTCCGCGATGATGCCCTCGGACTGCTCGACGGCCTCCGCCCGGTGCCGCTCGGCCTCCGCGCGGGTGCGCTCCAGGGTCTCCTCGGCCTGCCGGCGCAGCGTCGTGGCGCGCTCGATGGCCTCGGTGCGGACCCGCTGGCTCTCCGTCGTCGCGTTCGACCGCTGGTCGTCCGCGTCGGCCTTCGCCTTGGCGAGCAGCTCCTCGGCGGTCTTGGCCGCCTCCTCGATCTGCTGGACGGCCTCGCGCCGGGCCTCGGAACGGATCCGCTCGCCCTCGGCGTTGGCGTCCGCGCGCAGCTGCTCGGCGTCGCCGCGCAGCCGGCGCGCCTCCTCCTGCAGCTCGACCGTCTTGGCGCGGTACTCCTTGGTGTCGTCCTTCGCCGTGCCCTTGAGCTGCTCGGCGATGTCGTGCGCCTCGGCACGCAGCCGGTCCGCCTCCGCCTCGGCCCCGGCGCGGATCCGCTCGGCCTCCTCGGAGGCGGCCTTGGTGGTCGACTTGGCTTCCTCGGACGCCTTGTTCAGGACGTCCTCGGCCGTACGGGCCGCCTTGGCGAGCTGGGAGGCGGTCTCCTCGGCGGTGAGGCTGCGCGCGTTCTCCTCGGCCTCCGCGACGATCTTCTCGGCGGCGGTCTTGGCGTCCGCGACGACCTGCTCGGCCTCGGCCTTGGTGGTCTCGGCCTCCTTGGTGGCCTCGCTGACCAGCCGGGCGACCTGCTCCTTCGCCGTACGCGTGCGCTGCTCGTTCGCCGACTCCGCGCCGGCGAGCGCCTTGGCCGCGGCCTCCTTCGCCTCGGCGAGGACCTTCTCCGCCTCGGCCCGCGCCTCGCGCAGCGCAGACTCGGCCTCGCTTATGCGCTGCTCGGCGGCCCGGCTCAGCTCGCCGGCCTGACGGCGCGCGCTGTCCGACTCGGTGGCGGTCGAACTGCGCAGCTGTTCGGCGTGGTCGGTGGCCTCCTGGGCCTGCGTCGACGCCGCGTTCAGCAGCCGCTCGGCGTCGGTACGGGCCCGGCGCAGCAGCGCCTCGGCCTCCGCACGCGCCTGCTCCGCGTCGCTCTGCAGCCGCTGACGGGCCTCCGCGGCGACCCGCTCGGCCTCCGCGCGGGCGGCGGCCAGGGCCTGCTCCGCCTCACCACGGGACTCGTCGACCAGCCGGCGGGCCTGCTGCTCGCTGCGGGCCCGCAGCTGCTCGGCCCACGCCACGTTCTCGTTGACGTGCGACTCGACGCTCTGCCGGCGCTCGGAGAGCTCCTGATCGAGCTGCTGGCGACGGGTGACCGCCTCCTGGTGCAGCTCCGCCTGGAGGCGGGCGGCCTGCTCGGCATGCTCCTGGAGGATCCGCTGAGTCTGTGCGCGGGCCTGGCTCAGCTCCCGCTCGGCGTCCTGGCGCAGCTGGTCGGCCTGGATCTGCGCGTTACGGAGCATCTGCTCGGCCTGATAGCCGATGTCGGCGCTGTCGTAGGCAGGCCGGGTCGCCAGACTGCGGCGCGCCTCGTGCAGCTTGGCGCGCAGCACCTCGACCTGATAGCCGAGGTCCTCGGCGTGCTGGACGGCCTTCTCCCGCTCGGTCTTCAGCCGTTCCATCTCGGCCTCGAACCGAGAGAGGTGGTCGACGTCAGCCGCCGGCTCTCGCTCCTGGCGTTCGTAGCCCCGCACTGCGCGGTCCCATCCGTCCCCTGGTCGCAAGTCTCTCCAAACGAGCACCGTCCATCCGCCGAACGGGGCCCCCGGGGAATGGTGTCAGATCAACGGCGGAGCACACGCTGCTGCCCCGCCACTCGCCCCCGAAACCTGGACCCCGGCCCTCGGATCCTGACGATGAGGACCCGGACCGCCCCGAAGAAGCGGCGGCCGTCCCCAACCCTACCGGCCCTTATGTACGCGGGTCAGTGCTCAGGTGACTCAACGGGCGCCGATGTGACCAGTTCTGTCAGGACCCCATGGCAATCCTTGGGGTGCAGAAAGGTGATGCGCGACCCCATCGAACCCCTGCGCGGCTCGTCGTACAGCACGCGTACGCCCTTGTCGCCGATGGCGGCCGCGTCCGCGTCCACATCCGCCGTACCGAAAGCGATGTGGTGCACGCCCTCACCGTTCTTGGCCAGCCATTTCCCGACGGCGGAGTCCTCGCGGGTGGGTTCCAGGAGCTGGAGATAGGAGGCGCCCCCGTCGGATGTCTCATTGATCTTGAGCATGGCCTCACGCACGCCCTGCTCCTCGTTGACCTCGGTGTGGAAGACCTCGAAGCCGTACGTCGCACGGTAGAACTCGACAGTCGTGTCGAGGTCGAAACAGGCGATCCCGATGTGGTCGATTCGCGTCAGCATGGTGTCAGTGCAGCGCTCCTGAAGCGGTTACGCAACGTGCGCGCGATCACACACCGCGCCGGATGACGCGTGGCGTACCGGTCAGTACATTTCAAGTAAACCCTCGTTCACTCCTCAGCTGTGCAAGCTGGAAGGGGATCGCTCATCATGTCTGGAACGAACAGCACCACCTCCGTCATCGTCGCGGGTGCCCGCACCCCGATGGGACGGCTGCTCGGCTCTCTCAAGTCCTTCTCCGGAGCCGACCTCGGTGGTTTCGCGATCAAGGCCGCCCTCGACCGTGCGGGCATCGGCGGCGACCAGGTGCAGTACGTGATCATGGGTCAGGTGCTCCAGGCCGGGGCAGGGCAGATCCCGGCACGCCAGGCCGCGGTCAAGGCGGGCATCCCGATGAGCGTCCCGGCGCTCACGATCAACAAGGTCTGTCTGTCGGGCCTCGACGCCGTCGCGCTCGCCGACCAGTTGATCCGCGCCGGCGAGTTCGACGTGATCGTGGCGGGCGGTCAGGAGTCCATGACCAACGCTCCCCACCTGCTCCCGAAGTCCCGGGAGGGCTACAAGTACGGCGCGATCGAGATGCTCGACGCGATGGCGTACGACGGGCTCACCGACGCCTTCGAGAACATCGCCATGGGTGAGTCGACCGAGAAGCACAACACGCGCCTCGGCATCCTGCGGCCCGAGCAGGACGATTTCTCCGCTCTCTCGCACCAGCGGGCCGCCGCCGCGCAGAAGAACGGCCTCTTCGAGGCCGAGATCACCCCGGTCGAGATTCCGCAGCGCAAGGGCGAGCCCGTCGTCTTCAGCAAGGACGAGGGCATCCGCGGCGAGACGACCACCGAGTCGCTCGGCAAGCTGCGGCCCGCGTTCGCGAAGGACGGGACGATCACCGCCGGCTCGGCCTCGCAGATCTCCGACGGGGCGGCCGCCGTCGTCGTCATGAGCAAGGCCAAGGCCCTGGAGCTCGGCCTGGACTGGATCGCGGAGATCGGCGCCCACGGAAACGTCGCGGGACCGGACAACTCTTTGCAGTCGCAGCCGTCGAACGCGATCCAGCACGCCCTCAAGAAGGAGGGCATCGGCGTCGAGGATCTTGACCTGATCGAGATCAACGAAGCCTTCGCCGCCGTCGCGGTCCAGTCAATGAAGGACCTCGGGGTGTCCACGGAAAAGGTGAACGTCAACGGCGGTGCCATCGCCCTCGGTCACCCGATCGGCATGTCCGGCGCCCGGCTCGTACTGCACCTCGCCCTCGAACTGAAGCGGCGGGGCGGCGGAGTGGGCGCGGCGGCGCTGTGCGGTGGCGGCGGGCAGGGTGACGCGCTGATCGTGCGGGTACCCAAGGTCTGACGCGCGTTTCCCGCCCGATGAACGGAGCTGTGATGCAGGACGTCGCCTCGCTGGTGACCCAGGCCAGGGAAGGCCGGCCGCGGGCCGTGGCCCGGTTGATCTCCCTGGTGGAGGGGGCGTCCCCGCAGCTCCGCGAGGTCATGGCCGCACTGGCGCCGCTCGCGGGCAACGCGTACGTCGTGGGGCTCACGGGCTCGCCCGGTGTCGGTAAGTCGACGTGCACGTCGGCGCTCGTGACGGCCTACCGGCGGCAGGGCCGGCGAGTCGGTGTCCTCGCCGTCGACCCGTCCTCGCCCTTCTCGGGCGGTGCGCTCCTCGGGGACCGGGTGCGGATGTCGGAGCATGCCTCGGATCCCGGCGTCTACATCCGCTCCATGGCGACACGGGGGCATCTCGGCGGGCTCGCCTGGGCCGCCCCGCAGGCCATCCGGGTGCTGGACGCGGCCGGGTGCGACATCGTCCTCGTGGAGACCGTCGGCGTCGGGCAGTCCGAGGTCGAGATCGCGTCGCAGGCCGACACGAGTGTGGTGCTGCTGGCTCCCGGCATGGGCGACGGCATCCAGGCCGCCAAGGCGGGGATCCTGGAGATCGGTGACGTGTACGTGGTCAACAAGGCCGACCGGGACGGGGCGGACGCGACCGCCCGCGAGCTGAACCACATGCTGGGGCTCGGGGAGTCCCGGGGGCCGGGGGACTGGCGGCCGCCGATCGTGAAGACGGTCGCTGCGCGGGAGGAAGGGATCGACGAGGTCGTCGAGGCGCTCGAGAAGCACCGGGCGTGGATGGAGGAGCGGGGGGTGCTCTTGGAGCGGCGTCTCGCTCGGGCCTCCCGTGAGGTCGAGACGATCGCCGTCACGGCCCTCCGCGAACGGATCGCCGACCTCCATGGCGACCGCCGCCTCAGCGCCCTCGCCGAGCGAATCGTCGCGGGCGACCTGGACCCGTACCGGGCGGCGGACTCCCTGGTGGAGGGCCTGACAGAGGGCTGACCCTGGGGCTTCGCCCCAGACCCCGTGGGGTTGTGATTTCGGGTGCGGGCCGGCTGTGGCTGATCGCGCAGTTCCCCGCGCCCCTAAAAACCTAGGGGCGCGGGGAACTGCGCAGTCTTTTGGGGGTTCGGGGGCGGAGCCCCTGAGTAAGGGACGATGGGGGTCCCCCCGCTCGAGCGAAGCCGAGAGTGGGGGAGGGTAGGGGCGGCGGGGGCGAGAAAAGGCCTGTTGGTCGCCCGGGGGCGCTGGTAACTTCAGGGGCGTGTTCCTCCTCTTGGCATAGGGCCCGTCCCGGCCCGCGATCGGCAGCGCGGTAGGCGCAGCCGTCGCGGAGCACAGGCGTCCCCGCTGCCCGGGCGCACGCCCACCCAGGCGGCGCCCTCTTTCTGAGGAACCCTTCGCATGTCTGCGTCTTCAACGCGGCCCTCGTACGCCGCGGTACTACGCACGCCCCACGCCACCCGCACCTTCACAGCCGCCCTCGTCGGCAGGCTCTCGTACGGCATGGTCTCGCTGGCCGTGATGCTGGCGGTGAGCCGCGCCACCGGCTCGTACGCCGTGGCCGGCATCGTCATGGCGCTCTTCGGCGCCGCGAGCGTGTTTCTGTCGCCCCTGAGGGCGGCCCTGGTGGACCGGCACGGCCCGCGCCGCGCACTGCTGCCGATGGCCGCGCTGTACGCGGGCCTGCTCGGCACACTCGCCGCGGCGACCTGGCGCCCCGGTGCACCCGCGCCGCTCCTCGGCACGGTCGCCGTCGCGGCGGGCGCGTGCACCCCGCCCCTCGGCCCCACCATGCGGGCCGTCTGGGGTGAACTCGTCACCGACCGACGGCTGTTGCAGCGCGCGTACAGCCTGGACGGCGTCGCCGAGGAGCTGCTGTTCGTCTCGGGGCCGCTGCTGGTGGGAGTGGTCGTGGGGTTCGCGCCCCCGGCCGCGGGGGTCGCCGTCAGCGCCCTGCTGGTGGGCATCGGCACCCTGGCGTTCGTCACCTCGCCCGTGGTGAAGAGCGTCGCCGTACGGGCCTCCCGCGTCCGGGCCCGGACGCGGATCGAGCGCGGGCTCGTCCGGCCCGTCGTCGTGGCCGCGGGCGTCGGGCTCGCGCTCGGCGGCGTCGACCTTCTCGTGCTGGCCTTCGCCGGGCAGCGGGGCCACGGGGACGACACCGTGGCGTGGATCTTCGCCGCGCTGTCGGCCGGGAGCGCGGTGGGCGGGCTGCTGTACGGCGCGGTCGAGTGGCGCGCCGGAACCCGGGTGCGCCTGCCGGCGCTGACGGCGGGCCTCGGCCTCGCCCTGGCCGTCGCCGGGTTCGCCCCGGGCCTCGCCACGCTCACCGCCGCCGTCGTGTGTGCCGGGTTCTTCGTCGCCCCGGCGCTCACCACCGCGTATCTGGTGGCCGACGAGTCCGCCGCGCCGGGCGCCCGGGTCCAGGCCGGTGCCTGGGTCAACACCGCGGTGAACGCGGGCATTTCGACGGGTGCGGCGGCCGCGGGACTACTGGTGGGCCGTCTGCCCCTGGAGGCGGGATTCGCCCTGGCCGGCGGGGCGGCGCTGCTCGCGGCCGTCGCCGTCGGCGTGGGAACCCGGTACCCCCGCGCACTGCCTCAGGAGCGGAAGCAGGAGCAGGAGCACGAGGAGGAGCAGAAGGCGGAGACGGAGGCCGGCGCGGCGGAACAGGCCCGCGAACGCCGGTAAGGGCACCCGGTGCCGGGTGCCCCTACCTGTGGTCCCTGGGGTGGGAGGAGGAGACGTCAGTCGTTCGAGCGGTCAGCCGTGACCTTGCCGGAGTCGGGGTCGACCCTCCAGTCGCTGCCGGTGCCGTTCGCGGCGGTGGTGTCGACCTCCCAGGCCTTGTCCGTGCTCTCCTCGTCGAGGTCGACGGAGGTCACCGTGCCCTTGGCGGCGCCGGCCTCCGCGGCCTCGGCGGCGGTGACGGAGCTGCCCTTCAGAGCGGCACGGATCTGGGCGGTCTCGGCGGCGTCGTCACCGTCGTCGTCCCGGTCGACGTGGGAGCCGACGACCTTGCCGTTGGCGGGGTCGACCTGGACGCTGTGCCAGGTGCCGCCGTCGGTGAGGACGTCCACGTCCCACACGTGCTTCGTGCCCTCGTCGTCCAGGTCGGCCGAGACCGCCGTACCGGCCGTGTTCTTCAGAGCCGCCTTGATCGCGTCGGCGGCGTCGACCTTCGCGACCTTGGCGTCGGTGGCGTTCTCGGCCTTGTCCTCGGCGTCCTCGCCGGTGTCCTTCGCGGCCTGGTCCTCGGCAGCGTCGGCCTTGTCCTCCGCCTTGTCGTCCGCGTCGTTGTCGTCGGTGTCGTTCACATTGGCGTCGTCGTCGCGGCCGGTGTCGTCGTTCGACACCTGCACGTTGGACTTCTTCGCCGGCGCCTCTTCGTCACCCGAGACCGCTAGGGCGGTCGCGGTGCCGCCGCCGATCAGGGCCGCGGCCGCGATGGTGGCGATGACGATGTTGCGCTTCATGGGATCCTCCGAATTTCGACTGGTTGCAACCAGTAACGGATGTTGTCGCCGGTTGCAGTGGCTTGTCCGCCTCGTCTGCTGTCGACGGGAACCAATCTGGCCGACCGACGCTGAAGCGGACCTGAAGCCTCCTGAAGGCTTCTTCAGGTTCGGTTTGCGATTCTTGGCCCATGCGCCTGTTGATCGTGGAGGACGAAAAGCGGCTCGCCCTGTCGCTCGCCAAGGGCCTGACGGCCGAGGGCTACGCCGTGGACGTGGTCCACGACGGCCTGGAGGGGCTGCACCTGGCCGGCGAGGGCTCGTACGACCTCGTCGTCCTCGACATCATGCTGCCCGGGATGAACGGCTACCGCGTGTGCGGCGCCCTGCGCGCCGCGGGACACGACGTGCCGATCCTGATGCTCACCGCCAAGGACGGCGAGTACGACGAGGCCGAGGGCCTCGACACGGGCGCCGACGACTATCTGACCAAGCCGTTCTCCTACGTCGTCCTCGTCGCCCGGGTGAAGGCGCTCCTGCGGCGGCGCGGCCCGTCGGGCGGGGCCTCGCCCGTGTACGAGTTCGGGCACCTGAAGGTCGACACCGCCGCCCGGCGCGTGTACCTCGCGGACGACGAGATCACCCTGACCACCAAGGAGTTCTCCGTCCTCGAGCAGCTCGTCGTGCGGGCCGGGGAGGTCGTGTCGAAGGCCGACATCCTGGAGCACGTCTGGGACTTCGCATACGAGGGCGACCCGAACATCGTCGAGGTCTACATCAGCACCCTGCGCCGCAAGCTCGGCCCGGAGCTGATCAGGACCGTACGCGGGGCCGGATACAGACTGGAGGCACGGGCGTGAGGCGGCGAATGCGATCGGTACGGGCCCGCGCCACGCTCGCCGCGACCCTCGTCGTCGCCATAGCCCTGGTCGCCGCGGGAGCCGCCGTGCTGCTCGCGCTGCGGGCCAGCCTCATCGGCCAGGCGGACACCGAGGCCGACTCGGTGGCCCGCAACGCCGCCTCGGCACTGTCGAACGGGCTCGCGTACAACGATCTCGACCTGCCGGACGGCGACGAGAACCCTGTCGAGGTCCTGGACCGGAAGGGGAAGGCCGTCGCCTTCGGCGAGGACGTCGAGGGCATGAGCGTGGCCGCCAGGGCCTCGGATCGACTGAACTCCGTCGCCAATGACGACGCCGGTGACACGGACGAGGGGCTGGCCGACGAGGAGGACGCTCTCGAAGCCGGCGACATCGCCGACGAGACCTGGTACGGCCAGGGCACCGCGACCGTCGAGGGGGAGACGGCCGACTACCGGTTCGCCGGGGTCGACGTGGTCACGAAGGGAGGTGTCCCGCTCACCGTCTACGCGGGCGCTCCGCTCTCCGCCGAACAGGGCGCCGTCGGCACGGCGTTGACGGCCATGCTGATCGGCCTGCCCCTGCTGCTGGTCACGGTCAGCGGGGTGACGTACGTCGTCACCAGGCGGGCCCTGCGCCCCGTTGAGGGGATCCGTGCCGAGATGGCCGCCATCACGGCCTCCGAGGATCTCTCGCGGCGCGTCCCCGAGCCCGCCACCCACGACGAGGTCGCACGCCTGGCCCGTACGACGAACGAGACGCTCGCCGCTCTGGAGGCCTCGGTGGAGCGCCAGCGCGCGTTCGTCGCCGACGCCTCGCACGAACTGCGCAGCCCCATCGCCTCACTGCGCACCCAGCTCGAAGTGGGCGCCGCGCACCCGGAGTTGCTGGACGTGGACGGGGCCGTCGAGGACACCGTACGGCTGCAGCGGCTGGCGGCCGACCTGCTGCTGCTCGCCCGGCTGGACGCGGGGGAGCGGTCGGCGGACGCGCCCCTGGACCTGGCGGCGTTCGTCCGCGAGGAGGCGGGCCAGCGGGTCGGGGACCGGGTCGAGGTGTCCGTGGACGCCGAGTCCGTCGAGGTGGCAGGGTCGCGCGGGCAGCTGGCGCGCGTGCTGGGCAATCTGCTGGACAACGCGCAGCGGCACACGCGGACCTCGGTCGCCGTGACCGTGCGGCGCTCGGGGGAGTGGGCGGTCCTCGGGGTCGCGGACGACGGCGAGGGCGTGCCCGCAGACGAGCGCGAGCGGGTCTTCGAGCGGTTCGTACGGCTCGACGAGGCCCGTACCCGCGACGACGGCGGAGCCGGTCTCGGCCTCGCCATCGCCCGCGACGTCGCCGTCCGGCACGGTGGATCACTCACCGTCCGGGACGCGCCGACAGGCGGAGCCCTGTTCGAACTCCGCCTGCCCTTGGACCGGTCGGCCCGACCCACTCAGCCGGTCTAGCCGGCCGAGTCAGCCGGTCTGCTCGGCCGGTCTACTCGGCCGCCAGGTCGGTCCGGTCGATCAGGTCGTACGTCACGAACGTCCCCGCTGCCCCCGCAGGTGCTCCGCGATGGGGGTCAGGGACTTGTGGAGCTCTTCCAGGGCCTCCGGCGAGAGGAGGTCGATGAAGTGCCGCCGCACGGACGCCACATGATGAGGCGCGACCTTCTTCATCGTCTCCATGCCGTGGTCCGTGAGCACGGCGTACAGCCCACGGCGGTCGGACTCGCAGTTCTCGCGCCTGACCAGGTCCGCGTTCTCCATGCGGGTGATCTGGTGGGAGAGGCGGCTCTTGGACTGGAGGGTGGCGGACGCGAGGTCGCTCATCCGCATCCGTACGCCCTCCGACTCGGAGAGGTTCACCAGGATCTCGTAGTCGTTCATCGTCAGGCCGAACGGTTGGAGGTCCTTTTCGAGCTGATACGTCAACAGCCTGTTGACCTCCAGGTGGGTGCGCCAGGCGCACTGCTCCGCATCGGTCAGCCAGCGAGTGGCCGTCTCGGTCTCCATGTATGAATTCTACCTAAGATGTTGAAAAGGGAACTAGTGAGGGTTGCGTGACGGCGCGCACATGTTCGACGTCACACTCCGCAGACTACCGCTCACAGCCCGAAGCGACGCTGGAGGTCTCCCAGCTGTCCGGGAAGGCGCGGTGCGCCGGCTTGCTGTCCCTGGTGGCCGGGTGCCCCGCCACCACCCGGCACTCCAGCCTGGTTCGGGACCGCGCCCGCGGCCTGCTCCGCCATCAGGGCCTCGCTGGACTGGAGCAGCACCGTGCCGGCTCCCACGAACTCGAACTGGTGCTCCTCCCCGGAGGCCCCTCCCATGCCCGTCAGTGCACGTAGACCGCCCATCAGGCCTGTCATGTACCCGTGGTCGTAATGGTGGCACGGCGAGGGGCAGTCGGCCCAGCCGACCAGGGCCTGCGGGTCGACCCGGATCGGGGGTTCCATGAACACCACGGGACCGTTCGACGCGGCCACGAACTTGCCCGTCCCGATCAGCGTGAGGAAGCCCGGCACGATCGACTGCTTGAGCGCGAGACTTGGCTGAAAAGCGAGGAGGTTGCCCGAGCGAATGGTCAGATTGCCCTCCTCCAGGTCGAAGGAGTTCACGTCGAAGGCCCGGTCGGCGAGGAGCATCTTGCCCGAGCCGGAGGCCACGACCCAGTCGCTCGCGTGCAACGGCGAATGAAAACTCGTCCGCACCAGCCGGTCGAGACGACCGTGCCCGATGCCGTTGAACTCCATCGAGCCGTAGTAGGCGATCATCTTGCCCTTCTGCAGGAACCACTCGCTCCCCTTGAGCTCCACGCAGAAGGTGTACGCGTTCACGTTGTCGTCGACCGGCAGTGTCGACGGGTCGTGGATCACGGGGCCCGTGCCCGGGTAGGTGGTCACAGCTTCTCCTCCGACGCCTGCACGTACACCGCACCACTCCCGCTGAGCTCCAGCTGGAACGCCTCGCCCGAGCCGCGGCCCACCAGATCGCGCAGACCGAGCGCGCTGGAGAGCTTGTTGCGTACGTCCCCGTGGTGGGCGACGTACGCCTGCGGATCGACATGGACCGGGCGCTGCGGGCTGATCGGCACCTCGATGACCCCGCCGTGCGCCATGACGGCGACGCTGCCGTGCCCCTTGAGGGTCGTGGTGAACAGCCCCTGACCCGTCATCTGGCCGCGCACCATGCCCATGACCCCGCCCTGCGAGCCCATGAACATCGTGCCCTGCTCCAGGGTGCCGTCGAAGGCCAGCAGCCGGTCCGCCTCCACGTACAGGGTCTCGCCCGTGAGGCTGATCACCTGGATGTGGTGGCCGCCGTGCCCGAACAGGACGGTGCCGGAGCCCTCGACGGTCATCAGCGGAGTCGCCTCGTCGGCCACCCGCCGTCCGATCATCGACATGAGGCCGCCCTGGCCGCCCTGCATGTTGGGGGTGAAGGACACCTCGCCCTTGTAGGCGAGCATCGCGCCGCGCTGGCTGAACAGCCGCTGCCCCGGCATGACCGTGGCCTCGATCATCTTCGAGTTGATCTCACGGAAGGGCATGTCACACATCTCCCGCGATCGAGTTGCGCTCACTGGGCTGCACGTACACGACGCCGTCGCCCTCGAAGCGGATCTGGAAGGCCTCGCCGCCGCCCTCGCCCATGAACGTGCGGAACGTCACACCGGACTGGAAGGACTGCCGCAGATTGCCCTGATGGGCGATGTACGCCCCCGGGTCCACGGTCAGCGGGTACTGCGAGCTGACCCGCAGCACCACGGCCGGCCCGTCCGACATGATCGCCGCCTGGCCGTGCCCCTCGATGGTCGTCGTGAAGAGCCCGTTGCCCTGCGAGGCGCCCCTGAGTCCCGTGAAGGACGTGCCCGTGCGCAGGCCGGAGTCGGTCGCGAGCAGATTGCTCGACTCGACGAAGAGTTTGTCGCCCTGGAGGTTCACGAGGTTGATCTCGCTTGCCCGGTCGGCGAACCAGCAGGTCCCCTGTCCCTTCACCTCCATGAGGGTCATCTGCTCACCGGTGATCCGGCGCGTCACCATGCCGCGGATACCCTCGCCACCGCCGCTGAGCTTCTTGAAGGCCATCTGACCGTCGTACGCCACCATCGACCCGTTCTTCGCCTTCACGGCGTCGCCGGTCATGTCGACGGCCAGCACCTTGCTGCCTTGGAGTCGGAACATCGCCACGGTGATGACGGTAGCCGTCGGGCCTGGTCGCCGAACAGATCCTTCGGGATGATCCGTCCCTGAAGACACCTCGGGGTCCGGTCTGTCAGGTGCCGCCTGCCCGGACCCCGCGGCCGGGCGGCCGGGGCCCGGATGCTTCAATGGGAAAGCTTGTGCGTGCGTTCACAAAGCATCGGCGCGGCACCGGCACCCCTTCCGAATCCACCCCAGACTCCTCCCACCGAAGGTGACTCGTGGACATCAAGACCGCCTCCGCCCTCCGTCGTCTCCGTCTGGTCTCGGCTCCCGAGGCCGTTTCCTTCCTCCTCCTGCTGGTCTGCTCGGTGCTGAAGCGGACGACGGACTTCAACGCGGTACCCGTGATGGGCATGGTCCACGGCGTCCTCTTCATCCTGTACCTGATCTTCTGGGCCGACGCCTGGAACCGCGCCAAGTGGGACCTGAAGACCGCGGCCCTCTACTTCGTCCTCTCCGTGCTGCCGGCCGGCGGCTTCTTCGCCGAGCGCAAGCTCAAGCGCGAGGCGGAGAACGCGCTCATCGCGTCCCGCGCCCGCAACGAGGGGATCGTCAGCGCATGATCGTCGCTTTCTCCGTGACGCCGCTGGGTGTCGGTGAGGACGTGGGCGAGTACGTCGCCGACGCCGTGCGGGTCGTGCGGGAGTCGGGGCTGCCCAATCGCACCGACGCGATGTTTACCTCGATCGAGGGGGAGTGGGACGAAGTGATGGCCGTCGTGAAGCGTGCCGTCGCTGTGGTGGAGGAGCGGGCGCCACGTGTGTCCGTCGTCCTCAAGGCGGACATCAGGCCCGGTGTCACCGACGGACTGACGTCCAAGGTCGACACGGTGGAGCGACACCTGTCGGTGTAGCCGCTCTGCCTTGCCCTGTCGCTTCCGCGGGGCTGTGTGGTGGGTGCGGGCCGGTGGGGGCTTGTCGCGCAGTTCCCCGCGCCCCTGAGAACGGTGGCCGAGGTTGCTTCGTCGCGTGCCGGTCGTCGTGGGCTGGTCGCGCAGTTCCCCGCACCCCTGAAAGAACCGGTGCTCGGGCCTGGTTGTCGCGTGACCGCCGTCTTGGGTTGCTCGCGCAGTTCCCCGCGCCCCCAACCCCCTAAGGGGCGCGGGGAACTGCGCAGTCTTTTAGGGGCGCGAGGAACTGCGCGAGCAACCCCCACCCGCCCGCAGGTGGATCGACAACGCCTCGCCCCCCTACCCCCCAACTGGACCCCCTCCGTTCGACACGCCGACCAAAAGCCACTTTTGTGTGGGTATCGGCTCGTTCGATCACTGGAGGGCGCTGTGCGGCCGGAGGGCTACGACTACGACACCCACAGCCAACTGGCCGGACCGCTCGCGGAGCCGTCCGGCACCGCGTACCGGGTGCAGTACACAAAGCTCCTGTCGCGCGAGCCACACCGAATACGAGCCGTCCTGCTCATGACGCTCGCCCCGCTGCTCACGGGGCTGCTCCTCGTCTACCTGGTCTGGCCGACCCACTGGGTCGTCAGAGAGGGCGGCACCCGCTGGCTGGTCGGCCTCGACATCGCGATGCTCATATCCATCGGCCTGATCGAGCTGTTCATGGTCGTCAACGTGGTCTCCATCGCCCACGCGACCATGGTGGCGAGGGACCCGATACCCGTCTTCCCGGAGCCCGGCACCAGGGTCGCCTTCCTCACCACGTACGTCCCGGGCAAGGAACCGCTCTCGATGGTCCGCGCCACTCTGGAAGGCGCCGTCCGCGTCACCCACCCCGGCCCCCACGGCGTCGACGTATGGCTCCTGGACGAGGGCGACGACGAACAGGCCAAGGCCCTCTGTGTCGAACTGGGCGTACGGCACTTCACCCGCCACGGCGTCCCCGAGTGGAACAGGGTCAAGGGCGTCCACAAGGCCCGTACGAAGCACGGCAACTACAACGCGTGGATCGCGATGCACGGCGGCGAGTACGACTTCTTCGCCTCCGTCGACACCGACCACGTCCCGCTCCCCGAGTTCCTGGAGCGGATGATGGGCTACTTCCGCGACCCGGACGTCGCGTTCGTCGTCGGCCCGCAGGTGTACGGCAACTACACCACTCCGGTCACCAAGGCGGCCGAGTCCCAGCAGTTCCTGTTCCACGCGCTGATCCAGCGGGCCGGCAACCGCTACCGCGCCCCCATGTTCGTCGGCACCAACAACGTCGTACGGATCGCGGCCGTCCGGCAGGTCGGCGGGCTGTACGACTCCATCACCGAGGACATGGCCACCGGGTTCGAGCTGCACCGGCACAAGAACCCGAGGACCGGCCACCACTGGCAGTCGGTCTACACACCCGACGTGCTGGCCGTGGGCGAGGGCCCCGAGTCCTGGACCGACTTCTTCACCCAGCAGATGCGCTGGTCGCGCGGTACGTACGAGACGCTGTTCAAGCAGTACTGGAAGGCACCCTTCACGATGCCGCCCGGCCGGCTGTTCTCGTACACGATGATGCTCGTCTACTACCCGATGACGGCCGTCAACTGGCTGCTGGGCATCCTCAGTTGCGTCCTGTTCCTGTGGTTCGGCGCGTCCGGCACCCAGGTCGCCGCCTCCATGTGGCTGATGCTCTACAGCGACGCCGCCGCCCTCCAGATCGGCCTCTATCTCTGGAACCGGCGGCACAACGTCTCCCCGCACGAACCGGAAGGCTCGGGCGGCCTCGCCGGCATGGCGATGTCGGCCCTGTCCGCGCCGATCTACCTCAAGTCGCTCGGCGCGGCCGTGGTCCGCCGCCCCAGCCGTTTCGTGGTCACCCCGAAGGGCGGCGGCGCCAGCCCCGATCGGGTGCTGACCTTCCGGATCCACCTGTTCTGGGCGGCAGTCCTGACGGCCTCGCTGGTGGCGTCGTTCGTCCTAGGGCACACGCACGCGGCCATGCGCACCTGGGCCGTCCTCGCCCTGGCGATCTCCCTCGCTCCGGTCGGCGTGTGGCTGGGCACCCGGTTCCAGGAACGCCGGGCCCGGCAGCGCGTCGCCACCCCGGCCGTCGCCCGGATCCCGGACGGCGAGCCCGCACCCGCGCCGGCCTTCAGCGCCGGCGGCACGCTTCCCAGCGGCTCGCTCCCCAGCGGCTCGCTCCCCAGCGGGACGGTCTCCAGCGGGACGGTCTCCAGCGGTACGACAGGAGGTAACTAGGCCATGGCCTACCGCCCTTCGAAGAAGACCCAGAAGAGGCTGCTCGGCATAGGCGGCGTCGCGCTGCTCGCCGGACTCAACGCCCCGGCCGCGATCGGCTTCGCCTCGGAGCAGTACTACGAGTACAAGATCGCCCAGCCGGGCTACAAGGCGAAGTACGGCTCCTGGAAGCATCTGGACATTCCGAAGGAGTTCCGCACCAACGCCATCCACGCGGCGCTCCTGCACACCGGCAAGGTGCTGATCGTCGCGGGCTCCGGCAACGAGCAGAAGAAGTTCGACAAGGGCTCCTTCGACACCGTCCTGTGGGACCCGAGGAACGACACCTTCAAGAAGATCCCCACCCCGGACGACTTCTTCTGCGCCGGACACGCCCAACTCCCCAGCGGCAGGATGCTGGTGGCCGGCGGCACGGCGCGTTACGAGCTGCTCGACGGCGAGGTCGACCGGGCCGGCGGCGGCATGCGCGTGAAGAACGAGAACCCCGACAGGCCGGTCGTCCTCAAGAAGGGCACCCGGTTCCGTTCGCCGACCGGGGTGGAGTACGTCAGCAGGTTCGACGTCACCGTCCCCAAGGCCAAGCGCACGCAGGAGATCACGTACAACAGGGCCGGTGTGATGCAGCCCTGGAAGACGAAGGTCACCGCGAGCGAGGCCCGGGTCTTCGTCGAGGCCGCCGAGTTGGGGCAGCGGTCGGTCGCGGGCAAGCAGGCCCAGTACGAGATTCTCGGCCTGAAGGGGAAGGAGGCGGCCAATACATATGGCCTCTCCGAGAAGATCACCATGGACAAGCAGGACTTCCAGGGGATCAAGGCCGCGTACGAGTTCGACCCGACGGCGGAGAAGTACGTGCCCGTCGCGCCGATGGGCAAGGCCCGCTGGTATCCGACGCTGGTCGGTCTGGAGGACGGGCGGGTGCTAGCGGTCTCCGGGCTCGACGACGTCGGGGTGATCGACCCGGGCGACAACGAGATCTACGACCCGAAGACCAAGAAGTGGACCCCGGGCCCCAAGCACTACTTCCCGACCTATCCCGCCCTCTTCCTCACCAAGGGCGGCAAGCTCTTCTACCCGGCCTCGAACGCCGGTTACGGGCCCGCCACCATGGGGCGCGAACCCGGCCTGTGGGATCTGAAGACCAACAAGTTCGAGAAGGTGCCGGGGCTGAGCGACACCGACCAGACGGAGACGTCGGCGTCCCTGCTGCTGCCCCCGGCCCAGGACCAGAAGGTGATGATCCTCGGCGGCGGAGGCGTCGGCGAGTCCAAGAAGGCGACCTCGCGCACCGCGGTCATCGACCTCAAGAAGGACAACCCCGTCTTCGAGGACGGCCCCGACCTGCCGCAGGGCACCCGCTACCTGAACAGCGTGATCATGCCGGACGACTCGGTGTTCACATCCAACGGCTCCTCGGACTACCGCGGGCGCAGCGCCAGCAACATCCTCAAGGCGCAGTTCTACGACCCCAGGTCCAACTCCTTCCGTTCGGCGGCCTCGCCCAGGGTCGGCCGCAACTACCACTCGGAGGCGCTGCTGCTGCCCGACGGCCGGGTCGCCACGTTCGGCTCCGACCCGCTCTTCGACGACCAGCAGAACACCAAGCTCGGCCACTTCGAGCAGCGCATGGAGATCTACACCCCGCCCACCCTGCACAAGAACGCCAAGACCCGTCCCGTACTCGGCGACGGTCCGCAGGAGGTCGACGGCGAGGGCCGCGCGACCTTCGCGACCCGGCATCCGGACCGGATCGTGAACGCCCGTCTGATGCGGCCGAGCGCGGTCACCCACACCACCGACGTCGAGCAGCGGTCCATCGCGCTCGGGGTCACGAAGACGGAGGACTCGGTCACCGTGGACGTACCGAAGGACCGGACGCTGGTGCCGCCCGGCTGGTACATGCTGTTCGTGACGGACGCGGACGGGACGCCGTCGGAGGCGAAGTGGGTCCAGGTGCGGTGACGCTCCGCTTGGTTGCCCGTTTGTGTCTGCGGGTTGTTCGTGGCTGGTCGCGCAGTTCCCCGCGCCCCTTATGGGGCGCTGGAGTTGCGGGCCAGAGCCAGGGCGTAGTCCGCCCACCATTGACCCGCCGACGGTCCGCCGCGGCACTGTCCGTCCGACTCCCCGGGGCGCTTGATCCACAGGTAGGCGTCCACGAGGGGGTCGCCGGTTTCCTTGGTGGGCGGGGTGCCCAGCGCGCGGCCCGGCGGGTTGCACCAGGCCTGGGAGGGGTCGCCGTCCAGCGGGCCGTTGCCGTTGCGGCTGGTGTCCACGACGAAGTGCTTGCCGCCGAGGTCCTCCGAGAGGCGGCGGCCGTACTCCTTCGTCGTCTCGTCCGTCTGGAAGTTGGAGACGTTCAGGGCGAAGCCGTCGGCGTTCGCGACGCCCGCGCGCCTGAGAGGCTCGACCAGCTTCCACGACTCCCGGATCCAGGCCGGATTGCCCGCGTCGAGGTACACCTTCGTCCGCGGCTGCCGCTTCAGCCGCACGATCGCCTCGGTGAGCATCTGCTCGCGCTCGGCGTGGTACTCGCCCGGGGTGCAGCCGTCCACGATGTGCGCGACCGCGTCCGGCTCCAGCACGACCAGGGCCTCGCTGTCGCCGATGGCCCGCGCGAACCGGTCGATCCAGTCCCGGTAGGCGTCCGCGCCGTACGCCCCGCCCGCCGAGTGCTGTCCGCAGTCGCGGTGCGGGATGTCGTACGCGACGAAGACCGCGGTACGCCCCTCCCGGGCCGCCGCCGCGGTCGCCTCCTTGATCTTCGGCTCGGGGCGCTCGGCGGAGGGCCAGATCGCGGCGGGCCGGTCCGCGATGAGCTTCAGGAGCCGGGCGTCGCGCTCGCGCCCCTGCTGCTCCCACCGCTGCACCTGCTGGGCCGCGGGGCTCGCCGGGTCGACCCAGAACGGGGAACCGGCGGCGGGGCTCGCCAGCGGGGACGTCTCACGGGCGGCGGTGTCCGTGTCGGCCTCGGGCGCGGACGAGCAGCCCGCCACGAGTCCGAGCACGGCGAGCGCCGCGAGGGTACGGGTACGGGTCTGCCGGAACATCCTGCCCCCTTGGGCGAAGGTGACGGTCAGTGACGATGTCCGACTATCGTGGCATAACGGACTTGACCGGCAGGGGTGCGACACCGTGGGCGGCCGCCTCCGGTAGGGCTGCTGTCGGGGCGTCAGGCGCCGCCCGACGCCAGTGCGATGCCCAGCGGCGTCCTCTCGTACAGCACCTGGTGTCCGTACCGGCGCGAGACGAGCAGACCCGCGTCGCGTAGCGCCGACAGATGCGCCGACACCGACGAGGGCGCGAGGCCGAGGCGGTGCGCGAGGCCCGTCGTGGTGGCGGGGTCGTCGAGCGCGGTCAGGACGGCGGCGCGGCCGCGGCCGAGGATCCGTTCCAGCGCCTCGGGCGTGCGGTCGGACGGCTCGGCCCACAGGCCCGCGATGCCGCGCGCCGGGTAGACCAGCGTCGGCTGCCAGGGCGGATCGAAGCCGCTCACCACATTCGGCCAGGAGAAGACGCTGGGCATCAACACCAGGCCCTGGCCGCCGAGTTCGCGGACGTGGTCGCCCTTGACGTCGATCGTGAGCGTGCCGGCGTCCCAGGCGAGCCGCCGGTCCAGCTCGGACAGCAGCCCGCCCAGGCCCACCTCGGCCAGGCGCCGCGAGTGGAAGACCACATCGGCCTCCAGGAGGGCGCGCAGCCTCGGCCAGTCGGGCTCGACGAGGGCGCGCCAGGCCGCCGCCAGCAGGTCGGTCAGCTCCTGGATCATGCGGACCGGGTCGGCCAGCAGGGCGCGCCCGCGCGGGGATTCGAGGGCGCCCGGGGTGTCCGCGAGCGCCAGTGCGGTGTCCTCGCGGGCCGCCTCGGGATCGGCACCGCGAACCGCCGCGATCTCCTCGTCGAACGTGGCCGAGGGGCCGAGCGGCGGAGGCCCCAGCCAGTCCGGGGTGTGCCCGCGCTGGGGCATCAACAGCCACAGAGACGTCAGATCGAGCTCCGCGGCCGCCGAACGCGTACGACGGAGCCAGTGCGCGTGATACCCGTGCCGCTCGGGGCGGTTGAGGGTACGGACCGCCTCCTGGGTCTCCCACAGCGGGGACACCGCGAAGCGGCACCTGAGGAGGTCGTCCTCGCCGAAGTGCAGATGGAACGGCATGGACCCTCCCGCCGGGGTCGATCACGAAGATTCGGCTGACACCGAAACTCTACGGCGGGCGGCCCGTGCACAGGCACGCTGCGGGACATGCCGGAAGAGAACAGGGGCACGTCGACGCTGCCCACCCCCGAGAAGACCGGTTACGGTCCCGTCTTCGCCGTACGCGAGTTCCGTGCCGTGTTCCTCGCACACGCCCTGTCGCTGCTCGGCGTCGTCGTCAGCGAGATCGCGCTGACCGTGCTCGTGTACGGGCTCACGGGGTCGCCGCTGCTCAGCGCCCTGGTGTTCGCGCTGGGCTTCCTCCCCTACCTCGTCGGCGGCACGCTGCTGTCCGGGGTGGCCGACCGGTTCCCGCCGCGGCGGGTGCTCGTCGTCTGCGACCTGGTGTGCGCCGGGTGCGCGGCGCTGATGGCCCTGCCGGCCACACCCGTCGCCGCACTGCTCGTGCTGCGGTGCGTCATCGCGGCCGTGTCACCGGTGTTCAGCGGGACACGGATGGCCACGCTGACCGACATCCTCGGCGACGGCGACCTGTTCGTGCTCGGCCGGTCCCTGCTGCGGATCGTGTCGCAGAGCGCCGTGCTCGTGGGCTTCGGCCTCGGCGGTGTCCTGCTCACCGTGGTCCCGCCGCGCGGGGCACTGGCCGTCACGCTGGGCACCTTCCTCGCCTCGGCGCTGCTTTTGCGGTTGGGCACGCGCCGCCGACCGGCCCGTGCCGGGGGCGGGGCGCTCGTGCGGTACTCGCTCTCCGGCGCACGGCAGGTTCTCGCCGACCGCCGGATCCGGGCGCTGCTGCTTCTCCTGTGGGTGCCGCCCATGTTCGTCGTGGCACCCGAGGCGCTGGCCGCCGCGTACGCGGACGAGATCGGGGTCGGCACGGCCTGGATCGGACTGCTGATGTGCGCGATGCCGGTCGGGACGATCGCGGGGGAGCTGTACGCCGGCGCCGCCCTGTCGCCCGCGGCCCGCTCCCGGATCGTGCTGCCCCTGGCGGGCGGCGGACTGCTGCCGCTCCTCCTCTACCCCTTCCACCCGGGCCTCGGCTGGATCCTGCTCGTGCTGGTGTTCGCCGGGTCGGCGGGCGCGTACACCCTCGGGCTCGACCGCTGGTTCGTGGACGCCGTTCCCGAGGAACTGCGCGGGCGGGCCATGACCGTGCACACCGCCGGGCTGATGACGATCCAGGGCGTGGGCATGGCGCTCGCCGGTGCGGCCGCCGAGTTCTGGGCGGTCAGCACGGTCGTGGGCGGCGTCGGCGTGGTGGGGACCGTGTGCTGCGTGCTCCTGGCGGTGGAGGTACGGCGTACGGGAGGGGCCCGGGAAGGCGAGGGGAAGGCGCCGGCGAAGGGGCGGGGAGTGAGGGCGGCAAAGGGGGCGAATATCGATACGCGAGACGGGGCTGACCACGATATGACCGGCCGGTAGGGTCTTTGCCGTGCCGAAGCCGCTCAGTCTTGCCTTCGATCCCATCGCCCGTGCCGACGAGCACTGGAAGCAACGCTGGGGATCCGTGCCGTCCATGGGCGCGATCACCTCCATCATGCGCGCGCACCAGATCCTCCTCGCCGAGGTCGACGCGGTCGTCAAGCCGTACGAGCTGACGTTCGCGCGCTACGAGGCCCTGGTGCTGCTCACCTTCTCCAAGGCCGGCGAGCTGCCGATGTCCAAGATCGGCGAACGGCTGATGGTGCACCCGACGTCGGTGACCAACACCGTGGACCGGCTCGCCCGGTCAGGACTGGTCGACAAGCGCCCCAACCCCAACGACGGCCGCGGCACCCTCGCCTCCATCACCGACAAGGGCCGCGAGGTCTGCGACGCCGCCACCCGCGACCTGATGTCGATGGAGTTCGGTCTCGGCGTGTACGACGCCGAGGAGTGCCGGGAGATCTTCGCGATGCTGCGTCCGCTGAGGGTGGCGGCGCACGACTTCGACGAGTAGCTCCGCCGGGTGCGGTTCGTCGACAGCGGGGTTGGCGGGGGCTGGTCGCGCCCACGCGGCGGAGCCGCATGATGTCCCGCCCCGCGCCGCTTGTGGGGCCCGTTGCCGGCCTCCGACGACGGGCGGGGGTGCCCGAAGATCGTGCGAAACCGGTGGTTACGCTCGTAGCCATGAAAAAGAGCGTGCTGACCCGCTACCGCGTCATGGCCTACGTCACCGGTGTCCTGCTGGTCCTGTTGGTCCTCGGGATGATCGGCAAGTACGTGCTCGACCTGGACGGCGCCGCGGACTTCACGCGTGTCGTCAGCGTCGCGCACGGCTGGCTGTACGTCGTCTACCTGGTCTTCGCCTTCGACCTGGGCTCCAAGGCCAAGTGGCCGGTCCCGAAGCTGCTGTGGGTGCTGCTCGCGGGCACCGTCCCCACGGCCGCCTTCTTCGTGGAGCGCAAGGTCAGCCGCGAGCTGGAGTCCAAGGTCACGGAGGACGCGGGCGCGGTCGCAAAGGCGTGACGGACTGACTGACGGGCTGGGAGCCACCACCGCCACGGGTGTGATCTGTGGCGGTTTGCCGTCGACGATTACTAGGACGTCCTAGTAACTTTGATGGTATGGACGCTGATGCCATCGAGGAGGGCCGCCGTCGCTGGCAGGCCCGGTACGACACCTCGCACAAGCGGGAAGCCGCCGGGGGTTTGGGGGCGAAGCCCCCAAGGGATTGGACACGCACGACGCTCTCCGGTGATGCGGTGGAGCCCGTGTACGGGCCTCGGCCCGGGGACGCGTACGCCGGGTTCGAGCGGATCGGCTGGCCGGGGGAGTACCCCTTCACGCGCGGGCTCTACTCGACCGGCTACCGCGGGCGGACGTGGACCATCCGGCAGTTCGCGGGTTTCGGGAACGCCGAGCAGACCAACGAGCGGTACAAGAAGATCCTCGCCGACGGCGGGGGCGGGCTCTCCGTGGCCTTCGACATGCCCACGCTCATGGGGCGCGACTCCGACGATCCGCGTTCGCTCGGCGAGGTCGGCCACTGCGGGGTCGCGATCGATTCCGCGGCCGACATGGAGGTCCTGTTCAAGGACATCCCGCTGGGCGACGTGACGACGTCGATGACGATCAGCGGACCGGCCGTCCCGGTCTTCTGCATGTACCTGGTGGCCGCCGAGCGGCAGGGCGTCGACCCGCCTGTGCTGAACGGCACGCTCCAGACCGACATCTTCAAGGAGTACATCGCGCAGAAGGAGTGGCTCTTCCAGCCGGAGCCGCATCTGCGCCTCATCGGCGACCTGATGGAGCACTGCGCCTCGTCGATCCCCGCGTACAAGCCGCTGTCCGTCTCCGGCTACCACATCCGCGAGGCCGGCTCCACGGCCGCGCAGGAACTGGCGTACACGCTGGCGGACGGGTTCGGGTACGTGGAGCTGGGGCTGTCGCGCGGGCTCGACGTCGACGTCTTCGCGCCGGGGCTGTCCTTCTTCTTCGACGCGCACGTCGACTTCTTCGAGGAGATCGCCAAGTTCCGGGCCGCGCGGCGGATCTGGGCGCGGTGGATGCGGGACGTGTACGGGGCGCGGTCCGAGAAGGCGCAGTGGCTGCGCTTCCACACGCAGACGGCGGGCGTCTCGCTGACGGCCCAGCAGCCGTACAACAACGTCGTCCGTACGGCGGTCGAGGCGCTCGCGGCGGTGCTGGGCGGCACGAACTCCCTCCACACGAACGCGCTCGACGAGACGCTCGCCCTGCCGTCCGAGCAGGCCGCGGAGATCGCCCTGCGTACGCAGCAGGTGCTGATGGAGGAGACCGGTGTCGCCAACGTCGCGGATCCGCTGGGCGGTTCCTGGTACGTCGAGCAGCTGACGGACCGGATCGAGGCGGATGCGGAGCGGATCTTCGAGCAGATCAGGGAACGGGGGGAGCGGGCGCATCCCGACGGGGTGCATCCGATCGGGCCCGTCACGTCCGGGATTCTGCGGGGGATCGAGGACGGGTGGTTCACCGGGGAGATCGCGGAGTCGGCGTTCCGGTACCAGCGGGCTGTGGAGAAGGGGGAGAAGCGGGTTGTGGGTGTCAACGTCCACCACGGCTCTGTCACTGGTGACTTGGAGATTCTGCGGGTCGGGCATGAGGTGGAGCGGGAGCAGGTTCGGGTGCTCTCGGGGCGGCGGGCGGGTCGGTCGGAGTCGGCTGTGCATGGGGCCATTGCCGCGATGCTCGCCGCCGCGCGGGACGGGTCGAACATGATCGTGCCGATGCTCGCCGCGGTGCGGGCCGAGGCGACCCTCGGCGAGATTTGCGATGCCCTCCGGGAAGAGTGGGGCGAGTACACGGAACCGGCGGGGTTCTAGCCGTTTTTTTCGCCCCCGCCGCCTCTACCCTCCCCCACTCTCGGCTTCGCTCGAGCGGGGGGACCCCCATCGTCCCTTTCTGGGGGCTCCGCCCCCAGGCCCCCGGAATCGCGCTGAACGCGCTCGTCCTCAAACGCCGGACAGGCTGAAAGACAGGGGCGCAGCCCCGTCTTTCAGGGGCGCGGGGAACTGCGCGACCAGCCACACACCACCCGCACCCGACTAACGGGGGTTCGGGGGCGGAGCCCCTGAGCTAGTGACGGGAATGGGTAGGGGCGGCGGGGGCGACAAAAGGGTTCAAGCCTCCGGCGTTGCCGCACCCGACAAGCCCAGTAGCAGGACCCGGGTGAAGTCGTGGACCCACGTCGGGGTGACCGGTTCGGCGCAGACCAGGGTGCGGTGGACCACCGCACCGGCGACCATGTCGAAGATGAGATCGACCGTGCGGGCCGCGGCCGAGGGGTCGGACTCCGGAGGGAGTTCACCACGGACCTGGGCCCGCCGCCGCCCTTCAACCACCAACCGCTTCTGACGGTCGACGACAGACGCCCGGATCCGCTCCCGCAGCGCGTCGTCCCGCGTGGACTCGGCGAGGACCGCCATCAACCCGCTCTTCGCCTCCGGGCGCGCGAGGATCGCCGCGAACTGGAGCACCACACCCTCGATGTCCGCCGAGAGGCTCCCCCGGTCGGGCAGCTCCAGCTCGTCGAAGAGCGCCGCCACCGCGTCGACCACGAGCTCGTTCTTGCCCGCCCAGCGACGGTAGAGGGTCGTTTTGGCCACCCCGGCACGTGTCGCCACGTCCCCCAGCGTCAGCTTGGACCAGCCCAGTTCGACCAGAGCCGCACGCGTCGCCGCCAGGATCGCGGCGTCCGCGGCGGCGCTGCGGGGACGCCCGGTGCGGGGGGCGGAGGTGCGGCTCTGCATGCCGGTGACCATATCCGGGGACTCTGAGTAAGGGGATTCCGTGGAGCCGTGAGGGAGATCACCGGAATGCGCCTGACGCGATTCCCCGGAGAGAGTTACGCTACGACCCGTAGCGAAAGCTCGTGTGCGAGCGACAACCGCGCGGCGCCAGGTGGGGACCCGGCGCCAGGACCGACGTCGACCAGTACTGGACCACGTAATCGACCAGCTTTCACAACGCTTTTCACAGAGGCGCGCGGAGGGGGGAGGATAGACGCATGCAGCCACGGAACATGTCCATGAGCGGAGTCGTCGACCTCGCCGCGGTGAAGGCGGCCCAAGAGGCCAAGGCGAAGGCGGAGCAGGCGCGTGCGGAAGCGGCGCGGCAGGGCGGCGGAGCCGTCTCCGCGGTGTCGCCGTCGAGTCTCGTCATCGACGTCGACGAGGCGGGTTTTGAGCGGGACGTCCTGCAGCGCTCCACCGAGGTGCCGGTCGTCATCGACTTCTGGGCCGAGTGGTGCGAGCCGTGCAAGCAGCTCAGCCCGCTCCTGGAGCGGCTCACCGCCGAGTACAACGGCCGGTTCGTCCTCGCCAAGATCGACGTCGACGCGAATCAGATGCTGATGCAGCAGTTCGGGATCCAGGGGATCCCGGCGGTGTTCGCGGTGGTGGCCGGTCAGGCCCTGCCGCTCTTCCAGGGGGCCGCCCCCGAGGCCCAGATCCGGGGCACCCTCGACCAGCTCGTGCAGGTCGCCGAGGAGCGCTTCGGCCTGACGGGTCTGACCGTCGACCCGGACGGCGAGCAGGGTGCGCAGAGCGGGCAGCCCGTGGAGGCCCAGGTCCCGGCCGGTCCGTACGACGCGCTGCTCGAAGCCGCCGTACAGGCCCTGGATGCGGGCGACTTCGGCGGCGCGGTGCAGGCGTACAAGAACGTGCTGAGTGACGACCCGGGCAACACGGAGGCCAAGCTGGGCCTGGCCCAGGCCGAGTTGCTCCAGCGCGTGCAGGGCGCCGACCCGCAGCAGGTGCGCAAGGAAGCCGCCGACAACCCCGGTGACGTACCGGCGCAGATCGCCGCCGCCGACCTGGACCTGGTGGGCGGCCATGTCGAGGACGCCTTCGGGCGGCTCGTCGACGCGGTGGCGCGTACGGCGGGTGACGACCGGGACGCGGCGCGCGTACGGCTTCTTGAGCTCTTCGAGGTAGTGGGCGCCGACGACCCGCGTGTCGCCGCGGCGCGCCGGGCGCTGGCCCGGGCCCTGTTCTGACCAGTCGCTAAACGTCGGGACCCGTGGTGCCCGAGTGAAGAATTTGGCGACAGAGCGGTACTGCGGCCGCGTTTTACCAAAACTTGGTAAACGCGGCCGCTGTTACTGCGAGTAAGTCAGGGGCGGTGATCTGTCGGATTCCGTCCAAGGTTCGATCACTTTGTCACCGCCCTTGGTGCCACCCAGAGTTGTCGGCCGATACCGACGGGTCGTTGTTCGGTTATCCGGCCGTTACTAGCCAGTAACGAACCCCCTTGTGCGGGCGGCGAGAATGCACCACGATCGGCGACGCTCGGTCCATTCCCCTTCCCCGACAGCCAATCGGGTCAGCGGGTTTCCTTGGGTCCCCACCGAGTAGGGACGGCGGCAGTGGCGCCGTCCCTTGGGCAGGGGGGTCTTCGCCGTTCGGTGGAGCCTGTCCAGCAGGTTGTGCGTGAAGTGTTCAGGCGCGACCAGTGGTTGTCGCTCGGGGGTGATCGCCGGTGATTCGGGTGCGTTCCGCGCCTCCGGGTTGGGGCGCTCTCCTTCCCGAGGACGTAGCACTTCTCCCATCCCTGCCCGGCTGAGCCGCCGTCTGGGGGCAGCCAGGGCCGGAGATGTACGTCCGAGAAGGAGGAAATATGGAGTCCCAGGTGCGTGGCGGGACCAGATGGAAGCGGTTCGCGGTAGTCATGGTGCCCAGCGTGGCCGCGACCGCCGCGATAGGTGTCGCCCTGGCTCAGGGTGCTCTCGCCGCGTCGTTCAGCGTGTCGGGTCAGTCGTTCAAGGTGACGGCGGACCGGCTCGACGGTGTTGGCTTCTCGCAGTACGGGGCCATCGACCAGGGCTACACGCTCAAGGGTGAGAAGACGGCGCACCCGGTTGCGGTGTCGGCGTTCAAGAGCGCCAAGATCACCAACATGTGCCAGTCCGTGGTCACCCCGGACATCCCGTTGATCGGTTCCGTCAGCCTGACGCTGAAGGCCGGTGGCGGCAGCACGCCGGTCGAGGCCGAGAACCTCTACATCGACGTCGAGGATCTGCAGGCCAACGCGACCTTCCGCAACATCGACATCGGTGTTGCCGCCGGGAACGCCGACAAGGGCCCCGGTATGAAGGGCGGCAAGGAGCAGGCGAACCCCTACGGTTTCGCCCAGCAGGCCGACTCGGCCACGCTGACCGACGTGAAGCAGACGGCGTGGGCGACCACCGCCGGCACCTTCAAGCTCAGCGGCCTGAAGATGTCGCTGTCCAAGGGTGTCAAGGAGTGCTACTAGGCACTCCGTGGGCGGGTGAGGGAGCCTGCGCTGCCTCGCCCGCCCGTCCCTTTTCGTAGTACGTGAAAACCCTCAGCAACGCCGTTCCAGGGAGCTGTTTTCCATGAGCGCCGAGACTCCTGCCGCGCGCGGTCAATTCCACATCTGGCGGCTGCGGTTCCGTGCCTGGCGGGGCGGCCGGCCGTTCTGGGCTGGCCTGTTCATCCTGATCGCCGGATTCCCGATCGCATACCTTCCGTACGCGAACCTGCAGATCGGGCATCTCACGCTGGCCATGGCGACGACCGCGGGTGCGGGGTCTCTCATCATCGGCGTGCTCCTGGGTGTTCTCGGAATCAGCCTCTGGTACCAGAAGCACATCCGGACCTTCGCCGGTGTCGCGGCGATCCTGCTGGGCCTGGTGTCGCTGCCGGTGTCCAACTTCGGAGGCTTCTTCGTCGGCTTCCTGCTGGCCCTCGTGGGCGGCGGAATGGCCGTGGCCTGGGCCCCGGGCGAGGAGCCCGCCGCGCGCCCGGCCGAGACGGACCGTACGGACAAGGGTGACGCCCCGGAGGCCGCACTGGCCAACGGCGCGAGCGAGCCGAACGATCTGTCAGGAACGAGCCCGACCAACGGGGCGAACGGGAGGCACAGTGCCGGCTGACGAGGTCCAATACGCGGGCCCCGCGGGGGAGTCCCGTGAGAGAACCGGGCCGCGGCACGCAGCCCCCAAGAAGCCGTTGTTCACCAGGTTGCACGTGCCCGCGGGCAAGGCGATAGCCATCGCGTCGATGCCGACGGCCATCCTCATGGGGATGGGCTTCACGCCGACGCTCGCCCGGGCCGAGGACAAGCCGTCGGCGAAGAACCTGACGATCGACGAGTACAAGGACTGCGTCGACGCGCTGGAGGAGGAGACCGAAGAGGCCAAGGACGACGCGTCCCCCACGCCGTCGCCGTCCGCCTCGACGAGCACCCCCGCGGACGACGAGAAGGAGCCGAGCGCCTCGGACCCGTCGGGTTCGGACACGCCGGGCTCGGGCTCTTCGTCGGATTCAGGTTCCGACGACAAGCCCGAACCGACGCCGTCCGCCTCGGAGTCCAAGGCGCCCGCCGAGAACACCGAGCCGACACCGACGCCCACCCCCTCGGCGTCCGAGTCGAAGAACCCGCTCGACCCCCTGGGTCTCGGCGAGGCGATCAAGGACATCTTCACCCCCGACGAGGAGACGGCCACCCCGACCCCGACTCCCTCCGCGTCGACCCCCGCGGCCGAGAAGCCCGCCGAGACGTCGGCGGACAAGGCCGAGGACCCGGTCAAGGACACGGTGGACAAGGCCGAGGACACGGTCAAGGACGTCACCGACGCGGCGACCGATGCTGCCGAGGACACCGCGGACAAGGCGGAGGAGGCGGCCGACGACGCCACCGCGTCCCCGACCCCCAGCCCGTCCGCGAGCTCCTCGACCGACCCGGACGACTGCCCGGCCGCCACGGACGACGAGGGCGGTGTCGAGCAGGGCATTCCCGCCCTGGCCGACGACCCCTGGCAGCTGGAGGCCAGTTCGCTCCTGCTCAAGGGCGCCGACTACCAGGGCATCGTCAAGGTGAAGACGGCCAGCGGCAAGGTCAAGGAGGTCCTCAAGTACGTGATCTCCGACGGCACCGACATCGGTGACCTGCACCAGACGGTCACCGACAAGCAGGCCGGCAAGACCTACCACGTGCAGGCGGGCAAGGGCACCACGTCCACCATCCGCGACGGTAAGACGGTCATGTACACGGAGAGCATCTCCGGCAACCTGCTCGGTCTGATCCCGATCACGTTCGACCCGGAGCACCCGCCGCCGCTGAACATCCCGCTGATCTACTTCACGAAGGTGAAGGTCGTGCAGGCCGCCCAGTTCGGCGGGACGCTGACCGTCCCCGGCATGCACCAGTTCACGACGGACTGACCCGGACGCGACGGACGGGCCGTACGCGGCCCTCCGGGCGCCCACCGGAGCCAACCGACCTCCGGGAGCCGCAAAACACGCTGAGGGCGCCCCCTGCGCGGCAGGGGGCGCCCTCAGCGGCGTACAGGCGGCCGTACGGACCACAAGCGGGGCCGTACGGCCGCTTCTTGGCGGCCGTACGGGCCGGATCAGCCGCCCAGGTGGTGCACGCGGACCATGTTGGTGGTGCCGGGGACGCCGGGGGGAGAGCCGGCGGTCATCACGACGATGTCGCCCTCGGTGAAGCGGTTGAGCTTGCGCAGCTCGTTGTCGACCAGGTCGACCATCTCGTCGGTGCTGTGCACGAACGGCACGACGTAGGACTCGACGCCCCAGCTCAGCGCGAGCTGGTTGCGGGTGCCCTCCTCCGTGGTGAAGGCCACGATCGGCTGCTCGGCGCGGTAGCGGGACAGCCGGCGGGCCGTGTCACCGGACTTGGTGAAGGCCACCAGGCCCTTGCCGCCCAGGAAGTCCGCGATCTCGCACGCGGCACGGGCCACCGAACCACCCTGCGTACGCGGCTTCTTGCCGGGCACGAGCGGCTGCAGGCCCTTGGAGAGCAGCTCCTGCTCGGCCGCGACGACGATCTTCGACATCGTCTTCACGGTCTCGATCGGATACGCGCCCACGCTCGACTCGGCCGACAGCATGACCGCGTCCGCCCCGTCCAGGATCGCGTTGGCGACGTCGGACGCCTCGGCGCGCGTGGGGCGGGAGTTGGTGATCATCGACTCCATCATCTGGGTCGCCACGATCACCGGCTTGGCGTTGCGCCGGCACAGCTCCACGAGGCGCTTCTGCACCATCGGGACCTTTTCCAGGGGGTACTCGACGGCGAGGTCGCCACGGGCCACCATCACACCGTCGAAGGCCGCGACGACGGCGTCCATGTTCTCGACCGCCTGGGGCTTCTCCACCTTGGCGATGACGGGGACCCGGCGGCCCTCCTCGTCCATGATCTTGTGCACGTCGTTCACATCGTGGGCGTCGCGCACGAAGGACAGCGCCACCAGGTCGCAGCCCATCCTCAGGGCGAAGCGCAGGTCCTCGACGTCCTTCTCGGACAGTGCCGGCACGTTCACGGCCGTGCCGGGCAGGTTGATGCCCTTGTGGTCCGAGATGACACCGCCCTCGATGACGATCGTCCTGACCTGGGGGCCCTCGACCTCGACGACCCGCAGCTCGACGTTGCCGTCGTTGATCAGGACCTGGTCGCCCTTGGAGACATCGCCCGGCAGACCCTTGTACGTGGTGCCGCAGACCGACTTGTCGCCCGGGACGTCCTCGGTCGTGATGGTGAACTCGTCACCCCGCTCCAGCTCCACGGGACCCTCGGCGAAGGTCTCCAGCCGGATCTTGGGGCCCTGCAGGTCGGCGAGCACGCCGATGGCGCGGCCCGTCTCCTGGGCGGCGGCCCGGACCCGCTCGTAGCGGCCCTGGTGCTCGGCGTGGGAGCCGTGGCTGAAGTTGAAACGGGCCACGCTCATGCCGGCCTCGATCAGCGAGACGAGCTGCTCGTGGGAGTCGACGGCGGGGCCCAGTGTGCAGACGATTTTGGAACGGCGCATGGGGCGATCCTATCGGTTTGTTTCGCTACGGAATATTCCGTCTGGTGGAAGATACAAATGGGCGGGTACGCGCTCAGGCGTGGGCCTGGCCGGCTTCCTCGGCGCTCTCCTGGAGCGGCTCGTCGGCCGCTCCCCGGCTGCTCCTCAGGCGTTCCCGTTCCTCACGAGTGCGTAGGTCTGGTCGGCGATCTCCAGTTCCTCGTCGGTCGGTACGACGGCCACCGCGACCCGCGCGCCCTCGGGCGAGATCAGGCGCGGCTCGCCGGACCGTACGGCGTTCAGTTCGCCGTCGACCGCCAGGCCCAGCGCCTCCAGGCCCGCGATCGCGGCCTCGCGCACAGGGGCGGCGTTCTCGCCGACGCCCGCCGTGAAGGCCACCGCGTCGACCCGGCCGAGCACCGCGTAGTACGCGCCGATGTACTTCTTGAGTCTGTGTATGTAGATGTCGAAGGCGAGTCGGGCCTGTGCGGCGTCCTCGGCACCTTCGTCGATGCGGCGGCGGATCTCCCGCATGTCGTTGTCGCCGCACAGGCCGATCAGACCGCTCTTCTTGTTGAGAAGAGTGTCGATCTCGTCCGTGGACATCCCGCCAACACGCATCAAATGGAAGATGACTGCGGGATCCATGTCACCGGACCGCGTACCCATCACGAGCCCCTCCAAGGGCGTCAGTCCCATGGAGGTGTCCACACACCGGCCCCTCTCGACCGCCGACGCCGAGGCGCCGTTGCCGAGGTGCAGCACGATGACGTTCACCTCCTCCGGCGCCTTGCCGAGCAGCTCGGCGGTCGCGCGGGACACGTACGCGTGCGAGGTGCCGTGGAAGCCGTACCGGCGGATGCGGTGCTCGTCGGCGGTCTTCACGTCGATCGCGTAGCGGGCCGCGGCCTCCGGCATCGTCGTGTGGAAGGCCGTGTCGAAGACGGCGACCTGCGGGAGGTCCGGGCGCAGTGCCTGTGCGGTACGGATTCCGGTGAGGTTGGCCGGGTTGTGCAGGGGCGCCACCGGGATGAGGCGCTCGATCTCGGCGAGCACGGCGTCGTCGACGACGGTCGGCTCGGTGAAGGTCTTGCCGCCGTGCACGACCCGGTGGCCGATCGCGGCCAGCTCGGGGGAGTCGAGGCCGAGCCCGTCCTTGGCCAGCTCCTCGGCGACGGCCTTCAGGGCGGCTTCGTGGTCGGCGATCGGCCCGTTCGTCTCGCGGGACTCGCCGGTGGCGAGGGGCGTGTGCTTCAGCCGGGAGGTCTCCTCGCCGATGCGCTCGACGAGCCCCACCGCCAGCCGGCTGCTGTCGCTCATGTCGAGCAGCTGGTACTTCACCGACGAGGAGCCGGAGTTGAGGACGAGGACGCGGGTGGCTGTCACTGGGCGGAGGCCTTCTGGGTCGGGTACGCGGACGGGGAGGAGGCGGCCGAGGGGTCCTGCCGGGCGGCCTGGGCCTGGATCGCCGTGATGGCGACGGTGTTCACGATGTCCCCGACCAGGGCGCCGCGGGACAGGTCGTTGACCGGCTTGCGCAGGCCCTGCAGAACGGGCCCGACGGCGATCGCGCCGGCCGAACGCTGAACGGCCTTGTACGTGTTGTTGCCGGTGTTGAGGTCCGGGAAGATCAGCACGGACGCCTGTCCCGCGACCTCCGACCCCGGCAGCTTGGTGGCCGCGACGGTCGGCTCGACGGCGGCGTCGTACTGGATCGGCCCCTCGATCTTCAGGTCGTCGCGGCGCGAGCGGACCAGCTCGGTGGCCGTGCGCACCTTGTCGACGTCCGCGCCCGAGCCGGACGTGCCGGTCGAGTACGAAAGCATCGCGATCCGCGCCTCGACCCCGAACTGCTCGGCGGTGGCGGCCGACTGGATGGCGATGTCGGCCAACTGCTCCGCGTTCGGGTCGGGGTTGACCGCGCAGTCGCCGTACACGAGGACCTTGTCGGCGAGACACATGAAGAAGACCGAGGAGACGATCGAGGCTTCCGGCTTCGTCTTGATGATCTCGAATGCCGGGCGGATGGTGGCCGCCGTGGAGTGCACGGACCCGGACACCATGCCGTCGGCCAGGCCCTCCTCGACCATCAGCGTGCCGAAGTAGTTCACGTCCGACACGACGTCGTACGCGAGCTCGACGGATACGCCCTTGTGGGCCCGGAGCTGGGCGTACTTCTCGGCGAACCGGTCGCGCAGCTCGGAGGTCTGCGGGTCGATCAGCTGGGCGCCGCCGAGGTCGATGCCGAGGTCGGCGGCCTTCTTGCGGATCTGGTCGACCGGGCCGAGCAGCGTGAGGTCGCAGACACCGCGGCGCAGCAGCACCTCGGCGGCGTGCAGGACGCGGGCCTCGGTGCCCTCGGGCAGCACGACGCGCCGCTTGTCGGAGCGGGCCTGCTCCAGCAGCTTGTGCTCGAACATCATCGGCGTGACCCGGCCGCTGCTGGGCGCCGAGACCCGCTTCAGCAGGCCGCCCGTGTCCACGTACCGCTCGAAGAGACCGAGGGCCGTCTCCGCCTTGCGGGGCGTCGTCGCGTTCAACTTCCCCTCCATGCCGAAGAGTTCGGACGCCGTGAGGAAGGAGCCGGTCTCGACCGCGACCACCGGCGTGCCGGGGGCGAGACGGGCGGCGAGGGTGAGAACGAGGTCGCTGGGACGCTCGTTCAGGGTCAGCAGGACGCCCGCGATGGGCGGGGTGCCGGCGCTGTGCGCGGCGAGGGCGCCCACCACGAGGTCGGCGCGGTCGCCGGGCGTGACGACCATGCAGCCGGGGGTCAGCGCGCCCAGGAAGTTCGGCAGCATGGCGCCGCCGAAGACGAAGTTCAGCGCGTCGCGCGCGAGCCCCGAGTCGTCGCCGAGGAGCACCTTGCCGCCGAGGGCATGGGTGATCTGGGCGACCGTCGGCGCGGAGAGCGCGGGCTCGTCCGGCAGCACGTAACACGGCACGGGGAGGCGGTTGTCGAGCCGCGCGTGTATCTCGGCGCGGTCGGCCGGGCTGACCCGGTTCACCACCATCGCGAGTACGTCGCAGCCGAGGCCGTCGTAGGCGCGGAACGCGTTGCGGGTCTCCGCGAGCACAGACTCCGAGGTCTGGTTGCGGCCGCCCACGACCGGGATCACGGCGGCGCCGAACTCGTTCGCCAGCCGGGCGTTGAGCGCGAGCTCGTCGGGGAACTGGGTGTCCGCGTAGTCCGTGCCGAGCACGAGGACGACGTCGTAGTCGCGGGCCACCCGGTGGAAGCGGTCGACGAGCTGCGAGACCAGCTCGTCGGAGCCCTGTTCGGCCTGGAGCGCGGACGCCTCGTGGTAGTCCATGCCGTAGACCGTCGCCGGGTCCTGGGCCAGCCGGTAGCGGGCCCGCAGCAGCTCGAAGAGACGGTCGGGCCCGTCGTGGACGAGGGGGCGGAACACCCCCACCCGGTCCACCTGGCGGGTCAGGAGCTCCATGACTCCCAGCTCGATGACCTGGCGGCCGTCTCCTCGGTCGATCCCGGTCACGTACACGCTGCGCGTCACGCGTGCTCTCCGTTTCCTCCGATAGCGGTAAAAAGACAGCCGTTATCATCGGCTGTGCCCTCTTGACAATACCTCCGGGCATGGTTAGGGCGCCCGTCACGGCAGGGGGCGGACGGCGGCTCCGCCGAGGGGGAGCGGGGGCTTGAGGGGCGCGCCTGGGGCGTGCGCAGGCGCGAAGGGCGCGGACAGCGCCCCCCTGTCGCCCATGAAACAATCGGACTGGCTCTCAGGTACCACAGGAGAAACAGCCCAACAGCGAGCAGGAGACACAGCACGATGCGCATCGGAGTTCTCACCGCAGGCGGCGACTGCCCGGGGCTGAACGCAGTGATCCGGTCGGTCGTGCACCGAGCCGTCACGAACTACGGCGACGAGGTCATCGGCTTCGAGGACGGCTACGCCGGACTGCTCGAAGGCCACTACCGGGGCCTCGACCTCGACGCCGTCAGCGGCATCCTCGCCCGCGGCGGCACCATCCTCGGCTCCTCCCGCCTCCAGCGCGACCGCCTCCGCGAGGCCTGCGAGAACGCGCAGGACATGGCCCGCGAGTTCGGCATCGACGTGCTGATCCCGATCGGCGGCGAGGGCACCCTGACGGCGGCGCGCATGCTGTCGGACGCGGGCCTGCCGGTGGTCGGCGTCCCCAAGACGATCGACAACGACATCTCGTCGACGGACCGCACCTTCGGTTTCGACACCGCGGTCGGTGTCGCCACCGAGGCGATGGACCGCCTCAAGACGACCGCCGAGTCCCACCAGCGGGTGATGGTCGTCGAGGTCATGGGCCGGCACGCCGGCTGGATCGCCCTGGAGTCCGGCATGGCCGCCGGCGCCCACGGCATCTGCCTGCCCGAGCGGGCCTTCGACCCGGCCGACCTGGTCAAGATGGTCGAGGAACGCTTCGCGCGCGGCAAGAAGTTCGCCGTCGTCTGCGTCGCCGAGGGTGCCCATCCCGCCGAGGGCACCATGGACTACGGCCACGGAGCGATCGACCAGTTCGGCCACGAGCGCTTCCAGGGCATCGGCACGGCGCTCGCCTACGAACTGGAGCGCCGCCTCGGCAAGGAGGCCAAGCCGGTCATCCTCGGCCACATCCAGCGCGGCGGCACGCCGACCGCGTACGACCGGGTGCTGGCGACGCGCTTCGGATGGCACGCGGTCGAGGCCGCGCACCGGTCCGACTTCGGCCGGATGACCGCGCTGCGCGGCACGGACGTCGTGATGGTGCCGCTGGCGGAGGCGACCACCGAGCTCAAGACGGTCCCGAAGGACCGGATGGACGAGGCGGAGTCGGTCTTCTAGAAGATCGGCTTCCAGAAGACCGGTTGTTCAGAAGACCGGTTGTTCAGGGGGCGTCGCGGGCCGGCCCGAGCGGTCGCTACGGGCCTGCCCTGCCGGTCCGGGGCTTCTCGGCAACCCCTGTCAACCGCTGTCAGACGCTGTTGCGCTGGACCACCGACCAGAAGCGGTCGACGATCCGGTCCAGGAAGTCCCGGCCCGCGTCGTCGGCCTCACCGGCGGCCGCCCCGCCGCTCCAGCTCAGCGTGGCCACCATCTGGCCCTGGTACTCGGTGTGCAGCGCCCGCAGCACATCACCCACGAGGCGCCGGTCCAGCGGCAGCAGCTTGCCCACCGGGCGTACGTACGCCTGCCAGCGGGTCGTCACGGCGTTGCGCAGCATCTCCGCCAGCTTCGTCTCGTGGCCCGTGACCGTGACGAGGTCCGCCAGGGAGAGGTCGAGCACCTCGGAGAGCGCCGAGGACTGACGCTCGTTGCCGCGCCACTCGTCGGCCTCCTCCATCCCTACGTACACGAGGAGTTCGAGCCCGACGGCGCGCGCGACGTCCTCGGCCGCGAGACCGCGCGCGATGCGGTGCTCGCGCAACGTCCGCGGCGCGCCGATGAGATCGCCCGGCGAGCACCACAACACGCCCGCGAGCGCGGTGAGTTCGGTATTGCTCGGTGCGGCTATGCCCCGCTCCCAGGCGACGACCAGGTCCGGGGTGACATAGGGCAGTCCGAACGAGGCCTGCATGCCGTACGCGACATGCTCGGGCCCCATGCGCAGGGCGAGGCGCAGTTTGCGGGCGGCCGGGGCGTCGAAGGGCGGGGTGGGCTGTTGGGCCGACGGTTGGTGCACGCGCACAACGTATGGGTGCGGGGCTGCGGTGACTACGGTCTGTTCGGCCAGGAATACGGATCGTGTGAACCTACGGTTTCGGATGTCTGTCCGAGGCCTGTTCGGGGTGGCCGAAGATCAGCTGGTGGCCGGGCCGTGTGGAGATCAGGATGTCGGGCAGGGGCTCGTGCGGACGAGTCGGACGGACGGATCGAAGGTGGCAAGCGCCGTGAGCAGGATCGAAGGGCATATTCGCGAGCGACTGCTGGCGCCGAACTTCTGGCATCTGGCGACCGTGGGCGCGGACGGATCACCGCAGGTGTCGCCCATGTGGGCGGACCTCGAAGGCGAGTACGTCATGGTCAACACGTCGATGGGCCGCGTGAAGGAGGAGAATCTTCGGCGCAATCCGTTCGTTTCCCTGTCCCATCACGACACCGAGAACCCCTATGACCGGGTGGAGATCCGGGGGCAGGTCGTCCGCTTCGTCGAGGGCGAGGTGGCCGAGCGGGCCATGGACCGGCTCACTCTGAAGTACATCGGCGAGGACCGGTATCCGTGGCTGCTGCCGGGAGAGCGGCGCGTGATGATCCTGATCGAGCCGACGCGGGTGCGGCATGTGGTGGGCGTGGAGAAGTTCCGTCCCGGGGTGCTTCCGGAGGCTTCCGAACCCGCCGAGTGATGTCGGGCCGCCTTCCCGAGTGAGGCCGGCCCGGCTCCCCGCCCGTCCCGTTGTCGGTGCCGACTGACAGGATCTGAGGCCAAGTCGGCCCAGACGAAGGCGGGTTCAATGAAGGTGCTTGTCGATGACGAGGTGCGTGTCGACTACGGGCAGATCTTCGTGGAGAGCGGCGAGGACGAATGCGACCTGCATGACGCCTTCGCCGGGCAGGAGGGTGTCGGGCTCTGCGGGGGCGGGACGGACGGGACGCTGCTTCTGCTGACCGGTCTGTGGATCGGCGGCGTCGACCTGACCGCCGAGCTGCATGACAGCCGGCCCGAGCTGGACGAGACGTGGGAGGAGATCGTGGAGGTCCCGTTCCGGCCGGTGTCGCAGGAGACGAAGTTGCGGCAGTGGAACGGGAAGGACTGGTGGGAGCTGGGCCTGGAGGAGCGCGACTACCGCGTGCGGTACTGCGCCTCCGGCATGGACGACGGCCGGAGCAAGAACGTCCGGGAGGACGACGAGCCCCAGACGGACGACCGCTACCTCCTCCAGTTCTGGCCCGCCTCGCCCGGACCGGCCCGGCTGCTCAAGCAGACCAGCCGCACAGCCGCGACCTGGCACGACTTCGCCACTTCGCCCGTGGGTTGACGGCCTCAAGGGGCGGGGTAACCCTGTCCCCTTCATGCCCCCTCACCCCTTGACCGCCCCACCCAGCGCGAACCCTCCGCCCAGCCGCCTCGCCACCAGCACGTACAGCAGGACCACCGGCGTCGAGTAGATGATCGAGAACGCGGCCAGTTGCCCGTACACCACCGTTCCGCGGTTTCCGAAGAAGTCGTTGATGCTCACCGATGCCGGCATCTGGTCCGGGGTCAGCAGGAGCATGAAGGGGACGAAGAAGTTGCCCCACATCATCACGAACGAGAAGACGGTGACCACGGCCACGCCGGGGCCCATCAGTGGCAGCACGATCCGCAGGAGGGACTGGAACGAGGACGCGCCGTCCGTCCAGGCCGCCTCCTCCAGTTCCTTCGGTACGCCGTCCATGAAGTTCTTCATCAGCCAGATGGCAAAGGGCAGTTGGGACGCGGCGAAGAAGAAGATCGTGCCCTGCATCGTGTCGATCAGGTCCACCTGAACGAACAGCGCGTACACGGGAACCATGATCGCCGTGATCGGCAGGCTCGTCGCGAAGAGGATCGTCAGGAGGAAGGGGCGGTTGAGGCGGGAGCGGAACCGGGACAGCGGGTAGGCGGCCAGGGCCGCGCACACCACCGTCAGCAGCGTCGCCCCGCCGCACAGAATCAGGCTGTTGAGGAGGGGCGTGAACGTGATGTCCGGCTTCAGGACCGCGTCGAAGTTGTCGAGGGTGACGCCGTCGGGGACCTTCACCAACAGGTCGGCCTTCGGGTCCACCGACGAGAGGAGGACCCAGGCGAGGGGGAGGACGAACGCGGCCGCCACGAAGAGAAGGCCCGCGTCGGCGGCGTAGCGGCGGCTGTTGCGGCGGGACACGAGGGTCGTACTGCCGGGCATGTCAGACCTCCGTCCGCAGCAGGCGCATATAGACCAGGGAGAAGAGCGAGCCGACCACCAGAAGGAGCAGGGCCACGGCCGTTCCGTAGCCGATCATGCTCTTCTGGAAGGCCTGTTCGTACATGAAGAGCGGGAGCGTCTGGCTGCGGTTTCCCGGGCCGCCTCTCGTCATCACCCAGATCAGACCGAAGACCGAGAGGGTCTGGAGGGTGTTCAGCATCAGGTTCGTACCGATGGAACGGCGGATCATCGGCAGCGTGATGTGCCACATCCGCCGCCAGCCGCCGGCGCCGTCGACCTCCGCCGCCTCCGTGATCTCCTTCGGGATCTCGTTCAGGGCCGCCGAGTAGACCAGCATCGAGAAAGCCGTTCCCCGCCAGACGTTCGCGAAGGACACCGCGAGGATCGGCAGCGTGAACAGCCAGTTCTGGGACGGGAGATGGAGCCAGTCCAGGACGGCGTTCAGCGTGCCCTCCCGGCGGAAGAAGGCGTAGAGCAGGAATCCCGCCACGACCTCCGGCAGCACCCAGGCGGCGATGACGATGCCGCCGGTGACCGTACGGACCGGCTTCGACGCGCGCTGCATCAGTACGGCCAGGCTCAGGCCGAGCGTGTTCTGACCGATCAGGGAACTCAGCACCGTGAACACCAGCGTCAGCCATACGGCGTTGAGGAACGCGTCGTCCTTGAACGCGGCCCGGAAGTTGTCGAAGCCGATGAACGACGACTCGGCCTGACCGGTGAGCTGGAGATCCGTGAAGGCGATGTACACGCAGTACGCGATGGGCCCGGCGAGGAAGAGAAGCAGCAGGACGACGGCGGGAGAGAGGGGCAGCGCCCGCGTCAGGACACGGCGGACATCGCGGCGGCCGCCGGGCGTGGACGGTGGGGCGGTCGGGCCCGGCGCGGTCTTCACCACGCCGGGGCCCGCCGGAGGTGCGGAGGTCATGAGCGGCTGATCATTTCTCACTCATCCTCTGGTGCGGCCGGTCGTCTTCCGGCGCGGGCGGGCCGGGACCCGGCTCCGGTGCTTCCGAACCCCGGTCATTTCTTGATGACCTGGTTGTCCGTGGCCGTCTTCAGCTCCTCGTCGTACCCCTTCGCCGCCTCCGCGACCGAGCTGTCGCCCGTCGTCACGCCCTCCATCGCCTCCTGGATGGCCGTCGAGACCTTCGGGTACGCGGGATACGCGGGGCGGTAGTGCGTGCTGGCCACCAGGTCCGTGAAGAACTTGATGCCGGGCTGCGCCTTCACGTACGCCGGGTCCTCGGCCACGTCCGTGCGCACGGAGATGCCGGAGTTGGCGATGTACCACTTCTGGGCGTTCGCCTTCGTCTGCATCGTCTTGATGAACTCGAAGGCCAGGTCGGGGTTGCCGGCCTTGCTCGGGATCGCCCAGGTCCAGCCGCCCGACATGCTCACCTTGCTCGGCGCCTGGCCGGTCTGCGTCGGCATGTACGCGAGGCCCAGCTTCTCGGACCACTCCGGCCATTCGTGGCCGCTGCCCTCCAGCCAGTCCTGGGGGAGCCAGGAGCCGTCGAGGTTGATGCCGAGCTTGCCCTTGGGGAGGAACTCGCCGCGGACCCTGGTCGCGATGTTCGGGTCGAGGGCGTCCGAGACGTCCGGGCCGAGCTTCTCCTTGAAGACCGTCTCGACGAATTCGAGAGAGTCCTTGAAGCCCTGGCTACCCGTGATCCACTTCTTGGACGCCGGGTCGTAGAGGGGGCTCTCGTTGGCCCCGCTGGCCGTCCCGTAGAGGAGCATCTCGAAGCCCTGCATGGTGGCCGCTTCACCCGCGGGCTTGCCCGTGTAGATGTTCATGGGGATGACGCCGGGGACCTTCGCCTTGATCGCGCGGGCCGCGTCGAGGATGTCCGCCCAGTTCGTCGGCTGCCAGTCGGCGGGGAGCCCGGCCTTCTTGAATATCGCCTTGTCGAACCAGAGGCCCCGGGTGTCGGTTCCGTCGGGCACGCCGTACGTCTTCCCGTCCTGGGCCTGCGCCGCCTCCTTCGCCGTGTCGATGAACTGGCTCCAGTCGTCCCACTTGGCGAGATACGGGTCCAGAGGCTTGAGGTATCCGCTCGTGATGTCGGAGTTGATGAGGAACGTGTCCTCGTAGACCAGGTCCGGGGCCGTCTTCGGCGAGCGGAGCACCTGCTGGAGCTTCGTGTAGTACTCCGAGTCCGGGGCCTTGATCGGGACGAGCTCCACTCTCTTGCCCGGGTTGGCCTTCTCGAACTGCTCCTTGATGTCGGCGAGATACGTGTCCATCACCTTGATGGAGTTGTCCGTCGACTGTTTGAAGGAGATCTTCACCGTGTCCGGATCACTTCCGGATTCGCTGCCGCAGGCACTGAGCGCGGTGGCGGTGAGCAGGGTGGCGAGGAGAAGTGGAACGGCTGTGGGGCGCACGGGTACAACCTCCTGCTGGCCGACATCTTTGTGGCCGGGTTGGGCTGCACGAGAACCTAAGAGGACTGGTCCAGCCAGGTCAATGACTTTGCATGATCAGTCCGACACAGTGCGTGTGGTCGCGCGCACTCAAGGTACTGCCGAGCCGCCCTCGCGGCGGGGTGTCGGGCGTCCTGAAGGGAGCGCGAAATGCCGGAACAGGACGTGACCGCCGTGGCCGCCGCCTCGGCACAGGCCGGAGAGACCTCCATGCTGCCGGCGCTTCCGCCCGTGTGCGTCGTGCTCGGGTGGACCCACCTCGTGAACGACGAGAAGATCTCGGCGATCGGGGCGTATGTACGGGGCGACTTGAGCCCCCGGCCGGCCGACCTCGCGCAGATCGAGCGATCGGCGGCCTTCGGCTGGGAGGCCGCCCACCGCGCCGACACCCGTCGCACATCACGGAAGGCGATCCAGTGCGGGGTCGATCTACTGGCCTTCTGCGTCGTGCCGTTGGCGGGACTCGTCGTGTACTGGGCCGGCGGGCAGGTCGGCCGGGGGCTGCAGGTGCTGTCCGTGATCGAGGCGCTGGTGGTGGTGGGGCCGGCGGTCCAAGTCGTGTTGTACGCCGGGGTGTTCGGCCCGGGACGGCGATGACCGACGTACCTCTCGGGTACGAAGACCCCGTCCGGCTAGCCCTTCACCCACCGGTACTGCAGCTCAGGTCTCCCCACCTGACCGTACTGAGGACTGCGCCCCGCTCTCCCCGCGTCCACCAGGTGCTCCAGATAGCGCCGGGCCGTGATCCGGGAGATGCCGACGGCCTCGGCGACGCCTGTCGCGGTCAGGCCCTCGTCGGAGTCGCGCAGGGCGCGGGTCACGCGCTCCAGCGTGGGGGCGCTGAGCCCTTTGGGCAGGGCCGCCGGACCGGGAGCCCGGAGGGTGGCGAGGGCGCGGTCGACCTCGTCCTGCCCGCTGGCCTCGCCGGCCGCCGCGTGGAACTCGGCGTAGCGCACGAGGCGGTCACGGAGGGTGGCGAAGGTGAACGGTTTCAGTACGTACTGCACCACTCCCAGCGACACCCCCTCCCGCACCACCGTCAGGTCGCGCGCCGAGGTCACCGCGATGACGTCCGCGTGGTGGCCGGCGGCGCGCAGCGAGCGGGCCAGCTGCAGGCCGTGCACGTCCGGCAGGTGGAGGTCCAGGAGGAGCAGGTCCACGGGCATGCGGTCCAGCGCCCGGCGGGCCTCCGCGCCCGTGTGCGCCTTGCCGACGGCCGTGAAGCCGGGCACCCGGCCCACGTACAGGACATGCGCGTCCGCCGCGACGGGGTCGTCCTCGACGACCAGGACGCGGATGTCCCGCGAGGGGGAAGGCGTGCTCATACGGTGCCTCCGTGCGGCGTCGGCTCGGGCGCGGGCTCGTGCGTGAGCCCAGGACCGCCGCCGGACCCGTCCCCGGACCCGTCCACGGCCCCTGACCCGGACTCGGGCCCGGCGTGGACCTTAGTCCTCCCACGCCCCGCCGTCGGCAGCGGCAGCCGTACCTCGAAGGACGCCCCGCCGCCCGGGGCCTGGGTCACGGTCAGTGTCCCGTCGTGCCGGGCCACCGCCTGCCGTACGAGGGCCAGGCCCAGCCCCCGCCCGCCGGGCCCCGCGGGCTTGGTGGACCAGCCGCGCTGGAAGACCGCCTCCGCGTGGGCCGGGTCCACGCCCGTACCGGTGTCGACGACCCACAGGACCAGCCCGTCGGCGTCCGCGATCGCCGTGACCGTGACCCGGGCGCCGACCGAGCCCTGCGCCGCGTCCACGGCGTTGTCGATCAGGTTGCCGAGGACCGTCACCAGGTCACGGGAGGGCAGGGACTCCGGGAGCAGGCCGTCGTCGATGCTGCTGTCCTCGGAGACCAGCAGCTCGACGCCGCGCTCGTTCGCCTGGGCCGTCTTGCCCAGGAGCAGCGCGGCCAGCACCGGCTCGCTGACCGCCGCGACGACCTGGTCGGTCAGCGCCTGGGCCAGTTCCAGCTCGGCCGTGGCGAAGTCGACGGCCTCCTCGGCCCGGTCCAGCTCGATGAGGGAGACGACGGTGTGGAGGCGGTTCGCGGCCTCGTGCGCCTGCGAGCGCAGGGCCGTGGTGAAGCCCCGCTCGGAGTCCAACTCGCCCATCAGGGACTGCAGTTCGGTCACGTCGCGCAGTGTCACGACGGTGCCCCGGCGTTCGCCGCCCGACACCGGCGAGGTGTTCACGACGAGCACCCGCGAGTCGGTCAGATGCACCTCGTCCACCCGCGGCTCCCCGGACAGCAGCGCCCCCGTCAGCGGCGTCGGCAGGCCGATGTCCGCCACCGAGCGGCCCACCACGTCGTCGGTCACGTCGAGCAGCTCGCGCCCGCCGTCGTTGATCAGCGCCACCCGGAACTGCCCGTCCAGCATCAGCAGTCCCTCGCGCACGGCGTGCAGCGCTGCCTCGTGGTAGTCGTGCATCCGGCTGAGCTCGGCCGCGTTCATCCCGTGGGTGGAGCGGCGCAGCCGGGCGTTGATGACGTACGTGCCGACGGCACCCAGGGCCAGGGCGGCCGCCGCGACGCCGATCAGGGCCTGCACCTGGCCCTCGACCCGCTGACTGATCTCGTCGACCTTGATGCCCGCGCTGACCAGGCCGACGATGCGGCCGTTGTCGTATATCGGCGTGACGGCCCGCACGGACTCGCCGAGGGTGCCCGTGTACGTCTCGGTGAAGGGATGCCCGAGGAGCGCCGACTGCGTGTTGCCGAGGAAGTGCTTGCCGATCAGGTCCTTGTTGGGGTGCGTCCAGCGGATGCCCTCGGGGTTCATGATCGTGACGAAGTCGACCTGGGCGTCGCGCTGCACCGACGTCGCGTACGGCTGGAGCGTCTTCGTCGGATCGTCCGTACGTATGGCCTCCCGTACGGACGGGGAGTCCGCGACCGACCGGGCCACCGCCATGGCCTGCCGTCCCGCCGCGTCCTCGGCCTGGCTGCGGTCACTGATGTAGGTGAAGAGCGCACAGCCCGCGACCACGACAGCGACAAGCACGGCCTGCATGGCAAAGAGCTGACCAGCCAGGCTGCGGGGACGTGGAGCACGAGGGAGGCGCATGGAAACAGTGTGCCTCGCTCCTGCCTGCTGCCCGTCCTCCGCGGACCCGCCCGCGGATAAGCGCGAACTGATTGGCCTCTCCCCACTTCGAAAAGGGGGATCTCCGACTCTGCGCCGTTACACGGCGCTCCTTCGGAGCTTTCCTGCTTCAGCGCCGGTCGCCCGCCCGGAAGATCTCCGTTGAGGTCTTACACCGGCTCCACAGGCCGACACCGCCGGCCCGGCGGCCAGAATGTTCTTCGCCGCGTTCTCGTCCCGGTCGTGGATCGCTCCGCACGCGGCGCAGGTCCATTCCCGGGTGTTCAGCGGCAGTTTCGCGACCAGGCGGCCGCAGGACGAGCAGGTCTTGCTCGATGGATACCAGCGGTCCACCGCAATGAGTTCTCGGCCGTACCACTGAGCCTTGTACTCCAGCATGGAGCGCAGTCCGGTCCAGGACGCGTCGGAGATCGCACGGGCGAGCGTGTGATTCTTCGGCATGTTGCGGACGGTGAGGTCCTCGATCACGATCGTTTGGTTCTCACGAACGAGCCGCGTGGACAGTTTGTGCAGGAAGTCCCGGCGCCGGTCGGCAATCCGGGCATGGATACGGGCGACTCGGCGGCGCGCCTTGTCGCGGTTCTTGGAATCCTTCTGCTTGCGGGACAACTCGCGCTGGGCGCGGGCGAGCCTTGCCCGGTCCTTCTTCTCGAACTTCGGGTTGGTGATCTTCTCCCCGGTCGACAGGGTCACCAGCGAAGTGATGCCCGCGTCGACACCCACGGCCGTGCCGGTGGCCGGGAACACCCTCACCGTGGCGTCCTGGCACAGCATCGAGACGAACCAGCGTCCCGCGGCGTCCTGCGACACCGTCACTGTCGACGGCACCTGACCCTCGGGCAGAGGCCGGGACCAGACGATGTCCAGCGGCTCCCGCATCCTCGCCAGTGTCATTCGCCCGTCGCGGTAGGTGAAGGCCGAGCGGGTGTACTCCGCGCTGTTGCGTGACTTCTTGCGGGACTTGAAGCGCGGATAGGCGGAGCGCCGCTCGAAGAAGTTGGTGAACGCACATTGCAGATGCCGCAGCGTCTGCTGCGGGGGAACCGACGAGACCTCGGCCAGGAAGGCGTACTCCTCGGCCTTCTTCCACTCGGTCAGAAGTGCGGAGGTCTGGACGCAGTTGATCCGGCGGTGCTCGGAGAACCAGGCGGCGGTGCGGGCCTGCAGAGCCAGGTTGTAGACCTTGCGCACGCAACCGAACGTACGCGTCGTGTGAGGCCCTGGGAGTCCGCCTCCTTGTGAACGAAATGAACGGAAGGGTGACCGGCCTCACAAGGCGGGAGATAGTCACCGACAACCCCCGGACGTGAGCCGCACGCCGGATGATGCCGACGACGTCGTCAAGGAGGGCAGCCGTGACCAGTACATCGAATACGGCACCTGCCGCTCCCGCTGCCAAGCGGGACCGCACCCACTACCTGTACATCGCGGTGATCGCCGCCGTGGCCGCCGGCATCGCCGTGGGCCTGATCGCTCCCGACTTCGCGGTCGAGCTGAAGCCCATCGGTACCGGCTTCGTGAACCTGATCAAGATGATGATCTCGCCGATCATCTTCTGCACGATCGTGCTGGGCATCGGCTCGGTACGGAAGGCCGCCAAGGTCGGCGCGGTGGGTGGCATCGCGCTCGGCTACTTCGTGGTCATGTCGTTCGTCGCCCTCGCCATCGGCCTGGTCGTCGGCAACATCCTGGAGCCCGGCACGGGCCTCGCGGTGACCGACGCGATCAAGGACGCCGGTCAGGGCCAGGTCACCGAGGCCAAGAACACCGAGGAGTTCCTGCTCGGGATCATCCCGACGACGATCGTCTCCGCCTTCACCGGCGGCGAGGTCCTGCAGACCCTGCTCGTCGCGCTGCTCGCCGGGTTCGCGCTCCAGGCCATGGGCTCGTCCGGTGCGCCGATCCTGCGCGGCGTGGAGCACATCCAGCGCCTGGTCTTCCGCATCCTCGCCATGGTGATGTGGGCGGCGCCCATCGGTGCGTTCGGCGCGATGGCGGCGGTCACCGGCTCAGCGGGTCTGGACGCACTCAAGAGCCTCGCCGTCCTGATGCTCGGCTTCTACGTCACCTGTTTCCTCTTCGTCTTCATCGTGCTCGGCACGATGCTGCGGGTCGTCGCGGGTCTCAACATCCTCACGCTCTTCAAGTACCTGGGCCGTGAGTTCCTGCTGATCCTGTCGACCTCCTCCTCCGAGTCCGCCCTGCCGCGGCTCATCGCGAAGATGGAGCACCTGGGCGTCAGCAAGCCGGTGGTCGGCATCACCGTCCCGACCGGTTACTCCTTCAACCTCGACGGCACCATGATCTACATGACCATGGCCTCGCTGTTCATCGCCGACGCCATGGGTACGCCGATGTCGGTGGGCGAGCAGATTCCGCTGCTCCTCTTCCTGCTGGTCGCCTCCAAGGGCGCGGCGGGTGTCACCGGAGCGGGTCTGGCCACCCTGGCGGGCGGCCTCGCGTCCCACAAGCCCGCGCTGGTGGACGGCATCGGTCTGATCGTCGGCATCGACCGCTTCATGAGCGAGGCCCGCGCCCTGACGAACTTCGCCGGCAACGCGGTCGCCACGGTTCTGATCGGTACGTGGACCAAGGAGATCGACAAGGGCCGCGTCGACCAGGTGCTCGCGGGGCAACTCCCCTTCGACGAGACGACCCTCCTGGACGACGGCCACGGTTCCGCTCCCGCCGCGGCGGAGGTCCCGGACCAGCCGGAGGACAAGACGCTGGCCAAGGCCTGACCCCAGGCCCGGGCCCCGTCCCAGAACTCCGGGCGGCTGGGTGCATCCCCCGTCGCTCAGCCGCCCGGTCACTCCCCTCACCCCGCACTTCCCCGGCCACCGGCCGGTGGCCCCGGTCCTCCCCGACCGGGCCCACCGGCCGGTGGCTTTTGGGCGGGCGGGCGTGTTCGCCAGGGTGCGGGCGCGTCGTGGCCGAGCGCGCAGTCCCCCGCGCCCCCAAAAAGCACCGATGGCCCAGGCAAGCCCCGTCAGGGGCGCGGGGAACGGCGCGATCAACCCACGACGACCGGAGGCATACGCACCGGCCTGGGCGCCCCCTCAGGGGCGCGGGGAACGGCGCGACCAGCCCACCACGGCCCCAGCCATGCCCACCGGCCCCCGCACCTCCGGACCGACTCCCCGGCGGCGCAAGCCGGTTCCCGTGGGGTTACCCACTTACCTTCCGCTCAGTACCTGACCAAATAGTGCGTACTTGTGGGGAGTTGGGCCCGATACCAGCATGGTCGGCATGACAGATGACCTTGAAAAGACCCCCGTCACCGTCCTGGGAATGGGCGCCATGGGCCAGGCCCTCGCCACCGCGTTCCTGAAGGCGGGCCACCCCACCACCATCTGGAACCGTTCCCCCGGCAAGGGCGACGACCTGGTCGCAAGGGGCGCCGCAAGGGCGACCAGCGCCCGCGAAGCCGTACGCGCCGCCGACCTGGTCGTCATCTGCGTGGTCGACCACAACGCGGCTGGCGCCGTCCTCGACTCGGTCGCGGACGAGCTGCCCGGCCGGGTACTGGTCAACCTGACCTCGGACACCCCGGAACGCGCCCGTACGACAGGAGCCTGGGCCCAGGAACGCGGCATCGACTACCTGGACGGCTCGATCATGGTGCCGGTAGACCTGATCGGACAGCCGCCTGCCCTGATCTTCTACAGCGGGCCGCGGGCCGCGTACGACAAGCACGAGACGGCACTGAAGGCGCTGGGCGGCAAGCCCGCCCACCTCGGCGAGGACCAGGGCCTGGCCGCCGTCTACGACCTGGCGCTGCTCGACTACTTCTACGGCTCGATCTCCGGCCTGCTGCACGCGTACGCGCTCGCCGGTGCCGACGGGGTGCGCGCGGCGGATCTCGCCCCCTACCTGGACACCATCACCGCCTTCATGCCGTCCCTGGCCGCCGAGGCCGCTCAGCACGTCGACGCGGGCAGCCACCCGGGCGAGGCGGCCAACCTCGGCATGATGGCGTCCGGCGTGGGCCACATCCTGGAGTGGGCCGAACACCGCGGCCTCGACGTGAGCACCCTCCGCCCGATCAAGGAGGTCTACGACAAGGCCGTCGCCCTCGGCCACGCCGCCGACAGCTGGACGAGCACGATCGAAGTCGTACGCGGCGACGCAGGCATGCCACGCGGCGACCGAGCGAGCCGAACCGTGTGACGCGCCCGCGAGTTCGTGCCCGTTGGCCCCCCTTCGGGCCGGGCCCCTGGACGGAGCACGGCTCGACACGCCCTCAGGAACCCACCCCCGCCTCCAGCCGCGCCACCTCCTCCGGCGTCAGCTCCAGATCCGCCGCGCCCGCCGAGTCCCGTATCGTCCCGGGCCGGCTGGCGCCCGGGATCGGGATGACCACGGGCGAGCGGGCCAACAGCCAGGCCAGACAGACCTGTTGAGGACTGACACCCCGCTCACGAGCCACCGCGTGGAAGGCGCCGAGACCATTGCCGTGGCTCGGGCCGGTGGAGTGGCCGGTGTCTTCGGGCGGCAGCCGCCGCGACGGCCCGTCCAGCGAGCTCCGCGATATCCCGCCCAGCGGACTCCACGGCAGGAAGGCCAGTCCCAGCTCGGCGCAGAGCCGTAGTTCGGGCTCGCTGTCCCGGACGGCGGGGGAGTAGCGGTTCTGGACCGAGACCAGCCGGTCGCCGAGGAGGGCGTGGGCCCGGCGGATCCGGCCTACGTCCGTGTTGGAGATGCCGGCGTAGCGGATCTTGCCCTCGTCGAGCAGGTCGCGCAGGGCGCCCACCGACTCCTCGAAGGGGACGGCGGGGTCGGGCTTGTGGAGCTGGTAAAGGCCGATCGCCTCGACGCCCAGCCGCTTGAGCGAGGCCTCCGCGGCCGACTTCAGATGCCGGGGAGACCCCGTCACCGTCCAGCTCCCGTCGGCCGGTCTGCCGCGCCCGCCCTTCGTGGTCACCAGGACGCCGGCCGGGTCGCCGCCGTACGTGGCGAGGGCACGGGCCACGAGACGCTCGTTGTGCCCGGGCTCGTCCCCGGGCAGGTGGTAGGAGTCCGCCGTGTCCAGGAGCGTGACGCCCGCGTCCAGGGCGGCGTGCACCGTGGCCATGGCCCGCCCCTCGTCCGGCCGGCCCTCGATGGACAACGGCATGGCACCGAGCCCGACGGCACTCACCCGCAGGCCGCCAACTGCGCGGTATCGCATGTCAGTTGACCTTCGCCCCGAGCGTCTCCGTCACGGCATGCGGCAGCCATTCCCGTGCCTTCCCGAAGGAGAACCCGAGCCGCGTGGCCCGCGCGTTGTCCATCCCGTACGAACGCGCGAAGGAGAACGGCGAGAACTCCCCGACCTCGACGGCCCGGAACACGGCCTGGAACATGGTCCTTCCGCCGGGGAGGTGTTCGGTCAGCGCCTCGCACAACTCCCCGGTGGTGAGCACCCCGTGGGACGCGGCGTTCACCGGCCCGGTGAACTCCTCGCCCGCCGCCCACATCAGGAAGTCGGCGATCTCCTCCACGTGGATGTATGTCGCGGGGTGGTTCGTTGCGGGGACGGCGATCGCCTCGCCCGCGCGGATCCGCTCGGCGTAGTGGTCGAGCCGGCCCGTGAAGTCGTCGTCCCCGCCCAGCACATGGGCGACCCGCACGGTCACGTACGGAAACCCGGGGTCGGCCGCGAAGACCGCCTCCGCCTGCCGCTTGCCCTCGCCGTAGTGGGTGTCGAGGAACTCCGGGTCGTCCCAGGGGAGTTCGAGATCGACGGCGACCGTACGCGGGTTCACGGCGTCTTCGCGTACGAGCTGCGCCGAGTCCTCGTACTCGTACACCTCGACCGTCGAGGTCATCACGTATCGCCGGGTGCGTACCGCGAAGACCCGGCGGGCGATCTCCGCCTGCCTGGGTGTGTAGCAGACCTGGTCGACGACGACGTCGAAAGTCCGTGAACCGAGCGCTTTCTCAAGGGAATTCTCGTCGTTGCGGTCGGCGACGAGATGAATCGTTCCCGGGGGAGGCGGCGACGAGCCGCGATTGATGACGGTGACCCTGTCTCCCGCGGCCATCAGCCTGGCTATCAGCCTCTTGCCGAAATACCGGTTACCGCCAATGACACACACCTCGCGCACGGCGCCCCTCCCGTAATGCCCTTCACCGCGGTCCTGTTCCGTGGACCCTGTGGTCATAATTCTTCCGGCGTACGAGTGAGGTCTGAAGGGGGAGTCATGGGAGATCCGGCCGCGGTACCGAAAGAACCACGGCATCTGCGAGCCGCCGCCAACGAAACGTCGGCGGCCTTCGACGCCCTGGACCGGCAGATCCTGGAGCTGCTCCAGAGCGACGGCCGGATCAGGCTCAGCGAGCTGGGCCGCCGGGTCCGGCTGTCCCCGGCCGCGGTCGCCGAACGCGTCCGCCGGCTGGAGTCCGTCGGTGCCGTCACCGGCTACGGCGCCCATGTCTCGCCGTCCCGCCTCGGCTACGGCATGCAGGCCTTCATCCGCGTCAACCCGCACGGCGGCTACACGCTGAAGCACCCGAGGACCCTGGAGCTGCTCGCCCGCCCCGAGATCACCGAAGCCCACCACGTCGTCGGTGAGGACTGCTGGATCCTCAAGGTCGCGGTCGAGGACACCCTCCACCTGGAGGAGGTCCTGGAACAGACCTCGGCACTCGGCCGTACGACGACGTCGATCCTCCTGTCGTCCCCGGTGGAGCGGAAGCCGCTGCTGCCGCCGGCGTTGCCTTGACGCCAGGGTCAAGGATTACGTTCGTACGCATGCGAATCGGCGAGCTGGCGGCGCGGGCCGGGACCACCACGCGGACCCTCAGGTACTACGAGTCGCGGGGGCTGCTGCCCGCGCGGCGGGGGAGCAACGGGTACCGCACCTACGACGAGGACGACTTGAAGCTTCTGCGGCAGATCAGGACGCTGCAGGACTTCGGGTTCGACCTGGAGGAGACGCGGCCCTTCGTGGAGTGTCTGCGGGCCGGGCATCCGGAGGGCGACTCCTGCCCGGCGTCACTCGCCGTGTACCGGCGCAAGCTGGGCGAACTCGACGCGCTGATCGGTGAGTTGCAGGCCGTACGCGCGCACGTCGGCGGGCAGTTGGCGCGGGCCGAGGCGTCGAGGGACGAGCTGGCGGCCGGGGCGGAGGTTCCGGGCGGTCCGGAGCCCGTGTGCGAACTGGGAGGGACCTTCAAGTGATCAGAGCAGCGGGTGTGGCCGAAGTGACGGACGCGGACTTCGAGGCCGAGGTGATCGGGGCGGAGCTGCCCGTGCTGGTGGAGTTCACCGCCGACTGGTGCCCGCCGTGCCGGCAGATCGCGCCGGTGCTGAGCGCCGTCGCCGCCGAGCAGGGCGACCGGCTCAAGGTGGTGCAACTGGACGTGGACACGAACCCGGAGACCACGAACGCGTACGGAGTGCTGTCGATGCCCACGCTCATCGTGTTCCGCGACGGGCAGCCGGTGAAGTCGATGGTGGGCGCCCGGCCCAAGCGGCGGCTGCTGGAGGAACTGGCCGACGTGCTGTAGCCGGCGCAAACAACAAATCCCCCGCGGTCAATTGCCTGCGGGGGATTTCTCTGCGTATATTGAATGGTTCGCGACTTCAAGGAAGTTGGTCGCGAAGAAGTTCACTAGGCGCAGTATATCCGGCCAGGAGCGGAATTGTCAAACAGGGGATCACACACAGAATTCACCGACGATGAATTGAGGCACGAGCAGGAATTCATCGACGGTCTGTACGCGCGCGTGGACGCCCTGCGCGGCGGCACCGAGGCCTCGGTGGCGGACGCGCTCGCGCAGGGCAGCGCACCACAGCAGGCCCGACTGGAGCGGGACATCCTCGTCGCCGAGCGCTCCGGCCTGCTCGCCGCGCTCAACGCGGTGGACGGCTCGCTCTGCTTCGGCCGCATCGACCTGACCACGGGCCTCACCCACCACATCGGCCGCATCGGCATCCGCGCCGACGACACCGAGCACACCCCGATCCTGATCGACTGGCGGGCCCCGGTCGCCCGCCCCTTCTACCTCGCCACCGGCCACACCCCGATGGGCCTGCGCCGCCGTCGGCACATCACCACCGAGGGCCGCTCGGTCGCCGCCCTGCACGACGAGATCCTCGACCTGGGGGACCAGCAGCGCACCGGGCACGAGGACCCGACCGGCGACGCCGTGCTGCTCGCCGCCCTCAACTCCGCGCGCACCGGCCGCATGAGCGACATCGTGCAGACCATCCAGGCCGAGCAGGACCGCATCATCCGCGCCCCACACCGCGGTGTGCTGGTGGTGGAGGGCGGCCCGGGCACCGGCAAGACCGCCGTGGCACTCCACCGGGCGGCCTATCTCCTCTACGAACACCGGGAGCTGCTCGCCAAGCGTGCCGTCCTGATCGTCGGCCCGAACCCCGCCTTCCTCGGCTACATCGGCGAGGTCCTGCCCTCGCTCGGCGAGACGGGCGTGCTGCTCGCGACCGTCGGCGAGCTGTACCCCGGAGTGAAGGCGACCGCGTCCGACACCCCCGAGGCCGCCGCCGTGAAGGGCCGCGCCGAGATGGCCGACGTCCTGGCCGCCGTCGTACGCGACCGCCAGGCGCTGCCCGACCCGGTGATCGCCATCGAGCACGACCGGGACATCCTGATGCTCGACGCCGGTCTCGTACGCGTCGCCCGTGACCGCACCCGCGAGGTGAACCTGCCGCACAACGCGGCCCGTGAGCACTTCGAGGGCCACATCCTCAACACCCTCACCGACATGCTCGCCGAGCGGATCGGCACGGACCCCTTCGACGGCACGAACCTGCTCGACCCGAGCGACGTCACCCAGATCCGCGACGAGCTGGCCGAGAACCGCGAAGTCTGGGCCGCCATCGACCAGTTGTGGCCGCGCGTCACCCCGCGGCGGCTGATCGCGGACTTCCTCGCCGAACCCGACGCGTACGTCTGTGAAGCCGACGCGAACGCCATCCGCCGTACGGTGACCCGGGCCTGGACCACCGCCGACGTCCCCCTGCTCGACGAGGCCGCCGAACTCCTGGGCGAGGACGACCGGTTGGCGAGGGCGGCCGCGGAGCGGGAACGCAACCAGCAGGTCGCCTACGCCCAGGGCGTGCTGGACGTCTCCTACGCCTCCAGGACGTACGAGTTCGAGGACAAGGAGGACAGTGACCCGGACGCCGCCGAGGTTCTCTCCGCGCACGACATCATCGACGCCGAGCGGATGGCCGAGCGTCACGAGGAGGACGACCACCGCAGCGCCGCCGAACGGGCCGCGGCCGACCGGACCTGGGCGTTCGGGCACATCATCGTCGACGAGGCGCAGGAGCTGTCGCCGATGGCGTGGCGCCTGCTGATGCGCCGTAGCCCCACGCGGTCCATGACGCTCGTCGGCGACCCCGCGCAGACGGCCGACGCGGCGGGTGTCGGCTCCTGGTCGGACATCCTCCAGCCCTATGTCGAGGACCGTTGGGAGCACACCCGTCTCGCGGTCAACTACCGCACGCCGTCCGAGATCATGGACGTGGCGGCGGCCGTCCCGCGCGCCGAACACCCGGACTTCGAGCCGCCGAGTTCGGTCCGCTCGACCGGCGTACGCCCCTGGGTGCGCGAGGCCGCCGACGCCGCCGAGCTGCCCGGCGCCGTGGAGAAGGCCGTCGCGGAGCTGGCTCCCGCGGAGGGGCGGCTCGCGGTGATCGCGCCGCGGGACCTGCACGTGGCGCTGGCCGCGCGGCTCGACGGGGTCACGGCCGGGGCGGATCCCGACCTGACCCGTGCGGTCGTGCTCCTTGACCCCCGTCAGTCGAAGGGCCTGGAGTTCGACGCGGTACTCGTCGTCGAGCCGGCCCGCTACGGCACGAGTGACCTGTATGTGGCCCTGACGCGGGCCACGCAGGCGTTGGGGATCGTCCACGCGGGGGAGCTGCCGCTGCCCCTGGCGAAGGCGCTGGCCCGCTAAGCCTGTTTTCGCCCCCGCCGCCCCTACCCATTCCCGTCACTACTCGGGGGCTCCGCCCCCGAACCCCCGCTGCGCAGTTCCCCGCGCCTCTAAAAGGGGCGCGGGGAACTGCGCGATCAGCCACAGCCGGCCCGCACCCGACAACACACCCCACGGGGCCTGGGGCGGAGCCCCAGAAAAGGGACGGGAATGGGTAGGGGCGGCGGGGGCGAGAAAGGCCATGCCGCTATGCCGGGCGGAGCCACACCGTTGCCAGGGGTGGCAAGGTGAGGCGGATGCTGGCCGGGCGGCCGTGCCAGGGCTGGGCGTCGGGCTTGACGGGGTCGGGGTTCGTGACGTCGGCCCCGCCGTAGCGGCCGACGTCCGTGTTCAGGACCTCGTGCCAGGCGGGCACGTCATCCGGAACACCGAGCCGGTACTCGTGCCGTACAACCGGCGAGAAGTTGGACACCGCCAGCAACGGCGACCCGTCCGCCGCGTGGCGGAGGAACGCGAAGACGTTGTCCTCGACCGCGTCCCCCGCGATCCAGGCGAACCCGGAGGGATCGATGTCCCGCTCCCAGAGCGCAGGAGCATGCCGGTACACAGTGTTCAGGTCCCGGACGAGGTCCCGCACACCCTGATGGTCCGCGGCGGCCCCGTACGACGGATCGAGCAGCCACCAGTCGGGCCCGTGCGCCTCGGACCACTCGGCGCCCTGCGCGAACTCCTGTCCCATGAAGAGGAGTTGCTTGCCGGGGTGCGCCCACATGAAGCCCAGATACGCCCGCAGCGTGGCCCGCTGCTGCCACCAGTCACCCGGCATCTTCGACACCAACGACCGCTTCCCGTGCACGACTTCGTCGTGGGAGATCGGCAGGACGTAGTTCTCGCTGTACGCGTACACCATCGAGAACGTCATCTCGTGGTGGTGGTACTTGCGATGGACCGGCTCGTGCGCGACGTAGCCGAGCGAGTCGTGCATCCAGCCCATGTTCCACTTCAGACCGAAGCCGAGCCCCCCGAAGCCGCCCGGCCCGATGTGGTGGGTGGCCCGCGTGACGCCGTCCCAGGCCGTCGACTCCTCGGCGATCGTGACGACCCCGGGCTCGCGCCGGTACAGGGTCGCGTTCATCTCCTGGAGGAAGGCCACCGCGTCGAGGTTCTCCCGCCCGCCGTGGGCGTTCGGCGTCCACTGCCCGGGCTCGCGCGAGTAGTCCAGGTAGAGCATGGAGGCCACCGCGTCGACCCGCAGGCCGTCGATGTGGAACTCCTCGCACCAGTACACCGCGTTGGCGACCAGGAAGTTGCGCACCTCCCGGCGCCCGTAGTCGAACTCCAGGGTTCCCCAGTCGGGGTGCGCGGCCCGCAGCGGATCCTCGTGCTCGTACAGCGGCCGGCCGTCGAACTCGGCCAGCGCCCAGTCGTCCCGAGGGAAGTGCGCGGGCACCCAGTCCATGATCACGCCGATGCCGGCCCGGTGCAGCGCGTCGACGAGGTACTTGAAGTCGTCCGGCGTGCCGAGCCTGGCCGTGGGCGCGTAGAAACCCGTGACCTGATAGCCCCACGAACCGCCGAAGGGATGCTCCGCCACCGGCATCAGCTCCACATGCGTGAAGCCCAGGTCCGAGACGTAGACCGGCAGTTGCTCGGCGAGCTGACGGTACGTCAACCCCGGTCGCCAGGACGCCAGATGGACCTCGTACACCGAGAAGGGCGCCTCATGGGCCGGCGGGTCGGAGGCCCGCCGCGCCATCCACTCCCCGTCCTGCCACTCGTGACGCGAGGCGTGCACGACGGAGGAGGTGGCGGGCGGGATCTCCGTACGCCGTGCCATCGGGTCGGCCCGCATCGTCTTGGAACCGTCGGGCCGGGTGATCTCGAACTTGTAGAGCTCGCCCTCGCCGATCCCGGGAATGAACAGCTCCCACACCCCGGAGGAGCCGAGCGACCGCATCGGGAAGGCCGTGGCGTCCCAGAAGTTGAAGGTCCCGGCGACCCGCACGCCACGGGCATTGGGCGCCCACACGGTGAAACGGGTGCCGCTCACCCCCTCGTGCACCATCGGCTCGGCACCGAGCGCCTTCCACAGCTGCTCGTGCCGCCCCTCGCCGAACAGATGCAGATCGAACTCGCCGATCGTCGGCAGGAACCGGTACGCGTCCTCGGTGTCCTGAACCGTCCCCTCGTACTCCACGAGCAGCCGGTACGCGGGCACCTCCCGCAACGGCAGCACAGCGGAGAAGAACCCCTCGCCGTCGTCCTGCAGTTCGGCCCGCAGCTCCTCGGTGACGACCGTCACGGACAGTGCGTACGGCCGCAGCACCCGGAAGACCACACCGCCGGGCACGGGATGGGCCCCGAGCACGGAGTGCGGCTCGTGATGCGCGCCCCCGAGCAGCCGCTCCCGGTCACCCCGGTCCAGCACGGCCAACGGCCGCACATCCGGCACGGCCGGCTCCGCATCCCGTACGGGCGGCTCCACGTCACGTACGGGCTCCGCGTCCTGCACGGCCGGCTCCACATCGCTTACCGGCTCCGCGGGATCCGCGACCGCGGGGTCGGTCTTCGCCTTCGCCTTGGCGGCGGGCTTGCCGTTGCCGGCCTTGTCCTTCGCGCTCTTCGGCTTCTTGGCGGGCGGGTTCGGGCGGGGCGTCACGGGTGGAGCCTCCTCGGCGGAGTCGACGGTGGTGAGAGGGAGGGCAAGGACGTACCGGCGCCTACGGCGATCCGGAGAGGGCCAGGCGGCGGACCGCCTCCATCGGCACGGGCAGCCAGTCGGGCCGGTGCCGCGCCTCGTACACGACCTCGTAGATCGCCTTGTCGGTCTCGTACGCGCGCAGCAGCACCGGATCCGTACGCGGATCACGCCCGCCCGCCTCCGCGTACCCGGAGCAGTAGGCCGCGCGGCAGGCGTCGGCCCAGCCGGGCACGACGGGCGCGTGCGAGTGCGCCGCGTAGTCGAAGGAGCGGAGCATCCCGGCCACGTCCCGCGCGGTCGGCTGCGGCATCCGCCGCTCGGCGAGCGGCTTGGACGGTTCGCCCTCGAAGTCGATCAGCGACCATTCACCGGACGGCGACCGCAGACACTGCCCGAGGTGCAGATCCCCGTGGACCCGCTGTGCCGTCCACGTCTCGCCCTCGCCCGCCAGATCGGCGAGCGCCTCGAAGGCGGTGTGCAGCCCGGGCGCGTACGGCCGCAGTGCGGGCACCGCCTGGGCGGCCGCCTCCAGCCGCTCGGTCATAGCGTCCACGAGCAGTTCCATCTGCCCGCGTGCCATGGTCACCGTGGGCAGTGCCCGCGCCAGTGCCGTGTGCACCTCGGCGGTGGCCCGCCCCAGCGCCCGCGCCTCACCGCTGAAGTCCTCGCCCTTGGCGAGCTCCCGCAGCGCGAGCTCCCAGCCGTCCGCCGCACCCTGGACGAAGGGCTGCAGCACACCCAGTACGTACGTCTCGTCGGCCAGGTCCGCGAGCAGCCACCCGGCGGGCGCCGGAACCCGGGGGCAGCCCTCGCGGGACAGCACCAGCGGCAGCTCCAGGTCGGGGTTGTCCCCCGGCACGATCCGCCGCAGCAGCTTCAGGATGAACGTATCTCCGTAGACGATCGAGGAGTTCGACTGCTCGGCCGTCACCAGCCGCGGCACCAGACCGTCCCGGATCTCCTGCCGCATGTCCCGCTCGAAGCGCAGGTCGCCGACGCGCGCCCGCGACCGCATCGCCTCCAGGAGCACATCGGCGGGCCGCGCGTCGTGCAGAGCCTCGTACACGGTCCGCCCGGCCAGTGGTCCCTCGGTCGGACGACCGATCAGCGCGGGCGCCAGCCGTGGCGGCAGCGTCTCGCGCACACCGATCAGGAGCTGGTAGCAGTCGGCCGGATGCGTGGCGGCACTCTGTGTCGGTACGAGCGGCTGATGCGCCCGCACGAGCAGATGCAGCAGTCCCAGCTTCGCGTCCCACGGCAGCACCTCGGTCGCCGCCACCAGCGAGAACCCGGTGACGGGACGGCCCTTACCCGCGAACCACCGCTGCCGTGGCAGCCACTCGCGAAGCAGCGGATCGAGGGACGCAAGGAGGCCTGGACTCGTCGAAGCGGAGTGCACGGAACGGGTGACGGCTTCCGACATGGCGTCGCGTCCTTTCCCCAGGACCCGGAAACCGGGTGAGTCGGGGTGTTACTGATGCGTGCCCAGGGCGGGGCGGGGGAAACCGCCCCGCCCCGTTCTACTCCTACCTGCTTCTTCTCCCTGTTTCTAGGCCATGTCCTTGCGGAGTCGGAACCAGTAGAAGCCGTGTCCGGCGAGGGTGAGGAGGTAGGGGAGTTCGCCGATGGCGGGGAAGCGGACGCCGCCGATGAGTTCGACGGGGTGGCGTCCGTTGAAGGCTTGGAGGTCGAGTTCGGTGGGCTGGGCGAAGCGGGAGAAGTTGTGGACGCACAGGACGAGGTCGTCGCCGTGTTCGCGCAGGAAGGCGATGACGGCGGGGTTGGAGGAGGGCAGTTCGGTGTAGGAGCCCAGGCCGAAGGCGGGGTTCTGTTTGCGGATCTCGATCATGCGTCGGGTCCAGTGCAACAGGCTGGAGGGGGAGCTCATGGAGGCTTCGACGTTGGTGACCTGGTAGCCGTAGACCGGGTCCATGATCGTGGGCAGGTAGAGGCGTCCGGGGTCGCAGGAGGAGAAGCCGGCGTTGCGGTCGGGGGTCCATTGCATGGGGGTGCGGACGGCGTCGCGGTCGCCGAGCCAGATGTTGTCGCCCATGCCGATCTCGTCGCCGTAGTAGAGGATCGGGCTGCCGGGCAGGGAGAGCAGCAGGGCGGTGAAGAGTTCGATCTGGTTGCGGTCGTTGTCCAGCAGGGTGGCGAGCCGGCGGCGGATGCCGATGTTGGCGCGCATCCGCGGGTCTTTGGCGTATTCCGCGTACATGTAGTCGCGTTCCTCGTCGGTGACCATTTCCAGGGTGAGCTCGTCGTGGTTGCGCAGGAAGATGCCCCACTGGCAGCCGGACGGGATCGCGGGGGTCTTGGCGAGGATTTCGGAGACCGGGTAGCGGGATTCGCGGCGGACGGCCATGAAGATGCGGGGCATGACGGGGAAGTGGAAGGCCATGTGGCATTCGTCGCCGCCGGCGCTGTAGTCGCCGAAGTAGTCGACGACGTCCTCGGGCCATTGGTTGGCCTCGGCGAGCAGGACGGTGTCGGGGTAGTGGGCGTCGATCTCGGCGCGCACCCGTTTGAGGACCTCGTGGGTGGCGGGGAGGTTCTCGCAGTCGGTGCCCTCCTCCGCGAAGAGGTAGGGCACGGCGTCGAGGCGGAAGCCGTCGATGCCCAGGTCGAGCCAGAACCGCAGCGCGGAGACGATTTCTTCCTGGACGGCGGGGTTTTCGAAGTTGAGGTCGGGCTGGTGGGAGAAGAAGCGGTGCCAGTAGTACTGCTTGCGGACGGGGTCGAAGGTCCAGTTGGAGGCTTCGGTGTCGACGAAGATGATGCGGGCGTCGGGGTATTGCTTGTCGTCGTCGGCCCACATGTAGTAGTCGCCGTAGGGGCCGGTGGGGTCGTTGCGGGACTGCTGGAACCAGGGGTGCTGGTCGCTGGTGTGGTTCATGACGAAGTCGATGATGACGCGCATGCCGCGTTGGTGGGCGGCGTCGACGAATTCGACGAAGTCGGCGAGGTCACCGAATTCGGGGAGGACGGCGGTGTAGTCGGAGACGTCGTAGCCGCCGTCGCGTAGCGGGGATTTGAAGAAGGGGGGGAGCCAGAGGCAGTCGACGCCGAGCCATTGCAGGTAGTCGAGTTTGGCGGTGAGGCCTTTGAGGTCGCCGATGCCGTCGCCGTTGCTGTCCTGGAAGGAGCGGACGAGGACTTCGTAGAAGACGGCGCGTTTGAACCATTCGGGGTCCCGGTCTTTTTGCGGGGTGTCTTCGAAGGTGTCCGGGACGGGCTCGTTGACGATCATGGTGTGGGTGACCCTCCGGTTGGCGGTGAGGACGGTCGCAGGACGGTCAGTACGTGCGCGGGCCGGTGCCCGGGCGCAAGGCGTACGTAGTTGGTCCTGCCCCAGTGGTAGGTCTCGCCGGTGAGCTCGTCGCGCACCGGCATCGACTCGTGCCAGTCGAGGCCGAGTCGTGGCATGTCCAACGAGACCGTGGCCTCCTGGGTGTGGTGAGGGTCGAGGTTCACGACCACCAGAACCGTGTTCGATCCGCTGCGTTTCGAGTACGCGATCACCGCCTCTTGGTCCGCCTGGTGGAAGTGCAGGTCGCGCAGTTGCCTCAGGGCCGGACTGCGGCGCCTGACCGCGTTGAGTTCGGCAATCAGAGGGGCGATGCTACGACCCTCGCGTTCCGCCGACTCCCAGTCTCGCGGACGTAGTTGGTATTTCTCCGAGTCCAGGTATTCTTCGCTCCCGTCCCGCACCGGGACGTTCTCGCACAGCTCGAATCCGCTGTAGACACCCCAGGCCGGCGACAGTGTCGCGGCGAGCACGGCCCGCAGTTCGAAGGCCGGCCGGCCGCCCTGCTGGAGAAACTCGTGCAGGATGTCGGGGGTGTTGGCGAAGAAGTTGGGCCGCATATAGGCGGCAGCCTCGCCCGACAGCTCGGTGAGGTACTCGGTCAGTTCTTCCTTGGTGTTGCGCCAGGTGAAATACGTGTACGACTGCTGGAAACCGATCGCGCCGAGCGTGTGCATCATCGCCGGGCGGGTGAACGCCTCGGCCAGGAAGATGACATCGGGGTCCGTGCGGTTGATGTCGTCGATCACCTGCTCCCAGAAGATGACCGGTTTTGTATGGGGGTTGTCCACGCGGAAGATCCGCACCCCGTGACTCATCCAGAACCGCAGAACCCTGAGCGTCTCCTGGACCAGACCCGGCATGTCCTTGTCGAAGGCGATCGGGTAGATGTCCTGGTACTTCTTCGGCGGATTCTCCGCGTACGCGATCGTGCCGTCCGAGCGGTGGTGGAACCACTCCGGGTGCTTCTCCACCCATGGGTGGTCCGGTGAGCACTGGAGCGCGAAGTCCAGGGCGATCTCCATGCCCAGGCTCTCGGCCCGGCGTACGAAGGCGTCGAAGTCGTCGATCGTGCCGAGGTCGGGGTGGACGGCGTCGTGCCCGCCCTCCGGTGAGCCGATCGCCCAGGGGACCCCGACGTCGTGCGGGGACGCGTCGAGCGTGTTGTTGGGGCCCTTGCGGAAGGTCGCGCCGATGGGGTGGATCGGTGGCAGGTACACCACGTCGAAGCCCATCTCCGCGATCGTCGGCAGCCGCCGCGCGGCGGTCCGGAAGGTGCCGCTGACCGGCGGCTTGTCCGGCTCGACCACCGCGCCCTCCGAGCGCGGGAAGAACTCGTACCAGGAGCCGTACAGCGCCCGCTCCCGCTCCACCAGCAGGGTCAGCCGCTCGGCGGACGAGACCAGTTCGCGCAGGGGGTGGCGCGCGAGGACGTGGTCCACGTCGGGCGTGAGAGCGGCGGCCAGGCGGGCCGCGGCGGGCCGGTCGGTGTCGCGCAGGGCCTCCACGGCCGCGAGGATCGCGTCACGGCGGCCCTTGCTCTTCGGTATGCCGGTCGCGGCACGCTCGTACAGCAGCGCGCCCTCCTCCAGGACCAGCTCGGTGTCCATGCCCGCCGGGATCTTGATCTGCGCGTGGTGGCGCCAGGTGGTGATCGGGTCGCCCCAGGCCTCCACGGTGTAGGTCCAGCGGCCCGTCCTCGGTACGGAGACGGTGGCGCCCCAGCGGTCGGTGCCGGGGGCCAGTTCGCGCATCGGGGTCCAGGGGCCCGAGTGGCCGTCCTGATCGCGCAGGACGACGTTCGCGGCGACCGCGTCGTGGCCCTCGCGGAAGACCGTCGCGGAGATCTCGAAGGGCTCGCCCACCACGGCCTTGGCGGGACGACGCCCGCCCTGCACGAGAGGGCGCACGTCCAGGACGGGGATGCGCCCGATCAGGGGGCCGCTTCCCGGGACGGGCGTGGGGGCGGGGGTGAGGCGGGTGGTGCTCTTCCGGGTGGTCGTCGACGGCCGCGACTGCTTGGACGGCTTGGACGGTTTCTTCGACTCCGCCGGTTTCGCCGACTCTGCCGGGTGCACTGATTCTGCCGGTTTCGCCGACTCCTCCGGTTTCGCAGACTCGGCGGGTTTCGCCGACTGTGCCGGCTTGGAAGCCTTGGGCGTCTTGGGAGTCGTGGCCGGCTTGTTGGCCGGCTCGACGGTCCTTGCCTTCGGCGGCTGTGGCCGGTCGGCCTTCTCTCCCTGGTCGGGGGGTTCGGTGGTGCTGGGCGTCGGGGGTGGTGACGGCTGGTGGTGCATGGCGGGCATGACCGCTCCTGTCCGCGTCAACGTGGGTGGGCGGATGAGGGTGTGGGGAGGTTGGTCCTGCTGGGCGTACCGGTGGAGCCTTCCCACTCTTTTCGGGTGGGCAATCCGGCACTTTGTTAACTACTCGCGCGTATGTCTACACACAAGACCGGCCTCGTCCGATGAGAATCCGCCAAGGATCCGTAAAGGATCGGTTGGGGATTCGCGGGACGAGGCCGGTCGGTGAATGCGCAAATACTTAGGGGTTGTCGACTTGCAGGAGCTTGTTCGGTGAGCCGAGCCCGGCGTTGGACATCTTCCCGGAAGCGGCCTGCTCGACAAGAGTCTTGCTGACGTCGGCGGGTGTCGCCCAGGCGTGGTCGGCCAGATACAGAGCGGCCGCACCTGCCGCGTGCGGCGACGCCATCGACGTACCGGAGAAGGTCGCCCTGCCCGTGTCGCTCGCGTTGGAGGCGGAGGTGACGTCCACGCCGGGGGCGAACAGATCGAGTCGCGCGCCCCAGTTGGAGAAGTCCGCCCTCGCGTCCTTCTTGTCGCTCGCGCCGACCGTGATCGCCTCCTTGACACGGGCCGGTGAGTAGAGGCTCGCCGGGAGGCCGTCGTTGCCGGCGGCGACCGCGTAGGTGACCCCGGACGCGATGGAGTTGCGGACCGCGGCGTCCAGTTGCGGGTCCGCGAGCCCGCCCAGGCTCATATTGGCGACCGCGGGCTTCCGGGCGTTCTTGGTCACCCAGTCGATGCCCGCGATGACCTGCGAGAGCGTGCCGGCTCCGTTGTCGTCGAGCACGCGGACGGCGACGACCTTCGCCTGTTTCGCGACGCCGTACGTCGTGCCCGCGATCGTGCCCGCCACGTGCGTGCCGTGGCCCTGGCCGTCCTGGGCGGTGGCGTCGTTGTCGACGAAGTCCCAGCCGTAGCTCGCCCGGCCGCCGAAGTCCTTGTGGGTGATGCGTACGCCGGTGTCGATGACGTACGCCGTCACGCCCTGGCCCGCGGACTCGGGCCAGGTGTAGCTGCTGTCCAGCGGCAGGTCCTGCTGGTCGATGCGGTCGAGGCCCCACGGCGGGTCCGACTGCCGGTGCTCGACGGCCACGGTGGCGTCCCGCGAGACCGAGGCCACGCGGGAGTCGGCGGCGAGGCGCCTGGCCTGCCTCTCATCGACCTTCACCGCATAGCCGTTGAGCGCGGTGCTGTAGGTGTGGCTTATTTTCGCCCCGTACTTGATGGCGACGGCCTTGCCCGCCTTCGACGGAGCCTTCGTTCCCCCTTCGAGCGTCACGATGTAGCTGCCGCTGACGGACCCCGCTCCGCCCGCGCCGGATATCTGCCCCTCGGGGGCGGCGTGTGCGGGCAGGGTGATGGCCGAAAGCACCGCGGCCGTCATGACCGCGGTCAGGCCTCCCGCCCAGTGCAGCCGCCGCTTGCGCGTCACTGCCATGGTGTGAGTTCCCCTCCTCAACTCGGCGTACTCCGGCCGGTGGCGCGCGCGGGCCCGATGGGGCTCTGGCAGGCCAGGCAAGTCCCTGTACGGGTCCTGCGAGGCCGTGGCCGGATCGCCACTTGGCAGCCTCTCGTGCGGTGTGAAGCGCCACAAGGCCGCCCGACGGGACGGAATCGGCCATATCGCCCGTGGCGGACATGTAAAGGTTGCGGCGATTTCCGGCCCTTCCGCAGGGGGCGCGGGTTTCCGGTGCCGGAGGCTCCGCCGCGCGGGCGTGATCAGTGACGATCGGCCTCCGGTCGCAGTACGGCACATCCCGCGGAGCACTTCGCGCCGTAGTTGCGGAGGCACCCTCGCCGCTACCGTCATGAGTGACAAAGTGCGCACAGCGACGTGCGTTCCCTGGGTCGCCCCGATCCGTCTACCCATCGCAACGCCGATACGCCGTCCTGGTACGTCCTCCGTGAAGGTGGAAGCTCGTGAAGGCCATCCGCAGATTCACCGTGCGTCCCGTACTCCCCGAAGCCCTTCACCCCCTCAGCGACCTGGCGCGCAATCTGCGCTGGTCCTGGCACGCCGAGACCCGTGACCTCTTCCAGTCCGTGGACCCCGAGCACTGGGCCGCCTCCGAATGCGATCCCGTACGCCTCCTCGGGAGCGTCTCGTCCGCACGGCTGGCCGAGCTGGCCGAGGACCGGCGCTTCCTGCGGCGGCTCGCCGCGGCCGCCGACGATCTGAAGGACTATGTGGGCGGGGACCGCTGGTACCAGTCCCAGCCCTCCGGACTCCCCGCCGCCATCGCCTACTTCTCACCCGAGTTCGGCATCACGGCCGCGCTGCCGCAGTACTCCGGCGGCCTCGGCATCCTCGCCGGGGACCATCTGAAGGCGGCCAGCGACCTCGGCGTACCCCTGATCGGTGTCGGACTCCTCTACCGGCACGGCTACTTCCGGCAGTCGTTGTCCCGGGACGGCTGGCAGCAGGAGCACTATCCGGTCCTGGACCCGAACGAACTGCCCGTCTCCCTGCTGCGCGAGCCCGACGGCACCCCCTCGCAGGTGTCCCTGGCCCTCCCCGGCGGGAAATCCCTCCACGCCCGTGTCTGGCTGGCCCAGGTCGGCCGGGTCCCGTTGCTGATGCTCGACTCGGACATAGAGGAGAACGACCTCGGCGAGCGGGGCGTGACGGACCGGCTCTACGGCGGCGGCAGCGAGCACCGGCTGCTCCAGGAGATGCTGCTCGGCATCGGCGGGGTGCGTGCCGTGCGTACGTACTGCCGGCTGACGGGGCACGCGCAGCCCGAGGTGTTCCATACGAACGAGGGGCACGCGGGATTTCTTGGCCTGGAACGAATTCACGAACTGTCTTATGAGGACCTGGATTTCGACGCCTCTCTCGAAGCGGTCCGGGCCGGCACGGTCTTCACGACCCACACCCCCGTGCCCGCCGGAATCGACCGCTTCGACCGGGAGCTGGTGGCCCGGCACTTCGGCCCGGACGCGGAACTCCCGCGTATCGACGTCGAACGCATTCTGCAATTGGGAATGGAGACCTATCCGGGCGGCGAACCGAACCTCTTCAATATGGCGGTGATGGGCCTGAGGCTGGGCCAACGTGCCAACGGGGTGTCATTGCTGCACGGACAGGTCAGCCGGGAGATGTTCTCCGGGCTCTGGCCGGGCTTCGACCCGGACGAGGTCCCGATCACCTCCGTCACGAACGGCGTGCACGCGCCGACCTGGGTGGCCCCCGAGGTCTTCCGCCTCGGCGCCCGTCAGATCGGCGCGCAGCGCACGGAGGACGCGATGACGGTCGGTGGTTCCGAACGCTGGGACGCCGTGGCCGAGATCCCCGACCAGGACATCTTTGACCTGCGCCGCGTGCTGCGCGAGCAGTTGGTGACGGAGGTGCGGGAGCGGATGCGCGCGTCCTGGCGGCAGCGCGGCGCGGGCACGGCCGAACTGGGCTGGATCGACGGCGTGCTGGACCCGGACGTCCTGACGATCGGCTTCGCGCGCAGGGTCCCCTCCTACAAGCGCCTGACGCTGATGCTGAGGGACAGGGACCGGCTGATGGACCTGCTCCTGCACTCCGAACGGCCGATCCAGATCGTGGTGGCGGGCAAGGCCCACCCGGCGGACGACGGGGGCAAGCGCCTTGTCCAGGAACTGGTCCGCTTCGCCGACGACCCACGCGTACGCCACCGGATCGTCTTCCTCCCCGACTACGGCATGGCGATGGCGCAGAAGCTGTATCCCGGCTGCGACATCTGGCTCAACAACCCTCTGCGCCCGCTGGAGGCATGCGGCACCTCCGGCATGAAGGCGGCGCTGAACGGCTGCCTCAACCTCTCGGTCCTGGACGGCTGGTGGGACGAGTGGTTCCAGTCGGACTTCGGCTGGGCGATCCCCACGGCGGACGGCACGGCGGTGGACGACGACCGCCGGGACGAGCTGGAGGCGTCGGCGCTCTACGAGCTGCTGGAACAGCGGGTGGCCCCGCGCTTCTACGAACGCGGCCAGGCCGGCCTGCCCGACCGCTGGATCGAGATGGTCCGCCAGACCCTGACCCACCTCGGTCCGAAGGTCCTGGCCGGCCGCATGGTCCGCGAGTACGTGGAACGCCTCTACACCCCGGCGGCCCACGCCCACCGCGCCATGTCCCCTTCCTCCGCAAGGGAGTTGGCGGTCTGGAAGTCCCGGGTCCGCGCGGCCTGGCCGCACGTCACGGTCGACCACGTGGAGACCTCGGCGGGAACCCCGACGGCCGAACTCGGCACCACGCTCTCCCTGCGCGTCCGCGTAGGCCTGGGCGACCTGGCCCCGGACGACGTCGAGGTCCAGGCGGTCTCGGGCCGCGTCGACTCGGAGGACGGCATCACGGACGGCACGGCAGCCCCACTGAAACCGGCGGGCGGCCCCGACCTGGAGGGCCGCTGGCTCTACGAGGGGCCCCTGTCCCTGGACCGCACGGGCCCCTTCGGTTACACGGTCCGCATCCTGCCTACGCACCGATTGCTGGCATCGAGTGCGGAGTTGGGGTTGGTGGCGGTTCCTTCGGAGGAGTTGGGGGAGGGGGCGGGGGTTTTGATGCGGTGAGGTGTGCGGCGGGCGGGTCTGCTGGTGTCTGTGCTTCAGGGTGCGATGGTTTGGATGCGGTAAGTGACCAGAGGGTGGTCAGTTCCGTCTGAGATTGGCGGAATCTGTCCGGTCTGGCTGTCTGATCCTGTTGGGTGCCACCGCGATCGCTCAGGGCGGCGGACTTGTTTGTGGCCAGGAGGTTGCTCCTGGCCACGTCCGCTCGCCACCGCCGTTACTGCTTAAACATTGGACAGTGCCATGTGCGGAGAGTGGCGAAATTCATGCGATGCATTCTCTTTCGTCCGCTACGGAGCGTGATTTTTTTTCCGGTGGGGCGGACTTCGCGCACATCGGACATGCTGTGTCATTTCCGCAGGTCAGGGTTTCACAGTCATCGAATTTTGATGTCAAATACGCCTTGCCGTAAGGAACTGGTGCCGCGTTAACTCACTCCACCTTTGAAGATTCTGTGACTCTGGGGTGGGGACTGTGGGGTTGGGGCGCGGGAGTCGGTATGGCCATGCGCGGGGTCGGTCACGCCGTGTAGTCGGCGGGGTGGCAGCAGTGGCAACGCTGTTGTCCCTGCTGCCGATGGTGACGTTCGCGGCGTCGACCGACGCTCAGGCCGCGCCACAACTGTCCGAAGTCAACGAGCAGTCGGCCTCGCAGCAGGCGGCTGCGTCCGGCGAACCGGTCGAGGTGACGTCGGCGCGGACTGAGTACACAACGACCGTCGCGAACCCTGACGGAACGTTCGCCCTCACCCAGTCGACAGAGCCACAGCGAGCCAGGGCTGAAGACGGTTCGTGGCAGGACATCGATGTCACGCTGGAGAAGCGTTCGAACGGCACAGTTGGACCGAAGTCCGCGGTGGTGGATCTGGCGTTCTCGGGCGGCGGCAGCGGCTCGGGCATGCTGCGGCTCGGTCATGACGGGCAGGCGGTGAAGCTGGGCTGGCCCGCTTCGCTGCCCGTGCCGACCCTCGACGGGGCAACGGCCACCTACACCGACGTCCCGATCAGCGGCGTGGATCTCCAACTCACCGCGACGGCTGAGGGCTATCGCGAGGTGCTGGTGGTCAAGACAGCCGACGCCGCGGCCAGTTCGGAACTGGAGCAGGTGAAGCTCACTGCCACCGGTGAGGGACTGAGCCTGGTGCCGGGAGCGGGGGGTGGTCTGCGTGCGGTGGATGCCGACGGCAACGCGGTGTTCCGCGGCCCCGCTGGGCAGATGTGGGATTCGGCGGGGGATGACGAGCCCACTGAGGTGCAGCCGCAGTTGATGTCGGCTGAGCGAATGGAGGCGCAAGCGGAGGAACGTGTTGCGGCCGATCCGGCGCATCCTGGCGAGGGCGATGCCACCGCGGAGCTGCCGGTCTCGGTGGGCGAGGGCACGGTCTCGGTGAAGCCGGACCTGGATCTGCTGCGCGGACAGAAGACGGTGTACCCGGTCTTCATAGACCCTTCCGTCGGCCTGGGCGCCTCCGAGTGGACCAAGCTGTCGTCGGACGGCGACAAGTTCTGGAAGTTCAGCGAGCCCAAGGGCGTGGGCCGTTGTGGTGTCGCGGACGGGTTCGCCTGCAGTACGGGCGGTTACACCGACCGGATGTACTTCGAGTTCGGCGCCGGGAAACTGGCCGGCAAGCAGGTGCTGGACGCGACGTTCCGCGCGTACGAGACCTGGTCGTTCAACTGCACGCCCTACTGGGTGGATCTCGAGCGCACGGACAACATCTCCGAAGGCACGCGGTGGCCGGGCCCCAAGCAACTCGACCAGATGGGCGACCGCTACGTGTCGGCGGGCCGAGGGGACCTCTGCACTCCTGACCAGCCCAACTCCTGGGTCGAGTTCAACGACAACCCCGATGAGCCGGACGAGAATCTGACCTCAACGGTACGAGCCTTCGCCGATGGCAAGATCTCCCGGCTGACGCTGATGCTCCGCGCGAAGGACGAGGGTGAGCCGCGAGCCTGGAAGCGGTTCGACTCCAATGCCGAGCTGAAGGTCTGGTACGTGCACAGGCCAGGGGTGCCCACCTCGGTCGGTGCGATCCCCGGTACTGGTGACACGGCCGTCTGCCGTCCTTCGTCGGACCCGCTCACCGTCACGGTGGACACCCCCACGGTGCAGGCTCGCGTTCAGACGAAGGTCCAGCCGAGTTCGGGTGAGGAAAAGGGCTCTCTGCAGGCCGAGTTCGTGATGCAGCGCTCCAGTACGGACACGACGTCAGGTACGTGGGCGCAGGTGTGGAGTGACTACAAACCGGATGAAGGTTGGCACACGGACGGCACTCTGGAGAAGACGGTGACCGACAAGCGGGCAGATGGCGGCCTGTATCGGTTCAGGGCCCGAACTCAGTCCCATTGGAGCTACAACGGCAAGTCGGGTGACCTGTTCTCGCCGTACTCGTCGTGGTGCTACCTGCGGATCGACTCGACGGCGCCGAAGGTGCCGACCATCGCCTCCGGCGGCCCGTACACCGAGTGCCTCACCGACGACTGCGCGCCTCATGGCGGCCCAGGTGTGCCAGGAAGCTTCACCTTCGGGCCGAACGCGGCCGACACCGACGTCAAGGCGTATCGCTGGAGGTTCCTGACCAGCAGCGCCGATGCCACCAAGACGGTGAACGCGAGTACGACGAATACTCCTGTGACCGTCACTGATGTGAAGCCAGGTCTGTCGGGTACGCAGACGCTGTCGGTCGAGGCCAGCGATCTGAAGCTGGACAAGGACGGCCGGAAGCGCTGGGGACCGCCCGCATATTTCTACGTCAATGTGTCACTGCCTCCGGGCGCGACCGGTCGGTGGCGATTCGAAGACATCAAGCCGGGCTCCGGCACCATGACGGCGACGGACACCGCCACTGAGGGCCCCCGCCACAACGCGACCCTCGTGGGAGAGGCAGGCACAGGCGGGTCGACCAGGGCGCGCCGTGGCGCGGGTGACTACTCCTTGCGCTTGAACGACAACGTCTCGGACGCCGCCCAGCAGGTCGGCCATGCGGCGACGGCATCGCCCGCGGTCAACACTCAGGGTTCCTTCACCGTCTCGGCCTGGGTGTACCTGACCGACGCGTCCGCGAATCGGATGGTGCTCTCGGAACCGGGTTCGAAGAGCAGCGCGTTCGCCCTGTACTACTCGTCCGCGTACCAGAAGTGGATCTTCAACCGCACGGACAAGGATCAGGCGAGTCCCGTCTACATCCGTTCCTTCTCCAACGAAGCCAATCCGCAGTTGAAGGTCTGGACCCATCTGGCCGGGGTCTTCAACACCCAGAACGACGCGGACAAGAACAACGACACCATTCAGCTGTTCGTCAACGGGCAGCCCCAGGGCGATCCTGTCGGACTCGCGGCCTCGGCATCGACGTACGAACCGTGGGCAGCGACCGGAGGGCTGCAGTTCGGCCGTTCCCTGAAGGGCAGCACCGGCGGCGAGTACTTCTTCGGCCTGCTGGACGAGCCGGCTGTCTGGCAGGACGCCCGCACGGCCGATCAGATCCGCGAGGAGAGCAGGCTGGACCGGGACGGCACACCGACCAATGAACTGGTCGCCCACTGGGACGCCACCATCTCGTCCGGGAGCCAGGTGGGGGAGAGCCCGGAGGATCCAGACGACCCGGCCAGCACGTCCTTCCCCTACCGCCGCGGTGGCCTGACCCTCTCTGGTTCGGGAGCGGCGCTGGCGGGTGAGGATGCCACGGCGCTGGTGCTGAACGGCACCACCGGGTACGCCTCCGCGACCGGCCCGGTGGTCGACGAGACCGGTTCGTTCACGGTGTCTGCCCGAGTACGGCTGAACAAGGCGCTGCTGGCAGCGAAGCCGGTCGGTTACCGGGGACTTGTGGCCGGACAGGCCACGCCTGTGGGCAAGGAGTCCTCGTGGGCGCTGTGGGTGGAGAAGCCTGAGGACGGCGTCTACCAGTGGAGGTTCGGGCGTACCGCCGTCGACTCCACCGGCAAGGTGATCGACACCGCGCTGGCTCCGGCCGAGACGCCGGTCGGTGAGAAGGAATGGGATACGTGGGTCGACGTCTCCGGTGTCTTCGACGCGACGAAGGACTTTACCGCCGACGACGGTACGCAGCGCTTCGGCGTGGCCGAGCTGTACGTGGGTCAGTTCGTTCAGCGGGGCGAGGGCGATCCCGGGCTGTCCGTGCCGCAGCAGGGCAGCGGAGTCCTCTCGGCAGGACGCGGATCGGCGAGCGGTGCGACGGGGCACTACCTGCCCGGCGACCTGGCAAAGGTGCGCGTGTGGACCGGAGCGATGACCGCCGAACAGGTCAGCGGTCAGATCGCGCAGCCATCGGTGTAGGCGCCGCCTGCTCAACTCCCGTTCTCTGAACCCTTCTTGCTTCTTCTTGTAGACCTTCGACGGCGTGCGGCGGCCCGGATTCCGGTAGCCGCACGCGAGGAGACGTGTGATGAACCCCTTCGCCGCCCGCCCGGCGGGATCCGGCAGCGCTGCGAGACGCCCCTGGTCTCGGCTGATGGCCGTCGCAGTCGGTTTCGCCCTGGTGCCGGGGTTGCTGACGCCTGTGGCGTTCGCCGACGAGGCGGATCCGCTGGGCAAGCCGGATCTGAAGCCGCCCAGGTCGGCGAAGGTCACCCCGTTCACCGACAAGGTGAACAAGAAGAACGCCGCCGCTGTGGCGGAGTCCGCTGCGGCGGACCGCGCCGCGGCCGACCGCGCCCGGGACAACCAGAGCCGGAGCGTCACGTGGCCCAAGGGCGGCAAGGGGACTCTGCAGCTGTCCGGGTCGGGGACTGCCGAGGCGGATCCGGGCGCCCTGCCGGTGACTCTCTCCGCTGCCAAGAGCACCAAGGGGAAGAAGGCGACGCAAACCGCTGATGCGGTGGAGATACAGGTCCTGGATCAGAAGGCCACCAACAAGCTCGGCATCAAGGGTGTGGTACTGGCTGTCACCGGACCCAAGGACGGAGGCCAGGCACGCCTGGGCATCGGCTACGGAGCCTTTGCCACGGCGTACGGAGGCGACTGGGCCGGACGACTGAGAGTTCTCAAGTTCCCCGCATGCCTCCTCAGCGATGCGGCAGAGGCCGAGTGCCGTACGTCCGAAACGCTCGAGTCGAGCAACGACCGTGGCGCCGAGCGCCTTTCGACGACACTTGCGTTCAACAACGCTTCCTCTGCGGTCGCGTCCAACTCCAGCGCCGCAGAGACGATTGTCCTGGCCGTGGCGGCGGGCACGCAGTCCGGCAGCGGCGACTACAAGGCCACGCCCCTTGCGGCGTCCTCCACCTGGGAGGCGGGCGGCTCATCAGGAACCTTCACCTGGTCCTACCCCCTCCGTACCCCTCCGGCCGCGGCGGGCCCGGCACCGGACCTCAACATCTCCTACGACTCCGGCAGCGTGGACGGCCGCACCGCCTCAACCAACAACCAGGGCAGCCAGATCGGCGAGGGATTCGACCTGACCTCCTCGTACATCGAGCGCAAGTACGGCTCGTGCGACGACGACGGCCAGGACGGCAAGTACGACCTCTGCTGGAAGTACGACAACGCCTCGCTGGTCCTCAACGGCAAGGCGACCGAACTGGTCAAGGACGACATCAGCGGCATCTGGCGGCTGAAGAACGACGATGCATCCACCGTCACCCACCACACCGGGGCGGACAACGGCGACGACAACGGCGAGTACTGGACCGTCACCACGGGCAACGGCACCACCTACACCTTCGGCCTGAACAAGCTCGACGGTGCGGGCGCGAACGACCGAACCGACTCGGTGTGGACCGTCCCGGTCTTCGGCGACGACGAGGGCGAGTTCGGGTACGACGACGGCGCGGGCTTCTCCGGCCGGGACAGGAAGCAGGCCTGGCGCTGGAACCTCGACTACGTCGAGGACACCCACAGCAACGCCGTGAGCTACTGGTATGCGGCCGAGCACAATAACTACGACAAGCTCGGCGACGACACGACCGGTACCGACTACACCCGTGGCGGCTATCTCAAGGAGATCCGCTACGGCCAGCGCGCCGGCGCTCTGTTCTCCGCCACCCCCGCGGCCTCCAACAAAGTCACCTTCAGCTACGACGAGCGCTGTATCGCCACCAATTGCGGTTCCTTGACCGAGGACACCCGCGACAACTGGCCGGATGTTCCGTTCGACGCGATCTGTAAGGAGGGCGACAAGTGCACCGGCAACAACGGGCCGTCCTTCTTCACCCGTAAGCGACTGACGGGTATCTCCACCTATGCATGGAACGCGTCCGCCGCCACACCGGACTACGCAGCCGTGGACGCGTGGGTGTTGAAGCAGCTCTACCTCGATCCCGGGGAAACCGGTGATTCCACCTCAGAGTCACTGTGGTTGGACGAGATCAAGCACACCGGCAAGCGCGGCACCGATCTCGCCCTGGACCCGGTGAAGTTCACGCACGTCCTCCTGCCCAACCGCGTCGACGGCCCGGCCGACAACATCCTCTCGCTCGACAAACCGCGCCTGCGGACGGTGACTTCGGAGACTGGCGCCGCGACGATCGTCTCCTACAAAGAGGCCGACTGCGTCTACGGGCAGACCATGCCCAAGGTCGACGAGAACACCAAGCTCTGCTACCCGGTCTACTGGTCACCCAACGGCGAGAAGACCCCGACGCTCGACTGGTTCCAGAAGTACCCGGTCACGTCGGTGTCCACATCGGCCCCGCACGGTGGTTCGGAAGCCGTCCAGCACACCTACCAGTACTCGGGCGGCGGTGCCTGGCACTACAACGAAGACCCGATGACCCCGGCCAAGGAACGCACCTGGTCGATGTGGCGGGGCTTCGGCAGGGTCACCCACCTCAGCGGTGACAACGACAGCAAGCAGCTGAAGACCACCACGGTCTACCTGCGAGGCATGAACGGCGACCGCGTCCTCGGCTCGGACGGCAAGACCCCCGACCGCGACGCGCGCAGGACCGCCGAGGTGACCGGCATCAAGGCCGCGAAGATCACCGACTCCGACCGGTACGCGGGCATCACCCGCGAATCGGTCACCTACAACGGCGACACCGAGGTCTCCGGCACCGTCAACGACCCCTGGTCCAAGAAGACGGCCACCCAGCACAAGTCGTACGCCGACACCGAGGCGTACTACGTCCGCACGGAAGCCACCCACGCCCGCACAAACATCACCAGCGGCATCACCCCTCGTGACAGGGTGCGCACCACCACGACCACGTATGACGACTACGGCATGGCCGCGACCGTCCGGGACGGTGGCGACGACGCCGTCACCGGTGACGAGACCTGCACCCGCACCTGGTACGCCCGCAACGACGACAAGGGCATCAACTCCCTGGTATCCCGCACCCGTACGGTCGCCAAGACCTGTACGGCGACAGACGCGAGCCTGGACCTGCCGGCCGATTCTTCGCGCCCGGGCGACGTCATATCCGACACTGCTGTGGTCTTCGACGACACCGGCGCCACAGCCTGGTCCGCCTCCCAGAAGCCGACCAAGGGCGAGGCCGTGTGGTCCGGCCGCGCCAAGTCCTACGGGAGCGATGACGCCCCGTCCTGGCAGAAGGTCGCGACGACCACGTACGACACGCTCGGCCGCCCGCTGGTTGTGAAGGACACCAACGGTCTGGCTGCCGCCAGTACGGCGTACACACCGGCAGCGGCGGGACCGCTGACGTCGACCGCGGTCACCAACGCCAAGTCGCACAAGACCACCACCACGCTGGACTTCGCGACCGGCGCCGCGGTCAAGGTCGCCGACCCCAACGACAAGATCACGGTGTCCGAGTACGACAGCCTCGGACGAGTCACCAAGGTATGGCTGCCGAATCGTTTCCAGTCGCTGAACCAGACGCCGAACTACGTCTACGAATACAAGGTCACCAGCTCGGACATGTCCTGGGTATCGACGGGAACCCTCAAGGGCACCGGCTCCGGCTACAACACCACGTACGAGTTCTACGACTCCCTGCTCCGAAGCCGACAGATCCAGACGCCGAGTCCGGTCGGCGGACGCCTCATCTCCCTGACTCTGTACGACGACCGCGGCCTGGCGGTGAGCCAGCAGGGCGACACATGGGACAACACCTCCGCACCTTCCAGCACTCCGGTGCAGACCGAGGGCAGCCAGGCTCCGGTCCAGAACGACACGACGTACGACGGTGCGGGCCGTGCCACCAGGACGGTGACGAAGAACCATGGCGTAACCCGATGGACCATCGACACGAGCTACACCGGTGACACGGTCGCCACCTCCGCCCCCACGGGTGGCCAGGCCACAACTGTCGTCACCAACGCCCTCGGCCAGACGACCGAGCGACGCGAGTACGGCGGCCTCAGGCCGACCGGAACCGACTTCAACACGACCGCGTACACGTACACGCCTGCCGGACAGCAGAAGGCCATCACCGGCCCGGACCAGTCCAAGTGGTCCTATGGCTACGACCTGTTCGGCCGTCAGGTGACGGCCAGCGACCCGGACAAGGGGACGAGCAGCACCGACTACGACAGCCTCGATCGCGTCACGAGCACCACGGCGAACAACGACGAGTCCAAGAAGCTGCTGTACGAGTACGACGAGCTGAGCCGCAGGACGGGCATGTGGCAGGCGAGCAAGACGGACGGAAACAAGCTCGCGGCCTGGACCTTCGACAGCCTGGACAAGGGACAGCAGGACACCGCCGTGCGCTACGACGGCGGGGTGAACGGCAAGGCCTACACCCAGAAGGTCAACGACTACAGCAACCTCTACCAGGTCACCGACAGTCAGCTCACTCTGCCCGACAATGATCCCTTGGTCGCCGCAGGAGTGCCCAAGACACTCTCGTCCACCACCGGCTACCGCCCGGACGGCACGATCGGCCAGTACTCCCAGCCTGCTGTCGGAGGCCTGGCCTCCGAGACGATCTCCTATGGCTACAACGCCACAGGCCAGCAACTCACAGCTTCCGGGACCAGCGGCTACCTGCAAGGCGCCGCCTACTTGCCCCAGGGCGACTTGCAGGGGCTCACGCTGGGCACGAGCGGCGACGACTCGGCGAAAAAGGCCTACCTGACCTACGAGTACGAGGCCGGCACCCGCCGACTGGTCCGCTCCTTCGTCAGGGACGACGTCCACAGCTACATGACGCAGGACCTGAGGTTCACTCAGGACGACGCGGGCAATGTCATGTCGGTCTTCGACGGCACGACGCAGGGCGGTACGAGCAAGGCCGATTACCAGTGCTTCGCGTATGACGGTTACAGCCGCCTGACCGAGTCCTGGACCCCGAAGACGGGGGACTGCGCGGCCTCGGGTCGCACGGCGGGCAACATCGACGGCGCAGCGCCGTACTGGACGTCGTACACCTACAACGACGCGGGTCAGCGCAAGACGGAGACCGCGCACGGCGTAGGCATCCGCCAGGGCCAGAACACAGAGCGCAAGTACTCCTACCCCGCGTCGGGGGAGGCCCAGCCGCACGCCTTGGACGAGGTCTCCACGACCGGCGACGGCTCGCGCACCGAGAACTTCGACTACGACAAGAGCGGCAACACCACCAAGCGCACCACCACGACGTCCCACCAGTTCTTCCGCGCCGGCTGGAAGCTCACCTCCGGTGAAGAGGTCCGCTCCCAGCGTGCCCGCCTGGTCATGCGCGAGGACGGCGACCTGGCTCTGTACGACCGAGAGACGGGAAAGATCGCCTGGCACACGGACACCGCCGGTCACGCGGGTGCCTGGGCCACGATGCAGGAGGACGGCAACTTCGTCGTCTACGACAAGGACAACAAGCCCCTGTGGGACTCGAAGACCTGGGGCTCCGGCTACTTCGCCACGCTCCAGGACACCGGGGTCCTCGTCGTCTACAACAAGGACTGGGAACCGCAGTGGAGCGCTGGGGTGTGGCTGGGCTCCGAGCCGGTCACGTCCGGCTCCCAGCAACACACGTGGAACAGCGAGGGCAAGCTCGCGACGACCACGAACGCCAAGGGCGCGCAGACCAGCTACCTGTACGACGCGAGCGGCGAGTTGCTGATCCGCCGGGCCGCGGGTGACGGCGACACGATCCTCTACCTCGGCGGCACCGAGGTCCGCCTGACGACGAAGGGCGCAACGAAAACCCTCTCCGGCAGCCGCTACTACTCGGCCGCCGGCCAGACGATCGCGGTCCGCACGGCGACATCGGGGGTCTCGGGCACGAAGCTCAGCTTCCTCGCTGCTGACCATCACGGCACGTCGAGCCTCGCGATGGACGCCACGACGTATGCGGTGACGAAGCGGTACACGACACCGTTCGGTGCTTCGCGGGGCGAGAAGGCGGCGAACTGGCCGGATGACAAGGCGTTCCTGGGCAAGTCGGCTGACGATTCCACGGGCCTGACACATATCGGTGCGCGTGAATACGACCCGGCCATCGGTCAGTTCATCAGCGTTGACCCGCTGCTTGAACTTGACAAGCACCAGACCCTCAACGGATACAACTACAGCGTCAACAACCCTCTAACCTTCTCCGACCCCACAGGACTTGGCTTGGCCTGCGGCAAGGGCTTCGCCGAAGGCTGCGGAAACGGTGTCGTCACGCGCGGCGACGGCAGTCTCTCCAAGAATGGGAATGCGACGGGTGGGGGCGTTGCGACTGGTTGGGTCCGCACTGACGGAACCTCCCACACCGGCAGTAACGGCCAAACTATGCAGAATAGCCAGGGCGAGGTTTTGGCCTGCGCTTACGGGCGCTGCTGGGGGAATGTCGGCCCGGGCGATGTCGATAAGAATGTCGGCAGCTTCTTCCAGAATCTGATCCCGGACGGCCCGCTTGCCTCTCTACTTGCAGGTGACTTCGACGAGGCGTGGGGCAGGCTGGATCACGAAGATAAATGCCCCCCAGGGCCCGTCGTGTGCGATGCGCCGCTTATGGGAACTTTTGACGCGGGTTTCGGCGGATCCCTCCTGTTCAGAGAAGCAACCAAGGCGACGTCAAGGAAACTGGCTAAAGAAGTTGAAGCCCTTTTCGCGAAGGGAATCGCAGGAAAAAAGCGGTCAGCTTTGGCGGGAGAGCTACGGCTGGAAGGAGGATCTCCGCAGATCCTGCTTGCGACAAGTGGAAGGCACGAACAAACTGGCCTGGTGCCTGTTGTGGGTGGCGGAGGAAATCCTGCACGTTTCACGGCGACTTCTACAGGAAATAACTCGCGCGTAAATGATACTGAATACAAGATGCTCACGTATATAGCTAACCAAATAGGGAAGCCGTCAAGCATTAAGGGGAGTTTGACCCTGCACTCGTCGCAGCAAGCCTGTTCGTCATGTACGCCGGTCATTGGGAAATTTCATGATGCCTTCCCGAATATTCGAATAAACTACACTTCTGGTAGAGAGTGAGTCGAGGTGGCGTAGACCTCCAGCTCTGGAGGTCTACGCCACCTCGTATACAATGGGGGCGTGACTGTGGAAATCGAGAACTTGTGGAGCCCTGTTCACCAGGCAATTGAGGATGGTGACGCGGCCGAGTTGGCCCGTCTTTTGGATTCTGGAGCTAACCCCAATGAGCTTAGTTGCGGGCTGACTCTATTGTCTCATGCCGTAGACTATGAGGCTGACTCGGCAATTCAATCTGATGGTGAGATGGGTGTAACCTTGATTGCGCTACTGCTTGCGTACGGGGCGTCTCCGCTAGCCAACCCCGTACCCGGCAAGACGCCACTCGAGATGGCTGATGAATATCAACATGCTATGGCTAAGAGGCTCCTCCTTCGATTCACCCAAGGGTCATCTATTGGCTCTGAAGATCTCGAACCAGGCTGCTGAGGGCATAGCGAAATTATCGGACGATCCGGTCACTCGCGATCATCGCAAGGCCGACTCCGCTGCTTTTCGGTGGCCGAAGCGGCTGCGGTGCACTTCGTCGTAGGGGAGACGAGGGTCTTGCAGGACGGTCAGACCGCTGGTTCGGGTGCGCTGGGCCCGCTGGTTCACGTCCAGCTACAGCAACTACCAAGGGGGGAATTGCGTCGAGGTTGCCGATCTCGCCTCGACCTCCTTCGCAAGCGTGGCCGTTCGCGACTCCAAGGCACCTGACGGGCTCGCGCTTCTGATGGGTCCGTCAGTGTTCGGGGTCTTTGTTCGGGCCCTCAGGTGAGGCGGTACCCGGACTGTCAGGACTGGTTCTCCCGCGTCAAGACGCCCTCCTCGTCGTAGAGTTCGAGGTCGAACGGCAGGCAGAGGCGTGTGAGCAGGGTCGCGAGTTCGTCGAACCGGCCTGGATCGACGACGCCGTTCAGCAGGACGGCGGAGTCGCCGGTGGGCTCGACCTCGAACTGGCACCAGGTGGTTTCGAGCTCGTAGGCATGCCACGAGGTGGACTTCGACTGCCAGCCTGCTCGTACGAGGCGCTCGGCCACGGACGAGGCGTGAGGGCCTGACCGCATCAGACCGCACACGTTGTTGGCGATCTCCAGCAACACGGGGTCGAGGCGCGGGCCTTCATGGGATATGTCCACGGTCGGATCGTCCCCCAACCTGGACCGAGGGGCCACGCATAATTGCGGACCATGGACTTGCGCCCGGAGTTGCTTCCGCCGTCTGTTGGCCGACATCGCCTGGACGAGATGTGCGAGGAGATCGAGCGGATCGCGGGTCTGATCAGTCTCGGTGGGGCAGCCGCTTCCGCGGCTGTCGCCGCCTTCAATGAGCGGACGGGACACGAGTACTCGTTCATCGACTTCACCGAGTACGACGGTTGGCGCAGCCTGCAGGAGTTCGCCACGGAAGCGGCCCGACCCGCATGGCCCAAGGTGCCCGACATCACGCGCGACGAGCTTGTTGAAATCGTGTCCAGGGTCTTGGCGGACGACGCCGAGACCGAGTACTACTTGCAGCTTCTTGAGGTCAACGTGGCGTATCCGCAGGTGTATGGCCTCATATTCCATCCTCCGGCCGAGTTGGAGGACGCCTCGGCCGAGGCGATCGTCGACGCGGTGTTGAGATATCGGCCGATCGCGTTGTGACGTGTTCGGACCATGCGGCCTAAGGTCAGTCCACCATGACCGAATACACCACCTACGGCACCCGCACTCACAGCGCGAGCGAGCTGGCTCAGGTTGTCACCAGCAGCCTTGGGCTGGCCTTCGTCGAACGCGACAGTGACTACCGCGGCGTCTACTACAAGGCCGACCGCCCCGATGGGCGCGTGGAGATCCAGCCGAACCTCATTCCCGGTGATGACGGGGAAGACGACCTCTACGCGTCAGAACACCCGACGGTGGGTGTGCTCCTGCTGACCAAGAACTCGGCTCCTGACCCGGTGCTGCAGGCACGCCTGGAGTCAATCGACGGGCTCGTCCTCCTGGATCGCAAGTCCTGGTGAACCGACGTATATCTGCGCCACGCTCCGACGGGGCGGCATCCCATGATCTTCATCCGCGCTCCGCGCTGCCCGGTCGGGTGTCACGGCCGCCGCGTTTCCTCCTGGTCGGGATGTCGGCGTTGCTAGCCGTCGTTGCTCTCAGCGATCTGTTCGCCGTCTATGCCGGCGTCCGGCTGTACACGCTTATCGACGAGGACGGGGGCTTCGCCTTCACGCCGCGGCAGGCGATAGATGATGCCGAGGCGCTCTACCGGACGGCAGGACAGGTCCAGGGCGCCACGTTCCTCGCCTGTGCGATCGGGTTCATCGTCTGGTTCTTCTGGATGCGTCGCTGCGCCGGGGTACTTGGGCCGGACCGGTTCCGTAACGGTCCCGGCTGGGCGGTCGGGTGCTGGTTCGTTCCGGTGGTGAATCTCTGGATGCCCTACCGGGTCGCAGTCGACATGTGGGGAGCCAGTACGCGGCTGCCGGGCGATGGTGAGCCGTACAAGGTCTCCTTCTGGCCGGTGAACCTGTGGTGGGGTCTGTTCGTCACGACGACCCTGTTCCAGCGGTATGCCGGGCAGCGTTACGAGAACGCCGACGCCCTCTCGGAGATCCGGGACGCCGTGCTCCAGGTGATCGTCGGCGACATTCTGGAAGTCGCCGCCGCGGCGGCCGCGGTGTACTTCGCCTTCCGGCTGACGGCCATGCAGCGGCTGAAGGCTGCCGAGGGGCCGTACGTCTCGGGTTGAGAGCCGACCGGGGGGCGCATGGCGCGTGCGACTGATTCCGCATGAGTCCGCTTCGGCGGAACCGGCCGCGCTCGGCTACGCCAGGAAATCGCCTTTGGGGTCCTCGCACATCCTCCGCAGCACCACCCCGCACCGCCGCGCATACGCATGCTGCAACCCCCGCGTAGCCGCCCCGCCCGCCTTCGCATACCACTTCGCCGGGCGGCTGAAGGCGGTTATCGTCAGCCAGACCGTGCCGTCGCCCGTGCGGTCGACGACGAAGGCTTCCTCGCCGGATTCGGGGTGGCCGGGGAGGGTGCCGTAGGCCCAGCCGGCCCGGCGGGGTTCTTCGACCGTCCAGACGATGCGGCAGGGGGCCTGGAGCAGGCCCAGGCCGACCGTCACGTCCACGCCGGGGGCGGCCTGCGGGGCGTCCGTCGTGATCTTGACGCCCACCGCTCTGTGGAGGTCCCAGGTCAGGACCGCCTGGGATGCGGATTTGAAGACCTCCTGGCCCTCGCCGATGCGGCTGCGGACGTGCAGGGGATGGAAGCCGGGTGGGCACCGGCCGTCGCGGGTCGCACCCACGTCCTCGTACGTGTAGGGCATGGGAACCAAGAGTAGGGCGGTACCCGGGAATGCCTTCGTTCCGGGTACCGCCCACGCTCAACTATTCGGCCGTCAGGCCACGTTGACCGCGGACCAGGCCGCCGCCACCGCCTTGTACTCCGCGCTCGCCGTGCCGCCGTACAGTGCCGACGCCGCGTTCAGCGTCGCCGTACGGGCGCCCGCGTACTTCGTCGTGGACGTCATGTACTCGGTGAGCGCCTTGTACCAGATCTTGACCGCCTTGTCGCGGCCGATGCCGGTGACCGTCGAGCCGTTGGAGGTCGGGGAGTTGTAGCTGACGCCGTTGATCGTCTTGGCGCCGCTGCCCTCCGAGAGGAGGTAGAAGAAGTGGTTCGCCGGGCCCGAGGAGTAGTGGACGTCGATGCCGCCCAGGCTGGACGACCAGCTGTCCTTGGACGCGCCGTCCTTGCTCGGCTTGTCCATGTAGCGCAGCGGAGTGCCGTTGCCGTTGATGTCGATCTTCTCGCCGATGAGGTAGTCGCCGACGTCGGACGCGTTGGCCGCGTAGAACTCCACCGCCGTGCCGAAGATGTCGGAGGTGGCCTCGTTCAGGCCGCCCGACTCACCGCTGTAGTTGAGGCCCGCGGTGTTCGACGTGACGCCGTGCGTCATCTCGTGGCCCGCCACGTCGAGGGACGTCAGCGGCTTGCTGTTGCCCGAGCCGTCGCCGTACGTCATGCAGAAGCAGCTGTCGTCCCAGAAGGCGTTCACGTACGCGTTGCCGTAGTGGACGCGGGAGTAGGCGGCCTTGCCGTCGTTCTTGATGCCGCTGCGGCCGAGGACGTTCTTGTAGAAGTCCCAGGTGGCCTGGGCGCCGAAGTGCGCGTCGACCGCGGCGGTCTGGGTGTTCGAGGCCGCGCCCGTGCCCCAGGTGTCGTCCGCGTCGGTGAAGAGGGTGCCGGTGCCGGACGTACCCCGGTTGAGGTTGTACGTCTTGTGGGCGCCGCGGGACGTGTCGTTCAGCTGGTACGTCGAGCCCGACAGCGAGGTGCCGATGGTGACCTTGCCGGAGTACTGGCTGTTGCCGGTGCCGGTCTGGATCGCCTCCCACTCGTACAGCTTCTTGCCCGTCCGCGCGTCGGTGACGACATGCAGCTGCTGCGGGGTGCCGTCGTGCTGGAAGCCGCCGACGACCGTCTCGTAGGCCAGGGCCGGCTTGCCGTCGGCCGCCCAGACGACCTTGCGGGGGGCCTTGTCGGCCGCCGACTTCTTGCTGCCCTCGGCCTGCGCCGCCTTCAACGCCTGCTTCTCGGCAGTGGACTTGGCGATGTCCGGGGTGACGTCGGAGACCTTGATGGCGGCCTTCGTCGCCTTGGTCACGCCCTGGGTCCTGCCGGCCTTGGTCTCGTGGACGACCAGGTCGCCGCCGAGGACCGGGAGTCCGGCGTACGTGCGCTCGTACCGGGTGTGCGTCGTGCCGTCGGCGTCCTTGACGACGTCTCTGACGACCAGCTTCTCCTTGGCACCGAGACCTATCTCGTCGGCCGTGTCCGCCGTGGCGGCGTCGGCCTTCTGGATGAGGCTCGTACGTGCTGCCGCGGTCAGCTGGACCGGCGCCGCGGCGAGGGTCGTCCCGCCGGACTGCTCGGCCGGGGACTGGGCGGAGGCACCGGTGGTCAGACCGGTGGTGAGCAGGGCTCCGGCCGCGACAGCGGTGGCGATGGCCAGAGTGGTGCGCTTGTGACGCGCGTAGAGGGGGGTCACACAAGCTCCTTCGTGGGGGGTGTCCGACTGGCATGGGGGGACCGGTCGGGCGGTTGTGAAGTTGCGGTGCGGGTGTGCCGTAAGCGGTGATGCGAGGTGAACGTTGCCAGTTGAGTCCTGTACATGTCAGCGGGGCGAATAAAGGTTGGCCGGAAATCGTCCGCTGCCCGAAGATCCGCGTACGGATTGCGGACTTGATCGCGGGCAAAGGCCTGGCAAAGGGTGGGAAAGGGCGTCGTAAGGCGGCGGCAATGCCGTGGCAAAAACGGCGCCGCCCCGGGGAGTTGGATCCCCGGGGCGGCGCCTCGTGTGTGCGTGCCTGAGCGAGCCCGTGCGGCTGGGACTCACCCGCGTCGGCTACGCCTGCGGGAAGGTGATCTTCCAGCCATTGATCCTTCCGGTGTCCTGCGCCGCCTGGTCCTGGACCTTCAACTGCCAGGTGCCGTTGGCGACTTCGGAGGACGCGTTCACCGTGTACGGCTCGGTGACGTTGTCCGCCGAGTCCGAGGAGCTGAAGGGCTTGAGGCGGTAGCTCGTGCCGTCCGGCGCCACCAGGTCGACCACCAGGTCACCGCGCCACGTGTGCGTGATGTTCGGGGTGACGACCAGGTTGGCGGGGGCGTTGCCGGCCTGGCCGGTGACCGTGATCGACGACGTCACCGCCGCTCCGTTGTCCGGAATCGATACGGCCGTCGTGCTCTCGAACGACGTGCCGCCGCCCCCGCCACCGGGCCGGATGCCGACGTTGATGCCGGCCCACGCGTTCTGCACCGCCGTGTACTCGGCGCTCGTGGTGCCGTACAGCTCACCCGCGACCGCGAGCGTGCCGGTGCGGGCCGCCGCGTAGTTGGTCGTCGAGGTGAACTTCGTGGTGAGCGCCTTGAACCAGATCAGCGCGGCCTTCTCGCGGCCGATCCCGGTCACCGGCAGACCGTCGGAGGTCGGCGAGTCGTACGAGACGCCGTTGACGGTCTTGGTGCCGCTGCCCTCCGAGAGGAGGTAGAAGAAGTGGTTCGCCGGACCCGAGGAGTAGTGGACGTCGATCGAGCCGATGCCCGAGTACCAACTGTCCTTGGACGAGCCGTCCTTGCTCGGCTTGTCCATGTAACGCAGCGGCGTCCCGTTGCCGTTGATGTCGATCTTCTCGCCGACCAGGTAGTCGCCGACGTCCTGCGAGTTGCCGGCGTAGAACTCGACGGCCGCCGCGAAGATGTCGGAGGTCGCCTCGTTCAACCCGCCCGACTCACCGCTGTAGTTGAGGCCCGCGGTGTTGGAGGTGACGCCGTGCGTCATCTCGTGCGCGGCCACGTCGATCGACGTGAGCGGCTTGGCGTTGCCCGAGCCGTCGCCGTACGTCATGCAGAAGCAGGAGTCCTGCCAGAAGGCGTTGACGTAGTTGTTGCCGTAGTGGACGCGGGAGTACGCGCCGACCCCGTCACCGCGGATACCGCTGCGGCCCTGCACGTTCTTGTAGTAGTCCCAGGTCAGCGCGGCCCCGTAGTGGGCGTCCGCGCCCGCCGTCTCCAGGTTCGACGCGGCTCCGTTGCCCCAGACGTCGTCGGCGCCGGAGAAGAGCGTGCCGGTGCCCGACGTACCGCGGTTCAGGTTGTTCGTCTTGTGGTTGCCGCGCGTCGTGTCCGTGAGGTTGTACGTCGACCCGGACTGGGCGCTGCCGAGCGTCACTGAGCCGCTGTACTGGGTGTTGCCGGTGCCGGTCTCGACGCCCTGGTACTCGAAGAGCTTCTTGCCGGTGGCCGCGTCCGTGATGACGTGCAGCTCGTTCGGGGTGCCGTCGTGCTGCAGCCCCCCGACGACCGTCTCGTACGCGAGGCTCGGCGTGCCGTCGGCCGCCCAGATCACCTTGCGTGCGCCGTCCGCCTCGGTCTTCTTCGAGCCCTCCGCCGAGGCGGCCTTCAGGGCCTGCTTCTCGGCGACGGCGGGCTTCACCGCCGCGCTGGTGGTGATGCCCTTGAGCTGGGCCTTCACCGCGCGCGTAACGCCTTCGGTCTTCCCCGACTTGGCGGTGTCGACGACCAGGTCGCCGCCGAGGACCGGGAGTCCGGCGTACGTACGCTCGTAGCGCGTGTGCACCGTACCGTCGGCGTCCTTGACGACGTCGCGGACGACGAGCTTCTCCTGGGCGCCCAGACCGAGTTCCTTCGCCGTGTCCGCCTTCGCCGAGTCGGCGTCACGGATCAGCGCCGCGCGCTGGGCGGGGGAGAGCTTGACGGCCAGCGAGCCCTTGTCGAGCTTGCCCGGGGCGGGTTTGGTGTCGGCGGTGGCGGCGCCCGTCTGGACGGCCGCGGCGAGCAGGGCGGCGACGGCGACGAGCGCGCCGGCGGCGGCCTTGCGCCGGGTGGAACGGGAGGCGAACGAGGAACGGGAGTTACCCACGGTCTGAGCAGTGCCTGCGGTGTGGGAGGTGCGTCTGTGGGAGGTGCGTCTCAACACGGACTCCTTCTGCGTGGCCGCGGATCGCGGATCGCGCGGCCAGGGGGGACCGGACGGTTGGGATCCGTCCGGGCAGAACAAGGCGGAACGCGGAACCACTTGCATGGGGCACGTGCGGGCGTGCGTGGGGGGTCCACCACGGCACAGCGGTTCTTGTGGGGTTGCTGTGGAGTGGTCGTGGGAAGAGTGGCAGGAGATTGCGCTCTCTGTCAGGTGCGCATCAAGAAGTTGGCTGGAAACGGTTCGTTGTCCGGGTAGTCATGTTCGGTATACGGACTCGTTGCCAGGTGGACGGCCCACGCAGGCTCAGGCTCACCAAGAGCCGGGCTCATGAAGGCCGTTGGCCGGGAAGCCCCGGCCGCTCCCCGTGCCACGAGTGCCACAGGGACGCGTACGCACCGTCGGCGGCCACCAGGCTGTCGTGGGTGCCCAGTTCGGTCAGGCGGCCGTCCTCCATCACGGCGACCCGGTCCGCGTCGTGGGCGGTGTGCAGGCGGTGGGCGATGGCGATGACGGTGCGGCCTTCGAGGACGGCGGCGAGCGCTCGCTCGGTGTGGCGGGCGGTCGCCGGGTCAAGGAGGGCCGTGGCCTCGTCGAGGATCAGGGTGTGAGGGTCTGCCAACACGACCCGGGCCAGGGCCAGTTGCTGGGCCCGGGAGCCGTCCGCGCGGTGGGGGCTGTCGGGCCCGAGCTCCGTGTCGAGGCCGTCCGGCAGCTCCTGGACCCAGTCTTCGGCGCCGACCGCCGCGAGGGCCGCCCACAACTCGGCGTCACCGGCGGAGGGTTCGGCGATGAGCAGGTTGTCGCGGACCGTGCCGAGGAACACGTGGTGCTCCTGGGTGACGAGGACGACCTGCCGCCGCAGCTGCTCCGGGTCGAGGTCGACGATCGGCACCCCGCCCACCGTCACCGATCCGGAGCGCGGCGCGTCGATGCCCGCCAGCAGCCGGCTCAGGGTGGTCTTCCCGGCGCCGGAGGGTCCGACCACGGCCAGCCGTTCGCCGGGGCGCACGGTCAGGTCCACCCCGCGCAGGACCTCGCCCCCGCGGTCGTACGAGTAGCGCACATCCGTCACGTCGATCCGGTCGTCCGCCGGGGCCGGGGAACCGGACGGAACGGCCCGCGGCGCCCGGCCGAGGCCCTCCACGCGGGCGAACGAGGCGCTGCTGGCCTGCAGTTGCTCCACCCGCATCAGGACCTGGTCCAGCGGCGATTCGAGCTGCCGCAGATACAGGGCGGCCGCGACCACGGCACCCAGGCTCACCGTGCCCCGTTCGTGCAGGGCTCCGCCGACCAGCAGCACGACGGCCACCGGGAGCACGAACGAGATCTCCACGGTCACGAAGAACACGGTCCGCAGGTACAGCGTGTACAACCGGGTGCGCCGGGACGTCTCCAGGGCGTCCCGGCTCGCGGCGATCCGCCGCCGCTGGAGTCCGAACGCCTCGACCGTGCGCCCGCCGGACGCGGTCGCCGTGAGGATCTCGGCGACCTCCGACGTGGCGGCCCCCTCGGCGAGATAGCCGGTGCGCGCCCGGCGCAGATACCAGCGCAGCGCGAGCCAGATACCGGCCTGCGCGAGCACCGCGCACGCGCCGAGCAGTGGGTCGAGCGCGAAGACCGCGCCGAGGAGGAACAGACACTGGACCGAGGAGATCAGCAGCTCCGGGCCGGCGTCGCGCAGGGTCGTACCCACCGCGGAGACGTCCGCGGTGCCCCGGGCCGTCAGATCGCCCGTGCCCGCCCGCTCCACGACCGAGGCGGGCAGGGTCAGCGTCCGCTCGACGAACTCCTCGCGCACCCGCGCCAGCGTCCGCTCCCCGAACCGGTACCCCACGTACCGGGCGCCGCGCGCCAGCAGCAACTGCCCCAGCGCGCACACCAGGATGACCAGTGCGAGGCGGTCCACGACGGCCACGCCGCCACCGGCCCGGACCTCGTCGATGATGCGGCCGAGCAGCCACGGACCGACCAGACCGGCAGCGGCGGCCAGCGCGTTCAGGACGAGCACGACGGCGAAGGCGCGGCCGTCCGCGCGGATCAGCCGGCCCGCGGCCCTGCGTACGTCGGCCGGTTCGGCGACCGGCAGCTGCGCGGTCATCGCACGGCCTCCTCTGCGTCCAGATCCGATGCCGCGGTCAGGTCCGACTCGTCGGCGTCCGTGTCGTCCACACTGTCCACACCGTCCACACCGTCCGGGTCGTCCGGGTCGTCCGCGTCGCGGGCCACCAGCGCGCGGTATCCCGGCTCCCCGTCGAGGAGTTCCTGGTGGCCGCCGACGGCCGCGACCTTGCCGTCGACCAGGTAGTACACGGTGTCCACCTGGTCGAGCACGAGCGGCGAGGTGCTGGTCACGACCGTCGTGCGGCCCGAGCGCGCCGCACGCAGCCGCGCCGCGACGGCGGCCTCGGTGTGCGCGTCCAGCGCCGAGGTGGGCTCGACCGCGAGCAGCACCTCGGGGTCGGCGAGCAGCGCCCGCACCAGGCGTACGCGCTGCCGCTGGCCTCCGGAGAGACTGCGGCCCTGCGCGTCGACGGCCGAGTCGAGCCCCTCCGGCAGCCCGAGCACGACGTCGTCCGCCACGGCCGCGTGCACCGCCCCGGCGACGGTCTCCTCGTCGGGGTCCCCGCGGCCGGAGACCAGGTCGCGCAGGGTGCCCGCGAACAGGTCGGCCTCGTTGTCCGCGACCAGGATGCGTGCCCGGACCTGTGGCAGGGCGATCGCGTCGAGGCGTACGCCGCCCCAGGTCGCCGCCGACGCGGTGTACCGGCCGAGCCGGTCGACCACGGCGGCGGACTCCGCCGGACGGGCGCCGACCAGCGCGGTCAGCCTGCCGGGCGCCACCCGCACGCCGGACCGCGGATCGTGCAGTACGGAGGGTTCGGCGGGCGCGTCCACGGAGGTGCGGCCCGTCTCCATCGGCTCCAGGGACAGGAACCGTACGACGCGCCGGGCGGCCACCACACCCCGGCTGAGCTGATAGCCGCACTCGACGAAGAAGGCCACCGGCGCCACCAGGACCGCGACATAGCCGTACACGGACACCAACTCGCCGATCGTGATGGACCCTTGAGCGGCGAGCCGGGCCGCCAGCCACGTAACGACGGCCAGGAACACGGTCGGCAGCCCGACGCCGAGCGCCTGGATCCAGCTCGTCACCGACCCGACCCGGTACCCCTGCACCCGCAGCCGCTGCGAGTCACGGCGGAAGGCGTCGGCGAACAGCCCTTTGCCACCAAGGCCGTTGAGGACCCGCAGCCCGCCCGCGAGATCGCCGATCCGCGCCGTCAGCACGCTCTGCCGCTCGCGGTACTCCGTCTCCGCGCCCCGCAACCGCCCCATCAGCGGACCGACGAGTACGACTATCACCGGCACCCCGAGCAGCACCACCGCGGCCAGCGGCAGCGAGACCGACAGCAGCATTCCGGCCACGACGGCGTAGGCGACGGTCGCGCCCACGCCCGGGCCGACCACCGTCAGGGACTGGCTGATCGTCTGCACGTCACCGACGCCGATGGTGACGACCTCCCCGGCCGCTGTCCGGCGCGACAGCGTGGCGCCCAGCCGGGTCGCCTGTCCCACCACGAGCTTGACCGACCGGAAGTTGGCGTCCATCCGGAGCCTGGTCATCGTGCGGTGCCGCATGATGCTCACCCAGGAGTTGAACACCCCGACACCCAGCAGCGCGGCGGACCAGCCGGCCAGCACCGCCTGGTCGCCCGGTTCGAGGCCGTCGTCGATCGCGCGGGACAGCAGATACGGCGTCAGCGCCATCAGCACCATCCAGACGGTGCCAAGCAGCGCCCCCGCGGCGGCCCGGCCCGGCTGCCTGGCGACCAGCCACCAGAGATACCGCGCTCCACCGCGACAGTCGGGCGTGCCCGGATCCTCGTACGCGTCAACCATTGGCCCCATCCCGTGCCGTGCCCGTGCGCCCGTCCGGGCGTCGCAGATGTCGCCCACCACCCCGCCGTGCGAGGCTGTCCCGCCTACACGAGGCTGTCCCGCCACGCCTGATGCAGATCCGCGAACCTGCCCGTGTCCGCGACGAGTTGGGCCGGGCTGCCGTCCTCGACGATGCGGCCGTGCTCCATGACCAGCACCCGGTCGGCGATCTCGACGGTCGACAGACGGTGGGCGATGACGACCGCCGTCCGGCCGCGCAGGACCGTGTCCATCGCGCGCTGCACCGCCCGCTCGCCCGGCACGTCCAGCGAACTGGTGGCCTCGTCCAGGATCAGGACCGCCGGATCGGCGAGCAACGCCCGTGCGAACGCCACGAGTTGCCGCTGACCGGCCGAGATGCGGCCACCCCTCTTGCGTACGTCCGTGTCGTAGCCGTCCGGCAGGGCGCTGATGAAGTCGTGGGCGCCGATGGCCTTCGCGGCCCGCTCGATGTCCTCGCGGGAGGCATCCGGGCGGCCGATGGCGATGTTCTCCGCGACCGTGCCGGAGAAGAGAAAGGCCTCCTGCGTCACCATCACCACCCCGCGGCGCAGTTCGCGGACAGAGAGCTCGCGCAGGTCGACGCCGTCGAGGAGGACCCGGCCGTCCGTGGGGTCGTAGAAGCGGGCCAGCAGCTTGGCGAGTGTCGACTTGCCCGCGCCCGTGGAGCCGACCACGGCGACGGTCTGGCCCGCCGGAAGGGTCAGCGAGAAGGACGGGAGCACCTCGCCGCCGGTGCGGTACGCGAAGCGGACGTCGATGAACTCGACCTCGCGGCCAGGGTGTTCGGAGACGAGCTCCGGCAGCGCACGCGCCCGTGCGGGCTCCGGCACCGAGGGGACCTGGGCCAGCAGACCCGCGATCTTCTCCAGTGACGCGGCCGCCGACTGGTACGAGTTGAGGAACATGCCGAGCCGGTCTATCGGGTCGTACAGCCGGCGCAGGTACAGCACCGCGGCGGCCAGTACACCCAGCGCGAGCGAGCCCGACGCCACCCGGTAGGCGCCCCACAGCACGATCCCCGCGACCGCCGTGTTGGCGACGAGCCGGGAGCCGATGACATAGCGGGCCATCTCCAGGATGGCGTCGCCGTTGATGCGTTCGTGGCGGCTGTTGAGTACGTGGAAGTCCGCGTCGTTGACGGCCTCGCGGCGGAACGCGCGCACCGGCCGGATGCCGTTCATCGTCTCCGCGAACTTCACGATGACGGCGGCGATGGCGGTCGAGCGGATGCTGTAGATCCGTCCGGCGCGGCGCCGGTAGAGCCGGATGAGGAGGTACAGCGGCACGAACGAGGCCACGGCGACCGCGCCGAGGCCCAGGTCCAGCCAGAGCAGCAGCGCCGAGATGTAGACGAACGACAGGATGACGGTGATGAGCTCCTGGAGTCCCTCGCTGAGCAGTTCGCGCAGCGACTCGACGTCCGTCGTGGAGCGCGAGATGAGCCGGCCCGAGGTGTAGCGCTCGTGGAAGTCGACGCTGAGCGCCTGCGCGTGCCGGAAGATCCGGCCGCGCAGGTCGAGCAGGACGTCCTGGTTGACGCGGGCGGAGGTCAGGACGAAGCCGTACTGGAGCGTGCCGGCCGCCACCGACGCCAGGACGTAGGCGACCGCCACGGCGATCAGCGGACCGTGGTCGTCGCCGCGGAAGGCCGGTACGGCACGGTCGATGGCGTACGCCACGAGCAGCGGGCCCGCCTGCACGGCGGCCTGCTGGAGCAGCAGCAGGACCGCGGCGAGGACGACGCGGGCCTTCATCGGCGCGAGCAGGGAGCGCAGAAGGCCGGCCGTCGCGCGCGGGGGAGCGGGGAGGGAGTCGCGGTCGAAGGGGTCGCCGTTCCTGTGCGGAGGTGCCGGCCGGTCCTCTTCGTCGGTCGGCGCGGTGGTCGTGGGCGCCGTCATCGGTTGTCCCCCTCGCTCGTCGCTGTCGCTGTCTCTGCCGTCCCGGACATCAGCCAGGCGTACTCCGCGCTCGTACGCAGCAGTTCGTGGTGCGTGCCGACGGCGGTGATACGGCCCTCGGAGAGCAGGGCCACCCGGTCGGCGAGCATGACCGTGGACGGGCGGTGGGCCACGACCAGCGCGGTCGTGTCGGCGAGGACGCGGCGCAGGGCCGCCTCGACCAGGGCCTCCGTGTGTACGTCCAGGGCCGACAGGGGGTCGTCCAGGACGAGGAAGCGGGGTCTGCCGACCACGGCCCGGGCCAGGGCGAGGCGCTGGCGCTGGCCGCCGGAGAGGCTGAGGCCCTGCTCGCCGACCTGGGTGTCCGTGTCCCCGGGGAGCGCGTGGACGAAGTCCGCCTGCGCGACGGCCAGGGCGCGGTTCAGCTCGGTCTCGCCCGCGTGGGCCCCGGCGCCCATGAGGACGTTCTCCCCCACGCTCGCCGAGAAGAGGGTCGGCTCCTCGAAGGCGACCGCCACGAGTGCGCGCAGCGTTTCCCGGGGCATCTCGGTGATGTCCTGGCCGTCCAGGGTGATCCGGCCCGCCGTGACCTCGTGCAGCCGGGGGACGAGCGCGGTGAGCGTCGTCTTCCCGGTGCCGGTGCCGCCCACGAGGGCCATGGTCTCGCCGGGGCGGATGTGGAGGTCGATGCGGTCGAGTACGGGAGCGGAGCCGGCCGGGGCGTCCGGGTAGCGGAACTGGACGGCGTGGAAACGGAGTCCGCCGGTGGCGGTGGCGGTGGCGGAGACCGTGCCGGTGCCCACGGCCGCGCCCGTCTTCGCCCCCGCCTCTGCGGCCACGGCGTGCCGAGGCGGGACGACCAGGCCGGACTCCGGTTCCGCGTCCATCACCTCGAAGTACCGCTCCGTCGCGGTCGCCGCCTCCTGGCTCATCGCCAGCAGGAAGCCGATCGACTCGAGGGGCCAGCGCAGCGCGAGAGCCGTGGACAGGAAGGCGACCAGCGTGCCGGTGGACAGCTCGCCGTCGGCCACCTGCACCGTCCCGAGCACGAGCGCCGCACCGATGGCGAGTTCGGGCAGGATCGTGATCGCGGCGAAGATCCAGGCGAGCAGCCGTGCCTTGGCGAGCTCCGTGCCGCGCAGGGTGCGGGAGAGGTCCCGGAAGGCGAGGGCCTGACTGCGGTGGCGCCCGAAGCCCTTGATGATCCGGATGCCGAGCACACTCTCCTCGACGAGCGTCGTCAGATCGCCGACCTGGTCCTGCGCCCGCCGCGCCACCTTCGAGTACCGCTTCTCGAAGAGCCAGCAGACGATCATCACGGGCACGGCGGGCGCGAGCAGCACCAGCCCGAGCGTCCACTCCTGGGCCAGCATGATGACGAAGCCCACCAGGATCGTCACGCCGTTGACCAGCAGGAACGTCAGCGGGAAGGCGAGGAACATCCGCAGCAGCATCAGATCCGTAGTGCCGCGCGACAGCAACTGCCCGGAGGGCCAGCGGTCGTGGAACACCACCGGCAGCCGCTGCAGATGCCGGTACAGATCCGCCCGCATCGACGCCTCGACCCCGGCGAGCGGCCGGGCCACCAGCCACCGCCGCAGCCCGAACAGCACCGCCTCGGCAAGCCCGAGCAGCAGCAGGTACAGCGCCCCGAGCCACACCCCGCCCGTGTCCCGGTCGGCCACAGGACCGTCCACGATCCACTTCAGTACGAGCGGAATCACCAGCCCCGTACACGAGGCGAGGACCGCGACGACGGCCGCCGTGAAGAGCCGCGTGCGCACGGGCCGCACGTACGGCCACAGGCGCAGCAGGCTTCGTACGGCGGAACGGCTCCTGGCCGGTTCGGTTTCCGGGGCTTCCTCGGCAGGGGTGTCGGCGGCGGGCGCGGGTGTAGTGGGCATCAACGCGAGCCTACGGACCGGCACTGACAACGCCCACCGAGTTTTGGCCGGTCCCGGATCCGCCGCTGGTCCTACGACCTGCGTGTTCGACGGGTCGTACGCACGATGCCGCCGGGTCGTACGACGGCATCAACCGATCGGTTGATGCGCGTTCGAGCGCGACGGCCGATGTGGCGGACCCCGCCCCGGCGGGACGCTCGGAGCATGTCATCCACACCCATGATCGAAGTCACCGATCTGCGCAAGTCCTACGGCGGCTGGCCCGCCGTCGACCGCGTCTCCTTCACCGTCGAGGAGGGCGAGATTTTCGGCGTCCTCGGCCCGAACGGAGCCGGCAAGACCACCACCGTCGAATGCGTCGAGGGCCTGCGCGTACCCGACGCGGGCCGTGTCCGGGTGACCGGCCTCGACCCCGTCACCGAGCACGCGGCCACCCGCCGAGTGCTCGGCGCACAGCTCCAGGAGAGCGAGCTGCAGGCCAAACTCACCGTCCGCGAGGCCCTGGAGCTGTACGCCGCCTTCTACACCGGCCCGCTCGACTGGCGGCCCCTCGCCGAACGCCTCGGCCTCACCGACAAGCTCACCACCCGGTTCGCCAAGCTCTCGGGCGGCCAGAAACAGCGCCTGTTCATCGCGCTCGCCCTCATCGGCAACCCCCGGATCGTCGTCCTCGACGAGCTGACCACCGGCCTCGACCCGCGGGCCCGCCGCGACACCTGGGAGCTCATCGAGGACATCCGCGCGAACGGCGTCACCGTCCTGCTCGTCACGCACTTCATGGAGGAGGCGCAACGGCTCTGCGACCGGATCGCCGTGATCGACAAGGGCCGGGTGGCCGCGCTCGACACCCCGGCCGGTCTGATCCGCCGCTCGGCGGGCGCCACCGTCATCAGCTTCACCCCGTCCGCCCAGCTGGACGACCGCGACCTGAACGCGCTCCCGGGGCTCGCGTCGATCGAGTACAAGGACGGCCGCGTCACCCTGTCCGGCACCGACGAGACCGTCAACGCCGTCGTCACCCTCCTCGCCCGCACCCACGTCACGGCCCACCAGCTCCGCGTCACCGACGCCACGCTGGACGACGCGTTCCTCGACCTCACGAAGAACGTCACCACGGACGCCACCAAGGACTCGACCACGGACGCCCCGAGCGACGCCACGAAGGAGGCAGCGGCATGAGCACGGCCCTGGGCAACGCCGCCCTCGGAAAGACGGCCCTCGTCAACCCCGCCGTACTGAAGAGCGAGGTCCGTCTCTTCCGCAGGGAACCCGGCAGCCTCTTCTGGATCCTCGGCTTCCCGACCCTCCTGCTGGTGATCCTCGGCTCGATCCCCGCCTTCCGGGACGCCGACCCGGACTTCGGCGGGCTGCGCCCGGTCGACGCCTACGTCCCGGTGAGCGTGCTGCTCGGCCTGACCGTCGGCGGTCTGCAGGCGATGCCGCAGACCCTCACCGGCTACCGCGAGCGCGGCATCCTGCGCCGGATGTCCACCACCCCGGTCCGGCCCGCCGCCCTGCTGTCCGCGCAGATGCTGCTGTACGGCGGGGCCGCCCTGACGTCGTCCCTGCTCGCCCTCGCGGTCGGCCGCCTCGCCTTCGACGTACGACTGCCCGAGCAGCCCTTCGGATACGCGCTGGCCCTGGTTCTGGCCGTGCTTGCGGCCCTCGCCCTGGGCGCGGTGATCTCGGCGCTGTCCCGGACGACGAAGATCGCGGGCGCCATCGGGTCCGCCGTGTTCTTCCCGGCGATGTTCTGCGCGGGTGTGTGGATGCCGGTGCAGACCATGCCCGACGTACTGGCCCGGATCGTCGGCTGCACACCGTTCGGCGCGGCCGCCGAGGCGCTCAACCAGGCGGCGGCGGGCGACTGGCCGGGCTGGGGCCACCTGGGCGTGCTCGTGGCCTGGACGGTGCTGCTGACGGCCGCGGCGTCACGCTGGTTCCGGTGGGAGTAGGAGAGAGCCCGTGCAGACTGGGGAGATGACCGAGGCGGATCAGCGGATCGAGCACCGTTGGGACCAGCTCCACACCTGGGGTCCCTACGGGCTGCTTCTTGTCTCCACCGTCCTTTCGGTCCTCGCCGGCGAGCTCATGGAGGGTCCCGCCGAGTGGTACGCGGCCGGGGCGCTGGTGGTCGCCGCGGTGGCGCTCCAGCTGTGGCACGGGCCCCGCCGTGGCCGCCGGACCCCGTCCCGCGGCGGGACCCTCTACTACGTCCTGCGCTGGGTGATCTCCTTCGCCCTCACCTGGCTGAACCCGTTCTTCGCCTTCTACGCGTCCACCGGCTACTTCGACACCGACGAACTGATGTCCGGAACGCGCCGGCAACGGCTCGGCCTCTTCGCCACCGTCGTCGTGGTGGCGGGCGCGCAGGCCGGCGGGCTGCCGTTCCACAGCCCGGTCCAGTGGGTGCTGTTCGGCGTGATGATCGTCGCGAACAGCGCCCTGCTGATGGCGGTCGGTCATCTCAACCAGCAGGAGGAGCAGCGCTCCCGCGAGCGGGCCGGGACCATCGCCGAACTCGAACGCACCAACACCGCCCTGCAACAGGCCCTCGACGAGAACGCCGCCTTGCACGCCCAACTCCTCGTCCAGGCGAGGGAGGCCGGGGTCGCCGACGAACGCCGACGCCTCGCCGCGGAGATCCACGACACCATCGCCCAGGGCCTGACCGGCATCATCGCCCAGCTCCAGGTCGTCGCGAGCGCCCCCGACCTGCCCTCCGCCCGCACCCATCTCGACCGCGCCTCCACCCTCGCGCGCCACAGTCTCGGCGAGGCCCGCCGCTCCGTGCAGAACCTCGCCCCCGTGGCCCTGGAGAACGACGGACTGCCCGAGGCCCTGAAGAAGACGGTCGCCGAGTGGGGTGAACGGACGGGCGTACGCGCCGAGTTCACCGTCACCGGCACCGCCGAGCAACTCCACGAGGAGATCTCGGCGACCCTCCTGCGCATCGCCCAGGAGGCCCTGTCCAACGCCTCCCGGCACGCCCACGCCACCCGCCTCGGCCTCACCCTGACCTTCCTCGGCGACGAGGTGATCCTGGACATCCGCGACGACGGCCGCGGCTTCGACCCGCTCGCGGTCCCCGCCCGCTCCACCGCCGCCGGCTTCGGCCTCGACGGCATGCGCGCCCGCGCCGAACGCGTCGCCGGATCCCTCGCCGTCGAGTCCGAGCCGGGACACGGCACGGCCCTCTCAGCTCGCGTACCGTTGGTACGCCATGACAGCTGACGCGACAGACGACCCCACGGTGGAGGGGACGATCTCCCTCCTCGTCGTGGACGACCACCCCGTCGTACGGGACGGTCTGCGCGGCATGTTCGAGTCCGCGCCCGGTTTCCGCGTACTGGGAGAGGCGTCGAACGGCGTCGAGGCGGTCGAGCGGGCCGCCGCGCTCGACCCCGACGTGATCCTGATGGACCTGCGCATGCCGGGCGGCGGCGGTGTCGAGGCCATCGCGCACCTCACCCGCGCGGGCGCCCGCGCCAAGGTCCTCGTCCTGACGACGTACGACACCGACTCCGACACGATCCCCGCGATCGAGGCGGGCGCGACGGGCTACCTCCTCAAGGACGCACCCCGCGACGAGCTGTTCACCGCCGTACGCGCGGCCGCCCAGGGCCGTACGGTCCTCTCCCCGGCCGTGGCCTCCCGCCTGGTCTCCGCGGTCCGCACGCCCAGGGCCCCCGGCAACGAGCCCCTCTCCGCCCGCGAACGCGAAGTCCTCACCCTGGTGGCCAAGGGCACGTCCAACCGCGAGATCGCCCGCGAACTCTTCATCAGCGAGGCCACGGTCAAGACCCACCTGACCCACCTGTACACGAAGCTGGGCGTCAAGGACCGAGCGGCGGCGGTGGCCACGGCGTACGACCGGGGGATCCTGGGCTGACCCGCCCGACCGCGCAGCCCGACCGCGCAGCCCGACTACGCGGTCGGGTACGGGAGCAGGCCGTCCGCGATCTTCTCCCACGACGCCTTCAGCTCGGCCAGCAACTCCGGCCTGTCCGGGGCGAGGTCGGCCTGCCCGCCCGGCGTCCGGCCCGGACAGCGCCCCGTGTAGAGGCTGAACCGGGTCGGAGAGCAGGTCGCGGACCCCGAATACGCGTCGGTGAACCGCACCCCCTGCCGGGCCAGCCGGTCCAGGTTCGGCGTCTTGATGTGCGGGGCGCCGTAGGAGGAGAGATCGGCCCGGCCGAGGTCGTCGCCGAGGATGACCAGGAGGTTGGGGCGGCGGGCGGACGCGGAGCCGCCCGGGCGGGCCTTGAACGGGCGTTCGGCGGGGGCCGCCTCGGCGGCGGTGGCCGTACTGGCGACGGCGGTCACGGCACCACCACCGATAAGACCACCGAAGGTGCGACGGGATATTTCGGGCATGCGTGATCCTCGGGGCAGAGCGGTCCCATGGCGGGACGCGCGGCGGGAAAGCCGGGAAGGGACTCCGGAAACCGGGACGGCGCTCAGGAAGGCTGCTCAGGAAAGGTGGGGGAGAAGGTCAGGAAGAGAGCGTGGCGATCGCGGGCTCAGCGACAGATGGCGCTGGACTGCCGGCACAGATCGACATGGCGCCGCTCCACGAGCGCGACGCACACGCACGGGTGATCAGCGGACAGCTTCATGAGAAGGGACGTTGCCAGCGGGCAGGTCGGGACGTCAAGAACGTGTCCGGATCGCGGAAGGCACCTCTCAGCCCACCTTCAGCAACATCACCGCCCGCGCCGGCACAGTGATCGCAGCCCCCGCCCGGTGCACCACCCCGGGCGTATCCCCCTGCTCCTCCTGCGACGTGTCGACGACGACCTCGTAATGGTCCGCCCACGGCGCCCCGGGCAGGACGAAGCTCGCGGGCCGGTCACCCGCGTGGAGGACGGCCAGGAAGCTGTCGTCCGTGACCGGTACGCCACGCGCGTCCCGGCCGGGGATGTCCCGCCCGGACAGGTACATGCCGAGCGTCGCCGCGGGCGCGTACCAGTCCCGTTCCGTCATCTCCGCGCCGCGGGCCGTGAACCACGCCAGGTCGCGCAGCCCGTCGGCCGAGTGGGCACGGCCGGAGAAGAAGGCCCGCCGCCGCAGCACGGGATGGGCGTGGCGGAGGGCGATCACACGGGCGGTCAGGTCGAAGAGGGCCCGCCAGTCGGGGTCGTCGAGCAGGGTCCAGTCGATCCAGCTGATCTCGTTGTCCTGGCAGTACGCGTTGTTGTTGCCCCCCTGGGTCCGCCCCAGCTCGTCCCCCGCGACCAGCATCGGCACGCCCGTGGACAGCAGCAGCGTGGTGAGGAGGTTGCGCAGCTGACGGCGCCGCAGGCCCCGTACGCGGGCGTCCTCCGTCTCGCCCTCCGTCCCGCAGTTCCAGGCGCGGTTGTCGTCCGTGCCGTCCCGGTTGCCCTCTCCGTTGGCCTCGTTGTGCTTGCGCTCGTACGACACCAGATCCCGCAGGGTGAAACCGTCGTGGGCCGTCACGAAGTTCACCGAGGCGTACGGCCGCCGCCCGCCCCACGCGTACAGGTCGCTCGACCCCGACAGCCGGTACCCGAGATCCCGTACGTCCGGCAGCGCGCCCCGCCAGAAGTCCCGTACGGCGTTGCGGTAGCGGTCGTTCCACTCGGTCCACAGGGGAGGGAAGGCCCCCACCTGGTAGCCGCCGGAGCCGACGTCCCACGGCTCGGCGATCAGCTTCACCCGGCGCAGTACCGGGTCCTGCGCGATGACCGCCAGGAACGGGGACAGCATGTCGACGTCGTGCATGGAGCGGGCCAGCGCGGCCGCCAGGTCGAACCGGAAGCCGTCCACCCCCATCTCCGTCACCCAGTAGCGCAGCGAGTCCGTGATCAGGCGCAGCACGTGCGGCTGTACGACGTGCAGGGTGTTGCCGCAGCCCGTGTAGTCCGTGTACCGCCGGGCGTCGCTCTGCAGCCGGTAGTAGCCGCGGTTGTCGATGCCGCGCAGCGACAGCGTGGGGCCCAGCTCGCCCGCCTCCGCCGTGTGGTTGTAGACCACGTCGAGGATGACCTCGATACCGGCGGCGTGCAGCGCGCGCACCATGCTCTTGAACTCGCCGACCTGCTGGCCGGTCGTCCCCGAGGCCGCGTACCCGGCGTGCGGCGCGAAATAGCCGATCGAGTTGTAGCCCCAGTAGTTCTTCATGCCCCGGCGCAGCAGATGGTCCTCGTGCGCGAACTGGTGCACCGGCAGCAGCTCCACCGCCGTCACACCCAGCCTGGTCAGGTGCTCGATCGCCGCCGGATGCGCCAACCCCGCGTACGTGCCCCGCAGTTCCTCCGGGATGTCCGGGTGCAGCTTCGTGAAGCCCCGCACGTGCAGCTCGTAGATGACCGAGTCCGCCCAGGGCGTCTTCGGACGGCGGTCGTCCGTCCATTCGTCGTCGGGCGCGTCGTCGTGGACGACGACACCCTTGGGGACGTAGGGAGCGGAGTCCCGGTCGTCGCGCACGGTGTCCGCGACCTGCTGCTGGGGCCAGTCGCGCACATGCCCGTACACCTCCGGCGGCAGCGTGAAGTCGCCGTCCACGGCACGGGCGTACGGATCGAGGAGCAGCTTCGCCGGGTTCCATCGGGCGCCGGTCCACGGGTCCCAGCGGCCGTGCACCCGGAAGCCGTACCGCTGCCCGGGCCGCACGCCGGGCACGAAGCCGTGCCAGATCTCGTGGGTCAGCTCGGTGAGGGGCACCCGGATCTCGGTGCCCTCGCCGCCCGAGCCTTCGGAGTCCCCGGCGTCGCCGAACAGGCACAGCTCGACGGACTCGGCACCGCCCGCCCACAGCGCGAAGTTGGTGCCCGAGACACCGTCGGGACCGGTCCGGAAGCGCGCCCCGAGCGGGGTCGGCGCACCGGGCCACACGGGGACGGCCGGCGCGACGCGCGGACTGCCGTTCAGCACGGGGGCGGGCTGCGCGGGCAGCCCGGCGCCCGGGGCGCGCCCCTCCTGCACTGCCTCCTGCTCGGCTGCGCTCGACACCTCACGGCCTCCTGCGGCTCGATGGGAGCGGCGCGCGGAGATGCCCATGGCGTCCCGGCCACGGCTCCCCGTCGCGTCGTCCTTCCCACTGTTCTGCCCAGCGCCGGGCTCGCACTCACGTTTCCCCAGGAGAGGGCTGACCGGCCCCGGGCGGATGAGACGTCCCCCACTTCCCCGGGGCCGGTTCGTCGTTGGGCCCCACGTGATGCACGCACAGACGCGCGCGGCGCGCGCAGGGGCCGCGCTGGCCGCCGTACTGACATGGGCAGGGCTGCTGGCCGGAGCCGCGGGATGCACCTCGCACGGTGTGGACAGGGTGCTCGGCAAGCCCCGTTCGCCCGAGAACACGATCCGCGTCTCACCGGACGACGGCAGCAAGGCCGTACGCCCCGACGAGAGCCTGCGGGTACGGGTGCCGGCCGGGCGCCTGGAGTCGGTGAAGGTCGTCAGGTCCCAGGACGCGCAGGACTTCCCGGTGCCTGGCCGGATCGCCGAGGACGGCATGACCTGGCGTCCGGACGAGCCCCGACTGGCCCTGGCCGCCAAGTACTCCGTCGACGTGGTCGCGCTCGACGGCCACGGCCGGCGGGTGGCCCGGCACTCGACGTTCACGACGTCCGTCCCCGACGAGCGCTTCATCGGATACGTCATGCCCGAGAACCGCTCCACGGTCGGCACCGGAATGATCGTCTCGCTGGACTTCAACCGCGTGATCGAGAACCGCGCGGCGGTCGAGCGCGCCGTCCGTGTGACCTCCGTGCCGGCGGTGGAGATCGCCCCGCACTGGTTCGGCGAGAAGCGGCTGGACTTCCGGCCCGAGGAGTACTGGAAGCCGGGCACGAAGGTCACCGTCGCACTGCGGCTGCGCGACGTCGAGGCGGCCCCGGGCGTGTACGGACTGCAGTACAAGACCTTCTCGTTCACGGTCGGCCGCAGCCAGGTCAGCCTCGTCGACGCCGCCGATCACACCATGGAGGTGCGCCGCGACGGCGAGGTCCTCTCCACCGTGCCGATCACCGCGGGCGCCCCCAAGAGCACGACGTACAACGGGAAGATGGTGGTCACCGAGATGCTGGAGGTGACCCGGATGAACGGCGCGACGGTCGGCTTCACCGACGCCGACGGCAAGGGCGAGTACGACATCCCCGACGTGCCGCACGCACTGCGCCTGACCACCTCCGGGACCTTCCTGCACGGCAACTACTGGGCGCAGGGCGTCTTCGGCACCGCCAATGTCAGCCACGGCTGCGTGGGCCTGCGCGATGTGAAGGGCGGCAGCTCCGCGACCCCGGCGGGCTGGTTCTTCGACCGCAGCCTCATCGGTGACGTCGTCGAGGTCGTCAACAGCAATGACAAGAAGGTCGCTCCTGACAACGGCCTCGGCGGGTGGAACATGGGATGGAAGGCCTGGAAAGCGGGCTCCGCGGTGAAGTAGACCGACAAAGGGGTACGCACAAGACGTGCGCCGACAGCCCCGCGGGCTGTTGAAGTTGGGACTGAACGGTGACAATCCCAGGAGGTCAACGCTCCTGGCGGTGTGATTAATTAGCGCGATACACGCGTGGGACGCGGCTGTGAGCTGCGGGCTCCCGCCATGGGCCCAGGCGTCACGGGGCGACCAACGATGGGTAGTGCGGGCCTTGATCAGGCCGTGCGAGGGGAGAACGAACTTGAACGGGCGACCGATATCGGGGGCGTCGGTTGGCGCGCGGACACGGCGTGGAAAGGGGGCTCTGGCGCTCGCGTTGGGGACCCTGATGCTCGTCGTGACCGCATGCGGCGGGGGAGGGGACTCGGACTCCGGGTCCGGCTCGGGGAAGGGCGGGGACAAGGATTCCGGCCAGGCGGACACCAAGGTCTCGCAGGCGGTCGTGACCGTGGCCCCGAAGGACGGCGCCGACGGTGTGAAGACCAGCGGCGCGCTCAAGGTGACGGCGGCCAAGGGCAAGCTGACCGAGGTCGAGGTCGAGGACACCAAGGGCAACCCGGTCGAGGGGAAGATCACCGACGGGGGCGCGACCTGGACGCCCGACACGCATCTCGCCGCGTCCACCAAGTACAAGGTCCACGCGGTGGCCAAGGACTCCGAGGGCCGTGAGGCCGCGGAGGAGTCGGCGTTCACCACGCTGACCCCGAAGAACACGTTCGTCGGCATCTTCACGCCCGAGGACGGCTCGAAGGTCGGCGTCGGGACGACCTTCTCGGTCAACTTCACGCGGGGGATCACGCACCCCGAGGACGTCGAGAAGGCGATAGACATCAAGACCGAGCCGGCGGTCGACGTCGAGGGCCACTGGTTCGGCAACGACCGCCTCGACTTCCGCCCCGAGAAGTACTGGAAGCCCGGTACGAAGGTCACCGTGAAGCTCAACCTCGACGGCGTCGAGGGCAGGCCCGGTGTCTACGGCGAGCAGGCCAAGACCGTGAAGTTCACGATAGGCCGCAGCCAGGTCTCCACCGTCGACGTCAAGACCAAGAAGATGACCGTCAGGCGCGACGGCAAGGTCATCAAGACCATCCCGGTCACGACGGGCAAGCCCGGCTACGAGACCTGGAACGGCCAGATGGTCATCACCGAGCGCCTCCGGGTGACCCGGATGAACGGCGAGACGGTCGGCTACGGCGGCGAGTACGACATCAAGGACGTGCCGGACGCGATGCGGCTGACCACGTCGGGCACCTTCATCCACGGCAACTACTGGGGCGGCGACGCCTTCGGCAACTACAACGCCAGCCACGGCTGCATAGGCCTGCGCGACCAGCGCGGCGGCGGCGACCGCGGCGCACCGGCCGCGTGGTTCTTCGACCGCTCGATCGTCGGTGACGTGGTGGTCGTGAAGAACTCCAACGACCGGATCGTGGACCCGGACAACGGGCTCAACGGCTGGAACATGTCGTGGCAGAAGTGGAAGGCGTGACGGCCCGGGGGCGCTGACCACGCCCCTCCGGCCCTGAGGTCCTCGGACTTTCGGCTGTACGGCCCCGGTGTGCTCCTCTGTGACGCGGTGCACCGGGGCCGTCGGCGTGTGACGGCCACATCGGCCGAGGCCTGTGACGGAGCACACCGGGGCCGTCGCCGTTAGCCCCCGTTAACCTGCCTTCATGACTGTGCATCTCGAAGTCGCCGAAGGTGTCGGCACGATCCGTCTCGACCGCCCGCCCATGAACGCGCTGGACGTCGCCACGCAGGACCGCCTCAAGGAGCTCGCCGAGGAGGCCACGCGCCGCGAGGACGTGCGCGCGGTGATCCTCTACGGCGGCGAGAAGGTGTTCGCGGCGGGCGCGGACATCAAGGAGATGCAGGCCATGGACCACGCGGCGATGGTCGTACGGTCCCGTGCCCTGCAGGACTCCTTCACCGCCGTGACCCGCATCCCCAAGCCGGTCGTCGCCGCGGTCACGGGTTACGCGCTGGGCGGGGGCTGCGAGTTGGCGCTCTGTGCCGACTTCCGCATCGCCGCGGACAACGCCAAGCTGGGCCAGCCCGAGATCCTGCTCGGACTGATCCCGGGCGCGGGCGGCACCCAGCGCCTGTCCCGCCTGATCGGCCCCTCCAAGGCCAAGGACCTCATCTTCACCGGCCGCATGGTCAAGGCCGACGAGGCCCTGTCGCTCGGCCTGGTCGACCGGGTCGTACCGGCCGACGAGGTGTACGCCGAGGCGCACGCGTGGGCCGCGAAACTGGCCCAGGGGCCGGCGCTCGCGCTGCGTGCCGCCAAGGAGTCGGTCGACGCGGGTCTGGAGACGGACATCGAGACCGGACTCGCCATCGAACGCAACTGGTTCGCGGGGCTGTTCGCCACCGAGGACCGGGAGCGGGGCATGAAGAGCTTCGTGGAGGAGGGCCCGGGCAAGGCGAAGTTCCTCTGACGGAGGTCTGCGACGAGGGCCGGTGGCAAGGGGTTGTGGGTGCCGTGAAAGTCACCCGCCGAATTCCGCTGATCCACTTGCAGTTGACGCGATGTCTTACCCGCGTCCCTCGAAGGGGCGGTTTATCCGAGCCTTAAGGCAATCTTAAGGCTTCCTTGTCGGGTGCGGCGGGCGATTGCCCCGAACGAGGCTGTTCCCGCAGGTCAGGCGGGCTGTGGTCACTACCGAACTGCCGCTGGCATATGCCGATCGAATCGGGCGGAATGGGGGGTTCCGGGGGGCGTATTCCTCCGGAACGCCCCCGACGGGGCCTCTGGGCGGCCATGATGGGGGCATGGCGGGGCTGGAGGGTATCGAACAGCCGCGGCGGCACGGGAGTGCGACCGCGGCGCGCTGGTCGCCCGCGGTCGAGGACGAACACGCGCTCAAGGCGCTGGAGTTGTTCGGCAATCCGACCGAGGGGGAGGTGCCGTTGCCCTCCCGGCCCGAGTCCGCGGCCACCGCGCGTCGGCTGACCCAGGTCGTGGTTCTGCGTCACTGGGGGCTCTCGCCGAAGATGACCGAGGATGCGGTCCTACTGGTCTCGGAGTTGGTGGGCAATGCCGTGCGGCACACCGGCGCGAGGGTGTTCGGGCTCCGTATGCGCCGCCGCCGGGGCTGGATCCGGATCGAGGTCCGTGACCCCTCCCGTGGCCTCCCCTGCCTCATGCCGGTCCAGGAAATGGACGTGAGCGGCCGGGGCCTGTTCCTCGTCGACAAACTCTCCGACCGCTGGGGCGTGGACCTCCTGCCTCGCGGCAAGACGACATGGTTCGAAATGAGAGTGGCGGACCGTTAGGGTTTTCGCCCCCGCCGCCCTTACCCATTCCCGTCACTTACTCAGAGGCTCCGCCCCCGCCCCCCCCGAAAGACTGCGCAGTTCCCCGCGCCCCTTTCAGGGGCGCGGGGAACTGCGCGACCAGCCACAACGAACCCGCACGCATCCCACTCCGCAAACCCCCACACCCCCCAGCCCGTCCGGCGTTTGAGGACGAGCGCGGCAGCGCGATACGGGGGGCTGGGGGCGGAGCCCCCAGGGGACGGGAATGGGTAGGGGGGCGGGGGCGAAACCAACGACGCTGAGACGGCCGAGGCAACGCCCGTCGGCGGCACGCCGCCGTACGAGTGAAGATCCACGGCCCGCCCCCGCAGAACCGAGATCGTGCTCCTCATGATCACAACTCGCCTGCGGCGGCGGGCCGCCGCCGTCGTCCTGTCCCTCTCGGCCGTCTTCGCGACGTCCGCGGCGACGCTCCCCGCCGACACCACGACGAAGGCACCCACGGCCTTCGCCGCGAAGGCCGCCGCCCCCACCTGTCCCCAGTTCGCCGACCCGGTCCACGCCGCCGCGGACCACCGCGTGGAGGTCGACCGCATCACGCCCGAGCCGGTCTGGCGCAAGACCTGCGGCACGCTCTACCGCAGCGACGGTCGCGGCCCCTCGGTCGTCTTCGAGCAGGGCCTCCACCCGCGGGACGTCATCAACGGCCAGTACGACATCGAGCGGTACGTCCTGGTCAACCAGCCCTCCCCGTACGTCTCCACGACCTACGACCACGACCTCTACAAGACGTGGTGGAAGAGCGGCTACAACTACTACATCGACGCCCCCGGCGGTGTGGACGTCAACAAGACCATCGGCGACACTCACAAGTGGGCCGACCAGGTCGAGGTCGCCTTCCCCGGCGGTATCGCGCGGAAGTACATCATCGGCGTCTGCCCGGTCGACAAGAAGACCAAGACCGAGATCATGAGCGACTGCGAGAGCAACCCGTACTACGAGCCCTGGCACTGAGCCCCGGCCTCCGGCCCGACACCGACTCGCCGCTCGCTCCCTAGCGGGCGATCAGCAGTGCCTCCGCCCCGACCGGGCGGAACCCGGCCGCCTGGAAGGCCCGTACGCTGCGGGCGTTCCCGGCGGCCTGCTGCGCCCAGACCGGCTCACCCCCGCCCAGATGCCGGGCGGCCACGGCGAGCGCACGCCCCAGACCCCGGTGCCGTACCCCCTCGGCCACCTCGATCGCGGCCTCCAGCCGCCCCGCGACCCCACGCCCCAGGACGAGTACGCCCCCGTCGGCGGCCCACACCCGCACGTCGTCCCGCCGCTTGCGGGCCCGGGCGACCCGTGGATGACCGGGATCGTCGAGTTCCGTCAGCCCCAGCGGCGGCGGGCCCGGCAGCGGCGCCGCGACCGTCAGCAGGTCGATCGTGTCCGTCGTACGCCCCGTACGCTCCATGAACGCCGCCAGGAACCGCGGGTTCATCGTCGCGGCGAGCGGATCGCAGTCGGCGGCGGCCAGCGTTTCGCGGACCCAGCCCTCCCCCTCGTCGGTGAAGACGACGGAGTGCGCGGTGAAGGCGATGACCCCGGCATCCCGGTGGGCGTGCTGCGGCACGACCGTCGTACCGCCGTCCGGCGGCGGGAAGACTCCTCGCGCCGCCGCGTCGAGAATGTCCCGCAGAGTGCCGGCCACCGCGCCGCCCCTTCCCTCGCCCATCGCTTGAGTCTCCACCCACTGGAAGGCCCAGACTCCACCCCATGATCGACGACGGCACCGGGCTGCTCACCATCGGGCAGCTCTCCCGGAGCACCGGACTGCCGGTGCGCACCATCCGCTACTGGTCGGACGCGGGCGCCCTGCCGCCCGTGACCCGCTCCGGGGGCGGCTACCGGCTGTACGACGCCGGGTCCGTGGCCCGCCTCGAACTCATCCGTACGCTGCGGGAACTGGGCCTCGGCCTGGACGACGTACGCCGGGTGGTGGCCGGCGAGACGACGGTCGCGGAGGTGGCGGCCACGCATGTGGCGGCCCTCGACGCGCAGATCCGGTCGCTCAAGGTGACCCGGGCGGTGCTGTCGACCGTGGCGCGACGCGGCTCGACCGCGGAGGAGACGACCCTCATGAACAGACTGGCGCGGCTGTCGGCCGCGGAGCGCAAGCACATCGTCGACGACTTCATGGCGGAGACCTTCGACGGCCTCGACACCGCGGACCCCGACATCCGCACCCGGCTGCGCTTCGGCGTGCCCGACCTGCCCGACGACCCCACGACCGCGCAGGTGGACGCGTGGGTCGAGCTCGCCGAGCTGCTGCAGGACGCGGGCTTTCGCGCGCGGATGCGGAGGATGGTCGAGTTCAACGCCGCGGACCGGGGGCCCGACGTGCCGGCCGGTACGTCCCTGTGGCTGATGAGCCGCCTGGTGCAGCTGGCCGGTGAGGCACGGGAGCGGGGCCTCGCGCCGGACGCCCCGGAGGCCGCCACGGTCCTGACCGAGGTGCTCGGCGCCGCCGACAGGGCCGCCGTACTGGAGCGCATGACGTCGGCGAGCCAGACCGAACTCGCCCGCTTCCGGGAACTGCTGGCACTTGTACGGGGGACCGAGCCGCTGCCCACGCACCGGGAGGCGTTCGCGTGGGTGGTCGCCGCGCTCCACGCTCAGCTCGGCAGCTAATCTGACCTCGGTAAGTACGGCACATCAGAAGGGGCGGGTCCGGTGGCGGACATCGAGGAAGCACGCAAGGCGTTCGAGCGCATCGACGTGGACGGGGACGGCTACGTCACCGCCGCCGAGTTCAAGAAGGCCCTGGCCCAGGGCGGCGACTGGAACGTCACCGAGTCGGTGGCCGAGGCCGTGATCGCCTCCCAGGACCTCAACGGCGACAAGCTGCTGTCGTTCGACGAGTTCTGGTCGCACCTGAACAAGTAGCCGAACGCGAGAATCGCGAGGGGCGCTCCCGCCGGACGGGCGGGGCGCCCCTTCGTCATGCGGTGCGTGACCGCTGTCCCATGCGATGGTCGGGACAGCGGTTTCCGGACGTTCGAAACGCTGTGCGGCCTTTCGGGTGATGGCCCGGAATAGCCCGCTTGCCCCGGAGGTTGGTGCTCCACATCGGAGTCATCGACCCCCGGAAGGACGCGCGAGTCATGAAGATCGGCATCATCGGAGCGGGCAACATCGGCGGCAACCTCACCCGGCGGCTCACGGCCCTCGGCCACGACGTCTCCGTCGCCAACTCCCGAGGTCCGGCGACCCTCACCGCACTGGCCGAGGAGACGGGTGCGACGCCCGTCCCGGTCGAGGAGGCGGCACGCGGCGCCGAACTCGTCGTCGTCACGGTCCCCCTGAAGGCGGTCCCGGGCCTGCCGTCCGGGCTCTTCGACGAGGCCGCCGACGGAGCCGTCGTCGTCGACACCGGCAACTACTACCCGCGGCAGCGGGACGGCAAGATCGCCGGGATCGAGGACGAGGGCCTGACGGAGAGCCGCTGGACGGCCCGGCAACTCGGCCACACGGTCGTCAAGGCCTTCAACGGCACGTACGCCCAGGACCTCCTCGACCGCCACCGCCCCGCCGGAGCCCCGGACCGCATCGCCCTCCCGGTGGCCGCCGACGACGCGTCCGCCAAGCAGGTCGTCCGCGACCTCATCGACGAACTCGGCTTCGACACGGTCGACGCGGGCTCCCTCGACGACTCCTGGCGCCAGCAGCCCGGCACCCCGGTCTACGGCCTCCAGGAAGGCGTGGACGCGGTGACCAAGGCCCTGGCGGAGGCACCGCGGGAGCGCTCGGCTGACTTCCGGGCGTAGGGGCTATGGCGTTCCGGGTGTAGGGCTACGACGGCAGCACTCCGGCGCCCCGCTCAGACGATCTCCAGGGGCCTGTGCGGCCCGTCCGGCAACTCGACCTCGACCGGGTCACCGGGCCGCACCACGCCACCCGTGACGACGACACTCATGATCCCGGCCCGGAACCGGACGCTCCCTTCCTCGTCCCGCCAGACGACCTGCTTCATCAGCCCCTTCTGGAACCCGTCGATCTGCGCACAGGGATTCCGCAGCCCGGTGACCTCGACGACGGCCTCGTCCCCGACGCGCAGCAGTGTCCCGGCCGGCAGCCCCAGCAGATCGATCCCCCGGGTGGTGACGTTCTCGCCGAGCTGCCCGGCCGCGACCTCGAACCCGGCCTCCCGCACCTCGTCGAACAACTCCTCGTGAATGAGGTGCACCTGCCGCAGATTGACCTGAGAAGGATCCTTCTCCATCCGGAACCGATGCTTCACCGTCACCCCGGCATGCACATCCCCCTCCACCCCGAGCCCGGCAAGCAACGTAATACCGTCCCGATTCGGCTTGGAGAACGAATACTTACCGCTGCTGCTGACTGCAGCGACACTCCCACCCATGCTGTGAAGCTCCCCTCTTCCTCACGCTTGCTGTCCGATACCCCTCGACGAGGCCCGTGGAATCTCCAATTCCGACGGACGGGCGCGTTACGCCTGTTCGACTTCCCCGTTGATCGGATGGTACGTCAACCGAACTGTTCGACCGGGGGCTTGAACGAGAGGCTGCGAAGCGAGTGGGAACGGCTGGGCCTGCGGCCGGTCTTCCGAACGGTTTCCGCTCACGAAGGGATTGTGCAGAACCCACTGCATGCAGCATCGGAGGGGGAGAGGGCTGGCTCCGATCAACGTTGGACGGGCAGTCGCCGATATCCGGTTGTGTGAGTTCGGCGGATGCGGCAGAGCGGTTTCCGCCAGAGGACTGTGTTGCGCTCACTACCAGCAGAGAACCAAGGGGCAGCCGCTTTCACCGCTACGGAAGAAGCGGGGAAACGGTGCCTTCCGCGAGATGGTCGAGCGTGGAATCGTCGAATGTCTCGGATGCGGTGAGGACAAGCCGCTGGCGGAGTATTCGATCCTCAACGCTTCGGGAGCACCGCGACCGTACTGCAGACCGTGCAATGCCGAGCGCGTCCGCCTCGGCCAGTACACGTGACCAGAGGATTCGTCGATCAACTCCTGAGGCTCCAACAGGGTAGTTGTGCCGTTTGCGCAAGAGCTCACACAGGCGGCAGAGCCATGGATATTGATCACGACCACGCTTGTTGCCCCGGCTCCGGCAGTTGCGGTGACTGCGTGCGAGGGCTCGTCTGCAACAACTGCAACATGCATGGCCTTGGGTGGTACGAAGCTCTCCCGCCCGAGCTTCGTACCTTCGATCTGCTCAACGAGTACCTCGCCGACCCGCCGGCGAAGCGGCTTCGCGCAGAACTGGTCCTGTCCGTCCGCTGGATGCGTCAGGCGTTCTCGGCCCATTCGCGCAGAGCGGCCTTGCTGGAGAAGTCCGCCACGTTCTTGTCCAGCGGATCGTCGGTGTACTGGTGAAAGCGCCACTTGGCCTGGATCCGCGGTTTGCCCGCCGTGACGTAGTCGGCGATCCATAGACCGTCACCTGCGTACGAGGTGTCGTCGACGTTCAACCAGTAGTTCCTGTTCGCGTAGAGAACGACCCGGTTGTTCGGTCGGAGTTCCTTCACCTTGCGGATGAAGCGGTCCTTTTCGGCGTTGGACGCGTGGGTGCCGTCGCCTGTTGTCTCCCAGTCGACGGCGAGGATGTCGCCGGCCTTTTCGGGGGCCTTGCCGACGAAGTACTCGGCCTGGGCCGTGAGGTTGCCCGGCCAGAGGAAGTGGTAGAAGCCGACGACGCAGCCGGCGTCACGGGCCCGTTTCGTCTGCGCGCTCAGCTTCGGATTGACGTACGTGCGGCCCTCGGTGGCCTTGACGAAGACGAAGGACACGCCTTCGGTGCTGTACGAGGACGACTGGTAGGCGCTGACATCGATGCCGCGCAGCATGTGGTTCCTCCGTGCGGTGGGGGGACGGGTGCCGGTGTTGCCTGTGGGGGACAACTTCCTTTGCTCTTCCCCCACTTCGCCCGTCCCACCCTCAGCACTCGATGATGTTCACAGCCAGCCCGCCCCGTGCCGTCTCCTTGTACTTGACGCTCATGTCCGCGCCCGTTTCCTTCATCGTCTTGATGACCTTGTCGAGGGACACCTTGTGGGAGCCGTCGCCGCGCATGGCCATCCTGGCCGCCGTGACGGCCTTGACCGCGGCCATGCCGTTGCGTTCGATGCAGGGGATCTGGACGAGGCCGCCGACCGGGTCGCAGGTGAGGCCGAGGTTGTGTTCCATGCCGATCTCCGCGGCGTTCTCGACCTGTTCGGGAGAGCCGCCGAGGACCTCCGCCAGCGCGCCCGCCGCCATCGAGCAGGCCGAGCCGACCTCGCCCTGGCAGCCGACCTCGGCGCCGGAGATGGAGGCGTTCTCCTTGAAGAGCATGCCGATCGCGCCGGCCGCGAGCATGAAGCGGACCACGCCGTCCTCGTCCGCGCCTGGCACGAAGTTGATGTAGTAGTGCAGGACCGCCGGGATGATGCCGGCCGCGCCGTTCGTCGGGGCGGTCACGACGCGGCCGCCCGCCGCGTTCTCCTCGTTCACCGCCATCGCGTACAGCGTGATCCACTCCATCGCGTGGGCCAACGGGTCGCCCTCGGCGCGCAGTTGGCGGGCCGACATGGCCGCGCGGCGCCGGACCCTGAGACCGCCGGGCAGGATGCCCTCGCGGGACATGCCGCGCGAGACGCACGCCTGCATCACCCGCCAGATCGCGAGCAGCCCCTCGCGGATCTCGTCCTCGGTGCGCCAGGCCCGCTCGTTCTCCAGCATCAGGGCGGAGATCGACAGGCCCGTCTCGCGGGTGAGGCGCAGCAGCTCGTCGCCCGTGCGGAAGGGGTACTTGAGGACCGTGTCGTCCAGCTTGATGCGGTCCGCGCCCACCGCGTCCTCGTCGACGACGAACCCGCCGCCCACTGAGTAGTACGTCTTCGAGAGCAGCTCGGCGCCCGAGGCGTCGTGCGCCCAGAGCGTCATGCCGTTGGCGTGGTACGGCAGTGTCTTGCGGCGGTGCAGGACCAGATCGTCGTCGAAGGAGAAGTCGATCTCGTGCTCGTCGAGCAGGTTGATCCGCCCCGAGGACTTGATGCCCTCCACCCGGTCGTCGGCCCCCTCCACGTCCACCGTGCGCGGCGAGGCGCCCTCCAGGCCGAGCAGCACCGCCTTGGGGGTGCCGTGGCCGTGTCCGGTCGCGCCCAGTGAGCCGTACAGCTCGGCGCGTACCGAGGTCACGGAGGACAGGACGTCCTCGGTGCGCAGCCGGCGGGCGAACATCCGCGCGGCGCGCATCGGGCCGACCGTGTGGGAGCTGGACGGGCCGATGCCGATCGAGAACAGGTCGAAGACCGAGATGGCCACGGGAACTCCTCAAAACGGGGGTGGTGCAGAAGAACGAAAGGCGCGAAGCGCCGCGACCGGGGCGGTGGTGGTGGGTGTCGGGCGGGCGGGGCACCGCGCACACCTCCCAGTGTGCGCGGTGCGCCGGTGAAACGGGACTACTGGCCCAGACCGGGGTACAGCGGGTGCTTCTCCGCCAGTGCGGACACCCGGGCCTTCAGCGCCTGGGCGTCGGCCTCCCCGAAGGTCGAGGGGGCCTTCAGCGTTTCGGCGATGACGTCCGCGACCTCGGCGAAGTCCTCGGCCGTGAAGCCGCGGGTGGCGAGGGCGGGCGTGCCGATCCGCAGGCCCGAGGTGACCATCGGCGGGCGCGGGTCGTTCGGGACGGCGTTGCGGTTGACCGTGATGCCGACCTCGTGGAGGCGGTCCTCGGCCTGCTGGCCGTCGAGCTCCGAGTCGCGCAGGTCGACCAGGATCAGGTGGACGTCCGTACCGCCGGACAGCACGTTCACGCCGGACGCGCGGGCGTCGGGCGCGGTGAGCCGCTCGGCGAGGATCCGGGCGCCCTCGACCGTTCGGCGCTGGCGCTCCTTGAAGTCCTCCGAAGCCGCGACCTTGAAGGAGACGGCCTTGGCCGCGATCACGTGCTCCAGGGGGCCGCCCTGGAAGCCCGGGAAGACGGACGAGTTGAGCTTCTTCGCGAAGGCCTTCTTGGCGAGGATGATCCCGCCGCGGGGCCCGCCCAGCGTCTTGTGGGTGGTGGAGGTGACCACGTCCGCGTGCTCCACCGGGTTCGGGTGGAGCCCGGCCGCGACCAGACCCGCGAAGTGCGCCATGTCGACCCACAGATAGGCCTCGACCTCGTCCGCGATACGGCGGAACTCGGCGAAGTCGAGCTGCCGCGGGTACGCTGACCAGCCCGCGATGATCACCTTCGGGCGGTGCTCCTTGGCGAGCCGCTCGACCTCGGCCATGTCGACCAGGCCGGCCTCGTCCACGTGGTAGGCGACCACGTTGAACTGCTTGCCGGAGAAGTTGAGCCGCATCCCGTGGGTCAGGTGGCCGCCGTGGGCCAGGTCCAGGCCGAGGATGGTGTCGCCGGGCTGGGCCAGCGCGAAGAGCGCGGCCTGGTTGGCGGAGGCGCCCGAGTGGGGCTGCACGTTGGCGTACTCGGCGCCGAACAGCTCCTTGACCCGGTCGATGGCGATCTGCTCGGCGACGTCGACGTGCTCGCAGCCGCCGTAGTAGCGGCGGCCCGGATAGCCCTCGGCGTACTTGTTGGTGAGGACCGAGCCCTGGGCCTCCATGACGGCGACCGGGGCGAAGTTCTCCGAGGCGATCATTTCGAGGGTGGACTGCTGACGGTTCAGCTCGGCGTCGACGGCGGCGGCGATGTCCGGGTCGAGCTCGTGGAGGGACTGGTTCAGAAGCGACATCGGTCAGGAGTCCTTAGCTGCCGGAGAATTCGGTGTACTCGTCCGCGGAGAGCAGGTCCTTCGGCTCCTCCGCGACCCGTACCTTGAACAGCCAGCCACCCTCGAACGGGGCGGTGTTCACCAGCGCGGGGTCGTCCACGACGTCCTGGTTGATCTCGGTGATCTCACCGGAGACGGGCGAGTACAGATCGCTCACGGACTTGGTCGACTCCAGCTCGCCGCAGGTCTCGCCCGCGGTCACCGTGTCACCGACCTCCGGGAGCTGGACGTACACGACATCGCCGAGCGCGTTGGCCGCGTGCTCCGTGATGCCGACCGTCGAGACGCCGTCCTCGGCGCCCGACAGCCACTCGTGCTCCTTGCTGTAGCGCAGCTGCTGGGGGTTGCTCATGGCCTGAATTCTCCTGTACGCGGGGGAGTGCTGATGCAGGGGGACTGGGGTGACCTGGGCGGATGTGCTCCGGGTCACTTCATGACGCTCGCGGACCAGGGTTCACTGTCCGGCGCTCGCTGGACCAGGATCTACTTCTGGCGCTTGTAGAAGGGCAGCGCCACGACCTCGTACGGCTCGTGGCTGCCCCGGATGTCCACGCCGACACCGGGCGTGCCGGGTGCGGAGTGCGCGGCGTCGACGTATGCCATCGCGATCGGCTTTCCCAGGGTGGGCGAGGGGGCGCCGGAGGTGACCTCGCCGACGACCTTGCCGTCGGCGACGACCGGGTATCCGGCGCGCGGCACACGGCGGCCCTCGGCGATCAGGCCGACGAGGACGCGCGGGGGCTGCGACTCGGCCCGGGCGGCGGCCTCGGTCAGCGCCTCGCGCCCCACGAAGTCGCCCTCCTTCTCGAACTTCACGACCCGGCCGAGCCCCGCGTCGAAGGGGGTGAGCGCGGTGCTCAGCTCGTGCCCGTACAGCGGCATGCCCGCCTCCAGGCGCAGGGTGTCCCGGCAGGAGAGGCCGCAGGGGACGAGCCCGACGGGGGTGCCCGCGTCGGTCAGCGCCTGCCACAGCTTCTCGGCGTCGGCCGGGGCCACGAACAGCTCGAAGCCGTCCTCGCCGGTGTAGCCGGTGCGCGCGATCAGCGCCGGGACGCCGGCGACCGTACCGGGCAGGCCGGCGTAGTACTTCAGGCCGTCCAGGTCGGCGTCGGTGAGGGACTTGAGGATGCCGGGGGACTCGGGTCCCTGGATCGCGAGCAGGGCGTACGCGTCACGGTCGTCGCGGACCTCGGCGTCGAAGCCCCCGGCCCGCTCCACGAGCGCGTCCAGGACGGTCCGGGCGTTGGAGGCGTTGGCGACGACCATGTACGTGGTCTCCGCGAGCCGGTACACGATCAGGTCGTCGAGGATGCCGCCGTCGGCCCGGCAGATCATGGTGTAGCGGGCCCGGCCGGGCTTCACGCCCCCGATGTTGCCGACCAGCGCGAAGTCGAGCAGCGCGGCCGCCTGCGGCCCCGTCACGGTGATCTCCCCCATGTGGGAGAGGTCGAAGAGACCGGCCTTCGTCCGTACGGCGAGGTGCTCGTCGCGCTCGGAGCCGTAGCGCAGGGGCATGTCCCAGCCGGCGAAATCGGTCATCGTCGCGCCGAGCGAACGATGGAGGGCGTCGAGCGCTGTATGGCGCGGTTCAACGGGGGCGTTACTGCTCACGGTGGGGCTCCCAAGGCATGACGGCGAGGTCGTTCCTCCCCATCTGTCATCGGAACCTGAGAGGTTCGCCGTGACCCCCGGTCGTACGGGACGGTCACTGACTTGCACCTTGGGTGGAGCCGACGCCCCGGTGACAGGGAGAAGGCCCGCTTTTCAGATGTGCCTCGCCCGCGCGGTAACGGGGCCTGAGAGATTCAAGGGAGGGACTTGCTCCTTCGGCGCCCGGACCACGTACGCAAAAACGTGTCCGGAACTCTCCCGCGCGGATTCAAGCGGCCGGTATGCAGTTGGCGGGCACATCATTGCACGCATCGGAGCGGCGCGGCAGGGGACTCTTCGCGAGGGGGCGGTGCAGCGTCGCGGCCGGCCCGCACGGCGTCCGCACAGGGTCCACAGGCATCCACAGTGATCTGTGACGGGGCTGTGGCAGGACGGGAACAGAAATGAGGGGACCAGCGCATTACCTTCTCTTTACACTCGACGGGGATGGGTCTCCCGACCCCATGGGGAGGACGATCAGGGTGAACAGGACCACGGCGTACGCCACGAGCGCGGCCATCGCGCTGCCCAAGCAGCCCACTGCCCCGGCCGGGGAGGCGTGCGGCCCGCTTCCGGCGCCCGTCGTCCGCGATCTGCGGGAGCGCGCGGGACACAGCCCGCACGGCCTGCGCTTCGGCACGTCCGACCTGGTGGTGGTCACGGGCCTGCCCGGCAGCGGCAAGTCGACCCTGATGCGCCGGGCGGTGGCGGGCCGCCGCATCGACTCCCAGGACACCCGCGACCGCTGGGACGGCAGGCTGGCCCGCTTCCTGCCGTACGCGGTCTACCGGCCCCTGGTCCGCGCCGCGCACTACGCGGGCCTGCGCCGGGCCCTGCGGTCCGGCGAGGGGGTCGTGGTGCACGACTGCGGGACGCAGGCCTGGGTGCGCAGCTGGCTGGCCCGGGACGCCCGGCGGCGCGGCGGCGCCCTGCACCTGCTGCTGCTCGACGTGGACCCCGGTACGGCCCTGGACGGCCAGCGCGAGCGCGGCCGCGGAGTCTCGCGGTACGCGTTCGCGCGTCACCGCGGCGCGTTCGGCCGGCTGCTGCGTTCCGTTGAGAAGGGCGACCTGCCGGAGGGCTGCGGTTCGGCGGTGCTCATCGACCGGGCGGCGGCGGACGTGCTGCGGCGGGTCGACTTCGGCGACTGAGGTCCCGGTGACCGGACGGACCGAGGTCCCGGTGAGCCGGACGGACTGCGGCGGGGGAGGGCGCGTACGCGTAATCTCGACAGCCGCAGACGGCGGTTCGAGCAGGCGGTAGAGAGATGGACTTCCCGGCACAGGACATTCCGGTGCAAGCGCACCCACACCCCCATGTCGGCTGGCCCGGCAACGAGTTGGAGGCGGTACTGGCCGCCTCCCTCGGCGCGGCCTCGCCTTCGGCGGGCGCCCGGATCGTGGAGGTCATGGGCCGCAGCTTCCTCTGGGTGCCGCTGCCCGAGGGCGGCGGCCCGCACAGCGGCCCGCTCGACCTGCCCACGATGGAGTTCGGCGGACAGGCGTACGTGCCGGTCTTCAGCTCGGAGCAGCAGTTCCGCCAGGTCGTCGGCGACCACATGTCGTACACGGTGGCGCCCGCCGTCGAGTTCGCGCGCGGTCTGCCGCCCCAGGTGGGCATCGTGGTGAACCCGGACGGCACGGTCGGGGTGCCGCTGCCGCCGCTCGCCGTGGCCGAGCTGTGCCGGGCCGGGCGTACGGAGCTGGACGGGCAGGCGAGCGGCGGCCGGGTGCGGCTGTTCCAGCCGGACTGGCAGCACGACCCGGTGGACTTCCTGGCCGCCGCCTCCGCCGAGTTCGCCGCGACCGGCGTCGTCCTGAGCGCCCGCCGCTGTCTGGCGAGCATCGAGGGCGCCGACCCCGTGATGTTCGTCGGCGTCGAGCTGGCCCACTGGCACGACGACGCCCGCACCCTCCCCCTGGACGCCGTGGGCCGCGCCCTCGGCCAGGTCCCCGTGCCCCACCCGGTGAACCTCGTCTTCCTGGACGTGGCCCAGGACCCGGTGGGCGACTGGCTGCGGTCCCAGGTACGGCCCTTCTACACCCGGGCTCACTGAGGCGCCCCGAAGGGGCGCGGGGAACGGCGCGCTCAGCCACCCCCGACCCGCAGGCAGCAGAAAACGGAAAGTCCCGAGCTCTCAACACCAAACCCAGCGGAGCGCAACGGTGCTGTCGGGATCGCCACTTAAGCTGGTTTCATGGCTCGGTCGGGGTGATGCCATGCTCAAGCGAGCACGGCGCCCCGTCGAATGGACCTGTATGTCAGGGATGTCACGAAGGGGCGGTAGAAGGTGAGCGCGTCGGGCACGGCTGCGGCCGGGCAGGTCGAGCACATGCTGCGCCAAGTGACGCCCGGGCGTTACGACGCCTACGAGGCGCTGCTGCGCGCCCTCGCGACCCCGTCGTCCGGCCAGGTATGGATGCTGCTCTGGCACGGCCAGTCGGGCTCGCCCGACGCCCAGTACGGGAACATGGAGGTCGACGGCTTCGGCTACGCGCCCTGTGTGACCTCCGCCCAGGAGCTCTCGGCGAGCGGCTGGAACCGTTCGTACGAGGTGGTCGACGGGCTCGACGTGGCCCGCACCCTCTACCCCGACCACTATGGCCTGTGGCTGAACCCGCACGCGCCGGGCGGCGGCGTCGGCATCCCCTGGCTGGATCTGCGCCGTATCGCGACCGGCCTGGAGCGGCAGCCCGCGGGCCCGCTGCGGCTGTCCGAACCGGGCATCGAGATCCCGCAGTTCTACGCCCTGCTCACGCAGAACGCGCACCGGACCACCGCCGTCAGATCGCTCCGCCGCGCCTGGGTGCAGCCCGCGCTCGGGGCGCCGTACCTCGCCATCGGGCTCGATGTGTACGACACCAGCCCGCCCGCGGTGGACTCGGTGCGGGCGATGATGCAGCAGTCCATCGGCGCGGTGCCGGACGGTCTGCCGGTGTCGACGGTCGCGATGTCCGACGAGTACGACCCGGTGGCCCTGTGGCTGCGGATCAACGCGCGGCCGTTCTACGATCGTGAGGCCCACGCGGCGCCCGCCCAGGCACCGGCGGCCGGCGGATACGGATTCCCGGGCACCTACTGAGACGAATCGAAGCACCTGAGACGATCGGGTCGAAGTGCCCGGGCGAAGTACCTGAGACGATCCGGGTCCGGTCGAGTCCAACCTGTGGAGCATCGGCTCCCTCTCCCGCATCACCCCTGGGTGGAATGTCCCGATCTACGCGGGTAAATGGGCTGCGAGGCCCCTTTCGTACCAAAACTCCCGCGTCCGACCCCCGTTACCCGGCGTTCGGATAACGGAACCCTCCTGACAGCATCACGTTTGCGCATCCATTCACCGTCAGGTCTGGCAACAGATCGCCGAGGCGTTGAAGACTCCCGGTCCAGGGGGTTTATCCCCCGTGTACGACGGACTGATCACGCCGCTACAGCGGCAAGTGTGGGCCGGCTACCGCCGGTTGAGAGGGGTCCCTGCCACGATGACGGCACCATTGCACGAGCCGACGGCCGAAGCCGCCCCGAGCGCGGCCGAGGAGGCGGCGCTCGTAGCCGGCTCCGCCGAGGCGAAGGCGGTACAGGGTCGTTCCCTCGGCCGCATCGCCTGGGAGCGCCTGAAGCGGGACAAGCTCGCCCTGACGGGCGGCGTCATCGTCCTCGTGCTGATCGCGATCGCGCTGCTCGCTCCCGTGATCACGAACCTGGTCGGGCAGGACCCCGAGTCACATCACGAGGACCTGATCGATCCGCTCTTCTCGACCCCCACCGGGTCCTTCGGTGGAATCAGCGGAGACCACCTTCTCGGCGTCGAACCGGTCAGCGGCCGCGACATCTTCGCCCGGATCGTCTACGGCGCCCGCATCTCGCTGCTCGTCGGCTTCCTGTCGGCCCTGGTGGCCGTGGTGCTCGGCACCGTGCTCGGCGTTCTCGCCGGCTACTTCGGCGGCTGGGTCGACGCCTTCATCAGCCGCGTGATGGACGGCCTGCTGGCCTTCCCGCAGCTCCTCTTCATCATCGCGCTGGTCTCGGTCATGCCGAACGAGATGCTGGGTCTGACGGGAACGGGCGTGCGCCTGTTCGTCATGATCCTGGTGATCGGCTTCTTCGGCTGGCCCTATGTGGGACGCGTGGTGCGCGGTCAGACGCTGTCCCTGCGTGAGCGCGAGTACGTGGAGGCCGCGCGCAGCCTCGGGGCCGGGCGGTTCTACATCCTGTTCAAGGAGCTGCTGCCCAACCTCGTCGCGCCCATCATCGTGTACACGACGATGATGATCCCGACCAACATCCTCACCGAGGCGGCGCTCAGCTTCCTGGGTGTGGGCGTCAAGCCGCCCACCGCCTCCTGGGGACAGATGCTCTCCTCCGCGATCGACTACTACGACTCGGACCCCATGTACATGGTGATCCCGGGTGTAGCGATCTTCATCACCGTGCTCTCCTTCAACCTCTTCGGCGACGGCGTACGCGATGCGCTCGACCCGAAGGGTTCCCGCTGAACTGCCGTACCCCCAGGGCCCCGTCATCTGTCGACGGGCCGCTACATATCGGAGGATCCGAGTGAGTACCCAACGCACCACAGGGCGGCGCAAGCAGGCCGCGGCCGCCGCAGCCGTGGTCGCTGCGCTGCTGTCCACGGCGGCGTGCGGCGGCGGCGGCAACGACGACGACGGCGGCTCGAAGAACGGCGCGGCCGGCTTCAACGCAGCCAACAACAAGGTCGCCCAGGCCTCCCTCGCCAAGAAGGGCGGCGAGCTGAAGTTCGCGGGCGCCCAGGACGCCGACTCGTGGGACACCACGCGTGGCTACTACGGCTTCGCCTGGAACTTCATGCGGTACTACAGCCGCACGCTGGTGACCGGCAAGGCGGAGCCCGGAGCCAAGGGCGCCGAGGTCACCCCCGACCTCGCCACCAGCACGGCGAAGATCTCCGACGACGGCAAGACCTACACGTACACGCTGCGTGACGGGGTCACCTGGGAGGATGGCAAGCCCATCACCTCCAAGGACGTCAAGTACGGCATCGAGCGCGTCTGGGCGCAGGACGTCCTGTCCGGCGGTCCGGTCTACCTGAAGGACGTGCTCGACCCCAAGGGCGAGTACAAGGGCCCGTACAAGGACAAGTCCAAGGACAAGCTCGGTCTGAAGGCGATCGAGACGCCGGACGACAAGACCGTCATCTTCAAGCTGCCCGAGGCCAACTCGGACTTCGAGGACATCCTCGGCCTGACCTCGGCTTCCCCGGTCCGCCAGGACAAGGACACCAAGTCGAAGTACGGCCTGAAGCCCTTCTCCTCCGGCCCGTACAAGTTCCAGTCGTACACGCCGAACAAGAAGCTGGTCCTGGTCCGCAACGAGAACTGGAAGCAGTCCTCGGACCCGGTCCGCAAGGCGTACCCGGACAAGATCTCGCTGACGCTGTTCACCAACGCCAATGACATGGACCAGCGTCTGATCAACGGCGACTACGACCTGGACATCGGCCAGACCGGTCTGTCCCCGCAGGGCCGCACCACCGCCCTGAAGCAGCACAAGGCCAACCTGGACAACCCGGTCTCCGGCTACATCCGCTACGCGGTCTTCCCGCAGAGCGTCAAGCCGTTCGACAACGAGCACTGCCGCAAGGCCGTGATCTACGGCGCCGACCACGAGTCGCTGCAGACCGCTCGTGGTGGCCCGGTCGCCGGTGGCGACATCGGCACCAACATGCTGCCGCCGTCCGTCCCCGGTTCCGAGGGCCAGAAGTACGACCCGTACGAGGCGGCCACGACGAACAAGAACGGCAACGTCGCCAAGGCCAAGGAAGAGCTCAAGGCCTGCGGTCAGCCGAACGGCTTCAAGACCACCATCGCGGTCCGTAACAACAAGCCGGTCGAGGTTGCCACCGCCGAGTCCCTCCAGGCCTCGCTGAAGAAGGTCGGCATCACCGTCGACATCGACCAGTTCGACGGTGCCCAGACCACCGGCATCATCGGTAGCCCCGAGAACGTGAAGAAGAAGGGCTACGGCATCATCATCATGGGCTGGGGCCCGGACTTCCCGACCGTCCAGGGTTACGGCATGCCGCTGTGGGACAGCAAGTACATCCTTGAGAGCGGCAACAACAACTTCGCCCTGATCAAGGACAAGACGATCGACGGCCTCTTCGACGACTACGTCAAGGAGCTCGACGAGGCGAAGAAGGTCGAGATCTCCACGGAGATCAACCACAAGGTCTCGGAGGGCGCGTACTACCTGCCCTTCGTCTTCGAGAAGTTCATCAACTGGCGCTCCAGCCGTCTCGCGAACGTCTACACGACCGACAACTACAGCGGTCAGTACGACTTCGTGAACCTCGGCCTCAAGAAGTAACACCGACCGGCGCACCCGCCATACGGCACGAAAGGCAGGTGAAGGCCGGCGCGGCGTGACCCGCGGGCCACCGGAAGACCTCCGGTGGCCCGCGGCACCGCCGCCGGGCCGAGAGCAGTGCTCGCATACCTCATCAGGCGGCTCTTCGCCGCCGCAGTGATGCTGGTGGTCATCATTCTGGTGGTCTTCGGCATCTTCTTCCTCGTCCCCCGCTGGGCGGGCGTGGACCCGGCCACGATGTTCGTGGGCAAGCAGGCCGACCCCGCGGCGATCGAGGCCGTGCGGCAGAAGCTCGGTCTGGCAGACCCGATCTTCGCCCAGGTCTGGGAGTTCTTCAAAGGCCTCTTCGTCGGGCGCACCTATGCGGCCGGCGGCGACGTGACGAACTGCGCGGCGCCCTGCTTCGGCTACTCCTTCCGCAACGAGCAGGCCATCTGGCCGGTACTCACCGACCGCTTCCCAGTGACCCTGGCTCTCGCGCTCGGTGCCGCCTTCCTGTGGTTGATCTTCGGTGTCGCGGCGGGTGTGCTCTCAGCGCTCAAGCGCGGTTCCCTCTGGGACCGTGGCGCGATGATCGTCGCCCTCGGCGGCGTCTCGCTCCCCATCTACTTCACCGGCCTGCTGTCCCTGGCGATCTTCAGCTACGGACTGGGCTGGATCGACGCACAGTACGTGCCCATCGAGGAGAGCTTCACCGGCTGGTTCGGCGGCATGATCCTGCCCTGGGTCACGCTGGCCTTCCTCTATGCGGCGATGTACGCCCGGATCACCAGAGCCACCATGCTGGAGGTCCTGGGCGAGGACTACATCCGCACCGCCCGCGCCAAGGGCCTGACCGAACCCGTCGTCATCGGCAAGCACGCGATGCGCTCCACCATGACGCCGATCCTCACCATGCTCGGCATGGACCTCGGCGCCCTGATCGGCGGCGCGATCCTCACCGAGACCACGTTCAGCCTTCCCGGCCTCGGGCAGGCGGTTCTCAAGGCGATCAGCGACAAGGACCTGCCCGTCATCCTGGGCGTCACGCTGATCACCTCGCTCGCGGTGATCGTCGCGAACCTCCTGGTGGACCTGCTGTACGCCGTGATCGACCCCCGCGTGAGGCTCTCATGACCGAACTCAGCAAGAGCGGAGCCGCGGTGGGCGAGCCCGTAAAGGACTCGCCCACCCCCTCCGCCTTCCTCGAAGTCCGCGACCTGAAGGTGCACTTCCCGACCGACGACGGCCTGGTCAAGTCCGTCGACGGGCTCAGCTTCACGCTGGAGAAGGGCAAGACCCTCGGCATCGTGGGCGAGTCGGGCTCCGGCAAGTCGGTGACCTCGCTCGGCATCATGGGCCTGCACACCGCGGGCCAGTACGGCAAGCGCAAGGCGCAGATCTCCGGCGAGATCTGGCTCGACGGCACGGAACTGCTCTCCGCCGACCCCGACTACGTGCGCAAGCTGCGTGGCCGCGAGATGGCGATGATCTTCCAGGACCCGCTGTCGGCGCTGCACCCGTACTACACGATCGGCCAGCAGATCGTGGAGGCGTACCGGATCCACCACAAGGTGGACAAGAAGGTGGCGCGCAGGCGCGCCGTCGAGATGCTCGACCGGGTCGGCATCCCTCAGCCGGACAAGCGGGTCGACAGCTATCCGCACGAGTTCTCCGGCGGTATGCGCCAGCGCGCGATGATCGCGATGTCGCTGGTCAACAACCCCGAGCTGCTGATCGCGGACGAGCCGACGACCGCCCTGGACGTGACCGTCCAGGCGCAGATCCTCGACCTCATCCGGGACCTGCAGCAGGAGTTCGGCTCCGCGGTCATCATCATCACCCACGACCTGGGCGTCGTCGCCGAGCTCTCCGACGACATCCTGGTGATGTACGGCGGCCGCTGCATCGAGCGGGGCCCGGCCGAGAAGGTCTTCTACGAGCCCAGGCACCCGTACACCTGGGGCCTGCTCGGCTCCATGCCCCGCCTGGACCGTGACCAGACCGAGCGGCTGATCCCGGTCAAGGGTTCCCCGCCCTCGCTGATCAACATCCCGTCGGGCTGCGCCTTCAACCCGCGCTGCTCGTACGCGGACGTCCCCAAGGACAACGTCACCCGCACGGTCCGCCCCGAGCTGACCGAGGTCGGCAGCCAGCACTGGGCCGCCTGCCACATGACGCAGGAGCAGCGGGAACGGATCTGGACCGAAGAGATTGCGCCGAAGCTGTGAGTGACAAAGCAGAGGACAAACCCGTGGTCATCCCCGCGCAGAGCGACGGCGTGGCGACCCTCACCAAGGACGCCGCCCCCGGCGAGACGCTCCTGAAGGTGACCGGCCTGCAGAAGCACTTCCCGATCCGCAAGGGCCTGCTCCAGCGGCAGGTCGGCGCGGTGCGGGCGGTCGACGGCATCGACTTCGAGGTCAGGTCCGGCGAGACGCTCGGTGTCGTGGGCGAGTCGGGCTGCGGCAAGTCGACGATGGGCCGGCTGATCACGCGGCTGCTCGAACCGACGGCGGGCAAGGTCGAGTTCGAGGGCAAGGACATCACGCACCTCAGCGTCGCCGGCATGCGCCCGATGCGCCGTGACGTCCAGATGATCTTCCAGGACCCGTACTCGTCGCTGAACCCGCGCCACACGATCGGCACGATCATCAGCGCCCCCTTCAAGCTCCAGGGCGTCATGCCCGAGGGCGGCATCAAGAAGGAGGTCCAGCGGCTGCTGTCGGTGGTCGGTCTCAACCCCGAGCACTACAACCGCTACCCGCACGAGTTCTCCGGCGGTCAGCGCCAGCGCATCGGCATCGCCCGCGCGCTCGCGCTCAACCCGAAGATGGTCGTGGCGGACGAGCCGGTCTCCGCGCTCGACGTGTCGATCCAGGCGCAGGTGGTGAACCTGCTGGACGACCTCCAGCAGGAGCTCGGCCTCACGTACGTGATCATCGCGCACGACCTGTCCGTCGTACGCCATGTCTCGGACCGTATCGCCGTGATGTACCTCGGCAAGATCGTCGAGCTGGCCGACCGTGAGTCGCTGTACAAGGCGCCGATGCACCCGTACACCAAGGCGCTGATGTCGGCGGTGCCGATTCCGGACCCCCGGCGCAAGTCGGCCAAGAGCGAGCGCATCCTGCTCAAGGGCGACGTGCCCTCGCCGATCTCGCCGCCGAGCGGGTGCCGCTTCCACACGCGGTGCTGGAAGGCCACGCAGATCTGCACGACGACCGAGCCGCCGCTCCTGGAGCTGAAGCCCGGTCAGCAGGTGGCCTGCCACCACCCGGAGAACTTCGAGGACCAGGCCCCGCAGGACACCGTGCTGCTGACCGCCGCGAAGGAGGCGGCGGAGCTGGTGGCCGACGAGGTGCTCGCGGAGTCCGCGGCCACGTCGGCGGCGGTCGCGGCCGAGGTGGCGGCTGCCACGGAGACACCGGCGGTCACGGAGACGTCGGTCGCCAAGGAGTCCCCGGCGGTCTCCAAGGAGGCTCCGGCTTCCGCGGAGGCACCGGCGAAGGACGCTGCCGCCGAGGCCGCCTCCGAAGCCGACGAAGCCTCCGAGGGTGACGCTCCCGCCAAGGAGTAGTAAGTATCACCGAGCCCCTGCCTTGCAATGGAAGGCAGGGGCTCTGTGCTGGGTGAGAATGTTCGGGTGATCCAGGAACTCTTCACCCCGTCCGTCCAGCACACACTCGACCTGGTCGGCATCTTCGTCTTCGCGATCTCCGGTGCCCTGCTGGCCGTCCGCAAGAACTTCGACGTCTTCGGCATCGCGGTCCTCGCCGAGGTCACCGCGCTGGGCGGCGGGCTGTTCCGGGATCTGGTCATCGGAGCCGTGCCGCCCGCGGCCTTCACGGATCTGGGGTACTTCCTCACTCCGCTGCTCGCCGCCCTGCTGGTCTTCTTCCTCCACCCCGAGGTGGAGCGGATCCAGCTCGGCGTGAACATCTTCGACGCGGCCGGACTCGGCCTCTTCTGCGTCGCGGGCACGACGAAGGCGTACGAGTACGGACTCGGCCTCACCGCCTCGGCGACCCTCGGACTCGCGACCGCGGTCGGCGGAGGTGTGCTGCGGGACGTCCTCGCCAACGAGGTCCCCTCGCTGCTGCGCTGGGACCGCGATCTCTACGCCGTGCCCGCCATCGTCGGCAGCACGATGGTCGCCCTGTGCATCCGCTACGACGCCCTGAACACCTTCACCTCCGCGCTCGCCGTCGTCACGACCTTCATGCTGCGGCTGCTCGCGATGCGGTACCACTGGCGCGCGCCCCGGGCGTGGCACCGGCGCTCGACGGCGGTCGAGGTGGCGGAGTAAGGGTGAGGACGAGGTTGTCGGAGTGAGGCGGGCCACGGGGCGTTTCACGAGATCGAAACAGAAAAAGCTACTGCTTAGTAATTACCTGTTGTACCGTTCAGGCATGTCAGAAGCAGCTTCCGTGCACGCGGTACGGGCCAGGATCGGCGACAGCGAGTTCGACCGCGACACCGCGGTCACCCGTCGCGCACCCGGCGTCTACGACATCGACCTGTCCGCCGGGTGGACGATCATCAGCGCCGTCAACGGCGGCTACCTGCTCGCCGTTCTGGGCCGCGCGCTCGCCGACGCCCTGCCGCACGCCGACCCGTTCACGATCTCCGCGCACTACCTCACCGCGTCCCAGCCGGGCCCGGCGGTCGTCCGCACCGACGTCGTCCGCACCGGCCGCACCCTCTCCACCGGCCAGGCGTCCCTGTTCCAGTACGACGACCAGGGCCGCGAGGTCGAGCGGATCCGCGTGCTCGCCTCCTACGGGGACCTCGACAGCCTCCCCGACGACGTCCGTACGACGGCCAGGCCGCCCGCGATTCCGCCCATGGACCAGTGCTTCGGACCCGAGGACGGGCCCGCCCCCGTCTCCGGCAGCTCCGCGATCACCGACCGGCTGATGCTCAAGCTCGACCCCGCCACCCTGGGCTGGGCCCTCGGATCGCCGTCCGGCAAGGGCGAGATGCGCTCCTGGTTCGGCCTCGCCGACGGCCGCGACCCGGACCCCCTCTCGCTGCTCCTCGCGGTGGACGCGCTGCCTCCGACCGCCTTCGAACTCGGCCTGTCCGGCTGGGTGCCGACCGTCGAGCTGACCGTGCACGTGCGCTGCCGTCCGGCGCCGGGCCCCCTGCGCGTCTCCATCACCACCCGCAACCTCGCCGGCGGCTTCCTGGAGGAGGACGCCGAGGTCTGGGACAGCGAGGACCGCCTCGTCGCCCAGTCGCGTCAGCTGGCAAGGGTGCGGCTCGGCTGATCCGTACGCGGTCGGCCGCCTCCTGTCTTCTGTCACGGACCTGTACCAGCGGGGGAGTTGGGGCGAGCGGGCGTAAGCGCAGGTCAGGGCGGGTTTGTTGAGGTGTTCTTTGCGTGGGCCACAGGCGGGCCACAGCGCGGGCCCAAGCTGGGCCCAGGGGCGGTTGGTTGCATGCGGCTCTCAGATTCCGCTCATCCAAACGGGAGTTGCCCTCATGAAGCCTGTCCGCATGACGCGCGTACGTCACGTCCCCGCCATCGCCCTGCTGGCGCTGTCGCCGCTCCTGTTGACGGCCTGCGGCTCTGACGACTCCTCGTCGTCCTCGGGCAATGGCAACGGCAACGGCGGCTCGGGGCAGCAGAGTTGCCAGGCGCCGTCGGGCGCGCCGAGTGGTGCCCCGTCGGGGATGCCGAGCGGAGCTCCGTCCGGGGCGCCTTCGGGAGCACCCTCGGGGGCGCCGTCCGGTGCCGCCACGGGGAAGGCCCCGTCGGGCGCGCCTTCCGGGATGCCGTCGGGGGCGGCCGGCGGAGGCCCCGGTGGCGGGCAGGGTGGCGGCCCGGGCGGAGGCTGCGGAACCGGCGGCCAGCAGGGGCAGGGGCAGCAGACCCAGGGCTGACCCGCTCGCGGCTGGTGGTGAAGGGCGCGAAGGGCGCGTACGACACTATCGTACGCGCCCTTCGCGCGTGCGGGCCGAGTCGTATCGCGGGCTGTCAGCCCAGCCAGTGGCGGCGGCCGATGCTGATCAGCCGCATCCGGCGGGTGGCCACCCGGGCCACCTGGTCCTGTTCCTCGGGGGCCGCCTCCAGGAACGTACTGGCGGTCATCAGCATCTGGTCGACATACAGGCCGGCGAGCATCAGCAGGTCGTCGTCGCTCCAGCCGGCGGACTCGGGCTGCTTGGCCAGTTCGGCCTTCACCTCGTCGGCGAACCGGGCCATCTGCTCGGCGATCGCGGAGCGGACCTTCTGTACGCCGCCGTTGCGCTCGCGGGCGATGAACCGGATGTGCGCGGGGTGCTCGCGCACGTGACGGGCGATCAGGGCGACGGCGCGGTCTATGCGTTCGTCGCTGTCGCCGGACGCCGACACCGTGCCGGCGATCATCGGGTGCAGACTGCCCAACGCCTCCTCGACCAGGGCGACTCCGAGATCCGCGGTCGAGTGGAAGTGCCGGTAGAAGGCGGTAGGGGCGACACCGACGGCCCGGGTGACCTCGCGCAGACCCAGACTGCTGAGGCTCTGCTCCTCCAGCAGGCTCAACGCGGCGTCCAGGAACGCCTGTCGGGTCTTCTGCTTCTGGGCCTGCCGGATGCCGAGGGTGTGACTCATGCCATGTAGTTAACAACTGTTCTCTGTAATGGGAAAGTCGTACGACGCGCTAGACTCTGAAGTCAGTGAACAACTGTAACCACAAGCGTTCACCGAGTTGTCGAGTCCCGGAAACATCCGGGGGTATCCGGACCGTACGGAGCTGTGCGGAGCGGACACGGCGGCTCGCCGGACTCACCACGAGAGGCATCTCATGCTGTTCCTCGTCGCAGCGCTCCTGCTGCTGGGCCTCATGCTCGGCACCGTGGCCCACGCCCCGCTGTCCTTCAGTCTCGTCGCCGCCGCCGTCATCGGCGTGTGGCTGGCCGTCTTCGCGGTCCGCGAGCGCCACGGCCGGCGCCGCGGGACGTCGAGCTGAACCGGCCGAACCCCTCAGCCACCCACGCGCAACCACCCACGATCACGCAACCACCCACGATCACCTGACTGTTCGACTGCCTGTTGGGAGCAGACACATGGAACTCACCACCGCAGCCCCGCGGCGCCGGAGCACCGTCCGTGACGCCGACGGCATGGCCGTCGCGTCGTTCATCCTCGGTCTCGTCGGCCTGCTGGCCCTGAACATCTTCCTCGGCCCCATCTCCATCGCCCTCGCCTCGGCGGCCCTCTACCGGGGCACCACCCGCCGCGGCCGCGCCCTCCTCGGCCTCGGCCTGGGAATCGCCGACCTCCTGGTCCTGCTGGCGTTCATGTCGGCGGACAGCACGCTGTCGTGGAGCTTCTGAGGCTGACACCGGCACCGGGGGTGCCCTCGCTGCAGGGGGCGCGACCGGCCGCCGTGCTACCTCTGTGGGCAGGCGTTCCGCAGGGCGATGGGGGTCCCCCCGCTCGAGCGAAGCCGAGAGTGGGGGAGGGTGGGCACAGCCAATGGCGCCGGGTGCCCGGTAAGAGGGGCTGAGCAACAGCGCCGGTGGGCGCACCCCGGCTTGGGCCCAGCAGACCCCCCGCCCGACCAGCCCATCACATAGCGGGCCCTAGAATCGGGCCTACCATGGCATACCTCGACCACGCCGCGACCACCCCGATGCTCCCGGAGGCGGTCGAGGCAATGACCGCGCAGTTCTCCGTCACCGGCAACGCATCCTCCCTGCACGCCGCCGGCCGCCGCGCCCGCCGGACGGTCGAGGAAGGCCGCGAAACCCTCGCGGACGCCCTGGGCGCCCGCCCGAGCGAGGTGGTCTTCACCTCCGGCGGCACCGAGGCCGACAACCTCGCCGTGAAGGGCCTGTACTGGTCCCGCCGCGACGCCGACCCGGCCCGCACCCGGGTCCTCGCGAGCCCCGTGGAGCACCACGCCGTCCTCGACGCGGTCCACTGGCTGGGCGAGCACGAGGGCGCCACGGTCGAGTACCTCCCCGTCGACCGGTACGGCCGCGTCGACCCCGAGGCCCTCCGCGAGGCCGTCGCGCGCAACCCCGACGACGTCGCCCTCGCGACCGTCATGTGGGCGAACAACGAGATCGGCACGGTCATGCCGGTCCGCGAACTGGCCGACGTGGCAGGGGAGTTCGACATCCCGCTGCACGCCGACGCCGTCCAGGCCTTCGGTCAGGTCCCCGTCGACTTCGGCGCCTCGGGCCTCGCCGCGATGACCGTCTCGGGCCACAAGATCGGCGGCCCGTACGGCATCGGGGCGCTGCTGCTGGGCCGTGAGTACAGCCCCGTCCCGGTCCTGCACGGCGGGGGCCAGGAGCGGCACGTACGCTCCGGGACGCTGGACGTGCCGGCCGTCGCCGCGTTCGCCGTGGCGGGCCGAACCGCCGCCGAGCAGCGCGAGTGGTTCGTCCGCGAGATCGGCGGGCTGCGCGACGACCTGGTGGACGCCGTACTCCAGGCCGTGCCGGACGCGATCCTCGGCGGCGACCCGGCGAGCGGGGGCCGCCTGCCGGCCAACGCCCACTTCACGTTCCCCGGCTGCGAGGGGGACTCGCTGCTCCTGCTGCTCGACGCGCAGGGCATCGAGTGCTCCACGGGCTCCGCGTGCACGGCGGGCGTGGCCCAGCCGAGCCACGTACTCCTCGCCACGGGCACGGACCCCGACCTCGCCCGCGGCACCCTGCGCTTCTCCCTCGGCCACACCTCGACGGAGACGGACGTCGAGGCGGTCGCGAAGGCGATCGGGCCGGCGGTGGAGAGGGCGCGGACGGCGGGGCTGAGCTGAGCGCTCTGCTGGATGTGCGGTTTAGGCGCGGGCCGTTCGTAGCTGCGGGCCGGTGGGGGCTGGTCGCGCCCACGCGGCGGAGCCGCACAATGCCACCGTCCCGCGCCCCTGACGGGGCGCGCGCCAGCCGTCCGCGCGCGTCTACGCGCCGCGCGCGGACGGCTCCGCCGACGGGGAGGCCGACCGCTCGGCTGCCTCGCGCACCAGGGGTATGTATCTCTTCCAGTCCCAGTGCGGGCCCGGGTCCGTGTGGTCCGTGCCCGGTACCTCGACGTGGCCGATGATGTGCTCCCGGTCGACCGGGATGTCGTACCGGGCGCAGATACGGGCCGTCAGACGGGCCGAGGCCTCGTACATCGCGTCCGTGAAGTCCTTCGGGCGGTCCACGAAGCCCTCGTGCTCGATGCCGACGCTCCGCTCGTTGAAATCGCGGTTGCCCGCGTGGAAGGCGACGTCCAGCTCGCGGATCATCTGTGTGACGCGGCCGTCCTGGCGGACGATGTAGTGCGTGGCGGCGCCGTGCGCGGGGTTCTGGAAGACCTTCACCGCGCTCGCGTAACTGCCCTGTGTGACATGGATGATCACGCGGTCTATGCCGAAGTCGTCGGGCCGGTCGGCCATACGCCAGTTCGACGAGGACGCCGCCACCCAGCGCGCGCCCCGGAAGTCGACCGCACCCTCCTTGCGCGGCTTCTCCACGCTCGGCAGCCGCCACCACATGCGTCTCAGATCGTCCTGGGCCAGCACGGCGGTGCCAACGGCGGCCACGGCCCCGCCGATGAGCAGCGCACGGCGTCCGATCCGCCGGTCCGTGTCCTTCGCCGTATCCCCACCCTGATCGTGCATGTCTAGTCGAACGGATACTCGTGGGCTCCGGTTCCCACGGACCCGTACCCTGGAAGGGTTATGACTGAGACCTCGCAGCGCCCCCTTCGCGTACTGGCCGCCATGTCCGGTGGTGTGGACTCCGCCGTCGCCGCCGCCCGTGCCGCGGAAGCAGGGCATGACGTGACCGGAGTCCACCTCGCCCTCTCGGCGAACCCGCAATCGTTCCGCACGGGCGCGCGTGGCTGTTGCACCATCGAGGATTCGCGCGACGCCCGCCGCGCCGCGGACGTCATCGGCATCCCGTTCTACGTGTGGGACCTCGCCGAGCGCTTCCGCGAGGACGTGGTCGAGGACTTCGTCGCGGAGTACGAGGCCGGCCGCACCCCGAACCCCTGCCTGCGCTGCAACGAGAAGATCAAGTTCGCGGCCCTGCTCGACAAGGCCCTCGCCCTCGGCTTCGACGCGGTCTGCACCGGCCACTACGCCCAGGTGATCGTGAACGACGACGGCACGCGCGAGCTGCACCGCGCCTCGGACATGGCCAAGGACCAGTCGTACGTCCTCGGTGTGCTGGACGACCGTCAGCTCGCGCACGCGCTCTTTCCGCTCGGCGACACGGTCACCACGAAGGACGAGATCCGCGCGGAGGCCGAGCAGCGGGGCCTCGCCGTCGCCAAGAAGCCGGACTCGCACGACATCTGCTTCATCGCCGACGGCGACACCCAGGGCTTCCTCGCGAACCGCCTGGGCAAGGCGGAGGGCGACATCGTCGACGAGTCCGGCACGGTTCTCGGCAGCCACGAGGGCGCGTTCGGCTTCACGATCGGCCAGCGCAAGGGCCTGCGCATCGGCCACCCGGCCCCCGACGGCAAGCCGCGGTACGTGCTCGACATCTCGCCCGTGGACAACACCGTGACGGTCGGCCCGGCGGCCGCCCTGGACGTCTCCGCCCTGACGGCCGTCAAGCCCCGCTGGTGCGGTGCCGCTCCGGCCGGCCCGGGCACGTACACGGCCCAGCTCCGCGCCCACGGCGGCGAGACCACGGTCACCGCGGAAGTCGTCGACGGCGAGCTCCAGGTGCGCTTCGCCGAGCCCGTCCGCGGCGTCGCCCCCGGCCAGGCGATCGTCCTCTACGACGACACCCGCGTGGTGGGCTCGGCGACGATCGCGACGACCACGCGCGCGGCGACCGCACTGGCCTGAGACGGCCAGTACCGGCCGGCCCGAGTCGGTCCCGTACCGCGCTGCACGGTGGCGCGGCCGTACGGCTACACAGCGAAGAACTTCGCCAGCGCCGGTGCCAGGACGCCGGGATCCACCATGTGAGTCTGGCCCTCCAGCACGCGGTACGTCCCGTCCGGCGCCGCCTCCGCGGTGGCCCGGGCGGACTCGCGCATCCACTCGGGGCTCGCGCCGCCCGCCAGGGCCAGCACGGGCACGGGGACGGAGGCGAGGCGCTTGCGGGGCACCAGTCCGTCGCCCATCACGGCGTTGTCGTACGCGAGGGTCGGGGCGACCGCCTCCAGGGCCGGCCACACCGCGGAGTGCCGCATGCCCCTGATGACCTCGGGGGGCGCCCCGGTCAGGGCGATGAACAGCTCCACCGCGTCTCCGCGCCTGTCCTGCGCCAGCAGTTGGGCGAGGCGCTCGGTGTACTCCGCGCGCTGTTTCCCGCCCCCTTCGTAGACGGCGAACGGCGGTTCGTAGACGGCCACTTTGCCGACCGGCAGCCCGCTCGCCGCCGCCTCCAGGACCAGTGCGGCGCCCGACGACATGCCGTACAGGCCCGCGCTGCCGTCGCCCGTGACCTCGATGAGAGCCGCGATGTCCTCGACTTCCCGGGCCACCGCGAAGGGCTGTGTGTCACCGCTCTCGCCTCGGCCCCTGCGGTCGTACACGATCGCGCTGAACCGGTCCGACAGGAGCGAGGCCAGGGGCGCGTCGGAAGCGCCCGTGGCCATCGCCCCGGTCACGAAGATGACCGCCGGGCCCTCACCACTGACTTCGTACGCGATGGGAGTGCCATCGCGCGAGATCGTCTTCTTCTCCATGCCTGTGAGGACTGCCGGGCGGCCCGGAACTCATCGGTGAGATATGGATCCGTTCGGAGACGGGGTCAGACGGCTTCTACTTCGTAGAAGCACAGGTGGTCCTTGATCTCGGCGACCTCCGGCTTGGGGTCGGGGTAGCTCCAGACGAGGTCGGGAGCGTCCGGCAGCGACCAGTAGGACGCGTCACCCTTGAAGGGGCAGTGGGTGCGGGTCTCCGACGGGGTCAGCAGATCGAGGCGTACGTCCTCCGCGGGGAGGTAGTAGCGCACGGGCAGGCCCGTCTCGCGCAGCAGCAGCGGGCGGGTGCTCTCCGCGAGCACCTTGCCGTCGTGCACGACACGGACGTGCTCGGTGCCCTGCTCGATGGTGATGCGGTGGCCTTGGGTCACGGCTTTTCGGCCTCCTCAGGTAGCGGTCTCGTCCGGTACAGCGCAGGCTGCTGTCGTGTTCTTCCCCTTCGACCCCGGCTTTTCGTCCGTCTCTTCTCCTTGGCTTCTCTCCGGCGGAGGTCCTCATGGGAGCCACGCGCCTGACCCGCAACCGCACGACCCTCGCCCACCAGGTGCGATACGCCCTGCGGTATCCCGAGAGGGTCCCCGCGCACGCGCGCAGGGCCACGCGTGACGCCTGGCTGCGACTGCGGTACGGCCGCGACCACATCGCGTACTACCGGGCGGTGATGGCCTCGGACGCCGCGCGCGGTGCCGAGTCGGCGGTCGGGCACAACCCGTCACGCGACCGGTGGACGCAGATCGGCCGGATGCAGTTCGACTACCTGGTGGGGCACGGGCTGAAGCCCGACCACCGGATGCTGGAGATCGGCTGCGGGAACCTGCGCGCCGGGCGGCTGTTCATCGACTACCTGGAGAGCGGCCACTACTACGGGATCGACATCTCGCCGGACATCCTCATCGCGGCCCAGGACACCCTCGTACGGGAGGGGCTGCAGGACCGGCTGCCGCATCTGACGCTCACCGACGACCTGACGTTCGCGTTCCTGCCGGACGCGCACTTCGACGTGGTGCACGCGCACAGCGTGTTCTCGCACTCGCCGCCGCACGTCATCGAGGAGTGCTTCGCGCACGTCGGCCGGATCCTGGCGCCCGGCGGCTTCTTCGACTTCACCTTCGACCGGACCGAGGGCAGGGAACACCAGGTCCTGCACGAGGACTTCTACTACCGCACGGAGACCCTCGTCGGGCTCGCCGCGCCCCACGGCCTGTCGGCCCGCTTCCTGGAGGACTGGGAGACCCTGCCGCACCGCCAGTCGAGGATGAGGGTGACAGCGATGTCGGATCCGGGCCGTGATGTCGGAGCCGGGTCGTAGCGTGGAGCCATGAATATCTGCGTCTTCCTCTCGGCCGCCGACCTCGACGAGCGCTACACCCGCCCTGCCCGCGAGTTCGCCGAACTGCTCGGCAAGGGCGAGCACACTCTGGTGTGGGGCGGTTCGGACGTCGGGCTCATGAAGGTGGTAGCCGACGGCGTGCAGGAGGCCGGAGGACGGCTGCTGGGCGTCTCCGTGGAGTTCCTGGCGGCCAAGGCGCGCCCGGGCGCCGACGAGATGGTCATCGCGGGCGACCTCGCCGAGCGCAAGGCGCTGCTCCTGGAGAAGGCCGACGCCGTCGTGATCATGGTCGGCGGCACGGGCACGCTCGACGAGGCGACGGAGATCCTGGAGCTGAAGAAGCACGGGCACACCGACAAGCCCGTCGTCCTGCTCAACACCGCGGGCTTCTACGACGGCCTGAAGGAGCAGTTCCGCCGTATGGAGGACGAGGGCTTCCTGCCGTTGCCCCTCACGGAGCTCGTGTTCTTCGCCGAGGAGCCCGTCGGGGCGCTGGCCTACCTGGAGGAGAGCCAGGGCACACAGTGAGCCGTCGGCAGCGGCCACAGTGCCCGGCGGGGGAGGGGCATGCGCGTGCGAGCATGGCGGGCATGCCTACTCATCTGATCACCGGGGCCGGTTCCGGCATCGGCGCGGCCGTCGCCCGCCGCCTCCACGCGCGCGGGGACGAACTCGTCCTGCACGCGCGCGACGCGGGCCGCGCGAAGGAGCTGGCCGCCGAGTTCCCCGGGTCCCGGACCCTCGTCGGCGACCTCGCGGACCCGGGCCGGCTCTCCTGGGCGTTCTCGCACCAGACGCTGCCCGACCGCGTGGACTCGCTCCTGCACGTGGCGGGTGTGGTCGACCTCGGGCCGGTCGGCGAGCTGACCCCCAAGACGTGGCGCCACCAGCTCGACGTGAACCTGATCGCGCCCGCCGAGCTGACCCGTCACTTCCTGCCCCAACTCCGCGTCACCCAGGGCCATGTGATCTTCGTCAACTCCGGCGCCGGCCTCAGCGCCTCCGCCGGCTGGTCCGCGTACGCGGCCTCCAAGCACGGTCTGAAGGCCCTCGCCGACTCCCTGCGCAACGAGGAGCACGCGAACGGCGTCCGCGTCACGACCGTCTATCCCGGCCGCACCGCGAGCCCCATGCAGGCCAAGGTCCACCAGCAGGAGGGCAAGGAGTACGACGCCTCGAAGTGGATCGACCCCGAGTCCGTCGCGACGAGCATCCTCATGGCCCTCGACCTGCCCCGGGACGCGGAGATCAACGACATGACGGTACGTCCCGGCCGCTGACGGGGAGCCGAATCCGGACCCGCGCCCGGACCCGCACCTGGACCCGAGCCCGGACACGGACTGTGGCGTCCCGTTCCGCGGGCATTCCGTAGGCTGCCCGGGTGAGCGAAAACAGCGAGTTCAGGCCCGGCCCCGCGACCGGTGTCGGGTCGATGCCGGGCGGGGACGCCCGGGAGGCTGCCAAGACAGTGGCCGGGACCTTCGAGGGCCCCGAGACGGGCATGCCATTCCTGGCGGAACTGCCCGCCCGGGGCCCCGGCGCCGACATGATCGGGCGGACCGCCGGGATGCTCGCCGAGCTGTACGCGCGCGTGGAGCCCAGCGGCTGGCGGCTCGGGGACCGGCCGGGGCGGGACACCAAGCGGGCCAGGTCCTGGCTGGGCGAAGACCTCGACGCCCTGGAGGAGTTCACCCAGGGCTACCAGGGCCCGCTCAAGGTCCAGGCGGTCGGCCCCTGGACGCTCGCCGCCGCGCTGGAACTGCGCAACGGCGAGGTGGCGCTCTCCGACCCCGGCGCCTGCCGCGACCTCGCCGGATCGCTCGCCGAGGGACTGCGGGAACACCTCGCCGAGGTACGCCGTCGCGTGCCCGGTGCCGATGTCGTCCTGCAGCTCGACGAGCCGTCCCTCTTCGCCGTACTGAGCGGCCGGGTGAGGTCCGCGAGCGGCTACCGCACCCACCGTGCCGTCGACCGGCAGCTCGTCGAGGCCACGCTGCGGGACGTCGTCTCAGTACAGGCCGGCGGCCCGGTCGTCGTGCACTCGTGCGCGCCCGACGTCCCGTTCGCGCTGCTGCGCAGAGCCGGAGCGACCGCCGTCTCCTTCGACTTCGCTCTCCTCACCGAGCGTGACGACGACACGATCGGGGAAGCGGTGGAAGGGAGGACCAAGCTCTTCGCCGGTGTCGTCCCCGGGACGGATGCCCCATTGTCAGACCCTGCCGGTAGCGTCATGGGTGTCAGGACGCTGTGGCGCAGGCTGGGGCTGAATCCGGGGCTTCTCACGGACGCGGTCACACTCACCCCGTCGTGCGGACTCGCGGGCGCTTCCCCCGAGTACGCGCGCCGGGCACTCGCCCACTGCGCCCGGGCGGCGAGATCCCTCGCGGACAACCCAGAGTAACGGGAGGACGAAACGGTGGCCGGCGACAAGGACGCACAATTGGCCTCGGCTGCGGGGCCCGTGCCCGCCGAGGCTCGGGAGAAGCACGCGCAGCTCGCTGAGCAGATCGAGGAGCACCGCTTCCGGTACTACGTGAAGGACGCGCCGGTCGTCAGCGACGCCGACTTCGACAAACTCCTGCGCGCTCTTGAGGCGTTGGAGGACGAGCATCCCGAGCTGCGCACCCCCGACTCACCGACCCAGAAGGTCGCGGGGGCGTACGAGACGGAGTTCACGGCCGTCCAGCACCGCTCGCGCATGCTCTCCCTCGACAACGCCTTCGACGACGAGGAGCTGGCCGGCTGGGCGGACCGCGTCGCCAAGGAGGTCGGCACCTCCGACCACCACTTCCTGTGCGAGCTGAAGGTCGACGGCCTCGCGGTCAACCTCACGTACGAGCACGGCCGTCTCACCCGCGCGGCGACCCGCGGCGACGGCCGCACGGGCGAGGACATCACGCCCAACGTCCGTACGATCACGGAGATCCCCGACCGTCTCCACGGCGACCGCATCCCGGACCTCGTGGAGATCCGCGGCGAGGTCTACTTCCCGATGGAGAAGTTCGAGGAGCTCAACGCCCGTCTGGTGGAGGCGGGTGACAAGCCCTTCGCCAACCCGCGCAACGCGGCGGCGGGTTCACTCCGTCAGAAGGACCCCCGCATCACGGCGACCCGGCCGCTGCACATGGTCGTCCACGGCATCGGCGCCCTTGAGGGCTTCGACGGCATGAGCCGCCTCTCCCAGGCGTACGACCTGCTGCACGCGTGGGGCCTGCCGACGACCCGCTACGGCAAGGTGGTCGACGACCTCGACGGTGTACGGGAGTTCATCGCCTTCTACGGAGAGAACCGCCACTCCGTGGAGCACGAGATCGACGGCGTGGTCGTCAAGCTCGACGAGATCCCCCTCCAGGGCCGCCTCGGTTCGACCTCCCGCGCGCCCCGCTGGGCGATCGCCTGGAAGTACGCGCCGGAGGAGGTCAACACCAAGCTGGTCAACATCCGCGTGGGCGTGGGCCGCACGGGCCGCGTCACTCCGTACGCGCAGGTGGAGCCGGTCACGGTGGCCGGCTCCGAGGTCGAGTTCGCCACGCTGCACAACCAGGACGTGGTGAAGGCCAAGGGCGTCCTCATCGGCGACACCGTGGTGCTCCGCAAGGCCGGTGACGTCATCCCGGAGATCCTCGGCCCGGTCGTCGACCTGCGGGACGGCAGCGAGCGGGAGTTCGTGATGCCGGCCGAGTGCCCCGAGTGCGGCACACCGCTGGCGCCCGCCAAGGAGGGCGACATCGACCTCCGCTGCCCGAACGGCCAGACCTGCCCGGCCCAGTTGCGCGAGCGCCTCTTCTACCTCGGCGGCCGCAAGTGCCTGGACATCGAGAACTTCGGTTACGTCGCCGCCGCCGCGCTCACCAAGCCCCTGGAGCCCGCCGAGCCGCCGCTGAGGGACGAGGGCGACCTCTTCGACCTCACCATCGAGCAGTTGCTGCCCATCAAGGCGTACGTCCTCGACCAGGACAGCGGACTGCCCAAGCGGGACCCGAAGACCGGCGAGGAGAAGATCGCCACGGTCTTCGCCAACCAGGAGGGCGCCCCGAAGAAGAACGCGCTCGCGATGCTGGACTTCATCGCGGCCGCCAAGGAGCGTCCGCTGGCCCGGATCATCACCGGCCTGTCCATCCGGCACGTGGGGCCGGTCGCGGCCGAGGCCCTGGCCCGCGAGTTCCGCTCGATCGACCGCATTCAGCAGGCCACGGAGGAGGAGCTGGCCGCCGTCGAGGGCGTCGGGCCCACCATTGCCGCCTCGCTGAAGCAGTGGTTCACGGTGGACTGGCACCAGGAGATCCTCCGCAAGTGGAAGGCCGCGGGCGTCCGCATGGAGGAGGAGAGCTCCGGCGAGGACGAGGGACCCCGCCCGCTCGAAGGGCTCACGGTCGTCGTGACCGGCACCCTGGAACATCACACCCGCGACGGAGCGAAAGAAGCACTCCAGAGCCGGGGAGCGAAAGTGACCGGTTCTGTTTCGAAGAAGACGGCTTTTGTTGTCGTGGGTGACAATCCTGGATCGAAGTATGACAAGGCAATGCAGCTCAAAGTGCCGGTTCTGAACGAGGAGGGCTTCGCCGTCCTGCTCGAACAAGGACCGGAGGCAGCGGCCGAAGTCGCGCTTCCGATCGAGGAGTAGCGGTTGAAGACCACCCGTTCGGCGCATACCAGATGCATACGGGTGGCCGGGTCGCATTCGGGCAACCGTCGACGACCGCTGCCCGTGGAAGCCTTCTGCGGCCTACTGTTGAGGTGTGCGCCTGCCGTGCCCAGCTGCGGTTGGGGCATCCCCTGCTCTTCGGGAGCCTGGGGAAGGGTTATCAGACGCGGTGCCGTTGAGGGTTAGTCGGGCCGCGTGGCGTGGGCACCGCCGGCTGTGAGAGGGACGGGAATGGAACCGACCGAGAGCGCCGCCCCGGACTCACGGCTGCGCCCGCGCTGGGTGACCGGCGTGCGGCGATGGGGGCACCCCTTGCTGGAGCGAAGCCGGGAGTTCGGAGCGGGCCTCAGGGTCGCGCGGCCGGCAGGGCGTCCGGGCGGGCAGGTGCGCGCCGCCGGACAGTACAGCGCGGCGGCCGGGAACGGCCCGGGCCGCCTCACCTCCGTCCCCGGATCCCCGTCCCACGTGCCGGGCCACGAGTCCGAGAAGCAGATGTCCTGGCCCGCGCTGCCCGCGGCGGTCGTCACGTCGGCCGCGTTCGTCCTGGGCGCGGGCTTCTACCGGGCGTTCACCGGGAACCACGCGCTCTTTCCGTCCGGCTCCACCGGCTGGGCGCTCGCGGTCCTGGTCGGCATCATCGTCGGCCACCTGGTCGCGCTCGGCCGTTCCCGCTGGTGGGGCGGCACGGGCTCCGGCGCGGCCCTCACCCTCGCCGTCCTGCTGCTGTACGGCTGGGTGCCCGCCGGAATGGTCAGCCTCACGGTCGTCGTCCTCGTCGGCATAGCCCGTCGTCACCGCTGGCGGCAGGGTCTGCTGCACGGCGCGGTGGACATCCTCGGCATCGGCGCCGGGGCGCTGGTGCTCGCCGTGTTCGGCCGGGTGCCGTCCGTCGAGACGCCCTGGAAACCGGAGACTTGGACTGTTTATACGGCTCCTTCGGTGGTGTTGGTGGCCGGGGCGTATCTCGTGGTCTCCCGCGCGCTGCTCTGGTACCTCCACGCGCCGCGCACGGCCGGACTGCCGACCGTGGCCCGAACGGCCCTGGTCAGACAGGGGCTGGTCGCCGTCGCGTTGCTCGGCATCGCCCCGCTGATCTGCGTCGTCGCGATCGCCCTCCCCGTCCTGCTGCCGCTCTTCTCGGTCCCGCTCATCGCTCTCGACTCCACGCTCTGGATAGCGCGGGCGCGGGCCGAGGAGCAACTGCGTGACCCCCTCACCGGACTGCCCAACCGGCAGTGGCTACTCGAACGGACCTGGCGGGCGCTGGACGACGCCGAACGAATCGGTGCACGCTCCGCACTGATGCTGATCGATCTCGATCGCTTCAGGGCCGTGAATGACACGCTCGGCCACCTCGCTGGAGACCGCCTGCTGTTGCAGATAGCGGACCGGCTGCGGGTGGCGCTGCCGCGCGGGGCGGAGGCCGCGCGGCTCGGCGGGGACGAGTTCGCCGTCTTACTGCCCATCGTCGACTCGACGACGTCCGCGGCGCGGGTCGCCCGCAATCTCGTGGCCGCGCTCGGGTCACCGCTCGACCTCGACGGGCTCACGCTCGTCCTGGAGGCCAGCGCCGGGCTCGCCGTCTTCCCCGACCACGCGCTGGACGCGGAGGGGCTGCTGAGGCGGGCGGACGTCGCGATGTACCAGGCGAAGCGCGACCGTACGGGCGTGGAGGTGTACGAGTCCAAGCGGGACTCCAACACCCCCGACCGGCTCGGACTGCTGGGGGACCTGCGGCGGGCGCTCGACGCGGGAGACGTCGAGCTGCACTACCAGCCCAAGGTCCGCTTCGACGGACAGGTGGCAGGCCTTGAGGCGCTCGTGCGGTGGGTGCATCCCGAGCGCGGGAAGGTGCCGCCGGACGAGTTCATAGCCATCGCCGAGTCGTCCGGGCTGATGCCGCATCTCACCGAGTACGTGCTGGAGACGGCGCTCGCCCAGGTGGCGAGCTGGCGGGCCCGGGGGCTGCGGGTTCCGGTCGCCGTCAATGTGTCACCGCGGGACGTGCACACGCCCGGGTTCGCCGGGTCGGTCGCCGCACGGCTCGCTCGGCACGGAGTTCCCGCGGGGTCGCTTCAGCTGGAGATAACGGAACACGTGCTGCTCGAGGACCCGCAGCGCGCCGCGGACACCCTGGCGGGGCTGACCGGGCACGGCGTGAAGATGTCGCTCGACGACTTCGGGACCGGGTATTCGTCGCTGGTGCATCTGCGGCGGCTGCCCGTGAGCGAGCTGAAGATCGACCGGTCGTTCGTGGCGCGGCTCGCCGTGGACACCGAGGATGCCGAGATCGTGCGGTGCACCATCGATCTCGCCCACTCGCTCGGGCTGGTGGTCGTCGCCGAGGGCGTCGAGGACGACGAGACGTGGGAGCGGCTCAGGGATCTCGGGTGCGACGCGGTCCAGGGGTGGCTCGTGGCGGCGGCCATGCCTCCGGAGGAGGCCACGGCCTGGCTGCTCGCGCGGGGGTCTCGGGGGTGGCAGCGGCCCAAGGCGGCCCTGCCCGCGGCGTTGCCTGCGGCAGCTGAGGAGTAGTTCCTCGGGTGCGGGTCGGTGGGTCTTCGTCTCCCGCCCGCACCGCCCGTTACTGGTACCTGAGACGTGAAGGTCTCCCGTGGGGCGTCCTCGCCGTCGGCGCACGTCCGGCCGTCTTGCGGCGGTCCGGGCCGTCGTGCGGCGCGTGAGACCCGTACGGCCCATACCGCCCGCATGCGTCCCCCACCGAGCCGTGCCCGGGAAACCGATGTACGGGGATGCCCGTGCGACCCATAGGATTGGGCCAAACCACACTCACTCACCCCTGAGGATCGCTGCATGCCTGGCATCACGCGCGAGGAGGTCGCCCACCTCGCCCGGCTGGCGCGTCTGGAGCTGAAGGGCGAAGAGCTCGACCACTTCGCCGGCCAGCTCGACGACATCATCGGCGCGGTCGCCCGCGTCAGCGAGGTCGCCGACCAAGACGTACCGCCGACCTCCCACCCGCTGCCGTTGACGAACGTCATGCGCGCGGACGAGGTCCGTCCGTCGCTCACCCCCGAGCAGGCGCTCTCCGGCGCCCCGGCCCAGGAGCAGCAGCGTTTCAAGGTGCCGCAGATCCTGGGGGAGGACTAATCACCATGACGGACAGCAACGTCAACATCATCAAGCTCACCGCCGCGGAGATCGCCTCCAGGATCGCCGCCGGCGAGCTCACCGCCGTCGAGGTCACCGAGGCGCACCTCGCGCGCATCGAGGCCGTCGACGAGAAGGTGCACGCCTTCCTGCACGTCGACCGGGACGGGGCGCTCGCCCAGGCCCGTGCCGTCGACGAGAAGCGCGCGAAGGGCGAGAAGCTCGGCCCGCTTGCCGGCGTCCCCCTCGCGCTCAAGGACATCTTCACCACCGAGGGCATCCCGACGACCGTCGGCTCGAAGATCCTCGAAGGCTGGATCCCGCCGTACGACGCGACGCTCACCAAGCGGCTCAAGGCCGCCGACGTCGTCATTCTCGGCAAGACCAACATGGACGAGTTCGCCATGGGGTCCAGCACCGAGAACAGCGCATACGGGCCGACCGGGAACCCGTGGGACCTCACCCGCATCCCCGGCGGCTCCGGCGGCGGTTCGTCCGCCGCGCTCGCCTCTTACCAGGCGCCCCTCGCCATCGGCACGGACACCGGCGGCTCGATCCGGCAGCCCGCCTCCGTCACCGGCACGGTCGGCGTGAAGCCGACGTACGGCGCCGTCTCGCGGTACGGAATGGTCGCGTTCTCGTCCTCCCTCGACCAGGGCGGGCCCTGCGCCCGTACGGTCCTCGACGCCGCCCTCCTGCACGAGGTCATCGCCGGGCACGACCCCCTCGACTCCACCTCCATCGACGCGCCCGTCCCGGCCGTCGTCGAGGCCGCCCGCAACGGCAGCGTCGAAGGCATGCGCGTCGGTGTCGTCAAGCAGTTCCGCGGCGAGGGCTACCAGGCCGGTGTCGTGCAGCGCTTCGACGAGTCCGTCTCGCTCCTCAAGGAGTTGGGCGCCGAGATCGTCGAGCTGGACTGCCCGTCCTTCGACCTCGCCCTTTCGGCTTACTACCTGATCGCCCCGTCCGAGTGTTCGAGCAACCTCGCCCGCTTCGACGGCCTGCGCTACGGCCTGCGCACCGGCGACGACGGCACGCACTCCGCCGAGGAGGTCACCGCCCTCACCCGTGAGGCGGGCTTCGGTGACGAGGTCAAGCGCCGCATCATGCTCGGCACGTACGCGCTCAGCTCCGGCTACTACGACGCGTACTACGGCAGCGCCCAGAAGGTCCGTACGCTCATCACGCGCGACTTCGAGAAGGCGTTCGAGCAGGTGGACGTGATCGTGTCGCCCACGACGCCGACCACCGCCTTCCCGATCGGCGAGCGCGCCGACGACCCGATGGCGATGTACCTCGCCGACCTGTGCACCATCCCGACGAACCTCGCGGGCAACGCCGCGATGTCACTGCCCTGCGGTCTCGCGCCGGAGGACAACCTGCCCGTGGGCCTGCAGATCATCGCCCCCGCGATGCAGGACGACCGCCTCTACAAGGTCGGTGCTGCTGTCGAGGCCGCGTTCGTGGAACGCTGGGGGCACCCGCTGATCGAGGAGGCTCCGTCGTTGTGAGTGCCACGGCCAACAAGGCAAAGAACTTCAAGAAGTCGAAGAAGGGGCTGTACCTGTCGCTCGGCAGTACAGCGTTCGGCGCGATCAGTGTTGCCAAGCAGGCCAAGCTGGCCCGCAGTGACGGGGACACCCTGAGGCTCATCGACGCCGCCGTATCCGCCGCCGCCATCGTCACCGGCCTTGCGATCATCTACCGGGAGCTCAAGCGCCTCGGTGACGACGACGTCCTGCTGGGCTGAGAGGGAAAGTTTCACCGTGACTGTCACGACTGACCTGGTGTCGTACGAGGACGCGCTGGCGTCGTACGACCCCGTCATGGGCCTCGAAGTCCATGTCGAACTCGGCACCAAGACCAAGATGTTCTGCGGCTGTTCCACCGAGCTGGGCGCCGAGCCCAACTCGCAGGCCTGCCCGACCTGCCTCGGCATGCCCGGCGCGCTGCCGGTCGTCAACGCGGTCGGCGTCGAGTCCGCGATCAAGATCGGTCTCGCGCTGCACTGCGAGATCGCCGAGTGGTGCCGCTTCGCCCGGAAGAACTACTTCTATCCGGACATGCCGAAGAACTTCCAGACCTCCCAGTACGACGAGCCGATCGCCTTCAACGGCTATCTGGACGTCCAGCTGGAGGACGGCGAGGTCTTCCGCGTGGAGATCGAGCGCGCCCACATGGAGGAGGACACCGGCAAGTCGCTGCACGTCGGCGGCGCGACCGGCCGTATCCACGGCGCCTCGCACTCGCTCCTCGACTACAACCGCGCCGGCATCCCCCTCATCGAGATCGTCACCAAGCCGATCGAGGGCGCCGGCGAGCGCGCTCCCGAGGTCGCCAAGGCGTACGTCGCCGAGCTGCGCGAGCTCATCAAGGCGCTCGGTGTCTCGGAAGCCCGCATGGAGCAGGGCCAGATGCGCTGCGACGTGAACCTGTCGCTGCGCCCGCACGGCCGCGAGAAGTTCGGCACCCGGAGCGAGACCAAGAACGTCAACTCGCTGCGGTCCGTCGAGCGCGCCGCCCGCTTCGAGATCCAGCGGCACGCCGCGGTTCTCGGCAGCGGCGGAACGATCATCCAGGAGACCCGCCACTTCCACGAGGACACCGGGTCCACGACCTCGGGCCGCGTGAAGGAGGAGGCGGAGGACTACCGCTACTTCCCCGAGCCGGACCTCGTGCCGGTCGCCCCGTCCCGCGAGTGGGTCGAGGAGCTGCGCGCGGGCCTGCCCGAGCAGCCGCTGGCCCGGCGCAACCGGCTGCGCGAGGAGTGGGGCATCACCGCCCACGACATGCAGTCGATCCTCAACGCCGGTGCCATCGACTCCATCGTCGCCACGATCGCGGCGGGCGCCGACGCGGCCTCCGCCCGCAAGTGGTGGATGGGCGAACTGGCGCGTACGGCCAACGAGTCGGGTGTGTCCCTGGACGCCCTGGCCATCACGCCCGAGCAGGTCGCCCGGGTGACCGCCCTGGTCAACGAGGGCTCCCTCAACGACAAGCTGGCCCGCCAGGTCATCGAGGGCGTCCTCAAGGGCGAGGGCACCCCGGACGAGGTCGTCGAGAAGCGCGGTCTGAAGGTCGTCTCCGACGAGGGCGCCCTGACGACGGCCGTCGAGGAGGCCATCGCCGGCAACGCGGCCATCGCGGACAAGATCCGTGGGGGCAAGGTCGCCGCCGTGGGCGCCCTGGTGGGCGCGGTCATGAAGGCCACGCGGGGGCAGGCCGACGCGGCCCGCGTCAAGGAGTTGATCCTGGAGAAGCTGGGCGTCGAGGGCTGAGCCCTCGGTCTTTGCCTTGCGGAGGGGGCGTGCACCTGAGTTCTCAGGTGCACGCCCCCTCCGGCGTTCCGTCCTGGGGGCTGCGCCCCCAGACCCCGCCCCTATTGGTTCACTGCGGGAGTGTGCCTGTGCGGGCCGTCCGTGGCTGGGCGCGCAGTTCCCCGCGCCCCTGACGGGGCGCGGGGAGGGGACGAGCTGAACGCCGTCGAGGTCTCGTGCGTACATGTCTCTGAGGCCGCTCACTCCTACCGCGTGTAGGGCGATCGGGGGTGCATCGGGACCGATGTACCCCCCATTGGCGTGTCTGCGGACGCCGCGTGGGGCGACAGAGTTCATTGGATTGTCGTGTGAACTGCCTCGCACTCCTGTGAGTAAACCCACGAATGCGGCTAACGATCACTTTCGGCTGCAAGAGTGATAACGAATTGGTCATGCGTTCTTTGCGGGCAGTTCCCGATAAAGATCCACAAAACACCCAGGGGAGCTCGTCCGTGGCAGCTCTAGCACGTTGGTGTGTCCAGCACCGCCTCGTCGCCGTACTGCTCTGGCTCCTCGCCTTCGGCGGGATCACCGCCGCCGCTGCCGTCACCGGAACCGCGTACTCGAACGACTACGAGGCGCCGGGCACCGAATCGGGCCGCGCCAGCCAGCTCCTCCAGGACGGTTTCCCCGGCCTCGGCGGCGACAACGACACCGTTGTCTGGCACACCACCGCCGGCACGGTCCGTGCCGCGGACGTCGAGCAGACCATGAGCCACACCCTCGACGAGATCGCCGACCTGCCCGGGGTGGCCGCGGTCGACAGCCCGTACAAGGGCCACGGCGCGGGCCAGATCAGCGGCGACGGACGTACGGCCTACGCCACCGTGACCTTCGACGACCCGGCCGAGGACATCGACCAGGGCGAGGCCACGGCCGTCGTCGACACCGCGAAGGCCGCCGGGACGGACGGACTCCAGGTGGAGATGGGCGGCCAGGCCGTCGCCCTCACCGAGTCGTCGGGTGGCCACATAGCCGAGGTCGTCGGGGTGATCGTCGCCGCGGTGGTCCTCTTCCTCGCCTTCGGCTCCCTCGCCGCCTCGCTGCTGCCCATCGCCACGGCCCTGGTCAGCGTGGGCACGGCGTACGCCGGGATCGCGCTCCTCGGGCACGCGATGACCGTCGCCGACTTCGCGCCGATGCTCGGCATGCTGATCGGACTCGGCGTGGGCATCGACTACGCGCTGTTCATCGTGACCAGGCACCGACGCGGCCTGAAACGCGGACTCTCCGTCGAGGAGGCCGCACGGAACGCGGTGGCCACCACCGGGCGCGCGGTCGTCTTCGCGGGCGCCACCGTCTGTATCGCCCTGCTCGGCATGCTCATACTGCGGCTCGGCTTCCTCAACGGCGTCGCGATCGCCGCGTCCCTCACCGTGGTCCTCACCGTCGCGGCCTCCGTGACCCTGCTGCCCGCGCTCCTCTCCTTCATCGGCATGCGCGCCCTCAGCCGCCGTGAGCGCCGCCGCCTGGACGAGCACGGCCCCCAGCCGGAGATCCCCACCGGGCTCGCCGCCCGCTGGTCCGCTTTCGTCGAGAAGCACCCCAAGCTCCTCGGCGGCGTCGCCCTGGCCGTCATGGCCCTGCTCGCGATCCCGACCTTCTCCCTGCACCTGGGCACCTCCGACCAGGGCAACAACCCGGAGACGGCCACCACACGGCAGGCGTACGACCTGCTCGCTGGGGGCACCTCCCGCTCGGAGAGTGGGGGAGGCTTCGGGCCCGGACTTAACGGGCCGCTGACCCTCGTCACACACGTCGGCGGGGCCCAGGACCGGGTCGCCCTCGACAACCTCGACGCCACACTCAGGGCGACCGAGGGCGTCCGGACGGCGACCCCGGTGACGTACAACAACGCCGGCGACACCGCCTATCTCAGCGTCGTACCGACGTCCTCGCCGCAGTCCGAGCGGACCAGCGACCTCGTCGACCGGCTGCGCGACGACGTGCTGCCGCAGGCCGAGACGGGGACCACGCTCGACCTCCAGGTCGGCGGCATGACCGCCTCGTACGACGACTTCGCCGACGTCATCGTCGGCAAACTGCCCCTCTTCGTGGGCGTCGTCATCGGCCTCGGCTGTGTCCTGCTGCTGCTCGCCTTCCGCTCCATCGGCATCCCCCTGAAGGCCGCCGCGATGAACATCGCGGCCGTCACCGCCTCCTTCGGAGTCGTCGTCGCGATCTTCCAGTGGGGCTGGGGCAGCGAACTGCTGGGCCTCGGCCGCGCCGGCCCGATCGAGCCCTTCCTGCCCGTGATCATGGTCTCCGTGCTCTTCGGGCTCTCCATGGACTACCAGGTGTTCCTGGTCAGCAGGATGCACGAGGAGTGGCTGGAGACCGGTGACAACCGGCGAGCCGTCCGCGTGGGCCTCGCCGAGACCGGCCGGGTGATCAACTCCGCCGCCGTGATCATGATCTCGGTCTTCCTGGCCTTCGTGCTCAGCGGTGACCGCGTCATCGCGATGTTCGGCATAGCGCTCGCCGCGGCCGTCGCCCTCGACGCCTTCGTGCTGCGTACGCTCCTGGTCCCGGCCCTGATGCACATGTTGGGCGGCGCCAACTGGTGGCTGCCCCGCTGGCTCGACCGGCGCCTGCCGCGCATCAGCATCGAGCCGCCGGAAACCCGTACCGTCGACGCGGAGGGCCGTGCGAGGATCCCGGGGGCGCGCGAGGACGCGCTCGTGGAGGTACTCGTGAAGGAGCAGCAGCAGGATGTACGCGATATCCCTGGGTGACGACGGCGCCGAACTGCGGCCCCTGGAGCCGTGGCACGCGGAGGAGTTCCTGGCGCACCTCGACCGGGGGCGCGAGTTCATAGGGCAGCACATTCCGTTCGGGACCAAGGCCGTCGACGTCGACTCCGCGAGGGAACTCCTCCAGGCGTTCGCCGACAAGCGCGCCACCGACACCGGCAGCCTGCACGGGCTGTGGCTGGAGGGGAAGCTGGTCGGCGGTGTGTTGTTCCTCCACTTCGACGCCGAGCGGGGCACCTGCGAGGTCGGCTGCTGGCTGGAGCCGGCCGGCGCGGGACGCGGACTGGTCACGCGCGCCATGCGGATCCTCATCGACTGGGCGGTCGAGGAGCGGGGCATCCACCGCGTGGAGTGGCAGGCGTCGTCCGCCAACGAACCGAGCATCAACGTGGCGCGGCGGCTCGGTATGAACCGCGACGGGGTGCTCAGGGAGAGCTTCCCGTACCGGGGCGTACGCCAGGACACGGAAGTGTGGTCGGTGCTCGCGCCCGAGTGGCGTGCCGCACGCGCGCGTGCCTGGAAGTGACGTCCCGACCGTGCTCGGGGCGGTGGCGTACGGGCGCCGAGTAGGGCGAAAAGCCGCCCGGCGCGTGAGGATCTTGGGATCTTAAAGAAATTCTCAGACAGCGTCCGTACGGTGCGGAGCATGGGAACCAAGACAGAGGACGAAGCCGGAGCCAAGACCGGCACCGAGGCACAGCGCGACGAGGAGGCCGTGAAGCTCAGCAAGGGCGACGAGACGGCCGCGATCGGGGAGGTCGAGGAGGCCGAGGCCGCCGAGGCGGCTGACGACCAGGCCGACTCCGAGGTCCTCGGCGAGGACGAGGACGAGGACGACGAGGCCCTGGTCGCGGCCGAGCGCGGTTCCGGCGTGGGCCTGGGTGCCGCCGCCGTCGTATCCGCCGGACTCGGCGTCGTCTCGCTGACCGGCAGCTGGGTCGGCACCATCGCGCAGGCGCGCGATGGGCTGTTCGGCCAGCTGGAGACCGCGCAGAGCGCCGGTGTGGCCGAGCAGATCAAGCAGGTCTACTCCGACTCCTGGAACGCCAACGCGCTGGTCGCCGGGTTCTTCGCGCTGACCGCGCTGATCGTCGGCGTCGTGGTGCTGGCCCGGCCCGCGTTCGGCAACCCCGACCGGATTCCGGCGCAGGCCCCGTGGGTCAAGTCGGTCGCCTGGGCGGGTGTCTCGCTCGGTGTCATCGGCCTCCTGCTGGCCGCGCTCAAGTACTCAAACATCCTGCTCGACATGCCGTCCCCGAGCTGAAAACCGCACGTCTGAGGGGCCTTAGGCCCGCCGTAGGCCATCCACGGCGGAACTAAGGCCCTTCCTGCGCTCAAGATGCGGAACTCTCCCGATGTGGCGCACCCCCCTTGGAGACGAAGGTTGAGGCATCGCAACAGAGCGAAGCCGGAAACAACACTTCACGAGGGGTACGAGATGTTCGAGTACGAGCTCCAGCAGATCCGCACCGCGGAGATGATCCGCGAGGCCGACAACTACCGACTGGTCCGCGAGGCCGTCCGCAGCCGCCGCGCCGCCCGGCGCGAGGCCGCGCGATCCGGCCGCGACGACACCGAGGGGCGGGTGCATAGCCGGCACCACCGCAGGTCCCGGTCCGCACGCGTCGCGTGAGCGCCGGAGCGGGTGAGGGTGGCCGCACGGGGGTCGGCCGCCCTCACCGGGACGGCACCACCGTGACCGCCCTCCCGGCCATCAACACCACCTCCGGGACCACGGGCCCGTCCGCCGCCGCGGGCGGGCCCGCGGTCTTGAGCGGGGCTGATGCGGTGCGTGGGCCCGCGGTGGTGAGTGCGCCTGAGGCCGTGGGCAAGCCCGAGGCCGTGGGGAGGTCCGCAGCCGTGGGGAGGTCCGAAGCCGTGGACGAGCGTGAGGTTGTGGGCAGGCTTGAGGGCGCGGGCAGGTTCGGAGTGGTGGGGGAGCCCGAGGTCGCGGGCAGGCTCGTGGCCGTGGGCAGGTCCGAGGCTGTAGGCGGGAACGCAGCCGTGCGCGCCGAAGCCGCGGGCACGTCCGAGGTTGTGGGCGGGCCCGCGGTCATGGGCAGGCTCGAAGCGGCGGGTGAGCCCGAGGTCGCGGGCAGGCTCGTGGCCGTGGGCAGGTCCGAGGCTGTGGGTGGGACGGCAGCCGGGGGCAGGTCCCAGGTCCTCGGTGGGCTCGCGGGCGGGCGCAGGTCCGAGGTTCCGGACCGGTCCGAAGGCGTGGGTCGGCCCGCGATAACCAGTGCCGTTGTGTCAGAGCCCTGTGCGATGCTCGGCGTTGTGGAGACCAGATCCGTCAGTCCGGTCTTCGTCGGCAGGGCCGACGAACTGGGCGTGCTGAACGACGCACTCGCCCGTGCCGCCACGGGCGAGCCGCAGGCGTTGCTCCTCGGCGGTGAGGCGGGCGTCGGAAAGACCCGGCTCATCGAGGAGTTCGCCACCGCGGCCTGTCGCGAGGGGGCCGTCGTGGCGCTCGGCGGCTGTGTCGAGATCGGGGCCGACGGCCTGCCCTTCGCACCCTTCTCCACCGCACTGCGCGCCCTGCGCCGCCACCTGCCCGACGAGCTGGCCGCCGCGGCCGCGGGGCAGGAGGAGGAGCTGGCCCGGCTGTTGCCCGAGCTGGGCGACACCTCACGCGGGCGGCACGACGAGGACGGCATGGCCCGCCTCTTCGAACTCACCGTCCGGCTGCTGGAGCGCGTCGCCGCCGACCGCCCGGCCGTCGTCCTCCTGGAGGACCTGCACTGGGCCGACGCCTCGACCCGCCACCTCCTCGCCTACCTCTTCCGTACGCTCCGCAGCGGCCGCCTCCTCGTCGTCGCCACCTACCGCGCCGACGACATCCACCGCCGCCACCCGCTGCGCCCACTGCTCGCCGAACTCGACCGGCTGCGCACCGTCCGCCGTATCGAACTCGGCCGTTTCAGCCGTGCCGAGGTCGGCCGCCAGATCGCCGGAATCATCGCCACCGAACCCGACCCGACCAGGGTTGACGAGATCTTCACGCGCTCCGACGGCAACGCGTTCTTCGTCGAGGAACTGGCCGTGGCCGCCAACGACGGCTGCCGCACCGGCCTGACCGACTCCCTGCGCGATCTGCTCCTCGTCCGCGTCGAGAGCCTGCCCGAGGGGTCCCAGCGGGTCGCCCGGATCGTCGCCGAGGGCGGCTCCACCGTGGAGTACCGGCTGCTCGCCGCCGTCGCCCGGCTCTCCGAGGACGACCTCATCGAGGCACTGCGGGCCGCTGTCGGCGCCAACATCCTGCTCGCGACTCCCGACGGGGACGGCTACCGCTTCCGCCACTCCCTGGTGCGCGAGGCCGTCGGCGACGACCTGCTGCCCGGCGAGCGCTCCCGCCTCAACCGCCGGTACGCGGAAGCGCTGGAGGCCGACCCCACGCTCGTCCCGGCCGACGAGCGCGCCGCCCGCCTGGCCAGCCACTGGTACCACGCGCACGACGCGGCCAAGGCCCTGCCCGCCGTCCTCGACGCCTCCGTCGCGGCCCGCCGCCGGCACGCCTACTCGGAACAACTGCGGCTCCTGGAGCGCGCGATGGAGCTCTGGGACACGGCCCCCGACTCCGTACGCGCCGAACTGCGGCCCGTCGACTACACCGAGGTCTATCCTCCCTGCGGCTGCGACCCGGCCACCACGCCGCTGCGCTACCTCGACCTGATGGCCGAGGCCGCCGTCGCGGGCCGGTTCTGCGGGGAGCGCGAGCGTGCCCTGAAGATCACCAAGCGGGCCCTGCACCTCCTGGAGGAGGAGGACGATCCGCTGCGCGCGGCCTGGTTCTGGATCCAGCGCTCCCGTCTCATCGAGGCGGTGGCCCGCGGCGACGGGTGGAAGGAACTCGCCACCGCCCAGGAGCTGGTGCGCGGGCTGCCGCCGTCCGAGGTGCACGCCGACGTCCTCGCCCATGTCGCCAACTGGTCGATGATGCACAGGCCGGGACCGGAAGCCCTCCAGGCCGCCGAGCGCGCCGTGGAGTACGCCCGGATGGTGGGCGCCCGCGACATCGAGCTGAACGCGCGGCTCACCCTGGGCGGCCTCCTCGTCGAGTCGGGCGACATCGAGGCGGGGCTCGCCGAGGTGCACGAGGTCAAGGAGCGGGCGGGGAAGGTAGGTGCCGCCTATGTGGTGGGCCGCGCCCATGTGAACCTGCCCTCCCATCTGGAGGGCATCGGCCGCTCCCAGGACGCTGTCCGGATCCTTGAGGAAGGGGTCGAACTCGCCCGCAGACTCGGTCTGTTGGACACCGAGGCCTGGGTGTGGGGCAATCTCGCCGAGTCCCTCTTCTCCCTGGGCCGCTGGGACGAGGCCGGTGCGGCCGGGTTCAACTCGGACCGCGTCGGCCAGAGCGCCAAGCCCCGTGGCTTCCGCACCACCCTCCACGCCCATCTCGCGCGCGCCCGGGGCGACCTGCCCGAGGCCGGCCGCCAACTGGCCGCCGCGCGGGAGCACTTCGGCACCCACGACACCGTGCCCCAGCACGCGCTGCCGCTGACCACCCTCGCGATCGGCATAGCCGCCGCCGAGGGCCGCCTCCTCGATGCCCGTGCCGAACTGGACGAGGCCCTGAGCACCGGCTTCCCGCCGGGCACCCAGCGCTACGCCTGGCCCCTACTGCTCGCCGCCGCGACCGCGGAGGCCGACGCCCGCGGACTGCCCGTCGCCGAACAGGGCCGCGCCGACGTCCTGGAAAGCCTGCGCAAGGCCGCCAAGTCCCTCGCCACGAACGTGCCCGTCTGGCAGGCCCACGAGCACTGGGTGCGAGCCGAACTGCTGCGCGCCGAGGGCCGGGACACTCCGGACGAGTGGTCCGAGGCGGTCACCGCCTTCGAGCCCCTCGAGCGCCCGTACGAACTCGCCCGGGTGCGGCACCGGCTCGCGGAGTCCCTGCTGGCCTCCGGAGGCGGTGAGGAGGAACGGGGCCGCGCCACGGAACTGCTGCGGCTGGCCCGTGCCGTAGCCGACCACCTCGGCGCACGTCCGCTCGCCGATGCCGTCGCCCTGCTCGCCCAGCGCGCCCGCCTCACCCTCGCCCGCGCCTCCGAGCGGTCCGCCCCCGCTCCCGCCGACCCGGTCGAGGCACTCGGTCTGACCAGCCGCGAGCGCGACGTCCTCCGACTGGTCGCCGCCGGGCGCAGCAACCGCCAGATCGCCGAGGAGCTCTTCATCTCCCCCAAGACGGCCAGCGTCCACGTCTCCAACATCCTCGGCAAGCTCAACGTCTCCGGCCGCGGCGAGGCGGCCGCGCTCGCGCACCGGATGCGGCTGTTCCCGCCACACCAGGCCGGCGCCCGGACGGCCGGGTGAGATCCACGCGGACAGATCGACGTGGACAGATCCACCCAGTGGGACCCACGCCGTGAGGTCTACGCTGTAAGAGACCCCGGGTCGAGGGAGGCACCGTGTTCAACATGATCGAGGAGCTCTTCGCACCAGGCCGCAAGCACACCGACGAGGAACGCAAGCGGCTGGAGCTGACCCGCGTCGACCTGAACGACGGGGACCCCGGACGAGGCCCGATAGACCTCGCCTCCGGCAAGGTGGTCGTCCGCCTGCCGACGCAGCCCGGGGACGAGACCGAGCCCGAGTCGGACCCGGCTGCCACTCCGGACCAGGCTCAGCCCCCGACTCGGGACCAGGCCCCGGCTCCGGACCACTCTTCACCTGGAGGGCAGGCCTCAGCTCCAGAGCAGGCCCCGGCCCAGGCCCAGGCTCCAGCTCCGAACCAGGCCCCCGCCCCAGTCCCGGACCCAGCCCCCGCCCCCGAGGAAGCTCCCGAATAGCTGCCCCCGCTGCGGGCGTCCTACGTGACCTCCAGTTCCAGAATCTTGTCGTCGCCCGACTCCGGGGTTCCCCGGCCGTCCGTCTCGCTCGTCATCAGCCACAGCTTGTTGCCGCCCGCCGAGACCACCGTGCGCAGGCGGCCGTAGTCGCCCTCCAGGAAGGCCTGGGGGTCTGCCGACTCCTCCGTGCCGTTGAGCGGGATGCGCCACAGCCGCTTGCCGCGCAGCCCCGCCATCCAGATCGAGCCCTCCGCGTAGGCGATACCGCTGGGGGAGGCCTCGTCGGTGCTCCACTGGTCGATCGGGTTGTGGTACTTGGAGTCGTCGGACTGGCCCTCCGCCTCCGGCCAGCCGTAGTTGTCGCCCGGCTTGATGTGGTTCAGCTCGTCCCAGGTGTCCTGGCCGAACTCGGAGGCGAACAGCCGCTGCTTGGAGTCCCAGGCGAGACCCTGCACATTGCGGTGGCCGTACGAGTAGACCGGTGAGTTGAACGGGTTGCCCGGGGCCGGCTCGCCCTCCGGGGTCAGCCGGAGGATCTTGCCGCCGGTGGACTTCTTGTCCTGGGCGAGCTCGGTGACGTAGGTCTCGCCCGTGCCCACGTACAGCATCTTGTCCGGGCCGAAGGCGATCCGGCCGCCGTTGTGGTTGGTGCCCTTGGGGATGCCCCTGAACACCGTGTCGGGCGCGCCCAGTTGCTGACCGGCCGGCTTCTTCGCGTCGTACAGCATGCGCACGATGCGGTTGTCCGAGTCCGAGGTGAAGTACGCGTAGACCATGTGGTCCGACGCGTACGAAGGAGAGAGGGCCAGGCCCATCAGGCCGCCCTCGCCGGCGGGGGCGACTCCGGGCACGGAGCCCAGCTCGGTCTTCTTGCCGGTCTTCTCGTCGACCCGGGTGATCGTCCCCTCGTCCCGCGAGGACACCAGGAGGCCGCCTTCGGGCAGTGGCGCCAGGCCCCAGGGGCTCTTCAGACCCTCGGTGACGGTCCGCACGACCTTCACGGAACCCTTGGCGGGCGGGGTCTCCTCGGCCGTCCGCCCGGAGGCCGGGGCCGAGGCGCCGGGCTGAGAGCTGCCCGGAGACGTGCTCCCGCCGCCGCCCGACTCCTCCCCGTCCCCCGAGGAGCACCCGGCCGTCACCAGGAGCGTGGCCGCGGCCAACATGGCCGTCACAGCTCGACGTTGCACGATCTGGATCCCTTCGACGCGGCAGGTTCTACTTTTCATACACCGCGAGTGCTCCGCAGGTTCCCACTTGGACGGATCACGGTGTCTTCCCGGCTGGGGGTCCGGGGGCCGTTCCCCGGGAAACGCAGTCGCCGCTCGCGCCTCATGGGTTCCGATCACCGAACCCCGAAGCGACGAACTCCGAAACGCAGGGCTCGCGCGAACCGTGCCATTGGGTCCCAAGGGCCCGATCGGTGCCGGGCGGGACCCTCTCAGTCCCAGGATCCCCGTGCCGAAGGCAGTCCCGCCACCTCCGCGAGATCCTCCGTCGTCAGACGGAGTCCGGCCGCCCCCGCGTTCTCCGCGGCCCAGCGCTCCCGCTTGGTCCCCGGCACCGGCACCACGTGCCGCCCCCGCCCGAGCACCCACGCGAGCGCCACCTGCGCGGGAGTGACCTCCGCTCCCTGCGCAGTGTGCCGGGCGGCTATGCGCCGCAGCCCGGCGACTATCGGCTGGTTCGCGGCCATCATCTCGGCGGTGAAGCGGGGGTGCCGGGCCCGTACGTCGTCGGGTTCGAAGCCCTCGCCGGGGGTGAGCGTCCCGGTCAGGAAGCCGTTGCCGAGCGGCATCGCCGCCAGGAAGCCGACGCCGCGGGCCTCGCACCACGGCAGCAGACCCTCCAGAGCCTCCGGCGACCACACCGACAGCTCGGCCTCCACCGTGCTCACCGGGAAGACCTGCTGCACCCGCTCCAACTGGCGGATCGTTCCGTCGTGCAGCCGGGCTCCCGAACGGCGATGGGAACGCGCACCCACCGCGCACAGCCCGAGCGCCCGCACCTTGCCTGCCGAGACGAGCTCGGCCATCGCGCCCCATGTCTCCTCGACCGGTATCTCCGGGTCCGCGCGGTGCAACTGGTACAGGTCGATGACGTCCGTCTGGAGGCGGCGCAAAGAGGCGTCGCACGCCCGCTTCACATAGCCGGGGCGGCCGTTGGCCACGATGTGCTGTTCGCCCACCAGGAGGCCGACCTTGGTCGACACGAAGGCCTCGGAACGCCGCTCCTTCAGTGCACGCCCCACCAACAGCTCGTTGGTGAACGGCCCGTACATGTCGGCGGTGTCCAGGAGCGTCGCGCCCCGGTCGAGGGCCGCGTGCACGGTCCGCAGCGACTCGTCGCCCCGCTGCCGCGAACCCGAGTACGCCCAGCTCATGGGCATGCACCCGAGGCCGACAGCCCCCACCTCGAGCGCCGCCGCCCCGATCGTCCTGCGCTCCACCTGGCCGTGCCCTCCCTTTCCTGGCACCCCAAACTAACCTCTGCGTCCCCAGGTGCTTCGCATAGCCTCCTGACCATGACGTACGAAGTGTGGCTTCCGTTTCACGCAGACGACCTCGACGGTCTCCCCGAAGGCCCCAACTACCGCTTCTGGAACGGTGAGCAGGACTTTCCCGCCGATCCCGCCGACTGCTCTTTCTATGTCGTGCCCTACATGAAGGGCAGCGACATCTCGGTGCGCCCCCTGGCCGAAATGACGTCCGTCCAGGTCGTGCAGACCCTGTCCGCCGGCATCGACCACGTAGAGCCGGGCCTGCAACTGCTCCCCGAGGGCGTGAAGTTGTGCAACGCGCGCGGGGTGCACGACGCGAGCACCGCCGAACTCACCCTCACCCTGATCCTCTCCTCGCTGCGAGGCATCCCCGACTTCGTGCGGGGGCAGGACAGCGAGGAGTGGCGGTCCGGATTCCGTCCCGCGCTCGCGGACAAGTCCGTACTGATCGTCGGCTACGGAGCGGTCGGTTCGGCCATCGAGGACCGGCTCGTTCCCTTCGAGCTCGCGCGGGTGGCGCGCGTCGCGCGCTCCGCACGCGAGACGGCGCGCGGTCCCGTGCATCCGATCACCGCCCTGCCCGAACTACTCCCGGAGGCCGATGTGGTGGTGCTCATCACGCCCCTCACCGAGCAGACGAAAGGCCTGGCAGGGGCCGAGTTCCTGGCCCGGATGAAGGACGGCGCCCTGCTCGTGAACGTCTCCCGCGGCGGAGTCGTCGACACCAAGGCGCTCCTCGCCGAGCTGGAGAGCGGCCGGATCACAGCCGCCCTGGATGTCACCGATCCCGAGCCGCTGCCCCCGGGGCACCCCTTGTGGCATGCGCCGGGCGTCCTCATCAGCCCCCACGTGGGCGGCCCGACCTCCGCGTTCTTCCCGCGCGCCAAGCGGCTCCTGGGCGACCAGTTGAACCGTTTTGTGAACCGGGAGCCGCTGCGGAACGTGGTCCTTACGACGGGCTCCTAGTCCTCCTCCACCCTCGGCCGCACCCGGGCGGGGACTCCGCCGGGCACCCTCCGCAGTCTTCCGAATGCGGGCCGTGCCCGCATTCCCGCTGGTCGTCACGGAGCGTAGAGAGACTATGTCCCTGAGTGACGAGACTGGTGTATCGTCCCGACAGGGGCTGCGCCGTGCACCGTTCGGCGCCGGGGAGCGAGAGACAGCAAGAGCGAGGGGGGCGACGGGCGATGCACGGTCTATGGGCCAACGATCCGACGCGGCGGGGCCGCCGACGACGACCCTGGCGCGTACCGACGCACAGACGCGGTCACAGCGGCCATCACCACCGAAGGCCCGGCGGTCGCAGGAGGCACGCACATCCGGCACGCCGGGACCAGAGGGACTCGGGGGCGGCACGGTCCGGAGAGACACAGTGAGCTCCCCGCCGGCGCTGCTCGCCCGTCGTCCGGTCCCCGGGGGCGGAGTGGGTGTCGTACCGCAACTCGTGCTGGCCCTGGTGTGCGCGGGATACGCCGTCGGTTCCGCGTTCGGCTGGGGATCACCACGACTCGCCCTGATCATGGGCGACTTCGGGCTGAGTGCGGCGGCCGCCACCGCGGCCGTCTCCTGCTTCCTCTGCGCCCGTACCCGTCGCAGTCGCTTTCGACCGGCATGGCTGCTCTTCGCGCTCTCCTCCGCCATGGCGGCGGCGGGCAACCTCGTCTGGGGCTGGTACGAGGTCGTACTGGAAGCCCCGGTGCCCAGCCCGAGCTACGCCGACCTGTTCTTCCTGTGCTTCGCGCCACCGGCCATCGTGGGACTGCTCGTGCTCGCCAAACGGCCGGTGAGCACGGCCGGCTGGGTCTGTCTGGGCCTGGACGCCTGGCTGATCGGCGGCTCGCTGCTCACGCTCTCCTGGAGCCTCGCGCTCGCCCAGGCGGCGAAGGCGGAGGGTCCGAGCGTCCCGCACACCGCGCTGTCGCTCGCGTATCCGCTGCTGGACATCGCTCTGGTGAGCATGGTGCTCGCACTGCACTTCAGGCGCTCGGCCGTGAACCGCTCCGCGGTGAACACCGCGATCGGCGCCCTGGCCCTGACGGTCATGTGCGACGCCCTGTTCACCTCACCCCTGATGCACAACGACTACCGCTCCGGGCAACTGCTCGACGCGGGCTGGTTCGCCGGATCACTACTGCTCGCGTACGCCCCCTGGGTGGGGCAACGACGCGGACACACGGAAGAAGAGGGGCACACGCGCGTGGTGTACGGCTACGTGCCCGGGCCCCAACAGGGACAAGCGGCACACGTGCCCCTCCAGGAAGGAGGTCACAGTCGGTATCCGGCCAGCCGGCCCATCAGCAGTTCACTGGCGGCACTCACTCCCTACCTGGCCGCCGCCGTCTGCACACTGGGCATCCTCTACAACGTGCTCAACGGCCGCAGCGTCGACCGCGTGGTGCTCGTCACCGGCGGCACGGTCGTGCTCGCCCTCGTCGTGCGCCAGGGCATCATGCTCCTCGACAACATCACCCTCACCCAGGAACTGGCCCAGAAGGAGAACCACTTCCGCTCCCTGGTGCAGGGTTCCAGCGACGTCATCATGATCGCCGCTCCGAACGGCATCCTCCGGTACGTCAGCCCGGCCGCGGCCGGGGTCTACGGACGGCCCGCCGAGGAACTCGTCGGTTCCGAGCTCGCCTCGCTGATCCACCCGGAGGACCTGGGCTGCGTGGTGCACGAGGTGCGCCGCTTCCTCGCGGCCAGCCCCGGCGAGGAACCCACCACGCGCATCGAGTGCCGCTTCAAGTTCGGCGACGACGGCTGGCTCAACGTCGAGTCGACCGTCAACCGTCACCACGGCGGCCTCATCTTCAACAGCCGGGACGTGACCGAACGGGTCCGCCTCCAGGCACAGCTGCAGCACAACGCCGAGCACGACCCGCTCACCGACCTGCCCAACCGCGCCCTGTTCACCAAGCGCGTCGGACAGGCGCTTTCCGGCCGCCGTTCCTCCGACCGCGGCACCGCCGTCCTCTTCATCGACCTCGACGGCTTCAAGGCCGTCAACGACACCATCGGACACCAGGCCGGCGACGAACTGCTCGTCCAGGCCGCCCGCAGACTCCAGGACGCCGTCCGGCAGAGCGACACCGCCTCCCGCCTCGGCGGCGACGAGTTCGCGGCCCTGATCGTCGGTGACGGCGGCCGCGACCGCACCGCGCGCGAGCACCAGATCTTCGAACTCGCCGACCGGCTGCGCGTGACCCTCTCGCAGCCGTACACCATCGACGGCAACGATGTCCGGGTCGCCGCCTCCATCGGTGTCGCCTTCTCCGAGCCCGGCCTCGGCGCGGGCGAGCTGCTGCGCAACGCCGACCTCGCGATGTACCGCGCGAAGGCCGCGGGCAAGGGCCGCGTCGAGCTGTACGCGCCACAGATGCAGCAGGACGTCGTACGGAAGGCCCAGCTCGCCACCCGGCTGCGGGCCGCCCTGCACGACGGCGAGTTCGCGCTGCTGCACCAGCCCGTGGTGTCCCTCGACACCGGACGGATCACGGCGGTCGCGGCCCAGGCGCGCTGGCGCTCGGCCCAGGGCGTGCTGTTCACCCCCGCCGAGTTCCTGCGCGTCGCCGAGGACAGCGACCGCACCGCCGAGCTGGGCCGCTGGATGCTGGAGGAGGCCGTCGAGCAGGCCGCCGAGCGTGCCGCCACGGGGCTCGCCGTGCCCGTCGCCGTCCGGATGACCGCCCGTCGGCTTCTCGACCGGTCCATGCCCCTGGGTTCCGTCGAGGCCCTGTTGACCCGGCACGGCCTGCCGTCCGGTGCCCTCATCGTCGAACTGGCCGAAACCGATCCCAAGATCTCCCTCGACGAGCTGGAGCGCCGCCTCAACGCACTCAGGCGGCTGGGCGTCCGGATCGCCCTGGACGGCTTCGGCAACGGCTACGCCACGATCACCGCACTGCGCCGCCTCCCCGTCGACGTACTGAAACTGGACCGCGGTCTGGTGGAAGGTGTCGTCGAGTCCGCCCGGCTCCACAAGATCACCAGCGGGCTGCTGCGTATCGCGAACGACCTGGGCCTGCAGACCGTGGCCGCCGGAGTGGACCTGCCCGAGCAGGTCATCGCCCTGCGCTCGATGGGCTGCACCCACGGACAGGGCAACGCGTTCTCCGGACCGCTGGACGAGTACCGACTGCGCCGCGCCCTCGCGGCCGGCGCCTACCCCGTGCCCCACGGCCCCGTCGAACCGATCTTCGTGGGAGGTGGCAGCAGCGGTGTCTACGCAGGTGGGAGTACGAGTGCGTACGTGGCCGGAGTGTCCTCGGCCGCGTACGGAACCGGTACGGCCCTCCGCTCACATGATGAGACTCCCGTCCCACCCACTTGACACGCACTGCGTGCCGGGGGGAGGGTCTGTGCCATGCGCACCCGAATTCTCGTACTTGGAAAGCGCGTCGGCTGAGCTGGGAAGCACCGGATCGATGATCCGGAACTCCCAGCGACCGCACCCGGCGCGCTCCCCTCGCTTGCCTCACGGCACGAGGGGTTTTTTGTTGCACGGGCGCCTGTCGAGCAGCAACTGAACACCGCACAAACCTCGCAAAAACCCTCAGCATCGAGAAGAGAATGCCGATGACCGAGCAGGCCACCGGGGCCCACCACCCGCAGCCGCGGCCCCGTTCCGGAGGACAGCAGTCCGCCCCCGAGCAGGTGACGGGAGCGCAGTCCCTCATCCGTTCTCTCGAGGAGGTCGGGGCCGAGACGGTATTCGGCATTCCCGGCGGTGCGATCCTTCCGGCCTACGACCCGCTGATGGACTCCCGGCGGGTGCGCCACGTGCTCGTCCGCCACGAGCAGGGCGCGGGCCACGCGGCCACCGGCTATGCGCAGGCCACCGGCAAGGTCGGCGTCTGCATGGCGACCAGCGGCCCCGGCGCCACCAACCTGGTGACGCCGATCGCCGACGCGCACATGGACTCGGTGCCGCTCGTGGCGATCACCGGCCAGGTCGCGTCCAAGGCGATCGGTACGGACGCCTTCCAGGAGGCGGACATCGTGGGCATCACGATGCCCATCACCAAGCACAACTTCCTCGTCACCAAGGCCGAGGACATCCCGCGGACGATCGCGGAGGCCTTCCACATCGCCTCCACCGGCCGCCCGGGCCCCGTCCTCGTCGACATCGCCAAGGACGCCCTTCAGGCGCGCACCACCTTCCAGTGGCCGCCCGCCCAGGACCTGCCCGGCTACCGCCCGGTGACCAAGCCGCACGCCAAGCAGATCCGCGAGGCCGCCCGGCTGATCACCCAGGCCAAGCGACCCGTCCTGTACGTCGGCGGCGGCGTCCTCAAGGCCGGTGCCACCGCCGAGCTGAAGGTCCTCGCAGAACTCACCGGAGCGCCCGTCACCACCACCCTGATGGCGCTCGGCGCATTCCCCGACAGTCACGAGCTGCACGTGGGAATGCCGGGCATGCACGGTGCGGTCACCGCCGTCACCGCGCTGCAGAAGGCCGACCTGATCGTCGCCCTCGGAGCCCGCTTCGACGACCGCGTCACCGGCAAGCTGGACAGCTTCGCCCCGTACGCGAAGATCGTCCACGCCGACATCGACCCGGCCGAGATCGGCAAGAACCGTGCCGCCGACGTGCCGATCGTCGGTGACGCCCGCGAGGTCCTCGCCGACCTGGTGCAGGCGGTGCAGAAGGAGCACAGCGAGGGACACCGGGGCGACTACACCGCCTGGTGGAAGGACCTCAACCGCTGGCGCGAGACGTACCCCCTGGGCTACGACCAGCCGGACAACGGCTCGCTCTCGCCCCAGCAGGTCATCGAGCGTGTCGGACAGCTCGCCCCCGAGGGCACGATCTTCGCGGCGGGCGTCGGCCAGCACCAGATGTGGGCCGCGCACTACATCCAGTACGAGAAGCCCGCGACCTGGCTGAACTCGGGCGGCGCCGGGACGATGGGCTACGCGGTCCCGGCCGCGATGGGTGCCAAGGCCGGCGCCCCGGACCGTACGGTCTGGGCGATCGACGGCGACGGCTGCTTCCAGATGACCAATCAGGAGCTCACCACCTGCGCCCTGAACAACATCCCGATCAAGGTCGCCATCATCAACAACGGCGCTCTCGGGATGGTCCGCCAGTGGCAGACCCTCTTCTACAACCAGCGGTACTCCAACACCGTGCTGCACTCCGGCCCCGACGCCGACGGCAAGCAGCCGAGCGCCGGCACCCGCGTCCCCGACTTCGTCAAGCTGTCGGAGGCCATGGGCTGCTACGCGATCCGCTGCGAGTCCGCGGACGACCTGGACAAGGTCATCGAAGAGGCGAACTCGATCAACGACCGGCCCGTCGTGATCGACTTCATCGTCCACGAGGACGCCATGGTGTGGCCGATGGTCGCCGCCGGCACCTCGAACGACGAGATCCTGGCCGCCCGGGACGTCCGCCCCGACTTCGGCGACAACGAAGACGACTGAGAGCCGTAGGTAAAGGAAGCAGACCCATGTCCAAGCACACGCTCTCCGTCCTGGTGGAGAACAAGCCCGGTGTCCTCGCCCGGATCACGGCCCTGTTCTCCCGGCGCGGCTTCAACATCGACTCGCTCGCCGTCGGCGTCACCGAGCACCCCGACATCTCGCGCATCACGATCGTGGTGAACGTGATCGAGGAACTGCCGCTCGAACAGGTCACCAAGCAGCTCAACAAGCTCGTCAACGTCCTGAAGATCGTCGAGCTGGAGCCGTCGGCGGCCGTTCAGCGCGAACTCGTTCTGGTGAAGGTGCGCGCCGACAACGAGACGCGCTCCCAGATCGTCGAGATCGTCCAGCTGTTCCGCGCCAAGACCGTGGACGTCTCCCCGGAGGCCGTCACCATCGAGGCCACCGGCGGCAGCGAGAAGCTGGAGGCCATGCTCAAGATGCTGGAGCCGTTCGGCATCAAGGAGCTCGTCCAGTCCGGCACGATCGCCATCGGCCGCGGCGCCCGGTCGATCACCGACCGTTCGCTGCGCGCCCTCGACCGATCCGCGTAGGACTCCTACACGACGTCGCATACGCGAAGTCGTACGCGCCCGTATTCCGAGACCCCGAAACCTCCCTTTCCCCTCCCGCCGTACGGTGGGACGCAACACCCAGCACACATAGGAGAGAACCCAGTGGCCGAGCTGTTCTACGACGACGACGCCGACCTGTCCATCATCCAGGGCCGCAAGGTCGCGGTCATCGGCTACGGCAGCCAGGGCCACGCCCACGCGCTGTCGCTCCGTGACTCGGGTGTCGACGTCCGGGTCGGTCTGCACGAGGGCTCCAAGTCCAAGGCGAAGGCCGAGGAGCAGGGCCTGCGCGTGGTGACCCCGTCGGAGGCCGCCGCCGAGGCCGACGTCATCATGATCCTCGTCCCGGACCCGATCCAGGCCCAGGTGTACGAGGAGTCCATCAAGGACAATCTCAACGACGGCGACGCGCTGTTCTTCGGCCACGGCCTGAACATCCGCTTCGGCTTCATCAAGCCCCCGGCCGGCATCGACGTCTGCATGGTCGCCCCGAAGGGCCCGGGCCACCTGGTCCGCCGCCAGTACGAGGAGGGCCGCGGCGTTCCGTGTATCGCGGCCGTCGAGCAGGACGCGACCGGCAACGGCTTCCCACTGGCGCTCTCGTACGCCAAGGGCATCGGTGGCACGCGTGCGGGCGTCATCAAGACGACCTTCACCGAGGAGACCGAGACCGACCTGTTCGGTGAGCAGGCCGTTCTCTGCGGTGGTACGGCCGCGCTGGTCAAGGCCGGTTTCGAGACGCTGACCGAGGCCGGCTACCAGCCGGAGATCGCGTACTTCGAGTGCCTCCACGAGCTGAAGCTGATCGTGGACCTCATGTACGAGGGCGGCCTGGAGAAGATGCGCTGGTCGGTCTCCGAGACCGCCGAGTGGGGCGACTACATCACCGGTCCCCGCATCATCACGGACGCCACCAAGGCCGAGATGAAGAAGGTCCTGGGCGAGATCCAGGACGGTACGTTCGCCCAGCAGTGGATGGACGAGTACCACGGCGGTCTGAAGAAGTACAACGAGTACAAGCAGCAGGACGCCGAGTCTCTCCTGGAGACGACCGGCAAGGAGCTGCGCAAGCTCATGTCGTGGGTCAACGACGACGAGTGACTCCGTCGGTCGGGCCGTGGGCCGGGGTTGCCCGGTACCACGGCCCGACCGTCTGCCTCGGGCAACGCCTCGGGGCTCCGCCCCGGACCCCGCTCCTCAAACTCCCCCACTGCCTCAAGGGTGTGGGGGGACCCCCAGGGGCTGGATTATCCACGTGCGGGTGATCCTTCTGCGGAGGCGTAAGAACAGCACCGCGCCGCCACTAGACTGCTCCACTAAATACGCGTCGGGCCCACAGCGTCGTGCGTCTTCCACGCGGCAATCGCGACACCGAGGAGTTTCAGCCACGTCCCCGCGCCGCCCGGCACGCACTCTCGCTGCACCGGCCAAAGGCCCAAGTAGCTCCGCTACGAGGACCTTCGCCCGGCACACCGAGAGCACGCACCGAACGACGCGGGAACGCACCCGGAACTCCCCGGCGCCGCTCCCTCCACCGCATGCGGCCGTCGGGACGGCCGTCCGCATTGGACCTGTGAGGACTCACGTGAGCTCGAAACCTGTCGTACTCATCGCTGAAGAGCTGTCGCCCGCGACCGTCGACGCCCTGGGCCCGGACTTCGAGATCCGGCATGCGAACGGCGCGGACCGCGCCGAACTGCTGCCCGCCATCGCCGACGTCGACGCGATCCTGATCCGTTCCGCGACGAAGGTCGATGCCGAGGCCATCGCCGCCGCGAGCAAGCTGAAGGTCGTCGCACGAGCCGGCGTCGGCCTGGACAACGTCGATGTGTCCGCCGCCACCAAGGCCGGCGTGATGGTCGTCAACGCCCCCACCTCGAACATCGTGACCGCCGCCGAGCTGGCCTGTGGTCTGCTCCTGGCCTCCGCGCGTCACATCCCGCAGGCCAACACCGCCCTCAAGAACGGTGAGTGGAAGCGCTCCAAGTACACCGGTGTCGAGCTCGCGGAGAAGACCCTCGGTGTCGTGGGTCTGGGCCGCATCGGCGCGCTGGTCGCCCAGCGCATGTCGGCCTTCGGCATGAAGGTCGTCGCCTACGACCCGTACGTACAGCCCGCCCGGGCCGCGCAGATGGGCGTCAAGGTCCTGTCGCTGGACGAGCTGCTCGAGGTCTCCGACTTCATCACCGTGCACCTGCCCAAGACGCCCGAGACCGTCGGTCTCATCGGCGACGAGGCGCTGCACAAGGTCAAGCCGTCGGTGCGGATCGTCAACGCCGCGCGCGGCGGGATCGTCGACGAGGCCGCGCTGTACTCCGCGCTCAAGGAGGGCCGCGTCGCCGGCGCCGGCCTCGACGTGTACGCGAAGGAGCCCTGCACGGACTCCCCGCTCTTCGAGCTCGACGAGGTCGTCTGCACCCCGCACCTCGGTGCCTCCACGGACGAGGCGCAGGAGAAGGCCGGTATCTCCGTCGCCCGCTCGGTGCGCCTCGCGCTCGCCGGTGAGCTGGTCCCGGACGCGGTGAACGTCCAGGGCGGCGTCATCGCCGAGGACGTCAAGCCGGGTCTGCCGCTCGCCGAGAAGCTCGGCCGCATCTTCACCGCCCTCGCGGGCGAGGTCGCGGTCCGCCTCGATGTCGAGGTGTACGGCGAGATCACCCAGCACGACGTCAAGGTGCTCGAACTCTCCGCGCTCAAGGGCGTGTTCGAGGACGTCGTCGACGAGACCGTGTCGTACGTGAACGCTCCGCTGTTCGCGCAGGAGCGTGGCGTCGAGGTGCGGCTGACCACGAGCTCGGAGTCCTCGGACCACCGGAACGTGGTGACCGTGCGCGGCACGCTCGGTGACGGCCAGGAGGTGTCGGTCTCCGGCACGCTCGCCGGGCCCAAGCACCACCAGAAGATCGTCGCGGTCGGCGAGTACGACGTGGATCTGGCGCTCGCCGACCACATGGTCGTCCTCAACTACACCGACCGTCCCGGTGTCGTCGGCACCCTCGGCCGGATCCTGGGCGAGGCGGGCATCAACATCGCGGGTATGCAGGTCGCCCGTGCGGACGTGGGTGGCGAGGCGCTTGCTGTGCTGACCGTGGATGACACGGTTCCGCAGACTGTGCTTACTGAGCTGGCGGAGGAGATCGGAGCCACTCAGGCTCGGTCGGTCAACCTGGTCTGAGGCTGCCCGGCCCACTGGGGGCTGCCGCCCCCAGGCCCCCGCATCGCGCTGACGCGCTCGTCCTCAAACGCCGGACGGGCTGAGAGGTTTTTGGCTGCGGGTTGTGTGTGGCTGGTCGCGCAGTTCCCCGCGCCCCTGAAAAGGGGCGCGGGGAACTGCGCAATCTTTTTGCGGGGGTTCGGGGGCGGAGCCCCTGAGGCAGGGACGGTGGGGGTCCCCCCGCTCGAGCGAAGCCGAGAGTGGGGGAGGGTAGGGGCGGCGGGGGCGACCCTGTTGTTCAGACGCAGACCTTTTCCGGCTCGGCGGGGTCCGTCTCTCGGACGCGCACCCGGCGCAGGGTCACCGCCGCCAGTACCGCCGCCCCCAGCAGAAGCAGCGCGCCCGCGACCGCGGCGGCCTGCATCCCGCTGGTGAAGGCCTCGCGGGCCGCGGTCACCAGGGCTTCGCCCGCGCGGCCCGGGAGTTGCTGGGCGACCGCGAGGGCCGCGCCGAGGGTTTCGTGGGCCGCGGCGGGAGCCGCGTCCGGGATGTCGTGGCGGTACACCGCGGTGCCGATGGAACCGAGGAGCGCCATGCCCAGCGCGCCGCCGAACTCCGCGCCGGTCTCCAGGACCGAGGACGCGGTGCCCGCCTTCTCCACCGGTACGGTGCCCAGCGCCAGGTCCATCATCTGGGACATCACGGTGACGATCCCGGCGGCGATGACTCCGGCCCCGGCGAGGACCAACCAGAGAGAATCCGTACCGGCCGCCGTCAGCATTCCGTAGCCGCAGGCCGCCAGGACGAAGCCGCCGGAGACGACGTACGCCCGGTTGACTCCCCGCTGGACCAGTTGTGCGGCGACCGGTGCGGCCACGCCGACCAGCACGGTGGGCAGCAGGCCCCACAGCGCGGCCTCCATGGAGCTCTTGCCGAGCACCGACTGCAGGTACTGCGTGGTGAAGAGCGCCGAACCCATCATCCCGAACGAGGACAGCAGGTTCAGCGAGACGGCCGGTGCGAAACCGCGGCCGCGGAACAGCGAGGGCGGGATCATCGGCGACTCGATCGTGCGCTGGCGGTGGACGAAGAGCGCGGCGAAGAGCAGACCGATGGTCACCGACAGGACGTAGCGGACGTTCCAGCCCCTCCGAGGGGATCTCCTTGAGGCCGTAGATCACCGGCAGGACGGCGGCCAAGGACAGCGGCACGCTCAGCAGGTCGAAGCGGCCCGGCGCCGGGTTCTTCGACTCGGGGAGCAGGATCGGGCCGAGGACCAGCAGGAGCACCATCGCGGGCAGGTTCACCAGGAAGACCGAGCCCCACCAGAAGTGCTCCACGAGGACGCCGCTCATGACCGAGCCGAGCGCGACGCCGGCCGTCATCACGCCGGACCACAGGCCGATCGCCTTGGAGCGCTGGGCCTGGTCCGTGAAGAGCGTGCGGATGATCGCCAGTGTGGACGGCATCAGGGTCGCGCCGCCGATGCCGAGCACCGCGCGGGCCGCGATGAGCGTCTCGGCGCTGTCGGCGTACGCCGCGACCAGCGAGGCCGCGCCGAAGGCTGCGGCGCCGACCAGGAGCAGCCTGCGGCGGCCGATGCGGTCGCCGAGCGAGCCCATCGTCATCAGCAGCCCGGCGAGCACGAACGCGTACATGTCGAAGATCCACAGCTGCTGGGTGCCGGTCGGCTCCAGGTCCGCGCTGATCTGCGGGATCGCGAAGTAGAGGACCGAGACATCCATGGAAACCAGGAGCAGCGGCAGCATCAGGACGCCGAGTGCGGTCCATTCGCGGCGTCCGGCACGGGTGGGAGCGCCCGGGGTGCCGGAGGTGCCCGAACCGGACGGAGTAGGCGGAGGGACCGGGTTGGGCGCGCTGGGATTCGTCACGCCGAGGAATGTACGGGCGTCTTAAACATCTGTCTAGTACGTGCGTATAAAACTGTTGTCCAATACGTTCGTCTTACACGCCGGTCTGGGACGCTTGTCTGTCGCGGAGGTACGCTGAGCCGCATGGGACATCGTGAGGATCTGCTCGAAGGCGCCAAGCGCTGCCTGCTGGAGAAGGGCTTCGTGCGCACGACGGCCCGCGACATCGTCAAGGAGTCGGGGACGAACCTGGCGTCGATCGGCTACCACTACGGGTCGAAGGACGCGCTGCTCGCGGAGGCCTACGTCTCCATCGTCGAGGGGCTGTCCGACGACTTCGACGCGGGCGGGAGCGCCACGGCGAGCACGGAGCCGGGGTCCCTGGAGCGGTTCCAGGAGGTGTGGTCGAACGTCATCGGGACCATGCAGGGGCCCGGTTCGGTGTGGCATCTCAGCATGGAGATCGTGGTCATGGGCGACAAGGTGCCCGGCGTGCGCGATCACTTGGCCAAGGCCCAGCGCGAAGGGGCACGCGGCATCATCCCGCTGCTGATGGGCGGGCTGGAGGAGGACGTGCCGGAGAGGGACGTCGACACCCTGGGCAAGTTCTACATGACCCTGATGATGGGGCTCATCGCGCAGTGGACCTTCGACCCCGAGACCGCGGCCAGTGCGGAGGAACTCACCGAGGGGTTGCGGCGGGTGATCGCGGCGGGGACGGGGGCGCTGCCGGAGTCGTCCTGACGATCCTGCCCTCGCGCATCTCCGCGACGCGGTCGCAGAAGTGGCGTACGAGTGCCAGGTCGTGGCAGATGAACAGGTAGCCGAGGTCCAGGCGTTCCTGCAGCTCGGCCAGGAGGTTGAGGACCCCCGCACGCAGGGACGGGTCGAGTGCGGAGACCGGTTCGTCGAGCACCAGGAGCTTCGGCTCGCAGGCCAACGCACGGGCGATTCCGGCGCGTTGGCACTGACCGCCGGAGAGTTCGTGCGGGCGCCGGTCGCCGAGTGACAGGTCGAGGCCGACCTGCTCCAGCAGCTCGGCCACGCGCGCGGGGCCGGTCGTCCGGTCCCAACTCCCCTGTACGCGCAGGGGTTCCGCGATGGCGTCGCGGATGCGGTGGCGGGGGCCGAGCGATCCGTACGGGTCCTGGAACACGGGCTGCATCGCCGGTCTGAGCGGGCGCAGCTGCTTCTCGTTCAGTGAGGTCAACTCGTGGCCGTCGAACCATACTTCGCCGCCGGCCGGGCGGCGCAGTTGCAGTACGGCCATGGCTGTGGACGACTTGCCGCAGCCCGAGGGGCCGACCAGGCCGAGGGTTTCGCCGGGGGCGACGTCGAAGGATATGTGGTCCACGGTGGTGCGGGGGCCGTGGCGCACGACCAGGTCGCGTACGTCCAGCAGAGGGTTCACACCGACTCCAGGAACAACTCGGCGGGGTTGGCGGGGAGTTCGCGCCAGTGGTGGCAGGCCACGGTGCGGTTGTTGTGCGTCTCCGGCTCGGGGTGGGCCGTAGCGCACCGGGTCGCGTCCGCGAGGGGGCAGCGGGGGGCGAAGGCGCAGCCTGGGGGGAGGGCGGTGGGGTTGGGTGGGGTGCCTGGGATTGAGGGGAGTCTGCGTCTGCGGGTTCGTTGTGGCCGGTCGCGCCCCGCGGCGGAGCCGCAAGTCGGCACAGCCCCGCGCCCCTGAAGGGGCGCCGATGCCAGCAAGCCCGCCGTGTACGGCGCTCGGGGGTGGGTGAACACCTCCTCCACCGGGCCCTCCTCGGCCAGGCGGCCCGCGTACATGACCAGTACTCGGTCGGCGTGTTCGCGGACCATGGGGAGGTCGTGGGTGATCAGGACCAGGGTCGTGCCTGTGGCCTCGCTGCGGTGGGTCAGGAGGTCGAGGAGCCGGCGTTGGGTCTCCGGGTCCTGGGCCGTGGTCGGTTCGTCGGCGATCACGAGGGCGGGGGAGTGGAGCAACGCCATGGCGATGACGGCCCGTTGGCGCATGCCGCCCGAGAACTCGTGCGGGTAGGCCCGGGTCCGGTCCGCGGGGATGCCCACCTCCTCCAGCGCGGTCATCGCCCGGGCCTGCGCCTCGTTGCGGGAGACCCCGTCCACGGACCGTACGGCGGCGGCGAGTTGGTCGGAGACCCGGTGCACGGGGGAGAGCGCCGAGAGTGCGTCCTGCGGGACCAGGGCGAGTTGGCGGCCCCAGAGGGCGGCGCGTACGGAACGAGGGGCGCCCACCAGCTCGTACGGCTCCATCCGCACGCTGCCCGTCACCGTCGCCCGCTGTGGTGGCATGCCGAGCAGTGCTCGGGCCGTCAGGGACTTGCCCGCGCCCGACTCGCCCACCACGGCGAGGACTTCACCCTTGCGCACGTCGAAGGAGAGGCCGCGCACGGCTTCCACCGCGCCGATGGAGACGTGCAGGTCCCGGACGGAGAGGAGGACTTCGGGGTTCAACGGGTCGGCTCCTTGCGGGGGCGGAGAGTGGAGACGGCGGCACGGGAGATGGCGCGGAGGCGGGGGCCGGAGCTGGGTTGCGTGGCTGTTCTGCTGCGGCCGCCCTCCGCGTATGCCGCCGATGACACCGCGAGGCCCGCCAGCAGGGCCAGGGCGACCGCCGGGGCCAGGGCAGCCCACGGGGCGCGTTCCACGTAGGCCCGTGACTCGTCCAGGAGGAGGCCCCACTCCGGTGCGGGCGGCTGGGCGCCGAGGCCGAGGAAGCCGAGGGAGGCCAGGGCCAGGGCGATGCCGGGGAGGCGCAGGAGGGCGTGGCGGGCGACCGGGGCCGCCACCGAGGGCAGGACGTGGCGGGTGAGGATCCACGACGGGCTTGCCCCGATGGCTCGTTGGGCCAGCAGGAACGTCGACGCACGGACTTCCTGCACCAACGCCGCCGCGTGCGACGACAGGGCGGGCCAGGAGAGCAGGGCCACGGCGAGCGCGGCCCCGCCCGTGCCGGGGCCCACGACGGCCGCGACCAGGATTCCGGCGATGACGGGCGGCAGCGCGTTGGCGATGTCCGAGGCGCCCGACGCCACGGCCGGCAGGAAACCGAGGGCGAGCGCGAGGACGAGGCCGGCCAGACAGACCGCGGTCGCCGTGCCGATCGTCGACGCCGCGCCGTGCCCGAGCCGCGCCAGCACGTCGCGGCCGAGCCCGTCCGTGCCGAGTGGATACGCCCAGGAGGGCGCTTGGAGGCGGGAGTTGGTGTCCACCGTGTACGGGTCGCGCAGCAGGCCCCAGCCGACGCAGGTCAGCAGCGTGATCCCGAGCGTCAGCGGGACGGCCGGGTGCGCGCGAACAGGGCGGGCCGCGGGCAGCGTCAACCCCGCGTCGCGAAGGGCGGGGCCCAGCAGTCGGCGTCGTACGAGGGCCGCCGCCGCGCCCGTGACGAGGCCGAGGGCGAGCAGCGCGAGGACCGACCCCTGAAGGAGCGGCAGGTCCTGCGACTTGGCCGCCCCCAGCGCCGTACGTCCGATGCCCGGCACCGCGAACACCGTTTCCACGGCGACCGCCCCGCCGGTCAGTCCGACGGCGACCATTCCGAACTGCGGTACCAGCGGCGGGAGTACGCGACGCAGGGCGGCGGCCGAGATGCGTGCCCTGCTGACCCCGGCACCGCGCCACAGCTCCACCCAGCGCTCGTCGAGGACGGGCGGCAGCGCGTCCGCGACCAGCCTGCCGAGCAGTCCGCCCGCGGGAACGCCGAGGGCGACGGCGGGCAGCACCATGTACTGCGGGCCCTGCCAGCCGGAGGTCGGCAGCACGCCCAGCCACACCCCGCACACCAGCAACGCGACCGTGGCCAGCAGGAATTCGGGCAGTGCGGCGAGCATCGCAGCGAACGCGCCGGCCGACCCCCTGCCTCGTACGAGTACGGGAGCGACCACCGCGCAGGTCACCAGAAGGGCGACCCCGAGCGCCGCGCCCATCAGGGCGAGCGACACCTGGAGTCCGGAGACGACCGACGGGAGGACGTCGGTGCCCGACACCCAGGACGTGCCGAGGTCGCCGCGCGGCAGGCCGGAGAGCCAACTCCCCAGCAGGGAAAGGGGACCCGCGTCCAGGCCGAGATCGGCTCGAATCGCGGCGAGGGCCTCCGGCGTGCCCTCCTGCTCGGCCGAGCGGGCGCGCAGGACGGTGAGGGCGGGGTCGCGGCCCGAGAGCCAGGGGAGCAGGCCGACGGCGGCGAGAACCGCGGCGAGGCAGCCGAGCCGGGTGAGCGCGGCCCGGCCGCCAGGTGTGAACTGGTGTGCCATGAACGTCACTTGACGTACGTGTCCGCGGTGATCAGAGCACGCTCGCGCGGGTCGTGCTCGACGTTCACGACACCGGCCGCGTCGCCCTGGATGACACGCTCGTGGAGCATCGGGATCGCGGCGTCGGTGGCCAGCACCGCGGCCTCCGCGTCGATGACGGCCCGGCGGCGCGCGTCACCGGTCTTCGTCCCGGCGGCCCTCTCCAGTGCGGCGTCGACCTTCTTGTCGGAGAGCTGCGAGATGTTGAAGGAACCCTTCGAACCGAAGTCGCTGTAGAGGTACGCGGCCGGGTCGCCCGAGTCGAGGACGGTCGCCCGGGACAGGATGAACGCGTCGAACTCGCCTGCCAGCGCGTCGGATTCGATGTTCGCGTACTCGCGCACGTCCAGCTTCACCTTGAACCCGGCCCGCTGGAGCTGCTGTTGCAGCGTCTGGGCGACCTCGGGGAGTTCGGCGCGGTCGGTGAACGTACCGATCGTGATCGTCCTGCCGTTCGGGTCACCGGACTTGGCGCGCTCGACCGGCTTCCGCAGGTCGGCGGCCCAGGGGAGGGCCGGGCCCAGCAGGCCCTTCGCGACGTCCGCGCGGCCCTCGTACACGCCCTTGACGATCGACTCGGCGTCGAGGCCTTCGCGGGCGGCGGCCCTGAGGGAGGCGTCCTTGAAGGGGCCGCTCCCGGTGTTCAGGTACAGGGTGTTGGTGCGCGGCATCGGCACCTCGGTGACCAGGTCCTTGTCGAGCAGCGCGGCCTGCGACACCGGTACCGCCTCGACGACGTCGGCCTCGCCGCTGCGCAGGGTGGCCGCGCGCGCGGTGCCGTCGGGCACGAACTTCACATCGATACCGGGGGACTTGGCCGTGCCGCCCCAGTAGTCGTCGTAGCGGTCGAGGGTCGCGGACGACGTGCCGTTCACCTTCGTCAGTTCGAAGGGGCCGGTGCCCGCGCCGACCGGGCTGACGGTTTTCCCGCGGTACGCCTTCGCCGCCAGGATCGACAGCTGCGGCGAGCTCAGCCGCTGCGGAACGAGCGGGTCCTCGGTGCCGGTGGTGACGGCGACCGAGTCGCCGTCGGCCTTCACCGTCAGGTCCACGCCGTCGAGGATGCGCGGCTTGGGGGAGGCGGTCGCGGCCTTCGTGAGCGACCGGACGACGGACTCGGCGGTGAGCTTCGTACCGTCGTGGAAGGTGACGCCGTCCCGTATCTCGAACGTCCAGGTCCGGCCGTTCCGCTGCCACTTGGTGGCGAGGGCGGGCTCGGCGTCGCCGTCCGCGTCGAGCGTCACCAGCGTCTCGGCGGTCGACCAGCGCGACAGCTTGAACGCGTCGTCGGACAGCGGCGACAGCCCGGAGCGCGGCGGATTCATCATCGCCACGCGTACGCGCTTGCCGTCGCCGCCCGCGGAGTCGCCCGCGGAACCGTCCGAGGCGGATTCCGAGAAACACCCGGTGAGCAGCAGGGCGGAGGCCGCGGTGACCGCGGAGAGGGGGAGAAGGCGGGCGGGCAGGCGCACGGAGCACTCCGGGTAAAGGGATGGTCAATGGAGACGTGGCGCCGACCGTAGCATGATGACAATCGTTTTCAGTAATGGCCCCCGCTGTTGCGGTGCCCGCCGACGACGTGGTCGAGGGCGGATGCGACGTCGTCGGTGATGTGCGTAGGCCTGAACGTCTCGTCGGCCCATGGCCGGCCGCCCGACACCCACACGCTCCGGACACCGTCGAGTCCGTTCGCGCCGCCGATGTCGGCGTGCGCCGAGTCCCCGATCACCCAGGCCCCGCGCAGGGGCGCCCCCACGGCGGCCGCCGCCGCACGGAAGATCTCCGGCGCGGGCTTCTTCCACCCGACCGCCTCGGAGATCACTCATCCGTGGACGATCCCGTCGAGCCCGGTGCCCCGGATCTTCGCCTCCTGTTGCGCGACACGGCCGTTGGTGACGATCACACACGTCCATCCGGTGTCGACGGCTCGGTCGAGCGCGTCGCGAGCGGCCCCCGTCAGTTCGACACGATCGGCCGCGCCCCGGTCGAGGAAGTCCCGGACGGTGGCCCCGGGGACGGCCGCCGCGTACCGCTCGGACAGGGCCCGGGCGACATCGTGCCTCGGCGTATGGCCACTGGCGTCGACGGACATCAGCCACGCGAGGTCATCGACGGGGAGCGAGTTCTCGACGAGGAAGACCGACGCCGCCTCCCGGAAGGCGGTGTCGCGGTCGACCAGAGTGTTGTCGAGGTCGATCATCAGGAGAGGCATGGTCAGGAGTGTGGCTTGGCTCAGATCCAAGAGTTCAAAGATCCAAAGGGTCCAACGTGAGCAGAAGGAGCTCGACATGTCCGTGGCGGACGCCGAGGTGGACGTACTGATCGTCGGTGGCGGGCCGGTCGGGCTCACCGCTTGCGCGCTGCTGGAGCGTTGGGGCGTGCGGGTGTCGCTGGTCGAGAAGCACGGCGAGCTGTCCCCCTTCCCGCGGTCGCGGCTGGTCAACGTGCGCTCGATGGAGATCTACCGCGGGCTCGGGCTCGCCGGTGAGATCGCGGCCGGCGCCTTCGGGCCGGAGTACGGCCGTATCCGCTTCCGGGACACTCTGCACGAGCGCAACTTCGCCACAGCGGCGATGGTCGGGATCAACGCGCCGATTCCCGAAAGCCCCGTGACCGGCGTCGTCACCTCGCAGGATCGGCTGGAACCCACCCTGCTCGCCGCGGCAGGCGCACGAATGAGGTTCGGTGCCGAGCTCGTCGGCCTCACCGAGGAAGCCGACGGCGTTGTGGCCGTACTCGTCGACCACCGGAGCGGGGAGGAGACCCGCGTCCGCGCCCGCCATGTTCTCGCCGCCGACGGCGCGCACTCCACCGTCCGGCAGCTGCTGGGAATCGGCACCACCGGTCCCGGAGTGCTGGCGGCCGTCACCACCGTCGTGTTCGAGGCCGACCTCGACGGCTGGTGCGCCGACCAGCCCGCCGGGGTCTACTTCACCGCGCACGGATCCTTCCTCCCGCTCTACCCCGAAGGCGGCTGGGCCTGGCTCGGCCCCACCCCCGAAGACGCCGAGCGCACCGACTGGCCCGGGCTCGTCTCGCGTGCCCTCGGACCCGACGCGGGCGTACGAGCCGATGTGTCGCGGGTTCAGCACTGGGTGATGAACGCGTTCGTCGCCGAGCGTTTCCGGCACGGCCGGATCCTGCTGGCCGGTGATGCCGCGCACGCGATCCCGATCGTCGGCGGCCTGGGCTTGAACACTGGCATCGCCGATGTCCACAACCTGTGCTGGAAGCTGGCGGCGTTCTCCAGGGGTGGGCCGGGCCAAGCCTGTTGGACACGTACGAGACGGAGCGGCAGCCCGTCGCCCACCGGACCCTCCAGCAAGCGGTGGCCAACAGCAAGCTCATGTTCGAAGCGCAGAGTCTGCGCCACGAGCAGTTGCAGACCGGTGGAGCGGCGCCGGCCCGGGTCGACCTTCCCTGGTCCGACCGTTACTTCGCCCAGCTCGGTCTCGTGCTCGGCGTCGCCTACCGCTCCGACACCGGCACGGACTACGTCCCCACCGCGGAGCCCGGCCATCGCATGCCGCACCTCTGGCTCACACCCGACCGCTCCACGCTCGACACCTTCGGTGAATGGTTCACCCTGCTCACCCCGGACCCCGCCACCTGGGAGCAACAAGCAACCACACCAGGGGTGTTGCGCATCGAGTGCCTTCCCGACGAGCACGCAGATCTCTGTGGCCTGGGCCCTCAGGGAGCACTGCTCGTCCGACCCGACGGACACATCGGTGCCCGCTGGTTCGACCGCCCACCGAGCGACACCGCTCTCCATCACGCCCTCACCGCGATCGGTGATTCTCCACGATCGAGTCGGTGACAACGGGGGTCTGTCAGACCGCTGTTGCAGACTGACGGTCATGAACGCACTTGACGAATACCGGGCTGCGGCTCGCAAGCGGGGCGTGCCAGAGGATCTCCTCGACAGGGCGCTGCGGCTTGCCCGCCCGCGTCTGGAGTTGCGGTCTGCGGAGGGCTCCGACGCTCTTGTCGTCGGACAGTATGGAGGCCATCCCCAGCTTCCCCCGGACGTCGAATGGAGCGGCTTCCCGGCATTCGTCGCGTCGGTCGACTGTGCCGCCGTTCCGGTCGGCGAACTGGATGTCCAGTTGCCGGAGGACGGGCACTTACTGTTCTTCGCCAACAACAGCGAGCCGAGTTACGTCCCGGGGCCCACGCAGGAAGGCCGGGTGGTGTACGTCCCGGCCGGAACGGCGGCGACGGAACGGGTTCCGTCCGACGAGGACGCGCCCTACACGTTCGAGCCGTACCCCCTCCGAGGCCGGCTCGACCGGTTCATGCCGGACACCAACCACGACATCGCCGACAAGGAAACCGTGCGGCTCATCCACCCGTACCTGTCGGACTACTGGGAAGAGACCACGAACGGCGAACTCACCCTCGGCGGATACGCGTCCGTGATACATCACGACCCGGCACCCTGGCCCGTCACCGACGACGAAGCGTTCGTCATGCTGGCGCGCGCGGATTTCACGTTCGTGGACACGCCCCTCAGTTGCGCCGCGTCCTGGCTGATCCGCCCCCGGGATTTGGCGGAACGAAACTTCGAGAACGTGCGGCTCGATTTCCAGTCGTACATGTGACCGAGGCGCTGCGCCTAGAGCCGCCGCGCCTTGAGCCCCATGTGCAGGAGCAGGCGGTCCTCGCCGTCGGCCAGGTCGAGGCCGGTGAGCTGTTCGACGCGGGAGAGACGGTAGTAGAGGGTCTGGCGGTGGATGCCCAGTTCGGCGGCGGTGCGGCCGGCCTGGCCCGCGCAGTCGAGGAACACCTCGGCGGTGTGGGCGAGTTCGCGATGGGCGGGGACCAGGAGCGGGCGTACGGCGGGGTCGTGGGAGGCGGTCGGCGGCAGCGTCGTCAGCAGGCGGTACGGGCCGATGGACGACCACTGCGCGACCGGGCCCAGCCGCGGCTCGGCCAGCGCCGCGCGGGCGGCGGCCGACGCCTCCTGCCAGGCGGTGCCGAGGCCGGCGAGACCGGAGTGGGGCACGGCGATCCCGGCCACGACCGGGCCGGGGCGGGGGCCGTGCGGTTCCGGCGCGTGTCCGGCAGCCCGCCCCGCTCCCTCTGTCCGCCCCGCTGCCCCTGTCCGTCCCGCTCCCTCTGTCCGTCCGGCTCCCGCCGCCCCGTCGCCCGCCCGCGCGGCCTCCGCCTCGCCCGGACGGTCCGGTGGCTGGGGCGTCTCGGCGTCGATGTCCTGGCCCTGTCCGCCCTTGTTCGGCGGCCGGGTCGGACCCCGGCCCTGGGTGCCACCGGTCTGCTGGTGAGCCGCAGCGGGGCCGGGCTCGGCCGGGGAGGAACGGGGCCGCACAGATCCCCGTACCCCCTCCGCCCTCTCCAGCAGGCGGGCCGCCGCCGTTGTCGCCGGAGTGAGGACCTCCGGTGAGCGCAGGCGGACCAGCAGGGCCAGGCTCTGGGCGGTGGGGCCCCAGGGGAGGGCGCAGACGGCGGTGGCGGACGGGATGGTGCGGACCGACGGGGCGTCGTCGGGGTGGGACGAGGGCCAGGGGGCCACGCAGACCATCGTGTGGAGGCCCTCGCCGCGGGCGCCGAGTTCCGTGTGGAGTTCGGCCAGGGCCATGTCGCGCTGCCAGCCGCTCTCGGCGGTGAGGACCGCGCGGAGCTCCCGGCTGAGGTCCGCGCCCGCCTGGGCCTCGTCCGCCAGGAGGGCGCCGATGCGCGGGGTGACCTCCATCGCCGCGGAGAGCTGCTGGTCGGTGGGACCCGGATCGTCCGACAGCAGCCACACGTACCCGAGGACCACACCCCGATGGCGTACGGGGAGGCAGACGCGGCCCCGGTGGACACCGGCCTCGGGGGTCGGCGGGATACGGACCGGCTCCGTGGCGCGGGCGATGCCGAAGCCCTCGAACCAGGTGCGGACCGCCGAGGTCGAGCGGCGCGTGAGGATCGAGCGGGCGCGTACGGGATCCAGCGCGGAGGCGTCCAGCTCGCCCTCGCTGTCGTACGCGCCGAAGGCGATCAGCTCGAAGTCGCGGTTCTCCAGCGTCGCGGGGGCGCCGAGCAGCTCCGAGATCTCGTCCACCAGCTCCTGGTATTCGCCCTTGGGATCCGATGTCACCCGGGCATTCTCCATCATTTCCCCGCGCCTTCATACATCTGTCTGAGATCCAGGGCACGGATGCGTGACAGCTGTCGATGGCCGACGATCGGAGGGATCCTTAGGTTTCACGGTGGTTCTCCGTGTCGTACCGGAACGCCGCCGGGCGGCGGCGGGTACGGCCTTCCGCCGGCCTTGTTGTGGAGGTGCCCTGTGCTGGGTCCCGTGATTCTCGCCGCGTCGCGCAGCGACCGGATGCGTCGTCTGATCTCGGCGGCCCCGGTGACCAAGCCGGTCGTCGACCGCTTCATCCCCGGCGAGTCCGTCGACCAGGTCGTACCGATCATCCAGGACCTCACGGCCAAGGGCCTGGAGGTCACCATGGACGTGGTCGGCGAGGACATCACCACGCCGGAGCAGGCCACACTCGCCCGTGACGCGTACCTGGAGCTGATCGACCGCCTCAAGCGGCTGGAGCTCGGAGAGCGTGCCGAGATGTCGGTGAAGCTGTCCCTCTTCGGGCAGGCGCTCCCCGGTGGCCACGAGATCGCCCTCGCCAACGTCCGCCCGGTCGTCGAGGCCGCCGCCGCCATCGGTACGACCGTCACGCTCGACGCCGAGGACCACACCACCCTCGACTCGATGTTCGCCATCCACGAGGAGCTGCGGAAGGACTTCCCGGAGACCGGCTGCGTCATCCAGGCCTATCTCTTCCGCACCGAGGCCGACGCCCGCCGTCTCGCCGACAGCGGCAGCCGGGTACGGCTCGTGAAGGGCGCGTACAAGGAGCCCGCCGAGGTCGCGTACCAGCAGAAGGCCGAGACCGACAAGGCGTACGTCCGCATCCTGCGCATCCTGATGGAGGGCGAGGGGTACCCGATGATCGGGTCCCACGACCCGCGCCTCATCTCCATCGCCCAGGAGCTGGCCCGGCGCGCCGGCCGCAAGCCCGACGAGTACGAGTTCCAGATGCTGTACGGGATCAGGAGCGACGAGCATCTGCGGCTCGCCGCCGAAGGCCACCGCATGCGCGTCTACACCGCGTACGGCACCGACTGGTACGGCTACTTCATGCGGCGCCTCGCCGAGAAGCCGGCCAACCTCCTCTTCTTCGGCCGCTCGATCCTCACCAAGAGCTGAGAACAAGAACCGAGCACCAGAACCGAGAGCCAGGGCTTGAGCCCCGAAAACACCGCTCACTAAGGAGTTACGGACACCATGGACGCCGTCACCCAGGTCCCCACCCCCGTCAACGAGCCGGTGCACGGCTATGCCCCCGGCTCTCCCGAGCGCGCCCGCCTGGAGTCCAGGCTCAAGGAGCTCGCCGAGAACCCGGTCGACCTGCCGATGACCATCGGCGGCGAGAAGCGGATGGGCGGCGGCGACCGCTTCGACGTCGTGCAGCCGCACAACCACAAGGCCCGCCTCGGCACGTACGCGAACGCCACCCAGCAGGACGCCCAGGACGCGATCGACGCGGCCCTCGCCGCCGCGCCAGCCTGGCGCGCGATGTCCTTCGACGACCGCGCCGCGATCATCCTGCGCGCCGCCGAGCTGCTGGCAGGACCGTGGCGCGAGACGCTCGCCGCCTCGACGATGCTCGGCCAGTCGAAGACCGCCCAGCAGGCCGAGATCGACTGTCCCTGTGAGCTGGTCGACTTCTGGCGCTTCAACGTCAAGTACGCCCGTGACCTGCTCGCCGAGCAGCCGCCGGCCAACTCGCCGGGTGTCTGGAACCGTCTCGACCACCGCCCGCTCGAAGGCTTCGTCTACGCGATCACGCCCTTCAACTTCACGGCGATCGCGGGCAACCTGCCGACGGCGCCCGCGCTGATGGGCAACGTGGTCGTGTGGAAGCCGTCGCCGACGCAGACCCACGCGGCCGTTCTGCTCATGCAACTGCTGGAGGAGGCGGGTCTCCCCAAGGGCGTCATCAACCTCGTCACCGGCGACGGCATCGCGGTCTCCGAGGTCGCCCTGGAGCACCGCGACCTCGCCGGTATCCACTTCACCGGCTCGACCAAGACCTTCCAGTACCTGTGGAAGACGGTCGGCAACAACATCGAGAAGTACCGCACCTACCCGCGCATGGTGGGCGAGACCGGCGGCAAGGACTTCGTCGTCGCGCACCCGAGCGCCGACCCCGCGGTCCTGAAGACGGCCCTGACCCGCGGCTCCTTCGAGTACCAGGGCCAGAAGTGCAGCGCCTCCTCGCGCGCGTACGTCCCGGCCTCCATCTGGAACTCCGGCTTCAAGGAGGAGTTCGCGGCCGAGATCGACGGCATCACCATGGGTGACGTCACCGATCTGTCGAACTTCATCGGCGCCGTCATCGACGAGCGCTCCTTCGCCAAGAACAAGGCGGCGATCGACCGGGCGCACGCCGACCCGTCCTGCACGGTCGTCGCGGGCGGCACCTACGACGACTCGGTCGGCTACTTCGTCCGCCCGACCGTCGTCGAGTGCACGGACCCGGCGAACGAGGTCTTCACGACGGAGTACTTCGGCCCGTTCCTCGCGGTGCACGTGTACGACGACAGCACGGCCGACGGGTACGACGAGATGCTGGCCCAGATGGAGTCGGTGTCCGACTACGCGCTCACCGGCTCGGTCATCGCGGGCGACCGCGCGGCCGCCGCGTACACGATGGAGAAGCTCCGCTACGCCGCGGGCAACTTCTACATCAACGACAAGTCGACCGGCGCCGTCGTCGGCCAGCAGCCCTTCGGCGGCGGCCGCGCTTCGGGTACGAACGACAAGGCGGGCGCCCCGCAGAACCTGATGCGCTGGACCCTGACCCGCGCCATCAAGGAGACGCTGGTCCCGCCGACCGACTACCCGTACCCGCACATGGGCTGAGATCTGTCCCCTTCCCGCTCGGGCTGGGATCTGCCCCCACTCGGGCCGAGACCTGCCCGCACCCCGACCGGGACGTCCCCGCACACGGGCCGGCGTCCCGCTGAACCGCCCCCGCCCCGGAAGTATCCCCTCCGGGCCGGGGGCGGCGTGCGCTGTGCCGACGTGCCGTGGCCCTGCCTCCGTGCGGAGACAGGGCCAGGGTCCACGGCAGGGACGTGCGGTGTCAGCGGTCGCAGCTCGTGCGGCCCGGATACCAGTGGCAGGCCAGCGCGGCGAAGCCGCCGTCCGCCACGACCGGCACGGTGAGCGAGGCGCCGCCGCGGACGACGTGCGGTGCGCGGACCAGGCCCGAGGGGCCGTCGGTCACGGTCTCGACCAGCCATGTGCCCGCGCCCAGACGCATGGGTACGTCCACGCTCCGGGCCGCTCCCGCGAACGTGCCGCCGATGAACCAGCGGCCGTCGGGCGCACGGCGGGCCATGACCGCGGAGCGGCCGGGATCGCCGGTCAGCAGCCTGGTCTCCTCCCAGCCGGTGGGCAGTTGCTCCAGGTAGCGACGGGCCTCCGGACGGGCCTCGTACGACTCCGGGGTGCCGGCGAGGTTCTGGATGCCGGACTCGTAGAGGACGGTCAGGCCCAACTCGCCTGCGTCCGAGCCGACGTTGGGGCGGAAGGGGCGGTGGAAGGCGCCCGGGGTGAAGTCCATGGAGCCGATGACGTTGCGGGTGTAGGGGAGCGCGGCCAGCTGCTCGGGCGTGTTGTTGCGCTTCTCCTCGCCGCCGACGCCCTCCAGCGTCATGACGTGCGGCCAGGTGCGCTGGATGCCCTTGGGGATCGTGGAGCCGTGGAAGTTGACCATCAGGTGGTGCTTCGCGGTGGCCGGCAGGATCTCGTCGTACCAGGCCATCCGCTCCTGGGACTCCGAGTCCATGAAGTCGATCTTCACGCCCTTGACGCCCCAACGCTCCAGCGTGGACAGCCACTTCTCCCGTTCGACTGGGTCGACGAGGAGCGAGTAGTGGAGCCAGACCTGGATCTCGACGCCGCGTTCCTTGCCGTAACGCACCAGCTCCGGCATCCAGTTGTTCGTCTGCCAGTCGGGGTCGATGACGTCCCACTCGCCGGGCTTGTAGTACCAGCCCGCGTCGACGACCTCGTACGGCCAGTCCCGCTCGGCCGCGTAGTCGACGTACTTCTTCTGCGCCTCCAGGCTCTGCCCGGCCTCCTTGCCGCCGGCGAGCCAGGTCCACAGGGCCGGGCCCGGTTTGATCCAGGAGGTGTCGCGGACACGGGACTTGGGGGCGAGGTCGTCGGTGAACGTCGACTCCGTGACCGTCGACAGATCGCCGGTGACGACCGCGCGCCAGGGTGTGGTGAGTTTGCCGGACACCTGGACCGGCTCGTCGTTCCACGGACTCACGCCGAACGTGGGGGAGCCGGCGGTGTGCGTGAGGTGGGAGCCGGCGTAGCTGCCGGTCAGGTCCGACTCGGCGACGAGCGCGTAGCCGCCGCCCGTCTTGAAGAGGGCCTGCATCGAGTACGTGCCCGCCGGTACCGCGGCCGCGGACTCGTAGCGGACGAACGGGAGTTCGTTGTCCTTGCGATAGGCACTGATGACGGGCTCGGCGGTGGCGGGGAAGGTGAACGCGGACGCCTCGCGTACGACGTCGCCGTGATCGTCCGGCAGGACGTAGCGATACGCGACGCCGTCCGCGGCGACGCGGGTCAACAGGTCGATACGCGCGCCGTCCGCCGTACGGAAGCGGAAACGGGACTCGGTCATCCGGACAACCCGCTTGTGCGACTTGCCCGTCGGGACGGTGTAGCGCTCCGAGATCGTGCGGTCGGAGCGGCCGGTGAGGGTCAGGTCCCGGGAGAAGTCGGCCTGTTCGGTGACGAGGCCGACGGGGGACGGTTCGAGGACCGTACGGCCGGCGCGTCTGACCGCCAGGGCCGGGCTGCCGTCGGCCGGGTCGAGGGAGACCACGGCCGTGGGGGAGCCGTGCGGACCGCGCACCTCCCAGGTCGTGTGCGGGGCGGGTGCCGCGGGCGCCTCGGCACGGGCCGGGAGCGTCGCCGCGGTGCTGGCGAGGAGTGCGGAACAGAGCGTCAACACGATGGTGCGGGCCCGGGGTTGGACCGCCATGTGGAACCCCTCCTGTCGCAGTCATCCGATGACTGGTCGATAAATGTGAGAGTGGAGGGGGTATTGGGGCATGTCAAGGAATCTGACAGCATCAGACATCGGATTGCTGATGCGTCATTCAGTAAGAGAGGATCACTCGGGGCGGTACGAGGTTCACTCCGGAAGGCTGAGGACGATCTTGCCCTTGGTGTGTCCCGCCTCCCCGAGTTCATGGGCCTTCGCCGCCTCCGCGAACGGCAGGACCGCGTCCACGTGGATCCGTACCCGGCCGCCCGCCAGCAGTGAGGCGATCTTCGCCAGACGCATGCCGGACGGTTCCACCCGCACGACCGCGAAACGCATCCCGCGCGCCTCGACGTCCTCGGCCGACAGACCCGTGTCCCCGGGGAGGGCGGACAGCAACAGTCCTCCCGGGCGCAGGGTGTTGAGGGTACGCGGACCGTAGTCGCCGCCGATCAGGTCGAGGGCGACGTCCATGTCCCGTACGGCCGTGGCGAAGTCCGTGGCCGTGTGGTCGACCGGCTCGTCCACGCCCAGGTCGCGCAGGAACTCGTGCTTGTCGGCGCGGGCCGTACCGACGACGTACGCGCCCTCCGCCTTGGCGATCTGCACCGCCGCGTGACCGACCCCGCCCCCTGCCGCATGGACCAGAACCCGGGTGCCCGGGCCTACTCGGGCGAGGTCGACCAGCGCCTGCCAGGCGGTGAGGGTAGCGGTGGGAGCGGCCGCCGCGTGGACGTGGTCCAGGGTCGACGGCTTCGCCGCGAACTGGTCGGCGGGGGCCGCCACGTGTTCCGCGTACCCGCCGCCCAGGACCTTGCCGAAGACCTCGTCACCGGGCCGGAACCCGGTGACGCCCGCCCCGGCCGCCTCCACCACCCCGGAGACGTCGTTGCCGAGGACGAACGGCGGTTCCCCGAAGAGCGGCGCGGCGCCCGAACGCACCAGCCGGTCAACGGCGTTGACACCCGCCGCGCGCACCCGCAGCAGAACCTCCCCCGGGCCGGCGACGGGCCGCTCCCGTTCCTCGACCTCCAGAACCTCAGGACCGCCGAAGCGGTACTGGGTGATCACACGCGTACGCGGAAGTGCGGTGGTCATCGGGTCTCCCTCCCGAAGCCGGCTTCACGGACCGCTCGGCCCCCATCGTGCTCCCGCGGCCCGTCTTCCGCAGCCCGTGGAATCAGCGCGAATAGCGGAATCAGGACGAATTCTGGGGCGATGGCCGTCCGATACTGATGCGATGACCATCCGACTGCGCACCGCCCACACGGCGGACCTCGCCCCCGCCGAACTCCGCGCCGTCCGCACCCTCCTGGACGACGCGTTCGAGGGCGATTTCTCCGACGAGGACTGGGACCACGGGCTCGGCGGGATGCACGCCCTCGTGCACGACGGGTCCGGACTCGCCGCCCACGGCTCGGTGGTCATGCGGCGGGTGCTGCACCGGGGCCGCTCCCTGCGCACGGGATACGTCGAGGCGGTCGCCGTCCGTGCGGACGTACGCCGGACCGGCCTCGGCGGGCAGATCATGGCCGCCCTGGAAGAGGTCGTCGACCGGGCGTACGCCCTCGGTGCGCTCTCCGCCAGCGACGAGGGCGCCGCCCTCTACACGGCCCGCGGCTGGCAGGTCTGGCGGGGCCGGATCTCCGCCCTCGGCCCGGACGGCATCGTGCCCCTTCCCGACGAGGAGGGCACTACATTCATCCGCCCCGCCTCCGCAGGCCCCCTCGACCCGTCCCGCGGTCTCACCTTCGACTGGCGCGACGGCGATGTCCTGTAGAGGGGGCCGGCGTCCCATGCGCCCCATGGGGCCCGCTTTCGAAGGAGCCCGCCCTCAGAGACCGTTCCCGGTCCGCCTCACGATCATCTTGCCCGTGTTGCCGCCCCGCAGCATCGAGACGAACGCGTCCACGATCTCCTCGAAGCCGTCGACCACCGTCTCGTCGGGCGTGAGGCGGCCGTCGAGCAGATGCGGTACGGCGAACTCGTACAACTCCTCCTGCAGCCCGCGGTGGTTGCTCACGAGGAAGCCCTCGATGCGCAGGCTCTTCTCGACGACGTCGGCATGGTTGAAGAGGACGGGCGGGGCGTCCCGGGTGTTGTACTGGCCGACCGTGCCGATGCGCACCACCCGGCCGTGCTCGCGCAGGGCGCCGATCGCCGCGCCGAGGTGGTCGCCGCCGACGTTGTCGACGAACACGTCGATGCCGTCCGGTGCCGCCTTCGCCAACTGCTCGGCGACGGGGCCCTCGTGGTGGTCGAAGGCCTCGTCGTAGCCGACGTGTTCCTTGAGGTGTGCGACCTTGGCCGCCGAACCCGCGCTGCCCACCAGCAGTCCCGCGCCCATGAGCCGGGCGAAGCGTCCGGTGGCCGTGCCGACCCCGCCCGCCGCCGCGGAGACGAACAGGTCGTCCCCCTCGCGGAGCCGGGCGATGCGTGTCAGACCGACGTACGCGGTCAGGCCGGTACCGCCGAGCACGCTCAGATGGGCGGAGAGGGGTACGCCGTCGTGGTGCGGGAGCAGTCTTGTCTCCTCCGGGCGTACGACGGAGTGGGTGCGCCAGCCGTGGCGGTGGAACACGATCTCCCCCTCGGGGAGCGCCGGGTCGCGCGACTCGACGATCCGGCCGAGCGTGCGGCCCTCCAGCGGGGCGTTCAACTCGAAGTCCCCGTCCATCATCTCGCGGTGGTACGGGTCGACGGACCAGTAGAGGTTCTCCACGAGGGCCGTGCCCGGCGAGGGCTCGGGCACGGGCGACTCGGCGAAGCGGAAGTGGTCCGGGGAGGGGAAGCCGGTCGGGCGGGCGGTCTGCTGCACGGTGAGCGCGATGTCGTTCATGGAACGGGACCGTAGGAAGGAATGTGCCGCTCGGGCAGAGGGTTGCGCTCATGGTACGGCCGCATCCATGAGCCGTGCTCATAGCGCCAGGTGGGAGCCCCGATGACCGCAGCCACACCCGCACCCTCACCCTCACCTGCAGCCGCACCCGAACCCGCACCCACCCCCGATCTCGCCCCGCAGGAACTGCGCACCCTCGTGGCTGTGGCGGGAGAGGGAGGCTTCTCGGCGGCAGCCGTGGCGCTCGGCACGTCCCAGTCCGCGATGTCCCACGCGGTGCGCGGCATCGAACGCAAGCTCGGCGTCGTCCTCTTCGTACGTGGCCGGCACGGCGCCCGTCCCACCCTCGCGGGGGCCCGGGCCGTGGCACACGCACGGCGGGTCCTGCGCATGCTGGACACGCTCGCCGCCGAGACACGGGGCGTCGGAGCGGGCCCGGGCGGCGGCGACACCGTCGCCGGACCGCTGCGCATCGCCGCGTTCCGCAGCGCGGCCCTGCACCTTCTGCCGCCCGCGCTGGAACGGCTGACCGCACGCCACCCTGCGATCGACCCGACCGTGCGGGTCGTACGGGAGATCGGACCCGGCACGGCGGGGGAGGTGGCCGATGGCCGGGCGGACATCGGGATCGCCACGCTCGGGACGAGCGCTCCCGTACCGCCGGAACTGATCGGCGACGTCCTCCTGGAGGAGCCGTACTCCCTGGTCCATCCGGCCGGTCATCCGGACCCGCGCTCCTTGCCGCTGGTCGACTGGCAGGAGAACTGCTCGTCGTACACCCGGGCATGGTGGGCCGCGCAGGACTGGATCCCGTGCGCGACGGTCCGCGCCGAGGACGACGGAGCGGTGCTCTCGATGGTGAGCAGCGGTCTCGGAATGGCCATCATGCCCGCGCTGTCGCTCACGAGCGCACCGCTCACAACAGAGATCACCGATCTCGGTCCCGACCGCCCGACCCGGTCCGTGGGCTACGTCACCACGCCCGAACTCGCCACGACGGTCGCCGTTCGTGCGCTGATCAGGGAACTGCGGGCCCTTCACCCGCGGATACGGAAAGCGCAGGTCAGCGCGGTGTGACCCGATCCGTCGTCTCAGATAGTAGGAAGTCCGACTAACTGTGGAGACAGATGCGCGGTCCTCGCCTAGCTTTGTAGGAGCCGAACGTCTCGCTAGACCAAGCGAATGGCGGTCGTGAGCCGGAGCCCTGGCAGGCAACCCCTGCGGCACCGCTCCCCGCCCCACCCGGCGTCTCGTAATCCCTCATCGCACTTCCGGCGGCCGCTGCCGGAGGCAAGGAGTCGATTCATCATGGCCGAGACGACCGCCCGCCGAGTCCGTCACGTCTCCCGTTCGAGCGAGTCCGACCGCAAGAACGCCGCCGCCGCGCTCCAGCGCGCCCTCGACCGCAGGGACAACGGCGGCTCGACCGGGCACTGAGCCCGGTCCTGCCTCATTTGCACGCCTCACCTGCACGCTTCACTTTCACGCCTCACCGATGGAAGCCGGGAGCCGCGCCCGCACGAGGTGCGGCGCGGGGCCTCACGCCCCGCGCCGCACCTCGAAGTGGTCGATGCGTTCGCCGCTCTGCGCCAGCGCCGACACCTTGAGCTTCGGAGCCGCTCCCGCCTGCGCCTCCACGGAGAGGAAGGAGTAGCCGGTGTACCGCACCCTCGACCACTCCACGGTGTCGGGGTTCTGGTCCCGCGACTTCGTCCAGTGGTACGTCTTCACGGACTCGCGGTCGGCGATCTTCCCCTCGTAGCTGTCCTTCACCCCGGCGGGGAAGTGGTAGAGGCTCTTGCCCGCCCCGCCCGCCGTGACGTACACGATCCCGTCCTTCGTCGGATCCGTCGACGCGCCGACGGGTACCCGCCTGCCCACCTTGCCGCCCTTGATGGCGTCGGTCCGTTCGTAGACGTGGTTGTGCCCGTTGATCACCAGGTCCACCTGGTGCTTGGTGAACAGCGGCAGCCAGGCGTCGCGCACGCCGCCGTCCGAGGCGTGGGTCGACGTCGAGTACGTGCAGTGGTGGAAGAAGACCACGATGAAGTCGACCTGCCCCCGCAGTTCACCGAGCCGCCTGTCGAGCCAGGCGGTCTGCTTACCGTCCGAGTAGCTCTTGTTGGCGGGGATCTCGTACGACACGTCGTTCGCGTCCAGCGCCACCACCCCGACATTGCCGTACGTGAATGAATAGACGCCCGGGGAGTTCTTCGCGTCGAAGCCGTTGTCCGGGAGGGCCCAGCGCGCGGACTGCCCGCCGTACCCGTTCGGTGAGTACCACGCCTCCATGTCGTGGTTGCCGGTCGTCACCATCCACGGGACGGACCTGGCCACCGGCTCGGTCTGCTTGAGGAACAGGTCCCAGGTGGTGGGGGCGTAGTAGTCCGACTTCTCGCCGTGTCCCGTGTCGTCGGCGTAGCAGATGTCCCCCGCGTGCAGATGGAAGGACGGCTGCCGGCCGAGGATCAGCCGGTCGTTGGCGAGCGCGTCCGCGGTGACGCCCTGGTCGCCGAACGCGGTGAACACGAACGTCTCGGGGCGGGCGGGCGCCGTGGTGAACGAGCCGACCGTGGAATGCCGTTCCCTGGACGCCGGGTCGAAGCCCTCGTGACCGACGCCGTAGTAGTACGTCGTGCCGGGGCGCAGGCCGTCGAGCGCCGCGTGCAGGTAGTACTGCTCCACCGCGAGCCGCTGCCCCTCCACCTCAGGGGTGTGCAGGTCGCGGACCTCGGCCTCGATCTTCCGGCTCAGTTCCCACGGCTTCAGCCCCACACGCACGTACGGCTTCTTGACCGGGAGCGGCACCTGCCACGAGATCCGCATCTGGGTCTTCGGGTCCGCGCCGAAGGCGAGGTGGCGGCCGAAGGGGGTGACGACCGAGCCGTTCACCCGCCCTGTGCCGGTGGGCGTGGACGTGGCGGACAGGGGTGAGGCCGTCCGGCTCGCCGTGTCCGTACCGGAGCCCGAGCCGGAGCAGCCGGTCAGCAGCCCGCCGGCCACCGCGCCCGCGGTCACCAGGGCGCGGCGCCGCGAGTACTTCGTCCGCAGGTACTCGTACTGCTCCGCCATGCTCATCCGGCGTGCGAGCTGCGGCGGGATGCCGACGTCGGGAGTGTCCATGTCCCTGAACTTCCCAGCGTGTCCCAACAACCGCCATACGTACGGGTGAACGGGAGCCGACAGATTGATGCGCGGCCATCCGGTGGTGTCCGTATCGCGGACTCCCCATGTCATCCCGTGGGACGAGGAGTAGGGTGCCGACATGTCTCGCAGCCTCAATCTCGCAGTGATCCCCGGTGACGGCATCGGCCAGGAAGTCGTGGCCCAAGGCCTGAAGGTCCTCTCGGCCGTCCTCCCGCAGGATGTGAAGCTGGAGACCAAGGAGTTCGACTTCGGCGCCAAGCGCTACCACGCGACCGGTGAGACCCTCACCGAGGCCGACCTGGACGCCCTGAAGAAGCACGACGCCATCCTGCTCGGCGCGATCGGCGACCCGAGCGTGCCGTCCGGTGTGCTGGAGCGCGGTTTCCTGCTCAAGCTCCGCTTCGCCTTCGACCACCACGTCAACCTGCGTCCGTCGAAGCTCCTTCCGGGTGTCGCCACCCCGCTCGCCGGCCAGCCGGAGATCGACTTCGTCGTGGTCCGCGAGGGCACCGAGGGCCCGTACACGGGCAACGGCGGCACCATCCGCAAGGGCACCGAGCACGAGGTCGCCACCGAGGTCTCCGTGAACACGGCCTTCGGTGTGGAGCGCGTCGTCCGTGACGCGTTCGCCCGCGCCCAGGCCCGCCCGCGCAAGAAGCTCACGCTGGTCCACAAGAACAACGTGCTGACCTTCGCGGGTCACCTGTGGACGAACGTCTTCAACAAGGTGGCCGAGGAGTTCCCCGAGGTCGCCACGGACTACATCCACGTGGACGCCGCGACGATCTACCTCGTCACGGACCCCGCCCGCTTCGACGTGATCGTCACCGACAACCTCTTCGGCGACATCATCACCGACCTCGCCGCGGCCGTCTCCGGCGGCATCGGTGTCGCCGCCTCCGGCAACATCAACCCGAGCGGCGAGTTCCCGTCCATGTTCGAGCCCGTCCACGGCTCGGCCCCGGACATCGCGGGCCAGGGCAAGGCCGACCCCAGCGCCACCGTCCTGTCCGTCGCCCTCCTGCTGCGCCACCTCGGCCACGAGTCCGAGGCCGCGCGCATCGAGGCGGCCGTCTCCGCCGACCTCGCGGAGCGCGTCGGCAAGCCCGCCCGCAGCACCGAGGAAATCGGCGACGCGCTCGCCGTACGAGTAGCCGGCTGACCCTCCCCCACAGCTTTAAGGCGCGGGGGGACCCCCAGCGCCACTCGAAACTCTCGAAGCCGCCGGGTCACGCAAACACCCGGCGGCTTTTCTATGTCCCCGCCGGGTGTCACCATCATCCTCTGGGTCGCATTCACGCCCTTTTCGTCCATGGCCCCGCACGCGCGATAATCGAACGCGGAGCCGCGGAATGAGGGAATGCTCGGACGTCCTAACACCGGCCACTGGCAGGTACAGGCGTGAGCGCGGCCCGTCACACACAACCGGTGAAGGACAACCATTCATGACGACGCCCACGATCGAGCTCAAGCCCTCGGCCTCGCCACTTTCCGGCGCGGAGCGCGAGGCCATCCTCGCCAACCCCGGGTTCGGCCGCCACTTCACCGACCACATGGTGACGATCAAGTGGACCGAGGGCCGCGGCTGGCACGACGGCCAGCTCACGCCGTACGGACCGCTCTCCCTGGACCCTGCGACCAACGTCCTGCACTACGCGCAGGAGATCTTCGAGGGTCTGAAGGCCTACCGGCAGCCCGACGGCTCCGTCGCCACCTTCCGCCCGGACCGCAACGCCCTGCGCTTCCAGTCCTCCGCCCGTCGCCTGGCCATGCCCGAGCTGCCCGTCGAGACGTTCATCGAGGCGTGCGACGCTCTGGTCCAGCAGGACAAGGCATGGGTGCCCGCGCACGGCGGCGAGGAGTCGCTCTACCTGCGCCCGTTCATGATCGCGAGCGAGGTCGGCCTGGGCGTGAAGCCCGCCAACGAGTACCTCTTCCTGGTCATCGCGTCCCCGGCCGGCGCGTACTTCCCGGGCGGCGTGAAGCCCGTCTCGATCTGGCTCTCCGAGGACCGCGTGCGCGCCGTCCCCGGCGGCATGGGCGACGCCAAGACCGGCGGCAACTACGCCGCGTCCCTGCTCGCCCAGGCCGAGGCCGCCTCGAAGGGCTGCGACCAGGTCTGCTACCTCGACGCCGTCGAGCACAAGTGGGTCGAGGAACTGGGCGGCATGAACCTGTACTTCGTGTACGGGGACAAGATCGTCACGCCCACGCTGACGGGCTCCATCCTGGAGGGCGTCACCCGCGACTCGCTCCTCTCGGTCGCCCGTGACCTCGGTTACGAGTCCGAGGAGGCCCGCGTCTCCATCGACCAGTGGCAGCGCGACGCCGAGAACGGCACCCTGACCGAGGTCTTCGCCTGCGGCACGGCGGCCGTCATCACCCCCGTCGGCACGGTCAAGCGCTCCTCCGCCGAGTGGCAGCAGTCCGGCGGCGAGCCCGGCGAGGTCACCATCAAGCTGCGTCAGGCCCTCCTCGACATCCAGCGGGGCGTGACGAAGGACCAGCACGGCTGGATGCACAACCTGGGCTGAGGCTCCGGCTCCGCCGCCGCTCCGGCTCGGCGGTTACGTTGCCGTCCGGGCTCAGTGGTTACGTTGCGTGAGGCCCGCCCCCTGTGCCGGGGGCGGGCCTTCCGTATTCAGCGGTTATTTCCCTCCCCTCCGCACGTTCGCCGTGGCATGGTGAATACGCCTGCGCGCAGGCGTTCGGGCGGGGGGTGCGCGGATGAAAGTGCTCAACTTCCAGGTGGAGATCGGCGCGGGCGGACCGCAGGGCTACGAGGTGACGCTCCGTGGTCCCGACGGCGCGGAGACCGCCGCACTGAGCAAGCTCCCACTGCGCCCCGACGAACTCCGGCGCCTCGCCGCCAGGGTGCCCGACGCGGTCCTCTCCTCCTCCGCACAGCTACGGCGGACCGTGTCCGCCGAGGAGAGGCCGGTCCAGGAGCTCGGCCGGCTCCTCTTCGACGCCCTGCTGCCCGGCGACGGCCGAGCCCTGTTCGCCGCGGCCCGCCACCGCGCCGCCCAGGAGGAGCGGCAACTGCGCATGGTGCTGCGCGTGCGGCCGCCCGAACTGGCCGGACTGCCCTGGGAGTTCCTCTACGACGACGGTCAGGGAAGTTACGTCTGCCCCACCACCCCGCTGGTCAGACACCCCCAGGTTGCCGCGCCCCAGCGCCCGTTACGGGTGGCCCCGCCCCTGCGGGTGCTGTGCATGGCGGCCCGCCCCGACGACCTGGAGCCGCTCGCGCTGAGCACGGAACGGCAGCGGCTGCACAGCGCGCTGGCGGGGCTGGAGCAGGAGGGGCTGATCGAACTCGGCTGGACGGCCGGGGAGACCTGGCGCGATCTGCGTACCGCGTTGCGGCGCACCGGCGAAGGTCAGTGGCACGTCTTCCACTTCATCGGCCACGGCGGTTTCGACGCCACCGCCCAGGAGGGCACGCTGGCCCTCGCCGACGAGGAGGGCGGCACGTACCACCTGGGCGCGGAGAACCTCACCATGGTCCTGGAGAGCATGCCCTCGCTGCGGCTGGTGGTGCTCAACGCCTGTGAGACCGGGCGCTCCAGTGCCCTGGACCCGTTCTCCAGTGTCGCGGGCGCGCTGATGCGGCGCGGTGTGCCGGCCGCGCTCGCCATGCAGTTCCCGATCTCCGACCGGGCCGCGGTCGAGTTCAGCCGCACCTTCTACGAGGGCCTCGCGCACCGCCTCCCCGTCGACGCGGCGGTGACGGAGGCACGGCAGGCGATCCGGCTGACGCTGCCCGGGACGCTGGAGTGGGGCACCCCCGTCCTCTACATGCGTTCCCTCGACGGTCTGCTCTTCGACCTGCGCGACAGCCCCAAGGCGGAGGCCCGGGAGCAGGCCCAGGCCGACAGCCGGGAACTGCACGATCTGTACGTCCAGGGGCTCGCCGCGCTCTACACCAGGCGCTGGGACGACGCGGTCGCCGCGTTCCGCGCGGTGGTCGCCCAGGACGGGACGTACAAGGACAGCCGGGCCAGGCTGGCCGAGGTGCTGCGCAGCCGGCGCCTCGAGGCGCTGTTCGCCGCGGGCACGGGGGCCGCGGAGTTCGGCCACTGGGCCGCGGCCGTCGAACACCTTGAGGCGGTCGTGGCGGCGGAGCCCGACTACCGCGACGCGCGCAGGCGGCTGGAGGAAGCCCGGCAGCAGCTGGCCCGGACGGCCCTGCGCGCCGAGATCGCCGACCTCCACCGTGCCGGCCAGTGGGAGGCCGTACTGGCGGTCGGCGAACGGCTGGCCCGGCTGTCACCGCAGGACGCGGACCCGGACGGGCTGGTGACCAGGGCGGCCCGGGAACTGGGCGCGGTCGCGAGTGACCGGGAGACCGGCGAGGAGAAGCCGGGTACGAGGCACGGCGAGCGGGACGAGGCTGGGGCCCAGGCCCAGGCCCCGGACGCGGACGCCCAGGCCACGGTCGTGATGCCGGGGTCCGTCCCCGTGGAGCCTCCGGACAGGAATCTGCTCCCGGGTGTCGGAGACGAACCCGCGCGCTGGGTACGTGGATTCGAGCCGGAACCCGGCCAGGTCAGGGGTGCCCCGGCCCGGCCGGGAGCGAGCCGTGCGGAGGACTCGCGCCGGGTCGGCGCGGCCCGTGGCGAACCGGCCACGAAGCCGGACGAGCCGGTTCGGTCACCGCAACCGCAACCGCAACCGCAACGGAAGCCCCAGCCTCAGCGCCAACCGCAACAGAAACCGCAAGCCGCGCCCGGCGGTTCGGGGTCGGGCCCGCAGGACGTGGTGCTCTCCGAGTGGCCGCGTCCGACGGCGTTCGCGTTCAGCCGGGACGGCAGCCGGGTCGCGGTGGGGTACGAGGGCCGCAGAGCCGTCGTGGCGGACCTGGGCGGAAACCTCCTGGCACATGTGAGGCACCCCGTCGCCTGGCAGAGCGCCTTCGCCACCGCGAAACGGGCGGGCGCACCGGTGACCGGCGTCGCCCTGACACCTGACGGCAACCACCTGGCCACGGCCGTCGGACCGGTCGTACGCATCTGGAGCGTGGCGCGGGAAGCCGAGCTGCAGCAGCTGAAGTTCGACGACGAGGTGCGGGCGATGGTGTTCAGCCCGAGCGGCCACCGCGTGGTGTTCGCCACCGCTTCCGGCACCGCCTACGTCTGGAACACCAGGACGGCGAGCACCCAGGTCCGGATGGACCTCGGCACCTGCCCGTACCGGATGAGCTGTGCGCCGGGAGGCCTCCGGCTGGTGACCGCCGGAGCCGACGGCGCGCGGGTGTGGAACATCGCGTCCGGCGAACGGCTGGCCGAGATCGCCTCCGGCACCGAGGTGCTCGACGCGGTCTTCAGCCCCGACGGAACGACGCTGGCCACGGGCGGGGCCGACAGCGGAGCCGGGATCTTCGACACCAGGTCCGGTGCGGAGGTGCTGCGGCTCACCGGCACGGGCAGCGTGTCGCGGGTGGCGTACGACCGGGAGGGCGCGCGTCTGCTCACGGTCGTGGGCCTGACCGTGCGCATGTGGGACACGACGACCGGCGAAGCGCTGGCCGGGCACCGCTACACCCCGGACTGGTTCGTGCACGCCGTGGCGTTCGGACCGGACCGGCAGGCCAGAGCCCTCGCCCGGACCGGGGACGCGCTCTGGCTGCGACGCGTCGGCGACGGAGGGCGGGACGCCCACTGGCCGTCGCGCACGGACGACGGAGGACGGGAGACCTCATGGCCGTCACGCTCGGACGACGAAGGAGAGGTCAGCCATGACTGACGGGCCGAGCGAAACGGCGCCCGACGGCGCGGCACCGCACGCGGATGTCTTCGTCCCGCCGCGTGCCGTGTCCGGTGCGGAGTCCCCGGTCGTCGACCTTCTCACCGGTCTGGGGTGGGACGTGTCCGTGAAGTCCTGGCCCGCGCTGCGGGCCGGCGATCAGCTGTCCTGGCTGTTCCTGGTGGCCCTGCCTGTGCAGGCGTTCCTCGGCGGCATGGGAGCCAAGCTGGCGGACGACGCGTACCGCAGGCTGAAAGCGCTCGTCGGCCGGACCCCGCAGCCCGCCGCGGACGGGGCACCCGTCGTGCTGCAGGACACCGCGACCGGAGTCCGTATCCTCCTCGGCCCGGAACTGGACGAGGAGGCCTACCGCAGGCTCCGCGCCCTGGACCTCACCCGGTCCCGCAACGACACCCTGCGCTACGACGTCACCGAGGCCCGCTGGGTGTCCGTCCCCGACGGCTCGGAGGGCACCGGCGGCTGAGGTGCACGTGTCCGCGCCGTCAGGGCCAGATACGCGGTGCCTCCGACCAGCCCCGACAGCAGGAAACTGCAGTCCACCCCGCCGGTCGGCGTCAGCAGCGGGCCCTCGTACGACGGCAGTGACACCGCGAGCAGGCCGGTGACGGCGCCCAGGGTCCACGACACCGTGGCCGGGATGTTCCAGCCGGCCGAGTACCAGTAGATCCCGCCCCGGGAACGGCGGTTGAAGACCTGGAGGGCGTCCCGGTCGTACATGCCGCGGCAGCGTACGAAGCCGATGAGTGTGATGACCGCCCATGGAGTGCCGATCGCGGTCAGCAGCAGCACGAAGGACGTCATCGCGTCCTGGGCGCTCGACGCGTAGTGGCCGACGAAGACGCAGGCCGTGGCGACGACGGCGACCGTGTACGTGGCCCGGGTGCGGGAGGCGCGCGGGAGGATCGCGTCGAGGTCGAGCCCCATCGAGTAGAGCATCAGACCCGCGTTGCCGACGGATCCGGCGGAGGCGGCGAGCAGGAGCGGGACCAGGTACCAGCCGGGGGCGGCGGAGACCAGCGGGCCCGCGTAGTCGAGGGCCGCGCCGGCCGCGTACGCCGTGAAGGTGCCGAAGAGCTGGGGGACCAGGAGCCCGGCGGTCAGGCCCAGCCAGGTCGCGCGCAGGACCGTACGGGAGGAGTGCCGGGCGGGTGAGATGTAGCGCGTGTAGTCGCCGAGCAGCGTGATGAACGCGACCGGGCCCGAGAGGCCCGCGGCCACCGCCGCCAGCAGCCACGTCGGCCAGAAGCCGCCGAGCAGATAGCCGCCCGCCTCCGGCAGCGCGGAGGTCGTGAAGTGCGGCGCGTACGCGAACGCCCCGAGGACCAGCAGGGCCGTCATGCCCACGGCCAGGATCCGGGACATGCGGAGCAGCACGCGGTAGCCGTACACCGCGCCCGCCACGGTGGCCGCCGAGAGCAGGGCGTAGACCAGCGCGTACGAGAGGTCCGAGGCCGGCAGTCCGAACAGGCGGTGCAGTACGCCGACCATCACGTCGCCGCCGATCCACACGGTCAGGGCCGTGTAGCCGAGGGCGAGCAGGAGCCCGACGACCGAGCCGACGAGCCGGCCGCGGACGCCGAACTGGGCGCCGGACGACGTCGAGAGGTTCGTCGCCGTGCGCAGGGAGACCAGCGCGAGCGGAGCCGTGAGCGCCGTGCCGGCCAGCGTGCCCACGACGACCGACGTGACGGACGACCACCAGTCAAGCCCGAACGACGGCGGCAGCCAGCCGAAGATGATCACGCCGAGGCAGAGGTTCGAGCCGAGCAGGATCGAGACCAGGTCCCGGGGACCGCTTGTCCGCTCCTCCTCGGGGATGGTGTCGACTCCGTGTTGTTCCACCGGCATGGCAGGTCCCTTCGATCGGCCCCTTGCGCCCCGCACCTTAGAGCGACGTTCAATGTGCCGGGTTCGGATTCGTCCGTCAATGGTTTCTTTCCACGGGTGGCATGGTTAGAGTGATGCTCCAAAATCTGTGGAAGCAAGGAGGTGTCGCGGCGTGAGACTGACCCCCACGGAACGTGACCGGCTGCTCCTGTTCGGGGCCGCCGAGCTGGCCCGTGCCCGCCAGGCGCGCGGCCTCAGGCTCAACGTGCCGGAGGCGACCGCGCTCATCGCGGACACCGTCTGCGAGGCCGCGCGCGACGGGCGACGGCTCGCCGAGGCCATCGAGGCGGCCCGGGCGGTGCTCGGCCCGGACGACGTCCTGCCGGGTGTCGCCGACGTCGTGACCGAGGTGCATGTCGAGGCCGTCTTCGACGACGGATCGCGGCTCGCGGTCGTGGCCGACCCCATCGGCGGCGGGCTGGGGGAGCGGGCCCCCGGGGCGTTGCTGCCCGGGCCCGTGCACGCCCAGCCCGAGGCGGTCGTGCGGCTCGCGGTCACCAACACCGCCACCGTGCCCGTCTCCGTCACCTCCCACTTCCACTTCTTCGAGGCCAATCCGCGGCTCGACTTCCCGCGTGCGGACGCCTACGGGATGCGGCTCGCCGTGCCCGCGGGGTCGTCGGTGCGGTTCGGACCGGGCGAACGCGTCGAGGTCGGGCTCGTGCCCGTCGGGGGTGAGCGGATCGCGATCGGGTTCGCGGGGCTCGTCGACGGGCCGCTGGACGCGCCGGGCGCGAAGGAGGAGGCCCTGCACAGGGCCGCCGCCTGTGGATATCTGGGAGCCGTGGCTCCAGGGGACGAGCCTCAGGGGCAGGGAGCGACACGATGAATCCGTACGAGTACGCCGCCACCCACGGCCCCCGGGCCGGCGACTGCGTCCGCCTCGGCGACTCGGGGCTCACGATCCGCGTCGAGTCCGACGCCCAGAAGTACGGCGACGAGTTCCTCGCCGGGTTCGGCAAGACCGCGCGCGACGGGCTGCACCTCAAGGCCGCCGCCGTCCGCGAGACCTGTGACGTCGTCATCAGCAACGTGGTGGTCATCGACGCGGCGCAGGGGATCCGGAAGGTCTCCATCGGCATCCGCGAGGGGCGGATCTGCTCCATCGGCCGGGCCGGGAACCCCGACACCCTCGACGGTGTCGACGTCGTGGTCGGCACGGGTACGTCCATCGTCTCCGGGGAGGGGCTGATCGCCACCGCCGGAGCCGTCGACACACACGTCCACCTGCTCTCGCCGCGCGTCATGGAGGCCTCGCTGGCGTCCGGCGTGACGACGATCGTCGGGCAGGAGTTCGGGCCGGTGTGGGGCGTCGGCGTCAACTCACCCTGGGCGCTGGGGCACGCGTTCAACGCGTTCGACGCGTGGCCGGTCAACATCGGCTTCCTGGGCCGGGGTTCGTCTTCCCACGAGGCGCCGCTCGTCGAGGCCCTGGCCGAGGGCGGGGCGTCCGGCTTCAAGGTCCACGAGGACATGGGCGCCCACACCCGCGCGCTCGACACGGCACTTCGGGTCGCCGAGGAGTACGACGTCCAAGTCGCCCTGCACAGCGACGGGTTGAACGAGTGTCTGTCCGTCGAGGACACCCTGCGCGTCCTCGAAGGCCGCACCATCCACGCCTTCCACATCGAGGGCTGCGGCGGCGGTCACGTACCGAATGTGCTGAAAATGGCGGGAGTTCCGAACGTCATCGGCTCCTCCACCAACCCCACCCTGCCCTTCGGCCGGGACGCGGTCGCCGAGCACTACGGGATGATCGTCTCCGTCCACGACCTCAAGACCGACCTGCCCGGCGACGCGGCGATGGCCCGCGACCGGATACGGGCCGGGACGATGGGCGCCGAGGACGTCCTGCACGACCTGGGCGCGATCGGCATCACCTCGTCGGACGCGCAGGGGATGGGGCGGGCGGGGGAGACCGTGCGCCGGACGTTCGCGATGGCCGGGAAGATGAAGGCGGAGCTGGGGCCACTGGACGGGGATCACTCCGGGGGCTCGGGCGGCTCGGCCGGCTTCGGGGGTTCCGGCGACTCGGGCGACTCGGGCGACGACAACGCGCGCGTCCTGCGCTACATCGCCAAGCTCACCATCAACCCCGCCATCGCGCACGGCCTCGCCCACGAGGTCGGCTCCATCGAGACCGGCAAGCTCGCCGACATCGTGCTGTGGCGCCCCGAGTTCTTCGGCGCGAAGCCGCAGCTCGTGCTCAAGTCCGGCTTCCCGGCGTACGGAGTCGTGGGCGACCCGAACGCGGCGACCGACACCTGTGAACCCCTGGTCCTCGGACCGCAGTTCGGGGCGCACGGGAGCACCCCCGCGGACCTCTCCGTCGCCTTCGTGGCGCAGGCCGCGCTCGACCAGGGCAACGACGGCATGCCAACACGCCGTCGTCGCGTGGCGGTTCGGGGCACCCGCGGCATCGGTCCGGCCGACCTGCGCCTCAACTCCCGTACCGGCACGGTCGATGTGGACCAGCGCACCGGCCTGGTCACCCTCGACGGCGAACCGCTGCGCTCCGAACCGGCCGACTCGGTCTCCCTGAACCGCCTGTACTTCTTGTGAGAAACCCGATGAGGACCCCGAGGACCCGATGAGGACCCCGATGAACAAGGCTGCCGCCGACGGCTTCCGAATGCCCGCCGAGTGGACCCCGCACGAGCGCACCTGGATGGCGTGGCCGGGCCCCAACGTCACCTTCCACGACCCGGACGACCTCGCCGGGTCGCGCGCGGCGTGGGCGGCGGTGGCCCGTACGGTCCGGCGCTTCGAACCGGTGACCGTGGTGTGCGGGCCGGGGCAGTCCATGGCGGCCCGGGAGCTCCTCGGCCCGGACATCGACACCGTCGAGCGGGAACTCGACGACGCCTGGATGCGCGACATCGGCCCCACCTTCCTCACCGACGGGAAGGGCGAACTCGCCGCCGTGGACTGGACGTTCAACGGCTGGGGCGCCCAGGACTGGGCCCGCTGGGAACACGATGCCAAGATCGGGGCGTACGTGTCGGACCTGGCCGGGGCACGGACGTACACCTCGAAGCTCGTCAACGAGGGCGGTGCGATCCATGTGGACGGCGAGGGCACGGTGCTGCTCACCGAGACCGTGCAGCTCGGGCCCGAGCGCAACCCGGGCTGGACGAGGGAACAGGTGGAGGCGGAGATCCACGCCCAGCTCGGCACCCGCAGGGCGATCTGGCTGCCGCGCGGACTGACGGGCGACTATCCCCCGCACGGCTACGGGACGCTCGGCCACGTCGACATCGTCGCCGCCTTCGCCCGGCCCGGAGTCGTCGTCGCGCACTCCCAGCCGGACCCGGCACACCCCGACCACGAGGTGTCGAAGGAGATCATCGGGCTGCTCAGGGCGCAGACCGACGCCCGGGGCCGCCGGATCGAGGTCGTCGAGGTCCCCGCCCCTACGGTCCTGGAGGCGGACGGCCACTGGGCCGACTACTCCTACATCAACCACTACCTCTGCAACGGCGGAGTCGTGCTCTGCGGCTTCGACGACCCGCGCGACGAGATCGCGGCCGGGATCTTCCGGCGGCTGTTCCCCGACCGGACGGTCACGCTGGTGGACGCCCGGGCGATCTTCGCGGGCGGCGGCGGCATCCACTGCATCACGCAACAGCAGCCGAGGGCCTGATGGCGACAGGAGTGGTGCGACCGGATCACTGCGAACCGGGCCTCACATTCGCGGACCGTGGACACGATGCGCGCCGCCGGGCCGTGGAGCGAGCGTGGGCGACCAGTGTGTCCGGCACCGTTCGGGGCACGCGGCCGAGCACGGGTTCTGGCAACAGGACCACTCCCGCTCTGTCCTTGGGAACGGTCAGGTAGAACGTACGGGTGAACGTACTGTTTTGTGCCGCCTGCGGGCGCCGGCTGACCGAGCCTGTCCGGCCGCTCGACGAGATGCCCGAGTACCCCGGCTGGGACGGCAAGCCCGACGCGGAGGGGCGGCGGCACGGTCCGGCGAGCGTCCCGCGCGGCACGTATGTGGTCGATCCGCAGCCGTTCGGGGCGCCCTTCGAACCGTACGAGGGAGACGAGGGCGCGTACGACGGGATCGTGCCCGGCGGGATGTGGATGTCCGACGAGCGGGGCTCGCTCGTGTCCGCCGGGCCGCGCGGCACCTACGTCCTGCACCCGCTGGACGTCGTCGAGCTGGACTTCCACCCCGACATGTCCCGCTTGGGCGGCTGCTGCGGCGCGAGCCCCTTCGAGGGTGTCAACCGCGTCTGCTCCTGCGGTGCCGAGATCGCTGTCGCGGCCAGTGACTGCTCGGGTGGCTACGAGACCCGGCTCGTCCCGGACGCCGTCCGAGTGGAGGCCGTCGCGTGACGACCCGTCGGCGCAACACCGCCCCGCCCCGCGAGGACGTCCTCGCCGTGGCGATGGACATGATCGCCGAAAGCGGTCTGGAGAAGCTCACCATGGCGGCGCTCGGCCGTGAGGTGGGCATGAGCAGCGGTCACCTCCTCTACTACTTCCACTCCAAGGACGAGCTGCTGCTGCGCACCCTGGAGTGGAGCGAGGGGCGGCTCGGCGCGGAGCGCGGCCGGCTGCTCACCCGGGCGGCCCCGGCGCGCGAGCGTCTCGACGCGTACGTGGACCTGTACGTGCCCGACGGCCATCGCGACCCGCACTGGACCCTCTGGCTGGAGGTCTGGAACCGCTCGCAGAACGCCGACGAGGACGCCCGCGAGCGACAGGCCGCGATCGAGGGCGCCTGGCACCGCGACCTGGTGGCGCTGCTGGCGGAGGGCGTGTCGCGCGGGGAGTTCCGTCCGGTGGACCCGGACCGTTTCGCGTCCCGGCTGAGGGCCCTCCTCGACGGCTTCTCCATCCACGTGGCGATCGGGCTGCGGGGCACGGACCGGGAGCAGATCCTCGGCCACGTACGGGAGTTCCTGGACGAGTCGCTGGCGCGCTCGGACGCCTGAGTGCCCGTCCAGGTTGTACTCAATTCGACTGATTGACCCCGTGTCAGTGGTGAGCTTGTATCCCTGTGGGCCCCTGGCATCGGGCCGGGGGAGATGCGACCAACGGGACACACGGGGGAACCATGACCAATGCAAGGAGACTCGCGCTCTGCGCCGCCCTGGCCGCCGCACTGACCGGCGTGGCACTACCGGCCACCGCGTCCGCCGCTCCGCCCGCTCCGGGCACCGAGAAGGTCAGCGTGGCGCCGGACGGGGCCGACGGCGACCGCGGATCGGGCGTCAGCGGCCTGAGTGCGAACGGCCGCTATGTGGCTTTCCGCTCGCAGGCCGCCAACCTCGTGGCCGGCGACACCAACGGCGCGACCGACGCCTTCGTGCGCGATCTCAGGACCGGCGTCACCAGCAGGGTCAGCACCGCCGCCGACGGAAGTCAGGGCGACGGGGATGTCGAACACGTCTCGCTGAGCGCCGACGGCCGCTATCTGGCGTTCAGTTCGACCGCGACCAACCTGGCGCCCGGAGACACCGGTGGCCGCTCGCACGTCTATGTGAAGGACCTCCGCACCGGTGCCGTCGAGCGTCTCGATGACAAGCAGGCACCCGGCTACGACACCGGAGGTCAGCCCGCGATCAGTGCGGACGGCCGCTATGTCGCCTTCGCCGCGAGCCGTTCGGAGGGCTCCTCGGAGCACGACCAGCACGCCCGGGTCTACCGCGTCGACCGCAGGACAGGCACTGCTGTGAGGGTCAGCCAGGCGCCCGATCCCGGGCGGTGGCGATCGGTCACGAACCTGTCGATCAGTGCGGACGGCACGCGCGTCGGCTACCAGTTCTTCGTCCCGTTCCCGACGAGCGGGGACTGGAGCGACATCTACGTCCGCGACGTACCCAGCGGCGAGCTCTGGCAGGCGGACAGGTCACCGGACGGTGTCGTCCCGGATGCCCAGTCGGAGTACCCGAGTGTCAGCGCCGACGGCCGTTACGTCCTCTTCCGCTCGCTCGACTCCCGGCTCACCCCGGACGACACCAACAACGGCCAGAACATGTTCATCCGCGACCTGAGGACCGGATCGATCCGCCGGATCGACGCCGCCGACCCGGCCGCGTCCACCGTGTCCGGCGCGCTCAGCGCAGACAACCGCCACCTCGCCTTCGGCTCGGCCGACCCGGGGGACCCCGACCACACACAGCGTGTGTACGTACGAGACCTGCGCACCGGCGCCACCACTCTCGCCAGCGTCGACACCGCCGGGGGCAAGAACGACGAGTCCGCGACCGATCCGGTGATCGACGCGCAGGGCCGCAGTGTCGCCTTCGACTCCTACTCGGCCGACCTGGTGCCGGGCGACACCTGGGACAGCCGGCACACGTTCGTACGCCACCTGCGGTGATCAACCGAGTGCTCGCATCCTGAGACGGACGGTGAGCACGGGGGCGGTATGTGCCAGACTGCCTCCGTGCTCTCGTTCGCCATGATTATTGGCAGCAGGCGCGCCGGTCCGCAGTGACCGCACCGTACGACCACGTACGGGCGGCCACCGTCGTCCTGACCCGCGCGCAGACCTCTCGCACCCGCGAGAGGTTTTTCTGTTTCCTGGCCCACCTTCAGCCGGGACCGGAGCGCGAGAGACCATGGACGGTGGAGCCGGTCATTCCGGTAGACCGAATCCGATACAGGAGCCTCAAGAGATGACGGACGCAACCGACGAGAATCGCGACCCCTCCCGTCGCGGCCCCTCCCGAGTCGACGACGCCTTCCACGTCTTCGACACGACGCTGCGCGACGGTGCGCAGCGAGAGGGCATCAACCTCACCGTCGCGGACAAGCTGGCCATCGCACGGCACCTGGACGACTTCGGCGTGGGCTTCATCGAGGGCGGCTGGCCGGGGGCCAACCCGCGCGACACCGAGTTCTTCGCCCGCGCCCAGGAGGAGATCGACTTCAGGCACGCCCAGCTCGTGGCCTTCGGCGCCACCCGCCGGGCGGGCGGCAAGGCGAGCGAGGACCCGCAGGTCAAGGCGCTCGTCGAGTCCGGCGCGCCCGTCGTCACGCTCGTCGCCAAGTCCCACGACCGGCATGTCGAACTGGCGCTGCGCACCACCCTCGAAGAGAACCTGGAGATGGTCCGCGACACCGTCTCCTACCTCCGCTCCCAGGACCGGCGCGTCTTCGTCGACTGCGAGCACTTCTTCGACGGCTACCGGGCGAACCCGCAGTACGCGAAGGCGGTCGTCCGGGCCGCCTCGGAGGCCGGCGCCGACGTGGTGGTGCTGTGCGACACCAACGGCGGCATGCTGCCCGCCCAGGTCCAGGCCGTCGTCGCCACCGTCCTGGCCGACACCGGCGCACGCCTCGGCATCCACGCCCAGGACGACACCGGCTGCGCCGTCGCCAACACCCTCGCCGCCGTCGACGCGGGCGCGACCCACGTCCAGTGCACGGCGAACGGCTACGGCGAGCGCGTCGGCAACTCCAACCTGTTCCCCGTGGTCGCCGCGCTTGAGCTCAAGTACGGCATGAAGGTCCTCCCCGAGGGCGCGCTGTCCGAGATGACCCGCATCTCGCACGCGATCGCCGAGGTCGTGAACCTGACCCCGTCCACGCACCAGCCGTACGTAGGTGTCTCGGCCTTCGCCCACAAGGGCGGCCTGCACGCGTCGGCCATCAAGGTCGACCCGGCCCTCTACCAGCACATCGACCCCGAGCAGGTCGGCAACACCATGCGGATGCTCGTCTCGGACATGGCCGGCCGGGCCTCGATCGAGCTCAAGGGCAAGGAGCTCGGGGTGGACCTGGGCGGTGACCGCGAGCTGATCGGCCGGGTCGTCGAGCGGGTCAAGGCGCGCGAGCTCAGGGGCTACACGTACGAGGCCGCGGACGCCTCCTTCGAGCTGATGCTCCGGGAGGAGATCGAGGGCAAGGCCCGCAAGTACTTCGAGGTCGAGTCCTGGCGCGCCATCGTCGAGGACCGCCCCGACGGCAGCCACGCCAACGAGGCCACGGTCAAGCTCTTCGCCAAGGGCGAGCGCATCGTCGCCACGGCCGAGGGCAACGGCCCGGTCAACGCCCTGGACCGCGCCCTGCGCGTCGGCCTGGAGCGGATCTACCCCCAGCTCGCCAAGCTGGAGCTCGTCGACTACAAGGTCCGCATCCTGGAGGGCAAGCACGGCACCCAGTCCACGACCCGGGTCCTCATCTCCACCTCCGACGGCACGGGGGAGTGGTCGACGGTGGGGGTCGCCGAGAACGTGATCGCGGCGTCTTGGCAGGCGCTGGAGGACGCGTACACGTACGGACTGCTCCGCGCGGGCGTGGAACCGGCGGAGTAGCCACCCCAGGGTTTCTCGCCCCCGCCGCCCCTACCCGTCCCGTCCCTGGGGGCTGCCGCCCCCAGACCCCCGCTTCGGCCTGAACGGCCTCGTCCTCAAACGCCGGACGGGCTGAAAATCAGCCCCTCCGGCGTTTGAGGAGCGGGGGTTCGGGGGCGGAGCCCCCGAGAGAAAAGGTCCCGCGGCCCCCTACCCCAGCTGCCACTTCTGGTTGGCAGCCCCCGTGCACGACCAGATCTGCGCCCGCGCCCCGTTCGCGGACGAGTTGTCGCTCACGTCCAGGCACTTGTTCGCGGCCGTGTTGACGAGGTCACCGGTCGAGGCGTTGTACGACCAGCGTTGCGCGCCCGAGCCGTTGCAGTCGTAGAGCTGGACCTTCGCACCGTCGGCGACGGACGCGCCGGTGACGTCGAGGCACTTCCCGAGGGAACGGACCGAACCGTCCGCGGCGACCGTCCAGTTCTGCGCGGCCGAGCCGTTGCAGTCGTAGAGCTGTACCGCCGTGCCGTTGGCCGACGAACCGCCCGCCACGTCGAGGCACTTGCCCGCGAGCCCCACGAACGACCCCGCCTGCTCGCCGCCGCCCGACTGGGTTCCGGACCAGGTGAAGGTCGCCGACGTCTTGCCGGGGAGCGAGTAAGTGGCGTGCTGCGAGCCCCAGTTGATCGTCACGGTCTTCGCCGCGCTCGCGTCGTTGTACGCGATCAGCGCCTTCGAACCGTCCGTGTTGCGCCACGCCACGTTCGGCACCGACGAGCTCGCCGTGGAGGCGATGCGCTGGGCTCCGGGACGTACGAACTTCGTCAGGTGGCCCATCGTGTAGTACTCGACCGTGTAGTCGACCTGGCCGTGCCGGGAGTCGCCGTTGTGCACGGTGACCAGACCGTCGCAGGTCCCGCAGCCGCCGTTGTGCGGGCCGCGGTTCTGGTCCACGGCCAGCGACCACTTGGTCACCGACTTCGCCCAGTTACGGGTGTAGTCGATGATGTTCATCATGTCCTCGCGCTGCTGGTTGGCGATCCAGGTGCCGCCCGAGTGCTCGGTACCGAAGGCGTCCAGCTGCGGATACTGGTTGTGCACGGTGGTCTGCTTGGCGACGTCGCCCCCGTAGCCGTGCCAGGCGATCCCGCCGAAGTTCGGGTGCGAGCGCACCGCCGCGTCGTCGACGGTCTGGGCGGCGTACGCGTCGTACGTGTCCCAGTTCCAGTCGTGCGCCAGCACCTTCGTGGACAGGCCCGCGCCCTGCAGCTTGGGCAGCAGCTCGCTCTTGGTGAAGTACGCGAGGCCCGAGCCGTTCCAGCTCATGGAGGGGTAGCCGGAGCAACAGGTCGGCTCGTTCTGGGCGGTGACGTAGTCGACGGGAACCCCGTGGTCGCGCACGTCTGGAGGTACTCCACCTGATTCTTGCGAGGATGCTCCGGCGTTCACGCCGGGGAGGAATCGCATCGTGTGATGGCGACGCGGAGCGTCGCCGTGTCCGGTCTTTTGGGGCGCGGAGCGCCCGCGAAGCCGCCGACGGAGCCGAAAAGCGAACGGGTGTGCCTGTGTTCGCTGGGTGGGGTGGCTTTGCCGTAGTGGGGGTACGGGTGTGCGCATGTCGCACGTACGGTCTCTTCATGGAAGCTGGGGCGATCGGGCGGGGGCGTGGGAGGGGGATGTCGTGTCGGTGGTGAAGGGGGCCGGGGACGCCGGGCATGCCCGGCGGACGTTCCGGCTGCGTGTGTCGTCGACCGCCGAGCGTGGACTGGTGGCGGAGTGGGACCGGTGCCGGTGGATCTGGAACGAGTCCGTCGCCAAGTCCAAGCAGACCGACCTCTGGAACAAGAACCGCGCCGAAGACACGGACAAGGCGACGTGCGGTCCGGCCCGGCTCGACACGATGCTGACCGAGGCCCGCGCGAAGACGCTGTGGCTGCGTGAGGGCTCATCGGTTCCCCAGCAGCAGATCATCCGCGACTTCGGCAAGTCCCGTGCGAAGGCGCAGAAGGACATCCGTGAACGTCTGCCGCAGCATCGCCGGGCCGGGATGCCGAGGTACAAGAAGAAGCGTGAGGCTGACCCGAGCCTGAACTACACCAGGCGCGGCTTCCGGCTGAAGGACGGCCGTCTGCACCTCGCCGGGAACATCGCCCTGATGGTCGTGTGGTCGGGGGACCTTCCCGCCGAGCCGTCCTCGGTGCGTGTGTACCGCGACAGCCTCGGGCACTGGTACGCCTCGTTCGTCGTGCCGGCCGAAGTCCAGCCGCTGCCCGAAACCGGCCAGGTGATCGGGATCGACTGGGGGGTCAGGGAGACCGCGACCACCACCAGCGACACCCACGACCTCCCCCACGCCCGGCACGGGAAGAAGGCCCAGGCGAAGCTGTCGCGGTACGACCGCATGATGGCCCGCCGCAAACCCGCCAAGGGGCAGGCGGCCTCCCAGAGCTACCGCGAAGCGAAGAAGCTGCGGGCCAAGGCGTACAAGAAGGTGTCCCGGCAACGCCAGGACACCGGCCGCAAGTGGGCCAAGCGTGTGGTGGCCGACCACGACGCCATCGCCGTGGAGGACTTCCGCCCGAAGTTCCTCGCGAAGTCGACCATGGCGAGGAAGGCCGCCGATGCCGCCATCGGGGCCACCAAGAAGGCCCTGTTGGAAATGGCCCGCAAGCACGGCAGGATCGTGCACCTGGTCCATCCCGCGCACACCACGATGGACTGCGCGCAGTGCGGAGCGAGAACCAAGCACGCACTACCGCTTTCGGAACGAACCTACGCCTGCGCCGCGTGCGGAACCGTCTCGCCCAGAGACAAGAACTCCGCCCGCGTGATGCTGGCCCGGGCTGGTCTCCACCCGGCTGGTGCTGATGGTGCAAGACCTGGCGGGACGCTGTTCCGCCAGGCGGCCTGAGCCAGGAATCCCCCTCGTTTACGAGGGGGAGGATTCAACTACCGCACGGACTACCAGCCCCCCGTCGGAGGCCTCGACCAGGTCCTCGGCCTCACCGGGATGTGGGGGGACGCGCTCACGCTCCCGGTCGGCGCCGAGGACCGATTCGCCATGGACGGCGTGGAGTTGTACGGCAAGGCCGACCAGGCGCTGCGCGCCAACGTCGTCACCGACGCCGCCGTGTACCCCGTCGAGGAGGGCCGCTCCGCCGCCGTGAAGATCACGGTCGCCACCACCGGTTCCGCTCCCATCGAGGAGCCCGTCACCGTCGCGTACGAGACGGCCGGCGGCCGCGGTTCCAGATCCCGCTCATCTACGGCGTGGACGCGGTGCACGGCCACAACAACCTCGTCGGCGCCACGATCATGCCGCACAACATCGGCATCGGTGCGACGCGCGATCCCCAAGTCGCCTACGAGACGGGGAAGGTGACCGCCGCCGAGGTCCGAGCCACCGGCATCCCGTGGGACTTCGCGCCCTGCCTGTGCGTCACGCGCGACGAGCGCTGGGGGCGGACCTACGAGTCGTTCGGTGAGGACCCGGCGCTCGTCGAGTCCATGGAGACCGTCATCCAGGGCCTCCAAGGAGCGCCCAGTGGCAAGGACTTGAAGAGGAACGACAAGGTCCTCGCCACCGCCAAGCACTTCGTCGGCGACGGCGGCACGGAGTACGGCTCGTCCACGACCGGCACGTACACCATCGACCAGGGCATCACCAAGGTCACCCGGCGGGAGCTCGAAGCCGTTCACCTCGCGCCCTACCAGGACGCCGTGGACCGGGGCGTCGGCACGGTCATGCCCTCGTACTCCTCGCTCGACATCCTCGGCGACTCCGAGGGCCCGGTGAAGATGCACGCGGACGCCGTGATGATCAACGGTGTGCTCAAGGACCGCATGGGCTTCGACGGCTTCGTGATCAGCGACTGGCAGGCCATCGACCAGATCCCCGGCGACTACGCGAGCGACGTCCGTACGTCGGTCAACGCGGGCCTCGACATGATCATGGTCCCGTACGCGTACAAGGACTTCCACAGGACGCTGTCGGACGAGGTGACCGCCGGCCGGATCTCCGGGAAGCGGATCGACGACGCCGTGTCCCGCATCCTCACGCAGAAGTTCAAGCTGGGGCTCTTCGAGAAGCCGTACGCCGACACGAGCGGTGCCTCGGCGATCGGCTCGGCGAAGCACCGGGCCGTGGCCCGCGAGGCGGCCGCCGAGTCCCAGGTCCTGCTGAAGAACGCGGGCGGCGTGCTGCCGCTGAAGAAGTCGCAGAAGGTGTACGTCGCCGGCTCCAACGCCGACGACATCGGCAACCAGACCGGCGGCTGGACCATCACCTGGCAGGGCTCCTCCGGGAAGATCACCGACGGGACGACGATTCTGGAGGGCATGCGGAAGACCGGGAGCGTGGTCACGTACTCCAAGGACGCGTCGGCGCCGACGGACGGCCATGACGTGGGTGTCGTGGTCGTCGGCGAGACCCCGTACGCCGAGGGCGTCGGCGATGTCGGCAACGGCAACGACCTGGTGCTCTCCGCCGCCGACCGGGCCGCCGTGGACAAGGTGTGCGGCGCCATGAAGTGCGCGGTGCTGATCGTCTCCGGGCGGCCGCAGCTCGTCGGCGACCAGCTCGGCGGCATCGACGCGCTGGTCGCGTCCTGGCTGCCGGGCACCGAGGGCGACGGCGTCGCGGACGTGCTGTATGGGAAGCGGGCCTTCACCGGTCAGCTCCCGCTCACCTGGCCGAAGACGGAGGCCCAGCTGCCGATCAACGTCGGCGACTCCTCGTACGATCCGCAGTTCCCCTACGGATGGGGGCTGACCACGCTGACCTCCGTGCCGGGCGGTGGCACCAGCGCCCTGAAGGCACTCGCCGTCGCGGCCGCCGTGGCCGAGAAGGCCGGGTCCGAGACCGCCGGGCGCGCGATCGTCACCAAGGCGCGGCTGCTCGTCCAGCAGAAGATGGGGCAGACGATCACGGCGGCGAGCGCGAAGCCCTTCGCCGACGCCGATCACCTGCTGCTGACCCGCCGCTACGGGCAGGCGGTGGCGAAACTGACGGAGGCGTACCGGGCGGTCTGACCCCGCTGGACCGATACATGTCAGGTCCGGTGGGCGGCGAATGCGCCGCCCACCGGACCTGAGGTTCGTTTTCGGTCACTCAGGAGTAGCTTCGAAGGTATGAAGGCCGCACAGACCCTCAGGCTAGGACTCTCCGTACTCCTGATCGCTTTCGCGGCCTTGGCGGTGCTGTCCGTCGGGGCCACGGGCGCTCACGCGGCGACGGACGTCTCGACGGTCGCCGACGCCCTGAAGAAGAGCCCCGTGTACGTCGACCCGTCCATGTCGGGGCAACTGTCGTCGGCCGACGCCGACGCCCTCGCCGAGAAGATCGAGAGGGCCGACAAGCCGGTCTTCGTCGCCGTGCTCCCCGCGGACTTCCCGAAGCAGGACGTCTTCCAGAACCTGCGCACCGCGACCGGCATCACGGGCCTGTACGCGATCCGGCTCGGCGACGCGTTCGACGCGAAGGCCGACTCCTCGGTCCTGTCGCAGGACGGCGTGAAGAACCTCGTCACCAGTGTCCAGGGCGAGGACACCAAGACCCAGCTCGACAACTTCACCGACCGGGCCCTCGCCAACGTCGGCGGCTCCGCGCCCAGCGGCTGGAGCGAGGGCGGGGGCGGCGTGGACACGGGTGCCCTGATCGGGGCCGGCGCGGTGATCGTGGCGGGCGGAGCCGGCGCGTACACCCTTGTGCGCCGCAACCGCCGCAGGAAGGAAGCGGAGCGACAGGCCGCGCTCGACAAGCTGCGCGTCGTCGTCGACGAGGACATCACCGCCTTCGGCGAGGAGCTCGACCGGCTCGACTTCCACCCCGCGGAGGCGGGCGCGGACGACGCGATGCGCGCCGACTACGAGCGCGCCCTCGACTCCTACGACAAGGCGAAGTCCTTCATGGCCGCGGCCACCCGCCCCGAGGAGGTGCGCGCCGTCACCCAGTCCCTGGAGGACGGGCGCTTCTCGCTCGCCGTGCTCGCCGCGCGCCGCGAGCACCGGCCCGTCCCCGAGCGCCGGGCCCCCTGCTTCTTCGACCCGCGCCACGGCCCGTCGGTCGCCGACGTCACCTGGACGCCGTCGGGCGGGGCAACCCGCGAGGTGCCGGTCTGCGCCGCCGACCAGGTCCGGCTCGCCGAGGGCCACGACCCAGCCGTCCGTGAGGTCGACACCGACTACGGCCGCCGCCCCTACTGGGAGGCGGGCCCGGCGTACGGCCCCTGGGCGGGCGGCTACTTCGGCGGCGGCATTCTGCCCGGCCTCCTCGTCGGCACCCTGCTCGGCTCCATGATGGCCAGCCCGTCGTACGCGGCCGACTACGGCTCCGGGTACGGGGACTTCGGCGGCGGAGGGTACGAGGGCGGGGACGTGTCCGGCGCCGACTTCGACTCCGGTGACTTCGGCGGCGGCTTCGGAGGCGGTGACTTCGGGGGCGGCGGGGACTTCGGAGGGGGTTTCTGAACCCCGTCGGCTTCCGCTGAGAACGGTGGCTTCCGGCCGCTGAAGGGGGCGAGGGGACGGGAACGGGCATGGGCCCGGCGCTTTGCGGCACCGGGCCCATGGACCTCGTACGGGAGATGAGGCGGACGTCAGAGAGTCGACGCCGCCGAGGCGATGGCCGACGCGAACGTCGAGACCTCGCTGTAGACGCCGGGGGCGTTGGGCCGGGCACAGCCTATGCCCCAGCTGACGATGCCGACCTGGATCCAGGCGCCGGCCGCGTCCCTGCGGAACATCGGGCCGCCGGAGTCGCCCTGGCAGGTGTCGACGCCGCCCGCGGTGAAGCCGGCGCAGATCTCCTCGCTCGCGACGAGACCGCTGTAGCCGCTGTAGGAACGGCAGGTGGCGTCGCTGACGAACGGCACGGTGGCCTTGAGCATGTAGCGCTGCTGCGCGCCGCCCTCGCTGGCCGCACCCCATCCGGCGACGGTGAAGTTGCCGGTGTTGTACTGCGTGGTCGTGGCGATCTTCAGCGTCGGCAGGTTGATCGGCTGGGCGAGCTTGATGAGCGCCCAGTCCTTGCCGGTGCCGTTGTAGCCGGGGGCCTGCAGGACCTTGGTGGACCTGACCTGGACCCGGCCGCTGGTGTTCTGGAGGTCCACGACTCCGGCGGTGGCCGTGATGCTGGTGTTGTTGCCGGAGCCGCTCACACAGTGCGCGGCGGTGAGCACGATCTGCTGGGTGTACAGCGCGCCGCCACAGCCCATGGACAGCCGGACCATGAACGGGAACTCGCCCTGCGCGGCGCGGGTTCCGCCGACCACGGGCGCGGGGGCGGCCTGGGCGTTGGAGACGGGCTGAAGGCTGACGACCGCGAGGGCGGCCGCACCGGCGACCGCGCATCTCTTGAGGGCCTTGAGGAGGTTCTTCAACGTGATGCCTTCCGTGGGGGGTTGACATGCGAGCTGGTGGAACCGGATGCGGGTGCGACAGAAATGGCAGGCACATGCCAAGGAAAGCGACAAATATCCGCGTCTGCTGGCATGAGCCGGTCAATTTCTGTTGAGGGATTATGCGAACGCTGTGAGCGCTGCCACAAGGGGTGAAATTCGGCCGCCCCTATCCGGTCAGGCCGAGTCCGATGCTCCGGTCAGGCCGAGCTCCCCGCCCCCGGCACGACCAGACCCGTTTCGTACGCCATGACCACCGCCTGGGTCCGGTCGCGCAGTCCGAGCTTCGAGAGCACCCGGCTGACGTGCGTCTTCACCGTCTCCTCGCCCACGTGCAGACGCCCGGCGAGCTCGGGATTGGACAGCCCCTCGGCGAGCAGCCGCAGTACCTCCGACTCACGCGGGGTGAGGACCGCGAGCGCGTCCCGGCGCGGCGCCCTGGGCTTCAGCCGGGCGAACTCCGCGATCAGCCGGCGCGTGACCCCGGGCGCCAGCAGGGCCTCCCCGGCGGCGACGACCCGTACCGCGTCGAAGAGCCGCTCCGCGGTGACGTCCTTGAGGAGGAACCCGCTCGCTCCCGCGATGAGGGCGTCGTACACGTGCTCGTCGAGGTCGAAGGTGGTGAGGATCAGCACGCGGGGCGGGTGCGCGGGCCCGGCGTCGCCCATCAGTTCCGCGGTCGCCTGGATGCCGTCCGACACCGGCATCCGTACGTCCATCAGCACCACGTCGGGCCGCTGTTCCCTGCATACCCGGACCGCCTCCGCGCCGTCCCGCGCGGTGCCCACGACGGTGAAGTCCGGCTGGGTGGCGAGGAGTCCGGCGTATCCGGCGCGGACGACCTCGTGGTCGTCGGCGACGACTATGCGGACGGGGCGGGGTCCGGTGGGTACGCCGGCCGCCGCCTCGGCGTTCGTCTCGGCGACCGCTTCGGGTGCGGCTTCGGGGGGTGTCATGCGAGAGCCTCCGCCCGTACGGGAAGGCGGGCCTCGACCAGGAAGCCGCCGCCGGGTGCGGGGCCGGTGCGGAGGGTGCCGCCCACGGTGGCCGCGCGTTCGTGCATGCCGAGGATGCCGTGCCCGACGCGGTCACGGTCGGCCGGGTGTCCGGGGGTCGACCCCGGAAGCAGGTCCGGGTCCAGGCCCCGGTCCGTTGTCGCGTACGCGGAGCTCCAAGTCGTCCGTTCCGTAACGGAGTTCCACGTCGACGGCGGCGCCCGGAGCGTGTCGGCGGGTGTTCGTCAGGGCCTCCTGGACGATGCGGTAGGCGGTGACCTCGATGCCCGGGTCGAGCGGGGCGACCGTGCCGCTGACGATCAGCCGGGTACGGGAACCCGCGGCGTCCCGGGAGTCGTCGATCAGCTCCATCAGCTGGCGCAGCCCCGGCTGGGGGCGCCGGGTGACCCCCACGTCCGCGTCCTCGCGCAGCACTCCGAGCAGTCGCCGCATCTCCGTCAGCGCGGCCCGCGCGGTGTCCCCGATGGCGAGCAGCCGGGTGGCTCCGTCGGCCGGCAGCCCCTGGGTGGTCAGCCGGGCGGTCTCGGCCTGCACGGCGATCATCGAGATGTGGTGGGCGACGACATCGTGCAACTCCCTGGCGATACGGGCCCGTTCACCCCGTGCCGCGTGTTCGAGCAGGGTGTCGGCGAAGGCCCGTTCCGTGGCGCTGTGTGCCTGTGCCGCCGTCCGGACGTGCCGGGTGATGCCCGTGGCCGCCGCCGCGGAGGCGAGCGTGGCGACCAGGACGGCCACGACGCGGACGGTGGAGTCGGCGGGGTCGCCTGCCGCGGCCAGCGCGAGTCCGACGTACGGCAGCACGAGCAGGCCGCTGAGCAGGGGTGTTCCCGCCCGGCCCAGCGCATGGACGGTGATCAGCTGGGCCGCCGTCCCGGCGAGGGTGAGGGCCCGGAAGGGCTCCAGGGCCAGGACGCAGGTGGTCGTGAGCGCGATGGCCGCGGTGCCGCGGACGGGCGCCCCGCGCTCCGGCGCGAGGACGAACCCCACGGGCAGAGTGGTGCACAGCGCGAGCAGCAGGGCGAGCGCGAGATTCCCGCGCAGTCCGGCGGCGCGGACCAGGATCTCGACGGCGGCGAGGACCGCGAGACCGACGGAGAGCACGACGGGGGAGAGGGGCCCGGTACCGGCGGCCCTGACCGCACCGGCGGAGAACAGGGCCGAGGAGCGAGTGTGTGACGCGGGGGAGAGGCGTCGCATCGCTCGGCCGAGAGCGCGTACGCCACGGCCGGGGGCGCGTGTGCCGTGGTCGACGGCCCGTACGCCGTGGTCGAGGGCGTCTGCGCCGCCGTGGTCGAAGATGTCTGCGCCGCCGCGGTCGCGCGAGCGCATGTCGGCGCGGGAGGCGGCGGCCCGGCGCAGTCCCAACGGCCAAGGTCGACCCAGCCCGAACGGCCAGGATCGGCGCAGCCCCGACGGCCAGGATCGGCGCAGCCCCGACGGCCGGGGTCGGTGCAGCCCCACCGGCCAAGCCGCACAAGGGTGTTCCGCGGGTCGGGAGACCGCCCACCCCGTCGTCACCTTGTCCGCGTCGCCCGCCTCGTCCACGTCCGCCATTCTGCCGCCGCCCGCGCCGGACCGCGTCCCCCAGGTCAGCAGTGCCGTATCCCTCGCGCGGGGGATGCCGTCCCCCGGGCCGGGGGCGGCGAAGACTGCTCCCGGGCGGGACGACGCCGAGCGCCGGGGTCCCTAGCCTCGCTGGACATGGACGCAACCATCGAAGTCCGGGACCTCCGCAAGAGGTTCGGGCAGACCGTCGCCGTGGACGGACTCTCCTTCACGGTCGAACCGGGCCAGGTCACCGGCTTCGTCGGCCCCAACGGGGCAGGCAAGTCGACGACCATGCGGACCGTACTCGGCCTGGACGCCCCCGACACGGGCCACGCCCTCATCGGCGGGCGCCCCTACCACGCCCTGCGCACCCCGCTGTTGGAGGTCGGCGCACTGCTCGACGCCGCCGCGCTGCACCCGGCCCGCCGCGGTCGCGACCATTTGCGCTGGCTGGCCCACTCGCACGGCCTGCCCATGCGCCGGGTCGACGAGGTCCTCGAACAGGTCGGCATGGAACAGCCGGCCCGGCGCAGGGCGGGCGGCTACTCGCTCGGCATGCGCCAGCGCCTCGGCATCGCCGCCGCGCTCCTCGGCGACCCGCCCGTGCTCCTCTTCGACGAACCGGTCAACGGCCTCGACCCCGAGGGCATCCAGTGGATCCGCGGCCTGCTGCGCCGACTGGCCGCCGAGGGCCGGGCGATCCTCGTCTCCAGCCATCTCATGAGCGAACTCGAGGACACCGCCGACCACTTGGTCGTCATCGGCCGGGGCCGTCTGATCGCCGACACGGCCGTCGCCGACCTGCTGGCCGCCGCGTCCGGCGACCGCGTGGCCCTGCGTACGAGTGCGCGTACGGAGGCGATGGAACTGCTCGCCCACAAGGGCGGCACGGTCGCGGTGACCGGCCGCGACACCCTCACCGTCACCGGTCTGCCGCCGGAGCGGATCGTGGCGCTCCTCACCGAGGCCGGGATCGCGTTCGCGGAGGTGGGCTCCCACCGGGCCACCCTGGAAGAGGCGTACATGGAACTGACCCGGGACTCCACGGAGTTCGTCTCCGCGGTGGACGGCGAGGTCGCGCGATGACGTCCTCCCCGACACCACCCTCCCTCACTCCCCCGACACCCGCGCCCAGCACCCCGTACAGGTCACAACTCCAGCCAGGGCGGGACGGGTTCGTACGGCTGGTGCGCGCGGAGTGGAGCAAGTTCTGGACCGTACGGAGCTGGCTGCTGGTCCTCGTGCTGGCCGCCGCCGCCACGGTCGTGATCTCGCAACTCGGCGCGAGCGGCTCCGTGAACGACTCCAACGGCCGGGTCCGTATCGTCTCCGCCCCCGACGGCACCCGCGTGGACGACACCTTCCGCTTCGTCCACCGGCCGCTCACCGGGGACGGCAGCGTCACGGTCCGGGTGTCCGGCATCGAGGGACGCGAGGGCAGGTCCCCGGAGCCCTGGGCGAAGGCCGGCGTCATGGTCAAGTCGAGCACGAAGCCCGGCAGTTCGTACGTGGCCCTGATGGTGACCCCGGACCACGGCGTCCGTATGCAGTGGGACTTCACCCACGACGAGCAGGGCTCGTCTGCAGGTGCGCGCTGGCTCCGGCTGACCCGCTCGGGCCAGGAGCTGACGGGCTACGAGTCGCCGGACGGCCGCGAGTGGACGAAGATCGCGACCGTCCGCCCGGCGGACCTGCCGAAGACCGCCCGGGCGGGTCTCTTCGCCGCCACCCCGGCGCACACCACCCTGCGCCGCTCCTTCGGCGGGACCTCGGCGACCGCGGGCATCGCGACCGCGACGGCGGACTTCGACCACGTGGAACTGCGCGGCGACAGCGCCCGCCCCTCCTGGACCAGCACCGACGTGGGCGCCCCCGATCCGGACGACCCGGACCTCCCGGCGTCGGGCCCGGCCCGGCCGATCCCCGGCAGCACGGAGGCCACCGGCGCCAGCGCCTTCAGGGTCACCGGCCAGGGCGACATCGCCCCGGACCAGACCGGCGGCGACACCGTCCAGATGAGCTTCCAGGGCGTCTCCGTGGGCGTCCTGTTCATGGTGGCGCTCGGCGCGCTCTTCATCACCGCCGAGTACAAGCGCGGCATGATCCGTACGACGTTCACGGCGAGTCCGCGCCGGGAACAGGTACTGGCGGCGAAGGTCCTGGTGATCGGGGGAGTGACGTTCGCCGCGGGGCTCGTGGCGACGGCCCTGGCGTTCCCGCTCGCCCAGGAAACCCTGCGCTCCAATGGCTTCAAGCCACCCGCGTTCCCGGATCTTTCGATGCTGGAGGGGGCCGTTCCGCAGGCGGTCGTCGGCAGCGCGCTCCTGCTGTCCCTGGTCGCGGTCCTGGCCCTGGCCGTGGGCGCGCTGCTCCGCAGCAGCGCGGGCGCGATCACGGCGGTGGTGGTCCTGGTGATCCTGCCGCAGATCCTGGCGTTCGCCCTCCCGCTGCCGGCCGCCGAGTGGCTGCTGCGGCTGACCCCGGCGGCGGCCTTCGCGATCCAGCAGGGGGTCACCCGCTATCCGCAGGTGGACCACAACTGCCTGCCGGAGAGCGGCTGTTACCCGATGGCCCCCTGGAACGGCCTGGCGGTGCTGGGCGCGTACGTGGCGGTGGCGCTCGCCCTCGCGGTCTGGCGCCTGCGCAGGAGGGACGCGTGAGTCGCTCGATGGCGCTCCGGCCGCTGCACGCCGAGTGGACGAAACTCCGTACGCTGCACAGCAGTTGGTGGCTTCTGGCGGCGACCGCGGTCCTCACGGTCGTGGTCGGCGCGGCCGCGGTGTCCGCCGTCGGCACCGGCGCGTGCCCGTCGGCGGCCGACTGCCACGAGGACACGGTGAAACTGAGCCTGACGGGCGTCTGGCTGGGCCAGGCGACGGCCCTCGTCCTCGGCGCGCTGTCGATGGGAGCGGAGTACGGCACGGGCACGATCCGCACGACACTGACGGCGATGCCGCACCGGGTGTCGCTGCTGGTGTCGAAGGCGGCGGTCCTGGCCGCCATGACGGCGGCCGCGGGAACGGCTGCGATTCTCGGTTCCCTCTACGCGGGCCGGCTGATCCTCCCCGGCAACGGCTTCACTCCGGAGGCCGGCTACCCGCTCCCGTCCCTGGCCGACGGCCCCACGCTCCGCGCCGCCTTCGGGTCGGTCCTCTGCCTGACCCTGACAGCCCTGCTCGGCCTCGGCCTCGCGGCCCTGCTGCGGGACAGCACGGGCGCGATCACGATGGGCCTCGGCCTGCTGTACGCGGTCCCGCTCCTGGCCGGCGTCCTGGGCGACCCGAGCTGGCGGGACCGTCTCGAACGCTGGGCCCCGATGCCGGCGGGCCTCGCCGTCCAGGCCACGCGTGACCTCTCCCGCCTCCCGATCGGCCCCTGGCCGGGCCTCGGCGTACTGGCGGCGTACGCACTCGGGTTGCTGCTGGTGGCGGGCGCGGCCTTCAGGGTGCGGGACGCGTAGGGGCCCCTTCCCTTTGGGAGGGGCCCCATTCGTATGTGTGTGACTGCGGGTGGGCGGGGGCTGGTCGCGCAGTTCCCCGCGCCCCTGAAAGGCAAAAGCTCGCGTGCACCCGTGCTTTTGAGGGGCGCGGGGAACTGCGCGAGCAACCACGATGCACCCGCGGCCGACACGCATACGAATGGCCCCCGACGGCTCAGCGAGCCGGACCCGGCAGCGCCAGCCATTCCTTCCAGGACAGGTCCCGCCCGATGAACCGCGGCCGCTCGAAGGGCCACGCCTCACCGATCCACCGCGGCACGAGCGCGTCGAGATCCCGCTCCAGAGCGGTCCCCACCTGCTCGTCGACGACCCACCAGGAGATCTCGGCATCGGCACCGGCCTTCTCCGGCGGATCGATGTAGACGCACCCGTACTCGACGCTCTCCGCCGCGTCGAACAACACGTAGTTGAACGACTCGTGAGCGGCGATCTCGGCCTCGTGCCGCTCCAGGTCCGCCAGGTTCGCCTCGTACGTGATCGTGGCGGCGGGCCATCCCCAGGCCTCCCCGAAAATGGACCACAGCCGTTCCCGGGACGCCATCACCGTCGGGTAGTCGATCGCTGCGTCGCCCCCGGTGATCGGCCGCAGATGGTGCCCACCGGGCACGTCGACACGCAGCGGATGGACGAAGTCAGCGGGCAGCCAGGTCATGCCCGGAGGCTAACCGCCTGCCCGTCGACCCGCACCGGGTTATTCCATGGGCTGTCCGAGGGGCCGCCCGCCGTCGTCGGAGCGGACACCGTCTGCGTAAGCACCGTCCGCGTGGGCGCCGCCGCTCACGCGGACCGTGAGGGCCCCTGTCCGCCGCGCGGCCCCACCCACCATCAGGGCGAGCCCCACCAGCACGACACTCACCCACACCGGCGAGCGGTACCCGAGACCCGCCCCGATCGCGAGCCCGCCCAGCCATGGCCCGAGCGCCCCGCCCACGTTGAACGCGGCCGTGGCGAAACCGCCCGCCAGGGTGGGCGCGCCGGCCGCCTCGTACAGCACCCGGGAGATCAGCGTGGACCCGACGCCGAACGACAACACGCCCTGTACGAAGGCGAGTACGACCGCCGCCACCGGGTTCCCGGCGGTCAGGCCGAGGAAAGCCCACCCGACGAGCAGGGCCACTCCGCCCCCGACGAGGACCCGTCCGGGCCGGGCGTCGGCGATCCGCCCGGCGACGGCGACCCCGACGAACGACCCGCACCCGAAGAGCGCGAGCACGAGAGGCACCCAGGCCTCTCCCAGCCGGGCGACGGAGGTGATGAGCGGTGCGAGATAGGTGAAGGTGCAGAAGGTGGCACCGTTCACCAACGCCCCGAGAAGCAGGGCCACTTGAAGCCGGGGCGCGCGAAGTGCCCGCACCTCGCCGCGCACACTCGCGCGAGCGGCCTCGGGCACCCCGCCCGGCACGGACCGCACGATCGCGAAAAGCGCGGGCACGGACAGGACGACCACGGCCCAGAAGGCGGCCCGCCACCCCCACAACTGCCCGAGAACGGCACCTCCCGGCACCCCCGCCACACAGGCGACGGTGACCCCGCCGAGCAGCACGGACATGGCCCGCCCCTTGGCATCGGCGTCGACCATCGCCACGGCCGTCACGACGGCGACCGCGAGGAAACCGGCGTTGGCGAGCGCGCCCACGACCCGGGTGACCAGCAGCACGGTGAAGCTGTCGGTGACCGCACCGACGACATGGACAACGAGGAAGGCGCCCAGAAACCCGAGCAGCGCCGCACGCCGGGACCAGCGCCGCGCCAGGACGGCCATGAGCGGCGCCCCCACCACCATCCCCGCGGCGAACGCCGAGGTCAGCGCCCCGGCCGCCGGTACTGACACCCCCATCTCCCGCGCGATGTCCGGCACCAGCCCGGACAACATGAACTCGGAAGTCCCCTGAGCGAAGACAGCGAGCCCCAACAGATACAGACCGAACGGCATGACAGAACTCCGCACACCCGAAAACGAACATGACAGGCTGCACGGCGTTCCGGTGACGGGCACGGTGACGGTGACGACAGCGACAACGGCAGGAGCGTGTACGCGCTTGACCGCGACGCTTCAGCCGGACATCCCGAGCAGCCACCGGAAAGCCGGTGGCCGGAGTCTTGACGCCTCGGGGCTGGACATGGGGGCAGGCTAGCGACGCCCGACTTCCCCGGTCCACTCAATTGCCGGCGAACCTCTCCGCGAGGTCGCGATGCCAGTCCGCGGTCTGCTTCGCCTGAGTGCCGCTGATGGTCGATCCGGGCATGAGGCCCAGGCGTTCGACCATCTCCGCGAGCCGCAGATGCTCGCGCCGCGCGTGCTCACGGCAGGCGAGGCAGGTGACGCTGTCCGGACGAGGCGAGGTCATCGCGTACGGCACCCGCAGCCCGCACCCCGTGTCGACAGCGCTCGGCAGGTCACCGGCCAGACCGAACGTGGACGCCAGCACATTGCGGGCAGCGGCGTCATCCCGGGCGACTTTCGCCTCGACATGGATGTGCGGATCATGACCGTGCTCGTCCATATGTCCTCCTCACGACATGTCTTCCTCACGACCCTGCCGAAGCCGGCTCGTCGAAGATCCAGCGTCCCGAGTGCCCCGGCGGCAGGGCCAGATCGTTGCGCACCGCGGAGTAGTACCGCTCCCGGGCCGCCCGTTGGCGGGCCGGCAGCGTCGACCAGGCCTCGGGGTCGTGGGTGCGGGCGTCCAGGAAGCGTTCCATCTCGATGACCAGGACGACCCACTCGCGTGCCCGTTCCACCACGTCCGGCGAGCCGAGCATCAGGAGCGCCTCGCCGACCGGATCGCGGGCTTCGAGGGCCGAGGCCAGTTGGGGCGCCGCATCCGCGGGGGAAAGGGGGTGCGGGTGCGGGTCGTTGCCAAGGTGGGCGGAGACCGGGTAGGTCAGGGTGACGCTCTTCTTCAGGACGCGGGCGTAGTCGGAGTACACGGTGAGGCGCCGTTCCTCCCAGCGCGCCGTCTGCTCGCGCCGGAACCGGACCTGGTCCCCGCGCACGATCGCCAGATACGAGCCGAGGGCACCGACGACCACGCCTGTCAGGGCGGGGAGTTGCTGTGTGAACGCGGACACCGGCGCACAGTAACGTCAGAGTCCCGTACGGCCAACCGGCCCTTGTAGGACGGAAACTGTCCTAGTCCCGTCCTACTGTCTCCTCATGGACGAGACCTCCGGCACCCCCACCGACACCTCCGGTGCCACCAGCACTCCCGAAGGCGCCGACACCCTCGGCGGCAAGGAGATCAGGGCCTTCACGGACGCGGCGGACCTCGAAGCCTGGATGTCCGCCCATCCCGGGCTCCGCGCCGGCGTCTGGCTGAAGATCGCCAAGAAGGGGTCCGGCCTGCCCTCGATCACCATCGCGGAGGCCCTCGACGTGGCCCTCTGCCACGGCTGGATCGACGGTCAGCGGCGGGGCCTCGACGACTCGTACTACCTGCAGAAGTACACCCCGCGCAGGCCCGGCAGCCTCTGGTCGATGGTCAACGTGCGCAAGGTCGAGGCCCTCGCCGCGGCCGGCCGGATGCGGCCCCCGGGGCTTGCGGAGGTCGCGGCGGCCAAGGCGGACGGCCGCTGGGAGGCGGCGTACGAGTCCCAGCGGAACGCCACGGTCCCGGACGACCTGGCCGCCGCCCTGGACCGCAGCCCGCGCGCGAAGGCCTTCTTCGAGGGGCTCGGCAGGACGGACCAGTACCTGGTCGTCCTGGGCCTGCTGAAGGCGAGGACCCCGGAGGTGAGGGCGGCCCGGCTGGAGAAGGCGGTCAAGGGGCTGGAGTCGGGGCGCCGGGCACGGTGACGTGCCGACAGGCACTAGGCCCCGGGCTCCCCACCTCCGGGCCGGAAGAGCTCGTTGAGGTCCGTCTGGGAGATCTGGTCGTCGGCGTACGAGAACGTGCCGTGGTCGGCCAACTCCCGGGCGGCGCGCAGCAGATGGCGGTACATCGTGCGGGCGATGCTGCCGCCGACCGTGACCCGCCGCACTCCGAGCGCGCGCAGGTCGTCCAGCGAGAGCGCGTTGCCGGTGAGCCCCATGACCACGTTGAGCGGGCCGCCCAGTTCGCGTACCAGCGTGCCGATGGTCGCTGCGTCACCGGCACCCGGCACGAACGCGCAGTCCGCGCCGGCCGCCAGATACGCGTTGGCCCGCCGCACGCACTCGTCGAGCGAACCGCCGACCAGCAGCGCGTCGGTCCGGCCGACCAGGACGAACGGCTCGCCACCGGCGTCGACGGCGGCCCTGGCGGCGCGGATACGGTCCACCCCGAGCGCCGTGTCGTAGAGCGGCCGGGCGCGCTCGCCGGTGAAGTCCTCGATGTTGCCGCCCGCGGCCCCGGCCCTGAGCGCCATCGAGATCGTGGTCGCCACGGTCTCGGGCGCCTCGCCGTACCCGTCCTCCAGGTCCGCGCTCAGCGGCACCCCGACCTCGTCGGCGATCTCGCGGACCCGGCGCATCATCGTCTCGCGGTCGACGCGGCCCTCCTCCGGCGCCTGCTCGGCGAAGAAGTCGTGGTCAGGGCGTCCGAGGGAGAACGCGACCCCCGCGCTCGTGGTCGCCACGGCGGGAAAGCCGGCCGACTCCAGGATCCGCGCGCTTCCCACGTCCCACGCGTTGGGGAGCAGGAAGCAGCCCTCCCGATGCAACTCGACGAAGCGTTTTGCCCGTTCGCGCCTGACGCTGTCCACGCGGCCCTTCCCCGTTGTTCCTCCGGCGATCCATGACCGCCCGGCCGGCCGGGCGTCCGCCGGGCGGCTGATCGCCTTCCGTCGGCCGAAGAAGAACGTACGACTCGGGAGCCATGAACCGAAACCCCCGTCGCGCCCCGTCGCGCCCTGACACAGCCGAGCGCCCGCCTCCCGCTCCCAGGGGATACCGGGGGAGCCGGACGACGGGCGCGCTCGGAGAACGATCGGAGGTCGAATCAGTGGGGAAACAGAACCCCGAACCCGATCAGGCGGCGTTCTTGATCGCCGAGATGTCGAAGTTCAGCTTGATCTTGTCGGAGACGAGCACGCCGCCGGTCTCCAGCGCGGCGTTCCAGGTGAGGCCCCACTCGGAGCGCAGGATCTCCGCCTTGCCCTCGAAACCGACGCGCTCGTTGCCGAACGGGTCCTTCGCGGAGCCGTTGAACTCAAGGTCGATGGCGAGCTGCCGGGTGGTGCCGAGAATCGTCAGGTCACCGGTGATGCGGTAGTCGTCGCCACCGAGGGCCTCGGCCTTGGTGGAGCGGAACGTCATCGTCGGGAACTCGTCCGTCTTGAAGAAGTCCGCGCTCTTCAGGTGACCGTCACGGTCGGCGGAACCGGTGCTGATGCTGTCCATCTTGACGTCGAGGGAAGCCGTCGACTGCGACGGGTCGGCGCCGTCCAGGTGCAGGCTGCCGGTGAAGTCCTGGAAACCGCCCTTGACGTTCGTCACCATGGCGTGACGGGCGACGAAGCCGAGCGTCGAGTGGGACGGGTCGATCGTGTAGTCGCCGGTGAGAGCGGCAAGGTCGGGGTTCACGGCGGCGGGCGCCGCGGTGGTGGTGTCGGTCTTGTCCTTGCTGCCGAAGAGGCCCATGACTAACTCCTTGGGGGACGAGCCCGGCCTTGCGCCGAAGCTGTTTAACGTTCAACGACATCGACCATAGACCTATTCCTTACGGGTTTCAACTGAACGCATGGTGTGTTGCACCGATTACTCCTGGTTGCCATTGGTCTACTCCTAAGATCACCCGTTGCCCCTCTGGTGAGCACACGGACACCTCGGGCACCATCGCCAGTCATGACCCCCACCCGCCGTACGTTCCTCCTGGCAGCGGCGCTCACGGCGAGCCCGGCGCTCATGCCGACCACGTCCGCCCATGCGGCCCGCGACGAAGACGAGTACGACACCCTGCGTCTTCGCTGGCTGGAGATCGCCCTCGGAGCGGGCTACGACCCGACCGCCGAGCCGTACGCCGCCCGCCTCGCCGAGACCGGCGAACTGGCGCGGGGCTTCCGGCAGACCATGGCCCCGACCGCGACCTCCCTCTGGCCCGGTTACCCCTATGACCCGCCGACAGGCATCACCCAGAGCTACAGCCGGCTGTGGACGATGACGCAGGCGTACGTCCAGGAGGGCACGGGGTCCACCGGCGACGCGGGCCTGCGCACGGACATCCTCCGCGGCCTCGACCACCTCTCCGCCACCGTCTACAACCCCTCCACCACCCGCTACGGCAACTGGTGGGAGTGGCAGATCGGCAGCCCCCGCCTCCTCATGGACATCGTGGCCGCCCTCCACGGCGAACTCACGGCCGACCGGGTCGCCGCCGCCTGCGCGGCCGTCGACCACTTCATCCCCGACTCGATGCTCCGCGACTACTCCGGCACCTCGACCGGCGCCAACCGCGTCGACCTGTGCCGCTCCGTCGCCCTGCGCGGCATCCTCGGCCGCGCCCCCGAGAAGACCGCACTCGCCCGGGACGCGCTCTCACCGGTCTTCCCGTATGTCACGAAGGGGGACGGGCTGTACGCCGACGGGTCGTTCGTCCAGCACACCTGGGTCGCGTACTCGGGAACGTACGGGCAGGTCCTGCTCGACGGACTCGGCCGCCTCTTCGCGCTGCTGGCCGGTTCGACGTGGGCGGTGACCGACTCCAACAGACAGATCGTCCTGGACAGCGTGGAGGGTTCCTACGCGCCCCTGATCCACGACGGGCTGATGATGGACAGCGTCAACGGGCGTGCCATCAGCCGCGGATACCTCAAGAGCGACGACCGCCACATCATGCGCAGCGACCACTTCCACGGGCAGGGGCTGATCGCCGCGATCGCGCTCCTCGCCCAGGGTGCGAGCGCGGCGGAGCGCGAGCGCTGGCACGCGAGCGTCAAGGGATGGATCGAACGGGACACCGTCACACCGCTCCTGACGGCACCCCAGTTCGGCGTCGGCGACCTGGCCCGGCTGCACGCGGTCGCGGACTCGGCGGTCGAGGCCGCGCCCGAACCGGTCGGCCACCGCCTCTTCGCCGCCATGGACCGGGCCGTCCACCGCCGCCCCGGCTTCACCGCGAACATCGCCATGGCCAGCGACCGGATCGCGTACTACGAGTGCGGCAACGGCGAGAACCCGCGCGGCTGGCACACGGGCGCCGGAATGCTCTATTGGTGGGCCGACGGCATCGGAGCTCGGTCCGATCAGTACACCGACTGGTACTGGCCGACCGTCGACTGGTACCGGCTCCCCGGCACGACCGTGTCCACCAAGCGGCTCGCGGACAGGGCGGGCGGGGAGTGGGGCGAGCCCAAGCCCGCCGTGCGCTGGGTCGGCGGCGTCACGGACGGGGAGTTCGCGGCCGTCGGACAGCACCTGGTGGGCCTCGGGTCGACCCTGGAGGCCCGCAAGTCCTGGTTCTGCCTCGCGGACACCATCGTCTGCCTGGGCGCGGGCATCACGGCCACCGACGGCGTCCCGGTCGAGACGGTCGTCGACAACCGCAACCTGGGGGAGGGCGGCACCCAGCCCCTCGTACGGGGCCCGGGGTGGGCTCACCTCGAAGGCCACGGCGGCTGGGTGGTCCTGGACCGGTCCGCCCTGCGCACCCTCCGCGAGGACCGCACCGGCGCCTGGTCCGACATCAACACCACCAGCACCACCGAGGCCCGGACCCGCCGCTGGCAGACCCTCTGGCTCGACCACGGCACCGATCCGGTGGACGCCTCGTACGCGTACGCCGTCCTGCCCGGAGCCTCGCGCCGCACGGTCGCCGCCCGTGCGGCGGACCCCCGCCGGCTGTCGGTCCTCGCCAACGACTCCGGCCGGCAGGCCGTGTCCGTGCCCTCCCTGGGCCTGACCGCCGCCAACTTCTGGCGGGCGGGCCGGGCGGGCCCGCTCACCGCCTCGGCCCCCGCGAGCGTGCTCGTACGCCGCCGCGGCCGCACCGCTACCCTCTCCGTCAGCGAACCGCCGCGCACCGGAGAGGCCCTGGAGATCGTCTGGGACCGTCCCGTACGCCGGGTCGTGCATGCCGGTCCCGGCGTCGAGGTGCTCGCCACCGGACGCCGTCTGAGGGTGCGTGTCACTCCGGGGATGGCATGCGCCACGCATGAATGTGAGGTGACTCTCAGCTGACGGCTTTGTGCGACCCCTACAAGCCACACGCCCTCTGAGCAGTCGGATCGCCTGCATGCGGTCATGGTTCTGTTCAGGGGTACCAGTAAAACGGGCCGGAGACTGTACGGAGTCGACGGCCCGCTTTCCTTGGTGGGCTTCGTAAGGTCGCTACATGACCGTTTTGGACGAGACCGGATCCTCGGCAGGCGAACCCACCGACGCCCGCGGGCGCGTGGCCGAACTGCACGCGATCCGTGCGGAGGCTCTTCGCGGACCCAGTGACAAGGCGACCGCGGCGCAGCACGCCAAGGGCAAGCTGACCTCCCGGGAGCGGATCGAGCTTCTGCTGGACGCCGGCTCGTTCAACGAGGTCGAGCAGCTGCGCCGCCACCGGGCGACCGGCTTCGGCCTGGAGGCCAAGAAGCCGTACACGGACGGTGTGATCACCGGCTGGGGCACGGTCGAGGGCCGCACGGTCTTCGTGTACGCGCACGACTTCCGGATCTTCGGCGGCGCGCTGGGCGAGGCCCACGCCACGAAGATCCACAAGATCATGGACATGGCCATCGCGGCCGGTGCCCCGCTGGTCTCGCTGAACGACGGCGCGGGCGCCCGGATCCAGGAGGGCGTCAGCGCGCTCGCCGGTTACGGCGGCATCTTCCAGCGCAACACCCGCGCCTCGGGCGTCATCCCGCAGATCTCCGTGATGCTCGGCCCGTGCGCGGGCGGCGCGGCCTACAGCCCGGCCCTGACGGACTTCGTCTTCATGGTCCGCGAGACCTCGCAGATGTTCATCACCGGCCCTGACGTCGTCAAGGCGGTCACCGGCGAGGAGATCACCCAGAACGGCCTGGGCGGCGCCGACGTGCACGCCGAGACCTCGGGCGTCGCGCACTTCGCGTACGACGACGAGGAGACCTGCATCCACGAGGTGCGCTACCTCCTGTCGATGCTCCCGCAGAACAACCGCGAGAACCCGCCCCACGCCGACTCCGAGGACCCCGCCGAGCGGCGCTCGGACGTGCTCCTCGACCTGGTCCCGGCGGACGGCAACCGTCCGTACGACATGACCAAGGTCATCGAGGAGCTCGTCGACGACGGCGACTACCTGGAGGTCCACGAGCGCTGGGCCCGCAACATCATCTGCGCTCTCGCCCGCCTCGACGGCCAGGTGGTGGGCATCGTCGCCAACCAGCCGCAGAGCCTGGCCGGGGTGCTGGACATCGAGGCGTCGGAGAAAGCTGCGCGTTTTGTCCAGATGTGCGACGCTTTTAACATCCCGATTATCACGCTGCTGGATGTCCCCGGGTTCCTCCCGGGCGTCGACCAGGAGCACGGCGGCATCATCCGCCACGGCGCGAAGCTCCTCTACGCCTACTGCAACGCGACCGTGCCGCGGATCTCACTGATCCTCAGGAAGGCCTACGGCGGCGCGTACATCGTCATGGACAGCCAGTCCATCGGTGCCGACCTCACCTACGCGTGGCCCACCAACGAGATCGCCGTGATGGGCGCCGAGGGCGCCGCCAACGTCATCTTCCGTCGGCAGATCGCCGACGCCGAGGACCCCGAGGCGATGCGTGTACGCATGGTCAAGGAGTACAAGGCCGAGCTGATGCACCCCTACTACGCGGCCGAACGCGGTCTGGTCGACGACGTCATCGACCCCGCCGAGACCCGCGAGGTACTCATCCGCTCCCTCGCGATGCTGCGCACGAAGCACGCCGACCTGCCCTCCCGCAAGCACGGAAACCCGCCGCAGTAGTAACTCGACGGACCCACCGCGGCAACCCCGCGGACCCCTCTCTCACGGAGACTCACCCACATGGACATCCCTGATATTCGCGTCGAGAAGGGCCACGCCGAGCCCGAGGAAGTCGCCGCCATCACGGCCATCCTCCTGGCCCGCGCCGCCTCCGCCCCGGCCGCGGCCCCGACCCACCGAGGCCGCGCGAAGGCCGGCTGGCGCCGACTGGAGCGCGAGCCGGGGTTCCGCGCCCCGCACAGCTGGCACTGAGCCTTTGAATGGGCCCCCTCCTACGCGGAGGGGGCCCATTCGTATGTGCTGTCGGCTGCGGGCACGTCGTGGTTGCTCGCGCAGTTCCCCGCGCCCCTGAAAGACAGAAGCTCGCCTGCACCCCGTGCTTTTAAGGGGCGCGGGGAACTGCGCGACCAGCCCCCACCCACCCGCAGCCGAACACGAAGAAGTCCCCACCCCGACACAGAAAGGGGCCCCTCCCGAAGGAAGGGGCCCCTTTCGTACGGCTGAGCGCCGCAGGCCTACCGCAGGCGGGCCATCAAGGCGTGCTCCACCAGCGTGATGAGCGCCGACTTGGCGTCCGCGCGGTGGCGGGCGTCCGTGGTGATGATCGGCGTGTCGGGCCCGATCTGGAGCGCCTCCCGGACCTCGTCCGGGTTGTACGGCTGGTTGCCGTCGAAGCCGTTCAGCGCGATGACGAACGGCAGCCCGCTGTTCTCGAAGTAGTCGACCGCGGGGAAGCAGTCGGCGAGACGGCGGGTGTCGACCAGCACGATCGCGCCGATCGCGCCGCGTACCAGGTCGTCCCACATGAACCAGAAACGGTCCTGGCCGGGCGTACCGAACAGGTACAGGATCAGGTCCTGGTCCAGGGTGATACGACCGAAGTCCATCGCCACCGTGGTGGTGGTCTTGTCCCCCGTGTGGGTGAGGTCGTCGATGCCCGCCGAGGCGGACGTCATGACGGCCTCGGTACGCAGCGGGTTGATCTCCGAGACGGCCCCGACGAACGTGGTCTTGCCCACGCCGAAGCCGCCCGCCACCACGATCTTCGCGGACGTGGTGGAGCGGGAAGGCCCTCCGCTAGAGCTTGCGAAGTCCACTGAGCACCCTTTCGAGCAAAGTCACGTCTGGCTGACCGCCGGCGTTCTCGTCGCCGCCGGGCTGATGGATGGCGACCAGGCCCGCCTCCGCCAAGTCGGCGACGAGGATCCTGGCCACGCCGAGAGGGATCGTCAGGAGGGCCGAGATTTCGGCCACCGACTTGATCTCCCGGCAGAGGTTGCAGATCCGCTGATGCTCGGGCAGCTGGCCCTGCATCTGGTGCGGCTGCGCGGTGGTGTGCACCAGTGCCTCGATGGCGAGCTGATACCGGGGCCTGGTGCGGCCGCCCGTCATGGCGTAGGGGCGGACCAGCGGGTTGCTGGCGCCCCCCGCGGGCGACGGTTCGGGGGAGCGGCGCTGCGGCTGCACGGGCTGGATGCGCGGCGCAGGCGGCTGGTCGTACGGAGAGGGGCCCGGGCCCTGGGGTGCGTAGGGCTGCTGGCGCCGCGGGGACGGTGCGGAGGGGAAGTTGTACCGGTTCGGCGAGTCGTTGCCGCCCTGACCCTGGCCAGGGCCATAGGACCAGTTGCCCGAAGACGAACCGCCTGGGGGTGTTGCCACTTTCTCCTCCTCCGACCGTGCCGGGCCCATCAGTGTGGAGCCGTGTCCGAAACCTTACGGCCACGGGACGCCAAAACGCATCGCTTGTCTGCTAGTTGAGAAGGCTCCCCTGGAGCTCTGCACGCAGATCTGGCGTCAGAACCGTACCGGCACGGTCCACCAGAAGGGCCATCTCGTACCCGACGAGACCGATGTCCGCTTCCGGATGTGCGAGTACTGCGAGCGACGATCCATCGGAAATGGACATGAGGAAGAGAAATCCCCGCTCCATCTCCACAACCGTCTGATTCACGCTCCCGCCCTCGAAGATGCGGGACGCGCCCGCGGTCAGCGAGGTGAGACCCGACGCGACGGCCGCCAGCTGGTCGGCACGGTCACGCGGGAACCCGTCGGACATCGCCAGAAGGAGTCCGTCGGCGGAGACCACCACCGTGTGGGACACCCCGGGGGTGTTGTCCACGAAGTTGGTGATCAACCAGTTCAGGTTCTGTGCCGCCTGGCTCATCGGGCTCACACTAACGCTCCTGGTTGTAGGTGCTGTCAGGACCGAAGCCCTGGCCGTTCGTTTCGCTTCCTGCGTTACGCCCCCTCTGGACCCCACGGCGCAGGTTGCTCAGCCTGCCCCGTACGTCCTCGGGAGCGCGGGAGACCGAGGGGCCGCCCTGTGGGGTCGATTCCGCGGTGCCCTCGACCAGATTGGCCTTGGGCACACGCCTCGGCAGGCCGGAGGAGGTGACCCCGCCCGCCTTGGGCTTCTTCAGCTGCTCGGCGCGCTGCCACATCTGGTCGTTGTTCGACCGCCAGTCGCCCTTGCCGGAGCCGTTGCCGCCGCTTGAGTTGCTGTCGTTGCCGCCGCCGAAGGGAGCCGGCGATTCCTGGCCCACGGACTGCTGGCCGCCCGCGCTCGCGGTGGAGCCGCGGCGGGGGAGCCCGGCGTCGGTGGATCCGCGGCGCGGAAGCCCGGCGTCGGTCAGCGCGTGGGCGGCGGGAGAGGCCGTTCCCGGACGCTCGAAGCCTACGCGGTCCTGCTCGGCCACGTCAGCGGCCTGTACGGCTTCCGCTTCGGGAGCGTACTCGGACCGGTAGCCGTTCTGGTACGAGTCCTGCTGCGGCCAGTCGTCCTGGTAGGACTGCTCTTCGAAGGCCGAGAAGGTGTCCCGCGCCGGAGCGTGGGCCGGCTGGGGCTCCTCCTGGACCGGCTCCGGATAGGAGGGTTCCGGGTATCCGCCGCCTGCCGGGAAGTACGTCTCGTCGTACGACGCCTGCTGCGGCTCCTCGTACGGCGTCTGCTGGTCGTACGCGGGCGCCTCGCTGTACGCGGCCGCTCCGGTGTCGTAGGCCGCCGCGCCGTTGTCGAAGGCCTGCTGACCGTTGTCGTAGCCCTGCTGCGGGTCGAACTCGCCGTTGAACGACGGGGATCCGCCCTCCAGCTCGCCGTGCGTCTGGGCCTCCAGGGCCGCCCTGCGCTCCTCACGCATCAGCGAACGGCCCACGGGGTCCAGCTCGCGTATGTCGTCCGGGACCTCGGTGTAGCGGCTGTCGTCGAAGCCCAGCTCCGCGGCCGTACGCATCGGCTGGCCGCCGCTCTGGAACTCCTCGCCGCCGAAGGGCTGCTGCTCCGGGATGATCTGCGAGACGGTGAACTCGTCGCGCTGCGGTGCCGTCTCGCCGCCACCACCGTGCGTGATGATGTCGGGCAGCATGACGAGCGAGGTCGTACCGGCCTGCTCGCCCGAGGGGCGCAGCTGGACGCGGATGCCGTGCCGGTCGGACAGCCGGCCGACCACGAACAGACCCATGCGCTGCGAGATCGCGGCGTCGACGGTCGGCGGGTTGGCCAGCTTGTGGTTGATGTCCGCGAAGTCCTCGGCGGTGAGACCGATGCCCTTGTCGTGGATCTCGACCATGATGCGGCCGTCCGGGAGACGGGTCGCGGTGACGCGGACCTTGGTCTGCGGCGAGGAGAACGTCGTCGCGTTCTCCAGGAGCTCGGCGAGCAGGTGCACGAGGTCGGTGACCGCGCGGCCGTGGATCTCGGCCTCCGGTACGCCCGACAGCTCGACGCGCTCGTACTGCTCCACCTCGGAGGAGGCGGCGCGCAGCACGTCGACCAGCGGGACCGGCTGGTCCCAGCGGCGGCCCGGCTCCTCGCCGGCGAGGACCAGGAGGTTCTCGCCGTTGCGGCGCATACGGGTCGCGAGGTGGTCCAGGCGGAAGAGGTTCTCCAGCTGGTCCGGGTCGGCCTCGTTGTTCTCCAGGTCGGTGATGAGGGTCAGCTGGCCCTCGATCAGGGACTGGTTGCGGCGCGACAGGTTGGTGAAGATCGCGTTGATGTTTCCACGGAGCAGGGCCTGCTCGGCGGCCAGTCGTACGGCCTCGCGGTGGACCTGGTCGAAGGCGCGGGCGACTTCGCCGATCTCGTCCGTGGTGGTGATCGGGATGGGGGTGACCCGGGTGTCGACCCGGCCCGGGTCGGTGCGCGAGAGCTGGTCGACCAGCATCGGCAGGCGCTGCTCGGCGACACCGAAGGCCGCGTTGCGCAGCTGGCGCATCGAGCGGCTCATCTGGCGGGCCATGAGGCCGGCGATGATGAAGGCGGCGAGCAGGGCGACGATGACGATGGCGCCGTTCACGAACGCGTCGCGCTGGGCGTCGGTGGCGATGTCGCCCGCTTCGTCGACCGCCCGGTTGATGAGCTCTTCCTCGACCTCGCCGTAGCCGTCGAACTTGAGGGTGGAGGCCGCCATCCAGGTCTCGGGCGTGATGCCCTGCTGGGCCAGGTCGGTGGGTGAGGCACCGCTGCCGATGGCCTGGATCATGCCGGTCATGGAGGGCGGGGCCTTGTAGGTCCCGCCGGCCGCCTCGGTCTTGTTCTTCGCTTCGGCGGCCAGCTTCGCGCCCTGGGCGGTCTTCTCCGCCATCACCTGCTTGAGGCGCGCGGCGTCCGCCTCCGTGCCACCGGAGACGTACTCCTGGACGGCTATGTTCTCCAGGTACGCGTACGACGTGAACGCGGTGACCTGCTGCCTGAAGACCTTCTCGTTCGAGCTGGGCTTCACCAGGAGGTGCATGCCGATCGAGCGCTGCAGGGACTCGGCGCCCTTGGCCAGCGTGACGGCGTACACGGTGCGGCCGTAGCTCGTGATGTTGCCGGTACCGAGGCCCAGCTCGTTCGAGAACTCCGCCAAGAGGTGCTCGACGGTGACGTAGCCCTCTTCGGTCTTCGTCGGGTCCATCGCGGTGGTGTACGCGGCCTTGCGCAGCTGGCCCAGCGTGGGCTCGGCGTCCTCCACCAGCTTCAGCCGGCGCTCGAGGCCCTGACCGGCCGGCATCCCGACGACCTCGTCGTGGAACGCGTCGGCCTTCTGGTCCGTGAGAGCACGGGCCTGCTTGACCGTGGCGTTGTTCCGGTCGCCCTCCAGCAGCGGTTGCGCGGAGATGTCGCGCTCGTTGAGGAGCGCCTCGGCGTACTGCCCGGCCGCGTCGACGATCTTGGCGACCTTCTCCGCGTCCTGAGCCTCCTGCCAGGTGTCGATGGAGCTCTTCACCTGGAAGCCGCCCATGACGAGCCCGACGATCACGGGTATGAGGAGAATGGCGTTCAGCCTGGTCGGCACACGCCAGTTGCGCGGGGACAGACGGCCGCCGCTCTTCGCGGGTGGGGCCGCCGGCTCCGAGCCGGACACATGTGCGGGTGCCGCTCCGCGCGGCGGCGGGGTGAAGTTGCCCCGTGCCGACGGCTCGGGACCGTTCTTGCTACGCCTCACTCGACCAACAACCTCTCGGCGTGTGCACCTTCGTCGTGCCGCGTGTGTCTTCCGGCCCTTACTACTGGGCAGTTCTGGCATTCCAGCACGTCAGGGTGTGCTCGTCCAAACACTCGGAACCAAGGATTCCGAGTGATGTAAGCCCTAGATAAAACGGTCATAAAGAGCGAGCCCCGCCAAAAGGCGGGGCCTTTGTGAGCACAGCGGCATCAGACGACCGCGACGCGTGTCGGTACCACTCGATATCTCTGTCGAAACGTTATGAACACCAAGGCCGACCGTGTCAAACGACACAGCCGGCTCCAGTGCGTCTACGACAACTGCCGTACGGCGTTGCCAACTTGTGTGCCAGGCCCGCCAGGACATAGCCCGCTGCACGATCCCTAGCGGAGACGAGCCATCAGAGCGTGCTCGACCAGGGTGATCAACGCGCTCTTGGCGTCCGCGCGATGACGGGCGTCCGTCGTGATGATCGGCGCGTCCGGCCCGATCTGCAGGGCCTCCCGGACCTCGTCGGGCGTGTACGGCTGGTGCCCGTCGAAGCCGTTCAGGGCTATGACGAACGGCAGGCCGCTGTTCTCGAAGTAGTCGACCGCGGGGAAGCAGTCGGCGAGACGACGGGTGTCCACGAGCACGACGGCGCCGATCGCGCCGCGTACGAGGTCGTCCCACATGAACCAGAAACGGTCCTGGCCGGGCGTACCGAACAGGTACAGGATCAGGTCCTGGTCCAGGGTGATACGGCCGAAGTCCATGGCGACGGTGGTCGTCGTCTTGTCCCCGGTGTGGGTGAGGTCGTCGATGCCCGCCGAGGCGGACGTCATGACGGCCTCGGTGCGCAGCGGGTTGATCTCGGAGACGGCACCCACGAACGTGGTCTTGCCGACGCCGAAGCCACCCGCCACCACGATCTTCGCGGAGGTGGTCGCCCGACCTCCGTCAGAGCTTGCGAAGTCCACTGAGCACCCTTTCGAGCAGTGTCACGTCCGGGGCGCCGCCATTGCTCTCGTCGCCACCGGGCTGGTGGATCGCGACGAGTCCGGCCTCCGCGAGGTCCGCGACGAGAATCCGTGCCACGCCCAGGGGCATGGACAGCAGGGCCGACACCTCGGCCACCGACTTCACCTCACGGCAGAGGTGGCAGATCCGCTGGTGCTCCGGGAGGAGCCCCATCAGCTGCGCCGGGTCGGCCGTGGTGCTGATCAGTGCCTCTATGGCGAGCTGGTAGCGCGGCCGGGTCCGGCCGCCGGTCATCGCGTACGGACGTACCAGCGGCTGGTCGCCCTCATCCTCGTACGGCTGTGCGTACGGATCATGAGAGGCGGTGGGCGGGGTCATTGATCCTCCGGGCGGGACAGCAGGTCGGTCAGTCGTGCCGTCTGACGGGGCCGGTGGGGGGAGGGCGGCCGACGGATTGTGCGGACGTTCGGTGAAATTCGGACGTACGTAAAACCTGACTAATGGAGCAGGCTGCCCTGGAGCTCGGCCCGCAGATCCGGCGTGAGCACCGCACCCGCACGGTCGACGAGCAGAGCCATCTCGTATCCGACAAGGCCGATGTCGCAGTCCGGGTGGGAGAGGACCGCGAGGGACGAGCCGTCCGAGACGGACATCAGGAAAAGGAAGCCGCGTTCCATCTCGACGACCGTCTGGGCGACGGTGCCACCCTCGAAGATCCGGGAGGCACCGGCCGTGAGTGAAGTGAGTCCGGAGGCGACGGCCGCGAGCTGGTCGGCGCGGTCGCGCGGAAAGCCCTCGGACATCGCCAGAAGGAGTCCGTCGGCGGAAACGACGACGGTGTGGGACACCCCGGGGGTGTTGTCAACGAAGTTGGTGATCAACCAGTTGAGGTTCTGTGCCGCCTGGCTCATCTGGCTCAACTAACGCTCCTGCTGGTGAGTGGGGCTGGGGAAGCTGCCGGTCTGGCCGGTACCGGCCTGCCGACCTTGCTGGATGCCCCTACGAAGATTGGTCAGCCGGCCGCGTACGTCATCGGGCGCACGCGAGACCTGCGGACCGGTTTGGTGCTGTTGCTGCTGAGCCGTCCCCGCGACGAGGTTCGCGCGGGGGACCCGGCGCGGCAGACCCGAGACGGTCACGCCACCCGCGGAGGGCTGGCGTACCCGCTCGGCCTGCCGGCCGAGTTCGTCATTGGGGGTGGCCCGCCAGGAGGCGGACCCGGATGCGGCGGGCGCCGGACGCTGCGGGGCCGCGGGAGCCTGTGCGGGCTCCTGCGGTGCCTGCTCGCCGTTGCCGGCCTGGGCCTGGTTGAACCAGTTGGTCTCCAGGGTGTCGTACAGCGGCGTACGCCCGTCACCGGGACCCGTCGCCGGCGGCAGTGCCTCGGGCTCCGGGGGGAGCGCGGGACGCCGACGCGACTGCGGGCGCTGGGGGCGGGAGCCGTTGGTGCCGTTCGTGCCATTGGCGCCGGGACGCTCGAACTGCCCGGTGCCGCCGCCCTGCCGCTCGCCGTGGTTCGGCGCCGGGAACTGGCCGGTGTGGTTCTGCTGAACACCCTGACCCGGCGCCGCGTACTGACCGGTGGAGCCGGCGTCGTAGCCGGGCATCGAGAACTGGCCGGTGGAGGCGGGGTCCTGGCGGTTGTACTGGCCGCCCGCGGACGGGTTCTGGCCGGCGCCGGAAGGATTCGGCGTACCGAAGACGTCCGGGCGGACGAACTGTCCGTTGCTCTGCGGCGCACCCGCGCCGGAACGCTGGGCGTCGTAGTCCGGCCGCGGGTACTCGCCCGTGGAGCCGGCACCCTGACGGTCGTCGATCCGCGGGAACTCCGACGTGGACGCCGGGCCCTGACGGTCGTCGATCCGCGGCATCTGCGAGGTGGCGTCCGGCTCCTCGTGGCCACGCGGGGCGTCCATCGAGGAACGCGGCACCGGCGGCTGCGCGTTGTCGTCGCTCCAGCTGGGCACCCGCGGCTGCGGGTTGCCGCCGGGCAGCTCGGCACGCGGACCACCGCGCGGCGGCAGCTGCGGCTGCTGAGGCGTCCGACGGCCCTGGTCGCCACCGGTCGGACGCTGCTGGGGCTGCGGGGGCACGGGGCCGCGGTTGTTGCCGCCCATCGTGTCCTGCCGGCCGCCGCCGAACGCGTCCTGCCGACCGGAGTCGTTGCTGTCGAAACCGTTGAAGGCCTGCGGGGCACCGGCACCGGCCGGTGCCGGCCTGCCCTGCGGGGGCTGCTGGGGACCGCGTGATCCGCCCTGTCCGCCCGGGCGGCCGCCCGCGTCCGGCCTGGGCAGCGCGGCGCGCGCTCCGGTGCCGGCACCGACCTGGCCGCGCTGCGGACCGGGGTTGAGCCGTCCGCCGTTGCCGCCGGTGGGAGCACCCGCACCGAGGGCGGGACCGCCTCCGGCACCGCCCCGACGGGCCGCCGCGACACCGGCCGCGGCCTGCGCGGCGGCGGGGCCGCCGCTGTTGGGAACACCCTGGCCCTGCTTGTTGCCCGGAACCTTCTTGCCGCCCTGGGCGACATCGACGGGCAGCATGACCAGCGCGGTCGTACCACCGGAGTCGGACGGGCGGAGCTGGATGCGGATGCCGTGGCGCTGGGACAGCCGGCCGACCACGAACAGACCCATGCGTCGGGAGACCGACACGTCCACCGTGGGCGGCGATGCGAGCCGCTCGTTGATCGCCGCGAGGTCCTCGGGCGAGAGGCCGATACCAGTGTCGTGGATCTCGATCAGTACGCGGCCGTCGGGCAGCGCGTGACCGGTGACCTTGACCTTGGTCTGCGGGGAGGAGAACGACGTGGCGTTCTCCAGCAGCTCGGCGAGCAGGTGCACGAGGTCGTTGACCACGCGGCCGGCGACCTCCGTCGTCGGCACGGCGGCCAGTTCGATGCGCTCGTACTGCTCCACCTCGGAGGCGGCGGCACGGAGCACGTCGACCAGCGGGACCGGGCGGGTCCAGCGGCGGCCGGGCTCTTCACCGGCGAGAACGAGGAGGTTCTCGCCGTTACGGCGCATGCGGGTCGCGAGGTGGTCGAGCTTGAACAGCGAGGACAGCTGGTCCGGGTCGGCCTCGCGGGACTCCAGTTCGGAGATGAGCGAGAGCTGACGCTGGATGAGGCCCTGGGAGCGGCGCGAGAGGTTGGTGAACATCGCGTTGACGTTGCCTCGCAGGAGGGCCTGCTCGGCGGCGAGTCGTACGGCCTCGCGGTGCACGTCGTCGAAGGCCGCGGCCACCTGGCCGATCTCGTCCTTGGAGTGCACACCGACCGACTCGACGGACGTGTCGACGTCCTGCGGGTCGGACTCGGAGAGCTGCTTGACCAGCTCGGGCAGCCGGTCCTGGGCGACCTTCGTCGCGGTGTCCTGGAGGCGGCGCAGCGAGCGGATCATGGAGCGGGCGACCACGAAGGCGCCGACCAGCGAGACACCGAGCACCAGCAGGATCAGCGCACCGGAGATGATCGCTTCCTGCTCGGCCTCGTTGCGCAGCTCGCGGGCCTTCTGCTCCATTTCGTTGAGCAGCGTGAGCTCGATCTTGTTCATTTCCAGGATCTTGGAGGAATCTGCGTCCACCCAGTCCAGGTACGAGCGCTTGTCGCGCAGCTGCAGACCGTTCTCACGCCCGAGCACACGCTCCGCGTAGGTGTCGGCCGCCTTGATGGTCGGGCTCGGCTCGTCGAGCGGCTTCGTCAGCTGGCGCGAGTTGCCCTCGTAGATGCTGGCGAAGCTGGTGAGCTCGGCCTTCTGGTTCTCGAAGGCCGAGAGGCCGTACTGCCGGTCGTTCTCGGAGAGATCGCCGTACGTGGCATTGGTGGCCGGCAGGGCCGCGGCGATGACCGCGCGCTGGATGGACGCGTACTCCTTGGCGGTCGAGAAGGCCGCCAGGGCGCGCGTGCGCTGGATCATCTCCGGGTTGCTGGTCGCCTCGGCCATGTCCTGGGAGAGGCCGAGCAGCCGCTCGATGAGGCGGTGGTACGACTCGATCGACTGGGAGGAGTTCTCCTCGTCCTGGAAGGCGTTGTTGCGAATGCCGCTCAGGGTGTTCAGCTGGGTGGCGATGGCCACCACGTTGTCCCGGACGCCGTCGAGGTTCTCGTTGTTGCCCGCGTCGTCGAGCTCGTGGGTGCCCTCCATGAAGGCGGCACGCGCACGGTCGGTCTTGTCGCGGACGCCCTTGACGGTGAAGTCGGTCGCCTTCGTGCCGTTGGCGAGCGGACCGGCCGACTTGTCGCGCTCCTCCTGGAGCGCGACGGCGAGCTCGGTCGCCTGCTTCGTCATGTCGGTCAGCAGCTTCATGTTCTCGAGCTGCTGGATCTCGTCCATCGTGTCGCTGATGCGCAGGGCGCCCAGCGAGGTGGCGGCGACCACGGGCAGCGCGAGCAGTGACACCAGGCGCGTGGAGATGCGCCAGTTGCGCAGAGCTATTCGCGAGCCGGGGCCAGTGGGGTTCTTCGCCGTGGGCGGCGCGGCGGGCGGTGCGCCGGGGCCACCGGTCACCGCGTTCGGACCGCCCTTGCCCTGGGCACCCTTGGGCGCACCTGGGCGCGAGGAGCGGTCACCTCCGTCGCCGGCCCCTGCCGGTCCTTGGTTCTGGGCGTGCTGGGGCGAGGAACCGGTGCCGGTCCCGCCGTGCGGCTCCGGCTCCGCCGAAGCGCTGCCATCCCTCTTGAAACGTCCCTGCACTAGCGTCGCAACCTCTGGACCAGGCGCCTCTCCGCGTGAACGGCGAGACGGTGTCGGCGTCTACGGGAGCGCCCTGAACGCGCTCCCATGTGTGGTCGTGAGTGACCGGCGCAGGCCCCCCTTCCCGCCGCCACTCGGCGCTGCGTTCGCGCCCCTTGCGCGCCGGTTCGATCCCGCGGCGGTTCCGTGGAATTCCAGCACAGTGCCGGATCTCCAACAAGGCCCATGGGTCATGCTGTGACCATCGTGACACCTAGTGAAGGCGGTGTTACGGCACGTGGAATGCGATTGTGTCGATAACGGACGCAGGTGCACGAGTCATGCGCGTACAAGCGCTGTCCCAGTCGCCATGATCGGGAGCGGAATAGGGGCTTCAGTGGAGCAATGTCCGTTTCGGTAGGGGGAGTTGAAGGTCCGAATTGACCGGATTGCCTACGAGTGAGTGAGGAAACTCACACGACGATCACGTCGCCTTCACGCGTTCCACAGGGAATCGCATGTTTAGCCTGGCGCTTTACAGGGATGGCAAATCCGACAACCCGCGCTCACGCGGCGGTTCTTGAAGCCGCCCGGCGCCCGTACCGACAGGGTCCGAAACCGCAGATGAAGACGACGATGATGTTCCTCAACATAGCCAACCCGCGACGCACGACACTGGCGCACCTCGAGGACGCCGAAGAGCTGCGTACGCCGGAGCAGCAGGAGCACTCCGTCGAGCTCCCCGCCCAGACCGCCAACCCCCGCCGCACGATCCTGATGGACGTCCCGGTCGCGGGCATGGCGGCGGAGTAGAGCCTCCCACGCCCACCACACAGCAGTTCCGCGAGGTCGCGCCCCTGAGGGGTGTCCCGAGGATCCAGGCCGGGCTCCCGGCGCCTGGCACGCGCATCTGCGGCGTTGTCGTCGGTCGCCGACTCCCCCACGCTCGGCTTCGCTCGCGCGGGGGGACCCCCATCGCGTCGGCTCCCTCCTCCGCCGTGCAGCTGCACGCACCAGGCGCCGCTCGCTGATCCGGCCTGGATCCTCGGGACACCCTCCCCGCGCTAGCCTGGAGCCTCAGACTCCAGCCAGCTCAGTGAGGGGCGCAGGCATCTCGTGCGCATCGCCAGGTTCTCCATCGACGGCAACGTCGCGTTCGGCGCGGTCGAGGGCGAGAGCCCTCCTGGGTCGACCGACGGGCTCGTGCTCGACATCATCAAGGGCCATCCGTTCACGGACTTCGAGCTCTCCGGCACGAAGGTCCCGCTGAGCAAGGTCCGGCTCCTGCCGCCCATGCTCCCCAACAAGGTCGTGGCCTTCGGCCGCAACTACGCGGAGCACGCCAGGGAGATGGGCAACGAGGTGCCCGACGCCCCGTTCGCCTTCTTCAAGCCGTCCACCTCGGTGATCGGCCCCGGCGACGAGATCGCGTACCCCTCCTTCTCGAACGAGGTGCACCACGAGGCCGAGCTGGCCGTCGTGATCGGCCGGATGTGCCGCGAGGTCCCGCGCGAGCGCGTCAAGGACGTCATCCTCGGCTACACCTGCGCCAACGACGTCACCGCACGCGACGTCCAGAAGCGCGAGAAGCAGTGGGCCAGGGCCAAGGGCTTCGACTCCTCCTGCCCGCTCGGCCCCTGGGTGGAGACGGACCTCGACCCGTCCGACCTGACCATCATGTGCACGGTCAACGGCCAACAGCGCCAGCTGGGCCGGACCAGCGAGATGATCCACTCCGTGGAGGATCTGATCGTCAACATCACCGAGGCCATGACGCTGCTCCCCGGCGACGTGATCCTCACGGGCACCCCCGCAGGGGTCGGCCCGCTCACTGTCGGCGACGAGGTCGCCGTCACCATCGAAGGCATCGGCACTCTCACCAACAAGGTGATCAAGCGTGGCTAACGCGACCGTCCGCGTACGTTTCTGTCCGTCCCCGACCGGCAACCCCCACGTGGGCCTGGTTCGGACGGCCCTGTTCAACTGGGCGTTCGCCCGGCACAACGAAGGCAGCGGCGCCAAATTCGTATTCCGTATTGAGGACACCGACGCGGCCCGCGACTCCGAGGAGTCGTACGGCCAGCTGCTCGACTCGATGCGCTGGCTGGGCTTCGACTGGGACGAGGGCCCCGAGGTCGGCGGCCCGCACGAGCCGTACCGCCAGTCGCAGAGGATGGACATCTACCGCGATGTGGCCGCCAAGCTCCTGGAAGCGGGCCACGCCTACCACTGCTACTGCTCCACGGAGGAGCTGGACGCCCGCCGCGAGGCCGCCCGCGCCGCCGGCAAGCCGTCCGGCTACGACGGCCACTGCCGCGAGCTGACCGCCGAGCAGAAGGCCGCGTACGAGGCAGAGGGCCGGACCCCCATCGTCCGCTTCCGTATGCCGGACGAGACGATCACCTTCACGGACGTGGTCCGCGGCGAACTGACCTTCACACCGGAGAACGTGCCGGACTACGGGATCGTACGAGCCAACGGAGCCCCGCTCTACACGCTCGTGAACCCGGTCGACGACGCCCTGATGGAGATCACCCACGTCCTGCGCGGCGAGGACCTGCTCTCCTCCACCCCGCGCCAGATCGCCCTCTACAAGGCGCTCACCGAGCTGGGCATCGCCAAGCAGATCCCCGCCTTCGGACACCTGCCGTACGTGATGGGCGAGGGCAACAAGAAGCTCTCCAAGCGCGACCCGCAGGCGTCGCTGAACCTCTACCGGGAGCGCGGCTTCCTCCCCGAGGGCCTGCTCAACTACCTCTCCCTGCTCGGCTGGTCGCTCTCCGCCGACCAGGACATCTTCACGATGGACGAGATGGTCGCGGCCTTCGACGTGACGGACGTGAACCCGAACCCGGCCCGCTTCGACCTCAAGAAGGCCGAGGCGATCAACGCCGACCACATCCGCCTCCTGGATGTGAAGGACTTCGCCGAGCGCTGCGCCCCCTGGCTGAAGGCCCCCTTCGCGCCCTGGGCGCCGGAGGACTTCGACCAGGCCGCGTGGGACGCGATCGCCCCGCACGCCCAGACCCGCCTCAAGGTCCTCTCCGAGATCACGGACAACGTCGACTTCCTGTTCCTGGCGGAGCCGGCCATCGACGAGGCGTCCTGGACGAAGGCCATGAAGGAGGGCAGCGACGCCCTGCTCCGTACGGCCCGCGAGAAGCTGGACGCGGCCGACTGGTCTTCGCCCGACTCCCTCAAGGAGGCCGTCCTGGCCGCCGGCGAGGCCCACGGCCTCAAGCTCGGCAAGGCCCAGGCCCCGGTCCGCGTCGCCGTCACCGGCCGCACGATCGGTCTGCCGCTCTTCGAGTCCCTGGAGATCCTGGGCAAGGAGAAGACGCTGGCCCGTATCGACGCGGCGCTGGCGAAGCTGACCGCCTAGGCGCACAGCGCACACACAGAGGGGCGGCGTCCGGTTCGGACGCCGCCCCTCTCGCGTACACGGAGTCGACACCCGGAGTTCACCCCTCCGGCCAACTCCCGCTCTCCCGGCGGACATTGGATGTTTCGGGCGCACATGATGCGCGTGTTCACCATGTTTCAGGGGAGGGGAACGTGACCCGTTCACGAAGACGTTCACGAAGACTTGTGGGAATCGCTCTTGGCGGGGCGATGGCGTTGTCGGGGGCCGTACTGACCGTGCCGGCCGAGGCCGCGCCGAACGCCGACACCCCGGTCGCCACCACGCAGTTGAACCACATCAATCCCGTAGAGGTCCGGTACCGGTGGGTGGGGACCTCCGGATTCCAGTACGAGCTGGGCAACCAGGCCAACCCGCAGTGGGCCGACTTCCCGGGCGTCACACCGCCGGTGCACGCGGGCCCCGAAGACCTGGCCACCGGCACCGACGTCCAGACCACCGGGAACACGGGCACCGTCACCCAGAAGCACCGCTCCACCGGCGCGACCGCCACCGTCACGATCCCGGCGGACCACAGATTCCGGGCCGCGTCCGGCTGGAGCGTGCTCACCCAGGACGCCGCGGACGCCCTGCACGTCCTGCGGGCCGGCCCCGACGGCACGACCACCGACCTCCCGGTCACCGGCCTGCCGCCCGGCGCCCAGCCCACCAACACCTATGCGACCGGCGGCTCGGTCCGCCGCCTCGCCGTCGTCCACGCCGTGGACGGCATCTCCTCGGTGGGCCTCGTCGACCTCGCGGACGGCACCTTCCGCACGTACGTCACGGGCATCGGCACCGGCCGGTCGATCACCTTCAACGACAGCTGGCTCGTGGTGAACGGCAAGGCGATCCGGGTGGACGCGGCGCCCGGCACCGAACCCGCCACGGTCGGCTTCCCCGCCAGGCCCCTTGCGGTCGTCGGCGACCAACTCCTCAGCGGCGACCCGGACTTCGTCTCCTCGCCCGACGACGAGGTGCTTACCGCAACGTCGCTCGTCACCGGCGCCAGGCGCACGGTCCTCACCGACGCCGACGGCGCCTTCCGCGCCACCCCGGACGGCGGCCTGCTCGCCACGGCCGGCCCTTCGGGCAGTGACTTCCACGTGTACCGCGTCCTGCCCACCGGCGACGGGAACGTCTCGGCCCAGCCGGTCTTCACCGTGCCGCCGACCAGGGCCACGGTCGACGGCCTGATGATCGCGGGCGGCGAACTCCTGATGTTCGGCAACGCCACTGTCAACGCCGGCTGGGACGCCGCGTACGCCGTGCCGCTGGACCCCACGGGCAAGCCCACCGGAACCCAGGTCCGCCGCAGCCCGTACGTGGGCTCCTCGCCGTGCCTCGGCGGCGACGCCGCCTGCCCCCAGCTGGAGGCCCTCGGCGACGGCCGCTTCGCCTACCTGTACACCGGCACGGACGGCAAGGAGTCCGTGCACGTCGCCGGGCTCGGCACCGACACCTACAGCGCCGAGCCCACCGGCTCATCCGGCGGCCGCATCGGCACGGGCACCGGCCGCTACGTCCTCTACAACGGCGGAACCCCCGCCACCCAGAAGATCGCCGACTTCCCCCGCGGAGCCGACGGCGAGACCGCGCTCGACCGCACCCGCACCGCCGCCGCGATCTGGGGCCAGCGACTGTGGACCCCCGGCACCACCCAGGGCAGCGTGGTCGCGTACGACCTCAAGGCCGAGCGGAACGTCGCCACCGTGAACACCGGCGCACCCTGCACCCCCAGCGAGATCCAGGCCGTCAACACCTGGCTCTACTGGAGCTGCGGCAGCGCCGGACCCGCCGGTGTCCACGACCGGGCCACGGGCCGGAACATCACGGTCCCGGCCGGCCCCTCCCGGCTCGCCGACGGCTACCTCGTCCGGGAGAACCGCACCACCCACGAGCTGCTGCTCACGGACTTCCACACCGGTACGGCGACCACCCGGACCGCGGCCGTGCTGCCCACCGCGGACCAGAACACCGGCGGCAACACCGGCCGCTGGGCCCTCGACCGCTTCGGCGGCAACGTCGCGTACCTCACCGCTCAGGGTCAGGTGGCGATCGTCACCGCGGGCGTCCCCACCTCGCCGCTCGCGCAGATGGAGGCCCAGACCGACGCCGCCGCGGGCCCCACGACCCAGGACCCCTGGCAGCCCGTGTGGCAGTTGAGCAAGCCCTCGACGTGGACCCTGACCCTGACCAACGCGAGCGGCAACGTCGTGCGCAACCTCACCGGCGATTCCAGGGCCGCCGCCGTCCGCGCCTCCTGGGACGGCCGCTGGGGCGACGGCAACCGGGTCGCGGGAACGTACACCTGGCGCCTGACCGCCAAGGCCCGCGACGGCCAGGGCGCAGACCTGGCACTGACCGGCACGACCACGGTGAACTGAGAGACGCGCCCACCGGCACCGGGTTACGGTCGAATCATGACGATCAGGGCCGTGGTCTGGGATGTGGACGACACCATTTTCGACTACACCACGGCCGACCGGGCCGGCATGCGCGGACATCTCGCGGCCGAGTGCCTGCTCGACGGGTACGCATCCGTCGAGCAGGCCCTCGACCACTGGCGCGACCTCACCGACCAGCAGTGGGCGAGGTACGCGGCGGGGGAGGTGAACTGGGAGGAGGGGCGCCGGGACCGGGTGCGGGCCTTTCTGGGCAAGCCCCTTACCGACCCCGAGGCGGAGGACTGGTTTCTCCGGTACCTCGGGCACTACGAGTCGGCCTGGGCGCTCTTCCCGGACGTCCTGCCCGTCCTCGACACCCTGGCGGGCAGCCACCGTCACTCCGTGCTGTCCAACTCCAGCATCCGGGTCCAGGACCACAAGCTGCGCGTTCTCGGCGTACGGGACAGGTTCGAGTCCGTGCTGTGCGCGGCCGAGCTGGGTGTCTCCAAGCCGGCGGCGGAGGCGTTCCACGCGGCCTGCGAGGCCCTGGAGCTGCCGCCGCACGAGGTCGCGTATGTCGGGGACCACCCGGAGATCGACGGACAGGGCGCGGCCGACGCGGGAATGTTCTCGGTCTGGATCGACCGCGGGGGAGTGAGGGCCGTCACGGCCCCGGACCCCGACGCCGCACCGGGCGGGGTGCCGGATCGGCTCACCGGCCTGCGCCGGATCGCCTCGCTGGCCGAACTCCCTGCGATCCTCGGGCCCGATACCCGTTTTGGAGCGCCGTCCACCTTCAGGTAATGTTCTTCCTGCGCCGCCGGAGAGCGGGCCGAAAGGCCGGACCGGAGGCGCACGCTAAAGCAGGATCCCTGCGGGGGTTTGTGTTTCAGTGGCCTATGGTGTAATTGGCAGCACGACGGTTTCTGGTTCCGTTAGTCTAGGTTCGAGTCCTGGTAGGCCAGCTCGCAGAGCTCATCTGCAACCGCGGAGATCAACTCCGCAAAGCCCCCGTTGTGTAGCGGCCTAGCACGCTGCCCTCTCAAGGCAGTAGCGCCGGTTCGAATCCGGTCGGGGGTACAGATCCTTCCCAGGGAGACAGTCCGGGTCGCACCCACTGATTCTCATGCAGGATCGCTAGGGCCCCCGTTGTGTAGCGGCCTAGCACGCCGCCCTCTCAAGGCGGTAGCGCCGGTTCGAATCCGGTCGGGGGTACGAACTGGTATGAACCACATTGGTCTATGGTGTAATTGGCAACACTACGGTTTCTGGTACCGTCATTCTAGGTTCGAGTCCTGGTAGACCAGCTCGGATCTGCGGAAACGCAAGATCCTGGCCCCCGTTGTGTAGCGGCCTAGCACGCCGCCCTCTCAAGGCGGTAGCGCCGGTTCGAATCCGGTCGGGGGTACGTCATTGAAGAAGCCCTCCCCATCATGGGGAGGGCTTCTTCGTGTTGAGCGCCGGGTGGACGTCAACTCCGGTCGGTCGCTGCGGCGTTGAAGCGACCGGTGGGAGGAAGTCGGATCGGGTGTCGGTCTGCGATGCACGTCAGCCGGTGCGGCGCAGAGCCTCCGAGAGGCGGGTGGCCGCGTCGATGATCGCCTGGGCGTGCATCCGGCCGGGATGACGTGTGAGGCGCTCGATCGGTCCGGAGACCGAGACGGCGGCGACCACGCGGTTCGACGGACCACGCACGGGGGCCGAGACGGACGCGACGCCCGGCTCGCGCTCGCCGATCGACTGGGCCCAGCCTCGGCGCCGTACCCCCGACAGGGCCGTCGCCGTGAAGCGGGCGCCCTGGAGGCCGCGGTGCAGACGCTCCGGCTCCTCCCAGGCCATCAGGATCTGGGCCGAGGAGCCCGCCTTCATGGTGAGCGTGGAGCCGACCGGGACCGTGTCCCTGAGGCCCGACAGACGCTCGGCCGCGGCGACGCAGATGCGCATGTCGCCCTGGCGGCGGTAGAGCTGCGCGCTCTCGCCCGTGATGTCGCGGAGGTGGGTGAGCACCGGGCCCGCCGTCGCGAGGAGACGGTCCTCGCCCGCGGCCGCGGCCAGCTCGGCGAGGCGGGGGCCGAGAATGAAGCGGCCCTGCATGTCGCGCGCCACCATCCGGTGGTGTTCAAGTGCCACGGCGAGGCGATGTGCCGTGGGTCGTGCCAGCCCGGTTGCCGCGACCAGCCCTGCGAGGGTGGCCGGACCGGACTCCAGGGCGCTCAGGACAAGGGCTGCCTTGTCCAGAACGCCGACGCCGCTACTGTTGTCCATGAAACGATACTCGCGTCTCACTCTGTGAAACGCAAGTTCAATTTTCCGTGGAACGCGCCACCCTGGTAGATACAGCGGCCCGCGGACCAACGGGCCCGGCGGAGGGCGCCCGGTACGAGGGGTACGGGCGCGCCGCATCGGAAATCTCTAGTTGGGCCGGCGCCACACAGGCCGGCCGGAGGGAAAGCGATGGGTAGGACACTCGCGGAGAAGGTCTGGGACGACCACGTCGTCCGGCGCGCGGAGGGCGAGCCCGACCTTCTCTTCATCGATCTGCACCTGCTGCACGAGGTGACCAGCCCCCAGGCCTTCGACGGTCTCCGTCAGGCGGGGCGCCCCGTGCGCCGTCTCGACCTCACCATCGCGACCGAGGATCACAACACCCCGACCCTCGACATCGACAAGCCCATCGCGGACCCGGTCTCCCGCGTCCAGCTCGAGACGCTGCGCAAGAACGCCGCCGAGTTCGGCGTGCGCCTGCACTCGCTGGGCGACGTCGAGCAGGGTGTCGTGCACGTCGTGGGCCCGCAGCTGGGCCTGACCCAGCCCGGCACCACGGTCGTGTGCGGTGACTCCCACACCTCCACGCACGGCGCCTTCGGCGCGCTCGCGTTCGGCATCGGCACCTCCCAGGTCGAGCATGTGCTGGCCACCCAGACGCTGCCGCTGGCCCGCCCCAAGACCATGGCCATCACGGTCGACGGCGAACTGCCCGAGGACGTCACGGCCAAGGACCTGATCCTGGCGATCATCACCAAGATCGGTACGGGCGGCGGCCAGGGCTACATCCTGGAGTACCGCGGCTCCGCCATCGAGAAACTCTCGATGGAGGCCCGCATGACCATCTGCAACATGTCGATCGAGGCCGGCGCCCGCGCGGGCATGATCGCCCCGGACGAGACCACCTTCGCGTACATCAAGGGCCGCGCCCACGCCCCCGAGGGCGAGGACTGGGACGCCGCCGTCGCGTACTGGAAGACCCTGAAGACGGACGACGACGCGGAATTCGACGCCGAGGTCGTCATCGACGGCGCCTCCCTCGCGCCGTTCGTCACCTGGGGCACCAACCCCGGCCAGGGAGCGCCCCTTTCGGCATCCGTCCCCGATCCTGCTTCGTACGAGGACGCTTCGGAGCGCCACGCCGCCGAAAAGGCCCTGGAATACATGGGGTTGGAGGCCGGACAGCCGCTGCGCGACATCAAGGTCGACACCGTCTTCGTAGGTTCGTGCACCAACGGCCGTATCGAGGACCTGCGCGCGGCCGCCTCGATCGTCGAGGGCCGCAAAGTCGCCGACGGCGTACGGATGCTGGTGGTCCCCGGCTCCGCGCGTGTCGGTCTGCAGGCCGTATCCGAGGGTCTGGACCTGGTCTTCAAGGAGGCCGGCGCCGAATGGCGGCACGCGGGCTGCTCGATGTGTCTGGGCATGAACCCCGACCAGCTGGCCCCCGGCGAGCGTTCCGCATCCACCTCCAACCGCAACTTCGAGGGCAGGCAGGGCAAGGGAGGCCGTACGCACCTGGTCTCGCCGCAGGTCGCCGCCGCCACCGCCGTGCTGGGCCATCTGGCCTCTCCCGCCGACCTGTCCGACGCCCCTGTGCCCGCTGGAGTCCGATAGCCATGGAAGCATTCACCACGCACACCGGCCGGGCCGTCCCGCTGCGCCGCAGCAACGTGGACACCGACCAGATCATCCCTGCTCACTGGCTCAAGAAGGTGACCAGGGACGGTTTTGAGGACGGGCTCTTCGAGGCCTGGCGCAAGGACTCCTCCTTCGTCCTCAACCAGCCCGAGCGCACGGGCGCCACGGTCCTGATCGCCGGACCCGACTTCGGTACGGGCTCTTCGCGCGAGCACGCCGTCTGGGCGCTGCAGAACTACGGCTTCAAGGCCGTCATCTCGTCCCGCTTCGCGGACATCTTCCGCGGCAACTCGCTCAAGAACGGCCTGCTCACAGTGGTTCTGGAGCAGAAGATCGTGGACGCGCTGCAGGAGCTCACCGAGAAGGACCCGAAGGCCGAGGTCACGGTCGACCTGGAGGCCCGTGAGGTGCGCGCCGAGGGCAGCACGGCCGCCTTCGAGCTCGACGAGAACGCCCGCTGGCGGCTGCTGAACGGGCTGGACGACATCTCCATCACCCTGCAGAACGAGGCGGACATCTCCGCGTACGAGTCCAAGCGGCCCTCCCACAAGCCGCGGACCGTTCAGGTGTGATCGCCTTCGGGGCTCCGAACCCCTTCGGATCCGATCGGAGTCGCACCCCACAAGGCTGATTCCAGCCAGCGCAACAGGCCTCTGTACCCCCAATCGTGGACGGTTGGGGGTACATCTGTGTCTGCCTCCGGAAGGGGTGTTCAGGACTTTGCGATTGGCCTCAACTACCCTTGTTTCAAGGGGCTTTGATGGGGTAGCCGAGTCTCGGCAGAGCCTTGTGGGGAGGTGCGCAGGAGGCTCTCGGGAGGCGGTAGTTACCCCCTGCGCAGGCGACAACTCGCCCCAGATGACACAATCTGTGCATGGAACACGACGGCCAACTCGAGCTCTATGCGGCAGTCGCGTCCCAACTCAAGGAAGCGCACACAAGGGTGCGCGCACTGCAAGTCCCGGAAGGCGTACGGATGGCGCTGACCCGGAAGCTGCTGGTCATTACGGCCGTGGCCAAGCACGATCTCGCCGACGCGACAAGGCGGCTGGAGCGGTTCACGACGGACCTCGACGAGGGCCGAATCCCCGAAGAGGAACGCTGAGGAACTTCGCAACAGCCCCAGTTCGTTGCGGCACAAGGGTGATTAGCCCGTTTCGTGTTTGATTTGCGGTATATATCTGCCTAACGTGCGAAAAAGCTTGAACACTTTCGTTCTGGCAATGTCTCCGAAGGGGAAGACGTGAACAAGGCGCAGCTCGTAGAAGCGATTGCCGACAAGGTCGGCGGGCGTCAGCAGGCCGCGGAAGCGGTCGACGCCGTACTGGACGCCATCGTGCGTGCAGTTGTCAGCGGGGACCGGGTGTCGGTCACCGGCTTCGGTTCCTTCGAGAAGGTGGACCGTCCGGCCCGTTACGCCCGCAACCCGCAGACCGGGGAGCGCGTTCGGGTCAAGAAGACCTCCGTGCCGCGCTTCCGTGCGGGCCAGGGCTTCAAGGACCTGGTGAGCGGCTCGAAGAAGCTGCCGCGCGGTGGCGAGGTCGCGGTCAAGAAGGCCCCGAAGGGCAGCCTGTCCGGCGGTGCTTCCGCGACGGTCAGGAAGGCCGCCGCCAAGAAGGCCACCGCGAAGAAGGCCGCGGCGAAGAAGACCACCGCCAAGAGGACCGTCGCGAAGAAGACGACGGCCAAGAAGACCACGGCGACGGCCAAGAAGACGACCGCCAAGAAGACCTCGGCGGCCGCCAAGAAGACCACGGCCAAGAAGACCACCGCCAAGAAGGCGGCGGCGAAGAAGGCCCCGGCGAAGAAGGCGGCGGCGAAGAAGGCGCCGGCCAAGAAGTCCGCGGCCCGCAAGACCACCGCCAAGAAGGCCACCGCCCGCAGGTAGACAGGGGCGCTGGGATACTCACGCGCCGGGCCGGGCTCCCCAGAGGGAGCCCGGCCCGCGGCGTGTTCAGAACGTTTGCAGCGTGATGAGTGTGATGTGCCGGGACTTGCCCTCGCCGTCCCCGCCCTCGACCTCGATCCGCACACGTTGACCCGGGCGGAGCAGTCGGAGGCCGCCCCTGTCGAACGCCGGGGCGTCGAAGGGGACGGGGGTGCCGTCGTCCAGCAGTACCTGGCCTGTGCGGGTTTCTGGGTCGTATGTGTACGCGGTCGCCTGCATGGGGGAAGGGTATGCGGTTTGTTCGGGGGTGGGGCTCTTGGGTCGGAGGGGACGTGCGGGTCGGTGGGGGTTGATCGCGCCCACGCGGCGGAGCCGCATATCGACACAGCCCCGCGCCCCTAACGGGGGCGCGCCCCGTCTGAAGGCGGCTGAGCGGTTCAGGCTGCTTTCAGGCGCTCCACTGCCGTTGCCGTGCGCGGGCCCACCCCAAGCGCCAATGCCGCTCGGAGGTCCGCGCCCGTGTCCACGTCCTGGCGTACGGAAGGTACGTCGGGCAGGAGGAGTTCCGCGGCGCCCGAGGCGCGGTGGCGGGAGCGGGAATCGGGGCCGAATGCGGGGAGCAATTCGCGGTTCGGGGACGCGGCCAGGAGAGTGGTGCCGATTCCGGCGGCATCCGGGAGGAAAGCGCGGGGGAATTCGGAGGCCGCGTCGAGGACCCGGGCCAATTCAAGAGGGCGCAGGGCGGGCAGATCGGCGTTCAGAGCCGCCAGCGGACTTCGCGGGCTTCTGGTGCGTACGACCGAGGCGGCGTGCGCCAGAGCGGCGTTGAGGCCGCCCCCGGGCTCGTCCGGGACGATGCGGGCGCCCAGGGCGGCCAGCTCGCGTCCGGCCAGCACATCGCCCGTGACTACGGCCACATCCACGACCGCCGGGCAGGCCAGTGCCGCGGCCACCGTGTCCTGCGCGAACGCCAGGGCGAGCCCCGGACGCAGGCCGTCGGCCGCGGTGTCCGCGAGCCTGCTCTTCGCCCGCGACAGGGCTTTCAGGGGTATGACCAAGGTCCACTGCACGCGCGCTCCGTCCCTCCCTCGTCGCGCCCATTGTGACCCGGGCACCCTGGCGGGCCGGTGGCCGGGGCGTACGGTGTTCTCGACAGACAGGCGGCCTGGAGCGACACTTGTGCGGCCCCCCAGGCACAGAAGGAAGGTGTACGCGTGTCCCGCCGCAGAATCGGCTTCTGGTACCGCTTCGCAGCGGTTCTCTGCAAACCGCCGCTGATGGTTCTGATCAAGCGGGAGTGGCGCGGAATGGAGAACATTCCTGCCGAGGGCGGATTTATCACCGCGGTGAACCACAATTCCCACGTGGATCCGTTCGCGTACGGGCACTTTCAGTACAACACGGGCCGGGTTCCGCGATTCCTCGCCAAGAGCGGTCTTTTCAAGAAGGGCTTCGTCGGGGCGGCCATGCGCGGGACCGGGCAGATCCCGGTGTACCGCGAGAGCACCGACGCGCTCAGCGCCTATCGTGCCGCGATCGACGCCGTGGAGCGCGGGGAGTGCGTCGCGTTCTATCCCGAGGCCACCCTGACCCGCGACCCCGACCTGTGGCCGATGACCGGCAAGACGGGTGCCGCGCGGGTCGCGCTGCAGACCAGGTGCCCGGTGATTCCGGTGGCCCAGTGGGGCGCCAACCACCTGCTGGCCCCGTACGCCAAGAAGCCCGACCTTCTGCCGCGCAAGACGCATCAGGTGCTCGCGGGCCCGCCCGTGGACCTCTCGCGCTTCTACGACAAGGAGATGACCCCCGACCTCCTGAAGGAGGCGACCGAGGTCATCATGGCCGCGATCACCGCGCAGCTGGAGTTGATCCGCGGCGAGAAGGCGCCCGCGACGCCGTACGACCCGCGCCAGGTGCGTATCGAGCAGCGGCGCAGGACGCGGGGCAAGGAAGAGACGCACGGGCAGGAAGAGCAGGAAACCGCTGTGCAGGAGAAGACGGCGCAGGGGAACACCGCGCCGGAGAAGGCCGTGCGGGAAATGACCGAGGTTGAGCACGAAAAGGGGCACGGCAAGTGACGACATCCGGCAAGCCCGTCAAGGCGGCCGTCTTCGGGACCGGATCGTGGGGCACGGCCTTCGGCATGGTGCTCGCCGACGCCGGGTGCGACGTGACGCTGTGGGGACGGCGGGCCGGGCTCGCCGAAGCGGTCAACTCCACCCACACGAACCCCGACTACCTGCCGGGCATCGAGCTCCCGGAGAACCTGCGGGCCACCACGGACGCCGCCGAGGCCGCGCACGACGCCGACTTCACGGTGCTCGCCGTGCCCTCCCAGACGCTGCGCGGGAACCTCGCGGACTGGGCGCCGCTGCTCGCCCCCGGCACGGTCCTCGTCTCCCTCATGAAGGGCGTCGAACTCGGCTCCGCCATGCGGATGAGCGAGGTGATCGAGGACGTGTCGAAGGTCGGTGCCGACCGGATCGCCGTGGTCACCGGGCCCAACCTCGCCCGTGAGATCGCCGCCCGCATGCCGGCCGCCGCGGTGGTCGCGTGCAGCGACGAGGCGGTGGCCCAGCGACTTCAGGCGGCCTGCCACACGCCGTACTTCCGCCCCTACACGAACACCGACGTGGTCGGCTGCGAACTGGGCGGCGCTGTCAAGAACGTCATCGGTCTCGCCGTCGGCATCGCGGACGGCATGGGGCTCGGTGACAACGCCAAGGGGTCCCTGATCACACGGGGGTTGGCGGAGACGACCCGGCTCGGTCTCGCCATGGGCGCCGACCCGCTGACGTTCTCCGGGCTCGCGGGCCTGGGCGACCTCGTCGCGACCTGCTCCTCGCCGCTCTCGCGCAACCACACCTTCGGCACCAACCTCGGCAAGGGCATGACCCTCCAGGAGACCATCGCGGTCACCAAGCAGACCGCCGAGGGCGTCAAGTCCTGTGAATCCGTACTGGACTTGGCGCGCCGGCACGGCGTCGACATGCCCATCACGGAGACCGTCGTCGACATCGTCCACGACGGTAAGCCCCCGGTCGTCGCCCTCAAGGAAATGATGTCGCGCAGCGCCAAGCCGGAGCGACGCTGAGCACCCCCTTTTCAGCGCTCGGTTCGCCTCCGGGGCGCTGAAGCCGGTGTCGGGAGCCCGACCGTGCTCGACCCTCCTCCGTCGGGCCTCCGCGCTCCCCCACTCTCGGCTGCGCTCGAGCGGGGGACCCCCATGGGCTCCCGACACCGGCGCGCCCCTTCGGCTCACTCGCGGGCCGGGGCACGCTGACTCAGGGCCTTACCAACGGGTACTCTCAACGCGATATGAGCACTGAGAACCTTCCCCAGAGCCCTGAGCAGCAGCCGCCTCGCAAGCCGCGCGTGGCCGTCGTCTTCGGCGGGCGCAGCTCCGAACACGGGATCTCCATGGTCACCGCCGGAGCCGTACTGCGGGCCATCGACCGGACCAAGTACGACGTCCTGCCGATCGGAATCACCCGGGAAGGCCGCTGGGTGCTCACCGCGGACGAACCGGAGCGCATGGCGATCACCGAGCGTCGTACGCCCGACGTCGAGGAACTCGTCGAGTCGAGCGAGGGCGGCGTGATCCTGCCCGTCGACCCCGCCAACCGCGAAGTCGTCTACAGCGAGCCCGGCTCGGTCCCCAAGGCGCTCGGCGAGGTCGACGTCGTCTTCCCGATGCTGCACGGCCCGTACGGCGAGGACGGCACCCTCCAGGGCCTCCTGGAGCTCTCCGGTGTCCCGTACGTCGGCTCGGGCGTGCTCGCCTCGGCCGTCGGCCAGGACAAGGAGTACATGAAGCGGGTGTTCATCTCCTTCGGGCTGCCGGTCGGCCCGTACGTGGTGATCCGCCCCCGCGAGTGGGAGCTCGACGAGTCGACGGCCCGCAAGAAGATCATCGACTTCGCCGGGGAGCACGGCTGGCCGCTCTTCGTGAAGCCCGCGCGCGCGGGGTCCTCGATCGGCATCACCAAGGTCGACGACCTGTCCGGCCTCGACGAGGCGATCGCGGCGGCCCGGCAGCACGACCCGAAGTTCCTCGTGGAGGCGCTGCTGCGCGGCCGCGAGATCGAGTGCGGGGTCCTGGAGTTCGAGGACGGCCCGCGGGCCTCCGTACCGGCCGAGATCCCGCCGGTGCAGTCGCACGACTACTACGACTTCGAGGCGAAGTACATCGACTCGACGCCCGGTCTCGTGCCCGCCCCGCTGACCCCCGAGCAGACCGCCGAGGTCAGGCGCCTGGCCGTCGAGGCCTTCGACGCCGCCTCCTGCGAGGGCCTGGTCCGCGCGGACTTCTTCCTCACCGAGGACGGCACCTTCGTCATCAACGAGATCAACACCATGCCCGGCTTCACGCCCATCTCCATGTACCCCCAGATGTGGGAGGCGACGGGAGTGCCCTATCCGGAACTGGTCGACCGCCTGATCGAGGCGGCACTGCGCAGGCCCACGGGTCTGCGCTAGACCGCGCTCCCCCTTTCCCGAGGGTGCGGGGGGCTTTTAGGGGCGCGGGGAACTGCGCGACCAGCCACGACGCACCCGCAGCCGACGAACAACCGAGGCCGTCTCAGTCAGCAATCCCCTTGGGGATCGCCTTCTTGATGGCCCCGGCCAAGTCGACAAGCACAGAGGCGGTGTCCCGCCCCTCCGGCACGGTCACCTCGACATACGCCAGACGCTGAGCGGAGGTGAAGCGGGTCGCCCCGTCGTCCCGCTTCTCCATCAGCCAGCCCACCCCGTTCACCCCACCGCCGACCGCGTCGGGGTCACCGCCCTCGGCGACCTTGGGGTCGACCATCTTGGGCGGCCGCTGTACACCACAGCGCAGTATGATCGCCGGGCTTCCCCAGCCCGCGGTCAGCGCGGACCGGGGCTCGGGATCCTCCCGGTCGAGTCCGTCCACCTTCGCCGGCAGCGACTTGTCCAGGTTCTGACACAGCTCGGTGGCCTTCGTGCCCGGACTGGGAACCGCGGTCCGGGTGTTGTCGTCTGCTGAGGAGCAGCCTGTGGCCGCGATCAGCAGAACGAGGGCGGGCAGCCCGGGATAAGAGAGGCGCCGGTGACGGAAGAAGTCCACCGGCCAAGGGTAGACGGGGGCTACAGGTGCACGACCGGGCAGGTCAGCGTACGCGTGATGCCGTCCACTTGCTGGACCTTCGCGACCACCATGCGGCCGAGATCGTCCACTGTGTCGGCTTGGGCCCGCACGATCACGTCGTACGGTCCTGTCACATCCTCGGCCTGGATCACCCCTTGTATCTTGCTGATCATTTCGGCGACGGTCGACGCTTTGCCGACCTCCGTCTGGATCAGGATGTACGCCTGTACCACGGAACCTCCAGGGCGGCCACGAGGATCATGTGGGGAAAAGGAACGCCACGGTATCGCGTCGTCGCGCGCCGCGGGGAGACCCGCGGGGGCAGGGGCCCCCGCGAAGGGGTGCACGGACCGCACAGGTTGACGGTCGAATCGACCGTACCCAGGCCGGAGGCGGCCCGCGACCGGGCGGACGCAGCAACAAAAGGAGACGTACAACGATGAAGGGCACCGTGGGCGAGTTGGGGGAGTTCGGGCTCATCAAGGAGCTCACCTCACGGCTCACCACCACTCCGGCGGTACGCGTCGGGCCGGGCGACGACGCCGCCGTGGTGGCCGCCCCCGACCGCAGGGTCGTGGCGAGCACCGACATCCTCCTGGAGGGCCGGCACTTCCGTCGCGACTGGTCCACGGCGTACGACGTCGGTCGCAAGGCGGCCGCGCAGAACCTCGCGGACATCGCAGCGATGGGCGCCGTGCCGACCGCGCTGCTGCTCGGTCTGGTCGTCCCGGCCGAACTTCCGGCCACCTGGCCGTCCGAGCTGATGGACGGCATCCGCGACGAGTGCCAGGTCGCCGGCGCGGCCGTGGTCGGCGGCGATGTCGTACGCGGCGACACGATCACCGTGGCGATCACCGCGCTCGGCGATCTGCGCAACCACGAGCCGGTCACACGCTCGGGTGCCCAGCCCGGTGACGTGGTGGCCGTGACGGGCTGGCTGGGCTGGTCCGCGGCCGGGCACGCCGTGCTCTCCCGTGGCTTCCGCTCGCCGCGCGCGTTCGTCGAGGCACACCGGCGCCCGGAACCGCCGTACCACGCGGGCCCCGCGGCCGCCGGGCTCGGCGCGACCTCGATGACGGACGTCAGCGACGGGCTGATCGCCGACCTCGGGCACATCGCCGAGGCCAGCAAGGTACGCATCGACGTGCGCTCCGGAGCCGTCGACATCCCCTCGCAGATGAACGACATCGGTCAGGCCGTCGGCGTCGATCCGCTCCAGTGGGTGCTCACCGGGGGCGAGGACCACGCGATCGTGGCGACCTTCCCGCCGGACGTGAAGCTGCCCGCTCGCTGGAAGGTGATCGGCGAGGTCCTCAACCCGTCTGCGCTGCCGCAGGTCACGGTCGACGGGGCGCCGTGGACCAGCAAGGGCGGCTGGGACCACTTCGCGGACATCGAGTCATGAGTGCCTCGTCCCGCGCGAGTGCCCCGCCCAGGGTGCTGACGATCGCGGGTTCCGACTCCGGTGGCGGCGCCGGGATCCAGGCCGACCTGAAGACGATGCTCGCGCTCGGCGTGCACGGCATGAGCGTGCTCACCGCCGTCACCGCGCAGAACTCCCTCGGCGTACAAGGCGCTTGGGAACTGCCGGTGGAGGCGGTGCGCGCGCAGTACCGCAGCGTGGTCGACGACATCGGCGTCGACGCGGTGAAGACCGGCATGCTCCCCTCGGCCGAACTCGTCGAGACCGTCGCCGAGTTGATCGGCGGCACGGCCGTGCCCTCCGTCGTCGACCCGGTCGGCGTCTCCAAGCACGGCGACTCTCTGCTCGCCGCGTCCGCGCTGGATTCCGTACGCACGAAGCTGCTGCCCGTCGCCACGGTCGCGACGCCGAACCTCGACGAGGTGGCCCAGCTGACCGGCCTGAGGGTCGAGTCGGAGGACGGGATGCGGCGCGCGGCGACGGCCGTGCTGTCGTACGGGCCGACGTGGGTGCTGATCAAGGGCGGTCACCCTCAGCGGCGACGCCGTTGATTTCCTCACGGACGGCTCGGAGGAGCACTGGCTGCGGGCGCCCCGGTTCGACAACCGGCACACGCACGGGACGGGGTGCACCCTCGCGAGCGCCATCGCTTCGGGGCTCGCGAAGGGGCAGACGGTGCCGGAGGCGGTCGCGGCGGCGAAGGAGTATGTCACCGGGGCGATCGCGGCCGGCTTCGCGCTCGGCGGCGGGATCGGGCCGGTGGATCATGGATGGCGCTTCGGGGCGGGCGGCGCGTAAACGCTTGCGCAATCGTTTACGTCGTCACGTCGTTACCTCGCTCACGCGGGCGGGCCACGCAGTCCTGTGCCTGCCCGCGGACACAGCAAAAAGCCGGTCCACCGTGAAGTGGACCGGCTTTGAGCAGCGAACCAGCAGTGGCCGCGCGCTAGCAGAGCGTCAGCGCGAGACCTTGCCGGCCTTGATGCACGAGGTGCAAGCGTTCACGCGCTTCGGCGTCCCGCCCACCACGGTACGGACGCGCTGGATGTTCGGGTTCCAGCGACGGGGCGTACGGCGGTGAGAGTGCGAGATGTTGTTGCCGAAGCCCGGCCCCTTGCCGCAGACGTCGCAGTTGGCAGCCACGGGTCACTCCAAAGACTTCAGATGCTCTTACGGATGATCCCGGCATGCCGGGATCAAGATCTAGGATCTGAGTGGCGGTGCCAGGAGGAAGGCCCGATCGGATCGGGCAACCGGAGCAGCATACAACGACTGCGTCCGTACAACGAAACTACCATGGCCGGCCCGGGGACCTGGCCCGGCCCTCTTCCGGTGGAGACCTGACCGGGGTCTACGCTGCGTCGGACGTTCGGCTGTTCAAGGAGGCGCAGGTGCCGCAGGTGCCGCAGAGACTGGACGCGTCCGCGGTACGTGCATGGTGCGGCCTCGCGCTGCGGGCACTCGGCCGCGCGCGCGAGGAGATCGACGCGATCAACGTGTATCCCGTGGCGGACGGGGACACCGGCACCAATCTGTACCTGACCGTGGAGTCGGCGGCCGCGGCGGTCGAGGCCGTCTTCGCGGGTCATGCCGCACTTGCGGGCGGCAAGGAACCCCTCGACGGCCAGGAACCCTTCGACGGCCGGGAAGCCCTGGACGGGCACGAAGCCGTCGCCGGGCAGGGTGTCTCCCCCGGCCGGGCGCCGGAGGGGCCCGCCCTCGCCGACGCGGTGCACGCGATGGCGCACGGCGCGCTCATAGGGGCCCGGGGGAACTCCGGGACGATCCTCGCGCAGCTCCTGAGGGGCATGGCCCAGGTGCTCGCCGCCGACAGTGACGCGACACACACCGACGAGCAGGGCCTGCGGCTCGCCCTCCGGCGTGCGGCCGACTCGGCCCGGCAGGCCGTCGTGCACCCGGTCGAGGGCACCGTCCTCACGGTCGCCTCGGCCGCCGCCGACGCGGCCACGGACGCCGAGGGCGACTGCGGGGCGGTCGCGCGTGCGGCGTACGAGGGCGCGCGGGCGGCGCTCGCGGCGACTCCCGGGCAGCTGGCGGTCCTGGAGCGGGCCGGGGTGGTCGACGCGGGCGGACGCGGGCTCGTGGCCGTACTGGGCGCACTGGTGGAGACGTTCACGGGCGAGGCGCCCGCCGCGTCGGCGGTGCCGGTTCTCGCGGGGCACGCGCGCGTGGGGGCCGGTTCGGACCCGACAGCGCCCCACGCACGTGTGGACGCCGCGGTGACGGAACCCCTCGGAGAGGTGGGGGAGTGCGCGGACGGAACCCCCGCTCCCGACGAGGGCGGTCCGGCCTTCGAGGTCATCTACCTCCTGGAGGCGGAGGACGCGGCGGTGACGCGGCTGCGGGACCGGCTCGACGCACTCGGCGACTCGCTCGTGGTGGTCGGCGGGGACGGCCTGTGGAACGTCCACGTGCACGTCGACGACGCGGGCGCGGCCGTGGAGGCGGGCGTCGAGGCCGGGCGGCCGTACCGGATCCGGATCACGCACTTCGGGCTGGACGACGCACACACGACGGGTGCCGGAAGCCGGCCGGTCCGGGAACGGGCCCAGCGCGCGGTCGTCGCCGTCGTCCCCGGAGAGGGCCTCGCGGGGCTCTACACCGAGGCCGGGGCCACCACCGTCCTGGCGCGCCCCGGGGAGCCGCCCGCCAGCGGTGAGCTCGTCGAGGCCGTGCGGCGGGCCCACGCGCGCGAGGTGGTGCTGTTGCCGAACGACGCAGAGCTGCGCCACACGGCGGCCGCGGCGGCCGAGCAGGCCCGCACCGAGGGCGTCAGGGTCGCGCTGATCCCCACCCGGTCCGCGGTGCAGGGCATCGCGGCGCTGGCAGTGCACGAGCCTGGCCGGCGCTTCGACGAGGACGTCGTCGCGATGACCTCGGCCGCCGGTGCGACCCGGTACGCCGAGGTCGAGGTCGCGGAACGCCAGTCCTGGACCATGGCCGGCATCTGCCAGGCCGGCGACATCCTCGGCCTCATCGAGGGCGACGTCGCCGTGATCGGCTCCGACGTCACGGCCACCGCCGAGGCGGTCCTGAACCGCATGCTCGCGGCGGGCGGCGAGATGGTCACCCTGGTCCTCGGCGACGAGGCCCCCGACACGATCGCGGCCCACCTCGAATCCCGCGTCCGCGAGTCCTACCTGGCCGTGGACACGGTCGTGTACCGCGGCGGCCGCCAGGGGGCGCTGCTGCTGATCGGCGTGGAGTAGCCGGCTCGGTCGCGCCCCGAAAGGGGCGCGGGGCTCCGACATATGCGGCTCCGCCGCGTGGGCGCGACCAGCCACTGCGGGCCCGCAGACAAGAACCGGCCCCCAAGCGGAGCGCTACGCGCTCGACTCCGTCGCCCGCAGCAGCCGCTCCGCCTCACCACGCCGGGCCACCACCGTCTCATCCGAGGCGTCCCCATCCGCGTACGCAGCGAGCACCTCACGTGCGCGTGCGGCCGCCCAGTCGGGATGCTCCAGGTCCGCCTCCAGCCAGCCCGCGGCGAGTTGGGCGCCGGTGCGGCTGTGCAGGGCGTCCTCGCCGAGGGAGAGGAAGCCCGCGACGGCCAGCGTGACGTGGGCCAGGGCCTCCTCGAACAGGGCGTAGATCAGCTCGTCGTCGGCGTCGTCGGGCGCGGAGCGGGCGACCAGGTCGCCGAACTGCCGGTGCGTCTGCGCGAGTTCGGCGACGAGCTGTTCGCGCGCCTCCTCGTCCTCGGGCACCTCGTCCTGGCACGCGCGGACCGCCTCGCCCATCAACTCGCGTGCCGTGTCGAGCCCCGGGCCCTCCTCGCGGACCGCGAGCCACGCGCGCGCCCGCAGGGAGCGGATCAGCCCGTGGACGTTGCCGAGGGACCGCCAGAGGTCACCCGCGCGCGCGTAGGCCTGCTCCGCCTCCGGGAGCAGCTCCGCGTGGCCGAGGGCCTCCGCGGCGAGATGCGCGAGCATTGCGTGGTCGCGCTGCTCGGGCCACCGCCGGGCGATCTCGGCCGCCTGGAGCCAGTGTTCGGCGGCCTCGCGGTGTTCGCCGAGCTCGGTGAGACAGTCGCCGAGCCACCAGTGGGTCTGCACGATCGCCCCGTCGCCGTGCGTCTGCGCGCTCAGCTCCGGCAGTGCCGACTCCAGGACCTCCGCGGCCTCGGCCCAGCTCCCCCGACGCAGCAGGAAGCCACCGAGCTGATGTCTGGCCCAGGCGCCGAGAGTGGGCCCCTCGCCGCCCTCGTCGGCCCAGTGCGACGCCTCCAGGGCGTGGTCGGCGGCGGGACCGAACTGTCCGGTGGCGCCGAGTATCTCGGCCAGCTGGAGGTGCAGTTGGGCGTGACCGGTCGGCTCCAGGAAATCCGCGCCGTGCTCCAGCGCCGCCCGGGCCGCGCGCGCGGCCGCCTCGGCGTCGCCCAGGTGGCGCGCGATTCCGGTGAGCCGGGCCTCGTACTCCACCGCGAACCACGGCAGCCCGGCCGCCACGAACGCCTCCGAGGCCCGTGTGAGCAGCTCCGCGGCCCTCTCCGCGTCCCCGGCGTGCGCGGCGAGCTCTCCGAGCGTGGCCTGCGCCTCCGCGGCCCGGGAGGCGACCAGGACGTCGTTCCCGGCCTCCGGCTCGGCGAGGGCCAGCAGCTCCCGTGCGGCGGTCTCCGCGGCTGCCAGGGCCGCGGAGCCGTCCCCCGCCCCGTTCGTCTCCGCCGCCTCGTGCACCCGCTGCAGCAGGATGCGTGCCCGTCCCACCAGCACCGAGGCGGCCTGCTGGACACCGGTCCCGCCCTCCGCGAAGAGGGCGAGCACCCGCTCGTACGGCTCCGAGACCGCGGCCAGCGCCTCGCGGGTCCGGCCGGAGAGGGCCAGTACGTACGCTCCACGCGCGCGTGCCGCCAGGGCCTCGCCCGGGTCGCCCGCCGCCTCGTACAGCTCGGCGGCGCGGGCGAACAGCTCCACGCCCTCGGGGCCGAGGCCCATCGCCTCGTGGTCGGTCAGCTCCGCGCGGTCGCGGGGAGTCAGCTGCTCGTCGTCGGCCGCCTCCGCGACCGCGGCCCACGCCGCGACGGAGTCCGGGTGCAGGGCGGCCGAGAGCCGGCGGGCCTCGGCGAGCAGCGCGGCCAGGTCCGGCTCGCCGTCGGCAGTGGGATCCGCGGAAGGGGCGGGTGCGGGCCGCACGGGAGCGGCCACGGTCGGCGTCGCGCGTACGCCCAAGGGCAGTCGCTCCACCAACGGCAACTGATCCATGCGCTCCCGGACGCGTCCGCTCACGTACGCCGTGCCGTTGCGCTCGTCGAAGCGGCCCGCCAGCGAAAGGGCCTCCGCGCGCGCGTGGGCGGCGAGTTCGGCCGCGGTCCAGGTGCGGCCGGCCGGTCCCGGCACGGTCTGTGAGCCGAGCCCGAGCGAGGTCAGCCGGTCCGTGAGCAGGGCGACCACGGCCAGGAAGTCCATCCGGCTGCGCGGTTCCCCGGCGTCCGTGAAGTAGGCGGGACGTTCCGCCAGCAGCTCCAGGGCCCGTGCCTCGTTGCCGGTGAGCGCGCAGAACTCCACATGGTCCGCGTACGCGCCGCGCATGCTCTCCATGGGGCGTACGAGCCGGAAGCCGCGCAGATGGTGGGCCCGCGCCTCGTCCAGGCGGCCCAGCCGCAGCAGGGGCAGCAGCGAGGACGCGAGGACCGCGTGCGGCTCGTGGGCGCACGTGTACTCGCCCTCCAGGACGGGCCGCCACAGCTCCAGGGCCTCGGCGTCGGCGCCCCGCTCGGCCAGCCACCAGCCCTGGTCGTGCAGTTCGCAGGCGTGGCAGTCGGCCATGCTGTCCCGGTCGGCGGCCAGCCACGCGGTGTACGCCCGTTCGGCCCGCCCCAGGTCCCCGATGGACCGCGCGACCGTGAACTCGGTGCTGCGGACGGCCCGTTCGGAGTGACCGGCGAGCCGGTAGCGGTGCTCCATCTCGCCGAGCCACTTCTCGATGGAGGCGAGCGGAACGTGCGGCTGGCCGACCATTCCGGAGGACACCCACTTGAAGACCCAGTGCAGGGAGTGGGTCTCGTACTCGTCGAAGTCCTCGGGGTGTTCGTCCCACATGCGCAGCAGGCGCGCGAAGGGGACGAACATCCTGTCCTTCTCGGAGCTGTAGTTGTAGACCTTCAGCTGGTGGCCGAGCGCCTCGATCACGGCGAGCGGGATGTTCAGCTTCTCTGCCTCGGCGAGCAGGAGTTCCGCGCGCGCGTTGCGGGCCGGGCCCTCCGGCTGCTCGTAGTTCTCCTGCATCGCCCGGCGCAGCGCGTCGAAGTCCATGTTTTCACCGGTCCGGCTCATCGGTGGCCCTCCTCCGGGGAGTCGCTGTGGGTGGCCCACTCCAGGAGGCCGATGAACGCCCGGTTCAGGAGCGCCGAGTCCGCCGGTCGCAGCGGCCGCTGCGCCATCAGCAGGGCCTGACCGTAGAGCGACTCCGTCGCCGTCCCGATCAGCTCCCGGTCGTCGAGCGAACTGATCTTCCGGATCAGCGGGTTGAGGTGGTTGAGCACCAGCCGCGCGCGCGGGGCGCTGCCCCGCAGCGAGCCGAGGATGCCCGCCCACAGGTCGTCGGCCTGTTCCTCGGCCTCCGCGCGCGCCTGCTCGTGGCGGGCCGCCCGGTCGTCCAGGTGCAGCGCGGGAACGGAGAGGGGATGGAAGGCCCGCAGGACCACATCGCACCCCAGGGGGTCGAGTCTGGCCCGCGCGGCCCCCAGGAAGGCCGACAGGGCCAGCTCCACCGCCGGGTCGACCGAGTCCAGGTGCGCGGTCACCGTGTCGGCGTCCAGCTGCGCCACGACCGTCCCGGGCCGCACCGAGGGCAGCGCCTCGACCAGCTCGCTGTCGTACGTGTAGCCGCCGTTGACGACACCCACGCCCTGCGCGGACGCGATCGGCGCGACCTGGCGGTACTCCTCCACGGTCCGTGTGAAGTGCACCACCGGGTGCCGCTGGGCGAACTCCTCCAGGGAGAGCTGCCCGTCGGTCGTCTCGAAGGGCAGCCACGGCAGCATCGTGCGCAGCATCTCGCTGTCGTGCCGCGCCAGGGACTTCACGCCCAGGTGGTGCACCGACAGGAAGGCCGCGAGACGCTCGGGATCACCGGCCGCGAGCCCCGTCAGCCAGACCCTGATCCGCTCGCCCAGCGCCTCCCGTACTCCCGCCAGGGCCTCGTCCTCGTACAGCGCCTCGCGGGACGCGGTGGGCCGCAGGCTGTCCGTGTCGAGGACGCAGCGAACGAAGAACGCCCAGTCGGGCAGCAGCTGTTCGGCGCGCTCGGTGAGCAGCATGCCCTTCAGGTGCACGCGATGACCGGCGCGCTGGGCGGGACTGACCGCGGACGGCAGCACGTACGCCACCCCGCGTATCCCGGCGAGCGGCACGTCCAGGTCGATGGAGTCCAGCGGCGTGAACCCGAACAGGTCGTGGCAGTGCCGCCCCAGGGCCACCCTTCGGGAGGCGGGGCTCGGATACGCGCGGTCCCAGGGCGCCGGAAGGTCCGTGACCGCCTCGTCGCCCATCCGTACGTCGTAGGGCAGCAGCGAGCCGAAGTCCCGGGCCAGCGAGAGGACCCGCTCCTCGGACAGCCAGTCGGCGGCGCCCGGACGCGCCACCAGGTACACGGTCGTACCCGGCTCGGGGCGGGCCTCGTGAGGCAGCGTACGGACCGTGTACGAGCCGTCGTCGGCCGCCGTCCACTCCACGGGCGGTGCGTCCGGCGTACGTGCACTGCGGCTGACCACCCGGATGCGCTCGGCGACCACGAAGCAGGCGAGCAGGCCGATGCCGAACTGACCGAGGAAGTCGGAGCGTGCCGACTCCAGGCCCTCCGCCCGCTTGGAGCTGCGGCCGATGGTCGCCAGGAGGCTGTGCACGTCCGTCTCGGTGAGCCCGATCCCGGAGTCCTCCACACGAAGGGCACCGCCCGAGCCGCCCTCGACGAACAGCCGCACCAGGGCAGGCGCGTCGGGCTGCTCGGCACGCCGGGCCGTGATCGCGTCCACGGAGTTCTGCAGCAGTTCGCGCAGATAGACCTTGGGGCTGGAGTAGAGGTGGTGGGAGAGAAGGTCCACGAGGCCGCGCAGGTCGACCTGGAACGTATGGGGTGACTGGGATGCCTGAGCTGACTGTGAGATCTGGGAGTCCATCGTCGCTGCGCCGGTGGGGGGACGTGCGACGGCGCGGGGTCGGGCGGTCCCAAGACGAGGTGACCGCGAACAGGGCCGGAGCCGGACATCCTAGGCCCCGAACCAGCCGTCTGACCAGCGGATTTCCGGGACGTATACGGCATTGTCAGTGCGGTGGTGTGCAATGGATCTCGTGCCCGTGCTCGAAGAACCACTGAAGAAGGTGCTCGGACCCGCCACCGCGAAGGTGATGGCCGAGCACCTCGGCCTGCACACCGTCGGCGACCTGCTGCACCACTATCCCCGCAGGTACGAGGAGCGCGGCCAGCTCACCCACCTCGCCGACCTCCCCATGGACGAGCACGTCACGGTGGTCGCCCAGGTCGCCGACGCCCGCCTGCTCACCTTCTCCTCGCCCAAGGCTCCCCGGGGCAAGGGCCAGCGCCTCGAAGTGACCATCACGGACGGCAGCGGCCGGCTCAAGCTGGTCTTCTTCGGCAACGGCGTGCACAAGCCCCACAAGGAGCTCCTGCCCGGCACGCGCGCGTTGTTCGCGGGCAAGGTCTCCGTCTTCAACCGCCGCCTCCAGCTGGCCCACCCGGCGTACGAGCTGCTGCGCGGCGAGGACGTGTCCGAGACGGTGGACACCTGGGCGGGCGCCCTCATCCCGCTCTATCCGGCCACCGCCAAGCTGGAGTCCTGGAAGATCGCCAAGTCGGTCCAGACGGTGCTGCCGAGCGCCCAGGAGGCCACCGACCCACTGCCGGAGTCCCTGCGGGCCGGCCGCGGTCTGGTCCCCCTCCCCGAGGCCCTGCTGAAGATCCACCGCCCGCACACCAAGGCGGACATCGAGAACGCCCGCTCCCGCCTCAAGTGGGACGAGGCCTTCGTCCTCCAGGTGGCCCTGGCCCGCCGCCGTCACGCGGACGCCCAACTGCCCGCCGTGGCCCGCAGGCCCAAGAAGGACGGCCTCCTGTCCGCCTTCGACGCCAAGCTGCCCTTCACCCTCACCGAGGGCCAGCAGAAGGTCACCAAGGAGATCTTCGACGACCTGGCCACCGAACATCCGATGCACCGGCTGCTGCAGGGCGAGGTGGGCAGCGGGAAGACGATGGTGGCCCTGCGCGCCATGCTCGCCGTCGTCGACGCGGGCGGTCAGGCGGCGATGCTCGCGCCCACCGAGGTGCTCGCCCAGCAGCACCACCGGTCGATCACGGAGATGATGGGGGAGCTGGCCGAGGGCGGCATGCTCGGCGGGGCCGAGGACTCCACGAAGGTGGTGCTCCTCACCGGCTCCATGGGGACGGCCACCCGTCGCCAGGCGCTGCTGGACCTGGTCACCGGCGAGGCAGGGCTCGTCATCGGGACGCATGCGCTGATCGAGGACAAGGTGCAGTTCCACGACCTGGGCCTGGTCGTCGTGGACGAGCAGCACCGGTTCGGCGTCGAGCAGCGCGACGCCCTGCGCGGCAAGGGCAAACAGCCCCCGCACCTCCTCGTGATGACCGCCACGCCGATCCCGCGCACGGTCGCCATGACCGTCTTCGGCGACCTGGAGACGTCCGTCCTGGACCAGCTCCCCGCCGGCCGCTCGCCCATCGCCAGCCACGTCGTCCCGGCCGCCGACAAACCCCACTTCCTCTCGCGCGCGTGGGAGCGCGTGCGAGAGGAGGTGTCCAACGGCCATCAGGCGTACGTGGTCTGCCCGCGCATCGGCGACGAGGACGACGACCCGAAGAAGTCCAAGAAGAAGCCGTCCCCTGAGGACGAGGCCGAGAAGCGCCCGCCTCTCGCGGTCCTCGACGTCGCCGACCAGCTGGCCAGGGGCCCGCTCCAGGGCCTCAAGGTCGAGGTCCTGCACGGCCGTATGCCCCCGGACGACAAGGACGCCGTGATGCGCCGCTTTGCCGCGGGCGAGACGGACGTGCTGGTCGCCACGACGGTCATCGAGGTCGGGGTGAACGTCCCGAACGCCACCGCGATGGTGATCATGGACGCCGACCGCTTCGGCGTCTCCCAGCTCCACCAGCTGCGCGGCCGCGTCGGCCGTGGCTCCGCCGCGGGCCTGTGTCTCCTGGTCACCGAGATGCCCGAGGCCGGCCCGGCCCGCCAGCGGCTGACCGCGGTCGCCTCCACCCTCGACGGCTTCGAGCTCTCCCGCATCGACCTCGAACAGCGCCGCGAGGGCGATGTCCTCGGCCAGGCCCAGTCCGGCGCCCGCACCTCACTGCGGATGCTCGCCGTCATCGACGACGAGGAGATCATCGCCGAGGCCCGCGACGAGGCGACCGCGGTCGTCGCGTCCGACCCGGACCTGGAACACCTCCCCGGCCTGCGCACAGCACTCCAGGCCCTGCTGGACGAGGAGAGGGAGCAGTACCTGGAGAAGGGCTGAGGACAGGCGCGCCCCCTTCAGGGGCGCCCCCAAGGGGCGCGGGGAACTGCGCGATCAGCCCCCACGAACCCGCAGCCGCCCTCAACGCAGAGCCCCCACCCCCGTAGCCCAGAAAACGCACCCGCCACCCCCGCCTGCCAGACTGGGGCCGTGACCATCCCCACCCGCAAGGACCCCAGATGACCCGCGTGATCGCCGGCACGGCCGGTGGACGACGCCTGGCAGTCCCCCCGGGCACCGGCACAAGGCCCACCTCCGACCGGGCCCGCGAGGGACTCTTCTCCACCTGGCAGTCCCTGCTCGGCGGCCCCCTGGAAGGCGACCGCGTCCTCGACCTGTACGCCGGCTCCGGCGCCGTCGGCCTGGAGGCGCTGAGCCGCGGCGCCGGACACACCCTCCTCGTGGAGGCGGACGCCCGCGCGGCCCGCACGATCCGGGAGAACGTGAAGGCGCTGGGCCTCCCCGGCGCCGAGGTCAGGCCCGGCAAAGCGGAACAGATCATCCGCACGGCGGCGCCGGCAGCACCGTACGACCTCGTCTTCCTCGATCCGCCGTACGCCGTCACGGACGACGATCTTCGCGAGATCCTGCTCACACTCCGCTCCGGGGGCTGGCTCGCGGGCGAAGCGCTCGTCACCGTTGAACGCAGTACCAGAGGCGGCGAATTCCGGTGGCCCGACGGCTTCGAGGCATTGAGGTCCCGTCGCTACGGCGAGGGAACGTTTTGGTACGGTCGCGCCGCCTCTACGTGCGAAGACGCACGATGACCGGACCGGAGAGCGAGGGATCTCAAGTGCGCCGCGCCGTCTGTCCCGGGTCGTTCGACCCGATTACCAACGGACATCTCGACATCATCGCCCGAGCCTCCAAGCTGTACGACGTCGTGCACGTCGCGGTGATGATCAACCAGTCCAAGAGGGGCCTGTTCGAGATCGAGGAGCGGATCGACCTGATCCGCCAGGTCACCGCGGAGTTCGGCAACGTCGAGGTGGAGTCCTTCCACGGCCTCCTCGTCGACTTCTGCAAGGAGCGCGACATCCCGGCCATCGTCAAGGGCCTGCGCGCGGTCAGCGACTTCGACTACGAGCTGCAGATGGCCCAGATGAACAACGGCCTCTCCGGCGTCGAGACCCTCTTCGTCCCGACCAACCCCACCTACAGCTTCCTGTCCTCCTCGCTGGTCAAGGAGGTCGCGACCTGGGGCGGCGACGTCGCCCACCTGGTCCCGCCGGTGGTCCTGGAAGCCCTCAGGGAGCGTCTGAAGAAGGACTGACGGAGCCCCAGAAACCTGACAGTGCGTCACCCGGTGTCGGGAGGGGCGGGAGTGGTCGTACAGTCGATGCGTCCGTCTCCATCACAGCTGTAGAGAGTGGCGAGCACACGGTGGACGTGCAGAAGAAGCTCGATGAGATCGTCTCGGCGGTCGGCAGCGCCCGTTCCATGCCCATGTCGGCCTCGTGCGTGGTCAACCGCGCCGAGCTCCTCTCCCTGCTCGAAGAGGTGCGCCAGGCACTGCCCGGCTCCCTCGCCCAGGCCCAGGAGCTGATCGGCGGCCGCGAGCAGATGGTCGAGCAGGCCCGCCTGGAGGCCGAGCGGATCGTCGAGTCCGCGCACGCCGAGCGCGGCAGCCTGATCTCCGACACCGAGGTCGCCCGCCGCTCGCAGAACGAGGCGGACCGTATCCTCTCCGAGGCCCGCAAGGAGGCCGAGGACGTCCGCGCCGAGGCCGACGAGTACGTCGACTCCAAGCTCGCCAACTTCGAGGTCGTCCTCACCAAGACCCTCGGCTCCGTCGGCCGCGGCCGCGAGAAGCTCCTCGGCACGGGCCCCGGCACCGACGAGCAGGGCTACGAGGACGAGGACGCTCCCGAGCGCAGCCACGACCCGGAGACCCTGCGCCGCAACGCCGACGAGTACGTCGACGTCAAGCTCGGTGCCTTCGAGGCCGTGCTCGCCAAGACCCTGGACGCCGTCGGCCGCGGCCGGCAGAAGCTGCACGGCCGGATCGCCAGCGACGACCTCGGCGACCTGGGCGGCTTCGCCGAGGACGGCAACGCGCAGCACACCACCGACGCCGAGTACCTGGACGGCCTCTCGGACCTCTCCGAGCGGCCCGCCCAGCCGGCCGCCCCGCCCCAGGCCCCGGCGGTCCCGGCCCAGCAGCAGTACGCCCAGCAGGACGCGTACGCATATCAGCAGCAGACCGCCGATCCCTACGGGTACCAGCAGCAGTACGCGCAGCAGGACGGGTACGGCTATCAGCAGCAGACCGCCGACCCCTACGCCGCCTATCCGCAGCAGCAGGGCTACGACCAGCAGGCGGCGTACGACCCGAACCTGCAGCAGGCGTACGGCCAGTCCCCGCAGGCTCCCCAGCCGCAGCAGGCGCAGGCGCAGGCCAACGCCCTCGACGAGACCAGTCTCTTCGACACCACCATGATCAGCGCGGAGCAGCTGAGGGCGTACGAACAGGGGCGCTGAGGCCGGATTGGGCCGAGAGCGAAAGGTCCAGTACCCTGGTTCTTCGGTCGCGTGTACGTCCGCGATCAACGCTGCCCGGGAAGCACCGAAGGGCGGTGCCCCACAGAGTTTCAAGATCGAAAGCAGGAATGGCCCTGAACGCCCGCCTCGACCACCGCAACCCTCTCGTGTTCGACACACACGAGCTGGGGCGGCGTCCTGGCGCGCTGCAGCGCCTGACCCGTGAGATCGACGCTCCCAAGGATTTCGGTATCCAGGGAGTCATCGGAGTGCCGGAAGGCGCCCCGGTGAAGCTCGGCCTCCGCCTGGAGTCGGTCATGGAAGGTGTGCTTGTCACAGGCACCGCCCGTGCACAGGCCAAGGGGGAGTGCGTAAGGTGTCTGGAGCCGGTCGAGCAGCAGCTCGAAGCGGATTTCCAGGAGATGTTCTCGTACCCTGACGCCGACGACCGGGGCCGTGTGAAAGCGGAGCCGGCCGACGACGCCGAGGACGACGAGGACACGCTCTTCATCGAGGACGGCCTGTTCGACCTCGAACCCGTGCTGCGTGATGCGGTGGTGCTCGCACTGCCGATGCAGCCGGTGTGCCAGGACGACTGCCCCGGCCTGTGCTCCCAGTGCGGAGCCCGGCTCGCGGACGACCCGGACCACCACCACGACGCCGTCGACATCCGTTGGGCGGCACTGCAGGGACTCGCCGGTTCACTCGAAGATGGCGAGAAGGACGAGATGAGTGGCGAAGCGCCTCGATCGGCGCGCGCCAACGAGAAGCAGGAGAAGTAGCCGTGGCTGTTCCGAAGCGGAAGATGTCGCGCAGCAACACGCGCCACCGCCGGTCGCAGTGGAAGGCTGCGGTCCCCACCCTGGTTGCGTGCGAGCGCTGCCACGAGCCCAAGCAGCAGCACATCGCCTGCCCTGCTTGCGGCACCTACAACAAGCGCCAGGTCCTCGAGGTCTGAGCGGCTGGTGAGAGGCTTCATGTCTGACGCCAAGGCGGACGTAAACGCCAAGAAAAAGGCGGACAACACAGCCTCGTCCCACACGCTTCTGGAAGGGCGGCTCGGGTACAAGCTCGAGTCCGCCCTTCTGGTGCGTGCACTGACCCACCGTTCGTACGCGTACGAGAACGGCGGTCTGCCCACGAACGAGCGCCTGGAGTTCCTCGGGGACTCCGTGCTCGGCCTCGTGGTCACGGACACGCTGTACCGAACCCACCCCGACCTGCCTGAAGGCCAACTGGCCAAGCTGCGGGCCGCGGTGGTCAACTCGCGTGCGCTTGCGGAGGTGGGCCGCGGGCTCGAACTCGGCTCCTTCATCCGGCTCGGCCGGGGCGAAGAGGGCACGGGCGGCCGGGACAAGGCGTCCATCCTCGCCGACACCCTTGAAGCGGTGATCGGCGCTGTCTATCTCGACCAGGGTCTCGACGCGGCGGGCGAACTCGTCCACCGCCTCTTCGACCCGCTGATCGAGAAATCCTCGAATCTGGGAGCGGGCCTGGACTGGAAGACCAGTCTCCAGGAGCTCACGGCGACCGAGGGGCTCGGCGTGCCCGAGTACCTGGTCACCGAGACCGGCCCGGACCACGAGAAGACCTTCACTGCTGCTGCCCGCGTCGGAGGCGTCTCGTACGGCACCGGCACCGGCCGCAGCAAGAAGGAGGCGGAGCAGCAGGCCGCGGAGTCCGCGTGGCGTGCGATCCGCTCCGCCGCGGACGAACGCGCGAAGGTGGCGAAGGCCGCGAAGGAAGCCGAGGCGTCCGCAGCGGCCAAGGCCGCCGTGGAGGCCGAGGCATCCGCGGCAGCCGAAGCGTCCGCGGCAGTTGAGGAAGTCGTGGCGGCCGAGGAGGCCGTCGAGGCCCCCTCGACGGCGGCATCCGACGCCGCTTCCGCCTGACCGATCCGCAGTTCAGTGCTGTGACCGATCGCCCGTCCCCTGTTCGAGGGGGCGGGCGATCGTGTTCGGGGGCGCCGGCGGTACGCTGCGGACGCGCGGCCCGAGTCGGGGGCGCCCGAGTCATCGGCCCACGCATCCGGAGGAGAAGCCGTGCCCGAACTGCCCGAGGTCGAGGTCGTACGACGGGGCCTCGAGCGCTGGGTCAGCGGACGGATCGTCGCCGACGTCCAGGTGCTGCATCCGCGTGCGGTGCGCCGGCACATCGCGGGCGGTGAGGACTTCGGGGCCCGGCTCAAGGGGCACCGGATCGGGCTGCCCCAGCGTCGCGGCAAGTACCTCTGGCTGCCGCTCGCGGACTCCCCGAGCGCCGTTCTCGCGCACCTCGGGATGAGCGGGCAGCTCCTCGTCCAGCCGCAGGACGCCGCCGACGAGAAGCATCTGCGCATCCGGGTCCGGTTCGAGGACGCCCTCCACACCGAACTCCGCTTCGTCGACCAACGGACCTTCGGCGGGCTGTCGTTGCACGAGACGACGCCAGACGGGCTGCCCGACGTCATCGCGCACATCGCCCGTGATCCCCTGGACCCGCTGTTCGACGACGACGCGTTCCACGAGGCGCTGCGGCGTCGGCGTACGACCGTCAAACGCGCCCTGCTGGACCAGTCGTTGATCAGCGGCGTCGGCAACATCTATGCGGACGAGGCGCTTTGGCGTGCGCGGTTGCACTACGAGCGTCCCACCACCGGGTTCACGCGCCCGCGCACGGCCGAACTCCTGGGCCACGTACGGGATGTGATGAACGCCGCCCTCGCCGTCGGCGGCACCAGCTTCGACAGCCTCTACGTCAACGTGAACGGGGAGTCGGGCTACTTCGACCGCTCGCTCGACGCGTACGGCAGGGAGGGCGAGCCGTGCCGGCGCTGCGGCACCCTGATGCGGCGCAGGCCCTGGATGAACCGGTCCAGCTACTTCTGCCCGCGTTGTCAGCGTCCCCCGCGCGCCGTGTCGTAACGTTCGCGCGCTCCCAGTACGTCGTCCATGCGCCCCTGCACGAAGTGGATGAGGGACAGCAGCCGCTCGGCGACCTCGCGGCCCAGCGGCGTCAGCTCGTAGTCCACCCGCGGGGGATTCGTCGGCTGGGCCTCGCGGTGCACCAGGCCGTCGCGCTCCAGCGCGTGGAGGGTCTGGGACAGCATCTTCTCGCTGACGCCGTCCACGCGCCGGCGCAGTTCGTTGAAACGGAACGAACCCTCGTACAGCGCCCCCAGCGTGAGCGCGCCCCAGCGCCCCGTGACGTGCTCCAGCGTGCCCCGGGACGGGCACGCCTTGGAGAACACGTCGAACTCGAAGGTCGGCTGTTCCGTCAGGTCCATGCGCCCAGAATACTCGCCGCAGCGCAAACCGAAGAGGGGGCGCTAACTTTTAGCTAGCGCCCCCTCCGAGGTTCTACGTGGCTAATAGCCGAAGTCCTGCGTCCACCAGGGGCCGCCCGACGCGAAGTGCGCGCCGACGCCCAGGGTCTTGAAGTCGCAGTTCAGGATGTTCGCGCGGTGGCCGGGGCTGTTCATCCAGGCCTCCATCACCGCGGCGGCGTCGGCCTGGCCGCGGGCGATGTTCTCCCCGCCGAGGTTCGCGATGCCGAGCTTCTCGGCGCGGTCCCAGGGGGAGGCCCCGCTCGGGTCCGTGTGGTCGAAGAAGCCCCGCGCGGCCATGTCCTCGCTGAAGGACTCGGCCAGCGCGGCCAGCGTGCTGGAAGCGGTCACCGGGCTGCAGCCGGCCTTCGCCCGCTCCTCGTTGACCAGCGACAACACCTCGGCCTCGGCCTTGGACGCGGTGGACACCGCCTTCGACGGAGCCGTCTCGGGTGCCTTCTTCTCCGGCGCCTTCGTGGTCGGCTCGGTCTTCGGCTTCTCCTTGACCGGAGCCTTCGTCGACGGCTTCGCGGAGGGAGTCTTCTTCTCGGTCTTCTCCGGGGCCTTCGTCGGCGAGACCGTCGGAGACGCGGAGCGCTCCAGGTCACGGCTCGTGCCCGAGTCCTCGCGGTCGTCCGTGGTGCCGTCCGTGCCGCCCTGGGTCTGCACGTCGCTCGGTGAGTCCTGGGCGCGGACCTTGTCCGCGTTGCCGCCGCCGATCGAGAGGCTGTCGCTGCCCGGGATCAGCCCGGAGGCGACCGCGACGGCACCCATCGCGACGGCGGCCGAGACACCGAGCAGACCGGTGCGTACGGGCGTCACGTTCTTCTTGCGGCGGCGGTGGCCGCGGCCGGCGCCGCCGTCCGGCGCGTAGCCGGTCGTGGCGTGGGCGGCGGGATCCGCGGCGAAGAGGTAGGTGTCGCTCTTCGAGTAGAGGTCGCCGGTCTCGTGAATGCCGCCCGGCGAGTCGTACATGCCCGCGGTCGCGTAGGGGCTGCCGTTCAGGTAGTCCCCGGCGGTCAGGTGGTCACCCGCGGTCGCGTAGTCGCCTTCACCTGCGTAATCACCCGAGTCTGCCGCCGCGTAACCGCCCGCGTATGTATCGTACGTTTGTGTGACCCCGGTGGCGCGGCCTGTGGCGGCGCGGCCGGCGGCGGAGCGTCGGTGGCGTCCCATCTCCTGGCCTTCCTCATCCTTGCGGTCAACGTTCCTCACCCGAACGAGTGAGGCTCATTGGGTCGGGACGGTACCCCATGGCGCAAGGGGAGGAAGTGCTCCGAGAGCATTTGGCCGGTTAGCGTGCAGCCATGAGCGAGGATGTAAGGCTGGTCGCGTGGGTACGCGGACGGGTCCAAGGTGTGGGTTTCCGCTGGTACACACGGGCTAAGGCGCTGGAGATCGGCGGCCTGAGTGGTTTTGCTCTCAATTTGGGGGACGGACGGGTCCAGGTGGTCTCCGAGGGCCCTCGGGCCGGATGTCAGCGACTCCTCGACTGGCTCCAGGGGGACGACACGCCGGGCCGCGTCGACGGAGTCACTGAGATTTGGGACACGCCCCGCGGCGGCTACGACGGCTTCGCCATCCGGTGAGATCCACTCCGCTCCACCGGTTGCAACACCCCTGGCAGCGGGCGCGGGGCGTGCGCCGGGCACCTGCCACAGGCAGAAAGCGCCTGGTGGTTGCCAAGAATCGCTTGTCGTGGCAGGCTCCGCGAGTAAGGATGATCTCTACGCCCCCAGGGCCCCGAAACAGTGGCCGCGCCGCCCGTTCTGAAGCCGCGCGCCCCGGGTTGGCCCCCAATACGGGGCGTGATCGTGTTGACCGTCAAACTTTTTGGTGAGACGCTGAAAGTCCCCGCGCACCTTAGCTGTTTGGCATGTAAGAGCGGCAGCAAAAACTCGTCAGTGCCAAGCATCGCGGGTGCGATTCCCTCACGACCCACACCGCTTCGGTCGGTCACTCAGTGTGGAGGACCATCCATCATGGCAAAGGCGCTTCTCGGTTACGTCGGCGGTTCCGACCCGCGACTCATTGCCGAGATGCGACGGCTCCAGCAGCGCGTCCAGGATCTGGAATCCGAGCTCGTACGGATCCAGGCCGAGAACGACGCGCTCGCGGCTGCCGCTTCTCACGACTCGCTTCTCGAAAGCATCGACGTACCCCAGGCGGAGCCTGCGCTCACCTGATCACTGAATCGCATCGTCGCCACCAGTGAACAGGCTGCCCGTGTCAGCCGCTGACAGAGTTGCAAGGGACGCTTCGGCGTCCCTTCTTTCTTGCCCCCGCGCACTCTTTCACTGTCTTTAACGTTTGGTGTGCCCTGCACGTTCAAGGGTGAAACCGCGCGTTCATGGAGTGAGACCCACCCGGAAGGTAGAGTCCGGCTGCGTGCACCTCAAGGCCCTGACCCTGCGCGGGTTCAAATCGTTCGCCTCGGCGACCACGCTGCGGTTCGAGCCGGGCATCACCTGTGTCGTGGGCCCCAACGGCTCGGGCAAGTCCAATGTCGTGGACGCCCTCAGCTGGGTCATGGGCGAGCAGGGCGCCAAGTCCCTGCGCGGCGGCAAGATGGAGGACGTCATCTTCGCCGGCACCACCGGGCGGCCCCCGCTCGGCCGCGCCGAAGTGTCCCTGACCATCGACAACTCCGACGGCGCGCTGCCCATCGAGTACGCCGAGGTCACCATCACGCGGATCATGTTCCGCAACGGCGGCAGCGAGTACCAGATCAACGGCGACACCTGCCGTTTGCTGGACATCCAGGAGCTGTTGTCCGACTCCGGCATCGGCCGCGAGATGCACGTCATCGTCGGACAGGGCCAGCTCGACTCCGTCCTGCACGCCGATCCGATGGGCCGCCGTGCCTTCATCGAGGAGGCCGCCGGCGTTCTCAAGCACCGCAAGCGCAAGGAGAAGGCGCTGCGGAAGCTGGACGCGATGCAGGCCAACCTCGCGCGCGTGCAGGACCTCACCGACGAACTCCGGCGCCAGTTGAAGCCGCTGGGCCGGCAGGCCGCCGTCGCCCGCCGGGCCGCCGTCATCCAGGCCGACCTCCGCGACGCCCGCCTCCGGCTGCTCGCCGACGATCTCGTACGGCTCCGGGGAGCGCTCCAGGCCGAGGTCGCCGACGAGGCCGCGCTCAAGGAGCGCAAGGAGTCGGCCGAGGCCGACCTGAAGAAGGCGCTCCAGCGCGAGGCGATGCTGGAGGACGAGGTACGGCGGCTCACCCCGCGCCTGCAGCGAGCACAGCAGACCTGGTACGAGCTGTCGCAGCTGGCCGAGCGGGTGCGCGGCACGGTCTCCCTGGCGGACGCGCGGGTCAAGAGCGCGACCGCCCAGCCGCCGGAGGAGCGGCGCGGGCGGGACCCCGAGGACATGGAGCGCGAGGCCGCGCGGATCCGTGAGCAGGAGGCCGAGCTCGAAGCGGCCCTGGAGGCGGCCGAGCGGGCCCTGGAGGACACCGTCTCCCACCGGGCCGACCTCGAGCGCGAACTGGCGGTGGAGGAGCGGCGTCTGAAGGACGTGGCCCGCGCCATCGCGGACCGCCGCGAAGGCCTGGCCCGGCTGAACGGGCAGGTCAACGCGGCCCGTTCGCGCGCCGCCTCCGCCCAGGCGGAGATCGACCGGCTCGCCTCCGCCCGCGACGAGGCGCAGGAACGGGCGGTCACCGCCCAGGAGGAGTACGAGCAGCTCAAGGCCGAGGTCGACGGCCTGGACGCGGGCGACGAGGAAATCGCCGGACGGCACGAGACGGCCAAGCATGCCCTCGCCGACGCAGAGTCCGCCCTGACCGAGGCCCGCGAGGCGGCCACCGCGGCCGAACGCAAGCGCGCCGCCACGCAGGCCCGCCACGAGGCCCTGTCCCTGGGGCTGCGCCGGAAGGACGGCACAGGGGCGCTGCTCGTGGCGAAGGACCGGCTGACAGGTCTGCTGGGTCCGGCGGCGGAACTGCTCTCCGTCACACCCGGCCACGAGGTCCCGGTCGCGGCCGCCTTCGGCGCGGCGGCGGATGCCATCGCGGTGACCAGCCCGTCCGCGGCGGCGGACGCCATCCGCCTGCTGCGCAAGCAGGACGGGGGGCGGGCGGCGCTGCTGCTGGCGGGGGCACCGGACGCTCCCGCTGCCGGGGGAGCGTTCGGCAACACCGGCGACGTAATCGGCGCGCAGTCCGCGCAGTCCGGCGTGGGCGTCGGCGGGACGTCCTCCGGGGGAGATCCGGAGCGTGGTGGTCCCGAGCGTGGTGGTCCGACGTTCGCCGCCGATCTCGTCCGCGGGCCCTCCGATCTCATGCCTGCCGTACGGCGGCTGCTGCGGGGCATCGTCGTGGTCGGGACGCTGGAGGACGCCGAGGATCTCGTCTACTCCCGGCCCGAGCTCACCGCGGTGACCGCCGAGGGAGACCTGCTCGGGGCGCACTTCGCCCAGGGAGGTTCCGCCGGGGCGCCGAGTCTGCTCGAAGTACAGGCGTCGGTCGACGAGGCGGCGGCCGAGCTGGAAGAACTGGGCGTGCTGTGCGAGGAGTTGACCGAGGAACAGCACCGGGCCGCCGAGCTGCGCAAGGAACGGACCGCTCTCGTAGAGGAGTTGGGCGAGCGTCGGCGGGCCGGTGAGCGGGAGAAGTCCCAGGTCGCCCAGCAGCTCGGGCGGTTGGCCGGGCAGGCGCGGGGCGCCGCCGGAGAGGCCGAGCGGAGCACCGCGGCGGCCGCACGCGCACAGGAAGCCCTCGAACGTGCCGTCCAGGAGGCGGAGGAGCTCGCCGAACGGCTCGCCGTCGCCGAGGAGATGCCGTTCGAGGAGGAACCCGACACCTCCGTACGGGACCGGCTCGCGGCCGACGGGGCCAACGCTCGGCAGACCGAGATGGAGGCCCGGCTCCAGACGCGTACGCACGAGGAACGGGTCAAGGGGCTTGCCGGGCGGGCCGATTCGCTGGACCGGGCCGCGCGGGCCGAACGTGAGGCACGCGCGCGTGCCGAGCAGCGCAAGGCACGGCTGCGGCACGAGGCCGCTGTCGCCGGGGCCGTCGCCTCCGGCGCGCGGCAACTGCTCGCGCACGTCGAGGTCTCGCTCGCCCGGGCGGACGAGGAGCGTACGGCCGCCGAGCGCGCCAAGGCGCGGCGGGAGCAGGACCTCGTCGTCGCCCGCAACGAGGGCCGCGACCTCAAGGCCGAACTCGACAAGCTCACGGACTCGGTGCACCGCGGCGAGGTCCTCGGGGCCGAGAAGCGGATGCGGATCGAGCAGTTGGAGGCGAAGGCGCTGGAGGAGCTGGGGGTCGAACCGGCCGGGCTGATCGCGGACTTCGGGCCTGACCAGCTCGTGCCGCCCTCCCTCCCCGCCGAGGGCGAGGAGCTGCCGGAGGATCCGGAGCATCCGCGCAACCAGCCCCGGCGCTTCCACCGTGCCGAGCAGGAGAAGCGGCTCAAGTCCGCCGAACGGGCCTACCAGCAGCTGGGCAAGGTCAACCCGCTGGCCCTGGAGGAGTTCTCCGCGCTGGAGGAGCGCCACAAGTTCCTCAGCGAGCAGCTGGAGGACCTGAAGAAGACGCGTGCCGATCTTCTTCAGGTGGTGAAGGAGGTCGACGAGCGCGTCGAGCAGGTCTTCACCCAGGCGTTCTGGGACACGGCGCGGGAGTTCGAAGGGGTCTTCAGCCGGCTGTTCCCGGGTGGGGAGGGGCGGCTGATCCTCACCGATCCCGACAACATGCTCACCACGGGTGTCGATGTGGAGGCGCGGCCGCCCGGGAAGAAGGTCAAGAGGCTGTCGCTGCTGTCCGGTGGCGAGCGGTCGCTGACCGCCGTGGCCATGCTCGTGTCGATCTTCAAGGCGCGGCCCAGTCCGTTCTATGTGATGGACGAGGTCGAGGCGGCGCTGGACGACACGAATCTTCAGCGGTTGATCCGGATCATGCAGGAGCTGCAGGAGGCTTCGCAGTTGATCGTGATCACGCATCAGAAGCGGACGATGGAAGTTGCTGACGCGTTGTATGGCGTGTCCATGCAGGGGGACGGTGTTTCCAAGGTGATCAGCCAGAGGCTGCGCTAGCAGCGGACGATCGCCTTTCGGGTGCGGGTTCGTTGGGGCTGGTCGCGCAGTTCCCCGCGCCCCTTGAAGGGGCGCCCATGGCCAGGCAGTTTTGACGGTTCACCTCTACTTCTTCAAGAGTTGAACACACCTTCGCCATCTCGGGTCTCATTGGTCACAGCTACGCCCTATTGACTTCGAAACTTGAAGGCATAAGGTCGACGGCGTTGCTTTTACCTTCAGATGGTGGGTGGCGTAAACGTGTGCGCCACTGGAAACACCGTCCTGATGGGCTCGCCCCCACCCCCGGCAGTGAGGCCGGTGGCCCGAGGAGTTACACGTGACCAGCTCAGCGCAGCCGCTCAAGTCAGGAGCCCGTGAGGCTCACCCCGAACATCTCGGGCACGTCATCTTCATCGCGGCGGCGGCCGCGATGGGCGGTTTCCTCTTCGGCTACGACAGTGCCGTGATCAACGGCGCCGTCGAGGCCATCCGGCACCGGTACGACATCGGCTCCGCGGCCCTGGCCCAGGTCATCGCCGTCGCGCTGATCGGCTGTGCGATCGGTGCCGCCACCGCGGGCCGGATCGCCGACCGCATCGGCCGTATCCGCTGCATGCAGATCTCGGCCGTGCTGTTCACCGTCAGCGCCGTCGGCTCCGCGTTGCCCTTCGCCCTGTACGACCTGGCCTTCTGGCGGGTCGTCGGCGGCTTCGCCATCGGTATGGCCTCCGTCATCGGCCCGGCCTACATCGCCGAGGTCGCCCCCGCCGCGTACCGCGGACGGCTCGGCTCCTTCCAGCAGGCCGCGATCGTCATCGGCATCGCCATCTCGCAGCTGGTCAACTGGGGCATCCTGAACGCCGCCGGCGGCGACCAGCGCGGCGAGATCATGGGCCTGGAGGCCTGGCAGGTCATGCTCGGCGTCATGGTCATTCCGGCCGTGCTGTACGGGCTGCTCTCCTTCGCGATCCCGGAGTCGCCCCGTTTCCTGATCTCCGCAGGCAAGGACGAGCGCGCCCGTGAGGTGCTGCGCGAGGTCGAGGGCGACAACGTCGACCTGGACGCCCGCGTCGCCGAGATCGAGCACGCCATGAAGAGCGAGCACAAGTCGGTCTTCAAGGACCTGCTCGGCGGGACCTTCTTCTTCAAGCCGATCGTCTGGATCGGCATCGGCCTCTCGGTCTTCCAGCAGTTCGTCGGCATCAACGTCGCGTTCTACTACTCCTCGACGCTGTGGCAGTCGGTCGGCGTCGACCCGTCCGAGTCGTTCTTCTACTCGTTCACGACGTCGATCATCAACATCGTCGGCACCGTGATCGCCATGATCTTCGTCGACCGGATCGGCCGTAAGCCGCTCGCGCTCATCGGCTCCGTGGGCATGGTCATCGGGCTCGGTCTGGAGGCCTGGGCCTTCTCCTTCGACCTCGTCGACGGCAAGCTGCCGGCCACCCAGGGCTGGGTCGCCCTGATCGCCGCCCATGTGTTCGTGCTCTTCTTCGCCCTCTCCTGGGGTGTCGTCGTCTGGGTCTTCCTCGGTGAGATGTTCCCGAACAAGATCCGCGCCGCCGCCCTCGGTGTCGCCGCCTCGGCGCAGTGGATCGCCAACTGGGCCATCACCGCGAGCTTCCCGTCGCTGGCCGACTGGAACCTCTCCCTGACCTACGTGATCTACACGGTCTTCGCCGCGCTCTCCATCCCGTTCGTGCTCAAGTTCGTGACGGAGACGAAGGGCAAGACCCTGGAGGAGATGGGCTAGCCCGTCCGGCCGCCGCGGCTCGCGCGAGCCCCGGCGGCCCCCCGAATTCGGGGGGAAGGGCCAAGTCCCCGCTGCCCCTCTCCCCGTTACCCGTAGGACGTACTGCCTCGGCCCGGCCCTCGAAGATCCGTCCCAGGATCTAGAGGCTCTTGAGCCGGGGCAGTACGTTCTCGCAGAACAGGTGCATGCTGCGCCAGCCCTCGTCGAGCGGCATCCCGCCGGACAGCGGATGCAGTACGTAGCTGTCGAGGCCCTGCGCCAGACACTCGTCCGGCGTCACGATCCGGTAGACGCCCTCGGCGCGCAGCTCGTCGACCGTCGTGGCCGCCGACCGCACCGCCGAGCGGATGTCGGACGACTGCCAGGAGGCGTACGTCCTCGCCTCGTGCAGGAAGTGCTCGCCGTGCTCGGCCCACACGCGGTCCGGGTCCTCGGCCAGGTGCAGGAGCGGGGTGACCGCCGAGGGCATCATGGTCCAGCCCTGCGTGCCGTACTCGACCAGCCGCTCCTTGTAGTAGGCCTCCAGCTCCGGCAGATGCGCGCTCGGGAAGAACGGCAGGCCGAGCCGGGCCGCGCGCCGGGCCGCCGCCTTGGAGGAGCCGCCGACCAGCAGCAGGGGGTGCGGATCCGAGAAGGGGCGCGGTGTGACCCGTACCGTACGGCCCTGGTACTCGAACTCCTCGCCGGTCCACGCCTTCAGCAGCGTCTCAAGGAGCTCGTCCTGGAGACGGCCGCGCCGCTTCCACTCCACGTCGAAGATCGCGTACTCCTCGGGCCGGTAGCCGATGCCCGCGACCGTGATCAGCCGGCCGCCGCTCAGCAGGTCGAGTACGGCGATGTCCTCGGCCAGCCGCAGTGGATCGTGCAGCGGGCCGATGATCGCCGAGACGGTGACCGCGATGCGCCGGGTCGCGCCGAAGACCGCGCCCGCGAAGGTGAACGGCGAGGGCAGCCAGTTGTTCTCGACGCCGTGGTGCTCCTCGGTCTGCACGGTGGTCATCCCGCGGTCGTCGGCGTAAGTCGCCATCTCCAGGGCTGCCTTGTAGCGGGCGCTGAGCGAGGCGGGTGTCGCGCCGGGCTCAACGAGGTTGAAACGTACGACCGTTGCGGGCATGGGAAAGTCCCCCTTCGCCGAGCCGGGTGGGGTGCCGGTGATGTCGGTGCAGGGGGACCGTAGCTGACGGATCGTCAGACAGCCAGAGTGGCGGGCTTCTTGTCCGGCTCCGGCTCGGGAACGGTCACCGCGGGCTTCGGCAGCAGCACGTACAGGAGGAAGGAGACGACGATCGTGGCCACCCAGCCGAGGCCGTACTCGCCGACCGGGTTGCCGGCGGCCAGCGGTCCGGTGAACCAGTCGGACGTGGTGAAGAGCAGTCCCGCACCGAGGCCGAGGCCCCAGGCGGCCACCGCGGCCGGGGCGAAGCCGCCGCGGTACCAGTAGGCGCTGGTGCGCGTGGTGTCGAGCAGTGCCTTCGCGTCGTACTCCCTGCGGCGCAGCATGTCCGCCCCGAAGACGCCGACCCAGGCGGAGAACGCGACCGCGAGCATCGACAGGAACGCGATGAACGAGCCCATGAAACTGGTCGCGACGAGCATCAGGACGCCGCCGAGGACCAGCGAGATCACGGCGTTCACCGACACCGCCCAGTGGCGCGGCACCCTGAAGCCGAGGGTCTGCGCGGTGAAGCCCGCCGAGTACATCGACATCGCGTTGATCAGCAGCATGCCGACCAGGGCGATGAGCAGATACGGGACCGCGATCCACAGCGGCAGGATCTCGCCGAGGAACGAGACCGGATCGGCGGCCGAGGCCAGGTCGGGCGTCGAGACCGCCATCACCGCACCCATGAGGATCATGGGGAGCACGACGATGCCGGCGCCGCCGACCGAGTGCCCCACGATCGCCTTCGAGGACGCCGTGCGCGGCAGATACCGGGTGAAGTCGGGGGAGGACGGCACCCAGCTGATCCCACCCGCGGCGATCAGACCGACGCCCGTGATCATCAGGGGCGTCGGGCCCGCGCCCTGCCCGAAGACCTTCCCCCAGTCGGTCTCGACGAGCAGATAACCGAGGACGAGGACGGAGAAGCCGCCGAAGAGGTAGGTCGCGTACTTGTTGCACGTCCGCACGGCGTTGATGCCGAGACCCGAGATCGCGAACGTGGTGACGACGAAGAGCAGCAGCGTCACGATGACCAGGGGCGTGCTGCGGCCGATGCCGAAGAGGATGTCCACCACGGTGAGCAGGGCGTACGCGCCGGTCACCGCGTTGATCGTCTCCCAGCCCCAGCGGGCGACCCAGATCAGCGAACCCGGCAGCAGATTGCCGCGCTGCCCGAAGACCGCCCGGGACAGCATCATGCCGGGCGCGCCGCCGCGCTTCCCGGCGATACCGATCAGCCCGACCAGGCCGTACGACACGATCGGCGCGGCCGTCGCCACGACCAGCTGATGGCGAGGGCGTGTCACGGCCCACCTCATGGGCCGTGACACGCCCTGGGGACGCTGTGCGTACCCTGCGCATCCGATACTGGGTGCGTTGTGACTCCGCCCCTGAGGGGCTTCCGGCCGACGCAGGGTCGGGCGGCGGGCCAGCCCGGCCCGTGGGGCATACACCCCACGTCGGCAACGAACGGCCGGGCGGGAGGTCACGCCATACTGGAGCTGTTATGGAAATCGTCATCCTTGCTGTAGTCATCGCCGTGGTCGTGATCGGCGCGCTCGGCGGGCTCGTCATCGGCAGCCGCAGGCGCAAGCAGCTGCCTCCGTCGCCCCCCGCCGCCCCCGACATCACCGCTCCGCCGGCCGAGCCGCATATCGGCGACGAGGCCGAGACGCCGCGCGACGAACCGCGCCGCACGATAGAGGAGGTGGATCTTCCGGACGCCTCGGCGGCCGCGCCGGTCGCCGTCGACGAGCCCGCACCGGTGGTCGAAGCGCCCCCGGTCGAGGTCCCGGAGCCGACCGCGGGCCGCCTGGTCCGCCTGCGCGCCCGCCTCTCCCGCTCGCAGAACGCGCTCGGCAAGGGGCTGCTCACGCTCCTCTCGCGCGAGCACCTCGACGAGGACACCTGGGAGGAGATCGAGGACACGCTGCTCACCGCCGATGTCGGCGTGCAGCCCACCCAGGAGCTGGTCGAGCGGCTGCGCGAGCGGGTGCGGGTGCTCGGCACGCGGACCCCCGACGAGCTGCGGACCCTGCTGCGGGAGGAGCTGCTCACCCTCCTCGTGCCCGACTTCGACCGCACCGTGAACACCGAGTCCGGTCTGGACACCCCGGGCATCGTGATGGTCGTCGGGGTCAACGGCACCGGCAAGACCACCACCACCGGCAAGCTCGCGCGGGTGCTCGTCGCCGACGGCAAGCACGTGGTGCTCGGCGCGGCCGACACCTTCCGTGCCGCCGCCGCCGACCAGCTGCAGACCTGGGGCGAGCGCGTCGGCGCCCGCACCGTGCGCGGCCCCGAGGGCGGCGACCCCGCGTCCATCGCCTTCGACGCCGTCAAGGAGGGCATCCAGGAGGGCGCGGACGTCGTCCTCATCGACACCGCGGGCCGGCTGCACACCAAGACCGGTCTCATGGACGAGCTCGGCAAGGTCAAGCGCGTCGTCGAGAAGCACGCCCCGCTGGACGAGGTGCTGCTGGTCCTGGACGCCACCACCGGCCAGAACGGCCTGGTCCAGGCCCGGGTCTTCGCCGAGGTCGTCGACATCACCGGCATCGTCCTGACCAAGCTCGACGGCACGGCCAAGGGCGGCATCGTCATCGCCGTCCAGCGCGAACTGGGCGTTCCCGTCAAGCTCGTCGGCCTCGGCGAGGGCGCGGACGACCTGGCCCCGTTCGAGCCGGAGGCGTTCGTGGATGCCCTTATCGGAGAGTGACGTCCCGTACGAGAGGTACGTACGCGAGGAAGGGCCCCACCGCATGGTGCAGATGCGATGGGGCCCTGCTTTCTTTGCGCCTGAACCGGCGCCGCTCTCGCGGACGTGGCTGCTCGCCGTCGTGGTTCCTCAACTGATGGCCGCGCGGCCGGGGTGGTGAAAGAAGGGCTTCGCCACATGGTGCAGATGCGGTGAGGCCCTTCGCTTCAGCCCTCCTGGCCGGGGCTACGCGCGCGAGCGGTGTGCCACGTACGCCAGCGTCCCCAGCAACAGCCGTGCCGCGGGCGGCTTTGTGGCCGAGTCGAGGGCGGGGGAGCGGAGCCAGTGGACCGGGCCGAGGCCGGCGCGGTCGGAGGGCGGGGCCGTGATGTACGTGCCGGGGCCCAGGCCGTGCAGGTCGAGCGCGGCGTCGTCCCAGCCCATGCGGTAGAGCAGCTCGGGCAGTTCGGCCGCGGCGCCGGGGGCGACGAAGAAGTGGGCGCGGCCGTCCGGGGTGGCGGCCACGGGGCCAACCGGGAGCCCCATGCGTTCGAGCCGGACCAGGGCACGGCGGCCGGCCGGCTCGGCGACCTCGATGATGTCGAAGGCGCGGCCCACGGGAAGCATCACCGCGGCGCCGGGGAACTCGCCCCAGGCCTGCGTCACCTCGTCGAGCGTGGCACCGGCCGGGACGACGGGGGCGAAGTCCAGGGGATGCGCGCCGGGCGCCGGACAGTCGGCCCGGCCGCACGAGCAGGTCCCGGCGGCGGTCCGGGCGCCGGGCGCCACGTCCCAGCCCCACAGTCCGGTGAACTCGGCCACGGCCGTGCACTCCGAGGAGCGGCCGCGGCGACGAGAACCGGACCGGATTTCGCGGATGCCGCCGATCGTGAAGCCCATGCCCCCTCCAACGGGTCCAGCGCGCAGGTGGTTACGTGACGGAACGGAACCGTAACTCTGCGTTCCCAACGCTGTGCGGTTCATGCGGCGCCCGGTGGTGTCACGGGTGGTGCGTCCGGCTTCGCGCGCCCCGATGTGCATCGCTCCGCCCACTCCCGGCCGTCATGTGTCAAGTGAATCGCGTACAGGCCGCCGGGAGTTCATTCGAAGGGGTGGCGAATGGTGGCGTTTCCGGGATCGCCATGGCTGGAGGGGTGATCGTAGGATTACCGTGAGTGCACGGTCCTGGGGACGCATGCACTCGTGGGTATGCCGGAGGCAACTCGGCCTCTCGTTCGATGGGTGAGAACCACCGGACGGACGACCATATGTACCGGCATTCTGGTAGGGCTTGGCGCACACAGCGCACAGCACAAGTGGGTTCAGGGATGGGGGCGTTCCAGTGGGCGGCAACGGCGGAGGCGGGACGACTGCTGACAAGCGCCCCAATGAGCTGTTGGGCTCGTGGTTCGTGCGCAGCGGTTGGTCCAAGGGCGAGCTGGCGCGTCAAGTGAACCGCAGAGCGCGCCAGTTGGGAGCCAACCACATCTCGACGGACACCTCGCGTGTGCGCCGCTGGCTGGACGGCGAGAATCCCCGCGAGCCCATCCCGCGCATCCTCTCCGAGCTGTTCTCCGAGCGCTTCGGCTGTGTCGTCGCCGTCGAGGATCTGGGCCTGCGCGCCGCTCACCAGTCACCGTCCGTGTCCGGCGTCGACCTGCCCTGGACGGGTCCGCAGACCGTCGCCCTGATCGGTGAGTTCTCGCGCAGCGACCTGATGCTGGCGCGGCGCGGATTCCTCGGCACGTCACTGGCGCTCTCCGCGGGCCCCTCGCTGATCGAGCCCATGCAGCGCTGGCTGGTGCCCAGCCCCGTCACTCCCCGTGAGCAGCCGGAGTCCGCCGCCGCCTCGCGCCGCCCCGGCCGGCTCTCCCAGCCCGAGCTGGACCTCCTCGAATCCACCACGGTCATGTTCCGCCAGTGGGACGCCCAGTGCGGCGGCGGTCTGCGCCGCAAGGCGGTCGTCGGCCAGCTGCACGAGGTGACGGACCTCCTCCAGGAGCCGCAGCCCGAGGCCACCACCAGGCGCCTGTTCAAGGTCGCCGCCGAGCTGGCCGAGCTGGCGGGCTGGATGAGCTACGACGTCGGTCTCCAGCCGACCGCCCAGAAGTACTTCGTCCTCGCCCTGCACGCCGCCAAGGAAGCCGCCGACAAGCCGCTCGGCTCGTACGTGCTCTCCAGCATGAGCCGCCAGATGATCCACCTCGGCCGGCCCGACGACGCTCTGGAACTGATCCACCTCGCGCAGTACGGAAGCCGCGACTGCGCGAGCCCCCGGACCCAGTCCATGCTGTATGCGATGGAGGCCCGGGCCTACGCCAACATGGGGCAGCCCGGAAAGTGCAAGCGAGCCGTCCGGATGGCCGAGGACACGTTCGGTGACGCGCTCGAGTTCGACGAGCCCGAGTCCGACTGGATCCGCTTCTTCTCCGAGGCCGAGCTGCACGGCGAGAACTCCCACTCCTTCCGCGACCTCGCCTACGTCGCGGGCCGCAGCCCCACATACGCCTCGCTGGCCGAGCCCGTCATGCAGAAGGCCGTGGACCTCTTCGAGAAGGACACCGAGCACCAGCGTTCGTACGCACTCAACCTCGTCGGGATGGGCACGGTGCACCTGCTCCGGCGGGAGCCCGAGCAGAGCACTGTCGTGGTGCGCGAGGCCCTCAGGATCGCCAAGAAGGTGCGCTCCGAGAGGGTCAACACTCGTATCCGAAAAACCGTCGACACGGCTGTACGCGATTTCGGGGATCTCGCCGCCGTGGTGGACCTGACCGAGCAGCTCGCCATCGATCTGCCCGAGACCGCCGAGGCGGTCTGACCCCAGTACCCCGGCCGCGGCCGCCGTCCTTAACAGCCCGACTCGGCTCCCCCATGCCAGGTCATCGGACGGCCGACCGCGGCCGGTTCCATACCTTCGATGAAGGTTGCGCCACGATAACGATCGCGTGGACCGACATCAGCCAGTTCATCGAGGCGTAACACACAGGACCTCTTCGTCACTGCGGCGAAACATCGAGGGGTGCCGGTCGAAACCGCGCTGCGCCAATCTCTGGCGCATAACCGGCCCACCCCTCATAACCGCTCATGGCTTCGCCCGCACGGGGCCGTACCAAACGACGAGGAGACGCCGATGGCACCAGCCATCACGCTTGCCGCAGACGCTCCCACGCTGTCTGCCGCCAACACCGGGTTCATGCTCATCTGTTCCGCCCTGGTGCTGATCATGACTCCCGGACTCGCCTTCTTCTACGGAGGCATGGTCCGGGTCAAGAGCACCCTGAACATGTTGATGATGAGCTTCATCAGCATGGGGATCGTCACCATCCTGTGGGTGCTCTACGGCTTCTCGCTCGCCTTCGGCACCGACTCGGGCGGCATCATCGGCTGGTCCTCGGACTACGTGGGCCTCAGCGGAATCGGCATCACGCAGCTCTGGGACGGCTACACCATCCCGATCTACGTCTTCGCCGTCTTCCAGCTGATGTTCGCGATCATCACGCCCGCCCTGATCAGCGGTGCCGTCGCGGACCGTGTGAAGTTCACGGGCTGGGCGCTGTTCGTCGCCCTGTGGGCCACGGTCGTCTACTTCCCGGTCGCGCACTGGGTCTGGGGCGCCGGTGGCTGGGCCTTCGAGCTCGGCGTCATCGACTTCGCCGGTGGTACGGCGGTCCACATCAACGCGGGTGCCGCGGCACTCGGTGTGATCCTCGTGATCGGCAAGCGCGTCGGCTTCAAGAGGGACCCGATGCGCCCGCACAGCCTGCCGCTGGTCATGCTCGGCGCCGGTCTGCTGTGGTTCGGCTGGTTCGGATTCAACGCCGGCTCCTGGCTCGGCAACGATGACGGCGTCGGCGCGCTGATGTTCATCAACACGCAGATCGCCACCGCCGCTGCCATGCTGGCCTGGCTCGCGTACGAGAAGATCCGCCACGGCGCGTTCACCACGCTGGGTGCCGCCTCCGGTGCGGTGGCCGGTCTGGTCGCCATCACCCCGTCGGGTGGTGCCGTGTCCCCGCTCGGCGCGATCGCCGTCGGTGTCGTCGCCGGTCTGCTCTGCGCCATGGCCGTGGGCCTGAAGTACAAGTTCGGCTACGACGACTCGCTCGACGTCGTCGGTGTCCACCTCGTCGGCGGTGTCGTCGGCTCCCTGCTGATCGGCTTCCTCGCCACCGGCGGCGGCCAGTCCGACGTCGCGGGCCTCTTCTACGGCGGCGGCCTCGACCAGTTCTGGAAGCAGTGCGCCGGTGTCTTCGCGGTCCTCGCCTACTCCCTCGTGGCCTCCGCGGTGCTCGCCTTCCTGATCGACAAGACGATCGGGATGCGCGTCTCCGAGGACGACGAGATCGCGGGCATCGACCAGGCCGAGCACGCCGAGACCGCATACGACTTCAGCGGTGGCGGCGGCGGCGCGTCCTTCAGCGCCGCACCGTCCCCGGCCCAGGGCACTCCGGCCAAGAAGGTGGACGCATGAAGCTCATCACCGCCGTCGTGAAGCCCCACCGGCTCGACGAGATCAAGGAGGCTCTCCAGGCCTTCGGCGTTCACGGTCTGACGGTCACCGAGGCGAGCGGCTACGGTCGTCAGCGGGGTCACACCGAGGTCTACCGCGGTGCCGAGTACACCGTCGACCTCGTCCCCAAGATCCGCATCGAGGTGCTGGTCGAGGACGACGACGCCGAGCAGCTGCTCGACGTCATCGTGAAGGCGGCCCGTACGGGCAAGATCGGAGACGGCAAGGTCTGGTCCGTCCCGGTCGACACGGCGGTCCGGGTCCGGACCGGCGAGCGCGGACCCGACGCGCTGTAGGCAGAACAAGAACAGGAGCCACTGGGTGACGAGTACGGACGTGCGTACGGAAGCAGAGGACTCGGGACCCAGCGGCTATGCGGCGGCCCGGCTGCGCCTCCTCCAGGAGGGGGCGCGGTCCGGGCCGCCGCGCCGTGCGGCCCTCGCCGAACTGACCGACGACTGGCTGACCGGTCTGTTCGACGCGGGCGCCGACAAGCTGCGCGGCATCTCGCTCGTCGCCGTCGGCGGCTACGGCCGCGGAGAGCTCTCCCCGCGCAGCGACCTCGACCTGCTGCTCCTGCACGACGGCAGCGCCGACCCCGGCGCGGTGGCCTCCCTCGCCGACCGCATCTGGTACCCGGTCTGGGACCTCGGCCTCGACCTCGACCACTCCGTCCGTACGCCCGCCGAAGCACGCAAGGTTGCGGGCGAGGACCTCAAGGTCCAGCTCGGCCTGCTGGACGCCCGGCACCTCGCCGGCGACCTCGGCCTCACCGCCGGACTGCGCACGGCCGTCCTCGCCGACTGGCGGAACCAGGCGCCGAAACGTCTCCCCGAACTCCAGGAACTCTGCGCCGAGCGTGCCGAACGCCAGGGCGAGCTGCAGTTCCTCCTCGAACCCGATCTCAAGGAGGCCCGCGGCGGCCTGCGCGACGCCACCGCGCTGCGCGCCGTCGCCGCCTCCTGGCTCGCCGACGCCCCGCGCGAGGGCCTCGCCGACGCCCGCAGGCGCCTCCTCGACGTCCGTGACGCCCTGCACCTCGCCACCGGCCGCGCCACCGACCGCCTCTCCCTCCAGGAGCAGGACCAGGTCGCCGCCGAACTCGGCCTGCTCGACGCCGACACACTCCTGCGCCAGGTGTACGAGGCCGCCCGCGTCGTCTCGTACGCCAGTGATGTCACCTGGCGCGAGGTGGGGCGCGTGCTGCGGTCGCGCGCCGTCCGTCCGCGACTGCGCGCCATGCTGGGCGGCGGCAAACCGACCGCCGAGCGCTCACCGCTGGCCGAGGGCGTCGTCGAGCAGGACGGCGAGGTCGTCCTCGCCCGCGCCGCCCGCCCCGACCGCGACCCCGTACTTCCCCTGCGTGCCGCCGCCGCGGCCGCCCAGGCGGGCCTGCCCCTCTCCCTGCACGCCGTGCGCCGCATGGCCGCCGGGGTCCGCCCGCTGCCCACGCCCTGGCCCGCCGAGGCCCGTGAGCAGCTCGTCACGCTGCTCGGCTCGGGTCCCTCGACCATCGAGGTCTGGGAGGCCCTGGAGGCGGAGGGCCTGATCACCCGGCTGCTGCCCGACTGGGAGCGCGTCCGCTGCCGCCCGCAGCGCAACGCCGTCCACATCTGGACCGTCGACCGTCATCTGATCGAGACGGCCGTCCGCGCCGCGGAGTTCACCCGCCGCGTCCACCGCCCCGACCTGCTGCTGGTCTCCGCCCTGCTGCACGACATCGGCAAGGGCTGGCCCGGCGACCACTCCGTGGCCGGCGAGATCATCGCGCGGGACGTGGCCGCCCGGATCGGCTTCGACCGCTCGGACGTGGCCGTGCTCGCCACCCTCGTACGCCACCACCTGCTGCTCGTCGAGACGGCGACCCGGCGCGACCTGGAGGACCCGGCGACCGTTCGCTCGGTCGCCGAGGCGGTCGGCTCGCAGGGCACGCTGGAACTGCTGCACGCGCTGACCGAGGCGGACGCGCTGGCCACCGGGCCCGCCGCCTGGTCCTCGTGGCGCGCCTCCCTCGTCGCCGACCTGGTCAAGCGGGTCTCCGCCGTGCTCGCCGGGGACACCCCCGAGGAGCCCGAGGCCGTCGCGCCCACCGCCGAGCAGGAGCGGCTCGCCATCGAGGCGGCCCGCACCGGCGGCCCCGTGCTCGCGCTGCGCGCCCAGACCGAGCCGCCCACCGAGGAGCCGTCCGGCGACCCGGAGCCCCTCGGTGTGGAACTGCTCATCGCGGTGCCGGACCAGGAAGGCGTCCTGCCGGCTGTCGCGGGCGTCCTCGCCATGCACCGGCTCACCGTGCGGACGGCGGAGCTGCGGGCGCTGGACCTGCCCGACGGTGTCTCCGGCTCCGTGCTGCTCCTCGACTGGCGGGTCGCCGCCGAGTACGGCTCACTGCCGCAGGCCGCCCGCCTGCGCGCCGATCTCGTACGTGCCCTCGACGGCTCCCTCGACATCGCGGGGCGCCTCGCCGAGCGCGACGCCGCGTATCCGCGTCGGCGGGGCATCGTGGCGCCGCCGGCCCGGGTGTCCGTGGCCGCCGCGGCGTCCCGGCTCGCCACGGTCATCGAGGTGCGTGCGCATGACGCGCCTGGGCTGCTGCACCGGATCGGGCGGGCGCTGGAGGAGGCGCAGGTGCGGGTGCGTAGCGCGCACGTTTCCACGCTGGGGGCGAATGCGGTGGATGCGTTCTATGTGACTGGGGCTGAGGGAGCACCGTTGCCCGGGGAGCAGGCGGCTTCGGTTGCCCGGGCGTTGGAAGACACATTGCGGGAGTGAGTGTTGTGCGGGAAGGTCGTTCGATGCTTGCGGGCCGCCAGTGGCTGATCGCGCAGTTCCCCGCGCCCCTGAAGGGGCGCGGGCCCGGATCCCTGTGACGGGGTGGAGACCCTTCCTGGCGCGGGCAGATACCCTGGAGGGCGGACCTGCCCCCCTGCCCCCTACTTGAGGATTCGCGACCGCCGTGTTCGACACTCTCTCCGATCGCCTCGCAGCGACATTCAAGAACCTTCGCGGCAAGGGGCGCCTGTCCGAGGCGGACATCGACGCCACCGCGCGCGAGATCCGTATCGCCCTGCTGGAAGCGGATGTCGCGCTGCCGGTCGTGCGGGCCTTCATCAAGCAGGTCAAGGAGAGGGCCCTCGGGGCCGAGGTGTCGCAGGCACTGAACCCCGCCCAGCAGGTCATCAAGATCGTCAACGAGGAGCTCGTCGGCATCCTCGGCGGCGAGACCCGTCGGCTGCGCTTCGCCAAGCAGCCGCCGACCGTGATCATGCTCGCGGGGCTGCAGGGTGCCGGTAAGACCACGCTCGCCGGAAAGCTCGGCAAGTGGCTCCAGGGCCAGGGGCACGCCCCGCTGCTGGTCGCCTGCGACCTCCAGCGCCCGAACGCGGTGACCCAGCTGAGCGTCGTCGCCGAGCGCGCCGGGGTCGGCGTCTACGCCCCCCAGCCGGGCAACGGCGTCGGTGACCCGGTCCAGGTCGCCAAGGACTCCATCGAGTACGCGAAGCAGAAGCAGCACGACGTCGTCATCGTCGACACCGCCGGCCGCCTCGGTATCGACCAGGAGCTGATGCAGCAGGCCGCGGACATCCGCGACGCGGTCTCGCCGGACGAGATCCTGTTCGTCGTCGACGCGATGGTCGGTCAGGACGCGGTCAACACCGCCGAGGCCTTCCGTGACGGCGTCGGCTTCGACGGCGTGGTCCTCTCGAAGCTCGACGGCGACGCCCGTGGTGGTGCCGCGCTCTCCATCGCGCACGTCACCGGCCGCCAGGTCATGTTCGCCTCGAACGGCGAGAAGCTGGACGACTTCGACGCGTTCCACCCGGACCGCATGGCGTCCCGCATCCTCGGCATGGGCGACATGCTCACGCTGATCGAGAAGGCCGAGCAGACCTTCTCGCAGCAAGAGGCCGAGCAGATGGCCGAGAAGCTGGCCTCCAAGAAGGGCCAGGACTTCACGCTCGACGACTTCCTGGCCCAGATGGAGCAGGTCAGGAAGATGGGCTCCATCTCCAAGCTGCTCGGCATGCTCCCCGGCATGGGCCAGATCAAGGACCAGATCAACAACCTCGACGAGCGTGACGTCGACCGCACGGCCGCCATCATCAAGTCGATGACCCCGGGCGAGCGCCAGGAGCCGACGATCATCAACGGCTCGCGCCGTGCCCGTATCGCCAAGGGTTCCGGTGTCGAGGTCAGCGCGGTCAAGGGCCTGGTCGAGCGGTTCTTCGAGGCCCGCAAGATGATGTCCCGCATGGCCCAGGGCGGCGGCATGCCGGGAATGCCCGGGATGCCGGGCACGGGTGGCGGCCCCGGCCGGGCGAAGAAGCAGCCCAAGAAGGCCAAGGGCAAGCAGCGCTCCGGCAACCCGATGAAGCGCAAGCAGCAGGAGGAGGAGGCCGCCGCGCGCCGCGAGGCCGCGGGCCAGGCAGGCGGCGCCTTCGGCCTCCCGGGCGGCCAGCAGCCGCAGGACTTCGAGCTCCCGGACGAGTTCAAGAAGTTCATGGGCTGACGAATTTTCGGTACGAGGCTGGGGGTGCCCTCTTTGGGGGGCGCCCCCAGCCTCGTTCGTGCCGGGTGCCGGGTGCCGGGTGCCGGGTGCCGGGTGCCGGGCCTTGGGCCTCGGGTCCTGGGCCTCGGGTGTCGGCGTCTGCTCTCTGTGCGCGTGCTGGTGTGGCCTTCGTGTCGTAACGTCCGGATATGAGCAACCCTGTGCCGCCGCGCAAGGCCCCCGACCGGCCGTGGCGCTCCGAGGGCACTCCGGAGGAGGAGCCGCCGAAGCCGTCGCCCGGTGGCGGGAGGCGGATGCGCGGCGGCTGGTGGGGCCTGGCCCTCGCCGCCCTGGTCGTCTTCCTCATCGCCTACCTCGTGCTGTCCTTCTTCAACGAGGGCGACGAACCGACGATCTCGTACACGGAGTTCAGCAAGCAGGTCGACGACGGCAACGTCACCAAGATCTACTCCAAGGGCGACGCCATCCAGGGCCAGCTCAAGAAGGCGCAGGACAACCCCGGGGACGACGGGAAGTACACCAAGTTCAAGACCCAGCGCCCGGTCTTCGCGGACGACGAGCTCTGGGAACAGCTGGACAAGCACGACGTCACCGTGACGGCCGAGCCGGTGGTCCAGCAGCGCAGCCTCCTGGCGAACCTGCTGATCTCGCTGGCGCCGATGGTGCTGCTGGTCGTCCTGTGGATCTTCATCGCCCGGCGGATGAGGACGGGCCTCGGCGGCGCCGGCGGCATGCTCGGCCGCAAGGCACCGCCCAAGCCGGTCGAACTGCAGCCCGGTGCCGAGCGCACGACGTTCGCGGACGTGGCCGGTATCGACGAGGTCGAGGGCGAGCTCAACGACGTGGTCGACTTCCTGAAGAACCCGGACGCCTACCGCAGGATGGGCGCGAAGATGCCGCGCGGGGTGCTGCTCGCGGGTGCGCCCGGCACGGGTAAGACGCTGCTCGCGCGGGCGGTCGCGGGGGAGGCGGGCGTGCCGTTCTTCTCGGCCTCCGCCTCGGAGTTCATCGAGATGATCGTGGGCGTCGGCGCCTCCCGCGTACGGGAGTTGTTCGCGGAGGCCCGCAAGGTGGCTCCTTCGATCATCTTCATCGACGAGATCGACACCATCGGGCGGGCGCGGGGCGCCGGTTCCGGCATGGGCGGCCATGACGAGCGCGAGCAGACGCTGAACCAGATCCTCACCGAGATGGACGGCTTCTCCGGCTCCGAGGGCGTGATCGTCATCGCGGCGACCAACCGGGCAGACGTCCTGGACCCCGCGCTGACCCGGCCCGGCCGCTTCGACCGGGTCGTGAACGTCTCACCTCCCGACCGGGCCGGCCGCGAGGCGATCCTGGAGATCCACACCCGGGAGATCCCACTCGCGCCCGATGTCGACCTCGGCCAGATCGCCCGTACGACGCCGGGGATGACCGGTGCTGAGCTGGCCAACCTGGCGAACGAGGGGGCGCTCCTTGCGGTGAAGCGCAAGCAGTCCCAGGTCACCCGGAGCGACCTGTCAGAGGCGCTGGAGAAGGTGCAGTTGGGCGCGGAACGGCCGCTGGTCATGCCGGAGGAGGAACGCCGCCGCACCGCCTACCACGAGAGCGGGCACGCGCTCCTCGGCATGCTGCAGCCGGGCGCCGATCCGGTCCGCAAGGTCACCATCGTGCCGCGCGGGCGGGCGCTGGGGGTCACGCTCTCCACCCCTGACGCCGACCGGTACGCGTACACGGAGGAGTATCTGCGCGGGCGGATCATCGGGGCGCTGGGTGGCATGGCGGCGGAGCGTGTCGTCTTCGACGTGGTCACCACCGGTGCCGAGAACGACCTGGAACAGGTCACCAATATCGCCCGGGGCATGGTCGCGCGCTGGGGCATGAGCGAACGCGTCGGCCGTCTCTCCGCGCTTCCCGGTGACGCCCAGCAGGCGTACGGACTCTCCGCCGCGCCGGAGACCCTCGACACGATCGAGCACGAGATGCGGCGGATCGTGGACGAGTGCTACGAGGAGGCGTGCGGCAAGCTCCGCGCCCATCGCCCCCAGCTGGACGCCCTCGCGGCGGCGCTCCTGGAGAACGAGACGCTGGAGGAGACGGACGCGTACCGGGTGGCGGGGGTCACCCGCCTGACGAAGGCCGACTGAGGGCCTACTTTCCTCGCCCCGCCGCCCCCTACCTGTCCCGTCCCTGGGGCTCCGCCCCCCGAACCCCCGATCGTCGAGTGTCGGGTGCGAGTGGTGTGTGGCTGGTCGCGCAGTTCCCCGCGCCCCTGGAAGGCGGGGCTGCGCCCCCCGCCTTCCAGCCCGTCCGGCGTTTGAGGACGAGGCCGTTCAGGCCGATGGCGGGGGTCTGGGGGCGGCAGCCCCCAGGGACGGGACGGGTAAGGGCGGCGGGGGCGAGGAAAGATCGTGTCAGGGGGTGCGGGCGATCAGGTAGCGGAAGATGTTCGGCATCCATACCGTGCCGTCCCGCCGCTGATGGGGATGCAGGGCCTCGCGGAGCTCCTTGTCGACCTGAGCCTGATCCGTGGCGGCGACGGCAGCATCGAACAGCCCCGTAGAGACCAACCCCCGCACCGCGTTGTCCACATCGGCGTACCCGAAGGGACAGGCAACCCGCCCCGACCCGTCGGGCCGAAGCCCGGCACGCTGGGCGACCTCCTCCAGATCGTCCCGAAGGGCAGGCCGCCAGCTCCCCGCCCCCCGAAGCGGATCCGCCAGCTTCGTGGCGACCCGCAGCACAGAGGCGGTAGCGCACCGCTCCGGCGGCCCCCACCCCGCGATCACCACGGGAACCCCCCGCCCCACAAGGGGACGCGCCCCCGCCAGCAACTCACCCAGCCCTTCGGAGTCCCCGCCCACACACCCGATCGGCTCGAAGGCCGTCACCAGGTTGTACGCGGACGGCCCCGGGCCAATCGCGTCGGACGCGAGGTCCGCCGGTGCTCCGTCGACCAGCCGAGTCCCGGCACGCGCACGCGTGCCCCACGCCTGGGGCAGTAACCGCTCCCGCGCGAGAGTCAGCCGCTCGGGCGCGCCGGCATCGACACCGGTGACCCCGGCGCCTCGGGAGGCCGCCATGAGCAGCGCGAGACCGGACCCGCAGCCGAGCCCCAACAACCGGGTGGCGGAGCCCACTTCGAGCCGCTGGTACACGGCCTCGTAGAGCGGGACGAGCATCCGCTCCTGAATCTCGGCCCAGTCACGCGCGCGTGCCCACGGATCCACCCGGGGCACAGTCCCCGCGTGAGGTTGGTGATGCCGCACGAGCGTAGGTGTCATCGAAAGCGCCCCAATCCGCCGAGAGTTGCTTCTTGTGCCCCGTTTCTCCGCCCCCGTGCAGTGCGCGCGCACTCCGCCCCCCGTATGCCAGGAAACTCCGCGCTCGTCGTGGCGTCCAGGGGTTACGGAGCCCGGTTTGCGTGCCATCGGCGCGCGCCGTAAAAATTCACATACCGGCAACATGTGCCCGTACCATCGCGCCATGGCAAAGGCACCTGTTCTCACGCCTCGGGCGGACGATTTCCCGCGCTGGTACCAGGACCTGATCAGCAAGGCCGAGCTGGCCGACAACGGTCCGGTGCGCGGCACGATGGTCATCCGGCCGTACGGCTACGGGCTGTGGGAGCGGATGCAGCAGGAGATGGACGCCCGGATCAAGGAGGCGGGCGCCCAGAACGCGTACTTCCCGCTCTTCATCCCGCAGTCGTACCTGACGAAGGAGGCCGAGCATGTCGAGGGTTTCGCGCCCGAGCTCGCCGTCGTCACGCACGCCGGCGGCAAGGAGCTGGAGGAGCCGGTCGTCGTCCGCCCCACCTCCGAGACGATCGTCAACGACTACTTCTCCAAGTGGGTCCAGAGCTACCGCGACCTCCCGCTGCTGATCAACCAGTGGGCGAACGTGGTCCGTTGGGAGATGCGCCCGCGCGTGTTCCTCCGTACGACGGAATTCCTGTGGCAGGAGGGACACACGGCCCACGCCACGTACGAGGACGCCCGGGACTACGCCGCGCACATCCACGAGAAGGTGTACGCCGACTTCATGGTGAACGTCCTGGGCATCGATGTGGTGCTGGGGCGGAAGACGCCGGGTGAGCGGTTCGCGGGCGCCGTCAACACCCTCACGCTCGAAGCGATGATGGGTGACGGCAAGGCCCTGCAGATGGGCACCAGCCATGAGTTGGGCCAGAACTTCGCCAGGGCCTTCAACACCCGGTATCTGTCCAGGGACGGCCGCCAGGAGCTCGTCTGGCAGACCTCCTGGGGGTCCTCGACCCGCATGGTGGGTGGCCTGATCATGTCGCACGGCGATGACAGTGGGTTGCGGGTGCCCCCGCGCCTCGCCCCCGTACAGGCCGTGGTCCTCGCCATCAAGGGCGACGATGCGGTTCTGGCCAAGGTCCACGAGATCGGCGACCGGCTGAAGGCTGCGGGCGTACGGGTCCGGGTCGACGATCGCACGGACGTCCCGTTCGGCCGCCGCGCCGTCGACTGGGAACTCAAGGGCGTGCCCGTACGTATCGAGATCGGCCCCCGTGACCTGGAGAACGGCACCGCGATGCTGGCCCGCCGCATCCCCGGAGGCAAGGAGCCGGTGGTGATCGACTCCCTCGTACGGCTGCTGCCCGCCGTTCTCGAAGAGGACCAGGCCCTGCTGCTGACGCAGTCGCGCGAGCGGCGGGAGTCCCGGACGTCCGAGGTGTCGACGATCGGGGAGGCCGTCGAGGCCGCCGTCGCCGGCGGCTGGGCGCGCATCCCCTGGGCCGCCCTGGGCGAAGAGGGCGAGGCCGAGCTCGCGGCGCACGCGGTGACCGTACGCTGTCTGGTCGCGGAAGACGGGTCGGTGCCCGGGAGCGACGACGCACCCGGTAACGTCGCCGTCGTGGCCCGCGCCTACTGAGCCCCGGCATTCCGCCGCGAGAAGGACCGAAACGCCTCTTGCGCATCTGATGACCGCAGGTGCCCCGGCGCGCGGACACCGTCTACAGGCCGGGGCGTACGAGTCACTACGTACCGGCTAGGTGTGAACTGTGAGGCTTCTCCGCAGATCAGCGCACCCGCCCTCGTCAGGACGCATCAGCGGCAACTGACGGGTACGTGCAAATTATTTGGGATGCCCCGGAATAGGAACACAGAGGCACCCCGGCTCGTTGTCATTACGTGAGCACGACACCACCTGTTCTCGCCGCAGAGCTGGCAGGGGCGTGGGCCGACATTCAGCGGCACCACACCGAGCTGCCCGATCTTGCCGCGCCAGAGTCCCTGATCGGAGAGTCGTCGTCCGCCTGCGGGCACGAGCTCTCCTTCGAACGACTGCTTCACGAGGCAGTCCACGGCATCGCCGCCGCCCGAGGTGTCCGAGACACCTCCCGCGCCGGCCGGTACCACAACCGCAGATTCCTCGCGATCGCCGAGGAGTTGGGCCTGGACCACCCCGAGGAGCCGCATCCCAGCAGTGGCTTCTCGCTGGTCACGCTCAACCCCGAGGCGAAGCGGCGCTATCGCCCGACGATCGAGCGGCTGCAGCGCGCCCTCAAGGCGCACACGGTCGCGACCGCCGCGGACACGGCCCGCAGCTTCCGGGGCCCGGCCGCCCGGCACGGCTCCTCCGGAGGAGGCGTGCGGGTGAAGGCCGTGTGCGACTGCGGGCGCAACGTCCGCGTCGTCCCGTCGGTCCTCGCCCAGGCGCCGATCGTGTGCGGAGGGTGCGGGAAGCCGTTCCGTATCCCGGAGGTGGTCGGCGCCGCAGCGGGGTGAGCGGACAGTCGTCGTAGCGGCGGGCCGTCGTGCCGCCGGGGTGTGCGGGAGAGCGTAGTGGCATCTCGTGGGTGCCGGATTGCGCAGCGGCCCACCTCGACGGCGACACCCGTGTGGGGCCCGATCGTGCCGCGGGCCGGTCATGCGCTGCCCGGGTCGAGGCCCCGGTCAGGGTGTGGCAGAATGGCCAGCTGTACTCGACAGCCGCACAGGACCCCTCTCTCCTCCGGCTGACGCGTCCATCGGGCACTCGGGTACCGCAACCCCACGCGGCAATTTCGTCGTGCCCAACCACGTCAAGACCAGGAGACACCACTCCAGTGGCAGTCAAGATCAAGCTGAAGCGTCTGGGCAAGATCCGTTCGCCTCACTACCGCATCGTCGTCGCCGACTCCCGTACCCGCCGTGACGGCAGGGCCATCGAGGAGATCGGTCTGTACCACCCGGTGCAGAACCCCTCGCGCATCGAGGTCGACTCCGAGCGTGCGCAGTACTGGCTGGGTGTCGGCGCGCAGCCGACCGAGCCCGTTCTCGCCATTCTCAAGCTGACCGGCGACTGGCAGAAGTACAAGGGCGAGCCCGCCCCGGCGCCGCTGCTCGTGGCCGAGCCGAAGGCCGCGCGCCCGTCGTTCGACGCCCTGGGCGGCGACGACGAGGGCAAGGGTGAGGCCATCACCCAGAAGAAGAAGGCTGAGAAGAAGGACGAGGCTTCCGCCGAGTCCGCGTCGACCGAGGCCTGAGCATGCTCGAGGAGGCTCTCGAGCACCTCGTGAAGGGCATCGTCGACAACCCGGACGATGTGCAGGTCGCCTCGCGCAACCTGCGTCGCGGACGCGTTCTCGAGGTCCGGGTGCACCCCGACGACCTCGGTAAGGTGATCGGCCGCAACGGCCGCACCGCACGCGCCCTGCGCACCGTCGTGGGCGCCATCGGCGGCCGCGGCGTCCGTGTCGACCTCGTCGACGTGGACCACGTCCGCTGACGTAAAACGCAGCACCGGCTCGGGCCGGGGAGGGCCATTGGGCCGTCCCCGGCCCGTAGTCGTCTTACGCGGCCATGCCGTAGCCACACGACAGGAGATCAGGCAAGTGCAGCTGGTAGTCGCGCGGGTGGGCCGCGCCCATGGCATCAAGGGCGAGGTCACCGTCGAGGTACGTACCGACGAGCCGGAGCTGCGGCTCGCGCCCGGCGCCGTCCTGGCCACGGACCCCGCCTCGGCCGGTCCGCTGACCATCGAGACGGGGCGGGTGCACAGCGGCCGCCTCCTGCTGCGCTTCGAGGGCGTGAGCGACCGCAACGGCGCCGAGGCGCTGCGCAACACGCTGCTGATCGCCGAGGTCGACCCGGACGACAAGCCCGAGGACCCGGACGAGTACTACGACCACCAGCTCATGGACCTGGACGTCGTCCTGAAGGACGGCACGGAGGTCGGGCGGATCACCGAGATCTCGCACCTGCCCTCGCAGGACCTCTTCGTGGTGGAGCGGGCCGACGGGACCGAGGTGCTGATCCCCTTCGTCGAGGAGATCGTCGTCGAGATCGACCTGGAGACGCAGCGGGCGGTCATCGACCCGCCGCCCGGGCTGATCGACGACCGGGCGGAGATCGCCTCCTCCAGGGACGCCGAGAACACCTCCGCGGGAGAAGACGAGAACACCTCCGCGGGAGAAGACGAGAACACCTCCGCGGGAGACGAGGCGTGATGCGGCTCGACGTCCTCACGATCTTCCCCGAGTACCTGGAACCCCTGAACGTCTCGCTCGTCGGCAAGGCACGCGCGCGTGGACAGCTGAATGTGCACGTGCATGATCTTCGGCAGTGGACGTACGACCGGCACAACACGGTCGACGGCACCCCGTACGGCGGCGGCCCCGGCATGGTCATGAAGACCGATCCCTGGGGCGACGCGCTGGACTCAGTCCTCTCGGAGGGCTACGAGACGGGCTCCCACGGGCCCGTCCTGGTCGTCCCCACACCCAGCGGACGCCCGTTTGACCAGGAGCTCGCCGTCGAGCTCTCCGAGCGCCCCTGGCTGGTCTTCACGCCCGCCCGCTACGAGGGCATCGACCGGCGCGTCATCGACGAGTACGCGACCCGGATGCCCGTGTACGAGGTGTCCATCGGCGACTACGTGCTGGCCGGCGGCGAGGCGGCCGTCCTCGTCGTCACGGAGGCCGTGGCCCGGCTGCTGCCCGGTGTCCTCGGCAACGCCGAGTCGCACCGGGACGACTCCTTCGCGCCGGGAGCCATGGCCAACCTCCTGGAGGGGCCCGTCTACACGAAGCCGCCCCAGTGGCGCGGCCGCGGGATCCCGGACGTGCTGCTCAGCGGCCACCACGGGAAGATCGCCCGCTGGCGGCGGGACGAGGCCCTGAAGCGCACGACGGCCAACAGGCCGGACCTCATCGAGCGTTGCGACCCCGCGGCCTTCGACAAGAAGGACCGCGAGATGCTCTCCGTCCTCGGCTGGCAGCCCGGCTCCGACGGCCGATTTTGGCGCAGGCCAGAGGCCGTGGAAGAATAGGCGGCTGCTGTACGTCGTCCGGCGTGCGCCCCTGCCACAGGGGGACACGACGCCCGCCCCGACTCGCACGGCCTCCCTTTTTGGAACACCGACTTCCGTTGATGACCTGTGGCATCGGCGAAGAAAGCAGACGATCATGTCTCACCTGCTCGACTCAGTCGACTCCGCGTCGCTGCGCAGCGACGTCCCGGCCTTCCGCCCGGGAGACACCGTCAACGTCCACGTCCGCGTCATCGAGGGCAACCGCTCCCGTGTGCAGCAGTTCAAGGGCGTAGTCATCCGTCGCCAGGGCGCCGGTGTCCGCGAGACCTTCACGGTCCGCAAGGTCTCGTTCTCCGTCGGCGTCGAGCGCACCTTCCCGGTGCACACCCCGATCGTCGAGAAGATCGAGCTCGTCACCCGCGGTGACGTGCGTCGCGCGAAGCTGTACTACCTCCGTGACCTGCGCGGCAAGGCCGCGAAGATCAAGGAGAAGCGCGACAACTGAGCACTCGCGCCGGGCTCTGTTTGAGGGCTGGATAGCATCTGGCCCCGATGGACGCCGAAGCACAGCACACGGAGCGCGACCGCTCCTCCCACCCCGCCGGATCCGAGGAGATCTCGGACACAGAGGGGACGGAGGGACGGTCGCGTTTCGCGTTGGTGGACCGGGCCGCGGACCGGCTGCCCGGCGGCCGGATCACCCTGACCGTGCTGTTCTGTCTGTTTTCTCTGCTGCTGCTCAGCCGCTTCGTAATCCAGCCGTTCCAGATTCCCAGTGGCTCGATGGAGCCCGGATTGAGGATCGGGGACCGCGTTCTCGTAAATAAGTTGGCGTACCGTTTCGGTGCTGAGCCGAGGCGCGGTGACGTCGTCGTGTTCGACGGCACCGGTTACTTCGGCGACGCCGACTACATCAAGCGTGTCGTCGGCGTGGGGGGAGACCATGTGGTCTGCTGCGACAGGCAGGGGAGGATCGAGGTGAACGGCCGGTCGGTCGACGAGTCGACGTTTCTGTTCCCGGGCGACAAGCCGTCAGAGGTGTCCTTCGACGTCGCGGTGCCCGACGGCGCTCTGTTCGTCCTCGGCGACCACCGCGGTGACTCCAGCGACTCCCGCGACCACCTGGGCTCCCCGGGCGGCGGCATGATCCCCGTCGACGACGTGATCGGCAGAGCCGACTGGATCGCCTGGCCCCTCGGCCACTGGACCTGCCTGGAGCGCGCCGACGACTACGCGCGCGTGCCCGCCGCCACAGGACGCAGCGCCCCGGCGGCGAGCGGGCCGAGCACCGCGGACGGTGTCCGGCCGAGCACCGCGGACGGTGTCCATGGGTAACCGCGGCAAGCCCCGCAGCGCCCGCAGTGCCGCCGAGGACCTCCTGCCCACCGGTAGCCGGCGTACCGGAGGCCCCGTCCTGCCCGGCCGCGCCGAGCGGCGCAAGCTCGCCCGCAGGGTCAAGCGGCGCAGACAGCGCTCGGCGATCAAGGAGATACCCTTTCTGATAGGGGTCGCCCTGCTCATAGCGCTCGTCCTGAAGACGTTCCTCGTCCAGGCCTTCGTGATCCCGTCGGGCTCCATGGAACAGACGATCCGGATCGGCGACCGTGTCCTGGTCGACAAGCTCACGCCGTGGTTCGGCTCGAAGCCCGAGCGCGGCGACGTCGTCGTGTTCAAGGACCCCGGCGGATGGCTGGAGGACGAACAGCCGGTGGCGAAGGCGGACGACCCCATCGTCGTCAAGCAGGTCAAGGAGGTGCTGACCTTCATCGGCCTGCTGCCCTCCGACAACGAACGGGACCTGATCAAGCGGGTCGTCGCGGTCGGCGGCGACACCGTCAAGTGCTGTGACACTCAGGGCCGCGTGACCGTCAACGGCATGCCGCTCAACGAGCCCTACATCAACCCCGGCGACAAACCCTCCTCGCTCAACTTCGAGGTCAAGGTGCCCGAGGGGCGCCTGTGGGTCATGGGCGACCACCGCTCCAACTCCGCCGACTCCCGCTACCACCGCACCGAGAAGTACAACGGCACCATCTCCGAGGACGTCGTGGGCCGCGCCATGGTCATCGCCTGGCCCATCGGTCACTGGAGCCGGCTCAACGAGCCGGAAACGTATGCCTCCGTGCCCGACGCGCCCGGTGGGGCGGGCGTTGTGCTCGGCGCGTCGCATAGGGTGGCCACCGCGGATCGATACGGATTGATCCCGCTCCCGACCCCTGCGGAACTCCCGCTCGTTATGGGAGTGGTGGGCCTGCGTCGCATCCGTCGCAGGCGGCGGCACGGAGTGAGGAGTGGATGTGGGGGATTTGGCGGTCGGCGCACGGTCCGGACACGAGGGCCCCGAGGAGCGACCGGAACGATCCGAAGAGTCGGTCCCCCCGGCCGCAGAGGACGACGTGACCGTCGGCGGTGACGACGGTGGTGACTCCGGTGGTGATGGAGGCAGAGAGGCGCGGGACGGCGACGGCGCCGCCCCGCAGCCGAAGAAACCGCGGTCCTTCTGGAAAGAACTCCCGCTGCTCATCGGCATCGCGCTGGTTCTCGCGCTGCTGATCAAGACCTTCCTGGTGCAGGCGTTCTCGATCCCCTCGGACTCGATGCAGAACACCCTTCAGCAGGGTGACCGCGTCCTGGTCGACAAGTTGACTCCGTGGTTCGGCTCGAAGCCCGAGCGCGGCGAGGTCGTCGTCTTCCACGACCCCGCCAAGTGGCTGGCGGGCGAGCCGACCCCGAACCCGAACGCGATCCAGAAGGGCCTCAGTTGGATCGGCCTGATGCCGTCCGCCGAGGAGAAGGACCTCATCAAGCGTGTCATCGGCGTCGCCGGCGACACGGTCGAGTGCAAGGGCACCGGCCCGCTGAAGGTCAACGGCAAGGCGCTGAACGAGACTTCCTACGTGTACCCGGGGAACACGCCGTGCACCGTGGACGACCTCGGCGGGCAGTTCAGGGTGAAGGTGCCCGAAGGCAAAATCTGGGTCATGGGTGACCACCGGCAGAACTCGCTGGACTCCCGTTACCACCAGCAGGACAAGTACAAGGGCTTCGTGCCCGTGGACAACGTCGTGGGCCGCGCCATCGTCGTCGCCTGGCCGCCCACCCGCTGGTCGACGCTGCCGGTGCCGGACACCTTCGACCAGAACCTCAGCGCCGCCGCTCCGGGCGCGCTCGGGCTCGCGGGCGCGGTGCCGCTGGTGCTGTGGCGCAGGCGCCGTCTCACCGTCGGGAACACCAGGGTTTCTGGGCCGGGTACCGCCGGGTAGGGTGCCGTCCCAGATCGCCGATCTTCCGCGGCCGCACCTGGGCCGCGGGGTCGATTCTCCGAGTTGGGGGAGCACTGGGATGAGCGGGACAAGTCGTACGGACGAGGGCCGTGGACGGCTCGGCAGCAAGCTGTCGGGATTCGCCATGGCCCTCGGCTGTGTGCTCTTCCTCGGCGGCTTCGCCTGGGGCGCGGTCGTCTACCAGCCCTACACCGTTCCGACCGACTCGATGTCGCCGACCATCACGGCCGGCGACCGGGTGCTCGCCGAGCGGATCGACGGCTCCGACGTCGCGCGCGGTGACGTCGTCGTCTTCAAGCAGGCCAGCTGGGGCAACATGCCCATGGTCAAGCGCGTCGTCGCGGTGGGCGGGGACACCGTCGCCTGCTGCACGCAGAACAAGCTGACCGTCAACGGCAAGAAGATCGACGAACCGTATCTCCCCAAGGGCAGCGCGGCCGAGGCGACCACGATCCCGGCCATCAAGGTTCCCGAGGGCAGGCTCTTCCTGCTCGGCGACGAGCGCAGCGGCTCCCTCGACTCCACCGCCCACCTCACGGAGGCCGGCAGCGGCACGGTTCCGCGCAGCGCGGTGGACGCCCGCGTCGACGCCGTGGCCTGGCCCATGAACGGCATGCTGGCCCGGCCCACCAACTTCGAGACCCTCGGCGCCATCTCCGAGCCGGGGCCCCTGCGCCTGGTCCTCACGGCGATCGTGGTCGGCGCGGTACTCGTCCTCGGCGGCGGGGCGTACGGTCCGATCGCCAAGCGGGCGGAGCGCCGGCGCAGCCGCACGGGGACGAGGGAGCAGGCCCTTGCGGGCTGAGGCGCCGCAGGGAGCGGGCGAGCGGTCGGCCTCGGCCTCGGCCGCGGATTCCGGAAGCGCGGGCGAGCCGTCGGCCGCCGAGTCCGGAAGCGGGGGCGGACAGCCGGTTCCCGGGCCCGGAAGCACGGGCGAGCGGGCGGTCGCCGACTCCGGAAGCACGGGCGAGCGGGCGGTTCCCGGGCCCGACGAACTCGGGGAGCTGCGGAAGGTCGCCCGGGTGGTGCTGCTCGACCCGCAGGACCGCATCCTGCTGCTCCACGGCCACGAACCCGACGACCCGTCGGACAACTGGTGGTTCACACCGGGCGGCGGCGTGGAGGGCGACGAGACGCGGGAAGAGGCCGCCCGCCGGGAACTCGTGGAGGAGACCGGCATCACCGAGGTCGAGCTGGGCCCGGTGCTGTGGCGGCGGACCTGTTCGTTCCCGTTCGCGGGGCGCCGCTGGGACCAGGAGGAGTGGTACTACCTGGCCCGTACGACACAGACGGCGACCGAGGCCACGGGACTGACCGAGCTGGAACGGCGCAGTGTCGCCGGAGCGCGCTGGTGGACGTGCCAGGAACTTAACCAGGCACATGAGACGGTGTATCCGACCAGACTCGCCGAGCTGCTGCGCAGGCTGCTCGACGAAGGGCCCCCGGCCGGTCCCGAGACCCTCGACACGGAAATCGTCTAGGGGCTCGCGGGGCTGGCGCACAATAGGGGGACGCACGGCTGAAGGGGAACATGCCATGAGCGCCGAGGACCTCGAGAAGTACGAGACCGAGATGGAGCTGAAGCTCTACCGGGAGTACCGCGATGTCGTCGGTCTGTTCAAATACGTGATCGAGACCGAACGGCGCTTCTACCTCACCAACGACTACGAGATGCAGGTGCACTCGGTCCAGGGCGAGGTGTTTTTCGAGGTGTCCATGGCGGATGCCTGGGTGTGGGACATGTACCGGCCCGCTCGGTTCGTGAAGCAGGTACGCGTCCTCACATTCAAGGACGTGAACATCGAGGAGCTCAACAAGAGCGATCTCGAGCTGCCGAGCAGCTGAGGGATCACGGTCGCCGGGCGACCGGAAGGCGGGGACGGCCACTCGTGCGGGTGACTGAGTTGTCCACAGTCGAGTGGTCGTCCACCAAGATCCACTAGCGGGCCGCGGCGGGCTCAGTGTGGGTGCCGGAGGTGGTGCCCACATGAAGACGTCCAAGGCACGCAACGCACTGGGAAAGTACGGCGAGGACCTGGCCGTACGACGGCTGACCGATTCGGGAATGACGGTCCTGCAGCGCAACTGGCGCTCGGGCAGGGCCGGCGAGATCGACATCGTGGCCCGGGACGGCGACGCGCTGGTCGTCTGCGAGGTCAAGACCCGCCGCACGGGAACCTTCGAGCACCCGATGGCCGCCGTCACCCCCGTCAAGGCGCAGCGGCTGCGCGGCCTCGCCGAGCGATGGCTGCAGGAACACGGAGGAGCCCCACCCGGCGGCGTCCGCATCGACGTCGTCGGCGTCCTGCTGCCCGACCGCGGTGCCGCCGTCGTGGAGCACGTGCGGGGGGTGGCCTGATGGGATTCGCGCGTACGTGCTCGGTGGCCCTCGTCGGAGTGGAGGGCGTCGTCGTCGAGGTCCAGGCGGACCTGGAGCCCGGGGTCGCGGCGTTCACCCTGGTCGGCCTGCCCGACAAGAGCCTGACGGAGAGCAAGGACCGGGTGCGGGCGGCCGTGGTCAACTCCGGCGGCGAGTGGCCGCAGAAGAAGCTCACGGTGGGCCTCAGCCCGGCCTCGGTGCCCAAGAGCGGCAGCGGATTCGATCTCGCGATCGCCTGTGCGGCGCTGGGAGCCTCCGAGCGGATCGACCCACGGGCGCTCTCCGACATCGTGATGATCGGCGAGCTGGGGCTGGACGGGCGGGTCCGGCCCGTCCGAGGTGTGCTGCCGGCCGTGCTCGCCGCCGCGGACGCGGGATACGAGCAGGTGGTGGTGCCGGAATGCGCCGCCGCCGAGGCCTCGCTGGTGCCCGGGGTGTCCGTGCTCGGCGTCCGCAGCCTCCGGCAGCTGATCGCCGTCCTCACGGACGAACCGGTGCCTGACGAGGAGCCCGACGAGCAGGGCCGCCCGGATCCGCTGCTCGCGGGCCTGCGCATGCCGGGGACGGGCGCGGCCACGGGCATGCACAGCATGGGCGCCATGCAGCACGACCACGGGCACGACCTCGCCGACGTCGTCGGCCAGCACTCGGCACGGACCGCGGTGGAGGTCGCCGCGGCCGGCGGACACCACCTGTTCCTGGAAGGTCCACCGGGGGCGGGCAAGACGATGCTGGCCGAGCGACTTCCGGCCATCCTGCCGAGGCTCAGCCGCGGCGAGTCCCTGGAGGTCACAGCCGTCCACTCGGTCGCGGGCCTGCTGCCACCGGGCAAGCCCCTGGTCGACGTCGCGCCCTACTGCGCACCGCACCACTCGGCGACCATGCAGGCGCTCGTGGGAGGCGGCCAGGGAATCGCACGGCCGGGCGCGGCGTCGCTCTCCCACCGGGGAGTGCTCTTCCTCGACGAGACACCAGAATTCAGCAGCCACGCCCTCGACGCCCTGCGCCAGCCCTTGGAATCGGGGCACGTGGTGATCGCGCGCAGCGCCGGAGTCGTGCGCTTCCCTGCCCGGTTCCTCATGGTGCTCGCGGCGAACCCCTGCCCGTGTGGCCGCTTCTCGCAGCGGGACAGCCTGTGCGAGTGCCCGTCCTCGGCGATCCGCCGCTACCAGGCACGGCTCTCCGGACCTCTGCTCGACCGGGTCGATCTGCGGGTCGAGGTGGACCGCGTCACCCGGTCCGAACTCACGGAGCGGGGTGCGCGGGGCGAATCCACCGAGACGGTCGCCGACCGGGTGCGGGCGGCCAGGGACCGGGCCGCGGCGCGGCTGACGGACACTCCCTGGCGGACCAACAGCGAAGTGCCGGGGCGGGAGCTGCGCAGCCGTTGGTACGCCTCGCCGGGAGCCATGGACGACGCCGAGCGCAGTCTGGAGCGCGGCGTGCTCACCGCACGCGGTCTCGACCGTGTCCTGCGCGTCGCCTGGACCGTCGCGGACCTGGTGGGACACGACCGGCCCGACGCGACGGACGTGGCCCTCGCCCTGCAACTGCGCACCGGCGTCCCTCGGGGGGTGCCCATGGCGATCGGAGCGCTGTCATGAGCGGGGCCAGCAGCGGTGGAGGGGGCAGCGGGGAGAGTGAATACCGCAGGGACGGCAGGGACGGTGGGGACGACGCGCGGCTCCACCGGGCCTTCCTCGCCCGCGTCGTCGAACCGGGGGACGAGGTCTGCGGACGGTGGCTCCGCGAGATCGGGGCCGCGGAGGTGGTCCGGCGGCTCACTGGAGACGGGCAGCAGCTGCCGGGTGTCACGGACAAGCGATGGGCGGGGCTGAGGGCCCGGGCCGAGCGGGCGGACCCGGAGCGGGACCTCGCCGTGGCACGGGACGCCGGGACGCGGTTCGTGTGCCCGGGGGACGCCGAATGGCCCGCACAGCTGGACGACCTCGGGGACGCGCGGCCCACCGGTCTGTGGGTGCGAGGGCGGCCCAGCCTGCGGATATGGGCGCTGCGCTCGGTGGCGGTCGTGGGGGCACGGGCCTGCACCGAGTACGGCGCGCACATGGCGTCCGTACTAGGCGCGGGGCTCGCCGAGCGGGGATGGGTCGTGGTGTCCGGGGGTGCCTACGGGGTGGACGGCGCGACACACCGCGGTGCGCTCGGCGCGGGCGGGGCCACCGTCGCCGTACTCGCCTGCGGGGTGGACCGGCCCTATCCGCGCGGGCACACACAACTGATCACCCGCATCGCCGAACAGGGGCTGGTCGTGGGCGAGTTGCCGCCCGGCGACCATCCGACACCGAGCAGGTTCATCCTGCGCAACAGGGTCATCGCGGCGTTGACCCGCGGCACGGTGGTCGTCGAGGCGGCGTACCGGAGCGGCGCTCTGGTCACGGCCCGGGCCGCTCAGCGGTTGGGCCGGTACGCGATAGGGGTACCGGGCCCGGCCACCAGCGCGCTCTCGGCAGGGGTGCACGAACTGCTGCGCGGGGACGCGGTGCTGGTCACGGACGCCGCGGAAGTGGCGGAGCTGGTCTGCGACATGGGCGAGCTGGCGCCGGACAGGCGTGGGCCGGTGCTGCCGCGCGACCTCCTGGACCCCGCCGCCGCCCGTGTGCTGGCCGCCCTGCCGGCCCATGGGACCGCATCGCCGCAGGACACCGCCAGGAGCGCCGGCACGACGGCGGACGACGCGGTCGCGAGACTGTACGAACTCCGCTCACTTGGGTTCGTCGAACGACACGGCGACGGCTGGAAGTTGACACGCCAGGCCACTATCTCCGTCGACACGGATCGGGGGCGATGCTGACCGAGAGTGTTCGGCCGTCCGGGCGACCCCCCGAAACCCTTGGCAGTTCCCGTAGTTGGCGCTCCACGGCGATTACACACGGCGACGGTCGTGCCCCTGAGGGGCGCCCAGCGGAACGTATCTGCGCACGGTGGATCCCTCGCCCTTCGCACACTGCGACGCTCCAGTCACGCTACGCTCACGAGGATTCCGACTCAGACAGGCAACTCGACATCAGAGCGACAGCTCACTCAGGCACCCCCAGTTCACGGCAGAACGGCACAAGGCGACGAATGCCCCAGCACACCTCCGGGTCTGACCGGGCGGCTGTTCCCCCCGCTGCCCGCGGCGGCGTGCGGCCGCCCGCCCCCTCGACGCTCGACGAGCTGTGGAGGTCGTACAAGACCACGGGCGACGAGCGACTGCGCGAGCAGCTGATCCTCCACTACTCGCCGCTGGTGAAGTACGTCGCGGGCCGGGTGAGTGTGGGCCTGCCGCCCAACGTGGAGCAGGCGGACTTCGTCTCGTCGGGTGTGTTCGGGCTGATCGACGCCATCGAGAAGTTCGACATCGAGCGGGAGATCAAGTTCGAGACGTACGCGATCACGCGGATCCGGGGCGCGATGATCGACGAGCTGAGGGCGCTGGACTGGATCCCGCGTTCCGTGCGGCAGAAGGCGCGCAATGTCGAGCGGGCCTACGCGACGCTGGAGGCACGGCTGCGGCGTACGCCGTCGGAGTGCGAGGTGGCCGGCGAGATGGGCATCCCGGTTGACGAACTGCATGCGGTGTTCAGCCAGTTGTCGCTGGCGAACGTGGTCGCCCTGGAGGAACTGCTGCATGTCGGCGGTGAGGGCGGCGACCGGCTGAGCCTGATGGACACCCTTGAGGACACCGCGGCTGACAACCCCGTGGAGGTCGCCGAGGACCGGGAACTGCGGCGCTTCCTGGCACGTGCCATCAACACGCTGCCCGAGCGCGAGAAGACCGTCGTCACGCTCTACTACTACGAGGGACTCACACTCGCAGAGATCGGCAACGTCCTGGGTGTGACGGAGAGCCGGGTCAGCCAGATCCACACCAAGTCCGTCCTCCAGCTCCGCGCCAAGCTGGCGAGCTTCGGACGCTGACCTCGTTTCCTCGGCAACGCCTCTGAAGTGGGACTTCTTTCGGCCTGGGGCCCAAGGATCAAGCCCTGACGGACGAGAGTCTCCCGTCTTGGGCGGGGCATCCGTAAAGTGGGAGCGTGCCAAGGATTCGAGCGGCCTCCGTGGCCGAGCACCGGTCGATGCAGCGAGCCGCCCTGCTGGACGCGGCACGGTCACTGCTGTCCGAGGGCGGGACGGAGGCGCTGACGTTCCCGGCACTGGCCGAGCGGACGGGTCTGGCGCGGTCCTCCGTGTACGAGTACTTCCGGTCGCGGGCAGCCGTCGTCGAAGAGCTCTGTGAGGTCGACTTCCCGGTATGGGCGGCCGAGGTCGAGGCGGCGATGGCGCTGGCCGGGACGCCCGAGGGCAAGGTCGAGGCGTACGTCCGCCAGCAGCTCGGCCTCGTCGGCGACCGGCGTCACCGGGCCGTCGTGGCGATCTCCGCGAGCGAGCTCGACGCGGGTGCGCGCGAGAAGATCCGCGCGGCTCACGGCGGACTCGTCGCGATGATCGTGGAAGCGCTGCGGGACATCGGCCACGAGCAGCCCCGGATGGCCGCGATGCTCCTCCAGGGGATCGTGGACGCGGCCGTGCGCAGGATCGAGATCGGTGCGGCCGAGGATCCCGATGTGATCACCGACGCCGCGGTGGCGATGGCCCTGCGGGGCGTCCAGGGCTGAGTACCTCCTGCGTCGGCCGGGTCGGGATCCCTCCGGTGTCGGACGGGCGGTGTCGTTCCGGCGTCTGTCGGTCGGGGTGCCTTACAGGTGTGTCGGTCGGTGTCGATTCGGTGGGATGCCGTTCGTATGGGGGTGGAGGACCCCTCCCACTGGGAGGGTGGCGCCCCTTTCGAAACGCCCGCCCGGAGGTTGTCATGTCGTTCACCGATGAAGAGATCGCCTACATGCGGTCACAGCCGCTCGCCCGCGTCGCGACGCTGTCTCCCGACGGCCGGCAGCCCGACGTGGTCCCGCTCGCCTTCGAGTACGACGGCACGCACTTCTGGGTCGGCGGCAGCGGCTCGTCGGTCGCCGGGACCCGCAAGTTCCGCAACATCCGGGCCGGCCACCACGAGGTGGCCCTCGTCATCGACGATCTGGTGTCCCTGAACCCGTTCATCGCGCGAGGCGTACGGGTCTACGGCACCGCCGAAGAACCCGTCGAGCGTGTGGGGATGGTCGGCCCGGGGCTCTACATGCGCATCACGCCGACCGTCTCCTGGAGCTGGAACATGGCGGGCCGTCCGGTGGGCGCGGAGTGGTACCCGTCGCGGCGGTCGGTCCATGAGGTGCCGCCGAGCGGTCGGCCGGACCTGAGCCAGGGCCAGGGCTTAGGGCACGGCACGTACCTCGGACTCGGGAACCCCGATGACCGGCAGCAGCCGTGACGGACCCCGGCCGAGCAGCCACGGCGGGAGCAGGGACAGGGGATCCAGGTAGGTGTCGGCCCTGCGCAGTCCCCAGTGCAGGCAGGACGCCGGACAGTGCGACCCCGTCGGTTCCAGTACGCCGATCACCTCGCCCGCCGCCACCACCGCGCCCTTCTTCGCCGTCGCCCGCACCGGCTCGTAGGTCGTGCGCAGGGGAGGGTCGCCCGTGCCGTTCAGTTCCACCGAGACGACTCCACGGCCCGCCACCCGGCCCGCGAAGGAGACACGGCCCGGAGCCACGGCGCGGACCGGGGTGCCGGGGTTCGCGGCGAGGTCGACCCCGCGATGGCCCCGGCCGTAGGTGGTGGCCGGGGGTTCCCAGCCGCGTATCACCGATGGACGCAGGCCCACCGGCCAGGCGCGGCCGACGGCGGGCACCGGTGTGTCGGCGGGTGGAGCCGGGACGGCGGGTGGAGCCGGGGGCGAACTGCCGCCGGGGCCGCCGCTTGGGCCACCGCCGGGACCGCCGTCGAGGGCGGTCGCCGTGGGGAGAGCAGCACCCAAGGCACCCACGGCGGCCACCATCAGGGCCACGGTCAAGGCAGGCAGCAGCGTCAGCCACGTACGCGTCGATTGGTCTTCTCGCATGCGAGAACGGTCCCGTGCGGGACGGAAAAAAGTGGATCATGGCCAGGATCTGTGGAGTACCGGCCGGTTGTGGACAGCGGCGTCACCCGGCACCTCGTGGGTCCCGTACACTTCTGGTGGCGATCCGGGTCACCGGGTCGACTTCGCACGCCCCGACACGAGGCCCTCAAACAGCCGGTGTCAGCGCCTCTCGGTCCCTAGCGGGCAAGGCGCATCGCGGGCGTCAGGCGCGAGTGCCGTCCGGCACGCGCGGCACAACCGAGAAACTCAAGGAGAACGGCCATGGCCGTCGTCACGATGCGGGAGCTGCTGGAAAGCGGCGTCCACTTCGGTCACCAGACCCGTCGTTGGAACCCGAAGATGAAGCGATTCATCTTCACGGAGCGCAACGGCATCTACATCATCGACCTGCTCCAGTCGCTGTCGTACATCGACCGCGCCTACGAGTTCGTCAAGGAGACCGTCGCCCACGGCGGCACGGTCATGTTCGTCGGCACGAAGAAGCAGGCGCAGGAGGCGATCGCCGAGCAGGCGACCCGCGTCGGCATGCCCTACGTCAACCAGCGCTGGCTGGGCGGCATGCTCACCAACTTCTCCACCGTCTACAAGCGTCTGCAGCGCCTCAAGGAGCTTGAGCAGATCGACTTCGAGGACGTCGCCGCGTCCGGTCTGACCAAGAAGGAGCTTCTCGTGCTCTCGCGCGAGAAGGCCAAGCTTGAGAAGACCCTCGGTGGTATCCGCGAGATGTCCAAGGTTCCCAGCGCCGTCTGGATCGTGGACACCAAGAAGGAGCACATCGCGGTCGGTGAGGCCCGGAAGCTCAACATTCCGGTCGTCGCCATCCTCGACACGAACTGCGACCCCGACGAGGTCGACTACAAGATCCCGGGCAACGACGACGCGATCCGCTCCGTCACCCTGCTCACCCGCGTGATCGCCGACGCGGTCGCCGAGGGCCTCATCTCCCGTTCCGGTGCCGGCAAGGCCGCCGAGGGTGACAAGGCCGCGGGCGAGCCGCTCGCCGCGTGGGAGCGCGACCTGCTCGAGGGCGGCGAGAAGAAGGCCGATGAGGCTCCCGCCGAGGCGCCTGCTGCTGAGGCCCCTGCCGCCGAGGAGGCCCCCGCGGCCGCCGAGGCCGAGGCTCCGGCCGCTCCCGAGGCTCCCGTCGCCGAGGCCCCCGCCGCTGCTGAGGAGGCCGAGGCCGAGAAGCCGGCCGAGGCCGCCGAGCAGGCCTGACGAACCAGCGTCACGGTTGAGTGACGGCGGGCGGTGCCAAGGGCGCCGCCCGCCGTTCACCCCCAGCCCGTAGATCTTCGGTGGACGCCCGCCCGATCAGCGGCGGACGCCGACTTCGAGACTTCGAACTCCGAGAAGAGATTCACAGATCATGGCGAACTACACCGCCGCTGACGTCAAGAAGCTCCGTGAGCTCACCGGCGCCGGCATGATGGACTGCAAGAAGGCGCTCGACGAGGCCGACGGCAACGTCGACAAGGCCGTCGAGGCGCTGCGCATCAAGGGCCAGAAGGGCGTCGCCAAGCGCGAGGGCCGCTCCGCCGAGAACGGCGCCGTGGTCTCCATCATCGCCGACGACAACACCTCCGGCGTCCTGGTCGAGCTGAAGTGCGAGACGGACTTCGTCGCCAAGGGCGAGAGGTTCCAGGCCGTCGCCAACACGATCGCCGAGCACGTCACCAAGACCTCCCCGGCCGACCTCGAGGCGCTGCTCGCGTCCGAGATCGAGGCCGGCAAGACGGTCCAGGCGTACGTCGACGAGGCCAACGCCAACCTGGGCGAGAAGATCGTCCTGGACCGCTTCGCGCAGTTCTCCGGCGCCTACGTCGGCTCGTACATGCACCGCACCATGCCCGACCTGCCCCCGCAGATCGGTGTCCTGGTCGAGCTGGACAAGGCCGACGCCGACCTCGCCAAGGGCATCGCGCAGCACATCGCCGCCTTCGCGCCGAAGTACCTCTCCCGTGAGGACGTTCCGGCCGAGGTCGTCGAGTCCGAGCGTCGCGTCGCCGAGGAGACCACCCGCGCCGAGGGCAAGCCCGAGGCGGCCCTCCCGAAGATCGTCGAGGGTCGGGTCAACGGCTTCTTCAAGGAAGCCACCCTTCTCGGTCAGCCGTACGCGCTCGACCAGAAGAAGTCCGTCCAGAAGATCCTGGACGAGGCCGGTGTCACCCTGAAGCGTTTCGTACGCATCAAGGTCGGCATCTGAGTCCGTACCGCGATCGACGCGCGACCCCGATAGGGTCGACAGCAGTCGTCCGTGTTGGTTGCGTATGCCGCCACGCGCGCGCGTGACGGTCGACAGCAGATCTGACGAGGAGGCCATTGCCGCGCATGGGTTGCCACCAACACCCCACCGGCAATGGCCTTCTTTGTATGTGCGACACGTAGAAGAGGCGAGATCTCCATGACCACCACCAAGGCCGACAAGGACGAAAAGAGCGACACCGGCAAGGGCGCCGGCCGCTTCCTGCTGAAGCTTTCCGGCGAGGCTTTCGCCGGTGGCGGGGCACTCGGCGTCGACCCCGACGTGGTGCACAAAATGGCCCGGGAGATCGCCGCGGTGGTCCGCGGCGGTGCCCAGATCGCCGTCGTCATCGGCGGCGGCAACTTCTTCCGCGGCGCCGAACTCCAGCAGCGCGGCATGGACCGGGCCCGCTCCGACTACATGGGCATGCTCGGCACCGTCATGAACTGCCTGGCCCTTCAGGACTTCCTGGAGAAGGAGGGCATCGACTCACGCGTGCAGACCGCCATCACCATGGGGCAGGTCGCCGAGCCGTACATCCCGCTGCGGGCCGTGCGGCACCTGGAGAAGGGCCGTGTGGTCATCTTCGGCGCGGGCATGGGCATGCCGTACTTCTCCACCGACACCACCGCCGCCCAGCGCGCCCTGGAGATCGACGCCGAGGCCCTGCTGATGGGCAAGAACGGTGTGGACGGGGTCTACGACTCCGACCCGAAGACCAACCCCGAAGCGGTCAAGTTCGACTCGCTCAGCTACGGCGAGGTCATCACCCGCGACCTCAAGGTCGCCGACATGACCGCGATCACCCTGTGCCGCGACAACAAGCTCCCGATCCTCGTCTTCGAGCTTCTGGCCGAGGGCAATATCGCGCGGGCCGTCAAGGGTGAGAAGATCGGCACGCTTGTGGGTGACCAGGGCAGTCGGGCCTGACCGGGGGATGGACAATGTCCTGCCGGTCGGGAACCGTGCAGGAATAAGACGCGACGCAGCCGGCCGCCTACCCGCCAAGGAACCGCAGCCGGGCCTACTCAAGACACGCAGGAGCAAGTGGTGATCGAAGAGACCCTCCTCGAGGCCGAGGAGAAGATGGAGAAGGCCGTCGTGGTCGCCAAGGAGGACTTCGCCGCGATCCGCACCGGCCGTGCGCACCCGGCGATGTTCAACAAGATCGTGGCGGACTACTACGGCGCGCTGACGCCGATCAACCAACTGGCCTCGTTCTCGGTGCCCGAGCCGCGCATGGCCGTGGTGACCCCGTTCGACAAGAGCGCGCTGCGCAACATCGAGCAGGCGATCCGTGACTCCGACCTCGGCGTCAACCCGAGCAACGACGGCAATATCATCCGGGTGGTGTTCCCCGAGCTGACGGAGGAGCGCCGCAAGGACTACATCAAGGTCGCCCGCACCAAGGCCGAGGACTCCAAGATCTCGATCCGCTCCGTGCGCCGCAAGGCCAAGGACGGCATCGACAAGATGATCAAGGACGGCGAGGTCGGCGAGGACGAGGGCCGCCGTGCGGAGAAGGAGCTCGACGACACCACCGCGAAGTACGTCGCTCAGGTGGACGAGCTGCTCAAGCACAAGGAAGCAGAGCTGCTCGAGGTCTGATGAACGACTCTTCCTGGGGGGCGCCGCCACAAGCCGGGTACTGGGGGCCGTCCGACCAGGGGCCTGTCCAGGGGGCTGCCCCGGCGGGTCCCGCCTACGATGCGCACAACGCGCAGCAGACTCGCCCCATGCCCATCGTGCCCGACGTACCCGCGCATGGCGGAGACCAGGATGACGACCGAGGGGCTGCTCGGACGGGCGGCCCCCTGTTCCGCGACGAGACGCCTCGGACGCCGCCGCACCAGGATCCGTCCTCTCAGGGGCCGTCCCATCGGTCGCAGAATCCGCAGGAGCCCATGTCCAGCGCCGCACAGCCCGCACCCGCGCCGCCGAAGAAGAGCGCGGGCCGCGACCTGGGCGCTGCCATAGGGGTCGGGGTCGCGCTCGGTGCGGTGATCGTCGCGTCGCTGTTCGTCGTCAAGGCCGCCTTCGTCGGGGTGATAGCGATCGCCGTCGTGGTCGGCCTGTGGGAACTCACGTCGCGGCTCGCGGAACAGAAGGGCATCAAGGCGCCGCTCGTGCCGCTGGCGATCGGCGGTGCCGCGATGGTCGTCGCCGGATACGTCCGGGGTGCCGAGGGTGCCTGGGTGGCGATGGCGCTCACCGCGCTCGCGGTCCTGGTCTGGCGGATGACCGAACCGCCCGAGGGATACCTCAAGGACGTCACCGCGGGGGTCTTCGCGGCCTTCTACATCCCGTTCCTCGCCACGTTCGTGGCGATGATGCTCACCGCGGACGACGGTGCGCGGCGGGTGCTCACGTTCCTGCTGCTGGCCGTGGTCAGCGACACGGGCGCGTACGCCGTCGGCTGGCGCTTCGGCAAGCACAAGCTCGCCCCGCGCATCAGCCCCGGCAAGACCCGCGAGGGCCTGCTGGGCGCGCTGGCCTTCGCCATGGTGGGGGGCGCGCTGTGCATGCAGTTCCTCATCGACGACGGCACCTGGTGGCAAGGCCTGATCGTCGGCCTCGCGGTCGCGGCCAGCGCCACGCTCGGCGACCTCGGCGAGTCGATGATCAAGCGCGACCTGGGCATCAAGGACATGGGCACCTTGCTGCCGGGTCACGGCGGCATCATGGACCGCCTGGACTCGTTGCTGCCTACGGCTCCGGTGGTGTGGCTGCTGCTGGTGCTGTTCGTCGGGAGCTGACACCGGGGCTCAGGGTCTGCGGTCTGCGGTCTGCGGTCTGCGGTTTTCGCGGTACGAGGGGCTCGTCGTCCAACTGGACGGCGAGCCCCTGACGCGTGTCCGGGCCGCTGTCGGGCCGTGCCGTAGCTGTCAGTCCGTGCCGTATTCGTGCGGTCGGCCGTCCTGCCAGTCCACCCAGTGCGGATCGTCCAGGAGCTCCCACGCGTCCGGGAGGCCCGCGCGGCGCAGGAACTCGATCAGATCGGCGTCGCTGTGCGCGAGGCCGGCGACCCGGGCGCGGATCGACACCCGGCGGCCGCTGGTGCCCGCCGCGCGGTGCACGACGATGGGCGCGGTGCTCTCGCCTTCGGGTGGCGACTGTCCGCGGTTCACAGTGCACCGCGGGCGGTGTCTGTATCGGTGTCGGGCGTGGGGGTGGCGGAGGTGGGGGCGGCGGCGCTGGTGTCGTCGGTGCGGCGCAGCCGCCGGACCAGCCGATCGCGGTCGCTGCGCCGATGATCCGGGCGAGACACATATTCGTACACGAGTTCGATTGTAGGTCCACGTGTGACCGTTGGGACAGTGCCCGACGTCCTGCGGCATCGGACTTGGGCCCGTCGGCAGCCCACGGCCACCCGCCTGCCCGAGGCTGTGGCCTGCGGGATGGGTAGGTTTGTCGCACCGCTCAAGGAGATGTGCGATGCCGGACCGCCGTAGGGCTCTGTACGTGACCGATCTCGCCTACCAGGCGCGGGGGCGGCGCTACTGCGACGAGGACATCTTCCTGACCTCCCGACTGCGTGACGCCTTCGACGTCGCCCTGTGCCACCCGCTGGATGCCGCCGCGCTGATGGACGCCTTCGATGTGGTCGTGGTCCGCAACAGCGGGCCAGTGCTGCACTACCAGAAGGAGTACGACGCCTTCCGGGAGCGGGCGACGGCCGGCGGCATCCGGGTCTACAACCCGCTGTCCGGCCGGGGCGACATGGCCGGCAAGCAGTACCTGCTGGACCTGACCGCCGCCGGATACCCGGTCATCCCCACCATCGACCGGCCCGAGGACCTGCACCTGCTGCCCGAGGCCGGCCAGTACGCGGTCAAGCCGAAAGCGGGCGCGGACTCCATCGGCCTGACCTTCTTGCCCCGAGAGCAGCTGAGCGACCTGGCCTACGGTGACATCCTGGTCCAGCCGCGCATCGACTTCCGCTACGAGGTGTCCTTCTACTACGTCGACGACGCCTTCCAGTACGCCCTTCACGCCCCCGATCCCGAGCGGCGCTGGGTCCTTGAGCCCTACGAGCCCACCGACGCCGACCTGGTCTTCGCCCGGCCCTTCATCGACTGGAACACCCTCGACCACGGCATCCAGCGCGTGGACGCCTGCCGCACCCAGGAAGGCGAGCTACTCCTCGTAGAGCTGGAGGACCTCAACCCGTACCTGTCCCTGGAACTGGTCTCCGACCGGACCCGTGACTCGTTCGTGGCGAGCATGACGGAATCGGTCCACCGGTTCCTGGACGCGCGGCCCCGCGGCTGAGACTGCCGGGGGCACAAGTCACACGAATCGATCTGCGACACTGGTACAGCCATGCCTAAGCCCGGAGAACTCACTTTCGTTGCCCCCCGCGGAGCCAAGAAGCCGCCGCGGCACCTTGCTGATCTCACGCCTGCCGAGCGTAAAGAGGCGGTTGCCGCGATCGGTGAGAAGCCGTTTCGTGCCAAGCAGCTCTCGCAGCACTACTTCGCGCGGTACGCGCACGACCCGGAGCAGTGGACAGACATCCCCGCGGGATCGCGCGCCAAGCTGCAGGAAGCGCTGCTGCCCGAGCTGATGACGGTCGTGCGGCATCTCTCCACGGATGAGAACACCACCCGCAAGACCCTCTGGCGGCTCTTCGACGGCACGCTCGTCGAGTCCGTGCTGATGCGGTACCCGGACCGGGTCACCATGTGCATCAGCTCGCAGGCGGGCTGCGGGATGAACTGCCCGTTCTGTGCGACCGGGCAGGCCGGTCTCGACCGGAATCTGTCCAGCGCCGAGATCGTGCACCAGATCGTGGACGGGATGCGGGCGCTGCGGGACGGCGAGATTCCCGGTGGGCCGGCTCGGCTCAGCAACATCGTCTTCATGGGCATGGGCGAGCCGCTGGCCAACTACAAGCGGGTCGTCCAGTCCATCCGGGCCCTCACCGACCCCGAGCCGGACGGGCTCGGGCTGTCGCAGCGGGGGATCACCGTCTCCACGGTCGGTCTCGTCCCCGCCATCAACCGGTTCGCCGACGAGGGCTTCAAGTGCCGTCTCGCCATCTCCCTGCACGCACCGGACGACGAGCTGCGTGACACGCTCGTGCCCGTGAACACGCGGTGGAAGGTTCGGGAAGTGCTGGACGCCGGGTGGGAGTACGCGGCGAAGTCGGGGCGTCGGCTCTCCATCGAGTACGCGCTCATCCGGGACATCAACGACCAGGCGTGGCGCGGTGACCGGCTCGGGCGGCTGCTCAAGGGCAAGCCGGTGCACGTGAACCTGATTCCGCTGAACCCGACACCCGGCTCCAAGTGGACTGCCTCGCGGCCCGAGGACGAGAAGGCGTTCGTCGAGGCGATCGCCGCCCATGGTGTGCCCGTCACCGTCCGGGACACCCGTGGCCAGGAGATCGACGGGGCCTGCGGGCAGCTCGCGGCCACCGAGCGGTAGTCTGACGGACGTACGTACATCTTCATATTCCGACAGGGGAGCGCCACAGCGCTGAGAGTGCGGGACAGCCCGCAGACCCTCTGAACCTTGCCCAGGTCATTCTGGGTAGGAAGTTCGGTCACTACTCAAGCTGTTGCGCCCTGCCCGGGATCCGACCGAGGTCCCGGGCAGGGCCGCGTCTCTTCCTGGTCACCCCCAGGAGGAATTCAGTGAGCACCACCACCAGGAAGTTCACGGCCGTGGTCGCGGTCACCGGGCTCGGCCTCGTCACGCTCGCCGCGTGCGGGTCGTCCGACTCCGGCGACGAAGGCTCCGGGTCCAAGACCGTCACCCTCGTCAGCCATGACTCCTTCGCCTACACCAAGGCCGTACTGAAGGACTTCGAGAAGGCGTCCGGCTACAAGGTGAAGGTCCTCAAGGACGGCGACGCCGGTACGGCCGTCAACAAGGCCATCCTCACCAAGGACAACCCGCAGGGCGACGTCTTCTTCGGCGTCGACAACACGCTGCTGTCGCGGGCGCTCGACAACGGGCTGTTCCAGTCGTACCAGGCCAAGGGCTCGGACCTGATCCTGCCGCAGTACCGGGTCGACCAGGACAAGCACCGCGTCACGCCCATCGACTCCGGTGACATCTGCGTCAACTACGACAAGGCCTACTTCAGCAAGCACAAGCTGGCCCCGCCGACGTCCTTCGACGACCTGATCAAGCCCGAGTACAAGAACCTGCTGGTCACCGAGAACGCCTCGACGTCCTCGCCCGGCCTCGGCTTCCTGCTCGGGACGGCCGCCAAGTACGGGGACGACGGCTGGCAGGACTACTGGAAGAAGCTCAAGGCCAACGGCGTGAAGGTGGTCGACGGCTGGGAGCAGGCCTACAACGTGGAGTTCTCCGGGTCCGCCGGCGGCAAGGAGGCCAAGGGCGACCGGCCGCTCGTCGTCTCGTACGCCTCGTCGCCGCCCGCCGAGGTCATCTACGCCGACCCGAAGCCGAAGACCGCGCCGACCGGCGTCGCGGACGGCACCTGCTTCCGCCAGGTCGAGTACGCGGGCCTGCTCAGCAACGCGAAGAACACCAAGGGCGGCAAGGCGCTCATCGACTTCCTGATCACCAAGAAGTTCCAGGACGACATGCCGCTCAACATGTTCGTGTACCCGGTCCGTGAGGTCGCCGAGGTGCCCCGGGAGTTCCGGAAATTCGGTCCGCAGGCCGAGAACCCCGAGACCCTCGAACCCGCCAAGATCGCCGACAACCGTGACGAGTGGGTCAAGTCATGGACCTCGCTCGTACTGAAGTAGAGCCTCGCGCCGAGGCGGAGCCGCCCGCGAGCCGGCGTCCGCGTCTCCGTCCGCGCCCCCGCACGCGCCCGCGTACGGGGAGTGCGGCGCGGCTCGCTCTCATGGCCGTGCCCGTCGCGTTCTTCGGGCTCTTCTTCGCCTACCCGGTCGCGGCGATCACGGCCCGTGGGCTCAGGATCGACGGGGTCTGGCGGTTCGGGCGGATCGGCGATGTGCTCGCGCAGTCCGACATCCGGCACGTCCTGTGGTTCACGACCTGGCAGGCGCTCGCCTCGACCGCGCTCACGCTGCTGATCGCGCTCCCCGGCGCGTACGTGTTCGCACGCTTCGATTTCAGGGGCAAGCAGGTCCTGCGGGCCGTAGTCACCGTGCCGTTCGTGCTGCCGACCGTGGTCGTCGGCACGGCGTTCCTGGCGCTGCTCGGCCGCGGTGGGCTTCTGGACGAGCTGTGGGGCGTACGGCTCGACACGACCGTGTGGGCGATCCTGCTCGCGCACGTCTTCTTCAACTACGCCGTCGTCGTCCGCACGGTCGGCGGCCTCTGGTCGCAGCTCGATCCGCGTCAGGAGGAGGCCGCGCGGGTGCTCGGCGCCTCACGGTTCGCCGCCTGGCGCCGGGTGACGCTTCCGGCGCTCGGGCCGGCGGTCGCGGCCGCCGCGCTCATGGTCTTCCTCTTCACCTTCACCTCGTTCGGCGTGGTGCAGATCCTCGGCGGCCCCACCTTCTCGACGCTCGAAGTCGAGATCTACCGGCAGACCTCGGAGATCTTCGACCTCTCGACGGCCGCCGTCCTCACCCTCGTCCAGTTCGTGGCGGTCGGCGCGATCCTCGCCGTCCACGCGTGGACGGTACGGCGGCGGGAGACCGCCCTGCGCCTGGTCGACGCGTCCGTGACGGCACGACGGCCGCGCGGCGCCGGGCAGTGGGCACTGCTCGCCGGTGTCCTCGTCACCATCGCCGTCCTGCTGGTGCTGCCGCTGGCCGTGCTGGTCGAACGGTCCCTCGACGCCCCCGGATTCGGCTACTACAAGGCGCTGACCAGCGACGAGGGCGGCATTTTCCTCGTCCCGCCGATCGAGGCCATCGGCAACTCGCTGCAGTACGCGCTCGCTGCCACCGCCATTGCCCTGCTGATCGGCGGACTAGCGGCCGCCGCCCTCACCCGCCGGGACGCCGGCCGTCTCGTACGGGGCTTCGACGCCCTGCTGATGCTGCCGCTCGGCGTCTCCGCCGTGACCGTCGGGTTCGGCTTCCTCATCGCGCTCGACGAGCCGCCGCTGGACCTCCGGAGCACCTGGATCCTCGTGCCGCTCGCGCAGGCGCTGGTGGGCGTCCCCTTCGTCGTACGGACCATGCTGCCCGTGCTGCGGGCGGTGGACGGACGCCTGCGCGAGGCGGCGGCGGTGCTCGGGGCCTCGCCGTGGCGGGTGTGGCGCGAGGTCGATCTGCCGATGGTGCGGCGGGCGCTGCTGATCGCGGCCGGGTTCGCCTTCGCCGTGTCGCTGGGTGAGTTCGGCGCGACCGTCTTCATCGCGCGGCCCGACAACCCGACACTGCCGGTCGCCGTGGCACGGCTGCTCGGGCGGGCCGGAGAGCTCAACTACGGGCAGGCCATGGCACTTTCGACGATCTTGATGGTGGTGTGCGCGGTGGCGCTGCTCGTTCTCGAACGCCTTCGCACCGACCGGACCGGGGAGTTCTGACCATGCGCGACGCAAAGCTCGAACTCGTCGGTGCGACCGTACGTTTCGGTGGGCGGGCCGTGCTCGACTCCGTCGGGCTCGATGTCGCCGAGCACGAGATCGTGTGCGTGCTCGGGCCCAGCGGCAGCGGCAAGTCGACCCTGCTGCGGGCGGTCGCGGGGCTCCAACCTCTGGACGAGGGACGGGTGTTCCTGGACGGCCGCGACCTCCACGGCGTGCCCGCGCACAAGCGGGGTGTCGGCCTGATGTTCCAGGACCACCAGCTGTTCCCGCAGCGCGACGTGGGCGGCAATGTGACCTTCGGGCTGCGGATGCACGGCGAGTCGAAGGACCAACAGGCCGTACGTGTGCGGGAGTTGCTGGATCTGGTGGGGTTGCCCGGAGCCCGTGAGCGGGCCGTCGCCTCCCTCTCCGGTGGTGAACAGCAGCGCGTCGCGCTCGCCCGGGCCCTCGCGCCCCGCCCCCGGCTGCTCATGCTCGACGAACCCCTCGGCCAGCTGGACCGCTCGCTGCGTGAGCGGCTGGTGGTCGAACTCCGGGAGCTGTTCGGTGAGTTGGGTACGACCGTGCTCGCGGTGACCCACGACCAGGGTGAGGCGTTCGCGCTCGCCGACCGGGTCGTCGTGATGCGGGACGGCCGGATCGCCCAGTCCGGTACGCCACTTGAGGTCTGGCAGCGCCCGGCCGACGCGTTCGTGGCCCGCTTCCTCGGCTTCGAGAACGTGACCGCGGCGACCGTCAGCGGGGAGGCCGCGGACACGCCCTGGGGCAAGCTGCCGGTGCCCTCGGACGCGCCACAGGGCGAGGCCGACCTGCTCGTCAGGCCCGGGGGCGTACGCCTCGTACCGGCGGCCGATGGGCTGCGCTGCACGGTGGCCGCGCGGACGTTCCGAGGCACCCATGTCGCCGTACGCCTGCAGCCCGAGGGCGCGCCGTGGCTGGAGGCGGCGTGTGCGCTGCGGGACGCGCCGGAGGCGGGGGACGAGGTCGGGGTGGCGTTCGACGCGGCGGAAATTGTCGTACTTGGGGGACCCTGGGGAGCCTAGGGTGCGGCTTATGACGCAACTCGGGCACGACCGCTACTGCGGCGAAATCGTCGGGCAGACCGCGCTGTTGAGGTCGCATCTCGCCGGAGTCGATCTCGGCGCGACCGTACCGACCTGTCCTGACTGGACGCTGCGGCAGCTCGCCGTGCATGTGGGCGAGGCGCATCGCTGGGCCGAGCACATCGTGCGGACGCGGGCGACGAAGAGCGTGCCGATCGAGGACGTGGCCGACGTCGGGGGGCCGGAGGGCGACGACCCCGCCGCGCTGGACGCCTGGCTCGCGGAGGGTGCCGAGCAGGCCGCCGAGACCTTTCGCACCGCCGGGGCCGACGCCGCCGCCTGGTCCTGGGCCTGGGAGCACACGGCCGGGTTCTGGGCGCGGCGCATGACCCACGAGACGGTGGTCCATCGGGCCGACGCGGCGATCGCCGTCGGCGTGACGTACGAGGTGGCGCCGGCGTTCGCCGCCGACGCGATCGACGAGTGGCTGCAGATCGTGCGGTTCGCGCAGGAGAAGTACCCCAGCGATGCCGCGCGGGAGCTGCGCGGGGTGGGGCGCAGTATCCATCTCCACGCCACCGACGCCGAGCCCGGGCTGGATGCCGAGTGGCTCATCGAGTTCGAGGACGAGGGGATCGACTGGCGGCGTGGGCACGAGAAGGCGACGGTTGCGTTGCGGGGGCCGCTCACCGAGGTGATGCTTGCCTTTTATCGCCGGATGGCGCCGGACGGTGGGGGGTTGGAGGTTCTGGGGGAGCGGGAGTTGCTGGACTTCTGGCTGGAGCGGGCCACGTTCGGTTAGTCGGCGGATTTGTGCGTCTGCGGGCCGGTGGGGGCTGGTCGCGCAGTTCCCCGCGCCCCTGAAAGCGGTGCCGGCCACCGTTGCTACGTGCCGGCGCCCGCCTTGGGTTGCTCGCGCAGTTCCCCGCGCCCCTGAAGGGCGGTGGCCCGCCTCCTCACGAGGGGGCGGGCCACGCCTGGTGGAACCGGGTGGTGCTCAGCGGCCGTTCGTCGCGCCGCGGCGGCGGAGGGCGAACATGACGCCGGCGCCGGCCGCCACGAGCGCGGCCGCTATGCCGGCGATCGCGCCGGTGTTGGAGCTGGAGCCGGTCTCGGCGAGGTTCGAGTCGCCGCCCGCGGGGGACGGGGTGCTGCCGCCGGCCGAGGCGGGCGGGGTGCTCTCCGACTCCGAGGGCGCCGGGGACTCGGGCTTCGCGGTGACCGGCGAGGAGGGCTCGTCGGACGGGGACGGGGTGGCCGAAGGCGTCGACGGCTCCTTGGACTTGCAGGCCTCGGACGGGGTGACGAGGTTCGGCTTGATGTCCTCGTCGACCTGCTTGCCGGCCTTGACGTGGATCCGGTACTCCGCGTTCGGCTTCCAGTCCTCCGAGAAGTCGATGGTCACGCCCTCGCGGGAGCCCTTGACCTCCTGGGTGCCGACGAGCTTCTCGTCCGCGCCGTTGGACTCGAGGAAGACCGTGACCGTGGCTGCGACGCCGGTCGGGTCCTTGTCGGTGACGCTGATGACACCCTTGGCGCCGTCGCACTTGGCGACGGCCGAGAACTCACTGATGTTGCAGGCGAGCGCGTTGCCGGCGAGGCCGAGCGTGAGCGCGGCCGAGGCGGAGGCAACTCCGAGAATGCGCACGGAACGTGCGGTACGGCGAGATATGGACACGATTGCCCTTCACGGGATGCACAAACGAGGGGGGTGGGGGATTGGCTGCGAAGAAACAGCAATCCCAGACGCCTCACAGGTTTATTGGCCCACGTCTCGGGTTGTCAATCCGTCTGTCCGTCTTGACCCTCGGCTTTAGCTTTCATTTACATGCGCCAAGCGGATGAGCGCCTCCGGTGCCTCCTCGATCCGGTCCACCAGCGCGATCCGGGACTCCATCGAGCGGTCGCGGGCGAGCGCCTGGAGCAGGGGCCAGGTGGGCAGTCGCTCCGTCCAGTGCGCGCGGTTCACCAGCACCATCGGGGTGGGTTCGCCGCGGGACTCGTAGTAGTTGGGGGTCGCGTTGTCGAAGATCTCCTGGACCGTGCCGGCGGCTCCGGGCAGGAACACCACACCCGCGTTCGAACGGGCCAGCAGGCCGTCCTCGCGAGTGGCGTTGGCGAAGTACTTGGCGATGTGGGAGGCGAAGGCGTTCGGCGGCTCGTGCCCGTAGAACCAAGTGGGGATGCCGACAGAGGTGTTGCCCTTCGGCCAGCGCGTGCGCACCTCGAAGGCGGCGCGCGCCCAGTCGGTCACCGACGGCACGAACGACGGTGACTTCGCGAGGAGTTCGCACGCCTCGTGCAGCATGGTGTCGTCGTACGGGGCCGCGTACGCGCCGAGGTTCGCCGCCTCCATCGCGCCGGGGCCGCCGCCCGTCGCCACCGTGAACCCGCCGCGCGCGAGCGCGCGCCCGAGCCGGACCGCGCCGGTGTAGGCCTCCGTGCCGCGCCCGAGTGCGTGGCCGCCCATCACGCCCACCACCCGCGTGCCGCGCAGGAGTTCGTCGAGGGCGTCGGAGATCGCGTCGTCGTGGACGGAGCGCAGCATCGACGCGTAGATGTCGCCGTCGGTCTTCGTCTGCTGGAACCAGGCGTACGCGAGAGCGTCCGGCGTCTCCTCGTACCCCTTGTCGAGCGAGGCGAACAACTCGTCGGGACGGTAGAGGTGACCGCGGTACGGGTCGAAGGGCAGACCGGGGAGCGGCGGGAAGACCAGGGCGCCGTCGGCGCGGACCTTCGCCGCGGCGTTCTCCCGCATCGGGCAGCCGAGAAAGACGGCGCCGGTGGCGTCGCTCGCCAGCAACTCCCTTGTACGGTCCGTCAGATCGACGCACTGGACACGGAAGCCGGCGAGGGTGCCGCGGGACGAGACGACTGCGTCGAACTCCTCCAGCGTCTCGATCTCACGGTCGTTGTGGTGGGCCGCATGGGCGGGGCTCGTCTGCACCCGCCCATGCTAGGCACGGTCGGTTCAGCCCTGAACGGCCGCCGGGTCCATCCACAGGACCTCCCAGGTGTGGCCGTCCGGGTCGTCGAAGGCGCGGCCGTACATCTGGCCGTAGTCCTGGGTCTCGCCGCTCGCCGAGCCGCCCGACGCGATCGCCTTGTCGACGAGCTCGTCCACCTTCTCGCGGCTCTCGGCGCTCAGACAGATCAGCACCTCGCTGGTCTTCGTCGAGTCCGCGATCTCCTTCTTCGTGAAGTCCGCGTAGCGCTGCTTGTTCAGCAGCATCGCGACGATCGTGTCGCTGATCACGACGGACGCGCAGTTCTCGTCCGAGAACTGCGGGTTGATCGTGTAGCCGAGCTCCGTGAAGAACTTCTTGGAGGCGTCGACGTCGTTCACAGCCAGGTTCACGAAGATCATCTGCTGGTACATGTCCGGTCTCTCCCGTCGCGTGATGTGCTGTTCGGAGGGGTAGACCGGGGGGCCGTCGAAAAGTCATCGGCGTTCCGCGAACTTTTTCGGGCGAGCTGTAGATCGAGAGTCGTGAGCCGTCAGCGGGTCAGTGGCAGTGCGGCCAGCTCCGCGACCGCCCAGGTCAGCGGGCCGAAGACGGCGAGCAGGGCGCCCGTGCGGAGGGCGGCGGCGCTGCGCAGCGCCGTGGCCGGGGCCCCGAGCCGCAGCAGGGCGGCCGTGGTGTCGGCGCGCGCGTTCCTCGCCTCCACCGCGGCGGTCATGAGCGTCGCGACGGCGCATCCCGCGACGAGCAGCGCGCCCAGGGTGGTGAGCGGCCCCACGTCGGGGCGCGCGCGGCCGTAGAGCACGGCCATGGCGTACGCCCCCGACGCCACCGCGCACACCACACCGAGCGGGCGTCCGATGCGGGCCGCCTCCTCCATGAGCACGCGTCCCGCGAGCAGCCGCAGGGCGCCCGGCCGCACGGCCTGGAGCAGCCTGCCGCAGAGGTGTGTGATCGCGGGCCCGGCCAGCGCGAGCCCGAACGCGGTGAGCGCCCAGCCGACCAGCACACCGAGGGGCCCGACGTTGAAGCCGCCTGGCAGGTCGGGTCCCGCGAGGGCCGGGGACGTACGGCCGGCGTACGTCTCCACGGCGAGCCCGGCCGCGAGGACCGCGGCGCCCCAGGGGAGGCCGGAGGGGGTGGGGAGGGGGGCCGGGGGGTGCTGGGGGTCCAGCGGGTCCAGTGGGTGGCTGGTGCGACCGGGACGGCCGGTGAGCCCGGGGCTGGTGTTGCTGCCATGGCTGTCGTGACTGTCGGGGTGCTGTGAGGCGGCGCGGGGGTCGGCTGCGTGGTGGCCGCCGCGACTGTCGTGGCCGTTGTGCGCGGGCGCGTCGGCGGTGGTGTGGGTGGCGGAGAGCTGCTCGCCGCCGGGGTGGGCCTCGACCCTCGCGCGGGCGCGCGCGCCGGAGCGGCGGGGCACGTCGAGCGCCGCGGCACTGGTGGAGGCCTCGGGGCTGCCGTGCTCGGCGCGCCCGGTGTGGCCGGTGGTGTCCTGCCCGGAGCCGCCCCGGCCCGCAGAACCCTCCCGGCCCGCGGAACCCTCCCGGTTCCCGGAACCGTCCTGGCTCTCGGAGCGCGGGCCCGCCTTCGCCTCCGTACGTGACTCCGTACGCGTCCCGAAGCGCCCGTACGCGCCGAAGCCGACGCGTTCGACGGAGCGGCCGTATCCGCCGAAGCCGCTCAGCCGGCCCGGCCGTCCGCCCGTCGTGAGGCTGGGCCTCGGGCCCCGCGGCCGGAGCACCGCCGCGCTGGCCGCCGAGGCGATGAGCGGTACGAGGGCCAGCAGGGTGAGCGCGGCCGGGAGGGGCAGTGGCTCGTCCGCGGCGAGGAGGTCGGCGGCGTCGCCGTCGAAGGGGAGGCCGGTCAGGTCGCCGCGCAGATGCAGGAAGAAGAGCAGGGCGATCATCGAACCGAGCGTGCAGGACACGGCGGTGGAGATCGCCGCGAGGACCGTCAGGCGGGCGGGGCCGAGGCCGAGCGCCGACAGCCCCTGCCGGGGACGGGTGGCCGGGTCGGTCCGGGCGACCGCCACCGCGAACTGCACGGTCGCGGCGAGCGGCGCCACGCACCAGGCCAGCCGCAGCACGGCCGCACCGGACGCGTCCGGGTGCCCCATCGCGTACCCCAGAGTGCACAGGAGCAGGAAGCCCGTGCCCGCCGACGCCGCCGCGACCAGGAGCCTGCGGAGCTGGACGGCGGGCCGGGCCCCGCGCGCTAGACGGAGAGCGAGCACGCGGCCCGGCCTTCCACGCTGTCGGCCACCGGCGGCAGATGGACGGTGTTCACGCGCCGCCCGTCGAGCAGCGACACCGTGCGGTCGGCGAGGGCCGCGGTGTCCGCGTCGTGCGTGGCCAGTACGACGGTGATCCCGTGCGACCGGGCCGCCGTCGTGAGCGTACGCAGCACCTGGGCCCGGTCGGCGCGGTGCAGCGGGGCAGTGGGCTCGTCGGCGAAGAGCACGGTCGGCGCGGGGGCCAGCGCGCGGGCGATGGCCACGCGCTGCCGCTCGGCGTGCAGAAGCGCGTACGGGCGTTTGCGGGCGCAGCCGCCGATGTCGAGGCGGTCCAGCCACTCCAGGGCGGCGGTCTTGGCGCGGCGGCGCGAGACACCGCGCAGCATCAGGGGCAGGGCCGCGTTCTCCCAGGCGTTCAGTTCGGGGACCAGGACCGGCGTCGGGTCGATCCAGGCGAACCGGTCGCGGCGCAGCCGCTCGCGGGTCAGCGGACCCATGGTGTGCACGGGCGTGCTGTTGAACCAGACCTCGCCCTGTTGCGCCCGCAACTGCCCGGACAGGCACTGGAGCAGGGTCGTCTTGCCGCTGCCACGCGGGCCGCCGACGGCCAGGATCTCGCCCTCGCGAACCCCGAGCGAGACGCCGGTGAGCGCGGGCGAGCCGTTGTGCTTGACGTGCAGGGCGCGTGCCCACAGCACGTCGTTGTCCGGCGGAGCCACCATGGCGTACACCTCGGTTCAGATCAGAAATGCCGTGCGAAGTCCCCCTTCCGGGGGAACGAAGGCAGGGCCGATCGGTCACTGGGCACGCTAGGTAGTCGGGGCCGGGAGGCCGGACAGCACGCGGCCCCGGAGCGCCCATTCTCACTCGAACGGGCGGCACCGGGGCCGGTGTTGATCACAGATTCAGCTCATCGGAGCCCCTGGGGGCCGGCGGGGTCAGAGCTTCGCCCACGCCTCGGTCAGCACCTGGCGGACGATCCCCTCGATCTCGTCGAAGGTCGACTGGTCGGAGATCAGCGGCGGCGAGAGCTGGATGACCGGGTCACCGCGGTCGTCGGCGCGGCAGTAGAGGCCGTACTCGAAGAGCTTCTTGGAGACGAAGCCGTAGAGCACGCGCTCCGACTCCTCGTCCGTGAAGGTCTCCTTGGTGGCCTTGTCCTTCACCAGCTCGATGCCGTAGAAGAAGCCGTTGCCGCGGACGTCGCCGACGATCGGCAGGTCGTGCAGCTTCTGGAGAGTGGAGAGGAACGCCCCCTCGTTGTCCAGCACGTGCTGCGTGAGATTCTCCCGCTCGAACAGGTCGAGGTTGGCGAGACCCACGGCCGCCGACACCGGGTGGCCGCCGAAGGTGTAGCCGTGCAGGAAGGTGTTGTCGCCCTTGTAGAACGGCTCGGCGAGCCGGTCCGAGATGATGCACGCGCCGATCGGGGAGTAGCCCGAGGTCATGCCCTTGGCGCAGGTGATCATGTCCGGTACGTAGTCGAACTTGTCACAGGCGAACATCGTGCCCAGGCGGCCGAAGGCGCAGATGACCTCGTCGGAGACGAGCAGCACGTCGTACTGGTCGCAGATCTCGCGGACGCGCTGGAAGTAGCCGGGCGGCGGCGGGAAGCAGCCGCCGGCGTTCTGCACGGGCTCCAGGAAGACGGCGGCGACCGTCTCCGGGCCCTCGAAGAGGATCTGCTCCTCGATCTGGTCGGCGGCCCAGCGGCCGAAGGCCTCGGGGGAGATGCCGGACCCCTGGTCGAGGAAGGCGGGCGCGCGGTAGATGTTGGTGTTCGGGACCTTGTGGGCGCCCGGGACCAGCGGCTCGAACGGGGCCTTCAGGGCCGGCAGGCCCGTGATGGACAGGGCGCCCTGCGGGGTGCCGTGGTAGGCGACCGCGCGCGAGATGACCTTGTACTTGGTCGGCTTGCCCTGCAGCTTGAAGTACTGCTTGGCGAGCTTCCAGGCGGTCTCGACGGCCTCGCCGCCACCCGTGGTGAAGAAGACCTTGTTCAGGTCGCCCGGCGCGTAGTTCGCGAGGCGCTCCGCGAGCTCGACGGCCTTCGGGTGGGCGTAGGACCAGATCGGGAAGAAAGCCAGCTCCTGCGCCTGCTTGAACGCCGTCTCGGCCAGCTCCCGGCGGCCGTGGCCCGCCTGGACCACGAACAGCCCCGCGAGACCGTCGAGGTAGCGCTTGCCCTTGTCGTCGTAGATGTAGGTGCCCTCGCCACGGACGATCGTGGGGACGGGAGCGTTCTCGTACGAGGACATGCGGGTGAAGTGCATCCACAGGTGGTCGTACGCGGTTCGGCTGAGGTCCTTGGTGGTCACGGCTATCGGGTTCCCCACATGTAGGTCTGCTTCTTGAGCTTGAGGTAGACGAAGCTCTCGGTGGAGCGCACGCCGGGCAGGGCCCGGATGCGTTTGTTGATGACGTCCAGCAGGTGGTCGTCGTCCTCGCAGACGATCTCGGCGAGGATGTCGAACGAGCCCGCGGTCATCACCACGTACTCGACTTCCGGCATGGCGGTCAGCGCGTCCGCCACCGGTTCCAGGTCGCCGTCGACGTTGAGGCCCACCATCGCCTGCCTGCGGAAACCCACGGTGAGCGGGTCCGTGACGGCGACGATCTGCATCACGCCCTGGTCGAGCAGCTTCTGGACGCGCTGGCGCACGGCCGCCTCGGAGAGGCCGACGGCCTTGCCGATCGCGGCGTACGGCCTGCGGCCGTCTTCCTGGAGTTGCTCGATGATGGCGAGGGAGACGCTGTCCAGCGGGGGAGTGGTGTTCCCCGACCGGGTGTCTCGGGAGCCCTTCGGCTCTGCGCTGCGACTGGACACGTGCTCACTGTGCATGAGGCATCAGCAGTTCCGCAAGAGTTGATTGATGAAATTCGTTGTCTGCGAGGCCCACATGTGCGGATTTCGCAGTTCTGGGGCGATCGGGGGTGTTGAAAACGTGGGACGCGGGACTAGGGTGGATGTCTCAGTGATTGGACATCTGACTGGAGGGCCGGCAGTGAGCACCGAGCTGCGTCGTCTGCGCAATTACATCGACGGAGAATTCCGCGATGCCGCCGATGGACGGACCACCGACGTGGTCAACCCCGCGACGGGCGAGGCCTACGCCACCGCGCCGCTGTCCGGACAGGCCGACGTCGACGCCGCGATGGCAGCGGCCGCCGCGGCCTTCCCGGCCTGGCGCGACCAGACCCCGGCCGAGCGCCAGAAGGCCCTGCTCAAGATCGCGGACGCCTTCGAGGAGCGTGCCGAGGAGCTGATCGCGGCCGAGGTCGAGAACACCGGCAAGCCCATCGGTCTCACCCGGTCCGAGGAAATCCCGCCCATGGTCGACCAGATCCGCTTCTTCGCGGGCGCGGCGCGCATGCTGGAGGGCCGCGCGGCCGGTGAGTACATGGAGGGGCTGACCTCGATCGTCCGCCGTGAGCCGGTCGGCGTCTGCGCGCAGGTCGCGCCGTGGAACTACCCGATGATGATGGCCGTGTGGAAGTTCGCCCCCGCGCTCGCGGCCGGCAACACGGTCGTCCTCAAGCCGTCGGACACCACTCCCGCCTCCACGGTCCTGATCGCCGAGATCATCGGCTCGATCGTCCCCAAGGGCGTCTTCAACGTCATCTGCGGCGACCGTGACAGCGGCCGTGCGATGGTCGAGCACCCGGTGCCCGCCATGGCGTCGATCACCGGCTCCGTACGCGCGGGCATCTCCGTCGCCGAGTCCGCTGCCAAGGATGTGAAGCGCGTTCACCTGGAGCTGGGCGGCAAGGCGCCGGTCGTCGTCTTCGAGGACACCGACATGGCCAAGGCCGTCGAGGACATCTCGGTCGCGGGCTTCTTCAACGCGGGCCAGGACTGTACGGCCGCCACCCGCGTCCTCGTCCAGGAGTCCATCCACGACGAGTTCGTGGCCGCGCTCGCCAAGGCCGCCGCAGACACGAAGACCGGCATGCCGGACGACGAGGACGTGCTGTACGGCCCGCTCAACAACCCGAACCAGCTCAAGCAGGTCACCGGCTTCATCGAGCGCCTGCCCGCCCACGCCAAGGTCGAGGCGGGCGGCCACCGCGTCGGCGAGAAGGGCTACTTCTACGCTCCGACCGTGGTGTCGGGGCTGAAGCAGGACGACGAGATCATCCAGAACGAGGTCTTCGGCCCGGTCATCACCGTCCAGTCCTTCTCGGACGAGGCGCAGGCCGTCGACTGGGCGAACGGCGTCGAGTACGCCCTCGCCTCCTCCGTCTGGACCAAGGACCACTCGCGCGCGATGCGCATGGCCAAGGTCCTCGACTTCGGCTGCGTCTGGATCAACACCCACATCCCGCTCGTCGCGGAGATGCCGCACGGCGGCTTCAAGAAGTCCGGCTACGGCAAGGACCTTTCGGCGTACGGGTTCGACGACTACACGCGGATCAAGCACGTGATGACGTCCATCGAGGGCTGACGATCCTCGGCTGACCGCGTGAACGGCACGGCCCCGGGCGGGAGTTGATCCGCTCGGGGCCGTGCCGTGTCGGTCACCAGAGTGGCTGGGCGCGTACGAGTCAGGCGGTCCCCGTGAGTACGAGTCCGGCGACGCTCAGCTCTGCGTCGGACCCCTTCCCGCTCTTGTCGCCCTTCTCGTTCCTGTGCTCCTCGCGGCCGCCGCAGTCCGGGGGCCAGGGCCGGTCGCCCTTGCCGGGCGGCTCGTCCGGCGGGACCGGGAAGTCGACGCCGATGTCGTCCAGGATGTGCTTGCAGGCCTTCACGGCCTTCCGGAACTCCTTCGAGACCGGGTCGGGACGGCTCGTCCGTTCGCCCGCGTCGATCCGTACGCGTACGCCGTCGCCGTCGTCCGCCGTGTGGATGACGATGTCGGGGAAGTCCTCCAGGCCGTTGTCGCGCACACACTCGGTGAACTCGCGGGAGGCCTCGTCCTGGCGCTTCCAGTCGGTCGAACCGTCCGGGTCGTCGTCCTTCGGGGGCTCCGACGACGACCCGCCGCTCGACGGGGCGGACGGGTCGGCCGCGACGGCCTGGCCCGCGTACACCCCGCCGAGCGTGACGGCGGTGATCAGGGCGCAGGCCGCGGCCAGCCGGCGGTGCCCTTTCGTCGTGCTTCGCATGTGGATCCTCCTGGGTGCGTCTCTGGAGTTCTCTGGAGCGGATCTCCTCGAATTACCTCAGCGCGTGGGCGGTTACGGCACGGGAACGGTTGCTCTTACCGCCCTGTTACCGCCCGGCGGGCAGGCTGGCCGCAGGGTTCGCAGCAGCCGGAGACGCAGCCGGAGATGCCGATGCGCGTATTGGTGGTCGACGACCACGAGGAGCTCGCCGAGACCGTCGCGGCGGGACTGCGCAGAGAGGGTATGGCCGTCGACATCGCGCTGGACGGCCATGCGGCGCTGGAGCGGGCCACGGTCAACGGCTACGACGTCGTCGTACTCGACCGTGATCTGCCCGGGCTGCACGGAGACCGGGTCTGCCGGGCCCTGGCCGAGGGGGGCAGCCGGGCGCGGGTACTGATGCTGACCGCGTCCGGCACGGTCGCCGACCGGGTCGCGGGGCTCGGGATGGGCGCCGACGACTATCTGCCGAAGCCGTTCGCGTTCACCGAACTCGTCGCGCGGATACGGGCGTTGGGGCGCCGTGCCCAACCGGCGCTGCCGCCGGTTCTGGTCCACGGCGATCTGCGGCTCGACCCCGCCCGACGGGTGGCGTCCCGCGACGGCCGCCAACTCCCGCTCAGCCCGAAGGAGTTCGCGGTCCTGGAGCTGCTGATGGGGGCGGGCGGGGCCGTGGTCTCCGCCGAGGAACTGCTGGAGCGGGCCTGGGACGAGGCCGCCGACCCGTTCACGCAGACCGTGAAGGTGACGGTCAGCCGACTGCGGCGCAAGCTCGGGGAACCGCCGTTGATCGAGACGGTGGCGCAGGCCGGGTACCGGGTATGAGAGCGCGTCTCGGGCTCCCCGCGGTGTTGCGGATCCGCGGGCCGAAGCGCATGTGTGGACCGAAGAGCCTGCACGGGCTGCGGGGCATCAGGGGGCCACAGAGCATCCGGTGGCGGCTGACGTTGCTCTACAGCGGGTTGTTCGTGGTGGCGGGCGCGGTGCTCCTGGCTCTCACGTACGCCCTCATGTCCGAGCGCGGCGAACAGGTGTCGGTGACCAGGCCCGATGTGCCTCCGAGGGGAGCGGGGGCGCCCGCGGTCCAGGGATACGTACGTGAGCAGTTGGTCGCCCAGCGCAGCGACCAGCTCCATCAGCTCTTCGTCGAGTCGGGGGTCGCGCTCGGCGTCATGGCGCTCGCCTCGCTCGTGCTCGGGTGGCTGGTGGCCGGGCGGGTGCTCGCGCCTCTGCGGAGAATGACCGGGGCGGTGCGGCGGATCTCCGCGGACGCTCTGCACCGGCGGCTCGCGGTGGCCGGGCCGGCCGACGAACTCAAGGATCTCGCCGACACGTTCGACGATCTGCTCGCCCGTTTGGAAGGCGCCTTCGAGGCGCAGCGGCGGTTCGTGGCCAACGCGTCGCACGAGTTGCGTACGCCGCTCACGCTTCAGCAGGCCGTCATCGATGTGGCGCTCGCCGATCCCGGGGCCGATGCCGGGACCCTGCGGGCCGCCTGTCTTCGGATGCGGGCCGCCGGGCAGGAGCAGGAGCGGTTGATCGAGGCGTTGTTGACGTTGGCGCTCAGTCAACGGGGGGTGCCGGAGCGGGAGTTCGTGGACCTGTCCGTGGTGGCGGGCGAGCTGTTGCCCGATGGCGGGCCCCGCGTGTCCGCCGAGCTCTCGCCCGCGGCGCTTGTCGGGGACCCGCAGCTGATCGGGCGGCTGGTGAGCAACCTCGTCGAGAACGCCGTGCGCCACAACGTGCCGCCGGGGGAGGGGGGTTGGGTCTCCGTCTGGACCGGGGTCGTCGACGGGTGTGCCTCCTTGCGGGTGGTGAACAGTGGGCCTGTGGTGCCGGGGGATCAGGTGGGCGTGCTGTTCGAACCGTTTCGGAGGGTGGGGGCCGAGCGGGTTCGGGCTCGGGACCGAGCCCGGGAGGGTTCCGGGCTGGGCTTGTCGATCGTGGCGGCGATCGCTGCGGCCCACGGGGGTGTGGTGGAGGCGCGGGCCCGGGGGGAGGGCGGGTTGTGGGTCGAGGTGGTGTTTCCGCCCCCGCCGCCCCTACCCATTCCCGTCCCTGACTCAGGGGCTCCGCCCCCGAACCCCCGGTCGTCGAGTGTCGGGTGCGGATCGCCTGTGGTTGGTCGCGCAGTTCCCCGCGCCCCTGAAAGGCGGGGCTGCGCCCCTACTTCCAGCCCGTCCGGCGATTGAGGACGAGCGCGTCAGCGCGATGCGGGGGTCTGGGGGGCGTAGCCCCCCAGAAAGGGACGGGAATGGGTAAGGGCGGCGGGGGCGACACTCTGTCGTCCCCGGGCCGGACGGCTCGACGCAGCGTCCATTGCCCGCCCGGCAGGGCAAGCGGCATGCTGCCCACGTGCCAGCGAACCCGAACCAGAGAACGCGAATCTCCCGCCGCACCCTGCTGCGCACCCTCGGCACGGGCGCAGCCACCGCACTGGCCGCCGGCTGCGGCGTACCGGCGGCGTACGTCGCGCCCTCGGACCGGTCGAGAAGCGACCTGTCGGCCACCGACAAGCGCCTGACCTGGGCCAACTGGCCCCTCTACATCGACACGGACGACGAGGACGAGTCGAGGCGCCCCACCCTGGACGCCTTCGAGAAGCGCACCGGGATCCAGGTCACGTACACCGAGGAGATCAACGACAACGACGAGTTCTTCGGCAAGGTCAGCCCCTCCCTGATGAACCATCAGGAGACCGGCCGGGACCTGATGGTGATCAGCGACTGGATGTGCGCGCGGTTCGTACGCCTGGGCTGGGTCCAGGAGATGGACAGATCCAGGCAGCCCAACGTCACCAAGTACCTGGACCCGCAACTGCGTTCACCGGCCTTCGACCCGGGCCGGGGGCACACCGTGCCGTGGCAGTCGGGGATCACAGGCATCGCGTACAACCGCCGCAGGGTCGGCCGCGAGATCCGGCACGTCTCCGACCTGTGGGCGGACGACCTCAAGGGCCGCGTCACGCTCCTCTCCGGTCTCGACGAGGCGTTCGCGCTGCTCATGCAGGGCAACGGCGTCGACATCACCAAGTGGACCGCCGACGACTTCCACACGATGTGCGACCAGGTCGACCAACTCGTCCGCACGGACCACATCCGCCGCTTCACCGGCAACGACTACATCAAGGACCTGTCGAGCGGCGACGTACTGGCCTGCCAGGCGTACAGCGGTGACGTGATCCAGCTCCAGGCCGACGACCCCGACATCGAGTTCGTCGTCCCGGAGGAGGGCGCCGAACTCTGGTCCGAGTCCCTGATGATCCCGAACCTCGCCCGCCACAAGGCGAACGCGGAGACCCTCGTCGACTACTACTACGAGCCGTCCGTCGCCGCCGAACTCGCCGCGTGGGTCAACTACGTCTGCCCCGTCCCGGCCGCCCAGGACGTCCTTGCCTCCGCCAAGGACGAGGAGACCGCCGCCCTCGCCGAGGACCCGCTCATCTTCCCCGACACCGCCATGCGCAAGCGCCTCGCCATCGCACGCGACATCACGTCGAAGGAACGCACGGACTTCGCGAAGCGATGGAACGCGATCGCGGGGCTGTAGACGGGCTGTAGACGGCCGCGCGATCGATCAAGCGTGACGAGGAAACCGAGGAAACCGAGGAAACTTCCTACGGGCCTCGACCGAAGCAGCTCAACGCAGCAGTTCACCGAGGTCGTTCACCGAGGTGGTTCACCAAGGTGTTCAGAGGCCCGCACGCGTGAACGTCACATGCGTCACTCCACTGGGCGAGGAAGTGGCCTCGACCTCGTAATCCTTCTCGGGGCCCTCCAGTCCGTCCCAGAGGCGTACGCCTCGGCCCAGGAGAATCGGGGCGACCACGACGTGCAGGCGGTCGATGAGCCCGGCGGCAAAGAAGTCGCGGACCACGGTGGGGCCACCGCCGATGCGTACGTCCTGGCCGTCCGCCGCCTCGCGGGCCGTATCGAGCGCCTCGGCGGGTGAGGTGTCGAGGAAGTGGAACGTCGTGCCGCCCTCCATCTCGATCGACGGGCGCGGGTGATGGGTGAGGACGAAGGTCGGTGTGTGGAACGGCGGGTTGGGCCCCCACCACCCCTTCCAGTCCGGGTCCTCGTGCCATCCGGGGTAGCCGAACTTGCCGGCGCCCATGATCTCGGCGCCGATCCCGGGCTCGAACTGCCGCGCGAAGGCGTCGTCGAGGCCGGCGGTTCCGCCGGAACGGCCGGTCATCTCGTGCCAGAACCGGGTGGTGAACATCCACTGGTGCAGCCTTTCGCCGGCGTGGCCGAAGGGCGCGTCACGGCTCATGCCCTCACCGGTGCCGAAGCCGTCGAGTGAGATGGAGAAGTTGTGGACGCGGGCGAGTGACATGGTCGGCGACACCTTTCCCTTGTTCCAGCGATCGATGGTGGTCGCCATGGTGGCGGACGACCGACGCCAAACCCTTCCAGGTCGCATAGATCATCTCAATCCATGCCGAACCTGACTCACCTCAACTGTGCCGCGCCGGGCCCACGAACGCCCCAACTTCCTTTGTGGAAAAGGGCATTGACATCGCAGCGCACTGTGTAGACCGTGTGATGACACGCGTCTCATTGTGTGTGAGTCCGCCTCGGGTGAGGCATGGACACGGGGGTGTCATGGGGAACGCACGCAGGCTGCCCATGCTGGTGGCGGTCGTGGTGGGGCTGGTGCTCCTCGTTGCCGTCGGCGTGGTGGTGAACGCGGCCGTCGGCGGTTCGGACGACGACTGCGACGTACGGCTTGAGGTGAACTCCTCGACGGAGAAGGGCGATCTGCTCTCCGACCTGGCCGAGGACTACAACGACTCCGGGCGTGAGCTCGCGGGCGGGAAGTGCGCCCGAGTGGCCGTGTCGGAGACGAGTTCCGGCGTCGCCAAGGACGCACTGGCCCAGGGGTGGGACGAGCGGCGCGACGGCGCGCCCGAACCACAGGTGTGGACGCCGTCCTCCTCGCTGTGGCTGACACTGCTCCAGCGCGACGCGACCGCCGCCGACCGCAAACTGCTCACCGACGAGAAGCCGCAGTCCCTTGCCACCAGCCCGCTGGCGATCGGCATGCCCCGGCCGATGGCGGAGGCACTCGGCTGGCCGGAGAAGAAGATCGGCTGGCGGGATGTGCTGTCGCTGACGGAGAAGGGCTGGGCCTCGAAGGGGCGGCCCGAGTGGGGCCGCTTCAGCCTGGGCAAGGACAACCCGCACACCTCCACCTCGGGCCTCGGCGCGACCGTGGCCACCTTCTACGCCGCCACCGGCCGCTCCAGCGACCTCACCGTGAAAGAGGTCGAGGACCCCAAGACCCGGCGGTTCGTGGCCGGGGTCGAGGCGGGTGTCCTGCACTACGCCTCCGACGCGACCGCGTACATGGCCAACCTCGCCGAGGCGGACGCCGACGGACAGGCCCTGTCGTACGCCAGCGCCATCGCCGTACAGGAACAGCTGATCCACCTCTACAACCAGGGCAGCCCCACGGGCGAGACCGAGCGGATCGGCAAGGGCAAGAAGCCGCAGGTGCCTCTGGTGGCCGTGCACCCGGCCGACGGCACGCTCATGTTCGACCACCCCTTCGCGGTGCTGCCCACGGCGTCCAAGGACCAGCGGGCCGCGGCGGCCGATTTCCGTGCGTTCCTGCTGGAGGACGCCCAGCAGCGCCGCTTCCAGCAGACCGGATTCCGCGACCACGAGGGCAACGCGGGCAGCGAACTCGCCCGCTCGGTCAGCCTGTCCGAGCAGACCCAGGGGAACCTGTCGCTGATCGACCCGCCCGCGGCCGACGTGCTGGCGGCGGTCCTGGACAGCTGGGACGAGCTGCGCAAGAAGGCCCGGGTGCTGCTCGTCATGGACGTCTCCGGCTCGATGAACCAGAGCGCGGGCGGCGGACAGAGCCGGATGGAGGCGGCCAAGAAGGCCGCCGCCGACACGCTCGACCTCTACCACCCCGACGACGAGGTCGGCCTGTGGGCGTTCTCCACCGAGACCGACGACCACCCCGAGCCGTACCGGGAGATCGTGCCGCCCCGTCCCGTCCGCGAGAACGAACAGCGGCTCACCGAGGCCGTCAACGGGCTCAACGCAGAGGGCGGCACCGCCCTCTACACCACCGTGCGCGCCGCCCAGAAGGAGATGCTGGCCGACCTGGACACCGACCGCATCAACGCCGTCGTCGTCCTGACCGACGGACGGAACGAGTACCCGGCCGACAACGACCTCGACTCACTTCTGCGCGACCTCGACGCCAGTCGACTGGAGCGCTCCGTACGCGTCTTCACCGTCGCCTTCAGCGGCCAGGCCGACTTCGGCACGCTCACGAAGATCGCCACCGCCACCAAGGCCACCTCCTACGACGCCCGCGACCCGGCGGTCATCGACAAGGTGATGGTCTCCGTCATCAGCAACTTCTGACCCGGCACAGCACGTGAAGCACAGCACGTGAAGACGGGCTCGACCCCATGGGCGGTACCGACAGACCACATCCCATGGGCAGTACAGACGGAACAGAGAGGACACGATGGGCAGCCGTCTCCTTCCCGCCGCCGCGGTCGCGCTGTTCGCCGTCGCGGGCAGCGTCACGGCTCTCCTCGCCGGTGCCCCGGCCGCCGCCGCCCTGCCGGTCGGTGCGGGCGTCGGCGGCCTCGTATGGGGGACGCACGCCCTCACCGGCCGTCTCACCCGCCCCGCGGCGTCGGTATCCGCGAGGCCCGCGACCGGCCGGGCGGACGCCCGGGGCGCGGATCGGCCGACGGGCACGCTGTCCGACCCGCTTTCCGAACCGTCGTCCGAACCGCCCGCAGACGCCGCCCGATGGCTGACCCGCGCGTCGGCGGCCGCCGACCGGCTGCAGCACCAGTGCAGGCAGAGCCCCAACGCCTCGCTCTGGCCGACGCTGGCGACGGCGGCGACCGCCGTGCGGGCCGCGGCCGACCGGCTGACGGCGGCGGCCGAGGCGGTCCGCGTCATCGACATCAGTGGTACCAGCGGCACACCCGCCGACCACGAGGTCCTGCGGCGTGACCAGGAGCGCCTGGAGGGAGAGGCCCGGGCCCTTCCCGACGGCCCGCTGCGGCGGGCCAAGGAGGACGCCGCGCGCGCCACGGGCGAACGCGCCGCCACCCTGAAGCGCCTGGCCGAACTGCGCCAGCTCCTGATCACCACCATGGAGGCCACCGCACTGCGCCTGGAAGCCGCGGCGGAGCGTGGGGCCATGCTGCTGTCCCTCCAGGCCGCGACGGACGCCTCGGCCGCCCCTCCGGACCTGACCGCCCTCGACCACGAGCTCGACGCCGTACAGACCGGACTCGACACGCTCGACGAGATCACCCGCTCCCTGCACGGCACGGTCGAGGACCGGCCGGAGTGAGGGGGTCGCGCCTGCGCGGACGAGGGCGCCTCACCTTCACGATGACGTGGTCCCTGGTCGTCGTACCGACCCTGGTCGTCCTGGCGTCCCGCAGCTACGGAACGTCATGGGTGGCGGTGTTCGTCCTCCTCGCCATCGTCTCGGGCGCCACGGGTCTGGCGATCGGCCATTCCTGGGTCCACGCGTACATGGCGGACGCCGCGCCGCGAGAGCTCCTGACCGCGGCGCCCGGGCTCACGGCAGCCGCTCTGATCTTCACCGCGCCGGGGCTGGCTTCCCTGGGCCTTCCACGAGCTGGCCGGGCAGTCGGCGCAGGTCCGCGTCATCGAGGCCGAGCCCGTCACCGACGACTACGGCGAGGACACCGGGCTCACCTACTACCGCATCGCGGACGCGGCGACCGAGCGTGACCTCGGCCGCATGCGGTTCGGCCCGCGGGCACGCGTACCCGCCGGCGCCGTCATCACCGCCTCCGTGATCCGGGACGGCTGGTCGCCGCCCATCGCCACCGAACGCCTGAAGGACGCCGACGCCCTCGCCACCACATTCACTGTCCTCGTCGCCGTTCATGTCCTTGCCTGCGCCGCCACAGCGGTGGCCTGGCCGCGCGAGACCCAGAGCTGAGGGCCCCGGGCCGCCCCGGCCGGATCCTCAGCTCCCCGTTCCGAACGCCGCCCCCACGATCCGCTCCGCCACCGGATTCATCTCCTCGCTCTTCGCGTCGGTCGCGTTCACCGAGTACACGAGGGTGCGGGACAGATTGCGTGTGGCGGCGATCGCGGTGCTGTAGCCGGGCCTGGCGCCGGATTTGGCCCAGATGACTGTGTCGTCGTCGAGCTTGAACTGCTGGAGACCGGCGCTCATCGTCGCGTTCGGCACGTCCGGGAGCGTGAACATCTCCTTGTCCAGGAGGGGTTGGGGGACCAGGCGGCCGCGGAACAGCGCGAAGAGCAGGCGCTCCAGGTCCTGAGTCGTGGAGATCATGTCGCCCGCGGCCCACCGGTCCGACATGTTCCACTCGGTGGCGTCCACCAGCCTGCCGTCCGCCAGGATCTGGTAGCCGCGGTTGTGCGGGCCGTGGATACGGGGGTCGTGCCCGCCGGGGAAGGACGTGTGACGCATCCCGGCCGGCCGCAGGACCCGTACGGCCGCCTGGTGCTCGTAGGTGTCGCGGGTGACCTTCTCGATGATCAGGCCGAGCACGGTGTAGTCGATGTTGGCGTACTTCTGCCGCTCGCCCGGGCAGAAGGCGGGGCCGGCGGCGACGGACGAGGCCACGACCGCCTCCGGGGTCAGCGTCTCGAACCGCCGCTCGTACCCCTCACCGTTCACGTCACCCAGCGTCGCTCCCGGCTTCAGCCCGCTGGTGAAGGTCAGCAACTGCCGTACGGTGATGGGCTTGAAGGCCTTCGAGAGGAGGCCGGGGAGGTAGGTCTGGACGTGTCCGTCCAGGTCGATCCTGCCTTCGGCGGCGAGCTGCAGCACGACGGCCGCGGTGACCACCTTGGTGGTCGAACCGGCCCTGAAACGCCCGTGTTCCAGAGCCTTGCGGCCACTCCCCAGGTCGTGCACCCCGGCGCTGCCCCGCCAGGTGCCGGCCTTGCCCCCGACGCGTACGAGCGCTGCCGTCGTGTCCTTGTCCGGAATTCCCTTCAGCGCCTCGCGTAAGGCCTTGTCGGTCTTCGGACTCACGGTCTTCGGACTCACGGTCTCCCGTACGACCGCCGTGGGCGAGGGGGCGGCGAGCGCGGTCCCGGCCAGGGGCCCCGCGGTGAGGCCCAGGAACACGACGGCGGCACAGGCGGTACGGATACGGAGATGCATCGGCTGACTCCAAGGGGTGGTCGGTGACCTTCATCCTCCGGTCGTACGCCGTTGCCGCGGATCCTCTCCGAGGAGGGCACCGACCCTGGCCGCGACCCTCATCAACTGCCGTGCGGGACAAGGGTGTTGTCAGGGGTTGCCCCTAGGGCGACGCATGCCTTCACGAGAAAAACTGTTATCCCGGAAGCCTCTCCTCCGTCTCCTGTGCACACGCACCACACGCACCACACACAGCGCGTGCAACACACAGCGCACACGCCCCTCCATCCGCACAGGAGTTATTCGTGGCAGAGCACAACAAGCACCGCATCAGCCGCCGCAGCGCCCTCCAGATCGCCGGTGGTGTCGCCGCCGCGGGAGCCGTCGGCGGTATCGCGGTCTCGTTGGGCGGTGGTGACTCGGCCGACGCGGCGCAGACCGGTGCCTCCCCGTCGCCCGGCGAGTCCGCCGGGAGGCCGGTCTTCGCGCACCCCGGAATGCTGCACAACGCGGGCGACCTCAACCGGGCCAAGGTGCGCGTCGCCGCCCGCCGGGAACCCTGGACGGCGGGCTGGCAGCGGCTGACCGCCAACCGGCACTCCGCGAGTACCTGGGCCCCCAGGCCGCAGGCCACGGTCGTCCGCGGCGGCACCGGCCAGAACTACGTGTCCCTCTACAACGACATCCACGCCGCCTACCAGAACGCCCTGCGCTGGAAGATCGCGGGCACGAAGGAGAACGCCGAGGCGGCCGTCGCGATCCTCAACGCCTGGTCGGCCACGCTCACCACGGTCACCGGCAACGCCGACCGGTTCCTGGCCGCCGGGCTCTACGGCTACCAGTTCGCCAACGCCGCCGAGCTGGTGCGCGACCACGACGGCTTCGACCTGGCCCGCTTCCAGAAGATGATGCTCAAGGTCTTCCACCCCATGAACGAGGACTTCCTCACCCACCACAACGGCGCCGTCATCACCAACTACTGGGCCAACTGGGACCTGTGCAACGTGGCTTCGGTCATGGCGATCGGTATCCTCTGCGACGACAGGGCCCTGTTCGACCGCGCGGTGGACTACTTCAAGAAGGGCGCGGGCAACGGCTCGATCGGGAACGCCATCCCCTTCGTCCACGAGTCCGACGACCTCGCCCAGTGGCAGGAGTCCGGCCGCGACCAGGGGCACACCGCGATGGGCGTGGGCCAGATGGGCGCGATCTGCGAGATGGCCTGGAACCAGGGCGTCGACCTCTACGGCTACGACGACAGCCGGTTCATGAAGGGCGCCGAGTACGTCGCCAGGTACAACCTCGGTGGCGACGTGCCCTTCACCAAGTACACCTGGCGCAGCGGCACCGGGAGGGGCAAGTACAACGAGCAGTCTGTGATCTCCGGCATAGCGCGTGGAGAGACTCGTCCCGTTTGGGAGATCCTGCACTACCACTACGCGCGCCGCCGTCGGCTCTCCGTTCCGAACATCACGGCCATGGCTGAGAAGGTGCGTGCGGAAGGCGGAGGCGGTGACTACGGCCCGAACAGCGGCGGCTTCGACCAGCTCGGCTTCGGGACGCTGCTCTACGCCAAGTGACACCTCTCCGGAAAGGGACGTACGTGAATAATGGGACGTACGTGGAAGGGACGTACGTGAACGGGCGGCAGTGGCGTACGACGATCGCGGCGGCGCAGGCCGGTGACCGGCGCGCGCTCGACGAACTCGTCGAGGGCTGGCTGCCGCTGGTCTACAACATCGTCGGCCGCGCGCTGAACGGTCACGCGGACGTCGACGACGTCGTGCAGGAGACCATGCTGCGGGCCGTCGACAACCTCGGCACCCTGCGTGACCCGGACAGCTTCCGCTCCTGGCTGGTCGCCATCGCCATGCGGCAGATACGCGACCGGGCCAGACGCCGGACCTCCGAGTCACTGGCCGACGACGCGGCCCAGGAAGCCACCGACTTCGCCGAACTCACCGTGCTGCGGCTCCAGTTGGAGGGCCAGCGGCGCGAGGTCGCGGAGGCGGTGCGCTGGCTCGACGACGAGGACCGGCAACTGCTGTCCCTGTGGTGGCTGGAGGTCGCGGGCGAACTCACCCGGCGCGAACTGGCGGCGGCCGTCGGCATCAGCCGCCAGCACACCGCCGTACGTGTCCAGCGGATGAAGGCCCGCCTGGAGGCCGCGCGCGGCATCGTGCGGGCCCTCGACTCGTCCTGCCCCGAACTGCGTGAGCTGACCGCCCGCTGGGACGGCCGCCCCGACTCGGTGTGGCGCAAACGGCTGGCCCGGCACATCCGCGGCTGCCGCCACTGCGCCGCGCCCGGCGAGGCGGTCGTACCGGCCGAACGGCTGCTCGTCGGGCTCGCGCTCGTCCCGATCCCGGTCGGCTTCACGCTCTCGCTCGCCCTCGGCGGCAAGACGGCGGTCGCCGCGACGACCGCCGCCACGGGGGTCGGCTGGTCCGCCAAGGTCGTCGCCGCGCTCACCAAGCCCGCCGTCGCCATGACGGCCGGGGCGACCATCGTCGCGGGCGGCGCGTACGTCGTCACCCAGCCGGACTCGGCCCCGCCCAAGGCCGCCGCCCCGCCCACGGCGGCGAGCACTTCGCGCCCGAAGGCACCGAGCCCCACCGCGACGCCCAGCCCGTCACCGTCCCCCAGCAGAACCCGTAAGGACCTGTACGGCACGGTCGTCGACGCCCTCGACAGGGCCCCGGACCCGAACGCGCGGCCCGCGGACCTGCCGCGCCGCCCCGAGTCCGGGCTCACCAGCACCGGCGGACCCAAGGCCGTGATGCAGCACCGCGGGGACAGCGTGACGCTCACCGGCCAGGGCTATGTGCTGGTGCGCTGGCAGATCTCCCCCAAGTCGCGGCCCGGCGCCCTGGTCATGCCGGCCTGGACCGGCCTCAAGGGGAAGCTGTTCCACGTGGCCTCGGGCGGCGGCCGCCGGATGGACGACACCTTCGCGGAGAACGCCGACGGCTACACCTCCGGCATGGGCGGACCACGTGTCGGATACACCGTCCTGCCGACCGGCACCCAGCAGATGTGGCAGAACGAGTACTTCTACGTCGACGGCACCGTCACCCTCACCCAGAACGAGCGGGGCGCCGACTACGGGCTGATCGTCTTCCCGTCGAACCGGGACGCCGTGACCAAGGACGTCATGACCGGCCCCGCCCAGGGCGCCATCCGCTACGGCCTGGTCCGCGACACCGGAAAGGACACGGCACCGATTCCCCAGTACGTCACGCGCTCGACCCCGGCCGATGCGGCGACGGTCCGTCAGAAGTCGCGGGTGACGGGCTAGTTGCCCGGTCCTGGGCCGCCATCACCTCGTCGCCGTGGTCGAAGGCCCACGCCCCGAACGCCTCGATGGGGTCGAGCAACGTCCGCCCCAGTGCGGTGAGTTCGTACTCCACCCGGGGCGGCGACCCGGCGTACGCGCGCCGCACGACCAGACCGTTGAACTCCAGCCGCCGAAGGGTCTCCGTCAGGACCTTCTGGCTGATCCCGCCGATGTGTTCACGCAGTTCGCCCGGCCGCCGGGGCCCGTGCCGCAGCGCCCAGAGGACCACGGCGTTCCAGGTGTTGGAGAGCAGGTCGAAGGCGAGCCTGGCGCGGCAGTCTGCGAGGAAGAACGGTTCGGTGCTCACATACCGAATGGTGCCCGAACGGCTTCCTACTGTCGTGGGAGATCGACCCACGGACCGGAGGCAGGGGCGTATGCGGATAGGGATTCTCGGCACGGGCGGTATGGCGGACGCGCTCGGCACGCAGTGGCGGCGGGCCGGACACGAGGTGCTCGCGGGAAGCCGGTCGGGCGGGTTGAGGGAGGCGGCGGAGTTCGGCACGGACGCGGTGCTGCTGGCGCTGCCGTACACGGCGGTGGTCGATGTGGTCGCCGGTCTTGAGGACGTCCTCCGCGGGCGCGTGCTGATCGACTGCACCAACCCGGTGGGCCCGGGCTTCGCCCTGCTCACCGCGGGCGGGCCCGCGGCGGCCGAACGGATCGCCTCCGTCGCCCCGGCCGCGCCCGTGGTCAAGGCCTTCAACCTCTGCCACGTGGACGTCTGGCGGCTGACCCCGCCGGTCTTCGACGGCCGCCCGCTGGCGGTCCCGTTGTGCGGCGACGACGAGGCCGCGCTGACCGTCGTACGCCGGCTCGTACGCGACCTGGGCTGCGAGCCGTTGAACGCGGGCGGCCTGGACCGGACCGGGCTGCTGGAGGCGACGGCGGCGCTGCTGATCGGGCTGTGGGTGGGCGAGGGGGCGGACGCCCAGGCGATCGCCCCGCCACTGGAGTTCGCGCGGCCCGCGCTCTAGCCCTTTGGGCCCTTGCGCAGGGAGCACAGTGTGTCGATGCGGTTCGTGGTGATCGAGTCGACACCCGCGTCGAGGAGGCGCCGCATGGAGCGGCGGGTGTCGGGCGTCCACACCGACACCAGATACCCGTCGCGGTGCGTACGGGCGATCACGTCGCGATTGGCAAGCCCGAAGCGGTAGTTGAGCCACCGGGGCCGCACCGCGTCGAGCAGCGCGGGCCGCGGGGGCGCGAGGGTCGTCCAGGTGAGGGCGATCTCCGCCGCGGGATCGGCGGCGCGGACGGCGAGCATGACGTCGGCGCCCGCGCAGTAGTACACGCGCTCCTCGGCCCCGAGGTCATGGATGACGCCGACGATCCGGCGGACGGCACGCGCGTCCGCCGGACCCGGCAGATCGACCATGAACCGGCCGTCGTCCGTCGACTTGAGGGCCTCCTCCAGCGTGGGAACACCGCCGAAGGTCAGGCCCCTCACCTCGTCCGAGGAGAGCGACACCAACGGCCGGTCCTGCTCCCACAACCGCTTCAGCGTGCTGTCGTGCAGCAGCACGGGCACGCCGTCGCGGGTGAGCCGGACGTCGATCTCCACCGCGTCCGCGCCCCGTTGGAGCGCGGAACGCAGGGAGCCGATCGTGTTCTCGCGGACGCGGTAGGGGTCGCCGCGATGGGCCACGGCAGTCACGGTACGCATGGGCCCATTGTGCTGGCTCAGGGAGCCAGCCAGGCAGAGGTGTACGTGTCGATCTCCTCGGTGAGCTTCGCCTTGCCGGCGTCCTCGAGGAAGGAGACCTCGACGGCGTTCTTGGCGAGCGCGGCGAGACCCCGCTCATCCAGGTCGAGGAGGCGGGCGGCCACCGCGTACTCGTTGTTGAGGTCGGTGCCGAACATCGGCGGGTCGTCGGAGTTGATCGTGACGACGACTCCGGCCCGGACGAACTCCTTTATGGGGTGCTCGTCGAGGGTGCGGACCGCGCGGGTGGCGATGTTGGAGGTGGGGCAGACCTCCAGCGGGATCCTGTGCTCGGCGAGGTGCGCGAGGAGCTTCGGGTCCCGGGCGGAGCTGGTGCCGTGCCCGATGCGCTCGGCGCGCAGATCGGTCAGCGCGTCCCAGATAGTCTCCGGTCCCGTCGTCTCACCCGCGTGCGGTACGGAGTGCAGGCCGGCCGCGATCGCACGGTCGAAGTACGGCTTGAACTGCGGCCGGGGCACGCCGATCTCGGGCCCGCCGAGCCCGAAGGAGACGAGGCCCTCCGGGCGGAGCTTGTCGGTGGTGGCGAGCCGGACCGTCTCCTCGGCGGATTCGAGTCCCGCCTCGCCCGGAATGTCGAAGCACCACCGCAGTACGGTCCCGAAGTCGGCCTCGGCGGCCGTGCGCGCGTCCTCGATCGCCTCCATGAAGGCGCGCTCGTCGATACCGCGACGGGTCGACGAGAACGGCGTGATCGTCAGCTCGGCGTAGCGGATCTGCTGGCGGGCCATGTCACGCGCCACCTCGTACGTCAGCAGGCGTACGTCCTCGGGGGTGCGGATCAGGTCGACGACGGACAGGTACACGTCGATGAAGTGGGCGAAGTCCGTGAAGGTGAAGAAGTCGGCCAGGGCCTCGGGGTCCGACGGCACCTTGGAGTCGGGGTGGCGGGCTGCCAGTTCGGAGACGATACGGGGGGAGGCTGAGCCGACGTGGTGGACGTGGAGTTCGGCCTTGGGCAGTCCGGCGATGAAGGCGTGCAGGTCGTGGTGGTCGGTCAAGGGTTCCTCCCCGGGAACGGCGCCCGGCCGTGTGTCCGGCGGACGCGGGTGATCGGCTGATCGATGGTTCAGGGATCATCGTAGGACGCGGTCCGTGCGGGGGAGGCCCGGGCCGTAGCATGACGCTACGTACGACAGAGGGGACTCCGCGCATGTCCGACGACGCGCAGACGCCGGGTGCGGCGGCCGGCGACGAATCGGGGGCCCGCCCCGAGGACGCGGCTCCCGCGGCGAAGGTCCCGCTGAGCAAGCCGTCCGCCGAGCCGAACCCCTGGGCTCCACCGGTGGACGCGGCCCCTGGAGACGGGTCCGGCCCGACGCCGCCTTCGGTGCACGACCAGCAGACGGTGACGTCGCTGCCGGGCGGGACGCCGCAGGTTCCGGGTGCGGGTGCGGGTGCGGGTGCGGCTCCCGGCCCGGGTGCGGGTCCGGCCACTCCGGTGCCGCCCGGCTCGACCCCCTCAGGCCCTCCGCCCTGGGCCAACCCGTTCGCGCCTCCGGCCGGGGCGCCCCACCCGTACGCGCCTCCGGCCGGACCCCACCTCCACCCCACTCCCGGCTCCTCCGTCCCCCCGCCTCCCATCGCGCCCGAGGGCCCCGGGCAGATGCCGTACGGGTACGGCGGCTACCCGGGCTATCCCGCCTACGGTGGCCCCGGTGGGGGGCCCGGCTACGGCTGGCCGGGGATGCCCATGGCGCCCAGCAACGGGCTGGGCACGGCCGGGCTCGTGCTCGGCATCATCGCTGCGGTCGGCTTCTGCCTGTGGCCGGTCGCACTCGCCTGCGGGATCCTCGCGGTGATCTTCGGTGCGATCGGGCGCGGGAAGGCTCGCCGGGGCGAGGCCACGAATCCCGGCCAGGCCCTGGCCGGGATCATCTGCGGTGCCGTCGGAATAGCCCTGGCCATCGCCTTCGTGGTGGTGTTCCTGATCGTCCCCGACGACTCCGACAGCGACTCGGGAACCGTGGACGACGGCTTCAACACGTCGCTGACTGTCTCTGGCTGACCTGAGGGCCCGGTGGGGGCTGGTCGCGCAGTTCCCCGCGCCCCTAAAAGCCTAGGGCGCCCCATGCTTTTAGGGGGCGGGGAACTGCGCGAGCAACCCACGACAACCCGCACCCGGCAAACGAACCCGACGCCCCCTGGGGCCAAGGGGCGCGGGGAACTGCGCGCTCAGCCCAAGATCACCCGCACTCAGCAGGCGGACCTGACGCCCCCTGGGGCCAAGGGGCGCGGGGAACTGCGCGACCAGCCCCCGCCGGCCCGCAGCCCTCAAACTGACCGCAACCGAACCCTCGCCTCCATCAACGCGAACCCCAGCAGGTTCGGCCCCCTCCACCGTTCGGGGTCGAACGCGCGGTCGTCGTCCGCCGCCAACCCGATCCCCCACACCCGATCAAGGGGGCTGGCCTCAACGAGGACCCGCTCCCCCGTGCCCAGCAGAAACGACCGAAGCTCGCCGTCCGAGGCGAACTTCCGAACGCTCCCCTCCACGATGATCCCGAACCGCTCCCGCTCCCAGGCGGCCTCGTCGAACCCCCGCACCAACCGCCCGGCCTTCTTCGCGAGCGCGGGATTCGGCGCGTCGAGAGCGAGCCGCTCGGCCCGCTCGTCACCGAAGAGCCGCGCTTTCCGCGCCATCATCCAGTGCTCGGCCGTCCGGTACTCCACTCCGTCCACCGTGAACGGCGACGGCCACCACTGACTCAGACAGCTCGCCCCCACCTGCCCGTCGGCCCGCGCCCGGTGCCCCCAGAAGTGGAGGTACTTGACCTTTGCCCCCGACCGGACCGCGCTGACCAGCGCGTCCCGCGAATCGATCTTCCCCATGCACGCGAGTCTGGCAGGAACCACTGACACTCCGTCCCTCCTTTTCCAAGCGAACTCGACACCTGGTCGACAGATTCCGTCGCGTAACCAAAAGGCAACAACGGAATCACTTGTTGGAGGGCTGTTGCTCTGTCAGGATCGGCACTCAAATCGAGCTGGAGCTACGCCGACCCCCGGTACAAGGGGAGGACGGCGGAGGAGAGCGACATGCACAATCCGGGCCATCGCTTCCAGGCACAGGACCGCTTCGAGGGAGGCGCGCAGTACATCGCGGGCCGGCTGACGAAGGGCACGTCCGGCCGCACCCACGCGGTCGTCGACCCGGCCACCGGCGACGACGTATACACGTACGAGCTGGCGAGCACCGTGGACGTGGACGCGGCCGTCGCCGCCGCCCACGAGGCGTTCCCGGGCTGGGCCACCACCACCCCGGGCGAGCGCTCGGACGCCATGCACCGCTTCGCCGCCGTGCTGGCCGACCGCGCGGCGGAGTTCGCGCAGGCGGAGTCACTGCAGTGCGGCAAGCCGATCAAGCTGACCCGGGAGTTCGACGTCCCGGGCACGATCGACAACACCGCCTTCTTCGCGGGTGCCGCCCGGCATCTGCAGGGCCAGTCCGCCGGTGAGTACTCCGGCGACCACACCTCGTACGTACGCCGTGAACCCATCGGCGTCGTCGGCTCCATCGCGCCCTGGAACTACCCCCTCCAGATGGCCGCCTGGAAGGTCCTCCCGGCGATCGCCGCGGGCAACACCATCGTCCTGAAGCCCGCCGAGCTCACCCCGCTCACCTCGCTGCTGTTCGCCGAGGCGGCTACCCAGGCGGGCATTCCCGACGGGGTCGTCAACATCATCACCGGGGCCGGCAAGGACGCCGGCGAGCATCTCGTCGGACACCCCGACGTCGCGATGACTTCGTTCACCGGATCGACCGCTGTCGGCAAGCGTGTCGCCGAGATCGCCACCGCCACCGTCACGCGGCTTCACCTGGAGCTCGGCGGCAAGGCACCCTTCGTGGTCTTCGACGACGCGGACCTGGAGGCCGCCGTGCACGGCGCGGTGGCGGGCTCCCTCATCAACACGGGCCAGGACTGCACGGCCGCCACGCGCGCGTACGTGCAAAGGCCCCTCTACGAAGAGTTCGTCTCCAGGACCGCGGACCTGATGGCGACCGTCCGGCTCGGCGACCCGTTCGCGCCGGACACCGACCTCGGGCCGCTCATCTCGTTCGCCCAGCGTGACCGCGTCGCCGGATTCGTCGACCGGGCGCGCTCCTACGCGCGCGTGGTCACCGGCGGCGAGATCCCGCAGGACCTCAAGCACGGCGCGTACTACCGGCCCACCCTGGTCGCGGAGGCCGCGCAGGACAGCGAGATCGTGCAGTCCGAGCTCTTCGGTCCCGTTCTCGTGGTCCTGCCCTTCGACAGCGACGACGAAGGCATCCGGCTCGCCAACGACACCCCGTACGGCCTGGCCGCCTCCGCGTGGACCCGTGACGTGTACCGCGCGAACCGGGCCACGCGCGAGATCAAGGCGGGCTGTGTGTGGGTCAACGACCACATCCCGATCATCAGCGAGATGCCGCACGGCGGCTACAAGGCGTCCGGTTTCGGCAAGGACATGTCCTCGTACTCGTTCGATGAGTACACCCAGATCAAGCACGTCATGTTCGACAACACCGCGGTGGCCAGGAAGGACTGGCACCGCACGATCTTCGGGGACCGCTAGTCGTCACCGGCCAAGACCAGGCCGCACCCTCCCGAAAGGGCACCACGAGCATGGAGCAGTACGAGCCCGACAGCCTGTCCTCGGCCCAACTGGCCGCCATGCGGCGCAGCCTCAGGAACGGCAGGGCCTCCCTCAGCCGCCGTTCGCTGATGCGTGCGTCCGCCGGCGGCGCGCTCGCCCTTGGCGGGCTCGGGACGCTGAGCGCCTGCGGGATCCCCGCGGCGAAGAACACCGCGGGCGTCTCGTCCGAGGACCACTCGGCCAAGGAGAAGCAGATCAACTTCTCCAACTGGACCGAGTACATGGACGTGGACGACAGCGAGAAGCACCACCCCACGCTCGACGAGTTCACCAGACGCACCGGCATCAAGGTCAAGTACACCGAGGACATCAACGACAACGTCGAGTTCTTCGGGAAGCTCAAGCCGCAGCTCGCGGCGGGCCAGGACACCGGACGCGATCTGATCTGCGTCACCGACTGGCTGGCCGCCCGGCTCATCCGCTTCGGCTGGGTGCAGAAGCTCAACGCCTCCAACCTGCCGCACGCGTACGCCAACCTCTCCCAGCAGTTCCGTACGCCGGACTGGGACCCGGGAAGGGCGTACTCGTACCCCTGGACCGGTATCTCCACGGTCATCGCCTACAACAAGAAGGCGCTGGACGGCGTGGAGGTGAAGTCCCTCTCGGACATGCTCGACAACCCCAAGCTCAAGGGGCGCATAGGCCTGCTGTCGGAGATGCGGGACAGCATGGGCATGACGCTGCTCGACATGGGCAAGGACCCGGCGAAGTTCACCGACGACGACTTCGACGCGGCGATCGCCCGCCTTCAGAAGGCCGTCGACAAGGGCCAGATCCGCCGCTTCACCGGCAACGACTACACCTCCGACCTCACCAAGGGCGACCTCGCGGCCTGTGTCGCCTGGGCCGGTGACGTCGTCCAGCTCAAGGCGGACAGCCCGGACGTCGACTTCGTCATCCCGGAGAGCGGCTATCTGACGTCCACGGACAATCTGCTGGTCCCCAACAAGGCGCGGCACAAGACCAACGCCGAGCGGCTCATCGACTACTACTACGAGCCCGGTCCGGCCGCGCAGCTCGCCGCGTACATCAACTACGTCTGTCCCGTCGACGGCGTGAAGGCCGAGCTGGCGAAGATCGACGAGTCGGCGGCCGACAACCCGCTGATCATTCCCGACGCCGCCATGGCGGCCAAGTCCCACTCCTTCCGCTCGCTGAGCACGAAGGAAGAGACGGCCTACGAAGAGAAGTTCGCGAAGCTGACAGGGGCGTAACGCCTCCGGCGGGTGCGGATCCGGTGGTCCAGGCAAGCCCGGGCGGGTGCCCGGCGCCCTGGGCGGCAGACACCGGTTCCACCGCGGACCTGCCCGTGCGGCACGGCTTCCGTGTCCCGCCCCCGGACCACAGACGACCCCGACACCCAGGGACCACACCATGACGAACGACACCGGCGGCGACGTCCGCCTCTCCGGAATCAGCAAGACCTACGGCTCCTTCACCGCCGTCCACCCGCTCGACCTGACCGTGCCCCAGGGCTCGTTCTTCGCGCTCCTGGGCGCCTCGGGCTGCGGCAAGACCACCACGCTGCGCATGATCGCCGGTCTGGAGGAACCTTCCTCCGGCTCGGTCCGGCTCGGCGACCAGGACGTGACGAACCTGCCGCCGTACAAGCGGCCGGTGAACACCGTCTTCCAGTCGTACGCGCTCTTCCCGCACCTCGACATCTTCGAGAACGTCGCCTTCGGTCTGCGCAGACGCGGCATCAAGTCGGTGAAGAAGCAGGTCGAGGACATGCTGGAGCTGGTCCAGCTCGGCGAGCAGGCCCGTAAGAAGCCGCACCAGCTCTCCGGCGGCCAGCAGCAGCGCGTCGCCGTGGCCCCGCGCGCTGATCAACACCCCCAAGGTGCTCCTCCTCGACGAGCCCCTCGGCGCCCTCGACCTCAAGCTGCGCCGGCAGATGCAGCTGGAGCTCAAGCGCATCCAGACCGAGGTCGGCATCACCTTCGTGCACGTCACGCACGACCAGGAGGAGGCCATGACCATGGCCGACACGGTCGCCGTGATGAACGCGGGCCGCGTCGAACAGCTCGGCTCGCCCGCCGACCTCTACGAGAACCCGAACACCACGTTCGTCGCCAACTTCCTCGGCACCTCGAACCTCATCGAGGCCGAGGTCGACTCCAAGAGCGGCGACGAGATCGTTCTCAAGGCGGGTGGCGGCAAGCTCCTGCTGCCCGCTGCGCGATGTTCCGCGCCCACGACGACCGGTGGCAAGGTCCTCGTCGGTGTACGCCCCGAGAAGATCTCGCTCACGCACGCCGACGACGCGGGCGAGATCCCGGCGGGCCGCAACCGCATCACCGGCACGATCGCCGACTCCAGCTTCATCGGCGTCTCCACGCAGTACGTCATCGACAGCCCGGTCTGCCCGGAGTTCGAGGTCTACGCCCAGAACATAGACCGCGACTCCCGGCTGGTGCCGGGCACCGAGGTCGTCCTGCACTGGAACCCGGCCCACACTTTCGGCCTGGACGCCGCTCAGGACATCGACGCCGGCATCGAAACGGTCGAGGAAGAGGCGGCCTGATGACGACCGTCACCGACGCGCCACCCCTGGCGCCCACGCCCGCGCCCGAGGAGCGCCCGCCTCGGAAGAGAGGGCGCCTCACCCCGTACTGGCTGCTGCTCCCCGGCATCCTCTGGCTGCTCGTCTTCTTCGCGCTGCCGATGGTCTACCAGGCCTCCACGTCCGTGCAGACGGGCTCCCTGGAGGAGGGCTACAAGGTCACCTGGCACTTCGCGACGTACTGGGACGCAGTGGCCGACTACTGGCCGCAGTTCCTGCGCTCCATCGCGTACGCCGGCACCGCCACGATCCTGTGTCTGCTGCTCGGCTATCCGCTCGCGTATCTGATCGCGTTCCGCGCGGGCCGCTGGCGCAACCTGATCCTGATCCTGGTGATCGCGCCGTTCTTCACCAGCTTCCTGATCCGTACGCTCGCCTGGAAGACGATCCTCGCGGACGGCGGCCCGGTCGTCGGCGCCCTCAACACGCTGCACGTCCTGGACGTCACCAGCTGGCTCGGGATCACGGCCGGGGACCGCGTACTGGCCACACCGCTCGCGGTGGTCTGCGGTCTCACGTACAACTTCCTGCCGTTCATGATCCTGCCGCTCTACACCTCGCTCGAGCGGATCGACGGGCGGCTGCACGAGGCGGCGGGCGACCTGTACGCGAAGCCCTTCACCACCTTCCGCAAGGTGACCTTCCCGCTGTCGATGCCCGGTGTCGTCTCCGGGACGCTGCTCACGTTCATTCCGGCGAGCGGCGACTACGTGAACGCCGATCTGCTCGGCTCCACCGACACCCGCATGGTCGGAAACGTCATCCAGACCCAATTCCTGCGGATTCTCGACTATCCGACGGCCGCGGCGCTCTCGTTCATTCTCATGGCCGGGATCCTCGCCATCGTCACGCTCTACATTCGCAAGTCCGGGACGGAGGATCTGGTTTAAATGGCCCTCGTACGCTGGCTGAAGCGCCGTCTCGTTGTCATCGCGGGTCTGCTGACCCTCGGCTATCTGCTGCTGCCGAACATCGTCGTCACGGTGTTCTCCTTCAACAATCCGAAGGGGCGCTTCAACTACGAATGGCAGCAGTTCTCCACGGACGCCTGGACCGATCCCTGCGGGGTGGCGGACCTGTGCGGCTCGCTCTCGCTGAGCCTGCAGATCGCGGCCTGGGCGACCCTCGGCGCGACCGTCCTCGGCACGATGATCGCCTTCGCGCTCGTCCGCTACCGCTTCCGGGCGCGCGGCGCCGTGAACTCGCTGATCTTCCTGCCGATGGCGATGCCCGAGGTCGTGATGGCCGCCTCGCTGCTCACGCTCTTCCTCAACCTGGGCGCGCAGCTCGGCTTCTGGACGATCCTGATCGCCCACATCATGTTCTGTCTGAGCTTCGTGGTCACCGCCGTCAAGGCTCGTGTCATGTCGATGGACCCGCGGCTGGAGCAGGCCGCCCAGGACCTGTACGCGGGTCCCGTGCAGACCTTCGTCCGCGTCACCCTGCCCATCGCCGCCCCCGGAATCGCCGCCGGGGCGCTGCTCGCCTTCGCGCTCTCCTTCGACGACTTCATCATCACCAATTTCAACGCGGGTTCGACCGTCACCTTCCCCATGTTCGTCTGGGGCTCGGCCCAGCGCGGAACACCCGTTCAGATCAATGTCATCGGTACGGCCATGTTCATCGTCGCCGTACTGTTCGTGCTGGCCGGAATGGTCATCGGCAACCGCCGAAACCGCCAGAAGGCATAGCGCTTCGAGAAACATCGAGAAACATCAAGAACTTCAAGAAAGCAGCAGTCGTAGGGAGTTGAAATCATGGCCCCAAGCGCCATGAGCCGTGACAAGAACTGGGCGAAGTCGCTTTCGGACGCCCAGCCGGTCCCGTACTGGCTGGACGACCCCGGCAGGCCCCGCCCCGAGCCCGCCCTCACCACCGCCGAGACCTGCGACCTGCTCGTCGTCGGCGGCGGCTACAGCGGGCTGTGGACCGCGCTCCTCGCCAAGGAGCGCGACCCCGGGCGCGAGGTCGTCCTGGTCGAGGGCCGCGAGGCGGGCTGGGCCGCCTCGGGCCGCAACGGCGGATTCTGCGCCGCCTCCCTCACCCACGGCCTGTCCAACGGCCTGACCCGCTGGCCCGACGAGATCCACAAGCTCCAGGAGCTGGGCGCCCGCAACCTCGACGGCATCGAGGCGACCGTCGCCCGCTACTCCCTCGACTGCGACTTCGAGCGCACCGGCGAGATCGACGTCGCCACCGAGCCGTATCAGGCGTCCGAACTCCGCGACTGGTACGAGGAGTTGGAGCGCCGCGGCCTGGCGAACGGCGTCGAGTACCTGGACGCCGAGGCCGTACGGGAACAAGTCGACTCACCGACTTTCCTCGCGGGTCTGCACGACCGCCGCGGCGTCGCCATGCTGCACCCCGCCAAGCTCGCCTGGGGCCTCAGGCGCGCCTGCGTCGAACTGGGTGTCCGGGTGTACGAGAACACGCCCGCGCTCACTCTCAAGCCGTACGGCGCCGGGATGGCCGTACGCACTCCGTACGGCAGTGTCCGTGCCCGCCGGGTCGCGCTCGGCACGAACATCTTCCCGAACCTGGTCAGGCGCGTGCGCTCGTACACCGTCCCGGTCTACGACTACGCGCTGATGACCGAGCCGCTCACCGCCGAACAGCTCGCCTCCATCGGCTGGAAGAACCGGCAGGGCCTCGGGGACTCGGCGAACCAGTTCCACTACTTCCGGTTGTCCGCCGACAACCGGATCCTGTGGGGCGGCTACGACGCGGTCTATCCGTACGGCGGCCGGGTGCGCGCCGAGTACGACGACCGGCCTCAGACGTACGCGAAGCTCGCCGGGCACTTCTTCACCTGCTTCCCGCAGTTGGAGGGCGTCCGCTTCAGCCACGCGTGGGGCGGTGCGATCGACACCTGCTCCCGCTTCTCGGCCTTCTTCGGCACGGCGCACCAGGGCCGCGTGGCCTACGCGGCGGGATATACGGGCCTCGGCGTCGGCGCCACCCGCTTCGGCGCGGACGTGATGCTCGACCTGCTGTCGGGGGAGCGCACGGAACGCACGTCGCTGGAGATGGTCCGCAAGAAGCCGCTGCCCTTCCCGCCGGAACCGTTCGCGTGGACGGGGATCGCGCTCACCAAGTGGTCCCTGGCACGGGCGGACGCGCACGGCGGCCGCCGCAATCTCTGGCTGAAGACGATGGACCGGCTGGGGCTCGGCTTCGACAGCTGAGACCGTGTGACCCGCTTCACTCTCAACAAGTCGTCAGAACCCGCGTAATGCCAGGCCCGAACCTCCCTCTCTCCTGTGACGCGACCAGCGTCGACACGAGAAAAAGGGAGGTTCCGCCATGACAGGGGCCAAGACGGCGGTCGAGTGGCTGGCATCCGTCGCTCCGGATCCAGAGGCCTGCCGCTGGGAGTGGGAGCGCAACCCGCTGGGGGTCGCGCTGCTGCAGGCGGGCAGGGTCTGGGACGTACTCATCCTGCCGGGCGAACTCGGCTATCCGACGCTCGACGTGCTGACCCGGGTGCTCGATCAACCGGGCCCGGTGCTCGTCGACTTCGGTGACGCCCGGATGGGGTTCTTCGTACCCCCGGGCACGGCGGCCCGGTGGCTCGGCACGGGGGTGCGCACGGCGGGGCACGGTACGTGGATCGTGGTGCCGTATCCGGGGAGGTCGACCGGCGGGGTCCGCTGGCTCGTCCCGCCGGACGGCTCCGGCACGCTCACCGATCCGACGCTGCTGGAACTGGCGATGCACGAGGCGGCGGCGGGTCTGGCGACCGATGACCGCGACAACCGATGACTGCGATAGCCGTTGACCGATGACCGCGGCAGCCGATGACCGCGGATAGCTGTCGGAGGCCTTGACGACAGGATTGGTCTGGACCAAATTGAGCACGCTCCACGTCCATGGTGCTGGGGGGCACGAACGGATGGTGGCGGGGAGTTGAGGGTTCTGGGGCCGGTGGTCGTGGCCGGTGGTCGGCTGGGCGTGGTCACTCGCACGGGTGAGTGATCGATGGTGTGCGCGGTCGGGGAAGGTGTGATCCAGGTTCTCGGCATGGCACGGTTTCGGATGTACCCGACGAGCGAACAGGCACAGCAGATGCTGCTGCACTGCGCGCACGCCCGGTATGTGTGGAACCTCGCCGTCGAGCAGCACGCGTGCTGGATGCCGGGCCGCAGGTCCGCGCCCGGGTTCGCCGAGCAGTGCCATCAGCTCACCGAGGCCCGGCGTGACAACGCATGGCTGCGTGACGGGAACGCCGACGTGCAAGCAGCAGGCACTCAAGGACTTCGCGCAGGCCAGGAACGCCCGCTTCGCCTCCGGGTTCGGTGAGCCGACCTGGCGCAGAAAGTACCGGCACGAGGGCTTCCGCGTCATCGGCACCGACCGTGTGCCCGAGTACGAGGCGGACGGCAGCCCGAAGCTGAACGCGAGGACCGGCAAGCAGATCATGGGCCGCTCGGTGGTGGTGCGGAAGCTGAACCGGCGGTGGGCTCAGGTGAAGGTGCCCGGCTGCGGCTGGGTACGGTTCCGTCTCAGCGCACGGGGCAAGGGCGCGAAGCTGCCCGACGCGAAGACGTTCCGGGTGACCTTCCGCAATAGGCAGTGGCATGTGGCGTTCGCCGTCATCCCCGAGCCGGTGGCCGGGCCCGGCACAGGCGAAGTCGTCGGCGTCGACCGGGGGGTGACCATCACCGCCGCTCTGTCGGACGGGCGGAAACTGAACTGCCCGCAGCTCACCGTCAAGGAACGCGCCCGGATCCGCAAGCACGAGCGGCGGGCTGCCCGCGCCCCGAAGGGCAGCGAGCAGAAGACGGCCGAGTACGCGAAGGTCGCCAGGCTCAAGGCCCGCGAGGTGAACCGGCGTAAGGACTGGTGCGAGAAGACCAGCACCATGCTCGCCCGCTCGTACGGCCTGGTGCGGTTCGAGAAGCTGCACATCACGAACATGACCCGTTCCGCGAAGGGCACCATGGAGCGGCCCGGCAAGAACGTGGCGCAGAAGGCGGGGCTGAACCGGGGCATCCTCGCCCAGGGCTGGGGCCTGCTCAGGCGGCGCACCGAGCACAAGGGCCCCCGGCCGGGTCGAAGATGTACCCGCCCCCTACACGAGTCTGCGGTGCAGCGCCTGCTGGGGGCACCTCCCACGCCCTTAAGGCAGTGGGGGAGGATCGACAAGAACTCGCGCAAGAGCCAAGCCGAGTTCGAGTGCGAATCCTGAGGCTTCACCTGCAACGCGGACACCAACGCCAGCATCAACGTCGCGGCAGGACAGGGCGGGATCCCCGCCCCCGGCGCTCAGCCGGTGCCGGAGGGGTGACAACGGCCACCAGCCGTGCGAGCACCCGTGAACCTCAGCCCGTATGGGTTGGAATCCCCCTCTTTTAAGAGGGAGAGGATGTCAAATCGCCATGACCGACATGCTCCTGACCGACTTCCCGGTCGCGGGCGACGCCAACAACGTCTTCCCGCCCCTGCGCCCCGACCAGATCGCCATCGGCATGCCGGCAACGCCGAACGCGGGCAACGGCCACGTCCCGTCGTCCGAGACCAACAAGGCCCTCGACTGCCTCACCAGGAAGACGAACTGCGGCTCCTGCACGACCCACGGCACCTGGCCCGCCCTCCGCGGCCTGATGACGTGGTCGATCAACTGGGACCGGTTCGGGGGTGGGAGTTCTCGAAGAACTTCGACGGCTACTTCGGCTGACGAGCCGTGTCGCTACTGCTGCTGGGGCTCGTGACCATCGCGAGCCCCAGCAGCAGCATGGCGCTCAGACACCAGCTCCCCGCCACATCCAGTGGCCAGTGGTAGCCGCGGCGGACCAGGCCGAAGCCGACCGCCGCCACCAGGACCAGGTAGCCGATGACCAGTTCGCGGCGGCGGTAGCGGCTGTTGAGCCAGGGGAGCAGGAGGAGGACGGCCGCTCCGTACGCGACGGCGGCCGTGGCCGTGTGGCCCGAGGGGTAGTAGCCGTCCCCGGCCATACCGGGTGGGCCGGTCCGGCCGACCGCTTCCTTCAGAGGCACGACCAATGCCGGTACGGCGGCCATGGCGACCAGTGCCGCGAGCGACGGAACCCACCAGCGGGGCGGGCCCTCGCGCCGGGCCCGCCAGGACACGTACACGATGACGGCGAGCAGCACCGGAACGGCCACCACGAGATTGCCGAGATCCGCGAGGAACTCCGCGGCACCGCTCGGCAGCCGACTTCCCCTGACCTCCCCGGCCAGCCGCTCGTCCGCCCGACGGACCGGGCCGTCGACGGCGGCCTGCCAGGTGAGAAGGCCGAAGAGGAGAAGGAGCGGCACGAGGACCCAGACAGGCCGCACCACGGCACGCCGCTCACCGTCTACATGGGCAGGCGCATGCTGCGACTGGTGCGGATCCGGAACGCTGGTCATGCCACACACCCTGCCAGGCATGATCGCCCGGGGTGACGGAGGCGCCCCTACAAGGGGCGCGGGGCTGTGACATTTGCGGCTCCGCCGCGGGGCGCGACAAGCCCCCACCATCCCGCAGCCACACCACAACACAAGCCGCGCAAACGCGCCGAAAGGCTTGCACCAGGGGGGGTAGGTGCAAGCCCTTCGGTGGAACCGATCAGATCGGGTTGTCGCACGCCCCGGGGGGTTTGGGGCGGGCGACTGTCCGATCGGTGAGGAGACCCGAAGCCGGAAGCTCCGGTTGTGTGCGCGAGGCACGCCCAGGGCGAAGCTGGGGAGGCCCCGTCCCGGTACCGTCCACAGTCCCCTGTGGCCGGGGTGTATCTCTCATCTGGGTAGAACCTACGTCAGGGCCGAGGCCTCCGACAGGTGGATTCGCGTCCCGCCATGCACCTCGCACACGTTCTTCACACGCCCCGCTCCTCACCGCCGCGACACCGGAACCGATGAGACAGACTCCGCTCAGATGCGGGCAAAAGCCTGCTCGATGATGTCGAGGCCCTCGTTCAGCAGGTCCTCGCCGATGACCAGCGGCGGCAGGAAGCGCAGCACGTTTCCGTAGGTGCCACAGGTCAGGACCAGCAGGCCCTCCTGGTGGCACGCCTTGGCGAGCGCGGCGGTCGCCTCCGCGTTCGGCTCCTTCGTCGTACGGTCCTTGACCAGCTCGATGGCGATCATCGCGCCGCGGCCCCGGACGTCGCCGATGATGTCGAACTTCTCGGCCATGGCGCCCAGCCGGGCCTTCATGAGGGCCTCGATGTTCTTCGCCTTCGCGTTGAGGTCGAGCTCCTTCATCGTCTCGATCGAGCCGAGCGCGCCCGCGCAGGCCACCGGGTTGCCGCCGTAGGTGCCGCCCAGTCCGCCCGCGTGCGCGGCGTCCATGATCTCGGCGCGGCCCGTGACGGCGGCGAGCGGCAGACCGCCCGCGATGCCCTTGGCGGTGGTGATCAGGTCCGGGACGACACCCTCGTCCTCGCACGCGAACCACTGGCCCGTACGGCAGAAGCCTGACTGGATCTCGTCCGCGACGAACACGATCCCGTTGTCGGTGGCGAACTTGCTGAGGGCCGGCAGGAAGCCCTTGGCGGGCTCGATGAATCCGCCCTCGCCGAGCAGCGGCTCGATGATGATCGCGGCCACGTTCTCCGCGCCGACCTGCTTGCTGATCTGGTCGATGGCCTGCGCGGCGGCCTCGGGGCCCGCGTTCTCCGCACCGGTCGGCCAGCGGTATCCGTACGCCACCGGCACGCGGTAGACCTCGGGGGCGAACGGGCCGAAGCCGTGCTTGTACGGCATGTTCTTCGAGGTCAGCGCCATCGTGAGGTTGGTGCGCCCGTGGTAGCCGTGGTCGAAGACGACGACGGCCTGCCGCTTGGTGTACGCCCGCGCGATCTTGACGGCGTTCTCGACGGCCTCGGCGCCGGAGTTGAAGAGGGCGCTCTTCTTGGCGTGGTCACCCGGGGTCAGCTCGGCCAGCGCCTCGGCGACGGCCACGTAACCCTCGTACGGCGTGACCATGAAACAGGTGTGGGTGAAGTCCTGGAGCTGGGCGGAGGCCCGGCGTACGACGGCCTCGGCGGACGCGCCGACGGACGTCACGGCGATGCCGGAGCCGAAGTCGATCAGCCGGTTCCCGTCGACGTCCTCGATGATCCCGCCGCTCGCGCGTGCGGTGAAGACGGGCAGCACGGACCCCACTCCGGCCGCGACCGCGGCGAGACGGCGGGCCTGCAGTTCCTGCGACTTCGGACCGGGAATGGCGGTGACGACGCGGCGCTCCTGCGGAAGTGTGCTCATGAGGGGCTCCCTGAGGGGTCTTGCGAACGGCTTGGGGAAGGTCTTCGGGAAGGGCGTGCGGACGGCCTGCGAACAGGTTCTTCGGACGCCCGGCTTCCTTCTTCGCAGGCTAGAGCCGGGAACGGGGGGTGGGCATGCTCCATCTGGGCGGTGTCGGGAGATTCGGTTGTCCGCCATGGACATAGCGTGGGCGGGGAGCGACGAGGGTCCGGGGTGTCCGTATCGCCGCGTACCCGGCCCGGTAAGCGGTGAACTCCCCTTGTGAGGGCGTTAGATTGACACGCAAACCACGTACGGAGCGGCTGGTCAGGGGTGGCAGAGGCGATGGACAGCGACGGCACGCAGGACGCACGGGGCACGCACGCCGATCGTGTGCCGCGGCCGGCGGGACCGCCCCAGGTGCCGCCACGGCCCGCGCAGGCGCCCGGGACGCCGCCGGCGCCTGACGGGTCCACCTTTCTCACCTGGCTGCGGACCCCCCGGCCCGAGGCCGCGCCGGGCGTGTGGCGCTTCGGGCACCTGCCGCGGCCGGAGGAGGAGCCCGAGCAGATCCCGGCCCGGCAGCTGATCGGCGGGGCGCTCATCGCGTTCCTCGTGGGATGGCTGATCTGGTCGCTGCTGTGGAACGGCTACCTCGGCGGATGGTGGCTGCTGCCGCTCTACGCGATGATCCCCGACTCCTGGGCCGAGCCCCACAGCTTCGGTTCCGTCGTGGTCGTCTACGCCTACTACGTGGCGATCGCCATGGGGATCATGATCGGAGTCGGGCGCCTCGGCCGCTGGAGCGAGGTGTGGCGACGCTACGGGCTGCCCGCCTGGCGCCGGGCCGCGCCCGTCAGCGAGCGGCCGCCCGCGCCCGAGGAGGACCCCGCCCAGTGGAACCAGCTCCGCGCCGCCGGAGCCGCCGACGCCGCCGAACGGCTCGGTGCCGAGGCCCGGGCCGGACGGATGCGCGATGTCGACCAGGCCAGGATCGCCCGGGCCTGGCAGGGCGTGCGGAGCGGACGGCACAGTCTCGCCACCTTCAGCGGGGCCGTTCTGCAGGACGGAGCCGCCGCCTGTCTGCACCCTTCCGGGGAGCGGGATCTGCCGGGTCGGCTCGCCAAGCACGATCTCGTCACCGGGCAGGTCCGCCTCGGCACGACCGCCGACGACCCGCGGAACCCGTACTCCTACCGAGGGACCGGTCTCGCGCTCGGACCGGACCTGCTGGGCACCTCGCTGCTCGCCGTCGGGCCGGCCGGGTCCGGCAAGACCGGCGGGGTCGTCTGGCCGCTCGCCGAGTCGCTGTGCCTGCACGCGCTCGCGGGGCGGGCCGCCGTGGTCGTCGTCGGGGCCGCGGGGGCGGGGCTCGGGCCGGTGGACGCGTACGACGTCGTGGTGCGGGTGGGCAATCCCGAGTCCGTGTACGACCTCGATCTGTACGGCGGGACCACCGACCCCGACGAGGCGGCGGCCGTGCTCGCCGAGGCGCTCGTCGGGGACCTCGCCGATCCGCATCCCGGGGCCGACAGCAGGCGGTCCACCACCGTGCTGGCCCAACTGCTCGGGCCGTTCCGGGGGGTGCATGGGCGTTTCCCGTCCGTGCCCGAGCTGAGGCAACTGCTCGACGGCTCGCCCGGACCGCTCGGCGCGCTGCGCAAGGCGCTCACGGAGGGCGGCCAGGAGTCGCTGCTGCGCGAACTCGACGCGCGCGAGCGGCAGTTGGGGAATCCGGGAGATCTGGGGAGTGTGCTCGCCGATCGGGTGGCGTTGCTCGACCGCCCCGCGTTCGCCGGGTTCTTCGACACGTCCGGGCAGTCCCGCCCCTTCTCCCTGCGCGCCCTCGACCATCCCGTGCGGGTGCGGATCGACCTGCCCGAGCGCGGGCACGCCGACGCCTCCCGGATGCTCGCGCGGCTCGTGCTCGCCCAGTTCGCCGCGAGCGTCGCCGTACGGGAGGACCGGTCGCTGTTCGCCTGTCTTGTGCTCGACGACGCCACGGGGGTCATCACGCCCGAGGCGGTACGGGGCGTTCAGCGGCTGCGGTCCGCCAACGCCGGGGTCGTGATGACGCTGCGCACGCTCGACGACGTACCCCGGCCGCTGCGGTCGCCGCTGCTCGGTGCGATCGGGTGCCGGATGGCGCTGTCCGGGCTCACGCCGTGGGACGGGCAGGACTTCGCCGAGGTGTGGGGCAAGGAGTGGACCGAGGCGCGGGACGTCACCGACCGGCAGATCATCGCCGAGACGCCCGCCGGCAAGGCCGTACACATGCTGCGGCGGGTGATCACCGGCAACGCGCCCACCGCCCGGGCCGTGACCGTGCGGCAGGTCGAGCGTGAGCGGTGGTCCGCGTCCGAGCTGGCGCACGGGGTGCCGCCGGGGCACGCGGTGCTCTCGCTCACCAGCGTGCGCGGGGAGCACGCGCCTCCTCTGCTGGTGGATCTGCGGAGCTGAGGCGGGTGCGGGAAGCCGAGGGCTCCTGGGGGACATTTGACGGGTGCGCCGACCAGGACGTCCGGACATATGGTCACGGGCCGACCGTACGGTGAGGCAGAATCGACATAGGTCGTTCATACGCTGCGGCCAAAGGATCGCAAAGATCACATCGTCCGCGACCGTCGAAGAACCTGTGAAGACCCGAAGACCTGAAGGCCTCATGCCCCCCACGCTCGCCTCGCTCGTCCATCACTCGGCGCTCAAGCTCACCGTGCGCGCGGGCGGGGAACGTCTGGACACCCCCGTCCGCTGGGTGCACGCCAGTGAGCTCACCGACCCCGTGCCGTACATGGAGGGCGGGGAACTGCTCCTCATCACCGCGCTCAAGCTGGACGCGGAGGACTCCGACGCCATGCGGCGGTATGTGAAGCGGCTGGTGGGGGCGGGGGTGGCCGGGCTCGGCTTCGCCGTCGGCGTGCACTATGACGAGACGCCCAAGGCGCTCGTCGACGCGGCGGAGGGCGAGGGGCTGCCCCTGCTGGAGGTGCCCCGCCGGACGCCGTTCCTCGCCATCAGCAAGGCCGTGTCCGCCGCCATCGCCGCCGATCAGTACCGGGCGGTGACGGCAGGCTTCGCGGCGCAGCGGGAACTGACCAAGCAGGCGCTGAGCGACGGGCCCGAGGGGCTGCTGACCGCGCTCGCCTCGCAGGTGGACGGATGGGCCGCCCTGTACGACGCGTCCGGCGCCGTCGTCGCCACCGCGCCCGAGTGGGCCGGGCGGCGGGCCGCCCGCATCACCGGTGACGTGGAGCGGCTGAGGGAGCGGGCCGCGCCCGCGAGTTCCGTCGTCGGCGGCGCGGGCGACGGTGAGAGTGACGGCGGGGACGGGAGCGGCGAGGACCGGGTCGAGCTGCACTCGCTCGGGACGGGGCGGCGGGCCCGGGCCGCGCTCGCCGTCGGGACCGCGGCCGCGCTGGGTACGGCCGAGCGGTACGCCGTGCACTCGGCCATCGCCCTGCTGACGCTGACCACGGAACGGTCCCGGTCGCTGTACGCCGCCGAGCAGCGGATCGGCGCGGCCGTGCTGCGGATGCTGCTCGCCGGGCAGCCGGATCACGCGCGCGGGGTCGCCGGGGACCTGTACGGGGGGCTGCTGGACGCGCCCTACCGGATGATCCTGGCCGAGGCCGCGTCGGCTTCCGCCGGGCGGGCCCGTGCTCGGGCCGGGGACGCGGACGCGGATGGTGGCGGGACCGCGGTCAGCGCCGAGGCCGCCGCCGTTCTTGCCGAGGCCGGCGGCGATCTCGTGCGCGGGCTCGGTGAGGTCGTGGAGTCCGCCGCCGCCCGGTCCGGCGAGGCCGTGCTCGTGGTGCCCGACGGGGAGCGGCTCGTGGTGCTCGCCGCGGACCGGGGTGCGGTCGTCGCCGCCTGCGCCCAGTACGCCGAGGCCGTGGGGGGTGCTCGCGGCGGCAGCGAGCAGGCGGGCGACGAGGACGAGCTGGTCGTCGGCATCTCGGCTCCCGCCGGGCCCATCGCCGCGGGGGCCGCCTACAAGCAGGCCGAGCAGGCCCTGTCCGTCGCCCGGCGGCGGGGGCGGGTGCTCGTCGAGCACGAGGATCTGGCCGCGGGGTCTGTGGTGCCGTTGCTCGCGGACGACGCGGTGCGGGCGTTCGCGGACGGGCTTCTGAGGCCCCTGTACGAGCACGACGCCACCGGGCGGGGGGATCTCGTCGCCTCGTTGCGGGCGTGGTTGTCGCGGCACGGGCAGTGGGATGCGGCCGCGGCGGATCTTGGAGTGCATCGGCATACGTTGCGGTACCGCATGCGGCGGGTCGAGGAGATCCTCGGACGGTCTCTGGACGATCCGGATGTGCGGATGGAGCTGTGGCTCGCTTTGAAGACGACGGCATCGGCGGAGTAGGGAGGGCCTTTTTTCGCCCCCGCCGCCCCTACCCATTCCCGTCCCTTTTCGGGGGTCGGCCCCCGAACCCCCGCTCCTCAAACGCCGGAGGGGCTAAAAGACCGCGCAGTTCCCCGCGCGCCCAGGTCTTTAGGGGCGCGGGGAACTGCGCGACCAGCCACAGCCGGACCCGCACCCGACCACACACCCTCAGGCGACTAGGCCAAAGCGGCGCACCCCGGCGGGGGAGTGCTACGACTCGGACAGGCGCCGCCAGGGCACCGCGGGCCTACCGTGGTCGGGAAAGACCAAGAACACCCCCGATCGCGGAAGGGCCCGGACTCGCACATGACCGACACCCACGCCTTCTGGCTCGCCGGCCGCCAGGCCACAGGCGAGTCCACCTTCGACGTCACCTCCCCGTGGGACGGCCACCCCGTCGGCAAGGTCTCCGTACCGACCGACGCCCAGGTCGAAGAGGCAGTGGCCGCCGCACACGCAGTACGGGACGAGTTCGCAGCCACCCCCGCCCACGTACGCGCCGCCGCCCTCGACCACGTGAGCCGCCGCCTGGCGGAGCGGACCGAGGAGATCGCCCGGCTCATCTCCGCCGAGAACGGCAAGCCGGTCAAGTGGGCCCGCGGCGAGGTCGGCCGGGCCGTGTCCGTGTTCCGGTTCGCGGCCGAGGAGGCCCGTCGGTTCAACGGCGGCGAGGCCCAGCGGCTCGACACCGACGCCGGCGGCCAGGGACGCCTCGCCCTCACCCGCCGCTTCCCGAAGGGCGTCGTCCTCGGCATCGCGCCCTTCAACTTCCCGCTGAACCTCTGCGCCCACAAGATCGCCCCCGCGATCGCGGCCGGTGCCCCGATCATCCTCAAGCCGGCTCCCGCGACCCCCCTCTCCGGGCTGCTCATCGGCGAACTGCTGGCCGAGACCGACCTGCCGGCCGGGTCCTGGTCCGTGCTGCCCGTCGCCAACGACAAGATGCCCGCCCTGGTGCAGGACGAGCGGCTGCCCGTCATCTCGTTCACGGGGTCCGACAAGGTCGGCTACGCGATCATGGACTCCGTACCGCGCAAGCACCTCACCCTCGAACTGGGCGGCAACGGCGCGGCCGTCGTCCTCGCCGACTGGGCGAGCGACGAGGACCTCGACCGGGCGGCCTCGCGGATCGCCACCTTCTCCAACTACCAGGGCGGACAGTCCTGCATCTCCGTGCAGCGGGTGATCGCGGACGCGTCCGTGTACGACCGGCTGCTGCCCCGCGTGGTGGCCGCCGTCGAGGCGCAGGTCACCGGCGACCCGGCCGACGACGCAACCGACGTCGGGCCGCTGGTGAGCGAGGACGCCGCCAGGCGCGTCGAGACATGGGTCGACGAGGCCGTGAACGCCGGCGCCACACTGCTCGCGGGCGGCAAGCGCGACGGTGCCTCGTACGCGCCGACCGTGCTGGCCGATGTGCCGGCCGATGTGACCCTCTCCTGCGAGGAGGTCTTCGGGCCCGTGCTCACCGTGCAGAAGGTGGAGGGGGAGGCGGCCGCCTTCGCCGCCGTCAACGAGTCCAAGTACGGGCTGCAGGCAGGCGTGTTCACCCACGACCTGCAGACCGCCTTCCGCGCCCACCGCGCGCTGGAAGTGGGCGGCGTCGTGGTCGGTGACGTGCCGTCCTACCGCGCCGACCAGATGCCCTACGGCGGCGTGAAGCAGTCCGGGGTCGGGCGTGAAGGCGTGAAGTTCGCGATGGACGACTACACGTACGAGCGCGTCCTCGTGCTCACGGGACTCGCTCTCTGAGATCAGGCGCGAGGCGTCATGCGACGGCCGGAGTCCGCTGTGCGGGGACTCCGGCCGTTGTCGTACCTCGTCCGGACCCTCAGCCGGAGAAGCCGACGTGCGCGAGCCGCACCGGGCCGCGCAGTCCGATGTACAGGTCGTGGACCTCGGTGGCGCCGAATTCGGCGACGACGGTGGTGTAGTCGTACGGTCCCGGTGTGGCCGGGACATCGAGGCGGGCGATCACCGGGCCGCCGTCCAGGGCCAGTTCGAGTGAACCCTCGCCCGACACCTCGACGGTGACGGTCCCGGTCGCAGGGCCGAAGTCGCAGCCGCGGTACACCAGTTCGGCGGTGTTCCCGTGGGTCCCATCGTTCCCATCGTTCCCGTGCGCGGGTGTGACCGCGTCGCCCGACAGCTTCGTACGGTCGACGATCTCCGCTCCTCGCTGCTCGTCGAAGTCGGCCGCGTTCAGGTCGAGTTCGAGGACAGGGCGCGGGGTGGTGGGCGTGCCGTCCAGCTCGATCGTCCCGCGCAGACGGATGTCCTCGCTGGACGCGCCCACGAGGAGTTCGTACGGACCCGGCTCCAGGCGCCGGATGCCGTGGACCACGTCCCAGAACTCGAAGGCGGACAGCGGGAGTTCGAAGGACAGCTCGGTGGAGGTGCCGGGCAGTACGTGGACCCGGCGGTGGGCCAGCAGTTCGCGGCGGGGGCGGGAGACCGAGGGCGTCACGGCCCGGGAGTAGAGCTGAGCCACCTCGTCGGCCGGCGTGCTGCCCGTGTTGGTGACCGTGATGGTGACGTGCACGGAGTTCTCGACCACGTGGGCCACGAGGTTCCCGTACTCGAAGGACGCGTACGACAGGCCGTGGCCGAAGGGGAAGAGCGGGGTGCCCTCGAAGTACAGGTACGTCTGGCGGCTGCCGACCACGTCGTAGTCGAGGAGGTCGGGGAGGTCCGCGTCCGAGGCGTACCAGGTCTGCGGGAGCCGGCCCGCCGGGGAGACGTCGCCCGCCAGGACGCGGGCCAGGGCCGTGCCGGCCGCCTGGCCGCCGTGGGCCGTCCAGAGGACGGCGGGGAGGTCCGCGGGGTCGGTCGCGTACGGGTAGGAGGACGTGATCACCAGGGCCGTGCGGGGGTTCGCGGCACGGGCCGCCTCCAGGAGGCGCTGCTGGTGGGCGGGGAGGGCGAGGGTCGTACGGTCCTCCGTCTCGCGGCCGTTGATGTGCGGGTCGTTGCCCGCGACCACGAGGACCACGTCGGCCGCGGCGGCCGTGCGGGCCACCGTGTCCTCGCCGCGCTCCGTGATCTCCAGTTCGAGGATTTCCGGGTTCTGAGCGGCAACCTTCACGCCGTCGGCGGTGACAGAGACGTAGCGACCCGTACCGACGTGCTTGAGGAGGTGACCGTTCTCGTGGGAACCATGGGATTCGTGGGACTCATGAGATTCATGAGATTCATGGGATCCGTGAGGCTCCAGGCGGAAGGTCTCCTGGACGACCCAGCCGCCGGGCTGGTCGGCGGAGGCGCGTACGAACCCGTCGTCGGCGACCGAGAGATAGCGGCCGTCGGGGGCGCGCAGGGTGAGGACGCCCCCGCCCCAGTCGATCAGCGCGAGCTCGGTGCCCGTGGAGTCGGTGGTGAGCGGGGGCAGATCCGTCCGGCCCGCGAGGAGGGCCGGGTCCAGCGCACCCTCGGCGCCGCGGACCTCGTCGGTCGCGTCGTCCGCCCGCGGCACGCTCAGATACGTACCGGCGGAGGTCTTGATGCGTACGCGGTCCACGCCCTCGGCGAAGTCCACGCGGTCGGCGCCGAAGCGCTCGTAGAGGCCTTCGAGCGGGGTGGAGCGGTGGATGAGGGTGCCGCTGTACCAGTCGAGCTTGCACTCGTCGGCGAGGAGGCCCACCACCGCGATGCGGGTGTCCTGCCCGGTGAGGGGGAGCAGGCCGTCGTTCTTGAGGAGGACGATCGCCTGTTCCGCGGCTTCCCGCGCGAGGGACCGGTGCGCGGGCGTGTCGAAGTCCAAGGCGCCGGCGTACGGGTCCAGGCGCGGGTCGAACTCGCCGAGGCGGAAGCGGACCGCGAGCTGGCGGCGGACCGCCGCGTCGATGTCGGACTCGGTCAACAGGCCCTGGTCCAGGGCTCTCTGGAGGCGTTCGACGATCTGCGAGCTGTCCGTGCCGTGGTCCGTGAAACTGTCGACGCCGGCGATCAGGGAGGCGGCCGTGGCCTCCTCGTGCGTGTCGAAGTAGTGCTCGGAGTCGACCAGGTTCGAGGGCGCGCCCGCGTCCGAGCAGACCAGGAGGTCCTGGTCCGTCCAGGTGCGAAGCTGCTCGGGCAGATACGGCGACACATGGTTGGGGCGGCCGTTGACCAGGTTGTACGCGGGCATCACGCCGGCCACCGAGCCCGCCTCGACCGTCTCGCGGAAGGCGCGCAGATCGTACTCGTGCAGCACGCGCGGGCGGACGGAGCTCGACGCGGTCGCCCGGTCCGTCTCGTTGTTGTGCGCGAGCCAGTGCTTGAGGACCGGGGCCGTCCGCCAGTACGCGGGGTGGTCGCCGCGCAGGCCCCGGGTGTACGCGGTGGCGATGGCCGAGGTCAGCTTCGGGTCCTCCGAGTAGCCCTCCTCGTTGCGGCCCCACAGGGGGTGGCGCAGCAGGTTGACCGTGGGCGCCCAGACGTTGAGGCCGACGCGGTCGTCGCGCGAGCGCATCGCGCGGGTCTCCGTGGAGACCGCCTCGCCGACCCGGCGTACGAGCTCGTCGTTCCAGGTCGCGCCGAGGCCGACCGCCTGTGGGAACACCGTCGCCGGGCCCATCCAGGCCACCCCGTGCAGCGCCTCCTGGCCGGTGCGGAACGCGGCGATGCCGAGCCGCTCCACCGCGGGCCCGAACTGGTGCAGCATCGCGACCCGTTCCTCCAGGGTGAGCCGCGACAGAAGATCGTCGATGCGCTTCGCGAACGGCAGCTGCGAGTCGCGGAAAGGCGGCGTTTGAGCGGTCACGCGAGGATCCCTCTGTGGAAGGTGCGGGAGAACGGTGAAGGACTTTCGAAGCGCTTCGATGCTCATTCGACTCCGGGGTGGGTGTCAAGACACCCCGACGCAACAACTCCGAATCCTCACCGCCATCCCAAGGGCCGGAAGCGACCGGTTCAGACCTTTATACCTCCGAGGAATGTTGGAATCGGCTCTTGTGCACCCCCAGGTGTTCACTTAACCTCGCAGCAACATCGAAGCGCTTCGACTCTCGTCGATAGCCGAAGATGTCGCCCCCGGAGGGTGCGCATACCTCCGAGGTCCGCTTCAGCTCAGCCAGTTCCACTCAGACACCGCAGCCGACGGCCCTACCGCCGGGTGTCCTGCTGTGCGCCATGAAGGGTTGACGCAATGACGCCGAACTCCGCCACTTCCGCTCCCAGTCGGAGAAGTTTCCTCGGCTCCACGGCGGTCGCTGCCGCCGCGGTGGCCGGCGGGATGCCGCTGCTGGCCGCCTGCGGCGGGTCCGGCGGCGGCTCCAAGGACGGCACGACCTCGGGCAAGGACGCGCAGAAGATCCTTCCCGCCTTCGTGGCGCAGAACGTGGTGACGCCGGACATCGCGTCGAAGAACGGCTCCGCCCTCGGTTTCACCAGCAAGCTGGTCCTGGGTGACCTGAAGACCTCGGTGCCGAAGAAGCTCGGCAAGGGCAGCACCATCAAGATCATGTCGCCGTTCTGGGGCACGCCGCCGAAGGGCGGCAATCCCTACTACTCGACGATGAACACGACGATCGGCGCCAACGTCGTCTGGCAGAACCAGGACGGCAACACGTACGACGAGAAGCTGGGCGCGGTTCTCGCCTCCAGCGACATGCCGGACGTCGTGGTGATCCCCAGCTGGAACATGGGCGGCAAGATACCCAGCGCCATCATCAGCAAGATGGCGGACCTCGGCCCGTACCTGTCGGGCGACAAGGTCAAGGAGTACCCGAACCTCGCGGCCATCCCGACCGACGCCTGGCAGTACTCCATCTTCGGCGGCAAGCTGCGCGGCCTGCCCCAGCCCTCCCCCACCGTCGTGGGCATCGTGCCCTTCTACCGCAAGGACGTCTTCGACAAGGAGGGGTACGAACTCCCCACCTCCGCCGACGAGTTCCTGGCCCTCGCCAAGGAGATCACCAACGCCAGGGCGAAGGTGTGGGCCTGCGACGACATGAAGTGGAGCGCCTTCAACTTCTTCGGCGTGCTGTCCGGAAGCGAGAAGTCGCTCGGCTGGAACCTCGTCGACGGCAAGCTGATCTACCGGGTCGAGACCGACGAGTACCTCGAATCGCTCGAGTGGACGCGCAAGCTGTACGCGGCGGGCGTCGTCCACCCCGACGCCAGGGCGGCGAACCAGGGCAACGCGGGGCAGCGTTTCACCGACGGCCAGGTCATGATGTACAACCAGAACATCACGGACTGGTGGGGCAAGATGGCCGAACAGGCCACCCAGAACAAGGACTTCCGCATCGCCGGCATGGACATCTTCGGCCATGACGGGGGCGACCCCCAGCTGTGGGCCGCATCGCCCGCGGGCATCTTCGCCTTCATCAACAAGAAGGCGTCCAAGGCCGTGATCCACGACGTGCTGGCCGCCGCGAACGTCACCGCGGCCCCGTACGGCACCAAGGAGTACATGCTCACCAACTACGGGGTGGAGGGCACGCACTACACCGTCAAGGACGGCGTTCCCACCAAGAACGACAAGGGCAACCAGGAGGTCCTGAACGCCTTCGTCATGCTGGCGAGCCCCGCCCCGACCATCGCGCACCCCGACTTTGCGGAGATCGCGAAGGAGCAGGTGGAGTGGCAGCAGCGGATGGGCGCCTTCACCAAGAAGTCCTCCTTCTACGGGCTCCAGGTCACCGAACCGGCCCGCTACACCAGCCTCTCCAACGACTTCGAGGACCTGGAGGACAGCGTCGTCCGCGGCCGCAAGAAGGTCAGCGACATGCAGCAGGCGGTGTCGGAGTGGAAGAGCCAGGGCGGCGACAAGCTGCGGGACTGGTACAAGAAGCTGCTGGACGACAGCGGATCCGCGCAGGGGTGACGAGGTGGCACACAGCACCACTCCGGGCGCCGCCGCGCGCACCGCGCCGTCGACGGCGGACGACACCGTCGAACCCTCCGCCGGAGGGGGCGGATCCACCAGGGCCGCCAAGCCCGCGAAGCCCTCCGGGGTCTCCAGAGCCGAGAAGAAGGCCCTGAAGAAGGCCGCGAACGGCGGCACCCTCAGGACCCGCCTCAAGCGGGACCGCACGCTGATCCTGATGACCCTGCCGGCCGTCCTGCTGGTGCTGGTCTTCAACTACATACCGATCCTGGGCAACGTCGTCGCCTTCCAGGAGTACGACCCGTACATCAGCGACAACGGCTTCGTCGCCATCTTCCACAGCCCCTGGGTCGGCTTCGAACAGTTCTCACGGATCTTCGAGGACTCGGCGTTCTGGGAGGCCGTCCAGAACACCTTCGTCCTGTTCTCCCTCCAACTGCTGCTCTTCTTCCCGATCCCGATCGTGCTGGCGCTGCTCATCAACAGCGTGATCAGGCCACGGGTGCGGGCGGTGTCGCAGGCGATCCTCTACCTGCCGCACTTCTTCTCCTGGGTGCTGGTCATCACCGTCTTCCAACAGATCTTCGGCGGCGCCGGCATCATCGCGCAGACCCTGCGCCAGCACGGCTACGAGGGTTTCGACCTCATGACCGACCCGGGGATCTTCAAGTTACTGGTGACGGCGGAGGGCGTCTGGAAGGACGCCGGCTGGGGAATCATCGTCTTCCTCGCGGCGCTGGCCTCCGTCAGTCCCGACCTGTACGAGGCTTCGGCAATGGACGGGGCCGGCCGGTGGCGCCGGATGTGGCACGTCACGCTGCCCGCGCTGCGGCCGGTGATCGCCCTGCTCCTGGTGCTGCGTGTCGGTGACGCGCTCACGGTCGGCTTCGAACAGATCCTGCTGCAGCGAGACGCGGTGGGGCCGGGCGCGGCGGAAGTCCTGGACACCTTCGTGTGGTGGAACGGCGTCCGCAACCAGGACTTCAGTTACGCGGCGGCGGCGGGCCTGATCAAGGGCGTGGTCAGTCTCGGCCTCGTCCTCGCCGCGAACAAGGTCGCCCATCTCATGGGCGAGCAGGGGGTGTACAAGAAGTGAGCGCTGTCACCGAGGAACGGCCGAAGGCCCCCGGCCTGAAGGCTTCCGGACCGAAGGCTTCCGGACGCTGGGCCGCACCGCCGAGGCCCGTCTGGGAGGAGGAGCCCAACAAGGCAGGGCTCGCGAGCAAGGGCATCGTCCTGTCCATCGCATGCCTCGCCGTCCTGTTCCCGCTGTGGATCGTTGTCGTCACCAGTCTGTCCTCGAAGCAGGACATCAGTGAGGCCGGCGGCCTGGTGGTGATCCCCAAGAGCATCACCTTCATCGCCTACCAGGAGCTGCTGAGCGGCGGCCAGGTCACCCGCGCCACCCTCGTCAGCCTGGGCGTCACGCTCGTCGGCACGGTGTTCTCGATGACGGTGTCCATCCTCTCCGCGTACGGGCTCTCCCGCATCGGTTCCGTCGGGCACCGCTGGTTCCTGATGATCCTGCTCGCGACGATGTTCTTCGGCGCCGGCCTCATCCCCACGTATCTGCTCGTGCAGTCCCTGGGGCTGACGGACACGTACCTGGCGCTGATCCTGCCGAGCGCGATCAGTGTCTTCAACATCCTGGTCCTGCGGGCGTTCTTCATGAGCATCTCGCCGGAGCTCACCGACAGCGCGCGGATCGACGGGGCGGGGGACTGGCGGATTCTCTGGCAGATCGTGCTCCCGCTCTCCCGTGCCGTCATCGCGGTGATCACGCTGTTCTACGCCGTCGGCTACTGGAGCGCCTGGTTCAACGCGTCGATCTACCTGAGCGACCAGGACATGATGCCGCTGCAGAACGTCATGATCCAGCTCGTCCAGAAGCAAGAGCCTCCGGTCGGTATGAGCCAGGCCATCAAGACGGGCCAGCTCTCCGCGCTCGCCGTCCAGATGGCGGTCATGGTGCTGGCCCTGCTGCCCGTCGCGTTCCTCTCGCCCTTCGTCCAGAAGCACTTCAAGAAGGGCATGCTGACCGGCGCGGTCAAGGGGTGACTTGCGTCCCCCTTCTGGCTTGGCTTGGAACTTGTTCGGTTGTTTGTCGGCTGCGGGGCCGTTGTGGCTGGTCGCGCAGTTCCCCGCGCCCCTTGACCGAGCCCGCCCACTCCTCATTTCGAAGTTCCCCCCTTCTTGGAACGAGGTATGTCATGCGCACGCCCCGCCTGAGCAGACGCGCCGTCCTTGCCGGGACCGCTGCCACCGTGGCCGCCACCGCTGTCTCCGGGGCGACCGTCAACCCAGCGGCGGCGGCCGCCCCGGTGGCGGACCGGTCCGCCTACCGCTGGCGCAACGTCGTCATCGGCGGGACCGGGTTCGTCACCGGGGTGCTGTTCCACCCCTCCGTACGCGGTCTCGCCTACGCCCGTACCGACATCGGCGGCGCCTACCGCTGGGACGACCGCGCCGGCCGCTGGACCCCGCTCACCGATCACCTCGGGTGGGACGACTGGAACCTGCTCGGCGTCGAGGCGATCGCCGTCGACCCCGCGCATCCCGGGCGGGTCTACCTCGCCCTCGGTACGTACGCGCAGTCGTGGGCCGGGAACGGTGCGGTGCTGCGGTCCGAGGACCGGGGTGCGACCTGGAGCCGGGCCGATCTCTATGTGAAGCTCGGGGCCAACGAGGACGGGCGGGGTGCGGGGGAGCGGCTGCTGGTCGATCCGCGGGACAGCGACACACTGTGGCTGGGGACGCGGCACGACGGGTTGCTGAAGTCCACCGACCGTGGGGCCAGTTGGGCGGCGGCGAGCGGCTTTCCGGCGAAGGCGAGCGCCTCCGGGCAGGGCGTCATGTTCCTCGTCGCCGCCGGTCGGGCCGTCTACGCCGGGTGGGGCGACGGCGACAGCACCTCGGGCACGGCGAACCTGTACCGCACGGCCGACGGGACGGCATGGGAGGCCGTTCCCGGGCAGCCGTCCGGTACCGCTGCCAAGGTGCCGATCCGTGCCGCGTACGACACGCACACCCGCGAGCTGTACGTGACCTACGCCGACGCGCCAGGCCCCAACGGCCAGTCCGACGGCAGCGTGCACAAGCTGCGCACCGCGACCGGCGAGTGGGCCGACGTGACCCCGGTGAAGCCCGGCGGCACCACCGATGGGGGCACCGCCCACACGTTCAGTAGTGGGGGAGGGTCCGCCGACACCTTCGGCTACGGCGGCGTCGCCGTGGACGCCCGCTGCCCGGGCACCCTCGTCGTCTCCACCAACAACCGCTGGGCCGACGTCGACACCGTCTACCGAACTACGAACGGCGGCCGTACCTGGACGTCCCTCAAGGACGCTGCTGTCTTCGACGTGTCCGAGACTCCTTACCTCAAGTGGGGCGACGACAAGCCGAAGTTCGGCTGGTGGATCCAGGCGCTCGCCGTGGACCCGTACGACTCGAAGCACATCGTGTACGGGACGGGGGCGACCCTCTACGGGACCCGTGATCTCAAGCGCTGGGCGCCGCAGATCCGGGGTCTGGAGGAGACGGCCGTGCGCCGGCTGATCTCGCCCCCGGTCGGGGAGGCGCACCTGCTGAGCGGGCTCGGGGACATCGGCGTCATGTACCACGAGCGGCTCACGGCGTCGCCGGCGCGCGGCATGGCGGCGAACCCCGTGTCCGGGTCGGCGACGGGACTCGCGCAGGCCGCGGCCAGGCCGTCGTACGTGGTCCGGGCGGGCTGGGGCGACAACGGCAACGGCGCCTACTCGAACGACGGAGGCAGGACCTGGGCGCCCTTCGAGGCCCAGCCCGACATCGCCGAGAACGCACCGGGGCCGATCGCCACCAACGCCGACGGCAGCGCGCTGCTGTGGTCCTTCGTGCACTGGGACGGCACGAAGTACGCAGCCCACCGGTCCACCGACAACGGCACGACCTGGTCCGAGATCCCCTCCTTCCCGAAGGGCGCCACGCCGGTCGCCGACCCGGCCGACCCGACGCTCTTCTACGCATACGACACCGACACAGGAACGCTACTCGCCAGCACTGACAGTGGCCTTTCGTTCACGGCGCGTGCCGGCGGACTGCCCTCCGGAGACGCCCAGTTCAAGCTCGTCACCGCGCCCGGAAGGAGCGGTGACCTGTGGCTCTCCGTCAAATGGAACGGGCTCTACCGATCCACCGACGGCGGGGCGAGCTTCTCGAAGGTGGCCAGCTGCTGGGCCTCGTACACGCTCGGTTTCGGCAAGGCCGCCGACGGCGCCGACTATCCCGCGATCTACCAGGTCGGCTCGACGGACACCATCACCGCCGTCCACCGCTCCGACGACGAGGCGAAGACCTGGACGCGGATCAACGACGACGCCCACCAGTGGGGCTGGACCGGCGAGGTCGTCGTCGGCGACCCGCGCGTGTACGGCAGGGTGTACCTGGCGACCAACGGGCGCGGCATCCAGTACGGGGAGCCCGTCCGATGAGCAACGCGAACCCGACCCCGCCGTCGACCCCAGGCCCTCCCGGCCTCGCCGACGCCACCCGCGGCCGTATCCTCTTCGGCGGCGACTACAACCCCGAGCAGTGGCCCGAGGAGACCTGGCACGAGGACGTACGCCTCATGAAGGCGGCCGGCGTCAACTCCGTCACGCTGGGTGTCTTCTCGTGGGCCAAGCTCGAACCGCGGCCGGGGGAGCGGGAGTTCGGCTGGCTGGACCGGCTGATGGACCTGATGCACGAGAACGGCATCGGGGTCGTCCTCGCCACGCCCACCACCTCGCCCCCGCCCTGGATGGGCCGCCTCCACCCGGACACCCTGCCCCGCGACGAGGACGGCCGCACCGAGTGGTGGGGCGGCCGCCAGCACTTCTCGCACTCCAGCGCCACCTACCGCCGCTACGCCGCAGCGATCACCGAGGAGCTGGCCGCCCGCTACGGCAGCCATCCCGCGCTGACGATGTGGCACATCAACAACGAGTACTGCACCTACGACTGGGGCGACGAGGCCGCGGCCACCTTCCGCCGCTGGCTCCGGGACAAGTACGGCACGCTCGACGCCCTCAACTCCGCCTGGGGGACGGCTTTCTGGAGCCAGGGCTACGGCGACTGGGAGGAGGTCCTGCCGCCGCGGCACGCCCACTACATGAAGAACCCCGGCCAGGTCCTTGACTTCAAGCGCTACACCTCCGACATGCTCCTGGAGTGTTACGTCGCCGAGCGGGACATCGTCCGCCGGCACTCCCCGCACATCCCGGTGACCACCAACTTCATGCCGATGTGGGTCGGCCAGGATGCCTGGAGGTGGGCGGGGGAGGAGGACGTGGTCTCCGTCGACATCTATCCCGACCCGCGCGACCCCTTCGGCGCCCAGAACGGCGCCCTCATCCAGGACATGACGCGCTCCCAGGCCCGCGGGCCGTGGATGCTGATGGAGCAGGCCGCGGGACCCGTGAACTGGCGGGGCGTCAACCACCCCAAGCCGCGCGGCCTCAACCGCCTGTGGTCCCTCCAGGCCGTCGCCCGGGGCGCCGACGCCGTCTGCTACTTCCAGTGGCGGCAGTCGCGGCAGGGCGCGGAGAAGTTCCACTCCGGCATGGTCAGTCACGCGGGGGAGCGGGGCCGTACCTACCAGGAGGTCAAGCAGCTCGGCGCCGAACTCGCCCGTATCAGCGAGGAGGTGACGGGCAGTCACTCGTCGTCGGACGTCGCGATCCTCCATGAGTGGAACGCCTGGTGGGCCGGTGCGCAGGAGGGCCGTCTCTCCTCCGAGGTCGACCATCCGCAGGTCGTGCGCGCCTGGCATCGCGCCCTGTGGGAGGCCCACGTCACCACGGACTTCGCGCACCCGGAGCACGATCTGTCCGCCTACCGGCTGGTCGTCGTGCCGCAGCTCCACCTGCTCACCGACGCGGCGATCGGCAACCTCGTCGCGTACGTACAAGGAGGCGGCACCCTCGTCAGCGGCTTCCTCACCGGTGTCGCCGACGAGGACGACCGGGTACGGCCCGGCGGCATGGACGAGCGGCTGCGGGAGCTCTTCGGCATCCGCACCCTGCACGAGTGGTGGCCGCTCGACGCGGATGAGAGCGCCGAATGCGACGGCTTCCGGGGCACGTTGTGGTCCGAGGAGATCGAGGCCGAGGCGGACGCGGTCGTGGAGGCCCGCTACAAGGGCGGCGAACTCGACGGCATGCCGGCGGTGTTGCGCAAGGAGCGTGCCTGGTATGTCTCCACGCTGCCCGAACCCGCCGCGCTGCGCGAGCTGTTGACGGGCGTGGCGTCGGGCGCGGGCGTGCGGCCGGTGCTCGACGGGCTGCCCCCGCAGGTCGAGGCCGTCCGCCGGGGAGACCTGCTCTTCGTGCTCAACCACGGGCGCGAGGCGGTCACCGTGCGGGTGCCGGGGACGTATCGGGATCTGCTCAACGGTCAACAGGTCACGGGAGCGCTGGAGTTGGGGCGTCTCGGCGCGGCGGTGCTCTCGCCGTGAGCGCCGATGTATCCCACTCGCAAGCACTCTCACCATCGCCCTCGTCCTCGCCGCACGGCACCTGGGAGCCGCGCCCGGCCGCCCGCTGGGAGGACGCCTTCCTCAGCGGCAACGGCCGTCACGGCGCGATGGTGTTCGGTGATCCGAACGATGGCCGTGTCATCGTCACGCACCACACCCTGGTCCGCCCCAACGGCGGCGAGCACGCCAGACCGCCGGAGCTGGCGGCCCAACTGCCGCGGCTCCAGGACCGGTTGCTCGCCGGGGACCTGACCGCGGCCGAGGAGTTCACCGACGGGCGTCCGCTGCAGTGGGTGCAGCCCTTCCATCCCGCTTTCCAGGTGCGGCTGCGCCGGCCCGCCGACCGTGGGCGCGGCTACCGCCGCTCGATCGACTTCACCACGGGCGTCGCCGAGGCGGCCTGCACGGGCTGGAGCAGCCGCGTCTTCGTCTCCCGCGCGGACGACGTGATCGTCCAGCACGTGACCTCGCCCGGACTCACCGCGGACATCGCGCTGGACCACCGCCTCCCCGGCTCCGAGTTGCTCAAGCGGCTCAAGAGCCCCGCACTGCTCGAACGGCTCTTCGCGGCCGGCCGCTACCACCTGCTGTCCGCCGCCGGGATGCTGCCGCCGAGACTCACGGGGCTGTGGACCGGCGACTGGGACACGGCATGGTCCGGGGCGTTCACCACGGACGCCAACCTCAATCTGCAGACCGCGTCGGCCGTCGCCGGCGCGCTGCCCGAGGTGGTCGAGGCCCACGCGGCCCTGATCCACGGCCAGTTGCCGCACTGGCGGGACAACGCCCGGGCCGTCTTCGGCACGCGAGGCATCGTCGCCCCACCGCACACGGACGGTGAGTCCGGGCACACGTACCACTTCAGCCGCGAATACCCGCTGCACCTGTGGACGGCAGGCGCCGACTGGCTGCTCAAACCGCTCGTCGACCACGACGAGGCACGCGGCGAGCACGGCCCCCGGCTGAAGGCGGCACTCGCCGAACTCGCCCTGTTCTACGAGGACTTCCTCACCCGCACCGACGAACACGGCCGACTCGTCGTCGTCCCCTCCTACTCACCCGAGAACCGCCCGGCGAACGCGAGCTGGGGCGCGATCAACGCCGCCATGGACCTCTCGGCGGCCCGGCACGTCCTGCTCACGGCGGCCGTGTGCCACCTGGGACCGGATGCCGACCGCCGGCGCGCACTCGCCGCGCGGCTGCCCCCGCACCGCGTCAACGACGACGGAGCGCTCGCCGAGTGGGCGTGGCCAGGCCTCGACGACACGTACGACCACCGGCACCTCAGCCATCTGTACGGCGTGTGGCCGCTCGACGAGATCAACCCGTACGACACCCCTGATCTCGCGGCCGCCGCGCATCGGGCCCTCGAACTGAGGGGCGCCGAGAACGACTCCGCGCACGGCCATCTGCACCACGCGCTCGTCGCGGCCCGCCTGCGGGACGGCGAGCGGGTCGCGCACGCGCTCGGCCAGGTGCTGGAGGGCGACTTCTTCCACACCTCCCTCATCAGCGCACTACCCCGGCCGCGACGTCTACAACGCGGACGCCGCCCACACCCTCCCCGCCGTGATCATCGAGACGCTGATCCAGTCGACCCCGGACAGGCTGGTCCTGCTGCCCGCCCTGCCCGCCGCGTTCCCGGAGGGCGAACTCCGGGGCGTACGGACGAGGTTCGGCGCCGAGGTCGACCTCGGCTGGAGTCCGCGGGGAGCCCGCGCGGTGGTTCGGCCGACCCGGACGCATCGCGTCGACCTCAGGACTTCCTCCGGAGCGCGACCGCTCCACCTGCGAGCCGGAGAAGACTGCGTCCTCAGCCTGGAGCCGCAGTAGAACCGCAGTAGATCCACAACAGATCGAACCCCCACACACCCCCCCCACCCATGGAAGGGACACCATGGCAACACGCACGCTGACCCGGATCACCAAAGCACTGCTGGCCCCGGCGCTCGCGCTCGGCGCCACCATCGGCCTCGCCTCGGCCCCCGCCTCGGCGGCCGTCTGGAATTCCTGCGACCAGTGGGGCAACACCAGCCTCAACGGCTACACGCTCTACAACAACATCTGGGGCTCCGGCGCCGGCAGCCAGTGCATCTGGGCCAACTCCGGTACCAACTGGGGTGTCTGGGCCAGCCACCCCAACACCGGCGGCATCAAGTCGTACCCGAACTCCAAGAAGGTGGTCAACAAGACGATCACCTCGCTCGGTTCGCTCAGCAGCAGCTACAACGTCACCGTCCCGTCGTCAGGCGCGTACAACACCTCGTACGACATCTGGGACACCGACTACGACTACGAGATCATGCTCTGGGTCAACTACAACGGAGCCGTCGGTCCGCTCGGCACCTCACAGGGCAATGTCACCCTCGGCGGCCACACCTGGACCGTCTACAAGGGCAACAACGGCGCCAACGAGGTCTTCTCGTTCCTGCGCACCTCGGACTCGAACTCCGGGACCGTCAACGTCCTGCCGATCCTCAAGTGGATCAAGGACACCAAGGGCTGGATGGGCAACGAGACCATCGGAGACGTGCAGTTCGGCTTCGAGATCACCTCGTCGTCCGGCGGCCTGGACTTCGCCACCAACAACCTGACCGTCTCCAGCAGTTGAGCCCCGCCGTCATAGGTATCGCCACCGTCACCGGCAGGTGACCGTACGCCCGGGTCGGCGCCGTCCCCACGCGGGGCCGGCCCGCGCTGCGCCCATCCCTACGCCTACCGCTGCGACGTCGTCTCCCGCACCCACGGCAGCAGCGTGCGCTCCGCGAGCACGAGCGCGTAGAACAGCGCCACGCTCATCACGCCGAGCAGGGCGATCGCGGCGAACGCCAGCGCGGTGTCGGAGTTCGCCCCGGACTGCACGACGACGAAGCCGAGCCCCTCGTCGCCGGCGCTGAACTCACCGATGACCGCGCCGACGGCCGACAGCGGCATGGCGACCTTCAGCCCGACGAAGATCTGCGGCAGCGCGCTCGGGAAGCGGAACCTGAGGAACGTCTGGGTGCGCGAGGCGCGCAACGACCGTGCCAGCTCGACGAGTTCGACAGGTGTCGAGGTGAGTCCGCCCGCCACCGACAACACGACGGGGAAGAAGCAGACGAGCAGCGCCATGACGACCTTCGGCTGCTGACCGAACCCCATCCACACCACCAGCAGCGGTGCCAGCGCCACCTTGGGCACCGCGTTGAACGCCACCAGGAGCGGCGAGAACATCAGCTCCACGATCCGCGACGCCGCGATCGCCACCCCGATCAGCAGCCCCGCCGCCACGGCCAGCGCGAAGCCCAGCACGATGACGACGAGCGTGGTGACCGCCTCGCCCAGCAGATAGCCGGGCACGCGGAGGAAGGCGTCCAGCACGTCCGCCGGTGACGGCAGGACGATCTCCGGTACGTCGAACACGACCACGGCGAGTGCCCAGGTGCCGATGGCCGCGGCCAGCCCGAGCACGGGCCAGCCGAACTCCATCACCCGCCTGAGCACTTCAGGACTTCGGCACCAGGTCGAAGGAGACCAACTGCTCAGGCGTCAGACCGGACTTGACCGCCCCGGCGTCCGCCAGCGCCTTGATCGCCCCGGCCACCCGCTCCCGGTCCATCGTGCCGATCGGCGCCCCTTCCTCCTTGGGCTGTACGGCCTCGCCGAGCAGCTCGATCTCCGCGGCGGCGGCCTTCTCGTTGACGGTCGGGTGCTTCTTCGCCAGCACCGCGGCCGCCTCCTCCGGATGGTCGATCGCGTAGCGCATGCCCTTGAGCAGCGCCGATGTGAAGCGTCTGACCAGGTCCGGGTCCTTCTCGGCGATCTTCGTGGTGGTCGTGACGGCCGAGCCGTAGCTCTCGGTCAGGAACTTGCCGAACGGCAGGACCACGACTTCCTTGCCCTTGACGGCGTTCTCGATGTTCGGGCGGCCCACCCGGTACTGGCCGACCGCGTCGACCTTGCCGGTCGCGAGGTTGACCCCGAGCTGCTGGGGTTCGAGGTTGACGAAGTCGACCTTGTCGGCCTCGAATCCGGCGAGTTTCGCGTATGCCGGGAAGAGGGCCCCGATGACCGACCCGGCCGGATCCGCGATCTTCTTGCCCTCCAGGTCCGCGGGCTTGCTGATGCCGCTGTCGGCCAGCGCCATCACGGCGGCGTCCGTGGTCTGGTGGACGGCCGCGACCGCCGTCACGCCGGACACCTTGCCGCCGCCGACCTGCATGATCGTGCTGCTGAGGTCGACGGGCGCGAACTGTGCCCGCCCGCCGGCCAGCGCGGCCAGGCTGATGGCGCTGCCCTGCCCCGGCTGGATGGTGACCGAGACGCCCGCGTCGCTGAAGTAGCCCTTGTCCTGGGCGACATAGGCGTACGCCTCGCGCCCGAAGGTGCCGAAACCGGTGATGTAGGTGACCTTGTCGGGCGCGGAACCGCCGGAGGATCCGGCTTTGCCCTCGTTGTCGTCGTCGGAGCCGCAGGCCGTGGAGAGTGCCGCCGTCAGCAGGACAGCCAGGAGCGCGGCGGGTAACCGCGTATTCCGTCTCATGGCTCTCAAGTGGAGCTGTTGAGGCGGAAGTTGTCGATACCGCAGACCTGGTTGTCATGTAACAAACATCGACCGAGGTGGTTGATCACGGATTGCGCCGCCCTATCCTCGGCCGTACCGCTACCGCTACCGCTACCGCTCAAGGTGAACCGGTGATGGAGGGCAGCCCGTGATCCGAGTGCGCGGCGTGTCGAAGAGCTTCGACGGCCGCAGAGGGACCGTGGAGGCCCTGCGCGGCATCGAACTGGACGTCGGGGACGGTGAGTTCGTGGCCGTCCTGGGCCGCTCCGGCTGCGGCAAGTCCACCCTCCTGCGGGTGATCGCCGGACTGCTCCCGGCCTCCGCGGGCGAGGTACGGATCGCGGACGAGCCCGTGCGGGAACCGCGCCGGGACGTCGCCATCCTCTTCCAGCGCCCGGCCCTGCTCCCCTGGCGCTCGGTGCTCGACAACGTCCTGCTGCCCATCCAGGTCCACGGCCAACCACGCCCCGAACACCGTGAAGCAGCCCGGCAGTTGCTGTCCACCGTCGGTCTGGATGCCCCCTTCCACAGACGCCTGCCGCACGAGCTGTCCGGCGGCATGCAGCAACGCGTGGCGCTGTGCCGCTCCCTGATCCAGCGCCCGCGCGTGATGCTGATGGACGAGCCCTTCTCGGCCCTGGACGCCCTGACCCGCGAGGAGTTGTGCGAGGTGCTGCAGCGCGTGCACATGGAGTACGCCGCCACGGTCGTCCTCGTCACCCACTCCATCGAGGAGGCGGTCCTGCTCGCCGACCGGGTCGTGGTGCTCAGCCCGCGCCCCGGCCAGGTCCGTACGGTCCTCGACGTCCCGGTACCCCGGCCCCGCTCCCTGGGCCACGACGCGCACGCCACCGAACTCGCCCGCTGTCGCGCCGAGTTGCACGATCTGCTGCTGGCCAGCCATATGACGGGAGTGTGAGCGGGGAGATGGAACTGCGCCTGTTCACGGAGCCGTACCACGGGGCCACCTACGACGAACTCATGCGGGCCGCCCAGCACGCGGAGGAGTGTGGCTTCGAGGGCTTCTTCGTCGCCGACCACTACCACCCGATGCACTACACCGACGCCCTGCCGGGACCCACCGACGCCTGGACCACCCTCGCCGGTCTGGCCCGCGAGACCTCGCGGATCAGGCTCGGCACCCTCATGACCTCGGCCACCTTCCGGCACCCCGGCCCGCTCGCGGTCACCGTCGCGCAGGTCGACGCGATGAGCGGAGGCAGGGTCGAACTCGGCCTGGGCGCCGGTTGGTTCGCCCTCGACCACAGCGCGTACGGCATCCCGTTCCCGCCACCCGCCGAACGCTTCGAGCGGATGGAGGAACAGCTCCAGATCGTCACGGGCCACTGGGCCACCCCGCCCGGCGAACGCTTCTCGTACGAGGGCCGCCACTACCGCCTGACCGACTCGCCCGCCCTGCCGAAGCCCGTCCAGCGGCCGGGAGTGCCGGTCATCGTGGGCGGCCGCGGCCCCCGCCGCACACCGAGGCTGGCCGCCCGGTACGCCGACGAGTTCAACCTGCCCTTCACCTCGCCCGAGCAGAGCGCCGACCTGTTCGCGGGCGCGCGGGCCGCCAGGGAGGCGGCCGGCGGACCTCCCCTGATCCTCTCGGTGTGCCTCGGTATCGCCTCCGGCCGCACCGAATCCGAGATCGACGCCCGTCTCGCGCTGCTGCACGAGCCGTCCCGCCTGCCCCCGGAGGAACCGCTGCACGGCCCCCCGGGGAAGATCGTCGACGTCCTCGGCCGGTACGCCGGCCTCGGGGCCTCCCGCGTGTACGTACGCCTGCGCGACCTCTCCGATCTCGACCACCTGGACCTGCTGGCGGCCGAGGTCGCGCCTCGGCTCTCTTGAGAAACTTCCTTGAGATCGACCCTCAACTCCCCTGAGAGAGCAGGCTGTTACTCGGCGATCGGGATAGCCGCCGCGTCCCGCAGGAAGAGCGGTATCCGGTCCAGCGGGGCGTCCACCGTGACGCTCGTACCGCCCTCGTACGAGGTCCCCGTCCAGGTGTCCGTCCACCGCGCCCCGGCCGGGAGATAGGCCGTCCGCACGCTCGCCCCCGCCGTCAGGACGGGCGCGACCAGCAGATCCGGGCCGAAGAGGTACGAGTCGGCCACCGACCAGGTCGCCTGGTCCTCCGGGAACTCCAGGAACAGCGGCCGCATCACCGGCAGACCCTCCTCGTGCGCGGCCCGCATCACGTCGAGCACGTACGGCTTCAGTCGCTCACGCAGCCGGAGGTACTTCTCCATGATCGTGCCGGCCTCCTCGCCGTACGACCAGACCTCGTTCGGGCCGCCGGTCATGTCCGGGCCGAGCGGCATGCCCGGGTCCCGGAAGCCGTGCAGCCGCATCAGCGGGGAGAGCGCGCCGAACTGGAACCAGCGGATCATGACCTCGCGGTACGCCGGGTCGTCCGGGTCGCCGCCGTGGAAGCCGCCGATGTCGGTGTTCCACCAGGGGATGCCGGACAGTGACGTGTTGAGGCCCGCCGCGATCTGGCGGCGCAGGGTCGCGAAGTCCGTGCCGATGTCACCGGACCACAGGGCGGCGCCGTAGCGCTGACTGCCCGCCCACGCCGAGCGGTTGAGGGTGACGATCTCGGTCTCGCCGGCCGCGATCATGCCCTCGTAGAAGGTGCGGGCGTTCTCGCTCGGGTACATGTTGCCGACTTCGAGGCCCGGGCCCGCCCAGTAGCGCAGGTTCTCCTGGAAGCCCGGCTTCAGCTCCGGCTCGCAGGCGTCGAGCCAGAACGCCGTGATCCCGTACGGATCCAGGTAGTTCTCCTTGATCCGCGACCACATGAAGTCGCGCGCCTCGGGGTTCGTCGCGTCGTAGAAGGCGACCTGGACCGTGGAGGCGACCTCCTTGTCCGGCCAGTCGGCGTGCGCCATCGGGCCGTACTGCGTGCCGATGAAGTAGCCGCGCTGCTCCATGAGTTGATGGTTCTCGGAAAGCGGGGAGACGGACGGCCAGACGGACACGACGAGCTTGATGCCGAGCTCCTTCAGCTCCCGCTGCATCGCCGCCGGGTCGGGCCACTCCGCCGGGTCGAACTTCCACTCGCCCAGGTGCGTCCAGTGGAAGAAGTCGCAGACGATCGCGTCGATGGGCAGGCCCCGGCGCTTGTACTCCCTTGCCACGCCCAGGAGTTCGTCCTGAGTGCGGTAGCGCAGCTTGCACTGCCAGAAGCCGGCGGCCCACTCGGGCAGCATCGGCGTACGTCCGGTCACCGCGCTGTAGCGGCGCTGCGCGTCGGCCGGCTGCCCCGCGGTGATCCAGTAGTCGATCTGCCGGGCCGAGTCCGCCACCCAGCGCGTGCCGTTGCCCGCGAGCTCGACGCGGCCGATGGCCGGGCTGTTCCACAGCAGGGTGTAGCCGCGGCTGGAGGTGAGGACCGGGATGGTCACCTCGGCGTTGCGCTGGACCAGGTCGAGGACGGCGCCCTTCTGGTCGAGCAGCCCGTGCTGGTGCTGGCCCAGGCCGTACAGCTTCTCGCCCTCGTACGCGGCGAAGCGCTGCTCCAGCCGGTGGTGGCCGTTGCCGACCGGGGTGTAGAGGCGCGGGCCCGGCCACCAGAAGTGGGCGCGCTCCTCGGTGAGGAGTTCCGCGGAGTCGTCGGTGCGGACGAAGCGGATCAGGCCCTCGGCGTCGACCTCGACGGTCAGCGCGCCGACGGTCAACTGCCCGTGCCCGTCCTCGATCTTGACGGAGGCCTCGGTCGCGGGCGCCTCGTCGAGCAGCGCGCCCGGCAGCCCCTCCAGGACCGGCCCGCCGAGCCTGGCCCGGACCCGGACCGCGTCGGGGCCCCACGGCTCGATGCGTACGGTCTCCTGGCGGCCGCTCCACTCCAGGGCGCCGTCGCGCTCGCGGAACGTGCCGACGGTGGGGGAGGACTGGGCGAGGCTGACCGCTCCCAGTCCGGTCTCGTTAAAAGCAGGCTGATTCACCGGAGTCCTTCCGAGGATGCCGCGGCGTTTACGCCGGGGAGGATTCGTACTTTTCGGCGCCGGGCCGTGTGGCGGTCCGGTAGGCTTTCCGCGTTGGTACGCGAGTCCATGAAGGCACGAACCGGTATGCACCGGGGACACGGTTGTGGGTGGCGTTGACCGTGCTGACGTCGTCGGGTCCGCCCCGGCGTGGGTACTTGTCAACGTGCCCGTACTGCAAGGGGAGGCTCTCCTTGTGGTAGATGCGACCTGTGGCCGTCCTGCCGTCGGGGGTAGCCAGGAGCGCAACGAGGTGTGCAGGCTGAGCTGTCAAGCCCGGTCGTGTGCGGCCGAGAAGTTGACGTGGGGTGTTCCTGATACCGGCCCGGCTCAGCTTGTAGCCGGGGCGGGCCCCGAACTCGCCCGTACCGTCAACTCGGGTGCGAGAAGCACGACTTCGTCCTTGCCGTGCCCTTCGAGCTTGGCGATCAGGTGCTCCACGGCGTGCCGGCCCATCTCCTGCGCGGGGATGGCGACCGAGGTCAGCCGCACCGAGGCCTGGGTGGCGACCTGGTCCGGACAGATCGCGACCACCGACACGTCCTCGGGCACCGCCCGGCCCTGCTGGCGCAGCAGCGCGAGCAGCGGCTCGACCGCGGACTCGTTCTGCACGACGAAGCCTGTGGTGCCCGGCCGCTCGTCGAAGATCCGGGACAGGGTCAGCGACATCACGTCGTAGCCGCCCTCGCACGGGCGGTGCAGCACGCGCACGCCCAACTCCCGTGACCGGGACCGGAGTCCGTCGAGGGTGCGCTCGGCGAAGCCGGTGTGCCGTTCGTAGACCGCGGGCGCCTCGCCGATGACAGCGATGTCACGGTGACCGAGCATCGCGAGATGCTCGGCGCACAGCGCGCCCGTGGCGCCGAAGTCGAGATCGACGCAGGTCAGGCCGCTGGTGTCGGCGGGCAGACCGATGAGGACGGACGGCTGGTCCGTGCCCCGCAGCAGCGGCAGCCGCTCGTCGTCGAGCTCGACGTCCATCAGGATCATCGCGTCGGCGAGCCCGCTGCCGGTGACCCGGCGCACGGCGTCGGGGCCCTCCTCACCGGTCAGCAGCAGCACGTCGTACCCGTGGGTGCGGGCCGAGGTCGCCACGGCGATGGCGATCTCCATCATCACGGGTACGTACATGTCCGTACGGAGCGGGATCATCAGCGCGATGATGTTGGACCGGCTGCTTGCCAGTGCGCGGGCTCCCGCGTTGGGGTGGTACCCGAGCTGCTGGATGCTCTGCTCGACCCGCTCGCGGGTACCCGCGGAGATGGACCGCTTGCCGCTGAGGACATAGCTCACCGTGCTCGCCGAGACTCCGGCGTGCTGGGCGACCTCGGCGAGGGTGACCATCCAGCTCTCCAAGCGTTGTGTGAAGCGCTTCGACAGTGCGCATTGTGGGTAAGGGGCGAGTGGGGGTGGCTAGACAGTAGCTTGACGGCGGGTGGGTGTCCATAGGTTGTCGAAGCGCTTCGACTCCGTCGGTTTTGTGGGGCGCCTATGGGGGTGGGGGTCCGGTGGGGTGGCGGGTGCGGGTGGGTGGGGGCTTGTCGCGCAGTTCCCCGCGCCCCTTGGCGGGAGGCTTCGCCCCCACCATCCTCCCGTGAGTGGTTCGCTCTTGTGCGCGTCGGGTTGGGCCGAACGGCGCGTGAGGGGTGGTGGGTGGGTCCGGAATCGGGTACATACGATCGAGTAGAACCGGTCGGTAACCGTACCGGAACCAAGATCCCTATTCGCGGCGAGGTGAGCCTCTTGTCCGCAACACCCCACCAGCCAGCTGTCACCGAACGTGAAGCCCGGCAGGTCGCCGAGGCGGCGCGGGAGCAGGACTGGCGCAAGCCCAGCTTCGCCAAGGAGCTGTTCCTCGGCCGCTTCCGGCTGGACCTGATCCATCCGCACCCGATGCCGCCCGACGAGGACGTGCAGCGCGGCGAGGAGTTCCTCACCAAGTTGCGCGACTTCTGCGAGACGAAGGTCGACTCGGCCCTCATCGAGCGGGAGGCGCGGATCCCGGACGAGACGATCAACGGGCTCAAGGAGCTCGGCGCCCTCGGCATGAAGATCGACACCAAGTACGGCGGTCTCGGTCTGACGCAGGTGTACTACAACAAGGCGCTCGCCCTGGTCGGCTCGGCGAACCCGGCGCTCGGCGCGCTGCTCTCCGCGCACCAGTCCATCGGCGTACCGCAGCCGCTGAAGCTCTTCGGCACGCAGGAGCAGCGGGACATCTTCCTGCCGCGCTGCGCCCGTACCGACATCTCCGCCTTCCTGCTCACCGAGCCGGACGTGGGCTCCGACCCGGCGCGCCTCGCCACCAGCGCGGTGCCGGACGGCGACGACTACGTCCTCGACGGGGTGAAGCTCTGGACCACCAACGGCGTCGTCGCGGATCTGCTGGTCGTGATGGCGCGGGTGCCGAAGTCCGAGGGCCACAAGGGCGGCATCACGGCGTTCGTCGTGGAGACCGCCTCGGAGGGCGTCACCGTCGAGAACCGCAACGCCTTCATGGGGCTGCGCGGCCTGGAGAACGGTGTCACCCGCCTCCACCAGGTCCGGGTCCCGGCCGCCAACCGGATCGGACCGGAGGGCGCGGGCCTCAAGATCGCCCTCACCACGCTCAACACCGGACGGCTCTCGCTGCCCGCCATGTGCGTCGGCGCGGGCAAGTGGTGTCTGAAGATCGCCCGCGAGTGGTCGTCCGTGCGCGAGCAGTGGGGCAAGCCGGTGGCCTTCCACGAGGCCGTGGGCGCCAAGATCTCCTTCATCGCGGCGACGACGTTCGCCCTGGAGGCCGTCCTCGACCTGTCGTCCCAGATGGCGGACGAGAACCGCAACGACATCCGTATCGAGGCCGCCCTCGCCAAGCTCTACGGTTCCGAGATGGCCTGGCTGATGGCCGACGAGCTGGTCCAGATCCGCGGCGGCCGCGGCTTCGAGACCGCCGACTCGCTGGCCGCCCGCGGCGAACGGGCCGTCCCCGCCGAACAGGTACTGCGCGACCTGCGCATCAACCGCATCTTCGAGGGCTCGACCGAGATCATGCACCTGCTGATCGCCCGCGAGGCGGTCGACGCCCACCTGTCCGTGGCCGGCGACCTCATCGACCCGGAGAAGTCCCTCTCGGACAAGGCGAAGGCGGGCGCCAACGCCGGGGTCTTCTACGCCAAGTGGCTCCCGAAGCTGGTCGCGGGCCCCGGCCAACTCCCGCGCTCGTACGGGGACTTCCACCCGGCGGGCCACGTCGACCTCTCCGGTCACCTGCGGTACGTGGAGCGGTCGGCCCGCAAGCTCGCCCGGTCCACCTTCTACGCGATGTCCCGCTGGCAGGGCCGAATGGAGACCAAGCAGGGCTTCCTCGGCCGGATCGTCGACATCGGCGCCGAACTCTTCGCGATGAGCGCCGCCTGCGTCCGCGCCGAACTCCTGCGCACCACCGGGGACCACGGCCGCGAGGCGTACCAGCTCGCCGACGCCTTCTGCAGCCAGTCCCGGGTCCGCGTCGAGGAACTCTTCGGCCGGCTGTGGTCCAACACCGACGACCTCGACCGCAAGGTCGTCAAGGGTGTCCTCGGCGGTGCCTACACCTGGCTGGAGGAGGGAGTCGTCGACCCGTCCGGCGAAGGCCCCTGGATCGCCGACGCGACACCCGGACCGTCCGAAAGGGAGAACGTCCACCGCCCCATCCGTTGACCTTTTCCCCAGGAATGCACTGCCGTCCCCGTCGTCATTCTGCCGCTTGCCGCACAGAAGGTGTGCGTCAACAATGAACGGAATGGCGAACGGGGACAAAATATGCGCCACGGTGTGGGGGAAGAATACAGTCAGGGATTTTCCGTCCAGCTGACGCGAGCGCGCGGGGAAGCGCGAGAACAGCTGAACGACACAGAACTCGTACGGGCGTTACGGACGGTGCGCAATGAGGTTCTGCCACTGGCGGACAAGCTTCGCCAGAGCGCGCCGGAGACCTTCGAGGCCCACCGGGACGCGCTCGCGGTCCTGCTGAACGACTGCGCGCTGGCGCTGGTCGACGAGGAACCGCGGCCGTCCGTGGCCTCCTTCGACCCGCTGCCCGTCCGGAGATTCGACCTCCGGGACGTCGACGCACTGCTCGACGCGGGGCGGCCGGGCGAACGGCCCGTGATCCAGCAGCTTTTCCGCGGCGCGGTGGGGTATGCGAAAGACCCCGTACTGCGCGAGGTGATCAAAGCGAACCAACAAGGCGTCCACATTCTGCAGCGCGCCAATCGCCGCATACAGATGCTGGTGGACGCGATTTAATGGGGGTAATTCCAGTGCCGGCTCTCGGTCTCGACAACATCACCGGCCGGATCATGCGGGCCGGCGAGGGAAGAATCCTGCGCAGACTCCAGCGCATCGCGGAACAGGTGGGCTCCCTGGAGGAGGACTTCGAGCAGCTCACCGACGAGGAACTCCAGGCGCTCACACCGGAGTTCCAGGGGCGGTACGAGGCCGGTGAGAGCCTCGACGACCTGCTGCCGGAGGCCTTCGCCGCCATGCGCGAGGCCGCCCGCCGCACACTCGGGATGCGCCACTTCGACGTACAGGTCATGGGCGGCGCGGCCCTCCACCTCGGCAACATCGCCGAGATGCAGACCGGCGAGGGCAAGACCCTGGTCGCCACCCTGCCCGTGTACCTGAACGCCCTGACCGGCAAGGGAGTCCACCTCGTCACGGTCAACGACTACCTCGCCCAGCGCGACGCCGACTGGATGGGCCGCGCCTACCGCTTTTTGGGCCTGACCGTGGGCGTCATCAAGTCCCAGTCTACCCCGGCCGAGCGGCGCACGCAGTACGCCTGCGACATCACCTACGGCACCAACACCGAGTTCGGCTTCGACTACCTGCGCGACAACATGGCCTGGTCGAAGGACGAACTCGTGCAGCGCGGCCACCACTTCGCGATCGTCGACGAGGCCGACTCGATCCTCATCGACGAGGCCCGCACCCCGCTGATCATCTCCGGCCCCGCCGACCAGCCCACGCACTGGTACGAGGCGTTCTCCAGGATGGTCACGCGGATGCGGGGCGTCGCCGTCCAGGACGAGAACTTCACCTCACCGCTGGACAAGGAGCGCCTCGCCGAACTGCGGGCCACCCACGACTACGAGTACGACCCGAAGAAGCGCACGGTCGCGATCCTGGACAGCGGAGTGGAGTTCCTCCAGGACCAGCTCGGCATCGAGAGCCTCTACGAATCCGACCACACGCCCCTCATCGGCCACCTGAACAACGCGCTCAAGGCCAAGGAGCACTTCAAGAAGGACAAGGACTACGTCGTCGTGAACGGCGAGGTCCTCATCGTCGACGAGCACACCGGCCGCATCCTCGCCGGCCGCCGCTACAACGAGGGCCTGCACCAGGCCATCGAGGCCAAGGAGGCGGTGACGGTCAAGGACGAGAACCAGACCCTCGCCACCATCACCCTCCAGAACTTCTTCCGCCTCTACGAGAAGCTCGGCGGGATGACCGGCACCGCCATGACGGAGGCCGCCGAGTTCCACCAGATCTACAAGCTCCACGTGGTGCCGATCCCCACCAACCAGCCGAACGCCCGCGAGGACGACCCCGACCAGATCTACCGGACCGTGGAGGCCAAGTACACGGCGATCCTCGACGACATCGCCGAGAAGCACGAGAAGGGCCAGCCCATCCTCGTGGGCACCACCTCCGTCGAGAAGTCCGAGACCCTCGCCGCCCGGTTGAAGCAGCGGGGCATACGCCACGAGGTCCTCAACGCGAAGAACCACGAGCGCGAGGCCCAGATCGTGGCGCAGGCCGGCCGCAGGGGCGCGGTCACCGTGGCCACCAACATGGCGGGGCGCGGCACCGACATCATGCTCGGTGGCAACCCCGAGGCGATGGCCCTCGCCGAGCTCGACCGGCGCGGCCTCACCCCCGAGGAGAACCCCGACGAACACCGGGCGGCCCTCGACCGGATCAAGGAGTCGGTCGCGGCCGAGCACGACGAGGTCAAGGGCCTCGGCGGGCTCTACGTCCTCGGCACCGAGCGCCACGAGTCCCGCCGCATCGACAACCAGCTGCGCGGCCGCTCCGGCCGCCAGGGCGACCCCGGCGCCTCCCGCTTCTACCTCTCCCTCGGGGACGACCTGATGCGGCTGTTCCGGGCCCAGGTCGTGGAGCGCGTGATGTCGATGGCGAACGTCCCCGACGACGTCCCCATCGAGAACAAGATGGTCACCCGCGCCATCGCCTCCGCCCAGTCCCAGCTTGAGCAGCAGCACTTCGAGTCCCGCAAGGACGTCCTGAAGTTCGACGAGGTGCTCAACCGGCAGCGCACCCTCATCTACGCCGAGCGCCGCCGCGTCCTCGACGGGGAGAACCTGCGCGAACAGATCCTCCACTTCATGGACGACACCATCCGCGCGTACATCACCGAGGAGACCGCCGAGGGCTTCCCCGAGGAGTGGAACCTGGAGCGGCTGTGGGGCGCCTTCAAACAGCTCTACCCGGTCCGGATCACCATCGAGGACCTGGAGGACGCGGCCGGCCAGCGCGCCGAGCTCACCGCCGACGAACTCGTCGAGGCGGTCACCGACGACGTCCACGCCCGCTACGAGGAGCGCGAGACCGAGCTCGGCGCGGACGCGCTGCGCGATCTGGAGCGGCTCGTCGTGCTCTCGGTCCTCGACCGCAAATGGCGCGAGCACCTGTACGAGATGGACTACCTCCGCGACGGCATCGGGCTGCGGTGGACGCTCGGACGGGAGCCGATCGTCGAGTACGAGCGCGAGGGGTACGACATGTTCGCCGCGATGACCGAGGCGATCAAGGAGGAGTCGGTCGGGTACGTGTTCAATCTGGACGCGTCCGGGAAGGCCACCGGTGGCCAGGAGGGGCTGGATTCCGGTCGTCGTACGGATGGGCTGCATTTCAGTGCGCCGACGTTGGATACGGCGGAGGGCGTTGTCGAAGGGGACTTCGAGCCGGCCGACGCGGTTCCGTCGCCGACGGCGGAGGGTGTGGCCGATGCGAAGCCCCAGCCCCAGCAGCGGCGCGCGGCCAGGTCCAGGAGCCGTCGCAAACGCAAGAGGTAGTCGGGGGCGCGTGAGGTGGAGGGCTGCGCGGTTCGGTGGCGGGTGCGGGTCGTGTGGGGCTGGTCGCGCAGTTCCCCGCGCCCCTAACGGGGCACAGGTGGGACTCGCTGTCCTGTTGGAGCGGCATTGCGGCAACAATGGGGGGATGAGCGACAGTCCAGCCCCCCTCGCCGATCCGCATCTTGTCTTCGATCCTGTGGACGGAGTCCGGGATGTGGTGATCCTCGGATCCACCGGGTCGATCGGGACCCAGGCCATCGATCTTGTGCTGCGCAATCCCGACAGGTTCCGGGTCACCGGGCTCTCCGCCGCGGGCGGGAGGGTCGGACTGCTCGCCGAGCAGGCGCACCGGCTCCGCGTCCGGACGGTCGCCGTCGCGCGCGAGGACGTCGTACCGGCGCTGCGCGAGGCCCTGTCCGCGCAGTACGGAGCGGGGGAGACCCTCCCCGAGATCCTCGTGGGAGCGGACGCCGCGACCCACCTCGCCGCCTCCGAGTGCCACACCGTCCTGAACGGCATCACCGGCTCGATCGGCCTCGCCCCCACCCTCGCCGCCCTGGAGGCGGGCCGCACCCTCGCGCTCGCCAACAAGGAGTCGCTCATCGTCGGCGGCCCGCTGGTGAAGGCGCTGGCCAAGCCGGGCCAGATCATCCCGGTCGACTCCGAGCACGCCGCCCTCTTCCAGGCGCTCGCCTCCGGCACCAGGGCCGACGTACGCAAGCTCGTCGTCACCGCGTCCGGCGGCCCCTTCAGAGGACGTACGAAGACCGAGCTGGCCGACGTCACCCCCGAGGACGCCCTCGCGCACCCCACCTGGGCCATGGGCCCCGTCATCACGATCAACTCCGCGACCCTGGTCAACAAGGGTCTTGAAGTCATCGAGGCGCACCTCCTCTACGACATTCCCTTCGAGCGGATTGAGGTGGTCGTGCATCCGCAGTCGTATGTCCACTCGATGGTGGAGTTCACGGACGGATCGACAATGGCCCAGGCGACGCCCCCCGACATGCGCGGGCCGATCGCCATCGGCCTCGGCTGGCCCGAGCGGGTCCCCGACGCCGCGCCCGCCTTCGACTGGTCGAAGGCGTCGAGCTGGGAGTTCTTCCCGCTCGACACCGACGCGTTTCCGTCGGTGGGGCTCGCCCGGCATGTCGGGCAGCTCGCGGGCACGGCCCCGGCGGTGTTCAATGCGGCCAACGAGGAGTGCGTGGACGCGTTCCTGAACGGCTCCCTGCCGTTCAACGGGATCATGGAGACCGTCACGAAGGTCGTCGCCGAGCACGGCACTCCCCCACTCTCGGCTTCGCTCGAGCGGGGGGACCCCCATCGTCCGGGAACCTCGCTCACCGTCCCGGACGTCCTCGATGCGGAGACCTGGGCGCGGGCCCGGGCCCGTGAACTGACAGCCCGAACCACAGCGACATCGACAGCCACGACAACGGCGGAGGCTCGTGCATGACGACCCTGATGATGATCCTCGGCATAGTCGTCTTCGCGATCGGCCTGCTCGTCTCGATCGCCTGGCACGAGCTGGGGCATCTCTCCACGGCCAAGCTGTTCGGCATTCGCGTGCCGCAGTACATGGTCGGCTTCGGCCCGACCATCTGGTCGCGCAAGAAGGGCGACACGGAGTACGGGGTCAAGGCGATTCCGCTCGGCGGCTACATCCGCATGATCGGAATGTTCCCGCCCGGCCCCGACGGACGTATCGAGGCCCGGTCCACCTCGCCGTGGCGCGGCATGATCGAGGACGCCAGAGCCCAGTCCTTCGAGGAACTCCAGCCGGGCGACGAGAAACGCCTCTTCTACACGCGCAAGCCGTGGAAGCGCGTCATCGTGATGTTCGCCGGCCCCTTCATGAACCTGATCCTGGCCGTCGCGATCTTCCTCGGCGTGATGATGACCTTCGGCATCCAGACCCAGACGACCACGGTCGGCAAGGTCTCGGACTGCGTCATCGAGCAGAGCGAGAACCGGTCCGAGTGCCAGAAGAGCGACACCGCAGCGCCCGCCAAGGCCGCCGGGCTCCAGGGCGGTGACAAGATCCTCGCGTTCAACGGCGAGAAGATCACCGACTGGTCGACCCTCCAGGCCGACATCCGCGCCAACCCCGGCAAGGACGTCACCCTCACCGTCGAGCGCGACGGCAAGCAGCTCGACCTGACCGCCCACCTGATCCGCAACCAGGTCAGCAAGACCGACGGCGACGGCGGCTACGTCGAGGGCAAGTACGTGTACGCCGGCTTCCTCGGCTTCACGCCCGCCTCCGGCATCGTCCAGCAGTCGTTCGGGCAGTCCGTCGACCGCATGGGCGACATGATGCAGAACGGCGTCGAGTCGCTCGTCGCCCTGCCGTCCAAGGTCCCCGCCCTGTGGGACGCGGCCTTCGGCGACGGCCCGCGCGAGGCGGACTCCCCGATGGGCGTGGTCGGCGCGGCCCGGGTCGGCGGCGAGGTCTTCACGCTGGACATCCCGCCGGAGAACCAGATCGCGATGATGCTGTTCCTCGTCGCGGGCTTCAACCTCTCCCTGTTCCTGTTCAACATGCTCCCGCTGCTGCCGCTCGACGGCGGGCACATCGCGGGCGCCCTGTGGGAGGCCCTGCGCCGCAACCTGGCGAAGGTGCTGCGGCGGCCGGACCCCGGTCCGTTCGACGTGGCGAAGCTCATGCCCGTCGCGTACGTGGTGGCCGGGATCTTCATCTGCTTCACGATCCTGGTACTGATCGCGGACGTGGTTAACCCGGTGAGAATCTCCTAGTCATACGGAGTTTGTGGCGGCCGGACATGATTTGTGTCCGGCCGCCCTCCATTGGGTGGACCTGCGCAGCGGATGTGCTCCTGTCTGCGGGGGTGCCGTAATCTCGATGGCTGGAGCCCGTCAGCTTTCGGGACCGACCGATCCTTACCTTGGGGTTGCACAGCAGATGACTGCGATTTCACTCGGCATGCCGTCCGTTCCGACCAAGCTCGCCGAGCGCCGGAAGAGCCGGCAGATCCAGGTCGGAACCGTGGCGGTGGGCGGAGACGCACCCGTCTCGGTGCAGTCGATGACGACGACGCGTACGTCCGACATCGGCGCCACCCTCCAGCAGATCGCCGAACTGACCGCGTCCGGCTGCCAGATCGTGCGCGTCGCGTGCCCCACGCAGGACGACGCGGACGCGCTGGCGACCATCGCCCGCAAGTCGCAGCTCCCGGTCATCGCCGACATCCATTTCCAGCCGAAGTACGTGTTCGCCGCGATCAAGGCCGGCTGTGCCGCGGTCCGCGTGAACCCCGGCAACATCAAGCAGTTCGACGACCAGGTCAAGGAGATCGCGCGGGCCGCCAAGGACACCGGCACTCCGATCCGGATCGGCGTCAACGCCGGCTCGCTCGACAAGCGGCTGCTCCAGAAGTACGGCAAGGCGACGCCCGAGGCGCTCGTCGAGTCGGCGCTGTGGGAGGCGTCGCTCTTCGAGGAGCACGACTTCCGGGACATCAAGATCTCGGTCAAGCACAACGACCCCGTGGTCATGGTCAACGCCTACCGGCAGCTGGCGGCCGCCTGCGACTACCCGCTGCACCTGGGTGTCACCGAGGCCGGCCCCGCCTTCCAGGGCACGATCAAGTCCGCGGTCGCCTTCGGCGCGCTGCTCGCCGAGGGCATCGGCGACACGATCCGCGTCTCCCTCTCGGCCCCGCCGGTCGAGGAGATCAAGGTCGGCATGCAGATCCTGGAGTCGCTGAACCTCAAGCAGCGCCGTCTCGAGATCGTCTCCTGCCCGTCCTGCGGGCGCGCCCAGGTCGACGTGTACAAGCTGGCGGAGGAGGTCACCGCCGGTCTTGAGGGCATGGAGGTCCCCCTCCGCGTCGCCGTCATGGGCTGCGTCGTCAACGGACCCGGCGAGGCCCGCGAGGCCGACCTCGGCGTCGCCTCCGGCAACGGCAAGGGCCAGATCTTCGTCAAGGGCGAGGTCATCAAGACCGTCCCCGAGTCGAAGATCGTCGAGACGTTGATCGAGGAAGCGCTGAAGATCGCCGAACAGATGGAAGCGGACGGAATCCCGTCCGGCGAGCCTTCGGTGTCCGTGGCGGGCTGACGACGTCGTGTGCGGGTCGCGTGTGGCTGGTCGCGCAGTTCCCCGCGCCCCTGGAAGGCGGGGCTGCGCCCCTGTTTCCAGCCCGTCCGGCGTTTGAGGACGAGCGCGTTCAGCGCGATACGGGGGTCTGGGGGCGGAGCCCCCAGGGATGGGACGGGTAGGGGCGGCGGGGGCGAGAAAACCCGGCCCCGACCCATCGGGCGGCGCGGCACAATTCCGCCAGGTACAGTGCGGAGATCAGCAGACCTGATGGTGAAGGCCCCGCACGTGTTGACGCAGACGACCACCAGGGTCCTCGAACCGAGCGACCTGGACGCCGCGCTCGCCGTCCTCGACCGCGAGCCGGTGGCGAACGCCTTCGTAACCTCCCGCGTACAGGTCGCCGGCCTCGACCCCTGGCGCCTCGGCGGCGAGATGTGGGGCTGGTACGAGGACGGCATGCTGACGTCCCTCTGCTACGCGGGCGCCAACCTGGTCCCGATCTGCGCCACCCCCCGAGCCGTACGGGCCTTCGCGGACCGCGCCCGCAGGGCAGGCCGCCGCTGCTCCTCCATCGTCGGCCCGTCCGACGCCACCTCCCAGCTCTGGCGTCTCCTGGAACCCAACTGGGGCCCGGCCCGTGAGGTCCGCCCGCACCAGCCCCTGATGGTCACCGACCGGCTCCCCACCGACATGGCCCCCGATCCGTACGTCCGCCGCATCCGCAAGGACGAGATGGAGACGATCATGCCGGCGTGCGTGGCGATGTTCACCGAGGAGGTCGGCGTCTCCCCGCTCGCGGGCGACGGCGGCCTGCTCTACCAGGCCCGGGTCGCCGAACTGGTCGGCTCCGGCCGCTCGTTCGCCCGCCTCGACCACAACGGCAGGGTCGTCTTCAAGGCGGAGATCGGCGCGGCCACCACCCAGGCCTGCCAGATCCAGGGCGTCTGGGTGGCCCCCGAATACCGAGGCCAGGGCCTCGCGGCCCCCGGCATGGCAGCGGTCCTCCGCTACGCCCTCGCGGACGTGGCCCCCGTCGTCAGCCTCTACGTCAACGACTACAACACAGCCGCCCGAGCCACCTACCGAAGAGTGGGCTTCCAAGAGGTCGGCGCCTTCATGAGCATCCTGTTCTGAGGGCGGGCCGAGCCCCGCAAGGGCGCAGGCACTCAGGGGCGCGGGGAACTGCGCGACCAGCCACAACGTACCCGCAGCAACAAGACAACCCCTCGTCCCCGACGCACTGAAACGAATCGCCCGGGTAGTCTCCGGGCATGCTGCGCTTCCCCGGTCAGGGCCCCGTCACGCCCGACGACATCGTCATCGGTCTCCTGGACCTGGCCGCCAGGATCGACGAGGCGCTGGCCGTCCAAGCCCTGGCGTTCGGACTCGGCTCGGACGAGATCGCCGTACGACGACAGATCGTGCTGCGGCACATCACGTACCCCGGCGCCCGCGCGCTAGGCGCGACCACCGCGGACGGACGCCTCGTCGGCTTCGTCTACGGCATGCCCAACGACAGGACGCACTGGTGGTCCACCGTCGTCGAGCCCTATCTGCGCAGCCAGGGATCCGACGGTTGGCTGGACGACTCCTTCGTGATCACCGAACTGCACGTCCACCCGGGCTTCCAGAACCAGGGCGTCGGCCGTGCCCTGATCACCACCATCACGGACAGCGCCGCCCAGCCCCGCTCGATCCTCTCCGCCATCGACACGGAGAGCCCGGCCCGCGGCCTGTACCGCTCGCTCGGATACGAGGACCTCGCCAGGCAGGTCCTGTTCCCCAGCGCACCGAAGCCGTACGCGGTGATGGGCGCCCCGCTGCCCCTCCGGCGCCGCTGACCCGTCCTCCCCGCGCCGCCGACCGACCCCTCCGGCACCGCCGACGGATTCCTCCGGCGCCGTAAACGGATTTCCGGCGACGGCGGCCCCCCGGCTAACCTCCTAGCCATCACCCTTACGCAGCAGGAGTCGAGAACCATGGCCCAGGTCCAGCGCATGTCCCGTTTGATGGTCAAGACACTGCGTGACGACCCGGCGGACGCCGAGGTGCTCAGCCACAAGCTGCTGGTGCGCGCCGGCTACGTACGCCGCACCGCCGCCGGCCTGTGGTCCTGGCTGCCGCTGGGCAAGAAGGTCCTGAACAATGTGGAGCGGGTCGTCCGCGAGGAGATGGACGCCATCGGCGCCCAGGAGGTCGCGCTGCCCGCCCTGCTGCCGAAGGAGCCCTACGAGGCGACCGGCCGCTGGGAGGAGTACGGCCCCGAGCTGTTCCGCCTCAACGACCGCAGGGGCGGTGACTACCTCCTCGGCCCGACCCACGAGGAGATCTTCACCCTCCTGGTCAAGGACCAGTGCTCGTCCTACAAGGACCTGCCGGTGATCCTCTACCAGATCCAGAACAAGTACCGCGACGAGGCCCGTCCCCGCGCCGGCATCCTGCGAGGCCGCGAGTTCCTGATGAAGGACTCGTACTCCTTCGACACGGAGGACGAGGGCCTGGCCAAGTCGTACGCCCTGCACCGCGAGGCGTACCAGAAGATCTTCACGCGTCTCGGCCTGGACTACCGCATCTGCGCGGCCACCGCGGGCGCCATGGGCGGCTCCAAGTCCGAGGAGTTCCTCGCCCCGGCCGCCGCCGGCGAGGACACCTTCGCCGACTGCCCGAACTGCGACTACGCGGCCAACACCGAGGCGATCACGTACGCGCTGAAGCCGGTGGACGGGTCGGCCGTGCCCGCTCTCGAGGAGATCCCGACCCCCGAGACCCCGACCATCGAGACGCTCGCCGCGTACCTGGACGTCCCCGCCTCCGCCACCCTGAAGAACCTGCTGGTCAAGGTGGACGGCGAGATCGTGGCCATCGGAGTACCCGGCGACCGCGAGGTCGACATGGACAAGGTGGAGGCGCACTTCACCCCCGCCGCCGTCGAACTCGTCACGGCCGAGGACTTCACGGGCCGCGACGACCTCGTACGCGGATACGTCGGCCCGCAGGGCCTGGAGAAGGTCCGCTACCTCGCCGACCCCCGCGTCGCCCCCGGCACCGCCTGGATCACCGGCGCCAACAAGGAGGGCGTGCACGCGAAGAACGTCGTCGCGGGCCGTGACTTCGAGGTCGACGAGTACGTGGACGCGGTGGTCGTGCAGGAAGGCGACCCCTGCCCCGCCTGTGGCACCGGCCTCACGCTGGACCGCGCCATCGAGATCGGCCACATCTTCCAGCTCGGCCGCAAGTACGCCGACGCCCTCCAGCTCGACGTGCTCGGCCGGCAGGGCAAGCCGGTTCGCGTCACCATGGGCTCGTACGGCATCGGTGTCTCGCGTGCGGTCGCGGCGCTCGCCGAGCAGCACGCGGACGAGCAGGGCCTGGTCTGGCCCGCCGAGATCGCCCCGGCCGACGTCCATGTCGTCGCCGCGGGCAAGGCACTGCAGACCGAACTGGCCCTCGACGTCTCGGAGAAGCTGGGCGCGGCGGGCGTCCGCGTGCTCGTGGACGACCGGGCGGGTGTCTCGCCGGGCGTGAAGTTCACGGACGCAGAGCTCATCGGCGTACCGAAGATCCTGGTGGCCGGCCGCCGCTCCGCCGAGGGCGTCCTGGAACTGAAGGACCGCCGCACCGGTGAGCGCGAGGAGCTGACGGTGGACGAGGCGATCGCCCGCCTGAGCAACTGACCCTGCCAGGCAACTGACCTCGCCGAGCAACTGACGCCGCGCGGTTAAGAAGCCTCTCAGAGACTTCTTGCCGGGCGTATGGGCGCCGCACAGTTTTCTCTCAGGCTGCTCCCCGACCGTAGGACGTGACACAGCGTCATTCGGGAGGGGAGCAGTCATGTCTGGCAGCGAACGGGGGGCCGCCGCGGCGGTCCGCAGAGGCGCACGGCGTACGGCTGCCGCGGCAGCGGCGGTGACACTTGCGGCCGCGGCGGGAGTCTTCGCACTCATCGGCACGATGGAGTCGGCGGCGACGACGACGGCGGCGGCCGGAACCACGGACTCGTCGTCATCGTCATCGACGACCTCGCAGTCGGACGACACGTCTTCTTCTTTCTCATCGTCATCCTCGTCGTCGGATTCCTCGGCCTCGGACAGCGGGAGCGACTCCTCCTCGTCGCTGCAGGGCTCGTCCGACGACCTGACCTCCCCCGACGACAGCGGGACCGCCGACTCCACCTCGGGGGCGTCGTGATGACCGCCGCCGACACCTCCGCGCGCCCTACGGCCGCGGCGAACTGGCGTGCCCTCGGTACGAGCGTGCGCCTCGTCAGGACGGACCCGGCGCTGCTGGACTCCTGCAACCTGCTGCTCGCCCGGCACCTGGCCGAGGTCGACGCGGCGTGCAGCAGGTTCCGCGAGGACTCCGAGCTGGTCGCGCTCGACAGCGCCGGAGGGCGGCCCGTCAGGGTCAGCCCGCTGCTCGCGGAGGCGCTGGCGGTGGCGTTGCGAGCCGCCGCGGCGACGGACGGAGCCGTCGACCCGACGGTCGGCTCGGCGATGAACGCCATCGGCTACGACCGCGACTTCCGGCTGGTCCAGGAGGACGGGCGCCCGGTGAAGCTCACCGTGCGCCCCGTTCCGGGCTGGCGCCTGATACGCCTGGACCGCGCGACCGGTACGGTCACCGTCCCGGCCGGGGTCCGCCTCGACCTCGGTGCCACGGCCAAGGCCTGGGCGGCGGACAAGGCCGCGGTGACACTTGCGCGGGCGGCGGGCTGCGGGGTTCTGGTGAGCCTCGGTGGCGACACGGCGGTCGCCGGCGAACCCCCGGCGGGTGGCTGGCGGATCCGCGTCCAGGACGTCACGGGTCCGGTCGACGAGACGCCTCCGCAGGGCCCGTACGCGACGGTCGGCCTGCGCGGCGGTGGGCTCGCCACCTCGGGCACGGCCGCCCGCACCTGGCGCTCGGGCCCGCACACCCTCCACCACATCCTCGACCCGAACACCGGCCTTCCGACGGATTCCCCCTGGCGGACGGTCTCGGTCGCCGCCACCACCTGCGCCGACGCGAACGCGGCCGGCACGGCGGCCCTCATCAAGGGCACGGGCGCGGAACGGTGGCTGTCCGGCCTGGGCCTCCCGGCGAGGCTGGTGGCCCGGGACGGCACGGTGGTGACGACACCGGGCTGGCCGACGACCGGGACACCGCAGTTCTCGCTCCCGCCGCCCCCACCCGTTCCCGTCCCTGACTCAGGGGCTCCGCCCCCGAACCCCCGCTCCTCAAACGCCGGAGGGGCTGGAGACTTCGCGGCTGGGCCGAACTGTCATAGCCCAGTCCAGGCACAACTAGCCCGTCCGGCGTTTGAGGACGAGGCCGTTCAGGCCGATTTCCCACCCACCCCGGTCAACCCACCCACCCGGCAAGCCCCTGCCCACCCAGCCCGTCAGGCGTTTGAAGACAAAGGGGGGTCTGGGGGCGCAGCCCCCAGGGACGGGAAGGGTAAGGGCGGCGGGGGCGAAGAACTCCCGGCGGTCACCGAGACGGAGACGGCCCCATGACCGACGCCTCCATCCTCTGGTACGCCAACCGAGCCACCGGTGCCGTCTGCCTGGTGCTCTTCACCGTGGTGGTGCTCCTGGGCGTGGCAGTACGGCTGAGGACCCGCCTACCCGGCCTCCCACGCTTCGGCACGGTCTCCCTGCACCGCACCATCTCCCTCTCCGCGACAGCCTTCCTGGCCATCCACATAGCCACAGCGGTCATCGACGGCTACGTCGACATCAGCCCCCTCGACGTCCTGATCCCGTTCGCCTCCGACTACCAGCCCCTCTGGCTGGGCCTCGGCACGGTCGCCCTGGACCTGATGCTCGCCGTCCTGGTCACCAGCCTCTTCCGCGAGAGGCTCGGCCACCGCACCTGGCGAGCCATCCACTGGCTGGCCTACGCGTCCTGGCCCGTGGCCCTGATCCACGGCATGGGAATCGGCACGGACACAGGCACCGACTGGATGCTCTGGCTGACCGTCACCTGCGTGGCAGCGGTCCTCACCGCCTTCACGATCCGCGTCACCCGGGCCGCCCGAGCCGACCGCCGCACCCCCGCCACCCTCCTCACCGCCGAAGGGGCGCGACCATGACCAGCACGTTCACGGACATCCTCATGTCCCCACGCCTCCTCGCCCCGGGCGCCGCCCCGGCCGACCGCGCCACGCACGAGACCCGCTACGGCCCTCTCACCCACGCCGACCCGGCGGCCCTCCTGCACACCCTCGCGGAGTCCGGCCTCACCGGCAGGGGAGGCGCCGCCTTCCCCACGTACCGCAAGTTCGTGTCGGTCATCGACGCGGCCCGCCGCACCGGCCGCGCCCCGGTCGTCGTCGCGAACGGCGCCGAGGGCGAACCGGCGAGCGCCAAGGACAGGACGCTGCTGAGCCTCTCGCCCCATCTGGTCCTGGACGGGCTGCAGTTGGCTGCCCGGGCGACCGGAGCGGGGGAGGCGTACCTCGCCGTGGAGGACGGGGCGACCCGCCTCGAAGCGGCCCTGGCCGAACGGGACGACCCCTTCCCCGTACGCGTCGTACGCCTGCCCAGGCGCTTCCTGTCGGGAGAGTCCTCGGCCCTCGCCCAGCACCTCTCCGGCCACGCCGCCCTGCCCCGCCACCAGGACCCTCCGGTGAGCGAACAGGGCGTACGCCGGGCACCCACCCTCGTCCAGAACGTCGAGACGCTCGCCCACCTCGCGCTGATCGCCCGCTACGGAGCGGACTGGTTCCGCTCGGCCGGCACCCCGTCGGAACCGGGCAGCGCCCTGTGCACGGTCCACGTCCCCGGCCGCGAGCCGCAGGTCGTGGAGGCACCCTTCGGCATACCCCTGCACCGGCTGCTTCCGCTGGAGGGCACCGGCGCGATCCTGCTCGGCGGCTACCACGGCACCTGGCTCCCGACCGGGGAGGCGGCCCAACTCGGCCTGTCCGCCGCCACCTTGGGCGCGGGTGTCCTCGCCGCCCTCCCCGCCGACCGCTGCGGCCCCGCCGAAACAGCGCGCGTCCTGCGGTACCTGGCACTGGAGTCGGCCGGCCAGTGCGGCCCCTGCCTCAACGGCCTGCCGCGTATCGCCGCCGCCTTCCGCACGCTGGCCGTCCCAGGCACCCAGGGCACCGCCCGCGACGACGTCGCCCGCTGGGCCGGACTCGTTGAGGGCCGCGGCGCCTGCCACCACCCCGACGGCACGGTCCGCCTGGTCCGCAGCGCCCTGACCACCTTCGCCGCCGAACTCGACGCCCACGTACGGGGGTTGTGCACCGCGACCGACCGCATGCCCCTGCTGCCCGTTCCCGAACACCGGAGCTGACATGGACCAGCTGCCCCAGCACCTAGTGTGATGCGCCAGAAATCCTGATGGTTAGTTACTACCCTGTTGGCATGTCGCATTCGGGGCCTTCTGCTGTGGCGATCACGTTGTCCGAGACGGAGCGTGCCGAGTTGGTGCGCCGGACGGAATTGCCGCACCGGCGCTCGGCCGAGAAGGCCCGCATCATCCTGGCGTGTGCTGACGGCATGTCAAACGCGGGTGTCGCACGGCTCGTCGGTGTCCAGGCCAAGACGGTCGGCAAGTGGCGTCGGGCATTCGCCGCAGAGCGGATGGCCGGGCTGGAAGACGCCGGCTGGATTGGCCGGCCGAAGGCCGACCTGATCCTCGACGATGCCGAGCGCAGACAGCTCCAGCAGTGGGCTCGGCAGGCCAAGACCGCCCAATTCCTCGCGTTGCGGGCCAAGATCGTGCTGCGCTGCGCGGAGGGCGGGACGAACCAGCAGGCCGCGGCCGACCTCGGCATCGACAGGTCGACCGTGGACCGCTGGCGGGCCCGGTTCATCGCGAAACGCCTCGAGGGTCTGCAGGACGAGCCCCGCTCGGGCCGACCGCCTTCGATCCTCCTCGACCAGGTCGAGGAGGTCGTCGTGGCCACCCTGGAGTCGGTCCCGGGCCAGGACACGCACTGGTCACGGGCCTCGATGGCCCAGCGCACCGGCCTGTCGAAATCGACCATCGGGCGAATCTGGAAGCGGTTCGACCTCAAGCCCCACCTGCAGGACTCCTTCAAGCTCTCCACCGACCCGCAGTTCGTCGCCAAGGTCGTCGACGTTGTCGGCCTGTACCACCACCCGCCCGAGAAGGCGGTCGTGCTCTGCGTGGACGAGAAGAGCCAGATCCAGGCGCTGGACCGCTCGCAGCCGGTGCTGCCGATGATGCCGGGCATGCCCGAACGCCGCACCCACGACTATCTGAGGCACGGCATCACCAGCCTGTTCGCCGCCTTCAACATCGCCGACGGCACCGTCATATCAGCACTGCACCGCCGCCACCGGGCGATCGAGTTCAAGAAGTTCCTGGTCACGATAGACAAGGCGGTGCCCGCCGGGCTCGACGTGCACCTCGTCTGCGACAACTACGCCACCCACAACACCGCCGACATCAGGACATGGCTCGGCAGACACCCACGCTTCCACGTCCACTTCACCCCCACCGGCTCCTCGTGGATGAACCAGGTAGAGCGGTGGTTCGGCCTGCTGACCGACAAGCTCATCCGCCGCAGCGTCCACACCTCCGTGAAGGCGCTGGAGGACGACATCACCGCATGGATCGACACCTGGAACCAGAACCCGCGGCCCTTCACCTGGACCAAGACAGCCGACGAGATCCTCAACTTTCTCGCCGACTACCTCACCAAGGTCGGAACCACCGGCCAGAAAACCGAGCAAAACTAACCATCAGGATTTCTGGCGCATCACACTAGTGCCGCGACAGGCAACGTTCGCCCCGTCGCGACGCCCGGCACGCACTCTCGCCGCACCGGCCGAAAGCCCAAGTACGTCCAGTACGAGGACTTCCGGCCGGCACACCGAGAGCACGCACCGGACGCCGCTCCTCAACGGGCAAACGTTGCCTGCCGCGGCACTGGACATCGACTGGACGTCCTGCCGGGCCCACGGCCTCTGCGCCGAGCTTCTCCCCGAACACGTCACCCTCGACGAATGGGGCTACCCGCTCGTCGACGCGCGCCCCGTCCCCGCCCGCACGTTGAAACGTGCCCGCAGAGCGGCGGCGGACTGCCCGGTCCTGGCCCTCAGACTCGCGGCGGCATGAAGGCACCCACGCCACCCACGCCGAACCGCCGACCCCTACAACCAGCTCGCGAACTCCAGCAACAGCTCCGCGTCCTGGGACCGGCCCACGCGCCGAGCCCGTACGCCCGACTCCACGGCCCGGAACAGGGTCCAGCCGCGCACCCGCTCCTGGTCCAGGTCCAGGGACTCCGCGAGGCGCTTGACCCGGCGACGGGTGATGGCGGAGCCGGAGGGGGAGGCGATCAGGTCCTCGACCCGGTCACGGACCAGCCGGGCCAGGTCGAAGGCGCACTCGCCGACGACGGGGTCGGGCCCCACGGCCAGCCAGGGGCTGCGTTGGCCGGCCAGCACCTTGCTCTGCCGGAAGGTGCCGTGCAGGAGGCGGGACTCGGGCGGGGAGGCCAGCAGTTCGTCGCGTACCGCCAGGGCCGCGTCGACCAGCGGTGCCGCTTCCGCGTCGGCGCCCGCCCGCATCGCCTCGGCCTGCCGCCCGGTCCGCTCGGCCACCGACTCGAAGACCGGGCCGGCCGGTGGCTCGACCCACAGGCGGCGCAGCGCCCCCGCGGCCTCCAGCATCGACTTGGCCTCGGCCAGCGAACGCACCGACACATCGGGATGCAGCCGCTCAAGGAGCAGTACGCCCTCGGCACCGGCCGGCTCCAGGAGCCGTACCGCACCCAGGCCGTCCCAGTGCGCGAGGGCGGCCCGCTCGCTCTCCGGGCGGGCCCGGCCGGGCGCGAGTTTCAGGACGGCGGGGGTGCCGTCCGGCAGCCGCACCAGGACCACCAGACTGCTGCGCCCACCGGGCACCTGAACGCGCTCCACGGTCAACTCGCGTAGCGAGACGGCCTGCTGAGCCGCCTCGGGCAGCTTCTCCAGCCAGTCGTCACCGCTCGGTGCCGCCTCGCCGAGCGCCTTGACGAGACGCCGCGGCGGTTCGAAAGCCATGCGCGAGTCGTTTCCTTCCTGTACGCGTTACGACGGCGGTGCCGCCGACGCGGTGGACCGGGCGGACCGCTCGGCGAGACCAGGGAAGGGTACGCTCTCGCCGCGCCAGCGCACCGCCCGCACCGCCGCGTCCCGCAGCGCCTCGGCGGCCGACCGGCGCCGGTCGCCCTCCGCGGCACGGACCAGGTCGGAGTACACCCCGGCCACCCGGTCCTCCAGCTCGGCGGCGAGCCGCACGGCCGACTCCGCGTCCGTCACCGGGAACGGCAGCGTGTACGCGGCCGCCGCGGGCCTGGGCTTCCCGCGCAGGTCGCGCACCGTACGCGCCAGCTCGTCGCGCCGGGCGCGGTGCGCGTCGTACGCCGCCCGCGCCTCGCTCCGCCGGTCCTCGCCGATCTTCCCGCCCACGACCCCGTAGCCGTACACGGCCGCATGCTCGGCCGCGAGCGCGGCCTGCACGGCCGTCAGCGCCTTGGCCTTCGACTCGGCTTTTCCGGCCATTCCGGAACCGCTCACTTCTTCTCGCCCTCCGTCAGCAGAAACGCGTGCACCGCACCGGCCGCCGCCACCGAGGCCAGCAGCCGCGCCAGCTCTCCCGGCACGTCGAGGAGCGCCTTCGTACGCCGGTCCGCCAGCGTCCGCTCGGCCGCGGCGAGTTCGGCGAGGGCGTCCTTCTCCACGGCAGGCACCTCGGCGGACGGGCCGGGGGAAGGCGTAGCGGAAGCACTGGCAGACGGCGACGCCCCCTTGCCCCCGCCGAACGCCTCCGCGTGCCGTACGACCTCCGCCCGCAGCGGCGACAGGCGCTCGGCCAGCGCGGGATGCACGGCGAGCACGGCCTCGTACCGCTCCGCGAGCCGCTCGCTGTCGAGAGCCGCACGCGCGCGTGCCCTCTCGGCGGCGGACGTGCTCCCGCCGGTGGTCCCGGAGGAGGAGTCGGAGGAGGAGCAGCCCGCGAGCAACGCGGCGCCGACGCCGGCGGCCCCGGCGAACAGGCTCCTTCGGCGCGGCCCCGAGGGGATGCGCGACGGCAGGGTGAACGGCACGGCAGACGTCCTCGGAGGGCTCGTACGAACGGAAGGGCGGCAGGCCCGTGATCACGGTACCCGGGTAGTGCCCCCGCACCCACCAGCGGCGCCGTCCCGCTGTCGGGCGGGCCACGGTGGACGGCAACACCCCTTGGGACCGGATACCCTTTGACCTGACACGCGACCTACCCACAACAGCACACGCGGCCGAGGAGTCACCCGGATGAGCACCACCCAGAGCGAGAGGCTTCGAGAGCTCCTGGAACCGCTCGTCAGCTCGCAGGGACTCGATCTCGAGGAGATCGAGGTGGACTCGGTAGGACGCAAGCGTGTGCTGCGCGTCGTGGTCGACTCCGACGAAGGGGCCGATCTGGACGCGATCGCCGATGTGAGCCGCGCGCTCTCGGCGAAGCTGGACGAGACCGACGCGATGGGCCAGGGCGAGTACACCCTCGAAGTGGGAACCCCCGGTGCCGAGCGCGAGCTCAAGGAACACCGTCACTACGTACGCGCCACGGACCGCCTGGTGAGATTCCAGCTGACGAGCGGCGACGAACTGGTCGCCCGGATCCTGACGGTGGACGAGGACGGGATCGACCTGGAGGTGCCCGGCGTCAAGGGACGCAAGGCCACCGCCCGCAGGATCGCCTTCGAGGACATCGACAAGGCGCGCGTGCAGGTCGAGTTCAACCGCAAGAGCAACGAGAACGACGCAGACATGAAGGAAGAGGAGGAGGCGTAGCCGTGGACATCGACATGAGTGCCCTGCGGGGCTTGGTGCGGGAGAAGGAGATCTCCTTCGACCTGCTGGTCGAGGCGATCGAGTCGGCCCTCCTCATCGCCTACCACCACACCGAGGGAAGCCGCCGCCCCGCGCGCGTCAAGCTCGACCGGGAGACCGGCCATGTGACCGTGTGGGCGAAGGAGAACCCCGAGGACCTGGAGGAGGGGCAGGAGGCGCGCGAGTTCGACGACACCCCGTCCGACTTCGGCCGGATCGCCGCCAGCACCGCCAAGCAGGTCATCCTGCAGCGCCTGCGGGACGCGGAGGACGACGCGACGCTCGGCGAGTACGCGGGCCGCGACGGCGACATCGTCACCGGTGTCGTCCAGCAGGGCCGCGACCCGAAGAACGTGCTCGTCGACATCGGCAAGCTGGAGGCCATCCTGCCGGTGCAGGAACAGGTCCCCGGCGAGTCGTACCAGCACGGCGTGCGGCTGCGGTCGTACGTCGTGCGGGTGGCGAAGGGCGTACGCGGTCCCTCCGTGACCCTCTCCCGCACGCACCCCAACCTGGTGAAGAAGCTCTTCGCCCTGGAGGTGCCGGAGATCGCCGACGGTTCCGTCGAGATCGCCGCGATCGCCCGCGAGGCCGGCCACCGCACGAAGATCGCCGTCCGGTCCACCCGGTCCGGTCTGAACGCCAAGGGCGCCTGCATCGGCCCCATGGGCGGCCGCGTGCGCAACGTGATGGCCGAGCTGAACGGCGAGAAGATCGACATCGTCGACTGGTCGGACGACCCGGCCGAGATGGTGGCGAACGCACTGTCCCCGGCCCGGGTCTCCAAGGTCGAGGTCGTCGACCTCGCGGCCCGCTCCGCGCGCGTGACGGTCCCCGACTACCAGCTGTCCCTGGCGATCGGCAAGGAAGGGCAGAACGCCCGGCTCGCCGCCCGCCTGACCGGCTGGCGCATCGACATCCGTCCGGACACCGAGCAGCCCGCCGAGAAGCAGGACTGAGCGGCGACCGGGACGGGTCCCAAGCGGATCCGTGACGGGTTCGACGCGGGCCCGGGCCGAAACAGGCCCAGGTCCGGGGCGTCAACGGCAAGATCGGGAATAGATCACGCCGTGTGACGGTTGGATTACGACAACAACCGTTCGGTTCTTGCCCCAAAGGGGTGAGGTCGGTGCGGGGAGGTAGACTTAAGAGTGTCTGGCCGGACGCATGCCCGCGCATGCCCTGAGCGCACCTGTGTGGGGTGCCGGGAGCGAGCGGCCAAGATCGATCTGCTGCGCACCGTGGCGGCCGAGGGCGAATGCGTCCCCGATCCTCGCGGTACGCTGCCCGGCCGGGGTGCGTATGTACACCCCGTCCTCGTCTGTCTCGACCTGGCGGTCCGCCGCCGGGCGTTCACGAGGGCGCTGCGTGCCCCGGGTCCGCTCGAAACAAAGGCGTTGCGCCTGTACGTCGAGCAGACAGACAGTTGCTGAGCAGGCAACACCGTAAAACGTGTCGCACGGAACCCCGTGCGGCCCTGGTACCCCGCGAGTTGGAAGTAGGTCGAGATTGCGATGAGCACTCGATGAGCACGCGATGAGTACGCCCATGAAGTAGCGACGGTCCGGACGCAACCCGGACCTAAAAGGAGCGAAGTGGCTAAGGTCCGGGTATACGAACTCGCCAAGGAGTTCGGGGTGGAGAGCAAGGTCGTCATGGCCAAGCTCCAAGAACTCGGTGAATTTGTCCGTTCGGCGTCGTCGACCATCGAGGCGCCCGTAGTACGCAAGCTGACCGACGCCCTGCAGCAGGGCAACGGCGGCGGCAAGCCCGCCCCGCGCAAGGCCGCGCCCGCCAGGCCCGGCGCGCCTTCTCCGGCGCAGGCGGCCCGTCCGGGTCCGGCAGCGCCGCGCCCGCCGGCCCCGAAGCCGGCCGCTGCGGAGACGCCCGCGTCCCCGGCGGCTCCGGCCGCAGGCCCGCGTCCGACTCCGGGCCCCAAGCCCCCGGCGCCGAAGCCCGCTCCGGCGTCTCCGGCTCCGGCCGCGCCCGAGTTCACGGCACCCCCGGCGGCTCCCGCCGCTCCGACGACCCCCGCAGCCCCGGCCGCGGGTCCCCGTCCGAGCGGTGCGCGTCCCGGCGCCCCGAAGCCCGGCGTCCGTCCGGCCGGTCCCGCACAGGGCGGTCAGGGTGGTCCCGGTCAGGGCCGCGGCGAGCGCGGTGACCGTGGCGACCGTCAGGGCGCCCCGCGTCCCGGCGGCCAGGGCACGCGTCCCGGTGGTCGTCCCGCCGGTCCCCGTCCGGGCAACAACCCGTTCACCTCTGGTGGCTCCACCGGTATGGCGCGCCCGCAGGCGCCCCGTCCGGGCGGCGCCCCGCGTCCGGGTGGCCCCGGTGCGGGTGCCGGTGCCCCGGGCGGCTCGCGTCCCCAGGGCGCGGGCCAGGACCGTGGTCCCCGTCCGCAGGGTGGTCCCGGCGGCGCTCCGCGTCCCGGCGGCGGCCCCGGCGGCAACCGTCCGAGCCCGGGCGGCATGCCTCGTCCGCAGGGTGGTCCCGGTGGCGCTCCGCGTCCCGGCGGCGGCCCCGGCGGCAACCGTCCGAACCCCGGCATGATGCCGCAGCGTCCCGCTGCCGGTAGCCCGCGTCCCGGCGGCGGTGGCCCCGGTGGCCGCGGACCCGGCGGTGGCGGTCGTCCCGGCGGTGGCGGTGGCGGCGGTCGTCCCGGTGGCGGCGGTTTCGCCGGTCGTCCGGGCGGTCCCGGTGGCGGCGGTGGCGGTTTCGCCGGTCGTCCCGGTGGTCCCGGTGGCGGTGGCGGCGGTTTCGCCGGCCGTCCGGGTGGTCCCGGCGGTGGCGGCGGCGGTCGTCCCGGCTTCGGTGGTCGTCCCGGTGGTCCGGGTGGCCGTGGTGGCACGCAGGGCGCCTTCGGCCGTCCCGGCGGTCCCGCGCGTCGTGGCCGCAAGTCGAAGCGGCAGAGGCGCCAGGAGTACGAGGCCATGCAGGCCCCGTCGGTCGGCGGTGTGATGCTGCCTCGTGGCAACGGACAGTCCGTCCGTCTGTCGCGCGGTGCGTCCCTCACCGACTTCGCCGAGAAGATCAACGCCAACCCGGCGTCGCTCGTCGGCGTGATGATGAACCTCGGCGAGATGGTCACTGCCACGCAGTCCGTCTCCGACGAGACGCTGAAGCTCCTCGCGGACGAGATGAACTTCGTCCTCGAGATCGTCAGCCCCGAGGAGGAGGACCGCGAGCTGCTCGAGTCCTTCGACATCGAGTTCGGCGAGGACGAGGGTGGCGAGGAGTTCCTCGTCGCGCGTCCGCCGGTCGTGACCGTCATGGGTCACGTCGACCACGGTAAGACCCGCCTCCTCGACACCATCCGCAAGACGAACGTCGTCGCGGGCGAGGCCGGTGGCATCACCCAGCACATCGGTGCCTACCAGGTCGCGACCGAGGTCAACGGCGAAGAGCGTCGCATCACCTTCATCGACACCCCGGGTCACGAGGCGTTCACCGCCATGCGTGCCCGTGGTGCCAAGTCGACCGACATCGCGATCCTCGTGGTGGCGGCCAACGACGGTGTGATGCCCCAGACGATCGAGGCGCTGAACCACGCCAAGGCGGCCGAGGTGCCGATCGTGGTCGCGGTCAACAAGATCGACGTCGAGGGTGCCGACCCGACCAAGGTGCGCGGTCAGCTCACCGAGTTCGGTCTGGTGGCCGAGGAGTACGGCGGCGACACGATGTTCGTCGACATCTCCGCCAAGCAGGGCCTCAACATCGAGAGCCTGCTGGAGGCCGTGGTCCTCACCGCGGACGCCTCGCTCGACCTGCGGGCCAACCCGGAGCAGGACGCGCAGGGTATTGCGATCGAGTCCCACCTCGACCGTGGCCGCGGTGCCGTCTCGACGGTCCTGGTCCAGCGCGGCACGCTGCGCATCGGCGACACGATGGTGGTCGGCGACGCGTACGGCCGTGTCCGGGCGATGCTCGACGACAACGGCAACAACGTCGAGGAAGCGGGTCCGTCGACCCCCGTCCTGGTCCTGGGTCTCACCAACGTCCCGGGTGCCGGCGACAACTTCCTGGTCGTCGACGAGGACCGTACGGCGCGTCAGATCGCCGAGAAGCGCGCGGCGCGTGAGCGCAACGCCAACTTCGCCCGGCGCGGAGTCCGGTTCTCCCTGGAGAACCTGGACGAGGCGCTCAAGGCCGGTCTGGTGCAGGAACTCAACCTCATCATCAAGGGCGACGCGTCCGGTTCGGTGGAGGCTCTCGAGTCCTCGCTGCTCCAGCTCGACGTCGGCGAAGAGGTCGACATCCGCGTCCTGCACCGCGGCGTGGGTGCGGTCACCGAGTCGGACATCGACCTGGCGACCGGCTCCGACGCGATCGTCATCGGCTTCAACGTCCGCGCTGCGGGCCGCGCGGCGCAGATGGCGGAGCGCGAGGGCGTCGACGTCCGTTACTACTCGGTGATCTACCAGGCCATCGAGGAGATCGAGGCAGCCCTCAAGGGCATGCTCAAGCCGGAGTACGAAGAGGTCGAGCTCGGCACGGCGGAGATCCGCGAGGTCTTCCGCTCGTCCAAGCTGGGCAACATCGCCGGTGTGCTGGTCCGCTCCGGCGAGGTCAAGCGCAACACCAAGGCGCGGTTGCTGCGCGATGGCAAGGTCATCGCGGAGAGCCTCACCATCTCCGGTCTGAGGCGCTTCAAGGACGACGTCACCGAGATCCGCGAAGGCTTCGAGGGCGGTATCAACCTCGGAAACTTCAACGACATCAAGATCGACGACGTCATCGCGACGTACGAGATGCGCGAGAAGCCGCGGTCGTAGCCCGCGGCGGGTTTGAACCGTGTGGGGTTGGCCGACGAGGACACACGTCCTCGTCGACCGGCCCCCGCGGTCCTTTCGGGGGCCGCGCCCCCGAACCCCCGTTCCTCAAACGCCGGACGGGCTGATTTTCAGCCCGTCCGGCGTTTGAGGACGAGGCCGTTCAGGCCGATACGGGGGGGTCTGGGGGCGGAGCCCCCAGGGGACGGGAACGGGTAGGGGCGGCGGGGGCGAAAACCCCGTCGAGTGGTCCCGGGGGTTCGTTGTACGGTTCAGATGTCCGGCCAAGAGCTTGGCCGGGCCATCTACCCCGTACCGGCGGGACATCCGGATACACATATGTACGTGGGGACTCTGTCCTTCGATCTGCTCCTCGGCGACGTACGGTCACTGAAGGAGAAACGCTCCGTCGTCCGCCCCATCGTGGCCGAACTTCAGCGGAAGTACGCGGTGAGCGCGGCCGAGGTCGACCACCTGGACCTCCACCGGAGGGCCGGCATCGGCCTCGCGGTGGTGTCGGCGGACGTGGGGCACCTGACCGACGTACTGGACCACTGCGAGCGTCTGGTCGCCGGCCGTCCCGAGGTGGAGCTGCTGTCGGTGAGACGGCGGTTCCACGGCGAAGACGACGACTGAGCGTATGCAGCGTGCGGCGACGAGGATCGGCCGTACACAGAACAGTAAGAAAGAGGGAGACGGACCAGTGGCCGACAACGCGCGGGCGAAGAAGCTGGCGGACCTCATCCGAGAGGTGGTGGCCCAGAAGCTGCAGCGCGGGATCAAGGACCCGCGGCTCGGTTCGCATGTGACCATCACGGACACCCGGGTCACCGGCGACCTCCGGGAGGCGACCGTCTTCTACACGGTGTACGGGGACGACGAGGAGCGCGCGGAGGCCGCCGCGGGCCTGGAGAGCGCCAAGGGCGTGCTCCGCTCGGCCGTCGGTGCGGCTGCCGGTGTGAAGTTCACGCCGACCCTCACCTTCGTGGCGGACGCCCTGCCGGACACCGCCAAGACCATCGAGGACCTGCTCGACAAGGCACGGGCCTCGGACGCGAAGGTGCGCGAGGTCTCGGCCGGCGCCGCCTTCGCCGGTGAGGCGGACCCGTACAAGAAGCCGGGCGAGGACGACGAGACGGACGGCGACGCCGCGGAATGACGCAGAAGCAGAAGACGCCCGACGGCCTTGTCATCGTGGACAAGCCGTCGGGCTTCACTTCGCACGACGTGGTCGCCAAGATGCGCGGGATCGCGAAGACCCGCCGCGTCGGACACGCGGGCACCCTCGACCCCATGGCGACGGGCGTGCTCGTCCTCGGCGTCGAGAAGGCGACCAAGCTCCTCGGACACCTCGCGCTGACCGAGAAGGAGTACCTCGGCACCATCCGGCTCGGGCAGAACACCCTGACCGACGACGCCGAGGGTGACATCACCTCGTCCACGGACGCCTCCAAGGTCGTCCGGGACGCCGTGGACGCCGGTATCGCCAAGCTCAGTGGCGACATCATGCAGGTGCCGTCCAAGGTCAGCGCCATCAAGATCAACGGCGTGCGCTCGTACAAGCGGGCACGCGACGGCGAGGACTTCGAGATCCCGGCCCGTCCGGTACGGATCTCGTCGTTCGCCGTGTACGACATCCGGGACGCGGTCGCCGAGGACGGTACGCCCGTCCTGGACCTGGTCGTCTCGGTCGTCTGCTCGTCCGGTACGTACATCCGCGCGCTCGCCCGCGACCTGGGTGCCGACCTGGGTGTGGGCGGCCATCTGACGGCGCTGCGGCGCACCCGTGTCGGCCCGTACAAGCTCGACTCCGCCCGCACCCTCGACCAGCTCCAGGAGGAGCTGACCGTGATGCCGATGGCGGAGGCCGCCGCGGCCGCGTTCCCCCGCTGGAACGTGGACGCCAAGCGCGGGCAGTTGCTGACGAACGGCGTGCGGCTGGAGATGCCCGAGGAGTACGCCGGGGTCGGGGCCGTCGGGGTGTTCGATCCCGAGGGGCGGTTCCTGGCACTGGTGGAGGAGCAGAAGGGCAAGGCGAAGAGCCTGGCGGTGTTCGGCTGACCCGTGTGGGTCGCCGGTCGGCCGGGTTCGTCGTGGAGCGGCGTTCACGGGGATTCCTGTGTGCGCCGCTCCACTGTCCCCCTCGGTTCCCCCACCCAAGGGTGTATCCATCCGACCTCGTCTATCCACCCGTCCGGGCAGGCGCTCGGAGTGAACCGGGGGAGCGGAAGGGGGCTCGTTCGGCTCGCGATCTGTCGCTCCCGATCACCTCACGCCTACCGTCGGAGACGAGGCGTCGGTGGCTCGGTGCGACGCGCGCGGCGGGGAGGTTCGAGCATGGCGGGACGGGGCCCGCGGACCGGGGGCCGTCATCAGTTGCCGGTCGCTGCCCGGCACGCACCCGAGGCGGCGCACGCGACGGAAACAGCGTACGACGCCGAAGCAGCGCGCTTGATCGAAGCAACGAACGTGGTCGAAGCCGCGGACCGGGCCCTCGTGCGGATCGGCGATCTCGCCGGGCGGCCGCGTGGCACCGGGTTCGTCGCCGACCACCAGGGCACCGTGATCACCAGCCACGAGGCGGTCGACGGGCTCGCCCGTCTCGTCCTGCACGCGTCTGGGGACCGCACCTGCCTGGTGACGGCCGACTCGGTCACCCTCCTGCCGTCCCTGAACCTCGCCCTGATCCACATGGACGGTCTCGGCACGGACGGCCTCGGCCTCGACCCCCTCCCGATCACCGTCCGGGACTCCGTGGAGAGCGGCACGTACGTCCGTATCGCCGCGGGTGGCTGGCGCGAGGCCCGGGTGCTGGGCACGTCGGCCGTGACGTACACGGCGACCGACCGTTTCCATCTCCTCGACGGCGCCCTGGAGCTGGCGATCGGCACGGCGGGAAGCGATGCGCTGCGGCTCGGGGGCGGGGCTGCCGGGGGACCGGTGGTCGACGCGGCCACCGGTGCGGTCGTCGCCGTTCTGGGAACGGCACTTCACTCCGGGCGTCGGGTGGGGGGTTTCGCCGTGCCGTTGTCCGCGGGGCGGATGGCCTCCGGGTCCGGCGGTGCGCTCGCCGAACTGCTGGCCCGCAACGCGGCGACGGTCCCCGCGTACGGGGACGACCTCAATCTGGCGGGCGTGCTGGAGCTGGCCGCCACGGTCGAGGCTCCGCCGGGCTCCGGTGGTGTCGATCCCGTCGAACGGGACGACGTAGTACGGGAGTTCAGGGCATTCGGTGAGGGGCCGTACGCCGTTCTGGGGCTTGTCGGGGCTCCGGGAAGCGGCCGTACGACGGAACTGGCGGCCCTCGCCGCCCGGCGCGACCGGGGCGCGGAACCGGCTCCGACGCTGTGGCTGCGGGGAGCAGACCTGCTGGACTCCGACTCGTCGGTGGCCGACGCGGCGAGCCGGGCGTTGGAGCGGGCGGGGCGGATCGTGGCGGCTTCGGCCTCCGGCAGTGCGGCGGACGCCGGGGGAGTGGGCGCCTGGGCGCCTTCGCCGGAGCCCTGCCCCTCGGACAGCGGACTCGGTGACATCGGTCCCGAGCGCCTGGCCCGTCTCGCACGGGACGCCGGACGACCCCTCCTGCTCCTCCTCGACAGCCCCGAGGAGATGCCGCCCGCTCTCGCGCACCGGCTGTCCGAGTGGACCGGGGGCACCGCCGAGTGGCTGCGGGCGCACGGGGTCCGTCTCGTCGTGGCCTGCCGGGCCGAGTACTGGGAGCGGGCGGGGGCGGAGTTCCCGCGCGAGCTGCTGTACGGGTCCGAGCGGGGCGGAGGTGAGCCCCCCGGCGGGCTGCCCGCCTGCGTACGGCTCGGAGATCTGGACGAAGGCGAGGCACGGCGGGCCCGGGCGCGGTACGGGGTGCCGGAGGGCGCCTTGGACGGCCCCGACGCCCGCCATCCACTGATGCTGCGGTTGCTGTCGGAGGTGCGGGCCGCGATGTCGCCGCCCGACGCCTCGGACGAGCAGGACGAGCTGGCCGGGCAGGTGGGGCGGGCCGAGCCGGCCGGGCGGGACGAGGTCTTCGCCGCGTATCTCGATCTGATGTGTCTGCGGGTGGCCGTACGGCTCGCGGCGGCGAACGGGCTGCGCGGTACGGCCGTACGGCGGCTCGCGGCCAGGGTCTCCGGGCAGGTGCACGCGGCCGCGCGGCGCTGTCTGGGGCCGGGCCAGGGGGAGTTGGACCGGGCGGCGTTCGAGTCCGTGTTCCCGTGGGGACCGGTGCCCGACCGACGCCTCGGCGGCTGCACCGGGTGGGCCTCCGCGGTCCTCACCGAGGGCCTCCTCGTGCCCGCCGGAGACGGCTACGGCTTCGCCCACGAGGAGCTGGCCGACTGGATCCAGGGCATGCACCTCGACCTCGACACGGCACTCCGGGCGCTGGTGCACCACGAACAGCGGGATGAGCCCGAGTCCCCGTACGAGCCCGAGCCTCCCCCCGTACCCCGTCACCGCATCGGCCCCGTCCTCCAAGCGCTGCTCCTTCTGCCGCGTCAACAAGGGGACGCCGACCTCACCCTCCGGCTGCGTGAACTGCTTCGCGCGGTCGACGAACTGGAGGCGACGGACACCGGGTCCTGGTGGGCCACCCGCCTCCTTGGCGGCGTACTGCTCCGGGTGCCCGACGCGACCCCGTACGTCGGAGTACTGCGGCACCTCGCCGAGCGGGTGGTGACGTGGCGGGCCGAAGGGCGGGCCGTGCCGGAGGAGTTCGGGCCCGTTTTCTGGACCCGGCTGCCGCTGCCGGAGGCGCACCGCTTCGATCTGCTGAGGCGGCTCGTCGTCGCGGACGAGGCACCGCCGGCCACCGAACTCCGTTACCTGGACGCCGTGTCCGGGCTGCTCGCCGCCGACCCGGCCGCCGCTCAGCCCCACCTGACCCACTGGTTCGACGACGAGCGCCCGCTGCCCGCGACCCCCGACGCCACCGTCGCGACCGCCGCCCAGGCACTTCTCCACACGCATCGGCGCCGCGCACTGGACGACCTCACGGAGGCCCTGGCCGAGAGTGCGCACCCGCGCGCCGACGAGCTGCTGGCCGTTCTCGCGGAGGAGGAACCGTCCGCGGTGTGCCGGGCGGTCGACCGCTGGACGCACGACGAGCGGCCGGCCCGCCGGGCGGCGGCGATGGCCCACGGGCTGCGGGCAGCGCCCCACGTACGCACCGAGGCCGACCGCGAGCTGCTGCGCTACGCCGCGCTCTTCCTGCTCGCCCGCCCCGGCGACTGCACGCTGCACGGGGCCGCCCTGGCGCTCCTGGTCCGCGATCCGCACACCCGGGCCCGCCATCTGCCGGGAGCCCTCGCGCGCTTCAGGGCGGGCGACCCGCGCTTGCCCGCGAGCGCGCTGGTGGCGGCGCTGGCGACGCATCCGGAACCGGTCCTCGCCTCGTTCGGCGACCGGCTGCGGGAGCCGGACTCGGGCGAGGCGCTGCGCACGCTCGCCGAGGTCACCACACCCGCGCCGGCCCGCCGGGTCGCCGTGCTCGTACGGGATGTCGTGGAGCGGCGTCCGGAGGCGGCCGCGCATGTGGCGGCGTACGTCGACCGGCGCCTTGAGCACGGCCCCGCCGCCCGTTCCGTGCTGTATCCCCTGGTCACCGGGCTGCTCGACGGGGGCAGGCCACAGCTGCGGGCCGCGCTCGCCAAGGTGTTCGCGGCACCCGGCACGCCTGTGTCCCACCCGCTGCGCCGCGAGTTCCTGGACCTGCTGCTCACGCGCGAGTACGACCCGGTGGTGCTTGACGCACTCGTACGGGCCGCCGCGGAGGGTGCGTCCCACAGCGTGTCCCGCGGCGGTGAGGAGCACACCCGCGAGCTGGTCCACAGCGCCGGCCTCCTGCTCGTCCGCACCCCGGAGGGCGCCACCGTCTTCGACCGGGCCCTTCTCGACCAGAGCCGCCGGATTCCCGGCTTCGCCGCCCTGGTCGCCGGCTGGCTCACCGACGCTCCCGAGGACTGGTCCACCGTGGTCGGCCCCAGCACACGGCGCATGATCGAGAACCTGACGGGGGTACGGGTTCCGGTGTGACCGCGCGTGCTCCGCGGCCACCACGTGCCCCCTGTCACAGCGCCCATGCCGATGCGGGCCGTGCGGACCCGGCATGGCACTCTTAGAGCTGCGTAATGAGGCAGACACGGACACAGGTTCGACGAGGAGCGGTCACAGTGCAGCGCTGGCGTGGCTTGGAGGACATCCCCCAGGACTGGGGGCGCAGCGTCGTCACCATCGGCTCGTACGACGGGGTCCACCGCGGGCACCAGTTGATCATCACGCATGCCGTGGAACGGGCGCGTGAGCTGGGGGTTCCGTCAGTGGTCGTCACCTTCGACCCGCACCCCAGCGAGGTCGTGCGCCCCGGCAGCCACCCGCCCCTGCTCGCCCCGCACCACCGCCGCGCCGAGCTGATGGCCGAGCTGGGCGTCGACGCGCTGCTCATCCTGCCCTTCACCACCGAGTTCTCGAAGCTGTCGCCCGCCGACTTCGTGGTGAAGGTCCTGGTCGACAAGCTGCACGCCAAGGCCGTCGTCGAGGGCCCCAACTTCCGCTTCGGCCACAAGGCCGCGGGCAACGTCGCCTTCCTCTCCGAGCAGGGCAAGACGTACGACTTCGAGGTCGAGGTCGTGGATCTCTACGTGACCGGTGAAGCGGGGGGCGGCGAGCCCTTCTCCTCCACGATGACCCGGCGGCTGATCGCCGAGGGCGATGTCGAGGGGGCGCGCGAGATCCTCGGCCGCCCGCACCGCGTCGAGGGCATCGTCGTCCGCGGCGCCCAGCGCGGCCGCGAGCTCGGCTTCCCCACGGCGAACGTCGAGACGCTCCCGCACACCGCGATCCCCGCCGACGGCGTCTACGCGGGGTGGCTGCACGCGCAGGGCGAGGAGATGCCCGCGGCGATCTCCGTCGGTACGAATCCGCAGTTCGACGGGACCGAGCGGACGGTTGAGGCTTACGCCATCGATCGGGTGGGGCTCGATCTGTACGGGTTGCACGTTGCCGTGGATTTTCTGGCCTTTGTGCGGGGGCAGGCGAAGTTCGAGTCCATCGAGGCGTTGCTGGAAGCGATTTCCGACGACGTCAAGCGGTCGCGGGAGTTGATTGAGGCGTACGACGGTGGGCGGTAGTTGTCCCCGCCGCGTTATTGGTTTGCCCCGAGGCGGTGGGTGTTCGGCTGCGGCGCCGTTGTGGCTTGTCGCGCAGTTCCCCGCGCCCCTAAAGGGGCGCCTTCGCCCGGGCCCAGTGGCATGCCACCTGTGCGCCGCCTCCTCCGTCCAGTACCGGTAGGTCCTCCCCTCGGCACGCGTCCGCGACGCCCGCGCGTTCGGCCTCGCCGGTTGCCAGGATCTGGCAGCGGGCGTGGAAGCGGCAGCCGGTGGGGATGCGGGAGGGGTCGGGGGGCTCGCCGGTGAGGACGATCGGGTCGCCGGGGGCCTCGGGGAGGACCGACAACAGGGCCTGGGTGTAGGGGTGCTGAGGGGTCGTCAGGACGTCCTCCACCGATCCCGTCTCGACGATCCTGCCCAGGTACATCACCGCGACCCGGTCCGCGATGTTCCACGCGAGGCCCAGGTCGTGGGTCACCACCAGGGCGGACAGGCCGAGTTCGGAGCGCAGTCGCAGGAGCAGGGCCAGGATCTCGCCGCGTACCGACGCGTCGAGGGAGGCCACCGGCTCGTCGGCGACGATGAGTTCGGGCTCCAGGACGAGGGCGCCCGCGATGACCACACGCTGGCGCTGGCCGCCCGAGAGTTCGTGCGGGTAGCGCAGGAAGAAGCGCTCCGGGGGACGGAGTCCCGCCCGGGAGAGTGCCGCCCCGACCGCCTCGCGTTCGTCGCCCGCGTATCGGTGGATGCGCAGCCCCTCGGCCACCGCGTCGTACACCGTGTGCCGGGGGTTGAGCGAGCCGCTCGGGTCCTGGAGGACCAGTTGGACGCGCTTGCGGTACGCCTTGAGGGCGCGCGAGGAGTAGTCGAGGGGGCGGCCCGCGAAGGTGACGCGGCCGGCCGTCGGCGGGACGAGACCGAGGAGCGAGCGCGCCAGGGTCGTCTTGCCGCAGCCCGACTCACCGACCAGGGCGACGATCTCACCGGCCCGGATGTCGAGGTCCACGCCGTCGACGGCCCGGGCCGGGGTGGTGTCGCCGCGCCGGGCGGGGAACGTGACGTGCAGGCCCTCGGCGCTCAACAGGGGAGCGGAGGGGGCCGGGAGTGTGGAGGGGACCGTCGCGGTCGTCGTCATCAGGTGGTCCTCGCTTCTTCCGCCACGGCCACGGGCCCCACGTGTACGCAGGCCGCCCGGCGGTCCGGTGCCGCCGCCCGCAGCGCCTGGTCCTCCGCGGCACACGAGTCCAGCGCCACCGCACACCGCGGATGGAACGTACAGCCGCTCGGGAGGGCCGCGGGGTCCGGCGGGTCACCGGGCAGCCCGCGCGGCGCGAACCGCGATCCGGCGTCCCCGATCCGCGGGAAGGCCGCCGACAGCGCCTGCCCGTACGGGTGTTGGGCGTCCTCGTACACCTGCCGGGCCGGACCCTCCTCCACCACCCGCCCGGCGTACATCACCGCGAGCCGGTCGCAGGTGTCGGACAGCACCGCCAGGTCGTGGCTGATCATCACGAGCCCCAACTCCTGCTCGGAGACGAGCTGTTGGATCAGCCGCAGGATCTGCGCCTGGATCATCACGTCGAGCGCGGTTGTCGGTTCGTCGGCGATGACCAGGCGGGGATCGCAGGCGAGGGCCATGGCGATCATCACGCGCTGGCGCTGGCCGCCGGAGAGCTCGTGCGGATACGCGGACGCCCGCGCCGCCGGAAGTCCCACCTGCTCCAGGAGTTCGCCGGTCTTCTTCCGCGCGCCCGCCGGGGTCGCCTTCCTGTGCAGCAGGATCGGCTCGGCGATCTGGTCGCCGACGCGGTGCACGGCGTTGAGGGAGTGCATGGCGCCCTGGAACACGATGGAGGCACCGGCCCAGCGGACCGCCCGTACCCGCCCCCACTTCATGGTCAGTACGTCCTCACCGTCCAGGAGGATCTCCCCGGTCACCCGGGTCCCGGCCGGCAGCAGCCGCAACAGTGCGAGCGCCAGGGTGGACTTGCCGCAGCCGGACTCGCCCGCGATGCCGAGCTTCTGGCCCGCGTTCACGGTGAGGTTGACCCCGCGCACGGCGGCCACTCCTCCGGCGTACGTCACCTTCAAGTCCCGTACGTCCAGCAGGGGTTGTGCGGTCGTAGTGCTCGGCGGCTTCAACGGGTCACCCCCAGCTTGGGGTTGAGGACGGACTCGACCGCGCGCCCGCACAGTGTGAAGGCGAGGGCCACGACGGCGATCGCGACACCCGGCGGCACGAGGTACCACCACTTCCCGGCGCTGACCGCGCCCGCCTCGCGCGCGTCCTGGAGCAGACCGCCCCAGGAGACGACCGTCGGGTCGCCGAGGCCGAGGAAGGCGAGTGTCGCCTCGGCGAGGATCGCGGAGGAGATGATCAGGGTCGTCTGCGCCAGGACAAGCGGCATGACGTTGGGCAGGACGTGACGGGACATGACGTGCCAGTGGCCCCCGCCGAGCGCCCTGGCCCGCTCGATGTACGGCCGGGACTCCACGCCGAGGGTCTGCGCGCGCACCAGCCGTGCCGTCGTCGGCCAGGTCGTGACACCGATCGCCAGGATGATCGTGCCGAGCGAGCGGGACATCACGGTCGCGAGCGCGATCGCCAGGACCAGCGTCGGCATGACCAGGAACCAGTCCGTGATCCGCATCATCACCGTCGCGTACCAGCCGCGGAAGTGCCCGGCGGTGATGCCGATGAGCGCGCCGATCGCGACCGAGAGGACGGCCGCCAGCAGCCCGACCAGCAGCGAGACCCGCGATCCCCACACCACGAGCCCGAGCAGGCTGCGCCCGAACTGGTCGGTGCCCAGCGGGAATTCGGCGCTCGGGCTCTCCATGGGCCGCCCCGGCGCGTTCGTCACGCTCTGCACGTCCGAGCCGACGGTCAGCGGCGCGGTGAGCGCGATCAGCGCGAAGAGCGCGAGGGCGGCAAGGCCGAAGACTCCGGCGCGATGGGTGCGGTACCGCTGCCAGAAACGGGCGGCGGAGCGTCGCCGGCGCTGCCACGCGAGGGTGCGGGGACCGGCCTTCTGCGGCGAGGGCGCTTCGGAGGGAGCCGCCGGGGGAGGTGCCTCGGTCGTCGTCGGCTCGTCCGGGTCCGTCGTCGTCATCGGCCCACCCTGGGGTCGAGCAGCGGATAGATCAGGTCGGCGAGCGTGTTCATCACGATCACCGCGGCGGCGAAGACGAAGAACAGCCCCTGCACCAGCGGCAGATCGGGCACGCTCAGCGCCTGGTAGAAGAGCCCGCCGAGGCCCGGCCAGGAGAAGACCGTCTCGACCAGGATCACGCCCGCGACGGTCCGGCCGAGGTTGATGAAGATCAGCGTCATCGTCGGCAGCAGCGCGTTCGGCACGGCATGGCGACGGCGTACGAGATCGTCCCGCAGGCCCTTGGCCCGCGCGGTCGTCAGATAGTCGCTGCCCATCTCGTCGAGCAGCGCCGAGCGCGTGACCAGCAGCGTCTGCCCGTACTCGACCGCGACCAGTGTCACGACGGGCAGGACGAGGTGATGGGCGACGTCGAGGACGTACGCGAAGCCCTGTTCGTCGCCGGACTCCATGCCGCCCGTCGGGAAGAGACCGGGGATCGGCCCGATGCCCACCGCGAAGACGATGATCAGCAGCAGCCCCAGCCAGAACGACGGGATGGAGTAGAGGGTCAGCGCCAGACCGGTGTTGAGCCGGTCGCCGAGCCGGCCGTTGCGCCAGGCCGCCCGTGTGCCGAGGAAGATGCCGAGCGCCGTGTAGAGCACGAACGACGTGCCGGTGAGCAGCAGCGTGTTCGGCAGGGCCTCGGTGATCTTGTCGATGACGGGCGCCCGGAACTGGTAGGACGTGCCGAGATCGCCGGTCAGCGCCTTGCCGCAGTAGTCCGTGAACTGCTCCCACGTGGGCAGATCGAGCCCGAACTCCCGCCGGTAGGCGGCGAGTTGCTCGGCGGAGACCTGTCGCCCGCCGGTCATGAACTTCACCGGGTCGCCGGGGATCAGACGGAAGAGGAAGAAACTCGTGACGAGGACGGCGAGCAGCGAGACGGCCGCGCCGCCCAGCTTGCCCGCCACGTACCGCGGATATCCGGCGGTGGTGCGCGCCCGCGGTCCGCGGGCCGACGGACCGGCCGGGGCCCGGCCGTCGGTCTTCCCGACCAGCGGGGGTGTCGCTTCAGCGGTCATGAACGGTTCTCAACTCTCGATCACTCCCGACTGGCTGACTGTGCGCGGTACCGGGCCGCTACTCGCGGTCCTCGGCGGTGGCGCGGTGGCGCATCGCGAAGAACGCCCCGAGGCCCGCCAGGACGACGACACCCGCGACGATGCCGATGATGACGCCTGTCTGGCTGGAGTCGTCGGAGGACTCGCTGGCGGCGGCCGGAGTCGCCGACCACCAGCTCCAGTAGCCGTCCTGGCCGTAGATGTTGCCCGCGGCCTCCGGCATCTTCGTGATCGACGCGATCTGGTCGGTGCGGTAGGCCTCGACCGCGTTCGGGTACGCCATGACGTTCATGTACCCGGTGTCGTACAGCCGCGACTCCATCTTCTTGACGATCTCCGCCCGTTTGGCGGGGTCGTACTCGGCGAGCTGCTGCGCGTACAGCTCGTCGAACTTCTTGTCGCAGATGAAGTTGTCGGTCGCGCCGATGTCCTTGGGCGTCGCCGGGAGCGCGGAGCAGGTGTGGATGGAGAGGACGAAGTCGGGGTCCGGGTTGACGGACCAGCCGTCGAAGGCGAGGTCGTACTCGCCCGCCAGCCAGGGATCGCTCACATTGTCCCGGCAGTCGAGCTCGACGCCGATACCGAGCTTGCCCCACCACTCCTGCAGGTACTTCCCGACCGCCTTGTCCTGCGGATCCGTCGCGTGGCAGAGGACGCGGTAGGTGACCGGCTTGCCGTTCTTGCCGACGAGCTTGCCGTCGCCGTTCTTCGGATAGCCCGCCTCCTTGAGGAGCTGGGCCGCCTTCTCCGGGTCGTAGGTGATCTTCTGACCGTCCGTCGGCTGCCAGTAGTACGTGGAGAAGCGCGGCGGGATGTAGCCCTCGCCCTCCTCCGCGTGGCCCTGGAAGACCTTGTCGACGACGGTCCGGCGGTCGACGGCCATGAACAGGGCCTGGCGGACCCTCTGGTCGAGCAGCGACGCGTGGCCGTCGCCGAACTTCTCGCCGTCCTTCGACCGCGCCCCCGGGTTCGTGGCGAGCGCGTAGAAGCGACGCCCCGGCGCGTCGTTGACCGTGACGTCCGCCTCGCCCTTCAGCGCCGCCGCCTGCGCGGGTGTGAGCCCGGAGACGAACGACACCTCGCCCTTCTGCAGCGCCGCGACCGCCGCGTCCCCGTCCTTGTAGTACTTGAACACCAGCTCGTCGAACTTCGGGGCCCCGCGCCAGAACGACTTGTTGGGCTTCAGCCGTACGTAGCTGTCGGCCTTGTAGCCCGTGAGGATGAACGGGCCGTTGCCGACGACGGGGAAGGACTTGTCGTTGTTGAACTTCGAGAAGTCGTCGACCTTCTCCCAGACGTGCTTCGGCACGATCGGCACGTCCAGCGCGGCCATGGTGGCCTGCGGCTTCTTCAGCTCGATGACGAGCTTCGTGGGGCTCGGGGCGGTGACCTTCTTGAAGTTCGCGACGAAGCTTCCGTTCGCGGTGGCCGCGCCCTCGTCGGTCATCATCGTGTTGAACGTCCACGCCGCGTCCTCGGCGGTGGCCTGCTTGCCGTCGGACCACTTGGAGTTGTCGCGGATCGTGTAGGTCCAGGTGAGCTTGTCCGCGGACGGCTCCCACTTGGTGGCAAGACCCGGGACCGCGTGGTTGTCCTTCGGGTCGTAGTTGGTCAGGTACTCGTAGGTGAGCCGGTGCATGCTCGTACTGACCAGACGCGCCGCGAGGAACGGGCTCAGCGAGTCGACGCTCTGCGCCACCGCGACCGTCAGGACCTTCTTGCCGTCCGCCTCGGCCTGCTGGGGCGCCGGGTTGAGCGGGGTGACGAGACCGACCGTGAGGGTGAGGGCCGCGGCGCCGGCGGCCGCGAGGAGGCGGAGGACGGTGCCTCTCGCGCCGTACTGGTCGTGTGTGTCCATGGGTCGCTGACCTCGCGTCATCACTCGCACGGAGATGGGCTGTTGCACTGCTCGATCCGGTGGCCGCGGCCGGGCAGATGTGAGTGTCTATCAGCGCCGGTCGGCACCCGTCAACGGCCCGGGAACCCCGTGTGGCCTGCGGAAATAACGAGTTGACGCTGAGTTCACGGCCATTGGTCCATACCGGTGAAGGGGCCCTGGTAGGAGCGTGGCGGCAGAGAACGTGGCTGGTGCGGTGGCGTTTTGGGCCGCGACGGGCGGGGTGCCTCCGGGAGGTGTCCGGGGGTACGCGAAGGGCCCGCGCCGTGGCTTACGGGGCGGGCCCTTCGGGGTGGAACGGGAGCGGCGAGTTCGGCCGTATGGGTTACGGGTGACGCCGGTTACTGGTGGGGCGGCGGAGGCGGCGGGGTCTGACCCTGCGAGGCCTGGGGAGCCTGAGGGTCCTGGGCCCCCTGGTCCGCCTGCGGGGGCTGGTAGGGCTGCCCCGGCTGGAACTGCTGGCCCGGGGCCGGCGCGGGGGCGTTGGGGTTGAAGGGCTGACCGGGGGCGACCGGGGCCGGGGGCTGCTGGAAGGGGGCGCCGGGCTGGGGCTGACCCGGCTGACCCGGCTGCTGGCCCGGCTGGGGCTGCCAGCCCTGGGGCGCGGCGCCGGGGTGCCCCTGATGCCCGGGCTGAGCGTGCTGACCGGGTTGGGCGTGCTGCTGCTGAGGCGGCTGCGGGTAGCCGCCTGGCTGCGGCGGGGCGCCGTGCCCGTGCTGGGGCTGGGCCCCGGGCTGCTGCGGGTACGGCTGACCCGGGTGCTGCTGGGGCTGCTGCGGCGGATAGGGCTGACCCGGCTGCGCGGGCGGCTGGCCCTGCTGGGGGATCTGGCCCGGATACGGCTGGCCCTGCGCGGGCTGCCCCGGCATCGGCTGGCCGGGCAGGGGCTGGCCCGGCATCGGAGGGGCGGCGACCGGCGGCGGGTTGCCGTCCGACGTCCACAGGCCCTGGGACTGCTGGTGCCGCGCGATGTCCTCGGCGACCAGTGCCGAGAGGTTGAAGTACGCCTCGCGCACCTTCGGCCGCATCATGTCGAGATTGACCTCGGCACCGGCTGCCAGATGCTCGTCGAACGGCACGACGATGACGCCCCGGCAGCGCGTCTCGAAGTGGCTGACGATGTCGTCCACCTTGATCATCTTGCCGGTCTCGCGCACCCCGGAGATGACGGTCAGGGACCGCGACACCAGATCCGCGTACCCGTGCGCCGACAGCCAGTCCAGCGTCGTACTGGCGCTGCTGGCACCGTCGACCGACGGCGTCGAGATGATGATGAGCTGGTCGGCGAGGTCCAGTACGCCGCGCATGGCGCTGTAGAGCAGACCCGTACCCGAGTCGGTGAGGATGATCGGGTACTGCTTGCCGAGCACGTCGATCGCGCGCCGGTAGTCCTCGTCGTTGAACGTCGTGGAGACGGCCGGGTCGACGTCGTTGGCGATGATCTCCAGACCGGAGGGCGCCTGCGACGTGAACCGCCGGATGTCCATGTACGAGTTGAGGTACGGGATCGCCTGGACGAGGTCACGGATCGTGGCCCCGGTCTCCCGGCGCACACGGCGGCCGAGCGTGCCGGCGTCCGGGTTGGCGTCGATGGCGAGGATCTTGTCCTGCCGCTCCGTGGCGAGCGTGGCGCCGAGCGCGGTGGTCGTGGTCGTCTTGCCCACACCGCCCTTGAGGCTGATGACCGCGATCCGGTAGCAGGACAGCACCGGCGTACGGATCAGTTCGAGCTTCCGCTGCCGCTCGGCCTCCTCCTTCTTCCCACCGATCTTGAACCGGGAGGAACCTGCGGCGGGCCGACCGCTCTTCGCCTTCTGCTTCTTGTTGTTGAGCAGCCGGTCCGACGACAGCTCCACGGCCGCCGTGTAGCCGAGCGGCGCCCCCGGATTGGTCGGCTGCCGCTGATCGTGCTGCACGGGCTGCGGCCAGGCGGTTCCGGTACGGGGGTCGACGGGGGGTTGCTGACCGGGCTGGTGCTGCGGCTGCTGGGCTTGGGGCTGGCCTTGGGCCTGGTGGGCCTGAGGCTGGTGTGCCTGGGGCTGGGGTACGCCGGGCTGGCCCGCGCCGGTGTTCGGCTGATGCGGTACGGGCTGCTGGTGGGGCTGCCCCTGCTGGGGGAGGGGCTGAGCGGCCGGCGGCTGGGCGACGGGCTGGTGAGGCGGGGCTGCCTGCTGCGGGGCCGGGGGCTGCTGGGTCTGCGGGGCCTGCGCCTGGGGCGCGGGCGCCGGGGCCTGGGCGGCCGGCTGCTGCGGGAATCCGTAACCTCCCGGCTGGGCGGGCGGGTTGGGCGTCTCCGTCCCGGGCGGCGGGAATCCGTAGCCTGCTCCGGCTCCGGCCGGCTGGTGGGGCACGTGCGGCGCTGCGGGGTTCGCGGCGGGAGCGGCTCCCTGCTGCGGGAACCCGTAACCGGGCTGCGGGCCGGGCTGGTTGGGCGTGCTCGGGGCAGGTGTCCCCTGCGGGGGGAACCCGTAACCGGCGGGCGGCTGCGCGGGTGCGCTGGGCCCGCTCTGTGCCGGAGCACTCTGCTGCGGGAACCCGTAACCGGGCTGCGGGCCGGGCGCGTTGGGTGTGCTCGGTGCAGGTGTCCCCTGCTGCGGGAACCCGTAACCGGGAGCCTGCGCCGGGGTGTTCGGCGCCGCCGGAGTGGGCTGGGCCGGAGCGGGCTGCTGGGGAGGCGTGGGAAGGCCAGGCTGCTGGAGGCCGTAGCCGTCCTGAGGTGCCTGCGGTGTCTGGGGTGCCGGGGGAGTGGGCTGGGCGGCGGCGGGGCCGGACTGTGGGAAGCCGTAGCCGCCTTGGGGGGCCGGTGCCGGGTTCTGCTGAGCAGGCGCAGGCGCAGGCGTCGGTGCGGGAGCCTGAGCCGGAGGCGCGGTCGTAGGTCCGGGCTGCGGGAAGCCGGGAGGGGTCTGCGCCGCAGGGGCCGCACCGGGGACGCTGTCCTGGGGCTCCGGAGTCGTACGGGGAATGCTGTCCTGCGGACCCGGAGCCGTACCCGGGGCGCTGAACTGCGGGAATCCGTAACCGCCCGGCTGCCCGGGAGCCGTCGGAGCAGCGGAGGCCGGTGCCGACGGGGGTACGTCAGCGGCGGGAGACGCGGTGGCAGGAGCAGCGTCGGCCGCGGCAGGAGTACCGGGCGCGACGGGCCAGGCCGGCGGCGAAGGCTGCGGAGCCTGCGGCTGGAAGGGCTGCTGCCCCTGCGGCGGTACGGACGGCTGGGCCGGAGCCTCCGCCGAAGACGCCCCGCCCTCACTCTCCGCGGACGCGGGCCACTGAGCGGCCGAAGCGGGCGCGGCAGGCTGGTACGAGGGCGGCAACGGCGGAAGCCCGCCCTGCGGCACCGGCGGCGGAGCCCACGCGGGAGGCGTGTCCTGCACGGCGTCGGCCACGTCCGCGGCGGGCTCGGGCACTACATCCTGAGGCTCGGCATCCTGGGGCCCGGCGTCTTGCGGCTCGGAGTCCTGAGGCTCGGCCTGGCTCGCGGGCGCAGCGTCCTCCGGCTCGGAGTCCGGGTCCGCGGCCGTCTCCCGGGCCGCATCGCTCGGCTCGGAGTCCTGGGGCTCGGCGTCCTGGGGCTCGGCGTCCGCCACGGGCACGGCATCAGTGACGTCAACAGAGTCCTCGGCGTCGACGTCAACCTGGTGCAGCTCGACGACCCCCGAGGAATCGTCCGCGACGACGTCCTCGTCCTCGTCGGCCGCGGCGGCCGCGTCGTTCGAGTCGGTCGCTTCGACCTCGTCCGACGCGTCGGCCTGACCGGAAACCGCGGCAACGCCCTCCGAGGCCGCCACCTCGGCTCCCTCGTCAACGCCATCCACGTCGTCAACGTCATCCACGCCGTCGTCGTCATCGGACTCACGCCCGAACGCCACCTCGACGACCTCCGCGTCGACACCCGTCTCGGGGGCTTCGTCCGAGTTCTCGTCGGAGTCCTGGGCGTCGGTATCGGCATCGGTGACCTCGTCCGATGCCGCGGCCCGCTCCGAGACCTCCCGCTTCACGGCGACAGCGGAGATCCGCATGGTGGCGCCACTCTCGATGTCTCCGCTGTCTTCCTCGGTCTCGTCCGGAGGCGCCACCGGCGGAGCCTGGAGGTTCGGCAGATCAGGCAGACCGGCAGGACCCGCAGAGGGCGGGACAGGAGCCGGGGCCTGAGGCTCGAACCCACTCCCCACGGGCAACCGCGGAACGGCACCCGGACCACCGTCAGGAGCAGAGGAGGGGGAAACAGGAGCAGAAGGCGGCGGAACAGCGGCGGGCGGAGCAAAAGGAGCCCCAGGCGCGAAAGAAGGCACGGAAGCCGGCGAAACCGAGGGTGTCGCGGGCACCCCCGCAGCCGCCGCCCCGTCCGCCCCGTCCGCCCCGTCCGCCCCGTTCGCCGGACCGGCCCCGTCGGTCGCATCGGACCGGTCCGAGACCTTCGCCTCGCCCGACTCCTCTTCCTCCTCGACCGGAGCCGACGAAGTCCCCTCCGAACTCCCCGACGCGTTCTGCGTGTACCAGGCGGGAGGGGCGTAGTCGATGGTGAACTCGCCCGTCGTCTCGACGGCGGACTCCGCGTCGGACTGGTCATCGCCGGGTGTGGCCCAGCCCCCGCGGATCCCGTCCCGATCGCTGTTCACAATTCCTCCTGGTGTGGTCGAGCACCCTCATACCGAGCTGGGGCGACCGTTCCGATCGTCCGAGGCTGTCCATCGCGCCCCGGCTCCCCCTGTGCGACGCGGCGGTCCCGTCCCCGGGTTCTGCTGCCGCGCCCACCCCAGCCTAATCACCACAACCACCCCCACGGCAGGCCCGTCCACCCCTCCGGTCCCAGCCACTGCGTCACACCCTGGCCAGAAGTGACGTATGAACAGCCTTGTACGGACGGCAAAGTGGACAAAAGCGCGCTTAAGGAGCGCGCTTCCGGCTCACTGTGCAGCCCCCCGGCTCAACCAAGCGGCACCCCGACACAACAAAGGGGACCGGTGGCATACAAGCCACCGGCCCCTCGCACGCTCGAAGGCCGCGCTACTCCGCCGAGACCCCGCCGTTGTGCGGCGCCGGCTCCAGATCGAACTCGCCGTCCCGCGCGCCCAGCACGAAGGCCCGCCACTCCGCCTCCGTGTACCGCAGGACCGTGTCCGGGTCGAGGGACGACCGCATGGCCACCGCACCCCCGGGCAGGTACGCGATCTCGACCCGCTCCTCGTGCTCCTCCGTGCCCGGCGCGCTCTGCCATTCGACACCCGAGATGTCGAGGGCGTAGAGCTCGTCCTTCTCCCGCTCCTTGCGCGCCTTGACGTCCTTGTCCTCTGTCTCGGCCATGACGAAGCGACCCCTTCCCGACGTACGCGTCCGGCGTACGGCCCCGACCCGACGAACGAACTGTCGCGTCACCCTACTGGGACCGCCCCTGGCCTCCCCGGACTCCGGGAACCCCGGTCGGTGGGACCCCTACCTCCTGGTACGCTGTGTGACGGCCGTATGTGTACGCACCCCCGGACCGCCCTTCTAGGGCCCTGGAGGACGCGCCCAGCGGATCCCCGCCTCCCGAGTTACGGAAGCTCCCCTGAGATGTGGACCAGGGGCACTCGGTGGCTACTCAAAGACTACGAGGAGTACGCGTGTCGCTCGACGCCGCTACGAAGAAGCAGCTCATCACCGAGTTCGGTCAGAAGGAGGGCGACACCGGCTCCCCCGAGGTCCAGGTCGCGATGCTCTCGCGCCGTATCTCGGACCTGACCGAGCACCTCAAGACCCACAAGCACGACCACCACTCCCGTCGTGGTCTGCTCATCCTGGTCGGTCAGCGCCGTCGCCTCCTGCAGTACCTGGCGAAGAAGGACATCCAGCGCTTCCGTGCGCTGGTCGACCGCCTGGGCATCCGCCGCGGTGCGGCGGGCGCCAAGTAAGACGCCGTGAAGGGAGCGGTTCCCACTCTTAGGGGGCCGCTCCCTTTGCTGTACGTGCGGAGTGTCACTGCACCTTTGTAGTGTGGTAGCACGGACGCAGTTTCACGAGGAGAAGTGCACCTCGCCGCCGCCGGTCCTCGGTAGTGGCTCCCGGGCGATGCGAACCCCGGGTGCTTCGATCGAAGACCGGCCCGCACCAGAAGGCGTGCTTCTCCGCTCACGTCCCCCCGCCACACGGGCGGATCGGGACAAAAGACGAAAAGTATCGGAGAAAACGCTAGTGGAGAACGAGACCCACTACGCCGAGGCCGTTATCGACAACGGATCCTTCGGCACCCGCACCATCCGCTTCGAGACGGGCCGCCTGGCCAAGCAGGCCGCCGGCTCCGCCGTGGCGTATCTGGACGACGACACCATGGTGCTGTCGGCCACCACCGCATCCAAGAAGCCCAAGGAAAACCTCGACTTCTTCCCCCTCACGGTGGACGTCGAGGAGCGGATGTACGCCGCCGGCAAGATCCCCGGCAGCTTCTTCCGCCGTGAGGGCCGTCCCTCCGAGGACGCCATCCTCACCTGTCGCCTGATCGACCGCCCGCTGCGCCCCTCCTTCAAGAAGGGCCTGCGCAACGAGATCCAGGTCGTCGCCACGATCATGGCGCTCAACCCCGACCACCTGTACGACGTCGTGGCGATCAACGCCGCCTCCGCGTCCACGCAGCTGGCCGGTCTGCCCTTCTCCGGCCCGATCGGCGGCGTCCGCGTCGCGCTGATCAACGGCCAGTGGGTCGCGTTCCCGACGCACACCGAGCTCGAGGACGCCGTCTTCGACATGGTCGTCGCCGGTCGCGTCCTGGAGGACGGCGACGTCGCGATCATGATGGTCGAGGCCGAGGCCACCGAGAAGACCATCGCGCTGGTCGCGGGCGGCGCCGAGGCGCCGACCGAGGAGATCGTCGCCTCCGGTCTGGACGCCGCGAAGCCCTTCATCAAGGTGCTCTGCAAGGCCCAGGCCGACCTCGCCGCCAAGGCCGCCAAGCCCACCGGCGAGTTCCCGGTCTTCCTCGACTACCAGGACGACGTCCTGGAGGCCCTGACCGCCGCGGTCAAGAGCGAGCTCTCCCAGGCGCTCACCATCGCCGGCAAGCAGGACCGCGAGGCCGAGCTGGACCGCATCAAGGAGATCGCCGCCGAGAAGCTGCTCCCGCAGTTCGAGGGCCGCGAGAAGGAGATCTCCGCCGCGTACCGCTCGCTGACCAAGTCCCTGGTCCGTGAGCGCGTCATCAAGGACAAGGTCCGCATCGACGGCCGCGGCGTCACGGACATCCGTACGCTCGCCGCCGAGGTCGAGGCCATCCCGCGCGTGCACGGCTCGGCGCTGTTCGAGCGTGGCGAGACCCAGATCCTGGGCGTCACCACCCTCAACATGCTCCGGATGGAGCAGCAGCTGGACACCCTTTCCCCGGTGACCCGCAAGCGCTACATGCACAACTACAACTTCCCGCCCTACTCCGTGGGCGAGACCGGCCGCGTCGGCTCCCCGAAGCGCCGCGAGATCGGCCACGGCGCGCTCGCCGAGCGCGCGATCGTCCCGGTCCTGCCCTCGCGCGAGGACTTCCCGTACGCGATCCGTCAGGTGTCCGAGGCCCTCGGCTCCAACGGCTCGACGTCCATGGGCTCGGTCTGCGCCTCCACCATGTCGCTGCTGAACGCCGGTGTGCCGCTGAAGGCCCCCGTCGCCGGTATCGCCATGGGTCTGATCTCCCAGGAGATCAACGGCGAGACGCACTACGTCGCCCTCACCGACATCCTCGGTGCGGAGGACGCCTTCGGCGACATGGACTTCAAGGTCGCCGGCACCAAGGAGTTCGTGACCGCTCTCCAGCTCGACACCAAGCTGGACGGCATCCCGGCCTCCGTCCTGGCCGCGGCCCTCAAGCAGGCCCGTGACGCCCGCCTCCACATCCTCGACGTGATGATGGAAGCGATCGACACGCCGGACGAGATGTCCCCGAACGCCCCGCGGATCATCACGGTCAAGATCCCCGTGGACAAGATCGGTGAGGTCATCGGCCCGAAGGGCAAGATGATCAACCAGATCCAGGAGGACACCGGCGCCGACATCACGATCGAGGACGACGGCACCATCTACATCGGTGCCGCCCAGGGCTCGCAGGCCGAGGCCGCCCGCGCCACGATCAACGGCATCGCCAACCCGACCATGCCGGAGGTCGGCGAGCGCTACCTGGGCACCGTCGTGAAGACGACGACCTTCGGTGCGTTCGTGTCGCTGCTCCCGGGCAAGGACGGTCTGCTGCACATCTCGCAGATCCGCAAGCTCGCCGGCGGCAAGCGCGTGGAGAACGTCGAGGACGTCGTCGGCGTGGGCTCCAAGGTCCAGGTCGAGATCGCCGAGATCGACTCCCGCGGCAAGCTCTCCCTGATCCCCGTGATCGAGGGCGAAGGCGACGATGAGAAGAAGGACGACACCGACAAGTGACGTCGAGTAGCTCCACGGCGACGGCCCGCACCTCCTCGGAGGCGCGGGCCGTCGCCCGTACCCAAACCCTGATCAAGGGCGAGAACGGCATCGGTACGGTCCGCAAGACCACCCTCCCGGGTGGCCTGCGCGTCGTCACCGAGACCCTGCCCTCCGTGCGCTCCGCCACCTTCGGCATCTGGGCGCACGTCGGCTCGCGCGACGAGACGCCGGCTCTGAACGGCGCCACGCACTACCTGGAACACCTCCTCTTCAAGGGCACGCAGAAGCGAAGCGCCCTGGACATCTCCTCCGCCATCGACGCGGTCGGCGGCGAGATGAACGCGTTCACGGCGAAGGAGTACACGTGCTACTACGCACGGGTGCTCGACACCGACCTCCCGCTCGCCATCGACGTCGTCTGCGACATGCTCACGGGCTCGCTGATCCTCGAAGAGGACGTGAACGTCGAGCGGGGCGCGATCCTCGAAGAGATCGCCATGACGGAGGACGACCCGGGCGACTGCGTGCACGACCTGTTCGCGCACACCATGCTCGGTGACACCCCCCTCGGCCGCCCGGTCCTCGGCACGGTCGACACCGTCAACGCCCTCACCGCGGACCGCATCCGCCGCTTCTACAAGAAGCACTACGACCCGACCCACCTCGTGGTCGCCGCCGCCGGAAACGTCGACCACAACAAGGTCGTACGCCAGGTCCGCGCCGCCTTCGAGAAGTCGGGCGCTCTCAAGCAGCCCGACGCGACCCCGATCGCCCCGCGCGACGGCTCCCGCTCCATCCGTACGGCGGGCCGCGTCGAGCTCCTCGGCCGCAAGACCGAGCAGGCCCACATCGTCCTCGGTATGCCGGGCCTGGCCCGTACGGACGAGCGCCGCTGGGCCCTGGGCGTCCTGAACACCGCGCTGGGCGGCGGCATGTCCTCCCGCCTCTTCCAGGAGGTCCGCGAGAAGCGCGGCCTGGCCTACAGCGTGTACTCGTACACCTCGGGCTTCGCCGACTGCGGTCTCTTCGGTGTGTACGCGGGCTGCCGCCCGAGCCAGGTCCACGACGTGCTCAAGATCTGCCGCGACGAACTCGACCAGGTCGCCGAGCACGGTCTGTCGGACGACGAGATCGGCCGCGCCATCGGCCAGCTCCGCGGCTCCACGGTCCTCGGCCTGGAGGACACGGGCGCGCTGATGAACCGTATCGGCAAGAGCGAGCTGTGCTGGGGCGAGCAGATGTCCGTCGACGACATGCTGACCCGGATCGCGTCGGTCACCCCGGACGACGTACGGGAGGTGGCCCGCGAGATCCTGGGACAGCGGCCCTCGCTGTCGGTCATCGGCCCACTGAAGGACAAACAGGCTTCCCGTCTGCACGAAGCGGTCGCGTAACCCTCGAATCCGGTAAGGAAGCAAGAAGATGAGCAAGCTGCGCGTGGCGGTCCTCGGTGCCAAGGGCCGCATCGGATCCGAGGCGGTACGAGCCGTCGAGGCGGCCGAGGACCTGGAGCTGGTGGCCGCTCTCGGCCGCGACGACAAGCTGGAGACGCTGGTGGACGCCGGCGCCCAGGTCGTCGTCGAACTGACCACGCCCGCCTCGGTCATGGGCAACCTCGACTTCTGCGTCCGGCACGGCATCCACGCCGTGGTCGGGACGACGGGCTGGACCGACGAGCGCCTCGCGCAGCTGAACACCTCGCTCGCCGCCTCACCGGAGACGGGCGTGCTCATCGCCCCGAACTTCTCCATCGGCGCCGTTCTCACGATGAAGTTCGCCGAGGTGGCCGCGCCGTACTTCGAGTCCGTCGAGGTCATCGAGCTGCACCACCCGAACAAGGTGGATGCCCCGAGCGGCACCGCCCACCGCACCGCCCAGCTCATCGCCGCCGCCCGGCAGCGGGCGGACAGCGCCCCTCAGCCCGACGCCACGGTCACGGCCCTGGACGGCGCCCGAGGCGCGGACGTCGACGGTGTCCCGGTGCACTCGGTCCGCATGCGCGGTCTGCTGGCCCACCAGGAGGTGCTGCTCGGCGCCGAGGGCGAGACCCTCACCATCCGTCACGACTCCCTCCACCACAGCAGCTTCATGCCGGGCATCCTGCTCGGCGTACGCCGTGTCGTGGACACCCCGGGCCTCACCTTCGGCCTGGAACACTTCCTGGATCTGAAGTAACCGCCATGGGCGCGAAGATCACATACGCCGTCACGGCCGCCGTCCTGGTCGTCTACTTCGTCCTGGTCGGCAGCCGCGGGGTGATGCTCATACAGAGCGGCACCCTGCTCACCGTCACCTTCGGCGTCGCCGTCCTGATCCTGCCGGTGATCGGCATCTGGTTCCTCTGGAAGAACACCCAGTTCGTCAGCAGGGCCAACCGGCTCGCCGCCGAGCTCGACGCCGAAGGCGGCCTGCCCGTCGACGAGTTGAAGCGCACCCCGGCCGGCCGGATCGACCGCGACTCGGCCGACGAGGTCTTCGCCAGGCGCAAGGCCGAGACCGAGGACGCCCCCGACGACTGGCGAAGCTGGTTCCGGCTGGCCGTGGCCTACCACGACGCCCGCGACACTCCCCGGGCCCGCAGGGCGATGCAGCACGCGATCGCCCTGCACGACGGGAAACCCGTACGGGCCTGAGGCACCGACACCGGCACACACAGACACGGCGAAGGGGCCGGTCCGCACCCGCGGACCGGCCCCTTCGCCGTGCTGACCGTGATGGCTGTGCTTTCTGCGCCGACCGTCAGGCGTGCCCGCGGTACTCGTCCGCCCACACCTCGACGCCGTCCGCGGCCCGGTCGAACGCGTCGGGGCGCCCGAGGAAGTCCGCGTTGTGCGTGGTCAGCAGCTGTGTCGGCTCGGCACCGGAGCGGTCGGCGCTGATGAGGACGAGCGCCTGCCCCTGCACGGTGCGCGGCAGCCCGAGCCAGCGCACCGGCTGCTGGACCGTCCGCACCGTCTGGACCTTCGCCCAGGGAGCCGTGCTCGTGACCAGGAAACGGACCCGGCGCAGCCCGTACGCGCTCACCCACGCGCCCATCCGCAGCAGCCGCAGGGCACACACGATGACGAGCGCCGCGAGCCCCAGGAACACCGCGCCACCGGACCGATTGCCGGCCGCCGCGACGATGACCGCCGCGAACAGCACGTACGACGCGAGCAGCAGCAGAAGCGCCGCCGCGGCGACGCGCCACGGTCCGGGCCGGTAGGGGCGTCGCCACTGGTCGCGATCGTCGAACGGCAGCGCGAGATCCTCGCCCGCCTCGTCGAAAGCGCGATCGGCGGTCAGAAAGGGCAGGGGCACGACTGATCCTCACTCAATCCACGCATGGACTATGCCCGGTGAGGCTACCTAGCGGGATCTCCGGTCACCACCCTCGGGGGTCCATGGGGGTGCTCCCAGGCCATCCGGGCTGGAGGAGGGTCAACGGCCCTGCGACGCGTCCGACTGCTGCGTATGCGCAGGTGAGCTGTCGGCCGACAGGGCGGGCGTCCCTATGAGCAGGGAGCCCACGAGGCCCGCGACCACGGTGAGGCCTATGAGCCAGCGGCCCGCGAGCTCACCGGCGGAGGCCCGCTGACGCGGTGGGGGAGTGACATTGCTGCGGAACCTGTCGGCTTCGGCGATGAAGGCGAACGGAACGGGCTCGCGCCGACGAAACATGAAGTGCGCTTCTCCTCTGGAGGCTCGAAGGGGGTCTGACGGAACAGGCGACTCGAACGAATCGCTGTCACCAATACAGACGAGCGAGAGCCCCAATTGGTGCCCGGTTTCACCGACTTCGCAGAAGTTGGGCGAAGAATGTCGCAGCACGGCACCGAACGCCCCGTTGTCAGTGCCGGGCCGTAGAGTGGACGCCGCCCGAGCCAGTGATGGGAAGGACCCTCCAAGCCGTGACCGACACACCCGCCGACGACCTCAAGCCCAGCTTCCGCAGCGATGTCACCGTCGAGCTGGTCAAGCACACCGCCTCCGACTCCGACGTGCTGTTCGCCGCCCGCGTCTCGACGGTCGGGGAGCAGTCCCTCGACGAGCTGAAGAAGGACCCGGAGCGCTCGAAGGGCCTGATCAACTACCTGATGCGGGACCGGCACGGCAGCCCCTTCGAGCACAACTCGATGACGTTCTTCATCAACGCCCCGATCTTCGTCTTCCGCGAGTTCATGCGCCACCGCGTCGGCTGGTCGTACAACGAGGAGTCGGGCCGGTACAGGGAGCTCCAGCCGGTCTTCTACGTCCCGGGCGAGTCCCGCAAGCTGGTCCAGGAGGGCCGCCCCGGCAAGTACGTCTTCGTGGACGGCACCCAGGCCCAGCAGGAGCTGACGGGCCGCGTCATGGAGGACTCGTACCGCCAGGCGTACGAGGCGTACCAGGAGATGCTCGCCGCCGGCGTGGCCCGCGAGGTCGCCCGTGCGGTCCTCCCGGTCGGCCTCTTCTCGTCGATGTACGCGACGTGCAACGCGCGCTCACTGATGCACTTCCTCGGCCTGCGCACCCAGCACGAGCTGGCGAAGGTCCCGTCCTTCCCGCAGCGGGAGATCGAGATGGTCGGCGAGAAGATGGAGGCCGAATGGGCCCGGCTCATGCCCCTCACGTACGCCGCCTTCAATACCAACGGGCGCGTGGCGCCGTAACGCACCTCCGTCACCCGGTCGGGCACATGTGTACGGGTCAACCATGCGAAGTGTCCGTATTGCGGCATTTCGAGAAGTTCATCTAGCCTGATCAAACGGACCCGGCACTGCTTGAACCCCCGAGCAGGCAGTGCCGGGCTCCTTCTTTGTCGTGACTTGTCGCCGCCCCCGAGGGCAGACCGCACGTTGAGCAGCGAGTAGCGTGTTACCCATGGCTCCGACCTCCACTCCGCAGACCCCCTTCGGGCGGGTCCTCACCGCAATGGTCACGCCCTTCGCGGCGGACGGCGCACTCGACCTCGACGGCGCTCAGCGGCTCGCCACCCACCTGGTGGACGCAGGCAACGACGGCCTGATCGTCAACGGCACCACCGGCGAGTCCCCGACCACCAGCAACGCGGAGAAAGCGGATCTCGTACGAGCCGTACTGGAGGCGGTCGGCGACCGTGCCCACGTCGTCGCGGGCGTCGGCACGAACGACACGCGCCACAGCGTCGAGCTGGCCCGGTCGGCCGAGAAGGTCGGCGCACACGGTCTCCTGACCGTCACGCCGTACTACAACAAGCCCCCGCAAGAGGGCCTGTACCAGCACTTCAAGGTCATCGCCGACGCGACCGAACTCCCGGTGATGCTCTACGACATCCCCGGCCGCAGCGGTGTCCCGATCAACACGGAAACGCTGGTGCGTCTGGCCGAGCACCCGCGTATCGTCGCCAACAAGGACGCCAAGGGCGACCTGGGCCGTGCCAGCTGGGCCATCGCCAGCTCCGGCCTCGCCTGGTACTCCGGCGACGACATGCTGAACCTCCCGCTCCTCTCCGTGGGCGCGGTCGGCTTCGTCTCCGTCGTCGGTCACGTCGTCACCCCCGAGCTGCGGGCCATGATCGACGCGTACGTCAGCGGCGACGTCCAGAAGGCCACCGAGATCCACCAGAAGCTGCTTCCGGTCTTCACCGGCATGTTCCGCACCCAGGGTGTGATGACGACCAAGGCCGCGCTCGCCCTCCAGGGCCTGCCCGCCGGGCCGCTGCGTCTGCCCATGGTCGGCCTGTCACCCGAGGAGACCGCCCAGCTCAAGATCGATCTTGCCGCCGGCGGGGTACAGCTCTAACCACAGACTTCACAACTGAATACGCACGACCCGCAGGCCGGAGGGCCTGCACCACCAGACAACTGCTACTGCACGAACGTCACGCGCGCCACGTGCCCTGCCAGGTACGTGGCGCGTGTGGTGAGGAGAGTCTTTTGAGTCATCCGCATCCTGAACTCGCCGCTCCGCCGGTCCTCCCGAAGGGAGGCCTGCGGGTCACCCCGCTCGGCGGCCTCGGTGAAATCGGCCGAAACATGACGGTCTTCGAGTACGGAGGCCGTCTTCTGATCGTCGACTGCGGCGTGCTCTTCCCGGAGGAGGAGCAGCCCGGAATCGACCTGATCCTGCCGGACTTCAGTTCCGTCAGGGACCGCCTCGACGACATCGAGGGCATCGTCCTCACCCATGGTCACGAGGACCACATCGGCGGCGTCCCCTTCCTCCTGCGCGAGAAGCCGGACATCCCGCTCATCGGTTCCAAGCTGACCCTCGCCCTCATCGAGGCGAAGCTCCAGGAGCACCGCATCCGTCCGTACACGCTCGAAGTCGCGGAGGGCCACCGAGAGCGCATCGGCCCCTTCGACTGCGAGTTCGTCGCGGTCAACCACTCCATCCCGGACGCCCTCGCGGTCGCCATCCGCACCCCCGCGGGCATGGTCGTCCACACCGGCGACTTCAAGATGGACCAGCTTCCGCTGGACGGTCGGCTGACAGATCTACACGCGTTCGCGCGTCTGAGCGAGGAGGGCATCGACCTCCTCCTCTCGGACTCCACGAACGCCGAGGTCCCGGGATTCGTCCCGCCCGAGCGCGACATCTCGAACGTGCTGCGCCAGGTCTTCGCCGGCGCCAGCAAGCGGATCATCGTGGCCAGCTTCGCCAGCCACGTCCACCGCATCCAGCAGATCCTCGACGCCGCGCACGAGTACGGCCGCCGGGTCGCCTTCGTCGGCCGCTCGATGGTCCGCAACATGGGCATCGCGAGAGACCTGGGCTATCTGAAGGTCCCGCCGGGCCTGGTCGTCGACGTCAAGACGCTCGACGACCTCCCGGAGCGCGAGATCGTCCTCGTCTGTACTGGCTCACAGGGCGAGCCGATGGCCGCGCTGTCCCGCATGGCGAACCGCGACCACCAGATCCGCATCGTCCAGGGCGACACGGTGATCCTGGCGTCGTCGCTCATCCCGGGCAACGAGAACGCGGTCTACCGCGTCATCAACGGCCTGACCCGCTGGGGCGCCAACGTCGTCCACAAGGGCAACGCCAAGGTGCACGTCTCGGGCCACGCGTCCGCGGGCGAGCTCCTGTACTTCTACAACATCTGCAAGCCGCGCAACCTGATGCCGGTCCACGGCGAGTGGCGCCACCTGCGCGCCAACGCCGAGCTGGGCGCCCTCACCGGCGTCCCGCACGACCGGATCGTCATCGCCGAGGACGGCGTCGTCGTCGACCTCGTCGAAGGCAAGGCCAAGATCTCCGGCAAGGTCCAGGCGGGATACGTGTACGTCGACGGTCTCTCGGTCGGCGATGTCGGCGAGCCCGCGCTCAAGGACCGCAAGATCCTCGGCGACGAGGGCATCATCTCGGTCTTCGTGGTGATGGACTCCAGCACGGGCAAGATCACCGGCGGTCCGCACATCCAGGCCCGCGGCTCGGGCATCGACGACTCCGCCTTCGCCGACGTCCTCCCGAGGATCAACGAGGTCCTGGAGCGGTCGGCCCAGGACGGCGTCGTCGAACCCCACCAGATGCAGCAGCTCATCCGCCGCACGCTGGGCAAATGGGTCTCCGACAACTACCGCCGCCGGCCGATGATCCTGCCGGTCGTGGTCGAGGTTTGAGCACCTCGTACGCGTGAACCCGGAGCGGGGTCCCTCGATTTGCATCGGGGCGCCCCGCTCCAGTACGTTTACGGCTCCGCCTGAACGGGAACCCGGCACAACTGCGTGTCCGGACCACCCCGACCGGGGCGGGAATTCCGACTCAGAACTTCTGATAAAGTCGGAGTCGCCGGAAAGGGAAACGCGAAAGCGAAAACCTGGAAAGCACCGAGGAAATCGGGTCGGAAAACGGTCTGATAGAGTCGGAAACGCAAGACCGAAGGGAAGCCCGGAGGAAAGCCCGAGAGGGTGAGTACGAAGGAAGCGTCCGTTCCTTGAGAACTCAACAGCGTGCCAAAAATCAACGCCAGATATGTTGATACCCCGTCCACCATGTCATGTGGTGGGTGGAGGTTCCTTTGAAAAAGTCCTGCCGGGCATTTGTTCCGTGCAGGCGCACAGCGAGGACGTTGTGAACAGTCGGGCTTATTCCGCCCGGTTGTTCCGCTCTCGTGGTGTTACGCCGGATTACCGGCAGACATTCACGGAGAGTTTGATCCTGGCTCAGGACGAACGCTGGCGGCGTGCTTAACACATGCAAGTCGAACGATGAAGCCCTTCGGGGTGGATTAGTGGCGAACGGGTGAGTAACACGTGGGCAATCTGCCCTTCACTCTGGGACAAGCCCTGGAAACGGGGTCTAATACCGGATAACACTCCTGCCCGCATGGGTGGGGGTTGAAAGCTCCGGCGGTGAAGGATGAGCCCGCGGCCTATCAGCTTGTTGGTGAGGTAGAAGCTCACCAAGGCGACGACGGGTAGCCGGCCTGAGAGGGCGACCGGCCACACTGGGACTGAGACACGGCCCAGACTCCTACGGGAGGCAGCAGTGGGGAATATTGCACAATGGGCGAAAGCCTGATGCAGCGACGCCGCGTGAGGGATGACGGCCTTCGGGTTGTAAACCTCTTTCAGCAGGGAAGAAGCGAAAGTGACGGTACCTGCAGAAGAAGCGCCGGCTAACTACGTGCCAGCAGCCGCGGTAATACGTAGGGCGCAAGCGTTGTCCGGAATTATTGGGCGTAAAGAGCTCGTAGGCGGTCTGTCACGTCGGATGTGAAAGCCCGGGGCTTAACCCCGGGTCTGCATTCGATACGGGCAGACTAGAGTGTGGTAGGGGAGATCGGAATTCCTGGTGTAGCGGTGAAATGCGCAGATATCAGGAGGAACACCGGTGGCGAAGGCGGATCTCTGGGCCATTACTGACGCTGAGGAGCGAAAGCGTGGGGAGCGAACAGGATTAGATACCCTGGTAGTCCACGCCGTAAACGGTGGGAACTAGGTGTTGGCGACATTCCACGTCGTCGGTGCCGCAGCTAACGCATTAAGTTCCCCGCCTGGGGAGTACGGCCGCAAGGCTAAAACTCAAAGGAATTGACGGGGGCCCGCACAAGCAGCGGAGCATGTGGCTTAATTCGACGCAACGCGAAGAACCTTACCAAGGCTTGACATCGCCCGGAAAGCATCAGAGATGGTGCCCCCCTTGTGGTCGGGTGACAGGTGGTGCATGGCTGTCGTCAGCTCGTGTCGTGAGATGTTGGGTTAAGTCCCGCAACGAGCGCAACCCTTGTTCTGTGTTGCCAGCACGTCCCTTCGGGGATGGTGGGGACTCACAGGAGACTGCCGGGGTCAACTCGGAGGAAGGTGGGGACGACGTCAAGTCATCATGCCCCTTATGTCTTGGGCTGCACACGTGCTACAATGGCAGGTACAATGAGCTGCGATGTCGCAAGGCGGAGCGAATCTCAAAAAGCCTGTCTCAGTTCGGATTGGGGTCTGCAACTCGACCCCATGAAGTCGGAGTTGCTAGTAATCGCAGATCAGCATTGCTGCGGTGAATACGTTCCCGGGCCTTGTACACACCGCCCGTCACGTCACGAAAGTCGGTAACACCCGAAGCCGGTGGCCCAACCCCCTTGTGGGGAGGGAGCTGTCGAAGGTGGGACTGGCGATTGGGACGAAGTCGTAACAAGGTAGCCGTACCGGAAGGTGCGGCTGGATCACCTCCTTTCTAAGGAGCATCTAGGCCGCCAGACATTGTCTGGTGGTCCAGGGCCATTACGTCGGCACACGTTCGACGGTGGTTGCTCATGGGTGGAACGTTGATTATTCGGCACTCTCAGTCATCTCGGGCTGCAAGTACTGTCCTTCGGGGCGTGGAAAGCTGATCACGGGTGGCGAGGGTGCCGGGCACGCTGTTGGGTGTCTGAGGGTACGGACCATCGTGTCTGGATCTTCAGTGCTGGCCCCGGTAAAAATCTGCTTCGGCGGGTTGTGACGGGTGGTTGGTCGTTGTTTGAGAACTGCACAGTGGACGCGAGCATCTGTGGCCAAGTTTTTAAGGGCGCACGGTGGATGCCTTGGTACCAGGAACCGATGAAGGACGTGGGAGGCCACGATAGTCCCCGGGGAGCCGTCAACCAGGCTTTGATCCGGGGGTTTCCGAATGGGGAAACCCGGCAGTCGTCATGGGCTGTCACCCACATCTGAACACATAGGGTGTGTGGAGGGAACGCGGGGAAGTGAAACATCTCAGTACCCGCAGGAAGAGAAAACAACCGTGATTCCGGGAGTAGTGGCGAGCGAAACCGGATGAGGCCAAACCGTATACGTGTGAGACCCGGCAGGGGTTGCGTGTACGGGGTTGTGGGATCTCTCTTTCACAGTCTGCCGGCTGTGAGACGAGTCAGAAACCGTTGGTGTAGGCGAAGGACATGCGAAAGGTCCGGCGTAGAGGGTAAGACCCCCGTAGTCGAAACATCAACGGCTCGTTTGAGAGACACCCAAGTAGCACGGGGCCCGAGAAATCCCGTGTGAATCTGGCGGGACCACCCGCTAAGCCTAAATATTCCCTGGTGACCGATAGCGGATAGTACCGTGAGGGAATGGTGAAAAGTACCGCGGGAGCGGAGTGAAATAGTACCTGAAACCGTGTGCCTACAAGCCGTGGGAGCGTCGCTGTATGTGCTTGCACATACAGTCGTGACTGCGTGCCTTTTGAAGAATGAGCCTGCGAGTTTGCGGTGTGTTGCGAGGTTAACCCGTGTGGGGAAGCCGTAGCGAAAGCGAGTCCGAACAGGGCGGTTTAGTAGCGCGCTCAAGACCCGAAGCGGAGTGATCTAGCCATGGGCAGGTTGAAGCGGCTGTAAGAGGTCGTGGAGGACCGAACCCACCAGGGTTGAAAACCTGGGGGATGACCTGTGGTTAGGGGTGAAAGGCCAATCAAACTCCGTGATAGCTGGTTCTCCCCGAAATGCATTTAGGTGCAGCGTCGTGTGTTTCTTGCCGGAGGTAGAGCACTGGATAGGCGATGGGCCCTACCGGGTTACTGACCTTAGCCAAACTCCGAATGCCGGTAAGTGAGAGCACGGCAGTGAGACTGTGGGGGATAAGCTCCATGGTCGAGAGGGAAACAGCCCAGAGCATCGACTAAGGCCCCTAAGCGTACGCTAAGTGGGAAAGGATGTGGAGTCGCAGAGACAACCAGGAGGTTGGCTTAGAAGCAGCCACCCTTGAAAGAGTGCGTAATAGCTCACTGGTCTAGTGATTCCGCGCCGACAATGTAGCGGGGCTCAAGCGTACCGCCGAAGTCGTGTCATTTCAGCATATAGGGCCAACGCCCGCTGGGATGGGTAGGGGAGCGTCGTGTGCCGGGTGAAGCCGCAGCGGAAGCTAGTGGTGGACGGTTCACGAGTGAGAATGCAGGCATGAGTAGCGATACACACGTGAGAAACGTGTGCGCCGATTGACTAAGGGTTCCTGGGTCAAGCTGATCTGCCCAGGGTAAGTCGGGACCTAAGGCGAGGCCGACAGGCGTAGTCGATGGATAACCGGTTGATATTCCGGTACCCGCTGTGAAGCGTCAAACATTGAACCAGGCGATGCTAAGTCCGTGAAGCCGCCCTGGAGCCTTCGGGCAAAGGGGAGTGGTGGAGCCGACGGACCAGACCTGTAGTAGGTGAGTGATGGGGTGACGCAGGAAGGTAGTCCAGCCCGGGCGGTGGTTGTCCCGGGGTAAGGGTGTAGCCCGTGTGATAGGTAAATCCGTCGCACATTAAGGGTGAGACCTGATGCCGAGCCGATTGTGGTGAAGTGGATGATCCTATGCTGTCGAGAAAAGCCTCTAGCGAGTTTCATGGCGGCCCGTACCCTAAACCGACTCAGGTGGTCAGGTAGAGAATACCGAGGCGTTCGGGTGAACTATGGTTAAGGAACTCGGCAAAATGCCCCCGTAACTTCGGGAGAAGGGGGGCCATCACTGGTGATCGGATTTACTCCGTGAGCTGGGGGTGGCCGCAGAGACCAGCGAGAAGCGACTGTTTACTAAAAACACAGGTCCGTGCGAAGCCGTAAGGCGATGTATACGGACTGACGCCTGCCCGGTGCTGGAACGTTAAGGGGACCGGTTAGTGCACTTTCGGGTGTGCGAAGCTGAGAACTTAAGCGCCAGTAAACGGCGGTGGTAACTATAACCATCCTAAGGTAGCGAAATTCCTTGTCGGGTAAGTTCCGACCTGCACGAATGGCGTAACGACTTCTCGACTGTCTCAACCATAGGCCCGGTGAAATTGCACTACGAGTAAAGATGCTCGTTTCGCGCAGCAGGACGGAAAGACCCCGGGACCTTTACTACAGTTTGATATTGGTGTTCGGTTCGGCTTGTGTAGGATAGCTGGGAGACTGTGAAGCGGGCACGCCAGTGTCTGTGGAGTCGTCGTTGAAATACCAGTCTGGTCGTGCTGGATGTCTAACCTGGGTCCGTGATCCGGATCAGGGACAGTGTCTGATGGGTAGTTTAACTGGGGCGGTTGCCTCCTAAAGAGTAACGGAGGCGCCCAAAGGTTCCCTCAGCCTGGTTGGCAATCAGGTGTTGAGTGTAAGTGCACAAGGGAGCTTGACTGTGAGACCGACGGGTCGAGCAGGGACGAAAGTCGGGACTAGTGATCCGGCGGTGGCTTGTGGAAGCGCCGTCGCTCAACGGATAAAAGGTACCCCGGGGATAACAGGCTGATCTTCCCCAAGAGTCCATATCGACGGGATGGTTTGGCACCTCGATGTCGGCTCGTCGCATCCTGGGGCTGGAGTCGGTCCCAAGGGTTGGGCTGTTCGCCCATTAAAGCGGTACGCGAGCTGGGTTTAGAACGTCGTGAGACAGTTCGGTCCCTATCCGCTGTGCGCGTAGGAATATTGAGAAGGGCTGTCCCTAGTACGAGAGGACCGGGACGGACGAACCTCTGGTGTGCCAGTTGTCCTGCCAAGGGCATGGCTGGTTGGCTACGTTCGGGAGGGATAACCGCTGAAAGCATCTAAGCGGGAAGCCTGCTTCGAGATGAGTATTCCCACCAACTAGATTGGTTAAGGCTCCCAGTAGACGACTGGGTTGATAGGCCGGATGTGGAAGCCCCGTAAGGGGTGAAGCTGACTGGTACTAATAGGCCGAGGGCTTGTCCTCAGTTGCTCGCGTCCACTGTGTTGGTTCTGAAACCACGAACAACCGTCGTAGCCAAGGCCACGGCTCCGGTTGACAGTTTCATAGTGTTTCGGTGGTCATAGCGTGAGGGAAACGCCCGGTTACATTCCGAACCCGGAAGCTAAGCCTTACAGCGCCGATGGTACTGCAGGGGGGACCCTGTGGGAGAGTAGGACACCGCCGAACTATTATTAATAGAGCTGGTCCCTGAACTTCGGTTCAGGGACCAGCTCTTTTTTGTTGTGCGTCACTTGGAGTTCACGTTGCGCGACCAACATCCGACACATGGGTACTGCTGCAATGCTCCGGGCCGCGGGCGTGGGAATCGGTGACGAGGTCATCGTGCCGGCGTTCGGCAACGTCGAGGTCGCCGAGGCCGTGATCCAGGCCGGTGCGATGCCGGTCTTCGCCGACATAGACGCGGCCACGTACTGCCTGGATGCCACCGAGGTGAACGCGGCTGTCGGTCCGCGGACGGTCGCTGTCGTCGCCGTACACCGCTTCGGCCGGCCCGCGGATATCGCGCGGCTCCGGGACGTCGGACAGCGGCACGGGCTGCTCGTGCTGGAGCAGGGAGAGTCCGAGGCCCCGTACGGCGAGATCGAGGAGCGCCGGGCGCATGCGGCGTACCTCGACGGGCGGTTGAGGGGTGTGCGGACGCCGGTGCGCGGCATCGGACACACGTACCAGCAGTACGTCGTGCGGGTGCCGGGGAACGGGCGGCCGGACCGGGACGCCTTCGCGCGGGCCGTGCGGGCCAAGGGTGTCGAGTGCCGGGTGCCGGTGAAGACGCCCGTGCACCGGATGCCCGTGTTCCGGCGGGACGTGTGTCTGCCGGAGACCGAGCGGGCCGCCGACGAGACGCTGGCTCTGCCTGTCGACGCGTCGCTGACCAAGCGGGATATTCAGCGGATGGTGTCCGCGTGCAACGCCCTCGGTGGGCTCCTGCAGCCCGCCTTCTAGGCGCTCGAACAGGGTTGGGAGCACGCCGCCGTTCGGGGTATGATCTATTCCGTTGCCGCGAGGGAGACCTCGAAAAGCAACTGGCCCCCCTAGCTCAGTCGGCAGAGCGTCTCCATGGTAAGGAGAAGGTCAACGGTTCGATTCCGTTGGGGGGCTCAGACAAAAAGGCCTCCGCCCTTGTGGGCGGAGGCCTTTCGTGTGTCCGGGACCGGTTCCTCCGGGCCGGGTTCAGTCGTTCTGGAGGCCGGGAACGCGCATCGCGAGAATGGCCATGTCGTCTGACGGGGCGTCCGACGCGAAGCGTTCCACCGCGCGCATGATGCGGGCGGCCACGGCTCCGGCCGTGAGGCCTGTGCAGGTGGTGAGGACGTCGGTGAGGCCGTCGTCGCCCAACATGCGGGTGCCCTCTCGGCGTTCGGTGACGCCGTCAGTCACGCACAGCAGGACGTCGCCCGGGTCGAGCGTGATCGTCTGCTCGTACAGCTCCAGGTCCTCCATCACGCCGAGCAGCGGCTGGGGTTCGGCGGCCGGTTCGACCGTGCCGTCCTGGCGGAGGCGCAGCGGGAGCGGGTGACCGGCGCAGACGACCTTGAGGAGCGCCGAGCCGTCCTCCTGGGGCCACAACTCCCCGTACAGGAGCGTCAGGAAGCGGCTGCGGGCGCCTTCGTCGAGGATCGCGGAGTTCAGGCGCTCCAGGACCGCCGGGCCGCCGAAGCCCTCGCGGGCGAGCAGCCGCAGCGCGTGCCGGGCTAGGCCTGTGACGGCGGCCGCCTCCGGGCCCGTACCGCAGACGTCTCCGATGGCGAAGCCGTAGGCGCCGTCGCGGATGGGGAAGAGGTCGTAGAAGTCACCGCCGACCTCGTTGCCCTCGCCCGCCGCGCGGTAGATGACCTCGACCTCGACGCCTTCGATCTGGGGGAGTTCCGGGGGCAGGAGGCTGCGCTGGAGGGACTGGCTGATGGCCGTGCGCTCCGAGTACAGGCGGGCGTTGTCGAGGGCCAGGGCGGCCCTGCGGCTCAAGTCCTCGGCGAGTTCCAGGATTTCCTGGCGGAAGTGTTCGTCCGACGGCTTGCCGAGCGTCAGCATGCCGATGACGCGGTTGCGGGCCACCAGGGGGAGCACGACCGTCTCGCCGCCGACCGCTGCGGCCGTCTGCAGCGTCGTACCGATGCCGGAGCTCACGGTGGCGGGCTCGCCGAGGCCGAGGCTGCGCATGGAGGTGCGCAGGGCGGCCTGGTGGGCCGCCTCCGCGGGAGCGCCCCAGACGCGGGCGCCCGGAGTCGGGACGGGGTCCGGAGGGGCGATCTTCGACAGGAGGGCCTTGAGACCGTCGATGCGCTCCTCGTCCTCGTGCAGGACGTACGAAAGATACGGATCCGATGCCTGGTCGGCGATCGTGTAGACGGCGCACCAGGTGGCCAGGGTCGGGACCGTCATCTGGGCCATCAGGGCCAGTGTCTGGTCGCGGTCCAGCGTGCCCGCGAGGAGGTCCGAGGCCTCGACGAGGAAGGACAGGGAGCCGCGGCGCAGGCGCTCCAGCTCGCCCAGGCGCGCCGACTCCACGGCGAGCGCGATGCGGTCGGCGGCGAACTGTAGGCGCAGGGCCTCCTCGTTCGAATACCGCCCCTGGGCCTCGGCCGCGACGCCGAGTGAACCGGTGAGGCGGCCCTCGACCTTGAGGGGGACCGTGACGACCGAGCGCATGCCCGTGCCACTGAGCAGCGGTACGGCGCCCGGAACGACCGTCAGGTCCTCGTGTACGGCGGGCATACGGGCCGAGCCGTAGCGACCCGGGCCCGCTTCCACGGGGACGCGGGCGAAGCGCTGGCGGGCGGAGGGGAGGCCGGTGGAGGCGCGGACCTCCAACTCCGTTTCGTCGTCGGTCGCCAGGAGGAGGAAGGCAGAGTCGCCGTCGAGCATGTCGCGGGCGCGTTCCACTGTGCGCTGGAGGAGGCCGTCCAGGTCGTCGGGGGCCGGCGAGCCGATGAAGACCTCGAAGGGGTCCGACGCCTGGCCCTCCGAACTGGTGGTCGTGTCTGATGCGTTGACGCGCAACGGGGTCTGCAGGACGGCGCGTTCGTGGTCGCGTACGAGAAGGCAGACCGTCGAGGGTTCGCCGCCGGTGTCCCGGACGCGCAGATGCGAGGCGTAGACGGGCGTCACACGGCCGTTGGCGGCGCGGAGGCCGTAGCTGCCCTCCCAGCGGGAGAGTTGGAGTGCCTCGACGATGCCGGTGCTGGTGCCGGGTGTGTGCGGCCAGGCCGCGAGGTCGGTGAGGGGCTTGCCGATGACCTGTTCGGCCGCGTACCCGAACAGCTCCTCCGCGTCCTCGTTCCAGGCGTTGATGGCGCCGGTGCGGTCGATCTGGATGACCGCCACGCGCACGCGGCCGTCGGCGAGCGGGAGGAGGTTGGCCGGGAGGGCGGGGCCGGCCGTGCGGGTGCCCACCGAGCGTTCCGGGAGCTCCAGCTGGAACCAGACCTGCTTGTGCGTGGGCGTGTACTCGACGCCCCAGCGGCCGGCCAGGGCGGCGCAGAGCTGCAGGCCGCGGCCGCCCTCGCGGTCGGGGCTGCCCATGTTGATGGCGGCCGCCTGGAGTGGAATCTCACGTTCCGGGTAGCGGTCCCCCACCTCGATCCGTACGCCCTCGTCGCTGCGCAGGCACAGGACGTCGGCGGACGTGCCCGCGTGCACCACGGCATTGGTGACAAGCTCGCTGGTGAGGACCACGGCGTCGTCGACGATGTCGGCGAAGCCCCAACCCTGGAGGGTGTCACGGACGAAGGACCGAGCGGTCGCGACGGACCGCCCGACAGGATCGAAGCTGGCGGCCGCGCGCGCGGTGATCACAGAACTCCTTGTCCGGTTGTCGGAGGGCAGCGCTGCGTGGCCGACCCGCTCCTGCCGGGGCAGGGGCTGGTTCCCCGTCGGCCGGGGATCCTGGGGCGGTCCCCCAGGATGCAGTTCGGTGGTCATGGTGCGGTGCCCCTCCGATGCCTGCCCGCTCGTGCTCGTGCCACCGCCCAGGCCGGAAGGACCGGCGTGGCTGGACAGCCGCATGCAAGGTTACTTACCTTCGCCGTCCATGCGGATGCCGGTCACCACTGTTTCCACTCCGGAGCGTGTGTGCGGACCATGTGCGAAGCTGCCGAACTGTTATGGCCTGGTTCAGCCATGGTGAAACACTGGGCAAGCTCCTAGAGAAGGTCCGGGCAGGCAGAGTGCCTTCCAGTACGCCGAGCAGTAGTACCCGAGTACGCCGAGCAGTAAATGGTCGACCCTTGCGGGAGGGACACAGTGGAGTCTGGCGCAGCGACGCGGGGCACTAAAACGCGCGCGAAAGGCGGACAGTCCCTGAGTAACCAGCGCAAACCACGCAATGGCACCACCGACGTGGACACGGCTGCCCTGAACAGACTGCTGGCGGCCCTGGTGTCGATGCGGGACGGCAACTTCCGTAAGCGGCTCACGGTCTCGGGCGATGGCGTGATGTCCGAGATTGCGGCGGTTTTCAATGAAGTGGCCGACCGGAATCTGCATCTGACGGGCGAGCTGGCGCGCGTGCGGCGCATGGTCGGCCGCGAGGGCAAGTTGACGGAGCGGCTGGAGTCGGGCGCTTGCGAGGGTTCCTGGGCCACCGCGATCGACAACTCCAACGCGCTGGTCGACGACCTCGTACGGCCCGTTTCCGAGGTCGGACGGGTGCTGTCCGCCGTGGCGGAGGGTGATCTGTCGCCGCGTATGGAGCTGCGGGCGCAGGCCGCGGACGGGAACGGGCATCCGCTGCGCGGGGAGTTCCTGAAGGTCGGACGCACGGTCAACAACCTGGTCGACCAGCTGTCGACGTTCACCGACGAGGTCACGCGCGTGGCCAGCGAGGTGGGCACCGAGGGCAAGCTGGGCGGGCAGGCGCGGGTGCGTGGAATGTCCGGTTCGTGGAAGGACCTCACGGATTCGGTCAACACCATGGCGTACCGGCTGACGGCTCAGGTGCGGGACATCGCGCTCGTGACCACGGCGGTCGCCAAGGGTGACTTGTCCCGGAAGGTCACGGTTCACGTGGCCGGCGAGATGCTGGAGCTCAAGAACACCGTCAACACGATGGTGGATCAGCTGTCCTCTTTCTCCTCCGAGGTGACGCGAGTCGCGCGCGAGGTGGGCACCGAGGGCGAGCTCGGCGGCCAGGCGCAGGTGCCGGGTGTGGCGGGTGTGTGGAAAGACCTCACCGATTCGGTGAATCTTATGGCCGGCAATCTGACCGCGCAGGTGCGCGGGATTGCCCAGGTGACGACAGCGGTGGCCAACGGCGACCTGTCGCAGAAGGTCACCGTGTCGGCGCGCGGCGAGGTCGCGCAGCTCGCCGAGACGATCAACCAGATGACCGAGACGCTGCGTACGTTCGCGGATGAGGTCACCCGCGTGGCCAACGAGGTCGGCGGCGAGGGGCGGCTCGGCGGGCAGGCGAACGTGCCGGGCGCGGCGGGAACGTGGAAGGACCTCACCGATTCGGTGAACACGGTCTTCCGGAACCTCACCACTCAGGTGCGGGACATCGCCGCGGTGACGACGGCGGTGGCCAACGGTGACCTCTCGCAGAAGGTCAGCGTCGAGGTCGCCGGCGAGATGCTGGAGCTGAAGAACACCGTCAACACGATGGTCGACCAGCTGTCGAGCTTCGGTGCCGAGGTGACCCGCGTGGCGCGGGAGGTCGGTGTCGAGGGTGAGCTGGGCGGTCAGGCGGCGGTGCCGGGCGCGGCCGGTACGTGGAAGGACCTCACGGACTCCGTCAACACGGCGTTCCGGAATCTCACCGGACAGGTGAGGAACATCGCGCAGGTGACGACGGCGGTGGCCAATGGCGATCTGTCGCAGAAGGTCACCGTGGACGTCTCCGGCGAGATGCTCGCGCTGAAGAACACCGTGAACACGATGGTGGACCAGCTGTCGTCCTTCGCCGACCAGGTGACGCGGATGGCGCGTGACGTGGGCACGGAGGGCCGGCTGGGCGGCCAGGCACGCGTGGACGGTGTGTCCGGCACGTGGAAGGACCTCACCGACTCCGTCAACTTCATGGCGGGCAACCTGACGTCCCAGGTGCGGCAGATCGCGCAGGTGACGACGGCGGTCGCCCGGGGTGACCTGTCGCAGAAGATCGAGGTCGACGCGCGCGGCGAGATCCTGGAGCTCAAGAACACCATCAACACGATGGTCGACCAGCTCAGTGCCTTCGCCGAGCAGGTGACCAGGGTGGCCCGCGAGGTGGGCACGGACGGCCGGCTGGGCGGTCAGGCGCAGGTGCCCGGCGTCGCCGGTGTCTGGCGTGACCTGACCGACTCCGTGAACGGCATGGCCGGCAACCTCACGGCCCAGGTGCGCAACATCGCGCAGGTCGCGACGGCGGTGGCCCGCGGTGACCTGTCGCAGAAGATCGACGTGGACGCGCGCGGCGAGATCCTGGAGCTGAAGAACACCCTCAACACGATGGTGGACCAGCTCTCGAACTTCGCCGAGCAGGTCACGCGGGTGGCCCGCGAGGTGGGTACGGAGGGCATCCTCGGCGGACAGGCCGAGGTGCAGGGTGTCTCCGGCACCTGGAAGGACCTCACGCAGTCCGTGAACTTCATGGCGAACAACCTGACCATCCAGGTGCGCAACATCGCCGAGGTCACGACCGCGGTCGCCATGGGCGACCTGTCCAAGAAGATCACCGTCGACGCCAAGGGCGAGATCCTCGAACTGGTCACGACCGTCAACACGATGGTCGACCAGCTGTCGTCGTTCGCCGAGCAGGTGACCAGGGTGGCCCGCGAGGTGGGCACCGAGGGCCAGTTGGGCGGCCAGGCGCGGGTGCCCGGGGTCACGGGCATCTGGAAGGACCTGAGCGACAACGTCAACCTGATGGCCTACAACCTCACCATGCAGGTGCGGAACATCTCGCAGGTCGCGGCGGCCGTCGCCAACGGCGACCTGACGCGGACGGTGACGATCGAGGCGCGCGGCGAGGTCGCGCAGCTCGCCGACACCTTCAACACCATGGTGAAGACGCTGAGCTCGTTCGCCGACCAGGTCACCAAGGTGGCCCGCGAGGTGGGCACGGACGGCATCCTCGGCGGCCAGGCGCGCGTACCGGGCGTGTCCGGTACGTGGAAGGACCTCACCGAGTCCGTGAACGGCATGGCGTCCAACCTGACAGGCCAGGTGCGCAACATCGCGATGGTCACCACGGCCATCGCCAAGGGCGACCTGACCAAGAAGATCGACATCGACGCGCGCGGCGAGATCCTGGAGCTGAAGACCACCATCAACACGATGGTCGACCAGCTGTCGTCGTTCGCCGAGGAGGTCACCCGGGTCGCCCGCGAGGTGGGCACGGAGGGCCAGTTGGGCGGCCAGGCGCGCGTCCGCGACGTCGACGGCACCTGGCGCGACCTCACCGAGTCGGTGAACGAGATGGCCGGGAACCTCACCCGGCAGGTGCGTGCCATCGCGCGCGTGGCGACCGCGGTGACCCGTGGCGACCTCAACCTGAAGATCGACGTGGACGCCTCCGGCGAGATCCAGGAACTTCAGGACTACATCAACAAGATGATCGCCAACCTCCGCGACACCACCATCGCCAACAAGGAGCAGGACTGGCTGAAGGGCAACCTCGCCCGGATCTCCGGTCTGATGCAGGGCAGGCGCGACCTCGCCGACGTGGCCTCGCTGATCATGAGCGAGCTGACTCCGGTGGTCTCGGCCCAGCACGGCGCGTTCTTCCTGGCGATGCCGCTGGACGACGGCAAGGACGTGGGCGCCGCGCACGACGACTCGTACGAACTGCGCATGCTCGGGTCGTACGGGTACTCCATGGGCTCGATGCCGACGTCGTTCAGGCCCGGTGAGACGCTGATCGGGACGGCCGCCAAGGAGAGGCGGACGATTCTCGTGGAGAACGTGCCGCCGGGGTATCTGAAGATCGCCTCCGGGCTCGGTGAGGCGCCTCCCGCGCATGTCATCGTGCTGCCGGTGCTCTTCGAAGGGACTGTCCTCGGTGTGATCGAGCTGGCGTCGTTCCACTCGTTCACGCACATCCAGAAGGACTTCCTCAGCCAGATCGCCGAGATGATCGCGACGAGCGTCAACACGATCGCGGTCAACACGAAGACCGAGGTACTGCTCAAGCAGTCGCAGGAGTTGACCGAGCAGCTGCGGGAGCGGTCGGCCGAGCTGGAGAACCGGCAGAAGGCCCTCCAGGCGTCCAACGCCGAGCTGGAGGAGAAGGCCGAACTGCTGGCCCAGCAGAACCGCGACATTGAGGTCAAGAACACCGAGATCGAGGAGGCTCGGCAGGTCCTGGAGGAGCGCGCCGAGCAACTCGCGGTCTCCATGCGCTACAAGAGCGAGTTCCTCGCCAACATGTCACATGAGCTGCGTACGCCGCTCAACTCGCTGCTGATCCTCGCCAAGCTGCTCGCCGACAACGCGGACTCCAACCTCACCCCGAAGCAGGTCGAGTTCGCCGAGACGATCCACGGCGCGGGGTCCGACCTGCTCCAGCTGATCAACGACATCCTCGACCTGTCGAAGGTCGAGGCGGGCAAGATGGACGTGTCGCCGACACGTATCGCGCTGGTCCAACTCGTCGACTACGTAGAGGCCACTTTCCGTCCGTTGACAGCAGAGAAGGGCCTCGATTTCTCCGTACGGGTCTCGCCGGAACTGCCGGCCACGCTGCACACGGACGAACAGCGGCTCCTCCAGGTGCTGCGCAACCTGCTCTCCAACGCGGTGAAGTTCACCGACTCCGGAGCGGTCGAACTGGTCATCCGGCCCGCGGGTGCGGAGGTGCCGGTCGCCATCCGGGAACAGCTCCTGGAGGCGGGTTCGCTCCGGGACGCGGACGCCGATCTGATCGCGTTCTCCGTGGCGGACACGGGAATCGGGATCGCGGCCAGCAAGATGCGGGTGATCTTCGAGGCGTTCAAGCAGGCGGACGGCACGACGAGCCGCAAGTACGGCGGTACGGGACTGGGGTTGTCCATCTCCCGGGAGATCGCGCGACTGCTGGGCGGCGAGATCCACGCGCAGAGCGAACCGGGACGCGGCTCGACCTTCACGCTGTATTTGCCGCTGCACCCGAGCGAACTGCCCCCCCAGGGCTATCCGCAACTCGGAACGCCCATGGAGAACGGGGCGCTTCCGGCGGGTTCGGACGACGAGAACGGGGGCCATGTGGAGACCCCCGCGGAGGTCAAGTCGTACCAGGAGACACAGAACGGGGCCGCCGCGCTCTTCAGGCGGCGTCGCAGGGCGATGCCCTCGGCCCAGCAGCTGCCCGCCCTTCCTGGGCCGCAGACGCAGGCCCGGGATTCCTGGACCGTCGGCGGCGAGGAGACGTCCGTGCACTCGCGCGCCGTCATCCGCTTCGAGGGCGAGAAGGTGCTGATCGTCGACGACGACATCCGCAACGTGTTCGCGCTCACCAGCGTCCTGGAGCAGCACGGACTGTCGGTGCTGTACGCCGAGAACGGTCGCGAGGGCATCGAAGTGCTGGAACAGCACGACGATGTGACGGTCGTCCTGATGGACATCATGATGCCCGAGATGGACGGATACGCGACCACGACGGCGATCCGCCGGATGCCCCAGTTCGCCGGGCTGCCGATCATCGCACTCACCGCGAAGGCGATGAAGGGCGACCGGGAGAAGGCGATCGAGTCGGGTGCTTCCGACTATGTGACGAAGCCGGTCGACCCCGATCATCTGCTCGCGGTGATGCAGCAGTGGATGAGCGGACAGTGACAGGGTGGCAGGAGTGATCGTGCGGCCGGGAACGGCCGTGTGGCCAGGGGTGCTCGGGCGGTGGCCCGGGCGCGCCGGGCTGTTGACTGAGTGTGCCCGAGGCGGTGTAGAAACCCGGGATTCGGGGAACCTTCTGGTCTCCCGCTACGTTTCTGCTACGTGCACAGTGACATCGCGGTGACAGGGTGTGGCGACAGGCGGGGTGCGGCTACCATGACCGGCACAAGGACGGGCGACGCAAGGGAGTCGTCCCCTGGGGCGGCGCCCGGTGCACTGCCGGGACGAGGAGGGCGGGCCATGGTGCAGAAGGCCAAGATCCTCCTGGTCGATGACCGGCCGGAGAATCTGCTGGCGCTGGAGGCGATTCTCTCCGCGCTCGATCAGACACTGGTTCGGGCATCTTCCGGGGAGGAAGCGCTCAAAGCACTGCTCACGGACGACTTCGCGGTCATTCTGCTGGACGTCCAGATGCCGGGCATGGACGGTTTCGAAACCGCCGCGCACATCAAGAGGCGAGAACGGACCCGGGACATCCCGATCATCTTCCTCACGGCGATCAACCACGGCCCGCACCACACCTTCCGGGGATACGCGGCGGGTGCGGTGGACTACATCTCGAAGCCGTTCGACCCGTGGGTGCTGCGCGCGAAGGTCTCGGTCTTCGTAGAGCTCTACATGAAGAACTGCCAACTCCGGGAGCAGGCCGCGCTGCTGCGGCTCCAGCTCGAAGGTGGTGGCGGCAAGGCGGCGGTCGGCGACACCAAGGAGCCGGCCGGACTGCTCGCCGAACTCTCCGCGCGGCTCGCGGCTGTCGAGGAGCAGGCCGAGGCCCTCTCCAAACAGCTCGACGACGACTCGGCGGACGCGGCAGCGGTGGCCACCGCGGCCCATCTCGAACGCAAACTCACAGGGTTGCGCCGGGCGCTGGACGCGTTGGAACCGGGGACGGGGAGCGGGGCGGCCTCTTCGCTGCCCTCGCAGAACTGAGTCGCGTTGGCCTGAGGCGGGTGTGTCGCTCACGGGTCGGTGGGGCTGGTCACGCAGTTCCTCGCGCCCCTAACGGGACGCCGGTGAGGCGAACGTCGTTGTCCTCGGCCAGGATTGGTGGTGAGGCGGCGTCAGTTCGGCGCCCTGTGTGGGCGACACGAACGGGTGAAGCAGTAGGCACACGTGTCCGCAGTGGTCTCCACCGGTAACCTCACACTCATGGCCCCACGTCAGTCCGCAGCCAAGAAGGCGCCCGCGAAGAAGGCGGCCGCACCGAGGAAGGCTGCGGCGAAGAAGGCCCCCGCGAAGAAAGCCCCGGCGAAAAAGGCGCCCGCGAAGAAGGCCGCGGCCAAGAAAGCCGCGCCTCCGAAGCCGGCGCCCAACCCGACCGGGGGCGTGTACAGGCTGGTGCGCGCCCTGTGGCTGGGGGTCGCGCACGCCGTCGGCGCCGTGTTCCGCGGCATAGGGCGGGGCGCGAAGGGGCTCGACCCGGCGCATCGGAAGGACGGTCTCGCGCTGCTGCTGCTCGGGCTGGCACTGATTGTCGCGGCCGGGACCTGGTCCAACCTCCGTGGTCCCGTGGGCGACCTCGTCGAGATGCTGGTGACCGGTGCCTTCGGCCGCCTCGACCTGCTCGTGCCGATACTGCTCGGGGTCATCGCCGCGCGCCTCATCCGGCACCCGGAGAAGCCCGAGGCCAACGGCCGTATCGTGATCGGTCTTTCCGCGCTCGTCATCGGTGTGCTCGGCCAGGTCCACATCGCCTGCGGGGCGCCCGCGCGCAGCGACGGCATGCAGGCGATAAGGGACGCGGGCGGGCTCATCGGCTGGGGTGCGGCGACACCGCTGACGTACACGATGGGCGAGGTCCTCGCCGTACCGCTTCTTGCGCTGGTCACGGTCTTCGGGCTGCTGGTGGTCACCGCGACACCGGTCAACGCCATTCCGCAGCGGCTGCGCATGCTGGGTGCCCGGCTCGGTCTCGTACACCCTCGTGAGACGGACGACGAATTCGGCGAGGACGACGAGCGCTACGACGACCAGTGGCGCGAGGCGCTGCCCGCGAGCCCCCGGCGGCGCCGGGTGGCGCCCGAGGAGTACGACCCGGACAGTGCCGAGCAGGAGGCGCTCTCCGAGCGCCGGAGCCGCCGTCGGCGGCCCGCCGTGCAGCAGCCCGCGCTGGACAGGCCCATGGACGCCGTGGACGTGGCCGCTGCCGCCGCGGCGGCGCTCGACGGTGCCGTGATGCACGGGATGCCGCCCAGCGCGCTGGTGGCCGATCTGACGCAGGGCGTCGGTGCGGACCGCGGGGACCGTCAGGACACAGGCGGACAGGACACGGGCGGGCGCGGGGAGCCGACGCCGGTGCCCGCCGCGCGCGCCAAGGGGACCAAGGGCGCCAGGCCCAAGCAGGAGATGCTCAAGGCCGAGGTCGCCGACCTGACCAAACCCGCGCCCGAGACGGCGCGTGACCTGCCTCCGCGCGCGGAGCAACTGCAGCTCTCCGGAGACATCACCTACTCCCTGCCGTCGCTCGACCTCCTGGAGCGCGGCGGCCCCGGCAAGACGCGCAGTGCCGCCAACGACGCGGTGGTCGCCTCCCTCACGAACGTCTTCATGGAGTTCAAGGTCGACGCCGCCGTCACCGGCTTCACCCGCGGCCCGACGGTCACGCGGTACGAGGTCGAGCTCGGCCCCGCAGTGAAGGTCGAGCGGATCACGGCGCTCGCCAAGAACATCGCGTACGCCGTCGCCAGCCCTGACGTGCGGATCATCAGCCCGATCCCCGGCAAGTCCGCGGTCGGCATCGAGATCCCCAACACCGACCGCGAGATGGTCAACCTGGGCGATGTGCTGCGCCTCGCGGACGCGGCCGAGGACGACCACCCGATGCTCGTGGCGCTCGGCAAGGACGTCGAGGGCGGCTATGTGATGGCCAACCTGGCGAAGATGCCGCACGTCCTGGTGGCCGGAGCGACCGGTTCCGGTAAATCCTCATGCATTAACTGCCTGATTACGTCCGTCATGGTCCGCGCGACCCCCGAGGACGTACGCATGGTCCTCGTCGACCCCAAGCGCGTCGAGCTGACCGCGTACGAGGGCATCCCGCACCTCATCACGCCGATCATCACCAACCCGAAGCGGGCCGCCGAGGCTCTGCAGTGGGTCGTACGGGAGATGGATCTGCGGTACGACGACCTGGCGGCGTTCGGGTACCGGCACATCGACGACTTCAACCAGGCCATCCGCGACGGCAAGCTCAAGACGCCGGAAGGCAGCGAGCGGGAGCTCAAGACCTATCCGTATCTGCTGGTGATCGTCGACGAGCTCGCCGACCTGATGATGGTCGCGCCGAGGGACGTCGAGGACTCGATCGTGCGTATCACGCAGCTCGCGCGCGCGGCAGGCATCCACCTGGTGCTCGCCACACAGCGGCCCTCCGTGGACGTCGTCACCGGGCTGATCAAGGCGAACGTGCCCTCGCGGCTCGCCTTCGCCACGTCGTCGCTCGCGGACTCGCGGGTCATCCTCGACCAGCCCGGCGCCGAGAAGCTGATCGGCAAGGGCGACGGGCTCTTCCTGCCGATGGGGGCGAACAAGCCGACCCGTATGCAGGGCGCCTTCGTCACCGAGGACGAGGTCGCGGCCGTCGTCCAGCACTGCAAGGACCAGATGGCGCCGGTCTTCCGGGAAGACGTCACCGTGGGCACCAAGCAGAAGAAGGAGATCGACGAGGACATCGGCGACGACCTCGACCTGCTGTGCCAGGCCGCCGAACTGGTCGTCTCCACGCAGTTCGGGTCGACCTCGATGCTCCAGCGCAAGCTGCGCGTCGGGTTCGCCAAGGCCGGCCGGCTGATGGACCTCATGGAGTCCCGCAACATCGTCGGTCCGAGCGAGGGTTCCAAGGCACGTGATGTTCTTGTGAAACCTGACGAGCTGGACGGAGTGCTCGCGGTGATCCGTGGGGAGGCTCATCCGTAGAGAAACGGGGAAGTCCGTTTCCTCTTGCGGATGGGCCACGGCCACGTGGGTGAGCACGTCAGGGCCACGTGGGTGATTCGAACGTGACTCACCCGTAAGGGAACCGTGAGCAACCGTTTCCCTTCGCCGCACGTCAAGTTGAGGGAAGGGAAAGGCACGTGTCCCACCATCAGGATGACCAGCCGTTCTGATGGCGTACAAAGTCCCACCGCCCGGTTGCCCCACCCTTTCGCAACCCCCCTAGACTGAACCTCCAGCACAGGTGGCTACACGCTCGAAAGGCGCCCCCGTGTCCATCGGCAACTCCCCTGACGACAACTCCCCTCAGGACGAGCCTCCCATCGAAAAGGGTGATCGCCCTTCGATCGGCCGTGCTCTGCAGCAGGCGCGCATCGCGGCGGGGCTGACAGTCGACGACGTCAGTAACGCCACCCGGGTCCGCATCGCCATCGTGCACGCGATCGAACAGGACGACTTCTCGCCCTGCGGCGGCGACGTGTACGCGCGCGGTCACCTGAAGACGCTGGCGCGCGCCGTTCACCTCGATCCGGCGCCGCTGCTCGCCCAGTACGACGGTGATCACGGCGGGCGGCCCGCGCCGACCCCCGCGGCACCGATGTTCGAGGCCGAGCGGATCCGTCCGGAGCGCCGGGGGCCCAACTGGACCGCCGCCATGGTCGCCGCGATCGTCGCGGTGATCGGCTTCGTCGGGTTCACGATGGTCAAGGACGACTCGGACGGCTCGAAGACGCAGGTCGCCGAGGGATCCACGCCCACCGCCAGCAAGCCCGTCAAGACCAAGCCGACCCCCACCAAGCCCGCCGATCCCAAGCCCGACCCGTCGGACAGCGCCATCGCGGCCGCGCCGCAGGACAAGGTGACCGTCCAGGTGACCGCCCCCGACGGGCGCAGCTGGATCTCCGCCAAGGACCACAACGGCCGGCTGCTCTTCGACGGCTTCCTGAAACAGGGCGACTCCAAGACCTTCCAGGACAAGGAGAAGATCGACCTCGTCCTCGGTGACGCCGGAGCGCTCCAGCTCTACGTCAACGGCAAGAAGATCGAGGACGAGTTCCAGCCCGGTGGGGTCGAGCGCCTCACGTACACGAAGGGCGACCCCGAGGTCGGATGAGCGACCCAGAGGTCGGAGAAGCGACCTCAAGGGGCATGCGGGTACGGGGTTGGCCAAGATCGGCCAACCCCGTCGACGTGGGGTGTCAGTGGGACGAAGTAGTCTTGAGCCCATGCCTGAACGCCGTACCGTCGCACTCGTCACTCTTGGCTGCGCCCGTAACGAGGTGGACTCGGAGGAGCTCGCAGGCCGCTTGGAGGCGGACGGCTGGCACCTCGTGGAGGACGCCGAGAACGCGGACGTCGCGGTCGTCAACACCTGTGGCTTCGTCGAGGCCGCCAAGAAGGACTCCGTCGACGCCCTCCTGGAGGCCAACGACCTCAAGGGCCATGGGAGAACGCAGGCCGTCGTGGCCGTCGGCTGCATGGCCGAGCGGTACGGCAAGGAGCTCGCCGAGGCCCTTCCCGAGGCCGACGGAGTGCTCGGCTTCGACGACTATGCCGACATCTCCGACCGCCTCCAGACCATCCTGAACGGCGGAATCCACGCCGCCCACACCCCGCGCGACCGGCGCAAGCTGCTGCCGATCAGCCCGGCCGAGCGGCAGAGTGCGGGCACGGAGGTCGCCCTTCCGGGGCACGCTCCCGTCGATCTTCCGGAAGGCCTCGCTCCGGAGTCCGGCCCCCGCGCACCCCTGCGCCGCCGACTCGACGGCTCACCGGTCGCCTCGGTGAAGCTGGCTTCCGGCTGCGACCGGCGCTGCTCCTTCTGCGCCATCCCGTCCTTCCGCGGCTCCTTCATCTCGCGACGGCCGTCGGACGTCCTGGGAGAGACGCGCTGGCTGGCCGAGCAGGGCGTCAAGGAGGTCATGCTGGTCTCCGAGAACAACACCTCGTACGGCAAGGACCTCGGCGACATCCGCCTCCTGGAGACCCTGCTGCCCGAGCTCGCCGACGTCGACGGGATCGAGCGGGTGCGGGTCAGCTACCTCCAGCCCGCCGAGATGCGGCCCGGGCTCATCGACGTACTGACCTCGACCCCGAAGATCGCGCCCTACTTCGACCTGTCCTTCCAGCACTCCGCCCCCGGTGTGCTGCGCGCGATGCGGCGCTTCGGGAGCACCGACCAGTTCCTGCAGCTGCTCGACACGATTCGCTCCAAGGCCCCGCAGGCCGGTGTGCGGTCCAACTTCATCGTGGGCTTCCCCGGCGAGACCGCGGACGACCTGGCGGAGCTGGAGCGCTTCCTGACCGGCGCGCGGCTGGACGCCATCGGCGTCTTCGGGTACTCCGACGAGGACGGCACCGAAGCGGCGACGTACGAGAACAAGCTGGACGAGGACGTCGTCGCCGAGCGTCTCGCGCGCGTGTCCCGGCTCGCCGAGGAGCTGGTCTCCCAGCGGGCGGAGGAGCGCGTCGGGGAGACCCTGCAGGTGCTGGTCGAGTCCCTGGGCTCCGCCGGCACCGACGGCGAGGAGGAGCCCGCGTACGGCCGTGCCGCGCACCAGGCGCCCGAGACCGACGGCCAGGTGCTGTTCACAAGCGGCGAAGGTCTCACCGTCGGCCGTATGGTCGAGGCGAAGGTGGTCGGTACGGAAGGTGTCGACCTGGTGGCCGAGCCGCTCCCGGGCTCGCTCGCATGTACAGAGGAGGCGGCCAGATGACCGGAGTCCCGGCATCCGCGGCGGGCGGCCCCGGTGCGCCCGGTACGCGCGGTGCTGCCGGCGCCTCCAGCGCTTCCGGCAAGGGAACCTCCGGAACCTCCGGTACAGGTGCCACCGGCGCCCAGGGCTCGAAGACACCGCGTAGCGCGAAGCTGAGCGCCGCGGCCGTCAACCAGGCCAGCCTGTGGAACGTCGCCAACCTCCTCACCATGCTCCGGCTCGTACTCGTGCCGGGCTTCGTGGCGCTGATGCTGGCCGACGGCGGATACGACCCCGTGTGGCGGGCCTGGGCCTGGGCGGCCTTCGCCGTAGCCATGATCACGGACGTCTTCGACGGCCATCTGGCCCGTACGTACAACCTCGTCACCGACTTCGGGAAGATCGCCGACCCGATCGCCGACAAGGCGATCATGGGAGCGGCGCTCATCTGTCTGTCCTCGCTAGGCGATCTGCCGTGGTGGGTGACGGGCGTGATCCTCGGGCGTGAGCTCGGAATCACCCTGCTGCGCTTCGTGGTGATCCGCTACGGCGTGATCCCCGCCAGCCGCGGCGGCAAGATAAAGACGCTGACGCAGGGAGTGGCCGTCGGGATGTACGTCCTGGCGCTGACGGGGCCCCTGGCGACCCTGAGGTTCTGGGTGATGGCTGTGGCGGTCGCCCTGACCGTCGTCACCGGACTCGACTATGTGAGACAGGCCATTGTGCTGCGGCGCCAGGGACTGGCCGAGCGGAAGGCCGCCGCCGAGGAGGCGGAAGCGTGACCTCAACGGCCGCCGAAGTGCTGCGACTACTCACGGTGAGGGGCGAGACGCTCGCTGTCGCCGAGTCGCTCACCGGCGGTCTGGTGGCGGCGGACCTCGCGGCGGTGCCCGGAGCCTCCAAGGCATTCCGCGGCTCGGTGACCGCGTACGCCACCGATCTCAAGCGCGATGTACTCGGCGTCGACGCCACTCTGCTGGATCAGCGTGGAGCGGTGGATCCGCAGGTCGCGGCACAGATGGCGGTCGGCGCCCGCAAGGTGCTCGGCGCGGACTGGGGCATCGCGACCACCGGTGTCGCCGGCCCCGAACCCCAGGACGGACAGCCCGTCGGCACGGTTTTCGTTGCCGTGGACGGGCCGCAGAGCGCGTCCGGCGAAGGCGTTCTTGGCGGGAAAGTGGTGGCGTTGCGGTTGAACGGCTCCCGGACGGAAATCCGTATGGAGAGTGTACGGAGCGTGCTCGCACTGCTTCTGGAGCAGCTTGTGGGCGAACTCACTGAGAATGAGCGGGCACAGGATACGGAACAGAACGGGGGGTTTTGATGTTTGCAGCCCTGAGTGAACACGACATCGCTCCCCGCACGGCCGCGGCGCAAGGCGGTACGGTGGGGCGAGAAGGATGCGGCTACGCGGTCCGAGGAGGGAGCCACCGATGATTCTGCTCCGTCGCCTGCTTGGTGACGTGCTGCGTCGGCAGCGCCAGCGCCAGGGCCGTACTCTGCGCGAAGTCTCCTCGTCCGCCCGAGTTTCACTCGGCTATCTTTCCGAGGTGGAGCGGGGGCAGAAAGAGGCTTCCTCTGAGCTGCTTTCCGCTATCTGCGACGCGCTGGACGTACGGATGTCCGAGCTCATGCGGGAAGTGAGCGACGAGCTCGCACTCGCCGAGCTGGCCCGGTCGGCAGCGGCTACCGAGCCTGTGCCCACACCGGTGCGCCCGAGGCTCAATTCCGTATCGGTGACCGGTGTGCCGCCGGAACGGGTGACCATCAAGGCGCCTGCGGAGGCGGTCGACGTCGTCGCCGCCTGACGCTCACGGGCTCGCGCCCGCGAGCTGAGATGCGAAGAACTGTGTGAGAGCCCCGGCCGGGGCCTTCTCCGGGGAGACCTGGAGGGGGGCGGTCGGGGCTCTTGCGTGGGCGGGGGTCGAAGCCGGGGCGTGGCGTGGGGGTTGTGGCTGATGGCGGTGGCGCGGCTCGGTGGTGTGGCTTGGTGGCCCGGCTTGGCGGTGTGGTGGGTTTGTCAGCGTTTGCCGGTAGTGGTCGGGGCGGCCATGGTGGAGGAGCGGGGGCGGAAGCCGGGGGTCGTGCTGACCGGAGGATGTCCATGTACGTAGTGAAGAGCCCGTTGTCCGATGCCGATCTGAAGACCGTGTCCGAGGCGCTGCAGGGTGCGCTGGTCGATCTGGTGGATCTGTCGCTCGTGGCGAAGCAGATTCACTGGAACGTGGTCGGGCCACGCTTCCGGTCCGTCCATCTTCAGCTCGACGAGGTCGTGGACACCGCCCGGCTGCACTCCGACACCGTGGCCGAGCGTGCCTCCACGCTCGGGGTCTCGCCGGACGGACGTGCCGCGACGGTCGCGACCAGCAGCGGTATCGGGGTCACGCCGGACGGGTGGGTGAAGGACACCGACGCGGTGGGGGCGCTCGTGGACGCGCTCGCGGCCGTCATCGAGCGGATGCGGGAGCGGGTCGGGGCTACTGGGGAGGCGGATCCGGTGAGTCAGGACATCTTCATCGGGATCACCGCGGATCTTGAGAAGCATCACTGGATGTTCCAGGCGGAGAACGGGTGAGGTTGGCTCTGCCGGGTTATGCAGGCTGTGGCTGTGGGGTTGGGCTCGGCTTCGGCTTCGGCTTTGGGTGTGCGGTTGTGGGGCGGGCGCTGGTGGTGTGCGCCGGGCGCCCTGTTCGTGTCGATGCGCCCTGTCGATGGGTTAACTCGGCGGTCTAGCGTCGGGCGTCCGGCTGGAGGTGGTGCCATGGCGGGGCGGATGGGGCGAATAGGCAGGTGGGGGCTGGCTCTCGGCGTTGGAGGGCTGTGGTGGTGGGCCGTGATGCGGCTGGCGTTCGCGCCGGACTCCGGCGTGCTGGAGGGGGCGGTCGCGGCCGGCGGGTGGGGGCTGAGCCTGCTCCCGGTGCACTGTGTGCCGAAGGGGCGAGCCGCGGGGGCGGCCGGGTCGGATCAGTGGGCGGGGCGCGTTTCGGAGGCTTGGCGGAGGTGGCGGGGGCCGCTTGTGGGGCGTGGGGGGTCTTCCTGAGGGGCTTCACGAAGGGCTTTAGAGGGCTTCAGGGATGGTTTCGCGGCGGCTCCTGGGAGGGTGTTGTGCCGGGGGGCGTGCGTCCGTGCCTCGCTACCAAGGCATTGCCACGCCTCCGTTGGGGCGGAGGATCTGCCCCGTTGTGAACGACGAAGCCTCGGAGGCGAGGTGCAGGACCGCGTGGGCGATGTCCTCCGGCTCGCCGACCCGGCCCAGTGGTGACATCCGGGCCATGAACCCCTCGGTCCGCGCCTGGGCCTCGCCGTCGTGGCGGTCGGTCATGGGCGTACGGATCCAGCCCGGCGCGACCGCGTTGACGCGGATGCCGTGCGGGCCCATCTCCGTCGCCAGGGTCTTCGTCAGCTGGACGACGGCTGCCTTCGCTGCTCCGTAGCAGAGCAGGCCCGGCCCGCCGGTGTCGACGGCTCCGGACGCCATCGTGACGATGCTGCCCCGCGTGCCCGATGCGATCATCGCGAGGGCCGCCTCCTGGCAGGCGTACAGAACACCCTTGAAATTGACGCCGAGTACGCGGTCGAGGTCCTCGTCGCGGGTCTCCAGGACCGGGCTGCTGTGCATGATCCCGGCGACCGCGGCCATGACGTCCAGGCGCTCGCAGGTGGCGACCGCCTCTTTGAGCTGGGCGCGGTCGGTGACGTCGAGGGGGTGCGAGTGTGCGGTACCGCCCGTGTCCTTGATGAGGGCCGCTGTCTCGTCCAGGCCCTGGGTGTCGCGGTCCGCGCAGTGGACGGTGGCCCCTGCCTCCGCGAGCAGTACGGCGCTGGCGCGGCCGATACCGCTTGCCGCGCCGGTGACGAATGCGGTGCGTCCGGTGAGGTCGTACGCCGTGACGGGCATGAGGGGACCGTACGAGGGTTTCTGACGGGCCGTCAATTGGTTGCGCGTGGTGGGTTCGTGCGCGACGGGTTGTTCGCGGTGGGTCTGGTCAGGGGTGCGGAGACGGGCCCGGCTGGCAAGTTGGGCACCAGTAGGTGGGGCGCTCCCTGGAGCCGTCGCCCTGGTGCGCGGTGCGGATCGACGTGCGGCAGCGCAGACAGGGGCGGGGCGCGCGGCCGTACACGTACAGGCTCTGGTCGCGGCGGCCTGTGGTGCTGCGGACCGGGCGGTCGCGGTTGGCTTCGAGGAGCTTCCTGGCGAGGGCGGGCAGACGGGCGGCGTGCTCGGCGGGGAGGTCGCCGATGGGGAGCCACGGGGTCGCGCGGAGCAGGAAGCAGAGCTCGCTCTTGTAGATGTTGCCTATGCCGGCGAGGTTGCGCTGGTCGAGGAGGGCCTCACCGAGGGGGCGGGCCGGGTCGCGCAGGAGGTTGGCCAGAGCCTTGTCGGGGTCCCAGTCCGGGCCCAGGAGGTCGGGGCCGAGGTGGCCGACGGCTCGGTCCTCGTCGGTGGTGCGGAGCAGATCCAGTACGGAGAGCCGGTAGCCCACGGCCGTGCGGTTGTTGGTGCCGAGGATCACCCGGATCTGGTGGCCCGGGCCGCCGCTCCAGCGCTCGCCCGGGGCGTACACCTTCCAGGAGCCGTCCATCCGAAGATGCGAGTGCAGGGTCAGGCCGCCCTCGATACGGGTGAGCAGGTGCTTCCCGCGCGGGGTGACGTCCAGGACCGTGCGTCCGGTGAGGTCGGCCGTGGCGTACTTGGCGACTCGGAGGTCGGAGCGGGTGAGCACATGGTCCGCGAGAGCGGTGTGCAGGCGCCGGGCGGTCTGCCAGACGGTGTCTCCTTCGGGCATGGGATCCAGGGTGGCACGGGGTGGGCGGGGTGTCTTGTGTGGTGGGGAAGGCCGGGGGAAGGGGACCGGGCGGCGAGAGGAGCGGGTGGGGACAGGGCCGGTGGTGACGGGTGGGCGTCGGGCGGGAGGTTTTACGCCGCAGGCGGCTTACGCGCGGAGGCGCAGCCCTCGTGGGGTCGCGTGGAAACCGGCTCCTTCCAGGAGGGTGCCGAAGGCGGATGTCAGCGCGGAGGCGCCGTTGACCCGCTCCACCGTCACGGTGCCGAGGGAACCCGCGCGGGCGGCCGCGGCGAGTGCTTCGGCGGCTGTGCGCAGGCGTGGGTCGTGGAGGGGCGAGTCGTCGGGAGGCGAACTGTCGGAGGGCGAGCCGTCGAGGGTGGACGGCCAGGCCAGGAGCGTCTTGCCGCCGCGCTCCATGTAGAGGGTCAGCTCGCCGTCCACCAGCACGACCAGGGAGCCCGCCTTGCGGCCCGGCTTGTGACCGGCGCCGGTGGGGGGCTCGGGCCAGGGGAGGGCCGCGCCGTAGGCGTTCGCGGGGTCGGCGGCGGCCAGCACGATGGCGCGGTTGCCGTTGCCCGCGCGGGCACGGGAGGCGGGGCCTCCGAGGAAGGCCTGCGGGGCCGTACGGGGGGTGTCGGCGAAGGGCGTTGGATATCGATGATCGGAGCCGGGTGTCGCGGCGCCGGGGAAGGGCGGTCCGGAACCGTCGCGCAAGGAGTACGGGTCGTTGTCCGACCGGAGTGCGTCGGAGGCGGGGAAGCCCATGTCGCCCATGTCGTCGAAGGGATCCGGGTGTTCGGTGGGACCGTCGGCGTGGCTCGGTGTGCGTGCACCCAGGCGGCCGCCGGGCAGGGGCATGCCCGGGAACCCGGGCTCGGGCAGGGCCTCGCCCCGCTCGCGGGCGTTGGCCGCCGCGCGGAGCCGGTCCACCGCGCCGTCCATCGCGAACTGGGCGGCGCCCAGCCCCTCCACCACATAGCCGCGGCGGGCCTGGCCGCTCTCCTCGAAGGCGGACAGGATGCGGTAGACGGCGGAGAAGCCGCCCTCCACACCCTCTGCCGCGACCGCGCCCCGGGTGACCACGCCGTGCCGGTCGAGCAGAGTACGGGCCAGGGTGTGGGCGCGGACCGTGGCGTCGGGTTCGAGGGCGGGGAGCAGCGACCAGCGGCCCGCGACGGTCGGCGGGCCCGTCCGGGACTGGGGGCGTGCGGCGGCCGTCAGGCTTCCGTACCTTCCGCGGGGCACTGTGCGTTTCGCGCGGTGCGCGGTGGAACCCGCGGTGCGGCCCGAGCCGAGGAGAGAGCGCATCGGGCCGAGGGTGTCGTTGGTCAGACGGCCCGACCAGGCCAGGTCCCAGATGGCGTCGGCGAGTTGGGGATCGGTGGCATCGGGGTGCGTGGTGGCACGGATCTGGTCGGTGATCTGGCGGAAGAAGAGGCCGTAGCCTCCGGAGAGGGCGTCCAGGACCGACTGGTGGAGCGCGGTCAGCTCCAGGGGATGCGGGGGCGGCAGGAGGAGGGGCGCGGTGTCCGCCAGGTAGACGGACACCCAGCCGTCCTTGCCGGGCAGCGCGCCCGCTCCGGCCCAGACGACCTCTCCGGCGGCGGTCAGCTCGTCGAGCATCGCGGGGGCGTAGTGCGCGACGCGGGACGGCAGGACGAGCTTCTCCAGCGCCGACGCGGGCACCGAAGCCCCCTGCAACTGCTCGATGGCGCGCACGAGTCCGTCGATGCCGCGCAGACCGTGCCCGCTGCCGAGGTGCTGCCACTGCGGCAGGAACTGCGCCAGCGCGGCGGGCGGCACCGGCTCCAGCTCGTGGCGCAGCGCGGCCAGCGAACGGTGCCGCAGCCGGCGCAGCACCGCCGCGTCGCACCACTCCTGGCCGATCCCCGCCGGGTGGAACTCCCCCTGTACTACGCGACCGGCCGCGGCGAGCCGCTGCAGCGCCCCTTCGGTGACGGCCGGCCCCAGGCCGAAGCGGGTCGCCGCCGCGGTCGACGTGAACGGGCCGTGCGTGCGGGCGTACCGGGCGAGGAGGTCGCCGAGCGGGTCCTTGACCGGCTCGGTGAAGGCCTCCGGGACGCCGACCGGCAGCGCCGTGCCGAGCGCGTCACGCAGTCGGCCCGCGTCCTCGATCGCCGCCCAGTGGTCGGCCCCGCCGATCCGGACCCGGATGGCGCGGCGGGCCGAAGCCAGGTCTTGGGCCCACTCCGGCTCGGCGTCGCGCTCGGCCAGTTCGGCGTCGGTGAGCGGGCCGAGCATCCGCAGGAGGTCCGCGACGCTTTCGGTGTCCTTGGCGCGGCGGTCCGCCGTGAGCCACTGGAGCTCCCTCTCCAACTCCGTCAGGACATCGGCGTCCAGGAGCTCGCGCAGCTCCGCCTGGCCGAGGAGCTCGGCGAGCAGACGCGAGTCCAGCGACAGGGCCGCGGCACGCCGCTCGGCGAGCGGGGAGTCTCCCTCGTACAGGAACTGGGCGACGTAGCCGAACAGCAGTGACCGGGCGAAGGGGGACGGCTCCGGTGTCGTGACCTCGACGAGCCGCACCTTGCGGGACTCCAGGTCGCCCATCAGTTCCGTGAGGCCCGGTACGTCGAAGACGTCCTGGAGGCATTCGCGGACCGCTTCCAGAACGATGGGGAAGGAGCCGTACTCGCTGGCCACCTGGAGCAGTTGGGCGGCGCGCTGGCGCTGCTGCCACAGGGGGGTGCGCTTGCCGGGGCTGCGGCGCGGCAGGAGCAGGGCGCGGGCGGCGCATTCGCGGAAGCGGGAGGCGAACAGGGCCGAGCCGCCGACCTGGTCGGTGACGATCTGATTGACCTCGCCCTTGTCGAAGGCGACGTCCGCCGCGCCCACGGGGGCCTGGTCCGAGTCGTACTCCGTACCCAGCTTGGCGGGCTCCTGGTCGAGCAGGTCCAGGCCCATCAGGTCGGCGTCCGGGAGGCGCAGGACGATGCCGTCGTCGGCGTGCATGACCTGGGCGTCCATGCCGTACCGCTCGGAGAGGCGGGCACCCAGCGCCAGCGCCCACGGGGCGTGGACCTGGGCGCCGAAGGGCGAGTGCACGACGACCCGCCAGTCGCCCAGCTCGTCACGGAAACGCTCGACGACGATGGTGCGGTCGTCCGGGATGTGGCCGCAGGCCTCGCGCTGTTCGGCCAGGTAGGACAGCACGTTGTCGGCGGCCCAGGCGTCCAGGCCCGCCGCGAGGAGGCGGAGGCGGGCGTCGTCCTTGGGCAGCGATCCGACCTCGCGCAGGAAGGCGCCCACCGCGCGGCCCAGTTCGAGCGGACGCCCGAGCTGGTCGCCCTTCCAGAACGGCAGCCTGCCCGGCACACCGGGGGCGGGGGACACCAGGACGCGGTCGCGCGTGATGTCCTCGATGCGCCAGGAGCTGGTGCCGAGCGTGAATACGTCTCCCACGCGGGACTCGTAGACCATCTCCTCGTCGAGCTCGCCGACCCGGCCGCCGCCCTTCTTGGGGTCGGCGCCGGCGAGGAAGACCCCGAAGAGGCCACGGTCGGGGATGGTGCCGCCGGAGGTGACGGCGAGACGCTGGGCGCCGGGGCGGCCCGTGACCGTACCCGCGACGCGGTCCCACACCACGCGCGGCCGCAACTCGGCGAAGGCGTCGGAGGGGTAGCGGCCCGCGAGCATGTCGAGCACCGCCGTGAACGCCGACTCCGGAAGCGACGCGAAGGGGGCCGCGCGGCGGACCGTGGTGAGCAGGTCGTCGACCTGCCACGTGTCGAGCGCGGTCATGGCGACGATCTGCTGGGCCAGCACGTCCAGCGGGTTGGCGGGGATGCGGAGGGACTCGATGGAGCCGGTGCGCATCCGCTCGGTGACCACGGCCGCCTGGACGAGGTCGCCCCGGTACTTGGGGAAGACCACGCCTGTGGAGACCGCCCCGACCTGGTGGCCCGCACGGCCCACGCGCTGGAGGCCCGACGCCACGGACGGCGGTGACTCGACCTGGACGACGAGGTCCACCGCGCCCATGTCGATGCCGAGCTCCAGGCTGGATGTGGCGACCACCGCGGGCAGGCGGCCCGCCTTCAGGTCCTCCTCGACGAGGGCGCGCTGTTCTTTGGAGACCGAGCCGTGGTGGGCGCGGGCGATGACCGGCGGGGCACCCTGGGCCGCGCCCGAGCCGCCCATCAGCTCGGCCGGCGTGTGGTGCTCCTCCAAGGGCTCGCCCGTCGCCCTCTCGTACGCGATCTCGTTGAGCCGGTTGCAGAGGCGCTCCGCCAGACGGCGGGAGTTGGCGAAGACGATCGTCGAGCGGTGGGACTGGACCAGGTCGGCGATCCTCTCCTCGACGTGCGGCCAGATCGAGGGGCGCTCGGCTCCCGTGTCGGAGTCCGCGACGGGGGAGCCGCCGAGCTCGCCCAGGTCCTCGACGGGCACGACCACGGAGAGGTCGAATTCCTTGCCGGACGGGGGCTGGACGATCTCGACTTTGCGGTGGGGGGAGAGATAGCGGGCGACTTCGTCCACCGGGCGGACGGTGGCGGAGAGGCCGATGCGGCGGGCCGGCTTCGGGAGCAGCTCGTCCAGGCGCTCCAGGGTGAGGGCGAGGTGGGCGCCGCGCTTCGTGCCCGCGACCGCGTGCACCTCGTCCAGGATCACCGTCTCGATGCCCGTCATCGCGTCGCGCGTGGCCGACGTGAGCATCAGGAACAGCGACTCCGGGGTCGTGATCAGGATGTCCGGCGGGCGGGTGGACAGTGCGCGGCGCTCGGCCGGCGGGGTGTCGCCGGAGCGGATGCCGACCTTCACCTCGGGCTCGGGCAGGCCCAGGCGGACCGCCTCCTGCCGGATGCCGGTCAGCGGGCTGCGCAGGTTTCGCTCCACGTCGACCGCCAGGGCCTTGAGCGGTGATACGTACAGGACCCTGCAGCGCTTCTTCGGGTCGGCCGGGGGTGGGGTCGAGGCCAGCTGGTCGAGGGCCGCTAGGAATGCGGCGAGGGTCTTGCCGGAGCCGGTGGGGGCCACGACCAGCACGTCCGAGCCCTCGCCGATGGCTTGCCATGCTCCGGCCTGGGCCGCGGTGGGCGCGTCGAAGGCACCCGCGAACCATGCACGGGTTGCTTGCGAGAAGCCGCTCAGGGCTCGGTGTGCGGAGCTGACCATGCGTCCATCCTGCACCCGGGCACTGACAACGGGGCTGACCTGCGTTGGATCGACTGCGAGGAGCTGCGAGGGAGCCGTGGGGATTGGCTGCTGGGCAGCTGTGAGGGATTGGCTGTGGGGCGTCGGTCGTGCGCCTGCCGGTTGTTTGGGGGCGGGGGCCGGTCCGGGGATATCCGTCCTCGGTCTGGCGCGGAATCGGTTTGCTTTCTGGGAGCTCGAGTCGACGCGCCAGCCGCTGCGGGCGGACACCCCCGGACCGGCCCCTTCCGTCGTTCGGCGGCTGCGGATCGTGGGTGTGCTCGGCCAGCGACTCTCGTGATGGCGGAGAATGGGGGCATGGCTGGAGCTGGGAAGGAGCGGGCTCGGCACTGGCAGTTTGCGGAGTTGCCCGGTGTCGATCTGCTGCGGGCTCGGTATGTGCAGAAGACCTTCGTCCGGCATACGCACGAGAACTTCGTCATCGCTGCCATCGCCGATGGTGTGGAGGTCTTTCATCACGGTGGGGCGGATCAGTACGCGGGGGCCGGGTCTCTGGCGCTGGTCAATCCCGATACGCCGCACACGGGGCGGGCAGGGGTTCCTGAGGGCTGGCGCTACGGGGCCGTTTATCCGTCGCCGGAGCTGGTTGCGGAGATCGCTGCTGAGACCACCGCTCTTCGTGGTACTCCGGGGTTCGTGAGCCCGGTTCTCGATGATCCGTATGCCGTGAGGCTGGTTCACCAGGTGTTGCGGGCCGCCGAGGAGGGCAACGCGCTGGCTGCCGACACGTTGTTGCGCGTTGCCGTGACCCGGTTGCTGCGGGTGAACGGCGGGCCGTTGCCGGAGCGGGTTCTGCGGACGGCGGGGGCCGGGGTCGCGGCACGCGCGCGTGCCGTTCTTGAGGAACAGATTGTGGAGCCGCCCACTCTGGAGCGGCTCGCCGGTGATCTGGGGACCAGCCCCTTCGCGTTGCTGCGTGCCTTTCGGGACGCCTACGGGATGCCCCCGCACGCGTGGCTGACCGATGTCCGGGTACGGCGTGCGCGTCGGTTGCTGGACTCGGGTGTCCCGCCTGCGGAGGCAGCCGTCGTGGTGGGGTTCACGGATCAGCCGCACCTCAACCGGCACTTCACGCGGATCGTGGGCGTGCCGCCGGGCGCGTATCAGCGCGAGCGCAAGAACGTACAAGAATCGCGGCGGGAGATGCTCGTACCGTCCGGGGCGTGGCAGAACATGCAGCTCTCGCAGACATACGCAGTGAAGACGGCGGAAAACCCGACGCCGCCGTCGTACGGGACGCCCTCGGAGTCGGGGTTGCCGTCGGACTGTCCGGTTTCGCCTTCGGAGTGACCTCGGCGGGCAGTGGGCTCACGCTGCTGCAGACCTGCGCACTGAGTCTTCTGGTGTTCACCGGAGCCTCCCAGTTCGCCCTTGTAGGGGCGTTGGCCGGCGGGGGGAACCCGTTCACCGCCGCGGCGGGCGCGTTCTTCCTGGGGGTGCGCAACGCCTTCTACGGGCTGCGTCTGTCGCAGTTGTTGGCCCTCCCGCGCGCGGTGCGGCCGTTCGCCGCCCAGTGGGTCATCGACGAGACCACCGCCGTGGCCCTAGCCCAGCCCACGCGGCGCAGCGTACGGATCGGCTTCACCGTCACCGGGCTCACCCTCTACGTGCTGTGGAACCTCACCACGCTGCTCGGCGCGCTGGGCGCCGACGCCATCGGCGACACCGACGCCTGGGGCCTGGACGCGGCCGGGCCCGCCGTCTTTCTGGCGCTGCTCGCGCCCATGATCAAGACCACCATGGAGCGGGTTGTCGCGGGGCTCGCGGTCGTCCTGGGGCTCGGGCTGCTGCCCGTCCTGCCTGCCGGTGTTCCCGTCCTGGTGGCCGCGCTCGCCGCCCCGGCCGTCCTGTGGGCGGAAGGGCGCCGCCGGGCGCGTATCGGGCCGGACGAGGACGACGACACCGTGGGGGAGGAGCGTTGAACATCTGGATCGCCATCGGCCTCACCGCCGTCGGTTGCTATGCCGTCAAGCTCATCGGGCTGCTGATTCCCGCGGGCCTTCTGGAGCGGCCGCTCGTCCAGCGGCTCGCCGCTCTGCTGCCCGTCGCCCTCCTGGCCGCCCTCACGGCCCAGCAGACCTTCGCCGACGGACACGTCCTGGTGCTGGACGCGAAGGCGGCGGGGCTTGCCGCGGCCGGCGTGGCGTTGCTGCTGCGTGCCCCGTTCCTGTTGGTCGTCGCTGCGGCTGTGCTCGTCACGGCGGGGGTGCGGGCGATGACCGGCTGAAGGGAGGGGAGGGGGCACGCGTGCGTGTGCCCCCTGATCGAGGTCCCGTCTGCGACCGGTAGCGGTAGCTGGTGATCGGCTTGGCCAGGCCCGTGAGTGAACGGGTGCCGACGTCAGCCGACGGGCAGTCCGTAGGCCCGCAGGGTGCGCAGGGCCTCGATCGTCACGATGGGGCGTGCCTCCAGAGCCGTACTCGGTGCCCACTGGTGCCGGCGGACCGGCCAGCCGCCGTCCTCCTGCTGCTGGCTCAGCAGGAACTCCAGGGAGCCCGTCATCTCGGCGTCGGTGAACCACGCGCGCGCGAGTGAGCCCGGTGTTCTTGCGTAGTCGTACGGGAAGTGGTGCTCCCCGGGTGCGTAACCGGGGGCCACGGGGAAGGCGTCAGGACGCGCCGGGTCCAGCGCCGCGAGCCGGTGTTCGCGCACCAGGCGGCCGAGGCGGTCGGCGGCCGCCTCCGCGCGCGGGCGGTCGGGCGCCGAGTCCAGGAAGGCGACGGCCGCCTCGATCTCGTACGGATGCGACTTGTCCAGGGACTCCACGGCCTGCCAGCAGAAGTCGGTGGCCCTGAACAGCCAGGCGTGCCAGACCTCGTTGCGGTGCAACAGGCCGACCACGGGGCCGGTGGCGAGGAGTTCGCTGGGCGGGTCGTCGACGATCGGCAGGAAGGGTGCTGCCGGATAGCCGCGCTGGCTGGGATGGATCGTCGGCAGCGCGCCGTCCTGCGTCGACACGGAGGTCAGATAGCGGCACATGCGCTCCACCCGCTGCCCGCCACAGCGCCCGATCGAGTCCAGGACGCGCAGTGCGTGTCCGGTGTGCAGGGGCTGGCTGACCGGGCCGCGCAGATCGGGTTCCAGCGCGTGACCGTACCCGTCGTCCTCGTTGCGGTAGGCGGACAACGCGGTCTCGACCGCGTCGGCATCGCCGCCCAGGAAGTGGTACGCGAAACGGCGCTGCTCCAGCACGCGCGCGGTGAGCCAGACGAAGTGCTCGGCGCGGGCGAGGGGGGTGTGCGCCGGGGGCGTCGGGGGGAGTGGGGATGCTCCTGTTTCGGCCATGAGTCAGACCGTAGGGCGGAAAGCGTTCTCGGCAAGCGGTCCCGGCTCGGGCCCACTCTCAGGGGCGGGATACTGGAGTCATGCGGTTGACGGTCTTCTGGCAGCGGATGGCGGATCACTTCGGAGCGGGGTACGCCGACACCTTCGCGCGCGATCATGTGATGTCGGAGCTCGGCGGGCGCACGGTGCGGCAGGCGCTGGACGCGGGCTGGGAGGCGAAGGACGTGTGGCGCGCGGTGTGTACAGCGGTGAACGTTCCCTACGAAAACCGCTGACGGGCCACGAAGATCCGGGGGCGGGGGCCGATTGTCGGAGGTGTGGGCGAGACTTGGTCCGTGGCATCGACAGATGAGACCGCGCACGTCGGTCAGCAGGCTTCCCCGCTCGGCACGACACCTCCCAGGCCCCCGGCCCGGGGCGCGGCCGAGACGGGTGCCCGCATGCCGCGCTGGCTGCCGCGGGCCATGGTGCTCGCCCTCACCCTCATCGCCTGTTTCCAGCTGGGCAGTTGGGCTTTCCACGAGCTGACCGGGCTGCTGATCAACATCCTGATCGCGTTCTTCCTGGCCCTCGCCATAGAGCCCGCGGTGAGCTGGATGGCCTCGTTCGGCATGCGCAGGGGGCTGGCCACCGGGATCGTCTTCCTCTTCGTGATGATCGCCAGCGCGGGCTTCGTCACCCTGCTCGGCTCGATGCTCGCGGGACAGATCATCGACATGGTCGAGGACTTCCCGAAGTACGTCGACTCGGTGATCAGCTGGATCAACACGACCTTCCACACGGAGCTCAGCCGCGTCGACATCCAGGAGGGCCTGCTGCGCTCCGACTGGCTGCGGAAGTACGTGCAGAACAGCGCGAGCGGTGTCCTGGACGTGTCCACCCAGGTGCTGGGTGGGCTCTTCCAGCTCCTGACGATCACACTGTTCGCCTTCTACTTCGCCGCCGACGGCCCGCGGCTGCGGCGCGCCCTGTGCTCCGTGCTGCCGCCCGCCCGGCAGGCCGAGGTGCTGCGCGCGTGGGAGATCGCCGTCAACAAGACCGGCGGTTATCTGTACTCGCGCGGGCTGATGGCACTGATCTCCGGCGTCGCGCACTACATCCTGCTGGAGTCCCTCGGCGTGAACTACGCGCCCGTGCTCGCCGTCTGGGTGGGTCTGGTCTCGCAGTTCATCCCCACCATCGGTACGTACCTCGCGGGCGCCCTGCCGATGCTGATCGCCTTCACGGTCGACCCCTGGTACGCGCTGTGGGTGATGATCTTCGTCGTGGTCTACCAGCAGTTCGAGAACTACGTGCTGCAGCCCAAGCTGACCGCGAAGACCGTGGACATCCACCCGGCGGTCGCCTTCGGGTCGGTCATCGCGGGCACCGCCCTGCTCGGCGCCGTCGGCGCGCTGATCGCCATCCCGGCGGTCGCCACGCTGCAGGCCTTCCTGGGGGCCTACGTGAAGCGGTACGACGTCACGGACGACCCCCGGGTCCACGGGCGCCGCGAGCGGGGCACGAGCACTCTCCTCGCACGCATACGACGCACGCTGAAGGGGCCCCGGGAAGCGCGGACGGCGGAGGACGAAGAGCCCCGCGACGCCTCGTAGCACGACCCCGCAACGCCTCGTAGCGCACCGACGCGGCGCCCGTACGACCCTGGAAGCAGCAGGGAGACACGGCTCGCGACACGCTCTCGTCGAAGCGCGTGGTGCGCTTGACACCAAAATCGAACATCCATTCTGATGGAGGCTCCGGCGAAGCCCGAGACGGGATGTCGACGGGGATTTGGTGGAGAGCGCCCGAGTTATCCACAGGCCGGACGGGCGTCGGGGCGCATTGTCAGTGGCAGGCGTTAGCGTCTTTGACGTGAAGCGATCGACTCAAGCAAATCGGGTGGAACCAATGGCAGCAGGCACTGACCGCGAGAAGGCGCTCGACACCGCACTCGCACAGATTGAACGGCAATTCGGGAAGGGCGCGGTGATGCGCCTCGGCGAGCGGCCGAACGAGCCCATCGAGGTCATCCCCACCGGGTCGACCGCACTCGATGTCGCCCTCGGCGTCGGCGGTCTGCCGCGCGGCCGAGTGGTCGAGGTGTACGGCCCGGAGTCCTCCGGCAAGACGACCCTGACCCTGCACGCGGTGGCGAACGCGCAGAAGGCCGGCGGCCAGGTCGCCTTCGTGGACGCGGAGCACGCCCTCGACCCCGAGTACGCGAAGAAGCTCGGCGTCGACATCGACAACCTGATCCTGTCGCAGCCGGACAACGGCGAGCAGGCTCTGGAGATCGTGGACATGCTGGTCCGCTCCGGCGCGCTCGACCTGATCGTCATCGACTCCGTCGCCGCCCTGGTGCCGCGCGCGGAGATCGAGGGCGAGATGGGCGACTCGCACGTGGGTCTGCAGGCCCGGCTGATGAGTCAGGCGCTCCGCAAGATCACCGGCGCGCTGAGCCAGTCCCAGACCACCGCGATCTTCATCAACCAGCTGCGCGAGAAGATCGGCGTGATGTTCGGCTCCCCGGAGACCACGACCGGTGGCCGGGCGCTGAAGTTCTACGCCTCGGTGCGGCTCGACATCCGCCGTATCGAGACGCTGAAGGACGGCACGGACGCGGTCGGCAACCGCACCCGCGTCAAGGTCGTCAAGAACAAGGTCGCCCCGCCCTTCAAGCAGGCCGAGTTCGACATCCTCTACGGGCACGGCATCAGCCGCGAGGGCGGCCTGATCGACATGGGCGTGGAGAACGGCTTCGTCCGCAAGGCCGGCGCCTGGTACACGTACGAGGGCGACCAGCTCGGCCAGGGCAAGGAGAACGCGCGCAACTTCCTCAAGGACAACCCCGACCTCGCCAACGAGATCGAGAAGAAGATCCTGGAGAAGCTGGGCGTCGGTGTGAAGCCGGAGAAGCCCACCGCCGAGCCGGGCGCGGACGCGGCGGTGTCGGCAGCCTCGGACGAGGCCGCGAAGACGGTTCCCGCTCCCGCCACCAAGGCCGTCAAGCCCAAGGCCGCGGCGGCCAAGAGCTAGTCCGTGACACGGCGAACCGACTGGGCCGAGTACGTCCACCCCGCAGCCTCCGAAGGGAAGAGGCGCGGGGGTGGCAGCGGCACGGCCGGAGACAGCGACAGGGCGTACGACGCTGACGGGCCGTACGGTCTCGGGGCCCGGGACGCCGAGGCTGCGTACGGCGATGTGGAGGGGGACGGACGGCCGGACGACGGTCCGCGCCGCGATGACGGTCCGTACCGCGGCGACGGTCCGCGGGACGGTGACACCACGCCGGGCGGCGGTTCGCGTCGCGGCTCCGGCCGGCGCGGTGACGATGGCTGGCCGTACGGGGGCGACGGGCCGCAGGGCACGGGGGAGCGGGGCGCCGGAGCCCCGCGCGGTGGTGGCCGTGGTGGACGGGGCCGCGGTCGGCGGCGTGGTTTCGGCGAATCGTCTGCCGACGGCGACCCACAGGACGGAGGCTCCTCTGCCTCGTCGAGGGCCGAGAAGGGGGAGCCCCCAGGGGACCCGGCTGAGCGGGCGCGGGGCATCTGCCTGCGCCTGCTCACCGGGACCCCGCGCACGCGGAAACAGCTCGCGGACGCGTTGCGCAAGCGCGAGATCCCGGACGACGTGGCGGACGAGGTGCTCTCCCGCTTCGAAGAGGTCGGGCTGATCAACGACAGTGCCTTCGCGGACGCCTGGGTGGAGTCCCGGCATCACGGCCGGGGCCTGGCCCGGCGGGCGCTCGCCCGGGAGCTGCGGACCAAGGGCGTGGACTCCGCACTGATCGACGAGGCCGTCGGACAACTCGACTCCGAGCAGGAGGAGACGACCGCACGCGAGCTCGTCGCCCGCAGGCTGCGCTCCACGCGCGGCCTCGACCGCGACAAGCGGATACGACGCCTCGCGAGCATGCTCGCCCGCAAGGGCTACTCCGAAGGCATGGCCCTCAGAGTGGTCCGGCAGGCGTTGGAGGAAGAGGGCGAGGACACGGAGTTCCTCGACGACGGCGAGGGGTTCTGAGACGGGCCCCCGATGACGGTGGTTCTGAGACGGGCCCTTGAGGAGGTGTGAGGCTGCCTCCGGGCCGACCGGTTCCGGGCCCCGGGCACGGTGGACGCGCGGGGGCGCCCATCGCATCCGGGGCCGGGACGGGGCTTGGCGGAGAGGGGCAGAGCGGAGAGGACTGGGCGGGGCGCGGGCTTCCGACGCCGATCGACCGACACAGACCCGACGCCGATGCCGACCCGTCAACGTCGGCGCCCGCCCGCGCCTGAGAGCCCCGACCTCGGACGAGTGACAACTCCCTGTCAGGGAGCCTCCGTTGCCATGAGTGAGGGTGGGGTTAACCCCCGGTCCAAGACGCTGGTCGACCGCAGTGCACAGACCCTTGTGCACAGGCGACTGTGTACGCATGGCACAGGAACCCGGCGCCACCGACCCCGCTGAGCAGGGACACACACGTCCCGATCCCGCGACACCGGAGCACACAGCTCCCGACCCCGACCCCCGCCCGGCCCCCGTCGAGCTCTCCGACCTCGCCGCGCTCAAGGCACTTGCCCAGCCCCGGCGGCAGTGGATGCTGCAGCACCTCACCGTGCACGGCCCCGCCACATCCGCGACGCTCGCCAGGGCACTCGGGCTCAACACCGGGGCCACCAGCTACCACCTGCGCGAACTCGCGCGCTACGGCTTCGTCGAAGAGACGGGCGCCGCCGGGCACGGCCGGGAGCGCTGGTGGCGAGCCGTCCCCGGTGACCGCCGCTTCCCGCCGCGCAGCCGCCAGAGCCCCGAGATGCGGCTCGTGATGGACGAGTTGAACCACCACGCGTACGCCGCCGACCTCGAACTCTTCGAGCAACTCCAGCGGGACGCGGCCGACGAACCATGGGCCGACGCCTTCCCGTACTCGCGCGGCACGATCCGGCTGACGCTCCCCGAACTGCGCGAGTTCTTCGAGGAGTACATCTCGCTCCTCAACCGCTACAAGCGCCCCGAGGCGGACACTCCGGCCGACGCGCGCACGGTACTCACGCGGTTCCTCGCCTTCCCCGCCCAGGCCGCCTCCGCAGACGCGTCCTCCCCCGATTCCCCGCCCGGTCCCACTCCCGACACCGCAGACGACGGAAGAGAGACCGAGACCCCATGATGCTTCGCTACGCCCTGCGGACCGTCCGCCACCGGAAGGGCGGATTCCTCGGTGCCTTTCTCGCCCTGATGTGCGCGGCCGCCCTCATCACGGCCTGCGGCACCCTCCTCGAAACCGGATTGCGCGGCACCATCGGCACCGAGCGCTACGCCGCCGCCCCCGTCGTGGTCTCCGCCGACCAGAACGTCCACCGGACCACCGTCAAGCACAAGAAGGGCAAGACGAAGACCAAACACAAGGCCAAGCCCATCGCCGAACGGGCCTGGCTGCCCGAGAACCTCACCACGACGCTCAGCCGAGTCCCCGGCGCCCGTCGCGTCATCCCCGAACTGACCTTCCTCGCCGAGCCGTTGATACCCACCGGCACCGGCGGCCGGACCGCCTACGGCCACGCCTGGGACTCCGCTCCCCTCACTCCGTACGCCCTCACCACCGGAACCCCTCCCCGCGCCCGGGACGATCTGGTCGTCGACCGCTATCTCGCCGACCGAGCCCGACTGAAGCCGGGGGACCGCCTCACCGTCCAGTCCACCCAGAGCCCGCGCACATATCGGGTCACCGGCATCGCCGCGCCCACCGGAGACGACATACGCCACCAGACCTCGCTCTTCTTCTCCACCGCCGAAGCCAGGCGCCTCGCCGCGCACCCGGGCCAGGTCACGACCATCGGCGTCGTCCCGGCCGAGGGCACCGACACCGCCGACCTCAAAGCAGCCGTGGCCAAGGCGCTGCACGGCACGACCGCGCAGGTCAGCACGGGTGACGAGCGAGGTCCCGTCGAGTCCCTGGACGCGGCAGCCGCCCGGATCAAGCTCGTCAGCATGGGCGGAGCGATGGGCGGCACGTCCCTGCTCGTCGCCGTACTCGTGGTCGTCGGCACCTTCGCGCTCTCCGTGCAGCAGAGGCACCGCGAACTCGCCCTGCTGCGCGCCATCGCCGCCACACCAGGACAGATCCGCAAGCTCCTCGGCCGCGAAGCCCTGCTGATCGGCGCGGCCGCCGGAGTCGCCGGAGCGCTCGCGGGGCTGCCGCTCGGGAGCTGGCTGCACGGCAGGTTCGTCGCCCTGGGCGCCGTGCCCGCCACGCTTCAGCACACCGTCAGTGTGTTCCCGCTGTTCGCCGCCATCGCCGCCACGCTCATCGGTGCCTGGGCCGCCGCCCGTGTCTCCTCGCGTCGCATCGCCCGTATTCGCCCGGCCGAGGCACTTGCTGAGGCCGCCGCCGAGCGTGACCGCCCCGCCTGGGGGCGCATCATCGCGGGGCTCGTGCTGCTCGCCGGAGGTACGGTCCTCGTCGCCGTACTCAGCATCCTGCGCACTGAGCCGGCGTCGACTCCCGTGACGTTCCTTGCCATTGTCGTCCTCGCCTCGTCCGTCGCCCTGCTCGGCCCGCTCCTGGTCAGGGCTGCCGCGGCAGTCCTGGGCGCCCCGCTGCGACTCAGTGGCCCGGGAGGCAGGCTCGCTACGGCCAATCTGCGGGGCAACGCCGCCCGCATGGCCTCCGTCGTCACCCCGCTCACCCTCCTCATCGGTATGACCTGCACCGTCCTCTTCGTCCAGCCGACCCTGGGACACGCCGCCCGCGCCCAAGCCCGCGAGGGCACCCGCGCCGACTGGGTTCTCACCGCCGAGGGCCCTGGCGTCCCCGCGCAGGCCGCACGGCAGCTCCGTACGGACCGCGATGTGGCCACCGAAGTCGTCCGGACGACCGTCCGCGTCGGCCTCGACAAGTACGCGGCACAGGGCGTCAGCCCCGCCGGCCTGACCCGCACCTGGGACCCCGACGTCACCGCGGGCTCCCTCGCCGAGCTCACGCACGACACCGTCGCCGTCAGCCAACTGGCCGCGGACCAGCTCCACTTGAAGCCCGGCAGCACGCTGAAACTCACCCTCGGCGACGGTACGCTCGCCACCCTCACCGTCGCCGCTGTCTACGCCAAGGGCCTCGGCTTCGGCGACCTCACCATGGCCCACGACCTGGTCGCCCGCCACGTCGACAACCCGCTCGCGGCCACGGTCCTCGTCTCCACCGCCCGTTCACAGGAAGAACTCGCGGCCGCCGTCCGGAAGTTCCCGGGCGTCCGGGTCATCCCACCGGCCACCGCGGACTCGTTGCAGGCCGAGCGGCTGCAGGCGAACGCCGAGGTCAACTACTTCGCCATGGGGCTCGTTCTCGCCTTCACCGCCATCGCGGTCGTCAACACGCTCGCCATGTCGGTCTCCGAGCGCGTACGGGAGTTCGCGTTGCTCCGCCTCGCCGGTGCCACGCGTCGCCAGGTACTGCGGATGCTGCGGACCGAGGCACTGTCGGCGCTGCTCCTGGCGACGACCCTCGGCAGCGGCATCGCGCTCGCCGTCCTGACGGCCTTCAGCATCGGGATGACGGGCAGCGCGGCTCCTGCCGTCACACCCCTGGTGTACGTCACGGTGGTCGCCGCCGCCGGACTGCTCGCCCTCGTCGGCACCGCGCTGCCGGGCCGGGCGGCCCTCAAGACGCGGCCGGTCACGGTGGCCACGGCCAGGGAGTGGCCTGAGTGGTCCGGGAGTAAGGGGTGGTACGCAATGGTGGGGGCCCCTTACACGAAGGGGCCCCCACCACTACATATGCCCAACGAGGCGCTGGAGTACGCGCGCAGGGGAGGCTTTGTGACTGACAGCTGAGGAAGAGGCCCGCGCCCGGATCAGGCTGTCCGACCGGAGGTCTGAGAAGCCACCGGCAGGCTGGCTACCGTCGCCCGGTCACCAGCGCTGCAGTCACCGGCAGCCCATCCACCGGCAGCTCAGTCACCGGCAGGCCTGCCGCGCGCCAAGCCTGGAAGCCGCCCACCAGGTCTGTCGCCCGGTGCAGTCCCAACTGGCGCAGGGACGCGGCCGCGAGACTCGACGCGTAGCCCTCGTTGCAGACGATCACGACGCGCAGGGCGTGGCTCGTGGCTTCCGGAGCGCGATGGCTGCCCTGGGGGTCGAGGCGCCATTCCAGTTCGTTGCGCTCGACGACGAGGGCGCCGGGGATCAGCCCGTCGCGCTCGCGCAGTGCCGCGTACCGGATGTCGACCAGCAGGGCCTCGCCCGCCCGCGCGGCGTCGTGGGCGGTGTCGGCCTCGACCCGGTCGAGGCCCTCACGGACCCGCTCCAGCAACTCGTCGATCCCGACCGGGCCTTCGGCTCGCAGGCGGCCTTCGGCGGTCACTGCCAGTCCGCCGGGCGCTCGACCTGCTCAAGGCGCAGGATCTGGCCGCTGCGGCTGTAGCGGCGGATCTGCGGCAGCGGCGGGTAGTAGGCGTGGACGGAGATCGCGTGCTCCTCCGTGGACTCGTTGAGCACCTCGTGCACATGGTGGCGGCCGAAGGAACGGCCCTTTCCGGCCCCCAGGCGCCGTTCCCGGTCGATGCCCTCGGTCAGTTCGAGGGTCTTCCAGCCGTCGGTGGGCAGCCGGGCGGTGAGCGAGTTCTCCTTGAGCTCGCCCGACGCCGTGAGGAAGGCGCCGACCGACTCGGCGTGGTCGTGCCAGCCGGTGCCCGTGCCGGGCGGCCAGCCGATGAGCCAGGCCTCGCTGCCGCCGGGCCCTTCGAGGCGTACCCACGTACGGCCCTCGGGGTCGAGCGGGAGAGAGGCGATCAGCTCGGCGTCGGCGGCCGTGCGCCGGACGAAGTCGAGCAGCTCGGCCTGCGTGGGGCCGTGGGCCGGAGCGGCGGCGGAGGCAGAGGAGGTCAAGGAAGGGGAGACAGACACGGGTACCGTCCTGGTCAGCGTTCGCGTGGGGCGCGCGGGAACGACGTCGGCGACGCGCGCGGGTGGAGAGGGTGCGAATTCAGCAGGACGGGCGACACACGCAGCCCGCATAGCGGACGAGGTCCATATGGACCCTCCGCCACAGGCGCACACAGGTGTCGGTCACGATCCGGAGTACACCATGACGGTCCGGACCGGTCAACTCAGTGTCACCGACTGGACAGAGCGCGCTCAGGACGTCCCCGCCGCGGCCTCCGCCGTGGCCCGGGGGCCGCCCAGAGCCGCCTCCGCCGCCTCGTACAGATCCGCCGGGCGCACCCCGCTGAGCGCTGTGACCAGGTGCCCGTCCGGGCGGATCAGCAGCACCGTGTGCGCCGCCGCACCCGGATAGCTCTCGGCGACCAGCAGCTCGGCGTGGTGCGGCAGCGCGGTCACGGCGGCCGCGAGACGCGGCATGATCCCGGCAGTCACCCAGTGCTTGCGCTCCCACACCCCGGTCCCCGGCGCGATCAGCAGGACCAGCAGCGCCCCGTGGCCCAGCCTGTCCCGCAGCCGTACGAAGGAACCGTCCTCCGCAGTCACCCGTACATCGGCGACCTGATCGCCCACCTCCGTGCCGACCTCGGCCGACGACTCGGCGCGTGGAGGCGCGAGAGGCGAATCGGCGTACGCTCCCGGCGCGCCCAGCTGGCCGCGCCCCAGATGACCGTCGGTGAGCAGCGAGTCATGGCCGCGGGCCGACCCGGGCACCGCGGAGCGCAGGCCTCCGGCACGCAGTATCGGCAGCGCCTGGTCCGCGGCACGCAGGCGGGCGGCGACGACCGCGCGCCGCTCCACCTGGTAACTGTCGAGCAGCGCCTCGTGCGGGCCGTGGTGCCAGGCGAGGGACAGCTTCCACGCGAGGTTGTCGGCGTCCCGCAGGCCGTCGTCGAGACCCTGCGTACCGAGCGCACCGAGCAGATGCGCGGCGTCCCCGGCCAGGAAGACACGGCCGGCCCGCCACCGGCGCGCCAGCCGGTGATGCACCGTGTGGACTCCGGTGTCCAGCAGCTCGTACGGGGGTGTGGTGCCCCCGCTCCAGCCCGCGAGGGTCTCGCGGACGCGGGCCACCAGCAGGTCCGGTGTGACCAGGTCCTTGCCCGGCGGCAGCAGCCAGTCCAGACGCCACACGTCGTCGGCGAGCGGACGTGCGGTCACCTCCCCGGCCGAGGGGCCCGATGTCCGCCACGGCGGCATCCGGTGCAACAACGCCTCACCGGGCCACGGAAGTTCCGTACGCAGCGCGGCGACGGCGTGCCGCTCGACGGCGGTACGTCCCGGGAAGCGGATGTCCTGGAGCTTGCGCACCGTCGATCGCGGTCCGTCGCAGCCGATCAGATAGCTGCCGCGCCACCAGGTGCCCTTGGGCTCGCGGGTGTGCGCCGTGACGCCCGAGGTCTCCTGCTCGATCGAGTCGAGGCGGCTGTCCACGGCGACCTTGACCAGGCGCTCGGTCGCGATCGCGGCCCTGAGCGCGGCGGTCAGTACGTGCTGGGGGACGTGCAGCGGTGCGGGCTCGTCGTCGCCGAACGCGATCTGCCGCATCACCTGCTTGCGCCGCATCGACCGCCATCCGGCCCAACGGAAACCGGCCTCGGCCAGGGGGAACCCTGTCAGCCGCTCGATCAGCGCGGTGGTGTCCTCACGCAGTACGACGGTCCGCGCGAGCCTCTGTTCGTCCTTGCCGGGACCCTCGTCCAGAACGATGGACGGGACCTCCTGGCGGGCCAGCGCCAGGGCGAGCGTGAGTCCGACGGGCCCCGCTCCGACGATGATCACCGGGTCCACGACGCGGCGCCCCCTGCCCGGAGAGGTGTGCCGAGTGTCTTACCGGGAGAGGCAGGTGGAGCGGGGTGCACGATCACAGAACGTATGCAACCCATTGCCGGTGCTTGCGTCAAGTGACGGAGGCAGTGGCGATCATGCCACTGCCTCCGGTTGCTCACATCTCGTCAGTTCTTCGGTGTGTGCGGGCCGTTCACGGACCCTTCTCGACCTCGTGGGTGACGTCCACGTGGTCGCCGGGTGCGCTGAGCTCGTCGACCGCGTCCACTCCGAGGACCGCGCCGGTGGACTTCTTGCCGCGGCGCAGCCTGCCCTCCAGCCAGCTGGCGAAGGTGGTGAGGGCGAAGTTGATCAGGATGTAGATCACAGCGACGATCGTGAAGCTGGCGATCACGTTCGCGCCGTAGTAGGCGCTCATTGGGCTGACGGCGGCCATCAGGTCGGGGAAGGTGAGGACCGCACCGCCGATCGCCGTGTCCTTCACGATCACCACGAGCTGACTGACGATCGCCGGCAGCATCGCCGTGACCGCCTGGGGCAGCAGGATGAACCGCATGACCTGGTTCTTGCGCAGTCCGACAGCCAGCGCGGCCTCGGCCTGTCCCCTGGGCAGCGACAGGATGCCTGCCCGGACGATCTCCGCGAGGACCGAGGAGTTGTAGAGAACCAGGCCGGTGACGACGGCGTACAGGGGACGGTCGTCCGTGTTGACGTTCGTGTACTCGGAGAACAGGGCTAGGCCGAAGATCATGAGAACCAGCACCGGGATGGCCCGGAAAAACTCCACCACGACGCCGGCCGGGACACGCACCCAGGCGTGTTCGGACAGTCGGGCGATACCCAGGACCGCACCGAGCGGCAACGCGATGACCATGGCGAGTGCCGCGGCCTTGAGCGTGTTCTGAAGACCCGGCCAGAGGTATGTGCTCCAGGCTTCGGTTCCGGTGAAGAAGGGCTTCCAGAGCACCCACTCCAGCTGGCCCTTCTCCTCCAGCATGTCGTACATCCACCACAGCACCGCGGCGAGGGCGGCGATGAACACCACGGAGAAAATGACGTTCCGCCGTTTGGCCCGTGGGCCCTGGGCGTCATAGAGGACCGAGCTCATCGCTTCACCGCCACCTTCTTGCTCACCCAGCCGAGGATCAGCCCGGTCGGCAGCGTCAGACACACGAATCCGAACGCGAAGACCGCGGAGATCAGGACGAGCTGTGCCTCGTTCTCGATCATCTCCTTCATCAGCGTCGCCGCCTCGGCGACACCGATCGCGGCGGCCACCGTGGTGTTCTTCGTCAACGCGATCAGGACGTTCGCCAGGGGACCGACGACCGAACGGAACGCCTGCGGCAGCACGACCAGCGTCAGCACCTGCGTGAAGTTCAGGCCGATGGCACGCGCCGCCTCGGCCTGGCCGACGGGCACCGTGTTGATGCCGGACCGCAGCGCCTCACAGACGAACGCCGAGGTGTAGACGATCAGACCGAGCACCGCGAGCCGGAAGTTGGTGGTGTTGATCTGGTCCGAGCCGAGCGTGACCTCGAACGTCTGGTTGAGGCCGAGCGAGGTGAACAGGATGATCACGGTGAGCGGGATGTTCCGCACGATGTTGACGTAGGCGGTACCGAAACCGCGCATGAGAGGCACCGGACCGACCCGCATGGCGGCCAGCATGGTTCCCCAGATCAGGGAGCCGACGGCGGAGAGGACGGTGAGTTGCACCGTCGTCCAGAAGGCTTCCCACAGGTCGTAACCTTCAAGAAAGTCGAACACGATCTCCCGCGCTTCCGCGTGTGGGGAGGGGCCTTCCTGACAGGTGCGCCGCCCCGGAGGACGGCGCACCTGTCAGGTCAGGTCCCGCTTCACTTGACGATGTTGCCGATCTTCGGGGCGGGCTCGTTCTTGTAGTTCGCCGGGCCGAAGTTGGCCGTCACGGCCTTCTCCCACGCGCCGTCGGCGACCATCTTCTCGAGAGCCGTGTCGATCTTGGCCTTGAGGTCGCTGCCCTTCTTGACGCCGATGCCGTAGTTCTCGTTGGTCATCTTGAAGCCGCCGAGCTTGAACTTGCCCTTGAAGTTCGCCTGCGCGGCGTAGCCGGCGAGGATCGAGTCGTCCGTGGTCAGCGCGTCGATGGCGCCGCTCTGCAGACCGGACAGGCACGCCGAGTACGCCGGGTACTGCTGCAGCTGGGCCTTGGGGGCGAGCTTGTCCTTGACGTTCTGCGCCGAGGTGGAGCCCGTCACCGAACACAGCTTCTTGCTGTTGAGGTCCTTCGGCGTCTTGATCGAGTCGTCGTCGGCGCGGATCAGGACGTCCTGGTGGGCCAGGAGGTACGGACCGGCGAAGTCGACCTTCGCGGCGCGCTCGTCGTTGATCGAGTAGGAGGCGGCGATGAAGTCGACGTCACCACGCTGGAGCATGGTCTCGCGGTCGGCGCTCTTCGCTTCCTTCCACTGGATCTGGTTCGCGCTGTAGCCGAGCTGCTTGGCGACGTACGTCGCGACGTCGACATCGAAGCCCTCGTAGCCCTGCGGCGTTTTCTGGCCGATGCCGGGCTGATCGAACTTGATGCCGATGGTGATCTTCTTGCTGCCGCCGGAGCCGGTGTCGGCGCTGTCGCTGTCCTTGTCGTCCGAGCCGCACGCGGTGGCAGTGAGGGCGAGTGCGAGGACGGCGGCCGAGGCGGCGGTGACCTTGCGGAGCTTCATGGTGAACATCCTTTGAGTGGTGAAGATGTGCGATCCGTCGGTGGCGGGTGACGCAGGCCGTCAGTGGTGCAGGATCTTCGACAGGAAGTCCTTCGCCCGGTCGCTGCGGGGGTTGCTGAAGAACTGGTCCGGCACAGCCTCTTCGACGATGCGTCCGTCCGCCATGAAGACGACGCGGTTGGCGGCCGAACGGGCGAAACCCATCTCGTGTGTGACTACAACCATCGTCATCCCGTCACGCGCAAGCTGCTGCATGACTTCCAGGACCTCGTTGATCATCTCCGGGTCGAGAGCCGACGTCGGCTCGTCGAAGAGCATGACCTTGGGGTCCATCGCCAGCGCCCGCGCGATCGCGACACGCTGCTGCTGGCCGCCGGAGAGCTGGGCGGGGTACTTGTCCGCCTGCGTGGCGACACCCACCCGGTCGAGCAGCCCGCGGGCCTTCTCCTCCGCGGCCTTCTTGTCCGCCTTACGGACCTTGAGCTGTCCCAGCATCACGTTCTCGAGCACCGTCTTGTGCGCGAAGAGGTTGAAGGACTGGAAGACCATGCCGACATCGGCCCGCAGCCGGGCCAGTTCCTTGCCCTCCTCGGGCAGCGGCTTGCCGTCGATCGAGATGTCTCCCGAGTCGATCATCTCCAGGCGATTGATGGCGCGGCACAGGGTGGACTTTCCGGACCCGGAGGGCCCGATGACCACGACGACCTCACCACGCGCGATCGTCAGGTCGATGTCCTGGAGTACGTGCAACGCACCGAAGTGCTTGTTGACGTTCTTCAGTACGACCAGATCGTCGGCCGCGGGTACGGCGTCCTTGGTCACCGATACTTCGGTCATCGGCCTCTTGCTCCGTCCTCCTCGGTTGCGGAGGACAGTAGTGATGCCGCACGACCAGCGTCATTACATCTGAGGGGAAATTGAGCATAACGATCTGGTAGCAACCGGACACTCTTCGTGAAGGCCGCGGCGGGCACGTACCGGCTGCGTAACGGAAGTCGGCCGCGCCCCGAACGTACTTGACGCCGTCAGCGTCATCGGACTGACTTCCAGGGGGCACGCGCGCGTGCCCACGTCTATCCACCGAAAACGTACGACCGATGAACCGAAGGGGGCCGGGATGAGACTGCTCCTCGTCGAGGACGACAACCACGTGGCCGCCGCTCTGTCCGCGGTTCTCGCACGTCACGGCTTCGACGTCACCCACGCCCGCAGTGGCGAGGAGGCCCTCCAGGCGCTCGTTCCCGAAGGCGCCGGCTTCGGAGTGGTGCTCCTCGACCTCGGCCTGCCCGACCAGGACGGCTACGAGGTCTGCGGCAAGATCCGCAAGCGCACCAGCATCCCCGTGATCATGGTCACCGCGCGCGCAGACGTGCGCTCCCGGATCCACGGCCTCAACCTCGGCGCCGACGACTACGTGGTGAAGCCGTACGACACGGGGGAACTCCTCGCCCGTATCCACGCCGTCAGCCGGCGCAACGTCGCCGACGAGACCGCGGCCCCCGGCGAGACCGCACTGAACCTGGGCCCCGTACGGATCGAACTGCCCACCCGTCAGGTCAGCGTGGATGGTTCGGTTGTACAACTGACCCGCAAGGAGTTCGACCTTCTCGCGCTCCTCGCCCAGCGTCCCGGTGTGGTGTTCCGGCGGGAACAGATCATCAGCGAGGTCTGGCGCACCAGTTGGGAGGGGACCGGCCGCACCCTGGAGGTGCACGTCGCGTCGCTGCGCTCCAAGCTGCGCATGCCGGCCCTGATCGAGACCGTGCGCGGCGTCGGGTACCGGCTCGTCGCGCCCGCCGCGTAGCGGGGCCAGGTGCGCGCACGTCTCCTCCCGCTGCTCATCGTCCTGATGGCGGCCGTACTGCTCGCCCTCGGCGTCCCCCTCGCCGTCAGCCTGGCGGCCGCCCAGCAGCAGAAGGTGGTCGTCGACCGGATCGACGACACGGCCCGTTTCGCGTCCCTCGCACAGTTCGTCACCGACCCGCCGAAGGGGTCCCGGGTCGAGTCCTCGGACGAGCGCCTCAACACGCTCGGCAGGGAACTCATCAAGTACAACGGGCTGTACGGCATCAAGGTCGGCGTGTTCTACCGCGACACCATCATGGCCAAGGCGCCCGTGGACTGGTACATCCCCGTGAAGGGCGAGGCCCGCGACGCCTTCGACGAGGCCTTTCAGAGCCGCCGCAGCCACGACCCCGCACAGGTCTGGCCGTGGCAACGGGACCGTCTCGTCGTGGCGTCCCCCGTCATCCGGGACGGTGACGTCATCGCCGTCGTGGTCACCGACTCGCCCACCGGGCAGATGCGCTCGAAGATCCTGCGCGGCTGGCTGGTCATCGGCGTCGGAGAGATCGCCGCGATGCTCCTCGCGCTCAGTGCCGCGCTGCGCCTGACCGGCTGGGTACTGCGACCCGTACGCGTCCTCGACGCCACCACCCACGACATCGCGACCGGCCGCCTGAAGTCCCGTGTCGCGGCCGCGGGAGGGCCGCCGGAACTCAGACGCCTGGCCCGGTCGTTCAACGAGATGGCCGACAACGTCGAGGACGTGCTGGAACAGCAGCGCGCCTTCGTCGCCGACGCCTCGCACCAACTGCGCAACCCGCTGTCCGCCCTGCTGCTGCGCATCGAGCTGCTCGCCCTGGAACTCCCCGAGGGCAACGAGGAGATCGCCTCCGTCCGCACCGAGGGCAAGCGCCTCGCCCAGGTCCTGGACGACCTCCTGGACCTCGCCCTCGCCGAACACGCCGAGGCGGACCTGCGGCTCACCGACATCGGCGAGCTGACCGCCGAGCGCGTGGCGTCCTGGTCGCCGGTCGCCGACGACAAGGGTGTACGACTCGTCGGGACCTGCCCCGCCACGACTGCCTGGGCCGACCCCGTCGCGCTCTCCAGCGCCCTGGACGCGGTGATCGACAACGCGCTGAAGTTCACCCCCGAAGGAGAGTCCGTCGAGGTCGAGGTGGCCTCCAACGGCCAGGTCTCGACCATCGTCGTCACCGACCTCGGTCCCGGACTCAGCGACGAGGAACTCACCCGCGTCGGCGACCGCTTCTGGCGCAGCCCCGGCCACCAGAACATCAAGGGCTCGGGCCTCGGCCTGTCCATCTCCCGGGCCCTGCTTGCGGCGGGCGGCGGCGCCATCACGTACGAGCACCACGAGCCGCACGGCCTGAAGGTGACGGTGAGCGTGCCGCGGACGGTGCCGGGATCCTGAAACGGCCGCGCGAGCCGTGCTGAGCCGTGCCTGTGCCACCGCCCCGGCCTGCCGCCGTACGAACCGCTACGGCTTGACCGAGCGGTAATAGCGGCTCGCGCCCTCGTCCAGGTCCAGGGGATCGGTGTAGATGGCGGTCCGCAGGTCCACACGCTGTGCCGCGTGCACCTTCTCGCCGATGCGGTCGCGACTGTGGATCACCGTGCGGGTCATCCCCTCGGTCAGCTCCGTGTCCGTTCCCGCCCGGGTGACCAGCAGGTTCGCCACCGCCACCGTCTGTACGGACTCCCCGGACTGGGCACGGGGATAGGCATCAGCCGGCATGACGGCGGACCGGTAGTACTCGGCTTCCTGCCCTTGTTTGTGCAGCTCCTCCACGAGGTCGGGGGTGATCTGGAGCAGCCTGATGTCGGACCTGTTCGAGAGGTCGCTCACGGCTTTCGTCGGGAGCCCGCCGGACCAGAAGAAGGCGTCGATCTTCTTCGTTTCGAGCAGCTTCGGCATGTCTCCTATGCCGACGGACACCGGCTGGATGTCCTTGTCCAGGTCGAGGCCGGCCGCTTCCAGCACATGCTCGGCGATCAGCCGCACCCCGGAGCCGCGCGGCCCCACCGCGACCCGCTTGCCCTTCAGCTCCGCGATGGTCTCCACGGGGGAACTCTGGGGGACGATCACGTGCACGTAGTCGTCGTACAGCCGGGCGCAGCCGCGGAGCAGTTCCGCGCCCCGGCCGCCCTCCCGCTTGTACTTCGCCACCGCGTCGGCGGCCGCGATGGTGAAATCTGCCTGCCCGGTGGCGACCCGCTGCACGTTCTGCTGCGAGCCCACGCTTCCTTCGAGCTCCACCTTCAGACGAGGCATGTCCTTCGCGAGCGCCTCCTGCAGCAGCGTCCCGTACAGCTGGTACACGCCGGACGCCGATCCCGTACTGAAGGACACCGTCCCGCCCGGTGAGCTCTTGCCCAGGGGCAGCAGCCACCACAGGAGCAGCCCGAAGGCCACGAAGGCGCCGGCCGAACCCTGCAGGGCCCGGCGTCTGCCGATACGGGAAAGTGCCTGGAACATGCGCGCGATCCTGCCAGCACATCGCCCACGATGACCAGGGCCGGGCCCCCGGGCGCGGGCGCCACGGCCCGCACACCCCCGCACGAAAGGCGCCAGGGCCGGACGTACTCCGGGCACCGCCTACCCTTGTCGCATGAGCAGCAGCGACCGGAGCCCGGCAGTGGACCTGACGAGAACGTATGAAGTACGCACTTACGGATGTCAGATGAACGTCCACGACTCGGAACGGCTCTCCGGACTGCTCGAGGACGCCGGATACGTACGCGCGCCCGACGGTTCCGACGGTGACGCCGACGTCGTCGTCTTCAACACCTGCGCGGTGCGGGAGAACGCCGACAACCGTCTCTACGGGAACCTCGGCAGGCTCGCGCCGATGAAGACGAAGCGGCCCGGCATGCAGATCGCCGTCGGTGGCTGCCTCGCCCAGAAGGACCGCGACACCATCGTGAAGAAGGCGCCCTGGGTGGACGTCGTCTTCGGTACGCACAACATCGGCAAGCTGCCCGTCCTCCTGGAGCGCGCCCGCGTACAGGAAGAGGCGCAGGTCGAGATCGCCGAGTCGCTCGAAGCGTTCCCCTCGACGCTGCCGACCCGCCGCGAGAGCGCGTACGCGGCCTGGGTCTCCATCTCCGTCGGCTGCAACAACACGTGCACCTTCTGCATCGTCCCGGCGCTGCGCGGCAAGGAGAAGGACCGCAGGACCGGCGACATCCTCGCCGAGATCGAGGCCCTGGTCGGCGAGGGCGTCTCCGAGATCACGCTGCTCGGGCAGAACGTAAACGCTTACGGTTCCGACATCGGCGACCGTGAGGCCTTCAGCAAGCTGCTGCGGGCCTGCGGGAAGATCGAGGGCCTGGAGCGCGTGCGCTTCACCTCGCCGCACCCGCGCGACTTCACGGACGACGTCATCGCCGCGATGGCCGAGACACCGAACGTCATGCCGCAGCTGCACATGCCGATGCAGTCCGGTTCGGACACCGTCCTGAAGGCGATGCGCCGCTCGTACCGGCAGGAGCGCTACCTCGGGATCATCGACAAGGTCCGCGCCGCGATCCCGCACGCCGCGATCACCACCGACATCATCGTGGGCTTCCCCGGCGAGACCGAGGAGGACTTCGAGCAGACCCTGCACGCGGTCCGCGAGGCCCGCTTCGCGCAAGCGTTTACGTTCCAGTACTCCAAGCGTCCCGGCACACCGGCGGCGACCATGGAGGGGCAGATCCCCAAGAAGGTCGTGCAGGCGCGCTACGAGCGTCTCGTCGCCCTCCAGGAGGAGATCTCCTGGGACGAGAACAAGAAGCAGGTCGGCCGCACCCTGGAGCTGATGGTCGCCGAGGGCGAGGGCCGCAAGGACGGCGCCACCCACCGCCTCTCCGGCCGCGCCGCCGACAACCGGCTGGTGCACTTCACCAAGCCCGACGAGGAGGTGCGCCCGGGTGACGTGGTGACGGTCGAGATCACGTACGCGGCCCCGCACCACCTCCTGGCGGAGGGCCCCACCCTGAAAGTGCGCCGCACGCGCGCGGGGGACGCCTGGGACAAGCGCAACGCCACCGAGGCCGCGAAGCCGGCGGGCGTCATGCTGGGCCTGCCGAAGATCGGTGCGCCGGAGCCGCTGCCGGTCGCCACGGGCAGCGGGTGCGGCTGCGACTGACGCGGCTGCGACTGACCGCGTCACGGGCCGGGAAGGGGTCCCTCATGCCGTACAGCGTGGAGTTCACCGAGCGCGCCGCACGCGTCCGGGACAGCCTTCCCGCCGAGCGCCGGGAGGTGCTGGACCGCGGGCTGGCCATACTGGTGGCCGACCCGCGCCACAAGCTCTCGCACGCCGTGGGCGGCGACGAGTCGACCCGCGAGATAGCCCTCTCCCGGAACCTGTTCGTCGAGTACGTGATCAGCGACGGCAAGCTCGTGGTGCTCCTCCTCACGGTCATCGATCTCACGGACGTGCTGATCGAGGAGTGACGTCCGGCGGGGCGTGGCGTGGGGTGTGGTGTTGGGCAAGGCGTGGCGTTGGGCGGGGTCTGGCGACGGGGTTCCGCCGAGGAGTGACATCCGGCCGCACGAGGAGTGCCATCGGGCCGTCGCGCGGGGCTACGCTGCCGATCATGCTTGTCGCCGCCGCCGTCTGTCCCTGCCCGCCCCTTCTCGTGCCCGAGGTCGCCGCGGGTGCCGCACCCGAACTGGACGCCGCGCGTGCCGCCTGCACGGACGCGCTGGGGGTACTGGCCGCCGCGCGGCCCGACCGGCTGGTTGTGGTCGGACCCGCCGAGCAGAGCGGGCGTGGGCCGCATCTGGAGGGCGCTCGGGGCACGTTCCGCGGCTTCGGCGTGGATCTCGACGTCAGGCTGGGCCGGAACGGGGCCCGGACGCCGGAAGGCCCGGCGGCCGGATCCGAACCCGTCGAGGGCGCTGATCGGCCCCTGCCGCCTTCGCTCGCGGTCGCGGCCTGGCTGCTCGGCCGTACGGACTGGTCCGACGCCCCCGTCGAAGGTCTCGGCGTGGGGGAACCGCTCGCGGCCGAGCGGTGTATCCAAACCGGAAGGGAAATCGCCGCGCGGGCCGAGCGGGTGGCGTTGCTGGTGATGGGCGACGCCAGCGCGTGCCGCACGCTCAAGGCGCCCGGGTATCTGGACGACCGGGCGGCGGGCTTCGACGCGGATGTGGCGCATGCGCTCGGAGCGGCCGACGTGGCCGCCCTTCAGACGCTGGACGCGGAGCTGGCGTACGAGCTCAAGGCCTCCGGCCGGGCGCCTTGGCAGGTGCTCGCGGGCGCCGGCGAGGGCGCGGGGCTCGCAGGCGCGCTCCTGTACGAGGACGCGCCCTACGGGGTGGGGTACGTGGTGGCGGCCTGGTCGTAGGGCGTGGGGCGGGCATCGGGGGGCTGGGCTGGGCCGTAGGGCCCGAGCTGGTCGGTTGGTGTGCCCGGGCTGGCCGGTCTGAGGGCCCGGGACGGTCGGTCCGAGTGTCTGGGGCGGCCAGGTGTAGTGCTCGGGACGGTTGTAGTGCCCAGGCCGGCCGGTCTTGAGCGCCCGGGAGGGCCGGTCTGAGTCCGAGTGCCTGGCGCGGTTGGTCGTAGCGCCCGGACGGTCGTAGTGCCCCGCGTTTGCCCTGACCCCGCGCTGGTCGTAGCGCCTGCGCGCGCCGGGTGCGCGGGCACCGGGCGGGACATGCCCCCGCCGGGGATTCGGGCCGGGGCGAAGCCGAGAGGTGGAGGGCGTCAGGCGTGGGCCGTGGGACCGGGCCGTAAGTGAGCCGCCAGCACCGCGGACGGCCCGGAGCGCAACGTGCTCCGAGGCCGTCCGCCGATGTGGTGTCGCTCAGGATGCCGAGGGCGGTGGTGCCGGGGGAGACGGGGGCGTCGCGCCGCCGTCCGTACCGTCACCATCCTTGTGCGCGAGCCGGTCCAGGGCGCCCTTGGCTTTCCCCGTGCCCGTCTGGATCTTGTCGCTGTACTTGCCCTTGGTCTTCTCATCGGCCAGCTTCGCGGCCTTGTCGAGACCCTGCTCGATCTTGTCGATCTTTCCCCCGTGCTGCTGCGCGAGGTCGGAGACCTTCTCCTTGGCAGGAGCGAGCCCGGCCTTCAGTTTGTCCAGGAGACCCATGGTTCACCTTCCCTCGCGGGACAGCTACTTGCGGGCGCCCTCGCCGGCCTCGCTGTCGGCCGCCTCCTCGGCGGACTGCTGCTTGGGGATCTCGACGCCCTCCGCGGCGGACTCCTCGGACTCCGCCGAGTCCGTCGCCGCGGACGAGGTCTCGGTCTCGGCCTTCTCCGAACCCTTCGCCGCGTCCTCCGCATCCGCCCCGGGCTCGGCCGTCACAGCGACGGCCTCGGCCTCGGCGGTCGACGCCTCCTCCGACCCCTTCGACTTAGGCCCATCTTTACGAAGAAGCCGTGCAAAAACGCCCATATCATCTCCATACTCTACTCATGTGGGCGAAATTCCGCGTTGCCCGGTGCGTCCCACTGCGTCGCCCGGGTCACCGGCCCTCACGACCGGCGGCTGGAACCTCGCAACAGGCAACGACCTTGGCCCCGCGCCGTCACGTAGCTCGTTCGAGAAGAGGCCCCGAGGTTTGCGAGACTGTTGCGGTGAGTAGTCCTGCCCCCGCCCCGCGGGTCATCGCCGTCGTCGGTCCCACCGCGGCGGGAAAGTCCGATCTCGGCGTCCATCTGGCCCAGCGCCTGGGCGGTGAGGTCGTCAACGCCGACTCGATGCAGCTCTACCGGGGGATGGACGTCGGTACCGCCAAGCTGACGCCCGAGGAACGGGGCGGCATCCCGCACCACCTCCTGGACATCTGGGACGTGACGGTCACGGCGAGCGTCGCCGAGTATCAGCGCCTCGCGCGCGACCGCATCGACGCACTCCTCACCGAGGGCCGCTGGCCGATCCTCGTCGGCGGCTCCGGACTGTACGTCCGGGGGGCCGTCGACAACCTGGAGTTCCCCGGCACCGACCCCGAGGTACGGGCCCGCCTGGAGGAGGAGCTCACCCTGCGTGGCTCCGGCGCGCTGCACGCCCGGCTGGCCGTCGCCGACCCGGAGGCCGCCCACGCGATCCTGCCCAGCAACGGCCGCCGGATCGTCCGTGCTCTTGAGGTCATCGAGATCACTGGGAAGCCCTTCACCGCCAACCTCCCCGGCCACGACTCCGTCTACGACACCGTGCAGATCGGCGTCGACGTGGCGCGCCCCGAGCTCGACGACCGCATCGCCCTGCGGGTGGACCGCATGTGGGAGGCCGGCCTCGTCGAGGAAGTGCGCGCACTGGAGGCGCAAGGGTTGCGCGAGGGGCGTACGGCGTCGCGTGCCCTCGGCTACCAGCAGGTGCTCGCGGCGCTCGCGGGGGAGTGCACTGAGGACGAGGCACGTGCCGAGACCGTACGTGCCACCAAGCGCTTCGCGCGCCGTCAGGATTCCTGGTTCAGACGCGATCCACGGGTGCATTGGCTGAGTGGGGCTGCGGCGGATCTCACAGAACTTCCGCAGCTCGCGCTGGCGTTGGTCGAACGACCGGTCACAGCCTGATCACGTCCTGGCATCGGGACGCTCCGGCCGTCATCCCGGTCTCCGAGGCCGTGCCATCATCGAGCTTCGATCGACCAAGTGGAGTCCGAGTTGGGAGGGCGCGTGGCGATGGAGGCCGGCCCTCGCGACACCGCACAAGGCGCGGAACAAGGCACCGCCACCGGCGGGGCGCACGACACCGCACAGGAGCAGCAGGACCCCGATGAGGACCGACTGAGCCCGGACGGGCCCGACGAGATCGCCGGCGGGGTCACCGCCGACGGTCCCGAGCCCGACGAGATGTTCCCGGGGCCCGAGGTCGAGGTCGAGCTTCGCCCGCAGCGCCGCATGCGCATCTGGCAGCTCGCGCCCATCGTGAGCCTCGCCGCACTCGGCTCCCTGATGTTCGCCTTCCCGCTCGCCTTCGACTTCGGCGACAGCGGGGCCATGATCGCCATGCTCGGCCTGCTGATCTGCTCCTGTGCCGCAGGCTGGGGCATGATGGCCGCCCGCCGTGTGGGTTACACGTGGCCCGGCCTTCCGCAGCGCGGCTCCGGCCGCCGTCCGGACTGGCGGGTCGCCATCGCGTACGCCGTGGTCGTCGCCGCGGTCGTGGTGCTCGCCGTGTGGCGCGTGGCCCGGCTGCGCTGAGCCCCCTGGGGCATGCCCTGCGCGTGCGGTCCTGGCCGGGGTCCGGTGTGGTCCGGCTGCCGGACCGCTCGGCCGGGTTGTCGCACCGACCCTTTACGATCGAGGAATGAGCACGCGGATCGCCTTCCTCAAGGGGCACGGGACCGAGAACGACTTCGTGATCATCCCCGACCCCGAGAACGTCATCGACCTGCCCCCGGCCGCCGTCGCCGCCCTGTGCGACCGCCGCGCGGGCATCGGCGGGGACGGTCTGCTGCACGTCGTACGGTCCGCGGCGCACCCCGAGGCCCGGGCGATGGCAGCCGAAGCGGAATGGTTCATGGACTACCGCAACGGCGACGGCTCGATCGCGGAGATGTGCGGCAACGGAGTGCGTGTGTTCGCCCACTATCTCCAGCGCGCCGGACATGTGGCCGAAGGTGACATCGCCGTCGCCACGCGCGGAGGCGTCAAGACGGTGCACATCGCCAAGGAGGGCGACATCACCGTCGGCATGGGCAAGGCGCTCCTCCCCGAAGGGGACGTCACCGTGAGCGTCGGCGAGCGCAGCTGGCCTGCGCGCAACGTCAACATGGGCAACCCCCACGCCGTCGCCTTCGTGGAGGACCTCGACCACGCCGGAGATCTGTACACCGCGCCGCCGTTCAGCCCCGCCTCCGCGTACCCGGACGGCGTGAACGTCGAGTTCGTCGTCGACCGTGGTCTTCGTCACGTCGCTCTGCGTGTCCACGAGCGAGGCTCCGGCGAGACCCGGTCGTGCGGCACGGGCGCGTGCGCCGTGGCCGTGGCGGCGGCGCGCAGGGACGGCGCCGACCCTGCGGTGACCGGCACACCGGCGACGTACACGGTCGATGTGCCCGGCGGGCGCCTGGTGATCACCGAGCGGGCCGACGGCGAGATCGAGATGACCGGGCCCGCGGTGATCGTCGCAGAGGGTGAGATCGACGCCGGATGGCTCGAAACCGCGACCCCCTGAACCTTCGCTCGAATGGGTGATCCGTTTCACGCTCGGCGAGAGGCGGTCAGCCGGGCGTGGTGGGCTCGGTAGCATCAAGCACCGGCCCGGACGGGGGAACGACGCCATCCCCAGAGCCGCGCAGTACGCCATGGGGCACCCCGTCCGCCGGTCCACGCAGCCGGAGGTGCCCATGAGTGCGGAGGCCACGAACCCCGCGACGCCCGGCCCCACGACGCCCGGGGCACAGCGCAGGAGAAGCCGCCCCCGGATCGACCTGCGGCGCCTCGGCCGGGCCGCCCTCCTGGGACCCGCGGTCCGCGGTCGGCTGCCCGACGCGATCGGTCACGTGGTCGAGGCCCATCGCGCCTACCACCCCGACGCCGACCTGGACCCGCTGCGCCGCGCGTACGTCCTCGCCGAGTCCTCGCACCGCGGCCAGATGCGCAAGAGCGGCGAGCCGTACATCACGCACCCGCTCGCCGTGACCCTGATCCTCGCCGAACTCGGCGCGGAGACCACGACTTTGACGGCGTCTCTGCTCCACGACACCGTCGAGGACACGGAAGTGACGCTCGATCAGGTGCGTGAGGAGTTCGGCGAGGAGGTCCGCTATCTCGTCGACGGCGTGACCAAACTGGAGAAGGTCGACTACGGGGCGGCCGCCGAGCCCGAGACGTTCCGCAAGATGCTCGTCGCCACCGGCAGCGACGTACGCGTGATGTCGATCAAGCTCGCCGACCGGCTGCACAACATGCGCACCCTCGGTGTGATGCGCCCCGAGAAACAGGCACGCATCGCCAAGGTGACGAGGGACGTGCTGATCCCGCTCGCCGAACGCCTGGGCGTGCAGGCCCTGAAGACCGAGCTGGAGGATCTCGTCTTCGCGATCCTGCACCCCGAGGAGTACGCCCACACCCGCGAACTCATCGTCAACAACGCCTCGCGCGCCGACGATCCCCTGGAGGAGATCGCCGAAGAGGTGCGGGTGGTTCTGCGGGAGGCCGGTCTGCAGGCCGAAGTCCTCATCCGGCCACGGCACTTCGTCTCCGTGCACCGAGTCTCGCGCAAGCGCGGCGAGATGCGCGGCTCCGACTTCGGACGCCTCCTGGTGCTCGTGAACGAGGACGCCGACTGTTACGGGGTCCTCGGTGAACTGCACACCTGTCTCACGCCCGTGGTCTCGGAGTTCAAGGACTTCATCGCCGTCCCCAAGTTCAACCTGTACCAGTCGCTGCACACCGCGGTCGCCCGCACCGACGGCCAGGTCGCCGAAGTCCTCATCCGTACGCACCAGATGCACAAGGTCGCCGAGGCCGGCGTCATCGCGCTCGGCAATCCCTACGCTCCTCCTTCGGAGGAGCAGACGGACGGCGACGGGACACGCGTCGGCGACGCGGTGGACGGCGAGCGCGCCGACCCGACCCGTCCCGGCTGGCTCTCCCGCCTCCTCGACTGGCAGGAGGCGGCCCCCGACCCCGACACGTTCTGGTCGACGCTCCGCGAGGACCTCGCCCAGGACCGGGAGATCACCGTCTACCGGCCCGACGGCGGCACGCTCGGGCTGCCCGCGGGCGCCAGTTGCGTCGACGCCGCGTACGCCCAGTACGGCGAGGACGCGCACGCCTGCATCGGCGCGCGCGTCAACGGCCGCCTGGTGAGGCTCAGTACGGTCCTGAGCGACGGCGACACCGTGCAACTGCTCATGGGCCAGGACGCGGCCTCCGAGCCCTCCAGGGAGTGGCTGGAGCACGCGCACACGCCCGTCGCGCGGATCGCCATCACCCGCTGGCTGGCCGCGCACCCGTCGCCCGCGACGCCGCCCGAGGCTCCCGCCACGACCCGCCGTCCGTCCGCGGACGCGCCGGCCGCGCGCCCGGCCGCCGCGGACGTCGTCGTCGACCAGCCCGGCGCGACCGTACGCCTCGCGGGCTGTTGTACGCCCGTGCCGCCCGACGACATCACGGGCTTCGCCGTACGCGGCGGAGTGGTGACCGTGCACCGCGCCGAGTGCGCGGGCGCGACCCGCATGAAGGACCTCGGGCGCACGGAGGTCGGAGTGCGCTGGGGCGACACATCGGAGTGCCGCGTCACGCTCTTCGTCGAGTCCTTCGGACGGCCCCACCTGCTCGCCGACCTCACCGAGGCCATCGCCCTGGAGGGCGTCGACATCGTCTCGGCGACCGTCGAACCGCCCAGCCAGCAGCGCGTGCGCCACACCTACACGCTCCAACTTCCGGACGCCGCCCACCTTCCCGTGCTGATGCGGGCGATGCGCAACGTCCCGGGTGTCTTCGACGTGGGCCGCGCGCAGCACCAGACGACAACTCCGTAGAGCAGCGACTCGGCGGAAAGCGCCCGTTCGGGTGGGTTCGGCGCGAGTCGTCGCCGTAGGGCGGGCGGTCGCTGATAGCCGTGGTCCATGCTGCGCATCCCCAGGACCACGCCCCGTACCGGGACCCCACGCCAGAAGGCCCCCCGACGGCTCCGTACGGCGTTCCTCGCCTCCGCCGCCTCCGTCTGCCTCATCGCCGCGAGCGCCCCCGCCCCACCCCCGCTCGGCATCGGCGACCGGCTCTTCCCGCACCTGGGCAACCCCGGGTACGACGTCACGTCGTACGACCTCTCCTTCATCTATCCCGGCAGCAACAGCAAGCCGCTGCCGGCCGTCACCACGATCGTGGCCAGGACGACAGACTGGCTGGAGCAGGTCAATCTTGACTACTCGCACGGAACGGTGCGATCCGTCGAGGTCAATGGCGAGCCGGCGGAGTTCCGGAGCTCCGGGGAGGACCTGGTGGTCACGCCCGCGGAGCCGCTGCTGCCCGGCGTCCGGATGCGGATCACCGTGCACCACGACAGCAACCCCGTGTCGACCAAGGACCAGGACAGCGGCTGGGTGCGGACCGAGGACGGCCTCGCGATGGCCAACCAGGCCGACGCCGGCCACCGGGTCTTCCCGAGCAACGACCACCCCTCGGACAAGGCCCTGTTCACGATCCGGGTCACCGCACCCAACGGCTACACGGCCGTCGCCAACGGGCTGCCCCTGGGTGTGAACCGCCGCGACGCGGCGACCACCTGGACGTACCGGACCGAGCACCCCATGGCCACCGAGCTGGCCCAGGTCTCCATCGGCCGCTCCTCCGTGCTGCACCGGAGCGGGCCGGACGGCCTGCCCGTACGCGACGTGGTGCCCACCAAGGACCGCGAGGCGCTGGAACCGTGGCTCAAGAAGACACCCGACCAGATCGACTGGATGCAGGAGAAGGTCGGTGACTACCCCTTCGAGACGTACGGGCTGCTGATCGCCGAGGCCCGCACCGGGTTCGAGCTGGAGACACAGACGCTCTCCCTCTTCGAGAAGGAGCTCTTCACGCGGCCCGAGTACCCGAAGTGGTACGTCGAGGCGATCATGGTGCACGAACTGGCGCACCAGTGGTTCGGCGACAGCGTCTCCCCGCGCACCTGGTCCGACCTGTGGCTCAACGAAGGCCACGCCACCTGGTACGAGGCCCTCTATGCCGAGGAGAAGGCCGACAAGCCCATGGAGGCACGGATGCGCGCCGCCTACCGGGCCTCCGACACCTGGCGTGCCACGGGAGGCCCGCCCGCCGCGCCCAAGGGGGCCGCTCCCGGCGAGAAGCTCAGCATCTTCCGCCCGAACGTCTACGACGGCAGCGCCCTGGTCCTGTACGCGCTCCGCGAGGAGATCGGCCGCCGCTCCTTCGAGCAGCTGGAGCGGACCTGGGTGAGCATCCACCACGACGGGGTCGCGGACACCGCGGACTTCACGCGCCTCGCCTCGGGCATCGCGGCCCGTGATCTGAGCGGATTCTTCGAGGCATGGCTCTACGGGGAGAAGACCCCGCCCATGCCGGGCCACCCCGACTGGCGCAGCGAGAAGCCCGCCGAGAAGCCCGCCAAGCCCAAGCGATAGCCCCAGAAAACTCGGTGACGAGACGGGCCGTGCCGTGCGAACATCTTCACGTCGACGCCACTCCGGGTCGGCGGCACGGCCCTCCGGAATCCGGACGGGAATCTCCCGGCGGCCCCGGACGTTGTCGTGAATGTCGGACGGAAGTCCGTCGTCCCACAGGTATCCCCATCGACGTAAGGACCCAATGACCTCCTCTTCTTCCCCTTCCCAGGACACGCAGAGCTTCGCGCAGAACTACCCCGACGGTCTTCGGGCCGATGCCCTGATGGAAGAGGACGTCGCCTGGAGCCACGAGGTCGACGGAGACCGGGACGGCGACCAGTTCGACCGCTCCGAGCGTGCGGCACTGCGTCGCGTCGCGGGCCTCTCCACCGAGCTCGAGGACGTCACCGAGGTCGAGTACCGACAGCTCCGCCTGGAGCGCGTGGTGCTCGTCGGTGTGTGGACCTCCGGGACCGCGACCGATTCGGAGAACTCCCTCGCGGAGCTGGCCGCCCTCGCCGAGACGGCGGGCGCGCTCGTGCTCGACGGCGTCATCCAGCGCCGCGACAAGCCCGACGCGGCCACCTACATCGGCTCAGGCAAGGCCCACGAGCTGCGGGACATCGTGCTGGAGACCGGCGCGGACACCGTCATCTGTGACGGTGAGCTCTCGCCGGGCCAGCTGATCCACCTCGAAGACGTCGTCAAGGTCAAGGTCATCGACCGTACGGCCCTGATCCTCGACATCTTCGCCCAGCACGCCAAGTCCCGCGAGGGCAAGGCGCAGGTCGCGCTCGCGCAGATGCAGTACATGCTGCCGAGGCTGCGAGGCTGGGGTCAGTCTCTGTCCCGTCAGATGGGCGGCGGCAAGGGCGGCGGCCTCGCCACCCGTGGTCCCGGTGAGACCAAGATCGAGACCGACCGGCGTCGCATCCGCGAGAAGATGGCGAAGATGCGCCGGGAGATCGCGGACATGAAGACCGGCCGCGAGATCAAGCGCCAGGAGCGCCGTCGCAACAAGGTGCCCTCGGTGGCGATCGCCGGCTACACCAATGCCGGCAAGTCCTCGCTGCTCAACCGCCTCACGGGCGCGGGCGTGCTGGTGCAGAACGAGCTGTTCGCCACCCTCGACCCGACCGTGCGCCGCGCCGAGACGCCCAGTGGGCGGATCTACACACTCGCGGACACCGTCGGCTTCGTCCGGCACCTGCCGCACCACCTCGTCGAGGCGTTCCGCTCCACGATGGAGGAGGTCGGCGACGCCGACCTGATCCTGCACGTGGTGGACGGTTCGCACCCGGCGCCGGAGGAGCAGCTGGCCGCCGTGCGCGAGGTTGTCCGCGACGTGGGCGCGACCAAGGTGCCCGAGATCGTGGTGATCAACAAGGCGGACGCGGCCGACCCGCTGGTGCTCCAGCGGCTCATGCGGAACGAGAAGCGGTCCATCGCCGTCTCGGCCCGTACGGGCCGGGGGATCGCCGAGCTGCTCGCGCTCATCGACATCGAACTGCCGCACCCCTCGGTCGAGATCGAGGCGCTCGTCCCGTACACGCTCGGCCGGCTGGTCGCGCGCGCCCACTCCGAGGGTGAGGTGATCTCCGAGGAGCACACCCCGGAGGGCACCCTGCTCAAGGTGCGGGTGCACGAGGAACTGGCGGCGGAGCTGCAGGCGTACGTTCCGGTGCCGGCTGTCTGATCGGTCTGCTCTGATCGAAAACGGCGAAGGCCCGCCCCCTGCCAGAGGGGACGGGCCTTCGCCGTAGTCGTGGCGCGGATGCCGTGGGCCGGAGCGGTGGGCGCAGCAGGCCCGCCGCGCCCACCGCTCCGCCCCGGCGTGCGTACGGCGCCTACTTGTCGCCGTACTCCTTGCTCATGTTGTCGAAGAGCGTCTTGGCGCCCTGGCCCAGCTGCGGTCCCGCGAGCCAGGTGTTGTCGGTCGGGCCGATCGAGGTGTTCGAGACGAGCACGGTCTTGCCGCCGACGACCCGGAACCAGCCGCCGCCCGACGAACCGCCGGTCATGGTGCAGCCGATGCGGTACATCGTCGGCAGGCTCGGGCTGAGCGAGAGGCGGCCCGGCCGGTCGACGCACTTGTGCATGATCAGACCGTTGTACGGCGGCGCCGCCGGGTAACCCCAGGCGCCCATCGTGCCCGCGTCCGCCGCGGCGGGGGTGGAGAAGTCCACGTCCAGCGCCGTACCGACGGTCTCCTCGAGGGACTTGGAGCCCGACTCCGGCTTCACGTGCAGCACCGCGTAGTCGTACGCGGCACCCGCGCCGCCCGACTCCGAGCCGCCCTGGATCCACTCGTTCGAGGTGGACGCCCAGTCCGCCCAGTACTGGCCGTACGGGGAGATCTCCTGCTGTGTCGCGTCGGCCAGCTCGGCCTCGGACTTGCCGAGGTCGTTGTAGGCGGGCACGAAGGCGATGTTGCGGTACCAGCCGCCGCCACCGCCCGCGTGGACACAGTGGCCGGCGGTCCACACGAGGTTGGACTTCCCCGGGTTGCGCGGGTCCTTGACGACCGTGCCGGAGCAGACCATCGAGCCCTCGGGGGAGTCGAAGAAGACCTTCCCGACCGGGGCGGCGTTGTCGTGATATGGGGTCTCTTCCCGCGTCGCGGTGACCGGGGCCGGAGCCGGGTCGCTCACGCCCTGGTCGGCCGAGGCGTCCTTCGCGGAGATCGTCTTGTCCGGGTCCTTGGCGGACTTCATCCGCTCGGGCTTCCAGAGGCCCTCGATCACCGGGTTGACGAAGTCCTCGGCCTCAGTGAGCCACTTGTCCTTGTCCCAGTTCTTCCATTCGCCGTCCTTCCAGTCGTCGACATCGATGCCGCGCTCCTTGAGCTTGTCGGCGATGTCGGCCGGAATTTCGATCTTGTCGCCGCCGGAGGCTCCCGAGCCGGTGGCGGCCGGCTTGTCGGCGGCGTTGTCGTCGCCCGACTCACAGGCGGTGGCGGTGAGCGTCAGAGCCGCTGCCAGCCCGGCGGCGGCGAGGACGCGGCGTCGCCCGCGCATCCCCGAGAAGGACGGACGTGTGGAACGCATGATGTTGTTACCCCCGATTGAACGTGCAGCTTTCGTCTGCGGGTCAGGCGCGAAGAGCGCGAAGAAGGCTCTCCGCGGAGCCCGTGTCACCGCGACACCCCACTATGCCCGGGGAGTCGAGGACGAACGGCGGCCAGGCGGTGAAGGTTTCCGTGAGGCCCACCCTGCCGCCGTCCGTCCCTGTGGCGCTGCTTGCTGTACTGCTACGCCGCTACGGTCGCGGCGCTACTGCTGCGCCGCGAACTTCTTGCTCACCGCGTCGTAGATCCCCTTGGCCTCCGTGCCCAGGTGCGGGCCCGCGAGCCAGCCCGCGGTCACCGGGCCGATCGAGGTGTTGGACACCAGCGCCGGCTTGCCGTCCGAACCCGCCGCGACCCAGCCGCCGCCCGACGAACCGCCGGTCATGGTGCAGCCGATGCGGTACATCGTCGGCTGGGACTCGGCGATCGAGAGCCGGCCCGGCTTGTCCGCGCACTGGAACATGGTCTCCCCGTCGAAGGGCTTCGCCGCCGGGTAGCCGGTCGCGGTGATGTCCCCGACCTCCGAGACGGCCGGAGCGTTGAAGTCCACCGGGAGCGCCGAACCGACGGTCTCCTCAAGGGACTTGCCCCCGCTGCCCTTCTCCGGCGTCACATGAATGACCGCGAAGTCGTACGAGGCGCCGTCGCCGCCCGTCGCGCCACCCTGCTCGATCCACTGGTCCGAGGTCTGGGCCCAGTCGGCCCACCAGAGACCGTACGGAGCGACCTCTTCCTTGGTGGCGGTCGCGAGCTCCGCCGCCGACATGGCGTCGTTGTTGTACGACGGCACGAAGGCGATGTTGCGGTACCAGCCGCCCTTCTTGCCGGCGTGCACACAGTGGCCCGCGGTCCACACGAGGTTGGACTTGCCCGGGTGGGCCGGGTCCTCGACCACGGTCGCCGAGCAGACCATGGTGCCCTCGGGGGAGTCGAAGAACACCTTGCCCGTCTCGGGTGCGTTCTCGTGGTACGCCGCCGGGACGGACTTTGCCTCCACGGGCGCAGGCTCCGGGTCGGTCACGCCCTGGTCACCCGAGAGGTCGTTCTCGTCGACGCCCTTGCCCTGGTCCGGGTCCTCGGCCTCGCGCATTCGGTCCGGGTCCCACAGGTCCTTGATGATCGGGTTGATGTAGTCCCCGGCCTCGCGCAGCCAGTCGTCCTTGTCCCAGTTCTTCCAGGCGCCGCCCTTCCACTGGTCGATGTCGATCCCGTGCTCTTTGAGCCTGTCCTTGATGTTGTCCGGGATCTTGATCTTGCCGTCGCCGGCCGCTGACGCCGACGCCTCCGCGCCCGCGTTGGTGTCCTCTTCCGAACCGCAGGCGGTGGCGGTCAGCGCCAGCGCGGTGGCCAGTCCGACCGCGGCCAGCATGGGGGAGGTTCTGCGGCGCGAGCTCCTCCCTCGACGGGCGGTGAAGAGCGGGCGTATGGGTCGCATGGTGTGACTCCCCCTGGAGGTGAACGAACAACTCTGTGCTGCCACATGGGACTTCGTACGGATCCGGTGACCCGGATGTGTCCGACGTGGACCGCGGGTGCTGATCAGCGGTAATTCGCTGAACGGCACCACAGACTATGCCGTTGCTGTGGGGGACTTCCGACGGAACCGCAACGGTTCCGTCACGGCAAGGATCTTCGCCCCACCGTTGCCCCTCGCGGTCCTCGTCGTTGGTACGTACGGGGGACGTTCCGGCTGCGTTCATTCCCTGTCGCCTCCCACCGGGCGGCCGAGCAACTCGCCTCTTCTGGACAGCGGGAGGACCGACAGACGTGGCTGTGACCGAGTCTGCGCCCGAGACGGCGCCCGCGGTGCCCGAGGCCGCGGGGGCGCGCGCGACACCGGAGAACGGCGGGGCGCGCGCGGCGCACGAGGGGATCCTGCGGCGCCAGGCGGCGCGCGAATCCGCAGCGCGCACCTACGCACGCGCGCTTCCGATCGTCCCCGTCCGCGCGCGAGGCCTGACGATCGAGGGAGCCGACGGGAACCGCTACCTCGACTGCCTCTCGGGCGCCGGGACGCTGGCCCTCGGCCACAACCACCCGGTCGTACTGGAAGCCATCAGGAAGGTCCTCGACTCCGGGGCGCCGCTGCAGGTCCTCGACCTGGCCACGCCCGTCAAGGACGCCTTCACCACCGAGCTGTTCCGCACGCTGCCGCCCGGTCTCGCCGACCACGCGCGCGTGCAGTTCTGCGGGCCCGCCGGTACGGACGCCGTGGAGGCCGCCCTGAAGCTGGTGCGCGCCGCGACCGGCCGCAGCGGGATTCTCGCCTTCGCCGGCGCATACCACGGGATGACCGCGGGGGCGCTCGCGGCATCCGGGGGCGCGTCCGACGTACGTGTCGCGCGCCTGCCCTATCCGCAGGGCTACCGCTGTCCGTTCGGCGTCGGCGGCGAGCCGGGTGCCGAACTCGCCGCGCGCTGGACCGAGTCCATCCTCGACGACACCAAGTCCGGGGTGCCGAGCCCCGCCGGGATGATCCTGGAACCGGTGCAGGGCGAGGGCGGAGTGATTCCGGCCCGCGACGACTGGATGCGGCGGATGCGGGAGATCACCTCGGCGCGCTCCATCCCGCTGATCGCCGACGAGATCCAGACGGGAGTCGGACGCACCGGTGCCTTCTGGGCGGTGGAGCACAGCGGCATCACACCCGACGTGATGGTCCTCTCCAAGGCCATCGGCGGCAGCCTGCCACTGGCGGTCGTCGTCTACCGCGAGGGCCTCGACACGTGGGAACCGGGCGCCCACGCGGGCACGTTCCGCGGCAACCAGCTCGCCATGGCCGCCGGCGCCGCGACTCTCGCGTACGTCCGTGAGAACGGCCTCGCCGACCGGGCCGCGGCTCTGGGCACCCGCATGATCACCCAACTCCAGAGCCTCGCTGACGACTTCGGCTGTGTCGGTGACGTGCGCGGCCGGGGGCTGATGATCGGCGTCGAACTCGTGGACCCCGAGAAGCCGCCGTCGTCCCCCAGCGGGCCGCCTCCCGCGGCCCCCGAACTGGCGGCCGCCGTCCAGCGGGAGTGCCTGCGCCGCGGACTGATCGTGGAGCTCGGCGGACGGAACTCCAGTGTGGTGCGCCTGCTTCCACCGCTCACGATCAGCGACGAACAGGCGAGCGTGGTGCTCAACCGGCTGGCGGACGCGGTGGCGGAGGTCGCCAAGGCCCACGCCGGCACGGAGGCCGAGAGTCCCCGGCGGACAGCGACCGGGCGCACCCAAACGGTCGGGCACGCCCAAGGCGCCGAGCACACCCAACGGGGCGAGCGATCCGGATAGCAGCCGGCCCACTGGACGGCTCGGCAGTGGGGCCCCGGAGATGTCGTCCTCCGGTGACACCCGCGAGGCACCACCGGAACTGCCTCCTCCACCTCGCACCCCCGAATCCAGCCCCGCACCCCTGAAACCGGACGACACCCGCACCCGCACCCGCATCGACCAGGAACAGCAAGGGTCCAACGCACGCCGGAACAGCCCCGGTTCGTCGCCGCACGAACCTGAACCACCCCCGAGGAAGCCTCTTGAACGCCATCCCCGCACCCGACGGCCACCCCTACACCCACGAGCGAGGAGGGCGCGGCACACAGGCCCCGCTCGGGTCGGGGGCCGAATCGGTCCCCAGGCAGAAGACCGGGTCCCAGGAGTCCGAACGGCTGCGCGGGGCCACCACCGACCTGCTGGAACACCCCGATCCGCACACCGCGGCCCAGGCCGCCGCCATCGAGAACCTGCTGCGCTGCTGGGTACGCGAGCACGACCTCGCCGCCCCCGACGACGGCACCCTCCGCATCCCCCTCCCCGCGAGCGGCACAGCCCTAGTCGTTCCCGTCCACTACTGGTCTCCCACGGGATGGCACCGCCTCGGCCCTCCCTACCTCTCCGACGCCCCCGACCAGGCACCTCCCACGGACGCGGTCACCCTCGCGGCCCTCCTGGGACGCGAGACCCCGACGACCGGCGCTCCCACCCAGCCGACCGCCCTCATCGCCCCGGGCGCACCCGCCGAGCCAAGTGCGTCCGACGAGACGGACACTCCTGCTGAGCCCCACGCCTCCGACGCCGCGGACACTCCTGCCGAGTCCCCCGCCTCCGACACCACGGACACTCCCGCCCAGTCCCACGCCTCGGCCGACGGCGGTGACCTGGTCGGCCGCGTCGCCGACTCCGTACGGCGGACCGTCCTCTTCATCACGGACCGCAGGGAGAACCCCGCCGACGGCCCCGACCTCTTCCTCTCGGCCGAGCAGGCGCTGCTGCTCGGCCACCCGCTGCACCCCACTCCGAAGAGCCGCGAGGGACTCTCCGGGGCCGAAACCCGCCTCTACTCACCCGAGTTGCGCGGCTCCTTCCCTCTGCACTGGATGGCCGTCGCCCCCTCCGCGCTCGCCACCGACTCGGCCTGGACCGAGCGAGGCCGCCTGGTGCCCGCAGAGCAGCTCACGCCCCGGCTCGCCGGTGCCGGACTGCGGTTGCCCGACGGATGCGCTGCGCTGCCGATGCACCCCTGGCAGGTCCGCGAGATCCGCCACCGCCCGGATACGGCGAAACTTCTGGACGCCGGACTGCTCCTGGACCTCGGTCCCCATGGCTCCCCCTGGCACCCCACCTCCTCCGTACGCACTCTCTACCGCTCCGGCGCCCCCGCGATGCTGAAGCTGTCGCTGGGCCTGCGGATCACCAACTCCCGCCGGGAGAACCTCCGCAAGGAGCTTCACCGCGGTGTCGAGGTCCACCGGCTGCTGCGCGGAGGCCTCGCCGAGCAGTGGCAGGCCGTCCACCCGGGCTTCGACATCGTCCGCGACCCGGCCTGGCTCGCAGTGAACGATCCGGACGGCAACCCCGTGTCCGGCCTCGACGTGATGATCCGCCACAATCCGTTCACGCTGACGGACGACGTCTCCTGTGTCGCCGGACTCGTCTCGCCCAGGCCCCAGGCGCAGCCCACCGGACAGCAGCATCCCGAGCAGAGCCGGACCACGACACGGGCCAGGCTCACCGAGATCGTCACCCGGCTCGCCGGCCGCACAGGCCGGCCACGCGGTGCCGTCGCCGCCGAGTGGTTCCTGCGCTACCTGGAGCAGGTCGTCCGCCCCGTCCTCTGGCTGGACAGCGAGGCGGGCATCGCGCTGGAGGCCCACCAACAGAACACCCTGCTCCTGCTGGACCAGGAAGGGTGGCCCACGGGCGGCCGCTACCGCGACAACCAGGGCTACTACTTCCGCGAGTCCCGGCGCGCGGAACTGGACAAGCGCCTTCCCGGCATCGGCGAACAGAGCGACACCTTCGTCTCCGACGAGGTCACCGACGAGCGCTTCGCCTACTACCTCGGCATCAACAACGTGCTCGGCCTCATCGGAGCCTTCGGCTCCCAGCGCCTCGCCGACGAACGGCTGCTGCTCGCAGCCTTCCGACGATTCCTCGCCGACGTCGCCTCGGGGCCCGCCCGGCTGCGTACCTCCCTGCCTGCCCAACTGCTCGACTCACCCGTTCTGCGCTGCAAGGCCAACCTGCTGACCCGGCTGCACGGCCTCGACGAACTCGTCGGTCCGGTCGACACCCAGTCCGTCTACGTCACCATCGCCAACCCCCTTCATTCCTGAGGAACATGACCCACCCCGTCTCCTGAGAGGAGCGTCGCCGTGCCTCCCACCGATGCGAGCACCGACGCCGGTACCGCCCCCTACACCACCGCCGGCAGCGACACGGGTCCCGGTGCGGACACCGAGGACACCCTCGATCTGCGCCTGCCCGACGAACTCCTCGCGCTCTTCGCCGGGAAGGCCGAGGAAGCGAGGGGCGAGGCGGCCGGGGGAGCGCAGGCCGAAACGGCCCGGGGAGCCGCGGAACGGGCAGAGCGGAACGGCGGGGGCCGGAGCACGGTGGGCACGGCGTATGCCTCGGCGCCGGGCACAGCGTGGCCCGCCCCGGTCGCCCCGGCCGGTGACGACCTGCTCGACCACGTCGGTGACTGGGGGCCGACAGCCACCGCCGCGGGTGTCTTCCACTTGGTCCCCGTAGACCTCGACCGAGACCTTCCGCTCATCAGCCGCTGGATGAACGACCCTGCCGTGGCCGCCTTCTGGGAGCTCTCCGGACCCGGGACGGCGACCGAGGACCACCTGCGCGCCCAGCTCGGCGGCGACGGGCGCAGCGTCCCATGTCTCGGTGTGCTGGACGGCACGCCGATGAGCTATTGGGAGATCTACCGGGCGGATCTCGACCCCCTGGCCCGCCACTACCCCGCGCGCCTTCACGACACCGGTATCCACCTCCTCATCGGTGGTGTCGCCAATCGCGGGCGTGGGCTCGGCACGACTCTGCTCAGAGCCGTCTCCGATCTCGTCCTCGACCGTCGTCCCTCATGCGCACGCGTCATCGCTGAACCCGACCTCCGCAACATCCCCTCCGTGTCCGCCTTTCTCAGTGCCGGCTTCCGGTTCTCCGCCGAAGTCGATCTGCCCGACAAGAAGGCAGCCCTCATGGTCCGGGACCGGGCCCTGCGCGATCTGTTGTAGCGCCGTCACTTTTAGTACACCGCTCGCCCCGATCAGGTTCCCAGTCGAGGAGTCCCCGTGCCGAACCCGTCCGCCGCCCCGACTCCCGGAGGGCCGTCGTGGCTCTACGACCCGCCCGAACTGAGCCCGGAGCGATGGGAAAGAGCGGGGCGCCGCCTGCTCGCAAAGATGATCGGGGAGTTCGCGCACGAGGAGATCCTGGTACCCGAGGCGGACGGGAACCGCTCCGGTGAGGCCGTGGCGGCCACCTGTGCTCCCGAGGTCACGGCACCGGTCGGAGCCCCGGAGCCCAGAGGAGACGATTCGCCGCCCGCTGCAGGAGCCGACGACGAGCGTTTGTACACCCTCCGCCTCGACGCCGGCGGCACCATCGCCTTCCGGGCCCGCCGCGGCGCGTACGACAGCTGGCAGGTCGATCCGTCCTCCCTCACCTTGACCGAGGCAGGCGGAGCGCCAGGCGAGACCGCGGGACCGCAACCCTCACACTCCTACACCCCGACCCCCTCGACTTCCTCACCCGTGCCCGCGCCACCCTCGGGCTCGACGGAGCCACCCTCGGGCACGTCATCAGGGAACTGACCACCACACTCGCGGCGGACGCGCGCCTCGACCACACAGCGCTGCCGGCAGCCCGGCTCGCCGACCTCGGATACGCCGAGCTGGAAGGCCATCAGACGGGCCACCCCTGGATCGTCCTCAACAAAGGCCGCCTCGGCTTCTCCGCCACGGACGCCGCCCACTGGGCACCCGAGGGTCGCAGAGGGACGGCCCTGCCGTGGATCGCGGTGCACACCTCGCTGGCCACATACCGGGGCGTCGCGGGCCTGGAGACCGCGGACGAGCTCTACGCGCGCGAGCTCGATCCCACAACCAGGGAGTCCTACGACGTCGCACTACGCGCGCGCGGGCTCACGCCGGAGTCGTACCTCTACCTGCCCGTGCACCCCTGGCAGTGGAACGACGTCGTGCTGCCGCTCTTCGCGCCCTCGGTCGCCGCAGGCGCCATCGTTCCGCTGCCCCCGGACGCCGATTTACGCCTGCCCCAGCAGTCGGTCCGTACCTTCCTCAACACCTCACGCCCGGACCGGCACACCGTCAAACTGCCGCTGTCCGTCCTCAACACCCTGGTGTGGCGCGGCCTCCCGACGGAGCGCACTCTCGCGGCACCCGCCGTCACCGCCTGGATGCACGGCTTGCGCGACGCGGACCCCTTCCTGCGCGACACCTGCGGGGTGATCCTCCTCGGCGAGGTCGCTTCCGTCACGGTCGGGCACCCCGTGTACGACACGCTTCCGGAAGTCCCGTACCAGTACAAGGAGTTGCTCGGCGCGATCTGGCGTGAGCCGCTCTGCCGCCATCTGGCGCCCGGTGAACGCGCCCGCACTCTGGCCGCTCTCCTGCACACCGACCCCGACGGCCGGGCCTTCACGGCGGAGCTCGTCGAACGCTCGGGCCTGGCCCCGCGGATCTGGCTGCGCTGTCTCTTCGCCGCGCTGCTGCCGCCCCTGCTGCACTTCCTCTACCGCTACGGCACTGTGTTCAGCCCCCATGGCGAGAACGCGATCGTTGTCTTCGACGACCACGACGTACCCGTCCGACTCGCGGTGAAGGACTTCGTGGACGACGTGAACGTCAGCGCCGAGCGGCTGCCCGAGCACGCCTCCATGCCGGACGACGTACGGGCCGTTCTGCTCACGGAACCGGCCGCCTTCCTCACGCAGTTCATCCACTCCGGGCTCTTCGTCGGTGTCTTCCGCTTTCTGGCCCCGCTCTGCGAGGCGCAACTGGGCGTTCCGGAGGCCGAGTTCTGGTCGCTCGTCCGGGCGGAGATCCTCCGTCACCACAGGCTCTTCCCGGAGCTGAAGGAACGCTACGAAACGTTCGACCTGCTCACTCCGCGTATCGAGCGGCTGTGCCTCAACCGCAACCGACTGCACCTGGACGGCTACCGTGACCGCCCCCAGCGCCCGCACGCCGCCGTGCACGGCACCGTTCCGAACCCGCTGCACCAGCCATGATCACTGACCGCATCATCGATGCCTCCGACGGTCACTTCACTCACCGTGTCACCGGCCGTGCACCCGTCTTGATCGCGTCCCTCGCCCCGGCCTTGATCGCCCGGTTGTCAGTGCGGCCCCGTAGGGTGGTCGGGCTATGACAGAGCCCTCACTCCCCGAACTCCTGCATGCCGCCGTCACAGCCGTCGGCGGTACGGAGCGCCCTGGCCAGGTGACCATGGCCGAAGCCGTCGAGCAGGCCATCGACGACGGCTCCCATCTGCTGGTCCAGGCCGGCACGGGTACCGGAAAGTCGCTCGGATACCTGGTGCCCGCGCTCGCGCACGGGGAGCGGGTCGTCGTGGCGACGGCCACCCTGGCGCTCCAGCGCCAGCTCGTGGAGCGGGACCTGCCGCGCACGGTGGACGCCCTGCATCCGCTGCTGCGCCGCCGCCCCGAGTTCGCGATGCTCAAGGGCCGGTCGAACTACATGTGCCTGCACCGCCTCCACGAAGGCGTCCCACAGGACGAGGAGGAGGGCCTCTTCGACCAGTTCGAGGCGGCCGCTCCCACCAGCAAGCTGGGCCAGGACCTGCTGCGGATGCGGGACTGGGCGGACGAGACCGAGACGGGCGACCGCGACGATCTCACCCCCGGTGTCTCGGACCGGGCCTGGTCGCAGATCTCGGTGTCCTCCAGGGAGTGCCTCGGCGCCTCGAAGTGTGCCTACGGAGCGGAGTGCTTCGCCGAGATGGCCCGCGAGCGCGCCAAGCTCGCCGAGGTCGTCGTCACCAACCACGCCCTACTCGCGATCGACGCCATCGAAGGCGCCCCGGTCCTCCCGCAGCACGAGGTGCTGATCGTGGACGAGGCGCACGAGCTGGTCTCCCGCGTCACCGGAGTCGCGACCGGCGAGCTCACCCCGGGCCAGGTCAACCGCGCCGTGCGCCGCGTCGCGAAGCTCGTCAACGAGAAGGCGGCCGACCAGCTCCAGACGGCCGCCGAGGGCTTCGAGCGCCTGATGGAGCTCGCTCTGCCCGGCCGCCTGGAGGAGGTCCCCGAAGATCTCGGATACGCGCTGATGGCCCTGCGGGACGCCGCGCGTACGGTCATCTCGGCGATCGGTGCGACTCGCGACAAGTCCGTCAGTGACGAGGACGCGGTCCGAAAACAGGCCCTCGCCTCCGTGGAGTCGGTCCACGACGTGGCGGAGCGGATCACGAACGGCTCGGAGTGGGACGTCGTCTGGTACGAGAGGCACGACCGGTTCGGAGCTTCCCTGCGGGTCGCCCCGATGTCCGTGTCGGGTCTGCTGCGCGAGAAGCTCTTCACGGACCGCTCCGTCGTCCTGGCCTCGGCCACGCTCAAGCTCGGCGGCGACTTCAACGGCGTGGGTGCCTCACTGGGCCTGGCCCCGGAAGGCATCGAGGGCGAGGACATCCCGCCCTGGAAGGGCATCGACGTCGGTTCGCCCTTCGACTACGGCAAGCAGGGCATCCTGTACGTCGCGAAGCACCTCGCGCGCCCCGCGCGTGACAGTGACCGCGGGGACATGCTCGACGAGCTCACCGAGCTGATCCAGGCCGCCGGCGGCCGCACGCTCGGCCTGTTCTCCTCGATGCGGGCAGCCCAGCTCGCCGCGGAGGAACTGCGCTCCCGCATCCCGGAGTTCCCCATCCTGCTCCAGGGCGAGGAGACACTCGGCGAGCTGATCAAGAACTTCGCGGCGGACCCGAAGACCTGCCTCTTCGGCACGCTCTCGCTCTGGCAGGGCGTGGACGTCCCGGGCGCCAGCTGCCAGCTGGTCGTCATGGACAAGATCCCCTTCCCCCGCCCCGACGACCCGCTGATGAGCGCCCGCCAGAAGGCGGTCGAGGACGCCGGGGGCAACGGCTTCATGGCCGTCGCGGCCACCCACGCGGCCCTGCTGATGGCCCAGGGGGCCGGCCGTCTCGTACGGGCGACGGGGGACCGCGGTGTGGTCGCCGTGCTGGACCAGAGGCTCGCCACGGCTCGCTACGGCAGCTATCTGAAGGCGTCACTGCCCGACTTCTGGTTCACGACGGACCGTAACCAGGTGCGCAGGTCCCTGGCCGCCATCGACGAGGTGGCGAAGAAGGCGGAACAGAACGCAGAAGCGGAACAGGCGACCGAAGAGGCGAAGCCAGAAGAGGCGTAGACGTCAGTAGCCTGCTCCCGGCTGAGGCGCGGGAGCAGGCTACTGACGTGCGCACGTGGGGACAGCACAGGGCCCCGGAACCGGCGCAGGGGTCCCGGGGCCCGGTCAGGGGCGGAGTCAGATCCGCCGCAGCACCGCCACGACCTTGCCGAGGATGGTGGCCTCGTCGCCGGGGATCGGCTGGTACGCGGAGTTGTGCGGGAGCAGCCACACGTGGCCGTCCTCGCGCTTGAAGCGCTTGACCGTGGCCTCGCCGTCCAGCATGGCCGCCACGATGTCGCCGTTCTCCGCGACCGGCTGGCGGCGGACCGTCACCCAGTCCCCGTCACAGATCGCGGCCTCGATCATCGAGTCTCCGACGACCTTCAGGACGAACAGCTCGCCGTCACCCACCAGCTGCCGGGGCAGCGGGAACACGTCCTCGACCGACTCCTCGGCGAGGATCGGGCCACCGGCCGCGATCCGGCCGACCAGCGGGACGTACGACGCGGCCGGCTTGCCCGCCGTGTCGGTGGGCTGCGCGGTGGACTGGTCGGACCCACGGACCTCGTATGCTCGCGGTCGGTGCGGGTCGCGGCGCAGGAAGCCCTTGCGCTCCAGTGCCATCAGCTGGTGTGCGACCGAGGAGGTGCTGGAGAGGCCGACGGCCTGTCCGATCTCCCGCATCGACGGCGGGTATCCGCGCCGCTGCACGGAGTCCCTGATGACCTCGATCACCCGGCGCTGCCGGTCGGTGAGTCCGGAGCTGTCCGCCCGGATACCTGGAGGTCGGCCCGGCAGGGAGCGTGTGGGCTTGGGCCCCTCCTGGTTCACTTCATTCATGGCATGCACCGGCTCAAATCGGCCCTGGGAGCGGTCCTGGGCAGTGATGGTGGCACTGTCTGCGGTGGTGGTCACGTCGGCCCCTCTCGTTCGTCTCCCTGCTGGACAACGGTAGTTGCTTTCGAAAGGTTGCGCCAAACACACGTTCGAGTGAAAAAGTGTGGATGGCCTGACGCGATCACGTGTCTGGGTGTATGGCTAACGCTGCACCGGGCGGACAAAAGCGCTCATTGCTGTACTCTTCACCGCCGGGGCGATGGCCTTGTGGGCCGGAGCGGGGCGAGGGCCAGTCTGCCACCAGGTGTCCCGTCGGCCGGGAACCGGCCCCCTGCCCCTGTGGCGCCCACCGTATCCCCGTACGCCTCTCACGGGTATGGCCGTGCGGCACATGCCAATACGGGTGCGACACGCGCACCGGGTGCGAATTTACGAGCCAATCCCCACATCTAGTGGTTGGATTGCAATAGCAGCCCAGAAGTTGTGGTCCCCCGGTCTTCCGGACCCATGGTCATCGCCTATGCTGGGGGCTGCTTCGAGGGGCCCAAGGGCCCTGACGAGGCTATTGAGTCGTGCTTGTGTGAGGAGGGTTGGAGTTCGATGCACTGCCCCTTCTGCAGGCACCCCGACAGCCGCGTCGTCGACAGCCGTACGACGGACGACGGTACGTCGATCCGCAGGCGCCGCCAGTGTCCCGACTGCTCCCGTCGTTTCACGACCGTGGAGACGTGCTCGCTCATGGTGGTCAAGCGGTCCGGAGTCACCGAGCCCTTCAGTCGTACCAAGGTCATCAACGGCGTGCGCAAGGCGTGCCAGGGAAGGCCTGTCACGGAGGACGCACTCGCTCAGCTCGGCCAGCGGGTCGAGGAGGCGGTGCGGGCCACCGGAAGCGCCGAACTGACCACCCACGACGTGGGACTGGCCATACTCGGCCCCTTGCAGGAGCTCGACCTCGTCGCCTATCTGCGCTTCGCGTCCGTGTACCGGGCGTTCGACTCGCTGGAGGACTTCGAGGCCGCCATCACTGAACTCAGGGAAGAGACGCAGCACCCCGCCGCGGCCGACGAAGACGCGGGCCAGGAGTGCCAGGGAATCGACCGCGGGTCCGGAGGGACTGTCGAAGTCCCCGTGCCCGCCAGCGCCGCCGACTGACGAGAGGGGCCTGCCCGGCCCGGACGGCGGCGACCACAGACCTGTTGCGAGCGGACGCGTACGCGGAGCTCGTGGCATTCAGACACACACCGTGCCACGGGAAGAACGAGGCACTTCTGGGCGTTTTAGCCCGATACAGGGAGGCGGCATGACAGAGACGGCGAGCGGTCCGGCACGGAGTTCCCGAGCCAAGGGGACGAAGGCGAACAAGGGCCTGCGCATCGAGCGGATCCACACGACCCCGGGCGTGCACCCGTACGACGAGGTCGAGTGGGCGAGCCGGGACGTCGTCATGACCAATTGGCGCGACGGCTCGGTCAATTTCGAGCAGCGTGGCGTCGAGTTCCCCGCCGAGTGGGCGGTGAACGCGGTCAACATCGTCACCAGTAAGTACTTCCGCGGCGCTGTGGGCACCCCGCAGCGTGAGGTGAGCCTCAAGCAGCTCATCGACCGCATCGTGAAGACGTACCGGAAGGCCGGCGAGGACAACAAGTACTTCGCCTCGCCCGCCGACGCCGAGATCTTCGAGCACGAGCTGGCCTACGCCCTCCTGCACCAGATCTTCAGCTTCAACAGCCCGGTGTGGTTCAACGTCGGTACGCCCCAGCCCCAGCAGGTCTCCGCCTGCTTCATCCTGGCCGTCGACGACTCCATGGAGTCGATCCTCGACTGGTACAAGGAAGAGGGCATGATCTTCAAGGGCGGCTCGGGCGCCGGCCTGAACCTCTCCCGGATCCGTTCCTCCAAGGAACTCCTCTCCTCGGGCGGCAATGCCTCGGGTCCCGTCTCCTTCATGCGCGGTGCCGACGCCTCCGCAGGAACGATCAAGTCGGGCGGCGCCACCCGCCGCGCGGCCAAGATGGTCATCCTCGACGTCGACCACCCCGACATCGAGGGCTTCATCGAGACCAAGGTGAAGGAAGAGGAGAAGATCCGTGCCCTTCGGGACGCGGGCTTCGACATGGACCTGGGCGGCGACGACATCACGTCCGTCCAGTACCAGAACGCCAACAACTCGGTCCGCGTGAACGACGAGTTCATGAAGGCCGTGGAGAACGGCGACAAGTTCGGCCTGCGCGCCCGCATGACCGGCGAGGTCATCGAGGAGGTCGACGCCAAGGAGCTCTTCCGCAAGATGGCCGAGGCGGCCTGGGCCTGTGCCGACCCCGGCATCCAGTACGACGACACCATCAACGCCTGGCACACGTGCCCGGAGTCCGGCCGGATCAACGGCTCGAACCCGTGCAGCGAGTACATGCACCTGGACAACACGTCCTGCAACCTCGCCTCGCTGAACCTGATGAAGTTCCTGAAGGACGACGGCCTCGGCCACCAGTCCTTCGAGGTCGAGCGCTTCTCGCAGGTCGTCGAGCTGGTCATCACCGCGATGGACATCTCCATCTGCTTCGCGGACTTCCCGACGCAGAAGATCGGCGAGAACACCCGCGCCTTCCGCCAGTTGGGCATCGGCTACGCCAACCTCGGCGCCCTCCTGATGGCGACCGGCCACGCGTACGACTCCGACGGCGGCCGCTCCCTCGCCGGCGCCATCACCTCGCTGATGACCGGCACCTCGTACAAGCGCTCCGCCGAACTCGCCGCGGTCGTCGGCCCGTACGACGGCTACGCCCGCAACGCGCAGCCGCACCAGCGCGTCATGAAGCAGCACTCCGACGCCAACGCCGTGGCCGTGCGAGTGGACGACCTGGACTCGCCGGTCTGGGCCGCCGCCACGGAGGCCTGGCAGGACGTGCTGCGCCTCGGCGAGAAGAACGGCTTCCGCAACGCGCAGGCATCGGTCATCGCCCCGACCGGCACCATCGGTCTCGCGATGTCCTGCGACACCACCGGTCTTGAGCCCGACCTCGCGCTGGTCAAGTTCAAGAAGCTGGTCGGCGGCGGCTCGATGCAGATCGTCAACGGCACCGTCCCGCAGGCCCTGCGCCGCCTGGGCTACCAGGAGGAGCAGATCGAGGCGATCGTCGCCCACATCGCCGATCACGGCAATGTCGTCGACGCCCCGGGCCTCAAGCACGAGCACTACGAGGTCTTCGACTGCGCCATGGGCGAGCGCTCCATCTCCGCGATGGGCCACGTCCGCATGATGGCCGCGATCCAGCCGTGGATCTCCGGCGCGCTCTCCAAGACGGTCAACCTGCCGGAGACGGCGACCGTCGAGGACGTCGAAGAGGTCTACTTCGAGGCGTGGAAGATGGGCGTCAAGGCGCTCGCGATCTACCGCGACAACTGCAAGGTCGGCCAGCCCCTCTCCGCGAAGACCAAGGACAAGGAGAAGGCCGAGGTCACCGCCAAGGCCGAGGAGACCATCCGTACCGCGGTCGAGAAGGTCGTCGAGTACCGCCCGGTCCGCAAGCGTCTCCCCAAGGGACGTCCCGGCATCACCACCTCCTTCACGGTGGGCGGCGCCGAGGGCTACATGACCGCCAACTCCTACCCGGACGACGGTCTCGGCGAGGTCTTCCTGAAGATGTCCAAGCAGGGCTCCACCCTCGCGGGCATGATGGACGCCTTCTCGATCGCCGTCTCCGTGGGCCTGCAGTACGGCGTGCCGCTGGAGACGTACGTCTCGAAGTTCACCAACATGCGCTTCGAGCCGGCCGGTATGACGGACGACCCGGACGTGCGGATGGCGCAGTCGATCGTCGACTACATCTTCCGCCGCCTGGCGCTCGACTTCCTGCCCTTCGAGACGCGCTCCGCGCTCGGTATCCACTCCGCCGACGAGCGGCAGCGCCACCTGGAGACGGGCTCGTACGAGCCGACCGACGACGAGCTGGACGTCGAGGGTCTCGCCCAGTCCGCGCCCCGCGCGCAGGAGCTGAAGGCCGTCGCCACGCCGAAGGCCGCGGTCGAGGCGGCCAAGCCCGCCCCGCAGCAGGCCCACACCAGCGCCGAGCTGGTGGAGATGCAGCTGGGCATCCAGGCGGACGCCCCGCTGTGCTTCTCCTGCGGCACAAAGATGCAGCGGGCCGGCTCCTGCTACATCTGCGAGGGCTGCGGCTCGACCAGCGGCTGCAGCTGATCCGCACCAGCAGTTGATCCACAAACCGTGAGGGGCGGTACGGCCATCGGCCGTACCGCCCCTTCGGCGTGCGTGAGCGCGTCGGGTCAGGACTCCTGGGAGCTGCCCATGATCCTGGCGAAGGTCGCCGGGTCGGCGTCGAAGCCGCGGATGTCCGACCGGAAGGTCCACTCTCCGGAGTCGTCGCGTACGAAGTCCGCGACCGTGGTGGCCGTCGACCCCGGAACGCTGCCGAAATCGCCTTCGGCCAGGACGTTGTAGCCCTCGCGGATCCGAAGGCCCGGGTTGTGCACGCCGACGAAGGTCGACCGTCCGGAGCGCTGCTGGATGGCGACGCCGACGACCACGCGCGCGTACCGCTTGTCGAGGCGGGTGAGCTCCAGGGTCATCACCTCGTCCCAGCCGAAGCCTTTGCCGTCCTTGCTGTCCCGGTTGAGATAGATCGTGCCGTCCGGCGAGCGGCTGTCGAAGTGCACTACGTAGTCAGGGTTTTTGTGTGTGTCGGTCGCGAGGTAGGTGGCGGCGACGATGTCGAGATCGGTGGCCGGTTCGCCTGCGGGACTGGGATCCCATTTCACCGAGATCTCGACCTTGTTGATGCCCTTGTTGAGGCCGTTCACCGGTTCTCCCCTCGTGGTCACCCTGTGTCGGGCGCCTCAACTGCCTGGCAGGTGAGGCGTGTTGCCCATCGTGCCACGCACATGGGGGCGCTCGGGCGGCCACAGTCCACCCGAGCGTGACCGACGCCACGTTCCTGGGCCGTACGATGGCGCGGTGCTGGTCAAGTGGATTCGCTGCACCGTGGTGGACCGCCGCGGTTTTGAACGGGGGCAGCGGAAATGGGCGGGACTTCTGGGGGAGCCGGGTTTCCGGGGGCAGGGCGGGGGCTGGAGCCGGGGAAGGCCCGGAGTGGCCCACATCTTCGCCTTCTGGGAGAGCCGTGCCTTCTACGACTCCTTCATGGCGCGCTCCCATGACCGGCTGGCCGCTGCCCAGTCGGGCACCTTCAAGGACGCGCAGAGCAAACTCTTCGATCACCGTTTCGACGTGAAGACCGGCTTCGAGCCGCGCTTCACGGAGACCGATCTGGTCCGGGTGGCGCACTGTCGCGTCCACGAGGAGCGCGCCGAGCACTTCGCGCTGATGCAGGAGAAGGTGTGGAACCCGGCGATGGCCGGCTCGCCCGGCATGGTGAGGGGTTTGTTCGGCGAGGCGCCCGGCCACGAGTTCCTGGTCCTGTCCATGTGGCAGTCGGCCGCCGAGCACGGCAAGTACCGGGCCGAGCGTGTGGAGCGGCTCGCCCTGCGGGCCCAGCTGGAGGCGGACGTCGCGGCGCTCACGGGCGACATCGTCCAGTTGGAACCGTCCTGGACGGTCTGAGACGCACGCGATTTATGTGACCTGTGCCGTATAGAGCCCGTACGAGTGCTCGATCGGGCGTAACTCGATCTAGGGTTCCGGTATGGCACGTCCACGGCGCATCGTCCTTGTCCGGCACGGCGAGTCGGTGGGCAATGCCGATGACTCGGTGTACGAACGCGAACCCGACCACGCCCTGGCGCTCACCGAGAAGGGGTGGCGGCAGGCGGAGGAGACGGGTACGCGGATCCGAGAGGTCCTCGGCGACGAGCGCGTAAGCGTTTACGTCTCCCCGTACCGCCGCACGCACGAGACCTTCCGGGCCTTCCACCTCGACCCCGGGAAGGTACGCGTACGCGAGGAGCCCCGGCTGCGCGAACAGGACTGGGGAAACTGGCAGGACCGGGACGACGTACGGCTGCAGAAGGCGTACCGCGACGCGTACGGGCACTTCTTCTACCGCTTCGCGCAGGGCGAGTCCGGTGCCGATGTGTACGACCGGGTCGGCGGCTTCCTGGAGAGCCTCTTCCGGAGCTTCGAGGCCCCCGATCACCCGCCCAATGTGCTTCTCGTGACCCACGGCCTCGCCATGCGGCTGTTCTGCATGCGCTGGTTCCACTGGACGGTCGCGGAATTCGAGTCTCTGGCGAACCCGGGGAACGCGGAAGTGCGCATGCTCGTTCTCGGGGAGGACGGCAAGTACACGCTCGACCGTCCTTTCGAACGCTGGCGTGATCCGGAACCGTACGGAGTCACCGGATAGACGCCTCACGGGTCCAAGTCGTCAAGTAGGCGGCACCGATGCCTCTGTAGCTTTGCCTGTTGTTCGATAACGGGCGCGAGGGAGTCTCGGTGGACGTGGTGCGGGTCATGGAGTTGCTGGCTGAGCAGGGAGTCACTGTCCTGTTCAAAGCTGATGCTGAGCGCATGCGTGAGGGCACAAGGCCGTGGACGTTCGTCGCGACCGGAGTCCCATTTCATGAGGACCTCCTGGTGCGCACGGACGCCGTCTCTGTGGAGGCATGCTTGGAGGTCTGCCTGCCTCAGCTGCGCGAGTACGGCCTGGTCATCCCCGAATGAAGGGCGCAGCATCTGCGGTCATGCAGCGGTCGCCTCGACTTCTGCCGACGGCATCGGGAAGGCCAAGGCCTCGTCGTAGCGATGTCCGTGCTGCATGCAGTGGGAGCTGGCCCACCATGCGGTTGAACAAGTGACGTAGGGCCGAGGCGTGCCAGTCGCCGTGCTTGTCGCGTCGTCGCCGGTAGTGAACCTTGGCTCCGGGTGATGCGGTGATCGCAGCGAAGGCCCACAGGTAGCCGGCATGGTTGAGCCGGTCGTTCTTCACGCGGCGGCGGGTGATGCTGGACTTCTTGCCAGGAACGGGGATGGCTGCGCTGATCACCTCGGGTGAGAGAAAATGGGGTGGGTGCCCCGGTCACGCCGATGGCTCTGCGATGCCGGTGAGCTCGTTTGTCCAGGATGGCAATGGGGGTCGCGCTGGGGACCACGGTTTGTTGCCAAGGCAGTGATCCGCTGCCGGGAGCACGCGTGTCAGATTCCGCTTCTTTCCCTGATCCCTCCGGGGTTCCCGCCAGGTTTTCGCTACGGGTGTTCAGGAGCGGGCGATGAGTCGGCAGGACGTGAAGGACGAGGTCATCCATCTGCGGTCCGCGGGAGTGGACCTGGGCAAGCGGTTCCTGCTCGCCTGCGTGCGCACGCCCAGTACGACTCGGGCGGGAACATGGAGCCTGGAGACCGAACGGTTCGGCACCACCCGGTCCGAACTACGTCGGCTCCTGGCCTGGCTGGTGGAACGCCAGGTCGACGTGGTGGTCATGGAAGCAACGGCCGACTACTGGCGCGGGGTCTACTACCTGCTGCAGCCGCAGCTGAACCTGATGCTGGTCAACCCCTCTCACCTGAAGGGGATCAGGGGCCGCAAGAGCGATCCGAGCGACGCCGCGTTCCTGGCCCGGGCCGGCGCGTCGGGAATGGTGATGGCGTCCTTCGTCCCCGGCCGCATGGTGCGGGAACTGCGTGACCTGACCCGGCGCCGCACCGAACTCCTGCGTTCTGCAGGCCGGGAGGTCCAGCGGCTGGAGAAGGAGCTGGAGGACACCGGGATGAAGCTCACCTCCGTGCTGACCGATGTGGCCGGGAAGACCGGACGGACGATCCTGGCAGCCCTGGTCGCCGGTGAACGCGACCGTGAACGCCTTGCGGATCTTGCCGTCGGCAAGGCCCGTGCCAAGATCCCCGCCCTGATCGAGGCACTGGACGGCGACTTCACCGACCACCACGCCTTCATGGTCCAGCACTACCTGGACGAGGCGGACCGGTTCAAGGAGACGGTCGCTGTCTTCGACACCCGTATCGCCACCCTGCTGAGCGAGCACGAGCACGACCTGGACCTCCTGGACACTGTTCCCGGCATCGGGCGCATGGCGGGCAGAGATCCTCTTTGCCGAAACCGGCGGAGACATGGGCCAGTTCGCCACGGCCCATCACCTCGCCTCCTGGATCGGGGTCTGCCCGGGGCAGAACGAGTCGGCAGGGGTGAACAAGTCCGGCCGGACCCGGCACGGCAACACCCATCTCAAACGCGTGCTCGGAGTCGCCGCGCTGGCCGCCATCAGAAGCCGGGACACCTATCTCGCCGTGTTCTTCCGCCGGATCTCGGCACGGCGAGGTGGCAAACGGGCACTGGTCGCGGTCATGCACAAGATCGCCATTGCTGTCTGGCACGTGCTCCACGACCACGTCCCCTACCTCGAGCTGGGCGCGGACTATTTCACCCGCCGCGATCCAGCACGCGCCATGCGCCGCATGCTGAAGGAAGCCAACACTCTCGGCCTGACCATCCGCTTCGAACCCGTCGCCACAGCCTGACCACCGAACTCAACCGCAGGCTCTTTTCGTGTCAGAGGCCGGGTGATGGGCGAGGAGCCCGCGTATGCCTTCATCAGCCGGAGTGGCAGAAGATGTCACGGTCCCAGAACTCGAACAGAACCAGCGGAACCACCTGGTGGTGCCGTATCCGGTAGCAACGAATTAGAGTGGCAGGGCGATGACCGCTGACTCCTCACCCGACGGGCGCCTGGACCGCGCCCTGGCCAGCCTGCGTGGACTCGCGGTCGGGGACGCGCTGGGCTCGCAGTTCTTCGTGCCCGCGAACTATCCACTGCTCAAGCGCCGCGGGCTGCCGCCCGGCCCCTGGCAGTGGACCGACGACACGGAAATGGCCTCCTCCGTAGTGGCCACTCTGTCCGTCCACCGACGCATCGACCAGGACGCGCTGGCCCGCTCATTCGCCGAGCACCACGACTTCGACCGCGGCTACGGCCCTGCGGTCAACCGGCTGCTGCGGCAGGTCCGGGAGGGCGGCGACTGGCGCGAGCTGGCCTCGGCCCTCTTCAAGGGACAGGGCTCGTGGGGGAACGGCGCGGCGATGCGCATCGCCCCCCTGGGCGCCTGGTACGCGGACGATCCGGAGCAGGCCACGCACCAGGCCGAGATCTCGGCGTACCCCACGCACCAGCACCGCGAAGCCGTGGTCGGCGCCATGGCGGTGGCCGCGGCGGCCGCGCTGGCCGCCGCACCGGGCGGCCCGCCGACCCCCGGGGCGCTGCTCGACGGGGTCATCGCCCTGGTGCCGCGCAGTGCCGTGGAAGCCGGTCTGCGGCGCGCCCGGGACATGCTCGACTACGGAGACACGACGACCGTCGCCGCGGTCCTCGGCTGCGGACGGCGTACGACCGCGCACGACACCGTGCCGTTCGCCCTGTGGTCGGCGGCGCGGGCCCTCGGTGACTACGAAGAGGGCTTCTGGGCGACCGCCCAGGTCGGCGGCGACATGGACACGACCTGCGCCATCGTCGGAGGCGTCGTGGCCGCGGGGAAGGCCGGGACGCCGCCCGCGGAGTGGGTGGAGCGGACCGAGGCGCTTCCGGAGTGGCTGTCGGCGAGGGTTGCGGGCCAAGGCTGTGGATTAGGGCGGCGGGACCGGGCTGCGGGGCAGGGCTGACGTTCGGCTGTCGGCGAGGGTTCTCTCCATGCCCGTTTCCTCCTGCCCCAAGCGTCTGCCACTGTCACAGCCCTGCCACAGAGAGCCGGTGACCGGCTGCGCCCCGTGTCCCACGGTTAACCTTTCCGCCACGCCGCCCGTTGATGATCACGGGCGGGCGCCGACGAGACACCGGTCCCTGGGCTTCCGCGGCGGCCACGAGCTGCGCTGCCCGGACCGGTCGGGAGGGGGTCCCGTGTCCGACACGCCGTCCGAGGCCGAGCCGAGAGGGCCGGCCTCGAAGGATTCAGTGGTGAAGCCAGGTGCCGATGCCGAGGAGCTTGAGGCACCCGAGGTGCCTGACGTACCGGAGGCGCCGGCGGACGAGGTGCCTGCGGCCCGTACCGGTGGCGCGCTCTCGAAGGGTGACTCCGTGCGGGGTGACTCCAGGGGGACCGGTTCAGGGGGGTCCGGTTCGGCCAGGGCCGGTTCAGGCGGGACGGGTTCAGGCGGGACCGCTTCCGAGAAACGCAAGGTCGACACGCGGAACGTCGACACGCGGAACGTCGACACGCGGAACGTCGACACGCGGAACGTAGACACACGGGACCTCGACGAGGACGAAGAGTGGGACGGCCCCGTCGTCGACTCCTGGTTCGCCGACGTCCAGGCGAAGCCCCCGGCACCCATCCGCGACGCCACGCTCTGGGCCGCCCTGGCCACCGGCGTCCTCAGCATGCTCCTGCTCGGAGACGGCCTGGCCCTCAACCTCCTGCTGGTGGCGATACCGGCCGCGCTGGGCGCGTACTACGCGGCTCAGGCAGCGGGCCGGCAGCCGCACCGCTGGACGCTGGTCTGGGGCGTGGGAGGGCTTGCGCTGCTGAGCGTGCCGGCGCTCCGCGACGCCGACTGGCCGTCGTTCCTCGCCGTCCTGGCCGCGGTGGCGGCGGGCTCGCTCGCCCTGCACGGAGGTCGTACCTGGACAGGAGTGCTGTTCGGCCCGATCGGTCTCTACACCTCGCTGGTCACCGGTCCCCGCTGGGGCTGGAACGGCCTGCGGGAGCGGTCCGGCGGCGCCCGGGGCAACGTGGGCCCGACGCTGCGCGCGCTCGCCGTTGCCGCGGTCCTGCTGGTGGTCTTCGGCGCGCTCTTCGCCGGGGCGGACGCCGCCTTCGCGGACCTGCTCGGCGGTCTAGTGCCGGACGCGTCGGTCTCCGGAGGGCCCTGGCACGTCGTCCTGTTCGTGATCGGTGTGGTCGGGGCGCTCATGGTGGCGCACACGGCCGCCGCACCCGTTCAGTGGGACCGTGTCGAGGTCCCGGCGGGCCGCCCTCGCGGACGTGTCGAGTGGGCGCTGCCCCTGATCGTGCTCGCCGCGCTCTTCGCGGTCTTCAACGCGGTCCAGCTCGCCGTCCTGTTCGGCGGCTACGACGCCGTACTGGAGAAGACCGGCCAGACCTACGCCGAGTACGCGCGCCAGGGCTTCTGGCAGCTGCTGCTGGTCACGCTGCTCACGCTGCTCGTCATCGTCTTCGCCCTGCGCTGGGCTCCTCGCGACAGCTCCGGCGACTGGACGCTGGTGCGTGCCGTCCTCGGAACCTTGTGTGTCCTCGCGCTCGTCGTCGTGGCCTCGGCGGTGCGGCGTATGGACATGTACGTGGCGGCGTACGGGCTGACGCGACTGCGGATCTCCGTGGTGACCGTGGAGCTCTGGCTCGGCCTGGTCATCGTGCTCATCATGGCGGCCGGCGTCTGGGGCGCCCGCTGGCTGCCGCGTGCGGTCCTGGCGAGCGCCGCCGCGGGAGTGCTCGCCTTCGGGCTGATGTCGCCGGACGCTCTGATCGCCGAGCGCAACGTTCAGCGGTACGAGGCGAAGGGCTCGTTCGACCTCGACTACGCGCGCGGGCTCTCCGCCGACGCCGCACCGGCTCTCGACAAACTTGACGAGCCACTGCGTTCCTGTGCCCTGCAGTCCATCGCGCAGGACCTGGAGGGGGCGGACAAGTCCTGGTACGCCACCAGCTTGGGCGAGGCGCGCGCCCGGGACATCCTCGACGGACGGCCGCTGTCCCCCGAAGCCGACTGGAGCGTGTGCAACCGACTGGGCACCGAGCTGGCGTACCGCTGAGGCGGGGGGCGCACACGGACCGCGTACACGCCTGCGAGGAATCCTCGTCGAGGGACACGGTTGAGGGATGCGAACGAGCGACAGGGCTGGACCGCCGTACTGAATACGGCGGTCCAGCCCTGTCGCTCGTTCAGCCCGCGGCGGGTCCGGCCCCGGCCGTGCCCGCCAGGGCGTCGAGGTCGCTCTTGCGGACCCGGATCACCAATGCGGCGACGGCCAGGGCGAGCACCGCCATCGCGACGGCCGGGATGAAGGCCGTGGAGATCCCCTGGGACAGCACCTCGTGGCTCCAGGGAGCGGGCAGCTGCTGGGTCCTGGCGAACTCCGCCTTCTGTTCGGCCGAGGCGGTGGCCATGAAGTCCGCGACCTGCTTCTCCGCCTCGTCACGGCTGGCCGTGCCGAAGACCGTGGTCAGGATGGAGAGGCCGAGCGAACCGCCCACCTGCTGCGTGGCGTTGAGCAGGCCGGACGCCGCGCCCGCCTCGTGCACGGCGACCCCGGAGACCGCGGTCAGGGTCAGCGTCACGAAGTTCAGACCCATGCCGAAGGCGAACAGCAGCATCGGACCGAGGATCCCGCCGACGTACGTGCTCCCGGGGTCCATGAAGGTCAGCCAGCCGAGCCCGAGCGCGACGAGGGCCGAGCCGACCATCATGAACGGCTTCGGGCCGAGCACCGGCAGGAACTTCTGCGACAGACCCGCTCCGACGGCGATCGCGACCGTCACGGGGAGGAAGGCCAGGCCCGCCTCGATCGGCGTGTAGCTCAACACGTTCTGCACGAAGAGAACGATGAAGAAGAACATGCCGAACATCGCCGCGGCCAGGCTCAGCATGATCACGTACGTACCGGAGCGGTTGCGGTCGGCGAACATCCGCAGTGGTGTGATCGGTTCCTTCGCCCGGGACTCGACCAGCGCGAACGCGGCCAGCAGGACCACCGCCGCGCCGAAGGAGCCGATAGTGAGGCTGTCCCGCCAGCCCTCCTCCGCGGCCCGGATGAAGCCGTAGACGAGCGATGCCATGCCGGCCGTCGAGGTCAGCGCGCCCGCTATGTCGAAGCGCCCCGGATGCCGTTCGGACTCGCTGATGTAGAGCGGTGCGAGCACGGCGATCAGCACACCGATGGGTACGTTGACGAAGAGCACCCAGCGCCAGTCGAGCCACTCGGTGAGCATGCCGCCGGCCAGCAGGCCGATCGCGCCGCCGCCGGCCGAGACCGCGGCGAAGACTCCGAACGCCCTGTTGCGCTCGGGCCCTTCGGGGAACGTCGTGGTGATCAGTGCCAGTGAGGTCGGTGACGCGATCGCGCCACCGACGCCCTGGAGGGCGCGTGCGGCCAGCAACTGCCAGGGTTCCTGGGCGAATCCGCCGAGCAGCGAGGCGAGCGTGAAGAGCAGGATGCCGGTCATGAAGACCCGGCGACGGCCGAGGATGTCACCGGCCCGGCCGCCGAGCAGCAGCAGACCGCCGAAGGTGAGTGTGTACGCGCTGACGACCCAGGTGAGGTCGGTGGTGGAGAACTCGAGCGCGTTCTGAATGTGCGGGAGGGCGATGTTCACAATCGTCGCGTCGAGTACCACCATGAGTTGGCAGGCCGCGATGACGGTGAGTGCGATGCCGGGATGCCCCTCCCGGCGGGCCGCTCCTGGCTTTGGTTCCTTAATCAACGGAGAGGTTGTCACAATCAAGTCCCCCACGAGTGCCTTAGTGAACGCTCGCGTTCACTGCCGCGTCAAACGGTAGTGAGTCCCCGACAGTGAACGCAAGCGTTCACTGAAGTCGCTGCCGCTTTGCGTCACTTGACCGCTTGCGGACCCTCCCGGTCCGCACGGCACGTATGCACGCGCGTGCGTGCCGCTTGCCCGCTCAGACGGAGACACGCTCATGGTTACTTCGAGTTGGACGGCCGCCTCCGCTCAGGCGGCCTCCCCGCGCCGCCGTGGTGCCGTACTCGAACGTGCGATCCTCGAAGCCGCGCTGGATCAGCTCAGTACGGTCGGCTGGAACGGACTCACGATGGAGGGCGTCGCCGCCGGCGCCCAGACCGGCAAGGCCGCGGTCTACCGCCGCTGGCCGTCGAAGGAGGATCTGGTCGCGGACGCACTCCGGGCGGGGCTGCCGTCACTTGAGGACGTGCCCGACATGGGGAGTGTGCGGGACGACCTGCTGGAGCTGTGTCGTCGGGCGCGTGAGGCGATGTTCTCCCGCCCTGGATTCGCGATGCGCTCGGTGATTCACGAATGTGACGCGGCGCAGGCCCAGCGCTTCCAGGAGGTGATCTTCGGAGGTGTCGTGGAGCCGACCATCCGGCTGCTCGGTGAGGTCGTCGACCGTGGAATCCAGCGGGGAGAGGTGCGGTCCGACGCGGCGAACTCGTATGTCTTCGACGCCATTCCGGCGATGATGATGTACCGGTCCAAGGTGTGCGCGAGTGAATGGAGCGAGCGGGACATCGAGGAGATGATCGACCAACTCATGGTTCCGCTGCTGCGGCCGACGAGTGTGTGAGCGGTCTCTGCGGCGGTGAGGCCGGAGCGCCGAGGTTGCCTGGGGAAACCTGGGTGTCGCGTGGGGTTCCGAGCGGCGTAGGCTGAGGGGGCCATGCCGTACGAACCCCCAACCCACACTGTCGAGCGCTCCCTGCGCGCCACGACCGGAGCGAAGGTCATCGCCGGTGTCGACGAGGTGGGGCGCGGCGCTTGGGCCGGCCCGGTCACCGTCTGCGCGGCGGTCACGGGCCTGCGCCGCCCGCCCGAAGGCCTCACCGACTCCAAGCTCCTGACCGTCAAGAGGCGCACAGCGCTCGCCGAGATACTGGCGAAGTGGGTGACGTCGTACGCCCTCGGGCACGCCTCTCCGGAGGAGATCGACGACATGGGGATGACGGCCGCGCTGCGGCTGGCCGCCTGCCGTGCCCTCGAAGCCCTGCCGGTGCGTCCCGACGCGGTCATCCTCGACGGGAAGCACGACTACCTCGGGGACCCCTGGCGGGTCCGTACGGTGATCAAGGGCGACCAGTCCTGCGTCGCCGTCGCGGCGGCCTCGGTGATCGCCAAGGTGCAGCGCGACAAAATGATGGCCGAACTGGGTATCGACCATGCAGACTTCGGTTTTGCGGCCAACGCCGGGTATCCGTCACCGGTGCACAAGGCCGCGCTGGAGATGCGGGGCCCCACCCCGTACCACCGGATGACGTGGGCGTATCTTGATGCGCTGCCCCAGTGGCGGCACCTCAAGAAGGTCCGCAGTTGGGCGGATGGAAGCGTTCCGGAGATCGAAGGGCAGCTCGGCTTCGATTTCTGACGGTTCCGCTCGCACTCATGTGCCACCCGCCGACGCGACTCGCACCGGCGTTTGATAAAAATCAGCTCATGCCTCTCATTCCCGAGGAGCCTCAGATTCACGAGAGTGCCCAGGGTCCCCGCGCCACTACGGCCACCGGCCGTACCGCGCCGACCCCCCGTCCCGTACCCGGACCCCGTCCCGTGGCTCCGCCGCGTCCCGGCCGTCCGGGTCCTGTCCGGCCTGCGCCGCCGGTGCAACGCGCGCCGCACGACACGGCCGTGGCCAAGCCGGGGCCATCCGCCCCGGCGGCCCCCACCGCCCCCTCGACTCCGCAGATCCAGCTGATCCCGGCCTCGGCCGAGGGCGCGCTGGACGCGGCCGAGGAAGCGGTCGACCTGCTCCTTGACTCGGGTCGCGTCCCCGGTGAGGTTCTGGTGATCACCACCGGCGAACCGCACCCGTGGGCCGCGCACGAGCTCTCGTTCGGCGAGGCCGCCTACTGGGCCCAGCACGACGCGGGAGACGACGTCTTCTACGCCGACGCGTCCGCCCTCGGCCGTGCCGCGTCCCGGCCCGTGGTCGTCGTCGCCGTCAACGGAGGACCTGACGCGACTGCCGCCACCGCCCTGCCGCTGGCTCTCCGCCGAGCCGGCACCCTGCTGATCGTCTGCGGGGATCCGCAGCAGATCAACTCGGTGCTGGGCGCGGGGGTCTGAGGACCCCCGTTCTTCTGGGGGTACTTGGGGGGTGGAGTGCCACTGCGGCCCAGGCTGCGGTGGCATGAGCACGGTGGACGGGCCGACGTGTGCCGGTACGGGGGACGTGCCGGCGTTGCTGTCATGGTCCGCGAGGTCGCCATGGCTGTTCAGCGTGGTCGTCGCACGTGCCTGAGGGGCTGTGCGGGTTCGAGAACGCGCGTGCGTGTCTCGGTGCCGTCAGGTGGGTGAGCTCGTCTCCGGGCGTGTGTCCTCCTGGTACGTGCTGAGCTCTGGTACGTGCTGAGCCTTTGCCCACGCTGAGGTTTGTACCCGGGTGCCCTTGTGCGGGTACGGGTGCTCCGGTCTGCCCTTCCCCTCGCAGCCTTCGGCCGACCGGTGTCGCGCCCGTCTCGCCTCGGCGAGGCCGGTGGTCCTCTGTGGCTGCGCGGCGGCCGGCGGGACCACTGCCGAGGGGCGGTCGGCCGGACGGACGGCCGACCTGTGCCTCGTCTGGCGGTCGCGGGCTCCGCCTCAGCGCGCCGCCGCGCGGCGCAGCACCTCCGAGGCCGAGCCACCGGTACGTGGCTGAATGGTCTCGACCGCGGCGAGGGCGTCCAGGGACTCCGGCTTCGAGTCCGCGCTCGGCCGGCGTCCGCCCCGCCCTTCGCCGAGCACCTGCCAGCCCTCACGCGTCAGCGTGATGTACGCCCCGCAACGCAGCCCGTGCAGCGTGCAGGCGTCTCGCAACCCCCACATCCACGCCCCGTCCTCCTCCGTCCATCGCCCGTCGCCCTCACGGCAGTAGAGCAGGACGGCCGTACGCACCGGTGTGCGGCGCCGCAGGTCGTGCGGGATGACCCGGCGCAGCTGCGCGAGCAGCGCGTTGCGGAACATCCAGCCGTCCGCCGGGGCCGGCCGTCGGACGAAGGACGCGCTGGCCCTGAGCCGTTCGTCCGGATCGAGGACGGCGACGATCGCGGTGTCCGGCCGGGGCAGATGCCGGGAGTGCAGCCCGCTGACGACTTCCCGGGGATTGCGCAGCAGCGGTATCCCCGCTGCGGCCCATTCGGCGGGTTCGAGCATCCGGGCGAGTGAGTTGGCGGAAGTGGCGGACGTCGACATCGATGCCGCCGAGGACGGAGCGAATCCGAAGGTCACGGTCCTCCCTTCGGCTACGCGCCCATACAACGGGCGGGGGTCGGACTTGGGGGAGCGCACCGCGGCACAGCCCGAACGGGCGGCCCAGGAAGGACCACGCGGGGCGCGAGGCCAATTCTTCCTGGCGAACTTGGTTGCGGCAACGAGCAATTGGGGCCACCGACCGTTATCCGGTGATCCGCCTCATATATCCCTGCCCGTTACCTCGAATGTCACGCTTGGATCAGGCTTGCACAGCAAGGACCAGCGGCAACACCCCCTGTGCACCGGACCGCCGGAGCAAACGCGCGGCCACGGCCAGCGTCCAGCCGGTCTCGGTCGAGTCGTCCACGAGCAGGACGGGGCCCTGGGCCTGGGCCAGCGTGGTGGCGAGACCTGGCGGCACCACGAGCGCCCCGTCGAGGGCCTTCAACCGCTGCGCGCTGTTGCTCCTGGAGACCTGCGCCGCCTCGTGTCCGGGGGCGTACTCGATGGAACCCAGCAGGGGCAGGCGTCCGACCTCCGCGATCCGCGCGCCCAGGGACTGGATCAGGCGCGGTCGGCCGTGCGAGGCCATGGTGACGACACCGACCGGGCGCGGCTGCGCGTCGGGGCTCCCCGAGGCCCAGCCGCCCGGACCCTTCGCCCAGTCGGCCAGCACACCGACCACGGCCTTCGCCACATCGTCCGGAACGGGCTCGTCAGGGGCCTGGGGCGAGAGCATCGGCCGCAGCCGGTTGCCCCAGCCGATGTCCGAGAGTCGGCCCAACGCCCGCCCGGACGCTGCCTGTTCACCGGCCGGAATGCGCCCCTTCAGATCGACACCGACCGCAGGCAGGCCCGTCGGCCACATCTTCCGGGGCTCGACCTCGACACCCGCCCGGCCCAGCTCGCCACGCGCGGAGTCCAGGGACGACGAGGACACGGCGTCGGTGAACCGGGGCCCCGCGCACATGTCGCAGCGACCGCACGGAGCGGCTCCCTCGTCGTCCAGCTGGCGCCGCAGGAACTCCATTCGGCATCCGGTCGTCGTCACGTAGTCACGCATCGCCTGCTGCTCTGCCGCACGCTGCTTGGCGACCCAGGCATAGCGCTCGGTGTCGTACGTCCACGGGTCGCCCGTGGAGATCCAGCCGCCCTTGACGCGGTGCACCGCGCCGTCCACGTCCAGGACCTTGAGCATCGTCTCCAGACGTGACCTGCGCAGCTCCACCAGGGGTTCGAGCGCGGGCAGGGACAGCGGCCGACCGGCCTGGGCGAGAACGTCCAGGGTGCGCCGGACCTGCTCCTCCGGAGGAAAGGCGATCGACGCGAAGTACTGCCAGATCGCCTGGTCCTCCTTGCCCGGCAGGAGCAGCACCTCGGCATGCTCCACCCCGCGCCCCGCACGGCCGACCTGCTGGTAGTACGCGATGGGGGAGGACGGCGACCCCAGGTGCACCACGAACCCGAGGTCGGGCTTGTCGAAGCCCATGCCCAGCGCGGACGTGGCCACAAGGGCCTTGACCCGGTTGGCGAGCAGATCCTCCTCGGCCTGCTGACGGTCCGCGTTCTCCGTCTTCCCGGTGTACGAGGCCACTGTGTGCCCGCACTGCCGCAGGAACGCGGTGACCTCCTCGGCCGCGGCCACCGTGAGCGTGTAGATGATTCCGGAGCCGGGGAGCTCGCCCAGATGCTCGGCCAGCCAGCCCATCCGGTGTGCGGCATCGGGCAGCTGCAGCACACCGAGGCTCAGGCTCTCCCGGTCCAGCGGGCCGCGCAGGACGAGAGCGTCCGTGCTGCCGCCTGTGCCCAGCTGCTCGGCGACATCGGCCGTCACGCGCGCGTTGGCCGTGGCGGTGGTGGCGAGGACCGGGACGCCCGGCGGGAGATCCGCGAGCATTGTGCGCAACCGCCGGTAGTCCGGCCGGAAGTCGTGGCCCCAGTCGGAGATGCAGTGTGCTTCGTCGACCACGAGGAGGCCGGTCGCTGCGGCGAGCTTGGGCAGCACCTGGTCGCGGAAGTCAGGATTGTTGAGCCGCTCGGGGCTCACCAGGAGGACGTCCACCTCGCCCGCTGCCACCTCGTCCTGGATCGTGTCCCATTCCTCCGTGTTGGACGAGTTGATGGTCCGCGCCCGGATGCCGGCGCGCGCGGCTGCCTCGACCTGGTTGCGCATCAGGGCGAGGAGTGGGGAGACGATGACGGTGGGGCCCGCGCCCTGCTCCCGCAGCAGCGCCGTCGCCACGAAGTACACGGCGGACTTGCCCCAGCCGGTGCGCTGCACGACCAGGGCTCTGCGCTTGTCGGCGACCAGTGCCTCGATGGCGCGCCACTGGTCCTCGCGCAGCCGGGCGTCACCCGCCGGGGCGCCGACGAGGCGGGCGAGGACAGTGTCGGCCGCGGTGCGCAGCTCTGCGTTGCTCATGGCCCCATGCAACCCGATGGGTCGGACATCACGCGAATGAGGCGGTCAGCCTGTGGACAAGTTCTGACGTGATCATGGTCGTGGTTATCCACAGGTCAAAGCGGAACGTCGGGATCCGCGGGATGGTCACGGCATGACGAATCACAGCGAAGCGGCCGGGAATCCCGGTGACGGTGACGGTGACATGGGTGGGTGCGGCGAGCGCGACGGGCTCGGCGGGCTTGAAAGGGCCGACGGGTTTGGAGGGTCCGACGCGCTCGGAGGATTTGGAGGGCTTGGAAGGAGCGGTGGCGTGGGTGGTGAGCATGGCCAAGTCGGTGGGGGCGATCGCGAAGCGCGTGGCAGGCAGGGCGAAGCCTGTCGCGGACGTGGGTCAGGGCTTGGCGGGCACGGTTCAGGGCGTGGCGGACAGGGCTCGGAGCACGGTGGAGATGGTCCAGGTCGCGGTGGGCGCGGCTCAGAGAGCGGGGGGCATGGCTCGGGGAGCGGAGGACACGGCTCGGGACCGGGCCTGGGCGCACGGGGTGGGGGCCGTGGACGTGAAAGCCGGGTTGGCCCCGCACACGGCGCGTCCGGCGTCCCGTTCGCCGAGCATCAGGTCACGCTCCGTACTCCCGCCGAGCTGGCAGACGCGCTGCCGTACCTGCTCGGATACCGGCCCGAGGACAGCATCGTGCTCGCCGCCCTGCACGACAGGGACGGGCGTGGCAGGTTCGGCGGACGGGCCCGGCTCGGCATCCCGGGCAACGCGGACGACTGGGCGTCCGTCGCCCGGCAGCTGACTGAAGGACTCGTGAAGGGCAGCGAACGCAGGGGCGCGCTGCCCGAGAGCATCGTCGCCTTCCTCTGTCAGGACCCCAAGGACGGAGAGTCGGCCCGGGACGTCATGGAACGACTGCGGCCACTCGCGCAGTTGCTGCGCACGGCCTGCGGTGCCCTGGACGTTCCCGTGATCGAGGCCCTGTGCATCTCGGACGGCCGCTTCTGGTCCTACTGCTGCCCCAGCGCGCAGTGCTGCCCGTCCGACGGGACACCCATGGGGTTGCCCGGCACGTCCGTGCTGGCCGCCGCGGCCACCTACGCGGGTCTCCAGATTCGGGGATCCCTGCGGGAGTTCAGGGCGAGGCTCATTCCGTGGGAGACCGCAGCCGCACTGGAGCAGGAGTCCGCGCTCAACGCGGTGAGCATGGCGCTGATTCCGCGAATCCTGGACGACGAGAGCCGCACAGTCGTAGCGACGGAGACCTTGGACCTGGCTCATCGGGTCATGCGCCGGTTCGCCGATTCCACGTCTGCGGCCGGTGTGACGGGTGGTTCCGGTGTACTTGCTGTGTCCGGTGCGGCAGGTATGTCCGGTGCCCTGTCGGCGGATCTCCGGGACGACGAACTCCTGCGTCACGACGAGGCAGCCACCTTGATCCTCGGCCTCCAGGACCGAACGACGCGCGACCGGGCGGCGGAGTGGATGGAGGGCGACGAGGCCGGCCCGGCCCTCCGCCTCTGGCGGGCTCTGGCCCGCCGCTGTGTCGGGCCGTACGGCGAGCATGCCGCGGCGCCGCTCACACTCGCGGGGTGGGTCGCGTGGTCCTCGGGTGACGAGCTGGAGGCCCGCGAAGCCCTGGCGATGGCGCTCGGCGCGGATCCGGGATACCTGTTCGCTCGCCTTCTCCACCAGGCGTGCAACGAGGGCCTGGATCCGGAGTCGATTCGCCGCTGTCTCCGCAAGGAGCGGGTGGGTCGTGCTGACGCGGAGGCGATCGGGTCCTCGGTGCCCTCGGTGCCCTCGGTGCCCTCGGTGCCCTCGGCGTCTGCGGCGTTCTCGGTCGACGCCGACGGATCGCCCGGGCCCGCCTCTACATCGTCGACACGGGTGGCTTCCCGTCGCCGACGCAAGCCGCGGTCCACGGGGAGCGCGGGGAGTGCGGGGAGCCGACCGGGTTCCCGGTCCTCCGGAACCGTGGGCACACGCCGTCCCCGGTCCACCGCCGACGGCTCCCCGACGCCGGAAGCAGCCACCCGGGCCGGTGACGGTACTGGCGGCGGCACCCGGTCCCGCCGAGGCGCCGGCCGACATGGGACGAAGCAAGGCGACACATGAGGGCGGGGGAGCGGTGCCGCGCGAGTTGGGCGACTCGGCTCGGATGGTCGGCATGGCTGCTTCGGGTGGTGGCTTGGGGGTTGGCGGGGCTCGGGTTGGTGCGGGCGTCTGCCGGACTTGGGGCGATGTGGCGTGGGGTGAGTGCTCGGGTCCCGGGAGTGGTTGTGCCCGGGAAGGGCGGGACTTCTGAGGAGACTCCGGGGCGGGCTGGACGGAGTCTGCCTCTGCCCCGAGGTCGGCTGGCCGAAGAAGCATCAGGCCCGGGGCGCCAGCCGGAAGAAGCATCAGGCCGGGGCCGGGCGTTGGGAGGCATACCCGGCCTGGGCAGATTGCAGGGAGGCGCGGCTGGCCCGAGCCGACCGTCGGGAGGTGCATCCGACGGGAGCCGCCGGTTGGAAGGCGTGTCCAACCCGAGCCGTCGGTTGGAAGGCGCGGCCGACCCGAGCCGTCGGCCGGACGACACCTGCGGTCCGAGCGGCCTGCCGGAGGCGAGCGGCGTAGCGCTCCGCGAGGCGGATGACCTTGCCCGGTTCCGGACCGCCGGATGCGGTGACCAGCGACGAAGCGGTTGTTGCGCCACTCGCCCTCGTCGGCCTCCGCATGGGCCCTTCCCGGCCGGAACTCCGGACTGGGACGACCGCCCGCATGCGACAGCCGATCTGCATGTGTGCCACCCCCAGGCCGGCGTCCTCCGTGTATGCCACGCCCACACCGGCGTCTCCCCGGTTCTCGACCGAACGTGCCCAAGTGCGCCGTCAAGTCAGCCCCCGCACGTCCCCCCGCTCCGGGAAGCACCCGCGACCGCACTCCGGAGCCCCCCGCTCACCGCCAATCGGTCGGCTTCCGTGAACCGGGGCGTGACCCGGGACAGGCCCGTTCCGTTCACCTGAGTGGCGCAGCCCGCGGCCGGGCCGTGCCATCGCATCGAACCCGCCCTTCCGGAGCCCCCCACACGCAGCTGAGTGCGCACTCAGCGCACGGAGCACAGAAGAAGCCGCCCCATGCCCCTGCCCACCCAGTCCTCCACTCAGCACGACAATCACCCTCTGCTCCGCAGGCCCGCACAGCTCCCCATAACCCCCGGAGGTGCCACAACTCCGAGGGCACCCCTGTCCCTGCCGCACGCGACGGCGAATCTGCCTCCCGCGCACAACACGCTGATCTGCGTCGCGTTGCCCGGGCTCGCGATCTCCACGGAGCACGGCCAGCTGACCGGACAGGGGCTGGAGGGCTTCTACCGCGGTGGCCGACGCATGCTCTCCCGATGCCGACTGCGCGTCGCGGGGCGGGAGCCCCTCGCGATCCAGGCCCGGATGATCGCGGCCGACCAGGCCCGTTTCGTGGCGACGCTGAGCCTGTCCGCCGACGGCGGCCCCGACCCGGATGTCATTGTCGAACGGACGCGATACGCGGACGGCACGGAGCGGATCACCCTGCGCAGCGCGGCCCACCGCCATCTGCGCCTGCCCGTCGAGGTGTCGCTCGGCACGGACCTGGCGGAACTGGGCGCGGTCGCCTCCGGGCGGGCCGGTCCCGACCTGCCTGCCAGCGTTCACGACTCGGGCATGCGGTGGTCCTGTGCCACCGGGCACTCCGTCGTCACGGCCAATCCGCCGCCCTCGGACGCGCTGGCCTCCGCGGGGCTTCTCCGATGGGAACTCGAACTGCCGCCCGGGGACACCCGAAGCGTGGAGCTGAGGGTACGGCCGACCGGTGCGGGTCCCATCCGGGCCGTCGCGCGCGCGGCCACGAGCCTGTTTGCCCAGGCACGGGCCGTGAGCGACGACCCGAGGGTCGAGGCACTCCTGCGCACGAGCATCGAGGACCTCCAGGCCCTGCTGCTGCGTGACCCGGTGCATCCGTCCGACAGCCACCTCGCGGCCGGCGCGCCCTGGCGCTGCGGCATGGCACCGGCCGACGCGCTGGCGGCGGCGCGTATGACCCTGCCGTTGGGCACCCGGCTCGCCGAGGGCACCCTGCGCACCCTCGCACGCACCCAACTGGTGGGCGCGGGGCCGCGATCCGGACTGCTCCCCGGGCCACGTCGGCACGCCGGTACGCATCTGCCACCGAGCTGCACGGGCGAAGAGGCGACCCTGCTGTTCCCCGTCGTTCTCGCGGAGGCCAGGCGCTGGGGGCTCCCCGAACAGGAGACCGAGGAACTGCTCCCTGTGGCCGAGCGCTGCCTGCAGTGGCTGCGGACGGCGGTCGGCAACGGTACGTATCTGTCCGCCCCGCACCCCGGTGGACCGTGGCGCTGCGAGACCCAGGCGCACGCCCACCGGGCCGCGCTGCTGGGCGCCGATCTCCTCGACGCGTACGGCAGGGGAGGCGGCCCCGAGCTGCGCGGGTGGGCTCGCGGGATGCGGGCCGCGTTCCAGGAGGACTTCTGGATCGAGGACAGGGGAGGCGGCAGGCCGGCCGCGGCCCGCCTGCCGGACGGGCGGATCGTGCCGCACCTCGGCGCGGCCGGCGTGCACCTCCTGGACACCGGGCTGCTCGGCGTGGGCGCCCCGGCCCAGGGGCTGCTCGACAAGGTGCAGACGGAACAGCTGGCGCGGCTGCTCGGCGGGCCCGCCATGGACTCGGGCTGGGGACTGCGCAGCCTCGGCGCGAAGGAGGCGGCGTACAACCCGTTCGGGCATCGAGGCGGGGCCGTGCGGGTCCACGAGACGGCTGTCGCCGTCGCGGGACTGGCCGCCGCGGGCTACGAAAAGGAGGCGAGCTCACTGCTGCGGGGCGTCCTGTCGGCGGCAGAGGCCTTCGGGCACCGGTTGCCGGAGATGTACGCGGGGGAGCAGCGCACGCAAGGCGGCGCCCCGCTCCCACATCCGGCAGCCTGTCGGCCTGCGGCCACGGCCGCGGCCGCCGGGATCCTTCTGCTCACCACCCTCGCCGGAATCCGTCCGGACGCCCCTGCCGGAACCGTGACGCTGCGGCCGATCCGTGGCGCGCCCCTGGGCGAGATCGGGCTGACCGGCCTGCGTGTCGCGGGCGCCCCCTTCTCCGTACGGGTCAGCAGGCTCGGCCTGGCCATGGTCGAGGAGGCTGCCGACGGGCTCCAGCTCGGAGTGTGAGCGGGCGGAAGCCGACGCGGGATTGGGCGGCGGTGTCCCCGGCGCCCGTACCGGAGAGCAGTGGATGAGCCACTGAAGCGACCGACGAAGGGAGTGTTTATCGTCAGGCAGACGACTATGATCTCGGCATGCCCTACGACCCGTCAGCCTTCCCGCCGTTTGCCGTCACCGTTGACCTGGTCGTGCTGACCGTGCGTCGCCATGCCCTGTGCGCGCTGGCGGTACGGAGGGGCGAGCCGCCCTTTCAGGGGCGGTGGGCGCTGCCCGGCGGCTTCGTACGGCCGGACGAGGACCTGGCGCAGGCGGCGGCGCGGGAACTGGGCGAGGAGACCGGGCTGTGCGCCCATGACCCGGCCGCCCCCGCCCAGGCCAACGGCGCGCACCTGGAGCAGCTCGCGACCTACGGCGACCCGAAGCGCGACCCGCGGATGAGGGTCGTCAGCGTCGCCCATCTCGCGCTCGCCCCCGATCTGCCCGCGCCCAGGGCGGGCGGAGACGCCAACAGCGCCCGCTGGGCCCCCGTCGAGGAACTGCTTCAGCGGGGTGGCTACGGCCGCGACGGCGAACAGGCCGCACCGCTGGCCTTCGACCACGCGCAGATCGTGTCGGATGGCGTGGAGCGTGCCCGCTCGAAGATTGAGTACTCGTCGCTGGCGACTGCCTTCTGCCCGACGGAGTTCACGGTCGGTGAACTGCGCCGGGTGTACGAGGCGGTGTGGGGCGTGGCGCTCGACCCCCGCAACTTCCACCGCAAGGTGACCGGCACGCCGGGATTCCTCGTCCCCACGGGCGGTACGACGACCCGCCAGGGCGGCCGCCCTGCACAGCTGTTCCGCGCGGGCGGCGCCACGCTGCTCAACCCGCCGATGCTCCGTCCCGAGGTCTGACGCCCTCCTGGAGCGGTGCCAGACGGAACCGTGCCGGACGGGGTGCGGCCTCGGCATCCGGGCCGACGGGGTGCGGCCTCGGCATCCGGGCCGAGACGAGGCCCGCCCCGAGACCTGTGCGGGGATCTGTGCCGAGACTTGAGGCAGCCACCCCGGGATTCGCCGTCAGGCCAAGTGGTCGGACAGGCACGGGGCATGCCGTTCAGCGCGCCCAGGATGCCCGGAAAACCGTATATATCGCGCTATCTTGCTTCGGGTGATCCAGGCCATCGGACTGACCAGCAACGCCCGCAAGGAGCTTCCCCCTGCCGTCGACGACGTCTCCTTCGAGGTGCCCGCGGGCCGCGTCACAGCGCTCCTCGGAGCCCCGGGCGCGGGCAAGACGACGGCGCTCAGGCTCATGCTCGAACTGCAACAGGGCCGCGGAATCACCTACTTCAGAGGCCGCCCGCTGCATCGCATCGCCCATCCGTCGCGCGAGGTCGGCGTGCTCCTCGGAGAGGTCCCCGGCCACCCGGCGCGCACGGTCCGCGGCCAACTCCGCATGCTGTGCGCCGCGACAGGCGTGCCGGCCCGGCGCGCCGACGACGTCCTCGAAGTGGTGGGCCTGGTCAGCCTGCGCGACCAGCGTCTGAGCACGCTCTCGCGCGGCATGGACCGTCGCCTGGGTCTGGCCTGCGCGCTGCTGTCCGACCCGCACACGCTCGTGCTCGACGACGCCGCCGACGGGCTCTCCGCCCGCGAGGGCCGCTGGCTGCACGGGATTCTGCGAGCCCACGCCGCCGGGGGCGGCACTGTGCTGTTCGCCACGGGCGACCCGAAGGAGGCCGCACGGACCGCCGACCGTGTCGTCACGCTGGAGGAGGGCAGGCTCGTCGCCGATCAGGACGTCATCGACTTCGCCCGCACCCGCCTCAGGCCCCGTGTAGCCGTCCGCAGCCCGCACGCCGCCCGGCTCGGCGCCCTGCTCACCAAGGAGGCCCGCACCGCCCGACGCTCCGTGGAGGTCGTACGGGAGGACGGCAACCGCCTCTCCGTGTACGGCAGCACGTGCGCCGACATCGGCGAAACCGCTTACCGCCACAGCATCCTCGTACACCAACTCGCGGACGAAGTCGGCGACATGGGGCCCGTCCCCGCGCGGCACCCGGCGAGTGACTCCCCGGAGGCGGAGCGGCCCGCGCGTACCGCGGACGCGGAGGGTGCGAACGAACTGTCGCCCCTGCCGCCCCCCATCACCGCCAGGCCGGGAACCAGCCCCTTGCGGCCGCTGCGCTACGAGCTGCGCCGGGCGGCAGGGGTCGCCACCGGCTACCTCACCGCGGTCGCCGTGCTCGTCGCCTCCGCCCTGATCTCCGTGCTCCTGGCCAGAGCGGGCCACACCCCGCAGGCGCGTCTCCTCGCCGCGTGGCCGAGGGAGTTTCCTCTTCCGCCCGCAGCGCTCGGCGCGGGGCTGCTCGGTGCCATCGCCTTCGGCGACGAGTTCCGTCATCCCGCCCTGGCCGCCGATCGCGGGAACGTCCCCCGCCGCCTGGGACTGCTCGCCGCCAAACTCCTCGTCGCCGCCGCCACCGCGCTGCTGCTGGCCCTCCTCGCGGTGGGCGTGGACGCCGAACTGCTCTACCTCGTCTACGGACGGGAGCTCACCGGAGTTCCCGAGGACTGGCTTTCGCTGAGCGTGAGTTGGATCGGTCTCGTGGTGGGCTGCGCCTGGGCGGGCGTCCTGGCAGCTGGGATCTTCCGGTCGACGACCGCCGGACTCGCGGCGGTACTGGCCGTACCGGTCCTCGTCGTGCCGCTCGTACAGAAGGTCTTGGAGGGACCGTCCGTACGGACCGCCGCCGGCTTCTCGACCCGGCTGCGCGAGCTCGTGCTGGTGCAGTGGCCGTTCGGAGGCGAGCGCTATGTGGCTGCTGTGGCGCGAGTGATCGCCCAACCCGTCGGCGGCGCACTGATGTTGTCGATCAGCGCCCTGCTCTGCGCATACCTACTCACCACTCTACGGAGCAGGGTCCGATGACGACGGCCCGTGCACATGCGTTCCCTTCGTGTGCGCAACTCCGCGCAGAACGCCCATTTCTTTCCGATAAGGCGTCAATTGCGACGGGGTGAGCGATCACCCTTTCGTGTGCTTTTCACCAAAGACCTCAAGGGAGTTGGAGACGGAGCCGACAAAGGATCCGTGAGTACCCTTGCGCACACCATGATGACCGCCGCCCGTTCCGCAGACTCCGGCCTCGCCGGCCCGGGCGAACTCGACCGCTACCCCTACGGGGAGGTCCCCGGTGCAGACCGCGTCAGCGCCTCCGTGTGGGACAGCACGGACCCAGAGCTGGGCCGCATGGGCCGACGTGCCGCCGGCAGCCGCGGCCGCGGCCTGCATGGCCAACTGGTCCAGCAGCTGGGGCAGATGATCGTCTCGGGCGACCTGGGCGCGGACCGCCCGCTGGTGCCCGAGGAGATCGGCCAGCGATTCGAGGTCTCCCGTACCGTCGTCCGTGAGTCGCTCCGTGTTCTCGAGGCGAAGGGCCTGGTCAGCGCCCGCCCCAATGTCGGCACGCGCGTACGCCCGGTCAGTGACTGGAACCTCCTTGACCCGGACATCATCGAGTGGCGGGCCTTCGGGCCGCAGCGCGACGACCAGCGCCGCGAGCTGAGCGAGCTGCGCTGGACGATCGAACCGCTCGCCGCCCGCCTCGCCGCCGGACACGGCCGGGAGGAGGTGCAGCAGCGGCTCGCCGACATGGTCGAGATCATGGGCCATTCCATGGCGCAGGGTGACGCGCTCACCTTCTCGCGCGCCGACGCGGAGTTCCACTCCCTGCTCATCCAGGTCTCCGGCAACCGCATGCTGGAGCATCTCTCCGGGATCGTGTCCGCCGCGCTCCAGGTGTCCGGCAACCCGGTCACGGGCTGCGACCGGCCGACCGAGGCGTCCCTCGGACACCACGCCCGCATCGTCGACGCCCTCGCCGCCGGCGACGGATCGGGCGCCGAGACGGCCATGCGCCAACTGCTCACCGTCCACCCCGAGGTGGAGCGCGTCGTGCCCGCGCCGCGCGAGCACTGACCGCGCACCGAGGGCGGCGCGGTCGGTGGCGGGTGCCCCGTGCGGCATCGCTTGGCCGGCGAACCATCTGCCGCCGGACCCCCTGGATGCTTCTGGAATCCGGCGGGGTCCGGCGGTGTGATGGGGTACTGAGGTCACCGGCTGATCACCTATGACCGCATCTGGGAGCTTTTGAGCGCTTACGGGGTGTGACTCGGGCCACGCAGATTGGGCGTAACGCTCCACGGGGCAGCGCGATGACCTAAGAGGTGACAGCCGAGTAGGGAATACAGACGCCGTTCAAGGCGCTGTGACTCTTCCCGGCCCTCGCCCGCGCCGTCGGCCCATCCCCAAGTCGGCGGTCGTCGGCTCCTGTCCGTACCGGACGGGGCCGGAAGCCGTTTTCCAACGTTCCGAGAGGTTGTTCGTGTCGGCCAGCACATCCCGTACGCTCCCGCCGGAGATCGCCGAGTCCGTCTCTGTCATGGCGCTCATCGAGCGGGGAAAGGCTGAGGGGCAGATCGCCGGCGATGACGTGCGTCGGGCCTTCGAAGCTGACCAGATTCCGGCCACTCAGTGGAAGAACGTACTGCGCAGCCTCAACCAGATCCTCGAGGAAGAGGGTGTGACGCTGATGGTCAGTGCCGCGGAGCCCAAGCGCACCCGAAAGAGCGTCGCAGCGAAGAGTCCGGCCAAGCGCACCGCCACCAAGACCGTCGCGGCGAAGACGGCGACGGCCAAGAAGGCCACCGCCACCGCCGCCCCGGCGATGCCTGCCGCAGACGCTCCCGCCGAGGACGCAGCCGAGAAGAAGGTCGCTGCCAAGAAGGCGACGGCCAAGAAGGCCGTAGCGAAGAAGACCGTCGCGAAGAAGGCGACGGCGAAGAAGACCACCGCCAAGAAGGACGACGCCGAGGTCGTCGACGACGAGGCGGCCGAGGAGACCCCGGGCGCGGCCAAGTCCGGCGACGAGCCCGCCGAGGACGGCGCCCAGGGCTTCGTCCTGTCCGACGAGGACGAGGACGACGCGCCCGCGCAGCAGGTCGCCGCGGCCGGTGCCACGGCCGACCCCGTCAAGGACTACCTCAAGCAGATCGGCAAGGTTCCGCTGCTCAATGCCGAGCAGGAGGTCGAGCTCGCCAAGCGCATCGAGGCCGGTCTGTTCGCCGAGGACAAGCTGGCCAACGCTGACAAGCTCGCCCCGAAGCTCAAGCGCGAGCTGGAGATCATCGCCGAGGACGGCCGCCGCGCCAAGAACCACCTCCTGGAGGCCAACCTCCGTCTGGTGGTCTCCCTGGCCAAGCGTTACACCGGCCGCGGCATGCTCTTCCTGGACCTCATCCAGGAGGGCAACCTCGGTCTGATCCGCGCGGTGGAAAAGTTTGACTACACCAAGGGCTACAAGTTCTCGACGTATGCCACGTGGTGGATCCGTCAGGCGATCACCCGCGCCATGGCCGACCAGGCCCGCACCATCCGTATCCCGGTGCACATGGTCGAGGTCATCAACAAGCTCGCGCGTGTGCAGCGCCAGATGCTCCAGGACCTGGGCCGCGAGCCCACCCCGGAGGAGCTGGCCAAGGAACTCGACATGACCCCGGAGAAGGTCATCGAGGTCCAGAAGTACGGCCGCGAGCCGATCTCCCTCCACACCCCCCTGGGTGAGGACGGTGACAGCGAGTTCGGTGACCTCATCGAGGACTCCGAGGCTGTCGTCCCGGCCGACGCGGTCAGCTTCACTCTCCTCCAGGAGCAGCTGCACTCGGTCCTGGACACCCTGTCCGAGCGTGAGGCGGGCGTCGTCTCGATGCGCTTCGGTCTCACCGACGGTCAGCCGAAGACCCTCGACGAGATCGGCAAGGTGTACGGCGTGACGCGCGAGCGCATCCGCCAGATCGAGTCCAAGACGATGTCGAAGCTGCGTCACCCGTCGCGCTCGCAGGTGCTGCGCGACTACCTCGACTAGGTCTCGGCCGTACGTCGTCGAGGGCCCGGTTTCCCGCTCAGGGAGCCGGGCCCTCGGTCTGTGCGGAGTGCGGAGTGCCGCCATCTGGATCACGCTGGGTGTCTCATGACAACCCCAGAGTGAGGAGCGCGCATGCCTCGTCCCTTTGCCCGAGCGCTGGCCGTCGCGGCCACGGCGGCCGTCATACCGTTGGCCTGTCCGGCCCCCGCGACGGCCGATGTCATCATCGGCGGCTACCCGGTCGAGATCTCCGAGAGCCCCTGGACGGTCGCCGTGTCCAGCCGTGACCGGTTCGGGGGTACGCGTGCCGGACAGTTCTGCGGGGGTGTGGTGATAGGCCGCTCGACAGTGCTGACCGCGGCCCACTGTCTGAGCAAGGAGGTGCTGGGCGCACCTTCACGGCAGGTTCGCGATCTGAAGGTGATCGCGGGCCGCGGGGATCTGCTGTCGGCCGAGGGCAGGGAGATCGCTGTACGCGACACCTGGATCAACCCGCGCTACGACAGCTACACGAACGCCGGAGACTTCGCCGTACTCACTCTCGCGGAGCCCCTCGCCGAGAGCGCGGTCATCCCCATGGCGGGCGCCGGTGACGCCGCGTACAAGCCCGGCCCCGGGGCCGTGGTCTACGGCTGGGGCGACACCACGGGGAGCGGCGACTACGCGACCGCTCTGCGGGCCGCGCGCGTGCAGGTGCTGCCCGACGCGCTCTGCGAGAAGGCGTATCCGGGGAGCGCGGACGGAACGTACGTGGCCGCTTCCATGCTGTGTGCGGGGGAAAGGGAGGGCGGCAGGGACGCCTGTCAGGGGGACAGCGGCGGGCCGCTGGTCGCCCAGGGGCGGCTGATCGGCCTCGTGTCGTGGGGGAGCGGCTGCGGGCGGGCCGGCAGCCCCGGTGTCTACACACGGGTCTCGGAGGTCGTCAGGACCCTCGGAGAGGGCCGCTGAAGGCCCTTCTGCGGCCCTGGGAGGCGTGAGCCGTCCACGGCCTCAGGGAGCACGAGCGCGGGCGGCCACCCCTGGGTAGGGGCGACCGCCCGGTCACCGGCCTGTGCCGGAGATGGCTCGTCGTCTGCGCGAAGTGTCAGTGCTCTTCGTCGTTGGCGCTTGCCGGGGCGGCAGTCAACCGCTCCGTCTCGTCCTGTATCTCAGCGGCGATCTTCTTGAGTTCCGGCTCGAACTTGCGCCCATGGTGGGCACAGAAGAGCAGCTCACCACCGCTGAGGAGGACGACGCGCAGATATGCCTGGGCGCCGCAACGGTCGCAGCGGTCAGCGGCCGTCAGCGGGCTCGCGGGGGTCAGAACAGTAGTCACGTCGCCTCTTCTCTAGCTCGACGAGCTGTCGTACCAGGGTCAACATCCAACCAGGCCGAAAACGTTCCCGCTCGTGGCTCTTCCTCGAAAAAAATCTTTCCGAGTCGGCTGTCTGCTGCCGGTTGGCGGCGAATGAGCCGTATTGCGTGTCTTCGTGTCTTACGGGTTCGCGCTCTGTCAGGTTCAGTCCTCCCGGCTGGCTTGCCGGTTGTTCTTGAGGACGTGCCCGGAGCCTAAATGGTTCATGCCTGGAAGGGAACGTGATATGTACTTCACTCCAACGAGGGATCGAACAAGTATGCGATGCTGGTCTAGTCTGAGTTTCGGACGAGGGTGGCGTTACAACGGCTCTACCAGGCCTCGGTACCCTCGGAGCGGCGACCGAAGCCGGGCCCTTACCCAAAAGGGCCACACCTGAAATTCAGCGAGGAGCGAACCGCGTGACCGCCGAGACGTCCGTGCCGTCCACAGCGCTGCTGACCGGAGCAGACCGGGACGGTTCCAACTACACCGCGCGGCACCTGCTCGTCCTCGAGGGACTCGAGGCCGTGCGGAAGCGCCCGGGCATGTACATCGGGTCGACCGACAGCCGCGGTCTGATGCACTGCCTGTGGGAGATCATCGACAACTCCGTGGACGAGGCCCTCGGAGGCTACTGCGACCACATCGACGTGACCCTTCACGACGACGGCTCGGTCGAGGTGCGCGACAACGGCCGGGGCATCCCGGTCGACGTCGAGCCCAAGACCGGCATGTCCGGCGTCGAGGTCGTGATGACCAAGCTGCACGCCGGAGGCAAGTTCGGCGGCGGCTCGTACGCGGCCTCCGGCGGCCTGCACGGCGTGGGCGCCTCCGTGGTGAACGCGCTCTCGGCCCGCCTGGACGTCCAGGTGGACCGCGGAGGCCACACCCACGAGGTGAGCTTCCGCCGCGGCACCCCTGGAGCGTTCAAGGGGGACGGGGCCGACGCCGCCTTCAACGCGTCGGCCGGGCTGCGCAAGCTCAAGAGGATCCCCAAGACCCGCACCGGCACGCGCGTGCGCTACTGGGCCGACCGGCAGATCTTCCTCAAGGACGCGAAGCTCTCCCTGGAGCACCTGCACCAGCGCGCCCGGCAGACCGCTTTCCTGGTGCCCGGCCTGACCATCGTCGTCCGCGACGAGTTCGGGCTCGGCGAGGGCGGCAGCAAGGGTGAGGAGTCCTTCCGCTTCGATGGGGGCATCAGCGAGTTCTGCGAGTACCTGGCCAGCGACAAGCCCGTCTGCGACGTCCTCCGCTTCTCCGGGCAGGGCACCTTCAAGGAGACGGTCCCGGTCCTGGACGACCACGGGCAGATGACGCCCACCGAGGTCACCCGTGAACTGGGTGTCGACGTGGCGATGCGCTGGGGCACGGGCTACGACACGACCCTGAAGTCGTTCGTGAACATCATCGCCACGCCCAAGGGCGGCACCCACGTCGCGGGCTTCGAGCAGGCCGTCGCGAAGACGATGAACGAGGTGCTGCGCACCAAGAAGCTGCTGCGCGTCGCCGAGGACGACATCGTCAAGGACGACGCCCTGGAAGGCCTCACGGCCGTCGTCACGGTCCGCCTCGCGGAACCGCAGTTCGAGGGCCAGACGAAGGAGGTCCTCGGCACGTCGGCGGCCCGCCGGATCGTGACGAACGTGGTCTCCAAGGAGCTCAAGGACTTCCTGACCTCCACGAAGCGGGATGCCGCCGCGCAGGCCCGGGTCGTCATGGAGAAAGCCGTCTCCGCCGCCCGTACGCGCATCGCGGCCCGTCAGCACAAGGACGCGCAGCGCAGGAAGACGGCCCTGGAGTCCTCCTCGCTGCCGGCCAAGCTCGCCGACTGCCGCAGCGACGACGTGGACCGCAGCGAGCTGTTCATCGTCGAGGGAGACTCCGCGCTCGGCACCGCCAAGCTCGCCCGGAACTCCGAGTTCCAGGCGCTGCTGCCGATCCGCGGAAAGATCCTCAACGTCCAGAAGGCGTCCGTCACGGACATGCTGAAGAACGCCGAATGCGGCGCGATCATCCAGGTCATAGGAGCCGGGTCGGGCCGGACCTTCGACATCGACGCCGCGCGCTACGGGAAGATCATTCTTCTCGTCGACGCCGATGTCGACGGCGCGCACATCCGCATCCTGCTGCTGACGCTCTTCCAGCGCTACATGCGGCCGATGGTGGAGGCGGGACGGGTCTTCGCGGCGGTGCCGCCGCTGCACCGCATCGAGCTCAGCCAGCCCAAGAAGGGCCAGGACAAGTACATCTACACGTACTCGGACCGGGAGCTGCGAGAGACCGTGCTGGAGCTCCAGCGCAAGAACGTGCGGTACAAGGACTCGATCCAGCGCTACAAGGGCCTCGGCGAGATGGACGCCGACCAGCTGGCCGAGACGACCATGGACCCGCGCTTCCGTACGCTGCGCCGGATCAACATCTCCGACCTGGAGGCCTCTGAGCAGGTGTTCGACCTGCTGATGGGTAACGACGTCGCCCCGCGCAAGGAGTTCATCTCCAGCTCCGCGGCGACGCTGGACCGCTCGCGCATCGACGCCTAGACGGTCGAGTGAGCCCGTCGGGACCGAGAGAGGTCCCGTCGGGCGTCGGGCGGTGAGACGGGCGGGAGACCTCCGTGAGGGCGTCTCCACCCGCGGGTGGAGACGGGGTGCCTGCAGGATCCACCCATGATCCACCCTGGCTCCGATCTGCCGACCTGCCCGTTTCCGTAGCGTCGAAGGCGTCGACAGCCCCCGCTGTCGGCACCCGCCCTTCCCCGCACACGGAGGCCGCGATGTCTGGACTTGTCGATGCCTTGGTGATCCTCGCCGTTGTCGTCCTGGTGATCGCCCGCCAGTTCCGCACCCGTCGGGTAGCGACGGACAGGAGCTGGTGGGTCGTGCCCGCGGTCCTGGTCTTCCTGGCCCTGCGCGAACCGGGTCTGCTCGACTCCGACCACCGGACGCTGTCGGCCCTCCTGCTCGGCACCGAACTCCTCATAGGCCTGGCCACCGGCGTCGGCTGGGCGTGGACCACGCGGATGTGGAGGACACCGGACGGCGCGGTGTGGAGCAGGAGCAGCAAGGCCAGTGGCCTCGTCTGGACCATTGGGATAGCTCTGCGGGCGGGCCTGTTCGGTCTCGGAGCCGTCCTCGGCCTGCGCCAGGACAGCTCCGCCCTGCTCCTCGCCCTCGCGGTGACCCTGCTGGTGCGCTCCGGGATCATGGTCCGGCGAGCGCAGACACTGCCCCCGGCGAGCGGGCAGAGCGCGGCGTACGGTGACGGCATGCCCCAGCCCTCGCGGAAGGAGCGTGTATGACGGAGAACGTCTGGATGCTCTGGCCCTCCCGCGAGGCGCTCTCCCGAATGGGAGTGCACAGGGCCCGGCGTGCTCTCGCCGGGGCCGGGCGCACCTTCGCCATCGGCATCCTCCTGGCGACGACCTTCATGGACAGCGACCTGCACGGCTGGGGTGTCGCAGGTGCTGTTCTGGGAGTCCTGGTTGGCGGACTCGGGTTCTGGGGCTTCTGGAGGGTCACGCTCGAGCATCGCCTGCTTCCCTCCTTGGGATTGCTCGTGCTGCTCTTCGCCATCGCGACGGTGGCAGAGGGCGCGGGGCTGCGGGTTCCCGCCCTCGTCGTGTGGTGCGCCTGCGCCGTCAGCGCCATGGAACGGCTGCCGCTCGTGGCGGCACTGCCCGCAAGCGCCGTGGCTCTCGGCACGTACGCGGCACTGAACAACGACGCCTGGCTGACCACCCTGGCCACGACCGCGGGGCTTGCTCTGGCCGGATACGTGCTGCGGCTGGACGCGGAGGCCCGGGGCAGCGCCCAGCGGCTTCTCGTCCAGGAGCGGGCAGCACGGGCGGCCGAGGCGGAGTCGGCGGCGCTCGCGGAGCGGGCCCGGATCGCACGGGAGATCCACGACGTGCTGGCGCACAGCCTCTCGGCGCAACTCGTGCACCTGGAGGCGGCACGGCTGTTGATCGAGAGGGGAGCGGAGCGGGACCAGATCCTCGATCGGGTCGTGGCGGCACGGGGAATGGCCCGTGAAGGCCTCGCCGAGACCCGGCAGGCACTCTCCGCGCTGCGCGGCGAGATGTCGCCGCTGGAGGAGTTCCTGAGCGAACTGGTCGCCGACACCGCCGGCGCCGATGTCACCGTCACGGGTGAACGGCGGCTGTTGCCGGCCGAGGCGTCGCAGGCGGTGCGCAGGGTCACCCAGGAAGCACTGACGAACGTCCGGAAGCACGCGCCAGGGGCCAAGATCCGCATACGCCTGGCCTACGGCGAGCACGAAGTGATGTTGAACGTAAGGGATTCGGGAGCGCCGCCGGGTGAATTCACACACTCGGGCGCCGGATACGGTCTGCTCGGAATGCGGGAGCGGGCCGAGCTGCTGGGCGGCTCGCTGGAGGCCGGGCCGTACGAGGAGGGGTTCATGGTGACGCTGAAGGTGCCCGTATGACGGAGGAGGAAGGCAGGGCACCGGCCCGTGTCGTTGTGGCGGACGATCAGACCGTGGTGCGCGAGGGCATCGTGATGCTGCTCGGGCTGCTGTCGGGGATCGAGGTCGTCGGGGCCGCCGCCGACGGGCACGAGGCTGTGCGGCTGGTGGCCGAGCTCGACCCGGACGTCGTGCTGATGGACCTGCGCATGCCCCGCTGTGACGGAGTGGAGGCGACCAGACGCATCCGGGCAGAACACCCCAGGACGCAGGTCGTCGTGCTCACCACGTACGCGGACGACGCCTCGCTGTTTCCCGCGCTCAGGGCCGGGGCCCGGGGCTATCTCACCAAGGACGCGGGCGGCGACGAGATCGTACGGGCCGTGCGGAGCGTGCTGTCGGGGGACGCCGGGCTCTCGCCGAGCATTCAACGGCGTCTGCTGGAGCGGCTGTCCGAGCCGGAGCCTGCCGGTCCCGCGGAGGGCGCCGAGACGCCGGACGGGCGGCTCACCGCGCGGGAGACGGAGGTGCTCGTGCTAATCGCCGACGGTCTGACCAACCAGGAGATCGCCCGCAAGCTCCATGTCTCGACGGCCACCGTGAAGACCCACATCAACAACCTGTTCGCCAAGACGGGGCTCAAGGACCGTGCGCAGGCGGTCCGTTACGCCTTCGGGAAGGGACTTGTGCGGCCACCAGGGGGGTGAGTCACCTGATGGGGTGAAGAGCGTGGAGAGAAGAGTGTGGGATCTTCCCGATCTGTCCATCCTTGGGCACGCGGCCGAAACGGGCAGCGGACAAGGAGAGTTCGGTGGAGAAGTACGACGGTCCCGACTCCGGAAAGGTCCGGTTCGACGACCCCTGGTACGACGCGCTCGCCTCAGGCTGGGGCGAGTTGGACAGTACGGGTGCGCCCGCTCCCGCCGTGCCGCCCGCGCGCGGGGAGCAGGAGGACCGGACCGCCCGTGCGGCCGACGTCTATCTGGAGGTGCAGCGCAGCGCGGCCTTCCAGGAGGTGCGCAGCCGGTACCGGAGGTTCGTGGTCCCGGCCGTCGCCGTCTTCTTCACCTGGTACGTCGGCTATGTGGTGACGGCGACGACGGCTCCGGAATTCATGGCGCAGCCCGTCGCCGGCGCGGTGAATGTGGCGATGGTCGCCGGGCTGGGGCAGTTCCTCACGACGTTCCTGTTCACCTGGGCGTACGCACGGCACGCCCGGCTGCGCAGAGACCGGGCCGCACTCGATCTGCGCTGGGACACACAGGAGCTGACGCGAAGCGTCGCGGGTGGTGACCGGTGACCGGGAACCATCAGACGCTGGCGCTGCTGCTGTTCAGCGTGTTCGTCGCGGTCACCCTGGGGATCACGACCTGGGTGAGCCGCCACCGGCATGGTTCGGCGGAGGAGTTCTACGCGGGCGGACGGCTCTTCTCGCCCATGGAGAATGGTTTTGCCATCGCGGGCGACTACATGTCCGCCGCGTCCTTCCTCGGCATCTCAGGGCTGATCGCGCTCTTCGGCTATGACGGGCTGCTGTACTCGGTGGGCTTTCTCGTCGCCTGGCTCGTCGTGCTGTTCCTCGTCGCCGAACTGGTGCGCAACTGCGGGCGGTTCACGCTCGCGGACGTCGTCGCGGCGCGTATGAGCGAGCGACCGGTGCGGATCGCGGCGGGTACCTCTTCGGTGACCGTGTCCGTTCTGTACCTGGTGGCGCAGATGGTGGGTGCGGGCAGTCTGGTCGCGCTGCTGCTGGGTGGTACGAGCGAGGCGGCGCAGGCCTGGACGGTCATCGGCGTCGGGGCGCTGATGGTCATCTATGTGTCGATGGGAGGGATGCGGGCCACCACGTGGATCCAGATCGTCAAGGCGGTCCTGCTGATGGGCGGGGCGATCGCGCTGACCGTGCTCGTCCTGGTGCGGTTCCACGGGGACTTCGACCAGTTGCTGCGTACGGCGGCGGATCGGAGTGGGCACGGGAAGTCGTTCCTCGCGCCGGGGCTGAGGTACGGCGGGGACTGGACCGCGCGCCTGGACTTCATCAGCCTGGGACTCGCGCTCGTGCTGGGCACGGCCGGGCTGCCGCACATCCTGTCGCGCTTCTACACCGTGCCGACCGCGCGAGCCGCGCGGCGCTCGGTCGTCTGGGCGATCGGTCTGATCGGCGGGTTCTACCTGATGACGATCGTGCTGGGGTTCGGGGCGGCGGCGATCGTCGGCCCCGATGCCGTACGCGGGTCGAACGCGGCCGGGAACACGGCGGTTCCGCTGCTGGCGCTCGATCTGGGCGGCGGCGCCGGTTCCACCGGAGGAACGGTTCTGTTCGCGATCGTCGCCGCGATCGCCTTCGCCACGATCCTCGCGGTGGTCGCCGGAATCACGCTCGCCTCCTCGGCGTCCGTGGCCCACGACCTGTACGCGTCGTTGCGACGACGGCGTGCGAAGCCGCGCAGTGAGGTGGCTGTGGCGCGGACCGCCGCGGTCGGTATCGGCGTCGTCGCCATCGCGCTGGGCCTGCTCGCGCGCGACCTCAATGTGGCTTTCCTCGTGGGGCTTGCCTTCGCCGTCGCCGCGTCGGCGAACCTGCCGGTGCTGCTGTACTCCCTGTTCTGGCGGAACTTCACGACGCGCGGCGCCGTGTGGTCCGTATACGGCGGCCTGGTGCCCGCCCTGGTGCTCGTCGTGCTGTCTCCAGTGGTGACGGGCAGCCCCGCGTCGCTGTTCCCGGGAGTCGACCTCCAGTATTTCCCGCTGGAGAACCCCGGCCTGGTGTCGATCCCGCTCGGCTTCCTGGCGGGCTGGCTCGGCACGGTCACCTCGGCGGAGCCTCCGGACGAGGCCAAGCACGCCGAAACCGAGGTACGGGCGCTCACGGGGGCAGGAGCGGTCTGACCGGCAGATGGGAGGCGGTCCCGGTGGACACCCTCCCTGTGAGGCCCGTACGGCGGTCCGGCAGGGCTCACCGGCTCAAGGCGCGACCCACGCATAGCGGTGTTCCGGACGCCCTGTGTCCCCGTACTTGAGTGAGAGCCGGAGGCGGCCCGCCTGTTCCAGGTGGCGGAGGTAGCGCTGGGCGGTGGAGCGGCTGAGGCCCGTTTCGGCGGCGACCTCGTGGGCCGAGAGGGGGTGGTCGGCCTGGTGGAGGACGGCACAGATCAGGTCCGTGGTCGGCTCCGAGTGACCGGTGGGCAGGCCCGGTGAGGAGGGGGCGGGCGTCGTACGCAGGGCGCCGAACATACGGTCGACCTGTTCCTGTCCTGCCATGCCCTGGTCACTGACTCTGTCGACGGTGCGGCGCATTGCGGCGTACGACTCGAGCCGCGTTCGCAGCGCTGCGAACGTGAACGGCTTGACCAGGTAGTGCAGGGCGCCCAGACGCATCGCGGCCCGTACGGTCTCCACGTCGCCGGCCGCGGTGATCATGATGACGTCGGCACCCATGCCCAGTTCCCGCATCTGCTGGACCAGTTCGAGACCGGTCCGGTCGGGCAGATAGTGGTCGAGCAGGATCAGGTCGACGGGCTCCCGGCCCGCCGCGTCCAGGGCCTGGGCGGCGCTGTGCGCACGGGCGGCCACTCGGAAGCCGGGGACCTTCCCCACGAACTTGGCGTTGATTTCGGCGACACGGAAGTCGTCGTCCACGACCAGGACGTCAATCATCGGGCCTCTCTCCCCGAGCCGGGCGAGCGGTGAGCCCGTGCTGTCGGCCCCAGTGTTGTGGAGTGAGCAGAAAGAGCACAACACCCTTCTGTAATCAGAAGAACGCCTTGCGCACACAAGACTGATGCCGTGGTGCGGGCCACCACTACGGTCGCGGGGCATGAGCGCAGACATCGGCCCCGCCGTCGCACTGCGAGGCGTGCGCAAGGTCTTCACAGCCCCGCCGGGGGAACTGCACACGGCCGTCATCGGACTCGATCCGACCGTGGGAGGCTGCGGGTTCACGGCCGTCATGGCCCCCACAGGCCGGGGCAGGTCGACCACATCGACCCTCGTCAGCGGTCTCGAAGAACTTATGGAGTGCGAAGCCGTGGTGCCGGACGAACCGCTCGACCTGTCGGAGGGTACGCGCGACTCGGTCCTCTTCGGCGCCCGCGCCCTCAAGGAGTCCATCGCCTGCGTGGACGAAGGCGGCGTGTTGACGGCGGGTCCCGCCACCGTGAAAACCGAGGGCACCAAGACGGCCCGTACGGTCTCCCGCGCGCGAGCCGTCCGCGGAAGCAGGGCCGTTGTCGCCGTCCCCCGCCTGCTGCCCCCGGCGGCCGACGCGCGGTCTCTGGGAACGAGCGGCCGCCGGGTGACGCTCCAGGAGGAGCCGCCCACATTCGCCGAGCGCCGTATCTCCCCGTGGACGCCGTTGTAGACCGAGAGCCCAACTCCCTTCTCAGGGCACGCACAGGCCCAAATGTCCCTCCTTGGACTCCGTTCTGTTGAGCGCCTCCCCAGGAGGCCCCTTTCGCAGACAGCCCTCTACAGGACACCGGTTTTCCTTCGGCACCGGTCTCTCGGCGGGGCGGCCGGTTCGCCCGTCACCGGCCACTCCAAGGCACCTGTTTTCCCGCACCGCCTTCTTCACAAGGACGTGAACGAACATGCCCAAGACCCTCAGACACGGGTCGCTGGCAGCCGCCGGCCTGCTTGTCCTCGCCTCGCTCACCGCCTGCGCCAATGACGTGGCCGGATCGGCGGCAGCCGACGAGGCGGGCGGCAAGGGGGAGAAAGTCAAGATCATGGTGGGTGGCCTGGACAAGGTCATCTACCTGCCCGCGATGCTCACCCAGCGGCTCGGCTACTTCGATGACGAGGGCCTCGAGGTGGAGCTGCTGGGCGAGCACGCCGGTGTGGAGGCCGAGACCGCGCTCGTCTCCGGAAAGGTGCAAGGAGCCGTCGGCTTCTACGACCACACCCTCGATCTGCAGGTCAAGGGCGAGGAAGTCCAGTCGGTGGTGCAGTTCTCGCACGCGCCCGGTGAGGTCCAGATCGTCTCCGACAAGGCGGCGACCGAGATCAGTTCGCCGGAGGACTTCAAGGGCAAGAGGCTGGGCGTCACCGGCATCGGCTCCTCGACCGACTTCCTGACCAAGTACCTCGCCGTCAAGAACGGTGTGGCCGTCAGCGAGTTCAAGACCGTCGCGGTCGGCGCGGGAGAGAGCTTCATCTCCGCGCTCGAGAAGGGTTCCATCGACGGCGGGATGACGACCGACCCGACCGTCGCCACGATCCTGGCGGAGAACAGCGGCAAGGTGCTCCTCGACATGCGCACCCCGCAGGGTTCCGACGAGGCGCTCGGCGGCGCGTACCCGTCGTCCAGCCTCTACATGCAGACGGACTGGGTGAACGACAACAAGGAGACGGTCCAGAAGCTGGCCAACGCCTTCGTGAAGACCCTCAAGTGGATGGCCGGGCACAGCGCCAGCGAGATCGCCGACGAGATGCCGGACGACTACTCGAAGGGCAACGGGACGCTCTACGCCAGCGCCATCCAGAGCACCATGCCGATGTTCACCCAGGACGGTGTGATGCCCGAGGACGGTCCCAAGACCGTCGAGAAGGTCCTCAAGGCGTTCAACCCCGACATCAAGTACGCCGACGTGGACCTCAGCAAGACGTACACCACGGAGTTCGTGGACAAGGTCGTGGACTGAACCCCCAGCCCGCGGTCTCCCTCGACCGCGGGCCGAGCTCCTGTGCACGGCTGAACTCCCCTGACAGCCATACACAGGCGGGTACGGTCGCTTCCCCCGTACCGCGGCCGTGTCCTCAGGCGCGGGTCGCCCAGACGTAACGGTGCTCCGGGCGGCCCGCGTCTCCGTACTTCAGGGTCAGCGTGGCCCGTCCCGTGCGCTCCAGGAGCTTCAGATACCGCTGGGCGGTCTGGCGGCTGAGCCCGGTCCGGTCGGCGATCTCCTGGGCCGACAGAGGGCCTTCCGCGGTCACCAGGGCCCGGCGTACGGCCTCCGCGGTGGTGGGGGAGTGCCCTTTGGGCAGACCGGGCTCCGAGCCGGCGGACAGGGCGCCGAAGATCCGGTCGACCTCGGCCTGTTCGGCCTCGCCGCCGCCGTCGAGAGTGCGGCGCAGGTCCGCGTACGCCTCCAGCTTGGCGCGCAGTCCGGCGAAGGCGAACGGTTTCACCAGGTACTGGAGCGCGCCCTGTCGCATCGCCGCCTGGACCGTGGAGACGTCACGGGCCGCGGTCACCATGATCACGTCGGCCTGATGGCCGCGTCTGCGCATCTCCTGGACGACCGCGAGACCCGTCTCGTCCGGCAGATAGTGGTCGAGAAGTACGAGGTCCAGCCGGGGCAGAGCCTCCAACTGCCGCAGCGCCTCCGCCGCGGAGTGCGCCTCGCCCGCGACATGGAAGCCTGCGACCTTCTCCACGTAGGCGGCGTTGACCCGGGCGACCCGGATGTCGTCGTCCACGACCAGTACCTCGATCATCGCGACTCCTCGTTGACGGTCGTGGCGGCGCTCTCCAGCATGAGGCCGGGCGCGGGGTCCGGTGCGAGTCCAGGCTCCGCCAGTGCCTCCGGCAGCACGATGGTGAACTCGGCGCCTCCGCCGTCCGCCTCCGAGACCCGGGCGCTGCCACCTTGCCGCTCGGCGAGCCTGCGCACCAGGGAGAGGCCGATTCCGCGCTTTCGGTGGGCCGGGGGCTTCTTGGTCGACCACCCGTCCGTGAAGATCAACTCACGCTGTTCGGCAGGAATTCCAGGCCCTGTGTCTCGCACCCTGAGGACGGCTGTACGCCCTTCCGCGCGCAATTCGACCTCCACGCGCGCGTGGAGGGTGCCCGCGGCGGCGTCGAGTGCGTTGTCGACGAGGTTCCCGACGATCGTGACCAGCCCCCTCGGGTCGATCAGCCGGTCCGGGAACAGCGTCGTGTCCGAGATCCACAGGGCCACTCCGCGCTCGGCCGCGACGGTGGCCTTGCCCACCAGGAGGGCAGCGAGCAACGGGTCATGGATCTTCTCCGTGACCTGTTCCGCGGTCGCCCTGTGGTCACCGACCACCTCGCCGACGAACTCCACGGCGTCGTCGTACATCTCCAGTTCCAGCAGCCCGAGCAGCGTGTGCATGCGGTTGGCGTGCTCGTGGTCCTGGGCGCGCAGGGCGTCGATCAGGCCGCGGGTCGAGTCGAGTTCGCGGCCCAGTTGCTCCAGTTCGGTGCGGTCGCGCAGGGTGGCCACGGCACCGCCGTCGTCGGTGGGCATGCGGTTGGCGACCAGGACACGCTGGCCGCGGACGGTGAGCAGATCGGTTCCGGTGACGGTCCCGGCCAGCACATCGGCCGTACGGCCTTCTCCGAGCGCTGCGTCGAGGGGCTGCCCGACGGCCTCGTCGCCGATTCCCAGCAGGCGCCGGGCCTCGTCGTTGAGGAGGCGGATCCTGCCCTCGCGGTCCAGCGCGACGACGCCCTCCCTGATGCCGTGCAGCATCGCCTCGCGCTCCGCCAGGAGCCCGGCGATGTCCGAGAAGGCCAGGTCACGGGTCTGCCGTTGCACCCGTCGTGAGATCAGATAGGCGGCCAGCGCACCGACGGCCAGGGCTCCTCCGGCGTACGCGAAGAGCCCGGGGATGGCGTGGATGAGGCGGGCGCGCACGCTGTCGTACTCGATACCGACCGACACCGCGCCGACGATGCGGCCGTCGGTGTCGCGCAACGGCACCTTGCCGCGCGCCGAGCGGCCCAGGGTGCCGCTGTCGATCTCCATGACCTCCCGGCCGGACAGTGCGGACCTGGGATCGGTCGAGACGTGCCCGCCGATCTCGGCGGGGTTGGTGTGCGACCAGCGGGTGCCGTGGACGTCCATCACGACGACGTACTCGGCCCCGCTGGCCTTGCGGATCCGCTCCGCCTCGGTCTGCACGGGCCCGTCGGCCGAGGCCGGAGTGGACTTCAGCTCCTCGGCGAGCCTCGGCTGCGCCGCCGTGGTCTGCGCGATCGCGAGAGCGCGGCGCATCGCCTGGTCGTCCAGCTGTTCGCTCAGCGGAGCGAGGAACAGCCCGGTCGCGAGGACGGCGACTCCGGCGGCGATCGCCACCTGCATCAGCAGCACCTGCGAGAACATCCGCTTCGGCATGCCCAGGCGGAGTCGTCGAGGGGGAGTGGGGCTCATGCCTACGACGGTACGGGGAGGGGCACGCGGTGCCGTAGGGGGTGTGGCGTGGATCTCGTTTGGAAGGGGCGCTCAGTGGGCTCCGGGGTGCGCGACAGCCGTAGGGGACAGCTCGCGCACCGCCATCACGTCCATCCGGGCCGGGGAGCCGAGAGCCGAGCCGCAGCTCTCGGGGCGGGGCGGCAGGGCCGAGCCCTGGGCGACCGTGACGAGCCAGTGGCGGCCGTCGGTGTGGGCGACCGTCACCTCCCAGCGCGGCGCCGAACCCTCCGTACGGACGATGCTCAGCGCGCCCGCGGCGTCCTCGTGGGCTGCCGTGCGCACGGCCAGTTCGGCGGCCTGCCCGGGGCGCTCCCAGGTAGAGCTCCCGCGGCACCCTTCGGTGACCACACGGCCGTCCCGTACGCCCTGGAGGATCTCCTTGACGGCATGGGCCTCGGCTCGCCCGTACGCGTATCCGAACGGCAGTACGAGGAGGGTGGGGGAGAAGCGGTGGCCGCCCAGGTGTGTGACCTCCCATATGCCGTCCACCCCGGAGGCGGCGAGTTCGGCGGCGAGGGGGCGGCCCAGAAGGGCGCAGCAGCGGTCACGCTTGCCGTTCGTGCACACGAGCGCGAGCGGGTCGCCGGTGTGCGGGGCGCCGCCGAGAGCCGTGTCGAAGGTCCGGGGCAGGCCTTCGCCGAGCTCGGCGAAGTCAAGTTCGAGTAGTCGCTCTGGGTCCGAGGTGATGGCTTTGTGCAGCCATACGTTTCCCGGGGTGGTGTGGGCCGCGTACACCTGCCGCTCGGCGACCGTGTGGCAGTCGGCGTGGCGGCCCGGGCGCCGGATCAGCGCGATGCGTACGCCGGTGCCCTCGGCGGCCTGCTCCAGCGCTCGGCCGAGTGCGGGGTCCAGGTGGCTCGATGTCAGCGCTTTGGCGCCCCAGGGGCCGGGCTGTTCGACGAGCAGCCACGTCCTCGCGGTGGCGGCGGTCCCCGCGAGGGGCTCCTCCAGGTCCCGTGAGACCTTCGCGCACGTACTCACAGAGGTGAGCCTAACCTGACTTGGCTGGAGGCGACTCCCGGGGCGGGTGGTGTCACTGCTCCGGAAGTGGCTGAGGGGGCCGTGGGCCTACGTAGTGTCCGCTCGGGCGCATGCGCAGCGGGGCCTCGTCGTACTCCTCCAGCACATGGGCGATCCAGCCGGCAGTGCGGGCCACGGCGAAGATCGTCTCGCCCGCCGAGGCGTGCATGCCGGACGAGGCAGTGAGGACGGCGAGGGCCAGGTCGACGTTGGCGTGCAGGGGCACGTGGCGGGCCGTGGTGTCCACGACGTCGCGGGCCGCGGCCAAGGCGGGGGCGGCGCGGGGAACGTCCTCCAGGAGGCCGAACAGCACGCGCGCACGTGGGTCCTCGCCGGGGTAGATGCGGTGACCCAGCCCGGGGACACGGCGCCCGGCCCGGAGCTCGTCCGCGACCACCGGGGCCGCCGTGCCCCGGTCCAGGACGTCGAGCAGCATCCGGTGCGCCAGGCCGCTGGCCGCTCCGTGCAACGGGCCTTCGAGGACGCCGAGGCCCGCCGAGACAGCGGCGTACGCGTGGGCGCGGGCCGAGGCGGCGACCCGGACGGCCAGCGTCGAGGCGGCCAGGTCGTGGTCGACGAGCAGCGCGAGTGCGGTGTCCAGGGCGCGCAGAGACGCCTCATCGGGTTCGCGGCCGCTGAGCCTGGCCCACAGGCGGTGCGCGAGCGAGCCGGCGTCCCGATGGTCGTGACTCTTGGGGGGCAGGGCGGCGACGAGCGTGGGGATCAGCGTGCGGGCCGTGCCGAGCACGGTCTGTTCGGAGAGGTCGAAGCGCAGCGGGTCGGCGGTCGCCGCGGCGATGGCCGCGACGCGGAGCCGGTCGGTCGGGCCGGTGTGCTCGGGCAGTGCGTCGATGGCGCGGCGGGCGACGGCGACGGACGCCTCCGGTGCCGTGAATGTGGCGCCCGGGCGCAGGACGCCCGTCCACAGCCACTCGGCGACCTCTTCGTAGGAGTGGCGCGCGGCCAGTTCGGTCGCGTCTACCCCTCGGAAGTAGTACCGGTCCTTGTCGATCAAGGTGATCCGGGTGCGTACGGAGAGCGTGCCGGCGGCCGGTGAACCCTCGGCCGGTTCGCGCCTGCTGCGACGTGCGAGCGCCTCCACCTCCTTGGCGTCGAAGGTGCTGCCCCGACCGCCCGTGCTGCGGCGGCTGCTGAGCTGGCCGCGGCTCACATACGCGTAGACCGTCTCGGGCTTCACTCCGAGCAGTTCGGCGGCTTCCTTGGTGCTGATCCGCCGCGCTTCGTGCGCGAGAGCCAGTTCTTGATCCGTCATGAGTATCACCGTATCTGTGCAGTCTGAATATTGATTCAATCAATATTGACAGGAATTGAGTCAAGCATGGACAGTCAAATCAAGTCCAGGGAGGAAACATGCCGATCAACCGGGCCGCGACCGCCTCTGTCGACATACCGCGAGGACTCGCGGGCGTCGTCGTCACCGACACCGTGCTGGGTGACGTCAGGGGGGTCGAGGGGTTCTACCACTACCGCCAGTACTCGGCCGTCGAGCTCGCACGGACCCGTGGTTTCGAGGACGTGTGGCATCTGCTGGTACACGGTGAACTGCCGGACGCGGCACAGCGTTCCGCCTTTGCCGCGCGGACGGCGGAACTGCGGCGGCTGCCGGTGGAAGTGCGGGCCGTACTGCCCGCGATCGCGGCGGCCAGTGGGAGGTCGGGGGCGCTTGCCGGGATGCGGACCGCGTTGTCGCTGCTCGGCGCGGTGCGGGGGTTCCGGCCGGTGTACGACATTGACGCCGAGCAGCGACGAGCGGACGCGCTCGCCGCGTCCGCGGCCGTGCCGACGTTGCTGACGGCACTCCACCGGCTCGGGCAGGGCCTCGAACCGATCGAGCCGCGTGACGATCTGCCCTACGCCGCGAACTACCTCTACATGCTGACGGGTTCGGAACCGGATCCGGGGCGGGCGCGGGCGGTCGAGCAGTACCTGATCTCGACCATTGATCATGGATTCAATGCATCAACATTCACGGCTCGGGTGATCACGTCGACGGGGGCGGACGTGGTGGCCTGTCTCGTCGGCGCGGTGGGAGCCCTCTCCGGTCCGCTTCACGGGGGCGCCCCGAGCCGGGCCCTGGACACCCTCGACGCGATCGGGACTCCCGACCGCATCGACCCCTGGATCCGCGAACGAGTCCTCGCCGGCGACCGCATCATGGGCTTCGGCCACCCCGTCTACCGCACCGAGGACCCCCGCTCGCGCATGCTCCGCGGCATCGCCCAGCAATTCGGCGGCCCGTTGGCCGACTTCGCGGTCGAGGTCGAACGCCAGGTGGAAGCGATCCTCGCGGAGCTCAAGCCCGGCCGGGAACTCCACACGAACGTGGAGTTCTACGCCGGCGTCGTCATGGAACTCTGCGGCCTGCCACGCGAGATGTTCACGCCTACGTTCGCCGCGGCCCGCGTCGTCGGCTGGAGCGCCAACATCCTGGAGCAGGCGGAAGACCCGAAGATCATCCGGCCTGCGGCGCGGTATGTGGGGCCGGTTCCGCCGGTTGCGGTACCTGCGGTGGCCTGAGAGTCACGCATCCGACGTAGGGCACGGCATGCGACGCGTACGCGCGAGGTCCGGCACCGTTCGGATGCCGGACCTCGGGAAGTTTGGATCGAGCGGTCGGCGAGGTATGCGCCGACCTTCTCGGTAGGCCCCTGTCGTGACGGAGTGGTGCGCGGGGCGTGATGGGTGTGTGGGGCGGGCTGGAAGGGCACCGTCTCCCGGAGGCGAACCTCAACGGGGTGACCGGATGGGCCTCAACAGTTGACGGGATCGTCCTTACGGCAGCCCTGCGGTCGCGTTACGCGTCGGGGATGTCTGCCTTGGCGCGGACCAGCGTCTCTCTGCTGACGATGACGATGCGTTCATAGTCCGCGCGTGCTGCGTCAGGGGGGAGTTCTTGGTCGAGCGCCGCGGTGGCCTCTGTCCCGATGACTGCGAAGTTCCCGTCGCTGAGTTCAAAAATGTCCGGACATGAGTCACCGGACAAACTGCCTCGTTCGCGTGGGGACGCACCGATGCGGCGCACGATCTTCAAAGGGATCCCTGTCCTCTGGAGTGATAGTTGATTCGGGCGGGGATCGTACAACGAGGATTGAGTCGATCTTGGCGGAGGGGTCCGATTGGCATGTCTGGGTTGACGAGTGATCAACCCGGCACGCCTGCGTTGATGGCGCGTCAACTCTCCCTATTCCAGCGGTGGTTCGCCCACCACCCACCACTCCTCGGTATCCGCCTCGTCCAAATCGCGGATCAGGACGTCCACCATTCGGCCGACCCTGGCCTCCTCGGAGTTGTCCTCGAGGCTGGCCCGATGCGGTCGGTGCGCCTCCCAGTAGTCTCGAAAAATAGGGTTGAGGCAGATCATGCGAAGGTGACCGTGCAGCTCCTCCCAGTTGACGACACCGACGCGGTAGGCAAGCAGGGCATTGGTGTACAGCGCGTTGGCGAAGAGGTACTGGCGTCGCTGCGTGGGTGAGTCCACCTGGACGTTGCTGTAGACGGCGGCAAGATCGGGATCCTCCATCGCCCGGCTCAGCAGATAGAACTGCAGACGCTGCTGCTCGGTCAGCATGGCCTGCCTGTCACTCCGCTCGACTTCCGCGACCCGCAGGCGCAGTTCCTCGTACCGGCGTTCTTGGGCGGCCAGCGCTACGAGTGCCCCCGCTGCAAAGGCGAGCCCCGCTGTGACCGCGGAGCTCAGCTTTTGCTTCCCAGATTGTGTGACCATGTCAACCCCCGAATCAGGCGACCGTCCGCCGGTCGTCGGTGTGGGTCGCCAGGGGGCGGACCGGCGAGCGGTGGGCGGCGCGCTTGCCGTCTCCCAGGGTGCCGAGCGGCTCTGATCGGCAGGGAGGCGGAGAGGAGGCGCACGGAAGGAAGCGCGGGTCGCGCAACTCGGCGCCATGCCAGACGTGTGCCCCGCGAGCGCCGCTAACAATCGTTCACTTCGGGGGCTTTCCACCGGCTCGTATCCTGGTTCGGCATTCGTTTCCCGTCGTGAGAGCCGGTCCGTGAGCCGGTGCACGCATTGGTGAGAGAGGTCGCGCGTTGAGTCAGGCGAGCCCCCAGCAGATCCCGGTCATCGTCCTCGCCGGCTTCCTGGGAACCGGCAAGACCACCCTGCTCAACCATCTCCTGCACCGCAGCGGAGGCAGTCGTATCGGGGCGATCGTCAATGATTTCGGTGCCATCGAGATCGATGCGATGGCCGTGGCCGGGGCGCTCGGCGACTCCACCGTCTCCCTGGGCAACGGGTGTCTGTGCTGCGCCGTGGACGCCAGTGAGCTCGACGTCTTCCTGGACCGGCTCACTCGACCCTCCGCCCGTATCGACGTCATCGTCATCGAGGCGAGCGGGCTGGCCGAGCCCCAGGAGCTGGTCAAGATGCTCCTGGCCAGTGAGAATCCGCGCATCGTCTACGGCGGACTCGTGGAGGTCGTCGACGCCGCGGAGTTCGACGCGGCCCGCCAGAAGCATCCCGAGATCGACCGGCACCTCGCCATCGCCGACCTGGTCGTCGTCAACAAGGCGGACCGCGCGACGGATCCCGACCGTGTGATGAGCCTCGTCCGGTCCCTCACCGACCGCGCCGCCGCCGTCGTGTCCGCCTCGTACGGGCGGATCGACCCCGAGTTCCTCTTCGACCGCAGGCCCACGCAGGAGCGCATCGGGCAGCTCTCCTTCGACGACCTGCACCGGCACGAGGAGGTCGAGAGCGACGGCGAGGGCGAGGGCGAGCAGGATGGATCTCCTCAGTCCAACGGCCCCCACGGTCATCTCGACCCGCACGGCCGTCACGGCCATCTGCACTCCACCTACGAGTCCGTCTCCTTCACCTCCGAAGTGCCCCTCAGCCCCCCGCGGTTGATGGACTTCCTCGACAGCAGGCCCGAGGGGCTCTACCGCATCAAGGGGTACGTCGACTTCGGTGCCGCCGACCCCCGTAACCGGTACGCCGTGCACGCCGTCGGCCGTTTTCTGCGCTTCTACCCGGAGCCCTGGGCCCCGGGCGAGCGGCTCAGCCAGCTCGTCCTCATCGGCTCGGGCATCGACGCCCTCGCCCTCGGCAAGGAGCTGGAGGCGTGCAAAGAGGACGCCCCACACGCCGACGAGCACAGCATGTGGGGCGTCCTCCGCTACGTACAGGAGCGGGACGGGGAGCAGGAGGTGGAGCCGGAGGCGGCGCAGGACCCGGACGGTCGGGCCCAGGGCGGCGCCGACCTGCCGGCTGCCTACGACCTCTAGACCGGGCCCGCCACCACCGAGACCGTCTTCGCCAGTGAGACGCCCGAGCCGTCCCGTCGCGGGTCCATCTCGGGCAACTCCGCGGGCGTCCCGTCCTTCTGAGCGGCCCGGGCCGGCGCGGGACCTGCCCAGGCGAGGCTCAGGCAGTCCTCGCCCTTCAGGAACCGCTGGCAGCGCACGCCACCCGTGGCGCGGCCCTTGCGCGGGTACTGGTCGAAGGGCGTCAGCTTGGCCGTCGTCTGGACCGAGTCGTCCAGCGTGCCGCGCGAGCCCGCCACCGTGAACACCACCGCGTCCACGGCCGGGTCCACCGCCGTGAACGAGATCACCTTGGTGTTGTCCGTGAGCTTGATGCCCGTCATACCGCCCGCGGGCCGGCCCTGGGGGCGGACCTGGGAGGCCTGGTAGCGCAGCAACTGGGCGTCGTCGGTGATGAAGACCAGGTCCTCCTCGCCGGTGCGCAGCTCGGCCGCGCCGACGATCCGGTCACCGTCCTTGAGCGTGATGACCTCCAGCTCCTCCTTGTTGGAGGGATAGTCGGGCACCACACGCTTGACGACACCCTGCTGCGTGCCGAGGGCGAGCCCCGGCGACGACTCGTCGAGCGTCGTCAGACAGACGATGTCCTCGTCGCCCTCCAGGGTCAGGAACTCCGAGATCGGCGCGCCTCCCGAGAGGTTGGGCGCCGCCGTGGTGTCGGGCAGCTGCGGGAGGTCGATGACGTTGATCCGCAGCAGTCGGCCGGCGGACGTGACCGCGCCGATCTCGCCCTGTGCCGTCGCAGGGACGGCGGAGAGGATCAGGTCGTGCTTGGCGCGCTTGCCGTCGCTCTCCCCGAAGGGGTCACCGTTGGCCGTACGCGCGAGGAGCTTCGTCGACGACAGGAGCACCCGGCACGGGTCGTCGGCCACCTGGAGCGGCACGGTCGCGGCGGCGGAACCGGCGGACTCCAGCAGGACCGTACGCCGCTCGGTGCCGAACTTCTTGGCCACCGCGGCCAGTTCGGACGACACCAGCTTGCGCAGCTCGGAGTCCGACTCCAGGATGCCGGTCAGCTCGTCGATCTCGCCGTTGAGCCGGTCGCGCTCGGTCTCCAGCTCGATGCGGTCGAACTTGGTGAGCCGGCGCAGCGGCGTGTCCAGGATGTACTGCGTCTGGACGTCGCTCAGCGAGAAGTGCTCGATCAGGCGCTGCTTGGCCTGCGCGGAGTTCTCACTGGAGCGGATGAGGCGGATGACCTCGTCGATGTCGATCAGGGCCACCAGCAGGCCCTCGACCAGGTGCAGCCGGTCGCGCTTCTTGGTGCGGCGGAACTCGCTGCGGCGGCGCACGACCTCGAAGCGGTGGTCGAGGTACACCTCCAGGAGTTCCTTGAGGCCCAGCGTGAGCGGCTGGCCGTCCACCAGCGCCACGTTGTTGATGCCGAAGGACTCCTCCATCGGAGTCAGCTTGTAGAGCTGCTCCAGGACGGCCTCCGGCACGAAGCCGTTCTTGACCTCGATGACCAGGCGCAGGCCGTGCGCACGGTCGGTGAGGTCCTTGACGTCCGCGATGCCCTGCAGCTTCTTCGAGCCGACCAGGTCCTTGATCTTGGCGATCACCTTCTCCGGGCCGACCGTGAACGGCAGCTCGGTGACGACGATGCCCTTGCGGCGCGCCGTCACGTTCTCCACGGACACCGTCGCGCGGATCTTGAAGGTGCCGCGGCCCGTCTCGTACGCGTCCCTGATGCCGGTGAGGCCCACGATGCGGCCGCCCGTGGGCAGGTCGGGCCCCGGGACGTGCTTCATGAGCGTCTCGAGATCGGCGCCGGGGTGGCGGATCAGGTGCCGGGCGGCGGCGATGACCTCGCCGAGGTTGTGCGGCGCCATGTTCGTCGCCATGCCGACCGCGATGCCCGACGAGCCGTTGACCAGGAGGTTCGGGTAGGCGGCCGGGAGGACCGACGGCTCCTGCTCCTGGCCGTCGTAGTTCGGGGAGAAGTCGACCGTGTTCTCGTCGATCGACTCCGTCATCAGGGACGTCGCGTCGGCCATCCGCGCCTCGGTGTACCGCATGGCGGCCGGCGGGTCGTCGTTGCCCAGCGAACCGAAGTTGCCGTGGCCGTCGACCAGGGGCAGGCGCATGGAGAAGGGCTGGGCCAGGCGGACCAGGGCGTCGTAGATCGACGCGTCGCCGTGGGGGTGGAGCTTACCCATGACCTCGCCGACGACGCGGGCGCACTTCACATAGCCGCGGTCGGGACGCAGGCCCATCTCGTTCATCTGGTAGACGATGCGGCGATGCACCGGCTTGAGGCCGTCGCGGGCGTCCGGCAGGGCTCGGGAGTAGATGACCGAGTACGCGTACTCGAGGAAGGAGCCCTGCATCTCGTCGACGACGTCGATGTCGAGGATGCGCTCCTCGAAGTCGTCTGGCGGCGGGGTCTTCGTGCTGCGGCGGGCCATCGCTGCTGCGACTCCTTCACAGTCTCTGCCGGGGCATGAACGGGTTCTGACGGGCTCCATTGTGGACCGGCCCACTGACAACGTGGACCACGACCCGTCCGTACTGGCCTCCTGAGCCGTGTCTCCGGCTGCCCCAACAGGCGTGGCGGGCCGCCTTCTCGGCCTTTTCCACAGGCCTCGGAAGCAGTGAACCCGCCTGCCCGCACAGGGCTTCGGAGGCCGTGCGGCCGCACGAGCGTACGGGCTCCCGGTGCCGCCCGCGTGCTCGCTCTCGGCGTACGCGCCGCGGGAACTTCGCCAGCTGTCCGCGCGCTTGCATACAGTGGCACGACTAGCAGGAATTCAGCAGTTTTCCGCGATCGAAGGGACGTACATGCCCATGGGTCACACGGCCACAGCTGAGGCCGGTTCCGGCGGCCTGACAGCGACCGAGCACCGCCTGGCCAACGGCCTGCGTGTGGTGCTCTCCGAGGACCACCTGACCCCGGTCGCGGCGGTGTGCCTCTGGTACGACGTCGGTTCGCGCCACGAGGTCAAGGGCCGCACCGGACTTGCCCACCTCTTCGAGCACCTGATGTTCCAGGGCTCGGGCCAGGTGAAGGGCAACGGCCACTTCGAACTGGTGCAGGGCGCGGGCGGTTCGCTCAACGGCACGACCAGTTTCGAGCGTACGAACTATTTCGAGACCATGCCCACCCACCAGCTGGAGCTCGCCCTCTGGCTGGAGGCCGACCGCATGGGCTCGCTGCTCGCCGCGCTCGACGACGAGTCCATGGAGAACCAGCGGGACGTCGTCAAGAACGAGCGCAGGCAGCGTTACGACAACGTCCCTTATGGCACCGCTTTCGAGAAGCTCACCGCCCTCGCCTACCCGGAGGGCCACCCTTACCACCACACCCCGATCGGGTCGATGGCCGACCTGGACGCGGCCACCCTGGAGGACGCTCGCGCGTTCTTCCGCACCTACTACGCGCCCAACAACGCCGTTCTGTCGATCGTCGGAGACATCGACCCGGAGCAGACGCTCGCCTGGGTCGAGAAGTACTTCGGCTCGATCGCGGGCCACGACGGCAAGCCCGCCCCGCGCGACGGCGCGCTTCCCGAGACCATCGGCGAGCAGCTGCGCGAGGTCGTCGAGGAGGAGGTCCCGGCCCGCGCGCTGATGGCCGCCTACCGGCTGCCGGAGGACGGCACGCGCGCGTGCGACGCGGCGGACCTGGCCCTGACCGTGCTCGGCGGCGGCGAGTCGTCCCGGCTCTACAACCGGCTCGTACGCCGCGACCGCACCGCCGTCGCGGCCGGGTTCGGCCTGCTGCGTCTCGCGGGAGCGCCCTCCCTGGGGTGGCTCGACGTGAAGACGTCCGGCGACGTCGAGGTGCCGGTGATCGAGACCGCTGTCGACGAGGAGCTCGCCCGGTTCGCCGAGGAGGGCCCCACCGCCGAGGAAATGGAGCGCGCCCAGGCCCAGTTGGAGCGCGAGTGGCTGGACCGTCTCGGCACGGTCGCGGGCCGCGCCGACGAACTGTGCCGGTACGCGGTGCTGTTCGGCGACCCGCAGCTCGCCCTGACGGCCGTCCAGCGCGTCCTCGACGTCACCGCCGAGGAGGTCCAGGAGGTCGCCAAGGCCCGCCTGCGCCCCGACAACCGCGCGGTGCTGGTCTACGAGCCGACCGTCGCCGAAGAGGCCCAAGAGACCGACGCCGCTGACGACACCGACGAGGAGGCGGCCAAGTGACCGAGCTCGCCACGATGGAATTCCACCCGCAGCCCCAGGCCGGCGAGGCCAGGCCCTGGGCCTTCCCGGCCCCCGAGCGCGGCGCGCTCGACAACGGCCTGACGCTGCTGCGCTGCCACCGCCCCGGCCAGCAGGTCGTCGCCGTCGAGATCCTCCTGGCGGCCCCGCTGGAGGCCGAGCCGCAGGGCCTGGACGGCGTCGCCACGATCATGGCGCGTGCCTTCACCGAGGGAACCGACAAGCACTCCGCCGAGGAGTTCGCCGCCGAGCTGGAGCGCTGCGGCGCCACCCTCGACGCGCACGCCGACCACCCCGGCGTCCGGATCAGCCTCGAAGTCCCCGTCTCCCGGCTCCCCAAGGCGCTCGGCCTGCTCGCCGACGCCCTCAGGGCACCCGCCTTCGAGGACAGCGAGATCGAGCGGCTGGTGCGCAACCGGCTCGACGAGATCCCGCACGAGACCGCCAACCCGGCCCGCCGCGCCGCCAAGGAGCTCTCCCGGCAGCTCTTCCCGGCGACCTCGCGCATGTCGCGCCCGCGCCAGGGCACCGAGGAGACGGTCACCACGATCGACTCGGCGGCCGTCCGCGCCTTCTACGAGAAGCACGTACGCCCCGCCACCGCGACGGCGGTCGTGGTCGGCGACCTCACCGGCGTCGACCTCGACGCGCTGCTCGGGGACACGCTCGGCGCCTGGACCGGATCGCAGGCCCAGGCCCGTCCCATCCCGCCGGTGACCGCCGACGACACGGGCCGCGTGATCATCGTCGACCGTCCCGGAGCCGTCCAGACGCAGCTCCTCATCGGCCGCGTCGGCGCCGACCGGCACGACCGCGTGTGGCCCGCCCAGGTGCTCGGCACGTACTGCCTCGGCGGCACCCTCACCTCGCGCCTGGACCGCGTCCTGCGCGAGGAAAAGGGATACACCTACGGTGTGCGGGCGTTCGGCCAGGTGCTGCGCTCCGCGCCGGACGGGACGGGCGCCGCGATGCTCGCCATCAGCGGCTCCGTGGACACCCCGAACACCGGCCCGGCGCTCGACGACCTCTGGAAGGTGCTGCGCACCCTCGCGGCCGAGGGACTCACCGACGCCGAGCGCGACATCGCCGTGCAGAACCTCGTGGGCGTGGCGCCGCTGAAGTACGAGACGGCCGCCGCCGTCGCGGGCACCCTCGCCGACCAGGTCGAGCAGTACCTGCCGGACGACTTCCAGGCGACGCTGTACCAACAGCTCGCCGCGACGGGCACCGTGGAGGCCACCGCGGCCGCCGTGAGCGCCTTCCCGGTGGACCGTCTGGTGACCGTCCTCGTCGGTGACGCCGCGCAGATCGAGGAGCCGGTCCGGGCCCTCGGAATCGGCGAAGTCAGCGTCGTGACAGCGGAGTAGAACGCGGAGCGGAACAGGGTCGTTCCACGGAGAACCCAGGTGACCGAAGAGTCGCCTGGGTTCTCCTTTTGCCCGGACTTCAGCACCCGAACTGCGGGTTGTCCGTATTGATAGGGAGGTTGCCTGTCTGCCCTGTGGCATGCGCTACAAAACCCTTGATCCGTTTGTTGATTGAAAGACGCCCCGCTTAGCGTCGGTCCGGCTGTTCGTCAGGCAGTGCGCCGCGCCCGCGGCACCGGACAGTCATCGCCGAGTCCCCGTACGGCGCGAGCCAGGGGAGCCGGGGACCCATACGTAGTCCCTGGGGTGAATCGGACGCCCTTCCCGAAGGGGGTCCGTAGGAGACCTTCCTGCTCCGAACCCGTCAGCTAACCCGGTAGGCGAGAAGGAAGGAAAGGACCAGCCACTTCATGGCGTTCACTCGCGCCGCCGGGAAGCACCGTCGTCCCAGCCGTATGAAGCGCACGACCAACCGGACCGTCGGCGTCGCCGCACTCGCCACCACCGGTGTGGTCGGCACCCTGGCTGCTCCCGCACTCGCCGCCGAGAGCCCGGCCGAGCAGACCCTGACCCAGGCGATCACCATCGGCGACTCGGTCGCCGACCAGATCGACGCCCAGGCCGCCGCCCAGCAGCAGGCCGCCGACGAGACCGCCGCCCGCGAGAAGGCCGAGGCCGCCGCCAAGGAGCGGGCCAAGGAAGCCGCGGAGAAGGCCAAGAAGGAGCGCGAGGTCAAGGCCCGCGCCGCCCGTGCGGCCGAGCGCGAGCGCCTGCTGAAGTCGTACACCGCGCCCATCTCCGGCTCGTACGTCTCCACCGGCTACAAGGCCGGCGGCGCCGTCTGGTCCTCCGGCAGCCACACCGGTATCGACTTCCACGCCGCGAGCGGCACCGCCGTGCACGCGGTGGGCGCCGGCACCGTCGTCGAGGCCGGCTGGGGCGGCTCGTACGGCAACGAGGTCGTCATCAAGATGAACGACGGCACCTACACGCAGTACGGGCACATGTCGTCCCTCGGTGTCTCGGTCGGCCAGACGGTCACCCCGGGCCAGCAGATAGGCCTCTCCGGGGCGACCGGCAACGTCACCGGGGCGCACCTGCACTTCGAGGCGCGGACGAGCGCGGAGTACGGCTCGGACATCGACCCGATCGCGTATCTCCGCCAGCACGGCGTGAACGTCTGACGGTCGGAGACCGCCCTCCCACGCGGCAGCCTTCCCACGCAACGGCCCGCCCGCGCGGACACCTCTCCCGAAGGCCCCGGCTCACCGAGCCGGGGCCTTCGCGCGGTTCTGATCACTTCCTGACGGCTTCTCGGCCACTTCCCGGCCGACTTTGCACCGGACGACTGCCTGTTCAGAAGCCAGGTGTGTCCAAAAAATATCCACGGATTCCGGTCCGCCATCGGAATTTCCCGCTCTCTGCAATAGAGTCACCGAACAAGCGTCAATCGACCGCGTTTCGCGGGGGTTAAGGCGGAGGTCCGGTCATGCGTATTCCCGCGCACTCGGTATGCACGGCGATCCGTGACGACATCGTCGCGGGTGTCTACGAGCGCGGCAGCCGGCTCACCGAAGAACTGCTCGCGCGCCGGTATGGCGTCTCGCGGGTCCCCGTGCGGGAGGCCCTGCGCACGCTGGAGGCGGAAGGCTTCGTCGTCACACGCAGGCACGCGGGCGCGTGCGTCGCGGAGCCCACCGAGCAGGAGGCCGCCGACCTCCTGGAGATGCGCATGCTGCTGGAGCCGCTGGGTGCCGCGCGCGCCGCCCAGCGCCGCACCGAGGCGCACCTCAAGGTGCTGCGCGGCCTGGTCAGGCTGGGCCAGGAGCGGGCCCGGAGGGGCAACAGCGAGGATCTGCGCTCGCTCGGCGGCTGGTTCCACGAGACGCTCGCCCAAGCCTCCGGAAGCCCCGCGCTGACCTCCACGCTCGCCCAGTTGCGGCACAAGATCGCCTGGATGTATTCGGTCGAGGCGCCCGCCCACCCCGCCGAGTCCTGGGCCGAGCACGGCGCCATCGTGGACGCCGTCGCGCGCGGCGACAACGACCGGGCCAGGGCGATCACGGCGCTGCACACCGAGCGGGCGATGGCCGCGCACCGGCTGCGCTTTCCCGGCGGCGGTGACCGCGCGGAGCGTGTGAGGACTTCGCAACATCCCGTAAACACGGCGGGCCTGCGGCATTAACAGTGGCGCCGTATACAAAGAGAGTTATTCGCCGGGGTCTATTTCTGCTGCCCCTTTTTCCACGTGCCGGGAATTTCCGCGCACGTGATTTCCGCATGCGCGGAACCGGATGCGCGGAACTCGGTGCGCGGGGCATGTGAAAAAGCCTGGATGGTGCCGACGGCGAGGCGGAAAGTCGCGCACCGGCGTGAGGTACGGACAAAACGGCGGCGAGGTTACGGGAAAACGCCGGTGTCACGGGCGGGCAAATCGCCGCTCGCCACGCAGACAGAAACGGCGGAGCCGCGTCACCCGATACGGGTCGACGCGGCTCCGCCGTACGTGGTCCGCGAGATCAGACGGTCTCGGGGAGCTCGTCGAGGCCCTCGGCGACCAGCTTCGCCAGGCGGTCGAGCGCGGCGTCCGCACCCTCGGCGTCGGAGGTCAGGACGATCTCCTCGCCGCCCTGGGCGCCGAGGCCGAGAACCGCGAGCATCGAGGCGGCGTTGACGGGGTTGCCGTCAGCCTTGGCGATCGTCACGGGGACGCCGGAGGCCGTGGCCGCCCGGACGAAGATGGAGGCGGGACGGGCGTGAAGGCCCTCGGCCCAGCCGACGTTGACGCGGCGCTCAGCCATGTGATGCTGCCCTTCAGGTGTCTCACGGTTGTCTAGACCATTGTTCCATATCGTGAAGCGTGCCCCGAGCGGGTGCGGATTCCGGGCCCGAGGCGGCTTCGGTCACCCAAGACTGCCTCGCGCCCCTGCCGGACGCGAGCCCGCCGTCGCCGGGACGTGAACCCCTGGGGTGTGCCCCCTCCGGAACACGAACCCCGGGACACGTACCGACACGTTCCGCCATGTATCCGGGACATGAACCCCCGCGACCAGGACCGGCCGTTGTCGGACCCGAGCCGTACTCTGGGCCCCATGCAGACCTCGCCGGACCGGCACGAGTACCCCGCTCACTGGGAGGCCGACGTCGTGCTGCGCGACGGCGGCACCGCGCGCATCCGGCCGATCACGGCCGACGACGCCGACCGCCTGGTCAGCTTCTACGAGCAGGTGTCCGACGAGTCGAAGTACTACCGCTTCTTCGCGCCGTATCCGCGCCTGTCCGCCAAGGACGTCCACCGCTTCACGCACCACGACTTTGTGGACCGGGTGGGGCTCGCGGCCACGGTCGGCGGCGAGTTCATCGCCACCGTACGCTACGACCGCATCAACGCCGACGGCCTCCCCGCCTCGGCCCCCGCGGACGAGGCCGAGGTCGCCTTCCTCGTGCAGGACGCCCACCAGGGCCGCGGCGTGGCATCGGCCCTGCTGGAGCACATCGCGGCCGTCGCCCGTGAGCGCGACATCCGCCGCTTCGCCGCCGAGGTGCTGCCCGCCAACAACAAGATGATCAAGGTGTTCACGGACGCCGGGTACCAGCAGAAGCGCCACTTCGAGGACGGCGTCGTACGCCTGGAGTTCGACCTGGAGCCCACCGACCGCTCGCTGGCCGTGCAGCGCGCGCGGGAGCAGCGGGCGGAGGGGCGCTCCGTGGCCAGGCTCCTCTCGCCGGGCTCGGTCGCCGTCATCGGCGCGGGCCGCACACCCGGGGGAGTGGGCCGCAGCGTCCTGGAGAACCTCCGCGAAGCGGGCTTCACCGGGCGCCTGTACGCGGTGAACGGGGCACTTCAGGAGAAGGAGCTCGGCGGAGTGCCGGCATACGGCTCCGTCCGTGACATCCCCGAGCCCGTCGACCTCGCCGTCGTCGCCGTCCGGGCCGAGCGCGTCCCCGAAGTCGTCGCCGAGTGCGGTGAACACGGGGTGCAGGGGCTCGTCGTGGTCTCCGCGGGGTACGCCGAGAGCGGCCCCGAAGGCAGGGAGCGCCAGCGCGAGCTCGTGCGCCAGGCGCGTACGTACGGGATGCGGATCATCGGACCGAACGCCTTCGGAGTCATCAACACCTCACCGGAAGTGCGGCTCAACGCCTCGCTCGCACCGGAGATGCCGCGCGCGGGGCGGATCGGTCTGTTCGCCCAGTCCGGCGCCATCGGCATCGCACTGCTGTCCCGGCTGCACCGGCGCGGCGGCGGGGTCACCGGCGTGACCGGTGTGTCGACGTTCATCTCCTCGGGCAACCGCGCGGACGTGTCAGGCAACGACGTCCTTCAGTACTGGTACGACGACCCCGACACCGATGTCGCCCTCATGTACCTCGAGTCCATCGGGAACCCGAGGAAGTTCACCCGCCTCGCGCGGCGCACCGCGGCGGCGAAGCCGCTGGTCGTCGTCCAGGGCGCACGGCACGGCGGGGCCGCGCCCCAGGGGCACGCCGTCCGGGCCACCCGGCTGCCGCACGCGACGGTGTCGGCGCTGCTGCGCCAGGCCGGCGTCATCCGGGTGGACACGATCACCGAGCTGGTCGACGCGGGCCTGCTCCTGGCGCGCCAGCCCCTGCCGATGGGGCCGCGGGTGGCGATCCTCGGGAACTCCGAGTCCCTCGGGCTGCTGACGTATGACGCGTGCCTCGCCGAGGGCCTGCGACCGCTGCCCCCGGTGGACCTGACCACGGCCGCCTCGGCCGAGGACTTCCGCGCCGCGCTGACGCACGCGCTGGCCGACGACGGCTGCGACGCCGTCGCGGTCACCGCGATCCCGGCGGTGGGGGAGACCTCCACGGCCGACGCCGCCCTGGCGGAGGCGCTGCGCTCCGCCTCCGCCGCCGCTCCCGACAAGCCGGTCCTCGTGGTCCACGTCGAGCTGGGCGGCCTCGCGGAGGCGCTGTCCGCGGCCGCCGGCACCGCGCCCCAGGCGGCTCGCCCCTCGCCCCCGTTCGCTGGCAGCAACCACCCCATCCGCCCGGCGGACCGCCCGCCGACGGTGGCGGAAGTCCCCGAGGCCGAGACCGACTCCCGCCTCATCCCCGCCTACCCCGCCGCCGAGCGGGCCGTCCGCGCCCTCGCCGAAGCCGTGAGGTACGGCCAGTGGCGGCGCGAGGCCGCCGACCCCGGTCGCGTCCCCGAGTACGAGGACATCGACGAGAAGGGCGCGGCCGAACAGATCGACGGCCTGCTCGGCGACGGTGGCATGGGCGGCCTCACCCTCGGCCCGGACGACGCCTGCACTCTGCTCGGGCGGTACGGCATCGACGTCCGCCGTGCCCTCCCCGCGCCCACACCCGACGAGGCCGCCGCCGCCACGGAGCGCCTCGGCTACCCGGTGGCGCTCAAGACCACCGCTCCCCACCTGCGCCACCGCGCCGACCTCGGCGGCGTACGGCTGGATCTGGCGGACGAGGAGCAACTGCGCAGGGCGTACGCCGAGTTGACCAGCCTCTTCGGGACGCCGGAGGAGCTGCGCCCGGTGGTACAGGCGATGGCACCGCGCGGCGTCGACACGGTCGTACGAGCGGTTATAGACCCGGCGGCGGGAGCGGTGCTCTCCTTCGGGCTCGCCGGGGCCCCGTCGGAGCTGCTCGGAGACACCGCGCACCGGCTGATTCCGGTCACCGACCGGGACGCGGCCTCGTTGGTCCGGTCGATCCGGACCGCACCGCTCCTCTTCGGCTGGCGGGGCTCCGCGCCGGCGGACGTCGTGGCCCTGGAGGAACTGCTGCTGCGCCTGTCACGCCTTGTCGACGACCACCCCGAGGTCGTCTCCGTGTCCCTGGAGCCCGTCGTCGTGGCCCCGAACGGGCTGAGCGTGCTCGGCGCCTCCGTGCGGCTCGCGCCGCCGCCCGTCCGCGACGACCTCGGTCCGCGCACACTTCCTGTGTACTAAGCGGTGCCTCGCAGTCAGTGCGCCCCCGTAGGATGGACGTCATGGCCAAGACCAGTACGACGACCCAGGGGCTGCGAGCGGCGATCGAGCGCAGCGGCTACTACCCGGCCCTCGTGGCCGAGGCTGTGGAGGCAGCTGTGGGCGGCGAGCCCATCCGGTCGTATCTGGTCCATCAGGAGACGACGTTCGACGCCAACGAGGTGCGTCGGCACGTGACGGTGCTCGTCCTCACGGGAAACCGTTTCATCGTGAGCCACACCGACGAACAGGCGGCGGACAGCACGTCCCCGACGCCGTACGCGACCACGTCGACCGAATCCGTGAAGCTTGGCCGGATCTCGTCGGTGGTTCTCAGCCGCGTCGTCGCCAATCCGGAGAAGTACGTTCCGGGGACGCTGCCGCGCGAGGTCGTCCTCACCATCGGCTGGGGCGCGGTCGCCCGTATCGACCTGGAGCCGGCCGCCTGCGGCGACCCCAACTGCGAGGCGGACCACGGGTACACGGGCAGTTCGACGGCCGACGACCTGAGCCTGCGCGTCAGCGAGGCCGGGGACGGCCCGGACGCCGTGCGGCAGACGCTCGCCTTCGCGCAGTCGCTCTCCGAGGCGACCGCGGACGTCACCCGCTGATGTCCCAGCAAGTCTGGGACCACCCGGAACCGCTCTCCCTCGACTCCGCTCCCGTACCCGAGTACGGGGCCGGTTCGCTCGCCGACCTGCTGCCCACACTGGCCGCGGGCATGGACGTCCCGGACGTCACCGCCTCGCTCACGGAACTGAGCCCGGCCGACCGCAACTGCGTCTTCCTGATCGACGGCCTCGGCTGGGAGCAGCTGAAGACGCATCCGGACGAGGCCCCGTTCATGACCTCCCTCCTCGGCAGCTCGCGCGGCGGCACCGGCCGCCCGATCACAGCGGGCTACCCCGCGACCACCGCGACCTCCCTGGCCTCGGTCGGTACGGGCCTGCCGCCGGGCGCGCACGGCCTGCCCGGCTACACCGCGCGCAACCCGGAGACCGGCGAGCTGATGAACCAGCTCCGCTGGCAGCCGTGGACGAAGCCGGGCAAGTGGCAGCCGTACCCCACCGTGTTCCAGCTGGCCGACGCGGCGGGTGTGCACACCGCCCAGGTGTCGTCACCGCACTTCCAGAACACCCCGCTGACCAAGATCGCCCTCAGCGGCGGCACGTTCCACGGGCGCCTGACCGGCGAGGACCGCATGGACCTCGCGGCCGAGCAACTGGCCGCCGGGGACCGCTCGCTGGTCTACACGTACTACGCGGAGGTGGATGGCAAGGGCCACCGCTTCGGCGTCGACTCGGACCCCTGGCGCGGACAACTCATGTACGTGGACCGGCTGGTCCAGCGCCTGGCCGAGCAACTGCCCCCGCGCACCGCCCTGTACGTCACCGCGGACCACGGGATGATCGACATCCCCTTCGACGAGCAGCACCGCATCGACTTCGACGAGGACTGGGAGCTGCGCGCCGGAGTCGCCCTCCTCGGCGGCGAGGGCCGCGCCCGGCACGTCTACGCGGTCCCGGGCGCCGAGTCGGACGTCCTGACCTGCTGGCGCGAGGTGCTCGGCGAGCAGTTCTGGGTGGCCTCGCGGGACGAGGCGATTGCGGCGGGCTGGTTCGGCCCGCACATCGACGAGCGGGTCTACGAGCGCATCGGCGACGTGGTCGCGGCCGCCCGCGACGACGTACTGATCATCGCGTCCGAGCGGGAGCCGAAGGAGTCGGCGATGGTCGGCAACCACGGCTCGATGACACCGGTCGAGCAGCACATCCCGCTCCTGGAAGTACGTTCCTGACCCTGCCCGCCCGCCCAGCGAACCCCTCATGTCGAAAGGTGCTCAACTCCCCATGCCCGAGCTGGTGTTCTTCTCCGGAACCATGGACTGCGGGAAGTCGACACTGGCTCTCCAGATCGAGCACAACCGCTCGGCCCGCGGCCTGCAGGGCATGATCTTCACCCGCGACGACCGCGCGGGCGAGGGCAAGCTGTCCTCCCGCCTCGGCCTGGTCACGGACGCGGTGGAGGTCGAGGACGACCAGGACATGTACGCGTATGTCGTCGACCACCTCTCGAAGGGCGGCCGCGCGGACTACGTCATCGCGGACGAGGCGCAGTTCCTCGCCCCCGAGCAGATCGACCAACTGGCCCGGGTGGTCGACGACCTGGGCATCGACGTCTTCGCCTTCGGCATCACGACGGACTTCCGCTCCAAGCTCTTCCCCGGCTCCCAGCGCCTCGTCGAACTCGCCGACCGGGTCGAGGTCCTCCAGGTCGAGGCCCTCTGCTGGTGCGGCGCCCGCGCCACCCACAACGCCCGCACCATAGGTGGCCGGATGGTCGTCGAGGGTGCCCAGGTCGTCGTCGGAGACGTCGACCAGTCGGAGGACATCGGTTACGAGGTCCTGTGCCGCAGGCATCACAGCCGCCGGACGACCGCGGCCAGCGCCCGCGCGGGCGTGCTCTCCCCGGACGTGCTGCCGGTGGACGCGGTGTCCCGGACCTGATGGTCTCCCGGACCTGAGGGGTCTGCCCCTGAGGGGGCTGCCGAGCCCTGAACGGGCGCTGCGGCTCCCCTCAGTGGGTCGTCCGCACCACCGAGAACACGGCCCCCTCCGGGTCCGCCACCGTGGCGATACGGCCGTGCGGGGTGTCACGGGCGGGCTTGAGGACGTGGCCGCGCAGGTCGAGCAGGTGGGCGAGCGAGGCGTCCACGTCGGCGACCTCGAAGTACGTCATCCAATGGGATCCCCGGTCGCGGGGCAGGGAGTTGCCGACGCCGTGGATGCCCGCCACCGGGCGCCCCTTGATGTGCAGGGTGATGTAGTCGAAGTCGGCCGAGACGACCGGCTCCTCCTCGAAACCGAAGACCGTCTCGTAGAACTTGGCGACGCCGGAGGAGTCCCGGGTCATCAGCTCGTTCCAGGTGGGGGTGCCAGGGACGTCGGTGATGCCCGTGCCGAGGTGGGCCGCGGCCTGCCAGACGCCGAACACGGCCCCCGCCGGGTCCGACGCGATCGCCAGCCGCCCGGCGTCCTCGGCGTCGAGGGGGCCGACGCCGACCGTGCCGCCGCAGTGCCGGACCGTCTCCGCCGTCAGGTCCACGTCGTCCGAGGCGAAGTAGGGCGTCCAGGCGATGGGCAGATGACGGTCGGGCGGGAGCTGGCCGATACCCGCCACCTCCTGGCCGTCGAGCTGCGCCCGCACGTACGAGCCGAGGTGCTGCGGGCCGGGCTGGAACTCCCAGCCGAACAGGCTCCCGTAGAACTCCTGGGTCGCGGCCATCCCGTGCACCATCAGGCTCACCCAGCAGGGTGTGCCGGGCGTGTACGCACTGCCGTTCAGGCCGGCCGACCCCCGTGCCTCGGTCATCGTCACCCTCTCCTCGGCGCCTCGTGGGGCCGCTTCACTTCCACTACCGAACCGCGTGTTCCGCCGCCGTGCGCATTGCGCGCCCGGTGCCGATGTTCGCACCACCAGGGGCACGGCGCGCCCCGGCCGGATGGCCCATGGCGGGAGGATGCCCGAATTGCTGGTTCCCATCCGTTTCCCCGCCATTGCCTGCTGATGTCCATCAGCAGTACAGCGTGTGCCCGAGTCCGCACGCCGAGTGGTCGGGGCGGCCCGGCCGAGCAGAGTAGCCGGAGCTGGACGATGCGGCCACCCCGTGCGCAAGGATGGTGGCCATGAACGCCATCATCTCCGCACCCGAACTCGCGAGCGACCTGGCGGGTCCGAATCCGCCGGTCGTCCTGGACATCCGCTGGCAGCTGGGCGGCCCGAACCTGCGCTCCGCCTACGAGGAGGCGCACATTCCGGGGGCCGCCTACGTGGACCTGGACTCGGAACTCGCCGCCCCCGCAGGAGCGGCGGGCCGCCATCCGCTGCCCGACATGGAGGTCTTCGGAGCGGCCGTGCGGGCGGCCGGGGTGTCCGAGAACCGGGACGTGGTCGTGTACGACGGAGGGCTCGGCTGGGCCGCCGCACGCGCCTGGTGGCTGCTGCGCTGGACGGGTCATCCGTCGGTGCGTGTGCTTGACGGCGGCCTCGCTGCCTGGAGCGGCCCGGTCGAGTCCGGCAGCCCGTCGCCCTCCGTCGGCACCTTCGTACCGGCCCCCGGCGCGCTGTCCCTCCTCGACGCCGACGGCGCCGCGGCGCTGGCCCGCACCGGTCTGCTCCTGGACGCCCGGGCCGCCGAGCGCTACCGGGGCGACGTCGAGCCCATCGACCGCGTCGGCGGGCACATCCCCGGCGCCGTCTCCGCCCCCACCACGGAGAACGTGGCCGAATCCGGCCTCTTCCGCCCCGCCGCGGACCTCGCCGACCACTTCAAGTCGCTGGGCGCGACCGGCACTTCCGAGGTCGGCGTCTACTGCGGCTCGGGCGTCTCCGGCGCGCACGAGGTCCTCGCGCTCACGGTCGCGGGCATCCCGGCCGCGCTGTACGTGGGCTCCTGGTCGGAGTGGTCCCAGGACGACAACCGCCCGGTGGCCACGGGGCCGGACCCGCAGTAGCTCCATGGTGGCCGTGGCGGTACGCGTCCGCGAGGAGCGGCGCACGGCAGCGGAAAGGGCTCGCACCAAGGTGGTGCGAGCCCTTTCCGGCATGTCCTAGTCCTGCTTCTTCCTGCGTGTCCCGAAGACGATCTCGTCCCAGCTCGGCACGGCCGCTCTGCGTCCGGGACGCACCCCGTCCGCCTCGGCCTGCCGGTCGGTCGCGCCGATCAGCCGGTCGCGGTGACTGGCCACCGAGCGCGGCATGAGCACGTCCGCGTACGCGGAACCCGCCGAGGCCGCGGGAGCCGGGGGCTCCTCTGCCTCGGGCTCCGCGTCGAGCGGTTCCTCCACCTCGGGACGCTCCGTGGTGGAGGTCGTCGAGGCGGCGGGAACGGGAGCGGTCGACGGACGCTCGGGCACCACCATGTCGCCGCGGAAGCTGGGCACTGCCTCCAGGAGACTGGTCAGCGAGTCGCGCTCGCTCGCGGTCTCCTCCAGGTCCGGCTCGGGCGACGGCGAGGGCAGGCTCGGCCGCTCCGTCTGCCGGTCCAGGGCGCGGTCCATCGGACGGTCGCGCGGCAACCTGGCGATGCGCGGCACGAACGGGAAGCTGGGCTCGGCCGAGGCGAGGTCGTCGGACTCGCCGATCAGCGAGCGCGCCTCGTCGTCCACGGCCTGGACGAGCCGCCGGGGCGGGTCGTACGTCCAGCTCGCCGAGTGCGGTTCGCCCGCCACCCGGTAGACCAGCAGGACTTCCCAGGTGCCGTCGTCACGGCGCCAGGAGTCCCATTGGACGGTCTCCTTGTCGGCGCCGCGCAGCGTAAGCCGCTCCTGCACCGCCTCGCCGAGCTGGGGACCGGTGGTTTCGCCGGGGCGGCGGACAGGGGTCTTCCGGGCACGCTCCGCCATGAAGGCACGCTCGGCGAGTACGGGTCCCTCGAAGCGACGCACCCGGTCGACGGGGATACCGGCGAACTGGGCGACCTCTTCGGCGGACGCTCCCGCACGTATACGTGCCTGGATGTCTCGGGGGCGGAGATGGCTCTCCACCTCGATCTCGATCTGGCCGAGGCGGGGACGGTCGCCGCGTACGGCGGCACGCAGACGCTCATCGATCGGAAGCGTGTACTCCGTGCTGTCCGCAGCCTTCAGCACCAGCCGTGTGCCGTCGTTAGAGACGGCCACGACACGCAGTTCGGGCATGGGGACCTCCCGGGTGGTGCCTGCCGACGTCACGTGCGTCGCTGCTTCCGCTAGTCGAGTGTGGCCTGCCCGGGTGCAGCCTGCCACAACCTTGCCGAGTTGCCCGGCGTGTCGGGCGGTGGCCCGGGATCGCCGTTATGGCACGGTTACCTATTCGCAACGCTAAGTGACGAACTCCATCACCCTGTGCAACGAGCCCCCTCCCGGCGGTCCTGGAAGGCCCCGGACGCCCTGGCGAGTGTCCGGACCCAGGGCTCGCAACAGTACTCCATTCGGGCCACTTGCGTGGATCGGCACACGGCCGAACTTCTGTCCGGGGACGGGAGTTGGCCACCCGGGGTGACGTTCCGGTGATCATGGCGCGTGGCACACTTCATGGAATCGCCACAAACGGAACTAATCGTTTCGCCTGTACGTCCTCTTCTCGCGCGGGCGTCTCGAAGCCTCGTACAAACGTCCGCGTCTACTCGCCCAGCATTCGGCGCAAGTAGTCGTTCCCGAACCGCCGTTCAGGGTCGAGCCGATCCCGCAGTTCGGTGAACTCGCCGAAGCGCGGGTAGACATCGGCGAAGTACTCCGCGTCGCGCGTGTGCACCTTGCCCCAGTGCGGCCGCCCCTCGTGCGCGGTGAAGATCCGCTCGGCGGCGCTGAAGTACGCCTGGTACGGCGTGCCCCGGAACATATGGACGGCGATGTACGCGGTGTCCCGGCCGGACGCCGTGGAGAGCGTGATGTCGTCCGCGGGCGCCGTACGCACCTCCACCGGGAAGCTGATGCGCAGGGGCGAACGGTCGACCATGGCCTTCAGTTCGCGCAGCGTCTCGACGAGGGCCTCGCGCGGGACGGCGAACTCCATCTCCGTGAAGCGGACCCGGCGCGGGGAAGTGAAGACCTTGTAGGGAATGTCGGTGTAGGTGCGCGCGGACAGGGCGCGGCTGGAGATCTTGGCGATCGAGGGGATCGTGGCGGGCACGGCCCGGCCCACGTAATTGGCCACCTGGAAGACGCCGTTGGAGAGGAACTCGTCCTCGAAGAGGCCGCGCACCGTGCCGACCGGTCTCTCCGGGCCGGCGCTGCGGTTGTTGCGCTTGGTGTTGCAGTTGCCGGTGTGCGGGAACCAGTAGAACTCGAAGTGCTCGTTCTCCGCGAACAGTTCGTCGAAGGACCCCGTCACCTCGTCGAAGCTCATCGGCTCCTCACGGGCCGTGAGAAGGAAAGTGGGCTCTACGGAGAAGGTGATCGCGGTGATGATCCCCAGGGCGCCGATGCCGACGCGGGCCGCCGCGAACACCTCGGGGTTCTCTTTCTCCGAGCAGCTGAGGACCGAGCCGTCGGCCGTCACCAGTTCAAGGCCCGTGATCTGAGCGGCTATCGAGGCGGAGTCGCGGCCGGTGCCGTGCGTCCCGGTGCTGACCGCTCCCGAGACCGTCTGCTCCATGATGTCGCCCATGTTCGTGAGCGACAGTCCCTCGCGCGCGAGAGCCAGGTTGAGACGCTTGAGCGGGGTGCCCGCCTCAACAGTGACGGTGCCTGCCTCACGATCAACCTTGCGGATCCCGGTCAACAGTTGAGGGCGGATCAACACACCGTCGGTGGCGGCGGCCGCCGTGAAGGAGTGACCGGTGCCGACGGCCTTCACCCTGAGCCCGTCCTCCGCGGCCTGGCGCACGGCGGCGGAGAGTTCCTCGACGGAGGCCGGAGTGACTTCCCGGGCCGGCCGGGCGGTGACGTTCCCCGCCCAGTTACGCCAGGTGCCGCTCTTCCCGCTCACTGTGCTGTTCATGGGTCCCCTCCCGCTGCGGAACCGGCCTGCTGAGCCGGCGATACCCCAGGAAACCCACCGCGACCGCGACGGCCCCGGCCGCGACCGGAACCCCGTACCCGGCCCGCGCCCCGGCCGTATCGATCACCCAGCCGGACAGGGAGGAGCCGAGCGCGACCCCGACCATGAGTCCGGTGCTCACCCACGTCATGCCTTCGGTCAGTTTCGCGCGAGGTACGTGCAGTTCGACGAGGGCCATCGTCGTGATCATCGTCGGCGCGATGGACAGGCCCGCAACGAACAGCGCCACGGCCAGGAACGGCAAGTTTCCGACCAGTAGGAGGGGGATCATACTCACGGCCATGGTGCATACGCCCAGCGCCCACCTGCGGGCGGGCGCTCCGCCGAGGCGCAGCAGTCCGAACACGGCACCCGCCAGACAGGAGCCCGCCGCGTACACGGCCAGGACGACGCTCGCGGCCCCCTTGTGGCCCTGTTCGTCGGCGAAGGCGACGGTGACCACGTCGACCGCCCCGAAGATCGCCCCCGTCGCCACGAAGGTGGCCACCAGGACCTGCAGCCCGGCCGAGCGCAGGGCCGACCCGCCCGTGTGATGCTCGCGCGGATGGGGCGGGGGCTCGGTGGCGCGCTGGGAGGTCAGCCAGAAGACGCCGGCCGCCAGGAAGCAGGCCGCGAGCAGCGGTCCGGCCTCCGGGAACCAGACGGTGGACAGACCGATGGAGATGATCGGCCCGAAGATGAAGCAGACCTCGTCGACGACGGACTCGAAGGCGTACGCGGTGTGCAGTTGAGGCTTGCCCCGGTACAGGTACGCCCAGCGCGCCCGGGTCATCGCGCCGATGCTCGGTACGCACCCGATGCCGGCCGAGCAGAGGAACAGCACCCAGTCCGGCCAGTCGAAGTGGGCGGCCAGCAGCAGCCCGGCGGCCGCGGCGAGCGCGACCAGCGTGGCCGGGCGCAGCACGCGCCGCTGCCCGTGCCGGTCCACCAGGCGGGATATCTGCGGGCCGAACACCGCGGCGGACAGCGCCATGGTCGCCGAGAGCGCGCCCGCGAGCGCGTACCGCCCGGTGAGCTGCGAGATCATCGTGACCACGCCGATGCCCATCATCGACAGCGGCATCCGGCCGAGGAGGCCCGCGGTGGTGAAGCCCTTGGAGCCGGGGGCGGCGAACAGGGCGCGGTAGGGGCTGGGCACGGGGGTCTCCGGGAGCGGTCCGGTAAGGCGCGAATGCGGCCGATACAGCTTACGAGTCAGGTGACCCTAACGTATATGCCGATGTCGGCCGTCACCTTGTCCGCCGCGGTCCGGCACCCCGCCGTTGTCCCGCTGTCGGAGCCGGGTGGCAGGATCGAGACATGCGAGACGCGCTCGATGCCACCCCCTACGACGCCCTGCTCCTGCTCTCGTTCGGCGGCCCCGAGGGCCCCGACGACGTGGTCCCGTTCCTGGAGAACGTGACGAGTGGACGGGGAATCCCCAAGGAACGCCTCAAGGAAGTGGGGCAGCACTACTTCCTGTTCGGCGGGGTCAGCCCCATCAACGACCAGAACCGCGCCCTGCTGGACGCCCTCCGCAAGGACTTCGCGGAACACGGGCTCGACCTGCCGGTGTACTGGGGCAACCGGAACTGGGGGCCGTACCTCACCGACACCCTGCGCGAGATGGTCGCCGACGGCCGCCGCAGGGTCCTGGTCCTCGCCACGAGCGCGTACGCCTCGTACTCGGGCTGCCGGCAGTACCGCGAGGACCTCGCCGGGGCCCTGGCCACCCTGGAGGGCGAGGGCCTGGAGCTGCCGCGGATCGACAAGTTGCGGCACTACTTCAACCACGCCGGCTTCCTGGAGCCCATGATCGAGGGCCTCCTGGAGTCCCTCGCGGAGCTTCCCGAGGACGTCCGCGCGGGCGCGCACCTCGCCTTCACGACCCACTCGATCCCGAACGCCTCGGCGGACACCTCGGGCCCGGTCGAGGACCACGGCGACGGCGGGGCGTACGTGAAGCAGCACCTGGACGTCGCGCGGCTCGTTGCCGACGCCGTGCGTGAGCGGACCGGCATCGACCACCCCTGGCGGCTCGTCTACCAGTCGCGCTCGGGCGCCCCGCACATCCCGTGGCTGGAGCCGGACATCTGCGACCACCTGGAGGAGCTGCACGGCGCCGGCGTCCCTGCCGTCGTCATGGCGCCCATCGGGTTCGTCTCGGACCACATGGAGGTCCTGTACGACCTCGACACGGAGGCCACGGCGAAGGCCCAGGAGCTGGGCCTGCCGGTCCGCCGCTCGGCCACTGTGGGCGCCGACCCGCGGTTCGCCGCCGCGATCCGCGAGTTGGTCCTGGAGCGGGCCGCCGCGGAGAGCGGGCGGGACGTGACGCCCTGCGCGCTCGGTGCCCTGGCTCCGAGCCACAACCTGTGTCCCGTGGGCTGCTGCCCGGCCCGCGCCCCCAAGCCCGCAGCCGCGGGCGCCGACAGCCCGTACGCATGAGGAGCACCGTGACCGCCACAGCGAACGACGAGCTGAAGGCCGAGCTACTGGAGATCGCGCTCGACGCGGCCCACCGCGCGGGCGCCTTCCTGCGTGACGGCCGCCCGGACGACCTCGGCGTGGCCGCCACCAAGTCCAGTGCCGTCGATGTCGTCACCGAGATGGACATCGCGTCCGAGAAGCTGATCACCGGCCTGCTGGCCGACCGCAGGCCGGACGACGGCGTGCTCGGCGAGGAGGGCGCCAGCGTCGAGGGCACCAGCGGCGTCCAGTGGGTGATCGACCCGATCGACGGCACGGTCAACTACCTGTACGGACTGCCCAGTTGGGCCGTCTCGATCGCGGCCCTCAAGGACGGCGAGGCCGTCGTCGGGGTGGTGCACGCCCCGATGCGCGCGGAGACCTACCGAGCCGTCCTGGGGCAGGGCGCGTACGTGAACGACCACCCCGCGCGCGTGCGGCCCGCCCCCGCCTTCGCACTGGCCCTCGTCGGCACCGGCTTCGGCTACCTCGCCGAGCGCCGGGCCCGGCAGGCCGAGGTGGTCGGACACCTGATCCCCCAGGTCCGGGACATCCGCCGCGGCGGCTCGGCGGCGATCGACCTGTGCGATGTGGCGACGGGCCGCCTGGACGCGTACTACGAGCGGGGCCTGAACCCCTGGGACTACGCCGCCGGCGACCTGATCGCCCGCGAGGCGGGCGCTCTGACCGGCGGCCGCCCCGGAGACCCCCTCTCCACTGACCTGACCGTCGCGGCCCCACCCGGCCTCTTCGAACCCCTCCAGGCCCGCCTGGAAGAACTGGGCGCCTGGCACGACTGAGGCCGCGCACGGGGTTCGGCATGTCGGCTGCGGGTGCGTTGTGGCTGGGCGCGCAGTTCCCCGCGCCCCTAAGGGGCGCGGGCCCGAGGTGCAACCGGCCCCAAAAAAACGGGCGCCCCGGCACTGGATCGATGCCGGGGCCCCGCTTTCGTGCGAGCTGATCAGACGCGTGACGCGCCGACCTCCACGCCGTGCTCGGCGGCAAGGCGGTGCAGGTCGTCGAGCTCTGCCTGCTCGACCTCCGCGAGGAAGTCGTCGCCGGTCTCGCGAGCCATCGTCAGGTCGGACTCGGTCGCCCTTATGCGCTGCAGAAGTCCTGCGGTGAATGCGTCCATGCTGCGCCCCCTCGTCCTGGGTCGTGGGTCGGTGGCACGGGGGTGTGCCGTTCGGAAGGGGCGATCACGTCTCCAGGGTGCCCAGCGCTGCCCGCACTGGGCGGCGACGGTGCCGGACACCCACGCCCGCCCTGCGGAAGCGGACCGTGACGTACCGCATGGTGGTGCGGCACAAGCAGAGCGTGATCGCGGGGTGTAAAGCCGTCCTCCCCCCGCTCCCTTCCACGGAAACCTCAACAGCGCGAGAAAATCTCGCATTCCCCGGCCTCCGCACCCGCCTTACAGCCGACTTATGGCCGAAAAGGGCAGGATGGAGACTCAACCCGCGACAGACCCTGCCCGCGTGCGCCGAGAAGGCGCTACGCGGGTGGACAGAGGAAGGACAAGCGACGTGCGCGTACTCGTCGTCGAGGACGAGCAACTGCTCGCCGATGCGGTGGCCACCGGACTGCGCCGGGAGGCCATGGCCGTCGACGTCGTGTACGACGGCGCGGCCGCCCTGGAGCGCATCGGCGTCAACGACTACGACGTGGTCGTCCTCGACCGTGACCTCCCCCTCGTGCACGGCGACGACGTCTGCCGCAAGATCGTCGAGCTCGGCATGCCCACACGCGTGCTGATGCTCACGGCCTCCGGAGACGTCAGCGACCGCGTGGAGGGCCTGGAGATCGGCGCAGACGACTACCTCCCCAAGCCCTTCGCGTTCAGCGAGCTGACGGCACGCGTGCGTGCCCTCGGCCGGCGTACGAGCATGCCGCTGCCGCCCGTCCTGGAGCGTGCCGGGATCAAGCTCGACCCCAACCGTCGTGAGGTCTTCCGCGACGGCAAGGAGGTCCAGCTCGCGCCCAAGGAGTTCGCCGTCCTGGAGGTCCTGCTGCGCAGCGAGGGCGCCGTCGTCTCCGCCGAGCAGCTCCTGGAGAAGGCCTGGGACGAGAACACGGACCCGTTCACCAACGTCGTGCGCGTCACCGTGATGACCCTGCGCCGCAAGCTCGGTGAGCCCCCGGTCATCGTCACGGTGCCCGGTTCCGGCTACCGGATCTGATCCGTGGTGGCCACGACGCCCGCGCCCCCGACGGCGCCTCCGAAGCCCACCTGGGACCCGCGGAAGCCGGAGCCCCCGTTCCCGTGGCTGCGTCCGACCATCCGGATACGGCTCACGCTGCTGTACGGCGGGATGTTCCTGATCGCGGGCATCCTCCTGCTGTCGATCATCTATCTGCTCGCCGCCCAGGCTCTGAACGTGGGCAGTGATCTGCCCTTCAGGATCGTCTCCGGCGGTGTGACCAGTCCTACCTGCAACTTCCCGTCCGAGCCGTCGGCGACCGAGCTCAACAACGCGATGAACGCGTGTGTCAACGAGCAGCGCCAGCACGCCCTGGACAACCTCCTCAGCCGTTCGCTCCTCGCCCTCCTGGGTCTCGCCGTCATCGCGTTCGCCTTCGGCTACGCGATGGCCGGCCGGGTGCTGTCGCCGCTCGGGCGGATCACGCGCACCGCGCGCGCGGTGGCGGGGTCGGACCTGTCGCGGCGGATCGAGCTGGACGGTCCGGACGACGAGTTCAAGGAGCTGGCGGACACCTTCGACGACATGCTGGAGCGGCTGCAGAGAGCCTTCACGGCCCAGCAGCGGTTCGTCGGGAACGCCTCGCACGAACTGCGGACGCCGCTGGCGATCAACCGCACGCTTCTTGAGGTGCATCTGTCCGATCCGGGAGCGCCCGTGGAGCTGCAGCAGCTCGGCAAGACGCTGCTCGCCACGAACGAGCGCAGCGAGCAGCTCGTCGAGGGCCTGCTGCTGCTCGCCCGCAGCGACAACCAGATCGTCGAACGCAAGCCGGTCGACCTCGCCGAGGTCGCCTCACAGGCCATCGACCAGGCTCGTGGCGAGGCGGAGGCGAAGGGCGTGGCGATCCGCGGGAAGCGCGAAGCCGCGGTCGTCCAGGGCAGTGGCGTCCTCCTGGAGCGGATCGCCCTGAACCTCGTCCAGAACGCCGTGCGGTACAACGTGGCGGAGGAAGGCTGGGTCGAGGTGACCACAGAGGTGCAGCACGGCCAGGCGGTTCTCGTGGTCTCCAATACGGGGCCCGTGGTGCCCGCGTACGAGATCGACAATCTTTTCGAGCCTTTCCGGCGACTGCGTACGGAGCGGACGGGCAGTGACAAAGGCGTGGGTCTTGGCCTGTCGATCGCCAGGTCGGTGGCCCGTGCCCACGGCGGTCACATCGCCGCGGAACCGCGTGAGGGGGGTGGACTGGTGATGCGAGTAACCCTGCCCGTCTGAGACCATGTCGCCGACACGCGAGGATGTTCGCTTTGCGCGGAATTTTCTGGGCATGCAGTGGGCTGCCTCGTGTGTGATCGATCACAAGGGCGAATTTCCGGCCATCTACTCTCCGTGATCAAGAAGGCTGTCGTAAAGCCGGGAACATCCGGGTTTTCGGGGGTCCAGATCACGGGAAGTACACGGTGAGACGCCTTTGAAGTGCGGCATTCGGACCGTGTACGGTCCCGTTCGCCATCCAAGCCGATCACTCTTGAGGGGTCCGATTGGGTGTCGATTGAGTAACAGACCTTGATGTGAGGCAAAATCTCCGCCTCGGGTCGGGCACAAGTCCGGCCTCTCACGCGTTACGTGCGCTGGAGACACCGCAGACACCCAGAGGGGGAGAGCGACATGGCAACGGATTACGACACCCCACGCAAGACCGACGACGACGTCGATTCGGACAGCCTTGAAGAACTGAAGGCTCGCCGGAACGACAAGTCGACTTCGGCGGTCGACGTGGACGAGTTCGAGGCTGCAGAAGGCCTGGAACTGCCCGGCGCGGACCTCTCGAACGAGGAGTTGGCCGTCCGGGTCCTGCCGAAGCAGCAGGACGAGTTCACCTGCATGAGCTGCTTCCTGGTCCACCACCGCAGCCAGCTGGCCCGCGAGAAGAACGGCCAGCCGATCTGCCGCGACTGCGACTGAGGCAGGGTCGGCCGTGACAGGCTCGACCCCGCCCTGGAAGCGCCGCTTTCGTGACCAGGGAGCGGCCGGTCCGTCCTCGGACGGCATGCGTGACGACGAGCGGGGCCACCCGGCCTCGCTCGAAGCAGTGGACGCGACAGGCGCCTCCGGCGCCCTGGAGGTGCCGGATCCAAAGGCGCCTGTCGCCAAACGCAGGGCCGCCGCTGTCGGCCACGGGGTGAAGGAAGGTGTCCGTAAGGGCGGCAGCCGCGCCAGGGCGGGCCTGGCGTACCTCACCGACCGCATCATCGAGAACGCCCCGCGAATCCCCGTACGGGACCTCGCGACCCTCCGCAGGCAGTTCCCGGGCCTCGGCCCCGAGCAGCTCGCGGACAAGCTCGTGGCGGGCGCCTGCAACGCGACCTCCACGGTGGGCGCGGGAATCGGCGCGGCCGCGATGATGCCCGTACCTCCGGCGATGCCCACGGAGCTGGCCGCCGAGATCACCGGCGTGGCCGCGATCGAGATGAAGATGATCGCGGAGTTGTACGAGGTCTACGGCCTGCGGCCGCCGGGCAGTCTGAAGCAGCGCTCCACCACGTATCTGAGTTCGTGGTCGGAGGAGCGCGGAATCGACGTGACCAAACCGTCGACGATCAACGCGGCCCTCGGGGGCCAGCTGAAGCGCGAGCTGCGCCAGCAGATCATGAAGCGCATGGTCCGAAATCTGCCGAACCTGATGCCGTTCATGGTCGGCGCCGCCGTCGGGGCGGTCATGAACCGCCGTGACACGAGAAAGCTCGCGGAGCGCATCCGCAAGGACCTCCGCAAGGCGCAGGTGCCGTGGGACGCGCTGCCGGCGCTGCCGCCTCTGGAGAAGCCCGCCGATCCGCTGCGCGTCGGGGAGATCCCCAAGGAGCTGGGGCGCTGACCCCTTCCCCCGGCCCTGGCAGGCAAAGTTCTGACCCGCGGAAGGGAAAGTTTCCGTACGGGACACGAGTGCGAGCGCGGCCCAAACCCTGCCGGGAGCCGGGAGGCAGTCCGGGACCGGGAGCGGATCTGGCCGGATCTACGCCGTCGCCGTCATCTACGCCGTCGTCGTCCGTGCCGCTTCCAGTGCCGCCGCCAAGCGCTCCGGGTCGCGGGTCGACAGGTACAGGTACGGGGTCGGGTCGGCCGGGTCGGTGACCTCTACGCGGAGCGCCGTCGGGATGTAGGAGCGCAGGAGCATGAAGGCGCGTGTGTCGGCCTTGAACGTGCGCCAGGCACGCGTCTCCTCCGGGTCGAGGACATGGGCCTCACCGAGGGCCGAGACCGGGATCTTCGCGTCGCCCGCGATCAGGGAGCCGGCCACCACGCGGATCCGCACGGAGCCGTACGAACTGGCCGCCACCGCCGCGACCGCCGTGCCGCCGACGAGGCCCCCCAGCAGGGGAAGCGTGCCGAACGGCAGCAGGATCAGGGCCATCGAGAGACCCACCAGCAGGCTGATGAACCACCAGGAACGGGGCGCGGTCAGACGTTCTTCGTACGGCGAGGCGGAAAGCTGCATACGGCCTAGCCTGCCACGGTGCGTGCGCGGCGCTGACGCGGAGGTAAGGTCTGCGCCTGTGAGTGGTACATCTTCAGCTCTGCGGCCCCCGGCCGACGCCGTGGCGCCGGTGAGGCATCCCGACGCGCCCGCGCCCGGCGAGCTGCTCGGCGCGCACTACGGCCAGTGCTTCGGCTGCGGCGGAGACCAGCCGCACGGACTGCACCTGGAGGCCCGCGCGGGCGAGGGGGTGAGGATCACCGCCGAGTTCACCGTGAAGTCCGCCCACCAGGGTGCTCCCGGCCTCGCGCACGGCGGAGTCCTCGCGAGCGCACTCGACGAGACCCTCGGCTCGCTGAACTGGCTGCTGCGCACCATCGCGGTGACCGGACGGCTGGAGACCGACTTCGTACGGCCCGTGCCCGTCGGCACCGTGCTGTACCTGGAGGCCGAGGTGACGGCGGTGGCGGGGCGCAAGATCTACTCGTCCGCCACCGGACGGATCGGCGGCCCGGACGGGCCCGTCGCCGTCCGCGCGGACGCCCTCTTCCTGGAGGTGAAGGTGGAGCACTTCATCGACAACGGCCGCCCGGAGGAGATCCGTGCGGCCATGGACGACCCCGACCAGGTCCGTCGTGCCCGTGCTTTCGAGGTGAACCCGTGACCTCGACCCCGACTCCGGTGGGCGTGCTGATCAAGCGCGTCGATCCGGACGTACCGCTTCCGGAATACGCGCACCCCGGCGACGCCGGCGCGGACCTCCGGACGACGGAGAGCCGCGTGCTGGAACCCGGCGAGAGGGCCGTGCTGCCCACGGGAGTGTGCATCGCGCTCCCTGAGGGGTACGCGGCCTTCGTGCACCCGCGTTCCGGGCTCGCCGCCCGCTGCGGTGTCGCTCTGGTGAATGCCCCGGGGACGGTTGATGCCGGGTACCGTGGGGAGATCAAGGTGATCGTGGTGAATCTCGACCCGCGCGAGTCCGTGCGGTTCGAGCGCTTCGACCGGATTGCCCAACTGGTCGTCCAGCAGGTCGAGAAGGTGCGCTTCCAGGAGGTGGCGGAGCTTCCCGACTCGGCGCGGGCCGCAGGGGGCTTCGGGTCCACCGGCGGGCATGCCGCCGTGGGCGGCACAACGGGTGGGAATCGATACGCTTCGGTCGTATCCGACCGGGAAGGACAGTGACGTGTTCGGACGTCGCAAGAAGGGCAGTGCCGCCGAGGACGCGGCGGGCGAGGCCGAGCAGGTCGTCGACGGTGTCGACACTGAGGCGGACGACGCGGAGCGTGAGCGCGTGAGGCTTGAGCCCGAGCCGCGCCCCGACGGGCCCTGGGACAGCACAGAGGTCCGGGATCCGGCCGAGGGCCGGGTCGACCTGGGCGGTCTTTTCGTGCCCGGGGTCGACGGAATGGAGCTCCGGGTGGAGGTCGCGGGCGACGCCATCGTCGCGGCCACCGTGGTGCTCAAGGACAGCGCCGTCCAGTTGCAGGCCTTCGCCGCCCCCAAGCGCGAGGGCATCTGGGGCGAGGTGCGCGAGGAGATCGCCACCGGCATCACCCAGCAGGGCGGTGTCATCGACGAGGTCGAGGGCCCGCTGGGCTGGGAGCTGCGTGCCCAGGTACCGGTGCAGCTGCCGGACGGGACGGGCGGCTTCCAGGTCGTCCGGTTCATCGGCGTGGACGGGCCCCGCTGGTTCCTGCGCGGAGTGATCTCCGGCCAGGGCGCCGTGCAGCCGCAGACGGGCGGCCTGCTGGAGCAGATCTTCAGGGACACCGTGGTGGTCCGCGGTGAGGGCCCGATGGCCCCGCGCGACCCGATCGTCCTGAAGCTGCCGGACGACGCGCAGATGGTCGCCGAGGGCGTCCAGCAGGAGGAGCAGGCAGGTTCACGTTTCTCCGGCGGCATGGGTCAGCTGCAGCGCGGACCGGAGATCACCGAGGTTCGGTAGCCGCGCACAAGGAAGTACGGCGGTGGGCCGCACTCCCCTCGGGGGAGTGCGGCCCACCGCCGTTTCGCCGTTTCCCGGGACCTCCCGTCAGGCGGCGTCCGGGATCCACGAGCCGTGGATCATCGCCGGTACGCGGCGCGGCAGACGGACCGTCGCGACCGGCGGCAGGGACAGGTCCGAGGCGTCCAGGACGAGCAGCCTGGACGCGTCGGCGTTCAGGTCGCTGACGACGGTGAGCAGATACCCGGCGTCCTCGTCAGAGGGGGCGGTGGTGCCGGCCGCCGGGACGAACACCGCCTCGCTGGGCAGTTGGCCGTTGCCGAACGGCAGCAACTGGCGGGTGCCGTCCCGGCGGTCGTACTTGACCAGCGTGTGGTTGCCGATGCCCAGGTCGTCGGGGAACGACAGCGCGTACTGGTAGCGGTGCTCGCGGCCGGTGAAGGCGTCGTTGATGGTGGGGAACTCGACGGTGAGGTCGTCGATCTGTTCTTCCTTCACGCGGCCTGCCGCGAGGTCGACGGTCCAGCGTTTCGTCCTGGAACCGGAGTTGGGCTCCGCGCCGCGGTCCGGCGCGCCGACCCACCAGTTCCAGGAGCGCTGCCAGCCGGTACGGCCCACCGTCGGGCCCTCGACGACGATCCGGCCGTACGCGTCCTCGTAGGCGTTGGCGAAGTGCATCCCGTACCCCGGGTCGACCTCGAACCAGCGGATGCGGGCCGCGCCTCCCGCGCCGCGCGGCATGACCCCGATACGGGACCGCTGGGCGTCGCTCCAGCCGTACGGGATGCCGGAGTGCTCGGCCGGGTCGAAGGTGACCGAGCCCTCCAGGAACACGATGTGGTGCTCGGTGATGGCGAAGTCGTGCTTGAGCGCGGCGCTCGCGTCCGGGACCTCCTGGGTGTCGAGGACCTGACCGTCGAGCGAGGCCACGTGGTGGATCAGATAGGGCGGGAACGGGGACGAGGAGAAGAAGTGCAGTTCGCCGGTGGCCGGGTCCTCCTTGGGGTGCGCGGTCATCGCCGAGGTCAGCCTGCCGCCGAAGTCGTACGCGCCCACGGTCTCCAGGTCGGCGGTCAGCTCGAAGGGGAGGTTCGCCTCGCACAGCGCGAGCAGGCGTCCGGCGTGCTCGATGACGTGGGTGCCCGCGGTGCTGGCGGTCAGGTCGGGGCCCCGCTCGGTCACATAGGGGGCGCCATCGAGCGCCGGGGTGTGCACCCAGCGGTTGCGGTACCACTCCGCGCGCCCCTTGCGCAGCCGTACGCCGTGCACCATGCCGCTGCCCTTGAACCAGTGGGTGGGGGTGATGCCGGGCTTCGGGTTGTGGCTGTTGCGGATCAGCCGGCCGGTCAGCTCGGGCGGCAGCGTCCCCTCGACGGTGAGCGTGGTGGCGGTGATCTCGTCGGTGACGGGGGTGTAGTGGCCGGTCAGGTACGGCTTGTCGACGCCCATGACGGTGACCTTTCTGGTGGGTTCACGCTCGTGGATGGGAGCTTGTGGAGTGGCTTCTCGTGGAGTGGGGAGAGGGGGCGGGTGACACCGGCCGGCGTACGGGCACCTCGCTCGCCGTACGACGGCTGTACGGCGTCAGCCGCGGCGCTCGGCCTCGGACCGCAGGCGGCTCAGCCAGCTCTCCAGGGACTGCCGCAGCGCCTCTCGCATCTCCTCGGGGCGTTCCTCGATGGGGGCTCCGGCCCAGGACTCCTCGGTGCGGACCGTCACGGTCCGCTCGCCGGCCGCCGCCTCGCCGGTGCGCTCGCCGTTCTCCTCGAACGTCCAGACGTGGACGCCCTCGATGCCGTGCGCCGGACCGCCCCAGACGATCCGCTCGCCGGGCACGACCTCGCGGATCGTGGACGTGATGTCGAGGCCGTGGGTGAGCCACCGGAAGGAGGCGCCCGGGGCGAGCGGGCCGTCGAAGTCGACGCTGTCGATGTCCGTGTTCCAGTCGGCCCACGACCCGATGTCCGTGTGCAGGGCCCATACGGTCGCGAGCGGGGCGTCGACGGTGGTCGAGAGGCGTACGACGACGGGGACGTCCTCGTCGACGGAGTGGCCGGGTGCGGTCTCTGTGTTCATGGCGTTCTCTGCGCTCTCTGCGTGTTCGGTGTTCATGGCGGGATCTCCTTCTGTGGGTGTCGGACGGGCGTTCAGCGCGTGGGAGCGGGAGCCGGGGCTTCCTCGGTCCGGGGCTGTGCCGCGAGGCGGCGGGACAGGAGGGGCGTCAGTGCGGCGCCGACGGCGAGTACGGCCGCCGAGACGAGGAAGGCGAGCCGGTAGCCCTCGGTGAGGGCCGCCGCGGGGGAGTGGTGGTGCGCGGCGGCGGCCGTGCGGGAGGCGGCGAGTGTGCCGAGGACGGCCAGGCCCACGGCTCCGCCGATCTGCCGGGTGGTGTTGACCAGGCCGCTGGCCAGGCCCGAGTCGGCGGGCCGTACGCCGGTCACGGCGGCCCCGGTGAGCTGGACGAACGCGGTGCCGAGACCGAGGCCGATCACGAGGATCGGGCCGAGCAGGTCGGCCGGGTAGCTGCCGTCCGCCGTGATCCGGGACAGCCACAGGAGTCCGGCGGCCTGGGTGAGCAGGCCCGCGGCGAGCGTGACGTGCGGGCCGAGCCGGCGGGAGAGCCGCGGGGCGAACCAGGAGCCGAGCATGTTCGCCGCCGCCAGGGGGAGTTGGGACAGTCCCGTCTCCAACGGACCGGCGCCGAGGACCTGTTGCTGATAGAGCGGCAGGAAGAAGAACAGGCCGACCCAGACGGCGCCCAGCAGCGTCATGACGAGGTTGGCGGGGGCGACCAGCCCCTCCGTCCACAGACGCGGCGGCAGCAGCGGAGCGGGATGGCGCCCCTCGACCAGGAGGAACAGCGCGAGGAGCACGGCCGCCGTGCCCAGGGAGCCGAGCACCCAGGGGCCGGTCCAGCCGGAGCGTCCGGCCGACGTGAGCCCGTACACCAGCGAGACCAGTCCGGCCGTGACGGTGAGGGTGCCGACGAGGTCGAGCCGCCCGGGAGCGCTGTCGTCCGGTGGTGAGGCGGGGACCAGTACCAGGGTGCCGACGAGCACGACGGCCGCGCCGAGTCCGGACACGTGGAAGACCCACGGCCAGCCCAGGCCCTCGGTGAGCACCCCGCCGAGCAGGACTCCGGCGGCTCCGCCGGCGCCGGACACCGCACCCCAGACCCCAATCGCCTTGGCGCGCCCGGGTCCTGGCGGGAAGAGCCGCATGACCAGGGAGAGCGCGGCGGGTGCCACGGCGGCGGCTCCGACGCCCTGTGCGGTGCGGGCGGTGATCAGCGCCCACGGGCCGGTGGCGAGGCCCGCGGCTACGGAGGCGGCGGCGAACAGCGCGAGGCCTCCGAGGAGGACGCGGCGCCGGCCCACCAGGTCGGCGGTCCGTCCGCCGAGCAGGAGCAGCGCTCCGAAGGCGAGTCCGTAGGAGTTCACGACCCAGGACATGCCGGTGTCCGAGAGCCCGACGCCGTCGCGGACCGCGGGGAGGGCGACGTTGACGATCGACGTACTGAGCGCGACGGCGAACTGGGCGGCGGCGAGGACCGCGAGGGCGGCCCCGGGGCGGACCGCCCTTGCTCCCTTTCGCGTGCTGGACATCGGGTTCCCTTTCTCGGGGGTTCCTGTGAGTTCCTGTGAGTTCCTGTGAGTTCCTGTGAGTTCCTGTGAGTTCCTGTGAGTTCTTGGCCGCTGTGCGTATGTGTGGTTGACCACTCACTCTTTGGCTCGAAAGAGAGGCGGGGCCTTCGGGGTGTGAAAGGCGACCCCTTGCCCCGCCGGCGGCGGGCTCGTCAGTAGTGCCGGATGCCCGCCGTGAGGGTGCGTGTCCATGGGGCGTCCACTTCCTGCGCCTCCATCGACACCACGAGATGGCAGAGCATGCCGACGGCGAAGAACTCCTGGACCTGCCGGTCGTCGCCCCCGGAGGCGCCGCGCACGTACTCCACCGTCCGGGCGTACCCCGCTCGGACGGCGTTCCGGATCGCGGGGACGGAGACCGCTGCCGCCTGGGCGTGCAGTTGGACGAGCAGGAGGTCGTTGTCGCTGATCAGGCGGGCGTAGGCGTCGCCCATCGAGGAGAGCACCGCCTCCGGTGAGCTGCCCTTCGCCTCGGCCGCGCCCCCTTCCAGGCTCTCGCGCACCCTGACGAAGCAGTGTTCGACGACCGCGGCGAAGAGGGACTCCTTGTTCGGGAACAGCCGGTAGACGTACGCCTGGGAGATTCCGGCGGCCTTGGCCACCTCCGTGGTCGTCGTGCCGAAGTAGCCCCGTGAGGCGAAGGCGCCGATGGCGGTGCGGAGCACCGTCTCGCGGCGCTCCTCGGCGGTGGACAGGTGGCGGCGTCGTTCCGTCTGCATGTGAGTACTCAACCACTCACACTTTTTCGCCGTCAAGGGAGGAGCCACTCGTTGCGCTGAAAAAATAAAGAAACGTACGAACCGCAACCCGTGAGTGGCTACGCTGCGTCACCCAGGGCGGAGCTGACGCAGAACCGTCAACTCGCCTGTACCACCCACGACTTACCGACTACGCAACAGAGCACGGGGGCCCGGCATGGGTACGAACTGGATCGAGAAGGCGCAGCGGCTGGGCGACGGGAGCATCGGAGGCGCGATGGACCATCCGTCGATCCCCGGCCGCGTCGTCTGGCACACCACCGAGAGCGGCGCCGGCGACGACGCGTTCCGTTCCGTGTCGGCGCATCTGATCAGCGTCTCCGCCGAGCCGCACCTGCTGTACGACCCGACGACCGACCGGCTCGGCCAGTTCGGGCCGCTGAACGCGAGCGCCCGCGCGCTGCGCAACGACGGTTCGACGCGGACCAACCGCGTCGGGAAGGTCTGCATCCAGATCGAGGTCCTCGGGCGGGCGGGCAAGCCGTTCACCGCCACCTGGAAGCCGGGGCCCAACTACCGGGCCATGATGGCCGCGATCCGCTCCTGGAAGATCCCGGACACCTTCCCGGCCGGCCGCATCGCGACCTCGGGCGCCGACGCGACCAACCGCCCCCGGACGATCTGGATGAGCAAGGGCGGCCACTACGGCCACGCCAACATCCCGGGCAACGACCACTGGGATCCGGGCAACATCGACAAGTCCGCGCTCTTCGAGGCGGCCCCGGTCGGGTCCCCCGGGGCGGGCGGCGGCAGCACGCCGTCGAAGCCGGTCGTCGACCTCAGCAACGTCGTCGCCGCCGCGCGCCGCGACCCGGGTCTGCCCCAGGGCGGCAAGACCCACAAGGCGGACGTCCTCGTCGTCGAAAAGGCCCTCGTCGCCGAGGGGTTGCTGCCCGCCCAGTGGGCCGACGGCTCGTTCGGCAGCAGGACGGTCGAGGCGTACGCGAGCCTCCAGCGCCGGTACGGCTTCAGCGGTGCCGACGCCAACGGCATCCCGGGCCAGACGACGCTGAAGCGGCTCGGCAAGGAGCACGGCTTCACGGTCAAGGCCTGACTCCCGGCGAAACGGCCCGTGGGGCTCCGGACGACTTCCGGAGCCCCACGGGCCGTTGTCGTTCCCCGGCGCTCCCTCCTGTCCTCTCCCGTGTCCTCTCGCGCCTTCTTTTCTGCTGCCTTTTCTCTTGACGTGAAATTGGTCCGTACCTATGGTCACGGCCAACGCCTGTGTTCATAAAGGCATTCCGTGTTCACATACGAGAACGGATGTCCCCCACAATGCTGAACACCCCGGTACCTCCACGTCATCACCGCAGATCCCGCCTCGCGCTCGTCGGGACCGTCGCCGCCCTCCTGGCGGGCGCACTCGCCTGGCCCGCCGCCGACCGCGCCGAGGCGGCTCCCGCCACCTTCACGCACCCCGGAGTCACCGTCTCCCGCGGCCAGTTGGACTTCGCCCGGCAACAGGTCAACGCCGGCGCACAGCCCTGGAAGGGCGCGTACGACCAGATGCTGGCGAGCAAGTACGGCTCGCTCACGCGCACCCCCAAGCCACGGGCCGTCGTCGAGTGCGGCTCGTACTCGAACCCCAACAACGGCTGCACCGACGAGCGCGAGGACGCGATCGCCGCGTACACCCAGGCCCTCGCCTGGTACGTCACACGGGACGCGCGGTACGCGAGGAAGGCGATCGAGCTGATGGACGCCTGGTCCGCGACGATCCGGGACCACACCAACAGCAACGCCCCGCTGCAGACCGGCTGGGCGGGCTCGTCCTGGCCCAAGGCCGCCGAGATCATCAAGTACACGTACGACGGCGGCTGGGCGAACTCGGGCCGCTTCGCGACCATGCTGCGCACCGTGTACCTCCCCGAGATCATCAACGGCTCGAACTCCAACGGCAACTGGGAGCTGTCGATGATGGAGGCCGCCGTCGGCATCTCCGTCTTCCTGGAGGACAAGGCGTCGTACGACAAGGCCATGGCGAAGTTCCGCACCCGTACGGCCGCGTTCGTGTATCTGTCCTCCGACGGCGCGCTGCCGAAGACCGTGCCGAGCCAGAACCTCGACACCGCGCAGAAGATCATCAACTACTGGCAGGGGCAGTCGACCTTCGTCAACGGGCTCACCCAGGAGACCTGCCGCGACCTCACGCACACCGGATATGGCATCTCCGCGATCTCGCACGTCGCCGAGACCGGCCGCATCCAGGGCCAGGACCTGTACGGCACCGACGTCGGCGAGCGGCTGCGGCACGCGCTCGGCTTCCAGGCCAAGTACCAGCTGGGCGAGGCGCCCCCGAGCTGGCTGTGCGGCGGGTCGCTGCACCTCGGGCTCGGGCCCATCACCGAGGTGGGCCACAACGCCCTGAGCAACCGCCTCGGCCATGTCATGACCAACACCGAGCGGCTGACGCAGCAGAACCGTCCGTCGGGGAGCAACAACCTCTTCGTCGCCTGGGAGACGCTCACACACGGCGACAACCCGAACTGAGACGTTGCCCGACCGGGCGCCGGACGGTGATACTGGCGCCCGGTCCACGGGGGAGGGTCATGAGCCAGGTCATCACCGAAACGATGGTGCGCGTCGAGAACGTCCACCGCTCGTACGGCAGCGGAGCCACCGCAGTACACGCCCTGCGCGGCGTCTCGTTCGACATACCGCGCGGTGAACTCGTCGCCCTGAAGGGGCGGTCGGGGTCCGGCAAGACCACACTGCTCAACCTCGTCGGCGGGCTCGACGAGCCGGACGACGGGCGGATCACCGTCGACGGGCTCGACCTCTCCGGACTCGGGGAGAACGGCCTGCTGGAGCTGCGCCGGGACCGTATCGGCTTCGTCTTCCAGTCCTTCGGTCTCATCCCGATCCTGACGGCCGCCGAGAACGTGGGCGTGCCGATGCGGCTGCGCCGGGCCGAGCCCCGCGAGCGCGAGGAGCGCGTCGAGCTGCTGCTCTCCCTGGTCGGGCTCGCCGACCACGCGGCGCAGCGGCCCGGCGAGCTCTCCGGCGGGCAGCAGCAGCGCGTGGCCATCGCCCGCGCCCTCGCGAACGAGCCCGCGCTCCTCATCGCGGACGAGCCCACCGGCCAGCTCGACGCCGAGACCGGTATCGCGGTGATGGAGCTGCTGCGGGCGGTCGTCCGCAGCGAGCGGGTCACCGCGCTCGTCGCCACCCATGACGCGGCCCTCCTGGACCTCGCCGACCGGGTCCTGGAGCTGAGCGACGGCGAGATCGTGGAGCATTAGCGACGGCGAGATCGTCGAGCACTGAGGCCGAGCTCGTGGAGTACTGAGATCCGCAAGGGTCCGCGGCGGCGCGTCAGGGTTCCGTCAAAGACGTCCCGCACCCCACCCCTCACCCCATTTGTCAGGATTGTTGGCCGTAGGGTCGACGCAGCGTACGCAGTGCGTTTTGGGAAGACAATGGGGCCATGGGACGCGGCAAGCTTCGGATCTACCTCGGTGCGGCACCGGGCGTCGGCAAGACGTACGCGATGCTGTCCGAGGCACACCGCCGCGGCGAGCGGGGTACGGACTGCGTCGTGGCCTTCGTCGAGCACTACGACCGGCCGCGCACGGAGGTCATGCTGCACGGTCTGGAGCGGATCCCCCGCCGGGAGATCCCCTACCGGGACACCGTCTTCACCGAGATGGACGTCGACGCCGTCCTGGAGCGCGCCCCGGCCGTCGCCCTGGTGGACGAACTGGCCCACACGAATGTCCCAGGCTCACGGAACACCAAGCGCTGGCAGGACGTCGAGGAACTCCTCGCCGCCGGGATCGACGTCGTCTCGACGGTCAACATCCAGCATCTGGAGTCGCTCGGTGACGTCGTCGAGTCGATAACGGGAGTACGGCAGCGCGAGACCGTCCCGGACGAGGTGGTGCGCCGGGCCGACCAGATCGAGCTGGTCGACATGTCTCCGCAGGCGCTGCGCCGCCGGATGGCGCACGGCAACATCTACAAGCCCGACAAGGTCGACGCGGCCCTCTCCAACTACTTCCGCCCCGGCAACCTCACCGCCCTGCGCGAACTGGCCCTCCTCTGGGTCGCCGACCGCGTCGACGAGTACCTTCAGCAGTACCGCGGCGAGCACGGCATCCGCTCCACCTGGCAGGCCCGCGAACGCATCGTCGTGGGCCTGACCGGCGGTCCCGAGGGCCGTACGCTCATCCGTCGCGCCGCCCGGCTGGCGGAGAAGGGCGCCGGCGGCGAGGTGCTCGCCGTCTACATCGCCCGCAGCGACGGCCTGACCTCCGCCTCGCCCAAGGAACTCGCCGTCCAGCGCACCCTCGCCGAGGACCTCGGCGGCTCCTTCCACCACGTCGTCGGCGACGACATCCCGTCCGCGCTGCTGGAGTTCGCCCGCGGGGTCAACGCCTCCCAGATCGTGCTGGGCTCCTCGCGGCGCAAGGCCTGGCAGTACGTGCTCGGCCCCGGCGTCGGCGCCACGGTCGCCCGCGAGTCGGGACCCGACCTCGACGTGCACATCGTCACGCACGACGCGGCCGGCAAGGGGCGCGGACTGCCGGCCGCCCGGGGATCGCGACTCGGCCGGTCGCGGATCATCGCGGGCTGGCTGGTCGGTGTCGTCGGCCCGGCCCTCCTCGCCCTGCTGCTGACCCACGGAGCCTCGAACCTCGGGCTCGCCAACGACATGCTGCTCTTCCTGACGCTGATCGTCGCGGCGGCCCTCCTCGGTGGGCTGCTCCCGGCGCTCGCCTCGGCGGCCCTCGGCTCGCTGCTGCTGAACTACTACTTCACCCCGCCGCTGCACCGGATGACCATCGCCGACCCCAAGAACATCGTCGCCATCGTGATCTTCGTGGGAGTGGCGGTATCGGTGGCCTCCGTGGTGGACCTGGCCGCCCGCCGCACCCACCAGGCCGCCCGGTTGCGGGCCGAGTCCGAGATCCTCTCCTTCCTGGCAGGCAGCGTCCTGCGCGGCGAGACCAGCCTGGACGCCCTCCTGGAGCGGGTCCGCGAGACCTTCGGCATGGAGTCGGTGGCCCTGCTGGAGCGGGAGAGCGACATCGACCCGTGGACCTGCGCCGGCAGCGTCGGCCCGCACCCGCCGGCGCTCCCCGAGGACGCGGACGTCGACATGCCGGTCGGCGACCACACCGCGCTCGCCCTCTCCGGCCGGGTCCTGCCCGCCGAGGACCGCCGGGTGCTCGCCGCCTTCGCCGCCCAGGCCGTCGTCGTCCTGGACCGCAAACGCCTCCAGGAGGAGGCCGAGCAGGCCCGCGCACTCGCCGAGGGCAACCGCATCCGTACGGCGCTGCTGGCGGCCGTCAGCCATGACCTGCGCACCCCGCTGGCCGCCATCAAGGCCGCCGTGTCGTCCCTCAGGTCCGACGACGTGGCCTGGTCCGAGGAGGACGAGGCCGAGCTCCTGGAGGGCATCGAGGCGGGCGCCGACCGGCTCGACCACCTGGTCGGCAACCTCCTCGACATGTCCCGCCTGCAGACCGGCACGGTCACGCCGCTGATCCGCGAGATCGACCTCGACGAGGTCGTCCCGATGGCGCTCGGCGGCGTACCGGAGGACAGCGTGGACCTGGAGATCCCCGAGACGCTGCCCATGGTCGCCGTCGACCCGGGCCTGCTGGAGCGGTCGGTCGCCAACATCGTCGAGAACGCCGTCAAGTACAGCCCCGCCGGCGAGCGGGTCCTGGTCGCCGCCAGCGCGCTCGGAGACCGCGTGGAGGTACGCGTGGTGGACCGCGGCCGCGGGGTCCCGGACGAGGCGAAGGACCGTATATTCGCGCCCTTCCAGCGGTACGGGGACGCCCCGCGCGGCTCCGGCGTGGGCCTCGGCCTCGCGGTCGCCCGGGGCTTCGCCGAGGCCATGGGCGGCACCCTCGACGCCGAGGACACCCCCGGCGGCGGCCTCACCATGGTCCTCACCCTCAGGGCGGCCCCCGCCCACCCGGCACCCTTCGTGGACGTCACAGCATTCGCAGAACCGGAAAGGCAGGCTTCATGACCCGCGTCCTCGTGGTCGACGACGAGCCGCAGATCACCCGAGCCCTCGTGATCAACCTCAAGGCACGCAAGTACGAGGTCGACGCGGCCCCCGACGGCGCCACCGCCCTCCAGCTCGCGGCCGCCCGGCACCCCGACGTCGTCGTGCTCGACCTGGGCCTGCCCGACATGGACGGCGTCGAGGTGATCAAGGGGCTGCGCGGCTGGACCCGTGTGCCGATCCTGGTGCTGTCCGCCCGGCACACCTCCGACGAGAAGGTCGAGGCGCTCGACGCGGGCGCCGACGACTACGTGACCAAGCCCTTCGGCATGGACGAGCTGCTCGCCCGCCTGAGGGCCGCCGTCCGCCGTGCCGAGCCCACCGGGGGCGGCGAGGACGACGTGATCGTCGAGACCGAGGACTTCACCGTCGACCTGGCCGCCAAGAAGGTCAACCGGGACGGCCGCGACGTGCGCCTCACCCCCACCGAGTGGCACCTCCTGGAAGTGCTGGTGCGCAACACGGGCCGCCTGGTCAGCCAGAAACAGCTGCTCCAGGAGGTCTGGGGCCCCTCCTACGGCACCGAGACGAACTATCTGCGGGTCTACATGGCCCAGCTGCGCCGCAAGCTGGAGACGGACCCGGCGCATCCCCGGCACTTCATTACGGAGCCCGGCATGGGGTATCGATTCGAGAAGTGAGACCGGTTCGGGTCGTACGCCGGTTCGAGTGGCGGCACCAGGGGTACGTAGACGTCAGCGCCCCCCGGTACGCTTCAGATATGAGCGCTGTTCCTCGTTCCGAAAAGCCGGCGGGCCGGTTCCGGCGGATGATCGACCGGCTCTCCTCGTCCCAGGAGGACCTGGAGTCGGAGGAGCTGCGCGAGGACACAGAGACCGCGGGCTGTACGCGTATCGGTGACTGCCGTGACCGACAGGTGGTCACCGTTACTGGTACCTTGCGCACGGTCACCCTGCGCCCTAGGGCCGGTGTCCCGGCCCTGGAGGCCGAGCTGTTCGACGGTTCGGCCGCCCTGGACGTGGTGTGGCTCGGCAGGCGCTCCATAGTGGGGATAGAACCGGGGCGCAAGCTGATCGCATCGGGCCGGATCTCGATGAGCCGGGGCCGCCGGGTGCTGTTCAATCCCAAATACGAACTCAGACCCCTCGGACGGGAGTAGCCGGTGACGTCGCTCGACAAGCCGACCGAAGACGCCCAGCGGGATTCGCGGGCGGTGACCGAGGCCGCGCTCTTCGAGGCGTTCGGCGGTCTGCGGGGCATGATCGAGACGGTCGTGCCGGGCCTGCTCTTCGTCACGATCTTCACGATCAACAAGGATCTGCACTCGGCGGCCATCGCGGCCCTCGGTGTCTCGATCCTGCTGGTCGTGGTCCGCCTGGTCATGAAGGACACCGTCAAGCACGCCTTCAGCGGCGTCTTCGGTGTGGCCTTCGGCGTGGTCTTCGCGATGATGACGGGCAACGCGAAGGACTTCTATCTGCCGGGCATGCTCTACACGCTCGGACTCGCCCTCGCCTACATCATCACGACGCTTGCGGGAGTTCCGCTGATCGGGCTCATTCTCGGCCCGGTCTTCAAGGAGAACCTCTCCTGGCGTACGCGTAACCCTGGGCGCAAGACGGCGTACGCGAAGGCCAGTTGGGCCTGGGGACTCATCCTGCTCGCCAAGTGCGCGATCCTGTTCCCGCTCTACTGGTGGGCCGACACGACTCAGTTCGGCTGGGTCCTGATCGCCCTGAAGATCCCGCCCTTCCTGCTCGCGGTCTGGCTCACGTGGGTCTTCCTGGCGAAGGCTCCGCCGCCGATCGATGTCTTCGCCGAGATGGAGGCGGAGGAGCGCGCGGAGAAGGAGCGGGAAGCGGCGGCTCGGTCTGCGGACTAGGCGCCGGTGCCTGTGTGGGCCGCTGGGGGCTGCGCTCCCAGACCCCCGCTATCGGCCTGAACGGCCTCGTCCTCAAACGCCGGACGCGCTGGATGGTGCCGGACCAGGCTAAGAGGTGATTCCGGACCAGTCCGAGAGGTGGTCCCGGACCAAACCGACAAGTGGAGGGGCGCTCGGAGACATCTCCGAGCGCCCCTCCACTTGTCTCCGTGCGTCAGCCGTCCGTGGTCAGCCCGTCGTCTCCTCGCGACGCACCGACAGCAGGTCCTCCAGCTGTTCCTCGCGGGCCTGGGCCGCCACGAAGAGGAGTTCGTCGCCTGCTTCCAGGGAGTCCTCCGGGGTGGGGGTGAGGACCCGGGTGCCGCGGATGATGGTGACGAGGGACGTGTCCTCGGGCCAGGCCACTTCGCCGACCTGGGTGCCGGCCAGGGCCGACTCCGGGGGCAGGGTCAGTTCGACGAGGTTGGCGTCGCCGTGGCTGAAGCGGAGCAGGCGGACCAGGTCGCCGACGCTCACCGCCTCCTCGACCAGGGCCGACATCAGACGGGGGGTCGAGACGGCGACGTCCACACCCCACGACTCGTTGAACAGCCATTCGTTCTTGGGGTTGTTGACGCGGGCGACGACCCGCGGAACCCCGTACTCCGTCTTGGCGAGGAGCGACACGACGAGGTTCACCTTGTCGTCGCCCGTCGCCGCGATGACCACGTTGCACCGCTGCAGCGCGGCCTCGTCCAGCGAAGTGATCTCGCAGGCGTCGGCGAGCAGCCACTCCGCCTGCGGGACGCGCTCGACCGAGATGGCGGTCGGCGCCTTGTCGATCAGCAGGACCTCGTGCCCGTTCTCCAGGAGCTCGCCCGCGATCGAGCGGCCCACCGCACCGGCACCGGCAATGGCGACCCTCATCAGTGACCGCCTTCTTCCTCGGGGCCCTCGGCGAACGACGCCTCGACCTTCTCGACGTCGTCCGTACGCATCATCACGTGCACCAGGTCGCCCTCCTGCAGCACCGTCTGCGAGGTGGGCAGCACCGCCTCGCCCAGCCGGGTGAGGAAGGCCACGCGCACACCGGTCTCCTCCTGGAGCCGGCTGATCCGCTGGCCGACCCACGCCGTGGACGCGTGCACCTCGGCGAGCTGCACCCCGCCCGTGGGGTCGCGCCACAGCGGCTCGGCGCCCGAGGGCAGCAGCCGGCGCAGCATCTGGTCGGCGGTCCAGCGGACGGTGGCGACCGTCGGAATGCCCAGGCGCTGGTAGACCTCGGCACGGCGGGGGTCGTAGATGCGCGCCGCGACGTTCTCGATGCCGAACATCTCGCGGGCCACCCGGGCGGCGATGATGTTCGAGTTGTCACCGCTGGAGACGGCGGCGAAGGCGCCGGCGTCCTCGATGCCCGCCTCGCGCAGGGTGTCCTGGTCGAAGCCGATGCCGGTGACACGACGGCCGCCGAACCCGGAGCCCAGTCGTCGGAAGGCGGTGGGGTCCTGGTCGATCACGGCGACCGTATGCCCCTGTTGCTCCAGGGTCTGGGCAAGAGCGGAACCCACTCTTCCGCAGCCCATGATGACGATGTGCACGACCGTCCTTCCGGTGTGAAAAGTTGCTGATCAGGCTGAAACGCTAAGACAGCGTCTCAGACCGACGCCCAAGCTACACACGCGCGGTCCGCGGGGGGCACCCCCGCGCACGATCGCCTGCGGGATCCCGGCGATCAGCGGCGGCTGATGCTGCGCACGCTGACGAGAGTGAGGATCCCGAGGCCTACGAGTCCGGCGGCGGCGCCGATGAGTTCCGCGGTGGCGTGCATGGAACCTCCATGAAGTGGCAAGGGGCGGCAAAGTTTTGGCTTTTTTCATATAGGCATGGGGCTTCGCCCGGCGGTGGAATCCGCAACCGGGCCCGTACGGGATTTCACTCGGAGGGCAGACGAAGGACGGGCGCGCTGTCCTTCGAGCGACGCCGAGGGCGGGGGAGGGTGGGCGTGGCCGTGTTCGACCGCTTACGATCCTCTGCGTGTCCAAACTGACCGACGTGCCCAAACGGATCTTGATCGGGCGCGCACTGCGCAGTGACCGGCTCGGAGAGACACTCCTGCCGAAGCGCATCGCACTCCCCGTCTTCGCTTCCGACCCGCTCTCCTCCGTGGCGTACGCGCCGGGAGAAGTGCTGCTCGTCCTTTCCATCGCGGGCGTGTCGGCCTATCACTTCAGCCCCTGGATCGCCGTCGCGGTCGTCGTGCTGATGTTCACCGTCGTCGCCTCCTACCGGCAGAACGTGCACGCCTACCCCAGCGGCGGCGGTGACTACGAGGTGGCCAACACCAACCTCGGCCCCAAGGCCGGCCTCACCGTCGCCAGCGCGCTGCTCGTCGACTACGTCCTGACCGTCGCGGTGTCGATCTCGTCCGGCATCGAGAACCTCGGCTCGGCGATCCCGTTCGTCGTCGAACACAAGGTGCTCTGCGCGATCGCCGTCATCGTGCTGCTCACGCTGATGAACCTGCGCGGGGTCAAGGAGTCCGGGAAGCTCTTCGCGATCCCGACGTACGTCTTCGTGGTGGGCGTCTTCCTGATGATCGCGTGGGGTGCCTTCCGCGGGTTCGTCCTGGACGACACCATGAAGGCGCCGACCGCCGACTTCGAGATCAAGGCAGAGCACCAGGGGCTCGCGGGCTTCGCCCTCGTCTTCCTGCTGCTGCGCGCCTTCTCCTCCGGCTGTGCCGCGCTCACCGGTGTCGAGGCCATCTCCAACGGCGTCCCGGCCTTCCGCAAGCCCAAGTCCAAGAACGCGGCGAGCACGCTCGCCGCCATGGGCCTGCTCGCCGTCACCATGTTCTGCGGCATCATCGGCCTGGCCATGGCGACCAACGTCCGCATGGCCGAGAACCCGGCCCACGACCTGCTGAAGAACGGGGTCGAGGTCGGCGCCGACTACGTCCAGAACCCGGTCATCTCCCAGGTGGCCGAGGCCGTGTTCGGCGACGGCAGCTTCCTGTTCATCGTGCTCGCCGCGGCCACCGCGCTCGTGCTCTTCCTCGCCGCGAACACCGCGTACAACGGTTTCCCGCTGCTCGGCTCGATCCTCGCGCAGGACCGCTACCTGCCGCGCCAGCTGCACACCCGTGGCGACCGGCTCGCCTTCTCGAACGGCATCGTGCTGCTCGCCGGCGCGGCCATCCTGCTCGTCTGGGTCTACGGCGCCGACTCGACGCGGCTCATCCAGCTCTACATCGTCGGCGTGTTCGTGTCCTTCACGCTCAGCCAGACCGGCATGGTCCGGCACTGGAACCGCCACCTGGCCACCGAGAAGGACCAGGCCAAGCGCCGACACATGGTCCGCTCCCGGGCCATCAACGCGTTCGGCGCCTTCTTCACCGGCCTCGTCCTGGTCGTCGTCCTCGTCACCAAGTTCACGCACGGCGCCTGGGTCGCGCTGCTCGGCATGGTGATCTTCTACGCCACGATGTCCGCGATCCGGAAGCACTACGACCGCGTCGCCGAGGAGATCGCCGCGCCCGAGGGCCCGTCCGACGACAGCGTGCGCCCCTCCCGGGTCCACTCCGTCGTGCTGATCTCGAAGATCCACCGGCCGACACTGCGGGCCCTCGCGTACGCCAAACTGATGCGCTCGGACACCCTGGAGGCGCTCAGCGTCAACGTCGACCCGGCCGAGACGAAGGCCCTGCGCGAGGAGTGGGAGCGGCGCGGCATCGACGTACCGCTGAAGGTCCTCGACTCGCCGTACCGCGAGATCACTCGGCCGGTCATCGAGTACGTGAAGGGGCTGCGCCGTGAGTCGCCGCGCGACGCGGTGTCGGTGATCATCCCCGAGTACGTGGTCGGCCACTGGTACGAGCAGCTGCTGCACAACCAGAGCGCGCTGCGGCTCAAGGGGCGGCTGCTGTTCACGCCGGGCGTGATGGTGACGTCCGTCCCGTACCAGCTGGAGTCGTCCGAGGTGGCCAAGAAGCGGGCCCGCAAGCGGCAGGACTGGAACGCGCCGGGTTCCGTGCGGCGTGGGCCGGCCGAGGACCGGCCGAAGGAGCCGTCGTCCCCGAAGAGCTGAGAAGCGGGGGCAGGGGGCCCACGGGCTCGTGGTGAGCGGCCGGGCGGTGTCCACGTAGACTGGTGGGCTGTTGTCCGGCCGTTCCCCATTTCGCATCTGGAGTCACCCCGCCATGCAGGCAGAACCGAAGAAATCGCCGGCGGGGTCGCTCGTGGGTCAGGAGTACGAGGTCGAGATCGGCCCCGTCGCGCACGGCGGGCACTGCATCGCCCGTACGGACGCCGGCCAGGTCCTCTTCGTACGGCATGCGCTGCCCGGCGAGCGGGTCGTCGCGCGGGTGACGGACGGCGAGGAGGACTCGCGCTTCCTGCGGGCGGACGCGGTGACCGTGCTGGAGGCGTCCAAGGACCGCGTCGAGGCGCCCTGTCCGTACGCCGGGCCGGGCCGCTGCGGTGGCTGCGACTGGCAGCACGCCAAGCCGGGCGCACAGCGTCGACTCAAGGGCGAGGTCGTCGCCGAGCAGCTCCAGCGGCTCGCGGGCCTCACCCCGGAGGAGGCCGGCTGGGACGGCACGGTGATGCCGGCCGAGGGCGACAAGCTGCCCGCCGGTGAGGTCCCCGCCTGGCGTACGCGCGTGCAGTACGCGGTCGACGAGGACGGCAACGCCGGTCTGCGCCGCCACCGTTCGCACGAGGTCGAGCCCATCGAGCACTGCATGATCGCCGCGCCCGGGGTCTCCGAGCTGGGCATCGAGGAGCGCGACTGGTCCGGCATGGAGTCGGTCGAGGCGATCGCGGCGACCGGTTCGCAGGACCGCATGGTGATCCTCGAACCGCGGCCCGGCGCCCGCCTGCCCCTCGTCGAACTCGACAAGCCCGTCTCCGTGATGCGCGTCGAGGAGCACGACGGCGGTATCCACCGGGTCCACGGCCGCGCCTTCGTCCGCGAGCGCGCCGACGGCCGTACGCACCGGGTCGGCAGCGGCGGCTTCTGGCAGGTCCACCCGATGGCGGCCGACACCCTGGTCAAGGCCGTCATGCAGGGCCTGCTCCCGCGCAAGGGCGACATGGCCCTCGACCTCTACTGCGGCGTCGGCCTCTTCGCCGGCGCGCTGGCCGACCGCCTCGGCGACAAGGGCGCGGTCCTCGGCATCGAGTCCGGCAAGCGCGCGGTGGAGGACGCCAAGCACAACCTCGCCGCGTTCGACCGCGTGCGCATCGAACAGGGCAAGGTCGAGACGGTCCTCCCGCGCACCGGCATCACCGAGGTCGACCTCATCGTCCTCGACCCGCCCCGCGCCGGCGCCGGCAAGAAGACGGTCCAGCACCTGGCCTCCCTCGGCGCCCGCAAGATCGCGTACGTCGCCTGCGATCCGGCCGCGCTGGCACGGGACCTGGCGTACTTCCGGGAGGGCGGATACCGGGTGCGGACGCTGCGGGCGTTCGATCTGTTTCCGATGACGCACCATGTGGAGTGCGTGGCGATTCTGGAGCCCGTCTCGAAGGGTGCCTGAACCGGCTGAATCGGGGAGCTCTGGGTTCTCGTAGCCGCTGTCGTGGTGCGCGCGTCCGTCGAGTGAGTCGCGCTCAGTGTGGTGCGAGTGCCGCGAAGGCCTCGTCCAGGAGGTCGACCAGGTCGAGGTGGCCGTTGGAGGCCGTCCAGTGGTCCAGGGCGACGTTCAGGCAGTCCAGGGCGGCGGCGGCTCGTACGGATCGGATCAGTGTCGTGGACCGGGAGGAGTCGTCGCGCTCGGCCAGGGCCTCGGTCAGGGCCGGGCGCCAGCCGTGTTGCTTCTCCAGTTGGCGGGCGCACAGGGCCGGGGTGTCCTGCACGAGGCGTGTCATCGCCAGGGAGCCGGCCGGGTCCAGGCGGTAGCGCTCGACGACAGTGTCCAGGGCCCGGCGCAGGGCCGTCCAGTCGTCCTCGTCGGCGGGGCGGGCCCGTAGGGCGTCGGCGACCTGGGTGCCGTGGGCGTTGAAGGCGCCGAGGACCGCGTCCTCCTTGGTGCCGAAGTAGCGCAGAAAGGTGCTGCGGGACACCCCGGCAGCCGCTGCCAGGTCGTCCAGGGTGACCTTGGCGAAGCCCTCCTGACGGAACAACTCGAAGGCCACCTGGGCCAGTTCGGCCCGCACGGCCGCCCTGGCGATGTCTCGTGTGTTCGTACGCGCCGCTCCACTCACCCCGTGATCGTACCGCTTGACCGACCCTGGATCGCAGGAGAGAGTCTTGGTTGCGTGTGTGACACTGAGTTTCACCCATGGGCTCAAGTGTCAGCGATTGCTATCGATCCTCATCGAAAGGGAGATCCGACACCGTGACCCAGACTCTTGGAATCATCGGCAGCGGCATGATCGGCGGAGCGCTGGCCCGCCTCGCCGTCGCCGTCGGACTGAACGTCGTCGTGAGCAACTCGCGTGGCCCGGACACCCTCGCCGACCTCGTCGGCGAGCTCGGCGAGCGCGCCCGCGCCGCCCTGCCTGCCGAAGCCGCGCGGGCCGGTGACCTGGTGGTGGCGACCGTCCCGCTGCGCGCCTACGACCGGTTGCCCGTGGAAGCCCTGGCGGGCAGGACGGTGATCGACACGATGAACTACTACCCGGACCGCGACGGCCGCATCGCCGAGCTGGACTCGGGCGAGCTGACCTCCAGCGCCCTCGTGCAGCGGCATCTGGAAGGTGCGCGCCTGGTCAAGGCGTTCAACAACATCGACTTCCGGCGCCTGTTCACCAGTGCCCGGACCGCCGGTGCCGCCGACCGCAGCGCCCTGCCCGTCGCCGGTGACGACCCCGCCGCCAAGGCGGACGTGGCCCGCCTCCTCGACGTTCTCGGCTACGACGCGGTCGACATCGGCACCCTCGCCGACAGTTGGCGCATCGAACCCAACACCCCGGTCTACGTCCAGCCGTACATGGCGGAGCGGCCCGAGGGGCTGAGTGAGGAAGAGATGGGGCGCTGGTTCTTCGAGACTCCCGGCGTTCCGGTGCCCGCCGCCCGGGTGAAGGAGCTCGCGGACGCTGCTGTCCGGGGCCCGGTGGGCGCCCCTCCCTCGGCCGTCCCCAGGCGCTGAGTCCGGCACCTTCGGTACGAGGTACGGGAGTTGTGAGGCTGCCTCCTAACTCCCGTGCCGGGGTTCTGGACGCGTCGCGCGTCCGTTGCGGAAGTCCTGATCTCAACTCCTCGGCCAGGGGCGCCCGTCGTAGCGTTCGACGTCCCGGTTCAGGCGGCTGAGCAGGGTTGCGAACTCGGCGACCTCCTCGGGTGTCCAGTCGGCCACCACCTTCTCCAGCCCCCGGATGTTCTCGGCGCGGTCGCCGGTCAGGCGTCGCTCGCCCTCGGCGGTGATGGCGAACTTGCGGGCGACGCCCCCGTCCGGGTCGGGGATGCGCTCGACGACACCGGCCCGCAGCATGGCGGCGGTCTGCCGGTTGAGGGTGGAGACGTCCAGGCCGAAGGCGGCGCTGAGCCGGCCGATGGACATCGGTCCCTCCGCCCGGATGCGGCTGAGCAGGAGATAGGCGCTGCGGTCGAGCCGCCCGTGCAGACCCCGTGCGTGCGGGGTGAGCAGGTGGATGTGCCGCCCGAGCAGCATGGCCTCGAACTCGACCAGGGGTGTCGGCTTGTCCATGCGGGGTTCCTTGGTTCCTGGGTCGGCGTTCTGGACCTGCTGGGGCGTCCCCCTCCTGGTCCGCGCGGCATGGCACCGCACCGCACTGCATCGCCGGTCGGGGGCGGCACCGCGGGCGATATGCATGATGCACTGGGCATGTACGATGCACATTCTATGCATGCCGCATTCCTGCCGTGCAGTGCGTCGCGCCCACCGTGATCCGGAAGCGCAAGAGGGAGAGTCCCCCCGTGGAAAGTCCTGACAGTCCCAAGGCCGAGTCCCGCTCAGGCGGTGTCGTCGGCATCCTCGCCTTCGCGGGCATCGTGGCCGCGCTCACGCAGACCCTGGTCGTGCCGCTGATCGGGGACCTGCCGAAGCTGCTCGACACCAGCGCCTCGAACGCCTCGTGGGTGATCACCGCCACGCTGCTGGCCGCGGCGGTGGCGACGCCCGTCGCGGGACGCCTCGGTGACATGTACGGCAAGCGGCGCATGCTCCTGGCCTCGCTGATACCGCTCGTCGTCGGCTCGATCGTCTGCGCCCTGTCCTCCTCGGTGATCCCGATGATCACCGGACGTGGTCTGCAGGGCCTCGGCATGGGCGTGGTGCCCCTGGGCATCAGCCTCCTGCGCGACGTGGTGCCGAAGGAGAAGCTGGGCTCGTCCATCGCGATCATGAGCGCGTCCATGGGCGTGGGCGGTGCGCTCGGCCTGCCGTTCTCCGCCGCGATCGCCGAGAACACCAGCTGGCGCGTGCTGTTCTGGGTCGTCGCCGCCCTGGCCCTCGCGGTCGGCACCCTGATCTGGTTCGTCGTGCCCGTCGGCCGGGCGAACACCGCCGCGGGCAGCAGCTTCGACCTGCTCGGCGCGGCCGGCCTGGGCGTCGCGCTCGTCTGTCTGCTCCTCGGCGTCTCCAAGGGCGCCGACTGGGGCTGGGGAAGCGGCACCACCCTCGGACTGCTCGGCGCCGCGGTCGTCGTCCTGCTGGCCTGGGGCTGGTGGGAGCTGCGGACGCGTGAGCCGCTGGTCGACCTCCGGGTGACCGCCCGCCCGCAGGTGCTGATGACGAACGTCGCCTCGATCCTGGTCGGCTTCTCGATGTACGCCCAGTCGCTGGTCATGCCCCAGCTGCTTCAGCTACCCGAGGCCACCGGCTACGGCCTCGGCCAGTCGATGCTGGCCATGGGCCTGTGGATGGCGCCGGGTGGCCTGATGATGATGCTGATGTCGCCGCTCGGCGCCAAGGTCTCGGCCGCCCGCGGCCCCAAGACCACCCTGACCCTCGGAGCCCTGATCATCTCCCTCGGCTACGGCATCTCCCTGCCGATGATCGGCACGGACTCGCCGCTGGGCCTGCTCGCGGTGACCATCGTCGCCAGCACGGGCGTCGGCTTCGCGTACGGCGCGATGCCCGCCCTCATCATGAGCGCGGTGCCCCAGTCGGAGACCGCCTCCGCCAACAGCTTCAACACGCTGATGCGCTCGATCGGCAGCTCCGTGTCGGCCGCCGTGATGGCGGTGGTCCTGGCCCAGATGACCACGGACTTCGGCGGGTTCGCCCTGCCGTCCGAGGACGGGTTCCGGGTCGCCATGCTGATCGGCTGCGCCGTGGCCCTCGCGGCCGCGGCCGTCGCCCTGCTCATCCCGGTCCCGAAGGCGGCCGCGGAGCCGGAGCCCGGCACGGCACCGGACGCCACCCCCAAGACGGCCGAGGCCAAGGCCTGACCCTCCCAAGGTCAGGGCTCGACCCGTACGTCCGTGCTCGACAGCGTCATCGGCGCCCCCGTGAAGGCCCGCAACCGGATCCGTACACCGTGCCGGGGGAGCGTGAACTCGCCGGTGGGCGGACGGAGTTCGTACGTCGCCGAGGTGCGGCGGGCGAGGACGGCCGGACCCCCTGCCACCGACCAGTAGCGGGACATGCCCTGACCCGTGGTCAAGGTGAAGTGGGGCCGCAGGTCGTCGCTGCCGAGGTTGGTGACGCGCACGGTGAGGTCGGCCAGGGCCGCGCGGCCGGCCAGGCGCTCGTCGAGCACGGTCATGCGCAGCGGAGGCGCGCTCGTCGCCGCGACGGTCACGCCGATCGCCGCCGGTGCCAGGAGGAGCGCGCTCAGCCCGGCACGGGCGCGCCGCCCGAGCCCGAGCCGCGGCTGCCACGCCGTCGCGAACGACGAGGGCGGCGCGGTGACGGCCGCCGCCACCCACAGCGGCGTCATCAGCAGGTAGTAGCCGTCCTGGGAACGGGTCGCCAGATAGAACGCGCACCAGGGCAGGACGGCCGCCGCCGGACCGAGACGCCGTACGAACAGGACGAACAGCGCGAGCAGGGCCGCGGCCAGCAGCAGGCTCGCGTACGAGTACCAGACCAGCCGGCCGCTGCCGTCGGTGAGGTAGAGCGAGATGCCCACGAGACCCTGGCCGTGGAGGACCGCCCCCTGGGTCAGGGGCAGCGCGATGCCGGAGAGCCAGTCGTGGGGCTGCCGCACGATGAAGTACGTGTTGATCAGCAGCCAGACCGTCCCGGCCGCCGCCACGAACCGGCCCACGACACGGGCGGCCTCGCGCGGCCCCAGCTCCCCGCGGCGCACGGCGTAGATCCCGGCCAGCAGGAACGGCGCCAGGAACCACGGCAGTTGCTGCGCCGCACACGCCGCCCCGAGACACGCCGCCCGCGCCAGGCCGGCCGGACCGAGCCGGCCGCCGGCTCCCGTACCCGGCCAGCGCACCACCACCGGTACGAGCAGCGCCAGCGCGACGACCGCCGGATAGCCGAGCCGCGCGTAGTCGGGGAGCAGTCCGAAACCGAGGCACACCAGAGTGGCCGCGGACCGCCAGGGGACGGGCAGCAGCCACCACATGACGACCGTGCCGACCAGCAGAGCACCGGTGCTCACCAGCGTCGCGGCCATCGCCCCGTGCCCCACCCCCACGAACGGAGCCGTGAGCAGCACGGACAGGGGCGGATAGCCGTACGTGAAGTCGTAGCCGCCGGTCGCCGTGGGCGTGAGCGCCACCCCGTGGCCGAACAGCCGGGGCCACGGCTGCCCGTAGACCGGGAGCCCGTGGGCGAGTTGCCGAGCGGCCTGTGTGGTGAGCAGGGCCTCGTCGCTGCCGCCGTGGTCCATGGCGTACGCGCAGAGGGTGAGGGTGACGGCCGTGACGAGGACGCACAGGTCGAGCCGGGCGAGCGAACGGCCGCGGCGTACCACCAGGACCAGGACACCCGTCGTGAGGATCGACGCGTAACAGACCGAGATGACCGCTGCCACGAGCGGGCGGTGGCTCGCGGCCTGCGCCCACACCGGACGCGTACCGATGAAGAGGGCGATGTCGGCGAGCAGGGTCAGGAGCCGGTGCCACTGCGCGGGTGCCTCGTCCGCGGACGACACCTCCGACACCTTCGCGGGTGTCCGCAGACCGGTTGTCGAGGGCCTTGTCTCTGTCACGTACACGGCATCGGAAGCTAGTGCGCGGTGGTGAGCACCGCGGTGCCGGTGGTGAAGAGCCCGGTGTGAGGCCGGTAAGAGCCCGTGGCTGCTGGGTGGGGGAGCGTCCCCCCCCTCACTCCAAGCCGCGCCTGCACCGCCCCTGAAGAACCGTCAGTAGACATCCCGCACGTACCGCTTGTCCGCCGCGAGTTGCTTCACGTACGCGGCGGCCTCGGTCTCGCTCAGGCCGCCGTGTGTGACGGCGATGTCCCGCAGGGCCCGGTCGACGTCCTTGGCCATGCGGGAGGCGTCACCGCAGACGTAGAAGCGGGCGCCGCCCTGGAGCCAGGACCACAGTTCCGGCCCGTGCTCGCGGATCCGGTCCTGGACGTAGACCTTGGCGCGCTGGTCGCGGGAGAACGCCGTGTCCAGGCGGGTGAGGGTGCCGTCGTCGACGAAGGCCGTCAGCTCGTCCTCGTAGTAGAAGTCGGTGGCCCGGTGCTGCTCGCCGAAGAACAGCCAGTTGGGCGCCCGGTGGCCGAGGGCCCGCCGCTCCTGGAGGAAGCCGACGAACGGCGCGACTCCGGTGCCGGGCCCGACCATCACCATCGGGGTCGCCGGGTCCGCCGGGGGCCGGAAATGCGGGGAGCGCTGTACGAACACCGGTACCGGCGTGTCCGGTTCGGCGTCGGCGAGGAAGGGCGAGCAGACGCCGCCGCGGACCTGTCCGCCGAGGTTCTCGTACCGCACGACGGACACCGTCAGCGACACGAGGTGCGGGTCGACGAGCGGGCTGGACGATATGGAGTACAGGCGCGGCTGGAGCCGTTTCAGGACCCCGGCCCACTCCTGGGCGCTCGCTCGTACGGGGTGCTCGGCGAGGACGTCGACGGCCTGCCGTCCCCAACTCCACTTGGCCAGCCCGTCCTTGTTGTCCGGACGCAGCAGCCTCTTCAACTCCCGGTTGTCACCGGTCCGTTCGGCCACGAAGCGCAGCAGGTCCGGGGTGATCCTGGTGATGTCGAGATGACGGCTCAGCGCGTCGGCGAGGGAGGTGTTGCCAACTCCGTTCACATCGACGGTCGTCGAGGCGCCCAGCCCGGCCACCTCCAGCCATTCCTCCACCAGGGCGGGGGAGTTGACCGGCCGCACGCCGAGCGCGTCCCCGGCCTCGTACGTCAGCGGGGTCTCGCTGTCCCGGGTGTCGAAGGTGAACCCGCGGACCTCCTTGCCCGCGCCGGGCAGGCTGAGCAGCCGGTTGTCGGTGAGGCGGGCGGTGACGGGGGCGGGCTTCCGCGACGCCGAAGGCGCACTCGTGCTCGGAGCCGGTGCGGGAGCGGGCGTCTGCCCCTGCTGACCGGGCACGAGCGCGGTGAGCACCTGGTCGAGCCAGGCCTGTGCGGAGGGCTCGTAGTCCGGCTCGCAGTCCGTACGCGGAGTCAGCCGCACCCCTCCCAACTCGTCCAGCCGCCGGTCGAGTCGGCGGCCGTGCCCGCAGAAGTCGTCGTACGAGGAGTCGCCGAGGGCCAGTACGGCATAGCGCACGCCGTCCATGCGCGGCGACTCGGAAGTGGCCAGCGCCGACCAGAAACCGGAGCCGTTGTCTGGCGCGTCGCCGTCGCCGAACGTGCTCGTGATCAGCAGCAGATCCGCCCCCGGCGGCAGCGCACGAGGGTCGGCGTCGTCCATCCCGAGGAGTGTCGCCCGGTGCCCGGTCGCGGTGATCCGCTCGGCCGCCGCGACCGCGAACTCCTCGGCGTTACCGGTCTGCGAGGCCCAGAGGACGACGACTTCGCGGAGGGGAGTGGCCGGGGCCCGAGGCGTGTCCGCCGCTCGTGAGTACATCCCGGCGAGGACGCCGTTCACCCACAGGGCGTGGTCCGGACCGAAGGGGGCGTCCGGCGGCAGCACCGGCACACCGGGGGCTCCCGCGGGAAGCCCGGCGAGGAATCCGGTGAGGTACTGGCGTTCCTGGGCGGTGAGGACGGGGGGAGGGGCGGGGGTGAGTCCGAAGACGTCGCTGGCTCCTGCTGTTCCCGGGACCCCGGCCGACTCAGCCCCTCCGGCGCCACCGGCAATCCCAGCCCCTCCGGCGTTTGAGGAGCGGGGGCCTGGGGGCAGCGCCCCCAGCGGGGCCCGGGGCAGCGCCCCGCTTTCGGGAAGGGGCGGGGCGGGGGAGGAAACCCTCACCACCGACACCGCACACACCTTCAACTCCGGCTGAAACGACACAGGATCAACGGCGTCACTGGTGACGGCATTGACGCTCAGATACTCCCCGAACAGGTCGTTCCAGTGGAACGGCGCGAACAGACACCCCACTTGCACCCGGTCCGTCACCACCGCGGGCAGCACGGCCCGCCCCCGCCGCGAGGCGACTTCGACCCGGTCACCCTCGGCCACACCGAGCGCCGCGGCGTCCTCCGGATGTACCTCCACGAACGGCCCGGGATCGAGCTTGTTGAGCTTGGCCACCCGCCCCGTCTTGGTCAGCGTGTGCCACTGATGCTGAAGCCGCCCGGTGTTCAGCACGAAGGGAAAGTCGTCGTCGGGCATCTCGGCGGCGGGCAGATGCGGCCGGGCATGAAACACGGCCCGCCCACTGGCAGTGGGAAACACCGGCCCCCCGTCCGCAGAGGCCCCGTCCACAGAGGCCCCGCCCACGGAACCGACGTACCGAATCGGATTCCGGTCGCCCCCGTCCTCCCTCCCCGCCGGCCACTGCACGGACGTCTCCCGCAGCCGCTCGTACGTCACACCCCGCAGATCCCACCCGGTCTTCGGGTTCCACGCGCGCTTGATCTCCTCGAAGATCTCCTCCGCGCTCTCGTACGAGAACCCCTTCTCGTACCCCATCGCGCAGGCGACCCGCGCGATGAGACGCCAGTCCGCGAGCGCCTCGCCGGGTGGCTCCACGGCGGCCCGGGCGAGCGTGAGGTTGCGCTCGCTGTTGATGAGGACGCCCTCGGTCTCGGTCCACATCGCGCCAGGGAGTACGACATCGGCGTACGCGTTGGTCTCGGTCTCGGCGAAGACGTCCTGCGTGACGACGAACTCGGCGGCCTCAAGACCCTCGATGACGGTCCGGCGGTTGGCCACCGAGGCGACGGGGTTGGTGCAGATGATCCAGCAGGCCTTGATCTCGCCGTCGGCCATCTTCTGGAACATCTCGGTCGTGCCCTTGCCGACCCCGTCCTTGCGGAGGGTGCCGGGCGGCAGCTCCCACAGTTCCTCGACGAAGGCACGTTCGTCGTCGACGAGCACGGACCGCTGCCCGGGCAGACCGGGCCCCATATACCCCATCTCGCGGCCGCCCATGGCATTGGGCTGCCCGGTGAGCGAGAAGGGACCGGACCCCGGGCGGCAGATCGCACCGGTGGCGAGATGCAGGTTGACCAGCGCGTTCGTGTTCCAGGTGCCGTGTGTGGACTGGTTGAGCCCCATGGTCCACAGGCTCATCCACTCGCCCGCTTCGCCGATCAGCCGCGCGGCCTCACGGATGTCGTCCTCCGGGATGCCGGTGGTCTCCGCGACGGCGGCGGGCGGGTAGTCGGCGAGGAAGCCGGGCATGGCCTCCCAGCCCTCCGTGTGGGCCGCGATGAAGCCGGGGTCCGTGTGCCCGTTCTCGTGGAGGAGGTACAGCAGCCCGTTCAGCAGGGCCAGATCCGTCCCCGGCCTGATCGGCAGGAACAGATCGGCCTTGTCGGCGGTGGCGGTACGCCGCGGATCGACGACGATCACCTTCGCGCCCGCCGACTTCACCCGGTCCATCATCCGCAGGAACAGAATCGGGTGGCAGTCGGCCATGTTCGAGCCGATGACGAGGAAGACGTCCGCCTTCTCGAAGTCCTGGTACGAGCCGGGCGGCCCGTCGGCCCCGAGCGACAGCTTGTAGCCGGCGCCCGCGCTCGCCATGCACAGCCGCGAGTTCGACTCGATCTGGTTCGTCCGTACGAAGCCCTTGGCCAGCTTGTTCGCCAGGTACTGGGCCTCCACGCTCATCTGCCCCGAGACATAGAAGGCGAAGGCGTCGGGACCGTGCTCGTCGATGACCGCCCGCAGCCGTCGCGCGGTCTCGGCGATCGCCGCGTCGACGGGCGCCGGCACCGGTTCCGCCCCGCGGTCGTCCCGTATGAGGGCGGTGGCCAGCCGTCCCGGCGCGGCGAGCATGTCGGCGGTGGTCGCACCCTTCGTGCACAGCCGGCCGAAATTCGCGGGGTGCGCCTTGTCTCCGGACGCCTTCAGGACCGTACGCCGTCCGTCGGGGCCCATCCCGATGTCGAGGACCATGCCGCAGCCCACACCGCAGTACGAGCAGACCGTGCGCACCTGCGACGTGGGGGTGGTGGCGCTCACACGCTGCCTTTCTCCGGCCTCTCCGAGGGGAACCTCGGTCCATGAGCGTACGAATTGCCCGTTACGCCTGTGTCACGTGGCGCGATCATGAGGAGTTACACGCGCCACACAGCCGCCGTCGGCGAGATGTGAGGGGACCCGGCGGTGTGACCGGGGTGTGAGGGGACGCATAGGGGTGCGGTCCGCTGCGGACCGTGTCGCATTGGGCCGAACGGGTGATCATGCGCAAGAATTGCCCGGTGCAGGCAATCAGTGCGATCAGTGCGAGTCAGGTCGGGGGGAACCGGTGAACAGCCACGACGTCACCGATGAACAGTGGGAAGGACTCGCCCAGGTCGTACCGCTGCGTGGTCGCGACGCCTGGCCCTCGGCGGTCGGCCACCGGGCGATACCGGAGGCGGAGACCGAGGCGCGACGCCGTTTCGTGGTGCTCCGGGTCAATGTCTTCGCGGACGCCCGCGAGGTCGCCGAGACCCTGATGGCGGGCATCCCGGTCCTCCTGGATCTCACCAGCGCCGAGACGGACGTCGCCAAGCGCGTACTCGACTTCAGTACGGGTGTCGTCTTCGGCCTCGCGAGCGGGATGCACCGGGTCGACCGGAACGTCTTCCTGCTCACGCCGCCCGGAACCGAGGTGCGGGGGTTGATGGAGGGGGCGGGGATTCCCGGGGTGTGACGCGCGGGATCCGACGTTCGGGGTGCGACTCCTGGGGTGCGACGCTCCGGGTGTTGAGCGCGGGGCGTGATTCCGGGGCCGGGATGTGACGCTCGGGGTGTTGTACGCCGGGCGCGATTCCGGGGCGTGATTTCCGGCGGGCCGGGGTGTCAGCCCTCGATCCGGTCCCCCGTTCGTAGGAAGGTTTCGCGGACGAAACGGTTCCGCCTGGTCGTGGAGCCCTACCGTCCGGATATGACCGTGTCATCTCTCGGGCCTCGCGCGCAGGCCGAGGCCCGTCCGGACCGGCCGAGCGTCACCGAACTGCGGCTCGCCGCGTTCGCCGCGCACCGCCGCGCCGGATTCCCGCTCGGACCGCTCAGCCTCTTCGCCGGACCCAGCGGCAGCGGCAAATCCAGTGCCCTGCGGGCGTACGAGGCACTCGCCCGGCTCGGCGGCGGGGCCGAACTGGACGAGGTGTTCCCGGACCCGGTCGCGTGCGTGCCCGAGCGGGCCCGTCCCGACGCCCAGCGGCGGCGCGGCTTCCGCATCGGCTGTACGGCGGACGGCCCCGAGGGGCCCGTACGGCTCGACGTCGCCGTGCAGGCCGAGCCCGAACTGCGCATCGTGGGCGAGCGGTTGACGGCGGGCGGGCTGACCCTGCTGGAGACCGCGCTGCGCGATCCGAGCCGACGTTCCGTGCAGGCGGCCTGGTACACGGCCGGCTCGTCCCCGGTGACCCGGGCGCCACTGCCCGACGACCGTCTCGGCACGCCACTCCTGCCGCTTCGCGTCGCCGGGAAGACGGACGGCCAGCGCCAAGTCCTCGCCGCCGCCGAGCAGATGGTGGTCGCCCTGCGGTCGGTCTTCGCCTGCGACCCGCTGCCCCGCTCGATGCGCGCGGCGGTACCGCTCGGCGCGGGACGGCTGCTGCGCGGCTGCGGCAACCTCGCCGAAGTGCTGTGGCGTACGCGGTCGGAGTGCGGGCGCCGGCACGGGCTGCTGGTCGACGCGGTGCGCGCGGGATGCGCGGGGCCGGTCCACGACCTGCTGGCCGAGCGGCCGCTCGGCGGGATCGACGGGACGGTACGGGCGCTGCTGGACCGGGGCGACGGGCTGCGCACACCGCTCGGGCGGCTGGGGGACGGGGAGTTGAGGTACCTCGCGCTGTCCCTGGTGCTGCTCACCGGGCCGGGCGTGCTGGAGGTCGACACGGCGGGCGAGGTGCCCGCGGCACTGCAGACGCTCACCGTTCTCGCCGACGGCTTCGACCGCGATCTGGACGTACGGCAGCGGGAGGGGCTCGTACGGCTGGCGGCGCGGATGTGCGAGCGCGGGCACATCCGGCTGGTGGGGGCCGTGAGCGACGCGTCCTGGGCGGCGGGGGTGGGCGGAGTGACGGTGGTAGACCTTGAACGTGACCGAACTTGATGTGCCGAAGTTGCAGCGCAGGCTGGCCGAGTTCGCGGCGGCGCGGAACTGGGAGCAGTACCACACGCCCAAGAACCTCGTCGCCGCGCTCAGCGTGGAGGCGTCCGAACTCGTCGAGATCTTCCAGTGGTTGACACCGGAGGAGTCGGCCCGGGTGATGGAGGACCCGGAGCGGGCCTCTCGTGTGACGGACGAAGTCGCCGACGTGCTCGCGTACTTGCTGCAGGTGTGCGAGGTGCTCGGTATCGATGTCCTTGAGGCGCTCGATGCGAAGATCGACCGGAATGAACGGAGGTTTCCGGTGGGGGAGGGGTCGTGACCGTCCGCTTGGCGCCCGCTCGACGTCCATGATGCGCCTCCGGAAAGGGACTCGAAGACCGCGTTTGTCACTCTCCGGAGTTATTGATCTGTCCACAATCAATTCCGTGTCCACAGATTTCAGGCTTCCTCTGGCTTTTCGTCCCGATGCACTTCACTCTGGGTAGTGGACAGGCGGAGTTCGGGCAGGCGTGTGAAGAGCGCGTCGGGACAGACGGGGTCAGTGCATGGACGCGGTGCGGCTCATCGGCGCGAGCAGGTGTGCCCTGATGGGGAGCGCGGACGCTCCCGGGATCATGGCGGAGGCCTGGCAGGCGCAGGCCCTCGCCCAGGCGATAGGCAGTCGGCTGGCGGTGTCCGGGCCGCCCGAATTACGGGGCGAGGCGCTGGGGTTGACCGAGTTGGCGGGGCGGGGGTGCGGGGTACTGGGCGCGCCGGTGCTCGACGTGGGGAGGCTGCGGGCCGCCCAGCTCACCGAGCTCGGCGATGCGCGCCTCGCTCTTCTCGACCTCGGCGGGCTCCTCGGCGAGGTCGGGATAGCCCTCGTCGGCATAGCCTGCGCCGCCGGCGACGAGGGGACGTACTGGCAGTGCATGGAAGCGATCGACGCCGCGGACGAGTCCCGCGACCGGGTGCTGGAAATGCTCCGAAGACTCGCGGTACGGGATCAGGGGGCGGCGGCGGGGTAGGGGGTTCTTCGCCCCCGCCGCCCCTACCCATTCCCGTCACTACTCGGGGGCCGGCCCCCGAACCCCCGCTCCTCAAACGCCGGAGGGGCTGATTTTCAGCGGGGGTCTGGGGGCAGCCCCCAGAAAGTGACGGGAATGGGTAGGGGCGGCGGCGGCGAAAAGATCAGGCGCGGTCGGATCCGTCGGCCGGGGCCGGGCGCTCGGCCGACTGTTGGAAATCCGCGTCGAGTTGCGACAGATCCGCGTTGAGCGCCGCCATCAGCTCCTCCATCTGCTGCAGCAAACCCTTGGGCTGCGACGACGGAACGGCTTCCTGGGACATGACGGCCTCCTCGGCCTTCGCCCTCCCCCACGGGGAGAACCAGCAACGCACCGGTCGACCGCCGGCGACGGGTGCCGGGCGGTCCGGCTCCGCCCGAGCCAACGATCACCGCCCGGACGGGTCACTGGCGCGGTCTCGCCCCAGGCACACGGTTGACGGATTTTCACCCGACCGGGGACGCGGAGGACCGGCGGGACCGATGCGGTTGACCGACGTTCGACCGTGCAGGATGGAGGCATGGATCTTCGAATCTTCACCGAGCCCCAGCAGGGCGCCACCTACGACACCCTTCTCGCTGTCGCCAAGGCCACCGAAGACCTCGGCTTCGACGCCTTCTTCCGCTCCGACCACTACCTCCGCATGGGTTCCGCGGACGGCCTCCCGGGCCCCACGGACGCCTGGATCACCCTCGCCGGACTCGCCCGTGAGACCAAGCGCATCCGCCTCGGCACACTGATGACCGCCGGTACGTTCCGCCTGCCCGGCGTCCTGGCGATCCAGGTCGCCCAGGTCGACCAGATGTCCGGCGGCCGCGTCGAACTGGGCCTGGGCGCGGGCTGGTTCGAGGAGGAGCACAAGGCGTACGGCATCCCCTTCCCGAAGGAGAAGTTCGCCCGTCTCGAGGAGCAGCTGGCGATCGTCACCGGGCTGTGGGAGACGAAGGTCGGCGAGACCTTCAGCTTCGACGGCACGTACTACCAGCTCACCGACTCGCCCGCGCTGCCCAAGCCGGCACAGCCCAAGGTGCCGGTGCTCATCGGCGGCCACGGCGCCAGCCGTACCCCGCGCCTCGCGGGCCGTTACGCCGACGAGTTCAACATGCCGTTCGCGTCGATCGAGGACAGCGAGCGCCAGTTCGGCCGGGTGCGGGCGGCGGCGGAGGAGATCGGCCGCAAGGGCACCGATCTCGTCTACTCCAACGCGCTCGTCGCCTGCGTGGGCAAGGACGACGCGGAGGTCGCCCGTCGCGCCGCCGCGATCGGCCGCGAGGTGGAGGAGCTGAAGGCGAACGGGCTGGCCGGCACCCCGGACGAGGTCGTCGAAAGGATCGGCCGGTACGCGGAGGCCGGTTCCCAGCGGGTCTATCTCCAGATCCTCGACCTCGATGACCTGGACCACCTGGACCTGATCTCCTCCCAGGTGCAGTCGCAGCTGCAGTAACCGGGCGGTCGCCGCGCTCCGGGAGGCCGTCGGCCGGTGACCGTCGTGGGGTTCGCCCCGGTCCCTGGCCGACGGAAGCACCTTGGCAGGGACCGGGACCGAAGCCCGGACCGAGGCCGCGAGCGTCCCCTGCCCGTGCCGCGGACCCCGCCTCAGTAGCCGTCGGCAAGCAACCCCGCGTCATGGGCCAGAACCGCCGCCTGGACGCGGTTGGCGCAGCCGGTGCGGGTCAGGATCCGGCTGATGTGGGCCTTGACCGTGCCGGCGCTCATGTACAGCTGGTCGGCGATCTCCGCGTTGGACAGGCCCGTGCCGAGCAGCCGCAGGACATCCCGTTCGGCTGGGGTCAGCTCCTCGGTCCTGCGCACGGCGGCCTCGGTGTCACGGCCGGACCGCACGTGCCGTTCGAGGAGTTGGCGCGTGATCCGGGGTGCGAGGACCGGTTCGCCTTTCGCCGCGAGTTGGACGGCGCGGATCAGTTCGGCGGGACCGGTGTCCTTGAGGAGGAACCCGCTCGCCCCGGCCCGCAGGGCCCGCGTCACGCTCGCCTCCTCGCCGAACGCCGTCAGCATCACCACACACGTACGGGGCGAGAGCCGGGCGATGTCCTCGGCGGCCGCGATGCCGTCCCGGGTCGGCATCTGGATGTCGAGCAGGGCGACGTCGATGTCCTGGGTGCGGCAGGCCGCAGCGGCCTCCAGGCCGTCGCCCGCTTCGGCAACGACGTCGATGTCGTCGGCGTTCTCCAGGATCAGCCGGATTCCGACGCGCATCAGCGCTTCGTCGTCGGCGACCAGCACTCGGATCATCAGCTCATCCTAGGGCCGCCATCACCAGCAGGACGAGCAGGAAGCCCGCCGTGGGCAGGACCACGAGCACCGCCGTGCAGCCGGCTCCGAGGACACGCGGCCAAGTCAGGGTCTGGGCCGACAACGGCGGGTTGGACCCCGGACGCCAGGTGTCACCTTCGCCGGAAGGAGGGCGGGGCGCAGGCGGAAGAGCTTCGCCGCCGGCGTGGGCGCGGGCTTCCGAGGGCGCGGACACCGGCCCGTTCGTCGCGTGGGACGGCAGCCAGGCCGTCACGCGGAAGCCGCCGTCCGGCAGGGCACCCGCCCCGAAGGTGCCGCCGAGCAACGAGATCCGCTCCTGAAGTCCGGCCAGCCCGCTGCTCGTTCCTCCCTGGGAGTCGCCCGGCACGCGCGGCGCCCCGTTGGTGACGTACACCTCGATCCCCGCGTCCGTGCCCTTGACCTCCACCAGGACGGGCGCGCCGGACGCGTGTTTCAGCACGTTCGTCAGCCCTTCGCGGACCACCCGGTGGATCGCCTGCCGGACACGGGCGCCCACCTCGACCGTGTCGGGAACCGACCAGACCAGCTCGACCGAGCCGCCACCCGTCTGCCGGGACTGGGTCACCAGAGCGGTGATGTCCTCGTACGTTCCCCGGTCGCCCCCGGTCTCGTCCGACAGGTCCGCGTGCCGCAGGACGCCGAGGATCTCGCGGAGCTCCTCCATGGCCGTCCCCGCGGTCGTGCGCAGCAGCTCCACCTGTCCGGCCAGCGGAGGGGCCTGGCGCGCGGCGGCGAGTTCCAGGGCTCCGGCGTGCACCGAGATCAGGCTCAGCCGGTGGCCCAGGAGGTCGTGCATCTCCCGTGCGATCCGGGTCCGTTCCTCCATCCGGGCCGCCGCGGCGGTCAGCGTACGGGTCTGTTCCAGATAGGCGTTGCGCTCCCGCAGCAGGTCGACCAGGGGCCGCCGCCGGCCCAGCATGGTGCCGGCCAGGGTGGGGAGCAGCAGGAGGAGTACGGCGGAGACGGTGTTCTCCGCCAGCTTCATCGGCAGCGTCTCCCACCGGAACAGGCCCGCGGCGACGGTCAGTCCGCCGAGCGCGGCGCAGGCCATGCCGACGATCCGCCACGCGCGCCGCGGCGGCGCGATACGGCGGGTGGCGGACAGCACGATCAGCGGTACCACCGCCAGCACCCACACGTTGGCACCTGCCAGCAGCGGAAAGGCGCCCAGGACCGCGGCGACCGGCCGGCCGCGCCGCGCGGCGACGAGCAGCGCCGCCCACACCGCCTCCAGCACCGCGAGGACCGGCCGGTCCGGCGGTATCAGCAGCAGCGGGACCAGCCCGAAGGCCGCCGCCAGGGCACACACAATTGACTCGGCGACGACCGTACGGCGTGGCGCGGCCCGTACCTGGGCCCGGATCTCGGCTGCCTCGCGGCGCAGTCGCCGTGCCGCACCGGTCAGCCCGCGCGTCGGCTGTCCGTGCAACTGCCGTTTCTCTTCGGTCACTTGACTCACGCTCGCCTCTGCCCCCGGCATCACGGATCCGCGCATCACGGACCCGCGCATCACGGATTCGCCGGAAGGAACGGTATCCGCGGCAGGCAGGGGCCCTGCCGGGCGGTCTCCCGATGTCACTCGCCCGACCGCGGACGCAGCTCCGCCCGCAACGCGGCGGTGTCCACCCGCTCGGCGGCCAGCAGCCGTCCGACCGTCCGGCCCTCGTCCCCGGCCTCCGCGTCGACCGCGGGTGCTTCGAGCAGCGCGGCCAGCAGGTGGACCGTACCGACCGTGGGCGAACCCTGCTCGGCGGCGATGAGCTGCGCCGCCGCCCTGGCCTGCTGGGCGGAGTCGGAGAGCTGTGTCTGGTCGAGGCCGGCGGCCGGCGCGCCGATGGTCGCCGAACGGGCCAGGGACCCGTGCCGTACGCCGTGCCGCCGCAGGAGTTCGGCGGCCGTGCTGACGGATGCCAGATCCTCGGGCAGCGACCGTCCGGCAACGGCCAAGGCCCGGTCCAGGGCCAGGATTCCCAGCAGGAGGTCCACGGGCTCCGTCCTGCCGCGCCCGTACCGCGCCACCTGCCGTGCGGCCTCGACGCTCACCGCGAACATCACCGGTGAGCCGTAGATGGACGACCCGGCGGTCCACGAGGTAATCGCCCGGGACAGGCGGTTGCCGCTCCTGCCCAGCGTGCCGGCCCGGCGGAGAAGCAGGACGCCACGGGATTCCGGTCCCTCGGTCTGCGCCGAGGCCCTCGCGTCCAGTGCGTCGAGTGCCGTGGCCGCGGCGGCCAGGTCCAGCCGCTCCACGACCAGTGCTTCCCGGGCGCGGCTCGCCGGCAGGTTCAGCAGGGCCCGTGCCACATGCCGGCAGCGCACCGCGACCGTCCCTTCGGCGCGGGCCGACCTGAGCGCGAGCAACAGGCACATCCGCGTCGCGTCGGTCATCCCGGGCAGCGGGCGGCCGCTCTCGCCGTCCGCTGCCTTCGCTCTGCGCGAGCCACGCGACTGGCTGGACTCAAGCCCGAGGCGCCACTGTGCCTCGCGCCAGGCGGCGGTGATTTCGGCGTCGTCCTCGGCGGTGGCGTCCACCGGAGTGCTGCCGTATCCGTCGTCGTTCGCCCAGGCCGCCCCACCGCTCCCGGCCCGGCCCGAGACCAGACCGCTGAGCGAGCCGGCCTTCCGCATCCCGGGGGCCAGCGCCGAACCGGCGTCCGTCTCACCCATCACGAGCGCGGACAGCAGGTTCTCGGTGCCCACGGCCGGTGACTCGAACTTGACCGCGTCGCGCAGTGCCTCCACGAGCAGTTCCATGACGTCGAGCTCGAACTCCGTGGGCGCACCGGCCAATGCGGCCGGCTCAGCCGTTGCGGTCGCGTCGGTGTGTGCTCCGGTCGTCGGTCGCTGGTGCATCGAACGTTCCCCTCGGGCTGCGGTGGCCGGACGAGACCGACGCTAGACGGCCACCACATGCCACGGCGTCGGCCGACCGGCCAAGCTCGCGGGCCGATCGGCCAGGCGTCCGGTCCGATCGGCCCGGGAGCCGCTCGCCCGCCGTACGGCGGGGGACGGAAAATGCCTGACTTCTCCGGAGAGGTTGGCTGTACGTTGGGCACGGTGCCGGACGGCGGCACCCCCGATTTCCGCAGTTCAGAAGCGGTTCTGAAAGACGTTTCGAGGCAGACCACCGTGTTCCTGACGATCAGTACCACCGGCACCCCAGAGCGCCCCGCGACCGACCTCGGATTCCTGCTCCACAAGCATCCCGACAAGGCGCAGGCGTTCTCCACCTCCTACGGCAAGGCGCATGTCGTCTACCCCGAGGCGAGCGTGGAGCGCTGTACGGCGGCGCTGTTGCTGGAGGTCGACGCGGTGGCACTGGTCCGGCGCGGCAAGGGCAAGGGCCGCGGCGGAGCCCCGGACGCGGCCCTCGCGCAGTACGTCAACGACCGGCCGTACGCCGCCTCGTCCCTGCTCGCCGTAGCGCTGAGCAGTGTGTTCTCCAGCGCGATGAAGGGCACCTGCCAGGCGAAGCCCGAGCTGCCCGCGCGTCCGCTGCCCCTGCGCGTCGAGGTGCCCGCACTGCCCGCGCGCGGCGGCGCCGATCTCGTACGGGCGCTGTTCGAGCCGCTCGGCTGGACGGTGAGTGCCGAACCCGTGGTGCTGGACACCGAGTTCCCCGAGTGGGGCGACTCGCGGTACGTGAGCCTCGTACTGGAGGGGGAGCAGCGCCTGGCCGACGCGCTGCGGCATCTGTACGTCCTGCTGCCGGTGCTCGACGACGCCAAGCACTACTGGGTGTCGTCCGACGAGGTCGACAAGCTGTTGCGGGCCGGCGAGGGCTGGCTGCCGGAGCACCCGGAGCAGAAGCTGATCACCAGCCGCTATCTGTCCCGCCGTTGGTCGCTGACCCGGGAGGCCATGGAGCGCCTCGAACTCGTCCGGCTCGCCGAGACGGACGACAGCGCGGTCGAGGAGATCGACAACGCCGTCGACGAGCAGACCGACACTGAGGAGAAGCCGGTACCGCTCGCGGTGCGGCGGCGGGACGCGATCGTCGGCGCCCTGAAGGGCACCGATGCCGCGCGGGTCCTCGATCTCGGCTGCGGGCAGGGCCAGTTGGTGCAGGAGCTGCTCAAGGACACACGGTTCACCGAGATCGTCGGGGTCGACGTGTCGATGCGTGCGCTCACCATCGCCTCGCGGCGGCTCAAGCTGGACCGCATGGGCGAGCGGCAGTCCGAGCGCGTCAAGCTCGTCCAGGGTTCGCTCGCCTACACCGACAAGCGGCTCAGGGGGTACGACGCCGCCGTGCTGAGTGAGGTCATCGAGCACCTCGACCTGCCGCGGCTGCCCGCCCTGGAGTACGCGGTGTTCGGTTCGGCGCGCCCCAGGACCGTGATCGTGACGACGCCGAACGTCGAGTACAACGTCCGCTGGGAGACCCTCCCCGCCGGCCATGTCCGGCACGGCGACCACCGCTTCGAGTGGACGCGCGAGGAGTTCCGCGGCTGGGCGGGGACGGTGGCCGAACGGCACGGGTACGGAGTGGAGTTCGTGCCGGTCGGGCCCGACGACCCCGAGGTGGGACCGCCCACACAGATGGCCGTTTTCACGGTGAGCGCCCAGAACACGAAGGATCAGAACACGAAGGAGGAGAAGGCCGCATGACCAGCACCGACAACAAGGTTCGTTCCCTGCCCGTCACCGACCTGTCCCTCGTCGTGCTGATCGGCGCGTCCGGATCGGGCAAGTCCACCTTCGCCCGCAAGCACTTCAAGCCGACCGAGGTGATCTCGTCGGACTTCTGCCGCGGCCTCGTCGCCGACGACGAGAACGACCAGAGCGCCAGCGGCGACGCCTTCGACGTCCTGCACTACATCGCGGGCAAGCGGCTCGCGGCGGGCCGGCGCACGGTCGTCGACGCGACCAACGTGCAGCAGGAGAGCCGTAAGCAGCTCATCGAGCTCGCCAGGAAGCACGACGTGCTGCCGATCGCCGTCGTGCTCGACGTGCCCGAGGAGGTGTGCGCCGAGCGCAACGCCTCCCGCACCGACCGCGCCGACATGCCGCGCCGCGTCATCCAGCGCCACACCCGTGAACTCCGGCGCTCCCTGCGGCACTTGGAGCGCGAGGGGTTCCGGAAGGTGCACATCCTGCGGGGTGTGGCGGAGGCCGAGAGCGCCGAGGTCCGCACCGAGAAGCGGTTCAACGACCTGACCCACCTCACGGGCCCGTTCGACATCATCGGCGACATCCACGGCTGCGCCTCCGAACTGGAGTCGCTGCTCGGCAAGTTGGGGTACGCGGACGGCGTGCACCCCGAGGGCCGTACGGCCGTGTTCGTCGGCGACCTCGTCGACCGCGGCCCGGACACCCCGGGCGTCCTGCGCCGGGTGATGTCCATGGTCGGCTCGGGCGCCGCCCTGTGCGTGCCGGGCAACCACGAGAACAAGTACGGCCGTTACCTCAAGGGCCGCAAGGTCCAGCACACCCACGGCCTCGCCGAGACCGTCGAGCAGATGGAGGGCGAGAGCGACGAATTCAAGCGGCAGGTAAGGGAGTTCGTGGACGGGCTCGTCAGCCACTACGTCCTCGACGGCGGCCGCCTCGTCGTCTGCCACGCCGGACTGCCCGAGAAGTACCACGGGCGTACGTCGGGCCGGGTCCGCTCGCACGCGCTGTACGGCGAAACCACCGGCGAGACGGACGAGTTCGGGCTGCCGGTGCGCTACCCGTGGGCCGAGGACTACCGGGGCAGGGCGGCCGTGGTCTACGGCCACACCCCGGTCCCGGAGGCCACCTGGCTGAACAACACCATCTGCCTGGACACCGGTGCCGTGTTCGGCGGCAAGCTCACCGCGCTGCGCTGGCCGGAGCGCGAACTCGTCGACGTACCGGCCGAGCGGGTCTGGTACGAGCCGGTCAAGCCGCTGGCCTCCGAGGCGCCCGGCGGACACGAGGGGCGTCCGCTGGACCTCGCGGACGTGCACGGCCGCCGCGTCGTCGAGACCCGGTACGCCGGACGTGTCTCCGTACGCGAGGAGAACGCGGCCGCGGCCCTGGAGGTCATGAGCCGCTTCGCCGTGGACCCGCGGCTGATGCCGTACCTGCCGCCGACCATGGCGCCCACCGCCACCTCCAAGGTGGAGGCCCGAGGCGGAGCCGCTGATGAATACTTCCTGGAGCACCCGGTCGAGGCGTTCGAGCAGTACCGGGCCGACGGGGTCGCGCGGGTCGTGTGCGAGGAGAAGCACATGGGGTCGCGGGCGGTGGCGCTGGTGTGCCGGGACGAGGAAGTCGCACGCGAGCGGTTCGGCGCAGGCGGTGGCGTGTCGGGCTCGCTGTACACCCGCACGGGACGCCCCTTCTTCGACGACTCCGCCGTCACCGAGGAGATCCTCGGGAGGGTGCGGGCCGCCGTCACCGAGGCGGGTCTGTGGGAGGAGCTGGAGACGGACTGGGTGCTGCTCGACGCCGAGCTGCTGCCCTGGTCGCTCAAGGCCTCCGGGCTGCTGCGCTCGCAGTACGCCGCGGTGGGTGCGGCGGCCGGAGCCGTCTTCCCGGGAGCGGTGGCCGCGCTCGAAGGGGCGGCGGCGCGTGGCGTCGACGTCCAGGACCTGCTGGTCAAGCAGCGGGAGCGGGCCGTGGATGCCGCCTCCTTCACCGACGCGTACCGGCGCTACTGCTGGACCACGTCCGGCCTGGACGGTGTCCGCCTCGCGCCCTTCCAGATCCTCGCCGTGCGGGGCCGGAGCCTCGCGGCCCTGCCGCACGAGGAGCAGCTCGCCCTGATCGACCGGCTGGTGGCGGACGACCCGTCCGGGCTCCTCCAGACCACCCGGCGCCTCTTCGTCGACACGGGCGACCCCGAGTCGGTGCGGGCCGGTGTCGACTGGTGGCTTGAGATGACCGGCCGCGGTGGCGAGGGCATGGTCGTCAAGCCCGACCGGGCCGTGGTGCGCGGTGGGAACGGGCGGCTGGTCCAGCCCGGTATCAAGTGCCGGGGCCGGGAGTACCTGCGGATCATCTACGGTCCCGAGTACACCCGTCCCGAGAACCTCGACCGCCTCCGCGGCCGCTTCCTCAACCACAAGCGGTCCCTGGCCCTCCGCGAGTACGCCCTGGGCCTGGAGTCTCTGGACCGGCTCGCCGAGGGGGAGCCGCTGTGGCGGGTGCACGAGGCTGTGTTCGGGGTGCTGGCGCTGGAGTCGGAGCCGGTGGATCCGCGGTTGTAGGCATCCACCGACGGTGGGGAGGCGGCGTGGCGGCCTCCCCACCGGAACTACCGGTTGGCAGCCTCGAAGTCACCTGGCTGAACGTCAGTTGCTCAGCCGCCGCTCCAGCCGCCGCGCAGTGAGTGGGCGTCTCAGCCCACCAGCCGCAACCGTTCCCCGCACACCCCCACCCGCACGGTCTGCCCCCAGGTCAACTCCACCGCGTCCCCCTCCATCCCGTCCCCGAAAGCGATCAGCCGTTCGGACTCGACGGTGAGGCTGAGGCGGGACGAGGCCGAGAGCCGGCCGGCGACCCGGGACGTGCCGGTCGCCGGTGACGGCCATGCCTCGCGGACGAACCACACCAGGCCGTCCTCCGTGGGGCGTGGCAGGGGCAGGGAGCTGCCCCGCTCCTGCCACACCGACCGGATCCATCCGGTCGCCCCGGTGCCGGTCCCCACCAGCACCCCGGAGGATGCCTGGGCCTCGACAACACCCCCGTCGCCCTCCAGGCCCAGGCGGTATCTGGCCGTCTGGTGTCCGACGGCGCCGAGATAGATCTCGTTCAGCGCGACCAGCCGCTGCGTGTCGTCGGCGACGGCCTCGACCATGGTGAGCTCTTCGACGGCGCTGGTGAGCGCCGCCGGGAGCAGGGTCGGCGCGTCCGCCGGCCGGTGCCGGACCAGGACGCCCGGGTTGCGACCGGGGTCCGCGTCGATGCCCAACACCGGCTGGCCGGCGAGGTACTTGGCGACGTTCGCCACCAGGCCGTCCTGGCCGACCACGACCACCACGTCCTCCGGCGCGAACAGGAAACGGTCCAAGTCACGTCGCTCGACCAGCGCCTGACGCCAGGTCAGGGGGATCGCCGAGGTGACGTCGGTCAGTGCGCGCCGGGTCCGGTGATGGCGTTCGGCGATCTCCGCGATGTCCCGGCCGCGGGAGGAGAGGAAGAACGCGGCCTGCCCGTGCGTGCCGTGGTGGGCCACCAACTCGGCGTACTCCGTGGTCCGGTGGACCACCACGACCCGCGGTGCGAGACTCACGCCCGCTCTCCGGTGCCGAACCTGGCGAGCAGCCCGGTGAGCACGTCCGGCGACACCGTCACGCTCTCGATGTTCGGCAGGTTCTCCGCGAGCCGCGTCCCGGTGAGGGCGTGCAGGGTCGCCACGTCCACATCTCCGTGCACCCGCAGCCACGCGGCCTGGGCCTGCGCCCGTGCCTCGCCCACCTCGCGCGCACCCTCGGCCTCCGCGCGAGCGAGCCGTACGGACCGGGCGGCATCGGCGTCGGCCAGCTTCACGGTGCGCGCCGCCTCGGCCTCGGTGAGCTTGACCGACCGCTCCGCCTCCGCCTGTGCCAGCTTGACCGACCGCTCGGCCTCCGCCTGGGCCAGCCGTACCGTCCGGGCCGCCTCCGCACCCGCCCGTACCGCGTCCGCCGCCGCGTGCTCCTCCGCCTCGCGCCGGGCGTTCGTGCCGCGCTGGTCGACCAACTGCTCCTCGCGGCGGGCGAGTTCGATCTGGCTGGCCAGTTCGTTCTCGGCGATGGCCAGCTCCCGCTCGACGGCCACCGCACGGCGCTCGTACGTGGCCCGGTCGGCCTCCTGCTGGATCAGTTCCCTGGCCGGCGTGCGCAGCGCGCGCTCCACCTCGGGCTCCGGGCGCAGCGCCACCACGCGCACCGCGACCACCTCGATACCGGTGGCCGGCAGGCGGGGCTCCGCGCCCAGGCCGACGGCGACGCGCTCGCGGACCGCGGCCACCCCGTCGACCAGGGCCGCCGCCAGCGTCGTACGGGCGAGCACGTCGAGTGCGTGCTGCTGGGCCGTCTCCGTGAGGAGCGTGCCCAGCTGTTCCAGTGGCGCGCCACGCCACACTCCGGTGTCCGGGTCGATGGAGAAGTCCAGCCGGGCGGCGGCGAGTTCCGGGTCGCTGACCCGGTAGGTGACCGTCGCCTGCACCGCCACGTCCTGGAAGTCGGAGGTACGGGCGTGGAAGGTCATCGCCAACTCCCGGTCGTCGACCGGGACTTCGGAGAGTGCCGCGGTGAGTGCGCGGAACCAGAAGCTGAGTCCCGGCCCGTCGTGCAGCAGCTTCCCGCCCCGGTGGTGCCGGACGTGTGCCGTCGGCGCGCCGCGCAGATGGCGCCGGCCCAGGCGCCGGGTGATGTCGGCCATGTGTGTGCGTCCCCCTCCTCTATTTTCGTCAATGCGACGATAATTGTCGCCGCCTCTAATCGTCAAGGGGACGAGAACAAGAAATCGCGGAAACGGTCGACCGGGGGGTGAAGACGGTCACCGGTGGTCAGGATGGAGGCATGGGATTCCACGTCGACTCCGAAGCCGGGCGGCTGCGCCGCGTCATCCTGCACCGGCCGGATCTTGAGCTCAAAAGGCTCACCCCGAGCAACAAGGACGCCCTGCTCTTCGACGACGTGCTGTGGGTGCGCAGGGCCCGCGCGGAGCACGACGGTTTCGCCGACGTGCTCCGCGACCGCGGAGTCACCGTCCACCTCTTCGGCGACCTGCTGACCGAGGCCCTGGCGATCCCGGCGGCCAGATCGCTCGTCCTGGACAGGGTCTTCGACGAGAAGGAGTACGGGCCGCTGGCCACCGACCACCTCAGAGCCTCCTTCGAGGCGCTGCCCGCGGGCGAGCTGGCTGAGGCGCTGGTCGGCGGGATGACCAAGCGGGAGTTCCTGGAGGCGCACCCCGAGCCGACCTCCGTGCGCTTCCATGTCATGGACCTCGACGACTTCCTCCTCGGCCCCCTCCCCAACCACCTCTTCACCCGGGACACCTCCGCCTGGATCTACGACGGCGTCTCCATCAACGCCATGCGCTGGCCCGCCCGGCAGCGCGAGACCGTGCACTTCGAGGCGATCTACCGGCATCATCCGCTGTTCCAGGACGAGGCGTTCCACGTGTGGTCCGAGGGCCAGGCCGACTACCCGTCCACCATCGAGGGCGGGGACGTGCTCGTGATCGGCAACGGCGCCGTGCTGATCGGAATGAGCGAGCGGACGACACCGCAGGCCGTGGAGATGCTCGCGCACAAGCTGTTCGCCACCGGCTCGGCGCAGACGATCGTGGCGCTCGACATGCCCAAGAAGCGTGCCCTCATGCACCTCGACACGGTGATGACGATGGTCGACGGCGACACCTTCACCCAGTACGCGGGGCTCGGCATGCTCCGCTCGTACACCATCGAACCGGGCGTCGGCGACAAGGAACTGAAGGTCACCGACCATCCGCCGGAGCACATGCACCGCGCGATCGCCGCCGCGCTGGGGCTCGACCGGATCCGCGTGCTGACCGCCACGCAGGACGTCCACGCCGCCGAGCGCGAGCAGTGGGACGACGGCTGCAACGTCCTCGCGGTCGAGCCGGGCGTCGTCGTCGCGTACGAGCGGAACCAGACCACCAACACCCATCTGCGCAAGCAGGGCATCGAGGTGATCGAGATCCCGGGGAGCGAGCTGGGGCGGGGGAGGGGCGGTCCGCGGTGCATGAGCTGTCCGGTGGTACGGGATCCGGTCGGCTAGCGGCCGAACCGGAGGTTCGGGGCCTCGAAAGTGAGTCCTACGTCTCGATAATGATTCCGTATAGAAATGTGGAGCATCGTATAGAATTCCAAGAGTCCCTGTTTACGTAACCCTGGAGCGCCCCCATGGCGACAGTCCCGTACGCCCTCGCCGGCCGCCACTTCCTGAAGGAGCTGGACTTCACGGAGGAGGAGTTCCGCGGCCTGATCGGGCTTGCCGCAGAGCTGAAGGCGGCGAAGAAGGCTGGGACGGAGACCCAGCACCTGCGGGGCCGGAACATCGCGCTGATCTTCGAGAAGACCTCGACGCGCACCCGCTGCGCGTTCGAGGTCGCGGCCGCGGACCAGGGCGCTTCCACCACCTACCTCGACCCGTCGGGCTCACAGATAGGGCACAAGGAGTCCGTGAAGGACACCGCACGGGTGCTCGGCCGGATGTTCCACGCGATCCAGTACCGGGGGGACAGCCAGGAGGGTGTCGAGGAACTGGCCGCCCACGCGGGCGTGCCCGTCTACAACGGTCTGACCGACGCCTGGCACCCGACCCAGATGCTCGCCGACGTCCTCACGATGACCGAGCACACCACCAAGCCGCTGAACCGGACCGCCTTCGCCTACCTCGGCGACGCGCGCTTCAACATGGGCAACTCCTACCTGGTCACCGGCGCGCTGCTCGGCATGGACGTACGGATCGTCGCGCCGAAGGCCTACTGGCCCGCCGAGGAGATCGTCGACCGGGCGCGGGAGCTCGCCGTGCGCAGCGGGGCGCGGATCACGCTCACCGAGGACGTCGCGGAGGGGGTCGCGGGCGCCGACTTCGTCGCCACCGACGTCTGGGTGTCCATGGGTGAGCCCAAGGAGGTCTGGGACGAGCGCATCGTCGCCCTCGGTCCGTACGCGGTGACGATGGACGTCCTGCGGGCCACCGGCAACGCGGACGTCAAGTTCCTGCACTGTCTTCCGGCCTTCCACGACCTGGGCACCAAGGTCGGCCGCGACATCCACGAGCGGCACGGTCTGGACTCGCTGGAGGTCACCGACGAGGTCTTCGAGTCGGCCCACTCGGTCGTCTTCGACGAGGCGGAGAACCGCCTGCACACGATCAAGGCGGTGCTGGTCGCGACCCTCGCCTGAGGGGCGCGCTGAGAGGGGTGCGGTGGGTGACGCCGTCGCTACAGCGGGTTCCGCTGGTGCGGCACCGCCGGCAGCCTGAACCAGACCGCCTTCCCGGAGTCCGTGGGGCGGTGCCCGCACGACGAGCTGAGAGCGCGGATCAGCAGCAGCCCGCGGCCGTGCTCCTGCCAGGGGTCGGGCTCGCCCGACGGGTCGGGGATCGTGAGATCGCCCGGCGGGGCCGGGTCGGGGTCGTGCACCTCGACCTGGCAGCCGGTCGGCAGCAGCTCCACGACCAGCTCTATGGGCCTGTCGCCCTTGGTGTGCTCCACGGCGTTCGCCACCAGCTCGGCGGTGAGCAGTTCCGCGGTGTCGCTGTCGGCGGCGTGTTCGAGTTCGGCGAGCGCTGTACGGACCAGGGCACGGGCGACGGGCACGGCCGCGGCGGTGTGCGGCAGAGCGATGCGCCAGGAGGCTGGGGCTTGGGGATCGTGCAAGGCGGGTCCGTTCATGGAGCAGGATGTCCTGCTTTCAACTTTAGGAATGGTACGACGCAACCGGACAGAGGCGCTCGGCGGGCTTTTTTCGGGACGTTCGGCCCGGTATCGGGCTGCTTACCCAGGTGAACGCTCCGCATCCCGCGTTCTGCGCCTGTCGTTACCGGCCTATCGACGAGTCGTGACCCTGTGACCGCGTTGTCGCGCGTCCATGACGGAAGTCATGAAAGCAAAACATGGCCGTGGGGGCCAGGCACCGACGTGCCTGGCCCCCACGGCCATGTTCTCCCTCGGCTCAGGCGTGCGAGCCGGCCTCCTCCAGATCGACCATCCCCGCCGTCAGCGTCGCCCCGTCCGCCGGGTCGACCAGGATGAACGCTCCGGTGCGGCGCGAGTCCGCGTAGTCGTCGAGCGCCAGCGGCTCGGCGGTGCGCAGGGTGATCCGGCCCAGGTCGTTGGCGGACAGCTCGGCGGCCCCGGCCAGATCCTTCACGATCGCCTTGACCGTACGGGTCGTGTGCCTGACCAGGACCCGGTCGCCGACCCGCAGCGGACGGTCGGCCAGATGACAGACGGCGGCCCGGACGTCCCGCGTCAGCGAGGGCACGTCCGCCCCGGTCGTGATCATGTCGCCGCGCGAGACGTCGCGCTGGTCGGCCAGGCGCAGGGTCAGCGACTGCGGGGCGTACGCCTCCCGCGCGTCCTCGCCGAGTACGTCGATGCCGGTGATCGCGGACGTCTCGCCGGAGGGGTGGACCGTCACCCGGTCCCCGACGCGCAGCGAACCAGAGACCAACTGGCCCGCGTAGTAACGGATCTCGGCGTGCCGGATCACGTACTGGACGGGGAAGCGCGCGGGTTCGCCCGAGCGGTCGCCGCCGACCGGGACGGACTCCAGGTGCCGGAGCAGCGCCGGACACTCGTACCAGTCCATGCGTGTCGAGCGGTCCACCACGTTGTCGCCCGCCAGGGCCGACACGGGGATCGGCGTGAAACCGGGCAGGTCCAACTCGGCGGCGTGGCCCGCGAAGTCCTCGACGATCCGCTCGAACTCCTTCTCCTCGTATCCGACGAGGTCCATCTTGTTGACGGCCAGCACGATGTGCGGGACGCGCAGCAGTGCGGCGATCGCCGCGTGGCGGCGGGTCTGCTCGACGACGCCGTTGCGGGCGTCGACCAGGATGATCGCCAGTTCGGCCGTGGAGGCGCCGGTGACCATGTTGCGGGTGTACTGCACGTGTCCGGGCGTGTCGGCGAGGATGAACCGGCGCCGGGCGGTGGCGAAGTAGCGGTACGCCACGTCGATGGTGATGCCCTGCTCGCGCTCGGCCCGAAGACCGTCGGTGAGCAGTGCGAGGTCGGGCGTGTCCTGGCCACGACTCTGGGAGACGCGTTCCACGGCCTCCAACTGGTCGGTGAGGACCGACTTGGAGTCGTGCAGCAGGCGGCCGACGAGGGTGGACTTGCCGTCGTCGACGGATCCGGCGGTGGCGAAGCGCAGTGTGTCCACGGTGGTGCTGGTCATGGTTAGAAGTACCCCTCGCGCTTGCGGTCTTCCATCGCGGCCTCGGACATCTTGTCGTCGGCGCGGGTGGCGCCCCGCTCGGTGAGCCGGGAGGCGGCGATCTCGGCGATGACCTGGTCGAGGGTCACCGCGTCCGAGTCGACGGCACCAGTGCAGGACATGTCGCCCACGGTCCGGTAGCGGACCTGCCGCTTCTCGATGGTCTCGCCGTCCTTCGGGCCGCCCCACTCGCCGGCGGTCAGCCACATGCCGGCCCGCTGGAAGACCTCGCGCTCGTGCGCGAAGTAGATCTCCGGCAGTTCGATGCCCTCGCGGGCGATGTACTGCCAGACGTCCAGCTCGGTCCAGTTGGACAGCGGGAAGACGCGGACGTGCTCGCCGGCGGCGTGCCGTCCGTTGTAGAGGTTCCACAGCTCGGGGCGCTGGCGGCGCGGGTCCCACTGCGAGAACTCGTCGCGCAGCGAGAACACCCGCTCCTTGGCGCGGGCCTTCTCCTCGTCCCGGCGCCCGCCGCCGAACACCGCGTCGAACCGCTCGGCCTGGATCTTCTCCGTCAGCGGCACCGTCTGCAGCGGGTTGCGCGTCCCGTCGGGACGTTCCCTCAGCACACCCCGGTCGATGTAGTCCTGAACGGAGGCCACATGGAGCCGCAGCCCATGTGCGGCCACCACATGGTCCCTGTACTCAAGGACTTCCGGGAAGTTGTGCCCGGTGTCCACGTGCAGCAGTGAGAACGGCACCGGAGCGGGCGCGAACGCCTTCAGCGCCAGATGCAGCATGACGATGGAGTCCTTGCCGCCGGAGAACAGGATCACCGGCCGTTCGAACTCACCCGCCACCTCGCGGAAGATGTGCACCGCCTCGGACTCCAGAGCGTCCAGATGCGAGAGCGCGTGCCGGGGGAGAGCGCGCTGTGGAAGCGCCTGTTGTGGAAGCGCCTGCTCCGGCAACGCGTGCGTACGGCCGGCGGTCGTCGGGCCCGGTGTCACACGAGCCCCCTGGCCGCCAGCACCGCGTGCACCGAGTCCGCCGACTCCTCGGGCGTCTGCGACTGCGTCGCCAGCGACAGCGCGGGGGCCGGCGGCGGCTCGTACGGGTCGTCGATGCCCGTGAGGCCGGTCAGCTGCCCGGCCGCCTGCCGGGCGTACAGGCCCTTCACGTCCCGCTCGCTGCACACCTCGACCGGGGTGGCGACATGCACCTCGATGTACGGCGTCCCGCTCGCCTCGTGCCGTTTGCGCACCGCCTCGCGGCTGTCGGCGTACGGCGCGATGACCGGTACCACCGCCAGTACCCCGTTGCGTGCGAGGACTTCGGCGACCAGGCCGATGCGCTGCACGTTGGTGTTGCGGTCCTCGCGGGAGAAGCCGAGTCCTGCGGAGAGGAAGCGGCGGATCTCGTCGCCGTCGAGGACCTCCACGCGGTGTCCCTCGGACCGCAGCCGGCCGGCGAGGAAGCGGGCGATGGTCGTCTTGCCCGCGCTCGGCAGCCCGGTGAGCCAGATGGTGGCTCCCTGAGCGGTGGGGGGCTTCTGACGGCCCCTGGCCGTGGTGGTCATGCGCGCTGTCCCTTCGAGGCGCCCGCGACGCGGTGCCGTTGATCGGAAAGGTCGTGGAGGTCGTGGAGTTCGCGAACCTCGTGGAGTTCTCGGAAGAGGGCCTCCCAGCGGGGGTGCACGGCGTCCGGTCCGTACGAGGCCGCCGTCAGCACGGCGGCGACGCCCATGTCCGCCCGCAGCGCCCGGTCGCCCATCAGCTTGGCCATCGCGTCGGCGAGCGCGTCGGAGTCCTCCGGCGCTACCAGCAGACCGTCGACTCCGTGCGTGAGCACGTCCGAGGGCCCGGTCGGGCAGTCGAAGCTCACCACCGGAAGCGAGTGGCTCATCGCCTCGATCATCACCATCGGCAGTCCCTCGAAGCGCGAACTGAGCACGTAGAAGGAGGCCTTGGCGAGTTCGTCGTCGAGCCGGTCCGTGTGGCCCATCAGGAACACGTGGTTGTAGAGGTGGTGCTCCTCGATGAGCTCCCGCAGCTCGGCCTTCTTCTCGCCGCTGCCGTAGATCCTCAACTGCCAGTCGGGGTACGTCTCGACGAGCCTCGCCCACGCCGGGATCAGCAGGTCGAAGCCCTTCTGCGGGAAGAGCCGTCCGGCCGCCACCGCGATCTTCGAGCGGTGGTCCGAGGGCACCTGGTCGAGGGAGTGCACGGCGTTGGGGATGCGCACGACCCGGGTGCCGGGCAGCAGTTGCTCGTACTCCTCGCGGTCCCGTTCCGTCAGGACGGCGACCGCGTCGAAGCGCGCGTAGGTCTCCCGGATGCGCTGCCGCACGTCGTTCTTGTGCGTGCCGTGGTTCATGTGCTCCTGCGCGACACGCACCACACCGCTCGTCGCGTGTTCCGCGGCGAGGAAGTTGAGCGCGGGCCGCGTGCTCACCAGCACCCCGTCGCGAAGTGAGGACAGGTACGCGATCAGCCGCTGCTCCACGTACCGGTTGAAGTAGCGGTAGCCGAACTCGCCGCACGGGATGTGCCGCGCGGGCCGCTCGGTGAGCCGGCCGCGGCGCCAGTCCTGCCAGCGGCCGACCATGCCCGACGGCGGGGTGTGGGCCTCCTCGCGCAGGTCGACGATCGTCGTGACCTTCACGCGCGGGTCGAGCGGGAACTGGAGGTCGTCACGGCGGCGCAGCGCGCTCACCAGCTCGACCTGCCAGCCCGCCTGCACCAGGGAGTTGGCCTGGTTCATCACCGTGCGGATGGTGCCGCCGCGTCCGTACGCGTGCAGGAGCAGATAGCGGACCTTCGGCCGCCCTCCGATCTGATGGATCGTCATGTTGCGGCTCCCGTGCGGCACTCCAGCGAAAGGTTGTCCTTCACCGTGTAGTACGGACGTACGCCGATGCCGCGTACCCGTTGCTCGGGAAAGACCATGATCTTTTTCTTGCCGTGGATGTCGTCGAGCCGCCGTCCGGCCCGCAACTCCACCTCGCCGTCGGTGAGATGGATGTCCCACTCCTCGACCTCGGCCCCGACCCCGAGTTCGGCCTCGGCGGTGCCGGTCGCCGCCGCCAGGTCGGCGACGGGCAGCTCGCCCTCGAAGCGGTCGCCCTTCACCTGCGCGGGATAGTCGAGGCGCTGTTCCGCGTGGCTCCGGCGGGTGAGCAGCAGCCGCCACTCGCCCTCGGCGCGGTGCCCGTGGATGTGTCCGACGAGTCTGACGCGCCCGTCGCGCGGCCAGACCTCGGTTATCTCGGCGTGCGGCTTCACGAGGTGTAGCCCCAGGCCTCGCACATCGGTCGCAGGATCTCCGGTATCTCGTCCTCGGCGGGCAGTGCCCGGCCGCTCTGCACCCGGCCGGTGCGGATCTTGTCCCGCCAGTCGCCGAGGCCCTTCACGACCTGCGTGTCGTCCTTCCTGCCGTAGTCGAGCATCGATGGCTCGAAGTCCACGTCCAGGAAGGCGCAGAGCCGGCGCATCTCCTTCTCGGGGCCGGCGGTGATGTCCTCGTAGCGCAGGGTGTGGCCGCCGGTGATCCCCTTGCGGGCGTTGTCGACGGCCCGCATGTAGCGCAGTGCGTCGGCGGCGGCCTCGTCGAAGGTCCGCTTGCCGGGGTCTCCCTCGTGCCAGGACCGGGCGATGGACACCGGGTGGCGGAGCAGGAAGACGAAGCGGGCGTCGGGCCAGCAGTCCCGGATGCGCCGGTACACGAACGCGTTGCTCGGCGTCTTCTCGACGATGAAGTCCTTGCCGGACCTGACCAGTTCGCGGTGCATGACCCGGTCCCAGAGCAGATGCTCCAGATCGCCGCGCTCCAGGTCGAGGGCGCTCATCGCGCGCTGGGACAGCCTGCTGCCGAAGTCGACCTCCAGGCGGCGGATGTGCAGCTCGTGCGGGGAGTGGAACCGTGAGTGCGCGTTCAGGAGCATCCGCAGCAGGGTCGAGCCGGAGCGCACCGGCGACATGATGAAGACCGGCTCCCGCAGCAGCCGGTCCGTCGCGAGATCCACGGGCGCGGGACATCGGTACACCGGCGTGGGCCGCTTCCCGGGTTTCGCCGCCGCCTTCTTCGGCCCCGGAGGTGCGACGGCGGCGGCCCTACGCACCTGGAGGCCGGTGGTGGCGGAGAGCGCCCGGTTCAGACTGCGCATCAGATTCATGCGTCACGACGCTAGGTAAGGATTATGAGAAGAGGGACTGAGGAGCCTGAGCGTTGCCTTAGCGGTCCGAAGTGTGTCAGGCGTCACATGGTTTCGGGTTTGGGGCGGTTCTCCGGTACGCCCGCGAAGGCCGCCCCCGTGTCCCGCAGCCGCTCGTGCAGCGCCCGGAAGACGGCCGCCGAGCGGGCGCCCGGCCAGTCCTCGGGCAGCAGCGCGGGAGGCAGCCCGGGATCGGCGTACGGGAGATGGCGCCAGGTGTCCAGGGCGAGCAGATAGTCGCGGTACGCCTCCTCCTCGGGGGTGTCGTCCCGCGCCTCCCAGTCGTGCAGCACGCGCGCGTGGGTGTCGAGAAACGCCTCGTGCTGCTTGGCGATCGCGGCCAGGTCCCACCAGCGGGCGACCGCCTCCGCCGTCGCCGCGAAGCCCAGATGCTCGCCTCGGAACAGTTCCACGTACGCGTCGAGACGCAGCCGTTCCAGCGTGTGGCGGGTCTCCTCGTAGAGGCGGGCGGGCGCGAGCCACACCCCCGGGGCGGCCGTCCCGAAACCGAGGCCGGACAGACGGGAGCGCAGTACGTGACGTTTCTGCCGCTCGGACTCGGGCACGGAGAACACGGCGAGCACCCAGCCGTCGTCCTCGGGCGGTGAGGCCGCGTAGACCCGCCGGTCGCCGTCGTCGAGGAGTTGCCGCGCGTCCGGCGACAGTACGTACCCGGCCGCGCCCGATGCCGTGCGCGCCGGCACCAGCAGCCCGCGGCGTTTGAGCCGGGACACCGACGAACGCACGGAGGGCGCGTCCACGCCGACCGCGGCGAGAAGCCGGATCAGTTCGGCCACGGGTACGGGACCAGGGGCGAAGCGGCCGTACGCGCCGTAGAAGGTGACGATGAGGGACCGGGGAGTGTGCTGCTCGGACACGTTGATCACTCTAGATCGTCACCATCACGCTTGATCACCTTCCGGAGGCACGGGATCGTTTTCCGTTCGTACGGAACCGCCTTCCGCACGTGCCGGGTTGACGTCCGCGCGCAGCCGGAACCGCTGCAGCTTGCCCGTCGCCGTACGCGGCAGCGCGTCCAGGAAGACGATCTCGCGCGGGCATTTGTACGGTGCCAGCTCCGCTTTGACGAAGGCACACAGCGCCTCGGGGTCCCGGCGGGCCCCGGGGCGCAGGACCGCGTACGCCACCACGACCTGGCCGCGCGACGCGTCGGGACGCCCCACGACGGCCGTCTCGATCACGTCCGGGTGACGCAGCAGCGCGTCCTCCACCTCCGGGCCCGCGACGTTGTACCCGGCGGAAATGATCATGTCGTCCGCGCGGGCCACATAGCTGAAGTAGCCGTCGGAGTCGCGGACGTAGGTGTCGCCGGTGATGTTCCAGCCGTCGCGTACGTACTCCCGCTGGCGCGGGTCGGCGAGGTAGCGGCAGCCGACCGGGCCGCGGACGGCGAGCAGTCCGGGTTCGCCGTCGGGCACGGGTTCACCGAAATCGTCGACCACGCGCGCGTGCCACCCCGGGACCGGGACGCCCGTGGTGCCCGGGCGGATGTGCTCGTCGGCCGCGGAGATGAAGATGTGCAGCAGCTCGGTGGCCCCGATGCCGTTGATGATCCGCAGGCCCGTGCGGTCGTGCCAGGCCTGCCAGGTGGCGGCCGGAAGGTTCTCGCCCGCGGAGACACAGCGCCGCAGGGACGAGACGTCGTACGCGCTCAGCTCGTCCAGCATCGCGCGGTACGCGGTCGGCGCGGTGAACAGGACCGACACCCGGTGCTCGGCGATCGCGGGCAACAACTGCCTGGGACCCGCCTGTTCGAGCAGCAGCGCGCTCGCCCCTGCCCGCATCGGGAAGATCACCAGACCGCCGAGCCCGAAGGTGAAGCCCAGCGGGGGACTGCCCGCGAAGACGTCGTCGGCATGGGGCCGCAACACATGCTTCGAGAAGGTGTCCGCTATCGCCAACACATCGCGGTGGAAGTGCATACAGCCCTTGGGGCGGCCGGTCGTGCCCGACGTGAACGCGATCAGCGCCACGTCGTCGGCCGCGGTGTCCACGGCGGTGAACGGCTCGTCGGAGGTGGGCGCCCGGTTCAGGAGGTCGTCCGGGGAGTCCCCGCCGTACGTCGTGATCCGCAGGCCGGGGATCTCCGCCTTCGCCAGGTCGTCCACCGACCGGATGTCGCACAGCGCGTGCCCGACCCGGGCGATCTCGCACATCGTGGTCAGCTCGTGGGGGCGCTGCTGGGCGAGGACGGTGACGGCGACCGCGCCCGCCTTCAGGACCGCCAGCCAGCATGCCGCCAGCCAGGGTGTCGTGGGCCCCCGCAACAGGACGCGGTTGCCGGGCACCACGCCGAGTTCGGCGGTCAGGACGTGCGCGATGCGGTCGACGCGGGTGCGGAGCTCGCCGTACGTCCAGGTGTCACCGGAGGCGGTACGGAAGACCGGGCGGTCCCGGGCGGTGTGGGCGAGGAGCTCCGCGGCGCTGTTGAGGCGCTCGGGACAGCGCAGTTCCGGGAGGTCGAAGCGGAGTTCGGGCCACTGGTCCGGCGGCGGCAGGTGCTCGCGCGGGAAGGTGTCGACGTCCCGGCGGTTCCTGGGCTCCATGGCGGTCCGCCCCCTTGTCGTGGTGGGGTCGCACCAGGAGCGTATCGCCTTCATGACGGCAGTCAATGGGCCGCGATAGCCGGCCCTTGCCGCCCTGCGGCCCGGGGAGCGTCAGGCCGCGATGGTCAGCTGCTCGGCCGGGACGCGGTGCGGGGCGACGACACTGCCGTCGGGCAGCAGCGCGCCGGTGTCGTCGAAGACGATCGCGCCGTCGCACAGCAGGTACCAGCCCTGCTCGGGGTGCGCGGACACGATGTGCGCGTCGTCGCGGTGGGAGTGCTCGGTGCGGTCGGCGGACGGGCACGAAGACTGGTGGGAACACATGGCGTACCTCCACGTGCGAAGGGTTCGGCGGCGTTGTCGTCGCCTCGTTGTGAATAGACCATCCTCCTGCCGCGAACTCATCGGAACAGTGGGAAGGGAAGCGTGACAACACGCGGACAACACTCGGACGTGCCCAGGACGGATGGTGCGGACTCGCCACCAAAGGGGTGATGATCACGCGCGAGCGCACCGGGCCGGTACCTGTGGAGACCCCCCACTCCAGGAGGTACTCCAATGCCATTGCGCCAGGTCATGGGCACAGCCGCCGGTGCCGCGCTGTTGCTGCTCGCCGCCCCGTCGTCCGCACAGGCGGTCACCGACTCGCTGGAACTGTCCGAACGGTCGGCGCCGTTTGAGACGGTGACCGTCGACCCGACGGGCCGTGTCGCCGCGGACGGCAGGGTCACCCTCTCCGGCACCTACCGCTGCACGGGCGGCACCGGACCGGTCTTCGTGAGCTCCTCGCTCGGCCAGGGCGAGGGCAGGTCGCGGAAGGGAATCGGTGGCACCAGCGCTGTCTGCGACGGCGCCGAGCACCGCTGGACCAACACCGACCGCACCGAGCCGGGACGGTTCAAGCCGGGTGCGGCCCGGGTCGAGGCCACGGTGATGGAACTGCGTTCCGGTGTCACCGTCCGCCTCACCTGCCGTTGGTGCACCCGTCGGGCCGCGGCCGCCCCTGTCGGGCTACCGCAGTCCCTGCCGGGAGCCGTCCTCGGCCGGCAGGCAACCGTCCTCGTCCGAGGGCCCGTTCACATAGCTGGAGTCCAGCCGGTACAGGCCCGCCCGCCGCACGGTCAGCCGTGTCCAGGGTCCGTCCGGCCCTACGCAGGCCCCGGCGGCCCGCAGCCACGGCGAGTACCGGACCCGGACGGTCACCGTCCCGGGCCCCGGCACTCTCAGCACCACGGCCGCCTCGCCCGCCCGGACCACTCGCGCGGGCGCCGAGACGAGCGGCTCCGCGTCCTGGACGCGGTAGATCCTCCAGTACGCGTCGTGCCACACGGGCTCCAGCCAGTCCTGCCCGGAGGTGACGAGGGCGGCCTCGTGCTCGGCGGGGCCGTCGGGTGTCCCGTCGGGCACGACGACGTATCCCACGGCCCAGTGGCGCAGCCAGGCGTGGTAGCGCGGGGCGTCGAGCGCGCCCTCGTAGAAGAGCCGCCCCCGTTCGACGTCCAACTGCCGGTTCCAGCCCCGCATCAGCTGTGCGTGCGGTGCGAAGAGGGTGGCCTCGCGGTGGTTGCGGGCGGGCACCACCTCGACCCGGTCGCGATCCGCGCCGAGCCGGTCGAGCTCGGAGAGGACCCCGGCGGTGTGCGTGGCCCAGGCCGGCACCGACGTGGTGACCCGCAGGTCGTTGGCGGTCGTGGTGGTGGTCCAGGCGACCGACGCGGCGAGTGCGAGCGCGACCGGGGCGACCCAGCGTGGGGCGGTCCGCCACAAGGAGGTCTGCCGCAAGGAGGTTCGACGCCCGGAGGCCCGCCGCGCGAAGGTCCTCCGCAGGGCGGGCAGGGCGCCACCGGACCCGGCCGCGCCCCGCAGGCACAGGAGCAGCACCGCGGGGGCGAAGAGCGCCGCGAGCCGTTCCACGTTGGTGCCGATGGGCGAGGGGACGAGACAGGTGAGTACGACTCCGACGGCGTACACCGCCGCCGCGCCCCGCAGCACCCGCCACACGCGGGGAGCCGCCCACACCACGGCGCCGGACAGCAGCAGGGGCAGCAGCATGCGGACCGCGGGCATGGGCTGCTCGCCCTGGAAGGGAAACAGAAGTGCCGTCGACGCGCAGACGGCGACGGGTGGCACGGAGAGGGCGAGGCACTTGGCGTACTGCCGGTCGAGCAGATACCCGGCACCGGCCACCAGCAGGAAGAGCCCGGCCACCGGACTGGCCAGGGTGGCCAGCAGCGCTCCCAGGACGCCCGTGGTCAGCCGGTCCCGCCGCGTCGGACGGCCCGCCACGGCCAGGAGGGCGGCGAGTCCGAAGGCCAGCCCGATGGCGAACGTGGTGCGCCCCGAGGCGACGTTGGCCCACAGCCCGAGAGCGCCGAGCAGCGCGGGCCACAGTGGCACCCTGGCGACGGTCCGCTCCAGCAGCGAGCCCAGCAGCCAGGTGGCGGCCACACCGGCCAGCACGGACGCGGTCCGTACGCCCAGCATCGCCATCAACGGAGGCGACAGCACGCTGTAGTTGGCGGTGTGCGTGCCGCCGTACCAGAACAGTCCGTACGCGGAGTCCGGGTTCCGGGCGAAGAAGCCCGCCCAGGCGTACTGGGCCGCGAGATCGCCGCCGCCCGTCGCGAGAAGCGTCGCCCACACCCCGTACAGCGGGAGGACGGCGAGGACCGCGAGCACCGGGACGCGGCCCGCCCACAGCCGAAGCGGCCGGTACACGGACTTCCGGGGGACGTCGAGGACGCCGTCGGGTCCGGAGGGTGCCGGGGCGACCACGGAGAACGGCTGTACGCGCATGAAGGCTGTTCCTGGGGCAGAGCGGGTGGGGCGGAAGGGACTGCTGGGGAGGTAGATGCGATTCTCGCCGTTGGCGTTCACTGCTCGACGCCCACGGGGGGGTGAGAAGGAACAGCCCTACCAGGCCACATCCAGTGACCCCGCGCGGCCCTTCCTCCGCGCGCCGGAAACCGCCCGCCCGGTCCGGTGACCGGTCCAACGAACCGTGGCAACGGCCGTCACGTGGCGCGCGGCCGTCCGGCCCATCCGAGTGGATGCCCCCGAAACAGCGGATGCAGCCGAAGCCACCGCCGTTTTGATCGATTGATCGCTACGATGGGGCCATCGCGCGAAACTCGATCGTGCGAACCGCCGTGCGGTGGTGGCCGGGCGGCGCGGCCGACGTGGGCGGGAGCGGTGGGGACATGCGGGAGTCGGCGCGGACGCGGCAGGACCGGATCGCGGAGACGGTGCGGGACCGGGGTGTCGCGCGCATCACCGACCTCGCCGACGAACTCGGCGTCTCCGTGGTGACGGTGCGCCGGGACGTCGAGGACCTGGCCCGGCGTGGGGAGGTGCGCCGCGGGCACGGGGTGGCGCGGTCACTGCGGCCGGTGCCCGAGGAGGTTCCCGTCGGCGGGGACGCCGTCGCCATGGTCGTACCGGAGAGCAACACCTATCTCACCGAGGCCGTGCAGGGCGCGCGGGAGGCCGCGGCCAAGGCCGGTCTGCGGCTGGCGCTGCACATCACCGCGGGTGACGGCGGGTCCGAGCGCGAGGCGGTGCGCCAGGCGGTGGACGCCGGGGCGCGTGGCCTGCTGCTGTCGCCGCACTGGCGCACCCGGGCGGAGGCCGAGGCGGACCACTCCTGGCTGGCCGCCCTGGACGTCCCCGCGGTGCTGGTGGAGCGGCGCCCCGCCCGGGCCGGCGGGATCTACTCGCTGGACTGTGTGCGTACGGACCACGCGTACGGCGTGCACCTGGCGCTCGGGCACCTGGTCGGTCTCGGGCACCGGCGGATCGTGCTGGCGGCGCGCGACGACAGCCCCACGGCGCGGGTCATCCGCGCCGAGTTCGCCGAACAGACCGCCGCCCTGGGGCTCGCGGAGGGATGCCCCACGATTCTCAGTTCGAGCACCGCCGGTCCCGATCCGCGCGTCGCCGACCCACGGGAGTCCGACCTGGTCGAGGCGGTCGGGAGGAGCGGCGCGACGGCGGTGCTGATCCACAGCGACATGGACGCGCTGATGCTGGTGCAACGCCTGCTGGCGGCGGGAATCGACGTGCCGGGACGCTGTTCGGTGGTCGCGTACAACGACGTGGTCGCGGACATGGGGCCGGTCCCGCTGACGGCCGTCGCCCCGCCCAAGACGGAGCTCGGCCGGACCGGGGTCGAACTGCTGCTGCGACGGCTCGACATGGCGGGCGGCGGGCTGCGGCCCGGGGCCACCCGGCACGTGGAACTGTTGCCGGGCCTCGTGATCAGGGAGTCCACGGCCGCACCGGTGGTCTGACCTCGTGCGAAGTCGCCTGGCGTTCGGACTTGTTCGTTTGACCGTTTTAGTTTCTTCTGTTCGATGTATTGACGCCTTTTTCGTCTGCCGCTGAGGATGCCCATGACCCAGCAACGACGCGGGAGGGCCCATGCCTGGTCAACGCCCAGCAGTCAGACGCTCAGGTGCGGCCGTGACGGCAGTGCTCACGATCTTCGCCATGCTGCTGGTGGCGGGCTGCTCCGGCGGCGGGAAGGGGGACAGCGCCGGGGACGGGCCGGTGCACGTCACCTTCTGGTCCGCGCTGCGCGGCAGCCAGGAGGTCGTGGACGAGTACAACCGCACCCACACCAGAATCAAGGTCGACTTCGAGCAGGTCCCCTCGGGCGACCAGGGCGGCTGGGCCAAGCTCAGCAACGCCGCGCGGGCGGGCAACGCCCCCGATGTCGCCACCATCGAGTATCCCCAGCTGCCCAGTTACGCCATCGACGGTGTGCCCCGCGACATCACGGACATGCTGCCCGACTCGGTGCGCCGCAAGATCATCCCGCAGGCGATGGATCTGACCACCTTCGAAGGGCGCACTTACGCCCTGCCGGTCGACATCGAACCGATGGTCTTCCTCTACCGCAAGGACCTGTTCACCAAGTACGACATCCCCGTCCCCAGGACCTGGGCGGAGTTCGAGAGCTCGGCCCGCAAGCTGAAGAAGGCCAAGCCCGACTCCCGTATCGCCTCTCTCTTCACCACCGGCGGCACGCTCGCCATGGCCGGCCTCGCCTGGCAGGCCGGCGCCCAGTGGTACGACACCTCCGACAAGTCCTGGACCGTCTCCATGGACGACGCCCCCACCCGCAAGGTCGCCACGTACTGGCAGCGCCTGGTGGACGACGACCTGGTGCGGGTCGAGCCCTCGTCCAGCCAGCAGTGGCGGGCGCATCTGCAGAGCGGTGAGACGGCCGGCTGGCTGGCGGGCGCCTGGGCGGCGGGCTCGATGATGGCCTCCACCCCGGGCGGCAAGGGCAAATGGGCCATCGCCCCGTCCCCGCAGTGGGACCCGGAGAAGCCGTCCCTGGGCACCCAGGGCGGCTCGACCTTCATGGTCACCAAGGACAGCACGCACCCCGAGGAAGCCCTGGAGTTCATCACCTGGATGGTCACCAGCCCGGACGCGCTGAAGGCCAAACTCGCCAGCGGTGTCAGCAGCGCGTATCCGACCGTGCCCGACCTGGTCCCGGTCGCCCGCAAGGAGATGGACACCAGCTACTACGGCGGCCAGGACATCTTCTCCCTCTTCCAGAGAGAGGCCGAGCTGATCTCCACCCGATGGAAGTGGGGACCGCGCATGGTCTCGACGATCAGCTCCGGCGACGACGGGCTCGCGCGGGCCGGTGTCGGCAGCGGAACCATCCTGGAGGCCCTCCGGGAGGCACAGAGCAAAACCCTGCCCGACCTGAAGAGCCTCGGCCTGTCCGTCACCACCCGCTGACCGACAGCCGCGCACACCACGCCGCACACCACCCTCTCAGAGCCGCACATCCAGAGCCGCACATCAGGTTGGATCCGAGGTGCATCCGTGAGCACAGTGATGACTCCCAGAAAACGGGCGGGGACCACACCGCCACCGGCGGACCCCGCCCGCACCCGCAGAGCCGGACGCCGACAGCAGAGGTTCGCGTACGTCACGCTCCTCGCCCCGTTCACGGCGCTGCTCGTCGCCGTGTTCCTCGTCCCCGTCGGCTACGCCATCTACCTCAGCTTCTTCTCCGAGGACCACGACGGCCTGGGCTTCGGCGGCGGCCGCACCATCTTCACCGGACTGCGCAGCTACCTCGCCGTGCTGCAGGACCCGAGCTTCGTCTCCGGCTTCGGCTCCATCGCCCTGTACTGCGTGGTCTTCGTCCCGCTCGTCGTCGCCGGCTCCCTGGGCCTCGCCCTGCTGCTCGACTCCGGACTGATCCGGCTGCGGCGCACCGCGCAGATGCTGCTCTACCTGCCGCACGCCGTGCCCGGCATCATCGCGGCGGTCATCTGGCTGTACCTCTACACGCCGGGGCTCAGCCCGGTCATCAAGCTCTTCGCCGAGGCCGACATCACCATCGACTTCCTGGGCCTGCACACCGTGCTCCCGTCGATCGTCAACATCGCCCTGTGGAGCGGCCTCGGCTACAACATGGTGATCTTCTACGCCGCCCTCCAGGCGCTGCCGCGCGAGGTGCTGGAAGCGGCCAGGATCGACGGGGCGGGAGGCGTGCGCACCGCGTTCCAGGTCAAGGTCCCCATCATCAGGGGGTCCGTCCTCATGGTGTGCATGTTCTCCCTCATCGCCGCGCTGCAGCTGTTCACCGAGCCCATGCTGATGAACCAGGCCACGCCGATGGTCAACTCCCGCTTCACACCGAACATGTACATCTACGACGCGGCCTTCCGCCGCAACAACTACGGACTCGCCTCCGCGGCCTCCGTCATCCTCCTCGTCGTCACCTGCGCCCTGTCGTTCGCCGTGACGCGCTGGGCAGGCCGCCGCGAACGGAGCGCGAAATGACCACGACGACTCCCATCACCCCCACGACCCCGTCCGGCGGGTCACCCACCAGGCCACTCGGCCGCCCCTTCGGGAAGTCCGGACTGACCAGCCGCGGCGTCGCCAACGCCGTCGTCCTGATAGCCGCCCTCTACACGATGATGCCCGCCCTGTGGCTGCTGTTCGCGTCCACCAAGAACGCCGACGCCCTCTTCGGCAGCGACATCTTCTCCCTCGGCGACTTCTCCCTCTCCCGCAACCTCTCCGACCTCTTCGCCATGGACGGCGGCCTCTACGGCGAGTGGTACCTCAACAGCCTGCTGTACGCGGTCGGCGGCGCCCTGGTCGGCTCCCTCATCAGCGTCTCCGCCGGATACGCCTTCGACAAGTACGAGTTCCGGCACAAGGAGAAGCTGTTCGGGCTCGTCCTCACCGGCGTCATGGTCCCGCAGACCGTCCTCGCCCTCCCGCTCTATCTGGTGGCCTCCGAGATCGGCCTGGTCAACGCCTTCTGGGCGGTCTTCGTCCCCGTCCTGTTCAACCCCTTCGGCGTCTACCTCGCCCGCCTGCTCAGCAGCGGCTACGTACCCAACGAGGTACTGGAGGCCTCCCGCGTGGACGGCGCCGGCGAACTGCAGACGTACATACGCGTCAGTCTGCGCATGCTCGGCCCCGGATTCGTCACCGTCTTCCTGTTCCAGCTCACCGCCATCTGGAACAACTTCTTCCTGCCCATGGTGATGCTCTCCGACCAGCACCTGTATCCGCTGAGCCTCGGGCTCTACACCTGGAACAGCTCCGCCACCGTCTCGCCCGAGTACTACCCGCTCGTCGTCATCGGCTCGCTGCTCGCCGTCGTGCCGCTGATCGTCGCGTTCGTCACGCTGCAGCGTTACTGGAAGTCCGGCCTGACCGCCGGAAGCGTCAAGTGATGTGCCGTCAAGTGATGTACAAGGAGCCCCAGTTGACCCGTAGGAGCGTCAAGTGACCCACCCCGACCTCCGGCCCCGTTCCCGCCCGCGTGCCGTGCTCGCCATGGCGCACAGGACCGCGGATCAGGTCCTCGACCCGGATGTACGGGCCCGGCTGGCCGCCCTCACCGACATCGACCCGCGGCTCGTCCTGGACGACCTCACCACCCCCGCAGCCCACCGCGCGCTCGCCGACGCCGAGTTGCTCGTCACCGGCTGGGGCTGCCCGCCCATCGACGCGGCGGTACTCGACGCCGCGCCCCGGCTGCGCGCCGTCGTGCACACCGCCGGGACCGTACGCCACCACATCACCGCCGCCTGCTGGGAGCGCGGCCTCACGGTGTCCTCCGCCGCCGCGGCCAACGCCGTGCCGGTCGCCGAGTACACCCTCGCCATGATCCTGCTCGCCAACAAACGCGTCCTCGACACCGCCCGGACCTACCGCACCGAACGCCGGCGCATCGACTGGAACGCACGCCACCCCGACGCGGGCAACTACCGCAGGACCGTGGGCATCCTGAGCGCCTCGGTCATCGGACGCCGCGTCATCGAGCTGCTCCGCCCGCACGACCTGAACGTGCTGCTCCACGACCCCTTCGTCACGGACACCGAGGCACGCGATCTCGGGGCGGAGCCGGTCTCCCTGCCCGATCTGTTCGCGGTCAGCGACGTCCTCAGCGTGCACACACCGCTGCTGCCCGAGACCCGCGGCCTGGTCTGCCGCGACCTGCTGGCGCGGCTGCGCACGGGCACCACGCTGATCAACACCGCGCGCGGCGCGGTCATCGACCAGACCGCTCTCACCAGTGAGGTGGTGTCCGGGCGGATCAACGCGGTCCTGGACGTCACCGAGCCGGAGGTACTGCCCGCCGACTCACCGCTGTGGGACTGCCCGAACGTCCTCATCACCCCGCACATCGCCGGCTCGAAGGGCGGCGAACTGCGCCGCCTCGCCGACCTGGCACTGGCCGAGATCGAGTCGTACGCCCTCGGCCGCCCCTTCACCCACCCCGTCCGGCCCGAACATCTGGCCCGCCTCGCCTGACCTGCTTTGCCTGACCCGCCTGACCATCGCAGCCGCTTTCGGAAACCGCCGGAACGGAACGGACCTTCGGAAACCGCCGGAACGAACAGGAGACGTGGCCCTTCCATGCCCCAGCACCCCCTCCCTGCAGCCCCCGAGGAAGACCGCACCCTCAGCCCGTACACCGGCTACACCCGTGCCCACTGGGAAGCCACCGGCGACCGGCTGCTGGCCGCCGCCCTCCGATACGCCACCCCCGGCCACGCCCTGATCGACCTGCCCGGCCCGCCCTCGCGGTCGGGGGTGCGCTCCGACGGTCTCGAAGGGTTCGCCCGTACGTTCCTGCTCGCCGCGTTCCGTACCGCCGGGGCGTCCGGCAAGGACCCGCACGGATTCCTGGAGCGCTACACGGCCGGCGTCGCGCGCGGCACGCGCACCCCCGGCCGCGACGACGCCGAGTCCTGGCCGGAGATCGGCCACCACGGCATCCAGGGCCAGCCCATGGTGGAGTCGGCCTCCGTGGCGCTGGCCCTGCGGCTCACCACGCCCTGGACCTGGGACACCCTCCCGGCCGCCGACCAGGACCGCGTCGAGCAGTGGCTGCGCGGCGCGCTGCGGCACACGCCCGCCCCCAACAACTGGTACCTCTTCCCGCTGACCGTGGCCGGATTCCTGGAGTCCGTGGGACGGGGCGACAGCGAGACACGCGGGGCGATCGACCGCGCGCTCGGCCTGCTGGACGGCTGGTACCAGGGCCAGGGCTGGTACTCCGACGGCGACGGCCGCTCCTTCGACCACTACAACGGCTGGGCCCTCCACTTCTACCCGCTGCTGCACGCCCACCTCACCGGGGACCGGGAACTGCTCGACCGGCTCGGCCCGCGACTGCGGGAGTTCCTGGACGGGTTCGCGCTGCTCTTCGACGCGAACGGTGCGCCCATTCACCACGGGCGCTCGCTGACGTACCGCTTCGCGGCCGTCACCGCCGTGGCGCTCGGCGCGCTCACCGGTGAGACTCCGCTCGACCCGGGCGTCACCCGCCGCATCCTCAGCGGGGGGCTGCGGCATTTTGTCGACCGGGGTGCGCCGACCGCGGACGGGCTCCTCGGACTTGGCTGGTACGGGCCGCACGAGGCCACACTTCAGCGGTACTCGGGGCCCGGGTCCCCGTACTGGGCCTCCAAGGGGTTCCTCTCGCTGCTGATCCCGGCCGAGGATCCGGTGTGGACGGCCACCGAGGAGCGGGCGCCGGTCGAGGGGGCCGACCGTGTGCTCGCCCTTCCCGCGCCCGGGCTGCTCGTCCAGACCACGGGCGGGGACGGGCTCGCGCGCCTGCACAACCACGGCAGTTACAAGCTCGACTCGCGGGAGCCGGAGAAGGCCCCGGGCAACCCGTTGTACGCCCGACTCGCGTACTCCACCCGTACCGGTCCGACCAGCGCGGCCAACGCTGCCGACAATCATGTCGCGCTGTCGGCCCGTGGCATGCGGAGCGCCCGTGTACGCATTCATCCGCTGGGTGCCGGGCGTGACTGGCTCGCCTCGTGGCATCGGCCGGTCTTCCCCGAGGGCGGGCCCGTGCTTCCGTCTGCGCGGATCGAGAGCCTGACGCTGGCCCGCGGCAGGCTCGAACTGCGGGTGCATCGCACGGTGGGTGTGCCGGTGGGGACGCCGGTTCATCACAGCGGCTGGACTGTTGCGGTGCCTCCGGGGACCGTCGCCGAGGACGACCAGGGCGCGGAGGTGCGGCTCGAAGGGCCGGAGGTGACGAGTCAACTGATCGGGCTGTACGGGTGGGAGACGTCGTGTGTGGTGCGGGCGCCGCAGGGGACGGCGTTTGGGCCTTGGGCCCTCGTTCCCGAGCTCACCGGAGTTGTCGGGGCGGGGGAGGAGGGGACGTTGTTCGTCGGGTTGGCGTCCCTCACGGGGGAAGAGGGCGTGGCGCCGCTCGCCGGGCAGGTCGGTGTTGAGGTGAGTGGGCTTGTTGCGGCTGTTCGCTGGGGCGATGGGGTGCGTACGGTCGTGGACTTCGGTGCGGGGGGTGCGGGGGGTGCGGGGGGTGCGGGGGGTGCGGGTGGCCTCTCGGTCACCGAGGAGTTGGGGTGAACCGGGTGTCGCCGCGGCTGGGGCTGTGTTCCGTCACCCTGCGGCACCTTGATGTGGCCGGGGTGCTCGGGGCCGCGGTCGAGGCGGGGCTCGAGTGTGTGGAGTGGGGTGCCGACGTGCATGTACCTGCGGGGGATGAGGCCGTGGCCGTCCGGGTTCGCGGCGCCACGGAGGAGGCGGGGCTCGCGGTGGCCTCGTACGGCTCGTACTACCGCGCCGGGTGTACCGACCCGGCGGAGTTCGACGGGGTTCTTCGCTCCGCCGTGCTGCTCGGGGCGCCACGTATTCGGATCTGGGCGGGGGCGACTGGGACGGAGGAGGCTTCGCCGGAGGAGCGGGCGGCGGTTGTCGAGGACACTCGGCGTGCGGCGGAGCTTGCGGCTGATGTGGGCGTGTATCTCGCCTACGAGTTCCATCGCAACACGCTGACCGATGGGGCTGATCGTGTCTTGCGGTTGCTGGAGGAGGTGGGGCGGCCCGACGTTCTCACGTACTGGCAGCCGCCGCTCGATGTGGCCGACTCGGATGCGCTGCTTGGTCTCGACGCGGTGATTGACGGCGTTGCCGCCGTGCATGCGTTCTCCTGGTGGCCGGGGACGACTCGGCGTCCGCTCTCTGCGCGGTCCGAGTTGTGGGGTGGGGTGCTTGGGCGGCTGCGGGTGGGGGGTGGGGGTGGGCCGATGGATGTTCTGCTGGAGTTCGTTCCGGGGGATGACGAGGGGATTCTTGCGCGGGAGGCTCGGACGCTTCGGGGGTTGGGCGAGTAGGCAGGGGTTCGGGTTCGGTGTTTGTCTGCGGGTTTGTTGTGGCTGGTCGCGCAGTTCCCCGCGCCCCTGGGGTGGGTGGGGGTTGCGGCTCGTCTGTTGGGTGCGGGGCCGCGCCGGGATGTCCGTCCGCAGCGGACCAGGCAAGGCCCGATTGCCACGGTGGCCGCCTTCCCATGTCGTCGTAAGCTGCGGCCACACATCCCGCCACGTCCCCTCCGACCGTGCCCCGTAAGGGGCGCGGGGAACGGCGCGAGCAACTACGACGGTCCGGCACGTGACGAACCGGCCTTGGCCACGGGCTTTTAGGGGCGCGGGGAACTGCGCGAGCAACCGCGACGGACCCGCACGTGGCAAACCGGCCCCGGGCACCGGTGCTTTTAAGGGGCGCGGGGAACTGCGCGACCAGCCACAACGCATCCGCAGCGGACCAAGAAGCCCAGGGCGGAGCCCGAGTGTTGGCTGGGTCGGTTGGGAAGGGAAGGCAGAGGCATCCGACCGTAGAGATGGGGGCAGGAATGGACATCGAAGCGCTCCGCCGGGACACCCCGGGCACCGCGAACCGGGTTCATCTGAACAACGCGGGTGCCGGGCTGTTGTCGCGGAGGACCCTTCGGGACACGACGGTCCATCTGGAGCTGGAGGCCGCCATCGGGGGGTACGAGGCCGCGGACCGGGAACGGGGCCGAATCGACGCCACCTACGCGAACATCGCGCGCCTCGTCGGTGGCCGGCCCGACGAGGTCGCGCTGTTCGACAACTCCACGCACGCCTGGAACGCCGCGTTCTATTCCATGACGTTCGCGCCGGGCGACCGCATCCTCACCGGCCGGGCCGAGTACGGAAGCAACGTCCTCGCCTATCTGCAGATCGCCCGGCGCACCGGCGCCGAGGTCGTCGTCGTCCCCAACGACGAGTCCGGGCAGCTCGACACCGCGGCCCTGGCGGAGCTGATCGACGACCGGACCAGGCTGGTCGGTGTCAGCCATGTCCCCACCAGTGGCGGTCTGGTCAACCCCGCGGCCGAGATCGGTCGCATCAGCCGGGCCGCGGGTGTGCCCTTCCTGCTCGATGCCACACAGTCCGTCGGCCAGTTCCCGGTCGATGTCGCCGAACTCGGGTGCGACATGCTCACCGCCACGGGCAGGAAGTTCCTGCGCGGCCCTCGCGGGACGGGATTTCTGTGGGTGCGCCGGGAAGCACTGGACCACCTGGAGCCGTACGTCAGTGAGATCGCCTCCGCCACCTGGGACGGGAAGCGGGGCTTCACCTGGCGCGACGGCGCCCGGCGCTTCGAGACCTGGGAGGTGAGCTACGCCAACGTGCTCGGCCTGAGCGCCGCCGTCGAGCAGGCCCTTGAGATCGGCATGGAGGACATTGGGCGCCGTGCCGTCGGGCTCGGGGAGTTGTTGCGCGACCGGCTTGACGCCGTGCCCGGTGTCACGACGTACGACCTCGGTCGGCAGCGGTGCGCGATCGTGACCGCCAAGGTCGATGACGTGTCCACCGCGGATGTTGCCGCCGCTCTTGCTGAGCGCGATGTCAATGTCACCACCACCGTGGCGGCGCACACCCAGTTCGACACCGAGGACCGGGGCGTCCATCCGCTGGTGCGGCTGTCGCCGCACTACTACAACACCGAGGCCGAACTCGACCGCGCCGTCGAGGTGTTCGCCGAGCTGGCAGCACGCCCCAGGTAGCGGTAGGTGAAGAGGGAGCCGGCGGCCAGGAGGACGGTGGCTATGACCAGGGTCGTGTTGTAGCCGTTGTCGAAGGCGGAGGTGGCGGCGTCCAGCAGGGGGCGGCCCTGCTCCGCGGGCAGGTGGTCGGCGGTGGCGCGGGCCTCGTCCAGGCTGTCGGCCGCGGTGCCGGGGGTGCCCGCGGGCAGGGTGACCGTGCCGGTGTAGACCGCCGTCAGCACGCTGCCGAGGACGGCGACACCGGTCAGGCTGCCCAGTTCGTACGAGACCTCCTCCACCGAGGAGGCCATACCGGCGCGGTGGGGCGGGGCGCCGCCGATGATCGCGGCGGAGGCGGCGGTCATCGTGGTGCCCAGACCCGCGCCGGCCAGGATCAGGCCGGGGACGACCCAGCCGGAGCTCTGGGCGGAGTCCAGGAGGGGGACCGCGCCCGGGGTGAGCAGGAGCGTCAGCAGGATGCCCAGTGCGCTCGTGGCGAGGCCGCCGCCGATCAGTGTGCGCACGCTGACCCGGTGGACCAGGCCGCCGACGACGACCCCGGCCACCAGGGCCCCCAGGGCAGACGCGGCCACGAGCAGGCCCGCGCCGAGCGGGGTGTGGCCGATGACCAGTTGGAGGCGCTGGGCCAGGACGAGCTGGATGCCGGCGGTGGCGAACATCGCGAGGCCGGCGCCGAGCACGCCGACGAGCAGGGGCCGATTGCGGAAGAGCGCGAAGTCGATCAGAGGGTAGGGCTGAGTGCGCTGGCGACGCAGGAAGGCCCGGAAGCCGAGGAAGGACACCAGCAGCGCCCCGACCATGTGCAGGGGTGCGGGATCGGGCCGGGTGGTCTCCTTGATCGCGTAGACCAGCGCGACCAGGCCGATCATGACGTAGAGCGAGGCGACGGGGTCCCAGGGCCGGTCCGCGCGGCCGGATCCGCCGGGGGCGAGGAACACCGCCGCCACCAGGGCGAGCAGGACGACGGGCACGTTGACCAGGAACACCGAACCCCACCAGAAGTGCTCCAGCAGGAAGCCGCCGAGGACCGGTCCGAGCGCGGTGCCGACCACCGACGTCGTGCCCCAGATCCCGATCGCCACCCCGCGTTCCCGCTCGTCCTCGAAGGTGAGCCGGATCAGCGCCAGCGTCGAGGGCATCATCGTCGCCGCGCCCACCGCCAGGAAGGCGCGCGCGGCGATCAGCATCCCGGGGGAGGTGGCGAAGGCGGCCATCGTCGACGCCGCACCGAAGATGACCAGGCCGGCCAGGAAGAGCCGCTTGTGTCCCACCCGGTCGCCCAGTGTGCCGGTGCCCAGCAGCAGGCCGGCCGACACCAGCGGATAGGCGTTGATGATCCAGAGCTTCTGCGAGGCGTCGGCGTGCAGATCGCCGGTCAGGGTGGGCAGGGCGGTGTAGAGCACCGTCATGTCCACCGATATCAGCAACAGCCCCGCCGAGACGGTCAACAGGACCCACCAGCGTCGTGCCTTGCTCATGCCGTACCTCGGATCTTCTGGATTCGACGGTGCGCCGGAAGGGCGCCGAGCCTGTGGATCACGGTGTGGAGGCCGATTCGGTGAGTGCGGCGATCCGCTGCCGAAGGGCATCCTTCACCGCGGGCGTGAGTTTCGTCCCGGTGGTCGCCTCGAAAAGCCACAGCCCGTCCGCGGCCATCCGGGCCAGGAACAGCTCCAGTTGCGCCGGATCGGGCTCGGCCGGGACCGGCACCCACCGGTCCACCAGGGCGTTCCACACCTGCGCCAGCTCCGGGTCGGACGCCGACTCGACCATGAACGCCAGGTCCGCCTTGCGAGGCTGGCTCTCCATGTCCATGAGCGTGTAGGCGATCGCCCGCTCGGTCGCCGTCGCCTCCGCGAACGCCTTCCCGAGCCGAGCCTCCAGCTGCTTCTCCCATCCCTCGGTCAGATACCGCTGGATCGCCAGCAGCAGCTCCTCCCGGGTACGGAAGTGGTACAGCAGACCCCCCTTGGTCAGTCCGGCCTCCACGGCCACCGACTCCAGGGTCAGGCTCGTGATCCCCTCCTTCTCGGTCACACGGATCGCGGCTTCCAGGATCTGGGTTCGAGAGCTCGGTCGCATGGTCGTAACTGTACCATCCGGAAGGTACAGTTACGCTGGTGGGTGTGTCGGCAAGGGAGTCGGGGCGCGTCGCCGCGCGGGCGGCTCAACCGGTCGTGCCGGGACCCGGACAGGACGCCAGCGCGCGGACGGTGAGGGCCCCGTCGAGGCGGACCGTCACCTCGCCCGCCGGCGTGCGCAGCAGCAGTCGGCCGTCGGTGACGCCGCGGGGACGGCCGCAGAAACCGCCGTCCGGTGTGACCACCTCCAGCTGCGGCTCGGACTTGTCGGGCCCGTACCAGGTCACGGCGACCGTCGCGGTCAGTGCGGCGGCGCACAGCACCGTCAGCACCACACCCCGCGTCAGGGCCTTCGCCGCGCGCAGGGTCTCCTGGTGGTCGAGCGCCTCCTCACCCCACACGAGCACACCGGGCGGTGTCTGCTGCACGACGGTGGCCGCGGGCCTGCCGTGCGCGGCGCGCAGCAGCAGTACGCCACCCAGCGTCCCGGTCGCCAGCGTCAGCAGTAGCAGGCAGCCCACCACGATGTCGTAGGGCGTGGCCAGTTCCCGGATGTCGCTGCGGCCCTTGATCAGGCCGAAGCCGACCATGCCGACCAGCAGCGCGGCCAGCCCCGTGCGCCAGGCGGCCGCCGCCTCGCGGACCCGGGGCAGTTCCTGGCGCACCAACTGCCGGCGGTGGCGGGCGGCGGCGCGGTCCGCGGGTGTGGCGGCCGGTCCGGGCAACGCCTGCCACCTCACCGGCCGTTCCGTTGCAGCAGCAGGATCCAGTAGGCGCCGCAGCCTTCGTCGTCGTCCGGCCGGCCGGGATGCTCCTCCGTGCAGACACAGGCCACCTGGACGGAATAGGTGTCGCGGGACCGAGGTGGCCGCAGCCCCCGGAACCCGGCCAGGGGGTGGACGTGCTGGAAGGGGTGCTCGCAGCGTGGGCAGACGCCGCTGAGCACGGCCTCGTGGCGGCTGCCCTCGATCCGCAGCCCGGCGAGGTGCGCCTCGGCATAGGTGGGGCGGGTGATCTCCTCGAAGGGGTGGGGACGTCGGGGCATCGGCATCTCCTGCACGTACGGCGCGCGTCCGCCCGCCTCCGGGAGCCGATGGTGCCAGGAGGTGGCGGCCGGGATCGCACCCATGGGCCCGCGGCGCTCGCCGCTGTTCTGCTCGTGGCCTCTTGCGCGCAGGTCGGGACGGGTTCGGTCCAAAGCCGGTCGCATTCTGGTCGTACGCCGCAAAGTCCTCGCTCGTACGGGTGGGCCGGAGCATCATGACGCCGTGACCGTGCGGCAGGGGGCCGTGTGGTCGGCCAGGGGTCGGTACCGCACGGGGGAGCGGTACCGGCCCGGGGACGGAACCGAACGGAACGGGGCGGCAGTTGACGGTGGAAGAGGGGCTCGGAGCGGACTCGGACGGGGAACGGGTGCGACGGTTCCTCCGCCGTGCCGTCGGTGCCGGGGTGACGTACACGGGAACGGACCTGGCCCCGGTCGGCCCGGACAAGGCCACCCGGGACGAGCTGATCGGCGAACTCGAAACGTGCGCCGGGGAGACGGCGTCCGGACCGGGGAGCGAGGTCACCGCCCGGCTCGGGGCGCTGGTCGCGGCCCGGTGGGCGGACGGGCGGGACCCCGCCGACCGCACACGGGCCATCGAACTGCTGCGCGAGGCGCGGCGGATGCCCGATCTGGACCCCGGTCTCCGTCGCGACGCCGCCCGTGATCTCGCCGTCCTGCTGCTGGCGCCGCTGCTGGACATCTCCCCTGCCGACAGCGGGGTGGCCGCGCTGCCACCCGGTCTGGCCCGGTACCTTCCGCTCGGCCTGCCGGCCTCCGCGCAGGGCATGACCGCGCTGGAGGTGCTGCCCGAAGTCGTCGAACTGGGACGGGAGGTGGCGGGTGAGGGGGTGCCGCTGCCACCTCATATCGAGGGCATCCTCACGATGGTGCCGCTGCTGCGGGCCGCCGGGGACGGCAACACCGGCGGGCTGGCCGACATCATGGCCGCGCTGCCCGGCATGCTGCCCGACAGCGGTTCACTGGGCGGGCTGGCCCAGGCGCTGCCGTACATGGCGAAGGCGTTCGACGTACTGCCCTCGGGCGGTGCCCCGGACGACGTCCCGGTGGACGTGGTGCGCTCCGCAGAGCACGCCGGGCCTCCCGGCCCCGCAGAGATGGAGGAGATGGCGCGCTCACTGGACGCGCCCACGATCCTCACCGAGATCATCAGCCCCGGCTTCATCACGCTCGACGACCTGCGTGTGCTGAACGAGCGGATGCTGGCCGCGGCCGGCTCCGACGGCGGCCAGGCCCGCGCCCTCGCGGCGCTCTCCTGCCTGGCCCTCGGGATGCGTACGGGCGAACAGGCCCACTTCGCGAAGGCGTTGGAGCTGCTGGCACAGATCCGGGAGGCGGACGGGCCCGTCGACCACGAGACGGAGTGGCTGCTCCAGGCGACCGTGCCCGCGGTGCTGGTCGGCTCCCAGCTGGTGGGGCACAGCCTCCAGGACGGGCAGACCGCGCAGGAACTGATCGACGCCGCCCTGACCTCCGGGGGTCTGCTCGCCGAGGGCGCCCCCGACCGGCCGGGTGCGCCCGGCCTGCTGCTCATGAACCGCTGTCTCCAGGCCCAGTTCGCCCTCGACCGGGCCCAACGCGAGCGTGACGTCGACGCGTTGGGGGAGGTACGGGACGAACTCCTCGCCCTGATCGCGCAGGAGACCGATGACGAGAGCGAGTGGAGCGGGCTGCCGCGGATCATCCTCTGCGGCCTCGAACTCGTCCGGGTGCAGCTGACCGCCGACCTGAGCGCGCTGCGCAGCGCGGTCGACCAGCATGCCGCCGCCCTGGCGCACACCGGCACGCTCCCCTTCGCCCGCCCGCTGCTCGCGACGATGGAAGCCCCCCTGCTCGCGCTCGCCACACACCTCGAACCGGACTCCGAGCGCATGCGGCGCTCCCTCGAATCGGCACGGGCCGCGCTGGACGCGCCCGCCTCCGTGTCCGGTCAGCGCCCCCGCAACCGGGTGGCCATCGCACTCGCCCTGCGCGCCCTGCACAGCCGCGAGGGCGACCCGGCCCTCCTCGACGACGCCATCGCCGAACTGGAGCGGGCCGAGGCCGACCTGAGTGCCGAGAGCGGCCGGGCCGGGACCGAGGCGGCCGATCTCGTGGTGCCGCTGCACGAGCAGCTGGCCACCGCCCTCGCGGAGCGTGCCGGCTCCGGCGACCCCGCCCACGACGACGCCCTGCGGGACCGGCTGACCCGGGCGCTCGCCCACGCCAGACTGGCTCTGCGCGCCTCGGCCGACGACGTGCTGCTCCAGCTCGGTGCCGAGCACGGACGGCGCGCCGCACGGGCGGCCGGCAGCCTCGGCGTCCGTGCGGCGGGCTGGGCCGTGCGCCTGGGCCGGCCCGAGGAGGCGGTCGCCTGTCTGGAGGCAGGGCGTGCCCTGGTCCTGCACGCCGCCGCGGCCGGGACCACGGTGGCCGACCGGCTGGAGGCACTCGGCGCCTATGAGACGGCGGCGGCGTGGCGGCAGGCCACGGTGACCACCGGCGCAGCTGGACCCGCGGTCCTCGACGAGGTGCTCCATCCGGACGCGACGGGAGTGCCGCGGCTGCCCAGCGCGCTGCGCCGAGAGGCGTTGGAGCTGGTGCGCACGGCCCCGGGTGCCGCGAGCGCGGCATCGGGGCCGCCGCCCACACCGGTTCTCGGCGCGACGCTTGTCCGCTGCCGGGCCGACGCGCTGGTCTATCTCGTGCCGGGCACCGACGACGAGACGGGTGCCGCGCTGCTGCTGCGACCCGGACTCGGAGTGCGGGTGGTGGAGTTGCCGGGGCTGTCGACCGCGGACCGCGGGCCGCTGGAGGAGTTCGTACGGGCCGGGGTCGAACTGCGGCGGAGCCGGGGCACGGACACCACGGACATCGACGCGATCCCCGCGGTCCGCCGCGCGGTGAGCAAGTGGCAGCGGTCCCTGGAGCGGTTGTGCGACTGGGCGGGCGGGTCGGTCATGGGACCGGTGCTGGACGCACTGGGCCTGTGGCAGCGCGCGCTGGCCGAGAGCGGGCTGCGGCCGGACGGCGCCGACGAGTCCCCCGAACCGGTCCGGCTGGTGCTCGTGCCCTGCGGCGACCTGGGCGCCGTACCGTGGCAGGCCGCGCGGCTGCCGCTGCCGCGGGAGGACTCCGGCGACGACGGGAAGGCGACCGACGTCCCCTCGACGGCCCACCTCTGTGAACTCGCGGTCGTGACCTTCGCCGCGTCCGGTTCCGAACTGGTCCATGGGACACGGCGGTCGAGGCTGCCGGTCGAAGGCGGGCAGGTGCTGGTCGCGGAGCCCAGGGACCTGTACTACGCCGAGGACGAGATCCAGGCGCTGAGCCGGGCGTACTACGGCGACGCCCGCGTCCTGCAGGGCGACGACACCGAGACCGGCCCCGACCTCCCCACGCCGGCCGCCATCCTGAGGGTGCTCGGCGCCGAGCCGTTCGCCACGGCCGCCCGTGCCGCGATGGTGCACCTGGCGTGCCATGGGACCGCCGGCACCGACCCCACCCGCTCCGCGCTGCACCTGTGGTACGAGGAGGGCGCTCCCCCCGAGACCGGCCATCTCACCGTGACCACCCTGCTGGACACCCCGTCGGCCGGGGACCGCAGCGGACCCCTCGTGGTGCTCAGCGCGTGCGAGACCGATGTGAGCGAGGCGGACCACGACGAGGCCCTGACCCTCACCACTGCCCTCGTGCACCGGCTGGCCACGGATGTCATCGGTTCCCGCTGGGCCGTGTCGGACGGTGTCACCCCGGCCCTGATGACGGTCCTGCACCACCATCTGAACGCCGGTCTCGCCCCGCCCGACGCCCTGCGGGCCACGCAGCGCTACGCCCTCACCCCCGCCGAACACCGCTGTCCCGTCACGGGGTTGGACATGCTGGACCCGTTCCTCGCGCAACAGGACATCGGCGAACTCCAGAACTGGGCCGCCTTCATCCATCAGGGCAGTCCCGCCCCCGAGCCTCCCAGGAGGGACCCGGCCCGATGACTCCCGACCAGCTGATCGCCCTGCTGCACCGCCACTGGGCCCAGACGCTCGCCGAACTGGGCTCTGACGAGCGGGCCCGGTTGCTGCGCCGGGTCACCGAGCTCGGCGACGCCGTCGGCCGCGGCCCCACCCGGCGTGCCGCACGGGAAGTGGGCCGGATGCTCCATGTGATGCCCGAGCACCACCCCGTCGGTGCGGCGCTGCGCGACGGCGTGCGGTATGCCGAACACGACCCGGGCGGCGGTGTCGTCGTCGACCGGGACCGCCTCGGTGACCTGCTCGGCTTCCTGGCCGGCCCGCCACCGACGGCCGAGGAGGTCCTGGACACCACCCGGCAGCGGCTGCTGCACGCCCCGGCTCGGGGCGCGGACACGGTGATCGCGGTCGTGACGGACGCGGCGGCCGACGACCTGATCCGGTTGCACGACCCCGAACTCGGTGACCGCTACCCGGAGTTCCAGTTCGTACCCACCACCGGTGAGCTGCGTCCGGTGGTGCGCGAGGTGAACCGGCTGCTGCTGGCCGGCCAGGACCCGTGGGGCGCCGCCGACTGGTGGCTGGGCGACAACGAATGGCTGGACGGCGCGCCGGCCGAGCTGCTGGACGTGGCGCCGGACGAGCTGGTTCTCGCCGCCGCCCGCGCCCTCCTGGAGGACGACTGATGGCCGGCCACGCCCCGCCCGAGGGGACCCGCATGGAGCCTCTGGTCCGTGTGCTGCCCGTCGGCACGGAGCTGTACCGCTGCCATCGCGAGACGCGTCCGCCCGACTCGTTCAACCCCAGCCGCCAGCACGCGTTCTTCGACGGCGACCGCTTCGGCGCCACCGAACAGGACCCCTTCCCCTACCTGTACGCGGCACTCGATCCCGTCACCGCGCTCAGCGAGGTGCTCCTGCGGTCGGTGCGGTTCGACGGGCCGTGGGCCCAGCGCCGCATCCCCAGGGCACTCGCGAGCAAGTACCGTCTGTCCGTCCTGCGCACGACCACGGACCTCGCCCTCGTGGACCTGATGAGCGCGGAGGGACTGGCCGCGGTGTGGCAGGACTCCTGGCTCGTCGACGCGGAGCGGGACGACTACGCCAAGACCCGGTACTGGGTACGACTGATCAGAGAGCACGCCCCCGGCATACAGGGGCTGTTGTGGCAGTCCAAGCGCCACCGGCCGCGCGAGGCACTCCAGTTGTTCGGCGACCGCTGCGGTACGTGTCCGCTGGAGCCGGTGCCCGAGCGCACGGTGTCTCTGAGTACGCCGGAGGGAGCGGCCGAGGCCCGGCGGCTGCTGAGCCCGGTCCGTGCGACGGTCTCGGACGCGGAGCCCGCGGCGGGACGCTGACGCGGGTCCGCTCAGGCTCCCGCCCCGGCGGACAGGTCCTCGCCCGGAGCGCACAGCGACACGGTCGCCTCGGAATGGAGCCCCAGGACGAGGCGGTCACCGTCGGCCAACTGCCGTGTCACGGCCGGGAGCAGGTAGTCACCGTTGACGCGGGTGCCGTGGGTGGTGCCGTCCCGGTATTCCGTCACCCACAGGGTGCCGTCCGATCGCAGGGCCACTTCGGCGTGGCGACGGGACACCGACAGTTCGTCGGCGAACCCGCGGGCCGTCAGGGGCGCCCACTCCCGGTCCCGGCCGAGATTGCGGACGTCCCCAGGGCGCAGACGCACCTGCACCAGACCACCGGAGAACCGCAGTGCCGCGGACACGGAGCCGTCCTCGGCGGGATCCGGGTCCGCGATCGGGGCCGCACAGACGGGACAACTCGCGACGCGCGCAGGGACCTTGCGCCCGCATCCCGTACATCGCACCATCCGGGGCGGCGGCCCCGACCCGGGGGACGGGGCCTCGCCGGGACGCCGGGGTGACAACGTCTCCGGCGGGTCGTCGTCAGCAGCCGTGCGACGCCCATCCGCGCCTCGGGGCGAGAGCCTCTCCGGCGGGTCGTCGTCCTTCTCCTCCTCGCCGCCCTCGCCCTTCTCGCCGTTCTTGTCGTCCTCGCCGTCCTTGTCGGGGCCCGGCGGGGGTGACGCCGCGGTTGGCGGGCGGGTCGTGCCCGGGCGTCGGGGGGTCAGTTTCTCCCAGGGGTCGTCGTCCCCTTCGTCGGTCATCCACGGTCCCTGTCGTGTTCGACCCGCAGGTCGACGGAGCCGTCCTCCGGATCCTCCGTCACGTCCGTCACCCGGAGCGTGCCGCGCAGTGACTGCGGGCGGATCTCGAAGATCGAGCGGGCCAGGGGATTGATCAGGTGTGTCTCCAGGGCCATGCCGATGCCCCGACCCCCGGCGTACGGGTCCCGCAGACAGTACTTGCCGAGCTGCCCCCGGGCCCGCGGGCTGATCTCCAGCCGGATGTCCTGGCTCTCCCACAGGGCGGCGGCGATGTTGTCGATCGACAGGTCGAGGACCTCTTCCGCGGGCGGGCCGGTGATGAAGCCGAACACGACCACGTTGCCGCCGAAGCGGTTCATCAGCTCCGGACGTCCCACCTCGGACTCGAAGTGATGGCGGATGTTCTGCTTCACCCTCTTCGCGAGGTCGGAGTAGTCGTCCTTGGGATGTACGTCCCACACGCGCTTCTCGGTCTTCGGGTCCTTGTGCTGCACCCCGAGGTTGGAGGTGAAGATGAGCACGCACTCGCTGAAGTAGGTGGTGACGCCCTGTCCGTCGGTGAGCCGGCCGTCCTCCAGGAGCTGGAGGAACTTGTCCATCACCCCTTGGTGCGCCTTCTCGATCTCGTCGAAGAGGATGACCCGGAAGGGGTCCGCGCGTACGGCACGGGTGAGTTCACCGCCCGCCTCGTAGCCCACGTATCCCGGCGGCGCCCCCACCAGCCGGTCGGCCGCGTGCGCGGCGGAGAACTCGCTCATGTCGAACCTCAGGTAGGCCTCCTCGCTGTCGAACAGCAACTGTGCGACGGTCTTGGCCATTTCGGTCTTTCCCGTTCCCGTCGGACCGGCGAAGAAGAGCACCCCGCGCGGCCGGTGCCCGGCGGACGTGGCCTGCGCGCCGGACAGCCCGAGGGCCGCGCGCTTGAGGATGTCGAGCGTCATGGTGACCGCGGGCTCCTGGCCGCGCACCCGGCGGGTGAGGGCCTCGCGACCGCCGGCGATCCGCTCGCGGATCGCCCAGGAACGCCAGGGGTCCTTCTCCACGCCCAGCCGGTAGATGCGTACCGCGTCCGGCATCGCCTCGAACGGCATGCCCCGCGACAGAGCGAGCCGGTGGCTCTGCCGCATCGCGTCCAGGGACAGACCGGCCGCCGCCTTGGCGAACGCGGTGACAGGATCCAGCCGTGACCGTCCGTACGGCCCTTCCTGTTCGGTACCGGTGCCGTCCTGGGGGGCGGATTCGACGTCGGCCGCGCCGGGCCGGTGCTCCGATGCCAGCAGCTCGGCCATGCGCCCGCGCTCGTCGGCGTCCGGCCCGGGGACCGCGACCGCGCGGATGCGCTCGGAGCCGCTCACCAGCCAGTGCGGCAGGTCGCGGTCGCTGTCCGCGAGCCAGATGACCGGGTTGAACAGCTGCCCGCCGCCCGCGGGGTCGCGCGGGGGCAGATGGGCGCCGGGAGCCAACGGCTGTGCGTCCTGGGCGAGTTGGACGCAGGACAGAAAGAAGTCCTTCTCGGCGTCGCTGAGCCGGGTGACGTCGGTGCTCAGCCGGGAGGAGTAGTCGATCAGCAGTGCCAGCCGCAGCGGTTCGGCCTCCCGTCCGTCCCGGCGCTGCCCGGTACGGCGTTCCTGGAACCCGGTGACGATCTCCCGCAGCAGCGGTTCCGCGTCCAGGAGTTGGGGGGTGCGGCCGCCGGTCTGTCCGTTGCGCGGGCTGCGCAGCGCGTCGTTGAGCAACTCGACCACGGTGTCCTGGTCGGGTCCGACCAAGGTGACGAAGCCGGTGATCTGGTCGTAGCGCAGCAGTGCGCCGTAGCCGAGCCGGCGCAGGCCGTCCCACAGCGACTCGGGCAGGCTGCGATCGGTCTCGACCAGCTTCCCGCCGTGTCGGCGCTGTGCCAGGTACCGGTCGCGGATGTTGCCGTGCAGCACGAACTGGCTGTGCACCGAGAGCGTGCCGAGGATCTCGTCGACGAAGGGGGGTGTCGGCCGCTGCGGGCTCGCGGCGGCGTGGCGAGGTTCTCCGTGCTTGGTGAGACGGCTCTCCGTCGATCCGCTGGACAGACTCACTGCGTGTTCCTCTCTGGACGGTGGAGTGGGCACCGGTCGGCGGCAGCCGGAATCAGGGCGGTGGGCGGTGGGTGGTGGGCAGGGGCAGTGGACGCCGGCGTCCGGCTCATCGCCGGTCTTCGCGGCCCTCGCGGTCGTCCCGGGGGTCGATCCGCCGGTGTCGTGGCCCGTCGTGCCGGCGCCGCGGGTCGTCCTGGGCACGCCGTCCGGAACGCAGGTGCTCACGCTCGAACGGTCCCGAATCGGCCGCGGCCCCTTCGTCCGGTGTGCCCGGTGCGACGACCTCCGAGGTGAAGCGGAAGTCGCAGTCCAGCCCCAGGTCCACGAGGGCATGCTCGAAGTCGGCCGCCCACTGCTTCGCCTCCGCACAGCGTTCCGCGTCCCGGGGCGAGGGCGGCCCGGCCCGGTGCGTCGCCAGGTCGATGCCGTCCCTGCGGACGGTGACCCTGATCCAGTGATCCGGTTCCCAGCCCGGCGGCACATGGTCGGTGTACCGGGCGCTGGTCCCACTCTCGTGCCAGTCGCCCGCCCCGCCGCTCAGGGCGCCGAGCAGTTGCTCCGTGCCGCGCTGCAGGCAGCGGTGTTCAAGGTGTTCGAGCCGTTCGTCCACGGCCGCGCGCACCTGGTCCCGATCGGCCGCGCCGAGGGGACGCCCCTCCTCGACGGCCCTGCGCAGCAACGCGACGACGTCCTCCGAGGGCGGCTTCGGCTCGACGTCCGAGGGCACTTCGGTGGTGAGGAAGTCGAGCTGGGCCGCCGCCTGGGTCAGTGCCTCGACGCGCAGCCGGACGCGCCGGCCGGCCTCGGCGGCGAAGATGCGCGCCTCCTCCACGTGTTCCGAGGCGCCGCTGCCGTCACCCGCCCGCACGCATATCAGCGCGTAGTGCAGGGCGGTGACGACGGGTTCGGTGTCCTCGGCGGTCGCCTCTGCGGGCAGGCCGGCCAGCAGCTCGGTGGAGACGGCGGTCACCTCGTCCGCGCCGGGTCCCCTGGCCCCGGCGACGGGGGCGGGGGCGGGCCGCTCGGGCCTCTCCGCGGACCGGGTGGACGGGGCGGATCCGGCGGTCCGGCGGCGCACGGTCCGCCGCCGCTCGGCGAGGACCTCCTGCCACGCGGTGTCCCGCGGGTCCGCGACGTCGGCCACGGCGGTCGCGCACTCCCACGCCGCCAGCTCGGCCTGAGCCCGCTCGATGGCCCGTTCCGCCTCGGCCACCGCTTTCCGGGTGGCGTCCAGACGGCAGCCCTCCGGTCGGACGGGCGGCGGCAGTACGGGGGCGGGCGGTGGGGGTGAGCCCGGCGGGGTGCCGCGTGACGCCCGGGCGAGCCGTCCCGCGAGGACGGCGCGGCGGGCGTTGACGCGGGTGGCGGCGAACGCCGCGCTCTCCCACTGCTGGGCGGCGTTGCGGGAGTTGTCCTGCTGCCGCAGCAGACAGCGTTGCTCCTCGGCGGCGCGGACCGCCGCGTGCGCCAGCATCCCGGTGGCCGCCATGGCGGCTCGCCCGGCCAGCAGCGTGCCGCTCATGGCGCCGAGCGCGATGGCCGCCGGTTCCACCAGTTCGTGAAGTACGTGGACCAGGCTCTGCGTGAAGTGGTCCACGGTGTCGGAGACGTCGATGACGGACATCTGCGGGAGCTGACTCGTGACGTCGGGCGTGGAGACGGGCGTGACGTCGGGCGTGGAGACCGGCGTGGAGAGGGGAGGCGTGTCGTACCCGTAGGTCGGCCATACGTCCTGTACGCCGGCGAGCCCGTTCGCGGAGCTCATACGGTCCTCCCTCCGGCCACGGCAGGCAGGGTGCGTCCGGCGCGGACGGCGGCCTGGACGGCCCGCTGCCGACGAAGCTCCCGGCGCCAGACCCGGTCGCGTCGCACGGTCCACACGGCGAGTGCGACGACGGTTCCCACGGGCCACAGCCACGGCGCCCACAGCAGGACGTACGGCAGGACGCCGAGGAACAGGACCAGCATCAGCACCGTGGAGACCAGCCGCGCCCAGCGGCTGCCGAGAGTGAACCGGCTCGGCCGTTCGGCGGTGCCGATGACGAGTCCGGCCAGCGACTGCGAGGGGTGGTAGCCCGGTGGCCCGATGCGGACCGCGATCCACAGTTCGAGGGCGTGCACGACGAACGCGGCGGGCATCGCCAGCAGCCAGCCGGTGACGACGGCGGACTGGGGAGCCAGATTCGCGGCGTCGGAGAGCGAGATGACGAAGCCCCACGGAGCGCAGACCAGGACGGCGCCCAGGACCGCCCAGCCGAGGTTCGGCAGCATGTCGAGGCGGCGCATCGCGACATCGAGTCCGTCGCGTGCGGCGGCCAGGGCGGCGGCGGCCTCCTGTCGGCCGCGCTCCTCCAGATGCGCGTACGCCCGCCCCGCGTCGTTCTGGGCCAGGCGCGCGAGCCGCACCGCGGCCAGCGCGCGCAGTGGCTCGTCGGCCTCGTCGAGCAGACGCTCGAACCAGGGGACGGGGACGGCGAGCCGTCGTGCCTCCGCGCCGGCCCGCCGGCTCCAGACGCCGGCGGTCTGGGGCAACCGGGCCAGGTGGAGCAGCCGGGCGTCGACGCCGGTGTCCCGGGCGAGCGCCGCTCGTACGGCCCGCCTGCGCAGCAGGGGGTGCCGCAGGGCGAGTTCGTCGGTCTGCGCGTCCCAGGCGTCACGCAGCCGCCGCCACTGCTCCTCGGTGGCGGCGAGTTGTTCGCCGCCCGGGCGGACGGCAAGGGCGGTGAGGAGTCCGGGGTGGCGGAGTGCCTCGACGAGGTCGCGGGCGTCCCGGTCTCCGGCCACCGCTCTTTCGAGCGGGACCGGCAGTTGGTCGCCTTCGAGGCTGCTGCCGTGCCAGGTGACGGGCAGATGGGGGCCGAGCCGGTTCAGCAGTTCGGCGAGGGTGACGGGGCCGGGCTCGTCGGCCAGCCGAGTGCGCAGGTCCTCCAGCGGGTCGGCGGGATCGGCGGGGGAGGTGCCGCCGACGGCGGGGCCGGTCGACACGAACTGGCCGAGCCACTTGACCAGTTCCTCGCGCCGGGGAGCGGAGGACAGCAGCTGCGCGGCGCCCGGATGGCGGCGGTCGAGTGCCTCGGCGAGTTCCTCCAGGTCGCTGTAGGGCACCCCCATGAAGGAGAAGGGCCGCACGCGCGAGCCGGGCGCGGGGGTGATTTCGGGGGAGGGCGCGGTACCCCGTGTGATCGGTACGGGGTCCGCCTGGTCCGGATGGATCCACTGGCCGACCTCCGTGGCACCCCAGCGGTGATTCAGGGACCGGGTGAGCAGTCCCTCGCACAGGGCACGCAGCCGCGTGTCGGCGATGCCGCTCAGGTCCACGTCCTCGGTGCTGAGCCGCTTCAGGACCACGCTGCGCTCCCGCAACCGGATCGGATGGGTGCCGAGGGCGAGTTCGGCGACGACCATGCCCATGGACCACCAGTCCCCGGACGGGGCGACGTTCTGGACGACGGTGGCGGCCTCCGGCGCAAGGTAGAGCGGCTTGCCCGCCCAGTGCCGCACCGGGCGGGACAACGACGGCGACGACTGCACGGCGGCGCCGAAGTCGACGAGCACCAACTCGGGCTCCTCGTGCGGGCCTTCGCGGACGACGATGTTGTCCGGAGCGACGTCGCGGTGCACGATTCCGCGTCCGTGCAGCGCGGTCAGCGCCCGGTGGAGCTGCTCGATCACACGCCGGACGTGCTCGGTCGGCAGGGGAGCCCCCTTCCGTGCCTGGTGCCGCGCGCGGTACTCGGCGAGGGTGACCTCGCCCGCCGAGGGGCAGACCTCCCACACCATTCCGGTCGCGATGCCGCGGTCGAGGACCTGGACGACGTGCTGGTCGACGGGGTCGCCGAGGATCTCGTGGACCCGGCGGTCGGGGGCGTAGAAGTGGTGGTAGCCCTTCCAGACGAGAGGGACCCCCGCCGGCCGGAGCTTGGGTTCGCGTTCCACGACGCGCAGCACCACGGCCTGCTGAGGGAGTGGTTCGCCGGTGCGTCCGGTGCCGAGTTCGGCGAGCCGCTCGAAGCGCCCGCGCAGTTCCTCGGGCAGGTCGTGCAGCTGCGGCCGGGCCTCGCGGCCTCGCGCCGGGTCGGACTCGACGTCCGGGAAATGGTCGGTGGGCGGAACGGCGTTCCCCGCCGTATCCGGGTCGCCCCCCAGTGGTTCCGCGGTGCTCATGTGAATACCCCCGCCCGGTGCTGAAGTACGGCCTCCGGAATATCCCTCGGCCGGAGGTGGACGGATACTACGCGAAAATATGACCCCCGCCGTGCCCGTCGATTATCTGTCACTTTCCGGGTTTTCTCGATCAAAGAAAATCAACCCTCATGATCGGGTGTGAAAAAATAATAGAAAAAGTCGAAAGAGAATCGACTGCGTCGAAGCCGGGCACGTTTTCGCCCGCACCGTGCCCGATCACGCGGAACCCTCCCCACCCCTGGGAACGCGGTCCTATCGTGCTGGCATGCGTCTGGTACACGGCCCCGCAGAGCCTTCGGAACTTCCCCCGCACCACCAACTCGTCGTCGAACTGCGTGCCCTGCGCAAGGTCGGCCTCTCCCGCGTACGGCAGATATCGCACCCCGGTCTCGCCGCGGCGGCGTCCGCCGCCGGCCTGCCCACCGGCCCGGAGGAGCCCGCCGCGGGGATCGAACGCCTGTTGCGGTCGGCCGTCCACTGGCTCGACGGTGCCGTGCCGCCGCCCGGGGGCCACCTGATCCCGGACGCTCCCGCCGCCGGGCCGGTCGGTGAACTCGCGCGCGCGGCGGCCCATTCGTTCGGGCTCGTCGGCGCCGCCTCCCAGATAGCCGGCGAGCGGCGCAAGGCGGCTGCCGCGGTGTTCGGTGTCACCACGGAGAGCTTCCGGCACCGCCAGGAGCGCCAGGTCATCGACCGCCTGGCCGACGCGGTGCTGGGCCTGGCCGGCGCGGGCGCTCCGCCGGAGGGGAACCCGCTTCCGCAGGCCACGCCCTCCGACGTCCCGCACGCGGTGGCCCGGATGACCGGTCCACCGGTGCACTACGACACGGCCCCCGGTGCGGTTCCCGCCCACCCGGACATCCAGGTGCACCTGTCTCCCATCGAGCTGCTGCGCGACGTCGACGTCCTGGTCTCGTCCGAGAACACGTATCTGGAGATGTCGAAGATCTTCCGCAACACCGTCTCCGGGGCGCTGCGGCGCGCGGCGGCCGCACGGGACGAGACCAACGCGGTCATCGACGACCCCCTCGCCCGTGAGCTGCGCGACTGGATGGCCAGGCACGGCCGCAGCGGCCTCCAGGTACCGCCCGGCACGGTCGTCCCCACCGGCCCGGGCGCGCTGGCGCGGCGCGGGGTCCGCCGAGTCCTGCACGCGGCGGTCGCGGTGCCCCGGCGCACCAGCAACGGCTACGAGGCGTGCGAGAGCACGGTGGTCGAAGCGGTGTCCGCCGCCTTCCGGGTGGCCGTCGGCGAACGGGACGCGCACGAACCCCCGTTGTCGTCCCTGTGCTTCCCCGTTCTCGGTGCCGGACGCGGCGGTCTGCAACCCGAGCGGGCCGCCCGCTGGCTGCGCTGGGCCGTGGAGGAGGAACTGCGTGCGGATCCCCGTTGGACAGTCCACCTGGTCACCCGTACCCCTGCCCTGATCCCCGTGCTGCGGGGCACCGAGCGGGGCTGACCGGAAGTCAGGGGCGCCAGCTGGGCGCCGAGAGCGGTAGTCCACGGCGGGCCCCCTCCCTCTCCATGGCGGTCAGGTCGCCGGGGCGCGGAATGCCGTACCAGCGCACCGGCCACGTCCCGTCCCGCGTCCGCCGGTCCACGACGACCTGGAGTCCGACATCCCGCGGGTCCCGGGTGCGCGCGAGGTGGGGGCCGTAGCGAAGGCGGCCCAACTCCGTTCGTGGGACCATCCGCTGGTTGGCCGAGCCGCGCCAGACGAGGTCCGTCGGTTCGGTGATGCGGAACCGGCCGGTGACCACGGCGTCCGCCGGTCCGAGCGCCGCCCGCTGCTCAGTGGTGAGTTCGTCCTCCTCGTACCCGGTGTAGACGAGCAGGTCGGGCGCCCCGCCGTCGGACGTCGGCCGTACGGACGGGGCGCTGCGCAGGTCGTGCGCGCCCTTGAGGAACGCGCCGAGTCCGGCCGGCTGGTCGCACGGCTCCCCACCGCTGACGGTCAGACCCGACGCGCCCCGCTCCAGGGCCTGTCTCCACAGTCCGAGCAGGTCCGCCACAGGTACGCGGGTGCCGCCGGCGGGGTCCCAGGTGTGCCGCGACATACAGCCCGGGCAGGCCAGCACACAGCCCTGCACCCAGACGCCGAGCCGCGCTCCCGGCCCAAGGGTCAGCAGTGGCAGGTGAGTACCGCTGATATCCAGGCGTGCCGTGTTTCCCAAGGCGTTCCCTCCTTGTGTACGGGGAGAAAAGTATTCGCCCCGGCCCGCGCGCGCGGCAATCCCGATGCGGTTCCGTTCCGGATCGGAACCGGACGGAATTCGGACCGGAAACGGTCCGCACATGGTTCCGGTACGGGTACGGATTTTTTCGCTCCTCATATATGTTTCTCATCACATATTCCGCTACTCTCATTCATCCCGGCTTTCTCATTCCACGCCGCCGAGCTGCGGACCGTGCGGAAAGCCGGGCTTCCGTGCCATGGGGAAGGCACACGCACATAGGGGGACCACTGATGGACACCAGACACAGCGTCACGCGCTGCCTGCGTGAGTGCGGGCTCGATCTCCGCAGCGCGGTGCGCAGCCGCCGGCGCGGACGGCTCGACGCGGCCCGGCTGCGGATGACGGCCTCCGCGCACGACCCGGATTCGCCCGAACTGATCACGCCGTACGTCGAGGAGGTACGGCTGATCGCGAAGCGCGCGACAACCGAGTTGCGCGGCCGGCTGATCGAAGACCGGCACGCCCTCGTAACGGCCATCCACTCCGGCGCCGTCGCGGTGGTCACCCAGTACGAGGTGCGCCGCAGCAACTCGCCCGCACTGCTCGACCGATGGGGCCGCTCGGTCGCCGAATGGCGCACGGCCGCGGCGCTGTGCCGCACCCGCGCGGAGTCGATCGCCGGCGGGGCGAACCTGCGGCTGGCGCACTACTGGGACGCCGTATGGCAGCGGCAGTCCGCCGGGGACGAGGACCCGCGGACGCGCCCGCAGGACTGGCTGCCGGGCAAGATCGCCCTCGACGCCGACTGGCACGAGCCCGACTCCTGGCTCACCGCGGCCCCCGGGGCCCCGTCGGTGCTGACGACGGCGCTGCGGGTGCTGGACGGGGGACGCGCCCGGGCGGGACGGCCCGCGGCCTAGTCCATCGACCCATTGCCCATTGACCCAATGGCCCACTGCCTATCGGCCCATTGATCCGTCAGGCGTGCTCGGGCACCTGCCCGTCCGTCGCGGGGCACAGGTCATCGATTCACCCCACCACTGCTGTGAAAGCGAGTCACATGAACGCACTCCTTCCCGTGCGCAGACCTCGGGCCTCCGGCCCGGTGCGCGGGCACCGTGCTCCGGTGCGCACCTGTACAGCACTGATCGCCGCGCTGACACTGAGCCTCGCTGGCTGCTCCGGTATGCCCTGGAGTTCCGACGACAAGGGCACCGAGAAGGTGTCCTGCGGCCTGGTCGTGGACGGCTCCGGTTCCGGGACCAGCGACGACACCGGCGTCGACGTCAAGAAGAAGCTCCAGGAGACGCTCATCCCGTTCCTGGACGAGCAGCACTGCTCCTCACTCGCCTACGCTCCCGTGACGGCCTCCTCCTGGAACTCGTCGTGCCGTCACTCACCGGTCGACCTCGATCCGGAGCCGCGGACGAGCACCGAGGACCGGGAGGTACTGCGGCAGCGCGCCCGCAACAGCGCGGCCGGCGCGTCGATCGAGATGCTCAACTGCGCTCGGGAGCAGAACGGTTCGGACGTGCTCGGCGCGCTCGGCCGCATCGCCCAGTCCCTGCGCGAGACACAGGACGACAAGGGCGGGGACCTGGCCATCCTCGCGGTCAGCGACTTCGAGCAGACCGACCCGGAGTTCCGGATCTCCAAGGAACCCCTGTCGACCAAGGCCGAGCGCACGAGGGCGGTCAACAAGCTCCTGGCCGGCCGGAAACTCCCCGCGCTGAAGGGGATGGATCTCTACACGGTCGGCTACGGCAAGAACCCGACCCGCAAGCCCTCCACCTATGAGGGCTTCGACCAGTTCTGGACCGACATCCTCACGACACGGGCGAAGGCACATGTCCATCACGACGACGAGTAACCATCCCGACGAGCCCGCCCCGCGGCGTTCCCTGGCGGACCGTGCACGGCGTCGCGAGGACGGCTCGCGGCGCCGGGTCTTCGCGGCGTTCGGCCGGCAGCCCCGGACCGATGTACGGCGCACACCCCTGGTCCTGAGCGACCGCGCGCAGCGACGGCTCCTGAAGAAGGCGGAAGCGCAGGGCCGGGAGGACGGTGGTGGCAAGGCGCTCGACGTCGTCGTCCTGTCCAGCGGCATCCTGCCGCCGTACGCGGCCGAACTGGCCTCCCGCCGCGGCCTCGTGCGGGAACTGACCGAGGAGGAGGCCGCCGACCAGGAGACCCGGGCCTCACGGGAGGACGCGGAGGCCCGCAACCGGATCGTGCGGGAGGAGGCAGGGGTCATCCTCGCCCAGACCCGGCTCGTCGAGGCGGAGCACGACGTACGCCGTGCTCGCGAGCAGCTCGATCTGCTCGCCCACCGGTCGATGCGCTGGCAGCGGCTGCGCGACGCGGTACGTGAACGCTTCGAGCGGGCGGGGTCGGGCGGCGGAGCGCGGCCGGACGCCCCGGACCGCACCACCCCGGCGACCCCGGCGGGCGATCTCGATCCGACGTCGACGCCGGCCGACCCCGACGACGGATACCAGTCCCTCAACCCCGTACCGGCCGACCCGCACCAGACCGCGATACCCACGCCCGCGCAGGGCGCGGTCGCGGCGTCCGTCGAGGGCTGGGAGGGGCTGCGGGCCAGGGCCGCGATGCCGGACAAGCTGGTCCTGTTCATGCTCGCCCTGGTCTTCGCGGTCGAAGTGCCCATCTACTGGGTGGCGTTCGAACCGCTCCACGGCGTGGGCACGTCCAGTTCCCGTGCGCTCAACGCGACGCTGGCGATCTCCGTGGGCATACTCATGCTGGCGGTGCCACATCTCGTCGGCCGCGCGCTGCGGGAGCGCGGAGCGACGGGCGCCAGCCGCCCGGCCGGACCGGCGGCCCTGCTGTTCCTCGGCTTCTGGGCGGCCTGCACGGTCGCCCTGGGCATCCTGCGCGCGAAGTCGATCCTGGCCGAGCCGCCGGTCGAGGCGGCCACGGGTGAGGCCGGCGCATTCGACGGCGCGGACACGGGAGCGGTTCCGTCCCTGGTGGACCGCCTGGACCTCCAGTCGGAAACGGTCTACTGGATGTTCATCTCGCTCCTGCTGCTCTCCGGAGGCATCGGCTTCCTGGCAGGGCTGCTGCGCGAGCACCCGTACGTCGACAGTTTCCGCTCGGCGCTCGAACGCCGCCAGGACCGCGGACATGAACTCGCCTCCGCGCATGCCCGGTTGGCGGCCGCACGCGCCTGGGTCGACTCGGCGGGCGACCGCGCCGAGCAGCGCCGCCGCGGGGTGGAGGCGCGGCTGCGGGCGGCGGACGAACTCTACGAAACGGCGGCGGAGGCCCATCGCCGCGGCTTCACGTCGGCGGCGGCCGACCCGGCGATCACGGAGGCGGCCCACAAACGCACCGAATCAGGAACTCCGCTCCTGCCCCCGTCCACGACCCGCCGACCACCGGCACCGCGCCGCTGAGGCAACCCCTGCGGCGGTTCACCGGCAGCCGAGAGACCTGGGCCGGGACTCACCTCGCCATCGCCTCGCTGGTGCGTACCGTCCCAGAGAAGTCCCACAGATGCCGTCGCACCCCTCGTGACCCGCTTCATCGCGGGTCCGACAGGGTGCGGCGGCATCCGCCGGTCAAATGTCCCGGAAGATCTCGATCTGCGCCCCCACCGAGTTGAGCCGCTCCGCCAGGTCCTCGTAGCCGCGGTTGATGACGTACACGTTCCGCAGGACGGAGGTGCCCTCGGCCGCCATCATCGCCAGCAGGACGACGACGGCGGGGCGCAGGGCGGGCGGGCACATCATCTCGGCGGCGCGCCAGCGGGTCGGGCCCTCGACCAGGACCCGGTGCGGGTCGAGGAGCTGGAGGCGGCCGCCGAGGCGGTTCAGGTCCGTGAGGTAGATCGCGCGGTTGTCGTAGACCCAGTCGTGGATGAGGGTCTTGCCCTGCGCGGAGGCCGCGATGGCCGCGAAGAACGGGACGTTGTCGATGTTCAGGCCGGGGAACGGCATCGGGTGGATCTTGTCGATCGGCGCCTCCAGTTTGGAGGGCCGGACGGTCAGGTCCACCAGGCGCGTACGGCCGTTGTCCGCGAAGTACTCCGGAGTGCGGTCGTGGTCGAGGCCCATCTCCTCCAGGACCGCCAGCTCGATCTCCAGGAACTCGATGGGCACCCGGCGCACGGTCAGCTCGGACTCCGTGACGACCGCCGCGGCCAGCAGGCTCATCGCCTCGACCGGGTCCTCGGAGGGGGAGTAGTCGACGTCCACGTCGATCGTCGGCACGCCGTGCACGGTGAGCGTGGTGGTGCCGATGCCCTCGACGCGTACGCCCAGTGCCTCCAGGAAGAAGCAGAGGTCCTGGACCATGTAGTTGGACGAGGCGTTGCGGATGACGGTCGTGCTGTCGTGGCGCGCGGCCGCGAGCAGCGCGTTCTCGGTCACCGTGTCGCCGCGCTCGGTCAGCACGATGGGGCGGCCCGGGGTCACCTTGCGGTCCACCTGTGCGTGGTAGAGGCCCTCGGTGGCCGCGATGTCCAGGCCGAACCGGCGCAGCGCGATCATGTGCGGCTCGATCGTCCGCGTGCCCAGGTCGCAGCCGCCCGCGTACGGCAGCGTGAAGCTGTCCATGCGGTGCAGCAGCGGGCCGAGGAACATGATGATCGAGCGGGTGCGGCGGGCCGCCGCCGCGTCCATCGCCCCCATGTCCAGCTCGGCCGGCGGCACGATCTCCAGGTCGACGCCACCGTTGATCCACCGGGTGCGTACGCCGATGGAGCCGAGCACCTCCAGAAGGCGGTACACCTCCTCGATGCGCGCGACGCGGCGCAGCACTGTGCGGCCCCGGTTCAGGAGGGTCGCGCAGAGCAACGCCACGCACGCGTTCTTGCTGGTCTTCACGTCGATCGAGCCGGAGAGCCGACGGCCGCCGACCACCCGCAGATGCATCGGACCCGCGTAGCCGAGCGAGACGATCTCGCTGTCCAGCGCTTCACCGATTCGGGCGATCATCTCAAGGCTGATGTTTTGGTTGCCGCGTTCGATGCGGTTCACCGCACTCTGACTGGTGCCGAGCGCCTCGGCCAGCTGCGTCTGTGTCCAGCCCCGGTGCTGACGGGCGTCACGGATGAGCTTGCCGATGCGTACGAGGTAGTCGTCTGCCATGGCGGCAGGATATCTCACATATGAGATGCGGCATCTCGGGGGGTCCGAGTGGGTGACGGTCCCTCAGCCGCGCTTGGGGCGCTTGGTCGTGGTGCGTCGCCAGCCGAAGGGGCCCGGCAGATCCATCGAGGTGGTCCGGCGGCCCGTGCTGCTGTGTGTGCGCCGCGGTCCGTTCTTGCCGCCGCTGGTGATGGACCACGAGCGACGGTTGATGTTCAGCCGTACCCCGGGCAGGATCCGGAAGCTCTTACGGAATGTGAGGGGCATGCGTGCCTCCTTGTCGTCCGTCGCCGGGTACCCCGGATGCCGGTCGATACGCCGAACGCGCTTGCTCCCGGGCGCGGTTCGGGTCCGGGCGGGGTTCTGGACCGGGTCCCGGTCCGTGCCGGGGGCTGCTCCGGGCCCGTATTCGCGGCTGCTCCGCGGCACGGTTTCGGCCGTCTTGAGATGGCTCCCGGAGCAGGTCGGCGGGCGCGTCCGTGCAACAGGACACACCCTCCGGGCATGACCGCCCGGCGGTCATGTACTAGAGTTATCTCGACATCGAGATATCTGCCGAGGCGTGCCGCAGCCGCCCGGACCGGTAAGGGTTACCTAACTTAGCCTTACCTTAGCGGATCGGCCAAGAGGGCGTGGCGGCAGGATGCGGTGGTACGCGCACATGAATGAAGGAGACTGTCGTGTCGGCGAACAGCTTCGACGCCCGTAGCACGCTCAGCGTGGGCGACGAGTCGTACGAGATCTTCCGGCTGGACAAGGTGGAAGGCTCGGCCCGCCTTCCGTACAGCCTCAAGGTCCTGCTGGAGAACCTGCTCCGTACCGAGGACGGCGCGAACATCACCGCCGACCACATCCGTGCTCTTGGCGGCTGGGACTCGCAGGCCCAGCCCAGCCAGGAGATCCAGTTCACGCCGGCCCGCGTGATCATGCAGGACTTCACCGGTGTGCCCTGTGTCGTGGACCTCGCCACCATGCGTGAGGCCGTGAAGGAGCTGGGCGGCGACGCGGCGAAGATCAACCCGCTGGCCCCCGCCGAGCTGGTCATCGACCACTCCGTCATCGCCGACAAGTTCGGCACGAACGAGGCCTTCGCGCAGAACGTCGAGCTGGAGTACGGCCGCAACCGCGAGCGCTACCAGTTCCTGCGCTGGGGCCAGACCGCCTTCGACGAGTTCAAGGTCGTCCCGCCGGGCACCGGCATCGTCCACCAGGTCAACATCGAGCACCTCGCGCGGACCGTCATGGTCCGAGGCGGGCAGGCGTACCCCGACACCCTCGTCGGTACGGACTCGCACACCACCATGGTCAACGGCCTGGGTGTACTGGGCTGGGGCGTCGGCGGTATCGAGGCCGAGGCCGCGATGCTCGGCCAGCCGGTCTCGATGCTCATCCCGCGCGTCGTCGGCTTCAAGCTCACCGGTGAGCTCACGCCCGGCACCACCGCCACCGACCTCGTGCTCACGATCACCGAGATGCTCCGCAAGCACGGTGTCGTCGGCAAGTTCGTCGAGTTCTACGGCGAGGGTGTGGCGGCCACGAGCCTCGCCAACCGCGCCACCATCGGCAACATGTCGCCGGAGTTCGGCTCCACCGCCGCGATCTTCCCGATCGACGGCGAGACGCTGAAGTACCTGAAGCTGACCGGCCGCAGCGAGCAGCAGGTCGCCCTCGTCGAGGCGTACGCCAAGGAGCAGGGCCTCTGGCTCGACCCGGCCGCCGAGCCCGACTTCTCCGAGAAGCTTGAGCTGGACCTCTCCACGGTCGTCCCGTCGATCGCCGGCCCGAAGCGCCCGCAGGACCGCATCGTCCTCGCGAACGCCGCCGAGCAGTTCAAGAGCGACGTCCGCAACTACGTCGACACCGCCGACGAGGCCGGCAAGGAGTCCTTCCCGGCCTCCGACGCCCCGGCGAACCACCCCAACGGCGCCCCGTCCAACCCGGTCACCGTGACCGCCGCCGACGGCTCCACGTACGAGATCGACCACGGTGCGGTGACGGTCGCGGCCATCACCTCCTGCACCAACACCTCGAACCCGTACGTCATGGTCGCCGCCGCGCTCGTCGCGAAGAAGGCCGTGGAGAAGGGGCTCACGCGCAAGCCCTGGGTGAAGACCACCCTCGCGCCCGGCTCCAAGGTCGTCACCGACTACTTCGACAAGGCGGGGCTCACCCCCTACCTCGACAAGGTCGGCTTCAACCTCGTCGGCTACGGCTGCACCACCTGCATCGGCAACTCCGGCCCGCTGCCGGAGGAGGTCTCCAAGGCCGTCAACGACCACGACCTGGCCGTGACCTCGGTGCTCTCCGGCAACCGTAACTTCGAGGGCCGGATCAACCCCGACGTCAAGATGAACTACCTGGCCTCCCCGCCGCTGGTCGTCGCGTACGCCCTCGCGGGGTCCATGAAGGTGGACATCACGCGCGACGCGCTCGGCGTCGACCAGGAGGGCAAGCCGGTCTTCCTGACCGACATCTGGCCCACCGAGGCCGAGGTCAACGACGTCGTGGCGAACGCCATCGGCGAGGACATGTTCAACAAGTCCTACCAGGACGTCTTCGCGGGCGACGCCCAGTGGCAGGCGCTGCCGATCCCGACCGGCAACACCTTCGAGTGGGACCCGCAGTCCACCTACGTGCGCAAGCCCCCGTACTTCGAGGGCATGACGATGGAGACCACCCCGGTCTCCGACATCACCGGCGCGCGCGTCCTCGCCAAGCTGGGCGACTCGGTGACGACGGACCACATCTCGCCCGCCGGCGCCATCAAGGCCGACACCCCGGCCGGCAAGTACCTCACCGAGCACGGCATCGAGCGGCGTGACTTCAACTCCTACGGCTCGCGCCGGGGCAACCACGAGGTCATGATCCGCGGCACCTTCGCCAACATCCGCCTGCGCAACCAGATCGCGCCGGGCACCGAGGGCGGCTACACCCGCGACTTCACCGTCGACGGCGGTCCGGTCTCCTTCATCTACGACGCCTCGCGCAACTACATCGAGCAGGGCACCCCGCTGGTCATCCTGGCCGGCAAGGAGTACGGCTCCGGCTCGTCCCGCGACTGGGCCGCCAAGGGCACCGCGCTCCTCGGCGTCAAGGCCGTCGTCGCCGAGTCCTACGAGCGCATCCACCGCTCCAACCTCATCGGCATGGGCGTCATCCCGCTGCAGTACCCGGAGGGCCAGTCCGCCGAGAGCCTCGGCCTGACCGGCGAGGAGGCCTTCTCCATCGCCGGCATCACCGAGCTGAACGACGGCACGACCCCCCGTACGGTCAAGGTCACCACCGACACCGGTGTGGAGTTCGACGCGGTCGTCCGCATCGACACCCCCGGTGAGGCGGACTACTACCGCAACGGCGGCATCCTGCAGTACGTGCTGCGCAGCCTGATCCGCAAGTAGGCGGGCCACCGCAAGTACGCGGTCCTGTACGGCAGTTGAGGGCCGCACTCCCGGAGACGGGGGTGCGGCCCTCTGCCGTGCGGAGGGTGGACAGCGTGGGCGGTGGGCGGCGCGTGCGGTGGGTGCCTCGGGCGCGCGGCCGCTACACCCAGCCGCGCTGAGCCGCTCGTACCCCAAGCTGGAACCTGCTCGCCGCGCCCAGCCGTTCCTGGAGTTCGCTCACCCGGCGTCGCAGGGTTCTGAGGCTGACGCCCAGATGGCGGGCCACCGCCTCGTCCTTCATCCCGGCCGCCAGCAGCCGGATCAACACCCGCTCGCCCTCGGGGAGTTCAGCGCTCCCGGCCGTCTGGCCGAGCGGAGTCGCCTGCTGCCAGGCCAGGTCGAAGAGCTTCTGCAGGGCCTCGGTCACCGCCGAGTGGCGTACCACGACGGCGCAGTAGCCGCCCGTCTCGGAGGCGGTCAGCGGGAGCATCGCCCGACGCCCGTCGATCAGCAGCATCTTGACCGGTACCGAGGGCAACACCCGGGCCTGCTCGCCGAGTTCGACCATCTTCCAGGCGTGCGTCAGGACGTCCGGGTCCTCCAGAGCGGTCGCCGCGTAGACCGCGCGATAGACCACCCCGCGGCTGAGCAGATCGGCCTGGAGGTCCAACTGCGGGGTGCGCGGGGCGAGATACGGGGGTGTGTCGAAGAGGCACACCTCGTGCTCGGCACGTGCGTACAGCTCCTCCAGGCGGGCCGCGTTGGCGCCCTCCCCGGAGACGACCTCCACCAGCCGGGCAGGTTCCTCGCGCAGCAGCCCGGCCTCGTACGCGGTGGCCATCTCCTCGGCGGTGGCGGCGAGCAGTTCGGACTCCGTCTCGCGCCGCCGGATCAGCGCGCGGATCCCCACCCGTGGGTCGACCGCGCGTAACCCGCCCATGGAGTCCGGGGGTTGGAGAAGTCCGAGCGTCAGCAGCCGGTTGCAGGACTCGCGCACCCGTGCCGGCGGGCCACCGGTGAGCAGCGCCCAGCCGGCCGCCCCGGCATCGGGCTGATTGAGGATCGCCTGGTAGACCAGCTCGTCGAAGACGGAGACCCCCACCGCGGCCCAGGGGCTCGCGGCGGGGGTCTGTCGTGCCGTGTCGTATGCCGTGTTCACCATGGCCCGGCACGGTAGAGGATCTTTGTTAAGGCTGATACACCGTGCCGGGCGGGCGGCTGCTTGGGGCCGACGCAACGGGCCGGCGGGCGGCTACTTCAGGCCGAAGGCCCGCAGTACGGTCTGGTCGATCCCGTTGCCGTCGCGGTCGGTGGCCCGCACGCGCAGCGACACCGATTCGGCACCCTTCGCCGGCTTGAACCGCGCCTTGCCGTTCTTGACCTTCACCTCCTTCCAGGACGCGCCGTCGTCGTAGGAGGCCCATGCCTTGAGCGTGCTCGCCCGGACGCTTCCCAGCTGGTTCGCGACCGGCAGCCCGATCTCCAACTCCCGGCCGCTCTTGGCCCGGTTGAGGAGGTCGAGGCCCTTCGGGGCGATACCGACGGTGAGCAGCGGCAGCGCCGTCGCGGTGTCGGTGTGCGCCGAGGCGAAGGTCCATTCGCTGTGGGTGCTCGTGGAGTACTTGGCCCAGTCCGTCCGGCGCTGCACGTCCAGTTCGAAGCGGTACGAGGCCTTGTCCGCCGCCACGTTGAAGATGCCGTACCCGCCGAGCGTCGAGTCACCGACGAGTTGCCCGTCCGCGTAGAGCTTGCCCTTCGCGGTGCTGTCGGTGCCGTCGATGTATCCGTAGTGGCCCGGCGTGGAGTCGCTCAACTCCGCCACCGAGAGGGTGAGTTCGTCGCCGGTGCGTTCGGAGAGGCCGTACTCCTCGCTGGTGCCGGGCCGGACGACCTGGCGCAGCCAGTTCTCGGTGGGCTCCGTGGCCGCCTTGCTGAAGGTGCGCAGCGGGCTCCACTGGCCCCTGAGCGTGTCCCAGTTCGGATAGACGACGTGCCGGGTGCGGGTGTCGGGGTCGACGTAGTAGTACTCGTCGCGTTCCGTGCCCAGCTCCAGGTACTTGCTGTTCTCGATGCTGAAGGCCTGCCAGGGGCGGAAGGTGTACACGGTGTCCGCGCCGATCTCGCCGGCCGTGGCTCCGTGGTAACGGGCCGTCCGCTTCACCGTGGTGGACTTGCCCAGGTCGTACGTCTGGTTCTTGGAGATGGAGCCGCTCTGCGCGGCGAGCAGGTTGTAGACGTACGGGCTGACCGGCGTGCCGCCCAGCTTCAGCGTGACCTTCTTGCCGGTCTTCTTGCCGGACTGCAGCAGGCCGGTGAGCCTGGCGCCCTCCTCGCCGGTGGCGATCATCAGCGGGACGGTGGTCGCGCGATCCACGGCCTCGATCCAGTAGCCGGGGGTCTTGCGGTACACGATGAGGTAACCGGCGCCGGCCTTGGTCGCGTTGTCCAGAGCGCTCTGTGCCCGCTCCGTGGCGCCGACCCCGACCACGGCCACCTTGCCCTTGACGTCGAGACCCGCGAAGTCGGCCTCGGTACCGCCGCCCGCGTCCACCGCCTGGACCTTGCGGTCACCGCTGATCTTCAACGGGAAGTCGTTGTACGTCTGGGAGTAGTAGATCGAGGACAGCTCGGACTTCTCCGGGCTGGTGACGCTCGCCGTCAACTCCTTCGCGTACACCCGGAACTTGGCGGAGAACTCCAGGGTTCCCTCGGTGACCTTCTCGGTCGGCGCCACATAGACGTGGTCGGTCCACCAGCCCTGGCTGTACGTCAGGCCCCAGGCGCTGCCCGGTCCTTCGCGGTGCCAGTTGGTGCTGAAGCCCTGGAACTCGGAGTCCTGCTTGGTCTTCGGCTTGATCTCGACGGCCTTGCGGGCGTCGAGGACGACCTCGGTGTCCCCGTTCACCTTGATCTCGGGGTTGCCCACGATCGAGGTGCCGACGGCGGTGCCGCCCCCGTCGCGGTCCGGGATCCAGGTCGCGATCGAGTAGGTGCCGGCCGGAACCTGCCAGGTCCAGCCGGTGCCGAGGAAGCCGTACTCGTCGGGGTACGCGCCGTTCAGTTCCTGGAGCGTGTAGATCGACGCCGCGGTGGACGGTTTGCCGTCGCGGCCCACGAGCGAGACCTTGAGGTCGTACGTCTTCGGCGCCTTCTCGAAGCCGACGGCCGTGGTGACCTGGATGCCGTCGGCGGTCGCCGTGACATGGCCCGTGTACCGGCCCTGGGCCTCCTTCGCGGGGTCGACGCCGACCGGGACCGTGGCGGTGCCCTTGGCCGGAACAGTCACCGTTCCGTCGCCCGGGACGGCCTCGGCGAGCGACGAGGCGACCTTCAACTCCACCGCAGTGTCAGTGGTGTTGGTGTACGTGATCTCCTTGGTGACGATCTCGGCGTCGCCGTCCTCGAACTTGCCGAAGCTCAGCGCCGGGGTCGCGAAGACACCTTGCCGGACCGCCCGTACGGCGTCGACCCTGCCGTCTCCCTGTTCGAACACGGAGTTGTCGGCATTCGTCTTCGCGGTACTGGCAAGGGCCTGCTTGATCTGCTGGCCCGTCCAGTCCGGATGGGCCTGCGCGACCAGGGCCGCCGCGCCCGAGACGTGCGGCGTCGCCATCGAAGTGCCGCCCGCCGTCGTGTAGTTGGCGTCGACGGGCGTGCCCATGGAGGTGCCCGAGGCGCGGGCCGCCGTGATGGCCGCGCCCGGAGCCGTGATCTCCGGCTTGACCGCGGAGTCGCCGAGGCGCGGGCCGCGGCTGGAGAACGGGGCGAGCTTGTCGGCCTTGTCGACCGCGCCCACCGTCAGCGCCGAGTCGGCGATGCCCGGGGTGCCGATGGTCTGCTCGGACGGGCCGGCGTTGCCCGCCGCGACGACGAAGAGGGTACCCGTGGAGGCGGACAGCTCGTCGACGCTCTGGCTGAGCGCGTCGGAGGGGCCCGACGCCGTACCGCCCAGCGACATCGACACGATCTTCGCGCCGGAGCGGGCCGCCCACTCCATGCCCGCGATGATCCACGAGGACTGGCCCCGGCCGTCGTTGCCCAGCACCTTGCCGACCAGCAGTTCGGCGCCCGGCGCGACTCCCTTGCGCTTGCCGTCCGATGCCGAGCCCGAGCCGACGATCGTGGACGCCACATGAGTGCCGTGGCCGTGACCGTCCTGCACCGCCTGGTCCGGTACGAAGCTCTGGGACTCGGCGACCTTCCCGGCGAGGTCCGGGTGTTCGGCGTCCACACCCGTGTCCAGGACCGCGACCTTGACGCCCTTGCCGTCGTAGCCCGACTGCCATACCTCGGGTGCGCCGATCTGCGGAACGCTCACGTCGAGGGACGCCTTCACCTTGGCGTCCAGCCAGATCTTCTCGATGCCGTCGCCGAGCTGCCGCGCGGCCTTCGAGGTCGCTTCGGTGCCGAGCGCGGGGGCGATGTCCGCCCAGAAGGCGGTGGACTTCTTCGCGCTCAGCGCGGCGCCGTCGATGCCGGGCAGCGCGAGTGTGCGTCGCGCGCCGTCGGGCGTCGCACTGCCCTTGCTGTAGGTGGCGATGAGCGGGGTGGCGCCGGTCCTGGCGTCGGCGTATCCCTGCTTCACCAGCTGGGTGATGTTGAAGAGCGCCGGATCGAGGCGGCCCGCCTGCAGCAGCGGGACGGCGTCCGCCGGGAGGACGCTGATCTCGCCGTCGCGCTCGCTGGACAGGAAGGTGGCGGCCTCACGGCCCTTGCCGCGCCGGACGTCGACGGCGTTCCTGCCGTCCGGTCCCGTGGTGAGCGACACGGTGTCGCCGGTGAGGAGGGTGACGGACTGAGTGGTTCCGGCGCCGGTCGCGGCGTCGTTCTTCGTGGTCGCGGCGTCGCTTGTGGCGGCGCTCTGTACGGGCGTGGCGTCGGGCATGGTGACCGCGGCCCCGGGACCGGCCGTCGCGGGCGTGATCGCCCCCGTGAGCAGTCCGGCCGCTCCGGCCACGGCCCAGAGGGCGTGGAGTCTTCGCATGGGTGGGCGTCCTCCCCTGAACGCTGACAACGCTTCCGGCCTGGTGGGCGGAAGCCAGTGATCAGAGTGGGCGCCGGGTGGCACGAGGCTCAAGGGATTCGCGTGGCCGAGGAATGCCAATGCCCCTTTTGGCCAGGGGAGTTGGCGGGTTCGCTACGCCGGGGGACGGGTCGCCGTCTGCCCCGGCCCACCGGGTCGCACGGCTGCGGCTCAGGCGGAACACAGGGTTCTGCCAGCGAACCGGGACAGGATCAAGACATGTCTGGCATCCGAAGGGAGCACGTCCGCGTGCTGAACGTCGACGACGAAACCGGCCACACGGGACCGCTCACCGCGGCGGGCATCAGGGTCGTCACCGAGGTCGTCACCGAGGTCGTCACCGCGACCGGTGGGCGGCCCTGCCGGGTGGCGGACGGCGCGTCCGTGCCGCGCGTCGCGCACAGCGGCATCGCGCACACTCGCATCGCACGCGGCGGCGTCCCGCACGCCGTCGTCCTCGACGGAACGCGACACGACACAGCCGGGCCGGAGCCCCGCACAGCCGGGCCGGAACCCCGCACAGACGGACTCACTTCGGCGCCGACGATCCACACCGGGCGAGGTGCCGCGCATGCCGCCAGACCGATGGAGGACGGGAGATGAGTTCGCGACTGCGACTCCGGGAGCGGCAGTGGGTGCAGCAGTGGGGGCGGCTGGGGGCGCGGTCGCCGCGGGACCACCGTGCCCAGCGCGGCCGCTCGCTGCGGTCCCGCCTCCCGCTGTTCGTCGGAGTCACCCTCGTCGCCGTGTGCGCGGTGACGGCGCTCACCGTCTTCCTCGTCCAACGCGCCTATCTGCTCGGCGATCTGGACCAGCGCGTCACCAACGCCGCCGAGCGCGTTCAGAGCGCGACCCGGGGCACGACCGAGGCCGGGCCGGCCGCCGACAAGGACCTGACGTTCCTCGACCAGCGAGGTCAGGACGTCGGCACGATCGCGGGCACGCTCGACGTCGACGGGTACGTATCGGCCGCCCGGGTCGTCCCCCAGGACGGCGACCCGCGAAATCTCAGCGCCGCCCAACGCGCCGCGCTCGACGGCATCGAGGCCGACGGCTCCCTGCACACCCGGACCGTGCCCGGCCTCGGCACCTACCGGGTCACCGCCCTCGCCGACAGCGGGCACGCCGTCCTCACCGGCCTGCCGATGGATGGCGTACAGGACATGATCCGGGACCTGATCGTGGTCGAGGCCGTGGTCGCCGTCGTCGGTCTCGCCGCCGCGGGCTGCGTCTGCGCCGTCGTCATCCGGCGTCAGCTGCGGCCGCTGGGACGGGTCGCCGCCACCGCCGTCGAGGTCTCCCGCTCACCCCTGGACCGGGGCGAGACCACCGGCCTCACCCCCGCATCCGGCCTCACCCGCGTATCCGAACGGGACACCGACCCCGGCAGCGAGGCAGGCCAGGTCGCCGCCGCGCTCAACCGCATGATCGACCACGTGGAGACCTCGCTCGCCCAACGGCAGCGCGGCGAGGAGGAGATCCGCCGCAGCGAGGAACGCATACGCCACCTCCTCGCCGACGCCAGCCATGAACTCCGTACGCCGCTCGCGGCCATCGCCGGTTACGCGGAACTGATGAACCGCGGCGCGGGCGTGATCGAGCCCACGCTGGCCTGGCGGAGGGTCTCCGCCGAGTCGGCCCGCATGACCGGCCTCGTGGAGGACCTCCTGCTGCTCGCCCGGCTCGACGAGGGCCGGCCGCCGCACGCGGCCGAGGCGGACCTCGCGGCCCTGGTCGCCGAGGCGGTATGGGACGCGCGAGCCGCCGGGAGCGACCACGACTGGCAGCTCGGACTGCTCCTCGACACCCCGGCGCTCGTCGTCGGCGACGAGGCCCGACTGCACCAGGTGGTGGCCAGTCTGTTGGCCAACGCGCGTATGCACACACCTGTGGGCACGACCGTCGTCACCTCGGTCGAGGCCACGGACGAGCGTCGCGTCATCCGGGTACGCGACAACGGCCCCGGCATCCCGCCCACTCTGCTCCCCAGGGTCTTCGAACGCTTCACCCGAGCCGACGCCTCGCGCTCCCGCCCGGACGCCAGGTCCGGCGGCTCCGGTCTGGGCCTCGCCATCGCGGCGGCGATCACACAGGCGCACGGGGGCCGGATCGGAGTCGAGAGCGAGCCGGGACGCACGGAGTTCACCATCGAACTGCCCGCCATCGGGATGCCCCGACTGCTGCCCGTGGACACGGTCTCGGCTCCCTCGACACCGACTCCGACGCCGACACAGGCCCAGGCACAGACGCCGGCACCCACGCCCGCACCGCCCTCCGCCCCGGCACCGACACGAGCCCCGGACATCGCCTCCTCGTCCATGAGCTGACAGCGACCGGTTTCCCAACCGTCGCGCGAACCGCACCCCGTCCGGGTGCGGCCCTTGTGCGTCAGGCGTTTACAGGTGTAGAGGTCCGCGCTAGCGTCAAAAGTACGTGGGGTGGGAGCGCTCCCACATCAGGTGGACCGGAACCCGCCCGGGGCACGCTCCCATCTCGCGTATCCGCACACGGACATCAACGGACATCCCTGGACACCACACGGCCCATGAACGAAGGGACGGACAGATCTGTCATGATCCTGACAACCCCCTCGCCCACCCCACGGACCCCGCGGCGATTACCGCTACCCGCCCGCGGCAGAGCCTTCCTCCTCATCCTGCTGGCCCTGGTCGTCACGATCCCGGCGCTCGGTCTGGTCGTCTCGGCCGGCGGCGAGGCGAAAGCCCACGGCACCCCCATGAAGCCCGGCAGCCGCACCTTCCTGTGCTGGCAGGACGGGCTCACCGACACCGGTGAGATCAAACCGATCAACCCGGCCTGCAAGAAGGCGCAGCAGGTCAGCGGCACGACCCCGTTCTACAACTGGTTCTCGGTGCTCCGCTCCGACGGCGCGGGGCGCACCCGCGGCTTCGTGCCCGACGGCGAGCTGTGCAGCGGTGGCAACACCAACTTCACGGGCTTCAACTCCCCGAGCGCCGACTGGCCGTTGACCCATCTGACCTCGGGCGCGACCGTCGACTTCTCCTACAACGCCTGGGCCGCGCACCCGGGTTGGTTCTACGTCTACATCTCCAAGGACGGCTTCGACCCGACCAGGTCGCTCACCTGGAACGACATGGAGGAACAGCCGTTCCTGAGCGTCGACCACCCGCCGCTCAACGGCTCCCCGGGCACGGTCGAGGCGAACTACTCCTGGTCGGGCAAGCTTCCCTCGGGCAAGTCGGGCCGCCATCTGATCTACATGGTCTGGCAGCGCTCGGACAGCGCGGAGACCTTCTACTCCTGTTCCGACGTCGTCTTCGACGGCGGCAACGGAGAGGTGACGGGCGTCCACGACCCGGGCAACCCGACCGAGCCCCCGCCCGGCGCCTGCTCCGCCACCCGCCGCACGACGGGCAACTGGTCCGGCGGCTACCAGTCCGAGGTCACCGTCACCAACACCGGTGAGGTGCCGATGCTCGGCTGGATGGTCGACTGGACACTGCCGGGCGGCCAGTCCGTCGCCAGCCTCTGGAGCGGCAACGCCACGTACAGCGGTCAGAACGTGATGGTTCACAACGCGGACTGGAACGGGTCGCTCGATCCGGGCGAGAGCGCCTCGTTCGGGTACGTCGTCCAGGGGTCCGGGGGGGATACGGCGACGGCCCTCGCCTGTCGGCCGGGCTGACCGGGGCCGGGCCGGTGAACCTGTGACTCCACCTGCTCGGACACCACCTGCTCGGGGCGGACCCGGTGGCCGTAATCCACCGGGTCCGCGAGCCGGGCAGGTTCGGGGGAAGTCCTGCCCGGATGGAACATGGTTTGTGCCGACCAGAGGACGCGACAACGTTGTCGAATGGTCTGACCGAGACTCTACTCCTCCAACAGACAACGCTGTCAAACCAGTTGGGCTTGAGCCGTCCGAGTGTCGGCCGCGCGAGCCCCTCGGCCGCCGGTCTCACACCGGGCGGGCAGGGTTCGGTGAACGGTCTCGCCTGCACCTGGCCGAACTCCCCGTCGGGCCGCCCGGACACCGCCTCGGCGACCGGCCAGACCGTCGAACTCTCTTCACCGGCAGCCAAGTTGAGCTTCCTCGGCAGCGCGGTCAACGGCAACCAGCAGACGCGGACCACCGTCACGTACGGCGACGGCACCACCGACTCCATTGTTCTCCGCAGGGAAATCCCGGCCTTCAGGCCGGGCGGGAATGCGATCCTGGGCCCGGAGGCGCGGAGCGCCGGAGTTCTCTGCGTCTTGGGGGTGACGGTCAGGCTGGGCGCTTCTGGTTCTCGATGTAGTCCTTGACGATGCTCAGTGGTGCGCCGCCGCAGGACCCGGCGAAGTAGGACGGGGACCAGAACACCGAGCCCGTGCCGATCCGGTTGATCCGGCCGGTGTACTCCGCCCGTAGGTACCGGGAGCTGACGCCCTTGAGGCTGTTGACGAGCTTGGACAGGGCGATTTTCGGCGGATAGTGCACGAGCAGGTGGACGTGATCGCCTTCGCCGTTGAACTCCTGCAGCTGCGCGCCGAAGCTCTCGCACACGTCCCGCATGATCTCCTCGCAGCGCGTCAGCATGTCGTCGCTGAAGACCTCACGTCGGTACTTGGTGACGAACACCAAGTGTGCGTGGAGGTGGTAGACGACGTGGTTTCCCCGTCTAATATCAGGATCTGGTTCCCAGCGTGGTGACATGCGCCAAGTGTAGTAGGATCAAGCGGACTCGACCGGAGGGGGGTGGGCTGGGATGATCCGTGCGTACAAGTTCCTCATGCGGCCCACCGTCCGCCAGGAGCAGGCGCTGGGCGAGATGCTGCGGGACCACTGCTCCCTCTACAACGGGGCCCTGCAGGAACGGCGCGACGCCTATCGCCACAGCTCGAAGACCACCGTCAGGTACGGGATGCAGTCCGTGCAGCTCAAAGAGATCCGGGTGTTCGACCCGGAGCGTCAGGGCCGCTGGTCGTTCTCCTCGCAGCAGGCCACGCTGCGCCGACTGGACAAGGCGTTCGCCGCGTTCTTCCGTCGGGTCAAGTCCGGTGAGACGCCCGGCTATCCGCGCTTTCGCGGGGTGAACTGGTTCGACACGGTGGACTTCCCGAAAGACGGGGACGGCTGCCGGTGGGACTCCACCCCGCACGACCCCGTCACCCGCGTCCGCTTCCAGGGCGTCGGCCACGTCAGGGTCAACCAGCACCGCCCGGTGGCCGGCCGGGTCAAGACCGTGTCGGTCAAGCGCGAGGGCCGTAAGTGGTTCGTCGTGCTGACCGCCGAGCAGGAGCGGCCCGGGCTGCTGCCCGCGACCGGCAGCGTGGTCGGGATCGACCTGGGTATCGCCAACTTCCTCGCCGACTCGAACGGCGAGTTCGTACCCAACCCGCGCCACGGCCGCCGCGCGGCTGAGAAGCTCGAGGCAGCGCAGCAGGCCCTGTCCCGGTTCCCGCGCCGTAAGGCGAAGGACCGCACCGCCAACCACCAGCGTGCGGTGGAGAAGGTTGCCCAGCTGCACGGCAAGGTGCGTCGTCAGCGGCTCGACCACGCCCACAAGACCGCCCTCGGCCTGGTCCGTGAGCATGACTTCATCGCGCACGAAGACCTCAAGATCCGCAATATGAGCAAGGCTCCCGTTCCGAGGTCCGACCCTGACCAGCCAGGCGTGTTCTTGCCCAACGGGGCCGCCGCGAAGGCCGGGCTCAACAAGTCGATCAGCGATGCCGGTTGGGGGGTGTTCCTGACGATCCTGTACGCCAAGGCTGAAAGCGCCGGACGGGAAGTGATCGCCGTGGACCCCCGCAACACCTCCCGCGAGTGCCCCGAATGCGGGCACACCGCGAAGGAGAACCGGCCCACACAGGAGAAGTTCCACTGCGTCGCATGCGGCCACAACGCGCACGCTGACACGGTCGGGGCGCTCAACGTTCTCCGGGCCGGGCTGGTCCGTCGCGACGCCAACCCGGCGTAACGAGAAGCCCCCGGCTTCAGCCGGGGGAGGAGTCACCGACCTCTCCTTCACCGACTGGACCGTCGGCGGCGGAGGCGGCACCGTCCAGTACGGCAACGAGGTCGTCGCCCGGGCCGCGTACCGGAACGTCGCGGGCGCCGACAAGGACCCGGTCGCCACCTACGTCTTCGCCACGAAGCCGTTCGAGGCGCCGGCAGGCAGGACGATCAGGAGCGTGAAGCTGCCGGACAACGCGGATCTGCACGTGTTCACCGTCGCGGTGAACTGAACTCCCCTTCCAGGCAGGCCAATCCGCCTCCGTCGGTGCTCCAACCGGCGGAGGCGGTAGCGTGTGCGATTCCGACGATCGCCCCGGAGGACGAGCCATGCGCGCGCGAGAGACAGTGCTGCGGCCCGCGGCCGTCTGCCTGGCACTGGTGATGCCGCTGGGCGGACTCGCCGGGTGCGGCTCAGGCGTCGGCGCCGCGAAGAAGTCGTGGATCTCAGTGCCGGAACAGTTCTATCTCCGGCCGCCCGGGGACAAGTCCGGTCCGACGAACAAGGTGCCCTTCCACGTCCAGGCCGAGGACGTGAAGGCCAGGAGCCGCGTCGGAACGCAGGACCACCGGCTCACGGTGGACGTCACCGGGTCCGAGCAGGCGGTACGGCTCAAGATCTCGGACATCCGCAAGAAGAACCCCAGGTGCGTCGGGACCGACACCCGGGTCGTCTGCAAGGTGAGCGGCGCCTACAACAGCTGGTCCGACATCGACCGCGTCTATCCGTACGCCGCCCCGGGCAGCAAGCCGGGCGACAGCGGAACGGTCCGCTTCAGCTTCACCACCGAGAAGGGGAAGAAGCTCAGCGCCCGCACCCGGGTCGTCGTCGGCGAGCCCGTGGTGAAGGTGCGGACGACGAAGGTGTTCAAGGACGTCGGGCCCGGCTCCGTCCTCAGCACGCCCGTCGTGGTCCGCAACACCGGGGAGGTGCCCGTGCGTGGCGTCGGCCTGCAACTCTCCGTCGGCACGGGCCTGCGCTTCAAGGACCAGTACGGCAACTGCCGTTACCCGGAGCCGCAGAAGGGCTCCCTCGCGATGTGCGAGTTCCCCGGCGTGCGCATACCGCCCGGGCAGGCGGTCGTCCTCCGCCCGGCCCTGGCACTGGACGTCGCCAGAACGGAGATGTACTCCTCGTTCCGCCAGCAGGCGTGGGCCCTGGACATGGGCCCCGCCAAGTACAGCGTGGTGCCCGAGGGCGGCGACCGCGGCGACGGGCCCCGGCTGACGACCGCGACCGCGAACGGCTCCGACCTGAAGGGGACGTTCGCCGGCGGCGAGGTGTGGAGCGAGGTTCAGGTGGACACGTACGCAGACTTCGAGGTCTTCGCCGTCGAGGTGAGCGGCGAGCGCGGCAGCGAGCACACCGTGCGGCTGAAGGTCCGCAACAACGGGCCCGCCAACCCCGGGAGCACGACACTGCTGTTCACCCCGCCGGAGAGCGCCACCGTGGTGAAGCAGCCCATGGAGGCCATCGACGAGGGCGTGTACGAGCCCTACTGCGACCTCGAAAAGGGCACGTACTCCTGCTCCGTGGGGAGCGGACTCGAAGCGGGCAAGACACGCACCTTCGACTTCAGGCTCCGCCTCGGCGGGCCGAGCGAGGGCAGCGTGCGGGTGACGGACGTCCCCGATTCCGACCGCCGGGACCCCGATCCCGCCAACGACACGGCACCGGTTACCGTCCTGCCGTAACCGGTGCCGTGTACGCCGTGCGCGTGCTGTCGAGCCGTGCGTCAGCTCAGCAGTTCCACCTCCGACAGCGTCGCCTCACCGTCGAGGACCAGCCGGTACTTGGTGTACGACCCGGGCGCCGCGACCGAGAACGCCCGTGTCTGCCGGTCCCAGGTGAAGGACTGACCGGACCGCTTGTCGAGGTCCTTCCACGTGGTCCCGTCGGACGAGCCCTGGAGGACCCAGCCCTGCGGAGCCTTGGAGCGCTCGGCCGAAGTCAGCGTGTACTGAACGGCCTTGGCCCGGTCGGCGGTCGGCAGTTCGACGGACTCGATGGTCGCGTTCGTCGCCGAGGTGTTGTCGAACAACTCGCCCTCGCCCTTGATGACATCGCTGCGGGGCGACGGCACCTTGTCGTCCTCGGTGATCGAGACGGGCGCCGCGTTCTTCCCGGTGCCCCACGAGGACGGCTTCGAGCCCATGTCGAACTCCAGCACGCCACCACGGGAGATGATCGAGTGAGGGAGCGAAGTCTTCGTCCAGGCCTTGCCGTTGACCTTCAGGCCCTGCACGTAGACGTTCTTCGCGCTGTTCTTCGGTGCCTTCACGACGAGCTCCCGGCCGTTCTCCAGGTGCACGGTCGCCTTGGTGAACAGCGGTGAGCCGACGGCGTATTCGCCGCTGCCCATCACCAGCGGGTAGAAGCCGAGCGACGAGAAGAGGAACCAGGCCGACTGCTCGCCGTTGTCCTCGTCGCCGTGGTAGCCCTGCCCGATCTCGCTGCCGGTGTAGAGCCGGGACAGCACCTCGCGGACGTTCTTCTGCGTCTTCCAGGGCTGACTCGCCGCGTTGTACATGTAGTTGACATGGTGGGCGACCTGGTTGGAGTGCCCGTACATGCCCATCCGTACGTCACGCGCCTCGGTCATCTCGTGGATGACGCCCCCGTACGAGCCGACGAACTCGGGCGAGGCGGTCTCGGGTGTCGCGAAGTACGTGTCGAGCTTCTCCGCGAGCCCGGAGCGGCCGCCGTACAGGTTGGCGAGGCCGCGGGAGTCCTGGGGCGCGGTGAAGGCGTAGCCCCAGCCGTTCGTCTCGGTGTAGTCGTAACCCCACACCCTCGGGTCGAACTTGGACGACTCGACCCGCCAGTCGCCCTTGTCGTCACGGCCCTGGAAGAAGCCCGCCTTGTCGTCGAACAACTTCACGTATTCCTGGGCGCGGTTGAGGAAATACTCGGCCTCCTCCTTGTAGCGCTTCTCGCCCGTCTCCCTGTAGAGGGCCTGGCCCATCTTCGAGATGCCGTAGTCGTTGAGGTAGCCCTCGAGTGCCCACGACAGGCCCTCGTGCGTGTCGGTGCTCGTGTAGCCGAGGAACGGCGAGGTCGCCATGCCCTTGCGGCCCACGCCCGAGGAGGGCGGCACGACGGTGGCGTTCTTGACCGCCGCGTCGTACGCCGACTTCGCGTCGAAGTCGACCCCCTTCACGTACGCGTCCGCGAACGCCACGTCGGACGAGGTGCCGGTCATCAGGTCCGCGTAGCCGGGCGAGGACCAGCGAGAGGTCCAGCCGCCGTCCTTGTACTGCTGCACGAACCCGTCGACCATCTCACCCGCCTGACCGGGCGTCAGGAGCGAGTAGGCCGGCCAGGTCGTCCGATAGGTGTCCCAGAACCCGTTGTTGACGTACACCTTGCCGTCGACGATCTTCGCGCCGGTGTGCGTCGGGGTGTCCGGGCCGGGCATCGGCGAGAACGGCGAGGCGTACTGGTACTTCCCACCGACCTTCTCGAAGCCGGAGTTGGGGTACAGGTACAGCCGGTAGAGGCTGGAGTAGAGGGTCGTCAGCTGGTCCGGCGTCGCACCCTCGACCTCGACCTTGCCGAGGATCTTGTCCCACTGCTTCTGGGCGCGCGACTTGACCGCGTCGAAGGACGTGCCGTCCGGGATCTCCTGACGGAGGTTGTCCTTGGCCTGGTCGATGCTGATCAGGGAGGTGGCCAGGCGGAGCGTGACCGTGCGGTCCTCGCCCGCCTCGAACTTCAGGTAGCCCTTCACACCGGAGGAGCTGCCCTCGGCGACCTCCGCGTCGAAGACCCCGTACACGAAGAGGCGGGTCGCGCCCGTCGACAGGCCGGACTTCACGTCCGAGTAGCCCGTGAAGGTCCCGTTCTCCTTGTTGAGGGTGAGGCCCGCCTGGTCGGTGACGTTGTCGAAGACGACGCTCGCGTCGTTGCCGGGGTAGGTGAAGCGCATGGCCGCCGCGTGGTCCGTCGGCGCCATCTCCGTCTTCAGGCCGTTCTCGAACCGCACCCCGTAGTAGTACGGGCGTGCCGTCTCGTTCTCGTGCTTGAAGGGCAGCGCGCGGGCCGTGCGGCCCGTCTCCGGGGTGCCGGACGCGGCCGACGGCATCACCTGGAAGGTCTGCCGGTCACCCATCCAGGGGCTCGGCTCATGACTCGCGCTGAACGCCTGTATGGTCGGCAGATTGTCCGCGTTGTTCGCGCGCGCGTAGTCGTAGAGCCAGCTGAGCGAACCCGCGTTCGTCACCGGCGTCCAGAAGTTGAAGCCGTGCGGCACGGCCGTCGCCGGGAAGTTGTTGCCGCGCGAGAAGCCGCCGCTGGAGTTGGTGCCACGGGTGGTGGACGCGTAGTCCGAGAGATGCGCCTTCGGCTTCTCGGGCTTCTGCACGCTCAGGTTCACGTCGTCCAGCCATCCGCGGAACTTCGCGGGCCCCTTCGGGGAGTCGTAGGCGACCAGGATCCGGTCGACCGTCCGGCCGGCCGCGACCGAGCCGATCCGGGAGACGACGTTGTTCCACTGGTTGACGTACAGCACCTTCGAGGCGCCCTGGCCCTGCGGAGTCAGCGGGAAGCCGTGCTGGTCCTGGGCCCGCAGGTCGCTCAGATAGGTGCCGTCCGTGAAGGCCAGGTCCACCGACACGTTCGTGGCGTCGTAGTCCCGGTCGCCGTCCGCCATCGACGGGAAGACCCGGTACGCCAGCTCGGTGTCGCGGCCCACGGCCACGTTCACGTCGAAGACCTTGTTGTATGAATAGGCGCGGCCGTCCGCCTTGTGGGTGCCCGCGTACCGGAGGGCCTTCTTGCCCGTGAAGCCCGCGCCGGACTTCGCGGTCGGGGAGCCGCTTGGGCCGCGGTCCACCAGCGAGAGCATGTCCTTGGGCGTCGGCTCCTCGCCGCCGCCCGTCGAGAACTGCACGTCGGCGAGTTGCAGGGCGTCCGAAGCACCGTTGTTCTTGGTGATGTCGAGCCGGAAGTGCTGGTACTCCGCGGGCTCCGCGAGGTCGTACGACTTCGTCTGGAAGCGCTCGCCGAAGGACTCGCCCGTGCGGTTGTCGAGGGTCTTCCAGTCCTTGCCGTCCGTGGACCCCTGGAGGGTCCAGTCGACCGGGTCGCGCTCGTCGTGGTCGTTGGCCGACGTGAGCGCGTACGTCACCAGCTTGACCGGGGCGTCCAGCTCGAACTCCACCCAGCCGGTGGGCGCGAAGGTCAGCCATTTGGTGCCGGGCTCGACGTCGACGAGGTTCTCCTTCACCTCGCCCGAGCCCGAGTTCTCGCCGCTCGCGCTGACGTCCGTGACGTGCTCGGTCACATTGCCGGGAATGCCGGTGCTGAATCCGCCGTCGACACCCGACGAACGCTTCGAACCATCGGCGGCGGTGTCGACCGTATTCAGCCAGTCGGGTGCGGGTTCACCCGCCTCGAAGGAGGAACCGAACTCGCGGTCCGCGGCGGCGGCTTCGGCCGGACGGGCGATCGCGGCGCCCTGCGAGGCCACCACCAGCGCGAAGGCGGTCGCTCCGAGGACCGCCGTGGAACCCCATCCGTGCCGTGCCCTGATCCGAGATCTGTGCGGAGATCCTTGCCGAGATCTGTGGTGCATGCGCCAGCACCCTCCCTGTCACGTGCGCCTGGACAACGTTGTCATATTTGCTGCGCAGGTCCAGTAGGGAGTCAAGTGGTCAGGGATGTCAAGGGTGTTGGACGTGGCGTATGGGGGTATTGGTCATGCCTGACCCAATGGTCCGCCGGTGGCTCACCTGTCGGCTTCCTGTTCGGCGGCTGATCGTCCCCTGATCGCTCGCTGTGGCGGCGGACCTGCGGGCAGCTGATATTTCCGCGAGGTCTCACTTCGGGAAAGAGTGTCGGCCAACCGTGCATTCGATCTTGCTCAGCTGGCGGGAAGTGGACTATACCTGTCGGCGTCCGCCCAGTCGTTCGACGGGCCGCGGACAGATGAATGGCCACGGGGAAGAGGGGGCGCGGCGCATGCCGGGCGTCGTGTATTCCCGCTGATCCCGGTGCTTGACAAGCGCACGACCCCAGCTTCAACAACCCGCGGTGCCGGGGAGGGTCCGGTTCACCGCCTGAGTCCTGATGAAGGCGAGGACTTGAGCATGGGATCCACTTCCGCCAACAACCGTGAGGGTATCGGCCGCCGCGATCTGATCAAGCGGTCCGCTGCACTCGGCCTGATTTCCGTACCCACGATGAGTTTCCTGTCGGCGTGTGCCAGCAGCGACAGTGGTGGCGACGAAAAGGTCGACAAGGGCAAGAAGACCAAGGAGAATCCGCTCGCCGTCAATGAGACCGCCCCGTTGGAGATCGTCATCTTCGACGGCGGTTTCGGCACGAAATACGCCGAGGACGCCAAGGCGGTCTACGAGAAGAACTTCCCGAAGGCGAAGGTCAAGTTCTCCTCGACCCAGAAGATCCAGTCGGTCCTGCAGCCGCGCTTCAACCAGGGAACCCCGCCGGACCTGATCGACAACTCGGGCGCCGAGCAGATGGACATGGGCGTCCTCGTGGGCAAGAAGCAGCTCGCGGACCTCACGCCCCTGCTGGACGCGGCCTCCGTCGACGACCCGAGCAAGAAGGTCCGCGACACGCTGCGCCCCGGCATCGTCGAGATGGGCCAGTTCGACGGCGACCCGGTCTGGATCATGTACTACGCGTACACCGTCTACGGCGTGTGGTACTCCCAGAAGGCGCTGGACTCCCTCGACGCCACGTACCCGGAGACCTGGGACGAGATGCTCGCGGTCTGCGAGAAGGCGAAGAAGAAGGACATGGCGGGCTGGACGTACGCGGGCAAGCACCCGTACTACCTCCCCTTCTCGCTCTATCCGATGATCGCCAAGGTCGGCGGCACCGAGGTCCTCGACGCCATCGACAACCTCGAGCCGAACGCCTGGAAGCACCCCGCGGTCAAGACCTGCTTCGAGGCGTACTACGAGCTCTACAAGAAGGGCTACATCCTCAAGGGCACGCCGGGCCTGGACCACATCCAGTCCCAGACCGCCTGGACCGAGGGCAAGGCGCTCTTCATCCCGAACGGCTCCTGGGTGGAGAACGAGGCGGCGAAGACGATGCCGAAGGACTTCAACCTCGCGGTGTCCGCGCCCACCGGCATCGACAGCTCGGACAAGATGCCCTTCGGGACCATCTGGGCGTCCGGCGGCGAGCCCTTCATCGTCCCCGCCAAGGCCAAGAACACCGACGGCGGCATGGAGCAGCTGCGCATCATGCTCAGCGAGGCCTCGTCGAAGAACTTCACCGAGTCCGTCAAGTCGCTGACCGCGTTCAACGGCGGCACCGACGGCATCGACCTGACCCCGGGCCTCAAGTCCGGTGTCGCGGCCCTGGAGAAGGCCGGCGACAACGTGGTCAACCCGCGCATCCAGGACTGGTACGTGGCGCTGCAGAAGGAGAAGATCGGGGTCGGCGGCCTCGGCGAGATGATGGCGGGGCGGCTCACCCCGGCCGAGGCCATCAAGAAGATCCAGGGCTATGCCGACGAAGCGGCCAAGGACGACTCCATCCAGCACTACAAGCACCAGTGAGCACAGCCGGGGACCCCGGGCGGTGACCGGGGTCCCCGGCTCTCGATGCGCGGCATCGGCGGCGGTTCCCGCGGGAAGATCGGGTCGGTAGGAAATGCAACACGGTAAATACCGTTTCATCGTGGGGTTCTTGGCGGCCCCCCTGGGCATCTACGCCCTGTTCGTGATCTGGCCCTTCATCCAGTCCATCTACTATTCGTTCACGGACTGGAGCGGTCTGAGTCCGGAATTCAAGATGGTGGGCTTCAAGAACTACTCCAGAATTCTCGACGACGAGGTTTTCTGGAAGTCGTTCCAGCACAGCGTGACATTCGTCCTGCTGCTGCCGTTGGTGACGCTCACCCTGGCACTGTTCTTCGCCTTCATGCTCAATGTCGGCGGACGGCGCCGGAAGAACGCGGCCATCGCGGGCGTCCGTGGTTCCGCGTTCTACAAGGTCGTCTACTTCTTTCCGCAGGTGCTGTCGATCGCGATCGTCGCCCTGCTGTTCCAGTTCGCCTACAACCCCAACAGCGGCGCACTCAACTCCGCTTTGAAGGCGGTGGGTCTGGACAGCGTCCAGCCCGACTGGCTCGGCGATCCCGACCTCGCCCTGTGGTGCGTTTTCGCCGTTCTCGTCTGGTCAACCGTCGGCTTCTTCGTGGTGCTGTTCTCCGCCGGAATGGCCTCGATTCCCAGGGACTACTACGAGGCGGCACTGCTGGACGGCGCGAACCGCATCACGACGTTCTTCAAGATCACCCTGCCGCTGCTCTGGGACACCGTGCAGTCCGGCTGGGCCTATATGGGAATTCTGGCGCTCGGCGCCGAGTCCTTCGCGGTCGTGCAGATCATGACCGTGGGGCCGAACGGCGGAGGCCCCGACTATTCGACGACCGTCCTGCCGCTGTACGTCTACCAGAAGGCGTTCCGTGACGGCCAGGCCGCCTACGCGACGACGATCGGTGTCGCCCTGCTCGTCCTGACGCTGCTCTTCGTGGCCGTCGTGATGAGGCTCGGCCGACGTGAGCGGCTGGAGTACTGATGCGGACCGAGCTGACCGAGCCGCGAGGAGGACACGAGTGAAGACGACCGAGACGCCTCCCGTCGACACCGCCGAGGAGCGACCGCCCGTCACCAAGGTGACGGTCGCACGCACGCCGCCGGCGAAGGCCACCGAGGGCAGGGTCCTCAACTTCTTCTCGCACGGCATGCTCATCCTCTGGGCGTTCATGGTCGTCCTGCCGTTGCTGTGGGCGGTGATGACCTCGTTCAAGACGGACCGGGACATCTTCAGCTCGCCCTGGGCGCTGCCCGACCGGCTGCACTTCGAGAACTGGTCGCGCGCCTGGACCTCGGCGAACATGAGCGACTACTTCCTCAACACCGTGATCGTGGTGGGCTTCTCGCTCCTCGGCACCATGCTGCTGGGTTCCATGGCGGCGTACGTCCTCGCGCGCTTCGACTTCCCCGGGAACCGCTTCATCTACTTCCTCTTCATCGGAGGAATGAGCTTCCCGATCATCCTGGCGCTGGTCCCGCTGTTCTACGTCATGCAGAACCTGTCGCTCCTGAACACGCTGCCCGGACTGATCCTGGTCTACATCGCGTACTCGCTGCCGTTCACCGTGTTCTTCATGACGGCCTTCTTCCGTACGCTGCCGAGCTCGGTGGCCGAGGCGGCCTTCGTGGACGGCGCCTCGCACACCAGGACCTTCTTCCAGGTGATGCTGCCGATGGCCAAGCCCGGTCTGATCAGCGTCGGCATCTTCAACTTCCTGGGGCAGTGGAACCAGTACATGCTGCCGACGGTGCTCAACACCGAACCCGACCGGAAGGTGCTCACCCAGGGCCTCGTCCAGCTGGCCGTCAGCCAGGGCTACAAGGGTGACTGGTCCGGCCTCTTCGCAGGCCTCGTGATGGCGATGCTGCCGGTGCTCGCCGCGTACATCGTCTTCCAGCGCCAGGTCGTCCAAGGACTCACCGCGGGCGCGCTCAAGTAACGGTTCGGCCGTCGGTTCGGTTTGCGAGGGTGGTCCCGGATTGGAGCCGGGGCCACCCTTGTGTGTGCGGGTGCCGGCGCGCCCCTCTCTTTGCTCAACCTCTTGACGGGAGGCAACCCCAACGGCTCAGCTTAGAGTTCACTAGTTGGACATAGACGGGGTCTCACTGAGGCGACCCCGTACGCAGGAGGTCGTCGTGGAGACTCCGGGGTCGCAGTCGTCGCTGCACCGAGCCAATCTCGAACGGGTCGTACGTGCGGTGCGCCTGGCCGGGTCGCTCACGCAGGCCGAGATCGCGAGGACGACGGGCCTGTCCGCGGCCACGGTCTCCAATATCGTTCGGGAGCTGAAGGACGGCGGAACGGTCGAGGTCACCCCCACCTCGGCGGGCGGCCGCAGGGCGCGCAGCGTCAGTCTCAGCGGTGATGCCGGCATCGTGATCGGCGTCGACTTCGGGCACACGCATCTGCGCGTCGCGGTCGGCAACCTCGCCCATCAGGTCCTCGCCGAGGAGTCCGAGCCGCTCGATGTGGACGCCTCCGCCGCGCAGGGCTTCGACCGGGCGGAACAGCTGGTCAACCGCCTGATTGCGGCCACGGGCGTGGACCGTACGAAGATCGCTGGCGTCGGGCTCGGTGTGCCGGGGCCGATCGACGTGGAGTCCGGCACGCTCGGCTCCACCGCGATCCTGCCGGGCTGGACCGGCACCAAACCCGCCGAGGAGCTGGGCGGACGGCTCGGCGTGCCCGTGCACGTCGACAACGACGCCAACCTGGGAGCCCTCGGCGAACTCGTCTGGGGGAGCGGCAGGGGCGTACGGGACCTGGCGTACATCAAGGTCGCGAGCGGTGTGGGCGCCGGACTGGTCATCAGCGGCAAGATCTATCGCGGCCCGGGTGGCACAGCGGGAGAAATCGGGCATATTACTCTTGACGAGTCCGGCCCGGTCTGTCGCTGCGGCAACCGGGGCTGCCTGGAGACCTTTGCGGCGGCGCGCTATGTGCTGCCGCTCCTGCAGTCCAGCCACGGCACGGACCTGACCATGGAAGGTGTCGTACGACTGGCGAGGGACGGAGACCCTGGCTGTCGTCGGGTGATCGCCGACGTCGGCCGACACATCGGCAGTGGAGTCGCCAATCTCTGCAACTTGCTCAACCCGAGCCGGGTGGTTCTCGGCGGTGATCTCGCCGAGGCCGGAGAGCTCGTGCTCGGGCCCATAAGGGAGTCCGTCGGCCGCTATGCGATCCCCAGTGCGGCACGTCAACTATCCGTTCTGCCAGGGGCACTTGGCGGCCGGGCGGAGGTCCTCGGGGCGCTCGCTCTCGCACTCAGCGAGATGGGCGATTCAACCCTTTTGGACGGATCGCTCACCACGGCCACGCCTGCCTTCACTTAGAGAACGGATGGCACCGTTGCCATCTCGTTAAGGATTTACTTCTTGACGTCGCACTTGTGGCCGAGTTGACTTCCAGCCACCTCGGCCGCAACGTCGCGGCCTCGTCAGGGAGGTTTCTGAAGTGAATACGCGTATGCGTCGCGCCGCCTTTGCTGTTGCCGCAGGTGCGATGGCTGTCTCGCTGGCTGCCTGTGGCAGTGCCGACGAGGCCGGCGACAGTGACAGCACGAAGTCCGCGGCCAAGGGTGACGCCATCAAGGTCGGCCTCCTCCTTCCGGAGAACCAGACCGCTCGGTACGAGAAGTTCGACAAGCCCCTGATCGAGAAGAAGGTCAAGGAGCTCACGAACAACAAGGGCGAGATCGTCTACGCCAACGCCAAGCAGGACGCCACCACGCAGTCCCAGCAGGTCGACACGATGATCACCAACAAGGTGGACGTGCTGATCGTGGACGCGGTGGACTCCAAGGCCATCGCCAACGGTGTGAAGAAGGCCAAGGACGCCGGCATCCCCGTCGTCGCGTACGACCGTCTGGCCGAGGGCCCGATCGACGCCTACACCTCCTTCGACAACGAAGAGGTCGGCCGCGTCCAGGGCAAGGCGCTTCTGACGGCCCTGGGCGACAAGGCGAAGCCCTCCGCGAAGATCGTCATGATGAACGGCGCGGTCACCGACCCGAACGCCGCCCTCTTCAAGAAGGGCGCGCTGTCCGAGCTCGAGGGCAAGGTCACCATCGCGAAGTCGTACGACACCAAGGAGTGGAAGCCGGAGAACGCCAACGCCAACATGGAAGGCGCGATCTCCGCGATCGGCAAGAAGAACATCGTCGGCGTCTACTCCGCCAACGACGGCATGGCGGGCGGCATCATCACCGCCCTGAAGGCCGCGGGCGTCACCCCGCTGCCGCCGGTCACCGGCCAGGACGCCGAGCTCGCGGGTGTGCAGCGCATCGTCTCCGGTGAGCAGTACATGAGCGTCTACAAGCCCTACCCGCAGGAGGCGGACGTCGCCGCGGAGATGGCCGTCGCCCTCGCCAAGGGCGAGAAGCTCGACTCCATCGCCAAGGACTCGGTCGACAGCCCGACCACCAAGGGTGTCCCGTCGGTGCTCGTCCCCGTCGTGTCGCTGACCAAGGACAACATCAACGACACCGTCATCAAGGACGGCATCTACACGGTCGACGAGATCTGCACGGCGAAGTTCAAGGCCGCCTGCGACAAGATCGGTCTCAAGTAGGCAAACGCAAGTCCCTTACCGCGTACGGGAATTCGCCATCGGATTCCCGTACGAGGCTTGATTCCCGCAGGGAATCGATTCCGGGACTCGCACACCAGAAGCTCCTCCGGCGCCCCGCAACCACCAGCCCCGCAAGCTAGGGCGGGGCGCCGGACGGAATCCTTCCTCCCTCCCCCAATTCTTCTGCACAACCTCCCGCCGGGTCAGGCGGCGAAGGAGATGGTTAACGTGTCCGCTACGCCTGTCCTGGCGTTGCGCGGGGTCTCGAAGCGGTTCGGTGCCGTCCAGGCGCTCACCGACGTAGAGCTCGAGGTCCACGCCGGCGAGGTGGTCGCCCTGGTCGGCGACAACGGCGCCGGAAAATCCACGCTGGTGAAGACGATCGCCGGCGTGCACCCCATCGATGAGGGCGTCATCGAATGGGACGGCAGGACCGTCCAGATCAACAAGCCGCACGACGCCCAGAACCTGGGCATCGCGACCGTCTACCAGGACCTCGCGCTGTGCGACAACATCGACGTCGTCGGGAACCTCTATCTGGGCCGTGAGCTGCAGAAGCGCGGCGTCCTGGACGAGGTCGAGATGGAGCGCCGCTCCCGCGAGCTGCTCCAGACGCTGTCGATCCGCATCCCCAGCGTGCGCATCCCGATCGCCTCGCTCTCCGGCGGTCAGCGCCAGACGGTGGCCATCGCCCGCTCCATGCTCGGCGCGCCCAAGCTGGTCATCCTCGACGAGCCCACCGCGGCCCTCGGTGTCGAGCAGACCGCCCAGGTCCTCGACCTGGTCGAGCGGCTGCGCGAGCGCGGCCACGCGGTCCTGCTCATCAGCCACAACATGGCCGACGTCAAGGCCGTCGCCGACAAGGTGGCCGTGCTCCGGCTCGGCCGCAACAACGGTGTGTTCGAGGTCAAGACCACCTCGCAGGAAGAGATCATCTCCGCCATCACCGGTGCCACGGACAACGCCGTGACCCGTCGTGCGGCGCGCAGCAACGGGGAGGCTCAGAAGTGAGCATCGACAAGACCTCCGCCACTCCCGAGGACCACGTCGTCGAGAACCCCGAGGCCGCCGCGGGCGCCGATGTCGCCGTCGACCCCCGGCTGCTGGTGCGCGAGCGGGGCTTCGCCGGTTACCTCGACGAGTTCAAGCGCAAGATGCGCGCCGGTGACCTGGGCTCGATCCCGGTCGTCGTCGGTCTGATCGTCATCTGCGTCATCTTCCAGAGCCTCAACTCGGCCTTCCTCTCGGCCGAGAACCTCAACAACATCGCCGTCGCGATGGTCGCCACCGGCATGATGTCCGTCGGCATCATCTTCGTGCTGCTGCTCGGCGAGATCGACCTGTCGGTCGGCTCGGTCAGCGGTGTGGCGGGTGCCATCACCGCCGTGCTCAGCGTCACGAACGGCGTGAACGAGTGGCTGTCGGTCCTCATCGCCCTCGCGAGCGGTGCGGCCATCGGCGCGATCCACGGCTTCTTCTTCGCCAGGATCGGCGCACCCGCCTTCGCGGTCACGCTGGCCGGCCTGCTGTTCTGGCTCGGCTTCATGCTCCAGATCCTGGGCGAGAACGGCACGATCAACCTCGACGGCGACGGCGTGGTCGGCAAGCTGACCACGTACTACTTCTCGGACGTCGCGGCCGCCTACGGGCTCGCGGTGGTCGCGGTGGCGCTCTTCTTCGTCACCTCGTTCCTGGACAGCCGCCGTCGCGAGGCGGCGGGCATCCCGGCCCGGCCGCTCATCGACATCGTGGTGCGCACCGCGATCCTCGCGGTCGTCGCCTTCGCCGCGGCGATCATGTTCAACCAGTACAAGGGTCTGCCCCTGGCGCTGCTGCTGTTCGTCCTGGTCCTGGTGATCACGGACTTCGTGCTGCGCCGCACGACCTACGGCCGCAAGATCTTCGCGCTCGGCGGCAGCGTCGAGGCGTCCCGTCGTGCCGGTATCAACGTCACGGCGGTACGGGTCTCGGTCTTCGCCATCGCGGGCTTCTTCGCCGCGGTGGGCGGTCTGTTCTGGTCCTCGAAGATCGCGGCGGCCAACCAGAGCGCCGGTGCGGGTGACCTTCTGATGAACGTCATCGCGGCGGCGGTCATCGGTGGCACCAGCCTCTTCGGCGGACGCGGGCGTACGTGGAACGCGCTGCTCGGTGTCATGGTGATCACGTCGATCCAGTACGGTCTGGCCCTTGAGGGCATCGCCACGCCGGTTCAGTACATGATCACTGGTGGTGTGCTTCTGGCCACGGTTGTCATCGACTCCATCACCCGCAAGACCCAGAAGACCGCCGGTCGCGCGTAGCGGTTCATGGCCTGACGGTTGTGGAGAGCTGCGGGCCGGCTGTGGCTGGTCGCGCAGTTCCCCGCGCCCCTCAAGGGGCACAAGTGCCCGACACCAATGGCGGTGTCGGGCACTTTCGTTTGAGCTTGTGCGTTTGGTGGCGGGGGCCGTGGGCGAGATGTTTACGGCCGAACGCGTGACGTACGACGCACAGCCCGGCCGCCGCCGTGAAAGGCGGAACATTAGACTCGACAGACCCGGCGAAAGCTCGATCAGCTCTACTGCAAGGAGGCACGGGTGCCGCTGCTGACCCGCATCAGGGGACCGCGCGATCTGGACCGGCTCAGCCTGGAGCAGCTGGACCAGCTGGCAGGCGAGATCCGGACCTTCCTCGTCGAAGAGGTCTCCAAGACCGGCGGCCACCTCGGCCCGAACCTCGGTGTCGTGGAGCTCACCATCGCGCTGCACCGCGTCTTCGAGTCCCCGAGGGACAGAATCCTCTGGGACACGGGACACCAGTCCTATGTGCACAAGCTGCTCACGGGCCGCCAGGACTTCTCGAAGCTGAAGATGAAGGGCGGCCTGTCCGGCTACCCCTCGCAGGCGGAGTCCGAGCACGACGTCATCGAGAACTCGCACGCCTCCACGGTCCTCGGCTGGGCCGACGGCCTCGCGAAAGCCAACGAGGTCCTCCGAAAAGAGGACCACGTCGTCGCCGTCATCGGCGACGGAGCCCTCACCGGCGGCATGGCCTGGGAGGCGCTCAACAACATCGCCGACGCCAAGGACCGCCCCCTCGTCATCGTCGTCAACGACAACGAGCGGTCGTACGCCCCCACCATCGGCGGCCTCGCCAACCACCTGGCGACTCTGCGCACCACCGACGGCTACGAGCGTTTCCTGGCCCGGGGCAAGGACATCCTGGAGCGCACCCCCGTCGTCGGGAAGCCGCTCTACGAGACCCTGCACGGCGCCAAGAAGGGCCTCAAGGACTTCATCGCCCCGCAGGGCATGTTCGAGGACCTGGGCCTGAAGTACGTCGGCCCCATCGACGGCCACGACATCGAGGCACTGGAGTCCGCGCTCGTCCGCGCCAAGCGCTTCGGCGGCCCGGTCATCGTGCACTGCCTCACCGAGAAGGGCCGCGGCTACCAGCCCGCCCTCCAGGACGAGGCGGACCGCTTCCACGCCGTCGGCAAGATCCACCCCGACACGGGCCTGCCGATCGCCTCCTCCGGCGCCGACTGGACGTCCGTCTTCGGCGAGGAGATGGTCAAGCTCGGCAAGGAGCGCGAGGACGTCGTCGCCATCACGGCCGCCATGCTCCAGCCGGTCGGCCTCGACAAGTTCGCCAAGGCATTCCCGGACCGGGTCTACGACGTCGGTATCGCCGAGCAGCACGCGGCCGTCTCGGCGGCCGGCCTCGCCACCGGTGGCCTGCACCCCGTCTTCGCCGTGTACGCGACCTTCCTCAACCGCGCCTTCGACCAGGTCCTGATGGACGTGGCGCTGCACAAGTGCGGAGTCACCTTCGTCCTCGACCGGGCCGGCATCACCGGCACCGACGGCGCGTCCCACAACGGCATGTGGGACATGTCGATCCTCCAGGTCGTCCCCGGGCTGCGGCTGGCCGCCCCGCGCGACGCCGACCAGGTCCGCGCCCAGCTCCGCGAGGCCGTCGAGGTCACCGACGCGCCGACCGTGGTCCGCTTCTCCAAGGGCGCGGTCGGTCCCGCCGTACCCGCCGTGGGCCGGATCGGCGGCATGGACGTCCTGCGCGCGCCGGGCACCGACGCCCCGGACGTGCTGCTCGTCTCCGTCGGCGCCCTCGCTCCGATGTGCTTGGAGATCGCCGGGCTCCTCGACAAGCAGGGCATCTCCACGACCGTCGTCGACCCGCGCTGGGTCAAGCCCGTCGACGAGGCCATGGCCCCGCTCGCCGAGCAGCACCGCGTGGTCGTCACCGTCGAGGACAACTCCCGTGTCGGCGGCGTCGGTTCGGCCGTCGCCCAGGCCCTGCGCGACGCGGGCGTGGACGTACCGCTGCGCGACTTCGGCATTCCGCCGCGCTTCCTCGACCACGCCTCCCGCAAGGAGGTGCTGGCCGAGATCGGACTGACCGCACCGGACATCGCCCGGCAGGTCACCGGCCTCGTCTCCAAGCTCGACGGCCTCCCCCACTCTCGGCTCCGCTCGAGCGGGGGGACCCCCACCGAGCAGCCCCACGCCACGGTGGAGTCCGCCCGCGACTGACACGCCCGGCCGCCCGCGACCGACACGGCCGAGTGGGCCGGTTTCCACACCCTTTACGGTGGTGAAACCGGCCCATTAGCGTGAAACCTGCCGCGCCGGGGCATACGGACCACGCCCCCTCTCGATCATGTCGAGGACGACAAGCGTGGGAGGTACGCCGTGAGCAGCACCCTCTTCAGGACGAAGAAGGTCGAACAGTCCATCCTCGATACCGAGGAGCCAGAGCACGCGCTCAAGAAATCCTTGTCCGCGCTGGATCTGACCGTCTTCGGCGTCGGTGTCATCATCGGCACCGGCATCTTCGTCCTGACCGGCACGGTCGCCAAGAACAACGCCGGTCCCGCCGTAGCCCTGGCCTTCGTCGTCGCCGGGGTCGTCTGCGCGCTCGCCGCGCTCTGCTACGCCGAGTTCGCCTCCACCGTCCCGGTGGCCGGCTCGGCATACACGTTCTCGTACGCCTCGCTCGGGGAACTGCCCGCCTGGATCATCGGCTGGGACCTCGTGCTGGAGTTCGCGCTCGGCACGGCGGTGGTCGCCGTCGGCTGGTCGGGCTACATCGCCTCGCTGCTGGACAACGCGGGCTGGCACCTGCCGGCTTCCCTCAGCGGCAGAGAGGGGGCCGACGGCTTCGGCTTCGACATCCTCGCCGCCGCCCTCGTGCTGGTCCTCACCGGCATCCTCGTGATCGGCATGAAGCTCTCCGCCCGGATCACCGCGGTCGTCGTCGCCATCAAGGTCACCGTCGTCCTCGTCGTCATCATCGCCGGTGCCTTCTTCATCGTGGGCGACAACTACGACCCGTTCATCCCGAAGGCGCAGGAGGTGCCGGCGGGCGGCGATCTCCAGTCCCCGCTCATCCAGCTGATGTTCGGCTGGGCCCCCTCCAACTTCGGCGTGATGGGCATCTTCACGGCCGCCTCCGTCGTCTTCTTCGCCTTCATCGGCTTCGACGTCGTGGCCACGGCCGCCGAGGAGACCCGCAACCCACAGCGGGACATGCCGCGCGGCATCCTCGGCTCACTGATCATCTGCACCACGCTGTACGTCGCGGTGGCGATCGTCGTGACCGGTATGCAGCACTACACCGAGCTCTCCGTGGACGCCCCGCTCGCCGACGCGTTCAAGGCCACCGGGCACCCCTGGTTCGCGGGCTTCATCAGCTTCGGCGCCGCCGTCGGCCTCACGACGGTCTGCATGATCCTGCTCCTCGGCCAGACCCGGGTCTTCTTCGCGATGAGCCGCGACGGACTGCTGCCGCGCTTCTTCTCGCACGTCCACCCGCGCTTCAAGACCCCGCACCGGCCGACCATCCTGCTCGGCGTGATCATCGCGATCCTCGCGGGCTTCACCAGCCTCAGCGAGCTTGCCGAACTGGTCAACATCGGCACGCTGTTCGCGTTCGTCGTCGTCGCGATCGGCGTGATCATCCTCCGCCGCACCCGCCCCGAACTGCACCGCTCCTTCCGCACCCCGCTGGTGCCGTTCCTGCCGATCGTCTCCGTCCTCGCCTCGCTGTGGCTGATGCTCAACCTGCCCGCCGAGACCTGGCTGCGGTTCGGCATCTGGATGGCGATCGGTTTCCTCGTGTACTTCCTGTACGGCCGCTCCCACAGCCGCCTCGGACGCGGCGAGGAGGCCACGGTCGGCGAGGTCATCAAGCCGCAGCGCGGAGACACGCAGTAGCCGATCCTCGCGGTCCACCGACCCCTGCGATCAACCGGCCCCGTACGTCCCGCCTCGGCGGAGACTGCGGGGCCGGCCCACGTGCCCGGCGCGCCGACCGCCGTCGCCGCGACGGCTCCTGACGGCCCGGTACGAGCAAGTGGGCAGGGGGTGGTTGGCGGGGCGGTGCCGTACGCGCGTGTGAGGTGGCTCCCAGGGGCCGGGGCGGGGTGCGGACGCGGCGGGTGAGAGCGGGCGGGCGCGGTGTACGGGTCCGCGGGATGCGGGATGTCGGGTGAGGGCTGCAGTGCTAGGGCCTGTGCGGAGTTGTGATCAAGGCTGTGATCCGAGGTGTCGGATCCAGAGGAGGCCGGCGCATAATTCGAGTCCGGCCTGGTAGCTTTCAGGCTTTTTGTCGTAGCGGACAGCGAGACCGCGCCAGTCCTTGATCTTGTTGATGGTGCGTTCGACGCTGTTGCGGAGCTTGTACAGCTGCTTGTCCCAGGTGACGGGCCGTCCGCCGCGTGAGCCACGGTTCTTGCGGTGGGCGGCCTGATCCTTCTTCTCGGGGATGACCGCTTTGATCCCGCGTTTGCGCAGGTGAGAACGGTTCTGGCGGGACGAGTACGCCTTATCGCCCGCGACTGCGTCGGGCCGGGTGCGGGGCCGGCCGACCGGGCCGGGGACGCGGATCCTGTTCAGGACGGGGATGAACTGCGGACTGTCTCCGGCTTGCCCCGCAGTGATCTTGAGCGAGAGGGGCAGACACTGCGGCACACAGGACAGATGCGCTTTGGTGGTCAGTCCGCCGCGGGAACGTCCCAGGTCGGCGACGGCGAGCCGGGCCCTGCGGCGACGCCTCACGCGCCGTCGTTCTTCACGCTCCGGGTCCGGTTGCCCGTCTTGGCCGGCGCCCCTTTTTCCGCGGCGGCCTTCTCCAACGCGTCCAGGATCCCGGGCTCCACGATCATCCCGGCAGCATCATGATGGGCCCGGACCGTGGTCGAGTCCACGCTGACCAGCGACAAGTCCACCAGGCCCCGCTTCGCCGCCTCGGCGATGGCACCCTGGAACACCGCGGCGAACACCCCGGCATCCCGCCACTGCCGAAACCGGCCGTAAACGGTGGACCAGTGCCCGAACCGTTCGGGCAACTCCCGCCATTTCGCACCGTTCCTGAACCGCCACACGACGCCCTCGAAGTGCGCCCGCAGGTTCTCCGGGTACGGCCCGTACTCACCGACCGGCAGAAACGGGGAGATGAACTCCCAATCGGCATCCGAAAGTTGAGGTCGAGACACCCCACCGTTTTACTCCAAGGCCCCCGACTTTCCCAGGTCGGGGGCCCACGAGATCACAACTCCGCACAGGCCCTAGGGGCGGACCGTGCGAGGGCCCGTGACCTCCGCGCCCAACTCGCTCACCCGGCGGCGCAGTTCACGGTCGGCCGTGACCACCAGGCGCGGACGGTCCGCGGCTTCGGCGGTCACTTCCACGATGCGGTCGTCGCCGCTGCCGGGCGCCTCGTCGACCCGTACGCCCGGAACGGAGGCGATGCCGCGAGCGCCTCCCTCGACCACGAGGACCAGCTCCAGGGGGCCCGGGTGCCCCGGCAGCCCGTCGGTGGCGTACGGGACGAGCAGGTCCCGCAGGCGCTCCGCGGCGCCCCGGCGGTCGCGCCACCAGCCGTCGGGTACGGACCCGACCACATTGGCGGCGTCGACGATCACGAGCAGCGGGGCGTCCATGTGGCCAGGGTCGCACGGAGGGGGATCACACGACCCGATTAGAGTGGGGGAGTGTCAATGGTCCGCACAGTGAACGGCGACTGGCTCATACGCGGCCGGGACGGCAGACTCGGCGCCTACGCTCCGCGCGAGGAAGCGGTGTGGTGCTGGGCCGAGCAGCACCCGGGCGGCCCCTGGTCGGCGCCCCGTACGGTCGGCGGCGACCAGCGTGTCCATCCCGCGCTCGCCGTGGGGCAGGGAAGCGACGGTTACGCCCATCTGGTGTCCTGGCGTCCCACCGGCGGGCGGGAGTCGGGGCTCGTCCACGCCACGCACTTCCGGCCGCATCTCGCGGCCCTCGACTGGAACCCCCTCGGGCATCCCAACAAGAAGGGCGAGGCGACCGGCGTACCGGCCGTCACGGTCGACGCGCAGGGCCGCGCCCATGTCTTCGTACCCAACAGGGGCGGCGGCGTCAGCATGCGCGGCCAGAAGGAACGCGGCGGGTGGGGTCCGTGGCGCGACCTCAAGGGCCGTGAGGTCGAGGGCGAACTGGCCGCCGTGACCCGGGAGTCCGGGGTCGTCGAGCTGTACGCGGCCTCGCCTGCGGGCATCCTGCGCTGGACCCAGCTCGGCCCGGGCCACATCCCAGCGCTCGACGAGGAGCCGCTCAAGGTGGCGGCGCGGCCCGGCACGTTGCGGGCCCTCACCACCTCCGAAGAGCACGTGACGCTCTTCTTCACGGACGAGACGGACACGCTGTGCGCGTGGCGGGCCGGCAGTGAGCCCGTGGCGCTCCTCACCTGTGCCGGGCCCGGGCCGGTGTCCGCGATCCGGTGCACGCTCGACGGTGTCGACTGCACGTTGCTCGCCCAGCGTTCCTTGAGTGGCCGGGTCGCCTTCGCCGCCTATCCGACCGAGCAGGAGTCGGCGGGTGCGTGGTGGACCGAGTCGGGCCCCCAGCTCCCCTCGGACGTCCAGCTGTCGCTGGCCCACGACCACGAGGACCGCGTCACGGCCGCCACCCTCCAGCCGTCCACAGGCCAACTCCTCCTGACCCGCCGCAAGGAGGAACCGGGCCTGGCGCTGGAGGCCTGGCACACCATTTAGCCGGGTGCGGGTGCGGGCTCGTTGTGGCTGGTCGCGCAGTTCCCCGCGCCCCTGAAAGGGGCGCGGGGAACTGCGCAATCTTTTGGCGGGGGTTCGGGGGCGGAGCCCCTGAGGCAGGGACGGTGGGGGTCCCCCCGCTCGAGCGAAGCCGAGAGTGGGGGAGGGTAGGGGCGGCGGGGGCGAAGAACGTCAAGTGCCCCGCACGCCGGGGAGGCGGGCGGGGCACTCAAAAGCACAGCGCGGCGGTTACGCGGGGACGCTCGCCACACCCCGCGCCAGGAACGGCTTCCCGTTGACCCGCTCGGAGACACCCTCACGGTCCAGGTAGGGCGTGATCCCACCCAGGTGGAAGGGCCAGCCGGCGCCGGTGATCAGGCACAGGTCGACATCCTGGGCCTCGGCCACGACACCCTCGTCGAGCATGAGCCCGATCTCCTGGGCAACGGCGTCGAGGACGCGCTCGCGCACCTGCTCCTCGGTCAGCACGACATCGCCCTGCTTCAGCAGCGCGGCGACCTCCGGGTCCAGCTCCGGCTTCCCGGAGTCGTACACGTAGAAGCCACGCTTGCCCGCCTTGACGACGGCCGCGAGGTTCGAGGAGACCGTGAAGCGCTCCGGGAAGGCCCGGTTCAGCGTCTCGGAGACGTGCAGACCGATCGCCGGACCGACCAGTTCGAGGAGCACCAGCGGAGACATCGGCAGACCCAGCGGCTCCACCGCCTTCTCCGCGACCTCGACGGACGTGCCCTCGTCGATGACGTTCTGGATCTCGCCCATGAAGCGCGTGAGGATGCGGTTCACGACGAACGCCGGGGCGTCCTTCACCAGAACCGCGGTCTTCTTCAGCTTCTTGGCGACGGCGAAGGCCGTGGCCAGCGAGGCGTCGTCCGTCGCCTCGCCCCGCACAATCTCCAGGAGCGGCAGGATCGCGACCGGGTTGAAGAAGTGGAAGCCCACGACCCGCTCGGGGTTCTTCAGCTTCGACGCCATCTCCGTCACGGAGAGGGACGAGGTGTTGGTGGCGAGGATCGCGTGCGCCGGGGCGACCGCCTCGACCTCCGCGAACACCTGCTGCTTGACGCCGATCTCCTCGAAGACGGCCTCGATGATGAAGTCGGCGTCGGAGAAGCCCTCGGCCTTGTCCAGCACACCGGTGACCAGGGCCTTCAGGCGGTTGGCCTTGTCCTGGTTGATACGGGACTTCAGCAGCAGCTTGTCGATCTCGGCGTGGACGTAGCCCACACCCTTGTCGACGCGCTCCTGGTCGATGTCGGTCAGCACGACCGGCACCTCCAGGCGGCGCAGGAAGAGCAGGGCGAGCTGCGAGGCCATCAGACCGGCGCCCACGACACCGACCTTGGTGACCGGGCGGGCCAGGTTCTTGTCCGGGGCACCCGCGGGGCGCTTGCCGCGCTTCTGTACGAGGTTGAACGCGTAGATGCCGGCGCGCAGTTCGCCACCCATGATCAGGTCGGCGAGGGCCACGTCCTCGGCGTCGTAACCCTGCTGCAGGTCACCGTTCTTCGCCGCGGCGATGATGTCCAGCGCGCGGTACGCGGCCGGGGCCGCCCCGTGCACCTTGCTGTCCGCGACGAAGCGGCCCTTGGCGACGGCCTGGTCCCAGGCCTCGCCGCGGTCGACGGCCGGACGCTCGACCTTGACGTCACCCTTCAGGACCTGGGCGGTCCAGATCAGCGACTGTTCCAGGAAGTCCGCACCCTCGAAGAGGGCGTCGGCGATCCCGAGGTCGAAGACCTGCTGGCCCTTGAGCTGCTTGTTCTGGTTGAGCGAGTTCTCGATGATCACGCTCACGGCACGCTCGGCGCCGATGAGGTTCGGGAGCAGCGTGCAGCCGCCCCAGCCCGGGACCAGGCCCAGGAACACCTCGGGCAGCGAGAAGGCCGGCAGGGCCTTCGAGACGGTCCGGTAGGTGCAGTGCAGACCGACCTCGACGCCGCCGCCCATGGCCGCGCCGTTGTAGTACGCGAAGGTCGGGACCGAGAGGGCCGCGAGTCGCTTGAAGACCTCGTGGCCGCCCTTGCCGATGGCCAGCGCGTCCTTGTGGTCCTTCAGGAGCTCGACGCCCTTGAGGTCCGCGCCGACCGCGAAGATGAACGGCTTGCCGGTGACACCGGCGCCGATGATCTCGCCGGCCGCGGCCTCCTTCTCGACCTGGTCGATCGCGGCGTCGAGGTTCGCCAGCGAGGCCGGGCCGAAGGTGGTCGGCTTGGTGTGGTCGAGGCCGTTGTCCAGCGTGATGAGCGCGAAGCGCCCGGCGCCGAACGGCAGGTCGAGGTGGCGTACGTGCGCCGACGTCACGACCTCGTCGGGGAACAGCTCGGCCGCGCCCTTCAGGAGTTCAGTGGTGCTCACTTGTCGCCTCCGGCGTCCTTGTGGTGCGGGTTCTCCCAGATCACCGTGGCGCCCATGCCGAAGCCGACGCACATGGTGGTGAGGCCGTAACGGACCTCCGGCTGCTCCTCGAACTGGCGGGCCAGCTGCGTCATCAGCCGGACGCCGGAGGAGGCCAGCGGGTGGCCGTACGCGATGGCGCCGCCGTACTGGTTGACGCGCGCGTCGTCGTCGGCGATGCCGTAGTGGTCGAGGAACGCGAGGACCTGGATGGCGAAGGCCTCGTTGATCTCGAAGAGGTTGATGTCCTCGATGGAGAGACCGGCCTTCGCCAGCGCCTTCTCCGTGGCCGGGATCGGGCCGTAGCCCATCACCTCGGGCTCGACGCCCACGAAGGCGTACGAGACCAGGCGCATCTTGACCGGCAGGTTGTTCTCGCGGGCGAAGTCCTCGGACGCGATGATCGACGCGGTGGCGCCGTCGTTCAGGCCGGCCGCGTTACCCGCGGTGACCCGCCCGTGCACACGGAACGGCGTCTTCAGCCCGGCGAGGTTCTCCAGCGTCGTGCCCGGACGCATCGGCTCGTCGGCGGTGACCAGGCCCCAGCCCGTCTCGCCCGCCTCGGCGTTCGTACGGCGTACGGAGATCGGGACCAGGTCGGCCTGGATCTTGCCGTTCGCGTAGGCCTTGGCCGCCTTCTCCTGCGAGCGCACGGCGTACTCGTCGGTGCGCTGCTTGGTGATGTGCGGGTAGCGGTCGTGCAGGTTCTCGGCGGTCATGCCCATGAACAGGGCGGACTCGTCGACCAGCTTCTCGCTGACGAACCGCGGGTTCGGGTCCACGCCCTCGCCCATGGGGTGGCGGCCCATGTGCTCGACACCACCGGCGATGACGGCGTCGTACGCGCCGAACGCGATGGAGCCGGCGGTCGAGGTGACCGCGGTCAGCGCACCGGCACACATGCGGTCGATCGAGTAACCCGGCACGGACTGCGGCAGCCCGGCCAGGATTCCGGCCGTGCGGCCCAGCGTCAGGCCCTGGTCGCCGATCTGCGTGGTCGCGGCGATGGCGACCTCGTCGATCTTCTTCGGGTCGAGACCGGGGTTGCGGCGCAGCAGCTCCCGGATCGCCTTCACGACGAGGTCGTCGGCACGGGTCTCGTGGTAGATGCCCTTCGGGCCCGCCTTGCCGAACGGGGTGCGGACGCCGTCGACGAAGACGACGTCCCTGACGGTACGAGGCACGATGGCTCTCCTCCAGATGCGGGATTGCACTACTGCGCGACACACACGCCCTGAGCGCGCGCTCACCTCCCATGCTACTTGCGGGTAACCACCCTGCACAGTCCCACAAGGGGGAGCGGCGAAGGTCACATGTCTTTCCGTGCCTTCAGAGGCCGGCTGAGTGACATCTGCGGGTGCGTCGTGGCTGATCGCGCAGTTCCCCGCGCCCCTCAATAGACAGAAGCAGGGGCGCAGCCCCGCTTTCAGGGGCGCGGGGAACTGCGCGACAAGCCACGACGCACCCGCACCCCCGTACTAGCCCCTACCGCGGCGGCGCCGTGGACCCCCGGGGGGTCAGCACGGGCGTAGGCACCGGATGCGACCCCCCACCCCCTTCCCCCGTGACGACGCCGAACAACGTTCGAGCAACGTCGGCCCCGAACCCATGCACGTCATGGCTCATCGCGGACAGCGTCGGATGCGTCAGCCGGCACAGCTGGGAGTCGTCCCAGGCGAGCAGCGACACATCGCCCGGCACCGACAGCCCCATCTCCGCGGCCACCGAAAGACCAGCCACCGCCATGATGTCGTTGTCGTACACGATCGCCGTAGGCCGATCACCCGCTGCGGCGGTCAGCAGCCACCGCGTCGCCCTCGCCCCCGCGTCCCCCGAGAAATCCGTGGCCACCTGCTGGGCCCCGGCCAGCTCAAGGACCCGCGCCGCCTCGTCGAACGCGGCGGTACGGATCGCCGTGTGGCCGAGCGCGGCCGCACCGCCGACCCGGGCGACCCGCCGATGCCCGAGCGCCGCGAGATACCGCACGGCCTCGGTGACGGCGGTCGCGTCGTCGGTCCACACGGAGGTGAGGCCGCCGGTGAGCGAGGGGTGTCCGACGGCCACGACGGGCATGCCGAGCCGCTCGACGGCGGGCACGCGCGGATCGTCGGCCCGGAAGTCGACCAGGATCGACCCGCTGATCTGCTTGCCCCGCCACCAGGAGTCCTGGAGCCCGACCTCCTCCTCCACCGTGCGCACGAGCCGCAGCAGCAGGGAGCACGAGTGCTCGGTCAGCACGCTCTCCACACCCGAGATGAACTCCATGTAGAACGGTTCGAGCCCGAGCAGCTTCGCCGGCCGGCAGATGGCGAGGCCGATCACATCCACGCGCCGATTGGAGAGCGACCGGGCGGCGAGGTTGGGCGCCCAGCCCAACTCGCGCGCCGCCTCGAAGATCCGGTCCCGGGTCGCGTCGGCGAGCCCCGGCTTGTGGTTGAAGGCGAGCGACACGGCCCCCTTGGACACCCCGGCGCGGGCCGCGACGTCCTTGATCGTGACGCGGGGTGGTGTCGTCATCGGGCGGGCTCCACGCAGTACAGGGCGGATCGTGCGGTCTCCGCGTCCAGATCGTCCAGAGTCTCCCAGCCGCGCACGCCGAAGGTCACCTGTTCTCCGGGAAGCAGCGTCACGAGCCCCCGGTCGGCCGACGCCGAGGGCGCCAGCCGGTCGGCCTGCAGCAGCAGATCCCGTACGAGCGTATGGGCCGTGACGGTCACCTGATCGCCGCCCGGAGAGACCGAGATGTCGAACCGCGGCCGGGGGTACGGGACTTCACGGTCCGGCACCGGAAAGTGCAGCGCCCGCAGAACGTCCCCGCCCCCGTCCGAGCCCGCGTCCCCGTCCGCCACCAGGAACTCCTTGGGCCCGACAGGCTCCAGCTCCCTCGGCACACGCACATCGGCGACGGCCCGCGCCCCGGCGTCGAACCCCACACTTGCCTCGGCCACGACATCCCCCTCCACCGACATCCGGCGCAACGTCAGGCGGCCCTTCCAGGGATCAGCGGCCTGGTTGATCACCGCCAACACCAGCCCCTCACCCCGCGGTTGAAGCGTGAGCAGCCGGTCCGCGTACAGCCTCTTCAGCTCGTGGTAGAGCGGCTTCTCGCGGCCGTCGCCGTCGATCGCCGCCCAGGAGGTCACCGGCCAGCAGTCGTTGAGCTGCCAGACGATCGTGCCCGCGCACACCGGCCAGTGGGAGCGCCAGTGCTCGATCCCGGCGGCTACGGCCCGTGCCTGGTTGACCTGGGTGAGGTAGTGCCACCGGTCGAAGTCGCCCTCGAAGAAGCCCTGTTCGGGCACGGGGAAGTGCCGGGCGAGCCCGCGCATCAGCTTGCCGTTGCCGTCGTCGGCCTTCTGGTGGTGCAGCATGCCGGGGGAGTCGGGCGCGAGTTGCTCGTCGGGCAGGGCGCGCCGCAGCGTGGCGTACGCGGGCGGTGCCTGCCAGCCGAACTCGGCCACGAATCGAGGGACATGGAGCCGGTAGTCCGCGTAGTCCTCCCGGTTCCACACCTCCCAGGAGTGGTGCGTGCCGTGCGCCGGATCGTTCGGGTGGCGGTCCCAGGAACCGGACCAGGGGCTGCCCGGCGTGTACGGCCGTGTCGGGTCCAACTCGGCGACGACACGCGGCAGTAGACCGAGGTAGTAGCCCTCGCCCCACGAGTCCCCGGCCAGCCGCTGCTCCCAGCCCCAGTCCTTGAAGCCCCACAGGTTCTCGTTGTTGCCGTTCCACAGCACGAGCGAGGGGTGCGGCATCAGCCGTACGACGTTCTCGCGCGCCTCGGCCTCCACCTCGCCCCGCAGCGGCTGTTCCTCGGGGTAGGCGGCGCAGGCGAAGGGGAAGTCCTGCCAGACCAGCAGGCCCAACTCGTCGCAGGCGTCGTAGAAGTCCTCGCTCTCGTAGATGCCGCCCCCCCAGACGCGTACGAGATCCACGCCCGCGTCGGCCGCCTGGGTCAGCCGGGTGCGGTACAGCTCGCGGGTGATCCGGGACGGGAGGACGTCGTCCGGGATCCAGTTGACGCCCCGGGCGAAGAGCCGCTCGCCGTTCACGACGAGGGTGAAGCCCGACCCGTGCTCGTCGGACCCGCGGTCCAGCTCGACGGTCCTGAAGCCGATCCGGCGCCGCCAGATGTCCAGCAGCCCCTCGTGGCCGAGCCACAACTCGACGTCGTACAGCGGCTGTTCGCCGTACCCGCGTGGCCACCACAGATCGACCTCCGGCACTTCGAGGCGGACGACCCCGCTGGTGCCGTCGACCGTCGCCTCCGCCCGGATGCCGCCGATCCTCGCGCCCAGGGTGAGCCCCGCCTCGACCCTGGTCCGTTCGACGTCGACGTACAACTCGACGCGCCCCACGCCCTGTTCGACCGTCACGACCGGACGCACCCGGGCGATCCGTGCCGTCGACCAGTGCTCCAGGCGCACCCGCTTCCAGATGCCGGCCGTCACCAGTGTCGGCCCCCAGTCCCAGCCGAAGGAGCAGGCCATCTTGCGGATGTACTGGAAGGGCTCGGGATAGGCGTTCGGCCGCTCGCCGAGCCGCCCGCGCACCGCCTCCGCCTCACCGTAGGCCGAGCGGAAGTTCACCGAGAGCCGGCCGCCGAGCCCCGTGATGTCGAAGCGGTGCGAGCGGTGCATGTTCCGTACGGAGCCCAGGAGTCGACCGTCGAGCCGGATCTCCGCCGCGGTGTCGAGACCGTCGAGGACGAGGTCCGTCTGCTCGTGCCCGCCCGGGATCGGGGTGAGCGTCGTCTCGTACGTCCAGTCGCGCCGCCCCACCCACGCCACGTCGGTCTCGTTCCGCCCGAGGAACGGGTCCGGGATGACCCCAGCCGCCAGCAGATCCGTGTGCACACAGCCCGGCACCGTGGCGGGGAGCGCGGCCCCGTCGTGCCGCAGGATCCATCCCTCGTCGATCGGTGTGACGTCCAGCATGCGCACTCCTAAACCGGTATAGGACATTGCTGACCAGGGCTGGTACACACTCTTGAATCGTTGGCCGAAATAAGGACTTTACCGGTTTAGTGGCGACTGCCAGAGTGCGGAACCAGCCATCCCCACTCGTGCTCATCCGTCCCTGAACGGAGCTGGTGCAAATGAACCGCCGCACGAAACTCGCCGGAAGTCTCCTCGCCGCCGCACTGCTGGCCGCGGGCTGTACCGGAAGCGGAGGCACGTCGAAGGGCGCGGACGCCAAGGCCCCCGTCGACCCGGACAAGGTGACCGGCACGATCACGGTCCTCACGCACCGCACCGACCTGGTGCAGGACGGCACGATGAAGAAGTACGCCGCCGAGTTCAACAAGGACTATCCCAAGGTCAAGGTCGAGTTCGACGCCCTCACGGACTACGAGGGCGAGGTCAAGATCCGGATGAACACCGAGAACTACGGCGATGTGCTGATGATCCCCGCCGTGATCAAGAAGAGCGACTACCCCAGGTTCTTCGCGTCCCTCGGCACCGAGACCGAGCGCGCGAAGAAGTACCTGTTCACCGACTTCACCACGGTCGACGGCAAGGTCTACGGGCAGAGCCCGATGGGAGCGCTCCCCGGCTTCCTCTACAACAAGCGGGTCTGGAAGGAGGCCGGGATCACCGACTGGCCCACCTCACCGGCCCAGTTCATCGACGGTCTGAAGGCCATCAAGTCCAAGACCGACGCGATCCCGTACTACACGAACTTCAAGGACATGTGGCCGCTGACGAACTGGACGTACGTCGACGGCGCTGTCAGTTGTGACCCGAAGGCGACGAGCAGGCTAGCCGAGGGCGACCCATGGGCCGAGGGCGAGGACCTGCGTATCGGCGACACCATGCTGTACGACATCGTGCGCGGCGGGCTGATCGAGAAGCACCCGACGACCACCAACTGGGAAGCCTCCAAGCCCAAGTTGGCCAACGGAGACATCGCCACGATGTGGCTCGGCTCCTGGGCGGTCACCCAGTTCCGGGCGGCGGCGAAGCAGGCGGACGCGAACCCGGACGACATCGGCTTCATGCCCTTCCCCGCCCAGCAGGACGGGAAGTTCTGCGCGACCATGTCGCCGGACTACAACCAGGCCGTCAACGTCAACTCGGACCACAAGGAGGCGGCCCGTGCCTGGATCGACTGGTTCACCGACAAGTCCGGCTACGCGGCCGACAACCTGACCCTCTCGCCCGTCAAGGGCGCCCCGCTGCCCGAGGTGCTGCAGCCGTACGAGGACGCGGGCGTGAAGCTCATCGAGCTCGACGACGCCAAGGGCGCTGCGGTCAAGGAGATCGACAACCAGTCCGAGGTCGGCATCTACAAGCCCGACTACCGCCAGGACCTCGTCGACCTGGCCCGCGGCGCCAGGAAGGGCAGCCTCGACGACTTCCTGGGCGACCTGGGCAAGCGCTGGGAAGAGGCGCGGAAGTCCTCGGGGTCCTGATGACGGACACCACCGAGAAGGCGGCGCGGCCGAAGGAGGCCGCGCCCGCCGCCCGCCCGGCCCGCGCCCCACGCCGTCTGCGCCTGAGGAGGGGCCTGACCCCGTGGCTCTTCCTCGCCGCCCCGCTGGTCCTGCTGATCACGTTCACCTACGCGCCGGTCGCCAACATGGTCGCGTACAGCTTCACCGACTGGGACGGCGTCAGCCCCGAGCTGAGCTACACGGGCGCCGAGAACTACGTCGAACTCTTCACCCGCCCCGAGCTGTTCGAGGTCTTCTTCGTCAGCGGCTACTACCTGGCCGCATCGGTGATCCAGATAGTCGCCGCGCTCTACTTCGCGACGGTCCTGAGCTTCAACGTCCGCTTCCGGAACTTCTTCAAGGGCATCCTCTTCTTCCCGTACCTGATCAACGGGGTCGCGATCGGCTTCGTCTTCCTCTACTTCTTCCAGGACGGCGGCACGCTCGACTCGGTGCTGAGCCTCTTCGGCGTCCACTCCGACCGCGCCTGGCTGGGTACCCCGGTCTCCGCGAACGTCTCGCTGGCCGGCGTCTCCGTCTGGCGCTACATGGGCCTGAACTTCGTCCTGTTCCTCGGCGCCATCCAGTCCATCCCGGGGGAGCTGTACGAGGCCGCCGAGCTGGACGGGGCGAACCGCTGGCACCAGTTCCGGTACATCATCGCGCCCGGCATCAGGCCCGTACTCAGCCTGACCGTCATCCTCTCCATCTCCGGCTCGCTGTCGGCCTTCGAGGTGCCGTTCATCATGACCGGCGGCGCGACAGGCACCGAGACCTTCGTGATCCAGACGGTGAAGCTGGCCTTCCAGTTCAACAAGACGGGGCTCGCCTCGGCGGCCGCGGTCGTGCTCCTGCTGATCATCCTGGCGGTGACGTGGGTGCAGCGACGCCTCGTCCCGGACGACAAGGTGGATCTCGTATGAGCCGCATGTCCCGCAGCGGGATCGCCCGGACCCTCACCTACCTGTCACTGGTCGTCGCGAGCGTGGTCGTCCTGCTCCCGCTCCTCGTAGTCCAGCTCACCTCCCTCAAGTCCGAGAAGGAGATGGCGAACGACAGCGGGGCGCTCCAACTCCCGGACGACCTGCTGAACTTCGACAACTACGTGACGGCGTTCCAGGACGGCCGGATGCTCTCCGCGTTCGGGAACACCGCGTTCATCCTGCTGTTCTCCGTCACCGCCACGGTGATCATCGGGTCGATGGCGGCGTACGCGATCGACCGCTACACCTTCCGCTTCAGAAAGCTGGTCGTCGCGCTCTTCCTGGTCGCCACGCTCGTACCCGGCGTGACCACCCAGGTGGCGACCTTCCAGATCGTCGACAGCTTCGGCATGTTCGACAGCCGCTGGGCACCGATCGTGCTCTACATGGGCACGGACATCGTCTCGATCTACATCTTCCTGCAGTTCGTCCGGTCGATCCCGGTCTCCCTGGACGAGTCCGCCCGGCTCGACGGCGCGAGCGCCTTCACGATCTACCGGAAGATCATCCTTCCGCTGCTGAAGCCCGCGATCGCGACGGTGGTCATCGTCAAGGGGATCACGGTCTACAACGACTTCTACATCCCGTTCCTCTACATGCCGTCCGAGGATCTTGGCGTGATCTCAACGTCCCTGTTCCGCTTCAAGGGCCCCTTCGGAGCCCACTGGGAGACGATCGCGGCAGGAGCGATCCTCGTGATCCTGCCGACCCTGCTCGTCTTCCTGTTCCTGCAGCGCTACATCTACAACGGCTTCACGAGGGGCGCGACGAAGTAAGGACGGCCCGCCGCCCCGTCAGGGGCGCGGGCCGTTCAGGGGCGATCCGGCGAACCTCGCCTACTCCTTGGTCTTGGCCTTGGCGGCCAACGCCACCACCAACACCGGCGTGACCTGCTCCACCTGCCAGGGCCGAGCCCCGTACCCGGCGAGCGCGGCCGCGACCGACTCCGCGTCCGCGGAAGCAGGCGGCTCCCAGCAAACCCGCCGAACCGTGTCAGGGGTGATCAGGTTCTCCTGAGGCATGTTCAGCGTCTCCGCCAGCGCGGAGACGGCGGCCCGCGCCGCGGACAGCCGAGCCGCGGCCACCGGGTCCTTCTCCGCCCAGGCCCGCGGCGGCGGAGGCCCGGTCACCGGCTGTCCGGGCTGCGGCAGCTCGGCGTCCGGCAGCTCCTTCGCACGGTCGACGGCGGCCTGCCACTGCTCCAGCTGACGTCGCCCCATCCGGTGCCCGAATCCGTTCAGCGCGGCGAGCGCGTGCACGTTGGCCGGAAGTGAGAGGGCGGCTTCCACGATGGCCGCGTCCCCGAGCACCTTGCCGGGCGAGATGTCCCGGCGCTGCGCGACCCGGTCCCGGGTCTCCCACAGCTCCCGTACGACCGCCATCTGCCGGCGGCGGCGCACCTTGTGCATGCCGGACGTACGGCGCCACGGGTCCTTGCGGGGCTCCGGCGGGGGCGCCGAGGCGATCGCGTCGAACTCCTGGCGGGCCCACTCCAGCTTGCCCTGCCGGTCGAGCTCCTTCTCCAGCGCGTCCCGCAGGTCGACGAGCAGTTCCACGTCGAGCGCGGCGTAGCGCAGCCACGGCTCGGGCAGCGGACGCGTCGACCAGTCGACCGCGGAGTGTCCCTTCTCCAGTACGAAGCCCAGGACGCCCTCGACCATCGCACCGAGGCCGACCCGCGGGAACCCGGCGAGCCGTCCGGCCAGCTCGGTGTCGAACAGGAGGCTGGGGACCATGCCTATCTCGCGCAGACACGGCAGATCCTGGGTGGCCGCGTGCAGCACCCACTCCACCCCGGAGAGCGCCTCGCCGAGGCCCGACAGGTCGGGGCAGGCGACGGGATCGATCAGTGCGGTGCCCGCGCCCTCGCGGCGCAGCTGCACCAGATACGCGCGCTGGCCGTAGCGATAGCCGGACGCCCGCTCGGCGTCCACGGCGACGGGGCCGCTGCCGGCTTCGAACGCGGCGATCACCTCGGCGAGCGAGGCCTCGTCGGCGATGACGGGCGGAATTCCGTCGCGGGGCTCCAGCAAGGGGATCGGCGCCGGTTCGACGTCGTCCGGAGGAGCGCCTCCGGTGGTTCGCAGTGAACTGTCTGCTGCGGTCTCTTGGGCGTCGGTCACCTGTCAAGGGTATCCGTGTATGGACGACGCCCGTCGACGGAACGTTCCGTCGACGGGCGTCTGAGGGTCGTAAACCAGTCAGGTCAGTGAATCCTGAATCATCAGTGAATCCTGAATCAGTGGATGATCCCCGTCCGCAGCGCCACCGCGACCATTCCGGCGCGGTCGCCCGTGCCGAGCTTGCGGGCGATACGGGCGAGGTGGCTCTTCACGGTCAGTGCGGACAGGCCCATCGAGACACCGATGGCCTTGTTCGACTGGCCCTCCGCCACCAGCCGGAGCACCTCGACCTCACGGCCGGACAGCTCGCGGTAACCGCCCGGGTGGCTCGGGGAGCCCGGGGGACGGCGGTGCATACGGGCGGCGGCCGAGCCGATCGGGACGGCGCCCGGCCGGGTGGGAAGCCCGAGGTTCGTGCGGGTGCCGGTGACCACGTAGCCCTTGACGCCGCCCGCGAGGGCGTTGCGTACGGCGCCGATGTCGTCGGCGGCGGACAGGGCCAGGCCGTTCGGCCAGCCGGCGGCCCGGGTTTCGGACAGGAGGGTGAGGCCGGAGCCGTCGGGGAGATGGACGTCTGCGACACAGATGTCGCGGGGGTTGCCGATGCGGGGACGAGCCTCCGCGACGGACGAGGCCTCGATCACGTCGCGAACACCGAGCGCCCACAGGTGGCGGGTGACGGTGGAGCGCACACGGGGATCGGCCACGACCACCATCGCGGTCGGCTTGTTCGGGCGGTAGGCGACCAGGCTTGCGGGCTGCTCGAGGAGAACGGACACCAGGCCTCCTGGGGTGCGGGACGGGGGACCGGCTGTGGGGATGAAGCCGGGACGAACCGTGCTTTCAAGGTCACAGAGGTCTTCGGCACCAAACCCGTCCGCCTTTAGAGAATGATCACGATTTGGTGAGTAACAATGCGTGCAATTCGGACGGGCGATCGATCATCCGAAGATCGAAACGAGTTCGCTCCCCTTCGTTACGCGGCTGAAAGTGGTCGTATCGACAAAAGGGCAGAAGCGTTCGTGCACCGGCCGGGGGGCTTCCGGAGACGGCCCGAGCCCTCAAAACCCCAAGAAGAAGTGCCGTGTTCGCGCGATGTGATCCGGACAGTGGTCCCACGCACGGGTGTCTCTCCCTGCGCGAAGGCTCTGTTCCCCTTAATCTTCCCCGCATGGCTGCGGCTCAGGGACGACTGTCGGACGGCGCTGGCGGAATGGACGACCCGAAGGAGGGGGAGCGGGATGCGATGGAGGCGGCTCCGCTGCCTTTCCGGGCCGCTGTCGACGCGTTGAGGGCCGCGCGGCTGCGGCCGCAGATCGAGATCGACCCGACGAAACCGCCGCAGCGGCTCGCCCCCTTCACCTACGCATTGGAGGCCACGGTCGTCGACGGCGACGAGGATCTGGCGGACGGCCGGCTCGTCCTGCTCCACGACCCGGCGGGACACGACGCCTGGCAGGGCTCGTTCCGCCTGGTGACCCTGGTCCGCGCGGAGCTGGAGGCCGAGATGGCCACCGACCCGCTGCTCCCCGAGGTCTGCTGGTCCTGGCTGACCGGCGCGCTCCAGGCCCGCGGCCTCTCCTACGGCGAACCCAGCGGCACGGTCACCCGGGCCGGCTCCCACTACTTCGGCGGCCTCGCGGACCGGCCGGCCAACTCCCAGATCGAGATCCGCGCCTCCTGGACACCCCGCGAAGGCCTCGGCGGTGTGCCCGACACCGCCTCCCATCTGGCGTCCTGGTGCGACCTCCTGGCCCAGATCGCCGGCCTCCCGCCGGCCGCCCCGGGCGACGCCTCCATCGTCAGCCTCCCGCAACGCCGGGGCCCCCAGTCCCGCTGACCCGGACCGCCGCGCCCCTCTCCCCCTCCCACATGCGGGTCCGGGCGCGGCAGTACCCGGGACCGGGGGCCGCGTCGACCGTGGGAGACTTTTCGGCGTGAGCGCCATTGACCGCCCCAAGGGCCAGCAGCCGACAGCGACGTACGACTCCACCTTCCTCAAGGCGTGCCGACGCGAGCCCGTGCCGCACACGCCCGTGTGGTTCATGCGGCAGGCGGGGCGGTCACTGCCCGAGTACCTGAAGGTGCGCGAGGGCATCCCCATGCTGGAGTCCTGCACGCGGCCCGAGCTGGTCACCGAGATCACGCTCCAGCCGGTACGGCGGCACAACGTGGACGCGGCGATCTACTTCAGCGACATCGTCGTACCCCTGAAGGCCATCGGTGTCGACCTCGACATCAAGCCCGGTGTGGGTCCGGTCGTCGAGAAGCCGATCCGCTCCCGCGCCGACCTCGCCCAGCTGCGCGACCTGACGCCCGAGGACGTCTCGTACGTCACCGAGGCGATCGGAATGCTCACGAGCGAACTCGGCCCGAAGCCCCTCATCGGTTTCGCCGGTGCGCCCTTCACGCTCGCCAGCTACCTCGTGGAGGGCGGGCCGTCCCGCAACCACGAGCACACCAAGGCGCTCATGTACGGCGACCCGCAGCTCTGGGCCGACCTGCTCGACCGGCTCGCTGACATCACGGCCGCCTTCCTCCGGGTGCAGATCGAGGCGGGGGCCAGCGCCGTCCAGCTCTTCGACTCCTGGGTCGGCGCGCTCGCGCCCGCCGACTACCGGCGCTCCGTGATGCCCGCCTCGACGAAGGTGTTCAAGGCCGTGGAGGAGTACGGCGTCCCGCGCATTCACTTCGGTGTCGGTACGGGCGAGCTGCTCGGGCTCATGGGCGAGGCCGGTGCGGATGTCGTCGGCGTCGACTGGCGGGTGCCGCTCGACGAGGCCGCCCGTCGCGTCGGCCCCGGCAAGGCGCTCCAGGGCAACCTCGATCCCGCGGTCCTCTTCGCCCCGACCGAGGCCGTCGAGGAGAAGACCCAGGAGGTCCTCGACGCCGCGGCCGGTCTGGAGGGGCACGTCTTCAATCTCGGGCACGGTGTCCTGCCGTCGATGGATCCGGATGCGTTGACCCGGCTTGTGGAGTACGTGCACGTGCGTACCGCGCGATGACGCTCCGCTGGTAGCGAGTGGTTCGTCTGCGGGTCGGTGGGGGCTGGCCGCGCCCCTATGGGGCGCGGGGGTGTGCTCGTCTTCCCCACAGCAGGCCTCGGGGCTCGGGTGGCGGTGTCGTGCCCGGGCGCAGGGGCCAGGCGAGGAGCATGCCCGCCAGGAAGCCGACGACGTGGGCCACGTACGCCACGGTGCCGGCCGTCGAGACGCCGGTGCCGGACGAGTACACCGCCTGGAGGACGAACCAGGAGCCCAGCACGATCCACGCGGGCAGGCGCAGCGGCAGGAAGATCAGGAACGGGACGAGGACCCAGACCCTGGCCTTCGGGTAGAGCACCAGATACGCGCCCAGGACGCCGGCGATCGCACCCGACGCGCCGATCAGCGGGTCGCCGGAGTCGGCGTTGACGAGGGCGAAGCCGTACGCCGCCGCGTAGCCGCAGACCACGTAGAACAGCACGTAGCGGATGTGGCCGAGGCGGTCCTCGATGTTGTTGCCGAAGATCATCAGGAACAGCATGTTGCCGAGCAGGTGCAGCCAGCTGCTGTGCAGGAACATCGCCGTGAGGACCGACACCGGGGGCGACTTGTCGTAGCCGGGCGGGCCGACGAGGCAGCCGGCGCCCTGCGGGCCCACCCCCACGTCACCGGTGGGGACGGTCGTCGGGGTCTGTCCGTGGATCAGTTCCCGGGGCACCGCCGCCCAGTGGTCCAGGAACGCCTGGAGGTGGCACAGCTGGGCAAGGCCGCTCTCGCCGGTGATCGAGCTCGCCACACCCGGAGTGGCCAGGAACACCACGAAGTTGGCGGCGATCAGCGCGTACGTCACATACGGCGTGCGACGGACCGGGTTCACGTCATGGACGGGTATGACCACGCGGAAATCCTGCCCGGGTTCGGGGGACTCTGAACGGGACCGCGGGCGTGTGCGTATGTTTCGGCAACCGTCGTGATCCAAGCAACACGTGAGGAACAGGTCAATGAACGACCGAGTCACTCAGCCCCTGATCGCCACGCCGGACGGAGAGGCGGAGCTTTCCCTCGTGGTCAGGCTGTCGTGGGAGGACGTGGCCGCGCTCGGCCAGGAGGCAGGTCGGTTGTCCGCCAGCATGCAGCGGCCCGTGACGTTGGACGAGGCGGTGAGCCACCGGCTGCGGAGCCGGCAGGCGGGGTCGCATGCGCGGCCTCAGCAGGCGCCGCCGATGCCGCCTTCGGCGGTGTCTTCTGCGCCTGCGGTGTCGACCGTGTCGTCGTTGCCTCGGTCGCCCGGTGAGCAGGCTCGGCAGGCCATAGAGAAGATCAACGGGAACGGGTCGGCTCAAGGGGCTTGAGCGGGGTTGTCGGCTGCGGGTTTGCTGTGGCTGGTTGCGCAGTTCCCCGCGCCCCTGAATAGGCTGGGGTTGTGTGTGTTGGCTGACGGTCCGGTGGGGGCTTGTCGCGCGCGTTCCTCGCGCCCCTGAGTGGGCTGAGGTGTCGTCTCGAACACCGGCCCGGTGAGGGCTGAGCGCGCAGTTCCCCGCGCCCCTCAAGGGGCGCTGCCTGCTCGTACCGCGAGCACCGCCTTGCGGGCCGCTACCAGGATGGGGTCCCAGACCGGGGAGAACGGTGGGGCGTAGCCGAGGTCCAGGGCTGTCATCTGTTCGACCGTCATGCAGGCGGTGAGGGCGACCGCGGCGATGTCGACGCGCTTGGCGGCGCCTTCCCGGCCGACGATCTGGACGCCCAGGAGGCGGCCGGTGCGGCGTTCGGCGAGCATCTTGACCTTCATGGGATCGGCGCCCGGGTAGTAGCCCGCGCGGCTCGTCGACTCGATGGTGACCGTCTCGAACCGGAGGCCCGCCCGGCGGGCGTCCTTCTCGCGCAGGCCGGTACGGGCGATCTCCAGATCGCAGACCTTGCTGACCGCCGTGCCGACGACGCCCGGGAACGTGGCGTAGCCGCCGCCGACGTTCGCGCCGATCACCTGGCCGTGCTTGTTGGCGTGGGTGCCCAGGGCGATGTGGCGTTCGCGGCCCGAGACCAGGTCGAGGACCTCGACGCAGTCGCCGCCCGCCCAGATGTTCTCGTGCCCGCGCACCCGCATCGCCAGGTCGGTGAGCAGACCCCGGTGGTCGCCGAGCGGCAGCCCCGCGGTCTCGGCGAGCGCGGTCTCGGGACGTACGCCGATGCCGAGGACCACCACGTCCGCCGGGTACTCGGCGTCCTCCGTGGCCACCGCGCGGACCCGGCCGTCCTCACCGGTGAGGATCTTGGTGACCTCGGCGTCGTTCACCATCGTGATGCCGAGGCCCTCCATGGCCTCGTGCACCAGCCGGCCCATGTCCGGGTCGAGCGTCGACATGGGCTCCTGGCCACGGTTGACGACCGTCACCTCGTACCCGCGGTTGATCAGCGCCTCGGCCATCTCCACGCCGATGTAGCCCGCGCCGATCACGACCGCGCGGCGGCCCGCCGTACGGGCCAGCGTGTCGAGGAGGGCCTGCCCGTCGTCGAGGGTCTGCACGCCGTGCACCCCGGGCGCGTCGATGCCCGGGAGCGACGGCCGCATCGGGTGGGCGCCCGTGGCGAGCACGAGCTTGTCGTACGACGTCCACGCCTCGGCCCCGGACTCCAGGTCCCGGGAGCGTACGCGGCCGCCCGCGACGTCGAGTTCCGTGACCTCCGTACGCATCCGCAGGTCGATCCCGCGCGCCCGGTGTTCCTCCGGAGAGCGCGCGATCAACTGGTCCCGGTCCTCGACGTCACCGCCCACCCAGTAGGGGATGCCGCACGCCGAGTAGGAGGTGAAGTGGCCCCGCTCGAACGCCACGATCTCCAGCTCGTCGGGGCCCTTCAGACGGCGCGCCTGGGACGCGGCGGACATGCCCGCCGCGTCCCCTCCGACGACCACCAGGCGCTCTTGGGAACGGCTCGCACGGCTCATGCTCATACGAACACGCTACGGGGGTCCCGCATTTCGGTCCCGCTCCAGATCGCGCCGATTCGCTCGGGTCCGCTCAGTCCTTGTCGTCGCCCTCTGTCCGGACCGGCGGGGCGACCGGCAGCGAACCCGTGCCCGCGCCGCTCGGCGCCGCCGCGACCGGCCGGACCGGCGTCCGGCCACGCAGGAATCGCACCCACAGGAACAGCAGCAGCGCCGCGCCCACCAGGAAGGGCAGGACCGCCCCGAGAGCCAGCGCGATCCAGCGGAACATGGTGACGAACGCGTCCCAGCCGCCCCCGAGCGCGTCCGCGAACCCCGGGTCGTCGTCCTTGGCGACCTTCTTCACCGGCGTCTCGGACAGCGACAGCGTGATCGTCGCCAGGCTCGTACGGTCCTTCAGGGACGCCTGCTGGGCCAGCAGCGACTCCAGGTCGGCCTGACGGGTGCTCAACTCGCCCTCAAGGGTGACCACATCGCTCAGCTTGGTCGCCTGGTCCATCAGCTCGCGGATCCGCACCACGCTGGCGCGCTGCGACTTGATACGGCTCTCCACGTCGACGACCTGCTCCGTGACGTCCTCGGCCTTCGCCCTGCGGTCAATGAGCTTGCCCGAGCCCTCCAGCTCCGTGCGGACCTCCTCGTACTTGTCCGAGGGCACCCGCAGGACGACACGGGAGCGCTCGCGGCCCTCGGAGTCGCGGTCCGTGGTCTCGTTGCCGACCATGCCGCCCGCGTTCTCGACCACCGTGCGAGTCTCGTCGAGGGACTTCGGCACATCCTTGACCTGCACGGTCAGGGACGCGGTGTGGATGATGTGGGCGGTCAGTTTCGGTGGCGCGGCGGCCTGCTCGTTCTTGCCGCCGCTTGCATCGCTGTCGGCCGCGCCCGCGCCCGCCTCGTTCGCGCCCGGGGCGCCGGCGGCCTTGTCGGCATCCGAGCTCGAGGCCCCGCCGTCGGCCGCGCCCGTGCACCCCGTCAGGGCGAGGGCCGCGGCGAGGCACAGCGCCGAAAGGATCTGGACAGGTCGTGCGGATCGGTGCCTGGTCGTGCCACTGCCACGCGTCTGCATATCGGCTTACCCCCGAGGGTGTCGTGATGACTGACGCTCCTACGACGCAGAGCCCTTGTGAGACGTTGGCCGGATCCGGTCCCGAAGAGGTCACGGTCCGGACTCGTCATGGACACTCTCACCGGCACGTTCACGGGCACCGGGGCCCGCGGGACTGTCGGTGGGGTCTGGGACAGTGGAGACATGCACGCAGACACACGTACGGGCACGGGTCATGTCGTCGTCATCGGGGGCGGTATCGCCGGTCTGGCCGCCGCCCACCGGCTGCTGGACGACGGGGCGCGCGTGACCGTGCTTGAGGCCTCGGAGCGGCTCGGCGGAAAGCTGCTGCCCGGTGAGATCGCCGGAGTGCGGGTCGACCTCGGTGCCGAGTCGATGCTCGCCCGGCGGCCCGAGGCGGTGGCGCTCGCCCGCGAGGTGGGCCTCGCCGACCGGCTCCAGCCACCCGCGACGGCGAGCGCCTCGATCTGGACGCGCGGGGCGCTGCGGCCCATGCCCAAGGGGCACGTCATGGGCGTACCCGGAGACGCGGCCGCCCTCTCCGGAGTCCTCTCGGAGGAGGGCCTGCGCCGGATCGACCGCGACCGCGACCTGCCGCGCACGGAGGTCGGCGACGACGTGGCGGTGGGGGAGTTCGTCGCCGCGCGCCTCGGCCGCGAGGTCGTCGACCGCCTGATCGAGCCCCTCCTCGGCGGTGTCTACGCGGGCGACGCGTACCGCATCTCGATGCGCTCGGCCGTCCCCCAGCTCTTCGAGGCGGCCCGCACCCACACGTCGTTGACGGAGGCAGTCCGCGAGATCCAGACGAGGGCGGCGAAGAACCAGCAGACGGGGCCGGTCTTCACCGGCATCGAGGGCGGCGTCGGCGGGCTCCCGCTCGCCGTCGCGGAGTCGGTGCGCGCCCGGGGCGGCGAGATCGTCACGGGGGCACCGGTGACGGAGCTGCGGCGGGTCGAGGGCGAGGCGGCCGGGGCGGACGGCGGCGGGCGCTGGCGTGTCGTCGCCGGTGGTGACGTCCTCCATGCCGACGCCGTCGTGGTGGCGGTGCCCGCCGGTGCCGCGGCCGGGCTGCTCGGCGCCGAGGCCCCGGCCGCCGCGGCCGAGCTCGCGACCGTCGAGTACGCCTCCATGGCGCTGATCACCCTCGCCTACCGCCGCGACGAGATCGCCCTCCCCGAAGGGAGCGGTTTTCTGGTGCCGCCTGTTGACGGGCGCACCATCAAGGCCTCGACGTTCGCCTCCCAGAAGTGGGGGTGGATCGCGGAGGAGGACCCGGACGTCGTGGTCCTGCGCACGTCCGTCGGGCGCTACGGCGAGACGGAGATCCTCGGCCGGGACGACGCGGACCTCGTCGACGTGTCACGGCACGACCTGCGCGAGGCCACCGGCCTGCACGCCGAGCCCGTCGAGACCAGGGTGACCCGCTGGACCGACGGACTGCCCCAGTACCCGGTCGGGCACCACGCGCGCGTGGCCCGCATCCGCGAGCACGTCGGCAAGCTGCCGGGCCTCGCCGTCTGCGGAGCGGCGTACGACGGCGTCGGCATCCCGGCCTGCATCGCGAGCGCGAACGCGGCCGTGGACAAGCTGACCGGCGACCGCGCCGGACTCACGGACGCACTGATCACGAACCCGGTGCAGAGCCTGCACGGCGGAGCGGGAGAATAGCCCCATGAGTGACGACGCCCCCACCACCGGCCAGGCCAGGATCCCGAACGCCGGCAAGAAGGCCAAGGACCTCAACGAGGTCATCCGCTACACCCTCTGGTCCGTGTTCAGACTTCGAGACGTCCTCCCCGATGACGCTGCGCGCGCCGGGTACGCGAACGAGGTCCAGGAGCTCTTCGACCAGCTCGAAGCCAAGGACGTCACGATCCGCGGCACGTACGACGTGTCGGGGCTGCGCGCCGACGCCGACCTCATGATCTGGTGGCACGCCGAGACGGCTGACCAGCTCCAGGAGGCGTACAACCTCTTCCGCCGTACGAAGCTGGGCCGCGCGCTGGAGCCGGTCTGGTCGAACATGGCGCTGCACCGGCCGGCGGAGTTCAACCGCTCGCACATCCCGGCGTTCCTCGCCGACGAGACGCCGCGCAACTACATCAGCGTGTACCCCTTCGTGCGCTCCTACGACTGGTACCTGCTGCCGGACGAGGACCGTCGCCGGATGCTCGCCGACCACGGCAAGATGGCTCGGGGGTACCCGGACGTGCGTGCCAACACGGTTGCCTCGTTCTCGCTCGGCGACTACGAGTGGATGCTCGCGTTCGAGGCGGACGAGTTGTATCGCATTGTGGATCTCATGCGTCACCTTCGTGCGTCCGAGGCTCGGATGCATGTCCGGGAAGAGGTGCCGTTCTATACCGGGCGGCGTAAGTCGGTTGCTGAGCTGGTTGCCGGGCTCGCGTAGTCGCTCCTCGGGTGGGCTTGTACGTCGGCTGCGGGTGTGTGTGGGCTGGTCGCGCAGTTCCCCGCGCCCCTGAAGGGCGCCGCCCCTAAAGGGGCGCGACCGGGGTTGGCTCCTTGTGCGGTGCGCAGGTTGCGCGGCGCACCGGGAGCTTGCCCTCCAGCAAGTACGCGTCCAAGTAGGCGTTGACGCACTCGTTGGAGCCGCCGCCGATCCCGTGCGTGCCCGATGCCAGCTCTGTGACCAGTACTGAACCCGACAGGCGGCGGTGCGTCTCAAGGGCGCCGGTGTACGGGGCCGCGGCGTCCCGTTCGGCGGCCAGGATCAGGGTGGGCGGCAGTTCGCCGGGTGATGTGCCGACGTCGATCGGCCGTTGACGCGGCAGGGGCCAGTACGCGCAGGGCAGGTTCATCCAGACGTTGTCCCAGGTCTCGAACGGGGCCACGCGTGCGAGCCGGGTGTTGTCGCGGTCCCAGGTGTGCCAGGCCCGAGGCCAGGGCGCGTCGTTGCACTCGGTGGCGATGTAGACCGCCTTGCTGTTCTCCTGCTCCTCCACCGCGTCCGGGTTCGGCCCCGCCTGCCGGATCAGCGGCTGCGGATCGCCCTTCAGATAGGCGGAGAGCGCCAGCGCGCGCTGCGGCCAGTAGTCGTCGTAGTACCCGGCCTGCAGGAACGTGCTCTGGAGCTGCCCGGGACCGACCTTGCCGCCCGCGGGTTCGGCGGCGAGCCGCGCCCGGGCCTTCTCGTAACTGCGCAGTACTTCTTCCGGGGTGCGGCCCAGCCCGTACACCTTGTGGTGTTTGGCGATCCAGGTGCGGAAGTCGGCCCAGCGGCCCTCGAAGGCGACCGACTGGTCGAGGTTGTTCCGGTACCAGACCTTCTCCGGGTCCGGGTTCACGGCCGAGTCGAAGACCATCCGGCGTACGTGCGAGGGGAACAGCGTCGCGTACAGCGACGCGAAGTACGTGCCGTACGAGGCCCCCATGAAGGTCAGCTTCCGTTCGCCGAGGGCGGCGCGCAGGACGTCCAGGTCGCGGGCGTTGTTGAGCGAGGAGAAGTGCCGGATCTCGCGCCCCGACCGCTCGACGCAGCCGCGCGCGAACGCCTTGGCCCGCGCGACGCGCTCCTTCTTGTACGACTCCGAGGGGTACGTCGGCGACTGCGTGGGGCCCTTCAGGAGCCGCTTCGGGTCCTGGCAGGAGAGCGGCGCCGAGCGGCCGACCCCGCGCGGGGCGTAGCCGACGAGGTCGTACGCCCCGGCGATGCGCTTCCACTCGGGGATCATGCCGATCAGTGGGAAGTACATGCCGGAGGCGCCGGGACCGCCCGGGTTGAAGACCAGCGCGCCCTGCCGCGCCACCTGCCGCTTGCCGTCCTTGCCAGTGGCCTTCACCCGGCTGACGGTCAGCTTGATCTTCTTGCCCTCGGGGTGCGCGTAGTCGAGCGGCACCTCCACCGTGCCGCACTGCAGGCTGCCCGGGGTGTCCTGCTCCTGAGAGCAGTTGCCGAACCGGATGCCGTCGGCGGCGGCGCGCTGGGCGGCGACCGCCGTGCCGTGCAGTTCGGGCCGGCCGAGGGGGGTCTGGGCGCTGCCCGCGGGGGCGGCGACGACGGCGGTCAGAACCAGGGACCCGGCCGTTCCGTAGAGGGCGGCAGCTCGCATCGCGTTCCCTTCAGTGCACGGCAGCAGCAAAAGGGATATTTGGTTTGGTGCTTGGCGAAGTAAAGCACCGGCTCGCCGGTGTCGGCCCAATGACCCCGATGCGCGTCCGGCGCGCGTCCAGGGCGCGCTCTAGGCGTGCGGTTCGCGGTGCGCGAAGGCAGCCCGGAGGCCCGGTTCGCCGATCGCGCGGATGCCGCGTACGGCCACGGTGGTGAGGTACGTACGGTCGTCGCTGCCTGTGTCCGCGCGGCGGGCCAGGGCGCTCAGCAGGTGCTGGCCGGCCGGGGACGCCCAGCGCGTGTAGGGGTGGACCTCGATCCGGGCTATGGCGAGGCAGCTCAGGGTGAGGATGAGCGGGAGCGTGAACCAGATGGCCACCAGGGCCCGGTTCTCCTGCGCCTGAGACGGCATCAACAGGGCGACCGCGCCCAGCACCAGCACGGCCGCCGCTGCGGCCCGCACCTGGCGCACCGCACCCGCGACGGTGGTGCGGGCGCCGTCCGGCACGGCGAGGCCCGCCGCGACGAGGCGGTCGGCGAGGACACGTACGGATTCCGCGGCGGCCGCGGTCGTACGGACCGGCGCGATCCGGGACTGTCCGTACGGGCCTATCGCGCCCAGTACCGAGCGCTCCATCTCGTCCCGGCCGCGCGGGTCCACGACGGTCGCCCAGCCCGTGTGGGCGAGCAGCAGGCGGCGCTGGCGGGCCATCGACACCAGTGTCAGATCGGCGACCCGCGCGGGGCCGCCCGACAGGAACGCCGCCTCGTACAGCGTGAGACCGCGGCCCTGGAACCGGTCCGTCTCGTCGACGACGGCGGCGGCGCGGACCGAGGCCAGGCACAGACGCGTGCACGTGGTGCCGGCCGCGACCCAGGCCAGGAGCAGGAGGAGGACCCAGAACATGCGGGATTTCTATGCGAAGGAGGCCCGGGCGCGCCACGGCTTGTTCACAATTTGGACGGAGCGTCGCCACAGTGTGACGTTTCGCTTCGCTGCGTTCCGGTTGTCAGGGCTTCTTGTCCTCGGACTTGCCCTCGTCCTTGTCCCCGCCCTTCGAGGCCGCGGACTTCTTGGATTCCGTGGATTCCTTCGGCTTGTCGTCCTCCGGTGGGCGGCTCGTCGCGGGCGGCGGCAGCGTGTACGTCGGCGAAGGGGAGGGGGAGGCCGGGGACGGGGAGACCGGGACGGGCGCGCTCGGGGAGTCCGTCGGACCGGGCGGGGCCGGGGAGTTGGTGAGCGGCGGCGGGCTCGCGGTGGCCGCGTCCCGGGCCAGGGCGTCGAAGTCGACGAGTCCGGTGGCCTCCAGGACCGTGATGTGGTCCAGAACCGTGGTGTTCGCGTCGTCGGCGAGACCGCGGACGAGCGAGTTGCGGGTGCTCGCGCGGACCTGGGCGACCAGGCCGAAGACCTTGCCGTGCGCCTTGCGCAGGATGTTCGCGAACTGGACGTCGTATTCCTCGCCCCGTGCCGCGCTCAGCGTGCCGAGCCACGCCTGCTGCTGCTCGTTGGGCTGGTTGGGCAACTGGAGCCCGAGCCGCGAGGCCACGTCGCGCACCCGCTCGTCCAGGAACGTGTGCCCCTCCACGAGGTGCTCGCCCGCCGTCTTGACCGCCTGGGTCGTGCCGCGTTCCTCGGCCTGCTGGCCGGCGGGCAGCTCCCACAGGCCAGCGAGCCGCACCTTGGTGACGAACTCCCGGTCCAGCGCGGACAGCGGGCCGTACCTCGTCGACAAGGTCTGGGCGTTGAGCGTGTCCACACCGGTGCCCGACCGGTCCGAGTACGACCAGACCGGGAAGATCAGCGCCACGAGGGTCGCCGCCAGGCCCGTGACGATGAGCCCGGTGCCGCTGAACAGTCTGCGGCTGTTGATGGATCGCATGGTGCCTCCTGTTGCGGCACCGCACGTTAGTGCGCTTCGGGTTGAAGGTGGAATATTACTGCGCGGTGTACGTCAACTGAGGTACGGGTTCGGACGGTTGCCGTACGAATCCGGACAGACGGCCGCAGGCAGGGTGTTTTCGCAGGTGGCGGGCGGTGCGGCGGCGCGCGGCCCACGGCGGGCGGGCTTTCGTGCACCACGCGCACACGCGGGGTGCGCCCGGCGCCGGCCGGATGCGAGCCCGCGCGCCCGGCCGTCGGCGCAGTGGCACTGAGCAGGCAAGGGGCCCGCTGTTCTGTACAGATCCGGCGCCCGTGTCGCCCGGTGAGCGATGTCACGCGGTGACGAAGGCCTCTACGCCCGGTGTCGACTCGTTCTCAACGCCCCGGGCGGGACCCCGTCATCGCCTCAGCGGGACGCGCCTCATCGCCTGAGCAGTACCCGCCGCGTGGCGCGCGCCAGCCTGGCAGCCGGGTGCTGCGACAGCGGCGCGGGACCCGAGCGCTCCAGCCACCAGTCGCTCACCCGCCGCCGTACGTCCGGGTCCTCCAGCCGGCCGCCCAGCAGCAGATGCTCGGCGAAGTCCAGCGCGTCCCGCCGGTAGCCGCCGGTCATCGGGTGGCCGTGCGCGTACGCGACGAACGACGTGCGGTACGCCGCCGCCAGAATCTCCGGCAGCTCAGGCGCGACCTTGGCCACGACATCGGCCCGCTTGCCCGCCAGCGCCCGGGCCTGCACGGACAGCCGGGTCCCGTCGAAGCCCTCCGGCACGGGCGTCCCGGCGACCAGCGCGGACAACAGGGCCGCCTGCGCGAGGGCGAGCCGCTGGCGGGAGGGGTCGGTGGAGGGTGACGCCTTCGGTGCGTCACCGGAATCCGGGTCGGTGGTTCCGGAAGCGTCGGAGGCCTTGGAAGCGTCGGAGGTCTCGGAGGCGGCGGTCTCGGATGCGGCCTCGGCGGACACCGTCGGAACCACCGAGAGAGCCCCCTTCTCCACCGTCTCCCGGATCGCCGTCAGCTCTCGCTCCAGCTCGGCCGGTGCGGGGAAGTTCTCGTCGCGCTCCAGGAGTACGCCCGGCGGGCGGACCCGGGAGGACAGGTCGGCGAGGATCGCGAGGACGGCGGGCGGCACGGCGTGGGCGTGGCTGTCGTGCCACACGCCGTCGCGTTCGAAACCGCCGGCGACGTGGACGTACGCGATCGCCTCGACGGGCAGCTCGTCGAGGGCCTTGGCGGGGTCCTCACCGCGGTTGACGTGGTTGGTGTGGAGGTTGGCCACGTCGATGAGGAGGCGTACGCCGGTGCGGTCGGCCAGGTCGTACAGGAACTGCCCCTCGGTCATCTCCTCGCCCGGCCAGGAGATCAGCGCCGCGATGTTCTCCACCGCTAGCGGCACGGGCAGCGCGTCCTGGGCGATGCGGATGTTCTCGCAGAGGACGTCGAGGGCGTCCCTGGTGCGGGGGACTGGCAGCAGGTGCCCGGCCTCCAGGAGGGGCGAGGCGGTGAGCGCCCCGCCCGCGCGGACGAACGCGATGTGCTCGGTGACGAGAGGGGAGCCGAGGGCCTCGGCGGCCGCCGCGAGATCGGCGAGCTTTCCCTCGTCGGGGCGGTCGGCGCCGCCGAGGCCGAGCGACACCCCGTGCGGAACCACCGTGACGCCGCGCTCGCGCAGCCGCACCAGCGACTCGGGGAGATGCCCCGGGCACACGTTCTCCGCGACGGCCTCGACCCAGTCGATGCCGGGCATGCCCTCCACGGCCTCCGCGATCTCCGGCCGCCACCCGATTCCCGTACCCAAGTGCTTCATCTCGTCCCCCTCCTTCACCACGGCTTCACCAGGACCTGTGCGTCGTCTCCTTCGACGGACCTGTGTTCCGGCGTGACGGGGTCATGGCCCCGGGAAGCGGGGCCGAACCCATCGGCGGGGACGTTCAGAGCAACATTTGAGCTTCGGGACGCGGGCGGCGGTCATGCCCCGCTACGGCGCGGACGAGGTTTGAGTCGAGACCGGGTTGTCCGGGTCCTCGGCCTCCGGCCGGTTCGTGTTGACCGTGCCCGGCGCACCCGGTGAAGGCCGTGAGGTGGTCTGGATGTCGCCTGTGGCCTCCGCGGGCGGCGCCGCGGGCGGAGCCACGCCCGAGACCGGCGGCGGCGGACCACTCGGGCTGGCCGTCGATCCGGCCACCGAGTCGTTGGCGATCGCGTCGAAGTCGATCGCGCCGGTCTTCTCAAGGACCGTGATGTGATCCAGCACGGTCTGGTTGGTGTCCGAGGCGAGCTGACGCACCAGCGTGTTGCGCGTCTGGTTCCGGACCGTGCCGATCACCGGAAAGATCTTGCCGTGCGCGGACCGGAGCAGGTTCGCCCACACCTTCACGTAGTCCTCGTCCGACGCCGCGGACATCTGGTTCAGCCAGCCCTGCTGCTGCTCGTTGGGCTGGTTCGGCAGTTCGACACCGAGATCCCGGGCGACGCTGCGTGCGCGCTTGTCGAGGTCGGTGTGACCGACGATCAGGTGGTCGGCCGCCTCCCGTACCGGACCGTTCGGGAAGCGCTCGGCAGCCTGCTGCCCCGCCGGCAGCTCCCACAGACCCGCCAGTCGCACGCGGACGATCAGGTCGCGGTCGTTGGCGGTCAGCGGACCCCAGCGAGTCGGTACGGTTCCGGAGGCGAGGTTCGCCTGCCCCGTACCGGCGCGGTCGGCGTACGACCACACGGGGAACGCGAGCGCGCCGAGTGTGCCGACGAGTGCCACGATGACGAGGGCCGTGCCGTTGATACGCCGCAAAGGTGCCTCCCGGGATATGCCAACTGGTCGTTGGGAATCTGTACTTGGCCAGCGCAGGGAGATACGTGCGGGGCGGTCGGTGTGTTCAACAGTTGATGTTTGCTGAGTCACTTTTGTTGTTCGGGCGTGTCGCGAGGACCGGGCAGACCTGCCGGGTCCTCGCGACACGCTGTCGGATCGGCTCGCTCAGCTGAACGGGTCCAGCGTGATGTACGCCGTCTGCGGGTTGTTGTCGTTGACGAGCGACTCGTGGTTGCCGACGTCGTCGAAGGCGAAGCCGTACGCCTTGCCGTCGACCATCTGGGCGTGGATCTTCCGCGAGTAGTGGTTGGTCACGGTGTCCTGGTAGAAGCCCGCGGAACTCGTGTCGGGCTGGTTGGGGTTGGTCAGGAGCGTGGAGCGGTTGAAGCCCGCGCACAGGGTGCGGGAGATCGGGCCGCGTACCAGGTCGTTCGGCGCGTCCAGCAGCTTGTAGCAGCCGAAGATGCTGTCGGAGTCGGGCTTCTGGAAGCTGGTGACGACGGCGCCGGAGCCGTTGGTGAAGTTCATGACGTTGCCGGAGACCCTGCCGTAGTACTTGGTGCCCGGCTGGTCGGCGAACGGTGTCACCGTCAGTGTGGAGGTGGAGTACTTGGACCACACCCGGTTGATGTAGTCGTTCATGACGGTGGCGGGCAGGGCGCCTGCCTCGATGCCGTGGCCGGGTGCGAGGGCCCGCAGGACGGTCCCGTCGGAGCGGGTCCTGATGAGGTTGGCCCAGCCGCCGGGCTGGCCCCTGAGGGCGTTGAAGAACCCGTTGTAGCCGCCCGGCTTCAGGTGACCGGTGTTCTTGACGGCGCCGGCGGTGTTCTTGACGCCGACCGCGTACGGGGCCGAGAACATGTCGACCTGTGTGCTGTTGATCCACAGTCCGGCGTCGTTGAGCGTGTACTCGGTCCAGTTGAAGAGGATGTTCACGTTCGGGTCGGACGGGTTCTGCACCGCGGGCTGTACGAGACCGCCGGTGGTCAGCTTGAAGACGAGCTTCTGGCCGTAGGAGAAGTAGACCCGGCCGGAGAACTTGGGCATCCGGATCGTCTTGGTCTGGCCGTTGGCCGGTCCGGCGATCGACGCGTCGGGGGCGGGGGTCGGCGGGTTGCCGCCGGCGGGCCAGGCGTGGAACGTGCCGTTCGCGTCGGCCCAGCCCTGCTGGCCGGTCGAGAGCAGGGTCCCGATGTTGTAGATGTACACCTGATCGCTGCGCCCGGAGGTGTTCTTGATCTCGAGCGGGATGGTCGTGGGCACCGCGGCTTCGGCGCGGGATGCGGGGCCCACCGTCGTGAGTCCCGCGGTGACGGTTGCCGCGGCGACCAGGGCCACCAGCGCTTTCCGTAGGGCAAGCACGCTCGTCCTCCTGCCAGGTGGGCTTCTCCCACCGGAGTCGAAATGCGACGGACGGATGGTCGGGGGCCGCGTCCCGTGATGGGGAGGCAAGGGCGGCGCGGCCCCCTCCGGTCGTTTTGAGAGCGCTCTCAGAGTGGTCCTCATGAGTGGGACACGTCAAGGTCTAGACCAAGATGGTCATCGTCGGGCCGGAACAGGTCACAGCGCACCGGGTACGGCGAGCCGGTCACAGTGACGGCCCGTGGGTCCAGGCGCCGGCGAGCAGCGTGGCGTGCACCGGCATCTCGCGCAGGGTCCGGGCGTCCGCGGTGAGCGGATCGGCGTCGGTCACCACCAGGTCCGCCCGGTCGCCGACCCGGATCAGCCGCCGGCCCCGGGACGAGCCGGCGAGGGCGGCCGCCACCGGTATCCGCTGTTCCGGGTGCCACGGCGGGCGCTCGTCGCCGGTCCGGGTCACCGCGGACGCCATGGTCAGCCAGGGGTCGAGCGTGGCGACGGGGGCGTCGGAGCCCAGCGCCAGGACGGCCCCGGCGTCGAGCAGGTCGGCGAAGGCGTACGCCCGGTGGGTCCGGCCCGCCCAGTGCCGGTCGGCGACGTCCCGGTCGTCCACCGCGTGGGTGGGCTGGATGCTCACGGTGACGCCCAGTTCGGCGAAGCGCGGGATGTCCTTGGGGGCGAGCAACTGGCCGTGCTCGATCCGGCCGTGGCAGCGCACCGCCTCGAACGCGTCGAGAGTCATCTCGTTCGCGCGGTCCCCGATCGCGTGGACCGCGGGCTCGATCCCGTGGGAGGAGGCGTGGCGCAGCAGGGACACCAGCTCCTGCGGGGGCAGTTGCTCCAGTCCGTGGGAGCCGGGCTCGCCGGGGACCGCGCCCGGGTACGCCTCGTGGCACAGCGCGGTACGGGTGTTGAGCGAGCCGTCGGTGAGCAGCTTGAACGGCCCGACCTCCAGGAGCCCGCCGGGGGTGTCCAGGGTCTGGCCGGTGCGGAGCCCGCGCCCGATCGCCGCCTCCAGTTGCGGGGACCAGATGGAGGCGGCCACACGGAGCGGCACCGGGGCGCCGTTCATCCGGCGGGTCCAGTCCGCGATGTTGTCCGCGTACTCGAAGTCGACGATGCCGGTGATCCCTCGCGCGGCGGCGGCGACGCAGGCCTCCTGCACCCATTGGTCCGTCAACTCCACCGAGGCGGTGGGGAGTTGGGCCATGGCCTGGATGCACTCGTCCTCGCGCAGCAGTCCGGTGGGGTGGTCGCCGCGTCCGACCAGGGCGAGTCCGGCCGAGTTGAGCCAGGCGGAGTGCAGATCCATGCTGATCAGCAGGGCGGGGCGGTCCGGGACGAGGGCGTCGAGGAGGTTCTTGTGGGGTGCGTCCGGCCACAGTCCGTCGCGGAAGCCGTAGCCGATCATGTGCTCACCGGCCGGCAGGGCTGCGGCCTGCCTGCCGACCGCGTCCGCGGCCTCCCGCGCCGAGCGGGCGCCGGACACGTCGAGCCGCCGGCGCAGGCCCGCCCACTGGACCATGTGTACGTGTGAGTCCCACAGCCCCGGCAGCAGCGTACGGCCGTCGAGGTCGAGGCTCTGCCCGTCCGCGCGCGGTGCTTCGCCCGCCGGAAAGACGGCCCTGACGAGACCGGACTCGATACGGACGTCGCTCAGCGGTCCGCCCGCGCCGAGGTGGACGCGGTGCAGGGTGAGCGGCTCGGCGGTGGCCGAGGGGGCGCCGGTCGCCGCGGTGTTCGGGTCGGTCACGCTGTTCGGCTTGGTCACGGCTTCCTCCGGATGTCGCGCATGGCGCGGGCGAGTTCGGGAACGGCGTACGGCCCGCCGGATTCGAGGGCCCCGGCGAGGCGGAGGACGATCTCCTCGCGCTCGTCCTGGCTCAGCTTCGCCTTGGCGGTCACCTTCGTGGCGGGCAGCCGGAATCCGGTGACGGCGGCGGCGATCCGGTGGGCGTAACTCTCCACGCGGGCCGGCCGCCATGGCTCGGGCAAGCGGTCCTCGAAGTGGTCGACGGTGGCCGACAGCACGTCGTACGTGTCCGCCGGGTCGAGGACCTCGGGGCGGCCGTGGACGTGCAGGACGGTGAAGTTCCAGGTCGGGACGTGGGGTGTCTCCCCGTACCAGCTCGGCGAGATGTAGCCGTGCGGCCCCTGGAGCACGACGACGACCTCGTGGGAGCCGAGTTCGTGCTTCCTGGCGTCGGTCCTGGCGAGGTGACCGAGGAGCGTGCAGCCGGCGTCCCGGGTGTCACCGGTGTCCTGGCTCGAGTCGTCGACCAGGACCGGCAGGTGGGAGACGACCAGTCCGCGGTCGGGAGTGTGACTGATCAGGGTGGCCCAGGGGTGGGCTCTCGCGAGATCACGGATCCGTCCGGGGTCGTCGACCCGGAAGATCTCCTGCTCCAGCATGCGGCTGTTCCGTCCTGTCAGTTCTCGGGGAAGTGGCAGGAGACCTGCCGCCGTCCGACGGCCAACTCAGGGGTCGGAACAGGCTGTTGATCCACGCAGATCTCCTCGCTCTTCCAGCAGCGCGTGTGGAAGGCGCAGCCGGTGGGTGGCCGGGTCGGGCTGGGAGGGTCGCCCTGCAGCACTATGCGGCCGGTGGCGCCCCGCCCGCGCGGGTTCGGATCCGGGACGGCCGAGAGCAGCGCCCGGGTGTACGGATGCGCGGGGCGAGAGTAGACGGTGTCGCGGTCGCCGTGCTCGACGATCCGCCCCAGATACATGACGGCGACCTCGTCGGCGACGTGCCGGACCACGGCCAGATCGTGCGCGATGAACACGTAACTGAGCCCGAACTCCCGCTGCAGCTCCTTGAACAGGTTGATCACCTGGGCCTGCACGGACACGTCGAGCGCCGACACCGGCTCGTCGCAGACCAGGATCTTCGGGCGGAGCGCGAGTGCGCGGGCGATGCCGAGGCGCTGGCGCTGCCCGCCGGAGAACTGGTGGGGGTGGCGGTGCGCGTGCCCGGGGTCGAGCCCGACCATGTGGAGCAACTCGTGCGCCCAGGACGCGCGTTCCTTCGTCGGCATCAGGTCGCGGTGGATGTCGAGCGGTTCACGGACGATCTCCAGGGCCGTCATCCGGGGATCGAGGGAGGCGTACGGGTCCTGCATGACCAGTTGGATGTCCCGCCTGCGGCGGCGCAGCTCGGCCGACGGCAGGGTGAGCAGGTCCCGGCCCTCGACGAGGACGGTGCCGGAGGTGGGCCGGTCCAGTGCCATCAGCAGGCGGGTGAGGGTCGACTTGCCGCAGCCGGACTCGCCCACGAGACCGAGGGTCGAGCCCCGCCGCAGGGTCAGGTCGACGCCGTCGACGGCCTTGACCGTGGCCCGGCGCCTGCCGCCGAGGGGCAGTCCGCCGGACCGGTAGTGCTTGACCAGGCCGCGCGCCTCAAGGAGCGGGGCACAGGTCGGGACGTCATCGGGCACCGGAGACCTCCAGCGGATAGTGGCAGGCGACGAGGCGCGCGGGCGGGTCGGGGAGGGCCGGGAGCAGCATCGGCTCCTGCGTCGCGCAGCGTTCACCGACGTCAGGGCAGCGCGGATGGAAGGCGCAGCCGGCGGGCAGCAGGCCGGGGCCCGGCGGGCTGCCCGGGATCGGAGTGAGGTCGTCGGTGTGCTATCTGGACCGGCAGGAACAGCTCGCCGAGCGGGCCATCGAACTGCTCGGCCCGGAGGAGGAGGCGCCTCGCCGCCGCCTGGGCAACATGCGCGACTACATGCGCTGGGTCCGGGGCAGCCACCACGACCTGCTGACCCAGTGGCGGACTTACCGGTCCCAGGCCGCCGACCAGACGACTGACCGGCAGACGGACCGGCCCACGGAGGAGACCGTGGCCCCGGCCGCCGGGCTCCGGGAGAAGGGCGGCCCGGCGGCCGGGGAACCGTCGTCGACGCCCGCGCCGACGGACGACGACGAGGAGATCCGCGAGCACCTCTCCGCAACGCTGAGCCCCGTCCTGGCACGGCATCTCGTACCGGACGCGCTGTGGGCCGCCGCCGAACCGCTGCTGGCCTCAGAATCCGCGAACGAACGCGCGGCGTTCACCGCCGTGGTCTACGTGCTCACCTCGGGCTGCAGCTGGCAGCAGCTCCCGGCACAGTTCGGGATCTCGCACTCCACCGCGCACCGCCGCTTCACCGCGTGGAGCAGGGCGGACCTCTGGCGGCGCTGGCTCGACACCCTGTCCGCGGCGCCCGTGGACGCCGCGGACCTCGCCTGGTGCTCGACGATCGTCAAGTCGGCCGCGAGCCGCCGGCCCGGCAGCGGAGGGTGACCGGTCCGGGGCGGGCCCCGGGCCGGTCAGGGGCCCGTCAGGCGCCGGGGACGGTGTCCTCGAACCTGGTGCCCGCGCTGCGGTACGCGTTCAGCTTGGCGCTGACCTGGGCCGGCGTGAGGACCTGGTCCTTGACGTGCATGACGTAGTCGACCTGCTGGTCGTACGCCCGCGCGGTGGTGCTGGTCTGGCCCGCGAGGTCGATCAGCCACTGGTTGAAGTTGATCGACATCGGCCGCTCCGGCAGGTACTGGGCGCCGTGGGTGCCGAAGAGCTGTCCGTCGACGTAGTACTTGATGGTGCTGTTGTCGATGGTCAGCACCAGGTCGTGCCAGCCGCTGAAGCTCTGGCGGGCCTCGGTGTGCTGGTTGACCGCCACCCACGGGTCGGCCTGGTAGGTCTCCCAGGACGTCGTGTAGAGGATGTTGGCCGGCTCGCCCCAGCCGCCGTTGGGCAGGTACTCGAAGTCGTACTCGGCGTAGTCGTCCGCCATCGGCGCCTTGAGGTCGTTGATCGTGAAGAACGTCTGGACGAGTCGGTCGCCGTCCGGGCCGTACTTGGGCGCGTCGTTGAACCTGACGCGGGCCGCGTAGGTGCCGTTCTTGAACTTCGTCGACCTGGTGAGGATCTCGGTCTGCTCGGTGCTCGCCGCGGTGCCTGCGGTCGAGGTCTCCAGGTTCATGATGGAGTTGCCGCCCGTGGTGGCGAAGGTGACGTTCTCGGGCGCCCAGGTGGCGCCGGGCACGCCGGGGCCACCGGAGTTGGAGCGCACGTTCCAGCCGTTCGCCGAGATCCTCGGGTCGGTGTGGCCGCTGTAGTTGAAGTCGTCGAACAGCGCGGCGCCCTCGGCCGGAGGATCTGTCGGCGGGTCGGTGGGCGGATCCGTCGGCCCGTTGCCCGCCGGGGCCTGGCCCCACAGGAGCGTGCCGGCCAGCTGGGCCGTGACCTTGGTCCAGTCGCCGTACGACGTCCGGGAGGCGCCGAAGGAGTAGTCGTCGCTCTGGTTCAGCGACGCCCAGTTCGACTGGAAGAAGCGCAGTTGCAGGTCGCCGGTGTCGGCGCCCGGGGCCAGCGAACCGGCACCGGAGGTGAAGCCGACCTCCAGGTAGCGGTCGGCCGTGGCGGTCGGGTTGGCGAGTGTGCCGAAGGTGCCCGTGACGTTGGCACAGCCCTTGACCGCCCAGGAACAGGCGAAGCGGTAGGTCGCGTCCGGCGAGTCGGCCTTGAAGTAGTAGCGGACCTTGACGCCGCTCAACGGCACGCTGGTGGTACCGGTGTTCTTCACCTTGAACCAGGGTTCGGCCTGGTCGGCGCCGGCTCCGGTGGCGCTCGTACGGTACTGGACGCTCAGCCCGTCGGCGGCCGCGCTCGCGGTGGTGGGGAGTGCCGTGAGCGCGGCGGCGCCCATGGCCACGGCGACGGCGGTGTGTGCGGTGGCGCGCAGCCTCTTCTTCGCGAATCTCATCGTTGTTCCTCTCCAGAAAGGTGGGGGTGATTCCCGGAACGGACAGGTCAGGGGTGGCGGTGGATGCCGAGCGCGTCGAGCCGGGCGGTGTGCTCGCCGAGCCGGGCACGGAAGTCGGCCCAGTCGGTCGCGCCGCTCCAGCCGCGGTCGGCGAGGGCGCACAGCCGCGGATAGGTGAGGTATTCGATGTGGGCGGGCGTCGTGACGAACTCGGTCCACAGCTGGGTCTGGGTGCCGAGCACCCGTCCGGCCGCCTCGGCGTCCGCGTCCTCGGGGACGGGGTCGTGGGAGTGCACCGCGCGCAGATCGACGACGGTGCCGGGCTGGGCCGGCGGCTCGTGGGGGTCGTCGGACTGGACGTAGTCGAGGTACGTGGCCCGGTGGTACGCGTTGATCACGGGGTGGCCGCGGCGGGCCGCCGTCAGGGTGTGGGACGGGTCGCGCCAGGTCATCACGGTGAAGTCCAGGGGCAGTTCGGCCCCGGTCTCGGCCCAGCCGACCGGTCGGCGTCCGCGGCGGACGAGGAAGTCGCCGATCTGTCCGAGGAACCACCCGTGCAGCGCCTCGGCGTTCGGCAGGCCCTCCGCCACCGCTCGTTCGCGTGCGGCGACGCTGTGCGTCCACTCGGCGGTGGGGCACTCCTCGCCGCCGAGGTGGATGTACGGCGACGGGAACACGTCCATGACCTCTTCGAGGACCGTGCGGCAGAAGTCGAGGACCTCGTCGTGGACACCGAGGACGGTGTCGCACACACCCCAGCGCGTCCAGACGTCGAGGGTGCGCTCCGGGTGGTTGCCCAGTGAGGGATAGGCGGCGAGGGCGGCGCGTACGTGCCCCGGCATCTCGATCTCCGGCATGACAGTGACGCCGCGAGCGGCCGCGTACCGCACCAGACCGGCGAGTTCGGCCCGCGTGTACGCACCGCCGTGCGGGACGCCGTCGTACGTGCCGCTGCCGGCCGGGCCCGTCTGGGACTCGGCGCGATGGCCGCCGATCTCGGTGAGCTTGGGGCGGGCGGCGACCGGCATGCGCCAGCCCTGGTCGTCGGTGAGATGCAGATGGAACACGTTGATCTTGTGCAGGGCCAGCACGTCGACGTACTGGCGCAGATAGGAGACGGGCTGGAAGTGGCGTGCCACGTCCAGCATCGCGCCGCGCCAGGGGTGCCGGGGGTGGTCGGTGATCTCGGAGCACGGCAGCAGCCACGGAGTGTCGCCCTGCGGAGTCCCCGACAGGGCCTGTGGGGGCAGGAGTTGACGGATCGTCTGGATACCGCGCAGCAGCCCGGTGAGGTGCGCGGCGCGCAGCAGTACTGCGTCCGGGGCGATCGTGAGGACGTATCCCTCGTCGCCCAGGCTGCCGCCGAGGCCGGAGTCGATGGCCAGCTTCAACTGCCCGGTCGGGGACGGTGGCAGGGCCAGTCCGGTGGCGGGGGCGAGCAGGGTGCGCAGCAGTTCCGCGGCCGGTTCGGTGCCTGCGCCGATGTTCAGGGCGGTGTCGTCGTCCAGCGTGAAGTACCCCGGCCGCAGCACGGTCTCGGTGGGGCGGGGGACGAGGGTGATTGCGGACGGCTGTGCGGGCACGGATCGCCTCCGGAACGAAGCTCGCGGGGGACTGCGGGGGGAGTGTGCTGGGGGAGTGCGCGGGGTCAGCCCTTGACCGCGCCGGCGGCGAAGCCCGAGGTGACATGGCGCTGGAGCACCAGGAACACCACGAGTGCCGGGGCGGCGAAGAGGGTCGAGGCGGCCATGGTGGCGCCCCAGTCGGTGCCGAACACGTTCTGGAACGAGGACAGCCACACGGGCAGCGTGCGGTTGTCCTGCTGCTTGATGATCAGGAAGTTGGCGTACGTGAACTCGTTCCAGGCGGTGATGTAGCCGAACAGCGAGGTGGCCATCAGGCCCGGGGCGAGGAGCGGGAACGCGATGTGCCGGAAGGCGCCGAGCCGGGTGCAGCCGTCGACCTGGGCCGACTCCTCCAGCTCCGGGGGGATGGTGTCGATGAAGCCGCGCAGGACGATGAGGGTGAACGGCAGCGTCATCATGAAGTAGACGAGGGTCAGGGTCGGCAGCCGGTCGAGCATGTCGGTGTCCCGGGAGATGATGTAGACCGGGATGATCAGCGACTCCCAGGGCGCCATCTGGGCGATGAAGACCATGAGAACGAACTGCCGGCGCCCCCTCCACCTCATCCGGGCGACCGCGTAGGCGGCGCCGAGCGCGATGACGAGGGCGAGCGCGACGGCGCTCAGTGTGACGAGGATGCTGTTGCGCCAGAACAGACCGAAGCCGTCGGCGCCGACGGCCGTGCGGAAGTGGTCGAGCGTCCAACTCTCCGGCAGGAGCCGGGGGTTGTCGGACTGGATGTCGCGGCTCGGGGTGAACGCGGTGACGACCATCCAGTAGACCGGGAACAGGCACACCACGACCGTGACCACGGCGGCGGCGTTCAGGGGCAGTCGGCGGAGGCGGAGCCGGGTGGTGGTGCTCATGAGAGCTCGTCCTCCTGGCGGAACATCTGGCGGAAGTAGAGGACGAGGACGCCCGACATCAGCACGACGGTGACCATGGAGGCCGCCGATCCGAGGTCGTAGCGCTGGCTCGACAGGGCGGTCTGCACCGCGTACACGGGCAGGATCGTGGTCGCGTCGCCGGGCCCGCCGTTGGTCATCACCCAGATCTGGACGAACGCCTTGAAGGTCCAGATCACTTCGAGCGAGAGCACGAGCATGAAGATCGGCCGGACGATCGGAAAAGTGATGGAGCGGAAGATCCGCGGCCCCGACGCCCCGTCGAGCCGCGCCGACTCGTACAGCTCGGTGGGGACGGTGGTGAGGGCCGAGTAGAGGGTGATCGCCGCGAACGGCACGGACTGCCACACGATGAGGGCGACGAGGATGGCGAAGGCGGCAGGTCCGTGCGCGAACCAGGGGTAACGGTCGAAGGACTCGAACCCCAGGTCCGTCAGGACCGCGTTGACGATGCCGAACTCCGAGTGGAACAGCCACTGGAAGACGGTGGTCGCCGCGATGACGGGCATCGCCCAGGTCAGCACCAGCGCGCTGAGGACCGCGATCCGGCCGAACCGGCCGAGCCGCTCGATCATCAGCGCCACCAGCGTGGACAGCACCATGATCAGTACGACGTTGACCGCCATGAAGAGGAACGTGCGGCGCACGACCTCCCAGAAGCGGCTGTCGCCGAGCAGCGTCTCGTAGTTCTTGAGCCCGACGAAACGCGCGTCGCCCAGGATGAGTTGACGCAGCCCGAAGTCCTGCAGCGAGATCACGACGGCGCGGACCAGGGGATAGACGAGCAGGTAGAGCGTGCCGAGGACGGCGGGTGCGATCAGGACGTACGGCCAGATCCCGCGGCCGCCGTCCTGCGACGGGCCGCGCCGTCCTGGGCCGGTGGTGCGCCGGGGCCGGGGGGTGCTCGGTGGGGGGTGGGGCGCGGTCTGCTCTCGGACGGCCGACACGGCACTCTTCCTCCGGTGCGTTGGCGGTTCCGCCGCGTTGGCGGTCAGGAGCCGGAGTTCATCGCCGTGGTGATGGCGTCGGACGCGGTGGCGGCTTCCTTCCTGGCGTCGCCGCCGGTGAGAACGGCCGTCATGTAGTCCTTGATCGGGTTCTTGGCCTCGACGGCGGCCCAGCCCGGTGTGTTGGGTGTGGCATGGCCTTCGGCGGCGCCGACCGCCATGGCCGAGGCGCCCGGGTCGGAGGCGACCGCGGAGGCCAGGGTGGTCTTGTTCGGGACGTAGCTCATGGCGACGGCGAGCTTCTTCTGCCAGGCGTCGCCGGTGAGTTCCTTGATGAACGTGTAGGCCGCGTCCTGCTTGGCGGAGGCCGTCGGGATGACGAGGTCGGAGCCGCCGGTGAACACTGCGCCTGGTGTGTCGGCGGTCTTGCCCGGGATCGGGAAGAAGCCGAGCTTGCCCTTCAGCCGGGGGTTGTTCTCGATGATGACGTTGGCGCCGCCGGGAGTCGAGATGACCTGGGCGACCTTCCCCTTGGCCATGACGTCCGCCTGCGGAGGGCTGTCCTCGTCGGAGTCCTTGGGGCCCTTGCCGAGTGCCTGGAGCTTCTCGTAGAACTCCATGCCGCGGATCGCCTCGGGGGTGTCGAGGTCGCCCTGCCACTTGCCGCCCGACTCGGTGGCGAGGTCGCCGCCCTCGTCCCAGACGAAGCCCGCGAGGGCGTACCACATCTGACCGGGCAGATAGATGCCCTGTGTGTCACCGGAGTTGAGCTTCCTGGTGGCGGCGATCCACTGGTCGCGGGTCTTGATCGCGGCCGGGTCGACGCCCGCCTCCTTGAAGAGGTCGGTGCGGTGGATGACGACGCGGTTGGCGGCGTAGTACGGGATGCCGTACTGCTTGCCCTCGTAGGCGCCGGGCTCGGCGAGACCCTTGAGCCAGTCCTTGCCCCCGAGTTCGTCGACCTTGTCGCTGAGGTCGAGCAGGCCACCGCTCTGCGCGAACTGGGCGACCTGGGTGTTGCCGGTCTCGATCACGTCCGGTGCGTCACCGCTGGCGAGGGCCGCCGTGACCTTCTCGCCGATCCCGTCCCACTCCTGGATCTGCACCTTGGCCTTGATGTCCGGGTGAGCGGCCTCGAAGCCCTTGACGAAGTCCCTCTGGAACTCGGCCGAGACGCTGTCGCGCATCAGCCAGACGTCGATGGTGGTGCTCCCGCCGGAACTGCCGTCGGAGTCGTCGGAGGAACTGCTGCAGGCACTCAGCCCGGCGGTCATCACAAGCACGGACACACCGGCAAACAAGCGGAGCTTCACGGTTCACCTCTGGAGGACATGACCCAACCACCTGACCAGTGAAGCCCACTGGACAGCTCACCTCTTGATGCGGGGATGAAACTGGCATAGACCAATCAGTGGCGTCAACCCCCCGCGCCCGCTGGGTTTTTGACACCTGAGCCGGTCAGGGCCTGGGCGATCACCGTTCGGCAGCGGTTACACTTCGCCCCACCAGGAGGGCAGTTGCGCGCGACCACTGGTCAACTGGTAAAGCGGCTGGCGCGCATGAGGGGGCACGGCATGAAGGAAGACGCACCAGGCGCGGTGCTCAAGCGGGAGCGGGTCCGCGACTTCATCCTCGATCTCGTCGAGTCGCGCAGCCCGGGTGACGCGATCCCCTCCGAGCGAGCCCTCTGTGCCCGCCTCGGCGTGTCCCGTCCGACCCTGCGCGCGGCGGTCGACGAGCTCGTCGCCGCGGGACTCCTGGTGCGGGAACACGGCCGCGGCATGTTCGTGGCGCCCGAGAAGATCACCCAGGAACTCGTCTCCGGCCAGCAGACCATGACGGCGCCCCAGGCGTCCGGGGCCTGGTCGAGCCGCCTCCTGGAGTTCACCACCTTCGCGGCAGGCGCCCGCGTGGGCCGCAAACTGCGCATCTCACCCGCCGCCGAGATCGTGTACGTGGCACGGCTGCGCCTGGTCGACGGCGCCCCGATGGCCATCGAGCATCTGCACATCAGGGCCGACCTGGTCCCCACCCTCTCCGCCGAGGAACTGGAGGCCGGCGACCTGTACGAGCACCTGCGCGAACAGCACGGCGTGTACGTCCAGGAGGCCGTGCAGGCGATCGAGCCGACCGTCGTCACCCGGGCCGAGGCCGAACTGCTCGACGTTCCCGAGCTGTCCCCGGCGCTGCTCTTCGAGCGGCTCACCTCGGACACCACGGGGCAGCCCGTCGAATACGTCCACTCGATCTACCGCGGCGACCGCTACCGCATCGTCTCCCGGCTCACCCTCGACCCCTCGGCCACCGCGCAGCCGGCCCGGCTCGGACACCACCCGGGCATCCCCCCGGGCGACTTCGCGCACCGCGACACCATCGCTTCCTCGACGCGGGGGGACATCCAGTCGGCACCGTGAGCGGGCTTCTCGTGGTGGTCGGGGGTTACGGAGCGATCGCGTCGGCCGCCGGTTCCGGCCGGCTCGCCGGTGCGCCCGTGGGCTGCTGAGGCCCTCGGGCGAGGACGTAGACGAAGAGGGCGGCCATGACGGCGACGCCTGCCCACATGGCGTTCTGCCAGCCGTCGACGAACGACTCCTGGGCGGCGCGCACCAGCGACCGCGCATGGGCGCCGGCCTGGGGCGCGGCGTCGAGCGCGTTGGCGACACCTTCGCGCGCGGTGTCGGCCGGGCCCTCGGGAACGCCGGCGAGCCGGGAGTCGATGGCGCCCCGGTAGCCGGCGGACAGGAGAGCTCCGAGCAGGGCGACGCCGAGCGCGGTGCCGAACTCGCGGGTGACGTCGTTGAGCGCGGACGCGACGCCCTGGCGTTCCCGCGGGAGGGCACTGGTGATGGCCTCGGTGGAGGGCGTCATCGACAGCCCCATGCCGATGCCCATGGCGAGCATCCCGGGTAGGACGGACAGGTAACCGCCGTCGACGGAGACGACGGCGGCCATGAGCGCCAGACCCGCACCGGCCAGGAGGATGCCGGTGGCCATGGTCGCCCGGGGGCCGACACGCGCGGCCAGCCGCGGGGCGAGCCCGGAGGCCATCATCATCATGACGGCCATGGGCATCAGCGCCAGGGTGGACAGCAGCCCCGACCAGCCGAGGACGGCCTGGAAGAACGGGAAGAGGACCACGAAGATGCCCGCCTGGACCCCGAAGACCACCAGAAGCGTGACCGAGCCCCCGGCCAGACCACGCTCACGGAACAGACGTACGTCCAGAAGCGCGGCGTCCCGACGGCGCAGTTCCCAGGTTACGAAGCCGATGGCGGCGATGACGCCGACGACCAGGCCGATCAGGGTCGCCAGGGCGGTCCAGCCACGTTCGGGACCTTCCTGGAGGACGAAGATGAGCCCGACCACCGCGACGACGGACGTCAGCGCGCCGACGGTGTCGAAGGCGTGCCCGGACCTCTCGCGGGAGTTGGGGACGGACCGCAGTGTCATGGCGAGGGCGACCACGACGAGTGCGATGGGCAGGACGAACAGCCACCGCCAGCTCACCGCGTCGACCAGGGCGGCCGAGAGGAACATGCCCAGGACGCCGCCACCGCCGGCCACACCGGTCCACACCCCGATCGCCCGTCCCCGTTCCTCCTTGGGAAAGGTCGAGGTGATGACGGCGAGGGTGATGGGCATGATCATCGCCGCGCCCACTCCGCTCAGCAGCCGAGCGGCGAGCATGACCTCGGTCGACGGGGCCAGACCCGCCACCGCACTGGCGACGCCGAAGACGGTCAGGCCGGTGAGCAGCATGGGCTTGCGGCCGAAGCGGTCGCCGATCGCGCCCAGCGGCAACAGGAGCGCGGCCAGGCTCAGCGTGTAGATGTTGATGATCCACAGGACCGTGCTCTGGGAGGCGTCGAAGGCGACGGCGAGGTCGGGCTGGGCCACGTTGAGCCCGGACACCGACGCGATGACGGCCATCAGCGCGACACAGACGGCGATCAGGATCGTGCGACGCTGGCGCGCGTCCGGGACGCCTTCGCCCGGGGCGCCGACGCCGCTCGGCTCGGGGCTCTCTTCTGGAGCCTGGTTCGTACTCATGGATTCCTCGGGATTCCTCTCAGGAGGGCATGCGGACATCGGCGCCGGAGCGCCAAGGGTGATGGGTGACAGGGGTGGGCCCAGTCCTTGCGGACTGCGGGGCCGGACAGGAACGACGCTAAGCGCTTCTTGCCGCGCGGGCATACGATGTTGCCTATGACGCAAGACAATGGCGAGCTGGACAGCCTGGTACGCAAACGCATCCGTGCCCTGCGCGTGGCCCAGGGCTGGTCCCTGGAGGAGCTGGCCACCCGCGCCCAGGTCAGCCAGTCCACGCTCAGCCGCATCGAGACCGGTCAGCGCCGCCTGGCCCTGGACCAGCTCGTCACCCTGGCCCGTGCCCTCGACACCTCCCTGGACCAACTGGTCGAGACCGCCACGGACGACGTCATCTCCAACCCGATGATCGACGCGACCCACGGGCTGATGCGCTGGCCCATCAAGGCGGAGCCCGGCATGACCGTCGTACGCCAGCGCATGACAGACCCGCCGCCCGACAATCCCGCGCGGATGCGCGCCCACCCGGGCCGCGAATGGCTCGTCGTCCTCTCCGGCACCGCGATCCTGCTCCTGGGCAACCGGCGCCTGCGGATCGAGACCAACCAGGCGGCGGAGTTCACCACGATGCTTCCGCACGCCATCGGTGCCGAGGGCGGACCGTGCGAGATCCTCGGCATCTTCGACCGCGACGCCCGCCGCGGCCACCAGCGCCGCGACGATGCGGAGAAGGCGGACCGCCCGTCTCAGCCACCGTCTGCGTCGCCGTGACCGCTTGCGTGTCCCGCAGCTCAGCCGGTCATCGTCTTGCGCATTCCGGAAGCCACCAGGTCGGACGCGAACGGCCCGCCTAGCTTGGGCGCATGAACCACGCCTCCCCGCACACAGCGAGCCATGTTCACGAGCACGAGCACGACGCAGGCGACCACTCGGAGATGCTCGACCTGGACGCGGAAGTACTCGCCGAACACATCGAGTCCATCACCGCCTGGCTGCCCGTGAGGGCCGGCCTCCGCCGCATGGTGGATCTGGGCTGCGGGACCGGAGCCGGCACGTTGGCTCTGCTGGAGCGCTTTCCCGATGCGGAGCTGACGGCGGTCGATTCCTCGGCCGCCCACCTGCACCGCCTCCAAGAGAAAGCACGAGGGAGGGCGCCGGAGGGGGCGCAGGAGGAGGCAGGCGCGGCCGACCGTCTGCGCATCGTGAGGGCCGACCTCGACGCGTCGGCGTGGCCCGACCTGGGCGCGCCGGAGCTGGTCTGGGCATCGGCCTCCATGCACCACATGTCCGACCCCGACCGCACCCTCCGCCAGGTCCACGACCTGCTGGCACCGGGCGGGCTGTTCGCCGTCGTCGAGCTGGCCGGTTTCCCACGGTTCCTGCCCGCCGGGGCCCCGGAAGAGGCTCCCGGCCTTGAGGAGCGCTGCCACTCCGCACTCGACCACCACCACGCCGAGCAGGTACCCCACCGCGGCGCCGACTGGGGAACCAAGCTGACGGAAGCCGGTTTCACGGTCGAGGGCGAACGCACCATCACGGTCGACATCGGCCCGCCCCACACCGACGCAGTGGGCCGCTACGCGCTCAGCAGTCTGCGCCGCCTGCACGGCAGCGCCGCATCGGCCCTGACGGCCGAGGACCTGACCGCTCTCGACCGACTCCTCGACACCGACAGCCCGCACAGCGTCCTGCGCCGCACCGACCTCAGCGTGCGTACCGAGCGCACGGTGTGGGCCGCGCGCCGCACCTGACCCTTACTGTCCGTGGGGACGCGAGTGTTCTAGTCGGCCGACCGACGCACGTGGTCCGGCCGGAGGGCGCCGACGCGGTCGTATCCCTCGACGGCGACCGTTGTCCCCGGCGCGATCTCCGTGAAGCCAGCGTCGCGCACCAGCGGCAGCCCGCTCGTGGTGAGTTCGGCCCAGCGGGCGGGGGCGGCAGTACGGACCGTGAGGGGGAAGCCCGCCTCGCGCCAGGCCGTGCGGTCCTCGTCCGACAGCTCCCACCAGGCCAGTTGGGCGCCGTGGCCCGCCTGGGCCATCGACTTGCCGGCCGACATGTCCAGGTCCGGGTTCATCCAGAGCACGGGCGCCGCCGGGTCGGCGTCTGCCGGCGGCTCCGGGTCGTCCAGGTCGGTGCCGGAGACCTGGAGACGTGCCAGGTCCTTGGGCCAGCCGTCGAGCGGGACCGGCGGGAAGACCCGGACCTCGGCCGACTTCCCGGTGACGGTGATGCCGGGCAGCGCCTCGGCCCGCCGCCACTCGGCGCCGCGCGCCCGCCGGACGACCTTGCGGATCCGGGCGTCCTGCCAGTCCCGCATCGCCTGCGCCCACTCCCCGTCACCCAGCGACCGTTCGTCGCTGAGCATCACCAGGACGGCACGGGCCGCGGTCTCCAGCGCGTCCGTACGCCCCGGAGGTTCGTTCCGCTCGATGCGGACGACCAGGGGCAGCACGTACTGCGGCGCCTCGTCGCGGGCGGTCCGCTCGTCCCGGAAGGGGCTGTCCTGCGGGGTGCCGTCCGGGGAGTCCTGCGGGGCGTCCCCTGCGTCGGCGCCGGAGGCGGTCGTCTGGTCGCTGCTCACGCTCTCCAGTCTGCCAGGCGGAAGATCGGTTCCTTCGACCAGTTCCTCTGACCAGTTCCTCTGGGCCCACGCGAACGTCCGCGCGAGGATGGGGCGCATGAATCGCGCGTTGCTGCTGGAGGGCGTCGGGCGGCGGTACGGTCTCGGCGGCGCCCCATGGGTGCTGCGCGGCGTCGACCTCACGCTGGCCCCGGGCACCCTGACGCGGATCGAGGGCGCCAACGGCACCGGCAAGTCGACCCTGTTGCGCCTGCTCGCCGGGATCGACGCGCCCACCGAGGGCCGCATCACGGGCCGCCCCCGCACCGCGTACGTTCCCGAACGCTTCCCGGCCGCCCTCCCGTTCACCGCGGCCGGCTATCTGATCCACCTCGGCAGCGTCCACGGCCTGTCCCGCGGGGAGGCCGCCGGGGCCGCCGTCGAGTGGCTGGAACGCCTGGGCGCCGCCGAGTATGCCCGTACGCCGATGCCGGAACTCTCCAAGGGCAGCAGCCAGAAGGTCGCGGTCGCCCAGGCACTGCTCGCCGAACCGGAACTGCTCGTCCTCGACGAGGCCTGGACCGGCCTCGACACGGCCGCCCGTACGGAACTGGAGCGGGCGGTGCTGGAACGCAGGGCCGCGGGCGGCACGGTGGTGTTCGTCGACCACGACCCGCGACGGCTGGCGGGGGCACCGGACTTCACGTACGCGGTCGTGGACGGCAACGTCCGTACGGTGACGGGCAGTTCGGTGCCGGCGGAGGAGTCGTACGTGGTTGTCGAGGTCGAGGGGCCGCCGGGCGCCGAGCCGCCCGCCGAGGCGACGCGCCTGGCCGTCTCCATCGAGGAGCCCGGCCCCGTGCCCGCGCCCGTGCCCGCGCCCGTGCCCGGAAGGCTCCGCCTCGCCGTCCCCGCGACGCATTCGGACACCCTGCTCAGGACCCTGCTGACGGCCCGCCCGCCGTGGCATGTGGTGAGCGTGGGGGAGGGGACTTCCGTGGCCGGCGTACTGCCACGAGCCCCTGCCGCAGCGGCTGTTGATGCCGACGCCGACGCCGGTGCAGATGTCGACGCCGAGGTCCGCTCATGATCGCGCTCCTCCGCAATCAGCCGCGCTCCTGCTGCGCTCCCAGCGCTGGCTGCCGCCGGTCATCCTGTACGCGGCCGTTCTGGGGATCGGCGTCCAGACGGGCCAGCCGGTGCTGGACTCGCTCGGTTACGCGGCTGCCGCGGTGCTCCCCGTCGCGGCCTGGCTCGTACGCATCTGTGCCACCAACGAGCCGCCCGCCGCCCGGAGTTGTGTGGGTGCGGCGGCCGGGCCCGCGCGGGCGCATCTCGCCTGTCTGCTCGTCGCGTTCGGGGCGGCGGCGCTGCTCGGGGTGGTGGCGACGGTGGTCGTGACCGTGGTCAGCGATCCGGCGAGCACCGACCACCGGACGCCGGTGCCCGTCGTACCGGCGGGCGGCGCCGGGCTGCTCGCCGCGCTCGCCTGCGCCCTGCTCGGCACGGCGGTCGGAGCGCTCACGACCCGGCCGCTGCTGCGGTCGACCGGCCGGGCGGTCCCGGCGATGCTGCTCGCGGCGGTGCTGGCGCTGGTGGTGACGGGGTCACCGGCCCGCGTGGCGGTCACCGACCTGGTGACGGGGTCGCAGGCGGGGGTCGTACCGGCGCCGGTGCTGCCGCTGTTCGTCGCCGGGGCGATGGCAGCGGCGGCCGTCGCGGTGGCTTGCGCGCTCACCGCCCGCCGGGGTTGATCAACCGGCCGGATCGCTCGGCCTCATCCGGAGCAGGCCGTGCGCTGTGCCTCCTGCCACTCGCAGACGGGGCACAGGGTGATGCCCCTGTGCGACTCCGGGTACTCGGTGGGCTTCTGGCAGAGGACGCACTCGGCGAAGCCCTCCGGGGGGAGGCCGGTGGGTGACGTGTCGGCCGTCGTGGGCTGGTCGCGCCCCGCGGCGGAGCCGCATGATGTCACAGCCCCGCGCCCCTGAAGGGGCGCGGGGTGCTCGGAGTCGTAATCGTTGCTCATTGGTCCCAGGGTAGGTCGGGCCCCGTCACGCCGCGTCCAGGCGTGCCTGTTCCTCCGCGGACAACTTCAGTTCCGCAGCAGCCACCGAGTCGCGGATGGTTTCGGGGCGGGAGGAGCCCGGGATCGGGATCACCACCGGTGCCTTCGCGAGCATCCAGGCCAGGCAGACCTGCTGGGGGCTCACGCCGTGGGTCCGGGCCACGTCCGCGAACGCGGCGTACCGCGAACCCAGCTCGCCGGCGTTCGAGATGCCGCCCAGCGGGCTCCACGGCAGGAACGCGATGCCGAGTTCCGCGCAGAGCTCCAACTCGGGCTCGCTGGCACGGAAGGAGGGTGAGAACTGGTTCTGCACGCTCACCAGCCGGCCGCCGAGGATCTCGTTGGCCAGCCGGATCCGGTCGGGACTGGCGTTGGAGATGCCCGCGAAGCGGATCTTGCCCGCGTCGAGCAGATCGCGGATCGCCCCGACCGACTCCTCGTAGGGGACGCGCGGGTCGGGCCGGTGGAACTGGTAGAGCCCGATGGCCTCGACCCCGAGCCGTTCCAGCGACGCGTCGCAGGCCTTCTTCAGGTACTCCGGCGAGCCGTTCAGCGTCCACGAGCCGTCGCCCGGGCGCAGATGACCGCCCTTCGTCGCGATCAGCACGTCCGAGGTGTCGCCGCCGTACTCGGCCACCGCGCGGGCGATCAGGGACTCGTTGTGACCGACCTCGTCGGCGTCCCGGTGGTAGGCGTCCGCGGTGTCGATCAGCGTGACGCCGGCCTCCAGCGCGGCGTGGACGGTCGCGACCGAACGCTGCTCGTCGGGGCGTCCCTCGATGGACATCGGCATACCGCCCAGACCGATCGCTCCGACCTGGACGTCACCGACGGTGCGTGTCTGCATGGAGGTTCCTCCTGGGGATTCATTCGGTACGCCCCAGCCTCCACCGTGACCTTTTAGCCGTCCAACAAGAGAATCCGATCGCTTTCAGCGGTGGCGGTGATGAATCCGGAGCCGGACCCGCAGGGGTGGGACCCGTTGTCAGCGTCCCACCCCTCCCCTCGGCCGAGGCTCCTGCCCGGCGAGCGCGGAATTACCTCCGCCAGGGTCCCGTCACCGCGAACGTCGTCCCGGGGGTGTAGCAGTTCACGTACATCGTTCTGCCGTCGGGCGAGAAGGTGACGCCCGCGAACTCGCCCCACTCGGGCTCCTCCGGCGTGCCGATGTTCTGCCGGTTGCGGGCCATCGCGTACACCTCGCCGCGCCGCGTCACGCCGTACACGTGCTGTACGCCCCCGCCGTCCTCGCAGACCATCAGGCCGCCGCTGGGGGCGAGGCAGATGTTGTCGGGGGACTCGCCGGGCAGCTGTACGTCGGTGTCGGGTCCGAAGACGATCACCAGGGTGAGCCGGCGGGCGTCGGGGTCGTACCGCCAGATCTGGCCGAAGTGGTCGGCGGCCGAACCCTGGCTGCTGTGCGCGAAGGACGAGACGAAGTAGACGGACTTGCCGCCCCAGTAGCAGCCCTCCAGTTTCTGGGCATGGGTGATGCCCTTGGGGCCGAAGTCCTGGAAGCGGATGGCGGTTTGGGCGGCGAGCGGGTCCGGGACATCCACCCACTCGACACGGTCGAAGCTCGCGCCCGTCTCCTGGATCGAGGAGAGGTCCGGTACGCCCGGCACGCGCATCGCCTGGAGCCGGCCGCCCGCGCGGAGCGAACCGCGGCCGCCCTCGGGCTTGTTGGGCAGGAAGCGGTAGAAGAGACCGAAGGGCCTCTCGAAGGCGTCCTCGGTCTCGTAGACGATGCCGCGCTTCGGGTCGACGGCGATCGCCTCGTGCTGGAAGCGGCCCATCGCGGTGAGGGGCACCGCGCCCGTGCGGTGCGGATGCGCCGGGTCGACCTCGAAGATGAAGCCGTGGTCCTTGGTGTAGCCGTTCGTGCCGGCCTTGTCCTCGGTCTCCTCGCAGGTGAGCCACGTGCCCCAAGGGGTGGGCCCGCCCGCGCAGTTGACCGCCGTACCGGCGATCGCGACCCGCTCGTCGAGCACGTTCCCACGCGAGTCGACCGTCAGCGACGTACAGCCGCCCTTGCCCATCGGGTCGTAGGTGAGGCCCTCGATCGTCGGGACCGGGATACGGCCGGTGTTGCGGTTCTCGTGGTTGCGGACCAGGTGGACGACCCGGCCGTGTCTGTCGCCGGAGCCGGACCGCCCGGCGAACGCGGCCATGCCGTCGTGGTTGCTCGGCACTCGGCCCTCGCCGGAGCGCAGTTGGTCGCCCTCGCGGGAGAGCACCCGGTAGCGGAAGCCTTCGGGCAGGTCCAGCAGGCCGTCCGGGTCGGGGACCAGGGGGCCGTATCCGGTGTGGCCCAGGGCGGTGGCCGTGCCGGTGAAGAGCTCCGACATGGCTCCCGTGAACGCGATGCCCACTCCCAGGGCACCGGAGCGGGCGAGCACCTCGCGTCGTGTTGCGGACATGGGGCAACCTTCCTGTTGGCGGACAGGAGAACGTGACCCGCCTGTGTGTATCACGCAGCACCGGACACGTGAACCACGCGCGTAGCGTGGCGTTCTCACGCAGCGTCAGATGACCCGGATGGCGGGGGAGTTGGGCCCCGGCCCTCAGTTGGTTCGTCGGGTGCCGACGCCACCTGCGGAACGTCCGTCCCGTGCGCCTCGTTCGGTTGCTGTGCCCGCTCCAGGAACCGCAGCAGCTCCACCGGGAAGGGCAGCACGAGCGTCGAGTTCTTCTCGGCGGCGACCGCCACCACGGTCTGCAGCAGCCGGAGTTGGAGCGCGGCGGGCTGCTCGGACATCACTCCGGCGGCCTCCGCCAGCTTCTTCGACGCCTGGAGTTCCGCGTCGGCGTTGATGATCCGCGCCCGGCGTTCACGGTCGGCCTCGGCCTGCCGGGCCATGGACCGTTTCATCGTCTCCGGCAGCGACACGTCCTTGATCTCGACGCGGTCGATGGACACGCCCCAGTCCACCGCCGGGCTGTCGATCATCAGCTCCAGGCCCTGGTTGAGCTTCTCGCGGTTCGACAGGAGGTCGTCGAGATCGCTCTTGCCGATGATCGAGCGCAGTGACGTCTGCGCCATCTGCGAGACCGCGAAGCGGTAGTCCTCGACCCTGATGATCGCGTGCGCCGCGTCGACCACCTTGAAGTAGACGACCGCGTCCACGCGCACCGTGACGTTGTCCCGGGTGATGCCCTCCTGCGCGGGCACGGGCATCGTCACGATCTGCATGTTCACCTTGTGCAGCCGGTCGACCGCGGGGACCACCATCGTGAACCCCGGAGTGCGCGGCTCTCCGCGCAGCCGCCCGAGCCGCAGGACCACTCCGCGTTCGTACTGCTTCACGATCCGTGCCGCCGCCGCGACGTACACGACTCCGACGGACGCGACCGTCGCCGCCGCGACCAGGAGTTCCTCGACCATGACGACCCCTGCCCTCCGCACCTTGTGCCGATCGAGCCGCCGCTTATGTGGCTAATTCAACGATACGCCCGGGTTCCGGCAACGGAACGGCCCGGGGCTCTGTCGAGCCCCGGGCCGTTCCTGCCTGCTCACGGGGGGTCTACGGCGTGGTGACCTTCACCGGCTCCGTGCCCGTCGCGCTGTGCCGCTCGGCCCAGTTCTCCAGGGCCGTCCGGCACGCGTGGTCCAGGTGGTGCAGCCCCGACAGGTCCAGCTCGACCGGCCGGTCCTGGGGCAGTGCCTCCAGGTTGTCGAGGATCTTCGGCAGCCGCAGGAAGGTGGCGTTGCCGGACAGGTAGGCCTGCACGGGGCCCGCTCCCTTGTCGATGACCTCCAGCTTGAGGTGCGAGGCTTCCCAGGCCGTCTTGGCGACCGCGAGGGCGAGCCCGATCAGGACACCCTCGAACATGCTGATCGCGACGATCGACACGGCCGTGACGATCAGGATCAGCGCCTCACCCCGGTGCTCGCGCCACAGCGACACGATCCCGCGCAGCGGAATCAGCTTCCAGCCCGCGTGCACCAGGATGCCCGCGAGGGCCGGCAGCGGAATGTAGGCGAGCACGGCGGGCAGCAGCGCCGCGAACAGCAGCAGCCACACACCGTGCATGACCCGGGACGCCTTCGTCCGCGCGCCCGCCTGCACGTTCGCCGCGCTGCGCACGATGACCGCGGTCATCGGCAGCGCGCCGAGCAGCCCGCAGACCGTGTTGCCCGCGCCCTGCGCCATCAGTTCCTTGTCGTACTCGGTACGCGGTCCGTCGTGCAGCCGGTCCACGGCGGCGGCGCTGAACAGCGACTCCGCCGAGGCGATCAGCACGAAGGCCACCACCGTGCCGAGCACGCCGAGACTCGCCAGCTCGCCGACGGTCTCGAAGCCCGGCAGCTGGATCGAGTCGAGCAGGCCCTTCACCTCGACGGTCGCCACGGGCAGGCTGAACGCCAGTGTCACGAGCGTGGCCAGCGCGACCGCGCCGAGCGCCCCCGGCACCGTACGCACCTTCTTCGGCAGGTGCTTCCACAGCACCAGTACGGCGATGGTGCCGGCCCCGAGTCCGAACGAGGCCAGTGCCTCGGTGGACCCGGCGGAGTCGGCGATCAGTCCCGGCAGTCCGGCCAGCTTGCCCAGACCCGAGGAGGGTGCCTGTGCGCCCGCCACCGAGTAGAGCTGCCCGGCGATCAGGACGAGCCCGATCCCGGCCAGCATGCCCTCGACGACGGCCACCGAGATGGCCCGGAAGTAGCGCCCCAACTTCAGGGCGCCCATGGCGACTTGGATCAGACCCGTGGCCAGCACGATGACTCCGAGCACGGGCAGTCCGTACTCCTGCACCGCCTCGAAGACCAGCACGGTCAGACCCGCGGCCGGACCCGAGACCTGCAGGCTGCTGCCGGGCAGCAGACCGGTGACCAGGCCGCCCACGATGCCGGTGACCAGGCCGACTTCGGCGGGCACGCCCGACGCCACCGCCACGCCCACGCACAACGGCAGGGCGACGAGGAAGACGACGAGCGAGGCGGCGAAGTCCTGCCGCAGATGAGGGAACTTCATTCGGTTGCTTGTGCTCATTCGGTTGCTTGTGGGGGTGTCCATCGCGTTGCTCACAGCTCCTCGAAGGAGTCGGCGTGCACGTCGTGCGCCAGGACGGAGCCGGTGTGCACCTCGTAGAACCAGCCGTGCAGCCGGAGTTGACCACTCGTCAGACGCCGTGCCACGCACGGGTAGGAGCGCAGTCGCAGGAGCTGGGTGAGTATGTGGCTCTGCACGGCCTCGGTGACGGTCGGGTCCTCGACGGCGCCTTCGGGTCGGGGAGTCGAGTGCGCGAGCCAGTCGCGTACGGCGGGTACGGCGGTCAGGTCGTCGCCGCGTACCAGCGCGCCGACGGCACCGCAGTGGGAGTGGCCGCAGACGACGATGTCCGCGACGCCGAGCACCTCGACGGCGTACTCGATGGTGGCCGCCTCGCTGGTGGGCTGCGAGGAGGTGTGCGGGGGGACGATGTTGCCCGCCGTGCGCAGTTCGAAGAGTTCACCGGGCCGGGCTCCGGTGATCAGGGCCGGGACGACCCGGGAGTCGGAGCAGGTGATGAACAGGACCTGCGGGGACTGGCCTTCGGCGAGACGGGCGAACTCCTCCGGGCGGTCCTCGGACTGCTTGCGGAAGGAGCGTGCGTGATCGATGAGGGGCTGCATGTGTCAGTTCCTCCTGGCGCGCCACAGAGCGCGTCGGTGTACAAAACGGAGCGCATGCGGGTACGGCGACATGACCCCACGTCGACGCGCTCGGCGGACGTGGCGTGTGAGGGTGGGTCAGGTCGGAGTCGCTTCGTGCCCGGTGGGGGTCGGGTTCAGCAGCGGAACACTTGAAGTGCCGCCGCGGAATGGGCTGTCGACGATCTCGTCGTACGGTGGTGCGCCGCGGGAGCGGCGATGTGCGACGGGTCGTCGTGGTAGGTCGCGGGGTCCTTGCAGAGCAGCGGACGCGCGGGCGACTGGGGGACGTGGTCCGCGACGCGGATCCGGTCACGGGTCCGCAGGGGGCCCGTCGGGCTGCCCGGGTGCAGGGCCTCGCCACAGGTGACGAACTCGGCCTTGCTCTTGGGGCCCGTGACAGGTACCGCGTGCGCGGAAGCGAACGCCGAAGCCGGCGCGGAGAGTTGCAGGGCGAGCAGGACGGCGGCGAGAACGGTGAACAGGGTCCGGGCCGTCGTACCTCGTAACATGCGCCCCCTCCCGGCCGGCTTCAGGTCAAGTGCTCTCACGTCAACATGAACGTTAACGGGTGAAGTTGTTTGCAGGGTTAACTTAACGTTTCACCCTGAAGAGAGCCTGAAGAGGGCTGAAGAGTGCCGGAAGCAGGCCGGAAACCGGCTGATGAAGGGCGGTCGGTCAGCCCTTCACGAAGCCTTTCGTGTTCCGACCAGGTCCTTCGCGTCCCGTGCCAGCGCCGTGAGCCGGGAGATCGCGCGGAAGTACTTCTTGCGGTAGCCGCCGTTCAGCATCTCCTCGCTGAACAGCCGGTCGAAGGGCATCCCCGAGGCGAGTACCGGCACCTCGCGGTCGTACAGGCGGTCGGCGAGGACGACGAGCCGCAGCGCGGTCGACTGGTCCGGGACCGGCTGGACGTCCGTGAGGCAGACCGCCGTGATCCCGTCGGTCAGCGCGCCGTACCGGCTGGGGTGGACCCGGGCCAGGTGGTCGAGCAGATGCGGGAAGTCGTCGAGCGAGGCCCCCGGCGTGGCGTACGCGGCCTTCGTGACCTGCTCGTCGGAGTACGGGTCCGGGGCCTCGGGCAGCCCGCGGTGGCGGTAGTCCTCGCCGTCGATGCGCAGCGACCGGAAGTGTGCCGACAGGCCCTGGATCTCGCGCAGGAAGTCGACCGAGGCGAACCGGCCCTCGCCGAGCTTGCCCGGCAGCGTGTTGGAGGTCGCGGCGAGCGCCACCCCCGCCTCGACCAGCCGGGCGAGCAGGCTGGACACGAGGACGGTGTCGCCGGGGTCGTCGAGCTCGAACTCGTCGATGCAGAGCAGCCGGTGGCCGCTCAGCGTCTGCACGGTCTGCTGGAAGCCGAGGGCGCCGACCAGGTTCGTCAGCTCCACGAACGTGCCGAAGGCCTTCAGGGAGGGCTCGGCGGGGGTCGCGTGCCAGAGGGAGGCGAGCAGGTGTGTCTTGCCGACGCCGTAACCACCGTCGAGGTAGACACCGCGGGGGCCCGCCGGCGTCTTCGCGGCTTTCTTGCCGAAGCCGAGGAAGCCCCGCTTGCCGGAGCCGGTGGCCTGCGCCCCGCCGAGCCCCGCCGCGAAGGCGTCCAGCACGTGGACGGCCTCGGTCTGGCTGGGCTGGTTCGGGTCCGGAATGTACGTATCGAAGCGGACCGAGTCGAACCGGGGCGGCGGCACCATCTCGGCGACCAGCCGATCCGCGGGAACGCGCGGCTCACGGGCGCAGAGGGACGACGGGGCCGCGTCGGCTATGGAACCGAGACCGGAGGCGCTGGTGGAGGTTGACACGGTTCCCCACTGTAGGGCCTGTCGTCAAAGGTGGCGTCGTCCGCCCGGAGGGCGGGCCTCGCGGCACCCGGTGCGTGCGATCGCAAGGCGCCGGAGTGTCCTCGATGGGGGTCCCCCCCGGTCGAGCGAAGTCGAGAGTGGGGGAGGAGCTACTAGGGCATTTCGGCAACGCGGCGAGCGTGCGTGCCATGCGCCGCGAGGCAGACGCCACCTTTGACGACAGGCCCTGAGGGCCGTGCCAGACTGCAGGACATGCGACGCCTGTTCCCTGTGACCGACGAGACAGCAGCCCGGGACTCGGGTGGGGGCCCCGGTACGGCCGGTCGGGCCGGTGCGGAGGGGACCGACCGGGAGTGGGGGCTGGAGGAGCTGGCGGCGGCGTACGCCTATCCGTCCGGCTCCGGTCCCGCGGGGCCGGAGCCGTGGCTGCGGGCCAACATGGTGTCCACGCTCGACGGGGCCGCCCAGCACGACGGGCGTTCGCAGCCCATTTCCAGCGCCGCCGACATGCGGATCTTCGGCACGTTGCGGGCGCTCGCGGACGTTGTGGTGGTCGGTGCGGAAACGGTCCGCCAGGAGGGTTACCGCCCGGCACGCGCCCGGGAGGACTTCGCGGCGCTCCGGGAGGCGGCGGGGCAGGGCCCGGCCCCGGCGATCGCGGTGGTCAGCGCGAGCCTGGACCTGGACTTCTCGCTGCCGCTCTTCACCTCGCCCCTGGTCCCCACGCTCGTGCTCACGGGCGCCGCGGCCGCCCCCGACCGGATCGCCGCCGCCGAGAAGGCCGGCGCGCAGGTCGTGATCGCCGGGGACGGCATGGGCGTGGACCCCGCCCGGGCTGTACGCGCGCTCGCCGACCTGGGCCTGTACCGGCTCCTGACCGAGGGCGGGCCCCGGCTGCTCGGCCAGCTGGTCGCGGCCGGGGTACTCGACGAGCTCTGTCTGACGGTGTCCCCGATGCTCACCGCGGGCGACGCCCAACGCATCGCCGGCGGCCCTCCGGTGGCCGTGCCGAGGCGGTTCGAGCTGACGTCTCTGCTGGAGGAGGCCGGGTTCCTGTTCAGCCGTTACCGTCGGACCTGACCAAATAGACGGAATCATCCGTTCCGTTTGACTTTCGCTGGGCACACTAAATCTCGCAGTACCCGTGCGGTTACGGGGCAGGATGGTTTCCGCAGGGGCCTACGGACGGCCCACGGATGAGAAGGGCGCCTGTCGTGTTCACAAGCGTACTGATGATCGAGAAGGCCCTGACGTCCGCGGACGTGGAGTTCGTCACCAGTTTGCACGGTGACGAGGACGTCGCCTTCCATGTGCTGCTCCAGCCCCGCGGCGACCAGGCCGACCGGTTGCTGCGGGCCATCGACGACGTGGCGCTCGGCGAGCTGGACGAAGCGGCGCGCGAGAACGAGACGCCCGAGGGCGAGGAGGCCGTCGGCCAGGGGCAGAAGGCCCTGGAGGTGTCGCTGGTGGCGCTGCGGGCGGCGGGGAGCGCGGCGGAGGGGCGGCTGATCGAGGACCACCCGCTGGATGCGCTGAAGGGCCTCGTGGACGAGATCGACGCGGACGAGGTCATCGTGCTGACCGATCCCCATTACGTGGAGGAGTTCTTCCACCGGGACTGGGCCTCGCGGGCTCGGCACAAGGTGGGGGTGCCGGTGCTGAAGCTGTTCTCGCACAGTAAGTCGTGAGTGGGGCTGTGGGGGTCTGAGTTTCGGCTGCGGGTGCGTGGGGGCTGGTCGCGCAGTTCCCCGCGCCCCTGAGGGGGCGCGGGTCGCCGCAGCTAATAGGCTGGGCGCGCTCACCGTCCTACCCGAGTCCTGGGAGTAACACGTATGGCACCCGGTCTTCCCACCGCCATGGACCGACCGCACTTCATCGGCATCGGCGGTGCCGGGATGTCGGGGATCGCGAAGATTCTCGCGCAGCGCGGGGCGAAGGTCGCGGGCAGTGACGCGAAGGAGTCCGCGACCGCGGAGGCCCTGCGCGCGCTGGGGGCGACGGTGCACATCGGCCACGCGGCCGGGCACCTCGCCGACGACGCGACCTGCGTGGTCGTGTCGTCCGCGATCCGCGCCGACAACCCGGAGCTGGCCCGCGCGGCCGAGCTGGGCATCCCGGTCGTCCACCGCTCGGACGCCCTCGCCCGTCTGATGGACGGCCTGCGGCCGATCGCGGTCGCGGGCACCCACGGCAAGACGACCACGACGTCGATGCTGGCGGTGTCCCTGGCGACGCTGGGCCTGAACCCGTCGTACGCGATCGGCGGCGACCTCGACGCCCCCGGCTCCAACGCCCTGCACGGCGAGGGCGAGATCTTCGTCGCCGAGGCCGACGAGTCGGACCGCAGCTTCCACAAGTACGCGCCCGAGGTGGCGATCGTGCTGAACGTGGAGCTGGACCACCACGCCAACTACGCGTCGATGGACGAGATCTACGAGTCCTTCGAGACGTTCGCCGACAAGATCGTGCCCGGCGGCACCCTGGTGATCACCGCGGACCACGAGGGCGCGCGCGAACTGATCCGGCGGCTGTCGGACGACGTCAGGGTGGTGACGTACGGCGAGTCCGAGGACGCGGACGTACGTGTCCTGTCCGTGGTCGCCCAGGGACTGAAGAGCGAGGTGACCGTCGAGCTGGACGGCTCGCCGCTCACCTTCACGGTCTCGGTCCCGGGCCGCCACTACGCGCACAACGCGGTGGCGGCGCTGGCGGCGGGCGCGGCCCTTGGCATCCCGGCGGCGGAGCTGGCCCCGGCCATCGCCTCGTACACGGGCGTGAAGCGGCGGCTCCAGCTGAAGGGCGAGGCGGCGGGCGTGCAGGTCATCGACTCGTACGCGCACCACCCGACGGAGATGACCGCGGACCTGGAGGCGATGCGGGCGGCCGCCGGCGACGCGCGCATCCTGGTCGTCTTCCAGCCGCACCTGTTCTCCCGCACCCAGGAGCTGGGGAAGGAGATGGGCGAGTCCCTGGCCCTGGCGGACGCCTCGGTCGTGCTGGACATCTACCCGGCCCGCGAGGACCCGATCCCGGGCGTCACGAGCGAGCTGATCATCGAGGCGGCCCGGGCGGCGGGCGCGGACGTGACGCCGGCGAAGGACAAGGCGGACGTGCCCGCGGTCGTGGCGGGAATGGCGAAGCCCGGTGATCTCGTTCTCACCATGGGCGCGGGTGACGTGACGGACCTCGGACCCGAGATCCTGACCCGCCTGTCGAAGTAGCCGTACCTGTAGTGAGGGGTTGAGCTTCATGTCGTACGACATCGAAAAGCCGGACGAGCAGTGGCGCGCGGAGCTGAACCCGGCCGAGTACGCGGTCCTGCGCAAGGCCGGCACCGAGCCGGCGTTCACCGGCGAGTACACCGACACCAAGACGAAGGGCGTGTACTCCTGTCGCGCCTGCGGCGCCGAACTCTTCACCTCCACCGAGAAGTTCGAGTCGCACTGCGGCTGGCCCTCCTTCTACGACCCGAAGGAGTCCGACGCGGTCGAGCTGATCGCGGACCGGTCGCACGGCATGGTGCGCACGGAGGTACGGTGCGCCCGCTGCGGCTCGCACCTCGGGCACGTGTTCGAGGGTGAGGGGTATCCGACCCCGACCGACCAGCGGTACTGCATCAACAGCGTCTCGTTGCGGCTGACGCCGGACGAGGGCTGAGGCGGCAGGCCCGCCGACTGCTGACGACCGGGGGCGCCTGAGGAGGCGCCCCCGGTCGTGTCTGCGCGGGTCGGACGAGGAGTCAGGGGCCGGTGTGGATGTGGGAGGCCCAGTCGTGGGGCTGGTAGCCCTTTTTGGTGTCTCGGAGGCGCCGGATTGCCGCGTGGACGGCGCGGGCCGGTTCCGTGCCGCTATCGGCCACCGAACGGGGTTCGGACACCAGGACTCAGCTCGGCAGGTCCTGCGTGACGTCGCGTGTACACGCACCCGGACCATGACGACAGTGCTGCGGGAACCGGTGCGACACGGCGGCTGTGTCGAGGTCGGCGACGAGGACGGCACCGTGTGGGCGGTCCGACGGCAGGGTGAGGAGCCGGAGTGACAGGTGTCCCACTTGACGCCGAGGCACTGTTCGACGAGCTGTTCCGCGTGTGGCATCGACGGCTGTTGGCCCAGGCACTCATGGTCTCCGGCGGACCGAGGGCGCCGGCTGACGACGCCGGTCCAAGAAGCGTTCCTGTTGTGCCGGGAACTGATGCACGCCATCCATCTCGAGCCCGTTCGCAACTGGCCGGCATGGCTGCGGACCACGACGGTGCATGAAGTGCTGCGGCTGAAACGAAAGGCAGAGCCGGTGGGCTTCGACCCGGAAGTGCACCGGCTCGTGCACGTCGTGCCGGAACCGGGTGGCTCGGTCTTGGATCGGGAGGGGATCCGGCGCACTCTTCCGCTTGTTCGTGTGCGTCGTCGAAGCCCCCTGCCGCCCGGCCGCTGAGTAGGCTTCGGACATGCGGATCTCCGTCTCCTCCGACATGGACGAACCCGTCGCCCGTGCCCTGCTCGAAGAGTTGCGCGGGCGTGGTCACGAGGTGCTGGCGTACGGGGCGTTGAGTCCCGGGGACGATCCGCAGTGGGCGGTGTGTTCGGAGACGGCGGCCCGTCAGGTCGCCGCCGGGGACGCGGACCAGGCGGTCGTGTGCTGCTGGACCGGTACCGGCGCGTCGATCGCCGCGAACAAGGTGCCCGGGGTGCGGGCCGCGCTGTGCACGGACGCGTACACCGCCCAGGGCGCACGGCGGTGGAACGACGCCAATGTGCTGGCGCTCAGTCTGCGCCTGACGTCCGAGCCGCTGCTCAAGGAGATCCTCGACGCGTGGTTCGCCGCGGAGGCCAGTGAGGACGCCGAGGACCGGGGGAACGTGGCCCACGTCGGGCGGCTCGATCTCGGAAGAGGCGAGTCGTAACCTCCTGTGGTCCAGTAGCCCTTGGCGGGGCCCGTCCTAGGGTGTGGCTCACAGCACCTTGCGGTGGACCAGGATCGACAGGACCAGCGCGCCCGGCAGCAGGGGTACCCAGACCGTCAGGACGCGGTAGCCGATGACGGTCGCCGCGGCGATGCCGACCGGTGCGCCGAACGCGACCATCGTGAACACCAGTGCCGCGTCGACCGGCCCGATGCCGCCCGGCGCGGGCACGGCTCCGACGGCCGTGCTGGCGAGGAGCAGCGCGAGGATCACCTGCGCCCAGGACAGCGGCAGCCCGAGCGAGAACCCGACCGTGGCGATCACGCTCCCCTGGAGCAGCGGGGTCGCGGCCGAACCGCCCCAGAGGGCGAGGATCCGGGCCGGCCTGGTGTGCAGCACCCGGACGTCGGTCAGCGCGGTGCGTACGCAGTCGAGGGCCGGGCGGCGCAGCGGACGTACGGTGGTCACCAGCAGCGCGGCCGAGCCGAACCCGAGGGTCACGGCACCGGCGACCAGGAGCATGGTCCGTTCGTCCGGGACGAGTTCACCGAGGTGCAGCAACTCCGGGAAGGCCACCATGAAGACCAGCAGCACCAGCGTCTTCGCGATCGGCTTGACCAGTGAGTACAGGGCGAGCGAGGCGGTGGCCCTGGCCAGGGGGATGCCGCGGCCCTGCAGGAAGCGCAGGGTGACGGCGTGGGCGCCGATGCTCGCCGGGAGTACGTGGTTCGCGGTACCCGCGGCGACCTGGGAGGCCAGCAGGAGTCCCGGCGGCAGCCGGTCAGGTATGGCGCCCTGCCGCACACACGCGGCGGCCACCCAGCCCAGGCAGGTGAACAGGGCCGCTGCCAGCAGCCACCAGGGATCGGCGGAGGCCAGCCGGGCGGCGCCGTCACGGACGGCATGCCGGTCGAGCACCGCCCACGCCCCGATGAGGAGGAGCGGGAGCAGGCTCAGCGTCCAGCGGGTCAGGCGCGCGGCGACGGAGAAGCGGGAACGGGAAGGGGAAGGTGCAGCGGACGGGGACGGGGAGGGCGTGGGGAGCGCCCGGGGGACGGTGGTGTCGAGCGGCAGCAGGGACACGGCGCACGTCGTCCTTCCGCGTCACGCCCGCGCGGGGAGCGGGGCGGACGGATACAAGGCGAGGCAGGAGGGGACGACCGAAACGTGCCCGCTCGGTGTGACGCGACGGTGTCCGGGAGCGGAAGGGGCGCGGGCGGGCGGGCGACGCGGGTCACCCCGCACGGAGTACGGGGTGTGCGGAGTGCGGAGTGCGGAGTACGGACCGTGCGGAAGGTGCGCCGTGCGGAGTGGGCGGGGGCGGCCTGGGGAGTGCGGCCCGGTCACTGGTTCCGGCGCTCGTCCATTCCCGCCGTGACGGCCTGGTGGCTGCGGCGCACGTGTTCGCGCATCACGCGCTCCGCGCCGGCGTGGCGGGGCATCCTGAGGGGGCATCAGGCCGGGCGGGGCGGCGACCGGGTTCCGGTGCGGCCCCGGTGCGGCGCCACTCAGTCCACTTCAGCCCGGTCGCCCTAGTCAACTCGGCCCAGCCGATCAGCGATCCCAGCGGGATCAGCCATCCCTGCCGGACCGGCCGTTCCTGCCGGATCAGCCATCCCTGCCGGACCGGCCGTTCCTGCCGGATCAGCCATCCCTGCCGGACCGGCCGTTCCCGCCGGACCAGCCACCCCAGTCAGCCCCGCCACCAGTCAGCCCCGCCGAGCCAGGACCCGGCCGGTCCCTTCGAAGGCGCTCACACCCGCCCGCTGGGCCGTCCGCTTCCGTTGCTCTGCGCCGACGTGGCTATCAACTGGTCTATCAGCGCTATCAATACGTCCCGGCACGACTCCCGGTCGCGGGCGTCGCAGAGCAGTACGTGGGTGTGTTCCGGCAGGGCCAGGGCGTCCCGGATCTCGTCCGCGGCGTACGGATGCTCGCCGTGGAAGCCGTTGACGCCGACGACGAACGGGATGTCGCGCCGCTCGAAGAAGTCGATGGCGGCGAAGCTGGACTCCGGGCGGCGGACGTCGACGAGGACGACGGCGCCCAGGGCACCGATGGCCAGGTCGTTCCACATGAACCAGAACCGCTGCTGCCCCGGCGTGCCGAAGAGATACAGCACGAGTTCCTGGCTGAGCGTGATCCGGCCGAAGTCCAGGGCCACCGTCGTGGCGTGCTTCTCCGGGATGCCGTTGAGGTCGTCGACGCCCAGGCCGGCCGAGGTCAGCGGTTCCTCGGTGCGCAGCGGCACGATCTCGCTGACCGCGCCGACCATGGTGGTCTTGCCGACGCCGAATCCCCCGGCGATCAGGATCTTGACCGTGTCGGGTGCTGAGGTCCCCTGGATGACGGGGTCAGAGCCGGCCAAGGCCGTCCCTCACTTTCTGCAGCAGGTCCATGTCCGAGGTTCGGGAGATCTGGCGTGGGGCGTGGGCGACGATCCGGCCCGCCTCCAGCAGGTCGCAGAGCATGATGCACACCACGCTGACCGGCAGGTCGAGCTGGGCGGCGAGCTCCGCGACCACGACCGGCTTCGCGCACAGTCGCAGGATCCGGGCGTGCTCGGGCTGCGGCCGCGCGGCCCGGTCGGGCGGCGGGTCCACCGTGGTGACCGACGTGATGAGGGTGAAGTCGGTGCGGCTGGGCCGGGTACGGCCGCCGGTCAGCGTGAACGGCCGCACCAGACGGCCGCCCGCGTCGCCTCCGTTCACTTCACTCGCCGTTGTCGATGACGGCGACGCCCGCCCGCGGTGCCGCGCTGAGGTGCTCGCCGATCTTCTTCACCAGCATGTTCATCTGGTACGCGACCACTCCCACATCCGCACCCTGGCTGGTGAGCACGGCCAGATGGGCGCCCGGCCCGGCCGTGCTGAGTATCAGGTAACTGTTGGCCATCTCGATGAGCGCCTGCCGCACGGGTCCGCCGCGGAAGTCCATGCTGACGCCCTTGCTGAGGCTCATCAGCCCGGACGCGGTCGCCGCAAGACGCTCGGCGTCATCACGTAGGAACCCCGTGGACCTGCTGACGACCAGTCCGTCCTCGGAGAGCACGACGGCGTGGTTCACCTCGGCGACCCGGTCCACCAGTCCGGTGAGCAGCTGGTCGAGCTGGCTGTGCGTGGCGGGGATGGGGCGTGTCATTTCTCTGTCCTTCATGAGCGGTCTGCGGGCGGAGTCGAGGTGACGGATGCGCCTTCGGGTGCTGGTTCTTCCCCTTGGTCGTACGCCGTATCCGTGTCGTTGTCACGCGCCTGGAGCGTTCCGCGCTGGAAACCGGAGAGGGAGGAGGCCGCGCGCTCCGCGGTGAAGTCGGCGAAGGGGTCGTCGGCCTCGGCGGACGCGACCGGCGGCGCGTCCTCCCGCAACTCGGCGGCCAGGCTGGTCTGCGGCACCCGGCGCGGCAGCGGGGCGATGCCGCCGGAACCCGCCGCGGCCGAACCGGAGCGGGCCGCACCGGCGGCGACCCGTGTCTCGGCCGCCTGGGGCGTCCGCGTCCGGGCGACGGGCTGCGCCTCCCGCGAGCGCTCGTGGGTCTGCCGGTCCGCCGAACCCTTCGCGGCGACGCCCACCGGCTCCGCGACCGGCTCACCGGCCGGTTCCCCGCCCTGCTCCCGGGCGGCCGGCAGGGCCCCGTTCGCGTTCTCCGCGTCCGCGGAGGGTGGTTCGAATTCGAGGGGCTCGCGCACCACGATCTCGTGCGGGATCAGCACGATCGCGGTGGTGCCCCCGTACGGCGAGGACCGCAGTGTGACGGTGATGCCGTGCCGGGTGGCGAGCCGGGCGATCACGAACATGCCGAGCCGCAGGTCGTCGGCGAGCGCCACCACGTCGAACTGCGGGGACACCGCCAACTGGGTGTTGAACGAGGCGTAGTCCTCGTCGGACATGCCGAGACCGCGGTCCTCGATCTCGACGGCCAGCCCCTTGGCGACCATTCCGGCCCGCACCCCGACCGGGCTGGGCGCGGGGGAGTACGCGGTCGCGTTGTCGATGAGTTCGGCCAGCAGGTGGATGACGTCCGCCACCGCCGGAGGGGTCAGGAACACCTCCTCGTCGGTGTTCACCTCCACCCGCTGGTACTCGGCGACCTCACCGACGGCGCTGCGCAGGATGTCGATCAGCGCGACCGGTTCGGTCCAGCTGCGCCGCGGCTGCTCGCCGCTGATGATGACGAGGTTCTCCTCGTAGCGGCGCAACTGGCTCGCGGTGGAGTCCAGTTCGTACAGGCCCTTGAGGATGTCCGGGTCCTGGTGCTGCCGCTCCAGCGCGTCGAGCTTGGTGAGCTGGAGGTTGACCAGGTTCTGGCTCTGCCGGGCGATGCCCAGGATGACCTTCTGGAAGCCGCGCCTGGTGTCGGCGAGTTCGACCGCCGTGTGGACCGCCGTGCGCTGCGCGGCGTTGAACGCCTGGGCCACCTGCCCGAGTTCGTCCCGGCCGTAGTCCAGCGGGGGCGTGGCCGACTCCACGTCGACCTTCTCGCCGCGGTTGAGCCGTGCCACCACGTCGGGCAGCCGCTCCTCGGCCAGGCTGAGGGTGGCGATACGCAGTCCGCGCAGCCGCCGGGAGAGGGAGCGGGTGATCCGCCAGGACATCAGGACGCACACCAGCAGGGCGACGAAGCCGCCGGTGCTCAGCGCGGCCGCCTTGATCAGCAGGTCCTCGGCCCTGTCGTCACTGCGTTCCAGCAGCGCCGCCGTCTCCTGGCGGATCAGGGCGGTGTACTGGTCCCCGAGTTTGTCGAACGCGGGGCTCCACCGCTTCTGCGCGTCCGGCAGGGTGATCTTCCGGCCGTCCGTGAGGCCCTTCGCCCGGGCCGCGACGACCTGGTCCTCGACACCCTCCAGGGCCTTCCACTCCGGGCCCTGGAGGATCCGCTCGGTCTGCGCCTTCACCGAGCCGCGCAGCGAGGGCACCAACTGGTCCTCGACGAGCCAGCGCTTGGTGTTGACCAGCTGGACGTAGTGGTTCCACGCCTTCTCGTCGAGCTTCCCGGACGGCCAGGCCAGGTGCAGCTGGGCGTCCTCCTGGGAGACCAGCTCGGCCGAGTGCTCCAGGGCGACGAGCGGGCCGGCCTGCGAGGTGAGTTCGCCGTCGTCGACCTGGGAGAGCTCCTGGAAGGCGTGGATCTGGTCGTCGATGATCGAGGTGTACTGGTCCAGCGCCTGGTCGGGAGTGATGTCGGTGGGGTTGTCCACCTGGCCCCGGTAGTACTCCAGGCTGCCCACCGACGCGATGACCGAGTACATCCGGTCGCTGATCCGCTCGGGGGCCTTCTGGATCGCGTCGGACTGGCCGACGAGGGTCGCGACCGCCTTGTCGGTACGGGCCCGCTGCTCGTCCAGGGCGGTACGCGAACTGCCGGGCCTGGCCAGCAGTACGGCCGACAGACTGCGCTCCCGCTGCAGCGCGAGCGTCGCCTCGGTGCCCATGGCCCCGGTCGACTTGCTGAGCTCCGTCTGGTCCCGCAGCCGCAGCCCCTCCGAGAACATCTGGATCGTCGTCACGCCCCACATGGCGGCGAGGGTGACGCTGGGAACCAGAGCCAGCAGGATCAGTGAGAGACGTATGGAGCCGAGACGGCGGCGGGAGCCTGTCCGTGGAGACATCGTCGTCCTAGAGCGATCAGCGGTGAGCGGAAGGGGTCTTGGCGGAAGCCGGGTGGTCAGCAGGGGTGAGAGAGGGGACAAGGGCGGCGGGTGACCGCGTGTCCGGAACAGCACAGGGGATGCGCAGGATGCTATCCGTACCAGTGACCGTACGCACGGTGAGTACCCCAAACCTTGGCGACGCTGTTACCTGACGACGCGGGATCGGCCGGTCCCGCACACCGGATCAGCCGGTCCCGCACGGCGGTTCGACGGGTCCGGCACCGCCGTTCGGCCGGTCGGCCACGGGGTGTTTCACCGCGTTCCGTTGGTCGCGAACTTCGAGACCGCGGCGACGTTCTGCTTGGTGACGAAGGCCGGTCCGGTGAGCACGGGCTCCTCGCCGCCGCCGCTGAAGTTGCCGTTGGTCCTGTACAGCCAGAACGCGTCCACGGCGAGGTAGCCCTGCAGATAGGGCTGTTGGTCCACGGCGAACTGCACGTCCCCGCTCTGCACGGCCTTCACCAGGTCCTTGTTGAGGTCGAAGGTGGCGACCTCGGCCTTGCTGCCCGCCTCCTTCACCGACTTCACCGCCGCGAGCGCGAATTCCGCGCCGTTCATGACGACTTCGTCGATGGTCCGGTCCTGTCGCAGGGCGGCCGCGACGGAGTCGGTCACCGCGTCCATGTCGGTGCCGTCCACGTAGTGCATCTCGGTCCGGCCGGCGAACGTCTTCTTCACCCCGGCGCAGCGGGCCTCCACGGCGACGTTGCCCCGCTCGTGGATGACGCACAGGGCGTGTTTGGCGCGCAGGGCGTCCAGCTTGTCGCCGACCGCCTGGCCCGCGACGCTCTCGTTCTGGCCGAAGTACTGCAGCAGGCCGCCGGACTTCCAGGCGTCGATACCGGAGTTGAGGCCGACCACGGGGATGCCGGCCGCCCTGGCCGCGGCGACCGCGCTCCTCATGGCCTCCGGCTTGGCCAGGGTCAGGGCTATGCCGTCGACCCGGTCGGCGACCGCGTCCCGCACCAGGTCGGCCTGGCCCTTGGAGTCGGGGTTGCTCTCGTACGTCAGGTCGATGCCGTCCTTGGCGGCGGCCGCCTGCGCGCCCTTTTTCACCAGCTCCCAGAAGGCGTCGTCGGGGGCGCCGTGGGTGATCAGGGCGACCTTGATCCCGCCTGCGCTCGCCTTGCCCGCCGCGTCGGCGTCCGAGCCCGCGTCCGAACCTCCGGAACCGGAACAGCCGGACGCGAGCAGACAGACGGCCGCGACGGCGGCGGCCACAGCGGTGCCGCGTGCGGATCCTGCGGGGACGGGACCTGAGGGAGTCGTGTTCATGGGGGGTATGGCACCTCGCTGTGCGGCCGGGCAAGCGGAAGGGGAGCGTGAAGTCGGTGTGACCGTCGGCGGATCAGGTGTGCCGACTGTCGGACTTTTGCTGGCCGGAGCCAATCGTGTGTGACGCCTGGTAGTCAAGTGAGCGCCCAGATGGCCGGAGTTGTCTTTTTTGATCTTGAGGTGGAGTGAGAAGCGGTCAACCACTCTTGAAAGTGGCCGAGTTGGTGCCTTCGGAGAGGGGCCGGAGCGGAGTGAGCGGTTCCCTGGATTCCGTACGGGCGCGGGAGGCGGCCCCGACCGCCACGGCCGCGGTGCCGAGCCCGGCCCGTACGACCCGGAGCGGATGGCCGCTGACGGGAGGTTCGGCGGTGAGCGCGGCCCGGATCGACGGCTCCAGGAGCGTCCAGGCGCCGCCGACCCCGCCGCCGATCACGAAGGTCGTGACGTCCAGCATGCCCGCGGTGATCAGGATCGCTCGGGCGACCGCGGCGCCGGCGGCCTCGTACACGGCGAGCGCGTCCGGGTCGCCGCGGCCCGCCGCCTCGGCGACGGCGCGGGCGCTGCGGTCGAGCCCGGTCCGTTCGCCGTACCGCGCGGCGATGGACCGGCCGGAGGCCAGGGTCTCCAGATGGCCGCGGCCGCCGCAGGTGCACGGGAGGTCCCCGAAGCCCGGGATGTGGCCCGTCTCGCCCGCCGCGCCGTTCGGTCCCTCGTACAGCGCCCCGTCCAGCCACAGCGCGCCGCCGACCCCCGTGCCGAGCGTCATGCCGAGGACGTGCCGCTCGCCCGCGACGGCGCCCCGGGCCACCTCGCCGCGCAGGAACGCGTTGACGTCGTTGTCGAGGAAGACCGGAACGCCGAGCGCGGCCTCCATGGTCGCCGTCACCTCGAAGCCGGCCCAGGCGTGGAAGGAGTCGCTGGCCACGAGGACGCGTCCGGCGCGGGCGTCGACCAGACCCGCCGCGCCCACCCCGACGGCGCGCAGCCGGGCCGGTGCGCGCGCCAGGAGCAGGCCCAGGGCGTCGAGCGCGGCGCCGACCATCGCCGTGCCGCCCTCCGCGGCCGGGGTGGGCACCTCGTGGCTGTCCACGACGTCGAGTTCGGGTGTGCAGAGCACGACCTGCGTGGTCGTGCCGCCGATGTCGACACCGGCGAACACCTCGGGGGCGGGGGGAGAGCCGGGGGCGGGTGGACGCGGTCGGGGTGGACGCGGCTGGGGTGCGGTCACGCCCCGCCCTCCGTTCCGGCGGCGGCGAGCGCGGCCTGTCGTTCGGTACGGCGCACACGTTGGAGCACCGGGTCGGGTACGGGCACGGCGGCGATGAGCCGGCGGGTGTAGTCGGTCTCCGGGTGGGTGAGGGTGGTCGCGGTGGCGCCCTCCTCCTCGACCCGGCCCGCCCGCATGACGACGACGCGCCGCGCGAACTGCTGGACGACCGCGAGGTCGTGGGAGACGAAGAGGCAGGCGAAGCCGAGCTCGTCCTGGAGTTCGGCGATCACGTCGAGGACGGTCTGCTGCACGCTGACGTCGAGCGCGCTGGTCGGCTCGTCGGCGACCAGCAGCCGGGGGTCGAGGACCAGCGCCCGGGCGAGACTCACCCGCTGTCGCTGCCCGCCGGACAGCTCGCGCGGCCCGCGGCCCGCCAACTCCCTGGGCAGCCGCACGCGTTCGAGCACCTCCGCGACCCGCTCCCGGCGCTCGGCCGCCGCCATCCCGCGGCGGTGCACCCGCAACGGCTCGGCGACACACTCCGCCACGCTCATCCGCGCGTCCAGCGAGGCCACCGGGTCCTGCAGCACCACACCGACCCCGGAGAGCAGGGCCCGGCGCGCGCGTCCCCGGGCCCTTCGAAGATCGGCACCGAACAGCGACACCGACCCGGAGGAGGGCGCCACCAGTCCGAGCGCGACCCGGGCCGCCGTCGACTTGCCGGACCCGGACTCCCCGACGAGCCCGAGGGTTTCCCCGGGCCGCACGGTCAGCGATACGTCGTGCAGCGCCTGCACGGCCCGCGGCCCACGCCCGAACCGTACGGAGACGCCGTGCAGTTCGACGACCGGGGCGTCGGCGGGGGTTCCGGCGAGGGTGTCGGGGTCGGCGTCGGTTTCTGGGGTGCGGTGGGCGGACGCGGGGGCTACGGGCCGGGTGACTGCAGGCCGGGAGGCCGAGGGCCGGGAAACTGTGACCTGGGGGACTGCGGGCCGAGCGTGCGCGGGCCGGGGCACCGCGCCGCTGCTGACCGCTTTGGCACCTGCCGCGCCGTCGCCGACCGCGGTGACGCCTCGGGCGTCGGCGAGCGGCGGCTCGGCCTCGCTGCCGCGCACAGCGGCGGCAGCCTCCCGCGCCGCGCCGATCCCCGGTTCGGCGGAGGCCGGTTGCGGTGCGGCCCTGCCGACCGCCGCCTCACTGACCGCTGCGATGCCAGGCGCCGTCCCGCCGGGCGCCGCGGTGCCGCCCGATGTGCGCCTGACGGCCGCGGTGTCGGGTGCCGTCCCGCCGCCGGAGGTGCCCCCGCCCGCCGTCCCGCTGCCCGCCGTCCCGTCGCCCGCTGTCCCGCCAGGCCCCGCGCTGCCGGCCACAGCCCCGCTGGGCGCCGCTCGACCGTCCGCCGCCATGCCGCCGGGCGGCTGCGGCACGCCCGCGCCGCCCACCCCCGCGACAGTCAACCGAGGCACAGCCGCCAGCAACCGCTTCGTGTACTCGTGCGTCGGCCGCAGCAGGACCTCCTCCACCGGGCCGGTCTCCACGATCTCCCCGTCCAGCATCACCGCGACCCGGTCCGCGAAGTCCGCGACGACGCCCATGTTGTGGGTGACGAGCAGGACGCCGGTGCCGGAGTCCGCCGCGAGTGCCCGGAGCAGGTCGAGGATCTCGGCCTGGACGGTGACGTCGAGCGCGGTGGTCGGCTCGTCGGCGATCAGGAGGCTCGGGGAGTTCGCGATCGCCATGGCGATGACGACCCGCTGCCGCTGTCCGCCGGAAAGTTGGAAGGGGTACGCGGACGCCCGCTTCTCCGGATCCGGGATACCGACCCGGCGCAGCAGTCCGACCGCCTCTCCGGCGGCTTCGCGGGCGGAGACCGTCCGATGGTTCCGTACGACCTCCGCGATCTGTGCCCCGATCCGGGTCAGCGGATCGAGGGCGGTCGCGGGCTCCTGGAACACCATCGACACCGTGCGCCCCCGCAAACCCACGAGGTCGGTCTCGGCGGCGCCGACGACGTCCGTGCCGTCGACCGAGGCCCGGCCCGACGCCCGCGCGTTCCCCGGCAGCAGCCCCATCGCGGCGAGCGCGACCGTCGACTTGCCGGACCCGGACTCGCCGACCAGCGCCAGCGTCTCCCCGGGCCGTACGTACAGCGACACCCCGCGCACGGCGGGCACGTCACCCGTCTCCGTGGAGAAGGTCACCCCGAGGTCCTCGACCTCCAGGATGCCGCCCCTACTGCCCACACCGCTCGTCGTGCCCTTCATGCCCGCCCCTTCACGTCGAACGCGTCCCGCAGCCCGTCCCCGACCGCGTTGAACGCGCACACGACGAGGATGATCGCGAGGCCCGGCGGCACGATCAGCCACCAGCGCCCGGAGTACGCGGCCGTCAGCCCGGCCGACAGCATTCCGCCCCAGTCGGTCGAGGGCGGCTGGACACCGAGTCCGAGGTACGAGACGTACGCGACGAGCAGGATCGCGTCGGCGACCTGGAACGTCGCCGCGACCACGATGGTCGAGACCGAGTTCGGCAGGATGTGCCGGAAGATCGCCCGGCCGTGCGTCCCGCCGATCGCGCGGAGCGTAAGGACGTAGTCGCGGCTCTTCAGGGTGAGCGTCTCCGCCCGTACGAGCCGGGACGGGACGAGCCAGGACACGAATCCCAGGATGAGGATCAGCCCGAGCGAGTCCGGGGTCGTGATCGCCGAGACGACGAGCAGGATGAAGAGCGCCGGGATGGCGATCCCGGCGTCCACGACCCGCATCATGACCGCGTCGACCCAGCCGCCCGCGTACCCGGCGACCGCGCCCCACAGCGTCCCGATGACCGTCGCGAGGAGACCGGCCGCGAGCCCGACGAGCAGCGACACCTTCCCGCCGAACATCAGCCGCCCCAGCTCGTCGTGCCCGACCGCGTCGGTGCCGAGCCAGTGCGCACCGCTCGGCGCGAGGTTCACCTGGGTGAGGTCGGTGTGGGTCTGGTCGGTGGAGTACGCCAACGGGCCCACGAAGCAGAAGAGCAGGAAGAGGACGACCACCAACAGCCCTGTCACCGCGAGCCTGTTGCGCGCGAACCGCCGCACGGAGAGGCGGTATCCGGTGGCCAACTCCCGTGTGGCCGCCTCAGTTTGAAGTACGGCACTCATGTCCGGCCCGCCTTCACACGAGGGTCGATGATCCGCTGGACGACATCGGCGAGCAGGGTGCCGACGACGGTCGCGACGGAGATGACGAGCACACAGCCGAGCAGCACCGGATAGTCGGAGGACTGCGCGGCGCTCCAGAACAGCAGCCCCATCCCCGGGTAGTTGAAGAGCTGCTCGACGACGAGCGCACCACCGAAGAGCACGGGCACGTAGTAGCCGAGCATCGCGACGACTGGCGTGAGGGAGTTGCGGAAGACGTGCCGCCACAGGATCGCGCGCGGCCGCGAACCACCGGCCCGCGCGGTCCTTACGTAGTCCTCCTGGAGGTTCTCCAGCGTCGCCGCCCGCATGTACCGGCTGAACACCGCGACCATCGACGCGGCCCCCGCGACCACCGGCAGCACCAGGGCGCCCGGCTGCGCGAACACGTCCGCGAGCGTCTCGCCCTGGGGTGCCTGTGAGGGGAACCAGTTCAGCCACTGGGTGAAGACGAGCACGAGCACAAGTCCCAGGAAGTACACGGGAGTCGCGTACGCCACGAAGCTCAGCGTGGTGATGACGTAGTCCACCGGCTTGTTGCGCCGCACGGCCTGCCACATGCCGAGCGGGATCGCCAGCAGCAGCCCGACGAGCGCGGAAAGCACGGTCAGGACGAGCGTCTTGGGCAGCCGCTGCTCGATGAGTTGGAGGACCCCCTCGTTGAGCGTGTACGAGGTGCCGAGGTCGCCCTGGGCCAGCGTGCGCAGGTAGTAGAGGTACTGGACGGGGAGTGAACGGTCCAGGCCCTGCTCGTGGTTGAAGGCCGCGATCTGCTGGGCCGTCGCCTGCGGGCCGAGGATCCCGCGTGCGGGACCCCCGGGCAGCGCGTGCAGCAGGCAGAAGACCACGACCGTGACGATGAGGATCACCACGAGGGCCTGGAGGACCCGCCGGGTCAAGTAGAGGAAGGTGTCCATGAGTTGGATCTCAGCCGGTCCTCACCTGGTCCACTTCCACTGCGCCGGGTGGAAGTTGGCGAGCGAGTCCTGCGAGAAGCCGCCGAGGCCGTTCTTGACGACGGAGATCTGGTAGTCCGGCGCCGGGAGCCAGATGACCGGCAGGTCCTTCGCGAGGGCCGCGCTGTAGTCCTGGACCGCCTGCGACGAACTCGACGTCGTGGACGCGGTGATCAGCTTGTCGACGTCGGGGTTCGAGTAGTTGCCGAAGTTGGAGCCGCCCTTGGTCTGGAACAGCGAGTCGCCGGTCGGGAAGGCGTTGAAGTACCAGCTGCCCGCGGTGCCGAAGAACGACAGCTGCCACTTGCAGATCGGCTGGCCCGAGGTGCACTGCGGGGTCTGCGAGAGCACCGAGTTGACGGGCGCGGTCTTGATCGAGAACTTGATGCCGGTCTTCTCCAGCGAGGACTGGATCGAGCTCATCATGTTGTCGGTCACGGCCGAGCCGGACTGCGACAGCACCTGCATCTCGAACTTCGTTCCCTCGGCGACGCCTTCACCGCACTGCGCGTCCCCGGTCCCCGGGTCCGTACAGACCATGACCCCGCCTTTCTCCTGCCAACCATGGCCGGTCAGCAGGGACTTGGCCTCCGACGTCGAGAACGGGTAGGGGTTGTCCTTCTGCACCTGCGAGACGAAGTCGGACGCCTGCGCCTGCGGGACCGGGCCGTAGCCGGGCACGGCCGTGCCGTTGAAGATGACCTTCGCCAGGCTCGTCTGGTCGATCGACCGCTGGACCGCCTGACGCGCGTACAACTGCTTGAACACAGCGCCCATGGCGGGGTTGTTGAAGTTGTACGGCATGTAGGTGATCGCCCAGCCGGACCACGGCTTGACCGTGTAGCCCTGCGCGGTGAACCGGTCCTTCTGGTCGAGGTCGGTCGCCTCGATGTAGCCGTAGTCGACGCTCCCGGAGCGCAGCGCGTTCTTCTCGGCGTCCGCCGTCGTGAAGGGGAGCAGGTTCACCGTCGCGATGTTCGCCTTCTCACCGCCGTCGTACTTCTTGTTGGCAGCGAGCACGACCTTGCCGGACGTGGAGAACGACTTGACCGAATACGGGCCGCTGAGGGTCTTCCACAGCGCGTCCTTGTCGTAGCGGGAGATGTTCTTGGCGGCCGAGTTCAGATACGTCCAGACTTTCTTCGCGCCGGCGGCGGTCCGGTCGGCGTCGGACACCTGGGCGGACGCGTCGGTCTTGTCCCATACGTGCTGCGGCAGCGGAGTGATCTCGCTGAACTCGTTGGCCAGCATCCACTGGGAGTTGTAGGCCTTGTCGAAGGTGATCGTGAAGTGCCGGTCGTCGACGGTCTTGAACGAGGTCCAGTTGTCCGGCGCCTTGCCCGGGTTGTAGCCCGCCCACTCCGCCTTGTTCGCCTTGATGAGGTTGAACCAGAACTCGACGTCCCGCGAGGTGATCGGCTTGCCGTCGCTCCAACTGCGGTCGCCCAGTGTGACCTTGACGCTCCTGCCGTCGGACGCGAAGTCGGCGGCCGTGGCGATGGACGCCTTCTTGTTCCAGGCGATCTTGCCGGTGGAACCGTCGTAGGCGACGAGCCGCTCCCACAGACTGTCGGCGATGGACCGGTTGTTGGTGTTGAGGTGCGCGGCCGTACCGATCGGCAGGATCCAGTTCGGCGTGAAGTTCGCGGGCAGCGCGTAGTCGATGGAGTCGGGGGACGCGGACGACGTGTCGTTCGTCCCGGAGCAGCCCGCGAGCAGCAGTGTGCCCGCCGAGACGACGGCACAGGCGACGAGCGTCGTGCGAGCAGGGGACATGGCTCTCCTCAGGTGAACAAGGGCTCAGGGTGCGCGAGGCCGGACGCGGGGCCGGAGATGAACGGCGGCGTTCGGCGGAGCCAGTCAACGACCGGAAGGTTCGAAGAAACAGGCGGACCGCTGTAAAAAGTCTGTTACTGCTGTTCTGGAAAAAGTCGCGCGAGGGACATACGGGCATACGCTCGTCGCCTCGACCTCCGGATTTCCCCGACTTTCCCCAACCCTGGGAGTTACTTCGTCCATGTCTGAAAAAAGTGCGGGACACCGGAGGGGCGTCACGGGCGTCTCCTCGCTGGCTGAGCGCGTCCTCGAACTCCTCGCCTCAGGGCAGGCGTCGACCCGCACGGAACTCGCCGCTCTGCTCGGTGCCGCACCCTCGACGATCTCGCTCACGGTCGGCCAGCTCGTGGCGCACGGACTGGTCGCCGAGCAGGGCACGCGGTCCTCGACCGGCGGGCGCCCGCGCAAGGTGCTGCGCCTCGGCGGGAGCGAGGGGTTCGCCGTCGCGGCCGACCTCGGCGGACGGCACGCGCGCGTCGGGGTCGTCCTGCCGGGCGGCGGGTTCACCGAGGTCTCCACCGTGCCGTTCGCGACGGCCGAGGGGCCCGAGACCGCGCTGCCGGCACTCGCCGAGACCCTGGAGACCCTCGCCGGGCGACGCGGCCGGGAGCTGCTGCGCGGCGTCGGCCTCTGTCTCCCGGGCCCGGTCGACGTCGTACCGGGCGTCGTCACCCTCCCCTCGCGCATGCCCGGCTGGAACCGCTTCCCCGTCCGGGACTGGCTGGAGGAGCGGTTCGGCGTACCGGCCGCGATCGAGAACGACGCCAACTGCATGGCCGTGGGCGAGCACAGCGTCCAGCCCGCCGAGCGCCGCCAGTCGATCATGGTGAAGATGGGCTCGGCGATCGGCGCGGGGGTCATCGCCGACGGGAAGCTGTACCGCGGCGCGACCGGCGCCGCCGGCGAGATCACCCACGTACGGGTCGAGGCGGGCCACGACATCCCCTGCTCCTGCGGCAACACGGGGTGCCTCGAGACCGTCGCCTCGGGCGCCGCGCTCGTCCGGATCCTGCGCGAGCGGGGCCTGGACGTCGCGTCCATCGAGGACGTCGTACGCCTCGCCTCCGACGCCGACCCGGAGGCCACCCGCGCCGTGCGCCAGGCCGGCCGCTACCTCGGCATGGTCCTGTCCGCGAACGTCAACTTCTTCAACCCCGACGCCGTGTACCTCGGCGGCCTCCTCTCGACGCTCGAACCGTTCGTCGCCGCCGTCCGCAGCCAGCTGTACGAGGGATGCCATCCGCTGGTGACCAAGCACCTGGTGATCGAGCGGGCCGGCCTCGGCGCGGACGCGGGACTCGTCGGCGCGGGCCAGTTCGCGCTCCAACGGGCCCTGGCGAACGCCCTCCAGGCCGTCACGGGCGCCGTCGCCCCCGCCCATCACTGACCACCGACACCCACCCCCCGTGCGAGTCGCTGACCCCCACCACCGCGCGAGCCACTGACGACACCCACCACCGTGCGAGGAGCCATGCCACAACCGCGTACCCCCGTCGCCCGTCCCGTCATCGCGATCGCCGGACTCGGCATCGAGTCGTCGACGTTCTCGCCGGCCCGGACCGAGGCCCCCGCCTTCCACCCGCAGCGCGGTACGGACGTCCTGACGCGCTACCCGTTCCTCGTGCCCGGATCACCGCTGAGGGACGCCGCCGACTGGCGCGGCGCCCTGGTCGGCAAGGCGCTGCCGGGCGGTACGGTGACGGCGGCCGCGTACGCCGAACTCTCCGACGAACTCATCGCGAGACTCGGGGAGTCGGGCGATCTCGACGGCCTCTGGTTCGACATCCACGGCGCGATGACGGTGGAGGGCCTCGACGACGCCGAGGCAGACCTGCTCGCCCGCGTCCGGGAGACGGTCGGCCCGGACGTGATCGTGTCCACCTCCATGGACCTGCACGGCAACGTCTCGCGCGAACTCGCCCACCTGAGCGACCTGATCACCTGCTACCGCATGGCCCCGCACGAGGACGCCATGGACACGAAGGAGCGGGCGGCCCGCAACCTCGTGGACCTCCTGACGACCGGCGCGCCCCGCCCGGTCAAGGCCTGGATCCCGGTTCCCGTGCTGCTGGCGGGCGAGCAGACCTCGACCCGTATCGAACCCGCGAAGAGCGTGTACGCGGCCGTCGACGAGGTGGAGGCCACGGAGGGCGTCACGGACGCCGCGATCTGGGTCGGTTACGCCTGGGCGGACGAGCCGCGCAACCGGGCGGCGGTCGTGGTCACGGGCTCGTCGCGAGAGGCCGTCACGGCGGGCGCCGAACGCCTGGCGCGGGGCTTCTGGGAGGCACGGCACGACTTCGCCTTCGTCGCCCCGACGGGCACGCTGGACGACTGCCTGGACGAGGCACTGGCCGCCTCCGAGGCGAACCGGCCCTACTTCATCAGCGACACCGGCGACAACCCGACGGCGGGCGGCGCGGGTGACGTCACCTGGGGGCTCGAACGGGTGCTGTCCCGGCCGGAGTTCAAGGACCCGTCGGGGCCGACGGTCATCTACGCCTCGCTCCCCGGCCCCGCCGCCGTGGAGACGGCGGTCCGGGCCGGCGTCGGAGCGACCGTCACCGTCACGGCGGGCGCCGAGGTCGACGACCGGCACGCCGGCCCGCTCACCATGACCGGCGTGGTCCACGCGATCCGCCACGGCGACCCGCATGCCCAGGTGGAGGTGGTGCTGCGCGTCGGCAGTGTGCACGTGATCCTCACCGCGCTGCGCAAGCCCTACCACCACGAACACGACTTCACCGAGCTGGAGTTGTCACCCCGCAAGGCCGACATCGTCCTCGTCAAGATCGGCTACCTGGAACCCGAACTCTTCACCATGGCCGCCGACTGGAAGATGGCCCTCACCCCGGGCGGCGTCGACCAGAACCTTCTCCGCCTGGGCCACCACCGCATCAACCGCCCGATGTACCCGTTCGACAGAGAGATGCCGGCCCCGGACCTGACGGCCAGAATCATCCCCGCGTCGACCGAACAGCTGGGCGCGCACGACGAGTAACCCGCGCCCCTTCAGGGGCGCGGGGAACTGCGCGACGAGCTCCCACCGGGCCGCGGATCAAAAACTGGCGGCCGGCGGAGCGCTACGGCTTACGGGCCACCGCTCCGTACATCGCGATGTCCTCGTCCCGAATCCCCTCACCGCTCGTGGCGTCCGGGTGCCACTTGTGGACCTGGACGATCCCGGGTTCGACGAGTTCGAGGCCCTCGAAGAACTCGTCGGCCTCATCGATCGTGCGCAGCCGCATGGGCATGTTGCGGGCCGCGTACTCGCGGGCGACCCGCCCCACGTCCTCGGGCGCGAACTCGGCGGTGCCGATGGACATCGCGAGGTAGCTGCCGGAGGGGAGGGGCTCCAGGAGGCGGCGCACGATGCCGACCGCGTCGTCCTCGTCCAGGACGAAGTGGACGATCGCGATCACGGTCAGCGCGACCGGCTTGTCCAGGTCGAGCGTCTCGCGGAACTCGGGGGAGTCGAGCACGGCCTCCGGGTGCTGGAAGTCGGCCTCGATGTACGCCGTCCTGCCCTCGGGGCTGCTGGCCAGCAGCCCCTGGGAGAGGGTGAGGACGATCGGGTCGTTGTCGACGTAGACGACCCGTGACTCGGGGGCCACCGACTGGGCGATCTCGTGGAGGTTCGGCGAGGTGGGGATGCCGGTGCCGATGTCCAGGAACTGGCGTATCCCGGCATCCTTCGCCAGCCAGGCCACCGCGCGGTTCATCCAGTCGCGGTTGGCCTTCATGTGGATCGGCAGGGCGGGCCACTCCCGTGCCATGGCGTCGCCCGCCTCCTTGTCGGCCGGGTAGTAGTCCTTACCGCCGAGGATGTAGTCGTAGATGCGCGCCGAGTGGGCGTTCTCGGTGTCGATCCGGTCGGCCGGCCATCCGTTCTCGGGCAAAGCCGCCCCTCCTGTCAGGTCGTCGGGTTCGAAGTCAACGCTCAGGAAAATCAAGGGTGTTGATCAAAGCAGAAGTGTTCAGGAAACCAGGGAAGTCTGTGTGCGGGAACCAGGGGGTGCCTCAGAGCAGGAAGTCGGCGGCACCCGCCTTCACGCCCGACAGGAAACTCGTCATCTCGCGGGGCGTGAAGACCAGCGCGGGGCCGTCGGGATCGGTCGACTGGCGCAGGGCGACCCGGCCGTCGCCGAGCTTCTTCGCCTCGACGCAGGCGCCGCCCGCGTCGTCGCTCCACGGCTTGTACCAGCCGCGTGTGCCGAGGTCCCGGGACGGCATGCCGTTGCGTATGTGTCCGTCGCGTATGTGGTGGTGCACGTCAGAGCTCCTTGCGAATCGCACCGAGGAGAGCCTCGGTCTTTCTGGCGGGCGTCGCCTGCGCGCCCAGCCGGTCCAGAGCCTCGCGATAGACCAGGACGTCGTCGTCCTTGTCCAGATAGACAGCGCCCACCAAACCGTTCAGGTAGACGATGTCCGGCAGTTCGCGCGCCCGGAACCGGAAGAGATGGAAAGCCCCCGCCCGCATCGCCGGATGCGGCCCGTTCTTGAACGGCATGATCTGCAATGTCACTTGGGGTAGCGAGTTGACCGCGATCAGATGGTCGATCTGGGCGCGCATCACCTCGGCTCCGCCGACCGGCCAGCGCAGCACGGTCTCGTCCATCACGATCCACACGCGCGGCGGCGAGGGACGCGACAGCAGCTCCTGGCGCCGCATCCGCAGCGCGACCCTGCGCTCCGTCGCCTCGGTCGCGGCGTGCGGATTCCCGGCGCCCAGCAGGGCCCGGGCGTACTCCTCGGTCTGGAGCAGGCCGTGCACGAACTGGGCCTCGTACGCGCGGATCTGCAGCGCCGCCTGCTCCAGGCTCAGATAGGCCGCGAACCAGTCCGGCAGCACGTCACGGTAGGTGTGCCACCAGCCGCGCTTGTTGGCCTCGCGGACCGATTTGAGGAAGGTGTCGATCTCCTGCTGGTCGGTGACGCCATACACCTGGAGCAGTTTCTCGGCGTCCGGGAGCCTGAGCCGGGCCACCTTCGCGGCTTCCATCCGGCGGATCGTGGAGTGGCTGACCCCGATCGCCGTACCCGCCTCCTCGAACGTCAGTCCGGCGCGGGTGCGCAGCTCCTCCAGTTGCCTGCCGAGGATCATGCGAAGGACGGAGGGCGCGCCGCCCCAGTCGGTTTCAGCGGTCACGGCTTACCCCCTCACAGCGGGTTCGAGGTCGCAGTCTGTCACGATCATCCGTTCGACGGGGGAAGCATGCACCTGTCGAATTGCAATTTTCAACTTGTCGGTTGCGGGGTGTTGTTGGCAGGTGTCACAGTGGGGCGTACCGTCCCGGTCCGGTGAACGGCGAGACGACGCGGCCCAGTTGGGGGAGAACAGGCTGCGATTCGTCACCGTGCGCAACGGGTTGTACGCGCCTCGCGGCGGAACCGGATCAAGCGGTACCGGCACTGGCCCGACCCCCGGTGCGAAGGCAGAAGAAAGGCGAACGGCGATGGCTCCGCCCTCCCTCCCCAAGCCATTGGGCCGACTGCCCGCGAGCGAACACCCCCACAGAGCGGGCGTGTTCGGACTCTCCCCGACACCCGCCTCGGTGGGAGTGGCCCGCAGGAACGTGCGCGAACTGCTGAGCGAATGGGGCGTGAGCCCCGAAACTTGCGACAACGCTGTCCTGGTGACCTCCGAGCTGGTCACCAACGCGCTGACGCACACGGCGAGCGAGTGGATCGTCTGCAGACTGCGCACCGCGGGCGGACGGCTCCACATCGAGATCGAGGACCAGAACCGCGGCCTGACGCTCCCCGCACAGCGCAGTGCGGGGCCCGACGACCAGGGCGGCCGCGGACTGATGCTCGTCGGCGTGGTCAGCAGCGACTGGGGCGTCAAGGACAGCGTGAACGGTTCCGGACGCGTCGTCTGGGCCGTCCTGCCCTCCCAGCCGGTGCCGTCACCGCCGGCGTCCTCCCCGCCGGTGTCGCTGCGGTCGGTGCCGCCGCAGCCGACGTCGTCGGAGTCACGAGAACCCCCCTCCACCGGGCGCGCACCCCTCACGCACGAACCCGCCTCGACCGGGCGCGCGCCCACCACGCACCTCACCCGGCCCAACCCCCACTCGGCCGAAGGACACCTGCCTCATGGAACTGCAGCACGCCCCTGAACCGCGGCCTCGCACCTACGGCTCGCGGCTGCGCCCCTCCGCCACCTTCCCGTCCGGGAATCCCGGCCGTCTGGTCATCCCCGCCCAGCTGCGCGCCGGGCTGGGCTGCGACGCCGTGACCACGTCCCGCGAGCACGGCGAACGCATCATGAACTCCCTGCCCCGCGTGGGCTGTGTCTTCGCCGACGACTTCGAGGGCGAGGAGCGCTGGTGGTGGATCGTCCCCTCCGGGTCCCACATCGGCGTCAGCTGGCCGCCCTCCACGACGTACACCGTCGGCGCGCACCTGGCCGACCCGTCCTGGACACGCGCCCGCCGCGGCCCCTGGGCGGACCGGCCCCGGCTGATCCACAGCCCTGCGGGAGGCTCGCCCTACACCCCGCCGATACCCCTGTACTTCCTCACGTGCCGCCTCGCGGGGAGCGTCCCGAGCTGGTCCCTCGGCACGGCGGACTGAACCGCTCCCGCCCCGCCCGAACACCGGCGGGTTCCGCCCGGTCCGACCCGGGTGAACGGCCCCATCACCTCTGACGTAGACGTATGCGACAAGGTGAACGCGGCGGAGGATGATGGGCGACCGTGCCAGGTGACCATGTGACGCAGTGCGACGGCCGGAGCCAGGGCTCCCGGCCGAGTCGCGCGGGCGCCCGGGTCCGGGCCGTGACGTTCGCCCTCGTCGGCAGTGTGCTCGCCGCCGTCGGCCATCACGCGGTCGAGGGCGGGCAGGTGCCGTGGCTGCTAGTGACCGCCTTCGCCGTCGCGCAGTTCGTCGTCGTACGGCCCTTCGCCCGCCGCCGCCCCGGACTGCTCGCGGTCGTCGGATGCACCCTGGCGGCACAGGCCGCGATGCATCTCGCGCTCACGACGGCGGGTGGCCACCGCGCCGGCATGGGACACATGGCCCACGCCCGGCACGACGCCATGACGACGGGCTCCGGCGGACACCCCTGGCAGCACGCCTCCGAAACGGCCATGACGACCGCGCACGTCGTCGCCGCCCTCGTCGTCGCCTGGCTGCTCCACCGGGCCGACACCGCGGTCGCGGCGGCCCTGGCCACCGGCCGGACGCTGCGCGCGGCCGCGGCGGCGGTCATGGCCCGGTTCCTGCCGGGCGCGGCCGTCGCCACCGCCCACCGGCCGCCGCCCGTACCGCTCGCCGGCTCCTTCGAACTCCCGGCAGGAGCACGGACCTGGACCCTGGAACACGCGCTGGTGCGCAGGGGACCCCCGGGACGGACACCCGTCCCCGTCGTCCCCCTCACCCGGGCCCGGCCTCGGCCCGCCCGGTTCCACAGCCAAGGAGTTCCACCATGTCCCTGTCCCTCAACGGGCGTCGTGTCGCACTGACCGGCGCCGCCGCGCTCACGGCCGTCCTCGCGCTGGCCGGTCCCGCCTCGGCGCACACGGAGGTCGAGGCCGACAAGGCGGAGGCCCTTGCCGAGAACGTCACCCTCACGGTCGTCTGCGAGGCGGAGTCCTCCTCCGCGGGCTTCCGCGAGGTGCGCGTCGTGCTGCCCGAGGGGATCGCACCGGCCGACGTGACGCTCGAAGAGGCCCCCAAGGGCTGGCAGTTGAAGACCACCGACGACGGTTACGTCGTGGGCGGCACCCCGCTCAAGACCGGCGTCGACGCCGAGTACAAGGTCAGGATCCGCCAGCTCCCGGACGTCGAGGAAGTGGCGTTCAAGACCATCGACACCTACAGCGACGGGAAGGTCTCGCGCTGGATCGAGCTGCCCAAGGGCGGTGAGGAGCCCGAACAGCCCGCCCCGCTCCTCAAGTTGAAGGCGGCCGCACCGGGCGCGAAGCCGATCAGTCCCAGCCCGACCGCGAGCCCGACGCCCAGCCCGACCCCGTCGGTCACCGCGACGCCTTCCGAGTCCGGGGCCACGGCGGCCGCGGCCGACACGAAGAAGGACGACGACGGAACGCCCATGAGCCTCGTCGTCGGCGGAGTGGTCGTGGCGGTGCTGGTCCTCGGTGCCGGAGCGTGGTGGCTGACGAACCGCCGCGCCTCCGCAGCGGGGAGCTGATCCCACCGGCCCGTGGGACGCGCACGTCCCACGGGCCGGATCAGGACGCGGGCGGCGGGGCCTGCACGAGCCCGGACTGGTAGGCGATGACGACCAGTTGGGCCCGGTCGCGGGCGCCCAGCTTCGTCATCGCGCGATGCACGTGCGTACGTACGGTCAGAGGGCTGACGAAGAGGCTCTCGGCGATCTCGTCGTTGGACCTTCCCTCGGCGGCCAGCGCCATGACCTGCCGTTCGCGGGCCGTCAGGGTGGCGAGGAGTTCGGGCGCCGCCAGCCGGTCGGCGGGCGTGGGGGCGGCGAGGAAGCGGGTGATGAGGGAGCGCGTGGCGAGCGGGGAGAGCAGGGACTCGCCGACGGACACCGTCCGGATGCCGTCGAGGAGCACGTCGGCGGTGACGTCCTTGCCGAGGAAGCCGCTCGCGCCGGCGCGCAGGGCCCGGGCCACGTACTCGTCGGTCTCGAAGGTCGTGAGGATGAGGACCCGGGTGCCCGAGAGGTCCGGGTCGGCGCAGATCGCGGTGGTGGCGCCCAGACCGTCGGAGCCGGGCATCCGGATGTCCATGAGGACGACGTCGGGGCGGAGGGTGTGGGTGAGCCCGACGGCCTCCTTGCCGTCCGTCGCCTCGCCGACCACCTCCATGTCGTCGCAGGAGTCGATCAGGATCCGGAAGGTCGCTCTCAACAGGGCTTGGTCGTCGGCGAGCAGGACGCGGATGGTCATCTGATTCGGTTCGCTTCCGGGGTCGTAGTTGCGGCCGGGGGTCGGGGTCGGGGTCAGAGATGGATCGGCAGTTCGCCGGTGACGCTGAAGCCGCCCTCGGGGCGGGGTCCCGTCCGGACGCGGCCGCCGACGGAGTGGGCACGTTCTCGCATGCCGATGAGGCCGAAGCCGCCGCTCGGGGAGGGTGCCACGGGAGTGTCCCCGGATCCGTCGTCGGTGACCGTGACGGTCAGCCGGTCGTGCGTGTACGCCAGTGTCACCTGCGCGGCCCGCGCGGACGCGTGCTTGGTGACGTTGGTGAGTGCTTCCTGCACGATCCGGAACGCTGTCAGATCCACGCCCGGTGAGAGCGGCCGCCAGTCGCCCTCGGTGACTATGTCGACCGTCAGCCCGGCGGAGGCGAACGCGGTGGCCAGCTCGGTCAGCCGCCCGAGTCCGGGGGCGGGTTCCAGGGGTGCCTCCGAGTCGTCGGGCCGGCGCAACAGGCCGACGGTGGCCTTCAGTTCGCGCAGCGCGGTGGAGGTGGTGCCGACCAGGTCGGCGAGGATCCGCTCCGTCTGCTCGGGGCGGCTGGCCGCGAGGTGTGCGGCGGTGCCGGCCAGTGCGTTGGCCAGCGCCATGTGGTGGGCGACCACGTCGTGCAGTTCGCGGGCGATGCGCATGCGCTCCTCGGCGACCCGGTGGCGCGCCTCCTCCTCACGGGTGCGCTCCGCGTGTTCGGCGCGGGCCTGCACGGCCTCCAGATAGGCGCTCCGCAGCCGGGAAGCCGTACCCCAGGCGATCGGCAGCACCACCCAGGCGGCGGGGCCGATCGTCTTGAGGGCCAGCGGATGGCCGTACTGGTCGAAGAGCATCGCCGTGGCCACCAGCAGGGCGGTGACGGCGAGGCAGTGGACGCGTGCGGTCCTGCGGTCGGTGTGGACGGCCAGCCAGTACAGCGCGGCCATGACCGGTGCCAGCAGCAGCGGGGTGAGCAGATAGCCGACCGCCCCGGCGGTGTTGCCGCAGATCGCGGTCACCGCGACGACGGTACGGGGGTGGCTCCGGTGCCACAGCAGGGCGACGCAGGCGATGCCGCCCAGCAGCACGCCGAGACCGAGCGATCCCTTCGTCCGGGAGTCTGCTGCCGTGGTGAACGCGCTTCCCAGGACGACGGCGGCGTGGAGCTGCACGATCACCACCACGTCGACGACGCGGGGATGGTCCTTGGCGTACCGCTGCCAGCTGGTGATCATCGGACTCTCCGGTGGGAAGTGAGCTGGGGCCATGGTGGGTGACGGCCCGTGCGTACCGGCCGACGAGGGCCGTCCGTGACGAGCACGGGCGGCCCTCGGGCGCGTACGGGATGCGGGTCAGACGTGAGCCGACTCCCGGTCGTGCGTGCCGGCCACGGTGAGGGGCACGGCGGGCTTCCGGTGGAGGGCCGCGCCCTCCACGTCGATGTCGGGCAGCAGCCGGTCCAGCCAACGGGGCATCCACCAGGCAGCCTTGCCCAGCAGGGCGAGGACCGCCGGAACGAACGCCATACGGACGACGAACGCGTCGAACAGTACGGCCACGGCCAGCCCGAAGCCGATCATCTTGATCATGGATTCACCGGCCCCGATGAATCCGGAGAACACCGCCATCATGATCAGTGCGGCGGCGACCACGACCCGGGCGCTGTACCGGAAGCCGGTGACCACGGCCTGGCCGGGCCGGTCGCCGTGCACGTACGCCTCCCGCATACGGGTCACGAGGAAGACCTGGTAGTCCATGGCGAGCCCGAAGACGATACCGATCAGGAAGATCGGCGTCATGCTCATGATCGGGCCGGTCGTCTCCAGGCCGAGCAGGTCCGCACCCCAGCCCCACTGGAAGACGGCGACGACGGTACCCAGGGCCGCGAGCACCGACAGCAGGAACCCGAGCGCCGCCTTGATCGGCACCAGGACGGACCGGAACACGAGCAGCAGGAGCAGGATCGCCAGACCCACCACGACGATCAGGTACGGGATCAGCGCGTCCTGCATCTTCTGGGCGACATCGATGTTCAGTGCGGTGGTGCCGGTGACCTCGAACTCCGCGCCGGTCGAGGCCTCGGTCGCGGGCCGCTCGTCACGGATGGTGTGGACGAGGCCCTTCGTACGCTCGCTGGTGGGCGAGTCGGCCGGGACCGCGGAGAAGACCGCGGTGTCCCCGGCCGGGTTGAACCGGGCCGGCGAGACGGACACGACTCCCTCCGTGGCGCCGATCTCCTTGGAGATCTTGGCCACGGCGGTCTTCGCGTCCCGGGCGCCCTTGGCGTCCACGACGATGGTCAGCGGCCCGTTGAAGCCGGGGCCGAATCCGTCGGCGAGGTCGTCGTAGGCACGGCGTTCGGTGGTGGAGGTCGGTTTGGCCTCGTCCCCGGGCATGCCCAGCTGCAGGTCCATCACGGGTATCGCGAGTGCGCCGAGTCCGGCGACGGAGGCCAGCAGGACGGGCACGGGGCGGCGCAGGACGAAGCGGGCCCAGCGGCTGCCGCCGTTGTTCTCGCCGCCCTCCTTGACACGTCCGCTCCTGCGGGCCCTGCGCGAGAGAACGGCGTTGGGCCAGAAACCGAGCACGGCCGGGACGAGTGTCAGCGCGATCAGCACACCGACGACGACCGCGCCCGCGGCGGCAAGACCCATCTTGGTCAGCATCGGGACACCGACCACCGAGAGCCCGGCCAGCGCGATGACGACGGTGAGCCCGGCGAAGACGACGGCGGATCCGGCAGTGCCGGCGGCCAGGCCCGCCGCCTCCTGGGGGTGGTGTCCGTTGGCCCGCTCCTCGCGGTAGCGGGAGACGACGAACATCGCGTAGTCGATGCCCACCGCGAGGCCGAGCATCGTGGCCAGCGTCCCGGTCGACGAGGACAGTCCGAACGCGTCGGACAGCGCCATGATCGACGCCATGCTGACGCCGACGCCGAGGACGGCGATGAGCAGCGGAAGACCGGCGGCAGCCAGCGATCCGAAGGTCATCATCAGCACGACGGCCGCGATCGAGACGCCGATGATCTCCGCCGTAGCGCCTGCCGACGGCTGGGTGGCCAGCGCGGTGCCGCCCACCTCGACGGTCAGCCCCGCGTCACGGGCCTGTTCGACGGCTTTCTCGAGGTGGTTCTTGCCGGCGTCGGTGAGGTCCTCGGCCTTCACCTTGTAGGTGACGGTGGCGTACGCGGTCGTCGCGTCCTTGCTGACCGCCTCGGCCTGGAAGGGGTTCACGGCACTGGCGACCTGCGAACCGTCGCCGGCCCGCTCGACGAACGCGTCGATGGTCTTCCGGTTGTCGGCGGCCGTGATCTTCTGCCCGCCGTCCGCGATGAAGACGACCCGCGCGTTCGCCCCGTCGGCCGTGGCCCCGGGGAAGCGCTGGTCCATCAGGTCGAACGCCTTCTGGGACTCGATACCGGGCATGGACAACCCCGTGTCGGGTGCCTCGGGCGCCTTGACGGCGGCGAAGCCGACCGCGGCCAGCACCGCCACCCACAGGAACGTCACGAGCCAACGCCGTCGGAAGGTCAGACGGCCCAGTCGATAGAGAAAAGTAGCCACGGAACGGAGGTCTCCACATCTGGTCTCGGGTACCTCCCAAGACTCCCGGGCAGCGGCCGCCACGTCGTCGTGCGCCTGCCGACACTCTCCCGTACTGAGAGCGCAGTACGCCGGTGCCCGGGACGTCCTCCGAGGGCACTACGGGGCACGCCGCGGTCAGCATCGAGGCGTACGGGGAGAGGGGCCTCGCGGTCTCAGAGGTTCCCGTGCTCAGGGGCGGGGCCAGGGCCGCTCGTCGAGGTTCTCGATGTCCGTGTTGAACCGCTTGAGGTACCCGGCGAAGGTGGCGACCTCCTCGGGGCCCCAGTCGGCCATCACCTTCTCCAGTCCCTGGATGGCCTCCGCGCGATGTGTGTCGAGGCGGTGCTCGCCCTCGTCGGTGATGCGGAACTTGCGGGCCATGCCCCCGTCGGGGTCCGGAATGCGCTCGACGAGACCGCCGCGCAGCATCGCGGCGGTCTGTCGGTTGAGCGTGGAGGCGTCAAGACCGAAGGCGTCGCTGAGCTGCCCGATGGACATCGGGCCCTCCATACGGATGCGGCTCAGCAGGATGTACGCGCTGCGCTCAAGGCGGCCGCCGGTCCGGGCCCGGGGCGAGTTGAGGTAGAGGTGCCGCCCGAGCAGCATCGCCTCGAACTCGATCAAGTGCGTGGGCTTGTCCATGCGGCCGGTCCTTCCCCAGATCTGGACTCTCGCCCCGAACCTGAGCCTGGGCCTGAGGTCAGAGCAGGAGCCATGACATCAAATATGCACCACGCACCTAATGTGTACGGTACATATCCCCAGGTCCGCCACTCAATCCTGGTCGTCGAAGGTGGCGGCGATGCCGATGAGTTTCGCGAAGCGCCCGCGGTGTTCGACCGGTTCCGGGGTGGCCTCGAAGATCTCGGCGCGGCAGCACTGCGAGGCTCTGGATTTACTTGAGTTAGGCAAGTAGCTGCTAAGGTGGATCCCATGTCCACATCGTCGCCCGCGCGCACCCCTGACCCTCTCTCCGGAGCCGGAGCCGCCCCCGTCTCCAGCGAGGTGATCGAGATCGAGCGAGCCCTCAACCGCATCGTCTATCTGACCGGTCGGGTCAGGCAGCACGACCGCCTCATGGCCCTGGCCGGGGTGTCGCTGGACCGGGCCGCGGTGGCGCTGCTGCGGCAGATCGCCGACTCGGAGCCCCTGCGCCCCGGCGAGCTGGCGGCACGGTTGGCCGTGGAGGCGTCGCACGTCACCCGGCAGGTGCAGCAGCTGGAGAAGGGCGGTTACGTGACCCGGGTGCCGGATCCGGACGACCGCCGCGCCCAGCGCATCCAGCTCACCCCCGTCGGCCAGGAGGCGATCGACCGTATCCGCATGGCGAGTTGCCGGGGCATGGAACTCGCGCTCTCCCACTGGTCGCCGGAGGAGCTGCGGCAACTGTCCACGCTGTTCCATCGGATGGTCGACGACTTCCTGCACACCGAGGGCACGCTGGAGGGCGAGGATTCCTCGCCGCGCCAGGCCTGACCGGATCCGGCCGCCTCCGGTCGACGGCACGGTCGGCGCGCGCCCTCGTCGCCGGAGTCCCGGGGTGCGAGGGTTTTCTCGGTGTCGTTCGGCGCGCCCGCCGTTCGTACGCGACGTGTGAGTCCGGCACGAGGTGGTGTCGCCGCCGCCCGCCTCCTACTCATGAACGAGGTGCATGCGATGGACGGGACGGACGGGGTGGACCGGGTGCTCGGAATGGTCGGCGTCGGCGTCGGCGGGGTGCGCGGGAGTGACGCGGAGGTGTCCGCGCCCGCACGTGGTAACGGGCAGCGTGTCCTGGTCATCGTCCACGACTCGGCGATCGTCGAACTGCTCACCACCACACTGGAGTTGGCGGACTACCGGGTGACCGCCGCCCGCACCGGCGCTCAGGGGATGGCGCGGCTCGCCGAGCACCGCTTCGACCTCGTGGTCATGGATGTGTCGGTCCCGGACATCGAGGAGCTGGGGGAGGGGCGCCGCTTCCGCCCGGCCGACCGGCCTCCGGTGCTCTTCCTCGCCGAGTACGAGAAGTTGGGGCTCCTCGTCCCCGAACTCGGCCTGGGTGAATCGGACTACGTCACCGTGCCGTTCCGGATCTCCGAAGTCCTCACCAGGGCCCACGTGTTACTGCGCGGCCGCGGTTCGGTGCGCCAAGGGCCGTGCTACGGCGACCTCGTCCTCGACGACGCCACCTGTCAGGCCCCGGCGCGGCCGACGGGCCCTCGACCTCACCCCGGCGGAGTACCGGCTGCTGCGTCATCTGCTCGTCAACGCCGAGCGGGTGCTGTCGAAGGAACAGATCTGTCGGCACGTCTGGGGCGAGACCCGGGCCGGCAACGCGATCGAGAAACTCGTCTCCCGACTCCGCCACAAGGTGGACCAGGAGCAGCCGCCACTGATCCACACGCGCCGGGGCTTCGGCTACCGACTCGGACGCTGAACCCGACATCGCCCGGCGCCCCCAACTCCCCACGCCCTTCAAGTCTCGACGCCCGGCGCCCTCAACTCCCCACGCCCGGCGCCCTTCAAGTCCCGACGCCCGGCGTCTCTCAAATCCCGCGGCTCTCGACCACCCGCACCTCCAACTCCCTTACCCCCACACCCTTTTAGCCTTCCACCTCGGCGGCCGTGCGTCTCTCGTACCCGGCCGCTTCGTCGTGTCCGTGGGCCACGGTGCGACGCGAGGTGGCGCGAAAGTGTGCGCAGGTGGCCGACCTCCTACGGGTCAAAGCTGTGATCTGGGTCACGTCAGCCCAATGTCAGGCACCTGGCCGGAAGCCGTCAGTCCGCTCCGCTTGCATGTGGTCCCAGAGGTCTCCAACCCTTCCCCGTTCTCCGCCCCGGCGGAGCCCCCACCGAGGAGTCAGATGGCCGAGACACTGGCCGGAGCCGCGTCCGACGCAGCCGAGGCGATGCCCGAGTTCCCGATGCCGAGGGCGGCCGGCTGTCCGTTCGCCCCGCCGCCGGCCGTGGAGGAGCTGCGAGAGCAGAACCCGATCAGCAAGGTCCGGATCTGGGACGGCAGCACGCCCTGGATCGTCACCGGGCACGCCCTGCAGCGGGCCCTGCTGACCGACCCCCGCGTCAGCGCCAACGACAAGAGCCCCGGCAACTTCCCGTTCGTGACGGCGTACCGGCAGCAGATCGCCGAGTACACCCCGGAGCTCATCGTCAACACGGACGCCCCCGAGCACACCCGGCTGCGCCGGATGGTCAACGGGCCGTTCATCATCAAGCGGATCGAGGCCATGCGGGCCCCGATCCAGAAGATCGTCGACGGTCTGATCGACGACATGCTGGCCGGGCCGAACCCTGCCGACCTCCTGACGGCGCTCGCGCTGCCCGTGCCCTCGCTGGTGATCAGCGAACTGCTCGGAGTGCCGTACGCGGACCACGAGTTCTTCCAGGAGAACAGCAGCCTCGCGCTCGACCGTGCCGCCGCACCCGAGGACTCCAGGGCGGCGAGCACCGCGCTCTCCACATACCTCGACGACCTGCTCGGCAAGAAGCTCACCGACCCCGGTGACGACGTGCTGTCCGAGATGGCGGGGCGCGTCCAGGCCGGCGAGATGAGCCGGAGCGAGGCCGTCCACATGGGCGTGGCGATGCTCATCGCCGGCCACGAGACCACCGCGACGATGATCAGCCTCGGCACGCTGGTCCTGCTGGAGAACCCGGAGCAACTCGCCCTGGTGCGCGACTCCGAGGACCCCAAGATCGTCGCCGGCGCGGTGGAGGAACTGCTGCGCTACCTGAGCATCGTCCAGGTCGGTCTGCGCCGCGTCGCCACCGAGGACATCGAGATCGGCGGCCAGGTCATCCGCGCGGGCGACGGCCTGATCGTGGACCTGCACGCCGCCAACTGGGACCCCGAGACCTTCCCCGGCGCCGACCAGGTGGACGTCACCCGCCCCGCGCGCCAGCACAACGCGTTCGGCTACGGCCCCCACCAGTGCCTGGGCCAGTCCCTCGCCCGCCTGGAACTCCAGGTCGTCTACGGCACCCTCTACCGGCGCGTCCCCACGCTGCGCCTGGCGGCCAAGGTCGAGGACCTCGAGTTCGACCACAGCGGCACCACGTACGGCGTCGCCTCCCTGCCCGTCACCTGGTGACCGGCCCGCACCGATGAACGCAGTGGGTGAACGTACCGAAGGAGCAAGGAAGAAGACCATGCGTGTGGAACTGGACGAACCGAAGTGTGTGGCGGCGGGTCAGTGTGTGATGGCCTCCCCGGAGGTCTTCGACCAGCGTGACGACGACGGGGTGGCGATCCTGCTGGAGGAGCAGCCCGCCGACGAACTCCTCGACGGGGTGCGCGAAGCCGTGGCGATCTGCCCGGCGGCGGCGATCCGGCTGGTCGACCAGTGAGGCGGATTCTCGTCGTGGGTGCCTCGGCGGCCGGACTCTCGGCCGCCGAGACGCTGCGCCGGGAGGGGTACGACGGCACGCTCACCCTGGTCGGTGACGAGCCGCACCCGCCGTACGACCGGCCGCCGTTGTCCAAGCAGATCCTGGCGTCCGAGTGGGAGCACGACCGGCTGACGCTGCGCTCGACCGGCGAACTCGACGCCCTGAAGCTTGACTTGAGACTCGGAAGCGCGGCTACGGGCCTCGACCTCGACGGGCGTGAGGTGCTGCTCTCGGACGGGACGCGGGTCGCGTACGACGGACTGGTCGTGGCCACCGGGGTGCGCCCGCGGCGGCTGCCCGGTGACGGGCACGCGCATGTGCTTCGCACCCTGGACGACGCACTCGCGCTGCGGGACCGGCTGGGGGAGGGGCGGCGGCTCGTGGTCGTCGGCGCCGGGTTCCTGGGCGCCGAGGCCGCCGCCGTGGCCCGGGGTCTCGGCGCCGAGGTCACCCTTCTGGAACCGGCGCCCGTACCGCTCGGCCACGCCGTCGGCGACGAGGTCGGGCGGGTGCTGTCGGCCGCGCACCTGGAGCACGGGGTGGACCTGCGCACCGGGGTCACCGTCCGCGAGGTGACCGAGGACGGAGTGCGGCTGGCCGACGGTGAACTGGTCGTGGGCGACGAGGTGTTGGTGGCTGTCGGCTCCCTTCCGAACACTGAGTGGCTGGCGGACAGCGGCCTCACGGTGGGCGACGGCCTGGTCTGCGACGAGTACTGCGAGGCGGTCCGGGAGGCCACCGGGCCGACGAAGTCCCCTGGGCCGACCACCGGGGGCGTGTACGCGGCCGGTGACGTAGCCCGCTGGCACAACCCGCTGTTCGGGGCGTCGATGCGCATCGAGCACCGTACGAACGCCGCCGAACAGGGCATGGCCGCCGCCCGGAACCTCCTGCACCCGCAGGCGCGCAAGCCGTTCGCGCCCGTGCCGTACTTCTGGTCGGACCAGTACGGCATGAAGGTCCAGGCGTTCGGCTTTCTGCGCGGTCACGACGAAGTCACTGTGGTGGAGGGGGACTTGGCCGAGCGCCGGTTCCTGGTCGCCTATCGCAGGGGCGACCACCTGACCGGGGTTCTCGCGGTCGGTATGCCGCCGAAGGCGATCCGCGGCTGGCGGCAGGCCGTCGCCGTGCGCTCCACGTGGCACGACGCCGTACCGGCCACTGGCGTGTTGTAGCCCTCGCGCTCAACCGGGCGTCGGTAAAAGGTAGTTCGAACGATCAGGGAGGTTGTTCATGGTCGACCGTCCGAACGAGGAGCGTCGTGACGTGGTCGTGGTCACGGGGGCGGGAGGGATGGGCGTCGCGGTCGCGCGCCGGCTGGGCAACGGGCGGAACGTGCTCCTCGCCGACGCGTCGAGCCAGGGGCTCGACCGGGCCGTCACCGCGCTCACCGACGAGGGCTACGCGGTGCGCGGCATGGTGACCGACGTGTCCGACCGCGGGGCGGTGCACAAGCTCGCGGAGGCGGCGGCCGCCGAGGGCCGGGTTGCCGCGATCGTGCACACCGCGGGAGTCTCGCCCGCGACCGGGCGGGCGAAGACGATCATCGACGTCAACCTGCTCGGTACCGCCCATGTCATCGACGCGTTCGAGACGGTCGCCACCCGCGGTACGTCCCTCGTGGTGATCTCCAGCATGGCCGGTCATGTCGCGTCCCTGAGCCGCGAGGAGGAGGCCGCCCTCGCGACGGCCGCCACCGAGGACCTCCTCGGCCTCGACGTCGTCACCGCCATCGGCGACGACGCGCAGACCGCGTACATCGTGACCAAGCGGGCCAACCACCTACGGGTGCAGGCCGCCGCGCTCGCCTGGAACCTGCGGGGCGCCCGGGTCAACAGCGTCAGCCCGGGCGTCATCGCCACCGCGATGTCCCGGGCGGAGGCCGCGTCGCCGTCCGGGGCGCACATGATGGACATGCTGGACGCGAGCGGATCGGGCCGCGTCGGGACGCCCGGGGAGATCGCCGACGCCGTGGCGTTCCTGACCGGCCCCGAATCGTCGTACATCACCGGGACCGACCTTCTCGTCGACGGCGGACAGGCCGCCTGGCTCCGCCTCCACTTCCGCCCGCGGTAGCGACCGGGCGACGACCGCACCCCCTCCACAACAGAAGGGACACGCATGACCACCCCCCACACCCCGCCCGCCGCGCCCGACTTCGACCCTCAGCAACTCGGGTTCGACCCGGAGGCCCTGCGTGCGCGCTACCGGGCCGAGCGCGACCGGCGGATCCGCCCCGACGGCAACGCCCAATACCACCGCGCCGCCGGTGAGTTCGGCTACTACGCCGACGATCCGTACGTGGAGCAACCGGAGTTCAGCAGGGAGCCGCTGACCGACCGGGTGGAAGTGGTCGTCGTAGGCGGCGGGTTCGGCGGGCTGCTGGCGGGAGCGCGTCTGCGGCAGGCGGGGGTTCGGGGCATCCGGGTCATCGAGCAGGCCGGGGACTTCGGCGGGACCTGGTACTGGAACCGGTACCCGGGAATCCACTGCGACATCGAGTCGTACGTCTACATGCCGCTCCTCGAAGAGATCGGCTACGTCCCTCAGTGGAAGTACGCGCCCGGCGAGGAGATCCGGCAGCACGCGCGGGCGATCGGGCGCCACTTCGGCCTGTACGAGGACGCCTGCTTCCGGACCCGGGCCACCGAACTCCGGTGGGACGACACCGATTTGGAGTGGATCGTCACCACCGACCGCGGCGACCGAATGCGGGCGCGCTATGTGGTGGTCTCCAGCGGCACGCTCAGCCAGGCGAAACTCCCCGGCATCCCCGGCATCGAGAACTTCAAGGGCCACACCTTCCACACCAGCCGCTGGGACTACGCGTACACCGGGGGCGACGCGAACGGAAACCTGGACCGGCTCGCCGACAAGCACGTGGCCGTGATCGGCACCGGAGCGACCGCCATCCAGGTCGTGCCGCACCTCGGCCGCGACGCCGAGCGGCTGTACGTGTTCCAGCGCACGCCCTCCTCGGTCGACGTACGCGGCCAGCGCCCCACGGACCCCGGGTGGGCCGAGTCGCTGGAACCGGGCTGGCAGCGGCGTCGCAGGGACAACTTCCTCAGGACCGTCACCGGGACCCAGGCGGACGAGGACCTGGTGAACGACGGCTGGACCAGCAGCGCCCGGCTGCTGCAGAACTTGATCCCGACCAACAACTACGCGGACCTCCTGCCCGAGGAACGCGACCGTGTGAACGAACTCGCCGACTTCCAGAAGATGAACGAGATCCGCGACCGCGTGCACACCGTCGTCGAGGACCCCTCCACGGCCGAGGCTCTCAAGCCCTGGTACCGCTACATGTGCAAGCGGCCCACGTTCAGCGACCACTACCTGGACACGTTCAACCGGCCCAATGTGACGCTCGTCGACACGGCCGACCACGGGGGCGTCGAGCGCATCACCGAGGACGCCGTCGTGGTCGGCGGGGCCGAGTACGAGGTCGACTGCGTCATCTTCGCCACCGGATTCGAGGTGGGCGTCTCGGGCATCCTGTCCGGCCGGCTCCCCGTGCACGGAAGGGAGGGCGCCACGCTGCCCGGGGCCTGGATGCAGGGCGGGCCGAAGACGCTCCACGGCTTCTACAGCCACGGCTTCCCGAACCTCTTCCAGCTAGGCCCGCTGCAGAACGCCAGCGCCGTGAACTACGTCCACATCCTCGACGAACAGGCCGGCCACGTCGCCGAAGTGGTCGCCGAGGCACGAGAGCGCCGGGCCCGGTACGTGGAGCCGTCCCCCGAGGCCCAGGACGCCTGGGTCGCGACGATCCGTCAGAAGGCCGCGGACCTCTACAAGTTCCAGGCCGAGTGCACCCCCGGCTACTACAACAACGAGGGCAGGCCCCGAAAGCGCAGCGAGTCGTACGGCGACGGCCCCGTCGCGTTCCACGGACTGCTCAGGCGCTGGCGGGCGGACGGCGGCATGAACGACGTCATCGTCGAGTGATCCGCCCGGGGCGCCCGACCACGGGGGTGTGGGCGCCCCGACCGTACGAGTGACCATCACCGAACCCAGGGACGGGGAACGACGATGCGGCCCAACCGATTCGACGTCACCGGCAACACGCCTTCCACGAGCGGCCGTTGGGACCTGAGGAGACTCAACCCCCCGAACCGCCTGTGGGGTTCGAACGGCGTCACCTTCGGACCCGACGGGCGGCTGTACGTGGCACAGTTCCTCGCCGGGCAGATCAGCGCCGTCGACACGGCCACGGGGGACGTCGACGTGGTGGTGCCGCTGGACGGTCCGGTGCAGGCGCCCGACGACCTCGCCTTCGGGGCGGACGGTTCCATGTACATCGCCGACCTGACACCGGGGCGGGTCTGGCGGCGCAGCCCCCATGGCGCGTACAGCCTCGTCTCCGACCAGGTGCAGGTGCCCAACGGCATCACCTGTGTCGGAGACCGGCTCTTCGTCAACGAGATGAAGATGAACGGCCGCCTGCTGGAGCTGTTCCCGGACGGCGGCGACCCGGTGGTGCTGACCGACGGGCTGGCCCTCGGCAACGCGATGCAGCTCGGCCCGGACGGCTGTCTGTACTACCCGCACATGATCGGCAACCAGGTCTGGCGGATCCCGCCGGACGGCGGCACACCCGAACTGTTCGCCGAGGAGGTGGACGACCCGGTCGCGGTCCGGTTCGACAAGGGCGGCGTCCTGGTCGTCCTGTCGCGGGGCCCGGCCGGCATCGTGACGCGCATCGATCTCGCCACCGGGGCGCGGTCGGTGGTCGTGAGCGGCGTCCTCGGGCTGGACAACGCGGCCTTCGACGCGGAGAACCGCATGTTCGTCTCCAGCTTCGGCAGCGGCGGGGTCACCGAGATGCGCGAGGACGGCCGCACCTGGGAGATCGTTCCCCGAGGACTCAGCGGCCCCTTCGGGGTGACCGTCGACGTCGGCGGCACGGTCTACGCGGCGGACCACTACCGCCTGGCGAGCCCCGGCGACTCCGGGGAGCACGACTCCAGCGGCGTGATCACCCACGAACTGCAGCCCTTCGTCCACGGCATCACCGCGGACGACGGACTTCTCCACTTCGCCTCCGAGTACGGCGACGTCCGTACGTACGATCCCGTCCGCAGGACCACGCGGGTACGGGTGCAAGGGCTGAACGAGCCCACCGGGATCGAGCGCTCGCCCGACGGAGCCCTCGTCGTGGCCGAGTCGGGCGCCGGCCGCGTCGTACGGATCGACGGGCGGATCGACGGGACGGACACCGTCACCGTCCTCGCGGAAGGGCTTCGGCACCCTGTCGATGTCGCCTTCGACGCCGAGGGGCACTGCTACGTCAGCGACGACGAACTCGGGGCCGTGCTACGGATCGACGACGGGGAGGCGGTGGCCGTCGCGGAGGGCCTCGGCGCGCCGCAGGGGCTGGCCGTCCGCGGGGACGAACTGTTCATGGTGGACGTCGAGCACCGGTGTCTGCGGGCGTTGTCCCTCACGACGGGGGAGACCCGGATCGACGCCGAGGACCTCGCGGTCGGCCTGCCCCCGGGCATCACCCGCACCGAACCCACCCTGTTCACCGCGGGCATGCCCGGCTCTCCGCACTCGTTCGCGGGCCTCGCAGTGGCCCCGGACGGCACACTCCTCCTCTCGGCAAACGGCGAGGGAAGCATCCTTCGCCTGTCGGCCCGCGGGCCTTCGGAGAATTGAGGGGCCCGGCGCCCCTTGTTGAGGGGCCGGTGCCCCTTCAGGGGCGCGGGGAACTGCGCGCCCAGCCACAACGCACCCGCAGATGAAGCACGGCCCTTCCAGCGGAGCGCTACGTGCCGGAGATGCCCCCCAGGCAGAACCGCCAGACCTCCTCCGAGCTGACCGGCTCGGCGTGACCGTCGGCGGCCGAACCATGGGCCTGGACGGCGAACATGACGGTCTGCAGGACGAGCGCGGCCTGGCGGCGGGGCCGCCCGGCCGCGATGGCGCCCGCGTCGGCGGCCCGCTCGATGAGCTCCGCGAACACCGTGAGCAGCGGCCGGTGGGCGGCCGCCACCTGCGAGGGGTGCTTCACCAGCAGTTGCAGGGCGAAGCCGCCGAACAGCTGCCGCGGTACGTCGGGGCCCGGCCGAGCCCGATCGTGGAGCATCTCCACGGCCAGGCGGAGCGCCCGGAGCGGATCACTCTTCGACGCGGCCGCTTCCCTGATCTCGTTCGCCGACTTGGCGAGCGTGTCCTCGAACAGGGCGAGCAGCAGCTCGTGCTTCCCGTCGAAGTACTGGTAGAAGCTGCGCAGCGACTGCTTCGAGCGGTTGACGACCTCCTGGACGGTGAAGTCCGTCGTGCCCTTCTCGGCGATGAGCTCGTAGGCCGAGTCCAGAAACCTCTGTACGCGTTCCTCCGCGCGCAGCTTCGCGGCCCGGGTGGATCGCTCGACGGCACGCCGGCGCCACGCCGGTTGTTCGGGGGCAGCGGTCATTCATCGAACGTTACTCGACGGGCCTGTTCGGTTACCGCCGGTCGAAATCCCCTACGGCACTGTCAGTGGCATCGGCGATACTTCCATCGATCCCCCTTGCTCCGGACGAGGCCCCGGACCGGACTCCGGACGGGACTCCGGCCGAGAGCGGGAGGGGAGACGACCGAGGGGGAGCACCGTGTCACAGCCCGACCCGTCCGAAGCACCGTCCACGCCGCCGTGGCGGCTCCTGCTCGGGTACGTCCGCCCGTACCGCTGGACGCTGCTGCTCGGGGCCGTGCTGTCGCTGCTGACCGGCGCCGCCGGGCTCGCGCTGCCGCTGGTCGCCCGAACGCTCATCGACGACCTGGGGCACGACCGGGCGATCACCGGCGCGCTGCTGGCCATGTCGGCGCTGGTGGTCGCCAACGCCGCGATCGGGGCGCTGGGCGGGTACGTGCTGCGGTACACCGCCGAGTCCGTCGTGCTCGGCGCGCGGCGGGGCCTGGTGTCGCATCTGCTGCGGCTGCGCATATCCGCCGTCGACCGCAGCGAGCCCGGCGATCTGATGGCCCGGATCACCTCGGACACCACACTGCTCAGGGAGGTCACCACCGACTCGCTGGTCGGACTCGGCACGGGCGGGCTCACCCTGGTGGCCACGCTCGCGATGATGGGGTTCGTCGACCCGGTGCTGACGGGCGTCACCCTGGGCGTGGTCCTGGCCGCGGGCACGGTGATCGGCGTGATCGTGCCGCGGATCAACCGCGCCAGCAAGCGCGCGCAGGACGCCGTCGGAGCGATGGGTGCCTCGCTGGAGCGGACCCTCGGCGCGCTCAGGACCATCAAGGCGTCCGGCGCCGAGCACCGCGAGGAGCGGGCCGTGCACGCGGCGGCCGAGGAGTCGTGGCGCCAGAGCGTACGCGCCGCCAAGTGGTCGGCGCTGGCGGGGAACACGGCCGGCCTCTCGATGCAGGTCGCCTTCATCACCGTCCTCGCCGTGGGCGGCGCACGGGTCGCGACCGGAGCCATCGACATCGGCACCCTCGTCGCGTTCCTGCTGTACGTCTTCTACTTGATGGCGCCGATCCAGCAGGTCGTCGGAGCCGTCGCCCAGTACCAGACCGGCTCGGCCGCCCTGGCCCGGATCGAGGAGGCCAGGCTGCTGCCCGCCGAACCGGCCGCCGAGCCCTCGCCGCTGCCCCGGCCCGGCGCCGAACCCGCCTCGATCGCCTTCGAGGACGTCCGCTTCCGCTACGACGACGACCTGCCGTACGTGCACCACGGCGTGACCTTCGCCGTCCCGCCGCGCGGCATGACCGCCTTCGTCGGACCGTCCGGCGCCGGGAAGACCACGGTGTTCTCGCTCATCGAGCGGTTCTACGACCCGGAGCAGGGGACCATCGCGCTGGACGGCCGCGACCTCACCGACTGGGAGGTCTCCGCGCTCCGGTCCGCCATCGGCTATGTGGAGCAGGACGCGCCCGTCCTCTCCGGCAGCCTCCGCGACAACCTCCTGCTCGGCAATCCCGACGCCGACGACGGCGAGGTGCTCCGCGCGCTGAAGACCACCCGCCTCGACTCCCTCGTCGACCGGCTGCCGAAGGGGCTCGACACCCTCGTCGGCCACCGCGGCACCAAGCTCTCCGGCGGTGAGCGCCAGCGCGTGGCCATCGCCCGCGCCCTGCTCAGGCGGCCCCGGCTGCTGCTGCTCGACGAGGCCACCAGCCAGCTCGACGCGGTCAACGAGGCGGCGCTGCGCGACACCGTCGCCGATGTCGCCCGCACCACCACGGTCCTGGTCGTCGCCCACCGGCTGTCCACGGTGACCATGGCCGACCGGATCGTCGTCATGGACGCGGGGCAGGTACGGGCGGTCGGCACCCATCGCGAACTCGTGGCCGGCGACCCGCTGTACGCCGAGCTCGCCGCCACACAGTTCCTCGCGGCCACGGACGACGGCCTGACGGTGCCCGAGACGGTCGACAGCTGAGCCCGGCGACCGGGCTTGACGGCGGCTGAGCCCGGCGACAGCGGAGCACCGCCCGTGGAGCGGCGGCTACGGGGTCAGGGGCTCCGACTGCCGTAGCGCCGCCGCCAGTTGCTCGATGCGTGGCGCGTACCCGGCGTGGCTGTACCGCTCCTCGACGGCCCACGGGAACGTCCGGTCCGCCCGTACGGCGGGCAGTCGGGCCCAGGTCGGCTTGGTCTTCTTGAGGTCGGCCGGCTGGAGGTTGCCGACGCGGTTGTCGACGAGGATCAGGTCGGCCTCGTACATGTCGGCGTTCTCCCAGCCGAGTTCCTGCCAGAAGCCGCCCGAGCCCGTCTTCGAGGGCGTCACGAACTCGACACCGAGCGACTCGTAGTAGCGCAGGTCCGTGAAGGCGTCCGGGGCTGCGACGTACAGGATGTCGGCCGAGGCGGAGACCACCATGACCTTCAGGCCACCACGGCCCTTCGCGCGGGCCTCTCCGGCCGCTCGGCGCAAGGTGGCAGAGGCCGACTTGAAGTGCTCCTCCGCGGAGGTGACCGGATCGGCCGTCAGGTCCGCGCCGAGTGACTTCGCGAGGTCGGCGAAGCGGCCGATCACATGGGTGAGCGAGCTCTTCGCGGTGAGGATGCCGACGCTGGGGGCGAGCGACTCGATCTTCTCGGCCGACTCCTCGGGGACGTACCAGAGCGCCGGCGGCTCGGTCATCTGGGCGATCAGCAGGTCGGGCCGCAGTCCGGCGTACCGCTCGACGTTGAACTGGGGATAGGTGTTGCCGAGGATCGTCACCTTGTCCACGTCGATGCCGCCGGCCCGGGGGTCGGGCTTGCCGTTCGCCAGCTTCGTCGGGCCGAAGACGCCCGTGCACTCGATGCCGAGGTCGTGCAGCGCGGCGGCCGCGCCGACGAAGGCGACCAGGCGCTTCGGCGTCCGGTCCGCTTCGGCCGTCGTCCCGCGGTCGTCCTTGAAACGCCATGTTCCCCCGCCGGTGGACGGGTTGGTGGCGTTGCCGCCGTCACTGTCCTTGTCTCCGTCGCTGCCGCACGCCGTGAGCAGACCGCCCAGGCCGAGGGCTCCCACCGCGGTGAGGGCCCCGCGACGGGAGAGCGCGCGGACGGGCGCGGGCGCAGGGGCGGCGGGGCGCGGGGCATGCATGGGCGACTCCTTCGGCGGGAGACATCGCAACGGGAGACCAGGGAGAGGAAAGTAAGGCTAACCTAACTTCTTGCCCGGCGGCAGCCCCTCCCGCCTCGCCCGCATCCCTTGCCGGCGAGACAGGACTGAACGTCCGGAAAGGGTGCTTTCTCGCCAACTGGGCGGTCCCCGTAGGGGGTTCTCGGCCATGGATCGAGGGTTTTCCCCGTATCCGCGGGATAAGGGCTCCGCCTATTGTTCGACCACAGCCGAACCACAGGTAACCCCTGACTGGAGGCTCGCGCACGGCCGGCCTCGCGCCTTCTCGATTGCACCCCCCGCCGCTTCGACGACGAAGCGAATCGAACCGCTGCTCCGCACCGCACGGCACCGCATGCACCGCATCGCACCGCCTGTTCCGCGCTGCCCGGAGCCGGCCACGAAAGGCACTCACTTGCGTACTCCTCGACCCGCGAGACGGAAGCTGATATCCGTCGCCGCGATCTCCGCGACACTCCTGGCCGGGACCGCCACGTCCCTCGCGCTGGCCGGTCCCGCCACCGCCAAGGTCCCCGCCGAGCAGGCCGCGAAGACCGCCGCCGCTGCCGTGGCCGCCCCCGCCGAGCGACTGATCGTCGGCTACAAGTCGGGCGCCACCGAGGCCAGGTCGAACAAGGCCGCCTCCGCCGACGCCGAGGCCAAGGGCAAGGAGGCCGGCGAGAGCCTGGACTTCCAGCGCCGCCTCGGCACCGGTGCCGCGCTGGTCGACCTCGGCGAGCAGCTGAGCAAGGCCGATGTCGCCGACGTCGTCGCCGAGTACCAGGCCGACCCGCAGGTCGCGTACGTCGTGCCGGACCGCCTCAACAAGCCGCAGGCCGACCCGAACGACACCGAGTACAGCAAGCAGTGGGACCTCTTCGAGACCACCGCGGGCATGCGCGTGCCCGGCGCCTGGGACACCGCGACCGGCAGTGGCGTGACCGTCGCCGTCATCGACACCGGTTACGTCACCCACTCCGACCTCGCCGCCAACATCGTCGCGGGCTACGACTTCATCTCCGACACCGCGGTCTCGGTCGACGGCAACGGGCGCGACAGCAACCCGGCCGACCCGGGCGACTGGTACGCCGCCGGCGAGTGCGAGCAGACCACGGGCAGCTCCTCCTCCTGGCACGGCACCCACGTGGCGGGCACCATCGCGGCCGTCACCAACAACAGCAAGGGCGTCGCGGGCATCGCGTACAACGCGAAGATCTCCCCGCTGCGCGTCCTCGGCAAGTGCGGCGGCTACGACTCCGACATCATCGACGCCATCACCTGGGCGTCCGGCGGTACGGTCTCCGGCGTCCCGGCCAACACCAACGTCGCCAAGGTCATCAACATGAGCCTGGGCGGCGGCGGTGCCTGCACCACGGCCACCCAGACCGCCATCAACAACGCGGTCGGCCGGGGCACCACGGTCGTCGTCGCGGCGGGCAACAGCAACGCCAACGCGGCCAACTACTCGCCGGCCAGCTGCGGCAACGTGATCTCGGTCGCCGCCCTCAACCGCGCGGGTGCCAAGGCGAGTTACTCCAACTACGGCTCGGTCGTCGACATCGCGGCACCCGGCGGCCAGACCAGCACCGGCACCGCCAACGGCATCCTGTCCACGCTGAACTCCGGTACGCAGGGCCCCGGTTCGGAGTCGTACGCCTACTACCAGGGCACCAGCATGGCCGCCCCGCACATCGCGGGTCTCGCCGCGCTCGCCAAGTCGGCGAACTCCACGCTGACCCCGGCCCAGATCGAGTCCGCGATCAAGACCAACTCGCGTGCTCTGCCCGGTGCCTGCTCGGGCGGCTGTGGAGCGGGTCTCGCGGACGCGGCCAAGACGGTGCAGGCGGTAAGCGGGTCCGGAGGCTCCACGGGGGGCACCACCTTCACCAGCACCACGGCCGTCTCCATCCCGGACGCCGGCTCGGCCGTCGAGTCCTCGATCGCGGTGACCGGCCGCACCGGCAACGCGCCCTCGGCCCTCCAGGTCGGCGTCGACATCACCCACACCTACCGCGGTGACCTGGTGATCGACCTGGTCGCCCCGGACGGCACGGCGTACCGGCTGAAGTCCTCGGGCTCGGACTCGGCCGACAACGTCAACACGACCTACACCGTGGACGCGTCCAGCGAGACCGCCAACGGCACCTGGAAGCTGCGCGTGCAGGACGTGGCCTCGGCGGACACCGGCACGATCAACAGCTGGAAGCTGACCTTCTGACCGTCGAGCGGCCGTCGGACGACTGCTGACCCAGGCGGACGGCGGCTGATCGACGACTGACGAACCACCCCCCACAGGGTGGGGCCGAAAGGCCCCCGCAGGGGCGGCCGACGCGAGCGGGCGTCGGCCGCCCCGCCTTTCGTTCCGCGGACATATACCTTCGTTGTCGCCTTTCATCCCGTCGCTGGATGGTGGAACCCGCGCCTCCGGGACAGGATGCCCGCATGAAGGGTGATCTGTTTTCCAGCGAGTACATGGTGCAGCCGGCCACTGCGGCGGGCATGAGTGTCGAGAACGCCAAGTCGATCAAGTACGCCGTCAACGGCGAGATGCTCGCCCGGCAGGGCGCGATGATCGCCTACCGGGGCAGTCTGCAGTTCGAGCGCAAGGGCCAGGGCGTCGGCGGCATGCTCAAACGGGCGGTCACGGGCGAGGGGTTGGCGCTCATGGCGGTGCGCGGGCAGGGGGAGGCCTGGTTCGCGCACGAGGCGCAGAACTGCTTCATCGTCGACATCGACCCCGGTGACGTCTTCACCGTCAACGGCCGCAACGTACTGTGCTTCGACGCCTCACTGAAGTACGAGATCAAGACGGTGAAGGGCGCGGGCATCACGGGTGGCGGGCTGTTCAACAGCGTCTTCACCGGACACGGCAGGCTCGGTCTCGTCTGCGAGGGCAACCCGCTGGTCATCCCCGTCTCGCCGCAGTGGCCGGTGTACGTCGACACGGACGCGATCGTCGGCTGGACGGCCAACCTCCAGACCTCACTGCACCGTTCGCAGTCCATAGGCTCGATGATCCGCGGTGGCTCCGGCGAGGCCGTGCAGTTGATGCTCCAGGGCGAGGGATACGTCGTCGTACGGCCGACTGAGGCGACACCGCAGAAGGTCCAACAGCACTGACACGGGCCCTTGTCGGGCCTGTTCACGGCTCTTGGACCTTTCCGGGGGTGCTGGTGTCCGCCTGTCTCCTTCGCGATCCGCCGACGGGCCTACGTCGTGGCCCGTCGGCGGCGCCACAGCACCGCGGCGGTGCCGGCGGCGAGCAGCGCCGCGGTGCCGGCCGCGGCGGGCAGGAGCACGTCGGTGCCGGTCGAGGCGAGCGAGCCGTCGCCGGTGGTGTCGAGCGAGCCGCCACCGGTGGTGGTCCGCGCGCCACCGCTTCCCGTGCCGCCCGCGCTGTCTCCGTCGGCGGTCGGACCGTCGACGGGAACGATGGTGCCGGAGCCGGTCGGGTCGGCGTCCGGTCCCGAGTCGCCGGGCGACGGCTCGGACGTTCCGTCCGAGGGGCTGGGCGAGGCCGGGTCCGAGGGCGAAGGCGACCCCGGGTCGGACGGTGACGGCGACTCCGAGGGCGGCGGCGGCACCGGCGCCCGGAACACGGTGAGCGAGGCCTCGGACGGGCTCGCGACGAACACCGAATCGCCGCCCGGTGTCACCGCGACGGACGAGCTGCCCAACTGGCCGTTGACGCCCGGCAGTTCGGCGCCCATGTCGAGGTCCTTGAGCGTCGCCGTGTCGTACACCGCGAGCTGCCCCACGCCGTCCCCCTCCTCCGGCGGGTTGCCCCAGTCCTGCCACACGGCGAACGCCCGGTCGGAGTGCGGGTCCACGGCGACATCCGCGATGGTGTCGCCGGGCTTCGCGTCGAAGGAGGCGGCCAGTTTGCCGGTGGCGATGTCGTACGCCTCCAGTACGGTGCCGCGCCCGGCCCACAGCACTCCGTGCTCGGTGTCCCACTCCAGGAAGGACACCGCGGCTCCCGCGGCCAGCGGGATCTCCTTGCCGTCCGGCGTGAAGTCGGCCGAACCGACCCTGAGCAGCAGGCTGTCGGTGTTGTCGGTGACCCAGATCTGCCCGGCGGCGGTGTCCACGGCGAGCGGACCGCCGGCGGCCGGCAGGGTCAGGGAGCGCTCCACGGTCACCGAGGTCTCGCCGACGGTGACCTCCTCCAGTTTCGTCCCGCGTACGACCACGACCGTGCCGGCTTTCGCACCGGCCTTGGCCTGCGTGATCGTCGTGCCGGTGAGCCAGCCCCCGCGCCCCGCCGCGTCGCCGTCCTTCACGGCGGCGATCCCGCGCAGCCCGACCAGGTAGTGCACCCCGTCGCCCGGCAGCGGCCCGACGAGCCGTTTGCCCGGAAGCTGGGCGGGTGCGCCCGTGCTGCCGGGCGAGGTCTTCACCCAGTTCAGTACGTTCCCGGAGGCCGGGTCGACGACATAGACCCCGGCGAGGCTCCCGCCCGTCGTACCGGCGACGGCGTCGGAACCGACGTACAGCTTCCCCGACTCGGGGTGCACCAGCAGGTCGAGCGGCTTGCCGACGGTCGTGAGGCGGGCCGTCTGCTCATACCCCTTCGTCCCCGGCTGGTCGTCGGCGCCGACGGCGGGCGTGCTGACGACGACGGCGGTGAGGACCACCGCCGTGATCCCCACGAGGGCGCCCGCCGCCCGGGGGCGGAGCACATCGCTCCGCCCCCGGGTTCTGAGAGGCGCGGTCACGAGAAGGTGACCGGGATGTAGACGTCGTACGAGCGGGTGCCGCTCGCCGTGTGGTCGGCGCGCGTCACGATGGCGCAGTCGACGTCCGTGCCGCAGACCTGGCCGGAGGCGATGTTCGGGTTCACGTGCACGCTGACGTCGAAGGAGCCGCCGGAGCCGTAGGTGGAGCTGTTCGCGACCGTGCCGCCGCCGAAGTTCGACACCCAGTGCGAGGCGCCCGTGGTGCCGGACTGGTCCGCGCCGCCCAGGCAGGGGGTCGGCCGGGAGGTGTACGTCGACGGGTCCCCGGGCACGACGCCGTCGGGTATCACGCACAGGCCGACGTAGACGCCCTGGAGGGTGTTGTAGCCGCTGCCGGAGACGGTGATGTTCTGCCCGGCGGCCGACAGGGCGTCGGGGGCCGTCAGCGACAGGTTGTACGTCGTTCCGCTCACCGTCACGGACCGCGTGGCGGTGGCGGCCGAGGCGGAGGTGGCGAGCCCGACCGTCAGCGCGGCGGCGGTGGCACCGACGGCGGCGATTCGGGTGGCACGGGCGAACACGGCGGATCTCATGGGCAGTTGGCCTTTCGGAGGCGAAAACCACTTAGGTAAGGCAAACCTAAGTTGCAGGTCAATGGATCGTCAACCCGTACCTCAGGGGGCCCAGCCGGACCGGCCGGCTCAGGCCACGTGCAGCGGCAGCGACTTCAGGCCGTTGATGAAGTTGGAGACGAGCCGCCGGGGCGGCCCGGCGACGCGCGGCGGCACGGGCAGGGCGCGCAGCGCCTCCTCGTACAGCACCCGCAGCTGCAGCCGGGCGAAGTGCGCGCCCAGGCAGACGTGCGGTCCGTCCCCGAAGGAGACGCGCGGATTCGGCGTACGCGCCAGGTCGAGCCGGTGCGGCTCGGCGAACACCCGCTCGTCGTGGTTGGCGGAGGCGTGGAAGACCACCACCTTGTCCCCGGCGCGGACCGGCGTCCCGGCCGGCTCGGTGTCGCGCACGGCCGTGCGGCGGAAGGTGAGCACCGGCGGGTGCCACCGCAGGAGTTCGTCGACGGCCGACTCCAAGTCGACGACACCGGAGTGCAGTTGGGCGTACGCCTCCGGGTGCTCGGCCAGCGCCAGCAGCCCGCCGGGAGCAGCGCCGCGTACCGTGTCGTTGCCCGCGACCGTCAGCAGGAAGAAGAACATCTCCAGTTCCGCGGCGGCGAGTTCACCGTCGGCCGCGAGCACGGTCATCACGTCGTCGCCGGGATGCCGCCGCTTGTGTCCGGCCAGCTCCCGGGCGTACGCGAACATGTCCCGCAGTGCCGCCGGGGAGCGCGGGTTGACCGGTCTGCCCACGGCGTCGAGCACGGGCGGGCCCGCCTCGTCCGGGTCCTGGTAGCCGATGACCCGCTGGGTCCAGTGCAGCAGCAGCCCGCGGTCGCTCTCCGGTACACCGAGCAGATCCGCGAGGTTGAGCAGCGCGTAGTCGTCGGTGACATCGGTGGCGAGGTCGCACGTGCCGTCGTTCCTATGTGCGGTCGCCACCGCCTGCTCGAACAGCGAGCGGGCCCGGGTGCGTGCGACCGACGCGAAGTGGTCGACGCGTGAACGCCCGGCTGACGAGACGCCTCAACCTCCCGTGCCCCGGCAGATCCTGATTGGGCATCATCCGCCGGACGAACGGCAGGTCGTCCGGGTCCGGATCCCTGATCTGGGTCGCCCCGAGATACGAGGAGTACGTCTCCGAGTCCTTCAGGACCCGGACCACATCGGCGTGCCGGGTGACCGCCCAGAAGCGGGGCCCGGCCGGCCGGCCGAGAACCTCGTGCTCCTGCTGCCAGGCCACGGGGTGGTGGTCGCGCAGGACGCGGTAGGCGGCGTGGGGGACACCGGCGGCGTACTGCCGGGGGTCGAAGACGTCGGGGACGGCGTCCGGGCCGGCGTCCGGACCGGGTCCCCCGGCGGGTGGCGTGGGCGTCGCTCGTGAGGTCACGCCACCACGGTGACCCGGCCGCGGCGGGGCGGCAAGGGCGTGTGCGCGGGCTCCGGCGACCGGCGGCGCGAATGTGCTTTCGCATTTTCCCGAAGGCCGCGGGAACGGCGCATAAGTGTGTGGTGATCACGTCAAGTGGAGGGCATCATGCGCGCATGCCGACGCGCCGAGCCCGCTTCCGTACGGGAAAACCGACCGTCGCCGCGATCGCCCTGGTGATGACTCTGGCGGCCTGCGGCGGCGACTCCGACGACTCCGATTCCAGTAACGCCGGGGGCAACGGGCTGGAGAGGTCGAGCATCACCGTCGCCGCCCTCCCGTTGGCCGACGACGCACCCCTCTACATCGCGCAGGACCGCGGCCTGTTCAAGAAGGAGGGCCTGGACGTGCGCATCCAGCCCGTCCAGCAGAGCATCCAGGCACTGCCCGCCCTGTCGAAGGGGCAGGTCGACGTCATCGCGAGCGCGAACTACGTCACCTTCCTCCAGGCCCACGAGAAGGGCACCCTCGACCTCCGCATCCTCGCCGAGGGAGCACGGGGCGCGCCGCACATGATGGACGTCCTCGTGCCCCAGGACTCGGACATCAGGAGCGTCGCCGACCTCAAGGGCAAGAAGGTCGCCGTCAACATCCTCAACAACATCCAGTCACTGACGCTGAACGCGATCCTCGACCAACAGGGCGCCGGCCGCCCCGAGTACCGGCAGATCGCCTTCCCCCAGATGGGGCCCGCCCTGGAGAAGGGACAGGTCGACGCCGTCCACGCGGCCGAGCCCTTCAACAGCGCCATCCAGAACGACCTGAACGCCCGCGTCCTCGTCGACGGCGGCTCCGCCCCCGTGGAGTCCATACCGATCAGCGGCTACGTCACGACCCGCGGCTACGCCTCCGAGAACCCCAGGACCGCGGCGGCCTTCAAACGGGCCATCGCGGCGGCCGCGGAGATCGCCACGCAGGACCAGAGCGCCGTACGCGAGGAGTTGCCCAAGTACGCCAAGGTGACCGCGGACCAGGCCGAATCGCTCCGCCTGCCGGCCTACCCGGCGACCACGGACGTCACCCAGCTGCGCCGCCTCACCGAACTCATGAAGAAACAGGGCCTGTTGAAGAAGGCGATCGATCCGGGAACGTTGCTCGTCAAATGAGCCGAGTGAGCCGAGTGAGTCACGTGAGGAGACGTCGTCAGGAACTGCTGCTCGGCGCGCTCGGTGTGCTGCTCGCCTTCGGAGTGTGCGAGGCGGTCGGCCGGGCCGGTCTTGTGCGCCGCAGCTATCTGCCGCCCGCCTCCGAAGTCCTCGCGCGCGCCGTGGAGTTGGCGGGCGATCCGGTCTTCCTGGACGGGGTCGGAGCCACGGTCCGGGCCTGGGCTTACGGTCTCGGCCTCGCCTGCGCGATAGCCGTCCCGCTGGGTCTGCTGCTCGGCAGTGTGCCCGTGGTCGACGAAGCCGTGCGCGCGATCGTCGAGTTCCTGCGGCCCATGCCGTCCGTCGCGCTGATCCCGCTGGTGTCCCTGCTGCTCGGTTCCGGTACGGAGACGAAGGTCGCCCTCATCACGTACGCCTCCGTCTGGCCCATCCTCTTCAACACCGTCTACGGCCTCGGTGAGACCGATCCCCTGGCCAAGGACACGCTGCGGGCCTTCGGCTTCGGGCGTCTCTCGGTGCTGCTGCGGGTCGAACTTCCCGCGACCGCGCCCTTCATCGCCGCCGGTCTTCGCATCTCCGCCGCCATCGCCCTCGTCCTGGCCGTCGCCACCGAGATCCTCGCGGGCTTCGGGGAGGGCCTCGGCATCTTCATCGCCCAGTCCGGCCTGGCCACGGACGGCACGCGGGACGTATTGGCGGGGGTGGTGTGGGCCGGGGCCCTGGGGTTGGTCATCAACAGCGTGCTGGTGTGGGGGGAGCGGAGGCTGTTCCCTTGGACGCCGGAGCATCGGGGGATGCGGTGAGGTGGCTGCGGGGTTCGCTTTTCGCCCCCGCCGCCCCTACCCTCCCCCACTCTCGGCTTCGCTCGAGCGGGGGGACCCCCATCGTCCTTCTGGGGCTCCGCCCCAGGCCCCGTGGGGTGTGTTGTCGGGTGCGGGTTGGGTGTGGCTGGTCGCGCAGTTCCCCGCGCCCCTTAAAGGGGCGCGGGGAACTGCGCAATCTTTTGGCGGGGGTTCGGGGGCGGAGCCCCTGAGTCAGGGACGATGGGGGTCCCCCCGCTCGAGCGAAGCCGAGAGTGGGGGAGGGTAGGGGCGGCGGGGGCGAAGAACCAGGACGGTGAGGTCGGTCCATGAGGGGCGGTAAGGCGGCGCGCAGCGCACTGCTCCGGTGGGGCGTGCTGGCCGTGGCGATCGGCGCCTGGCAACTCGCCACCCGCACACACACCAGCGTCTATTTCCCGCCACCCTCAGAAATCGCCCGCCACACCCACAACCTGTGGTTCTCGGGCCCACCCACCCACGCCTTCCTCACCCCGGAGGCCACGGAAAACATCCTCCCCAGCCTCGCCCGCATGACCACAGGCTTCGCCCTCGCCGCAGCCGCGGGAATCACCCTGGGCACAGCCCTGGGCCGCTCCCACCGCGCCTACGCCCTCTGCAACCCGGCCCTCCAGTTCGCCCGGGCCATCCCACCCCCGGCCCTGGTCCCCGTCTTCGTCGTGATCTTCGACTTCGGCACCCAGATGCAACTCGCGTCGATCGTCTTCAGCGCCGTCTGGCCCGTACTGATCAACACGGCGGAGGGCGCCCGCAACACCGACCCCCTACGCATCGACGTGGCGGCCGTGCTGCGCCTGACCACGGCGCAACGACTCTGGCTCCTGTTCCTGCCCTCGGCCCTGCCCCGCATCTTCGCGGGCCTGCGTCTGAGCCTCTCGCTCTCCCTCATCCTGATGGTCTTCTCGGAGCTGCTGCCCGGCACGGCGAACGGCATCGGCTTCACCCTCACCGACGCCCAGTCGCGCTCCGACCTGCTCACCGTGTGGGCCGCGCTGGTGCTGCTCGGCGCACTCGGATACGTACTCAACACCGGCCTGTTGGCGGTCGAGAAGCGACTGCTGGGCAAAGGGAGGCCTGCATGAAGCCGAAGCCGAAGCCGAAGCCGAAGCCGGAGCCGGAGCCGGAGTCCGAGTCGAAGCCGGACGCGGGTCCGGCCCGCGCGGCGGAAACCGTCACCGTCCTGGAAGCTGTCATCCGGTTCTGCCGAGACACCGGCATGACCACCGTCTTCGGCAACCCGGGCTCCACGGAACTGCGTATGTTCCGCGACTGGCCCGACGACTTCACCTATGTGTTGGGACTACAGGAATCCGTCGCCGTGGGCATGGCCGCAGGACACGCACTGGGCACGGGCCGCGCAGCCCTCGTCAGCCTCCACTCGGCGGGCGGAGTCGGCCACGCCCTGGGCGCCGTCTTCAACGCCTACCGCGACCGCGTGCCCCTCGTGATCCTGGCCGGCCAGCAGTCGCGCGCCCTGACCCAGCTGAGGCCGTTCCTCGGAGCCGACGACCCCGTACAGTTCCCGCGCCCGTACGTGAAGTCGAGCCGCCAGCCGGACCGCGCCGCCGACGTACCCGCCGTCCTCGCCGAGGCCCACCGCCTCGCCATGTCGCACCCGCGCGGCCCCGTCTTCGTGTCCGTCCCCGAGGACGACTGGGACCGGCCGGCCGCGCACGTCGAACCGCGCACGCTGCACGGCGGGTTCACCGCCGACGCGGGCTCCCTGACCGCCCTGGCCGCACGCCTGGACGCCTGCGAGCGGCCCGCGCTGGTCGTCGGCCCCGGAGTCGACGACGAGCACGCGACCGCCGAGGTCCGCGCCCTCGCCGAACGCACCCGCGCCGCCGTCTGGATCAGCCCGATGTCAGGCCGCTCCGGCTTCCCCGAGTCGCACCCTCTCTTCCAGGGGTTCCTGCCGCCGGCGGCCGACCGGCTGGCGGCCTGCCTGGAGGCGTACGACGTGGTGGTGGCCCTGGGCGCGCCCCTGTTCACGTACCACTTCCACACGGAGAGCCCGCCGCTGCCCGCGGGTACCGAGCTCTTCCACCTCGACTGCGACCCGGGGCAGGCGGCCTGGCTGCCGACGGGCACGAGCATCGTCACGACGCTGAAGCCGGCCGTCGGCCGACTCGCCGTGCTGGTGGGGGAGTCGGACCGCAAACCGCCGCCCTCCCGCCCGGCACCCCTCCCGGCTCGCACCCCCGGCGACGGTGGCGGCGACGGCCCGATCACGCCGGAGCTCGTACTCGACCTGGTCCAGGAGCGACTGCCCCGCGACCGCGTCCTCGTGGAGGAGACACCCAGCCATCGCGAAGCGCTCCACGCGCGCGTGCGCATCGATTCGGCGGGCGGCTTCCTCACCACCGGCAGCGGGGCGCTCGGCTGGGGGCTGCCGCTCGCCGTCGGGCGCGCGCTGGCCGACCGGCGGCGGGTGGTGTGCCTGGTCGGCGACGGCTCGGCGATGTACTCCGTACAGGCCCTGTGGACCGCCGCGCGCCATCGGGTGCCCGTCACGTACGTCCTCCTCGACAACGGCGGATACGCCGCCGTACGCGCCCTCGGCCGCCGCATCGACATCGCACCCGTGCCCGGCACGGACATCGGGGGCATCGATTTCGCCCGGGTCGCGACGGGCTTCGGCTGCCCCGCGGCGTACGTGGAGGAGTCCGCCGACCTCCCCGCCGCACTCGACCGTGCGCTGGCCGGCCACGGTGACGACGACGGGCCCTTCCTGCTCCACGTCCGGGTCGACGACGGCGCGTTCGACTCCGGCTCCAGGGACAGGTGACCGCCCCGCATGCTCCGTCTCGACTCGCTCGGCCAGCGGTACGGCGATCATCCCGTCCTGCACGACATCACACTCACCGTCCCTGACGGCCAACTCCTGTGCGTCGTCGGGCCGTCCGGGTGCGGCAAGTCGACGCTGCTCCGCACGATCGCGGGGTTGCAGCCCGCGCGGGAGGGAACCGTCAGCGTCGACGGGGAGCCCGTCACCGGTGTGCCCGACCGGCTCGCCGTCGTCTTCCAGGACTACGGTCGGTCGCTCTTCCCCTGGCTGTCCGTCCGGGAGAACGTCGCCCTTCCCCTGCGACGGCGGGGCCTCGGACGGGCCGAGCGGCGGGACGAGGCCGAGCGGATGCTGGAACGGGTGGGGCTCCCCGGGGCGGGTCGCCGCCACCCTTGGCAGCTCTCCGGCGGTATGCAACAACGCGTCGCGATCGCCCGCGCCCTGGTCTGCCGCCCCTCCCTCCTCCTCATGGACGAGCCCTTCGGCTCCCTCGACGCCCAGACCCGCGAGGACCTCGAGGACCTCCTCCTCGAAGTCCACCAGACCGAGGGGCCGACGATCGTGTTCGTCACGCACGACATCGACGAGAGCGTGTACGTGGGAGACCGCGTCGTCGTCCTGTCCTCCGGCCCCGGTTCCCGGATCGTCCTCGACCTCCCGGTCACCCTGCCCGGCAAGCGCGACCAGATCGCGACGAGGGGCTTGCCGGAGTTCGTGGCGTTGCGGGCGGAGGTGGGGAGGGCGGTACGGGGGTGAGGGGCGGGCTTTTCTTCGCCCCCGCCGCCCCTACCCGTCCCATCCTTCTGGGGCTCCGCCCCAGGCCCCCTGGGGTGTGTTGTCGGGTGCGGGTTGGGTGTGGCTTGTTGCGCAGTTCCCCGCGCCCCTAAAAACCTGGGGGCGCGGGGAACTGCGCAGTCTTTTAGCCTCTCCGGCGTTTGAGGAGCGGGGGTTCGGGGGCCGGCCCCCGAATAGTGACGGGAATGGGTAGGGGCGGCGGGGGCGAGAAAAGACCCCCTCACCCCAGCCGTACGTCCTGCCACACCATCCGGTGGTCCGACGTCGGGACCACCGTCCCGTTGCCGACCAGGCGGTAGAGCGGGTCGTCGGACGTGGGCCAGAAGACGCCGTTGTCGGCAGAGATCAGACCACGGGACGGGATGACATGGTCGACCCGGAGATTGCCGGGCGCGGTGTCACCGAAGTCCGCCGTGTCGTACGCGGGCTTCCCGACATGAGAGGCATTCGCACACCGCCGACCCGCAGGACAGCACACCTTTCCCCGAACCGCCTCCCGACACTCATCCGTTCACGCGATGGTGCGATCATGTGCCGCCGTACGGATGCCGGCCGGAGGCCGCGGGTAGGGCCGGGCCATGACGCAGCCGTTCGAACTCCCGCACTTCTACATGCCGTACCCCGCGCGGCTGAACCCGCATCTCGACGAGGCGCGTGCCCATTCGAGTGAGTGGGCACGCGGTATGGGCATGCTGGAGGGCTCCGGTATCTGGGAGCAGGCCGACCTCGACGCGCACGACTACGGCCTGTTGTGCGCGTACACGCATCCGGAGTGCGACGGACCGGCCCTCTCGCTCATCACCGACTGGTACGTGTGGGTCTTCTTCTTCGACGACCACTTCCTGGAGACCTTCAAACGCAGCCAGGACCGCTCCGGCGGCAAGGACTACCTCGACCGGCTCCCGCTCTTCATGCCGCTCGACCTGTCGACCCCCGTGCCCGAGCCGCGGAATCCCGTCGAGGCCGGACTCGCGGACCTCTGGGCACGCACGGTCCCCTCAATGTCCCTGGGCTGGCGCAAGCGGTTCGCCGAGTCCACCGAGCATCTGCTCAACGAGTCGATGTGGGAGCTGTCCAACATCAACGAGGGGCGGATCGCCAACCCCGTCGAGTACATCGAGATGCGTCGCAAGGTCGGCGGCGCACCCTGGTCGGCGGGGCTCGTGGAGTTCGCGACGGCCGAGGTCCCCGAACCCGTCGCCGGATCACGGCCGTTGCGGGTACTCATGGAGACCTTCTCCGATGCAGTGCACCTGCGCAACGACCTCTTCTCCTACCAGCGGGAGGTCGAGGACGAGGGCGAGTTGAGCAACGGCGTGCTCGTCCTGGAGACCTTCTTCGGCTGCACCACCCAGCAGGCCGCCGACACGGTCAACGACATCCTCACCTCGCGGCTGCACCAGTTCGAGCACACCGCGCTCACCGAAGTGCCCGCGCTGGCCCTGGACAAGGGCCTCACACCGGACGAGGTCCGAGCGATCGGCGCGTACGCACAGGGGCTGCAGGACTGGCAGTCGGGCGGCCACGAGTGGCACCTGCGGTCGAGCCGCTACATGAACGAGGGGGCTCTCGCGACCTCACCGCTGAGCGGCCTCACGGGGCCCGGCAACTCCGCCGCCGACGTCGGGGCGCTGCTCGCCGCCGCCGGTGCCGAGCGGCTGCGCGCGTACACCCATGTGCCGTACCAGAAGGTGGGACCGTCCCAACTCCCCGATTTCTACATGCCGTTCCAGGTCCGGCTGAACGCCGATCTGGACGGGGCCCGGCAGCGCATCACGCCGTGGGCGCACAGCATGGGCATCCTGGAGGAGGGCGTCTGGGACGAGGACAAGCTCGCCGCCTACGACCTGCCGCTGTGCTCGGCGGGCCTCGATCCGGACGGTACGCCGGAGGCGCTGGACCTCAGCGCGCAGTGGCTCGTGTGGGGGACGTACGGCGACGACTACTACCCGATGGTGTTCGGGCACCGGCGTGACGTCGCCGCGGCGAAGCTGTGCACCGAGCGGCTGTCCGCCTGTATGCCCCTCGCGGGCGAGGAGATCCCGCCCCCGGCCAACGCGATGGAGCGGGCCCTCGCCGATCTGTGGCGGCGTACGACGGCCACGATGACCCTGGAGGCGCGCCGCACCTTCCGGGCCTCGGTGGACGTGATGACCGAGAGCTGGGTGTGGGAGCTGTCCAACCAGCTTCAGAACCGCATCCCCGACCCCGTCGACTTCCTGGAGATGCGTCGCGCCACCTTCGGCTCCGACCTCACCAAGAGCCTGTGCCGTCTGGGCCACGGCCCGGCGGTGCCTCCCGAGGTCTACCGCAGCGGCCCGGTCCGTTCACTGGAGAACGCCGCGATCGACTACGGGATGCTCATCAACGACGTCTTCTCGTACCAGAAGGAGATCGAGTACGAGGGAGAGGTGCACAACCTGATCCTCGTCGTGCAGAACTTCTTCGGCTGCGACTACCCGACGGGACTCGGCGTCGTCCATGACCTCATGACCCAGCGCATGAAGCAGTTCCAGCATGTCGCCGCCAACGAGTTCCCTCTGCTCTACGAGGACTTCCAGCTCTCCGACGAGGCCCGCGAGATCCTGGAGGGCTATGTGGTCGAGCTGCAGAACTGGATGGCCGGCATCCTGAAGTGGCACTACGACTGCCGCCGTTACGGGGCCGCCGACCTGGCCCGCCGCGCCCACGGCTTCGTACCGGGACAGCTCCCGGGCCTGCCGATCGCCGCCAGTCGGCAGAGGGCGTCGATCGGCGCTCTCTGACGGTACGAGGCCTCTCCCAGCCGGAGATCGACCCCGACGCCCCGGTCGACGGGGTCGATCTCCGGCTGGTCGCGTCGCCGGAAAAGCTGATGGACGGACCGGTCGAGCGGGAACGAATCGCATCACCCGTTCGAGGACCATGGTGGGCCGCTGCGGAGGGTAGAGCTCTGGCCGGAGGCGATCCATGGAACAGACCGCATTGCGTCCCAAACCGATGCCGGGCCGGGAGCCGGGCGGCGGCCGCCCGGCTCCCGGCACGGTCCGCCGCCCGCACGCCGCACGCCGGCGCGGGCGACGGCTCATGACCTTGTTGTTCAGCCTGTTCGTCGGGGCGGTCCTCGTGCTGTCGGGGATCGGCCTCGGCACCGTGGGCGCCACGGTGATCGGGATGAGCAAGCTGGCCGACCTGCGGAGGGAGGCGGGCGAACAGGGTGGTGCGCAGGGAGCATCCGGCCCGGCGCAAGGGTCGGTGGAGGGCCCGGCACAGGGATCGACGCAGGGGCCGGGCGGCTCTAAATCGGCCCCAGGCGCCGGGAGTTCCGCCTCGCCGAAGAATCCGTCCCGGGATCCGCGGAACGACTCGCCCGAGGGGCGCCCCACCCTCGGCGTGGAGGTCGTCGACTCCTCCAAGGGCCCGGGCGCGCTCCTCGTCGGCGTGCACGTCCCCGGACCCGGCTACACCGCGGGTCTCGTACGGGGTGACGTCCTGCTCGTCTTCGGCAGGACCCGTGTCGACTCGGCCGCCGACCTCGCGCGGGCCGTCGCCGCCGCGCGCCCCGGCACCGCGGTCACGCTCACGCTGCGGCACGCGAGCGGCGGCTACCAGCAGCTGTCGGTGACACCCGGCGTAGTCACCTGACGGGACCCGGCGTCATACGGCCACGCCGGACCCGGCGTCACACGGTCACGCCGGACCCGGCGTCACACGGTCACGCCGGACCCGGCGTCACACGGCCACCCTGAAGTGGCTCGTCAACCGGCCCTCGTCGGCCAGCACATGAAAGGCGAATCCGGGAGGTGCCTCCCGGTCCGCCGCACCCTCGCCCTCCCACGGCAGCCGCAGCGTCCAGGTCACTCAGGGCCCGACGACCAGCGGCCGCCCGCCGAACGTCGTGGCCGCGGGCGTGTGGGCGTGCCCGGTGATGATCCCGGCGACCTCGCTCCTGCGCTCCAGCAGCGCGGCCGGCGTCGACGGCCGGCGCAGCTGGTGTGCGTCGGGCAGCGGATGGTGCGGCGCCACCGGCTGGTGGTGGAAGGCGAGCAGCGCCGGCAGGGTCCCGCATTTCCTTAGGTATCCGTAGTGATTCGTCATGCGTCGGCGTCATGCTGTGTGCTCGGTGTCGGGGTCGGGGTCGTATGTGAGTACGTGGATCGAATGCGTGACCTTCCGCTGGGTGTGTCGTTGATCGGATGACAGCATCGCGGGCGGGAAGGGGGCACGGGTGAGCCGGAAGTTGCCGCTCGCTGAGGGCAAGAGTGCCCGCACCGCCTGCGCCCGTGGCCCGCTGCGACGGGGTGTGGAGGAGAAGACGGGTGAACTCCTGTCCGCCTCGGTGCTGGCGATGGGGGTCCCCCGCTCGAGCGAAGCCGAGAGTGGGGGAGGGTGGGCTGGGCCGCTGATCTGGTGTCGGGCATGGTCGCCTCCCTGCTGGCCGAGCGCTGGAACACCCTTGATGTGGATGTGCTGGCCTCCGGTGTGGATGCGGGAGGCCGGGAAGCTGCCGTCGAACACATGGATGGCCCTGCGTCGCCTCGGCTGGACCGTGAAGCCTGGCGCCAAGGTCAATGACCGGATCGTCCGCATGGCGCAGGAGCAGGCCGGGCGTACCCTGCGTGCGGCGAAGTGGCGGGCCGACCTGACCGCCGGAATTCTCAAGACGTGGCCCGCAGACCCGAAAAAGCGCACCGCCGATGAGTGGGATGCCGTTCGTGAGGCGGTGCCGGGCGGACAGTTCCTGCCGTCCACCGTCATCACCTCACGCACCCGGCAGATCACCGCCTTCCGGCAGAAGAACGACCTGATGCCGGCCGACGTCTTCGAGCTGGAAGGGGAGCCTCGCATTGCCCGAATGCTTCTGCTGTCCGCCTGCGACGGGCAGCAGGCCACCATCGAACGCGCCGACGAGCCGGGCCGGGCGCTCTTGCGCTTGCAGCTGCCCACCCGCCCCGACCCGCAGTCGTACGCGGACTGGACATGGGTCGCCGGCCCGATCGCGCTGCCGCCGACGATCCCCGCGAACGCGGTCCTGCACCTGCCCACCCTCCGCATACGCCAGGGCGAAGTACGGGCGGATCTCGCCTACACCCACCCCGTCCCGAAGGCCCAGCGCACCGGCCACACAGTGGCTCTTGGCGTGGACTGGGGGCTGAACACCCTGCTCAGCGCGGGTGCCACCCGGCTCCACGACGACGGACGGATCATCACGCTCGGCAGTGGCGGCATGTTCCGCTCCTGCGGTGTCCTCGCCAGGCAGCACCGGCTGCGCCGTCAGGGCGAGTCCCTGCACACCAAGGCCGACCAGTACGACCGGCTCATCAGCGGTGCGGAACGCCATGCCCTCACGGACAAGCGCCAGGTTCTCACCGATGAGATCCGGCGCGTCTCGACCCGCCGCTCGAACCTGAACGACGCCCTGTCCTGGTCTGCCGCCCGCTGGGCCGTGGACCAGGCGATCGCCGCCGGGGCCACCGTCATTTACGTCGAGGACCTGCGGTCGATGGAAGCCCAGGGCATGGGCCAGGGCCACAACACCCGCATGTCACAGGCGGTGCGTGGGCAGATCGTGGACCGGATGCGGCATCTGTCCGCCGAGGCGGGCATCGCCGTGGTGACGGTTGTGGCCCGCAACACCTCGAAGCACTGCCCGCAGTGTCTGGTTCTGCTACGCCACCGCCCCCCGACCGGCCGACCGTGCCGGGCTGGAAATGGGCCGTCTGCCGCTCGTGCGGCTGGCAGGGCGACCGTGACCAGGGTGCCTGGCGGCGCATCGCCGCACGCGGACTCACCCACCAGGCGAAAACCGTCATGGACCGCACCAGCGGCGCCATGGTGATCCGCAACGTGGTCGACAAACTCGAAGCCCAGGCGGTCATCACGCCGAAGACCAGTCGGGACAGATCCAAGACCGGCCCGACGAAAGCAGCATGTCCGACGCCCAGGCGACGCCGGACACCCTCCCCCGCTGGCGGGCCAGCGTCCGGAGGGACACGCGCACACGGACCGGACCCGGCTGCCTCGTGCAGCCCTCCGGAACCAGGGCGTGACGACGATCAGCACACACCGTCCGCGAGGGGCAGTCCTGGGTGCGGGTTTCCACCTGCACGCCCACGCCTCCCCTCCCCGGTGGGAACACATACCAGGCACTGGGCCTGACTATGTTTCCCTAAGCTGATCAGAGACGCTGGAACAGGTCTCCGGAGGAGTGCTGCTGCTCCTCGGCGCCCGCCTCGCCCTGGAGAGCTGATGCCGTCACCACAAGGCGCTGTCACGGAAGCCGCTGTCGCGAAAGTAGTGGTGACCGGCTCGCGCCGCCCCCGCTGTCCGGGCAGGATGCTGCCCGTAGCCCCTTTTGAACCACGGAGGCCCGGATGACCGGCACGCCCGCGCCCTTCACCGCCGACGACTACCAGGCACGGATGGAGCGCGCCGCACGGGCCGCCGCCGACGCCGGGCTCGCCGGAGTACTGGTCGCGCCCGGCCCCGACCTCGTCTGGCTCACCGGCTACGCGCCGCCCGCGGCCACCGAGCGGCTCACCCTGCTGGTGCTCGCCGCCGGACAGGACCCCGTGCTCGTCGTGCCCACCCTGGAGGCACCGGACGCCGAGAAGGCGGCGGGCGCGCCCGCGCTGACCCTGCGCGACTGGACCGACGGCAAGGACCCGTACGCGACGACGGCCCCGCTCCTCGACGCCTCGGGCCGCTTCGGCGTCAGCGACAACGCCTGGGCGCTGCATCTGCTGGGCCTCCAGAAGGCGCTGCCCGGCACCTCGTACGTCTCCCTCACCGAGGGCCTGCCGATGCTCCGGGCCGTCAAGGACGCGGCGGAACTGGAGCGGCTGGCGGCGGCGGGAGCGGCCGCGGACGCGACGTACGAGGAGATCCTCAAGGTCTCCTTCGCCGGCCGCCGCGAGTCGGAGGTCGCCGGTGATCTCGCCGATCTGCTGCGGCGGTTCGGGCACTCACAGGTGGACTTCACGGTCGTCGGGTCGGGACCGAACGGCGCCAACCCGCACCACGAGGCGGGCGAACGCGTCATCGAGAACGGCGACATGGTCGTCCTCGACTTCGGAGGACTCAAGCACGGCTACGGCTCCGACACCTCCCGCACCGTGCACGTCGGCGAACCGAGCGCCGAGGAGCGACGAGTCCACGACGTCGTCCGAGAGGCCCAGGAGGCGGCGTTCCGGGCCGTACGGCCGGGCATCGCCTGCCAGGACGTCGACCGGGTCGCCCGCGCGCACATCACCGAGGCCGGGTACGGCGACCGCTTCATCCATCGCACCGGGCACGGCATCGGCGTCACCACCCACGAACCGCCCTACATGATCGAGGGCGAGGAACAGCCGCTCGTGCCCGGGATGTGCTTCTCCGTAGAGCCCGGAATCTATCTGCCGGGCCGTTTCGGAGTACGCATAGAGGACATCGTGACGGTCACCGAGGACGGTGGACACCGCCTCAACAACACCTCCCGGGAGATGGCCGTCGTGCACTGACCACCCCCAGGAGACACCGGACCCCGAACGGCAGACGGCGCGACCATGACCCAGGCAGCGACACCCACCGCGGACACCGTGCGACGCCTCGTCCGCTCCCTCCTCCCAGATGGCGACGGGCCCGAGATCCGGCCCGTCGCCGAGGGCGGCGAGCACTCCACCTGGTTCGTGGGCGCACGCCATGTGCTGCGGCTCGCCCCGGACCGCGAGGCCTCCCTGCGCCAGCGGCGCGAACTGCGGCTGCGCGACCTGGTGCGCCCCCACATCGGCGTCTCCGTGCCGGTGAGCATCGCGCACGGCGAGTGGGCGAGCGGTCTGACGTACACGCTCGACACGCTGATCCCGGGCGGCTCAGGCGAGCGGCAGGACGTCTCCGCCGTGGGCGAGGCCGACCTGGCGGGACTGCTCACGGGACTGCGCGAGGTGCCGGTGCGCCAGGCCGAGGCGTTCGGTGTGCCCCGGGCCGCGCCCCGGTCCCTCGAAGTGCTCCGGACCGCCGCCGAGCGGGCCGCCGAACAGCTCGCCGCGGCCGACGAGTTCGACCCCGCCCGGCTCCAGCAGCTGACCGCGCCCGCGGCCGGCCAGCTCGCCGCGCAGCCCGGTGCCGCCTTCCTCGTCCACCACGACCTCAAGGGCGAGCACCTCGTGGTCAGCGCCGACGGCCGCGTACGCGGCGTCCTCGACTGGACCGACGCGGTGGTCGGCGACCCGGCCGAGGACATCGCCGGCCTCGCCCTCGCCGTCGGCGCCCCCGCCGCCGTCCGCGCGGCCACCCTCGCCGGTTACGGCGCCCGCCCCTGTCTGCGCGGCCTGTGGCTCGCCCGCTGCGACACCCTCACCCGCCTCGCCGACCGCCTCCGGAACCACGACAAGGGCCCCGTGCCGCTCCTCCGCTCCCAACTGCGGCGCTCCTGGGAGGCGATCCTGCTGGAACGGGTCACGGAACTGCGGGACGAGACGGACGAGACGCTGTAGGGGGAGCGCCCCCGTCGCCCCTGCGGAAGCACCACCCGGTCACCCCTGCAGAAGCACCACACACGACTCGCCCGGCAGGCTGAGCACTCCGTCCGCCCCCGGAACCTCCACCGGCTCCCACGCCGCCAGTACGCGGGCAGGCCGGGTGCCGAGGGGGATCGCCGCGGGGTCCTTGCCGAGGTTCACGGCCACCCGGACGTCACCGCGGCGGAAGGCGAGCCAGCGGGTGTGCTCGTCGAATGCGACCTTGACGTCCGCCAGGTCGGGGTCGGAGAGGTCCGGCTGGGTGTGCCGCAGGGCGATGAGCTCGCGATACCAGTCGAGCACGCGCGCGTGGAGCCCGTTCTCCGGTTCGGACCAGTCCAGGCAGGAGCGGTCACGGGTGGCGGGGTCCTGCGGGTCCGGGACATCCTCCTCCGCCCACCCGTGCGCAGCGAACTCCCGTCGCCTGCCCCGGCGTACGGCCTCCGCCAGCTCGGGATCCGTGTGGTCCGTGAAGAACTGCCAGGGCGTGCCCGCCGCCCACTCCTCGCCCATGAACAGCATCGGCGTGAACGGCCCGGTCAGCGTCAGCGCGGCCGCGCAGGCCAGCAGGCCGGGGGAGAGGGAGGCCGAGAGCCGGTCGCCCTGGGCGCGGTTGCCGATCTGGTCGTGGGTCTGCGTGTACCCCAGGAGGCGGTGCGCGGAGACCTTCGTGAGGTCCAGCGGGCGGCCGTGCCGGCGACCGCGGAAGCTCGAGTACGTACCGTCGTGGAAGAAGCCCGTGGTCAGCGTCTTCGCGACCGAGGCGAGCGGGGACCGGCCGAAGTCCGCGTAGTAGCCCTGTGTCTCACCGGTCAGCGCGGTGTGGAGCGCGTGGTGGAAGTCGTCGTTCCACTGCGCGTGCAGCCCGAGCCCGTTCTCCTTGCGGGGTGTGATGATCCGCGGGTCCGCCAGGTCCGACTCGGCGATGAGGAACAGCGGCCGGCCCTGCTCCTCGGCGAACGTGTCCACGGCGGCCGACAGTTCCTCCAGGAAGTGGCACGCGCGCGTGTCGCGCAGCGCGTGCACGGCGTCCAGCCGCAGCCCGTCGAACCGGTAGTCGCGCAGCCACGCCAGAGCGCTGCCGAGCAGGAACGCACGCACCTCGTCCGAGCCGGGCGCGTCCAGGTTCACGGCGGCGCCCCAGGGCGTGTGGTGCGTCTGAGTGAAGTACGGCCCGAAGGCGGGCAGATAGTTGCCGGACGGCCCCAGGTGGTTGTGCACGACGTCCAGGACGACACCGAGCCCGAGCTCGTGCGCCCGGTCGACAAAGCGCTTCAGCGCCTCGGGGCTGCCGTACGGCTCGTGCACGGCCCACAGCGACACCCCCTCGTACCCCCAGCCGTGCCGCCCCGGGAACGGGCACAGCGGCATCAACTCGACGTGCGTCACGCCCAGTTCCACCAGATGCCCGAGCCGCTCGGCCGCCGCGTCCAGGGTTCCCTCGCGCGTGTACGTGCCCACGTGCAGCTCGTACAGCACGGCGCCCGGCAGCCCGCGCCCCGCCCACTCCGTACGCCACGCGTACCGCTCGTGCTCGACGACCGCGCTCAGCCCGTCGGGCCCGTCCGGCTGCCTGCGCGAGCGCGGATCGGGCAGTACGGGGCCGTCGTCGACCGCGAACCCGTACCGCGTCCCGTCCTGCGCCTCGGCCTCTCCCGTCCACCACCCCACGCGCTCCGGATCGGGCTCCAGCGCGCGCGTGGTGTCCGCGCAGTGGAGCGTCATGCGGTCGGCCTGTGGTGCCCACACCTCGAACTGCACGGACGGTTCTCCCTCGTCTGCTCACCGTGACGTCACCGGTCCCATGGTGCGTCAAACGAGATCAATTCACCTTCGAATCCTCCGGATCGAACGACTTGAAAGGACCGGATCCGACGTAGGTACTGCTCTGAAGTGCTGCGTTTTCTGGACACTCCGGCCGCGCTGCCAGACAATCGGCTCCGTGACGTCGTCCTCCGAGTTCCACACCTATCCCGCTCCCGCGCGGTTGTCGGACGCCGAGCGCGACCGGGCGCTGAGGGTGCTGCGGGAGGGCGTCGCCCTCGGAAGGCTCTCGCACGACACGTTCGTACTGCGGATGGAACTCGCCTTCGCCGCCCGCACCTTGGACGAACTCGCCGCGCTCACCGCCGACCTGCAGACGGAGAACCGTTGGTCGCGGATGCTGTTCGGCGCGGTCGAGGCGGTCTCCGGCTTCACCGTGCGGCTGCGCAGGGCGTGGCAGGCCGAGCGGCTCCCCAAGCTGCTGCTGCCCCGGCCCGACAACCGGTACCCGCTGCGTATCGGCCGCGACCCGGCCAGTGGTCTGCGGCTCAGCCACGAGACGGTGTCCCGTGTGCACGCCGAGCTCACCCGCCAGGGCGGTATGTGGGTGCTGCGGGATCTGGGCTCGACCAATGGCACGTCCGTGAACGGGCGGCGGGTGATCGGGGCGGCCGTTGTCCAGGTCGGGGACCAGGTCAGTTTCGGGCGGATGGCGTTTCGGCTCGCCGCGGACTGAGCTCCGCGGGGTGGGTCGTCTTTGGGCGCGGGTTCGTTGTGGCTGGGCGCGCAGTTCCCCGCGCCCCTGAAGGGGCGCGCCGGTACCGCGCCTGCTCGGCCCGCCCGGACGGAATCGAAGCCTCCGCCGGGTGGCCCCCGCTGACGTGAACGTTTCGGGTGTGCAGTGGTGTTGACGTACCTCCGTAGTCGTGACTCACTGTGCGTACGCCATGCACGCCAAGTGAACCGATGGCTCTTCACAGCGGAGGTCAAGACGCTGCCGCCACTCCTCCGCTATCTGTCCGTCGACGAGCTTGGCGTGCGGGCGGCCGCGCTCGTCGACCGCCGCCCGCGGGACGCCCGGCTGCGCCAAGTGGGCACGTCACGGGCCGGACTGCCCCTGTTGCTGCTGTCCGTCGGGCACGGCAGCCGGCAGGCCCTGATCGTCGCGGGACCCCACGCCAACGAGCCGGTCGGCGGCGCCACCGCGCTGAGGCTCGCCGAACGGGCCCTCGCCGACCCCCGGTTGTGCGACGGCGCCGACGTGACCTGGAACCTGCTGCTGTGCCTCGACCCCGACGGCGCCCGCCGCAACGAGGGCTGGCTGTCGGGCCCGTACACGCTCGGCCACTACTTCCGGCACTTCTTCCGACCCGGCTTTCTCGAACAGCCCGAGTGGCTGCCCGACGGCGCGGCGGCGGCCGCCCTGCCGGAGACCCGCGCCCTGCTCGCCCTCCAGGACGAACTGCGGCCCTTCTTCCAGTGCTCCCTGCACGGCGTCGACGTGGGCGGCGGCTTCGTCGAGCTGACCCGCGACCTGCCCGGACTCGCGCCGCGCCTCGCGCACATCGCGGGGCGCCTGGGCATCCCGCTGGAACTCGGGTCGTACGACACGCTGTACTGGCCCACCCTGGGGCCCGCGGTCTACCGGATCCCGCCGCCGCGGCGCGGTGACCTGGCCGCGGCCATCACGGAGGCGGCGGTCGAGTCCACCTGGTTCCACCCGCACCCGTACGGCACGGTGACCGCCGTCGTCGAGGCGCCCATGTGGGGCGTGGCGGCCGTGGGGGACGCCTCGGCGCCCGCGGACGCCGACGGGGCCCTGCGGGCCGTCAGCCGCACGCTGCGGCGCGACACGGCCCTTCTGGAGGCACTGCTGGCCCGTATCCGCCCTTCCCTGGACACGGCTCCGGACGCGGACCGTCTCCTCGCACCGGTCGACGACTATTTACTGGTCTGCCCCGGTCTCGCCGACTCCTGGGACCCCGACACCGGTCCGGACCCCGACGCGGACGGCGGCGCGCGCCCGCTGCCGCCGCTCGACACGGCCCGGCTGACCGCGCTGCGCATCTCCGGGCGGCGGATAGCGCTGCGCACGGCGGGGCTGCTGCGCCAGTTGGTGACCGCCGCCGGGCAGGACCCGTCCGGCGCGACGGCGGACCTCGACCGGCTCATCGACGCGTGGTGCGCGGACTACCACGACGGCCACGGGGCTCGCTGGATCCCGGTGGCGCGGCAGGTCGAGTACCACGCGCGCGTGGTGCTCGCCGCGTTCGACCTGGCGCGGCACCGGGCGCCCGTCCCGCCGGCCGGCGCGAGTCCGCTCGGTACGCCCCCGAGGAGGGCCGAAGTGCCGTTCGAGTGAGTCGGGGTGGGCATCGGGGCCTCGTGTGCCGATGCACAGGCAATGACGAACACTCACAAAGCGACGGCGGCGGTACGGGCCTGTCTGCTGACCGTCTGCGCCCTCATCGTGGCGGGTTCGGTGCCGGCCCGGGCCGCGGCACCCCCGGAGTCCCTCGCGGGCAACTGGCTCTACGTCACCGTCACCCGCGGCGACGCCCGCTCCAGCGACACGCGCGGCACGCTGCTGCTGTGCGACCCGCCCCAGGGCCACGCGCACGCGGTACGCGCCTGCGAGGAACTCCGCGCCGCGGGCGGCGACATCGGCCGCATCCCGCCCAAGGAGGTCTACTGCCCGATGATCTACGCCCCGGTGACCACCTCCGCGCGCGGCGAGTGGGGCGGCCGCGCGGTCAGGTACAAGGAGACGCACTCCAACTCCTGTGTGATGGCGGCACGGACGGGATCGGTGTTCGCCCTGTCGGACTGAGCTGCTCGCAGCGAACCGCCGGGCACGCGCGCAGGCCGACCGCGCGGCACGCGCACAGGCCGACCGCCAGGCACGCGCGCAAGCCGACCGCCAGGCACGCGCGCAAGCCGACCGCGAGGCACGCGCGCGTGCCGCAAGGCGAGCCCTACGCGCGCGCCGCGGGAAAAGCCCCCACGCGCGCGTGCCGAGATGAAGAGCCCCCGCACGTGCGTGCCGCACGACAAGGCCCACGCGCGCCGCTGGGGGCGATCCACGCGCGCGTGCCGCGGAAAAAGGCCCCACGCGCGTGTGCCTCAAGCCGCCCGGTCCCGGGCGTGCCGCGCCGCCGCCACCACCGTGCGGCTCTGGTGTTCGACCTGGTGCTCCAGCGGCACCCAGCGCGCCCGGAAGCGTTCCGCGAACGCCTCGCTCCAGGACGCGACCAGGCGCTCCAGAGGGGGCGCGGCGCGGTCGTCGGCCTCCTGGAGGACCCGCAGGAGCATCGCCGCGGCCCGCAGCGGCAGCCGTCGTCCGAACGCGTCCACGCTGCCGACGTACGCCATCGTCGAGTCCGCGGGCGGCGCCTGCGCCCAGTCGCCCGCCAGCCCCGGCACCAGCTCCAGCGCCCACTTGGCGGCGCGCAGCAGCGGACCGTCCGGCCCGGGAAGGCGCGGCAGCACCTCGGCGAGGACGCTCTCGACCTGGACCGCGTCCTTCAGGAGGCGACGCGCCAGACGTCGCATGGCCGCCGCCGGCGCGGGATGCGGCGCGGGATCGTCGACCAGGTCGCTCGCCCACATCGGCACCTCGACGACCGCGGTCAGACCGCCGTACCGGTGGGCGTGGTACCAGGTGCTGTGCCGGGCGTCGTCCGGCATGCTCGGGTACGCCAGGTCGGAGCCCGGGGCGGGCATCACATGCACACCCGGCCCGGACGCGGGCCAGCCGGCGGCGTCCGAGGCGCCCGTCTCCACCGGGATGTTCAGCTCCGCCGCGGACTTGGCGAACGGTTCGGCGAGCCCCGGGATGTCCTTGGTCAACTGCACCCAGCTGCCGCCGAGATCCGTTCCGTGGAGGGTGACCTGGAGGTAGGGGCGCAGTTCGTCGATGACCCGGGTCAGGGCCCGCGTCTCGGGCGGCAGCCGGTCGGGCGGCAGCACGGACGGCGACCACTCGGGCTGCTCGGGCCCCGCGGGACGGAAGAAGCCGAGATGGTAGTCGAGCAGGGTGCGCGGCGCCGGCGTCACATGGAGGCTGGCGCCGTCCGGGTCCGCGCAGAGCAGGAAGTGCCAGGAGGTGTCGGACCGCAACTCCCGTTCGCGCAGCACCCGTTCGGCCAGCGACAGGAGGGTGGAGCCGCCCGTGGGCTCGTTGGCGTGGGCGCCCGCGACGACCAGCACCGAGCGCGCGGCATGGCCGACCGAGAGCAGCTGCAGCGGCCGGCCGGCGCGCGAGGAGCCGACCTGTCTGAGCGAACACAGGCCCGGCCGGTGGGCCGTCAACGCCCGGGCCGAGGAAACGATTTCGGTCACACTGGGGTAGCGCAGCTCCGGCAGGAGACTCACCCCCGACTAGGTCCGCTCCGGCGTCGCAATCCGCAGTACTCCACGGACCGGATGAACTGTCAAGGACGTGAAGGGGCGCCACCGGGGAGCGCCCAGCAGCATTTACCGGTAGCCGGGGGCATTTCACCCCCGGACGGCGGGCGTGGCCCGTGCCCTCCGCCGGGCGCCGCCGGAGGTCCGCTCACCCGGAGCCGGCGCCCGAGTCGTCGCCGACCCGCTCCAGCAGCACCACGGGCAACGGTCCGAAAAGCTCCTCCACGCGCGCGTGCCCCGTGAACTCCCGCCCCGGAGCGAGCAGGTCCGCCCACCGCCCCGCGGGCAGCGCCAGCACCGTGTCGCGCCAGCCGCCCGCCTCCTCCAGACGCAGCGACAACCGGGTCACGGCCGTGACCACCTCCCCGGAGCGCACGAACGCCACACAGTGCGCGGCGCCCGGCCCCTCCGCGGGAAGCGGAGCGTAGGTCGCCGACTCGCCGAAGACGGTGGGCCGCCGCCCGCGCAGCCGCAGCGCGCCCACGGTGAGCGCCGCCTTCTCGGCGGACAGGCCGTCCGGGTCGGCCGGCGGGAAGTCCGCGGGCCGCCGGTTGTCCGGGTCCACCAAGGCCCGGTACTCGACCTCCGTGCCCTGGTAGAGGTCCGGCACCCCCGGCATCGTCAGATGGACCAGCGCGGCCCCCAGGACGTTCGCGCGCACATGCGGCTCGACGGAGCTCCTGAACCCGGCCACCAGCTGCCCGGGCGTCCCGCACGGCCCCGCCTTGAGGAACTCCGCCACGGCGGCCTCGTACGCGGGATCCTGCTCGGTCCACGAGGTGCCGAGGCCCGCCTCGCGGACGTGCTTCAGCAGCGCGCCCTGGAGCCGCTCCCCGGCCGCAGGGCCGAGCCCGACCGCGGTCTGCCACGCGGCCCAGGCCACCTGCGGATCCGGCGCGCCGACCCCTTCGGCCGCCGTCCACCCGGTCACCTCGGCCAGCAGGTCGGCCCAGCGCTCCGGCACCTGCGTGAGGACCGAGATCGCCGCCCGTACGTCGGCGCTGCGCTTGGTGTCATGCGTGGACAGGACGGTGCCGGTGGCGGGCCAGTCGCGCTGCACGCGCGCGCAGTACGCGTGGAAGACCTCCGGGGACACGGCCGGGGACCCCGGTTCGCCGCCCACCTCGGTCGCCGACAGCAGCGGAACGTACCGGTAGAACGCGGTGTCCTCCACGGACTTGGCCCGCAGCGCCGACGCGGTCTGCGCGAACCGCGCCCGGAACGCCTCGTACTCGGGCCCTTCACCGGCCCGGCCGAGCACCAGATCCCGTACGAGATCGACCGCCTGGGCCTCCTCGGGCACCTTGAAGGCCAGGCGGGCCTCGTCCGCGGCCTCCTCGGTGACGACCGACGCGGCGTCCCCGGAGGTGTACGGCCGGTAGACCTCCATGCGGACCAGGAGCTCCCGCAGCGCCGTGCGCAGGGCCCAGGGGGCGCGGTCGCGCAGCGCGGGGTCGGGCGAGGTGCGGCACAGGCGGTCCGCCTCGCGCGTCAGCCGGTCGACCTCGGCGGCCAGCTCGTGATGGACCACCTTGTACGCGGCACGCCGCACGGTCGCCTCCCAGACGCCTCCACGGTCGGCCTGGGGAGCCGCGAAACGCCGGTACTGGCCGAGGAGTTCCCCCGCGCCCGCCGGGTCCGTGAGAAGGCCGTCCACGTGCCGCAGCGCGTCGTACCCGGTGGTGCCCGCGACCGGCCAGGCGGCGGGCAGCGGCTCGCCGTCCGCGAGGATCTTCTCGACGACCGTCCAGCGCCCGCCCGTCGCCTCGTTCAGACGGCGGAGGTAGGCGTCGGGGTCGGCGAGGCCGTCCGGGTGGTCGATCCGCAGACCGTCGACCACGCCCTCGTCCAGCAGCTGAAGGATCTTCCCGTGCGTGGCCGCGAACACCTCCGGGTCCTCGACACGCACCCCGATGAGCTCCGAGATGCTGAAGAACCGCCGGTAGTTGAGCTCGGTGCGGGCCAGCCGCCACCACCCCAGCCGGTACCACTGCGCGTCCAGCAGCCGGGGCAGCGGCAGCTTCTCCGTGCCGGCCCGCAGCGGGAACACGTGGTCGTAGTAGCGCAGGACGTCCCCGTCGACCTCCAGGGCCCCGGTCTCCGCGCTGAGCGGCTGCCCCAGGACCGGCAGCAGCATCCGCCCCTCGTGGGCCCGCCAGTCGATGTCGAACCAGCGCGCGTACGGCGAGTCGGGGCCCTCGCGCAGCACCTCCCACAGGGCGTGGTTGTGGCGCGGGGCCATCGCCATGTGGTTCGGCACGATGTCCACCACGAGCCCCAGACCGTGCTCCCGCGCGGTGCGCGACAGGGACCGCAGCCCCGCCTCGCCGCCCAGTTCGTCCCGCACGCGCGCGTGGTCCACGACGTCGTAGCCGTGCCCCGAACCCGGAACCGACTCCAGGACCGGCGACAGATGCAGATGCGAGACGCCGAGCGAGGCCAGATACGGGACGGCCGCCTCGGCCGCCCCGAAGGGGAACTCCGGTTGCAGCTGGAGCCGGTAGGTGGCGGTCGGCGCGACGGGGGCGACCGGGTCGGGACGCTCAGGTGTCATGGGAACCTACGTACCCGCCCGGTGGCCTTTCGTGTCATCAGACACGCGCGGAGACGACTCCCATGTGTCGGCGCCCCGCGAACCCGCGCCCCCGAAGGGGCGCGGGGAACTGCGCGACCAGCCACGGACGGCCCGCAGCTGGTCGACCGCCGTCGTGAGGAGCGCTCACGCCGGGCGCTGCAGCACCATCATGCTGTGGTCCACCAGGGACAGGCGGTCGCCCGCCTGGACCTTCGCGCCCGTGCCGCGTTCCAGGCCGGACGGCCGCGCCGTGTCGACGACGACCTGCCACTGGCGCCCGTGGTTGACCGGCACCACGAACTCCAGGGTCTTCGGCGAGGCGTTGAACATCAGCAGGAACGAGTCGTCGCTGATGCGCTCACCGCGCGGCCCGGGTTCCGAGATCGCGTTGCCGTTGAGGAACACCGACAGGGCCCGCGCCTGCGTGGAGTCCCAGTCGCGCTGGGTCATCTCGTCGCCCTCGGGGGTGAACCAGGCGATGTCCGACAGCTCGTCGTGGGTGCCCTCCACGGGCCGGCCGTGGAAGAACCGGCGCCGCCGGAACACCGGATGGTCGCGGCGCAGCCACACCATCGCCCGCGTGAACTCCAGCAGCTCGGCATCGCCCTCGCCCTCGCCCTCGGCGTCCTCGGGCCACGGCACCCAGGACAGCTCGTTGTCCTGGCAGTACGCGTTGTTGTTGCCGCTCTGCGTGCGCCCGAACTCGTCGCCGTGGCTCAGCATCGGCACGCCCTGGGAGAGCATCAGCGTCGCGGTGAAGTTCCGCATCTGACGAGCCCGCAGCTCCAGGACCTCCGGGTCGTCGGTGTCGCCCTCGGCCCCGCAGTTCCACGACCGGTTGTGACTCTCGCCGTCGCGGTTGTCCTCGCCGTTCGCGTCGTTGCGCTTCTCGTTGTACGACACCAGGTCGTGCAGCGTGAACCCGTCGTGGCAGGTGACGAAGTTGATGGACGCCAGCGGGCGCCGCCCGTCGTCCTGGTAGAGGTCCGAGGAGCCCGTGAGCCGGGACGCGAACTCGGCGAGCGTCTGCGGCTCGCCGCGCCACATGTCCCGTACGGTGTCGCGGTACTTTCCGTTCCACTCGGTCCACAGGGGCGGGAAGTTGCCCACCTGGTAGCCGCCCTCGCCGACGTCCCAGGGCTCGGCGATCAGCTTCACCTGGGAGACCACGGGGTCCTGCTGCACGAGGTCGAAGAACGACGACAGCCGGTCCACCTCGTGGAACTGCCGGGCCAGGGTCGCCGCGAGGTCGAAGCGGAACCCGTCGACATGCATCTCGGTGACCCAGTAGCGCAGCGAGTCCATGATCAGCTGGAGCACGTGCGGGGAGCGCATGAGCAGCGAGTTGCCGGTCCCCGTGGTGTCCATGTAGTAGCGGGGATCGTCGGTGAGCCGGTAGTACGAGGCGTTGTCGAGCCCCTTGAAGGACAGCGTCGGCCCCAGGTGGTTGCCCTCGGCGGTGTGGTTGTAGACCACGTCGAGGATGACCTCGATGCCGGCCTCGTGCAGCGCCCGGACGGCCGACTTGAACTCCAGGACCTGCTGTCCGCGGTCGCCCCAGGAGGCGTACGCGTTGTGCGGGGCGAAGAAACCGATGGTGTTGTAGCCCCAGTAGTTGTTGAGGCCCATGTCGACCAGACGATGGTCGTTCACGAACTGGTGAACGGGCATCAGTTCCAGTGCCGTGACGCCCAGTTCGGTCAGGTGTTCGATGATGGCGGGGTGGGCGAGGGCCGCGTACGTGCCGCGCAACTCGTCCGGCAGCCCCGGGTGCTTCATCGTCAGGCCCTTCACATGGGCCTCGTACAGGAGCGTGTGGTGGTACTCGGTGCGCGGGCGCCGGTCGTCGCCCCAGTCGAAGTACGGGTTGACCACCACGGAACTCATCGTGTGGGGCGCCGAGTCCAGGTCGTTGCGCTTGCCCGGCGACCCGAAGTGGTAGCCGTACACCTCCTCGCCCCATTCGATACCGCCGCTTATGGCCTTCGCGTAGGGGTCGAGCAGCAGCTTCGCGGAGTTGCAGCGCTGCCCCCGCTCGGGCGCGTACGGACCGTGCACACGGAAGCCGTACCGCTGGCCCGGCATGATGCCGGGCAGGTACGCGTGCCGTACGAACGCGTCGGTCTCGCGCAGCTCTATCGCCGTCTCCGAGCCGTCGTCGTGCAGCAGACACAGCTCGATCCGGTCGGCGGCCTCCGAGAAGACCGCGAAGTTGGTGCCGGCGCCGTCGTACGTGGCACCGAGTGGGTACGCCTGTCCAGGCCAGACCTGCATGGATGCAACTCTTCCAGTTGTGCGACGTCGCCGGGGGCGACTCCCGCCCGAGTCTCCCCGAAAGTGATGGAACCACCTATGACTTACGTCCCTCTTACCGAGCGACCAGTGCATACGCGGTATGCCGAACCAGTGGGACTCGAGCGACTCCTAGAGATCCAGGGGGAGTAGGGGGAAATGTGCGCACGATAGTGCACCGCCATCTGGGCAAGGTGGTGGCGGGTGCGGCCATCGCGGTCGCCGGGACCGCCGTCATGGTCGGGATCACCCTGCCGGGCTCGGCGGGTGCCGACGACTCCGGTGGCGGCAACGGGGCGGGCCAGACCTCACAGCAGGCAGGGCAGAGCCAGGACCAGGCTCAGGGTGCCGTGCAGCCCGGCGTCGTCGAAGACGCTCCGGCCGAGGGCGACAAGGGCAAGGGGCGCGACCCGCTCACCGACGACGAGACCGAGCGTGTCGAGAAGCTCGCCCTCGACCGGCAGCTCTTCCGCTCCAGCGAGAACGTCGAGGGCGACAAGGGTCCCCAGCGGATCACCGTCGACCTCGCCGAGCCCGACGAGAGCGAACTGGACGACCCGAACGCGCCGCGCCGCGCCGAGGTGTCGTTCTACGACTACAAGGACGACTCGCTCGTCACCAAGACCGTGAACCTCGACACCGGCAAGGTCGAGGGGACCGACACCCAGCACGGCGTCCAGCCGCCGCTCAGCCGTGCCGAGACCGTCGAGGCCGCGCAGCTCCTGATCGCGGACCGGCTCGGCGCCGGTCTGAAGGCCGACTTCAAGGACGCCACCGGCAAGGAGCTGACCACTCCCGACCAACTGCTGCTCAACAGCATGGTCTACCGGGCGAACGCCGGTACGCCCGCGGCCCTCGCCGACTGCGGCAAGCACCGCTGCCTGCGGCTCTTCGTGAAGGCCAAGGACGGTCCCTGGATCGACAGCCGTGACCTGGTGGTCGATCTGAGCGCCCGGAAGATCGCCAAGGTCGGCTGACCTTCCGTTCCGTTCAGCCTCCTGCGTTCGCCGGCCTCGGAGCACCAGGGGCCGGTTCACCTTTCCAACTTTCCTGCTTGTGCAAGGGAGTCATTTCTTCATGCGCGTACAGCATCTGCTCAGCGGCCTCCGGCCGCGGGGAGTCAACCGCGCCCGCAGGCGGACGGCGGTGGGCCTCTCGGTGGCCGCCCTGACCGTCGGCGCCACCACGGCCGCGGGGCCGGCCGTCGCCCAGCCCAAGGCCGCCCCCGCGGCGGCCGCCGACTGCAGCGCGGCGTACAAGATCGAGCAGACACTCACCACCGGCACCAAGTGGTCGATGTGCTGGCACTACGAGAGCGAGGCCGGGCTCGTCCTGGAGAACATCTCGTACCAGCCCAAGGGCGAAGCGGCCCCCATACGTGTCCTGACGAGTGCGAAGCTCGCCCAGATCCACGTGCCCTACGACGACGGCTCGGTCGAGTACGACGACCTCACCGGCGCCGGATTCGGCCAGGGCCTGATGAACATGGCCCCCGGGGAGTGTCCCGGCGGCACCATCAAGACGGTCAAGGTCCCGGACTCCTGGGACCCGGAGCACCCGGACGTCAAGGGCCTGTGCACCACGACCCGTTCGCGCGGCCACGCCTACCGCATGCAGGGCGACTCGGCGAGCAAGGTCTTCCAGCAGCAGGGCAAGGACCTGCTCGTCTACACCGTCAACCAGGTCGGCTGGTACGAGTACATCACCGAGTGGCGCTTCTCGGACGACGGCGCGATCAACATGAACGTCGGCGCCACCGGCAGCCTCTCGCCCGGTGACTACGACGCCGGTGACGGCCGCGGCTGGCCGATCGGCAAGGGCGCCAGGGCGTACGCCACCAGCCACAGCCACAACGTCTTCTGGCGGCTCAACTTCGGCCTCGACGGCAACTCCAAGAACAAGGTCGAGCAGTACGACTCCGTGGTCAGCCCGCCCGCCGCCAACGGCGAGGCGCCGCGCAACAAGACCACCCGCACGCCGATCACCAAGGAACTCGCGGGCGACGCCAAGAACATGCGCTGGTGGCGCGTGGTCAGCACGACCGGCAAGAACAAGGACGACCACGCCCGCTCGTACGAACTCGTCCCGGGCGCCACCTCCAAGTACCCGGGCCGCAGCTACACCAAGCGCGACGTCTATTTCACCCAGTACAAGAAGTGCGAGCAGTTCGCCAGCAACAACCTGCGCAACTGCGGTACCGGAGCCGGTAAGTCCGTCGACAAGTGGGTCAACGGACAGAACCTCACGCACCCCGTGGCCTGGGTGAACATCGGCTTCCACCACGTCGCCCGGGACGAGGACCAGCAGCCCATGCCGGTCCACTGGCAGGGCTTCTCCATCGCCCCGCGCGATGTCACCGCTATGAATCCGCTCACTCCGCCGGAGCTGGCCGATCAGAACGGCAGGCCGGACAACGGTAGTTGAGAAACGACCTGTCCATCCGGCTGCACCGCCGGCTGCTCCCGGGAGTACCCTTCCTTGATCGTTGGCTGGGGGAGTGCTCGGGGGAGCGGAAGGCGGTGCGCGGGTGGGGTCCGGAGGGCTGGAGTTGCCCCCTGGTGACGGCGGTCACGAGGGGAGCTCCACGGATGCCCCACCGGGCGCGGTGTCCCTGGCACGACCGATGGAAATCGGAGCGGAGCTGGACTGGGGCGCCGACGCCTGGCGCGAGGTGCGTACGCGCGCCCAGCGGGCCGGCCGGGCCTACATCTGGCTGAACCTCGTCGAACAGCGGCTGCGCGCGGTCGTGGCCGCTGTTCTGCGCCCGATCTACGAACCCGTCCACGGCGAGGACGACTGGGTGGTCGCCGCCGCCGGACCCGCGGGGCAGGAGTGGGTGCAGCGGGCCGTCGCCGTACGCGAAGTCAGCCGCCGCAAGGGCTACTTGCTCGACCCCGCCGACGACAACGTCCTGAGCTTCCTCACGTTGCCCCAGCTGCGCGAGCTGATGGTGCAGCACTGGCCGTGCTTCGAGCCGTACTTCGACGAGCGCCGGGACGTCGAACTCGCCCTGGACGAACTGGAAGTCACCCGCAACGTCGTCTCGCGCAACAGGGCGCTGTCCGAGGCCGTCCTCGCCCAGGCCGAGCGCGCCTCCGCGAAGCTCCTGGAGATACTCGGCGCGGGCAGCGACGTACCGTCCGCGCGGCGGCTTCCGGTCGACGCGGTCGAGAACCTGGTCGGCGACCGGTATGCGGACGTGGTGGGCGTGCACTCGGACCGGGTGCGGCTGATGCGGCAGTTCCCCGCCGAGGACATCTTCGGCGGAGCGCGCCGCCTCGACGCCATCGGCATCGGCCTCAACCTCCTCGTGCAGAACTTCTCCGGACGGCGGCTCGTCAGGCTGGCCGAGTCCGGCTGCCGGGTGCGGCTGCTGTTCCTGAACCCGGCCTCAAGCGCGGTCAAGCGCCGCGAGCGTGAACTCGGCATCAAGCGGGGCGAGTTGAGCCGCTCCGTCGAGATGAACATCCTGCACATGCGCCGGGTCAGGGCCCGGCTGCGCGATCCCGGCGCTTTCGAGATCCAGGTCTACGACGAGACGCCCCGTTTCACGGCGTACCTCGTCGACGGGGACGGCTCGGACGGCATAGCGGTCGTGCAGTCGTATCTGCGGCGGACGCGCGGGATGGAGGCACCGGTGCTCGTGCTGCGCGGCGGGGGGCGGGTGTTGAAGCCGGACGAGGTCGGCGAAGAAGGGCTTTTCGGGACGTATCGCGAGGAGTTCGAGGTGGCTTGGGCCGATTCGCGGCCTGTGTCCTGACGGCTCCCGTGGCGGGCTTGTGTCCGGCCTCGCGGCCGGCCCGGTGGCGGGGCCTGATGAGCGTCAAGCGGAATGCGGTCGTCGGATTGTCAGTGGCCCATGGGATCGTGGAGGTCATTGGGGGATCGCACCACGAAGAAGGGGGCCGGCATGGGTTGGCACGGGGAATTGCTGGTCGGCTTCGACCTGGAGACGACCGGGACGGATCCGCGCGAGGCGCGCATCGTCACCGGGGCCGTGATCGAGGTCAGGGGAACAGAGCCGGTCGGGCACCGCGAATGGCTCGCCGACCCGGGAGTCGAGATCCCGGCGGACGCGGTGGCGGTGCACGGGATCAGCAACGAAAGGGCGACGGCCGACGGCAGGCCCGCCGACCAGGTGGCCGACGCGATCGCCTCGGTCCTCGTCTCGTACTGGCAGTCGGGCGTCCCGGTCGTGGCGTACAACGCGGCCTTCGACCTGACCCTGCTCTCCGCCGAACTGCGGCGGTACGGACTGCCGTCACTGCGTGACCGGCTCGGCGGAGTCGATCCGGCGCCGGTCATCGATCCGTACACGATCGACCGCTCCGTGGACCGCTACCGCCGCGGCAAGCGGAATCTCGAAGCGGTCTGCGCGGAGTACGGGATCGCGCTCGACTCCGCCCACGACGCCTCGGCGGACGCCCTGGCGGCGGCCCGCCTCGCAGGCGCGATAGCCGCCCGCCATCCCAAGGTCGCGGCCCTCGGCCCGGCGGAGCTGCACCGCCGCCAGATCGAGTGGTACGCGGAATGGGCGGCCGACTTCCAGGCCTTCCTGCGCCGCAAGGGGGACGCCACGGCGGTGGTGGACGGGGTGTGGCCGCTGCGGGACCTGGCGGACGCGGGGCAACGCTCCGCGGGGAGCGGACGTTGACGGGGGTTGTTCGTCACCTGCGGGTTGGTTGTGGCTTGTCGCGCCCACGCGGCGGAGCCGCAGATGTCACAGCCCCGCGCCCCTGAACGGTGCGGGTCTCTGAAGGGGCCGACGCCGTCGACGGCGGCCGAGCCCCCTCGGAGGTGGCGGCGCGGTGGGCGCGTTCGATGGACTGGCCCCAGTACGTTCCGGCGACCATCATCGCCGCGCCGAGACCCGTGAGCGGGGTGAAGTGGTCGCCGGCCAGGGTGATTCCCACGGCTGCGGCCCAGATCGGTTCGGTGCCGAGGAGGAGGCTGGCTCGGCTCGCCGAGGTGCGCTGGACTGCCCAGGTCTGCGCGAGGAAGGCGAACACGCTGCAGAACAGGGCGAGATAGAGCAGTTGGGCCCAGCCCGCGACGCCGATGTGGGCGAGCGTGGACAGTTCGCCGGACGCGGGCAGCAGGAACAGCGCCGAGCCGACGAGGGTCTGCACGGTGGTCAGCCGCAGCGGGCGGATCGCACGGTTCACGGTGAGCCGGCCGACGAGCGCGACATGCACCGCCCGGATCAGCGCGGCGGCGAGCATCAGCAGATCGCCGAGACGGGGAGCGTGGAAGCCGTTGCCCGACATGAGCAGGCCGACGGCCAGCAGGCACACGCCGGCGGCCGCGTAGAAGGACAGCGGGAGGCCGCCGCGGTGGCCCGAGCGGTCGAGGAGGGGAGTGATCACGATGGTCAGGCTGATGATCAGCCCCGCGTTCGCGGCACTCGTGTGGGCGACACCGTACGTCTCCACCACCAGGACGGCCGCCTGGGTGACCCCCAGAGGCACGCCGATCCGGATCTCGTCGCGGGTCCACCCGCCGGACTTCCGGTCGGTGGCGACCAGACCGAGACAGGCGAGCGCGGACAGGGCGTAGCGCGCGAACAGCACGACCAGGACGGGCAGTACGGCGGTGGCGGTCTGGGCGGACAGATAACTGGAACCCCAGACGAGGGCGACGAGGAGAAGTACCGCATCGGTACGGCGGGCATCAGGCACGCGCTCACCCTGCACCGTCCACGTCCCTGTAGCCCAGAGCCAACTTCTTAAACGATCCTTTAGCATCCCTACATCGGGAACGATGCGATCGCTGGGACGAGGACATGGACGAACGGCAGCTGAGGATCCTGCGTGAGCTGGGCGAACTCGGCAGCGTCACCGCGGTCGCGGAGGCGCTGCTCGTGACGCCCTCGGCGATCTCCCAGCAACTGCGGCTGCTTCAGCGCGCGATCCCCGTGCCGCTCACCGAGCGCCAGGGACGGCGGCTGGCGCTCACCGACGCCGGGCAGGCGCTGGCCGGGGCGGCGATCGAGGTGGAGACGGCACTGGAGCGGGCCCGGCACACCGTCGCGGAGTTCGTCGACCGGCCGGACGGCGAGGTGTCGGTGGCGGCCTTCCACAGTGCGGCTTCGGCGTTCTTCCCGCTGCTGCTCCAGGCGCTCGCCGAGCCCGACGGGCCACAGCTGTCCCTCGCCGACGCGGATGTGACACAGGACGACTTCCCGCCGCTGACCAGGGAGTACGACCTCGTGCTCGCCCACCGCCTCGAACACACCCCGGGCTGGCCGCGCACGGTCACGGCCACCACCCTCCTGCGCGAACCGCTCGACGTGGCGATGCCCGCCGACCACCCGCTGGCCGTCAAACGGCGGCTCACCCCGCGCGATGTGGCCGAGCAGCCCTGGATCACGGCACACGACGGCTTCCCGATCGTGGCGACCGTCGACGCCATCGCCACCGCCGCGGGACGCCGACTCCGTCTCGCGCACCGCATCAACGAGTTCGCGGTGGCAGCCGAGGCCGTCGCCGCCGGAGGGGGCCTCGCCCTGATGCCCCGCTGGACGATGCGCCCGCACCCCGCGCTGGTGCTCAAGCCGCTCAGCGGCGTCCAGGCCCGGCGGCACATCGACGCGCTCCACCGCCCCGAACGCACGGCCCGCAAGGCCGTACGGACGGTACTCGCCGAACTGCACCGGGCGGCCGGGACGATCCGCGACCGCGGCTGACCCCTCTTATTTTGGGCTCGGTTCGCCTCCGGCGCGCCCCTTCGGCTCACTCGCCTATCGGGCATTCGAAGGGCGCAGTCCAAGAGAGCAGCCTCAGAAGGGGTACCAGCGAACCGTTTCGTCGCCGTCCCGCAGTGACGCCACCCGGCGCTCGAACTCCGCCAGCGCCTTCGGATTGCTCGGTGCGTGCTGGGAGACCCAGGCGCAGCTCGCCGTCTCGCGGGCCCCGCGCAGTACCCCGCAGCCGTCCCACTCGCGTACGTCCCAGCCGTACGTCCGGGTGAACGCGTCGTACGCCTCGGCGGGCAGCCCGTACCGGTCGCGGGACAGCGCCATGACCACGAGGTCGTGTTCGCGAAGGTCGGTGGAGAAGGTCTCCAGGTCGACCAGGACCGGCCCGTCGGGGCCGATGTGGACGTTGCGGGGCAGCGCGTCGCCGTGGATCGGGCCCCGCGGCAGATGCGGGGTGAGTGCGGCGGCGGCCGTGGCGAAACCGTCGCGCCGGTCCCTCAGGAACGCGGCGTCCGCCGGGTCGATCGCGTCGCCCGCCAGCCGCAGCCACCGCTCGACCCCGCCCAGCAGCTCGCGGCGCGGCAGCGCGAAGGCGGGGGAGGGCAGGGCGTGCACCAGACGCAGCAGCCCGGCGAGATCGCCGGGTGCGGCGGGACGTACGGGAGCGGGCAGCCGGTGCCACACCGTCACCGGGTGACCGGCCACGGACCGCGCCTCGGACTCGGCGGCCCGCACGGCGGGGACGCCCGCCCCGGCGAGCCAGACGGCGATGGCCAGTTCCCGCCGCGCCCGGTCGAGCAGCTCGGCGTCGCGGCCCACCTTGACCACCAGGTCACCGGCGGCGAACACGGCGTTCTCGCCCAGCGCGAGCAGCTCCGAGCCCCGGTCGAACCCCGCCTCGGCGAGCACGCCCCGCGCCTGTGCCTCGTCCATCACTCGCCTCCCGTGGAGCCCTTGGTTCTCGTCCGGTTGTCCTGCGGTTCTCGTCGCGTCGGCGGTCGAGATCACGCCATACGCCGCCCAGTGTCGCATTCACACTGGTGAGAGCCCTCGGGAGGGTGTGTGCGCTGTCTTGACGGCGTGTCAGTACGTCAGCACGATGACGGGGGCCGCCGGGACGGCCAGACCCGTACGAGCCGCCCAGAGGAGCTGATTCCGTGACATCGGCGACCGTGAGGAAGCGGTCAGTGAAACGGTCAGCGAGAGGTGCGCCGGATGGCGGAGGCGGAGGCGCGGGTGACCGTCTCGTCGACCACGGCGCCTGGTTCCTGGTGCTGCCCGCGCTGATCCCGATCCTGGTGCTCAGCGTCGGACCGCTCCTCTACGGCATCGCGCTGGCGTTCACCGACTCCCAGTCGGGCCGCACCGAGCCCACACAGTGGATCGGCACCCTCAACTTCCAGGACCTGCTGCACGACACCCTGTTCTGGGACTCGTTCCGGATCGGCCTGCTGTGGGCGGTGGGCGTGACGATCCCGCAGTTCCTCCTCGCCCTCGGCCTCGCCCTGCTGCTCAACGAGAACCTCCGCTTCCGCTGGCTGGCACGGTCGCTCGCGATCATCCCGTGGGCGATGCCCGAGGTGGTGGTCGGCATCATGTGGCGGCTCGTCTACAACCCGGACGCGGGCATCCTCAACGAGACGATCCGCGACCTGGGCCTGGGCGATGGCCGTGACTGGCTGAGCGGCCTCGCCACCGCCCTGCCCGCGGTGATCGTGGTCGGCGTATGGGCGGGCATGCCCCAGACGACGGTCGCCCTGCTCGCAGGACTGCAGAACACACCGCGCGAACTGCACGAGGCGGCCGCGATGGACGGCGCGGACGCCTGGCGCCGCTTCCGCACGGTGACCTGGCCCGCCCTCAAACCGGTCGCGCTCGCCATCACCGCGCTCAACTTCATCTGGAACTTCAACTCCTTCGCCCTGGTGTACGTCCTGACCAACGGCGGTCCCGGCGGGCGCACCCGGCTGCCGATGCTGTTCGCGTACGAAGAGGCCTTCCGCTACGGGCAGTTCGGGTACGCGGCGGCGATGGGGTGTGTGATGGTCGCGGTGATCTCGGTGATCCTCGCGCTCCATCTGGTCGGCCGGCTGAGGGGAGGCGACGACGCGTGAGGACTCGGAAATCGGCTCGCGCGGGACAGTACCTCGCGCTTCTCGCCTATCTCGTCTTTCTCGCCTTCCCGTTCCTCTGGCTGATCTCCACCGCCTTCAAACCGCCGCGCGAGCTGGGGAGTCTGCATCCGACCTGGATCCCCAAGGACCCGACCCTCGCCAACTTCCGGCAGGCCTTCGACGAACAGCCGCTGCTGGACGCCGCGTTGAACTCGCTGATCGCGGCGGTCGGCGCGGCGGTGATCGCCGTACTGATCGCGACCCCGATGGCGTACGTCATGGCCCGGCACCGCACACGGCTCGCGAGGGCGGCGACCGGCTGGGTCGTGGTCAGCCAGGCGTTCCCGTTCGTGCTGGTGATCATCCCGTTGTTCCTGGTCCTGAAGAACCTGCGGCTGATCAACTCCGTGCCGGGTCTGATCATGGTGTACGTCGTGTGGGCGCTGCCGTTCGCACTGTGGATGCTCGTGGGGTACGTACGGGCCGTGCCGACCGAGCTGGAGGAGGCCGCGGCCGTGGACGGGGCCGGCAGGCTGCGGACGCTGGTCTCGATCACCGCGCCGCTGCTCGCGCCGGGGATCGTGGCCACGGCGCTGTTCGCGTTCATCAGCGCGTGGAACGAGTTCTTCTTCGCGCTGGTGCTCCTCAAGACCCCGGAGAAACAGACCCTTCCGGTCGTCCTCACGCACTTCATCGGCGCGGAGGGCGTGGCGGACCTCGGGCCCCTCGCGGCCGCCGCGTTCCTGGCGACCCTGCCCTCGCTGGTCGTCTTCGCGGTCATCCAGAAACGGATCACGGGCGGGATGCTCGCCGGGGCGGTGAAGAGCTGATGCGGACGAAACGGCTCGTCGCGATGGGCGTGGCGCTGCTGCTCATGGGCAGTGCGGCCTGCACCGGCGGTGACGGCGGTGCGGAGGACGGCAGGATCACCCTCCGCTTCCAGTCCCTCGCCTGGCAGGAGGAGTCCGTCGACGTCAACAAGGAGCTGGTGAAGGAGTGGAACGCCACCCACTCGGACGTCAAGGTCGAGTACGTACAGGGGAGTTGGGACAGCGTCCACGACCAGCTGCTCACCTCCTTCGAGGGCGGTGAGGCGCCGGACATCATCCATGACGCCTCGGACGACCTCGCGGACTTCGCGTACGGCGGGTATCTCGCGGATCTGCGTGACCTGCTGCCGGAGCGGCTCAAGTCCGATATTCCGCAGCGGAGTTGGGAGACCGTGACCTTCGGGGACGGGGTCTACGGGGTGCCGTTCCTCCAGGAGCCGCGCGTTCTGATCGCCAACGCCAAGTGGCTGCGGGAGTCGGGCGTACGGATTCCCACGCCCGAAAAGCCCTGGACCTGGGGTGAGTTCAGAGAGATCACTGATGAACTGGGCGATGAGGAAGGTAAGTACGGTGTGGCCTGGCCGCTCAAGGAGCCCGTCTCGGCGACCCTGAACCTGTCGCTCGCGACCGGCGGGCAGTTGTTCCACCGGGGTGCGGACGGCAAGGTGCGGATTCGGTTCGGGGCCGGCGACGAGGTGGTGCCCCGGACTATTCACGACCAGGTCAACACCGATGGCAGCGCGTCGAGTTCGACGCTCGGCAGCGGTGGGTCCGACACTCTCCCCGGCTTCTTCGGCGGCAAGTACGCGATGGTTCCGCTCGGGTTCTCCTACCGGCAGCAGATCGTGCAGCAGGCGCCGAAGGGCTTCGAATGGCAGGTGCTGCCCGCGCCGGCCGGTGCGGATGGGCTCACTCAGGGGGTTAGCCCTCAGACCCTGTCCGTTGCGGAGGACAGTCCGCACAAGAAGGAGGCCGCCGCGTTCATCGGCTTCCTGCTCCAGCCCTCGAACATGGTGCGGCTCGCGCTCGGCGACTGGATGCTGCCCACCGGTACGGGGGCACTCCGGGATCCGGCGTTGCGTGTCGAGGAGGACGGGTGGGCGATCGGGGCGGGGCTTGCGCGGTATCTGCGGTCGGCACCGGCGCAGTCCGTGCGGGGGTATCCGGAGTGGAAGGACAAGGTGGCTACGCCTGCGTTTCAGGAGTACTACAGCGGGGCGATTGGGCTTGGTGAGTTGCGGGAGCGGTTGGTGAGGGACGGGAATCTGGTGCTTGCGCGGTATCAGAGGTGACGGTTCGCTGCCGCTGGGCTTGGGGGATGGGGTGGTTTGCTGGGTGCCGGTTGGTGGGGGCTGGTCGCGCAGTTCCCCGCGCCCCTAAAAGATTGCGCCGTTCCCCGCGCCCCTAAAAGCCCGCGGGTCGTCTGGCCCCTGGACGGACGTGCGGGGCGCTACTGGGAGGTGCGCGGTTCCTCGCGCCCCTGGAAGGCCCCGGGGGTGAAAATCGGTTGGCCGGGGCCGGCCCGGACGCCTAGCGTGCCGGGTGTGGGTATCAATGCGATTTTTTCTTCCGGTCTTGGCCGGGGCTGTGCGTACTCCGTTCGGATGCGTTGCGCCCCCGGTGCCCTGACCGGCCCGGGGATCTGCGCTCGCTGACGGCATTTGCCGCAGGGGCGCCCCCTCTCACGTACGCCTTGAAGCAGGTACGCGGCTGACGCGTGCCCGCCTGTGCGCGTCCTTCTTTCTTGCCTTCCGGTCGGGGCCTTCGTCTGCCCGTTTTCGTCCTCACGGAAGACAAGGACCGCAGGCCATGGCCCGCCCCACCCACGTTTCGCGCGCGCTCTCGCAGAACTTCCTCACCGACCGCGCCACCGCGGACCGCTTCGCCCGGCTCGCCGTACCGCGGCCGCACCACCCGCCCCTGGTCCTCGAAGTGGGCGCGGGCAAAGGCGCGTTGACCGAGGTGCTCGCCCCACGCTGCCGGGAGCTGCTCGCCTACGAGATCGACCCACGACTGGTACCCGCCCTGCGCACCCGCTTCTCCGGAACCCCTCAAGTACGGGTGATCGGCGGCGACTTCCTTGCCGCGCGGCCACCGGGCAGCCCCTTCTCCGTCGTCGGCAACGTGCCCTTCTCACGCACCGCGGACGTCGTCGACTGGTGTCTGCACGCGCCCGGCCTGACGGACGCCACGCTCCTCACCCAGCTCGAATACGCCCGCAAACGCACCGGTGACTACGGGAGTTGGACCCTGCTCACCGTCCGCACCTGGCCGCGCTACGAGTGGCGGTTCCTCGGGCGGGTCACGAGGGCGAGGTTCCGGCCCGTGCCCCGGGTCGACGCCGGAATCGTACGCATCGAGCGACGCCGTACCCCGCTGCTCGACCGGACCTCCTACGACGACTGGCGGCACCTGGTCGAGCTGGGCTTCTCGGGGGTCGGCGGCTCGCTGCACGCCTCGTTGCGCCGCGCCCATCCGAGGCGCCGGGTGGATGCCGCGTTCCGGGCCGCGCGCCTCGACCCCCGTGTGCTCGTCGGGGAGGTGCCGCCCGAGCAGTGGCTGGGTCTCCACGACGTACTGGCGTCGCGGTGAGGCGCGTACGGCGGGCGGCCGTAATTGCATTGCACGAGACGTCTCGTCTCGCTTATGGTCGGCTCATGACCACCTCACACCCCGCCCACATCGCCATGTTCTCCGTCGCCGCCCACGGTCACGTGAACCCGAGCCTTGAGGTGATCCGGGAGCTCGTCGCCCGCGGGCACCGGGTCACGTACGCGATTCCGCCCGCCTTCGCCGAGAAGGTCGCGGAGACGGGGGCGGAGCCGAAGCTCTGGAACTCGACGCTGCCGTCCCCCGACGACGACCCCTCGGCATGGGGGACCACGCTCCTGGACAACGTGGAGCCCTTCCTGGCCGACGCGATCCAGGCGCTTCCGCAGCTCGTCGAGGCGTACGAGGGCGACGAGCCGGACCTCGTGCTGCACGACATCACCTCGTACCCGGCCCGTGTCCTCGCGCACCGCTGGGGTGTCCCGGCCGTCTCGCTCTCGCCGAACCTCGTCGCCTGGGAGGGGTACGAGGAGGAGGTCGCCGAGCCCATGTGGGCGGAGCCGAAGCAGACCGAGCGGGGCAGGGCTTACTACGCGCGCTTCCATGCCTGGCTGGAGGGGAACGGGATCACCCGGCATCCCGATCCGTTCGCCGGCCGCCCCGACCGTTCCATCGTCCTGATCCCGAAGGCCCTCCAGCCGAACGCCGACCGGGTCGACGAGTCGGTGTACACCTTCGTCGGCGCCTGTCAGGGCGACCGAGCCGCCCAGGGGGTGTGGCGGAGGCCCGACGGTGCCGAGCGTGTCCTCCTCGTGTCCCTGGGCTCCTCCTTCACCAAGCAGCCGGCGTTCTACCGCGAGTGCGTGAAGGCGTTCGGTGATCTGCCGGGCTGGCACGTGGTGCTGCAGGTCGGCAAGCACGTTGCCGCCGCGGAGCTCGGGGAGGTGCCGGGGAACGTCGAAGTGCGGGACTGGGTGCCGCAGTTGGCGATCCTCAAGCAGGCCGACGCCTTCATCACGCACGCGGGTGCCGGCGGCAGCCAGGAAGGGCTGGCCACCGCCACGCCGATGGTCTGTGTGCCCCAGGCCGTCGACCAGTTCGGCAACGCCGACATCCTTCAGGCGCTCGGTGTCGCCCGGCACCTGCCGATGGAGGAGGCGACGGCCGAGGCCCTGCGCGAGGCCGTACTCACCCTCATCGGCGACCCGGACGTCGCGCGGCGGCTCAAGGAGATCCAGGCGGGAATGGCGACCGAGGGCGGCACGGCGCGCGCGGCGGATCTGATCGAGGCGGAAATCCCCAAGACCACCAGGGGTGCATGACCGAAGCTTTACCCAGCCCTGAAGGGTGTGATCACGTCACCGTCAGCGAAATCGGGTGACTGTCCGCGAACCGGCGTGACCGTGCGCGAACTCAGAATTCCCACGGGTCACGGTTGTACGTCAACGGTGAAGCCATGGCGCCCTTTGGATAACGGGACGGTCATTCGATAACGCTCGGATAACGCCGCATCCGCCCGATCGGGGCATCGACCGGGTTACTGGGTTGGACGGCTACCCCCTGCCAAAGGTTGCACAGGTCTCTTCTTGTTCCTTGTATGAACACCTTCCTAGCTTGAGGTGAACTCACTACGAACGCTGGGAAGTTGATCAATGCGCCGAGACATACCGCCCCTCGCCGAGGTGCGTCGCATCACCGAGAAGAAGCGTGACGCGTGGTGGACCGTGCTGCTCGTCGACCCGGTGGCCACGCCGTTGGTGAGGCTCACCGCGATGCGTACGAGGATCACGCCGAACCAGATCACCTGGGGGGCGTTCCTGCTCGGCCTGGTCTCGGCGGCCTGCTTCGCCTTCGGCGACTGGCGGTGGCTGATCGCCGGTGCCCTCGTCTACCACCTGAGTTTCATCCTCGACTGCATGGACGGGAAGGTGGCCCGGCTGACCGGCCAGGGCTCCGTCTTCGGGGCCTGGCTGGACTTCGTCTTCGACCGCATCCGGGTGGCGGTGTGCGGAGTCGCGCTGATGGCCGGGCAGCACGACCGCACCGGTGACACGGTCTACATCTGGCTGGCCCTCGCGGTCGTCGGGCTCGACACGCTGCGGTACATCAATTCCCTGGAGATCTTCAAGATCCGCTACAACATGCGCAAGCAGATCAAGGCGCGGGTGCGGGAAGCCCGCCGCGCGGAGAACTCCGCTGAAGTCGCCTTCATGGAAGACCTGTTGCGCAACAATCCCTCGGCGGACATCGAACACGACATCCGCAAGACGTCGACCCTGTCCGAGCCGAACTCTGAGCAGGTCTCCGAGGCGAACTCCGAGCCGGTTTCCGAAGCAGGCTCCGAAGCGGTATCCGAGCCGCGCTCCGAACCCGGTTCGGAAGAAGCCACCGACGTTCCCCAGAAGCCCCAGGGCCAGGTCATCGACCTCCAGCAGGAGTTCCGCCACCGCTTCCCGGTCTATCTTCGGATGCGGTCCTTCCTCCTGCGCCACCGGATTCGTACGCACCTGGTGAGCGGTATCGAATTCCAGATGGGCGTCTTCATCGTCGGCCCGCTCCTCGACGCGGTCATCGAGGCGACCCTGGTCTCAGGCGCCCTGCTTCTCGTCTTCGAACTCGCCATCATCTACAAGCTGTTGCTCTCCACGCGTGACTTCACCCGCACCATCGACTCCTTCGAGCGGGACGAGGTCGCCACGGCAGCCTGATCCGGCGGGCCGCACACGACGGCGTGGCCGGGGCGAGTGCCCCGGCCACGCCGTCGCTGTGCGGTGGTTCGGTTCGTCAGACCCCGACCCTCTCCCCTTCGACCGCCGGAGGCGGCGGCGAGGCCGCGGCCTCGGGGGACTCGTCGTGGCTGAGGTCCGGCAGGCGGTTCAGCCACTTCGGGAAGTACCAGTTGCGTTCGCCGAGGAGTGCCATGACCGCCGGGAGCAGTACACCGCGGATGATCGTCGCGTCGATCAGGACCGCGGCCGCGAGGCCCACGCCCATCTGCTTCATGGACTGCATGGACAGCGTGCCGAAGATCGCGAAGACGGCGACCATGATGACGGCGGCGCTGGTGATGACACCGGCCGTGGTGACCACCCCGTGCTGGATGGCGTCCCGGGTCGTCAGCCCCCGCAACCGCGCTTCACGGATTCGCGAGACGACGAACACGTGGTAGTCCATCGAGAGCCCGAAGAGGATCACGAAGAGGAACAGCGGCAGCCAGGTGATGATGGCGCCCACACCCTCCGCGCCCACCAGCGAAGCGCCCCAGCCGTGCTGGAAGACGGCGACCAGGATGCCGTAGGCCGCCCCGACCGAGAGGAGGTTGAGGACGATCGAGGTGATCGCGATCGTCAGCGAGCGGAACGACAGGAGCATCAGCAGGAAGGCGAAGATCACGACGAAGGCGAAGACCGGTGCCACCGCGCTGACGAGCTGGTCGTTGAAGTCCTTCGAACCCGCCACCTGACCGGTCACCGGCGCCTCGACCCCGTCGACCTTGCCGAATGTCGCCGGACGGACCTCGTCGCGGATGATCTCCAGGCTCTTCTCGGCCTTGTCGAGGTTCGATCCGCCCACCAGCGGTACGTACACGAAGGCGACGTTCTGCGAATCGTGCACCTGGACCTCGACCGGACCGCGCGAGGCACCCGAACTGACCGCCTGCTCACGGAAGTCGGCGATCGCGGACTTCACCTCGGCGGAGTTGATGTCGGCGGCCTTGACGACCACCTCGGCCGGGTCGGAACCACCCGGGAAGGCCTCGTTGACCCGCTCGTACGTCGCCACGATCGGCAGCGAGTCGCCGAACTCCTGGTCCAGTGTGAGGTTCTGGGTCTTCATGCCGAGGGCAGGGGCCGCGATGGCCAGCAGCGCACCGGCCGCGACCACCAGCGAGATCGCCGGCTTCGCCAGCACCACCCGCAGGACGCTCGTCCAGAACCGGCTTCCGTTGTCGCCCGAACGGCCGTTGCCGGAACCGCCGTTGGTCTTGCGCCGCTTGTCCGGGTGCAGGAACGGGATGCGCCCCTTCTCGACCCGAGTACCGAGCAGCGAGAGGACCGCGGGCAGCACCGTCACCGAGCCGACCATGGCGACCGCCACGACCATCAGAGAGGCCAGACCCATCGCCTTGAAGGTGGCGATTCCGGTGAACAGCATGCCCGCCATCGCCACGCACACAGTGACACCGGAGACGATGATGGCGCGGCCGCTGGTCGCCGCGGCGATCCGCAGCGCGGTCTCGGGGTCCCTGCCCGCCGCGCGCTCCTCGCGCTCACGCCGCAGATAGAACAGGCAGTAGTCGACGCCGACCGCCAGGCCCACGAGCAGCATCACGGAGCTCGATGTGTCGTCCATCGGCTGGATGTGGCTGACGATCATCATCAGGCCCATCGTGGCCACGATCGCGGTGATCGCGAGCAGGACCGGGACCAGGGCCGCCACCAGCGCGCCGAACGCGACCAGCAGGATGCCGAGGGCCACGGGGACGGCGGAGTACTCGGCCTGCTTGAAGTCGTTGCCGAACGCGTCGTCGAACGTCTTGTTCATGCTGGCGCCGCCGATCTCCTCGATCAGCACCGACCCATGGTCCTTCTGCACCTCCTCGACGGCCTTCAGCACGGGCTCCACCCGGTCGCCCGCCGTCTCCGCCTCACCGCGCATGTCGAACTGCACGAGGGCGCTGCGGCCGTCCTTCGAGATGGTGTCCGTGTCGTATGGCGAGGTCACGTTGGTCACCTTGCCGGTGCCCTCGACCGCCTTCATCACGGCGTCGACGGCGGCGCGGAACTCTGTGCTCGTCGCCTTGACACCCGCGTCCCTGCCCTGGACGAGAACGGTCTCCCCGGCCGGCTCGTCGATCCCCGCTTCCTCCGCGATGGCCGCGGCCCGGCCGGTCTCGCCGCTGAGCTGGTCGCTGTCCTTGAGTTCGACCGTGCCCGCCGCAGAGCCGAGCCCCATCGCCAGAACGACGAACAGCACCCAGATTCCGACGGCCGCCCAGCGGTGCCGGGCACTCCAGCCGCCGGCCCGGGCAGCTATGCCCCGTACCCGCGTGTCTCTGTTACCCATGACGGGCTTGCCCCCTCGTCCTCGGTGCCGGCCCCCTGCCCGCACCTTCTGTTTCGAAGGTATGGGGCGGATAAGGACCTCTCGTCGTGCTGCCCGGTGAGGTGCGGGGAGCCCGAGTCCTCCCCTCGGACCCCGCGCCCTCAGCACTGAGGAGGATGAAAGCCCCTTACATGTAAAGCGGCACCTCGGGGGTCGTGATCAGGGTGTCCGATCCGTCCCTCCCTCCATCCCCCTCCGTCCCCGACCGGGTCCGATCTGCCGGGGAAGATCCTCTTTGGTGTTACGAAAGTTTGTTGAACAAGTCACAGCTGTGTGCGGGGGTTGAACTGAGCGCGCCCATCGGCCAGGGTTTTGAGCCAACCGGCCGGTAACTTCGGGTGTCCGGCCGCCCGGAAGCCGCGGCCGTCGTGCCCACCCCCACGGGGCACGACGGCCGCTTTATGGTGTGCGGATGACTCAGGGCATGACGACGTACGCGGCACTGCTGCGCGGGATCAACGTGGGCGGCAGCAGGAAGGTGCCGATGGCCGAGCTGCGCACCCTCATGGAGGGCCTCGGGTACGACGGTGTCCGTACGCATCTCCAGAGCGGGAACGCCGTCTTCTCCAGCGACCACGGCGACGAGGACGCGCTCGCCGCGGAACTGTCGGGGGCGCTGGAGAAGCGCTTCGGCTTCACGGTCGACGTCCTGGTGCGCGACCACGCCTATCTGCGGGCCGTCATCGACGCCTGTCCGTTCCCGGCCGCGGACCTGGAGGCCAGGCAACTGCACGCCACCTACTTCTCCGAGCCGGTCGACGCCGAGCGCTACGCGTCCATCGACCAACAGGCCTTCCTGCCCGAGGAGTTCCGCCTCGGCGACCGCGTCCTCTACCTGTACGCACCCGACGGCCTCGGCCGCTCCAAGCTGGCGGAGAACCTGTCGAAGCCCCGGATGACGAAGGGTATCATCGCCACCTCCCGGAACTGGAACACCGTCACCAAGCTCGCGGAGCTGACCAGTGGCTGACCACGGCCCCGCAGTCGAGGCGGCCATCGAGGGCGAACTGCGCCTCCTCGACCCGGAGATCCGCCGCTCGCCCGAACTCCTCGGGGCGCTGCTGCACCCCGACTTCCACGAGTTCGGCGTCTCCGGGCGGCACTGGGACCGGGCCTCGATCATCGACGCACTGGCCGCGGCGAAGGAACCGGGGACCGGCCCGGGCATCACCTCCCGGGTGACCGGCGTCGAGCTCGCCCCCGACCTGGTCCACCTCACCTTCGACACGGAGCACAACGGCCGTCACGCGCACCGGAGTTCGTTGTGGCGGCGGACGGGGGAGGAATGGCTGCTGTACTTCCACCAGGGAACGCCGTTCAGCCCCGAAGGCTCTCGGGGAGCCTGACCTGCCGGACGCCGAGGTAGGTCGTGTGCGAGGTGATCTCCGCCGGGACGGTGAGGCGAAGGTCCGCGTACAGGCGCCGGATCTCCTCGGGTGACACGGCCTCGGTGGCCGTCGCCGCGGCCACCGCGTCGAGCAGCGCGAGATCGTCCGCGGTCACCTCCGGCTCGTCCTTCGCCGCGAGCCCCCACGCGTCCCACGGCAGCACCTCCACCCCGCCGAGCGCCGCGAGATCCCGTACGACGTTGCAGCGTACGAACCACAGGCCCTGCAGGGGGCCCGTGGGGAGGGGGACCCCGAAGTTGTGGGGGTCCGCGTCGCCCGTCCGGCATGCCCGCCAGGCGGCTCCGGCGACGAGGAACTGGTCCCGCGGGACGTCCAGCGGATCGAAGGGCACGTCGTGCGCCCCGTCGGCGACCTGGGCGTCCGCGAGCCGCCAACTGCCGTCCGACAGACGGTACTCGGTGACCCAGTGGTCCCCGTGGGTCACGGGGGAGGAGCCGTCCTCGAAGTACGTGGCGAAGCCGCACCGGACCCGCGCGGGGGTGCCCGTAGCCCTCAGGAACGCGCACATCAGCAGCGCGAAGTCCCGGCACGTACCGGCGAACCGCTCGCCCAGCTCCCGGTGTTCGGTGAGCGGAGCCTGTGAGCGCTCGCGCAGGATCCGCAGGATCTCGCTCACGTACCGGGCCTCGGCGTCCTCGTGACGGCGCTCCTCGGGCATCGCGTACCCGAAGTGACCGCCCTCCTCCCGGTGGATGAGCAAGTTCCGTACGAGGGCCCCGAGTTCACGTGGGTCGGCGGGCAGATCGGCCGGTACGGCTCCGGGGTCGCTGTACGGGCTCTGCTTGAGGTGGAAGTCGTTGGAGTCCATGCCCCGGAGCGTGGAGTCTGCCCCAGGGGCAAGGTCAAGCACGGTCGAGCGAGGTCAACTCAGGGCGTCGAGGCGGGACATGTCCTCCGCGCGGAGCCGTACGGCGGCCGCGTCGAGGTTCTCCTCCAGATGCGCGAGGGAGCCCGTGCCGGGGGTCGGGCAGAGCACGGGGGAGCGGTGCAGCAGCCAGGCCAGGGCGATCTGCCCGGGCGACACTCCGTGGGCGGCGGCGATGTCCGCGGACACTCCGTGCGCTGCGGCGATGTCCGTGCCCGCCCGGTCCGTGGTCAACGAGCCGTTGCCCAGCGGGAACCAGGGCAGGAACGCGATGCCGTGCGCCTCGCACAGCTTCAGCAGCGGCTCCGAGGCGCGGTCGGTGAGGTTGTACCGGTTCTGCACGGACGCGATGTTCGTCAACTCCCGTGCGGCTTCGAGCTGTCCGGGCGTCACCGAGTCGAGCCCGAGGTGCCGGATCTTGCCCTCCCGGCGCAACTCGTCGAGCGCGCCCAGCTGTTCGGCCATCGGCACGTCCGGGTCCAGCCGGTGCAGCTGGTACAGGTCGATCGTGTCGAGACGCAGCCGTCGCAGACTCGCCTCGCACATCGCCCGCAGCCGCTCGGGCCGCCCCTCGATGTGCCAGGCGTCCGGACCGGTGCGTACGACACCGCCCTTCGTGGCGATCACCAGGCCGTCCGGATACGGGTACAGCGCCTCGGCGACGAGTTCCTCGGCGACCGACGGGCCGTAGTTGTCCGCCGTGTCGATCAGCGTGACCCCGCGCTCGACCGCCCGCCGCAGAACGGCCACCGCGTCCCGGGCCTCACCACGCGGCCCCCAGTAGCCCGGCCCGGTCAACTGAGCGGTGCCGTAACCGAGGCGGCGTGCGGGCAGCTCTCCGGCGAGCTGAAAGATTTCCGGAATCATTGATGGAGCGTACACACGCCTGTGGCAGGCTCGGACACATGCGCTACATCATCATCGGAGCAGGGGCTGTGGGTGGGGCCATCGGCGGTCGCCTCGCCGAATCGGGACACGACGTGGTGCTGGTCGCGCGGGGCGCGCAGTACGAGGCGCTGCGCGAGCGGGGGCTGCGCCTGGTGACCCCGGACGGGCCGCACACCCATCGGCCGTCCGTCGTGGACGGGCCGCTCGCGCTCGGCGAACTGGGCGCCGACGACGTGCTCGTACTCGCCGTCAAGACGCAGGACAGCGAGGCGGCGCTGGAGGCGTGGGGGCCCGTGCCCGTGGCGGGCGGGGGCACGGCGGCCGAGCGGCTGCCGTTGGTCTGCGCGCAGAACGGCGTGGAGAGCCAGCGGCTCGCGCTGCGCCGCTTCCGGCGGGTGTACGGGGTGTGCGTGTGGCTGCCCGCCACGTTCGTCGAGCCGGGGGTGGTGTCCGCCGCCGGTACGCCGCTCACCGGGATCCTGCACCTCGGCCGCTATCCGCACGGCACGGACGAGACGGTACGGAGCATCGCCGCCGACCTGTCCGCCTCCCGCTTCGAGGCGCCGGTCGTGGCCGATGTGACGCGCTGGCAGTACGCCAAGCTCCTCGGCAACCTTGCCAACTCGATCGAGGCGGTCAGCGGCGTGCTCACCAGTGAGGAGGGCATCGCCCTCTACGGCCGCGTGCGTGCCGAGGGCGAGGCCGTGCTCGCCGCGGCGGGCATCCCCTACGCCTCCGAGGAGGAGCAGAAGGAGGCCCGCGCCGACAAGATCCGCTTCGAGCCCTTCGACGGGTCCGAGCGGGGTGCCGGCTCGTCGTGGCAGTCGCTGAACCGCGGCACGGGGACGATCGAGGCGGACTATCTCAACGGGGAGATCGCCCTGCTGGGGCGGTTGCACGGCGTACCGACGCCGCTCAACGACCTGCTGCAACGGCTCGCCAACGACTTCGCTCGTGAGCGGCGGGCGGCCGGTTCGATGCCGGTGGACGAGCTCGTACGGCTGGCCGGAGACGCTGTCGCGTTTGTTCAAGAGGGTGCGGGGCCGCGTCCCTAGCGTGGGACGCATGGACAAGAACGCGAACACGAAGGCGGGCAAGAGCCCGGACCAGGAGAGCGCGAACGCGCCCTACACGATGGAGAGCCTCTACCCGTCCATGGTCGAATGCGCCGCCGAGGCCGCACGGGTCGCGCGCGGGGTCACCGCGGAGCGGCTCGCCGGGACCACCCACTGTCCGGGCTGGGACGTCCGGGCTCTGGTCAACCACTGGGTGCTCTACACCTCTCACGGTCTGGAGCATCGGGCGCTGCGCAAGCCGCTGCCCGAGTCACTGACCGAGCGGGACTTCGCCGCCGAGCCCGGGTGGGCGTCGGCGTATGCCGCCCAGCTGGACCGGGCGGTTGCCGTGTGGGCGGATCCGGTGGTGTGGGAGGGGGAGGTGGACCTGGGCATGGGGTCCATGGCCGCTCCCGAACTCGCCTCGATGATCGTGAAGGAGATGGCGGTGCACGGCTGGGACGTCGCTGCGGCGACCGGCCAGGAATACCGCATCTCCGACTCGGCGGCCCGCGTCATCCTGAACGTCGTCGTCACCCACGGCGACCTCTACCGCCAGTACGACGGCTTCGCCCCCGCGGTCCGGGTGCCTTCCGACGCCCCCGTCTTCGCCCGAGCCATCGCCTTGAGCGGCCGCGATCCCCGCCTGTCCCACACGGCCTCCTGAACGAACCTTTCCTCGCCCCGCCGCCCCTACCCATTCCCGTCCCTTTCCGGGGGATCCGCCCCCAGGCCCCCGCATCGCGCTGAACGCGCTCGTCCTCAAACGCCGGACGGGCTGGGTGGGTGGGGGTTGGCGGGGGTGGGAGGGTCGACCGTGGGTGGGGAGATCGGTCTGGACGGCCTTGTCCTCAGCCGCCGGAAGGGCTGAACGTGGGGGGCAGCCCCGTTTCGGCTTGAGTTTGGACCTCAGTTGGCGGGATTCCATGGCGTGCACGACGCCGGGCGACGGTGTGTCAGTGTCGGCCGTTAGTCTCCCGCTGTGGGCGAGATACAAGGCCAGGACGATGGGCCGTCCTTTGCGTGGCGGGATCTGCTGCAGCGCTGGAGCGATGAGTGGCTCGATCCGGTGCTGCATGAGCAGGAACGCACTGAACCGTTCCCCGACGGGGTACGCAGGGCCCGTTGGCTGGGTGCCGCCGGGGCCACCTGCGAGGAAGTCGGCGCGCTGGAGGACCGCCTTGGCGTCACGCTGCCGATGGGCTACCGCCAGTTCCTGCTGACGAGCAACGGCTGGCTCAACACCACCCACGGCATAGACAGGATCCTGGCGGCCCAAGAGGTGGGATGGACCCGGGACCTCGATTCCGACCTCGTCACCGACTGGACCAGCGGATACGGCGATGCCGACTCTCGGGTCGATGACGATCAGTACTTCGTCTACGGCGAAGCCCAGGACCCGGTCTCGATCCGGCCCGAGTACCTGCCGTACACCTTGAAGATCAGCCATACCCCGAACGCCACGGACGTCTACCTCCTCAACCCAGGCGTGGTCACCCCGGACGGTGAGTGGGAGGCCTGGTATCTCGCCCACTGGCTGCCCGGCGCGGTGCGCTACCGGTCTTTCTGGGACCTGATGAACGACGAGTACAGGAACTTCCGCGACGAGCGGTAGCCCGTTGCGCAGCCTGGCGGCACTCGCAGGGCAGCAGCTACTGAGCTGCACGACGCCCCGAACGTGAGTCTGAGACGGCCCAACGGCTGTGGAACGCTGGGGCGATGATCACTAGCGCACCGGATGACGCGGAGTCCCTTGCAGTCGGGGCCCTTGAGTGGCTGCTGAAGGCTGCCGGGGACGTCGACGACGGCTTGACCTGGCCGGACATTCTCGCCAATGGCGAGTTCAACCCGACGCTGTACAACGGGACTTCGGGAGTGCTGACGGCCCTCCTGGACGCATGGCGGTACTTCGCCGATGACCGTTACGCGGACGCGGCCCTGCGTGGTGCCCGCAGTGTCGCTGACGCAGTCGACGACTGGGAGGACAACGGCCTGTACACGGGAGTGGCCGGGATGGCTGTCGCGTTACAGGGCGTGCACCGAGTGCTTGGCGACACCGCGGCGGGGGTGTCCGCCGAACGAGCCCTGGACGTCTTGCGGTCCCGCTACGACGGCGCAGGGTGGAACGACTACTACGAACTCATCGTCGGAAACGCCGGCATCGCCATCGCCGCGCTGGAGTGCGGCGACCTCGACCTCGCCCAGCTGGCCGTCGACCGCTACCCGCGCACTGCCGAACCCAGCGCCTGTGGCGTTCAGTGGGAGATCCGGGCCGGCGCAGTACCGCGCTTGCACCACATGTCGCACGGCACCCTTGGCATCGTCTACGCGCTCGCCGCCGTGGGCCGGGCCGCCGACCGCCCGGATCTCGTCGACCTTGCACTGGCCGGTGCCGCCGATGTCGTCTCCCGCGACGAAGCCGGTCCGGAAGGCTTCCTCGTCGCGCACTCCGACCCGCAACAGCAGCACGAAAAGATCGAACGCCACAGCTACGGCTGGTGTCACGGCCCGGCCGGCGACGCCCAGGTGTTCCGCCTGCTGAGCCAAGTTCTGCCCGACGACCCCGGCTGGGCCTCCCTCGCCGACCGCTGCTGGCACACCGTCGTCAACTCCGGCCTTCCGCGACGACTTCGTCCCGGCTTCTGGGACAGCAACGGCCGCTGCTGCGGCACTGCGGGGGTCCTCGCCCTCGCCTGCGACCGTCAGGTCGAACGCGGTGACAGCAGTGACTTCGCCGACGTCCTCGTCGCCGACCTCGCAGCCCGCGCGAGGACCGATGGCGACGGCGTCAGCTGGTCCAACATTGAACACCGTGAGACGCCCAGCGATCTTGCCCCAGCCACCGGTTGGGCCATGGGCAGCGCGGGCATCATCCGTGAACTCCTTCGCCACGCCCGCATCACCGCGAACCGCGAACCGAGGTACACCGTCCCCTTCCCGGACCACCCGCCCACCGACTGAACTCGTCCCTTATAACCAGGGGCGCAGTGGGCCTCGGGCGCCGGTAAGTAGCTCAGGCGGCAACCAGTGAGGCGTGGATCCGACTGATGGCGCGCAGGACCTCGTCCCGGTTCTTCGCCCGCTTGATCCATGCCGGAAGACGGGCCACCAAGGTCATATTTTGTCCGGTGTCGTACCAGGGCGCTCGTTCTCGCAGTGACGCTTGGGCGAAACGGCGGATCAGGTCGAGATGCTCGAGGTTGTACGCCCACAACCACCCATGCCGACTCTCGACCTGGAGCCAGAGCGGCATACCGAAGTACGGATCCGTCGCGGGTTGAGCTGTGCCACGGGAGAGCGCGACAACACGGCCGCTCCACTCCCGTGACAGTCCGCAGCCACGACAGACCAGACGTCGCGGCCTGAACAGCATCCGGCCTCCGGGATCGGAGTCGTCGGGCGCTGGAACGACACGAGCGGCCTTCGTACAACCGGGGCATCGCACAATGATCGAGCTGATGAAGTCGTACTCGGTGCTGAGCGGATCCCGGAACCGACCGGAGAACAAGGCCATGCGCCGAGTATGCGACTGCCCCACAGATCAGCGCATCCCGATTCGACTGCTCACGCTCGGGCCCGCCGGCACCCTGCCAGAGCCGCACGAGGGTTGAGGGACAAGCACAAGCTCAGGGGCGCGGGGAACTGCGCGACCAGCCACACTCGGCCTGCACCCGAGGACTCACCCGGCGGGGTCTGGGGCGGAGCCCCAGAAGGATGGGACGGGTAGGGGCGGCGGGGGCGAGCAAACGCCCCGGTCAGGCGCCCACCGCCGTCAGCGCCGGGGTTCGGGCGGCGTCGTAGCGCTGCAGGAGTACGCGGGCCACCTCCGGGGACGCGCCCAGGACGTCGGCCAGGACGTCCGCCTCGGCTGCGCCCCGGGCGATCCGGTCCGGGAGGAAGCCGGGAGCCAGGACGTACGGCGCGACAGCCACCCGCGCGCACCCGAGGGCGCGCAACTCCCGCACCGCATCCCCCGTACGAGGCAACGACGCGGAGGCGAACGCAGGCCGCACGGCGCACCAACCGGTACGCCGCCACTCCCGCGCGATTTCTGCGATCACTGCGATCGCCTCCGGGTCCGTGGACCCCGCCGAGGCCAGTACGACCCCGGTCGAGGACTTGTCGGCGGGGGACAACCCCGCCTCGTACAACCGCCGTTCGAGCGCGGCGGTCAACAGTGGCGACGGGCCGAGCACCTCGGCCTGCCGGATCCTCAGCCGTGCCGGAGCCTCGCTCAGCACCGCCGGGATGTCCGACTTCGCGTGGAAGGCGCGGGTCAGGAGGAGCGGGAGCGCCACCACGTCACGTACGCCCTCCGCCGCCAGCGACTCCAACACCCCCGAGACCGAGGGGATGTTGAAGTCCAGAAAGCCGGTCTCCACGCGCACGCCCGGGCGCAGGGCCCGTACGCGTCGCACCAGGGCGTGCACGGTCGCGGCATGGCGCGGGTCGCGGCTGCCGTGGGCGATGACGAGAAGTACCGGTCGGGGCATGGGAGTTCAGCTCTTCACGAGGAGACCGCGGCTGCGCAGTACCCGCCGCTCCAGCGGGCTGAAGATGAGCAGGTCGATGGCGATTCCGACGATCAGGATGAGGAGGATGGCGAGGAAGACCATGGACATGCTGTTGGCGGTGCGGCCGTTTTCAAGGAGCTGGCCGAGGCCGATGCCCAGGTCGGGTGAGGAGGCGATGATCTCGGCGGCCATCAGTGAGCGCCAGGAGAAGGCCCAGCCCTGCTTGAGGCCGGCGAGGTAGCCGGGCAGTGCGGCGGGGATCACGATGTGCCAGGTGCCGCGCAGTCCCGTGGCGCCCAGGGTGCGGCCGGCCCGCAGGTAGAGCGGGGGTACCTGGTCGACGCCGGAGACCAGTCCGTTGGCGATCGAGGGGACCGCGCCGAGGAGGATCACCGCGTACATCATCGAGTCGTTCAGCCCGAGCCACAGGACGGCCGGCGGCACCCACGCCACCGACGGCAGTGACTGCAGTCCGGAGAGGATCGGGCCGATGGCCGCGCGGACGAACTTCACCCGGGCGACCAGCAGACCCAGCGGCGTGCCGATCACGAGGGCCATGAGGAAGCCGAGCAGGCCGCGCGAGACGCTGGTCCAGATGTACTCCAGGAGCGTGCCCTGGAGCCAGGCCTCGCTGACCTCGTCCCAGACCGCGGACGGCGCGGGCAGCTTGTAGCTGTCGGTGACCTTCGCCCAGACCAGGACCTGCCAGACCACCAGTACCAGCGCCACGGCGACGATCGGGGGGAAGATCTTCTCCACGAAGGTCCTGCGGAACGGGGCCCGCCCGGTCTGGACGGTCTCCAGCGCGTCCAGGCCCGCTTCGAGTCCGGCGAGATCGTTGCCGTCCTTGACGGCTTTCGTCTCAGTGCTGGCCATGGCGGCGGATCTCCCCACGCAGTTGTTCGGTGATCTCGACGGACAGTTCCGCGACGGCGGAGTCCTCGATGCGGCGTGGCTGCGGGATGTCGACCGTCCACTCGTGCGCGATCCGTCCCGGGCGGGAGGAGAGCAGCACGACGCGTTCGGCGAGGCGGACGGCCTCGCGGACGTTGTGGGTGACGAACAGCACCGAGACGCTGGTCTCGCGCCAGATGCGGGTCAGTTCGTCGTGCAGCACGTCCCGGGTGATGGCGTCCAGGGCGGCGAACGGCTCGTCCATCAGCAGCAGTTTGCTGTCCTGGGCGAGCGCGCGGGCCAGCGCGACGCGCTGGCGCATCCCGCCGGACAGCTCGTGCACCCGCTTGCCGTAGGCGCCCGTCAGCCGGACGAGGGCCAGCAGCTCCTCCGCCTTGGTGCGCCGCTCCGCCTTGGCCACGCCGCGCAGTTTCAGGGCGAGTTCGATGTTCTTGCCCGCGGTCAGCCACGGGAACAGGGCGTGTTCCTGGAACATCAGGGCGGGGCGGCCGTCGGTACTGATGCCCCCCGCCGTCGGTTTGTCGAGGCCGGCGACGAGGTTGAGGAGGGTGGACTTGCCGCAGCCGGAGGCTCCCAGGAGGGTGACGAACTCGCCGGGTGCGACATCGAGGGTGATGTCGTCCAGGACGAGCTGGCGGCCGGCGGGTGTGGTGAAGGACTTCGAGACGTGCTCGATCCGCGCGGCGTATGCCACCGACGTAGTGGCGTCGGCGGCCTTGGCGAGGGCGGTTGCCATGGTCGTCACCTCCTGGGAACTCATGCGGACAACGGGGGTGTGCGGGGGTTACTTGACGCCGAGTCCGGCGTCGTCGACCGGGCTCTTGCCCTCGGCCTTGAGGACCTTGTTCAACGGGGCCAGGTCGTAGATGCCGTCCAGCTTCGGCTGCTTGAGCAGGCCCGCCTTGACCGCGTGGTCGGCCTCGGTGTTCAGGGTGGAGGCCAGCGGGTCGTCGGTGAACTGGATCGACTTCCACGCCGGGTCCAGCACATTGGCGGGCAGCGGCTTGCCGGACAGCTCCTGCAGCTTGGCGTTCGCGGCCGCCTTCGCCTTGTCCGGGTTGGCGTTGATCCACGTGTTGGTCTTCACCGAGCCGCGCAGCACCGCCTGCACCACATCCGGGTGCTCCGTGAGGAACTTCTGGGAGACGATGATGTTGGTGATGACGAACTTCTTGTCGGGCCACAGGTCGGCCTCGTCCAGGAGGACCTTGCCGCCCTCGGCGACCAGCTTGGACGCGGTCGGCTCGGGCACCCACGCGCCGTCGATGGACCCCGACTTGTAGGCGTCCGGGGTGATCTTGTTGTCGGTGCGGACCACCGACACATCCCCCTTGCCGCTCTGCGCGTCGACCTTCCAGCCCTGCTCGGCGATCCAGTTCAGGAATGCCACGTCCTGGGTGTTGCCCAGCTGCGGGGTGGCGATCTTCTTGCCCTTGACGTCCTTGAGGGACGTGACCTTGTCCGGGTTGACGACGAGCTTCACACCGCCGGAGGCGGAGCCGCCGATGATCCGCAGGCCCTTGCCGTCGGTGGTGCTGTAGCCGTTGATCGCGGGCGAGGGGCCGATCCAGCCGATGTCGATCGAACCCGAGTTGAGCGCCTCGATCTCCGCAGGCCCCGCGTTGAACTGGGAGTAGGTGGCCTTTGTACCGCCCAGTTCCTTCTGCAGCAGGCCTTCCTGGTCCCCGACCAGGGCGGTGGCGTGCGTCAGGTTCGGGAAGTAGCCGATCCGCACGGAGTCGAGCCCGTCGACCTTCTTGCCCGCGGCGGCGACCTTCGACGTGTCACCGTCCTTGGCCTCGGACCCGTACCCACAAGCGGTGGCGGCGAGCGCGAGAAGGGGCAGAGCGGCTACGGCGGCGAGGCCGCGGCGCAGCTTCCTTCGGGTGGCAGGCACGGGAGGTGTTCCTCTCGTCGGCCCGGCGGTCACGTCTCTCAGGTCGTGGCCGGGAGGTCGGCTGGTCTTCGCTTTCGCAGGCGGTGGGGAGCGATGACGCACAGACAGTGCGCGTGCTCAGGCCCCACCGGGGCCGTCACCTCTCCGCACATCGCGCCACCCCGCCCTGCCCGCTACCAAGCGCGCCGCTGCCGACGCGGCCGCCCTCCTTCGCGAACGTGGAGTAGAAGTCGGTGGATTGGAAGTCGTGGGAAGTCATGTCAGAAGTCCCAACCGTCGTCGTCCGCCTCGGCCTTGACCGGCTCCGGGGAGGCGAAGGACTCGCCGACCATGCCCGCGGTGAGCGTGGTGCCGTCGGACGGGTCGATCAGGATGAACGAACCGGTGCGCCGGGAGTCGGCGTACGAGTCGACGGGCAGTGGCTCGGCCGTACGGATCTTGACGCGGCCGATGTCGTTGGCGTCCAGGTGGCCCGGGTGCGGGTGCAGCGACAGGTCGTCGAGCGTCAGCCGGGACGGGATGTCCTTGACGAGCGCCTTGACCGTACGGGTGCCGTGCTTGAGCAGCACGCGGTGGCCGATGGTCAGCGGCGCGTCGGCCACGTGGCAGACGGTCGCCTCGATGTCCTGCGTCGTCGCGGGCGCGTCCTTGGTCGGCACGAGCAGGTCGCCGCGCGAGATGTCGACGTCGTCCTCCAGGAGGACGGTCACCGACTGCGTCGTCCAGGCCACGTCGACCGGTGCGCCGAGCAGGTCGATCGCTGAGATCCGCGACGTACGGCCGGAGGGCAGTACGGTGACCGACTCGCCGACACGGAAGGCGCCGGCCGCGATCTGGCCCGCGTACCCCCGGTAGTCCGGGTGCTCGGCGGTCTGCGGACGGATCACGTACTGCACGGGCAGACGCGCGTGGCAGGTCGTGAGGTCGTGGCTGACCGGGACCGTCTCCAGGTGCTCCAGGAAGGTCGGGCCGCCGTACCAGTCCATGTTCGCGGACGGGTCCACCACGTTGTCACCGGCGAGCGCGGAGATCGGGATCGCGGTGATCTCGGGGACGCCCAGCTCGGAGGCGTACGCCGTGAACTCCTCGGCGATCGCCGCGAAGACGGACTCCTTGTACTCGACGAGGTCCATCTTGTTGACCGCCAGCACGACGTGCGGGACGCGCAGCAGCGCGGCGATCGCCGCGTGGCGGCGGGTCTGCTCGACGACGCCGTTGCGGGCGTCCACGAGGACCACCGTCAGCTCGGCCGTGGAGGCACCCGTCACCATGTTGCGGGTGTACTGCACGTGTCCGGGCGTGTCGGCGAGGATGAACCGGCGCCGGGCCGTGGCGAAGTAGCGGTACGCCACGTCGATGGTGATGCCCTGCTCCCGCTCGGCCCGAAGACCGTCGGTGAGCAGCGCGAGGTCGGGCGTGTCCTGACCGCGGTTGCGCGAGGCGTGCTCCACGGCCTCCAACTGGTCGGTGAGGACCGACTTGGAGTCGTGCAGCAGGCGGCCGACGAGGGTGGACTTGCCGTCGTCGACGGATCCCGCGGTGGCGAAGCGCAGCAGGGTCGTCGCGGACAGCTGCTCGACCGACAGCGGCACGGTGGGTTCGGTGGTGCTCGTCATGGTTAGAAGTACCCCTCGCGCTTGCGGTCTTCCATCGCGGCCTCGGACATCTTGTCGTCGGCGCGGGTGGCGCCCCGCTCGGTGAGCCGGGAGGCGGCGATCTCGGTGATCACGGCGTCCAGTGTGGTGGCGTCCGAGTCGACGGCACCCGTGCAGGACATGTCGCCGACGGTCCGGTAGCGGACGAGACGGGTCTCGACCGTCTCGCCGTCCTTCGGGCCGCCCCACTCGCCGGCGGTCAGCCACATGCCGGCCCGCTGGAACACCTCGCGCTCGTGCGCGAAGTAGATCTCCGGCAGTTCGATGCCCTCGCGGGCGATGTACTGCCAGACGTCCAGCTCGGTCCAGTTGGACAGCGGGAAGACGCGGACGTGCTCGCCGGCGGCGTGCCGTCCGTTGTAGAGGTTCCACAGCTCGGGGCGCTGGCGGCGCGGGTCCCACTGCGAGAACTCGTCCCGCAGCGAGAACACCCGCTCCTTGGCGCGGGCCTTCTCCTCGTCCCGGCGCCCGCCGCCGAACACCGCGTCGAACCGCTCGGCCTGGATCTTCTCCGTCAGCGGCACCGTCTGCAGCGGGTTGCGCGTCCCGTCCGGGCGCTCCTTGAGGGCGCCGCGGTCGATGTAGTCCTGCACGGAGGCCACGTGCAGCCGCAGCCCGTGCTTCTTCACCGTGCGGTCGCGGTACTCCAGGACCTCCGGGAAGTTGTGCCCGGTGTCCACGTGCAGCAGCGAGAACGGCACCGCGGCCGGCGCGAACGCCTTCAGCGCCAGATGCAGCATGACGATGGAGTCCTTGCCGCCGGAGAACAGGATCACCGGCCGCTCGAACTCACCCGCCACCTCGCGGAAGATGTGCACCGCCTCGGACTCCAGAGCGTCCAGGTGGCTCAGGGCGTACGGGCTGTCGGTCCCCTCCTCGGAGACGTCGGCAACGGTCGTCGTCATGCGAGACCCCTCTCGGCGAGCAGCGCGTGGAGCGCCGCCGCGGACTCCTGCACGGACTGGGTGTGCGACTCGATGCGCAGATCGGGCGACTCGGGCTCCTCGTACGGGTCGTCGACCCCGGTCAGACCCGAGATCTCGCCCGCCGCCTGCTTGGCGTACAGCCCCTTCACGTCCCGCTCGCTGCACACCTCGACCGGAGTGGCGACATGCACCTCGATGTACGCGGCCCCGCTCGCCTGGTGGCGCTTGCGCACCGCCTCGCGGCTGTCCGCGTACGGCGCGATGACCGGCACCAGCGTCTTGACGCCGTTGCGGGCCAGCAGGTCGGCGAGGAAGCCGATGCGCTGTACGTTCGTGTGCCGGTCCTCGCGGCTGAAGCCGAGGCCCGCCGTCAGGAACGTACGGATCTCGTCGCCGTCGAGCACCTCGACGCGGTGGCCCTCCTCGCGCAGCCGTCCGGCCAGTTCGTACGCGATGGTGGTCTTGCCGGCGCTCGGCAGACCCGTGAGCCAGATGGTGGCTCCGGTCACTTGAATCTCCTGGTTCATCGAAGTCGCGGTCGTCGCAGTCATGGTCAGCCGTGCAGCCCGCACTCGGTCTTCGCACGGCCCGCCCAGCGGCCGGCGCGCGCGTCCTCGCCCTCCAGCACCCGGCGGGTGCAGGGGGCGCAGCCGACGGACGCGTAGCCGTCCATCAGCAGGGGGTTGGTGAGTACGCCGTGCTCGGTGACGTACGCGTCGACGTCGTCCTGCGTCCAGCGGGCGATCGGCGAGATCTTGACCTTGCGGCGCTTCTCGTCCCAGCCGACGACCGGGGTGTTCGCCCGGGTCGGGGACTCGTCGCGGCGCAGGCCCGTCGCCCAGGCGCTGTACTTGGTGAGCCCTGCTTCGAGGGGCTTGACCTTCCGCAGCGCGCAGCACAGGTCGGGGTTGCGGTCGTGCAGCTTCGGCCCGTACTCGGCGTCCTGCTCGGCCACGGTCTGGCGCGGGGTGAGCGTGATGACGTTGACGTCCATCACGGCCTCGACCGCGTCCCGGGTGCCGATGGTCTCCTCGAAGTGGTAGCCGGTGTCGAGGAAGACGACGTCCACGCCGGGCCTCGCCCGGGAGGCGAGGTGGGCGACCACCGCGTCCTCCATCGAGGAGGTCACGCAGAACTGCTTGCCGAAGGCGTCCACCGCCCACTGGAGGATCTCCAGGGCGGAGGCGTCCTCCAGGTCGCGGCCGGCCTGCTCGGCGAGAGCCTTGAGCTCGGCGTCCCGGCCGCGTTCAAGGTCGGTCTGATTCTTGCTGTCGGTATCGGTATCGGTCTGAACGGTCGTCATATCTCGTCCCCTCCACCGTCGTTGCGCTGAACCCCTCGGGACAACAGCCCGAGGAACTTCAGTTGGAAGGCTCGATTGCATGCCGCGCATTCCCACGCGCCGTGCCCCTGCTCGCTGGGACGCAGGTCCTCGTCGCCGCAGTAGGGGCAGTAGAAGGGCGCCGCGCGCTCACTCATGACAGCGACTCCCCTTTTTTCAAGGCTCGGTTCGCCTCCGGGGCGCTGAAGTCTCCGTCGACGGTCGACCGTGCTCGACCACTCGTTCCTCGCGGCCTCCGCGCTCCCCCAGACTCCGTCCGGGGGGACCCCCACGCCCTTTCGACGGAGGCGCGCCCCTTCGGCTCACTCGCCCAAATCACGACAACGCCTCCTCAGAAGCTCGCGTGGCCCAGGTGGCGAAGCGCTCGCCGTCCTCGCGCTCCTCCTCGAAACGCTTCAGCACGCGCTCGACGTAGTCGGGCAGGTCGTCCGAAGTGACCTTCAGGCCGCGGACCTTGCGGCCGAACCCGGCCTCCAGGCCGAGCGCGCCGCCGAGGTGCACCTGGTAGCCCTCGACCTGCTCGCCCTGGTCGTTCAGCATCAACTGGCCCTTGAGACCGATGTCCGCGACCTGGATACGGGCGCAGGCGTTCGGGCAGCCGTTGATGTTGATGGTGATGGGCTCGTCGAACTCGGGGATGCGGCGCTCCAGTTCGTCGATCAGCGAGGCGCCGCGGGCCTTGGTCTCGACGATGGCGAGCTTGCAGTACTCGATGCCGGTGCAGGCCATCGTGCCGCGCCGGAAGGGCGAGGGCTTGGCGGTCAGGTCGAGCGACTCCAGGCCCTCGACCAGCGAGTCGATCCGGTCCTGCTCCACGTCGAGCACGATCATCTTCTGCTCGACGGTGGTGCGCAGCCGGCCGGAGCCGTGCGCCTCGGCCAGTTCGGCGATCTTGGTGAGGGTCGCGCCGTCCACGCGGCCCACGCGCGGGGCGAAGCCCACGTAGTAGCGGCCGTCCTGCTGACGGTGCACACCGACGTGGTCGCGCCAGCGGGCCACCGGCTGGTCGGGGGCGGGGCCGTCGACGAGCTTGCGCTGCAGGTACTCGTCCTCGAGGATCTGGCGGAACTTCTCGACGCCCCAGTCGGCGACCAGGAACTTCAGGCGGGCGCGCGTACGCAGGCGCCGGTAGCCGTAGTCGCGGAAGATCGAGAGGACGCCGATGTGGACGTCCGCGACCTCGTCGAGCGGGACCCAGGCGCCGAGGCGCTGGCCGATCTTCGGGTTGGTGGAGAGGCCGCCGCCGACCCAGAGGTCGAAGCCGGGGCCGTGCTCCGGGTGGTTCACGCCGACGAACGCGACGTCGTTGATCTCGTGCGCCACGTCGAGCAGCGGCGAGCCGGAGATCGCGGTCTTGAACTTGCGGGGCAGGTTCGAGAAGTCCTTGTTGCCGATGACCCGGCGGTGGATCTCCTCGATGGCCGGGGTGCCGTCGATGATCTCGTCCTCGGCGATCCCGGCGACGGGCGAGCCGAGGATCACACGGGGCGTGTCACCGCAGGCCTCGGTCGTGGACAGCCCGACGGCCTCCAGACGCTCCCAGATCTCCGGGACGTCCTCGATGCGGATCCAGTGGTACTGGACGTTCTGCCGGTCGGTGAGGTCCGCGGTGCCCCGCGCGAACTCCTGCGAGATCTCGCCGATGACCCGCAGCTGCTGGGTGGTGAGGCGTCCGCCGTCGATCCGCACCCGCAGCATGAAGTACTTGTCGTCCAGCTCCTCCGGCTCCAGGATCGCGGTCTTGCCACCGTCGATCCCGGGCTTGCGCTGGGTGTAGAGGCCCCACCAGCGCATGCGTCCGCGCAGGTCGTTGGGGTCGATCGAGTCGAAGCCCCGCTTGGAGTAGATCGTCTCAATGCGTGTCCGCACGTTGAGACCGTCGTCGTCCTTCTTGAACTGTTCGTTGCCGTTGAGCGGGGTGTAGTGACCCACGGCCCACTGACCCTCGCCGCGGTGACGGCTCACCTTGCGGCGGGGCGTTGCGGCAGCGGGATTCTGTGGGGTGGCGGCCATGGTTCTACGTCCTTCGGGACAGGCGGATGCGGCTTCGACCTGCGTGTATGCGCGCATAGGGGCATACGTGCGCGTCTTTGCGCAAGGCGAGACAAAGGGGATGTCGGCAGTGCTGGGCTCGGAGTCAAAGGCCCCCGGTGCCTTGTGTCAGCAGGCCGGACAGATGGCGCTGGACATGCGGCCGAGGTCGACGTGCCGCCGACTCACCAAGGCAATTCCAGTTCCAGACATGACGGAAGCGTGTCACGGCGATCTGGACACAGTCCAGCTTCGTCCATGATGCGGACACCCTTGTCTCGCTATGCAAGACAAGGGTGGTGTCGGTCACACGGCCGGTCGTGTGGCCCGGATCCGGCCACGTCGTGCCAGGTCAGTTGCTGTGCGCCCCTGGCCAGGGCCCGGGTGCCGTCACGTCCGGCTCCTCCTCGACCTTGGTGTCGAAGAGCTTGAAGCCGCGGCGCAGGTAGTTGTCCATCGCGTGCTCGCCGTCCTTGCTGCATGTATGCAACCAGACGCGCTTGGTCTGCGCCCGCCCCGGCCAGCGGTCGGCCAGGTCCCAGGCCCGTGCCACGCCGTGGGAGAGGAGGTGCCCGCCGATGCGCCGGCCCCGGAAGGCGGGGATCAGCCCGAAGTAGACGATCTCCACGACGCCGTCGTCCTGCGGGTCCAGCTGTACGTATCCGGCGGGAGTCCCGCGGTCGTACGCGACCCAGGTCTCCGCGCCCGGCCGGTCCAGGTCCTCCTGCCACTGCGCGTACGTCCAGCCGAGCCGGTCCGTCCAGCGGATGTCGCCGCCGACCGCCGCGTACAGGTAGCGGCTGAACTCGGGGGAGGGCACCTCGGCGCGGACGATCCGGACGTCGCCGTCGGGGGCGGCGGCGGGCAGCTGGTCGGCCGGGGAGACCTGCTCCAGGGACCAAGTGGTCACAGCGATGCTCATGCGGGCCAGAGAACCACGAAGGCGGGCCCCGCTCCAAAGCGGGGCCCGCCTCCACGGGTGCTCACGTTGACGTTCGGATCACTCCACCGAGCCGTCGACCTCCGACAGCGGGACCGCGTACAGGACGCGCTCAGGGATGGCGGGCAGTTCCCATTCGTTGTCCTTGTTCGCCGCCCACTCGGTGAGGGTCCACAGCTCGCCGGTCTCCTGCCAGTACGACAGGGACTCGGTGTGCTGCCCCCAGCAGGCGTACGACCCGCCGCCCCCGCACTTCGCGGCCTTGGCGGTGCTCTCGTTCTGCCGCCAGAGCGTGCCGTGCCGGTCGCGGGTGCCCGGCGCGTACCCCGTGTACCAGTCGGCCTTGCTCGCGCCGCTCGGTTTGTGGGAGAGGACGCCCTGCAGCCCGACGGCCTTGGTCTCGTACGCCTCGTCGGCGTTCACGTTGTCACTGGCGTTGCTGCCGAGCAGGCCCGTGCGGTCGCTCGCGGTGCTGTAGTAGTAGCGCCAGACGCGGGCAGGCTCGCTGCCGCCCGAGCTGAACCACTCGTTCGCGACCAGGCTGTCCGGTGTCGACGTACGGTCCAGGGAGATCGAGCCGAAGCAGGGGACCGCGTTGTTGTTGCTCGCGGAACAGGCGCCGCCGGTGAGGTTGTACGAGCCGATGGCCGGCATCACGTACTGGTAGCCGCGTGCCGACCAGCCGCCACTCACCTTGCCGATCTCGGTGCTGTTGACGTCGGCCTGCAGGATGCGGTTCATGTCGAAGACGAACAGCGCGTTGTTGTGGTCGGCGCCGTTCTTCGCGGTGACGATCAGCTTGTCCTGATACCAGACCATGCCGCCGACGTGGGAGCGGACCGCTCCGAAGTCCTGGCCGCCGGAGAGCGGGGCGACCAGCAGGACCCAGCGGTACTTGAGGTCGTTCGGGTCGTTCGCGTCGATGAACGCGATCCGGGCGAGGCCCTTGTCGTCGGCCGGCTCGCCCGCCTTGTGGTCGTTGTGCGTCCAGCCCGCGAGGATGACCCGGTCGTTGCCCCACTTGCCGTCGTTGTCGGCGTCCCCGGAGGTGGTGACGGACTGCGGCAGCCACTTCTGTGTCGTCGCGTCCCCGCTGTCCCAGCAGTAGGCGCGGGTGGCGGTCGGTTCGACGGGCAGGGCGGCCGACTCGGTGGCGTCGCAGTCGGCCTTGTTCCGCATCGGGTGGTTGGCGCTGTTGAGGACGCCGCCGACCCCGACGTTCCCGCCCATTCCGCTCTGGAGCGTGTCGAGAGTCGTGCCGCTGACCAGGTTCTCGTGCAGCTGGAGCTTGTTGACCTCGGAGGACGAGGTGATCGACGTCAGCGGGCCCGGGTTGTCGCTCCCCGCGGCCTGCGAGGTGCTGATGATGGTGGCGGCGGCGGTGAGGGCGAGGGCGGTCCCGGACAGCGTGGCCCGCAGGACACGCCCCTTCTTCCGGCGGCGATGTCTGCCTCGAGATGTCATAGGTCCTCCCGTCGTCGGCCAACTGCCTCCTGCGATCCGGCGGTTGAGTGCTGGAGGGGACAGATGTGGGGGGCCGTGGGAAGGATGGTACGTCAGGGTGTGGCGAGTCCGGTCGAATACCCCGGAATAGGTCGGGAGCATTCGCTCTGCGGGTTGGGCGGGGGCGTTGTGTGTTGGGTGCGGGTTGGTGGGGGCTTGTCGCGCAGTTCCTCGCGCCCCTCAAAGGCAAGGGCTACCGCCCCCTAAGAAAAGGCAAGGGCTATCGCCCCCTACGAAGGGGCGGTTTGCCTTGTCCTCAGTACTCCCGGTGCCGTTGAGTGGGGGAGGAGGTGCAGGGGGTCGTCCGGCAAGGCTGTCTGGACCTCTGCTGCTTCGCAGAAACGATACGGCCGGTGGTCCAGGGCCGCGCCCAGATATCGGCGTACGCGAGACATCTCGGCGCGTACGGTCACCGTGCGGGTGGGATCGCCGAACAGGTCGTCGGCCAGTGCGGCGGCGCTGAGGCCGGTGCGGTGCAGGGCCAGGAGGTAGAGCAACTCGGCGTGCCGCGGGCTCAGTTCGTGGGTCCAGGTGCCGGTGACGCCCGTCACGGTCACCGACCAGCGGCGCGGCTGCGACAGGTCGAGGGCGATGCGGGTGGCACCGCGGGGCGCGGGCTCCTCGTCCGAGACACGCACCAGCCAGCCGCCGGGCAGCGGTTCCACCGAGCACCGGCCGAGCGTGGGCAGCCAGATCCGGTCGGCGCCGATCGTGCTGGGCAGCGCGAGCCTGTCCACGTACGGCATGCCGGTGATCGCGGCGGTCCAGCCGTCCTTGTCGACGGCGAGCGCGCGGCCGGTGACCCGGGCGAGGACCGGCGCGGCCACCGCGCGCAGCCGGTCGAGGGCGGTCAGGTGCCGCTCCCGCAGTTGCGCCTCGGCGAGTTTGGCCACCGAGTCGACCCAGGCGAGCGTCGCCGGGTGCATGGTCTCCCAGGGGCCGCTGATGTCCACGACCCCGATCATTCGGCCGTCGCACGGGTCGGTGATGGGCGCGCCCGTGCAGGTCCAGGCGGAGTGCGTGCGTACGAAGTGCTCGGCGGCGAAGACCTGGACGGGGCGGCGGGCGACGGCGGGCGTGCCGACACCGTTCGTGCCGACGACCTCCTCGCGCCAGTCCGCGCCGATCTCGAAGCCGAACCCGTCGGCCTTGCGCAGCACGGACCGGCTGCCCTCGCGCCACAACACCCGGCTCTGCGCGTCCGCCACGACCATGATGTGCTGGGTGATGTCCCCGACCGACAGCAGTCCCTGCCGCAGTACCGGAAGGACGTGCCGCAGCGGGGAGTCGCGCCGGCGCCGCTCGATCTCGTCGGGACCGAGCACTCCGGCCCGGAAGTCGTGGTCGGGGTCGACGCCGGAGCGCAGCATCCGCCCCCAGGACTCCCCGATGACCGGCCGCGGACCGAGCCGGGCGCGCTCTCCGGCCAGAGTCGCGTTGCGCACCTCGTCGAGCACCCGTGCCGCCTGCGCTGCGTCCACCGCGGCGAGCCGCGTCACGTCCATCGGCGAGTACACCACTGGGTCCTCCCGGAGAGCCTGAGCGGGCAACCGGCCCCGGCCGCCCGGCCATGGGACCCGCAACCCGTACTGACTGCATGTCTCATAGTGCCGTCTGTCCGTCGCGGAGGGCGACACTCCGGACGCGAAGCGGAGATTTCACGCAGGGTGCGGAGAGGTTGCAACCCCCTGCAACCCTGGTGAACTTCCCCCGCGTGTCCAAAAATTGGCGCAACGCCGCCTCGCGCGGCGTGCGTGCTCCGCTCAACGGGGCCATGGAACGGGGGTGGTGCCGTGTCGGCGCAGCACCACCCCCGTGCCCCGTACGCGAGTTGACGGCGGCTCAGGAAACGGGCCGCGCGCGCTCCACCACCGAACCGAGGTCCAGGGTGTGCGGCAGGGTCCCGAACGACGCTCCCCAGTCCCCGCCGAGGCGTGAGGCGCAGAACGCGTCGGCGACCTCCGGTGGCGCGAACCGGACCAGCAGCGAGCCCTGGAGCACCACCGCGATCCGCTCGACGAGGCGCCGGGCGCGTCCCTCGATGCCGTCCAGGTCGGCGAGTTCGGTCAGCAGGTTCTTGATCGCGCCGTCCAGCCGGTGGTCGGCGCCGCGGGCCTTGCCGACCTCCTGCAAGTAGGCGTTGAGCGCCGCCGGTTCGCGCTGCAGGGCGCGCAGGACATCCAGCGCCTGGATGTTGCCCGCGCCCTCCCAGACGGAGTTGAGCGGCGACTCGCGCAGCAGCCGGGGCATGCCCGACTCCTCCACGTAACCATTGCCGCCGAGGCACTCCAGGGCCTCCACCGCGACCGGCGTGCACCGCTTCGTCACCCAGTACTTCGCGGCCGGTACCGCGATCCGCAGGAACGCCCGCTCCTGCTCGCCCCCGTCGTCGTACGCGGCGGCCAGGCGCAGCCCGAGCGTCGTCGCGGCCTCCGACTCCAGGGCCAGGTCCGCGAGGACGTTCCGCATCAGCGGCTTGTCGATCAGCCTGCCGCCGAACGCCTCGCGGTACGTCGAGTGGTGGACCGCCTGGGAGACGGCCTGCCGCATCAGCCCCGCCGAGCCGAGCACACAGTCCAGCCGGGTCGCCGCGACCATTCCGATGATGGTGCGCACCCCGCGGCCCTCGTCGCCGACCCGGCGCGCCCACGTGCCGTCGAACTCGACCTCGGCCGACGCGTTCGACCAGTTGCCCAGCTTGTCCTTGAGCCGCTGGATGCGGAACACGTTCCGTGTGCCGTCCGCGAGGACCCGCGGCACCAGGAAGCACGTCAGCCCGCCGGGAGCCTGCGCCAGCACCAGGAAGCCGTCCGACATCGGCGCCGAGCAGAACCACTTGTGGCCCGTCAGCTCGTACGTCCCGTCCTCGGCCAGCGCTCGCGCGGTCGTCGTGTTCGCGCGTACGTCGCTGCCGCCCTGCTTCTCCGTCATGCCCATCCCGAAGAGCACGCCGGCCTTCTGCCCGGCGGGCCGCAGATCCTGGTCGTAGACCATGGACGTGAGGCGGGGTTCCCACTCGGCGGCGAGTGCCGGGTCGGTGCGCAGCGCGGGCACGGCCGCGTGCGTCATCGACAGCGGGCAGCCGTTCCCCGCCTCGACCTGCGCCCAGACCACGAAGGCGGCCGCGCGCCGCACATGCCCGCCGGGCCGTGACCACGCAGCGGTCAGGCCCGCCGAGACACCCTTGCCGAGCAGCCGGTGCCAGGACGGATGGAACTCGACCTCGTCGATCCGGTTGCCGTAGCGGTCGTGGGTGCGCAGCTTCGGCGGGTTCTCGTTCGCCAGCGTCCCCCACGCCTGGACCTGCGCCGATCCGGAGGTCCGCCCGAGGGCCGACAGATCGCCGTACGCCTCGTCGAGCAGCTGTGGGTCGAGGTGCCGCTCGACCGCCTCGACGAGGGCATGGTCGGCGTTGAAGACGTCGTACGAGACCAGTGGCGGAGCCTGGTTGGTCACGGTGTGGGTGCTGGCTGCCATGTCTGGGAACCTACCCCTCGGTACGGCGGTCGTCACCAAACTCCCGCCGCACCGGGCCGCGCCCCTTTCGCCCCGCCGTACCGGTCAGGCGGGGTGCGACAGGGCGGCCAGTTCGCCGGAGCCGCCGAGCGTGTCCTCGCCGTGCACGTTCACCCCCCAGCCCGGGCTGTGGACCGTGTCGAGGTAGCGCTCGCCGAGGTCCGGGGCGATCGCCACCGCCGTGAGGTTGCGCCGCCCGTAGCGGGCCAGCCAGTCGGTCGCGCCGCTGACCACCGTGCCGGTGGAGCCGCCGAACAGAAAGCCCCGGGCGGCCAGCCGGCGGCAGGCACGCAGCGTGTCCGGCTCCGGGACGTGCACGACGTCGTCCACGTAGGACTCGTCGAGCAGCGGCGGACGGACGGCCATGCCCAGGCCGGGGATCATCCGGGGAGCGGGCGGCCCCCCGAAGGTCACCGAGCCGACGGTGTCCACGGCCACGATCCGCACCCGGCGCCGCTGCTGCCAGAACCAGCGCGCGCAGCCCATCAGGGTGCCGGTGGTGCCGGCCCCGACGAACAGCACGTCCAGGTGCGGGAAACGACGGGCGATGGCCGGTGCCGTGGTGCGGTAGTGCGCGCGCCAGTTGCCCTCGTTGGCGTACTGGTTGAGCCAGACGTACCGGTCGTCCGAGGCGCACACCGCGCTCACGTACGCGATCCGCGCGCCCAGGAAGCCGCCGTGCAGATCGGGTTCGTCGATCACATGGACGACGCTCCCCAGCGCCTCCATCATCCGCCGGGTCGCCGGATTGCAGCGCGAGTCGGTCACGCACAGGAACCCGTAACCCCGGCTCGCCGCGATCATGCTCAGCGCCACGCCGAGGTTCCCGGACGACGACTCGACCATGACGGACCCCGGTCGCAGGACGCCCTCGCGCTCGGCCGCGTTGACCATCTCGGTCGCGGCCTTCAGTTTGACCGACCCCGCGAAGTTGAACCCCTCGCACTTCAGGAAGAGCGGCAGCCCCAGTGCCGCCCGCAGGTCGACGTAGAGGTCGTCCTCGTTGAACTGTGTGGGCTCGGATATGACGGGCATGATGTCCCCCCTCTTTCATGCGGCACGGCGCTGCGCTCCCCGCGTGGCGCGGTGCCCGCCGGTCAGCCGTACCGGCGCAGTTCGTGGAAGAAGCCGTCGACGACGTGCGGCTCGCCCCTTCGGGCCACCTCGTCGTGGACGAACTTGCCGACCGCGAGGTCGAGGACCCCGAGGCCGAAGGGCGAGAACACCACCGTCCGGTCCGCAGGTACGGTCACCCGCCCGCAGAGCACGTCGTCCAGCGTGCCGTCGAGGAAGTCGCGGCCACCGGTGAGCTGTTCGGCCAGATGCGGTGACGTGTCCGCCTTGAGGCAGTGCTCGACGTCGTCCACGAAGTTGGCCGAGTCGAGCAGGATCTCCGGCGCCAGGTCGCGCAGCGACACATGCAGCACGAGCGGGGCGTGCGAGAACCACGCCGGGTCGTGGATGTGCGGCTCGGCCGCGACGGTGGCGAAGACCAGCAGGTCGCTGGAGCGGATCAGCGACTCGGCACTGTCGTGCACGGTGATCCGGCCCTTGGCGCCCGACCGTTCCAGATAGCCGCTGAAGCCGGCCGCGCTGTCCGCGGACAGGTCGTACACCCCGGTCTCCTCGAACGACCAGCCGGTGGCGGCCAGATGGGTGTGGATGTAGCGGGCGATCAGACCCGTCCCGACGAACCCGACCCGGGTGGGCCGGTCGCGGTCGCGGCTGAGCCGGTCGGCCGCGAGCGCCGCCGAGGCCGCCGTCCGGGTGGCGCTGATGATCGAGCTCTCCAGGCACGCGAACGGATAGCCCGTGTCGTGGTCGTTGAGGATCAGCACGGCCGAGGCGCGCGGCAGACCGCTCGCCGTGTTCCCGGGGAAGCTGGAGACCCATTTCAGGCCGTCCACCCCCACCGGCCCGCCGATCGAGGCGGGCAGCGCGATGATCCGGGACGACGGACGGTCCGGGAAACGCAGGAAGTACGACGGAGGGTTCACCGAGTCGCCCGCGCCGTGCAGGCGGTACACCGACTCGACCAGGTCGACGATCTCGGACTCCCGCCCGTGCAGGGCCTCGTGGACCTGGGTGCCGGAGATGACGGTGAAGGGGGGAGCCGTCGGCGTCCCCGGTTCCGTGGTGGTCGTGCCGTTCTCGTCCGTGGTGGTCATGCGGCCCTCACTTCGATGGTCGGTGCGCAGTCGGTCAGCCGGACCGGGTCGCCCAGGGCGGCGAGCACCTCACGGGGCCCCTCGAAGGGCTCCCTGCTGTGCGCGGTGCGGATGTTGTCGACGAGCAGCAGGTCACCGGAGTGCCACGGCTCGCGTGCGGTGTGGGCCCCGTACACCTCGTTGATGATCAGTACGACGTCCTCGTCGATCGGATCGCCGTTGCCGTAGCGGGTGTTGAAGGGGAGCCCGTCGGAGCCGTAGACGTCCACCAGGTACTCGCGCACCTCGGGGTCCATGGTCCACTCGTTGAGGAACGCGATCTGGTTGAACCAGCAGCGCCGCCCGGTGACCGGATGGCGGACCACGGCGCTGCGGCGCTGCCGGGTGCGCAGGGAGCCGTCGCTCTGCCAGTCGAACTCGATGGCCTGCGCCCGGCAGTAGTGCTCGACGGCCACGCGGTCCTCGGTGCCGAAGGCCTCGGCGAGGCTCGCCCCGATCTCGTCGTTGTACGTCCTGGTGAGCAGCCAGCCCTCCCGCTCGAACCGTGCGGTGAGGGAGGCGGGCAGCGCGTCGAGCACGGCAGGCGCGTCGGCGACCGCGGTGGCCCCGCCCTGGTCGGGTGCGTCGAGGCAGGCGTACAGCATCAGGCCGGGGAACTCCAGCGCGTAGCTCAGCTCGTGGTGCATGCACATCTGCTGGTTCGGCGGCCACTTGGACGAGGAGTACACACCGTCCTCGTAGGTCCGCCGGGGCGCGAAGGACTCCCGGTCGGGCATCAGGGTCGTGGCCAGCCGGCGGAAGACGGCCGCGGTCGTGTCCGGGTCGCGCAGCCCCAGGCCGCGGACCAGCAGGCTGCCGTGCTCGGCGACGAAGGCCCGCAGCGCGTCGCGGTGTTCGGCCGCCCAGCCCGCCGTGTCGCCCGCGGCGTCGGCGCGCAGGATCGGAGGGCTGCCGGGGCGCAGGTCGACGTCCGGTAGCAACGTCGGAGATGAAGACGACATCAGGTGCTTCCTTTCGGCCTTGCGGTGTTCGGTCGTGCGGGTGTGCGGTGTTCCGGTCATGGGTGTCGTCGGTGCCTTCGGTTCCGTCTCTTTCGTGTCGTCGGCGTGGTCGGCCGTGGTCAGGAGGCAGTGGGGGTGTCCAGGAGCCCCGCCAGGTCCGCGAGGACCGGATGACGTGTGACGTCCTTGAGGGTGATCGCCCGGTCCAGGGCGATCGCGAGCTTCACCGCCGCGAGCGAGGTGCCGCCGCGGTCGAAGAAGTGGTCCCGGCGGCCGATCCGGTCGCCGGGGATGCCGAGCACCTGGGCCCAGGCCGCCGCCACCCGGCGCTCGCTCGCGGTGCCGGGCGCGTGCGTGCCCTCCCCCGCGGGCGAGCCGTTCCCGGCGGAGTCGAGCTCACCGGCGAGTCCGGTCAGCGTCTTCCGGTCGGTCTTGCCGTTGGCGGTCAGCGGCAGGCTCTCCCGCCAGTGGACGGCCGAGGGGACCATGTACGCGGGCAGCGACACGGCCAGCCGCTCCCGCACGGCCCCGGAGTCGAACCGGGCGGACCCGGCGCAGAAAGCCACAAGCCGCGTGCCGCCCACGACCACCACGGCGCCGTCCCGGACCCCGGGCACCCGCAGCAGCGCGTTCTCGATCTCGCCGATCTCGATACGGAAACCGCGGATCTTCACCTGGCTGTCCCGGCGGCCCAGGAACTCCAGCTTGCCGTCGGGCAGCCAGCGGCCGTGGTCGCCGCTGCGGTAGAGCCGCTCACCCGGGCGGTACGGGTCGATGGTGAACGCCGCCCTGGTCCGCTCGGGGTCGTTGACGTACCCGCGGCCGACACAGACTCCGGAGAAGACGATCTCGCCGGGTGCGCCGAGAGGTACGGGAGACAGGTCCTCGTCGACTACGTACACGCGCACGTTGGCGACCGGCCGCCCGAGCGGGACCCTGTCCTGGTCAGGCACCCGGGACATGACCTCGTGGTTGGTGTCGTCCGAGGTCTCGGTCAGCCCGTACGCGTTGGCCAGCCGGATGCCGGGCTCGGCCGCGAACCAGCGCTCGACGAGCTCCTTCTTCACCGCCTCCCCGGTGACCGACACGCAGTGCAGGTCCGGCAGTTCGCGCGGGCGCTGCTCCAACTCGGCGAGCACGGCCTCCAGATAGGACGGGACCACCTGGAGGACGTTGACCCGGCCTCCGGTGATCGTGTCCACGAACCGCGGGACGTCCAGGATCACCTCCTGCGCGACCAGCAGGGTCCGGCCGCCGACCAGGAGTGCGGAGACCAGCTGCCACAGCGAGATGTCGAAGCACTGGGGTGCGGTCTGGGCGACCACCTGGCCCTCGCCGACGCCCAGGTCGTCGAGCTTGGCGTGGACGTGGTTGAGGAAGCCGGCGTGCTCGCACATCGCGCCCTTGGGCTCGCCGGTGGAGCCGGAGGTGAAGTAGATGTAGGCGAGTTGGTCCGCGGAGACGGGGATGCCGAGGTCGCTGTCGGGGTGGTTCTCCGCGTAGGCCGTGTCGACGTGCAGGATGCGGGCGCCGGTGTCGGCCACGTCCAGGGTGGTGGTGCTGCCGTCCTCCGTCAGGACGAGTTCGCAGCCGGCGCGCGCCAGGGTGGCCGCGATGCGTTCGGCGGGGAAGTGCGGCTCGATGGGCAGATACACGCCGCCCGCCTTGAGGACGGCGAGGACGGCGGCCATCCAGTCCAGGTCGCGCTCCATGACCACGGCGACGACGTCCTCGCGGCGCAGCCCGCGGGTCAGCAGGGCCCGACCGAGCTGGTTCGCCCGGGAGTTGAGCTCCTGGTACGTCCACTCCTGGTCGCCCTGCACGGCCGCGACGGCTTCGGGGTGGGCCAACACCCTTTCCTCGAACAGCTCGTGGACCCGGCGGTCCGGCAGCTCGCGGTGCGGCCCCGCCAACCCATGGAGCTGCAGCCGGAGTTCGCCGTCGGACAGCAGACTCTGCCGGCCGGGCTCGGCGTCCGGGTCGGCGGCGAGCAGGCTGAGCGCGGTGAGGTGGTAGCCGGCGATCCGGGCGGCTGCGTCCGCGTCGAGGACGTCGGTGCGGTAGCGCAGGCGCAGGGTGTGGTCCTCGAACGCCACGTGCAGCACGGTGTCCTCGGGGCCCCGGCCGCCGTGCGGATCGAGCACGGTCTCGAAGGCCGCCGGTTCGTCTCCCGCCCTCTGCGCGGCCAGGTCCGCCTCGGCCTCGTGTATGTGGTCCAGCAGGTCGTGCCAGGAGCCGGTGCCGACGGTCAGCGGGCACGGCCTCGGCCGCTCGCCCTTCGCCGCCACGTATCCGACCGTCACCTCGCGCTCGCCGGACAGTGCGGCGAGGACCCGTGCGTGTGCGGCCAGGAGGGCGCGGGGTTCCCGCGACAGCCCGTCGGGCAGCGGGACTTCGTACTCCGCGGTGCCGGGCACCGGGTCGAGCGTCCACTTCGGGATAGTTTCCATGGTCTTGCTTCCCCCTGTTTGTCTTTCTTGTCCGTGCCGCGGAGCCTGTCCGTGCCGCGGAGCCGTCAGGAGCGCCGCTGGGCGACCGCCGGGTTCCCGCCCCAGTGGGCCCCCGCCGGTACTTCCTCGCCCTTCATCAGGAAGGAGTCGGCGGCGAGTACGGCGCCGTCGCCCATCGACGCCCCGTAGTGGACGAGCGCGCCGACGCCGAGCGTCACGCCGTCGCCGATCTCGATGTGGTCGGACTTGAAGGTGCCGTCCTCCTGCGAGTGCGACTGCACCTTGCTGTGCGCGCCGAGCGTGCTGTCGCTCCCGATGGCGGTGAGCGTCCGCTCGGTGATGTAGGCCCCGTCGTCGAAGACCCTGCGGCCGACACGGACCCCGAGCAGCCGCCAGACCAGGTTCTTGAACGGGGTGCCGTTGTAGACGCTGATGTGCCTGTCGGGGATCTTCCACAGCCGCTCGTGGCGCCAGAAGAGCGGGTCGTAGATGGAGTGCAGCCGGGGCTCCAGCGGACGGAACCGGCAGATCAGCCGCTCCACCAGCACGTAGTAGCCGGTGGTGAACGCGAGGCCGACGATCAGGGACGCGCCGATCAGCAGACCGCCCGCGGCGCCGAGCTCCCCGTACAGGTCGAAGGCGGCGAAGCCGAGGACCGTGAGCGCGAACCAGTCGAACCACCGGATGAACAGGAACAGGCCCATGGTGCGCAGGTTGTGCCGGTTCTTCGCGGCCAGGCGGCGGTGCAGCTCGTCGCCCTCACGGAGGTGGTCGAAGCGGGTGTCGCGCTCCACGGTCCGCGGGATCTCGAAGGGCGGCGAGCCCAGCAGGCCGACCCCCTCACGGATCTCGCCGTCGAGCGGGACCATCACCTTCGTCGCGAGCAGGCAGTTCTCGCCCGTGCGGCCCCCGGCGGGGTAGGCGATGTGGTTGCCGAGGAAGTTGTGCGCCCCGATCGACGTCCGCGTGACGCGGAACGACGTGCCGGAGAACTCGGCGTTCATGATCGACAGTCCGTCGGCGACCATCGTGCCGCTGCCGACGGTGGCCAGATACGGCGTCTCGTGCCCCACCTCCGTACCGAAGTTGGAGCCGGTCTGCTCGACGTGCGAGAGGTCGTAGCCGAGGGCCCGCAGGTAGTGGACGATGTACGAGCTGTCCCCGCACAGCCACTTGAAGAACTTGACGTTGGTCAGGCGAGCGACGGCACGCTGCACCGAGTAGTGGAAGCCGTAGAGCGGATAGACCCGGTCGGGTTCGAGGATCTGGTTCAGCAGCCGCGGCAGTACGGACACGGTGGCGAAGCCGATCAGGATGAAGACCACGAAGAGCGCGAGCGACAGACCGAGAGCCTCGGCGTAGAACCGCCCCGACGTGATGTGCTGCGTCTCCCGGTCGAGCAGCACCTCCAGCGAGGGCGCCACCGTGAGCAGCATGTACGTGCCCCCGACGAGGAACGGCACATAGAGGAACAGCGTCTGCAGCACGGTGGCCAGGCCGTAGCCCACCCGCCGCGCGGTGCCGCAGTCCGCGGGCGCGACCCGTACGTAGTCGACGTCCGTGCGCTGGGCGGGGGAGCCGTGCCAGTGCTGCCCGTCCGGCACCGACGCGCCGCCGTAGAGCGCGGACGAGTGGCCCAGCTGGGAGCCGTCACCCATGGAGGTGCCGATGTCGAGGACCGTCTTCTCACCGACGAAGACGTCCCGGCCCAGGGTGACCGGGCCGGTGCGTATCCGTCCGGCGTGAGCCTGGTAGCAGAGGAAGTAGGAGTCCTTGCGGATCACGGTGCCCGCGCCGACGGTGAACAGGTCGGTGCAGACCGGGACCGAGTGGGAGAGGATCGTGACGCCCTTGCCGATCTTCGCCCCGAGCGCCCGCAGATAGAGCACGAAGAGCGGGTTGCCGGCGAACAGGACCATCGGGTTGGCGTGCAGCAGTGCCTTGACGGTCCAGAAGCGCAGATAGGCCAGGCTCCAGACGGGGAACTCGGTCTCCTTCCAGCGGCCGACCAGCACCCACTTGGCCACCACCGGCAGCGCGCACACCCCGACGAAGACGGCACCGCCGAAGAGGGCCGACCGCAGATAGACGTCCACCACGCCCTCGCCGGCCGAGACCCAGTCGTACCCCTGAGCGGTGACGAGCCCGGAGAGCAGGCAGTACGCCGCGAAGACCAGGAACTGGAGTGCTCCGCACAGGACGTACCGTGCGGTGCTGCCCGGTGGGGGAGGCTCGGCCGGTTCGGGTGCGGGCGCCGGCGGCTCGTCCGGGACCTCGGCGAGCGCCGCCGCGAGCCCCCGGATCGTCGGGTGGCCGTATACGTCCCGCATCGACACGGCCGGCAGGTCGGGGTGCTTCCTGACCCGGGCGCAGAAGTGGGCCATCACCAGGGAGTTGGCACCGAGGTCGTCGAAGAAGTGGCTGTCGACGGGGACCCGCTCGACGCGTACGACACCGGCGAGCACCTCCGCGAGGACGTGTTCGGTGCCGTTCGCCGGGGCGTGGGTGGTCAGGGAGCCGGCCGGAACGGCGGTCGTGACCTCACCTGGATTTACCACCACTTGATCTCCTTGCTGATGATTACTGCTACTTGTGGACCGTTCGGAGTGATTGGTACTCCGGATGGGAATACGAAGGAATCACGCCCGCAGTTTCATCGGGCAGCCGAATTGGCTATGCCTGAGGCGTGGGTGAACCAGGGTGATTCCGATGTGATTCCGGTGTGCCGGAAGAAGGAGTTGTTCCGGAAGAAAGGCTCGGGCCGGAAGGAAGAATTGTGCTCAATGGAAATGAGATGGCAGACGAGAGGATATTGTTCGCCGAGTTTGCCGGAGTGTCTGGAGTGGCCGCGTGAAAAGGTGCAGAGCAGCACGGCATGATCCGCGTGGTTCCCACGCGGATCACGGGTAACGCGGCTGTGTCGGGCCCTGGTCCAGGCCTTTCTGAGTCCCCCGTGTCGTGGTGCACTGAGCCGTCCCCACGTGCCCAGCGGAATGCAATCCGAATTGTTTCTGTGTGCTCATGAACGGGTCAAGGGCGTTTCGTCCTATGGCGCTTTCTCGCCGTTCGAACCTTCATCGATTTCACCCCTGAATCGTCCCCTCCGTACGTGCGACCGGGGAACTCACTTCATGGATGGCGTATGTGCTGTCGCGCGTTCCGCTTCTGGAGGGTGAGTAATTCGGCCAACGCGGTCATGACAGAAAGCCGGTTCGATTTTCCTTTACGATTTCTGTCGGGTTGCTGCCGCTTTTCTTTCGTATGACGGAACCGGGAGGGGCGGAAGCGCGCCGCCGAGCACCTCGGACCCGGTCGTGGTACCGCGGGATGAGTGCAACCTCGCACGGCGGATACCTTTAGGGCGTGCAGCCAGCAAGTGAACCCCCTCAGAGTGCGCCCGGCCGTCTCCATCGGGCCCGTGCCCTCTATCGGAACGTCTCCAAGCGCAGGACCGCCTGGCTGCTGATCAAGGACACCGTCAACTCGTGCATCGAGTACCGGATCCTCGGACTCGCGGCGGAGGCGGCGTTCTTCACGCTGCTGTCCGTGCCGCCGCTGCTGCTCAGCATGCTCGGCCTGCTGGTCTACGTGGACGACTGGACCGGCGCCGACACCATCGCCAGCGTCGAGACCAACCTCCTGGAGGCGTCCCGCACGATCCTCACCGACAAGGGCGTCACACAGATCGCCGAGCCCGTCCTCCACGACGTCATGGAGGGCGGCCGCCCCGACGTCATCTCCCTCGGCTTCCTGTTCGCACTGTGGTCGGGCTCGCGCGCCGTGAACGTCTTCATCGACACCATCACCGTGATGTACGGCCTCGACGGCGTACGCGGCATCGTCAAGACCCGGCTCGTGGCCTTCGCGCTGTTCCTCGCGGCGCTGCTCATCGGCTCCATCGTGCTGCCGCTGGTCGTCGCGGGCCCGGACGCCGTGGTGGACGTCGTCCCCTGGTCGGAGAACGTCGTACAGGGTTTGTACTGGCCCGTCGTCATCGTGCTGTCCATCGCCTTCCTGACGACGCTGTACCACGTGTCGGTACCGGTGCGTTCGCCCTGGGTCGAGGACGTGCCGGGCGCCCTGGTGGCCCTCGCCATGTGGGTGCTGGGCAGCTTCCTGCTGCGCATCTATCTGACCAACACGGTCGAGGGCCCCAGCATCTACGGCTCCCTGGCCGCCCCCGTCGCCGTGCTGCTGTGGATCGGTGTCTCCGCCTTCGCGGTCCTTGTCGGCGCCGCCGTCAACGCGGCCATCGACCGGGTCTGGCCGGCCGCGGCCACCGCCGCCGCGCGAGCCGTCAACGAGCGGCTGCGCGCTGCGCAGGCCGCCGACCTCGTCGCCCGCGCGGCCGCGGCGAGGGCCCACCTCACCGACGACCCGGACGACCCCGACATGCCCTCCGAGTTCCCGGAGCGCTGGTCCCGCTTCCTGCCCCCGGAGGACGTGACCTCCCGGCTGCGGACCCATGCGAAGACCACACCCAAGAACGGCGACGAGACGCCTCCGCCGCAGTGAGCGCGACGGGGGCGCCAGGGCGCGCTCCGGAAACTTTCGGGGGTACGCCGGTGTCCGTCAGGCCTTCCACACGCCGGTCGCCGCGAGCTCCCGCGCGAAGTCCGTGAAGTCGCGCGGCGCGCGCCCCAGAACCTGCCGGACGGTCTCGGTGGACCGGGCGTTGCCGCCGTCGAGCAGCCCGTCGAAGACCTCCTCCATGAACGTGACCTCCTCGGGCGGCAGCCCGAACCCGGCCAGGATCGCCCCGTACTCCTTCGTCGACACCGGCACGTAACGGATCTCCCGGCCCGCCGCGGCGGTGATCTCCGCCATGGCCTCCCGGAAGGTGAGCAGCCGCGACCCCGTGATCTCCAGGGTCCGGCCCGCGTACGAGGAGTCCGTCAGCGCCTTCACGACGACGTCCGCGAGGTCCCGTGTGTCGATGAACGGCACCTTCACCTCACCGGCGGGGAACACGAACTCACCACTATGCACACCCTCCAGCAGCAGACCCTCGCTGAAGTTCTGGAAGAACCAGTCGGCCTGCACGACCGTCCACTCGGCACCCGACTCCCGCAGCGCCCGCTCGGCCGGCTCCGCCTGCCGCTCGCCGCGCGCCGACAGCATCACCAGACGGCGCACGCCGAGTTCCTGGGCCAGCCGCGCGAGGGCCGCGATGTTCTCCGCGGCACCCGGCGCGCCGATGTCCGGCGTGTACGCCAGATACGCCGCGTCCGCGCCGCGCAGCGCCTCGGCCCACGTCGAGGAGTCGTACCAGTCGAAGCGCACCTCGCTGCTGCGCGAAGCGGCCCGAACATCGAACCCGGCGGCCTTCGCGGACTCCGCCACCTGACGCCCCGTCTTGCCCGAGGCCCCCGTCACCAACACCGTCTCGTTCCGCGTGTTTTCCGTCATGAGCCCAGTCAACGGCCTGGCGCCGAAAGGGAACATCGCTGAAGCTCTCGTTCCCATAAGGGCGCGTCTACTCTGAGGTCATGGACGCACTCGCAGGCCTTCTGGAAGGTCCACGCGCGCGTGGTGCCTTCATGATCCGAGCGTGTTTCGAGCCGCCCTGGTCCCTGCGCATCGAGGACCGTGCCCCGCTCACCGTCATGCTCCTGGTGCGCGGGCATGCCTGGATCATGCCCGAGGAGGGGGAGCGGGTGCGGTTGCGGGCCGGTGACCTCGCCATCGCGCGTGGACCGGACCCGTACACCTGCGCCGACGACCCGGCGACCGTGCCCCAGGCGGTGATCCTGCCGAACCAGGTGTGCACGTATCCGGACGGCCGTTCGCTGAAGGGCCGGATGGATCTGGGCGTCCGCACCTGGGGCGCGCGGATCGACGGCTCGATGGTGATGCTGATCGGGACGTATCCGATGCACGGCGAGGTCAGCGGGCGGCTGCTGGACGCGCTGCCGGCGCTGCTGACCCTGCCCTCCGACGTGTGGGAGTGCCCGCTCACCCCGCTGATCATGGAAGAGATCGTGCGGGACGAGCCCGGCCAGGAGGTCGTCCTCGACCGGTTGCTCGACCTGCTGGTCATCGCCGCGCTGCGGGCCTGGTTCTCCCGGCCCGAGGCCGAGGCGCCCGCCTGGTACCAGGCCCTGGCCGACCCTGTCGTGGGCCGGGTCCTGCGGCTCCTCCAGGACGATCCGGCGCACCCCTGGACGGTCGCCTCCCTCGCCGCGAAGGCAGGCGTCTCACGGGCCGCGCTCGCCCGCCGCTTCAGCGAACTCGTGGGCGAACCCCCGATGACGTACCTGACCGGCTGGCGCCTCGCCCTCGCCGCCGACCGGCTGCGCGGCACCGAGGACACCCTGGAGGCGATCGCCCGCCAGGTCGGCTACGGCAGTGCGTTCGCACTGTCCAGCGCCTTCAAGCGGGTCTACGGGGTCAGCCCCCAGGAACACCGGACGAGGGCGGCGTAGCCTTTTGCCTGTGGCGGAGCCGTACGTGGACGAGTCGTACGTGGCCGTGTCGCCCGACCCGTACCGGGAGTGGGCGTCGCGGCTCCCGGGCGCGGTCGTGTGGACCCGTACCGCCGTGCCGGGCGACTCGGCGCCTGTGCTGCCCGACGGGTGCATGGACCTGCTGTGGACCGAGGGGCGGCTCTTCGTCGCCGGGCCCGACACCCGCGCGTACGTGAGCGGCGCGTCCGGCGGCACTCGGTTCGCGGGCGTCCGGTTCTTCCCCGGGACGGCGCCCGCCTATCTCGGCGTCCCGGCGCACGAACTGCGCGACCGGCGCGTCGACCTCGCCGATCTGTGGAGCGCGGGGGCCGTCCGGCGGCTGACCGAGCGGGTGGACGCGGCGGCCGATCCCGCCGCCGCGCTGGAGGCCTTGGCCGTGGCGCGGGCAGGCGATGTCGATCCGCCCGATCCGTGGGTGCGGGGCGCTGTCGCGGGGCTGTCCGCGGGACGTTCCGTCGCCTCGGTCGCGGACGCGGTGGGGTGGAGCGAACGGCAGTTGCACCGGCGGGCGCGGGGCGTCTTCGGCTATGGGCCGAAGACGCTGGCCAGGATTCTGCGCCTGCAGCGGGCACTGGGGCTGGCGCGGGACGGGGTGCCTCTGGCGGACACCGCCGTGCGGGCCGGGTTCGCCGATCAGGCTCACCTGGCGCGTGACGTACGGGAGTTGGCGGGGGCGCCGTTGGGGGAGTTGCTGCGGCGTTGAGGTTGGGGCCGGGTCCGTGAGTGGGCGCGTGCGGGTTCGGTGGGGGCTGGTCGCGCAGTTCCCCGCGCCCCTTACGGGGCGCTGCTCAGGGGTGCGAACAGGTCCACGCCGTTGCCGTCCGGGTCGCGTACGACTGCGTAGCGCATGCCCCAGTCTGCGTTCCAGGGCTTGAGTTCGGACGGGTGGCCGGCCGCCACCAGTTCCTCGTAGGTGGCGTCGACGTCCGCGGGGCTGTCGCAGGCGAAGGCCAGGCCGACCCTTCCCTCTCCCGTCGGCGGCTGCCAGCCGAGGTGGAAGGAGCGGATCGTGTCCTCCGTGTCGAGGGCGAAGCGCAGGCCGCCGGGCAGGTCCGCCTCGACGTGCGGCTGCTTCTCGGAGCCCTCGGGGAACTCGAGTCCCAGGCGGCGGTAGAAGGTCAGGGAGGCGGCCATGTCGGAGACGACGAGGCCGACGAGGTCGAATCGTGGAGTCATGGGGCCACCGTAGGGAGGGCGGTGGACGGCGGTCTTGAACGAATCGGACAGGGCCTGTGCGACAGCGGCACGGTTTCAGGACGTGCAGGTCATAGCCGCGTGGCCGTGCGGATCAGGCCCGCGAGGGCCAGGGAGCGGCTGTGGGCGGGCCAGGCGATGTGGGTGACGACCGGGGGTGCGTCGGTCAGGGGGACGGCGGCGTGCTCGGACCACAGCCAGGCGCGGGCGGAGTCGGGGAAGACGGCCACGGTGCGTCCGAGGGCGATCAGCTGGGCCAGCTGCGTCTGGTCGCGGATCTCGGGGCCAGGGCCGGGCGGGTACGTGCCGTGGCGGGGCCAGCGGGCGGCCGGAAGGCCGGGGATGTCGCTGACGTCGGCCAGGGTCAGTGACTTGTGCGCGGCGAGGGGGTGGTCGGCGGGCAGGATGGCGATCTGTCCCTCGGTCAGCAGTTCCTCGCTGTCGAACCCGGCGAGGGAGTTGAACGGCGCGTGCATGAGTGCCACATCGGCGCGGCCGTCGCGCAACAGCTCTTCCTGCTCGCAGAAGCCGCACGGCAGCACCTCGATCTCGGCGGCGTCGGGCTCGGCCGCGTAGGCGTCGAGGAGCTTCTGCAGTAGTTCGTGAGCCGCGGCGGCCTTCACCGCCAGCACCAGGCGGTTGCGGGGGCCGCCCGGACTGTCGGCGCCACCCGCGCGACGGGTGCGGCGAGCGGCGGCCGTGGCCGCGTCGAGGGCTGCGCGGCCCTCGTGCAGCAGTACCTCCCCGGCGTCGGTCAGGGAGACGCCGCGTCGGTTGCGTTCCAACAGGGAGACGCCGAGGCGCCGTTCCAACTGCTGGATCGCCCGGGAGAGTGGTGGCTGGGCCATGCCGAGGCGCTCGGCGGCGCGGCCGAAGTGCAGTTCCTCGGCGACGGCGACGAAGTACCTCAACTCGCGGGTCTCCAGGGTGTCCACGGCCACAGCGTAGCCCGGTGATACCTGCCGGGTATGACAGGACGCCGGATCGGTGTTGGCTGCGCTGCCCGTCCGCGAGCGAGCATCAACGGCATGAGCGAAACGAAGATCGCGCTGGTCACCGGCGCGAACAAGGGAATCGGGTACGAGATCGCGGCCGGTCTTGGCGCCCTCGGGTACCGCGTGGGCGTGGGAGCCCGCGAGGAGGTCCGGCGCGAGACCGCTGTCGAGAAGCTGCGCGCCGCCGGGGTGGACGCGTTCGGGGTTCCGCTGGACGTGACCGACGACCTGAGCGTCACCGATGCCGCGGAGCTGGTCGAACGGCAGGCCGGGCGCCTGGACGTCCTGGTCAACAACGCCGGTATCTCAGGGGAGATGGGGCCGGGGTGGATACAGGACCCGACCGCGCTCGACCTCGACCTGGTCCGCACGGTCGTGGAGACCAACGTCATCGGTGTCATCCGGGTGACCAACGCGATGCTGCCGCTGCTGCGGCGCTCGACGTCGCCGCGCATCGTCAACGTCTCCAGTTCCGTCGCCTCCCTCACCCGGCAGGCGGACCCGGACATCGAGATCGGCCCCGTCATGGCGGCCTACTCGCCGTCGAAGTCGTTCCTCAACGCCGTCACCGTGCAGTACGCCCGGCAGCTCGCCGACACGGACATCCTGATCAACGCCGCCTGCCCGGGTCTGGTCGCGACCGACTTCACCGGCTTCCAAGGACCCCGCACCCCTGAGCAGGGCGCGGCCACGGCGATCCGGCTCGCCACGCTGCCCGACGGCGGCCCGACCGGTTCGTTCTTCGAGGACGACGGCGTCATCCCTTGGTGACCCCGGACGACCGGCCGCCCTCGGACCGCCCCCGCAGCCACACATACACAGGGATCCCGGCGAACAGGAACAACACCCCCTGGTACACGGCCGCATACCCGGCGCCCGCGATCAGCCAGAACGAGAAGGCGAAGGAGAGGGCGGCGACGATCAGGTCGCGTGCCAGGCCCGCGGGGCGGACGCGATCGCGGGTGCCCTGGGCGAGCCAGTACAACTGGGCCGCGGCCGACAGGAGATACGGCACACACCCGGTGAAGGTGGTGATGAGGACGAGCACGCGGAACGTGGTGTCGGGTCCCGCCGTGTAGTTGAGGCCGATCAGGACCGTGCCGAGGGAGGCGCAGGCAAGGACGCCGAAACCGGGGACACCGCCCTTGCCCACGCGGGCGAACCTCGCCGGGAACAGCCCGTCGCGGGCGGCGGCGTACGGCATCTGGGCGCTCATCAGGATCCACCCGTTGAGGCAGCCGACCATCGAGGCGACGGCGACGATCGCGATGAGTGTGCCGCCCCAGTGGCCGCCGGTCATCGCGTCGACGGCGTCGGCGAACGGCGCGCCTGACTGGGCGAGTTGGCCGTGCGGGACGAGCCCGAAGACCGCGACCGTGCCGAGGAGGTAGACGAGTGCCGAGCCGAGCGTGCCCAGCACGCTGGCGCGGCCGACCGTGCGCTCCGGGTCGCGGACCTCGCCCGCGCTCATCGCGGCCGACTCGACGCCCAGGAAGCTGTAGAGGAGCAGCGCGGCGGAGGCGGCGAGCGCGCCGGACACGCTGTCGCCGGAGGCGTTGAACGGGCCGAAGTTGTCGGTGTCGATGAAGAAGAGCCCGACGGTGGCGACCAGGAGCAGCGGCACGAACTTCAGGATCGTCGACACGATCTGCACCCCGCCGACCCAGCGGGTGCCCGCGAAGTTCGCGGCGGCGGGCAGCCACAGCGCGGCCGCCGCCACGGCCGCCTCCAGGGCGCGGTTGCCGTCCAGCGGCAGCAGCACATCGGCGTATCCGACGGTCGCCACCGCGAGCGCGGCGATGCTGACCCAGGTCATGGTCCAGTACGACCAGGCCGACAGAAATCCCGCGAACTCGCCGAACGCGTCCCGCGGATAGACGTAGAGGCCGCCGGTCACCGGGCTGCGGCGCGCGAGTTTCCCGAAGAGCAGGGCCAGCAGCACCGCGCCCATGGACAGGACGACGAAGGCGAGCAGGCTGACCGTGCCGTACGGGGCGACGGTGGCGGGCAGCACGAAGATGCCGCCGCCGATGATGTTGCCCATGACGAGGGCGGTGGCGGCGGCGAGACCGAAGGTGCGGCGGGGTGCGGCCGGGGCCGGACCGGGGCGTGTTCCATCGGCCTCGGTGGTGCTGGGGGCAGTCATGGCACTTCCGGATTCCGTGGGGACGCGCCGCATCGCGTCCGGCGGCCACGGCGACGCCGGTCGACGCACTGCGGCGTACGGGGAGTGGGGAGGCCGTGATCGTAACCCCACATCCCACATGGTGGGCAATCTGTTCACACACTGGACACGTGCGGGCATCCGCCGCACCTTCGACTAGCGTCGTGACATGAGCAGCGACACCACCAGCGATCCCTCTCCCGCCGCCCCGCGCACCCTCACCCTCGCCGAGGCGCTCGCCGCCGGCACCGTCGTTCTCGACGGCGGTATGTCCAACCAGCTCGAATCGGCCGGGCACGACCTGAGCGACGAGCTGTGGTCGGCGCGGCTGCTCGCCGAACGGCCCGAGGCGATCACCGAGGCGCATCTGGCGTACTTCGAGGCGGGCGCGAACGTGGCGATCACCTCCAGCTACCAGGCGACCTTCGAGGGCTTCGCGGGGCGCGGCGTCTCCCGCGAGCGCGCGGCCGAACTGCTCGGGCTCAGCGTCGAACTCGCCCGCGAGGCGGCCCGGCAGGCCGAGGCGAAGGGCGTGCGCGAACCGCTGTGGGTGGCGGCGTCGGTGGGCCCGTACGGGGCGATGCTCGCGGACGGTTCGGAGTACCGGGGCAGGTACGGGCTGAGCGTCGCCGAACTGGAGGCGTTTCACCGGCCCCGCCTTGAGGTGCTGGCCGAGGCCGGTCCTGACGTCCTGGCCCTTGAGACCGTGCCCGACGCCGACGAGGCGCGGGCGCTGCTGCGGGCGGTGCGCGGGCTCGGCGTACCGGCGTGGCTGTCGTACAGCGTCGCCGGGGACCGGACCAGGGCCGGGCAGCCGCTGGAGGAGGCCTTCGCGCTCGCCACCGACGCCGACGAGGTGATCGCGGTCGGCGTCAACTGCTGCGCCCCCGACGACGTGGACGCCGCGGTGGAGACCGCCGCACGCGTCACCGGCAAGCCGGTCGTGGTCTACCCGAACAGCGGCGAGACCTGGGACGCCGAGGCGCGCGCCTGGACCGGCCGCTCCACCTTCACCCCCGAGCAGGTCGGCGGCTGGGAGCGGGCCGGGGCCCGGCTGATCGGCGGGTGCTGCCGGGTCGGGCCGGCGGCGATCACGGGAATCGCGGAAGCACTCGCCCGACCCGACTCACTAGACTCACTCGATTCGCCCAAGCCGCTCGACTCTGCCTGAGGGCGGGGCGGGTCAGCGGGGTGCCGTGCTCGCCCGTACCACCAGCCGCGTGGACAACTCCGTACGCGTCCCCTCCGGCTGCTCGCCCGCCATCATCCGCACCAGCAGGCGCATCGCAGTCGCCGCCATCTCCGCGAGCGGCTGGCGGACGGTCGTCAGGGCCGGTGAGGCCCAGTGGGCCTCGGGCAGGTCGTCGAAGCCCACCACGCTGACGTCGTCCGGGACGGACAGCCCCCGCTCGGCCAGCGCCCGGTACGCGCCCAGAGCCATGCGGTCCGAGCAGACGAAGACGGCCGTGGGCGGTTCCGGCAGATCGAGGAGCTCCAGCATCCGCCGGTGCGCGGCGCTCTCGTCGAAGTTGCCGTAGCGCAGGTACTCGGGGCGATGGCGCAGTCCGGCCGCCGCGAGGGCCGAGCGGTAGCCGGCGACGCGCGCGGTGCTGCACATCTTGCGGCGGTAGCCGGCGATGACGGCTATGCGTTCGTGGCCGAGGGAGAGCAGGTGCTCGGTGGCGGTCACCCCGCCGTGCCAGTTGGCCGCGCCGACCGAGACGACCCCGGGTGGCGGCTCCAGCACCGGGTCGATCAGCACGAACGGGATGCGGTGCTGGTCCAGCCAGGCGTACTGGGAGGCGGTCAGCTCGGCGAGGTTGAACAGCACACCGGAGGAGCCGCGCGTGGAGAGCTTGTCCAGCCAGCCGCGCTCCGGACGGCCGCCCCGGGTCCGGGTCAGGCCTGCCGAGACGACCACCTCAAGGCCGGCGTCGTGCGCCGCCTCCTCCACGCCGTGCAGGATCGAGCCCGACCAGGAGTTCTCCAGCGAGTGGACGACGAGGTCGACCAGGCCGGGCGACTTCACCGCGTCGAACCGGGGTCTGCGGACATAGCCGAGCCGGTCGAGCGCCTCCGTCACCCGGCGGCGGGTCTCCGGCGCCACGTCCTCCCGGCCGTTGACGACCTTGGAGGCCGTCGGTACGGAAACGCCCGCCTCACGTGCCACGACCGCGAGGGTCGGCCCGGCCACGCTTCCGGTACGCACCATGGAAGCCCACCTCTCCAGGCCCCGTCCCGAGGGCCGTCGAAAGTTTCGGGTAGAAAGCGCTTCCTACAGTAAGGCCGCGGTGACACGCCGTGGAAGAGCCGGTATTCAACGGAATTTCGCGGAGTCGAAACTTTCGAAATGTCGAACACGCAGGTCCTGGGCAGGTTGGCCGTGTCGCCCCGCTCTGTCGGACGGGCCGCCGCACGGCGGATTTCGCCCTCCTGGGACCGCCCTGGGGCCGATCCGGGCGGTCCTTGGGCCGTCCTGAACAGCCCTGGGGCAGCTCCAGGAGCCGCTCTTGGGCTGCGTGACACAGGGATTGTGTGATGCGCTGAGGGGGCGGGCCCTGTGGTTCCCGCTCAGGTGAGGAGATGGTCGAATGACCGAGGGTCCCGTGGTCAGCACCCCCTACGGTGCCGTCCGAGGCCGTCACGAGAACGGCCTCGCCGTGTTCCGAGGCATCCCCTACGCCGCCCCTCCCTTCGGCCCCCGCCGCTTCCGGCCGCCCGTCCCGCCCGAGCCGTGGGACGGCGTGCGCGACGCCGGTGAGTTCGGGCCGACGCCACCCAAGCCGCCGTACTCCGAGGCCTTCGCGAAGCTGCTCTCCGACCCGGTCGTGCCGGGTGACGACATCCTCAACCTGAACGTGTGGACGCCCGAGCCGGGCCCAGGCGCCCGCCTGCCCGTCATGGTGTGGATCCACGGCGGGGCGCTGACCCGCGGCTCGTCGGCGGTCCCGGTGTACGACGGCCGGTCCTTCGCCCGCGACGGCCTGGTGTTCGTCTCCCTCAACTACCGCCTGGGCATTGAGGGTTACGGCCTCTTCCCGGACGCCCCCGCCAACCCTGGCCTGCGCGACCAGCTCGCCGCGCTGGAGTGGGTGCGGGACGCGATCGCGGAGTTCGGCGGTGACCCGGACCGGGTGACCGTCTTCGGCGAGTCCGCCGGTGCGATCAGCATCGGGGCGCTGCTGGCGAGCCCGCGCGCCAAGGGGCTGTTCCTGCGGGCCGCGCTGCAGAGCGGCCCGCCCGAGGTGACAGAACGGGACAAGGTGCGGCGCCTGGTGCGGCGTATGGCCACGCGGCTGAAGATCCCCGCGACCGCCGAGGCGTTCGCCGCCGTCGACCGGGCCGCCCTGGCCGAGGCGCAGGCCGAGGTCGGCCGCCGTGCCAGCCCGGTCCTCGGGGGTCCCGCGTTCGGCATCGTCGTCGACGGAGACCTCGTGCCGCGCGACCCGCTGGAGGCCCTGCTCGACGGCGACGCGGCCCGGGACGTCGACCTGCTGCTCGGTTGGACCAGCGAGGAGTACCGGCTGTGGCTCGCGCCCACCGGCCTCCTGGAACGCATCGACCGGCTCGGCCCGGTCGCCCTGGCCGGCGCGATGGCCCGCTGCCGCTGCGGCCCCGAGGTCCCGCGCGGCTACCGGCTGGCCCATCCCGACGCGAGCACCGCCGACCTGGTGGGCCAACTGGTCACCGATTATCTCCTCCGCGTACCGCTGCACCGCCTGGCGGACGCCCACCCGGCACCCTCGTACGTCTACGAGTTCGCCTGGCCCTCCAACGTCCCCGGCCTCGGCGCCTGCCACGCCCTGGAGCTCGGCTTCGTCTTCGACACGGCCGACGTGCCCGAGGCCGCGAAGCTCGCCGGGCCCGGCGCACCGCAGGCTCTCGCCGACGAGATGCACTCGGCGTGGGTGCGGTTCGCCGTCGAGGGGGATCCTGGGTGGCCGGTGTGGGACGCCACGCATCCGGTACGGGTCTTCGGGGCGGGGGAGCCCGCGGTCGTGCACGGGCCCCGGGATCGCGAACTCGCCCTGTGGGAAGCCGAGTTCGCCGCCTCCGAGGTCGCGGCCGACCCTGCCGACCCTGCCGACCGGAAGACGCAGAGGCCGGGTGCGGTGCCGCTGTCGGTCGTGCGGCGGCTTCGGAGGCCGGGAGGTGTGCGGCGGGGGTGACGACCGAGGGGCCGCCCGCCTCTCACAGAGTAATGAGGGGCCGTCCGCCTCTCACGGAGTGCGGATTCGCCCCGCCCAGCCGATTCCGCCGAGCAGATGCTGCCGGAAGGCCGGATCCTCGTAGGCCTCCGAGGCGTGGCCGAGGGCGGTGTAGAAGACCCGGCCCGCGCCCTGTTCGCGGCACCACACGAGCGGATGGTCGTCGCCCATGCCGCCTCCGTCGTACGAGGACTCGTCGGCGGAGACGAGCACGCGCACCGCGTCGCGCGGGTTCGTGCGGAAGTCGTACCACTCGTCGGTGAACTCCCAGACGGCGGGCAGATGCCGGGTCGCGGGGTGATCGCGGTCCTCCACCACCGCCTTGCCCGGCTGGTGGTCGGGGTGCCGCGCGAACCTGGCCCCGAGCAACTCGCCGTAGTAGGGCCAGTCGTACTCCGTACAGGCCGCCGCGTGCACTCCTACGAAGCCGCCGCCCGCCTCGACGTACGCGGCGAGGTGCTCCCGGCCTGCGGGCGTCAGGATGTCGCCGCTGGTGGAGAGGAAGACGACGGCCGCGTACCGGCCGACGGGGGCGTCGAAGAAGTCGGGGGCCTCCGTCGCGTGGACGGTGAAGCCGTGCGCGGCACCGAGCGACCGCACGGCGGCGATACCGTCGGGTATCGACTCGTGGCGGTAGTCCGTGGTGCGGGTGTGGACGAGGACACGGGGTTCTGGGCGCTGCGCTGCCATGGGATCCGACTCTATGGTGCGCCGGCGCACGGGTCGGAGGACCGGCGGCAGAGGCGGGAGTCCGAAATTTTCGGTCCGGCGGGCCGGTCGCTCAACCCGACGCGCCCACCTCGTTGTTGGGCGCCCCGTCGCCGACCGGCGGCAGGTCCCCGCGCTCGACCGGCTCGGTGGCGGTGCCCTCGGGCGCCGGTGGCAGGAGGGCGGTCAGCTCGGCGGCGTCCGGGTGGTGGGTCGCCTTTGCGGCCTCGCGCAGAAGGGCGCGGTCCAGCCGGTTCGCGTCACCGACGAGCCGGATCACATGGCCGTCGCGCGGCAGGGCGTACTCGTGCCGGCCACCGGCCTTCCGGTACCAGGCGTCCCCGTCGCGCTCACAGGCGACCGACTCGCCCGACCCCTGCCCCACTTGGGTCTTCGCGCAGTTCCCCGCGCTCAAAGTGCCCCGGTCCACGAAGAGTTCGAACTGGGCGTGGGTCTTCTGGGAGAAGTACGCGGCATGGAACCCGTCGCCCCCGAACACCCCCACCGACTGCTGTGCCACGGCGAACCCCGGGGCCTCGGTGACATAGACGAGCTCCGGCGCGATCCCCAAGGCCCCGGCACGGGTGGCGAGTTCGGCGGGATCGGCGGGATCGTCCGACCTGCCCGTGCCCTCGTCGGCACCTGCCGTGTCCGTGCCGGCATCGGCCGATCCGCCCGTGCCGGCCCCGGCTCCCGCCTCCTCCGTACCGCAGGAAACGAGCAGCAGGGGCAGGAGCAGCAGCGGCAGGAGACGCACGGCACGCAGGGCACGGATCATGGGCCCCATCCTGCCGCACTGGTGTTTCCCTCCGGTGCGATTGGCGGCTGTCGTACGGGCTCGTGCAGGCAGCGGCCCTAGGCTCGTGCCGGCAGCGACCCCTAGGTCGTGTCCCCGACCCCTTTCCGGGGTGTTCCCGATGGTGTGGGCGATCGGCCGCTTGGTGAGCTGTTCCCATGAGCCGTCAACAGTCCTTTCCTGGACTCCCCGTCGCCCTTGCCGTCGCAGCCGTCGCCCTGGGAACGCTGACCGCAGCCACCGCCGCACCGGCCGGGCCAACTCACCATTCCCCGCCCCGATTACACCCGAGCACCCAGCCCGCGCACGTGAAGACCCAGGCCGTGCTGAACGAGATCGTCGCGCGGGGCACGCCCGGTGTCATCGCCCAGGTAGGGGACGCGCGCGGTGTGTGGGACGGCCGGGCCGGTGTCGGTGACCTGGCCACCGAGCGGCCGAGGAGCACCGGCGAGAAGTTCCGTATCGCCAGCGTGACCAAGACCTTCACCGCCACGGTGCTGCTCGGGCTCGAAGCCGAGGGCAGCCTCTCGCTGGACGACAGCGTGGAGCAATGGCTGCCCGGGGTGGTGCGGGGCAAGGGCTACCGGCCCGGGAACATCACCGTGCGGCACCTGCTCAACCACACGAGCGGCATCTTCGACTACAACATGGACGAGGGCTTCCGCGCCCTGTACGCGGGGGACGAGTTCGACCGGAACCGCCACACCAGGTGGTCCCCGGAAGAGCTGGTGGACATCGCGCTCGCCCACCCGCCCAACTTCCAGCCGGAGCAGGGCAGCAGGCCCGGCAGGCCAGGCAGGTGGGACTACTCCGACACCAACTACGTCCTCGCCGGCATGGTCGTCGAGAAGGCCTCCGGCGGCACGTACGCGCAGGCGGTCGAGCGTCTGGTCGTCCGGCCGCTCGGTCTGCGCGGTACGAGCGTGCCGGGCGCCTCGCCCCGACTGCCCGCACCGCACGCGAGGCACTACTCCACGCTGTTCGAGGACGGGCCGGAGGCGAAGGTGCGTGATGTCACCGAGTTCAGCCCCACCGTCGCCTTCTCCGCCGGGCAGCTGATCTCGACCGTGGGAGACGTGAACACCTTCCTGTCCAAGCTGCTGGCCGGTGAGCTGCTGCCGCCCGCCCAGCAGCGGCAGTTGCTCGACACGGTCCACGTCGACGGGGACAAGGGACACGGTGGTCCGCAGGACCGCTACGGCCTCGGCATACGGCACTTCAAGCTCAAGGAGGGCTGCTGGGCATGGGGCCACGGCGGCATGATCCCCGGCTCCGCGACCCGGACGCTCGCCTCGGCGGACGGCCGACGCGTCATGACCATGAACCGCGACGGCGACTGGGGCGAGCAGCGACTGGAGGACGCGGCCGTCGAGACCGAGTTCTGCGAGCGCTGACCGCGCCTGCCCGTACGCGCTGCTCACAAGTTGATCCTGGCCGCCACCGGCAGGTGGTCGCTGCCGGTGGCCGGCAGTACCCATGAGCTCCGCGGTTCCACACCGCGGACCAGGATCTGGTCGATCCGTACGACCGGGAACCCCGCCGGCCAGCTGAAACCGAAGCCGTCCCCGGCCGTCTCCTGGGCCGAGCGCAGCTGTGAGGTGAGGCCGGCGAACGCGCGGTCGTCCGTCGTGCCGTTCAGGTCGCCGAGCACCACCACCCGCTCGTTCGGCTCGGCCGCGACGGCCTTGCCGAGCTCCTGCGCGCCGTCGTCCCGCTGGCTCGTCGACAGGCCCGCCCTGGGATTGACGCGTACGGAGCCCAAGTGGGCCACGTACACCGCGAGCGGCCCCTGGTCCGTGGCCACCGTGGTGCGCAGCGCGCGGGGCGTGGCCGCCTTCTCCTCGGCCGACAGGTTCCTCGCCAGTGGTCCGGCCATGCCCAGCATCGCGACGTCGACCGTCCGGGTGTCCGACAGCGGGCGCTTGCTCCACAGCCCGACCGTGCCCTTGACCGCGTGGTACGGGTACGCCTTCGCCAGCCCCTTCTCGTACGCACCCCGGGCCTGTGTGGTCAGCTCCTCCAGAGCCAGCACGTCTGCCCCGGAGGCGGCCAGGTCGCGGGCGGTGCCGGCCGGGTCGGAGTTGCCGGCGCCGACGTTGTGGCTGACCACGGTGAGGTCACCGCCCGGGTGGGACTTGTCGCTGAGCACGCCGCCGAAGAGGTTCAGCCACACCGTGACCGGCAGCAGCAGTGCGACCAGGGTGGAGGCCGAGCGGCGCCACAGCGCTCCGGCCAGCAGCACCGGGACGAACAGGCCGAACCACGGCAGGAAGGTCTCCACCAGGCTGCCGACGTTCTTCAGCCCGTCCGGGATCCGCGCGTGCAGGAGCATGAGCAGGCCAAGGAGCACCGCCAGGGCCGCGAGCACCGGGCCGCGCTTCCAGGGCTCAGGCCGGGAGACGGCGCGGATCGCCCGGCGGATGCGCGCACGCCAGGCGACGGAGCCGCCCCGGGGGTCGGCACCCCGGCGGCCGGCGTCGCCCTGTCCGGTCTCCGCCGTGTCCCGTGCGTCGGCGGCCACGAGTTCCTGAGTGTCCGGCTGGGGGGTGGTCGTCATCGCGTGGAGGCTCCCGGTCGACGGGGCCGAAGCCGGCCACGGCCGGTTCCTGTTCCTGCTGGTTCGCTGCTGGACATGCCCCCAGTCAAGGCAGCGCGGTGTTGCGGGCACGTATGCGGTTTTCGATATGCCGGCGATATGCGTCGGCTCGTAGCATCGGGCGTATGCGTGTGCTGATCGTCGAGGACGAGCCCTTTCTGGCAGAAGCCATCCGCGACGGTCTGCGCCTGGAAGCGATCGCCGCCGACCTCGCGGGTGACGGCGACACCGCTCTGGAACTGCTGGGCATCAACACGTACGACATCGCCGTCCTCGACCGCGACATCCCGGGCCCCTCCGGTGACGAGATCGCCAAACGCATCGTCGCCTCCGGCAGCGGCATGCCGATCCTCATGCTCACCGCCGCCGACCGGCTCGACGACAAGGCCTCCGGGTTCGAACTCGGCGCCGACGACTACCTCACGAAACCTTTCGAACTCCGGGAACTCGCGCTCAGGCTCAGAGCACTCGACCGCAGACGCGCCCACAACAGGCCGCCCGTGCGGGAGATCGCGGGTCTGCGCCTGGACCCGTTCCGCAGAGAGGTCTACCGCGAGGACCGCTACGTCGCGCTGACCCGGAAGCAGTTCGCCGTGCTCGAAGTCCTCGTCGCCGCCGAAGGCGGCACCGTCAGCGCCGAGGAACTCCTGGAACGCGCGTGGGACGAGAACGCCGACCCGTTCACCAACGCCGTGCGCATCACCGTCTCGGCCCTGCGCAAGCGGCTCGGCGAACCCTGGATCATCGCCACCGTGCCGGGCGTCGGCTACCGCATCGACACGCAACCGGAGGCCGGACAAGGGGCGGGACACGGGGCCGGGCACGGGGGAGGGGACCGTGGATAGGCGGCCCGGTATGAGCGTTCGCCTCAAACTCACCCTCAGCTACGCCGGATTCCTCATGATCGCCGGCGTCCTGCTGCTCGCGGCGGTGTGGGTGTTCCTCCTGCGGTACGTCCCCGATCGGGCGATGCTCAACACCGCCGACGATGAAACGCTCACGAATGGTGTCTTCCCCATCCGGTCCGTCCTCCTCGGCGTCTTCGCTCCGAGGGCGGCCGCGGTACTGGCGTTCCTGCTGGTGTTCGGCCTCGTGGGAGGGTGGATCCTCGCGGGCCGCATGCTCGCCCCGCTGACCCGCATCACGGACGCCACCCGAACCGCCACGAACGGATCGCTCTCCCACCGGATCCGGCTGCCGGGCCGCAAGGACGAGTTCCGCGAACTCGCCGACGCCTTCGACGCGATGCTCGCCCGGCTCGAAGCGCACGTCGCCGAACAGCAGAGATTCGCGGCCAACGCCTCTCACGAGCTGCGCACCCCGCTGGCGGTCTCGAAGGCACTTCTCGACGTGGCGCGAGCCGATCCATACCAGGACGCCGGCGTGGTCATCGACCGCCTCCACGCCGTCAACACCCGGGCGATCGACCTCACCGAAGCACTGCTCCTGCTCAGCCACGCCGACCAGCGGTCCTTCACCCGGGAACACGTCGACCTGTCCCTCCTGGCGGAGGAAGCCATCGAGACACTCCTCCCCCTCGCCGAGAAGCGTGGCGTCGCCTTCGAAACGTCCGGCGACATCACGCCCACCCTCGGATCGCACGCGCTCCTGCTGCAGCTGACCACGAACCTCGTGCACAACGCGATCGTCCACAACCTGCCCGAACAGGGCACTGTGTGGGTCGACACCGCCGTCCGCCCCGACACCGTGGTGCTCACCGTCGAGAACACCGGCGAGAAGCTCACCCCACAGCAGGCCTCGACACTCACCGAACGATTCCAGCGCGGCACAGAACGCGTACACACCGACCACGCGGGCGTCGGCCTCGGCCTGGCCATCGTCAAGACCATCACCCACGCCCACGACGGAACACTCACCCTCACCCCGCGCTCCGACGGCGGGATCCGCATCACGGTGGAACTGCCCGCCGCACCCTCCGGCCCGAGCTGACCTGCTACGGACTGCGGGCCTCGGTCAGGCCGAGCCGTTCCACAGCTCGGTGCTGTTCGCCCTGGTCAGTGAGGCGACCCGGTCGACGACCTCCTCGGCCGGTAGCGGTTCGAGGCGGCGGCCGTCGCGCAGGCGCAGTGCCACCCGGTCGTCCACGGCCTCCTTCGCGCCGATCACCGCCTGGTACGGGACCAGACGGGACGCCCGGACGCGGGCGCCCAGGCTACCGCTCCCCGGGCCGGCGATCTCGGCCCGCAGCCCCCGTTCGGCGCAGCGGCGGGCGAGGGAGGCGGCGTCCGGGAGCTCCGCGTCCGAGATCGGCAGGATCACCAGCTGGGTCGGGGCGAGCCAGGGCGGGAAGGCGCCGCCGTGCTGCTCGACGAGGTGCGCCACGGCACGCTCCACGCTGCCGATGATGCTGCGGTGGACCATGACCGGCCGGTGCTTGCCGCCGTCCGCGCCGATGTAGTGCAGGCCGAACCGCTCGGGCTGGTGGAAGTCGACCTGCACGGTGGAGAGGGTGGACTCCCGGCCCGCGCCGTCGGCGACCTGGACGTCGATCTTCGGACCGTAGAACGCGGCCTCGCCCTCGGCCGCCTCGTACGGCAGCCCCGAGCGGTCCAGGACCTCGGTCAGCAGTGCGGTGGACCGCCGCCACAGCTCGGGCGCGGCGACGTACTTGCCGCCCGGGCCCGGCAGGGACAGCCGGTAGCGGACCGGGTCGATCCCGAGCGCCTCGTAGGCCCGGCGGATCATCTCCAGCGCCGCCCCCGCCTCGTCGGCCACCTGGTCCAGGGTGCAGAAGATGTGCGCGTCGTTGAGCTGGATCGCCCGTACGCGGGTGAGGCCGCCGAGTACGCCGGACAGCTCGGAGCGGTACATGCCGCCCAACTCCGCCATTCTGAGCGGCAGTTCACGGTAGCTGTGCGGTCGGGAGCGGTAGATCACCGCGTGGTGGGGACACAGGCTCGGGCGCAGCACGACCTGCTCCGAGCCCAGCTCCATCGGCGGGAACATGTCCTCGCTGTAGTGTGACCAGTGCCCCGAGATCTCGTACAGCTCCCGTTTGCCGAGCACCGGCGAGTACACGTGCCGGTAGCCGGCCCGCCGCTCCTCGCCGCGGATGTACTCCTCCAGGGTGTGCCGTACGGTCGCGCCGTCGGGCAGCCAGTACGGCAGCCCCGCCCCGATCAGCGGATCGGTGTCGAACAGGTCCAGCTCACGGCCGAGCCTGCGATGGTCGTGGCGGTCGCCGTGGTCCTGGCCGTGGCTGCTGACGGTGTTGTTGTCGGTGTGGTTGTCGTTCATGGTCGCGGTCTCCTCGTGGACGGGAAGATGTCCGGGCGAGCGACCGGGAACGCCGAAGCCCCGGGGCACTCGCCCCGGGGCTTCGGACTGGCTCATGAGTCAGCGCGCCGGGACACTCTCCGGCGTCGTCGTCATATGGGCGCGCTTCATGGCAGGGACGGTAGCAAGGGGCCGGGGAGTGCGCGCGGGGTTTTTCTCCGCGTCCCGGCAAGGGGGTGTCTCCCGGTCCCGGCCGTACGGCCGTCACCGCGCCGATGCGTGCCGCCCGCCCCTCGCGCGCGCCCTCCGACGCCTGGTCACCGGGATCATCAGCGTGGCCAGCAGCCCCAGGGCGGCGGCGACGAGCCACCACGCACGCGGTATGGGACTCTCGTCGGCCGCGTTCTGCGTACGCGCGGCCTTCGGTACTGCCGACTCCGCGGCGGCGCGGGCGGTCGCGGACGGGCTCGCGGTGGTGGCGGCGGTCAGGACGACGTCGTTGCCGTCACCGCCCCGGTAGCTGATCCGGTACTTGGCCCTGCCCACCTCGACCGCAGCGCCTTCCTTCAGCCCGGTGAACGTGCCGGTCGTCCTCGCCTTGCCGGCGTGGTCGATCAGCGTGACCGTCTCCGTCTCCGTCTCGGTATCGGTCTCGGTCTCGGTCTCCGAACCCGAGCGGGCGTCCAGCTTCCCCGCCAGCGTCACCTTGCCCCCGACCTTCAACGCCTCGCCACCTACGACGAGTTGACCACCCGGCCGCTGCGTGTAATCCCCAGTCACCGTCACCCCGCCCGAGACCTTGCCCGTACTGGTCACCGAGCCGACGACCGTGCCCTTGCCGGACAGGGAGGCCGTCAGGTTCAGGGCCGCGCCGGGCGCCTTGCGGACGTCGAGCCGCGCGCCGGAAGCCGTCAGGCGGATCGCCCTGCTGCGGGTCGGGCCCGTCCCGTCGAGCGCGAGCGTGCCCTTCGTGACGGTCGTCGTCCCGGTGTACGTCACCGCCGGGCCCGTCAGCGTCGTCGTGGCGACCCCCGACTGTGTGAGGGAGCCGCCGCCGCTGATCCGGGAGAGAGCCAGCGGCTTGGAGGTGTTGCGGAGCACCAGCGAGCCGTTGTTGACCACCTTGTAGAGGTCGCCCTTGGTGTACAGCCCGCCGTCGCCGCCCGTCTTTCCGCTGCCCAGCCGCAGGACCGCACCCTTCTGGACGGTCGTGGAGCCGTCGTAGTACTGGACGGCGGCGAAGGTGACGTCGTTGCCCTTGGTCCCCTTGATGACGACGTCCCCGGCACCGGGCGCGGACAGTGTGTCGTGGAACCGGCCGCCGCCGATGGGCGCGCCGAGCGTCACGGGCCCGTTGTAGTCGAAGGTGAGCAGTGAACGGGCCCTGGCGGCAAGCAGGTTGATGTAGACGGTCTCGGCCGTCCCCGGCATGAAGATCTTGTTCGTGGTCCCGTCGCCCCACTGCACGTTGGCACCCTTGATGTTGGTACCGCGCTTGTTGACGTTCTTCGCCGCGGGCCGCCAGTTGAGCGCCGGGTCGCTGAGCGAGGGGTTCGTGTCGCCGCCCTGGTTCGACCAGCTGTACTGGCCGGTGAGTACGACCTTGCTGCCGGGCCGCGACTGGACGTTGATGTCGCTGCCGTACTCCCGCTGGTAGAAGTTCTGCCGCAGGGTGACGGTCTGACCGAGCGGGGTGTCGACGGTCCAGGTGCCCTGGTTGAGGATGGCGCGGGCGTTCGGCAGGGACACCGGGTACTCGGACTTGCCCGCGTCCATCGCGGTGCCGTTGTCGATCACCCCGGTGAACGGGTGCGTGCCCGCGATGTCGAGCTTGCCCCACATGAACCGCGGCTGGCTGACCAGCCCCGAACCGCTGATCGTGCCGAGGTTGAAGGTCCGTACGAGGGAGAGCCGCAGGGTTCCGTCGACCCTGACGTTGAGCTGGTTCAGCTGGTAGCCCGGGGTGTTGTACGGGAAGTGTCCGATCAGACCCGTGCCGCCGCCCGTGCCGTACTGGAGGGTCGCCCCGCGCTCGACGGTGATCGCCGGCGGGTCCGGGTTGCTCACGGTGGTGTACGGGTGGTTGCCGCCCAGGGTGGCGATCCGCTGCCGTTGCCGGGCCTTGGGCAGCGTGAAATCGCTGTCCTTGGTGAGGACCAGGGTGCCGGAGCCGCGCACGGTGAGCGTGCCCTCGCCCCGGAACACCCCGTCGTACGTGGTCTCCCCGGCCGGCACGGTCACCACGGTGTCGCCGCTCAGCGTCACGTCCCGGTCGGCGAGCACCGCCGCCGTGACGTCCTTCGCCCCGGCGGGCGCCGCGACCGCGCCCGGTGCCATGACTCCTGTCGCGACGACGACGGCGAGCGCTCCGCCGACTCCCGCCGCCCGTCCACGAATCCCTGTCGCCCGTACGCGAATCCCTGCCGCCGGTACGCGGATGTTCTTGTTCACGTCCGTGGAGACGGGTTCGGGCGGGGGCCGATAACAGAAACTTCGGTCGCAAAAGTTTCGCTCCCCGGTTCTCTCCCGAACCGTTGACCTCCCCGGAACGCACCCTTACGGTTTCGGCGTTTCTTAATGTCAGATGTTGTTCGAAATTGTGAACATGAGCGTGGAGGGGCACACGCATGAGCCGCAATGACGTCGACCCGTCCGAAGTCCCCAGCCGCAGACTCCTTTTGAGGGGCGCCGTCGCAGCGGGCGCGCTCACGGCCGTACCCGGGGTCGGGGGCGCAGTCGCCGAGGCCGCCGCCGACGGGGCCGGACGGGGCGGCCGGTACATCAACCCGCTCGTCCGCAACCGCGCCGACCCGCACATCCACCGACACCGGGACGGCCACTACTACTTCACGGCCACGGCCCCCGAGTACGACCGGATCATCCTGCGCCGCTCCCGGACCCTGCGCGGGCTGACCGGGGCCGCCGAGTCCGTGATCTGGACGAAGCACGCGAGCGGTGACATGGGTGCGCACATCTGGGCGCCGGAGATCCACCACATCGACGGCAAGTGGTACGTCTACTTCGCCGCCGCGCCCGCGAACGACATCTGGGCCATCCGCATCTGGGTGCTGGAGAACGCGAGCCGTGACCCCTTCCGCGGGGAGTGGGTCGAGAAGGGCCAGCTGAAGACGGCCTGGGAGACCTTCTCCCTCGACGCCACCACCTTCACCCACCGGGGGACCCGGTACCTGTCCTGGGCGCAGCACGAGCCCGGCATGGACAACAACACCGCGGTCTGGCTGTCCGAGATGGCGGATCCGCTGACTCTGACGGGACCTCAGGTCCGGCTCACCACTCCGGAGTTGCCCTGGGAAGTAATCGGCTTCAAGGTCAACGAAGGGCCGTCGGTCATCAAGCGCAACGGCCGTGTCTTCATGTCCTACTCGGCGAGCGCCACCGACTTCAACTACTGCATGGGCCTGCTGACCGCCGACGCCCGCAGCGACCTCATGGACCCCGCGAACTGGTCCAAGTCGCCGACCCCCGTCTTCACGAGCAACGACACCACCAAGCAGTACGGCCCGGGCCACAACAGCTTCACCGTCGCCGAGGACGGCCGCACCGATGTCCTCGTCTACCACGCCCGCCAGTACAAGGACATCGTCGGCGACCCGCTGAACGACCCCAACCGGCACACCCGCATTCAACGGCTCGGCTGGAAGCCCGACGGCACCCCCGACTTCGGCATCCCCGTGGCCGACACCTCGAAGGAGAGTGTCTGAGATGAGACGTGCGTACGCGGTACTCCTGGCCCTCTGTCTGGCGCTGGCCGGCGCACTCGTCACGGCCGGTCCGGCCCAGGCGGCACCCCAGACCGTCACCAACGGCACGCAGTTCACCGACACCAGCGGGAACCCCCTGCACGCGCACGGCGGCGGGGTCATCAAGGTCGGCACGTACTACTACTGGTTCGGCGAGAACCGGAACACCGACAACACCTTCCGGTACGTGGACGCCTACCGCTCGACGGACCTGAAGAACTGGGAGTTCCGCAACCACGTCCTCACCGAGGCGAGCGACCCGGAACTGGCGACCGCGAACATCGAGCGGCCGAAGGTCATGTACAACGCGTCCACCGGCAAGTTCGTGATGTGGATGCACAAGGAGAACGGCGTCGACTACGGCGAGGCCCGCGCGGCGGTCGCCGTGTCGGACACGGTCGACGGCAACTACACCTGGCAGGGCAGCTTCCGGCCGCTCGGCACGCACATGTCCCGTGACATCACGGTATTCGTGGACACCGACGGCGCCGGCTACATGATCTCGGCAGCCCGTGAGAACTACGACCTCCAGATCTACCGCCTGACCGCCGACTACACGGGCATCGCGAGCCTGGTCGCGGACCCCTGGCACGGCGGCCACCGCGAGGCACCGGCCCTCTTCAAGCGCAACGGCGTCTATTTCATGCTGACTTCGGGCGCGACTGGCTGGAACCCCAACCAGCAGCAGTACGCCACGGCGACCTCGATCGCGGGCCCCTGGACGGCGATGACGAACGTCGGCGACTCGACGACCTACGGCTCGCAGACCGCGTACGTCCTTCCCGTACAGGGGAGTTCGGGCACCTCGTACCTCTACATGGGCGACCGCTGGGGCAACGCGTTCGGCGGCACGGTCAACGACTCCCGTTATGTGTGGCTGCCGTTGACCTTCCCGAGTTCGACCACGATGTCCATGTCCTGGTCCCCGGAGGTCACCGTCGACACGACCGCCGGGACGGTCACCGGAACGAGCGCCGCCTACAACACGCTGATCGCCCGCCACTCCTCCAAGTGCGCCGACGTGACCAGCCAGTCGCTGTGGGCGGGCGCCCAGATCAAGCAGTACACCTGCAACGGCGGCAACAACCAGAAGTACTGGTTCAAGTCCCTGGGCAGCGGCTACTACCAACTGAACGTCCGAGGCAGCTCCCTGTGCGTCCAGGAGAACGCCAACACCGTCACCCAGGAGAACTGCAGCTCCTCGGCGACCAGCCAGCAGTGGTCGCTCACCACCAGCGGCTCCTACGTGACCATCACGTCCCGCGCGAGCGGCGAGTGCCTTGACGTGAACGGCGCTTCCACCGCCGACTCCGCCGCGATCATCACGTACACGTGCAACGGGGCGACCAACCAGCAGTGGACCCGAGGGACTTGAGGGAATTGAGGAGTCGCGTTGAGACGCATGACGATCACCCTGCTGGCCGCGCTGACCACCGCCACGGCTCTGTCCGCCGTCCCGGCCCAGGCACACGGCCGCGGGACGGGGACGGGGACGGGTATGGGGATGGCGAACTGCACCGCGACGGCATGCCACTTCGACGTCGCGCCCGGCACGTACGACGTGCGTGTCCGGCTCGGCGGTGACACCGCGGCGAGCACCGGCATCACCGGTGAGACGCGGCGCACCCTGCTCGCCGAGACGCCCACCGGGGCGGGCGAGGCGGTGACCCGCACCTTCACCGTGAACGTCCGCACGCCCGAGGGTGAACCCACCGGAGCCGAGGGCACGCCCGGTCTCGACCTGGTCGTCGGCGGCTCGGCGCCCGCGCTCGCCGACATCCGGGTCACTCCGGCCGCCGTCCGGCACACCCGCCAGATCTTCCTCGTCGGTGACTCGACGGTCTGCGATCAGCCGGGTGACCCCTACTCCGGCTGGGGCCAGCAACTTCCGCAGTACCTTCGCAAGGGCGTCTCGGTCGCCAACTACGGGGATTCCGGGGAGAGTACGGTCACCTACCTCGCCGACCCGCGGCTCTTCGGGACCGTCCAGCCGTTGATCCGCAAGGGTGACCTCGTTCTCATCCAGCTGGCCCACAACGACAAGCAGACCGACGAGGCGACGTACCGCGCGAACCTCGAAACGCTCGTCGCGGGCGTACGGGACAAGGGTGGCCGACCGGTTCTGGTCACTCCGATCGTCCGCCGCTGGTTCAACAGTGACGGCACTCTCAACAACGGCACGGCCCTGCTGGTGAACGGCCTGGGCGTCGACCATCCGGCCGTCACCCGCTCGGTCGCCGCCGCCCGCGACGTGCCGCTCATCGACCTCACGGCCAGGACGAAGGCCCTGGTCGAGTCACTGGGTGTCGAGGGCTCCAAGGCGCTCTACCTCTACAACGAGAAAAGGGACAACACGCACACCTCCGCGTACGGCGCGACGGCGTACGCGGAACTCGTCCGCGACGAACTACTTGCCCAACACCTGGTGCCCGAGCGCCTGGTGAGGTGAGCTGGACTCCTGGGGCGTCCCGTCCGGAACCGGGGCGTCCCAGGTACACACATTCCACCCGAGCGAGACAGGAAGCCCGACCGATGTCCGCAGGCCCCGCCGGAATCCCCGAGGACCGCGCCCTCAGCCCGCACACCGGCTACACACGCGCGCACTGGGAGGCGGCGGCCGACTCCCTGCTCGCGGCCGTGGAGCCGTACGCGACCGAGGACCGCGCCCTCTATCACCTGCCCGGCGAGCACACGAGCTGGTCGGGCCGCCTCTCCGACGGCCTGGAGGGATACGCCCGTACGCTGATGCTGGCGGCCTTCCGCCGCGACGAGAAGGCCCTGGAACGGTATGCCGAAGGCCTCGCCGCCGGAACGGCCGGCATCTGGCCGCGCATCGAGGACCGCAGCCAGCCCCTCGTCGAGGCCGCCTCCATCGCCCTCGCCCTGCGCCTCACCCGGCCCCTCCTCTGGGACCGCCTCGACGACGGAGTACGGCAGCGGGCCGCGGCCTGGCTCGGCGACGCGCTGACGGCCGAACCCTGGCCCTGCAACTGGGAGTTGTTCCCGGTGACGGTCGGCGGCTTCCTGGAGGACATCGGGTACGAGCCCACGCTGTCCCGTGCCGCGATCGACCGGGGCCTCGACCGCATCGAGCAGTGGTACGTCGGCGACGGCTGGTACACCGACGGCGACGGGCGCGCCTTCGACTACTACAACGGCTGGGCCATGCACCTGTACCCGGTGCTGCACGCCTGGCTGGCCGACGACGAGCGGCTGCTGGACCTCTACGGCGGCCGTCTCTCGGCCCATCTCGCGGACTACGCCCGCCTGTTCGGCGGCGACGGTGCGCCGATGCACCAGGGCCGCTCACTGACCTACCGCTTCGCGACGACCGCGCCCCTCTGGCTCGGCGCGCTCACCGGCCGTACGCCCCTGTCGCCGGGCGGGACGCGGCGACTGGGGTCCGGCGCGCTGAAGTACTTCCTCGACCGGGGAGCCGTCGACGGCCACGGCCTGCTCACCCTCGGCTGGCACGGCCCCGACTCGGCCGTCCTGCAAGGCTATTCGGGCCCCGCCTCCCCGTACTGGGCGAGCAAGGGCTTCCTCGGCCTGCTGCTCCCGCCGGACCACGAGGTGTGGACTGCGACAGAGGAGCCTCGACCGGCGGACCGGGCTGACGAGTCCCACCCGATCGGCCCGCCCAACTGGCTTCTGCAGTCCACGAGTTCGGACGGTCTGGTCCGCCTCCACAACCACGGCAGCGAGGACGTCCGCTACGACCCGTACTACACACGGCTCGCGTACTCGACGGTGACGACGCCCTCAACGTCGTACGACAACAGCGTGATCGTCGGAGACGACCCGAGCCGCACCGGCATCGAGCCGTTGGGTGTCGGCGAGGGCTGGGTGGCCTCCCGGCACACGACGGCCTCCGGTGCCCGCGTCACGAGCCTCGTGCTGGCCGAGGGCGCGGTGGAGGTACGGGCGTTCCGGGTGTCGGCCGCGCCGGAGGGCACGGCGGTACGGGTCACTGGGTGGGCGACCGGGGAGAGTGGCGCACAAGCCGAACTCCGGCCCATTCACGGTCTGTTGAGCGCATCGTCCGACGGCTTGACCGGTGTCACGGCCGCAACCGACACCGTCTTCGTCGCGCTCGCCCGTCTCACCGCCGAGCCGGATCCGGTCCCGCTGGAGGAGTCTGTGACCTTGACCGTCGTGGACGGGACGAACGAGATCCATGCCTGCTGGAGCGGTGGGCGCGAGGTACGGGCCCGGCTGGACGACGGCGCGGTCACGGTCGGCACCGAGCGGCCGGGCGTCTGAGCGCGCGGGTCACAGGTGTCGGTTCTGGGGCAGCCGGGTGATCTCGACGAACATGACCACGGACACCGCCGTCGCCGGAGCGAAGGCGGCGAACTCGTCCCAGTGGGAATCGCCGAGACCCGGCAGCTTCACGGACAGGAGCCGGGCGAGACCCCAGCCGACGGCCCACGAGATCAGGAAGGCCGGCCAGCGGTGCCGCACACCTTTGATCACGTCGTCGAGCGTGGCCACCCACACGACGACCGTCATGATCGACGGCGTCAGGACATCGTCGTCCGGGGTGAACACCGCGAAGAGGGCCCCCACAGCCAGCGCGAACAGCCACGCCCGCACCAGGGGCATCGCCGCGGCCGGACGGCGTGGCATGTCCCGGGGCAGCCAGAAGAACCGGCGCACGCTCCGGACGAATCCGTGTTTCCCCTTGTCGGCCATCGCGCCGTCCTCCCCCGTACCGGGCACGCAGGGGTGCCCGGCGCTGGTTGAGACGCCCGAGTCCCGGCAGGGGTTGCACGGAGGGAGCGGGTCCGCCTCCGGGTCCCGGACTGTTCGGCGAGTACCGAAGCGTTCCGCCCCTAGCGTTGCCGTATGACCACGTCCGAAGCACGCACCGCGGCACCTGCGGCCTCCGGGTACGACGCCCCGGCCACCGACGACCGCAACCCGGCGGAAGCGGTCACCGCCATGGTCGACCACGTCCTCGCCCTGGCCGCGACCTGGACCGCCTGGGACGGGACGCCCGCCCACGTCGACGACCGTGTCTACACCCCGCACAAGGCCGTCCGCAGGGTCGCCGACCACCTGGTCGACCACCTCGCCGAACTGGAGGCACGGCTCGTCGGCGAGCGCCCGCTGCCCGACCACTGGCACGCCTCCGCGACCACCACACCGGCCGATCTCGCGCCCTTCACCCAGGAGGACCTGGACGAGGCCCGCAGCAGGCTCGGCCGGCTGGCCCGGATGTGGGCGAACCGGTTGTCCGCGCTCACCGAGGAACAGCTCGACCACTCGCCCGGAGAGGGCTGGACCTTCCGTCAACTCGCCTTCCACCTCACGGGATCCACGTACTACGCCGACGCCGTGGGAGACCTGGGCGGCACGCCGTGACAGCCTTCGCCGCACTCCACCACGCCGACGCCCCGCTGCTGCTTCCCAACGCCTGGGACCACGCCTCGGCGGCGGCCCTGGCCGCCCAGGGCTTCGCGGCGGTCGGCACGACCAGCCTGGGAGTGGCCGCGGCCGCCGGACTGCCCGACGGGGCGGCGGCGACCCGTGACGCGACGCTCAATCTGGCCCTGGCGCTGAGCAGCGGCCCGTTCCTCCTCTCGGTCGACGCCGAGGGCGGTTTCAGTGACGACCCGGACGAGGTCGCCGGGGTGTCCCGCGAGCTGGTGGCCGTCGGGGCCGTGGGCATCAACCTGGAGGACGGCCGTCCCGACGGCACCCTGACACCCTTCGAACTCCACGCGGCGAAGATCGCGGCGGTGAAGTCCGCCGTACCGGGCCTGTTCGTGAACGCCCGGACCGACACCCACTGGCTGGGCGGCGACGGCGATGGCGGCGCCGGTGATTTGGACGACACGAGCCGACGCCTCGACGCCTATCAACAGGCGGGCGCCGACGGCGTGTTCGTCCCGGGCCTCTCCGAACCGTCCCGGATCACCGCCCTGTTGAAGACCCTGGACATTCCCCTCAACATCCTCTACTCGCCCACCGGTCCGACCGTGCCCGCCCTCGCCGACCTGGGCGTACGCCGTATCAGCCTCGGCTCGCTCCTCTACCGCAGGGCCCTGGGCGCGGCGGTGGAGACGGCGGCCCTGATCCGCGCGGGCCGGTCCGTCGAGGGGCCGGCACCGACGTACGGCGAGGTGCAGGCGCTCGTACGGCCCGGCTCCCAACGGCCGGACACCCTTGGGTGACCCTGGTAGCGTTGATGTTTTCGTGGGTATAGAACCCTGTGGACTCCGACCGGCGAGGAACCGAGGGACCGAGGAACCATGGACATGGAGATCCCCGGCGACAAGCGACTGGCGGCCGCCGTCGTGATGCACGAAGGCCGTGTGCTGTTGGTGCGCCGCAGTGAGACCGAGCGGTTCCTGCCCCTGGTGTGGGGCGTTCCCTGCGGAAAGCTGGAGCCCGGCGAGAGTCCCGAGGACGGGGTGCTGCGGGAGCTCAAGGAAGAGACGGGCCTGCTCGGCGAGGTCGTCCGGAAGGTCGGCGAATCATCGTTCGTGAGTGAGTACCAAGGGCACGAGATCAAGAACTGGCAGGACAACTTCCTGGTCAAGCCCCTCTCCTGGCACATCACCCTCCAGAAGCCGGATCAGCGGTACGTCTGGCTGAGCCCCGCCGAGCTGGACAGCGTCGACATCGACGCGTACAACCTGGACATCGTCCGACAGGCCCTCACGAGCTTCTGAGCAGCTCCGCCAGCGCGTCGAGTTCGGCCAGATAGTCGGCCACGTCGAGCGGCACCTTCGGCACCGACCCCGGATGCGGCCCCGCCGCCGTGAACACGTCGGTGTGCTGCCGCCGTCCGCTCCCCGTCTCCAGGAAGAGCGTCACCGTCGGCTCGGCCGTGTCGCACCACGCGCGGTGCAGGGTGTGCGCCGGCAGGGCGTAGGTGCTGCCCGCCGCGTACTCCGCGACCTGCGTGAGGTGCAGCCGGGCCGGTCCCGTCGGCTCCAGCAGCCAGTCGGCCGACTCGTCCGCCAGGGACTCCCGGTAGCGGTCCGCCTCGACACTGCCGCCCTCCCGGGGCGCGTACAGCTCCATCGCCAGACGCCCCCGCACGACGTAAGAGGCAAGCGGGGAACGGTGGTTGTGGATGTCCTCCTTGCCGATCACCCCACGCCCCGCGTGCCACAGATGGGCGCGCAGCATGTGGTGCGGACCGCCGTCGATGAGCAGGAGCTTGTCGAAGCCGAGGACATGGCGGTACGACAGGCGGGCGCAGCCCTCCGGGTCGCCCTCACCGGAGGCGAGTTCGGCGGTCAGCTCCAACAGCCGGTCGGGGGAACCCAGTTCGGCGACGACCGAGCGGGCCGCCAACACCCGTTCGTGTTCGGGCAGTTCGCCGTCCAGTGCCTCGGCGAGCAGCCTCCGAGCCGCCAGGACCTGCCGACCACCCATGCACGCTTCTCCTGTCTCAGCCATGCGGTTGGTATACCCATACGGCATGAGCCCGCAGCGCCGAAAGGCCCTGATAGGTCATCCACATGGGGCGGCGCAGCTCGCTGGTGTCGTCGCGGACCCAGGTCCATATGCCGTCCGTCTGCCCGGCCCACACCGCGCTGACCGCGCCGTTCAGCCGGTCCCGCCACTCCTCCTCCAGGCCGTCCTCGCGGGCGATGTCCCGGGCGCCGGGGGTGAGCAGGGCGCGGACGACCCACGAAGCGGTGAAGTGCCGTACGTTCAGGACCTCGTGGCGGGACGGGTCGTCGGTGCGGGGCCTGCGCACCTCCTCGCGGAGGTTGGCCAGATCGAGGCAGGCGTCGTGCGGGGCGTCCGGGCAGGCCAGCAGCCAGCGCACGCCGTCCTCGCGGGCCGCGCGGCCGTTGGCGCTCTCGCCGCCCAGCACCCGGGCCGCACGGTCCAGCGCGACCACGGCCTGTGCGGTGTGCAGCGGCGACGGCGGTCCGTGGAAGGGAGCGAGCCGGTAGCCCCAGCAACGGCGGTGCTCGCGACGCGGATCGGTGACCGCGCCCTCGACGAGAGCGTCCCGCAGCAGCGACAGCGCTTCCGAACCGGGCGCGGCGCGCAGCAGACCGCGCAGCACGGTCGTCACGACATGCGTCAACTCCCGTCCCGTACGGTCGAGTTCATGGGTGAAGCCCGTCTCGCACACCGCCACCTCGGCCGCCAGCCGCTCCCGCGAAGCGCCTGCCCGGGCCAGCGCGCCCAGCACCAGGGCGGTCACCGCCGGGCGGGCCTCGGAACCCTGCGAGCGCGCCGACCATCCGCCGTCGGGCAGTCGCAGCCGCCACAGAGTGTCCACCAGGTCGCCCGCGCCGATCCGGCCCTCGGGCATCCCGAGGTCCAGCATGATGTGCAGGCCGTACGCGGTACCCACCGAGGTGGGTCGGCCGGGGCCGCTCTCGCCGAGGGAGTGCGCCCATCCGGTGAGCCGCCCGCGGACCGGGTCGTCGACCACGCAGACCTGTTCGGCGAGGGTGTCGTAGGCGGCGGAGAAGAGCGCGGGGAGCGGTCCTGGCCCCGACAGAGCGGAGGCAGTGCCCGTCAACGGCCCCGGCAATACAGGGGTGTTGTCCGCGTCCGCGTACCGGGACCGGAGCAGTGCCGCCGACAGCCAGGCCGCGACGGCCGTCGCGAGCCCGCTCACCGCGGCGATCGCGTACCGCGCGGAATCTCCGTCGATGCTGTCCGGCAGCACCCCGACGAGGGACTGGAACACCGCGTAGCCGGCGGCCGCGCAGCCGAATCCGCCCAGCCAGCGCACTATTCGCGCGGGGCGCGGGCCATGGGGCAGATGCGGATCGGGATCCGGCCTGGACGGGTTGCGTCGGAGCTGCTGTTGGGACACTGCGCGCTCCCTCCCCCAGGGCGGCACCTGAAACCGGCGAAGTTTCCAGTCTAAGTGGTCAGGGGGGCACCTGGGGTAGGGCAACTCAAGGGCAACTCATGGGTGAAAGGCGCGAGTTCGTCGTGGCCGGTCGTGCCCACTCGGCGGCACCGAAAGATGTCACAGCTCCCCGCCGCTACGGGGCGCTCGTAGTCGGCCAGTTCTCCAGCAGCACGTGGAGCGCGTCGATCGTCCGGTTCCAGGACGTCTGTACGTCACGGGGCGCACCGAAGCCGCCGGAGGCCTCCAGCGCGCAGTAGCCGTGGAAGGTGCTCCTCAACAGGCGGACGGCGTCGGTGAGATCGGGTTCGTCGAGGCCGTACGCGCGGAGCATCCCGTACGTGACCTCGGCGGTCCGGGCGAAGGCGGGGGAGGCGGCGACGAGGGACTGGTCGATACGGATCTGGGTGGCCGCGTACCGCCCCGGCCGCTCCAGCGCGTACTCACGGTAGGCGTCGGCGAAGGCGGCCAGGGCGTCCTTGCCGGCCCGTCCGGCCACCGCCGTGGAGATCCGGTCGATCATCTCGCCGCCCGCGAGGAGCGCGACCCGGGTGCGCAGGTCGTGCAGGCTCCTGACGTGCGAGTACAGGCTCGCGTCCTTCACACCGAACCGCCGGGCCAGCGCGGACAGCGTGACGCTCTCGAAGCCGACCTCGTCCGCGAGATCGGCAGCGGCCTCGACGAGCCGGTCGGCCGTGATCCCGGCACGGGCCATCATCAACCATCTCCTAAGGGTTCTGGCCAAAAACCTGGAGATGGTAGCAAGCAAGGCGGCGGATCCCGGCCTTGGATCCCGGTCTCGGATCGCGGGCGGTCAGCCGGCCAGGTGCTTGCCGAAGAACTCGGTGAGCCTGGCGACGGCGGGCGTGACGTACTCGTCCCTGTCGTACAGGTCGATGTGGGTGGCGCCCTCGATGACGAACAGTTCCCTGGGCTCGGCCGCCCTCTCGATCGCCTCCCGGCTGAAGTAGGCGGTCTCCGCCTCCGAACCGGCGATCATCAGCAGGGGCCGGGGCGAGATGAGCCGGATCATCGCGTACGAGTCGTACTGGGCGAGCAGGTCGACACTGCGCAGCACCCACCCCTGGTCGGCGCGGGGGTGATGGCCGCGCGGGGTGCGGTAGAACTCGTACGTCTCCCGGAACTGCCTGGTGGCCGTCTCCAGCAACTCCTCGGCGTTGTCGGGGATCCACGCCTCCAACTGCGGGGCCGCGCCGCGCGCTTCCGCGGTGCGCAGTTCACCGGCCCGGTCGAGCATGGCATCGAGGACCGCCGGGTCCTGTGTGCGGCCCAGTCCCTCACGGATCACCGAGCCCATGTCCGCGGCGCTGACCGTGGCGACGCTCTTGATGCGGTGGTCGGTCTGCGCGGCGAAGGGGACGTAACCGCCGGACGCGCAGATGCCCAGAGCCCCGATGCGGTCCGGGTCGATGTCGGCACGGGTGGTCAGGTAGGACACGGCGGACTTGATGTCCTCGGCCCGCTGGAACGGGTTCTCCAGACCGCGCGGCTCGCCCTCGCTCTCGCCCTGGTGGGCGGCGTCGAAGACAAGCGCGGCGAACCCGGCAGCGGCCAGACGCTCGGCGTAGATGCTCGGGCTCTGCTCCTTCACGCCGCCTCCGGGATGGGAGATGACGACGGCGGGCAACCGGCCGCCGACGTGGTCATCGGGGGTGTCGGGCGTATCGGGGGTGAAGAGAATCCCGGCGAGAGTGAGGTTGTTGCTGGGGAAGGTGACGTCGGCCTTCATGTTTCTGCGTCTCCTGGGTGCGGGTGCGGGTGCGGGTGCGGGTGCGGGTGCGGGTGCGGGTGCCGGTGCCGGTGCGGTGCGGAAGTGCTGTGACGGCCTCGGGGAGGCCCGTCCGCCGGTCATGTCATCGACGCTCCCACGCGGTACGCGGGTGGGTAAGGGGCGACTCCTGTCCTCGGACAACCCTGTCCTGGGACACGTCAGGCCCCCTGTCACGGGCATGGCTGTCTGTAAGACTCGTATCCATGAGCAGCGGCAACGCGCACCCCGGCGAGCTGGGTGCCTTCCTCAAGGCGCGGCGCACGGAGCTGGGCCCGGCCCAGGTCGGGCTGCCCGATTCGGGCGGCCGGCGCAGGGTCAAGGGGCTGCGCCGGGAGGAAGTTGCCCTGCTGGCGTCGATCAGCCCCGACTACTACACGCGCCTGGAACAGGGCCGCCGCCAGGCCTCCGAACCGGTGTTGGACACCCTCGCGCGTGTTCTCCGGCTCGACGACAGCGAGCGTGCCTACCTGTTCGAGCTGTCGGGCAAGGACGCCGCCCGGCCCCGCCGGCGCACCACGCAGAAGGTCCAGCCGCAGCTACGGCGTCTGCTGGACGACCTGGCCACCACACCGGCCGTCGTCCTGGGCCGGCGCACGGACATCCTCGCCTGGAACCCCATGGCCGCCGCCCTGTTCACCGACTTCGCGCGGATTCCCGAGAACAAGCGCAACTTCGTACGGCTGGTCTTCCGCGACCCGGCCATCAGGGCGCTGTACCCGGACTGGGACTGGGTGGCACGGACGAGCCTGGCCCAGCTGCGTATGGAGGCCGCCCGTGACCCGCAGGATCCACGGCTGGTCGAGCTGGTGGGCGAGTTGTCGCTCCAGGATCCCGACTTCCGGCGGTGGTGGGGCGCCCATCGCGTCGCCGTCCAGGGCACGGGCACGAAGGTCCTGAACCATCCGGTCGCGGGTGAGCTCACCCTCGACTGGTCCTTCCTCACCTGCACCGCCGATCCCGACCAGCAGCTCATCACCCTGACCGCCGAACCCGGCACCCCCAGCCACGACCGTCTGCGCATCCTCGCGTCCTGGGCCGCGCAATCGGCCGGCCACTCCGCGGCGGACCACTAGACGCCGGCGGCCTTGCCCGGCGGCGGCTGCTTCACGCGGTGACCTTGGCGATGAACGCGCCGAGGTTCGCGACGGTCCGCTGGATCTTCTCCTCCAGGGTCAGCGACTCGGGGAGCCGCGCGCCGACGCCCGCGTCCTTCTTCCCCCGTACGTACAGGGGGCAGGCGAGGTCGCTGCACATGTAGGCGCCCACGGAGTTGCCCTGCTGCCCGGCCTTGCCCGCCTTCGCGGCGACCATCAGCGAGACGCCTCCGGTGTGGGTGGTCAGGCATATCGAGCACATGCTGCGCCGCGTCTGCCAGGAAGCGGCGCCGGTGCCGCGCAGTGCGAGCGCCACCGGGCGGCCGTCCAGCTCGGTGGCGAGGTAGGCACGGTCGGGGGCCTGGGGGTCGCGCCAGCCGAGGAAGTCCAGCTCGTCCCAGGGCCGTTCGGCCAGGTCGCGGGGGACGGACAGGCGCTTCGACTCGCCCTTGGTGCAGTTCACGAACGCCGTACGGATCTCTTGCTCGGTCAGAGGTTTCATGAGAGGCAGGCTAATTTGCCTAAAGATGTTAGGCAAATGCATAATGGTTGTCGGCAATAGAGAGGACGGTTATGGTTCGAGTGGGGCTGACCACGGAGCGTCTGACCCGGGCGGGGGCGGAGCTGGCCGACGAGGTCGGCTTCGACCAGGTGACCGTCTCGGCGCTCGCCCGGCGGTTCGACGTCAAGGTCGCGAGTCTGTACTCGCACGTGAAGAACTCGCACGACCTCAAGACGCGGATCGCCCTGCTCGCGCTGGAGGAACTCGCCGACCGGGTCGCCGCTGCCGTGGCCGGGCGGGCAGGCAAGGACGCGCTGGCCGCCTTCGCGGACGCCTACCGCGACTACGCCCGGGAGCACCCCGGTCGCTACGACGCCGCCCGGCTCAGGCTCGACCCCGAGACGGCGGCCGCCAGTGCCGGGGTGAGGCACTCGCAGATGACGCGGGCGATCCTGCGCGGCTACGACCTGACGGAGCCGGACCAGACGCACGCGGTCCGGATGCTGGGCAGCGTCTTCCACGGATACGTGAGCCTGGAGATGGCCGGAAGCTTCAGCCACACCGCCGTCCCCTCGCAGGAATCCTGGGCCTGGACCCTGGACGCCCTCGACACCCTGCTGCGCACCTGGACCACGACCTGAGGCGATGAACGAGGCAATGAACACCGAACACGACTGGATCACCACGCCCGTCACCGCGGACTTGCTGCGCGGTTTCCTGGATCTGGAACAGACCCCGCACGGCCTGCTGCCCCATCGCCTGCCCGCCCGGGCTCGCCGCCAGATCCCCGACGACCAGCTCGCCGTGGCCGAGGCCCAGCCCTCCGGCGTGCGGTTGGCCTTCCGCACCAGGGCCACCACAGTCGAACTGGACACGCTGCCCACCAAGCGGGTCTACCGAGGTTTCCCGGCCCCGGCGGACGGCGTGTACGACCTGCTGGTCGACGGCCGTCTCACCGCCCAGGCCACGGTGGCCGGCGGCAACGTACGCACGATCGTCGACATGGTCACGCAGTCCGCCGAGCTGACCGAGGGGCCCGCCGGCACGGCCCGGTTCGCCGAACTGCCCGCGGGCGACAAGGACATCGAGATCTGGCTTCCGCACACGGAGATCACCGAGCTGATCGCCCTGCGCACCGATGCCCCCGTCGAGCAGGCGCCGGACAACGGCCGCAAGGTATGGCTGCACCACGGCAGTTCCATCAGCCATGGCTCCAACGCGGCCCACCCGACCGCCACTTGGCCGGCCCTGGCCGCAAGCCGGGGCGGTGTGGAGCTGGTCAACCTGGGGTTCGGCGGCAGCGCGCTGCTCGACCCGTTCACCGCGCGTGCGATGCGGGACACCCCCGCGGACCTGATCAGCCTCAAGATCGGCATCAACGTCGTCAACGCCGACGCGATGCGCCTGCGCGCCTTCACCCCCGCGGTCCACGGGTTCCTGGACACCATCCGCGAGGGGCACGCGACCACGCCGCTGCTGGTCGTGTCCCCCGTCCTGTGCCCGGTCCAGGAGGACACCCCGGGCCCCCTCGCGCCCGACCTCGACGGCGGGACCCTCCGGTTCAAGGCCACGGGCGATCCCGCCGAACGCGCCGCCGGGCGTCTGACGCTCAACGTCATCCGCGACGAACTCGCCCGGATCGTCGGACAGCGGGCGGCCGACGACCCGAACCTGCACTACCTCGACGGTCGCGACCTCTACGGCGAGAAGGACTACGCCGAGTTGCCGCTGCCCGACGAGGTCCACCCCGACCCCGCGGGACACCGCCGCATCGGCGAGAACTTCGCACGGCTCGTCTTCGGCGACGGCGGCCCCTTCGCCACCGGGACCGGGACCGGTCTGACCGATCGCCATCCGTGAGCCGCCGGGGGACGGGGAGCCGAGGACTTCCCGGACCCCGGTCGGCGCGGATCGCACCGCCTCACCCGGAGCGCCGAAGCCGAAGGAGATTCCCGTGCCCTATGTGGCCCTGGCCCTGCGCTGCCTGATCGGCGTCGTCTTCCTGACCTCGTCGCTGAGCAAGGTCGCGGGCCGAGGGCGTTTCCATGCCTTCGCCGAGTCCCTGCGCACGATGGACCTGCTGCCCGGGGGCTGGGTCGGGGCGGCGGCGCGGATCATCGTCGTGGCGGAGTTCGCCACGTGGATGCTGCTGGTGGTGAGCCCGGCCGCCGGGTTCGTGCTGGCGGCCACGCTGCTGACCGTGTTCGCCGTCGGCATCGCCCATGCCGTGCGTCGCGGCGTCCACGCGCCGTGCCAGTGCTTCGGCGGTACCTCCGTACGTCCCCTGGGCCGCCCGCACGTGCTGCGCAATGTTCTGCTGGCGGCCGGGGCAGCCGTGGGCACCCCGGCCGTGCTGCTGCCCGGCGAGCTCCGGCCGGCCGGAGCGTGCGTCGCGGCCCTGGCCGGACTGTGCGGCGCCGGCCTGGTCGTGCTGCTGGACGACTTTCTGGAACTCTTCGCCCCGGCCGTCCCGCCAGTGGGCCGGGGAGGCGGCCGGGGAGACCGGGACGACAGACCGCCACGTGAAGACCGGGCAGCTGACGGCTCAAGACAGACAACAGCTCAGAACAGCTGACAGCCCAACACAGCTGACAGGTCAAAACAGATGACAGTCCATGGGAGGACTCATGCCGTTCCTGATCGTCGCCGTGGTGTTCGTGGGGCTGTTGTGCGCCCTGGACCTGACGCTCACTCTGGGCGTGGTCAAACGGCTGCGGGAGCACACGGAACTGATCGGCAATCTCAGCGGCCGCGCCTCCATAGGTGTCGGGGAGGAGGTTGGCGAGTTCACCACTGTCACCGTGGACGGCACTCCACTCAGCCGTGAAGGGCTCGCGGACGACACGCTGGTGGGCTTCTTCTCGCCCGGTTGTCCGGCCTGCAAGGAGGAGCTGCCCAAGTTCGTGGAGTACGCGAGGGCCATGCCCGGCGGACGCGAGCGCGTGCTCGCCACGGTCGTCGGTGACGTCGCACGGACCACCGACATGGTCGCCCAGCTCACACCGGTGGCGCAGGTGGTGGCGGAACCGGCTCAGCACGGGACCGTGGGCCCGGCCTTCCAGGTCGCGGCATTCCCGTCCGTCATGAGGGTGGGGGCGAACGGTGGCGGCCGGTCGGTCGTGACCGAGGCACGGGTCGACCTGGACCGACGGCCGTCGCCCGCCGCATGAGCGAGAAGGCCCCGGTGCGTCGGGAGAGCACCCCGATGCCGAGCGTCCCGAGCCGGTTCACGGCCGCCGTGTCCCTGTCCGTACGGGCCGCTCCCGTAGCCTTCGCCGCGCACACCGCCCTCACCCTGGTCACGAGCGTCACACCGGTGGTCTCGGCGTGGCTGATGAAGCTGGTCGTCGACAACATCGTCGACCGGGGGCCGCGTGGCACTCTGCTCGCACTCGTCGCGGGGCTGGCCGCGGCCGGTGTCGGTACGGCGACGCTGCCCCAGCTCATCCAGTACCTGCGCGGCGAACTCGACCGTCGTGCGGGGCTGTTGACCCAGGACCGGCTGTTCACCGCGACCAACCGCTTCGTGGGCCTGGGACGGTTCGAGGACCCGCGTTTCCTCGACCGGCTGCGGCTCGCCCAGCCCAATGTCGGAATGAATCCGAACGACGTGGTCGGTGGCGGACTGAACGTACTGCGGGCCCTTCTCACCCTGACCGGTTTCGTCGGCACGCTGTTCCTCCTGGGCCCGGTCATGGCCGTACTGCTCCTGCTGTCGGGCGTTCCGATGCTGGCCGCCGAGATCTCCCTGTCACGTCGGCGGGCCCGGATGATCTGGAAGGTGGGGCCTGTCGAACGGAGGGAGTTCTTCTACGTCGACCTGCTGTCCAGCGTGGAAGCGGCCAAGGAGATACGGCTGTTCGGAACCGGCGGATTCCTGCGCGGCCGGATGCTGGCGGAGCGAAGGACGGCCAACGCGGCCAAACGGGCGATGGACCGGCGGGACGTCGTCGTCCAGGCGGGGCTCGCGACACTGACCGCGGCGGTCTCCGGCGCAGGGCTGGTGTGGGCGGTCGCCGCCGCGCACAGCGGGGCCCTCTCGAGCGGTGACGTCACTGTCTTCGTGGCGGCGGTCGCCGCCGTACAGGGCTCGCTGTCCATGATCGCCGGCGAGATCGCCCGTTCCCATCAGGCACTGGAACTGTTCGGCCACTACCTGGTCGTCACCACCGCGGGTCCCGACCTGCCGACCAGGGCGGAGCCGTGCCCCCTTCCCGTCCTGAGCCGGGGCATCACCCTCGACGACGTGTGGTTCCGTTACGCACCAGGCCACCCCTGGGTGCTCCGCGGGGTCACCCTGCACATCCCGCACGGAGGGGCGCTGGCCCTCGTCGGCCTGAACGGGGCCGGGAAATCCACCCTGGTCAAACTCCTGTGCCGGTTCTACGACCCCACGCGCGGCACGATCCGCTGGGACGGCGTGGACATCCGCGAGGTCGACGCGGCGGAACTCAGACGGCGGATCGGTGCGGTCTTCCAGGACTACATGCACTACGACATGACGGCCGCCGAGAACATCGCCCTCGGCGATCTCGACGCCCTCGACGATGCTCCCCGGCTGCGGACCGCCGCGCTCCGCGCCGGAATCCACGACACGATCAGCGGGCTGCCGCACGGCTACGCGACCTTGTTGTCGCGGACGTTCTTCATGACGGCGGACACTCCGGAGGCCCCGGACACGGCAGGCTCGCCGGACCGGGGCACGGACGGGGTGGGCACCGGGGTGTCCCTGTCGGGCGGGCAGCAGCAGCGGTTGGCACTCGCCCGCGCGTTCCTCCGCGACCGCTGCGAGCTGATGATCCTCGACGAGCCCTCCGCCGGCCTGGACGCGGCCGCCGAGCACGACCTGCACAGGTCATTGCGCCGGCACCGCGAGGGACGTACGAGTCTGCTCATCTCGCACCGGCTGGGCGCGATACGGGACGCCGATCTCATCGTCGTGCTGTCCGAGGGCAAGGTCGTGGAACGGGGCGACCACGCCGCCCTCCTGGCCGCGGAGGGCACGTACGCGAGGCTGTTCGCGCTGCAGGCGGAGGGCTACCGGCCCCACGGCACGGATGCGCCGCTGCCCGCGTCCACTGCCACTGCCACGACGAGGAACCACTGAGAGCCGACAAGGGGAGAGCATGGGAAGAAGGTTGCCGCTCCTCGCGTTCGGCGTGGCGGTCACGGCCGCCATCGCCGCACTGACGCGCCGAGTGCTGGTCTCGGTCACCGTACGCGGCGCGAGTATGGAGCCCCGCCTATCACGACGGCGACCGGGTCGTGGTCCTTCGTGTCCGCCGGCCGTCCCGGGGGCGGGTGGTCGTGGCGGAACGCCCCGGGCCGGGAAACAGCTGGCTCCGCCCAGCGCTGCCGCCCGGCGCGGGGGCGGGCGCCGTGCGCGGGCGAGAGTGGATGATCAAGCGTGTGGGCGCCGTGCAGGGGGACCCGCTCACTCATGCCGGTCCACGGCCGGGCCAGGGCGCGGCCGCTTCCGCGCACTCCCGGCCGGACCGCGTACCGTCCGGCAGCCTCGTGCTGCTCGGGGACAACGCACGGGCGAGCGTCGACTCGCGGCAGCTGGGGTGTGTTCCCGCGGCGCGTGTTCTCGGTGTCGTCCTGCTGCCCCATGCGGCACACCGAGGGCCCGACCCCACCACGTCCCCGCGGGGCGGATGGACGATGGCGGACCGTCGAGGCACATCCTGAGCTCCCCTGTCCTGAGAGCCCGAGGCCACCTACCCTGACAGTCGGCCCACACCATCACCATGCGAACGCCTCCGGCGAGGGCCCGGGACGGGGGAAGATCTCGTTGGCCGCGGCTGTGGAGGCGGTGCCTCCCGCGACTCCCAGCACGCCGATCGCACGGAACGGGTACGCCGCGAGCTGTCCCCCGGTGATCTCGCGGAGCCGCTGGAGCTGCCCGACCCCTGGGTCGCCCATGTGCCGCTCGTACACATCGAGGTGAATCCCACGCCAACAGCCCGCACACGCAGCCGCCCGGACAGGCCGTACACACCTGTCCGGGCGGAGGTTCGTCGGTCGCGTCGTCGCCGACGGGATCAGCCGATCGGCGCGTACACCACGCCCAGCTTGTCGATCTCGTCGCCCGAGCGGCCCGTGAAGCCGACGATCTGCCAGCCGGCCGGAGCCGTGTAGGTCACCGCGTCGGAGGTGGCCGAACCGGCCGTCACCGTACGGGACTTGTCGGTGGTGAAGGCGGCCGAGAAGACCCGGGTCCGGCCGTCCTTCTGGCCCCGGGTGAGCTTGACCGAGGTGAGGTGCTCACCGGCGGCGAGGGTGAGTGAGGCCGCCGTACCGCCCGTGCCGCCGTGCGTCAGGGACGTACCGCCGTCGAGCGTGAGCGACACCGCGTCCAGGCGGGAGGCACCGCGCAGCGTCAGCGTGCGCGGCGAGGGCGTGGCCGGGAGGTTGTCCGCGTCGTTGAAGGCCGTGCCGTGCGGGCCGCCGAACGTGTCGCTCGCCCGGAGGTTGGCCGGCAGCGTCCAGGAGAAGTCGACGGTGTGCGGGAAGTGGTCGGAGAGGTTGCCGCCCGCCGAGTCCAGGAACTTCGCCCACTCGTTGTTGTAGCGGCTCGCGGAGAGGTTCACGAGGTCACTGCCACGGTAGAGGACTTTGTCCACGACCTCGCAGGCGTTCGTGGGCGCGGTGGTGGGGCAGACGATCGCGTCGCTGCCCTGGGCCGGGGCGTTTCCGCCGCGCACCAGCTGGACCCACGCGTCGGTGAGACCGTTCGCGGTCGACAGCAGGCGGATGTTGTCGCCCGCGCGCGTGTAGCGGGTGTTGGTGTCGCCCATGACGATCACCGCGTTGCCCGAGGAGTTCGCGGTGATGAAGGCCGAGAGCTGTGCGACATTCGCGCGGCGGGCGGCGTGGGCCTCGGCCGTGTCGTCCGCGTTCGTGTGCACGTTGTAGAGGTCGACGAAGACGCCCTCCGCCAGCCGGACCCGGGCGAGCGAAAAGCCCTTGGGTGTAAGGCAGTTGGTGCCCGTGCAGTCGTTCCACCGCACCCGCTCGAAGTCGTCGAACGCGTAGTCCGAGAGGGTGTTGAGCCCGTCGCCGAAGGGCACACCGCCACTGGTCGCCGTGCGGTACGGGTGGTTGTCGCCCGCGTACAGCGCCGCATGGTAGTTGAAGTCCTCCTGCACGTTCACTATGTCGTACGCCCCGAGACGCGGGGCGAGCAGCGGGGTGTTCACCTCCGGGTTCCCGGAGCTCAGCAACTCCGGGAGGCCCGCGACGTTGTACGTGAGGACGTTGAAGGTGCCGGAGGAGGGGGCGGCGGCAGCGGCGGGGGTCGAGGCGGCGGCAGTGAGCCCGGCGAAGGCCAGCGCGCCGGCCATCAGGGAGCCGATGAGTCTTCTCATGGTGGGGGTGTCTCCAGTCGGAGGAAACAGCGGGGAGGATCAGGGGGACGAGCGGAGGAACCTGAAATGCCGGAACCTGAATGTTGTTCAGGTTCAAGGTCAACCAGTGTGACGGACAAGGGCAGTTGGGGGAACAGTGGGAGACGAGGCGACCTGCCGTGTCGGTGTCGCCCTGTGATCACCGTGGTGTCGACCAAAGTTCATGTTTCGCATCGAGTCTCCATACGCGCGTCCGCACCGGCGGCGCTCGACACAGGAGGCCGACATGGGGCACAGCCACGGGCATGGACACGGGCACCACCATCACGACCACGACCACGCTCACGAGGGCGGTACGAGCCTTCCGGCCGCCTTCGACACCTCCGTGCCCGACGAGGCCCTGACACCCGACCAGCGGTCGCGCCGCTCCATGCTGCGCCGCGCGGGTCTGCTCGGCGCGGGCCTGGCGACCGCCGGAGTGCTCGGCGGTGCGACGAGCGGGACGGCCGCCGCCGCCCAGCCGGCGTCCGGTGGCCGGAGAAAGAAGGGCTTCCTCTGGCTGGCGGGCGACCACCACATCCACACGCAGTACAGCAGCGACGGCAAGTACCGCGTCGTCGACCAGGTCCGTCAGGGCGCCAGGCACGGCATGGACTGGCTGGTCATCACCGACCACGGCAGCACCACGCACGCCAAGATCGGTGTGGACAAGGTCAACCCGGACATCAAGGCGGCCCGTGACGCCTACGAGGACACCCTCGTCTTCCAGGGCCTGGAGTGGAACATCCCGGGCGCCGAGCACGGCACGGTCTTTGTGCACCCCGGCAAGAACGAGGTCTCCGTCCTCAAGCAGTTCGAGACCGACTACGACGGCAGCGTCAAGAACGCCTCCGGCTCCTCGCCCGCCAACGAGGCGCTCGCCGTCGCGGGTCTCGCCTTCCTCGGCGACCAGGTGAAGCGGCGCAAGGTCAAGGACGCGCTGATGCTCGCCAACCACCCGGCGCGTCGCGGTGTCGACTCCCCGCACGAGATCCGCGCCTGGCGCGACGCGACGCCCGCGAGCCACCAGATCGCCGTCGGCTTCGAGGGCGCGCCCGGCCACCAGGCCGCCGGTATCCCCGCGCCCCTCGGCATGGGCCGGGCCCGGGGCATCTACGACAACAACCCCAGCGTCGACTCCTTCGCCGGCTACCCGCCGGAGAGCTACCGCACCTGGGGCGGCTTCGACTGGATGACCGCCACCGTCGGCGGCCTGTGGGACAGCCTCCTCGCCGAGGGCAAGGCCTGGTGGATCAGCGCCAACTCCGACTCGCACCAGGTCTACGCGGACACGGCCGCGCGCGGCGGCGGTGACTTCAACACCAACGGCCGTTACGACGACCCGGTCTACGCCGGGAAGATCGACATCACCCAGGGCGACTACTGGCCCGGCCAGTACAGCCGCACCCACGTCGGCTCCGACGGCTTCTCGTACGCCGCCGTCATGGACGGCATACGCGCCGGCCGCGTCTGGGTCGACCACGGCCAGCTCCTCAGCGGCCTCGACGTCCGCCTCTCCGGCGGCAGCCGCTGGGCCACCCTCGGCGGCGCCCTGCACGTCAAGAAGGGCACGAACGTCACGCTCACCGTGGAGATCGCTCTCGCCGACGGCCCCAACTGGGCGGGCTTCACACCGAAGTTGGCCCGCGTGGACGTCATTCAGGGTGACGTCACCGGACCGGTCGCCGACAAGGACACCTTCACCGCGCCGACCGCCAAGGTCGTCAAGTCGTACGAGGTCAACAAGTCCACCGGCACGGTCCGGATCACGTACTCCCTCGGTCGCGTCGACCGCCCGCTGTACGTCCGCCTGCGCGGCTCCGACGGCAAGCGGTCCGCCGTCGGCTCGCGGGGTGCGGCCGTCGACCCCGCCGGTCCCGCGATCGACGTCGTCGGCGACGCCGACCCCTGGAACGACCTGTGGTTCTACTCGAACCCCGTGTGGGTCCTGCCCGCGTGAACCAGCACGTCATCACGGTCGACACCGACGTGCGCGACCTGCGTGCGGCCGACCACCTGCTGCTGGAGCTGGCAGCCGAACTCGCCCTCGCGGAGGGCGGGTTCGGCTGTACCCACCTGGTGCGGGGGGAACGGCCGCGGGTGGTGCTGTCGTTCACGACGGCGTCCGGGGAGGCCGCGCGACTGCTCACGGCCAAGGGGTACGAGGTGACGACCGGCGCGCCCGACGAGGTGGGCCGGGCCGTCGTCTACCCCGGGTCGGCCGCCCTGACCGGCACGGTGACGGTCGCGGAGCTGCTGTCCGGCTCCGCGATCGACCGCGTCACAGTACTGGGGTCGGCGGGTGAACCCCCGCCGGGGCAGGGGGTGGTGACGAGGGATCACGTCCGCCCGCAGTGGCAGGACGGCGAACTCGTCCTCACCCTCATGCCCGCGGTGGGAGGGGTACTGGTCCCCTTCGAGGTCCCGGACCCTACGCCGTGCTGCGCGGACCACTGACCGACGAGATGAAGCCCGCCCAGGCGTCGGGGGAGAGGGCGAGCTGAGGCCCGCGGCTGTTCTTGGAGTCGCGGACGTGGATGGCGGCGGGGGAGGCGGCGACTTCGACGCAGTCGTCGCCTTGCGAGCCGCTGTAACTGCTCTTGAACCAGGCGAGTTCGGTGGTGGTGCTCATAGCGCTCCTCGCATCTCCCGGAGCAGGCTCACGGAGTCTTCGGGCGTGAGAGCCTGTGAGCGCATCTTGGCATACCGCTGCTGGACCAAGCTGATCTCTTTCCGGTCGGAGATCAGAACACCGGTCTGCTGCCCCTCGGAGTACGCGAACCACTCGTGCTCCGGGGTCTCCAGCAGCCGCACCGGGCCGTCAAGGCCTGCGTGATTCGCCTGCCGCAGGGGCATCAACTGCAACTCGATGTTCCAGTGCCGGTCGTTCAAGTCCAGCAAGTGGTCGAGCGTCTCCCGTGTGACGTTCTCACCGCCCGTATGCCGTTCCAGCACGGCCTGCTCGATGATGAAGCTGAACGCCGTCGGCTGCTCCCTGCGCGTGCTGAGCAACTCCTGGCGGGCGAGCCGCGCGGCCACGCGCTGCTCGACCTGTTCCTCGGTCGGCAGGGGCGGCACGCTCCAGATCACTGCCCGGGCGTACGCCTCCGTCTGCAACAGGCCCGGCACGACCCGGCATTCGTACGTATGCAGAGTCACCGCCTGCTCCTCCAAGTCCGCCCACTTGCGGAACCAAGAAGCCAAACCCGGCTCCCGAGTCGCATACTTGGCAGCCGCCCGCAGCACCCCGAACGCATCCAACACCTCCTCCGCCCGCTCCACATACACCCGCGGCGGTAAGCGGCGCCCCTGCTCGATCGACGCCACCGTCGACGGCTGGTACCGCACCAGCGGGGCGAACTCCTCCTGCGTCAGACCCGCCCGCTTGCGGAAAGCCTTGTGGACCAGCCCGAACGTCTTCAAACTGTCCGACGGCTCGGGCTCGTTCGTCGTGCTGTTGGTCATTCCGACATGGTCACGGAACGTCACGCGTACTGTCCACAACGTGAACTCGTACGGTGCCCAGCGTACGAGTGGCGGAGCTGGTCGACGGCCCGTCGCCCCGGGACCGTTGACCCATGCAAGGAGACATCCGGGTCCAAGTGCCCGACACCGTACGTACGTTCACGCAGCTCTTCAGTTGCACCCCGCGAGGGGCCCGGCTCGCGCGGCGGCTGGTCGCGAACCGGATGGACGTGTGGGGGTTCGCCTACGACAGCGAGGCGAGCGAGTCCGTGACCCTGGTTGTCGCCGAGCTCGCGGCGAACGCGGTGCGGCACGGGCGGGTGCGGGGCCGCGACTTCCGCGTACGGCTGGTGCTGCGGGACGACGAGGATGTCGTACGTATCGAGGTCGCCGACGGGGGACCGAGCGGCGGCCGGTGCTCCAGGAGCCGTCGGACGAGGGCGGGCGCGGGCTGCTGATCGTGGCCGCGCTGGCCGAGAAGTGGGGTACGGACCTGTGCCTGGGCGGGACCTACAAGGTGGTGTGGGCGGAGGTCCGGGTGCCGTGCCGGTGACACCGGTGGTGGAGCAGCCGGCTGGAACTGTGGTGAGGGTCCCAGCCGACGTCGCTCCCCCAGGAAGAAGGTACGGAAGCGGCGGCGTGGCGAGTCTCCACTTCCCGCCCGGCCCGTCGCCGATTCGCGCCCAGAAACCGGGTAACTCTCCAGTGGGTCAATCGATATACCGATAAATGCCCGGGCGAGTCAGGGAGCGGTTCGATGAGCGGTGGCGCCTTACACGTACACCAGGCCACTGTCGGTGAGTTACAGATGGCCGCGTCCACGGTCCTCGCGCCACTCGCGGTGACGGCACCAAGGCCGGTGGCAGGTACGGGAGTTGAGGCGAACGTGTTCCGGGCCGACATCGACGCGGCGGTCGTCGGACGGGCGGCGGTGGCGCGGATCCGTGGCTCGGGGCATCTGGTCCAGCGGTCGGCGCGGGCGATCTCGTCCACCGACCCCGAGCTGCTGAAGATCACGCTGCACAGGTCGCCCGAGCCCGCCGCGGTGGACCAGGGCGGCATCCAATCCCGGGCGCACAGCGGCGACTTCGTGGTCTTCGACATGACACGCCCGTACCGATTAGCCGTCGCCGACGACTGTGACGTCATGGCCGTCGGCATCTCGCGCACCGAACTCGGGCGGCACGCCGACACCGTGGCAGCCCGGGCGGCCCGTCGCCTGCCCGCCGACACCGGTGCGCAGGCGGTGCTCGCCGCGTTCCTTCAGGGACTCGGCAGCCACCTCGACGAACTGGCGGGCCCGGCCCAGGCCCACGCGGGAGATGCCCTGGTGTCCCTACTCCTCGCGGCCTTCACGGAGACCGAGCCGGGCCGGATGGACACGGCCACCGAACTGGTCGACCGCATCCGCGTCTACGTGCTGGCGAACATCTCCGACCCGTCCCTGTGCGTCGGCTCGGTCGCGGCGGCCCACGGCATCTCGGCCCGCCAGCTCCACCGCCTCTTCCACCGCACCGGCATCCCCTTCGCGGCCTGGCTGCGCGGCGAACGCCTCGACCGCATCCGCCGCGACCTGCTCGACCCCGCCCATGACGGCCGTACGACAGCCGCCGTCGCCGCCCGCTGGGGCCTGCACGACCCACGCCACCTGGCCCGAGCCCTCAAGTCCCAGTACGACATGACGGCCCGCGACCTGCGACGGGAGCGGTGACCCGGTTACCAGGGCCTCTCTGACGGGCTCTAGATCACGCAGCCGTTCAGGCCGGGTACGCCGTCGATCCAGTTGGTGTTGTTCTCCACGTAGTAGCTGGAGATGATCCCGTACTTGTCCCAGCCCCGCGGCGCGACCATGACCCAGTAGGGGTTGCCGCCGACCGTCTGGCCCGGGACCTGGCAGTACACCAGCACCTCGTCCCAGGAGTTGATCTGGCCGATGACGGTGGGGCAGTTGGAGGTGCTCGGTGAGTGGACGCAGTTGCCCTCGTTGATGTCGCGGACGTTGACCCCGTCCGCCCACACGCCGTACCAGCCGCGGCCGTGCCCATCGGCTGCGGCGCTCTGGGCGGTGGTGATCGTGAGGGCGAGTGCTCCGGCGGCGGCGAGCGCTGCGGTCATCTTGCGCATGACGTTCCTTTCGATGCCGTGGCGGGTCGGACTGCGGGTTGGTTCCGTACTCGTCGCCCCGCACTGTAGGCAGGCCCGGGAGGCTCTGGTCCCTGACATCTGTCAGGGACCAGAGCCTTGGAACAGGAGCAATGCTTGGCCACTTGGAAGCGGCCGGACGGCAACAGCCGCCCGGTAGTTACTGAGACGGAGGAAGCTTTGAAGGCACGGTTCCGCAAGAAGGCCGGCGTGGGCGTAGCGGCACTGCTGATGACGGCGGGCATGGGTGTGGCCTCGGCACCACCGGCGTCGGCCGCTCCGGCGGACTGTCCCAGGGGATACGTCTGCGTGTGGAACAACGACGTGGCGTGGGGCGCGCCGACATGGAAGTCGACCGGGAACCTGTACAACCTGCACTCGGAACACGGGATGTACATCCTCAACAACGGCGTGCGCTTCCCGGGCGCGGACCACATCCGGTTCCGCGTCAGCCCCCCGTCGGGCGAAAACATCACGGGGTGCCTGCACTACCCGAACGACCCCAACGTGGACATCTTCACGGGCCCCATCACCCTGCACAGTGCGGAGTGGGGCGGCGAGTGCTGAGCTGATCGCCGGCGCTCGCACAGGCCACGGGGGTGCCTGTGCCAGTGCCGCGAGTGAGGGCGTCACGCACGGCAGGACCCCGGCCCACCCCGGGGTCCTGCCGTCCTCACCCGTTCACACCCGTGTAGTGCCGAAGGCTCCACCGCCACAGCAGCCGCGACCCCAGATAGGCCGCGGCGCCGAGCAGGGGTGACACGGCCGCCAGCCAGTACGGGACAGCGGTGTCGTGCCCGGTCAGCACCGCCGCCGGGAAGTACGCGACGAACGCCAGTGGCAGGCCGAACGTGAGGAAGCCGCCAACAGCCTTGGGCAGCACGTTCAGCGGATAGCTGCCGAACGTGCCGAGCAGCTCCTCCAGCCAGCGACCCCAGTAGTCGGCGGCAGGGAAGCGCAGCGAGGCGCACGCGACCGCCGTGAACATGGCCGCCTCCAGGAGCATTCCGCCGAGGACGCAGACGACGAGGTACGTGATCCGGGTCGCCGTCCAGTCCAGGTCGCTGCGGCTCAGGGCGCCCGCCATCAGACCGGCCGCCACGGTCAGGTCACCGATCGCGTTCGTCGGGAAGTAGGACAGCTGCAGCTGGCGGTAGACCGGCATCGGGCGGACCAGATACGTGTCGATCACCCCCTCCTGGATGTGCCGCGCCAGACCGTGCACCCGCCCCAGGAACAGCACGAACAGTCCGTGCGCCAGCATCCGCGTCGCCGGGATCAGCAGCACGTCCGAGCTGTCCCAGCCGCCCATCCCGCTGAACCGGGTGAGCAGCACGGTCGCGAACACGATCACCGACACCTGCCAGACCGCGCCGATCGCGATCATCATCAGGAACTCGGAGCGATACTCCAACTGGGCACGGAAGTTGAGCCGGGTGATGCGCCAGACGACGCGAAGAGCCTTGGCCGACATGTCAGCCTCCCTGCGAGATCACGCGCCGGGCGGCCCGCCGCCACAGCAGCCGGGTGAGCAGGGCGAGGGCCACCACCCAGGCGGCCTGTACGGCCAACTGCGGGCCCGCGTCGGACAGTTCGATGCGGCCGACGTACAGGGACAGCGGCACGCTCAGCGTCGCCTGGAACGGCAGGAAGCCGCTCATGGTGATGAACCAGTCCGGGAAGAACCACAGCGGCGCGTACACCCCGGACAGCAGGTTCTGCGCGAAGATCAGGATCAGCATCGCGGCGCCGTTGCGGAGCGTCCAGAAGCAGAGCTGGTCGATGGCGAGCATCACGTAGTAGAGAACCCACTGCCCAAGGAACGCGCTGACCGCGAACACCCCTGCCACGGCAGCCGACTTGGGCGGCTCCACGACTCCGGCGGCCAGACAGATCACGTATCCGGCGAGCACCCACACCAGCCCGTACAGCTGCTCGCCGAGCGCCCGCAGCGCGTAGTAGCGCTGGGGCGGGAGCGGGCGCAGATACCAGTAGATGATCGTGCCGAAGTGCATGTGCTGGAGCACGGTGTCCCGGCCCGCGTACTGGTCCAACTCCCTTATTCGGGTGGCCAGTACGGCCAGAACGGCATACGTGACCGCCTGGTCCTTGGTCAGGCCGGCCGTCGTGCCGGTGGCCGAGTACAGGCCGTGCCACAGTGAGGCGACCAGCACCACCTGCACCGTGAGCCGGAGCAGCGCGGCGGTCATGCGTGGCGGGGTGTGGAGTTCGCCGAGCGGGGTGACGCGGGCGGCCCGCCAGCCCTGGAGGACGGCCATGGTCACTCGTCGCCCGCCTGGACGTACGCGGCACGCATCACGTCCTCCAGGTCGGCCTCGTCCAGCGCGATGTCGGTCACCTCGTACCGCTCGATGACCTGCTTCAGCGCCTGGTGCATGGCAGGCGCCGTGGGCCCGTCGGGTCCGAACACCACCTGCGGGCCCTCGTGGCGCACCAGCACCATCCCCGGCAGCGCCTCGACGGGCGCGTGCGGGTCGGCGAGGGTGACCCGCACCTGCCAGGTCGAGCCGAACTTGCGCCGGATCTCGTCCAGCGTGCCGTCCAGGACGAGCCGCCCGTGGTTGATCAGGACGACCCGCTCGGCGAGCCGCTCGACCTCCGTCATGTCGTGCGTGGTGAGCAGCACCGTCCGCCCGCGCTGCTCCACCTGGTACCGGAGGAACTCGCGGACCTGTTCCTTGACCACCACGTCCATGCCGATGGTGGGTTCGTCCAGGAACACCACCCGCGGATCGTGCAGCAGCGCCGCGGCCAGGTCGGAGCGCACGCGCTGTCCGAGCGAGAGGTGCCGTACCCGGGTGTCCCAGAAGGAGGACAGGTCGAGCAGCTCGTCGAACTCCCGCAGACGCGTGCGGTGTTCGTCCTCGGGAACGTCGTAGATGTCGCGCAGGATCGCGAAGGACTCCCGCACCGGAAGGTCCCACCACAGCTGGGTGCGCTGCCCGAACACGGCCCCGATGTTGCGCGCGTTGCGCTCGCGCTCCTGGTACGGGACCACGCCCGCGACCCGTGCCTCGCCGGACGTCGGGGTGAGGATGCCGGTGAGCATCTTGATGGTGGTGGACTTGCCCGCGCCGTTCGGCCCGAGCAGGGCGAGGAGTTCGCCGGGGGCGACGTCGAAGGTGATGTCGGAGACGGCGTCCTTGGCGACCCGTTCCGGATTGACGAGAGACCTGACGGCGCCCATGAGACCGGGGCGGCGCACGGTGGTGTGGAAGGTCCGGGACAGGCCACGGACCTCGATGGAACCGATCACGCGGGGAACCTCCGGGGGAGCGGGAGACACACGGACACGGCCGTCCGGCTGGGGGAGCCGGACGGCCATGTGACCGGTAACAGTGTCAGTCGTCGACCGTTGAGAACACAAAGGAGAATTCAGCCGGTTGAACCCGCAGCCGGTACTGCGGCAGCACGCCGGGACCGCACGACTGCGAGCCGATGCCCTGCTGACCGTGGTCGAGGTTGACCCAAACGGTGTCGCCCGGCGTGAGGTCGGTCAGGTGCCGGGCCGCGTCCAGCTGCTCGGTCGTCCACTGCCGCGCGGTGAACCAGAACTCCGGGTCGCCCTCGAACCGCAGGTCTCCGACCTCGGCCCAGCGGACGTCGGCGCGGGCGCCGTTCTCCTGCGGGCGCACGTACGGTGTCTGCAGGTCCTCGACGGTCGTGTCCCACAGGAGTGTCTTCGCCGCGGCCCTGGTGTCCGGGTACGCCTCGCCACCACTGCCGAACCACGTCACGTTCTCCCCGAACGACGCCGGCAGCCCCAGTCGGATGCCGAGCCTGGGCAGCGGCACCGTCCAGTCGCCCTCGGGAGCGACCGAGACGGTCAGGCGCAGCCGTGTCCCGTCGGACGTCCACCGGTACACGGTGCGCAGGCCCACCTCCCGGGCGGCCGGTGCCACCCGGGTCCGTACGGTCAGCGCGCCGTCCGTCAACTCCACCGCGTCCAGCCGGTGTTGCATACGGTGCAGGCCCAGCTTGCGCCACTCCACGCCGTTGCGGACGCCGTCCTGCCAGGACGCGCCGTCGTCGTTGTCGGTGGTGGCGCGCCACACGTCCAGGCGCAGGCCGGTGACCTCCGTCGTGCCGATGGTCCGCAGCGCGCCGGTGCGGGCGTCGAAGGAGCCGGGGCCGAGGGTGATCCGGTCGCTGTCGGCCGCGGGCCGCGCGCCGGTGGCCGCCGGAAGGGGCCCGCGCGGCGTGACGGTCTGCTGCGCCCACGCCACCTCGTGGCTGCGGCCCGCCCAGGCAGTGTCCTCGGCGAGCAGCGCGCGGACCGTCCACTGGACCTCCTCGCCCTGACCGTCGGGCGCGGTCGCCGGCAGCTTGACCTCGGCCGACTCCCCTGGCGCGAGCGAGGGCACGGTGAGCCAGTGCGCACCTGTGGGAAATCCGTCCACCTGGTACGAGAACTCGAACGCCAGGTGCGAGAGGTCGGCGAAGTCGTACGCGTTCGTCATCCGTACCGTGCCGTTCGTGCCATCGCCCTCGATACGGACCGGCTCGATGACCTTCTTGTACTCACGGAGCCCCGGTGAGGCCCTGCGGTCCGGGAAGAGCAGCCCGTCGCAGACGAAGTTCCCGTCGTGCAGCTCCTCCCCGAAGTCACCGCCGTACGCGAAGCCGTACCGCTCGTCCTTGACGCCGTGGTCGATCCACTCCCAGATAAAGCCGCCCTGGATGCGGTCGTGCGCCTCGAAGATCCGCTGGTAGTCGGCGAGTCCGCCCGGGCCGTTGCCCATGGCGTGCCCGTACTCGCACTGGATGAACGGCAGTTGGCGCCGCTTGAGCGGACCGCCGTCGAGGCCCTTCCCGATCCGCTCGACCTCGGCGTGGTCCGCGTACATCCGCGAGTACATGTCCGTGTCGCGGCAGTTCCAGTCGCCCTCGTAGTGGATGAGCCGTGAGCGGTCACGGCCACGGATCCACTCGGCCATCGCGGTCAGCCCGCGCCCGGTGCCCGCCTCGTTGCCCAGAGACCAGATGACGATCGACGGGTGGTTCTTGTCGCGCTCGACCATGCGGGACACCCGGTCCAGGAGCGCCGGTGTCCAGCGCTCGTCGTCCACCGGGTTGTCCCGCCAGGCCTGTTCGGTGAAGCCGTGGGTCTCCAGGTCGCACTCGTCGACGACCCACAGCCCGTACTCGTCGCACAGGTCGAGGAAGGCCGGGTGCGGCGGATAGTGGGAGGTGCGCACGGCGTTGATGTTGTGCCGCTTCATCAGCAGCACGTCCTCACGCATGGTCTCCAGGTCCAGGGCGCGGCCGGTCTCGGGATGCCACTCGTGCCGGTTGACGCCCTTGAACAGGACCGCCGTTCCGTTCACCTTGATCAGGCCGTCCGCCAGCTCGACCGTACGGAAACCGATCCTGAGCGGCACCCGCTCGCCCTCGGTGACCAGCGTCCCGTCGTACAGCCGGGGAGTCTCGGCGGTCCACGGCCGGACCGGCACGGTCACCGACTCGCCCGTCGCGACATCGATGTCCAGCTCGGGCACGGTCACCCGCCCGTCGACATCGGAGTCGACGCGCAGGGTCCCGGTGCCTTCGAGATGGTCGTACGAGGCGTGCACGAAGAAGTCGAGCGCGCTGCCCGCCGGCCGGTGCAGCAGCGTGACGTCCCGGAAGATGCCGGGCAGCCACCACTGGTCCTGGTCCTCCAGGTACGAGCCCGCCGACCACTGGTGCACCCGGACGGCGAGCACGTTCCCCGACGCCTTCAGGAGGTGCCCGACCGCGAACTCGTGCGCCAGCCGGGACCCCTTGAACTCACCGATGTCCGTCCCGTTCAGCCACACCCGGGCACACGACTCCACCCCGTCGAAACGGAGCACGGCCCCACCGTCCGTCGGCCAGCCGTCCGGCAGGTCGAAGACCCGCAGATGGTCGCCGGTCGGATTCTGAGTCGGCACCCGCGGCGGATCAACCGGGAACGGATAGAGGTGGTTGGTGTAGATCGGCGCCCCGAAGCCCCCGTCACCCTGGAGGACCCAGTGCCCGGGGACCCGCACCTCGGGCCAGTCCCCGGCGTCGAACCCCTCGGCGGCGAACGACTCGTCCTCGGCATCGGCCGTCGCCGACAGCCGGAGACGCCAACTGCCGTTCAGGGAAAGGGAATCGGCGTCCGAGGAGGCGTACCACGCCCGGGGCGGCAGCGCGCCGCTCCCGGGCGAGACGTCCTCGACATAGCCGACGTCGGAGGAATGGGTGGTGCGCAAAGACATCGTTCTCCTTGGTCAGCCCTTGATGCCCGTCTGTGCGACCCCCTGCACCAGCCAGCGCTGGAGGAACAGGAACACGAGTACCAGGGGCAGGATCGAGATGGCGGTGGCCATGAAGATCAGGTGGAAATTGACGGTCTGGTTGGTCATGTACGAGGAGAGCGCGACCTGCACGGTCCACGCCTCCTGGTCCTGGCCGATGACCAGCGGCCACAGGAAGGCGTTCCAGCCGCTGATGAAGGTGATCGTCGCGATCGCGGCGAAGAAGTTCAGCGAGTTGGGCACGACGATGCGCCAGTACGCACCCCAGTACCCGAGCCCGTCCACGCGCGCCGCCTCCTCCAGTTCTTTGGGGAACCCCAGGAAGTACTGCCGGAACAGGAAGCAGGTGAAACCACTGAACAGCCCCGGAACGATGAGACCTTGCATACTCGACACCCAGCCGAGCGACGAGACCAGCACGAAGCTCGGTACGAAGGTGACGGCGGCCGGGACCATCAGGGTCACCAGGACCGCGTAGAAGATCTTGTTGGCGTGCTTGTAGGGGATGCGGGCGAGACCGTAGCCCGCGAGCGAGCAGACCAACAGCGTGCCGATGGTGTGCAGGACGCCGACGACCGTCGAGTTCCACAGGGACTGGGCGAACGGGACCGTCGGGTCGTCGAACAGTTCAGTGACGTTGCCCCACTGGATGTCGGTCGGGAACCACTTCCAGTTCTCGCCGGTGATCTCGGCGTCCGTGGACAGGGCGTTGCGGACGATCAGGTAGAAGGGGATGAGGAAGAGCAGCGCGCAGACGGCGGTGGCGAAGTAGAGCCCGGCGCTGCTGAATACACTCCGGCCCCGCTTCCTGCGCGGGTCACGCGTCTTCCGCGCGGCGCCGGCCTCGACCGGTTCGCGTACCTGGGTGGTGGTCGTCACTTGGTCTCCTCCCCCCTGCCGAAGCCCATGAACCTGCCCTGGAGCAGCGTCACCGTGCAGATCAGCAGGGTCAGGATGACCGCGCCCGCACTGCCGGCGCCGTAGTCCTGGTCGTCGCCGAGGGCCGTGTAGTACAGCTCGACGAGGGGCGGGCGGCCCCAGGTCGTCTTCGCCAGCAGGTTGAAGAACTCGTCGAACGCCTGGTACGCGGCCACGAGCAGCAGCAGGATCACCGCCGTCGAGGTGGCCCTCAGCTGGGGCAGCGTGATGTACCGGAAGGTCTGCCAGCCCGGCTTGGCGCCGTCGATCGCGGCGGCCTCGTACAGCTCCGGCGGGATGTTCTGCAGGGCCGCCAGGAACAGGATCATGTAGAAGCCGGCCTGGAGCCACAGCCGTACGGTCACGATGACCAGCCAGTACCAGGGCGGGTTCGGGTTGGCCAGCCAGGCGATGTTCTCGACCCCGAACCAGCTGAGGACGGTGTTCATCATGCCGAAGCGGACACCGCTGAAGATGGACATCTTCCAGATCAGCGAGGCGGCGACGAAGCTGCACGCCGTCGGCAGGAAGAAGACGGACCGGAAGAACGCCTTCATGAAGCGCAGCCGGTGCACCATCAGTGCCAGCCCGAGCGACAGCGCCCAGGTGACCGGCACGATGATCGCGGCGAACACGGTGAAGGTGACGAGCGACTTGGTGAAGTCGCCGTTCGTCAGCATCAACTTGTAGTTGTCGAAGCCGATGAACTTGTCGGGTGTGACCGTGTAGCGCGCCTCGAAGAAGCTGAGCCAGGCGCTCCATCCGATGGGTATGTAGACGAAGATCACCAGGCCGATGAGGAACGGGCCGGTGAAGAGCCAGAAGTTGAACGTGCTGCCGCCCATGCCCCGCCGCGGCTTGGTCTTGGAGACCTTGGCCGGGGCGGGGCGCGTGGCGTCACGCGTCGTGGTGGTCGACATGTCGCTACCTGTTGTCCGTCGGCCTATCCGAAGAGCTTCTTGAGTTCGAGGTTGACCTTCTTGTCCGCGGCGTCCAGGGCCTTCTCCGGGTCCATGCCCTTGCGGACGGAGTTGGCGATCACTTCTTCGAGCGCGGTGATCATCGCCTGGGTCCAGGAGATGTTGTCGAAGCGTCCGTAGTCGGTGAAGAGCTTGACTCCCTCAGCGGGCAGGCCCGACTTGAGCTTGGTGGCGGACTCGGCGATCGAGGTGCGCGGCGGGATGTGGAAGCCGTAGCTGAGCGCCCAGTCCTCCTGGTACTCCTTCTGGTCGATCCAGAGCCACTTCACGTACTCCTTGGCCAGGTCGACGTTCTTGCCCTTGGCGTTGACGAACATGGACCAACCGCCGTTGTAGACCGCGGGCTTGGCGCCGGAGGCGGCCGAGGGGAAGGGGAATATGCCGAGGTCGTCGCCGAGGGCCTTCTGCATCACGGGCATGGCCCACATGCCGCACCACTGGATGGCCGTCAGCCCCTGGACCAGCGCGGACGGGTCCCAGTAGTCGGCGGGGGCGTCCAGGAGCAGGTGGCCGCTGGTGAACATCTTGCGGTACACCTTCAGCGCCGCGGCCACGTCGTCGGTGTGGTAGGCGATCTCGTTCTTGGCGTTGAGCTGGTCGGCGCCGGCCGCCCAGACCAGGGCGTAGTTGGTCGACACCATGCTGTTGCCGAGGAACAGGCCCTTGACCTTGTCGGTGGTGAGCTTCTCGGCGGCCTCGGCGAGCTCTTCGAGGGTCTGGGGCACTCCCACGCCCGCCTTCTCCAGCACCGACTTCCGGTAGTAGAAGAACTGCGGGTCGTCGATCATCCGGACGCCGTAGACCTTGCCGTCGACCGTGTGGGACTTGATGTCGGCCGGATTGAAGTCGTCCTTGACCGGAGCGATGATGTCGTCCAGCGGCGCCACCTGGCCGCTCTTGATCATCTGAAGCTGCGGGTGGAACTCGAAGACGTCGGGCGCGTTGTCGGTGAGCAGCGCCGAGAACAGCTTGCTCTCGAAGTTGTTGCCCGTGATCCACTGGGTGGTCACGCGGGCCTCGTCGTAGGCCTTCGCGTACCTCTTGATGGCCTCCTGCGTCCCGGCCTCCCCGTACGCGTGGAAGTACTGCACCAGGCCCTTGCCCGAACTGCCGCCGCCCTCACGGCCGGTGTTGCCGCCGCAGGCGGCCAGCGGACCCAGCGCGGCGAGCCCCGCCGCGGCTCGCAGTACGGATCGACGGTCCCAGTTGCTGTTGCTCAGTGCCGACATTCTGACGTCCTTGTCTCGAGTACGGCTGCGGCTCGAAATCGCTGTGCGGTGGCGGGACGTTAACCTTCGGCTAATGCTTCGGCAAGGGGTTGGACGAAGTCTGTTAGAAGCGTTGTGCCCCGTCCGGAATACCGGACGTGGCAGAGCGCCGACGTCAGGAAGACGGCGCTGTACGGCTCTTCGTGGGGGAGACACGACGAGGGGCGGAGGCCTTGCCGCCGACGGGTCTCAGGCCCACCGAGCTGAGGGCACCCTCCAGCGCGAACGTCGCCGCGCCCAGGCACACCGGGTCCGTGGGAATGGGGGAGAGGACGATCTCGGTGCTGGCCAGCGGCCGTCTCAGCGCGTGCCGGGCCACGGCCTCGCGGACCTCGTACAGCAGCGGCTCGGCGAGCGTGGCCGCGACCCAGCTGCTCAGCACGACCACCTCGGGATTGAGGAGGTTCACCAGGTCGGCGATGGCGGCGCCGAGATAGCGCGCCGTGTCCTGGACCACCTCGGTCGCCACCGGGTCCTGCGCGGCGACCCCGCGGGCGAGCGCGTTGATCGTCGCGGTCTGGTCCTCGGGATGCAGCAGAGCGCTGTCCGGGCTCGACTCGCGGAGATTCAGCATGATTCCGGGCGCCCCGACGTACGTCTCCACGCACCCGTGGTTGCCGCAGTGGCACGGCCGCCCGTCCAGCACGAGCGTGGTGTGCCCCCACTCGCCGGCGCTGTTGCTCACCCCCCGGTGCAGCCCGCCGCCCAGCACGAGCCCGGCACCGACGCCCGTCCCGAGGTTCACCACCACGGCGTCCCCGCGACCGCGTGCCGCCCCGAACCACAGCTCGGCGACCGCGCAGGCGCGCAGCGGATTGTCCAGATACAGCGGATACGCGATGTGCTCGGCGAGCAGGTCGAGCAGCGGCACGTCGTGCCAGTCCCAGTTCGGCGCGTACTCCGAGACACCGGCCTCGCGGTCCACCTGGCCCGGCACGCTGACCCCGACCCCGAGCACCCGGGCGCCCTCGATACCGGCCTGTGCCACCACCGAGCCGACGGCCGAGGCGACATGCCCGACGACCTGCTCCGGACGGATCTCACCGGGGCGCATGTCCTCGTCGGCACGGGCCAGCACTCCCAGCGCCAGGTCGAACAGCTCGACCCGGACGTACGTCTCCGCGATGTCGACGCCGATCAACGCGCCCCCCGACGCGTTGACGGCCACGAGGCCCCGCGGGCGGCCACCCGCGGAGTCCTCGAACCCGACCTCCGTCAGCATCCCCAGGTCGAGCAGCTCACCGACCAGCGTGGCGATCGTGGCGAGGCTCAGCCCGGTGGCGGCGGCCAGCTCCTGGCGGGACGTGGGTGAATGGGCGATGATCTGGCGCAGCACCCCATAGCGGTTCGCGGTGCGGATGTCGCGTGATGTGCGCTTCACCAGAATGTGCCCCCCGGTCCCTCCAGGCCATGGCGGGGCCCGACGGCCCCGGCGCGGCGCAAGGCTATGACCGTCCGGGGACTTTCGACAAGGGGTTAGGAAAGGGGCTGTACAAAGTCCCTGCCGCTCACAGTCGGCAGAGTGGGGATCGAGCCGTCCGTCACCCTTCCGTCACCCGCCCAGCACCTCACCGACGAACGCGTTGCGGAACGTCCCCGTCGGGTCCAGCTCCGCGGCCAGGTTCCTGAACTCCGCCAGCTGCGGATAGCGTCCGCGCACCACCGGTGCCGCCATCGTGAACACCTTGCCCCAGTGCGGCCGCGGATCGAACGGCGTCAGCGCCTCCTCAACCCGCCGCACCACGGGCAGCACGGCCGCCGTGTTCTCGACCCACGTGAAGTGGAAGGCCACCGTGTCCCGCCCGTACGCCGGACTCAGCCACTGCCGGTCGGCCGCGACCGTACGCACCTCGCAGACCTGCAGCACCGGCGCGATCCTCTCCCGGATCGCGTCGAGCGCACGCAGGGCACCCGTGGCGTGCGGGCGCGGCAGCAGGTACTCCGACTGGAGCTCCGCGCCGCTGCTCGGCGTGAACTCGGGCCGGAAATGCGGCAGTCGCTCGTGCCAGGGCCCGGGCACCCCGAACTGCTGGGTGCAGTTCCCGGCCGGCATCCCCGGCACCGGGTGCATCGCCTCGGTGGCCGGCTCGGCCCACGGAAACCCGTCCCACGGAACATCCGTACGCCGCTTGACCCACGCCTGGACGAAGCCCGACCGCCGCCAGTCGGTGAACAGACTCACGCTGTACGCCGACGCCGACACCGTCTCGAAGTCCAGTTCCGTGAGCGGCAGCCGGCCGAACACATGCTGGGCGACCTCGAAGTCGGGCTCCAGGTCGAGCGTGAGCGCGGTGACGACACCGAGTGCGCCCAGCGAGGTCACGGCCCCGCTGAAGCGGGGGTCACCCCGGCCGATCGTCAGGGCCGATCCGTCGGCGAGGACCAGCTCGACCTCCCGTACGGGCGCGGCCAGCGAGCCGTTTGCGTTCCCCGAGCCGTGCGTGCCGGTCGCCACCGAACCCGCCACCGAGATGTGCGGCAACGAGGCCATGTTGGGCAGCGCGAACCCCCGTTCGTGCACCGCCCGGGCCAGCTCCGCGTACCGAACCCCGCCCGCCACTCTGACCGTACGGGCCGCGGCGTCCACCTCGACCGACGGCGGCAGCCCCGTCAGCGAGAGGAGCGCACCCTCACTGCCCGGGTCGGCGATCTCGTTGAACGAGTGCCCGCTGCCGAGAACCCGCACGCGACCGGCACGCGAGACGAGCGCCCGCAACGCGTCGAGCGACCGCGGCCGCTGCAGCTCCTTGACGGAGTACGTGATGTTCCCCGCCCAGTTGGTCAGAGCCTCTGCCATCCGTGGGTCCTTCCCGGAAGTTCTCGGTGACCGGTGAGCCAGCCACATTGGAACTTACCTCGCCCATTCCGACTCAGGGGCGCGGGGAACTGCGCGACCAGCCACAACCAACCCGCACCCACCCACTCACCGTCGGACCCTGTCCAGCGCCGTCGGGCCCCGGTCCATTGACCCTCTCGCTCCGCGAGACCTACCGTAGAGACCGGTTGCTATAAACGCGTCACCGATCCGGAAGGCCACCCCACCTTGCGCCCACGCCCCGCCGCGCTCTTCGCCATGACAGCCGAGAACGTGCCCCACATCTTCCCTCCGGACGTACTGGCCCGCCTGGGCAACGCGGTAGAAATCGATCCCACTCTCACGGCCGAGAACTTCACCGACCCCCGAGTACGGGACGCACTCGCCGACACGGAGATCCTGATCACCGGCTGGGGCTGCCCCCACATCGACGAGGCGGTCCTGACCGCCGCCCCCAGGCTGCGGGCGATCCTCCACGCGGCCGGCTCCGTCAAGGGACTCACCTCGCCCGCCGTCTGGGAACGCGGCATCACCGTCTCCTCCGCGGCCGGCGCCAACGCCCTCCCCGTGGCGGAGTACACGCTCGCCATGATCCTCCTGGCGGGCAAGGACCTCTTCGCCCAGCGCGACCGCCTCCGCGCCCAACGCGCCTTCCCCTACGGGGAGATCATGCCGGGCATCGGCAACTTCGGCCGCCGCGTGGGCGTCGTCGGCGCCTCCCGGATCGGCCGCCGCCTCATCGAACTGCTGCGCCCCTTCGACCTGCGGGTCACCCTCGCCGACCCCTACGTCGACGCGACGGAGGCCGCCGCCCTCGGCGTACCCCTGCTGCCGCTCGACGACCTGCTGGCCACCAGCGACATCGTCACCGTCCACGCCCCGCAGACCCCCGAGACCCTCCACCTCATCGGCCGCCGCGAACTCGCCCTGATGCGAGAGGGATCCGTGCTCGTCAACACGGCCCGCGGCGCCCTCCTCGACCACGACGCCCTCGTCGAGGAGCTGCGCGCGAACCGGCTCAGTGCGATCCTCGACGTCACCGATCCGGAACCGCTGCCCGTCGACTCGCCGCTCTTCGACCTGCCGAACGCGTTCATCACCCCGCATCTCGCCGGCTCGCAGGGCAACGAGGTGGCCCGGCTCGGTCTCGCCGTCACGGAGGAGGCCGAACGCCTGCTGTCCGGACGGGAGTTGGCCCACGCGATCGACCACGCCGTACTGGAGCGCACCGCATGACCTCGATCCTGGCCCCGCGGGCCGACGCCACCGCCCCGGGCGAGCCCCTGCACCACTTCTGGTCCGTGTGCACCGGCGCGGGCCGCGCCGCCGAAGGCCTGCGCGCCTCCTGGCAGGAGCAGTTGCGCCAGGTCGCGGAAGGCTGCGGCTTCCGATACGTACGCTTCCACGGCCTCTTCCACGACGACATGTTCGTGTACCGGCTCGGCGAGGACGGACAGGCGGTCCTCAACTTCCAGTACGTGGACGACCTGTTCGACCGGATCCTCGACGCGGGCGTCCGCCCCTTCGTCGAACTCGGCTTCAGCCCAGGGGACTTGGCCCGCGAGAAGGCCACAATCTTCTGGTGGGGCGCCCACGGCTCCCCGCCCACCGACCTGGTGGCCTGGGCGAGCCTGGTCTCCGCGACCGTCCGCCACTGGGTCGCCCGGTACGGGATCGACGAGGTCCGCCAGTGGTACTTCGAGGTGTGGAACGAGCCGAACCTCGCCCCGTTCTTCCGCGGCACCCGAGCCGAGTACTACGACCTGTACGCGGCAACGGCCCACGCCCTCAAGGCAATTGACCCCGACCTGCGCGTCGGCGGCCCGGCCACCAGCAACTTCGTGCCGGACGCCCGCTTCGACGGTGACACCGAGGACAGGAGCGGCCACGTCACGGTCACCGCCGACAACCTCGACGCCCTGGAGTGGCGGCCCGTCTGGCTGGAGCACTTCCTCGACCACTGCTCCCGCGAGCGGCTGCCCGTCGACTTCGTCTCCTGCCACCCGTACCCCACGGACTGGGCGCTCGACGACCACGGCCAGGGCGCCCACTACACACGCGGCGCCGACGCCACCCGCAGGGACCTCGCGACGGTCCGGGACATCGTCGGCAAGAGCCCGTTCCCGGACGCCGAGATCCACCTCACCGAGTGGAGCTCGACCCCCTCCTCCCGCGACCACACCCACGACCACCCGCAGGCTGCGACCTTCGTCGTCCGGGCCAACCTGGAGTCGATCGGCCTCGTCGACTCACTCGCGTACTGGACGTTCACGGACGTCTTCGAGGAGATGGGCGCCGGGGACACCGCCTTCCACGGCGGCTTCGGACTCCTCAACCAGCAGGGCATACCCAAGCCGACGTACCACGCCTACCGGTTCCTGCACGCGCTCGGCGACGAACTCCTCGTGCACGAGCCGGGCACGGTCGTCACCAGGGAGGCGGCCTCCGGCCGGATCACCGCCCTCACCTACCACTACCCGGCCGAGATGCCGCTCGCCGTGCCCCTCTCGACACCGGACCGCACGGTCGCCGAGCGGACACTGGCCCTGGGCACCCCCGTCCTGTACACCCTGAGCCTCACCGGACTGTCGGCCCGCGCCGCCTTCACCGTGGAGATCCTGGAGCCCGGCAGCGCGGCCGGCGGAGACACCCTCGCCGCCTGGCGCGAGCGCGGAGCACCCGAACCGCTCTCCCGCGAGGACATCGCCGCCCTGCGACGGGCGGCCCCGCGCACGGAGACCGTACGGGCCGACGCGGCGGGCGAGCTGACGTACGAACGGCAGCTCGCGCCCTGGTCGGTGGTGCTCGTACGGCAGGACGACGGGGGCCCGACCAGCGCGTACGAGAACCCGGCCACCCCATAGGGTGGCCGGTACAGAGCAGGGGAGGGGATCCCACCGGTGGCCAAGAAGACGGAGCCCGTGATGGGCAATGACGCCTCCACGGTCCGGGACGTCGCCGCACGGGCCGGCGTCTCCGCGTCGACCGTCTCCCGGGTCCTGGGCGGCACCTACCCGGTCGCCGCGAGCACCCGCGCCCGGGTGCTCAAGGCGATGCGCGAACTCGACTACGTGGTCAACGCGCACGCCCGCGCGCTCGGCGGCTCCACCAACAAGACGGTGGCGTTCGTCGTCGACGACGTCACCGGCCCCTTCTACGCCCACATCGCACGCGGTGTGGAGGAGCAGGCGTCCGCCGAGGGCAGGCTCTGCATGCTGTGCACCACGCACGGCGATCCGCAGCGCGTCCTCGCCGTCGTCGAGACCATGCGCGAGCAGCGGGCCGACGCCGTGATCGTCGTCGGCGGAGCCTGGGAGGACAAGGCCTACCAGGACCGTATGACGCACTTCGCGCACGCCCTGGACCGGGTGGGTTCGCGGCTCGTGCTCGTCGGCAGGCCGCCGCTCGGCCCGGGGGTGCCCGCCACGGTCGTCGAGTACGACAACGAGGGCGGCGCCTTCGCGATGACCACCCATCTGCTGACCTCGGGCCATCAGCGCATCGCCTACCTCGGCCGGGTGCCGGGCCTGTCCACCAGCGGGCAGCGCCTCAGCGGCTTCCGGCGCGCCCACGAACTGCTCGGACTCACCCCGGACCCGAAGCTGATCCTGGACGGCACGTTCAGCCGCTCGCACGGCTATCAGGGGGCCCGTCAACTCCTCGCGTCCGGCGCCGACTTCACGGCCGTGTTCGCGGGCACCGACATGGTCGCGGCGGGCGCGCTGCAGGCGCTGCGCGAAGCGGGCGTGAGCGTCCCCGACGACGTGTCCGTCGTCGGCTACGACGACGTGCCGCTGGCCCTGGACCTCTTCCCGGCGCTCACCACCGTCAACGTCCCGCACGAGGAACTGGGCCGCGCGGCCGTCCGGCTGGCCCTGCACCGCGAGGAACTCCCCGGCAGCCAGCACCTGGTGCTCGGCACCCACATCGTCCTGCGGGACTCGACACGGCGACCCGGGCACTGACTCTCCCCGGCCGGCACGAGGCCCCGGGCACCGATCTTCCCCGGCGGACGCGGCGATCCGGGCACCGATTTCCCCGGCCGGCACGGCGGCCCGGGCACCGACTTCCCCCGCCCGTCCCTGACTTCCCGGTTCCACCCCTCCCCGCGGCAGCCTGCGCGCTTCTCTGGACAACCGGTCTCTAGAGAATCGGCTGTCCGGTAGGCACCCATTTTCCGGTTACTCGTTCGAAATCCCGTGCAATTCCGGGTGAGTTGGCCCGGTTCCCCAGTTTTCTCTGCCCGATGTCTTGCCGACGTCCGGGACCGGTTCTAGCTTCCATAGAGACCGATTTCTATGGCGCCCTCGGACGGCAGAACCCGAGCGGCGGACGGTCCCCCCTGTTCCAGTCCCCTCAGGAGCCGCCATGCCCCAGCCCCGTGTCCCGCACCGCGCGACCCTGTCCGTCGCCGCGCTCGCCACCGTGCTCGCCCTCACCGCGACCGCCTGCGGCGGTGGCTCCGACGACTCCTCGGACCAGTCGAAGGGGCCGGTCACGCTGGAGTACTGGAGCTGGTCGGAGACGAAGAACGTCGACCCCGTGGTGGCCAAGTTCAACAGCACACACCCCGGCATCAGGCTCAAGTTCGTCAAGCAGGCCGACAACCCGGGCACGGCACAGAACCTGCGCAACGCGGTCGCCGCCAAGAAGGACGTCCCCTGCCTGGTGCAGAACTTCGGCGAGGTGCCGAGCCTCGTCGGCGAGGGCCTGCTGAGCAGCGTCGACAAGGAACTCAAGCCGTACCTCGACCGGTTCAACCCGGCCGCCCTGCCCAGCGTCCAGGCCGGCGGCACCTACTACGCCGTCCCGACCGGCTTCAACCCGACCTTCATGATGATCAACCGCTCGGTGTACGACAAGTACGGCGTCGACGTTCCCAAGACCTGGGACGACGTGATCGCCGCGGGCAAGAAGCTCAAGAAGCACGGTGTGTACGTCATGAACCTGGCCGGCGAGGACCCGTCCACCCTGGTCAACCTGGTCCAGCAGGCGGGCGGCACCTGGTACGAGCAGAAGGGCGACAGCTGGAAGATCGACTTCCTGTCACCCGAGTCCCTCAAGGCGGCCGACATAGTCCAGCAACTGGTCGACGGCGGCCTGGTCGCCAACCAGACCTACCAGGACCGGCCCGCCCTGATCAGCTACTTCGATTCCGGGAAGATGGTCTCGCTGCCCACCCAGACCTGGCAGCTGCAGAACTACGAACTGAACTACAAGAAGTCCCTCGGCGACTGGCAGCCCATCGACCTGCCCCAGTTCTCCGACGCCACGGAATTCACCACCCCCTCCTACAGCGCCAACAACGGCGTACTCGTCCCCAAGGGCTGCGAGCACGTCAAGGAGGCCGTCGAGGCGGCGGTGTGGATGAAGACCGACAAGGCAGGCATCGACTCCACCTACCAGAAGGACACCAAGCAGTACGAGTGGCCGGGCGCAGTCAAGGACGTCACGCCCTGGGTCGACTCGGTGGTCACCGACAAGCTCTTCGGTACCCACAAGTCCGAGGCCCGCGGCGTGATCCTCAAGTCCGTCGAGCACGCCAGGAGCAACTGGACGGTCGGCCCCAACTACACCGGTGTCTTCGCCGAGTTGCAGGACCAGTGGGCGAAGATCGTCACCAAGAAGATGACGGTGAAGCAGGCCCTTGAGCACCTCCAGGAGTTCACGGTCGACGACCTGAAGTCCAAGAACATCAACGTCGAGGGCTGACCCATGGCAGCCGTCACCGAACCGCCGTCCCGGGCCGCGCGCCTGGGATGGCGGCGGATCATGGCCCTCAAGGGCGCCTCGTTCACGGTCCCCTTCTTCCTCGGGTTCCTTTTGTTCACCGTGACCCCGCTCGTCATGGCGCTCAAGGAGAGCCTCTACAGCGAGAAGGGCTCCGGGCTCGGATTCGGCGAGAAGACCGTCGAGTTCGTCGGCCTCGACAACTTCGTCGAGGGCTTCGGCGACGGCCGCTTCTGGGCCTCGATGCTCCGCGTCGGCCTCTTCGCGGTGATCAGCATCCCGGTCATCCAGATCGCCAGTGTGGGGCTCGCGCTGCTCCTCGACGCGGCCTCGCAACGCGTCGCCGACCGGTTCCGTATCCCACTGCTGATCCCGTACATGATCCCGGGCATCGTCGCCACCCTGATCTGGATCTACCTCTACAGCCCGGTCGTCGGCCCGCTCACCCCCTTCTTCGACCTCTTCGGCATCGACGCCAACTTCTACGGCGGCGAGCTCATCTGGGTGTCCATCGGCAACCTGATGGCGTGGAGCGGGATCGGCTTCAACATGCTGATCGTGTACTCGGCGCTGCGCTCGGTCGACGCGAACGTGTACGACGCCGCCCGCATCGACGGGGCCTCCGAGTGGCGGATCGCCTGGTCGATCAAGGTGCCGCTGGTCCGCCGCTCCCTGGTCCTCACCACCGTGCTCAGCATCATCGGCACGCTGCAGATCTTCAGCGACACGATGCTCTTCAAGTCCATGGCGCCGGAGACGGTCACCCGCGACTTCACCCCGATCATGGCGATCTACGACTGGGCCTTCCAGCAGGGCAACTTCAACTACGCCTCCGCCCTCTCGATCATCCTCGCCCTGGTCGTCGGCACCGCGTCCGCACTGTTCTACCGACTCACGAACAAGGCGCCCACGTCATGACTGCCCCCAGCAGCAGGCCCACGACCGCTGTCCCGGCCGCGCCCCTCCACGTCGCGCGGCGCGAGCCCGCCGCGGCGGGCGCGGGCGGTGTGTCCGTTCCTCGGCCCACGAGCGAGGTCTCCCCTTCATGACCGCAACCATCGACCGATCCACGACCACACCCCCGCGCCCGAAGCGCGGCGCCACCGCCTCCCGCGAGGGAACCGGCCCCGTCCGGCACAGCCGGCGGACCAAGGCCCTGGTCCTCGGCGGAGTCGTGCTCTTCACCCTCTACTCGCTGGCCCCCGTGTGGTGGCTGATCGTCTCGGCGACCAAGAACCAGTCCGACCTCTACACCACCAACGGCCTGTGGTTCTCCGACCTGCACTTCACCGACAACCTGAAGGCGCTGTTCACCTACCAGGACGGCATCTTCCTCAAGTGGCTGTGGAACACGCTCTACTACGGAGTCGTCGGCACCGCCGGCATGACCCTGGTCTGCGTCGCCTGCGGATACGGCCTGGCGATGTACCAATTCCGGGGCCGGGGCGTACTGATGGGCTGCATCATCGGGTCCTTCCTCGTCCCGCACGCACTGCTCACCATCCCCTCCTTCCTGCTCTTCACAGACCTGCGGATGGTCGACACCCCGTCGGCGATCATCGTGCCGAGCCTGTTCAACGCCTTCTCCGTCTACCTCGCCAAGGTGTACGCGGAGGGCGCCATCCCGCCCGAACTCCTGGAGGCGGCCCGCATCGACGGCGCGGGGGAGTACCGCATCTTCTTCACGGTCGGCGCCCGCCTCATGTCCACGGGCGCGGCGACGATCTTCCTGCTCGGCTTCGTCGGCTCCTGGAACTCGTTCTTCGGACCCCTGGTGTTCCTGCGTACGCCGGAGAAGTGGACCGTGATGGTCGGCCTCTACTCCTGGCTGAAGGTCAAGGTCGACACGTCCGCCGACCTGACCGGCATGGTGGTCGTGGGCTCGCTGCTGTCCCTCATCCCCATGGTGATCCTGATGATCTCGATGCAGCGCTTCTGGCGCTCGGGAGTCACGCTCGGCTCCCTCAAGTAACACGAGCCCCGCGTGGCCGGTCGTAGCCGACGCGGCCGCCCCTTCCCCTCCCCATTTCTCCCTTCCTCCCCCTTCCTCGTCCCCCTTTCGCCGCTGTGAGGATCCCGCATGTCCGTCACCAGAAGATCCGTCCTGGCCGGTACCGCCGCCGGCACCGGTGCTCTCGCGCTGACCGGCTGGTCCTGGACCGCCGCCGAACAGGCGTCCGCCGCGGGGGCCGAGGAGGCCGAGGGCGCGAGACGCCTCGACCTCGTCGACTTCGGCGACCCCGACTCCGAGACGGCGCACGGCTTCCACGCCCCCGACTCCGCCGCCGTCGACGGCAACGCGGGAGACCGGGCCCGAGTCGCCGAACCGCTGGCCACCCCCGACATCAAGACCGGCGACCTCCGCTTCACGATGCGGGTCGATCCCCTCCACCAGAACTACCTGACCGTCAAGTTCTGGGGCGGGGACACCTCCCCGTACAAGACGATCGCGTACATCAACGGCGAGCAGATCGGCTACCGCCGCTCCGGCGACTACGAGGCGCTGAACACCGGCACGAACCGCCCGCTGCCCGGCCGCTTCTTCTACGCCACGGTGATGCTGCCACTGGAGCACACCAAGGGCAGGGAGCAGGCCGAGATCACCCTGCGCACCTACGACGCCGCGTTCACCGCCAAGGTCACCGCCGACTCCCGCGGCTACTACCGCGCGTACACCCACACGGGCGCGTACCTCGACGTGAGCGACGACCCGCAGGCCGACTTCACACCGCCCACGGACACGGTCGCGGACCTGTCAGAGGCGCAGAAGCAGGCACTCGTCGACGGCTATGTGGCCGGCCAGGCGAAGCTGTTCAACGACCACTCGGCGAAGATCGACGCATCGGCGACGGCCAGGCTCAGCATCGTCCGCTACGAGGACGAACTCCGCTTCTACGCCTCGGCGTTGACCCAGGCCGGCTGGTGCCCGGCAAGGACCGCCGCCGACCGGCGGACGGCCCTGCTGCGGGTCTTCAAGTGCGTCGACAACCACACCAAGGACTACTACGCCGACACGAGACTCCTGGCCCGCGGCGGCCACCAGGGCGACTGGGGCGGCTACTACGGAGCACTCGGCGAGGCCCTCTACATCGTCGAGAACCTCATCGCGGACAAGGACGTCCTCGGCCGCGATGCCTTCGAGACGTTCCTGGACGAGCCCTTCACCACAGGCACCAGCGAGAGCATTACCTCTCTCAAGGACGTCGACTTCGACGGCTCACCACTGACCCGCCGGGCCGCCTGGGGCCGCGTCCTCAAGGCCAACTTCGACTACGCACGCTCGCGGCTCTCGTACATCTACAACCAGGTGATGTACACGTACGAGGGCGCCTGGGAGGCCCACGAGGGGCTGCGGGTCATCGGCTCGGAGTTCTACGAGGGCAAGGCGCGCAGCCACCGCATCGCGGGCGAGGCGCTCGGCTGGCTGCCGTTCCTCGGCGAGGAGGTCCTCGTCGGCCCGGACGGCCAGGACCTGGACCTCTTCCACTCGCTCTTCCACCACGACACCACGGCCCGATGGACGGACGACTACATCAAGTACGTCATCAAGGGCCTGGCCAAGTCCAAGCTGGACAAGGGCGGCAACGTGGTGCGCCGGCTGCCCCTCGGCAAGCACTACACCACGATCACCGAGGCGGGCCACACCCGCGAGAACGGCTACGTCGCCAACTACGGCGAGGCCACCAACTACCTGCCCGAGTGGTTCCACCGCACCTGGGGCCACAAGGGCGACGAGGACCTGAACGACCGCATCCTGGAGATCGCGCTGCGCAACCTGCACGCCCGCTCCCTGGCCCGGATGACCGACCTCGACGACAACCTCAAGCGCACGATGCGCATGGAGATGGTGATCGACGAGCGCAACACCAACTACCCGGGCTTCCCAGGCTATGTACTGCGCATCTCCGAGGGCCGGATCCTCAACTACGTCTCCCTGGCCCGGCACATGGCAGAACACGCCGACCGGTACACCGCACGCCGCTGGGCCACCACGCGCGCGTACGCCCGCGAGGCGGTCGGCTTCGCCCAGCAACAGCTCGCCGACCACCAGTACTTCAGCTCGTTCGCCTCCGTCACCGGCAAGAACAAGTACGACCTCACGCTCGGCGAGACCTACGCCTACCTGAAGGCCCACGGGCCGACGGGAATAGTCCATCCGCACACGGACTTCGCCCACTACACGCCCGCGGAACTGACCGCACTGGCCGTGAACCGTGCCCACTACGAGCGCTTCGCCTGGGTCGACGTGGACTGCATGTTCGTATCGCTCAGGGACGGCGACCTCCACCTGTGGGCCCAACTCAACGAACGCCAGCGGGGGTTCGCCCGCAACGGCCGACTGCACGTCCGGCAGGCGAACCGCGACCACATCGTGCAGATCAGCACCAACGCACGCTTCCAGTACGAGGACTACTGGGCCCGCATGGACAACATCGACGTCGACTTCATGGAGGACCAGCAGACGGGCGACTCCGCTGCCCTCCAGGCCCTGGCGGGCGAAATCGCCCCCATCACCTACCAGCCGGGCGTCGGCACGGTCCACCGCGAGAACTTTGAGGCGGACCACGCCTATTCGGGCTACCCGGACCTGCTGACCGCCCGCTACGGCCGCTACTTCTTCGTCTTCAACACGACTCGCAAGATGTACGGGAACGAGCGGTCGTACGAGGTGGAGTTGCCCTCGGCCACGGGCCGTACCGGCTCGACCGGTTCGACCGACAGGGCGGTTCTGGACCTGGTGAGCGGAAAGGAACTCCCGGTGCGCGGCGGCAAGGTGAAGGTCCCGCCGAAGACCGGACTGGTACTCAAACTGCCAACAACCGTGGACGCCGAACTCCCGCCCGGACACGTCGACTTCGTGCACACCCTCCCCGGCGACGGAGCGGTCACGGTGACCTGGCAGACGACCGCGGGCGCCGCGCACTACGAGGTGCGACGGGCGACCCGACAGCAGGGCCCGTACAAGGTCCTCTCCTCGAAGGAGACAGGCCGCCACTTCACGGACACCTCCGCCCACCCCGGCGAGACGTACTTCTACACGGTCACCGCCGTCAACAGCCAGGGCCCAGGCTGGACTTCGCACACCATCCGAACCGAACTCCCGAAGCCCGCCTCGCCCGGCCTCAGAAACTCGGGCTGGCGCGACGACGCCCTGCGCAAGGCAAGACCGGGCAGCACGGCGGTACGCGGCTCGACGATACGAGTGCTCGGCGCGCGCGGCGACGGACTCGGCGAGGGCGACGACTACAAGGTGCCCTCCCGCGAAATAGAGGACCAACTCCACTACGTGAGCCGCCCGTTGGCAGGCAGCTTCTCCCTCACCGCCCACGCCACCGGGTCGCGCGGACCACTCACCGGACTGATGCTCCGCGACCGGATCGCTGCCGACACCCGCCACCTGTTCTTCGGCGCGGACAAGGACGGACAGCTCGTCTTCCACAACCGCACCCGCGACAGCCGCCACGACTGGCAGGACGACCTGCGCTCGCCCATCACCCGTCGGCTGGACGGGCAGACCCTGGCCGCGACGCCGTACCTGCGGATCGTCAGGGACGCGGGCAGTCACCGTGTGCACGGCCAGGTGTCCGCCGACGGCACCACCTGGCTGACTGTCGCGACACTCTTCACACCCTTCCCGTACGCGGTCCACGCGGGCTTCGCGGCCACGGGTGATGCGGAGTTCACGAAGGTGGCGGTGAACACCCTCGGCGCGAACGCGCTCCTGCTCTCCGTCGAGCGCGACGCCGACACCGCCACCGTCCGCTGGAACAAGCCCGACGACGCCCTGACCTTCACACTCTCCCGCTCAACCACCGACGGGCAGTGGGAGGTTCTGAAGAAGGACACACGCGAGTACACGTTCGAGGACAAGAACCTGCGCCACGGCACCCGCTCCTACAAGGTGACGGCGGCCCTGGTCGGCGGCGGCACCCGCGACTCCGCGGTGGCCGTGGCGGTCGCCGAGACCTTCGCCCAGGTCCTCGCCCGGGCACGGCAGACGGACGCCGCCGAGTGGACGAGGAAGTCGTACGCGGCCTTCACGGCCGAACTCGACCGCATAGAGACGATGACCGGCGACCCGGAGTCCGCCCGAGTGGACGCCGTCTACGCGGCCCATGAACTCCTGCTCTCCGTCGACACGTTGCTGCGCAAGTTCCAGGTCACCCCGTCCATGGTGGTGGCCTCCACCACCCAGTGGCCCGGCACGGGAACCAAGGAGGCCGCCGGCTGGCGGGCGTTCGACGGCGACCCCACGACCTACACCGACACCACGGCCGCCGAGAGCTGGATCGACATCGACGCGGGCGCGTCGGGCCCGATCACCGTCGATCGCATCCGTCTGTACCCTCGCGGCGATCAGTTGACCCGCGCCAACGGCACGGTGTTCCGCGGCTCCGACGAGGCCGGGGCCGACTGGACGGACTTCCACACGGTCAGTGGGGTCGATACGGCCCGGTGGTACGAGTTCCGGCTCGCCGAGCAGGTGTCGTACGAGCGGATCCGTGTGTACGACGGGCACAACGGGCGTTGCAATGTGGGGGAGGTGGAGTTCTGGTACCAGCTGCCTGATGAGGGGTGAATCCTGCGGGTCGTCCGTGGCTGGTCGCGCAGTTCCCCGCGCCCCTTAGGGGGCGAGGGGCGTGGACCACTCCTGTACGAGGGACGTCAGTTGCCGGGGGCGTTCCTCGTGCAGGTAATGGCCGCAGTCCTCGAAGACCACCACCCGGGAGCCGGGTGGGGCGAGCGTGCCGCGCTCGAAGTTGGCGGCAGCCGGTGTGGCGTACACGCCCAGTACGGGACAGTCGCGGCGCGCCAGGTACGCGCGGGTTGCAGGCCGCAGGCCGAAGGCGTCCGGGGCCAGGTACATGCCGTCGCGGCACTGAGCCAGCACCTCCGGGTCCATGGCAGCCATCAACTTCCGCTGCCGGTCGCGCAGTTGGTCATGCACCCCCGGCCGGAAGGCACTGTCCACGAAGCGGGCGGCCCACTCCGCTCCCGCCCTCCGCAGCTCCTCCTGCTCCCGGGGAATGCGCAAGGCCTCCGACTCATCCGCTCCATACGCCGGGTCGACGACCACCAACGCGCGTACGAGATCCGGGTGTTCGACCGCGAGTGCCGTGACCGCCTGGGCGCCCATCGAGTGGCCGACGGCGATCACCGGGCCCGGGTCCAGCCGGCCCAGCAGGTCAGCCAGGTCGGCGGCGAAGTCGCGCGGGCTGTAGCCGGTCGGCGGCTTCGGGGATCGGCCGTGGCCCCGCAGGTCGGGGACGATCACGCGGTGTCGCCAGTACGGGAGGGTGGGCGCCCAGTCGTCGCCGTCGCCGCCCCATCCATGAACCAGGAGGAGGGCCGGGCCAGTGCCGGGGTGGTCCGTGTGGTGGAGGGCTACCGGTGGGGAGGTGCTGGTCACGGAGGTGACTCTAGACGCGGCCCGGCCACCGGGAGGGACCCGGCACCACGGTTCCGGGAGGAGGGGCATACCGTGAGGAGTCGAGCACAGCAGCCGGGAGTACCGGGAGCTAGGAGGACGGGATGGGCAGCCGTACCGCGCTGGTCGAGGACCTGATGGAGAGGTTCCCGCACGTACCGCGGGAAGCCGTCTTCAAGGAGGACCTGCTCCGTGGGGGCGTGGCCTTCGACGACTCCGCACTCAGCGACAACGAGGACGGGGACGTCAAACCGAAGTCGTACTTCATCTTCTCCTTCGACCACGGCACGCTGCCCGAGCTGGGCGCGGCCGCACTGCGCCGCCCGCCGGAGGAGATCATCCTCACCGGCGGCCCGTACGACCTGCGCCGGACCGTGGTGTCCGTGCGAGTGAACCCGTCGTCGCCGTACCGGGTGGCAGCCGGCGAGGACGGCGTGCTCGGCCTCTACCTCGACGGGAAGCGGATCTCGGACGTCGGGGTCCCGCCGATGCCGGAGTACTACCGGCACAAGCTCTCCAACGGGAAGTCCGTCATGGAGGTGGCCCCGACGATCCAGTGGGGCTACCTGATCTACCTGACCGTGTTCCGGGTGTGCCAGTACTTCGGCGCCAAGGAGGAGTGCCAGTACTGCGACATCAACCACAACTGGCGTCAGCACAAGGCGGCGGGGCGGCCCTACACCGGCGTCAAGGACGTGGACGAGGTCCTGGAAGCCCTGGAGATCATCGACCGCTACGACACGGCGAAGGCGTCCACCGCGTACACCCTCACCGGCGGCGCGATCACCTCCAAGCTCCAGGGCCGTGACGAGGCCGACTTCTACGGCATGTACGCCAAGGCCATCGAGGAGCACTTCCCGGGCAGGTGGATCGGCAAGGTCGTCGCCCAGGCACTCCCGCGTGACGACGTGCAGCGCTTCAAGGACTACGGCGTGCAGATCTACCACCCCAACTATGAGGTGTGGGACGAGTACCTCTTCAAGATGTACTGCCCGGGCAAGGAGCGCTACGTAGGCCGCGACGAGTGGCACAAGCGGATCCTCGACTCGGCGGAGATCTTCGGCGCGCGCAATGTGATCCCCAACTTCGTGGCGGGCGTGGAGATGGCGGAGCCCTTCGGCTTCACCACGGTCGACGAGGCCATCGCCTCCACCACCGAGGGCCTGCGCTTCTTCATGTCGAACGGCATCACGCCCCGCTTCACCACCTGGTGCCCGGAGCCGACGACCCCGCTGGGCAAGGCGAATCCGCAGGGCGCGCCGCTGGAGTACCACATCCGGCTCCTTGAGGCCTACCGCTCCACGATGGAGGACTTCGGGCTCTCCTCGCCGCCCGGATACGGCCCGCCCGGGCCGGGCAACGCGGTCTTCTCGGTGAGCTCGTTCATGGACAGCCTGCCGGCGAACGAGGTGACGGAAGAGGTGCCCGCAGTCTGAGGGCACGGGGCGGATGGGGACGTACGGCAGTTCCAGTGACAGTCGGTTGAGTCATTTGGGGCTGCCGGGACGTACAACTGGTGTACGACTGAAGCACGGCTGAGGCTGCGGGGCCTGGTGGGACGTGCGACCCGCGGTAACCGAATGTGCAAGTGCCGCTTGTCAGTTGTGCAGGAACCGTGAAAAACTCTGGTCCCGTCGCAGACGTCCTCCTCAACTCCCGTAATACCCAGGTGAGTTGACCCCGCTTGTGGATGCAGGTGAAGTCCCCACCCATGCCAGACCTGCCGACCCCTCAGGACGCCGCCGAGGCCACTCTGTTCTCGGAGTGCTGGGACGCGGTCCTTTCGTACGCCGATCTCTGTACTGGCGCTTCCACCCATGCCCGCCAACTGGCCTCCGAGGCGTTCTCGCTCGGCATACGCGAAGCGCGTGCCGCGGAGAACGAGTCAGGCGGCAGGAGCTTCGGGCGCCGGGCCCGCACACCCCGGCTGCCCCGAATACCGCTGCTCCTGACCGCCGTACGCCAGACGACCGCCATCTGGGAAGCGAGGGGACAGGGCGACCGCCTCGACCCCGAACTTCGCCTGTGGCTCAACTCCGAGAAGGCCGCCCGCTTTTCGGGACCGCCCCTGCACCGGCCGCTCGCCCTGCGCGGGCTGCGGGACATGCAGGAACCGGATGCCGCGCTGCTGTGGCTGGCGGAGGTCGAGGCGCTGCCGGCCACCTCCGTGGCCCGCCGGCTGGGCCTCGACCCGGAGGGCGCGGCCGAGGAACTGCACCAGGTGCGCGGGGTGTTCCGCGACCGCTGCCACCGCAACCACCTCGACACACCGCTCTCCGAGGAGTGCCGCAGCTACGCCCGGCTCCTCGACGCGGTCACCCGCTCACCCGCCGCCGAGGTACCGGACGACCTGTCGTGGCACCTCGCGCGCTGCGTCGAGTGTGCGGAGGCCGCCGCCTGTCTGCGGCTCGCCGGCGGAGGACTGCCCGCCGCGCTCGCGAGCGGGGTCATCGGCTGGGGCGGACTCGCCTACCTCGAACGACGCCGCAGGGCCGTCGAGTCGGGGCTCAGCCGAGGCGCGGCCGACGACGACCCGGATGCCCCGGACGCCGACGCGGCCGAAGGACGCCGCGCCCGGATAGGCCGGGTCGGACTGATCGCCGCCGCCGTCGGCGTCTCTCTCCTGGCACTGGCGGTCACGCTGGCGCCGTTCGGCGAGGACGAGGGTTCAGGCTCCCTGGAAGGGACGGCGGGCCGGGAGCCGGTGGGCCGGCAGGTCCCCTCGCTCGACCCCGCACCATCGAGCACGGGGAACGGCTCGACCTCTTCCTCCACGACCTCCCCGCAGGCGTCCGAGTCGAACACCGAGAAGACCGACGGGAACGCCGGTACGGGCTCCGCGTCGGAGAAGGAGCCCCAGGGCGACTCCACATCCTCGGCGGAGGAGGACGGAGCCGACCCGAACCCCAGCGAACCCGCCGTCTGCCACGCCCGCTACGAACTGGTCAACGAGTGGCCCGACGGCTTCCAGGCCACCGTCACCGTCAAGTCCGACTACGCCCTCAACAACTGGCGCGTCAGCTGGACCTTCCCCGACGGCCAGAAGGTGACCCAGATGTGGGACGGCAACTTCGACCAGGACGGCTCCAGGGTCACCGCGAGCGCCGCCGACTACAACAAGTCGGTAGCCGCGGGCGGATCGTTCGCCGTCGGCTTCCTCGGCTCCTGGAAGCCGGGCAACGGCAACGCGGAGCCGGACGAGTTCATGCTGAACGGCCGCAGCTGCACACACAGCTGAGCGCGGGCAATAAATCGATTGGCTCGGGCGGAGGAGCGGGCTAGGGTCGGACTGTTCTCGTGGTGGGTCTCCACCACGAACATCATGCTGGTGTGATCAAGGAGGTGTGACCGATGACTGTCGTCGAGCTGGGCGCTGCCCGCATCCGGAAGTTCATCGAATCCACCTCTGTGGTCACCGGCTGACAACCTCACTTCTCCGCGCCCGAGCGCGCGCGGCCGGGGCCACCCTTCGAAGGGTCACCCCTTGTCTTCCTCTTCTTCACTGGCTTCTTCCGCTCACCCGCTCGCCCCCTACGGCTGGGACGACGAGTGGGCTGCCGAATTCGCCCCCCACCTTGAACGGGGGCTAATCCCGGGCAGAGTCGTACGGGTCGATCGCGGCCGGTGCGACGTGATCACCCCCGACGGGCTGGTCCGGGTCGACACCGAATTCGTGACACCGCACGACCCACTGCGCGTCATCTGCACCGGCGACTGGGCCGTCGTCGACGCAGGCGGGGACCCCCGCTACGTACAGCAGTACCTCCCACGCCGCACCGCCTTCGTCCGGTCGACCTCCTCCAAGCGCTCGGAAGGCCAGATCCTCGCCGCCAACGTCGACTTCGCGATCATCGCGGTCTCCCTGGCAGTGGAACTGGACCTCGGCCGGATCGAACGTTTCCTGGCGCTGGCCTGGGAATCCGGCGCACAGCCCCTGGTCGTACTCACCAAGGCGGACCTGGTACCGGACGCGGTGGGCCTGGCCTACCTCGTCCAGGACGTCGAGACGACGGCACCGGGCGTACAGGTACTGGCCGTCAGCTCCACGGACGGAGACGGCCTAGACGTCCTGGGCGCCGTCGTTTCCGGCGGAACGTCCGTGCTCCTCGGGCAGTCGGGCGCCGGAAAGTCGACGCTCGCGAACGCGCTCCTCGGCGAGGACGTGATGACCGTCCAGGCGGCACGTGACGTGGATGGCAAGGGCCGCCACACGACCACGACCCGAAACCTGCTCGTCCTCCCCGGCGGGGGCGTACTGATCGACACACCGGGGCTGCGCGGGGTCGGACTCTTCGACGCCGAGACCGGCGTCGGCCAGGTGTTCTCCGAGATCGAGGAGCTCGCCGCCTCCTGCCGATTCCAGGACTGCGCGCACGAGGCCGAGCCCGGCTGCGCGGTGCTCGCTGCCGCGGACTCCGGGGTCTTGCCCGAGCGGCGGCTGGAGAGCTACCGGAAGCTGCTTCGCGAGAACCAGCGGATCGTGGCCAAGACGGATGCGCGGGTCCGAGCGGAGCTTCGGAAGGAGTGGAAGCGGCGGGGCGCGGAGGGGCGGGCTGCGATGGAGGTGAAGCGGGGGGTTCGGGGGCGCTGATTTTCGTCTGCGGGCGCGTGGGGGCTGGTCGCGCAGTTCCTCGCGCCCCTGAATGTGGGGGCTGAGGCCGGCGTGGTTCTGCGGGCCGTCCGTGGCTGGTCGCGCAGTTCCTCGCGCCCTTGGCCAATTTCCACCGGGCCGCAGACGCCGACGCAACCCGGGGCGGGGGCGTGCCGGTATGTCAACGTTCGCGACATACAGCTCCCGCTGGAAACGGTCACCAATGAAACTCAGGGCCGTATGCCCAGCAGTCGCGAACGTGACATACCGGTACGCCCCCGCCCCACCCACCGACGGCGAGCGTCACGTCCGATTTCCGCCAGTCGACCGCGTGGCGGTGGCGCAGACTGGAGGGGTGATTGACGAAGAGACCAGGTACGGAGCCGTGCGGAGCCGGGACGCCCGGTTCGACGGGGAGTTCTTCTTCGCGGTGGAGACGACGGGGATCTACTGCCGGCCGAGCTGCCCCGCGGTGACGCCGAAGCGCGAGAACGTCCGGTTCTACGCGACGGCCGCCGCCGCGCAGAGTTCCGGGTTCCGAGCATGCCGGCGGTGCCGCCCGGACGCCGTGCCGGGTTCCGCCGAGTGGAACGTACGCGCGGACGTCGTAGGACGCGCGATGCGGATGATCGGCGACGGCGTCGTGGACCGCGAGGGAGTCGCCGGGCTCGCCGCGCGGCTCGGCTACAGCGCCCGCCAGGTACAGCGCCAGCTCACCGCAGAGGTGGGCGCAGGCCCGGTGGCCCTGGCCCGGGCCCAGCGGGCCCACACCGCGAGGGTGCTGCTCCAGACAACAGAGCTGCCGATCACAGAGATCGCGTTCGCGGCCGGGTTCGCGAGCGTGAGGCAGTTCAACGACACGATCCGGACGGGGTACGCCTCGACCCCGACCGAGCTGCGCGCAGCCGCACCCCGCCGCGGCGCCGCCTCGCGTCGCGCGGCCACTCCGTCGGCGGGGATCCCGTTGCGCCTGGCGTACCGCGGCCCGTACCAGGCCGCTGAGGTCTTCGATCTGCTGGCCGCAGAGGCTGTCGCCGGTGTTGAAGAAGTGACCGGTGGCGCGGGATTCCGTACCTACCGCCGGACCCTGCGGCTGCCGTACGGCACAGGCATCGTGGCTGTCGGCGAACGCCCGTCCGGAGCCTCCGCCCACGCAGGCGGCTGGCTGGACGCCAGGCTGCACCTCACCGACCTGCGCGATCTGACCACCGCAGTGCAGCGCCTGCGGCGGCTCCTCGACCTGGATTCCGATCCGTACGCGGTGGACGAACGCCTGGGAGCCGACGAGCGACTCGCGCCGCTGGTGGCGGCCAGACCCGGACTGCGTTCACCAGGGGCCGCCGACCCGGAGGAGCTGGCTGTGCGCGCGCTGGTCGGCCGGGACGAGGCCGAGCGCCTCGTGCGGGAGTACGGGAAGAGCCTCGACGCGCCCTGCGGAACGCTCACACATGTCTTCCCCGAGCCGGCCGCACTCGCGGAGACGGGCGGCACGCTCGGCGCCCTCGCCACAGCGCTCGCCGACGGCAGCCTGAGGCTCGACCCGGGTGCCGACCGCGAGGAGGCGCAGGCCACGCTGCTCGCCCTGCCCGGCATGGATCCACGGACCGTGGCAGTCATCCGCACCCGGGCCCTGGGCGACCCCGACGCGGCACCACCGGACGAGGACGTCCCCGACGCCTGGCGCCCCTGGCGCTCCTACGCCCTGCACCATCTGAGGGCGGCCGGCCAGACCCCACCCACCGCGAGCGAGCTGGAAGAGCACCGATCATGACGAACATCCCATACGCCCAGCTCGACAGCCCCGTAGGCCAACTCCTGCTCACAGCAGACGAGTCCGGGTCCCTGACGTCCCTCTCGGTCCCAGGACAGAAGGGCGGACGCACAGTCCAGCCGGACTGGCACCCCGCGCCCGAGCTCTTCCGGGACGCCCGAGAACAGCTCGCGGCCTACTTCGCCGGTGAACTCAAGGAGTTCGAGCTGGAGTTGAAGGCGAGCGGTACCGCGTTCCGCGAGCAGGTCTGGGACGCCCTCGACTCCGTCCCCTACGGGGCGACCACCACGTACGGAGAGATCGCCGCACGGATCGGCGCGTCGCGCGCCGCAGTGCGGGCCGTAGGCGGAGCGATCGGTGCCAACCCGCTGCTGATCGTCCGCCCGTGCCATCGAGTGATCGGCGCAGACGGATCGCTCACGGGCTACGCGGGCGGCCTGGAACGAAAGCTGCAGCTGCTGAGGCTGGAAGGACAATAGAGGCCCGCCCAGCCCTCAGCCTCAGCCCTCCTCCAACCCCCAACTGTGGATCCGCCGAGGGTGAATCCGGATCAGCTCCTCACTGAAGTGCGGGCCCAACTCATGCGGCCCCGTGAGGAGTTCGGCCTCGCCCCGGATGTCCACGCCGCGCACCTTCCAGGGGCGGAGGCTGACGATGTCGTCGACGACGAGGGCGACCTTGGGGTTCTTCTGGAGGTTGCGCCACTTCTTGGTGGTGCCCATGGCGTATCCGCCGACGAGGATCGTGCCGTCGTCCTGCGGAAAGAAGCCCACAGGGTTGGCCTGCGGCTGCCCATGCTGATCGACGGTGGCCAGCCGGCCCAGCCGCTGGGACTTTAGGTACACCCGTTCGGCTTCACTGAATGCGGTCATAGCTGCAGCCAAACACGGATTTCACGCCCCGCGCATCGGATCCTGGCCCTAGGTCCGGAGACCCGCACCTGTGGCCGGGCTCCGTCGGCGGAAGGCAGTGACGCATGGTCAGACAGACGCTGGTTGCCGTGGCCGGAGCGCTGACGCTCACGCTGATGGGTACGGGGGTCGCCCACGGAGGCCGGGAGCCCCTCGCGCGGACGGCCCCCGCGCACTGGACGGGCACTTGGGAAGGCTCGGCCTCCGGTACCGCACCAGCCCTTCCCGGGGCCTCGATCCGCAACATCGTCCACACAAGCATCGGCGGCACGGCAGTCCGCGTACGGATCTCGAACCGCCTCGGCACTCTCCCGCTGACACTCGGCGGAGCCACCCTCGCCCGGCAGGCGCGCAACGCCCCCAAGAGCCCGGACGCCCTCCCCGGCACGATGCGCACACTCACGTTCGGCGGCCGGAAGAAGGTCACCGTGCCGGTGGGCAGGGACGCGGTGAGCGACGCCGTGACGCTCACTGTCCCGGCAGCCACGAACCTCCTAGTCACCCTCCACACGCCCGGAGAGCCGGGCCCGGCCACCTACCACCGAGACGCCCTGCAGACGAACTTCATCGCCCCGAAAGGCAATCGCGTCGCCAACACGAGAGGTACGGCGTTCACGGCAACGACACGCTCCTGGTACTACGTGACAGGAGTCGACGTACGGCGCCCGGAGCCCGCAGGGAGCGTGGTCGCGCTGGGCGACTCCCTCACCGACGGCTCCGGCTCGACACCGAGTGCCAACAGACGCTGGCCCGACCGCCTCGCCGAGCGCATCCGCGCTCTGCCCGCGCGCCGGCAACAGGGCGTCCTGAACGCGGGAGTAGCCGGAAACCGCCTGCTGCTCGAAGGCCGGGGCCCCAGCGCCCTGGCCCGGTTCGACGCCGACGTCCTCTCCCGTACCGGCGTGCGCACGCTGATCGTGATGGAGGGCATCAACGACATCAAGAGCGCGCCGAACCAGACCGACCCGGCCGCCCTCGGCGCCGCGTACCGAGAGATCGTGCGGCGCGCCCACGCCCGCGGCATCCGGGTCGTGGGGGCCACGCTCACCCCGTTCGGCGGCTACGGCGGATACACGGACAAGCGTGAGCGCGTACGGCAGGAGGTCAACCGGCTCATCCGTACCGGGGGACTGTTCGACGCGGTCGCGGACTTCGACGCCGTGGTCCGCGACCCGTCCAGGCCGTCCCGCATGCTGGCCGCCTACGACCCCGGCGACCACCTCCACTTCAACGACGCGGGCATGCGGGCGCTCGCCGACAGCATCGACCTGAAGGCATTGGCGGGATAGCTCAGGGAGCGGAGGCCGGCAGCCCCCACCGCGGGGCTTCCTCGTTCGGCTCGACGGGGACGACGCGGAGATCCGGCCGGTCGCCCTTGGCGGTGATGAGCGCCGACTCGCCCTTGCGCAGGGCGACTTGGATCGCCCCGCCACCCACATCAGTGAACCGCAGGGACCGTCCACGCCCGTCCCGCACCTCGATCGCGCCGGCGATCCCATGCCGTACGACGCAGGGGGCGCCCGCCTCGCTGACCAGCCGCACCCAGCGGGTCCTCCCGCCCCTCCGCACCGCGCTGAGCAGGAAGGCCCCCTGGGTGCGGAAGTCGTGCACCGTCAGGTCGGCCCAGGCGGCGGGCAGGGCGGGGAAGACGCGGATGACGTCGCCCCAGGACTGGCAGATCATGTCGTGGACCGACTGGGCGGCGGAGAGTGGGGTCTCGATGACCGGGCCCGACTCCTTGTACATGGTGTTGGGCTGGATGAAGCGGGTCATGAGCTGGCCCAGGTACGACAGCGCGTCCTCGCCCTTGCCGAGCAGAGCCGACATCGAGGCCGCGCCCGTGAACGTGTAGCCCTGGAGGGCGCCCTCGAAGCCGACCCAGTGGGCCAACGACTTCTCGATCAGGGTCTTTTCGTCCGGGGTGTCGCCCGTCAGCTCGTACAGCGGGTAGACGGCCAGGAGGTGGGAGTAGTGGCGGTGCGACTTCGCGAAGGGGATGTCCGCACCGATCATGAAACCGTTCGCGTCGGTCGGATAGGCGACCCGCTTGGCCAGGACCTCGCGCCAGCGGGGCGCCAACTTGTCGTCGATGCCGAGGAGTTCGGCGGAATCGAGGAGGGTGCGGCAGCCCCAGGTGAGCAGCATCAGGTCGTAGTTGCAGTCCCGGGAGTTGCCGCCGTACTCGGGTGAGAAGGTCGCCGGGAGGTGCAACCTGCCGTCCGCGCCCGGCTCCAGGAAGTGCAGGTAGTAGTTGACCGCCTTGCGCAGGAGCGGGAACAGGACGTCCCGGAGGATCGACTTGTCCATGGTGTGGCGGTAGCTGAGCCAGACATTGTGCAGGGCCCAGGTGAGGTTGCCGACCTCGGGAGTCGGCGGGTCCTGGCCGGGGATGCCTACGCCGTAGCCGAGTACGGGGTCCGTCGCGCCGCCGTTGACCAGCGAGGCGTCGGTGGTGCGCGGAATGCCCAGCGAGTCGGACCGGTAGGCGGGCGCCATCTCGGCCTTGAGGTGGTCGCGGAACTCGCTCAACGACCGGGTCACGGCGTCGAGTTCGAGGTGGTTGGAGCCGTGGATCAGCCAGTACTCCAACTGCACGTTCAGGTTCCACCAGGTCGCGGGCCAGGGTGTGGGCTCCAGCCAGGGGCCGCTCGTGGCCATGGCGGGAGCGTCACGACGGGCAGCGGACGCCGTCTTGTAGAGCTGGATCCAGTAGAAGCGCTGGATGCGCGCGTCCGGGAGGGAGAGGAAGCTCTTGCGGTAGAAGGCGTGCCACCAGGCGCGATGTGTCAAGGCCAGTGCTTCGTACGGCAGGAGGGCGGTAGCGCGGACAGTGGCCAGAGCCTGCCGCAGTGCCGTCGACTTGGGGTAGGAGTGCGCGACGTTGACGTACAGGGTCCGCCGGGAGCCCAGCGTCCGCTCCCGCCATGCGGTGACGTGCTGGCCGCCGGAGAGGAGCGGCTGGACGGCCGCGGACACGCCGTCGTGCTGCTCGATCCCGGCGGGCGGGTTGCCCGTGTATCCCGGCGGGACCGGTTTGAAGGCGGCACGGGGGCTGATCGCGTCCGCCGGGTGGAACACCCACCGGAAGTCGCGCTCGCCCTTGCTCGGTGTCACCTCGACGGCGAGGACGGAGCGGGTGGTGTGGATCAGGGCGCGGATCGTGAGGGTGCCGCGGTCCGTGGTGAGCGTGCCGGTCAACTCGGCGTCGCGCAGCCCGAGTCGCCAGTCGAGGCCGGTGATCGCGCCCACCGGCTCCAGAGTGAAGTGACCGATGGGCAACCGCGCGAGCCCGAAGAGGGAGCCGAACTGCGGGCGGTGGTCCTGCACTTCGGAGTGCTGGATGTTGAAGCGGACGGCCTCGGTCTCCCGGCCCGGTTCGGCGTAGATCCCGGAACCCAGGAAGCCGTTGCCCAGGTACGGGCCCTCGTACCAGGTCTTCGGCATCCGTTCCCAGACCAGGTCGGCGTCGTCGAGGACGGTTCGCCATGGGTCGGAGGAGGTGGAGGGGGCGTACGAGGCGTCGGGGGCGCTTCCATGGTCGGCCGCGCTCGCCTGTGCCGGGAGGCCGGTGGCGAGAAGTGTCCCGCCGAGGGCGGATCCGGTGGCGAGCACGGTTCGTCTGGACGGGCTGGGCATTGCGCCTCCTGGCGGCTCGTTCCACTGCATGCGTTCCGGTGCGTGCGCACCGGGGATTCATCGGAGCTATCCCAAGGCGCAACGTAGAGAAGGTGCAGGATGCCGTCAATATGAAAGGAGAGATCCGATGTGTGGAGCGTGCGGGTGGAGGAGTGTGCGGCACGGGATCACGATCCCCAGACCACAGCTCCCAGCCACGCCCCCGCGATCAGCAGGCAGGCGAACAGCTCCACCAGCACGCTGGTCCCGCCCGCCCGCATCACCGAGCGGACCGATGCCTTCGCCTCCCCGTGGCCGCCGAGCCGCAGCCGTTCGGCGAGATAGGCGCCGCCGAGATAGCCGGGTATCGCGCCCAGTACGGGCAGCAGGAAGAAGCCGAGCAGGGCCCCGACGCCCGCGTACGCCGCCATGCGCGGGGTGGCGCCGCTCGCGCGCAGCCGGCGCGGCGGCAGCTGCCAGCGGATCACCTGGGCCAGGAACAGGACGGCCGTGGCGCCCACGAGCACGGCCCACGAGAGCGCCTGCGGATCCTCGAACGCCCACCACAGGACCGCGGCCCACACCAGCCACGACCCCGGCGCGCCGGGTACCAGCACTCCGCTCAGGCCGAGCAGCAGCACAACCCCGACCAGCAGGAGTTCCCACGCTCCCATCTGTCCAGAGTGCGGGAGAGCGGGCGAAACCGCAGGTCAGTCCTGTCGCTCCCGGGCCACCCAGCCCTTCTCGTACGTGTGCCAGCCCAGCTGGAGCCTGGTCGTCACGCCCGTCAGCTCCATCAGCCGCTTCACCCGGCGCTGCACGGTACGCAGGCCGAGGTCGAGCTGCTTGGCGACGCTCGCGTCGGTCAGTCCGGCGAGGAGCAGGGAGAGGATCTCCAGGTCGGTGCCGTCCGGCCCGTCCCGCTCCTCCTCCGTGACCGCGTCGGGCGCGCCCAGACGCAGCGGCAGCGCGTCCCGCCACACCGCCTCGAACAGGCCCGACAGCGATTCCAGCAGCCCGCTCGCGTGGACGACGAGGGCCGCGGGCTCCAGGGTCCGCGAGGTCAGCGGCACCATGGCGAGGGCCCGATCGGCGATCACCAGCTTGGTCGGTACCGTTTCCACGACCCGTACCTGCTCGTCGCGGCCGAGTGCGGCGGACAGCTCGGCGATGCCGTTCGGCAGGTGCAGCACCGACCGCTCGACGACCACGCGGTAGCGGACACCGCGGTCGGCTGCCTGCTCCTCCGCGTCGTTGTCGGTGCCGGAGACGACGACCGGGTTCCCGGTGACCAGGGCGCACACCTCCTCGCTCGCGCCGAGCTGGAGCTGCAGGAACCGCTGGGCGACCGCGGCCGCGCCGGTCACCACCTCGACCAGGTCGTGCGCGGCGGGCTCGACGGCCCGTGCGCGGTACTCCTCGGCGAGCAGCGCGGCCGCCAGTTCCGCCTGGTCCAGCTCGTGGCGCCGCTGGGTGAGCAGCGCGCCGATCGCGACACCGGGTGGCGCCGCGACCCAACGGCCCGGCCGGGCCGAGGACTGGGCGGCGAGACCGTGCCGCTCCAGCCGGCGCAGCGCGCGCTCGGTGTCGTGCTCGCCGAGCGTGAGCCGCCTCGCCAGATCGGGCACGTCGGCGGCGCCCACGGACACCAGTGCCCGGTAGGCCGACTCGTGTGTCTCGTCCAGCCCTATCGCTGCCAGACCTGTCGCTCCCAGCATGCGGCGACGCCCCTCCCCGAAGACCCGGCCGTGGCGGAAAACGGCCACGGCGTAAAACCGCCTCGGCACATCATCGCCGTACCCTGCGTCTCTCTGCCAAGGTGGCGCCACCGCAGCATGACGCGCGGGCCGTGGCGAGGACCCGCCACGGACCCGAGAGGCCGAGGACGCGGTGGGTGGGCGGGGCGGCGAACGGGCCGTGACCGCCGGGCACAGCTGTCCCTCAGGGAGGCGCGTCACACTCAGGGCCGAACCGGGTGACTCCCAGGAGAACTTGGGAACCCGGCCGTTCAGACGGTGACCCGGGCGTACGGCGTGTGCCGGGGCCCGCGGTCACACCGGCGCCGCCGGGCGGTTCTCCCGTGGGGGGTGGGATCGCCCGGCGGTTTCGTATCGCCGTTCGACGCCCAACCCCGTGGCCGGTTTTTCCGGATGCACCGTTTTCATCAGGCCTCCGCGGTGGACAATTAGGGGCATGAGCCAGCAGGGGGAGAAGCCCACCGGTCAAGAGGACGACTGGTGGGGGCAGCTGTACGACGACTCCACGGGGGACACGGGGCCCGCGGCCGCGGCCGACTCCCTCGACGACCGCTTCGCCTCGGCGTCGGACACCGTGGGCGCCCCGGACGACGCGCCCCCGCCCACGCCGTTCACGGGCGCCGGAATCCCGCCACCCCGCACCCGAACACCGGCCGAACGCCGCCGCCGTCCAGGCAGCGGCTCGGAACCGCCCGAGCCGGTGAGCGACGCCCCCGCTGACCCGGGACCCACGCCCGACGGCCACGCGGTCACCGGCTTCGGCACGGGCTGGCCGGTGGCCGGCTGGGGCCCGAGCGAACGCCAACCGGAAGCTACGGGCGGTCCGGCTCCTGCGGGGCCTGCGTCTGGCGGGCCCGGGGTCGGCGGGCTTCCGCCCGGCGGCTCTGTGCCGGGAAGGCCCGCACCAGGCGGGCCCGTGCCCAATGGCTCCTCAGCCGCTGGACCTGCGGGCGATGGGCCGCCTGCCGCCGGGCCCACCGCCGGGCCCATGGCCGGAGGTGCGCCTCGCGGACCGTGGGCAGGTGCTCCGCGCGGGCCCGCGCCCGGTGGCGAACCGGAGACCGGCGGAGAGGCACCCCGGCCCGGTGGGCCGGAGAGTGACCCGCTGCGGCGCAGCGGGCTTCGGCGGCAGCGGGCGCCCTGGGAGGCCCCGCTCGCCGAACCTCCGAGCCCGAGCTCCTTCCCACTGGGCTCCCAGCCGCCTGTATTCGAGCCGCTGCCTCAGCTACCGCCTCCCGAGCCTGAGGGCCCCCAGTCGCCTGTATTCCAGCCGCAGTCCCCCCAGCCGCCGGGGCCCGACGCGGCAGCGCCCCGCAGGGGTACGTCCACGGAGGCGCCCGGGGCAGGGACGCCCGCGTCACGGACACCCTCGGACGCGTCGTCGCCGCCCTCCGACGCATCACCGCCGCCCACCGGCGCCTCCCCGTACGCCCCGCCCGCCACCCTCGTCGACGCTCCGTCGGGCACCCCCTCCGACCAGGCACCCGCGGAGACGCCCGTACAAGCCCCCGACCTCCCCACCCCCGTCGACTACGTGGGCTCCGGACCGCCCACCTACGACGCCGAACCGACCGCTCTGCCTCCCGCCGACGCGGACGACCTCGACGATCTCGTGGCGGACACCGTGCTGGACGGGGCGGCGTACGGGACGTCCACGCTGCGGGCCGTGTCCGTGCGCGGGGACTCGGCGCGCTACCGGGGCGAACCGCGCCGGGACTCCCTGCTCACCGCCCGGTTCGGCGTCGGGGACGGCGCCCTCGTGCTGGTCGCGATGGCGACCGGGGCCCGCGCCACCCCCGGCGCGCACCGGGCCGCCGCCGAGGCGTGCCAGTGGATCGGGCGGGCCGTCGGCCGCAGCCACGCACGCCTGGCCGAGGACATCCGGGCCGCCCGCCGAGGCGACCTCAAGTCGGGACTGCACCGGCTCACCGACCGCAGCCTCGGCAAACTGCGGGCCAGCGCCGCCGAGCAGGGCATCGAACCGGAGGAGTACACCGCGAGCCTGCGCTGCCTGCTCCTCCCCGCCGACCCCGAGTGCCGCACGCGCGTCTTCTTCGGCGTCGGGGCGGGCGGCCTCTTCCGGCTGCGCGACGGCGAGTGGCAGGACATCGAGCCGCACGTCGCCGACACAAGGGGCGAGGCCGTCGTCGGCTTCGGATCGCTCCCGCACGAGACTCCCGACGGCGACCGGCTCACCATGGACCTCGGCATCACCACGCCCCCGAGCCCGTACGAACCCGCCCCCGAACCGCCGCCCCGCGACCCGTTCCGTTTCCGTGCCTCCGTCGCCCGCCCGGGCGACACGCTCCTGCTGTGCACCAGCGGTCTCGCCGAACCCCTGCGCGGCGAACCCGCCCTGGTCGAGCACCTCACCTCCCGCTGGTCGGACGGTGATCCGCCCGGCCTCGCGGCGTTCCTCGCGGACACCCTGGTACGGGTCAAGGGATACGCCGACGACCGGACAGCCGCGGCCGTTTGGGAGGCGTAACCGCGCCCGCTGTGAATTCATGGGACATGAAAGGGCACCTGTGACAGCGAAAGACAGCTGAAGACAGCTAGCTGAAGACAGCTAAGGGGCGCGTGACTCATGGCCAAGCAGAACGTCGCCGAGCAGTTCGTCGACATCCTCGTCCGCGCTGGCGTGAAACGCCTGTACGGAGTCGTGGGTGACAGCCTCAACCCGGTGGTCGACGCCATTCGGCGCAACTCGGCCATCGACTGGATCCACGTCCGCCACGAGGAGACGGCCGCCTTCGCGGCGGGCGCGGAGGCCCAGATCACGGGCCGGCTCGCCGCCTGCGCCGGCTCCTGCGGCCCGGGCAACCTCCACCTCATCAACGGCCTCTACGACGCCCACCGCTCCATGGCCCCGGTCCTCGCCCTCGCCTCGCACATCCCCTCCAGCGAGATCGGCCTCGGGTACTTCCAGGAGACCCATCCCGACCAGCTGTTCCGCGAGTGCAGCCAATACAGCGAGATGATCTCCAACCCGAAGCAGATGCCCCGGCTGCTCCAGACCGCCATCCAGCACGCGGTCGGACAGAGCGGCGTGAGTGTCGTGACGCTGCCGGGCGACATCGCGGACCAGCCCGCCCCCGACAAGCCCGTGGAGACCGCCCTCGTCACCTCACGCCCCAGCGTCCGCCCCGGCGACACCGAGATCGACAAGCTCGCCGCGATGATCGACGAGGCCGACAAGGTCACCCTGTTCTGCGGCAGCGGTACCGCGGGCGCGCACGCCGAGGTCATGCAGTTCGCCGAGAAGATCAAGTCCCCGGTGGGGCACGCCCTGCGCGGGAAGGAATGGATCCAGTACGACAACCCGTACGACGTCGGAATGAGCGGACTCCTCGGGTACGGCGCCGCCTACGAGGCCACCCACGAGTGCGACCTGCTGATCCTGCTGGGCACCGACTTCCCGTACAACGCCTTCCTGCCCGACGACGTCAAGATCGCCCAGATCGACGTACGGCCCGAACGCCTGGGCCGACGCTCGAAGTTGGACCTCGCGGTGTGGGGCGACGTGAAGGAGACCCTGCGCTGTCTCACCCCGAAGGTGAGCCCCAAGAGCAACCGCCGCTTCCTCGACAAGATGCTGAAGAAGCACGCCGACGCGCTCGAAGGCGTGGTGAAGGCGTACACGCGCAAGGTCGAGAAGCACGTTCCGGTCCACCCCGAGTACGTGGCCTCCGTGCTCGACGAACTCGCCGACGAGGACGCCGTGTTCACGGTCGACACCGGCATGTGCAACGTATGGGCGGCCCGCTACATCACTCCCAACGGCCGCCGCCGCATCATCGGGTCCTTCTCGCACGGCTCGATGGCGAACGCGCTGCCGCAGGCCATCGGCGCGCAGTTCACCGACCGGGAGCGCCAGGTCGTCTCGATGTCCGGCGACGGCGGATTCTCCATGCTGATGGGCGACTTCCTCACCCTCGTCCAGTACGACCTGCCGGTGAAGGTCGTCCTCTTCAACAACTCCTCCCTGGGCATGGTCGAGTTGGAGATGCTCGTCGCCGGACTTCCGTCGTACGGGACCTCCAACAAGAACCCCGACTTCGCCGCCGTCGCCCGCGCCTGCGGCGCCTATGGCGTGCGCGTCGAGAAGCCCAAGCAGCTTGCGGGCGCGCTGAAGGACGCCTTCAGGCACAAGGGCCCGGCGCTCGTCGACATCGTCACCGACCCCAACGCCCTGTCGATCCCGCCGAAGATCAGCGCGGAGATGGTGACCGGGTTCGCGCTGTCGGCGTCGAAGATGGTGCTGGACGGGGGAGTCGGCCGGATGGTGCAGATGGCCCGCTCCAACTTGCGCAACGTGCCGCGGCCGTAGGCAGCCGCCTACGGCCGACGCTTCAGGACGCCGCCGCGGGACGCCGTGGCTCAGTCGGTGCGGGGGACCCACTGGCGGTCCGAACCGACCGAGCCGTACCAGTAGCGCGGGAGACCCTTGACGCCGCTGGTGCGGAACGGCTTGCCGTGATCGTCGATACGGATCGTGCCGGTGCGTCCCTGGGACGACCAGTCGAGTTCCAGGTACCAGCGGCAGTCGCAGGAATCCGTCCGTGCGTTGACGAGCAGCACCTCCGGGTCCTCGGCGGACACCCGGTAGGGCATACGCATCGCGGGGATCGCCCCGTCGACGTCACCGCCCGGAACCGCACGTGCGATGGGCCGGTCCTTGTCCAGGTCGACGGCGAAGGAGCGCGGGGTGACCGCGCCTCCGCAGCCCTCGTCCATGGAGTAGCCGGCACCCCGCAGTTGGGTCGAGCGCCCGACGACCCGTACCCGGAGGGCCTCCAGGACGACGGCGGTGGACGACTTTCCCTGCACCGAGATCTTCACGATCGTCTCGCGCCCGTGCACCGCGTTCTGGCTGGCCGCCCACCGTGCGGCGTCCTGCGTGACCGGAGGCGGTGGCACCTGTTCCGGCTTCCTGTCGACGACGTACTCGTGGCCGCAGTCGAACGTCCAGCCGTGCGAGTTCGCGGTCCAGGTCAGCGGGAGGCCGGTGGTGCCGGAGCCCTTCGGCCGGCCGGCGTTCGCCGACGGCTCGCCGTCCTTGCCGGGTGGCGTGGACGCCTTTCCCTTGCCTCCGGCCGATGGCGAGGACGACGACGGCCCGGAGGACTTGGGCGACGGGCTCGTGGACCGGCGGTCACGTGCGTCGCCCGTGGCCGTCGAGGTCGGGCCCTCGCTCGGGCCGACGTTCCGGGAGGCGTCGTCGGACCGACGGTCGTCCGACAGCGCGGACAGGCTGCCCAGCGTGACCAGCAGCACCGTCACCACGGCGGCGGTGACCGCGACCCGCCGCCGGTACCAGGCCCGGCGGGGGCGCGGACCCGAGCCGCCGGAGGAACTGGAAACGGTCGGCACGCTCGATACGGGGTCGGGCTCCGCCGCTCCCGAAGACCCTGACTCCGACTCGTCGCTGCCTTCGGGCCCGTGGCTTCCTTCGGGGCCGCCGACTCGCTCTGGCCCGTCGCTTCCCTCGGGCCCGGTGCCCGCCGCGTCGGTGACCGGAGCCGGAGCCGGAGTTGGAGCTGGATCCAGATCCGGAGTTGGCTCCGGCTCTGGACTCTCCTGCGCCCCCGGCGCCCCCGACCCCCGCGGTCGCTGTCGCGCCGCCACCGCCTGGATCCAGAGGCGGTGCAGTTCGAGCCGTTCGGCCGGTGTCGCCCCGCACAGTGCGGCGAACCGCTCCACGGGTGCGAAGTCGAGCGGCACCGCGTCACCGGCGCAGTAGCGGTGCAGCGTCGAGGTGTTCATGTTCACCCGGCGCGCGAGGGCGCCGTAACTGCGGTCCGTGCGCGCCTTCAAGCGCCTCAGCAGTGCCGCGAACTCCTCGACGTCGTCGTCCCGAGTCGACACCGTGCCCCCGTGCTTCTCGTCGTGGCCCCCTGGTCGAAGGGGCGGTTCCCGTCCCGGGAGGGCATCCCAGGCACTCCATGTACCTGCACGTCAGATGGCCTGGGATGGTTCCACCGTCGCGGATCCGGAGTTGTCTGTTGCGCAGGCCCCGAGCGACGGCTGATGCTCTTGGTGTCGCACCGACCGCCGCCGGACCGACCATCCGCCGGCAGCCCACGACCGGGACCGGTGTCGGCACCCGTGCATGCGGATCCTTCCCGCCTGTACCTCACTTCACCGACCCGCGCAGATCAATCGTGCACTCATCCACAGGGGGACCCATGTCCAAGCGCACCCGAGCGGCCTCGCTCACCACCTTCGTCGCCGCGAGCGTCGCTTTCGGTGCGGTGCTCGCCGGCCCGGCAGACGCGACCGGGAAGGACACGAGCGCCTCGAAGCACGCCTCCACGAACGCCGCGGCGAAGGTGAAGGCGGGTGCGTGGCCGAAGTTCCTGTCGGCCTCGCAGCTGCCGCCGCACCCCACGTCCGCCTGGACGGCGGGCAAGGTCACGGACGGCGTGCCGGACGAGGTCCGGTTCTGCATCGAGGAGACCCTGCCGGGCTACGACTCCCGGTACCGCGACTTCTGGACCGACCTCGAGACCAACGCCCAGCAGCTCACCATCGTCGTCGGCAGCAGTGCCAAGGCCAAGGCCCTGGCCACACGGCTGAACAAGGACCTCCGGGCGTGCGCGACGCGCATCGAGCAGTCCGACCCGGAGACCGAGGCCGCGCTGAAGGACTACGGCAAGCTGTCGGTCGAGGAGGGTGCCCACGCCTACGGCCTGCACACCGAGACGTCCTGGGGCGCCACCGACATCAACCTCTACTCGGTCGGCCGGGACGGGCGGGCCGTGACCCTCGTGCGCTGGGGACAGATGGGTGACTTCTCCGACGCGCCGGTGAAGGCGTTCAAGAAGACGACGACCACAGCGGTCAGCAAGCTCTACTGACCGCAGCCGGGGGAAAGTGCCGGAGCCGCCCTCCCACCACGGGGGTGTGAGAGGGCGGCTCCTCGCACGAGAGCACGTACGAGAACCATGACCCGGCGAGAACCGGCCGCCGCCGGTGCTCGTGGTTGATCTGCGCACTACAATCCTCGCGACCTCATCGGGGGAGAGCCGTCGTGGAAACGATCATTGTCCAATTACCGGGTCCGTCGTGGGCGGACGGCGAGCACGACCGACGCGAAGGCGGATCCGGACCCGGACTGCTGCACCTGGGGCCCGGCGACATGGCCGACTTCGGGCGCGGCGGGTCGGGGGCCGCTGACCTGTCGGTCGTCCTGGCCGACCCGGGCGTCTCACGGCGCGCCGGACGGCTGGAAGCCGCCGAGGACTACTGGCGGCTGTCCAACTTCAGCCGGACCGCCGGTTATGTGGTGGAGAACCTGGAGGGCGCTGGCGAGTACATCACGGTGGCCCCCGGCCGCCTCGGCGCGCCGGTCCCCTTCGAGTTCTCCCGTGTCGTGCTGCCCGCACTGAACCGAACCGTCGACTTCAAGGTGTTCGCTCCGCAGCACGCCTACCTCGACGAGCGTTCCGTGCCCGGCGCCGGTGACCAGACCGTCAACCCCTTCGCCCTCGACCAGACGTCGAAGTACTTCCTCGTCCTGGTGGCGCTGTGCGAGCCGCGGTTGCGCGAGCCCTCGGACACGACGCTCCCCGGCGCGGGGGAGATCGCGGAACGCCTGCGTCCGCTGGACTCCTGCCGCGATCTGTCCCGCTCGGCGGTCAACTACCACATCGACTACCTGTCCTTCGCGAAACTGCGCCTGGACCAGGGAGACATGGACGGGGAGCAGGGCGGCCGCACCGGTGCCAAGCGCGCCCGACTGGCGGCGTCGGCGCTCCGCTTCGGCCTCGTACGCGAGGAGCACCTCGCCCTGCTCCCGCGCCGTACGGCGAGCCGCCGCCCCGTACAGGAAGCTCCCGCGTGACACCGTCGTCCAGTGCGGAAGGCTCCCACCCGCCTCCGCCCCTCGAAGAAGGCCCCGCATTGACCCCCCGCACAGGCCCCTCAGCACACCTCCCTGTCGGCTTCCGCATCGACGGCTGGGAGCTCGGCGCGCCCATCGGATCCGGCGCCTGGGGCACCGTCCACGAGGCCCGTTCCGTCGCCGACGACACCCCGGTCGCGGTGAAGGTGCTGCGCACCGACGCCCTGGCTCCTGGACAGCGGGCCGCCCTCGGTGAACTCGTCCAGCGCGAAGTGCGGTTCAGCCGGGAGGCGGACCACCCGAACCTCGTACGGACCCATGCCGTGTGCACCGTCGAGGCGCCCGATCATCCCGATCTGGACGGTGCGATCGCCCTGGTCATGGACCGGGCCGAGCGCAGCCTCCAGGACGTGCTCGACGCCACCGAGGCCGGTCGGCCGGTCCCCGACGCGGATCGCGTCCTGCGTTCGGTGGCCGCCGGTCTCGCGCACATGCACGGCGCCGGATGGGTGCACGGCGATCTGAAACCGGCCAACATCCTGTTGAGCGCGGACGGCGACGTGTGGCTCGCCGACTTCGGGGTCGCCGCGGAACTGGAGGGCACCCACGCCCACATGCCGCCGCTCGGCACCCTCGACCATCTGCCGCCCGAGTGGTGGTCGCAGCGCACCGACTCGCGGGGCACGGTCGTCCGGACGACCGCCGACATCTGGGCCTTCGGCGTCCTCGCCCACCAGGTGCTCACGGGCGGGCTGCACCCGTTCCCGGGGGCCACGGCCAGGGCCCGCTCCCTCGCCGCCCAGGCCTACGCGCGCGGGACCGCACCACTGCGCCTGGACGCCGACATCGAGGAGAGCAGACGTCGGCTGATCGCCGACTGTCTGTCGCCGGACCACGCCACGCGTCTCCAGTACACCGCCGACGTCCTCAAGGCCCGTGTCGACGAACTCTCCGGCGCGCCCCGCCGTCGCCGGCGGCTGGTGCCGGTCGTCGCGGCCGTCCTGGCGGGCGCCGCCGCCGTGACCGGTGCGCTCATGCTGCGGGACGACGGCGGTGCCGACGACAAGGGTGGCCCCGGCACGTCCGCCACGGCCACCGGCAGTACGGTCGCGGTGGCCGCGGGGGAGATCCCGCCGGACTCGGACGTGCCCAAGGCACTGCGCCCGGTCATCGTGAAGGCCGCACACCGCTGTACCGACAAGGAGATCACCCCCATCGTGCTCGCCGCCATGCTCAAGGCGGAGAGCGGGTTCGACGCCAAGGCGGCCCGCCCGGCCTCCGAGGAGTTCGGCATCGCGATGTGGACGCCCTCGGTGTTCCGGGCCTGGGCCGTGGACGGGGACGGCGACGGCGACAAGGACCACATGTCGCCGCCCGACGCGATCTCGACGATGAGCCTGTACGTGTGCTGGCTCGACCAGCGTTTCAAGGAGGCCGGGCTGCCGGAGAAGGACCTCGTCAAGCTCGTCGTGGCCGGCTACCGCACGAGCGACCGCACGATCATCGAGGAGCGTGGTGTCCCGGAGCGCGTACGGCCGCACGTGGACAAGGTGATGCGCTATCTCGCCGACTACGAGCGGTGACCTTCTCGCCGCCTGCTGAGGGTGACTCTCCCGCCGGCTGTGAACGGTGAGCCGGGACCCGGCAGGCGACCGGGTCCCGGCTCACTGAATCCCTGACTCACGCCTCGGCTACGACCCCGCGCAGTCCGGCACGTCCGGCAGCCGGTTGCCGGGTGAGCTGATGTAGATGTTGGAGATGTAGCCGCCGTACTGGGGCAGATACGCCCACCAGTCGTTGGTGTAGGGCGGCACGCTGACCGTCTGGCCCTGCTTCTGGCAGCCCACCAACACCTCGACCCCGGAGGGCAGTTGGGTCATCGGAGGGTTGGCGGTGGACGGGTCCCGGCGGACGTTCACGTGCTCGCTCCAGGTTCCGTACCACTTCCCCGTCGGCCGCACCCCGCCGGGCACGTTCAGGGAGCGGGTCAGCCGGCCGATGTCGGTGTAGGCCTTGCCGTACGACGTGCCGTCCGGATGGAGCGTCAGGACCGCCACGATCGTGCGGTCGCCCGCGCCCACGGTGCCGGTGGTGTGCAGCGCCGGGCGGGTGAGGTTCACGTCCTCCGCGGCGCGACCCTCCGCGGCGGTGGCCTTCGGGGCGGTGGCTGTCTTCGCCGTCGCCGCGCCGGAAGAGGAGCACGTACCTTCCGGGAACGAGGAGCCCGCCCAGCCCTGCTTCACGGCCCAGGGGCGGTCGAACGCCCCGGCGATGCCGAAGTGCTGGTCGAAGTCGTCCGAGGCACAGCGCGTGGACTGGCGCAGGTTGCCCATGACGAAGTCGCGCACGGGGGCCGGTGCCGTGTCCAGGATGTAGCGGTAGATCTTCACGGTGTCGCGGGCCGACAGGGCGGTGTAGCCCCAGTAGCCCTCGTAGCCGGCGGGCGGCGGGGCGGTGTCGGTCAGGCCGAGCTCGCGGACCATCCGGTTGATGATCGCCGAACCGCCGTAGTTGGACCAGTAGTAGTTGGCCGCGTTGTCGTCGCTGCTGCGCAGCATGGGCTCCAGCCGGGCCCGGTCGGCGGCCGGGATGACGTAGGACGGCCCGCGGTTCCACAGGAAGTCCAGGGTCAGCAGCAGTTTGACGACGGAGGCGGACCGGAAGGGCGTACCGGCGTTGACCTGTTCGGTGAAGGTTCCCGTCTGCCGGTCGAAGACGGCGACCCCGGCGGTGACGCCGTCGGGGATCTGGGCGGCGGCGGGTGCCTGGACGGCGGCGGTGGCCGGTGTGGCCGCGCCGGAGGCCAGGATCAGAAGTGCGGCGGCGGACGCGAGAAGTGTTCTCCACACGTGTCCGGCCGTTCCGCGTAGGCGCGCGGTGCGGTGCATGGTGGTTGTCTCCCCCTGGAGGAACGGCGCGGCCCCGACGACTGCGGGGACCGCACCGGCCGGGTTTCGAGCGGCGGACGGTGAAGGCCGGGTCAGTCCAGGTGCGGCCTGAGGACGATCGAGTTGATCGGCGTGAGGTCGGCGTACACGCCCGTTCCCTCGGCGAGCATGTCGGCCGTGCAGTCCGTCCCGCTGCTGTAGCACAGCATCGCGAGCGCACCGTCGTACTGGTTGTTGAGGACCCAGTGATTGCCGAACTGGTTCTGGAGGTTGTGCGTGCCGTACGTCCAGTAGATGTGGCTCGGGCTGACGGCGGGGTTCTGGTTCTGCGGGTAGACGCACACAGCGCCGTACGGGCAGCCGGCCCACTCGTCGGCCGCCTGGGCCTCCGTCGTGCCGACCGCCGTCAGGGCCGCGGTCGCGAGCGCGAGCGCGGCGGCGCCGCGAAGAAGTCTGCGCATGGTCTTCTTACTCCTCCGTGGAGTCGGTGAACTCTCGAACCCTAGGAAGAGAAGCGGGCGACCGGTCCTGACGAATGTCAGGTTGACTGCGACCGGATCGGCAGCGCGGTATCGGTAGTTGGTCCGAGCGTGGGTGGTCGCGCGGCACCCGGGGCCGTAGGCGCGACAGGGTTCGGTACGGCCGGGCCGGCCGTCGGCCCGACGGGCAGATGTACTGGCCTGTCTCATCGTGAGTGAGGACGCGGGATCAGGCGTGATCGCGCGGGTCAGCCCGTGAAGGGGCACCCGAAACGGCGTATGGCAGCCCCTTCACCTTGCGGCCCTCCACTCCCGGGGCGTCCAGGCCTCCACCCGTCATCGTCCGTCGGATGGAGGCGGCTCGGGCAGGTGGTCCGTCGCGCGACTTTTCCGGACGGCAGCAGGGCATCTCCGGACGTATCAGGGGTGGTTGACGATTCGACATGAGTGTCGTGATCCGGGCCGGGGCATGCATTCCGTGAACGTGTTCGAGCAGGAGGGGAATCGACAGCGGCGTGCGGGCGGGGGTCATGAAGAGGCAGGCACGAGGAGGCGGTCCCGTTGTATCCGGGGCCTTCTCGGCGAAGACGGTACAGACGACCACGACGGCGGGGGACACAGCGGACGGAACGACCGACCAGCACGGCGTTCCGCAACTCAGGCTCAGGCTCGGGCGCTGCGACCTCCGGGCGGTGCCTCAGGTCCGCAGGGCGCTGCGGGACCTGCTCGCCCACTGGGGGCGGCCCGGCCGATCCGAGATAGCGGAGTTACTGACCAGCGAACTCGTCACCAACGCCCTCGTCCACACCACCCATGACGCGCTGCTGACAGCCACCGTCGGCCCGCGCGGACTCCGGGTGGAGGTGAGGGACTTCGTGGGACGCAGGCCGAGACTGCGGGTACCGAACGCCGACGACGGTACGCACGGCAGAGGCCTGATCCTGGTGCAGTCCCTCGCGGACGCGTGGGGCGTCCGGATCCATGGCGTGGGGAAGGTGGTGTGGTTCGAGCTGGACGGGGGAGTGGCGTGAAACCGGATGGGCCGACGACCTGACACCGTACGGGGCAGGGACATGAAACCGGACCGGGCGCGGACATGAAACTGGACGGGGGCGCGGCATGAACTGCCGTGCCCCCGTCCAGAGTTGAGGCCTCGGGAGGCCCCGGTCCGGATCAGCCGAACTGCTGCTCCAGGTCCTTCAGCTTGCGCTCAAGGGAGTCGAGACGAGGGAGCGCCATTGTGTCGTCCTCCGCGGTGAGATCGACCGTCGAGGACTCAGTTCCTCGGCGGACGGGCTGCAACGAGGGCCGGGCGGCGCGTGCGGGTAGTTCCGGCGTTGCTATGGCAGGCTCCGCAGCGACCTGGGTGGCCGCCGGGGCCGGCTGGAGTTCCGCCTGACGGCCGCCGCCTCGTCCGATCATTCCGCGGTGGCCACGGGTGATCGCCTTGATGCGGGCACGGTCCAGCTTCTCCTGGTCGCGACGACGCAGGCGGTTCTGCTCCTTCTCCCGCTTGTCCTCACGGACTTCCTCGACCGCCTCGTCCAGGCTGCGCACGTTCTCCAGCAGCATCAGCGACCAGGCGCCGTAGGTCTCACGAGGGGCACGCAGCCACCGTACGATCCGGATCTGCGGCAGCGGCCGGGGCACCAGGCCCTGCTCGCGCAGGGCGGCGCGGCGGGTCTGCTTCAGCGCGCGGTCGAACAGGACCGCGGCCGACAGGGACATGCCGGCGAAGAAGTGCGGGGCGCCCGCGTGGCCGAGACCCCGGGGGGCGTGCACCCAGTTGAACCAGGCAGCGGCGGCCGCGAACGTCCACACGAGTATCCGGGAGCCGAGCGCCGCGTCACCGTGGCTGGCCTCGCGCACCGCGAGTACGGAGCAGAACATGGCCGCACCGTCCAGGCCGAACGGCACCAGGTACTGCCAGCCGCCGGACAGGTTCAGATTCTGCTCGCCGAAGCCGACCAGGCCATGGAAGGAGAGTGCGGCGGCGACCGCTGCACAGCAGAAGAGCAGTACATAGGAGGCGGTGCCGTAGACGGCCTCCTTGCGCCTGCGGCGCTCTTCCGTGCGCTCCCACGAATCGTCGGCGTGGGTCTTCTCCCCGGCGCGCTTGCCACGCGCGAGCACCGCAACCGCCGCCAGCAGGCCCAGGAGCAGCACGGCGCCGGGAAGCAGCCAGTTCAGCGATATGTCGGTCAGTCTCATCTGGGGTCCCTTGCATTGGGATAGGGCGTAACGCCCGCCATAGTGGCCCAATCCCGTGCGTCCTCAGAGGGTTTCGGGGCAAGAGGCCGCCAAGGGAGTGCAAGGGTATGCGCGAGGACGGCATTCTCCTCGAACTGCCGCTTGAGGAGCGGGAGTTGAGTTCGAGTTAGATTACCCTTACGGGTGGTTCCACGGAAAGTTCTTGCGGCAAGTGAGGACTTTGTGAATCGACTGTAACCAAAGGGTTCGGCCGGGCCGCCGTCAAGGTGCCCGGATCCATGGCGAGTTGATCTTACGTGACGTGGAGTCAGCCTGTTGCCACGGGATCAGCCCGCCGCGGCGGCCTCCGCCGTCAGCTTCGCGACACGGACCGCGTCGGAGTTGCGCGGGCAGTTGGCGCAGGTGTCCTCGGCGTCGAGGGTGTAGTGGAAGCAGCAGCTCGCCCGGTCACGGGTGGACAGGCACTCGCCGTTCGAGCCGGTCACCTCGCGGAAGCCGGCCGTGCCGACGTACGGCCGGGTCGTGCCGGGGAACAGCCGCTCCAGCTCCTCCCTCGCGCGCCCCTGCTCGCCCAGGAGCCCGGCGACGTACCAGAGGCTCTCGACGACCTCGTCCGTCGCCATGCCCCACAGGGCACGGCCCCGGCGTCGCGTCCGGGGGCCGAATCCGTCGAGGACCGGTTCCAGGTGCTCGGCCACGGCGGCCCGGACCGCCGCGCGCAGGGCCTCCTCGTCGGGGACGACGCGGGCGCCGGGCAGTGCGGCCGCCGGGTCGTCCGGCAGACAGGCGAACTCACCGACGCGTACGGCGATGCTGCCGGGCATGCGCTGGAACGTGACGTGCTGCACGGGAAAGCGGGGCACCCGGCGCAGCAGGAACCACGGCACCGTGATCAGCAGACAGGCCGGCCAGGCGTAACGGTGCAGGCCGAAGCCGGCGATCACGTCCGGACGGCCTCGCCGTCCGTGGTCCGTGAGTACCTGGTCGTCGTCCCACGCGAGGAACGCGTCCAGGTCGGCCCCGCCCTCCGCGAGTCCGGCGACGGAGATCCACCGGTCGCCCGTCGGGGCCGGTTCGTGCGGTGCGAGTTCCGTGACGCCCAGGGCCGGGAGCACCTCGGTCATCCGCGTGTACGCCGCTGTGAGGGCCGAGCCGACCAGGCGTACTTCTGCGCCGGGCGAGGTCTCGGCCGGGGCGGGAGCGGACATGCGGGGGCCCCGTTCCGTGATCGGTTGCAGGTAAGGCTTACCTTACCCGATACGATCGAGGTTTACCCTGTTCTGTCGGGGTCGCTCCGAACCCCGACCGAAATACTCACCACCACTGCCCGTCCTGGAGGAGGCTCCCGTGGAGAAGGCCGGTTCGCGCGAGGCGTACGGCTCCGCAGGAGACCCGTCGGAGACCGCCCCCGGCGCGGGAACGCCACGGGTTCCCCAGCAGCAGTCCCGGGCGGCGGGCGAAGGCCGGGAGCGCGCGGCCGGCCGGTCGTTCCGCGAGGACGCCCCCCGGGACGCCGCCGCACCCGGCACCCCGGCCTCAGCTCCCGCCGGCGCTCCCGCTCCCCCCGAGGACACGGCTCGCGGGGAGCACACGCACAGCGAGACGCCGATTCCGCAGCCCAGGGTGACGCGCGAGGGGCTCCCGGCCTCGGCGGACGCGCCCGGAACCGGTGCACGCCGGCCTTCGACGGCCGCTTCCGGCCGCCCGGCCACACCGGAGACTCTCGGAGACCCGTGGCACCACGGGACCTCCGGACCCCCCGCCGCGCCTGGTGGCTTCGGGGGACCTGGAAGCCACGGCACACCCGGAGGACTCGGAGCCCCGAGCGCACCGGCGGCGCCCGGCGGCCCCGGCGCACGTGCTGGATCCGGCCTACGCGATGGATCCGGCGCACGTGATGGATCCGCCGTACGCGATGGATCCGGCGCACGCAGTGGATCCGGCTCGCGAGGCGTCCCCGCCGCCCGTACGTCTTCCGCTTCCCGTTCCCCCTCCCCGTCCGCGTCCCCCCGTCCCGCGATTCAGCGAGCCTCCGTCCGCGGCCAGATCCTCGACGCTCTGCGGGCCGCCCTCGTGGCCGGCGAACTCGCCCCCGGAGAGGTCTACTCGGCCCCCGCGCTCGGCGAAAGCTTCGGTGTCTCGGCGACGCCCGTGCGCGAGGCCATGCAGCAGCTCGCCACCGAGGGCGCCGTGGAGGTCGTACCGAACCGGGGCTTCCGCGTCGTCGAGCGCGGCGCCCGCGAGCTGGCCGAACTCGCCGAGATCCGCGGGCTGATAGAGGCGCCCGTGATGCTGCGCCTGGCCCGCACCCTGCCGGCCGACGACTGGGAGGACCTGCGCCCGCTCGCGGAGGAGACGGCCCGGGCGGCGGCCGTCGGCTGCCGGGCGACGTACGCCGAGGCCGACCGCGCCTTCCACCGGGCGATCCTCGACCTCGCGGGCAACGAGCAGCTCGTACGTATCGCGGACGAACTTCACCGGCGGGCGCAGTGGCCCCTCGGCGGCAGCCCCACCGCTCGCGCCCGCCTCGAGCTGATGGCGGACGCGGCGCAGCACCTTGCCCTTCTGGACGCCCTGTCCGCGCAGGACCTGTCGGCGGTCGAGGCGCTGCTGCGGGAGCACTTCGTGAGCATGTGAGACGCCGTCGGTCGCGCCCCTCAAGGGGCGCGGGGCTGTGACATTTGCGGCTCCGCCGCGGGGCGCGACCAGCCCCCACGCACCCGCACATGCCACACCGGCCGGCGGCAGCCACACGGCTCAGGCCGTCGCCGCCGGCGGAGTCAACTGGTCCGCCAGCCACGTCGGTACGCCACCCAGGAGGCGGAACAGACGCCCCGCCTCCGCGCGCAGCCGCGAGGCTTCGGGCTCGGTCTCCGCGTCGGCCAGGGAGGCCAACGCCGGGGCCGTGCCCACCAGATAGCCCAACTCCTCCCGGATGCGCAGGGATTCACCGAAGCCGTGCCGGGCCTCCGCCAACTCGCCCTCGCGCAGGGCGAGTCCGGCGAGGTGGCGCCAGGTGAAGGAGAGCAGCAGGGGGTCGTCCTGGGCGGTGGCGCCGGCATGGGCGCGGCGATAGGCGGCGCGCGCGGACTGCGGGGAGTGGGCGAGGTTCTCGGCGAGCAGCCCGCGCCGGAAGTCCAGCAGGGCCCGGCCCGGAGCGCCGGGCGCGATCAGTGCGGCGGCCCGGCCGAGTGCGGCCCGTGCCTCGTCGGCCCGGTCGCGGACGGCGAGCAGCGTGGACGCGTACGCGAGCTGCCCGCGCTCGCACGCTGCGGCGCCCCGTTCGTCGTCGGACTGGGCCAGCGCCTCGGCCGTACGCAGCGCGTCCTCCGCCTCCGCCCAGCCCTGCTCGGTGTAGAGGCACCGTTCGACGAGGAGCGAGGCCCGTTGGAGCGCGGCCGATGCCGTGCGTGGTTCGAGGAGCGCCGCCGCGTCGGCCCAGCAGGCGCGCGAGCGCAGCCGCCACACCGCGGTCTGGAGTGGATCGTCCCCGGCAGTCGTCCCGTAACCAGACATGGCGGTATGCGCCACGTTGCCCTCCCCGAGCACGCCATTGAGCTGTTGAGTGGTGGCGGCATCTCAGCACGAATGCACTCGCCCGGCCAAGGGGGTGGGTGAAGGATTTCACAAAGTCGTGGGACAAGGGGTGCGGCGGCGAAGGCACTTGGTGCCACTCGCCGCGCACCCTTGTGACCTCAGCTCATGCGCAACGCCAGGAAGAAGTCGAGCTTGTCCTCCAGGCGGGAAAGATCGCGACTCGTCAACTGCTCGATGCGTCCCACCCGGTAGCGCAGCGTGTTGACGTGCAGGTGCAGACGGGCGGCGCACCGGGTCCAGGAGCCGTCGCAGTCGAGGAACGCCTCAAGGGTCGGGATCAGCTCGGCACGGTGGCGCCGGTCGTAGTCGCGGAGGGGATCGAGGAGCCGCGCCGTGAAGGCGCGACGCACGTCGTCCGGCACGAAGGGCAGGAGCAGGACGTGCGACGCCAGCTCCTGGTGCCCGGCCGCGCACACCCGGCCGGCCCGCGCCGCGGCGACCCGGCGCGCGTGCCGGGCCTCCTCCAGGGCGCCGCGCAGCCCCTCCGCCGAGTGCACGGAGGCGCTGACGCCGAGCGTGAGCCGCCCGTCGTCGTCGAGGCCCGCCGACAGCGGGTCCCGTACGGCCGCCAGGAGGGTGTCCGCGTGCAGCCCGGCCTCCGAGCCGTCGTGCTCCGAGGAAACCGCCGGAAGCGGTACGAGCGCGATGGCCTCCTCACCCGTATGGGCGACCGCGATCCGGTCGGACGGTTCGGGACCGGCCGACAGCGGGTCGACGAGGATCTCCTCCAGGAGCGCCTGCGCCACCGCACCGCCCTCGATCTCCCCGCCGTCCCACTCGACCCGGGCGACCACGACCTGCCAGTGCGGGGCCGCGCCGAGCCCCGGCAGCAGCACGGGCGCCGCGACCCGCAGCCGCGCCGCGATCTCGCCGGGCGCGGCACCGGTCTGCACCAGTTCGAGGACCTCCTGCGCGAGCCGCCGCCGTACCGTGCGTGCCGCGTCCCGCCGGTCCCGCTCCACGGAGATCAGCTGGGTCACGCCCTCCAGCAGGTCGAGCCGCTCCGCCGGCCAGTCCCCGGCATCGGCCTCGACCGCGAGCAGCCAGTCGGACAGGACCGTCTCGCGGACGTCCCGCGAGCCCGGTGCGCCCGACGCACCCGCCGTGCCCGTGCCACGCGCGCTGCTGCGGATCGGGAAGAGCGAGTACGTCGTGCCGCCCACCGCCACCCGGTACGGCCCGCGCCGCCCGGTGCGGACCGCCGCCAGGTGCTCGCCTGCCAGTGCCGCGCACACCGCGGAGGGCAGCCCCGGTTCGGCGCCGGGGGAGCCCGCGATGAGGCGTCCGGCGGGGGAGAGCACCCAGGCCCGCAGGTCCAGGTCGGAGCCGAGCAGGTCCAGGACCACGTCCGGGCCGCCGCCCGCGGGACCCGAGGTCATCATCCGGCGGTGCCGGTCCACGACGGCCGCCAGATCCCCGGCGCGCTCGCCCGACACCTGCCGTACGACGTGCTCGGTGATCGTCGCGAAGGCCACCGACTCGTTGACGGCGAACAGCGGCAGCCGGTGCCGCGCACAGGCCGCCACCAGGTCCTCCGGGATGGGGCCGAGCTCGGCCTCACCGGCGGCCAGGGCGGTGACCCCGGCGCTCGCGAGGATCCGTACGAAGGGCTCCGAATCGGTGGCGTCGCGGCGCCAGGCGAGCCCCGTGAGCACCAGCTCGCCGCCCGAGAGATAGCGGCTGGGGTCCCGCAGGTCCGTGGTCATCACGCCACGGACCGTGCGGTCCAGCTCGTCCTCGCCGCCGAGCAGCCGCAGGCCCAGCGCGTCCGTGTCCAGCAGTGCGCGCAGCCGCATTCTCGTCGCCGCCGTTCTGTCTCGAAAACTACGATGGATCTGGATGGTTCCGGAGGGGCCCGAGTATGGGTGCCCCGTGCACGGGTTCCCGGGCTCCGCAGAGTGGGCCCGAGGGGTCCGGTGGACGATGTTTCCGGCCCTCATGGCCCGTGTCCTGGGCTTTCGCGACATGTGGTCGCTGATTCCCGAACCTGTGCGTGGTGTTTCCGGAGGAAAACGAGGAGGTTGCTGATGCCCTCCGTTCATACGAATCTACAAGATGCGCGCCCTGGCCAGCGAACTCCTTCATGGTTTCGGTGACTGACCCAGGTGCGGGACGGCGCTGTGTACTGATTTCAATCAACGTGAACAACGTATGAACGAGCCGGACCCGCCGCACACGAACTGGCTTGATCAGAACCATCCACGAGACGAAGAAGAGAGCCGGTCATGGACTTCCTTCGCCCCGCCAGCTGGGAGGAGGCGCTCGCCGCGAAGGCCGAGCACCCCACCGCTGTGCCGATTGCGGGTGGCACCGATGTGATGGTCGAGATCAACTTCGACCACCGCCGGCCCGAGTACCTGCTGGACCTGAACCGCATCGGCGAACTGGGTGAGTGGGAGGTCGGCGAGGAGTCCGTCCGCCTCGGCGCCTCGGTCCCGTACACGGCGATCATGGAGCAGCTGCGCGGCGAGCTGCCCGGCCTGGCCCTCGCCTCCCACACGGTGGCCTCCCCGCAGATCCGCAACCGCGGCGGCGTCGGCGGCAACCTCGGCACCGCCTCCCCGGCCGGCGACGCCCACCCCGCCCTCCTCGCGGCGGGCGCGGAGGTCGAGGCCCAGTCCGTACGAGGCACGCGGCTGATCCCGATCGACGAGTTCTACACCGGTGTGAAGCGCAACGCGCTCGCCGCCGACGAGCTCATCCGGGCCGTCCACATCAAGAAGGCCGACGGCCCGCAGCAGTACTCGAAGGTCGGCACCCGCAACGCCATGGTGATCGCGGTCTGCGCCTTCGGTCTGGCCCTGCACCCCGACACCCGCACGGTCCGCACCGGCATCGGCTCGGCCGCGCCCACGCCCGTACGGGCCAAGGCCGCCGAGGAGTTCCTGAACGCGGCGCTCGAAGAGGGCGGCTTCTGGGACAACGGCAGGATCATCACCCCGTCGGTCGCCAAGCAGTTCGCCGAGCTGTGCTCGGCCGCCTGCAACCCGATCGACGACGTCCGGGGCACGGCGAGCTACCGCCGCCACGCGGTCGGCATCATGGCCCGCCGCACGCTGACCTGGACCTGGGAGTCGTACCGCGGCACCGCCGCCCGTTCGGAGGGAGTCGCGTAATGCGCGTCAATTTCACGGTCAACGGCCGTCCGCAGGAAGCCGACGACGTCTGGGAGGGCGAGAGCCTGCTCTACGTCCTGCGCGAGCGCATGGGTCTTCCCGGCTCCAAGAACGCCTGCGAGCAGGGCGAGTGCGGCTCCTGCACGGTCCGCCTGGACGGCGTACCGGTGTGTTCGTGTCTGGTCGCGGCCGGCCAGGTCGAGGGCCGCGAGGTCGTCACGGTCGAGGGCCTCGCCGACTTCGCCAAACAGCGCGCGGAGCACGGGGGTTGTGCCTCCGGAGCTTCCGGAGCCTGCGGTACGCCCCTGGACGCGGCCAAGCGGTGGGAGGCCAGGCCCTCCGACTCGCAGGCCGGCGAGGGCACCGAACTCTCCCCGATCCAGCAGGCGTTCATCGACGCCGGCGCCGTCCAGTGCGGCTTCTGCACGCCCGGCCTGCTGGTCGCCGCCGACGAGATGCTGGAGCGCAACCCGACCCCGAGCGACGCGGACATCCGCGAGGCGCTGTCGGGCAACCTCTGCCGCTGCACCGGCTACGAGAAGATCATGGACGCGGTCCGCCTGGCGGCCGCCCGACAGGGAGAGGTGGTCTGACGATGGCCGGCAAAAGCGCTCCCCTCGGCACTCCCACCAAGGTCACCCAGGGTTCCCGGACCAAGGGCGGCATCGGTGAGTCCACGCTCCGCCCGGACGGCATCCTCAAGGTCACCGGAGAGTTCGCGTACTCCTCGGACATGTGGCACGAGGACATGCTCTGGGGCCAGATCCTGCGCTCCACGGTCGCGCACGCCGAGATCGTCTCCATCGACACGGTCGAGGCGCTGAAGACCCCCGGCGTCTACGCCGTCATGACGTACGACGACCTGCCGACCGACGTGAAGAACTACGGCCTGGAGATCCAGGACACCCCGGTGCTCGCGCACGGCAAGGTCCGTCACCACGGCGAGCCGGTCGCGATCGTCGCCGCCGACCACCCGGAGACCGCGCGCCGCGCCGCCGCCAAGATCAAGGTCGAGTACCGCGAACTCCCGGTCATCACCGACGAGTCGTCCGCGACCGCGCCGGACGCGATCCTCGTCCACGAGAACCGCGACGACCACCACATCGGCCACGTCCCGCACCCGAACATCGTGCACCGTCAGCCGATCATTCGCGGCGACGTGGCATCCGCCCGGGAACGCGCCGACTTCATCGTCGAGGGCGAGTACACCTTCGGCATGCAGGACCAGGCCTTCCTCGGCCCGGAGTCGGGTCTCGCCGTGCCCTCCGAGGACGGCGGCGTCGACCTCTACATCGCCACCCAGTGGCTGCACTCGGACCTCAAGCAGATCGCACCCGTCCTGGGCCTCCCCGAGGACAAGGTCCGCATGACGCTCTCCGGCGTCGGCGGCGCGTTCGGCGGCCGCGAGGACCTGTCGATGCAGATCCACGCCTGCCTGCTCGCGCTGCGTACGGGCAAGCCGGTCAAGATCGTCTACAACCGCTTCGAGTCCTTCTTCGGCCACGTCCACCGCCACCCCGCGAAGCTCCACTACGAGCACGGGGCGACCAAGGACGGCAAGCTCACGCACATGAAGTGCCGCATCGTCCTGGACGGCGGCGCCTACGCCTCCGCGTCCCCGGCGGTCGTCGGCAACGCGGCGTCCCTCGCGGTCGGCCCGTACGTACTCGAAGACGTCGACATCGAATCGATCGCCCTCTACTCCAACAACCCGCCCTGCGGCGCCATGCGCGGCTTCGGCGCGGTCCAGGCATGCTTCGCCTACGAGGCACAGATGGACAAGCTCGCCGACAAGGTGGGCATGGACCGGGTCGAGTTCCGGCAGCTCAACGCGATGTCGCAGGGCACGATCATGCCGACCGGCCAGAGCGTCGACTCGCCCGCCCCGGTCGCCGAACTCCTGCGCCGCGTCAAGGCGATGCCCATGCCGCCCGAGCAGCAGTGGCTCGCGGCCGGCGAGGCGGCGGACGTCCGCCAACTGCCCGGCGGCCTCTCCAACACCACCCACGGCGAAGGCGTCGTACGAGGCGTCGGCTACGCGGTCGGCATCAAGAACGTCGGCTTCTCCGAGGGCTTCGACGACTATTCAACGGCCAAGGTCCGCATGGAAGTCGTCGGCGGCGAACCGGTGGCCACCGTCCACACCGCGATGGCGGAGGTCGGCCAGGGCGGCGTCACCGTCCACGCGCAGATCGCCCGCACCGAACTGGGCGTCGCCCAGGTGACGATCCACCCGGCGGACACCCAGGTGGGCTCGGCCGGTTCGACCTCCGCGTCCCGCCAGACGTACGTCACCGGCGGCGCCGTCAAGAACTCCTGCGAACTCGTCCGCGAGAAGGTCCTGGAGATCGGCCGCCGCAAGTTCGGTACGTACCACCCCGCCTGGGCCACCGCCGAACTGCTCCTGGAGGGCGGCAAGGTCGTCACCGACGGCGGCGAGGTGCTGGCCGACCTGGTGGACGTACTCGAAGGCGAGGCCGTCGAGGTCGAGGAGGAGTGGCGGCACCGGCCGACCGAGCCCTTCGACCTCCGCGACGGGCCAGGGCTTCGGCCACGTCCAGTACTCCTTCGCCGCCCACCGCGCGGTCGTCGAGGTGGACACCGAACTGGGCCTGGTGAAGGTCATCGAACTGGCCTGCGCCCAGGACGTCGGCAAGGCGCTCAACCCGCTGTCCGTCATCGGCCAGATCCAGGGCGGTACGACCCAGGGCCTGGGCATCGCGGTCATGGAGGAGATCATCGTCGACCCCAAGACGGCGAAGGTCAGGAACCCCTCCTTCACCGACTACCTCATCCCCACGATCCTCGACACGCCGACCATCCCCGTCGACGTGCTCGAACTCGCCGACGACCACGCGCCGTACGGGCTCCGTGGCATCGGCGAGGCACCGACTCTGTCGTCGACTCCGGCCGTGCTAGCGGCAATCCGGAACGCGACGGGCTTGGAGCTCAACAGGACGCCGGTCCGACCGGAACACCTCACCGGCACGGCATAGGCGCCCCGCCGTCGTTGTGGGCAGCCGTTCCGCAGGCCGGAACGGCTGGGCACAGCAACGGCACCCCCGGCACCGGGCGAACCGTACGTCCAACGGCACCCCCGGTACCGGTCCACGTGCAGCACCACGATTCGTTCGTCTCGGGCCGTCCCCCGGGTCGTGCGGCCGAAGCACCTTCCCAAATCCCGCACACGCCGAAGGCGACAGCGGGTGCCCCTGTGAACCTTGGGAGTAGGCCCACATGACCCAGCAGTCGCTGGAGCCGAGGACCACCGCCGACGATGCGGGTGAAGGAACCCGTATCCCGGCCGGCAGGTCCTGGCTCGACCGGTACTTTCACATATCCAAGCGAGGAAGCTCGGTCGCGCGTGAGGTGCGCGGCGGCGTCACCACCTTCATGGCGATGGCGTACATCCTGCTGCTCAACCCCCTGATCCTGTCCGGCAAGGACGCGGCGGGGGACACGCTCGGCCAGAAGGCCCTGATCACCGCGACCGCGTTCGCGGCGGCCTTCACCACGCTCCTGATGGGCTTCTTCGGCAAGGTGCCGCTCGCCCTGGCCGCCGGACTCTCCGTCTCCGGCGTCCTCTCCTCGCAGGTCGCGCCCCAGATGACCTGGCCGCAGGCCATGGGCATGTGTGTGATGTACGGCGTCGTGATCATGCTCCTGGTGGTCACCGGGCTGCGCGAGATGATCATGAACGCGATCCCGCTGGCGCTGAAGCACGCGATCACCATGGGCATCGGCCTGTTCGTCGCCCTGATCGGCCTGGTGAAGGCGGGCTTCGTCCACCAGGGCAAGGCGACCCCGCTCTCCCTCGGTGCGACCGGTGAACTCGCCGGCTGGCCGGTCCTGCTCTTCGCCGTCACCCTGCTCGCCATCTTCATGCTCCAGGCACGCGGCATCCCCGGCGCGATCCTGATCGGCATCGTCGGCGGCACCGTACTGGCCGTCGTCCTCAACGCACTTGACGTCATCGACGCCAAGCAGTGGGCCGGCGGCGCGCCCGAGCTGCACGGCAGCGCGGTGTCCATGCCCGACTTCTCGATCTTCGGAGACGTGGAGTTCGGCGGCTGGGGCCAGGTCGGCGCGATGACGGTCGGCATGATCGTGTTCACCCTGGTCCTCGCAGGGTTCTTCGACGCGATGGCCACCATCATCGGCGTCGGCACCGAGGCCAAGCTGGCCGACGACAAGGGCCGGATGCCCGGCCTGTCCAAGGCGCTGTTCATCGACGGCGCGGGCGGCGCGATCGGCGGAGTCTCGGGCGCCTCGGGCCAGACGGTGTTCGTCGAGTCCGCCACAGGCGTAGGCGAAGGCGCCCGCACGGGCTTCTCCTCGGTCATCACGGGCCTGTTCTTCGCGGCCTGCCTCTTCTTCACCCCGCTGACGGCGATCGTCCCCGGCGAGGTCGCGGCCGCGGCCCTGGTTGTCATCGGCGCCATGATGATGATGAACGCCCGGCACGTCGACTGGGCCGACCGCGCCACCGCGATCCCCGTCTTCCTGACGGTCGTCATCATGCCGTTCACGTACTCCATCACCGCGGGCGTCGCGGCCGGAGTCATCAGCTACGTCGCCATCAAGGTCGCCCAGAGCAGGGCCCGGGAGATCGGGGCCTTCATGTGGGGCCTGACGGCTGTCTTCGTCGTCTACTTCGCCCTGAACCCGATCGAGAGCTGGATGGGCGTCCACTAGGCGCTCCGCTGGATCCGCGATGCCTCGTCCGCGGGTCCGTCGTGGCTGGTCGCGCAGTTCCCCGCGCCCCCTTCGGGGCGCGGGGCCGACCCGACCGACGAGCCACCCCAACCACCGTTAGGAGAACGAGAGATGCTGGACATCGCCGACGAGTTGCACCGGTGGGTCGAGCAGGGGCGCGACTTCGCCGTGGCCACCGTGGTGGCCGTCGGCGGAAGCGCACCTCGCCAGCCGGGCGCCGCACTGGCCGTCGATTCCGACGGCACGGCGATCGGCTCGGTCTCCGGCGGCTGTGTGGAGGGCGCGGTGTACGAGCTGTGCCAACAGGCGTTGGCTGACGGGCAACCGGTCCTCGAACGCTTCGGCTACAGCGACGAGGACGCTTTCGCGGTGGGCCTGACGTGCGGCGGGATCATCGACATCCTGGTGACGCCGGTACGCGCCGGGGACTCCGACCGGGAGATCTTCGCCTCGGCCCTGGCCACCGCCACGCGCGGGGAGGCGGCGGCAGTGGCGCGTATCGCAGCCGGACCTCCGGAACTCCTGGGCCGCGCCCTGCTGATCCGCCCGGACGGCTCGTACGAGGGCGGATTCGGCGCCCACCCGGAACTGGACCGGACGGCCGTGGACGAGGCGCGCTCCTTCCTGGACGCGGGCCGCACGGGCACCCTGGAGATCGGAGAGCAGGGCTCTCGCTGCGGAGCACCGCTCACACTCCTCATCGAATCGTCGGTTCCGCCACCCAGGATGATCGTCTTCGGCGCGATCGACTTCGCCTCCGCCCTGGTCCGCATCGGCAAGTTCCTGAACTACCGCGTCACGGTGTGCGATGCCCGCCCGGTCTTCGCGACAGCGGCCCGCTTCCCGGAGGCGGACGAGATCGTGGTCGACTGGCCGCACCGCTACCTGGAGCGCACCCAGGTCGACGCCCGCACGGTCCTGTGCGTCCTGACCCACGACGCCAAGTTCGACGTACCCCTCCTCCAACTCGCGCTCCGCCTCCCCGTGGCGTACGTCGGCGCGATGGGCTCCCGCCGCACCCACCTGGACCGCAACGAACGCCTCCGCGAAGTCGGCATCACGGAACTGGAGTTGGCCCGGCTCAGGTCTCCCATCGGGCTGGACCTGGGTGCCCGTACACCCGAGGAGACGGCCCTCTCCATCGCCTCGGAGATCGTCGCGAACAGGCGAGGCGGCACCGGAGTCCCACTGACCGGCGCCCACACGCCCATTCACCACGACAGGTCATCAACACCGAAGCCCACCGCACGAATAGGTTCGGTGGCCTGACACACGCGCACGCGCCGCGGTCGAGGCGCAAAACGTGTCCGATGTTCGATCAGACGTGGGCGAGAAGCCGCTCCAACGGCCGGGGCGTCCGCTCCAGATCCAGACTCTCGACCATCCCGCGCGCGTACTGGGCCTTGCGACCACTGTGCGTCCCCAGGAACCTCCGCAGTTGCTGCTCCATGGTCCGCTGCCGCTGGGCGGGCTGGTTCCGGAACGTACGGAACGGCCGTGACTCCCCCTGATCCACCACGACCTGCTGCACGACTTCGACGCCCAGGGACCGGATCAACTCGTCCTCCAGATCCGCGTCGCACACGTAGAAACCAAGGGCTTCCAGCCCCTCGGGCGGGATGTCGGAACCGAGCCCGGCCCGCTCCAGCGCCCTCCGGAAGAAGCGCTCCTCCCCGACATCGCACAACCCGGCGAGCCGCACACCAAGACCCGCCGGCCCACACAGATCCACGAACCTGCCGACACTCGTCGCACCCCCGAGCGGCACGACCGACACACCTTCACTGTCCAGATCCCGACCACGCCGCGAGGCCAACGCCTCGATCGCGACCTGATCACTGCCCCCTTCGACGAGCACGACCGTACGCAGCCCGACCCCGACCGCCAGCTCCCGCGCGGTCTCACCGGCCGCCGACGCCCCCGCCCCACCGGCCGCCCACTCGACCACGGCCCGACGGAATCTCTCCATGTCGCTCATGGGTCCCAGTCTCGCAAGTCCGCTCGGCCGCACTCCACAGACTTTTGGCAGGGTGGGCCCCATGACTCTCACGGACGAGCCGGTGGAACGCGTGGACGAGCGCGACCGGGTACTCGGCATCGTCGACCGGGGCGAAGCCGTCCGTCGCGGCTGGCTGCACCGAGTGGCCACGGTCGTATGCCGCGACAACGAGGGACGCATACTCGTGCACCGCAGGCCGGAGCACGTCACACGCTTCCCCGGCCGGTACAACTGGCTGCTGGGCGGAGGCGTCGAAGTGGGGGAGTCCTACGAGGCGGCGGCGACCCGGGAGCTCAAGGAGGAACTCGGAATCAGGGCCACGGTCCGCTTCGCCTTCAAGTACCTCTGCCGGGGAGAGATCAGCCCGTACTGGATGGCAGTGCACGAGGCCGTCATCGATGAGGCCGTCGTCGACGGGGACGTCACGCCGGACCCGTCGGAGATCGCGTGGCACGACTGGCTGCCCGAGGTCGAGCTGCGACAGAGACTGTGGCAGTGGCCCTTCGTCTCGGACAGCCGGGAGGCGTTCATGAAATACGACGCGCTGCCCGGCACCCTCCCACCGGGACTTCCGTAACGGCTCCGCCTGCCGGGCCGGTTGGATCGGTGACCTGAGGGCTTACGAAGTCGCCGGCGACAGGAAGAACGAGAACTCGCGAGTCGTGTCGAGCAGTTCCTCCAAGGCATTCACGAGGGCGCCGCGCGCCTCGTCCGGCGACGACGTCCTCCTTATGCTCCGTACGAGGGGGCCCACTCCGCGCCCGTGTGGTGGACCCGGAGGTAATGCCGGCGTGGTGGCGGGGGGAGGCGAATTGGCTGTTGGGCCCCGGGTGACTGGCGTGACCCCCCTCCACGAGCCTTCAGGGACGCAGCAACAATTGGTCCACGGCCCGCCCGAACATCCACCGAGCCATCCGCTTCAAAGCGGGATCGAGAGCCCGCGGGGCCAACCGCACCACCAACTCCTCCCGCCACACCACCCGCGTGCCCGTAGCCGCAGACGGATGCACCTCGATCTCGGCCCACCCCGTGACGAACGTACCCCGCTTGACGAGCCGACACATCCCCGAGCCCCCATCCTGAGGCGGCTGCCAGAGGACCACCTCCATGGGGTCATCAAACGCAAGGGCCCCGACCCCGGTCCGAGCCACGAACACGGATCCCACCCCACCCCCCGCCCCCGCGGCAACAGTGATCCGGGTCAACGGCACCACATCCCCATGCCGCTCCCACAGCGTGAGCCGCCGCCACGCCTCACCAGCATCGAGGCCACTGTCCCGCCGCACACAAAACTGAACCACGCCAGGATCGTAGGCACTCAATGGCGCAGCAGACGCCGACGCGCGCGGGGCGGGGCCGTGCCGGTGTGTCAACGTTCGCGACGTACAGCTCCCGCTGGCAACGTCCACCAATGAATCTCAGGGCAGTATGCCCAGCAGTCGCGAACGTGACATACCGGCACGGCCCCGCCCCACCCACCGGACCAGAAGCGCCCTACCCACACCCCACCCCATCCGGCACCATGACCCCGTGGACCGTGAACTGCACGGCAGACTCGACGAGTTGCAACGCAACCCGTACCCCCACTACGAGCGCGCAAGGCGGGCCAAAGGCCTGACGTTCATCCCGGAACTGGACGCCTGGCTGGCAGCCAGGGACGAGGACGTCAGGGAGATCCTCCGCCGCCCGGACGACTTCTCCTCGGCTAACGCGCTGCGCCCGGACGTGATGCCGGCCCCCGCCGCCCTCGCGGTCCTGGGCGGCGGCTTCGGCGGCCGCCCCGTGGTCGTCACAGCCGACGGCTCCCACCACCAACGCCTACGCGCCCCGATCGTACGAGGCCTGTCACCCGCCAAGGTCGCCGCCGTACTCCCGTACGCCGCGGAACGAGCATCGGCCCTGATCGACGCCTTCGCCGAGAAGGGCCACGCAGACCTGATGGCGGCGTACGCCCAACGCCTCCCGGGCGAAGTGATCGGCAGGATCGTAGGCCTGGACCCCAAGGACGTCCCCCAGGCCGTACACGGCGGCTACCGAGCAGAGGAACTGCTCTTCCGCCCCATGTCGGAGGCCGAACAAGTAGAAGCAGCCCAGGACGTCGTGGCAATGCAGCAGGCACTCGACGCTTTCGCCCGCGTCCGCAGCAAGAACCCCCAGAACGACCTCTGCACAGAACTGATCACCTCCCTCACACCCCAACCCCCACCCGCAACCGACCTGACACTCGACCAACGCCACGAACTGGTGGCCCATCTGCAGAACTTCCTCCTGGCAGGCCACCTCACCACCACAGCCCTGATCGGCACGACGGTTCTGCACCTCCTCCGCCACCCGCCCCAGTGGAACCTCCTCTGCGCAGAGCCGAACCGAATCCCCGCGGCCATAGAAGAGGCGGCCCGCTACGACACGGCACTACAGGGCTTCCGCCGAACCACCACCCGCGCGATCACCCTCGCAGGCACAGAACTCCCCACCGGCTCAACGGTGTTCGTGGCATTCGGTGCGGCGAACCGCGACGGATCCCGCCACCCCCGCCCGGACGAGTTCGACATCACCCGCACCCCGGGCCGCCACGTGGCATTCGGCCTAGGGGTGCACACGTGCCCAGGATCCCAATTGGCGAGAGAGCAACTCCGCCTGACCCTGGAGCAGTTGACGACCCGCTTCCCCACCCTCCGCCTGGCAGACGACCACCCGGTCACCATGCGCCCGACCCTGATCCACCGCTCACCCCAGACCCTGCACGTCACTTGGTGAGGTAGGCCGAACCGACTGGTGAGGCAGGCCGAACCGACGCCCTCAAACGTCCAACAGATCCCGCACCCGAACAGGCAGCCCGGTCACGAACGACTCATTGGCGGCCAGCCCGGTAACCAACGACCTCGCCCCGTCAACCGCGTCGGCAGCCCGCCCCAGGGCATCCCCGCCGGACCGATCCCCGAACAGATCGGCCAGCATCCGCACATCCCCACCCCCATGTCCACCCTCAGCCGAAGCCTCACCCTCCCCGCTCCCGACCTTCACCACACGCGCAGGCTCCCAGAACCGCCGCACCAACAACTCCGTACGCCCGACCTCATCCCCCACAGTCGCCCCGTGCATAACAGGACTCGCACCATCGCCCCGCACCGAGGACCGAGTCCACGTCGACTCCTCCACCAGCAACTCCAACCGCCCCTCGCTCCCGTTGAAGGCGACGCGATACCCCTCCCAGGGCGAATAGGCAGTCAGGTGATAGGTCAGCGAGGCCCCAGACGCATACCGCACAAGCACAGCCATGTCGTCCTCGATGCTCACGCCGGGCCCGAACACGTTCTGGTCGCGGTGATACCCGTCCTCCGCCTCCGCGTCCAGATAGAGCGCACTCAGCACCTCGGAGTCCGCAAGCCGCACCGCGAAGGGGTCGTCCTGCGCCGAAGGGGCGCCATGGGCCCGGGCGTAGGGCCGCGCGAGCCCCCGCCGCCGCCCGGCCTCCTCGCCGTAGAAGAACAGCCCACCCTGCGCGAACACGGTCTCCGGCTCCGTACCCAACCACCAGTTGACGAGATCGAAGTGATGCGTGGCCTTGTGCACCATCAGCCCACCGGAGTTGGCCTTGTCCCGGTGCCACCGCCGGAAGTAGTCCGCACCGTGCCGCAGATCGAGCAGCCACTCGAAGTGCACAGACCCGACCTCACCGATCTCCCCGCCCGCGATGACTTCCCGTACGGCCGAATGCACAGGGTTGTAGCGGTAGTTGAAGGCGACCCGCACCTCACCCCCGGTCCGCCGCCGGGCATCGAGAATGCGGCGGGCCTTGTCGGCGTCCGTGGTCATCGGCTTCTCCGTGACGACATCGCACCCCGCCTCCAGCGCCCGCACGATGTAGTCGTCGTGGGTGCGGTCGACACTGCACACCACGACAAGGTCCACCCGCTCCCGCCGAAGCATCACGTCGAAGTCCTCGGCGGCGTAGGCCGCCACGGTCCCCCGCCCAGGATGACCGTCCGCGATCCACCCGTTGTGGACGGCCATACGACGGGCGTTGACGTCACAGAAGCCCACCAACTCGATCCGGTCCGAGTACGGCCCGGTGATCGCCTCGGTAAACATCCGAGCACGAGCACCCAACCCCACCACGGCACAACGACGCCTCTCCGCAACGGACGAGCCAGAAGCAACGGGTGAACCAGAAGCAACGGGCGAGCCAGCAGCAACGGACGAGCCAGCAGCGCCGGGCGTGACAGAAGCGATGCACGGATCTTGTTCTGACATCAGGACCTTCCCTAGGGTCGTATCACCGGGGTGGAAGCGCTTTCTAGCGAAAGAGGTGACCCACTCATGCCCGGAAACAGGACAAGGAAGTCCTGGCCGCCCCGCAGGACAGCCAAGTCCCGGCCGTCCCGCACGACGGCGGCGGCCCTCGCGCTCTGCGCAGCGGCAGCGGCACTCGCCGCCTGCTCGGACACGGGCGAGTCGACCAGCGCAGGCGGCACGGTCTCGCCGCGCTACACCTGGTGGGGCAACCCGGACAGGGCGGCCCGAACCCAGGAGGCCGTAGACCATCGGCGTGTACGCGGCCGTCGTGGGCCTTCGCGCCTGCGGGCGCCCCGAGTCGCTCACAGACTGGCGGGCGGCGGTGGGCGGGGCCGCCCGGGACTCCGTACGGGACGTGGGCGGCAGGGGTCCCGTCCTGCTCGCCGTCGCGGCGGCCGCGTTGTGCGCCTGGATGCTGCTGCCGCTGGCGTTCCTGGCGCCGGGACCGCTGGCGTTGGCGCTCACCGGGGTCGACGTACGGATGCCGCACCGGCCAGGAGCGGTGACGGCACTGCCCGAGTGACGTACGCCACAGGCCCTCGCCGGAACTCATAGGGGTGCGCGCCCGACTTCTGGACCGTCACGGCCCGGACCGGCCGACGCCGTGCGATCTGGAGAACCGGAATGGGCGAGTCCCGACAATCCTCCCCGGACGCGGACGCGGACGCGGGCACGAGTGCGGGTGCCGGCATGAACGCGGCCCCAGTCGCGGCGCTGCGGAAGCCGGTGCCGCCGCCCGCGCTGTGCGGCTTCCTGCTCCTGCTCGCGCTCATGTTCGTGGCGTCGTACGTGGCCGGTGCCGCCGTCGGTCCCGTGGCACCCGGCATGCACGAGACCGGAACGAGCCGTGACGGAGACGGCGGCGGTGACGGAGGCGGCGACAGCGGCGGGGGCGGCATGGACATGGACATGGGAGACACGCACGGGAGCGGCGGCCGATGAGTGCCGAACCGGTGGCCGTCGTCGTGACGACCGACCTGACCGTCGGCGGGATGACCTGCGCGGCCTGCGTGAACCGTGTCGAGAAGAAGCTGGCCAAGCTGGACGGCGTCACCGCGACCGTCAACCTGGCCACCGGGCGGGCCCGGGTGAGCCATCCGGCCCATGTCCCTCCCGAGGAACTCGTCGCCATGGTCGAGAAGGCGGGATACACGGCCGCCCTCCCGGCCCCTCCCGAGCAGCCGGAAGGTGGGGGCGAGAGCGAGGACGAGCCCGAAGACGCCCGGCAGGAGCGCGAACGGCTGACGGTCACGGCGCTGCTCGCCGTGCCGGTGCTCGCCCTGTCGATGGTGCCCGCCTGGCAGTTCCGCAACTGGCAGTGGCTGTGCTTCGTACTGGCCGCCCCGGTCGCGGTCTGGAGTTCTTGGCCCTTCCACGTACGGGCGTTGCGCGGGCTGCGGCACTCGACGGCGACCATGGACACGCTGGTCTCCCTGGGCGTGGTGGCGTCCTTCTCCTGGTCGGCGTACGCGCTCTTCCTCGGGGGCGCGGGCGATCCCGGGATGCGGATGCCGTTCAGTCTGCTGCCCTCGGCGTCGGAGGGCGCCGCGCACATCTATCTCGAAGCGGCCGTGGGAGTACCGCTGTTCGTGCTGGCCGGGCGCTTCCTGGAGGCGCGGGCCCGGCACGGGACAGGGGCGGCACTGCGGTCGCTCGCCCAACTCGCCGCCAAGGAGGTCTCGGTACGCCAGGGCGGCTCCGAACGGCTGCTGCCCGTCGAGCAGTTGAGGACTGGGCACGTCTTCGTCGTACGTCCCGGAGAGCGGGTCGCCACCGATGGGGAGGTGACGGAGGGCAGTTCCGCCGTGGACCTGTCCCTGGTCACGGGTGAGAGCGAGCCGGTCGAGGTCGGCCCGGGCTCGGCGGTGGTGGGCGGGGCCGTCAACGCGGGCGGGCTGCTGCTCGTACGGGCCACGGCGGTCGGCGCCGACACCCAACTCGCCCGTATCACCAAGCTAGTGACGGATGCTCAGGCGGGAAAGGCGCGCGCCCAGCGGCTGGCCGACGCGGTGGCCGGGGTGTTCGTGCCCGTGGTGCTGGCGCTCGCCGTGACCGTGCTCGGGTTCTGGCTCGGTGCGGGAGCCGATCCGCAGGCGGCGGTCACCGCTTGCGTGGCGGTACTGGTCGTGGCCTGTCCCTGCGCGCTGGGTCTGGCGACACCGACCGCGCTCATGGCCGCCACCGGGCGTGGCGCCCAACTGGGCGTCCTGGTCCGCGGACCGCAGGCCCTGGAGTCGCTCCAGCACATCGACACGGTCGTACTCGACAAGACCGGCACCCTCACCTCCGGCCACATGAGCGTCGCCCGGGTCACCGCAGTGCCCGGCGGACTCGGGCGGGAGGCGGTGCTGCGGCTGGCCGGTGCGGTGGAACAGGGCTCCGAACATCCGCTGGGGCGCGCGATCGTCTCGTACGCGCAACGGACCCTGCCCGAGCGGCCGTTGCCGGACGTGGGGGAGTTCAGCGCCGAGGCGGGCCGCGGTGTCCGGGGCCGGGTCGAGGGGAGGCTGGTCGAAGTCCGCGCGCCGGACGACGAGTTGCCCCCGGCGCTCGCGGACGCGCTGCCGGTGGCGGAGGCCGCCGCGTACACGCCGGTCGTTGTCCTGGTGGACGGTGTGCCCGAGGCGCTGATCGAGATCGGTGACGTCGTGCGGCCCGGGAGCTACCGGGCGGTCGACCGGCTGCGGAGGCTGGGGGTGCGGCCGGTGCTCGCCACCGGGGACCGGGAGGCCCCGGCCCGGGCCGTCGCGTCCGCGCTCGGCATCGAGGAGGTGCACGCCCGATGCACACCCGAGGGAAAGGCCGCCCTCGTAAGGGAGTTGAGGGAGGACGGCCGCCGGGTCGCGGTCGTCGGCGACGGGGTGAACGACGCCGCCGCGCTGGCCGGCGCCGACCTGGGGATCGCCATGGGCGGCGGGACGGACGCGGCCGTCGGAGCTGCCGACGTGACGCTCGTACGCGGCGACATCGAGGCCCTGGGAGACGCCGTACGGCTCGCCCGGCGCACCCTCGGCACCATCAGGGTCAACCTCCTGTGGGCCTTCGGCTACAACGCGGTGACCGTGCCGCTCGCCATGGTGGGACTGCTCAATCCGATGGTGGCCGCGGCGGCCATGTCGGTGAGTTCGCTGCTCGTGGTCGGCAACAGTCTGCGGCTGCGCGCGTGGCAGCCGACGCGAACCCGGAGCCGCACACGATGACGCGGACGACCGCCCAGCAGACGACGACGCGGACGACCGACCCGCATCCGTGGCGTCCGACCCGGCGCCGCCTCACCGACACCCTGCTCACCGCGCTCGCGCCCGTCGCCGCGTGCAGCGTCGCGCTCGGTGCCCTGACCACCTGGGTCGCCGCCGGCCGAGCGGGTGACCCGGCGCGGATCGAGGTCACCGCCGGACGCGTCTTCCTCCCGTACGGCGACACCCGGGACACCGCCGCGTTCTTCCGGGTCACCAACTCCGGGGACGAGGAGGACCGGCTCGTGCGCGTCGAGTCGCCCGGCGTCGGTGGTGAGCTCACGCTCGGGCGTCACCGCACCACGGGCGCCGGCGCCGCGTACCGGGCCCCGGTGGACTCGGCCGCCGTCCCCGCCCACGGCAGTCTCACCATGTCCCCGCACGGCCTCGATGTGATCCTGCGGGCGGGCCCGCGGTGGGAACTCGGCGATCCGGTCCCGTTCACGCTGCACTTCCGGCGCAGCGGGCCGGTCACGGTGGAGGCGGTCGTGGTCAGCCCGGGCGACGTACGTGCCTCCCCGTGACGACCGGCCGACGGATGCGAGGACGAGGCCTGTCATGACCACGGGGTGGGGGATACGCACGGTACGTGCCGCGGTGTTCGCGGCCGTCTGCGTGGTGCTCGCCGCCCTCGGGCACGTGATGATGTCCGGCTCCCCGGTGCCCTGGTGGACGATGGCCGCCGGGGGAGTGGTGACGGGCGGCACGGGCTGGTGCCTGGCCGCCCGTGAACGCGGACTGCCACTGATCGTGACCGTGGTGGTCGTCGCCCAGGGGCTGCTCCACACGGGGTTTTCGCTCGCCCAGTCGGTGGCTCCGCCGGTGGGCTGGGGGCCCGGCGCCGGGGGCTCGATGCCGATGGGCTCCGCCGGGCGCGACATGACTTCCTCGCCCATGGGCTCTGCACCCATGGATTCTGCCCACATGGGCTCCGTACCCATGGGGTCCACACACACGGCTTCCACGGACGCCATGGACATGGGGCACATGGGTTCAGGGCTCATGGCTCACCCGGCGCACGGCATGGACGACATGGACGGCATGTCCTCGCTCGGCATGCCGGCCGCCCACCTGCTGGCCGCGCTGCTGTGCGGTCTGTGGCTCGCGTACGGCGAGCGCGCGGCCTTCCGCATCCTGCGGGCGGTGGCCGGCCGACTCGCCGCCCCGCTGCGGCTGCTGCTCGCCCTGCCCGCACCGCCGCACCGGCCGCGCGTCCGCGTACCCCGCCGCGCCCCGGACCGTTCGCCGCGACGGCTGCTCCTCGTCCACGCGATCACCTCACGAGGTCCGCCCGTCGGGACCGCTGTCGCCTGAGACAGCAGGATCCCCGAGGCGCCTCCCCGCGCACCTCGGGCACCGGCCCTACCTCCCGTACGGCCGGCCGTACCCCACGCGCCGGACCGATGCGCCAACCGTCCACGTGCCCACGCGGAACCAACGCGCCCACGCGCCCATGGCCCACGTACGCACGTACTCACGTACTCACGCGCGCCGTCGGTCCGGATCCCGGATGACCCGAGAAGGACCACTGGTGATCACTCCAGCCCTGCCCGCTTCGCACGACAGATCGCACGACAGAAGCGACGAGTCGATAACCGCCTGGGCGATGGCCGCCCGTGGCGGCGACCCGGACGCCGTCGAGCGTTTCGTCCGCGCCCTGCACCGCGATGTCGTGCGCTACGTCGCCCATCTCTCCGCCGACCCGCAGGCCGCCGACGACCTGGCCCAGGACACGTTCCTGCGCGCGCTCGGCAGCCTGCACCGGTTCGAGGGGCGTTGCTCGGCCCGTACGTGGCTGCTGTCCATCGCGCGCCGCGCGGTGATCGACAGCTTCCGGTACGCCGCTGCCCGGCCGCGGCTGTCCGACGTACAGGACTGGCGGCTGGCGGTCGAACACGCTCAGCCGCACGGCCTGCCCGGCTTCGACGACGGGGTCGCGCTCCTCGATCTGCTGGCCGCGCTGCCCGACGAGCGGCGTGAGGCGTTCGTGCTCACCCAGCTGATGGGGCTGCCGTACGCCGAGGCGGCCGAGCTCAGCGACTGCCCCGTCGGAACCGTCCGCTCCCGCGTGGCCCGTGCCCGCGCCACCCTCGTCGACCTGCTCGCCGAGGCCGACGCACCGGCCGCACGCGGGCACGGCGGGCACGCGGATCCCGCGTTCGAGCCGCGTGACCGGGCCGCCTGACCGGCCCGGTCCCCAGCCTTTCGAACAGCTTTCAAATACCCCCGGGGGTACATGCTAGTGTCCCTCATATACCCCCGGGGGTAATTTTCGTTCGGAAGGAGTGCCCGACATGTTCTTCATCGACACCATCGAGGTGGCGGGGCTCGGCAACCGCAGCTATCTGGCGGGCGGCAGGCGGGAGGCCCTGGTGGTCGACCCGCCGCGAGACGTCGACCAGGTGATCGCGGCGGCGGCCCGACGGGGCGTGCGGATAGCGCATGTGGTCGAGACACATGTGCACAACGACTACGTCACCGGCGGTCCGGAGCTGGCCCGGCTCACGGGCGCGGCCTACCTCGTTCCGGCCGGAGCCCGCGTCTCCTTCGAGCGGACACCCGTGCACGACGGGGACACCATGGTCGTCGACGCCGGCGCGGGTCTGGTTCTGCGCGCGCTCGCGACCCCCGGCCACACCCCGCACCACACCTCGTACGTCCTGGAGGCGGACGGGGCGGCGGTCGCGGTCTTCACGGGTGGGTCGCTGCTCATCGGCACGGTCGGGCGCCCCGACCTCGTCGAACCGCGCCTGACCGAGGGCCTCGCCCGCGCCCAGCACGCCTCCGCCCGTCGGCTCGCGGACGAACTCCCCGACGAGACAACGGTGTTGCCCACCCACGGCTTCGGTAGCTTCTGTTCCGCCGGCCCGGCCGAGGGCGGTGCCACCACCATCGGCAAGGAGAAGTCGGCCAACGAGGCACTCACCCGGGACGTGGACACCTTCGTCGCCGATCTGCTGGCAGGGCTGGACGAAGTCCCCGCCTACTACGCGCACATGGGGCCGGCAAACGCGGCGGGGCCCGCGCCCGTCGACCTCACTCCACCGGCCGTGGCCGACGCCGACGAGATCGCGGCCCGGCTGGCCGCAGGGGAGTGGGTGGTCGATCTGCGCAACCGGGTCGCGTTCGCCGAAGGGCATGTCGCGGGCTCGTTCAACTTCGAGGCCGAGGGCCAACTGGCCACCTATCTGGCCTGGTTGATCCCCTGGGGCAAACCGGTGACACTGCTCGCCGAATCGTCCGGGCAACTGGCCGCCGCCCAGCGCGAGTTGGTCCGGGTCGGCGTCGATCGCCCGGCCGCCGCGGCCACCGGTGAACCCTCGGCATGGGTACGCGAGGGCGAGCCCCTGGCCGCCTTCCGTCGGGCCACGTTCGCCGACCTCGCCGCTCGGCACCCCGGTGACGGCCTCGTCGTACTGGACGTCCGGCGGTCGTCCGAACGCGCCGACGGCTTCATCGAGGGCTCGGTCCACATCCCGGTCCACGCCCTGCACGGGCGCCTCGGCGAGATTCCCGCGGGCGAGGTGTGGGTGCACTGCGCGGGCGGCATGCGCGCCGCGATCGCCGCCTCCCTGCTGGACGCGGCGGGCCGTGAAGTCGTCGCCGTGGACGACGCGTTCGCCGCGGCGGAGAAGGCCGGCCTCACGGTCCGGACCGCCTGAACACGCGCCGGTACGAGGGCCAGTCCTTGTGTGGGTCAGCTCCTGCGCGAGCTCGGCCTTCGCGCGGCATCCGTCCTCTGTCACCGGAAAGAGTCACCAGAAAGAAGCGAGACCGTGCCGATGCATCCCCTCCCATTGCCCCGTGCTCCCGGCCGCGCCGACAGCGTTGAGAACGGCACGTCGGCGTGAGCCCTCTCATACTCGCCCTGCCGGCCGGTGCCGTCATCGGTCTGGCGCTCGGAGCGCTCGGGGGCGGCGGCAGTGTCCTGGCCGTCCCCGCCCTGATCTATCTGCTCGGTTTCACCCCGGTCGCGGCCAGCACCGCGAGCCTCGTCATCGTGACCGCGACCTCGGCCACGGCACTGTCCGGCCACGCACGCGACGGCCAGGTCCGCTGGCGTACGGGAGCGCTGTTCGCGGCGGCGGGCATCGGCCCGGCGCTGCTGGGCGGCGCGGTCGCGGGGAGGCTGCCCGCCGCCGCGCTGACCGGCGCCTTCGCCGTGGTCGCGGCGGTGGCGGCGGTACATATGCTGCGCTCCCGGAAGAGTCCGGACGACGCCCGGCCGGTCCGGTCCGGGCGGGCCGCGGCGGCCGGTGGCGGGCTCGGCGCGGTCACCGGCGTACTCGGAGTCGGCGGCGGCTTCCTCGCCGTACCGGCGCTCGTGGGCGTGCTCGGTCTGCGGATGAGGGAGGCGGTGGGCACCAGCCTGCTCGTCATCACCGTCAACTCGCTCGCCGCGCTCGTGATGCGCGCCGGTACGGCCGACGGCCTGGACTGGGCCGTCATCGCCCCCTTCGCCGGGGCCGCGATCCTCGGCGCGTGGGACGGCAAACGCCTCGCCGCGAAGGTGTCCGGCCCCACGCTCCAACGGGTCTTCGCCCTGGTGCTGCTCGCGGTGGCCGCCCTCATGCTCATCGACACGGCGGTGTGACCGGCTCCAGCCACAGCCACAGCCACAGCCACAGCCACAGCAACCAGCCGCAGCCACAGCCGCTCGATCACTCCAGTACCCCCGTACCTCCAGTACCCCTCGTACCTCCAGCACCTCCGAACGCAACAGGAGCACCTCAGTCATGACCGTTTCCCCCACCCCCGTCGTCCTCGGCGTCGGCGAGGCCCGCAGTCGGCTGCACGACCTCACCGTCATCGACGTACGGACACCGGGCGAGTACGCCTCGGGTCATGTGCCCGGCGCCCTGAACATCCCGCTGGACCAGGTGCGGCGGGCGCTGCCGGACCTACGGCACGCCACCGAGCGCGGTGACGTCCTGATGGTGTGTGCCTCCGGCAACCGGTCCCAGGCCGCCTGTGAACTGCTGGCCGGAGAGGGCATTGCTTCGGCGACCCTCGCCGGCGGCACGACCGCCTGGGCCTCCGAGGGCAACGACCTGGACCGGCCTGCGGCCTCCGCCACCCGTGCCGCCTGGGCCATGGAACGCCAGGTGCGTTTCACCGCAGGCACGCTCGTACTCGTCGGACTGGCCCTGGGACTGCTCGTTCACCCTGCCTTTCAGATCCTCTCGGCCGGGGTGGCGGGCGGTCTGGTCCTCTCCGCGCTCACCAACACCTGCACCATGGCGGTCCTGCTCGGCAAGCTGCCGCACAACCGCCCTCGCACGGCCGACCTGGAGGCCGCGCTGGCCGCTCTGCGCAGTCGCTGAGCAGGGGCGAGGGCGGTCAGCCCTGTGCCGCGTCGTCGGGGAGGAAGGTGACCGACGTGCCCGAGAAATGGGCGGTGAGGCCGTCGTCCGTGGTGGTGACCGAGCGAAGACGCAGGCCGTCGGGGATGTTCCGCAGCTGGATCGGCTGCTCGAAGATCTTGTCGAGCAGTACCTGACCGGCGCTGGGCAGTACGCCGCTCGTCACCCGGAAGTCCTCGAAGGCGATGCGGTTGCCCGAGACCGCCGACACTTTCACCGTCACGGCGATCCCGTCGCCGAACGGCATCGCGATCCTCGCGCTGATCCGGCCGGGCCGGTCGCCCTGGGACACCTCCAGGCCGAGGGCGTCGGACACGTCGGTGTACGACAGCCGGGCGGTCGCTTCGGCGCTGCGCGCCCGTGCCTCGCTGCCGTCGTCCGACTTCCGCAAGTCGTCGAGCTTCAGGTCGAGTTCGGTCACCGGCAGCGGGCGGGTGGTCTCGTCGGCGGGTATGTCGTGGGCGCTGATGTCCACATGCCGCAGGGTGCCGGCGGCCACCTGTGTCAGCACGGGGATGCCGCGCACATGGACCTCGGGCCGCGTCGCGGTACCCATGCCCTCCTGGAACGCCTCGGCCGTACCCGACTCCACCCGCGCCGCCACGACACGGTCGACCGCGACGGGGACGAGGATCAGCGCGCACAGGGCTGCCAGGGCGATGACGAGCGGTTGCCGGTGCGTCCGCGCGGCGTCCGGCTCGTACGCGAAGTCGTCCTGGTACGCGAAGTCGTCGCGGTATTCGGGATGGGGGCGGTACATGAACTCTCCTGTCATGTGTACGGGGTTGCTGGGTGCCCGAGTTGCTCGGCACCCGGGCTACTGGGCATCGCGCCCGGGCTGCTGAGCACTGCCCCCGGGCTGGTTGGCATCGCAGAGGCGGCGAATCGTCGAAGCCGCGACATCGCGGTCGGCGCCCGCGGCGATCAAGGTCGTGGTGGCGGCGCCCGTGCCGTCGTCGGCCCAGACCCCGGAGTTGACGCTGTCGAGGAGGACCAGGATGTGCGCTTCCAGGGCTCTGCTGAGGGGGCCGGGCGGGACGCCGGTGCGGAAGACGCCCTGCCGTTGGCCGTGGGCCAGGATCCCGGCGACCTTGTCGCGGACGGGAGTCAGTAGTCCGCTGAACCCGTTGGCCCCCAGATCCTGGCGGGCCAGCCCGATGAGCGTGCGATAGCGGTCACCGACCGGCCAGAGGGTGAGGACGACACGCGCCAGGGCAGTCGCGGCGTCCGGAGCCTGACCAGTAACCGGCCCCGGTGCGTCGATGACGGCGATCGCGACGCGAATCGCTTCCCCGGCGTCCGCCGCGAGGCCTCCGACCAGTGCGGCCCGCCCCGCGAAGTGCGCGTACACGGTCCGACGCGCCACACCCGCCGCCTCGGCGATGTCACCGAGGCTGCTGTCGGCGTTGCGCCCCAGTTCCCGCAGGGCCGCTTCCAAGATGCGCGTGCGGGTGGCGCGGGTCGTACGGCTGAGGGGTTCGTGCGTCGCTGGCGGGCTGGTCACATCGGTACCTCGGCAGGCAGGCAGGCAGGCAGGTAGGCGGGCGGACGGGCTAGCGGGCAGACGGGCGGGCTGGGGCAGGGAGGGCTACCGCGATATTTGCACACCAATGGGCAATAAACTAGTCTGCACATCAGTGGGCAATTAAGTCGCCCCGCTCGTCCCGCTCACCCCCTGGGAGCTTTCGATGCCGCTCTTCGCCAACACACCCGTCGAGAAGATGACAGGGCCGTACTCACGGCGCTGGCTCGCCCTGCTGGTGCTGTGTCTGAGTCTGCTGATCGTGGTCATGGCGAACACGTCACTGATCGTGGCGGCGCCGGACATGACCCAGGACCTGGGCCTGAGCAGCAGTGACCTGCAGTGGGTCATCGACGGCTACACCGTTCCGTACGCCGCGCTGATGCTCGTCCTGGGCTCGATCGGCGACAAGTACAGCCGTCGCGGGGCGCTCGTCGCGGGTCTGGTGATCTTCGCGGGCGGTTCGGTGATGGGCAGCCTGGTCGACGGGACGGGCCTGGTGATCACGGCTCGCGCGATCATGGGCGTCGGCGCGGCGGTGGTCATGCCGGCCACGCTGTCCCTGCTGGTCGCGATCTTCCCGAAGCGTGAGCGGGCCAAGGCGATCACGGCCTGGACCGCCACCTCCGGCCTCGCCATCGCGGTCGGTCCGCTGGTGGCCGGCTGGCTCCTGGAGGACCACGCCTGGGGCTCGACCTTCCTGATCAACGTCCCCATCGCCGTCGTCGCCGTGATCGGCGCGCTGGTCCTGGTGCCGCCGTCGAAGGCGGCGAACGCCGGCCGGATCGACTACGTGGGCGGACTGCTGTCGATCGTCTCCGTCGGCTCGCTGGTCTACGCGATCATCGAGGGCCCACACTTCGGCTGGGGCACCGGCCCGGTCGCCGCCGCGGTGGTCGCGGGCGTGGGCCTGCCGGCCTTCGTCCTCTGGGAGCTGCGCCACCCGCACCCGATGCTGGACGTGCGCAGGTTCGCCCAGCGTCCCTTCAGCGGCTCCATGCTGGCGGTGCTGTTCTTCTTCTTCGGCACCTTCGGGGCGATCTACTACTCCACCCAGTTCCTGCAGTTCGTCCTCGGCTACGGAGCGCTGGAGACCGGCGTCCGTCTGCTGCCGCTGGCCGGCGCGGTGTTCGTCGGCGCCGCGGCCACCGGTCGCCTGACGCCGAAGCTGGGCATGAAGGCCATGGTGGTGGCCGGAATGGCGATCGGTACCGTGGGCGTCCTCCTGCTCACCCGGATCGACACAGGCTCCACGTACGCCGACTTCCTGGCGCCGATGATGATGCTCGGGTTCGCGATCGGTCTGAGCGTGTCCCCGGCCACCGACACCATCATGGGCTCGTTCCCGGAGAGCGAGCTGGGCGTCGGCGGCGGCGCCAACGACACCGCGCTGGAACTCGGCGGCTCCCTCGGCATCGCCGTACTGGGCTCGCTGCTGGCCACCGCCTACAAGGACCGGCTGACCGACCTGGTCGGCGGGCAGCTGCCGGCCTCCGCGCTGGAGACGGCCAAGGACTCGGTCGGCGGCGGTCTGGCGGTCGCAGAGCAGATCGCGAAGACGCCCTCCGCCGGACCCGAGCAGGCGCAGGCCCTGATCGACGCGGTCCACGAGGCCTTCGCCCACGGTGTCGCGCACACCAGCCTGATCGGCGGGATCATCATGGCCGCCGGAACCATGATCGTCATCGCGGTCCTGCCCGGCCGTAAGGCCGCCAAGCACGACCAGGAGGAGCCGGAGGAGCCGAAGGAGAGCCCGAAGGAGCACGTGGACGTCTCCTGAGGACCCACACACGGGTCGGTTCATGAAGAACGGAGCCGACCGCAAAAGGAGGCCGGACCTGGGGTCCGGCCTCCTTCCCCCATGACGGGTCGTGCCCGAGCGGCGCACGGCCCGGGCGGTGCCGGGAGGGGACGCCCGGCACCGCCCTTCTCATGAACGGGCGCGATCGATGCCGGTCCGCGCGCGGTGCGCGGCTCCCAACCGGGCGTAGTGGTCGATGAGTTCGGGTGCGTCCACGGTGGCGCGGTCACGGGCTGCCGCCGCGGTCAGGCCGGGGATACGGACGGCCGCGCCCAGGAGGCCGCGGCGGAGGGCGGCGGCACCGTCCTGGCCGCCGGTCATGGCCCAGCCCATCGCGACCGTGAGCCGGATCGCATGACGGGCGTGCGGCTTGCGTTCGCTCTCGTAGGTCTCCAACAGCCGCTCGTCCGCGTCCTGTTGGAGGACACGGGCCAGCTTCCACGTCAGGTTGTGGGCGTCCCGCATCCCGGCGCACAGCCCCTGCCCGATGAACGGCGGGGTGAGATGGGCGGCGTCGCCGAGCAGGAAGACCCGCCCCCGGCGCCAGCGGTCGGCGATACGGGCCCGGAAGGTGTACTGCGCCTGCCGCACCACCTCGAAGTCGGCGCCGTACGGGAGATCCGCCCAGGGAGCGATCAGTTCGCGCAGCCGCTCGTGATCCGGTTCCGGCTCGTCCCGCAGGCGGAACTCCCAGCGGTAGCGGTCCTCGCCGATGCGCATGAAGGTTGCCGGCCGGTCGGGATCACAGATCTGCTCGACGCCCTCCCAGGAGCGGACCGGGGCGCTCGTGCGCACGTCGACGACCGTCCAGCGCTCCTCGAAGCGCAGGTCCTGCCATCCGGCGCCGACGGCGTCGCGGGTGAGGCTGCCCGCGCCGTCGCAGCCGAGGACGGCGTCCGCCCACAGGTGTTCCTCGACGCCGTCCCGGCGGAAGGTCACGCGGACCGGGCCGTTGCTATCCTGGCCCACGCCGACGCCCGCGCCCACGACCTCCACCCCGGTCCGCAGATCGCACTCCGGGCGGTGGGCCAACGCGTCGCGCAGCAGCCGCTCCAGCTCCGGCTGGTCGAACATGCTGGTCTGCGGGAAGCCGTGCGCCCCCTGCGTGGCACGCGGGAACTCGGCCATCACCCGGTGCCGGGCGTCCAGCAGCCGGAGCCCCCGCGCGGGGCGGGCGATCGCGGCGAACTCCTCGCCGACCCCGGCGGCCTGGAGGATCCTGCGCACCTCGTCGTCGGCGGCGACGGCACGCGGCAGCGGGTAGACGTCGTGGTGGCGTTCGAGGACGACGGTCCGTACGCCGCGCCGGGCGAGCAGGAGGGCGGCGGTCACGCCCACCGGCCCGGCTCCGACGATCACCACGGGTACGAATGCCGACCTGGGCGCGGTGTCCCGTGCTCCGGCGGTCTGGTCGACGGTCATGTGCGGCTCACTTCTGCTCTCGGTTCGCGTCGGTCATTGCGCGTGGGTCAGGGCGCGTGGGTCATTGCGCATCGGTCACGGGGGTGCGCTGCTCGCCGAGGTCGATCCGCCCGTCCGGCGTGGTGATCGTCGCGGTGATCAGGTCGCCGTCGCGCAGGTAGCGCGGATTGCGGGCCTGGCTCTTGAAGAACGCCTTCCACTTCATGGCGGGCGGCAGCAGCGCCCCGATCTTCTCGACGGCCTTGGGCGGTGCCTTGAGGGCGGTGCCTTGAGGGCGGTGCCGCCGGGGGTGCCGGTGAGCAGCAGGTCGCCGGGGTCCAGGGTCTGGAAGCGCGCGAGCAGGGTCAGCGCCTGCGCCGGGCGGACGATCATGTCGGCCAGGGTGCGGTCCTGGCGCAGGTCCCCGTTGACGGACAACTTCAGCCGCACATCGAGGAGATGGGCGAACTCCTCCGGCTCCAGCAGACAGAGATAGGGCCCGGTCGGCGTGAAGGTCGGGTACGACTTGCTCTCGTAGAACTGCGTCTTGGTCAGCTGTACGTCACGGGCGCTGACGTCGTTGGTGACCACGAGCCCGGCGACGTACGAGGGCAGGTCCTGCTCGGTGACGACGGTGCCCACCGGCAGGGGTGCTCCCATCACCAGGCCGAGCTCGATCTCGTAGTCCAGGAACCTCACGTGCGACGGGCGGACGATCGCCTCGCCCGGGCCGCTGACCGAGCCGGACGCCTTGCGGAAGAAGGCGGGCGGGATGTCGCCGGTGAAGCCCGAATCACGGGCGTGGCTGCGGTAGTTCACCATCTGGGCGACCACCCGGCAGGGTGTGGTGACGGGGGAGAGTGCCACCAGGTCGGCGACAGCCGTGCCGGTGTCGCCGGAGGCGGCGGCCTCCCGGACGGCGGCGCGGTCGGCGAGCAGGTCGGCGGTGGTGACGGCCTTGGTCTCGATGCGGACGGCGCGCGTGTCGCGCACCGCCCACCAGCCGTCGGCGGTACGCAGGACGTTGGTGCTCATGTCGTTGCCTTCATCAGGGGGCGGGGGCTGGGAGTTGGGGGATTCAGGAGTTCACGGCTTTCAGCAGGCCCAGCAGGCGTGCCGGGTCCAGTTCGTTGTCGCCGAGGAGGGCCTGGACGACGTGGCGGACCCGGGCGGGGGAGGGGCTCGCGCCGAGGAAGTCGCGGGTGGCGGGCGGGCCCCACTGGGCGAGGCCACTCGTCGACATGGGGGCCCAGCCGGGTTCGAGGTCGCAGGAGAACAGGTCGCCGTCGGCGAAGTGCTCCAGCATGAAGCGGTCGGGGTCGCGCCAGTAGTCGAAGAGCTGGCTGCCCTGGATGTGCCGCCCGATGCCCCAACTGCGCTTGTAGCCTCGCTCGTTGAGGTACTCCCCGCCCGCGGCCATCGAGTCCAGGTCGGTGACCTGGTACGCGGAGTGCACATAGCCGTTGCCGGGACCCAGGTGCATGGCCAGGGTGTGGTGGTCGACGGCCGCACCGCCCCGGTCGCAGCGGATGAACGCCATCGTCGGGCCACGGTCGCGCTGCCCGTCCAGGAAGAGGAAGTCGCTGACGATCATGCCGAGCGTGTCGAGGTACCAGTCCAGCGCGTGGCCGAACACCCTTGTCTCCAGGACCACATGCCCCAGGCGCTGGATACGGGACGGCTCGCGGGGCGGGCGCTGCATGGCGTTCGTACGACGGTGATCGGTGCCGAAGTTCAGCAGCAGCGGCCGCTGTTCGGGCAGCGCCGGCAGGTCCTCGCCGCAGTGCACCACGCGCACCGGGAAGCCCGAGGGGTCGAGGAGGTCCACGCCCTTGCCGCCGCAGGGGGCGCCCGCTCGGTCGAGGTCCCGTACGTCGGAGCCGGTGGCGCGGGCCAGCCGGTCCAGATCGGCCCGCTCGGCCGCACGGAACGCCGGTCCGACGAAGCGGGACGTACGCCCCGCGCGGATCACCACGCAGGGCGAGCCGGCGAGGGTACCGCGCAGCCACAGTTCGTGCTCGGTGCGGGCGGCGACACCGAAACCGAAGTCGCGGGCGAAGACCTCGGCGCGGTCCAGATCGGGCTTCTCGAACTCCAGCCAGGCCAGGTCGGCCACCTTGATCACGGGGTTTCGGGAGCGTCCGGGGTGCTCGCCCCGCAGGGCGCCCTGCTCGCTGTGGAGGTCCTGGTGGGCTGTCCTGGTCATCGTCTTCTCCAAGCAACATCGCCGCAATGATGAAATCATCAAGTTTGACAATGCCCCCCGTCGAGAGGTCCGGCGTGTTAATTGATGAATCCATCAGAACTGTGATCAGCGTCTGATGTGTGCCTATGGCGTGACTAGACTCTCCGCATGCCTACGAAAGCTCCGCCCGGCAACCGGTTCGAACGGCGTCGCGCCGAGACGCGTCAGGCGCTCGTGCGCGCGGCCCGGCAGATCCTCGCCGAGAACGGTGACACCGGCGTGAGCATCCAGGCGATCGCGGGGCGCGCGGACGTGGGATTCGGTTCCTTCTACAACCACTTCGCGTCGAAGGCGGAGCTGTTCGACGCGGCGGTCGTGGACGCGCTGGAGGAGTTCGGCCAGGCCTTCGACGATCGCCTGAGCGGGATCGACGACCCGGCGGAGCTGGTGGCGGCGGGCTTCAGGCTCAGCGCCAGGATGGCCGACTCGCATCCGGAGCTGATGCAGATCCTGCGCCGCCGGGGCCTTGAGCACCTCCACTCCGACCGCGGCCTCGCTCCCCGCGCCCTGCGCGACCTGGAGACCGGCGTCGCCTCCGGCAGGTTCTCCCCGGTCGATCCGACCGTCGCGCTGTCCGCACTGGGCGGAACCCTGCTGTCCCTGGCGGAGCTGAGATTCACCCGCCCCGACATGGACGGCGACGAGGCCGCCGTGAACCTGGCCGAGATGGTCCTGCGCATGCTGGGCGTCCCGGCCGACGACGCCCACGACGTCGCCCGGCGGCCGCTCCCCGACCTCGCGTGACGGACGGGTCCTGGCAGGCCCAGGAGCCGTGGCCCTCCACCGTGGGAGAATCGGAGAGCCCTTACACCCCCTGCACCCGCTAGGACGTGCCGTGCCCAAGCCCGTGGTCCGTGAGCCGTTGCGAAGCAATTCGCGTTCCAACCGGGCCCGCATCCTCGCCACCGCCCGGCAGGAGCTCGGACGGAACCCCGACGTCACGCTGGAGGAGATCGCCCGGGCGGCCGGTGTGGTCCGCCGTACGCTCTTCGGGCACTTCCCGGGGCGCGCGGCCCTCCTGGACGCTCTCGCGGAGGAGGCCTCCGAGGCCCTGCGCGGAGTCGTGGCCCGTAAGCCGGACGCCGTGGAGGCGCCCGAGCGTGCGTTCGCGCGGTTCGTCCTGTCGATCTGGTCGGTGGGAGACCGCTACCGGCTGCTCCTGGCGCTCGCCCGCCAGGATCTGGGTATGGAGCGGGTGTCCGAGGTGCTGGCCCCGGCCCGCGACGCGGCGACGGCCGTCCTCGAACGAGGGCAGCGCGCGGGTGTGTTCCACGACCACCTGCCGGCCGTGGTCCTCAGTTCCGCCTTGGAAGCCCTGACCATCTCCCTGCTCGAAAGCGTGAACACGGGGGCGTGGGAGGACGACGGGACACAGACCGCCGTCGCCACGCTGGTCGCGGCGGGCGTACCGGAGAAGGAGGCGTCCGCGGTGGTCGAGGGTGTGGCGTCGGAGGTACGCGCCGAGGCCGCCGACGCGTAGAGGCGTATGTGGCGTAAGGGGCGTATGGGGTGTGAGGCAACCGGTTCGTCGTGTCGTGGCGTCTTGATCATCGGAAGGAACGTCCCGCCCGCACGAACAGGAAGTACGGCCTTGGACACCACAGGATCCCGCTCAGGTCCCAGCTCCAGTTCCAGCACCGGTTCCAGCTCCAGTTTCGGTCCCGGCTCTCGCGCCGCCCGCTTCAGCTCGCGCCCGAGTCGCCGCACGGCCCTGGCCCTGGGTGCCGGAGCAGCGCTGGCGGTCGCCGTCCCGACCGCGGCGAACGCCTCGGCCCCCGGCGGAGAGCGTCTCGCCGGACAGCTGGGTGACCTGGAGCGGGAGTACTCCGCACGCCTCGGGATCTTCGCCCACGACACGGCCACGGGCCGGACCGTGGCCTACCGCGCCGACGAACGCTTCCCGATGTGCTCGGTGTTCAAGACGCTCACGGCCGCGGCCGTCCTGAGGGACCTCGACCGCGACGGCGAGTTCCTGGCCCGGCGCATCCGGTACACCAAGGAGTACGTCACGGCCTCGGGCTACGCCCCGATCACGGGCACGGACGAGAACGTCGCGAACGGCCTGACGGTCGAGGAGCTGTGCTCCGCCGCCGTCTCCCAGAGCGACAACGGCGCCGCGAACCTCCTCCTGCGCGAGCTGGGCGGACCGACCGCGATCACCCGGTTCGCCCGCTCGACCGGGGACAGGATCACCCGGCTCGACCGGTGGGAGCCCGAGCTGAACTCCGCGGAACCGTGGCGGAAGAGCGACACCACCAGCCCGCGCGCCATCGGGCAGACCAGCGCGCGGCTCGTGATCGGCAGGGCGCTCCCGGCCGAGGACCGCGAACGGCTGACCGGGTGGCTGATCGCCAACACCACCAACACCGAGCGTTTCCGGGCCGGCCTGCCCAGCGACTGGACCCTCGCGGACAAGACCGGGGGCGGTTCGCAGTACGGGGTCGCCAATGACGTGGGCGTCGTATGGCCTCCCGGCCGTCCGCCCCTGGTGCTGTCCGTCCTGTCGACCAAGTACGCCGCCGACGGACCCCAGGAAAACCCGCTGGTCGCCAGGGCGGCCGCGCTGGTGGCGGCAGAACTCACCTGACGGGGCAGGGCCTCCGAGGTGACGGCCGGGGACACGGATGTCCCCGGCCGGTCGTTCGGATCGGATGAGTCGGATCAGTCAGTGGTGGGCAGTTCGGCGCGTACCGCGTGCGCTGCCGCGACCAGGTTGTCCAGGGATGCCCGGGTCTCGGGCCAGCCGCGGGTCTTCAGGCCGCAGTCGGGGTTGACCCAGAGACGTTCGGCGGGGATGGCCTCAAGTCCCTTGCGGAGCAGGGCGGCTGCCTCGTCCGCGCTCGGGACGCGCGGGGAGTGGATGTCGTAGACGCCGGGTCCGGCCTCGCGCGGATATCCGTGGGCGGCCAGTTCGCGGGCGACCTGCATGTGGGAGCGGGCGGCCTCCAGGCTGATGACGTCCGCGTCGAGGTCGTCGATCGCCTGGACGATGTCGCCGAACTCGGCGTAGCACATGTGGGTGTGGATCTGGGTGTCCGGCCGGACCCCGGCGGTGGTGAGCCGGAACGCCTCGGTGGCCCACGCCAGATAGCCGGGGCGGTCGGCGGCGCGCAGCGGCAGCGTCTCGCGCAGCGCGGGTTCGTCGACCTGGATGACCGAAGTCCCGGCCACCTCAAGGTCGTTGACCTCGTCGCGCAGGGCGAGGGCGACCTGTCGGGCGGTGTCGCCGAGCGGCTGGTCGTCGCGGACGAAGGACCAGGCGAGCATGGTGACCGGCCCCGTGAGCATGCCCTTGACGGGGCGCCGGGTCAGGGACTGGGCGTACGTCGTCCAGCGCACCGTCATCGGTTCGGGGCGGGAGAGGTCGCCGGCCAGGATCGGCGGACGGACGTAACGGGTGCCGTAGGACTGCACCCAGCCGTGCTGCGTCGCGAGGTACCCCGTCAGCTGCTCGGCGAAGTACTGGACCATGTCGTTGCGTTCGGCCTCGCCGTGGACGAGGACGTCCAGGCCGGTCTTCTCCTGGAAGGAGATCGTCTCCTGGATCTCGGCCCTGATGCGCTCCTCGTAGCCGGCCGTGTCGATACGCCCGGCCCGCAGGTCGGCGCGAGCGACGCGCAGTTCGGCGGTCTGCGGGAAGGAGCCGATGGTGGTGGTCGGCAGGAGGGGCAGACCGAGGTGGGCACGCTGTGCGCTGGCGCGTTCGCCGTACGGCTGGGAGCGGCGGGCGTCGGCGTCCGTGACCGCACCGACCCGCGTCCGCACGGCCGGGTCACGGGTGATGGGCGAGTTCGCGCGGGAGGCCAGGGCGGCCCGGTTGGCGGCGAGTTCGCCGGTGATCGCGCCTGTGCCCTGGGCGAGACCCTTGGCGAGGGTGACGATCTCGGCCGTCTTCTGCCGGGCGAAGGCGAGCCAGCGCAGGATCTGCGGCTCGATGTCCCGTTCGGCGGTGGCATCGAGCGGCACGTGGAGCAGCGAGCAGGACGCGGCCGCGTCGACCCGGTCGGCCAGCCCGAGCAGGGTGCCGAGCGTGGCGAGGGACTTGGTGAGGTCGTTGACCCAGATGTTGCGGCCGTTGACCACGCCCGCGACCAGGCGCTTGCCGGGCAGTCCGCCCACGGCGGCGAGCGCGTCCAGGTTGGCGGCGGCCGCCTCGGTGAAGTCGAGAGCGAGACCCTCGACCGGGGCCTTGGCCAGCACCGGCAACGCGTCGCCGAGCCGGTCGAAGTAGGAGGCGACCAGCAGCTTCGGACGGTCGGTGAGCGCGCCGAGGTCACGGTAGGAGCGCGTGGCCGCGTTGAGTTCGGCGGGCGTACGGTCCTGGACCAGCGCCGGTTCGTCGAGCTGCACCCACTCCGCGCCCGCCGCCCGCAGATCGGAGAGAACCTCGGCGTACACCGGCAGCAGCCGGTCCAGCAGCGTCAGCGGGTCGAAGTCGGCTGCCACACCGGGCGCGGGCTTGGCGAGCAGCAGATAGGTGACGGGTCCGACGAGGACCGGCCGGGCGGCAAGGCCCAGGTCGAGGGCTTCGCGGAGCTCGGCGACCTGCTTGGCGGAGTCGGCCGTGAAGACGGTGTCCGGGCCCAACTCCGGGACCAGGTAGTGGTAGTTGGTGTCGAACCACTTCGTCATCTCCAGCGGCGCCACGTCCTGGGTGCCGCGGGCCATCGCGAAGTAGCCGTCGAGCGCGTCGGCCTCGACCGCGGCGCGGTGGCGCCCGGGGATCGCGCCGACCATGACGCTGGTGTCGAGGACATGGTCGTAGTACGAGAAGTCGCCGGTCGGCACTTCGTGGATGCCGGCCTCGGCAAGCTGCCGCCAGTTGGTGCGGCGCAGTTCGGCGGCGGTGGCCCGGAGGGCGTCGGCGTCGACGCGACCCTTCCAGTACCCCTCGATCGCCTTCTTCAGTTCCCGGCCACTGCCCTGACGGGGGTAGCCGTACACGGTGGCCCGTGCCGCCGCGGCTGCGGACTTCGATGTCACGGAACTCTCCTTCGCGAGATGTCTCCCTGAGATCCCGGGACGGACGTGAGCGCGAAGGGGTGACGCACCCGGCAGAGACACCTCGCGCGGCAAGGCGCGGTCGTCCGCCGGATATGTACGCCGACCCGCCCACGAGGTCACCGGGATGTCCGTACGCGATCGGTCACGTACGGGCAGATGGCAGGTCTTCGGACTCGCGAGCACGCCCTCCGTACGGAGGACACCTACTGGCCGTCGCTTCCCAGGTCCCGCTTCTCGGGGCCCAGTGCGTATGACGGCGGTCGTTCCCGCTCACCGCTGCGGGGCAGTCCCGGATTCCCACCGGGTTCCCTCTTGCGACGCATCCCGCCTGGCGGACGGGGCGAACCAGCTGCACAGGTCAGCCTATGCCCTGCCGTCAACTGCCTGGCTGCCGGACGGCGTCGTACACCTGGAACCCGCGGCCCGTCTTACGGCCCAACAGCCCTGCCTCGACCATCCGTTGGAGCAGCGGGGCGGAGCGTACAGGGGTTCCCTGAACTCGTCGTAGAGGGATTCCGCGATCGAGGCGACGGGTCGAGGCCGATCAGGCCCGCCGGCTTCAGCGGTCCCATGGGGTGGGCCCAGCCGAGTTCCATGCCCGCGTCGATGTCGATGGCGGTGGCGGTGGCGAAACCGGACTCGGCCATGCGGACCGCGGCCGGCACATAGGGGATGAGCAGGGCGTTGACGACGAAGCCCGCCCGGTCCCGCGCGTGGACCACGGTCTTGCCGAGGACCCGCGTGGCGAAGTCCTCGACGGCTTCGACCGTCCCGGGGGCGGTGTGGAGCGAGGCCACGATCTCCACCAGCGGCAGGACGGGAACGGGGTTGAAGAAGTGCAGTCCGACGACCCTGTCTGCGCGCCCCGTCGCCATGCCCAGCCGCATGATCGGGAGCGACGAGGTGTTGGTCGCGAGTATCGCCCCGGGATCCTCGACGATCTTGTCCAGCGCCGCGAATATCTCGGTCTTGGCGTCCGCGTTCTCCACGACGGCCTCGACCTCGACAGCGCCTCCGCGGCCACCCCCATCGGCATGGGCTGCCGTGTCTGCGAGCGCCTCGACTGCCCCCAGCGCGCCGCACCGCCCCTGGGGCGGCCGCTGCGGATCGACCAGAACAGCAGCACGTTCGTCCCGTACCCGGTGGCGCACCGGCCGGAGTGAACACGCGTTGCGCACGCTCACTCCGACGTGTTGCCGCTCAGTCCGGCCTGGTCCGGCGGCTCAGTCCGTCTCGCCGCCGAACGCCCGCAGAATGCGCTCGGCGGCGAGTGTGGCCGTCAACTCGCCGTCCCTGACCCGCTGTTCGAGACCGGGCCCGAGGGCGCGTACGGCGGGGTCGGCGTTCAGGCGGCCGAGGAGTTCGTCGCGCACCATCGTCCAGGTCCAGTCGACCTGCTGGTCACGGCGCTTGGTGGCCAGGCGGCCGGTCGAGTCGAGGAGCGCGCGGTGCTGTTCGAGGCGCTCCCAGACCGTGTCCAGGCCGGTCGACTCACGGGCGCTGCAACTCAGCACCGGTGGTGTCCAGGCGGCGTCGGCGGGATGCATCAGCCGCAGTGCGCCCGCCAACTCCCTTGCCGCGCTCCGGGCTTCGCGCTCGTGGGGTCCGTCCGCCTTGTTGACGGCGATCACGTCGGCCAGCTCCAGGACGCCCTTCTTGATGCCCTGCAACTGGTCCCCGGTCCGGGCGAGGGTGAGGAGCAGGAAGGAGTCGACCATGTTCGCGACGGCGGTCTCGGACTGGCCGACACCGACCGTCTCCACGAGTACGACGTCGTAGCCGGCCGCCTCCATCACCACGATCGACTCCCGGGTCGCCTTCGCGACTCCGCCGAGCGTGCCCGCGGTCGGGGACGGCCGGATGAAGGCCGCCGGATCGACGGCCAGGCGTTCCATCCGGGTCTTGTCGCCCAGGATGGACCCGCCCGTCCGGCTCGACGACGGGTCGACGGCGAGCACCGCGACCCGGTACCCGAGCGAGGTGAGCAGCGTGCCGAACGCGTCGATGAACGTCGACTTGCCCACGCCCGGCACACCGCTGATGCCGATCCGCCGCGCGTTCCCGCTGTGCGGCAGCAGCTCGGTCAGCAACTCCTGTGCCATCGCGCGGTGTTGTGGCCTCGTCGACTCGACGAGCGTGATGGCGCGCGCCACCAGCGCCCGCTTCCCGTCGAGCACGCCCTTCACATAGGTGTCGAGGTCGATCGCCATGGGGCTCAGAGGCCGTGGCCGAGGTCGGTGGTCAGGCGCTCGACCAGGTCGTACGCCGCGTCCGGAATCACCGTCCCGGGCGGGAAGACGGCAGCGGCGCCCATCTCGATCAGCGTGGGCACGTCCTGCGGCGGAATCACCCCGCCGACCACGATCATGATGTCCTCGCGCCCCTCCTCCGCGAGCGACTCCCTGAGCGCCGGTACGAGGGTCAGGTGCCCCGCGGCCAGCGAGGAGACACCGACGATGTGCACGTCCGCCTCGACGGCCTGGCGGGCCACCTCGCCGGGGGTCTGGAACAGCGGGCCGACGTCCACGTCGAAGCCGAGGTCGGCGAAGGCGGTCGCGATCACCTTCTGGCCGCGGTCGTGCCCGTCCTGGCCCATCTTGGCGACCAGGATGCGCGGACGGCGCCCCTCGGCCTCCTCGAAGGACTCCACCAGCGTGCGCGTGCGCTCGACGGACGGGGACGCGCCGGCTTCGTTGCGGTACACACCGGAGATCGTATGGATCTGACTCGCGTGCCGCCCGTACACCTTCTCCAGGGCGTCGGAGATCTCCCCGACGGTGGCCTTCGCGCGGGCCGCGTTCACGGCGAGTTCCAGCAGGTTGCCCTCACCGCCCGCAGCCCGGGTCAGGGCGTCCAGCGAGTCCTGGCAGGCCCGCTCGTCACGCTCCGCACGCAGCCGCCGCAGCTTCTCGATCTGCTGGGTGCGTACGGAGGAGTTGTCGACCTTGAGGACGTCGATCTGCTCGTCGGTCTCCACGCGGTACTTGTTCACGCCGATCACCGGCTGGCGCCCGGAGTCGATGCGCGCCTGGGTGCGGGCCGCGGCCTCCTCGATGCGCAGCTTGGGGATGCCCGCGTCGATGGCCTTGGCCATACCGCCCGCCGCCTCGACCTCCTCGATGTGCTGCCAGGCCCGGCGCGCGAGGTCGTACGTCAGCTTCTCGATGTACGCGCTGCCGCCCCACGGGTCGATCACCCGGGTGGTGCCGGACTCCTGCTGGATCAGCAGCTGCGTGTTGCGGGCGATGCGCGCCGAGAAGTCGGTGGGCAGGGCGAGCGCCTCGTCGAGGGCGTTGGTGTGCAGAGACTGGGTGTGGCCCTGGGTGGCCGCCATCGCCTCCACGCACGTACGTGTCACGTTGTTGAAGACGTCCTGCGCGGTCAGCGACCAACCGGAGGTCTGTGAATGGGTGCGCAGGGAAAGGGACTTGGCGTTCTGCGGGTCGAACTGCCTGACCAGCTTGGCCCAGAGCAGCCGCGCCGCCCGCATCTTCGCGATCTCCATGAAGAAGTTCATGCCGATCGCCCAGAAGAAGGACAGCCGGGGAGCGAACGCGTCCACGTCCATCCCCGCGTCCCGGCCCGCCCGGATGTACTCCACCCCGTCCGCGAGCGTGTACGCCAGCTCCAGGTCGGCCGTCGCGCCCGCCTCCTGGATGTGATAGCCGGAGATGGAGATCGAGTTGTAGCGCGGCATCCGCTGCGAGGTGAAGGAGAAGATGTCGGAGATGATCCGCATCGACGGCTTCGGCGGATAGATGTAGGTGTTGCGGACCATGAACTCCTTGAGGATGTCGTTCTGGATGGTCCCGGCCAGCTTCTCGGGCGGTACGCCCTGTTCCTCCGCCGCGACGATGTAGAGCGCGAGGACCGGCAGCACAGCACCGTTCATCGTCATCGACACGGTCATCTTGTCCAGCGGGATGCCGTCGAAGAGCTGCCGCATGTCGTAGATCGAGTCGATCGCCACGCCCGCCATGCCGACGTCACCGGTCACGCGCGGGTGGTCGCTGTCGTAACCCCGGTGCGTGGGCAGGTCGAAGGCGACGGACAGACCCTTCTGACCGGCCGCGAGGTTGCGCCGGTAGAAGGCGTTGGACTCCTCGGCCGTGGAGAAGCCCGCGTACTGGCGGATCGTCCAGGGCTGGTTGACGTACATCGTCGGGTACGGGCCGCGCAGATACGGGGCGATGCCCGGGTACGTACCCAGGAAGTCCAGGCCCTCCAGGTCCTGCCCGGTGTAGAGCGGCTTGACCGCGATGCCCTCCGGGGTCTCCCACAGGAGGTCGTCGCCGCCGGCCGCCTTCTTGACGGCGTCGCGCCACTCGTCGGGGCCGCCGTCCGCGGCCGGGACCCCCAGCTCGATCCCGGAGAAGTCGGGGATCGGTCCCGTCGGTTTCATCAGGACACTCCCATGCGGTCGAGGGTGGCGGAGAGTACGGCTACGGCGTCACAGCCCGCGAAGACGTAGGCGTCGACACCGGGGTACTGCCCAGGACGCCCGGCGAGGAACACCTGTGCGGCGCCCGCCGACTTGAGGGATGCGGTGACCTCGGCGGCCTGCTCCTCGTACAGCGCGTCACTGGAGCACAGACAGGCCTCGGTGGCCCCGCTGTCCTCGAACGTGCCGTCGGTGACGGGTTCGATGCCGCCCGCCTGGAACAGGTTGGAGGCGAAGGTGAGGCGGGCGGTGTGGGCGGCGGCCGGGCCGAGGGCGGCCAGGAAGATCCGCGGCCGGGTGCCGGTCGCCGCGAGGTGGGCGTCGGAGCGGGCGCGCAGGTTCTCGTACGCCTCGTCGCGGCGCACCCGGGGGAGTCCGCCGGACGGCGGCTCGGGTGCGGGCTCGCGTGCCACCGTCCGCTCGGCGAGGTGCGGGAACTCGCTGACCCCGGTGACGGGTTCACGCCGCTTGGCGAGCTTCGCGCTGCGGGCTGCCCAGGTGGCGGCCAGCTCCTCGCCGACCCGACCCGACCGCAGGGCGGCCGCCTGGCCGCCCTCCTGCTCGATCCGCTGGAAGAACTCCCAGCCCGCGTGGGCGAGTTCGTCGGTGAGGCGTTCCACGTACCAGGAGCCGCCCGCCGGGTCGATCACCCGGGCGAGATGCGACTCCTCGACCAGGATCGTCGAGGTGTTGCGGGCGATCCGGCGTGCGAACGCGTCCGGCAGACCGAGGGCGTGGTCGAAGGGCAGCACGGTGACGGACTCGGCGCCGCCCACTCCGGCGGCCAGCGTGGCGACCGTCGCGCGCAGCATGTTCACCCACGGGTCCCGGCGGCTCATCATCACCGGCGAGGTCACGGCGTGCTGCACCTGCCCGCCCGGCGCCCCGCAGACCTCGGCGACCCGAGCCCAGAGCCTGCGCGCCGCGCGCAGCTTGGCGATGGTCAGGAACTGGTCCGCGGTGGCCGCGTACCTGAACTCGAGCTGGGCGGCGGCCTGTTCGACGCTCAGCCCCGCCCCGGTCAGCTCCCGCAGATAGGCGACACCGGTCGCCAGTGAGGAGCCCAGCTCCTGCGCGGCGGACCCGCCGGCCTCGTGGTACGGCAATGCGTCGACCGTCAGCGCCCGCAGCCCCGGGTACTCCTCGGCGCACAGCCGCGCGAGAGCGGTGACGGGCGCGAAGTCGAACCCGTCGTCCCCCGTACGGGCCTCATGGCCCAGGGGATCGGCGCCGAGGTTGCCACGGGCGGCGTCGCGTGCGACACCCCGCTCCTCGTACAGCCGCAGCAACTCCCGTGCGGCGGGCTCGACTTCACGCCCCGCTTCCAGGACTACAGGCGCCAGGTCGAGGTAGACGCCGTCGAGGACCGGGCCGAGCGACGACACGGGGAAGCCGCCCGCGCCGACGGCCAGCCACAGCGAGGCGACCCCGTTCTCCAGGTCGGCGAGGACCGCGCCGTTGTCGGCGGCCGTGTGCCGCTGCCGTACGTCCCAGCCGCCGAGGGTGTTGCCCTCGGCGCGGCCGCCCCTTGTGAAGGGGGCGAAACCGGGCAGGCCGGGATCGGGCGCGGAGTCGTGTGCGCTGTAGAGGGGCCGGGCGCGCAGCCCGTCCTCGAGCGTGGTGGACAGGGCGTCCTCAGCTGCGTCGTCCGAGACTTCCTTGCCCGACTTGCGCAGTACGCCCGCCACGAGGCGTTGCCACTGCTCATGGGTCGCGTCAGGGAACTCGGCGGCCAGCGAGAGCCCGTCGTCAGGCAGGACCGTCATGCTCGGATGCTAGGTCAGATCCACAGGTGAGCAGCAGAGGGACCCGCTGTGACCTTGACCTCCTAGGGGTCCCCTTGATCCTTGGGCAGGGTTCGTACTACGGACCGTACGCGGGCTCGTCATCAGCCCTTTCGGGCGGGGCTCGCGCAGATCTCGTCCGCCGCCCGCAGTCCCTGCCTCGGTCCGTGGCCCTCGGACCCTGTGGCGGGAGGCTCATCCTTTGCTCCTCCTTGCTCTGTCACTTCCTTCTGGCCGTGGCGGCGCCCGAGGTGCGGGGCGACTTCCTGGCCCGGGAGGTCTTCGGGCGGCTCGTGGCGGAGGACGGTCCGGGGAGGGCGGCGACGTGCCGGGCCGAGAACTCGCGGTTCACGGCGGTCTGGCTGCGGATTCGCTCGGGCAGGTCCGGAAGGAGTGCGTAGATGAGTCCTGACCGCAGGAGGAGCTCGTCGCTGGGGCCGTTGGCCCGAGCCCCCCTCGCGCTGGTCATGGCAGCCGGCATGGTCGGCCCCGCCGCCGGGGCCGGGCGGACCGTGACTGACCGCACGGCCGCGACACTCGGCCACACCGAAGACTGGTGCAAGAGCCAACCGGGCAAGCAGAACGGCTATCCGGGCGAGCGCGACGGCGGAAGGAACGAATGCAAGAAGGGCCCGACCGGACCCACCGGTCCGCCAGGGGCCGACGGCATGGACGGCGAGACGGGTCCGACCGGTCCGCCGGGGGCCGACGGCGAGGATGGTGAGACGGGTCCGACGGGAGCCACCGGGCCGTGCTCCGACATCGACGCGGAACAGGACTCGGGCAACTACGAACTCCGGGCCGTCCTGACCGGCGGGATCTATTACGCGGGCATCCGTGACCTCCGGGCCAATCCCCCCACTCCCTTCCTGTGGACCGACCTCAGCGGCAGGACCAACTACCCGAACACCAGGCAGACAGGCTTCGCCTGCGGCGTGTCCGTCAACGAGCAGCAGACCAGTGAGCGCCTCAAGTCCAACCTCATCACCACAACCGGGCGGGTCCATGAGATCCGCTGCGACCAGGCGCTGGGACCCATGCCGCCAAACGCCGGCCTGACCTGCGACGCTGCCGGGGCCGAGGTGAACCGGCGGCCGGCCCCCGGCGTGACCAACGGCGGGACGATTGTTCCCTGACCGCCGCGCCTGACCGCTCTCACCGGGCGAGTCCGCCGACCGGTGACGCGGTGAAATGAGAGTGTCCGCCGGGTCGATGACAGGCCTGCCGGACACCCTCTGCGGTACTCCGCAACGTGCTGCCGCCGACTCCCGGAAGGCGAGGGCGGGCTGATACGCGCGGGTCGTCAGAGCCAGTCCCGCCGCTTGAAGATGAAGTACAGGCTCACGCACACCACGGCCATCAGGCCGATCGCGAAGGGGTAGCCGAACGTCCAGCCCAGTTCCGGCATGTCGTCGAAGTTCATGCCGTAGATCGTCCCGACCAGCGTGGGGGCGAAGAGGATGGCGGCCCAGGAGGAGATCTTCTTGAAGTTGTCTACCGGGTGGCGTTGACCTGCGATGATGTCGCTGAAACTGTCGCTGAGCTGGGCTGATCCAGCTTTCAGGATCTTTCAGATTGCTGCGCGGCTACGCAGTCGATTCTCCCCACGCTCTCCCCAGCGCCGCCCGCACTCCCCAGATTCTCCCCAGGAGACCTCCCCGCCAGGGGCCGATTGGGGCATGGCGGGCAGGCTCCTTCGACGACCTTCTACGGTCACGAAGAGCGGTCAGGGCAACAGATGCATGGCTAGGACCGAGCCGTCCTGGTGTATCGACACGGGGCCGTTCCATTCCTCATCCCAGGTGTCCGCAGGCCACTTGGTGCGCAGAGCGTGGACATCGTTGCGGTACTGCTGCAGACGGCCGCGGCTCAGGTGGGTGAAGAGGTCGGCGTGGACTCCGGAGAATGCCTCCACGCGTGTTCCGTTGAGTCGGAAGACATGGTCGGTGCCAACGAACGGGATGCCGAGCAGTGTGCACGCGGCGTCCTGGACGCTGTCGGTGGCTGCATGGGCCATGCCGGCGGAGAAGCGTCGGCTTCCCTGGCGCGTGGTGAGGTACGGAGCGGTGGAGTTTCCGTCGCCGGCGAAGGCGGTGAGCCCTGCGGCGGAGGTGCGCGCGAGGACTTGCTGGAACCATCCGGAGAGTTCAGGGGTGACGTGAACACCGGGTTCGACGGGGGTCCCCTTGCCGCCGTCGGCTGGTGGCTGGATGCCTGGGGGCCATGCCTCGTCGCGGAGCCGTTCGTCCAGGTTCCCGAGAGGGAAGGTGTCCGTGCCGGACAGCCATCCGTCTGTGCCGTCGGCATTTAGTGCGTGCACAGTGAGCGACTCATCGAGGGGCAGTTGTGTGCTGAAGATCAGGCCGGGTGTCTCGTTGTGGATGCCGATGTGGACACCGTCTATGTAGACCGAAGCGTCCGCGAGCTGGCCGTGGGAGTCGCTCGCCTTGCCGTGGTTGCCGCGGGAGACGACAGGGAAGATGCGCGACGGTTCTCCTGGTTGCCAGACTTCGGCGAAGTACTGCGGGCGGTACCGGTAGCCCACCGTGGTGCCCTTGTCTCTGCTATTCAGGCCCCAACCAGCGCGGAGGACTGTGTCCGCGGGGACGATCGATACGGCGTGGTCCGGGTAACGCCGACGGAGAATCCGCTCGGCGAGGGCCAGCGCGAATCCGACTCCGAGTTCTCCCGACTGGAGAGCCTTGTAGTAGTCGGCCGTGTCCCGTCCCTCGGCCGAGAGCCCCATGTAGGAAGTGGGGCTGCCGTTGAGTGCCAAGCTGTACTTCAGACTGCCCCAGTGCTCGGCCAGGCCGCGGGCGGCTCCTCGGCGTGCCAAGGAGATGGCTCGTGCAAGGGTGTGCAGAACGTCCCACGGCGTCATGCGGACCGAGCCGCCGAGATCTGCGGCAGGTAACGGACGCAGGCCCGGCTTGCGCCGGAGTACTTCGAGGTTTTTCTCTTTGCGCATCTCGTCGTCTTCGGCTGCTGCTGCACCAACCTCCCCGGCGAGTGCCGAGGTGGAGTGGACAGCGACATTCGCATATCGTGCGAGATCTTCCAGCGCCTCTTCAGCCGACTTCGACATCTGTTCCCCCTGTTCCCTGGTGGATCGCAGCGAGCCCATAGGACAACGCCGCAAAGTACGAGGCGAACGATGGGCGCACGCAAGTGCGCATAGGGCGCGCTCCTGGTGTCTGAGGGGCCACGAAGTTTCCGGACAGGTACCCAATAGGGTTGTCCTGAACAAGGAAACGAGGAAGAAGTGGCGCCACCCAGTAAGTACTCGCCGGAGTTCCGCGAGGAAGCCGTCCAGATCGCGTTGAGGTCGAGCAAGACGATCTCTGAAGTCGCCCGGGAGCTTGAGCTGAACTCGGAGACGCTACGCGGCTGGGTGAAGAAGCACCAGAAGCAGCAGGAACCGGCCCCCGATGCGGAACTGACGGTGAACGAGCGGGCGCGCCTGAAGGAACTCGAACGACGCAACCGCGAGCTGGAGATGGAAGTTACCTTCCTGAAAAAAGCCGCAGCGTACTTCGCGAAGGATCCCCGGTAGCAAGCAAGTACGAGTTCATCGACGAGATGCGGCTCGACACCGAGGAGTACGCCTACAGCGTCGAGTTCATGTGCGGCCGACTCGGCGTGTCCAGGTCCGGCTACTACGACTGGCGATCCCGCCCGGAATCCGCAACGGCCCAGCGGCGCGAAGAATTGAAACTGCTCATCAAGAAAGCCTTCGACATATCCGACAGCACCTACGGGCACCGGCGCATCCAGGCTCAACTGGATCGCTGGGGCGTCGCCGCGGGCATGGAGCTGGTCCGCTGCCTCATGCGTGAACTGGGCCTGGTGCCCTGCCAGCCAAGGCCGAAGAGGTTCGGCCTCACCCAGGCCGCAGCCGGCCAGGTACCGGATCTGGTGGGCCGTGACTTCACCGCAGATGCGCCTGGCGAAAAGCTCGTCGGTGACATCACCTACATCACGACCGGGGAAGGCTGGCTGTACCTCGCGACGGTCATCGACTGCTGCACGAAGGAAGTTATCGGTTACGCGATGGACGACCACTACCAAACCTCGCTGATATCCAGGGCGATCCGCAACGCGGCACGGAACAGAAGCCTCTCGGCGGGAGCGATATTTCACTCGGACCGCGGAAGCAACTACATGTCAGCCGAGTTCGGGAAGACGCTCAACCGGTTCGGACTGCGCAGGTCTTCCGGCCGTACCGGGATCTGTTTCGACAATGCCATGGCCGAATCGTTCTTCGGCGTGTTGAAGAACGAGCGCGTATCTCGGGTCACTTACCTGACCCGAGAGGCTGCCCGGCAGGACATCACTCGGTACATTGAATTCTGGTACAATCGCAAACGCCTCCACTCGGCGGTGGGTTACCGCCCTCCACGTGAAGTCCACGCCGAGTACGAAAAGTTGCGAATCGCCGCGTGAAATAGACAGTCAGACGCCTGTCCGGAAAGCACGTGGCCCCTCAGTCAGATGGCTCGTAAAAGTTCTGCTGGGGCCGAGCAGGAAAAGGGACTGACCATTCGCGAGCCGGCAGCGCGGGGCGGGCCTGTACGCCGGAGCGGGCTCGGGAAATGCTGGGGATGCCGGACAACCGCCCCGTGCCGAGGCTCGTCTGACGAGCCGTGCGCGGGGCGGGCCGGTTCACATGGGTCAGGCTGCCTTGGGCTGGGAGTCGGCGAGGTCATTCAGGACGGCGTTGACCACGGGCCAGCACATGTTCAGTGTGTCGCGGTCCGGTACGTGAGCCTCGCGGATTTCGGCGCGTGGGTGGACGAAGTTGCGGTACTTGCGCAGCTCGTGGCAGAAGCGCTCGACATCGGCGCCGATCCACCCTGCCTCGTGGCAGGTCTTGATCAGGGCGTCCAGGTATACGCGATCCGGAGACGTCCTACCGAGCAGTGACGCGTCGCGCTCCTGGACCACATGGACCAGGACACCTTCGAGGAGGCTGCCGAGCATGATGATGGCGGCCACGTGGGCGCCGTTGGCGTAGCAGGTGCGTGCCTCGTCCAAGCGGTGCTGGAGGAGGCCGGCCATCTGCTGGTCGTTGATGAGGTCGGTCATGGCGGCTCTGAGTTCGACCGGGCCCTGGTTGCCCGGGTGGGCGAGAGAGGGGTCGCAGGCGACGAGGCGGGGGCGGCCACCTGGGTTCTCCAGGCGTACGCCCTCGTGGATGAGGAAGGCGTTGACCGCGGAGACAACCGCGGGGAGCTGTTCTGGTTCGTCGAGGTACTCGCGCGGGTCGGCGAGTCGGAGGAGGACCTTCTCCAACTCGGTGGGGTCGTCTCGGCGTTCCGTGAGGCGGGCGAGGGTCCAGTCCTTGCGGTAGCCGTCGTACTCCGGAACCTGTTGCCAGCCGGCTCGTTCCAGGAACTGGGCGATTTCATAGCTCTTGCGGTAGTAGAGGTGGTCGTCGCCGCAGATGACGCGGGCCAGCTCCTCCAGGGTGTTGGTGTCCAGGATGCTGAGTGGGGACTGCGGGGTCATGCGGCGCCTTCCGTGCTCTTGATGTCGGATTCGTCCTCTTCGGTCATGGCCAGGGCCGCAACTGGATCGGTCGCGTCCGGGCCGTCAGGGGTCTCCGCCGGGTCCTCTGCCAGCTCCTCGTCGGAGGAGAGGTCGAGAGGGGTCCACTGCACTCCGGGGGCCGCGGAAGCGGCATCAGACCGGTCGTCGGCGCCGCCGAACGCGGCTGGACGGATGCCGAGCCGGTTCAGTTCCTCCCATAGGCCGGTCAGGGCATCGTCGGGGTCGAACCGGAACTCGCTTTCGGGGATGCGCCAGAACGTCCAGCCGACCCTCTGGAGTTCGCGATCACGCTGCTGGTCGTGCCGGACCTGCTCAGGCGTCGAGTGGTACCGCTCGCCGTCGCACTCCACGGCCAGGCGCCCTCGCGCCCCTACGACTACGAGGTCGATGCGCTTGCTCCCTGCCGGGTATTGCGGGATCACGTGATACCCGCGAGCTTTCAGCCGCAGGTAGACGTGCTGCTCGAAGAGCGATTCGAATGGCTTCTGCGGGACGTCGCTCGACACCTCGCCGATGTCGTCGGCGTTGGCCAGCGCGGAGGGTGGGTTCTCCATGTAGGCGAGGAGGTTGAGGCGGAGGTCTCCAGACTTCAGGCGGTCGGGCGGAACCGAGTAGAAGAGCCGCATCTGGTCCTGGGCCCGAGACGCAGCGACGTTGTATGCCTGTCGTTCGCTGCGTGCGCCACCTGCCATGCGCGGCGGGTCAGTCGCGACCATCGACAGCAGAATGACGTGCCGCTCGTCACCCTGGAACGAAGCGGGATTGCCCACCCGCATCTGGTGACGCTCGCGCACCGGCGCCGGAATCCGCTCGTTTATCAGCTGCTCCAGCAGCTTGACCTGGCCGACCGGCCCTTGAAGGGTGATGACGCCCATGGTCTTGTCCCGGTAGGCGGGGTCCTCCACCAGCTGGGCCAGACACTCAACGATGGCCTCGGCTTCATGCAGGTTGCGGAGTCGGCTCTCGCGGCCCTGGGTGACGGCTCCCTCGACGAAGTGCGTCACGAGCGGGTCGAGGCGATCACCGCCGTACTGGCGCAGCGGCTGCAGCTTGTTGTTGTAGAAGGTCTGGGAGGACCAACCGATGATCTCGGGCATGCACCGGAAATGTTCCTCCAGACGGATCACCTTCGGGAAGAACGTGGACAGCAGCTGGTAGAGGTTGGTGGCGGGGCCGTAGAGAGTACGCAGACTCGGAGGCATGTCCGGCAGGTGGGAGATGAGCCGATCATGGATTGCCTGGTGGCGGCCCATGCTGCTGAGCGAGGGTGCGCACTGCTTGTCGTCCCCCACCACGATCACGCGAGGAGCGAGCCACATCAGGAACAGCGCGTCCATGCCGGCCTGACTCGCTTCGTCCACGATGACTACGTCGAACGCGTCACGCTTGGGCAACACCATCTCGGCAACCTGGGAGATGGGCATGACCCACGCGGGTACCGCACCTTGTGCCGTCCGCATGGCGTCGTGCGCCGCGGCACGGTAGCGGCCCGCGCTCCGGCCTTTGCCTTTGCCGTACGACGCCATGTGGGTGCGATACGCCTGGAGCGCGGATCGCTGCTCCTGTGTCATGCGCTCCAGGCAGTGCAGCCGACCCCAGATGGCGGCGAGTTCACCGGTCAGATCCTCCAGGTTCCTTTCGCACTGGGCCAGTTCGCCTTCGAGGTGACGCTCCTGGCCCGATGTGCGCTCGCGGCGTACGAATGCAGAGGCCACTGCCCAGGCCCATGCGTCGGCCAACGCGTCCAGGCGGGTCTCCCAAGCTGGATCGTCGGGCTCCTGCGTCAGCTGGTCGGCGAGCGAGGGGTGTGCCCTGCGAACACTGTCCAGAAGTACGGAGCACCGACGCCGGCGGTGCTCCCGCCGATGGGCCTCCCGCAGCGCCTCAACCTCCTTGGCATACCGGTCGATGTCCTGCTCGCGGACAGCCTGGGCTGCGGCGAGCGCCTCGGCGGCGGGGTGAGGGCCTTCCACCGGCATGCGGAGGTGCTCCTCCCATGTGACCAGCTGGGCCATGGCTTCATCGGCCGTCCGCCGACCGGAGAGGGCGGCCAGGGCCGTGGTGAAGACCTGCCAGGCAGGACGGGAGGTGAGGGCGATGTGCAGGCCGTGGCGTACGAGCAGGTCGTCGATGCCCTCGCGGGCGGTGCCGAATGCATCGACGTGCTTCAGGCGTGCGTATGCCTCGGTCAGGGAGGCCAGACGGAGCTCAACTGGACCTTCGGATATGGGGACTCCGGCCTGGGACCACCGCTCTGCGAGTGTGGCAACGGAGGAGTGAGCGTGCAGGTGGGCGAGGACGGAGTCGAGATCCTCCAGTGTTTCGGGAGAGCGACCGTTTACGGTGCACGTGTCGAGGAGCTCTTGAGCGGCCTTCTGCGCCTTCGCGGCACGGAAGCTGCCCCGAGGCCGTAGTTTGCCACCCGAGGCGACATGGTCACGCAGTGCAGAGCCGGTCGTGAGCATCGCATCAGCCCGCTCGGCGGAGAGCTGATCGGGCACGATGACGCGCTTCATCCCTTGCTTGTCCAACTGGTCAGAAACAGCGGTGAGTTGATCGGCAAGTCCGGACACGCGAGCCCACCGCGGGAGGTTCTCGCGGGAGAGCCGGTCCGAGAGAGCCTTGGTGGTCCACTTGTCGGCATCCCACTGACTGGCCGACGATGACAGGCCGAGGTGGTGCAGGGCCGTACGGCAGTCACCCGCGAGCAAGGTCAGTTCATCGGTGATGGAAGCGTCGAGCTGGGCGAGTTGGTCGCGAACGTCAGCTGCCTCGGGGGAGAGGCCGTCATCGGTGACGCGGCTGGCTGTGAGCGCCTGGGCCAGATCCTCGAGGGTGGGAAGGGTGTCCGGATCCGGCAGCGTGCCGCCCGCGCGTGGCTCAGCCGCGCCGTCGCGTACCAAAGTCAGCAGTTCTGCGGCCTGCGCGGGGGAGAGCGGGGGAACGGAGGAGGCTGGCCCTTGGTCCGGAACCAGGCCGATCCAGGAGTGACGTTCAGCGTTGTCGCGGACGCGCTGAACAATTGCAGCGAGGGTGCCGGCGTACCCCGGGGCGATTTCACGGTGCCGGTAGACCTCCGCCTCCCGTAGTGAGATGACCTGCTCGGTGAGCGTGCCGATCCTTCCCCGCACCTCTTCCCGGCGTGCGGACAGCCGGCGGATCTCGTCCCGAAGCTGCTCAGGGTCGCTGGCGGCGACCTGGTCGGTCAAGGCATTGATCGTGCGTTCCAGCTCGTCCGCCCCGTCCTGCCGCGCGGAGCTGAGAAGGAGGACACACAAGTCCCTTACAGCAGGGGGAAGTTTGTCCCGCAGGACTGTCAGGGCCTGATCGCGCGCGCTGGTCACCAAGACCCTCTGGCCCTGGGCTAGCAGCGCGGAGACCAGGTTGGCGATCGTATGTGTCTTGCCGGTACCGGGCGGGCCTTGGACCACCACGCCTGTGTCGTGCTCCAGCCGTCGCAGCACACTTCGCTGTCGTTCGTTGGTCTTTCCCGGGAAGAGCGGGTCGTCCCCGAAGAGGGGTGGGATCTCGCGGCCGCCCCAATTCGCGCGTTCCTCGGGGCCCAGTGTCAGCACCAGCTGGGCGAGCCCCAGGGGCGCATGCGCTTCGGAGGCCACGCTGTCCGCGATCCGGTCGTAGAAGCTCAGCAGGGCATTGCGATCCCGCGGACGCACTATCAGCGCCGGAGCGTAGGTGAGCCGCGCACCTGCCTCCGGCTCGCGGGGCGGCTGCCACTCGGCGCTGAACGTCACCGGACGCTGCAGCACCCGCTCCTGCCACTGAGCCAGTTGCTCCAGGGCCTCCGTTCCCAGCAGGTGCATCGACTGGGCGGCAATCTCCTCTGCAAGCGCGGCCGAGCGCTCGGGAGCCCAGCCGTCATCGGTGTCGAGGAAAGCCTGGTCCTCCAGCCGCACCGCTCCCTCAGCCATGAGGCGGACCGTGACTCTGGCGGTCTTACGGTCCACCGAGGTCTCCACCCGGTGGGTGAGCAGATGACGATGAACCGCGTCACCACGCGGGTCGCTCCAGGTCAACAGGCCGGTGGCCAGAACGAGTTCGAGTTGGTCATCCTGCTGGGTGAGCTTCTGGTGCCAGTGGTAGACCTGCTCGTACAGCTCCCGAAGGGCGCGCTCCGCGCGCTCCCGCTCCGACCACCGGCGCCAGCGGTCGAGCCACGGACCGTAGCTCCTCAGTACTTCGGCCGCATCCTCGCGGCGGACGGCGTCATCCTCCGCTTCCTCCCACCATTGACGGCCATCCTCGGCGCGAACCAGCTCCCGCCCCGGTCCCTCGACGGCGAGCGGCGGATCACCGCCGTCCGCATCCTGGCACCGTTCCGCGGATACCCATCCGTCGAGCACATCCGGCAGGGGCGGAGGTGCCGTTTGCGGCACGTGATCGAGCGTGAGCAGCAGACCGTCGACTCGGTCCGACGGGCGCCGTATGGAGGCGGGCAGGTTAGCCAGCCACAGGCGCTCCTGCGAGCGCCGGTCGTCGCGCAGACGGTTGTGGCTACTCTGTACGACTTCTTTGAGGAATCCGATCAGACCGGTGGTCTGTCCAATGACGTCAGGGTCATTCGCGGCACGTCGCGATACGTTCACCTTGCTCCCCTCGGCTGGTGGCGAACGTTTCAGGATGGGGTCGCCAGACCGGCAGGACAACGTGCGCCAGGAGAATGGCGCGATATGCGCGACGCATAGGCCGGATCGATATCGTGCCAGGGGGATTGCACTGGCAAGTTATGTGAACACACGGCCGGGCAGGGTCTAGACCGGTATCCGCGGTGGTAGTGGCGCTGGAGAACCGGCATCAGTCACTGGCTAGTTTGCGCCCTTAACGACATCCGTGCATCTGCCGAGAATGCCACTCAGGACGGGGTGGGGAGGGCTTGGGTGGCGGCACGGATTCGACGCCGATCGGTCGCACGGAAGCGCTGCAAGCAGCGACTCAAGGTGGGCTTTATCGGCGGAGTGGGCTGCCTCGTCCTGCTCGTCGTGTTCTGGCAGGTGATCTGGCCGTACCTCGTCGGTGGCCTCGTCCTCGCCGGGGGCGCCGCCGGCGGATGGTGGTTGTGGCGTACGAACCGGTTGCTCAAGGGACGTGATCACCAGTGGCAGCAGGAGGAGGCCCTCAAGGCCGGCCGTCGATCCCTCACCGAGGTGGACACGATGTCGGGAGGCGAGTTCGAGGACTTCGTCGTGGAACTGTGCCGACGCGATGGATGCACCGAAGTTCGCCGAGTGGGCGGCTCGCACGACGATGGCGCGGATGTGTTGGGGTGTTTGCCGGACGGCCGGAGCATGGTGATTCAGTGCAAGCGTTACTCACCGAAGAGCAGGATCCCAAGCCATGAGGTCCGCGACCTTCTGGGTGCGAGGGTCCACTTCAAGGTCGATGTCGCGATCTTCGTCACGACCACGTACTTCACCGGACCGTCTGAGCGGACCGCAGTACAGAACGGCGTTATCGCGGTCCACCGCGACCACCTCGGTTTATGGAACAACGGCGTCTCGCTCCTGTCGCTCAGCGAGTTGAACGGGGCGGGGCAGGGCGATCGTAGGCACCGCGCTCGCTGGAAGAAGACGTACGGGTAGGCCACATTTCATGGCATCGTCGAGTGGTGGGGCACTCTGAGCTGAACCGCACCACCGCCGCTGGTCGCTATCCGATCTCCGAAGCCTGAGGCGGCGTCACCAGCCGTGTCGTACTGGGGTCGACATCCGGGGCATAGACGAGGGTTGGGACCTCATGGTCCGGCAGCCCGTTCATCTCGACCGCCGCCCGACCGAGCAGGTGCGCACCCTGCACGGACTGCCCTTCGGCGATGGCGGCGTAGAACCGCGCGGCGTAGGTGATGGCGTCGACGTCGCCGATGGACTTGGCCATGCCGATGGCGAACGGGACGATCTCGACGAGGCTTTCGGTCTGCGCGGCGGAATAGCAGGAGTTGAGCACGACCAGCAGCGGCTTCTCATCCACGGCCGCGATGGCCCGGGCGAAAGCGCCGGCACTGACGACAGCGCTCTCGTGGAAGTCGTCGACGTCCTGTTCGAGCTCCAGCAGGTCCTCCCCGCTGTGTCCGGAGAAGTGCACGATGTGGGGGCGGAAGCGAGGAAGAGCATCCAGGAGAGTGTCCGCTGTCGCAGCTGAGTGGACGTCCAGGGTGACCAAGTCCCGGTGTGTCGCGCGCTGGACGATCGTACGGATCCGCTCCTGCTCCCGTCCGATGCGCAGGCTCCCGTCGGAAGCGGCCCCCAGCAGGAGCACCCGCAGCTTTTCCGGCTTCGGAGCCTGCAGTTCTCTCAACACCGTGCGCACCTGCCGTTCCGTCGTCGACAGACGGCTCTCGATCTTCCGCTGCTCGGCCGCAGCGCGTAGCTGCGTCTGCTGCTGCTCGCGCTGGCGGGCCTTCTCGGCGGCAGTTCTCTCGGCCGTCTCCGCCTTGACCAGTTTCGTCGACAGCTCCGAGATCTCCTTGCTGAGCTTGCCGACCTTGGTGCTCCAGGTGCCCGCGTCACGAGCCGCCTTGTTGGCCTCGTCTTCGTACCGCTGCGCGGCGCGCAGCTTGCTCGTCCTGGTGTTTGCCGTGCTCGCCTTCTCTGCGGCCAACCGCTCCTTGGTGGCCTTTCCGCGTCGATCGGCCTCCTTCGTGCGGAACTCGCCGACCTTCTTCTCGGCGGCGGCGCGATCCTTGTTCTTCCGGTCCAGCTGACTTCTGTAGGAACTTGCGCTCATGGGCTTCCCTCCCTGCGGTACCTGTCTCACCAGGCTACGAAGCCCCTCTGACATCGCCCGGCACGCGGACACCGGAGTGAGCTGCCCCGACATTCGTAGAGTCCGCGGCGAGGCCGCATCGCCCTCACGACGGAGATAGCGCTGAGTGCCCCTTCGTGGTGTGGTGCGCCCTCTTGTCGCTGTCGTTGCGGAGACTTCCGTACGAACTGCCGCAGTGCGCGCCGGGTGAGCCGGCACCTCCGCAAGCCGGTGAAGGAGATCTCCGCCGCGGTGAAGCAACTGACCTCCGCCATCACGAGGATGGGGGACTGGGCGGCCAAGGCCCGTGCGCTGGCGCACAATGCCACCGCATGACATTGCCTCGCAGGAACCCGGACCTCCTCAGAGGCCCGGGTCCTGTGTCGTTACGTGTGCTGCTTGCAGACTCGCGGCCTGACAGATGCGGTCTCGCCTGGCTGTGTTCAGTCGATGTCGGGGTCACCGAGCTCTTCGAGGAGGCGGCTCGCGAGGTCGTCGGCCCACTCCACGGCCCAGGCGCGCAGAGCGGTGATGGCAGCCTCGTCGAGGCCGTAGGCGGTGAAGGCTTCGTCGTCAGTCCACTCGGCGCCGGTCAGGTTCGCCTGGAGGTCCTCACGCTCGAAGCGACCGCGGGCGTGACGTCGGCCGAACTCCTCCAACTCGGCATTCGTCCAGCGGCGGGACGCGGCGAACACGTCGATCAGATCGCGGGGCGCTCCGCGGTCGGCGAGGGCACGAACCTTGGTCCCGATCACGTCCTCCTCGGCGAGGACAGGCCCGTACGGGCTCTGGGTGACGGGCCGCCAGAAGATCTCTTTGAGGATGTCGACCTCGCACTCCTGCCCGGTGGCGGGGTCCGTCACGGTGAAGCGAGCGGACAGCGGGGCAGTCTCCAGCGCCTGTACCTTCCAGCCCCGGGTCGCCAGGCCGTTGCAGAGCGCGGCTGCGATGTCGGCCATGGGTGCCGGGTTTTCGGTGGCGACATCGAGATCCTGGCTGGGGCGGTTCACGAGGCGGTGCGCCCTCACCGCATACCCGCCAGTGAGGACCAATGGGTACGGCGAGCCGAGGGCGATCACGTCTGCCAGGAGCCGCGTGTGCAGCTCCGGCATGTCCGTCACGCGGCTGCCCGGGTGCGGGAGGTGAGCTCGGGGAAGGTGTCCTCCCACACGGTGCGCACGGTGCGACCGACGAGGGTGCGTAGCACGGGCCACAGCTCGAGGAGCAGGTCCTGGTTGAGGTAGCGGGGGAGGTCGTCGTGCAGACCCTCGTGCAGGACCGTGCGGTACAGGCCCATGCGCTGGCGAGGTGCGCCCAGGTCGTACGAGGTCATCCCGGACCATGCCAGGTGCAGCGGCAGCTCCACGACACCGTGGGTCGGTCCGTGCAGCTTGTCCAGTGACTCCGGTAGGCGACGCCGGAACTTTTCCCGGTAGAGCGCGAGGTCCTCGGCATCTGCGCCTGAGAGGTTCCTCGGCCCGGGGCCGGTGTGCTGCGAGTGGGAGGCCATGGCTCCATTATGGCGGCCGCACAGGGGCGGGGGCTCGTGGCTCCATCCATTCAGCCAATGTCACTGTCTGTTGTCCATTGCGGATGCACCAAAGGCACCGGCGAGATGCTTGGCGGGGAACGGGACGGCGAGGAAGTTGCAGGTACGGGGCCGGTGTCGTCGGCTGATTCTCCCCGGATTCTCCCCAGCGGCTTCAGGAGGGCAAAAGTGCTGGTCAGAGGCATAACAGAGGCAGGTAGACGAGATCACCCGCATCACTTCTCCCCAGAGACTCCCCAGGGCTGATTTCGACCCGCCCCGTGACCGGTGCGAGAGCAAAGGCCGTACAAGAACTGAGCTTGGCAAGAGTCAATCAGAGCCAGTCCCGCCGCTTGAAAATCACGTACAAACTGACGCAAACCACACCCATCAGGCCGACCGCGAAGGGGTATCCGAAGGTCCACCCCAACTCAGGCATGTGGTCGAAGTTCATGCCGTAGATCGTCCCGACCAGGGTGGGGGCGAAGAGGATGGCGGCCCAGGAGGAGATCTTCTTGATCTCCTCGTTCTGTTCGAAGCCCGCCTCGGCCAGGGCCCGCATCTCCGCGTTCTGCTGCTGGGTGACCAGGGTCGCGTTCACCGTGAGGATGTCCGTGAGGGCCTGGCGGAAGCCGTCCACGCGTTCGCTGGTGTGGGTGACGTGGTCGGCGACGTCGCGGAGGTAGCGCTGGAGTTCCTCGTCGGTGCCGTACTTGGCGAAGCCGGCCATCAGGCCGTGCAGCATGCCGACCAGGGGGCGGGTGGCGCGCTGGAACTCGACCATCTCGCGGGAGAGTTCGTAGATACGGCGCGAGACCCAGGGGTCGCCGCCGAAGACCTCGGTCTCGATCTCGTCGATGTCGTTCTGGACACCGGAGACGACCGGGGCGTAACCGTCCACGACGGCGTCGAGGATCGCGTACAGGACGGCCTCGGGGCCGAGTTTCAGCAGTTCAGGCGTCTCCTCCATGCGACGGCGCACGGCCGAGAGGTCGGGGGCGGCGCCGTGCCGGACCGTGATCAGGAAGTCGGGGCCGATGAACACGTGCAGTTCGCCGAAGTCGACCTCCTCCGACGCGTCGAGATACCGGGCGGCGCGCAGCACGACGAAGAGCGTCTCGCCGTAACGCTCCAGCTTCGGCCGCTGATGGGCCTCCATCGCGTCCTCGACCGCGAGCGGGTGGAGGTCGAACTCGGCGGCCAGGGAGAGGATTTCCTCCTCCGTCGGACGGGCCAGGCCGATCCACGCCATGCCGTCGGGCTGCTCGCGCAGCTCACGGAACGTGTCCGCGAGGGTGGCGGGGTTCGCGACACGCGTCCCGTCGCGGTAGAGCGCCGCCTGTACGACGCTGCCGACCTCCGCGGGAGCCGGCTCGGCCGGGGCCCGACGCGGCGCCGGGGGATCCGCGGGCGGTGGCGTCGCCTCAGGTACGGCGCGCCGCCACACCGGCTTCCGGCCGCCTCCCGAAGGCGGCACGGGGCGGCGGGCTCGGCGGTCTGACATCGCGGCAGCCTCCCTGTTGATGCCGATGGGTCGCATCCGTCGAACGGGTCGAACGTCCGTCTTGGCGATCACCGAGCAGGATATACGGGTCAAATGGCGTGAGCGGGTGTGCGGGGTAGAGGATCGGCAAGGGTTGAGGACCGAACTTGTCCGCAAGTCCCACTACCGTGCGGAGCATGACGAAGACGACCTCGACCGCCCCCGTGCTGAGCGCCCGTGAGCTGAACCGCGCGACCCTCGACCGGCAGCTGCTCCTGCGCCGGGCCACCATGGCCGCGACGGACGCCGTCGAACACCTCGTCGGCCTCCAGGCGCAGAACGTGAAGCCCCCGTACTACGCCCTCGCCGCCCGTCTGGAGGGGTTCGCGCCCGAGGAACTCTCGGCAGCCATGGAGAAGCGCGAGGTCGTGCGCATCGTGACCATGCGCTCCACCATCCACACCCACACCGCCGACGACTGCCTCACCTTGCGGCCGCTCGTGCAGGCCGCACGCGAGCGGGAGCTGTACGGCTTCCGTCACGGGCTCGCCGGCGTGGACCTCGACCGGCTCACCGCGATCAGCCGGGAACTCGTCGAGGCCGAGCCGCGCACCCTCAAGCAGCTGCGCGAGGCACTGCTCGTCGAATGGCCGGACGCCGACCCGCCGGCCCTCGCCATCGCGGCCCGGTGCCGGCTGCCCCTCGTCCAGGTCACCCCGCGCGGCCTGTGGGGCCGCAGCGGACAGGTCGCGCTCACCACCGCCGAGCACTGGCTCGGCCGGCCCGCGGAACCCGCGCCCGCCCCCGACGCCACCGTCCTGCGCTACCTCGCCGCCTTCGGCCCCGCCTCCGTCAAGGACATGCAGACCTGGGCCGGTCTCACCAGGCTGCGCGAGGTCTTCGAACGGCTGCGGCCCCAACTGGTCACCTTCCGCGACGAGCACGGCGTCGAGCTCTTCGACCTGCCGGACGCGCCCCGCCCGGACGCGGACACCCCGGCCCCGCCGCGGCTGCTGCCCGAGTTCGACAACCTGCTCCTCTCGCACGCCGACCGTTCCCGGGTGGTGTCCGCCGACTACAAGGGCCGTCACTGGCAGGGCAACCAGGCCTACTGCACGCTTCTCGTCGACGGATTCCTGGAAGGTATCTGGCGGCTGGAGGAGTCCCCCGACGAGGCCGTGATCACCATCGAGCCCTTCGGCACGCTCAGCAAGAGACAGCGGGAGGAAGTGGTCGAGGAAGCGACGCGGATGCTGTCGGTGCTGAGCACGGCGTCCTCGTACGACATCCGGTTCGGGACCGTCGTACGGGGCTGACCGCGGAGACGGGACGCGGCCAGTGCGAAGACGGGATCGGACGCGACCGATCCGGGGACGCGTGCGGGGAGGGAGCGCCCGGTGATCAGTCCGTGCGGCCCGTTGTCGCGACCGTCAGTCCGAGGCCGACCATCGTGAGGCCGCCCGCGCCGCCGATCATCGACAGCCGGCGGTCCGAGCGGGCGAACCAGTTGCGGGCCGTGGCCGCGGTCAGACCCCACAAGGTGTCCGTGACCAGGCCGATAGTTATCGGGATCAGGCCCAACACCAGCATCTGCAGGGGCACTTGACCGGCCGAGTGGTCGACGAACTGGGGCAGCACCGCCGCGAAGAAGACGATGCCCTTCGGGTTGGTGACGCCGACGAGTACGCCGTCCAGGACCGTCCGCAGATCGCCGCGGGCGGGCGCGTCGGCCCGCTCTGTGATGTCCGAGGCCCTCATCTCCTTGCGGTGCCGGAACGCCTGGACGCCGAGGAAGACCAGATAGGCGGCCCCCGCCAGCTTCACCGCCATGTAGACGGTCACGGATCGCTCCACTATCGAGCCGACGCCCACGGCGACCGCCACGACCAGCAGATACGAACCGAAGACGTTCCCCAGCGCCGTCGCCACCGCCGTGCGCCGGCCGTGGGCGAGAGCCCTGCCGATCACGAACAGCACGCTCGGCCCCGGGATCATGACCACCAGCAGCGACATCGCCGCGAAGGCCAGGAACCGATCCGTCGACACCATGCCCGTCCCCTCTCACCCGCCACTCATCACCCGCACCGGAATCCATTGAAACAGGCGCCACCGACAACGCGCCCCCGACCGGACCCGGCACATGGATAGGGGGCGTTGCGGGCCGCTCGTGGAGGCCCGCAACGCCCCCTGGCTCAACCTGAGGCGTGCTCAGGAAGTCATCGGGACGGCACTACGTGAGTGCTAGGAGTTGACCTGCGTCGTCACCAGGTTGGAGAAGGTGGTCAGGCGGGTGTAGACGCCGGGGTACTCGGCGTCCGCGCAGCCGTAGCCCCACGAGGTGATGCCCGCGAGCTTGCCGCCGATGATCAGCGGGCCGCCGCTGTCGCCCTGGCAGGTGTCCACGCCGCCGGAGGTGTAGCCGGCGCAGACCATGTCGGAGGAGATGTACGACGAGCCGTACGCCGAGGAGCAGGTGGCGTTCGAGACGGTCGGGACCGTCGCGGTGCGCAGCTGGTTGGAGGAGGAGCCGCCCGAGCTGGTGGTGCCCCAGCCGAGGATGCGGGCGGTGGTGCCGGCCGTGTACACGCTGGTCTCGGAGGAGGAGACGTAGCTGATGGGGGTGTACGGCATGGAGGTCGACAGGGTCAGGACGGCGACGTCGCCACCCTGCTCGGCGTCCACGTAGCTCGGGTTGATCCATATCTTGCTGACCCGGCTGACCGTGCCGTTGGTGCCGTTGCGGTAGGTGCGGCCGCCGACGACTCTGACGCTGCTCGTGGTCTCGTCGACCATGCAGTGGGCGGCGGTGACGACCTTGGTCGCCGACACCAGGGTGCCGCCGCAGAACTGGTTCTGCGAGGAGTCCGTGATCTGCATGACGTACGGGTACGCGGCCGCCGTGGTCGTCGAGCCGCCGACGATGGGCTGGGGAGCGGCGCTCGCGGTGGTCGCGCCGAGCAGGCAGGTCGTCGCGGCGGCGGCGACCGCGGCGGTGACGGCGGCGGCCTTCTTGGCAAGGGTGAGCCCGAACATGGTTCTCCTCAGGAGTGCCGGTGGGGGGTGCACTGTGGGGGTGGAGCGACAGCCTGCGGGGCGGGTCCCACGCTAGAAGGGGACCGGCTCTCTCCCCAATGAGGGAACTCCCTGCGGGAGTTGACGAGGGAAAACCCTCGGTCGTGCCCCTATCTGCCCCTACCTGCCCCTCCGGGCGGCGGGCCGGGGGCAGTTGGCGGGCTGCGGGTGTCCCGACGAAGCGCGACGATGACCGCCAGCCGCCAGCCGCCAGCCGCCAGCCGCCAGACCTCAGCCGCCCGCGGCCAGCGCGCTCGGCGCCCGCCGCCCGCGCGCTCGGCGTCCGGCGCCCTAGGCACGGCGCACGGCGAGCATCACCGGGCTTTCGCCCCCCGGCGGGCATCTCCCGGCTTCCGCCCACCGGCGGGTACCTGTCGGCTACAGCCGCCCGGCGATGGTCCGCGGCCCGAGCGAGTACCTGCGGGCGGGCGCCTGTCACCCAGCGTGCACCGCTCCCCAGCGACCCCCGCATCCGGCGCGCACGGGGTCCTAGGGACCGTCCGCGCCCGGCGGACACGGCGTCCCAGGAACTGCCCGCACCCGGCGGGCACTGCGCCCCAAAGGTCGTCCGCGCCCGGCGGGCACCGCGTCCCAGACGCCGTCCGCGCCCGGCGGGCACCGCGTCTCAGGAACCGCCCGCACCCGGCGAGCACCGCACCCCAGACGCCGTCCGCGCCCGGCGGGCACCGCGTCCCAGGAACTGCCCGCACCCGGCGAGCACCGCACCCCAGACGCCGTCCGCGCCCGGCGGGCACCGCGTCTCAGGAACTGCCCGCACCCGGCGGGCACCGCACCCCAAAGGTCGTCCGTGCCCGGCGGACACCGCGTCTCAGGAACCGCCCGCACCCGGCGGGCTTCGCGCCCCACCGACCGCCCGCACCCAGGCGCCCCCGCCCCCAGCAACCGCCCACACCCGGCCGCCACCCACGCCCGCCTCAAGCCATCCGCCTCAACCCCCGTCCAAGAACAGCGAGTTCACTCCCCCCGTCGCTGCCCCGCAGCCAACCGCACGATGTCGACTCGCGACCGGATACCCAACTTCCGGTACACCCGGGTGAGCGTCGCCTCGACCGTCTTCACGCTGATGAACAGGCGGGCGGCGATCTCGCGATTCGTGGCGCCCTCCAGGACGAGCCCCGCGACCTGGCGTTCCGTGGAGGCCAGTCGGTCGAGGTGCGGCAGGAGGGACTCGGGGGCCATCGCGGAGGGGTCGGCGGGAGCGGGGGCGGTCGCGGAGGCCGTCTCCAACTGCCGTAGCCAGGGCACCGCCTTGCAGCGTCGGAACAGCCGCGTCGCCTCGTCGTAGGACACCCGCCCCGACTGCTCCGCCCGCAGCCGGGCCAGCGCGAGGGCGGCGCGGGCCTCCTCCAGCCCGTATCCGAGCTGTGCCAGACGGTCCTGTGCCGAGGTCAACTGCTGTGCGGCCGCCTCGTATTGACCTGCGGCGGCCTTCACCAGGGCCTCGGCCCGGTCCAGTACGGCGAGGACGCTCGCCCGCCGGAGCCGTACCGCGTGTTCACGGGTGGCGGTGATGACGTCCTGCGCCTCCGCCGGTTCGCCGACCAGGACGAGCGCTTCCGCGAGGTCGCCGTGCCAGCGGCCCCGCGCCGGGTCGAAGATGCCGAGCCCCTGCTCCAACTCCCGTGCCCTGCGCAGGGACTGGACCGTCCCGGCGGCGTCACCGGCGACGAGCTGGGCATGCCCGAGCGCGCCCAGCGCACGGGAGAGGTAGATCAGGTCGCCGTCGTCCTCGGCGCGGCGCACCGCGTCGCCGGCCAGTACGAGTGCCCGGTGTACGTCTCCGCCCGCGGCCTCGGCGAGCGAGGTGAACATGTTGCCCGCGGCCTCGCCGATCCCGGTGTCCCGGGCCAGCCGCAGGCTTTCGTGGGCGAGGTCCAGGGCGCGGGCGCAGTGTCCGGAGCGCAGTTCGGTCTCGGCGAGTCCGCGCAGGAAGTGCACCTCGCTCTCGACCATGCCGCGCCGCCGCACCTCGCCGAGGAGCCGGGTGATCGTCGTACGGGCGTCGGTGAGCTGGTCGCTCATGATCTGCCAGCGGAACCGGGTGGCACCCGCGCCGTTGTGGTCGCACGCCACCCGAAGGTCCTGCGGCTCGGCGAGGGCCTTCTCCAGGGTCGCCGGGGCCGCTGGGTGACCCATCAGGGTCTCCATCTGGGCCTGGAAGGACAGAGCCATCAGTTCGGTGCTCCGGTCACCGGCGACGGCGGCGAGCCGGGCCGCGTGTGCGGCCTCCTCGCGGCCCTTGCCCATCTCGCCCTCCACGAGCAGCGCCCGCCACGCCAGTTGGTAGCGGACGAGGGCGAGCAGTTGCGGGTCCTCGCCCGCGTCCGCGAGGGCCTGCGGAAACACGGCCTCGACGTCGGCCATCGCCTGCCCCGCCGAGTCGATCACCACCATCCAGGCCCGTACCCGGACCGCCGCGTCGGTCGCCCGGTCCAGGATGTCGCGGGCCACCTCGCGGGCGAGGTCGATCTCGCCCGAGGTCAGCGCGTCCTCGGCGGACTTCAAGCGCCGTTCGTCCGCGCCGGGCCCGCCGTCCGGCGGGGTGTGGCGGGCGGCGAGCAGCCCGAGCTGGGCCGCGACCGAGGGCGCGCCACGGTCCCGGGCCAGCGCCGCCGCCTCGGAGAGCCGCGCGGCGACCCGCTCGTCGGTGCCGGTGGTGGCCAGCGCGAGATGGCGGGCCCGCTCGATCGGGTCGGAGGCCACCGTGGACAGCGCGGCGTGGGCGGCCCGCCGCTCCTGGGGTGTCGCCTGTGCGTACAGCGCGGCCGAGACGAGCGGGTGCGCGAAACGGACCGCGCCCTCCTGTCCGTCCGGGCCCTGGGCGTCGGGACCCGGGGCCGCCACCAGACCGAGCGAGGCCGCGAGCGCGATCTCCGCCTCCGCGTTCGTACGGCCCGCGGACCCCAGCAGGGTCTGCGTGGGGCGGGCTCCCGCGCTCGCGACCAGCAGGGTCTGCCGGGCCTCGGTGGACAGCAGTTCCAGGCGGCTGAGGACGAGGGCACGCAGTGAGGTCGGCACCGGCAGCGGCTCGCCGGGGCGGGGCGGCGTCGGGCTCTCGGCCAGGGCGCGCGCGAGCTCCAGCGCGAACAGCGGGTTGCCGCCGCTGGTGTGGTGGATGTCCCGCAGCGTCGAGCGGCGCAGACCGGTGTAACCGCGGGTCACCAGCAGCTCGGACACCTGCGGCCGGGACAGCGGGGGCAGCCGCAGGGCCAGCGCCTCCGGCGGATACGCGCGTAGATACGGGTCGTGTTCTTGCTCCTTCGGTTCCGTGCCGGTACGCACCGCGCCGAGCATCCGCACCGGCATCCCACCGAGGCGGCGGGCCGCGAAACCGAGCAGCTCGGCGCTGGGCGCGTCCAGCCACTGCAGGTCGTCGGCGACGAGGAGGACGGGACCCTTGGCCGCCAGCGCGCGCAGCACCGACAGCACCGCGAGCCGCAGCGCGAGACCGTCCTGGTGCAGGGACGATTCGGCGCGGCCGGTGAGCGCCGCTTCGAGCGCGGCCTGCTGCGGGGCGGGCAGCGCGTCCGCGACCTCGTCGGCGACCAGACCGAGCAGATCGACCAGAGCGAGGAACGGGAGATGGGATTCGGACTCTGTCGCCGAACAGCGCAACACAGTTCGGGCTGATTCGGCATATTCCGCTGCCATTGCCCGCAGGACGGTCGACTTTCCTATTCCGGGCGGACCGTGCAAGAGAAGGCTGCCGCCTCGGGAGAGCTGCTCGCGTGCTCGTCTGAGTACCTCGTCCCGCCCGACGACCTGCTCGGAACGGGGTCTGACAGGCTCCTCGAAATCCCGTCGCACGCGCACCGCTCCCCTCAGTCGTGTTCGGCTCAATATTAAGCAAAGAGCCCTTGAATTTCGGAGGGTTGCGCCGTGAGGGAAATAACAGAGATCCGGTATACGGGATTTCAGCGTGCCCGTGCATGTATAGAGCGCCGGGGGAAGGTATGGACCTTCGGGGCGGCAGGCAAGGGCGGATCTCAGGGCAGCAGCCCCGCCCGCCGCGCCGCCACCGCCGCCTCCAGCCGGGTGTGCGCGCCCAGCTTGCGCATCGCCGAGCGCAGATAGGCCTTCACCGTCTCTGGACGCAGCCCGAGCCGGTCCCCGGCGGCCGCGTTGGTCGTACCGATCGACACACACGCAAGAACGTCCAGCTCACGAGGGGTGAGCCGGACCCGTCGGGCCGCCGGCACCGGGCCGGGCGAGGCGGTGAGGGTGGCGCAGACCGCCAGCAGCTCCGCCCGCAGCGCCGGGTCCACGACGCGCGGGGCCAGCGCGCGCAGCGCCCCGTGCGCCTCCCGGACCCGCTCCCACGCGGCGCCCTCGGTGCCGTCCGGCGTCACCTCCGGCTCGCGCGCCGCCGCCAGCAGGCCCTGCGTCTCGTCCCGTACGACGAGGGACTGCTCCACGTCGCGCGCCGCCTCCACCGCCGCGGACAGCGTCCGGTCGCCGAGGGGCTGGGCCGTACGCAGGGCGCCGTACAGGACACCGCGTACCCGGCGGCGTACGACGACCGGCACCGCGAGGATGGCCCGCAGGCCCTCCGCGGCGACCGCGGCGTCGTACTCGTGGCTGATCTGCCGCGAGGACGAGTAGTCCATGACGGCGCACGGCCGGGCGAGGGCGACCGCCTTGCCGCCGAGGCCGTTGCCCGACGACACCGCGAGCGCGCTGAGCGCCGCCGTCGCCGTACCGTTGAGCTCACTGATCCGCACCTGGTGGCGGCCCGGCTCGACCAGGCCGCCGAAGGCCACGGGCAGCCCCGTCGTCCGGCGCAGCCGCATCAGCGCACCGCGCAGCTCCACCGCTTCGGCAGCGCCAGTTGCCACGTGCTCGTCCCTTCACCGCAGCGCACCCCCGTTCGGGGGTGGTGAGACCCGCATCACGGATTACACGATGTGAGTGAGCCGCCCGGCAATGGTCCGGGGCCGAGGAGGACTGATGACTACGCCGCCGACGACGCCGACGGAGCACTTCCGCAGCGCGCGTGACTTCCTGCTGGAGCACCGCGAGGACTACGCCACGGCCTACGAGGGCTTCGTCTGGCCCCGCCCCGAGCACTTCAACTGGGCCCTCGACTGGTTCGACCACATCGCCCACGGCAACGCCAGGACCGCGCTGCACATCGTCGAGGAGAACGGCCGCGAGACCAAGCTGTCCTTCGGCGAGCTGTCCGTACGCTCCGACGAGGTCGCGGGCCGGCTGCGCGAGCTGGGCGTACGCGCCGGGGACCGCATCCTCGTCATGCTCGGCAACCAGGCCGAGCTGTGGGTGACGGCGCTCGCCGCGATGAAACTGCGCGCCGTGGTCATCCCGGCCACCCCGCTGCTCGGCCCCGCCGACCTGCGCGACCGCGTCGAACGGGGCCGGGTCCGGCACGTGATCGTGCGCGCCGAGGACACGAGCAAGTTCGACGAGGTGCCCGGCGGCTACACCCGCGTCGTGGTCGGCGGCGAGCACCCGGGCTGGCAGTCGTACGAGGACGTGTACGACCGTGCCTCGGACATCTTCAGGCCCGACGGCCCGACCCGGGCGGACGACCCGCTGATGCTCTACTTCACCTCGGGCACCACGGCCCGCCCCAAGCTCGTCGAGCACACCCACACGTCATACCCGATCGGCCATCTGGCGACCATGTACTGGATCGGCCTCAAGCCCGGTGACGTGCACCTGAACATCTCCTCACCCGGCTGGGCCAAGCACGCCTGGTCGAACCTCTTCGCCCCCTGGAACGCCGAGGCGACCGTCTTCCTCCACAACTACACGCGCTTCGACGCGACCCGCCTGATGGCCGAGATGGACCGCGCGGGAGTGACCACGTTCTGCGCCCCGCCCACCGTCTGGCGCATGCTCATCCAGGCCGACCTGACCCAGTTGCGTACGCCCCCGCGCGAGGCCGTCGCCGCGGGTGAGCCGCTGAATCCCGAGGTCATCGAGCAGGTGCGGCGCGCCTGGGGCGTCACGATCCGCGACGGCTTCGGGCAGACCGAGACGGCCGTGCAGGTGTCCAACAGCCCCGGCCAGCCGCTCAAGACGGGCTCCATGGGGCGGCCGAGCCCCGGCTTCAAGGTCGAACTCCTCGACCCGGTCACGGGCGCGCCCGGCGCCACGGAGGGCGAGATCGCCCTCGACCTGTCCGCCCGGCCCGTGGGTCTGATGACCGGCTACCACGGCGACCCCTACCGCACGGCCGAGGCGATGGCCGACGGCTACTACCGCACCGGCGACATCGGCTCGCGCGACGCCGAGGGCTACATCACGTACGTGGGCCGGAGCGACGACGTATTCAAGGCCAGCGACTACAAGATCAGCCCATTCGAGCTGGAGAGCGCGCTCCTGGAGCACGAGGCCGTCGCCGAGGCGGCCGTCGTGCCCGCCCCGGACGAACTGCGGCTCGCGGTCCCGAAGGCGTACGTCGTACTGGCGGAGGGCTGGGAACCGGGACCCGACACCGCGAAGGTCCTCTTCGAGCACTCGCGCACGGCCCTCGCCCCGTACAAGCGCATCCGCCGCCTGGAGTTCGGCGACCTGCCCAAGACGGTGTCCGGCAAGATCCGCCGGATCGAGCTGCGCGAGGCGACAGCCGCGGGGTCGGACGCCGAGTACCGCGAGGAGGACTTCCGGTGAGTGAGGTGAGTGACGTGGGCGAGATCGGTGACGTGAGTGAGACGGGCGAACTGTCGTACGCGCACGGGACGAGCGGGACACCACTGATCGGCGACACCATCGGCGCCAACCTGGACCGGGCCGTCGCGGCCTGGCCGGACCGCGAGGCGCTCGTCGACGTACTGTCCGGGCGGCGTTGGACGTACGCCCAATTCGCCGCGGACGTCGACGGGTTGGCCCGCGCGCTGCTCGCCGGCGGGGTCGCCAAGGGTGACCGGGTGGGCATCTGGGCGGTCAACTGCCCGGAGTGGGTGCTCGTTCAGTACGCCACCGCCCGCATCGGCGCGGTCATGGTGAACATCAACCCGGCCTACCGCACCCACGAGGTCGAGTACGTCCTCAAGCAGGCGGGCATCTCGGTCCTGTTCGCCTCGCTCAGCCACAAGACGAGCGACTACCGCGCCATGGTCGAGCAAGTGCGGGGAAAATGCCCGCAGTTGAGGGAGACCGTCTACATCGGCGACCCGAGCTGGGACGCGTTGATCGCCCGGGGCACGCCCGGCCAGGACGAGGAGTTCCGGACACGCCGGAGCGAGCTGTCCTGCGACGACCCGATCAACATCCAGTACACCTCGGGCACGACGGGATTCCCCAAGGGCGCGACCCTCTCCCACCACAACATTCTCAACAACGGTTATTTCGTGGGGGAGTTGATCGCCTACACCGAGCAGGACCGGATCTGCGTCCCGGTGCCCTTCTACCACTGCTTCGGCATGGTCATGGGCAACCTCGCCGCGACCTCGCACGGCGCGTGCATCGTCATCCCGGCCCCGTCCTTCGACCCGACGGCGACCCTGAGCGCGGTCCAGGACGAGCGCTGTACGTCCCTCTACGGCGTACCGACCATGTTCATCGCGGAGTTGGGCCTGGCGGACTTCGCCATGTACGACCTGTCCTCCCTGCGGACCGGCATCATGGCGGGCTCGCCCTGCCCGGTCGAAGTGATGAAACGGGTGGTCTCCGAGATGCACATGGCGGAGGTCTCCATCTGCTACGGCATGACCGAGACCTCGCCCGTGTCCCTCCAGACCCGCCGCGACGACGACCTGGAGCACCGCACCGGCACGGTCGGACGCGTCCTGCCGCACATCGAGGTCAAGGTCGTTGACCCGGCCACCGGCACGACCCTGCCGCGCGGCTCGGCGGGCGAGCTGTGCACCCGCGGCTACAGCGTGATGCTCGGCTACTGGGACGAGCCCGAGAAGACCGCAGAGGCCGTCGACGCCGGGCGGTGGATGCACACCGGGGACCTGGCCGTGATGCTCGACGACGGGTACGTGCAGATCGTCGGCCGGATCAAGGACATGATCATCCGGGGTGGCGAGAACATCTACCCGCGCGAGATCGAGGAGTTCCTGTACGCGCACCCGAAGATCGCCGACGTGCAGGTGGTGGGTGTTCCGCACGAACGGTACGGGGAGGAGGTGCTCGCCTGTGTCATTCCGCGGGATGCCGGTGATCCGCCGACGCTGGAGGAGGTGCGGGCGTTCTGCGAGGGGCGGTTGGCGCACTACAAGGTGCCCAGTCGGTTGCGGGTCATGGAGGCGTTCCCGATGACAGTGTCCGGGAAGGTGCGGAAGGTCGAGCTGCGGGAAGGGGGTGCTGGGGGTGCTTGATGGCTGCGGGCCGGTGGGGGCTTGTCGCGCCCACGCGGCGGAGCCGCAAATGTCACAGCCCCGCGCCCCTTTGGGGCGCTCAGGCCATAGCCCTGTACATGCACACCCGGGGCCAGCGGTCCAGGCCGTGGGCGGACTCTGTGGCTCGGATCTTGCGTAGGCCCGGGGTGAGTTCGGGGTCGGTCAGGGGGCGGAAGCCGATGCGCTCGTAGTAGGGCGCGTTCCAGGGGACCTCCGTGAAGGTGGTCAGCGTGAGACCGGTCAGGCCCTGGCCGCGTGCGCGGTCGGCGGCGTACGCGATCAGGGTCCGGCCCACGCCCCGGTGCGCGGCGTCCGGGTGGACGGAGACCTGCTCGATGTGGAAGGCGTCGTCCACGGGCTCGCCGATCAGGTACGCGACGGGGCGGCCGGCGTCGCCCTCGGCCTCGTCGCCCTCGGATTCCTCATCTTCGGCTTCGGCGATCCACGCGTGGCCCGCCTTCCGGAAGCGCTCCAGCAGTTCCAGCGCGGGCGGCTCGTCGTCGGCGATCTCCGTCATGCCCAGGGTGCGGAAGGGTTCGCCCGCGGCCCGCTCGATGTCCTGAAGCAGCGGGAGGTCGGCGGGAGTCGCCGGTCTGATGCGCATGACGTCAAGTATGTGGTCGTTTCCGGGAGTTGGACCACTCAGTCTCCCGTGGCTATCAGGTCGTCGGCGAGGCTGTTCACCGGCTGTGGGGTGCCGGTGAGATCCAGTACGAACAGGGGGATGCCGAGGGAGTCGGCGCAGACGCGGGCGTCCTCCTCGTAGCCGGCCAGCGAGAAGTAGACGCAGCCCGCCGACTCCGTCATCGCCGTCAGCCACAGGCACTCCACGTCCCGCAGGGAGGCCGGTCGTACGGTCGGGTCGACCTGGGCCAGAATCCCGCGGGCCGCCAGGCCTATCCCGGAGGGCGGCCGCTGGTCGGCCCGCCGGATGTCCCGGTACCCGAGCCAGCGCAGATACAGCGCGGCGGCGGTCACCGCGTCCCGGGCCGTGCGGATGACCACCGGCTGGAACGCGGGGCGGGGGGCCGGGGCGGTACGGGGGAGGGGGATGGCGGCGGCGGGGAGACGGCTGGCCCGGGGCTTCCGGGGCGGGGGGCCGGAGTGGTCTCGTGAGCTCCCGCACGGGCCCTCGTGCGAGCCTTCGTATGAGCTCGCGTGCGAGCCCTCATGGGGGCCGCCCTCGGGGCTCTCGCCGGTCTCCGCGCCCAAGGAGTGCGCTGCGTCGGGGCCCGAGGCTCCCGCGTCGTCGCCGGCTCCCGGCTCCGTCACCGGTATCCGTAACAGCACCCCGCAGGGGCACCCCAGCTCCGGCCGGGGCCAGTGGTCCGCCCGCCCGCAGGCCCCGCAGCGGATCGTCACCCAGCCCTCGTCCCAGGTGTGGTGCGTGACGGGCTCCGGGAGCGCGCTCCGGTCGAGGACGGGCGTGACAGGCGCGCCGCACACGCACGGGTACGACGGCGCCGCGTAGACATGCTCGCGCTGACAGGCCGGACACCTCACCGGCACGTTCTCGGACATGACCCTCTCCAGAACACCGTGACACCACAACGCCGCATCGGGGCAGCGCCTCCATCGTCCTCCGGAACCCCTTCCTCCGGCAGCGAAACGATCCGACGTCCCGTGATTCCCCCGCCCGCCGGCCGCCCTCCGACCCTTGACGCCTTCTGGCCGTCCACATACATTGCTTCCAGATAGTAGAAGTTAGTTTCCGTAATACGGAATTTGAAGCTCTCCGCGGGGCGCGACGGGAGCCCGAATCCGACGGCCGAAGCAGGAGTACGCAATGGCACGTATGACCGCTGCCCGCGCGGCAGTTGAGATCCTCAAGCGTGAGGGCGTCACCAGCGCGTTCGGTGTCCCGGGCGCGGCGATCAACCCCTTCTACGCGGCGCTCGAGGCCTCCGGCGGAATCAGTCACACCCTCGCCCGCCATGTCGAGGGCGCCTCCCACATGGCGGAGGGCTACACCCGCACCGCACCCGGCAACATCGGTGTCTGCATCGGTACGTCGGGGCCCGCGGGCACCGACATGATCACCGGTCTGTACTCCGCGACCGGCGACTCCATCCCGATCCTGTGCATCACGGGCCAGGCCCCGACCGCCGTGATCCACAAGGAGGACTTCCAGGCCGTCGACATCGCCTCGATCGCCAAGCCGGTCGCCAAGATGGCGGTCACCGTGCTGGAGGCCGCGCAGGTCCCGGGTGTCTTCCAGCAGGCCTTCCACCTGATGCGCTCGGCCCGCCCGGGCCCGGTCCTCATCGACCTCCCGATCGACGTCCAGCTGACGGAGATCGAGTTCGACCCCGAGACGTACGAGCCGCTGCCGGTCTACAAGCCGGCGGCGACCCGTGCTCAGGTCGAGAAGGCGATCACGCTCCTGAACGAGTCGGAGCGCCCGCTGATCGTCGCCGGCGGCGGCATCATCAACGCCGACGCCTCCGAACTCCTCGTGGAGTTCGCCGAGTTGACCGGTACGCCAGTCGTCCCCACCCTCATGGGCTGGGGCATCCTGCCCGACGACCACGAGCTGAACGCCGGCATGGTCGGCCTGCAGACCTCGCACCGCTACGGCAACGCGACCTTCCTGGAGTCCGACTTCGTCCTCGGCATCGGCAACCGCTGGGCCAACCGCCACACCGGCAAGCTGGACGTCTACACCGCGGGCCGGAAGTTCGTGCACGTCGACATCGAGCCCACCCAGATCGGCAAGATCTTCGCCCCGGACTACGGGATCGCCTCCGACGCGAAGGCCGCCCTCGATCTGTTCGTCGAGGTGGCGCGGGAGTTGAAGGCCGCGGGCAGGCTGCCGGACCGCTCCGCGTGGGCCCAGGCCGCGCAGGACAAGAAGGCGACCCTCCAGCGTCGTACGCACTTCGACGACATCCCCATCAAGCCGCAGCGCGTCTACGAGGAGATGAACAAGGCCTTCGGCCCCGAGACCCGGTACGTCACCACGATCGGCCTCTCGCAGATCGCCGGCGCCCAGATGCTGCACGTCTACCGGCCGCGGCACTGGATCAACTGCGGTCAGGCGGGCCCCCTCGGCTGGACCGTCCCGGCCGCGCTGGGTGTCGCCAAGGCCGACCCGGAGGCGCAGGTGGTCGCGCTCTCCGGCGACTACGACTTCCAGTTCATGATCGAGGAGCTGGCGGTCGGGGCCCAGCACCGGATCCCGTACGTCCATGTGCTGGTGAACAACTCCTACCTGGGCCTGATCCGTCAGGCGCAGCGGGCGTTCGACATCGACTTCCAGGTCAACCTGGAGTTCGAGAACCTCAACTCGCCCGAGCTGGGCGTCTACGGCGTCGACCACGTCAAGGTCGTCGAGGGCCTCGGCTGCAAGGCGATCCGCGTCACCGACCCGAGCGAGCTGGGCGCCGCCCTCGAACAGGCGAAGAAGCTTGCCGTCGAGTTCCGGGTCCCTGTTGTCGTCGAGGCGATCCTGGAGCGTGTCACCAACATCTCGATGTCCACGACCAACGACATCAGCAACGTCGTGGAGTTCGAGGAGATCGCGACCGAGCCGGGCCACGCGCCCACGTCCATCAAGACCTTGAAGGTCTAGCCCCTGAGAGAGAGCCAGCTCAAGGGGAAAGGAAAACCGAGGCCCCCGTCCTGATGATCCAGGACGGGGGCCTCTCGGCGTGTTCAGTTCGAGCGGCCCCCGCCGCCACCCGAACGGAATCCGCCGCCCCCGTGCTTCCCCCCGTCTCCGGACGCCCCCGACGTCCGAAGTACCGTGCCGGACCGGCCGTACCGGGTGACGCCCCGGAGCGGCTTCAACGCGCACTTCTCTCGCCCACGCGTTGTCATCAAGCTGCTCATACGTCTCACCTCCGTCTCCGGCCAAGCCCGCTGTTCTCCGTGTGGGGCCCGCCGCCCCCGTGCCGGCGGGCCCCACGTGCTGAGAATGTGCCCTGAAGCACAGTGAGTTGAAGCCCCCGGAGGCATATTCAGAGCTTGATTTGAGGGTTCCGTAGCCGATGTACGCACACAGACGTACGTACGGGCGTCACTCGGCCCCGTGGTGCTCCGACAGGCCCGGCCAGTCGTCGGGGCCGCCGCCCTGCCAGTCGATGATGTCGCTCTCCTCCACCTCGATCTCGTCCAGGTCCGCGAGGCGCAGGATCTCGACGACGTCGTCGAGGTGGTAGGCGATGCCGAGGGTCTCGCTGCCCGCGGTGACCCGGCGCGAGCCGTCCAGCGCCGGAGGGTGCACGACGATGCTGGGAAGGTCCATGCATCCAGGCTCCTGCGCGGCCGGGGAATCCGCACCCCGAAGGGGCCGGGCATTTGCGCGGACGGCGAAGAGCGCCGGGTACGGGACCGTCCGTACCCGGCGCTCTTCGCCGTGTCTATCAAGTTGTCGATCAAAGTGTCGTCCGGGACCGCGGCGGCCGTGACGGGCCGGGGCCGTCCTTCCCTCTGGTCGGGAAGGGGGCTCCGGGACCTTCACCACCGCACTGGCTCACGTACCGCCGCGGTCCTCGGCCGGCCCGCTCCGCCCGTCGACAACCCCTCATCCGGGTCCACGGGCTTCGCGGGCGACGCGCCTGGGGTCCGACCTCCCGTCAGACCCGGGGCGCAGCTTGGGAGTTGAGAGGGTCAGTCCTCGCGCAGGGCGTGGACCGCCTCCTCCACGCGCCTGCCGTACTCGGGGTCGGCGGCGTGGAAGTGGGCGAGGTTCTTCTCGATCACGTCGTCGCGGGAGACCTGGGAGAGGCCGCCGGCGATGTTGGCGACCAGCCGGGACTTCTCCTCCTCCGACATCAGGCGGTACAGCTCGCCCGCCTGGAAGAAGTGGTCGTCCTTGGTGTGGAGCGAGGTCTCGTACGTGCCGGTGTGGCCGTTCACCGTGAGCGGCGCCGACAGGGGGCGGCCGGTCTCCGCCGGGCCGCCGTACGAGTTCGGCTCGTAGTTCTTCGCCGCGCGGCCCTGGGAGTTGGCGGCCATCAGACCGTCCCGGCCGTAGTTGCTCGCCGCCGTCGCCCTGGGGGCGTTGACCGCCAGCAGGGTGTGGTTGACGCCCAGCCGGTAGCGGTGCGCGTCCGCGTAGGCGAACAGGCGGCCCTGGAGCATCCTGTCCGGCGAAGGACCGATGCCGGGAACGAAGTTGTTCGGGGAGAACGCGGCCTGCTCGACCTCCGCGAACACGTTGTCCGGGTTGCGGTCGAGGACCAGCCGGCCCACCCGCTGGAGCGGATGGTCCTCGTGCGGCCAGACCTTCGTCAGGTCGAACGGGTTGAAGCGGTAACCGTCCGCCTCGGCCGCCGGCATGACCTGGACGTACAGCGTCCACGACGGGCGCACTCCGCGCTCGATGGCCTGGAGCAGGTCCGTCTGGTGCGAGTTGGGGTCCTTGCCCGCGATCTCGGCGGCCTGCTCGGAGGACAGACTGCGGATGCCCTGGTTCGTCTTGAAGTGGTACTTGACGAAGAAGGCCTCGCCCTCGGCGTTCGTCCACTGGTAGGTGTGCGAGCCGTAGCCGTTCATGTGGCGGTACGAGGCCGGGATGCCGCGGTCGCCCATCAGCCAGGTGATCTGGTGCGTGGCCTCGGGGGCGTGCGCCCAGAAGTCCCAGACGTTGTCCGGTTCCTGCCTGCCCGTGAACGGGTCGCGCTTCTGGGAGTGGATGAAGTCCGGGAACTTGATCGGGTCCTTGATGAAGAACACCGGGGTGTTGTTCCCGACGAGGTCGTAATTCCCCTGCTCCGTATAGAACTTGACCGCGAAGCCACGCGGGTCGCGCACCGCGTCCGCGCCGCCCAGGTTGTCCGCCACCGTCGAGAAGCGCAGGAAGACCTCGGTGCGCCTGCCGACCGTGCTCAGGAAGTCCGCGTGCGTGAAGCCGGTGACGTCGTCGGTCACCTCGAAGTGGCCGTACGCGCCCGAGCCGCGGGCATGCACCACGCGCTCCGGAATGCGCTCGCGGTTGAACCGGGCGAGCTTCTCAAGGAGGTGCTGGTCCTGGAGGAGGAGCGGGCCGCCGGCGCCGGCGGAGGCGGAGTTCTGGTTGTCGGCGACCGGGGCGCCGGACTCTGTCGTGAGCACGCGCTTCGACATCGTGACCTTCCGTACGAGGGGCAGCGGAATTCTTCGGAAGTTGTTTTCCGCTTTGCGGAGCCTAGGTTTGGGGCGATCCGGACGTCAACAGTTTGTTGAAGTTAGCCGGTAGGGGGATGGGTGATGGGTTCCGGGCGGCGCCACCGCTTGGGCGCGACAGGACAGGTGTCAGCGGTGGTGCCGCCCGGAGGTCTTTGTGGGGCCGGAGGACCGTCAGATCTGTGCGCCGGAGAGGCGCTCGACCGCGCGCAGCAGCGCGGAGTGGTCCAGTCCGCCGTCGCCCTGGGTCCGCAGCGAGGCGACGAGCTGGGCGACCACGGCACCGACGGGCAGCGCGGCACCGACGTTGCGGGCGGCGTCCGTGACGATGCCCATGTCCTTGTGGTGCAGGTCGATACGGAAGCCCGGCTTGAAGTCGCGGTTCAGGAAGTTGTCCTTCTTGCGCGTCAGGACGGTCGAGCCCGCGAGGCCGCCGTTCAGGACGTCGAGGGCCGCCTTCAGGTCGACGCCCGACTTCTCCAGGAAGACCACGGCCTCGGCGCACGCCTGGATGTTCACGGCGACGATCAGCTGGTTCGCGGCCTTCACGGTCTGACCGGAGCCGTGCGGACCGCACAGCACGATCGTCCTGCCCAGCGCCTCGAAGACCGGCTCGGCCTGGTCGAAGTCGGTCTGCTCGCCGCCGACCATGATGGACAGCACGGCCTCGACGGCCCCGGCCTCACCACCGGACACCGGCGCGTCCAGGACCCGTACGCCCTTGTCCTTCGCGGCCTTCGCCAGGTCCACGGAGGTCTGCGGGGTGATGGAGGACATGTCGATCAGGAGCGCGCCGGACCGCGCGTTCTCCAGGATGCCGTCGGGCCCGTACGCGATGGCCTCGACCTGCGGGGAGGCGGGCACCATCGTGATCACCACGTCGGCGTCCCGAACGGCCTCGGCGATCGAGCCGGCCGCGGTGCCGCCGGCGGCGGTCAGCCGGTCCAGCTTGTCCTGCTCCAGGGTGAACCCGGTGACGTCGTAACCGGCCTTGATCAGGTTCTCGGACATGGGGGAGCCCATGATGCCGAGACCGACCCAGGCGACCTTGGGGAGTGTGCTGCTCATGAGGGTGCCTCTCTGGAAACTTTCGTACGTCGATGAGTTGGCGCTCAGCGCGCCGCGCGGGCCTCGGCGGGCAGCCACTCGAAGGCCTCGGCACTGGGGCGGTCGCCCGGCTTGTACTCCAGGCCGACCCAGCCCTCGTAACCCTGCTTGCGGAGCCGGCCGAGCAGCTCCTCCAGGGGGAGTGAGCCGGTGCCGGGGGCGCCGCGGCCCGGGTTGTCGGCGATCTGGACGTGGCCGGTCTTCGCCGCGTACCTGTCGATCACCGACGGCAGGTTCTCGCCGTTCATGGACAGGTGGTAGAGGTCCATCAGGAACTTGGCGTTGCCGAGCCCGGTCGCCTCGTTGACCTTGTCGACGACCGCGATCCCGGCCGGGGCGGTCACCAGCGGATAGAGCGGCGACTCCGGCTTGTTGAGGGTCTCGATCAGCAGGGCCGCGCCGATACGGTCGGCCGCGCGGGCCGCCAGTACCAGGTTCTCCAGGGCGAGTTCGTCCTGCACGGCCGGGTCCACGCCCTCGACGCGGTTGCCGTACAGCGCGTTGAGCGCCCCGCAGCCCAGTGACTGCGCGAAGTCCGCGGCCACATCGACGTTCGCGCGGAACCGCTCGGACTCCTCGCCGGGGATCGACAGCGCGCCCCGGTCCGGGCCCGGCAGCTGCCCGGCGTAGAAGTTCAGCCCCGTGAGCTGTACGCCCGCGTCCTCGATCGCCTTCTTCAGGGCGTCGAGCTCGGCGCGCTCGGGGGTGGGGGAGTCGACCCAGGGCCACCACAGCTCGACCGCGGTGAAGTCCGCCGCGGCGGCGGCCGCGGGGCGCTCCAGAAGCGGGAGCTCCGTGAAGAGGATCGACAGGTTGACGTTGAAGCGCTGCTCAGCGGCTGCATCCATCGAGAAACCGGGCATGTGGGTCGGCGCTCCCTTCCGTGTCGGGTAGTTCCGTATTGCGGAAGTTAGTTTCTGCTTGATGGAAAGGCTGCCCGCGTCGGGGAACCTTGTCAAGAGGGGTTGCCCGGAAAAGCCGCCGGGGTGCGGGAGGCTCCGGGTGGATTCGCCCGAGTGGCACCGCCGCCGTTCGATCGGGTGTTCCTCACGGGTGGCGTGCGTGTCGGCTAGGGTCGCTTGCGCGCCCGACAGCCCCCGCGTCACGTGGGCCGGGGGAACGAGCAGGTCGGAGCCGATGCCATGGGGGCACAGTGCGATTGAGAGTGGAGTTCACGACCGAGCCCTTCGACCTCGACGAGGCACCGCGGCACGCGCTGGTCGCCCGCGAGGTCATCGAGGCGGCCGAACTGGACGCCGTGGACGTCGGCCCGTTCGGCAACACCGCGGAGGGCGGCGCGGACTCGGTGCTCACCGCGGTCGACGCGCTGCTGCGCCAGGCCCTCGAGGCCGGCGCCACCCGCGTCTCGCTCCAGGTCAACGTGATCGGAGAGGGGGGCGAGTGACCGGTATCGGGGACGACCCCTTCGTCACGGCCGTGAAGCCACTGGTCGACGCCATGGGCGGCGAGATGCTCCCGCCCGGCCAGGCCGGACCCGACGACGTCGTGCTCTCCTGGGAGGGTGCCGACGTCGTCGCCGTACGGCTGCCGCAGCTCGCCGACTCGCTGGACCACATCCTGGCCGCCCTGGAGCGCAAGCGCGGCAAGCCCCTGGCCGAGCTGGACCGCAAGGCCAAGCAGGAGGTCGTACGGATACTCGAGGCGCGCGGCGCCTTCTCCGTGCGGCACGGCGTGGAGACCGTCGCGGGCGCGCTCGGCGTCAGCCGGTTCACCGTCTACAACTACCTGAACCGCGAGAAGGACGCCTGAGCAGAGGATGGGTATGGGTGCCTGGTCGCCGCCGGCGAGCGCCTGACCCGGTGCCTGGCCCGTCGTCGACCGGCGCCCGATCCGCCGACGATGGACGCCTGGCCCGTCGTCGACCGGCGCTCGACCCGCTGCCGACCGGCGCCCGACCCGTCATCCGCCGACGATAGGTCGCAGTCAGGCCTCTGGCCAGGCGTGACGCGGCTCCGGGTGGGCGGCTCGCGGGCGCCCGTGAGCCGCCGCCGTCCGGCATGCGGGCGGCAGTTTCCGCTTCCCGGTATTTGTTACCCGGATTTTTCAACAAAGTGTTGACGTGATGTTTCCGAGGGCGTTAGCTAATCCGCAGCCCGTCCAGCACAAGGCCACGGAGGCTTCCCGTGACTTCGAGTACGACATCCGGCGGCCTCGCCCGTTTCAACGCACTGGAGGAGCACGCCGCCTACGCCGCCCTCCACGAGGTCTGCGCCTCGGCGGCCTGGGCGAACCGGCTGCTCGCCCGCCGCCCCTACACCACCACCGACGAACTCTTCGCGGAGAGCGACGCCGCCACGGCCGGCCTGATCGACGCGGACCTCGACGAGGCGATGGCGGGTCACCCGCCGATCGGACGCCCGAAGCCCGGAGACCCGACCTCCTCGCGTGAACAGCGCGGCATGGCCGGCGCCTCCGATGAGCTGAAGGCGGAGATGCTCGAACTGAACCTGGCCTACCAGGAGAAGTTCGGCCATGTCTTCCTGATCTGCGCGACCGGCCGCACCGGCGAGCAGATGCGCGACGCGGTCAGGGAGCGGATCGGCAACGCACCTGCGCGGGAGCGCGAGATCGTGCGCGTCGAACTGGGAAAGATCAACCGCATCCGGCTCGCCCGACTCGTCGAAGAGGACGCACCCGCATGAGCACCGAGACCACCGCTTCCGTGTCCACGCACATCCTGGACACCAGCGTCGGCCGCCCCGCCGAGGGTGTCGCCGTCAGCCTCGCGGCCCGCAGCGGCCGGTCCGCCCATTACGGGCAAGGGGGTGACTGGCAGGCACTCGGCGGTTCCGCGACCGACGCGGACGGCCGGTGCAAGGACCTGCCGGCGCTGCCGGAGGGCACCACACACGTACGGCTCGACTTCGCGGTCGAGGCGTATTTCGAGAAGAAGCAAGCCGATGCGCAGCAGGACGCCCCCGCGAACCGGGACAGCGGCAGCGTAGGAGCGTTCTTCCCGGAGGTGGCGATCACGTTCGCCGTCGTGCCGGGCGAACACTTCCACGTACCGCTGCTGCTCAACCCGTTCGGCTACTCCGTTTACCGAGGGAGCTAGCTATGCCGACCATCCTGGGACAGAACCAGTACGGCAAGGCCGAGAACCGAGTCGTCAAGATCACGCGGGACGGCGCCACCCACCACATCAAGGACCTGAACGTCTCCGTCGCGCTGAGCGGCGACATGGACGAGGTCCACCTCTCCGGCTCGAACGCCAACGTGCTGCCGACGGACACCACCAAGAACACGGTGTACGCCTTCGCCAAGGAGCACGGCATCGAGTCCGCCGAGCAGTTCGGCATCCACCTGGCCCGGCACTTCGTGACGAGCCAGGAGCCGATCAAAACGGCCCGGATCCGTATCGAGGAGTACGCCTGGGAGCGGATCGCGACCTCGGACGCCAACTCCCAGTTCATCGGCGCCGACGAGGTCAAGCACTCCTTCGTCCGCCAGGGCCAGGAGACCCGCGTCACGCAGATCACGTACGACGGTGAGTCCTGGGAGGTCGTCTCCGGCCTCAAGGACCTGGTCGTGATGAACTCGACCAACTCCGAGTTCTGGGGCTACGTCAAGGACAAGTACACGACACTCCCCGAGGCGTACGACCGCATCCTCGCCACCCAGGTCTCCGCGCGCTGGCGCTTCAACTGGACCGACGACGAGCAGAAGGCGCCCAACTGGGAGAAGTCCTACGAGCAGGTGAAGAAGCACATGCTCCAGGCCTTCGCCGAGACGTACTCGCTGTCGCTCCAGCAGACCCTGTACCAGATGGGTTCGCGGATCATCGAGAACCGCGGCGAGATCGACGAGGTCCGTTTCTCCCTGCCGAACAAGCACCACTTCCTCGTCGACCTGGAGCCCTTCGGCCTCAAGAACGACAACGAGGTGTACTTCGCCGCCGACCGGCCGTACGGCCTGATCGAGGCCACGATCCTGCGGGACGGCTGCGGGCCGAAGATCCCGGTGGACCTCACCAACCTCTGAGCAACTCCCTTTGCGGCACCCGTGGTCCGCACCTCGCGGGCCACGGTACTCAAATCCCAGGGTCCTGCCGTGCCCATTCCACACAGCGAACAGGACGAACCATGGCAGCAGCTCAGCGCATCGTCATCGAGAACTGTGCGATCGCGACCGTGGACGCCGACGACACCGAGTACGCGTCCGGTCACCTGGTCCTGGCGGGCAACCGCATCGAGTCGCTCGGCACGGGCAGCGCCCCCGAGGGCCTGGAGAACGTCGTACGCCGTATCGACGCGACCGGCCACCTCGTGACCCCGGGCCTGGTCAACACCCACCACCACTTCTACCAGTGGATCACCCGCGGCCTCGCCACGGACCACAACCTCTTCAACTGGCTCGTCGCCCTGTACCCGACCTGGGCGCGCATCGACGAGCGCATGACGTACGCGGCCGCCCAGGGCTCGCTCGGCATGATGGCCCGCGGCGGAGTCACCACCGCCATGGACCACCACTACGTCTTCCCGCGGGGCTCCGGCGACCTGTCCGGCTCGATCATCCGGGCCGCGCGCGAGATGGGCGTCCGCTTCACCCTCGCCCGCGGTTCGATGGACCGCAGCGAGAAGGACGGCGGCCTGCCCCCGGACTTCGCGGTCGAGACCCTCGAAGGGGCTCTCGCCGCCACCGAGGCGACGGTCGACGAACACCACGACGCGTCCTTCGGCGCGATGACACAGGTGGCCGTGGCCCCCTGTTCGCCCTTCTCCGTGTCGACCGAACTCCTCAAGCAGGGCGCCGAGTTGGCGCGCCGCAAGGGCGTCCGGCTGCACACCCACGGCTCGGAGACGGTCGAGGAGGAGCAGTTCTGCAAGGAGCTGTTCGGGATGGGCCCGACCGACTACTTCGAGTCGACCGGCTGGCTCGGCGAGGACGTGTGGATGGCGCACTGCGTCCACATGAACGACTCCGACATCGCCGCCTTCGCCCGTACGAGGACCGGGGTGGCCCACTGCCCCTCGTCCAACGCCCGTCTGGCGGCCGGGATCGCACGCGTCCCCGACATGCTGGCGGCCGGCGTCCCGGTCGGACTCGGTGTCGACGGCACCGCGTCGAACGAGTCGGGTGAACTCCACACCGAACTGCGCAACGCCCTGCTCATCAACCGCCTCGGCGCCCATCGCGAGGCCGCGCTGAACGCACGGCAGGCGCTGCGGCTCGGCACGTACGGCGGAGCCCAAGTCCTGGGCAGGGCAGGGGAGATCGGCTCCCTCGAGGCCGGCAAGCTCGCCGACCTCGTGCTGTGGAACCTGGACACGCTGGCCCACGCGTCGATCGCCGACCCGGTCACCGCCCTCGTCTTCGGCGCCGCGGCGCCGGTCACCGCCTCCTTCGTCAACGGCGAGCAGATCGTCGAGAACGGCCGACTGCTGCACGTCGACGAGGACGCCATCGCCCGCTCCACGCGGGACGAGGCCCAGCGCCTCGCGCGGATCGCCGCGCAGGCCTGACATCCGACACCTCAAGATCTCCGGCTGAGGGGGACGGCCCTCGGCCGGTGGCCGTGGACCCGAGCGGGGCCCACGGCGACCGTCTCCGGGGCACGCGCATGGACGTGCGCGCGCCCCGGAACGGTCTACCCGCCACGCCTCCGTGACGGGCATCGTCCCGGTCCCGCACGACCGCGCCTCACCTCCCTGAAACCCACGTCAACGCCGACGTGCAACCGACCGGAGGAGCCGCCGTGGCCGCCCAGCCCACGTCCAGCAGTACGGACGCAGACCCGACCCGCCCGCACAAACACCCAGTTGACGAGAGACTCCCCGCCCTGAAGATGGCGACCAGCGGGCTGCAGCACGTGGCCGCCATGTACGCGGGAGTCGTCGCCCCGCCCCTGATCGTCGGCGCGGCCGTGGGCCTGACCCCGACCGAACTGACCTTCCTCACCGGCGCCTGCCTGTTCACCGCGGGCCTCGCCACCTTCCTCCAGACCCTCGGGATCTGGAAGATCGGCGCCCGGCTGCCCTTCGTCAACGGCGTGACCTTCGCCGGGGTCGCCCCGATGATCGCCGTCGTCAACTCCACCGACGACAAGAGCGACGCGTTGCCGGTCATCTTCGGCGCGGTCATCGTCGCCGGCGTACTCGGCTTCTTCGCCGCCCCGTTCTTCAGCAAGGCGGTCCGCTTCTTCCCGCCCGTCGTCACCGGCACGGTCATCACGCTCATCGGCATATCCCTGATGCCGGTCGCCTTCGGCTGGGCGCAGGGCCCCAACCCCGCGGCGGACGACTACGGTTCGACCACCAACCTGGGCCTGGCGGGCGCGACCCTCGTCGTCGTCCTGCTCCTGCGCCGCTTCACCCGCGGCTTCGTCAAACAGATCGCCGTGCTGCTCGGCCTGGTCGTCGGCACGCTCGTCGCCATCCCCTTCGGCGCCACCGACTTCGGTCCGGTGGCCGACGCGGCCGTCGTCGGCTTCCCGACGCCGTTCCACTTCGGAGCCCCGCAGTTCCAGCTCGCCGCGATCCTCTCGATGTGCGTGGTGATGGTGGTCTCGATGACCGAATCGACCGCGGACATGCTGGCGTTGGGCGAGATCGTCGAGCGCCCCGCCGACGAGAGGACCATCGCGGCGGGCCTGCGCGCCGACACCCTCGGCTCCGCCCTCAGCCCGCTGTTCAACGGTTTCATGTGCAGCGCCTTCGCCCAGAACATCGGCCTGGTCGCCATGACGAGGATCCGCAGCCGGTACGTCGTCGCCACGGGCGGCGGTTTCCTCGTCCTGATGGGTCTGTGCCCGATGGCCGCCTCGCTCATCGCCGTCGTACCGCGTCCCGTGCTCGGCGGCGCGGGCGTGGTGCTGTTCGGCTCGGTCGCCGCGAGCGGCATCCAGACCCTCGTCAAGGCGGGTCTGGAGAAGGACAACAACGTCCTGATCGTGGCGGTCTCGCTGGCCGTCGGCATCATCCCAATCACGGCGCCGGAGTTTTACCACGCGTTCCCGGAGACCGCAGAGATCATCCTGGACTCGGGGATCTCGACGGGGTGCGTGGCGGCGGTCGCCCTGAACCTCGTCTTCAACCACCTCGGCGGGGGACGCGCGGCCGACGACGAGGTGACGGCACCGATGGATCCGCAGCCGGCCTCGGTCCACTGACCCATCCGGACGGGACCTCCCCCTGCGGGACCTCCGTACGGACGGGCAGGGCGCGGCACGTCACGCGTGCCGCGCCCTTGGGTGTTCAGTCAGGTGCCGAGTCAGGTGTTCAGCCGATGTGGTAGCTGTCCCCGTAGACCTGCCAGTCCAGGGGCGGATCGAGGTTCAGGTTCCGGTTCCTGAGGAAGACGCGCTGGGCGGTGTCCACCCGGCTGGTGTCCTCGTGGGCCTCCTCCTGCTTCATCGCCCACACCCGGGCGTCGAGGAAGGCGTTGAGGTACGTCACCTCGTCGCCGCCCTGCGCCGGGGGCCTCGCCCGGTCGAGCGCCCGCCTGCGGATGCTGCTGAAACTCGTGCTGTCGCCGCCGTCGCCGTGCATCACGATGGCGTCGTAGTACGCGAACTGGCCGAGCGTGCCGATGCCGTCGGCCTTGCCCCGACCGACCGCGGGGTTGAAGTAGACGCGGTCACGCTCGTCGTTCTGGGCCTGCCGGAACGCCCCGTCCTGGGCTGCCCGGCGCCAGGCGTCCGGGTATCCGGGGTCGAGGCCCTCGTGGGAGTCGGTGCCGTCGACGCGACGCAGGGCCGGCAGATATCCGGCCAGTACGTTGCCCGGCCTGCGCTGCGCGTACAGCTCGACGAGGTCGAGCATGTCGCCCGTACCGGAGCAGAAGCCGATGATCCCGGCCGTGTAGCCGCGGCCGTCGCCGATGTCCTCGATGTACTGGTACTGCGCCTTCCAGTCCAGCGAGGAGTTCTCCGCGCTGGAGACCAGTTGCATGGCGATCTCCTTCTTCGCCGGGTCGTCGAGGCCGGTCGGCGCGGCGCTCGCGGACTTGGTGGCGATGACGGGACCTGCCACCAGGGATGCTCCGATCAGCGCGAGGATCGTTCGACGCGAGGAGCGTATGTGGGGGGTGTGCACGGGACCTCCAGTGGGGGTGGGAGTCGTTCGTCCGTACTGTTAGGGAAGTTTCCTACCAGAGATTCGGGGACGTATACCCGTCAAGGAGGTGTGTGTTGCGGAGGAATCGAGGCCGTACTGCGGGGCCGGGCGGCGGCGCGGGACCGGCTAGCGGGTCGTGACCAGCACTTCTTGTACGCGGACGGCGGCTTCGTACGTGTCACCGGTGGGCCGGGTTGCGAGGTGCCCCGGCCGGCGTGTCCAGCGCTCCTCCAGGGCGAACCAGTCGACGCCCTCCGGTGCACGGTCCTCGGCCAGCGCGGCCCGCAGCTCGGCGAAGTATGTCGACCAGCGCAGCCGGTAGAGCCCGCCTACCAGACCCACCCACTCACGGTTGGCGTAGTCGCGCAGTCCGGCGTCCGCACCCTGCCGGGTGCCCCACACCGTCAGCAGCGACAGATTGTCGTACGCCAGTCGGTCCCGCTCCGCCGCGTCCGCGCCCCAGGCCCGCGCGTCGGCGACCCAACGCCCCAGCAGATGAAGGGAGTCGGTGGCCAGCAGGGTCTCCAGTACGTCCATCAGGGCGAGCCAGTCCCCGGTCATCCGGTCGAAGCAGGGCGCGTCCTCGGCCTCGTACGCCTTCCTGATGCGGGGGAGGAGGACGCGGCTGCGGTTGGAGACGGCCTGGCGGGCCACGTCGAGGAGGTCGCGGCGGTACGCGGAGGAGTTCCGGAGGTTCGCGCGCACCCGGAGCAGTTCGCCGAGCGCGGGCTCGAACTCCTCGGCGCTGTACCGGAGTTGCTTGGGCGACCACTTGGCGGCCGACTTCGCCGCGAGGGAGGGGCGGGCGCCGAACAGTCCGTCGGCGCCCTCGCTCCACGAGTCGGCGCGTGTCGTGCCGTACGCGGTGCGGCGCAGGATGTCCCAGGCGGCCTCGGCGTGCGGATCGCGGGCGCCGTAGCGGGAGAGGGCCCAGTCCCTGAACCAGACGTCGAGGTCCAACTCGCCATCCTCCCAGGCGAGTTCGGAGAAGAGGTCGAAGGCGGCGGGGTTGTTGTCGGCCGCCTCGGGCAGCAGGGCGACTCCGCGCAGGGTGCTGCCCTGCTTGGTGCGCCACTTGTTGAACAGCGCTGCCCAGTCGGGGGTGTTGGCGCCCAGGGTCGTGTGGCCGCCGAAGTTCCAGATCGAGCCGAAGGCGTACGGGGTGTCGCCCCAGTCGGCCTCGCGGTCCTTCACCTTCGGGAAGCGGTCGGAGAGGCCGTCGATGACGAGCATGTGGGGCTTGTCGACAGCGTCGACGATGGCCCGCGGCGGGTTGCGCTGCCAGCCGAGGATGACCCAGATCGCGTCCGGGTGCGCGGTGAGCAGCGCCTTCTCGACGCCCTTCGCCGCGTCGGCCACCGGAACGTCACCCGGGTCGCCGCCCTCGTGCAGCAAGTCCATCTTGTAGAGCGTCGAAGGGCCGCCGAACAGCTCGTCCTGGGCCCGGTAGAAAGCCGCCGCGACGCGCGCGAAGTGTTCGGTGCGAGGGTCCAGCCAGTCGGGACGCCGGAGCCCCATCCAAGTGCCCTGCGGGACGGCGCGCGCCCCTTTGTTCCGTTCGGCGAAGCCCGGCGGGACCGTGCCGAAGTAGCCAGGGAACACGGGCGTCATGCCCAACTCCCGTACCCGGTCGGTGATTCGGCGCCCGAGCGCGGCGCGGGCGTCCAGGAGCTGCCGCGACACGGGATCCGGGAAGGCGGCGAGATTCTGCATCAGCCACCACGGCTGATGGGCGGGCCCCGCGATCCACTGCCGCAGCTCCTCGTCCGTGTACCCGAACCCGCGGAACACCCGGTGGTACAGCGCGTCCGCACCCGCGTACACCAGCACCTCGTTGTAGCCGTGGAGCGCCAGTACATCGAGCTCGCGCTCCCAGTACGTCCAGTCGTTGTACGCGCCCGTGTAGCCGTCGTTCGTGTCGTTGAGGGCGAATCGGTGCGGGACGTTGGCCGTCCGGGTGACCGGGTCGGCGAGGCCGGGCAGGTCCGTCGGGAGATCGAGCTGCTCGCCCGCCCAGCTGATGTTGGCGTGGGCGATGTGCTTCAAGTACCAGCGGAGGCCCGTTAGTTGGGTGCCTGCGGTGTCGCCGGTGATGGTGATGCGGCCGGTGCTGCCGGAGACGCTGAACGTGTCTGTCCCGGTGCCGGTGCTGGTTCCGGTGGCCGTCGTCTCGAATCTCAGCTGCCGCCAGTGGTGGGGGAGGAGCCGCCGGGCCGCCCTCGTTGCCGCCGCTGCTGCCGCCTCCGTCACGGGTGCCTCCTTGGCCGGGGTGCCGTCCGAGTGCGCGGGTGCGTGAGAACAAGCGACGGTACCGGCTGCGCCGGCGACGGCGGTGAGGAACGCGCGGCGGGGCAGCGGCATGGGGGTCTCCGGGTTCGCAAGGCGGGGTGGGGCGCCGTGGGAGGGATACCCCCGGTGGGGGACCTGGGCACGGCGGCTGGGCCACATGGGGGAGAACCCGCGGTGAATGGGCCGATGGGTTTCTTCGCCCCCGCCGCCCCTACCCATTCCCGTCACTTACTGGGGCTCTGCCCCAGACCCCGTGGGGTGCGATTTCGGGTGCGGGTGCGCTGTGGCTGGTCGCGCAGTTCCCCGCGCCCCTTTTGGGGGCGCGGGGAACTGCGCAGTCTTTTGGGGGTTCGGGGGCGGAGCCCCTGAGTAAGGGACGGGAATGGGTAGGGGCGGCGGGGGCGAAGAAACCCCCGGGTCACACCCGGCTCAGGGACTGGCAAGGCTGGGCCAGCGGGAGGTGGCCGGTGAAGAAGGAGCGGGGCGGAACGCCCATCAACGTGCGGAAGTCGGCCGTCATATGGGACTGGTCGTAGTAGCCGGTGGAGACGGCAAGCTCGGCCCACCCCGTCGAACCCGCATGCGCCAGCACATGCCGAACCCGCCCGATCCGCGCAAAGTGCTTGGGCGAAACCCCCACCCCCTCGGCAAACAGATTCCGCAACTGCCGCTCACTCACGGCCAACCGACGAGCCAACTCCCGTACCTGCGAGGGAACATGCCCCGAATCCGTCGACAGCGCCTCGACGGCAGCCCGCAGAACCTCCCGCCGAGCCCGCCCCGCCCCGTCGTCGCCCGCAAGTCTCTCCGGCAGCACCTCCATCAACCGCCCCACCGCATCCTCGCCCTCCAACCACCGCAACTCATCCGCGAGTTGACGCGCGGACGGACCGGGAAGATCCCCGAGCCGCACCACCCGCCCCACGAGCTCGACCGCCGCCACACCGAGCAACGGCCGCGCCGTACCCGGCCCGAGCCGCACCTGCGCACACGACGCGAGCCGTTTGCTCGTGTGATAGGTGGCCCGGGCGCTCGGCCCGACGACGAGCGTGTCCCGGTGACCGTTCTCGTCGACCCGCACGACCACCTTCGTAGCGGCGTCCGGGACACGGGTGAACGGCTCGCGCGACGCACTGTTGCCGTTGCCGTCGTCGTCGACAGCTACCCCGATCTCGATGCCGTCGATCCACGGCCGCAACGCGTCGGGGGCGGGAAGCGTGCGTTCGGCAACGTCGTTGGTCACCCGTCCACCGTAGACGCGCCGGACAGCCACACGGACTGCCGAACCGTGCCGGAATTTCCTAGAGCTTCCGGTCGGCCGCTCGACACGCTGATGCCCATGATCCTCATCACCGGTGCCACGGGCACCATCGGCAGCGAAGTCGTACGACAGCTCGCACAGCGCGGGGAGAAGGTCCGCGCCCTGACCCGCGACCCGTCCAAGGCCCGGGCCCGCGTGCCCGACGGGGCAGGGGCCGGGGCGGAGGTGGAGGTCGAGGTGGTGCGAGGGGACTACCTCGACCCCGCGTCCGTGGACGCTGCCATGGCCGGCGCCTCGGCCGTGTTCCTCGTCGGCGTCCTGGGCCCCGACGACGGGGACCGCGACCGTGCCCTGGTCGAGCAGGCCCGCGCGGCGGGCGTGCGCCGCGTCGTGAAGCTGTCGGCGATCGGCACCGGTGACCCCGCCGTCGGCAGGGTCGGCTCCTGGCACCTCCCGGGCGAACAGGCCGTACGGGAAAGCGAGTTGGAGTGGACGATCCTGCGCCCCTCGGCCTTCGCGTCGAACACCCTGAGCTGGGCCGAGGCCATCCGGGCGGGCGAACCCGTACCGAACATGTCCGGCGACGGGCTGCAGGGCGTCATCGACCCGCGTGACGTCGCCGAGGTCGCCGTGGAGTCACTGCTCTCCGCACGGCACGTGGGCCGCACCTACACGCTCACCGGCCCCGAGACGCTCGGCGTCCCCGACCAGGCCGTCATCCTCGCCGACGTACTCGGCCGCCCGGTCGCCACCGAGGACCTCACTCCGGACGAGTCCCGCGCCCGGCTGGCCGAGTGGGGCATGGGCGCGGAGTACGCGGAGGGTGTGCTGGCCGGCAGCGCGTACGTACGCGGTGGTCGCAACGCCGTCGTCACGGAGGAGGTGCGGCAGGTGCTGGGCCGGCCGCCGCGCACGTACCGGGAGTGGGCGGTGGACCACAGGGCGGCGTTCGGCGAGAGCTGACGTGCGGGAGCGCGGCTGCGGGGAACCTTCCCCACAGCCGCGCTCCGGGCGTGAGCCTCTCTCTCGCTACCTCAGCTGCACACGTTCCTGGGCCTCGGCCTTCACCGGTTCCGTGGACGGCTCGCGCCCCGGCCGCAGCACCGCCGCCGCGAGCGCCAGCCCCGCCAGCGCGATCCCCGTACCGACCGCGAACGCCAGCCGATACCCGTCCGCGGTCGCCGTGGCGAGCGTCGCACCGCCGTCCACGAGGCCGTCCGTGCGGCTGGCCGCGAGGGTCGTGAGGGCGGCGAGGCCCAGGGAACCGCCCACCACCTGAGTGGTGCTGAAGAGCCCGGACGCCAGGCCCGCGTCCTCCTCCAGGGCGCCGGACATCGCGAGCCCGGTCACCGCGGGCATCGCCGCCGCGAACCCGGTGGACAGGAGCAGCAGCGCGGGCAGCACGTCGACGACGTACGAACCGTCGGCCGGAACACGGGCCAGGAGCGCCATCCCGGCCGAGATGAGTACGAGTCCTGCGAGCAGCACGCGGTACGGGCCGAAGCGGCCGATCGTCCGCGCGGACAGGCCCAGCATCAGCACCCCGATCAGGACGGGCGCGGGCAGGAACGCCGTACCGGTCATCAACTCGCTGAAGCCCAGGACGCGTTGGATGTACAGCGCCCCGATGTACTGGAAGCCGTACATCGCCGCGACCATCAGGATCTGCACCCCGTTCGCGCCGGTGAGCAGGCGTGAGCGGAACAGCCGCAGCCTCAGCAGCGGACGGGCGGCCCGCGCCTGCCGCAGGGTGAAGGCGACGAAGAGGGCGACAGAGACGGCCCCCAGCGTGAGCGTCGTGCCCAGCCCGCGTTCGCCGGCGCCGACGATCGCGTACACCGTGAGCATCAGCGCGCCGGTGACCAGCGCGGCCCCCGGATAGTCGGCGCCCTTGCCGAGCCCGGCGCCACGGTCGGGGGCGAGGATGCGGAGGGCGGCGATCCAGGCGACGATTCCGATCGGCAGGTTGATCAGGAAGATCCAGTGCCAGTTGAGCGCCTGGGTCAGCGCCCCGCCGAGGAACGTGCCGAGTGCGCCGCCCGCCGCGCCGACCGCGCTGAACACGGCGATCGCCTTGGCCTGTTCGCGCGGCTCGGGGAAGAGCGCGACCAGCATGCCGAGCACCACGGCCGAGGTCATCGCCCCGCCGACGCCCTGCAGCGCCCGCGCCGCGATCAGCATGCCCTGGCTGGTGGCGACCCCGCACAGCACGGACGCCACGGTGAACACGACGAGCCCCGCCACGAACATCCGCTTCCGTCCGACCAGATCACCGAGCCGCCCCACGAGCAGCAGCAGCCCGCCGAAGGGGATGAGGTAGGCGTTCACGACCCAGGCGAGTCCCGGCGCCGAGAAGCCGAGGTCGCTCTGGATCGCGGGCATCGCGACGGTCACGATGTTGCCGTCCAGGATCGTCATCAGCGTGCCCGCGCAGAGCACGACGAGGGACGCCCAACGGGAGTACGTTCGCTGTGCCGGACTCTGCTCCGGGTTCGGTGTGGGTCGCTCTGTGGGTGACCCGTTCCGGGACGACATGGCCTTGGCCCTCCGTATCGCTGCAGGTTGTTCCATAGGTGCACGACTTGTAACGGGGGATATCGTGGGTGACTATGGAGACCGGCGTAAGGAGGCACTTCAATGTCCCAGGGGAACACCGGTGTTACCTCGCAGGTCGTGCACGCGGAGGGCTGCCCGGTCCGGGAAGTTCTTGACAGGGTCGCCGGCAAATGGAGCGTGATGATCATCGTGGCCGCCGCTCACGGCCCGATCCGTTTCACCGAGCTGGAGCGCAGCGTCGAGGGCATCAGCCGCCGCATGCTCACGCTGACCCTGCGCAATCTTGAGCGCGACGGACTTGTCACGCGCACCGTCCACCCGACGGTCCCGCCGAAGGTGGAGTACGAACTCACGCCGGTGGCCCGTGAGTTGCACGCCAGCCTGCTCGGACTGACCGACTGGGCGGAGCGGCATCGGGTGACGATCGCCGAGTCGCGTGCGGCGTACGACGCCCTGCATCGGCCCGAGCTGCTCGATGCGTGAGCGCTTCGCTGTGAGCCGGGTGCGTTGTGTGGTGTGTCGTCCGCGGGTGTGTCGTGGCTGGTCGCGCAGTTCCCCGCGCCCCTAAGGGGGCGCGCCTCCTGGGCGCCCGCCCCCCGGTTGCTTCAGAGGCCGAACCGTCCGGGATCCGACGCCAGTGCGCGGAAGTAGTCCCTGGGGTCTGCGACCAGTTTCCGTTCCTTGAGGTCCATCAGGCCGCCGACCGCCGTGAGTTCGGCGGCGACGGTGCCGTCGGACTTGCGGATCGTCTGCTCGATCCGGAACGTCTTGCCCTCACCCCAGATGAAGTCGCAGGTCACCTCGACCTCGTCGCCTGCCCTCAGCTCTCTCCGGTAGCGGACGGTCATCTCCAGCGACACCGGGCCCACGCCCTTGGCGGCCAGGCCGGCCTGGCTGATCCCCGCGGCCTGCAGTAACGACCAGCGGGCGTGCTCCGCGTAGTTCACGTACACGGCCTGGTTCACATGCCCCTGGACGTCGGTCTCGTACCCGCGCACGGTCACCGGGACGGAAAACGGTTCGGCCATGGCTACTCCTTGGATGGCTTCAACGGCTTCAACAGCTGCAACGGTTTCTGTGGCAAACAGAATGGGCGCAAGCGTACTGAGCGGTTGCTCAAGGCCGTCAACCAATGAATTGCGCAGGGCATTCGGGGGCCGTCACGTCCGCCGCGGCGAGGCAAGCAGATACCGCGCGCCCGTACGCGGTTCCGTGTGCTCGCCCACCTGCCAGCCTGCCTGCTCCAGCGTCGCCGCGCACTCCCGCAGGGCTTCGGCGTCCGGCCCGCGTACGGCGACGGCCTCCGGCTGGGGCGTCGCCCGCACCCGGTACCCCTCGGTGTCCGCGCCCGCCGGCCGGTGCCCCGCCGCCTCCAGTGCGAGCGCGGCAGCCTGCACCAGATGCGTACGCTCCCAGGCGCACGGCCGGTCCACGACCCCGTGCGGATTGGTCATGCGGCGCAGCTCCAGGAGCCCCTGCCAGGCGCTGTGCACCTCACGTATGCGCGACGGACCGGTGTCGACGCCCTCCTCGCCGCCGACCCGGGCGGCGAACACCCCGGAGGACCCTTGGGCGGGCTCCCGGGCGGGCTCGGCGGCTTCCGGAGCGCTTGCCTCCGGGGTGACGGTCTCCTCGCGGACCCGATGCCCGGCGGGTGTGAGGAAGTGATCGTGCGGAGGACGCGGATGCCGGAACGCGAGCTCTCGCTTCACCAGCGCCGCGAGCTGGCTCTCCGTACCTCTGAGCCGTCCGGTCACGGGGTCGGCCGCGTCGATGACGCGCCGCTGTGCGGCGGTCGGCGGTCGTGTCATGGCGCGCCCCTTCCCGGTCCGTCGACGAGGGGGCCCACGCGAGGATCCAGGTGATCAGCGGGCCCATTCGAAGACTACGACCCGGCTCTGACATCGCCCCGCCGCAGGCCCGCGAGGAGCCCCGTCCGCCCGGACCCCTTCCGCCGCCTTCCTACTGCCGGTAGCCGCTCAGGAACCGGCCGATCCGGCTGATCGCCGCGTCCAGGTCGTCGGCGTGCGGGAGGGTGAGGATGCGGAAGTGGTCGGGGGTCGGCCAGTTGAAGCCGGTGCCCTGGACGACCTGGATCTTCTCCCGGAGCAGCAGGTCCAGGACGAACTTCTCGTCGTCGTGGATCTTGTGGACCTTGGGATCCAGGCGCGGGAACGCGTACAGCGAGCCCTTCGGCTTCACGCAGGACACGCCGGGGATCTCATTGAGCTTCTCCCAGGCCACGGTGCGCTGTTCGTGCAGCCGCCCGCCCGGAGCGGTCAGCTCGTGGATGGACTGCCGGCCGCCGAGCGCGGCCTGGATAGCGTACTGCGCGGGCGCGTTGGCGCACAGCCGCATGGAGGCCAGCATGGTGAGGCCCTCGATGTAGTTCTTCGCGTGCTGCTTCGGACCGGTGATCACCAGCCAGCCCGAGCGGAAGCCGGCCACCCGGTACGTCTTCGACAGGCCGCAGAACGTCAGCACCACCAGGTCGGGGGCGAGTGCGGCGACGGAGTGGTGCACGGCGTCGTCGTACAGGATCTGGTCGTAGATCTCGTCGGCGAAGACCATCAGGCCGTGTCGGCGGGCGAGGTCGAGGATGCCCTCGATGATCTCCTTCGGGTAGACCGCGCCGGTGGGGTTGTTCGGGTTGATGATGACGACGGCCTTGGTGCGGTCGGTGATCTTCGCCGCCATGTCGTCCAGGTCCGGGTACCAGTCGGCCTGTTCGTCGCAGAGGTAGTGGACCGCCTTGCCGCCCGCGAGGGTCGTGACGGCCGTCCAGAGGGGGAAGTCCGGGGCGGGGATGAGGATTTCGTCGCCGTCCTCGACCAGCGCCTGTACGGCCATCGAGATCAGCTCGGAGATGCCGTTGCCGAGGAAGACGTCGTCGACGCCGACCTCCAGGCCCAGGGTCTGGTAGCGCCCCGCCACGGCCCGGCGGGCCGAGAGGATGCCGCGCGAGTCCGTGTACCCGTGCGCCTGGGGCAGCATCCGGATCATGTCCTGGAGGATCTCCTCCGGCGCCTCGAAGCCGAAGAGCGCGGGGTTGCCGGTGTTCAGGCGCAGCACGCTGTGGCCTGCCTTCTCCAGCGCGTCGGCGTGCTCGATCACCGGGCCCCGGATCTCGTAACAGACCTCGCTGAGCTTGTTCGACTGCCGGAACTCCATGCGCGCTCGCCCCTCCGGTTTCGTGTGTTGCTTGGTTTTACCAAGTTCGAGCTTGGAAAGTCCAACAAGTTGTCTAGACTGCGTCGCATGTCACCTCGCCGAAGCTACGACCAGTACTGTTCCGCTGCCCGGGCCCTCGATGCCCTCGGTGACCGCTGGACCCTCCTGATCGTCCGCGAGCTGCTGGCCGGTCCGCGCCGCTACACCGACCTGCACGCGGATCTGCCCGGCGTGAGCACGGACGTCCTCGCCTCCCGGCTCAAGGACATGGAGCGGGACGGCCTGGCGACCCGGCGCCGGCTGCCGCCGCCGGGAGCGGCGAACGTGTACGAACTCACCGCCCGTGGGCGCGAGTTGCTGCCCGTCCTCCAGGCCCTCGGCGAGTGGGGCGCACCCCTGCTGGCGGAACGGCGCCCCACGGACGCGGTACGCGCCCACTGGTTCGCGCTGCCGCTGCTGCGCTCCCTGGAGGGACTTGGCGACGGCCTCGTCCAAGTCCGGTTGGACGAAGGGGAGTTCTATGTCCGACTCGGCGCGCCGGACGGCCCGGTCTACGGAGAGGGCCCGGCCCCCGAGGACCCCGACGCCGGCCTCTCCCTCGACGCCGAGGCATGCACGGCACTCGCGAGAGGCGACCTGGCCCTCCTCGACGCGGTCCGGGACGGCCGCATCACGGTGACAGGCGAAAGCCCCCTGGCCAAGACACTCCGGGAGGCGTGACCGCGTACCCCGGGACACCAAGAGGCCCGCCGCGCCATGGAGTTGGCGCGACGGGCCTGTCTTGTGATGCGCTTACCCGGGATCGGGTCAGAGCCTGCTCAGCTTCAGCGCCCCGTCAGGGGCGCGGGGCTGTGACATCATGCGGCTCCGCCGCGTGGGCGCGACCAGCCACAGCCGACCCGCAGACACACACTGGCCACCCGGCGGAACCATCACGCACTCGGCGGAACCCGTGAAGGCCGCCCCACCCCGCGGGTCAACGAGTACCCGCCAACCCCCGCGAGCGCCGCCAGCACACCCCCCACCCCGGTCCACACCCAACGGTCGGACCACCAGCCGGAGGCCCACCCGTCATCGGGCTCGATGCTGGACAGCACCGCGACCGAACCCTCCGAGTCCTCGTCGCTGTCGCCGCCCTTGGCCGCCACGGCGACCCCGGGAACGAGCGGCTCGGCCAGCGAGCCATCCACCGCGGCGGCCCCGCCGGCGTCCTTCGAGTCGACCTGGACCTCGGCGCTCACGGGAAGCCCGAGGTCGGCCGCCTTGAGACCGACGGTGGTCAGCCGGACGTAGTACGTGCCAGGCAACGGGTCGTCGGCCCACGGCTCGGACCAGGCCCGGACCGTACGCAGCGTGCAGGACAGCTCCACGGAGGCCGCGTCCTGGGCGGCCGTCCGCGTCTGCGCCCCGTACTGGCACGCCTGGCGGCGCCGCAGCCCGTCGTACACGTCGACCTGCCAGGTCGCCGAGGCATGCGCGTCGGGCAGCTTCACCGTCGCCTTCACGGTGGGCCGCTGCCCTGCGTCGGCAGGGAACGACCAGTACAGGTAGTCGCCCATGGAGGCGCTCGCGGTCGCCTGCTGCCCCTGGTCGACCTCGGTCGCCGTACGGAACGACGTACCGGCCGAGGTGGGCCCGGCGCCGTCGTCCGACGGGCTCGCGGAGGGGGAGGAGTCGGCGACCGCGGGGGACGCGGCGGCCCCCAGCACCAGCAGCCCCGCACCCACCGCACGGACGACACGGCCTGCCCGCCCGGTACCGCCCGCGCGGACGTCACTCAGAACACGGAGACTGCTCAATACACGAGTGGTACGCATCAGTTGGTCCTCCAGACCGCGACCCGCCAGCGTGAGACCCAGCCCCACAGCACACCCGCGAGGAAGCCGGTGAGCACCAGGGCGCCGAGCAGCCACCAGCCTCGGCCGAGGCCGAACAAGGCCACGTCGCTGGACGTGTCGGGACCGTCGACGACGTCCACGGTCAGTTCGAGCGGCAGTCCGGGCGTGGTCTTGACGCCGGAGGCCGCCGAGAAGGAGTTGGCGACCTGCAGGCACACGGCCTCGGCCGCGGGCTTGCTGTCGGAATCGTCGTCGTCCTCGCTCTCCGCCTTCGGGTAGCGCAGGCCGGCGGACATGACGTCGGTCCGGCCCGAGCCGGTCGACTCACCGCGCACGATCTCGCGCCCGCTCGCGGTCACAGCCCGCAGCGACACCCCGTAGTCGCGGTTGACCTGACGGTCGGCCGCCACGCTCACCGACGCGCGCAGTTCGAAGCCCGCCGGGACGTCCACGCGGTACCAGCGGTGCTGCCCGAACTCCTCGCGGTCGGTGTACAGTCCGGACTTGAGCGTGGGCGCCTGCGCGCACGCGTCCGCGCCGTCCACGGCGACCGGTGTGACCACCGGGTCGGCGGCCCGGTCCACCAACTGGTTGACCTTGTCGGTGAGTTCGTCGGTGTGCTCGATCGAGGTGTACGTTCCGCCGGTCGCCTCCGCGATACAGCTCAGCTGCTGCCGCAGTTTGGTGTTCGGCACCAGACCGAGCGTGTCGATGGTGAGGCCGATCCCCTTGGCGGCGATCTCCCGCGCCACCTCGCACGGGTCCAGGGGGGCGCAGGTGTCCTCGCCGTCGCTGATGAGGACGATGCGGCGGGAGCCCTCGCCGCCCTCCAGATCGTCGGCCGCCTTGAGGAGCGCCGGGCCGATCGGGGTCCAGCCGGTGGGCACGAGGGTCGCGACGGCGGTCTTCGCCTCCGTGCGGTCCAACGGCCCCACGGGGTAGAGCTGTTCGGTGTCCTTGCAGCCCGTCCTGCGGTCGTCGCCGGGGTAGTTGGCGCCGAGTGTCCGTATGCCGAGCTGGACCTCCTCGGGGGTCGCGTCGAGGACCTCGTTGAAGGCCTGCTTCGCCGCGGCCATCCGCGTCTGTCCGTCGATGTCCCGCGCGCGCATCGAACCGCTGACGTCGAGGACGAGGTCGACCTTGGGCGCCGCGTCACCCGTGGGTTCGCCGGCGACGGCTCCGGCCGGGAGGGCGATCCCGGCCGTCAGGGCGGCGAGCAGGGCGCAGGCGCCCACCGCCAGCCGTTGTCTTGTGATCATCGCCGGATCCTATTGATCAATGGCGTCGCGCAACAAAACGAGGGCGGGGCGAGGGCCGTGGCGGGGCGAGTCAGGGGCCGATGAGCGGGTTCGGCAACCGCGCCCAGATGTCCCCAGGCCGCTCCGGCGACAGCCTCATCGTCGTCAACGCCTTGGCGGGCAGCGGCTCTTCGAGCAGTGCCGCGAGATCCGGGGTGCGCGGCAGATCCCGTACGGCCGCGGACAGCGCTTCACTCAGCGCGGTCGCCGAACCCGCCGTCGCCGCCAGCGCGCCCGCGACTAGTGAACCGAACAGCTTGCTGCGCAGGACCGACTCGTCGTCCGTGACGATACGGCCCGACAGGTCCGGGGCCGGAATGCCGTGGCGGGCCAGCCGTGCCGGGCTGATCCGGATGTCGGCCAGGTCGCGGTAGACGAGCCGCAGCGGAGCGCCCGCGGGCGAGAGCACCACCAGCAGGTTCTGGCCGTGCGCCTCCAAAGCCACGCCCAGGTCGAGCAGACGCAGCCCGACGGCGAGCGCTATCCGGCTGAACTCGGCCAGCCAGGCCGGGGACTGGGGCAGCACGGTCGAGGCGAGAGCGGCGACGGGGACGACCCGCTCGCCCGCCCCCGCGTACACGTCCGGGGACTCGCGCAACACCGCTGCCAGATCAGGGGTGTTGGCGGTGACCGCACCGAGGGTCCGGGTGATGTGGAGCATCCCGTCCAGACGCCCGGCCATCGCCTCCATGAACGCCGACACGGCCGCCGCCGATTCGATCGAGTACACCGAGATGTCCCGCACGGAGGAGGTCAGCCGGGCGCTGAGCGCGGTCTTGACGTGCGGTCCGTCCGGGAGGGCCAGGGTCCGCAGGGACATCAGGGGATGCGCGGCCAGACTCTCCCCGGCGACGCCTTCCCCGACGGCCCTCTCGTCCTTCAGCACATGCCGCGCCTGCCACGGGTGTACGGGGATCAGCACGCGCCCCGCCTCCCGGTACGGCCACTTCCCGCCCACCAGGCAGGCAGCCTCCGGCACGGCCACCAGCCCCAGCTCGACCTCCGCCCGGTGCTCCGGCGCGTACGCCAACTGCTCGGCCACCGAAAAGCCGGGCCGGGAACGGCAGTTGGGGTGGAACGGATGCCCGTCCACGACCCGCTGCTCCCACCCCCAGGACGTGAAAGGCGAGCTCATCGCGGGCTGGTTGGCGCGGGAGAGGGCCAACGAGGCGACGCTGTGGCCGAGTTCGACGGCGAAGGCATGACCGTGCGGCAGTCCGAGTGCCGTCATGAGCGCGGCCGGGTGGCGGTACGCCGTCCCGTCCAGCTCGACCTCCCTGACGGTGGCGGCCGTCGCGTACGCGTCCGGGGCCGGGCCGTGCAGACGACGCCCGTCGGCCAGCCGGAGCACCAGCCCGTCGTGCCCCGACGGCTCCCGGCGCGTGATCCACGGCAGCGGCTCATGGACGAGCCCGCGCCACAGCCGGGTCAGTACGGCCGCGCGGGCACCTGGGAGTTCGACCGCGTAGGGGGACAGCAGAGCGGGGCGTACCGTGCGCAGCTCGGCGGCGAGAACGGCCTCGGTCCCGGCCGGGGTGCGGGGAGGGTGCACAGAGGGCTCCTAGGGTGTGGGGACGGCGTCGCGGCCGGGTACAACGCCGGACATACTGAGCGCCAGGGCACCGTACGCAACGAACGGATCGCGTGGACCTCATGCACCCCATGCCACCCATGCACCCCGGGGACGGCATCGGCGAAGCAGCCGATGCGTACGCGGTGGCGCCGCTGCTCAATTGTCTGATTCGGGAGCTCGGCGAGCCCGCACCGGGGCCCGGGGAGTCCGGCGACCGGCGCGTGTACCGGCTGCCGGCCGGGGGACGGCTCCTGCGGGTGCGCGCCGGACGCCGTCCCACCGAGCCCGAGGTGTACGCCGCCGGTGCCTGGCAGCGCCTGAGCCACGCCGAACTGGTCAAACTCACCTCCGAGGTCCTTCGCGGGCACACCGGCCTGTCCAATCCCGAACTGCCCATCGAGATGACCGACAGCCGGGACGCGGTGGCGGCGATCCTGACCGCCCGGGAGGGGACGACCCCGCCCGACGACCTGTACCGGCGTTCCGAACAGTCCCTGATCACCGGACATCCCTACCATCCCGCCCCCAAGGCCCGCGGCGGCGGCCCGGTCACCGGCTGGATTCCGTACGCCCCCGAGGCGTACACCCGCTTCCCGCTGGTGCTCCTGGGGCTGAGGGAGGACGTGTGCGTGGAGGAAGGTGACACGGGCGCGCTCGACGAGCTGGGCGAGGCCCCGCCCGGCTATCGCCTCCTGCCCGTCCACCCCTGGCAGCTCGACCTCGTCGGCGCCCGCCCGGAGATCCGTGAGGCCTTCGCGGACGGCCGTCTCGTACGGCTGGGCCCCTCCGCGTGGACGGCCTGGCCGACGGCGGCCATCCGCACGCTGTACGTCCCCGGCACCGATCTCTTCCTGAAGTTCAGCCTCGACGTCCGCATCACGAACGACATCCGCCGCCTCTGGCGCCACGACCTCCTCCGGCTGCGCCGCACGGACGCGGCGGTGACCTCGGCCTTCGCGGCCACGGACACTCCCGCGGCCTGGCTGAGTGACCGCGGCTACCGCACCGCCGACTTCGCATTCGAGGAGCTCGCCGTCCTCGTACGCGACGGGCTGCGCACGCATGTGACCCCCGGCGCGACGCCGGTCCTGGCGGCCGCGCTGACGGAGACCTTCGAAGGCAACCCCCTCGACTGCCTCGCCGACCCGGCCGCCTGGTGGTCGGCGTATCTGCGTCAAGTCGTCCCGCCCGCCCTGGAGTTGTTCGCCCGGCACGGGGTCGTACTCGAAGCGCATCTGCAGAACACGGTGGTCGCCGTGGACAGTGACGGGATGCCGGTGCAGGCGCTGTTCCGCGACGCGGAGGGCGTGAAACTGCTGCCCGAGGTGACGCGCGCGGCCGGGTGGGAGCGGCTGGTGTACTGCCTGGTCGTCAACAACCTCCTGGAGATCGCGGAGGCGCTGGGGGAGCGGTACCCGGGCACGGAGCTCTGGGACGCCGTGCGACGCGAGCTGACGCGGTGCGGCGCGGAGCTGCCCGAAGCGGCCGAACTGCTCCGGGCCCCGACCCTGCCCGGCAAGACGAACCTGCTGCTGCGCTGGACCGGCGCCGACGGCGCCGACGCACGCTATCTGCCCGTCCCGAACCCCTTGCGCCCGCCGGACGCGGCGGGCGGTGGCGGGAATATGGATGCCTGAGTCAGGCTTTTTGGTCTTCCGCCTTGAGGTGCGTGGCGAAGAAGCCGTCGATGCGCCGCCACGCGTCGACGGCGGACTCCGGGTGCGGCCTGATTCCGACGACACGCATCAGCGGACGCAGTGCGCGTGACCCCACCTCGGCGTCGTTGAGGAACGAATGCCCGGCCTCCGGGTACTCCTTGACGTCGTGGACGATGCCGAGCCGGTCGAGTGACGCCTCCAGCCTGCGGGCCGCGCCCGGCAGCGTACGGTCGCGGGCTCCGTAACTCGCGACGACGGGGCAGGAACCGGCGAGCGCCCTGTCGGGCTCCTTCGGCAGACGGCCGTAGTTGACGGAGGCGGCGTCGAACTCGCCGTCGTTCACGGCGAGGAGGGCGAAGGAACCGCCCATGCAGAAGCCGATGATGCCGATCCGCCCGGTGCAGTCGGGATCCCGGGCGAGGCGGGTGCGGGCCGCCTCGATGTCGCGGAAGGCACGGCCGTGGCCGGACAGGGCGGCCCGGAAGGTCGGCACCAGGCAGCGGACGGCCCCTCCGTCGGTGAACAGGTCCGGCATGACGACGAGGTACCCGGCTCTCGCCAGCCGCTCCGCCTGACGGTGCATCACATCATTGACGCCCAGCGCCTCATGGACCACGACCACACCGGGCCAGGGGCCCGCCCCGACGGGCCGGGTGAGATGGCCGGTGAGCCGACGGGAGCCACCGCGGGCGACGCTGAGCTCGGTGAGATCGACGGCGGTGGTGGTCGTGTCGGACATGCGGTCCTCCGGGGGAGCGGCGACGGGGACGGCCGAGGCGAAGGCGCCGGCGGGACGGCCGAGGTGAAGAAGGCTAAGGCGCGATGAAGGGCTGTACGCGCTTCCGGTAGTCCTTCGGCCGAACCTCGTTGTAGTGCTTGTCCTTGTCCTCGCCCTCCGAGGTGAAGATGTACATCGGGCACTCGTCGGACGTGGCCTCACCCGTGTACTTGTACAACTCCTTGCCCGTGCGCGCCTCGACGACCTTCAGGCGGTACGAGGTGTTGTGCGTACTGACGGTGAACGGTTTGCCGTCGTCGCTCTCCATGTCGCACTTCTTGCCGGTCGGGCTCGCCTTGGTGCGCTCGACGCAGACGACCAGCTCGGCGTCGGCCGGCTTGTCCGAGTAGCCGAGGATCCAGCCCTTGGGGAAGTCTCCGGCGGGCGGCTCGGACTGCGACCAGCTGTCGCCGGGGTTGTTCATGAGGACCGCCGGGTGCACGGTCTTCTTCGTACGGTCGTAGGCGGGCATCCCCGAGTAGCCGAGGCCGTCCGTGCACACCCGCTCCAGGTCCAGCGCGGTCGCCGGTACGTCCGGTGCGTCCGCTCGGTCCGCCGCCGAACTCGTCGACCCCGCCCCGCCGTTGTCGCCTCCCGCGCTGCCGCCCGTGCCTCCGGCCGTGCTCCCGGCCGTGCTTCCGGTGAGCGACGAGCACCCGCACAGGGCCACGCTCAGAAGCCCGGCGGTGATCCATACGCGGGCACGCGGCGTTGACGGCGTTGACGGCGTTGAAGACATGTGGCGACCCCCATCGAAGAATGAACAGCAGGCAGGGCATGTCCCCCGGGCCATGCCCTGCTCCCCCCTGCCCTGCTGGAGGAGAGCCTGCCGCCCGCCCGCCGCCGCGGACATCGGGGAAGTGCCCCCATGTAGTTGTGCGGCCCCTGTGACTCGTGGGTACTACGCTGTGCGGACTCGAAGGAGCTTTCGACGGGGGCCGGTGGGGGGCATCCCGGAAGAGGGCGCAGGGGGGCCTGAGTGTCGTCGTTGTCGTCGTCGGTAGTGGTCGGCAGAGAACCGGAGCGGGATCTTCTGACCGCGGCCGTCCGATCGGCGGGCGAGGGACGGGGCTCCTCGGTGTTCGTGCTGGGCGAGCCGGGCATCGGCAAGTCGCGGCTCGTCGAGGAGGCCGCGGGCGCCGCCGTACGCACCGGGTTGCGGGTGCTGCGCGGGCGGGCCGCGTCCGCCGGGCGAGCGGTGCCGCTGCGCCCGCTGGCGGAAGCCGTGTTCTCCGGACTGCGTGGCGAAGGGGCGCCCGCCGACGGGGACCTGGGCCCGTACGAGCCGCTGCTGTCGCGACTGTGCGGGCTGGCGCCGCCGGACGGTGCGCCGCTGGTGGGCTACGCCGAGGCGGTGCTGAGGCTCCTGGGGACCCTCGGACGCACCGGCGGCTGTGTCCTGGTGCTGGAGGACCTGCACGACGCGGACGCCGACACGCTCACCATCGTCGACTACCTCACGGACAACCTTCCCGGCCAGCGGGCCGTCCTGCTGGCCACCCTGCGCGGTGGGCCCGGACCGGCCCTCGACCTCGCCGAGGCCGCCGTGTCCCGCCGTACGGCCCGCACCCTGCGCCTCGCCCGGCTCGGCCCCGCCCACACCGCCGAGCTCGCCGCCCGCTGTCTGGGCCACGACGACGCGGGCCACGTACCGGCAGTGGTACTGGACCGTCTGCATGCCGTCTCCGAAGGTGTTCCCTTCGTCGTGGAGGAACTGCTGACCGCCATGGTCGACAGCGGCGACCTCGTGCAGCGGCGGGGCGACGGCTGGACGGTGCCCGGCTCGCTGAACGCCCACGTGCCCGCGACGGTCGCCGCTGCCGTCCTTCAGCGCGTGGACCACCTGGAACCGCCCGGTGTCGCGCTCCTGGAAGCGGCGGCCGTCCTGGGCAGGCGCTTCCCCGTGGACATCGCCGCCCGCGTCGCCGGGCTCGACCGGGCGACGGCTCTGCGCCAGCTTCGCCATGCGGCACGCGCCCAGCTGGTCACCGACGGCGCCACCGCGGAGGAGCCCGGCTGGCACACGTTCCGCCACGCCCTGACCGCCGACGCCATCACCCACCGGCTGCTGCCCGTGGAGCGGGCGGCGCTCTGTCTCGCCGCGGCCGACGCGATCGAGTCCGCCGACGCCATCGAGGGCGCTGACGCCACCGAGTCCGCCGATGCGACAGGGCCGGAGCCGCGGGACGCGGGCCGCCCCGCCCGGCGGGCCGGGGAGCCGCACGGTCTGATCGGCGGTGACTCGGGTGACGACCTGTACCGCCTGGCCGCGGAGCTGTGTGTCGCCGGCGGTCAGCGGGCCCGGGCGGCCGTGCTGCTCGCCCGGGCCGGCCGGCAGGCGGTCCTGCGGGGCGCTCTGCTGACCGCGGTGGAACTCCTCGACAGGGGACTGGAGTTGACCTCCGGCGTCCCGGCCGCCCCGCCCGAGGCAGTGGCAGGACTGCTGGAGGAGCTACTGGGGACACTCGTCCTCACGGGCGACGTCCAGCGCGTGCCGGAGCTCGGCGACCGGCTGGACGACGTCCTGACCGTGTGGGGCGCGCCGCCCGCCCGCCGCGCCGCGGGTTTCCTGGCCCGGGCCAGAGCCGCCGCCACCGCGCAGCAGTGGGAGGAGGGCCTGACCGCCGTGCGGCGGGCACGGGAACTGCTCGGAGCCGAGCCCGACCCCGCGTCCCGCGCCGCCCTGGACGCGGTCGCCGCGCACCTGGTGCTCAACTCGCAGCGCCCGGACCGGCTGGAGAGCGCCAGGGCCCTGGCCGAAGGGGCCGTGGCGACCGCCGAGGCGGTCGGACTGCCGGAGGTGAGCTGCAAGGCGCTGAACATGCTCGGCTACTGCCTGCGGCCCCAGGACCTGGCCGAGGCGGAAGGGGTGTTCGAACGCCTGGTGGCCACGGCCGAGACCCATGCGCTGCCGGTCTGGCGGATACGCGGCCTGCTGGAACTCGGCGTGCTCGACCGGATCCGGACCACCGGAACCGATCGGCTGCTGGCCGTGCGGAAGGCGGCCGAGGAGACCGGTGCGGTGCTCATGACGGCCTGGGCCGACATGCATCTGACCCAGGCCCATGTGCTGCGCGACGAGCACGACAGCGCCCTGGAGTCGGCCCGGCGGCTCCGGACGACGGCCCACCGGCTGCGGTTGCGCGAGGTGCAGCTGATCGGCGTCGGAATGGACGCCATCATCGCCGCCTCACTCGGGGACCGGCAGAAACTCCAGGCCGCGCTGCACGTCGTGGAGAGCGCACTGGCCGGACGGAGCGCCGGGGCGCTCTGGGGCTACGCCGACACCTCCGTGTGGGGCTGGGCCCAGGGCATCTGCTCCCTGCTGCGGGAGGAACCCGACCGTGCGATGACCGAGTTCACCGAGGCGGACCGGGCCATGCGGGCGCTGCCCAGCACGCGCGGGGTCACCGGTTTCCTGGGCCCCTACCTGCTCCTGCGGACCGTACGGGGCGCGGCAGGCTGGGCGGAGCTGGACGGGGCCGTCGCGGACCGGCTCACCCAGGTCCACTGGGACCGGCCGTTCGCGGGATGGTCCCGGGCCGTGCTGCTGGGCCGTGAGGGCCGTGCCGCCGAGGCCGCCAAGGCAGCCGAGGAAGCACTGGCCGGTACCGACGCCATCCCCCTGGCCCGCCACCTGTGTCTGCGCCTGGGCGCTTCCGCGGCGTTCGCCGACGGCTGGGGACAGCCTGTCGAGTGGCTGCGCGCCGCCGAGCAGTTCTTCCACGACCGGGGCACGACACGGGTGTCGGCCGCCTGCCGCGCCATGCTGCGGGAAGCGGGCTCTCCCGTGGCCCGCCGCCGTGAGGGCCATGACACGATTCCGCAGGAGCTGCGGCGGGCGGGGGTGACCGCGCGGGAGTACGAGGTGCTGCGCCTGCTCGGCCGGGGGCTCGGCAACCAGGAGATCGCCGAGCAGCTCTTCCTCTCGCCACGCACCGTCGAGAAGCACCTCGCGAGTCTCCGGAATCGTACGGATCAGAGCGGCCGGGCCGCCCTGATCACCCTGGCACGCCGGTACGCGGCCGGGCAGTGACTGCGACCGTTCCGACCAGCGGTCGGCACCGCGGCCGGGGAGTGGCTCCGGAGCGCCTGGCGCGAGCGGTGGGGCCGGGCTCGCGGCAGGCGCTCCGGAGTGACGAGGCGACAGCGGCTACGGATTCAGTGACTGTGCATTCAGCGACTGTGGATTCAGCACTGACCACCCGCAGTCAACGGCTGCGGGTGGTCAGGCCTCGCAGGCGCTCTTCGTGTCGCTCGTGTCGGCGGTGCAGGTGTCGGTGTTGGTGCCCCCGTTGAGGGAGTCGTTGCCGAACACGCCGTCGACGGCGTCGAGGGTGTCGTTGCCGGCGCCGCCGTTGTGGGTGTCGCTGCCGGCACCGCCGACCAGGGTGTCGTTGCCCGCGCCGCCCAGCAGGAGGTCGTTGCCCCCGAAGCCGGACAGGATGTCGCCCGCCGTGCCCCCGGTGAGCGTGTCGCCGAACTGGCTGCCGTAGACGAACTCGACGTCGGTGAGGACGTTGTCGCCCTCTCCGCCGATGCCGTCGTCGGCGGCGTTGTCGATGTCGACGAACACGCCGGCGGTGCTGTCCAGGTAGCTGACGAGGTCGCTCGTGCCGCCCCCGCCGCTGAGCCGGTCGGCACCGGGGCCGCCGATGAGGAGGTCGAAGGTGACGCCGCCGTTCAGGGTGTCGGTGCCCGCGCCGCCGTTGAGGATGTTGCTGCCGGGGCTGGGGCCGCCGTTGATGACGTCGTTGCCCGACTCGCCCTTCAGCTCACTGCGGACGTTGGCGGTCTTGGTGATGGTGTCGTTACCGTCCCCGGCGCTGACCACGACCGTGTCGCTGCTGACGGTGACAGGGCAGGCCACCGTGCCGTTGGTCAGGAGGGTGCAGTTGAGACCGGCGGTCAGGGTGTCGGAGGTGTCCTGGATGATGACGAAGTTCCCGGACAGGCTGACCGTGATGTTGTTCGCGCGGCCCTGTGCCGCGTTCACGACGATGTTGGTCCCGCTCTTGAACACACCGGTGGCCGCGCTCGCCGGCCCTCCGGTCAAGGTCACCGCGGAACCGGCCATCGCCGCGACCACCATGACCCGGAGTAACGCTTTTCTCCCCATGGAATCCCTCTCGGTTGTGTGAATCGACCTGCTCACAGTGCCCGCAGGACCCGGGAGGCACATGGGGGAACGCCCCCCAATTACTGGCCCTCGATTACTATGCTCACTTCATGCCGGGCACTTTCCGCTGTTTGACAGCTCCAAGGTCGTCCATGGATTGCAAGGTCAATGAAGCAGGTGGCCCGAGAAAATGCTGAGGAAAGTTAGCGCGACTCGCTACATCGAACCCCTCCGGGCAGACGGCTCCGTCCCCGGGATCGTCGAAGCGGACGACCTGGGCACCTACGTCGTGAAGTTGTCTACCTGGCGGCGCTGACCTGCAGTGATGTGGCGTTTTCCGCCTCTGACCTGCTCGGATGAGTCTTTCAGGGTCATTCGGGATCGTGCCGCGTTACGCAGTCGAGTCTCCCCACGCGCTCCCCAGGGCCGCGGATACTCCCCAGATTCTCCCCGGGGATGGCCGCTGCCCGGACACGGTGACCTGCGAGGCTGGTTCAGCCAAGGCGCTGCCGTAGCTACTCTGTGTGGCTCCTGAGGGCGGCACCTGAGGATCACGCCGCGGATGGCCGACGTACCGACGGCACCCCGACTCTCCGTCGTCCTCGCACCGACGGACACCGTCGAGCGGTCGCCGTACACGCTCACCCTGCGCGCGGACATACATCTCTCGCCCGTTGCCATGGAGTTGACGGACCGTCACAACCGGGCCCTGCGCCAGGCCACCGACGTAAGCGACCCCGGTGGCCATACGCCCGTGCTGCCGGGCGGGTCACGTGGTCCTCGTGTGAGCGGGTGCGGATGGGGGTCCCAGTGCGGGCGCGAGCAGTTCGAACGCCTTGGTCAGGGCGGTGAGCGCGTCCTCGATGTGCCACAGGGCGCGGTTGCGCGGTCCGACGGGGTTGGACACGGCGCGGATCTCCAGGACCGGGCAGTCGGCCACGGCGCACGCCGCGGCGACGCCGAACCCCTCCATGGCCTCGGCGAGGGCACGTGGGTGCCGGCTGCGCAGTTCGGCGGCCCTCCGGGCGCTGCCGGTCACTGTGGAGACGGTGAGCACCGAACCCGCCGACGCCCCTGTCGCGGCCGCGACCCGTCGTACGAGATCCGGGGCCGGGCGGTGCGTGACCGAGGCGAAACCGAGGTCGCTGACCGGCACAAAGCCATCGGCCGTCTCGGCGCCCAGATCCGCCGCGACGATCTCGTCCGCGACGACGAGTGAGCCGATCGGTGCGGCGGGCTGGAAACCGCCGCCGATGCCCGCGCACAGGACGAGGTCGTACGCCGCCCCGGTGAGCGCGGCGGTGGTCAGGGCGGTCGCGGTCGAGGCGGCCGCCGCCGCGGGGCCGACCCCGGCGGCCAGCAGGTCGAGAGTGGTGTCGGCAGCCGCCACCCGGTGCAGATTTACGCTGCGGAGCGGGATCTCGTGCCGCAGGCCGTCGAAGGCACTTGCGATCGCGTCCCGTTCCGCAGGCACAGCGGTGACGACGAGGACGTGCGGGCCGGTGGAGACCGGGCGTCCTTCTTCCCGGCCTCGCGCGACCGGGGATCCGATGTTCTCCTGGTCCGGGCGTACCGGGTTCGCACCGTGGGGCACGATGTTCAGCCTTCCTGCCGACGTGGTGCGTTCACTGGGGTGGGTTGCCGTGCTTGCGACTGGGCAGCTCGGCCCGCTTGGTGGCGAGCATCGCGAGCGACCGGATGAGTACCTGACGCGTCTCGGCGGGGTCGATCACATCGTCGACCAGACCGCGTTCCGCGGCGTAGTACGGGTGCATCAGTTCAGCCGTGTACTCCTTGACGAGGCGGGTGCGCAGAGCCTCGGGGTCCTCGGCGGCGGCCAGTTCACGCCGGAAGACGATGTCGGCGGCCCCTTCGGGTCCCATCACGGCGATCTCGTTGGTGGGCCAGGCGAAGGAGAGATCGGCGCCGATGGAGCGGGAGTCCATCACGATGTAGGCACCGCCGTAGGCCTTGCGCAGGATCAGCTGGATCCGCGGCACGGTCGCATTGCAGTAGGCGTACAGGAGTTTCGCGCCGTGCCGGATGATGCCGTCGTGTTCCTGTGCCGTGCCGGGCAGAAAGCCGGGCACGTCGACCAGCGTCACCAGCGGGATGTTGAAGGAATCGCAGAACTGGACGAAACGAGCGGCCTTGTCGCTTGCCTCGATGTCGAGCACACCCGCCAGAACCCGGGGCTGGTTCGCGACGATTCCGGTGACTTGTCCGCCCAATCGGACCAGGCCGCAGATCACGTTCCTCGCCCAGGAGGGGCTTGTCTCGAACAACTCCCCGTCATCCGCCAGCTCTGCGATGACGGCATGCATGTCATAGGCGTGCGCGGGATTCGCGGGAACCAATTCGAAGAGGGCTTCGTTCCTGCGGTCGGGCGAGTCGTCGCAGTGTACGGCGGGGGGCATTTCCCGGTTGTTCGCGGGCAGCATGGACAAGAGGTAGCGGACTTCTTCGAGGCACGTTTCCTCGTCGTCATAGGCGAATGCGGCGACCCCGGAATCGGTGGAATGGACGTTTGCGCCGCCCAGTTCCTCCGCGGACATCACTTCGCCGGTGACCGCGTGGACCACGTCCGGTCCGGTGATGAACATTTGTGAGATGCCGCGCACCATGAAGACGAAATCCGTGAGCGCCGGGGAGTAAGCGGCGCCGCCCGCGCAGGGGCCGAGCATCACACTGATCTGCGGAATGACACCGGAGCAGCGGACATTGCGCTGGAAGATACCGCCGTATCCGGCGAGTGCGGACACGCCCTCCTGGATGCGAGCCCCCGCGCCGTCGCAGAGTCCCACCACCGGCGCTCCGGTCGCCAGCGCGAGGTCCAGTACCTTGTGGATCTTCGCGGCGTGGGCCTCGCCCAGCGCCCCGCCGAAGATGCGGAAGTCGTGGGCGTAGGCGAACACCTTGCGGCCGTGCACCTGACCCCAGCCGGTGACGACGCCGTCGGTGTGGGGCCTGCGGTTCTCCAGTCCGAAGCCCATGGCGCGGTGTCTGCGCAGTTCCTCGATCTCAGTGAAGGTCCCCTCGTCGAAGAGGAGCCGGAGACGGTCACGGGCGGTCAGCTTGCCCTTCGCCCGCTGGGCTTCGGTGGCCTTGGCGCTGGGCCCGCGCCGGATCTGCTCCCGCAACGCGGCCAGCTCCGCTGCTCGCGCACCCGCCTGCTGGACTGGTCTCATGCCGGAAGTGTGGGCACCGAATTTCCGGCAGGGCTCGTACCCCGGCACGAAGACTAGTGAAGGTTCCAGTCGGCGTGCAGAACGGGAGTCCCGGGATACGGCCCGGGCTACGTTGTGACCGCAGCGGCCTTTTCAACCGGACCCGCTGGACCTTCGAGGCCACCGAATCCCGGGATCCCCCGTCCGGGATTCGGTGCCGGGGGGTGTCTCCGCCAGCCGAGTCGGCGGAGACACCCGATTTGTCTCAGCGACGCGAAAACATTCCGCAAGAAATTCCAGGACTCGTTTACGGGCACGGTCACCGGACCCGGGGGAGACAGCCATGCGAAACGGTCAGCCGCGCGTCGCCGACCGCATCATTTCCGCACTGGCGGCATGGGGCATCGACCACCTCTTCGGAGTCGGCGGCGCGAATATCGAGGACATCTACGACGCCGCGCAATCAACGGGCGGAGGGGTCAGGGCGGTCGTCGCCAAACACGAGTTCTCGGCCGTGACCATGGCCGAGGGATACCACCGGACCTCCGGAATACCGGGGGTGGTCATGGCCACCTCGGGCGCCGACGCGATGAACCTGGTCCCGGGGTCTTGCAGAGGCCCACGCCGCCCGCATCCCGCTGCTTGCCCTGATCAGTCAGCCGCCCCGGGCCTGGAGGGCCGCGGTGCCTTCCAGGACTCCAGCGGTCGCGTCGGCGCCTTCGACGCGGTCGAGCTCTTCCGCCCCATCTCGAGTTTCTGCGCCCGGGCTGACGATCCGCAGGACATCGACAAGCTGCTCACCTGAGCGGTGGCCGCCATGCAGGCAGGGTGCCAGGGCCCTGCCCCGTCCTGCTGCTGCCCAAGGACGTCCAGCAGGCACCCGTGGACGCGCTGTCCGACCTCGCCGAGCTGCTGCCCGAGACCGGGACGGCACCGGCCGCGGCCAACAGGCGCGCCGCGGCCGACCTGCTCGCCGACACCGTCGCGCGCGGAGCGGACATCCTGCTCATCGCGGGGGACGGCGTCGGACGTCGCGACGCCCGCGCCGAACTCGCTCGACTGGCCCGCAGGCTGAGGGCCGCAGTTGTGGTGACACCCGAGGTTAAGGACGCCTTCGACAACCGCGACCCGCGCCTCGCCGGAGTGGCCGGCGCGATCGGACACCCCACGGTGCTGCGCTGCCTGGAGAAGGCGGAGATCTGCGTGCTCGTGGGCACCCGGCTGCCGGTGATGGCCCGGACCGGGCTGGAAGAAGAGCTCCGGGACACCCCGTTGATCGGCTACGACCCCGAGCCGCCCTTCGGGAGTCCGGCGTACGACGGCCCGCCCGTCCTGCACGTCGACGGCGACCTGCGGGCCGAACTGCACGCGGCGGTCGACCTGTTGGCCGCACTGACGGACCGCCCGGCACCGGCCGGGGTGCCGCCGGAAGGCTGGAGTACCTGACGGCGCCGCGGTCGGGCACCTCCGGTGTGCTGCTCGCCGACGCGGTTCGGGTGATCCAATCCGCGCTTCCCGACGATGCCACCGTCGTGTCCGAGGCGGGCAACGCGAGCGCGGCAGCCATTCGCCATCCGGCGATACCCTGCCGTGGACACTTCATCCTCGCTCTCGGCACGGGCGGGATGGGACACAGCTTCGGCGCCGGGATCGGGGCCGCGTTCGCCACCGGCCGACGCAGCTACGTGCTCTCCGGCGACGGGGGCTTCTACGCCCACGGCATGGAGGTGCACACAGCCGTCGAGCACGACCTGCCGGTCACCTTCGTCATCTTCAACAACAACGCCCACGCGATGTGCGTCCTGCCTGAGCAACTGCTGTACGCGGCCGACTACACGTACAACACTTTCCGGCCCGGCCGACATCGCGGCCGGTGCCGGGGCCATGTTCCCCACACTCAACGCCCTCGGCGAGCACGCCCGGCGAACTCCGCGAGGCGCTCGCCGAGACGGACTCCGGTGCCGGACCGGCAGTGATCTGCGTGGAGTGCGACCCGTACGAAACACCGCCCTTCGTGCCGTTCCTGCTCGCGGCCGCCCCACCGCTGGTCGTGACCGCACACCAGGTGGACCGCATCGTCGACGTGCTCCACGCGAGCGTGGCCGCAGCGCCCGCCCACTGACGGTCTTCGAGCGCCTCGCGGACTGCGAGGCGCTCGAAGACCGTTGCCGAAAGCGTGACTCAGCGGGCGTGCGGGCCGATGGCGCCTACCACGGCCGTCGAGCGGTAGGCGTCTCCCCGCCGAAGGGACAGCAGCGCGAAGCAGCCGGCGAGCCGGATCAGTTCCAGGTGGTCCCAGTCACCGCCGACCGCTACCTGGACGGACTTGCCACGGAATCTCGGCAGGGAGAACTCGATCAGGTCGGAGCCCCGGACCAGGGACACGAGGTAGCCGTCGAGGAAACCGCGGGCCAGGTGCCGGCGCACCGGCCGCGAGCTGCCGGGAACGTACGACTCGTGGGGGTGCCTCCATGTCTTTCGTCAAGGCGCCCAGGTGTCACAGGAACCATTGAAGGCAACCCCCCCAGGTCGTCTGTTCGACAGGGGGACACAGCCATGCCGGGCCCGGAGGCCAGCGGCCCTCTTGCAGGACCGCGGAAAACATGACGGGGGGCCGAGCCGCAGGACCTGGGTGTCGCCGCCGAGCGTGACACCGGACCGCCGGGGGGGCGTCGGCCTGGATCGGCAGCGCCTCGCCGCCCACGGTGATCGTGCCGGTGCGCATGCCCCGGCCGAACTCCAGCGACGCGGTGGGCGTGCCGGACCCGTCGAGGACAAAGGTCCCGCCCCGCTTGCGCAGGCTCAATGCGGTCGCCATGCCCTCAACTCCTGCGTGCGGTACGGGCGAACCCAACCCGGGAATGAGCACCAGCGCGACCACGAGGTGCATGCACGCCAAGGGGGCCTTGGTCGAGGTGCCCTCGGCACCGGCCGGGCCGAGGAGGGACAGGAGGAACACGACCGAGGCGATCGCTGCCCACGCGGTGTGCGCGGCCGCGGTCGCCTGGTCGAGCAGCGCCGGCAGACCCCAGGCGGCCAGGCCCACCACGAGCGTCGCGACGACGACCGCGGGCAGTCCCACCTCCTGGACCTTGTCGCCGTTCGTCTTCGCTCTGAGAGAGATATCGAGGAGGGAGTGCGCTACGAGCCGGACGGCCACGGCCGCGCCCGTCGCGATCAAGAGGGATACGAACCGCCCGCCGGCCGTGCGCCGTGTGGGGGTGGCGGTCTGCGTACTCGAATGGCGTCAACATCCTTACGCCGATGGTGCCCCGTGCCGAACGTTCCCGGTGGCTCACGGTAGGGGCAGCAGGTGACGGCGTGGGCAGGGCCAGGACCCCGTGGGCGGAGCTGTAGGGAATCTCTTAGGGGTGCCTCCCTCAGCATGGAGCTGCCTGCCCCGGGCTGTTGTGCTGGTGGCCGAGCAGACCGTTCCCCCGGCGGGGACACGAATCAGAGGAGATGGCACGGGTGGACGCAGGATTGAAACGCGAGGTCGAGCAGAAGGTCGCGGCCGGCGAACGGCTCAGCCGTGAGGACGGCATCGCCCTTTACGAGTGCGACGACCTGGCCTGGCTCGGAGGGCTGGCGCACGAGGTGCGGACGCGCAAGAACGGCGACGTCGTCCACTTCAACATCAACCGCCACCTCAACATGACCAACGTGTGCACGGCCTCCTGCGCGTACTGCTCCTTCCAGCGCAAGCCCGGCGAGAAGGCCGCGTACACGATGCGCATCGAGGACGCCGTGAAGCTGGCCAAGGAGATGGAGTCCGACCAGCTCACCGAGTTGCACGTGGTCAATGGGCTGCACCCGACGCTGCCGTGGCGCTACTACCCGCGCTCCATCCGAGCGCTGAAGGAGGCGCTGCCGCCGACCGTGGCCATCAAGGCCTTCACCGCCACCGAGATCCACTGGTTCGAGCAGATATCGGGGCTGAGCGCGAGTGAGATCCTCGACGAACTCGTCGACGCGGGCCTGGAATCGCTCACCGGCGGCGGCGCGGAGATCTTCGACTGGGAGATCCGCAAGCAGATCGTCGACCACAAGACCCACTGGGAAGACTGGTCGCGCATCCACCGCCTGGCCCACTCCAAGGGCATCAAGACGCCGTGCACGATGCTGTACGGGCACATCGAGGAGCCGCGGCACCGCGTCGACCACGTGATCAGGCTGCGCGAGCTGCAGGACGAGACCGGCGGCTTCCAGGTCTTCATCCCGCTGCGCTACCAGCACGACTTCCACGACTCGATGGACGGCGTGGTGCGCAACCGGCTGATGGCCAGGACGAAGATGGCGACGCCGGCCGAGGCGCTCAAGACGTTCGCCGTCTCGCGGCTGCTCTTCGACAACGTGCCGCACGTGAAGGTCTTCTGGGTGATGCACGGCCTGGACACCGCGGCGCTCGCGCTCAACCACGGCGCCGACGACATCGACGGCTCGGTGGTCGAGTACAAGATCACGCATGACGCGGACGGCTACGGCACCCCGGACAAGATGGACCGCGAGGGCCTGCTCGACCTGATCCGCGACGCCGGCTTCCAGCCCGTGGAGCGCAACACGCGCTACGAGGTGATCCGGGAGTACGCGGGCCCGGACCCGGCCCGCCGGGAGTCACCTCAGCCCATGCGGGTCTGAGCCTCATGCCCACAATCACGACAAGGATCGGTAGGTGTGCGCGATGACCGCGCAGAACGAGACTCTAGAGGTCTGGATCGACCAGGATCTGTGCACGGGGGACGGCATCTGCTGCCAGTACGCGCCCGACATTTTCGAACTGGACGTCGACGGCCTCGCCTACGTCAAGGGCGCGGACGGCGAGCTGATGCAGGACGAGGGCGCCACGGTCGTCGTGCCGACAATCGCCCTGCGCGACGTCACCGACTCCGCGAAGGAGTGCCCGGGCGAGTGCATCCACGTGCGCCGGTCACACGACGGCATCGAGGTCTTCGGACCGGACGCGGCCGACGACTGATGACGGCGATCACCGGGCCGCGGAGCGCCCACGACGGCCGCCGGACGGCGGTCAGCCGGCCGCGCGTCGGCCACATCGACTTCCTCAACTGCCTTCCGCTCTTCTGGGGCCTGGCTCGCACGGGCAGTCTGCTCGACCTCGACCTGTGCCGGGACACCCCGGAGCGGCTGAGCGACGCACTGGTCTCCGGCGAGCTGGACATCGGCCCGATCAGCGTCATGGAGTACCTGCGCCACGCCGACGACCTGGTGGTCCTGCCCGACATCGCGGTGGGCGCGGACGGGCCCGTGATGTCCTGCCTGCTCGTGAGCAAGGTGCCGCTCGCGGAGCTCGACGGCGTCCCGCTCGCCTGCACCACCACCAGCCGCACCTCCGTACGCCTCGCCGAACTGCTGCTCACCGACGAGATCGGTGTGCGGCCGCAGTACTTCACGTGTCCGCCGGACCTGCCCACCATGCTGGCGGACGCACCGGCGGCCGTGGTGATCGGCGACGCCGCACTGCGCGCCTCGCTGCTGGAAGCCGACACGCTCGGGTTCGAGGTGTACGACCTGGCCGAGATGTGGCGGAAGTGGACCGGACTGCCCTTCGTCTTCGCCGTGTTCGCGGCCCGCCGCACCTTCCTTGCCGAGCATGCCGACCTCGTCCGCGAAGTGCACTCCGCATTCCTCGCCTCGCGTGAGCTCTTCCTCGACGAGATCGACGAGGTGTGCCACAAGGCCGCCCGCTGGGCGGAGTTCGACGCCGCCACGTTGAAGCGCTATTACCTGTCCGCGCTCGACTTCAGTCTGGGCGAACGGCAGCTCGCCGGTCTCCGCGAGTTCGCCCGCCGGGTTGGCGGCGTCGATGCCGGCTTCCCGCCGGACGTACGGATTCGCCTGTTGGACACCGAGCAAGCGGGCTAGCGCCGCGAGCCTCCAACGACCAAAGAGAGAAAGGTGGCCCGACGTGGCCAACCCGACGAGTCATCTCACCGCTGCTCTGGACCGCGCCGCCACCGGAGGCCGTCTCACGCCCGAAGAGGCACTGGAGCTCTACCGCGACGCGCCGCTGCACGCGCTCGGCCAGGCCGCGGACGCCGCACGCCGCCGCCGCTACGCCGACACACACGCCCTGGCGACGTACATCATCGAGCGGAACATCAACTACACCAACGTGTGTGTGACCGCCTGCAAGTTCTGCGCCTTCTACGCCGCACCCAAGGACACGGAGAAGGGCTGGACGCGCGATCTCGACGACATCCTGCGCCGCTGCGCGGAGACCGTGGAACTCGGTGGAACGCAGATCATGTTCCAGGGCGGACACCACCCCGACTACGGCGTCCAGTACTACGAGGACATGTTCCGCGCGATCAAGGAGCGATTCCCGGAGCTCGTGATCCACTCGCTCGGTGCCTCCGAGGTGGAGCACATGGCGAAGGTCTCCGGAGTCTCGGTCGACGAGGCGATAGGCCGGATCCGGGACGCCGGTCTCGACTCGTTCGCCGGCGCCGGTGCCGAACTGCTGCCCGCCCGGGCCCGCAACGCCATCGCCCCGCTCAAGGAGTCGGGCGAGCGCTGGCTGGAGATCATGGAGATCGCGCACGGGCTGGGCCTGGAGTCCACCACCACGATGCTGATGGGCACCGGCGAGACCAACGTCGAGCGCATCGAGCACCTGCGGATGATCCGTGACGTCCAGGACCGCACCGGCGGCTTCCGGGCCTTCATCCCCTACACGTACCAGCCGGAGAACAACAAGCTGAAGGGGCAGACGCAGGCGACGCCGCTGGAGTACCTCCGCATGATCGCCATCGCGCGCCTCTTCCTCGACAACGTGGCGCACATCCAGGGCTCGTGGCTGACCACCGGCAAGGCGATGGGCCAGCTGACGCTCCACTACGGCGCCGACGACCTCGGCTCGGTGATGCTGGAGGAGAACGTCGTCTCCTCGGCCGGGGCAAAGCACCGCTCGAACCTGCCCGAACTGATCGAACTGATCCGGGGCGCCGATCGTGTGCCGGCCCAGCGCAGCACTACGTACGACATCCTCCGGGTGCACGACGACCCGGCGAACGACCCCGTCGAGGAGCGGGTCGTCTCGCACCTGTCCTCGACCGCGGACCCCGGCGACGGCGCGCGCCGCCGCTCGCTCCCGGTCCTGCCGGTCAGCTGAGGGGACACGGTCGACGTGAAGGTCTTTGTCACAGGCGGGGCGGGCTTCATCGGCTCCCACTACGTGCGCGCGTTGCTCGCCGGCGAGTATGCCGGATCCGCGGCATCAGAGTGGGCAGAGGCCGAGGTCACCGTGTTCGACCTGCTCACCTATGCGGGCAACACGGCGAACCTGCCGCTCGGGCACGAGCGGCTCACGTTCGTGCAGGGCGACATCCGCGACGCCGACGCGCTCGCGAGGGTGCTGCCCGGCCATGACGTGGTGGTGCACTTCGCGGCCGAGTCGCACGTGGACCGATCGCTGGTGGGCGCGGTGCCGTTCGCCTCGACGAACGTGCTCGGCACCCAGCAGCTCCTGGACAGCTGTGTGCGGCACGACGTGGGGGTGGTGCTGTGCGTGTCCACCGACGAGGTGTACGGCTCGATCGAGTCCGGTTCGTGGGACGAGGGGTGGCCACTGCTGCCGAACTCCCCGTATTCGGCGTCCAAGGCGGGCAGCGACGTGGTCGCCCGGGCCGCCTGGCGCACCCACGGCCTGGACGTGCGAATCACCCGCTGCTCCAACAACTACGGCCCGTACCAGAACACCGAGAAACTCATCCCGCTGTTCATCACCAACCTGCTGCGCGGCAGGCCCGTGCCGCTCTACGGCGACGGCCGCAACGTCCGCGAGTGGCTGCACGTCGCCGACCACTGCGCGGCGCTCCAACTCGTGCTCACGTCGGGAGCGCCGGGCGAGATCTACAACATCGGCAGCGGGGTCGAGGTGACCAACGCCTCGATCGCGCGGCGGCTCGTCGAGTTGTGCGACGCCGACCCGGCGCTGATCCACCAGGTCGCCGACCGCAAGGGGCACGACCTGCGGTACTCCCTGGACTTCGGCAAGATCACGAAGCTCGGCTTCAGCCCGGCGATCGAGTTCACCGACGGACTGCGGAGCACAGTGGAGTGGTACCGCGACCATCCCCGGTGGTGGTCGGCGGACAACCGCTGACGGAGGCGAAAAATCGCCGTGGTGGCCGCCGGATCCCGGGATCCGGCGGCCACCACGGCACGTTGCGTGCCGGGGCGAGGTCAGTCGTCGGTGTCCCAGGTGACCGGCAGTTCGTGCACGCCGTAGTGGAGCATGTCCGAGCGCAGAGGGACCTCCTCGGGGGCGGTGACCAGGCGCAGGTCCGGGAAGCGGTCGAACAGCGCCGGCAGCGCGATGCGCAGCACGCTGCGCGCCAGGTGCTGGCCGATGCACTGGTGCTCGCCGTGTCCGAAGGCCACATGGCCCTGGGTGGAGGCGGTGATGTCCAGGCGGTCCGGGGCGCCGAAGTGCGCGGGGTCCCGGTTCGCGGCCGGCAGCGCCACCACGACGGTGTCGCCCGCCTTGATCTGGGCGCCGTTCAGCTCGACGTCCGCCAGGGCGGCGCGGCTCGCCCCGAGGTGCGAGATGGTGAGGTAGCGCAGCAGCTCCTCGACCGCGTTGTCGGCCAGTTCGGGGCGGGCGCGCAGGGCGGCGAGCTGCTCGGGGTGGGCGAGGAGCGCGAACGCGCCCAGGGCGATCATGTTCGCGGTCGTGTCGAAGCCGCCGCCGAGCAGCGCCCAGGCGATGTTCACGACCTCCTCGTCGGTGAGTTCGCCGCCCCGGGCGAGGTCGCTCAGCAGGTCCGTGCCGGGCTTCTCGTGCTTCGCCGAGACCAGGTCCCGCAGCGCCTCGGCGATCTCCGTGCAGGCGGTGATCAACTCCTCGACGCCGTAGGACATCCGGGACAGCACCGCCAAGTGCCGGGCGAGGGGTTCGTGTACGGAGCCGGGCACGCCGAGCATCTCGCACATCACCTGGACCGGGAGCGGCTCGGCGAAAGCGGTGACGAGGTCCACCGGACGCTCGGAGCGGGCCATCGCGTCGAGGTGTTCCGCGGTCAGCCGGGTGATCATCGGGGTCAGTTCGGCGATCGCGCGCATGGTGAACCGGCGGGTCAGGAACCGCCGGTACCTGGAGTGGTCGGGCTGGTCCATCTTGATGAAGGCGCCGGGCGCGGCGGGTGGCGGAGCGTACTCGGCCATCGGGAAGGGCGGCGGGATGGGCAGGCTGATCAGCTCGTTGCGATGGCTGAACCGGCGGTCGCTCAGCACCGCCCGCGCATCCGCGAGCCGGGTGACCAACCAGCCCGTGTCCCCGCCCGGCCCGACGGTCAGCTCCAGCGGCGAGACCGGGCACCTCTCGCGCAGTGCCGTGTACTCGGGCGGCGGATCGAAGGGAGAGTCGCGTGCCACCGGCAGCGTGACCGGCGCGGCCGGGCCTTCCTGTGCCTCTGCACGGGGCTGCGCATCGGGCTGGGTATCGGGCTGGGTCATGACACCTCCAAGGACGCGGCGCGTAGCCGTCGTTCGATCGCGTCGGCTGCTCGTGCCGCCCCGCCGGCCGAGCGGACGTGCCGTCGCAAGACCGCGACGCGCTCGCGCATCGCGGTGTCGTCCGCGACGTTCAGCACGGCCCCGCGCAGGGCCTCGACGGACGCCTCCTCCCGCTGCACCACCCGGGCCAGGCCCAGTTCGGTCAGCCGAGCCGCGTTGACGTGCTGTTCGGGGTGGTGCGGGACGACGACCATGGGCACACCGGCCCGCAGCCCTTCCAGGATGCTGCCCATGCCCGACTGGCACAGGAAGACCGAGGTGTGCGGGAGGACCGCGCTCAGCGCGACCCAAGGGTGTGCCTCCACATGGGGCGGCAGGGGGCCCAGCTCGGCGGGGGAGACCCGCTTGCCGAGCGCGAGCACGATGTGCCACGGCAGATCGGCGAAGGCCGCCACGCACTGGCGGAAGAAGTCCGGCCGGTTGTTCACGGTGGTGCCCAGCGAGACCAGCAGCACCGGCCTGCCGTCGGACGGAGGCCGCCACGCCTCGTCCTCGCCCGCCGCGGCCGTCGGCCCCACGAAGACATGCCGCTCGTCGAACGTGTCACCGGCGAACTGGAACGCCTTCGGCACGAACGCGACCGTGAACTCCTCGTGCCCGTAGAACAGTTCGTCCTGTTGTTCCTCGGCCAGGCCGCTGCCGGTCACGATCTCGGTGAGTCGTTTCGCGAACTCCACGATCGCGGGATGCGCCGGATCGATCTGCCCGGCGAACTCCTGGTGCCGCTCGGAAAGGTTGAAGTGCTCGTTGGAGATGAACGTCGGCGACAGCTGGACGCTCGGGCGCCCCCAGCGCGCGGCCAGCAGACGCCCGGTCAGCCACAGCGTGGTGTCGTACACGACCGCGTCCGGCGGCCCGTCCGCGAAGCAGGACTCGATCGCCGGGAGCACGGCGGTACTCGCGTCGAGCAGCTTCAGCGGGGCTCGCGCGCACTCGTCGGCGTCGATGAGGTCCGGCGGAGGGTCGGAAGAGAGCGGCGGGTCGTAAGGGCGTGCGTCGGCGCCCGTCGCGTGGACCCGCTCCATGAACTCCTCGGTGGTGAAGCAGGTCACCCGGTGGCCGCGCGCGACGAGTTCGGCGACCACCGGGAGCACCGGCACCATGTGTCCGTAGGCGGGGTACGGCAGGAAGGCGAAGTGCCCGAGCCGCCCCGGCAGTTGTCGGTGGGACGCGTCGGTCATGATGCGGCCGACCGGGTCTCGATCGTGTCGGCGGCGAGCGCGGGCCCGCGCCGTGCCGCGATGCTCGCCGACAACTCCCTCACCCGGCCCCGGGTCGCCTCGTCCTCGTCGAGGCCGAGCACCGCGGCCCGCAGCCTTTCGGCGGTCAGCTCGGTGGGCGCGATGGCGCGGCCCAGGCCCAACTCGGCCACCCGTGCGGCGACCAGGTCCTGTTCGCCGGTGCGGGGCACCACGACCGGCGGGACGCCGAATGAGAGCGACTCCATGGTGCTGCCCATGCCGGCGTGCGAGACGAAGGCCGAGGCGTGCTCCAGGACCGACAACTGCGGCACCCAGGGGTGGGCCTCGACGTTCGCCGGGAGCGGGCCGAGGTCGTCGGGGGTGACCAGGCCACCGAGCGACATCACGACGTGCCGGGGCAGGTCGGCCAGCGCGACGAGCGCGTCGCGGTAGAAGGCCGCCTGGTTCTCGTACCCGAAGCTGCCGAGGGCGACGAGCACCACCGGGCGTCCGTCGTCGGGACGCCGCCACTCGCCCTGCAGGGCCCGCTCGCCGATGCACGGTCCGACGAAGACGTGCCGCTCGTCGAACGTCTCGACGCCCGGCTGGAACTCGGGCGCCACGAAGGCGATGGTCCGTTCCTCGGCGGCGTCGGTGAACTCCTCGTTCGACAGATCGCCGAGTCCGTGCGCGTCCAGCGTGTCGCGCAGCAGGTCCCTGTACTTGGCCAGGGCCGGGTGGTCGGGGTCGGGCGGAGTCATGACCGCGGCAAGTGAGGCGTACGGGTTGCAGGTCTCGCTGACCACGAACGTCGTCGCCGTGAGCACCGAGGGAAGCTGCCACTTGCGCGCCAGCAGGCGCCCTGACGCATAGCCGAACGCGTCGTACACCATCACGTCCGGCCGGTCGTCGCCCAGCCGCTTCTCCACCTCGGCCAGCGGCCCGAACGCCTCGGAGAGGTGGACCACCGCTGCCTCGGCCATGTCGTTCCCGGTGACCTTCGCCGGGATGGCCACCGTGTTCCAGGACTTCGGCACGACGGACTCGTACGCGATCACCTCGGCGCCGGTCGCGGCGACCACGTCCTCGAACTGCGAGGCGACCACGTACGTCACCCGGTGGCCGCGGCGGACCAGTTCGGCGACGACTGGCAGGGTCGGGTTCACATGACCGTGGGCCGCGTAGTTGAAAAATGCGATGTGCCGGCGGGTCATCGGAGTCCCATCTCCATCTGCTTCTTGGCGATGTCCATCACGTACTCGCCGTATCCGGACTTGGGCAGCCGTGCGCCGCGCCGGTGGCAGGCCTCGGCATCGATGAAGCCGCGGCGCAGGGCGATCTCCTCGATGCAGGCGATGCGCACGCCCTGCCGCCGCTCCAGCACCTGGACGTACTGGCCGGCGTCGATGAGCGAGTCGTGGGTGCCGGTGTCCAGCCAGGCGAATCCGCGGCCGAGGTCGATCACCTTGGCCTTGCCCTCGCGCTGGTAGGGCCGGATGACGTCAGTGATCTCCAGCTCCCCGCGCGCCGACGGGGTGAGGTTCTTGGCGATGTCGAGCGCGCGGTTGTCGAAGAGGTACAGGCCCGTGATGGCGCGGTTGGTGCGCGGCCGGGCCGGCTTCTCCTCGATGCCGATCAGCCGGCCCTGCTCGTCGACCTCGCCGACGCCGTAGCGCTCCGGGTCGGAGACGCGGTAGCCGAACAGGACGCAGCCGTCCAGGCTGCTGCGGCTCTCGCGCAGGAAGTCGGACATGCCGGGGCCGTAGAAGATGTTGTCGCCGAGGATCAGCGCGATGGAGTCGTCGCCGACGAAGTCCGCGCCGATGATGAACGCCTCGGGCAGGCCACCCGGTTCCGGCTGGACGGCATAGGTGAGCCGCAGTCCCAGTTCGGAGCCGTCGCCGAGCAGGCGCTGGAACAGCGGCTGGTCCTCGGCCGTGGAGATGATGAGGATGTCCCGGATGTCCGCGAGCATGAGCACGGACAGCGGGTAGTAGATCATGGGCTTGTTGTAGACGGGGAGTAGCTGTTTGGAGACGGCGAGGGTCACGGGATGCAGGCGCGATCCGGCGCCCCCGGCGAGGATGATGCCCTTCATGGGTGAGTCACTTCCGTAGGTGGCGCGTTGAGGGTGCGTGGACGTGCGGGACGACGCATCAGGGACTCGACGACATCGGCGCCGCGCAAGGCGCCACCCGCCTCGTGCACCTGTCGGCGCATCTCGGCCACGGCGGCCGCGATACGGGGGCTGGAGGCGACCTCGTCGACGGTCGCGCGCAGCGTTTCCGCGTCTGCAGCTTCCCGGAACAGAACCCGCCCCAGATCGAGATCCGCCGCCTGCCGGGCGATGACCCGCTGGTCGATGTGGTACGGCACGAGCACCATGGGGACCTCGTAGGAGAGGGACTCCATGACGCTGCCCATTCCGGCGTGCGTGACGAACGCGGAGGCGTGCCGCAGGACTTCGGGGTGGCGCAGCCACGGGTGGGCCTCGACGTTGCCGGGCAGTGGACCGAGCTCGTCGGCGGTGACGCGGTGGCCGAGGGTCACCACGACGTGCCACGGCGAGTCGGCGAGCGCCCGGACGCAGAAGCGCAGGAAGTCCGCCTGGTCGGGGGTGTACGAGCTGCCGAGGGACAACAGCAGCACCCGGCGGCCCTCCGGCGGCCGCCAGCCGTCCGGGACCGGGGTGTCGTCCAGGCACGGGCCGATGAACGCGAACCGGTCGTCGAAGGTCTCCGGGGCGATCTGGAACGCCTTCGGCAGGAAGACGATGTTGTCGCCGTGCTCCGCGCCGAATCCGTCCAGCGGGCCTCCGTCGAGGCCGTGCCCCGCGAGCAGTCCCGTCCTGCGCGCGACGAACGCGGCGATCGCCGGGTCCTGCGGGTCGATCGGCTCCGGCGGCGGCCCCGAGGCCTCCCGTCCCTGCCGCTCGCCCATCGAGAACCCCGGGCTGGAGGCGATGGTCGGGCACAGCTGCACCACCGGGACGTCCCAGGCGCGGGCCAGCAGCCGGGCCGTTTCGGAGGCCGCCAGGTCGTGGGCGACGAGGTCCGGGCGGTCGCCGTCGAAGTGGGCCATCGCCGTCGCCAGCGGGGCGATCGCCTCCTCGAAGAAGTCGAGGATGTTCTCCAGCGCCGATCCGGAGGGGCCGGTGGCCCACGGGAAGCCGGACGGGTAGACGGCGGGTTGCGCTCCGGCGCCCCGGACCAGCTCGGCGAAGCGCTCCGTGACGAAGCAGCTGACCCGGTGTCCGCGCCGCACCAGCTCGGCCAGCATCGGCACGGCGGGCGCGATGTGCGCGTACGCGGGGAAGGTGAAGACACCGATGTGGCCGCCGTGTTCGCCGTATCGCTCGTAGCGGTGTCGGTGCGGTGATCCGTCCTGGGCCGGTCGTCCATTCACGGCGCGAGTATGTACACGCGGGTGAGGCCGCATCGAGCGCGCGCCGCCAAGACTAGGGCTCCCACTGGACCGCAAAAGACTAGGGCTCCCACTGGAGCGTGTTGACCAAGCTGGTCGCCGATGGATTTCAGGACATCAGGCCCGCTTCGACAGGGAGACACGGTTACAGATGAAGGCAAGTGCGAGTCCGCCGGAGCGTCGCCGCGGCCGGCGCATGAAAGTCACGATCGTCGGGGTCGTGGTGGCGATCACGGCCACCCTCTCCGGAGCGACGACATCGGTCGGCAGCCCGTCGGGAGAGGCGGGTGCCGTACCGCTCACCAAGGTGCTTCCCCAGCCTGCCGAGGTCCGCACCACGGCCGGGGTCGCCTTCGACCTGGAGTCGGACGACGCGGTCCACGCGACCGGCGGCTCCGGTGACGCGAAGGCGGCCGCCGACTTCCTGGCAGGCCTGCTGCGCAAGCCCACCGGATATGCCCTGCCGGTGCGGAGCCTGGCCGCCGGAGCGGAACCGGACGGCATCGTAATGGCGCTCGGCGGGAACAACTCGGTGACGCAGGCCGAGGGTTACCAGCTGGACGTCACCTCCCGGTCGGTCACCGTCCGGGCCGACGATCGCGCGGGGCTCTTCAACGGCATCGAGACACTGCGCCAACTGCTGCCGGTGAAGGTCGAACGCCAGCAGCGGATGCCCGGTCCCTGGCGGATCCAGGGAGGTCGGATCACCGACGCGCCGCGCTACGGCTATCGGGGCGCGATGCTCGATGTGGGTCGGCACTTCCTGCCGAAGACCGACGTGGAGAAGTACATCGACACCATCGCCCGCTACAAGATCAACTACCTGCATCTGCACCTCGTCGACGACCAGGGCTGGCGCATCGAGATCAAGGAGTGGCCGGAGCTCGCCAAGATCGGTGGCAGCACCGGCACCGGCGGGCTGCTGGGCGGCTTCTACACGCAGGAGGACTACCGGAACATCGTCCAGTACGCCTGGGCGCGCGGTGTCACGGTGATCCCGGAGATCGAGGGCCCGGATCACATGCACTCGGCGCTCGCCTCCTACGCCAAGCTGACCTGCGACGGCAAGGCGCTGGAGCCCTACACAGGCTGGGGGAAGAGCCCGGACGGCGGGCTCTGCCTCGACAACCCGACCACGTACGAGTTCCTGGACGAGGTGATAGGCGAGATCGCGGCCCTCACCCCCGGCCCGTACATCCACGTCGGCGGTGACGAGGCCGCCGGCAGGTCGCAGGCCGAGATGGACGGCTACTTCGAGAAGGTCGCCAAGCTGGTCGAGAAGCACGGCAAGAAGGTCTTCGGCTGGCAGGAGGCGGCCGGTTCGCTGCCCGCGAAGTCGGTGACCGAGTTCTGGGTCCCCGGGAACAACGAGGACCGGATCATCGCCTCCGCCAAGGCCGGCGGCAAGGTCGTCATGGCGCCGGCGATGCACACCTACCTCGACCAGAAGTACACGGACTCCTACCCCGAGTACCCGCTGGGCCAGACGTGGGCCGGTCCCACCTCGGTGCAGTCCTCCTACGACTGGAAGCCGGAGGAGCAAATCGCCGGCCTGCCCGCGACCTCGATCGCCGGCGTCGAGGCGCCCCTGTGGACGGAGACCGTGTTCGGCATCAACCAGGCGGAGAACCTCGCCTTCCCGCGGCTGCTGTCGATCGCCGAGATCGGCTGGGCGAAGGCGTCCTCGCACGACTGGAACACCTTCAAGCCGAGGCTGGCGGCACAGGGGCCGCGGCTGCGTGAGTCGCGCGTCAACTATTACCTGTCGCCCGAGGTGCCCTGGCCACTGGGCAGTTGAGCAACGCGACCTGACGCCCTCGCGGCGTCGGAGTCAGCGCACGGGCCCGGCGGCAGCGCGCCGGGCCCGTGCGTGGTGCGGTGTGCGGCCCCTCAGGCGCACCGCAGCCGGATGCCGTGTTCGAAGACGGCCGAGACCGCCTGCGGCACCTCTGCGGGGGAGCCGACGAAGACCGTCGGGAGCGGGTACGGCAGGACGTTCACGACGGGTGACGGACCCACCATGAGGGCGAGTTCCGCGCCGTGGTGCCAGAGCCCCACGTTCAGATGCACCAGGCTGATCGGCTTCAGGACGTTGTCCACGAACATCTCGCGCACCCCCTCGGCAATGGTCAGTGCCCGCCGCTCGACGATCGAGCACAGGGAGAGCCAGGGGTCCGCGAAGGTGATCGGGGCGACCTGGGTCCGGGTCAGTTCTCCGGACCGTTGCCTGAGCGCGGTGTGCACGGCGACGTCCGCGCCTTCGGTGCCGTGACTCGCTGGGGGTGTGGTCCGCCTCCGCCGGCAGCCGCATGAGATCCCGTCGCCCGATCGCGCCGGCGACGCAACTGGAGACCATCCCGCCGAGGCTGAGCCCGCTGACCGCATCGGGGCGCAGGCCATGCTCCACCAGAACGTCCTGGATGCCGAGCCGGGCGGCGGCCAGGCCTACGGAGTCCGCCGGGATCCGCTTCGTCCTGTTCTCGTACGAACCGTTCTGGTGGAGCAGTGGCTCGATGTCCAGCCCCGACCACTCGGCGGCCCGGGCGAAGGATTCGCGCACCGCCGGATCCGTCTCGTAGAACTCGACGACCCCGCCGGGTTCGTACTGGAAGGGGTTCGTTCCGAAAATGAATGCGAGAGCCACGCTGCCATCTCGACAGGGGAGAGGGCCTGCGATCCGCAGGGGTCAGCCGCGAACGGCGTGCACCATGTAGTAGCGGTCCTCTTCCGCGGTGAGCGGGGCCCGCTGGGGATCGACCTTGAATCCGTTGCCGCGCAGTATTTCGCAGACCCGCTCCAACTGGCCGTCGAGGTCGGCGACTTCGACGACCGCCTGGCGGATGCGCGGCCACTGGGACGCGTCGATGCCGAGCAGTACATCGGCCTCGGCGCCCTCCACGTCCACCTTGAGGAGATCGATGTCCCGGTCCTCGGGAAGGAAGGCCGCGAGCCGCTCGACGTCGACGGTCACCTGCTCGGCGGTGTAGAACTCCTCGGCCAGGTCCTGGTGCTGCGCGGCCATCTGGGCCTTCGGCCCTTCCTTGATCTCCGGATAGCGGGTCGAGTTCGCGGGGAGCAGCGGGAAGAAGGAGAACTCGACGCCCGACTCCGGGGAGCTGCCCAGGGCGGTCTCGTGCAGCGTCACCTTGCTGAGACCGTGCAGTTCGATGTTCTTTTGGAAGAGCTCGATGTTGTTCGGCATCGGCTCGAACGAGTCGACTTCCGCGTCCGGGTATTTGCTCTTGATGTACAGCACGAACATTCCGATATTGCCGCCGATGTCGAACACCGTAGGCGCGTCCCCGAGGTCCAGGCCGTCGTAGCAGCCCTGGCGGAAGATCTCGTCGTACATGTACTCCGCTTCGATCGCGCTCTGCGTGTACACCTGCAGGCTGTCGCCCAGTTCAACAAGCTCCGTCACGATCGCCCCTTTGCTTATCCGAAAGGTGAATGACTGAAGGAGGCTACCGGCGCGGAGTGTGGCACTCGGCTGCCGATTCGCCGTATCTGTTGGAACAACTAACCTGGCGGGACAGGTGTGTTGATGGAGTCCAGGACCGCGGTCCGTACGGCATCCACGACCAGATCGATCGCGTGGTCGGGCAACTGGGGACCGATGGGCAGACTCAGCACCTCGTCGGCCAGGCGCTCCGTCCTCGGCAGGCCGGTGGCCGGCTCGAGGCCCTGCCCCGCGTAGGCGGGCATACGGTGGATGGCCACCGGATAGTGGATCAGTGTCCCCACGCCCGCCTCCGCCAGCCGTTGGCGCAGGGGCTCCCGGCGAGGGGTGCGCAGCACGTACTGGTGCCAGACGTGCTCCGCCCAGGGCGCCACCTCCGGGGTGACGAGTCCGGGCAGGTCCGCGAACGCCTCCGCGTAGCGGCGGGCGACGATGCGGCGCCGCTCGTTCCAGGCGTCCAGGTGCGGCAGCTTCGTGGCGAGCACCGCGGCCTGGATCTCGTCCAGCCGGGAGTTGGCCCCTTGCTCCTGGTGCACATACTTCTCGCGGGAGCCGTAGTTGCGCAGCAGCCGGAGCCGGTCGGCGAGCTCCGGGTCGTCGGTGACGACGGCGCCGCCGTCGCCCAGGGCGCCCAGGTTCTTGCCGGGGTAGAAGCTGAAGGCCACGGCGCGGCCGCTGCCCACCCGGCGGCCGCGGTGGCGGGCACCGTGCGCCTGGGCCGCGTCCTCGAGCACGACGAGGCCGTGCCGGTCGGCGAAGCGTTCCACGGCATCCAGGTCGACGGGGTGCCCGTACAGGTGCACCGGCACCACCGCGCGCGTGCGCGGGGTGACAGCCGCCTCCAGCAGATCCGTATCGATCAGGAACGACCCCTCGCCCGGCTCCACGGGCACCGGGCGCGCACCTGTGGACGAGACGGCGAGCCAGGTGCCGACGAAGGTGTGCGCGGGCACGATCACCTCGTCCCCCGGGCCGACCCCGAGGGCTCTGAGCGTCAGTTCCAGAGCGGCCAGGCCGCTTCCCGTCGCGACACAGTAGGCGTTCTCGCAGTACGCCGCGAAGGCCGCCTCGAAGGCTTCCAGCTCGCGTCCCAGGATGTAGCGGCCAGAGCGTGACACCCGCAGCACGGCCGCGTCTATCTCCTCCTGGGTGCCGGTGGCCGCATGCAGTTCTTGCAGGTCGAAGAAGGGAACCTTGTTCATGCGTGCCTCCGGCTGTCTCGCAGGAAGTCCTCGTACTCGCGGTAGTAGTCCGCCTCGTCGTAATGGTGCGACGCCAGTACGAGGCAGACCCCGCCCGGAGTGAAGTCTCTGAGGTCCCGCCACACCATCGGGCCGACGTACAGAGCGGTCCCAGGAGTGTCCAGGCGGTACTCGGCCCGCTGGTGGCCGTCGTCGACGTGGATGGTGAAGCCGCCGTGGGCGGCGATGAAGAGCTGCTCCAGCTCGCGGTGCGCGTGCCCGCCCCGGGAGGTGCCGTCCGTCAGGTCGTGAAGGAAGTAGACACGCCGGATCGGGAAGCCGGCCGTCCACTGCGACTCGGCGACCGAGATGCAGCCGCGTTCGTCCTTGTGCTGTTCGAGATCGATGAGCCGGCTGGGCTTGACCCTGCCGACGGGCGTCTCGGTGGTGCTCGCTGCCATGGCAGCCACTCCTCGCTCCTGTCCGTCGTGCCCCGGGCACGGGCCGTGCCGGGTCGAACTCGCTACTCTCCGGTGGTGCCGGCGGGTTCGGCACGCCGAAGCGCGGCCACCTCGGACCCGTGGGCGACCGCGGCCCGTACGACATGGCTGATCACTTCGACGTCGGCGGCACTGACCCCGGGGCCCGTGGGCAGGGCGAGCAACTGCCCGCACAGCGCCTCTGCGTGCGGAAGCGGTACGGCCGACTCGTCGGCGTACGGCTTGAGTTGGTGCATGGCCTGGGGGAAGTAGGGCTGGGCCAGGATGTTCTCCGCGCGCAGCACGTCGAGCAGCAGATCGCGGTTCAGGCCTGCGGTCCGCTCCTCCACGGTGATCATCATGTAGTGGTGGTTGTTGCGGTGCCGCGCGTCGTACTCGAGCGCCCGCACCCCGGGGATCTGGGCGAGCGCGGCCAGGTACGCCTCGTAGTTGGCCCGGTTGTGGGCGATGTTGTCCCCGAGTGCGTCCAGTGAGGTGAGGCCCATCGCGGCCGCGGCCTCGTTCAACTTGCCGTTGGTGCCGAGCTGTTCGACCCTGCCGTCCCGGCCGAAGCCGAAGTTCCGTGCGGTCCGCATGCGTTCGGCCAGTGCGTCGTCGTCGGTGACGATCGCGCCGCCCTCGAAGGTGTTGACGACCTTCGTCGCGTGAAAGCTGAACACCTCCGCGTCGCCGAGGCCGCCGATGGGCGTGTCGCCGTGGGTGCAGCCGAGGGCCGGGGCCGCGTCGAAGAACAGCCGCAGCTTGTTGCTCTCGGCGATCTTCTCCAGTCGGCGCACGTCACAGGCCTGCCCCCACAGATGGACGCCGATGATCGCCCGGGTCCGCGGTGTGATGAGTGCCTCCGCACGGTCCGGGTCGATCAGGCCGGTCACCGGGTCGACGTCACAGATGACGGGTCGCAGGCCGCGCCACCGTACGGCGTGTGCCGTGGCGGGGAAGGTGAGTGCCGGGACGATCACCTCGTCACCGGGGACACCACCGGTGGCCACGTCGCCGACCAGCATCTGGAGTGCCACGGTCGCGTTGCACAGGGAGACGCAGTGGCGCACGCCCGCGAGGTCGGCCACGCGCCCCTCGAACTCGTACGTCAAAGGGCCCATGTTGGACAGCCACTCGTTGTCCAGGACCCGGTTCATCCGCTCCAGGAACCGCCTGCGGTCGCCCTGGTTCGGTCTGCCGACCCGGCGGTTCTGCAGGAACGCCGGTGGCCCGCCGAACAGCGCCAGGTCGTGAGTGCCGTGCTTCATCCGAACTCTCCCTCAGCAAGCTGTGCGGGTCACGTCAGACCCGTCGCCGGTACGCCTGGATGGCCAGCGGGGCGAAGACGGCCGTCATCACCACGGTCCAGCCGAGCGTCCACCACACCGAGTCGCCGACCGGACCTCCCGTCAACAACGCGCGCAGTGCGGTCGCCTCCTGCGAGATCGGGTTGATGTCGGCCCAGAACTGAAGCCAGCCGGGCATGGTGTCGGTCTTGACGAACACGTTGCTGCAGAAAGTGAGCGGGATCGACAGCATTCCGGTGAACAGGTGCACCGTGGTGACGGACTTGGCGGCCAGGCCGATCATCATCGACAGCCAGGCCAGTCCCGCGCTGAACAGCGCGACCAGCAGCAGTCCGGCCAGCGCGGCCCAGACTCCGGTGCGCACCTCGAAGCCCTGCGCCGCGCCCACGGCAAGCAGCATGAGCAGTCCGGCCCAGACGCGTACGAGGGTGCCGATCAGATGGCCCATCAGGGGGGCGATCCGGGCGATGGGCAGGCTGCGCAGCCGGTCGAACAGGCCGACGCTGATGTCCTGGTGCAGTCCGGTGCCGGTAGCGAGTACGGAGGTGACCGACGACTGCACGATCAGCCCCGGCAGGGCGTACTGCAGGTAGGTCGCGGTGTCCCCGGCGATCGCGCCGCCGAAGACGTACACCAGAAGCGCGATCACCATCAGGGGCTGCACGACGGCGAAGCCGATGATCTCGCCCGGGTTCGCCTTGAGGTGCCGCAGATTGCGGCCCGCCAGGGTCAGGCAGTGCCGGGTCGCCGACACCAGACCCAGCCGGTGCTTCAGCGGGGGGTGGTCGAGCGCGGTCATGAACTGCTCCGTTCCGTCTGCGCCGCAAGTACGGCCTCGTCGGTGGCCTGGTCCGTCAAGGGGCCGCGGTCCTTCTTGCCCCGGCTCCCGGTCAGTGACAGGAACACCTCGTCGAGGCTGGGCCGGCGCAGCGCCAGCTCGGTGACCTCGATGCCCGACTCGTCGAGGCGCCGCAGCACCGCGCTCGGCAGGGACGTGTCACTGACCTGGATGCGCAGCCGGTTGCCGTCCGCGACGGGCCGGATCCCGCTGAGCTCCTCGACGATCCGCTGGGTGGCTTCGAGATCGCTGTCCGCGGCGGGCTGGATCTCCAGTGTCTGCCGGTCGGTCTTCGCTTTCAGCTCCTCGGGGGTGCCGGTCGCGATGGCCACGCCCCCGTCGATCACTACGATGTCGTCGGCGAGCCGGTCGGCCTCGTCCAGGTACTGCGTGGTCAGCAGGACCGTCGAGCCGCCTTTGACCAGGCCGCGCACGATGTCCCACAGCTCGTAGCGGCTCTCCGGGTCGAGGCCGGTGGTCGGCTCGTCGAGGTACAGCACCGAGGGCTCACCCACCAGGCTGACCGCGAGGTCGAGCCGACGGCGCATGCCGCCCGAGTACGTCTGCGACTTGCGGTCGGCGGCGTGGCCGAGCCCGAACCGATCCAGCAGCTCCGAGGTCCGGCGCCTGGCCGCAGTCCGCTTGAAGCCCAGTAGCCGGGCCACCAGGGAGATGTTCTGTGCGCCGGTGAGTTGCTCGTCGATGGCCGCGTACTGGCCGGTGAGACCGATGATCCGGCGAACCTCGTAGGGGTTGCGGGCGACGTCGTACCCGCAGACCCGGGCGATGCCGCCGTCCGGCGGCATCAGCGAGGCCAGGATGCGCACCGCTGTCGTCTTCCCCGCCCCGTTCGGGCCGAGGACGCCGAGCACGGTGCCCTGGCGCGCCGTGAGGTCCAGGCCGCTGAGTGCGTTGACCTTGCCGAACCGTTTGACGAGGCCTTCGGTCTCGATGGCGTACGTCATCGGGCGCCCGCGCTCTCCGGCGCAGCGGACAGTGCCGTGTCCTTCATGGGTTCTCCAGACGTCGGGAAGGGTTCGTTCAGCCGGCCGTCGATCAGCTGCGCGGCCCGGGCCGGTCCTCCGGCAGCCAGCATGTCCATGCGCATCCGGGCGAGTTGGCGGCGGATGCGGGGGTCGTTCGCGACGCTCTCCACCGCTGCCCGCAACCGCTCTGCGGTGACCTCCTCGCTCGGCAGCTCCACACCCGGGCCGAGTTCGGTGATACGTCTGCTGTTGACCCGGTCCTCGGGCGTGCAGGTGACGACCACCAGCGGTTTGCTGAAGTAGAGGGCTTCCAGGTTGTGCGGACCGACCGTCAGCACCAGATGCCAGTCCCCGTCCGCGAAGGCCGCACCGCAGGTCTCGAAGAAGTCCGGTCGGGACCACGAGCCCGGGCCGGACCGGCCGGCCGGCCGGCTGTGCCCGGTGAAGGTGTACCGCTGGTCGAGCGTCTCGCCGAGCGGCTGGAACTCCCGCGGCAGCAGCACGAGGTTGCGCTCGTCGAAGTCGGCCATGAACGACCAGACGGTGTCAGGGTCCTCGCCGGTCAGATACTCCGTCACCAGGTCGATGCACTTCCGGCGGTCCTCGTCGGCCCCGGCGAAGACCTCCAGGGCCCGCGAGTACTCCTCGGTGGTGGCGACGTACGGGAACAGCTGCGCGGTGGGCCGTCCCCAGAGCTTGGCCGCGGTGTGCGCCGTGAAGAAGCTCTCCAGGTCGTAGAGGATCAGATCCGGTACGTCCCCGTCGAGCGCCTCCAGCGTCCGCGGCAGGATGACCTCCATCGACTCCTGCAGGAACGCGAGGCCGAGGGCGCCGATGTACTCGCCGCTCACGTTTTCGGTGCCGAGCCGGCCGCGCCGTGAGGTGTAGCCGCCGATGTCGGCCCCGGCGGCCCACACGGGTGGCGCCAGACGTTCGTCCAGTACGTAGGTGACCCGGTGGCCCAGCGTCATCAGCAGCCGGCTGATCTCCAGCGTCGGGTTCGCCTGTCCGTACCCCGGAAACACGAAGATCGCGATGTGTTTCGGCGTCATGGCTACTCCTTCGCTCGTCCGCGGACCGGTCATCGCAGCGTCGGCTCGCCGAGCCGTTCGTCGATGACCCGCAGGACGTCGGCGGCGTGGTCGAGCAGATAGAAGTGCCCGCCGGGGTAGGTGTGGAGCTCGAACTCGCCGTCGGTGTGGGAGCGCCAGGCCTCCACTTCCTCGTGGTTCGCCTTGGGGTCGCTGTCGCCGATCAGGGCGGTGATGGGGGAGCGCAGCGGGGCTCCGGGCGTGTACTGATACGTCTCTGCGGCGCGGTAGTCGTTGCGGATGGCGGGCAGCACCATGCGCAGCAGCTCCTCGTCGCCGAAGATCTGCTGGTCGGTGCCGCTGAGCGCACGCAGTTCGCTGACCATGCCGTCGTCGTCGCGCTGGTGCACCCGTTCGTTGCGGTGGCGGGAGGGGGCGCGCCGGCCGGAGGCGAACACCCGCAGGGGGAAGAGCTGTTGGCGCTCCAGACGGGTGGCGACCTCGAAGGCGAGGGTGGCACCCATGCTGTGGCCGAAGAGCGCGAAGGGGCGGTCGACGACGGCCGTGACGGCTTCGGTCACCCGGTCGGCGAGCACGCCCAGGTCGTCGATCATCGGTTCGTGGCGCCGGTCCTGGCGGCCGGGGTACTGGACGGCGAGCGTCTCGACGCGCGGGATCAGCGCCTGGGCCACGGGGCGGTAGAACGGGGCCGAGCCGCCCGCGTGCGGCAGGCAGATCAACTGGATTGCCGCATCGGCGCTGGGAAAGTAGCGCCGAATCCACACATCGGTGTTGTTCATGCCAGCCTCTCTCGTCTCGAGCACGGCCAGCATCTGGGGAAGGCGGGAGTACATGTCCCGTGGGCCGCTGGTGTCTAGGGAAGTTCGCAGACCGGCCTCGCGGCAGCTCCTCAGCGGGGATCTGAGTGAACACCTAGACCGGTCCGGCCCCGACTAGGTCAGCTCCCGCGGTCGTGTTCACCTGGTACGCGACGCGATGGGCCGGACCCGGTCACCCGACCGGAACAGGAGCGCCCCACTGACAAACGAACCGGGGGAGACACTATGCCGCTGACCACCGGACTTGGCGTGCTGGGTCATGCGGACCCGACCCTGCACGAGCGGCTCGCACAGTCGGCGCGCGCGACCGGCGGTGTGGCCACCAGCCCCGAGCGGTTCGAGAAGTGGTTCGCCGAGCGCCGTGCCGCGCAGGTCCATGAGGTCAACCGGATCCCGTTCGCGCAGCTGCGGAACTGGTCGTTCGCCGAGGACAGCGGGCACCTGGTGCACGACAGCGGCCGGTTCTTCTCGGTGGCGGGCCTGAAGGTGGAGGTTGACGAGGGCCCCGTGCTGCAGTGGGCCCAGCCCATCATCCTGCAGCGGGAGATAGGCCTGCTCGGCATCGCCGTACGCGAGATCGACGGCGTACTGCACCTGCTGATGCAGGCCAAGGCGGAGCCGGGCAACCCGAACGGTGTGCAGCTGTCGCCCACCGTGCAGGCCACCAAGAGCAACTACACCGGGGTGCACCGAGGCCGGAACGTACCCTACGTGGAGCACTTCGCCGAGGTCGAGCCGCGCAGGGTGATCGCCGACGTGCTCCAGTCCGAGCACGGTGCCTGGTTCTACCGCAAGCGCAACCGCAACATGGTCATCGAGGTCGGACCGGACGTCGAGGCGGGCGACGACTTCTGCTGGCTGACGCTGGGTCAGGTACAGGAACAGCTGCGCATCGACCATCGGGTGAACATGGACGCCCGTACGGTGCTGTCCTGTCTGCCCGGAGCCGGCAACGGGGAAGGCGGCCTGCACACCGAGACCGAGATCCTCAGCTGGATCACCTCCAACCAGGCCGTTCACGATGTGGACACAGCCGTCGTCGGCCTGCGGGACCTGCCCGGCTGGCAGCAGTCGGACTGGTCGATCTCGCACGAGAGCGGACTCTTCTTCAGTGTCACCGCCGTGGACGTCGTCGCCAACAGCCGCGAAGTGGGCGGCTGGACTCAGCCGCTGCTCGAACCGCACGGTGTCGGCACGGCCGCTCTGCTGGTCAAGCGGCTCGGCGGAGTGCTGCACGTGCTGCTGCGCGCCCGTATCGAGCCCGGCTACATCGACGCCATCGAGCTCGCACCGACCGTGCAGGGCACCCCGGAGAACCATGCACAGCTGGGGGGCACCGTCCACGAGCAGTTGCTCGACATCGAGCGCCGCCTCCGGACCGACCGCGTGCTGTTCGACGCCGAGATGTCGGAGGAGGGCGGTCGCTTCTACCACTCCCGCAGCCGATACATGATCATCGAGGTGGGCGAGGACCACCCCGACGAGGAGCCGCCCGGATTCCGCTGGATGACGCTGCCCCAGATCACCTGGCTGCTCCAGCACCGGCACTACCTGAATGTGCAGGCCCGCAGTCTCATCGCTTGTCTGCACGCCTGTGCGGACTGACCCATCCGGCACCTGACATCGCACCGTCAAACATCCGGCAGACAGAAGGGGCACCCCATGAGCGGAAAGATCGAGCGAACCGAGGATGAGCGCGAGGTGCTCGTGGAGCTGGTCGGTGGTCCGGCAGACCTCCCGCAGGCCCAGCGGACGATGCACGTCGCCGCAGCCGAGGCACAGCAGAAGATCAAGATCAAGTACTACGGCGGATATCAGCACTTCGAGCCCTCCGACGATTCGGGCGGGAACGGCGGCCAGTCGTCGAAGACCTTCCGCTGGACCGGTTTCACCAAGATCGCGGAATAGGCGGGCGCAGCGCGCCCTGCTGGGCCTGGACCGTGACGAGGCGGCCCTGGGACTCGCCTACTCGGCCTCCAGCGACGAAATCTTCCGGTTCCTCGACGGGCTGGACACGTGAGCGGCGAATGAGGAGCAGGACGTGCATCAGGCCAGGCGGTCCGGACGAGGGGGAAACCGATGAGTCCCATGAATGAGGAGCGGCTGCGCGAGTATCTGAAGCGCGCCACCGCCGATCTGCAACGGACCCGCCAAAAGCTCACGGAGTACGAGGAGAAGAGTTCCGAACCGGTCGCGATCGTCGGCATGAGCTGCAGGCTGCCCGGTGGGGTCGACTCGCCCGAGCAGCTGTGGCAGCTGGTGGCCGAAGGCACCGACGCGGTCTCGGAGTTCCCGGCCGACCGTGGCTGGGACCTTCAGTCGTTGTACGACCCGGACCCCGACCAGCCCGGTACCTGCTATTCCACGCAGGGCGGCTTCCTCCACGACGCCGCCGAGTTCGACGCCGAACTGTTCGGGCTGAGCCCGCGCGAGGCACTGGCCACCGACCCGCAGCAGCGGCTGCTCCTCGAGGCCTCCTGGGAGGCGCTGGAGCGCGGCGGGATCAGCCCGACCTCGCTGCGCGGCAGCCGCACGGGTGTGTACGTCGGCGTGATGTACAACGACTACGGCGCCCGGGTGCGGCAGGCACCGCGAGGTCTGGAGGGCTACATCGGCAACGGCAGTTCGCCGAGCATCGCCTCCGGCCGCATTGCCTACACCTTCGGCCTGGAAGGGCCCGCGGTGACGCTGGACACGGCGTGCTCCTCATCGCTGGTGGCCCTGCATCTGGCCTGCCAGGCGCTGAGGGCGGGGGAGTGCACGCTGGCGCTGGCGGGCGGGGTGACTGTCATGTCCACACCGGTCGCCTTCGTGCAGTTCAGCAGGCACCGGGGCCTGGCACTCGACGGGCGCTGCAAGTCCTTCGCCGACGGGGCCGACGGCACCGGCTGGTCCGAGGGCGTCGGCCTGCTCGCCCTGGAGCGGCTGTCGGTGGCCCGGCAGAACGGCCACCCGGTGCTGGCCGTGATCCGTGGCAGCGCCATCAACCAGGACGGCGCCAGCAGCGGCCTCACCGCGCCCAACGGGCCCTCCCAGCAGCGCGTCATCCGGCAGGCGCTGACGAGCGCCGGCCTCACCACGGCCGACGTGGATGCCGTCGAGGCGCACGGCACCGGGACCCGGCTGGGGGACCCGATCGAGGCGCAGGCGCTGATCGCGACGTACGGCCAGGACCGCCCGGCGGAGCGGCCGTTGTGGCTCGGATCGCTCAAGTCGAACCTCGGGCACACCCAGGCCGCCGCCGGCGTGGCCGGTGTGATCAAGATGGTGCAGGCGATACGGCACGGCAGCCTGCCGAAGACCCTGCACGTGACGGAGCCCTCACGGCATGTCGACTGGTCCGCCGGCCGCGTGCGCCTGCTGACCGAGGCCCGGCCGTGGCCCGAGCCGGACCGCCCCCGCCGGGCCGGCATCTCGTCGTTCGGGGTCAGCGGCACCAACGCCCACCTGATCGTCGAACAGGCCCCTGCGGAGCCGGAGTCCGTCGCCGCGCCGGACGGCGCGGTCCTCCCCGTCGTCCCCTGGGTGGTCTCCGCGAAGACCCCTGAAGGCCTCGCCGCCCAGGCACGCCGGCTGCTCTCCGGTGTCGCCGGGCACGCCCCCCAGGACATCGGCTACACGTTGGCCACCACGCGCGCACCTTTGGAGCGGCGGGCGGTGGCGATGGGAGCAGGCCCGGAGGAGCTGCTGACCGCGCTCACCGCGATCGCGGACGGGACCGCCGGACCCGGCGTCGTGGCCGGGCAGCCCCTCGGCGGACCGGTCGCCTTCATGTTCAGCGGCCAGGGCTCCCAACGAGCCGGAACGGGCCGCGAGGTGTACGCCGCCCACCCCGTGTTCGCGCGGGCGCTGGACGAGATCTGCGCGCACTTCGACACCGGGTCGGGCACCCCGCTGAAGACGGTCATGTTCGAGGACACCGGCCTGCTGGACCGCACCGAGTACACCCAGCCCGCCCTGTTCGCGCTCGAAGTGGCACTGTTCCGGCTGCTCGAGTCCTGGGGCGTACAGCCCGACCACCTCATCGGCCACTCCATCGGCGAACTCGCCGCCGCCCATGCCGCGGGCGCCCTGTCCCTGCCGGACGCCTGCCGGCTGGTCGCAGCCCGCGCCCGGCTGATGCAGGCCCTGCCGGCCGGTGGCGCCATGGTCGCCGTGCGCGCCACGGAGGCCGAGGTCACCGGGCTGCTCGGCGGGCGGGTCTCGATCGCCGCGATCAACGCGGCCGGTTCCGTGGTGCTCTCCGGCGACGAGGACGAAGTGCTGCGCGTCACCGCCGAGTTCACCGACCGCGATACCCGCCGCCTCAACGTCAGCCACGCCTTCCACTCCCACCACATGGACGGGATGCTGAAGGAATTCCGCGCGGTGGCAGAGAGCGTGGAGTACCGCAGGCCGGCCATCCCCGTCATGTCCAACCTGACGGGGCGGCCGGTGGAAGAGTTCACCGCCGACCACTGGGTGCGGCATGTGCGCGAGACGGTCCGCTTCGCCGACGGCATCGACCGGCTGCGCACGCTTGGCACGACGCGGTTCGTCGAACTGGGTCCCGGCGGCACGCTGTGCGGGGCCGTCGCCGCCGACCTGCCCGGCCCGAGCCTCGTAGAGCCGCTGCTGCGCAGGGACCGGCCGGAGCCCGAAACCCTCACCGAGACGCTTGCCCACCTCTGGGCCGGCGGTGTCGCCGTCGACTGGTCCGCCTTCTACGAGGGCAGCGGAGCCCGGCGTGCCGAACTGCCCACCTTCGCCTTCCAGCACCGCCGCTTCTGGCTGGACGCGCCCGTCTCCCGCCCCGACCCGGCGGCCGCCCACCCCGTCCTCGGGGTTCGGATGGAACGCGCCGACGCGGACGGGTTCGTCTTCGGTGGCGAACTCTCCGTCTTCACGCACCCCTGGCTGGCCGACCACCGCGTCGCCGACCGGATCCTGGTGCCGGGCACGGCCTTCCTGGAACTCGCGCTGCGGGCCGGCACCCAGATCGGCTGCCCCCGGGTCGACGAACTCGTACTGGCCGAACCACTGGTCCTCGACCCCGACGACCGGATCACCCTGCAAGTGGTGATCGGCACCGCGGACTCCGCCGGCCATCGTCCCGTCACCGGCTATGCGCGACCGAAGTCGGACACCCCGGACCCGTGGAACCAGCCGTGGACCCGCCACTTCACCGGCACCCTGACGGCGGCACCGGACCCTGTCGAGCCCGCACCCGCCGGCTGGCCGCCGGCCGGCGCGACCCCCGTGGACATCGGGCACCTCTACGAGGAATTCGCCGTGGCCGGCCTGCAGTACGGGCCGCTGCTGCGCGGACTGCGGGCGGCCTGGCGGCTCGGTGACGAGATCCACGCCGAGGTCGAACTGTCCGAGTCCCAGCACATCGAGGCCGAACGCTTCGAACTGCACCCGGCCCTCCTCGACGCCGCCCTGCACGCGTCCGCCCTCGGGACCGATGCCTCGGCTGCGGGCGCGATCCCCTTCACCTGGACCGGCGTCAGCGTGCACACCCCGGGTGCTACCGGACTGCGCGTCACCCTCGGCCGGTCCGGTCAGCGCTCGCTGATGCTGACCGCGACAGACACCGCCGGGACGCCGGTCGTGTCCGTCGACTCGCTGCTGGTACGTCCCCTGCCGGGCGACCGGCTGCGCGCGCTGCCCCGCCACCGCGACACGTTGTTCCGCGTCGAGTGGCTGGAGGTCCCCACCGGGCCCGGCCCCGAGGGCGGACTGCCGGACGTGGTGGATCTGCCGGGCGGTCCCGCGCTTCCGGACGACCCGCGCGAGGCGGTGCGCGAGGCCCTGCACCGCACCCTCGCGCGGCTGCGGGACCTGCTCGCCGAGCCGGAGGCCGGGGACCTCACTCCGCTCGTGCTGCGCACCCGCGGCGCCGCACGGCTGCCCGACGAGAGCGGAGACGTCGACCCGGTCGCCGCCGCCGTGCAGGCCCTGGTGCGCTCGGCGCAGTCGGAGAACCCGGACCGGTTCGTCCTTGTGGACGTCACCGACGACGATCCGGAAATCCCCGTGGCGGCTCTCCCGTACGACGAGCCGTCGCTCCTGTGGCGCGACGGCCACTGGTACGCACCCCGCCTTGCCCGGCCCGAGGCCCGCACCGAGGAGGCGGCCCCCTCCTTCGACCCCGACGGTACGGTCCTGGTCACGGGAGCCACCGGCCGACTCGGCCGCGCACTCTGCCGGCATCTTGTCGAGGAGCACGGTGTCCGGCATCTGCTGCTGACCAGCAGATCCGGACCCGGCGCCACGGGCGCCTCCGAACTGACCGAGCTGGAAGCCGAGGTGAGGCTCGCCGCGTGCGACGTGGCGGACCGGGACGCGCTGGCGGCGCTGCTCGCCACTGTGCCCTCCGATCATCCGCTGACCGCGGTCGTCCACCTGGCCGGCGTCCTCGACGACGGCATCATGCAGTCGCTGACGCCCGAGCGCATCGACGCCGTACTGGGCCCGAAGGTCTACGGCGCGCTCAACCTGCACGAGCTGACCCAGGATCTCGACCTCTCGGCGTTCATCCTGTTCGCCTCGGCCGCCGGCACCTTCGGCGGCCCCGGCCAGGGCAACTACTCCGCCGCCAACGCCTACCTCGACGCCCTCGCCGAACAGCGCCAGCGGGAAGGACTGCCGGGCCTGTCGCTGGCATGGGGCCTGTGGGAAGGCCAGGACGGCATGGTCGGCGGCCTCAGCGACGTCGACCTGCAGCGCGTCGCCAGCATCGGTGTCCTCAGCCTGAGCGGCCCCGAAGGACTCGCTCTGTTCGACACGGCCCTCCGCCGCCCCGAGGCCAACCTGGTGCCGGCCGCCTTCGACTTCCCCGTGCTGCGCGGGCAGGACGACAAACAGGCGATGCACGCCCTGCTGCGCGGTCTGGTCCGCCACGAGCGGCCCGCGACCGGCCCGGCCGCCGCCCGGCCGGCCCGGATGATCGACCTGGTCCGGGCCCGGGTGGCCGCCGTACTGCGGCACCCCTCGGTGAGCTCGGTCGACCCCGGCAGGGCCTTCTCCGAGCTCGGCTTCGACTCGCTGATGGCGGTCGAACTGCGCAACACGCTCAGCGAGCAGACCGGCCTCAGGCTGCCCGCCTCGGTCATCTTCGACCAGCCCACCCCGGCCGCGCTGGCCGCGCACCTGGAGTCGATGACGGCCGCCCCCACGGCAGCGCCCGGCCGCCGGACCACGCCCGTGCCGACGGCCACCGGCCCCGCCGACGACGAGCCGATCGCGATCGTGTCCATGGCCTGCCGGCTGCCCGGCGGTGTCGAAACCCCGGAACAGCTGTGGGAGTTGGTGCTGCGCGGCGCGGACGCCGTCGTGCCGATGCCGGAGGACCGCGGTTGGGACTTGGAGGCACTTTTCGACCCGGACGAGAGCCGGCCCGGCACCAGCTACGCCTCCGAGGGCGGCTTCCTCGCCGACGCCGACCGGTTCGACCCCACTCCCTTCGGGATCTCGCCCCGCGAAGCCCTCGCCATGGACCCTCAGCAGCGCTTGCTGCTCGAATCCTCCTGGGAGCTCTTCGAGCGGGCCGGTCTGCCCGCCCGCTCGCTGCGCGGCAGCAGCACCGGCGTGTTCATCGGCCTGATGTACACCGACTACTCGGCCCTGCTGCAGGGCCGTGACCACGATCTGGAGGGCCACCTCGGCACCGGCACCGCGGGCAGTGTCGCCTCCGGGCGGCTCTCCTACACCTACGGACTGGAGGGCCCGGCCGTCACCGTCGACACCGCCTGCTCCTCCTCCCTCGTCTCCGTGCACATGGCGGTCTCCGCGCTCCGCTCCGGCGAGTGCTCGCTCGCCCTGGCCGGCGGCACCACCGTGATGTCGACGCCGACGGTGTTCGTGGAGTTCAGCCGCCAGCGCGGCCTCGCCTCCGACGGCCGCTGCAAGCCGTTCGCCCAGGGCGCCGACGGCACCGGCTGGGGTGAGGGCGTCGGCCTGCTGCTCCTTGAGCGGCTGTCCGACGCACGCCGCAACGGGCATACCGTGCTCGGCGTCGTACGCGGCTCGGCCGTCAACCAGGACGGCGCCTCCAACGGGCTCACCGCCCCCAACGGCCCCTCGCAGCAGCGCGTGATCCGCCAGGCCCTCGCCAACGCCCGCCTGGACGCCGCCGATATCGACACCGTCGAGGCACACGGCACCGGCACCCCGCTCGGCGACCCCATCGAGGCGCAGGCACTGCTCGCCACCTACGGTCAGGAACGGCCTGACGGTTCCCCGCTGCTGGTCGGCGCGCTCAAGTCGAACCTCGGGCACACTCAAGCCGCCGCCGGTGTCGCCGGAATCATCAAGACCGTCCTGGCCATGCGCCACGGCGTCATGCCGAAGATCGTGCACCTGGACGAGCCCTCGTCCCGGGTCGACTGGGACTCCGGTGCCGTACGGCTGCTCGACCGCAACCAGGACTGGCCGGACACCGGACGGCCGCGCCGGGCCGGGGTGTCCTCGTTCGGCATCAGCGGCACCAACGCCCATGTGATCCTCGAACAGGCCCCCGACGCGGTGGCCGAGCCGGCCGGGGACCGTAAGCCGCCCGCGGCCGTCGCCTGGCCGCTGTCCGCTCCGAGCGAAGCGGGCCTGCGCGCCCAGGCGGACAGTCTGCTGCCTGCCGTACGGGACCTCGTACCCGTGGATGTGGGGCTGACTTTGGCCACGGTCCGGTCCGCCTTCGAGCACCGCGCGGTGGTCGTCGGGGCCGACCGGGGCGAACTGATCGAGGGCCTGCACGCCCTGGCCGCCGGCGAACCCAGCCCGAACGTGGTCGAGGGAGTCGCCCGCCCGGGCAGCCGGCCGGTGTTCGTCTTCCCCGGCCAGGGCTCCCAGTGGGCCGGCATGGCGGCCGAACTGATCGACGCCTCACCACAGTTCGCACGCAGCATCGCCCGCTGCGAGGCCGCACTCGCCGAGTTCGTCGACTGGCGGCTCACCGACGTACTGCGCGGTGCACCCGGTGCACCCGGCCTCGAGGGCGACGACGTGGTGCAGCCCGCGACCTTCGCCGTCACCGTGTCGCTGGCCGAGCTGTGGCGCTCCTGCGGCATCGAACCGGCCGCGGTCGTGGGCCACTCCCAGGGCGAGATCGCCGCCGCCTGCTTCGCCGGTGCGCTCACTCTGCGCGACGCCGCCCGAGTGGTCTGCCTGCGCGGCCGGGAGGTCACCGCGCTCGCCGGGCTCGGCGGCCTGCTCTCGGTGGCCGCCCCGCAGGCCCGGATCGAGGAAATGCTGGGCTCCTACGAGGGCAGGCTGTACGTCGGCGCGGTCAACAGCCCCCGTGCCGTGGTCGTCTCCGGTGACGCGGACGCGCTGGAGGAGTTCGCCGCCGAGTGCGCGGGCCAGGACATCCGCACCCGGACCGTGCCGATCAACTACGCCTCCCACTCCCCGCACGCGGACGCCGTCGAGGCCCGGCTCGCGGAGGTCCTCGCGCCGATCACACCGTCGGCGCCCGAGGTGCCGTTCTTCTCCACCGTGACCGCCGACTGGGCCGACGGCCCGGTGCTCGACGGCCGGTACTGGTTCCGGAACCTGCGCCAGCCGGTGCGTTTCGCCGATTCGGTACGGGCGCTCGCCGAGGACGGCTTCGGGCCGCTGATCGAGGTCAGCGCCCACCCCGTCCTGACCGGCGCGGTCGAGGAGACCCTCGCCGACCGCGACGACGTGGTCGCCCTCGGCTCGTTGCGCCGCTTCGACGGCGGCCTTGCCCGCTTTCTGCATTCGGTCGGCCAGGCCCATGCGGCGGGCGCTCCCGTCGACTGGACCCAGGTCTTCGCCGGCACCAGCGCCCACCGTGTCGAGCTGCCCCCGTACGCCTTCCAGCGCCGCCGCTTCTGGCCGGAGTTCGAGGAAATCGTGGCACAGGCCGCCGACCCGGCCGAGGCCGGGTTCTGGCGTGCCGTGCGCCACCAGGACCTCGATGCGCTCGCCGAGCACACCGGTCTGGAACGCGGCGAGCTGGAACCCGTACTGCCCGCCCTGTCCCGCTGGCACTCCGGGCGCCGACTCCGCTCCACGCTGGACACCTGGCGCTACCGCACCCAGTGGGAGCCGGTACCGGCGACGGACCCGGAGGCGCTGTCCGGGAGCTGGCTGGTGCTGCGCCCGGCCGGGCCGTACGACCGCCTCGTGGATGCCACGGTCCGTGCGCTGGACCAGGCGGGCGCCGATGTGATCGACGTAACCGTGGACTCCGCAGGGGGCGGCGCCTCCCTGCTGGCCCGGCGGATCACGGACGCGCTCGGCGACCGGCGCCCCGCGGGCGTGCTCTGCCTCAGCGGCCTCGACGAGACACCCCACCCCGACCACCCCGCCGTCACCATCGGGCTCACGGCCGTGCTGGACACGGTCCGGGCCCTGACCGAACTCATGCTGGACGCCCCGCTGTGGCTGGCCACCACGGGCGCGGTGGGCACCGGCCCCGACAACCCGCCGCGCCACCCGCTGCAGGCACTGGTGTGGGGCACGGGTGTGGTGCTCGGCCTCGATCTGCCCCGCCGCTGGGGCGGACTGATCGACCTTCCGGAGGAACTGGACGCCGACAGCGCCCACCGGCTGGGCGCCGTACTCGCCGGCACCACCGGCGAGGAACAGCTGGTGATCGGGGAGTCCGGGGTGCTGGCCCGCCGGCTGGTCCGCGCTCCCGCCGAGGGCCCGGCGACACCGTGGCAGCCGCAGGACACCGTACTGATCACCGGCGGCACCGGCGCGCTCGGCGGCCGGCTGGCCCGCTGGGCCGCACGCTCCGGCGCGGACCGTATCGTCCTGGTCAGCCGGCGCGGCGAGGCCGCCGAGGGCACGCCCGAACTCCTCAACGAACTCGTGGAACTGGGCGCCGATGTCGTCATCGCGGCCTGCGACCTGGCCGACCGGGCCGCGCTGGGCGACCTGATCGCCAAGATCGGCTCCGACGGCCCGCCGATCCGGGCAGTGCTGCACGCCGCCGGCACCAGCGGACGCGAGCTGTCCACCGAGGAACTCACGGCCGCCGAACTGGCCGCCGTAATGGACCCCAAGGTGACCGGCACCCGCTACCTCGCCGCCCTCACCGAGGACCTCGACCTCGACGCCTTCGTGCTGTTCTCCTCCGGCGCCGGCACCTGGGGCAACTCCGGCCGGATCGGCTACGCGGCGGCCAATGCCCACCTCGACGCCTTCGCCGCCGAACGCCGCGCCGCGGGACGGCCTTTCCTGTCGATCGCCTGGGGCGCCTGGGACGGCGGCGGCATGGTCGATGCCGACACCGCCGCCCATCTGCGCCGCCTCGGCAACCGGCAGATGGACCCCGAGCTGGCCATCGCCGCGCTCGCCGATGCCGTCGGCCGCCAGGACCACAACCTGGTCGTCGCCGACATCGGCTGGGATGCCTTCGCCCCCACGTACACCGCCGCCCGCCCGAGGCCGCTCATCCTCGGCGTGCCCGAGGCACGGCAGGCGCTCGCCGAGGCGGAGGAGGTCGCCGTCGAGAGCGACAGCACGACCGAGCTCGTACGCGAACTGTCCCTGCTCGACGACACCGAGCGGCAACGCCTGCTGCTCGAGCGGGTCAGGCGCGAGGCAGCGGTGGCCCTCGGGCACGACTCGGCCGCCGAACTGCAGTCCGACCGGTCCTTCCGGGACCTGGGCTTCGACTCGCTGACCGTGGTGGCCCTGCGCAACCGGCTGTCCGCGATCACCGGCCTGAAACTCCCGACCACACTGGTCTTCGACCATCCCACCTTCCCGGCCCTCGCCCGTTATCTGACGACCCGGCTGTACGGAGCCGAAGGCCAAGCGGCCGCGCAGAGCCCGGAGGAGGCGGCCACCTGGTCGGCCCTGCGCACCATCCCGCTGAGCAGGCTGCGCGAGACCGGTCTGCTCGACGCGCTGCTGGAGCTGGCCGCGGCTCCGCCGCAGGCCGACGCGGCGGAGCCGGACACCGAGGCCGGCGCCGTGGACCGGATCGACGACATGAACGTGGCCGACCTCGTTGAGTTGGCGCTCGGTACCGACAACCTCGCACGGGAAAGCTGACATGACCGCACCTTCGGACAAGATCGTCGACGCGCTGCGCGCCGCACTGCGTGACAACGAGCGGCTCAAGCAGCGCAACCAGCGCCTGGAGCAGGTCGCGCGCGAGCCAATCGCCATCGTGGGCATGGGCTGCCGGCTGCCCGGCGGAGTCAACAGCCCCGAGCGGCTGTGGCGGTTGGTGGCCGCGGGCGAGGACGCGATCTCGCGGTTCCCCGACCGGCCCGGCTGGGAGTTCGACTCACTCGTCGACCCGGACCCCGACCGGCGCGGCACCACCTACGTCAGCCAGGGCGGCTTCCTGCACGACGCCGACCAGTTCGACGCGGGCTTCTTCGGGATCAGCCCGCGTGAGGCCCTCGCCATGGATCCGCAGCAGCGGCTCCTCCTCGAGGTCGCCTGGGAGACTCTCGAGAACGCCCGGATCTCCCCGGCCGCGCTGCGCGGCACCACCACCGGGGTCTTCACCGGAGCCACCGGCCAGGACTACGGGCCCTTCGTCCACCAGAGCGGCGTCGACACCGAGGGCTACCTCGCCACGGGCACCGCCACCAGTGTCGCCTCCGGCCGCATTGCCTACGTCCTGGGCCTCGAAGGCCCGGCGGTGACTGTGGACACCGCCTGCTCCACCTCGCTGGTCGCCCTGCATCTGGCCGTGCAGTCCCTGCGGTCCGGCGAGTGCTCCCTGGCCCTGGCGGGCGGCGCCCAGCTGATGACCACCCCCTCCACTTTCCGCGAGTTCAGCCGCCAGCGCGGGCTCGCCCCCGACGGCCGGTGCAAGCCGTTCTCCGACGACGCCGACGGTACGGCGTGGAGCGAGGGCGTCGGCCTGCTCCTGGTCGAGCGCCTTTCGGACGCCCGGCGCAACGGCCATCGGGTGCTGGCCGTTGTCCGAGGCACCGCCGCCAACCAGGACGGCGCGTCCAATGGGCTGACCGCCCCGAGCGGCCTCGCGCAACAGCGCGTCATCCGGCAGGCGTTGGCGAATGCCGGGATGACCTCCGCCGAAGTGGATGTCGTGGAGGCGCATGGCACGGGTACGACGCTCGGGGACCCGATCGAGGCGCAGGCGCTGTTGGCGACGTATGGCCAGGAGCGGCCTGAGGGCCGTCCGTTGTGGCTGGGCTCCATCAAGTCGAACATCGGGCATGCGCAGGGGGCGGCCGGTGTGGCGGGTGTGATGAAGATGGTGCTGGCGATGCGGCATGGGCTGATGCCGAAGTCGCTGCATGTGGGCATGCCTTCTTCGCATGTGGACTGGGATGCGGGTGCGGTGGAGTTGCTGTCCGAGGCGCGTCCGTGGCCGGGTGAGGAGGGTCGTCCGCGGCGTGCGGGTGTGTCGGCGTTCGGGATGAGCGGGACGAACGCACATGTGATCTTGGAGGAGGCGCCTCCCCTCGAGGTTCCGGAGCCGGTCGCGGTCGAGTCGTCGTCGGTGGTGCCGTGGATTTTGTCGGGCCGTAGTGCCGAGGTCCTGCGGGGTCAGGCCGGCGCGTTGGGCTCTGTGGTGGATGGGGCTGATGCGGGGGGTGTGGGGTGGTCGTTGGCGACGGCCCGGGCTCGGTTCGAGCATCGGGCGGTGGTGACGGGGGCGTACGGCACGGGGCTTGCGGCGCTGGCCGCCGGTGAGCCTTCGGCACAGGTCGTGTCGGGGGTTGCGGGTCCGGTGGGGCGTACGGCGTTCGTCTTCCCTGGTCAGGGTGCGCAGTGGGCGGCCATGGGAGCTCAGCTCCTGGATGCGTCACCGGTGTTCGCGGGGGTCGTGGCCGAGTGTGAGGTGGTGATGGCGTCTCTGGTGGACTGGTCGGTTACTGATGTGCTGCGTGGTGGTGTGGACGCGCCGTCGTTGGAGCGGGTGGATGTGGTGCAGCCCGCGTCGTTCGTGGTGATGGTGGCGTTGGCGGCGTTGTGGCGGTCGTACGGGGTTGAGCCGGCGGCGGTGGTGGGGCATTCGCAGGGGGAGATCGCCGCGGCGTATGTGGCCGGAGTGCTGTCGCTGGAGGACGCGCTGCATGTGGTTGTGGCCCGTGCCGCGGCGATCGCGGCGGTGGCCAGTGGTGAAGGCACCATGGCCTCGGTCGGGATCCCCGCCGAGCAGGCCGAGGAACTCTTCGGGGACCGTGTCGCGATCGCAGCCGTCAACGGGCCTTCGCAGGTGGTGATCTCCGGTGAGGTCGCCGCCGTCGGGGAAGTGGTCGCCGAATGCGGGGGGCTGGGAATCCGGGCACGGCGCATCGCTGTCGACTACGCCTCGCACTCCCCGGCGATGGACGTCCTCAGGGCGGACCTGGCCGAGGAGCTGGGCGGGATCACTCCACGCGCGGGAGACATTCCGCTGCTGTCCACGGTCACCGCCGACTTCGCCGACCCGCTGACCATGGACGGCGACTACTGGTTCACGAACCTGCGCTCCCGTGTTCGTTTCGCGGAGGCTGTCGGGAAACTGGTCGAGGACGGCTTCGGCGTGTTTGTGGAGGTGTCCTCGCATCCGGTGCTGACCGGCTCCGTCGAGGAGATGGTGGACGAGGGCATTGTCGCCGGGTCTCTGCGCCGTGATGACGGCGGCCTGGACCGGTTTCTCGCCGGCGCGGCCGAGTTGTGGGTGCGCGGCGTCGACGTCGACTGGACGGCTGCCTTCCCGGCGACGCGTCCCGCCCTGGTCGACCTGCCCACCTATGCCTTCCAACGCCAGGGCTACTGGCCGAAGTTGCCGGTCGAGGCGGTGGTGGCCGCTGATGAGGGCACTGTGGCCGAGCGTGAGTTCTGGGCGGCGGTGGAGCGCGCGGACGTGGACGTCCTGGCCGGCACGTTGGGCACGGACGTCGCCGTACTCGATCCGCTGCTGCCCGTCCTGGCCGAATGGCGCCAGAAGCAGCGCGAGCAGGACACCACCGACTCCTGGCGCTACGAAGTGAAATGGCGCCCCTGGAGTAACGGCGGCACGCGGCCCGCGCTGACGGGAACATGGCTGGTCGTCCTGCCGGAGGACGAGGCGGAGGGCGAGTGTGCCGCCGGGGTCGTCGACGCCTTGCGCACACATGGGGCGGACGTACACACCCTGGTGCTGTCGGACGACCTGGCCGGGCGGCCCCTGATCGCCGAGCGGCTGCGGGACCTCGTACCGCAGCCGGATGGAGTGCTGTCCCTGCTGGCCCTCGATGAGCGACCGCACCCCGAGCGGCCCGCCGTTCCGGCAGGGCTGGCGGCCACCGTGGAGCTGGTGCAGGCGCTCGGTGACGCGGACCTCGACGCGCCGGTGTGGCTCGCCACGCGGGGCGCGGTCGGCATCGGTCCCTCGGACCCGCCGGGCAGTGTGCCGCAGGCCGCGGCCTGGGGTCTCGGCCGGGTCGTCGGCCTGGAGCACCCCGACCGCTGGGGCGGGCTGCTCGACCTGCCCGAACTCCTCGACGCACGCGGCGCGGAGCGGCTCGTCGCCGCGCTGGCCGACGGCGGCGAGGACCAGATCGCGCTGCGTGCGTCCGGCTCCTTCGTACGACGGCTCGTGCACGCCAGGCCCGGGGACGCGCGGATCCGCCCCTGGCGTCCGCACGGCACCGCACTGCTCACCGGCGGCACCGGCGGCATCGGCGCGGAACTCGCCCGCTGGCTCGCTGCGGAGGGCATCGACCACCTCGTCCTGACCGGCCGGCGCGGCGCGGATGCGCCCGGAGTGCCGGAGCTGCGGGACGAGCTGACGGCACAGGGCGTGGGCGTCACCGTCGCCGCCTGCGACGTCGCGGACCGCGCCGCCCTCGCCGCGGTGCTCGACCTGGTGCCCGAGGAGCACCCGCTGACGGCGGTCGTGCACGCGGCAGGCGTCGGCGAGTTCGCGCCGCTGGCCGAGCACGGTCTCGCGGACCTCGCGGACGTCCTGACGGCAAAGACGCTCGGCGCCGCCCACCTCGACGAACTGCTCGGCGACCGGCTGCTGGACGCCTTCGTGCTGTTCTCCTCCAGCGCCGGAGTCTGGGGCAGCGGCGGCCAGTCGGCCTACGCGGCGGCCAACGCCCACCTCGACGCCCTGGCACACCACCGGCGGTCCCGCGGCCGGGTCGCCACCTCGGTGGCCTGGGGCGCCTGGGGCGGCGCAGGCATGGCGGCCGACGAAGGCATGGCGCGCCATCTGGGCGCCCGGGGCATCCGCCCGATGCCGCCCGCCTCCGCTCTCGCCGCGCTGCGGGCTGCCGTCGAGCGCGACGAGGCGGTCGCGGTGGTCGCCGACATGGACTGGGAGCGGTTCGCCCCAGCCTTCACGGCGGCCAGGCCCCGCCCGCTGCTCGACGAACTGCCCGAGGTCGGCAAGGCCCTGGAGGACGGACAGCAGGACACCGGCCACGACGGAGCCGACGACGCACTGCGCCGCCGCCTGGCGGGCCTGACACCGGCGGAGCAGCAGCGCGAACTCCTTGACCTCGTCCGCGCCCACGCCGCCGCGGTGCTCGGCCACGCCGACAGCGCCGCCGTCGAGCAGGGGCGCGCCTTCCGTGAGCTCGGCTTCGACTCGCTCACCGCCCTCGAATTGCGCAACCGGCTCAACGCCGCGACCGGACTGCGGCTGCCCGCCACCCTGGTCTTCGACCACGCCCAGCCCCGGCTGCTCGCCGCGTTCCTCCACACGGAGCTCGGCGGCGGGAGCGCCGCACAGGACACCGTGGCGCAGGGCGACGGCCCGGCGGCCGACGAGCCGATCGCCATTGTCGGCATGAGCTGCCGCTACCCCGGCGACGTCCGCTCGCCGGAGGACTTTTGGACGCTGCTCGCCGACGGCATCGACGCACTGTCGCCGCTGCCGTCCGACCGCGGCTGGCCGTCCGTCGTCGGCGGGGTCCGTGAGGGCGGATTCGTCCACGACGCGATCGACTTCGACGCGGGCTTCTTCGGCATGAGCCCGCGCGAGGCGCTGGCCACCGATCCGCAGCAGCGGCTGCTGCTGGAAACGGCCTGGGAGGCCTTTGAGCACGCCGGAATCGATCCGTCGTCGGTACGCGGCAGCCGTACGGGCGTCTTCATCGGCTGCAACAGCATGGGGTATGGAAGCGGGCTGCCGTCCGTCCCCGAAGAGGTCCAGGGACACCTCCTCGTCGGCAATGCCACCAGCGTCGTCTCCGGCCGGATCGCCTACACCCTCGGCCTGGAGGGCCCGGCGGTCACCCTCGACACGGCCTGCTCCTCCTCGCTGGTCGCGCTGCACTGGGCCGCCCAGTCGCTGCGCAACGGCGAGTCCACGATGGCCCTCGCCGGCGGCGTGGCCGTGCTGGTCACGCCGGACAGCTTCACCGAGTTCAGCCGACAGGGCGGCCTGGCTGCCGACGGCCGCTGCAAGGCCTTCTCCGACGAGGCCGACGGCACCGGCTGGGGCGAGGGCGCGGGCGTTCTCGTACTGGAACGGCTGTCGGACGCGCGGCGCAACGGCCACCAGGTGCTGGCCGTGGTGCGCGGCACCGCCACCAACCAGGACGGGGCCTCCAACGGCCTCAGCGCGCCCAGCGGCCCTGCCCAGCAGCGGGTCATCCGGCAGGCGTTGGCCAACGCCGGTGTCTCCGCCTCCGACGTCGATGTCGTGGAGGCGCACGGCACGGGCACCACGCTGGGCGACCCGATCGAGGCCCATGCGCTGCTCGCCACGTACGGGCAGGATCGGCCGGCGGACCGGCCCTTGTGGCTCGGCTCGGTCAAGTCGAACATCGGCCACACCCAGGCCGCGGCCGGAGTGGCCGGCATCATCAAGATGGTCCTGGCGCTGCGGCACGAGTCGCTGCCGAAGACGCTGTACGCACAGACGCCGTCCACGCATGTCGACTGGTCGGCGGGCGCGGTGGAGCTGCTCTCCGAGGCACGCCAGTGGCCGCGCGAGGACCGGCCGCGCCGGGCGGGCGTCTCCGCCTTCGGCATCAGCGGCACCAACGCACACGTCATCCTCGAGGAAGCGCCCGCCGGGCCGGAGCCTGCCCGGGGCGACCTCGCGCTGCCGGTCGTGCCGTGGCTGGTGTCGGCCCGGTCATGCGAGGGCGTGGCAGCGCAGGCCGGGCAGTTGCTGTCTGGGGTCGGTGGTCTGGATGCGGTGGATGTTGGTGTGTCGTTGGCGACGACCCGGGCGGCGCTGGAGTATCGGGCGTTCGTCCTCGGCGAGGACGCGGATGAGCTGCGTACGCGGCTTGGCGCGTTGGCGGCCGGTGAGCCGGTGCCGGGTCTGGTGACGGCTGCGGCCGGTGACGGTCTGACGGGGTTTGTGTTCTCGGGTCAGGGTGGTCAGCGGGTTGGTATGGGGCGTGAGTTGGCGGAGGCGTTCCCGGTCTTCGCGCGGGCTCTGGATGAGGTGTGCGCGTACTTCGACGGTCTGCTGGACCGGCCGCTGCGTGAGGTGATGTTCACCGACGCGGAGGCCCTGGGTGAGACCGGGTGGGCGCAGCCCGCGTTGTTCGCGGTCGAGGTGGCGTTGTTCCGGCTGCTGGAGTCGTGGGGTGTCACGCCGGACTATCTGGTCGGTCATTCCGTGGGTGAGCTGGCTGCCGCGCATGTGGCCGGGGTGCTGTCCCTGGAAGATGCCTGCCGGCTCGTCTCCGCACGGGCCGGTTTGATGCAGACGCTGCCTTCGGGTGGTGTGATGTGGGCGGTCCGGGCAACTGTGGATGAGGTCACCCCACTTCTCGGCGAAGACGTCTCCGTGGCGGCGGTGAACGCCCCCGGCCAGGTGGTGCTCTCCGGCGCTCGCGAGGCCGTCGAGGCCGTGGCCGCACTCCTGCCGGATCGTAAGGGGCGTTGGCTGCAGGTCAGCCACGCCTTCCACTCGCCTCTGATGGACCCGATGCTGGATCAATTCGCCGAGGCCGCCGCCGAGGTGACGTACGACAGTTCGCGCATCCCGATTGTGTCGACGCTGACCGGTGAGCCGGTCAGCGAGTTCACCCCGGCCTACTGGACCGACCAGGTCCGCGGCACCGTCCGTTTCGCCGACGCCATCACCCGCCTGAAGGATCTCGGCGTCACCCGCCTCGTCGAACTCGGTCCGGATGCAAGCCTGCTCGGGGCCATCGAGGAGACGTACGAGGACGCGGCGGCGATGGTTTCGCTCCTGCGCCGGGACAAGCCGGAGCCCGTCACCGCTGTCGCCGCCCTGGCGCACCTGTGGGCGGCTGGCGCCGAGGCCGACTGGACGGCGTTCTTCGCCCCGGCCGGCGCGCAGACCACCGACCTCCCCACGTACGCCTTCCAGCGTCGGCGCTACTGGCTCGGCACAGGGCCGTCCGCAGCCCGGGACGGCTGGAGCTATCAGGTCGCCTGGCGCCGGATCGCCGACCGGCGCGGCCGACTCACCGGGCGCTGGCTGGTGGTGGCCCCCGAGGCCGTCGCCCCGCTCGTCGCCCCGGTCGCCGAAGGGCTGCGCGCCCATGGCGCGCAGCCCGTGCCCGTCACCCTCGCCCCGGACGCCGACCCCGCGGAGCTGCTCGGTGGGTACACCGACGTGGCGGGGGTCATCTGCCTGCCGACGCGGGCGGCCGGACCCGGACCGGCCCCGGCCGGCTGGCTCGCGGATGTGGTGCGAGGGCTCGGCGAGGCCTCGGTAGCGGCGCCACTGTGGTGTGTCACCAGCGGTGCTGTCGCCACTGGTGACGTCGATGCGGCACCGGACCCGGAGCTGGCGGCCGTCTGGGGCCTGGGGCGAGTAGCCGCACTGGAACACCCGGACCGCTGGGGCGGACAGGTCGATCTCCCGGCACAGCCGACCGCGCGGGACCTCGAGCGGCTCGTCGGACTGCTGGCCGCGGACACCGGGGAGAACGAGATCGCGATCCGCTCCGCTGGTATGTCCGTCCGGCGCATCGAGCGCGCCGCGCGGCCGACCGGCAGCACGGGCGAACTGCCGCTGGGCGGTACCGTCCTGGTCACCGGCGGTACCGGAGCGCTGGGCGCCCATGTCGCCCGATGGCTGACCGGGCACGGCGCCCAGCACCTCGTACTGATCGGACGTCGCGGGCCGGACGCGCCCGGTGCGGCCGAACTGCGCGAGGAGCTGACCGCCGCCGGAGCCCGTGTCACCATCGCGGCCTGCGACGCCTCCGACCGGAACGCTCTCGCCGCGCTCATCGGCGAACTCGACACCGACGGCGTACACATCGACGCGGTCGTGCACGCCGCCGGAGTTGTCGACGACGGGCTGCTGCACACCATGACCCGGCAGCAACTTGCGGACGTCTGGGCGGCGAAGGCGACGGCCGCCGCGCATCTGAACGATCTCCTCGGAGAACGGGAGCTGTCCGCGTTCGTGCTGTTCTCCTCGCTGTCCGGCACCCTGGGCGCCGTCGGCCAGGCGGGCTACGCGGCGGCCAACGCCTACCTGGACACGCTCGCCGAGACTCGGCAGCGCATGGGGCGGCCGGCGCTTTCGGTTGCGTGGGGTCCCTGGGCCGGTGACGGCATGGCTGCCGGTGAGGGCCTCGCGGAGCGGCTGCGGCACACGGGACTGATCCCGATGGACGCCGAGGCCGCGCTTTCCGCACTGGAGCGCACGCTGACCGGCGATGTGCCCTGTTCGGTGATCGCCGAGGTCGACTGGACCCGGATGACCACCGGGCGACCCAGCGGCCTGCTCGCGGAACTGGTCGCGCCGGCGGACACCGCCGCCGACGTACCGGGCGCGATACCGACGCTGCGGCGCGAGGTGCTCGCACTGCCCGAGCAGGCGCGGCACGCCGCGCTGCTTGACGCGGTGCGCGCCCAGGCCGCCGATGTGCTCGGGCACACGTCCGCCGCAGTGGTCGAACCGCAGGCCGCGTTCTCGGCGCTCGGCTTCGACTCGCTGCTCGCCCTCGACCTGCGCGGCAGGCTCAGCGCGCTCACCGGGCTGGTGCTGCCGGCCACGCTCGTCTTTGACCACCCGAATGCCGAGGCGCTCGCCCGCCATCTGCTCGACGCGCTCGCCGGTGTCCGTCCCGACGACGCGCCGACCGAGGTGCCCGCCGGGGTACGGGACGACGACGAGCCGATCGCCGTGGTCAGCATGAGCTGCCGCTTCCCGGGCGGGCTGCAGACGCCCGAGGACCTGTGGCGGCTGCTCACCGACGGAGCGGACGCGATGACCGCGTACCCCGAGGACCGCGGCTGGGACACCGCCTCGCTGTACCACCCCGACCCCGACCACGAGGGCACCTCCTACGCCCGCGAAGGCGGCTTCCTGCACGGGGTGGGGAACTTCGATGCCGAACTCTTCGGCATCAACCCCCGCGAAGCGCTCGCCATGGACCCGCAGCAGCGGCTGCTGCTCGAGTGCTCGTGGGAGGCGCTGGAACGGGCCGGAATCGACCCGAAGTCGGTACGCGGCAGCCGCATTGGCGTGTTCGCCGGCACCAACGGCCAGGACTACCCCGCGGCCCTGCACAACTCCGATGCGAACGTGGCGGGCTACGTGGCCACCGGCAGCTCCGCCAGCGTGTTCTCCGGCCGCGTTTCCTACACCTTCGGGCTCGAAGGCCCCGCCCTGACCGTGGACACCGCCTGCTCCGCCTCCCTGGTGGCACTGCACCTGGCCTGCCAGGCGCTGCGCGCCGGTGAATGCGGCGCTGCGCTGGTGGGCGGCGCCTCGGTGATGAGCACCCCGGGTGTGTTCGTGGAGTTCAGCCGGCAGCGCGCGCTGTCGCCGGACGGCCGCTGCAAGGCGTTCTCCGACGACGCAGACGGCACCGGCTGGGGCGAGGGCGCCGCCGTCGTCATGGTGGAACGCCTCTCGGACGCCCGCCGCAACGGCCATCCCGTGCTCGCCGTGATCCGCGGCACCGCCGTCAACCAGGACGGCGCCTCCAACGGCCTCACCGCCCCGAGCGGCCCCGCTCAGCAGCGCGTCGTCCGCCAGGCACTCGCCGCCGCCGGACTCACTCCGCAGGACGTCGACGTCGTCGAGGCGCACGGCACGGGGACCTCGCTCGGCGACCCGATCGAGGCGCAGGCGCTGCTCGCCACGTACGGCCAGGACCGGCCGGCGGACCGGCCGCTGTGGCTCGGCTCGGTCAAGTCGAACATCGGCCACACCCAGGCGGCGGCCGGTCTCGCGGGCGTCCTGAAGATGGTCCTCGCACTGCGCCACGCCACCCTGCCGAAGACACTGCACGTCTCCGCCCCCAGCTCGCACGTCGACTGGGGCGACGGCGGCGTACGGCTGCTCACCGAGGAACGTGCCTGGCCCGATCACGGACGGCCGCGGCGCGCGGGTGTGTCGGCGTTCGGCGTCAGCGGAACGAACGCGCACGCGATCCTGGAACAGGCACCGGATGCTCCGGACCAGGCAGCTGAGACTGCTGTGGAAGAGCCGGACTCCCCCGTGGTCCCGCAGCCCGCGACGCCCCTCTCGTACGCGCTGCCCTGGATGCTCTCCGCCAAGACCCCCGAGGGCCTCGTGGGCCAGGCCGCTCGACTGCTGACCGCGGTGAGCGGGCCCGCCGCCCCGGTCGACGTGGCCTGGTCCCTGGTCACCTCGCGGGCGGCACTCGACCATCGCGCGGCCGTCATCGGCGCGACGCCCGAGGAGCTGACCGCGGGCCTGGCCGCCCTCGCCGACGGCCGCGAGGCCGCCAACGTGATCACCTCGGCGGCCGGGTCACCCGGCCGGACCGTATTCGTGTTCCCCGGCCAGGGTGCGCAATGGGCCGGCATGGCGACCGAACTGATGGACACCTCTGCTGTGTTCGCCGCCAGGATCGCCGAGTGCGAGGAGGCACTCGCCGAGTTCGTGGAGTGGTCGCTGAGCGAGGTGCTGCGCGGCGCCCCGGGCGCCCCGGCGTACGACCGCGTGGACGTCGTACAGCCCGCGCTGTTCGCGGTGATGGTCGCGCTCGCGGAGCTGTGGCAGTCCTGCGGGGTACGCCCGCACGCCGTGATCGGCCACTCGCAGGGCGAGATCGCCGCCGCCTGTGTGGCGGGCGCCCTCTCCCTGCGGGACGCCGCGCGGATCGTCGCCCTGCGCAGCCAGGCCCTGACCGAGCTCGCCGGCAGCGGCGGCATGGTGTCCGTCATGCTCGACGCGGAAGCGGCCGCCGATCTGGTCGCCGCCCAGGACGGCCTCTCGCTCGCGGCCGTCAACGGGCCCGCCTCCGTGGTCGTCTCCGGAGACACCGAAGCGCTGGACGCGCTGCTCGCCGACTGCGCGGAGCGGGGTGTCCGGGCCCGCCGCATCCCCGTGGACTACGCCTCGCACAGCGCTCACGTCGACCGCATCCACGAGGATCTCCTGAACGCACTGCGCCCGACCCGGCCGCAGCGCCCCGTCATCCCGATGCTGTCCACGCTCACCGGCGAATGGATCGCCGCCGACGAACTGGACGCGGACTACTGGTTCCGCAATCTGCGGCAGCCGGTCCTGCTCGACCCGGCGGTGCGCACCCTGACCGGGCAGGGCCACCGCACCTTCGTGGAGATGAGCCCCCACCCGGTCCTGACCGTTCCGGTGCGCGAGACCCTCGACGATCTCGCGGTGACGGCCGGGCGTACCTTCGTCGGCGGCTCCCTGCGCCGTGACGACGGCGGCCCTCGCCGCTTCATGACCTCGCTCGCCGAGGCCGGCGTCAGCGGCGTGGACATCGAGTGGACGGACGTGTTCGCCGGCGCCGGACCCACCCGGGTCGACCTGCCGACCTACGCGTTCCAGCGCCGGATGTACTGGCCGCACCCCGCTGCCGCGGCCGGCACCGCGGCAGCGGCGGACCCGGTCGACCGCTCCTTCTGGGCGGCCGTGGAGGAGGAGAACACGGCCGGGCTCGCCGACCGGCTCGGCGTGGGCGCCTCCACCCTCGCCGAGGTGTTGCCGGCGCTGTCCGCCTGGCGGCGCACCCGGCACGAGGCGGCCGCGCTGGACTCCTGGCGCTACCGCGTCGAATGGCGCCCGCTCGCCGCGGCGGGGCAGCCCGGCCGGCTGTCGGGGACCTGGCTGGTGCTCACGCCTGAGAACACCGGGACCACCGAGGCCACCGAGGCCTTCGATTGGCCGGCCGCGGTCAGCAGCGCGCTGCACGGCCCCGGCGTGGACGTGCTGCCGGTGGCGGTCGACACCGCCACGGCCACCCGTGAATCGCTCGCCGAACTGCTGCGTGCCCACCGGCCGGAGTCCGGTACGGTCCGCGGTGTCCTTTCCCTGCTGGGCGTCGACGAGCGGGCGCACCCCGCGCACGACGCGCTGTCGGGCGGCGTCGCGGCCACCCTGCAGCTGGCACAGGCGATGGTCGACGCGGGGTTCGACGCACCGCTCTGGCTGGCGACCCGCGCGGCCGAACTGGCCTGCCCCGCCGACCGGATCGAGAGCCCCGCCCAGCGCCAGATCTGGGGACTCGGCAGGGTCGTCGGGCTCGAACACCCCGACCGCTGGGGCGGCCTGGTCGACCTGCCGGCACGGCTCGACGAGCCGGCCGCCGAGTGGCTGCGACAGGTGCTGGCAGACAGCGGCGACGAGGACCAGCTCGCGGTCCGCCGGGGCGGCGTCTTCGTACGACGCCTGGTGCCCGCCCCGCTCGGCGACACACCCCCGAGCCGAGACTGGCAGCCCCGGGACACCGCACTGGTCACCGGCGGGAGCGGCGGACTCGGTGCCCGCGCCGCCCGCTGGCTGGCCGAGGCCGGCGCCGAACACCTGGTCCTCATCAGCCGCCGGGGCGCCGAAGCGCCGGGAGCCGAAGAGCTTCGCGACGAACTGACCGCGCTCGGCGCCCGGGTGACCCTCGCGGCCTGCGACGTGTCCGATCGCGCCGCCCTCGCCGCGCTCCTGGACGACATACACGCGAGCGGCGACCGCATCCGCACGGTCGTCCACGCCGCGGGCGTCGTGCAGGCCACCCCCCTGACCGAGATGAGCCTCGGCGAATGCGCCGCGGTCCTCGCCGCCAAGGCCCAGGGAGCGGCCCACCTCGACGATCTGCTCGGTGAACTCGAACTCGACGCGTTCGTACTCTTCTCGTCCAACGCCGGTGTCTGGGGCAGCGGCGGCCAGGCCGCCTACGCGGCCGCGAACGCCTCCCTCGACGCACTGGCCCAGTCCCGCCGGGCCCGCGGCCGCACCGCCACCTCGGTCGCCTGGGGTGCCTGGGCCGGTGGCGGTATGGCCGCCGGCCCGGCGGCCGAGGAACAACTGCGCCGGCGCGGCATCCTCACGATGTCACCGGAGCGGGCCCTCGCCGCACTGCAACAGGCCCTGGAGTTCGACGAGACGCTGCTTGCCGTCGCCGACGTCGACTGGTCCCGCTTCGCGACCGCCTTCGCCGCCGCCCGCCCCCGCCCGCTCCTCGACGAACTTCCCGCAGTGCGGGCCGCGTTGGCGCGGACCGCACCCGAGGAGGCCACCCGGACCGGTTCGGATCCGGGCGGCCGCCTGCGCACCATGCCGGCCGCCGAACGCGACGCGGCCCTGCTCGACCTGGTGCGCTCCGCCGTCGCAGCCGTCCTGGGCCACGAGGGCAGCGAGTCCATCGAGGTGAGCCGGGCCTTCAAGGACCTCGGCTTCGACTCCCTGACTTCGGTGGAACTCCGCAACCGGCTGACCGCGGCGACCGGCCTGACCCTGCCCGCCACCCTGGTCTTCGACCATCCGACCCCACTCGACCTCACTCGCCTGCTACGCGCCGGATTCGCCGGTGACCAGCACGAGCAACTGCCGCCGGACCAGGCAGTACTCCAGGAACTGGACAAGCTCGAAGCCGGAATTTCAGCTCTTTCCCCAGACCACGATCTCGATTCCGTTCAGGCGCGGCTGCGCAGCCTACTGTCGAGCTTGGGGGACAGGCAGTCTGCGAATGACGCCGTGCCCGTGACCCGCAAGCTGGAGACAGCGACCGACGACGAGCTGTTCGAATTCATCCACAGGGAGTTCGGTAAGTCTTCCTGAGCGGAAGCCGAAGCCAACGACTCCCTTGGCGACGCCAACAGGAGACGGTCCGTAAGTGAACGAGGACAAGCTTCGCGACTACCTCAAGTGGACGACGGCCGATCTTCACGAGACCCGTCAGCGGCTCCGTGAGGTGGAGGACGCGGCCCGCGAACCCATCGCCATCGTGGCCATGAACTGCCGCTTCCCGGGCGGCGTGCGCTCCTCGGACGATCTGTGGCGGCTTGTCGAGGACGGCATCGACGCCATGGGTCCGATCCCGCCGGACCGCGGCTGGGACCTCACCCTGCCCGGCGTCGGACCTGCCACCCGAGGCGGATTCCTGCCCGACGTCGCCGACTTCGACGCGGCCCTGTTCGGGATCTCGCCGCGCGAGGCCCTCGCGATGGATCCGCAGCAGCGACTGCTCCTGGAAACCTCCTGGGAAGCGCTGGAGCGCGCGGGCATAGCCCCGATGTCGAAGAAGGGCGAGAAGGTCGGCGTCTTCGTGGGCGGTTCCCCCTCCGGCTACGACACCCTCATCACCGCCGCCGACGGCGTCGACGGCTATGTGATGACGGGCAGTTCGGGCAGCGTCCTCTCCGGCCGCCTGTCCTATGCTCTCGGCCTCGAGGGCCCCGCCGTCACGGTCGACACCGCCTGCTCCTCCTCGCTCGTTGCCCTGCACCTGGCCTGCCAGGCCCTGCGCTCGCGCGAGTGCTCACTCGCCCTGTCCGGCGGCGTCACCGTGATGACCACTCCGGCCGCGTTCGTCGAGTTCGAGCGGCAGGGTGGGCTGGCCGGGGACGGGCGGTGCAAGGCGTTTTCGGACGATGCGGACGGTACGGGCTGGGGCGAGGGTGTCGGTGTTCTCGTGCTGGAGCGGTTGTCGGACGCGCGGCGCAAGGGTCATCGTGTGCTGGCGGTCGTCCGCGGTAGTGCGGTGAACCAGGATGGTGCCTCCAATGGTCTGACCGCGCCGAACGGTCCCTCCCAACAGCGGGTGATCCGGGCGGCGTTGGCGAACGCCCGCCTGTCGGCGTCCGAGGTGGATGTCGTGGAGGCGCATGGCACGGGCACGACGCTGGGCGATCCGATCGAGGCGCAGGCGCTGCTGGCCACGTACGGGCAGGACCGGCCGGCGGAGCGGCCGCTGTGGCTGGGCTCGGTGAAGTCGAACATCGGGCACACCCAGGCGGCGGCCGGTGTCGCCGGTGTGATCAAGATGGTCCTGGCGCTGCGGCACGGACTCATGCCCAAGTCACTGTACGCGCAGACGCCGTCTTCGCACGTGGACTGGTCGGCGGGAGCGGTGGAGCTGCTGTCCGAGGCGCGCGAGTGGGCGCCCGGCGACCGGCCGAGGCGCGCCGGTGTCTCCGCCTTCGGGGTCAGCGGTACGAACGCACACGTCATCCTCGAAGAGGAACCCGCCGCCGAGGAAACCGCGGACACGGCGCCGGAGCTCGTGCTGCCGGTGGTGCCGTGGGTGGTGTCGGCGAAGTCGGCCGAGGGGTTGGTGGCGCAGGCCGGGCGACTGCTGTCTGGGGTCGATGGTCTGGCTGCGGTGGATGTCGGTTTGTCGTTGGCGACGACTCGGGCCGCGCTGGAGCATCGGGCGGTTGTCCTGGGCAGTGACACGGATGAGCTGCGTACGCAACTGGCTGCGCTGGCGGCCGGCGAGTCGGCACCCGTGGTTGCCCGTACTGGTCTGACGGGGTTTGTGTTCTCGGGTCAGGGTGGTCAGCGGGTTGGTATGGGCAGGGAGTTGGCGGAGGCGTTCCCGGTCTTCGCGGCGGCTCTGGATGAGGTGTGCGGACACTTCGATGGTCTGCTGGACCGGCCGCTGCGTGAGGTGATGTTCGCTGATGCGGAGGCGTTGAAGGGGACGGGGTGGGCGCAGCCTGCCCTGTTCGCGGTCGAGGTGGCGTTGTTCCGGCTGCTGGAGTCGTGGGGCGTCACGCCCGACTACCTCATCGGTCATTCGGTCGGTGAGTTGGCTGCCGCGCACGTGGCCGGCGTGATGTCGTTGGCCGATGCCTGCCAACTGGTCTCCGCGCGGGCGGGGTTGATGCAGGCGCTGCCTGCCGGTGGTGTGATGTGGGCGGTCCGGGCAACGGTGGATGAGGTCGCCCCCTTGCTGGTCGAGGGTGTCTCGGTGGCTGCGGTGAACGCCCCCGGACAGGTGGTCCTCTCCGGTACTCGCGAGGTCGTCGAGACGGTGGCCGCGGCCCTGCCCGACCGTCAGGGCCGGTGGCTGGAGGTCAGTCACGCCTTCCACTCGGCCCTGATGGACCCGATGCTCGAAGAGTTCGGGCGGGCGGCCGAAGGCATCGAGATGCGAAGGGCCGAGCTGCCCATCGTGTCGACGCTGACGGGTGAGCTGATCGAGGAGTTCACCCCGGCGTACTGGGCGGATCAGGTGCGTGGCACGGTCCGTTTCGCCGATGCCATCACCCGCCTGAAGGATCTCGGCGTGAGCCGTTTCGTGGAGCTCGGTCCCGACGCGAGCCTGGTCGGCGCGATCGGTGAGGCGACCGATGATGAGGCGTTCGCGGTGTCGTTGCTGCGCCGGGACCGGCCCGAGCCGGCCACGGCGATCACCGTTCTGGGCCGTCTGTGGGCGGAGGGTGGCCGGGTCGACTGGTCGGCGTTCTTCGCTCCGACCGGCGCGGCCGTCGTCGGCCTGCCGGCCTTCGCCTTCCAGCGTCAGAGGTACTGGCCAAGTGTCCGGCGGCTGCCCACCGTCGTGTCCGCCGACGCCAGGTTCTGGGACGCGGTCGAGCAGAGTGATCCGGATGTGTTTGCCACGGAGTTCGGCGTCGATCTGGAGGCACCGCTACGGGAGACCTTGCCGGCGCTTTCGGCCTGGCAACGGCGACGTCACGAGCGCTCGGCGGCCGGCAAACTGAGGTACGAGGTCTCCTGGACACCCCTGGGGCCCGTCAATGGCGTTGATGTGTCGGGTGGTTGGCTGATCGTCGAGCCGGCTGCCGGCGACGACCCATGGGCAGCGGCGCTGGCTGAGGAGTTGTCGTCACGGGGCGTGCGGCCGGTGCGGCTGCGGCTGGGGGCGACGGATCTGGACCGGGCCGTGCTGGCCGGGCGGTTGGCGGAGGTTGCGGACGGCGGTCGGATCGTTTCCTTCCTGGGGCAGGACGATGCGGGTCATCGTGGTGTTGTGGCGACGGCGGTGTTGGTGCAGGCGGTGGCTGATGCGGGTCTGGACTGCCGGGTGTGGTCGGTGACGTCGGGTGCGGTGTCTGCGCAGCCTGGTGATGAGGTGTTGCATCCGGTGCGGGCGGGTGTGTGGGGTCTGGGCCGGGTGGTGGCCTTGGAGGAGCCGGGGCGGTGGGGCGGTCTGGTGGATGTGCCGGACCGGCCCGAGGGCGGCGCGGTTGTCCGGCTGGTGGAGGTGTTGGCCGGTGGTGGTGGGGATGAGGATCAGCTGGCGGTGCGGGGTGGTGGAGTGCTGGCTCGTCGGCTGATGTCTGCGGGACCGGTGTCGGAGGCCGGGGCGTGGACTCCGTCGGGGACGGTGTTGGTCACTGGTGGTCTGGGTGCGTTGGGTGCTCGGGTGGCGCGTTGGGCGGTGGAGCGGGGTGCCGGGCATGTGGTGCTGGTGGGCCGCCGTGGCATGGAATCCGAGGGAGCCCCTCAACTGTGCGATGAGCTGGGTGTGTTGGGTGCCGAGGTTGATGTGGTGGCTTGTGATGTGGGCGTGCGGGAGGACGTGGAGGCGCTCTTTGACCGTTTCGAGGTCTCGGCGGTGGTGCATGCGGCGGGTGTGCTGGATGACGGGGTGGTCGATGGTCTGACGGTTGACCGGATCGCTGGTGTGTGGGCGCCGAAGGCGGGTGCGGCGTGGAATCTGCACCGGGCGGTGGGTGAGCGGGAGTTGGATGCGTTCGTTGTGTTCTCTTCGGCGGCTGGTGTGTGGGGTGGTGCTGGTCAGGGTTCGTATGCGGCGGCGAATGCTGTGTTGGATGCGTTGGTGGAGCATCGGCGGGCCCAGGGCTTGGTGGGTACGTCGATCGCGTGGGGTCCGTGGGCCGAGGGCGGTATGGCGGCCGATGAGACGGTGCTGGCTCGTGTCGGACGCGGTGGTCTGACCCCGCTGGATCCCGAAGTCGCCCTCGGTGTCCTGGACTCCGCAGCAGGCTGTCTGACGGTCGCGGACGTGGACTGGGGACGCCTTGTTCCCGGAATGACCGCGTTGCGGGCGAGCCGTCTGTGGGACGAAGTCGCGCCGGGCGCCGTCAGCCGACCGGTGTCGGCCGGCGGCGGACTGAAGGAACGGCTCGCCGGACTGTCGCCGGCGGTTCGCCGGTCGACACTCAAGGAGACCGTACGGGGCCTGGCCGCGGCGGTACTCGGCTTCGAGGACCCAACAGCGATCGGAATGTCCACGGCGTTCCGTGAACTCGGCGTCGACTCGTTGATGGCGGTGGAACTGCGCAACGCCCTGGCCACCACCGCTGGGCTCAGACTCCCCTCGACCGTCGTGTTCGACTATCCGTCCGTAGCGGCGCTGACCGACCAGCTGCTGGCCCGCCTGTTCGGTGGAACCGAGGAGACCTCGGCACGGGCTCTGGTGCCGGTTGCCACGGCCACGGGTGACGATCCGGTGGTCGTGGTGGGCATGGGCTGCCGTCTCCCGGGCGGGGCGGATTCGCCCGAGGGCCTGTGGTCCCTACTGGCGGACGGCGTGGATGCCATGGGCGCCTTCCCCGTGGACCGGGGCTGGGATGTGATCGGAAACCTGGCCGGGGTCGGCGACTACGCGCGGGTGGGCGGGTTCGTCGAGGGCGCGGCTGATTTCGATGCCGGTCTGTTCGGGATCTCGCCGCGCGAGGCCCTCGCCATGGATCCGCAGCAGCGACTGCTCCTGGAAACCTCCTGGGAGTCCTTGGAGCGCGCGGGCATCGCCCCGATGTCCTTGCGTGGCCTCCCGGTCGGAGTCTTCGCGGGTACGAACGGGCAGGACTATCCGGCGCTGCTGGCGCTGGCCGGGGAATCGGGGGACGGCTACGCCGGTACGGGGAGTTCGGGCAGCGTCCTGTCGGGCCGGGTGTCGTACGCGTTGGGCCTGGAGGGTCCCGCGGTCACGGTCGACACGGCCTGTTCCTCCTCTCTCGTGGCCGTGCACCTGGCCGCGCAGTCGCTGCGGTCGGGTGAGTGCGATCTCGCTCTTGCGGGTGGGGTGACGGTGATGTCGACGCCGGGCGCGTTCGTCGAGTTCGAGCGGCAGGGTGGGCTGGCCGGGGACGGGCGGTGCAAGGCGTTCTCGGATGATGCGGACGGTACGGGCTGGGGCGAGGGCGTCGGTGTTCTCGTGCTGGAGCGGTTGTCGGACGCGCGGCGCAAGGGTCATCGTGTGCTGGCGGTCGTCCGCGGTAGTGCGGTGAACCAGGATGGTGCCTCCAATGGTCTGACCGCGCCGAACGGTCCCTCGCAGCAGCGGGTGATCCGGGCGGCGTTGGCCAATGCCGGGCTGTCCGCGCAGGACGTGGACGCTGTCGAGGCGCATGGCACGGGAACCATGCTGGGCGATCCGATCGAGGCGCAGGCGCTGCTGGCCACGTACGGGCAGGACCGGCCGGCGGAGCGGCCGCTGTGGCTGGGCTCGGTGAAGTCGAACATCGGGCACACCCAGGCGGCGGCCGGTGTCGCCGGCATCCTGAAGATGATCCTCGCCATGTGGCACGGAGAACTGCCCCGGTCGCTGCATGTGGGTATGCCGTCTTCGCATGTGGACTGGTCGGCCGGTGCGGTGGAGCTGTTGTCCGAGGCACGTGAGTGGCCGCGCACGGAACGGCTTCGCCGTGCCGGGGTGTCGTCCTTCGGGGTCAGCGGCACGAACGCGCACGTGATCATCGAGGAGGCACCCGCCGAGCCGGAGCGCCCCCGGGGTGAGCTGCGGCTGCCGGTGGTGCCGTGGGTGGTGTCGGCGAAGTCGGCCGAGGGGTTGGAGGCGCAGGCCGGGCGACTGCTGTCTGGGGTCGATGGTCTGGCTGCGGTGGATGTCGGTTTGTCGTTGGCGACGACTCGGGCCGCGCTGGAGCATCGGGCGGTTGTCCTGGGCAGTGACACGGATGAGCTGCGTACGCAACTGGCTGCGCTGGCGGCCGGCGAGTCGGCACCCGTGGTTGCCCGTACTGGTCTGACGGGGTTTGTGTTCTCGGGTCAGGGTGGTCAGCGGGTTGGTATGGGCAGGGAGTTGGCGGCAGCGTTCCCGGTCTTCGCGGCGGCTCTGGGTGAGGTGTGCGGACACTTCGATGGTCTGCTGGACCGGCCGCTGCGTGAGGTGATGTTCACCGACGCGGAGGCGTTGAAGGGGACGGGGTGGGCGCAGCCTGCCCTGTTCGCGGTCGAGGTGGCGTTGTTCCGGCTGGTGGAGTCGTGGGGTGTCAGGCCGGACTATCTGGTCGGTCATTCGGTTGGTGAGCTGGCTGCCGCGCATGTGGCCGGGGTGCTGTCGTTGGCCGACGCCTGTCAACTGGTTGCCGTGCGGGCGGGGTTGATGCAGGCGCTGCCTGCCGGTGGTGTGATGTGGGCGGTGCGGGCGACGGTGGATGAGGTCGCCCCCTTGCTGGTCGAGGGTGTGTCGGTGGCGGCGGTGAATGCTCCCGGTCAGGTGGTGCTTTCCGGGGCCCGCGAGGCCGTCGAAACAGTCGCGGCGGCCCTGCCCGGCCGTCAGGGGCGCTGGCTGGAGGTCAGTCACGCCTTCCACTCGGCCCTGATGGACCCGATGCTGGCCGCGTTTACCCAGGCCGCATCCCAGTTGACGTACGGCAGTCCCCAGATACCGATCATCTCCACCCTCACCGGGGAACCGGTCACCGAGTTCACCCCGGTGTACTGGGCGGATCAGGTGTGTGGCACGGTCCGTTTCGCCGATGCCATCACCCGCCTGAAGGATCTCGGCGTGAGCCGTTTCGTGGAGCTTGGTCCCGACGCGAGCCTGATCGGCGCAATCGGCGAAACCCACGAACAGGCCCTCGCCGTCCCGGCCCTCACCCGCAAACGCCCCGAACCGGTCACCGCCATCACCGCCCTGGCCCGCCTCTGGGCCGACGGCACCGACGTCGACTGGACCGCCTTCTACGCCCCCACCCCCGCCCGAATCACCGACCTCCCCACCTACGCCTTCCACCACCAGCGCCACTGGCCGCAGCCCCGACCGGCCGAGAAGGCCACCGCGGACGCCGCCTTCTGGGAGATCATCGAGGGCGGTGACCTGGAAGCTTTCACGAACTCGCTCGGTGTCGCGCCCGATGCCGATCCGCGTGATGTGCTGGCCGCCCTCGGCACGTGGCAGCACCGCCGGCAGCAGCTCGCCGACGCCGACCGGCTCTGCTACCGGATCGGCTGGACGCCGACCGGACCCACCAACAACCCGGAACCGTCGGGCAGTTGGCTGATCGTCGAGTCCGTGGACATCGACACCCCCTGGGCAGCAGCCCTCGCCGAAGAGCTGGCAGCGCGCGGGGCACGGGCGACGCGACTGCGGCTGGAGTCGGCCGACCTCGACCGGGCGGCCCTGGCCGCTCGCCTCGCCGAGTTCGCCGACTGCACGCGGGTGGTGTCGTTCCTCGGCCAGGACGAGCGCGAACACACCGGCCGGCCCGGCCTCACGCTCGGCCTGACGGCCACTGCCACGCTTGTGCAGGCACTCGCCGACGCCGAGGTGAACTCCCCGTTCTGGGCCGTCACCTCAGGTGCGGTGTCCACCGGCCCTGGTGACGAGCTGACGCATCCGGCGCGGGCGGGCGTCTGGGGCCTCGGCCGGGTGGCCGCCCTGGAGGACCCGGAGCGCTGGGGCGGCCTCGCCGATGTGCCGGACCGGCCCGAGGGTGGTGCCGTCGCCCGGCTGGTGGAGGTACTGGCCTCCGACGTCACGGGCGAGGACCAACTGGCCGTGCGCGGCGGGGTGGTCCTCGGACGCCGGCTGCTGCCTGCGCCCCTGGAGAACGCGGGCGCCGGATGGACTCCCTCCGGCACCGTCCTGATCACCGGCGGCACCGGCGCCCTGGGCGCGTGGATCGCCCGCTGGGCGGTGGACCGTGGAGCGGAGCACATCGCCCTCGTGAGCCGCCGCGGTGACGAGGCCCCCGGCGCCCCCGAACTGCGCGCGGAACTGGAAGCGCTGGGCGCGGCCGTCACCTTCGCCGGCTGCGACCTCGCAGACCGTACGGCCCTCGCGGAGGCCGTCGCCCGGATCGAGGCCGAAGGGCCCGCGATCCGGTCCGTCTTCCACACCGCGGGCCTGACCCAGGCCGTGGCGCTGAGCGACTCGACCGTCGAGGACCTCGCCGTGATGCTGGGTGCGAAGGCGGCCGGGGCGGCGAACCTCGACGCGCTGCTCGGCGACCGCGACCTCGACGCGTTCGTGCTCTACTCCTCCATCGCCGCCACCTGGGGCAGCGGCGGCCAGAGCGGATACGCGGCCGCCAATGCCTGCCTCGACGCCCTCGCGACCCGGCGCCACGCGCAGGGCAAGGCCGCCACCTCGCTGGCCTGGGGCCCGTGGGACGGCGGTGGCATGGCCGCCGCCGAGGGAGCCAGGGACGACCTGCGCAGGCGCGGCCTGCCGGCCCTGTCGCCCAAGGACGCACTGGCCGCGCTGGACCTCGCGCTGTCCGGCGACGAGCCCTGCATATCGGTCGTGGACGTCGACTGGGACCGCTTCCTGCCGACCTTCACGGTGCGGCGGGCCGCCGCGCTGTTCGCCGAGTTCGACACCGCGCCGGCCGAAGCGGCCGACGACCGGAACCACACCGCGGCCGCCCTGCGGGAGCAGCTGCGCGACCTGGACGAGCGGGATGGGCGCCGCCGGATCCTCGAACTCGTCCGCGGCGAGTCCGCGGCAGCCCTGGGCCACCCGGGCAGCGAGGCGATCGAACCGGAGCGTGCCTTCCGCGACCTGGGGTTCGACTCGCTCACCGCCGTCGAGTTCCGCGACCGGCTGCGCGTGGTGACCGGACTGTCCCTGCCCGCCACCCTGGTCTTCGACCACCCGACCGCGGCGACGCTCACCGACTTCCTTGTAGACCAACTGATGGGTACGGAGCAGCGGCCCGAGGCCGTTGAAGCCGCGCACGCGGTCCTCGACGAGCCGGTCGCCATCGTGGCGATGGGCTGCCGCTTCCCCGGCGGCGCCACCGACCCGGAGAGCCTGTGGCAGCTGCTCTCCGGAGCGGCCGACGCCATCACCCCGTTCCCCACCGACCGCGGCTGGGAACTGGACGCCCTCGACGCCGCCGGCTCCTCGTTCACCCGCGAAGGCGGCTTCCTCGCCGACGCCGCGGGCTTCGACGCCGCCTTCTTCGGCATCTCGCCGCGGGAGGCGCTGGCCATGGACCCGCAGCAGCGGCTGCTGCTCGAAGTCGCCTGGGAGTCCCTGGAACGCGCGGGCATTCCCCCGCTGTCACTGAAGGGCGACAAGGTCGGAGTCTTCGTCGGAGCCGGCAGCTCCGGCTACCTCAACAAGGTGAACGAGGTTCCCGACGGCGTCGGCGGACACTTGATCACCGGGAACTCGGGCAGCGTCCTGTCCGGCCGGATCTCGTACGCTCTGGGCCTCGAAGGCCCGGCGGTCACCGTCGACACGGCCTGCTCGTCCTCGCTCGTGGCCCTCCACCTCGCAGTGCAGGCGCTGCGCTCGGGGGAGTGCTCGCTCGCCCTGGCGGGCGGTGTCACGGTCATCGCCGGCCCGGACGCCTTCATCGACTTCGCCCACCAGGGCGGCCTCGCCACCGACGGCCGCTGCAAGGCCTTCTCCGACGAAGCCGACGGCACCGGCTGGAGCGAGGGCGTCGGCCTGCTCCTGGTGGAGCGGTTGTCGGACGCGCAGCGCAACGGGCATCGCGTGCTCGCCGTGGTACGCGGCAGTGCGGTGAACCAGGACGGTGCGTCGAACGGTCTGACGGCGCCGAACGGTCCCTCTCAGCAGCGGGTGATCCGGCAGGCGCTGGCGAACTCGCGGCTGACGCCTGCGGACGTGGACGTGGTGGAGGCGCACGGTACGGGAACCTCGCTCGGGGACCCGATCGAGGCGCAGGCGCTGCTGGCCACGTACGGTCAGGACCGGCCCGAGGGCCGGCCGCTGTGGCTCGGCTCCGTCAAATCCAACCTCGGACACACGCAGGCTGCCGCCGGTGTCGCCGGCGTCATGAAGATGGTGCTCGCGCTGCGGCACTGCGAGCTGCCCAGGACGCTGTACGCGGACACCCCGTCCACGCACGTGGACTGGTCGGCCGGTGCGGTCGAACTGCTCTCCGAGACACGGGAGTGGCCGCGTGGCGAGCGGGCGAGGCGCGCGGGTGTCTCCGCCTTCGGCGTCAGCGGCACCAACGCCCACGTCATCCTCGAAGAGGCGCCGGAGACCGCCGGGATCACTGCCCCCGCTCCTCGGGCCGTGCTGCCTGTCGTGCCGTGGGCCGTATCGGCGCGCTCGGCGGAGGGCCTGGCCGCGCAGGCCGATCGGCTGGCCTCCGGGGTGGTGGGACTGGATGCGGCGGATGTGGGTCTCTCGCTCGCCACCACCCGGTCGTCCCTGGAGCACAGGGCGGTCGTCCTCGGCGGTACCGCGGACGAGTTGCGCACGCGGCTGGAGTCTCTGGCGGTCGGTGAGCCGGTGTCGGGGATGGTGTCGGGAGTGGCGCGCGCCGGTCTGACCGGGTTTGTGTTCTCCGGTCAGGGTGGTCAACGGGTTGGTATGGGACGTGAGTTGGCGGAGGCGTTCCCGGTCTTCGCGCAGGCCCTGGACGAGGTGTGCGCGTACTTCGACGGCCTGCGTGAGGTGATGTTCACCGACGCGGAGGCCCTGGACAACACGGGGTGGGCGCAGCCTGCCCTGTTCGCGGTCGAGGTGGCGTTGTTCCGATTGGTGCAGTCGTGGGGTGTCAGGCCGGACTACCTGGTCGGTCATTCCGTGGGCGAGCTGGCCGCCGCACATGTGGCCGGGGTGCTGTCGTTGGCCGATGCCTGCCAACTCGTCTCCGCGCGGGCCGGGTTGATGCAGGCGCTGCCCGCCGGTGGAGCGATGTGGGCGGTACGGGCTTCGCTGGACGAGGTCACTCCTCTGCTGGTCGAGGGTGTCTCCGTGGCGGTGGTCAACGCCCCCGGTCAGGTGGTCCTCTCCGGCACCCGCGAGGCCGTCGAGGCCGTGGCCGCCGGGCTGTCGGACCGGGAGGGCCGCCGGCTGGACGTCAGCCACGCCTTCCACTCTGCCCTGATGGACCCGATGCTGGCCGACTTCACCGCGGCTGCGGCCGAGTTGACGTACGACAGCCCGCGTATCCCGATCGTGTCGACGCTCACCGCCGAGCGGGTCGCGGAGTTCACCCCGGCCTACTGGGTGGACCAGGTCCGCGGCACCGTCCGCTTCGCGGACGCCATCACCCGGCTCAAGGGACTCGGTGTCACCCGCTTCCTCGAACTTGGCCCCGACGCGGCTCTGATCGGCGCGATCGGCGAGACGTACGAAGGCGCCCTCGCCGTCCCCGCCCTGCACCGCGAACGCCCCGAACCCGTCACCGCCGTCACGGCCCTGGCCCTGCTCTGGACGGACGGCGCCGAATTCGACTGGCCGGCTCTCTTCGCTCCCACCGGCGCGCAGACCACCGACCTCCCCACCTACGCCTTCCAGCACCAGCGCTACTGGCTGGACGGCGCCTCGGGCCCCTCGCACGTCGGTGCCATCGGAGCGGATCCGCTCAAGCACCCGCTGCTGAGCGCGGCCGTGGAACTCTCCGACGGCGGCGGACACGTCTTCACCGGCCGGATCTCCGCCCGTACGCATCCGTGGCTCGCCGAGCACCAGGTGGCGGGTGAGGCGGTGTTTCCCGGCACCGGATATGTGGAGCTCGCCGTCCGGGCCGGTGACCAGCTGTCCTGCGGCCTGGTCGAGGAACTCGTCCTGGAAGCGCCCCTGGTCCTGCCGGAGCGGCAGCCGGTCCAGGTGCAGATCCTCGTCGACCCCGCGGACCACGCCGGCAGCCGTTCCTTCCGCATCAGCTCCCGTACCGACGGACGGCCGTGGACCCGCCATGCGAGCGGCGTCCTCGGGACCGCGCACGAACAGCGGCACACCGGACTCACCGCCTGGCCGCCTGCCGGCGCCACCCCGGTCGACATCGACGGCCACTACCCCGCCCGCGCCGAGAGCGGCTTCTCCTACGGAGAGATCTACCAGGGGCTGACCGCGGTGTGGCGGCGGGACGGCGCACTGTTCGCCGAGGTCGCGCTGGGCGACGAATTCCGTGCCGAGGCCGACCGGTTCGGCCTCCACCCGGCCGTGCTCGACGCCGCGCTCCAGATCCTGTCGTACGACGAGCAGGAGGCCGGTGGCCAACGGCTGCCGTTCGTCTGGAGCGGGGTGACCCTGCACGCGGCCGGCGCCTCCATGCTGCGCGTCGCGGTCGTGCCGGGCACGGCGGAGGGCTCGTACACCGTCACTGTCGCGGACACCTCGGGCGACCTTGTCCTGACCGCCGACGCGCTGACGCTGCGGCCCTACGACGGCGCCCCGTTCTCCGCACCCGCCGAAGCGGCTGAGAAGCCGGAAGCCAACGCGGCTGCGAGTGCGGGAGCGGACGCCCTCGCCGGGGAGCCGGCCGACGCCGAGACCCCCGCGCCCCGCCTCCCCGCACGCCGCAAGGCCGCCGCGGCCGTGTCCGGCGGCGGGCAGGCACTCCGGGACCGGCTGGCCGCCCTCCCTCAGGACAAACAGCGCGGCGCCCTGCTGGAGATCGTGCGCCGCCGGGCCGCGATCGTGCTCGACCAGCCCGCCACCCAGGCGATGAACGAAAACCTCGCCTTCCGCGACCTCGGCTTCACCTCCCTCACCGCCGTCCAACTGCGCGAGGCACTTGGCGAGGAGACCGGCCTGCGGCTGCCCGCGACACTCGTCTTCGACCACCCCACACCGCGCGCCCTGGTCGATCACCTCCTTGACGAACTGCTCGGCGGGCCGGAGCCCGCCGCGGCGCCGGCGGCCCGGGCCAGGACGGCCGCCGGATCCGACGAGCCCATCGCCATCATCGGCATGAGCTGCCGCTACCCCGGTGGCGTGAGCACCGCCCAGGAGCTCTGGCAGCTCGTCGCCGACGGCACCGACGCGATCTCCGGCTTCCCGACCGACCGCGGCTGGGACCTGGAGGCGCTGTACGACCCGGACCCGGACAACCCCGGCACCTGCTACGTCCACGAGGGCGGGTTCCTGCACGACGCGAGCCAGTTCGACGCCACGTTCTTCGGGATCAGCCCGCGTGAGGCCATCGCGATGGATCCGCAGCAGCGGCTGCTCCTCGAGATCTCCTGGGAGGCGATGGAGCACGCGGGCCTCGACGTCCACGCGATGCGCGGCAGCAGCACCGGAGTCTTCGCCGGTGTGACCTACCAGGACTACGGCGGCCTGCTCGCCGCGGCCAAGGAGAGCTTCGAGGGCTTCCTCGGCACCGGCAACTCACCCAGCGTCCTGTCCGGCCGGGTCGCATACTCCTTCGGTCTCGAAGGTCCCGCCCTCACCATCGACACCGCCTGCTCCTCGTCCCTGGTCGCGCTGCACTCCGCCTGCCAGGCGCTGCGGGAGGGCGATTGCACCATGGCGCTCGCCGGCGGTGTGACCGTCATGTCCACACCGATCTCACTGATCGAGTTCAGCCGGCAGCGTGCGCTCGCCGAGGACGGCCGCTCCAAGCCGTTCTCGGAGGACGCCGACGGGGCGGCCTGGGCCGAAGGCGTCGGCATGCTCCTCCTGGAGCGGCTGTCGGACGCCCGGCGTAACGGGCACCGGGTGCTGGCGGTGGTGCGCGGCAGTGCGGTGAACCAGGACGGTGCGTCGAACGGTCTGACGGCGCCGAACGGTCCCTCTCAGCAGCGGGTGATCCGGCAGGCGCTGGCCAACGCACGGCTGACCCCCGCGGACGTGGACGTGGTCGAGGCCCACGGCACGGGCACCTCGCTCGGGGACCCGATCGAGGCCCAGGCGCTGCTCGCCACCTACGGCCAGGAGCGGCCGGAGGACCGGCCGCTGTGGCTGGGCTCCATCAAGTCGAACATCGGGCACTCCCAAGCGGCGGCCGGGGTGGCCGGACTGATCAAGATGGTGCAGGCGATGCGGCACGGAGTGATGCCGAAGTCGCTGCATGTGGGCATGCCTTCTTCGCATGTGGACTGGGATGCGGGTGCGGTGGAGCTGTTGTCCGAGGCGCGTCAGTGGCCGGGTGAGGAGGGTCGTCCGCGGCGTGCGGGTGTGTCGGCGTTCGGTATGAGCGGGACGAACGCACATGTGATCTTGGAGGAGGCCCCGGAGGACGCCCCCGAGGCGGCTGCCGAGGCGTCGTCCCCCGAGCCGCCGTCGGTGGTGCCGTGGATCCTGTCCGGCCGAAGCGGCGCCGCTCTGCGGGGTCAGGCCTCGGTACTGGGACAGTTGACCGGCGAGGCCGGTCCGGTGGGTGTGGGGTGGTCGTTGGCGACGACCCGTGCGCGGTTTGAGCATCGGGCGGTGGTGACGGGGTCGTACGCGGCGGGGCTGGCGGCGCTGGCGGTGGGTGAGCCCTCGGCGCAGGTTGTGTCCGGAGTGAGCGGGCCGGTCGGCCGTACGGCGTTCGTCTTCCCCGGTCAGGGGGCGCAGTGGACGGCCATGGGTGCCCAGCTCCTGGATGAATCTGCGGTGTTCGCGGGGGTGGTGGCTGAGTGCGAGGCCGCAATGGCGGGTCTGGTGGACTGGTCGGTCACTGGTGTGCTGCGTGGCGTGGACGGTGCGCCGTCGTTGGAGCGGGTGGATGTGGTGCAGCCTGCGTCGTTCGTGGTGATGGTGGCGTTGGCGGCGTTGTGGCGGTCGTACGGGGTTGAGCCGGCGGCGGTGGTGGGGCATTCGCAGGGTGAGATCGCCGCGGCGTATGTGGCCGGAGTGCTGTCGCTGGAGGACGCGCTGCATGTGGTTGTGGCCCGTGCCGCGGCGATCGCGGCGGTGGCCAGTGGTGAAGGCACCATGGCCTCGGTCGGGATCCCCGCCGAGCAGGCCGAGGAACTCTTCGGGGACCGTGTCGCGATCGCAGCCGTCAACGGGCCTTCGCAGGTGGTGATCTCCGGTGAGGTCGCCGCGGTCGGGGAAGTGGTCGCCGAGTGCGGGGGGCTGGGGATCCGGGCACGGCGCATCGCTGTCGACTACGCCTCGCACTCCCCGGCGATGGACGTCCTCAGGGCGGACCTGGCCGAGGAGCTGGGCGGGATCACTCCACGCGCGGGAGACATTCCGCTGCTGTCCACGGTCACCGCCGGCTTCGCCGACCCGCTGACCATGGACGGCGATTACTGGTTCACGAATCTGCGCTCCCGTGTTCGTTTCGCGGAGGCTGTCGGGAAACTGGTCGAGGACGGCTTCGGCGTGTTTGTGGAGGTGTCCTCGCACCCGGTGCTGACCGGCTCCGTCGAGGAGATGGTGGACGAGGGCATTGTCGCCGGGTCTCTGCGCCGTGATGACGGCGGCCTGGACCGGTTTCTCGCCGGCGCGGCCGAGTTGTGGGTGCGCGGCGTTGACGTTGACTGGGCGAAGGCCTTCCCGGCCACGCGTCCCGCCCTCGTCGACCTGCCCACCTATGCCTTCCAGCGCCAGGTCTACTGGCCGGAGTTGCCTGTCGAGGCCGTGGTCGTGTCCGACGAGGGGAGCGTGGCCGAGCGTGAGTTCTGGGCGGCGGTGGAGCGTGCCGACGTGGATGCTCTGGCCGGCACGTTGGGCACGGACGTCGCTGTACTTGATCCGCTGCTGCCTGCCCTGGCCGAATGGCGTCACAAGCAGCGCGAACAGGACACCACCGACTCCTGGCGCTACCGGGTGGGCTGGACGCCGCTGACCGCCGCGGACGCGCTGCCGGTGACCGGGAACTGGCTGGTGGTGACGCCCGACGGCGAGGCCGCCCAGCCCTGGGCGGACGCGATCTCCGCGGAGCTGAGCGCGCGGGGCGGCACCCCCCGGCCACTGCGGCTGGGCGAGAGCGAGCTGGACCGGCCGACACTCGCCGGTCTGCTCGCCGGGCTCGACGACCTCGACGAGATCGCAGGGGTCGTGTCGTTGCTGGCCTGGGACGAGCGTGAGGTCGAAAGACTGCCCGGTCTGACGGTGGGGCTCGGGCTCACCTCCGTACTGCTGCAGGCACTCGGTGACACGGACCTCGACGCGCCGGTGTGGTCGCTGACGTCCGGGGCGGTCTCGGTCGCCCGCTGGGACGCGGTGACCAGGCCCGGCCAGGCGGCGGTGTGGGGCCTCGGGCGGGTGGCCGCCCTGGAGCACCCGGACCGCTGGGGCGGACTGGTCGACGTACCGGCCGAGGCCGATGAGCGGGCCGCGCGGCGCGTGCTCAACGCGATCGCCGAGGCCGGCGAGGACCAGGTCGCACTGCGTGCCTCGGGCCTGTTCGGGCGGCGGCTAGTCCGCGCACCGCGCGACACCGGAGCGGACCGGACCTGGACGCCCTCCGGCACGGTACTGATCACCGGCGGCACTGGCGCCCTGGGCGCCCGGGTGGCCCGCTGGGCGGTTGGGAACGGCGCCGAACACGTGGTGCTCGCCGGCCGCCGCGGCGCCGATGCGCCCGGCGCGCCGGAACTGGGCCGGGAGCTGGAGACACTCGGCGCCCGGGTCACCCTCGCGGCCTGCGACATGGCCGACCGCGAGCAGGTCGCCGCACTGCTGACCGGGCTGACCGGGCCGGCCGGCGAGGGCGGAACCCCGCTGACGGCCGTCGTGCACGCGGCGGGCATCCTCGACGACGGCATCCTCGACGCGCTCAGCCCCGAACGCATCGCCGCCGTCATGGCCCCCAAGGCGCACGCCGCGCTGATCCTGGACGAGCTCACCCGTGAACTCGGCACGGAACTCGACGCGTTCGTCCTGTTCGCGTCCACCGCCGGTATCTGGGGCGGTCCCGGACAGGCCAACTACGCGGCCGCCAACGCGGTCCTCGACGCCCTCGCCGAACACCGGCGGGCCGAGGGCCTCGCCGCCACCTCCATCGCCTGGGGCCCCTGGTCCGACACCGGCATGGCGGACAGCGCCGCCATCGAGGCGCGGCAGCGCAAGGGCGGCATCCGCTCCCTGGCCCCCGAGTCCGCAGTCGCCGTACTCCGGCAGGCAGTCGGCGACGGGGAGGCCACGCTCACCGTGGCAGGCATCGACTGGGACACGTACGCGCCCGCCTTCACGGCGAGCCGGCGCAGCCTGCTCCTCGACGGAATCCCGGAGGCCCGCCGGGCCCTGGAAGCCGCGGGCGGCGACGGCGCCACCGACAGCTCCGACTCGCTCGCCGCCCGGCTGGCCCAGCTCACCGAGGCGGAGCGGGACCGGGAACTCCTCGACCTGGTGCGGGGGCATGTCGCCGCGGTGCTCGGCTTCTCCGCACCGTCCGACGTGGAGCCCACGCAGGTGTTCTCCGACATCGGCTTCGACTCGCTCACGGCGGTCGAACTGCGCAACCGGCTGGGACTGGTCACCGGGCTGCGGCTGCCCGCGACGCTGATCTTCGACCACCCGACCCCGACCGCGCTCGTGCGCCATCTGCGGCAGGAACTGGTGGGCGCCACAGACCCGGAACCGGCCACCCCGCAGTCCCCGGTCCGGCCGGGCGGCCCGGGCGAGGACCCGATCGCCATCGTCGGCATGAGCTGCCGGCTGCCCGGCGGAGTCTCCTCGCCGCAGGACTACTGGCGGCTGCTGTCCGAGGGCATCGACGCCATCTCCGACTTCCCGGCCGACCGCGGCTGGGACGTCGAGAGGGTCTACGACCCGGACCCGGACAAGGCCGGCACGACATACACCCGGCACGGCGGATTCGTCGACGGCATCGGCGAGTTCGACGCCACGCTCTTCGGCATCAACCCGCGCGAGGCCCTGTCGATGGACCCGCAGCAGCGGCTGCTCCTGGAGACCGTCTGGGAGGCCACCGAGCTGGCGGGCATAGATCCGCTGTCCCTGGCCGGCAGCCGGACCGGGATGTTCGCCGGCAGCAACGGCTCCGACTACGGAGGCCTGCTGATGGCCGCCCCCCAAGGCGCGGACGGCTACTTCATGACCGGCAACGCCGGTAGCGTCCTGTCCGGCCGGGTCGCCTACACCCTGGGCCTGGAGGGTCCCGCGGTCACTGTCGACACGGCCTGCTCCTCCTCGCTCGTCGCCCTGCACCTGGCGGCCCAGGCACTGCGCAACGACGAGTGCGAGCTCGCGCTGGCCGGCGGTGTCACGCTCATCTCCACACCCGCGCCGTTCGTGAGCTTCAGCCGTCAGCACGGCCTCGCCGTCGACGGCCGCTGCAAGGCCTTCGCCGACGACGCCGACGGCACCGGCTGGGCCGAGGGGGTGGGCGTCCTCGTCCTCGAACGCCTCTCGGACGCCCGCCGCAACGGCCACCAGGTGCTGGCCGTGGTGCGCGGCACCGCCACCAACCAGGACGGTGCGTCCAACGGCCTCACGGCACCCAACGGACCGTCCCAGCAGAGGGTGATCCGCCAGGCGCTGGCGACCGCAGGGCTCTCCGCCGCCGAGGTCGACGCGGTCGAGGCGCACGGCACGGGCACCACGCTCGGCGACCCGATCGAGGCGCAGGCGCTGCTCGCCACGTACGGCCAGGACCGGCCGGCGGACCGGCCGCTGTGGCTCGGCTCGGTCAAGTCGAACATCGGCCACACCCAGGCCGCGGCCGGTGTGGCCGGGCTGATCAAGATGGTGCTGGCGATGCGGCACGAGCTGCTGCCCAGCACCCTGCACGTGGGCGAGCCGTCGACGCACGTCGACTGGTCGGCGGGCGCCGTGGAACTGCTGTCCGAGGCCCGCCCCTGGCCGCGGGGCGACCGCCCGAGGCGAGCCGGTGTGTCGTCCTTCGGGATCAGCGGCACGAACGCGCACGTAATCATCGAGGAGGCACCGGACACGGCCGAGACCCCTGCTGCCGTTCCCCGCACCGAACTGCCGGTGGTCCCTTGGACGGTGTCCGCGAAGACCGGCCCGGCGCTGGCCGCGCAGGCCGGGCAGCTCGACTCCGGGATGGACGGTCTGGACGCGGCGGACGTGGGTCTGTCGCTGGCCACCACCCGGGCGGCGCTGGAACACCGGGCGGTCGTCCTCGGCGGCGGCACGGATGAGCTGCGTACGAAACTGCGGGCACTGGCGGCCGCTGAGCCGACGCCGGACACGGTGTTCGGGACGGCCCACGCGGGCCCGACCGGGTTCGTGTTCTCCGGTCAGGGAGGCCAACGCCTCGGAATGGGCCGCGAGTTGGCCGAATCCTTCCCGGTCTTCGCTTCGGCCCTGGACGAGGTGTGCGCACACTTCGACCAGCTCCTCGACCGGCCGCTGCGCGAGGTGATGTTCACCGACGCGCAGGCCCTGGGCGACACCGGGTGGGCGCAGCCGGCGTTGTTCGCGGTTGAGGTGGCGCTGTTCCGGCTGCTGGAGTCGTGGGGTGTCACACCGGACTACCTGGTGGGCCACTCGGTCGGTGAGCTGGCCGCCGCGCATGTCGCCGGGGTCATGTCGCTCGCCGATGCGAGCCAACTTGTGGCGGCCCGGGCCGGGTTGATGCAGGCGCTGCCTTCGGGCGGTGCGATGTGGGCGGTACGGGGCAACCTGGACGAGGTCACCCCGCTCCTGGTCGAGGGCGTCTCCGTGGCGGCGGTGAACGCCCCCGGCCAGGTGGTGCTCTCCGGCACCCGCGAGGCGGTCGAGTTGGTGGCCGCGGCCCTGCCCGGCCACCGAGGGCGGTGGCTGGAGGTCAGCCACGCCTTTCACTCCGTTCTCATGGACCCGATGCTGGCCGCGTTCACCGAGGCCGCAGCCGAGCTGACATACGAACGCCCGCGGATCCCCGTCATCTCCACCCTGACCGGCGAACCGGTCACCGAGTTCACCCCGGCCTACTGGACCGACCAGGTGCGCGGCACCGTCCGCTTCGCCGACGCCATCACCCACCTCAGGACACTCGGCGTCACCCGCTTCGTGGAGCTCGGACCCGACGCCACCCTCGTGGGCGCGCTCGCCGAGACCCACGAGGAGGCGCTCGCCGTACCCCTGCTGCAGCGCAAGCGCCCGGAAGCCGACAGCGCCGTCGCGGCGCTCGCGCGCCTGTGGGCATCCGGCGCCCCCGTCGACTGGGCGGCGCTCTACGCCCACACCGGCGCCCGGGTCACCGAACTGCCCACCTACGCCTTCCAGCGGAAGTCCTACTGGCCGCAGGCGCCGGTCCTGCGGACGGGCGATGTGTCCGCGGCCGGGCTGGCCGACGCGGGGCACCCGCTGCTCGGGGCCGCGGTGGCGCTGGCCGGGGACGAAGGGCAGCTGTTCACCGCGCGGATCGGCGTACGGGACCTGCCGTGGCTGGCCGACCACGAGGTGAAGGGCACGATTCTCTTCCCGGGCACCGCCTTCCTGGAACTGGCGATCCGGGCGGCCGACGAGGTCGGCTGCGACCGGGTGGAGGAGCTGACGCTTGCCGCCCCGCTGGTGCTGCCCATCGAGGGCGCGGTGCAACTGCAGCTCCTGGTCGGCGCGCCGGACGAGTCCGGCCTGCGCCCGCTGCGGCTGCACGCACGGCCCGAAGACGCCGAACCGGACACCCCCTGGACCCTGCACGCCACCGGATTCGTCGGCAACTCCGCCGGAAACGGCGGCCCGGCGGATTCCTACGACCTTGCGGCCTGGCCGCCGTCCGGTGCCGAGAGCATCGATGTCTCCGACTTCTACGAGATGTACAGGCAGGGCGGCTTCGCCTACGGCCCGTCCTTCCAGGGGCTGCGCCGGGCGTGGCGGCTCGGTGACGAGGTGTTCGCCGAGGTGGCCCTGTCCGAGCCGCACGCGGCCGAGGCCGCGAGCTACGGGCTGCATCCGCCGCTGCTCGACGCGGCACTGCAGGCACTGACCTTCGTCGCGCTCGACGGCAGCGGCCGGAGCAGACTGCCGTTCTCCTGGTCCGGGGTCTCGCTGTTCGCCTCAGGTGCGTCGAGTCTTCGCGTAAGACTGTCGCAGGCCGGGCCCGATGCGCTGACCCTGTCCATCGCGGACGGGACCGGCCGGCCGGTCGCCCAGGTCGACTCCTTGGCGATGCGCCAGATATCGGCTGCGCAACTGAACCCGTCGCGGACGGCGGCGTATCCGCGCGACCTGTTCCGGCTCGACTGGGTGCCGGCGCCGCTGACCGGCGAAGCCCCGGTGGCAGGCCGGGACTGGGCGGTGCTCGGCACCGACACGCTGGGGCTCGCGGAAGCGCTGGCTGCACGCACGGTCACCGGCCTGGACGCACTGGGCGACGACGGACCGGTGCCGGAGGTGTTCCTCGTGCCGTGCCTGAGCGGGCAGGCCCACGCCACCGGCGCGGACGCCGGCGCGGATACCGCCGAGGCCGACCGCATCGCGGCGGACACCCGGGACCTGACCGTCCGCGTCCTCTCACTGATCCAACGCTGGCTCGCGGACAGCCGGTTCGCCTCGTCGCGCCTCGCAGTCGTCACCCGGGGTGCCATAGAGGCCGGCGCTCCCGGGGGACCGGCCGATCCGGCGGCCGCCGCCGTGTGGGGCTTCGTACGCTCCGCGCAGTCGGAGGACCCCGGCCGGTTCCTGCTCGTCGACCTCGACGACACCGAGAGCTCCGCCAAGGCACTGCCGGAACTCTTTGCCGCTCTCCTCGACTCCGACGAACCGCAGGTTCTCGTCCGCGAAGGCGAGATACGCGCGGCACGGCTCGTACGGCTCGCCACGGACGGCGCGCTGCTGCCCCCGGCGGACACCGGGGCCTGGCGGCTGGACACCACGGGCCGCGGCAGCCTGGCGAACCTCGCCCTGACCGCTGACCCCGAACTGCTGGAACCGCTCGCCCCCGGCCAGGTCCGGGTGGCCGTGCGCGCCGCGGGCCTCAACTTCAGGGACGTGCTGAACGCACTCGACATGTATCCCGGAGACCCCGGCCCGATGGGGGTCGAGGGGGCGGGCGTCATCACCGAAGTGGCCCCGGATGTCACCGGGTTCGCGCCGGGCGACCGGGTGCTGGGCATGTTCGGCAAGGCCTTCGGGCCGGTCGCGGTCGCCGACCGGCGGATGATCGCCCCGATCCCGGACGGCTGGTCCTTCGAACAGGCCGCCTCTGTCCCGGTCGTCTTCCTCACCGCGTACTACGCACTGGTCGACCTGGCCGAGCTCCGGCCGGGCGAGTCGGTGCTCGTGCACGCCGCCGCCGGCGGCGTCGGCATGGCCGCCGTACAGCTCGCCCGGCACCTGGGAGCCGAGGTCTTCGGCACCGCCGGCCGGGGCAAGCACGACAGCCTGCGCGCCCTCGGCCTCGACGACGACCATCTCGCCTCCTCCCGCGACCTGCACTTCGAGGAACACTTCCGCTCGGTGGCCGGGAGCGGCGGGATCGACGTCGTACTGAACTCGCTGGCCCGGGAGTACGTGGACGCCTCGCTGCGGCTGCTCAGCACCGGCGGCCGTTTCGTGGAGATGGGCAAGACCGACATCCGCAGCCCGGAAAGCGTCGCGGAGCAGCACCCGGGCGTGACCTACGGGGCCTTCGACCTCATCGAGGCCGGACCCGAGCGGATCGGTGAGATGCTCACCGAGGTGCTCCGGCTCATCGGGGCGGGAGCACTGCGTCCGCTGCCGCTGACGGTCTGGGACGTACGCCGCGCACCGGAGGCGTACCGGCAGGTCAGCCAGGCCCGGCACATCGGCAAGGTAGTGCTCACCGTGCCGTCCCGCCCCGACCCGGACGGCACCGTGCTTGTCACCGGCGGCACCGGCGGCCTCGGCCGCTACGTCGCCCGGCACCTCGTCGAGAAGTACGGCGCCCGCCATCTGCTGCTCACCAGCCGCAGCGGACCGGCCGCCGAAGGGGCCGCCGAGCTCCGGGCGGAGCTCGAGAAGCTGGGAGCCTCCGTACGGATCGAGGCCTGCGACGCGGCCGACCAGGCCGCCCTGGCCCGCACCCTCGGCACCATCGCGGCCGAGCACCCGCTCACCGCGGTCGTCCATGTGGCCGGGGTGGTCGACGACGGGGTCATCCCGTCCCTCACCCCCGAGCGCCTGGACACCACACTGCGGCCGAAGGCGGATGCGGCGCTCAATCTGTACGAGCTGACGAAGGGCGCCGATCTCACGGCATTCGTCCTCTTCTCGGGCGCGGCCGGCACCTTCGGCGGCGCCGGACAGGCCAACTACGCGGCCGCGAACGCCTTCCTCGACGAGTTCGCCCGCTGGGCCCGCCGCCGAGGCGTCCCCGCGGTGTCCCTCGCCTGGGGCCCGTGGGTTGCCGACCGCGGAATGACCGGACACCTCACCGAGACCGACTTCGCACGCATGGAACAGGCCGGACTGCGGCCGCTCACCGCGGAAGAGGGCCTCGCCCTCTTCGACTTCGCACTCTCCGTCGACGAGGCCGCCCTGCTCCCGATGCGTCTGAACACCTCACCGGCGGCATTCGCCGCCGGACCCGTACCGCCGCTGCTGCGCCTGCTCGCGGGCAGCGCACCACGGCGCACGGCAGTGGCCGCCGTGGAACCGGCCGCCACACTGACGGACCGGCTGCGCACGCTGTCCGCCGCGGACCGCGCCGACCATCTGCTCGACCTGGTCTGCGGCCAGGCGGCCGCCGTCCTCGGGCACGGTTCTGCACAGGAGATCGAGCCCGAACAGGCCTTCAACGACCTGGGCTTCGACTCCCTCACCGCCATCGAACTGCGCAACCGGCTGGGCACCATGACCGGCACCCGGCTGCCCGCGACGCTGGTCTTCGACTATCCGTCCCCGGCCGCGCTCGCGGACCACCTGCTGGCCGAAGTCGCCCCGGACACCGCGCCGGACGACATCGGCACGGACCCGGCACCGCCCGCCGACACGGCTCTCGACGAGATCGAGCGGCTGGAACGGGCGCTGGACCGGCTGGCGGCCGCCGACGCGGCACCGGACGACACGGTGAACCGGCGCCTGCAGGCGCTGGCCGTGAAGTGGGCGGCCGCGACCGTCGGTCCCACGGGCGGCGACGGACCCGACGCACTGGAGTCGGCCACGGCCGACGAACTGTTCAAGCTGATCGACGGGGAATTTGGTGGGGCGTCTTGAGCGAGAACCGGATTGTGAGCGCTGACGGCGGCGAGCAGCAAAAGCTGCTCGACTACCTCAAGAAGGTCACCGGCGACCTCCGCCAGGCACACCGGCGGCTGCGCGACATCGAGGCCGCGAACACCGAGCCGATCGCCATCATCGGCATGAGCTGCCGGCTCCCCGGCGGCGTCCGCTCACCACAGGACCTGTGGCAGCTCCTCGACCGGGCCGGCGACGGCATGTCCGCATTCCCCGTAGACCGGGGCTGGGACCTGGACCGTCTCTTCGGCCCCGACTCGACCCTGCCCGGCACCAGCCACACCCGCGAAGGCGGCTTCACCTACGACGCCACCGAATTCGACCCCGCCTTCTTCGGCCTGAGCCCACGCGAAGCCCTCGCGATGGACCCGCAGCAACGCCTGCTGCTCCAGGCATCCTGGGAGGCTTTCGAACACGCCGGCATCGACCCCACCACCCTGAAGAACACCGACACCGGCGTCTTCGTCGGCGCCGCCTCCACCGGCTATGGCTCCCACCTCACCGAACTCCCGCAGGGTGTCGAGGGCTATCTGCTCACCGGCAACTCCATGGCCGTCGCCTCCGGCCGAATCGCCTACACCCTGGGCCTCAAGGGCCCAGCGGTCACGGTCGACACGGCCTGCTCCTCCTCACTGGTGGCCCTGCACATGGCCGTCCAGTCGCTGCGCTCCGGTGAGTGCTCCCGCGCCCTCGTCGGCGGCGTCACCGTCATGTCGACGCCCGGCATGTTCCTCGAATTCAGCCGCCAGCAGGGCCTGTCGGCGGACGGCCGCTGCAAGGCCTTCTCCGACGACGCCGACGGCACCGGCTGGTCCGAGGGCGTCGGCCTGCTGGTTCTCGGCCGCCTCTCCGACGCCCTCCGCGACGGCCACCGGGTCCTCGCGGTCGTCCGCGGCACCGCCGTCAACCAGGACGGCGCCTCCAACGGCCTCACCGTGCCGAACGGTCCCTCTCAGCAGCGGGTGATCCGGCAGGCCCTCGCCAATGCCGGCCTCTCCGCCTCCGAGGTGGACGCGGTCGAGGGACACGGCACGGGCACCTCCCTCGGCGACCCGATCGAGGCACAGGCAATCCTCGCCACGTACGGGCAGGGCCGCGCGGACGGCGACCCGCTGTGGCTCGGCTCGGTGAAGTCGAACATCGGTCACACACAGGCCGCGGCCGGTGTCGCCGGCGTAATGAAGATGGTCCTGGCGCTGGGGCACGAGTCGCTGCCGAAGACGCTGTACGCGCAGACGCCTTCCTCGCATGTCGACTGGTCGGCGGGAGCGGTGGAGCTGCTCTCCGAAGCGCGGCGGTGGGCGCCCGGCGACCGGCCGCGCCGCGCCGGCGTCTCGTCCTTCGGCATCAGCGGTACGAATGCCCACGTCATCCTGGAAGAGGCCCCCGCCGAACCGGAACACTCCGAAGGTGACCTCCGGCTGCCGCTCGTACCCTGGCCGCTCTCCGCCCGGCAGCCGGAAGCACTGCCCAAGCTCGCGGGCCGGCTGCGCTCGTCACTGACCGCACACCCGCACACCCGACCCCAGGACATCGGCCACACCCTGGCCACCGGCCGCGCCGCGTTCGAGCACCGGGCGGTGGTCCTGGCCGGCGACGTGGATTCGGCACGCGTCGACCTCGAAGCACTGGCCGCAGGCGGTGCCACCGAGCGAGTGGTCCAGGGCACGGCCGGACGAGGCGGAGGCAGCCGCTCCAGGGGACGACTGGCGTTTGTGTTCTCGGGTCAGGGTGGTCAGCGGGTTGGTATGGGGCGGGAGTTGGCGGCAGCCTTCCCGGTTTTCGCGGCGGCTCTGGATGAGGTGTGCGGCCATTTCGATGGTCTGTGTGAGGTGATGTTCGTTGATGCGGAGGCGTTGAAGGGGACGGGGTGGGCGCAGCCTGCGTTGTTCGCGGTTGAGGTGGCGTTGTTCCGGTTGGTGGAGTCGTGGGGTGTTCGGCCGGACTATCTGGTGGGGCATTCGGTTGGTGAGTTGGCTGCCGCGCATGTGGCCGGGGTGCTGTCGTTGGCCGATGCCTGTCAACTTGTGGCGGCTCGGGCGGGGTTGATGCAGGCGCTGCCTTCGGGTGGGGCGATGTGGGCGGTGCGGGCGACGGTGGAGGAGGTCGCCCCCTTGCTGGTCGAGGGTGTGTCGGTGGCGGCGGTGAACGCCCCGGGTCAGGTGGTCCTCTCCGGGACCCGCAGCGCCGTCGAGTCGGTGGCCGCGGCCCTGTCCGGCCGTCAGGGCCGCTGGCTGGAGGTCAGTCACGCCTTCCATTCGGCCCTGATGGACCCGATGCTGGCTCCGTTTACCCAGGCCGCGTCCCAGGTGACGTACGACAGTCCGCGCATCCCGATCGTCTCCACGCTGACCGGTGAGCCGGTCACCGAGTTCACCGCGGCCTACTGGACCGACCAGGTCCGCGGCACGGTCCGCTTCGCCGACGCCGTCACCCGCCTCAAGTCACTCGGCGTGAGCCGTTTCGTGGAGCTCGGCCCCGACGCAAGCCTCATCGGCGCGATCGACGAGACCTGCGACGGCGAGACCCTCGCCGTGCCGTCGCAGCGCCGGGACCGGCCCGAGCCGGACACCGCGATACGCGTCCTGGCGCACCTGTGGGCCGACGGTCATCCGGTCGACTGGCAGGCCTTCTACGGCCCGACAGACGCGCGGTTCACCGACCTGCCGACCTATCCCTTCGCCCGGGACCGCTACTGGATGCAGAACCCGGACGGAGCGGCGGTCCAGCGGCGGGAGCGTGATGCCGGTGACGGCCTGCGGTACCAGGTCGCCTGGCGGCCGGTCACCGTCGAAGAAGTCAGTGATGTGTCGGGCGGCTGGCTGGTGGTCGAGCCCGAGCACGGGGATGACGCGTGGGCAGCTGCGCTGGTCGAAGAGCTGTCGGCACGAGGGGCGGGGGTGAGCCGCCTGCGGCTGGGGTCCGCGGATCTGGACCGGGAGACGTTGGCTGGGCGGCTGACGGAGGTGATGGACGGCGGTCGGCTGGTGTCCTTCCTGGGGCAGGACGATGCGGGTCATCGTGGTGTTGCGGCGACGGCGGTGTTGGTGCAGGCGGTGGCTGATGCGGGTCTGGACTGCCGTGTGTGGTCGGTGACGTCGGGTGCGGTGTCTGCGCAGCCTGGTGATGAGGTGTTGCATCCGGTGCGGGCGGGTGTGTGGGGTCTGGGCCGGGTGGTGGCCTTGGAGGAGCCGGGGCGGTGGGGCGGTCTGGTGGATGTGCCGGACCGGCCTGAGCGCGGTTCGGTTGCCCGGCTGGTGGAGGTGCTGGCCGGTGGCGGTGGGGATGAGGATCAGCTCGCCGTTCGGGACGGTGCGGTGCTGGGGCGGCGGCTTGTGCCCGCGTCTGCGCAATCCGGGACGTGGTCTCCTTCCGGGACCGTTCTGGTCACTGGTGGTCTGGGTGCGTTGGGTGCGCGGGTGGCGCGCTGGGTGGTGGACAGGGGCGCCGACCATGTGGTGCTGGTGGGGCGCCGGGGTGTCGAGGCCGAGGGTGGGGTCCAACTCCGGGATGAGCTGGGTGTGTTGGGTGCCGAGGTTGATGTGGTGGCTTGTGATGTGGGCGTGCGGGAGGACGTGGAGGCGCTCTTTGACCGTTTCGAGGTCTCGGCGGTGGTGCATGCGGCGGGTGTGCTGGATGACGGGGTGGTCGATGGTCTGACGGTTGACCGGATCGCTGGTGTGTGGGCGCCGAAGGCGGGTGCGGCGTGGAATCTGCACCGGGCGGTGGGTGAGCGGGAGTTGGATGCGTTCGTTGTGTTCTCTTCGGCGGCTGGTGTGTGGGGTGGTGCTGGTCAGGGTTCGTATGCGGCGGCGAATGCTGTGTTGGATGCGTTGGTGGAGCATCGGCGGGCCCAGGGCTTGGTGGGTACGTCGATCGCGTGGGGTCCGTGGGCCGAGGGCGGTATGGCGGCCGATGAGACGGTGCTGGCTCGTGTCGGACGCGGTGGTCTGACCCCGCTGGATCCCGAAGTCGCCCTCGGCATCCTGGACTCCGCAGCAGGCTGTCTGACGGTCGCGGACGTGGACTGGGGACGCCTTGTTCCCGGAATGACCGCGTTGCGGGCGAGCCGTCTGTGGGACGAAGTCGCGCCTCGGAGTGTCACCGCTGGTGAACCGGCCGTGAGGGTCGGGGGGCTGAAGGGCCGGCTGGCCGGGGTGTCGGGTGTGGCCCGGCGTTCGCTGGTGTCGGATGTTGTACGGGGGCAGGTCGCGGCGGTGCTGGGCTTCGCCGACCCGGCTGCCGTGGAGGTGTCCAAGGCCTTTCGGGACCTGGGCTTCGACTCGCTGACCGCCGTCGAACTCCGCAACGCCCTCACCGCCGAGACCGGCCTCAAACTCCCCTCGACGGTGGTGTACGACTACCCCTCGGTCGAGGCGCTGGCCGACTTCGTGGTGAGCGAGCTGTTCGGAGCGGACGAGACGGCTCGGACATCGGGCCCGGTGCCGGTGGTCTCGGCCACGGGTGACGATCCGGTGGTCGTGGTGGGCATGGGCTGCCGCTTCCCGGGCGGGGCGGACTCGCCGGAGGAGCTGTGGCGGCTGCTCGCGAACGGCACCGACGCGATGGGCGCCTTCCCCCCGGACCGGGGCTGGGAACTGCTCGGCGACGCAGGCGACGGCTTCGCACGCGTTGGCGGCTTCGTGGCCGGTGCGGCTGATTTCGACGCGGGCCTGTTCGGGATTTCGCCGCGCGAGGCGCTCGCGATGGATCCGCAGCAGCGACTGCTCCTCGAGGTGGTTTGGGAGTCGCTGGAGCGTGCGGGCGTGGCCCCGCTGTCGCTGCGCGGCCTTCCGGTCGGAGTCTTCGCGGGTACGAACGGGCAGGACTATCCGGCGCTGCTGGCGCTGGCCGGGGAATCGGGGGACGGCTACGCCGGTACAGGCAGTTCGGGCAGCGTCCTGTCGGGCCGGGTGTCGTATGTGTTGGGCCTGGAGGGTCCCGCGGTCACGGTCGACACGGCCTGTTCCTCCTCTCTCGTGGCCGTGCACCTGGCCGCGCAGTCGCTGCGGTCGGGTGAGTGCGATCTCGCTCTGGCGGGTGGGGTGACGGTGATGTCGACGCCGGGCGCGTTCGTCGAGTTCGAGCGGCAGGGTGGGCTGGCCGGGGACGGGCGGTGCAAGGCGTTCTCGGATGATGCGGACGGTACGGGCTGGGGCGAGGGCGTTGGTGTTCTCGTGCTGGAGCGGTTGTCGGACGCGCGGCGTCATGGGCATCAGGTACTGGCGGTCGTACGTGGTTCCGCCGTCAATCAGGACGGCGCGTCGAACGGGCTGACCGCGCCGAACGGACCTTCCCAGCAGCGTGTGATCCGGCAGGCACTGGCGAATGCCGGCCTCTCCGCGTCCGAGGTGGACGCCGTCGAGGGACACGGCACGGGCACCTCCCTCGGCGACCCGATCGAGGCGCAGGCGCTGCTGGCCACGTACGGGCAGGGCCGCGCGGACGGAGACCCGCTGTGGCTGGGTTCCATCAAGTCCAACATCGGGCACACGCAGGCCGCCGCCGGAGTGGCCGGCATTTTGAAGATGATCCTGGCGATGCGACACGGCGAGCTGCCCAGAACGCTGTACGCGCAGACGCCGTCCTCGCATGTGGACTGGTCGGCCGGTGCGGTGGAGCTGCTGTCCGAGGCGCGCGAGTGGGCGCCCGGCGACCGGCCGAGGCGCGCCGGTGTCTCCGCCTTCGGGGTCAGCGGTACGAACGCACACGTCATCATCGAAGAGGAACCCGCCGCCGAGGAAACCGCGGACACGGCGCCGGAGCTCGTGCTGCCGGTGGTGCCGTGGGTGGTGTCGGCGAAGTCGGCCGAGGGGTTGGAGGCGCAGGCGGGGCGGTTGCTGTCTGCTGTTGATGGTCTGGATGCGGTGGATGTCGGTTTGTCGTTGGCCACGGCTCGGGCCGCGTTGGAGTATCGGGCGGTTGTTCTCGATGGCGATGTTGGTTCGTTGACGCCGGTGGTTGCCCGTACTGGTCTGACGGGGTTTGTGTTCTCGGGTCAGGGTGGTCAGCGGGTTGGTATGGGCAGGGAGTTGGCGGCAGCCTTCCCGGTCTTCGCGGCGGCTCTGGATGAGGTGTGCGGACACTTCGATGGTCTGCTGGACCGGCCGCTGCGTGAGGTGATGTTCACCGACGCGGCGGCCCTGGGTGAGACGGGGTGGGCGCAGCCTGCCCTGTTCGCGGTCGAGGTGGCGTTGTTCCGGCTGGTGGAGTCGTGGGGTGTCAGGCCGGATTATCTGGTCGGTCATTCGGTTGGTGAGTTGGCTGCCGCGCATGTGGCCGGGGTGCTGTCGTTGCCTGATGCCTGTCAACTTGTGGCGGCTCGGGCGGGGTTGATGCGGGCGCTGCCTTCGGGTGGTGTGATGTGGGCGGTGCGGGCGACGGTGGAGGAGATTTCTCCGTTGCTGGTCGAGGGTGTGTCGGTGGCGGCGGTGAATGCTCCCGGTCAGGTGGTGCTTTCCGGGGCCCGCGAGGTCGTCGAAACAGTCGCGGCGGCCCTGCCCGGCCGTCAGGGGCGCTGGCTGGAGGTCAGTCACGCCTTCCACTCGGCCCTGATGGATCCCATGCTCGAAGAGTTCGGGCGGGCGGCCGAAGGCATCGAGATGCGAAGGGCCGAGCTGCCCATCGTGTCGACGCTGACGGGTGAGCTGATCGAGGAGTTCACCCCGGCGTACTGGGCGGATCAGGTGCGTGGCACGGTCCGTTTCGCCGATGCCATCACCCGCCTGAAGGATCTCGGCGTGAGCCGTTTCGTGGAGCTTGGTCCCGACGCGAGCCTGGTCGGCGCGATCGGTGAGGCGACCGATGATGAGGCGTTCGCGGTGTCGATGTCGCGCCGGGACCGGCCCGAGCCGGCCACGGCGATCACCGCTCTGGGCCGTCTGTGGGCGGAGGGTGGCCGGGTCGACTGGTCGGCGTTCTTCGCTCCGACCGGCGCGGCCGTCGTCGGCCTGCCGGCCTTCGCCTTCCAGCGTCAGAGGTACTGGCCAAGTGTCCGGCGGCTGCCCACCGTCGTGTCCGCCGACGCCAGGTTCTGGGACGCGGTCGAGCAGAGTGATCCGGATGTGTTTGCCACGGAGTTCGGCGTCGATCTGGAGGCACCGCTACGGGAGACCTTGCCGGCGCTTTCGGCCTGGCAACGGCGACGTCACGAGCGCTCGGCGGCCGGCAAACTGAGGTACGAGGTCTCCTGGACACCCCTGGGGCCCGTCAACGCCGTTGATGTGTCGGGTGGTTGGCTGATCGTCGAGCCCGCGGGTGTTGATGACCCGTGGGCGGGTGTGCTGGCTGAGGAGTTGTCGTCACGGGGCGTGCGGCCGGTGCGGCTGCGGCTGGGGGCGACGGATCTGGACCGGGCCGTGCTGGCCGGGCGGTTGGCGGAGGTTGCGGACTGCGGTCGGATCGTTTCCTTCCTGGGGCAGGACGATGCGGGTCATCGTGGTGTTGCGGCGACGGCGGTGTTGGTGCAGGCGGTGGCTGATGCGGGTCTGGACTGCCGGGTGTGGTCGGTGACGTCGGGTGCGGTGTCTGCGCAGCCTGGTGATGAGGTGTTGCATCCGGTGCGGGCGGGTGTGTGGGGTCTGGGCCGGGTGGTGGCCTTGGAGGAGCCGGGGCGGTGGGGCGGTCTGGTGGATGTGCCGGACCGGCCTGAGCGTGGCGCGGTTGCCCGGCTGGTGGAGGTGTTGGCCGGTGGTGGTGGGGATGAGGATCAGCTGGCGGTGCGGGGTGGTGGAGTGCTGGCTCGTCGGCTGATGTCTGCGGGACCGGTGTCGGAGGCCGGGGCGTGGACTCCGTCGGGGACGGTGTTGGTCACTGGTGGTCTGGGTGCGTTGGGTGCTCGGGTGGCGCGTTGGGCGGTGGAGCGGGGTGCCGGGCATGTGGTGCTGGTGGGCCGCCGTGGCATGGAATCCGAGGGAGCCCCTCAACTGTGCGATGAGCTGGGTGTGTTGGGTGCCGAGGTTGATGTGGTGGCTTGTGATGTGGGCGTGCGGGAGGACGTGGAGGCGCTCTTTGACCGTTTCGAGGTCTCGGCGGTGGTGCATGCGGCGGGTGTGCTGGATGACGGGGTGGTCGATGGTCTGACGGTTGACCGGATCGCTGGTGTGTGGGCGCCGAAGGCGGGTGCGGCGTGGAATCTGCACCGGGCGGTGGGTGAGCGGGAGTTGGATGCGTTCGTTGTGTTCTCTTCGGCGGCTGGTGTGTGGGGTGGTGCTGGTCAGGGTTCGTATGCGGCGGCGAATGCTGTGTTGGATGCGTTGGTGGAGCATCGGCGGGCCCAGGGCTTGGTGGGTACGTCGATCGCGTGGGGTCCGTGGGCCGAGGGCGGTATGGCGGCCGATGAGACGGTGCTGGCTCGTGTCGGACGCGGTGGTCTGACCCCGCTGGATCCCGAAGTCGCCCTCGGCATCCTGGACTCCGCAGCAGGCTGTCTGACGGTCGCGGACGTGGACTGGGGACGCCTTGTTCCCGGAATGACCGCGTTGCGGGCGAGCCGTCTGTGGGACGAAGTCGCGCCTCGGAGTGTCACCGCTGGTGAACCGGCCGTGAGGGTCGGGGGGCTGAAGGGCCGGCTGGCCGGGGTGTCGGGTGTGGCCCGGCGTTCGCTGGTGTCGGATGTTGTACGGGGGCAGGTCGCGGCGGTGCTGGGCTTCGCCGACCCGGCTGCCGTGGAGGTGTCCAAGGCCTTTCGGGACCTGGGCTTCGACTCGCTGACCGCCGTCGAACTCCGCAACGCCCTCACCGCCGAGACCGGCCTCAAACTCCCCTCGACACTCGTTTTCGACCATCCGACCACACTCGCCCTCACCGACTTCCTGCTGGGCGAACTGGCCGACGGGGCGGCGGACGAGATTCGGGACGCCGGTACGGAACTCGACCGGCTCGAAGCCGCCCTGCTGGCCCTGCCCGCACGGGAGATCGCGCGGATGAGGGTCTCCTCACGGCTGCAACAACTGATGAAACGCCTGGAGGGCGCAGCTACCGACGAGAGTGCTGCAGACATCTCGGCAAAGATCGAAGCCGCAACATCCGACGACATTTTCGACCTTATTGACCACGAGATCGGGACGCGGTGAGCTTGATGAGTAACGAGGACAAGCTTCTCGGGTACTTGAAGAAGGTCACGCTCGAACTTCACGAGACCAAGCAGCGGCTCGGTGACATGGAGTCGGCCAGGACCGAACCGGTGGTCGTGGTGGGCATGGGCTGCCGCTTCCCGGGCGGGGTCGATTCGCCCGAGGCGCTCTGGCGGCTGGTGGCGGACGGCGTGGATGCGATGGGCGAGTTCCCTGCGGACCGGGGCTGGCATGTCGAAAGGGGCGTCGGCGGCTTCGTGGCCGGGGCGGCTGATTTCGACGCGGGCCTGTTCGGGATTTCGCCGCGCGAGGCGCTCGCGATGGATCCGCAGCAGCGACTGCTCCTCGAGGTGGTTTGGGAGTCGCTGGAGCGTGCGGGCGTGGCCCCGCTGTCGCTGCACGGGCTCCCGGTCGGAGTCTTCGCCGGTACGAACGGGCAGGACTACCCGGCGGCGTTGGCGCTGGCGGGGGAGTCCGCGGACGGCTACGCCGGTACGGGGAGTTCGGGCAGCGTCCTGTCGGGCCGGGTGTCGTACGCGTTGGGCCTGGAGGGTCCCGCGGTCACGGTCGACACGGCCTGTTCCTCCTCTCTCGTGGCCGTGCACCTGGCCGCGCAGTCGCTGCGGTCGGGTGAGTGCGATCTCGCTCTTGCGGGTGGGGTGACGGTGATGTCGACGCCGGGCGCGTTCGTCGAGTTCGAGCGGCAGGGTGGGCTGGCCGGGGACGGGCGGTGCAAGGCGTTCTCGGATGATGCGGACGGTACGGGCTGGGGCGAGGGCGTTGGTGTTCTCGTGCTGGAGCGGTTGTCGGACGCGCGGCGTCATGGGCATCAGGTACTGGCGGTCGTACGTGGTTCCGCCGTCAATCAGGACGGCGCGTCGAACGGGCTGACCGCGCCGAACGGACCTTCCCAGCAGCGTGTGATCCGGCAGGCACTGGCGAACGCCGGCCTCTCCGCGTCCGAGGTGGACGCCGTCGAGGGACACGGCACGGGCACCTCCCTCGGCGACCCGATCGAGGCGCAGGCCCTGCTGGCCACGTACGGGCAGGGCCGCGCGGACGGAGACCCGCTGTGGCTGGGTTCCATCAAGTCCAACATCGGGCACACGCAGGCCGCCGCCGGAGTGGCCGGCATTTTGAAGATGATCCTGGCGATGCGACACGGCGAGCTGCCCAGAACGCTGTACGCGCAGACGCCGTCCTCGCATGTGGACTGGTCGGCCGGTGCGGTGGAACTGCTGTCCGAGGCACGCGAGTGGCCGCGCACGGAACGGCTTCGCCGCGCCGGAGTGTCGTCCTTCGGGATCAGCGGTACGAACGCGCACGTGATCATCGAGGAAGCGCCTGCTGCAACGGGCGTGCCGGTCGCCGCCTCGGATGTCGTACTGCCGTTGGTGCCCTGGACGGTGTCCGCGAAGTCGGCTGCGGGTGTGGCGGCACAGGCCGGGCGGTTGCTGTCCGTGGTCGACGGACTGGATCCGGTGGACGCGGGGTTGTCGCTGGCGACGACCCGGGCCGCCCTGGAGCATCGGGCGGTCGTTCTCGGCAGCGGCACGGATGAGCTGCGTACGCAACTGGCAGCGCTGGCGGCCGGCGAGTCGCTGCCGGGGGTGGCCCGTAGTGGTCTGACCGCCTTTGTGTTCTCGGGACAGGGTGGTCAGCGGGTTGGTATGGGCCGGGAGTTGGCGGAGGCGTTCCCGGTCTTCGCGCAGGCTCTGGATGAGGTGTGTGCGCGGTTCGAGGGGCTGCGGGAGGTGATGTACGGCGACGAACAGGCTCTCAAGGCGACAGGTTGGGCGCAGCCTGCGTTGTTCGCGGTCGAGGTGGCGTTGTTCCGGCTGCTGGAGTCGTGGGGCGTCACGCCCGACTACCTCATCGGTCATTCGGTCGGTGAGTTGGCTGCCGCGCACGTGGCCGGCGTGATGTCGTTGGCCGATGCCTGCCAACTGGTCTCCGCGCGGGCGGGGTTGATGCAGGCGCTGCCTGCCGGTGGTGTGATGTGGGCGGTCCGGGCGACGGTGGATGAGGTCGCCCCCTTGCTGGTCGCGGGTGTCTCGGTGGCTGCGGTGAACGCCCCCGGACAGGTGGTCCTCTCCGGTACTCGCGAGGCCGTCGAGACGGTGGCCGCGGCCCTCCCCGACCGTCAGGGCCGGTGGCTGGACGTCAGTCACGCCTTCCACTCGGCCCTGATGGACCCGATGCTGGACCAATTCGCTGAGCGTGCGGGTGAAGTGACGTACGGGAGTCCGGGTATCCCGGTCATCTCGACGCTGACCGGTGAGCCGGTCGCGGAGTTCACCCCGGCGTACTGGGCGGATCAGGTGCGTGGCACGGTCCGTTTCGCCGACGCGATCACCCGTCTGAAGGCTCTCGGTGTCACCCGCTTCGTCGAACTCGGCCCCGACGCCGGCCTGGTCGGCGCGATCGAGGAGACGTACGACGGCGAGGCGCTGGCCGTCCCCGTGCTGAATCGCAGGCAATCCGAACCGGTCACCGCCGTCACGACCCTGGCCCGCCTCTGGGCGGACGGTGCCGAAGCCGACTGGACCGCCTTCTACGCCCCGACCGGTGCGCGGATCACCGACCTCCCCACGTACGCCTTCCAGCACCAGCACTACTGGCCGACGGCCCGCCTCACCGCCGGTCCGCTGCCGCTCGGTTCCACTCGCGCCGGACACCCCCTGCTCCAGGCCGTGATCAGCTTGGCGGACTCGGGAGATGTGCTCCTCCTGGGCGGGCTGTCGGTGCGGTCGCAGCCCTGGCTGGCGGACCATCAGGTGGCCGGCCGGATCATGTTCCCCGGCACGGGCTTCCTCGAACTCGCGCTGTGCGCAGGTGAACGCGTCGGCTGCGAACGGGTCGAGGAGCTGATCCTGACGACCCCCCTGGTGATCCCCGCGACCGGCGTGGTGCATCTGCAGCTACTGCTCGGCGCGCCGGACGACACCGGCTGCCGTTCCGTACAAATGTCGTCCCGGCGCGACGACGAGCGGGCCGAGCAGTGGACGCGGCACGCCACCGGCCTCCTCGCCCCGCCCCAGGCCGACGTCACGTCGTACGACCTCACCCAATGGCCCCCGGACGGCGCACAAGAACTCGATACGGCTGGACTCTACGAGGCTCTGGGCGGACTCGGTCTCCAGTACGGTCCGGTCTTCCGCGGGCTGCGCCGGGCATGGCGGCGGGCCGACGAACTCTTCGTCGAGGCCTTGCTCACCGACCCCTCCCAGTCGACGGACAGCGACACCTTCCCTCTGCATCCCGCGGTCCTGGACTCGGTGCTGCACGCGATGGCGCTCGGAGTCGCTGGGTCCGGCGAGGGCGACGGCGGGTCCGGACGGCTGCCGTTCTCCTGGAACGGGGTGGAGCTACACGCAGTGGGAGCAAGTGCCCTGCGCGCACGACTGCAGCCCACGGGACCGGAGAGCATCACCGTCCAGGTCGCCGATGTCGCAGGGCGGCCCGTCGCGGACGTGGCCTCGCTGACGCTCCGGCCGATGGCGATGGACGCCATCGCCGCCGGACCGGTGGAAGCGGCCCCGCAGGACTCCCTGTTCCGGTTGGCCTGGACACAGATCCCGGTATCGGACGGCGAAGCGCCCAACCGGGCATTCCTCGCCGACGGCGGCGAGACCGGGGAAGGGGCGCGGTACCCCACCCTGGCAGCGCTCCGCGCCGCCGTCGACGCCGGGCACCCCGTACCCGACGTGGTGGTGACCAGGACTGGACTGTCCGGGCTGCCCGGCCCCGACCTGGCCGACCTCACCCATGACTCGGTGCTGCACGCCCTCGCCCTGATCCAGGAGTGGCTCCGTGACGAGCGCTTCGAGACGAGCAGGCTGGTCTTCACCACCGACGGTGCAGTGGCGGCCCGTCCCGCGGACGAGATGCGGGACCTGGCGGGCGCGGCCGTCTGGGGGCTCGTACGATCGGCCCAGTCCGAGCATCCCGGACGGTTCCAGCTTGTCGACGGACAGGGCTCGTTGGCCGCTGCGGTCAGCTCGTCCGAGCCGCAGCTCGCCGTACGGGACGGCGAGCTGTTCGCCTGCCGGCTGAGCGCCGCGCCTCCGGCGGCCGAGCCGCCGCCCACCTGGAATCCCGACGGCACCGTCCTCGTCACCGGCGCCACCGGCGAACTCGGCGCTGTGATCACCCGCCACCTCGTCACCGCGCACGGCATACGCCACCTGATGCTGCTCAGCCGCCGGGGCCCTTCGGCGCCCGGCGCCGCCGAACTGGTCGCCGAGCTGACCGGACTCGGCGCCGAAGTCACCCTGCTCGCGTGTGACGCGGCGGACCGCGACGCCCTCACGGCCGTCCTCGGCGCCATCCCCGCCGAGCACCCGCTGACCGGCGTCGTCCACACTGCCGGTGTGCTCGCCGACGCGACGGTGACGTCCCTCACCCCGGAGCAGGTGGCGCACGTACTGCGCCCCAAGGTCGACGCAGCCCTCCAACTGCACGAACTGACGCGCGACGCCCCCCTGTCGGCGTTCGTCCTGTTCTCCTCGGTCTCGGCCGCACTCGGCGCCCCGGGCCAGGGCAACTACGCCGCCGCCAACGCCTTCCTCGACGCGCTCGCCGAGCAGCGCCGGGCCCAAGGGCTCCCCGGGCTCTCCCTGGGCTGGGGTCTGTGGGACGGTTCGGGCGACATGACCGGCGGGCTCGGCGAGACCGACCGGCGGCGCATGGCCCGCGGCGGTGTGGTGCCGCTGTCCGCGGCTGACGGTGTCGCCCTGTTCGACCTCGCACCTTCCGCGGGGCATGCGGCGGTGCTGCCCGTCCGGCTCGACCTCGCCCAGCTGCGGGAGTCCGGCGACCATCTGCCGCCGGTGTTCCGCGGTTTCGTCCGGGCCCCCCGGCGGCGCGCGGCCAGTGCCGACACGGCCACGGCGGCCTCGTTGGCCGACCGGCTCACCCCCCTCCCGGACGAGGACCGGCTGAGTGCCCTGCGCGCACTCGTCCAGACCCAGGCGGCCACCGTGCTCGGCCACACGGCGGCCGACAACGTGGCCGTCGACCAGCCGTTCCGCGACCTCGGCTTCGACTCGCTCACCGCCGTCGAACTGCGCAACCACCTCAACGCCGTGACCGGCCTGAGGCTCTCCGCGACCCTGGTCTTCGACCACCCGACCGCCGACGCCGTCGCCCGCCATCTGCTGGAGCGGCTGTTCGGCGCGGCGCGACCCCGGCCGACCGCGGCCAGGCCCGTACGGCGGAGCAAGGACGCCGACGACCCGATCGTGATCGTCGGCATGGCCTGCCGCTATCCCGGCGGCGTCCGTACCCCCGACGACCTGTGGGACCTGGTGATCTCCGGCGCCGACGGGGTCACCCCGTTCCCCTCCGACCGCGGCTGGGACCTGGAACGGCTCTACGACGCCGACCCGGACACCGGCGGGGCCAGCTATGTGCGTGAGGGCGGATTCCTGCACGACGCCGCCGAGTTCGACGCGGCCTTCTTCGGCATCTCGCCGCGTGAGGCACTGGTCATGGACCCGCAGCAGCGGCTGCTCCTGGAAACGTCCTGGGAAGCGGTCGAGTCCGCCGGCCTCGACCCCGCCACCCTGCGTGGACAGCGCACCGGAGTCTTCGCCGGCGTCATGTACCACGACTACCTGGCCCGGCTGCACACCGTCCCCAAGGGCGCCGAGGGCTTCCTCGGCACCGGCTCGGCGGGCAGCGTGGCCACCGGCAGGGTCGCCTACCTGCTGGGTCTCGAAGGACCCGCGGTGACCGTCGACACCGCGTGCTCCTCCTCGCTCGTGGCGCTGCACCTGGCGGCGCAGGCACTGCGCGAGGGCGAGTGCGACACGGCGCTGGCCGGCGGCGTCACCGTGATGGCGACACCGGGCACGTTCGTCGACTTCAGCCGCCAGCGCGGGCTCGCCCCCGACGGACGGTGCAAGTCCTTCGCGTCCGCCGCCGACGGCACCGGCTGGGCGGAGGGCGTCGGCATGCTGCTCCTCGAGCGGCTCTCCGACGCCCGGCGCCAAGGACACCGGGTGCTCGCCGTGGTGCGTGGCTCAGCCGTCAACCAGGACGGTGCGTCCAACGGCCTCACCGCGCCCAACGGACCCGCTCAGCAGCGCGTCATCCGGCAGGCGCTGGACCGTGCCGGGCTGCGGCCCGCCGAGGTGGACGCCGTCGAGGGACACGGCACTGGAACCGTCCTCGGCGACCCCATCGAGGCCCAGGCGCTGCTCGCCACCTACGGCCAGGACCGGCCCGGTGACCGGCCGCTGCGGCTCGGCTCGATCAAGTCGAACATCGGCCACGCCCAGGCCGCCGCCGGCGTGGGCGGCATCATCAAGATGGTGCAGGCCATGCGGCACGGCGTACTGCCGCCGACCTTGCATGTCGACCGGCCCAGCGAGCAGGTCGACTGGTCGGCCGGGCAGGTCGAACTGCTCACCGAGGCCGTGCCCTGGCAGGAGTACGGGCGGCCCCGCAGAGCGGGCGTCTCGTCCTTCGGTATCAGCGGCACGAACGCGCACGTCATTCTGGAGTCCCCCGCAGCGGAAGCAGCCGCAGCGCCGGTGTCCGCCACCGGACCCGACCCGGCGCCGCCCGTGCTGCCGCTGCTCGTGTCCGGCCGTACCGAGGACGCCGTACGGGCACAGGCCGTGGCTCTACGGGACCACCTGACCCGGCATCCCGGAGTCGAACCCCTCGACGTCGGCTTCTCACTCGCCACCACACGCACCGTCTTCGACCACCGTGCGCTCGCGGTCGCCGCCGACCGGGAGGGACTGCTGGATGGGCTGGACGCGATCGCGGCCGGCACCACCGCGCCGGGCGTCGCCCACGGCCGAGCAGCAGGGCGCCGCATCGCGATGCTGTTCACCGGCCAGGGCAGCCAACGCCTGGGCATGGGACGGGAGTTGTACGCGGCTGCGCCGGTGTTTGCCGAGGCCCTGGATGCCGTGTGCGAGCACCTCGACGCCGAACTCGGCACCTCACTGCGCGAGGTGATGTTCGCCGACGAGCAGGCGCTCGCGGGGACCGGGTTCGCCCAGCCCGCTCTGTTCGCCCTCGAAGTGGCGCTGTACCGGCTGCTCGCATCCTGCGGGGCCGAACCCGACGAGCTGGTGGGTCACTCGGTCGGCGAACTGGCCGCCGCTCACGTCGCGGGCGTACTGACCCTGGAAGACGCCTGCCGGCTGGTCGCGGCCCGCGGACGGCTGATGCATGCCCTCCCGGCGGGCGGCGCGATGCTGGCGCTGCGGGCGACCGAGGCGGAAGTGACCCCTCTGCTGGGCGAAGGGGTGGACCTCGCCGCGGTCAACGGGCCCACGTCCGTGGTGCTTTCGGGAGAGGAAGCGGCCGTCCTCGCGGTGGCCGGGCGGTTCGGTGACCGCCAGAGCAAGCGGCTGCCGGTGAGCCACGCCTTCCACTCGGCCCGGATGGAACCGATGCTGGAGGAGTTCCGCCGGGTCGCCGAGTCGGTCACGTACCACCCGGCGCGGATCCCGGTCGTGCCGACCGGCGGTGCGCACGCTGCCGATGCGGGCAGCTTCGGGGAGCCGGACTACTGGGTGCGCCAGGTGCGCGAGACCGTACGGTTCCACGACGCGATCACGCGGCTGCGTACGGCCGGAGTGAGTACCTTCGTCGAGCTCGGCCCGGACCCGGTCCTCACGGCCGCGGTCGAGGAATGCCTGGCGGACGACGACGCCCGGACGGCAGCAGTGGGCCCGGCCACGACACCAGTGCGCCCGGACACGGCACCGATCGTCCGCGCGGTCCTGCGCCGCGGCCGGCCCGAGACCGAAACCCTCGCCGCGGTCCTCGGCCCGCTGCTCGCCCACGGAACCGGCATCGACCGGTCGGCGCTCTACGCCGGCACCGGTGCGCGCCGAGTGGACCTGCCGACCTACGCCTTCCAGCGGCAGCGGTACTGGGCCGAGAACGCCGCGGTCCCCGCCGACCTGGCGGCGGCCGGACTGACCGGGGCCGAACACCCGCTGCTCGGCGCCTGCGTTCCGCTGTCCGGCGGCGGGTCCGTATGCACCGGAAGGCTCTCCACCACCGCCCATCCGTGGCTCGCCGACCACCTCGTCGCCGGGGTGCCGGTCCTGCCGGGTACCGCACTCCTCGACCTGGCCGTGCACGCCGCCGATCACGCCGGCTGCGGCCTCGTGGACGAACTGGTGCTGTCCGTCCCGCTCCCCCTCGACGCGGGCGAGCGGCAGATCCAGGTCGCGACCGAGCCCGCCGACGCATCGGGAAACCGCACCCTGCGGATCTCCTCCCGCCCCGCCGACGTGCCCCCCGAGGCACTCTGGGCCCTGCACGCGACCGGAACCCTGGCCCCGGCCGTGGCCGACGCCGAACCGTTCGACACCTCCGCATGGCCGCCGCACGGCGCAGTGGAGGTGGCGCTCGACGGGCTCTACGACGACCAGGGTGACGGCGCAGAGGGCCAGGCCGTGGACGGAGTGGCGTACGGCCCGGCCTTCCAGGGCCTCAGCGCGGCCTGGCAGCACGGCGGAGAGCTCTACGCCGAGGTGGTTCTGCCCGAACCGCTCCGCGCGGACACCGGGGGGTACGGGCTGCACCCCGCTCTCCTCGACGCGGCCCTGCACTCCCTGGCCTACCTGCTGCCCGGCGCCGCCGGCCGCCTCGTCCCGTTCTCCTTCGGCGGCGTCGCCCTGCACGCCCAGGGCGCTGCCGTACTGCGCGTACGGCTGACCGCGACCGGACCCGAGCAGGTGGCGCTCAGCGCCGTGGACCCCGCCGGGCGTGCGGTCGCCTCGATCGCCTCGCTCATGTTGCGGCCCCTCGCCGCGAGCCCCAGGCGCCAAGCGCGCCACACGGACGCGCTGTTCCGCGTGGAGTGGCAGCCGGTGTCGGCGCGGCAGCCGGAGCCGGGGACCGTGCAGGTCTCGGCGATCCGCCGCTGCGCACTGATCGGCGCGGACGCCCTCGGTCTCAACGCCCCCCTGACCGAGGCGGGCGTCTGGACCGAGTCCTTCGCCGACCTCGAGGCACTGTCGGCCGCGGCCTCGGCCGGTATGACCCTGCCCGAGCTCGTCCTGGTCTCCTTCGCCTCCGACTCCGCGGCCGAACCGGCCCGCGGCGTACGGGACATCACCGGCGAGGCCCTGCGCACCGTGCAGTCCTGGACCGCCGACGAGCGGTTCGCCGGAGCGCGGCTCGCCTTCGTCACACGCGGCGCGCTCGGCGACGGCACCGAACGCCCGGGCGATCTGGTCTGTGCGCCCCTGTGGGGCCTGGTGCGGACCGCCCAGTCGGAGAACCCCGGCCGCTTCCTTCTCGTAGATCTCGACGAGACGCGGGCCTCCGTCCTCGCCCTGCCCGCCGCCTTCGACACCGGCGAACCTCAACTCACTCTGAGAGACGGGAAGTTGTATGCGGGCAGGCTCGCCCGCGTCGCCGTGCCCGACGTTCCCGGCCCCGCCTGGGACCCGGACGGCACTGTGCTCGTCACCGGCGCCACCGGCGCCCTCGGCGGTCTGGTCGCCCGCCACCTCGTCGCCGAGCACGGCCTGCGCAGGCTGCTCCTGATCAGCCGCAGCGGATCCGGCGCCCCCGGTGCAGAGGCGCTGCGAGCCGAACTCACCGAGCTGGGCGCCGAAGTCACCCTCACCGCCTGCGACGCGGCCGACCGCACCGCCTTGGCCGGGGTGCTGGCCTCGGTGGACCCGGCGCATCCGCTCACCGCCGTGGTCCATCTCGCCGGCGTCCTCGACGACGGAGTGCTCACCTCGCTCACCCCGGACCGCTTCGAGGCGGTGCTGCGCGCCAAGGTGGACGCCGCGCTGAACCTGCACGAACTGACCCGGGACGAAAAGCTCGCCGAGTTCGTCCTGTTCTCCTCCTCGGCCGCCACGTTCGGCACTCCGGGGCAGGCCAACTACGCCGCCGCCAACGCTTTCCTCGATGCCCTGGCCGAGCAGCGGCGGGCCGACGGCCTGCCCGCCAGGGCGCTCGCCTGGGGAGCCTGGGAGCACGGCATGGCCGGCCGGCTCGACGGGGTGGACCGCGGCCGTATGGCACGCGGCGGCGTACTCGCCCTCGGCGACCAGGAAGGGCTCGCCCTCCTCGATGCCACGCTGCGCGTCGACGCCGCCTCACTCGTGCCCGTCCGCCTCGACACCGCGGCACTCGGCCCCGAACCCGCCCCGCTGCTGCGCGGCCTCGCTCACCCCGCCGCCCGGCGCGTCGCCGCAGGCCAGGACGCCGACCGCAGGACCACCGCCCGGCGGCTGCGCGGACTGACCGGAACGGCCCGCCGGGAGGCCGTGCTCGACCTGGTGCGCGGCGCCACCGCCGCCGTACTCGGACATCCCTCGGCCGAGGCGATCCAGCCCGAGCAGCCGTTCCTCGAACTCGGCCTGGACTCTCTGACCTCGGTGGAACTGCGCAACGCGCTGGCCGCCGAGACCGAGCTGCGGCTGCCGGCCACCGTCGCCTTCGACCATGCCTCGCCGCTCGACCTGGCCGGTCATCTCCACACCCTGCTGGGCACCGCACAGGCCGGTACGGACGCTCCCGAGAACGCCGGAACCGGCAGTGCGCCCGACACCGACGAGACCATCGGCCGGCTGTTCCGCCGGGCCTGCGAGGAACGTCGGCTGCGCGAGGGCTTCGAGCTGCTGCAGAGCGTCGCCCGGCTGCGTCCGACGTTCACCGACGTCACCGAAGTGCGTGAGTCGCCCGCCTCGGTCCGGCTGGCCAAGGGCACGGAGCCGGTCCGGCTGGTCTGCTTCAGCTCGCAGGTGGCGCTCGCCGGCGTGCACCAGTACGCGCGATTCGCCTCGGCGTTCCGCGACGTACGGGACGTGATCGCGCTCGCAGTGCCCGGATTCGCGGCCGGTGAACCGCTGCCGGCCACCGAGGACGCCCTGGTCGCCCTGCTGGCGCGGATGGTGCGCGAGCAGGTCGGGGACGCGCCCTTCGCGCTGCTGGGCTCCTCCTCCGGCGGTGTCCTCGCCTACGCGACGGCCGACCGCCTGGAGCAGGAGGGCCGGTCCCCGGCGGGAGTCGTGCTCCTCGACACCTATGTGCCCGGCGACGACTCGCTCGGTCAGTTCGAGGATCAGCTGCTCGGCGGCATGTTCGAACGCGAGGCCGGCTTCGCGCGCATGGACGCCTCCCGGCTGTCCGCGATGAGCTGGTACTTCAACCTGCTGGGCGGCTGGCGGCCGGGGAAACTCACGGCTCCCGTGCTCCTCGTACGGGCCGGTGAACCGATGCCCGGCGGCGAGGAGTTGGCCCCCGAGCAGTGGCAGACGGGCTGGAGCGAGGCGGACCGCGTCGTGGACGTGCCCGGCAACCACTTCACCATGATGGAGGACCTGGCCGGCACCACGGCCGACGCGGTCGACGTCTGGCTCCGCGAACGCCCGGTGTGAGCGGCGAAGCGGCCGTGACCCCGCCCGAGGGATGGAGCAGGGTCACGGCCCTCCGGTGAGCGTGCCGAGGACGGTGCCGGTGTCCACGCCCTCGGAAACGAACGTGATCAGGGGGTGCCGGTCGGTGAAGAGGAACCTCGCCGACCGTACGTCGCTGTCGCGATGGTCGCTGCCCGTGCTGCTGGGGATGCGACTGCTGGTGCGGGCCGGGCGAAGACTCCTCGGCGCCGCCGACCTCGCCTGGCGCCGCACCGTCCCGGCCCTGCCCCGCTGTTCCCTGCCGCGCCTCGTGGCAGCGGCCGCCAAAGGAGAGCTTCCCCCCTGGAGGCCGCACGCAGCGACCCGCCCCACCCGGTCGTGCACGACGCGCTCGCCTGAAACGGCGACCACGGTGAGCCGAAGGCGCCAGGTGTCCGCCGTGCGGACGTACGCCGGCTTCGGCACCAACGCCCAGGTGCCGCAGAACGGCACCGAGGCGGACCCCGCCCACGCCCCGGTGGAGCGGGACGACACCCGCCCGGCTCGACACCCCTGCCGCTGGTCTCGCTCGGCACCTCTGTCAACCGCCGAGGACCTCGATGCCGAACACCCTGCGCACAGCCGTGGAAGTCATCGCCGGTGTCCCGAAGTGCCGTGCAGGGAAAACGGGTTGAGCCTCCATGTGCGTATGGCCCCGGGCCCCATCGCGGTCGCCGACCGCCTGGAGGCGATCATGGCCGGCCGGGCGTCAGCCGTGAACTGATGCGGCGGGCGCGGAGCCCACCGGGTCCAGTGCTCCGAGCTCGAACGGCGGGACGGTCCCCGCCTGATAGGCCCGGTCCAGCAGGGTACGGACCGCCGCAAGGCCGTCCGAGGTGATCGCCTTCTTCAAGGTCCACCAGGCTCTGGGCACGCACCCGGGCGGCTTCACCACCGACCTGATGGCCGGCCGATGTCGATCAGGGCACGCGCGGGCTGAGGATGCCTGCCATGGCGATCGTGCGGTAGGCGTCGCCGCGGCGACGGGACAGGAGGGCGAACGAGCCCGCGAGCGCGATCAGTTCGAGCTGGTCCCAGTGGCCGTCGACCGAGATCTGCACGGACCGGCCGTCGGACCTCGTCAGCGAGTACTCGATCAGGTCGGAGCCACGGACGAGAGTCGCGTGGTACCGGCCGCGGCGCGGCCGGGACGTACGCCACTCGACCGGCGACCCGCCTCCCGGCACGAACGCCCCCCGGCCGTCCAGGCACAGGAGCGCGTCCTCGCCGACCGTGACACGGGTCCGCAGTCGTCCGGTGGCCGCGATCGGCAGAGCACGGCCATTCACGGTGACCGTGCCCTTGCGCATGCCGCGGTCGAACTTCAGCCCGCCAGAGGGGGATTTGATGCCCTCCACGACGAAGATGCCACCCTGCTTGCGCAGGCTCAACGAGGACTTCGCCATGCGTCAGTCCTTCCGTGCGGTACGGGCGAAGCCGGGAATCAGCACGAGGGCCACAACGAGGTGCATGCACAGCAGCGCGACCTTGGCCGAGCCACCCTGGCCGCTGCCGGCCGGGCCGAGCAGCGACAGCACGAACACGGCCGACGCGATCAGGGTCCACCAGGTGCGCGCGGACGACGACTTGCGGTCGAGCAGCGCCACCACACCCCAAGCGGCGAAGCCCACCAGGAGTGTCACGCCGATCACCAAGGGCAGACCGATCTCCTGGATGTCTCCGCCGGAGGCTTTCGCCTTGAGGTCGATGTCGAGAGCGGAGTGCGCTGTGAGCCATACGATGACGGCCGCCACGGTGGCGGCCAGGGGGTAGACGACCCGTCCTCCGGCGAACTGCCGGATGGGGGAGGCGGTCGCTGTGTTCGACATACGTCGTCATCCTTACGCCGATGCGCGTCTTCCGGTCCGGAGACGGACCTTTACGACGGCTAGCGGTACGGGGAACTGGTCGCGGTAGGCCGGGGCCTTGACCGGGTCTGTAGTGATTCTCCAGGCGCTGGGTTCTCGTACCCGAAGCTGCCGTGGGCGACGAGCGCTGAGCCGTCGCCGAGCAGACGATAGCCCTCATGCGCGAGGCCGACTCGCAGCCGGGGCTCTGAGCCGTGAGGACTAGGGGTTCCACCAGCCTCTGTCGACCAACGCTTGAGCCCTGTCGGGAATCGGGACGTCAAGCCGACTTCGACAGGAAACGCGGTTGCATGAGAGCGAGGGCGAGTCCATCGGGCCCTCGGCGCAGCCGCGGCGGTCTCCGCCGGCAGCCCGGCGGAGACCGAGGTCCAGGCCGTCGTAGCAGCCCTGGCGGAAGATCTCGTCGTACATGTACTCCGCTTCGATCGCGCTCTGCGTGTACACCCGCCGATCGCCACCCAGTTCAACGAGCTCCGTCACGGCTGCTCCACCGTTCATTCTGGATTGCGGTGGGTTGGGCCGCTGGGGCCGGCTCGCCGAGCCAGCCGTCGAGGAGCCGGGCGGCTCGGGCCGGGCCACCCGCCGCCAGCATTTCCGTGCGCATCCGGGCGACCTGCCGCTGGATGCGGTCGGAGTGCGCGACGGTCTCGACCGCTTCGCGCAGTCGCTCGGGAGTCACCTCGTGGCCGGACATCGCGACGCCCAGGCCGAGTTCCTCGGTGAGCCGGCCGTTGACTCGGTCCTCGGGGGTGTAGGTGATGACCACCAGCGGTCTGCCGAACGAGATCGCCTCGAGCATCGTGCTGATGCCGGCATGGCACACCACGGCCGACGCGTGCGGCAGCACGGTGTTGAACGCCAGCCATTCGTGCATTTCGACGCCTGCCGCGCCCTGGGCGGCGGCCCGGCAGGCCGGCAGGTTTCCCGGCCCGACCGACATGACCAGGTGCCAGTCGCTCCCGTCGAACGCCTCGACACAGTTCCTGAAGAAGTCGGGCCGGTCGTTCACCTCGGTACCCAGCGTGATCAGGGCCATCGGGCCGCCCCCCGAAGGGTGCTGCCAGGATCCGGTCCCGGACCGGTCGGCCGGGAGGCTGTGCCCGGTGAAGGTGTAGCGGTCGTCGAACGTCTCGCCCATCGGTTGGAACGACTTCGGCAGCAGCACCACGTTGCGGGAGTCGAAGTTGGCCAGGAACGTCGCCGCAGTCTCAGAATCGGTGCCCTCGGCGGCGAGGTGTTCCGTGATCAGGTCCAGGCACTTCTGCAGGCTCTCGCTCACCCCGTCGAAGACCTCGAGCGACAGCGCGTAGTGCTCGTTGGCAGCCACGTACGGGAACAGCTGCACGGTGGGGCGGCCCCACCGCCTGGCCGCCGTACGCGCGGTGAAGAAGCTCTCGAGGTCGTACAGGACCAGGTCGGGGACGTCGTCCTCGAATGCCTCCAGGGTCCGCGGCAGGATCACGTCCATCGACTCGCGCAGGAACGTCAGGCCAAGGGCACCGATGTCCTCACCGGTCACGGTTCCCTCGCCGAGCCGGCTGCGGTGTGACGTGTAGCGGACCATCTCGGCGCCGATGGCGGTCACCGGGTCGGCGAACTTCTCGTCCAGTACGTAGGTGACCCGGTGGCCCAGCGCGATGAGGCAGCGGCTGATCTCGATCGTCGGGTTCACATGCCCGTAGCCCGGGAACATGAAGACCGCGACGTGTCGTGTTGTCATGACTCCTCCGTCATCACAGGGCCGGTTCTGCGAGCTGTTCGTCGAGCGTCGCCTTGGGGTCGCTGTCGCCGGTCAGCGCGGTGACCGGGTAGCGACGCCAGGGGCCGGGCGTGTGCCGCTACGTCTCCGCGGCGCGGTGGTCGCCCCGGATGACCGGCAGCATCATCCGCATCAGCTCCTCGTCGTCGCGCAGGTGCACCCGCTCGTCCCGGTCCGCCGACGGGGCCCGCCGGGCCGAGCCGAACAGGCGCAGGGGGCAGATCTCTCGGGCTTCGAGACGTCGGGGTGACTTGTCCTCCAGGTTGCGCAGATCGTCGATCAGCGGCTCGTGCCGCCTGTCCTGACGGCCCGGGTACCGCACGGCCAGGACCTCGACCCGGGGGCGCAGCGCCTGCGCCCCCGGCCGGTAGAAGGAGGCCGAGCCGCCCGCGTGCGGCAGGCGGACCAACCGGACCCGCGCCTCCACCCTCGGGAAGTACCGCCGAGTCCACACATCGGTGTCGATCACGCTGGCCCTGGCCTCCGTCCGGTCGCGTACGAGGCCGACATCCGGGAGTGCCGGGGCACCGTTGCCGTCCACCGCTGGAGTCCAAGGAAAATCGCTTCCCGTCCGCCCGGCGGGTCGTTCCGGCGGGATCTGAGTGAACTCCTAGAAACCCCCGGACCGGCCGGGACGAGCCCGTTCGGCCGTGTTCATCTGGGCGCGGCATGAGACGTGCCGACCGTCCCCACCAGGAAGCGCTCGCCACCACGCGAACGCGCCGCACCGACTCACGATCTGGGAGTGATTACATGCCGCTGATCACTGGACCCGAGGTGGTGCGCGCGGACGGTCCGGACGTGCGCGCGCGGCTCGCGGAGTCGGCGCGCGTTCCCGCGGTCGCGGTGCGGCAGAGGACTGAGGTCGAGCACTACTGCGGCTATCAGTACCCCGAGCCGTTCGACGCCCCGCGCGAGGGTGTCGGCGGGCAGCCGACGACCTTCCGCTGGACCGGGTTCACCAAGATCGCGGAATAGCAGGGAGCAGCACTCCACATGGACACCTCGCGACCCATGAAATTCTCCCGTGCCGGCGATCAGCCGGTGGCGATCGTCGGTGTCTCGTGCCGACTGCCCGGCGCGGCCGACCCGGACGCGTTCTGGCGGCTGTTGACCGACGGGCGGAGCACGGTCGGCGGCGTTCCGGCCGGACGGGAGCCGGCCGGGGGGAGCTGGGGGGCGCGTTTATCGAGGGAGTCGACCGGTTCGACGCCGACTTCTTCGGGATCACCCCCCGCGAGGCCGGCGTGCTCGACCCACAGCAGCGGCTGGTACTCGAACTCGCCTGGGAGGCGTTCGAGGACGCCCGGATCGTCGCCGGCGAGCTGTCCGGCAGCGCGACAGGAGTGTTCGTCGGCGCGATGCGCGACGACTATGCCCTGTTGGCCAAAGACGCCGGGCGCACCGCGCTCAACCACCATGCGATGGCTGGTCTCAGCCGCGGTGTCATCGCCAACCGGGTTTCGCACGTCCTCGGGCTGCGCGGGCCCAGCCTCGTCATCGACACCGGCCAGGCGTCCTCGCTGGTCGCCGTGCACACCGCCGTGGAGAGCCTGCGGCGCGGCGAGAGCACCCTCGCCCTCGCGGGTGGTGTGAACCTCAGTCTCTCAGCCGAGAGCGGTGTCCTCGCCGAGGAGTTCGGGGGCCTGTCCCCGGACGGCCGGTGCTACACGTTCGACCACCGGGCCAACGGCTTCGTACGGGGCGAGGGCGGGGTCGCCCTCGTCCTGCGGCTGCTCCCGGACGCGATCGCCGCGGGCGACCGCGTCTATGGCGTGATCCGCGGTGGCGCCGTCAACAACGACGGCGTCGCTGAGCAGTTGACCACCCCCAGTCGTGATGCCCAGGCCGAGGTGCTGCGACAGGCGTATGCGACGGCCGGGGTAGCGCCGGAATCCGTGCAGTACGTCGAACTGCACGGCACCGGCACCCCGGTGGGCGACCCGGTCGAGGCGGCGGCCCTCGGCGCGGTGCTCGGCAGCGCCCGCGACACCACGCGCCCGCTGCTGGTCGGTTCGGTCAAGACGAACCTGGGCCACCTGGAGGCCGCGGCCGGAGCGGCCGGCCTGCTCAAGACTGTGCTGGCCCTGTCGCACGGCCGCATCCCCGCAAGCCTCAACTTCGAGGAGCCCAACCCCGACATTCCGCTGGCCGAACTGAACCTGCGGGTCGTCGGTGACCTCACCGTGTGGCCCGCCGCCGACCACCCCCGGACCGCCGGAGTCAGCTCCTTCGGAATGGGCGGCACCAACTGCCACCTGGTCCTCTCGCAGGCCCCGGCGCCCGCGTCCGCCTCCCCGGCCACGCTCCCGGCCACGCCTCCGGTGGTGCCCTGGGTGCTGTCCGGCCGCGGCGCCGCCGCGCTGCGCGGGCAGGCCGCGGCGCTGCGCTCAGCGGTGGGCGGAGCCGACGCGCGCGAGGTGGGCTGGTCGCTGGTGACGACCCGGACCCGGTTCGAGCAGCGTGCCGTGGTGGTCGGCGGCGACACTGGCGAACTGGACGTCGGCCTCGAGGCGCTGGCACGCGGCGAGTGGCTGCCGGGGACCGTCTCGGGGGTGGCCGGTGACGGGCTGACGGGGTTTGTGTTCTCGGGTCAGGGTGGTCAGCGGGTTGGTATGGGGCGGGAGTTGGCGGCAGCCTTCCCGGTTTTCGCGGCGGCTCTGGATGAGGTGTGCGGACACTTCGATGGTCTGCTGGACCGGCCGCTGCGTGAGGTGTTGTTCACCGACGCGGGGGCGCTGGGGGAGACCGGGTGGGCGCAGCCTGCGTTGTTCGCGGTTGAGGTGGCGTTGTTCCGGCTGGTGGAGTCGTGGGGTGTCACGCCGGATTATCTGGTCGGTCATTCGGTTGGTGAGTTGGCTGCCGCGCATGTGGCCGGGGTGCTGTCGTTGGCCGATGCCTGTCAACTTGTGGCGGCTCGGGCGGGGTTGATGCAGGCGCTGCCTTCGGGTGGGGCGATGTGGGCGGTGCGGGCGACGGTGGATGAGGTCGCCCCCTTGCTGGTCGAGGGTGTGTCGGTGGCGGCGGTGAACGCCCCGGGTCAGGTGGTCCTCTCCGGGACCCGCGAGGCCGTCGAAACAGTCGCGGCGGCCCTGCCCGACCGTCAGGGGCGCTGGCTGGAGGTCAGCCATGCCTTCCACTCGGTGCTGATGGACCCGATGCTGGACCAATTCGCTGCTGCGGCAGGCGGGTTGACGTACGCCACCCCCCGTATTCCGATCGTCTCCACGTTGACGGGGGCGCCGGTCACCGAGTTCACCGCGTCGTACTGGGTGGACCAGGTCCGCGGGACGGTCCGCTTCGCCGACGCGATCACTCACCTCACGTCTCTCGGCGTCAGCCGCTTCCTCGAGCTGGGCCCGGACGCCGGTCTCGTAGCGGCGATCGGTGAGACCCACGAGGGCGCCCTGGCCGTAGCGGCGCTGAGCCGTAAGCAGTCCGAACCCGTCACCGCCGTCACGGCTTTGGCCCGTCTGTGGACGGACGGCGTCGACGTCGACTGGACGGCGCTCTTCCCGGGGCCCGCCCCAGCCACCGTGGACCTGCCCACCTACGCCTTCCAGCGGCGGCGCCACTGGTTCGACACGGTGGCCGCGCCTGCCGTCGGCGAGGAGGCTGTGACCAGCGCTGCGGCCGCGCGCCTTGCCGCGGCCGGCTTGCCGGACGAGCGGCGGCGCGTCCTGCTCGACCTGATCCGGGCGCGCGCGGCCGCGGTGCTCGGATACGAGGGCGCCGAGGCGGTTTCGGCCCGGGCATCGTTCAAGGACATCGGGTTCGACTCGCAGTCCCTGGTCCGGCTGCGCGGGCAGATCGGCGCCGACCTGGACGTCGACCTGCCGATCACGCTGCTGTTCGACCACCCCACTCCGGCGCTGCTCGCCGAGCACCTGTTGCGCGTGGCGCACGGCGGGCCCGCGGAGCCCGCCGCACCCGAACCGGCCCGCACGGCCACCGACGAACCGCTCGCCATCGTCGGCATGGCGTGCCGCCTGCCCGGCGACGTCGACGGCCCGGACGCGCTGTGGCAGCTGCTCATGGCCGGTGGCGACGCCGTCGGCCCGCTCCCCTCCGACCGGGGCTGGGACGTCGACGCGCTGTACGACCCCGACCCGGACCGGCCCGGCACCAGCTACGTGCGGGCCGGCGGATTCCTGGGCACGGCCGCCGAGTTCGACCACGAGTTCTTCGGCATCTCCGCCCGTGAGGCGCTGGCCATGGACCCGCAGCAGCGGCTGCTGATGCAGACCGCCTGGGCGGCGTTCGAGCACGCCGGGCTGCTGCCGGACGACCTCAAGGGCAGCGACACCGGTGTGTTCGTGGGCGTGATGCCACCGGACTACGGCAGGTCGGACAGCGTGCCGGACGAGCTGGAGGGATACCAGGTCACCGGCGGCGCGCCGAGCGTCGCCTCCGGGCGGCTCGCCTACCATTTCGGCTTCACCGGGCCGGCCCTCAGCATCGACACGGCCTGTTCCGGCTCCCTGGTCGCGCTGAACATCGCCGCCCAGTCCCTGGCCTCGGGCGAGTGTGAACTCGCCCTGGTCGCCGGGGTGTCGGTGACCTCCACGCCCACGCCGCTGATCAGCTTCAGCCGGCTGCGCGCGCTGTCCACCGACGGCCGCTGCCACGCGTTCGCCGAGGACGCGGACGGCTTCGGCATGGCCGAGGGTGTCGGCGTCCTCCTGGTGGAGCGGCTCTCCGCGGCGCGCCGCCACGGGCACCGGGTGCTGGCGCTGGTACGCGGCAGTGCGGTCAACCAGGACGGCGCGTCGAACGGGCTGACCGCGCCCAACGGCCTGTCCCAGCAGCGGGTGATCCGCCAGGCGCTGGGCCGGGCCGGCCTCGGCCCCGCCGACGTGGACGCCGTAGAGGCGCACGGCACCGGCACCCGGCTCGGCGATCCGATCGAGGCGCAGGCGCTCATGGCGACGTACGGCGAAAGCCGGCCGGCCGAGCGGCCGCTGTGGCTCGGCTCGGTCAAGTCCAACGTGGGGCACACCCAGGCGGCGGCCGGCGTCGTCGGCGTGATCAAGATGGTGCAGGCGCTGCGGCACGGCACCCTGCCGAGCACCCTGCACGTGGCCGAACCGACCTCGCGGGTGGACTGGGAATCGGGCGGTGTCCGCCTGCTCGCCGAGTCCCGGCCCTGGCCGGACACGGACCGGCCGCGCCGGGCCGGTGTCTCCGCGTTCGGCATCAGCGGCACGAACGCGCACGTGATCCTGGAGCAGGCCCCGGTGCCGCTGCCGGAGCCCGTGGCGGAACCGGCCGCGGGCGGTCCGTCCGCCGTGCCGTGGCTGCTGTCGGCCCGCGACCCGCAGGTCCTGCGCGACCAGGCCGCGGCGTTGGGCCCATGGGCCGACAGCGGTGCCGACCCGGCGTCGGTGGGACGGGAACTGGCGACGGCACGGACCTGGTTCGAGCACCGGGCCGTGGTCGTCGGCGGGCACGACGAGGGGCTGCGGGCGCTGGCGGCCGGTGAGCCGTGCGCGCACGTGGTATCGGGTGTCGCGGGGCCGCTGGGGCGGACCGTGTTCGTCTTCCCGGGGCAGGGTGCGCAGTGGGTCGGCATGGGCGCCGGTCTGCTGGAGAGCTCCGAGGTGTTCGCGCGGGCCGTCGCTCAGTGCGAGGAGGCGCTGTCGGCGTACGTCGACTGGTCGCTGACCGATGTGCTGCGGGGTGCCGAGGGGGCCGCGTCGCTCGAGCGGGTGGACGTGGTGCAGCCCGCGTCGTTCGCCGTGATGGTCGCGCTGGCCGCTGTATGGCGCTCGTACGGGATCGAACCGGCCGCCGTGGTCGGGCACTCGCAGGGCGAGATCGCCGCCGCCTGCGTCGCCGGAGCACTGTCGCTGCAGGACGCGGCGCGGGTGGTGTGTCTGCGCAGCAAGGTGCTGACCGCGCTGGCCGGACGTGGTGCCATGGCCATCGTCGCGGTGCCCGAGGAACAGGCCGACGACCTCGTGTCCCGCTTCGCGGGGCGGCTGTCCGTCGCCGCCGTGAACGGGCCGGGCATGGTGGTGCTCTCCGGAGACCCCGCGGCCCTCGAGGAGGTGAGTCGCGACTGCCGGGAGCGCGGTGTGCGCGTGCGGACGATCCCCGTCGACTACGCCTCGCACTCCGCGCACGTCGAGGAGATCCTCGACGAACTGGGCGAGCTGCTCGCCCCCGTCCGGCCCCGCACGCCGCAGGTGCCGTTCTTCTCCACCGTCACCGCCGACTGGATCGACTCCCCGGCGCTCGACGCCGCCTACTGGGGCACGAACCTGCGCCGCCCCGTGCGTTTCGCCGAAGCGGTGCGCGCGCTCGCCCGGCAGGGCCACGGACTCTTCGTCGAGTGCAGCCCGCACCCGGTGCTGCTCGCCGCGACCGAAGAGACCCTGGCCGAGTACGGCGACGCCTGCGCCGTGGGCTCGCTGCGCCGGGACGACGGCGGGCCCGACCGCCTGCTCCTCTCGCTCGCCGAGGCGTGGGTGCGCGGCGCGCCCGTCGACTTCGGCCCGGCGTTCCCCGACGGGTCCGCCCGGCCCAGGGTCGACCTGCCCACCTACCCGTTCCGGCGCCGCCGCCACTGGCTCGAGGCGCCCGCCCAGGCCGCCGCGCGCCAGGAGGCCGCCGTCATCGACAGCTGGCGGTACCGCGTCGACTGGACCCCCGTGCCGGGCACCGGAGATCCGTCGCTCACCGGCGACTGGCTCGTGCTCACCCCGAAGAGCCCGCTGCGGGACGACCTCGTCAAGAGGGTGCTGACGGGCCTCGCCCGTCACGGCGCCGTCCCCCACGCCGTCGGCGTGGACGAGCTGGCGCGCGAGGGCGCCGCGCTGCCGGACCGGATCGACGGCATCCTGTCGCTGGCCGCCCTCGACGAGCGGCCGTGCGACGACGAGCCCGTGGTCACCGCCGGCCTGGCGGACACCGTCGCCGCGGTGCGGGCCCTGGCCGGGATCGCTCCCGACGCCCCGCTGTGGCTGGCCACTTCGGGTGCGGTCGGCACCGCCCCCGACGACCCGGTCCGCTCCCCTTTCCAGGCGCTGGTGTGGGGGCTGGGCGTGGTGCTCGGGCTCGAGGAGGCCGGCCGCGCCTGCGGCCTCGTGGATCTGCCGGACGAACCGGGCGAGGACTGCCTCGCGCGCCTTGCGACAGTCCTGTCCGGGGCCACCGGAGAGCATGAGGTGGCCGTACGCGACAACGCCGTGTTCGCCCGCAGACTTGTCAAGGACCCCGCGTCGGAGGCCGCGCCGTGGCGGCCGCGCGACACCGTGCTGATCACGGGCGGCACCGGCGTCCTGGGCGCCCATGTGGCGCGCTGGGCCGCCCGGCACGGAGCGGCCCACCTGATCCTGACCAGCCGCCTCGGCCCGGACGCACCCGGCACGGCAGAGCTGAGAGCCGAACTGACCGCGCTCGGCGCGCGGGTGACGGTTGCGGCCTGCGACGTCGCCGACGCGGACCGGCTCGCCGCCCTCCTCGCGACGATTGAGGACGACCGTCCGCTGACCGCCGTCGTGCACGCCGCCGGGGTCACCCACCCGGAGACACCGGTCGGCGGCCTGTCCACCGCCGAACTCGCCCGGGTGCTGCGGGCAAAGGTCGAGGGCGCCCGCAATCTGGAGGCACTCACCGCGCACCTGGACCTGGACGCCTTCGTCCTGTTCTCCTCCGGAGCAGGCATCTGGGGCGATGTGGGCAAGGCCGGATATGCCGCCGCCAACGCCTACTTGGACGCGTTCGCCGCCGAGCGGCGCGCCCGCGGCGCGGTGGCCACGTCCGTCGCCTGGGGAGCCTGGGACGGCGGCATAGCGGAGGGAGACGCCGCCGATCTGTTCACGCAGCGCGGCGTCTGCCTCATGCCGCCCGAGCGGGCGGTCCGCGCGCTCGCCCGCGCGGTGGGCCAGGGCGACACCACCGTCGCTGTCGCCGCCTTCGACCTGGCCCGCTTCCTGCCGCTGTACACGATGACGCGGGACCGCCGCCTGGTCGCCGAACTCAGTACGGCACAGCAGGCCGCGCAGCCGGTGCCGGGCCCGTACGCGAACGGCGTCGAGCCCACGCCGGAGCCGTCCACGTCCCTCGCGGACCGGCTCGCAGGTCTGCCCGCCGGGGAGCGGGAGAGCGCCCTGACGGACCTGGTCCGCGGCGAATCCGCCGTAGTGCTCAAGGCCGACGGGCCGGAGGGGGTGCGGCTGCGCTCGACCTTCAAGGAACTCGGCTTCGACTCCCTCACGGCGCTCGAGTTCCGCAACCGGCTGGCCGTCGCGACCGGACTGAAGCTGCCCGCGTCCCTCATTTACGACCACCCCACTCCGGCCGCCCTCGTTCGGCATTTGAGCGATGAGCTGTTCGGAGGGGCCGACGACGTACTGGCCGAACTGGACCGCATGGAAGCCCGGTTGTCCGCTCTGCCGGACGAGGAGCGCGACCGGCTCGGCCTGACCGACCGACTGCGTGCCCTGCTGCGCCGGGTGGAACCGGCCGAGCACACCACCGTCGGCGCACAAGGCGACGACGACCTGACGACGGCTTCAAACGACGAGATCTTCGACCTGATCGACCGGGAGTTGGGTATCAGATGAGCGGTGACGCGACCGAACAGCGGCTGCGGGAGTACCTGAACCGACTCACCGCCGAGCTGCGGACCACCCGTAAGAGGGTCCGGGAGCTGGAGGACAAGCGGACCGAGCCCATCGCGATCGTCGCGATGAGCTGCCGCTTCCCCGGCGGCGCCGACACCCCGGAGCAGTACTGGGAGTTGATCGAGGCCGCCGCCGACGTCGTCGGCGAGATGCCCGACGGCCGCGGCTGGGACCTGGACGGCCTGTACCACCCCGACCCCGACCACCCCGGCACCAGCTACACCCGGCGCGGGGCGTTCCTGGCCCGTGCCGCCGAGTTCGACGCCGGGTTCTTCGGGATCTCGCCGCGTGAGGCGCTCGCCATGGACCCGCAGCAGCGGCTGCTCCTGGAGACGTCGTGGGAGGCGATCGAGCGGGCCGGGATAAACCCTGAGAGCCTGACCGGCGAACGCGCGGGCGTGTTCGTCGGTGCGAGCAACGCGGGCTACGGCGCCGATGTACGGGCGACGCCCGAGGGCGTCGAGGGCCATCTGCTGACCGGCGGCCACGACTCCCTGATGTCCGGGCGGATCGCCTACACCCTGGGCCTGGAGGGGCCCGCCGTCACCATCGACACGGGGTGCTCTTCGGGCCTGGTGGCCCTGCACCTGGCCATCCAGGCGCTGCGCGACGAGGACTGCTCCCTCGCGCTGGCGGGCGCCGCCGCCGTGATGGGCCATCCGCTCAACTTCACCGAGTTCAGCAGGCAGTCCGGGCTCGCCGTGGACGGCCGGGTCAAGGCGTTCTCCGACGACGCCGACGGGACCGGCTGGGGCGAGGGCGTTGGCGTTCTGCTCCTGGAGCGTCTGTCGGACGCCCGGCGTAACGGGCACCACGTACTGGCCGTTGTCCGCGGCTCCGCCGTGAATCAGGACGGTGCGTCCAACGGTCTCACCGCGCCCAGTGGTCGGGCCCAGCAGCGGGTGATCCGGCAGGCGTTGGCGAGCTCGGGTGTATCGGCGGCCGAGGTGGATGTCGTGGAGGCGCATGGCACGGGTACGACGCTCGGGGACCCGATCGAGGCGCAGGCGCTGTTGGCGACGTATGGCCAGAACCGGCCTGAGGGCCGTCCGCTGTGGCTGGGCTCGGTGAAGTCGAACATCGGGCACACCCAGGCCGCCGCCGGTGTGGCGGGTGTGATGAAGATGGTGCTGGCGATGCGGCATGGGCTGATGCCGAAGTCGCTGCATGTGGGCATGCCTTCTTCGCATGTGGACTGGGATGCGGGTGCGGTGGAGCTGTTGTCCGAGGCGCGCCCGTGGTCGCGTGAGGAGGGTCGTCCACGCCGTGCGGGTGTGTCGGCGTTCGGGATCAGTGGGACGAACGCGCACGTGATCCTGGAAGAGGCTCCCGAGGAGGCTCCCGAGGAGGCTCCCGAGGAGGCTCCCGAGGAGGGGCCTGAGGCGGCTCCCGGAGAGGCCTCCGGAGCGGCGGCGGTCGAGTCGTCGTCGGTGGTGCCGTGGGTGTTGTCGGGGCGGAGTGCCGAGGTCCTGCGGGGTCAGGCCGGCGCGTTGGGCTCTGTGGTGGATACGGCTGATGTGGTGGGTGTGGGGTGGTCGTTGGCGACGGCGCGTGCGCGGTTCGAGCATCGGGCGGTGGTCACGGGGTCGTATGCGGCCGGGCTGGCGGCTTTGGCGGGGGGTGAGCCCGCGGGGCAGGTCGTGTCGGGGGTTGCGGGTCCGGTGGGGCGGACGGTCTTCGTATTTCCGGGGCAGGGTGCGCAGTGGGCGGCCATGGGTGCCCAGCTCCTCGATGAATCACCGGTGTTCGCGGGTGTGGTCGCGGAGTGTGAGGCGGTGATGGCGGGGCTGGTGGACTGGTCGGTTACTGATGTGCTGCGGGGTAGTGCGGACGCGCCGTCGTTGGAGCGGGTGGATGTGGTGCAGCCCGCATCATTTGTGGTGATGGTGGCGTTGGCGGCGTTGTGGCGTTCGTACGGGGTTGAGCCGGCGGCGGTGGTGGGGCATTCGCAGGGGGAGATCGCCGCGGCCTGTGTGGCGGGGGTGCTGTCTCTGGAGGATGCGCTGCGGGTGGTGTGCCTGCGCAGTAAGGCGATCGCGGAGTCGGCCAGTGGGGCGGGCACGATGGCCTCGGTCGGTGCCGGTGCCGCTCAGGTCGAGGAGGTTCTCGCTCCGTGGGGTGGGCGGGTGTCGGTCGCGGCGGTGAACGGGCCTTCGCAGGTGGTTGTCTCCGGTGAGGTGGCCGGGGTCGAGGAAGTGGTCGCGAGATGCCAGGAGTTGGGGCTGCGGGCGCGGCGAATCGCCGTGGACTACGCCTCGCATTCGGCGTCGATGGATGTCCTGCAGGTCGGCCTGGCCGATGCTCTGGCGGGCGTTGTTCCGCGGGCGGGTGATATTCCGCTGTTGTCGACGGTGACGGGTGAGTTCGTCGACGGCTCGGTGATGGACGGCGGCTATTGGTTTACGAATCTGCGTTCGCGGGTGCGGTTCGCGGAGGCGGTGGAGAGGCTCGCCGCCGACGGTTACGGCGTGTTTGTGGAGGTGTCCTCGCATCCGGTGCTGACGGCCGCGGTCGAGGAGGTGGCCGGTGAGTGCGTTGTCACTGGTTCTGTGCGTCGTGCTGATGGTGGTCTGGAGCGGTTCCTGGGCAGTGCTGCGCAGTTGTGGGTGCGTGGTGTCGAGGTCGACTGGACGAAGGCCTTCCCGGCGACGCGTCCCGCCCTGGTCGACCTGCCCACCTATGCCTTCCAACGCACCCACTACTGGCTGCAGGAGCAGGAGCAGGAGCAGACGGGCTCCGGCCCGAACGCGCAGGACCCGGTCGACGCCGACTTCTGGGCGGCCGTTCGCGGGGGCGACATCGGTGCGCTCGCCGACGAGCTGGGCCTCGCGGAGGACGCGCCGTTGAGCGTTGTGCTGCCCGCGCTCGACGGCTGGCGCGAGCGTCGGGCCGCCCATTCGGTGCTGGACACGTGGCGTTACAACATCGCATGGCTACCGCGCACGCCTCGCACGGATGTGCGGTTGTCCGGCAGTTGGGTCGTGGTGAGCTCGGCGTCCCAGCAGGACGGTGACACCGTCGCGCTGGTCGCCGACGGTCTCCGCGAGCGTGGCGCCGACGTCACACACGTGGTGCTCGACGCCGGGCACGACCGACGTCAGATCGGGGAGACGCTGGCCGCGCACGCAGGTGCGGCCGGTGTGCTGTCGCTGCTCGCGCTGAACGAGCAGGCGCACCCCGAACGTCCCGGGCTGACCGCAGGGCTCGCGCTGAACCTCCTGCTGATGCAGGCCGTGGTGGAGCGGGAGGAGCCGGTTCCGCTGTGGCTGTGCACCAGGGACGCGGTCTCGGCGGGCCGTGCGGACCGCGTGAGCCACCCGGAGCAGAGCAGCACGTGGGGCCTGGGCCTGGTCTTCGGCCTGGAACATCCGCAGTCGTGGGGCGGCGTGATCGATCTGCCGGAGGAGCTGACGGCCCGCGACATCGGCCTGCTGGCCGACGCCCTGAGCGCCGACGACCACGAGGACCAGGTTGCGATCCGTTCCGGTGAGGTGCTCCTGCGCCGACTGCGGCGCGATCCGCGGCGGGATACTTCCGGAGCGTCCTTCCGGACGAGTGGCGCGGCCCTGATCACCGGCGGCACTGGCGGCCTTGCCGCGCACACGGCGCGCTGGCTCGCGACGTGCGGCGTTGAGCATCTCGTCCTTGTCTCCCGGAGCGGCCCTGACGCACCCGGCGCCGGTGAACTCGCCGACGAATTGCGGGCGTTGGGCCCCCGGGTGACGGTCGCCGCAGCCGACGTCTGTGACTACGAGGCGCTGGCGAGGCTCGTCCGGGAAGTGGAAGCCGACGGGGCGTCGCCGATCAGGACCGTGGTGCACTGCGCGGGGGTGAGCCGGTTCGCCTCGCTCCAACAGGTGGAACTCGCGGAGTTCGAGGATGGCGCGGCGGCCAAGCTGGTCGGCACGGCCAACCTCGACCGGCTCTTCGACCGCGACGACCTGGACGCGTTCCTGCTCTATTCGTCGGTGGCCGGGCTGTGGGGCGCGGGCGACCACGGCTCGTACTCGGCGGGTAACGCCTATCTCGACTCGGTCACCCGGAACCGGCGCGCCCGTGGCCGCACCGGGACGACGATCTACTGGGGTCTGTGGTCCGCCGACGACGGCATGGGCGAGGCCGCGGCCGAGTCGAACTCCCTGAACTGGTACGGCATGCGATTCATGGACCCGCGGACCGCGATGGCCGGACTGCGGCAGGCGATGGCCGACGACGAGGAGTTCATCGTCATCGGCGACGTCGACTGGGCGGACTTCAGCCGCGTCTTCACCGCCGCGCGCCGACGCCCGCTGCTCGACGAGATCCCCGAGGTCAAGGCCGCCCTGGCGGATGTCGAAGCGTCGGCGGCCGAGGAGAATCCGCTGCTGGAGCGGCTGCGTCCGCTGGCCGCCGACGAGCAAGAGTTCTTCCTGCGCGATCTGGTGCGCACGCACGTCTCGCATGTGCTCGGGCACGCCTCTTCGGATGCTCTGGAGAGCGCACGGTCGTTCCGTGACCTCGGCTTCGACTCGCTGCTCGCGGTCGACCTGCGCAACTCGCTGCGCACCGCCACCGGTCTGAAGCTTCCCACCACCCTCGTCTTCGACCACCCCGACATCGACCGTCTCGTACGGCATCTGCACACGGCTCTGCTCGGCGAAGAGGAACAGACGGATGCCGGGGTCTCGCCCGCCGCGACCGTCGTCCCCATGACCGACGACGACGCGATCGCGATCATCGGTATGGGGTGCCGTCTCCCAGGCGGGATCAGCGGTCCGGATGACCTGTGGAGGCTGCTCGCGGACGGCGGCGACGCCGTCACCGCCTTCCCCGGAGACCGGGGGTGGGACCTCGCGGCGCTCTACAGCCCGGATCCGGACGAAGCGGGACGCACGTATGCCCGTACCGGCGGATTCGTCCGGGACGCGGGCCACTTCGACGCCGGGTTCTTCGGGATCTCGCCGCGCGAAGCCATCGCGATGGATCCGCAGCAGCGGCTGCTCCTGGAGACGTCGTGGGAGGCGATCGAGCACGGCCGGATCGACCCGCACAGCCTGCGCGGCAGCGACTGCGGGGTTTTCCTCGGCGTCGGAGCCGACGGGTACGGCGCGAATCTGCGGCAGGTTCCGGACGGGGTGGAAGGACACCTGATCACCGGGACGGTCACCAACATCGCCTCCGGACGCATCTCGTACACGCTGGGCCTCGAGGGTCCCGCGGTCAGCGTGGACACCGGATGCTCCTCCGCCCTGGTGGCCCTGCACCTGGCCGCGCAGTCGCTCCGGTCGGGCGAGTGCTCGCTCGCGCTCACCGGAGGCGCCACGATCGCCGCGGAGCCCACGGGTTTCGTCGGCTTCAGCCGGCAGCGTGCCCTTGCGGAGGACGGCCGGAGCAAGGCGTTCTCCGACGACGCGGACGGCATGGGCCTCGCGGAGGGCGTTGGCGTTCTGCTCCTGGAGCGTCTGTCGGACGCCCGGCGTAACGGGCACCACGTACTGGCCGTTGTCCGCGGCTCCGCCGTGAATCAGGACGGTGCGTCCAACGGCCTCACCGCGCCCAGTGGTCCGGCCCAGCAACGGGTGATCCGGCAGGCGTTGGCGAATGCCGGGATGACCTCTGCCGAGGTGGATGTCGTGGAGGCGCATGGCACGGGCACGATGCTCGGGGACCCGATCGAGGCGCAGGCGCTGTTGGCGACGTATGGCCAGAACCGGCCTGAGGGCCTTCCGTTGTGGCTGGGCTCGGTGAAGTCGAACATCGGGCACACCCAGCTCGCCGCCGGTGTGGCGGGTGTGATGAAGATGGTGCTGGCGATGCGGCATGGGCTGATGCCGAAGTCGCTGCATGTGGGCATGCCTTCTTCGCATGTGGACTGGGATGCGGGTGCGGTGGAGCTGTTGTCCGAGGCGCGCCCGTGGTCGCGTGAGGGGGATCGTCCACGCCGGGCGGGTGTGTCGGCGTTCGGGATCAGTGGGACGAACGCGCACGTGATCCTGGAAGAGGCTCCCGAGGAGGCTCCCGAGGAGGGGCCTGAGGCGGCTCCCGGAGAGGCCTCCGGAGCGGCGGCGGTCGAGTCGTCGTCGGTGGTGCCGTGGATCCTGTCCGGGCGTAGTGGTGCTGCTTTGCGGGGTCAGGCCTCTGTGCTGGGGCGGTTGACCGACGAGGCTGATGTGGTGGGTGTGGGGTGGTCGTTGGCGACGGCGCGTGCGCGGTTTGAGCATCGGGCGGTGGTGACGGGGTCGTACGGGGCGGGGTTGGCGGCTTTGGCGGTGGGTGAGCCGTCGGGGCAGGTGGTGTCGGGGGTTGCGGGTCCGGTCGGGCGGACGGTGTTCGTGTTTCCGGGTCAGGGTGCGCAGTGGGCGGCCATGGGTGCCCAGCTCCTGGATGCGTCACCGGTGTTCGCGGGTGTGGTCGCGGAGTGTGAGGCGGTGATGGCGTCTCTGGTGGACTGGTCGGTCACCGATGTGCTGCGTGGCGGTGCGGACGCACCGTCGTTGGAGCGGGTGGATGTGGTGCAGCCCGCATCATTTGTGGTGATGGTGGCGCTGGCCGCGCTGTGGCGGTCGTACGGGGTTGAGCCGGCCGCTGTGGTGGGGCATTCGCAGGGCGAGATCGCTGCCGCGTATGTGGCGGGTGTGCTGTCGTTGGAGGATGCCGTCCGTGTCGTGTGCCTGCGTAGCAGGGCGATTGCGGCGGTGGCCGGGCGGGGCGGGATGGCCTCGGTCGCGGCGGCTGTCGAGCGGGTGGAGGAGGTGCTGACAACCTGGGCGGACCGGGTGTCGGTCGCGGCCGTCAACGGGCCTTCGCAGGTGGTGATCTCGGGTGAGGCCGCGGCGCTGGACGAGGTGGTGGCCGAGTGCGGCCGGCTGGAGATCCGGGCGCGGCGGATCGCGGTGGACTATGCCTCGCACTCCCCGGCCATGGAGGTGCTTCGGCTTGAGCTGGCCACCGAGTTGGCGGGCGTTGTTCCGCGGGCGGGTGATATTCCGCTGTTGTCGACGGTGACGGGTGAGTTCGTCGACGGCTCGGTGATGGACGGCGGCTATTGGTTTACGAATCTGCGTTCGCGGGTGCGGTTCGCGGAGGCGGTGGAGAGGCTCGCCGCCGACGGTTACGGCGTGTTTGTGGAGGTGTCCTCGCATCCGGTGCTGACGGCCGCGGTCGAGGAGGTGGCCGGTGAGTGCGTTGTCACTGGTTCTGTGCGTCGTGCTGATGGTGGTCTGGAGCGGTTCCTGGGCAGTGCTGCGCAGTTGTGGGTGCGTGGTGTCGAGGTCGACTGGACGAAGGCCTTCCCGGCGACGCGTCCCGCCCTGGTCGACCTGCCCACCTATGCCTTCCAACGCACCCACTACTGGCTGCAGGAGCAGGAGCAGACGGGCTCCGGCCCGAACGCGCAGGACCCGGTCGACGCCGACTTCTGGGCGGCCGTCGAGAGCGATGACCCTGAGGCGGTCGCGGGCACGCTCGGGGTCGAGGACCCCGCCGGGCTGGAGTCGATGCTCCCCGTGCTCGCCGACTGGCGACGCCGGCGGCGCCAGGACTCCGCACTGGACTCGTGGCGCTACGACATCCAGTGGCAGCCCCTCACCCACGGCGTGACGCCGCGGATCGACGGCTCCCGCTGGCTGCTGCTGGCCCCGGCCGGCGGGCACGCGTGGCAGGAGCGGGCCCGGCAGGCCCTCGCGGCGTCCGGCGCCGACGTGAGCGTGCTCGAGATCGTGGAGGGCGACCGGGCCGAACTGACCGCGCGGCTGCGCGACGTCGGAGCGGAGGCCACCGGCGTCCTGTCCCTGCTCGCGCTCGGCGACCGGGCGGACCGCGACGGGACCGCCCCGGAACAGCAGGACCTGGACCGGGCGGTGCTGGTCGTCCAGGCGCTCGGTGACGCCGGGATCACGGCGCCGCTGTGGATCGCCACCCAGGGCGCGGTCGGCATCGGACGCTCCGACCGGCCGCCCGTGCCGGAGCAGGCCCTGCTGTGGGGGCTGGGCAGGATCGCCGCCCTGGAGTACCCGCAGCGGTTCGGCGGTCTGGTCGACCTGCCGGCCGACGCGGACAAGCGGGCGGGCGAGTGGCTGGTGCGCGGGCTCGGCGCTCCCGACGGCGAGGACCAGGTGGCGGTACGGGCGGGCGGGCTCTACGCACGCCGGCTGGCTCGCAAGCCGCTGGCCGCCACCCCGGTACGGAACTGGCGCCCCTCCGGCACCGTTCTGGTCACCGGCGGCACGGGCGGCATCGGCGCGGAGGTCGCCGCCTGGCTCGCGGCGAACGGCGCCCGGCACCTGCTGCTTACCAGCAGGCGCGGCGAACAGGCCCCGGGTGCCACGGAGTTGACGCAGCGTCTGACCGGGCTCGGTGCCCGCGTCACCATCGCGGCGTGCGACGTGGCGGACCGTACGGCGCTGCAGAAACTGCTCGACGGCATCGACCCCGAGCACCCGCTGACCGCGGTCGTGCACGCGGCGGCCGTCCTCGACGACTGCCTCCTCGACGCGCTCGGCCCGGAGCGGGCCAGGACGGTGCTGCGCCCCAAGGTGGTCGCCGCACACCATCTGCACGAGCTGACCAAGGACCTCGGCCTCGACGCGTTCATCCTGTTCTCCTCGCTGGCCGGCACGCTCGGCCTGCCCGGACAAGGCAGTTACGCGGCGGCCAACGCCTACCTGGACGCGCTGGCGTCGGCCCGCCGCGCCGCGGGACTCCCGGCCACGTCACTGGCCTGGGGCGCCTGGGCCCGGGTCGGGCTCGCCACTGGTGAGGTGGGCGCGTCGCTGCGCCGCGACGGAGTGGCCGCGATGGCCCCGGAGACGGCGATCTCCGGGCTGCAGCAGGCACTTGACCACGATCTCGGCTACCTCGCCGTCGCCGATGTCGACTGGCGGGTGTTCGGTCCGTCATGCACGGCGGGCCGCGCCGGGCGGGTGCTCGAACAGTTCCCGGAGGCCCGGGAGACGGCGCCGGCGCGGTCCGACGAGCCGCAGGACGACGGCGGCTTCGCGGCCGGACTCGCGGGGCGTTCCCCGGCCGAGCGGCAGCAGGCGCTCCTCGAACTGGTCCGCAGCCATGCGGCGGCGGTCCTCGGCCTGCCGGGGCCGGACGGGTTCGACGCCGACCGGGCCCTGCGCGACCTGGGCTTCGACTCGCTGACGGCCGTCGAACTGCGCAACCGGCTCAACACGGTCACCGGCCTGCGGCTGCCGGTCACCGTGGTCTTCGACCACAACACCGCGCACCAGCTGTCCCGGCACCTGTTCTCCGAACTGTTCGGCACGGACGGCGAGAAGACCGTGTCGCCGCAGCTGCCCACGCGCGAGTCGGCTGCGGCCGCCGCTCGGGGCGGCGCGGTGGACGACGACCCGGTGGCGATCGTCGCGATGAGCTGCCGCTTCCCAGGCGGCGTGAGCACGCCGGAGGAGTTCTGGGAGCTGCTGGCCGAGGGCCGCGACGCGGTCGCCGGCTTCCCCACCGACCGCGGCTGGGACCTGGAGGGCAGCTACCACCCGGACCCCGACCACCCGGGCACGCACTACACACGTGGCGGCGGATTCCTGGACGAAGTCGGCGCGTTCGACCCGATGTTCTTCGGCATCTCGCCGCGCGCGACACCGGCCATCGACCCGCAGCACCGGCTGCTCCTGGAGACCTCCTGGGAGGCGTTCGAGCGGGCAGGGATCGACCCGGCGACGCTGAAGGGCAGCCCGGTCGGGGTATTCGTCGGGGCGAACCAGACCGACTACGGACCGCGGGCCGCCGCCTCGGTGGGCGAGTTCGAGGGCCAGCTCGCCACCGGCAGCGCGGCCAGCGTGGCCTCGGGCCGGGTCGCATACACCTTCGGGCTCGAGGGCCCCGCCGTCACCGTGGACACGGCCTGCTCGTCCTCGCTGGTCGCCCTGCACCTGGCCGCCCAGTCGGTGCGCTCGGGCGAGTGCACGATGGCGCTCGCGGGCGGCGTGACCCTGCTCTCGACGCTGTACACGTTCATCGAGTTCAGCCGGCAGGGCGCGCTCTCCACGGACGGCCGGTGCAAGGCGTTCTCCGCAGAGGCCGACGGGGCGGGCTGGGCCGAGGGCGCCGGCATGATCCTCGTGGAGCGTCTGTCGGACGCCCGGCGTAACGGGCACCGCGTGCTCGCCGTCGTCCGCGGCAGCGCGATGAATCAGGACGGGGCCTCCAACGGAATGACCGCACCCAGCGGACGCGCCCAACAGCGGGTGATCCGCCAGGCGTTGGCCAACGCGGGGCTCGACGCCGCCGACGTGGACCTGGCGGAGGCGCACGGCACCGGTACCGCGCTCGGCGACCCCATCGAGGCGGAGGCGCTGCTCGCCACCTACGGTCAGGACCGGCCCGCCGACCGGCCGTTGTGGCTGGGCTCGGTGAAGTCGAACATCGGCCACACCCAGGCCGCCTCCGGTATCGCCGGTGTCATCAAGACCGTACTGGCGATGCGGCACGGCGCCATGCCGCGCACCCTGCACATCGACCGGCCCACCGAGCACGTCGACTGGTCGGCCGGAACCGTGCGGCTCCTCGCCGACGAGCGTGCCTGGCCGGACGACCACGGGCCGCGCCGCGCCGCGGTGTCCTCGTTCGGCATCAGCGGCACGAACGTTCACCTGATCGTCGAAGAGGGCCCGGCGGCCGCACCGGCGCTCCCGTCCGGCGCCCCGGCGACGACGGACGGAGCCGCACCGGAACTGCTGCCGTGGACACTGTCCGCCCGTACGCCCGCCGCACTGACCGAACAGGTCCGCAATCTGCTCGGGGCCCTCGACGCGGAGCCCGGCCACGACGCGGCGGCGATCGGCCGCGGCCTCGCGGCGCGCTCCCGCTTCGAACACCGTCTGGTGTGCTGGGGCACCGACCGCGACGCGCTGCGCGACCGGCTCACCGACTGGCTGGACGGACGCACCGGCGCACCGTCGGCCGCGGGCACCGCGAGCGGCGGCAGGACCGCGTTCCTGTTCTCGGGGCAGGGCGCCCAACGTCCCGGCATGGGACGTGAGTTGTACGAGACGTTCCCGGTCTACGCCGGTGCCTTCGACGAGGTCTGTGCCCATGCGGACCTGTACCTGCCCAGGCCGCTGCGTGAGATCGTGTTCGCCGCGCAGGGCAGCCCGGAGGCGGATCTGCTGGATCGTACGGAGTACACCCAGCCGGCGCTGTTCGCCGTCGAGGTCGCGCTGTTCCGGCTCTTCACCTCCTGGGGCCTCACGCCCGACCACCTGATCGGGCACTCCATCGGGGAACTGACCGCCGCTCACCTCGCCGGTGTCTTCACCCTGCCCGACGCGTGCCGCCTGGTCGTGGCCCGCGGCCGGCTGATGGGGCAGGTGCCGGCCGGTGGCGCGATGGCCGCCCTCGCCGTCGCCGAGGCCGAGGTGCGGCCGCTGCTCGCGGACCGTACGGACCGGATCGCCGTGGCGGCGGTCAACGGGCCGCGGGCCACCGTGGTCTCCGGCGATACGAGCGAAGTCGAACGCGTGGTCGAACATTTCGCGGGTCTCGGCCAGAAGACTCGGTATTTGCGGGTCAGCCATGCGTTTCACTCACCTCACATGGACGCGATGCTGGAGGACTTCGCCGCGGTCGTCCGGGACACTCCGATGTCACCGCCGACGATTCCCGTGGTCTCCGACGTCACCGGTGAGACCGCCACGCCCGAGCAGCTGTGCACGGCCGAGTACTGGGTGACGCAGCTGCGCGAAGCCGTCCGGTTCGCCGACGGCATCCGCACCCTCGAGGCGGCGGGCGTGACCCGGTTCCTGGAACTCGGGCCGGACGCCGTGCTCGCCGCGATGGCCGCGGACAGCCGCACGGACGACAACCCCGGCGTGGTGGCGGCGGCCCTGCGGCGCGGCCGCGAGGAGACCGGGACCGCCGTCGGCGCGCTCACCGAGCTCCATGTGCACGGCGGCACCTGCGACTGGTCGGCCTTCCTGCCGGACGGCGACGAGTTCGTCGACCTGCCCACCTACCCCTTCCAGCGGCAGACCTACTGGCTCGACGCCCCGGCCCCCGAAGGGGACGTACACGCGGCAGGCATCGACGCCCCGGGGCATCCGCTGCTCGGCGGAGCCGTCCAACTCGCCGGTGGCGACGGCATGCTGCTGACCGCGCTGCTCTCGTCGAGCCGGCAGCCCTGGCTGGCCGACCATGTCATCGACGGCACGGTGGTGCTGCCCGGCACCGCGTACCTCGAACTCGCCGTCCAGGCGGGCGACCAGGTCGGCTGCGGCCGGGTCGGCGAACTCACCCTGCACGCACCGCTCGCGCTGCCCGAGCACGCGGCGGCACAGCTGCAGATACGAGTCGGTGCCGCCGACGCCGCAGGGGCCCGCTCCCTGGACGTGTACGCGCGGCCGGACGGCGCCGGTGACGAAGCCGAGTGGCACAAGCACGCCACCGGCACGCTGCTGCCCGACGCGCTGCCCGCCGAGCCGCCCCCCGCCGTGTGGCCCCCCGCGGACGCCGAACCGATCGACCTCGACGGCCTCTACTCTCGCCTCGCGGCGAACGGCAGCGACTACGGCCCGGTGTTCCAGGGCCTCACCGCCGCCTGGCGGCGCGGTCGCGAAGTCTTCGCCGAGGTGGCGCTGCCCGACACCACGGACACGGCCGGCTTCGGACTGCATCCGGCGCTCCTCGACGCCGCGCTGCAGGCGGTGTCGGTGGGCACGATCGGCGACGCGGGCGTGATGCCGTTCTCCTGGCAGAACGTCGTGCTGCACACCGCGGGCGCCCGGCAGCTGCGGGTTCGGCTCGCCGACCTCGCCGAGCACACGGTGTCCGTACAGGTCTGGGACCCGGCCGGTACCCCGGTCGCGTACGCCGAGTCGCTGGCGTTTCGCCCGAGGACCGCCGCCGAGCCGCGCGGCCCGCGCGTCGAGTCGCTACTGCGCACCGAGTGGACGCCGGTCCCGGCCGGGACGGCACCCCGGAACGCCACCTGGGCGACGATCGGCGCCGAGGCCATGCCCGGGACACTGGCCGCGCTCTCCGGCGCCGTCACCCTCCACGACCACCCGACGCTGCACGCCCTGGCCGAGTCCGGGGCGGCCGTCCCCGAGCGCGTCCTCGCCGTCGCCCCGTCCTTCGCGGGCGAACCGGCCGAGGCCGCGAGGACCGCCGCCCACTGGGCCCTCGAACTGGTTCAGGGCTGGCTCGCCGACGCGCGGTTCGCCACGTCCAGGCTGGTCCTGGTGACCCGGGACGCGGTGGCCGCCGACACCGACGCGGGACCGGCCGACCTGCCCGCCGCCACCGTCCACGGACTGGTCCGGGCGGCGGTCACCGAGAACCCGGGACGGTTCGCGCTCCTCGACGTCGACAGCGAGAGCGACGCCGACAGCGGCCCCGGCACCGGCGCGCACGACCCGGCCACGGGCGGCGCGCTGGCCGCCGCGCTCGCCGGAGACGAACCCCAACTGGTGCTGCGCGACGGGACGGTGCGCCTCGCCCGGCTCGCCCGCGTGCCCAACGGCACCGCGCCCACCGGATGGGACCCGACCGGCACCACACTGATCACCGGCGGTACCGGCACGCTCGGCCGGCTGCTCGCCCGGCACCTGGTCACCGAGCACGGAGTACGGCACCTGCTGCTGATCAGCCGCAGCGGACCGGCCGCCGCCGGAGCGGACGAACTGCGTGCCGAACTCGCCGCGCAGGGCGCCGAGGTGACGATCGAAGCCTGCGACGCGGCGGACCGCACCGCCCTGCAGAAGCTGCTCGACAGCCTCCCCGCCGAGCACCCGCTCACGGGGGTCGTGCACGCCGCGGGCGTCGTCGACGACGGAGTGGTCACCGCGCTCACCCCGCAACGGGTCGACGGTGTGCTGGTCCCCAAGGTCGACGCCGCGCTGAACCTGCACGAACTGACCGCGTCCGCCGGGCTCTCCGACTTCGTCCTGTTCTCCTCGCTGGCCTCGACACTCGGTGGGGCGGGCCAGGCCAGTTACGCCGCCGGGAACGCCTTCCTCGACGCGCTCGCCGGTCACCGCAGGGCCCAGGGACTCTCCGGACTCTCGCTGTGCTGGGGGCCGTGGGCCGAGCTGAGCACCATGACCGGCAAGCTCGGCGACGCCGACTTCGCGCGGTTCTCCCGCAGCGGCCTCGTACCGATGTCCACCGCCGAGGCGCTCGCCCTGTTCGACGCGGCCCGCGGGCGCGCCGAAGCGGTCCTTGTACCGGTCCGGACGACCCTCGGCGCCTTCGAGGACGGGCAGCCGGAGCAGGTGCCCGCACTGCTGCGCGGCCTGGTGCGCGGCCGGGTCCGCCCGACCGCCGCGGTCGCCGGGACCCAGGGGGCCAGGGCGACCGGGAAGGCCGGGGAGACGGAAGCCGTGCCGGCCGACCGGTTCGGTGCGCTGGCGGGCCCCGCGCGCAAGCGGGCCCTGCTGGATCTGGTGCGCCGGGAGGCGGCGGTGGTGCTGGCCTATCCGGGCCCCGAGCTCGTCGACGTGGAGGCGGGCTTCCTCGATATGGGTTTCGACTCGCTCAGCGCCGTCGAACTCCGCAACCGGCTCAGCAAGGAGACCGGCCTCGGACTGCCGGCGACCGTGCTCTTCGACTACCCGGCTCCGGTCGCGCTCGCCGCGCACCTGTACGAGATCTTCCCGTCCGACGGCGAACGCACCCTGGCCCCGCTCCTGCGTCAGCTGGGCCAACTGTCCGAGAGCCTCCCCGACCTGGCCGACGACGAGGTGCTGCGCGGCCGGCTCGAGACCCGACTGCGGGAGGCACTGAGCCAGTTGACCGGATCGCCCGGCATCCCCGCCCAGGTACCCGGGCCACCCGCGGAGGACCCCGCCATCGCCGACTTCGACGTGGCGAGCGACGACGAGATCTTCCGATTCCTCGACGAGCTGGACACATGACCGGCGAACGGAGCGTACGTCGCCCCCGGGCCGGACTCCTGGCCCGCGACGCGGGCCAGGAGTCCGGCCCGGGGGCCCTTGGGAGCGTTACACCCGGGGCGGCACGAGCGCGGTGAACATCTCGTCGAGCCGTGACGTGGCCGTGCCCTCGAACTGCCAAGGGGTTGCCCGCCGTTGCCGGGCCAGCAGCTCCAGCACGGGCACCACCTCAGCCGGCGAGGGCAGAGCCGTGGCCTCCTCGCGCAGCCGGCTGGCGTTCTGCTGGAAGGAGGTGTCCGCCAGGATGCGCGAGGCCCGCTCGTACACCGCCTCGGGCGTGGCCCGGTCCGTGCCGAGGAGCAGCCCCGCCCCCTGCTGCTCGATACCGGCTCCCCGGTAGAGCTGATCGGCCAGGGGCGTGGTGACGGTGAGCTGCGGGACGCCGTACACGAGGGCGTTGGCGTAACTCCCGAAGCCGCCGTGGTGGATCAGCAGGGAACAACTCGGCAGCAGGGCGTGCAGCGGCACGGAGGACACGGCGCGCACATTGTCCGGCAGCGGGCCCAGCTCCTCGAGCTGCGCCGGCAGCAGCGCGGCCACCACCTCGGCGTCCAACTCCGCCAGCTGCCCGAGGATGTCGCCCTTCGAGACGTAGTCACCGCCGTGCCGCTCGGTGTTGGAGGCGCCCAGGGACATACAGATCCGGGTCCGCTCGGGCGGTGTGCGCAGCCAGTCGGGCACGATCGCCGGGCCGTTGTACGGCACGAACCGGAGGGGAGTGCGCGGCGCGCCGGTGACGATCCCCAGGCTCTCCGGCAGCGGGTCCAACGTGAGCTGCCCGGTGGTCAGTTCCTCGCTGTAGGCGCCCCCGAACTCTTCGGCACGGTCGCTCAGCCATTCAGCGAGCGGATCCTTCCGCTCGGCGGCGGGCACGGTCAGGGCCAGCTCCCGCAGGATCTCGCGTTTCTTCACCCACACGTCCGCGAAGCACAGCGACCGCACATGCGCGGCGCCGACGACGCCCGCGACGATGGGACCGGCGTACGTCAGCGAGTCCCACACCACGAGGTCGGGCCGCCAGGCGCGGGCGAACTCCACCATGTCGGGAATCATCGTCTCGTTGAACATGGCGCAGGCGTACGCGACCACTTGGGCGCGGTAGGCCTCGGCCTCGTAGGTCAGCTTCGCCGGGTCCAGCTCGTTCCAGCTGATCAGCTCCGCCGCCTCCTGCGCGTCGCGATTGGCGTGCATCGACGCGTTGATGCCGTGGTTGGTGCCGGTCGGCACGGCCGTCATCCCGGTGGCGGCGACGACGTCGGCCAGCTCCTTGCAGCTGGCGACCCTGACCTCGTGTCCGGCCGCGCGTATCGCCCAGGCCAGAGGCGTCATGCAGAACAGGTGGGACTTCTCGGGGATGGTCGTCAACAGCACACGCATGGTGGACTCCTGAGGGAGACAGTGATCCGGAGCTCGTCCCATGGTGGTCCCGTGCCGCGACCGGCGCGGGACGCCGCACGGGCATCGGGGGAAACCCTCAGAGTTTTCCTGCAGTGCTTGGCCAGACCCGCGCGCGGCCGACCTAACGCGCTGAGTCGGGAGTGCGCTGCGGAGAAACCGGCACCCAGGCGGCGAAGGCTTCGACGCCGTCCACGACCGCCTCGAAGCGCGCCGAGTGGAACAGGTCGAACGCGTGCTGTCCGCCGGGCAGTTCGGCGTAGACCACGGTGCTCTCCGAGACACGGCGCAGCCGGTCGACGAAGTACCGGGCGCCCTCGACGGGCGCCAGCGCGTCCTTGGTGCCGTGGGCGATGAGGAACGGTGGCGCACCAGGGTTGAGGTACTCATGCGGTTGGTACGGGGACGGCGTCACCTCGGGCTCCTCGCCGAAGAAGTGGCCGTAGTAGCCGTAGAGGCAGATCGCCGCGGTGACCGCGGTGTCGGCCGACTCGAATCCGGGCTGGAACACCGGGTCGTTCGGCGTGAGCGCGCACAGAGCCGCCAGGTTGGAGCCGGCGGAGCTGCCCGCTACGAACAGCCTCGACGGATCGGCGCCGTACTCGGGCGCGTGCTCGCGGACCCAGGCGATGGCCTTCTTGGCGTCGATCTGGTGGCCGGGGAAAGTGGTCTCTGGCTGCAGCCGGTAGTTGGCGCTGATGCACACCCACCCCTGGTCGGCGAGCCGGTAGAGCAGGGGCCGTGCCTCGCGGTTCTTCGCTCCGCCGGTGTACCCGCCGCCGTGGAAGTAGATCAGGACCGGCGCGTTCTGCGGTGTGTCGCGGCGTCGGTAGACATCGAGCAGATTCCGGCGGCCGGCGTCCCCGTAGCGGATGTTGGGGGTCCGCTGCACGCCGCGCTGCCGCATCAGGATCGGCAGCAGCAGGATACGGACCCAGGGCCGGCGGCGGCGCAGCGGTGTGTGCACATGATCCCGCCAGCCGGTCCCAAGCCCCTGTTCGAGGGCGCGCTCGACCACCTGGTCCGTCCGCAGGCCCCGCCAGGCGCACACGGCCATCCCGGGAATGGCGGCGAGGGCCACCGCAGCCGTCACCTTGCTGGCCGACGACTCCAGATCGCCTTGGGCAAAGGCCAGTGCGGTGGAGGCCACCACGGCGAACATGCCCAGGAACGGCAGCTCGTTGAGGATCATGCCGAACCAGAAGCTCATGGTCGCCAGCGGTTGGGGCCGGCGCGGCGCGACAACGCTGAAGAAAGTGCACCAGACCAAGAGCGCGGTTGTTACCACGTATCCCATCGGCATGACCATGATCCTACCCACGTCAAATCTGGGAACACGCCTGGTACTTCCTCGCCTAGCGTTGCCTTGTCATGGAGGTGGCATACGTGGCTCTGGCATCCATATTTGGTACGAATCAGTTCCGCTATGAACCGGGCGGGGTCATCGAGTTCTACGACCAGTACGCGGCGGTGCGCGAATCGTTCGCGCAGGCTTCGGCGTGGACCGGACTCGATGTCGAGGCCCTTGTGCGACAGAACGGGGACTACGACGACGAGGTCCGGCGGCTCGCGGTGCCCGTCGGGCTGGCCGCGGCCCAGCTCGGCATCCAGGACCTGCTCGCGGAGAAGGGGCTGCGTCCGCACATGGCCGGCGGCATGAGCCTGGGCGGCATGGTCGCCTCGTGCATCGCCGGGGCGTGCGAACGCCGGGAGCTCATGGGGCTGTTGATGCGCGGTGAGCTCCGGCCGCTCCAGCCGCAGACGGAGGGGGAGCCGGAGCGGGAAGAGGCCCTTGCCTCCGCCTACCTGGGTCCGGACGACAACCCGGCGGACCTCTGCGCCGACCGTGACGGCGTCTATCTGAGCTGTGACTTCGGCTGGGACAAGGACCGCAGAGTGCGGATCGCCATGCTCAGCGGCTACCGGGTCGCGCTGGAGAAGCTCAGCGCCGAGACCGGCGGCCTGGTCAGCGTCACCGAGGGCACCGATGTGGCGGAGCACAGCCCGCTGCGCGCGGGAGCCCAGGAGGTGACCCGCGGGCATATCACGGCGATGCCGTTCACCGACCCCACGCTGACCCTCTGCTCGTCCTTGGAACAGAAGACCCTCACCCGCGCCGACGAGGTGCGCGAGATGTTCACCAACAACGTCGTCGCGCCCATCAGCCTGGTGCATCTGACCCAGGAAATGGAGCGCCATGGAGCCAGGCTGGGGCTGATCGTGGGCCCCTCACCCAGCTTGGACGCGATGCACTACCCGTTCCCCGTTGTCATCGTCGACAGCCCGGGCGCGCTCTCGCGGGCGGTCGCGGCGGTCTTCGAGCACGGGATCTCACTGCGCCGGTAGGGAGAAGGCGAGCGTCAGCGCGGCCGGGCATGGTGGGTGGCGGGGACGGCGCGGTGGGGAGTCATCCCGCCACCGTCCCCAGCCACTCCCGCACCGCCCGTGCCGTGGTCTCCACGTGGGTCTCCATCAAGGTGAAGTGGTTCCCCGCCACGTCCAGCGTGGTGTGCGCCGTCCGCCACGCCGTCTGCCCGCCCTCTCCCGCGAGCGCGGGGGAGAGCGGCTCCGAGGCCCGCACCAGCAGCACGGGCACCCCCAGCGGCTCCGCGTTCCATTCCGCGAACAGGTCGCCGTACCAGCTCATCGCCGTCAGCCGGGTGAAGTCGAGCCGTGCGAACGCGCTCTGCCGCTCGTGCAGCCCTTCGACGAGCACGTCGCGGAACGCGGTCGCGGCGAGCGAGGAGTTCAGGATGGCGGGCGCGTAGCTGTCCAGCAGGACCACCGCGGCCGGGGGAGTGCCGACTGCCTCCAGCAGACCGGCCACCGCGTGCGCGATCACCCCGCCGGAGGAGGACCCGACCAGCACGAACGGGCCCCCGTCCGCGCACTCCAGAGCGCGCTCCGCGTGCGCTTCGACCAGCGCCTGTACGGTCGGCGGCAGCGGCGCGGACTTGTCGAATCCGGGGTTGGGCAGGGCCCACACGGGGCGCTGCCCGCGGAACGACGAGGCGAAGCGGGCGTATTCGTGCGCACCGCCCAGCGCCACATGGGAGCTCACGCACACCAGCGCGGGCCCGGAGCCGCCCGAGCCGAGCCGAACCGGCTCGACCGGAGCGATGCCCCGGGGCCGGAGCCGGGCGGCGCTGTGGAGGAAGGCGAAGGCCTCATCGGTACGGCCGTCCGCGCATGCCTCCTGGAACAGCGCACCGAAGACATCCGGGCCCTCGTCCGCCCCGTCCGTGGCGGCGGCCCCGTCGCTGTGGTCACTGGCGTCGGCGAGTCGCTCGGCCAGGTGACCGGCGAGCGCGACGGCCGTGGGGTGCTCGAAGACCAGCGTGGTGGGCAGCCGCAGCGCGGTGGCCTCGCCCAGCCGGTTGCGCAGTTCCACGGCGGTCAGGGAGTCGAATCCGGCCTCGGCCAGAGGCTGGGAGAGGGCGACCGAATCGGGGTCGGTGAAGCCCAGCACGGCGGCGACCTCCTGGCGCACCAACTCGACGAGCACCTCGTGCTGTTCGGCCGGCGAGCGGCCTGCCAGGCGCCGGCGCAGTGACGTCCGGTCCGCGCCGGCCGTGGCGGCGCGCCGCGCCGGACCGCGCGCCAGACCCCGCAGGAGAACCGACGAGGTGTCGCGCAGGCGGCTGCGGTCGAAGCGGGCGGCCACGAGTACGGCGTCGTCGTGCGTTCCGGCCAGGCCGAGCGCCGCGTCGAACAACGCCGCGCCCTGCTCCGGGGTGAGCGGACGCACGGCGCCCTCGGTGAGCCGGCGGCGGTCGGTCGTGGCCAGGCCGGCCGCGAGCCCCGGGCCGTCGTCCGGCTGCTCCCACAGGCCCCAGGCCACCGAAACTCCCGGCAGACCCTGCCCGCGGCGCTGCTGCATCAGCGCATCCAGGAAGGCGTTGGCCGCCGCGTAGTTGGCCTGCCCGGATCCGCCGAGGACCCCGGCCAGGGAGGAGAAGGTGACGAACGCGGCGGGCTCGTCGCCCCGGGCAAGAACCAGCTCGGCCAGGTGCGCCGCCGCGTCGACCTTGGGCCGCAGCGTCGCGGCCAGCCGTTGCGGCGTGAGCGACGTGATCACGCCGTCGTCCAGTACGCCGGCGGCATGGATCACCGCCGTCAAGGGCCGGTCCAGACTCTTCAGCAGCGTGGCGAGGGACGGGCGGTCGGCCACATCGCAGGCGGCGGCCGTCACCTCGGCGTCCCAGACGGCCAGCTCCTCCGGCAGTTCGCCCGCGTCGCCGGTGCGGCTCGCCAGCAGCACATGCCGGGCGCCGTGTTCCACGACCAGATGCCGGGCGATGACCTGGCCGATCATCCCCGTGCCGCCGGTGATCAGCACCACGCCCTCGGGGTCGAGCCGGGGCGGCGGTGGGATGGGGGCCCCGGCCCCCGCCCGGGTCAGACGGGGTGTGAGCACGGTGCCCGCCCGCAGCGCGAACTGTTCCTCGCCGGGCCCGGCCGCTTCCATGGCCGCCGCCAGCATCCGCCAGTCCTCCTGCGAGGAGGCGTTGTCGAAGTCCGCCAGCACGATCCGGCCCGGGTGCTCCGACTGGGCCGAGCGGGCCAGCCCCCACACGGCCGCGTGCACCGGGTCGGTCACCTTCCCGACGCCCGCGCCGACCACCGCGCCCCGGGTGGCGAGCACCAGTCGTGACGAGGACAGGCTCTCCTCGGCCAGCCACTCCTGGATCAGTCGCAGAGCCTCGCCGGTGGCGCGGCGCACCGCCTCGGCCAGGGGGATCCGCGGCGCCTGCGTGCACGGCGCCAGCACGTAGTCGGGTACGGCGTCGCCCGCGGCCACCGCCGCGGCCAGAGCCGCCACGTCCGGGTAGGTCCCGGCGGAGACTCCATGCCCCACCACGGCCCAGCGATGGCCGCCCGTGTTCCGGTCCAGGGCGGGCAGAGGGCTCCATTCGACCCGCAGCAGGGCGTCGCGCGCGATGCCGGACTGCGCGATCCGCGGTTGCGCCGGGCGGGTCTTGAGCGCTCCGACCGTCACCACGGGCGCCCCGGACTCGTCGGTCGCCGAGAGGGCCACCTCGCCGTCGGCGCCACGGCGCAGCCGCACCCGCAGGAGGGAGGCACCGGTCGAGTGCAGCCGCACCCCGCTCCAGGCGAACGGCAGCCGCAACTGCCCGGCGCTCGCCTCGATGACGTCGGGGTGCAGACAGGCGTCCAGCAGGGCCGGATGGATCCCGAACCCCTTGTCCCGGCCGGCGTCGGTCGGCAGCGCGACCTCGGCGAACACCTCGGCCTTCCGCCGCCACATGGCGCGCAGCCCCTGGAACGCGGGACCGTAGCCGAGGCCACCGTCGGCCAACTGCTCGTAGATTCCGTCCAGTTCGACGGGTTCGGCGTCGGCGGGCGGCCAGGCTGGCGCGTCCTCGGGGCCGGACGGGTCCGTGGCGGGAGTCATGGCGCCTGCCGTGGCCGTGGTGAGGAATCCCGTGGCGTGCCGGGTCCACATCGGGTCGTCGTCGGCCCCGCCCTCGCAGGCGTGGACACCGAAGGGCCGGCGCCCTGTCCCGTCCGGTTCTCCCACGCGGACCTGGACCCGCACCTCGCCGGTGTCGGACTCCGGCAGCACCAGCGGTGTCTCGATGACGAGGTCGTCGAGGACGTCCATGCCGACCTCGTCGCCCGAGCGCAGCGCCACCTCCACGAAACCGGTGCCGGGGAAGAGGACGGATCCGCCCACGACGTGGTCGGCGAGCCAGGGCTGGGACCGGGGCGAGAGCACGCCGGTCAGGAGCACGCCGTCGCCGTCCGCGAGACGCACGACCGCGCCGAGCAGCGGGTGGGCGGCCGAGCGCTGGCCCCAGGAGGCCGGGTCGCCGGATGAGGGACCGACATGCAGCCAGTGCCGTTGCCGCTGGAAGGGGTATGTCGGCAGGTCCACGGTCCGGGGACGGAGGCCGTCGAAGGCGGCTGTCCACTCCACGGTCACACCCCGGACCCAAGCTTCGCCGACGCTCGTCAGGAAGCGGTCCCACCCGCCGTCGTCACGCCGCAGCGAGCCGGTCACCACCGCCGCGTCCTGCGCCACATCGGTGAGGGCGGCCGTCAGCACCGGGTGCGAGGAGACCTCGACGAACGCGGTATGTCCTTGTTCGGTCAACGTGCTCACGGCGTCGGCGAACCGCACCGGCTGCCGCAGATTCCTCAGCCAGTAACCGGCGTCCATCGTCAGCGGGTCGGTCGGCTCCCCGGTCACCGTGGACACCAGCGGCACCCGGCCCGGCCGGGGCGCGATCCCGGCCAGGTCAGCCGTCAGCCGCTCGGCGAGTACGTCCATCGCCGCGGAGTGCGAGGCGTAGTCGACCGCGATCCGCCGCGCTCGCACACCCCGCTGATCACACTCCGCCAACAGCCCTTCCACAGCGGCTACTTCACCAGAGACCACCACCTGGGACGGGCCGTTGACCGCGGCCACCGACACGCCCTCCGTGAGCAGCTCCTCCACCCGCTCGACCTGCAACGTCACCAACGCCATGGCCCCGGGTCCGGCCAGCTCCGCTATCGCCCTGCTGCGCAGGCACACCACCCGCGCCGCATCCTCCAGCGACAGCACTCCGGCCACGCAGGCGGCGACGATCTCGCCCTGTGAATGGCCCACCACCGCGGCCGGCTCCACCCCAAAGGAGCGCCACAGCGCGGTCAGCGACACCATCACGGCGAACGACGCGGGCTGGACGACATCGACCCGCTCCAGCGGCGGCGCACCGGGGGCACCGCGCAGAACATCCGTCAGCGACCAGTCCACGAACTCCGACAACGCCGTCTCGCACTCGGCCAGCCGCGCCGCGAACACCGGAGAGGCGTCGGCCAGCGCCACGCCCATTCCCGCCCACTGCGCGCCCTGCCCGGGAAAGACGAATACCGGCCTACCGCTCCTGACGGTTTCCGCCGCCACTCCGGCGACCACATGATCCGCCCGTTCACCCCCGGCCAGCGCCTTCAGACCAGCGGTGAAGTCCCCGATCACCACGGCACGATGCTCGAACCGTGCCCGGCCGGTCACCAGCGACCATCCCACGTTCACCGCGTCGACCTCACCGGCATCGGCCAGCGGCGAGAGCGCCGCCGCCTGGTCCCGCAGCGCCGTGGCGCTCCGTCCCGACACCACCCACGGCACCACGGCCGCTGACCCGGTGGGCTCGGGCCCCTGGCCGGCCGGATTCTCCACAGGCTCCTCGGGCGGCGCCTGTTCCAGGATCAGGTGCGCGTTGGTGCCGCTCGCGCCGAACGCCGAAACGCCGGCCCGCCGGGGCCGTCGGCCCGTCGTGGGCCACGGCCGGGCGTCCGTCAGCAGCTCGACGTTGCCTGCCGACCAGTCCACCAGCGGCGACGCATCGTCCACGTGCAGCGTTCTCGGCAGCACCTCATGGCGCATCGACATCACCATTTTGATGACGCCCGCGACACCGGCCGCGGCCTGGGCGTGCCCGATGTTCGACTTGACCGTGCCCAGCCACAAGGGCTGGTCCTCCGTGCGCTCCTGCCCATACGTGGCGATGATCGCCTGCGCCTCGATCGGGTCGCCGAGCGTGGTGCCCGTACCGTGCGCCTCCACCACGTCCACATCCGCTGCCGAGAGGCGGGCATCTGCCAGGGCCTGCCGGATCACCCGCTGCTGCGCGGGGCCGCTCGGCGCGGTCAGACCGTTGGAGGCGCCGTCCTGGTTCACGGCGGAGCCCTTCACCACGGCCCACACCCGGTGGCCGTTGCGCCGCGCGTCCGACAGCCGTTCCAGCACCAGCAGTCCCGCGCCTTCGCCGAACGTGGTCCCGTCGGCCTTGTCCGAGAACGGGCTGCACCGCCCACTGAGGGACAGCGCCTGCTGGCGGCCGAACTCGATGAACGGCGAGGGGGTGGACATCACCGTCACCCCGCCGGCCAAGGCCATCGAGCACTCCCCCTCCCGCAGCGACCGTGCCGCGAGATGCAGCGCCACCAGCGACGACGAGCAGGCCGTGTCCACCGTCAACGCGGGACCCTCAAGGCCGAGGGCGTACGCGAGACGACCGGAGGCGACGCTGCCCGCGCTGCCATTGCCGAGGTAGCCCTCCAGGCCCTCGGGTGCCGGGCGGCCCAGCAGCCGCGCGCCGTATTCGCCGGCCATGGCTCCGATGAAGACGCCGGTGCGGCTGCCCTTCAAGGAGGGCGGAGCGATGCCCGCGCGCTCACACGCTTCCCAGGCGCACTCCAGCAGCAGCCGCTGCTGCGGATCCATGGCCAAAGCCTCGCGTGGGCTAATGCCGAAGAACGCGGCGTCGAAGCGGTCGGCACCGTCGAGGAAACCCCCGGTGCGGGCGTAGCCGGTGCCCGCCTGCCCCGTGTCCTCGTCGAAGAGCCGCGTCAGGTCCCAGCCCCGGTCGTCGGGGAAGGCACCCACGGCGTCCGATTCCTCGTCCAGCAGCTGCCACAGCCCCTCCGGCGAGGTGACTCCGCCGGGGAAGCGGCAGGCGATTCCCACGATGGCGATCGCGCTGTCCGCCGTGCCCGCGTCGTCCGTGCCCGTGCCCGCGGCGCCCGCGTCATGCGTGGCCGTTGTGGCCGTCCCGCCCGAGAGCTCGGCCCCGAGATGCGCCGCGACGGCCACCGGCGTCGAGTAGTCGTAGACGAGCGTCGCCGGGAGCCGCAGACCGGTGGCTTTGACGAACCGGTCACGCAGCCGCACGGCCATCCCTGAGTCGAACCCCAGGTCCCGGAAGGCGACATCCGCCGCGACCGCCGCCGACTGCCCGAGCACGGCGCCGACTTCACCCCGGACCAGATCGAGCAGCACCTCATCGCGTCCGTCCGCCGGCGCCTCGCTGAGCCGTTGCGCCCACTGCTCGGCATCGCCTTCCTCCGGGTCACCGCTCTCCACCGCACGCGACAGCACCAGCCGCGCCGGTGCGTTCGCCAATGCCGGCCGCATGACTTTGCCGAGTGCGGTGCGCGGGAGTCGGTCCACCTCCCATACCTCGTGGGGCACCTTGTAGTACGACAGCTGCGCACGGCAGGCGTCGATGAGCTGTCCGGCGTCGAAGCCCCCGGGGCCGGGAACCACGAACGCGGCCGGGATCTCGCCCAGCAGCGGGTGAGGCTTGCCCGCCACGGCGACCTCTGCGACGCCGGGCAGCGGGGCGATGACCGCCTCGACCTCGCCGGGGTGGATGTTCTCCCCGCCGCGGATGATCAGCTCCTTGACCCGTCCGGTGATGGTCAGGAAGCCGTCGTCGTCGATGCGGGCCAGGTCGCCGGTGCGGTACCAGCCGTCGCGCAGCACCTCGGCGCTGGCCGCGGGATGGCCGTGGTAACCGAGCATCACGGCCGGGCTCTTGACCCAGGCCTCTCCCTCGGCGCCGGAGGGCGCCTCCTCACCGGTGGACGAGTCGAGCAGACGGAGGGTGAGGCCGGGGACGGGCAGTCCGCAGGAGCCGGGGACACGCGGCCCGGTGGGGGCGTTGGCTGCTATGGGGCCGCCCGTCTCGGTGCTGCCGTAGCTGTCCAGGAGCCGTACACCGAAGGTGTCTTCGAACTCCTCGTGCAGCCCGGCCGGGCAGGCGGCGCCGGCGACCATGCAGACCCTCAGGTCGGGGGTGCCCAGGCCGGTGTCCCCGGCTGTTCGGAGCAACTGCTGGTAGACCGTGGGAACGGCGCAGAAGAAGGTCGTCCGGTCCTCACTCAGCGCGGCGACCACCTCGTCAGCGGCCAGGCCGTCCACGATATGCGCGGTGGCGCCGACGGCGACGACACCGAGCACGCACAGGTTGTGCGCCACGGTGTGGGACAGCGGCAGCGGCCACAGCACCCGGTCCGCCTCGTCGAGGCCGAGCACGGGCGAGTAGCAGGCGGCCACGCCCCACAGGGACATACGGTGGGTGGACAGCACGCCCTTGGGCTTGCCGGTGGTGCCGGAGGTGTACAGCATCCACGCGACGTCATCCAGACCTGCGTCGTCCCGGGCGGGCACCGGCGGCTCGCTGCCGACCAGAGCGTCGAACAGCTCGACGCCCTGGGGCGCCGCCCCGTCCCCGGTCACCACTACCCGGAGCCGCGGGTGCCCGGCGCTCAGCCGCAGCACCTGCTCCAGGTGCGTGGGGTCGGTGATCAGCACCACCGCGCCGCTGTCGACGAGCAAGTGCTCCAGCTCGTCGTCGGTGGCGTGCGGGTTGAGCGGCGCGCCCACGGCGCCGGCCCGCGCGATGGCGAGGTAACTCTCCACCATCTCCAGGCAGTTGCCGAGCAGCAGCGCGGCTGTCTCACCGCGGCCCAGGCGCAGATGGGCAAGATGACCGGCGAGACGACGGGTGCGCCGGTCGAGTTCGGCGTAGCTGACGGCTCGCCGCGCGTCACGGAACGCGATCTTGCTGCCGAGACGTTCGGCATGGGCCGGCAGCAGTTCGTGAAGGGGCCTGATGAGTTCGGTGCGCAGCATCTGCTGCCCCCGCCTCTCTGGTCGCTGTTCCATGGGTCGGGCGGGGTTCAGTACAGACCCTCGGGCGTCTCCGAGCTGATCTGGAGCGGCTGCACATTGGCCACGCCGTCGCACGGCCACTGCTCGGAGGTCCGGAAGCGGATCGCCTGGTCCCTTTCGAGGATGTTGGGCAGGAACAGGTCCTCGTGCAGCACGGTCAGCCGCACCCGGCCCACCTCGTCGTAGTCCACGACACGGCTGGGGTCGGCCTTGTCGACCACGGACATGGTGATGTGGGGATAGTTCGGTACGTACGGGAGAGTGGCGCCCCCGTCGGGCGAGGCGATGCCATTGGCGCAGCCGAGGGTGTTGCCGTAGGTGGTGCCGATGATGCCGCCGGGCATGGCCTCGGAGAACCTGCGGTAGGCGTCGGAGGTGAACTGGGTACCGCCGAGATAGACCCCCGAAAGGTCGGCCATCAGATCGGGGCGCCGGTTGATGAGGGCGTGCACCGTGGCAGGAGTACTGCGCAGGTAGTCGACGGAGCAGGTGTCGAGGATGTCGGTGATCTGCTCGACGACGTGATCGACGTACTCCTCCATCTCGACCAGCCGTCCACCGCGGATGAGTTGCTTGATCCACCGTGTGTCGAGGTCGATGGAGTACACGGTGGACCCGCACATGTCGGCGAGGTAGTCGGTCTCTTCGCCGACGATGTGCGGCCCGGAGGGACAGGCGTCGATCCAGGTGGCGCCAGGGCGGAACCCGGACGTCCGCCAGCCGTGGAGACGCCAGGCGGCCCAGTGCGCAGACATGTCCCGGGTGTAGAAGACGCGGGAAGGCCTGCCGGTGGTGCCACCGGATTCCCAGACGCGGCCGCCGAGGGGACGCGGGACGGCGGTCGGGACGAGATCGGCCGGGTCGAGGTCCCGGAGGGCGGTGAGATCGAAGTGGCCGAACGCGGCCAGGTCCTCGTAGCCGGTGAGACCCAGCGGGTCGAAGTCGAGCTCGGTGCGGCGCTTGAGCCAGTAAGGGGATCCGTGTTCGGGGTCGAAATGCCGCCGCAGCACGCGACGCGTCCACGCGTCGAGGTCCTGGGCCAGCCAACCATCGGTCAGCGACCTCGACACTTCCGTGCTCATCGTCACCGTCATGACGGCAGTATCAACGGGGACCGAATAGGGAATTCCCTAGTGCGCCGCGCTGCCGGACGAGGCCCCGGGACGGCGTGCCTAGTGTGGGTGCGCAACGACGTTCCAGCGGGAACGCGGGTCCGAGTCCTGCATCATCCCCTCGCGTGAACCACTCGCCGTGTGCACCTGTGCTTGCCCCTGGAACGCCCCTTTCGAGGAGATCCGTGATGGCCATGGAGACAGAGACCGCCGATGTCGTCATCGTCGGCGGCGGCCCCGTCGGGCTGTTGCTGGCATGTGAGCTGGGCATGACCGGGCTGCGGCCGGTCGTCCTCGAGCGGCTGCCCGACCACAGCTCGGAGATCAAGGCCAACGGCCTGGTCGGCCAGGTGGTCCGGTTCCTCGACCACCGTGGCCTGTACGAGCGGTTCGGCAGCGTCGCCGACGTGCCCCAGCCGGTCCCGGGCTACCTCTTCGGCGCCATCCCGCTGAACCTGGGCGTGCTGGAAACCAACCCGATGACTGTCCTGCCAGTGACGCAGCAGCGCATCGAGCAGGTGCTGACGGAACGCGCCCGCGAGCTCGGCGTGGAAATCCGCCGCGGGCACGAGTTGACAGACTTTCAGCAAACCGAAGACCGGGTGACCGCCCAGGTCCAGTACGCCGACGGCACCTACGAGTTGCGCGCCCGCCACCTCGTCGGCTGCGACGGCGGGAAAAGCACCGTCCGCAAGCTGGCCGGTATCGCCTTCGCGGGAGAGACCGGCTGCGACCTGGTCTCCCGGGCCGCGTACGCCACACTGCCCGCGTCGATGCTGGACCCGGACACCGGCGAGCTCGACGTCCCCGGGTACGGCCGGATCAGCCCGGTGTTCACCTTCACCCGCACCTCGCACGGCATCTTCGCCTTCGCGGCCCTGCCGGACGGCAACCACCGCCTGCTGACCCTCGAATGGGGCGCCCCGCCGGAGGGCGAGGAGGCGCCCTTGGCGCTCGACGACATGCGCGACAGCGTGCGTCGCGTCCTCGGCACCGACGTGCCCCTCTCCCCGCCGTCCGGGCCCGGCCCGCACATGCTGCGCCGCCTCGTCGGCCGCAGCACCCGGCTGGCGGAGCGCTACCGCAGCGGCCGGGTGTTTCTCGCGGGGGACTCTGCGCACGTCCACTCCGCCGTCGGTGGGCCGGGACTCAATCTGGGCCTCCAGGACGCCGCCAACCTCGGCTGGAAACTGGCCGCACAGATCCACGGCTGGGCGCCGCCCGGCCTGCTGGACAGTTACCACGCCGAGCGATACGCGGCCGGGCGGCGCGTCTTCATGCACACCCAGGCCCAGACAGCGCTCATGGTCCCCGGACCGGAGGTGACCGCCCTGCGCGAACTCTTCGGCGAGCTTCTGCACTCCACAGACAACATCCGGCGCATCGCCGACTTGCTGGCCGGCGACGACGTCCGCTACGAGACGACAGCGGCACACCCTCTCGCCGGGCGGTTCGCCCCGGACCTCGCCCTGGAAACCGGCGGCGGCCCGACACGGCTCGCCGAGCTCATGCGTGCCGCCCGGCCGATCCTGCTCGACCTCGCCGGGGAACCGTGCCTGGCGGAAGCGGCGACGGACTGGAAGGACCGGGTCGACGTGGTTGCCGCCAGTTGCCCGCAGCCGCCCGCGGCCGCGCTGCTGGTCCGACCCGACGGCTACGTCGCGTGGGCGGCCGCCCACGACGAGCCGTCCGGCCAGGTCCGGGACGGTCTCCGTCGCGCGCTGGCCGACTGGTTCGGCGGCAGCGACTCCAGCGCGACTCCCACCGGCCGTACGCGTCCGAACCAATGAGCCGTGATCGCCGGCCTTCCAGATCCGGGGCCCGAGGCCCTCGACCTGGAAGGCCGGCGATCACGACAGCAAGTACCTCCAGCAAGCCCCACGACGCGGGCGACCCTCGGCACGCCTTCGACCTGCCGGACCATGGACTCGTTCGCATAAGGGGACAGTGACGTGCGCGCACGCGGCATCAACTACGACACCGGGTTCCTCCCCGGAGCGCAGCTCACCCGGAAGGTCTTCAGCCCGGAAGCGGTCCGGCGCGAAATGGCGGTGATCGCCGGCGAACTGCACTGCGACGTCGTACGTATCTCAGGGCGCGAACCCGAACGCCTGAGCGTGGCAGCCCGATACGCCGCGGAGGCCGGCCTCGAGGTCTGGTTCGCACCCTTCCCCGTCGACCTCCCGGCTGAGCAGCTACTGCCCTTCTTTGCGGACTGCGCTCGGCGTGCCGAAGCCGTACGGCGGACCGGCGCCGAGGTGGTGTTCGTGACGGGGTGCGAGATCAGCGTCTTCTGCGGCGGCTTCGTCCCCGGCGACACCTTCGGTCGCCGCATCTACACCATGGCGTACGACACGGCATGGTGGTCCGACCTCGGCCGGATATCGGAGCGTGTCAACAGCCTCCTCGCCGAAGCCGCCGCCACCGTGCGCGCACACTTCGGAGGGCAGGTCACCTATGCGTCCGGCCCTTGGGAGTCGGTCGACTGGGCCACCTTCGACCTCGTCAGCATCGACGCCTACCGTGCCGCCCACAACACCGATACCTTCCGTACCCATCTGCGCGAGTCCTTCCACCACGGCAAGCCAGTCGCCGTCACCGAATACGGCACCTGCGCCTACCGCGGTGCAAGTGACCTCGGGGGCATGGCCTGGGATCCGCCACCGGGGGCACTGCCCGACGAGGATGAGCAGGTCCGCTATCTCACCGAGCTGCTGACGGTCTTCGAGGAAGAGGGAGTGGACACCGCCCTGTGGTTCTCCTTCGCCAACTACGACAAGCCCGGGGAGCGTGACATCGCCTCCTACGGTGTGGTCCGCATGCTCGACGAAACCCGCTGGGAACCCAAGAAGGTCTTCCATACGATGGCGGACAGGTACGACCGCAGCTGACACTCCGGACACCACGGGTTGGGCCCGAGGCCGGAGCAGTCAAGCCGCGGCCGCTCATTCTGGTTCTTGTCCCTGACCCGTGCGGGAGCCGGACCTGCCACGCACCCCACTGAACTACGGTCGGGCCGTGAATGAAGACGCAGTGGACGCGGATGTTCTTGTAGTCGGCTACGGCCCTGTGGGACAGGTGCTGTCGATCATGCTCGCCCAGCGCGGCTGGCGTGTGACCGTGGTCGAGAAGTACGTCGAGCCCTACAACCTGCCCCGGGCGGTCTCCTTCGACCGTCACGTCGGCCGCATCCTTGGCACGATAGGCGTCGCCGACGCGCTCGCCCCGGTCTGTGAGCCGACCAAGGATTACGTCGTGATCAACGGCGACGGGCAGACGCTGATGCACTTCGAACTGAACCAGGACGACCGGTACCGCTGGCCGGAGGCGATCTCTTTCTACCAGCCGGGCTTGGAGTCCGCGCTGGTCGAGCGCGGCGCGCAGCTGTCCAACCTGCGCTTGCTGCGCGGCTACGAGGCCGTCGGCCTGACCGAGAAGGACGACTCGGCGCGGCTCACCGTCCGTGCGGCGGCCGGCGAGCAGGTCCTCTCCGCCCGCTGGCTGGTCGGTTGCGACGGAGCCAACAGCTTTGTACGCAACCATCTGGGCGTCTCGGTTTCAGCCTCCGACTATGCCGCCGACTGGATGGCGTGCGATGTCATGCCGCACGACCCCGAGGAATTCCCTTCGCAGAATGTGCAGGTCGCCGACCCGGTCCAGCCCCGCGTCGATCTCTCGGCCGGACCGCGCCACAGTCGCTGGGAATTCATGCGGCTGCCCGATCAGTCCTTCGAGGACTTCGACACCGTGGAAAACGCCTGGCGTCTACTGACCCACTTCGGGGTCAACCCCGACAACGCGACGCTGCAGCGGTACGTCGCCTACACCTGCCTGGGACGCAACGCCGACCGCTGGCGTTCGAGCGACTCCGGCCGGGTCTTCCTCGCAGGCGATGCCGCCCATGTGATGCCCCCGCACGCCGGCCAGGGCATGTGCACCGGTATCCGGGACGTGGCGAACCTGGCCTGGAAGCTGCACCTGGTCCTCGCCGGCTCGGCCGGCGAGGAACTGCTCGGCACCTACGAGGCCGAGCGCCGGCCCGACGCCCAGCGAACCGTCGACATGTCGGTGAACCTGGGCCAGCTCATCGGCACAGTCGACCCGACCGTCGCCGGCTACCGGGACAGCGTCCTGCTGGCCGAACGCGGATCGGACGACCCTCCTTCGCGCGACCCGGAGGCGTTTGCACGCCCGGGGGAGGAGGCGTTGAAGGCCGGGCTGTTCCAGCACGCCGCTGACAGCCTGTTCTCCGGACGGGACAGCCGGATCGTTCCCCAGGCACGCACCAGTCGTGCGGACGCCGGTGAGCTGTGCGGTGGCGACCTCGTCCTGCTCAGTCTGGAAGACCCGCGGACCCTGGTGGAGCCGGCCCTGGCCGAGCGGCTGGGCAGGCTGGGCGGCTCGATCGTCCACCTGACTCCCGATGTCGATATCGACGGCACCTACACCACCTGGCTGAAAGAGGCTGTGCGGGCACCGGCCGCGCTGGTCCGCCCCGACTTCCACGTCTATGGCGCCGCCCGCACCCGCACCGAGATGACCAAGCTGCTGAATGGCCTGCTGGAGGACATATCGGCCCTCCCCTGAGGGCTGTCGGCGCTCGACCTCGCCTTTCGCTCTTACGACTGGCGCAAGCGCGAGGTCCGGTCAGACGAAAGAAGCCGTGACCTTGCCCGGGGGAAGTAGCAGGGTCACGGCTCTTCGGCCGCGGGGGACGGCCGGTCATGAGGCCGGATCAACCGGCGGGTCTCCCGAAGGAGACCGGTTCACTCCGCGCGCGGATCCCAACGGAACCGCCGCACCGCCACCACCGCACCGACCACGCCCCACAGGAGCAGGACCCCGAGGTCCCGCCAGGGGAGGCCGGTGTGGTCCGTGGTGAACGCGCGGAGCAGGGCGTCGTTGAACGGCTTCACCGGCAGTGCGCCGGCAACGCCGTTCAGCAGACCGGAGTGGATCGGCATGTACGTGCCCGAGATGAACACCAGCGGGAACAGGACGAACTGCACGACCGACGGCGCGGCCTCCGCGTTGCGGATCAGCGACGCCACCGCGACCCCGAGGGCGCAGAAGGCGGCGGCGCCGAGCACCAGCGTCAGGGCCAGCGCGAGCAGCTGCGAGGAGGCGGGCAGCGAGACGCCGTAGAGCCGGCCGACCACGGTGATCAGCAGGACGTCGACGACGCTCACGACGACGCAGTGCGCCAGGAGACCCACGAAGTACGCGGACGCGGGCAGCGGTGTCGCCCGCACGCGTTTCAGCATCCCGTTCTGGCGCCGCGCCGCGAGCACGATCGCCAACTGGCTGTAGCAGGAGCCCAGGACGGACACCGCGGCGATCGTCGAAACGTAGTACTGCAGCGCGGACCGGCCGTAGTAGAACTCGCTCTTGCCGATGCCGCCGAACAGCCCGCCGAAGATCGCGATGACGACGACCGGGAAGACGAACGTGAAGAACGCGCTCTGCGGATTGCGCCAGAACGTCAGCTGCTCGTAGCGGATCTGATGCCACAGCAGGGCGAGTCCGCGGCGCTGGACCTGCCGGCCCGCAGCGCGGGGAACGGCGATGCTCACGATGCGCTCCTTTCCAGCATGAGTTCGGGCGCACTCTGGTCCTGGGCGGTCAGGCGCAGATAGACGTCCTCCAGGCTCGGCCGGTCGACCGTCAGCCCGGCGAGTACGGTGCCGCGCCTGAGCGCCCAGTCGGTGAGCTGGTGCAGGGTGCCGGTCGGCTCCGCGGACTCCACGGTGACCAGGCCGTCCTCGTCCGGCTCGGCGGCCACCGGCAAGTCGGTGACCGTGCTGCCGGGCGGCAGCGCGAAGCGGATCCGAGCCCGCGCGGTGTTACGCCCCCCGAGGGTCGTGGGGGTGCCCTCGGCGACGATCTGTCCGGCGGAGATCACGGCCACCCGGTCGGCCAGCTCCTGAGCCTCCTCCATGTAGTGCGTGGTGAGCAGGATGGTGGTGCCCGCGTCGCGCAGGGTCCGCACCAACTGCCAGGCGCCGCGGCGCGCGTTCGGATCGAATCCGGTGGTCGGCTCGTCAAGGAACAGCAGGCTCGGGTTCCCGATCATCCCCAGCGCCAGGTCCAGGCGCCGCTTCTGGCCGCCGGAGAGCGTGCGGACCTTCTTCTTCTCCTGCCCCGCGAGGTCGACCAGGTCGATCACCTCGTCGACGTCGCGCGGCGCCGGGTAGTAGCCCGCGTTGCGGGCGATGGTCTCGCGGACGGTGAGGTAGGGCTCGACCGCGATGTCCTGCAGCACGAGCCCGATCCGCTCGCGCAGGGTACGTGCCGTGGACCTGTCGCCCGGGTCGAGGCCGAGGACGTCGACGTGCCCGCCGTCCCGGGTGCGGAACCCTTCGAGGATCTCCATGGTGGTGGTCTTGCCGGCGCCGTTGCGACCGAGCAGCGCGAAGATCTCCCCGTGCTCGACGGTGAAGCTCACCCCGCCCACGGCCCGCACCGCGCCGTAGGTCTTGTGCAGGTCTTCGACGACGACCGCGCTAGACATGGCGGTCACCCGCCGTCCGGTGCGCGTACGGCGACGTCAGGCGTGGACGCACGTGACCTCCAACGTCAGGTCGAGATGGCGCCCGGCCATCCCGCGGGCCGCGGTCACACCGAACTCGGTACGGTCGACGCGGGTGGTGGCCCGGACGGTGAACCCGTTGGCGGTCACCTGCGCGTGCACGATGGACAGGCTCGCGGACCGGGAGACCCCGCACGCGGTGAGCGTGCCGGAGACGGACGTGGTGTCCACCCGCTCGGAGACGAACGTGATCAGCGGGTTCCGGTCGGTGTCCAGGAACTTCGCCGACCGTACGTCGCCGTCCCGCTGGTCGTTGCCGGTGCTGAAGCTCGCTGCGTCGATCTCCACGCGCAGACGCGACTCCGACAGCGGCTCGGCCACGTCGACCGTGCCGCCCCGGATCGCGAACGTTCCGTGCACGGGCCTGAGGCCGAAGAGGTGTCTGCCCTTGAACGAGATGGACGAGCTCTTTGTGTCGATCGTGTAGCGACCGAGCCGGGGAGTCGTCGTGGTGGGGTTGCCTGTTGCATCCATGCCCTCATTCCACGGCAGCCGGCCCGTCGCGCGGCAGGGCGAGCGGTCGGTTCCCGGAGCGACGAACGGCTGGTCGTCGCGGGCCGCATGCGACTTTCGTAGGGTCCGCACGAGGCGGAGGTACCGGATGATCACAACGCGGGCGGGGTGGTAGCGCGGATGGCCTACGGTAAGCGTCATGACTGACGGACCGTGGCACCGCCGGCACTGGGTGGCCGTGGACGTGGCGATCGCGGCCGGCTTCGCGCTGCTCGACACCGGCACCACGCTGATCGGCGCCAGCTGGTGGCCGGACCGTCCGGACACCCTCGCCTGGGTCATGCTGGGTGTGCAGGCGCTCGCCTGCGCCTCGCTGGCCTTCCGCCGCGTCGCCCCGCTCACCGTCGTCGGCGTGTTCGGCGCGTTCACGGTCGCCCTGACGCTGCTGATCTCACCGGCCGGCGTGCTGACGCCCGCCCATGACACCAACGTGTGGGCCCCGTACGCGACCCTGGTGGCCGCCTACGGCCCGTTCTTCTACCAACAGAACCGCCGCACGGCGTTCCTCGTGCTCGCCGCCTTCACCCTCGTCATCATGCGGCCCTGGGAGCCGTCGGTCACCGTCATGACGATCGGGCTGCTGCGCACCGCGGTCGGGCCGCTGCTGGCACTGTACTTCGACGCCCGCCGGCGCATCGTCTTCGCCCTCGTCGAACGGGTCGAGCGAGCCGAGCGGGAGCGCCACCTGCTCGCCGAACAGGCCCGCGCCGAAGAACGCGCGCGGCTCGCCGGGGAGATGCACGACATCGTCACGCACCGGGTGAGCCTGATGGTGCTGCAGGCCGGAGCCCTGCGGGTGACGACGCAGGACGACGGGACCCGGCAGGCGGCGGAGGAACTGCGCGCCGCGGGCTGCCAAGTCCTTGAGGAACTGCGGGACCTGGTCGGTATCCTGCGCACCACGCCCGAGGGTGACCAGACGCCCTCGGTGGGGGGCTTCGCCGACCTGGTCGCCGAGTCGATGGCGGTGGGCACACCGACCGAGCTGATCGAGGACGGCGACCCGGCCCTCGCCTCACCGGTGGTCGGGCGCACCGCCTACCGCGTCCTGCGCGAGGCGCTGACCAACGTCCGCAAGCACGCGCCCGGCGCCCGGGTGACCGTGCGGGTGGAGTACGACGAGGCTCAGGTGCGGATCACGGTCCACAACAGTGCCCCGACCGGCAGAGCGAGCAGCGCCCTCGCGGGCACTGGTTCCGGCATGGGTATCGCGCATCTGCGCCGGCGCATCGAGCTCGTGCACGGCACCCTGCGTGCCGGACCCTGTTCCGACGGCGGGTTCAGTGTCGAGGCGACGCTGCCCGCGTACGTCCCGACCGCGGAATCGGCGGTGTGAGCGTGGCCCGAGTAGTGGTGGTGGACGACGAGCCCATGGTGTGCGTGTTCCTGCGCACCATTCTCGACTCGGCCCAGGACCTGGAGGTCGTCGACGTGGCCCACGACGGCGCGGACGGCATCGAGGCCGTCCGGCGCAACCGCCCGGATGTCGTGCTGATGGACCTGCGCATGCCGGGCATGGACGGGCTGACCGCGATCGAACGCATCAACGAGCTTGCACAGCCGCCGAACATCGTGGTGCTGACGACCTTCGACGCCGACCAGTACGTGCTGCGTGCCCTGCGGGCCGGCGCGACCGGCTTCCTGGTCAAGTCGACCCCGCCGGAGGAGCTGATCGGACTCGTACGGACGGCTGCCCAGGGGCACACCGTCCTCTCGCCGTCAGCCGCCCGTCGGCTCATCGCCGCGTCGACGGACAGTCTTTCGGCCCGCGACCGCGCACGCGAGCTGGTCGCCTCGCTGACCGAGCGGGAGGTCCAGGTCCTGGCCGGCCTCGGCGTGGGCCTGTCGAACGCGCAGATCGCGGCCCGGCTGTTCCTCTCCGAGGCCACGATCAAGGGCTATGTGTCGCGGATGCTGGACAAACTGGGCTGCGTCAACCGTACCCAGGCCGGCCTCCTCGCCCACGACGCGGGCATCATCGGCTCGTAGGGCCCGGCATCGCCACTCCCGGCCTGCCCCGCGGTGGAGCTGGTCGGCCACCGGCGTGGTGACGGCGAGCTGCGGGACTCCGTACACCAGCGCGCTCGCGTACCCGCGCGTGCAGCAGTGCCGCGACCACCTCTGCGTCGAACTCCGCCGGCGCCTCGAGGATCGCGCCCTTGGCGACATGGTCACCAGTCCACCGGGCGACGGCGCCGAGGATCGGGGGAAACACCCAGAGTTCTGGCCCAGGGCCCGTCCGCGGGTGCGCGCGTCTCCGGCTCGCGTGAATAGTGGCGGCACAGGTGACCGCCCGGACGGGCTTTCGCCCCGCTCGGCCAGATGACCCAGGAGCTTCGCCCATGGACCCAGTTGGTTCCGCAGTCCGGCCGGCCGCCGTGGTGCTCGGCGCCGGCGGCTTCGTCGGCCGCGCCGTGTGCGCCGCGCTGCGCACCGCCGGCTGGCCCGTGGTCGCCGTGGTGCGCCGAACACAGAGCCGCGACCTGCCGGCCGGATGCCGGGCCGTACCCCTCGACGTTGTCCGCACCGACCCCGGCTCCCTCGCCGCCGAACTCGCCGCCCTGCGGCCCGGCACGGTGGTGAACGCGGCGGGCGCCCTGTGGAACGTCACCGACGATGAACTCGCCGACGGCAACGTGACCCTCGTCGAGCGGCTGGTCGGCGCCGTGTCCGCGCTGCCGGAACCCGTCCGTCTGGTGCACATCGGTTCGGCGTACGAGTACGGCGCCCATCCCGGGCAGCCGCGACTGGCCGAGACGCTGCCGGGCCGCCCGGCCAGCCGGTACGCGCAGACCAAACTCGCCGGCACGCGGATCGTTACCGCGGCCGTCGCCTCGGGACGAGTCGACGCCGTCGTGCTGCGGATCGCCGTCGCGGTCGGGCCGTTCGCCTCCCGGCACAGCTTGCTCGGCGGCATCGCCCACCAACTCGCCGAGCGGCCCAGCGAGTTGCGGCTGCCGCTGATCAGCGGTGTGCGGGACGTCGTCGACGTCAGGGACGTGGCCAGGGCCGTGCTGAGCGCAGTGCGTGCCTACCGGGTCCCGCCCGTGGTCAACATCGGCTCGGGTGTCGGCGTCCGCCTCACCGACGCGGTGGACGCGCTGATCCGGATCGCCGGATCGAACGCGGCCGCCGCCACGGTCGTACGCAGCCCCGCACCCGCCGTGCGCCGCGACGCCGGGATCGGTGAACAGCCCCTGGACATCGGCCTGGCACGCCGGGAACTCGGCTGGGTTCCGGCCCGCACTCTCCCGGACGCGCTCCAAGCCCTGTGGGACAGCGTCGGGCACGGCACCACGGCATCACCCTCGACTTTCGCAGTGGACGGAGAGAGCATTCATGGCTGATACGGACGTGCAGTCCATCATCGAGCAGACGCGGAAACTCCACCGGGACCGGGAGGCCTCCGGGCAGGACTTCGTGCCCGGCATCACGCCGATCCTGCCCTCAGGCGCGGTCCTCGACGAGGACGACCGCGCCGCGCTGGTGGAGCAGGCTCTGCGGTTGCGCATCGCCTCCGGCGCCGCCGCGCTGCGCTTCGAGCGGCTGTTCGCGAAGACGATCGGTGTCCGCAAGGCGCATCTGACCAACTCGGGATCGTCCGCCAACCTGCTGGCGCTCTCTTCACTCACCGTGCCGGAACTGGAGGACCGCCGGCTGCGCCCCGGCGACGAGGTCATCACCGTGGCGGCGGGCTTCCCGACCACCGTCAACCCGATCATCCAGTGCGGACTGGTGCCGGTCTTCGTCGACGTGGACCTCTGTACGTACAACACGACGATCGAGCGGATCGAGGCGGCGATCGGTCCGCGCACCAAGGCCATCATGATGGCCCACACCCTCGGCAACCCGTTCCAGGCCGCCGAGGTCGCCGAGTTGGCGAAGGACCGCGACCTGTTCCTCGTCGAGGACAACTGCGATGCGGTCCTGTCCACCTACCAGGGGCGCAACACCGGCACGTTCGGCGACTACTCGACGGTGAGCTTCTATCCGGCCCACCACCTCACCATGGGCGAGGGCGGCTGCGTACTGTCCAACACCCTGGAGCTGGCGCGGATCACCGAGTCGATGCGGGACTGGGGACGCGACTGCTGGTGCGAGCCCGGCGAGGACAACAAGTGCCTCAAGCGCTTCAACTACCAGATGGGTGATCTGCCGCACGGCTACGACCACAAGTACATTTTTTCGCACGTCGGTTACAACCTGAAGGCGACGGACATCCAGGCGGCGCTCGGCCTGAGCCAGCTCGCCAAGCTCTCCGACTTCGTCGACGCCCGCAAGCGCAACTGGCGGCGGCTGCGGGAGGGGCTTGACGGGGTCCCCGGCCTGTTGCTGCCCGAGGCCACGCCTGGCAGTGACCCGAGCTGGTTCGGCTTCGTCATCACGCTGACCGAGGACGCCCCCTTCAGCCGCCCCGAACTGGTGGACTTCCTCACCGAGCGCCGCATCGGCACCCGGCTGCTGTTCGCCGGCAACCTCCTCAGGCACCCCGCGTACCGCGGCGTGGACCACCGGGTCAGCGGCGAGCTGGCCAACAGCGACATCATCACGGAGCGGACGTTCTGGCTCGGCGTGTATCCGGGCATCACCAGCGAGATGACCGACTACATGATCGCGTCCGTCCGGGAGTTCGTCGAGAAGCACAGCTGAGCCGCCGGCGGCGGGCCCGGGTCAGCCCCGGGTCAGCCGCACCAGCCGCTCCACCAGCCGTACCGGGGTGGGCCGCCGCAGGTTGTCCTCGCGCAACCGCCAGGCGGCCCGCAGGTGGCCGGGCCGGTCCAGCAGCTCCTCGACCGCCGACCGGATCGCCTCCCGCGTGGCGAGGTGCCCGGGCAGCTGCCGTCCGGCGCCCGCCTCGCTCATCCGCTCGGCGACCCGGGCCTGCTCGGAGGCGAAGGTGACGGCCAGCTGGGGCACCCCCGCGGCGAGCGCGGTCATGGTGCTGCCCGCCCCGCCGTGGTGCAGGACGAGATCACTGTGCGCGAGCAGCGCGCTCAGCGGGCAGTTCTCCAGCACCCGCACCGACGGGGGCACCTCCCCGAGCGCGGCCACGTCGTCCGGGGTCCCGGTGAGCACCACCTCGGCGTCCAGACCGGCCAGTGCCGCGACGATGCGGGGCAGCAGGTACGAGTCGGCGCCCGACATCGAGGTGAGCGCCGTCGACCAGGTCACCGCGATCCGCGCGCCGCGTGCCGGCTCGTCGAGCCAGTCCGGCGCGATGCCGCCCCCGTTGTACGGGACGAACCGCACCGGAAGCCGGGAAGCCTTCACCGGCGGCTCCAGCGCGCCGGGGCAGGGGTCGATGACGTACTCGATCGAGTCGGCCCCGAACGGACCGTGACCGTACCGCTCGAAGGACCCGCTCACCTCCTCGGCCAGGATGTCCGGGCCGTCGGCCTCGTGCGTGCCGACCGGGCCCCACAGGGCGAGCACGGCCGGCACCCCGAGGTCGCGGGCGGCGAGCGGCCCTTCCGTGCTCACCGGGTCGTGCACGACGAGGTCCGGCCGCCAGCGGCGGGCGAACCACACCGCCCGGTCGTGCCCCTGCGCGGCGCGGCGCGCGTACTCCGGCTCGGTCGTGCGCCGGTAGTCCGCGAAGTCGAAGTCGCCGAGCGCGGACATCACCGCGCCGGTGACCGGGTGCAGCGGCAGCCACGGATACGGCCAGTTCCCGCTCAGCGCCTCCCGCACGTACGACATCCGGTTGTGCACGGCGACGTCCATGCCGTCCAGAACCGGCACCGGCTGCAGGCCCGCCCGGGTCACCGAGTCCGTCTGCGAGGGCGCGCACAACACCCGCACCTCGTGTCCGCTCGCCCGCAGCGCCCAGCCCAGCGGCACCATCGAGGCGTAGTGCGTCGGCCAGGAGGACACGGAGAACAGCACGCGCATGGAACACCCCTGTCGATGGTGTGTCGTCGACGGCGCGGCCGCTCTGCGGGCCGGGCACGGGTAACGCCGCGATCCTGCCCCATCGCGGTGACGACCAGAGAGGTCGTGACGCTCTCCGGGCGCAGTCTGGGGAAAATCGCAGACTCCGGGTGCCCTTCGGCCGTGGCCGGAATCGATGTGAGACATATGGGATCCGCTGAGGCCGGTCTGCAGTGGCCGGCCCCTGGACTTCAGTGGTGGGGGACCCCATGCAGCCGATGCCGCACATCGCACGCACGTCACGCAGCTCTCCGACGACCCGCACCCCGACAACGGAACACGGGGGCCGCCGTGGCTGACGCCGAACCGATCGGCATCGGCGTCCTGGGTGCGGCCGACATCGCCTGGCGCCGCACCGTGCCGGCCCTGCGCCGCTGTCCGCTGGTGCGCCTGGTGGCCGTGGCCAGCCGTACTTCCGACAAGGCGCGGGCGTTCGCGGACCGGTTCGGCTGCGAGGCCGTGACCGGCTACGAGCGGCTCCTGGAGCGTGCGGACGTTCGGGCCGTCTACATCCCGGTGCCGAACGCCCTGCACGAGAAGTGGGCAGACGCGGCCCTGCGGGCCGGCAAGCACGTCCTGGTGGAGAAGTCGCTCACGGTGAGCGCCGCCGCGGCCACTGACCTGGCCCGAACGGCGCGTGAGCGGGGACTGGCGTTCATGGAGAACTTCGCCTTCCTCCAGCACACCCAGCACGAGCGGGTCCGCGAATTGGTCGCCGACGGCGTCATCGGGACGCCCAGGGTGTTCAGCGGCTCCTTCGGCATCCCGCGGGCCGATCCAGGGCTCATCCGCTACAGCCGTGAACTGGCGGGCGGAGCCTTGCGCGAGACCGGCTGCTACCCCGTCCGCGCCGCCCAGCTCTTCCTCGGCGCTGACATCGAAGTCCTCGGCGCCCGGCTGCGGTTCGAGGAGGACGGCGGCGTGGACACGGCGGGCTCGGTGCTGCTCGCCGACGGCGCGGGCGTCACCGCCCAGTGCGACTTCGGCCTGGACCACGCCTACCGCAACACCTACGCGATCTGGGGGAGCGAGGGCCGTATCGAGGTGGACTGGGCCTTCACCCCGCCACCCAGGACACGGCCCGTGCTGCGGCTGCACCGGGCGGACCGCCGCGAGGAGCGGGTGCTGCCGGCCGCCGACCAGTTCCTCGGCGCGGTGACCGCCTTCGCCGAGGCCTGCGCCGATCCGATGGCCCACGAGTCGTACTCCGTCGCCGCGGTCCGCCAGGCCTCGCTGCTGGAATCGATCATGACGCTGGCCGGCGGTCCCGAGGGCACCGCCCGGAGCCGGGCCGCAGGGCCCGGATCGAGGAGTGCCCATGTCCCTGCGTAGACCCCCGGTCACCCTCACGGACGCCGGCCCCGTCGGCGAGCGACCCGGACAGCACGTGCTGTGGCTGGGCTTTCCCGCGTACGGGCACATCAAGGCGACCCTCGGAATGGTCGAGGAACTGCTGCGGCGCGGCCACCGGGTCACCTATGTGGTGGCCGACCGACTCGCCGGCCATGTCGCGGGCACCGGCGCACGTGTGGTGCCGTACGCCTCGGTGTTCCCGGAGTCGATCGCCGCAACCGAGACCGCGACGACGATGCTGCTGGCCTTCCTCAGGGAGAGCTTCGCGCCTCTCGAGGCCGCCCTGGGGGCCGCGGCCGCCGACCCGCCCCAGCTGGTCGTGCACGACGCGCTTGCCTCCGACACGGCGGCCGCAGTGAGCAGGAGACACCACGTGCCGACCGTGCGCACGTACGCCGGGTTCGGCACCAACGAGCACGTGCCGCAGAACGGCACCGAGGCGGACCCCGCGCACGCGCCGGCCGACCCGGACGACCCCCGGCTGCGCGACCTGGCCGGGCAGCTGACCGCCCGCGTCGAGGCGGCCGGGGTGGCCGACCAGTTCGCCGGCGGGCTGGCGAGCGGCGACGACGCGGCGGTCAACATCTCGTTCGTCGTCCGGGAGTTCCAGATGAGGGGGGAGACCTTCGGCGACGACTACCTCTTCGCGGGACCGTGCCTGCGCGCGGCGGACTTCACGGGACCGTGGTCGCCACCGCCGGGCGCACCACCGGTGCTCCTGGTTTCGCTCGGCACTTCGGTCAACCGCCGCCCGGACTTCTTCCGCTCCTGCGCCGAGTCCTTCGCCGGAACCCCGTGGCACGTCGTGATGACGCTCGGCAACGGGGTCGATCCGTCGGACCTCGGGACGCTTCCGCCCAATGTCGAGGCCCACGCCTGGCTGCCGCACCTGGCGGTGCTCGAACACGCCACCGCGTTCGTCTGCCAGGGCGGCACCGGAAGCCTGATGGAAGCGTTCCACCAGGGCGTACCGGTAGTCGTCGTGCCGCAGCAGCCGGACCAGGGCGCCATCGCCCAGCAGGTCGTCGACCTCGGCGTGGGTCGGTCGGTCAGCCCCGGCGACCTCGATGCCCACACCCTGCGCTCCGCCGTCGAGGCGATCGCCGCCGACGCCGAAATCCGGTGCCGGGTGGAGGAGTTGAGCAGGAGTGTCCGTACCGCCCCGGGGGCCGCCGCGGTTGCCGACCGGCTGGAGGCGATCATGGCCGGGGCCGGGGCCGATGCGGAACAGCGGCCCCGAGTGCGGCCCCGGTGATCTCCCGGGGCCGCACCCGGCCTCACCCGGCGGCGCCCACCGGGTCCAGGGCCTCGGGCGGGATCGACGGGACGGCCCCGGCCCGCGCGGCCCGGTCCAGCAATGCGCGGACCGCCACGTAGCCGTGCGGGCCCAGGTCTTCGGTGTACTCGTTGACGTACAACTCGATGTGCCGCTTCTGCACCTCGGGGGCCATCTCCTGTGCATGCGCCCGCACATGGTCCCGTGACGCTTCGGGGTCGGCCCACGCGTGCCGGACGGAACCCCGGATCGCCTCGGTGATCCCCGAGAGCCGCGCGGCACCCAGGTCGCGCCGGGCGACGATGGCGCCGAGCGGGATGGGCAGCCCGGTCTGAGCCTCCCAGGCCTCTCCGAGGTCGACGAGGCGATGCAGGCCGTACTCGTGGAAGGTGAACCGGGCCTCGTGGATCACCAGGCCCGCGTCCACCTCGCCGTCCCGGACCGCAGGCATGATCCGGTGGAACGGCATCGTGACGGTGCGCACCTCACCGCCCCCCAGCGCCTCCCGTGCCCAAAGCCGGAACAGCAGGTACGCCGTGGAGCGCTCGGTCGGAATCGCGACCACGCGGCCCTCCAGGGCGGCAGGCTCGCACGGGGTGCGGGTGAGCAGCAGGGGGCCGCAGCCGTGGCCGAGCGCGCCGCCGCAGGGCAGCAGCGCATAGCGGTCCAGGACGTACGGCAGCGCCGCGTACGAGATCTTCAGTACGTCCAACTTGCCCTGCGCGGCGAGGGAGTTGGTGACGTCGATGTCGGCGATCGTGACCGCGGGCGCGGGCCTCCCGGGCAGCAGCCCCGTCGACCACGCGTGGAAGACGAAGGTGTCATTGGGGCACGACGAGTGGGCGAGGGTCGGAGGGCTTGCCATGACGCTCCTGGAGTCGGTTGGTCAGCAGGTCAGGTCCCAGAGCCCGAGGTATTTGTTGGGTGAGTTCTCGGGGATGCGCTCCAGCGGCTGCCCGAGACCGAAGGGCGGCAGCGCAAGGTCGAGCTTCGCGTGTCTGAGGCTTGGTCCGTCCATCCGCTCGAAGTTGGAGAACTCGCCCCGCTCCAGGGTGGGATCGCTGGTGTAGCTGGTGGTGAGGAGCAGCCGGGCCGAGCGGCGGAACCGCTCCAGCGCGGGAAGGATCATGTCGTTCGGCAGATGGATGAATACATCACGGCAGATCAGCAGATCGGCCGGGCGCAGCTCGTCGGCCGTGATGTCGACGACCTCCAGCCGATAGCCGCGCCGCCGCAACTCGGGCCAGGTGGCGCGCTCGTGGACGTCGTAGCCGATGTAGTCGACCCCGCCGAGATCCAGCGTGCTCATCCACGCCAGATCGCCGCAGCCGGCGTCGTTCAGCGTCGTCACACGGTGCGCTTCGAGTATCGTCGAGAGCCCCTTGCGGACGAGCTGGGTGTGCGGCTCGCTGGAGCCCCAGCCGCAGATCGTGTCGGGGGCCTGGTCGGGCCATCCCCGTGAGAAGACGGCCAGGCCGGAGTTGCGCTGGGGGCGGGGCTCCCACGTGTCGGCGCGACCTACTGGGTTGCTCACGGCGTCTCGCTCTCCGTCGGGACCGGGTTGTCGGCCCCACGGCAGCACGGGGCCCGCGAGCGGATCCACAACAACAGGCAGAGACCAGGTGTTCTCCCGAACTGCGCGGCGGACCGCAGGAACGGCCTGGTGAATTCCCCAGTGTTCGGCCGACGGGAGGAGCCGCCCGGTGCCGCCGCTGGCATGCTGCCGTTCATGTCGGCGTATCACGTGGCGTTCATGCCATTTCCCGCGTTCGGTCACATCAACACGACGCTGCCCGTCGTCGCGGAGCTCGTGCGCCGCGGCCACCGGGTCACCTTCGCGACCAACGCACGTTTCGCTCCCCTGGCCGCCGGGGCCGGCGCCGAGGTGCTGGAGTACGAGTCGTGGCTCGCCTCACGCAAGCTGCCGGAGCGGGTGGACGCCGAGTACATGGTGCACGAGCCGGTCCGCTCGATCGACGAGGCCATCGCCACCGTTCCGGTCTACGAGGCCGGGTTCGGTGACGACATACCGGACGTCCTGCTGTACGACGTCAGCACCTTCGCCGCCGGCCGGGTGCTGGCCCGCAAGTGGGAGCGGCCCGCGATCGAGTTGTTCGCGACCTTCGCCTCCAACGAGCACTACTCGCTCACCCAGCAGATCGGCGCACTGTACGCGGACGAGATCGACCGGGAGCATCCCGCCCTCGTCGACTTCTTCGTCAAGCAGGGTCAACTGCTGCGCGATCACGGCCTGGAGGACGTGACGCTGGAGGAGTTCAACGCGCCCGCCGACGACGCCAACCTGGTGTTCCTGCCCCGGCGGTTCCAGCCCGCCGAGGAGACCTTCGACGACCGGTTCGCCTTCGTCGGAGCGTGCATCGGCAACCGGGCCGAGGAGGCCCCCTGGCATCCGCCGGGCGACGGACGTCCGCTGCTGCTGGTGTCGATGGGCAGCTTCAGCTTCGACCACCAGCGGCAGTTCGTGCGCGCGTGCGTCGAGGCATTCGCGGACACCGAATGGCATGTGGTCGTCTCCGCGGGGGCCTGGGCGGACGGCGACGGCTTGCCCATCGTGCCGGACAATGTCCAGCTGCACCGCTGGGTCCCCCAACTGGCCGTGCTGGAGCGGGCGGACGCGTTCGTGTCGCACGCGGGCATGAACAGCGTGATGGAGGCCATGTACTTCGGTACGCCGGTGGTCGCCGTGCCGCACATGCCCGAGCAACGACTCGTCGCGGCCCGGCTCCAGGAGCTCGGCCTCGGCGTGCATCTGCCGCCGGCCGAGGCCACCGGCGAGCGGCTGCGCGAGGCGGTGGACCGCGTCGCCGCCGACGGTCACACGCGCGCGCAGGTCCGTTCGCTGAGCGAGACCCTGCGCTCCACCGACGGTCCGGCGATCGCCGCGGACTACGTCGAGGCGGTGGCCGCGCGTCGGGCGGTCGCGTCCCGCACCGAGTAGGGCAGCGTCGGCACCCCGGCCCCTGGCCGTGGCGCCGCCCTTCGGTTGGTTCTACGCGCGTCACGGAAGACGTGGGCGCCCGGCGATCGTCAGGTAAAAGGCCGTGGACAGGGTCCTCTCCCGAGTGATAATCGACGATGCGTGCGAGACGGCTGCAGGTTGGCCGAATCGCACCGGCAGTCGGTCGGGTGGACGGACGGACGGGGGAGCAGTACATGAATGAGTGGGGATCGGTCAGAGTCGCTGTTGTTGCGCGGGGTGAGGTGGCTCGCGGCGGGCTCGCCCGCATGCTGGCGGACGTCGCGCACGTGGAGCAGTACGCCGTCTTCGAGCCCGAGGACTTCACGGCGGCGGCACCGGAGGACGCCATCCAGTTGCTCATCCTTTCGTGCGACGTGCTGGTGCTGTGGTGTGCGAACGGCTCCGGGCTCGGGGAGAACGCGTGGTCGGCAGAACTGGCGGCGGTCGCCCGGAAGAACGGGATCCGGGTCGCGCTGATGCTGCCCGGCGCCGAGGTGAAGCGGGCGGCGTCCGGCGGGGGCGTGCCCTGCGACGCCGTCCTGGACCAGAACGCGCTGACCACCGAGGGCCTGGGTGATGCGCTGCGCAGGCTCTCCCGCGGTGAGCGACTCGTGCCGGAGTCGCTCGCGCGGGTGCCGTCGCTCTCTCGCGGCCAGGACACCGCACCGCCTGCCGGATCGCCGATCGGAGTGCTCACCGAGCGCGAGAGACAGGTGCTGGAGCTGCTCGTCGACGGGCTGAGCAACAAGCAGATCGGACGAGCCCTGTCGCTGTCCGAGCACGCCGCCAAGCGCATCGTGGCGATCGTGCTGTCCAAGCTGAACTGCCCGAACCGCACCCAGGCCGTCGCGGTCGCCCTGCGCGAAGGCCTGATCGGGACGGACGAGGCCGACTTCCCCGCGCTCCATACGTAGGGCGCCTGTTCTGCGCGCTGGTCCGGTGGCGGGGTGCGGATGCCGCGCGTCGGTGCCCGAACACTGGCCGGCCGTCGCGCACCCGGGCGCCCGACACCCGCATCGGCCCGGTGTTCGGGCGGCGGGCCAGGCGGTACGGGTGTGATTCCCGGGACTTCAGGGGTCCCCGGGGCCGGCGTGACCGAGTATCGCAGCAAGGTCGGTGCGGCCGCTGATGCCCAGCGCCCGGTAGCTGTTGGTCAGATGGAGTTCGACCATGCGCAGGCTGACCGAGAGCGCCTCGGAGATCGCCTTGTTCGACCGGCCCTCGGCGGCCAGCAGCGCGACCCGCAGCTGAGCCGCGCTCAGCCGCGCCCGGCTCGTCCGGGGCAGTGCGGCGAAATGGGCGGCGACCTCCTCGGCACGCGGGACGGGCCGGCCGTCGGCGCGGCTCGCCGCCAAGGCGTCGTCCAGCAGGCGTCGGCCGTCCGCGGACCGACCGCCGTCGAGCAGGGCCGCGGCCAGCTCCGCCACCGCCTGCACGTACCGTGCGCGTGCCGCCGAAGGGGCGAGCACCCGTACCGCGGTACGCAGATGCCTGAGCGACCTCGGACCCGTCAGGGTGAGACCGGTCCAGAGGTGCACCGAGCCGACCGTGCTCGGCGCGCTCCAGGCCCGGGCCGCCGCCAGGTCGTCGGCCAGCAGGCGGGCGGCGGCGTCCGGGTCCACGGACGCCTGAGCCATGGCCAGATGCGAACGCCAGGGCACGACACCGGGATTGGTACAGCCGACCGCCAGCAGGATCCGGCCGCATTCCCGCAGGTGCGCCCTCGCATCGGCCATCCGCCCGGTACACAGGCCGAGGACGCCGCGCGCGAACAGCAGCTGAGTCCGGCCAAGACCGTACTCGTGCCGGTCCGGCACGAACCTCGCCAGCGTGGACTCGGCGTGGTCCGGCCGCCCCGACTCCAGGGCGAGGAGCGCCTCCAACGCGGTCAGTCTCGGCAGGGTCCGGGGATGCCAGTGGCGCCGGGGCACCTCCGTCATGGCCTCGGCCAACCGGTCCCGGGCTTCGCCCAGGTCGCCGGTGCGCAGCGCCAGTTCGGCCCGGTTCAGCAGGGCCTGCCCGACTGCCGGCCGCACCCCGTGTCGCCGGGCCTCGGCCTCGATCCGCTCGAGCCCGCCCCGCGCGAGGTCCACGTCCTCGGTGACGGCGAGCACACGCGTCGCCGCCAGCCCGGGAGCGAACAGCCCGGTCCCGGACCGCCCGAGCGCGACAGCGGCGAGCCGCCGCGCCTCACGGATCCCGTGCCCGGCAACACAGTGCCGCCATGCAACAGCCGCGGCCTCGGCCGGATCGAGCTCCGGCACCGCCGGCCCCGACTCACCACGGCAGGCGCGGGCCGGTGAGCCGGGGTCGGCGGTGCGGGGAGTGCCGGTCTGCGGTGTGTCCGTCTCCTCCGCACCCCCCGCCGATGTCCCGCCGGCTGTGACCGGCGCGCCCGCTTCGACGGCACCGCCCGGCATCGAGGCGACGGGACCCGTCTCCAGCGCCAACTCCCGCAGGGCGAGAAGCGTTCTCCTCTCCGCCGGAGCCGTCGTTTCCCTCCCCGCGGCCGAGGCGAGCGCCGCCGCGGTGTGGTCCCCGCCGCGCAGGGTCAACAGGTCGGCGGCGGGGAGGCGGTCGGTGGACCGGTCCGGAGCGGTGACCTCGGCCAGGACGCGGCGGAACCCGCGGTCGGCGGCCTCGGGTGCCACGGACAGCTGCGCCACGGCCAGTTCCAGCAGGACCTTCGCCCGCAACGCGCCGGATGCCCCGCGGTCCACCGCCCGTTCGAGGAACGCGACCGCGTCGGCGTTGTCGCCGGACCGCCGGGCGAGCGCGCCGACCGTATACAGGGCGGCGGGCACCCACGGGTCGGTCAGCCGTGTGTGCGCCACGAGTCGGCCGAGGACCTGCTCCGGGACTCCGTCGCGGCGGCCCAGCCGCACGGCGTGCTCGTACAACTCGCCGCGCGGGCCCTCGTCCATGAGGCCGAGCACCCGATCGGCCACGAGCGAGTGGAAGGGCCGGGGACGGACAACGGAGTCGAGCAGTCCGGTACGGGCCAGCTCCGCACGGGCCCGCTCGCGGTACGGCGGGAGGATCCCGGCCAGCTCGCAGACCTGGTCGAACGAGAAGCCCCCGTACGCCACCGTGCTCGCCCTGACCAACGCGACCACATGCTCGGGTACATGGGTCAGAACCACCCGCATGTGGTGCCTCCCCACCTGCTCGGCCAGGGCCACGAGGTCGTCGGTGCCGGGCGCCGGGGCAGGCCACCGCCGCAACGCCGCGCACAGGACCGCAGGGTTGCCGCCTGTCGCGGCGACGGCGGCCGGAACGAGCGCGCCGCCGGCGTCCTCGCCGTACGCCTCGGTGAGCAGTGCCCGCACGGCGTCCGTACTCAGTGGGCGCAGCGCCAGCTCGTACCGGGGCGTGTCGCCCGCGGCCAGGACCGCCGGGTCGCAGCCGGCGACCACCCACAGCAGGGGCCGGTCATCAGAGTGCCGCGCGAGGACCCACTCCCCTTCCAGCGAGGGCGGGTCGACCCACTGTGCGTCGTCGACGACGACCGCCAGCGGCGCCCCGGGCATGTCGCGCGCCGCATCCGCGATCGCGTGCGAGGCGATGCCCCGGCGGCGGTGCGGGTCGGCGGGCCACTGCGGAGCGACGACGTGCAGCCCGGCCCGCCGGGCCAAGGCGGACGCCTCGGCGAGCACAGCGCTGCGTCCGGTACCCGGCCGCCCGTGCACGACGACGGTGGCCGACCCGCCGCCCGCGACCTCGCGCACAGCCTCCCGCAGCGTCTCCATCTCGCCCGACCGCTCCAGGAGCCTCGCTCGCGTGTCCGCCGGACCGGCCGCGGGGGGCCGCTGGCTCAACGGTCTTCGCCGAGCACGCGCGCAGATGTGCCCGGACTCTGGGACGTGAGCCACTCCGCGAGGTCGGCGCGACCGGTGACGCCGAGTTTTCGGTACACGTTCGTCAGGTGGTACTCGACGGTGCGCACGGTCAGATAGAGCGCATCGGCGATGGCGCGGTTCCTCGCACCTGCCGCCGCCATCTCCGCCACGGGACGCTCGGCGGCGCTGAGCGCGACCCGCGCGGGCCGACCGCCCGCCGCCGTGAGCGCGGCCCGGGCCGGCTCGGCCACGGTGGTCAGACCGTACCGAACGGCCGTAGCCCGTGCCGCGTGCAGATGGCCGCGCGCAGCCTTCTTGTCCCCCCGCTGCAACAGCGCCTGCCCGAGGCGCAGTTCGGCGAGCGCGCGGGAGTACCGGTCGGAGCTGCTGTCCAGCAGGCGGACACTCTCGGCGAGCAGTTCCACACGGTCGGAGGCCGCGGCCACCATGCCCCTGGCCAGCACACTCAACCCGGTGCTGCGGGCCGTGGGCCACTGCTCGGCCAGGTGCCGGCCGAGTTCGGCCCGCTCCGCGGCGGCGCTCGTCCGGCCAAGCGCCATGAGCAGCTCCGTGCTGTGCACCCACCATGTGGTGAACACCGGGTTGGCCACGTCCGCTGCGGCGAGGCTCGCCCCGCACCGCTCCATCAGGTCCAGGGCCTGCCCGAGCCTGCCCCGTCCGCGCTCGACGAGGGCCTTGGCCATGAGGTGATGGTGGTACGCCCAGACGGAGTCGTCGACGCGGCGGCCATCGAGTCGACGCAGAGTGTCCTCGGCCCTGTCGAGGTCGGCGCCGGCCACCAGTGCCAGGGCCAGGGTGACCGGCGCCAGGTGGCTGTGCTCCTCCCAGCCATGCCCTCGGGCGATCCGGGAGGCGGCCAGCGCCGCCTCGGCCGCGTCGTGCGCCCGGCCGGACTCGAGCAGGAGCAGCGCCCGGGCCGACCGGGCGTGGCAGTCGGCCCACACCTCTTTGCGTCGCTCGCTGTCCGCGATGGCCATGTCCAGATGACCGAGCGCGGCAGTGGTGTCGTCGGCCAGCCCGAGGACCTGGGCCGCGGCGACCCTCGCCCAGGCGGTGCGCGGCCGGTCCACCCGGAGGACCTGCTGGGCGATGGTGGTCGCGCCGCGCAGATCGGTGCCGGTCAGCGCGGTGCGCAGGGCGCGGGCGGCGAGTGCGAGGTGTTCCGTCGTGCCGCCGACCGGCGTCGGCCGGGTCCGCGGAGGCGGTGTCGGGTCCAGGCGCCCGGCCCACACCTCGCGCAGCAGATTGTCGAGCGTCCGAGGCGTGTCGGGTGTGCGGTGCGTCATGAGCGCGGCGAGCCGGAGCGGAACCGCGGCGCGCGCCCGGGCATGCGGGTCGTCCGTGCGGGCCAGCGCTCCTTCGAGGTGCTCGCGGGCGGCCGTCGGATCGATATCGAGCAGCACCACGGCGAGGTCGGTCCGGACGGCGACGTCGGCCGGGTCGTCCCGGTGGAGCCGTTCGAGATAGCGCACGGCGGACGCGGGGTGATCGCGTCGAGCGGTGCCGGCCGCTTCCTTGAGGATGGCGGTCATCCAGGGCCGGTTCAGGGCGGACTGCCCGAGGATCAGGTCGGCCACCTGCCCGGCGGGCCGCCCGGCGTCGTTGAGGATCTCGGCGGCCTGTGCACGCATGCGCTCGCCCTCGGCGGCGGGCAGCGTGCCGATCAGTGCGTCGAGGTGGGGCGGGACACCGTGCGCCGGTATCCGCTGCGGGAGCAGCCCGAGTTCCCGAGCGGCGTTCAGTGTCCGTGCAACCACTCCCGCGGGGAGCCCGGCGAGGGCACCGACGAGATCGGCGTCGGCGCTGCGCAGCAACACCGACGCCCTGGAGACCCGGAGCAGGTGCGACTCGTGGCGCACGAGGTCGTCGAGGCCGGCTCCGGCCGGCCCGCCGTTGTCGCCCGGCCACAGGTCGGCGACGTCGGCGACCGTGCAGTAGTCTCGCGCGACCAGTTCGTGCCAGGCGCCCGCCGCGGCGGGCAGCGCGCTGGGCGACAGGCTCAGCAGCACGGTCAGCGGTTCCCCTGACGTGTCGCGCATCAGATGGTCGATGCAGCGCAGCGTTCCGTCGTCGCACCACTGCGCGTCGGTCAGGGTGAGGACCAGTGGCGCCTGAGCCAGCAGACCGTTGACACGGGCGACGGCCGCGTGTCGTACCTGGTTCGGGGGGAGCGGTTCCGCGCCGTGATCGTCGAGCAGCCGCCTCAGTACGGCGTGTTCGGTACCGGCCTCGTCGGGTCGGCAGGCGACGCGCCGCACGCTCGTTTCCCTGCCGCACACGTCGCTGACGCGATGCGCGAGCTCGGCCACGGGCGTGCGGTCGGCGGAGCCGAGCGTCACGATGCAGCGAGCGGAGGAGCGGCTCGATCGCAGGGCCGCGGGAGGGGCCGTTGGACATATGTGCTCTGATCGGTTCGAGCTCACAATGAACACGATATGGCAATTCTGTGTGTCATGTTGAAGGTGTAAACGATCCATGAAGGCGGCCTTGTGAGCCGAACTGCCCTCGACATGGTCGGAATCGCTTCGTCCCATCCGTGAACGGAGTCCTCTGTGTCGCTCCACGACCGGGCACGCCCTCTCGCCTCGATCCGTACGGCGATGGCACACGTGCGCGACGGTGCCGCCACGCTCGTGGCGGTCACGGGTGCGCCGGGCATGGGCCGTTCGGTGTTCCTCGACGCGGTCGGGGAAGTGGCGGCGCGGGACGGCTTCCTCGTACGGCGGGTCGGCGGCAGCCGCCTGGACCAGGGGCTGAGCCTCGGTGTCGTCGGCCGGCTCCTCCCGCAAGGCGATCTCGACGCCGGTGCGCGGCGGGCGGCTGTCGTCGACGCGGTCGTCGCGGCAGAGCGGGCCGCCGCCCCCGTGGCATTCCTGGTGGACGATCTGCAATGGGCCGACGAGACGTCATTGGACTGGCTGGCCCGTTTGCTCGCCGACCCGGAACCCGCTCCGCTGCTCCTGGTGGTCACGGTGTGCGAGGGCGAGTCGGCCACCGAACTGCCCGGAGTACAGGACCTGTTGCTGGCCGCGGACCAGGTGGTCCGGATGGGGCCACTGAGTGTGGACGGCGTACGCGCCCTGCTCAGGGACCGTGGCGTCGTCCTGGCCGACGCACCGGGCCGGGCCTGGACGCGGGCGACGGGCGGGAGCCCCACGCTGGTCAACTCCCTGCTCGACCGCCTGGAGGCGGCGCGGCCACCCGCTCCCGCGCGACTGCTCGCCGTCGCCCGCGCCCGGCCGGCGCCCTGGCACCTGCGGGGACGCGTGGCCGCGGCGCTGAGCAGCCATGTGGAGTCGGTCCGGCGGCTCGCGTACTGCGCCGCGATCCTCGGCGGAGTGGCCGACGCGCGCACCGTCGCGCGCGTCGCGGACCTCGATCCGGCCGAAGCGGCCGCCGCGGAAAGGGCGCTGCACCGGCTCGGCTGGGTGGCGGACCTCTGCGAGCCGCCCGTGCTGTGGGACTGCGTACGGGAGATCGCCGAGGAGGGCCTTGCCCTCGATGACCGCACCACATTGCACCGTCGCGCCGCCGAGTTGCTCTATGCCTCGGGCTCCCCGGTCGAGCGGGTCACCCCCCACCTCCTCGAGGTCGGCCCCGGCGAGTGGCCCGAGGCCGCCCGGGTGTTGCGCGAGGCCGCCGACGACGCGCGGCGCCGCGGGGACCTCGGCCTCGCGATCCGCTGCCTGCGGCGGGCCCTGCGGGAATGCCCGCCCGACAGCCCGCAGCGCGGCGACTTCCTGGCCGCCCTCGCCGACGCGGAGCAGGACACCGACACCTCGGCCATGCTGCGGCACCTCACCCAGGCGATCCCGCTGCTGGCCTCGGCCCGTGAACGCGCCGCGGTCGTGGCGAGCGCGCCGCTGACACTTTTCGTCTTCGCCCCGGCGGCGTCCGAGATGATCGAGTCCGCCCGGGCGACGCTGGCCACGGTGCCGGCGTCCGACCTCGAAGCGGTGGACCTGGGCCTGCGGTTGGAGGCCCGCGCGCGGCTGCTCGAGTCCGGAGGCCCGGATGCCTCGGCCGCGGCGGTCAAACGCCTGCGCGAACTGGACCCCGGCCCCGGGGCCGGTACCGCCGCCCAGCGCGAACTCGTGGCGGTCCTCGCCTTCGTCGGGACCCTCGGTGTACGGCTGCGGGCCGCCGAAGTCGCCGAACTGGTGCGCTGGATGCTGGACCACGAGCCGGCCTCAGCTGCCTCCGGGTACGCCGCGCCCTCACTGATGATTGCCTGCGGCATCGCGGCCGGCGCGGACGACTCCGTACGCAGTTGGCTGGACATGGCCCTCGAAGCGGCGCGGCAGCGGGGTGACGAGCGGCAGCGGACCCGGGTGCTGGGCTGGCGGGCGCTGGCCGGCCTGCACGCCGGCCGGCTCGCGGACGCCTGGTCGGATGCGCGGGACGCCTGCGCGGCGGACCCCGGCGCGCTGGACGACAACGACTGGTTGGCCGTACTGGGGCTGATGTCCGTGGCGGCCGAGACACGCGATCCCTTGCTGGCCGACCGACTGCGGGCCCTGCCGGCCGAGCCACGGGACACCGGATTGCCGATGCGCAGCCTCGCTCTTCAAGTGCTGCGAGCCTCGTCGGCCACGGCAACCGAACCGCCCGTCCCGGTCGCGGGCCTGCTGGCGACCGTTCGCCGCACCGAGGAGGCGGGCTGGCACAATCAGACGCTTTTCCCGATGGGGCTGTGGTGCCTGCCCTCTCTGCTCCGCCTCGGCGAGACCGGGAACGCGCTCGAAATCCTCGCCCGCGCGGGCGATCGGGCCCGCGCGTTCGGATCGCCCACCACACTGGGCCGCGTTCTGCGCATCTGGGGCACGCTCGTGCGGGAACGGTATGCGCTGTCGCTGCTCGCCGAGTCCGTTGCCGTGCTCCGGGAGAGTCCCAACACGCTGGAGTTGGGCAGGGCTTTGACAGCGTACGGAAACCGGCTGCGCGCCGCCGGGCGTCCCGGCTCCGCGGAAGTCCTCGCCGAAGCCGACCGGATCGCCGATGCGACAGGAGCGTCACTGCTGCGTCGCTGGACCGGGTCGCCTCACGGTGAGCTGCTCGGGGTCGTGCTGCCGGGCGGCGGACGGCTCAGCGACGCCGAGCGCCGGGTGGCCGCGCTGGTGGCTCTTGGACACACCAACCAGGACGCGGCGGCGGAGCTCGGCGTCACACGGCGTGCGGTGGAGAAGACCCTGACCGGGCTGTACCGGCGGCTTGGCGTGGAGGGCCGGGCCGGCCTGGTTCCGTTCGTACGTCGTATGGCGGGGGAAGCAGCCTTCCGGTCGGGAACGCTGTCCGACAGACTGTGACGCCCCGTCAGAAAGTGCGGATGGGCGATCATTGGCGCTGAGCATAAGTGGAACACCGCTCGTTTTTTATCTGGCATTTACCAGACTTCCTTACCCGACCGGCGCCCGATCGGGCTCGGGCGGGGAACAGACTTCGGTGCCCGATCGGTGCACCGATCGGGCTACTCCTCGGTAATCTCCCCCGCCCAACTGCGGAAACTGGTGATCTGGCCAGTCGAATTCGGCTCCGGTCCGGCGATCACCTGCCGGGCGGCGGCGTCCGGACGGCTCGTTCCGCACCACTCGATGTGGGCACCCGCACGATCTCCGAACCAGTGCGGAGAGACCACAGTGTTGTGCTGAGCCACTGGCGCACATTGCGCGCCGAGCTTTGGCCTCATTAGGCTGCCGAGCGCCCGCCGAAAAATACAACGGGGAAAGGTGTGGCGCACATGATCCTTGCGGAGAGCGGTACGGGGAGCGAAATTCGGCAGAATGTGGGGGGAATATCCCTCATTCCAAGAAATTCACCCAGTTCTGTCGATGAATTGCACGACCTGGAATCTCCCTTGGTCAATGCGGAGATCCGGAGTGACGAATACGGCGATGTTGTCCTTTCGCTGTTCGAACGCTCGGGTATCGGCCTGGCGATTCTCGATCCGACCCTGCGGGTGCGGTCCGTGAACAGCGCCTTCAGCGCGCAGTGCGGCCGGCGCCACGACGAGATCTGCGAGCGCGGCTTCGCGGAGTTCCTGCACCCGAGCGTGCGGCAGTACGTGCTGCGACAGTTCGGCCGGCTCGTCCAGGGGCACCACGCGCGCCTCGTCGGCCGGTCCATCACCATGTGGTTCCACGACACCGCGGTCTCCGGCAAGCTCGCCGCGTTCCCGGTGGAGGACACGGTCGGCAAGGTCAAGATGATCCTGGTTCAGTTCACGCCGGAGGAGGCGGCCGACGATCATCAGGCGCTCGTCGGTTCCCAGTGGAGGCTGACGCCCCTCACCGCGAAGGTGCTGGAGGGTGTGGCGGCGGGGGACCCGACCGTGCGGCTCGCGGCCAAGTTGTTCCTCAGCCGCCAGGGCGTCGAGTACCACGTGAGCCTTCTCCTGCGGCAGTTCAAGGTGCCCAACCGCACGGCGCTCGCCGCGAAGGCGTACTCGATGGGCATGTTCAGCATCGGCTGCTGGCCACCCAGCATCCTCCCCGAGTACGTCCGTCCCGGGCGTCAGGGAACCGATCGCGCGCGGGGCGAAGCCGGTATGCAAGCCCGACGGCCATAGACGCCGCTCCATACCGCCAGTTATCGTGGGCCACTGCGTGGTAGCTACTAGCTAACCGGGTAGCCACTGCGTGGTGAGCCATGACCGTGACGCCGAAGGCATCGCATGGACGAGTGCCCAGGCGGGGCCACCGACTCGGCGTCAGGCTCTGAACACTCGCGGGGGAAACGTGAAATTACTGGTAGTTGAGGACAACGAACGCGTGTCCGCGGCCCTGCAGGCCGCATTGATCCAACAGGGTGTGGAAGCGGTGTGCGCGACCACCGGCAAGGCCGCGGTCGACCTTCTGGAGCGGATCCGTCCGGATGCCGTACTGCTCGATCTCGGCCTGCCCGACTGTGACGGCTTCACCCTGTGCAGCACGATTCGGGCGGCCAGCCCGGTGCCGATTCTGGTGACCAGCGCCCGCGCGGACCACGGCTCGTGCGTGCGGGGGCTCGACCTCGGCGCGGACGACTACCTCGTCAAGCCCTACAACCTGGCCGAAGTACTGGCCCGGGTGCGGGCGGTGATACGCCGTCGCCGGTTCGCCGAGCCACCCCTCGCCGAGGCACCGCCCGGGGATCTCGTCCTGGCCGGGCCGGTGCGCATCGACCTGCGGGAACACGCCGTGCTGGTCAACGGCTCCCCGACCGAGCTGTCGGAAGACGAGTTCGGCATCCTGGTGGCCCTGGCCCGCCGACCGGACGAGACCCTGGGCGCAGACCAGCTCGTCGACGAGATCCTGCGGGCCCGCCGGACGACCGTGCAGGCCACGCTGCCGCGCTCGATCGCCGCACTGCGCGAGCGGATCGGCGTGCCCTATATGCTCGAAGCAGTCGAAGGAGTGGGCTACCGACTGTCTGTCACCGGGCGCGCGTAGCCGATGAGGTTCCGTCCGGGGTGTGCGGCAGTCGTCGCCGTGTGCTGTGTCCTTGTGTCCCTGACCGTGTCCTCAGCCGTCTCCCGCCCCCTGTGCGGCGTCGAGCATCTCCCGATGTACGTCGCGTCCATGGCCGCCGCGTTCCTCCCGTACCTGCTCACCGGTGCCGGCGCCGCGGGGCACCTCGCACTCGTTCTCGACGGGCCCGAGCACCACTTGGGAGTGCTCGCTGCCGAGAACCTCTTCCTGTCCGTCGGCGGGACGCTGGTCGAGGTCGGCCGCGCGGTGGGGCTGATCGGGCTCGCCGACCTGCTCGTCGTGACCACTGTCTTCCTGGTGGCGTCCCGCATCAGACGGTCCCAGCGCCGGCTCTGCGAGGTGGAGCGGGCGGCCCGGCAGCTCGGCGAGGGCGACCTGACCAGCAGGGTGCCGCCGCTCGACCAGGGGCCGCTCGAGGTACGCCGGGTGGTCAGCGCCTTCAACGACATGGCCGACGCGGTCCACGCATCCATGGAGAAACAAGCGGCTTTCGTCGTGGACGCCTCGCACCAACTGCGCAACCCGCTGACCGTGCTGAGTCTGCGTATGGAGATGCTCTCCCTGAGCCTGGAAGGCAAGGGGCGGGAGGAGGTGGAGCTGATCCGCGAGGAGATGAACCGGTTGGACATCATGCTCGGCCAGCTCTTGGACCTCGCCTCCGCCCGGGGCGCGTTCACGGTGAGGCCGGGTCCCGTCGACGCGGTGGACCTGGTGGCCGACCGGGTCACGGCATGGCGGCCGCAGGCCGAACACCGGTCGGTCTCGCTGGACGTGGCGGCCGGGCTCCCAGCCGTCATCCTGGCCGACGCGGCATTGGCCGGCTCGATCCTGGACACCGTGCTGGACAACGCCATCAAGTTCAGTCCGGAGGGCGGGCGGATCACCGTACGCTTGCGGGACCACGGAACCATGACGAGTATCGAGGTCAGTGACGAGGGCCCCGGGCTCGCCCCGGCCGACTTCCTGCACATCGGCAACCGCTTCTGGCGTGGCTCCACGACCCGGGACGCGCCCGGTACGGGACTGGGCCTGAGCATCGCCCGTGAGATGGCGGCGGTCATGGGTGGACAACTGACGTTCGCGGCCGTCGAACCGCACGGACTGTGTGTGGCACTCCACGTGCCACGGACCGATACCAGGCGCGCCGCGCGGTCTTCGTTGCAGAAGTCCGGCTGACCGCCACCATTCCGAAAACCAATTCTGCCCCCGGGCGCTCGCCTGAATTGTCGACCATGCGCCGAGAGTCCATTCCGTCAAGCCGCTGGCGCATCCGCGAGCCTAGCCACCTCGCACATCGGGCGACAAGTAGGGGATCACCCTGTAGGCCCGGTAGAGGCACCACCGTCAATTCCCTTGCCGAGTCCTGCGGTTGAGCGGGTAAAAGCGATGTCCGCGGTCGCCGCCGTACTGCCTTTTGGGAATCCTGGGAAATGTTATAGAAGCCGCCAGGATCGCGCCGTCCCATACGGCCATTGAATTACGGTCGGGCACCGAGGAAGTGGAACGGAAGCCGACAGGCGAGACCTCCGGCAGGTCCCGTGACGCTGAGGGGTGGACATGACCGACTTCGAGGCCGTCGCGCGGCTGCGCTCGTACCCGCCCCTGGTGTTCGCGGGGGAGTGCGATCTGCTCAGCGTGCGCCTGGCGCGGGTCGCCCGCGGCGAGGCGGTCCTCCTGCAGGGCGAAGTCCATGGGCGTGACCGCGCCGGGGTGACCGCCGATGTGATCCGGGCCCGACTCCGGACCCTGCTGCAGATGGCCCTGGTCCTGACGTACGCCGCCTCCGTACCGGTGGTCAAGATCGGCAGGATCCCCTTCCGGGACCCGGAGCCGTCCGGCATGGTCCGCATGTACGAGGTCTCCGCGGCCACATTGAACCTCGTGCGGGCCCTCACCACCGGCTACGCCGACCTGCGCCAAGTGCACGAGTGGAACCGGGACTTCGTAGCCGGCTCGCCCGCTCGGGGACGCCACGTGGCGCTCGTCGACGAGATCGACCGGGCGCTGGCCTTCATGCGTGCCTGCGGCTTGGACCCCGCGGGGCTCTCCACGGTCGAGTTCTTCGCTTCCCATGCCTGCGTGCCGCTCGCGTACGAGTCTGCGCTCACCCGCGTCGACTCGCGGACCGGACAGCTGTACAACACCTCGCGTCACTTCGTGCGGACCGGCGAACACATCTGGAACAGCCCGGGGGCCCACGGCGATTACCTCGACTACCTTGCAGCGATCCGCAATCCCCTCGGCGTCGAGATCGGCCCCGGGACGGGACCCGATGACGCGCTGGGTCTGCTCGACCGGCTGAATCCGGCCAGGGAACCCGGTCGGCTGACCTTCCTCGTACGCATGGGCCCCGCCACGCTGCGAGACAAACTTCCCGCGCTCGTCGAGAAGGTCACGGCCGAAGACCACCAGGTGGGCTGGATCTGCGACCCCGCACCCGTCGGTCCTCGACACCGTCGCTTCGACGACATCCTCGACGAGGTCACCGCCTGCTTCGAGGTTCACCGAGCCCTGGGCATCCACCCCGCCGGTCTCACCGTCGATCTGACCGGAGACGGTTCCATGGCACTGGACCTGGCCTTTCTTGTCGCGGAGCTGTACCGGGGGAGCGCCATGGGGCTTCATCCCGCTCCACGCTGAAGCTCGGCGACAGGTCCACGGTGAAGCTGGCCGAGACCGTAGGCAACCACCGCCAGGTGACATCTCTTCTGACACAGGCGTTACCCACTCTCGCGCTAGTGTGCGGATGTGAGCCTTTCTGTCGTCATAGGTTTGGGACCCGCGGGGGCGGCCACCGCACGGCTGCTGGCCGAGCAGGGGCATTCAGTACGGGTCATCACCAAGTCGGGCCGCAACTCGGAACCCGGCATCGAGCACGTCGCGTTGGACGCGACGGACAGCAAGCGGCTGATCGAGGCCACGCGGGGAGCGTCCTCGATCTACAGCTGTGCCGCACCGCCTTATCCACGGTGGGCGAGCGAATTGCCACCGCTGGCCTCGTCGCTCTGCGCGGCGGCCGAGGCGACCGGAGCCGTCCTGGTCATGCTGGGCAACCTCTACGGCTACGGCCCGGTGGACGGCCCCATGACCGAGGACCTGCCGCTTGCGGCCACCGGCACCAAGGGCCGGGTGCGCGCCGCTGTTTGGGAGCAGGCGCGGACACTTCATGAGGAGGGCCGGATCAAGGCGGTCGAGGTGCGGGCCTCGGACTTCTTCGGGCCCGGTGTGACCGACGGCGGGCACCTGGCCGGGCGGGTCATGCCACCACTGCTGCGCGGCAAGCCGGTCTCCACACTCGGGGATCCGGACACCCCGCACAGCTGGAGCTACCTCCCCGATGTGGCCAGGGCCCTGGTCGAGGTCGCGGGCGAGGAACGGGCCTGGGGGCGGGCCTGGCACGTACCGACAGAGCCCGCGCTGTCCGTTCGGGAGATGGTCGACCGCCTCTCCGCCGAGGCGGGAGTCGGGGCGGTCGCCGTGCGCGGACTGCCGCCGACCGTGCTGGGCCTCGCGTCACTCTTCTCCCCGTTGATCCGCGAATTGAAGGAAGTCCGCTATCAGTTCGACCGCCCGTTCGTAGTCGATTCGAGCGCTTACGAAGCCGAGTTCACCGTACGAGCCACGCCTGTCGACGAGCAGGTCAAGGCGACGGCCGACTGGTGGCGTGAGCGACTGGCGAACACCAGATGACCTCTGTGAGAACGAAGGAGTTCTAGTGGGTTCAACGGGGGCGCGGCGCGATGACGTCGCGATTGTGGGGATGGCCTGCCGGTTTCCGGGGGCGCGCAATATCAACCAGTACTGGCGGCTGCTGACTGCTCCGCAGCCGCAGTTCACCGAGGTCCCGGACTCACGGTGGCGTACCGCCACCTTCCTCAGCGACAACTTCCGTGACGCGTCCGCGGCCTACACGAACACCATGGCGCTGCTGCCGGACGTGGCCGAGTTCGACACGGCGCACTACGGCATCCCGCCGCGGCGGGCGAGAGCGATGGACCCTCAAGGCCGGCTGCTGATCGATCTCGCCCGTGAGGCGATCCAGGATGCGGGGTGGGAAGCCGACGGCTTCGACCGCGAGGAGACCTCGGTGATCACCGCGCTCACCGAGGGCGGCTACCGCGAGATCAGCACCATGCAGATCCGGATGCGTCAGCTGGCCGGCGGCGAGTTCGGGGCGCGGGCGACCGATCCCCGGTCGTTCGACATGGTCCGCGCGGTCGACAAGCTGCAAGGTACGTCCGTGGCCGGACTTCTGCTGAACATGGGGCCGAACACGATCAGCTCGGTCTTCGATCTGCATGGTGAGAGCTATGCGTTGGACTCGGCGTGTTCCGGTGGACTCATGGCCGTGGCCAACGCCGTGTTCGCACTGCGTGCGGGCCGAACTCGCATCGCGCTCGCTGGCGGCGCCCAACTGTTGCTCACCCCCGACCTGTTGGTGGGGTTGTGCCGGATCGGTGCCCTCTCGCGCAGCGGCAGGTGCCTGCCGTTCGGCGCGGAGGCCGACGGCTTCGTCCTGGGAGAGGGAGCCGGGGTCCTGGTGCTGCGGCCCCTCGCCGATGCGCTGGCGGCCGGCGACCGGGTCTATGCGGTGATCAGGGGCGTGGGAACGGCCAATGACGGGACGGTGCCGGGCGGCATGCATCCCCAGGCGGCCGGTCAGGTCCGGGCGTTGCGCCGGGCCTACCGCGATGCGGACCTGAGCCCCGACTCGGTGGCCTACCTGGAGGCGCACGGCACCGCGACCACGGTCGGCGATCCGATCGAGGTCGGTGCCCTGCGCGAACTGCGTGGTGAGCGGGGCGCACCCGCCTTCCTCGGCTCGGCGAAGGCGGTGCTCGGGCACTCGCTCGGCGCGGCGGGGATGGCCGGACTGATCAAGACGGCCCTGGCCGTGCACCGGGGAATGATCCCCCCGCAGCCCAAGTTCGACCTGGCCGCCGGGCCCGCGCTCGACGCCGCGAGGCTGATCGTCCCGACATCGCCGACCCACTGGCCGGAATCCGGGCAGCCGCGCCGGGCGGGGGTGAGCGCTTTCGGCTTCGGCGGCACCGGTGTCCATCTGGTGGTCGAGGAGTGCACCACGGCACCGTCCCGACCCGCACCGGACGGTGGACCGCACCTGCTGGTGCTCAGCGCCCGAGACCGGGCCGGTCTGGCCCGCTACGCCCAGGAACTGGCACACACCATCACCGACGACCAGCTGCCGCTGGCGGGGGTGGCGGACACTCTGGCTCGCCGGACTCCCCTCGCGGAACGCCTCGCCGTGGTGGCGGAGGACGCCGCTGACGCCGCCACCAAGCTCACCGTGGCAGCTGAGGCCGTGGCGGCGGGCCGTACCGGCCATCTCGCCCCGGGACAGGTGGTCGGCACGGTGCCGCCCGGTGAGCTGCCGGAGGCCGCCGCCGTGCCGACACCAGGCTCGCTGTCCGCCGAGGCACGCACAGCCGCGTTGACGCACCTGGCGGAGCGTGCCGTCACAGGCTCGGGTCTGCGTCCGCTGACGGAGCGAATACCCCCGTACACCCTGCCGCCGAGCCCGCTTGCTCCGCGCCGCCACTGGGTGGTGGACGAGTCGGCTCGTGAGGATGGGGGCACTTCCCATGCCCTCGAGGCGGTGGGGGATGATCTCCTCCGGCCGGTCGCGTCGCCGGAGGCGGCACCCACGGCGCCCGCGGTGGCGCGAGCCCATGGCGCTTACGCCGCATCCATCGTCCTCGAAGAGGTGTCGCGGGCCGGCGTCATCCCCGTCTCCGACCTGAACGAGCGGATGGCGCTGGTGACCGATCTCGGCTTCGACTCCCTGATGCTGCAGGAGCTGGAGGTCAGCATCGGCAAGCGCGTTCCCGGGGGCTTCCGCACCGAGGAGATGTTCTCGCCCGGCCTCACCGTGGAGCGGCTGACCGAGCTGGTCGATCCGCACCTCACCCAGCCGACGGCCCCCGGCGAGCTCCTGCCCCAGCCGACGCGGGCGGACTGGGGCGCCGATACCGCCAGCGTCGACGACTTCCCGGAGGTCCGGCAGCTCGAGGAGCGCGTGGACGCGGTCGTCGGCAGCGGTGCGGACTTCCCGTACTTCCGGGTCCACGAGGGCAACATCCGCGACAGGACCGTGATCGGCGGCCGGACGTACATGTCCTTCGGCAGCTACAACTACCTGGGGTTCTCCGGCCATCCGGCGGTCAACGAGGCCGTGCACCAGGCGGTGGAGCGTTACGGGACCTCGGTGTCCGCGAGCCGGGTGCTCTCCGGCGAACGGGACCTGACCGTACGGCTGGAGCGGGCGCTCGCCGACTTCCTCGGTGTCGGGGACTGCCTGGCGCTGGTGAGCGGCCATGCCACCAATGTCACCGCGATAGGTCACCTCGTCGGCGCGGGAGACCTCGTGCTGCACGATGCGCTCGCCCACGACAGCATTCTCCAGGGCTGCGCACTGTCCGGGGCGGCACGACGCCCGTTCCCCCACAACGACATCGAACGGCTGGAACACCTGCTGCGGCTCAACCGGTCCCGGTTCAGACGGGTACTGATCGCCGTCGAGGGCGCCTACAGCATGGACGGCGACCTGGTTGACCTGCCCGCCGTGATCGAGGCGAAGAAGCGTTACGGCGCCTTGCTGATGGTCGATGAGGCGCACAGCATCGGCACGGTGGGCGAACGTGGCCGTGGCGTCGGCGAGTTCTTCGGCGTCGACCGGTCCGACGTGGACCTCTGGATGGGCACCCTCTCCAAGGCCTTCGCCAGCTGCGGCGGATACCTCGGCGGCTCGGCACGGATGGTGCGGTGGCTGCGGCACACGCTGCCGGGCTTCGTCTACAGCGTCGGTCTGACTCCGGCCAACGCTGCCGCGGCCTTGGCCGCCACCGAGCTGATCATCGCGGAACCGCACCGGGTACGCACGCTGCGGCGGAACGCGGAACGCTTCCTCGCCCTGGCCGTGTCGGCCGGTCTGGCGACGGGCTCCAGTGCCAACACCCCGATCGTGCCGTGTGTCCTCGGCGACTCGGCGAGGACCTTGCGCGTTGCGGACCGGCTGTTCCACCGGGGTGTCATCGCCGATCCGATCTTCCACCCCGCGGTGGAGGAGGGGCTCTCGAGGCTGCGGTTCTTCGTCACCAGCGAACACCGTGAGGACGACATCCGACAGGCCGTGTCGATCCTGGCCGAGGAGGTGGCGTCGGCCGGGTGATTGGCGACCCACGTCAGATCAGGGTGCGTTCGATCCGGCTGAGCATGGCGTTCTCCTCGGACTCCGTGTCTTCCCCCGGCTCCGCGGCGGGGGGCACGCCATGCCCTTCCTCGGCGCTGCCCACCCGTTGGGAGAGGAGATAGGCGATGACCTCCGCCTCCTGTTCCTGAACGTCGTCATAGGTGGCGCGCAGGAGCATGTCACGCACGAGGTCGGGGTCGAGGTTGGGGAAGAGGAGGAGGGCACTCGCCTCGTCCAGCCAACCCGCCCCGCGATGGCAGCAGATGATGTGGCCCAGCTCGTGCAAGATGATGTGCTCCTGATGCGCGCTGGTCGTGTTGGCGTCGTAGAAGATGAGGTCCTCGTCGCGTGCGGCGACCCACATACCGCACGGGTGTGACGCGGGCATCTGCAGCGGGACCAGCGTGATGGGGCGGTCGCGGATCTCGCCGAGGTAGCGGCACAGTTCGGCCACATCGGCCACTTCCGGCAGATCGAGTTCGGCGATCCGCTGTGCGCCGCCCTTCCGGAGCTTCCTGAGCTGACTGCGCCGGTCGTGATCGGCCGACCGTGCCTTCCAGGCACCCTTCACTCGCCTGCTCCCCTCACTCCTGGGCCGAGGCGTCGGTGACGGGCGGCAGCCCCTGCATCTGCCGGTACTGGTCCATGATGGCCGTGATGGCCTGGAGGTTCTCTTTCTTCATTCCGGCCGCCCGCATCGCCACGGAGCGCACCCCTGCCTGGCGCAGGGCCTCGATGGCGGCGACCTCGCTGAGGACCGACTCGGCGACCTCGTCGTCGAAGAAGTAGGCGACCGACACTCCGAAGAAGCGGGCCAGGGCCGCCAGGAGGTCCGGTGAGGGATTGGAGCGTTTACCCGTCCGCAACTGCGAGAGATACACACCCCCGACCCTGAGTTCGGGGTTGACCCTCTTCAGCTCGTCCGCCACCTCGGCGTTGGTCCAGTGCTTGCCCTTGGGGCGCACCGTCTTGAAGAGGTTATCCAGACGCACAGCCAGCACAGGCCGGTCGTCAGTCTCGGACATCTCGAAATCTCCCTCCATCACCTCCTCGGACTCGCCCTCAGCTAACCGCAAGTTTTGCAGATTAGCCGCTAGTTGACAATCGGCCGAGACCGCGACACCTTGGATCTCGCCGATAGCTGGCAGCTAACTTGGGTTACGGGGGTAGCCAAGTTGATTGCTGGTCATGTCGGCCTTGCCCGACCGGGGCGCATGTGCCCGGTCGGACAAGGAAAAAGGAAAACAACGGGGGAACAGGGGCAGCCCGCCCGGCCTGACGGGGGAGAGACCGGGCGGGACCTCTCATGTCGTGCTGGCGAGCCTACGGTAGGCGGATGCGACCTGGGTGAGCCATTCGACCTCCGCAGTGAAGTTGTCTGTGTCGCGGTCGTCGAAGTCGCCGGCGTCCTTGTTGTCATCGGGGACGGAGCCCGTGCGCTTGGCGAGCAAAGCCTGTCTGATCTGCGCCGCTTCGGCGAGCGCCTGCCGGGATTCCTCACTCGCCCCAGCGTCCGCTCCGCCGATGCCGTTGGAGGCGCGGTCGATGTAGGGGCGCAGGTCCCGCCATCCGTCCCGTATTTCGACGACCCGCCGGTGGAGCCGGTAGTTGAGGTCGGACACCGAACCCCCGGGCGGCTCCAGGACGATGTCGGGCGAGGACTCGTACAGATCCCGCCAGAGCGGGTAGAGGGCTCGGTACGACCGGTAGCTGCGCGCCCACGCGGCCACCTTGGTGGCCGAGGCCGACCAGGAGGAGATCGTCAGGCTGAGCGAGAGGGTGATGATGCCCGCCGCGCTGAAGACAGAAGCGGCGACCTGCCAGACGCCGATGTCGATCCCGCTCGCAGCGGTGAGGATGTTGACCGTCCTGGCGAGGCAATAGAGGAAGAGCATCACCGCGGCGACGGAGAGCAGCTGCAGAGCCTGCCGCAGCGAGACCTTGCCTGTCATGCGGGCGTAGGGGCCGCACTGGCGGAAGATGGTGACGCATGGAACCGCTTGGGAGACGATGAAGACCAAGAGGTAGGTGAGGATCAGCGGCTGGCCGCTGCCGGTGTTGAAGTCCGAAGCCGGCCGGTCGGAGCCGTCGGCGATGAAGAAGAGTGCGATCAGCAGCGCATTGACGGCGATGCCGCCGATCAGCCAGTAGCGGGCCTTCCGGGTCGTCTCCTCGGCGGTGGCCGCCCAGCGCAGCAGGATGATCTGCGCGCTGACGCAGAAGGCGACCGCCGAGACGTGCATCACCAGGATGGCGAGGTTGCCGACTCCCAGGAAGCTGTCGCTTCCCATGGCGACGGCACCCATCGTGAACGTGAGGGACTGGAGCAGCAGAGTGACCACCAGCGTGCGGTAGGCACTGTCCCGCCAGTTGCTTCTCACTTGACACAGCCGGTACACGAGTGCGGCATACGACGAGAGCGCCGCGATGACGAAGCAAAGGGTCTTGGTGGTGTTCACGATCTGATTCCCCCGTGGGCGCCGCGTACGCGGCGAGCGGTCTAGTCGGTGGTCTCGTCCAGGGGAACCTCGAGGCCGATGCCTTCGGCCGCCACGGCGATGGCGAAGTCGAAGAACGCGCTCTCGTCCCGGACGCTGTCGTGGGTACGGCTGAAGACCTGGAACACCAGGAGCCCGATCAGATTGCTCCACAGGACGATGCCGCGCTCGATGATGTCCGAGAACGGAGCCTCGGGGGTGCCGCCGAAGAGCTGCACGGCCTCCGGCAGGAGCAGCGGCGGCCCGGGCACCGCCCGGCGGGGCGGGGTGAGTTCACCGGCCTCCAGTGCCGAACGCACGATGCCGGCCAGCACCGCGGGGGTGCGCGAAGCGGTCGGAACCGTGTCCTGCGGGGCGTGGTACTCGGGAACGGGTGAGCCGTAGATCAGCGTGAACTCGGCGGGGTTGTCGAAGGACCACTGCCGCAGTGCGCGAGTCACCGTGAGGAGCCGCGCGCCGGCCGACGCGTGGGCGTCCCTTGCGGCCTGATCGGCCCGCTCCATTGCGGCACCGGACTCGTTGTAGGCGTCGATGACCAGCGCGGTCAGCAGGTCGTCCCGATGTGGGAACACGGCTTCGATATCGGTGACGGCAAGACCGCTGTCACGGGCAACGGCATCCAGGGACAGCCCTCCGGCGCCCAGTTTGACCAGCAGTTGGCGCGCGGTAACCTTGATGACCGCCGCTGGTTTGGAGTTCTCAGCGGTGGCGCTCGTTCCGGAAACATCCATGGCCGAACCGTACCGGTCGACCGCAACGGTCATTAAGCGCGGTCGCCAGAGCTGCCCGGCCATGCGCTGTGATTCGGCCACATCCCGGCTTGTCTCTTCGACCGTACCCGCCCCTACGAGCGCCATACGCGCCGCATTCCTTACCGTGAAGGACACGGCCGCCCATATCGGTCTCTCGCCGCAGACCCTCTACGTCTGGCGTCACCGGCGGCAGGGCCCGCCGAGCTTCCGCATGGGCCCCCGCGGCCGCGTCATGTACCGGCGGGAAGCCCTCGACGCCTGGATTCGTGAGCAGGAGCAGGCCGACTCCCGCTCCAACCTGGCCCTGAACCCGCTGCGCGCAGTTCCTCAGCAGCGCAGGCACCTCGGCGCCTGACGTTCCGTACGCGTTGAGCGCCGCGCGGCGAAATCGTGGACCCGCGCGACGGATCCATCACTCCGGCTGACTACATCGCGATGCACTTGGCGCCGGGCAGAGGCGGTGTTCCGAAGACCCAGGACAACCAGGAGCGGAGCGCGCACCCTCACATCATTCCGCACCTGAGCCAACGCCCCCTCAGGAACATCACGGCGTCGGATCTGCGTGCGTACACAGCCAAGTTGGAGTCAACCGTCTCCTCGGTGTCGACTACCGGCGTGGCATCCTGTCCGAGCTCTCCTCCGTTCTTGCTCGGTCTGGGACGCGGGCTCCGTCAGGGCGAGGCTGTACTTCACCCTGCCGAAGGGAAGAAGACCCATGTCGTCGACATGCCCTCCTCGGTGGACGAGGAGCTCAGGCGTTCTCTGCTGCTCACCACACGATTCGGCGACGCCATTGCGGTGAACACGTGGAACACCTGCACGTGGAAGCCCGCGTTGGCCAAGGCCGGCATCATCCCGCCGCGTGCCAAGGGAGCAAAGGACTGGCAGGGGGAGGCGGCGCCGAAGGATGGCTTCCACGTGCTGCGGCACACCTGTGCCTCGATCATGCTGGAGCCGGGAGAGTCCGTAGTGACCGTGGCACGGTGGCTCGGGCACTCCTCGCCGACGATCACCCTCGGTTACTATGCTCACTAATGCCAGAGGCCGGAAGCGAGGGGCGCACGGCCATCGACGGACTGCTGGCGAAGCAGGGAGATCTGCACGCCGGCCGAAACTCCCCAGATTCTCCCCAGGGGTGAGCGGGAAGGTTTTCCCGGATTGCACCGTGTTGGAGCTCGCCGTGGAATGTAAGGCAATTGGACTGTGGGGCCTTTGGAGATGATGAGAGAGGTTGCTGCGACCCGCTATATAACACCCTTGCGCTCCGGCGGCTCCGTGCCCGGAGTCGTCGAGGCCGACGACCTGGGCACCTACGTCGTGAAGTTCACGGGCTCGGCGCAGGGGCGCAAGGCGCTGGTCGCCGAGGTGATCGTCGGCGAGCTGGCGCGCGCCCTCGGACTGCGGTTCCCCGAGCTGGTGCTGGTGGACTTCGACCCGGCGGTCGGCGCGCACGAGCCCCACCAGGAGGTCCAGGACCTGCTCCGGGCCAGCGCGGGCCTGAATCTCGGCATGGACTACCTGTCCGGCGCCAAGGACTTCACTCCGGAGGTCGCGAAGACGTTCCCGGTCGACCCGCTGGAGGCGGGCAGGATCATCTGGCTGGACGCCCTCACGGTCAACGTGGACCGTACGACGCACAGTTCGAACCTGATGATCTGGCCCACGCTCGGCTTCGCGCCCCCTCGGCTGTGGCTGATCGACCACGGCGCGGCCCTGGTCTTCCACCACCGCTGGGACGCCTCCGAGCCGGAGAAGGCGTACGACTTCCGGCGGCACGCGCTCGGCGGCCACACCCCCGACACCCGCGCGGCGGACGCCGAGCTCGCGCCCAAGGTGACAGAGGAACTGCTGCGCGCGATCACGGCGGAGGTGCCCGACGCGTGGCTCGCCGACGAGCCCGGTTTCGCGACCCCGGACGAGGCCCGTGAGGCGTACGTCGGCTATCTCCTCGCCCGCGCCAGGGCCTCCGCGGCCTGGCTCCCCACGGACTTCCCCACCCGCGAGCAGCTCGCCGCCGAGGACGCGGACCGCGCGGCGAAGACCCGGCGGGGCCGGCCGGACTGGCTCAAGCAGGTCCCCGACCTGCACGGCAAGCCGGCGGTGGAACACGACGGGTCGGTACACCTCGGATGACCGCCGAGAATGGTCACGTGACTACTGAGAACGTGAACACTGAGAACGTGAACACTGAGAACGTGACCACTGGGAACACGCACCGCGTTCAGATCGAGTACTGCACCCAGTGCCGCTGGCTGCCCCGCGCCGCCTGGCTCGCGCAGGAACTCCTCACCACCTTCGAGCAGGAGCTGACGGAGCTCGCGCTCAAGCCCGGCACCGGCGGCGTCTTCGTCGTGCGGGTCGACGACGAGGTGGTCTGGGACCGCCGCGAGCAGGGCTTCCCGGAGCCGACGGCCGTGAAGCGCCTCGTACGCGACCGAGTGGCCCCGGAGAAGTCCCTGGGCCACTCGGAGAAGTGAGGCGTCTGAAGGTGTTCCGGTTCAGCCGGCCAGCTGCTCGTAGGCCGGCAGGGTCAGGAAGTCCGCGTAGTCCTCGTCGAGTGCAACCGTGAGCAGCAGGTCGTGGGCCTGCTGCCAGCGGCCGGCCGCGAAGGCCTCCTCGCCGATCTCGGCGCGGATGTCGGCCAGCTCCTGGTCCGCGATCTCGCGGGCCAGTTCCGGCGTGGCCTTCACCATGCTCCCGTCGTGCTCGAACTCGACGCCCGCGTTGATCCACTGCCAGATCTGCGAGCGGGAGATCTCGGCCGTCGCCGCGTCCTCCATCAGGTTGAAGATCGCGACCGCGCCGAGACCGCGCAGCCAGGCCTCGATGTAACGGATGCCGACCTGGACGGCGTTGACGAGTCCGTCGTACGTGGGCCTCGCGTCGAGCGAGTCGACGGCGATGAGGTCGGCGGCCTTCACGTCGACGTCCTCGCGCAGCCGGTCCTTCTGGTTCGGCCTGTCGCCGAGCACGGCGTCGAAGGACGCCATCGCGATCGGGACGAGGTCCGGGTGGGCCACCCACGATCCGTCGAAGCCGTCGCCCGCCTCACGGTCCTTGTCGGCCTTGACCTTCTCGAAGGCGACCTTGTTGACCTCTTCGTCGCGCCGCGAGGGGATGAACGCCGCCATGCCGCCGATCGCGTGCGCGCCGCGCTTGTGACAGGTGCGGACGAGGAGTTCGGTGTACGCGCGCATGAACGGGGCCGTCATCGTCACCGCGTTGCGGTCCGGCAGGACGAACTTCTGCCCGCCGTCACGGAAGTTCTTGACGATGGAGAAGAGGTAGTCCCAGCGGCCCGCGTTCAACCCCGAGGCGTGGTCGCGGAGTTCGTAGAGGATCTCCTCCATCTCGTACGCGGCCGTGATCGTCTCGATCAGGACGGTCGCGCGGACGGTTCCCTGCGGGATACCGACGTAGTCCTGCGCGAAGACGAACACGTCGTTCCAGAGGCGGGCCTCCAGGTGCGACTCCGTCTTCGGGAGATAGAAGTACGGGCCCTTGCCGAGGTCGAGAAGGCGCTGGGCGTTGTGGAAGAAGTACAGGCCGAAGTCCACGAGCGCGCCCGGGACCGGAGTGCCCTCGGCGTCGACGAGATGACGCTCGTGCAGATGCCAGCCGCGCGGGCGCATGACGACGGTCGCCAGCTCCTCGGGGGCCTTCAGGGCGTACGACTTGCCGGTGCGCTCGTCGGTGAAGTCGATGCTGCGGGTGTACGCGGCGGCCATGTTCACCTGGCCGGTGACCACGTTCTCCCAGGTGGGCGCGGAGGCGTCCTCGAAGTCCGCGAGCCACACCCTGGCACCCGAGTTGAGGGCGTTGATGGTCATCTTGCGGTCGGTCGGGCCGGTGATCTCGACGCGGCGGTCGTTCAGGGCCTCGGGCGACGGGGCCACCTTCCAGGAGTCGTCCGCGCGGATCGCGGCGGTCTCCGGGAGGAAGTCGAGGGTGGAGGTGCGGGCGATCTCGGCGCGGCGCTCGGCACGGCGGGCGAGGAGCTCGTCACGCCGGGGCGTGAACCGCCGGTGCAGCTCGGCCACGAAGGCGAGGGCCGCGTCGGTGAGGACCTCTTCCTGCCGGGGCAGGGGCTCGGCGTCGACGATGGCCAGCGGGGACGGCGCTGGTGCGGACATGAACTGTCACTTCCTTCAGCGAGCTGACGTGAGTACGCCGCGGCACCGGGTGCCGGCGGAACCTGAAGCGGCCGACGGGACCCGGAGGAGAGCCGGACGCTTCTGAACAGTGGATAGTAGTTTCCTCATGGTGGAAGTTCAATAATTTGTTGACGTCGAGATTCTCCGCTTCGAGGGAATGTGGCGCTCGGTGCCACCCCGTTCACTCAAGGTGGACCAGGTCGCTCTCCGTGTCGATGTCGAAGGGCTGCGCCACGTCCCCGCACTCGACGAGCACGATCTCGTCCTCGTGTGCCTTCAGATAGGCGCGCGCCCCCCGGTCCCCGGTCGCGGTCGCGGCGATCCCCGCCCAGTGGCGGGCGCCGAACAGCACCGGGTGACCTCTTTTCCCGTCGTACGCGGCCGCCGCGAGCGTCTCGTCGGACTCGTACGCGGCGTGTACGCGGGCCACGGCTTCCGGCCCGATCCCTGGCTGGTCCACCAGCGAGACCAGTACGGCCCTGACGCCCGTACCGGCCAGCGAGTCCAGGCCGGCCCGCAGCGAGGAGCCCATGCCCTGCGCCCATTCGGGGTTGTCCACGAGCACGCAGCCGGGCAGCACGGCCCGCTCGCGCACGGTGTCCGCGCCGGCGCCGAGCACCACATGGATCCGGGTACAGCCGCCCGCCCGCAGTGTTCTGGCCGCGTGTTCGACGAGAGGGTGTCCTTGGTGGGTCAGCAGCGCCTTGGGGCGCCCGCCGAGACGCCGGCCCCCGCCGGCGGCCAGCAGCAGCCCGGCGACCTGCTCGTTGTTCTCCGTCATTACCCCTGCATACCGGACCGGGGGCGGGCGTGCCCCGAAACCCCCGCGGGCCTCGCGGTGTCCGGGGACTGAATTTCGGTCCTCGTGGTGGCGCCCACCGCATCGGGTGGCGTTTACTGTCCCGCGTCCCTGGGCGCCTGACCAACGCCGCGGGGCGGTTTTGGGCGGGCGGCGCGGAGCGGGCACGACGAATCGCGCACAAAGACGTGCGAGGGGGAGAGCTGTGTTGCGGAGCTTGGGACAGAGGTCAGTGACCGGCAGCGACGAGGATCCGAGAGTGGCGGAGTTGCGGACCGCGGTGTCCAGGCTGCGCCGCGAACTCGCCGCGCATCCGGCCGAGTTCCCGGACCGCGGCATCGCGGAGGACGAGCTCGCGGCGCTCGCCGCGATGGCCGTCACCGGGATGCCGGAGGTGCCGCGTCTGCGCCGCTCACTGCTCCTGATCGCCGGCTCCATCGGCTCGGTCAGCGCACTGGCCGCCGGACTCGCGGGCGTACGCAGCGCGGTGGAACTCTTCGGCGAGCCACCCCGGCGCTGAGACCGCTCAGGCGGCCGGTCCCGAACCGGCGCTCAAGGTCGCCGGTCCCGAGCCGGCGCTCAGGTCGTCGATCCCGAGCTGGCCAGGGCCTCCGACAGCTCCACCGCGACCTGCTGGAGCACCGGCACGATTCGCTCCGTCGCCGTCTCGGTGACGCGGCCGGCCGGACCGGAGATCGAAATCGCCGCGGCGGTGGGGGAGTTGGGCACGGAGACGGCGAGGCAGCGGACCCCGATCTCCTGCTCGTTGTCGTCCACCGCGTACCCGGCGCTCCGTACCTCTTCGAGCGCGCTGAGGAACTCGTCCGGGGTCGTGATCGTCTTCTCCGTCGCCGCGGGCATGCCCGTACGGGACAGGAGGGCGCGCACCTCGTCCGCCGGGACGTGCGCGAGCAGGGCCTTGCCGACGCCCGTGGAGTGCGGCAGCACCCGGCGGCCCACCTCGGTGAACATCCGCATCGAGTGCTTGGACGGCACCTGCGCCACGTACACGATCTCGTCGCCGTCCAGCAGTGCCATGTTCGCCGTCTCGCCGGTCTCCTCGACCAGGCGCGCCAGATAGGGGCGGGCCCAGGTGCCGAGCAGCCGGGACGCGGACTCGCCGAGCCGGATCAGACGCGGGCCGAGCGCATAGCGCCGGTTGGCCTGCTGGCGCACATATCCGCAGGCCACGAGCGTGCGCATGAGACGGTGGATGGTGGGCAGCGGCAGCCCGCTGCTCGCGGACAACTCGCTCAGCCCGACCTCACCGCCCGCGTCCGCCATCCGCTCCAGCAGATCGAAGGCGCGCTCAAGAGACTGGACGCCACCGGAGGCGGCGGCTGGCTTGGCGTCGGTGGTGCTGGCGCTGGACGTCGGCACGGGCGCGGTCCTTTCAGACGGGCAGGGAGGCAGCCTACCCGGCAGTTGGTTGACTGCACGGCTCGGTGTGGTTACGTTCTGCTTGGTGGAAGTGTAATTCCGCTTTGTGGAAACGTCCAGGGAATTCACCGGTGACGGTCGGTCGAGAAGGTGACTCTTGACGGCGTGGAGCGAGGAGTGAAGACTCCTTCAACAGAACGTTGAATTCCGTTACGTGGAAGTAAACGGCGGAAGGCGGCGCGCGGCACAGAGACATGTGCGGCGTGGAGAGACGTGCGGCATGGAGAGGGGTCCGGGTGTCCGACGACGGATGGGGCGAATTGATCCTGCGCTCGACGCGCGTGATCACCCCCGAAGGGACGCGGGCCGCCTCGGTCGCCGTCTCCGGGGGAAAGATCACGGCCGTGCTCGCGCACGACGCCGAGATGCCGGCCGGAGCCCGGCTGGAGGACTTCGGTGATGACGTCCTGCTGCCGGGCCTCGTCGACACCCACGTGCACGTCAACGACCCGGGCCGCACGGAGTGGGAGGGCTTCTGGACCGCCACGCGCGCCGCGGCGGCCGGCGGTATCACGACCCTGGTCGACATGCCCCTCAACTCCCTGCCTCCGACCACGACGGTCGACCACCTGCGCACCAAGAAGGACGTCGCCCGCTCCAAGGCGCACATCGACGTCGGCTTCTGGGGCGGCGCCCTGCCCGACAACGTCAAGGATCTGCGGCCCCTGCACGACGCGGGCGTCTTCGGCTTCAAGGCGTTCCTGTCGCCCTCCGGTGTCGACGAGTTCCCCGAGCTTGACCAGGAGCAACTCGCCCTGTCCCTCGCGGAGATCGCCGGATTCGACGGGCTGCTGATCGTGCACGCCGAGGACCCGCACCACCTCGCGGCGGCCCCGCAGAAGAGCGGCCAGAAGTACGCCGACTTCCTCGCCTCACGGCCGCGGGACGCCGAGGACACCGCCATCGCGAGCCTCATCGCCCAGGCCAAGCGTCTCAACGCGCGCGTCCACGTGCTGCACCTGTCGTCCAGCGACGCGTTGCCGCTGATCGCCGCCGCCAAGGCCGAGGGCGTACGCATCACGGTCGAGACCTGCCCCCACTATCTGACCCTGACGGCCGAGGAAGTCCCGGACGGGGCAAGCGAGTTCAAGTGCTGCCCGCCGATCCGCGAGGCCGCCAACCAGGACCTGCTGTGGCAGGCGCTGGCCGACGGCACGATCGACTGCGTGGTCACCGACCACTCCCCGTCGACGGCGGACCTCAAGACCGACGACTTCGCGACCGCGTGGGGCGGCATCTCCGGCCTCCAGCTCAGCCTGTCCGCCGTCTGGACCGAGGCCCGCAGGCGCGGCTACGGCCTGGAGGACGTGGTCCGCTGGATGTCCTCGCGCACGGCCCGCCTGGTCGGACTCGACGACCGCAAGGGCGCCATAGCGGTCGGCCACGACGCCGACTTCGCCGTCCTCGCACCCGACGAGACCTTCACCGTCGACCCCGCCGCGCTCCAGCACCGCAACCGGGTCACCGCGTACGCGGGCCGAACGCTGCACGGAGTCGTGAGGTCCACCTGGCTGCGCGGCGAACGCATCGTGGCGGACGGGGAGTTCGCTGACCCGATAGGCCAACTGCTGTCCAGGCAACCGTAGTTCGCCCTCGACATCACCCACTGCGAGCCCCTTGTACGTCCATTGAAAGAGGAAGAAGAGCCGGTACCCGTACCAGCGATTCGCGCACGAACCCGCACCCGCAGCGGCCGACTCCCGAAAGGCAGACCTGATCACTGTGACGGCGCAGCACCGATCCCCCCTGGCCCGTTTCACCGGCGACGCGAACCCCTACGGAGGCGGCGACCCGTACGCGGACCACCGCAGCGCCGACTTCCCCTTCACCCAGTACGCCAACCTCGCCGACCGGCAGCTCGGCGCCGGGGTCATCGCCGCCAACGACGAGTTCTTCGCCCAGCGCGAGAACCTGCTCCTGCCCGAGCGGGCCGAGTTCGACCCCGAGCACTTCGGACACAAGGGCAAGATCATGGACGGCTGGGAGACCCGGCGCAGGCGCGGTGCCTCCGCCGAGCACCCGTGGCCCACGGCCGACGACCACGACTGGGCGCTCGTACGCCTCGGTGCGCCCGGTGTCGTACGGGGCATCGTCATCGACACCGCCCACTTCCGCGGCAACTATCCGCAGGCGGTGTCCGTCGAGGGTGCCTCGGTCCCCGGCTCCCCGTCCCCCGAGGAACTCCTCGCGGACGACGTGAAGTGGACGACGCTCGTACCCCGCACGGCGGTCGGCGGCCACGCGGCCAACGGCTTCGCCGTCGACGTGGAGCAGCGCATCACCCATCTCCGCGTCAACCAGCACCCGGACGGTGGGATCGCGCGCCTTCGCGTGTACGGCGAGGTCGTCCCCGACCCGCGGTGGCTGTCGGTCCTCGGCACCTTCGACGTCGTCGCCCTGGAGAACGGCGGGCAGGTCGAGGACGCGTCCAACCTCTTCTACTCACCCGCCACCAACACCATCCAGCCAGGGCGGTCCCGCAAGATGGACGACGGGTGGGAGACGCGACGGCGGCGGGATCAGGGGCACGACTGGATTCGCTACCAGCTCGTAGCGCGGTCCGAGATCCGCGCCATCGAGATCGATACGGCGTATCTGAAGGGCAACTCGGCCGGGTGGGCGGCTGTTTCGGTGCGGGACGGTGTGGACGGGGAGTGGGGCGAGGTCCTGCCCCGCACCCGCCTCCAGCCCGACACGAACCACCGGTTCGTCCTCGGCGCCCCGTCCGTCGGCACGCACGCGCGCGTCGACATCTTCCCCGACGGAGGCATCTCGCGGCTGCGGTTGTTCGGTTCCCTGACGGAGGAGGGCGAGGCCCGCCTGACGGCCCGCCACCAGGAGCTCGGCGGCTGATCCGGGGAGTTCTCCGCCCCCGCCGCCCCTACCCATTCCCGTCCCCTGGGGCTCCGCCCCAGACCCCGTGGGGTTGTGATTTCGGGTGCGGGCCGGCTGTGGCTGGTCGCGCAGTTCCCCGCGCCCCTAGAGACCTAGGGGCGCGGGGAACTGCGCAATCTTTTAGCGGGGGTTCGGGGGCGGAGCCCCTGAGGAAGTGACGATGGGGGTCCCCCCGCTCGAGCGAAGCCGAGAGTGGGGGAGGGTAGGGGCGGCGGGGGCGAGAAAAACCCGCCCCGCCGGAGTCAGGCCGCGTGACCCCCGTCCACCGAGAACTCCGCCCCGGTGACGTACCCCGCCTCCACCCCCGCCAGATAAGCCACCGCCGAGGCAACCTCCTCGACCGTCCCGAACCGCCCCACCGCAGTCATCGCGGCCTGACCCCCCGCATAAGGCCCACCCGCCGGATTCATATCCGTATCGATCGGCCCAGGATGCACGATGTTCGCCGTGATCCCCCGCTCACCCAACTCCCTCGCCAACGCCTTGGTCAGCCCGACCAGGGCGGACTTCCCGGTGGCGTACAGCGTGCCACCGGGCCCAGGCACACGCTGCGTCATACACGTACCGATGGTGATGATCCGCCCGCCACGCTCCATACGCGCGGCCGCGGCCTGAGAGGCGAGGAAGACACCGCGCACGTTCACGGCGAGAACCCGGTCGACGTCCGCGAGGGTGAGGCTGTCGAGGGGCCCGAGCAGCCCGACGCCCGCATTGTTGACGAGGACGTCGAGACGCCCGAGCCCCTCCGCCGCGCGCTCCACGGCACCGGCGGCCTCCTCCGCGTCGGCGGCATCCGCGCGGAGGGCGAGGGCCCGCCGCCCCAGCGCCCGGATCCGGTCAACGACGTCGCAGGCGGCCTCCTTGTCGCGTACGTAGGTCAGGGCGACATCCGCGCCCTCCCGGGCGAGCCGAACGGCGGTCGCCGCACCGATCCCGCGGCTGCCGCCGGTCACGAGGGCCACTGTTCCGTTGATGGTGGCTTGTGAGGTCATGGGTCCATCCCAGCGGCCGGGCAGGCGAAGTGCTGGCGGCGAACGGACACCGAGGTCGCGAGAACGCGAACCACCGAGGTCACCCGTGTGGAGGGTGTCCGGAACTCTCCCCTCCGCTTCAAGCGTTCTCCCGTCGTGACTCTTCAGCAAGAAATCGTCGGCAACGCCATGCAGATGGCGGTCGTCAGCCTGCAGCCCGGCCGGACGGTGTACTGCGAGGCGGGAAAGTTCCTGTTCAAGACGGCGAACGTGACCATGGAGACACGGCTCTCCGGGCCTTCGGGCGCCGGCGGTCAGCCTCAGGACGGCGCGGGCGGCACGAGCGGAGGCATGGGCGGAATGCTGCGGCAGGCCATGGGCACGGCCATGCAGGTCGGCCAGCGCGCGCTCGCGGGCGAGTCGCTGGCGTTCCAGTACTTCACGTCGACCGGCGGCGAGGGCACCGTCGGGTTCGCGGGTGTGCTGCCGGGTGAGATGCGGGCCCTGGAGCTGGACGGCACGCGCGCGTGGTTCGCGGAGAAGGACGCCTTCGTCGCGGCCGAGTCCACCGTCGAATTCGGCATCGCCTTCCAGGGCGGCAGGACCGGCCGCAGCGGCGGCGAGGGCTTCGTCCTGGAGAAGTTCACCGGCCGGGGCACCGTGATCATCGCGGGCGCGGGCAACTTCATCGACCTGAACCCCGCCGACTTCGGCGGCCGTGTCGACGTGGACACGGGCTGTGTCGTGGCCTTCGAGGAGGGCATCCAGTACGGGGTCCAGCGCGTCGGCGGGCTCAACCGGCAGGGCGTGATGAACGCCGTCTTCGGAGGCGAGGGCCTCTCCCTCGCCACCCTGGAGGGCAACGGCCGAGTGATCCTGCAGTCCCTCACCATCGAGAGCCTGGCCAACGCCCTCAGAAAGGCCCAGGGCGGCGACAAGCAGGGCCCGACGGGCGGCCTCTTCTCGACGAACGCGGGCTAGGGCCAATGCCGTTGCGTTATGGGTCTGTGGGTTGGGGTCGTTTGATGAGGATGGCTTGGGTGCCGGTGCGGGTGGGCTGGGGCCAGTGGCGGTGTTCAGCCCGTTTGAGCCAGTAGTTGGACATCTTTCGTTTGACGACGCGGGGCTGGCTGCGCAGGCGTCTGGCGGGGAGGAGTCTTTCCAGCAGGTCTTCCTGGAGTAATCGCAAGGCCTGGACCAGGAGGTCAGGGGGAAAAGCTGCCGGGCGTGACGGTCACACTGCGGCGGGCGGAGCGCAGGGTCTCGGTGAAGGAGATGCGGTCGGGGTCGAGTTGGCGGGTAGCCGCGGTTCTGAGCATCAGTTCCCGCAGTGCATGGTGGACCAGGAGATGGGCCCAGATCTGTTGCAGGACACCGTCGGGTGTCTTGCTGCTGAGGACCACCTTCGCGCCGCGCTGGTGGGTTTTGATCTCGGCGAAGACGGATTCGATCTCCCAGCGTTCGCGGTAGAGGGCGGCCAGTTGCCGGGCCGGATAGCGGCGGGCGTCCAGGAGAGTGGTGATCAGGCGGTAGTCCTGGGCCGTGTCTTTGAGCTGGTAGGCCAGGACACGCACGGTGACCGGGTTGCGGTGGGAGGCGTCGGTGCCGGCATGGATGCGTGAGATCCAGGACCCGTCGCGCAGTGGCCTGTCGATGGGCAGGACACGGTTGGCGGGCACCCGCCACAGCAGGTCGGCGCCGGTGGCGGTGAAGGCCTGCCACAGCGGGACGCCGAGGAACTCGCGGTCGGCCAGCACGAGTTGGCCTGGCCCGCAGGAGCGGGGCAGGCGGCCCACCAGGGTCACTTCCCCGGTGCGGCAGCCGGCGAGTTCGGCGTCCAGCACTGCATGGCTGCCCACCTCCACCAAGGCGGCCATCCGCACCTGCACAAAGGCGCTCCGGCCGGTCCCACGACCGTTGCCGGGACGGCCGAAGGCCGCTTGATTGGCCTCACTGTCGGCGACATCCCAGCAGGTCCCGTCCACCGCCAGAACCCGCAGGCCCCGCCAGAACGCCCCCGGAGTCGCCTCGGTGGCCATCGGCTTCGCGGTCGTGGCGAACAGCACCCGCAGCGGCTCGGATCCCAGCCGCTGCCGGGCCCGAAACAGTGACGACTTCGCCGGAACATGCCAGTCACCCAGCAGTCCCAGACCGCGAAGCCCCGCGACCAGGTGCCGCATCACTTCTAGATACGGGGCGGGAGAGAACAGCGCCAGCCCCAGCACGAAGTACACCACCAGCCGGGCGGGCAGCAGCCGCTTACGCCGCTCGGACCGGCCACACGCTGCCACCACCCGATCCACCAACCCCGGCGGATACACCCAGGTCAACAGCCCCAGACCCGATAAGTCAGACACACTCGCGGCCACCCGCACCACCCCCGGGACCCACTCCCAACCAGCCTACGCCCAAGGCAAAAGCAACGGCATTGCCCCTAGGGCCTGTCTGACAATTCCCTCCCCCAGCCTCCGGCCGGGAGGTGCCCCCAGCCTCCGGCCGGGAGGTGCCCCCAGCCTCCGGCCGGGAGGTGCCCCCAGCCTCCGGCCGGGAGGTGCCCCCAGCCTCCGGCCGGGAGGTGCCCCCAGCCTCACGACGCCATGCACGCACTCTCGCCGCACCGGGCGCAGAGCCAAGTACGTCCAGTACGAGGCTCTACGCCCGGCACGCCGAGAGCACGCACCTGACGCCGCGAGGCCGCCCTCCGGGCGACGACGGGAATTGTCAGACAGGCCCTAGCCCCGAAGGCGCGCGCATCGGATCCGCAGACGTACGCGCGGGGCAGATCCATCGGCGGGCGGCCGATGAGTTGCGGGTGTCCAGACGGTCTGAGCTGATGACAGGACACCCCGCTTCGGAAGAAGGCACGTCATGGGCAAGCTGAGTCTCACCGCTTTCGTCACTCTCGACGGCGTCCACCAGGCCCCGGGCGGCCGGGAAGAGGACCGCCGTGACGGGTTCGAGCACGGCGGATGGAGTTTCCCGTACGGCGACGAGGACTTCGGGCAGTTCATCACCGAGGTCTTCGGCCGCGCGGGCGCCTTCCTGCTCGGCCGCCACACGTACGAGATCTTCGCCGGGTTCTGGCCGAAGGTGACCGACCCGGCCGACCCGGTCGCGGGGAAGCTCAACTCCCTGCCGAAGTACGTCGCCTCGTCGAGCATCACTCAGCCCGAATGGGCTGGCACGACGGTGATCAGCGGCGATCTCGCCAAGGAGGTCACCGCGCTCAAGGAGAACACCGAGGGGGAGCTCCAGGTCCACGGCAGTGCCGCCCTCGCCCAGTCCCTCCTCGCGCTCGACCTCGTCGACACCGTGCACCTGCTGTCCTTCCCGGTCGTACTCGGCACGGGCCGCCGTCTCTTCGCCGAGGGCGCCGTGCCGACCGCGTTCAGGCACGCCGGCGCGCGGCTCACGAGCAAGGGCGTCGCCATCCACACGTACGACCTGGCAGGACGCCCGGAGTACGGCACGTACGAACTGCCGGAGGGGAGCGCGTAGCGGCCGGGGCGGTCCCGTGCGGGGGTCTCGTGGCGGAGGTTAACTCCCGGAAAACTCATCCGACTTGCGGGACGAAATGACCGTCCTTGACATTGACATGCCATGGTCTACGCGCGTCATGCTAGAGCGCATGAGATTCCCCCCACGCACCACTCGCATCGGCGCTCTGGTCGCCCTCACATCCGCCCTGCTCATCGGCGGCGCCGCCACCGTTCCCGCGAACGCGGCGGTGACCGCCGTCGGCAGCATCTGCTACGGATCACTGCCGTCCCAGGCGCACGACACGCTCGACCTCATCGAGCAGGGCGGTCCCTACCCCTACTCCCAGGACGGCAGCGTCTTCCAGAACAGGGAAGGCATCCTGCCCTCGCAGAGCACCGGCTACTACCACGAGTACACGGTGATCACGCCCGGTTCGTCCACGCGCGGTGCGCGTCGCATCGTCACCGGCAACAGGAGCCAGGAGGACTACTACACCTCCGACCACTACGCCTCGTTCAAGCTGGTCAACTACAGCTGCTGACCGGGACGAGGTGTTCGCCGGAAGCCCGGTCCTCGTTTGTCAGGTCTTCCGGCTCTCGGCCGCCGCGAACAGCGCGAACGCCAGTACGAGCAGTGCGACGCTCCCGTAGATCTCGCGGCCGTCGAGGAGGTCGAGCCGTTGTACGAGGCCCCAGCCGCGCAGCCGGCCGGTGAACTCGTACACCAGGCCCGCCACGCCCTGGACGAGGGCGATCACACCGAGAAACTCCAGCGCCTGCTTCATACAAGGATCCTCGCCCCGCGGACCCCCCACTCTCATCGGCCGCGGGGCGAGGCATGTCCGACGGAAGTCCCGGACCGGTCCGGTGAGGCCGCGCCCAAAGTCTGACGTGCCGCGACTTTGGTCGTTGATCAGGCGCCGGGGCGGTGCGAGCGGACGGCGGTGCGTAGATTTGTCGATTGTGAGTGACACCGGGCATCTGCCGAAACCGCCGCCTCTCCCCGGACGCCGGTGGTTTCTGCCGTCGGCCATCACCGCGGAGCTCGACCCGGACAGCGTCGGCCGGACGGGACGCCCTAAGCGCACCGCGCGTGACTGGATCGTCGACTTCACCTGTTTCCTGGTGGCCGTCGCCGTCGGCCTTCTCGGTGCGGACGCGCTGCCCAAGGAGCCGAACACGCCGTACCCGCTCGAGGTCGTCGACCAGTGGCTCGGGGCTCTCGCCTGCGCGGCCGTCTGGCTCCGGCGACGCTGGCCGCTCGGCCTCGCCGTGGCGATGGTCCCGGTCTCCTTCCTCTCGAACACCGCGGGCGGCGCGGGCGTGGTGGCCCTGTTCACGCTCGCGGTGCACCGGCCCTTCAAGTACGTCGCCTGGACGAGCGGCGTCTCCCTGGCCGCGACGCCTCTCTTCTACTGGCTGCGGCCCGATTCAGACCTGTCCTACATCTTGTCCCTCGCCTTCGCCGGGCTCCTGACCGGCGCCCTGGTCGGCTGGGGGATGTTCGTACGGTCCAAACGTCAGCTCATGCTGAGCCTGCGGGACCGGGCGCTGCGGGCCGAGACCGAGTCGGCGCTGCGGGCCGAGCAGGCCCAGCGGCTGGCCCGGGAAGCGATCGCGCGCGAGATGCACGACGTCCTGGCCCATCGGCTGACCCTGCTCAGCGTGCACGCCGGGGCGCTGGAGTTCCGCCCGGACGCGCCCCGGGCCGAGGTGGAGCGGGCCGCGGGGGTCATCCGGGAGAGCGCGCACGAGGCACTGCAGGATCTGCGGGAGATCATCGGCGTACTGCGGGCCTCCGGTGACGGCGCCGAGGAGTCCGGGCGGCCGCAGCCGACCCTCGAAGCTCTGGAGGGGCTGGTCTCCGAGAGCCGTGAGGCCGGCATGAAGGTCACGCTGGACAACCGCGTCACGGACGCCGGCACGGTCCCCGCCTCCGTCGGCCGCACCGCCTACCGCATCGCCCAGGAGGGCCTGACCAATGCCCGCAAGCACGCCCCGGGCGCGGAGGTCACGGTCACGGTGGCCGGGGTTCCGGGCGACGGTCTCACCATCTCCGTACGCAATCCGCCGCCGCCCGGCGACGTGCCCCATGTCCCCGGTTCCGGCCAGGGGCTCATCGGTCTCACCGAACGAGCCACGCTCGCGGGCGGGCGCTTCGAGCACGGGCCCGGGGAGGACGGCGGCTTCCAGGTGAGCGCGTGGCTGCCCTGGGGGTGAGCGCGCCCTCGATCCGCGCCGGAGCGTGAGCCGCGCGCGGCCATGACGACCGAGTGAGGGGGCACTTCCGCGGATGAGCTGGGGAAAAGCAGGAGGTCAGGCGAAGAAGGGTCACTACGGTAAGCCCATGACTCCGATCCGTCTGCTCCTCGTCGACGACGACCCACTGGTCAGGGCCGGCCTCTCCTTCATGATGGGCGGCGCCGACGACCTCGAGATCGTGGGCGAGGCCGCCGACGGCAGCGAGGTCGAGGCGCTGGTCGACCGTACGCGCCCCGACGTGGTGCTCATGGACATCCGGATGCCCACGGTGGACGGACTCGCGGCCACCGAACGGCTCCGGATCCGCAAGGACGCCCCGCAGATCATCGTCCTGACCACCTTCCACGCCGACGACCAGGTGCTGCGGGCGCTGCGCGCGGGCGCGGCCGGTTTCGTCCTCAAGGACACCCCGCCCGCGGAGATCCTCGACGCGGTACGCCGGGTCGCGGCCGGCGATCCCGTGCTCTCGCCCACCGTGACCCGGCAGTTGATGGCCCACGCCGCGGGCACCTCCGCCGACACCAGGCGCACGAGCGCCCGTACGCGCGTCGCCACGCTCAACGACCGTGAGCGCGAGGTCGCCGTCGCCGTCGGCCAGGGCCGTTCGAACGCCGAGATCGCGACCGAACTGTTCATGAGCATCGCCACCGTCAAGACGCACGTCTCCCGCATCCTCGCCAAGCTCGACCTCAACAACCGTGTGCAGATCGCTCTGTTGACGTACGACGCCGGACTCCTGGAGGAGGACGGGCACTAGCCGAGGGCCGTGGCCGTTGGAGTGGACGGAGGGGGAAGCGCATGGTGGACGTGATCGATCTCGGGAAGTACGGGCCGGCTTTCACGGAGGACCCGCATCCGGTGTACGCGGAACTGCGCGCGCTCGGACCGGTCCACCGGGTGCGGTTGCCGGCACCCGACGCGCACCACGAGACCTGGTTGATCGTCGGGTACGAGGAGGCGCGGGCCGCGCTCGCCGACCCTCGTCTCGCCAAGGACGGCCGGAAGATCGGCGTGACGTTCCTCGACGAGCAGCTGATCGGGAAGTACCTGCTGGTCGCCGACCCGCCGCAGCACACACGGCTGCGGTCCCTCATCGCCCGTGAGTTCACCGGGCGCCGGGTGGAGAAGCTCAGGCCACGTGTCCAGGAGATCACGGACACCCTGCTCGACGAGATGCTGCCGCGCGGCCGCGCCGACTTCGTGGCGTGCTTCGCCTATCCGCTGCCCCTCACCGTCATCTGCGAACTGCTCGGGGTGCCGGAGATCGACCGGGCGGCGTTCCGCGCGATCTCGTCGGAGGCCGTCGCGCCGACCAGCGGGGAGAGTGAGTACGAGGCGTTCGTCCAACTCGCCGCGTATCTCAACGACCTGATCGAGTACAAGCAGAGCGCCGGGCCCGCCGACGACCTGCTCAGCAGCCTCATCCGCACGACCGCCGAGGACGGCGACCGGCTCTCGCCGCAGGAACTGCGCGGCATGGCGTTCGTGCTGCTCATCGCCGGTCACGAGACGACGGTCAACCTCCTCGCCGGGGGCGTCCACGCGCTGCTCACCCATCCCGACCAACTCGCCGCGCTGCGGGGCGACATGACACTGCTCGACGGTGCTGTGGAGGAGATGCTCCGGTACGAGGGGCCGGTGGAGAACGCGACATTCCGGTACGCGGCGGAGCCTCTGGACATCGGCGGTACGGCCGTCGGGGCGGGGGAGGCGGTGATGGTCGGGCTCACCGCGGCCGATCGCGACGGGGTCCGTTATCCGGCCCCCGACCGCTTCGACATCCGGCGCGACGCCCGTGGCCACGTCGCCTTCGGCCACGGCATCCACTACTGCCTGGGCGCCCCGCTGGCCCGCCTCGAAGCGCGGGTGGCGCTCCGCACCTTGCTGGATCGCTGCCCCGACCTGGCGCTGGACGGCCCGGCCGGGGGTTGGCTGCCGGGGATGCTGATGCGGGGGGTACGAAGCCTGCCGCTCCGCTGGGGATGATTCTCGCCCCCGCCGCCCCTACCCGTCCCGTCCCTGGGGGCTCCGCCCCCAGGCCCCCGTTTCGCGCTGACGCGCTCGTCCTCAAACGCCGGACGGGCTGAAATTCAGCCCGTCCGGCGTTTGAGGAGCGGGGGTTCGGGGGCTGACCCCCGAAAGGGACGGGAATGGGTAGGGGCGGCGGGGGCGAGAAATCCCCTCAGTCCCGCGGCCCCGCGATCTCCCCAAGACGCACGACGCGGCGCTCGCGCCGAGACAACTCGCAGGCCTCAGCAATCCGCAGCGCCTGCAACGCCTCACGCCCGTCACAGGGATTGGCCCGCTCCCCCCGCACGACCTCGACGAACGCATGCAGCTCAGCCTCGTACGCGGGCCCGAACCGCTCAAGAAACCCGGTCCACGGCTTCGTCGCGGCAGGCGGCCCGGCCGGCTCCGTGGAGGCGATCGGCGTACGGTCGTCGAGCCCGACCCCGATCTGGTCCAGCTCCCCGGCCAGCTCCATGCGTACGTCGTACCCGGCGCCGTTGAGCCGGGTCGCCGTAGCGGAGGCGAGCGTGCCGTCGTCCAGGGTGAGGACGGCCGCGGCCGTGTCGATGTCGCCCGCGTCGCGGAACATGGAGGGCCCGGCGTCCGAGCCCATCGCGCACACCTCGGTGACCTCGCGGCCCGTCACCCAGCGGAGCATGTCGAAGTCGTGCACCAGCGTGTCCCGGTACAGCCCGCCGGACAGCGGCAGGTAGGCGACCGGCGGCGGAGACTGGTCGGAGGTCATGGCGCGCACGGTGTGCAGCCGCCCGAGCGAGCCGGAGCGCACCGCTTCCCGCGCGGCCGTGTACCCGGAGTCGAAACGCCGCTGGAACCCCATCTGCAGGATCGTTCCCGCAGTCTCGACCTCCGCGATGGCCGTTAACGTGTCCTGCAGGTCGAGGGCGATGGGCTTCTCGCAGAACACCGGAAGCCCGGCCCGTGCTGCCCGACCGATCAGTTCGCCGTGGGCTGAGGTGGCGGCCGTGATCACCACGGCGTCCACGCCCCAGGTGAAGATCTCGTCCACGCCGGGCGCCGCCGTGGCGCCCAAGCGGTCCGCGAGCCGACGGGCGCGTGCGGTGTCCGCGTCCGTGACGATGAGAGAGCCGCCGACCTCGCGGTGCCGGCTGAGGGCGGTCGCGTGAAATGTACCAATTCGACCCGTCCCGATGAGTCCGATGCGCATGGGACCAAACTGAGGGCGGACCCTACACCCTGTCAACGCTTTGTCCGGACAATCGAACCTCACAACTTCCCGTCATCATCCCCCGGAGCTACGCTCGGCCCCGTGCCCAAACCAGACGTGGACCCGACCGTGCCGCTCCAGCTCAGCGTCGACCGGAACAGCCCGGTGCCGCTGTACTTCCAGCTCGCCCAGCAGCTCGAAGCCGCGATCGAGCACGGCGCCCTGACTCCGGGCAGCCTGCTGGGCAACGAGATCGAGCTCGCCGGACGCCTCGGCCTGTCCCGGCCCACGGTCCGCCAGGCCATCCAGTCACTGGTCGACAAGGGCCTTCTTGTACGCCGTCGAGGCGTCGGCACCCAGGTCGTGCACAGCCAGGTCAAGCGACCACTGGAGCTGAGCAGCCTCTACGACGACCTGGAGGCGGCCGGTCAGCGCCCGGCGACCCATGTCCTCGTCAACACCGTCGTCCCGGCGTCGGCCGAGGTCGCCGCCGCCCTCTCGGTGGCCGAGGGCAGTGACGTACACAGGGTGGAGCGGCTGCGTCTGGCCCACGGCGAGCCGATGGCGTACCTCTGCAACTTCATGCCGCCCGGTCTTCTCGACCTGGACAGCTCGCAGCTGGAGGCCACCGGTCTGTACCGGCTGATGCGCGCCGCGGGCATCACCCTGCACAGCGCCCGCCAGTCCGTCGGTGCACGCGCCGCCACGACCGTGGAGGCCGAGCGCCTCGGCGAGCCCGAGGGGGCCCCGCTGCTCACCATGCAGCGCACCACCTTCGACGACACGGGCCGGGCCGTCGAGTTCGGCACCCACACCTACCGCGCCTCGCGCTACTCCTTCGAGTTCCAGCTGCTCGTACGCCCCTGACCTCGTACGACTCGGCGTACGACTCGGCGTGCGCCACGGGCGCGCCCGGGTCGCCGTGATGTGCTCGCGCGGTACCCGCCGTCCGAATGGGTGATCGCCGTGTTCGATACTTGGTACCTCCATGTATCGGATTCAAGAAGGGCACGGCTTCGTGGCACGGTTTCGGACCTGGGTCGGCATCGCGGTGGCAGGGGCGCTCGGCGCGTCCCTGGCCGGGTGCAGCAGTACCGGCGGCAAACGCGCCGAGGACGCTCGCAAGGCGGCGTCCGCCCAGGGCGGGGCCGCGGTGGACACGCCCCGCTGGACCTTCGCGATGATCACCCACTCGGGTGATGGCGACACGTTCTGGGACATCGTCCAGAACGGCGCCGAGCAGGCCGCGGTCAAGGACAACATCAAGTTCCTGTACTCGCACGACGACGAGGCCCAGCAGCAGGCGCAGCTCGTCGACGCCGCCGTGGACAAGGGCGTCGACGGCATCATCGTCACGCTCGCCAAGCCCGACGCCATGAAGGCCGCCCTCGCGCGCGCCACGAAGGCCGGCATACCCGTGATCACCGTGAACTCCGGCTCCGCGGAGTCCAAGGCGTTCGGTGCCCTCACCCACATCGGCCAGGACGAGACGATCGCTGGCGAGGCCGTCGGCGAGGAGCTGAACCGCCGTGGCCGGAAGAAGACCCTCTGCGTCCTCCACGAACAGGGCAACGTCGGCCACGAGCAGCGTTGCGCAGGCGTCAGGAAGACCTTCGACGGCACCGTACGGAACCTGTACGTCGAGGGCACCGACATGTCCGCCGTGCAGGCCTCCATCGGCGCCAAGCTCCAGGCCGACCGGTCCGTGGACGCGGTCGTCACCCTCGGCGCCCCCTATGCCGGCACCGCCGTGAAGGCCAGACAGGACGCGGGCAGCGAGGCCGAGACAGTCACCTTCGACCTCAACGCCAAGGTGGCGGCCTCGCTCAAGGACGGCACCCTCGGCTTCGCCGTCGACCAGCAGCCGTACCTCCAGGGGTACGAGGCCGTGGACCTGCTCTGGCTGCACAAGTACAACGCCGACACCCTCGGCGGCGGCAGGCCCGTCCTCACCGGACCGCAGATCATCACCAAGGACCAGGCCGCCGCACTGGAGCAGTACGCGGAGCGGGGGACCCGATGACCGCGACGGCCCTCATGGTGGACGAACGGCTCCTGCGGACCTCGCCGCTGCGCAGGCTGCTGGGCCGCCCCGAACTCGGCTCGGTGGTCGGCGCGCTCGCCGTCTTCCTGTTCTTCGCGCTGGTCGCCGACAGCTTCGTACGGGCGGCCGGGCTGAGCACTGTCCTGTACGCGGCCTCCACGATCGGCATCATGGCGGTGCCCGTGGCGCTGCTGATGATCGGCGGCGAGTTCGACCTGTCCGCGGGCGTCATGGTGACGTCGTCCGCGCTGATCTCCTCGATGTTCAGCTTTCAGATGACCGCGAACGTCTGGGTCGGCGTCGGCGTCTCGCTGCTGGTCACCCTCGCCATCGGCTTCTTCAACGGCTTCATGCTGACCCGCACCGGGCTGCCCAGTTTCATCATCACGCTCGGCACCTTCCTGATGCTGACCGGAATGAACCTCGGCTTCACCAAGCTCATCAGCGGCACGGTCTCCACGAAGACGATCGCCGACATGGAGGGCTTCGCGTCCGCCAGGGCCGTCTTCGCCTCCGTCCTCACGGTCGGCGGCGTCGACTTCAAGATCACCATCCTGTGGTGGCTCGGTCTGGTGGCCCTCGCCTCCTGGATCCTGCTGCGCACCCGCGTCGGCAACTGGATCTTCGCGGTCGGTGGCGGAAAAGACGCGGCCCGCGCGGTCGGCGTCCCGGTCGACAGGACCAGAATCGGCCTCTACATGGGGGTCTCCCTCGCCGCCTGGATCGCCGGACAGCACCTGCTCTTCTCCTTCGACGTGGTCCAGTCCGGAGAGGGCGTCGGCAAGGAGCTGACGTACATCATCGCGGCCGTCATCGGCGGCTGTCTGATCACCGGCGGCTACGGCTCCGCCATCGGCTCGGCGGTCGGCGCGCTGATCTTCGGCATGACCGACAAGGGCATCGTGTTCGCCGAGTGGAACCCCGACTGGTTCAAGTTCTTCCTCGGAGCGATGCTGCTCCTCGCGACCCTGCTGAACGCCTGGGTCCGCAAGCGCGCGGAGGCCACGAAATGACGCGGATCAGCGAGATGGACGAGACCGCCGGGACGACGCGTGCCACCGCGCGCACGGCCCTCGTCGAGCTCGACGACGTCAGTAAGTACTACGGCAACGTCCGCGCCCTGGAGGGTGTCTCGCTGGAGGTCCACGCGGGTGAGATCACCTGTGTCCTCGGTGACAACGGAGCCGGCAAGTCGACCCTGATCAAGATCATCGCGGGACTGCACCGGCACGACGCCGGCACCTTCCGGATCGAGGGCGAGGAGGCCCGTCCGGCGTCCCCGCGCGAGGCCCTCGACCGCGGGATCGCCACGGTCTACCAGGACCTCGCCGTCGTGCCCCTGATGCCGGTCTGGCGCAACTTCTTCCTCGGCTCCGAGCCGCGGAAGGGCAGGGGCCCCTTCAAACGGCTGGACGTCGACCTCATGCGCAGGACGACCCACGCGGAACTCCTGCGCATGGGCATCGACCTGCGCGACGTCGACCAGCCCATCGGCACCCTCTCGGGCGGCGAGCGCCAGTGCGTGGCCATCGCCCGTGCCGTCCACTTCGGCGCCAAGGTCCTCGTCCTCGACGAGCCCACCGCCGCCCTCGGGGTGAAGCAGTCCGGCATGGTCCTCAAATATGTGGCCGCCGCACGCGACGCGGGCCTGGGCGTTGTCTTGATCACACACAACCCCCATCACGCCTACCTCGTGGGCAACCGTTTCGTCCTCCTCAAGCGCGGCACGATGACCGGCAGCCACACACGCGACGAGATCACTCTGGACGAACTGACCCGCCAAATGGCGGGAGGCTCGGAACTGGACGACCTGCGCCACGAGCTGGCGGGCGGGGCCTTGTAAGGGGCGCGGGGCCGTATCGATGTGCGGCTCCGCCGCGTGGGCGCGACCAGCCACGGCGGTCCCGCAGACAGCGGACGACGGGCAGCCTTCCAGGGCGGCTCCAAGCGCGCGAGGGACGCCGCCGTGCGGCCAAACCCCCACGTGCGGCAGAATCGGCGCGATGAGCACCTACCGCGACCTCGCACTCCCCAGGGCGCTCGGCTCCGCCAGAGCCGCGGGCGCCCCCATCGGCTCCCGCCGGGCCACCGTCCTGCGCACCGTGGGCACACGCGAGCGCCGTTCACACCTGACGGCGCCGCGCGTCCCGACCGTCGGCATCGACATCGGCGGTACGAAGGTGATGGCGGGAGTCGTCGACGCGGACGGCAACATCCTGGAGAAGGTCCGCACCGAGACCCCCGACAAGTCCAAGAGCCCCAGGGTCGTCGAGGACACCATCGTCGAGCTGGTCCTGGACCTCTCCGACCGGCACGACGTGCACGCGGTCGGTATCGGCGCGGCCGGCTGGGTCGACGCGGACCGCAACCGCGTCCTGTTCGCGCCCCACCTGTCGTGGCGCAACGAGCCCCTCCGGGACCGCATCTCGGGCCGCCTCGCCGTGCCCGTCCTGGTGGACAACGACGCCAACACCGCCGCCTGGGCCGAGTGGCGCTTCGGTGCCGGCCGCGGCGAGGACCACCTCGTCATGATCACGCTGGGCACCGGAATCGGCGGCGCGATCCTGGAGGACGGCCAGGTCAAGCGCGGCAAGTTCGGCGTCGCCGGCGAGTTCGGCCATATGCAGGTCGTGCCCGGCGGCCACCGCTGCCCCTGCGGCAACCGCGGCTGCTGGGAGCAGTACAGCTCCGGCAACGCGCTGGTCCGCGAGGCCCGCGAGCTCGCCGCCGCCGACTCCCCGGTGGCGTACGGGATCATCGAGCACGTCAAGGGCGACATCTCCGAGATCACCGGCCCGATGATCACCGAGCTGGCCCGCGAGGGCGACGCCATGTGCATCGAGCTCCTCCAGGACATCGGCCAGTGGCTCGGCGTCGGCATCGCCAACCTCGCGGCGGCCCTCGATCCCTCCTGCTTCGTCATCGGCGGCGGCGTCAGCGCGGCCGACGACCTGCTGATCGGCCCGGCCCGCGACGCCTTCCGACGCCACCTGACCGGCCGCGGCTACCGCCCCGAGGCCCGGATCGCCCGCGCCCAGCTCGGCCCCGAGGCCGGCATGGTCGGCGCCGCGGACCTCGCCCGGCTCGTCGCGCGCCGCTTCCGGCGCGCCAACCGGCGCCGGGTGGAGCGCTACGAGCGGTACGAGCGCTACGCCGAGTCGCGCCGCTCCGCACAGGACTCGCTGTGACGGCCTCGCTGCCGCGCCAGGCCTCGCCCCCGGACGAGCCACCGCGGCCGCCCGAGGACCGCGGCCACATGATCCGCCGCCGCTCCCTGACCCTGCTGATCATCGTGCTGCTCATCGGTGTCCCGGCCGGCTACCTGGTGATCTCCGCCAACCAGAGCCGCGACAGCGGCAAGGACAAGGAGGAGAAGTACTCGGCGACCGGCCTCACGCCGGGCTGGCCCTCACGCGTCCAGCGCCGCCTCTACCGGATCCCCATCCCGGGGTCCTCGGCCGAGGTCGCGTACTACGAGACGAACAACTGGAAGACCAGCCGTCTCTACGTCCAGTTCCTCACCAGCGACGAGGGTCTCGACAAGTTCCTCAAGACCATCGGCACCAGCCGTGCCGCCCTGAAGAAGAACGACGTCGCCATCGGCGCCCGCGACCGGCGGGTCGTCGGCTGGGAGTTCACCGGCCCCGGCCCCTGGTCGGGTCTGACCCACGCGCAGAAGAACCCGACGCCCACCCAGGACATCGTCGTGGACTGGACGAAGCCCGGCCATCCCATGGTCTACGTGGTCTCCAGAACGACACCCTGACCCGCCCCGCTCCGCCGCCGAGCCGCACTGTCAGACCCGGCCCGTAGAGTCGAAGACGAGTGATCCGACCAGGGCGGGCCGGACCGGGGCGAGGGAGGTGGCCGGGAGCATGAGCGTGGTTCAGACGCGTGCCGCTGTCGGCACCGAGCCCGAGGTGTCCGTGCGGCTGGCCGCCGTCTTCCTGCCCGCCGCTCTGCCACGCGACGGCCGGATCGCCTTCTGGGACCCGGACGGGGACGCACCACTCCTTGGCCCGGACACCGAGCTCACGGTCGTACGGAGGCACGGCTCGGGCGTACGACGGGGATCGGTGCCCGCGCTTACACTGCCGGTCGTCGAAGCGCTGCCACTTCTGGTGCGGGCCCGGCGGGACCCCGCCGCACACCCCGCCACGGCCTGCTGGGGCGCCGCCGCGCTGCACGCCCTGCGCCTCGTCGCCCGCGGGCTGCTGCTGCCCGGCCTGACGCCCGACGGATTCGACGCGTGGCGCGCCGGCCCCCTGGACCCGGACGACATCGCCCACCTGCGGGCGGTGGCCGCGTCCCTTCCGTACGAGGGACACGCCGTACCCCTGCCGGGCCGGGGCCCGCTCCAGTTGCCCGACCGGGAAGCGCTGATGCGCGCCTTCGTGGACGCGGTCGCCGACGCACTGCCCCGCACCGCGGCCGCACCGTATGCCACCGGGAAGCCCTTCGCGGCCGCCGGGCCCCAGCGGCTGCCGGGCGCCCAGGACTGGGCGGCGGAGGTCGCCGCGGGCATGGACGCGGGGGTGCGGATCTCGCTGCGCCTGGACCTGTCCGCGTACGAGCTCTTCGACGACAGCGAGGGCGCGCGGCGCGCGGGCGCGGCCGTCGTCCAGGTGCACAGCCTCGCCGACCCCACTCTCGTCGTCGACGCCGCGGCCCTGTGGGCGGGCGCCGCCGACACGGCGTTCGGGCCGCGTGCCCGTGTCGACGCGGCTCTGGCGGTGCGCCGCGCGGCCCGCGTCTGGCCACCCCTGGACCGGCTGTCCGGGCAGGACGTGCCGGACGTACTGGCGCTGTCCGAGGACGAGTTGTCGGACCTGCTCGGCGTCGCCGCGACCCGCCTCGGCGCGGCCGGGGTCGCCGTGCACTGGCCCCGTGACCTCGCCCAGGACCTGAGCGCGGCGGCGGTCGTCCGCTCCGCGCCGGGCTCGGCCACGGACGGCACGGGCTTCTTCGAGAGCGAGGAACTGCTCCAGTTCCGCTGGCAGTTGGCGCTCGGCGGCGACCTGCTCTCCGAGGCCGAGATGGACGCGCTCGCCGAGGCGCACCGCCCCGTCGTGCGGCTGCGGGACCAGTGGGTGCTCGTCGACCCGGCCCTCGTCCGCAAGGCGCGCAAGCGCGAACTGGGTCTCCTGGATCCCGTCGACGCCCTCTCCGTGGCGCTCACCGGCAGCGCGGAGGTCGACGGCGAGACGGTCGAGGCGGTGCCGGTCGGCGCGCTGGCCGCCCTGCGCGACCGGCTGACGGCCGGCCTGCGACCCGCCGAACCGCCCCCAGCCCTGAAGGCCACCCTCCGGGACTACCAACTCCGCGGACTGGCCTGGCTCGACCTCATGACCTCGCTCGGCCTCGGCGGCTGCCTCGCCGACGACATGGGCCTCGGCAAGACCGTCACCCTCATCGCGCTGCACCTGAAGCGTGCGCGCACCGAACCGACCCTCGTCGTCTGCCCCGCCTCGCTGCTCGGCAACTGGCAGCGGGAGATCGAGCGGTTCGCCCCGGGCGTGCCCGTGCGCCGCTACCACGGTCCCGGCCGCTCCCTGGAGTCCCTGGAGAACATGGACGGCGGGTTCGTCCTCACCACCTACGGGACGATGCGGTCGACGGCGCCGCAGCTCGCCTGCCAGAAGTGGGGCATGGTCGTCGCGGACGAGGCCCAGCACGTCAAGAACCCGTACTCGGCGACGGCCAAGGCCCTGCGGACGATACCCGCACCGGCCAGGGTCGCCCTGAGCGGCACCCCCGTGGAGAACAACCTCTCTGAACTGTGGGCGCTGCTCGACTGGACGACCCCGGGGCTGCTCGGCCCGCTGAAGTCCTTCCGAGCCCGGCACGCGCGCGCGGTGGAGAACGGCGAGGACGAGGAGGCCGTGACCCGCCTCGCCCGGCTGATCCGCCCCTTCCTCCTCCGCCGCAAGAAGTCCGACCCCGGAATCGTCCCAGAACTGCCTCCCAAGACGGAGACGGACCACCCCGTCCCCCTCACCCGCGAACAGGCTTCCCTGTACGAGGCCGTGGTCCGCGAGTCGATGCTGGCGATCGAGAGTGTCGACGGCATCGCCCGGCGCGGCCTGGTCCTCAAGCTCCTCACCGCGCTCAAACAGATCTGCGACCACCCCGCGCTGTACCTGAAGGAGGACACCGGCGAGCACCCCGGCGGTGGCGGAGGGGCCGCCCGCCAGGCCGCCCGGTCCGGCAAACTCGCCCTTCTGGACGAGCTGTTGGACACGCTGCTCGCCGAGGACGGCTCTGCGCTCGTCTTCACGCAGTACGTGGGCATGGCCAAGCTGATCACCCACCACCTCGAGGCGCGCGCGGTCCCCGTCGAGCTCCTTCACGGGGGTACGCCGGTGGCCGAGCGCGAGCACATGGTGGACCGATTCCAGAGCGGGGCGACGCCGATCCTGGTCCTCTCCCTCCGAGCGGCCGGCACGGGCCTCAACCTCACGCGCGCCGGCCATGTCGTCCACTTCGACCGCTGGTGGAACCCCGCCGTGGAGGAGCAGGCCACCGACCGCGCCTACCGCATCGGCCAGACCCAGCCCGTCCAGGTCCACCGCCTCATCACCGAGGGCACCGTCGAGGACCGCATCGCCGAGATGCTCGCCTCCAAGCGGGCCCTGGCCGACGCGATCCTCGGCTCCGGCGAGGCATCCCTGACGGAACTGACCGACCGCGAGCTGTCCGACCTGGTCTCGCTGAGGAGGTCGACGTGACGTCTTCGACGGATCGGCCGGATGGGCTGGATGGGCGGGATCAGCCGGATCAGCCGGAACAGAGGGATCGGCCGGACCAGCGGGAAGAGCTGGATCAGCCGGAGCAGGAGGGCTCGCCTGGCACCGAGGCGTCTCCGGCCGGTGAGACGTCCTCGGCCGGTGAAGCGCCGGTTGGTGAGGCCCGGCCCGCCGACGCCGCTCGGCGTGCCCTGCGGGCGGCGCGGCGGGGAGATGGCGGATGGCCGGCGGCCGGCGCGGGGGAAGGGCACCCCACGAAGGCGGACGCGCGCCCGGCGGAGCCCGGAAGGGCAACGGGAGCCGCCGAGGGGTCCGCGTCGCCGGGGCCCCGGCCAGGTGACAAGGCACGCGAGGCGCTGCGGCGCGCGGCTGCGGCAGGTCGCGCGGGTGGCGCTGTTGCCCCGCGGGTGGAGGAGTCGCAGAGGGCGCAGGACAGGCAGGGTGTGCCGGGTGCGCAGGGGAGGCAGGACAGGCAGGGTGTGCCGGGTGCGCAGGGGAGGCAGGACAGGCAGGGTGTGCCAGGCGCGCAGGGGACGCAGGGCAAGCAGGATGCGCCAGGCTCGCAGGGGATGTCAGGCGTGCAGGCGACGCCAGGCGTGCAGGGGGAGTCGGACACTCAGTGGCCCTGGCCCTCGAATACGCAAGGGACGCCGGACGCGCATGGGGCATCGGACGCGCATGGGGCGCCGGACGCCGGTGGCGGCGAGGGTTCCGAGTCGGACGTCGAGCCGTCGGCGCCCAGGCGATCCGACGCGGCTTCCGGACCCCCGCGTCCCGGTGACGTGGCCCGCGAGGCGTTGCGTGCCGCGAGGATTCAGGCGGAGCGGGAGCGAACTGCCGCCCGGGACAAGGGAGCCGAGGGCCGGAGGCGGCGCGGAGGGGCCGAGTCCAGCACTCCCACGCCCCGTCCGACCATGGCGAACCGCCGCGCCGCGGCACAGGTCCGGGAGCTGGCCGACCGGTTGGGCGACGCCTTCGACCTGACGGCCCGGCTGGAGAGGGAGCAGTCCGAGGACCGACCGGCGCGACCCCACGCCGCACCGGGCAGCACCCCTCCAGCGGAGGGTCCCGCCCCCGAAGACCGGCCCGCCGGACGGCCGTCCCCAGACGTCACAGGGCCCATGGACACGGATGCCGCCACCGCGGCGCCCGACACCGCCCAAGCCTCGGTCGCCGACCAGCACCCGTCCACCGGACCCGAGTTGGCGCCGCAGCCGCAGCCGCAGCCGCAGCCGCAGCCGCAGCCGCAGCCGCAGCCGCAGCCGGGGCTGGAGCCGAGGCCGGAGCCCAAGCGCGGACCCGCGCCAGCACCCGCACCCTCCTCCGACGCGGCAGCAGCACCCGGCGGCGGTTCGATCGCCGACACCGTGCGAGCCGCCATGGCCAGGGCAGCCCGCGACCCTCACACCGAGCCCGAACCGAAGCCCAGCACCACCCCCACACCCGCATCCCACCCCGGCGTCACCGCGACGCCCACCCCCGCCCCCCACTCCGATGCCGCCCCCGACTCCGCAGCCCCTCACCCCACCCACTCCCAACTCCCCATCGCAGCGCCCCCGCGCTCCATGGCCGCCCCGGGCCGCGACGGCGAGCTGCGGCGGACCTTCCCCGCGCTCCCCGCACCGCCCGCGCGGCCGCAGGGCACGGACGGGTTCGCCGAGACATGGTGGGGCAACGCGTGGGTGGCCGCGTTGGAGGAGATGGCGTTGGACGCGGCGCGGCTCGGACGGGGGAAGGCGTACGCGCGGGCGGGGCACGTGGACGCCATCACCGTCACGCCCGGGCTCGTACTCGCGTACGTACACGGCAGCCGACCGCGGCCGTATCGCGTGCAGATCCGGATGCGCACGCTCTCGGACGACGACTGGGAGCGGTTCCTCGACGCCGCGGCCGAACGGCCGGGGCACATCGCGGCGTTGCTCGACAAGGATCTGCCCCAGTCGCTCGCCGACAGCGGAGTGGGCCTGCTCCCGGGCCCGGGCGACCTCGTGCCGCAGTGCAGTTGCCCCGACTCCGGCCACCCCTGCAAACACGCGGCCGCGCTCTGCTACCAGACGGCACGGCTGCTGGACGAAGACCCCTTCGTCCTCCTCCTGTCGCGCGGCCGGGGCGAACGCGAGCTGCTGGACGCGCTGTCCCGCCGCAGCGCCACCCTGGCGGCACGCTCGGCCCGCGCCGAGCGCGAACCCGCACTTCCCGGCGTACGGGCCACCGACGCCCTCGCGCCCCGCGCACTGCCGCCGCTCCCGGCCCCGCTGCCGCCGCCCGCGCACCCCGAGCAGCCCCCGGCCTATCCGGCGTCGCCGGGCGGCCCGGACCCGTTCGCACTGGACCAGTTGGCCACCGACGCCGCCGCCCGCGCGCACGCGTTGCTCACGACGGGCCGCGACCCCGTGGCGGAGCTGACCCTCTGGCAGGACGCCGTCCGCCTGGCGGCCACCCGCCCCGGCTCCGGCCTCACCGCAACGACCCGCGCCCTGTACGCGTCCCTGGCCACTGCCGCCGGCCGCACCCCGGCCGACCTGGCGCGGGCGGTCGCCGCCTGGCGGCAGGGCGGACTGGAAGGGCTCGCAGTCCTCGAAGAGCCCTGGGACCCGCCGGCCGGCCGTTTCGACCGGGCCCGCCCACTTCTCCTGGCCGCCGACTTCCCCGCATTCCGCCCCTGGCACAACCACCTCACCCACCCCCGCGGCCACATACAGCTCCGGCTGGGCCACGACGGCCTCTGGTACGCCTACGAGTCGGAACCGGGCCACGACGACTGGTGGCCCAGGGGCACCCCCGACCTCGACCCGGTCGGCGCCCTCACGGGCCTCGGCTCCCCGACCGACCTGTGAGCGCGAAACCGTTCGCGCGCCCCCAACTTTTTTCCGGGATCCCGGAGGGCCGTAACGCTCCGCTGACCTGCCCTCCGGCCCGCCGCGAGACATGTGGTGGCTCCGTGCAGGCCACGTGGACGAATCGGGCTCGTTTCCGCGACCACAGGTGCGGAAGTTAGCGTGGAGCGGTGAGTGAGATGAAGTCCCCAGCCCTCCAGTACCGCTTCGACGGCCCGGAAGACGCCCCCGTGCTCATCCTCGGTCCCTCGCTCGGTACGACCTGGCACATGTGGGACCGGCAGGTCCCGGAGCTGGCCAAGCAATGGCGGGTCTTCCGCTTCGACCTGCCGGGCCACGGCGGCGCGCCCGCCTACCCGGCCGGTTCCGTCACCGAGCTCGCCGAGCGGCTGCTCGTCACGCTCGACGGGCTCGGCGTCCAGCGGTTCGGGTACGCGGGCTGCGCGCTCGGCGGTGCCATCGGAGCCGAGCTGGCGCTGCGCCGCCCGGAGCGCCTCGCCTCGCTCACGCTGATCGCGGCCTCACCGCGCTTCGGCACGGCCGACGAGTTCCGGCAGCGCGGCGTGATCGTACGGTCGAACGGCCTGGACCCGATCGCGCGGACGTCCCCGGAGCGCTGGTTCACGCAGGGCTTCGCCGCGGCGCAGCCCGCGATCACCGAGTGGGCCGTGCAGATGGTGCGCACCACGGACCCGGGCTGCTACATCGCCGCGTGCGAGGCGCTCGCCTCGTTCGACATCCATGCCGAGCTGGGCCGTATCGGGGTGCCGACGCTCGTCCTGGTCGGCTCCGACGACCAGGTCACCGGGCCCGCCGAAGCCCGCACCCTGGTCGCCGGCATACCGGACGCCCGCCTCGCCGTCGTACCCGGCGCCTCGCACCTGGTCCCCGTGGAACAGCCCGCCGCGGTCACGGACCTTCTCGTACGGCACTTCTCCACGGCCTGGCAGCAGCCCGCCTACGACTCGTCCACCGGACAGATGGCGGTCGTGGTGCCGCAGGCGAGCCCGGTCGTGGCCGCGCCGCAGCAGATGTCGCCCGTCGCCGAGATCGCCCCGGCCGCGCAGCCCGAGGCGGTCCTGGGCAGACCCGACCCGTACGACGCGGGCATCAAGGTCCGCCGGGAGGTGCTCGGGGACGCGCACGTGGACCGCGCGCTGGCGCAGGCCGACGAGTTCTCCGGGGACTTCCAGGAGTTCATCACCCGCTATGCGTGGGGCGAGATCTGGGACCGGCCCGGCCTCGACCGGCGCTCGCGAAGCTGCGTCACGCTCACCGCCCTGGTCGCGGGCGGCCACCTCGACGAACTGGCCTTCCACACCCGGGCCGCCCTCCGCAACGGCCTCACTCCGGTCGAGATCAAGGAGGTGCTCCTCCAGGCGGCCGTCTACTGCGGCGTACCGGCCGCGAACAGCGCCTTCAAGGTGGCCCAGCAGGTCATCCGCGAGGAGACCACACCCCAGGAGTGAGCACGGGGAGCGGGCGCCGTGGACGGGCGCCAGGAGCGAGCGCCCGGGATGAGAAGCAGGTGTGAGAATTCGGGAGCACGCCCCCTGGAGTGAGCCTGCGCCCCTGCCCGGAGGCAGGATGGGAAGCATGAAGCTCACCAAGAAGTCGCACGCCTGCGTCCGCCTGGAGAAGGACGGCCGCACGCTCGTCATCGATCCCGGCGTCTTCAGCGAGGAGGACGCCGCGGTCGGCGTGGACGCGATCCTCGTCACGCACGAGCACCCCGACCACTTCAGCGAGGGTCACCTGCGCGCAGGCCTTGAGGCCAACCCGGCCGCGGAGATCTGGACCCTGAAGTCCGTCGCCGACCAGCTCTCGGCCGCGTTCCCGGGCCGGGTCCACACCGTCGGCCACGGCGACACGTTCACCGCCGCGGGCTTCGACGTGCGGGTCCACGGCGAACTGCACGCCGTGATCCACCCGGACATCCCGCGCATCACGAACGTCGGTTACCTCGTCGACGGCGGCCGCGTCTTCCACCCCGGAGACGCCCTCACCGTCCCCGACCACCCGGTCGAGACGCTGATGCTCCCCGTCATGGCCCCCTGGAGCAAGATCTCCGAGGTCATCGACTACGTCCGCGAGGTCAAACCGCAGCGCGCGTACGACATCCACGACGCCCTGCTCACCGACCTGGCGCGCCCCATCTACGACCGACAGATCGGCGCCCTGGGCGGCTCCGAGCACCTGCGGCTGGCACCGGGGGAGACCGCCGACCTCTGAGTGTCAGAGGGGCCCGGTAGGTTGTGTGGCATGCGTATCGCCACCTGGAACGTGAACTCGATCACCGCCCGTCTCCCGAGGCTGCTGGCCTGGCTGGAGAGCAGCGGCACGGACGTGCTGTGCCTCCAGGAGGCCAAGGTCGCCGCCGAGAAGTTCCCGGTCACCGAGCTGCGCGAGCTGGGCTACGAGGCGGCGGTCCACGCGACCGGCCGGTGGAACGGCGTGGCGGTGATCTCCCGAGTAGGCCTCGAAGACGTCGTCAAGGGCCTGCCCGGCGACCCCGGCTACGACGGCGCCGAGGAGCCCCGAGCGGTCTCCGCGACCTGCGGCCCGGTCCGCGTCTGGTCGGTCTACGTGCCGAACGGCCGCGAGGTGGACCACGCCCACTACGCGTACAAGCTCCAGTGGTTCGAGGCACTGAAGGCGGCGGTCGCGGGCGACGCGACCGGCAGCCGCCCGTTCGCGGTGCTGGGCGACTACAACGTGGCACCGACGGACGACGACGTCTACGACGTGGCCGCCTTCGAGGGCCTCACCCACGTCACCCCGGCCGAGCGCGCCGCCCTCACCTCCCTGCGCGAGGCCGGCCTCTCGGACGTCGTCCCGCGCCCCCTCAAGTACGACCACCCGTACACGTACTGGGACTACCGCCAGCTCGCCTTCCCCAAGAACCGCGGCATGCGCATCGACCTCGTCTACGGCAACGAGCCCTTCGCCAAGGCCGTGACCGACTCCTACGTGGACCGAGAGGAACGCAAGGGCAAGGGCGCCTCGGACCACGCCCCTGTCGTAGTCGACCTGGACGTCTAGCCCCTTAAGGGGCGCGGGGAACTGCGCGACCAGCCACAACGGACCCGCAGTCGAAGCGAGACCCCACCAAGAGGAGCCCGCACCTACAACAACCTCAGGTCCACCGACTCGGCCAGCGCAGCGAGTCCCGCTTCCCCCGGGTGCAGATGATCCCCGCTGTCGTAAGCGGGGAGAATCCGCGCGGGCCGCTCCGGGTCCCGCAACACCTCATCGAAGTCGAGCACCCCGTCGAACCCGGACCCGGCCCCGGACCGGATCCACTGGTTCACGGCAACACGCTGGGCGTCAACGGCAGCCGTACACCGCGCCTCCCCCTCGCACGGCGCGATCGTCGCGACAAGCACCCGCAGCCCCCGCCCACGCGCCCGATCGGCGATCTCCCGCAGCCCGGCCACGACCTGCTCCGCACTCGCTCCCCAGCGCACGTCGTTGACCCCCTGGAAGACGACGACGGTACGCGCCGACGTCTGGGCGAGGACGTCCCGGTCGAGCCGATGGAGCGCGCTCACGCCACCCGTGTCGGTGGAGACCCCGTCGCCGGTGTAGCGGTCGCTCACCACACGGTTCGCCGAGATCCCATGGTTGAGGACCCCATAGCGCGGGACCACACTCTGGTTCCGCAGCCGCGCGGCGAGCACATCGGGCCAGCGCCGGTTCGCGTCCCGCGTGGACTTCTCGCCGTCCGTGATCGAGTCGCCGAGCAGCACGACGGATCCGGGCCCGCCGCCCACGTCGACCCCGGTCAGCAGCGGCCAGTTGGTGATCGTCGAGGTGTACGCGTCCGGGGCGCCGTCCGCGGCATGGTCGCCCGGCGTGCTGACGTACGACGTCTGGACGGCCAGGCTGTGCACGGGGGCCGCCGTCACGGTCCCGGGCAGGTGGAAGCTCACGAGCAGATTGGCGTCCGTCGGCACGTCGAAGGCCAGCGGATCGCTGAACGCCTGTGCTCCCGCCGGGATCTCGGTGCCCGCCGCGCCACCGAACGACAACGGCACGGGCGCGCTCCGCGGACTCGCACCGGACGCCTGCACCGCCACCGTCGCGCTGCCGATCCGTACGGGCGCGGCGGCGAAGGTGTTGTCGAGCCGGATCCGCACCCGCGGCCCGCCCGCCGAGGTGTGCACCACGAGCCGCAGCGTCCGGTCCGTCCACGGCCCGACCGCCGTGTAGCCGGACGTCGACGCGGCCCAACTCCCGGTCCAGCCACGGGAGTCGGCGTGCACCGACAGTGCGAACACATGGAGGTCGGGGTTGCGGGGCAGCTCCACCGAGGCCACCTGACGCCCCTGGACGAGCGGCACGGTCACGACGTACAGCCGTGCCTTCTCGGTGAGTTGGCCGCCCGGTGTGTTGATGTGCGGCAGCGCCACGGCCTTGGTGGCGAGCGGGCCGCCGCGCCAGTCGGACGCGGTCAGCCGGTACGCGGAGCGCGAGCCGTTCGTGTACCGCACGACCCCCGTGCCGCTCTCCTCACTGCCGCCCGTGCCCGCCACGAGGAAGGCGAGCGCGTCACCGCGGCCGCCGACCCGTACGGACTGGCCGCCGGTGCGTACGTTGTCGGGCCCGCCCGCGGCCCGGCGGGGCCAGGCCAGCCGGGCGCCCTGGACCGTCAGTGAGCGCCCGGGCGTCCAGCCCGCGGCGGTCAGGTCCTGCGCCGACAGGGAGCCGCCCGAGCCGTCGAAGTCCGCCTCGCCGGGCCGCGCGTCGTCGCTGACGGCGGTGTTGTCGAAGAGCCGCTCCAGCGGCAGCGGCCTCTCCTTGGCGGGCACCGAGGGCAACGCGGACACCTCGGACACCGTAGGCGACTCAGCTGTGGCGGCCGTCGCCGGGACCGTCACCGCCGCCGAGAGCAGAGCGAGAACGACGGCCGTACCCCAGACACGTCGGCGCACACCGACTCCTCCCACTTACGACTCACGGACCAACGGCTCACGAACCGTTCGGGCACGGTTCACGGACGAGGTGACAGGTGCACCGTGAAGCTAAAGAGGCGGCAGGGACTCGTCAATGATCCGGGCACGAACTCGGCGCGAACTCCCTGGGAACAGGTGTTCCGCGTGCCCTGTGGTGCGCCGGGCGAAAGGGATGACAGGCTGGGTGTATGAACATCCCTTTCCTGGGCAACTGGCGCAAGAAGCGGGGCCCTGCCGGAGGAGTTGCGGTCTTCTCCGACAGTGAGAGCGACCGCGAGGGGGTGGCCGAACTGCTCTCCGAGTGCGAACTGCTGCGCTCGCAGGCACATCAGGCGGGGGTCGAACTCGACGACTCCGCGGCCTCGTTGGAGGCGCTGGACCAGTTGGTGCCGCGCTGGCGCGACGACGAGGAGAGTCTGCCCTGGCTGGGCAACGACGCCGGCCTCTATCTCGGCACGGTCATCGTGCGCACGGTCCCCGGCGCCGTCTGGGAGATCTGGCCGGGCGGCCAGCCAGTCGTACGACTGGCCTCCGGCCGTGAGTTCGACGTGGTCGCCGTCGGCCACGAGTGGGCGGCCAGCGGCGCCCCCGAACTCTCACAGCTGTACGCCGAGGTCGCGGAAGCGTAAGGTTCAGGCCCGGGCTGCCGCCTTAAATACGGCTAATGTCCGAAAAGTGCGTGTCGGGTATTAACTCCACTCTTGTGTGGATAGCTTGCGGGAATCGCGACACAGCTGAGAGTGGGTAGGGCTGAGGATGGCCGTCGATCCGTTGATCGAGCTGCGTGACGTCAATAAGTACTTCGGGGAGCTGCATGTCCTCCAGGACATCAACCTCACCGTCGGCAAGGGGGAGGTGGTCGTGGTCATCGGCCCTTCGGGGTCGGGGAAGTCGACTCTGTGCAGGGCCATCAACAGGCTGGAGACGATCCGTTCCGGGGAGATCAAGCTCGACGGGAAGCTGCTGCCCGAAGAGGGCAAGGACCTCGCCATGCTCCGCGCCGAGGTCGGGATGGTCTTCCAGGCGTTCAACCTCTTCGCGCACAAGACGGTCCTGCAGAACGTCTCGCTCGGTCAGATCAAGGTCCGCGGCCGCAAGAAGGCCGACGCCGACAAGCGCTCGCTCGAACTCCTCGACCGCGTGGGCCTCGTCTCGCAGGCGCCGAAGTACCCTGCCCAGCTCTCCGGCGGCCAGCAGCAGCGCGTGGCCATCGCCCGCGCCCTCGCCATGGACCCCAAGGCGCTCCTCTTCGACGAGCCGACCTCGGCGCTCGACCCGGAGATGATCAACGAGGTCCTGGAGGTCATGCAGCAGCTCGCGCGCGAGGGCATGACCATGGTGGTCGTCACCCACGAGATGGGCTTCGCCCGCTCGGCCGCGAACCGTGTCGTCTTCATGTCCGACGGCCGCATCGTCGAGGACCGCACCCCCGAGGAGTTCTTCACCAACCCGCGCAGCGACCGCGCCAAGGACTTCCTCTCAAAGATCCTCAAGCACTGAGCGGGGGAGCGAGATCATGATCACATTCCCGCCGCCGCTCTCCTTCCCGTCCCAACTCCACGTCCACGGAACGGAGTTGATTCCGGTGCCCGGATCCGGTGCGAAGTCCCTCCGGGCCGACGGGCCGACCGCGCCGAACCTCGACTACGATATGCCGTTCACTGCCGTGGTGATGGGGACAGAGGCCGTGGACACCACCCCGGCCGAACCAGGGACGCTGCTGCCGGGCACGCGGTAGCGAGGGGCAATGGCCCGCCCGGCAGCAGCCGGAGATCACTGCTCGCGCAGCGGTACCGACACGTACGACTGGTCGGCCGCGGGCGAGGAGAAGGTCAGCTGCGCGCCGGTCGGGTTGTGCTCGATGTAGAGCGGGTCGACCGTGTCGACCACCAGGGCGAGTCGATGCCCTGCCGGGACGTCGTAGGCCGTGGAGAACAACTCCAGGTCGACGCCGAACGGCTTGCCGGGCGTCTGTCCGTGGAAGGTGTACGGCGCGTTGCTGACCAGCTTGCCGAGGCCGAGCGGGCCCACGTCGTAGAGGTACGCGACGAGGGTGCCGCTCTCCTTGGTACTCGTGAGGGTTGTGTGCAATTTCGTGGTGCCGCGCACCTGTTGGGCGCTCGCGTACTTCTCCGACTGCCAGACCGCGGCGTACCGGCGGGGCAGCAGCGGGACCGACGCCACCGGCGGCAGTCGGCCGAGCTGGTCGAGGATGCTGGAGAGGAAGATGATCCCGCCGTCCGCGCCGGAGTTGACGTTCGCGCGGATCGTGGTGGAGCCCGCGAGGGCGATCTTCTTGCGCGTCGCGCCGACCGACTTCCAGTCCGGGTAGCCCTCGTAGCCGCCGGTGGAACGGGACTTGAGCTGGACCGGCTGCTCACGGTCGATGCCGTTGTCCACGCCCTTGAGGTAGTGGTCGAACCAGCGGCTCGTGTCCGTCCACACGTCGTTCGGGAGCCCGAACAGGCCGGTCACCTCGGCGGTGGCGTGGTCGCCCGGCCGGTACTCCAGCCGCTTCGGGCCGGTCAACTGCTCGTAGAACTCGGCGTATTGGTTGGGCGGGAAGATCGTGTCGCCCCAGCCGTTGGCGAGCAGGACCGCCGCGCCGTTCTTGTTGAGCTGGTCGACGTAGGTCGAGGGGGAACGTTTCTTCCCCCAGGCGATCAGCTCCTGCTCCTTGGAGAGGTTGGAGGCGAAGAAGTCCTTGAAGATCTGCTGGAGTTCGGTGCTGGGGCGGCCGGTGATCTGGCCCGCGCCGTTGAGCAGGGCGGCGGCCTGGGAGTGCTGAGTGCGGCCCGAGTAGATCGAGTCGATGAGGTCGGCCCAGCCGCTGAGGGACGCGACGGCCTTGACGCGCTTGTCGTGCGCGGCGGCGAGCAGGCTGATGCCGGCGCCGTACGAGACGCCCGCCATGCCGATGTTCCGGGCGTCGGACGGGGTGTTGGCGAGGGCCCAGTCGATGACCTTGGACGCGTCGGCTATGTCGGGTGGACCTGCTACTTCTATCTCTCCGCCCGACTGCCAGAAGCCGCGGACGTTGTAACTGACCACGACATAGCCGGAGTCGGCGAGTTTCTGGGCCTGGGCGAGATACTCGACCTGGGGCAGGCCCCAGCTCGTGGGCAGCACGATGAGCGGGTAGGCGCGGGAGGCGTCGGCGTTCGCGGGCATGACGACATTGGCCTTGAGGACGGTCCCGCCGTCCCCGGTGATGTCCACGAACCGGACAGCGGCGGGCGCCGCCTGCGCGGCGGGGGCGAGCCCGAGAGCCGTGCCGGCGATCAGGGTCGCCGAAACGGCACCTACGGCGGTGGTACGCAGGGCCTTGCGCGGGTTTCCCACAGGTCACTCCTCACACGTGTAAGTGCCAAAGTGACCCGACGGTAACCTCGTTGCCTTACCGCAAGTAACCCGTCGGTAAGTTACGCACGAGTAACGATTGTTGAAATGTGCTGGAACCTAGGAGGCGCGGTGAGTGCTCCGTGCGGGAACCGCAGGCAGTGGGGTCTGTGAGGCGCGAGTGACGTCCGCGACGAGCTCGACGACATCCGGCCCGTACGCCTGGGAGTTCACGACCTTCAGGAGGATCACGAAGGAGTTGTTGCCGTGCTTGCGGGCCAGCCGTTCGTGGTTGCGCGCGACATAGCGGGTCGCGGCCTGGTTGGTGATCGCGCGCTGGCCGCAGAAGAGGAAGACGGGCCGTGCCGTGTTGCCCGCCGTGAGCCGGGCGAGGATCACGTACTCGCCCTTGCCGGGCTCCAGCCGGTAGCGCTCGCTGCCTATCTGGAACGCGCCGCGGTCCGGGCCCGGTTCGGGGTCGACGTTGACGCGGATGCCCGGCAGCAGCGAGTGCAGATGCGCGGCCATGCGCCGGTTCGACGACGGCCCGCCCACGCAGAACTCCGTGCGCTCCCCGAAGCCCTGCTGTGCCGCGTCGTGCGCGATGACCTGGGCATGGGCGCCACAGTCCTTGATCAGGGCGGAGAGTTCGAGCAGCGCGAAGACGTCATGGCGCATCACCGAGAGTTCCGGGCCGCCGGCCTCGCGGTTGACCACCAGGAGCGACTCGGAATTGTCGGGCAGGCCGAAGAATGCCTGCTTGCGGCGCAGCTTGCGCTTCCACAGGTACGTACGGGTGAGCCAGCCCAGCGCGGCGCTGAGGCCGGCGGCGACCACGCCGAGGACGATGTTGCGCACGTCGTCATTCATGGGCGCGCATGCTAGCGGGCACCTGCACCGGTGTTCGAGAGGGACCTGACGCGGCCATGCCCAGGAGTTACGCTGCGCAGACGGTCGTTTACTGGAGGTACGGATGGGGCGCTCGGGCGCGCGGAGTCTGGCTGTGGTGGCGGTTTCGGCCGCGATGATGTCGGTGGGGGCGGCACCCCCCTCCTCAGGATCTTCCGGGGGCTCAGGTCCGGCCGAGAAGGTGCCGGTCGCCGTCGGGTACGGCGGGGCCGTCGCGAGCGTGGACGCGGATGCCTCGGCCGCCGGGATCGAGATCCTCCGCAAGGGCGGCAACGCGGTGGACGCGGCCGTCGCCACGGCGGCCGCGCTCGGCGTCACCGAGCCGTACTCGTCGGGCATCGGCGGGGGCGGCTACTTCGTCTACTACGACGCCAAGTCCCGTACGGTGCGGACGATCGACGGCCGTGAGACGGCACCCCTGACGGCCGACTCGGGGCTCTTCCTGGAGAACGGCCGGCCGATCCCGTTCGCCGACGCCGTGACCAGCGGTCTGGGCGTGGGCACGCCCGGGACGCCCGCCACCTGGCAGAGGGCGCTGGACAGCTGGGGCAGCAAGGGGCTCGGATCGCTGCTGAAGCCCGCGGAGCGGCTCGCGCGCGACGGGTTCACCGTCGACGCCACGTTCCGCTCACAGACCGCGTCCAACGAGGCACGGTTCCGGAACTTCCCCGACACGGCCGAGCTGTTCCTGCCGGGCGGTGCGCTGCCGGTGGTCGGCTCGACGTTCAAGAACCCCGATCTGGCCCGTACGTACGAGGAGCTGGGCCGCAAGGGTGTGGGCGCGCTCTATCGCGGCAAGCTGGCCAAGGACATCGTCGCCACGGTGAACAAGCCGCCGGTGGACCCGGCTTCGGGCTACAACGCGCGCCCCGGCGAGCTGTCCCTGAAGGACCTGGCGAAGTACGAGGCGAAGCGGCAGGCGCCCACGAAGACCTCGTACCGCGGACTGGGTGTCTACTCGATCGCGCCCTCGTCCTCCGGTGGCACCACGGTCGGCGAGGCACTCAACATCCTTGAGAACACCGACCTTTCGAAGGCCACGGACGTCCAGTACCTGCACCGCTACATCGAGGCGAGCCGGATCGCCTTCGCGGACCGGGGGCGCTGGGTGGGCGACCCCGCCTTCGAGGACGTACCGACGAAGGAACTCCTCTCGCAGAAGTACGCCGACTCGCGCGAGTGCCTCATCAAGGACGACGCGGTGCTGACCAGCCCGCTGGCGCCCGGTGATCCGCGCGACCCCGCGGCGTGCGCGGCCGGTGGCACGGCAGCGCCGACGACGTACGAGGGCGAGAACACGACCCATCTGACGGCGGCCGACAAGTGGGGCAACGTCGTCGCGTACACCCTCACCATCGAGCAGACCGGCGGCAGCGGGATCACCGTCCCCGACCGGGGCTTCATCCTCAACAACGAGCTGACGGACTTCTCCTTCGCGCCGGCGAGCCCGGCCGTGCACGACCCGAACCTGCCGGGGCCGGGCAAGCGCCCGCGCTCGTCGATCTCGCCGACGATCGTCCTCGACGCCCACGCCAAGCCGGTGGTGGCGCTGGGCTCGCCCGGCGGCGCGACCATCGTCACGACGGTCCTGCAGACGCTGACCGGTTTCGTCGACCGGGGCCTCCCGCTCGTCGACGCGATCGCCGCCCCGCGTGCCAGCCAGCGCAACCAGACGACCACCGAGCTCGAACCTGGCCTGTGGAACAGCCCGTTGAGGACTCAGCTGGAGTCTCTCGGCCACGGCTTCCGCCAGAACCCGGAGATCGGCGCGGCGACCGGCGTCCAACGCCTGCCGAACGGCAAGTGGCTGGCGGCGGCCGAGACCGTACGCCGGGGCGGCGGGTCGGCGATGGTGGTGCGGCCGGCGCCGTAGGCCGCGGGCCGTCGGAGCCGTGAGGCGCCGGCCGAGGAGCGGCGGGCGGTCAGCGGGCCGTCAGGATGCGCGGCCCCGCGTCCGTGATGGCCACCGTGTGCTCCGCGTGGGCCGCTCGGGTCCCGTCGTTCGTGCGGAGGGTCCAGCCATCGGCGGCGGCGTGGTACTCGTCGGTGCCGCCGGCGATGAGCATGGGCTCGATGGCGAGGGCCATGCCGTGCCGGAGGGGCAGGCCGCGGTCGGGCCGCCCCTCGTTCGGCACGGGCGGGTCCTCGTGCATACGGCGGCCTATTCCGTGGCCGCCGAAGCCGTCCGGGATGCCGTACCCCGCCGCGCGGCACACCGTGCCGATCGCGTGCGCGATGTCGCCGATGCGGTTGCCGACGACGGCCGCCTCGATGCCCGCCGCGAGGGCCCGCTCTGCGGTCTCGACGAGGTGCAGGTCGGCGGGGCGCGGTGTGCCGACCACGAAGCTGATCGCCGAGTCGCCCACCCAGCCGCCGAGCTCGGCGCCGAAGTCGATCGAGACCAGGTCGCCGTCGCGCAGCCGGTAGCCGGTCGGGATGCCGTGCACGATCGCGTCGTTCACGGAGGCGCAGATGACGGCCGGGAAGGGCACGGGAGCGAAGGAGGGCCGGTAGCCGAGGAAGGGGGAGCCCGCGCCCGCGTCCCGCAGGACCTGGTGCGCGACCTCGTCCAGTTCCAGGAGCGAGACGCCCACGCCGGCGGCCTCCCGCACCGCCGTGAGGGCCCGGGCCACGATCTGGCCCGCTTCGTACATCGCGTCGATAGACGTGTCCGTCTTCAGTTCCACCATGCCAATTACTATACCGGTCGAGGCGTGGGTGCCGGCCTCGCCCTCCTATTCAAATAACGGTCGCCGGTATTAGGGTGGGCGCATGGTGCGAACCCCGCTGACCCCCGAAGAGCACGAACGCGGCGAGCGGCTCGGCAAGCTGCTGCGTGAGGCCCGCGGCGGCCGCAGCATGGTGGAGATCGCCGCGAGCGCGGGCATCTCCGCCGAGACCCTCCGCAAGATCGAGACCGGCCGCGCGCCGACCCCCGCCTTCTTCACGGTGGCCGCGCTGGCGCGGGTGCTTTGCCTCTCGATGGACGAGATCGCGGGCAGCTGTGCGCTCACCCCGGCGTGACGCGCGGATGACGCCGCGTCAAGTCCGGGGCGCCTCACGTCACGTTCCGGGTCAGTAACCGCACTCTGCGTCCGGGTCGAAAACTCGTTGTAGCCATTCCGTAACACGAACGGTGTTTTCTATCGAACCGGAGTACTCCAGTCTGGCGTGGGGTGAAGGCAATGGCGGTGGAACAACTCCCGGGCCAGGTGCGGGAGTTCGCGCAATATCTCAATGGACTGCTGTCCCGGCTCGACCAGGGCGGCGGCTGGTGCGGCGTGTTCTGGCAGCGCGACCCCGAGGGGATGCGGGCCTGTCTGGACGGTACGGAGGTACCGCCCTGGGACGTCGTGCAGGCGCTCCTCCAGGATGTCGCCGCGGAGTTCGGCGACCGTGCCGCCGCCCAGGAGTCCGACCGGGCGCGGGCGCTGCACGGCGCGTCCCTCGCCGCGTACGACGGGCGGCCCGGTGGCCGCGACGCCCTCGGTGACCGCCTCGACGTCATGCTCCGCGAACAGCGCTACGCCGCCGAACGGCTCTCCGAGCTCGGCCGCTCACTGCGTACGGCCACCGGCCCGGAAGAGGCCGAGTCCTACCGCATCGACCTGGCCTGGGCCCGCGACGACCACGACCGCGCGACGGCCCGCTGTGCCGAACTCCGCTCCCGCATGGACGAGTTGGACCGGCGCGCGGTAGGCGGCCGGGCGCAGGGAGCGCTGACCATCCCGCCCGGCGAGATCGGCACCGACGTCTTCTGGGACGAGGAGCCCCGGAGCGCCGGCGGGAGCGGCGGGCCGTCCACGGGGCGCGGGGGCCCGCAGCGCCCCGCACCGGACGAGGACGACTGGCCGGACCTCTGGCGCGACGCGTCCGCGGACCGGGCCGCCGGGGAGGCCGCCAGACAGGCGGCCGAGAGCGGCTGGCAGGCCGCGGCACCCGCCCCCGGGGCCTCGCCGCGCCCCACGGCCGCCCAGGAGGACGAGGCGGCCGCCCCCGAGCCTCCCGAGCCCGCCAAGGCCCGCGCCCCCAAGCAGCGCTCGAAGCGCCGTGCGCGCGGCAGCGCCCGGTTCGCCGGGATGATGGACGAGGACGCCATCGCGGCTGCCGTACCGGCCATGCCCGTGCCGTCCACCGCGGAGCCCACGCTGCGCGGGGCCCGCTTCGCCGGAGTCGCCGAGGAGCCCGCGCGGCCGAAGGCGCGGCGTGAGCCCCTGGACGACGAGGCGCGCCGGACCACCGTCCAGACCGTCGAGCGACTCGTCCGGCTGCGGCGCGAGGGCCACAGCGGTGAGGCGCACGCCCTGCTCGTCGAGGCCGCGTACTGGCCCGCCGCCCGTTTCCCGCTCCTCGCCGCCGAGCTCCACCGCGCGGGCCTGGGCGCCGACTGGGCCACCCTCCTCTGGGAGGCCGCCTCCCTGCCCGCCGACCGCCTGGTAGCCGCCGCCGACGCGCTCGCGGTGGCGGGACGCACCGCGGACGGCGACCAGATGCTCCGCCAGGGCGTCGTGCGCCCCGCCCCGGAAATAGGCGAGGCCGTACTGGGCCTGGTCGGCGAGGACCGCCACCGCGAGGTCCGGGCCCTCCTCGACGCGTACGTCCGCATCCGCACCCCCGAAGAGGCCGCCCGCAGCGTCGAGACCGACCCGCCCCGCCTCATCCCCCTCCTCCTCGAAGCGGCCCGCCACGTCTCACAACAACGCCACTGGGACCTGATCCACGCCCTGAGGGTGGCGGGCTACACGGCTTGACGGCCCCGGCCCACCTACAGGGGCGCGGGGAACTGCGCGACCAGCCCACGACTACCGGCACTCACCCACTCACCGTCACCCACCCCCACCCCCCTCGCTAACCCACAGGGGTAGGAAACAAGATCGACTCAGCCGGTTAACGACGATGGTCTTGCCCAGCGCAGCGCCTCCGCTTACTTTCGGGGCTCTACGCCCACCATCTACGGGCGTAGAAGCTCTCTGACGTCCCGTCGAAGGAGCAGCTCATGGCCAACGTCGTACGCGCCGCTCTGGTCCAGGCCACCTGGACCGGCGACACCGCATCCATGGTCGCCAAGCACGAGGAGCACGCCCGCGAGGCGGCCCGTCAGGGTGCGAAGATCATCGGATTCCAGGAAGTCTTCAACGCCCCCTACTTCTGCCAGGTCCAGGAGCCGGAGCACTACCGCTGGGCGGAACCGGTACCGGACGGCCCCACCGTCACCCGTATGCGGGAGCTCGCCCGCGAGACCGGCATGGTCGTGGTGGTCCCGGTCTTCGAGGTCGAACAGTCCGGCTTCTACTTCAACACGGCGGCGGTGATCGACGCCGACGGCACGTACCTCGGCAAGTACCGCAAGCACCACATCCCCCAGGTCAAGGGCTTCTGGGAGAAGTACTACTTCAAACCGGGCAACCTCGGCTGGCCCGTCTTCGACACCGTGGTCGGCAAGGTCGGCGTCTACATCTGCTACGACCGGCACTTCCCGGAGGGCTGGCGTCAGCTCGGTCTGAACGGCGCGCAGCTCGTCTACAATCCGTCGGCGACCTCCCGCGGTCTGTCCTCCCACCTCTGGCAGCTGGAGCAGCCCGCCGCGGCCGTCGCGAACGAGTACTACATCGCCGCGATCAACCGTGTCGGCGAGGAGGAGTACGGGGACAACGACTTCTACGGGACGTCGTACTTCGTCGACCCGCGAGGCCAGTTCGTCGGCGAGACCGCGAGCGACAAGAGCGAGGAACTCGTCGTCCGCGACCTCGACTTCGACCTGATCGAGGAGGTCCGCCGGCAGTGGGCCTTCTACCGGGACCGTCGCCCCGACGCGTACGAAGGGCTGGTGCAGCCGTGACGACAGACGCCTCCCAGGGCCAGGCCAACGGCTCGGCCAAGCACCTGTACCAGCGCCACCAGTCCGTCCTCCCCGACTGGCTGGCCGTCTACTACGCCGACCCGATCGAGCTCACCCACGGCGAGGGCCGCCACGTCTGGGACGCCGAGGGCAACAAGTACCTCGACTTCTTCGGCGGCATCCTCACCACGATGACCGCGCACGCCCTGCCCGAGGTGACGAAGGCCGTCAGCGAGCAGGCCGGCCGGATCATCCACTCCTCCACGCTGTATCTCAACCGGCCCATGGTGGACCTGGCCGAGCGGATCGCCAGGCTCTCGGGCATCCCGGACGCGCGCGTGTTCTTCACGACCTCCGGCACGGAGGCCAACGACACGGCCCTGCTGCTGGCCACCGCGTACCGCCGCAGCAACCAGATCCTGGCGATGCGCAACAGCTACCACGGCCGCTCGTTCACCTCGGTCGGCATCACCGGCAACAAGGGCTGGTCGCCGACCAGCCTCTCGCCCCTCCAGACGCTCTACGTGCACGGCGGCGTCCGCACCCGCGGCCCGTACGCCGATCTCGACGACGCCGGCTTCATCGCGGCCTGCGTCGCCGACCTGGAGGACCTGCTCGGCCACGTCCGCCCGCCCGCGGCCCTGATCGCCGAACCCATCCAGGGAGTCGGCGGTTTCACCGCACCGCCGGACGGCCTGTACGCGGCGTTCCGCGAGGTCCTCCAGGAGCGCGGCATCCTCTGGATCGCCGACGAGGTGCAGACCGGCTGGGGCAGGACCGGCGACAACTTCTGGGGCTGGCAGGCACACGGCCAGAACGGTCCGCCGGACATACTCACCTTCGCCAAGGGCATCGGCAACGGCATGTCCATCGGCGGCGTCGTCGCCCGCGCCGAGGTCATGAACTGCCTGGACTCCAACTCCATCTCGACGTTCGGCGGCACCCAGATCACCATGGCCGCGGGCCTCGCCAACCTCACCTACCTCCTGGAACACGACCTCCAGGGCAACGCCCGCCGCGTCGGCGGCCTGCTCATCGAGCGGCTGAGGGCCATCGCGGCCCAACTGCCGGGCGTACGGGAGGTCAGGGGCCGCGGTCTCATGATCGGCATCGAGCTGGTGAAGCCCGGCACCGACCAGGCGGACCCGGACGCGGCCGCCGCCGTGCTCGAAGCGGCCCGCGAGGACGGCCTGCTGATCGGCAAGGGCGGTGGCCACAACACCAGCGTCCTGCGCATCGCCCCACCGCTGTCGCTCACCGTCGCGGAGGCCGAGGAGGGCGCCGCGATCCTGGAGCGCGCTCTGCGGAGCACCCAGTTCTGAGGGGCGCTCGGTTCCGATGAGCAGTCGGTTCTGAAGAGGCGTCGGTTCCGAGGAGCGTTCAGCAACGCAAGATTGAAGGTTCGCCGCATGACCACCGCCTTGGAACCCGCCCTGTCGGTCCGCCAGGTCCTCGCCCTGGAGCGGGTGCTCGCCGGGGAGCCCGAGGTGGTGGCCGGCGCGGACCAGCTCGACCGGCCCGTGCGCTGGGTGCACGTCGCCGAGGCCGCCGATGTCGGCGTGATGCTCAGCGGCGGCGAGATGGTCCTCACCACCGGGGTGCTGCTGGCGGGCGACCCGGAGGCCCAGGCCGAGTACATCCGCTCACTGCACCGCGCGGAGGCCTCGGCCGTCGTCCTCGGACTCGGCCGGGCTTTCCCGACCCCGCCCGAGGTGATGCGCCGGGCGGCCGAGCGGTGCGGGCTGCCGATGATCGTCCTGCACCGCCCGTTCCCTTTCGCGGAGTTGACCGAAGAGGTCCAATCCCGGCTCGTACGGCGGAAGTTCGCGGCCGTCAGCCTGTCGGAGTCCGTCCGGACGGCGCTGACCGGGCTCATCACGGCGGGCGCCCCGCTGCAGCGGATGCTCGACGAGATCGCCTCGCACAGCGCGTGCCCCGTCGTCGTCACCAACCTCGCGCACCGCGTCCTCGCCACGGCGGGGGAGCGGTCCGCGGTCGACGACGTGCTGCGCGACTGGGAGCGCATCGCGCGGCAGGCCGGCGGCAGCGAGGGCGACGGCTGGGTCCGTGCCGAACTGGGCGGACGCGGCGAACGCTGGGGCCGCATCGTGCTGTGCGGCTACCGCGGCGACGCCGCCACCGGACGGCTGCTCGCCGACCGCGGGGCCGAGGCCCTGGTCCTGCACCGCATGCTCGGCGGCACCGTGCACTCCTGGGAGGAGCAGTCCGCCGAGAGCCTGCTCACCGACCTCGTCTCCGGAGTCGTACCGGCCCGCCAACTGCTGCCCCGGGCCCGGGCGGCCGGACTGCCGGTCAACCGCCGGACGTTCGTGCCCCTGGTCGTACGGGACACGGAGGCGGCCCAACTCGACCGCGTTCTGCGTCTGTTGGGGCTGCCAGGCCTCGTCGCCGAGCTGGCCGACGGGGTCATCGCCGTACTGCTGAGCCTGGCCAGGGACCAGGACGCGGAGGCCCTCGCCGCCCACTTCGCCACCCGGCTGCGTACGGAGGCGGGTGGTGGTGCGGCCGGTGACTGCAAGGCGGCCGTCGTCGCGGCGGCGGACGCGCGGACCGGGTGGGACGACGTGCCCGCCGGGCTGCGCGAGGCCCGGCACGTGGCCGACGCCGTCGCCGAGAGCCCCGCGGGCCTCGACCTGCCGGTCGTGGTGCGGCTGCGGGACGTACATCTGCGTGGGCTGGTCCGGCTGCTGCGGGACGATCCGCACGTCCAGTCGTTCGCCGAGCGCGAGCTGGACGGGCTGCTGTGCGGGGCGGACGCGGAGTCGGAGCTGCTTCCGGTGCTGCGGACGTATCTCGCCACCGGCCGCAACAAGTCGCGCACCGCCCAGCTCCACCATGTCTCGCGACCCGCGCTGTACCGGCGGCTGGAAGCGATAGAGGCGCGGCTGCGGGTCGATCTCGACGACTTCGAGCAGGCGGCCTCCGTGCACATCGCCCTCCTCGCGCACGACGCGCAACAGGGCTGAGACCCTCGACGCGCAACAGCTCCGAAACACAGAAAGACCTGGGAAAACGGTGGTGAAACATGGGCCTTGGCAAGGGTGACACCGTGGAACGCCACACGCCCTCAGACGTGACACGTTGCAACTCAAAGAGCACTGCCGGACTTCCTAGGCTCGCCGCACACCGAGTGACCGGAGGTCCCGATGAGCAGAGTGATCCGCGCCGCCGTCTTCCAGACCGCATGGACGGGCGACAAGGAATCGATGATCCAGGTCCACGAGCAGGCGGCCCGCGACGCGGCCGCACAGGGTGCTCAGGTCCTGTGCTTCCAGGAGCTGTTCTACGGGCCTTATTTCTGCCAGGTCCAGGACAAGGCGTTCTACGAGTACGCCGAACAGATCCCCGAGGGCCCGATCGTCCAGCGCTTCCAGGCGCTCGCCAGGGAACTGGGCATCGTCCTCGTGCTGCCGATGTACGAGGAGGAGCAGCCCGGAGTCCTCTACAACACCGCGGCGGTGATCGACGCCGACGGTTCGTACCTCGGCAAGTACCGCAAGCACCACATCCCGCAGGTCGAGGGCTTCTGGGAGAAGTTCTACTTCCGCCCCGGCAACGCGGGTTGGCCGATCTTCGACACCGCGGTGGGCAAGATCGGCGTCTACATCTGCTACGACCGGCACTTCCCGGAGGGCTGGCGTGCGCTGGGTCTCGCCGGGGCCGAGATCGTCTTCAACCCGTCGGCCACCTCGCGCGGACTGTCCGCCTACCTCTGGCAGTTGGAGCAGCCGGCCGCGGCCGTCGCCAACGAGTACTTCGTGGGCGCCATCAACCGCGTCGGCGTGGAGGAGCTGGGCTCCAACGACTTCTACGGCACCTCGTACTTCGTGGACCCGGAGGCCCAGTTCGTCGGGGAGGTGGCGAGCGACAAGGAGACCGAACTCGTCGTCCGCGACCTGGACATGGCGAAGCTCCGCGCGGTTCGCGACCGCTGGCAGTTCTACCGCGACCGCCGCCCCGAGGCGTACGAGCCGCTGACGGCTCCCTGAGCGCCTCCCCGACGGGCTCTGACCGGGTCGTTGGCCGAGGCTCTGTCGGGGACACCGGCGGCCCGCGCCCCGTGCCCCGTAGGGGCGCGGGGAACTGCGCGACGAGCCACGACGCACCCGCACGTTCCGACCGCATTCCACCGGGGTGCCAACGACAGGAGAGGGAACATGAGCAGCCGTACCGTCATCCGCGGTGGCCTAGTCATCACCGCGTCAGACGAACTCCACGCGGACGTCCTCGTAGAGGACGGCCGCATCGCCGCTCTCGCCGCAAGCGGCACCCCCGCCGCCGAGGCCTGGACGGCCGAGCGGACCATCGACGCCACCGGGAAGTACGTGATCCCGGGCGGCGTGGACGCCCACACCCACATGGAGCTGCCGTTCGGCGGCACCTTCGCGTCCGACTCCTTCGAGACCGGCACCCGCGCCGCGGCCTGGGGCGGCACGACCACGATCGTCGACTTCGCGGTGCAGAGCGTCGGCCACTCGCTGCGCGAGGGCCTCGACGCCTGGAACGCCAAGGCCGACGGCAAGTGCGCCATCGACTACGCCTTCCACATGATCGTCTCCGACGTGAACCAGGACACGCTCAAGGAGATGGACCTGCTGGTCGAGGAGGGCGTCACCTCCTTCAAGCAGTTCATGGCCTATCCCGGCGTCTTCTACAGCGACGACGGCCAGATCCTGCGCGCCATGCAGCGCTCCGCCGAGAACGGCGGCCTGATCATGATGCACGCGGAGAACGGCATCGCGATCGACGTGCTGGTGGAGCAGGCGCTGGCGAGGGGCGAGACCGATCCCCGGTACCACGGCGAGGTCCGCAAGGCCCTCCTCGAAGCCGAGGCCACCCACCGTGCCATCAAGCTCGCCCAGGTGGCCGGGGCCCCGCTGTACGTGGTTCACGTCTCTGCGCAGCAGGCGGTCGCCGAGCTGACACGGGCGCGTGACGAGGGCCTGAACGTCTTCGGCGAGACCTGCCCGCAGTACCTGTTCCTGTCGACCGACAACCTCGCGGAGCCCGACTTCGAGGGCGCCAAGTACGTGTGCTCGACGCCGCTGAGGCCCAAGGAGCACCAGGCCGCCCTGTGGCGGGGCCTGCGGACCAACGACCTCCAGGTCGTCTCCACCGACCACTGCCCCTTCTGCTTCGTCGGCCAGAAGGAGCTGGGCCGCGGCGACTTCTCGAAGATCCCCAACGGTCTGCCGGGCGTCGAGAACCGCATGGACCTGCTCCACCAGGCCGTCGTCGACGGACACATCTCGCGCCGCCGCTGGATCGAGATCGCCTGCGCCACCCCGGCCCGGATGTTCGGCCTGTACCCGAAGAAGGGCACGATCGCGCCGGGCGCCGACGCGGACGTCGTCATCTACGACCCGCACGCCGAGCAGATCATGTCCGCCGAGACGCACCACATGAACGTCGACTACTCGGCGTACGAGGGCAAGCGCACCACCGGCCGTGTCGAGACGGTCCTCTCGCGGGGCGAACTCGTCATCACCGAGCGGGAGTTCACCGGGCGCGCCGGGCACGGCGTCTACACCCCCCGCTCCACCTGTCAGTACCTTCTCTGAGCGACTAGGAGTGGCGCCATGGACTTCGGACTCGTCCTGCAGACAGACCCACCTGCCTCCCGCGTCATCAGCCTGATGAAACGGGCCGAGCGCAACGGCTTCACGTACGGCTGGACGTTCGACTCCGCCGTGCTCTGGCAGGAGCCGTTCGTGATCTACAGCCAGATCCTCTCCAACACCACGAAGCTGAAGGTCGGCCCGATGGTGACGAACCCGGGCACCCGCACCTGGGAGGTCACCGCCTCGACCTTCGCCACGCTCAACGACATGTTCGGCAACCGCACGGTCTGCGGTATCGGGCGCGGCGACTCGGCGATGCGGGTGGCCGGCCGCAAGCCCAACACGCTCGCCCGGATCAGCGAGGCCATGAAGGTCATCCGGGCGCTGGGCCGCGGCGACGAGGCGGACCTCGGCGGCACGGTCATCAAGTTCCCGTGGATCAAGCCGGGTGCCGAACTCCCCGTCTGGATGGCCGCGTACGGCCCCAAGGCGCTGAAGATGACCGGTGAGGAGGCCGACGGCTTCATCCTCCAGCTCGCCGACCTCTACCTGACCGAGTACATGGTCAAGGCCGTGAAGACCGCGGCGGCCGAGGCCGGACGCGACCCCGACGACGTCAAGATCTGTGTCGCCGCGCCCGCCTATGTCACCGAGGACGACTCGCCCGAGGCGCTCGCCCACGCGCGTGAGCAGTGCCGCTGGTTCGGCGGGATGGTCGGCAACCACGTCGCCGACCTCGTCTCCAAGTACGGCGAGCACTCCGCCGCCGTACCCGATGAACTCACCGACTACATCAAGTCCCGTGAGGGCTACGACTACTCGCACCACGGACGCAGCGGCAACCCCGACACCCAGTTCGTGCCCGACGAGATCGTCGACCGGTTCTGTCTGATCGGCCCGGCCGAGAAGCACATCGAGAAGCTGAACGCGCTGCGCGAGCTGGGCGTCGACCAGTTCGCCCTGTACGACATGCATGACGCTCAAGAGGCGGTCATCGAGGCGTATGGATCAACGGTCATTCCCGCCGTCAACAGTTGAGGGCGGCCTCGGCCGTTGATGACCTGCAGCAGTGGTTGATGGTCGACCCATCCGTCAACCATTGACGGCATCGATCCACCCTGCTCCACCCACCCAAGTCGTCCCCTTCCCACCTCCCCGGGAAGGGGGCCGCACCACCGCTCCACCGCACCACCACCCCCACGGCGCCACCCGCACGGCCTTTCCCGTCCCGCCTCATCGATTGGCCTGCCCATGACCGACACCGTCCCCACGGGGCCGCCGATATCCCAGTCCGCCGACACCGACGGCCGGATCGAACTCAGTCCCGGGGCCTTCCCCGCCGACAGTCCCTTCGCCAACGAGGACCTGCGTCCCGTCCCCGTGTCCGAGCGCAAGTGGACGACGTACAACTTCGCGGCGCTGTGGATATCCATGGCCCACTGCATCCCCAGCTGGACCCTGGCCTCCGGCCTGGTCGCCCTCGGCATGGACTGGAAGCAGGCCGTCTTCACCATCGCCCTGGCCAACATCATCGTGCTGCTGCCGATGCTGGCCACCGGTCACGCGGGACCCAAGTACGGCATCCCGTTCCCCGTGCTCGCCCGCGCCTCGTTCGGGCTTCGCGGTGCCAACATCCCGGCGCTGATCCGCGCCGCCGTGGCCTGCGGCTGGTTCGGCATCCAGACCTGGATCGGCGGCAGCGGCATCTTCGCCCTGGGCTCCAAGCTCACCGGCGGTGAGTGGGAGAACGCGGGGAAGATCGCGGGCAACCCGTGGCCGCTGTGGCTCTGCTTCCTCCTGTTCTGGGCCCTGCAGATCGCGATCATCTACCGAGGTATGGACTTCCTGCGGCACTTCGAGAACTGGGCCGCACCCGTCGTGATCGTCGGCGCGTTCGCGCTGCTCATCTGGATCGCGGTCAAGGCCGACGGCTTCGGCGCGCTGCTCGACCAGCCCTCGAAGCTGGGCTGGGGCGCGGACTTCTGGCCGGTCTTCTTCCCGTCCCTGATGGGCATGATCGGCTTCTGGGCGACCCTGTCCCTCAACATCCCCGACTTCACCCGCTTCGGCGCCAGCCAGAAGGCGCAGACCTGGGGGCAGTCCCTCGGTCTGCCCACGACGATGACGCTCTTCGCGATCCTCGCCGTGCTGGTCACCTCAGGCTCCGAGGCCGTCTACGGAGAGGCGATCTGGGACCCGGTGGCCCTCGCGGCCAAGACGGACAACGCCTTCGGTCTGCTCTTCGCGCTCTTCATCGTGTTGATCGCCACGATCTCCGTCAACATCGCGGCGAACGTGGTCTCCCCGGCGTACGACCTGTCCAACCTGGCCCCGAAGTTCATCAACTTCCGTACGGGCGCGTTGATCACGGGTGTCATCGGCATCCTGATCTTCCCGTGGAAGCTGATTTCCACGCCCGAGTTCTACATCTTCACCTGGCTCGGAGTGGTCGGCGGTCTGCTCGGCACGGTCGCGGGCATCCTGATCGCCGACTACTGGATCATCCGCCGTACGGTCCTGCACCTCGCCGACCTCTACACGCCCGGCGGGCGCTACTGGTACTCGAACGGCTGGAACTGGCGGGCGGTGCTGGCCTTCGCGGTCGGCGGCGTCCTGGCGGTCGGCGGCTCGTACTCGAACGTCGACGCCAAGGGCGCGAAGCTCGGCCCGTTCCCGACGGACGGACTCATCCCGTTCCTCAAGCCGCTCGCGGACTACGGCTGGGCGATCGGCCTCGCCTCGTCGCTCGTCCTGTACGTCGCGCTGATGGCGCCGTTCGCACGAGTGGAGAGCGCGGAGCGGGAGGGGCGCACGGTGAAGGCCGACCAGGTCGTCTGACGACGGCGGGCCGCGTTGGGAGCCGCTGTTACTGAGCGGCCTCCAGCGCGGCCATCGCCTCCTTGGCGGCCTTGATGGCGCCCTTGTTGATCTCGTCCGTACTCGGCGCCTTCTTCGACTCGAAGTCGCTGCCGTTGTACGTGATGACCACCATGGCGTTGGACGCCTGGACGAACACCTGGCCCTCGCGCGTCTGCTGCTTGTCCTCGGTGGTGAGGTTCACCACCGAGTAGGCCGCGTCCCCGAGACCGGGAACGACCCCTCCGCCGCTCTTCTCCGTCGTGCGCTGCTTGTAGGCGGCCTGGGCAGCCTGGTCCGATTTCTTGATTTCGTACGAAATGTCGAGCCAGCGGTAGTCGAAACCCTTGAGCGCGTTCCACGAACAGGTGCGGCGCAGCGACTCGTCGGTCGACGGGATCTCCTTGCCGGCCGTCTTGGCGGCCGGCACCAGCGAGGTCACCGTCTTCTTCGACACGCCGGTGCAGGGCGCGGGCGAGGTGCGGTACGTGCGGCTCGCCGCGGCGGTCGACGGCGCGGACGGTGATGCCCCGCCGTCGGGGGCGGCCTTCTTCTCCGCGGCCGGGGTCGCGGCGAACGGCCCGGACGACAACGACCAGCCCGCCAGGGCGAGCACGACGACCGGCAGCAGACGCGCGGTCAGAGCGAGAGGAAGAGAACGCACGGCGCACATTTCGTGGGGGACGGTGCGGAGAGTCCGCACAGCGGACAGGACGCCAGTGTCACATGCCTGCCTGTGGGGCGGTAGTACAAACTCGCTCCGTACCCGCGCGGTGACAGGGACTCACCCTTGACGGTCCATGACCCCGTGCGATACCGGGGCATCGAGGGGCAGAGCCCGCTCGATGCGGTCCACGGCGGCGAACGCCCCATACGCGACGAGCCGGACCAGGCAGCGGTCCGTGTACGGAGGCCGCTTCCAGGCCGCCACGTCCTCGTCGGTGATCCGGTACGGAGCCAGCGCGGCCAGTATCGCCAGCCGCGCCCCGGGCCTGTTCCTCCGGTCCGGCAGGGCGTCCCACACCAACGGCTGATGCGTACCGTCCCACGCCGCGACGACACTTCGTACGAGGTCCTGGTCGGCCTCGGTCAGCAGGCCGGCGCCCTCCATGGCGGCCGTCCGCAGCGCCGCGTAGGCCGGGGCGACCGTCGTGCCGGCCGCCCAGGACGGGCCGGGGCCCGGGTCACCGTCGAGGAGGGCGAGGCTCGTGCCCGGGGTGAGACGCCGGCGCAGGGTCTTCGCCAGGGAACGGCCGGCGAGGCTGCGGACCGGCCTGAACCGCTGGGTGTTGCCCGGCAGCAGGTTCTCCGTCAGCAGGGCCGAGACGATCCGGTTGATGAAGTGGAAGGACAGGGCGGTCCCCACGTACGCGGCCGTGTGCCGGGCGAAGAAGGGCAGCGGGGTGAGTTCCGGGTGGCCCGGGACACGGGTCGCCTCGCCCCAGGCGACCATGCGCGCCTGCACCTCCTTGTCCGGGGTCCCGCCGCGGGCCAGCCGCTCCGCGAGGGCGTGGTTGCCGGTGGCGTGCAGCAGGACGGTGTGCGCGTCCACGCAGAACGGACACCTGTTGGCGCGGGACACCCCGAGCGCGGCCAGCTCCTTGCCGGTGCGGCTGCCGTCGCCCGCGAGCAGCGACTCGCGCATCAGGGCCCAGGTGGCGGCGAGGAGTTCGGGCGCGGAAGAGAGGACGACGAAGGTGACGGCGCCGTCGATGCCGAAGTCCTCCGAGAGCTGCCGGTAGACCTCGGCGGTCCGGCCGGTGGCGGACCTGGGCGGCGGAGGCTGGGTGTAGCGAAAGGGCGTGGTCACGAACGGGTAGCTGAAGGGTTTGGTCATACCGAGAACCCTCGCTCCCGGAGGTGCCTCCGGGCGTCGTACGGCCGAAGGCAGTTGGCGGTGATCCGACGCGACCGCGCCGGGCGCCGGACTACTGCGCCGGGAGTAGTCGCGGGCCCGTCCACAGGGCTGACGACCTTGTCCGTACGGCGGTCTACCGTACGGACATGAACGCGGACCAGGCCACCCTCAAACGGCTCGCCGACGTGGTACTCGCCGTCGTGATCGGCGCGATCGTCGTGTCCGTGGCGGCCTTCGACAAGGACACCGCGCCGGTCGACTACGCGCTGATCGTGACCGGTTCGCTCGCGCTGGCCGCGTACCGGAAGGCTCCTCGCCCGGTGCTCGCCGTCACCACGGCCGCGCTGGCCGGGTATGTGCTGCACACCGAACCAGGGCTGGTGGCCTCCCTCCCGGTGATGGCCGCGGTCCACACGGCGGCACAGGCCGGGCACCGGGGCGCGGCCGCGGCCGCGGGCGGGGTGTTCCTCGGGGCGTGGCTCGCGACGGGCGTCACTTCCCAGGACACCGTCGAGCAGACCGCGTTGCTCGCGGGCTGGTTCCTGTGCGCCGTCGTGACCGGTCTCGCGGGCCGCAACTGGCAGGCGTATCTGCGCCAGACGGAACAGCGCGCGCTGGAGGCCGAACGCACCCGCGAGGAGGCGGCACTGCGCCGCGCGGGCGAGGAACGCCTGCGCATCGCCCGCGAGTTGCACGACTCCCTCACCCACAGCATCTCGATCGTCAAGCTCCAGGCCGGAGTCGCCGTCCACCTCGCGCGCAAGCGGGGCGAGGAGATACCCCCGGCCCTGCTCGCCATCCAGGAGGCGAGCAGCGAGGCCATGCGCGAACTGCGCGCCACCCTTGAGGTGCTGCGCACCGACGAGCCGACCGGCACCCCGGCCCTGCTCGTGGAGCGTGCCCGGGCCGCCGGACTCGCCGTCGACCTGACCGTGACCGGCCACGAGCGCCCGCTGACGGCGACCGTGGACCGCGCCACCTACCGCATCGTCCAGGAGGCACTGACGAACGCCGCCCGGCACGCCGGGCCCGCCAAGGTGGCCGTCCAACTGGAGTACGAAGAAAGCGAGTTGACGATACGCGTCGACGACGACGGCACCGCCGAGCCGTCTCGGCCGTGCGCCGAGGGCATCGGGCTCACCGGCATGCGCGAACGCGTCACGGCCCTGGGCGGCACCCTGCACGCCGCCCCGCGCGCGGAGGGCGGCTTCTCGGTACGGGCCCGAGTGCCGCTGGAACTGCCGTGAGCGCCCTGATCAGGGTCGCGCTGGTCGACGACCAGGCCCTGATGCGCGCCGGATTCCGGGCCCTCCTGGACGCCGAGGAGGGCATCGAGGTGGTCGGCGAGGCCGCCGACGGGGAACAGGGCCTGGCGCTGGTGCGCGCGCACGTCCCGGACATCGCCCTCGTCGACGTCCAGATGCCGGTGATGACGGGCATCGAGGCGACCCGCCGCATCGCCGCCGACCCGGAACTGTCCGGCGTACGCGTGGTGATGCTGACCAACTACGGCCTGGACGAGTACGTCTTCGAGGCACTGCGGGCCGGTGCCAGCGGGTTCCTGCTCAAGGACACCGACCCCGCCGACCTGCTCCAGGCCATCGAGGTCGTCGCGCGCGGCGAGGCGCTGCTGTCGCCGTCCGTCACCCGCACGCTGATCGGCGAGTTCGTGGCCCGGCCCCCGGACCGGGCCAGCGCCCCCGGCCTTGAGTGCCTCACCCGCCGCGAACGCGAGGTCACCGCGCTCGCCGCCCGCGGCCTCACCAACGAGGAGATCGCCGCCCACATGGTCATCAGCCCCTTCACGGTCAAGACCCATGTCAGCCGCGCGATGACCAAGCTCGCCGCACGGGACCGCGCCCAACTGGTCGTGTTCGCCTACGAGTCGGGGCTGGTCGCGGCACGCGGGTCCGCGGAGTGAGGGGTTCCGTCGAGGTCTCGTGTGATGATCGGCGCGTGATCGCCATACGCCCGAGACCGGTCCGCAGCGTCGCCCTCTCCTGTCTGCTGGTGCTGGGAGTGAGCGGCTGCGGGCTCTCCGCGGAGCTGGACCGGGAGAGCAACCCCGAACGCAGGCCCACGCCGACGCCGACCGTGGAGGTGCCGACCAGGGCGGCGAACCCGCCTCCGTCCGGGATCCCCACGCGCTCTCCGTCCGAACCTGCTCCGTCCGTACCCGTCCAGGACGGGCAGGGCTGCCCGCCGTCCGGCCTGCGCTTCCGGGCCGACGAGGGCGACGCGGCCATGGGGCTGCGCGCCATGGGCCTCGACGTCATCAACTGCGGTGACCGCCCGTACAAGTTGAACGGCTACCCGGCCGTCACCGTCCTCGACGCCTCGGGCGACCCCTTCCCGGGCGTACGGACCGTCGAGGGCACGGACAAGGTGTCCATGGCGCCGGAGGACCCCGGACCCCGAGCACTGACCCTCGCCCCAGGCGAGAGCGCACACGCGGCCCTGTACTGGCGGATGCACAACCAGGACGGTGTCTACCTCCGCGTCGCCCCGGAGAAGGGGGACGACACCGTGACCGTGCGGCCTCCGTATCCGCTCGACATCGGCCCCGAGAACATCCTGGGGACGACGGCCTGGCAGCCGTCGGCGTAGTCCTCTGAGCAGCCCTCGCAGCAGCCCTCGGAGCAGGGGGCGCGGCGGGCTGCGTACGATCGCCGGACGCCTGCCGGACGCCCGTCCACGGTCCGGATGCCCGCGCCGCAGTGAGGAGTTCCCCCGTGTTCACGACCCGACCCACGCTCCAGGGCACTTTCGGGATGGTGTCCTCCACGCACTGGCTGGCCTCGCAGTCGGCGATGGCCGTGCTGGAGGACGGCGGCAACGCGTACGACGCCGCCGTCGCCGCCGGATTCGTGCTCCACGTCGTCGAGCCGCACCTCAACGGGCCCGCCGGCGAGGTGCCGATCATCCTGGCCCCGGCGGGCGGCGAGGTACGGGTGCTGTGCGGACAGGGTGTGGCACCGGCCGGGGCCACGATCGCCCACTACAGGGGACTGGGTTTGGATCTCGTACCCGGTACCGGGCCCCTCGCGGCCGCGGTTCCCGGGGCCTTCGACGCGTGGATGCTGCTGTTGCGCGACCACGGCACGAAGTCCCTGGCGGACGTCCTGAAGTACGCCATCGGGTACGCGGAGGACGGGCACGCGCCCGTGGAGCGCGTCGGCGAGACCGTCGAGACGGTACGGGAGCTCTTCGAGACCGAGTGGACGTCCTCGGCCGATGTGTACCTGCCGGACGGGCGGCCCCCGCGGCCGGGCGAGCTGTTCCGGAATCCGGCGCTGGCCGCGACCTGGAAGCGGCTCATCGCGGAGGCCACGGAGGAGGCGGGGACCCGCAGGGAGGCCGATGCCGGTCAGGAGCCCGGAGTCGGTCACGAGTACGGAGTCCGTCAGGAGCCCGGGGCGCGGGACGGTGGCGAGCGGGTCGCCGAGATCGAGGCGGCGCGGCGGATCTGGCGCGAGGGCTTCATCGCCGAGGCCCTGGTACGGCAGGCGGCCCGGCCCACGATGGACACCAGCGGTGAACGGCACTCCGGCACGCTTTCGGCGGCCGACCTGGCCGGCTGGTCCGCTTCCCATGAGGCGCCGGCCACGTACGACTGGCGGGGCTGGACGCTGTGCAAGGCCGGCCCCTGGAGCCAGGGCCCGGTGCTCCTCCAGCAGCTGGCCCTGCTGCCGCCGGAGCTGCCGCGGTACGGCTCCGCCGAGTACGTGCACCTGCTGATCGAGGGCTGCAAGCTCGCGATGGCCGACCGGGAGGCCTGGTACGGGGACGCGGCCGAGGTCCCCCTGGAAGAGTTGCTGTCGGCGGAGTACAACACCGGGCGGCGGGCGCTGGTCGGGGAGAAGGCTTCCTACGAGCTGCGGCCGGGCAGCCCCGGCGGACGGGCCCCACGGCTCAGCGGGCACGCGCGCGTGGTGGCCGCGGGGGAGGACGGCTTCGACGCGCTCGGGGTGCCGGGGGCTGGGGAGCCTACGGTGGCGCGGGCAGGGGGTGCGGCGGGCGCCGGGGAGCCGACGGTGGCCGGGGGCGCGGGTGCGACGGCTGTGGACGCGGGCCAGGCTGGTGCGGGCCAGGGAGAGGCGGCCGTCGCCGAGCGGCAGACGCCTCCCCTGCCCGGGGAGCCCGACGTCTCCGCCGACGGGGCGACCCGGGGCGACACCTGCCACCTCGACATCGTCGACCGCTGGGGCAACATGGTCGCGGCCACGCCCAGCGGCGGCTGGCTGCAGTCCAACCCGGTCGTGCCCGAGCTGGGCTTCCCGCTCGGCACCCGGCTCCAGATGGCCTGGCTGGACGAGGGGCTGCCCAACTCCCTCGCGCCGGGTCGCCGTCCGCGTACGACGCTCACGCCCTCGCTCGCGCTGCGGGACGGGGTGCCGGTCATGGCCTTCGGCACGCCGGGCGGCGATCAGCAGGACCAGTGGCAGCTGCACTTCTTCCTGGCCGTCGCCCTGCGCGCGGAGGTACGCGGCGGCCTGGACCTCCAGGGCGCCATCGACGCCCCGAACTGGCACAACGACAGCTTCCCCGGCTCCTTCTACCCGCGCGGAATGCGCCCCGGCAGCGTCACCGTCGAGTCCCGCACCGACCCGGACGTGGTGGAGGAGCTGCGCCGCCGCGGCCACGACGTCCAGGTCGGCGACGCCTGGTCCGAGGGCCGGCTGTGTGCGGTGGCGCGGGACCCGCGGACCGGAGTGCTGTCGGCGGCGGCGAACCCGCGGGGGATGCAGGGGTACGCGGTCGGACGCTGAGGCCGGTCCCGGTCCCGGCAGGGGTACCGGTCCCGGCACGGGTCACGCGGCGCTGATCTCGTAACACTCGTTGTTCATGGTGATTCCACCCGGGATACACCGGGCGGGTGGGGATTGTCAGTGGCGCGTGCTCTCATGGAGGCATGATCCAGGACATCGAAACCATCGACGAGTTTCTCGCACACCGCACAGCCGACGTGGAAGAGGCCGTCCGTACGGCGGCCGCCACGGAGATCATGCCGCGCTTCCGGCAGCTCGCCGCGCACGAGATAGACGAGAAGACCGGCCCGCACGATCTGGTCACGGACGCCGATCGCAAGGCCGAGGAGTTCCTCACCGAGGCGCTGGTCAAGCTGCTGCCCGGCTCGGTCGTCGTCGGCGAGGAGGCGGTCCACGCCAACCCCGCGACGTACGAGGCGATCAAGGGCGAGGCGCCGGTCTGGATCGTCGACCCGGTGGACGGCACCCGCCAGTTCGTCCACGGCGACCCCGGCTTCTGCACGCTGGTCGCGCTCGCCCACGGCGGAGTCCTGCAGGCGTCCTGGACGTACGCACCGGCCCGCGACCAACTCGCGGTCGCCGTCCGCGGCAAGGGTGCCCTCCTCGACGGCGAACCCCTCCGCGCCGGTTCGCCCGCCCCGGGCCGTGACCTCGAAGTGGCCACGTCCCACCCGGACTACACGACGGACGACCAGAAGCGCGCGCTTCTCGGCCTCTGGACGGATGGCGTCAGCCCGCGCGCGTGCGGCTCGGCCGGACTGGAGTACCTCGCCGTCGCCCGGGGCGAGTTGGATGCCGTTGCGTTCTCCTGGGAGGCCGCCTGGGACCACGCGGCGGGCATCCTGCTCGTCGAGGAGGCGGGCGGCGCGCACCTGACGCTCTCGGGGGAGCCCTTCCGTATAACCGGGGGCAACACGCTTCCGTTCACGGCGGCTCGGGACGCGGCCACGGCCCGCCGGGTCCTCGGACTGCTGTCGGGCGGGGCCTGACCTGTGACGGCCCGGGGCTGAGGCGGGGCTGTCGGAGGTCCGGCATATCCTGATCCCCAGTGGCCGTCGGCTGACAAAGGAGTCCGAAGGTGCCGTCGATGCTCGATGCCGTCGTGGTGGGTGCGGGGCCGAACGGACTGACGGCTGCCGTGGAGCTGGCCCGGCGCGGCTATTCCGTGGCCGTCTTCGAAGCGCGCGACACGGTCGGGGGAGGCGCCCGCACCGAGGAGCTGACCCTGCCCGGCTTCCGGCACGACCCGTGCTCCGCCGCACATCCCCTGGGCATCAACTCGCCCGCGTTCCGCGCCATGCCGCTGGCGAGGTACGGCCTGGAGTGGCTGCAGCCCGAACTGCCCATGGCGCACCCCTTCCTGGACGGCACGGCGGCTGTGCTGTCGCGCTCCGTGGCGGAGACGGCAGCCTCGTTCGGACCGCGTGACGCGGGCGCGTACCGCAGGCTCGTCGAGCCGTTCACGCACACCTGGGACACCCTGGCGCGGGACTTCATGTCCCTGCCGCTCACATCGCTGCCGCGCGACCCGGTCACCCTCGCCCGGTTCGGCCTTGCCGGACTGCCGCCCTCGACATGGATGATGCGCCGGTTCCGTGACGACCGGGCCAGGGCCCTGTTCGCCGGACTGGTCGCGCACGTCATGGCCCCGCTGGGCGGCATCGCCACCGGCGCGGTCGGCCTCGTCTTCGCGCTGGCCGCACACGCCCGGGGCTGGCCCGTCGCCCGCGGCGGTTCCCAGTCGATCTCCGACGCGCTGACGGCGTACCTGAAGGATCTCGGCGGCGCAGTGCACACCGACTACGAGGTCAAGCGTCTCGACGACCTGCCGCCCGCGCGCGCGTACATCTTCGACACCTCGCCCACCGCGCTGGCCCGCATCGCGGGCTTCGGGCGGTACTACGAGCGGTTCCGGTACGGGGCGGGCGTCTTCAAGGTCGACTACGCCCTCGACGGACCGGTGCCGTGGACCGCGAAGGAAGCCCGGGCCGCCGGCACGGTACAGGTCGGCGCGAGCAGCAAGGAGATCGGCACCGCCCTGCGCGCCGCCTCCCGGGAGGGCCGTGCCCCGGACGCGCCGTTCCTGATCACCGTGCAGCCGAGCGTCGTCGACCCGTCCAGGGCACCGGCCGGAAAGCACGTGTTCTGGGCGTACGGGCATGTGCCGAACGGCTGGACCGGGGACCTCACGGACACGATGGAGCGCCAGCTGGAGCGGTTCGCACCCGGCTTCCGGGACCGCGTCCTCGCCCGCGCCACGGCGGGCCCGCCCGAACTCGCCGCGCGCAACGCCAACTACGTGGGCGGCGACATCGCCTGCGGCGCGGCCTCCGGCCTCCAGCTGATGCTGCGCCCCAAGCTGTCCCTGTTCCCGTACAGCACCCCGCACCCGGCGGTGTTCATCTGCTCCTCGGCCACCCCGCCGGGCGCGGGCGTGCACGGCATGTCGGGGCACAACGCGGCCAAGGCCGTGTGGAGGAGACTGCGCCAGTCATGACCGCCATCGAGTTCGTCCAGGGCGACATCACCCGGCAGAGCGTGGACGCGATCGTCAACGCCGCGAACTCCTCCCTGCTGGGCGGCGGAGGCGTGGACGGCGCCATCCACCGGCGCGGCGGCCCCGAGATCCTGGCGGAGTGCCGCAAGCTCCGCGCCGGCCACTACGGAAAGGGCCTGCGTACGGGCCAGGCCGTCGCCACCACGGCGGGCAGGCTGGACGCGCGCTGGGTGATCCACACGGTCGGCCCCGTCTTCAGCCGGAGCGAGGACCGCTCTGAGCTGCTGGTCTCCTGCTACCGGGAGTCGCTGCGGGTCGCCGACGAACTGGGCGCGCGGACCGTCGCGTTCCCGGCCGTCTCCGCCGGTGTCTACGGATGGCCGATGGACGACGCCGCCCGCATCGCGGTCGGGACGGTACGGGACACCGAGACGGCGGTCACCGAGGCCAGGTTCGTCCTCTTCGACGAGCAGGCGTACGAGGCGTTCACCGCGCAGCTTCGCTGACCTGCCCTCAGGATCACACAAAGTCCGACAGGGTCATTGCTCCGATTGTGTTCGGGTCCTAGGGTTTTCTGTGGCTCAGTAGGTGTCTTTGTCCTCAGCGGTCGCATTCTGTCCTGACATCAACTTCCGTCTGTCAGTCGCTTCGACCAGCTCGACAGAGCTGACGCTCCCTCAGTTCGCGCACCCCACATGTCGTACCGAGGAAGGCCACAGTCATGCCGCACCCGCACCCGCACCCGCACGCCCAGATGCCCCCCGTCAGCCGCCGTCGACTGCTTGAGGGAGGGGCCGCCGTCCTCGGTGTGCTCGCCCTGCCCGCGTCGTCCGCCCCGACGCACGCGGCCGAAAGGCCCGGGGCCGCAGCCGGCTCACCGGAGTGGAACGGCGCCATCGACGTTTTCCGGGTGGGGACGGAGCCGCCCCACACCACACTCACTCCGTACGCGGACGTCGGACAGGCGCTGGCCGGCGACCGTACGCGCTCGCCGTACCGGATGAGTCTCGACGGGAAGTGGAAGTTCGCCTACGCCGACCGGCCCGACGACCGGGACACCGACTTCCACCGCACGGACGTCGACGACAGCTCCTGGGACACCATCCCGGTCCCCTCCGCCTGGCAGGTGCACGGCTACGACTTCCCGATCTACATCAACATCACGTATCCCTACTGGGGCCCCAACGGCCTTGGCGAGGAGCCGCAGCCGCCGGCCGCCCCGACCCGCTACAACCCCGTGGGCCAGTACCGGCGCACGTTCACCGTCCCCGAGGGATGGGACGGGCGGCGGACGTTCCTGCACTTCGAGGGCGTGAAGTCCGCCCACTACGTGTGGATCAACGGCGAGTTGGTGGGCTACAGCGAGGACTCCTACGTCCCCGCCGAGTACGACATCACCCCGCACCTCAAGCCCGGCACCAACCAGATCGCGGTGGAGGTGTACCGCTACTCCGACGGCGACTGGCTGGAGGACCAGGACATGATCCGGCTGAGCGGTATCTTCCGCTCGGTCCACCTGTACTCCACACCGGCCGTGCATCTGCGTGACTTCAAGCTGGACACCCCGCTGAGCGACGGCTACGAGGCCGCCGAACTGTCCGTCACCGCGAGCGTGCGCGCCTACGGAGACGCCAAGGGCAAGGCCAGCGGTGGCGGCAGCGGGCGCTACTCCGTCGAGGCGCAGCTCTACGACGCGCGCGGGCACGCCGTCTGGTCCCGTCCGCTGCAGCAGGCCGTCGACCTCGGCTCGGCCCCGGCCGACGAGGACGTGACCGTACAGGCGGCCAGGGCCGTGCCCGCGCCGAAGCTGTGGTCGGCCGAGGATCCGTACCTCTACACGGCCGTGCTGCGGCTGCGCGACCCGGCGGGCAAGGTCGTCGAGACGCTCTCGCACCGGGTCGGCCTGCGCGAGTTCGCGCTCAAGGGCGGGCTGATGCGCATCAACGGCAGACCCGTCTCCTTCCGGGGCACCAACCGGCACGAGATGCACCCCGACCGCGGCACCGCGCTCACCAGGGCGGACATCGTCAGGGACATGGAGATCGTAAAGCGGCTGAACATCAACACGGTCCGCACCTCGCACTATCCCAACAACACGCTCTGGTACGAACTCGCCGACGAGTACGGCCTGTACCTCGTGGACGAGACCAACCTCGAAACCCACGGCATCCGCGACGAGTACCCGGGCAACCACGCCGACTGGAGCAGGGCCTGCGTGGCCCGCGCCCAGAACATGGTCCACCGCGACAAGAACCACGCCTCCGTCGTCATCTGGTCGCTCGGCAACGAGGCGGGCGGCGGCAGCACGTTCGTCGCCATGCACGACTGGATCCGCTCCTACGACTCGACCCGCGTGATCCAGTACGAGGGCGACGACCGCCCGGGGATCAGTGACATCCGCTCGGAGATGTACGACAGCCCCGCGCGTGTCGAGCAGCGGGCGAAGGACACCGCCGACACCCGCCCGTACGTCATGATCGAGTACTCCCACTCGATGGGGAACTCGACGGGCAACTTCCAGAAGTACTGGGACGTCATCCGCCGCCACGACGTCCTCCAGGGCGGCTGGATCTGGGACTTCGTCGACCAGTCACTGAGCTGGCCGACCACGAGGCGGGTGCTGTTCACCGAGGCCGGGCCCGGAAGGGTGCGCGGCGAGATCCAGGCGGGCAGCGCGACCTTCGACCGCGAGAAGGGCCTGTCCGGCAGTACCGTCTTCGCCCGCGACACCGGCCTCGACATCACCGGCTCGCTGACGCTGGAGGCCTGGGTCACCCCGTCCGTGACCGGCTACCACCAGCCGCTCATCGCCAAAGGCGACACCCAGTACGCCCTGAAGCAGTCGGACCGGACCCTGGAGTTCTTCATCCACGGGGGCGGCCAGTGGATCACCGCGAGCTGGGGGCTGCCGGACGACTGGACCGGCAAGGAGCACCATGTCGCGGGCGTCTTCGACGCGGAGGCGGGCACGCTGACCCTGTACGTCGACGGCGCGGCGAAGGCCGCCCGGACCACCACGCGGCGGCCCGACAACAACACCGCACCGCTGTCGCTCGCCACCGATGTCGACAACCCGACGCGGGAGTTCAGCGGCACGATCCGGCGGGCGCGCGTGTACGCCCGCGCCCTGTCCGTGACCGAACTCGCGTCGGACGGGCGCGGACCCGGCGACGACGGGGTGCGGTTCTGGTTCGACGCGGCCACCGTCAAGGTCACCGAGAAGCGGCCGAAGGAGCGCACGTTCTTCGCGTACGGCGGCGACTGGGGCGACCACCCCAACGACGGGGCCTTCGTCGCCGACGGCATCGTCACCGCCGACCGCGGACACACCGGCAAGGCCGCGGAGGTCAAGCAGGTCTACCAGGCGATCAACGCCGCACCGGCGTCCGGCGAATCCCTCGCCGCAGGAGCCGCGGTCACCCTCACCAACGAGTACCTGTTCACCAACCTCCGTGAATTCGACGGGAGTTGGACCCTTGTCGCCGACGGCGAGGTCGTACGGCGCGGGAAACTGAGCCGCGCCCAGCTGGACGTTCCGCCGATCAGCAGCAAGGACGTCACCGTGCCCTTCAGACTGCCGGCCGACCCGGCGCCCGGCGCCGAGTACTTCCTGCACCTGTCCTTCACCACCAAGGAACGCACGAAGTGGGCGAAGGCCGGCTTCGAGGTGGCCAAGAAGCAGCTCCCGGTCGACGCCTACAGCCCGCCGGTGCGGCCCGTCCCGCTGGAGCGCGTGCCCGCCCTGCGCCACCAGGACGGCGAACGGTCCATCACGGTCCAGGGCAAGGGCTTCTCCGTCACCGTCGACAAGCGCACGGGCGTCATCACCTCGTACGAGGCCCGCGGCACCCGGCTGATCACGTCCGGGCCCGTGCCGAACTTCTGGCGGGCACCGATCGACAACGACAGGGGCAACGGCCAGCACGTCCGCAACCAGACCTGGCGCGACGCGGGGACCCTGCGGAAGGTGACGGACGTGAGCGTGCGCGCCCTGCGCGACCGGGCCGTCGAGATCAAGGTCGCGGGGACACTGCCCACCACCACCGAATCGACGTACACCACCACGTACACGGTCTTCGGCAACGGCGAGATCAAGGTCGACAACACCCTGCACCCGGGGGCGGCGAACCTGCCGTACATCCCGGAGGTCGGCACCCTGCTGTTCCTGCCGGGGCGGCTCGAGCGACTGCACTACTACGGCAGAGGCCCCGAGGAGAACCACTGGGACCGCAACACCGGCACCGACGTGGGCCTGTACTCCGGGACCGTCTCCGAGCAATGGACGCCCTACATCCGCCCGCAGGAGAACGGCAACAAGACCGACGTCCGCTGGGCCGCGCTGACCGACCGCGGCGGCGCCGGGCTGCTCGTCTCCGGCGAACCGTTCCTTGAGGTCAACGCCTCGCACTTCACCCCGGAGGACCTGTCGGTGGGAACGCGCCACGACTACCAGCTGACCCCGCGGGACGAGGTCGTACTCCGCCTGAACCACCGGCAGATGGGGGTGGGCGGCGACAACAGCTGGGGCGCGCACACGCACGACGAGTTCAAGCTCTTCGCCGACCGGGACTACTCCTACACCTATCGGCTGCGTCCTCTGACCGACGTCGACATGGCGATGGCGGCCTCGCGGCGGCCCACGGCGGGGAAGTTCTCCGGGTAGTAGGGCGGCAGTTCTCTCCGGGGAGTACGGCAGGGACCTCTCCGAGGAGCGGCGACACGCCCACCGTCCGGTCTCCGATGCTTTCGATCTTGTGTTCGGTGAGACGTAGGCTCACCTCAGCAGGGGAGAACGGCTCGGGGACCGTACGGGGTGGGGCATGGTGCACGACGACGAACTGATCCGGCCGGTGCCGGAGTTGCTGAAGGGGCATGCCACAAGGGCGGGCGACGGGGTCGCTTTCTCAGACTCCGCGCGTGGTGTGACGTACGCGGAACTGGAGCGGCGCACAGGGAAGTTGGCCGGTCACCTGGCGGGGGCGGGGCTCCGCCGGGGTGACCGGGTCGCGGTTCTGCTGGGCAACTGCGTCGAGCTGGTGGAGAGTTGCCTCGCCGTGACGCGGGCGAGCGGGATCGGTGTCCTGCTGAACCCCCGCTCCTCCGACGCGGAGCTCGCGCACCTGCTGGCGGACAGCGGCGCGTCTGTGATCGTCACGGATCCGGTGCACCTCGGCCAACTGGCAAGGCTGGGCGCGGAGTTCGGCCGCCTTCGAGTGCTGATCACCGGGGCGGGTCCGGTGCCCGCGGACGCCCCCGACGGGACCGTACTCCTCGACACGGCGATTGCGGACGAGGGCGCCGAACCGGCGCGCGACGATCTCGGACTCGACGAGCCGGCCTGGCTGCTCTACACCTCCGGAACGACCCACCGGCCCAAGGGAGTTGTTTCCACCCAGCGCACGGCGCTCTGGTCGGCGCAGGCCTGCTACGCGCCGATCTTCGGGCTCTCGCCCGGGGAGCGGCTGCTGTGGCCGCTCCCGCTGTTCCACAGCTTCGGGCACTCGCTCGCCGTACTGGGCGTCGTCGCCACCGGAGCGAGCGCGCACATCACCGGGGAACTCCTGCCGCCCGGTGGGCTGTTGCGCGTACTCGACGAGGCGCACGAGCGGCCCGAAGGACCGTTCACGCTGATGGCCGGTGTCCCCGCGACCTACCACCGGCTGGTGTCCGCGGCCGGGGAGAGCGCCGGACCCGCGCGCACCGGGCTGCGGCACTGCGTCGTCGCGGGCGCGCCGAGTCCGCCGTCGCTCGCCCGGGCTGTGGAGGAGATGCTCGGGGCACCCCTGCTGGACGCGTACGGCAGCACCGAGACGTGCGGGATGATCGCCGTGAACCGGCCCGACGGGCCAAGGATCGACGGCTCGTGCGGGCCTCCGGCGCCCGGCATGGATGTACGGCTCGTAGATCCCCGCTCCGGGCGCGATGTCGAGGACGGCGACGAGGGCGAGGTGTGGGTGCGCGGCCCCGGCCTCATGACCGGCTACCACAACCAGCCCGAGGCGACCGCCGCCGCGCTCAAGGACGACTGGTACCGCACCGGGGACCTGGCCCGCCGGGTCGAGCACGGCCATCTCGCCCTCACCGGCCGGGTCAGCGAACTGATCATCACGGGTGGCGAGAACATCCACCCCACCGAGATCGAACAGGCTCTGCTCAGCTGCCCGGGAGTGGCCGACGCCGTCGTCGTGGGCGGCCCGCACGACGTTCTCGGCGAGGTCCCGGTCGCCTTCGTCGTGCCCGGTCCCGGTGGGCTCGATCCGCAGCGCGTGCTGAGGACGTGCCGGACCCTGCTGTCCGACCACAAGGTGCCTGCGGAGATCCACGAGATCGCCGCCGTGCCGCGTACGGCGTCCGGCAAGATCGCCCGCCGCGCGGTCGTGCCGGGGCTGGCGCGGCCCGCACCCGATCTCCGTTTCGCACCTGCAGCACCTGCAGCACCTGCAGCACCTGCAGCACCTGGAGCACCCGGACCGGAAGTGCCTGAAGTACCGGACAAGCCGGGCCTGTTGAGCGCGGCGGCGCTGCGCGAGCGGCTGGCCCCCCTCTCCCCGGAGGAACGCGAGCGCGTGCTGCGCGAGACCGTGCTCTCCGTGACGGCGGAGGTCCGCGGCGAGCAGCCGTACGAACGGCGGGACGCGGAGCGCCCCTTCGTCGAACTGGGGCTCACTTCCCTGGGCGCCGTCACGCTGATCGAGCGGCTGGGCGCGGCGACCGGGCTGCGGCTGCCGACCACGCTCGTCTACGACTCCCCGACCCCCGCCGAGGTGGCGCGCCACCTGCGGACCGCCCTCTTCGCCCCGGGGACAGCTGGTGCCGAGAGCCCCGCAGCCGGCCCGGGCGAGGACGACGACCCGGTGGTCGTCGTCGCCATGGGCTGCCGCTACCCCGGTGACGTCGAGTCGCCGGAGGACCTGTGGCGGCTGGTCTCCGAAGGCAGGGACGCCGTCTCGGAGTTCCCCGCCGACCGCGGCTGGGACCTGGCCGCCCTGTACGACCCCGATCCGGACCGCCTCGGGACGTCGTACGCGCGCAGCGGCGGATTCCTGCACCGGGCCGCCGAGTTCGACGCGGGTCTGTTCGGGATCTCGCCGCGCGAGGCGCTGGCCATGGACCCGCAGCAGCGACTGCTCCTCGAGACCTCGTGGGAGGTCTGGGAACGCGCCGGGATCGACCCGGCGTCCCTGCGCGACAGTGACACGGGCGTGTTCGTCGGTGTGATGTACGCCGACTACGCCGACCGATTCGGCACCGAGCCCCACGAGTTGGAGGCGCATCTCGGTCTGGGGTCGGCCGGCAGTGTCGCCTCCGGGCGGATCGCCTACACGTACGGGCTGCGCGGCCCGGCGATCACCCTCGACACCGCGTGCTCGGCCTCGTTGGTGTCGCTGCACTGGGCGGCGCGTGCGTTGCGCTCCGGCGAGTGCTCGATGGCCCTGGCGGGCGGTGTCACGGTGATGGCGACACCGAGGTCGTTCACCATGTTCAGCAGGCAGCGCGGGCTGTCGCCCGACGGCCGCTGCAAGTCGTTCTCGTCGTCGGCGGACGGTACCGGCTGGGGCGAGGGCGTCGGGCTCGTCCTGCTGGAGCGGCTGTCCGACGCGCGGCGCAACGGACATCCGGTGCTGGCCGTGCTGCGGGGTTCCGCCGTCAACTCCGACGGGGCCTCCAACGGGCTCACCGCGCCCAACGGCCAGGCTCAGCGGCAGCTCATCGCCCGCGCACTTGCCGACGCCGGGCTCCAGGGGAGTGATGTCGACGCGGTGGAGGGGCACGGCACCGGCACGAAGCTCGGCGATCCGATCGAGGCGGGCGCGCTGCTGGCCACGTACGGACAGGACCGTGCCCCGGAGCAGTCGCCGCTCTGGCTGGGCTCGGTCAAGTCCAACCTCGGGCACACCCAGGCGGCCGCCGGGGTCGCCGGAGTCATCAAGATGGTGCAGGCCATGCGGCACGGGGAGCTGCCCGCGACCCTGCACGCCGAGACGCCGTCCCCGCACGTCGACTGGGCCTCGGGCCGGGTGGAACTGCTGACCGCGGCCCGGCCCTGGCCGTCGTCGCCCGACCGGCCGCGCCGGGCGGGTGTGTCGGCGTTCGGGATCGGCGGGACCAACGCCCACGTGATCCTCGAAGAGGCGCCCGGGGTCGAAAGGGCCGGGCGTGTTGAGACGGCCGGGCGTGCTGAGAAGGCCGACATGGCTGATGCGGCGACGACGGCGCTGCCCCGGGTGCCCTGGCTGTTGTCAGGAGCCGATGAGCCCGCCCTGCGCGGCCAAGCACGGCGGCTGGCTGCCGAGTTGGCCGCCAGGCCCGCCGCGCTGACCCCCGCCGACTCGGCCGACATCGCCCTCTCGCTCGCCGTGTCGAGATCGGCGCTCACGTATCGCGCCGCCGTACCCCCGGGGGAGCGGGAGTTGGCGGGACTCCGAGCCCTTGCGGAGGGCGAGCTCGCCCCCGGAACCGTCCAGGGTGTCGCCGACCCCGGCATCCGTACGGCGTTCCTGTTCACCGGGCAGGGCGCCCAACGCGTCGGCATGGGGCGGGAGTTGTCCGAGACCTTCCCCGCGTTCGCGACCGCCTTCGACGAGGTGTGCGAGGCACTCGACGGACGGCTCGAACGCCCGCTGCGCACGGTGGTGTTCGCGGAGGACGGTTCACCGGAAGCCTCGCGCCTCGACCGTACGGACTTCACCCAGGCAGCTCTGTTCGCCTTCGAGGTGGCGCTGTTCCGGCTGCTGGAATCCTGGGGCGTACGGCCCGACTTCCTGGTCGGGCATTCGGTCGGGGAACTGGCCGCGGCGCATGTCGCCGGCGTGCTGGACCTGTCCGACGCCGCCGCCCTCGTCGCGGCCCGCGGCCGCCTGATGCAGGCGCTGCCGGAGGGCGGGGCGATGGTCGCGCTGAACGCGGCCGAAGACGAGGTCCTCCCCGTACTGACCGGCCTCGGGCTCACGGACCGGGTCGCGATCGCCTCCGTGAACGGGCCGCGCTCTGTGGTGATCTCTGGCGTACGCGACGCCGTGCTCACCGTCGCCGACACCTTCGCGGGGCGTGGGCACAGGACCGTACGGCTGCGGGTGAGTCATGCCTTCCACTCGCCGCTGGTGGAGCCGATGCTCGACGAATTCCGGCGCGTGGCCGGGGAGTTGACGTACCGGCAGCCGCGGATTCCGGTGGTGTCCACCGTGTCTGGGCGCCCGGTCGACGTCGAGGCCGGAGAGCTCTGCTCGGCGGAGTACTGGGTACGTCATGCCCGTCTGCCGGTGCGGTTCGGGGACGCCGTGCGGTGGCTGGGCGAGCACGAGGACGTCGGGGCCTTTCTGGAGGTCGGTCCCGGACCCGTGCTGAGCGTGGCGGCCGAGGACGTGCTGTCGCGTCCCGGTATCGGCGGCAGTGCCGAATTCGCCGCGGCAGTTGGGCGGTTGACGGGTGAGTCCGGCATGCGGGAATCCGAGTCGCTGCTGTCGGCCGTGGCCCGGCTGCATGTGCGCGGTGCGGGGGTCGATTGGGCCGCGGTGTTCGTCGGTTCGGGGGCGCGGCGGGTCGATCTGCCGACGTACTCCTTCCAGCGGCGGCGCTATTGGCTGGAGGCTCCCCGTGCGGGTGCAGGTGCAGGTGCCGGTGTTGAGGCCCGGGCCGACGCGCACGGGCATCCGCTGCTCGGACCGGCGTTCACGGTGCCGGACACGGACCGGACGGTACTGTCCGGGCGGCTCTCGACGGTCGCACAGCCCTGGCTCGGAGACCATGTCGTCGCGGGGAGGGTACTCGTCCCCGCGACCGCCTTCGTGGAGATGGCCGTCCGCGCCGGTGACGAGGTCGACTGCGCCCGCCTGGACGAACTCGTGGTCGTGGCGCCGCTCGTGCTGTCCGGTGGTGCGGGGGTACAGGTCCAGGTGGTGGTCGGTCCGGGGGACGACTCCGGGCGGCGTTCCGTCGACATCTACTCGCGGCCGGACGAGCCGGGTGAGCCGGACGGGGCGGATGAGGGCTGGACTCGGCACGTCACAGGGTCGCTGAGCGGGGCGCCTTCGGCGACGACGGACCCGTCGGAGAGCGACCTGAAGGTGTGGCCTCCCGAAGGCGCAGTGGAAGTACAACTCGCCGACGCGTACGAGGCGTTGGCGGACGGTGACCTCGGCTACGGGCCCGCGTTCCAGGGCGTCCGCGCGGTGTGGCGGCGAGGAGCGGAACTCTTCGCGGAGGTCCGGCTCCCCGAGGAACAGACCCCGGACGCCGCACGCTTCGGCATACATCCGGCTCTCCTGGACGCGGCGGTGCACAGCATGCTGCTGGCCGGGTTCGACTCGGAGGCTGGGCTAGGCTCCGAGCGCGACTCAGGTTCCGTACGGCTGCCGTTCGCCTGGAGTGGTGTGCAGTTGTACGCCGATGGGGCGTCCGAGGTACGGGTGCGGCTGACGCCGACGGGGCCGGGGGCCGTCACGGTGACGCTCGCCGACACGGCGGGGCGGCCGGTTGCCGGAGTCGAGTCACTGGTCACCCGAGAACTGCCCGGCGGCCAACTGGATTCGGCGGACGACGTGGTGCGGCGGGCGTTGCTGCGCCCCGACTGGACACCGGTCGTCGCGGTTGCCGCGGTCGCCAACTCGCCTGCCGATTCCGGTGGACGGGCTTGGACAGTGCTGGGGCCGGACGAGTTGGGCCTCGGCGCGTACCCTCCGCCGACGGGTGACACGGACACTCCGCCGGCCGGGAAGCCCTCCGCGCCCGACGTCGTGGTGCTCACGGCCCTCACCCCCGCCGCGACCCCCGATCCCGTCTCCGCAACCCACCAACTGACCGGCAGGATCCTGGAAGCACTGCGGACCTGGCAGGCCAACCCGCAGACGGCGGGTTCACAGCTGCTCGTCGTGACCCGGGACGCCACCGCACCGGTCCCGGACCTGGCCGGAGCCGCCGTATGGGGCCTGGTGCGCACAGCCCAGTCGGAGATGCCGGGCCGTGTAGTCCTGGTCGACGTGGACGGACGGCCGGAGTCCTTGCGGATGCTGTCCGAGGCAGTGGCCACAGGGGAACCCCAACTGTCCATCCGTGCCGGACAGTTGACGGCACCGCGGCTGGTCGCGGCCTCCGCCGGACCGCTTCGAGCGGCCTCCGCCGCCGGGCCGCCCGAAACCGGAGCCTTCGGACCACACGGCACCGTGCTGATCACCGGCGGCACGGGCGCGCTCGGCGCGGAACTGGCCCGGCATCTGGTCACCGATCACGGCGTACGGCACCTGCTCCTGACTGGGCGACGCGGCCCGCAGGCACCGGGCGCGACTGAACTGCGCGCGGAATTGGAGGAGTTGGGCGCGGAGGTGCGGGTGGACGCGTGCGACGCGGCCGACCTTTCCGCAGTGGCCGAGGTGATCGGGCTCTGCGAGCCTCCGTTGAGTGCCGTGGTCCACGCGGCGGGGGTGCTCGACGACGGCGTACTGGACTCGCTGACGCCGGAGCGGATGGCGGCTGTGCTGCGGCCCAAGGCGGACGCGGCATGGCACCTTCATGAGCTGACCCGTGATCTGGACCTGTCGGCGTTCGTGATGTTCTCCTCGGCGTCGGGGCTGCTCGGCCGGCCCGGCCAGGGCAACTACGCGGCGGCGAACTCCTTCCTGGACGCCCTCGCCCACCACCGCGTCTCGCTGGGCCTGCCCGCGGTCTCCCTCGCGTGGGGGCTGTGGGAGCACGATGGCGGTATGGCGGCCGGGCTCCGCGAGGCGACGGGCCGGGAACTGGTCCGGGCGCTCTCCCGGGAGCAGGGCATGGCGCTGTTCGACGCGGCACTGAGCACCGACGAGCCGGTGCTCGCGCCCGTTCTGCTGCACCGGGCCGCTCTCCGGTCCGCCGACGGGCTCGTACCACCGTTGTTGCGGGGGCTGGTACGCACGGGCACGGGACGACCGTCAGCCGCCCCCGGCACCGGGACTGGGACCGGGACCGGGGCACAGGTCGCGGTGGGGCCGGGAGCATGGCGCGAGCGGTTGGCGGGGCTGCCCGACGGGGAACGGGAGGGCGCGCTGGCGGAGCTGGTGCGTGACACGGTCGCCGTGGTCCTCGGATACCCCGACGGCGACGCGCTCCCCGCCGGCAAGCCCCTCGCCGACCTCGGCTTCGACTCCCTGATGGCGGTCCAGCTCCGCAACGCGCTCACCACGGCCACGGGGCTCTGGCTGCCCGCCACGGTGGTGTTCGACCACCCCACGACGGACGCGCTCGCCCGGCATCTGCTCGGCTTGATCAACGGCGAAACGCCCGAGGCGCAGGCGCAGATGCAGGCGCAGGCGCAGGCGCAGGAACGGAGGCAGGATCCGGATCCGGGGCAGAAGCCGTGGCCGGACCAGAGCCCGAATCACGGCCCGAATCGCGGCCCGTTTCACGGTCCGGATCACAGCCTGGATCCGAAGGCGCAGCCCGGCCCCACCCCCACGCGGACCGACCCCGTGACCCGCCCGCCCCAGACCCTGGCCGCCCTCTACCGCACACTCTGCGCGAAGGGCGAGGTGACCGCGGGTATGCACATGCTGTTCTCCGCGTCCCGTGCGCTGCCGACGTTCGAGGCGTCCGAGAGCCGGGAGCATGCCCTGCCACCGGTCCGCCGGGCCGAGGGCCCCGCCCGTCCCGTGCTCGTCTTCCTCGCCGGGCACCATCCGCCCTTCGCCGTACCGGGAGGGGAGTTCGCCGACTTCCACCGCTGCTTCGACGGCGAACGGGACGTACTGGAACTCCCGCACCCGGGCCTCGGCGCGGGCGCCGCCGTGCCCGCCGACCGGGAGGCGCTGGCGCGCACCCACGCCGAGACGGTGCTGCGGCACGTCGGCGACCGGCCCTTCGTGCTCGTCGGCGCGTCCACGGGCGGTGCCACCGCCCACGCCGTGACCCGGGAGCTCGAACGGCTCGGGACGCCTCCCGCGGGCCAGGTCCTGCTCGACACGTACCTCATCGACGAAGAGAACAGCCGCAAGGACTGGCTGCTCGCCCTGCCCGCCGCCGTCGCACCCCGCCTGTACGAGGACACCGGCGTCGCCGCCATGGGGGCGTACACGCGGATCTTCATGGACTGGGACCCGGAACCGGTCGAGACGCCGACCCTGCTGGTACGGGCCACGCGGCCCACGCCGGAGATGGCGGCGGGACCGGACGCGGACGGCTGGCGGACCTCGTGGCCGCTGCCGCACGAGAGTGCGGACGTCCCGGGCGACCATCTGACCCTCCTCCGGGAAGATGCCCGTACGACGGCGTCCGCGGTCCGCACCTGGATCGGCACCCTCGGCGAGGCTGAGGGAGGCCTCCTCGAGTAGAGGGGGAGGCGCCCTCAGGTAGATGTCGGATTCTCGCCAGCCAGTGCCATGACCATGGCCGATGCTGGGAGGTATGCAGAACGGGATGCACACCGACACCGAGCGCTGCGTACGCGCCGTCCAGTCGAAGGACGCCCGCTTCGACGGGTGGTTCTTCACGGCGGTGCTGACCACGCGGATCTACTGCCGACCGAGTTGCCCCGTCGTGCCGCCGAAGCCGGAGAACATGACGTTCTACCCGAGCGCCGCCGCCTGCCAGCAGGCCGGGTTCCGGGCCTGCAAGCGGTGCCGCCCCGATACGAGCCCCGGCTCGCCCGAGTGGAACCAGCGCGCGGACCTCGTGGCCCGCGCGATGAGGCTGATCGGTGACGGGATCGTGGACCGCGAGGGCGTGCCGGGCCTGGCGACACGGCTCGGCTACAGCACCCGGCAGATCGAACGGCAGCTCCTCGCCGAGCTGGGCGCCGGACCGCTTGCCCTCGCCCGCGCCCAGCGCGCCCAGACGGCACGGCTGCTCATCGAGACGACCCCGCTCCCGATGGCCGACATCGCCTTCGCGGCGGGCTTCTCCTCCATCCGCACCTTCAACGACACGGTCCGCGAGGTCTTCGCCCTCTCACCGAGCGAGCTGCGCACCAGGGTCCCGAAGAACCGGGCGAGCGATGCCAACTCATCAGGCACACCAGGGGTGTTGAGCCTGCGCCTGCCCTTCAGGTCCCCGCTCAACCCCGACAACCTCTTCGGCCACCTCGCCGCCACCGCCGTACCCGGCGTGGAGGAGTGGCGCGACGGCGCGTACCGGCGCACCTTGCGGCTGCCCTACGGTCACGGCGTCGTCGCGCTCACTCCGACGGCCGACCACATCGGCTGCCGGCTCACCCTCACCGACATGCGCGACCTGACCGTCGCCATCAGCCGCTGCCGCCGCATGCTCGACCTCGACGCCGACCCGGTCGCGGTCGACGACCAACTGCGTACGGACCCACTGCTGGCCCCGCTCGTCGACAAGGCGCCGGGCCGCCGGGTGCCGCGTACGGTCGACGAGGCCGAGTTCGCCGTACGGGCCGTGCTGGGCCAGCAGGTCTCCACAGCCGCGGCGCGTACGCACGCGGCCCGGTTGGTCGCGGCGCACGGAGAGGCGGTCGACGACCCCGAAGGCGGGCTCACGCACCTCTTCCCGTCCGCGGAGTCGCTGGCGGCCCTCGACCCCGAGGCGCTCGCCATGCCGGCCACCCGCCGGGCCACCCTCACCACTCTCGTCCGCCAACTGGCCGACGGAACACTCCACTTGGGCGTGGAGAGCGACTGGGCGGAGAGCCGGGCCCGGCTGCTGGCGCTGCCCGGTTTCGGGCCGTGGACCGTCGAGGTCATCGCCATGCGCGCCCTCGGCGACCCCGACGCCTTTCTGCCCACCGACCTCGGAGTCCGGCGCGCCGCCCAGGAGTTGAGCCTGCCGTCCACTCCCACCGCGCTCACGGCACGCGCCGCGGACTGGCGGCCCTGGCGCGCGTACGCCGTCCAGTACCTGTGGGCGACCGACAGCCACCCGATCAACTTCCTTCCCGCATGACTCCGGCCCGAGGACCTTCAGTGAAACAGCACACAGTGATCGACAGCCCCTACGGCCCGCTCACCCTCGTCGCCGCCGACGGCGTCCTGTCCGGCCTCTACATGACCGACCAGCGCCACCGCCCACCGGAGGAGACCTTCGGCGAACCGGACGACACCCCCTTCACCGAGACGATCGACGAGCTACGGGCCTATTTCGCGGGCGAGTTGAAGGAATTCACGATCCGACTCCACCTGGACGGAACCCCGTTCCAACGCTCCGTCTGGGAACAGCTTCGGAAGATCCCGTACGGCGAGACCCGTTCGTACGGTGAACTCGCCGACGCCCTCGGCAATCCGAACGCATCCCGCGCGGTCGGCCTCGCCAACGGCAAGAACCCCCTGGGGATCATCGTGCCCTGCCATCGGGTCGTCGGCGCCAATGGCAGCCTGACCGGTTACGGCGGCGGTCTGGAACGCAAGCGGCAACTGCTGGACTTCGAACGGGGAGAGGCGGACACCGCACTGTTCTGAGCGGGGTGACTGCCCCCATTCCCCGTTCTCCCGTCCGCTGCCGATCAGCCGGCCAGGCCCCGCAGCAGCGCGGGCAGGGCCGTGCCGATCGGCTCTCGGACGACCTCGTCGGCGCAGTCGTCGTAAGGGGTCGGCTCGGCGTTGACGATGACGAGCCGTGCGTCGTGGTCGGCGGCGATTCCGGCGAGGCCGGCGGCGGGCTGGACCTGGAGGCTGGTGCCGACGGCGATGAAGATCTGGCATGCCTTGGTGATGGCGACGGCCTCGCCGAGGACGACGGGGTCGAGCCGCTCACCGAAGAACACTGTCGCCGACTTGAGGATCCCGCCGCACTCCAGGCAGGGCGGGTCCTCCTCCCCGGCCTCGACCCGGGCGAGGGCGTCCTCCATCGGCCCGCGCGCATGACACTTCGTGCACACGAAACTCCGTGCGCTGCCGTGCAGTTCGAGCACTTTGCGAGTCGGCATCCCGGCGAGCTGGTGCAGCCCGTCCACGTTCTGTGTGATCACCCTGACCGGCACCCCGGCCCGCTCCAGTTCGGCCACGGCCAGGTGTGCGGCGTTCGGCTCCGCCTGCAGTGTGCGGTTCTTCCGCCGCATCTGCCAGGACCGGCGCCGGATCTCCGGATCACCCATGTAGTACTCGTACGTCACGAGCTTCTGCGCCTCGGGATCCCGCTGCCACAGCCCGTTGGGGCCGCGGTAGTCGGGGATCCCGGAGTCGGTGGAAACACCTGCGCCACTGAGCAGAGCGACGAGCGGCTTGTTCATGCGCCGAGGGTAGGTCGCGTGTGCACGCGGGGCGAGCGGATATCGGGCGCCCGCACAGCACGCGTCGCGCCGGTCACCGGGTCATGCGGGCGGCGGAGGTGAGGAATCCAAGGACTCAGGCCACGGGACGGCCGTTCTCCAGTTCCACCGTCCCCGCGCCCGTCGCGAGCACGTCCAGGGAGGCGAGTACCCGGCCGCCCAGGGAACCCGAGATGTACTCGGGGAACGCCTCGCGGGCCACGAGGCGCCAGGACAGCAGTTCCTCCTCCTGGAGCCGGATCGCCTTGAACTGGTCCTCCGACAGGACGCCCCCGTCGTACAGGTACGCCACGATCGGCGGCCGCGTGGTGGCGGGCACCCAGTCCACGGCGAGCAGCCTGCCGATCTCCAGGTCCAGGCCGATCTCCTCCAGCGTCTCCCGGCGGGCGCCCTGCCGCGGGGTCTCGCCGTCGTCGGACTCGACGGTTCCGCCGGGCAGGGCCCACCCGTCGCGGTAGTTGGGCTCGACGAGCAGCACACGGCCCTCGGCGTCACGGAAGAGCGCGGCGGCACCGACGAGGACCCGGGGGAGTCCCGCGATGTACGTGGCGTAGTCAGGAGTCGTCATTGGGGCAGCGTAACGAGGCAGGACCGGCGCCCGGGCAAGATCACCCGGGAGTAATCCTTACGAGGCCGCCGCCCCGGCGGTCAGCGCGTCACGGCCCCGGCGGGCAGCTCGGCACTCACCGCCAACCGCACTGTCCGCTCCGCCAGTTCACTGATCCGTACGCCGTCGAAGCCGAACACCGCGCTGTGCACGGTGTCCTCCAGCGGGACCGTCCACTGCGGGGGAATCGCGGCGGCTCCGCCCAGCACGCCCGCGACGGAACCCGCGGTCGCGCCGTTCGAGTCGGTGTCCAGGCCGCCGCGGACCGTGAGCGCGATGGAGCGGGTGAAGTCGCCCTCGCCGTACAGGAGTCCGGCTGTCAGGACGGCGGCGTTCGGGACCGTGTGGATCCAGCCGAGGCCCGCCGTCTCCTCCGCCGCCGTGTCGAGCGTGTCCTCCCAGCTCAGCCCGGTCTCGTGGAGCGTCATCACCCGGCGCACGGTACGCGCCAGGCGGCTGCTCGCCGGGATCACCGTGAGCGCGGTGTCCAGGGCGTCCCGCACGGTCGGCGCGGTGAACGCGGCGGCCACCAGCGCGGCCGCCCACATCGCCCCGTACACACCGTTCCCGGTGTGGGACAGGACCGCGTCCCGGCGGGCAAGGGAGGCCGCGCGGCGGGGCAGGCCCGGGCTGGTCCAGCCGTGGATGTCGGCGCGGATGAGGGCCCCGATCCACTCCTGGTACGGGTTGTCGTAGGTCGCCGTCAGCGGCGGCTTCAGCCCGTTCGCGAGGTTCCGGTACGCCGCGCGCTCCGCCGTGAACGTCTGCAGATACGGCAGCCGCAGCAGCCACAGGTCGCCCACCTGCTCCGTACTGAAGCCGAAGCCGTGCGTCTCCAGGAGGTGCAGACCGAGGATCGCGTAGTCCACGTCGTCGTCCCGGCAGCTGCCGTGGATCCGGCCGCGTACGCACCTGCGCCACTCCGGCCGCAGCACGAACTCCTCGCTCGGGCCGGCCGGCTCCGGCAGGTAGTCGGTGAGCGGCAGGGCGTCGGCCTGCCGCAGATAGCGGTCGATGCGGTCCCGCGTCCAGTAGTCACCCCGCTCCACCGGTTTGCCGAGCATGTTGCCCGCGATCCGGCCGAGCCAGCCGCCGAGGACGCGGTCCGCGAGATCGTCAACGCCCACAGGGGTCATACACCCGGTGTACCGAATTCCCGCCGGTCCTGCCCGCTGTACGTAAATCCGGCACCGCACCACATGAGAGGCTCGTCGGGTTTTAGTCGTATTGCGGTTGGGGGCCCGTGATCCGGGGCCCCGAGAACTGGGAGATCCATGAAGTCGATGAGCCGTACGACCGTCCTGGCGGCAGGTGCCGCCGCGGTCGTCGCCGTCCTGTCCGTCACCGGCGCGGCGCCCGCGCAGGCGGCGCCCGCCGAGCCTCTGGTGAACACCGGGGACATCGGTGTGCGGACCGGGGATGTCGACGCCATGGAGGACATCCTGGAACACATCAGTGTGCCGTTCGGGGGCAGCGGGACGCTGACGCATCAGCTGTACGACTCACGCGGCGCCGACGCCGGCTGACCCGCGGCCGCTGTCCGGGACGTGAGAACCGCCCTGGGCAGCGGCCCCCTCCTCCGGTTAGGGTCGCAGCGGCGCGACTGCCTTGACGTGTGCAAGGCCCGAAGAGCAAGGGGAATGCAAGGTGGCGGACGCTGCAGTGAATCGGAGCCGGGGCCGGAACCAGCGGGTGCTCATCGCCGCGGACAAGTTCAAGGGCTCGCTCACGGCCGTGCAGGTGGCCGAGCGCGTGACGGCCGGACTCCGCAGGGTCGCGCCGCGGGTCGAGGTCGAGGCGCTGCCGGTCGCCGACGGCGGCGACGGCACGGTCGACGCGGCGGTCGCCGCCGGGTTCGAGCGGCGTGAGCTACGGGTCGCCGGGCCGCTCGGTCACGAGATCACCGCCGCGTTCGCGCTGCGCGACGACACCGCCGTCGTGGAGATGGCCGAGGCCAGTGGCCTGCAGCGACTGCCCGCCGGGTCCTTCGCGCCGCTCACGTCGTCCACGTACGGGTCAGGGGAGCTGCTCCGGGCCGCGCTGGACGCCGGGGCGCGGACGATCGTGTTCGGCGTCGGCGGCAGCGCCACCACGGACGGCGGGGCCGGGATGCTGGCCGCGCTCGGGGCGCGCTTCCTCGACGAGGACGGCGAGCCGGTGCCGCCCGGAGGAGGCTCCCTGGGACAGCTCGCCACCGCGGACCTGTCCGGCCTGGACCCCCGCCTCTCCTCCGTCGACGTCGTCCTCGCCAGTGACGTGGACAACCCGCTGACCGGCCCCAAGGGAGCGCCGACGGTGTACGGGCCCCAGAAGGGGGCCTCGCCCGACGATGTGGCGGTACTGGACGCGGGGCTCGCGCACTTCGCCGCGGTGCTGGAGAAGGCGATCGGGTCGAAGGCGGCGGAGTATGCCGTTGCGCCCGGGGCCGGGGCGGCGGGCGGTATCGGGTACGGGGCCCTCGTGGGCCTCGGTGCGAGCTTCCGCCCAGGCATTGAGGTCATGCTCGACGTGCTCGGCTTCGCCCCCGCGCTGGAGCGGGCCACGCTGGTGATCACCGGTGAGGGGTCCCTCGACGAGCAGACCCTCCACGGCAAGGCTCCCGCCGGGGTCGCGGCCGCCGCCCGGGCCGCCGACAAGGAGGTCATCGCGGTCTGCGGCCGCCTCGCCCTCCCGCCGGAGGCCCTCGGCAGGGCCGGCATCCGTCGCGCCTATCCCCTCACGGACATCGAGCCCGACGTCTCCCGCTGCATCGCCGAAGCGGGGCCGATCCTGGAGGACGTGGGCGAACGAATCGCCCAGGACTTCCTGATCTGACGCGCCGACACTGCCCGCTGCCTTTCCTCGCCCCCGCCGCCCCTACCCATTCCCGTCCCCTGGGGCTCCGCCCCAGACCCCGTGGGGTGCGATTTCGGGTGCGGGCCCGGCTGTGGCTGATCGCGCAGTTCCCCGCGCCCCTGAAAACCTAGGGGCGCGGGGAACTGCGCAATCTTTTGGGGGTTCGGGGGCGGAGCCCCTGAGTAGTGACGGGAATTGGTAGGGGCGGCGGGGGCGAGAAAACCCTCAGCTCAACCGATACGCATCCAACGCCAACGTCATCTCGATCAAATCCCGAGGCCGGGCCAACGACCGGGACGTCAGCTGTTCCAACCGCCGCAAGCGGTTGAAGACCGTGTTCCGGTGGCAGTACAGACGCCCGGCCGCCCGCCCCGCAGACCCCTCACACGCGAGCCACACATCCAGCGTCTCCAACAACACCGCCCGATCCGCCGGTTCGAGTTCGAGCAGTGACCCGAAGACGTCGGACACAAGCCGCCCCGCCAGCTCGGGCTGGCTCACGACGAGCGCGGTCGGCATCCGCTGATCCAGCCGCACAACCGCCGTCGCATCGGGCGGACACGTACGAAGCGCCAGCTCGGCCAGCCGCCGAGCCCGCCCGAGCTCGGCAAGCCCGGCGACGACGGGACTGATCCCGCCGGGCCCCGAACAACGGCCGTCCAACGCGTGCGCGACCCCGTCGAGCCCCTGCCCGTCCGCAAGGGCCACCACCCCGACCTCACAGTCGGCCCGCATCCGCCAGATGAACCGGAACCCGTCCCCCTCCACGGGCCGCCGGTACGACTCCCGCCGCTCGGACCGCAGCACGACCACGGCATACGGCCCCCGCTCGGGAAGATCGAGCCCGGCAGCGGCGCGAGCCGCGAGCCCGGGCGCCTCCTGCCCTTCGAGGAGCGCGTCGAGCAGGGCCTGAAGCCGCTCGTCGGTACGCCGCCGAAGCTCCATCTCGGTCGCCCGGTACGCCTCGGTGGCCACGGCGGCCTGCGCGTCCACGGCGGACCACACCATGGTCGCCGAACGCATCAGCACCACGAGCCGCTCCGGCTCCTGCAAGGCCGCCGCACCCTCCTCCATCAACGCGTCCCACACCAGATACCCCGCGGCGCGATACGCGTGCACGAGCAGCTCAAGCGGCAACCCCTGCTGGGCCCGCCGCCGCCCGGCCTCCTCCGCGTACTCCAGGTCGCGGCGGGGCGAGTCCCGGGGCGCGGAGATCGTCTGGATCCCGATCCGCATCGCCTCCTCGGCCTCCCGCCACTGCTGGTCGTACGGCAGGAACTCCCCGTAGACGGAGGAGTGTTCGGCAAGCTGCCGCATGTGCTCGTCGACGAGCTCCGGCAGCCGTTCCAGCAGCGCTGTACAGGACTCGGTGAGCAGCTTCCAGTCATGACCGGTACGCCTTCTGCGGGCTCCCATGGCCGGAGGATGCCACCGGTGGGCCGCCCCGCACAGGCCCCTGACACGCGGTGTTGTGCGCGCGCACAACGCACGGCCGCGCCCGCTGGTCACCCGCAGCGATTCGCCCGCACCCCGTGGACGGACGCCCCCGCCGGTGCTGTGGTGAGCGCCACACGGGGCGAGAACAGGGGGAGTTCGATGGGTGGTTCGGATGGTTCGGGCGGTTCCGGGCTGGTCGTTCACGACCTGTCGGTCGGATACGGGCCCGTACGCGCACTGCGCCAGGTGTCCCTGGAGGTGCCCGAGGGGGCCGTGGTCACCGTCCTCGGCGGCAACGGCGCGGGCAAGTCGACCCTGCTCCGGGCGGCCTGCCGGACGCTGTCCTTCCACGGCGGCGCGGTCACCGGCGGCACGGTGAGCCTGAACGGCCGCCGCCTCGACGGGCTGTCGCCCGACCGCGTCGTCGCCGCCGGAGTCTCCCAAATACCGGAAGGGCGGCGGGTGTTCGCCCGGATGACCGTCGCCGACAACCTCCGCGCCGGGGCACTGGGAGCCACCGGGGGCCGGGCCGGCCGGGCCGCCGCCCTGCGCCGCGTCCACGAACTGTTCCCCGTCCTCGCCGACCGCGCACAGCAGCGCGCCGGCCTGCTGTCGGGCGGGGAACAGCAGATGCTCGCGGTCGGCCGCGGCCTGATGGCCACCCCGCGCATCCTGCTCCTCGACGAGCCGTCCCTCGGACTCGCCCCGCTGATGGCCGAGCGGATCGCCGACACCGTGCGGGAGATCAACGCCCAGGGCACCTCGATCCTGCTCGTCGAACAGAACGCCGCCCTGGCCCTGCGGCTCGCCTCCCGCGCGTACGTCCTCGAAGTCGGCGAAGTCACCCTGTCGGGGCCGGCGGACGAGCTGGCCGCCTCCGACGAGGTGCGCCGCCGCTATCTGGGCGTCGTCGACGAGGACGCGGCGGCCGACGCCGAGCGGGCCCGCACCACGCATCCGGTCCTGACCCGCTGGAAGGGGTGAACACCGACATGCCGAGCGACGCCATGCCCAGCGACGGCACACCGGGCGACGGCACACCGGGCGACGACGAGCCGGACCCCGCCCGGCCGCACAGCCGACGGGACCCGACAACCAGACCCGACCACACCCGGACGGACACCACCCGGTCGGACTCCCCACCGCCGGAGCCCAGTTCGCCGACCACCGACGTCCCGCCGCTCCACGTAAGGGAGTTGACCGTCCGGTTCGCGGGCCTCACCGCCCTGGACGCCATCGACTTCACCGTGCGCCCCGGCACCGTGCACGCCCTCATCGGCCCCAACGGCGCCGGAAAGTCCACCTGTTTCAACGTCCTGTCCGGGGTCTACCGCGCCACCGCCGGCAGCGTCCTCTTCGGCGAGCACGAACTGACCGGCATGCCTCCGCACCGCATCGCCGATCTGGGCGTCGCCCGCATCTTCCAGAACCTCGCGCTGCCCCCGCTCGCCACGGTCGAGGACAGCCTGCTCCTCGGACGCCACCGGCTCACCCGAACCGGCTTCCTGTCAGCGGGACTTCGCCTCCCCGCGGCGGCCCGCGAGGAGCGCCGGCACCGTGAACGCGTACGCGAGATCGCCGAGTTCGTCGGCATCGCGCCCTACCTCGGCCGCCCGGCGGGCTCCCTTCCGTACGGGCAGCAGAAGCTCGCCGAACTAGCCCGCGCCCTCTGCATGGAGCCGCGCCTGCTGCTCCTGGACGAGCCGGTCGCGGGCATGACCGCCGACGAGCGCCGCCGAACCTCCGCCGTGATAGCGGGAGTCCGCGACAGCCTCGGCATCTCGATCGTCCTGGTGGAACACGACATGGGGGTGGTGATGCGGCTCGCCGACGCGGTGACCGTACTCGACTTCGGGCGCCTGATCGCGGACGGCGCCCCCGCCGACGTACAGAACGACCCGGCGGTCGTACGCGCCTACCTGGGAGAGCGCCGCTCGGGAGAGGAGAACGCCTCGTGAGCACCTTCGCCGAACTCCTCCTCAACGGGGTGTCGATGGGGTCGGTCTACGCCCTCATCGCCCTCGGCTTCGTTGTCATCTTCCGGGCCACCGAGGTCGTCAACTTCGCCCATGCGTCACTGCTGTTGGCGGGCGGGTACGTCACCGCGACCCTCCACGACGACATCGGCTTCTGGCCCGCGCTGCTGGTCGGGATCGCGGGGGCCGCGGTGGTCGGCGCGGCCGTGGAGTTCCTGGTGATGCGCCGATACCGGGGGTCCGACCACAGCGTCCTGGCCATCGTCACGATCGGCGTGGACATCCTGCTCACCACCGAACTGACCCGCCGCATCGGCACGGACGTGCTGCCCCTCGGCGACCCGTGGGGCGATGCCGTGCTCACCCTCGGCCCCATCTCCCTCGCCCACACACGCATCGCCGCCTTCGTGGCCGCTGCGCTGCTGATCACCGTGTTCCTGCTCGCGTTCCGCTACACCTCCTGGGGCGTCGCGATGCGGGCCGCCGCCGAGAGCCCGGAGACGGCCGCGCTGATGGGCGTACGGCTCGGCAGGGTGTCGCTCGGGGCCTGGGCCGTGGCCGGCGGCCTTGCGGCCGTGGCCGCGCTGTTCCTGACCGTCTTCCCGACCCCCGGCCTGGAGAGAGCCACCTCGCTCGCCGCCCTCAAGGCCTTCCCCGCCGCGATCCTCGGCGGCCTCGACTCCACGACCGGAGCCCTCGTCGGCGGGCTGCTCGTCGGCGTCACCGAGTCCCTGGCCACCGGCTACCAGAGCGAACTGACCTTCCTGGGCCGGGGGTTGGGCGACCTCGCCCCCTACCTCGTGATGACGGTGATCCTGCTCATCCGGCCCGCCGGGCTGTTCGGCACGAAGGAGCTCGCCCGTGTCTGAGGCCCTCGTGAGACCGCTGCGATCCGCCGCCCGCACCCGTACGTACGTCTGGGCCGCCGGAGCCGTCCTCCTGCTCGCCCTGCCCTTCTACCTGGACCGGTTCTGGCTCCAGGCCGGGCTGTTCGCGATGGCCGCCGCGATCGGGGCGATCGGCATCAACCTCCTCACCGGCTCCACGGGCCAGCTCTCCATGGGCCACGCCTTCTTCCTCGCGGTCGGCGCGTACGGCTACTGCGTGTTCGCCGCGGACGGCGGTGACGGGCTGACCGGCCTCGGCCTGCCGACCTGGCTCGCGGCGGTCCTCGCGGTCCTCGTCGCAGGTCTGGCGGGCGGCCTCTTCAGCCCCATCGCGGGACGGCTGCGCGGCGCCTACCTGGGCATCGCCACACTCGCGCTGATCTTCATCGGCCAGCACGTGCTGTTCAACGCCCGCGACCTCACCGGCGGCTTCAACGGCCGCGACGTACCGCCCCTGAGCCTCTTCGGACTCACCTTCGACGACCGTGAACTCGTCGTCGCCGCCGTGCCGTTCGGCTCGGCGGAGAAGCTCTGGTACGCGGGACTCGTCCTCCTCCTCGGCTGTGCGCTCTTCGCCCGCGGAGTGCTGCGCGGCCGCCCCGGACGCGCCATGAACGCGATCCGGGACCACCGCATAGCCGCCGGGGTCATCGGCGTGCCCGTCGCCCGCTACCGGGCCGCCGTCTTCGTCCTGTCCTCGATGTACGCGGGCCTCGCGGGCGTCCTGCTCGCCCTGGTCTTCCAGCGGACGGTGCCGGACTACTTCGGCATCACGCTGTCGCTCGAATACCTCGCCATGATCGTCATCGGCGGGCTCGGTTCGGTCTCCGGGGCGGTGGTCGGGGCCGCGTTCGTCTCCCTGCTGCCGCAGCTGCTGACCCGCTACAGCGATGCGCTGCCCCTGGTCTCCGCCCCCGGTACGGGCGGGATCGCACCGGGCGAGGCATCCCGGTACCTCTACGGCGCCGCCGTCGTCGCGGTGGTGCTCTTCCTGCCCGGCGGCCTGGTCAGGGTGGCCGCCGGGCGTCGCGTCAGGACCGGTCCACGGTCCATCCCAGGGGAGGAACGATGAGGACGACTTACGCGGCCCAGGTGACCGCAGGAGCGCTCGCCGCGCTGCTCGTGCTGGCCGGGTGCAGCTCCAAGGCCAAGGACGACGACAAGGACAAGGGGACCGCCGCGGGAGAGGTGAAGACCGGCGACGGGATCTCCGGCAAGACCATCACGCTCGGCGTCCTCACCGACATGACCGGCGTGTACGCGACCCTCGGCAAGAGCGTCACCCAGGCCCAGCAGCTGTACGTGAAGCAGCTGAACGCCGATGGCGGTGTCTGCGGCTACAAGGTCGAGCTCACCGTCCGTGACCACGGCTACGACCCGCAGAAGGCCCTCGCCGGGTACACCGAGCTGGAGCCGAAGGTGCTCGGCTTCACGCAGTTCATCGGCTCCCCGTTCGTCGCCTCGGTCAAGCAGCGCATCGACAGCCAGGACAAGGGCCTGGTCCTGCCACAGGCCTGGTCGGCGACGCTGCTCGGCAGCCCGTACATCCGGGTCATCGGATCCACGTACGACATCGAGACGATCAACGCCGTCGACTTCCTGATGAAGGAGAAGGGCATCAAGAAGGGCGACAAGATCGGGCACGTCTACTTCGAGGGCGACTACGGCGAGAGCGCGCTGGTCGGCTCGAAGCACATTGCGAAGGAGGCCGGCCTGACCGTCGTCGAACAGAAGATCAAGCCGACCGACAACGACATGACCGCGCAGGTCGCCGCTCTGAAGAAGGCCGGCGTCAAGGCGGTCGTGATCAGCGCGGGCCCGCGTCAGGCGGCCTCGCTCGTCGGTGTCGCCGCGGCAGGCGGCTTCGGCGTCCCGATCATCGGCAACAACTCGGCCTTCGCCCCGCAGCTCCTGGCGACCCAGGCGGGCCCGGCCCTGATGAAGAACTACTACGTGGCCTCGCCCTCGCTGCCCATCGGCGCGGACACCCCTCAGGCCCAGAAGCTGGTCGCCGACTACAAGAAGGCGTACCCGAAGGACTCCCTCGACAACGGAGTCGTCGCCGGCTGGACCGCGGTCTACGCCTTCGGCGAGGCCCTGAAGAAGGCCTGCGCGTCCAAGGACCTGACCCGCGAGGGCGTCGACAAGGCCCTCCTCACCATCAACTCCCTCGACACGGGCTTCGGCATTCCCCAGGACTTCACCGACCCGAACGCTCCCTCCTCCAAGCAGAGCGTCATCCTCCAGCCCGACAAGACCGTAACGGGCGGCATGAAGGTGGTCAGGGACCCCGAGGCCTCGGACACAGCGACGGCGTACACACCGGCCACCTGAGGCCCGGCTGTTTGGGGGCGCGGGGAACGGCGCAATCTTTTGTCCTTTCAGGGGCGCGGGGAACTGCGCGACAAGCCCCCACACACCCGCACCCACCCGACCACCCAAGGTCACCCCACACGAAGGGCCCCGAACCAATAGGTTCGGGGCCCTTCGACGTCGTACACAAACGACAACCGCTACGGCAGCTGCGCAGCCCGCGCCTCACGCCGGTTGTCCCTGAAGTTGTTCACCCTCCGAGCCGTGGCGAAGAGGGGAATCACCGCTCCGGTCACCAGCTGCAGCGCACACCCGGTCTGGAGCAGAAGCTGCCCACCAGGCGCGTCGAACGCCCAGGCCGCCAGCAACGCCATGCTCGTGACGATCCACGAGAGCATCGCCACGGCGAGCCGCCCCCGCGGCTTCGGGTACTCGACCCGGCTCACCATCAGCCACGCGATGCCGATGATCGCCATGAGCGTGGCGACGAACGGCAGCTCGAGCAGCACGATGGATACGACGGTCAGCGCGCCGAACGGCGAGGGCATGCCCTGGAACGTGCCGTCCTTGACCGTGACGCAGGAGAATCTGGCGAGTCGGAGCACGACCGCCAGCAGGACCACGATGGCCCCCACCGCCGCCACCCGCTGGTGCGCGTCGTCGGCGACCATGCCGTAGACCAGCACGAAGTACGCCGGCGCCAGACCGAAGCTGATCAGGTCGGATAGGTTGTCCAGCTCCGCACCCATGGGGGAGGAGCGCAGCTTGCGGGCGACCAGTCCGTCGAACAGGTCGAAGACCGCGGCGCACAGCATCAGGATCACGGCGGTCGCGGCACTGTGCCGCGCCATGCCCGTCTCCTGGCTGCCCGTGAGGTGCGGGATGAGAATGCCGGTGGTGGTGAAGTACACCGCCATGAAGCCGCACGTGGCGTTACCGAGTGTGAGGGTGTCCGCTATTGAGAGGCGGAGAGAGAGGGGCATCTCCTCCTCGTCGTCCAGCTCATCGGCCTCCGGCACCCAGCCGGCCTGTGTCTCGGGATCAATCACGGTCAATGCGAGTCACCCCCGCCACGGTCTTCTGGCCGACCTCCACGTCGACCTCGACACCCTCGGGGAGGTAGATGTCGACGCGCGACCCGAAGCGGATCAGCCCGATCCGCTCGCCCTGCTCGACCTTCGTGCCCTGAGGGATGTAGGGAACGATACGCCGCGCGACCGCACCGGCGATCTGGATCATCTCGATGTCGCCGAGCTCGGTGTCGAAGTGCCAGACAACGCGCTCGTTGTTCTCGCTCTCCTTGTTGAACGCCGGAACGAAACCGCCGGGGATGTGCTCGACCGACGTCACCGTGCCGGAGAGAGGCGCGCGGTTGACGTGGACGTTCAGCGGGCTCATGAAGATCGCGACGCGGGTGCGACCGTCCTTCCACGGCATGATGCTCTGCACCACACCGTCGGCCGGGGAGATGACCCGGCCCGGGGCGATCTCACGCTCGGGGTCGCGGAAGAACCACAGCATGCCCGCCGCCAGCGCGGTGGCGGGTACGGCGACGGCCTTGGCGGCGCCGGACTTGCGCGCGCGTACCAGGCTGAGTGCTGCGGTGGCGACGGTCGGGAGGAGCCACGGCGATGCTCCGCGCGCAATACGTACGCCTGCCAGGCTGTCGCGTGGTGCAGAGGTTTGGCTGTGGGGCATGGATGACCTTCGTAGCGGATGATGCCGCGCTGTAACGGGGGACGGCGGCTTTCCCGGGATCGTACCGGTCGCGGGCCACAACTGGGCAAGCCAGGAAGCCGAGTCGGCGGCTGAAGAGTGCTGACGGGGTGTGATCTTCTTCTCGATGAAAACACCCCGAATCGGTATTTCTAGCCCTGGAACCGATACTCTTCGAGCAGCCTGCGTCCGATGATCATTTTCTGGATCTCGGCGGTACCTTCACCGATGAGCAGCATCGGGGCCTCACGGTAGAGGCGCTCGATCTCGTACTCCTTGGAGAAGCCGTAACCGCCGTGGATCCGGAAGGCGTCTTCGACGACCTCTTTGCAGTACTCGGAGGCGAGGTACTTCGCCATCCCTGCCTCGAGGTCGTTTCGCTCCCCGGAGTCCTTTTTGCGTGCCGCATTCACCATCATCGCATGGGCGGCCTCGACCTTGGTAGCCATCTCGGCCAGCTTGAACTGGATCGCCTGGTGCTGGGCGATCGGTTTACCGAAAGTGTGACGCTGCTGGGCATACGAGACGCCCAGTTCGAACGCACGCTGAGCTACACCGCAACCACGCGCCGCCACGTTGACGCGGCCGACCTCGACGCCGTCCATCATTTGGTAAAACCCTCGGCCGGTGGCCCCGCCGAGCACCCGATTGGCCGGAATGCGCAGGCCATCCATGATCAACTCGGTGGTGTCGACACCCTTGTACCCCATCTTGTCGATCTTCCCGGGGATGGTCAGGCCGGGGCGGACCTCACCGAAGCCGGGCTCCTTCTCCACCAGGAAGGTCGTCATCGACTTGTGGGGCGCCGTGCCCTCGGGGTGGCCTTCGTCACTCTTCACCAGAACGGCCACGAGCGTCGACGTTCCGCCGTTCGTCAGCCACATCTTCTGACCGTTCAGGACGTATTCGTCGCCGTCCTTGACCGCCTTCGACGTGATCGCCGAAACGTCCGAGCCAAGTGCCGGTTCCGACATGGAGAACGCGCCGCGCACCTCGCCCGCCGCCATGCGCGGAAGGAAGTACTCCCTCTGCTCCTGCGTACCGTGCTGCTTGAGCATGTATGCCACGATGAAGTGCGTGTTGATGATGCCGGACACCGACATCCAGCCGCGCGCGATCTCCTCCACGCACAGCGCGTAGGTGAGGAGCGACTCGCCCAGACCCCCGTACTCCTCGGGGATCATGAGGCCGAAGAGGCCCAACTCCTTGAGCCCGTCGACGATCTGCTGCGGGTACTCGTCGCGGTGCTCCAGCTCGGTCGCGACCGGGATGATCTCCTTGTCCACGAAGTCCCGGACGGTGGACAGGATCTCCTGCTGGATGTCGGTCAGACCGGCGGTCTGGGCGAGTCGCGCCATGGCTACTTCTCCTTCAGCTGGGGGCGTCCGGGCTGCTCGCCGCCGCGCTCCTTGATGTACGTCTCGGTGGGGACCATCACCTTGCGGCGGAACACGCAGACCAGCGTGCCGTCCTGCTTGTAGCCCTTGGTCTCGACATAGACGATCCCGCGGTCGTTCTTGGACTTCGACGGGGTCTTGTCGAGGACCGTGGTCTCGCCGTAGATCGTGTCGCCGTGGAAGGTCGGCGCGACGTGCTTCAGCGACTCGATCTCCAGGTTGGCGATCGCCTTGCCCGACACGTCCGGCACCGACATGCCCAGCAGCAGCGAGTAGATGTAGTTCCCCACGACGACGTTCTTGCCGAAGTCCGTCGTGTTCTCGGCGTAGTTGGCGTCCATGTGGAGCGGGTGGTGGTTCATCGTCAGGAGGCAGAAGAGGTGGTCGTCGTACTCCGTGACGGTCTTCCCGGGCCAGTGCCGATAGACGTCGCCGACTGTGAACTCTTCATAGGTGCGGCCGAACTGCATGGTCTCGCCCTCCGGGCTGGTATGCCCCCTAGGCCCCTTCGGGGCCTGGGGGATGAGGGTTTTTCGTGTTTCCGAACTGCATGGCCCGAGTCAGTCGGAGGGCGCTTCGAACTTGGACGTGCGCTGCATGCCGGCGGCCCGGCCCTTGCCGGAGATGACGAGGGCCATCTTGCGGCTGGCCTCGTCGATCATCTCGTCGCCGAGCATCGCGGAGCCCTTCTTGCCGCCCGCCTCGGACGTGTAGAAGTCGTACGCGTCCAGGATCAGCTCGGCGTGGTCGAAGTCCTCCTGGGAGGGCGAGAAGATCTCGTTGGACGCCTCGACCTGGCCCGGGTGCAGCACCCACTTGCCGTCGAAGCCGAGGGCGGCGGCGCGTCCGGCGACCTCGCGGTAGCCGTCGATGTTGCGGATCTGCAGGTAGGGGCCGTCGATCGCCTGGAGATTGTTGGCGCGGGCGGCCATCAGGATCTTCATCAGGATGTAGTGGTAGGCGTCCGCCGGGTAACCGGGCGGCTGCTCGCCCACGACCAGCGACTTCATGTTGATCGACGCCATGAAGTCGGCCGGGCCGAAGATGATCGTCTCGACGCGCTGGGAGGCCGTCGCGATCTCGTTGACGTTGTTCAGACCCTGGGCGTTCTCGATCTGCGCCTCGATGCCGATCTTGCCGACCTCGAAGCCCATCGTCTTCTCGATCTGCGTCAGCAGGAGGTCGAGGGCCACGATCTGCTGGGCGTCCTGGACCTTCGGCAGCATGATGCAGTCGAGGTTGGGGCCCGCGCCCTCGACCACCGTCACGACATCACGGTACGTCCACTCGGTCGTCCAGTCGTTGACCCGCACGACCCGCGTCTTGCCCGTCCAGTCACCCTCGTTGAGGAACTTGACGATGGTGTGCCGCGCCTCGGGCTTGGCCAGCGGCGCGCACGCGTCCTCCAGGTCCAGGAAGACCTGGTCGGCCGGGAGGCCCTGCGCCTTCTCCAGGAAGCGGGGGTTGCTCCCCGGCACCGCGAGGCAGGAGCGACGCGGACGCAGACGGTTGACGGGGCTGGTCATGCGGGGACCTCCAGTGGGTCGAGCTTGTTCGCTTTCCGGATCTCGTCGACGATCCGGCCGATGATTCCGGTGATGTCGAAATCCTTCGGAGTGAAGACCGCGGCCACTCCCGCGGCCCGCAGGTCTTCGGCGTCGCCATTCGGGATGATGCCACCCGCGATCACCGGGATGTCTGTGGCACCGGCCACACGAAGGCGTTCCAGCACGTCAGGCACCAGTTGGGCGTGCGAGCCGGAGAGGATCGACAGGCCCACCGCGTGCACGTCCTCGGCGACGGCCGCGGTCACGATCTCCTCGGGCGTGAGCCGGATGCCCTGGTAGACCACCTCGAAGCCGGCGTCACGGGCCCGTACGGCGATCTGCTCGGCGCCGTTGGAGTGCCCGTCCAGGCCCGGCTTGCCGACCAGGAAACGGAGCTTGCCGACGCCCATCTCCTTCGCTGTCAGCTCCACCTTGCGGCGGACCTCCGACATGGCCGAGCCCTCCTCGGCGGTCACCGCGACGGGCGCGGAGGAGACACCGGTGGGGGCGCGGAACTCGCCGAACACCTCGCGCAGGGCACCGGCCCACTCGCCGGTCGTGACTCCGGCACGGGCGCACTCCAGGGTGGCCTCCATGAGGTTGCCGGTGCCCTTCGCGGCCTCCTTCAGCCGCTCCAGCGCCTTGCAGGGGCGCGGGTGATTGAAGGGGGGCTGGTAGCGGGTGTCGCGCCAGTCCTTGAGGGCGGCGGTCACCCCGGCCTCGACCGCCGGGTCGACCGTCATGATCGCGGCGTCCAGATCGGCCGTGAGCGGGTTCGGCTCGGTCGACTCGAAGATGTTGACGCCGACGATCTTCTCGTCGCCGGACTCGATACGGGCCCGGCGCTCGGCGTGCGACGAGACGAGCTGCGACTTCAGATAGCCCGACTCGACGGCCGCCATCGCGCCGCCCATCTCCTGGATCCGGTCGATCTCGGCGAACGAGTCCTCGACCAGCTGGGCGACCTTGGCCTCGATGACGTGCGAGCCCTCGAAGATGTCCGCGTACTCCAGCAGGTCGCTCTCGTACGCGAGCACCTGCTGCATGCGCAGGGACCACTGCTGGTCCCAGGGCCGGGGCAGGCCCAACGCCTCGTTCCAGGCCGGGAGTTGGACGGCACGCGCGCGTGCGTCCTTCGAGAGGGTCACCGCCAGCATCTCCAGCACGATCCGCTGGATGTTGTTCTCCGGCTGGGCCTCGGTCAGACCGAGCGAGTTGACCTGGACCCCGTACCGGAAGCGGCGGTGCTTGGGGTTCTCGATCCCGTACCGCTCGCGCGTGATCCTGTCCCAGATGCGGCCGAACGCCCGCATCTTGCACATCTCCTCGACGAAGCGGACGCCCGCGTTCACGAAGAAGGAGATACGGGCGACCACGTCACCCTTCTGCTCCTCCGCGATCTGCCCGGACGCGAACACCGCGTCCAGGACGGCGATCGCGGTGGACATCGCGTACGCGATTTCCTGGACCGGGGTGGCTCCCGCCTCCTGCAGGTGGTAGCTGCAGATGTTGATCGGGTTCCACTTGGGGATGTTGTTGACCGTGTAGCAGATCATGTCCGTCGTCAGACGGAGCGAGGGCACCGGCGGGAAGACGTGCGTGCCCCGCGACAGGTACTCCTTCACGATGTCGTTCTGGGTCGTCCCCTGGAGCCTGGTGATGTCGACACCCTGCTCCTCGGCGACGACCTGGTAGAGCGCCAGCAGCCACATGGCGGTGGCGTTGATGGTCATCGAGGTGTTCATCTGGTCCAGGGGGATGTCCTGGAACAGCCGGCGCATGTCACCGAGGTGCGAGACGGGCACGCCCACCCGGCCGACCTCGCCGCGGGCGAGGATGTGGTCGGGGTCGTAGCCGGTCTGGGTCGGCAGGTCGAACGCGACCGACAGACCCGTCTGGCCCTTGGCGAGGTTGCGCCGGTACAGCTCGTTGGACGCCTCGGCCGTGGAGTGACCGGCGTAGGTGCGCATGAGCCACGGCCGGTCCCTTTCGTTCTTCGCCTGCGGCGTCTGGCGCTCAGTCATGGGGTGGCCCTCAGATGTTCCGGAAGCGGTTGATGGCGTCGACGTGCTGGGCGCGCTTCTCCTCGTCGCGCACGCCGAGGCCCTCGGTGGGCGCCAGCGCCAGGACTCCGACCTTGCCCTGATGGAGGTTGCGGTGCACGTCGTACGCGGCCTGCCCGGTCTCCTCCAGCGAGTACACCCTCGACAGCGTCGGGTGGATCTTGCCCTTCGCGATGAGCCGGTTGGCCTCCCAGGCCTCGCGGTAGTTGGCGAAGTGTGAGCCGATGATCCGCTTCAGGGACATCCACAGGTAGCGGTTGTCGTACTCGTGGTTGTAGCCCGAGGTCGAGGCACAGGTGACGATCGTGCCGCCCTTGCGGGTGACGTAGACCGAGGCGCCGAAGGTCTCGCGCCCCGGGTGCTCGAAGACGATGTCGACGTCCTCGCCCCCGGTGAGCTCACGGATGCGCTTGCCGAAGCGCTTCCACTCCTTGGGGTCCTGGTTGTGCTCGTCCTTCCAGAACCTGTAGTCCTCGGCGTTGCGGTCGATGATCGCCTCGGCGCCCATCGCACGGCAGATGTCCGCCTTCTGCGGGCTGCTCACCACACAGATGGGGTTGGCGCCGCCGGCCAGCGCGAACTGGGTGGCGTACGAGCCGAGTCCGCCGCTGGCGCCCCAGATGAGGACGTTGTCGCCCTGCTTCATGCCGGCGCCGTTGCGGGAGACCAGCTGCCGGTAGGCGGTGGAGTTCACCAGACCGGGGGCGGCGGCCTCCTCCCACGACAGGTGGTCGGGCTTGGGCATCAGCTGGTTGGACTTCACGAGGGCGATCTCGGCGAGGCCGCCGAAGTTCGTCTCGAAGCCCCAGATGCGCTGCTCGGGGTCGAGCATCGTGTCGTTGTGCCCGTCGCTGGACTCCAGCTCGACGGACAGGCAGTGCGCGACGACCTCGTCACCGGGCCGCCAGGCGTTCACGCCCGGGCCGGTGCGCAGCACGACGCCCGCCAGGTCGGAGCCGATGATGTGGTACGGCAGGTCGTGGCGCTTGGTGAGGTCGCTGAGCTTGCCGTAGCGCTCCAGGAACCCGAAGGTCGCCATGGGCTCGAAGATCGAGGTCCACACGGAGTTGTAGTTGACCGAGGAGGCCATCACGGCCACCAGGGCCTCGCCGGGGCCGAGTTCCGGCACCGGCACGTCGTCCAGGTGGATCGACTTGCGGGGGTCCTTGTCGCGGGTGGCGAGTCCGGTGAACATCTCCGTCTCGTCCTTGTGCACGGTGATCGCGCGGTACGACTCGGGGAGCGGCAGTGCGGCGAAGTCGGCGGACGTGGCGGTGCGCGACTGAATCGCGTCCAGGATTTCCTTCACGGTGGTGCCTCCGGCGATGAGCGTCTGAGGGGAACGCTGAGGGTTACGTCGGGGTGATTGCTGCTGGTGAGAGGCAGTGCCGTCGGTTCGGCGAGGGTGGTGCTCGGCAGCGCGTTGTGGCGCGGAAGGTTGCCTGTGACGCAGGCGTCCGGGCGCGCAGACCATTGGTTTGCGGGGACAGCCGGCGTACGAAGGATCTCTGCACGCCGGCCGCCCGGACAACTTCAACGTATGGCACGCCGTGTCACGCCGCAAGGCACGGAGTGCCAGAAGTTGCGCTCAGGTGAAATCTTTACGTAACACGTGAGCGATGATCGATCAGACTGGGTCCGGAAACGCCTGAATCTGGGCAAAAAGATGCCGGACGCGCTCACATTGGAGCTCGTCCGGCGATCAGGTGTTCGGCGAGGACAGCGGCTGAGCCGCGGTTCCACCGAGTGCTGCTACGGCTGCCGCGGTTTCGCGGGTGCTGCTACGGCCGTTCCTTGAGCGCCTGCTCGATCGTGCGCATCACCTGGTCCAGCGGAGCGTCCACGCGGGCCACGGTCACCAGCACCTCGCCCTCCACGGAGGCGGCGGGCACCGAGCGCGGCGGGGTGTCCCGCCCGGCCCCGATGCCCGTACCGAAGGTCTTCCGGACGATCGCGAAGGCGTGGTCGAGCTGGCTCTCGACGTCTCCCTGGCCGCCCGCCCGCAGCCAGCGCCGCAGCACGTGGTTGTGGGCCGTGACCACGGCGGACGCGGCGACCTCCGCGAGCAGCGGGTCGTCGTTGGCGTCGTCGTCGTGGGCGTGCTCGTCGAAGTGGCCCAGCAGATAGCGGGTGAAGAGCCGCTCGTAGCGCGCCACGGACGCGATCTCCGCCTCCCGCAGGGTTGGTACCTCGCGGGTGAGCTTGTAGCGTGACACCGAGATCTCCGGCCTCGCCGCGTACATCTTCATGACTTCCTTGATGCCGCGGCACACCGTGTCGAGCGGATGCTCGTGCGCCGGCGCCGCGTTGAGCACCGCCTCGGCCCGGATCAACGTGTCGTCGTGGTCCGGGAAGATCGCCTCTTCCTTGGAGCGGAAGTGCCGGAAGAAGGTGCGCCGGGCGACCCCGGCCGCGGCCGCGATCTCGTCGACGGTCGTCGCCTCGTACCCCTTCGTCGCGAACAGCTCCATCGCGGCGGCCGCGAGTTCGCGGCGCATCTTGAGCCGCTGCGCGGCCGCACGACTGCCCGCGGCGCTCTCCGGAGCGTCGGGCGTGGCTGGGGTACGGGAGGACTTGGCGGGCTGGGACATGCCCCGAACGTACTGCATGTACGCGGCGGAGCGCTCATGACCGGGTCTTTCCCCGACCGGGACCGGGACCGGGGCGGCGGCCGGATCGAGCAGTCCGCCCCAGTCGGCGTGTTCGGCGAACAAGTCGCCGGGCCGGCCATCGGCCGAGAGCCCGGCCGCGTGCGCGGACCCGTCCATGGACCCGACGACCGCCCGCTGCCGTGTCCCGTTTGTGGACCCGACGGCCGCCTGGTGCTCTGTCCCGTTCACGGGCCCGCCGCCGGACCTCTGCTCTGCCCCCGGCCCGGTGCCGGATCCGAGGGCGGCTCCGGCACCGGATCCGGCCGCGGGCCCGCCTCCGGGCCGGTCCCATGGCCCGGAGGCGAGCTCGCCGGGCCTGTCCCCTGGCCCGGCGTCGCGCGGCGGCTCAGCGCCGTGCATATTCGCGGAAGCCGCGGCCCGTCTTGCGGCCGAGGCAGCCCGCGGCCACCAGGTGCTCCAGGAGGGGCGCGGGGGCGAGGCCCGGGTCACGGAACTCGCGGTGCAGGACCTTCTCGATGGCCAGCGAGACGTCCAGGCCGACCACGTCGAGGAGCTCGAAGGGGCCCATCGGATAGCCGCCGCCGAGCTTCATCGCGGCGTCGATGTCGTCGAGCGTCGCGTAGTGCTCCTGGACCATCTTGATCGCGTTGTTCAGGTACGGGAACAGCAGCGCGTTCACGATGAAACCGGCCCGGTCGCCGCAGTCCACCGGGTGCTTGCGGACCTTCGCGCAGACCTCCCGGACCGTGGCGTGCACGTCGTCGGCCGTCAGGACCGTGCGCACGACCTCGACGAGCTTCATCGCCGGGGCCGGGTTGAAGAAGTGCATGCCGATCACGTCCTGCGGCCGCGAGGTGGCGCGGGCACAGGCCACGACGGGCAGTGACGAGGTCGTGGTGGCCAGGATCGCGCCCGGCTTGCAGACCTTGTCGAACACCGCGAACAGCTGCTGTTTGATCTCCAGGTCCTCGGCGACCGCCTCCAGCGCCAGATCGACGTCCGCGAAGGCGTCGTACGAGCCCGCCGCGGTGATCCGTCCCAGCGTCTCGGCGGCGGCCTCGGCGGTCATCCGGCCCTTGTCGACGGAGCGTGAGAGCGACTTGCCGATACGGGCCTTGGCGGCCTGCGCCTTCTCCTCGCTGCGGGCGGCGAGCACGACCTCGTACCCGGCCTTCGCGAAGACCTCCGCGATACCGGACGCCATGGTGCCGGAGCCCGCGACGCCGACCGAACGCACGGTACGGCCGGGCAGCGGCGAAGCGCCCTCCAGGGGAGTCAGCGCGTCCCGCACGACGGTCGCGCTGCCCGGGGCGTCGTACGTGTAGAAGCCGCGCCCCGACTTGCGCCCGGTCAGGCCCGCCTCGCTGAGCTGCTTGAGGATGGGCGAGGGCGCGTGCAGCCGGTCGCGCGACTCGGCGTACATGGCCTCCAGGACCGTACGCGCGGTGTCGACGCCGATCAGGTCCAGCAGCGCCAGCGGGCCCATGGGCAGGCCGCAGCCCAGCCTCATCGCGGCGTCGATGTCCTCGCGGCTCGCGTACTTCGCCTCGTACATCGCGGCGGCCTGGTTGAGGTAGCCGAAGAGCAGCCCGTCGGCGACGAAGCCGGGGCGGTCGCCGACCGCGACGGGCTCCTTGCCGAGTTCGAGGGCGAGGTCCGTGACGGCGGCGACGGCGGCCGGCGCGGTCAGCACGGACGAGACGACCTCGACCAGCTTCATCGCCGGGGCCGGGTTGAAGAAGTGCAGGCCAAGCACCCGCTCGGGGCGGGCCGAGTCGGCGGCAAGCCGCGTGACGGACAGGGCGTTGGTGCCGGTCGCCAGGATCGTCTCCGGACGCACGATGCCGTCCAGCTCCCGGAAGATCTGGTGCTTGATGTCGTACGACTCCGGAGCCACCTCGATCACCAGGTCGGCGTCGGCCGCGGCCCGCAGGTCCGTCGACGTGACGAAGCGGGCGAGAGCGTCGTCGCGCTCCTGCTCGGTGATGCGCCCGCGCTGCACGGCGCGGGCGGTCGAGGACTCCAGGGCGGCGGTGGCCTGCGCGGCGGCGGCCTCGCTGATGTCGATGCCCACGACCTCGCGGCCGGCCTTGGCCAGGATCTCGGCGATGCCGGTCCCCATCGTGCCGAGGCCGACGACGGCGACGGTCTTGAGCGGGGACGCGGAGAGCGACAGGGAAGGGTCGGACAGGGGAGTGGCCATCGCGGGACTCCAGGAATGAGTGACGACTGAGGGACGCACCCGGGTACGCCGACGGGCGCACACGGTGCGGAGGTTGCGGGTGATGCCGGGCTACGAAAGCGCACACGCCCGGCGCCGTGAGTGGGTGAGACTGCGAGCCCACGAAACGGTGAGGAAGACCCGACCGGCCCTGTCCCGGAGCCGTGTCGTACTGAGGTACGTGAAGTACCGAACCGACCAGCACCCGCGGCGGCTGCGTCACCAGGCCACCACGAGCAAGTCAGCGAGTGGGTAACTCGCTCGATTGAGCTTAACTCGTGGGTAACGAGCGCGCCAGTCCCCGGTGAATGTGACGTACGTCGCCGATAGGCTTCGGCGATATGGACGAAGAGTTGCGATCGCTCACCCAGCGCTTACGGCACGAGGCGGGCGCGGCCGCGTCGTACTCGTACGAGCGGCTGGCCTCGACCGGCGACCTCGACGAACTGGCCGACGTGCTAGTCGCACCCGAACAGCGGCTCTGGGCACGGGAGTTGGCCGCGTTCCGGCTCGGGCTCGCCGGAGACCGGCGGGCCTTCGAGGCACTCGTCCTGCTGCTCAACCACCGCGACCCGCAGCGCTGCGCGTCCGCCGCGCATGCCCTGGCCCGGCTCGGCGACCCGCGCACCGCCCGCGCGGCGGCCGCCCTCGCCACCAACGAGCTGCGCGTCGCCTACGCGCTCCATCCGGTACGGCTCCTGGTCGAGCTGCGCGCTCCCGAGTCCGTACCCGCGCTGATCACGACCCTGGCCCGCAGGTTCCGCCCGCACGACCCGTACCGCCGTGTCGCCATCGCGTGCGTGGACGGGCTCGGCGCTCTGGGCGACGAACGGGCCCGCCCCGTCCTGAACGAGGCCCTCGCCCATCCACCGCTCGCCCAGGCGGCGGCGGGTGCGCTGAAGAGGCTGCCGGCGCAGCGCTCGCCACGCGGATAGGCGTGGATTGGGCGGGATGGGCACGGGGAGCACAAGGTCGGCGGCGGGTGCCGAGCGCGCTTGGTGAAGGCGGGGTCGCCGGGGGTTCGCCCGGCGGGAGACGGGCGACCGGCAGGCGGACGAACGTCGCGGGATCCGACCTGCCGTCATCTCCGCGCATCTGGCCCGGGTCCTGCTCCCCGACGGCCCCGGTCCACGGGGCCGCACTTTTCGCACGATAGACAGCGGGCGGGGGCCCGGGCATCCCCCAGGCGGGGCGAACGGCCCCCTCAGATGGGCTGATTCACCGTTCTACGGTCGGAACGTGTCATGCGGTCGGGCGCGGCAGGATGCCCAGGCGCGTCGCCGTGACCACGGCCTCCAGCTGGCTGTGGGCGCCCAGTTTCACCAGGACGCTCTTCACATGCCCGCGCACCGTGTGCCGGCTGAGCACGAGACGGTCCGCGATCACCTTGAGTCCGTGTCCCTGGGCGAGCAGGGACAGCACCTCGTGCTCCCGGCGGGTCAGCCCGCTCCGCTCCCACCGCTGCTCGGGCAGCCGCGCCGCCAGGGTCGACTCCTCCACCAGGAGCTTGCCGTTGGCCGTGGTCCGGATCGCGGTGAGGATGTCCCCGAAGGCGCTGTGCTTGGCGAGGAAGGCCGAGGCGCCCGCCGTCACCGCCCGCGCCAGTTGGTCGGGGGTCGCGTCCGCGGTGAGGACGACCACCCGGGTCGAGGGATGCGCGGCCTTCAGCAGCCGGGTGCCCTCGATGCCGTCCCTGCCCGGCAGATGGATGTCCATGAGCACCACGGCGGGTGGCCGACGGGCCGCCTCCCGCAACGCCTCGTCGACCGTGCCCACCGCGTCACCGCAGTCCAGGTCGGGCTGCGCCGCGATGGCGATGGCCAGGGCGTCGGCCAGCGCGCGCTGGTCTTCGACCACGAGCACGCGGATCATCCCGGATCCTCCCCCTCCGGATGGCCGGCTCTCCCTGGGCCGGTTGTGGCGATGCGCTTTCGAGCGTAGTGCCGTGCGGCGCCGTCAGGCCCCGGCCGTACTCGGAAATGTGTTCCCCGTGTCTGGCCCAACGGCGTTGTGGCAGTCCAGAGTTGAGGCCGAAAGCGTGGTTCTTCGCCCCCGCCGCCCCTACCCGTCCCGTCCCTGGGGGCTGCGCCCCCAGACCCCCGCTTGTCGGCCTGAACGGCCTCGTCCTCAAACGCCGGACGGGCTGAGTATGTCGGCCCGGGCTGCGAGATCTTCAGCCCCTCCGGCGTTTGAGGAGCGGGGGTTCGGGGGCTGGCCCCCGAAAAGGGACGGGAATCGGTAGGGGCGGCGGGGGCGACATCAATGACTGACGACGGGCCGCGGGATCTCTACGAAGCCATGATGCTGGCCGCCCCGGACGGCATCGTCGCGGTCGACGCGGACGGCTGCGTACGAGCCTGCAACCCGGCCGCGGCGGCCCTGCTGGAGCGCCCCGAGGACGAACTGATCGGCTCGGTGTTCGGCTTCCCGCTGGTCCACGGCGAGGCCACCGAGGTCACACTGGTCCTGCCGAACGGCCGCAGCAAGGTCGTCGAGATGCGGGTCACCCTGGCCCGACACGACGACCGCCGGCTGTACGTGGCCGCGCTGCGCGACGGAACCCGCCGACGGCAGGCAGACCACGTCCTCCAGTCCGCCCTCGAACACCAGAGCGTGGTCGTCGCCGTGGCCGCACACCAACTGCACAACCCGCTCGCCGCCCTGGGCGCCCTGGTGCACGTGCTGAAGGAGCCGCCACCCGACCTGACGGACGAGGGGCGGGCGCAACTGGTCGAGCGGATCGCCGAGCGCACGGCCCGACTGCAGTCGCTCGTCCGCAAGCTGCTCACCGCAGCCCGCATCGACGGGGCGTGGCAGCAGGGGGTGCCGGAAGCGGTGCCGGTGCTGGGCTTCCTCCTGGAACGGCTCGCCGAGTCCGCGGCCCGCGGCCGTGACCTGCGGCTGGCCGTCCCGGCGCATCTGGTGGCCCGCGTCGACCGGGTGGGCTTCGCCGAGATCTTCACCAACTACCTGGAGAACGCCCTCGTCTACGGCCGGGAGCCGGTCGAGATCACAGCGCGTGCCACCGGCGGACACATCGAACTGTCCGTCGCGGACCACGGTCCGGGCGTGCCCGAGTCCTTCGTCCCGCACCTCTTCGAGCGCTACCGCCGCGACCCCGCGACGGCGGCGGTCACCGAGGGCACCGGTCTCGGCCTGTGGATCGCCCGCAGCCTGGCCCGTGCGAACGGCGGCGACGCCTGGTACGAGCCCGGCCGGCCGAGCGGCGCCGTGTTCTGCGTGAGCCTCCCTCAGGAGCCGCCCAGCACACGGGCGTAACGCACCTCCGGCACCTCGACACCGTCCACCTCGAAGGGCTCCTCAGCGCCGTCCGGTGCGAAACCGGCCCTCTCGTAGAAGCGGCGCGCGCCCGTGTTCTCCCGGAGCACCCACAGCAGCATCCGGCCGTGCCCCGCGGCCGTGCAGCGGGCGACGGACTCCCGCAGCAGGGCGCGGCCGACACCGTGCCCGAGCCGGTCGAGGTCCACGTAGATCGCGTACAACTCGGCTTCCGCGGTGCGGACTTCGCCCTCCCGGTACGGGCCGTGGCACGCCCAGCCGACGACGTCGCCGTCCCACTCCGCGACCAGGCTCACCACGCTCTCACCGGCCTGCTCGAAGCGGGCCCGCAGACGCCCGACGTCCTCCGCCGGGTCGAGCCCGTCGAGGTACGCCTGCGGCATCATCCCCTTGTACGCCGTCTGCCAGCCGCGCACGCGGATCTCGGCCACGCGGGGACAGTCGGCCAGGACCATCTCCCGGACGTGGAGAGTGGCGGAAGGGGAGCGGAGGCGTTCGTCCATGGCGGCACCCTAGGCGGCCGTGGGGGAGGGGTCCCGTGAATTACGGCGGGCCCGCGGATCGCCCGGGCGGCACCCGCGACTACCTCGGGCGACACCCTCGGCTCACTCGGGCAGCAGCGCGAACGCCTCGATCTCCAGCAGGAAGTCCGGGCTCACCAGGGCGGCGACCTGCACGGCCGAGGCGGCCGGGAGGCGGTCGGGGGATATGTGCTCGTCCCGGGCCGCGCGGACGGCCGGCATGTACGCCATGTCCGTGACGAAGAAGGTCAGTTTGACCACGTTGTCGAAGGTCGCCCCGGCCGCGGCCAGACAGCGCCGCAGGTTCTCGAAGACCTGACGGGCCTGCGCCGCCGGGTCACCCTCCCCGACGAGCTTGCCGTCCTCGTCGAGCGCGAGCTGGCCCGAGACCGCCACGAAGCGGCCCGTGCCCATGACGACGTGGGTGTACGCGGCGGCGGGGGCGACCCCGTCGGGGGCGGAGATGCGCGTCAGTTCGGCCATGGATCAATCCTGCACCACGGCACTGACAACGCCCCCGACGGGCGCCGCCGCTCACCTGCCGGGGCTCAGCCCCGGAATCCGAGCAGCCCGTGCAGCGTCGTGCCGCGCGAGGCCGAGGCCTTCTTGCTCAGCGGCTTGGGGTCGGGCAGCGTCTTGCACACCGCGTCGACCTCGCCGCCACCGCGCGGCACCCTGCCGTCGGCCAGATACGTGGCCAGGTGCTTGTCCAGGCAGGTGTTCCCGCTCAGCGTGATGCCGTGGTTGCCGCCGCCCTGCTCGACCACCAGGCTGGAGCCGCCCAGCAGATGATGGACCACGACTCCGCCCTCGTACGGGGTGGCCGCGTCGTCCGTCGCCTGGAACAGCAGCACCGGCGGCACCGAGTCGTTGGAGACGTCCTCGGGCTCCAGGGAGTCCGTCGGCCAGAACGCGCACGGCGCGTTGTACCAGGCGTTGCTCCAGGTCATGAAGGGCGCCTTCTCGTACACCTCCCAGTTGTCCTCGCGCCACGTCTCCCAGTCGCGCGGCCAGGACGCGTCACGGCACTGCACCGAGGTGTAGATGCTGTAGCTGTTGTCGCCCGCGGCGTCGACGGCACCGAAGTTCTGGTACGCCTCGACCAGCGGATCGTCGTTCTTGTCGTTGACGAAGGCCGCGAACGCCTCGCCGAGATACGGCCAGTAGCCGTTGTAGTAGCCGCCGGGGGCGAACGTGTCCTCCAGTTCGGAGGCGCCCACCGTCTTGTCCGCGGGCTTCTTCGCCAGCGCCGCCCTCATCGCGTACCACTTGGCCTCGATCTTCTCCGGATCGGTGCCGAGCTTGTACTTCGCGTTGTTCTTGGCGACCCAGGCCATGAAGGCCCGGTGACGGTCGTTGAAGGCGTGGTCCTGCGCGAGGTTGTCCTCGTACCAGACACCGGTGGGGTCGACGATGGAGTCGAGCACCATGCGCCGTACGCGGTCCGGGTGGAGCTTCGCGTAGACGGCGCCCAGGTAGGTGCCGTACGAGTATCCGAAGTAGTTGATCTTCTTGGCGCCGAGCGCGTGCCGGATCGCGTCCATGTCATGGACCGCGCTCACGGTGTCGAGGTACGGCAGCAGCTTCCCGTACTTCGCGCCGCACGCCTTCGCGAAGGCCTTGACCCGGTCGAGGTTGGCCTTCTCCAGGGCGGGGGTGCTCGGCACCGAGTCGGGGCGTACGGGCTTGAAGTGCCCCGGCCTGCAGTTCGGGGCGGGCTTGCTGGCGCCGACGCCGCGCGGGTCGAAGCCGATGACGTCGTACTGCGAGGCCACCGCCTTCGGCAGCGTGGCCGCGACGAACCCGGCGAGCGTGAGACCGCTGCCGCCGGGGCCGCCCGGGTTCACCAGGAGCGGCCCCTGGGACTTCTTCGCGGTGTGCGGGACCCGTGACAGCGCGAGCGTGATGCGCTCGCCGTCCGGGTTCGTGTGGTCGAGCGGCACCTTCAGGGACGCGCACTGGAGCGTCGGATAGGCGGTGGTGCCGCACTTCTTCCAGGTGAGCTTCGCCGGGTCGGCGGAGAGCGTGGTGCGCGGTGCGGTCGCGGAGTCCGCGCTCGCGCCGGCCGGGATCGCGGTGATCATTCCGGCCACCACGGCAGCGGCACCGCACAGAGCAGCTGCGCGTCGGTTCACGATGAATCGCCTCGCATGGATGTTCCGGGCAGGGATTCTGGCCTGATCCTCGGGCCGGGGGTCCGGGGGTTGTCCCCCGGGGAGATGCAGCATCGGACCTCCCAGGACGGAGGTTGTGGGCCGTGCACGCCACGGCCTTCGCCGTATCGTCCCGGAGTGGCCGCCCGGAAGAAGCGATTCTGACAAGAGTTTGACCCGATCGGCCCGCGCGATGCGCCCGGATGCAGCTGAGGCGCGCTGGTCGGAGCGGGTGCCGGTGCCGGTCAGAGAAGGGTGAGCTGGGTCGGCTCCGGGACGGCCGGTTCGGCGGGTGCCGGGATCCTGCGCGGCATCCCCGCGCGCGTGGGACCTATCCCGTACTCCTCGGCCAGTTCGTGGACCTGACGGGTGATCCGGCGCTGGTACCACTTCGGGGCGTAGGCACCCTCCGCGTACAGCCGCTCGTAGCGGCGCACCAGATACGGGTGGTGGTGTGCCAGCCAGCTCATGAACCACTCGCGCGCCCCCGGCCGCAGATGCAGCACGAGCGGCGTGACCGAGGTGGCGCCGGAGGCCGCGATCGCCCGTACCGTCGCGCGCAGCTGGGACGGGTCATCGCCCAGGAAGGGGATCACCGGGGCCATCAGGACCCCGCAGTCGATGCCGTGTTCGCTCAGGGCGCGGACGGCGTCGAGGCGGCGCTCGGGGGCGGGCGTGCCCGGCTCCACGGTCCGCCACAGCTCGTGGTCGGTGAAGCCCACCGAGACGGAGATCCCGACCTCGGTCACCGCGGCCGCCTGCTTCAGGAGGTCGAGGTCACGCAGGATCAGCGTGCCCTTGGTGAGGATCGAGAAGGGGTTCGCGTGGTCGCGCAGGGCCGCGATGATGCCGGGCATCAGCTGGTAGCGGCCCTCGGCGCGCTGGTAGCAGTCCACGTTCGTGCCCATCGCTATGTGATCGCCCAGCCAGCGCCGCGAGCCGAGATGCCGTCGCAGCAGCTCCGGGGCGTTCACCTTCACCACGATCTGGCTGTCGAAGCCGAGGCCCGTGTCGAGGTCCAGATAGCTGTGGGTCTTGCGGGCGAAACAGTAGACACACGCGTGCGTGCACCCCCGGTACGGGTTGACCGTCCACTCGAAGGGCATGCGCGAGGCGCCCGGCACCCGGTTCACGATCGACTTGGCCCGGATCTCGTGGAACGTGATTCCACGGAACTCCGGAGTGTCGAACGTACGTGTGGTCACCGCGTCCGCGCCGAACAGCGCGGCGTCCCTCGGCAGGTTGCCGCCGGACTCCACTGTGAGGTTCTCCCAGCGCATGACGCCTCCTCGGTAGCACTGGACACAGAATAGAACACATGTTCCCTTGATCGTGCGAACTCATATTCGACGGGCGTGGCGTCCGAGGCTCCGGGCCCTGAGGGGACCCCGATTTGGGCGGCTCGACCGCCTGATGGTTGGCTGAGCGCTGACCCCCGAGATCCCGAGTGCTGGAGGAACGCAATGGCGCAGGTCGAGGCCACCACTGAGCGAGTCGTAGCGGCTCAGCCCGACGACGTGTTCGATGCGCTGGCCGACTACACCGGCACGCGTCCGAAGCTCCTGAGCGAGCACTTCAGCGAATACGAGGTGCGCGAGGGCGGCGACGGCGAGGGCAGCCTCGTCCACTGGAAGCTCCAGGCCACGAGTAAGCGCGTCCGCGACTGCCTGCTCGAGGTGAGCGAGCCCACCGACGGCGAGCTCGTCGAGAAGGACCGCAACTCCTCGATGGTGACCACCTGGCGGGTCACCCCGGCCGGCGAGGGCAAGTCCCGCGTCGTCGTGACCTCGGTGTGGAACGGCGCCGGCGGCATCGGCGGCTTCTTCGAGAAGACCTTCGCGCCCAAGGGCCTCGGGCGGATCTACGACGAGGTGCTCGCGAAGCTCGCCACCGAGGTGGAGAAGTAGCCCTCGGCGCAGTCCCGGTGAGCGCGCGGAGGCGCTCGACCGGGCGATTCTCACGCTCACCGTTTCGAGTGGTTTTCGGTATGGCTCCGTCGTACGCCGTAGGGCTCCCACCGGCGGATACGCCCCTTGAGCTCCACTGAAGGGCGACTCGTCGCGCTTGCTCCCAGTTGTCGCGTAATGCGAGAAATGGGCCGCGCAGGCGCGACGAGGGGAGCAGCACGTGGGCGGGACGACTCTGGCGGCGAGCGAACGCGGCGTTTCGGCCCCGGCCCCTGACACACTCCAAGGGCCGCCGGAACCACCGGGGTTCGAGGAGCTCGGCCCGGCCCGCGTGCGGATGGTGTTCTTCGCGCTGATGCTGGCGCTGCTGCTCGCCGCGCTGGAGCAGATGATCGTCGCCACCGCTCTCCCGAAGATCGTCGGAGAGCTGCACGGCCTGGACAGGATGTCCTGGGCGATCACCGCGTATCTGCTCACCGCCACCGTCGGACTGCCCGTCTACGGCAAGTTCGGCGACCTCTACGGCCGCAAGGGCGTCTTCCAGTTCGCGATCGTCGTCTTCGTGATCGGCTCCGCGCTGGCCGGATGGTCGCGCACCATGGACCAGTTGATCGCCTTCCGCGCGCTCCAGGGCGTCGGCGCCGGCGGACTCATGATCGGTGTGCAGGCGATCATCGCGGACATCGTGCCGCCCCGGGAACGCGGCCGCTTCATGGGCCTGATCGGCGCCGCCTTCGGTCTCGCGTCGGTCGCGGGACCGCTGCTCGGCGGCTACTTCACCGACCACCTCTCCTGGCGCTGGTGCTTCTACATCAACGTGCCTTTCGGCCTGGTCACGCTCGTCGTCGTCGCGGTCGTGCTCAAACTGCCCAAGCCGACCGCCCGGCGCCGCCTCGACGTCCTCGGTGCCCTGCTGCTCGCCACTGCCTCGACCTGCCTGGTCCTGCTGACCAGTTGGGGCGGTACGGAGTACGCGTGGGACTCGCGCGTCATTCTCGGGCTCGGAGCGGGAGCCGTCGCCTCGACGGCCCTGTTCCTCGTCGTCGAGCACTTCGCGGTCGAACCCCTCATCCCCCTGCGGCTGTTCCGCGACGGGGTCTTCAACGTCACCGCTCTGGTGGGCGTGATCGTCGGGGTCGCCCTCTTCGGAGCGGCCAGCTATCTGCCCACGTACCTGCAGATGGTCGACGGCGCCACCGCCACCGAGTCCGGCCTGCTGATGCTCCCGATGATGGCCGGCATCGTCGGCGCGTCGGTCGTCTCGGGCCAGCTCATCAGCCGCAGCGGCCACTACAAGATCTACCCGATCCTCGGCGGCTTCCTCTCCGTCCTCGGCATGTGGCTCCTGTCGCGGCTGGAGACCGACACGCCCCGGCTGTACTACAGCATCTGGATGGCCGTACTCGGCGCCGGGATCGGCCTGGTCATGCCCGTACTGATCCTCGCCGTACAGAACTCCGTGGAGCCCCGCGACCTCGGCACCGCGACCAGCGCCAACAACTACTTCCGGCAGATCGGCGGCAGCGTCGGCGCCGCGATCTTCGGCACGCTCTTCGCCGACCGGCTCGCCGACTCCCTCGCCGAACGGCTGCCCGCCGGGGCCGGCCTGCCCGACCCCGAGTCCATCACCCCGCAGCTCGTCCACGCACTGCCCGCTGAGCTTCGCGACGGCTACATCGCGGCCTACGCCGACGCCATGCCGCGGATCTTCCTCTACCTCGTGCCGGTGCTCGTCCTGGGCCTGCTCGTCGCCTTCTTCCTCAAGGAGAAACCGCTGGTGTCCCACCACACCTCTGCCGCCCCCGAGACCACCGCGTCCTACAACTCCTCGGTCCCGCAGGCGCGTTCGTACGCCGCCGGAGTGCCCGTCTGTGGGACCGTCCAGCACCCCGACGGCACCGTCGTGCCCCGCGCCGCGCTCACCCTCATCGACGTCGCGGGACAGCAGATCGGCCGGGGCGCGAGCGGGGACGACGGACGGTATGCGTTGTCGACGCCCGGGTCGGGGTCGTACGTCCTCATCGCCGCGGCGGGCGGGCATCAGCCGCAGGCCGTCAGCGTCACCGTCGGGGAGCGGCCGGTCGAGCTGGACGTCGTGCTCGGTGGGGCCGGGCGGCTGGCCGGGAGCGTGGTGACGGCGGACGGGACGCCTGTGCGGGACGCGACCGTCACGCTCACCAATGTGCACGGTGAGGTCGTCGCCACGACGCGCAGTGGGCGTGAAGGGGGTTACGTCATCTCGGAGTTGGTGGCCGGGGAGTACACGCTGGCCGCGAGTGCGCCGGCCTTTCGACCCGCTGCCCTGCCCGTGAGTGTGCAGGCCGCCCGGGAGACCCGCCAGGATGTCGAGCTTGCGGGCGGGGCGGTGCTTCGGGGGACCGTGCGGGCCAGTGGGGGGCGGCCTGTCGAAGACGCGAGGGTGACGCTGCTGGACGCAGCGGGGAATGTGGTGGACACGTTGACGACCGGGGGTGACGGAACGTTCCGGTTCGTTGATCTTTCTTCCGGGGAATACACGGTGATCGCCGCCGGGTACCCGCCGGTGGCTACCGTTCTGCAGGTGGCGGGGGGTGGGCGGACTGAGCGGGATCTTCAGTTGGGGCATGAAGACTGAGGGGTGAGGGGGCGTTGTCGGGTGCGGGGTTGTGGGGGCTTGTCGCGCAGTTCCCCGCGCCCCTAAGGGGGCGCTGGTGTGCGCCGGAGTCAATTCGCTCAATGCCACACATGGCAACCAGGCGCGGACGTACCGTGGTTGTGGCGGTACAGATCTTGCGGACCGTGGGGAGAGAGGGCCTGGGCCATGGACCGTGGCACCGAGAGGGGCACAGCTCACGGCCGTGCGGGCGGGAACGGGGTCGCGGCGGGCCGGATTCCGCTGGCCGTGGTGGTCGTCGACCGTGAAGGCCTGGTCTCGCACTGGAGCCGGGGCGCCCGGCGGCTGTTCGGCGCCGCCAAGGACGAGGCAGTCGGACGGCCCGCCGTCGATCTGCTGCCCGTGTCCGGTGCCCTGCCCGATGATGACGAGGTCGCTCCCTACGGGGCGTATTCACCGTACGACGGCCTCGGGCCCGACCTGGAGTCGTCCCTCGACGGGCGGCTGTCCTATCCGGCCGCGGGGCGCGCGCGGTTGTCGGCGCCCGACAGTGACCGGATCGACGTGCTGTGGTGGGCGTATCCGCTGGTGGGGCCGGGGCCCGAGCGGCTGCTGGTGCTCGCCGCCGACGCCGGCGGGCTGCGCCACGAGGACACCGGCGCGGGCCTGGTCATGGAACGCATCGCACCCGGGTTCGCACTGCACACCGACTTCCCCGGTGCCGAGGAACTGGCCCGCAGGCTGCCCGAGATCCTGCCCAGCATGAGCGTCGGCGAGAGCGCCCGCATCGTCGCCCAGGTCCTCGAACTGGGTTATCCCGTCCTGGAGTTCAGCCAGAACGACCGAGTGCCCGTCACTCCCGACTGGGGCGTGCCCCGGCGTGCCGAGCGCAAGGCGCGTCAGGAGCGGGCGGCCGCTGCCGTCGCGGCCGGCGCACCCCTGCCGCAGGACCAATCCGACGAGGGCGAGGACCTCGAGTACGCCGCCGTCCGCGAGCGCCTGGAGTTCCTGAACGAGGTCAGCGGGCGGATCGGCACCTCGCTCGACCTGTCCCGCACCATCGTCGAGGTCAGCCGGGCCGTGGTCCCCCGCTTCACCGACGTGGCCGGGACCTATCTCCGCGAACAGGTCGTCGCAGGTGAGGGCTTCCCCGAGGGCGTGCCCGACACGACCACCATGTGGCACCGGGTCGCCCTGGAGCACACGGACGAGCCGGGCCGCTGGGACGATGTCGTGCCTGTCGGCGAGGCCATGCCGTTCCCGGCACACACCCCGTTCTTCCAGTGCATGACCACCGGTGACCCCGTCCTCGTGCCCCGCATCAGCGAGCAGATGGGGCACATGATCGCCGCGCAGTTCGAGAAGCGCGACATCCGGCCCCTCATCACGGGCCGCTCCATGCTGGTGGTGCCCCTCAAGGCCCGCAACGTGGTCCTCGGCTTCATGATCCTGCTGCGGCACCCCGAGCGCGTCGAGTTCAACGACATGGACCGCGTCACCGGCGCCGAACTCGCCGCCCGCGCCGGGCTCGTCCTCGACAACGCCCGGATGTACACGTATCAGGAGAGCGTCGCCGAGACCCTCCAGGACAGCATGCTGCCGCACATCGCGCCGCGCATGGCGGGCTGCGACATCGCGACCCGCTATCTGCCGGGCACGCTGCTGGGGCGGGTCGGCGGAGACTGGTTCGACTCGGTCAAGCTGCCCGGGTCACGGACCGCGCTCGTCGTCGGCGACGTCATGGGGCACGGGCTCAACTCGGCCGCGATGATGGGCCAGTTGCGCACCGCCGTACAGACCATGGCCGCCCTCGATCTGCCGCCCGCCCAACTCCTGCGCAATCTCGACGACTTGGCGCAGCGCCTCGGCGAGCACTACCTCGCGACCTGCCTTTACGCGGTGTACGACCCCATCAGGAGCGAGTTGCAGATAGCCAACGCGGGCCATATCCCACCGGTGTTGGTCCGCGCCGAGGACGGCCGCAGTGATCTGCTCGACCTGCCCACGGGCGCGCCCATCGGCGTCGGCGGAGTGCCCTTCGAGGCGGTGGGCGTCCGGGTGGCGCCCGGCGACCGGCTCGTGATGTGCACCGACGGACTGGTCGAGGTCCGCGGTGAAGACATCGGTGTCGGACTCGCCACGCTCTGCGAGTCCGCCGCGCACCCGGCCGCCTCCATGGACGACGCCTGCGACACCATCATCCGCGCCCTCAACACCCGCGGCGGCCGCAAGGACGACGTGGCGCTCCTGATGGCCCGGCTCAACGGCATCGAGCCCGAGGACGTCGCCCAGTGGCGGATCGGCCACGACCGGGCGGAGGTCGGCAGGGCGCGTGCCGTGGTCCGCGAGCAGCTTCACGTGTGGGGGCTGAACTCCCTTGTCGATCCCACAGAGTTGATGGTCAGCGAGCTCGTCACCAACGCCGTACGGCACTCCCACAGCCGCCCCATCGAGCTGCGGCTCGTCCGGGGCGAGACACTGCTGTGCGAGGTGGACGACGACGACCACACCCTGCCGACGCTGCTCAGCACGCGCCGGCTCGACGAGTTCGGGCGCGGCATGCGTGTGGTCAGCACGCTGGCGCGGGAGTGGGGGACCAGCCGGACGAGCTCCGGCAAGACGGTGTGGTTCGAGTTGACCTTGCCGCGCCGCTAGCTCCGTCGGTCCTGCCCCGCCGCTGGTTCCTGGGGAGTGAGGGGCACGAGGGGCGCACATCGGCGTGCGGCAGTCGAACGAGCGGTGAAGGTGTGCGCCGCCTGCTTGTCGCTTCACGCCGGGCGCGATAAACCGGACTGCCCGTCACTTTTCGGCGGTCCGTGGTCGCGTCCTGGGGAGCTTTCATGAGTGTGACGACTCGGTACAGAGAGGCCTGGGAGGGCTTCTGGCGGGAGGCTCCCGGCGAGCCGGGGGCCGTCTTCTGGGATGCCGAGCCCGCGGTCACGGCGGGGATCCACCTCGCTCTGTTCGAACCGCATCTGGCGGCGCCCGGCCTGCCTCTCGTGGACCTCGGCTGCGGCAACGGGACCCAGGCCCGGTTCCTCGCCGACCGCTATCCGCGGGTCATCGGTGCCGACCTCTCGGCTGCCGCCCTCGATCACGCCCGGCTCGCGGACCCGGCCGGGCAGGCCTCCTACCGGCTTTTCGACGCGGCCGAGAAGGTCGAAGCGGAGACACTGCACGCGGAGCTCGGTGACGCGAACGTGTATATGCGGGGTGTCCTGCATCAGTGCGAGCCGGATGACCGGCAGCCGGTGGTGGATGGGCTCGCCATGCTTGTGGGTGACCGGGGGCGTGCGTTTCTTGTCGAGCTCGCGGAGGCGGCGGGGCCGATTCTGCGGGGTCTTGCCCAGGGCCCGGGCGGGCCGCCGGCCAAGCTTGCGCCCGTGTTTCGGCATGGGATCGCGCCGGGGGAGGTCGCTGATGCCGCTGTGCCGGAGTATCTGCGGGCTGCTGGGCTCGCCGTGCTGGCGAGTGGAGAGTTGCCGCTTGTGACGACTGAGTTTTTGGCGGACGGTACGCGGATTGAGTTGCCGTCTAGGTGGGTTGTGGTGGGGCGGGTCTGAGATTTCGCGTGATCCTCAGTTGGCGATGGGGATTTGACGTTGAGTGTTGGGTGCGGGTGTGTGGGGGCTGGTCGCGCAGTTCCCCGCGCCCCTGAAGGGGCGGAGGGTGCCGCACGCCATTGAGTGCGGGTTGGTGCACCCTTGGCCCGGCTAGAGGTATGTGACATAGTACTGGCGTGACCAAGTCGCTGACCTGCGATGTTGTGGTCGTCGGGGCCGGGATGGTCGGGGCGGCCAGTGCCTTGTACGCCGTTCGGGCGGGGCTGAGTGTCGTACTGGTGGACCGGGGGCCGGTGGCCGGGGGTACGACCGGGGCGGGGGAGGGGAATCTGCTCGTCTCGGACAAGGAACCGGGGCCCGAGCTCGAACTCGCCCTGCTCTCCGGGCGGTTGTGGGCCGATCTTGCCGCTGAGGCCGGAGTGGCCGGGGCCGTCGAGTACGAGGCCAAGGGCGGGGTCGTCGTGGCGTCCGCACCTGAGGGGCTCGCGGCGTTGGAGCGGTTTGCCGTCGGGCAGCGCCCCGCCGGTGTCGAGGCCGTGTCCGTTGCCGCCGGTGAACTCCATGATCTGGAGCCCTGCTTGGCGAAGGGGCTCGCGGGCGGTGTCCTCTATCCGCAGGACGCCCAGGTGATGCCGACACTGGCCGCAGCCCATCTCGTACGGCTCGCCCGCGCGGCCGGTGCCGAGTTGCGGACCGGGTGGACGGTCACGGAGGTGCTGCGCACGGCGGCCGGGGCGGTGCGTGGAGTCCGTACATCTCATGGTGATGTGCACGCGCCCGCCGTCGTCAACGCCGCCGGGACCTGGGGCGGAGAACTGGCCGCGCTGGCCGGGGTGTCCCTGCCCGTGCTGCCCCGGCGTGGATTCGTCCTGGTCACCGAGCCGCTGCCCCGCCGGGTGCGGCACAAGGTGTACGCCGCCGACTACGTGGCCGACGTGGCCAGTGACTCGGCCGCGCTGCAGACCTCCCCGGTGGTCGAGGGCACGGCGGCGGGACCGGTACTGATCGGTGCCAGCCGGGAACGGGTCGGCTTCGACCGCTCCTTCTCCCTGCCCGTCGCCCGGGCGCTCGCGGCGGGGGCGACCCGGCTGTTCCCCTTCCTGTCGGAGGTCAGGGCCATGCGCAGCTACCTCGGGTTCCGTCCGTACCTGCCCGACCATCTGCCCGCGATCGGGCCGGACGCGCGCGTGCCCGGGCTCTTCCACGCGTGCGGGCACGAGGGCGCGGGCATCGGACTCGCCACCGGGACGGGCCACTTGATCGCCCAGGTGCTGGCGGAGAAGGCCCCCGATCTGGACCTCGCGCCGTTCCGCCCCGACCGCTTTCCCGATCCGGTGACCGAGGAGGCTCCATGACGCCCCGCACTCCGCTCGACCTGGTCGACGCCCGGCCCGGGCCCGCCTTCACCGTCACCTTCGACGGCCGGGAGATCACCGTCCTGCCCGGTCAGACGATCGCCGCCGCGCTCTGGTCTGCGGGCGTCACGTCCTGGCGTACGACCCGGGGGAGCGGCGAGCCGCGCGGTGTCTTCTGTGGCATCGGGGTGTGCTTCGACTGTCTGGTGAGTGTCAACGGGCGGGTGAACCAACGGGCTTGTCTGGTCCGGGCCGAGGCCGGGGACGTGATCCGCACGCAGGAAGGGACCGGTCACCATGACTGAACGACGCCGCCTCGCGGTGATCGGCGCCGGCCCCGCCGGACTCACGGCCGCCCTCGCCGCCGCGGCTCGCGGTGTGCTGGTGACCCTGGTCGACTCCGCCCCGCAGGCGGGCGGGCAGTTCTACCGCCAGACCGCTCCGGAGCTCGGGGCCCGTCGTCCGCAGGCCCTGCATCACCAGTGGCGTACCTGGGAACGGCTTCGGGACGGACTCGCGGCGCACATCGGCGCAGGACGTGTCACTCATCTGACGGGTCATCATGTGTGGTTCGTGGAGCGGCAGTCCGGCACCTCCACCGCCGATGACACCGCCCGAGGCTCCTTCGCCGTCCACGCTCTGCTCGGGCCCGAGCAGGAAGAGCCCGTCACCGTTCACGCGGACGCCGTGCTGCTCGCCACCGGTGGGTACGAGAAGGTGCTCCCGTTTCCCGGCTGGACCCTCCCCGGAGTGGTGACCGCGGGTGGGGCGCAGGCCATGCTCAAGGGCGGGCTCGTGCTGCCGGGGCGTACCGCCGTGGTGGCCGGGGCCGGGCCGTTGCTGCTGCCCGTGGCCGTCGGGCTCGCCTCGGCCGGGGCGAAGGTCGCGGCCCTCGTGGAGTCCGCCGACCCCCGGAACCTCGCTCGGCAGGCCCGGGTGCTCGCCGCCCATCCCGCGAAACTCGCCGAAGGCGCCCGGTACGCGGCCGAGTTGGCACGTCACCGAGTCAGGGCCCAGGTTCGCAGCACGGTCGTCGCCGCACACGGCACCGGGCGGCTCGAAGCCGTCACCGTCGCCTCCCTCGATGGTGACGGGCGGGTCCGGCCGGGAACCGGGCGGCGCGTCCCCTGCGACACCCTCGCCGTCGGCCACGGCATGCTCCCGCACACCGACCTCGCCGAAGCGCTCGGCTGCCGTCTCGACGGGGTCGCCGTCGCCGTGGACGACGAACAGCGCACCGACGTGCCCGGCGTCTGGGCCGCCGGCGAGGCCACGGGGATCGGCGGCGCGGCGCTCGCGTCGGCCGAGGGCCGGATCGCCGGACTGTCCATCGCGGCGCGGCTCGACTCCCGTACGCCCGGAAGGAGTTCGTACGCCTCGGCCGCCAAGGCGCGTGCCGGGCTGCGGGAGTTCTTCGCCGCCGTAGACACGGTCTGTGCTCCGCCCGCCCATTGGACCGAGCAGGTCACCGACGACACCGTCGTGTGCCGGTGCGAGGAGGTGCCCGCCTCCGCGATCCGGGAGGCTGTCGACGAGCTCGGGGCCGGGGACGTACGCACCGTGAAACTGCTGACCAGGGCCGGGATGGGCTGGTGCCAGGGACGGATGTGCGGGCCCGCCGTGGCGGGGCTCGCGCGCTGTCCGGAGACACCCTCCCGACGGCCGTTCGCCCGGCCGGTGCCCCTCGGGGTGCTGGCTCGCGAGCCCGGCGAACCCTCATGACACGTCACCCTCCACCGAAAACCGTCTACCGAAACCGGATGGGACCCCTCATGACCGACGGCAACGTCAACGACAACCGTCCCTGGCACGGCGTCCTCGTCGCCACCGCCCTCCCGCTCAACGACGACCTCTCCGTCAACCTCGACAAGTACACGGACCACTGCACGTGGCTCGTCGAGAACGGCTGCGACGGGGTCGTACCGAACGGCTCGCTCGGCGAGTACCAGGTGCTCACCCCGCAGGAGCGGGCCAAGGTCGTGGAGACCGCCGTGGTCGCGATCGGTGGGCGGCGCGTGATGCCGGGCGTGGCTGCGTACGGATCCGCCGAGGCCCGCCGCTGGGCCGAGCAGGCACGCGACGCGGGCTGCGCCTCCGTGATGCTGCTGCCTCCGAACGCGTACCGCGCCGACGAGCGCTCGGTCCTCGCCCACTACGCGGAGGTGGCCAAGGCGGGCGTGCCGATCGTCGCGTACAACAACCCCATCGACACCAAGGTCGACCTCGTGCCCGAGCTGCTCGCGAAGCTGCACGGCGAGGGGTACATCCACGGGGTCAAGGAGTTCTCCGGTGACGTACGCCGCGCCTACCGCATCGCCGAACTCGCCCCGGAACTCGACCTGTTGATCGGCGCCGACGACGTGCTGCTGGAACTGGCGGTCGCGGGGGCCAAGGGCTGGGTGGCCGGCTACCCGAACGCGCTGCCCTCCGCGTCCGTCGCGCTGTACCGCGCCGCCGTCGCGGGAGATCTGGACACCGCGGGCAAGCTCTACCGCCAGCTGCACCCCTTGCTGCGCTGGGACTCGAAGACCGAGTTCGTGCAGGCCATCAAGTTGTCGATGGACATCGTGGGGCGGCACGGCGGTCCGGTACGTGCGCCGCGCGTGCCGCTCCTTCCCGAGCAGGAGCAGGCCGTGCGCGAGGCCACCGAACGGGCCGTCGCGGCCGGGCTCGCCTGAGCCGCAGTCCCGCAATCCCGGACGCCCGCCCGCAGGCACGCGGCCACGATCTCGATCTCTGCCTCGCAGGAGACCTCACCCCTCAGGGAGCCCCATGCGCAGCAAACTCGTCCTGCACGCCGTCGACTCGCACACCGAGGGCATGCCGACCCGTGTGATCACCGGAGGCATCGGCACGGTCCCGGGCGCGACCATGAACGAGCGGCGGCTGTACTTCCGTGAACACCGTGACGACATCAAGCAGTTGCTGATGAACGAGCCGCGCGGCCACTCGGCGATGAGCGGTGCGATCCTCCAGCCGCCGACCCGTCCCGACTGCGACTACGGCGTCATCTACATCGAGGTGTCGGGCTATCTCCCGATGTGCGGGCACGGGACCATCGGGGTCGCGACCGTCCTCGTGGAGACCGGCATGGTCGAGGTCGTCGAGCCGGTGACCACCATCCGCCTCGACACCCCGGCGGGGCTCGTCGTCGCCGAGGTGGCGGTGGAGGACGGCGCGGCCAAGGCGGTCACGCTCAGGAACGTGCCATCCTTCTCCGTCGCCCTGGACCGCAAGATCCAGCTCGCCGACGGGCGGACGGTGACCTACGACCTGGCGTACGGTGGAAACTTCTACGCGATCCTGCCGCTCGACCAGTTCGGGCTGCCCTTCGACCGGGCCCGCAAGGACGACATCCTCGCGGCCGGGCTCTCGCTGATGGACGCCATCAACGCCGAGGGGGAGCCCGTCCACCCCGAGGATCCGTCCATCCGGGGCTGTCACCATGTGCAGCTCACCGCCCCGGGCTCGACGGCCCGGCACTCGCGGCACGCGATGGCCATCCACCCCGGCTGGTTCGACCGCTCACCCTGCGGCACGGGCACCTCCGCGCGCATGGCGCAGCTGCACGCACGCGGCGAACTCCCCCTGAACACCGAGTTCTTGAACGAGTCCTTCATCGGTACCCACTTCACCGGCCGGCTCCTCGACACCACCGAGGTCGCCGGGATCCCGGCCGTCCTGCCAAGCTTCACCGGGCGTGCCTGGGTGACCGGCACGGCCCAGTATCTGCTCGACCCCACCGACCCGTTCCCGGCGGGCTTCGTCCTCTGAAGCCCCCGACCACGACAAGGAAATCCCCGATGCCCGCCCAGCGCGCCAGCGCCCCCGCCCTGCCCTCGCTGGGCGGCAAGAAGCCCAGCTACCGCGAGCGTGTCGCGGACGCGCTGCGGGCCGCCCTCATCGCCGGGGAACTGCGTCCGGGCGAGGTGTACTCCGCACCGGCCCTCGCCGCCCGCTTCGGTGTCTCGGCCACACCCGTCCGCGAGGCCATGCTCGACCTCGCCAAGGAGGGCCTGGTCGACACCGTGCCGAACAAGGGTTTCCGGGTCACCGCCGTCTCCGAGAAGCAGCTCGACGAGTACACGCACATCCGCTCGCTCATCGAGATCCCCACGACCGTGTCGCTCGCCGCCACCGCCGACCCCGTCGCCCTGGAGGCACTGCGCCCGGCCGCCCAGGAGAGTGTCACCGCGGCCGCGACCGGTGACCTCATCGCGCACGTCGAGGCGGACATGCGCTTCCACCTCGGCCTCCTCGCCCTCGCGGGCAACGACCACCTGGTCGAGGTGGTCCGCGACCTCCGCAAGCGCTCCCGCCTCTACGGCCTGCACGCGCTGGTGAAGGCGGGCCGCCTGGAGGCCTCCGCCGCGGAGCACCTGGACATCCTCGACGCGCTCATCGCCCGCGACGAGGGGGCGGTACGGGCCGTCATGACCCGCCACCTCGGACACGTACGGGGGTTGTGGGCGGCCGAGTGACCTCGGCGGCGACACGCTGCCGGACAACCCGCCTCATCCGCACCCCCATGCTCTCCTGAGTGCGCCCCGGCAGCCGCGAGAAGGACGCACGTTGAGCAAGCGCATCCGCAGGTCTCCGCTCCTCCGCAGATCCGCGTTCCTCCCCAGATCCCCGCGCCTGCGCGGATCCCTGGTCGCCGCAGTCGCTGCCGTCGCCGTGGCCGCGCCGGCCGTCCACGCCCAGGGCGCCTCCGCCGCGGTCGCCTCCCCCGAGACCGAGGCCGCCGCGGAGGCCCCCGACCACGATCTGCTCAGCAAGCGGGGCGAGCGGACCCAGCGCGCCCGGGCCCTGGCCCTCGCCAAGGTCGCCGCCGGACGGGCGACCCCTGAGACGCGCGGCTCCTCGCAGCGCATCGAGTACCGCGAGGGCTCGTACGCGGAGACGGCCCGCACCGCGGACCGGATCTTCGTGCTGCCGGTGGAGTTCAGCGACTACACGCACAACCGGACCCCCGAACCCGACCGCGCCACCGACAACGCCACGGTGTGGACCCGGGACTACAGCCGGGCCTACTACCAGCGGCAGATCTTCGGCACGGCGGACCTGGCCGCGGGCGACACCCTCAGGTCGTACTTCCGGCGCCAGTCCAGCGGCGTCTACTCGATCACCGGCACCGTTCACGACTGGACCCGCGTCGACCACCCCCTCGCGCACTACGGCACCGACGCCTGCCGGAAGAACGGCGTCGCCGTCTCGACGTACTACTGCAACGAGCAGCTCGTCACCGACGGCCTGAACAAGTGGTACGAGGACCAGCGCGCGACGGGCCGTACCGCCGCCTCGCTGGCCAAGTACCTTGCCACGTACGACACCTGGGACCGCAACGACCACGACCGGGACGGGATCTTCAACGAACCCGACGGTTATCTCGACCGCGTGATGCTGACGTTCGCGGGGGAGTCGCAGGCCAACGGCGGTGGCGTCAACGGCACCGATGCCATCGGCTCCCACCGCGGCTCCGTCAGCTATCTCCAGTCCGGTGCGGGCAAGTTGGGCCCCGCCAACGGAAACCGCGACGGCGGCAGCCAGGTCGGCGACTCGGGCATCTGGGTCAACGACTACACGATGACCAACGAGAACAGGGGACTTGGCACACTGGCCCACGAGTACGGCCACGACCTGGGTCTGCCCGATCTGTACGACACCTCCGGCGGCGAGAACTCGACCGGCTTCTGGTCGGTCATGTCGCACGGCTCACTGCTCTCGAACGAGGCCGAACTGTCTGCCCATCCTGCCGACTTGGGCGCGTGGGCCAAACTGCGGCTCGGCTGGCTCGACCATGCGACGGCGAACGTCGGCACCCCCTCGACCGTCGTCCTGAACCCGCTGTCGGTCGACTCCTCCACACAGGGCAAGGAAGCCCTTCTGGTGACGCTCCCCGCTGACGCTGACGGTAACGCGCGCTACTACGTCGTCGAGAACCGGCAGTACGTCGGAGAGGACAGGTACCTCAAGTCCGGTCCTTTCCAGCTCGGTTGGCGCTCCACGCTGCCCAGGCTCAAGGAACGGCTGCACTACGAGAGCGGCACGCTGATCTGGTACTGGAACACCAAGTACCGGGACAACAGGACCAAGGCGAACGGCGGCCACGGTCAGATCCTGCCCGTCGACGCACACGCCGAGCCCGCCCTGGACACCTCCGGGGCCGTGATCCGGGGCCGCCTCCAGACGTACGACGCTCCCTTCGGCCGCCGGCCGACCGCGCCGCTCACCTTCCACCAGAACGGCGTGGAGACGACGATCCCGTCCCGGCCGGGCGTCCCGGTCCTTGCGGGACCCGACGGCACCACGATCACCGTGGACGAGGAGTACGCCGACGGCCGAGTGAAGGTTTCGGTCGGTTCGTCCGGCTGACCGCCCTCCCCTGTGGGGCTCCTCCGGACTGCGATACAACTGGAGCATGGCAAAGATCCTCATCAGCGCCGACATGGAGGGCGCCACCGGGGTGACCTGGCCGGCCGACGTACTGCCGGGCACACCGCAGTGGGAGCGGTGCCGGTCGATGTTCACCTCGGACGTGAACGCGGCCGTCCTCGGCTTCCTCGACGGCGGTGCCGACGAGGTCCTCATCAACGAGGCCCACTGGACCATGCGCAACCTGCTCCTGGAGCAGCTCGACGAACGGGCGCAGATGCTCACCGGGCGGCACAAGTCGCTGTCCATGGTGGAGGGCGTGCAGCACGGCGACGTCGACGGCATCGCGTTCGTCGGCTACCACGCGGGAGCGGGCATGGAGGGCGTCCTCGCCCACACCTACCTCGCCAACTCGATCACCGGCGTCTGGATCAACGACGTACGCGCCAGCGAGGGCCTGCTCAACGCGCATGTCGTCGCCGAGTACGGCGTCCCCGTCGTCCTCGTCACCGGCGACGACGTGGCCTGCGAGGACGCGCTGGGCTACGCCCCCGAGGCACTGAAGGTCGCCGTCAAGGACCATGTCTCGCGGTACGCGGCCGTGTGCCGCACACCGGCGCGTACGGCAGCGGACATCCGCGCCGCCGCCAAGGAGGCCACGCGGCTCGCGGTGCGGCACGAGCCCGTGGAGGGCGGCCCGTTCACCGTGGCCCTGGAGTTCGACGCCGAGCACCTTGCGATGGCGGCCACCGTCGTCCCGGGTGTCGAGCGCGCCGGGGAGCGGAAGGCCGCGTACACCAGCCCGACCATGTACGAGGGGATTCGTACCTTCAAGGCGGTCACCACGATCGTCTCGGCCGCCGTGGAGGAGACCTATGGCTGACAACAAGAGCGCGACCGACGAGCACGCGGCCAGGGACGGGGCGGTCGACGGGCAGGCCCTCGACGAGGTCGTCCGGTTCACCTCCGATCTCATCCGGATCGACACGACGAACCGCGGCGGCGGGGACTGCCAGGAGCGGCCGGCAGCCGAGTACGCGGCCGCGCTGCTCTCCGAGGCGGGCCTGGAGCCGACACTCCTGGAGCGCACGAAGGGGCGGGCGAACGTCGTCGCGCGCCTGGAGGGCACCGACCCGTCCGCCGACGCGCTGCTCGTCCACGGTCACCTGGACGTCGTACCGGCGCAGGCGGAGGACTGGAGCGTGCACCCGTTCTCCGGGGAGGTCCGCGACGGGGTCGTCTGGGGCCGGGGCGCGGTCGACATGAAGAACATGGACGCGATGATCCTCGCGGTCGTACGGCAGTGGGCCCGCTCCGGCGTGCGCCCCCGGCGCGACCTCGTGATCGCCTTCACCGCGGACGAGGAGGCGAGCGCCGAGGACGGCTCGGGCTTCCTCGCCGACGAGCATCCGGGGCTCTTCGAGGGGTGCACCGAGGGCATCAGCGAGTCCGGCGCCTTCACCTTCCACGACGGCTCCGGCCGGGAGCTGTACCCCGTCGCGGCGGGCGAGCGCGGCACCGGCTGGCTGAAGCTCACCGCACGTGGCCGGGCCGGTCACGGCTCCAAGGTGAACCGGGAGAACTCCGTGACCCGGCTGGCCGCCGCGATCGCGCGGATCGGCGCCCACGAGTGGCCCGTACGGCTCACCCCGACGGTCCGCGCCGCGCTCACCGAGATGGCCGCGGTGTACGGAATCGCGCCCGACCTCGACGATGTGGATGTTCTGCTGCACAAGCTCGGCCCTGCCGCCTCGCTCGTCGAGGCCACCGTGCGCAACAGCGCCAACCCGACCATGCTGAACGCCGGTTACAAGGTCAACGTCATTCCCGGGGAGGCCGTCGCCTACGTGGACGGACGCTATCTGCCCGGCACCGAGGACGAGTTCCGCGCGACCCTTGACCGGCTCACCGGTCCGGACGTGGAGTGGGAGTTCCACCACCGTGAGGTGGCCCTGCAGGCACCGGTGGACTCGACGACGTACGCCAACATGCGTGCCGCCGTGGAGGAGTTCGCGCCCGAGGGGCATGTCGTGCCGTACTGCATGTCGGGCGGCACGGACGCCAAGCAGTTCTCGCGCCTCGGCATCACCGGATACGGATTCGCGCCGCTGAAGCTCCCGCCGGGCTTCGACTACCAGGCCCTCTTCCACGGGGTCGACGAACGCGTGCCCGTGGAGGCGCTGCACTTCGGCGTCCGGGTACTCGACCGCTTTCTGCGCACGGCCTAGGGAAAAATGGGGGACATCGTGCAGACCCTGGCCTACGGTTCCTGGCCCTCGCCCATCGACGCGTCGCTCGCCGCCGCGCACGACGGACACCCCGACTTCGTCGGCTTCGTCGGCGACGAGGTCTGGTGGACCGAGCCCCGGCCCACCGAGGGCGGTCGCCGTGCTCTCGTGCGCCGCCGCGCCGACGGCACCGAGGAATCGGTACTGCCCGCCCCCTGGAACGTGCGCAGCCGTGTCATGGAGTACGGCGGACACCCCTGGGCCGGGGCGGTCGGCGACGACGGCCCGCTGGTGGTGTTCGTCAACTTCGCCGACCAGCGGCTGTACGCGTACGAGCCCGCCCGCCCCGACAAGGAGCCGCGCCCCCTGACTCCCGTGTCGCTGGTGGGCGGCGGACTGCGCTGGGTGGACCCGCAGATGCATCCCGAACTCGGCGAGGTCTGGTGCGTACTGGAGGAGTTCACCGGCGACGGGCCGACCGACGTGCGCCGGGTCGTCGCCGCGGTGCCGCTGGACGGGTCGGCCGCGCAGGACCAGGACGCGGTGCGTGAACTCACCGACGGGCAGCACCGGTTCGTCACCGGGCCGCGCATCTCGCCCGACGGACGGCGCGCGGTCTGGCTGGCCTGGGACCACCCGCGGATGCCGTGGGACGGGACCGAACTGATGGTGGCCGACGTCGGCCCAGACGGGACGCTGCGGGGGACCCGGAAGGCCGCCGGCGGCCCGGACGAGGCGATCGCCCAGGCCGACTGGTCCGCCGACGGCACCCTGCTGTACGCGAGCGACCGCTCCGGCTGGTGGAACCTCTACCGCGACGGTGAGGCGATCTGCACGCGCGAGGAGGAGTTCGCCGGGCCGCTGTGGACGGTCGGGCGCCGCTGGTTCGCGCCCCTGGAGAGCGGACTGATCGCCGTCGTGCACGGCCGGGGCGCCGCCGCGCTCGGCATCCTCGACCCGGAGACCGGCGAGGTCGTCGACGCGGCCGGACCCTGGACCGAGTACGCGGCCACGCTCGCCGCCGACGGCAGCAGGGTCGCCGCCGTCGCGGCCAGCCCGCGCAGCGCCTACGAGGTCGTCGAACTGGACGCCCGTACCGGCAGGGCGCGAGTCATCGGCGCCCCTCACGACGACCCGGTGGACCCCGCGTACTACCCGGAACCGCAGATCCGCACGTTCAGCGGGCCCGCCGGGCGGGAGATCCACGCGCACATCTACCCGCCGCACCACCCCGGCCATGTCGCCCCCGGCGACGAACTCCCGCCGTACGTCGTGTGGGCGCACGGCGGCCCCACCGGCCGCGCCCCGCTCGTCCTCGACCTGCAGATCGCGTACTTCACCTCGCGGGGCATCGGGGTCGCCGAGGTCAACTACGGCGGATCCACCGGGTACGGCCGCGAGTACCGCAACCGGCTGCGCGAGCAGTGGGGTGTCGTGGACGTCGAGGACTGCGCGGCCGTCGCGCTCGCCCTCGCCGAGGAGGGGACCGCCGACCGCGACCGGCTCGCCGTCCGCGGCGGCAGCGCGGGCGGCTGGACCACGGCCGCGTCCCTGGTGAGCACCGACGTGTATGCCTGCGGGACGATCATCTACCCCATCCTCGACCTGGCGGGCTGGGGCGCGGGCGAGACCCACGACTTCGAGTCCCAGTACCTGGAGACCCTGGTCGGACCGCTCGCGGAGGTCCCCGGCCGGTACGCCGAGCGCTCGCCCACCGAGCACGCCGACCGCGTCACCGTGCCCTTCCTGCTCCTCCAGGGCCTCGACGACGTCATCTGCCCGCCCGCGCAGTGCGAGCGGTTCCTGGCCAGGCTGGAGGAGCGGGCACGACCGCTGCCGCACGCCTACATCGCCTTCGAGGGCGAGGGCCACGGCTTTCGGCGGGCCGACACGATGGTGCGGGCCCTGGAGGCCGAACTCTCCCTGTACGCCCAGGTGTTCGGCCTGAATCCGCCAGGCGTCCCCACTCTGGAGCTCGCCAAGTGAAGGGACTCGTGCGTCCTCGGCGGCTGGTTCGCGGAGCCCGTGTCGCCGTCGTCGCGCCGAGCGGTCCCGTGCCCGAGGAGCGGCTGCAGGCGGGCCTCGACATCCTGCGCGGCTGGGACCTGGATCCGGTCGTGGCACCCCATGTCCTGGACCGGCACGGCACGTTCGACTACCTGGCGGGCACCGACGCCGACCGGGCCGCCGACCTCCAGTCCGCCTGGTGCGACCCGACCGTGGACGCCGTGCTGTGCGCCCGCGGCGGCTACGGCGTACAGCGCATGGCCGAGCTGCTCGACTGGGACGCGCTGCGGGCCGCGGGCCCCAAGGTGTTCCTCGGCTTCAGCGACATCACGGCCCTGCACGAGGCCTTCGCGACGCGGCTGGGGCTCGTGACACTGCACGGACCGATGGCCGCGGGCATCGACTTCATCAAGAACGCCCGCGCCCAGGAGCAGCTGCGGGCGACGCTCTTCGAACCGGAGTCGGTGCGGACCCTCACCTCGTCCGGGAGCGCGCTGGTGCCCGGTCGGGCCAGAGGCGTCCTGCTCGGCGGCTGCCTGAGCCTCCTCGCCGCCGACCTCGGCACCCCCCACGCCCGGTCCTCGGCGCGCGGCGGCCTCCTCTGCCTGGAGGACGTGAACGAGGAGACCTACCGCCTGGACCGCTACCTGACCCAACTCCTGCGCGCAGGCTGGCTCGACGGCGTCACCGGGGTCCTGCTCGGCTCCTGGGAGCGGTGCGACCCGTACGACCGGATCCGGGCCCTCGTCCTCGACCGGCTCGGCGGGCTCGGGGTGCCGATCGCCGAGGAGTTCGGCTTCGGGCACTGCGAGGGGGCGCTGACGGTCCCCTTCGGGGTGCCGGCGGAGCTGGACGCCGAGGCCGGGACGCTGACACTGGACGTGCCCGCGCTGGCCTGACGCCGGTGACGGCGGTGGGGGGGCATGACGGTCGACTCACCCCTGTGGCCCCCTGCCTCACCCGGAGGAACCTCTCACCGCGCGTGACCCCCGCTCCCCGGCCCATCCTGGGCGCATGAGCCCGAAGACCTCGGAGAGCAGCGGTGGCGGCGGCAGGGCAGGCGGCGGGAACCTGATGACGCCCGGGCGGGTGTCCGTCATCGCGCTGGCCGTGCTCGCGCTGATCTTCATCTTCGAGAACACCCGCGCCACCAAGATCCGCCTGCTGATCCCCGAGGTCACCATGCCCCTGTGGATGGCACTCCTCGGCACGGCGGTGATCGGCGCGCTGTGCGGGGCGTATTTCATGAAGCGCCGAAGCTGACCGGCCGGGGTGCCCCGTCAAGGGGCGCGGGGGAACTGCGCGGCCAGCCCCCACCGGCCCGCGGTTGATGCCGTGCTTCCGGCGGAGCGCTACCGTGACGGTATGCATGGCACGACCCCATACCTCGCCGAAGGCACCACCGTGGGCATACGTCACTACACCCACGAGGACGGCGCCGAGTTCATCGCCCGGGCGCGTGAGAGCAAGGCGCTGCACCAGCCCTGGCTGTTCCCGCCGGTCAATGCCGCCTCCTACGCCTCCTACGCGGGACGGCTGATCGAGGACCCGACGAAGGCCGGGTTCCTCGTCTGTGAGAGGGACGGCGGAGGGATCGCCGGGTTCATCAACATCAACAACATCGTGGAGGGCGCCTTCCAGTGCGGGGCGCTCGGCTACGGGGCCTTCGCGCACGCGGCCGGACGCGGACTGATGGGGGAGGGGCTCGACCTGGTGGTGCGGTACGCGTTCGGCGGGCTCGGACTGCACCGGCTGGAGATCAACGTCCAGCCGGACAACGCCGCCTCGATCGCGCTGGCCCGTCGCTGCGGCTTCCGTCTTGAGGGCTTCTCGCCGGAGTTCCTCTTCATCGACGGGGCCTGGCGGGACCACGAACGATGGGCCATCACCGCCGATATGATTCGAACATGAGTCCCATCCGGAACCTTGTCGTCCTGGACGCCCCGTCGAACCTGGGCCTTCGCCCACCGGCTCCGGGTACCGTCCCCGGCTGCTACAAGCTCGCCGGCGCCCTGCGCGAGCAGCGGATCGTACGGCGGCTGCACGCCCTGGAGGGCGGCGTGGTCGTACCGCCGCGCTACGACCGGGGCGACTGGCAGGAGGGCGACGGCGTCTTCAACGCCGCCGCGATCGCCACCTACACACGCACGCTCGCCGACCGCGTCGAAGGGCACGTACGGGCCGGGGAGCTGCCCGTCGTCCTCGGCGGCGACTGCTCCATCCAGCTCGGCGCCTCGCTCGCGCTGCGGCGGATCGGCCGGTACGGGCTCGTGGCGGTGGACGCCTCCCACGACTTCCGGCACCCGGGCAACTCCGAGAGGGTCGGCGCGGCGGGCGGCGAGGAGGTGGCCCTGGCGACCGGGCGCGGGCAGGACGACCTGACGGACCTGGAGGGGCTGAAGCCCTATCTGCGGGACGAGGACGTGCGGTTCTTCGGAATCCGGGACGAGTTCGAGGAGGACCGGGCCGAACTCGCCGCGCTGAAGATCCCCACGGTGACCGTCGGCGACGTGCGCGAGTGGGGCGCCGACGCCCTGGCCCGGGCCACCGCCGAGGCCTTCGACGTACCGGAGCTGGACGGCTTCTGGGTGCACCTCGACGCCGACGTGCTCGACCCGTCCGTGATGCCGGCCGTCGACAGCCCCGACCCCGGCGGACTGCTGCCCGACGAACTGACCGCGCTCCTGCGGCCGTTGGTGAACTCCCCGCACTGCGTCGGCTTCAACGTCACCATCTACGACCCCGACCTGGACCCGGACGGGACCGCCGGCGCCCTGCTCGCCGACATCGTCGTGGCGGCCTTTGCGCAATCCTGACCGGGAGTGCCCCTGGTCGGCTCGCCGTCCACGCTGTTCCATGGTCGACGTGACGACCATCCGACGTGACGTACTGACGCTGCCGGCCGCGGAGTTGGGCCCCAGCAACCCACTCCCTCCGTTGCGTCCGCTCGACGAGACGCACCACGTGGACGAGCGGGAACGCGAGGGCCTGCCACGCGACATGGCTCGCCAGATCGGCTACGAGCCACTGCGCAGCCTCCTGCCCGAACGCGTCCGCGACGGGTACGGGAGAACGCGGGCACCCCGCGAGGTCGAGGCGATCGTCATCGAGAACGACCGGCTGCGCGCGACCGTGCTGCCGGGCTACGGCGGCCGTGTCGTGTCCCTCTTCCACAAGCCGTCCGACCGCGAACTCCTCTACCGCAACCCGGTGTTGCAGCCCGCCGACTTCGCGCTCAACGGCGCCTGGTTCTCCGGCGGCATCGAATGGAACATCGGCGCCACCGGACACTCGACCCTCGCCTGTGCACCCCTGCACGCGGCCCGCGTCGCCGCGCCCGACGGCGGCGAGATGCTGCGCCTGTGGGAGTGGGAACGGTTGCGCGACCTGCCGTTCCAGGTCGACCTGTGGCTGCCCGAGGGCTCCGACTTCCTGTACGTCGGCGTACGCGTCCGCAATCCGCACGAGAAGGCCGCGCCGCTGTACTGGTGGTCCAACACCGCCGTCCCCGAGGAGCGCCGGGTGCTCGCGCCCGCCGAGGAGGCGTGGCACTTCGGCTACGAGCGCCGGCTGCGGCGGGTGCCGGTACCGGTGTGCGAGGGCGCCGACCGGACGTATCCGCCGCGTGGCGAGCATCCGGCCGACTACTTCTACGAGGTGCCCGACGGGCAGCGGCGCTGGATCGCCGCCCTGGACGAGACGGGGCAGGGGCTCGTGCAGACGTCCACCGACGGACTCCGCGGCCGCAAGCTCTTCGTGTGGGGATCGGGCACCGGCGGCCGGCGGTGGCAGGAGTGGCTCACCGAGCCCGGCACCGGCGGCTACTGCGAGATCCAGGCCGGGCTCGCCCGCACACAGTTGGAACACCTCCGCCTCGACGCGGAGAGCGAGGTGGCGTGGCTGGAGGCGTACGGGCCGCTGACGGCCGACGCGGAGACCGTGCACGGCACCGACTGGGCCGCGGCCCGCTCCGGAGTCGAGGAACGGCTCCAACAGGTCCTGCCACGTGGGGAATTCGAGGCAGCGTACGAGAACTGGCGGGCGTCCGCCGACACCGAACCCGGTGAGGTGCTGGCCGTCGGATCCGGCTGGGGCGCGCTCGAAGTCCTGCGCGGCGACCTCAAGTTGCCCGGCACCCCCTTCGAGGAGGACACGCTTGGGGACGCGCAGGCGCCCTGGGTGGAGCTGCTCCGGTCCGGCGCCTTCCCGGAGCCGCGCCGGGTGGGACCGCCCGGGGAGACGCTCGTCGCCCGGCACTGGCGGGACATGCTGGAGACGGCACCCGCGAAGCCGTTCACCGAGTACCACCTGGGCGTCGCCCAATGGCATGCCGACGACCGCGCACAGGCCGTACGCAGCTGGGAGCGGGCCCTGGAACTCGCCCCGTCCCTCTGGCCGTTGCTGCGCTGCCTCGCCGTCGCCGACCAGGAGGCGGGCAACCGGGAACGGGCCGCCGACCGGTACATGGACGCCTTCGACGACCTGTGCCGGGAGCGGCGCGACAACAAAGAGGCCTGGACGGCTGCCACGGCCGCGCTCGGCCGGGAGGCGATCACCGCACTGCTCGCTGCGCGGCGGACGACGGACGCGCGCTCGGTGTGGGAGCGACTGCGCCCGGCGACCCGCGAACGCGGCCGGTTCCGGCTGATCGAGGCGGAGTTGCTGCTCGCCGAGGGTGACAAGGACGCGGCACGCGCGGTCTTCGACGCGGGGTTCGAGGTGGCCGACCTGCGGGAAGGGGCCGAGGCGATCGGGGTGCTCTGGTCCCGCATCACCGACGAACCGCTGCCCGCGCGCTACGACTTCAGGATGCGGCCGCCCGGCTCCGACGGCGCCGGGTGACCTACTCGGCCGCGCGGCGGTCCACGTACTCGTACACGTAGCCGTCCGGGTGCATCGCGATCAGGTTGCGGCCGACCGGTGTCGCCACCGGGCCCGCCACGACGTGGGCACCCGAGTCGGTGAGGACCCGGTGGGCTTCGTCGACGTCCGTCACCGCGATGGTCGCCGAGACCTTGCGGAGCACCTCCAACTCCGACTCCGGTCCGCTCATCAACAAGAAGCAGCCGACGGCCGCGACGGAGACCCCGCCGCGCTCGAAGCGGAGCGCCGGTCCGCCCGCCAGCTTCTCGTAGAAGGGGACCGCAGTCTCCAGGTCGTCGACGCAGATGCGCAGCGTGGCTCCCAGAATGTCCATGGGGACGAGCCTAGTTGGGGCCGGCCGGGAACGAGATCGTTTCGTACGGATCCCGGGACGCGGGCCGGGGTCCTGCCGGGCGAACGGAGCCGGAGGCGCCCGGCGTTACGGGCGAAGGGGCGCGGGTACCCGGCCGCCATGGACCGCATCGAACACATGGAACATCTGGACAAACACCTGGTCGACGAACTGGCCCAGGTGGCCCGCGACGCCGTACGCGAGGAACTGCGGGAGCAGACCCTCAAGCAGCGCCGTACGGCCTCGCTGTACGCGGCGTCCGGCGCCGTCGCCCTGTACGCGGGCGCGGCCCTCGCACTGACCGTGGGCCTCGTCCTCGCGCTCGGGCTGCCCGACTGGGTGGCCGCGCTGATCACCGCCGTCCTGCTCGGAGCCGGGGCCTACGCGCTGCGCAACGCGGCGAGGCCGACGGCACCCCGGCCCGCGCCGACACAGGCCGACGAGGAACGGACCGCCGCGGGACAGGCGGCCGCGGGACGGGCCGCCGAGGAGCAGAGTGCGAGGGTCGCCGGCAGCACGGCTCCCGGAACGCCGCCCGGCGGGCTCGCCGGGCCCTCCGCCCCGCCGGTTCCGCCCGTCGCCCCCGGCGGCGTCAGCGCGGCGCCCGGACCCTCCGGTGCGGGCACGCCCCCGATGCCCGGCGCGACGGATCCCGAGGGGCCGCATCACCCGGCCCGGTGAACCCACGGAGGCGTACCGAACCGGTGCGCCTCCGTCGCGCGGGATGCGGTGTCGGGCCGAGCCCCGGACAATCGGGGAGGAGACACCGTCCGCGGATCCGCACGGCCGGAACCGCGCCCGAACGGTCCCGCCGGTTTTCCGGTGTCCCCGGCGCCAGGCGCGCAACGCAGGCGGGCGGGGACCTCGACGTTTGGGCGTCCCGGCCAGGGGGACGCGGAAAGCCCCGAACGATCGACTCCGCCGGAGGCGCCCCATGAGCCGACCTCGTGTCGTGATCGTCGGAGCAGGATTCGCCGGGTACCAGACGGCGCGAACCCTGTCCCGGCTGACCCGGAACAAGGCCGACATCGTTCTGCTGAACCCCACGGACTACTTTCTCTACCTTCCCCTGCTGCCCCAGGTCGCCGCCGGTGTCCTGGAGCCGCGCCGCGTCACCGTCTCGCTGACGGGCACCCTGCCGGGCGTACGGCTGGTGCTGGGCGAGGCCGACGGCATCGACCTCGAAGCGCGGACCGTGCACTACACCGACCCCGAGGGCGACGGCGGCACCCTGTCGTACGACCGGCTCGTGCTGGCCGTCGGCAGCGTCAACCAACTGCTGCCCGTGCCCGGTGTCGCCGAGCACGCGCACGGCTTCCGGGGACTGCCCGAGGCGCTGTACCTGCGTGACCACGTGACCCGGCAGATCGAACTCGCTGCCGCCGCCGACGACTCCAAGAACTGTTCCTCGCGCTGCACCTTCGTGGTGGTCGGCGCGGGATACACCGGCACCGAAGTCGCCGCGCAGGGACAGCTGTTCACCGACCAGCTGGTGCGCAAGCAGGCGCTCAGGGAGGGGATGCGGCCGCGGTGGCTGCTGCTCGACATCGCCCCGCGTGTGCTGCCCGAACTCGACGAACGGCTGTCGACCACCGCCGATCGAGTGCTGCGGCAGCGCGGTGTCGACGTACGCACCGGGACGTCCGTCGAGGAGGCCACGTCGACCGGAGTGCGGCTGAGCGACGGGGAGTTCGTCGACACCCGGACCCTCGTGTGGTGCGTGGGCGTGCGGCCCGATCCACTGGTGGCCGGAGTCGGGCGGCCCATGGAGCGCGGCCGGCTGCTCGTCGACCCGTACCTCCAAGTCCCGGGCCACCCCGAGGTGTTCGCCTGCGGTGACGCGGCCGCCGTGCCCGACCTGGAGAAGCCCGGCGAGTACACGGCGATGACCGCGCAGCACGCCTGGCGGCACGGCAAGGTCGCGGGCCACAACGTGGCCGCCTCGCTCGGCGTCGGCTCCCGGCGTGTCTACCGGCACCGCGACCTGGGCTTCGTCGTCGACCTCGGCGGGGTCAAGGCCGCCGCCAACCCGCTCGGCATCCCGCTGTCCGGGCCGCTCGCCGGAGTCGTCGCCCGCGGCTACCACCTCGCCGCGATGCCCGGCAACCGTGTCCGGGTCGCCGCCGACTGGCTCCTGGACGCCGTACTCCCGCGCCAGGGCGTCCAGTTGGGCCTGGTCCGCTCCTGGTCGGTACCGCTGGAGTCCGCTTCACCGGAGCTGGCGCGGGTGGCGGGCGGCCCGGAGAAGCGGGTGGCCGCCGCGGGCGTGGGCGGGAGCCCCGCAGACTCCGGGTCCGGCGGCCCCGGTGGGTCCGGAGCGGCCCGGGTGTCCAAGGCCGAGGCGTCCGCGGTGCGTGACCCGGGCAACCGCCCGGCTCCGGATCCCGACGCCCTCGCTGCCCGGGACCCCGACGCCCCCAGGGCTCCGGATCCCGGCCGTCCCGCGGGACCGGCTGGGAGCCGCCCGGCGGGCGGTGATTCCGCCCGCCCGGCAGGCGCGGGCCCCGACAGCCCGACCTCTCGCGGCCCCGCCGAATCCGCGGGCCCCGATCCCGACAAGCCCGCCGCCCCCAGCCCCGTACGCCCTGACGAAGGAGAGTCATGAACACCCGTCAACTCACCGAACTGGGGCAGCAGTTGCGCGTGGACAGTGTCCGGGCAGCCGCCGCGGCGGGATCCGGGCATCCCACCTCCTCGATGTCCGCCGCCGACCTCCTGGCGGTCCTGTTCGCCCACCATCTGCGCTACGACTTCGACCGCCCCGCCCACCCCGGCAACGACCGCTTCATCCTGTCCAAGGGACACGCCTCACCACTGCTGTACGCCGCGTACAAGGCGGCCGGGGCCATCAACGACACCGAGCTGATGACGTTCCGCAGGCTCGGCAGCCGCCTCGAAGGGCACCCGACACCGCGCCGGCTGCCGTGGGTCGAGACGGCCACCGGATCGCTCGGGCAGGGCCTGCCCGTCGGCGTGGGCATCGCGCTGTCCGGCAAGCGGCTCGACCGGGTCGGCTACCGGGTGTGGGTGCTGTGCGGCGACAGCGAGATGGCCGAGGGCTCCGTGTGGGAGGCGGCCGAGCACGCCGGATACGAGCACCTCGACAACCTCGTCGCGATCGTGGACGTCAACCGGCTCGGCCAGCGCGGCCCGACCCGGCACGGCCACGACCTCGACGCGTACGCCCGCCGCTTCCGGGCCTTCGGCTGGCACACCGTCGAGGTCGACGGCCACGACGTGGACGCGATCGACCGCGCATACGGCGAGGCGGTCTCCACCGCCGGACAGCCGACCGCGATCATCGCCCGCACCCTCAAGGGCAAGGGCGTCGCGTCCGTCCAGGACCGCGAGGGCCTGCACGGCAAGCCACTGCCCGACGCCGACGAGGCGATCGAGGAACTCGGCGGGGTGCGCGATCTGCGCATCGAGGTCCGGCAGCCGCCCGCCGCCCGGATGCTCCACGCCGTACGCGCCGGGCACCTGGAACTGCCGCGCTACGAGACCGGCGACGAGGTCGCCACCCGCAACGCCTACGGGCAGGCGCTCGCCGCGCTCGGCACCGCGCGCGGAGACGTCGTCGCCCTCGACGGCGAGGTGAGCGACTCGACGCGCGCCGAGTTCTTCGCGAAGGAGCACCCCGACCGGTTCTTCGAGTGCTACATCGCCGAACAGCAGCTGGTCGCTGCCGCCGTGGGGCTCGCCGCGCGCGGCTGGGTGCCGTACGTGTCGACCTTCGCGGCCTTCCTCACGCGTGCCCACGACTTCGTCCGGATGGCGTCCATCAGCGGGGCCGGGATCAACCTCGTCGGCTCCCACGCGGGGGTCGCGATCGGGCAGGACGGGCCCTCGCAGATGGGTCTTGAGGACCTGGCGATGTTCCGGGCGGTGCACGGCTCGACCGTGCTCTACCCGTGCGACGCCAACCAGACTGCCAAGCTCGTCGCCGAGATGGCGGGCCGCGAGGGCGTCCGCTATCTGCGCACCTCGCGCGGCGAGATGCCGGTCCTGTACGGGCCGAACGAGGAGTTCCCGGTCGGCGGCAGCAAGGTGCTGCGGGTCTCCCCGCAGGACAGGCTCACCGTCGTCGCCGCCGGAGCGACCGTGCACGAGGCGCTGAAGGCCGCGGACGCGCTGGCCGCCGACGGCATCTCCGTGCAGGTCATCGACCTGTACTCGGTGAAGCCCGTCGACCGTCGCGCCCTGCGCGAGGCCGCCGAGCACACCGGCTGCCTGCTGACCGTGGAGGACCACCACGAGGAGGGCGGCCTCGGCGACGCGGTCCTCGACGCCTTCCTCGACGGACGCCCCACGCCCCGGCTGGTCCGGCTCGCCGTGCGCACCATGCCCGGCTCGGCCTCGCCCGAGGAACAGCTGCACGCCGCCGGCATCGACGCCGAGTCGATCGCGGCCTCGGCGAAGCTGCTGGTGGAGAACGCGGTCGTGCGATGACCCGTGCCGCCCGGTTCATGCGATGACGCGTCCCGCCCGGTCCGTACGGGACACGGGCGTCCGGAAGGAGTGATCATGGCCGGCACACGGGCCGTACGGGCCGGGCGGCGGACCGTCGAGGTCCACCGGCCCGACAAGGTGCTGTTCCCCGGCGACGGGTCGGCGAAGGAGTACACGAAGGCCGACCTGGTCGCGTACTACCAGGAGGTCGCCCCGTACATGCTGCCGCACCTGCGAGGACGGCCGCTGATGCTGGAACGGTACCCGGACGGGCTCGGTGGGCCCCGGTTCATGCAGAAGAACGTCCAGGACCACGACCCGGACTGGATCAGGCGAATCGAGGTGCCCAAGGAGGGCGGCACCGTCGTCCACCCCGTGTGCGACGACACCGCGACCCTCGTCTACCTCGCCGACCAGGCCTGTCTGACCCTGCACCGATGGCTGTCCCGGGTCTCGCAGGACGGCCGGGTCGACCATCCCGATCGGCTGGTCTTCGACCTCGACCCCTCGGGCGACGACTTCGAGCCGGTGCGCGAGGCCGCCCGGCTGCTCGGCGAGCTGCTCGACGAAATCCGGCTGCCGTCCGCCCTGATGACCACCGGCTCGCGTGGACTGCACGTCGTCGTACCGCTCGACGGGCGGCACGACTTCGACGAGGTACGAGAGTTCGCCAGGGCAGTCGCCGACACCCTCACCGAGGCGCACCCCGAGCGGCTCACCACGGCCGCCCGCAAGAAGGACCGCGGCGACCGCCTCTACCTGGACATCCAGCGCAACGCCTACGCCCAGACCTCGGTCGCCCCCTTCACCGTCCGGGCCAAGCCAGGCGCGCCGGTCGCCACACCTCTCACCTGGGAGCAGCTCGACGACTCCGGACTCGGCCCCCGCCGCTGGACCATCGCGGACGCCGTCGAGCAGGCCCGCTCCAACCCCTGGGCGGGGCTGCTCCGCAGAGGGCGCGCGCTCGGTCCTGCCCGGCGCCGGCTGAACGCGCTGCGCGGCTGAGGCGCGTACCGGCCGGGGACGAACAACCGGTCGTGGAACGCATCCTTGGAGGTTTGGCCAACGTCCGCCTGGCCACTCGGATTCCGAGGTGGCCATGTCGAACACATCCAACACATCAGGTTCACAGAGTTCATCGAACTCACCCAAGAGCAAGCAGAAAGACGCGGCGGACGAGGACGTGCCGAGCCCCATGGAGGTGCTGCGCAACGCGCGCACCCAGCTCGCGGAGCTGACCGGCATGGTGGCCGAGTCCGTGTCGTCCTTCGAACGCACAGAGGACGGCTGGACGTTGCAGATCGAGGTCCTGGAACTGGTCAGGGTCCCCGACACGATGAGCCTGCTCGCGAGCTACGAGGCGACCTGCGACCTCCAGGGCGAGCTCACCGGCTATCGGCGTGTCCGCCGCTACGAACGCGGGAGGTCCGACTCCAACAGGCCCGGCGGGCGGTAGGCCACGGCCCCTTCCCCGGTCCTTCGGAGGAGGAGGTCCGTCTCCGGTCCTTCGGGCGAGGAGACCGTCTCCAGTCCTCCGGGCGGGAACCTCTCCCGCTTCGCTCACACACCCGACAACAGACAAGGAGGCACGGTCGGCATGACCGTTGTCCCGGCACAACAGAGTGGCGGCGGAGGCGGCACCAGCGGCCTCTACGACGTCCTGGAACTCGTCCTGGACCGAGGGATCGTCATCGACGCATTCATCCGAGTCTCACTCGTCGGCATCGAGATCCTGAAGATCGACGTACGTGTCGTCATCGCCAGCGTCGACACCTATCTGCGCTTCGCGGAGGCGTGCAACCGGCTCGACCTGGAGGCCGGGCCCAAGCGCAGCCCCGGACTCCCCGACCTGGTCGGTGAGATCACCGAGTCCGGCGCGCGCGGCAAGTCGAAGGGGGCGCTGTCCGGCGCCGCCGAGACCATCTCCGGTGCCTTCAAGGAGGCCCGCGAGGAAGGCCAGACCGAGTCCAGGCCGCGCGCCCGCAAGTCCACCGCGGCACGCCGGAAGGAGGAGCAGGAGTGAGTACGTACGTCTACGGCATCACGTCCGGCTCGCATCCTTCGCTCCCGGACGGCATGGAAGGCGTCGGCGAGCCCGCACGGCAGGTGCGCATCATCAAGGAGGGCGACCTCGCCGCGGTCGTCAGCGACGCACCCGAAGGGCTGCGGCCCAAGCGCAGGGACCTGCTCGCCCACCAGAACGTGCTGGCAGAGACCGGCGCGGCCGCCGCGGTGCTGCCCATGCGGTTCGGCAGCGTCTCACCGGACGACGCGGCCGTGGCCGGGGTGCTCGCCGAGCGCGCCGACCACTTCAAGGAGCGCCTGGAGGCGCTGTCGGGCAAGGTCGAGTACAACGTCAAGGCCACGCACGACGAAGAGGCCGTACTGCACCGGGTGATGTCCGAGAACCCGGAGGTCCGGGCGCTCACCGAGGCCAACCGTAACGCGGGCGGCGGCAGTTACGACGACAAGCTGCGGCTCGGCGAGGTGGTGGTCGCCGCCGTGCAGCACCGCGAGGCGGAGGACGCCGCCGAGCTCCAGCGCGCCCTGGAACCGGTCGCCGCCGCAGTGAGCGTCGGACCGGAGTCCACCGGGTGGCTGGCCAACCTGTCGTTCCTCGTGGAGCGCGCGTCGGCCGAGGACTTCATCGCAGCGGTCGAAGAGGTCCGCAAGGCGCAGCCGCATCTCGAAGTGCGGCTCCATGGGCCGCTGCCGCCCTACAGCTTCGTCGAACCCGGGCCGTCCGAGCCCGCCGAGACGCAGCGCTGAGACCTGAGACAGAGGAGTCGAGGACATGGGGCTGATCGGAGAGGTCCTGATGCTGCCGTTCGCCCCCGTGCGCGGCAGCCTCTGGGCCATGCAACAGGTAGTGGCGGAGGCGGAGCGCCAGTACTACGACCCGGCGGCGGTCCGCGCCGAACTGGCTCGCCTCGAGCAGCGGCTCGAGGCGGGCGAGATCGACGACGCGGAGTTCGACCGCCTGGAAGACGAGCTCCTGGACAGGCTGGAGGTCGCCATGACCAGGGGCACCGGAACAGGCAACAACGGGACGACACGATGAATCGACTGGGACTGGGCCTCGCGGTAGGGGCCGGATACGTCCTCGGGCGTACCAAGAAGATGAAACTGGCGTTCGCGGTCGGCACGATGGTGGCCGGCAAACGGATGCACCTGAGCCCGCGGGCGCTCGCGGACCTGGTGTCCGGGCAGCTGCAGAACAACCCGCAGTTCAAGGAGATCGGGGACCAGCTGCGCGAGGACCTGCGAGGCGTGGGCAAGGCCGCGTCCGGAGCGCTCGTCGAGCGGCAGATCGAGGGTCTCGCCGACCGGCTGCACGGACGCACCGCACAGGTACGGGACCAGCTCTCGGGCGTGGTTCCGGATGTGCCCGGCGCCGGCGGCAGGTCCCGCGACGACCGGGAGGACGAGCCCGAAGACGAGTACGAGGACTACGACGAACGCGACCCGGACGCCTCGGACTCCGAGGACGACGACGTCGTGGAGCGGGAGTCCGCCGAAGACGTCGAGAGCGCCGAGGAGGAGGAACGGCCACGGCCGCGCAAGAGGGCCCCGGCCAAGAAGTCCGCGAAGAAGGCGCCCGCCAAGAAGGCTGCCGAGAAGCGGAGCCCCCGCAAGGAGGCCCCGGCCAAGAAGACGGCAGCCAGGGCCGCGAAGAAGGCTCCCGCGAAGAAGACGGCCGCGGCGAAGACCGCCGGGCGCAGCGCCTCGCGGGGCCGGCTGTCCAGGGGAGGCGGAGACAATGACTGACACCCTCGGATCCGCGACCAAGCACGCGAAGGACAACCCGCTCACGTCCGTCGCCCAGAGCGCGGCGGCCGACCGGCTCAAGGTGGAGGTCCAGGCGTATCTGGGCGTCCAGGCCCAGCGGCTGCTGGTCGGCGTCGGTCACAAGCTCGGCGAGACGACCAGCAAGCTCACGGACATCGCCGAGGGCAACAGTCCGGGCTTCGCCAAGCTCGCCCTCGACGGTGGCCGCAAGCTGGCCGAGGGCAAGGGGCCGCTGAGGTCCGCCGTGGAACTCGGCGCGGGCCGGGCCAAGGACAGCGTCGTCGGCGCGTTCAAGAACCTGACCGGCGGCAAGGGCAAGCGCAAGGGCGGCGCGGGCAAGAAGCCCACGGTCATCCTCGAGTACGTCGACGTCGGCGTGCCGCTGCGTACGGCCTACGACCAGTGGACCCAGTTCCAGGACTTCAGCACCTTCGCGAAGGGCGTCAAGAGCGCGAACCGCGGCGACGACACCACCTCGGACTGGCAGATGAAGATCTTCTGGTCCAACCGGAGCTGGAAGGCGAAGACCACCGACCAGGTGCCCGACGACCGCATCTCCTGGACGTCCGAGGGTGCCAAGGGCACGACGAAGGGTGTCGTCTCCTTCCACTCCCTCGCCGAGAACCTCACCCGGGTCCTGGTGATCGTCGAGTACTACCCCAAGGGCCTGTTCGAGAAGACCGGCAACATCTGGCGCGCCCAGGGCCGCAGGGTGCGTCTCGACCTCAAGAACTTCGCCCGCTTCATCACGCTCAAGGGCGAAGCGAGCGACAGCTGGCGCGGTGAAATCCGCGACGGCGAAGTGGTCGTCACCCACGAGGACGCGCTCGCGGAGGAAGAGGCCGAGGACACCGAGGCGTCCGACGAAGTCCCCGAGGAAGAGGAGATTCCCGAGGACGAGGAGGCCCCGGAGGGCGAGTACGAGGAGGAGGACGAGGCGCCGTACGACGACGAGAACGACGTGTACGCCGAGGACGAGGACGTGCCCGAGGAGGAAGCGGACGAAGCTGAGGCCGAGGCCGCCGAGCCCCGGAGCCGCCGATGAGCACGGCCCAGCGCTTCCCCGACCCATACGGCCAGCACGGCAGCAGCGCCAACCTCGCCGACATCCTCGAACGGGTACTCGACAAGGGCATCGTGATCGCGGGCGACATCCGCATCAACCTCCTCGACATCGAGCTGCTCACCATCAAACTGAGGCTCATCGTCGCGTCCGTCGACAAGGCGAAGGAGATGGGCATCGACTGGTGGGAGTCCGACCCGGAGCTGTCCTCACGCGCGCGCCGCAGCGAACTCTCGCGGGAGAACGCCGAGCTGCGCGCGCACGTCGCCGAACTGGAACACGGTCGTGAGGTCGCCCCCGCGCGCGAGCGCGAACCCGCGGAGGAGGAAGCCCAGGGATGAGTGGTCTGCGCTACGTCTACGCCGTCTGCCGCCCCTTCGGCACGCCGCTGTCGGCCCAGCTGACGGGCGTCGCGGGTGTTCCGCCCAAGCAGTTGACCCACCACGGCCTGGTCGCCGTGGTGGGTCATGTGCCGGAGGAGGACTTCGCCGAGGGGCCGCTGCGGGCCCATCTGGAGGACCTGGACTGGCTCAGTGCCACAGCGCGGGCGCACCAGAACGTGATCGACGCGCTCACCGTCGTCACCTCGCCGCTGCCGCTCCGGCTCGCCACGGTGTTCCGGGACGACAGCGGCGTCCGCATGATGATGGAACAGCGCGAGGAGACCTTCCTGCGGACGCTCGACCGGCTCGACGGGCGCGTCGAATGGGGAGTGAAGGTCTACGCGGAATCCCCGGAATCCCCGGAAGTTTCCGAGGGCCGGGAATCCGCTGAGAATCCGGATTCCCGGCCGGCGCCCTCTCCCGTCAAACCCGTTTCGGGGCGCGACTATCTACGGCAGCGGCGCGGTCAGCGCAGGGCACACGAGGAGAAATGGGAACAGGCCGAGGAATTCTCGCGCCGCCTGCACGAAACCCTTTCCGGGTACGCGGAGGACACCCGGATCCACGCGCCGCAGAACGCGGCGCTCTCCCGCGCGTCCGGCCGGAACGTACTCAACGCCGCCTATCTGGTGCCGCGTTCGGAATCCGAGGCGTTCGTGGAACTGGTGGACCGCACGAAGGACGACTCTCCCGGCCTGCGGGTCGAACTCACCGGGCCGTGGGCGGCCTACTCGTTCAGCGGGGAGGACTCGTGACCGTCGTGGAACGCCGGGAGATCGCTCTCGTCGACCTGCTCGACCGGCTGCTCGCGGGCGGGGTCGTCATCACCGGCGACCTCACGCTGCGGATCGCGGACGTCGATCTCGTACGCATCGACCTGAACGCGCTCATCAGCTCGGTCAACGAACAAGTCCCCTCGCCTTGGAGGGAGTTGGAGTGAGCGACATGCGCGACATCAGTGACGTGAGTGGCATCAGTGACGTGGGCGCCATGAGTGGCGACGGTAAAACGGCCGGGAAATCCCCGCGGAACCGGCTGGATCTCGATCCGGACACCGTGGAGCGGGACCTGGTCAAACTGGTCCTGACCGTGGTCGAACTGCTGCGGCAGTTGATGGAGAGGCAGGCACTGCGCCGGTTCGACACAGGGGATCTCTCTGAGGACCAGGAGGAGCGGATCGGTCTCACGCTGATGCTCCTGGACGACCGCATGGCCGAACTGCGCGACCGCTACGGGTTGCGGCCCGAGGACCTGAATCTGGACCTCGGGCCGCTCGGACCGCTACTTCCCAGGGAGTAGAACCACCGGTGGATACGGAAATCCCGGTGGAACTACCAGCGATACCAGCGGCCCCTGGAACCGCTCGCGCTCGTGCCGCGCACCAGGAATCCCAGTAGCCACACCACGATCACTATCAGTGCGATCCACCAGAGAATTTTCACCGCGAATCCGGCGCCGAAAAGGATGAGCGCCAGAAGCAGTACCAGCAGGATGGGAACCATAGTTTATTACCTCCTACTGGCCGGGTTTCCCGGATCAAGGAATTCAGGCCGGTTTCCGGCAGAGAATTTCCCCGTGCAGGACGGAGAACCAGGCATCCTCCTGCCGGCCCCACTCCCGCCATGCCTCCGAGACCGCGTTCAGCTGCTCCGGCGTCGCGTGACCGCCCTCCGTGGCGCGGTCCGCGTACGCGGAGGCGACCGTACGGTCCGCCCACAGGCCGCTCCACCAGGCGCGCTCCTCGGCGGTGGCGTAGCACCAGGTGCTCGACGAGCTGGTGACGTCGGTGAAGCCGGCCGTCAGCGCCCAGGATTTCAGGCGCCGCCCGGCGTCCGGCTCGCCGCCGTTCGCGCGGGCCACACGCCGGTAGAGGTCCAGCCAGTCGTCCATGCCCTGCGACAGCGGGTACCAGGTCATCACCGCGTAGTCCGAGTCGCGGACGGCCACGAAGCCGCCCGGTTTCGTGACCCGGTACATCTCGCGCAGCGCCTGCACCGGGTCGCCCACGTGCTGCAGCACCTGGTGCGCGTGGACGACGCAGAAGGTGTCGTCCGGATACTCCAGCGCGTGGACGTCCGCGACCTCGAACTCGACGTTGTCCAGGCCCCGTTCGGCCGCTGTGGCCCGGGCCTGGTCCAGGATGCCCGGCGCGTGGTCGACGGCGGTGACGTGCCCGTCCGGGACCAGTTCCGCCAGGTCGGCGGTGATGGTCCCGGGCCCGCAGCCGATGTCCAGGATCTTCATGTGCGGTTTCAGCGAGGGGAGGAGGTAGGCCGCCGAGTTCACGGCGGTGCGCCAGGTGTGCGAGCGCAGCACGGACTCGTGGTGGCCGTGCGTGTAGACGGCGGTCTCCTTCGACATGGCGTCCCCATTCCCTCGTAACCCTTGTACCGGGCCGGGCCTGCGGAGCTGCTCCGCGAGCGATACGAGTCACCGTACGCCGCCATGTCGAATGATGAGACCTGCGTCTTGCAATGCGGACATGGGGTGGGCTGGGTGTGGACTGGGTGGCGCGTGGTCAGCGTCGCTGCTGGAGCGGGCGGTACACGGTCAGTGCCTCGGGGAGCTTCCGGAGCGTCACCTCGCCCTCCACGGTGGTGACTTCACCGTCGTAGGCCAGCAGGGTGCCGGGCTCGACGCCCTCCACGCGGAGCGCGCCGACGCGGACCGCCGCGTGCGCGGGGGAGCGGGTGAGCGGCCCGGCGACGGCCGCGGCGAGGAGGCGTACGGCGGGGAAGCGGCCCCCGTGCACGACCCGTACGTCCAGGCGGCCGTCCGCGAGGTCGTAGCGGCGGGCGGGCAGCGGTCCCATCCGGTGGTACGTGCCGTTTCCGGCGAAGAGGAGCCACAACGGGTGCTCCTTGCCGCCGAGTTCGGCCTTGAGAGGGTGCCGGTCGGCGCGCAGCACGCGCAGGGTCGCGACCACTCCGGCCGGCCAGCCGCCGATCCGCTTCGACCAGCGGTCCCGCTCGCGCACCAGCTCCGGATAGACGCCGAGGCTGCACGTGTTGAGGAAGTAGCCCTCCGTGCCGTCGGCGGAGAACAGTCCCACGTCGACCCGTACGGCATCGCCTTCCCGCAGGGCCTGGCTCAGATCGCGTACGTCCTCCACGCCCAGGTCCTGCGCGAAGTGGTTGAGCGTGCCGCCGGGCAGCACGGCGAGCGGGAGGCGGTGGCGCAGGGCCACTGTGGCGGCAGCGTTCACGGTGCCGTCGCCGCCACAGACGCCCAGCACCTCGGCGCGGGCCGCCGCCTTCTCCAACTCGGCCCGCAGATCGGCCGGTTCGCACTCCACGAGCTCGGCGCGCGGCAGGGCGTCACCGAGGGCGCGGACGCGGTCCGAGCTGCCCGCCGCCTTGTTGACCACCATCACCAGGCCCTCCCCGTCCGGCAGCGCCGGCGCGTCCGCGCGCGGACGGCCGGGCGGCGGAAGCTGGTCACGAGTCGGCACCAGGCCGCGTACGGCGAAGGCGGCGCCCGCGCCGAACGCCGCCCCGACGAGCACGTCGCTCGGGAAGTGGGCGCCCGTGTAGATACGGGAGAGGGCCACCGCGGCGGCCACCGGGGCCACCACCGCGCCCAGGGGACGGGACTCAAGGGCGACACCCGTCGCGAAGGCCGCCGCCGACGCGGAGTGCCCCGACGGGAACGAGGTGGTGATCGGCTGGCGCTTCAGCTGCCGGACCATCGGCACCGCGTCCAGCAGGGGGCGCGGGCGGCGCACCGAGCGCTTGCCGAGGGTGTTGATGGTGGCCGAGGCCAGGGCCAGCGAGGCGACACCGCGGACGGCCGCGCGGCGGGCCCGCGGCGAACGTGTCGCCGCGAGCGCCGCCGCCGTGCCGAACCACAGCAGGCCGTGGTTCGCGCTGCGGCTCAGTTTCGGCAGCAGCGGGTCGGCGCCCGGCCAGTGCCGGGCGGCCACCGCCTCGAAGAGGCGGCAGTCGAGGGCCAGCAGCCGGTCGCGCAGGGCGTGGCCGGGTCCGGTGACGGTGAGGTCCAGATCTGCGGTCATGCACCATCGTGTACCCAGACAGGGCTCCGCCGCGCATGTCTGTCCGACGAGAACGGGTTGTGTGACCTGTCAGTCCTCCGTCCGCCGCGGTGGTCTGTCGCGAACGGTCCGCCGGCCGGGTAACCCGTTTGCCGCGCGCCCCGCCCACCCCGGACAATGCCCAATCATGGGACATCTGGAAGCCGCGCACCTGGAGTACTACCTTCCCGACGGGAGGGCGCTGCTCGGCGATGTGTCCTTCCGGGTGGGCGAAGGGGCCGTGGTCGCGCTGGTCGGGCCCAACGGAGCCGGGAAGACGACACTGCTGCGGCTGATCTCCGGCGAGCTGAAGCCGCACGGCGGCACCGTCACGGTGAGCGGCGGGCTCGGGGTGATGCGCCAGTTCGTGGGATCCGTACGGGACGAGTCGACCGTACGGGACCTGCTCGTGTCGGTCGCCCAGCCGCGGATCCGGGAGGCCGCCGAGGCCGTCGACCGCGCCGAGCACCTCATCATGACCGTCGACGACGAGGCCGCCCAGATGAGTTACGCGCAGGCGCTCTCCGACTGGGCGGAGGTCCAGGGGTACGAGGCCGAGACCCTCTGGGACATGTGCACCACGGCCGCGCTCGGAATCCCGTACGACAAGGCGCAGTTCCGCGAGGTGCGCACGCTCTCCGGCGGTGAGCAGAAGCGTCTCGTCCTGGAGGCCCTGCTGCGCGGCACCGACGAGGTGCTGCTGCTCGACGAGCCGGACAACTACCTCGACGTGCCCGGCAAGCGCTGGCTGGAGGAGCGGCTGCGGGAGACCCGCAAGACCGTCCTGTTCGTCTCCCACGACCGGGAGCTGCTCGCCCGCTCCGCCGAGAAGATCGTGAGCGTCGAGCCCGGACCCGCCGGCGCCGACGCCTGGGTGCACGGCGGCGGCTTCGACACGTACCACGAGGCACGCCGGGAGCGGTTCGCGCGCTTCGAGGAGCTGCGGCGGCGCTGGGACGAGAAGCACGCCCAGCTGAAGAAGCTGGTGCTCAACCTGCGGCAGGCGGCCTCCATCAGCCATGAGCTGGCCTCCCGCTACCAGGCCGCGCAGACCAGGCTCCGTAAGTTCGAGGAGGCGGGACCGCCGCCCGAGCCGCCGCGCGAGCAGGACATCACCATGCGGCTGCACGGCGGACGCACCGGCGTACGGGCGGTGACCTGCAAGGGGCTCGAACTCACCGGGCTGATGAAACCCTTCGACCTGGAGGTCTTCTACGGCGAGCGGGTCGCCGTGCTCGGCTCGAACGGCTCCGGCAAGTCGCACTTCCTGCGGCTCCTCGCGGGCGGCGACGTCACGCACACGGGGGAGTGGAAGCTCGGGGCGCGTGTCGTGCCCGGCCACTTCGCGCAGACCCACGCCCATCCCGAGCTGGAGGGGCGCACGCTGCTCGACATCCTGTGGTCCGAGCACTCCCAGGACCGCGGGGCCGCCGCGTCCCGGCTGCGACGCTACGAGCTGACCGCCCAGGCCGAGCAGCGCTTCGACCGGCTCTCCGGCGGGCAGCAGGCCCGCTTCCAGATCCTCCTCCTGGAACTGGAGGGCTGCACGGCGCTGCTTCTGGACGAGCCCACGGACAACCTCGACCTGGAGTCGGCCGAGGCGCTTCAGGAGGGGCTGGAGGCTTTCCAGGGCACGGTTCTCGCGGTCACTCATGACCGCTGGTTCGCTCATTCGTTCGATCGGTATCTGGTGTTCGGCAGTGATGGGCGTGTGCGGGAGTCGGCGGAGCCGGTCTGGGATGAGCGGCGGGTCGAGCGGGTTCGGTAGCCCGCGGCTGGGCTGGGCCGACTGCGGCTCGTTTGTCGGGTGCGGGTCCGTCGGGGTTGAGCGCGCCCACGCGGCGGAGCCGCATATGTCACAGCCCCGCGCCCCCAAGGGGGCGCGAGTGTGCCCCGGTGTTCGTAAGGTGGAGGGAGACACGACGATCGGGGTAGCGCCATGACCGGAGTCGACCCGGGCAGCCTGGACGATCAGCAGCTGATGAAAGAGCTGGAGACGATCCATCGCACCCGCCACGACACGTTGCTGCACGGTTCGAACGACGCGCTGCGCACGCACAACGTCCGGATGGCGGAACTGGAGGGCGAGTATCTGCGCCGGAACCCGCGCCGCCCGGTCGCCCTGGGCCGGACGCGGGCGGGGGCGCGGGACAGGCATCCGGACGCGAGCCGGTGAGGCGCGCGGCGGGCTCTGCTGAATCGGCGTAGGCCTGGCCGGGCGGGCGTCGGCCCTGCTGGACGGGCGTGGCCCTGGTCCATGGGCGTCGGACCTGCTCTACGGGCCGTGGTCAGCGGTGCTTGGCAAACTCCGGCAGGAACGCCTCGGTGAAGGCCTTGAGGTCGTCCGGTTTGCGGCTGGTGACGAGTGTCGCGGGTCCGGCCTCGCAGACGACCACCTGTTCGTCGACCCAGGTGCCGCCCGCGTTGCGGATGTCCGTACGCAGGCTCGGCCACGAGGTGAGGGTGCGGCCGCGGACCACGTCGGCCTCGATGAGCGTCCACGGGGCGTGACAGATCGCGGCGACCGGACGGCCCTGCTCGAAGAAGTCCCGGACGAACGACACCGCCTGTTCGTCCATGCGCAGCGCGTCCGGATTGGCCACGCCGCCCGGCAGTACCAGACCGGCGAAGGAGTCGGCCGAGGAGTCGCCCACGACCTCCTGCACGGGGAACACGTCCGCCTTGTCGAGGTGGTTGAACGCCTGGATCTGCCCCGGCTTCGTCGACAGCAGCACGGGTTCGCCGCCCGCGTCGTGGACGGCGTGCCAGGGGTCGGTGAGTTCGATCTGCTCGACGCCCTCCGGCGCCATCAGAAACGCGATGCGCATGGGTCCTCCACGTCCTTTCCGGCCGCGCGACATGTCACGGGGGCTGTGCTCTCGTCTCCGGCCGCGAGGTCTCTTCGAGTCACGCGCGGGCCCTCCCCCGGCCGTCGTCCGGGGAGGCCCGGCTGATCTCCGCGAGAGCCGACTCCGGGTTCTCGGAGATGGCCAGGTCGCCCAGGCTGACCATGCCGACCGCCCGTCCGTCCTCGACGACCGGGAGCCGCCGCACGACGTGGTCGCGCATCAGTGCGACCGCCGCCACCACCCCGTCGTCGGGGCCGACCACGACCGGATCGGGCGTGCACACCGACCGGGCGCTCACCGTCAGCGGGTCGGCACCGTTCGCGACCGCGCGCACCGCGATGTCGCGGTCGGTCAGGACGCCGATGAGAGCTTGGTCGTCCGCCACCAGGACATCGCCGATGTCCTGGGCCCGCATGAGCTGAGCGGCTTCGACGAGCGAGGCGTCCGGGCGGACCGAGACGACGCCTGGCGTCATGACTTCCCTCACGAAAACAGCCATGGCTGTGGGCCTTTCCTCCGTTCCCCGGCGAAGGGGTACGGCTACGTCGGTGTCACGTCGCCCGCAGTACCCCTGAGACGGCCGGTTATGCGTCCGGCGGCGGCTCTTCGGACGCCTCGGCCCCGCTCTCCGCGGAGCGCACGACGGCGTCGGCCAGTTCCTGCGCGTTGGCGTAGCGCGCGCCGCCGGGCAGCCGCTCCACTGCTTCGACGAGCGCGTCCGGCGCGTAGCGGTCCCGCAGGACGCCGATCAGCGCACGGGGACCCGCGGGGAACGACGTACGGCCCAGGTGGCGTGCCAGATCGAGGCGGACGGCGGCCACCGAGCCCCGGTCAGAACCCGGTGTCACCGGGCCGCCGGCGACCGGTGGGTCGTCGTCGGCGATCGGCTCCGGATCGTGCCACTCCTCCACCCGGGTCGGACGGCCGGACCTCAGCAGGCCCTGCAGTTCGTGCTTCATCTCCTCGTCCCGGTGGACGCTGAGGCGGTTGCTGCCTCGCTCCATGTGTCCCTCCAGCTGTTCGGGGGTGGACCCTCGCGTACCCGTCTCCCGGGCATCGACACGGAGGGTTTGCACCGGGGTTTGCAGTGGCGCGGGCACCGGCTTGTGCGCAGGAGGTTTGCCCGCCCGGGACCGGGAGACCCGGTCTCCGCCCTCCACTGTGATCCCCTTGGGGAAGGACAGGACCATGGCGGTGCTCGCTGTGATCATTCCGGTCCTGATGCTCGGCGTCGTCCTGGCACTCGGCCGCTACGAGGAATGGCTGCTCCCGGACGAGGACCGGCTGCGTCCGGCTCCGCCGGCCCAGCAGCTCGGCGCGACCGACGGCGCCGCGCTGAGCGACTGACGACCGAGCCGCTCAGCCGCCGACCGGACGGTCTTGGCCCCGGCGCCGGAACCACGTGCCCGGGCGTCGGAACCACGTGCCCGGGGTCCGGGACAACGGCGCGTGTTCGTCCGGGCAAGTCAAGTTTGCCGGGCAGGGCGAGGGGCAGGCGAAAACTCAGTGCTTCGGACAGGAGGCACGTCCGTGGGAGCGGTGTATCCCCCCGCCACGGGTGTGCCCGTCCGGCTCCGGGTGCGCTCCCACGTTTGACCGTCCAACCAAGGCACCACTCAAGGGAGTTGCACGCACCATGCGAACTCACGCGAGCGCCAAGCACCCCCACGACGACGCCCCGGACACCGCGGAGGACTTCCGCAGGCTCGCTTCGTTGCCTCCGGGGCAGCTGCGCGACACTCTCCGGGAGCAGATCATCGAGGCCTGGCTCCCCATGGCCGACCGCCTGGCAGGCCGTTTCCGGAACCGTGGTGAGAACTACGACGATCTGCGGCAGGTCGCTGCCATGGGCCTGGTCAAGGCCGTCGACCGCTACGACCCGGAACTCGGCAACGCTTTCGAGAGCTATGCCGTACCCACCATCACAGGTGAGATCAAGCGTCACTTCCGTGACCACATGTGGACCCTGCACGTGCCTCGTCGGGTCCAGGACCTGCGCAACCGTGTCCGCTTCGCCCGCCAGGACCTCTCCCAGACCATCCCGGGCCGGCAGCCCACGGTCGCCGAGATCGCCGAGCACGCGCAGATGAGCGAAGAGGACGTACGCGCCGGTCTGGAGGCCCTGGAGAGCTTCACGGCGCTGTCGCTCGACGCCGAACTCCCGGGCAGCGAGGACGGATACTCCCTCAGCGACGCGCTCGGCTCGGCCGATCCGGCGCTCGACGTCGTCATCGACCGTGAGGCGGTCAAGCCGCGGTTGGAGGCACTGCCCGAGCGCGAACGGGCCATCCTGTACATGCGGTTCTTCGGGGACATGACGCAGAGTCGGATCGCCGAGCAGCTCGGGATCTCGCAGATGCACGTTTCTCGGCTGATCAGCCGGTGTTGCAGCAGGTTGCGGGAGCAGGTTCTGCAAGACGTTGCGTAGGCCTCCGGCGGTTTGGCGGAGTACTGCGGGTCGTGGATGGCTGCGGGTCTGTTGTCGGCTGCGGGTTTGTTGTGGCTGGGCGCGCAGTTCCCCGCGCCCCTGTCGGGGCGCCCCTGCGGGGTCCGTTACCTTCGGTCCAAGTTGGCCATGGCCAGGGCTATGTGACGGGACATCATGTCCATCGTCTGGGCCTCTGCCATGGAGAAGGCCAGGCGGGGGCCGGTGCGGAAGAGGGTGAGGACGCCCTGGACCGCGCCGTCGAGGGTGAGGGGGACGCAGAGGAGGGACGTGACGTTCGCGCGGACCAGGACGGGGGCGTCGGAGGCGTCGCGGCCGAAGGCGTCCGGGTCCTCCGGGCGTACCTGGAGGGCCGTGGAGCCGCCGCGTGCCGCCTCGACGACGAGGGGGCACGCGGCAGGGTCCTGCGCCTCCAGGTCCTCGGCTCGTACGTCCCGCTGGTCCGCGGGTCCGAGGACGGTCGTACGGCACAGCCGTGCGGCCCCCTCGTCGGCCACCACCCAGTCCGCGAACCGCCCGTGCAACACCCGGGCCGCCCGCTCCAGCACGGCGGCCCGGGTGCCGGCGGGCTCGCTCAGCAGCGCCGTGGTCATCATGTCCAGCAGGTCCATGAGCGCCGCGTGCCGTGTCGTCTCGCCGAGGTCCGGCACGGGGCCCGGCCCGCCCTTGGCCGACGGCGCCCGCGCTCCGGCGGACTGGAGCACCACGAGTACGGCGGTACGCGGCTCGCCGCTCGGGCGCAGCGCGGTGAGTGTCGCGCGTACGGGAACGGTGGGTCGCTGCTGGAGGTGGACCGTGAGGCTGCGGTCGCCGTCGCCGCGCGCCACCGCCGCCGTCTGTGAGCGGAACGCGGCCCGGTCCGGGTGCGCGAGGAAGCCGGAGAGCGGGCGGCCCGTCGCGTAACCCGCCCTGACACCAGTGAAGTTGGTTCCCGCGAAGTTGAGCCTGCGGACCACCGTCTCACGGTCGATCAGCGCGACGGGCAGCGGCAGCCGTTGGAAGATCCCCTTGAGCAGCTGCTGTTCCTGACGGTCGGCGGAGGACGTGTTCGCGGCGCCGGTGGCCGTCAGCCGCTCGTACCAGGGCCACAACTGGCCGACCACATGGTCGAGTTCGAAGATCGCCGTGTCCAGCACGGTGGGCAGATCGTCGTGGGGCACGGATCGTGCCGCCTTCAGCTCCGCGACACGGCGGACGAAATCCGCAAGTTCCTCACCGAACTCCTCCGTCTGCGCCATGCGACGAACGTAGCTCCTCACGAGCACATCCGGGGAGGCCGTGATGGAACCCCGCGAACTCGTTTTCTCCGCAGGTGACCGGGAAGGCGCAGGAAAGAGGAGGTACGAAGTATGCCGGATACGGAACATCTCGGCCCCCGGCGGACGGCATCCCCGGAATCTGCACTTCCGGGTCGTCGGCTGTCGGAACTCGCCGAGCAGGCCGTCCGCTGCACCACCGACTGCTGCGGCGCGGGCACCACGGTCTCCGACGGCGGCACGGAGCGGCCGGCCGCGGTGACGCATCCGGACCTCGCCGCGCTCGTCTCGATGCAGCTCCGCTCCGGCGAGGGCCCGATCCCGGCCGCGCTGGAGCGCGGTGAGCCCGTCGAGTCGGGCGATCTGCTGCGCGAGGAGCGCTGGCCGCAGTACCGGGCGATGGCGCTCGACTCGGGAGTGCGCTCCAGCGTCACCCTTCCCTTCCGCCGGGCGGGCCTGACGGTCACCCTCAGCCTCTACAGCTTCCGCGCGGGCGGCCTGGAGGACGTCCCGCACGGACCCGCCCGCGCGCTCGGTGATCTCGCCGCGACCTGTCTGGTCCGTGACCGCTCCTACCGCGCCGCGCTCACCGAGCTCGACCAGCTCGGCGCCGCGCTGCGCACCCGCCCCGTCGTCGACCAGGCGTGCGGCATCGTCATGCATGTGCTGGCCTGCGACGCGGACGCGGCCTTCAAGGTCCTGCGCCGCATCTCGCAGGGAACCAACCGCAAACTCTCCGAGGTCGCCTCGGCGCTCGTGGACTCTCGCGGCCGCGGCCTGGAGCAGGAGCTGGTCTCCCTGTCGAACTGAAGCCGAACCGAACCGGTACGGCGTCCGTCGGTGTCACCCGCTCGGGCGTCCGCGTGGCACGAATGGTGTCCGGCCGCGCGCGCCCGGGCGGCGGCCGGGCTCTGATGGGCTGCGGGGCATGTCGGTCGTGCCCCGCCTCCGCCGCCGTCCACGGGCGTGGGGGTCCCCAGCCGCCGGCCGAAGGAGCCCGAGCCCATGCGCATGCGCCGTACCGTCCGCGCCCTGTCCGCCACCGCCCTCACCGCCGTCGCCCTGGGCACCACCGTGGCGGCCGCCGAGAACCCGGGGGCGGAAGTCAGCCCCCGCACCGTGGCCCCGGGCGGCACGGTCACCGTCTCCGTGGCCTGCGAACCGACGGGCGGTCCCGCACCCGAGACCATCGACGCCACCTCGCAGGCCTTCGAGCACGGCACCGTCCAGCTGAACAAGGACGGCGGTGGGGAGGACGCCGAGGGCGGTCCGGCCTACAGCGGCACCGCTCGTATCGCGCCCGCCGGGAACTTCGAGGAGGGCGGGCCCGACGCGGCCGGCAAGGACTCCGACTGGAGTGTCGACGGCACCTGCCCGGCCGCGCCCGGTGGCCAGGGAAAGCAGTGGAGCGCGTCCTTCTCGGCGTCCCGTGAGGGCTCCTCCGGCGAGGACTCCTCCGGCGAGGACTCCTCCCGCAAGGACTCCCACGAGGGTTCCCGTGACGAGGGTTCCCGTGACGAGGGCTCTCGTGACGAGGTGCCCCGTGACGGCGGATCGCGCGACGGCGGTGCTCGTGACGAAGGAGCCGCGGTCCAGCACGGGGTGCACGCGGGCGAGGGCGGCGCCTTCACCGACTCCACTCCCGCCCTGGTCACGGGTGGTGTCCTCATCGCGGGCGCGGCAGGCGCCGCCGTCCACAGACTGCGCCGCCGGGAGTCGTCCTCGAACGGCTGAGTTGGCCACGCGATCCACTGGGTACGCAGAGCCTTGGGTACTCGAAGCACAGGGGCACGACAGGCACCGTGGGAACCACGACGGACCACGGACCGGCGTCCACGGATCCGCGATCCACGGAGGCCCGGTCCACGGAACGCGGCCGGTCCACGGATCACTGCGCGGAGGCACGTATGCGGCGGACCGATCCGGAAGGCCACGGCCCCGTCCGTTACGGCCCACCGCTCCCCGGCCAGGACCTGCCGGTGCCGCCCGGACTCGCAGCCGCCGCGACGGGCGCGCACACCGAACCGACCGGCGGGGGACCCGCGCTCCTGGACGCCGCCCTCGCCTACTGGGCCCGGCGCGGCCTGTCCGCCGACCGCCACCGGACGGCCGCGGCGCCCGGCGCCCCCGCACTCCTCCTCGCGCTGACCGCCGCGCTCGGCGGCGACGTCCTCGTGCCGCGCCCCTGCGCGGCCTGGTGGGCACCGCAGGCACGCCTGTTGGGCAGATCCGTCTTCCACGTGGGGACACCCGCCGAGTGCGGCGGCATCCCGGACCCGTACGCCCTCCTGGAGACCGTGCGCCGAGTACGCGCCGAGGGCGGCGACCCGCGGCTGCTCGTCCTGTCCGTCGCCGACGACCCCACCGCCACCGTCGCGCCGCCCGAGGTGGTCCACGAGGCCATCGAGGCGGCCGTGGGCGAGGGGCTGCACGTGGTCAGCGACGAGACCTGGCGCGACACCCTGCACGAACCGCACGACACCGTGTTCCTGAGCCCCGCCGAGATGCTGCCGGAGCATGTCACGGTCCTGACCGACCTCGCCGGCCCCTTCCTGCCGCCCGGCTGGCCCGCCGCGATCGCCCGCTTCCCCGCCAACGACACCGGCGTCCGGCTGCGCGACCGCGTCCTCGACGTACTGACCGCGCTCGACGCCCGGATCGCGGCCCCGGTCGCCGCGGCCGCCGCGTACGCGCTCGCCGAACCCGACGACATCACCCACCGCCTCGCCGCGTCGGTACGTCTGCACGCGCGCGTGGCCACCGCCGCGCACCAGGCCCTCGTGGCCGCGGGCGCCCTCGCCCGGCCCCCGCGGGCGGGCCGCCATGTGTACGCGGACCTCGGCCCGCTGCGCTCCGCGCTCACCGAGCGCGGTGTCGGCGACGCCCAGGAACTGGAGGACTTCCTCACCGACCGCCTCGGCATGCCCGTGCCCGGCGGCCACCGCTTCGGCGACGACCTCGGCGCGCTGCGCGTACGCCTGGCCACCGGCCCGTTCCTCGGCACAACCCACGAGGAGCGGATGGCGTCTCTCTCGTCACCGGAACCTCTGGAATTGCCGCATGTGGAACGCGCGTTGAGTCTGCTGGGCTCGGCACTCGCCGAGCTCCGCGATGACGATGACGCTCGGCGACGGGAGTCCCCTCGATGACGCAGCAGTCCGAGTCGACCACGACCACCACGACCACGGACGCCGAAGACCCGGCGTCGACCTCCCCTCTGGCCTCCTCTCTGTCCTCACCTGCGTTCGTACCCGCCGTCGGAACTCCGCCCGCCGGGCCCCGGCCTCTCGCCGAGCCCCGGCCGCTCGGCGAACGCCGCGTCTGGCCCCGCTCGTTCGCGGACCGGCTGACCGCTCCGCTGCCGGGCTTGAGCGGCTTCGCCCGGTTCGCCCGCGAGGGCGCGCTGCGGCCGGGTCCCGAGGGGCTCGCCGACATTCCCCGACTTCCGTACGAACCGGGCCCGTTGCCCCGGGTGGACGCGCGCACGGTCGCCGTCTCCTGGGCGGGGCACGCCAGTTGGGTGGTCCGCATCGGTGGGCTCACCGTGCTCACCGACCCGGTGTGGTCCCGCAAGATCCTCGGAACTCCCGCCCGGATCACGCCCGTCGGCGTGGCCTGGAGCGCACTGCCGCGCATCGACGCGGTCGTCATCAGCCACAACCACTACGACCACCTGGACGCGCCGACGCTGCGCCGACTCCCGCGCGACACACCGGTGTTCGTCCCGGCCGGGCTCGGCCGCTGGTTCAGGCGCCGCCGCTTCTCGCACGTCACCGAGCTGGACTGGTGGGAGGCGGCCGAACTGGACGGGGTCCGCTTCGACTTCGTACCGGCCCACCACTGGTCCAAGCGCAGCCTCCACGACACCTGCCGCACCCTGTGGGGCGGCTGGGTCCTGACCGCGTCCGACGGCCGGCGCGTGTACTTCGCCGGCGACACGGGATACGGCCACTGGTTCTCCCGCATCGGCGCCCGCTACCCCGGTATCGACCTCGCCCTCCTCCCCATCGGCGCGTACGACCCCCGCTGGTGGCTCAGCGACGTCCACTGCGACCCCGAGGACGCGGTCCGAGCCACCCAGGACCTGGGCGCCCACCGCATGGCGCCCATGCACTGGGCCACCTTCGTCCTCTCGGCAGAACCGGTCCTGGAACCGCTGACGCGGGTGCGTACGGCATGGGAGAAGGCAGGCCTGGCGAGGGAAAACCTGTGGGACCTGCCGGTGGGCGCTTCAAAGGTGCTCGACTGAGGTCCCGTCTTCTGGGGCAGGGCGAGCAGGCAGGTCTTGGGCGCGGGGAGGGCGGTGGGCCTGGTGGGCGGGCGGTGAGCAGCAGGTCTTTTGGGCTCGCGCGGAGCGGCGGGCCCTTCAGGCGCGCGGTGACTCGCAGGTCTTTAGGGGCGCGGGGAACTGCGCGACCGGCCACACCCAACCCGCAGACAACACACGGCAGAAGACCCCCGCACCCACACCCGCCACGACCCCTACCGCGGAGCGCCACGCAATCGCCGCCACAGCCCCGGCGCCACGCTGATCACAACGGTCAGTACGACCACCGCAACCACCCCCTCCCAGGGCTCCTTGAACAAGGAACCCCCAGCCACCCCGATGAGCTGATACGTCGCAGCCCACGCAAGGCACGCCGGCACATCCCCCCGAGCAAACCTCCGCAACGGCCACTTCGCCATCAAGCAGGCCAGCATCACCGGAATACGCCCCGCCGGCACCAGCCGCGACAACACCAGCACAGCCACACCATGCTCAGCGAGCTTCTCCTGCGCCTGCGCCAGCCGATCCTCCGGCGCACGATCCCGTATCGCGGCCAGCCACCGCGACCCGTTCTTCGACCTCATGCCACGGCGCCCGAGCCAGTACAGCGCGACATCCCCGAGGAACGCCGCGAACGCCGCCACCACGAAGACCAGCACCATCGAGAACGGCGCGGTCTGGTGAAACGCGACCACCGCAGCCGAACTCACCAGCGCACCCGTCGGCACGACGGGCACCAGCGCCCCGATCAGCACCAGCAGGAACAGCGACGGATAGCCGAGCGCCTGCTGGGTGGACTCGGGCGGCACGGTCGTGACCGCGGCGGCGAGCACATCCCTCACCGGGCTTCGCCCTCCCGCTCGTCGTCGCCCCGGCCGGCCGGCGCGTCCCTCGGGGATGACCGGTACCCCGCGACCCGCGGACGCACACGCTGTCCGTGGTCCAGAAGGTGCACCGCCACCTCGGGCGCACGCTCGGCGGCCAGGCGCACGAACTCCTCGCCGGGCGCGTGGAATTCGTGGGGGCGCACGGCATCCATCCCGATCGGCCAGTACGTGCCGTAGTGCACCGGCACCGCGCTCCCCGGCTGCAGACGGGCCAGCGCCTCGGCCGCCCGCCCCGCGTCCAGGTGCCCCTCGCCCAGATACGGTCCCCATCCACCGACCGGCAGCAGCGCCACGTCGACCGGTCCGACCTCCTTGGCCATCGACTCGAAGAGGCCCGTGTCCCCGGCGAAGTACGTCCGTGCCTCGCCCTCGATCACATAGCCGAGGGCGGGCGCGCGGTGCGGCCCGACCGGCAGCCGCCGCCCGTCGTGCCGCGCCGGAACGGCCTGTACGACCAGGTCACCGACCCGCGTCCGGTCGCCGCTCGCCATCTCGGTGACCTGTAGATGGCCGAGCCTGCGCAGCCCGTGGACGGCCCGCGGGGCGCCCTTCGGCACCAGCAGCCGGGTGCCCGGGGCGAGCCGCGCCAGCGACGGGACGTGCAGATGATCGGCGTGCAGATGGGACACCAGGGCCACGTCCGCCACGGCGGCCTCCGGCGGGGGCGGCGCGCCCCGGCGCCTGCGCAGATGCGCGAGCCGGCGCGCGAAGAGCGGGTCCGTGAGCACGCGCGCGCCCGAGTCCTCGACGGTGCAGGTGGCGTGCCCCCACCAAGTGATCTCCACCGGCACTCCTTTGCCTCCTTCGCGCGACTCCCCCCGAGCGTACGGGCAGGAGTAGGGTCGGCGACGAAACCCGGAGGTGAGGGGGGACGCCATGGGAGACGCACGCCGTGCCTCCGGCATGCTTCGCGTGACGACGATCGCGAGTCTGACGCCGTTGGAGGAGCTGGAGGCGGATCCCTTCCTGGTGGACTCGCGCAGCCAGCACGCCATGTGCGCGCGCTGGGCGGCCGAGCGCGGCTATGTCGTCACGCGCGAACTGCTCGTACGGGGGCTGCGGCCGGACCACTGCGCGCTCTGGGAGGACGTCGAGGCGGGCCTCGTCGACCTGTTCGTGGCGCCCAGCCGCCGGGTCCTGGAGCGGGCGCTCGCCTCCGTCGACGAGTTCACCGCCGAGTGTGCCCGCCGCGGAGTACGGGTCGAGACGGTCGGCCACGCGGAACCCGCGTACGACGCCCAGATGAAGGCCCATGTCCACCGCCGGCTGTCGATGCCGACGGCGGGCTACGACGGCCGCTGACACCTCCGGCGCTGCCGGGCCCGGGCCGGGCTGGGGCAACTCCGTGAGGTGGCCCGCGGTCACCCTGTGTGCGCGTGGCGGACAACCGTCGTGCCCTTGTGCGCCGCCGAAACGGCTTGCGTGCTTGTGACAGGGTTGGGGCAGGTCTGAGAGCGGGGTGGAGGTGGGCGTGGCGTGAGCGGCGCGAGATGGCGGAGGCTGGTGAGCGCGCTCTGGCGGAGCGTTGCCGTGTGGGCCGTGTCCACGGTCACCATGCTGGCGCTGGCCGGGATCCTGCCGGACTTCAGAATCCAGTCCGCCGACGGGGACAGCGCGACGCAGATCGCCGTCACGGCCGCGCTCGGCGCCGGGGCGTTCGGCGTGCTCTCCTCCGTCGTGTGGCCGCTCCTCGTCCGGGCCCTGCTCCTCGTCCCCGCCCTCGTCCTCGGCCTGCTCGTCTTCTTCCTCAACGGCTCGCTCCTGTGGCTCGCCCTGCGCATCATCCCGTCGGGAGAGAGCGAGGCCGCCCCGGAGACGGCCGTGGTGGTCGCCGCGGTGATGTCGGCCGTCGCCTCCGCCACCGGCGGTGCCCTCGCCGTCCGGGACGACGACGCGTACAGGCGCAGGCTCTACCGGCTCTCCGACCGGCGGCGGGCCGAGCTGGAGCCGGGCTCGGGCCCGTCCACCCCCGGCGTGGTCTTCCTCCAGCTCGACGGCGTCGGCCATGACGTACTCCTGGAGGCGGTCGGACGCGGTCTGATGCCGACCGTCGCAGCCTGGCTCGGTGACGGCGAGGGGGCCCGCACCACCCACCGGCTCATCCCGTGGCGCACCGACTGGTCCAGCCAGACCGGCGCCAGCCAGCTGGGCATCCTGCACGGCTCCAACCACGACATCCCCGCCTTCCGCTGGTACGAGAAGGACACCCGGGAGGTCATGGTCTGCAACCGCCCCACCAGCGCCGCCGAACTCCAGCGCCGCGCCGTCGCACGCACCGGCGACGGCGGACTGCTCACCATGGACGGCGCCAGCCGGGGAAACCTCTTCAGCGGCGGCGCCGACCAGCTCGCCCTGGTGCTCTCCGTGGCCGCCAGAAGGGGCCGGGAGAACCGCTCGCGGGCCGGCTACTTCGCGTACTTCTCCGACCCCGCCAACGCCGTCCGTACCGCCATGTCCTTCGTCGCCGAGGTCGGCCGCGAGATCGGCGAGTCCACCTGGGCCCGCCTCAAGAAGCGGCGCCCGCGGGTCGGCCGCGGCGGCCTCTACCCGTTCATCCGGGCCTTCGCGACCGTCATCGAGCGGGACGTCGTCGTCACGGCGGTGATCGGGGACATGCTCGCCGGACGCTCCTCGATCTACGCGGACCTGGTGGCGTACGACGAGGTGGCGCACCACTCGGGCCCGCGCAGCCGCGACACGGAGAAGGTCCTGGCCCGCCTGGACCGCTCACTGGCCCTGATCGCGCAGGTCGCCGAGCACGCCCCGCGCGCGTACCGCATCGTCCTGCTGTCCGACCACGGCCAGAGCCCCGGCGAGACCTTCCGTACCCGGTACGGACTCGGCCTCGGCGAACTGGTCCGGGCCGGCTGCGGGCTGCCCGTGCCCCGCAAGGCGCGCCGCACCCACAGCGGCGCCGAGGCCAGGGCCGCCGTACGGGCCGCGCTGCGCAGGCCCGTCGAGGAGGGCCGCGAGGAGTACCGCCCGTCCAGCCGTCACTCGGAGCCGCTCGTGCTGGCCTCCGGCAACCTCGGCCTCGTGTCCTTCCCGGACGTACCGCACCGGATGAGCCGCGAGGAGATCGACGCCCGCCACCCGGCCCTGCTGACCACGCTCGCCAACCACCCCGGCGTCGGCTTCGTCCTCGTGCGCAGCGAGGAGCACGGCGGCCTCGTGCTCGGCGCGAACGGCGCCGAGATCCCGCTGGACGAACTGGACGAGAACCCGGGCCCGCTCGCCGACTTCGGCCCGGGCGCCGCCGACGCCGTACGCCGCACGCACGCGTTCCCGCACACCGCCGACATCATGGTCAACTCCTGGTACGACCCCCAGGAGGGCGAAGTCCTCGCGTTCGAGGAGCAGATCGGCTCGCACGGCGGCCTCGGGGGAGCGCAGGGGCGGCCCTTCCTGATGTCTCCGCTCACGTTCTCCGCGCCCGTCGAGGACGGGGAGGAACTGGTCGGCGCGGAGCAGGTGCATCACGTGCTGCGGCGGTGGCTGCGCGAGTGCGACGGCCCGCAGGTTCCCGTCGAGACCGAGCCCGAGCGGCGGGTCGCGTAGACCCCTGCGCTCCTCAAGGGCCCCGTAAATGGGCTGCGGTCCGGGGGAGGAGCCGCGCACACTGTCCGCATCGGACATCGCGCACCGGCGCGCCCCGCTCGAACACCCACCAGGAGCCACTGCGTGCAGGCAGCCGTCACCGTCACTCCCGCCCGTATACCGGAACTGCTGCTCGGCCTCGCGACCGTGCGGCCGGTCTTCATCTGGGGCGCTCCCGGCATCGGAAAGTCCTCCCTGGTGAGGGAGTTCGCCGAGTCGCTGGGTCTTGAGTGCGTGAGCCTGCTGGGTACGCAGCTGGCGCCGGAGGACCTGATCGGCGTACCGCAGATCCGCGACGGCCGTTCGGTCTTCTGCCCGCCCGAGGCGATCGCCCGCGACGAGCCGTACTGCCTGTTCCTGGACGAGCTGAACGCGGCCACGCCGGACGTCCAGAAGGCGTTCTACTCGCTGATCCTGGAGCGGCGCATCGGCAACTACGAGCTGCCGGCGGGCTCGATCGTGATCGGCGCGGGCAACCGCGCGACGGACAACGCGCTAGCGCGCCCGATCGCGTCGGCGCTGGTCAACCGGCTCGCGCATGTGCACCTGGAGGCGTCCCCGAAGGACTGGCTGGTGTGGGCCGGGGCGAACGGCATCCACCCGTGGGTGCTCGACCATCTCATCGACCGACCCGACCACCTGTGGTCCAGGCCGCCGAAGACCGAGGAGCCCTTCTCGACGCCCCGCTCCTGGCACATGCTCTCCGACGCGCTGCACTCCTTCGGCCCGACGCTCGACGAGCCCACGCTGAAGGTGATCGCCCACGGCACGCTGACGCCCGCGCACGCGGTCGCCTTCTGCGGCTACGTGAAGATCGTGCGCAGCCGGTTCGGCATCGAGGCCATCATGAAGGGCGAGGCCCGCTGGCCGAACCGCCTCGAGGACCGTGACCTCCTGTACTACCTCGCGGAGTCCTTCCGGGGCCGCCTCGTCAAGGAACTCCCCGCCAGCAAGGAGCACGCCTCGGCGAGCGGCCGCCAGACCGCCCACCGCGCGAAGTCCCTGCTCGTGCAGCTCGCCGAGATCTCCGTCGAGGTCGCCCAGAGCGTCATCGCCTCGGACGAGGACGGCAACCCCGTACTGCCCGCCTGGTTCCTGGTGGAGGCGGCCCGCGACATGCCGCGGCTGGTGGAGGCGCGCCGGTGAGCGCGCAGAGCGGGACAGCGGGCGCGTCGAGCGGGACGACGGCGGGCGAGCCGCGCGGGGTGGTGAGTGCTCTGCGCGGGACGGGGAGCGTGCCGAGCGGGACTGGGACCGGGCGCGCGCCGGCGCCGGGCGGGAAGTCGGTCGCCGGGTCCGGCCCGGCGGTGACGCAGGCAGCGCGTTCGTCCGGCCAGTCGCCGCGGCCCGCGCCCCGTCGCCGCATCTCGGCGCCTGCCCCGTCCGCCCGACGGCAGGCGGCCCATCGATGAGCCGTACGCGCAATCAGGAGCAGCCCAAGAAGAAGGACCTGGCCGCGGAGGCGTTCGCCGAGGGGATGCGGCTCGTGCGCGCCAACCGTGCGCTGGCCGCCATCGGGTTCAGCACCTGTCGTCAGGAGGACTGCGAGGAGGCGCCGGACGACGGGCTCGTGCGCGTCGACTCGGACGGCGTGCTGCACGTCCACCCCGAGCGCCGGGCCGACCCCGTCGAGTGGGCCTGGGCGGTTGCGCACGGCGCCCTGCATCTCGGCTTCGGCCATGTCACGGCGGCGACCGGCCTGCGCGCCCAGCCCGACCGGTTCGACGTGGCCGCCCGCTGCGTCGTCGTCAACCGCTTCCTGCTGGGCTTCCCGATCGGCCGGACCCCCGCGGACCTGCCGATGTCGTACCCCGACGGCGACGAGGAGCAACTCGCCGCACGCTGGCGCCGCGACGGCATCCCGGCCGTGTACGAGCGCTGCGGCACGGCGGGCCCCGAACCCGACCAGCTGCTGGTGCCCTGGGACAGCTGGCTCGGCGGCCGGCCGCCGGACTGGCAGCTCGCCTTCGCCCACGCGCTGACCCGCACGGTGGCCACCGCGATGGACATGGCGGGCGGCCGTCGCGAGTCGATGCGTGGCGGGCTCACTCCGCGGCAGCCCTGGGAGCGGGCGCTGAACTGGTTCGTCTCCTCCTACCCCCTCCTCGGCGGCATCGCGGCGGGCATCACGATCGTCGCGGACGCCGAACTCGCCCGCGCGCACGGCATCTCCGTGGCCGCGGTCGACGCGGGAGCGGCCGAGATCTACATCAACCCGCTGCGCCAACTCGACGACGAGGAATGGCGGTTCGTCCTCGCGCACGAGATGCTGCACGCCGCGCTGCGCCACGGCGACCGCTGCGGCGCCCGCGACCCGTACCTCTTCAACGTCGCCTGCGACTACGTCATCAACGCCTGGCTGGTCGAGATGCAGGTCGGCACGATGCCCGAAGGGCTGCTGTACGACCAGGAGTTGAAGGACCTCTCCGCCGAGGAGGTCTACGACCGGCTCGCCACCGACCTGCGCCGCATGCGACGGCTCGCCACCCTGCGCGGCAAGGGCGTCGGCGACATTCTCGGCGGTCCGCTCGGCTCGCCGCGCGACTACGTGGACCTCGACGAGTTCTACCGCCGCGGCCTCGCAGGCGGCCTGGACCTGCACCAGCAGCAGAGCCGCGGCTACCTGCCCGGCGGACTGGTGGAGGAGATCCGCGCGCTCAGCCACCCGCCGCTGCCCTGGGACGCCCAACTCGCCCGCTGGTTCGACGAGTTCGTGCCCCGCCCCGAGCCGGTACGGACGTACGCGCGCCCGGCCCGCCGCCAGGCGGCCACCCCCGACATCCCGCGCGCCGGACGCTACTTCCCGCCCGAGGAGATCGCCCGCTGCACCTTCGGGGTCGTACTCGACACCTCCGGCTCCATGGACCGCACCCTCCTCGGCAAGGCACTGGGCGCCATCGCCTCGTACGCCGAGGCCCGTGACGTACCGGCCGCCAGGGTCGTCTTCTGCGACGCGGCCCCGCACGACGCGGGCTTCCTCCCCGTCACGGAGATCGCGGGCCGGGTACGCGTCCACGGTCGCGGCGGCACCATCCTCCAGCCCGGCATCGACCTGTTGCACCGAGCCGAGGACTTCCCGCCGGGCGCCCCGATCCTGGTCATCACGGACGGGTGGTGCGACGTCCTGCGCGTCCGGCGCGAGCACGCCTACCTGATCCCGCAGGGTTCGTCCCTGCCGTTCACCGCACGTGGGCCCGTCTTTCGCGTGCGCTGAGCCCGAGTGTGATCGGATAGTGCTACGGACCCCAAAACCGGGACCTGATCGAAAGGGATTCATCGTGGCAACCACGCGCTCCGCACACACTGTCTGGGAAGGCAACCTGCTCGAGGGCAACGGAGTCGTCAGCTTCGACTCCTCCGGCGCCATCGCGCAGCAGCCCGTGACTTGGGCGTCGCGCTCCCAGGACGCGAACGGCAAGACCAGCCCCGAAGAGCTGATCGCCGCCGCGCACTCCAGCTGCTTCTCCATGGCGTTCTCGCACGCCCTGGCCGGGGCCGGCACGCCGGCCACCAAGCTCACCACCTCCGCCGACGTCACCTTCCAGCCGGGCGAGGGCATCACGGGCATCCACCTCACGGTGGAGGGCACCGTGCCGGGCATCGCGGAGGACGCGTTCGTCGCGGCCGCCGAGGACGCCAAGAAGAACTGCCCCGTCAGCCAGGCGCTGACCGGCACGACGATCACGCTGTCGGCCAAGCTCGCCTGACCGGCGATTTCCTGCTGGTCGGTCATCCGAGGCACCTCGGAGAGGCTGCTGGGCAAGCTGCTTCACTGACAGAGCTTGCCCAGCGGCCGGACCAGGATCCGGCGGTCCGACCAGGAACCGACCGGGAGCTCGACCTCGACCACGACGGCCTCGAAGGGCGATGCCGCCCGACATCCCCGTGGTCCGCATCCCCGTGGTCCGCGTCGTCCTGTGTTCGGCCGCCGGTCACCCGGGCTCCCTAATGTGCGGGCCATGAAGAGACTTTCGATCACGGCCGGCGCTGTCGCGCTGACCGTCGGACTCGCGTCGCCCGCCGTGGCCGACCGCGACTCCAAGGACCACGGTCGGGCCACCACGGCCTTCGGCCAGGCCAAGTTGACCGGCTTCGCCTCGCTTCCGGCCGAGACGTTCGTCCCGAACAGCGAGCCGTCCGGCTCGGCCATCGGAGCGGGCCCGTTCAACGGCATCACCGGCCCGTTCGCCGACCAGCCCGTCCAGGGCTTCAGCGGCGCCGTCAACCGTCACGACGGCAGCTACGACGTGCTGTCCGACAACGGTTACGGCGGCAAGGCCAACAGCGCCGACTTCCTGTTGCGCGTGCACCGCGTCGCGCCGGACACGAAGACCGGCAAGGTCAAGGTCCGGGGCGGCTTCGACCTCAGCGACCCGTACCGCAAGGTGCCGTTCCCGCTCACCCGGGCCAACCGGGTGCTGACCGGCGCCGACTTCGACGTCGAGTCGATCGTGCGGGCGTACGACGGCTCGTACTGGCTGGGCGACGAGTTCGGCCCGTTCCTGCTGCACTTCTCGTCGAAGGGCAAGCTTCTCGAAGCCCCGATCCCGCTCGACGGAGTGCGGGCGCCGGAGAACCCGTATCTGAACGGCGCCCAGCCCACCATCGGTGGCAGCAAGGGCTTCGAGGGCATGGTCCGCTCGGTCGACGGCCGTCACCTGTACCCGCTCCTCGAAGGCACGGTCAACGGTGACACCCCCGGCGACCTGCGCTTCAGCGAGTTCGACCTGAAGACCCGGGACTACACGGGGAAGCGTTTCATCTACCGTCCGGAGTCGCCCGCCAACGCCATCGGTGACGCAATCGCCGTCGACAAGAATCGCTTCCTCGTCATCGAGCGTGACGGCGGCCAGGGCGCCGACGCCAAGTTCAAGCGGATCTACCTCGCCGACACCCGCGACCGCAACGGCGACGGGGCCATGGACAAGACCCTCGTGGCCGACCTGATGAACATCGCGAACCCGAAGGGCCTCGGTGGCTTCGGCGAGACCTTCACCTTCCCGTTCACCACGATCGAGGACGTGGTTCTCCTCGACGACCGGACGCTGGCCGTCCTGAACGACAACAACTTCCCGTTCTCCTCCGGCCGTACGCCGGGCAAGGCGGACAACAACGAGTTCATCACCATCCGGCTCTCGCAGAGCCTGAAGGCGGACAAGCGCGCACTGCGCTAGGGGCGCGGCCCCGCCGCCGATGCCGCGGCCCGAACTGCTTCGGGCCGCGGCATCGGCATGTCCGGGAGCCGTCGCCCGGGGGCGTCGTCCGGTTCCGTCCGGGGTACCCGCCCCATTGACAGGAAGGCACTCAAGTTTTGTGATGGTAGGCGTTAGGGCCCGGGCGGAAGGGGACGGACATGGCACGTGCGGTCGGGATCGATCTCGGTACCACCAACTCGGTGGTGGCTGTCCTGGAAGGGGGTGAGCCCACGGTCGTCGCCAACGCCGAGGGCGCGCGCACCACCCCCTCGGTGGTGGCCTTCGCCAAGAACAACGAGGTCCTGGTGGGTGAGGTCGCCAAGCGGCAGGCCGTGACGAACGTCGAGCGCACCGCGCGCTCCGTCAAACGGCATATGGGCGACCCGAGTTGGCGGTTCCCCGACAGCGGCACGGTCGACGGCACCCGCTACCGCGCGCAGGAGCTGTCCGCGCGCGTGCTCCAGAAGCTGAAGCGGGACGCCGAGGCGTATCTCGGCGAGGACGTCACCGACGCGGTGATCACCGTGCCCGCCTACTTCGACGACACCCAGCGTCAGGCCACCAAGGAGGCCGGTGAGATCGCGGGCCTCAAGGTCCTGCGGATCATCAACGAACCCACGGCCGCGGCCCTCGCGTACGGACTCGACCGCGGCGAGGAGCAGACCGTCCTCGTCTTCGACCTGGGCGGCGGCACGTTCGACGTCTCGCTGCTGGAGATCGGCGACGGCGTCATCGAGGTCAAGGCCACCAACGGCGACACCCAACTGGGCGGCGACGACTGGGACCACCGGATCGTCGAGCACCTCGTCAAACGCTTCAAGGGCTCGTACGGCATCGACCTCGGCCAGGACAAGATGGCGCTCCAGCGGCTGCGCGAGGGCGCGGAGAAGGCCAAGATCGAGCTGTCCTCGTCCACCGAGACGTCCATCAACCTGCCCTACATCACCGCCTCCGCCGAAGGTCCGCTGCACCTCGACGAGAAACTGACGCGTGCTCAGTTCCAGGAGCTCACCGCCGACCTGCTCGACCGCTGCAAGAACCCCTTCCACCAGGCGGTCAAGGACGCGGGCGTGAAGCTCTCGGTGGTCGACCACGTCATCCTCGTCGGCGGCTCCACCCGGATGCCCGCGGTGACCGAGCTGGTGAAGGAACTCACCGGCAAGGACCCGCACAAGGGCGTCAACCCGGACGAGGTCGTGGCCCTCGGCGCGGCCCTCCAGGCGGGCGTCATCCGCGGCGACGTGAAGGACGTGCTGCTCCTCGACGTCACCCCGCTGTCCCTGGGCATCGAGACCAAGGGCGGCATCATGACCAAGCTCATCGAGCGCAACACGACCATTCCCACGAGGCGTTCGGAGATCTTCACCACCGCCACTGACAACCAGCCCTCGGTCGGCATCCAGGTCTTCCAGGGCGAGCGTGAAATCGCCGCCTACAACAAGAAGCTGGGCGTCTTCGACCTCACCGGCCTGCCGCCCTCGCCCCGCGGGGTCCCGCAGATCGAGGTCGCCTTCGACATCGACGCCAACGGCATCATGCACGTCTCCGCGAAGGACCTCGCGACCGGCCGCGAACAGAAGATGACCGTCACGGGCGGCTCGGCGCTCCCCAAGGACGACATCGACCGCATGATGCGCGAGGCCGAGCAGTACGCCGACGAGGACCGGGGGCGCCGGGAGGCCGCGGAGACCCGCAACCAGGCCGAGCAACTCGTCTACCAGACCGAGAAGTTCATCCGCGAGAACGAAGAACGCATCCCGTCGGACGACACGAAGACGGAGGTCGAGTCCGCGATCACCGAGCTGAAGGCCCTCCTGGAGCAACGGGAGACCACGGACACGAACACCCTGCGCACCGGCGTCGAGAAACTCGCCACCGTCAGCCAGAAGATGGGCCAGGCCATGTACGCCCAGGCCCAGCAGTCACCCCCACCCCCACAGGACCAGCCCGGCACCGAGCAGACCCCGCCGAACGACGAGGAGGGCGTGGTCGACGCGGAAATCGTCGACGACGAGAAGGACCCGACGGAGGGCAAGCCCGGCAACACCACAAAGGACACCCCGACCTGATGGCGCCGCGCCCCTGAGGGCCGCCCCTCAGGGGCGCGGGGAACTGCGCGCCCAGCCCAAGACGGCCGTCACCCAACAAACAACAGTGAGCCCCACACCCTAGAAGTCGGCCCGCCGCGCCCGAATCAACTCCGCGGTCCGCCGTGCACCCGCCGCCCCGGTAGTCATATGGTCCAGCACCTCCAAATGCGCAGCCACCTCGTTACGAGAGTCGAGATACAGCGCCCCGGTCAGATACTCGGTGTAAACCATGTCCGGCAACTCCGGCTCCGCGAAGCGGAACAGCACGAACGGCGCGTACGTCCCCGGATGGGGCCCCGCCGCGAACTCGGCGATCTGCAGCGTGACGCGGTCGCTCTCCACCGCCTCCAGCAGATGGTCGAGCTGCTCCGCCATCACCTCGGAGCGGATACTGACCGGCCGCCGCAGGACCGTTTCCTCCATGATCACCCAGAGATGGGGCGGGTTCTCCCCGGTCAGCAGCTTCTGCCGGGCCATCCGCAGGGACACATGGCGCTCGATCTCCTCGGGCCCGGTCTGCCCGACCGTGCCCGCCTCCAGGACCGCACGCGCGTAGTCCTCGGTCTGCAGCAGCCCGGGCACGAAGTGCGGCTCGTACGACCGGATGATCGAGGCCGCGCCCTCCAGGCTCACATGCAGGCTGAACCAGTCCGGCAGGACGTCGTGGAAGCGCTGCCACCAGCCTGGCTGGTTCGCCTCCTCGGTCAGCCGGACGAACGCCGCGATCTCCTCGTCGGGCACGCCGTACGTCGACAGGAGCACCTGGACGTACGGAATCTTCAGCGCGACCTCGGCCATCTCCATCCGGCGGATGGTCGCGCCCGTGACCCGCAGGATCCGCGCGGCCTCGTCCCGTTTCAGACCGGACGCCTCGCGCAACTCCTGCAGTCGTCTACCCAGCACCACCTGCCCCACGGTCGGCGCAGGACGCCTTTCACTCACGCCACGCCTCCCCACGCGCCGAGCATGGCCAGAAGTGTGCCATGTTCCCGCTCAACCCTCACCTGATCCGGAGCGTTGTCATTACCTCGGCGGTAATCGACCGTCACCCGAGGCGCACGCCATGGTGGGTGTACCGGTTTCCGGGCCGGCGCACTCCGGTCCGGAAACCGGGTCCCACTATTCCGCCACGACCTCGACGGAGGGTGATCCGCCATGTCCACAACCCAGTTCGCCGCCCTGGCCCGCACCACCGAGCCGCAGACCATGCTGCGCCGCTTCCTGGCGCTCGACGCGGCGGTGACCGGCGTGAACGGCGTCGCCTACCTCGTCGCGTCCGGACCGCTGGGGCGGCTGCTCGATATCGACTCGGGGCTGCTGCCGGCCCTCGGCCTGGTTCTGACGGTGTACGCGGCGGGTGTCGCGTGGCTGGCCTCGCGTCGGCAGTCGCCCGTCCTCCCGGTACGGGCCGTGATCGAGATCAACCTCGCCTGGGCGGTGCTGAGTTTCGTCGCGCTCGCCGTGTGGCTGTCGCCGAGCACCACGGGAGCGGTGTGGATTCCCTTGCAGGCACTGGTCGTTGCGGGGTTCGCGCTGGCGCAGTACGTGGCGCTGCGAGCGCTGACGGGACCTCAGGACATCAGCGACTGAAGGTACTTGACCGTAGCCGGGTCGGCCGGGAGCAGCGTCTCGATGGCCAGCTCGGCGACGGTCACGTCCATCGGCGTGTTGAACGTCGAGATGGACGAGATGAAGGACAGCACCCGTCCGTCGTGCTCGATCTGCATCGGCAGGGCGAAGTAGGGGACGGTCTCCCCGGTCCCCTCGTCGCTCCCGCTCCCGGGAGAGCCCTCCGAGGAGCCCTCCGAGGGATACGGGTACGCCGCCACCTCCTCGTACAGCGCACGCAGCGGCTCGGAACGGCGCAGGGCGATGTCCCGCTCCATCTGGGCCAGCAGATGGCCGCGCCACTCCCGCAGATTGCGGATCCGCGGCGCCAGACCCTCCGGGTGCAGCGTCAGCCGCATCGCGTTCAGCGGCGGGGCGAGGAGGTGCTCGGGAACGGTGTCCAGCAGCATCGCGATGCCCCTGTTCGCGGCGACCACGTTGTACGTCGCGTCCACCACGAACGCCGGATAGGGCTCGTAGCCCTGGATCAGCCGCACCACACCCTCGCGCAGCGCGTCCAGCGCCGGATCGTCGAGCGGGGTCTCGGGATAGCGGGGGGCGTAACCGGCCGCCAGCAGAAGGGCGTTGCGGTCCCGCACGGGTACGTCCAGGTGCTCGGCCAGCCGCAGCACCATCTCCTCGCTCGGCCGGGAGCGGCCCGTCTCGACGAAGCTGATGTGCCGCGCCGACGACCCGGCCCGCAGAGCCAGCTCCAGCTGGCTGACCCGACGCTGCTCCCGCCAGCCACGCAGCAACGGACCGACGCCCTTGGCGGACGTGGCAGCCGGCGTACTGGTGGACGGGGAAGCGGACGCGGCGGCGGTCATGCACCGACCGTAGTCGATCCGCGCCCCGGGAGTCGATGAGCCGCCGAGCGGCCGAATGCCTACCCCGCCCATTGCGCCGGACGCGCCTGACCAGGGACGGGACGGCCGGACTGTGGCACGCTGAAGAGATCCGGACATCATGGAAGGAGCGCGATCATGCCCCCTGCACCGCTGTCGCAGAAGGAGATCGAGGACCGGCTCGCGGAGCTGCCCGGCTGGTCCCTGGACGGAGAACGGATCGCCCGCTCCTACCAGCTAGGCTCGCACTTCGCGGCGGCCGCGCTGGTCGTGCACATCGCCCAGGTGCAGGACGAGCTGGACCACCACTCCGACCTCACGCTCGGTTACCACACGGTCTCCCTCACCGTGAACACGCACAGCGTGGGCGGAGCCGTCACCGAGCTGGACTTCGACCTGGCACGCCGGGTCGAGGACCTCGCCGCCGGGCACGGCGCACATTGAGCCCACTGGTGTTCGACTACGACAAGGAAGCCGAGCGGTACGACGTGTCCCGCGGCGGCGAACCCCGTGCCGCCGCGGCCGCGAGCGCCGTGCTCGGACTGATCCCCGAGGGCACGGGCAACCTCCTCGACATCGCCTGCGGCACCGGCATCGTGACCCGTCGGCTCGCGGAGGCCGGTCTCGACGTGGCGGGCGCCGACGCGGCGTATGGCATGCTGCGGCGGGCCGCCGAGCGCGTACCCGGCCGTGTGGTCCTCGCGGACACCCGCCAACTCCCCTTTCCCGACGCCTCGTTCGGCGCTGTGACGGCCGTCTGGCTGCTGCACCTGCTGGACGACGCGGAGCGGGTCGTCGCCGAGGCGGCCCGGGTGCTGCGGCCCGGCGGTGTCTTCGTCACGACCGTCGACAAGGCAGCCTCGCACGACGTCCGCAGCGACATCGACGCCGTGATGGCCCCGCGCCCGCGCCGCGCGGCCCGGGACCGCGACGACCTCGTGGGGTCCTTCGCCGACCGGCAGGCCCTGATCCCGGCGGGCCGGGCGTGCTTCCGCGGCTACGGCCAGGGCCGGGCTCCGGCACGGGCCGCCGCCGACGTACGGCGCGGCTGGTACTCGCTGCTGCCCCCGGGCGCGCCCCTCACCGAGAAACTCGCGCAACGCCTGGAACAGCTGCCGGACCAGCATGTCCCGCGCCCGGACCCGAAGTTCAAGCTGCGGGCGTTCCGGAAGCCGGGGCCGGCGTTCAGCCCACCCCGTACCGGCGCGTGAAGTCCATGACCCAGTTGGTCACCCATGTCTTCTCACCGTCCACGGAGAACGCCTGCTCCCAGCGGGCCGTGGTCGCCGAGATCCCCGACCACACGAACCGCACGCGTACGTCCTTGCCGTCGTGGGTGTCGTCGCCGTAGAACTCGCCCCGCCCGTCCGTGAATCGGCCGATCACGGGCGGGAACAGGCGGCCGCTGCGACTGCTGGACCAGTTCAGCGACCACTGCCCGGTCTCGCGGTCGCGCAGCCGCAGGGTCAGCCCCTTCCACCCCTGGCCGGGCACGTCCATCTCGTCGATGTTGCCTGCCCCGTCGAACAGGCTCCAGCAACGGTTGGTGGCCGGGAACTCCTCCCAGTCGCTCCCGGGGTCCAGGAAGTCGGTGCGGCGGCGGTGGGCCACGTCCCACTCGCCGACGAAGAAGTCGAAGTCGTGCGGCGTGTTCATGAACGGTCTCCAGTCGTGCCCTCGGACAGGCAGTCGGCCATGTAGGCGTCTAGGTCGGGGGCGTCGGGCGCGAGCATGTGCCGTACCCAGGCGTCGCGTTCGTGCAGGATCGGCGGCAGCTCCCAGACACAGCCGATCCACGGCAGGTCGGGGGCGATGAAGTGCGTCGGGTCGCGGTCCGGACAGCCGAGCACCGGCTGGCCCGCCGAGGCACCCTTGAAGTGCAGGACGTTGTCCCACACCCAGCTGTACGCGTTCAGGTAGGCACCGTCGTCGGCGCCCCGGTGCAGCACGACGAACGTCGCGGGCGGCGTGCTGTCTTGATTGGCTCCGCCTCCGGGGCGCCAGAGCCCGTGTCGAGCGGACGACCGTGCTCGACCCTCCGGGCCTCCGCGCGCTCCTCCGCTCGACACCGGCGCACCCCTGCGGCTCTGCCCGCTCGCTTCCGGCAGCAGCTTGGGCAGCATCGCGTACGCCGCCTCCTGGACGTCGGGCGCGATCCCCGCCGGGTCGGCGGTCACGTGGTAGCGCTTGATCCGCCGCCCCGCCACCTCGATGGGCGGCGGCACGGTCAGCAGCTTCTCCGCGAAGTTCTTCGAGGTCTCGGGGCTCTCGGGGCTCTTGGAGGTCATGAGAGGACGCTAGGGCGGCTTCACTGACACCTTCTGTCAGTGAAGCCTGACATTCTGGGGAGGTGAAATCAGCCCGCCTCGTCTCGATTCTTCTGCTCCTCCAGACCCGGGGCCGGATGACCGCCGCCGACCTCGCCGAGGAGCTGGAGGTCTCGGTGCGCACGGTCTACCGGGACGTCGAGGCGCTGAGCGAGGCCGGCATCCCGCTGTACGGCGACGCGGGACACGCGGGCGGCTACCGCCTGCTCGACGGCTACCGCACCCGGCTGACCGGCCTCACCGCGGGCGAGGCCGAGGCCCTGTTCCTCGCGGGCGCGCCCGGACCCGCCGCCGAACTGGGCCTCGGCCCGGTCCTCGCCGCCGCCCAGCTCAAGGTGCGCGCCGCCCTCCCACGCGAGCTGCGCGAGCACGCCGACCGCATCAGCGGCCGCTTCCACCTGGACGCGCCCGGCTGGTACGCCGACACCGACAGCGGGGGAGCCCCGTACCTCCCCGCCGTCGCCGACGCGGTCTGGAACAGCCGCGTCCTGAACGTCCTGTACCGCCGCTGGCGCGAGCCCACCGACGTGGAACGCCGCCTCGAACCGTACGGCCTGGTCCTCAAGGCGGGCCGGTGGTACGTCGTCGCGGGCCCCGGACCGCGTACGTTCCGGGTCGACCAGATCCTCGAACTGGCCGCGTCCGGCGAGGGGTTCACCCGCCCCGACGACTTCGACCTCGCCGCGTACTGGACGGCGTACCAGCGCGACTTCCACGACCGGCTCCACCGGGGCGAGGCGGTGGTCCGGCTGGCCCCAGGCGCACGCCTCACCGGACCGGCGGGAGACGCCGTGCGGGCCAACGGCCGTACGGGCGCGGACGGTTGGACCCTGGCCGCCGTCCCCATCGAGTCCGTGGACCACGCACACGGCGAGTTCCTTCGTCTCGGCACGGACGTCGAGGTGCTGGAACCGGCCGAGTTGCGCGACCGCATCGCCGGAACGATCGCCGCCCTGTCCCGTACGTACGACGTATCTCCTACGCACAACGAATCCCGCACGTACGACGCATAGACAGCGCTTGCTGAATCGCGGCAACTCCCGTGCCTCCAGCGGCAACTGAGGTAGCAGAACCCGTCTGCCCCTCCCAGGGAGGTACGTCACTGTGCAGCACCCGCAACGCAGACGCAGCAGCAGGACCAGGACCAGCAGCAGGACCAGGACCAGCAGCAGGACCAGGCTTCTCCTCACCACCGTCGTCGCCGGGGCCCTCGCCGCCGCAGGTCTCACCTCGCTCACCGCGACTCCGGCCCATGCCGCGACCGCGCGCCAGGTCGAGAAGCTGGACCGGGGTGTGGTCAGCGTCCACACCGACGCCGGCAACCTCGTCAGCTGGCGCTGGCTCGGCACCGACCCGAACGACGTGGCGTTCAACGTCTACCGGGCGGGTACGAAGGTCAACTCGACCCCGGTCACCGGCTCGACGAACTACTTCCACTCCGGTGCGCCCTCCCAGGCCGACTACACGGTCCGCGCGGTCGTGGGCGGCGTCGAGCAGGGTGACTCGGTGCACGCGATCCAGTTCCGTACCGGATACAAGGATGTGCCCATCACCCCGCCCGCCGGTGGCACCACCCCGGACGGCGTCGCGTACACCTACGAGGCCAACGACGCCTCGGTCGGCGATCTCGACGGCGACGGCGCGCTCGACTTCGTCCTGAAATGGCAGCCGACGAACGCCAAGGACAACTCCCAGTCCGGCTACACCGGCAACACGATCATCGACGGCGTCAAGCTCGACGGCACCCGGCTCTGGCGCATCGACCTGGGGCGGAACATCCGCTCGGGCGCGCACTACACGCAGTTCCAGGTGTACGACTACGACGGCGACGGCAAGGCCGAGGTGGCCGCGAAGACCGCCGACGCCACGGTCGACGGAACGGGCGCGGTCATCGGCAGTTCCTCCGCCGACCACCGCAACTCCAGCGGATACGTTCTCGCCGGGCCCGAGTACCTGACCATGTTCAACGGCCAGACGGGCAGGGCGATGCAGAGCGTCGACTACGTCCCGGCGCGCGGCACGGTCTCGTCGTGGGGCGACTCGTACGGCAACCGCGTGGACCGGTTCCTCGCCGGTACCGCCTACCTGGACGGCGCCCGGCCCTCGCTCGTCATGGCCCGCGGCTACTACACGCGTTCGGTGATCGCGGCCTGGGACTGGCGCAACGGTGCCTTCACTCGGCGCTGGACCTTCGACACCAACTCCTCGACCAACACGGGCAAGGGCTTCGACGGCCAGGGTTCGCACAGCCTGTCCGTCGGCGATGTCGACAACGACGGCAAGGACGAGATCGTCTACGGGGCGATGGCCGTCGACGACAACGGCAACGGCCTGTGGACCACGAAGACCGGGCACGGCGACGCCCAGCACCTGGGCGACCTCGACCCGGGGACGTCGGGCCTTGAGTACTTCAAGGTCTCCGAATCCACCTCCCAGCCCGCCGAGTTGTACATCAACCCCGCCAACGGCGCGATCCGCTGGCAGCTCGCCGCCTGCTGCGACAACGGCCGGGGAGTGGCGGGGGACATCCACGCCGGCAACGACGGCGCCGAGATGTGGTCCGCCTCCGACACGAACATCCGCGACGAGTCCGGCGCCACCAAGGGCCGCGAGCCGTCCTCCGTCAACTTCCTGTCCTGGTGGGACGGGGACACCACCCGCGAACTCCTGGACGGCACCCGTATCGACAAGTACGGCACATCCGGCGAGACCCGCCTGCTGACCGGTTCCTCGGTCCACTCCAACAACGGCACCAAGGCGACGCCGGCGCTGTCCGGCGACCTCTTCGGCGACTGGCGCGAGGAGGTCGTCTGGGCCACCAGTGACAACACGGCCCTGCGCATCTACTCCACCCCGAACGAGACCACCACAAAGATCACTAGCCTCCTCCACGACACGATGTACCGCACGGGCATCGCATGGCAGAACACCGCGTACAACCAGCCGCCCCACCCGAGCTTCTTCATCGGCAACGGCATGCCGACGGCACCCAGGCCGACGGTCTACACGCCGTGACCTGCTGAAACGGGTTCCAGGGTGACATGAAGGGGCGGCCGTCCGAGCTCATGGGACGGCCGCCGAACTCGCGTACGGTCCGTCAGCCGACCTTCTTCCACGTCTTGCATCCGGTGGACTGGAACGCCCCGTCGCTGCTGGAGATGGTGATCGTGGTGGGGCCCTCGACGTTGCCGTTGGTGATGATGTCCTCGAAGTCGCCCGACGTGCCCTTCAGTCGCGCCCAGTAGCAGTTCGGGATCACCGAATCCTCGGCGCCAGCCGTCTTGTAGGTGCCTGCTTTGATGTCGTCCCCGACGACGAAGGTTCCGTCGCCGGGGATGGTGGCGACCTTCGGCTCGGGCTTCTTCGACGGCTTCGCCGTCACGGTCTTCGTTTCGGTGACAGTGACCTCCGGTGCCGGTTCGGCGTCAGCTTTCAGCTCGGCCCCGCCGGCGGTCACGGTGACGGTCGGCCGTGCGGACGCCTCTTTGCCGGAGTCCTCCCCGCCGGACGCTCCGATGCCGGCCCCGACGAGCAACAGGACGACTGCCGCGGGGATCACGATGCGCTTGCGCGCCCAGCCCGGCCGGGGAGGTGCGGGCGGCTGCGGGGGCGGGCCCCACTGCGGCTGCGGAGGCGTGGACGGTGGCGGTCCGAAAGACATGGTTCCCCCCGGGGTTGTGGAGGAATGACCGTAACGGGAGGAGTGAAGAAAGTGTGAGGGATGTGCATGGATGGTCACTTGGTTGTGATGTGAACAATTGATGCCCGCGGCCGTCGAGCACGATGTCCGCGGCCGTCGAGCAGACGAGGAGGGCGCGGGCCCTGTCGGGCCCGCGCCCTCCTGTTCGTCCGGCCCGGTTGTCAGGTCACCGTGCAGGACTGGTCGCCGAGCCTGAACGCCGCCGGAGTCCCGTTCGTCCCCGACCAGCTCCCCGTGAAGCCGAAGCTCACCGAGGAACCGGCCGCGACATTCGCGTTCCAGCCCAGGTTCTTCATGGTGACCGCCGCTCCGGACTGGGTGTGCTCGGCGTTCCACACCTGGGTGACACCCTGGCCGTTGGGGAAGGACCAGCCAAGTGCCCAGCCGTTCCAGGTGGTTGAGCCGGTGTTGTTGAGTTGGACGTCCGCCTGGAAGCCGCCCGACCACTGGTTCGTGATCTTGTACGTCACCGCGCAGGCGCCGGTCGGTGTCGGGTCCGTGCCGCCGCCCCCGCCCCCGCCGTCCGTGTCGGACGAGTCGCCGTAGATGACGCCCCGCCCGTTCGTCGACACGTACACGCGCCCGTAGACGCGCGGATCACCGGTGATGGCCGCGCCCGTCCAACCCCACTGGTGTGCGTCGTCGTTGATGCGGGTCCAGGTCGTGCCCTTGTCCGTGGAGCGGAAGATGCCGCGTACGCCGCCGATCTTCGCGCTCGTGTAGAGGGTCTGGTAGGAGGCGCCGGCCGCCGCCTTGCCGAAGCCGATCGTGTCGGCCTGCTCGACGCCCGACAGCTTGGTGAAGGTCGCACCGCCGTCCGTGGAGTGCCACAGCCCGTACGCGCCGTCGCTCGCGCCGCCCGCCAGCCACACGTCACCCTTCGTACCCGGCAGCGCCTTGAACCGTACGCTGTCGCCGCTCGGCAGCCCGGTCGCGGACGAGGCCGTGAAGGATGCACCGCCGTCCGAACTGACGTAGAACCTGCCGGACTTGAAGCCGTAGAAGGTCTTCGGGTCGACCCGGTCCGACTCGACGATCGCACCGGCCGGGATGCCGGTCGACGCCGACCACGAGGTGCCGAAGCCCGTCGCGTAGTGGACGCCCGCGCCCTCCGGACTCCACAGGAAGCGGCTGCCGTCGGACGCCGCCGCGACCGTGCCACCGCCACTCACCCCCGAAGGGTCAGTGCCTGCGAACCAGTTGGCGCCGTTGTCCGTGGAGAACGCCACATGTGGACCCGAGTCGAGATTGCCGGCCCGCACCACCGTGCCCGGGTTGGACTCTGCGAAGTCGAGGCTCGTCGTCGTGGTGAAGTTCGGCGAAGTGAACATCATCGAGGGGACCTTGGTGAGATCCGTGTGCCGGAAGCCGCCGATGTCGCCCAGCGCGCTGAGGAGTTGGGCCCCGCCGGACGGGGGAGCGGCCAGGTCGTTCACGGCCGTCTCCTCCAGGCCCTGGACCATCGGCTTGATGGTGAACTGGCCGCCGCTGTCCCACTGGCCCAGGTTCTCGGTGCCGTAGACCGTCGCGCCCGTCCCGTACATCATCCGGGCCGAGTTGAACGGATCGATCTCCAACGCCTCGGTCATCCAGCCCAGTTTGGGAGCCTGCTCGGGCGGCGACGGATTGGCGCCCCAGCTCAGCCACGGCGAGGACGAGACGTCCATCGTGTAGCGGTTCGAGCGGTTGGGGTACGAGGTGTAGTCCCAGGCCTTCGTCCAGGTTCCGCCGCTGTCCGTGGAACGGAAGATCTGTGTGTCGGGCCACCAGGAGCTGTATGCCGTCGCCATGACCGTGCCCGGCTTCTGCCGGTCGACCGTCAGCCCGCTGAAGCCGTAGTAGGTGTCGGCCTCCGCGACCGGGCTGATGTTCGTCCAGGTGCCGGTGGCCGTCGCGTACCGCCACAGCTGACCTTTGCCGCCGTCGTACGGGCCGCCCTTGTCGCTGTACGCGAGATAGAGGTAGCCGTTCGCCGCGTCCAGGACCCCCTTGTGGGCCAGGTGTCCCGTGGGCTGCCCGGCGAGACGGGACCAGGTCGCGCCCGCGTCGGTGGAGCGGTAGACGGCGTTTTCCTTGTCGGCGACACCGACGTAGAGGGTCCCGGTGGCGTTCGAGCCCGTGCCGGTCGACTCGTCGAAGGTCACCCAGGCGATGCCCTGGTTGTCGGAGGCGTACCCGCTCGTGTCGGTCGGATCCTGCACGTAGTTGCCGACGTTCGGAAAGTTCGTCACCTGCGACCAGGAGGCACCCGAGTCCGTGGACCGCCACAGTCCCTTGCCGCTCGGGGCGCCCAGATACAGCACGCTGTTCTTGTGGGGGTCGACAGCGAGCCGTTCGCCCATGCCGCGCCCGGGCATGTTGCCGCCCAGCTTGAACGGCAGATCGGCCTTCTGCCAGGTCGCGCCCCGGTCGGAGGACCTGAGCACGGCCCCGTTCCCGGGATCCCAGCTGTTCGTGTACGTCCCGACGGCCGCGTACACCTTGCTCGGCGCGACCGCGTCCGAGGCCAGGCTCACGACGCCCGTGTGTCCCCAGCGGTCCCAGCCCACCGAGTCGAGCAGCGGGGTCCAGCTCTTCGACGACTCCTGCCAGCGGTAGGCGCCACCGATGTCGGTCCGGGCGTACGCGAGGTTCTTCTCGGACCGGTTGAAGACGATGCCGGGGACGAACCCGCCGCCGTCGATGCGCGCGTTCTTCCAGGTGTACGTGTCGGCGGCGATGGACGCCGAAGGCGCGGCCTTCTCGGCGGGCTGCGCGGCCAGCGCGGGCGGCACACCCGCAAGCAGCCCGGCCGCGAGCCCGAGCACGGCGATGAGGACGGAGGTTCTTCGCACGGTGACCCTCTCCTTGCGTGGGGGGAAGAAGACGCGAAAGGCGCGTGTGGACCGGACGGCCCCGGTGGGGTTGGGGCCGTCCGGCCCGGCGCACGCGAAGCTCTGGGCGCCCCGCGCCCCTCAGGGGCGCGGGGAACTGCGCGACCAGCCACATCAGGCCCGCAGCCTTCGTACCGCCCAATCCGCGGGGCGCCACGCGGAGCAGCAACGGGGCTATTCGAGGAGCTCCGCGTACGAGCCCATCGCGAGAGCAATGTCCGCCTGGGCCCAGAACCGGTGATACGTGAACGAGGGCGCGGCCCCGCCCGCCAGATACGCCTCGATCTTCGACCAGGCCGGATCGTCCTCGTAGAACGAGCGGATCGAGTCGAAGGTCGACGACGAGTTGATCGTGTCGCCGTTCGGCATCCTGCCGCTCCAGCCACTCGGGACGTACACGCCGTCGTCGAAGCGGTTGTAGTCGGCGCGGGTCTCCGGGACAGCGATGCCCAGCGCGTCCTGGTTGTTCTCCCACATGCCGTCGAGCAGCGCCTTGGCCGTGGTCGCGGCCTCCGCGTCACCGGAGCGGTCGGCGTAGTACGTCAGGGTCTTGGCGTACGCGGCCGCCACACCGACGTCGTCCGTGTAGTCGGCGACGGTGACGTGAAGTCCCGTGTTACCACCGGGGCTTGACGCGTTCCAGGTGTCGGGCTTGCCCGACCACTGGAGCGTGTTGGGGATGCGGAAGGAGCCGTCCGGGTTGACCGTGGTCCTGGACAGCGCCCAGTCGACCCACTTGTCGAGGACGACCTTGGCGTCCGCGTCACCCGTCTGCTGGTAGTACTCGGCGACCCGCTCCATCGACCACGCCTGGAAGCCGAACCACTGGTTGGACGGCGGGTCGTGGTAGACGGGCTTCTCGTCGTAGAACATGCCGTAGAAGGTCGGCGTCCCGGAAGGCGGCGTCGCGTAACGCCCCTGCCAGCTGTTGGTCGCGCCGCCCGCGATGGCCCCCTCACTGGACTGCAGCCAGCGGTAGAACTCCAGCTGCCGGTCGAGGGACTTGGCCCAGTCCGCCTGCCCTGTGGCCGACTTGGGCTTCAGATCGGCGTACGAGCTGAGCGCGTACGCGGCGAGCGGGTTCTGGTAGCCGCCGTGGGTGTGGCTGGAGCCGATGCGCCAGGCCCAGCCCGCCGAGGCGTCGGTGGCGCCGCCCCACGCGTAGTACCAGTTCAGCAGGTAGTGCGAGGCGTCCTTGCCGGTGCCGGCCGGGCAGGTCGACGGTCCCACGCAGTTGCCGATTTTCTTGAAGTACTTGTCGTACATGGAGTAGCGGAGATAGTCGCCCATCTTCGCGGCCTTGCCGACGGTCGCCGTGACGGCGGAGCCGTTGCCCTGCTGCTTGGCCCAGATGTCGGCCCAGTACGCGGCCTGCACGGCCCGCGCGTCGGCGTCCGGGGCGTTGGTGAACTTCCACTGCTTGGCGTACGAGGCGTCCTTGGTGAACAGGTCCAAGTACCCGTTCGTGCCGCCGTACTTGAACGCGTCGCACGTCGGCTGCGGCACTGTTTCCCACACCGACTCCTGCGATCCGCGCTGGAAGGTGTTGATGTACGAGGGGCCGGTGTCGGTCGGACCCGCCTCGCATTTGCCGGGCGAATTGCCGTACCCGTAGACGTTGTCGACGTCCTGCAGCCAGTGCATGCCGTAGATGTCGTCCGTGCCGTACGCGCTCTTCAACTCGGCGGCGATCGGGTCGGGGCCGACCGATACACCGGTGTCGAGCTGCGCCGGATACTCGTTCGGGGTGTCGTGCTCGGGCGCGTAGGTCGCGGGTTTCGACGCGTTGTAGAACGAGTTCGTCGGCTGGTCGGCCTTCGTGGGGATCATGAACTTCTCCATGATCTCCCAGGCCCCGTTGAACCTGGTCCAGTCGCCCGTCACCTTGCCGTACATGGCCTGGAGCCACAGCAGATAGCTGTACGCCTCCGACGTCGTCTCATGGCCGTGGTCGGGCGCCTCGACGATCAGCGTCTCCACCGAGTGGTACGGGATGCCCTCGGGTGAGAAGTAGCCGTTCGCCGGGTTGGTGATCTTCCCGTAGAGCTCCAGGAAGCGGGCGTCGTACTCCTTGGACGCGGCGAGCTGCGTGACGGTGACCGCGGCCTTCGCGTGCCCGGTGGCCGTCGACTCGAAGGTCGCCGAACCGGTGCCCGAGGCGGCGGCCGTGACGGTCACCTTCTGGGCGGTGTTCCAGTTCGACGGCGTGAAGGTGAGCGACGCCCCGCCGGTGACGGACAGGCCCGTGTTGCCGCTCGCCCGAGCGGTCGCCACGGTCACGTTCGCCGACGGCTGGGTCGAGAGCTTCACGTCGTACGTGCCCGTCTTGCCCTGCTGGACGCCCAGTTGGGCCGGCGAGACCACCACGGCGGGACCCGAGGCGACCGTGATGCCGACCGGTGTGGACTCCGCCGACGCGCCCAGGCTGTCGTACGCCTTCGCGAGCAGCGAATGACTGCCCACGGTCAAGCCGGAGGCCGAAAGCGAGTAGGGCGAGCTCGTGTCGGTGCCCAGCAGTGTCGTGTTGTCGTAGAACTCGACCTTGCTGATCGTCGCGTTGTCCGCGGCCGCGGCGGTTGCGGCGAGCGGGACCGCGGCGCCCTGGGAGTACACGGCGCCCGCGGTGGGACTGGTCAGCACGGTGATCGGCGGCTGGTGGGCGCCGGTGCAGGCCGTGCCGTTGATCGCGAAGGACGTGGGCGCGGCGTTGGTGCCGCTGTACGTGAACTGGGCGCCGGTCGTCACCGCGGCACCCACCGCGATCGTCCCGTTCCAGGACGCGTTCCTCGCGGTGACCGTCCTGCCGGACTGCGACCACGTACCGCTCCAGCCGCTGCTGAGCTGCTGGTTGCCCGCGTAGTCGTACGTCAGGGCCCAGCCGCTGATCGCCTCCGTGCCGCGGTTGGTGAGGGTGAGCTCGGCGGTGAAGCCGGAGCCCCAGTCGTTCGTCTTGTAGTCGACGCTGCACTGGACGGCCGCCGCCTGAGCGGGGGTCACGCCGGTCGCCAGTGTGGTCAACGGAAGGGCGAGGGCCGCCACCACGGCGGTCCACATCCGCCGCGCGAGGCGGCGTCCGGGTCTGGGTGCCATGTTCTGGTTCCTCTCCATGCGGCTCGGAGATGGGGGGAGGGGCAACAAGCCTTGAACCAGTGGGAGCGCTCCCATAGTGGGGATGAGGGTCGAAGGGGTCAAGGTGCTTGAAGAGTCGAAATGATTCGATAGATCAAGAGTGCAATTCCTCTGTCCTTTACCAACACTTGGCGCTACTTTCATCGGCACCAGTGGGAGCGGTTCCATCAGTCGACACGTCCGTCACGACGTGTCAGAGCTGCAAGGAGTCGCTCATGCGACACCCCCCGCGTTCATCTCTTTTAGTGGCCGGTGCTGCGGATCTCTGTCATGGACACCGCATGCGCGTCGGTCGCTGCACGGCTTCGGGAGTCGCGCCCGCCTGCCCGGTGGAGTGCTCCGAGCTCACCCTCATCCCCCATGACGACGGCACTCCCACGCCGTCGTACGGCATCGGGCTGCGCGAACGTCCGCGCTCCCTAGACGGATAGGACACCCCGCACATGAGCCGTACCAGAACAGCAATCCTCGCGGCGGTGGCGCTGGCCGCCGGCACCGCGGGCGCCGCCGTCGCGGCGATACCCGCGGATGTCGGCGTGGCCGCCATTCCCTGCACCGTCGACTACAAGGTGCAGAACCAGTGGGACTCCGGCTTCACCGCCGCGGTCACCGTCACCAACAACAGCGCGGCCAAGTCGAGTTGGGCCGTGAAATGGTCGTACGCCGGAAACCAGAAGGTCACCAGCGGCTGGAACGCGAAGCTCAGCCAGAGCGGCACCGCCGTCACGGCGGCCAACGAGAGCTACAACGGCACGCTGGGGACCGGGAGTTCGGTCAGTTTCGGCTTCAACGGCACCTACGGCGGCACCAACGCGCTGCCCACCACGTTCACCCTGGACGGCGTGACCTGCAACGTCGACGACGGTGGCAGCGGCCCCGGACCCACGGACCCGCCGGCCCCGGGCGCCAAGGTCGACAACCCGTACGCGGGCGCCAAGGTGTACGTGAACCCGGAGTGGAAGGCGAAGGCCACCGCGGAAACCGGGGGCAGCCGGATCGCCAACCAGCCGACCGGCGTATGGCTCGACCGGATCGCCGCCATCAACGGCGTGAACGGCGGCATGGGCCTGCGCGCCCACCTGGACGCGGCGCTCGCGCAGAAGGGCTCCGACGAACTGGTCGTCCAACTGGTCATCTACAACCTGCCGGGCCGTGACTGCGCGGCCCTCGCCTCCAACGGCGAACTCGGTCCGACGGAGATCGACAAGTACAAGACCCAGTACATCGACCCGATCGCGGCGATCCTCGCCGACAGCAAGTACGCGGGTCTGCGGATCGTCACGACCGTCGAGATCGACTCCCTGCCGAACCTCGTCACCAACGTCTCGCCCCGTGCCACCGCCACCGCCAACTGCGACACGATGAAGGCGAACGGCAACTACGTCAAGGGCGTCGGCTACGCGCTGAACAAGCTCGGCGACGTGCCCAACGTCTACAACTACGTGGACGCCGGACACCACGGCTGGCTCGGCTGGGACGACAACTTCGCACCCTCCGCAGCCCTGTTCAAGGAGGCGGCCACCGCCGAGGGCGCGACCGTCGCCGATGTGCACGGCTTCATCGTGAACACCGCCAACTACAGCGCCCTCAAGGAGAACCACTTCACGATCAACGACTCCGTCAACGGCGCGTCGGTCCGTACGTCGAAGTGGATCGACTGGAACCGGTACGTCGACGAGCAGTCGTACGCGCAGGCCATGCGCAACCAACTGGTCTCGATCGGCTTCCCGTCCGGGATCGGCATGCTGATCGACACCTCCCGCAACGGCTGGGGCGGCACGGCCAGGCCCACCGGTCCCGGGGCGACGACCAACGTCGACACCTATGTCGACGGGGGCCGCTACGACCGGCGCATCCACCTCGGCAACTGGTGCAACCAGTCGGGCGCCGGCCTCGGCGAACGGCCGCAGGCCTCACCGGCGACCGGCATCGACGCGTACGTGTGGATGAAGCCGCCGGGTGAGTCGGACGGGTCGAGCACCGCCATCCCCAACGACGAGGGCAAGGGCTTCGACCGGATGTGCGACCCGACGTACACCGGCAACCCGCGGAACAACAACAACATGTCGGGTGCGTTGGGGAACGCGCCGTTGTCCGGGCACTGGTTCTCGGCGCAGTTCCAGGAGCTCATGAAGAACGCGTATCCGGCGTTGTGACCTTCCGCTGGCGCGGGTCACCTGAGCTGGTGGTTCGTCTGCCGGCTGAGTGCGGCTGGTCGCGCAGTTCCTCGCGCCCCTAAAAGAATGCGCAGCTCCCCGCGCCCCTGAAAGGTGCGCCGTTCCCCGCGCCCCCTGAAAGGGGGCGTGGGGGACTCTTTGCTGTTTCCGCAAGGCGAGTAGCTGTTTTGGGGAGGTGGTAGCACGCTGTCCGTATCCCGGACGAGAGGCTTGGAACCATGGGACACGACCACGGACAGCACGAGGAACACGGTCACGAACACGGCCAGGGGCACGGCCACACGCACACCCACATCGACTTCGCCGAGATGCTTCCGATGCTGGAGCAGGAGGCCGAGCTGTTCACGCCGCTCTACGCGGAGGCGGCGGGCTGGCTGCGGGAGCGGCAGCCGGAGCCCGAGATGATCGTGGACGCGGGCAGCGGTCCCGGTGTCATCTCCTGTCTGCTCGCCGACACGTTCCCCAAGGCGCGGGTCGTCGCCGTGGACGGTGCAGGGCCCCTCCTGGAGGCGGCCCACGCCCGTGCCGCCCGCCTCGGGATCGCCGACCGCTTCAGCACACTGGAGGCCGAACTCGGCGACGGGCTGGGCGACTTGGAGTACCCGGCCGATCTGCTCTGGGCCAGCCGGTCCCTGCACCACGTCGGCGACCAGCGGGCCACCCTCGCCGGATTCGCCGAGCGGCTCGCGCCCGGCGGGGTTCTCGCCCTGCTGGAGGGCGGCCTGCCCTCGCGCTACCTTCCGCGCGACATCGGCATCGGCCGGCCCGGTCTGCAGGCCCGGGTGGACGCGGTCGAGCAGGAGTGGTTCACGCGGATGCGGCGTGAGCTGCCGGGGGCGGCCGAGGAGACCGAGGACTGGGCCGGCCTCCTGACGGCCGTCGGCCTGCGGCACGCGGCGACCCGTACGTTCCTGCTCGATCTGCCCGCGCCGCTGTCGGAGGAGGGCCGCGCCTTCGTCGCGACCAGCCTCGGCCACCGCCGGACCGGGCTCGCGGAGGGCCTTGAGCCCGATGATCTCGCTCTGCTCGACCGGCTTCTCGACGCGGACGACAAGGCGAGCGTGTACCACCGGCCCGATGTGTTCGTGCTTGCCGCGATGACCGTGTATGTCGGGGTGAAGGCTTAGCGCTTCGCGCTCCACAGATGTGTTGACATCGAGTGCTCTCCAAGTGATGGACTCCACGCACTTCGTGACGGACACGACACGGACACGGCTTGGGGGAACTCATGACTGACTCACCAGTGGCGCTGATCACCGGCGGCGGCAGCGGGATCGGCGCGGCGGTGGCGCGGCAACTGCTCGACGCCGGGCACCGGGTGACGGTGACGGGGCGCGGGGAGGAGCGGCTGCGCGGGTTCGCCGAACAACTCGGCAAGCCCGAGGGGCTGTTGACGATCAGGGGCGACGCGGCCGACTACGACCACGTCCAGGCGGCCGTCGAGGCGACGGTGAAGGAGTTCGGACGGCTCGACACCGTCGTCGCCAACGCCGGGTACGCCACGCACGACACCGTCGCCGAGGGCGATCCGGCCGGGTGGCGGGACATGGTGCTCACCAATGTGCTCGGCCCCGCGCTGCTCATCCGGGCGTCGATCGACCAGTTGAAGGAGACGCGGGGGCGGATCGTGCTCGTCGGCAGCGTCGCGGGCCACGTCCACGGGCCCGGCAACATCTACGGAGCGACGAAGTGGGCCGTGACCGGGCTCGCCGAGAACACCCGGCGGCAGGTCACCGAGTACGGCGTGGGCGTGACCCTGATCTCGCCCGGCCGCGTGGAGACACCGTTCTGGGACAGCTACGGCAGCCTGCCGCCCGGGCATCTGCTCACCTCCGACCAGCTCGCGGAGTCGGTCGTCTGGGCGATCCGGCAGCCGACCGGGGTGGACGTGAACACCGTCGTCGTACGGCCGATCGGCCAGCCGGTCTGATGAGCAGCCGGTCCGAGCCGGTTCGAGCCGGAGGAGATGAGAGGCCGGTCCGGCCGCGGTAGCGTCCGCGGCCGGACCGGCCTCTCATCTCCTCCGGCTCGCTGGTTCGCCGGTTCTCAGTTGCTTGATTCCTGGTTGTCCTCAAGGAACTGCTCCGCCAGCGCCTCGCCGAGGGACGCCGTCGCTTCCTGGTCCTCGATGGGGGAGACCCGGGAGTTGGTGAAGACGATGTACGTCACTCCGGAGGCCGCGCCGCCGGTCGCCGGGTCGGGATTGATGCCGAGGGCGCGCGCGGTGGCGTACGAGGCCTCGCCGATGATCTTCGTGGGGCCCGTGTCACCGACGACCGCGTACTGGACGTCGTCGCCGTGGATCACCGCAGCCACGCTGCCGCCCCTGATGCCGGAGCTCGTGTAGTTCCAGATGCCGCTGGGGCCGGGCACCACGACGTACGGGAGTTCCTCGGAGTTCAGCGGTCTGCCGTCGGACTGGTGGAAGGCCGTCTGGTCCTGGAACCACGGATCGGTGCGCTTGTTGCACTCGGTGGTGACCTGGCCGTCGCAGTCGATGTCCATGTCGGCCTTCCAGAAGACCGCGCCGTTCATGCCGCACACGGGGACGGTGGCCGGCGCCCCCACGTCGAGGCCGTACTTGCCGTTCGAGATCTGCGAGCAGGACGTCATCTCGGCGAGGAGGTCGGCGGCGGTGACCGTACCCTCCGGAGCCTGTACGGGGGTGGCGCCCGCCGGAAGGGCCGCGGCGGCGATCAGCGCGGTGCCGGCGGCTGCGGCGGCGAGGGTCAGTGTTCGAGTGCGCACTGTGGGAGGACCCTTCTGGGCCTTGGGGACGTCACGCGGCGGGGCGACGTGCATCCGACGTGTAGGGGGACATCGACGGGGACATATGTGTGTTCGCTGAACGGGTACTCGGGCGAGCCTGACCGATCCCCCTCCCGTCGGCGAGGATGCCGCGCCTTGTCTCACCCGGCCGCCGCATCCACGACACCGTGTCGGCCCCGAACACACCGGACACATGACGAAGCCGCCGCCCGAGCGAGTCGGGCGACGGCTTCCGGTGCCGCGTGTCGTACGTCCGTGTCGTGCGACCGTACGGTCAGTCGTTGACGTTCGCCGGGTTCGAGCCGACCCGGCGGTCCTCGTTGAGCGCGCTGATCGCGGCGATGTCCTCGGTGTCGAGGGAGAAGTCGAAGACGTCGATGTTCTCCTTGATCCGGGACGGGGTCACGGACTTGGGGATCACCACGTTCCCGAGCTGGATGTGCCAGCGCAGGACGATCTGGGCCGGCGTGCGGTTGTGCTTCTGGGCGATGGCCACGATCGCCGGGACCTCCAGCAGGCCCTTGCCCGAACCGAGCGGGGACCAGGCCTCGGTGGCGATGCCCTGCTCCGCGTGGTACTCGCGGGACGCGTGCTGCTGGAGGTGCGGGTGCAGCTCGATCTGGTTGACGGCCGGAATGACGGACGTCGCGTCGATCAGCTTCTCCAGGTGCTCCGGAAGGAAGTTGGAGACACCGATCGACTTGGCACGGCCGTCCGCGTAGAGCTTCTCGAAGGCCTTGTACGTGTCGATGTACTTCTCCTTGGCCGGCATCGGCCAGTGGATGAGGTACAGGTCGACGTAGTCGAGGCCGAGCTTCTCCAAGGACGCGTCGAAGGCGCGCAGTGTCGAGTCGTATCCCTGGTCGGCGTTCCAGAGCTTGGTGGTGACGAAGAGATCCTTGCGGGCGACGCCGGAGGCGGCGAGGCCCCTGCCGGTGCCCTTTTCGTTGCCGTAGATCGCCGCGGTGTCGATGCTGCGGTACCCGGCCTCCAGCGCGGTGGCGACGGCCCGCTCCGCCTCGTCGTCCGGCACCTGCCAGACCCCGAAGCCCAGCTGGGGCATCTCGACGCCGTTGTTCAGGATGATCGGGGGGACCTTGCTCACGAGCTCTCGATCCTTCAGTCGTCGGGTGGTACTCCCATCGTCAACGATCACGGGCCGTCGCGCATTCCTGTGCCGTTTTTCGGTCATTTCGGTCCCGTGTCTGCGCCGAATGGATCGGAGATTGGCCGGAAACCTACCCGGGTTCATAGGTCCGAACCATTGACCGCGTCCTGTCATGCCGAGGACTCTTTGCATGTTGGTGAACGGGGTGCACGTATATGAACCCGACGACGAGGATGAGGGACCCATGACCCCCACACGTAGGAACCTGCTCGGCGCGGCACTGGGCGGCGTGGCCGCCGCGGCCGTCGGTTCACCCGCTCTCGCGGCACCCGCCGCGTCCTGGCAGCTGAAGTGGTCCCCGTCGGCGCGCACCAACGGGCTCGGCGCCTTCGAGACCCTGGAGGACGACCGCGCGGACTCTCACCCCGCGGCTTCCCCGCACATCTTCGCCACGGGCGACAACTGGCGGTTCAACATGCACACCGTCGACCGCGACACGTCGACGGACCGCCAACGGCACGAGGTCACCGGCCTGCGCAACGGCTCAGGCAGCAACTACCTCAAGTGGACCGAGGGCCAGACCTGGCGGGTGACGTACTCGATGTACATCCCCAGCTCCCTGAAGGCGACCACCACCTTCACCCACATCATGCAGATGAAGCAGCCCGGCGCCGGCAGCTCGCCGATCGTCGTGCAGTCGCTCCGGCGGGTGAACGGCGTGCAGACCATCGAACTCAAGCTCTTCGAGAGCGACATCCTCGTCGGCCGCACGAACCTCGAACCCCTGCACAACAAGTGGATCGACGTCGACTTCCAGATCAAGGTCGGCAACGGCTCGGCCGGTTCGGTCCGCTGGATCCTGAAGAACGGCTCGACGACGGTCGTCGACGCGTCACGCACGGGCGTGGACACGTTTCTGGCCGACCGCGTACGCCCCAAGTGGGGCATCTACCGCTCCCTCGGCGACACGTCCGGGTCCCTCCAGGACTGCTATCTGCTGCTCTCGAACATGCGGGGTTACCAGTTGGTGTGAGCCGCGTGCGTGTGGCTGGTGCGGGCCGTCAGTCCGCGGTCGTGCCCAGGTACGCGTCCCGCACCCGCCGGTCGGCGTGGACCTCGGCGGGGGTGCCCTCGGCGAGGACGCGGCCCAGGTCGAGTACGACGATCCGGGCGGACAGTTCCATGACGAAGGCGACGTTGTGCTCGACGAGGAGGACGGCACAGCCCTCCTCCTCGGAGAGCCGGCGGATGACGGACGACAGGTGACGGCGTTCGTCGGCCGTCATCCCGGACGCGGGCTCGTCCAGCAGCAGCACCCCGGGCGGGTCCGCCACCGCCCGCGCCAGTTCGACCATGCGGGCCCGGCCCACCGGCAGGGCGCCGGCGAAGGTCTCACCGAGGTCGTCGAGCCCGCAGGTACGCAGGACGGCGGCCGCCCGGGCGCGGCGGTCCCGCTCGTACGTACGCCGTGTCGGGGACGCCAGCAGATCGGCGGCGAGTCCGCCTCCGCCGCCGCGCCACTCCTGGGCCACCACCAGGTTGTCGGCCACGGTGAGCTGGCCGAACAGCTGCTGGCGCTGGAAGGTGCGGCGCATACCGTGGCGGGCGCGCCACACGGGGGAGCGGCGGGTGACGTCCGTGCCGTCGAGATGGACCCGGCCCTCGTCGGGGCGCCGGATACCGGAGAGCACGTCGAAGAGGGTCGTCTTTCCGGCACCGTTGGGGCCGATGAGCCCGCAGATCTCCCCGGGACGGAGAGTGAGGCTCACGTCGTCGAGCGCCCGGACACCGCCGAAGCGGACGCCGATGCCGGTGGCCTGGAGGGCGGGGGGTGCGGTGGGTGCGGAGGGCTCGGACGGTACGGAGAGCGCGGGGGTGCTGCTCATGGCCGGACTCCTCCCCGGGTCTGGGACGGGATGGTCGGGTTCATGGGGGACGTGGGGTCTGGATCGGAATCCAGGTCGGCACCGGTATCCGCCTCGGGCGTGGCCGCCAAACCCAGATACGCCTCCGTCAGCCGGGCCGTCTCCACGGATGCCCGGGGGCCGCACCACGTCACCCGCCCCTGCGCGAGGTACGCGACCGTGTCCGCGACCCCGAGCGCCTCGGTCGCCTTCTCCTCGACCAGGAGCAACGCCGTTCCGGTGTCGCGGAGTTCGGTGAGGAGGCGGAACACCTCCTCGACGATGCGCGGGGCGAGGCCGAGGGACGGTTCGTCCGCGATCAGGACCTTCGGGGGGCGTTGGAGGAGCGGGGCGAGGGCGAGCATCTGCTGTTCGCCGCCGGAGAGGGACCCCGCGGGCACGCCACGTCGTCCGGCGAGGCCGGGGAACCGCTCGTACACGGCTTCGCGCTGGTCCTTCTCCCTCAGGTACAGGGCGAGGTTCTCCTCGATGGTGAGCGCCGGGAAGAGGCCCCGCCCCTCCGGTGCCAGGACCACCCCGGCGCGCGACCGGCGTACGGCTCCCTCGCGGGTGGCGTCGCGCCCGGCCACGTACACCTGGCCGCCGAGCGGACCGACCAGGCCCGCCGCGACACGGCATGTCGTCGATTTCCCGGCCCCGTTCGGGCCCAGGAGCGCGACGATCTCGCCGGGGTGTACGGCGAGGTCCACCCCGTGCAGGACGGGCGCACCGTCGTATCCGGCACGGACGGCCCGGAGTTCGAGGGCGGGCGTCGCATCGGTGGGGGAGGAGGGCGCCGCCGACGGGGCGCCGGTTTCGGCGACACCGGTCGGATCCCCACTCGGCGCCCCCGTCGGACTCCCGCTCGGAGCCCGGAACACCTCGGCCCGGCTCCCGCTCGGTGTCCCGACCGTGCCGCCCGTCGCACCACTCGCTGCTTCGGACTCGGCGCCTGTCACGCCAGTTGCCGCCCCGGTCTCTGCCTCCGCCCTCGCACCCATCCAGGTCCTGGCCCCGGTCGCATCCGGGCCCCCACGCACCAACCGCCTCCGATGCACCCGCACCGACACCGCCGCGCAGTACCCGTCCGGATCGTTCGCCAGTGCCAGGCCCGCCAGGCCGAAGAGGATCACCGGGAGGTGGACGGACTCGGTGACGTAGTCGGAGACGAGGTGCGGTACGAGGGCGTAGACGAGCCCGGCGACGACGGCGAACTGCGGCCGACGCAGGCCCGCCGCGACGACCACCGCGAGCCAGATCAGTCCTGTCATCGCGGTGAAGTCGGTAGCGGTGACACGGGTGTTGTAGGACGCGTACATCACGCCGCCGAAGCCCGCGAGCCCGGCCGACAGGGTGAACAGCACCAGCTTGGTGCGGACGACCGACACGCCGGAGGCCATCGCGGCCGCGGGCGCCGAGCGCACCGCGAGCATGGCCCGCCCGGACGGCGAGCCGCGCAGCGCGCTGAGCGCGGCGACGGCGGCGGTGACCAGCACGAGCAGTGCGACACCGAACGCCCGGTCGTCGTTGAGATCCACCGGACCGAAGACCGGTCGGGGGATCGACCACCCCGTGTCGCCGTTCCTCAACCAGCCGACCTGGAAAAGGACTTGGTCCGCCAGGAAGGCGAGCGCCAGAGTCGCGAGGGCGAGCGAGCGGCCACCGAGCCGCAGCGCCGGAAGCGCCACCAGGGCGCCGAGTACGGCCGCCGCACACGTCCCCACGGCGGCCGCGGCCACGAACGGCCAGCCATGACTCATCAGCAGCCCCGCCACCAGCGCCGCCCCGGTCACGAAGGTCGCCTGCGCCAGCGACACCATCGCGCCGAGCCCCGTAACCACCGTGAAGGAGACGAACACCAGGGAAAGGGCGAGCCCTTGGGCGAGGATGCCGCTCCAGAACGGGGTCGTCACCGTGTAGAAGGCCGCCGCGAGCAGCACGGCGGCCGCCGCCCACGGTCCCCAGCGCCGAAGCCGGGACCGGCCCGCCAGATAGTCGACCGGTGGCGCGTCCACGGCCGCCGTCCCCGCCGTACGGCTGCGCCTGGTCAGTAGGAGCAGGCCGGCGAAGAGGATCAGGAACGGTACGGCGGTACGGAAACCGGTGATCCGCTCGGCGAAGTTCGCGTACCCGGCGACCAGGTTCTGCAGCACCCCGAGCCCGAGCCCGCCCGCGAACGCCAGCGGGATGGAGACGAAGCGGCCGAGCACCGCCGCCGTCGCCGAGACGAAGAGGAAGAGCGTGAAGTCGTGGGCGGACAGGCCGAGAAGAGGGGTGGCCAGGACGCCCGCCAGGCCCGCGAGGGCCGACGACAGCATCCACGCGATCGACGACAGCCGGTCCGCGCTCAGCCCGCGCAGCTCCACCAGCGAACGGTCGTCGACGGCAGCCCGGAGCTTCAGCCCCAGCGGGGTGTGCCGCATCAGGATCCAGAGGCCGACGGCCACCACGGCCGTCGCGATCCAGGTGATCAGCTGGTCCGAGTCGATCCCCACGCCGTCCGTCAGCTGCCAGGATTTCGCCGGACTCGGCCCGACACCGGGCAGCCCGAACTGGTTCTCGGCCGGTTTCACCGACGCGCCCGCGTCCTCCAGCAGCTCGACGATCCACAGCCCGAGCGCGGGCAGCGCCACCAAAAGCCCGATGGTGGCGACGATCTGGGCCGTCTCACCGACCCGCGCCAGCTTGCGGAACATCAGCCGGTCGAGACCCCAGCCCAGCGCGGGTGCCGCCACACAGACCAGCAGCACGGCCGTCGGTACGGCGGGCCAGCCGAAGCCCGAGTGCAGCTCGTAGAAGGCGAGCGCACACAGGTAGGCGGTCGCGCCGTGCGCGAAGTTGAAGAGGCCCGAGGCCGAGTAGGAGAGCACCAGACCGGTGGCGAGCAGCGCGTACAGCGCACCCGACACCAGTCCGCTCAGTACGAATCCGAGAAGGTCCGCCATGCCGAGTCCCCAAATCCCCAAATACCTGAGTCGCCAAGTCGCCTTCGGTCGTGCCTACTTGAAGTCGCGCCCACCTGAAGGCGGGTCTACTTGAAGGGGATCGGCGGATAGCACTCGAAGGGCGACGAGACGGCGTACTTCCCGTCCTTGAGCTGGACGAGCGCCCCGCAGCCGAACGACTCCTTCTGCCCCTTGGGCTCCGCCCGGTCGCCGACCATCGTGCCGGTGTCCGAGAATCCGTCCGCCGCCTTCTGGAAGGACGCCACCGTCAGGTCCTTGCCCGCCTTCTCGGCGATGGCGAGGAAGAGATCGGCCGACATATAGCCCGTCATCATGTGCATGTTCAGGGGCACGTCCTTGCCGGCCGCCTTCCTGATGTCCTCCTTGAACTGCGTCATCGCCGCGCTGTCCTGCTCGAACGGCTGGAACGACAGCAGGACATGGACCCCGTCGAGCGCCTTCTTCGTCGCGCTCTTCGCGAGCAGCCCGGGGTCGTAGTCGGTCGGATCGGTGAGCAGCCCGGAGTACCCCGTGCGCTTGATCGCAGTGAACAGGCCGATGTTGTACGGGGTCTGCATCACCGAGACGACCGCGTCCGGCGCCTTGCCGCCGTTGCTGCGCAGGATCTCCTTCGTGTACGCCGACCAGTCGTTCGGCACGGAGGTCGCGGGCACCGACGGCTTCGCGAACGTCACCTTGAATCCGGCCGACGCGAAGCTCTGCCTGTACGTGCGGATGGCGAACGTCCCGGCGTCACTGTCGTTGGCGAGGATCGCCACGCTCTTGCCCGCCGAGCCGCCCAGCACCTTCTTCAGACCCTCGGGCCACGTCTGCGAGATGGTGCCGCCGGGCATCGGCACCATGCAGCCGCCGAAACCGTAGATGTACGTGGGCCCGCAGAACGACGGCAGGGTGCCCCAGCCGAAGGTGGGGACCTTCTGCTTCTGCAGGAAGTCCGCGCCGGAGAACGTCGTCGAACTCATCGGCGCGATCGCGAACACCTTGTCCTGCTGGACGAGTTTGCGGGCCGCCGTGAGGTTCTTGGCCGGATCCTGGCCGTCGTCCTCGGCGCCCAGATAGTCGATCTTCCGCCCGTTCACACCGCCTTCGGCGTTCGCGCGGTCGAAGCGGGCCCTGGCCCCGAGGTCGGTGTCCTTCTTCGAGTATCCGCTGGCGGTGGTCATCGACACGATGCCGCCCACCTTGACGGAGGTGTCGGAGACTCCGCGTACGGAATCCTCGGCCTCCGAACTCCCTGTGGTGGAGGCGGAGTTGCAGGCGCTCGCCAGCAGTAGTGCGGTTACGGCCACCGCGGCGGCGATGGTACGGGTCGGTCGCGACACAGTCGGGTCCCCCTCCGTCGGGTGACCGAAATAATCCGTGCGATCTGACGACCCGTCAATATCTGACGCATCGATACCTGACGATCCATCAGGAATGGTCGAGCTGAGGCATGCCCCTTTGGGGGCGCGGGGCTGTGACATTGTGCGGCTCCGCCGCGTGGGCGCGACCAGCCACACTCAACGCGCAGCTCACACACGACGCGGTCGCCCGGCGCGCATCGGCCGTCAGGCCCGATAGAGCGCCTCGACCTCTGCCCCGTACGCGTTCTCGATCGCCTTGCGCTTCAGTTTCAGGGAGGGCGTGAGCAACCCGTGTTCCTCGGTGAACTGGTGGGCCAGTATCCGGAACGTGCGGATCGACTCGGCCTGGGAGACGAGGGTGTTCGCGGCGACCACGGCGCGGCGCACCTCGGTCTCCAGATCGGGGTCCCGGACCAGCTCCGACGGAGACAGCTGGGGCTTGTCCCGCATCTGCAGCCAGTGTTCGACGGCCTCCCCGTCGAGCGTGACGAGCGCGGCGATGTACGGCCGGTCGTTGCCGACGACGATGCACTGCGCGACCAGCGGATGGTCACGCACCCGCTCCTCCAGGATCCCCGGCGAGACGCTCTTGCCGCCGGAGGTCACCAGGATCTCCTTCTTGCGCCCGGTGATGGTGAGATAGCCGTCCTCGTCGAGCGCGCCCAGGTCACCGGTGGCGAGCCAGCCGTCGTGCAGGGCCGCGTCGGTGGCCTTCGGGTCGTTGAGATACCCCTGGAAGATGTTGGAGCCGCTCAGCCAGATCTCGCCGTCGTCCGCGATGTGCACGGTCGTGCCCGGGATGGGCTGCCCGACGGTGCCGTACCGGGTGCGCTCGGGCGGGTTGGCGGTCGCGGCCGCCGTGGACTCGGTGAGCCCGTACCCCTCGTAGATCTGCACACCGGCACCCGCGAAGAACAGCCCGAGCCGCCGGTCCATCGCCGAGCCGCCGGACATCGCGTGCTTGATGCGACCGCCCATCGCGGCCCGGATCTTGGAGTAGACAAGCTTGTCGAACAGCTGGTGCTGCACCCGGAGCGCCGCCGAGGGGCCGGGGCCGATGCCCCACGCCTTCGCCTCCGCCGCGTCCGCGTAGCGCACGGCGACCTCGACGGCCTTCTCGAACGGGCCTGCCCTGCCCTCCCGCTCCGCCTTCCTGCGCGCCGCGTTGAAGACCTTCTCGAAGATGTAGGGCACCGCGAGAAAGAACGTCGGCTGGAAAGCGGCCAGATCCGGCAGCAGGGCCGCCGCGTTCAACTGCGGCTGATGGCCGAATTTGACCCGCCCGCGGATCGCCGCGACCTGCACCATCCGCCCGAAGACGTGCGCCAGCGGCAGGAACAGCAAGGTGGCCGCCTGGTCGCCGCGCTTGGAGTGGAACAGCGGCTCCCAGCGCTCGGTGACCGTGTCCGACTCGAACATGAAGTTCGCGTGGGAGAGGACACAGCCCTTGGGGCGGCCGGTCGTTCCGGACGTGTAGATGATCGTCGCCGTCGACTCGGGCGTGACCGCCCGCCGGTGCCGGTGCACCACCTCGTCGTCGATGTGCCCGCCGGCCTCGTACAACTCCTGCACCGCGCCCGTGTCCAGCTGCCACAGCTTGTGCAGTGTCGGCAGCCGGTCGATGACCGTGGCGATGGTCATCGCGTGGTCCTCGTGTTCCACCATCGCGGCCGACACCTGCGCGTCGTGCAGCATCCAGAAGACCTGCTCGGCCGACGAGGTGGGGTAGATGGGCACGACCTGCGCGCCGATCGACCAGAGCGCGAAGTCGAAGAGGGTCCACTCGTAGCGCGTACGGGACATGATCGCGACCCGGTCGCCGAAGCGGATGCCGTGCGCGAGCAAACCCTTGGCCAGCGCCAGGACCTCGTCCCGGAACTCGGCGGACGTCACATCGCGCCACTGGCCCTCGTCGTCCTTGCGGCCGAGCGCGATGTAGAGCGGATCCTCCTGGGCATGTTCGAACACGGCATCGGCCAGGCCGCCCACCGGCGGTGCCGACGCCAGGGGAGGGTTGGTGAACTCGCGCAATCCCCGCTCCTTGTGGTGCTCCACAGCGCCGTGAAAGCTACCCCACCATGCTCCTCGGCGGGAGGGGCGCCGAATCCGTGTGAGGGCGGGGGTACGCACTGGTCAACCGTTGAAATACGGCCACAAGGGTGCTGGCCGGGACAGAATCCTTACTCTTCCGTAAGTTTCGGACCCGTAATCTCCACGGAATCTGTACGAGCCACTTACGCCGCGCTGCGCACCGTCAGGGGCGCGGGGAACTGCGCGCTCAGCCCACGACCGGGGGCGCACGGCAGACGGCCGTTGCCGCGGGTTTGTCGGTTGTGACCTGCGGGTTCGTGGGGGCTGGTCGCGCAGTTCCCCGCGCCCCTAGGGGCGCGGTGCCGGGACCCTCTCCTCCGGGGCCGGGCTGTCGAGCGGTGGGGTCGGGTGTGGGCGAGGTGCGCGCACCAGCAACAGGATCAGCGCACCCGCGAGCGTTCCCGTCACACCCGCCACCACGGCTGCCGTGTTCAGGCCCGAGGCGAAGGCCGCGTGGAGGGTGTGGGGGGAGAAGGTGCCCCGCAGGGCCTCCGCACCGCCGCCCGCGAGGGTGTGGGCGGCCTCGTGCGGGAGGGTGTCCCGCATCCGGGACGTGAGGACCGTGCCGAAGACGGCCACGCCGAGCGCGTACCCGAGCTGCCGCGAGGTGTTGACCGCGCCGCCGGCCATGCCCGCGCGTTCGGGCCGTACGGTGGCCAGCGCGGCGCCCGCGAGCGTCGGGGCGACCAGACCCGTACCGAGGCCCACCAGGACCAGACCCGGCACGAGGACCGTCCAGGTGGTGCCCGCGTCGAGCACGGCCTGGCAGAACATGCCGGCCCCGATGAGCAGCAGCCCGCCGCCGACGGTGATCCGCGCCGGGACGCCGTGCAGCAGCTTGCCGACGAGCACAGACGCGACGACCGAGGCCCCGGTCAGCGGCAGCAGCACAAGACCGCCCCGCACCGGGCTCATCCCCTCCAGCGTCTGCAGCCAGATCGAGAGATACGGGATCACGCCGAACGCCGCCGCGTTGAAGGCCAGCGCGCCCAGCATCACGCCCACGAACGCCGGCCTGCGCAGCAGTGCGAGATCGAGCAGCGGATGGGCCGCCCGCCGCTCGGCGAGGACGAAGCAGAGCAGCGAGAGCGCCGCGAGCATGTACGACACCACAGTGGGCGTCGACGTCCAGCCGTCCGACCCGGCCCGCACCGTCGCGTATGTCGTCGCCCCCGCGAAGCACGCGAACGTCGCCGTACCCGCCCAGTCCACCCGCATCTCGCGTGGGCCGCGCGACTCGGGCACCACCCGCAGGGTCAGCCACACCGAGGCCACACTCACCGGCAGGTTGACGAAGAAGATCCACCGCCAGCCGGGCCCCTCGGCGAGCAGCCCGCCGACCAGCGGCCCGACCGCGGCCGCGGAACCGCTCACCGCGCCCCACACGCCGAGCGCGGCCGACCGCTGCCCTCCCTGGTACACCGAGCCCAGCAGCGGCAGCGTCGTCGCGAACATCGCGGCCGCGCCCACCCCCTGCACCCCGCGCGCCGCCACCAGCATCCCCGGCCCGGACGCGAGCCCGCACCACAGCGAGGCCGCCGCGAACAGCACGACACCCACCACATGCACCCGGCGCCGGCCCAGCACGTCGGCCGCCGCGCCCGCCGCGAGCAACAGCGCGGCGAGCGCGAGCGCGTACCCGTCGACGACCCACTGCAGATCGCTCAGCGAGGCGTCCAGCGCCCGCGCGATGTCGGGCAGCGCCACGATCACGATCGTCACGTCCAGCAGCAGCATGAACGTGCCCAGACAGACCGCCGTGAGCGGTCCCCATGTACGCATCCTCAACAACTCCTCGTCCCACGGCACGCCTCGTGCGTGCCTCTCCGTGCGTCCCTCGTACGATGAGACGCCGCCGGACGATCCAGGTGATCGGTGACGAAATGACGGCAGATACCGACACGGAAATGCGGTCCACCGATGGAATCCCCCACCTTCGACGCGCTCGACGTGGAACTCCTCCACGCACTGGAGATCGACGGACGTGCCCCCTTCAGCCGCATCGCCGCCGCCCTCGGCGTCTCGGACCAGACCGTGGCCCGCCGCTACCGCAGGCTGCTCTCCGAGGGCGGCCTGCGGGTCGTCGCCGTACGCAACAACAGGAAGCTCGGCCGGGAGGACTGGATCCTCCGGCTGCGCTGCGCGCCGGACGGCGCGGAGACCATCGCGAACGCCCTGGCGCGCCGCCCCGACACGGCCTGGATCGGCCTTACCTCGGGCGGCACGGAGGTCGTCTGCATGACCCGGCCCCGTACCGCGGGCGATCAGGACGACCTGCTGCTCGGCAAGCTTCCGCGGACGCCGCACATCGTGGAGATCCGGGCCTTCCAGCTGCTGCACACGTTCTTCGGCGGCCCGGTGGGCTGGCTGGTCAAGCACGGGCCGCTCACCGGTGAGCAGGTCGCCGCGCTGCGGCCGGCGCCGGTTCCCGACGCCGGGCCCGCGCGGATCACCGCCGAGGACGAGCCGCTGGTCGCCGCCCTCGAACGGGACGGCCGTGCCACGTACCCGGAGCTGCAGCGGGCCACCGGGCGGTCGGAGTCCGCCGTCAAGCGGCGGCTCGGCCAACTGCTCGGCTCCGGTGCGCTGTTCGTCGACATCGAGTACGACACCACGCTGGTCGGGTTCTCCGTCGGGGCCATCCTGTGGATCACGGCGGCGCCGGGGGCGATGGACGCGGTGGGGAGTGTACTCGCCGAGCACGAGGAGATCGCGCATGCGGCGGCTACGGCGGGGCCGTCCAATCTGGTCGCCACCGTTGTCGCGCCGGATACCGCCGCGCTCTACGCGTATGTGAGTCGGACGCTTGGGCGGCTTGAGGGGGTGCAGCATGTGGAGACGTCGCCGTTCTTGCGGCGGGTGAAGCAGCTGACCTATCAGCAGCGGACGCGTTAGCGCTTCGCGGGGTGCGTTGTGTCTGCGGGTTCGTTGTGGCTTGTCGCGCCCGCGCGGCGGAGCCGCATGATGTGACAGCCCCGCGCCCCTGAAGGGACGCCCCCCGGGACTCAGCGAGTTCGGTGAAGTCCGACTCCGCCCGCCAGGATCGACGACGCCAGCGCGTCCGCCGCGCTCTTGGCCGCCGTGTGGCGTTTGGCGTGTACGAGGACGAAGTCGACCTCGCCGAGTTCGGGGAGGCCGGCGCGGTCGGGGATGCGGACGAGGCCCGGGGGGACGAGGCCGCGGGAGTGGGCCATGACGCCGAGGCCCGCCCGGGCGGCCGCGATGAGGCCGTTGAGGCTGCCGCTGGTGCAGGCGATGCGCCAGGCGCGGCCCTGCCGTTCCAGCGCCTCAAGGGCGAGGGCGCGGGTGATGCCCGGCGGCGGGTAGACGATCAGCGGGACCGGACGCTCGGGGTCCAGCCGGAGCCGCTCCGCGCCGATCCAGACCAGGCGGTCGTGCCAGACCAGTTCGCCGCGCGGGTCCTCGGGGCGGCGCTTGGCCAGCACCAGGTCGAGCTTTCCTTCGGCCAGTTGCTCGTGCAGGGTGCCCGAGAGCTCGACCGTCAGCTCCAGGTCGACCTCCGGATGGTCGTGACGGAAGCCCTCCAGGATCTCGGTGAGGCGGGTGAGGACGAAGTCCTCCGAGGCGCCGAAGCGCAGCCGGCCGCGCAGCCGCGTCCCCGTGAAGAACGCCGCCGCCTGCTCGTGGGCCTCCAGGATGCGGCGCGCGAAGCCGAGCATCGCCTCGCCGTCCTCCGTCAGCTCCACGGAGTGGGTGTCCCGCGAGAACAGCTGCCGCCCGGCGGTGTCCTCCAGGCGCCGCACATGCTGGCTGACCGTGGACTGGCGCAGCCCGAGCCGCCGGGCCGCCTGAGTGAAGCTCAGCGTCTGGGCCACCGCCAGGAACGTTCGCAGCTGTGAAGGGTCGTACACACCCTCAGGCTATCGCGATTCATGATGACAGTCAGAGTGGTATGACGGATTCCCGATCAAGGGTCCGAGGAGGACGATGGAGAGGGCACGAGCTGGCGCTGAACCGCCGGCGCTGAACCGACTGATCGACTGAGCAACGGAGCACCGTGAAACGCCTGAAGTGGCCGTCCTGGCTGCCGATCGACCCGTACATCCTGCTGCTGCTCGGGACGGTGGGGCTCGCCGCCCTTCTGCCCGCCCGGGGGACCGGAGCCGAGGTCGCGTCCGGCGCCTCCACCGCGGCGATCGCCTTCCTCTTCTTCCTCTACGGGGCCCGCCTGTCCACCCGTGAGGCGATGGACGGCGTACGGCACTGGCGGCTCCACATCACGGTCCTGGCCTGTACGTTCGTACTGTTCCCGCTGCTCGGCCTGGCGGCCCGCGGCCTCGAACCGGTGGTCCTGAACCACTCGCTCTACACCGGTCTGCTCTTCCTCACCCTGGTCCCGTCCACGGTCCAGTCCTCGATCGCCTTCACCTCGATGGCGCGCGGAAACGTTCCGGCCGCGATCTGCGCGGGCTCCTTCTCCTCCCTCGTGGGCATCGTGCTCACCCCGCTGCTCGCGGCGGCCCTCCTCGGCGGCAGCGGCGGCGGATTCTCCGCCGACTCGCTCCTCAAGATCGTGCTCCAGCTGCTCGTGCCGTTCCTGGCCGGGCAGTTGCTGCGGCGATGGATCGGCGGCTTCATCGCGCGCCACAAGAAGGTCCTCGGATACGTCGACCGCGGCTCGATCCTGCTCGTCGTCTACACCGCGTTCAGCGAGGGCATGGTGCAGGGCATCTGGCACCAGGTCAGCCCGCTGCGCCTGGGCGGTCTGCTGGCGGTCGAGGCCGTGCTGCTCGCCGTGATGCTGGCGATCACCTGGTACGGCTCGAAGGCGCTCGGCTTCAACCGCGAGGACCGCATCGCCATCCAGTTCGCCGGGTCGAAGAAGTCCCTGGCGTCCGGACTGCCCATGGCGAGCGTGCTGTTCGGCGCCCACGCCTCTCTGGCCGTCCTGCCGCTGATGCTCTTCCACCAGATGCAGCTCATGGTCTGCGCGGTCATCGCCAAACGCCGCTCCCGCGACCCCGAGGCGGAGCGGCCCGTCACCCCGGCCCCAGCCGCAGAGTCACGAATCGCGGTCGGTACAGGGACACGTTCCGGCTGAGGTTCGCCTGTGCCGTGACCCCGCCGTTCGCGTCCAGCCAGTTGACGTCGTAGCTGAGCACGAGCCTGCCGCGGCTCACCGTCGGATGGAGCTGAGGGTTGTACGCGGCCACGCCCGCCCCCTGCTCCGGCAGCGGCGGGCTGAAGCCCTTGCCGGGCCCGTGCCAGGGCCCGGTGGGGGAGCACGCCCAGTACGAGGTGACGGTCGTCAGCCCCTCGGCGCCCGCCGCCATCGTGAACAGCACATACGTGCCCCCGTCGCGGGCGACCGTGAAGGCGCTGCCCACCCCCTTCCGCCCGCCGTCGCCCAGCACGGGCTTCATGAGCGAGGGGATGGTCCACCGCTCGCCGTCCCAGTACCGCCACGCGCCGGGATCCGCGAGCCGGCCCCGGGGCACACGCGCGACGTACGCCTTCGACGCCGGCTGGGCGGCCGCCCGCGCGTCGTCGCCGCCGAAGACGTACGACCAGTCCCCGTCGTCGGTCAGCGCGGTCGTGCCGAACAGCACCCGCTTCGCCGGGTCCTGGACCCGCTGCTGGTCGAGGACCCGCACGATGCCTTCGAGCCGCAGGTCGGGCAGCGAGAGCGTGGCGACCTCGGTGGCCGTCGGCACCCCGTAGATCCAGGGGTACGTGCCGGTCGTTCGCGTCCACAGCACGACCCGTACGACCTGCTCGGACGAGCCGGGGGAGCGGGGCTCGACGCGGGCGGCCACCGGCCAGCGCCACTGGCCGGGGGCCGGGTCCGCGAACAGCGGTGCGGGCAGCGTGCGTTGGAGACGGCCGTCGTCCATGACCACGGCCGAGTTGCGCACCAGGGGCGCGGTGGTGTCCCGCCACGCGTAGGACTCGCCCGCCGGGTTGGGCGGGCGGTACACCTGGCCGAGATACGTGTCCGAGAACAGCCACAGCACCCGGCCGTCCGGCAGCCGCACCGAGTGCGTGCCGTCGCCGCCGGTCCAGTCGTCGGCCCGCGAGGCGTCGTCCCCGTACCGCGCGAACTCGCCCGTGAGGTCCCGGTCCGGGGACCAGGAGGCGACCGTACGGGCCTGGCAGGCGCCCTCCCGGTCGTCGTCCTCCGGGAGGGCGGTGAGCAGCACGGCGCCGAGGACCAGGGCCAGGAGCAGGCCCAGCCCGGTCCCCGTGCGCTGTCGTGCTCGTGCGTCGTCGGGCACGCCCGGGACGTTAGTGGCTGCCGCTCACCCGGTCCATGGGCAGCCACAGCACGGTGTCCCGGGTCACAGGCGCGTCGCTCGTGCGGACACTGGTCAACTCGGCGTCGCTCAGCGCCCGGTCGTAGACCCGGACGTCGTCGATCGCGCCGGTGAAGTGCGCCCGGCTGTCCAGCTTCTGCCCGATGTGCACACCGAACGGCGCGTTGCGGCTCACGGAACCCGGCACGTCCGCGGTGCTGACCGAGGTCCCGTCGATGAACAGCGTGAGTTGTCCACCGCCGCGGCGCAGCGCCAGATGGTGCCACTGACCGTCGTTGTACGCGCCGGTCGTGCGCACGGACGCGGACCGCGGGGCGCTCGCGCCGTCCCGCACGGTGATCAGCCCCTGGATGCGCCCGCTCGCGGGTTCGCCGCGCAGCCACACCTGCGGCTGGGTGCCGCCGACCCCGCCCATCCACAGCAGCGGCTGCTCACCGGTGGTCGCGGTGTAGCGGAACCACAGCGACGCGGTGAAGTCCTTTGCCCCGAGCGGCAGTTCGTCGCGGTAGGGCAGGCGTACGGCGTCGTCGGTGCCGTCGAACTCGAGGGCGCCGCCGAACACGCCGTCCGTCTCCTCGGCCCCGCCGAGGACCGTGGCGCGGGGTGCGTGCGGGGCACGGTCGACGGTGGTCGGGTCGGGGCCGCGGCGGGGTTGCAGCCAGTCCTCGGTGAACCGCGCGAACCGGATCTCGTCGCGCGCGTCCACGGCGCCGCCCTCGTACATCAGGCCCACCGCGCTGCCGCCGATGCCCACCATGTCCGAGTAGCCGGACCAGTCGGTCGTGACGACCGTGCCGCGGTCCACGCTGTCCCAGGTGCGCCCGCCGTCGTAGGAGGAGCGGACCATCATCGTGCGGCGGCGGTCCGGGTCGCCGGGGCAGGCGAGCAGGATCCGGTTGCCCAACCGCAGCGTGGAGCCCTGCACCTGGGGCGTGTAGAGGTCCGGGAGCGCACGGAAGGGCGAGGTGAAGCTGTTGCCGCCGTCGCGGCTGAACGCCTGCGTGCGGTGCCCGAGATCGGTGCCGTCCTGCTCGCGGCCGCTGACGAGGATCGTCCCGTCGGCGCCCTCGGTCATCGTCATCTCGGACGGCTTCTGCCGGAACGTGCCGTCGTCCGCGATCGGCCACGAGTCCGTCGCCCCGATCCGCCAGTGGTCGCCGCCGTCGTCGCTGACGATGAGGGCGGCGTGGTTGGCGGAGACTCGACTGCCGTTCCAGGTCTCGGTGTTGACCCCGAAGACCAGTCGGCCCGCGTGCCTGCCCCGAGTCAGCTGGATGCCGTGGACGGGACCGGTCGCGTACCAGGAGTTCCAGTGGGCGGGCAGGATCTCGTCGCTGAGGTCGCGCGGCTCGGACCAGGTGCGGCCGTCGTCGTCGCTGTGCTGCATGTGCGGGGTGCGGTCGCACGGGACATCGCAGTTGCCGCCGCCCGGACGGCCCGTGTTGTACGTCTCCGCCAGCACGACGCGGCCGGTCTCGCGGTCCACGATCGGGGCGGGGTTGCCGTGCGTGTCGCCCGCGCCCTCGTTGACGACCTGGAGCGGGCCCCAGGTGCGGCCGCCGTCGGTGGAGCGCTTGAGCACGATGTCTATGTCGCCGGCGTCGCTGCAGTCGTTCACCCGGCCCTCGGCGAACGCCAGCAGCGTGCCCTTCGTGGTCTTCACGACGGCAGGGATGCGGTAGCAGGCGTAACCGGGATCCTGGGAGGCCTTGAAGAGCACCTGCTGCTCGAACCCGGTGGGGGCGGTGGACGCGGAAGCCGCGGCGGACACGGAAGACGCGGTGGACCTCGCGGATTCGGCGGGCCCGTCGGTCGGTTGGGCGTGCGCGGTGCTCGGCAGTCCGAGCAGCGCGGCGGCGGTGAGAACCGCTGTCAGGGTGGAGCCGAGGCGTGCGCGAGCAGTGGATCTGAGATGTGCGCGAAGACTTGACGGCATGGTGCGACCTGCCCTTCATGCGTCTGGACATCTGGATACATCAGGACATCGAGATAGGTCTGGACATCTGGACATCCCACGTCCAACGTGCGCGCCACAGACGGTACTTGGGCTCTCAGGCACCCCACAAGAAGCGTGCACGGGTCGTCCCGGGGGGAGTTGGCGCACGGCGGACGAGGGCTCGGTGCCGCTTGGTGGTGTGCGCCTCCCCTCGGCGGTCGGGCGGTTCGCGTTCCGGCGGTCGGGCGGGTTCCGTTCCGTGATCCTGGGCGCCCGCCCGGAGACTGTGGAACACCGGGTGCCGCGGGCAGGCGACGACGCGGGCCGGGCTAGGCGAGTTCCCTCCGTCGGAGCAGTGGCGGCGGCACCGGGAGGAACCCCGCCGGTTCGGGAGCGGGGGCGGCCCCGCCGCTTCGGCGGCAGACCAGTGCGTCCGGGTCGCCGGCGGGCGCCTGGAGGCTGTAGCCGTCCGGGCACGAGGCCCCGGGGTCGCCCTTCTCCCCCTTCTCGCCCTTGGGGCCGGGATCCCCCTTCGGCCCCTGATAGCCCTGGGAGCCGTCGGGGCCGGGCGGCCCGGCGGCACCCCCCGCTCCGTCCGCGCCGTTCGCCCCGTTCAGGCCGTCGGCGCCCGCCGGACCCGGGTCGCCGGGCCCTCCGGAGGGCCCGGAAGCGCCTGGAGAGCCCGACGGTCCGGGCGGCCCGCTCTCGCCGCGCGGTCCGTGCCGGCCGCCGGGACCGGGTGCCCCGCCCGCTCCGGTCGCGCCCCGGTCGCCCTTGGCGCCGGGCTCGCCGGGGGCGGCGGCCGGCACGCGCACCCGGTCGAGCAGGTCGTCGACGGCGTCGGACGGATCGGGTGCCGCCGGGGTGCCGCCGCCGGCCTCGACCTGGGCGCGCAGATCGCGTACGTCCTGCGCCGGCGTCGAGACGGCCTCGCCGCGCCGGTCCGCCTCGGCGCGCAACTCGTCGGCCCTGCGGTCGCCGGCATCGATCCGCGCCCACAGGATGACCGCGACACCACAGAGCGCGATCAGCACGCAGACGAGGAAGATGCTGCGCCAGCGCGGGGCAAGCAGCCGCTGGAGCCGGGTCACGGCGCACCTCCCAGTCGGTGGATGTCGAGTCGCAGACGGGCGATCTCCGACTGGTCGGCGGTGTGCATCGTCGACAACTCGTCGATGCGCGTGTCGCGTTCGGCGATCTGGCGCTAGGCCCTGTCGTCAAACTCCCGTCGTCCGCCCGGAGGGCGGGCCCCGCGGCGTCAGGTGCGTGCTCTCGGCGTGCCGGGCACAGGCCCTCGTACTGGACGTACTTGGGTCTGTGCTCGGTGCGGCGAGAGTGCGTGCATGACGCCGCGGGGCAGGCGGGAGTTTGACGACAGGGCCTGCGGTCGCGCTCGGACTGGAGCTTCTCGGTCAGGCTGGAGTAGCCGTTCAGGGCGTTCTCGCCCCGCTTCCCCAGGTACGCCACGACGGCCGCGCCCAGCACGCCCGCGCAGGCAAGTAACGAGCCGAGCAGGGTGGTGCCGGCATCCAAGTAACTGCCTCCTACCTGGACGACGGGCCGTGCGTACGGGGCCCGTTCGAGGTTGTCCGGAGCAACGAGGCAAGTGCCTCCGGGGTACGCGCCCGCCCCGGTCGTACCTCCGGACGGGTGCTGACGGAGCGTCACATCCGGCTGTACCACCGGTTGGCCGCGAAGGGGTCCAACCCGAGCAGTTCACGGGCCTGTTGATCCGGATTTCCAGTACGGACGGCTGATGCGGGCTAACGTTCCGTCATGAACGCACCGGACATGGAACCCCGCCTGGCTCTCGACCCCGCACGCACCGCCCTCGTGCTCGTCGACCTGATGGACCGCATCGTCGGACTGCCCCTGGAGCCCCACAAGGGCACCGAAGTCCTTGCCGTCGCCGAGGAGTTGGCGGCCGCCTTCCGGCGGACGGGCGCGCTCGTCGTACTCGTGCGTGTGGAGCGGCCCGGTGTCCACGAGCAGCCGCCCGGCAGTGGTCTGGTCGCGGGGCTCGCGGCGGAGGGCGACGTCGAGATCGTGAAGCGGACCACCGGCGGCTTCCAGGGAACAGGGCTGCACGAGCGGCTCCGCGAACACGGCATCTCCACACTGGTGTTCGGTGGAATCGCCACCAACCTCGGCGTCGAGTCCACCGCCCGCGCCGCCGGCGACCTCGGCTACGACCTCGTCTTCGTCGAGAACGCCATGGCTGCCCTCACGGGCCCGGAACACGAGGCCTCGGTGAAGCTGGACTTCCCGCGCCTGGGCACGGTCGTCACGGCCGACGAGGTGCGCTTCGCAAAGGGCTGACCGGCAAGCAGGCCAACTGAAACAGGCCAGCTACTGGCTTGCGAGTGAGCCGAAGGGGCGCGTCTGTGTCGAGAGACCGGGGGGTCCCCCCGGACGGAGTCTGGGGGAGCGCGGAGGCCCCGACGAAGGAGGGGTCGAGCACGGTCGGGCTCTCCACACAGGCTGTAGCGCCCCGGAGGCGAACCGAGCACTTAAAACAGCAGGGCCCCTCCGGCGCAGGGGGCGCTCCCCGCCGGGTGGGGCCCCGCCGCCGTGCAGCGGGGAGACCGGTCAGCCCTGGGCGGCCGCGGCCTGCAGGGCGATGCGGTGCTCGCCCGCGTACACGTTCATGGAGGTGCCCCGCAGGAAGCCGACCAGCGTCAGGTTCGACTCGGCGGCCAGGTCCACCGCGAGCGAGGACGGCGCCGAGACCGCCGCGAGGAACGGGATGCCCGCCATCACGGCCTTCTGGGCCAGCTCGAAGGACGCCCGGCCCGAGACGAGCAGAATCGTGCGGGAGAGCGGCAGCGAGCCGTTCTGGAGGGCGCGGCCGACCAGCTTGTCGACCGCGTTGTGCCGGCCCACGTCCTCCCGGATGTCGACGAGTTCGCCGTCCTCCGTGAACAGCGCCGCCGCGTGCAGACCCCCGGTCCGGTCGAACACGCGCTGCGCCGCGCGCAGCCGGTCGGGGAGGCTCGCGAGCAGTTCGGGTTCGAGCCGCACCGGGGGAGCCGTGTCGCCCGCCGTGTCGTCGATCGACCAGCGGGCGGTCGTACGGACCGCGTCCAGGCTCGCCTTGCCGCACAGGCCGCAGGACGAGGTGGTGTAGACGTTGCGTTCGAGGGTGATGTCGGGGATGACGACGCCGGGCGCGGTCCGCACGTCGACGATGTTGTACGTGTTCGAGCCGTCCACCGTCGCACCCGCGCAGTAGACGATGTTCTGCAGCTCGTCGGCCCTGCCGAGGACCCCCTCGCTGACCAGGAAGCCCGCCGCGAGCGCGAAGTCGTCGCCCGGGGTGCGCATCGTGATCGCGAGGGGTTTGCCGTTGAGGCGGATCTCCAGTGGCTCCTCGGCGACGAGCGTGTCCGGGCGGGTGGAGACCGCCCCGTCCCGGATGCGGATCACCTTGCGTCGTTCCGTGACTCGTCCCATGTCCTGATCAGTCCCGGTTCTGTACGTGCTGGTAGCCGAAGCGGCCCTTGATGCAGAGGTTGCCGTGGGTCACCGGGTTGTCGTGCGGCGAGGTGACCTTCACGATCTCATTGTCCTGCACGTGCAGGGTGAGGTTGCAGCCCACTCCGCAGTAGGCGCACACTGTGGTCGTCTCGGTCTGCGCCGGCTCGTCCCACGTACCCGCCGCGCGCATGTCGAACTCCGACTTGAACGACAGCGCGCCCGTCGGGCACACCTCGATGCAGTTGCCGCAGTACACGCACGCCGAGTCGGTGAGCGGCGCGTCGTGCTCGACGGCGATCCGGGCGTCGAAGCCGCGCCCGGTGACCGAGATCGCGAAGGTGTTCTGCCACTGGTCGCCGCAGGCGTCCACGCACTTGTAGCAGAGGATGCACTTGTCGTAGTCGCGCACGTACAGGTCGTTGTCGACCTTCGGCTCCTCGTTGAGGCGAGCCGCGTCGGGGCCGAAGCGGTCGGGCTTCGCCTCGTACTCCTTGAGCCATCCGGCGACCTCCGGTGTGGTCGACAGGTCGACCGAGGACGCGAGGAGTTCGAGGACGATCTTGCGGCTGTGCCGGGCGCGCTCGCTGTCGGTCTGCACCTGCATGCCCGCCTCGGCCTTTCGGGAGCACGCCGGGACGAGGGTGCGCGAGCCCTCGACCTCGACGACGCAGACGCGGCACGCGTTCTTGGGGGTGAGCGTGTCTCCCTGGCAGAGGGTCGGGACGTCCTTGCCCACCGACCGGCAGGCGTCGAGGATCGTCGATCCCTCCGGGGCCCGCACGGGCTCACCGTCGATCGTGAACTCCAGCAGACGGCGGGGGATCCCCAGCGGTATCAAGGTCATTCGTACGCCCCCAGGCGGTCGATGGCGGATTCCACGGCGTTCCACGCGGTCTGCCCGAGACCGCAGATCGAGGCGTCCTTCATGGCGCGGCCCACCTCGCGGAGCAGGGCGATGTCGGACGCCGCCTCCGCGCCCGTCCGGTCGACGATGCGGTGCAGCGCCTCCTCCTGGCGCACGGTCCCGACCCGGCACGGCACGCACTGCCCGCAGGACTCGTCACGGAAGAACTCGGCGATCCGCAGCAGCAGACGCGGCAGTGGCACGGTGTCGTCGAAGGCCAGCACGACCCCGGAGCCGAGCGTCGTGCCCGCCTCCCGCGTGCCCTCGAAGGTGAGCGGGATGTCCAGCTCGTCGGGCCGTACGAAACCACCGGCCGCGCCGCCGAGCAGCACTGCGCGCAAACGTTTACGTACGCCCGCGAGGTCCAGCAGCTCGCCGAGCGTCGCGCCGAACGGCAGCTCGTAGATGCCGGGCCGGTCCACACTGCCCGACACGCAGAACAGCTTGGGTCCGGTGGATTTGCCGGTGCCGATCGCGGCGTACGCCTGCGCCCCCATCGTGAGGATGGGCAGTACGTTGACCAGCGTCTCGACGTTGTTCTCGGCAGTGGGTTTGCCGAACAAACCCTTCTCTACGGGGAAGGGCGGTTTCGACCGCGGCTCTCCTCTGTACCCCTCTATGGAGTTGAAGAGGGCGGTCTCCTCGCCGCAGATGTACGCGCCGGCGCCACGCCGCATCTCGATGTCGAAGGCGTACCCCTGGCCGAGGACGTCGTCGCCGAGCAGCCCACGCGCGCGTGCCTGTCCGATGGCGTGCTCCATGCGTTCCAGGGCCCGCGGGTACTCGCCGCGCAGATACAGGTAGCCCTTGTGCGCGCCGACCGCGTAGCCCGCGATCGTCATCGCCTCCACGAGGGAGTACGGGTCGCCCTCCATGACCACGCGGTCCTTGAAGGTGCCCGGCTCGGACTCGTCGGCGTTGCAGACGAGGTAGTGCGGACGGTCGGGCCCCGACGCCGTGGCCTGCCATTTGCGGCCGGTGGGGAAGGCGGCGCCGCCGCGCCCGACCAGGCCCGCGTCGGTGACCTCGCGGATGACCCCGGCGGGGCCGATCGCGAAGGCCTGCCGCAGGGCCGTGTAGCCGCCCTGCGCCCGGTAGTCGTCCAGCGAGGCCGGGTCGACCACGCCGACGCGGCTCAGCAGCACGAGCTCCTCACGGCCCGCCTGGCCCGCCTGGGGCACCGCCAGGGCGGCCGACGGCTCCTCGGGCGCCGAGTCGGGCGAGCTCGCCGCGAGCACGGCCCGCTCGACGGTCGCGGGCGCCGACACGGCCGTACGCACCGGATCCCCGGCCTTGACCGCCAGCGCGGCCGGAGCCCGCTCGCACAAGCCCAGGCACGGGCTGCGCTCGACGCTGACACCACTGCCGAGGCCGAGGCGGGCCTCGACGCCCGCGCACAGCTCCGATGCCCCGGCGGCCGCGCACGCGAGGTCCGTGCACACGTGCAGGACCGTCGCGGGCCGCGGCTTCACCGAGAACATCGCGTAGAAGGTGGCGACCCCGTACGCCTCCGCCGGCGGCACGGTCAGCCGTCGGCAGAGGTAGTCGAGGGCGCCCTCGCTGATCCAGCCGATCCGGTCGTTGACGGCGTGCAGCCCCGGCAACAGCAGGTCACGGCGTTCCCGGGCCGCACGCCCGCCGCGTGCCCACCTCAGGTCGGCGTCGCTGCGGTCGGCGCCCTCCCACGAAGACTCCGGAGGACCGAGCAGCGCGTCGACCGCCTCCCGCTCCTCGTCAGTCGGCTTGCTGTCACCGAAGCGCAGGTCCACTTGACATCACCTCACTTGAATCGCAACCGGCAGCTTTTCGATCCGGATCGCCGACGCCTTGAACTCCGCCGTCCCCGCGATCGGGCAGTTGGCCTCGATCGTCAGCTGGTTGGTGTCCACCTCGTCGGGAAAGTGCATGGTCATGAACGCGAGCCCGGGCCGCAGCGCGGTGTCGACCCATACCGGCGCCACCACCGCCCCGCGCCGCGAGGAGATCTGGACCTCCTCGCCGACCACCACGCCGTAGCGCTCCGCGTCCTCCGGGCACAGCTCGACGTACTCACCGCGCCGCAGCGGCGAGGCGAAACCGCCGCTCTGCACCCCGGTGTTGTACGAGTCGAGCCGCCGCCCGGTGGTCAGCCGGATCGGGTACTCCTCGTCCGTCAGGTCGACCGGCGGGTCGTGCTGCACCAGCCCGAAGGGCGCGAGCCGGCCGCGCTCGGCCGGGTCGGAGGCCCACAACCGGCCGTGCAGATAGGTCGGTTCGATCCGGTCGGTCTCCGGGCACGGCCACTGGATGCCCTGGTGCTCCTCCAGGCGCTCGTACGTCATCCCGAAGTGGTCCGGGGACACCGACCGCAGCTCGTTCCAGACGGCCTCGGAGTCCGCGTACTTCCACTCGTGGCCCATTCGGGAGGCGAGGTCGCAGAGGATGTCGATGTCCTCGCGGGCCTCACCTGGCGGGACCACCGCCCGGCGCACCCGCTGAACGCGCCGCTCACTGTTGGTGGTTGTGCCCTCGGTCTCGGCCCAGCCGGCCGTCGCGGGCAGGACGACGTCCGCGAGCTCGGCCGTCTTCGTCAGGAAGATGTCCTGGACGACGAGGAAGTCGAGGGCCCGCATACGGCGTACCGCCTGCTCGCTGTCGGCCTCCGACTGCGCCGGGTTCTCCCCGATGCAGTAGACGGCCTTGAGCGTGCCCTCCTCCATGGCCTCGAACATCTCCGTCAGGTTCATCCCGTAGTGGGGCTGGATGACGGTGTCCCAGGCCGACTCGAACTTCAGCCGCGTGTCCGGGTCGAGGATGTCCTGGAAGCCGGGCAGCCGGTTCGGGATGGCGCCCATGTCGCCGCCGCCCTGCACGTTGTTCTGCCCGCGCAGGGGCTGCAGCCCCGAGCCGAACCGCCCCACATGGCCCGTCAGGAGCGACAGGTTGATGAGCGCGCGGACGTTGTCCGTGCCGTTGTGGTGCTCGGTGATGCCGAGCGTCCAGCACAGCTGGGCCCGCTCGGCGCGGGCGTAGGCGTGCGCCAACTCCCTTATCGCTGCGGCCGGTACGCCCGTCACCTTCTCGGCGAGGGACAGCGTCCAGGGCTCGACGAGCTGCTTGTACTCCTCGAAGCCGGTGGTCGCCCGCTCGATGAACGCGTCGTTGGCCAGCCCCGCCCGGATGATCTCGCGGCCGATCGCGTGCGCCATCGGGATGTCCGTGCCGACGTTCAGCCCGAGCCAGCTCTCCGCCCACTCGGCCGTGGACGTGCGGCGCGGGTCGACCGCGTACATCCGGGCGCCGTTCCTGATCCCCTTCAGCACGTGATGGAAGAAGATCGGGTGCGCGAAACGGGCGTTGGAACCCCACATCACGATGAGGTCGCTGTGCTCGACCTCGGCGTACGAGGAGGTCCCGCCGCCGGAGCCGAAGGCGGCCGACAGGCCCGCCACGCTGGGCGCGTGGCAGGTCCGGTTGCAGGAGTCGACGTTGTTGGTGCCCATGACCACGCGGGCGAACTTCTGCGCCACGTAGTTCATCTCGTTGGTCGCGCGGGCGCAGGAGAACAGGCCGAACGCGTCGCGTGCCGCGCCGAGGCCCCGGGTGGCGCGGTCCAGGGCCTCGTCCCAACTCGCCCTGCGGAGGGGCTCGTCGCGCGAGTCGCGGACCAGCGGATACTCAAGTCGGTTGTACGTTTTGGGAGTTCGGTCGCGCTTCCTCATACGGCGTTCCTCAAAGTCCTCGTGACGGTCCTGGTGAAGGTCCTCGTGGAAGTCCTGATGGAAGTCCTCATGCGGCTGTCCTCAGGGCGAGCAGGTCCGAGATGGCGTGGACGGTGCGGAGGGTGGGCACCGGGACGTCGGTGATCTCCGCGAGTTCGACGACGGCGGCCAGCAGCACGTCGAGTTCGAGCGGTTTGCCGCGCTCCAGGTCCTGGAGCGTGGAGGTGCGGTGGTCGCCGACGCGTTCCGCGCCGGCCAGCCGCCGTTCGATGGAGACGCCCACCTCGCAGCCCAGCGCCTCGGCGACCGCGAGCGTCTCGGTCATCATGATCTCGATGACCCGGCGCGTACCGCCGTGCAGGCACATCTGCCGCATGGTCGCGCGGGCCAGGGCGCTGATGGGGTTGAAGGAGATGTTGCCGAGCAGCTTGAGCCAGATGTCGTTGCGCAGGTCCGGCTCGACGGGGCACTTGAGTCCGCCCGCGATCATGGCCTCGCTGAACGCCGCACAGCGCACCGAGACCGAGCGGTCGGGCTCCCCGATGGAGAACCGGGTGCCTTCCAAGTGGCGGACGACTCCCGGTCCTTCCAGCTCGGTCGCCGCGTAGACGACGCAGCCGATGGCCCGTTCGGGCGCGATCACCGCACTGACCGCGCCGCCCGGGTCCACGCTCTCGACACGGTGACCGTCGTGCGGGCCGCCGTGCCGGTGGAAGTACCACCAGGGGATGCCGTTCTGAGCGGCGATCACCGCTGTCGTGTCGTTCAGGAGAGGCTCGATGAGCGGCCCGCACGCCGCGTACGAGTTGGCCTTCAGGCCCAGGAGGACGAAGTCGACCGGGCCGACCTCGGCCGGGTCGTCGGTGGCGTGCGTCCGCGCGGTGAAGTCGCCGCGCGGGCTGAGCACTCGCACTCCGTGCTGCCTCATGGCCGCAAGATGCGGTCCACGGGCGATGAGGTGCACATCGGCACCCGCGCGATGCAGCGCGGCACCGACGTAGGCGCCGATAGCACCGGCGCCGAGAACTGCCACTTTCACGGGAGGGGCTCCGTTCGGTCGAGGGTACCGAGGAGACGCTGAACAGCGTTGAACCATGTCGACTGAATATTGTCTACAGTATGGGAGTTGGGGCAGCAAGGGTTCGCGCAGCACCTGCGACAGGCTCGGGTGCTCCGCCCGGCATCGCCGGACACGGTTCGGAGTTCGCTGAGCGTCGCGCACCGAACACCCTTGGTGGAGCAGCCGAGTTCGGCCAGGTCCGGCTGAGCCCGGCTCCCGAATGCCGTTCGTCGGACCGAACCGACCGTTCGTCGCGCATCGCATACCGTTCACCGCACACGGCATACGCGTTCGTGTGGCCGTCTTCCCAACCGGCCGACCGGTTCCTATCGTCCGGGATCATGAGTCCCCCTGTAGCCCCACCGGGCTGGAGCCGCTGGCTGGTCCCGCCCGCGGCCCTGTCGGTCCACCTCTCCATCGGACAGGCCTACGCCTGGTCCGTGTTCAAGCCGTCCCTGGAGTCCGCGCTCGACCTCAGCGGCACCCAGAGCGCCCTGCCCTTCCAGCTCGGCATCGTGATGCTCGGCCTGTCCGCCGCGTTCGGCGGCACGCTCGTCGAGCGCAACGGGCCGCGCTGGGCGATGACGGTCGCCCTGATCTGCTTCTCGTCGGGCTTCCTGCTCTCCGCGCTCGGCGCCGCCACCGAGCAGTACTGGCTGATCGTCTTCGGCTACGGCTTCGTCGGCGGCATCGGCCTGGGCATCGGCTACATCTCGCCCGTCTCCACGCTGATCAAGTGGTTCCCGGACAGGCCGGGCATGGCCACCGGCATCGCCATCATGGGCTTCGGCGGCGGCGCGCTCATCGCCTCGCCGTGGTCCGCGCAGATGCTGGAGTCCTTCGGCTCCGACAGCTCCGGCATCGCCCAGGCCTTCCTCGTGCACGGACTGACGTACGCCCTCTTCATGTCCCTCGGCGTGTTCCTGGTCCGCGTGCCACGCCCCGCGAAGACCGCGGCCGACGGCACTCCGGCGCCACTCGAAGGCGTACAGGTCTCCGCGAACAGCGCCATACGCACCCCGCAGTTCTGGTGCCTGTGGGTGGTGCTCTGTATGAACGTGACCGCGGGCATCGGCATTCTGGAGAAGGCCGCCCCGATGATCACGGACTTCTTCTCGGACACCTCCACACCCGTCTCGGTGTCGGCGGCGGCCGGGTTCGTCGCGCTGCTCTCGGCGGCGAACATGGCGGGCCGTATCGGCTGGTCGTCGACGTCCGACCTGATCGGGCGCAAGAACATCTACCGCGTCTACCTTGGCGTCGGCGCGCTGATGTACGCCCTCATCGCCTGGGTCGGGGACTCCTCGAAGCCGCTGTTCATCTGCTGCGCCCTGGTGATCCTCTCCTTCTACGGAGGCGGCTTCGCGACCATCCCCGCCTACCTCAAGGACCTCTTCGGGACCTACCAGGTCGGCGCGATCCACGGACGGCTGCTCACCGCCTGGTCGACCGCCGGAGTCCTCGGACCGCTGATCGTCAACTGGATCGCGGACCGGCAGGAAGAAGCCGGCAAATCCGGAGCGTCCCTCTACGGAACGTCACTGATCATCATGATCGGGCTGCTGGTGATCGGCTTCGTCGCCAACGAACTCGTCCGCCCGGTCAACGCCCGCCATCACATCCCCGCCCAGAGGGAGGCCTCCGATGTCACCGAGCGACAGCAGTCCGTCTGAGGGCAGCCCGCCCGACCGCCGTCCACTGATCGCCTTCGCCTGGCTCTGGGTGGGGGCGCCGCTGGCCTATGGTCTGTACGAGCTGGTGCAGAAGGCCACCCAATTGTTCACAGGGTAGGTGTTCGGGTGTCCGAGGGCCTGACAGAAGCCGACAAGGGTGGCACACCAATCCTGTGGCATTACGTGCCCTCGTACCCGTGAGTACCTGATCAGACTGGTGAGTCCCGTTACCCAGGCAACCAAGGGGACCGCCCATGAACGGCTCACGCATCGCCGCTGTCGGCCACTACCAGCCCGCCAGGATCCTCACCAACGAGGACCTGGCGGACCTGGTCGACACCAGCGACGAGTGGATCACGAGCCGGGTGGGCATCCGTACGCGGCACATCGCGGGCCCCGACGAACCGGTCGACGAGCTGGCCGCGCACGCGGCGGCCAAGGCCCTGGCGGCCGCCGGCCTCGCCCCCGACGACATCGACTTCGTCCTGGTGGCCACCTCCACCGCCGTCGACAAGTCGCCGAACATGGCCGCCCGGGTCGCCGCCCGCCTCGGCATCCCGTCGCCCGCCGCCATGGACGTCAACGTCGTCTGTGCGGGCTTCACGCACGCCCTGGCCACCGCCGACCACGCCGTCCGCGCGGGTGCCGCGACCCGGGTGCTCGTCATCGGCGCCGACAAGATGTCCGACGTGGCCGACTGGACGGACCGTACGACCTGTGTGCTCGTCGGGGACGGGGCGGGGGCCGCCGTTGTCGAGGCCGCCGAGGATGCCGGCATCGGGCCCGTGCTGTGGGGCTCGGTGCCCGAGATGGGGCACGCGGTCCGCATCGAGGGCACCCCCTCACGGTTCGCGCAGGAGGGCCAGAGTGTCTACCGCTGGGCGACGACCAAGCTCCCGTCCCTCGCGCGCGCGGCCTGCGAGCGCGCCGGTCTGACCCCCGAGGACCTCGCCGCCGTCGTGCTGCACCAGGCCAACCTGCGCATCATCGAGCCCCTCGCCGCGAAGATCGGCGCCGTGAACGCCGTCGTCGCGCGCGATGTCACCGAGTCGGGCAACACCTCCGCCGCCAGCATCCCGATCGCCCTGTCGAAGCTCGTCGAACGCGGCGAGATCTCCACCGGCGACCCTGTGCTGCTCTTCGGCTTCGGCGGGAACCTCTCGTACGCGGGACAGGTCATCCGCTGCCCGTGACGTGCGCGTATTCCGGTGAGCAAGCCCCTCAAGAGGGGTGTGTGACGAGGCCAACTCCCCCTCGGCCTGGCCATTGTGCGCCGTAGACTGTAGACGAAAGACAATTGATACTGGCTCTGAGGCTGCCGTGCCGCCCGCGCGTACGCCGCCACTGCCCAGGAGGGGGACCGCGATGTTGTCGACCGGACTGCCGCAGGGGTCGGTGCCCAAGCTCGAACGGCCGGGACCGCTCCGGGACCGTGTCTACGAAGCGCTGCTCGAACTGATCACCACACGTGCCCTGCAGCCCGGCCAGCATCTGGTCGAGAGCGAGCTGGCTGGGCACCTCGGGGTCTCCCGGCAGCCCGTGCGCGAGGCGCTGCAGCGGCTGAACACCGAGGGATGGGTCGATCTGCGGCCAGCCCAGGGCGCCTTCGTGCACGAGCCGACAGAGGCCGAGGCCGACCAACTTCTCACCGTACGCACGCTGTTGGAGGCCGAGGCCGCCCGGCTCGCGGCGGCCAACACGGGCACGGCGGGCATCGCCGCCCTCGAGGAGTTGTGCGCCCAGGGCGAGGAGGCGGTCGGCGCCGACGACGTGGACGGGGCGGTCGCGATGAACGCCCGTTTCCACGCGAAGGTCATGGAGCTCGCGGGCAACACGGTCCTCGCCGAACTGGCCGCCCAGGTCGACCGGCGGGTCCGCTGGTACTACACGCCGGTCGCCCGGCAGCGCGGCCACCAGTCCTGGATCGAGCACCGCGACCTGATCGCCGCGATCGCCGCCCGCGACGAGCAGCGCGCGACCGAGGTCATGCGCGCCCACACGGAGCACACCCGCCGGACTTACCACGCCCGCCCTCGCGACTGAGTGCCCGCTGGAGGTGAGCTTGCGCATCCGCGGGTCCGTTGTGGCTGGGCGCGCAGTTCCCCGCGCCCCTTACGGGGCCGCTCGTGTTCGCCCGAGTCGGAGGTTGGGGGCCGTCAGAACGCGTTCGCGTGTTCCGTCGCCCACTGGCGGAACGTGCGTGGCGGGCGGCCCGTGACCTCCTCGACCGTGGGCAGGACCTGGGACTCGTCCAGGATCCCGTCGGCGAAGAAGCGGAGGAACGCCTCGGCGTACGGCGCCGGGAAGGCGGCCCCCAGCGCCTCTCGGGCCTCCTCGTCCGTGAGGCCGACGGTACGCAGCTCGCGGCCCAGCACCTCACCGAGGACGGCGATCCTGTCGGCGGGCAGCAGTGACTGAGGGCCCGTCAGGGTGTAGACACGGCCCGCGTGTTCGGGCGAGAGGAGGGCCCGGGCCGCGACCTCGGCTATGTCGTACGGATCGATGTCCGCCGTACGGACACCGGGGAACGGCACGCGCACCTCGTCGCCCTTGCGTATCTGGTCCGCGAGCGACACCGCGTTGGACATGAAGCTCACGGGCCGCAGGAAGGTCCAGGCGAGCCCGGACTCGCGCACCCCGTCCTCCGACGCCCGCATATAGCGGGTCACCGCGTTTCCGTCGTCGACCGCCGCCGACTTGCCGGAGAGCATCACGACCCGCTCGACACCGGCCGCCCGCGCGTCGGCGAGGACGGCCCGCTGGCCCTCGTACCCGGGCATCAGGAACAGGGCCCGCACCCCGTCGAGCGCCTCCCGTACGGTCTCCGGGCGGTTCAGGTCGCCGGCCACCCCCTCGGCGCCCTGCGGCAGCCCGGCCCCCTCGCCCGAACGGCTCATCGCCCGCACCGGCTCACCCGCGGCGGCCACGGCGCGCACCACTCCGGCGCCCACGTTCCCCGTCGCACCCGTCACCAGGATCATGAGTTTCCCCCTCTCCCGCCCCGGGTCACGGCAGCCCGGAGCACAGGGTGCCCATCCTGCTGTGTCCTTCCGCGCGTGGCCACCGCTCCAACTCGCTTTGTCCTCTCAGTGGAAGAAGTCGTCAGCAATTAGTGCTCAACTTCTTCCCAGCTTCGGCAGCCGCTGCTACGTTCCACTCGAAAGCCAACGACGGCGGTGCCGATGAGGCGGGGAGGGGCTCGTGAGACGCATGACGGCGCGACCCGGAAACGCCCACCAGGCGCGGCTGCTCAGGCTGTTGCGTGACGGGGGTCCCAACTCGCGGGCCCAGCTGGGCGATCAGGTGGACCTCTCGCGGTCCAAGCTGGCCGTCGAGGTCGAACGGCTGCTGGAAACGGGCCTTGTCGTGGCCGACGGACTCGCCGCCTCGCGCGGTGGCCGCCGCTCCCACAACATCCGGCTCGCTCCCGCGCTGCGCTTCCTCGGGGTCGACATCGGCGCCACCTCGGTCGATGTGGCCGTCACCAACGCGGAGCTGGAGGTGCTGGGGCACATCAACCAGCCCATGGACGTACGCGAGGGCCCGGTCGCGGTCTTCGAGCAAGTCCTGTCCATGGCAGCGAAGTTGAGGGCCTCGGGGCTCGCGGAGGGGTTCGACGGCGCCGGCATCGGCGTCCCCGGCCCGGTCCGTTTCCCCGAGGGAGTCCCGGTCGCCCCGCCGATCATGCCGGGCTGGGACGGGTTCCCGGTCCGCGAGGCACTGAGTCAGGACCTCGGCTGCCCCGTCATGGTCGACAACGACGTGAACCTGATGGCGATGGGGGAGCAGCACGCGGGCGTGGCCCGTTCCGTGGGCGACTTCCTCTGCGTCAAGATCGGTACCGGTATCGGCTGCGGGATCGTCGTCGGCGGTGAGGTCTACCGCGGTACGACGGGCAGCGCGGGCGACATCGGCCACATCCAGGCTGTGCCGGACGGCCGCCCGTGCGCCTGCGGCAACCGGGGCTGCCTGGAGGCCCACTTCAGTGGCGCCGCGCTCGCCCGCGACGCCACGGAGGCCGCCCAGCAGGGGCTTTCCCAGGAACTGGCGGCACGACTGGAGGCGGCGGGCGCCCTGAGCGCCGTCGACGTCGCCGCCGCGGCCGCCGCGGGTGACGCCACCGCGCTCGATCTGATCCGCGAGGGCGGCAACCGCACCGGCCAGGTCATCGCCGGACTCGTCAGCTTCTTCAATCCGGGCCTGGTGGTGATCGGCGGCGGTGTGACCGGACTCGGCCACACCCTGCTCGCCGCGATCCGCACCCAGGTCTACCGCCAGTCGCTGCCTCTGGCGACCGGCAACCTCCCGATCGTCCTGGGGGAGTTGGGCCCCACCGCCGGAGTCATCGGCGCGGCCCGGCTCATCAGCGATCACCTCTTCTCACCCGCGTAACACCTGCTTCCAGAGCCGCAACAGCGCTACTTCTCCACGAGCCGCAAGAGCGTCATCTCTCCACGAGCCGCAAGAGCAGCGCCTCTTCCCGAGGCGCTCCCGCACCACACCTCACGACACACCCTGCTTCGCCCTGCCCTGAGTCCGGCCCGCACGCCGAGGGGAACGTCATGGCTCCAGAACCATCCCTGCTCACCATGTCCGGCATCACCAAGTCGTTCCCCGGTGTCCGGGCCCTCGACGGCGTCGACCTCGACGTCCAGACCGGCGAAGTGCACTGCCTGCTCGGCCAGAACGGCGCGGGGAAGTCCACGCTCATCAAGGTCCTGGCAGGCGCCCACCAGCCGGACGACGGCACGATCACCTGGCGCGGCGAACAGGTCACCCTGCGCTCGCCCATCGCCGCCATGCGCCTCGGCATCGCCACCATCTACCAGGAACTCGACCTGGTGGAGCACCTGTCGGTGGCCGAGAACGTCTACCTGGGGCATGAGCCGACGACCGCCGGCTTCGTCGTGCGCGGCAAGGACGCCAAGGCCTCAACCGGCGCTCTCCTCAAGCGACTCGGTCACTCGGAGATCGATCCCGCACGGCTCGTGGGCGACTTGTCGGCCGCCCAGCAGCAGATCGTCTCCATGGCACGGGCGCTCTCCCACGACGTACGCCTCATCGTCATGGACGAACCGTCCGCGGCGCTCGACCCGGACGAGGTCGACAACCTCTTCCGCATCGTCGGCGACCTGACGGCGGAGGGCGTCGCCGTCGTCTACATCTCCCACCGGCTGGAGGAGATCCGCCGCATCGGCGACCGGGTCACGGTCCTGAAGGACGGCCGGGCGGTGGCGGGCGGACTGCCCGCGAAGTCGACGCCGACCCGCGAGGTCGTCGCGCTGATGACCGGGCGGAACGTCGAGTACGTCTTCCCCGAGCGGCCCACGCACCAGGCGCTGCCCGATCCGGTGCTGGAGGTCCAAGGCCTCGCCCGGGACGGGGAGTTCGCCTCGCTCGACCTGACGCTGCGTCCCGGCGAGATCGTCGGCCTCGCGGGACTCGTCGGCTCCGGCCGCTCCGAGATCCTGGAGACCATCTACGGCGCCCGCAGGCCCAGCACCGGGCAAGTCCTCGTCGACGGAAAGCGGTTGAAGCCAGGCAGCGTGCGCGCCGCCGTCCGCGCCGGACTCGGTCTCGCCCCCGAAGAACGCAAGGCGCAGGCCCTGCTGATGCTGGAGTCCGTCACCCGGAACGTCTCCGTGTCCTCCATGTCCCGCTTCTCGTACGGGGGTTGGCTCGACCGGAGCGCCGAGCGGAACGCGGCGCAGAAGGCGACGCGTGAGCTGTCACTGCGCCCCGACAATCCGTCCGCACCCGTGCGCACCCTCTCCGGCGGCAACCAGCAGAAGGCCGTCCTGGCCCGCTGGCTGCTGCGCGGCTGCCGGGTGCTGCTGCTCGACGAACCGACCCGCGGCGTCGACGTCGGCGCCCGCGCCGAGCTGTACGCCGTCATCCGCCGCCTCGCCGACGAAGGCCTGGCCGTGCTCATGGTCTCCAGCGAAGTCCCCGAGGTCCTCGGCCTCGCCGACCGCGTCCTGGTGCTCCGAGAAGGCCGGGTCGTGCACACGGCGCCCGCCCAGGAGCTCGACGAACACCGCGTACTCGACCTCGTCATGGAAGGAAGCCCGGCGTCATGACGCAGCCCGTGTCCCCGCCCCGGGACGAAATCCCGAAGCTGTCACCACAGGTGGAACCCAGTCCGTGGCGGGCGGTCGTGGCCCGTGCCGACGTCCGCACGCTCTCGCTGCTCGGTGTGCTCGCCGCCCTGATCCTCATCGGAGGCATCACCAAGCCCGACGAGTTCCTCGACACCCGCAACCTCCAACTCGTCCTCACCCAGGCCTCGGTGATCGGTGTCGTCACGGTCGGCATGACCTTCGTCATCATCTCCGGCGGCATCGACCTGTCCGTCGGCGCGATCGTCGCACTCGCCTCGGTGTGGGCGACGACCGTCGCCACCCAGGACTACGGCTTCGCCGGCATCTTCTTCACGGCGGTGATCGTCGGCGTCGGCTGCGGCCTCGTCAACGGGGTGCTGATCGCGTACGGAACCATGGTGCCGTTCATCGCGACACTGGCCATGCTCGCGTCGGCCCGCGGCCTCGCCCTCCAGATAACCGACGGCAACACCCAGGTCGTCACCGTCGACGGCATCCTCGACCTCGGTGAGCGCGACTCCTACGTCCTCGGCGTCCCGCCGCTCGTCATGGTGTTCGCGGTCGTGACGATCATCGGCTGGCTCGTGCTCAACCGCACCACCTTCGGCCGGCGCACGGTCGCCGTCGGCGGCAACGCGGAGGCGGCCCGGCTCGCCGGCATCGACGTACGCCGCCAGCGCCTCTACCTCTACCTGCTGTCCGGACTGTGCTGCGGCATCGCGGCCTTCCTGCTGATCATCCTGTCCGGCTCGGGCCAGAACACCAACGGCAACCTCTACGAACTCGACGCCATCGCCGCCGCGATCATCGGCGGCACCCTGCTCACCGGGGGACGTGGCACCATCGTCGGCTCGGTGCTCGGAGTCCTGATCTTCACCACGATCACCAACATTTTCGCCCTGAACAACCTGCAGAGCGACGTCCAGCAGATCGCCAAGGGCGCGATCATCGTCGCCGCCGTGCTCGTCCAGCGCCGTACCGCCAGCACGACCTGAGGAAAGGGTTCACCGCCATGCCAGAGATCACGAGCCGCAGAGGACTGCTCTTCGGCACCGCCGCCGTCTCGGCCGGTGTCCTCCTCGCCGGTTGCACCAGCAACGAATCCGACGACGAGCCGGCCTCCAACGACCAGCCCGCCGCCGACGACAAGCCCGGCAAGCAGGTCACCATCGGCTTCGCCGGCCCGCAGGCCGACCACGGCTGGCTCAACGCGATCAACGACAACGCCAAGAGCCGCGCCAAGAAGTACAAGGACGTGACGCTGGAGATCACGGAGGGCTCCAACGACACCGCCCAGCAGATCGGCCAGATCGAGACGCTGATCAACAAGAAGGTCGACGTCCTGGTGGTGCTGCCCGCCGACGGCAAGGCGCTCACCCAGGTCGGCCTCCAGGCGATGCGCGCGGGCATCCCGGTCGTCAACCTCGACCGGATCTTCAACTCTCCGCAGGCGTACCGCTGCTGGATAGGCGGCGACAACTACGGCATGGGCCTCAACGCCGGCCACTACATCGGCGAGCAGCTCAAGGACAAGAAGGGCGCCCGGGTCATCGAGCTCGCGGGCCTCGACAACCTGGAGCTGACGAAGCAGCGCACGCAGGGCTTCGACGCGGCCCTCAAGAACTACCCGAACATCAAGAAGGTCGCCCGCCAGGCCGCCGAGTTCACCGTCGAGTCGGGACAGGCCAAGATGTCCCAGCTCCTGCAGGCCCAGTCGAACTTCGACGCCCTGTGGAACCACGACGACGACCAGGGAGTCGGCGCCCTGCGCGCCATCGAGCAGGCCGGACGCGACGACTTCCTGATGGTCGGCGGCGCGGGCGCCCTGTCCGCCATGCAGGCCATCGAGTCGGACAACAGCGTCCTCAAGGCCACCGTCCTCTACCCGCCCACCATGGCCGCGTCCGCGATCGACCTCGCACGCGCGCTCGGCCAGGCCAAGGGAGTCAGCGGCCTCGCGGAGTTCGAGATCCCCTCGTCCCTGACGCTCTACTCGGCAGTCGTCGACAAGGAGAACGTCAAGACGTACCTGCCCACCGGCTTCAAGTAGGCCGTGCCCCCTTTGGGGCGCCCGTCAGGGGCGCGGGGAACTGCGCGACCAGCCACAACGGACCCGCAGTCTCCAACCGTGCAGCAAGCGGAGCGCCCCCGCACGACAACCCCCCACCGCGCCACGACGAAGAGGAGGACCTCCGCATGGGACAGCCGCAGCAGCCCGACGAGGCACAGGCCGGGGCAGCGGCCGGAAGGCCGCCCCTGGGCGTGGGCATGGTCGGATACGCGTTCATGGGCGCCGCCCACTCACAGGGCTGGCGCACCGTGGGCCGTGTCTTCGACCTGCCACGCCGACCGGTCCTCGCCGCCGTCTGCGGCCGTGACGCGGGAGCCGTACGAGCGGCGGCCGACCGGCTCGGCTGGGCGGCCGCCGAGACCGACTGGCGGGCACTGATCTCCCGCGACGACGTCGACGTCGTCGACATCTGCACCCCCGGCGACAGCCACGCCGAGATCGCCGTCGCCGCGCTCGCCGCCGGCAAGCACGTGCTGTGCGAGAAGCCCCTCGCCAACACGGTCGAGGAGGCCGAGGCGATGGCCGAGGCCGCCCAAGCAGCCGCCAAGCGCGGCCAGGTGGCGATGGTCGGCTTCAACTACCGCCGGGTGCCCGCCACTTCACTCGCCCGGCAGATGGTCGCCGAGGGGCGCCTCGGCACCCTGCGGCACGTCCGGGTGACCTACCTTCAGGACTGGCTGGTGGACCGGGAGTTCCCGCTCACCTGGCGGCTGCGCAAAGAGACGGCGGGCTCGGGAGCGCTCGGCGACCTCGGAGCGCACATCGTCGACCTCGCCCAGTACCTGGCGGGGGAGCCGGTCGTGGGAGTGTCCGCGCTCACCGAGACCTTCGTACGGGAGCGGCCGCTGCTGTCCGGATCCTCCAGCGGCCTCTCGGCGGCCGGGGGCAGCGAAGTCGGGGCCGTCACCGTCGACGACGCCGCCCTGTTCACCGGACGGTTCGCCTCGGGGGCCCTCGCGTCCTTCGAGGGCCACCCGGTTCGCCACCGGCCGCAAGAACTCCCTGCGCATCGAACTCAACGGAGAGAAGGGCTCGTTGGCCTTCGACCTGGAGCGCCTCAACGAACTCTCGTACCACGACGGCACTGAACCCGGCACCCATGCCGGCTTCCGCCGCATCCTCGTCACCGAACCCGACCACCCCTACCTGGAAGCCTGGTGGCCGCCGGGCCACGGCCTCGGCTACGAGCACACCTTCACCCACCAGGCCCGCGACCTCGTGCACGCGATCGCGGACGGCGCGCAGCCGCTGCCCTCCTTCGCGGACGGGCTGCAGGTGCAGCGAGTGCTCGCGGCGGTCGAGGAGAGCGCCGAGAAGAACTCCGTCTACACCCCCATCGCGAGCTGAGGAAGGCCAGTCCATGCCGCGCAACTTCACGCTGTTCACCGGCCAGTGGGCCGACCTTCCGCTCGAAGAGGTCTGCCGGCTCGCCCGCGACTTCGGCTACGAGGGACTCGAACTCGCCTGCTGGGGCGACCACTTCGAGGTCGACAAGGCCCTCGCGGACTCCACCTACCTCGACTCGCGCAGGGAACTGCTCGACAAGTACGGCCTCAAGTGCTGGGCCATCTCCAACCACCTGGTCGGCCAGGCCGTCTGCGACGCCATCATCGACGAACGCCACCAGGCGATCCTGCCCTCCCGTATCTGGGGAGACGGCGAGGCGGAGGGTGTACGGCAGCGGGCGGCGGCCGAGATCGCCGACACCGCACGCGCCGCGGCAGCCTTCGGCGTCGACACCGTCATCGGCTTCACCGGCTCCGCGATCTGGCACCTGGTCGCGATGTTCCCGCCCGCCCCCGAGTCGATGATCGAGCGGGGCTACGACGACTTCGCCATGCGCTGGAACCCCATCCTCGACGTCTTCGACACCGAGGGCGTGCGCTTCGCGCACGAGGTCCACCCCAGCGAGATCGCGTACGACTACTGGACAACTCAGCGCGCGCTTGAGGCCGTTGACCGCCGGCCGGCCTTCGGGCTGAACTTCGACCCCTCGCACTTCGTCTGGCAGGACCTCGACCCGGTCGGCTTCCTGTGGGACTTCCGCGACCGGATCTACCACGTGGACTGCAAGGAGGCCCGCAAGCGCCTCGACGGCCGCAACGGACGCCTCGGCTCCCACCTGCCGTGGGGCGACCCGCGCCGCGGCTGGGACTTCGTCTCCGCGGGCCACGGCGACGTCCCCTGGGAGGACGTGTTCCGGATGCTGCGCTCCATCGACTACAAGGGGCCCATCTCGGTCGAGTGGGAGGACGCGGGCATGGACCGCCTCCAGGGCGCACCCGAGGCACTCACCCGGCTGAAGGCCTACGACTTCGAACCTCCGACGGCGTCCTTCGACGCGGCGTTCGGCGGCAACGACTAGCCACCCCCCTCACAGAGTTCGTTCCGGGGTGACGGCGCACCCCGGCGCATCGCACCCGCATGTACAACCAGCCCCACTCTGGAGGCACTCCGTGCACGGGAACGACCACATAAGCACCACCAGAACCGAGAGCCACAGACGACGCCCGAGACTCCAACTGCGCAAGGCACTGGCCCTGTTCACCGGCGCGCTCCTCGCGGGTGCCTCGCTCACCCTGGCCACACCGCCGGCGGGCGCCGCCGTCGCCGATCCGGCCGCCGCGCCGGCAGCGCCCGCCGCCGCCGAGGACTTCCAGCAGGTCACCCTCGCCAAGGGCGAGCCCGAGGTCGGCGAGCCCATGTCGCTGGCCGTCCTCCCGGACCGCTCGGTCCTGCACACCTCGCGCGACGGCGAACTGCGGATCACCGACAGCGCCGGCAACACCAAGCTGGCGGGCAAGCTCGCCGTCTACTCGCACGACGAGGAAGGCCTGCAGGGCGTCGGCATCGACCCCGGCTTCGCCGACAACCGCTTCATCTACCTGTACTACGCCCCGCCGCTCGACACCCCGGCGGGCGACGCCCCCGAGACGGGCACCGCGGCCGACTTCGCGCCCTTCGACGGCGTCAACCGGCTCTCGCGCTTCGTCCTGAACGCGGACGGCACCCTCGACAACGCCAGCGAGAAGAAGATCCTCGACGTCCCGGCGACCCGCGGCATCTGCTGCCACGTGGGCGGGGACATCGACTTCGACGCCGCCGGGAACCTCTACCTGTCGACCGGTGACGACTCCAACCCGTTCCAGTCGGACGGCTACGCGCCCATCGACGAGCGCGCCAACCGCAACCCCGTCTTCGACGCGCAGCGCACCTCCGGCAACACCAACGACCTGCGCGGCAAGATCCTGCGCATCAAGGTGAACGCCGACGGCTCGTACGCGGTCCCCGACGGCAACCTCTTCGCGCCCGGCACGGACAAGACGAAGCCCGAGATCTACGCGATGGGCTTCCGCAACCCGTTCCGCTTCAGCGTCGACAAGAAGACCGGCATCCTCTACGTCGGCGACTACGGCCCGGACGCCGGTGCCGCCGATCCCGCGCGCGGCCCGGCCGGCCAGGTCGAGTTCGCCCGCGTCACCGAGCCCGGCAACTTCGGCTGGCCCTACTGCACGGGCGACAACGACGCCTACGTGGACTACGACTTCGGCACGGGCGCGTCGGGGGCCTCCTTCGACTGCTCCGCACCCAAGAACACCTCGCCCAACAACACCGGTCTGACGGACCTGCCTCCGGCCCAGACCGCGTGGATCCCCTACGACGGCGGATCCGTGCCCGAGTTCGGCACCGGCTCCGAGTCCCCCATGGGCGGCCCGGTCTACGACTACGACGCCTCGCTCGACTCCCCGGTCAAGTTCCCGGAGGCGTACGACGGGGACTTCTTCGCCGGCGAGTTCGGCCGCCGCTGGATCAAGCGGATCGCGTCGGACGACAGCGGCACCGTGCAGTCCATCAACGACGTGCCGTGGACCGGCACCCAGATCATGGACATGGCCTTCGGCCCGGACGGCGCGCTGTACGTCCTCGACTACGGCCTCGCCTGGTTCGGCGGCGACGAGAACTCGGCCCTGTACCGGATCGAGAACGCGACCGACGGCCACTCGCCCGTGGCACAGGCCGCGGCCGACCGCACCTCGGGACAGGCGAAGCTGAAGGTCAAGTTCTCCTCCGCCGGCACCACGGACGCCGACGGTGACGCCCTCACGTACAGCTGGGACTTCGGCGACGGCGGCAAGTCGACGGCGGCGAACCCGACGTACACCTACAAGAGGAACGGCACCTACACGGCGACGCTGACCGCGAAGGACGCCACCGGGCGGACCGGTAGCGCCAGCGTACGGATCGTCGTCGGCAACACCGCGCCGAAGGTGACCCTCGAACTCCCCGAGGACGGACAGCTGTTCAGCTTCGGTGACGCCGTGCCCTTCAAGGTCAAGGTGACCGACGCGGAGGACGGCAGGTCGATCGACTGCGCCAAGGTGAAGGTCAGCTTCGTCCTCGGTCACGACAGCCACGGCCACCCGCTGACCACCGCGAACGGCTGCTCCGGCACCATCCAGACCAGCGCCGACGGCGGCCACGACGAGGACGCGAACATCTTCGGTGTCTTCGACGCGGAGTACACCGACAACGGAGGCGGCGGCCAGGAGGCGCTCACCACGCACGACCAGAACGTCGTCCAGCCCAGGCACCGGCAGGCCGAGCACTACGGCAAGTCGGAGGGCGTCACGATCCAGACGAAGGCCACCGCACACGGCGGAAGGACCGTCGGTGACATCAACAACAAAGACTGGATCTCCTTCGAGCCGTACGTCCTGAGCAACGCCACGAAGATCACGGCACGCATCGCCTCCGGCGGTACCGGCGGCAAGCTGGAGGTCCGCGCGGGCTCGCCCACCGGCCGCCTGCTCGGCACCGCGACCGTCCCGGTGACCGGCGGCTGGGAGAACTTCCAGGACGTCACTGCCAATCTGACGAAGCCGCCGCGCGGCACCACCACGCTCTACCTCGTCTTCAAGGGCAGCGGTACCGGGTCCCTGTACGACGTGGACGACTTCACCTTCACAACCCGCTGAGGGAGGTGCGCCATGCGAGCAACTGGCCGAACAGTGACCGCTGTCGTCGGCGCCGCCCTGCTCATCGGGTGTGTGTCGGGGCCGGCCGCCTCGAAGGGATCCTCCTCCGGCCCGTCGGGGTCCTCCGGGGCCTCCGAGTCGAAGAAGCCCTCGAAGGGTGAGCGTGTCCTGGTGTTCTCCAAGACCGCCGGGTTCCGGCACGACTCGATCCCCGAAGGGGTCGCCGCGGTGAAGAGCCTCGGCGCCGCGAACGGGTTCAGGGTGGACGCCACCGAGGATGCGGGAGCCTTCTCCTCCCGCAACCTCGGCCGGTACGACGCCGTGGTGTTCCTCTCCACGACAGGGGACGTCCTCAACGCGTCCCAACAGCGGGCCTTCGAGGGCTACATCAAGCGCGGCGGCGGTTACGTGGGCATCCACGCGGCCGCCGACACCGAGTACGACTGGGAGTTCTACGGCGGCCTCGCCGGCGCCTACTTCCAGTCGCACCCGGCGATCCAGCCCGCGCGGATCGAGGTCGAGGACCGGGCACACCCGGCCACCTCGCACCTCGGGGAGTCCTGGAACCGTACGGACGAGTGGTACAACTACCGCTCCAATCCCCGGGACCGGGCCCACGTCCTGGCCTCGCTCGACGAGTCGTCGTACACCGGCGGCACGATGAGCGGCGACCATCCGATCGCCTGGTGCCAGGAGTACCGGGGCGGCCGCGCCTTCTACACCGGCAGCGGTCACACCAAGGAGTCGTACGCCGATCCCGCCTTCCGGCAGCACCTGCTGGGCGGCATCCGGTGGGCCGTCGGTGCCGCGGAGGCCGACTGCCGCCCGGAGAAGGGGTATTCACCCCTCTTCGACGGGACCGCCGAGTCGCTGGCGGACTGGAAGCAGGCCGGACCGGGCTCGTTCTCGCTCTCGGACGACGGCACACTCACGTCGTCCGGTGGCCTGGGCATGCTCTGGTACGCGGACCGCGGCCTCGGCTCGTACTCGCTGAAGCTCGACTGGAAGATGGCGAGTGCCTCCGGGGACGACAACTCCGGTGTGTTCGTGGGCTTCCCGGCCTCCGACGACCCCTGGTCGGCCGTCGACAACGGCTACGAGGTCCAGATCGACGCGTCCGACGCCCCCGACCGCACCACCGGGGCCGTGTACAGCTTCCAGTCCGCCGACATCAGTAAGCGCGACCGTGCGCTGAACCCGCCGGGGGAGTGGAACACGTACGAGATCCGCGTGGAGGGCGAACGACTCCGCGTCTGGCTCAACGGCGTGAAGATCAACGATTTCACCAACACCGATCCGGCGCGCAGCCTGCGCGACGGTCATGTCGGGATCCAGAACCACGGAGCCGAGGACCAGGTGTCCTTCCGTGACATCCGGATCAAGGAACTGCCGGCGCGAACCGGCGCGCAGGGCGATTGAGCGGCGGCGGGCGGGGGACGCCGGACCTCCGCCCGCCGTCTTGTCCCCATCTGTTTTTCTCTGTGGTTATTTGTCCCTTTGGCGGTTGATTCTCCCGGCTGCCGACTCCGGCTCGCGTTGCCGCTCGCGAATGACCTCACGTACGACAAGGAGGCTGCCCATGTCCGCCGAATCCTCCGTCTCCCCCTCCCGGGTGGGAGTGTGGCTGATCGGAGCACGTGGCTCTGTCGCCACCACGGCCGTCACGGGGTGCGCCGCGGTGACCGCGGGGCTGCACCCACCGACGGGCATGGTCACCGAGACCCCCGCGTTCGCCGACTGCGGACTGCCCCCGCTCTCGTCTCTCGTCTTCGGCGGTCACGACATGGTGGACTGCCCCCTGCCCAAGCGGGCGGAGGGGCTGGCCGCCGGGGGCGTGCTGCCGCCCGGGCTTCCGGCGGCCGTCACCGCCGAACTCGCCGCCGCCGACCGGGAGATCAGGCTCGGCGGCCCGCTCTCCGGTGAGACCCGCGACGAGGACGAACTGGTCGAGGCCCTGGCCTCCGACATCCGTGACTTCACGATCCGCTGCGGTCTGGACCGCACGGTCGTGGTCAACGTGGCGTCCACGGAGCCGGTGCCCACCGGTACGGAACTCCCGGCCAGCTCCCTGTACGCGGCGGCCGCGCTGCGGGCGGGCTGCCCGTACGTCAACTTCACGCCCTCCATGGGCCTGCACCACCCGGCACTTGCGTCCGCGGCCGCGGAGTCCGGGCTGCCGTACGCGGGCCGGGACGGCAAGACCGGCCAGACCCTGCTGCGGTCGGTCCTCGGCCCGATGTTCGCGCAGCGCGCGCTGGCGGTCCGCGCCTGGTCCGGTACGAACCTGCTGGGCGGCGGCGACGGAGCGGCCCTCGCCGACCCGGGGGCCGCGGCCGCGAAGAACGCGGGCAAGGAACGCGTCCTCGCCGACACCCTCGGCGGGGTTCCCGAGGGCGAGACCCACATCGACGACGTACCGTCCCTCGGCGACTGGAAGACCGCCTGGGACCACATCGCCTTCGACGGCTTCCTCGGCACGCGGATGGTCCTCCAGACGACCTGGCAGGGCTGCGACTCCTCCCTCGCGGCCCCGCTGATCCTCGATCTGGCCCGCCTGGCCGCCCGCGCCCACGAGGCCGGCCTGTCCGGCCCGTTGTCCGAACTCGGCTTCTACTTCAAGGACCCGGTGGGCGAGGGGCCCGCGGCCCTGGGCGAGCAGTACGCGGAACTGATCGGGTTCGCGGGGCGGTTGCGGGGGGCCGGGGATCCGCAAGGGACCTCGGGCGAGCGACCTGGCTCTTCGGGTGAACGACATGACCCTTCGGGCCAGCGGCGAAGCCTTCCGGGGGAGCGGCGATGAGCGGGAGCGGGCGGCCGGTGTCGCAGGACGCGAGCCCGAACGGCCTGCACGCGGGTCCGGCCGAGCCACACACGAGCCCGGGCGAGCTGCACGCGAACCCGGTGCCGCTGGAGGTGGACCCCGCGGAACAGCAGCCGAGCACTGAGGCGCGAGGCGTGAGCCCGGTGCCTCAGGACACCTCGAGGGCGACATCACCACGGTCCGCCAGGCAGGGAGTGAACGTGAACGCCTGGGTGGAACTCCTGCGCCTCCCCGCCCTCTTCACCGTCCCCGGTGACGCGCTCGCGGGCGCCGCCGCGGCGGGTGCGCGCCCGAACCCCCGAACCCTGGTGGCCATCGCCTCCTCCCTCTGCCTGTACGAGGCCGGTATGGCCCTCAACGACTGGGCCGACCGCGCGGAGGACGCCGTGGATCGCCCGCACCGCCCCCTGCCCTCGGGCCGCATCAGGCCGGCCGCGGCCCTTGCGGCGGCCGGCGGCCTGACGGCGGCGGGCCTGGCCCTGGCGTCCACAGCCGGCCGCCGCCCCCTCGCGGTCGCCGGCGCGCTGGCCGCCACGGTCTGGTCGTACGACCTGCTCCTCAAGCGCACGCCCGCGGGCCCCGTGGCGATGGCGGCGGCCCGTTCCCTGGACCTCCTGCTCGGCGGGGTGGCCGCCAACGGCGACATCCGCAGGGCCCTGCCCTCCGCGCTGGCCCTGGGCACCCACACCCTGGCCGTCACCACGGTCTCCCGCCACGAGACCCAGGGCGGTTCACCGTGGGCCCCCCTGAGTGGGTTGGCCACGACGGCGGCACTGGCCTGGTCCGTCACCCGCGACGGCACGGAACGGGACCGGCAGCCAGGACAGGACAGGCGCGCGGGACGGCACCGGCAGCCAGGAGCGGACTGGAAGCCTGGACGGGACCGGCATCCGGGAGGGGGGAACCGGCAACCGGGACGCGCCGCGGCAACCGCCACCAACCTCGTGTCCCTGCGCGGAGCACTCGCCGCCGTCTACGCGGCGACCGCCGTCCGTCCCCTCTTCCACGCCGCCCTGAACCCTTCGCCCCAACTCACCCAACGAGCCGTGGGCGGCGGCATCCGAGCCATGATCCCCCTGCAGGCCGCCCTCGCGGCCCGCTCCGGCGCTCCGGTCACCGCCCTGCTGACAGCGGCGCTCGCTCCGGCGGCCCGCCGGTTCGGCCGGAAGGTGAGCATGACATGAGCCTCCAGCCGAACCCCCGCCCCACCGCGTACCCCCTCCGCTACTCCTACGGCACCAACGGCCTGACCGACCTCCGTCTGGACGACGCCCTCTCCCTTCTCGCGGACCTCGGCTACGACGGCGTCGGTCTGACGCTCGACCACATGCACCTGGACCCGCTCGCCCCCGACCTCGCGGCCCGCACACACAACCTCGCCCGCAGACTGGACGAGCTCGGCCTGGGCGTCACCATCGAGACCGGCGCCCGCTATGTACTCGACCCGAGGCGCAAGCACGGCCCGTCCCTCCTCGACCCGGACCCGGACCAACGCGCCCGCCGCGCCGACCTGCTCGTCAGAGCCGTCCGGATCGCAACCGACCTCGGCGCCCACGCGGTCCACTGCTTCAGCGGCATCCTCCCGAAGGACACGGCGGGAGAGACGGACACCGAAGGGCGGACTGCCGCGGCCGAGGACGCCGCCTGGAAGCGCCTCGCCGAAACGCTCACCCCCGTCCTCGACGCCGCCACCGCCGCCGGAATCCCCCTCGCCGTCGAACCCGAACCCGGTCACCTCCTCGCCACCCTCGACGACTTCCACCGTCTGCGCACCGACCTCGGCAGCCCCGACGCCCTCGGTCTCACCCTCGACATCGGCCACTGCCAGTGCCTCGAACCCCTCTCACCCGCCGACTGCGTACGCGCCGCCGCCCCCTGGCTGCGCCACGTCCAGATCGAGGACATGCGGCGCGGCGTCCACGAACACCTCCCCTTCGGCGACGGAGAGATCGACTTCCCTCCCGTACTCGAAGCCCTCGCCAACGTCGGCTACCAGGGCCTGGTCTCCGTCGAACTGCCCCGCCACTCCCACGCAGGCCCCCAACTCGCCCAGCAGTCCCTCCCGTTCCTCCACCACGCGGCCGCCGTCTCCACACCCCCGGACGCCGACCGGCCGCCGATCCCCGGCGAGGGCCCCACCGACTCCGACGGGAGAACCCCGTGAAGGACCTCCACGACGACCTCGGCACCCCGACGGACGTCACCCCGCCGGCCTTCGCCGCCCTGCGCACCCGCCTGAACGGCCGGCTCGACGGCGCCGCGCGCGCCTGGCTGGACCAGGCCCTCGACGAGGCGGCCGCCCACCCGGGCACCCACGGGCCCATCTCCGTCTGGGAGTTGCGGATCGCCGAGGCCGGCCGCCGCTGCGGCCCGGACCACGCGGAGGCGGCCCGCGTCCTCCTCCTGCACGCGGCCCGGGCCGACGTGACCACCCTCGCCCGCGTCTACCGTCAGGGCACCGCCGACGAACGCCGCGCAGTCCTCCAGGCCCTGCCCCACCTCGTGCCGGGCCCCGACGCCCTGCCGATCGTCGAGGACGCCCTGCGCACCAACGACACCCGGCTCGTGGCCGCCGCCGTCGGCCCGTACGCCGCCCTGCACCTGGACGCCCACAACTGGCGGCACGCCGTGCTGAAGTGCCTGTTCACCGGCGTCCCCGTCGAGGCGGTGGCCGACCTGCCCCGCCGCGCCCGCGCCGACGCGGAACTCGCCCGCATGCTCGCCGACTACGCCGACGAACGCACCGCCGCGGGCCGTCCCGTACCCCATGACCTGCACCGCGTCCTGTCCCTGACCGAGCACCCGGCCACCCCGCCCGGCACCGACGCCCCCCACGGCAGCGACGGCAAGGAGTCCTGATGCGCATCTTCGACCCCCACATCCACATGACGTCACGGACCACCGACGACTACGAAGCCATGCACGCGGCCGGTGTCAGAGCCGTCGTCGAACCCGCCTTCTGGCTCGGCCAGCCCCGCACCTCGGTCGCCTCCTTCCTCGACTACTTCGACTCTCTCCTCGGCTGGGAGCCCTTCCGCGCCGCCCAGTACGGCATCGCCCACCACTGCACCCTCGCCCTCAACCCCAAAGAGGCCAACGACCCTCGCTGCGTCCCCGTCCTCGACGAACTGCCCCGGTATCTCGTCAAGGACCACGTCGTGGCCGTCGGCGAGATCGGCTACGACTCGATGACCCCCGCCGAGGACACCGCCCTGGCTGCCCAGCTCCAGCTCGCCGCCGCCTACGAGCTGCCCGCGCTCGTCCACACCCCGCACCGCGACAAGCTGGCCGGCCTGCGCCGCACCCTCGACGTGGTCCGGGAGTCCGCACTGCCCCCGGACCACGTCCTGATCGACCATCTCAACGAGACCACGGTCAAGGAGGCCAAGGACGGCGGCTGCTGGCTCGGCTTCTCCGTCTATCCGGACACCAAGATGGACGAGGAACGGATGGTCGCGGTCCTGCAGGAGTACGGGCCGGAGAAGGTGCTGGTCAACTCCGCGGCCGACTGGGGCAAGAGCGACCCGCTGAAGACCCGCAAGGTCGCGGACGCCCTGCTGAAGGCCGGATTCACCGAGGACGACGTCGACCAGGTGCTGTGGCGCAACCCCGTCGCCTTCTACGGACTCAGCGGCCGACTGGACCTGGACGTCGCCGGCACGGACGCCACCCACGAGGGCAACTCCATCCTCCGCGGCGTCCCGAAGACGGTCCCGGACACCGACCCGACGACGACGGAGGTGTGACCCGTGCGCTTCCGCCACCCCGACGGTTCCACCGTCCACCTCGCCTACTGCACCAACGTCCACCCCGCCGAGACCCTCGACGGCGTCCTCGCCCAGCTCCGCGACCACTGCGAGCCCGTACGCAAACGCCTCGGCCGCGACCGCCTCGGCATCGGCCTGTGGCTCGCCAAGGACGCCGCGCACGCCCTGGTCACCGACCCGTCCGCCCTGCGCGGGCTGCGCACCGAACTCGACCTCCGCGGTCTCGAAGTCGTCACCCTCAACGGCTTCCCGTACGAGGGGTTCGGCGCCGAGGAGGTCAAGTACCGCGTCTACAAGCCGGACTGGGCCGACCCCGAGCGGCTCGAACACACCACTGCCCTCGCCCGCGTCCTCGCCGGACTCCTCCCCGACGACGTCACCGAAGGCACCATCTCGACCCTGCCGCTCGCCTGGCGCACGGTGTACGACGACGATCGCGCCGCCCGTGCCCACGCGGCCCTGACCACCCTCGCCGAACGCCTCGACGCGCTGGAAGAGCTGACCGGCCGCTCCATCCGTATCGGCCTGGAGCCGGAGCCGGGCTGCACCGTCGAGACCACGGCCGACGCCATCGCCCCGCTCACCGCGATCGGCCACCCCCGCATCGGCGTCTGCGTCGACACCTGCCACCTCGCCACCTCCTTCGAAGATCCACGCACCGCCCTGGACGCCCTGGCTGTAGCCGGTGTCCCCGTCGTCAAGTCCCAGCTCTCGGCCGCCCTGCACGCCGAACACCCGCACCTCCCCGAAGTCCGCGAGGCACTCGCCGCCTTCGACGAACCCCGCTTCCTGCACCAGACACGCACCCTCACCGCCGCCGGACTCCGCGGGACCGACGACCTCGGCGAGGCCGTCAAGGAGGACGCCCTGCCCGACGCCTCCCCATGGCGCGCCCACTTCCACGTCCCGCTGCACGCGGCCCCCGACGCGCCCCTCACCTCCACGCTGCCCGTACTCAAGGACACGCTGACCCGACTGGTCGGCGGCCCGCACCCGCTGACCAGCCACCTCGAGGTCGAGACCTACACCTGGCAGGCTCTCCCGCCCGAGCTGCGCCCCCGCGCCCGCGCCCAGCTCGCCGACGGCATCGCCGCGGAACTCACCCTCGCCCGAGACCTGTTGACGGACCTCGGCCTGAAGGAACTCCCATGAGCACCCACGAGACCCCGGCAGCGCCGGCCGGCACCGACGGCTCCACGACCCCCACCCCGCTCCTCGTCCTCGACGTCGTCGGCCTCACCCCCCGTCTCCTCGACCACATGCCCCACCTCAAGACCCTCGCCCAGTCCGGCTCGCAGGCCACCCTCGGCACGGTCCTGCCCGCCGTCACCTGTGCCGCCCAGTCGACGTTCCTCACGGGCACCCACCCGTCCGAGCACGGCATCGTCGGCAACGGCTGGTACTTCCGCGACCTCGGCGACGTACTGCTGTGGCGCCAGCACAACGGCCTGGTGTCCGGGGACAAACTGTGGGACGCCGCCCGGCGCGCGCACCCCGGCTACACGGTCGCCAATATCTGCTGGTGGTACGCCATGGGCGCCGACACCGACATCACCATCACCCCTCGTCCGATCTATTACGCCGACGGCCGCAAGGAACCCGACTGCTACACGCGGCCCCCGGCCCTGCACGACGAACTCACCGAGAAACTCGGCACGTTCCCGCTCTTCCACTTCTGGGGTCCCGGCGCCGACCTCGTCTCCAGCCAGTGGATCATCGACGCCACCCGGCACATCATCCGCACCCGCCACCCTGACCTGACCCTCTGCTACCTCCCTCATCTCGACTACGACCTGCAGCGCTTCGGCCCCGACGACCCGCGCTCGCTGAAGGCGGCCGCCGACCTCGACGCGGCCATGGCCCCCCTCCTCGACGACGCGCGAGCGGAAGGCCGCACCGTCGTCGCCCTGTCCGAGTACGGCATCACCCGCGCGGACCGCCCCGTCGACATCAACCGCGCACTGCGCCGCGCCGGACTCCTCGAAGTGCACACGCAGGACGGCATGGAGTACCTCGACCCGATGGCATCACGTGCCTTCGCCGTCGCCGACCACCAGATCGCCCACGTCTACGTGCGCCGCCCCGAGGACATGGAGGCCACGAAAGCGGCGCTCGCCGATCTGCCCGGCATCGAGCAACTCCTCGACGACGAGGGCAAGAAGACCCACCACCTCGACCATCCGCGCTCCGGCGAACTCGTCGCCGTCGCGGAGCCGGACGCCTGGTTCACGTACTACTACTGGCTCGACGACGCCCGCGCGCCCGACTTCGCGCAGCTCGTCGAGATCCACCGCAAACCCGGCTACGACCCGGTCGAGCTCTTCATGGATCCGCTCGACCCGTACGTCAAGGTCAAGGCCGCGGGCGCGCTGGCCCGCAAGAAGCTCGGCATGCGCTACCGCATGGCGGTCGTGCCCCTCGATCCCTCACCTATTCGAGGCAGCCACGGCCGCCTCCCCCTGAGCGACGACGAAGGTCCGCTCATCATCTGCTCCACCCCCCGCGCTGTCGGCGACCGCGTCGCGGCCACCGATGTGAAATCCCTGTTGCTCGACCTGGCCGGCCTCGGGTGACTGCACCTGGGAGCGACCGGACGGGCGATCACGAAAAGTGAAACACACGGCACTGACAGTGCGTTCGGCCTGTGGATAACCGGCGTACCGCACGGCACCCGTCACAGCCGGACACCTGACGGACATGGCTGGGCCCCTGCCGAACACGGTGGGCCCCTACCCGAAAGAGAGACACCGTGACCGCGTTCAACGACGAATCCGGATCCGGCGACGCCCTGCGTCGCGCGCTCGGCGTCAACCGCCGCCGCTTCCTCAGCACGTGCACCGCCGTCGCCGCCGGGGCGATAGCCGCCCCGGTGCTGGGCGCCTCACCAGCCCTGGCCCAGGACCGGGGCAGAGGCCACGACCACGGCCGCGGTCACGTCCTCGTTCCGCCGGGCAAGCGCGGCATCATCCTCTACACCGTCCGCGACGCCACGGCCCGCGACCCGCTCGCCTCGGACCTGCCCTCCGGCTTCCGCGAGGTGTTCAAGCAGCTGGCCCGCCACGGATACCGCCAGGTGGAGTTCGCCGGCTACAACCAGCACGCCAACGCGTCCGGCGGCGCCAGCCTGGAGTCCGTCGCGGGCGCCAAGCTGCTGCGCTCCTGGCTCGACGACTACGGCCTGCGCGCCCAGGGCAACCACGGCTTCATACCGTCCTCCTGGCCGCTGACCACCGCCGACCTGGACAACTTCAAGAAGCACCTGGAGATCGCCAACATCATCGGCATGGACCACATGGGCACCGGCGGCGACCCCACCGGCAGCTCCTACCCGGCCGACTGGGACGTGGCGGCCGACAAGTGGAACGCGCTGGGCAGGATCGCCCGCCGCGAGGGCATCAAGCTGTACACGCACAACCACGACTCCGCCTACGGCTTCCTGCTCGACGGAGGCCCGCTGGACGCCCAGGGCCGGCCCACCCGCAGCTCCGGCATCCGCAAGCTGGAGTACTTCCTCAAGGCCACCGACCCGAAGCTGGTCTGGCTGGAGATGGACATCTTCTGGGCGCACGTCGCCCAGTACAAGTTCCACACCTACACCGCCCACGACGGCTCCACCCGCGAGAAGGTCTTCGACCCGGCGGGGCTCGTCGCCCGCAACAACAAGCGCTACCCGCTGTTCCACGCCAAGGACGGTGTCGTGAGCACCACCAACGGCATGGGCTACGACATGGTGCCCTTCGGAACGGGCGTCATCGACTACACCACGTTCTTCTCGCGGGTCGGTGAGCGGAACTACCACAACCCGATGGTCGAGGACGACAACTCGCCCAGTGCGACCGACCCCGCACAGTCGCTGCGCGAGGCCAAGATCAGTTACGACAACCTTGCGGCCCTCCGCGCAAGGCGCCACTGACCCCGGACACACAGCGAACGGTCCTCCCCACGCGGTGCCGTGGGGAGGACCGTTCGGCGTTTCCAAGGACGGAAGCGGTTCGTGCAGGTTCTAGAGCGTCGGGGACGTGTGCGGCGGACACGGCGCGGGACGGTTCCGCACCGCGGGGTTCATGAGGGGGCATCCCCCCACCGGCTCGATTCGTCTCCTCACCGGTTCAGGCCATCTCCTCGCCGATCGGGTGCGGGTTGGGCACGACGCGCTTGGGACTGGGGCGGCCGGGAGCGCGCAGGAAGAGCGCGAGGACTGCGGAACCGAGACCGATGCCGCCTGCCAGTGCGAAGGCGCCTCCGTAGCCCCAGGTGCTCACGACGACGGCTCCCACGCCGGAGCCGACGAGACCGGAGATGAGCTTGGAGCTGTAGACCATGCCGTAGTTGGAGGCGTTGTTGTTCTCACCGAAGTAGTCCGCCGTCATGGCCGCGAAGAGCGGGAAGATCGCGCCGCCGCCGAAGCCGGAGACCATCGAGCAGACCAGGAAGAACGGCATCGAGCCCATGTTCCCGGAGAGGAACACGCCGAACTGCGAGCAGCCGAGGACGACACAGACGATGACGAGTGTGTTCCGGCGGCCGTAGCGGTCCGAGATCCAGCCGATGACACCACGTCCGGTGCCGTTGACGATCGCCTTGAGTGACATCGCGGTGGCCACGATGCCGCCCGCGAACCCCATCTCCTTTCCGAACGGCACCTGCATGGCGATGCCGAAGATGTTGATACCGGCCGTGCACAACAGGCAGAACCACATCATCCACAGGACGGGCGTCCTGGCCGCCTCCCGCGGTGTGTACTGCTTGACCGCCGGCGGGTTCTTCGCCAGTGCCCGCACGACCCGCGGGTCGTCGGAGGTCTTCAGCGGGTCGACGTGCGCTGGCCACCAGTTCTTCGGCGGGTCCTTGAAGAACCAGCCGGCGACGGCGACGACCGTGCAGCAGATCACGCCGACCATGACCAGCACGGTCTCGTAGTTGGACAGGTCCATGTACGAGGTGAACAGGAACACGAAGGGCACGGAGCCGTAGGCGAAACCGCCGTTGACCATGCCGGTCTTGCCGCCCTTGCGCTCCGGATACCACTTGCCGACCATGTTCACGCAGGTCGCGTAGACGAGGCCGGCGCCGATGCCGCTGAACATGCCGAAGCCTATGTAGGCGACGATCACGTGCGGCGCGTACGCCAGGGAGATGTAACCCAGGACCGTGCCGAGTGCGCCGAGCATCATGGCGTACCGCGCGGGCAGCTTTCCGCTCTCGCGCAGCTGGCCGGCCGGGAAGGCCACGGCCGCCTGGAAGAACACCCAGACGCCCATCAGCCAGAAGATGTGCCCACTGTCCCAGAGGTGGGCCTCGTGCAGGGTGTCCTCGGCGGATGTGAACGCGTACTCCGAGGAGCTGATGCCCATCATGCCCATCCAGGGGAAGAGCACCATGGTCCAGCGTGGTCGCCCCATGATGTCCCGGTCGGTCTCACCGATCCGGTACAGGCGGCCGTTGCGGTCCGTCACCTCCCTGTAGGGGACGGGTGTCGTGAAGTCGGTGGTTGTCATGTCGCGTAGCACCCCTTGCGTCGAAAGATCTGGCCAGCGCCCCCTGTCCAATTCCTTTCGTGTGCGCACGGGTCCCGGGGCGGGCCGACGCGCACCGTCGGCCCGCCCCTTCACCGGGTCAAGTCATGAACCGCCCCCCAACAGCGCCCACCACGCGCCGCCGCGTCACAGCAGCCCCGCCGCCCGCGCCCAGCGAGCTGCGGCCCGCCCGGGGGACAACCCCCGGACCCCCGGCCGGTTCGCCGCACGCCGGTGGCATCACAGCAGCCCCGCCGCCCGCGCCCAGCGATACTTCGCGCCGAGGACGGCCACCGGCTTCTCGGTCGTGTACGGGTACGCCACGACCCCGCGTTCGTAGAGGTACTGGCAGGCCTCCTCGACCTCGACGTCGCCCGCGAGCGACGCCACGACCGGCTTCTCGATCCCGCGCTCCCTGAATTCGGCCACCACGCGCGCGGTGAGCTCGGCGAAGACCATGGGAGGGGTCACGATGGTGTGCCAGTAGCCGAGGACGAGCGAGTGGATCCGGGGGTCCTCCAGACCGAGCCGGATCGTCGCCTCGTACGTCGACGGCGGCTCGCCGCCCGTGATGTCCACCGGGTTGCCGGCCGCTCCGAAGGGCGGGATGAACTTCCGGAAGGACGCGTCCAGGTCCGGCGGGATCTCCATCAGGGAGAGGCTGTTGTCGGTCACCGCGTCGGACAGCAGTACGCCACTGCCGCCGGCGCCCGTGATGATCACGATGTTGTCGCCCTGGGGAGTCGGCAGCACCGGCAACCCGCGCGCGTACTCCAGCATTTCGTTCAGACCGGGCGCCCTGATGACACCGGCCTGCTTCAGGATGTCCTCGTACACGGCGTCGTCGCCCGCGAGGGCGCCCGTGTGCGAGCCCGCGGCCTTGGCGCCGGCCGCCGTACGGCCCGCCTTCAGGACGACCACCGGCTTCTTGGGGACGGTCGCCCGCGCGGCCTCCACGAAGGCGCGTCCGTCCTTGAGGTCCTCCAAGTGCATGGCGATGCACTTGGTGTTGGGGTCCTCGCCGAACCAGGTCAGCAGGTCGTCCTCGTCCAGGTCCGACTTGTTGCCGAGCCCCACGATCGCGGAAACACCTGTCTTCGTAGTGCGCGCGAAGCCCAGGATGGCCATCCCTATGCCACCGGACTGCGAGGTGAGCGCGACGCCGCCCTTGACGTCGTACGGCGTGCAGAACGTGGCGCACAGGTCCTGCCACGTCGAGTAGTAGCCGTAGATGTTCGGCCCGAGCAGCCGGACTCCGTAGCGCTCGCCGATGGCCACGATCTCGTCCTGCAGTTCGTGCTCACCGGTCTCCGCGAACCCCGAGGGGATCAGGACGGCGTTGGGGATCCCCTTGCGTCCCACCTCCTCCAGGGCCGAGGCCACGAACTTGGCGGGAATAGCGAAGACCGCCACATCCACCTCACCGGGAATGTCCGTGACACTCTTGTACGCCTTGCGGCCCAGAATGTCATCGGCCTTGGGGTTCACCGGGTGGATCTCCCCGGAGAAACCGCCGTCGATGAGGTTGCGCATGACCGAATTACCGATCTTGCCCTGCTCGTTGGAGGCACCGATCACGGCCACCGACGACGGCTGCATCAGCCGGCGCATCGAGACGAGGATCTCGTCGCGCGTGTACTTGCGGCGGGGCTTGGCCACCTCCTCGGCGAGGATGATCCGGATGTCCGCGGCCACCGCTCCCTCCGGGGTGGCGATCACCGGGTTGAGATCGACCTCGGCGATCTCCGGGAAGTCCGCGACGAGTTCGGAGACCCGGCGGATCTGCTCGGCGATCGCCCACCGGTCCACCGCCGGAGCGCCCCGCACGCCGCGCAGGATCTCCGCGGCCCGGATCGAGTCCAGCATCGACAGCGCCTCGTCCGCGTCCACGGGCGCCAGCCGGAACGTGACGTCCTTGAGGACCTCGACGAGCACACCGCCGAGCCCGAAGGCCACGACCTTCCCGAACGTCGGATCGGTCACCGCGCCGACGATGACCTCCTGCCCCTTGGGGAGCAGTTCCTGGACCTGTACGCCCTCGATACGGGCCTGGGCGTCGTAGGCCCGGGCGTTCTCGATGATCTTGTGGAAGGCGGCGCGTACGTCCGTCGCGCCCTCCACCCCGACGATCACGCCGCCGGCGTCGGTCTTGTGGAGGATGTCCGGGGACACGATCTTCATCACGACGGGCCCGCCGAAGCGCGCCGCGTACGAGACCGCCTCGTCGACGTCGGTCGCCAGCTCCTCGCCGGGGACCGCGATCGCGTACGCGTCGGCGATCACCTTGCCCTCGGGCGCGGTCAGCGCAGTCCGCCCCTCGGCCCGCACGGCTTCGAGGAGCGTACGCACCCTCAGCACCCGGTCTTCGGCCATCAATCAGATCACTCCGTTCGACTTGAGCAGGCGCAGCTCCTCGTCGCCGAGACCGAGCTCGCCGACGTACACCTCTTCGTTGTGCTCGCCGAGCAGCGGCGAACTGGTCACGTCCACGGGGGAGTCGGAGAGCTTCAGCGGGCTGCCCACGGTCACGAAGTCGCCCCGTTCGGGGTGCGGCACCGTCACGACCATCTCGTTGGCGACCAGCGACTCGTCCTCGATGATCTCCTTGGTGGAGAGGATCGGACCGCAGGGGATGTTGTGGGCGTTGAGCTGCTCAAGGACCTGCCACTTGGGGAGCGTGGACGACCACTCCTCGATGAGCTGGAACATCTTGGTGAGCTGGGGGAGCCGGGCCTCCGGAGTCGCCCACTCGGGGGCGTCCGCGAGTTCGGGGCGCCCGATGAGCTCGGTGATGGGCTTCCAGCCGACGGGCTGCACGATGACGTACACGTAGTCGTTCGGGCCGCCCGGCGCGCACTTGACGGCCCAGCCGGGCTGACCGCCGCCGGACGCGTTGCCCGACCTGGGAACCTCGTCGCCGAAGTCGTCGTTGGGATATTCAGCCAGCGGTCCATGCCCGAGGCGCTGCTGGTCCCGCAGTTTCACCCGGCACAGATTCAGCACGGCGTGCTGCATCGCCACGTTCACGCGCTGCCCGCGCCCCGTGTTCTCCCGCTGGAACAGGGCGGCGAGGATCGCCGCCACCGCGTGGATGCCCGTGCCCGAGTCACCGATCTGGGCCCCCGTCGCCAGCGGCGGCCCGTCCTCGAAGCCGGTGGTCGACATCGACCCGCCCATGGCCTGAGCGACGACCTCGTACGCCTTGAAGTTGGTGTACGGGCCGTCCCCGAACCCCTTGATGGAGGCATAGACGATCCGCGGATTGATCTCCTGGATGCGGTCCCAGGTGAACCCCATGCGGTCGACCGCGCCCGGTCCGAAGTTCTCGACCATGACGTCGGAGCGCCGGATCAGCTCGGTGAGGATCTCCTTGCCGCGCTCGGTCTTGGTGTTGAGGGTGATGCTCCGCTTGTTGCAGTTGAGCATCGTGAAGTAGAGGGAGTCGACGTCCGGGAGATCGCGCAGCTGCTTGCGCGTGATGTCTCCGGTCGGCGCCTCCAGCTTGACGACGTCCGCGCCGAGCCAGGCGAGCAGCTGGGTGGCGGAGGGACCGGACTGGACGTGCGTCATGTCGAGGACGCGGATGCCTTCGAGGGCCTTGGTCGATGTCGTCGGCGTCGAGGCCGTCGGTGTCGTCGCAGTCGTTGCTGTCAACGGTTCCACCTCACTTGTACATCGTCTGGTTCATGGTTCCGGGGGCGTACGCGTCCGGGTCGACCCAGACGTTGATCAGTGACGGCTTGCCCGACTCGCGGGCGCGCTGGAGGGCGGGGGCGATGTCGGCGGGGTCGCGGACCTCTTCGCCGTAACCGCCCAGCATCTGGGCGAACTTGTCGTAGTGGACGTCGCCGAGGGTGTTGCCGACCCGCTCGCGCTCCAGGCCGTACTTGGCGGCCTGGCCGTAACGGATCTGGTTCATGGAGGAGTTGTTGCCGACGATGCCGACGAACGGGAGGTTGTAGCGGACGAGGGTCTCGAAGTCCCAGCCGGTGAGGGAGAAGGCGCCGTCTCCGAAGAGGGCGACGACCTCCTTGTCGGGCCGTGCCTTCTTGGCGGCGAGCACGAAGGGGACACCGACGCCGAGCGTGCCGAGCGGCCCCGGGTCCATCCAGTGCCCGGGCGACTTGGGCTGCACGACCTGACCGGAGAAGGTGACGATGTCGCCGCCGTCGCCGATGTAGATGGAGTCCTCGGTGAGGAAGTCGTTGATCTCGCTGACCAGGCGGTACGGGTGGATGGGCGAGGCGTTCGACTTCAGGTTCGGCAGCCGCTTCTCGATGGCGGTCTGCTCGGCGGCGCGCAGCTCGTCGAGCCACTCCTTGCGCTTCGAGGCGCCCCCGTTGATGCGTCCGGAGGCTGCCTCGGTGACCGACTTCAGGACCAGACCCGCGTCACCGACGATTCCGAGGTCGATGTCCCGGTTCTTGCCGACGGTCCGGTAGTCGAGGTCGATCTGTACGACGGTCGCGTCCTGTGACAGCCGCTTCCCGTAGCCCATGCGGAAGTCGAAGGGCGTACCGACGATGACGATGACGTCGGCGTTGGAGAAGGCGTACCGGCGCGAGAGCTGGAAGTGGTGCGGGTCCCCGGGCGGCAGCGTGCCGCGCCCGGCGCCGTTCATGTAGGCGGGGATGTTGAGAGCGCGTACGAGGTCGATGGCGGATTCGGTGCCGCGGGTCGTCCAGACCTGGCTGCCCAGCAGGATCGCGGGCTTCTCGGCGTGCACGAGGAGGTCGGCGAGCTTCTCGATGGCCTCGGGGTCACCGGCCGAGCGGGTCGAGGCCCGGTAGTGGCCGGCGGCGGGGACCCTGGCCTTCTCGACCGGCACCTTGGCGTCGAGGACATCGCGCGGGATCTCCAGGAAGGACGGGCCGGGTGCCCCGTGGTAGCACTCGCGGAACGCCATGGACACCATGTCGGCGGCCCGCGCGGTGTCCGGCACGGTCGCCGCGAACTTGGTGATCGGCGTCATCATGTCGACGTGCGGCAGGTCCTGCAGGGACCCCATCTTGTGCTGGGTGTGGGCCCCCTGGCCGCCGATCAGCAGCATCGGGGACTCCGCGCGGAAGGCGTTGGCGACACCCGTCACGGCGTCGGTCGTGCCGGGACCGGCGGTGACGACGGCGCAGCCGGGCTTGCCGGTGATGCGCGCGTAACCGTCGGCGGCGTGGGCGGCGACCTGTTCATGGCGTACGTCGACGACCTCGATGCCTTCGTCGACGCAGCCGTCGTAGATGTCGATGATGTGGCCGCCGCAGAGCGTGTAGATGACCTCCACACCCTCCGCTTTGAGTGCCTTGGCGACCAGGTGCCCACCGGAGATGAGGTTCTGGCTGTTGTCGTCGGGCATGGCGAAGTCCTGTCCCTTCGTAGGGGATTGGGCGCGCGGAAGTGCAGCTCAGACGTGGTGCGCGCACTGTTCGTGGATGCCGTCGCGGTACATTGCATACAGTCGACGAATACTGTATGAAGCTTGTTATCCCGCATCCAGTGGGTGGTGTCCAGGGGGCGTGCGGCACTTTTAAGAGGGAGCCGAGATGGACCTGTTCGAGCACCAGGCAAGGGAACTCTTCGAGGAACACGGCATTTTGGTGCCGAGGGCGGAGGTCACGGACTCACCCAAGGAGGCACGCGAGATCGCCCGCAGGCTCGGTGGCCGCGTCGTCGTCAAGGCACAGGTGAAGACCGGCGGACGCGGCAAGGCGGGCGGTGTGAAACTCGCCGCGGACCCCGCCGCCACCGAACTGACGGCGCGCCAGATCCTCGGTATGGACATCAAGGGCCACACCGTCGGCAAGGTGATGCTGGCCCAACCGGTCGACATCGAGAGCGAGTTCTATGTCAGTTACGTACTCGACCGCGCCGCCGGCCGGTTCCTCGCCATCGCCTCGGCCGAGGGCGGCATGGACATCGAGGAGGTCGCCGCCACCCGGCCGGACGCCGTGGCGCGCGTCCACATCGACCCCGCCGAGGGCGTCACCTCCGCGAAGGCGGCCGAGATCGCCGACGCCGCGGGCCTGCCGCCGCAGACCGTCGACCTCCTGGTCAGGCTCTGGGACGTACTGATCCGAGAGGACGCCGTACTCGTCGAGGTGAACCCCCTCGTCCGTACCGCCCAGGGGCAGATCCTCGCCCTCGACGGCAAGGTCACCCTCGACGACAACGCCCGCTTCCGGCAGGCGCGTTGGGGCGACCAGGAGTCCACGCACGACGACCCGCTGGAGGCGGCGGCCGCCGCCAAGAACCTCAACTACGTGAAGCTGGACGGCGAGGTCGGCATCATCGGCAACGGCGCCGGACTCGTCATGTCGACCCTCGACGTGGTCGCCGGCTGCGGCGCGCGCCCCGCCAACTTCCTCGACATCGGCGGCGGAGCCTCCGCCCAGATCATGGCCGACGGCCTCTCCGTCATCCTCTCCGACCAGGCAGTGAAGTCCGTCTTCGTCAACGTCTTCGGCGGCATCACCGCCTGCGACGCGGTCGCCGACGGCATCGTGCAGGCCCTGGAATCCGTCCACCTGACCAAGCCGCTGGTCGTCCGCCTCGACGGGAACAACGCCGTACGCGGCCGGGCGATCCTCGACGAGCGCGCACACCCCCTGGTCCAGCAGGCCACCACCATGGACGGCGCCGCGCGCCGTGCCGCCCAACTCGCCAACGCCAGCTGAAGGAGCGGGACATGGCCATCTACCTCACCAAGGAGAGCAAGGTCCTCGTCCAGGGCATGACGGGCGGCGAGGGCATGAAGCACACCCGGCGGATGCTCGCGGCCGGCACCGACGTCGTCGGCGGCGTCAACCCGCGCAAGGCCGGGCAGAGCGTCGACTTCGACGACCGTGCCGTGCCCGTCTTCGGCTCCGTGCGCGAAGGCATCGAGGCCACCGGGGCCGACGTCAGCGTCGTCTTCGTCCCACCCGCCTTCTCCAAGGCGGCAGTTGTGGAGGCGGCCGACGCCGGCATCGAGCTCGCCGTCGTCATCACCGAGGGCATCCCGGTCCATGACTCGGTCGCCTTCACCGCGTACGCGAGGGCGAAGGGCACGCGGATCATCGGCCCCAACTGCCCCGGCCTGATCACCCCCGGGCAGTCCAACGCGGGCATCATCCCGGCCGACATCACCAAGTCGGGCCGCATCGGACTCGTCTCCAAGTCGGGCACGCTCACCTACCAACTCATGTACGAACTCCGCGACATCGGCTTCTCGACCTGCGTCGGCATCGGCGGCGACCCCGTCGTCGGAACCACCCACATCGACTGCCTGGCCGCCTTCCAGGACGACCCCGACACCGAACTCATCGTCCTCATCGGGGAGATCGGCGGTGACGCCGAGGAACGCGCGGCCGCGTATGTCCGCGACCACGTCACCAAACCCGTCATCGGCTACATCGCAGGCTTCACCGCACCCGAGGGCAAGACGATGGGCCACGCCGGCGCGATCGTCTCCGGCTCGTCCGGCACGGCCCAGGCGAAGAAGGAAGCCCTGGAAGCGGCCGGAGTCCGCGTGGGCGACACCCCGACCGAGACGGCCCGGCTGGTCCTCGCCGCACTGGACGAGTCCGGATGAAGGAGCGTGATGTCACTCATAGTTGACACGACGTTACTTTCCGAGGTCGAGACGGATCGCTAGCGTCCTTCGTACAACGTCTCCGTACGCGAGTACTCCGAGCGCTCCGAGTACGCCAAGCACTCGAAGTACGCCAAGCGCGCCCAGTACTCCCGTACGCGAGACGAGCCATGCACTACCGCCCCCGACTGTGCACCGAGAGCGGAGCAACCGAATGGCACCCACCCTCACCCTCAAGTCCCACACCTCCTGGACCGACGCCTGGCAACGCTGCCTCACCGTGGCGCCGGAAGCCTTCCGGGACGACCGTGTCCTCAACCTCTGGGGCGCCGCCTGGCAGGCGGACGGCAGGGCGCTGCCCGCCACGAGCCCCGTGGACGGGAGCCCCATCGCGGGGCCCCCGCGCCTCGACGGCCTGACGGCCCACCAGGCCGTACGTGCCTCGCTCGACCACCACCGTGCCTGGCGGCACGTGCCCCTGGACGAACGCCGGGCCCGCGTCGCTGCCACGCTCGACGCGCTGACCGAGCACCGTGAACTGCTCGCGCTGCTCCTCGTCTGGGAGATCGGCAAGCCCTGGCGGCTCGCGCAGGCCGACGTCGACCGGGCCATCGACGGCGTGCGCTGGTACGTCGACGGAATCGAGCCCATGGTCGAGGGCCGGACCCCGCTCGACGGGCCCGTGTCCAACATCGCGAGCTGGAACTACCCGATGAGCGTGCTCGTTCACGCAATGCTGATACAGGCATTGGCAGGGAACGCGGTCATCGCCAAGGCCCCGACCGACGGCGGCGTCGCGTGTCTCACCCTGGCCTGCGCACTCGCCGCACGCGAGGGGATTCCCGTCACCCTCGTCAGCGGCAGCGGGCGCGAGCTGTCGGAGGCGCTCGTGCGCGCGCCCGAGATCGGCTGCGTCTCCTTCGTCGGCGGCCGCGACACGGGCGCCGCGGTGGCCACGGCCGTCGCCGACCTCGGCAAACGACACGTACTCGAACAGGAGGGCCTGAACACCTGGGGCATCTGGAACCACACGGACTGGGACACGCTGACGGCGGTCATCCCCAAGCTCTTCGACTACGGCAAGCAGCGCTGCACCGCCTACCCGCGCTTCGTCGTCCAGCGTGAGCTGTTCGACGACTTCCTGGCGGCGTACCTGCCGGCGGTCCGTACGCTGCGAGTCGGTCACCCGCTGGCGGTCGAGCACCCGGACGACCCGTATCCGCAGCTGGACTTCGGCCCTGTGATCAACGCGGCCAAGGCGAAGGACCTCCACGACCAGGTCGCCGAGGCGATCGACCGGGGCGCGGTCCCGCTGCACCGCGGCCGGCTCACCGACGCGCGCTTCCTGCCCGGCCAGGACACGGCGGCGTACGTCCAACCGGTCACGCTCCTCAACCCGCCCCCGTCCTCGCCCCTCCACCACGCGGAACCCTTCGGCCCGGTCGACACCATCGTCCTGGTCGACACCGAGGCCGAGCTGCTCGCCGCCATGAACGCGTCGAACGGCGCGCTCGTCGCGACCCTGTCGACCGACGACGAGGCCACCTACGACCGACTGGCCCCGCAGATCCGCGCCTTCAAGGTCGGCCACGGCAAGCCCCGTTCGCGCGGTGACCGCGACGAGCTCTTCGGCGGCTTCGGCGCGTCCTGGCGGGGCGCGTTCGTGGGCGGCGAACTGCTGATCCGCGCGGTGACGCGAGGACCGGTGGGGGAGCGGTTGCCGGGCAACTTCCCGGAGTACCACCTCATGCCGTGACCGCGAGTGGGCGGCGCCGTGCGGGGCGCCGCCCACTGGCTTTCGGGAACCGTCGGTGGTCGTACGGCTCGCCCACCAGATGCCCTGCTCTACCCGTTGCCCTGCTCTACCCGATGCCCTGCCGGTCCGGGTGGAGGGCGAAGGCGCGGTCCGTGGCTTGGGGCACGGTCCGTTCCACGGCCTGGGTCAGCAGTGTGCGATGGCGGACCAACGGCTCCCGACGGTCCTCGGCAACGGCACCGAGGAGATCGTCGAGCCCGGCCAGCAGACGTCGGGTGACCTGAGGACTGGACACCGCGCACCCCCGGATCTCCGTGAAGGCGAGGTCGACCAACTCGGTCCAGCCCGGCACGGGTTGTACCAGCCGTACGGTGCCTCGCCGGTCCCGGTGCAACAGGGCTCCGAGCGGGCGCTGCGCCACCGAGGACAGGAACTGCACGATCCGGTCCACGGCCTGCACCGCCGTGGTGGGGTCGTTCACGGCCGGCGACAGGGCGCGCAACGCGATGTCCGACAACTGCCGCAGCCCGAACCCCAGATCCTGATGGAACGTTCGCTCGGCACCCACGGACACCTGAAAACTCAGCGCCCGCAGCCCTTTCGTGGCGGGACCCCCATGAACGGCGAACACCGGCGTACCCGGCACGACGAAGTCCCCGATCCGCGGGACGAGCCGCAGCACGACACCGTTCTGCCGCGCCATCCGGACGAGCCGCGCGATGTCGACGTCCCGCAGCACACCCGCGCGGCCGTGATGGGCGATGCGGGCGGTCTCGGGACCAAGGCCGGAGCCGGGGCCGGGGCCCGTGCTGGTACCGATACCGGCGGGCTTCTCCGCGGAGACGGCGAGGGGCATGTTCGCGACGACCCGCAACGCCTCCCTGGTGATCAGGTCGACGACGTGCGCGACCCGCATCAGCCGCAGCGTCGAGTTCACGTACATCACGAACAGGACGACGCTCAGCCCCACCAGGATCAGCGTGAGGACGGACTGGACGAGCGGGATCGAGGCCACCAGCGCGGGATCGCGCTGACTGTCGTACGAAGTGAGGACGAGCAGGGACTGCACGAAGGTGGCCAGGAACACCGCGAAGGTGGCCTTGGTGATCCGGCTCCGCACGAAGATCCGTACGACGCGGGGGCTGAACTGCCCGGCGGCCATCTGTACGGCGACCAGCGAGATGCTGAAGACGACACCGATGAAGGTCATCATGGCCGCGCTGATCGTGGTGACCACGGTCTTCGCGTCCTCGGCGATGCCCAGCAGATCACTGACGGCGTCCTCGTCGCCCGAGTCGCGCAGCGCGGTCAGGATCGCGTCGTCCGCCGCCGTCGCCGCGGACCACACCACGAACACCAGGAACAGAGCGGCGGTCGGAGCGAACCAGAACGTGTCCCGCAGATGCTCCCGCCACGGCGACAGAGCCCGGTGCCGCCGTCTCCGCGGCAACCCGTCCGTAGTCTTCCAGTCACCCATGGTGAGACTGTAGGCGCACCCTCCGCACCTGTCGGGAACCCCCGCCGGGACGAGGAAACGCAGGTGAAAGCCACTCCGAAAGCTTGGTATTGTTGTCCATGTCGCCACGGGGAACACCCCCGTCCAGGCGGCAGACACCTAGTCCGGGTGGCGGAATGGCAGACGCGCTAGCTTGAGGTGCTAGTGCCCTTTATCGGGCGTGGGGGTTCAAGTCCCCCCTCGGACACAACCACTGACGATACGCAGACGAGGGCCTCGACCTAACGGTCGCGGTCTTCTTTGCGTGTTCGTAACTGATTGTGATGCCTAGGGCTTCATAGAGTGGGCCTTTTGTCTCGGTATCGGCTGCGTGGATGCGCTGTGCGATGTCTCCGAGCCTCTCAGTGATCTTCTGGATCTGCTGGGCGTTGAGTGGGGCTTCCTTCTTGCGGGTGGCAGCGGGGAGCGCGTCGAGTTTCTTCCGCGCCGCTTCCTTGTCTCTCTGCGCCTCGTTGATCCATTGAGTGACGACGGCGGGGTCGGCTCCGGCTTCGAGGGCGGACTGGTAGCGGGCGAGCCGGCGTTCGCAGTCCTTGACTGCCTGGCGGGCTTGGGCCTGTTCGGGTGTTTGAGTCTCTGCGGTGCTTGCCGTGGCGCTTGCGTGGGTGAGTGCTTCGACGGTGGCGGTGAGTCGTTCGGGGGCGAAGGCCCGGGCGATCCATGGGTCCAGGGCCTGGCATAGGACGTCTTCGCGCAGGTTGATGGTGCGTGGGTGGGTGAGGCCGGGGTAGAGGGCGGCTTCCTGGTCCTTGAATTCGCAGCGGTAGTAGACGCGGTTGCGGATGGTGGCGGGCTGCATCTTGCGCCCACACAGGGTGCATCGGACCCGGCCGCGGAGGGCGTAGGGGCGTGCGCCTTGCTTTCCGGCTCGTTCCTGTCGGCCGTGGGTGCGGGCCCGCTGTCTGCGGACGGTTTGGGCGGTGTCGAAGAGATCGGGGCTGATGATCGCTTCGTGGGCGGGTTCGTTGGAGCGGATCCACGCCTCGGCGGGGTTGTGGGTCATGCTGGTGCGGTGGCCGAGGGTGACGTCGTCGATGTCGAGGAGGCGTTCTTCCTTGCGTTGCTTGTTCCAGACCTCGTAGCCGGTGTAGCGGGGGTTGATGAGGATGGCGCGCACGGTGCCCTGCTGCCATGCGGTTTTCGCGCGGTGCGGATTGCGGACCGGGTCGTGGGCGGAGGGGCAGGGGATGGAGTCGCGTGTGAGCTGGGTGGCGATGGCCTTGTCGCTCATGCCGTCGACATACATGGTGAAGATCCGCTGCACGAGGGGCGCGGCGACGGGGTCGGGCTGGAGTGCGTGGATGCGCTGGCCGGTGGCCGCCTTGGCGGGGTTGGGGTGGGGCCCGGCGTCGGTGATCCGGTAGCCGTAGGGCGGTCGCCCGCCGAGGTAGCGGCCCTGGAGCTGGACCTGGGAGCTCATGGCGGTCCGTACGCGGATCTTGATGCGGTTGCGCTCTCCTTTGCTCATGCCGCCGAAGACGGACATGACGAGGTCGTGGGCCTCGTTGTCCGGGTCGATTGGCCCGCCGACCTCCGGCACCCACAGAGGAATGCGGAAGTGCACGAAGACGGGGAAGGTGTTGCCGAACTGGTTGCCGTAGAAGGCGCGCTGCGGCTCCCCGATCACGACCGCGTCGAACCCGCGGTTCGGGTCGCGGAGTGCTTGGAGGAGTTCGTTGGCGCGGGGGCGGCGCTGCCAGGGCAGGGAGCGGCTGTGGCCGACGTCGAAGTACTCGGTGACGATGTGGCCCCCGGCGGGCTCGATCAGGGCTCGGGCGCGGGTGAGCTGCCAGTTCCGTGAGGCTTCGGGATTTTGAAGGTCCTCGGTGGAGCAGCGTCCGGCGAAGGCGAAACGGATCACGTGCGGTGAGCCCCCAGTGTGTGCGTGTCGTGGAGCACGTTGCGGGTGTTGTGTGGCGGTCCGTCGTACCTCGCAAGGGTGAGAAGAGCCAGCGGCCGTCCGCGTCTCCTGGCAAGAAGGCTCGCCCGTCCATGCCTCCTAGCCCTCTCCGGCCTCTGGGCATGGCCGGCTCGGATCGGCGATCAGGGCGCGAAGGAGGTGGAGGAGGGCGGCGGCGACGCACTCGGTCACGTCGGGTGGCTCCTCGGGGAGGGCCACGTGGAGCTTGCGGGGGTTGCCCGGGCACGGGTGCTGCTCGAATGAGAGCTGGGGGCATGCGCCGTTGGGTGCCGGGATCAGAGAGCTCGTTGATGCTGACATATCCGCTATAGAGATGTCGCACGGCAGATTTGTCGTCCGGCGTCGGCCGTAACTCACCCGAGTTCACCAGCTGATGGGCATACATGGGCGGGTTCGGGACGGCGTCGTAGCAGGTCAGCGTGGTTGCTTTTGCCGAGAACTCTGCCAAGTGCAGGTCATACCGGATGTTGGTACTCGTGGAGGGTGTTGCCGAGGTAGTCGCGTCGTACCTGTCGAGGTAAGCGATCGTATCCGGGGTCAGTAAGGAATTTCATCCGGGCTCGCACGGATTTCGGCGCTGGGCGGGTGAACACGGCGTGCTCCGCGCGCTTAAGGGCAAGAGGATCTTGACCTTGGCCCGCGACCGGGCCGACGGCTGCCTGTCGTTGCTGTCGATCATTCATCCATGAGACTCCCGTTCCTCTGTGGACAGATGACGCAGCCAGCGACAGACGCGGTCGCCCGAGCTCATGGCATGCGCCGAATGGAGCCAATGTGAGAGAGCCTCGTGCGCCTTCCGAGGCGCGCTGGAGTGATCTCGGATGCTGAGTGCTACAAGGGAGGTCGCGATGCGCACGAGGGACGGCAGTTGGCTGATTACCACTGAGGTGGTGCTGGAGCCCGAGGAACACGATCCCGATGTCCTACCTTCCGTTCTCGCCCGGCTCACCGTGATCGACACTGCGGTGTTCTTCTGGGAAGAGGTCGACCGGGCTCCGCTCTTGAACTACGACTCACAGAAGAGCAAAGCGTTTGGCAAGGTCCTGTCGGAGTGTCTGGTTGAGGTGTTTAGGCGTGCCGGGTACGAGCAACACGCGCATCTTGCCGACGCGGCCTACGCATCGGTTGTTCAGCTGCCGGTACCGACCTTCGGCAGCCCACCAACGCAATGGACCGCACTCGGCCAGTTCCTTCAGACCACCGGGACTCCGGGGGCAGCGGCAATCAGTGAGTCTCTAGGAGCGGCCCCATCCATCACATTCATGTGCGTGGTGGGCGGGACGACCCTGCTGCTGAACATCAGCCTCCCCGTTGCGAAAGCTCTTGGGCGTGGCCTTGCGTACCGCGTCGATCAACTACTCGGAACGCCCGGCAGTGGCCAGGCCGTGGAGGAGGATGAACCGTCATCGTGAGGCGTAGCCATGACGGACACGCCGCCCCTCCTGCTGGTCCTTCCCGACTGCCAGGAGGGGCGCTGTACGACAACCTCCCACCATGAGTTCCCACTCAACGGAGTGCGAGATCCCGTGAGACCGCAGCGACTGGTTCAGACGGAGGCGCCGTCGCGGTACCTGTCCCCCGAGGACGGCGTCGTGGTTCCAGGGCGCGCATCGCCGCAGATGGGGCAGTCTTCCGGCGACGTGGTGTGCGGCTCCTTTGTGACCGGGCGCTCGCACCGGGGGCACGACAGGGGATCGAGCTGTTTCAGCAGGCCGTCGGCCACAGACCGCACGAGTGCGCGGGGGCACCGGTTGGGACATCCGACCCAACCGGTGCCCAGGTCATCGAGCCGGACCCTGAAGAGATCACCGCAGAGGCAGCAGCGGACGCTCCATGCCGCTGTCGGGCTTCGGAACGGTTCTACTGATTCCAGTTCGTACCGCTCCAGTTGGGCTTCCGCCTCACGGGCTGCCAGCTTCCGGGCCGGGGTGACCGCTGGCTCTCTCCGGTCCTGCGCCCGGTGCACCTTCTTCCACGCGCGCACCCAGTCCCCCCAGGCCCGCTCGGGCACCGCGCAGGCGTGAAGCAGTGCCATCAGCTGCCGCTGGCTGGTGGGGAAGGACTGGCGAGTGAGTATGCGCTGTGCCGTCGAACGCGACAACGGCCCCAGCTCGAGCCGTCCTTCGACCCTGCGCTCCATGTCGCGGTAACTCAGTCCGCTGCGCTCGCGCAGATCCAGCAGCGCCCGGCTCATGTCTGCCCGGTCAGCGATCAGGTCCGGCCGGGGCGCCTTCCCCGGATGAGGCAGCATCGCCCGCCGTCGGTCACGGCGTCCCAACACCTGCCGGGCTAGCCCCCACAGCCGGCGCGCTTCGCCGTCGGCTATGCCGCAACCACCCTCGTAGGCTAAGACGACCCTGAGCGTGGGCAGGACGGCCCCGCCCGACGCACGCTGCAGCGTGGTAGCGCTGTACTTCGTACGGGCTGCCAACGCCGCGTTGGTCAAGCCGGCGCGGGCTCTACACCGCCGGAGGTGGCTCGCGAGCTGGCCCAGGGCGCTGTCCGGTCGCGGGACCGGGTTCTCGGTTCGGCCCACGATGCACTCACCGGGGCAGGGAGGCCGACTGCGTCCGGGCGAGATGGCGCAGCACCCGGGTCACGGCGCCGGTGGCCAATCGCGTCACGGCCACCGACATCAGGCCTGCCGCCCCCAGCAGGGACAGCGCTTTCCTGGACGGCATGCCGCCCGTGGTCAGGGCTGCCGCCACGATGATGACCACCACGATGACGGCGGCTTCGGCCCCGCTGAGGTGGCGGCGGGCAGGGCTGTCGGGTACGACGCAGAGCGCCACGGATTCGTTCACGTGCATGAGGTAGTTCCCTACGGGTTGGTGTGCTACGGCCGGCGGCCGTGGGGCTGACTGGCTCCAGCAACTGGTTCTAAGCCACGGGCAGTTGACGCTGCGTCGCGATGGGACAGCATGGTGCCACCACGGCAGCCCACGGGCACGCCATTGATGCGCAGTTGTCCCATGTGCCGATTTGAGGCAGACCCGATTTTCGGGCCGCACCAGATCTGAGACAGGACGTGGTCAATTCCGGCGAGACCGGTGACCTGGTTGTTCTCCGCGCCCGGCCGGAGCCCGGTGCCACCGAGCCGCGGGGGAGAAGCGGGTTCCTGCGTCCCGTCCCAGTTCTGTTTGCCGTGAGAGGACCTGGCTGTCACGCTCCCCGGTAGTTCCGTACGCGACTGGCTCCAGCAACCAACCGCACGGATTCGGTCGTCCGTGTTGACGCGCGGGCGCCTCACACAGCCGGCTTCGACGTCATGCGGGGCCGGCTGTGCGTGCTCCACACACACGGCGCGCAGGGAGCAGCCGGGCAATCTCGACTCCGTCACAGGGTTCGAACAACCGCGGCAGGAAGGCCACGGCCAGGTGCGCAGCCGGTCCTGGCGCGACCGAGTAGAGCCCGGGGACCGTTGGGGAGGATGGCGGTAGCGATCACGAAGGGGGCGTCGTGCGGCTGACGATCGATACCGAGACGGACACGTACGAGCAGGCGATAGCCGCTGTCCAGGCCGCCTACGGGCTGCGCCCCGTCGTTCCTGCCGACTGGCCGGAAGCCGCGGCCGTGGACCCGCGCCCCGATCCGCAGGACCTGAGCAGCGACGCCATCGGGGACGGCTGGACGGACCAGGTGCTGTTCCGCGTGATCGCGTCGCTGATGCCCGGGGCCCGGGCGGTACTGCGCCGGATCACCGACCTGGGCGGCACGGCCTCGTACGACGAAGTGCAGCAGTACTTCAGTGACCATCCGACGACCCCGATCCCGCCGAAGAAGATTGGCGGGACCCTGACCAGTGTCCAGGCGGTGCAGCGCCGCGTTGGCCCGGCCGGCGCGGACCGGCTGCTCCAGCGGGACGAGCGAGCGCGGCTGTACCGCATCGACCGGGCGCTGGTGGAGGGGCTCAGGCGGGCCTTCGCCAGCGCCGATGCCCGTCCCGATCTGCTGCGCGGTGAGCCCGCGGACCGCGTCACCTGACGCGGCCGCGCCACCGGTGGAAGAACGCCTCGCCCGGCCCTGCACCGAGCTGGACCGGCACGCCGGCCAGCAGGGTGCCGACGTCGATCGCCTGTCCCGGCCGCAGCACGGTGAACCCCTGCCGCGTGTAGTACGTCCCGAGGTCGCGCCCGGTCTCGAACTCGCCGAACAGCAGCATGTAGTACGCAAGGCATGGTCGCTCAACGACAGCCCCAGCAGCGACATCATCGCAACCGCCCTGTGCCAACTGTCCTGCCCCCTGCACGGATCACGACCTGCCGCATTTGGCCTTGGGCGGAGCAGCTAGGCGTCGCACGGGCGGAGAGAGACGACCTTCGCCAGAGACGCGGCCCGGCGACCCGCCTGCGGTACGTAGCCGCCCTTGAAGGGGTCGAAGACAGCGGTTCTCAGTAGCGAAGGAAGGCCGGAGCGGATGAACCAGGAGCTTGCCGAGGAGCTGCACCGCCGGGCGGAGAAGGACGAGGCCGCGCGGTACCACGTTCTTGAGACGCGCCATGACACCGAGATGTGCCGGATCGACGCGGAAAACACAGCCTGGCTTGAGCGGGTCATAGTGGAGCACGGCTGGCCAGGGATCAGCATCGTCGGGGAACTGGGCGCCGAGGAGGCATGGCTCCTGGCCCAACACGCGGACCTCTCCCCGGCGTTCCAGCGTCGGGCACTTGAGCTGATGAAGACCGCTGTCGTGGCCGGGGAGGCATCGGCACGGCGGCTTGCCTACCTCACCGACCGGGTCCTGGTCGCGGCCGGCGAGCCCCAGATGTACGGAACGCAGTACACCAACGACCCGGACGACTCGAACTTGCGTCGCCAGCCGGTGGCGGATCCCGAACGGCTCGACGAACGCCGCGCCGCCGTGGGCCTGGAACCCGCCGCAGAATACGACCGACGGATGCGTAGTTAGCATCTGCATCTGCCGGAGAGCTCGGGGAGTCCGGGCGGGCTGCCCGAAGAAGAAGCTGCTGAGCTCCTGTCGCGTCGTGACTCGCGACGTTCAAGTCTCAACCTCAGAGTCTGTGGTCGATCTTCTTCTCCCGCATCAGTTTCTCCAGTTCTGTGTCCGACAGCGGGTGCAGAGTGTTCAGGAGACGGCGTAGCCCGGGTTCGTCGAGGGTCTGGCTGGTGACCTCGGCCTCTGCGTTCCGGTGACGGCGGATGAGAGTGACGGCGCGGCCGTCACCGGGGAAGTCGCGGACCATGCGCATCTCGCCATGTCCGTCTACCGTGCAGGTCACGCCCTTCTCCAGGTGCTTGGGACATCGGGGTGTCGATGTGAGCGGCACACGCACCGTGAGGCCCACGTACGCGAACTCGTCCTCCCGGACGCCGCGGTAGTCGACGCTGAAGTAGGCGGGGCCGGCCCAGGCATGGGACACCCGCATGCCGGGCGGCGCAGCGCCCAGGTACAACAGCTCCGGATGCTCCCGATACCGCGCGACCTCCGCCTCGTGCTGACGCTGCTGCGACTGCGCCGGGCCGACGAAGCCCCCATAGGCCACCCCGGCCGCCAGCGCGGCCAACGCCCCCAGCCGCACCCACCGGCTCGGCACGAAGAACGCCGCAGCCACGGCGTACGGCGCCCCCGTCAGCGCGATCCGGGTACTGGCGCTCCCCAGGTCGACGTCCCCACCGTAGGCGGCCAGACCTGCCACGACGCCGAGCGTGCCGAGAGCGAAGACCAGGACCGCCCAGCCGAGCCGCTGCCGCACGGAGCCGCACAGCGGCACCACGGTCCGCGCCGGTATGCCCGCCATGGCCAGCAGGCCCACCGTCAGCGGCACACCCAACGCGACGAGCGGCGCGGCCGCGCCGACCCCACCACCCCAGCCCGTCACCAGCAGCCCGAAGCCGAGCACCGGCACCGCGGCCGCCATCGCTGCCCAGACCAGGAAGAGATGCAGGGCCGTCAGCACCCGTCTGCCACTCGTCATACCGCGGATCCTGTCAGCCGGCGTCCCGGCGCACATGAGTTCTCGTACTCAGCGCAGGCCCCCGCCCGGGTCGGGAGGCAGGGCTCTGCCAGGACGGCTGACGCAGCATCGCCCGGCATACAGGTCGGCGGCGGGCCAGGCCCTGGTGAGGGCTGGCCCGCCGCCGACCTGCTATTGATGTGGGGTCACCAGCCGCCGTACTGCAGGGGGTCAGTGGCGGTTGCCGCCGCGGTGGCAACCGCCCCAGGACTCGTCGTCGATGAAGCGGCCGCGATCGTTGCGCAGGGTGGCGGTGTCGGAGCGATTGTCCCACACATAGTGGCGGCGGTCCTGGTAAAGGTCGGTGTCGGTGTCGCGGCCCCTGCCGGTGTAGATCCGGACCGTGGCGCGGCCGTCCAGGCGGTAGTGGTTGAAGGTGTACGTGCGGCCGTCCTCGTCCTTGAGGGTCCAGCAGTCGAGGTTGACCGCACGACGCGTGGTGTTGGTGAGCTCCCCCACTCCTTGTTCAGCGAGCGCCTGGAGCGGTCGTCGCGGCCCGGCGAGTCGTACTGCACCTCAGTGATCTCCACCTTGGGGCGTGGGGCCGGGCCTGGTCGGCCGCCGACGCCGGCAACGCCACCGCCCCGATTACGGCGGCGGCCGCGAGAGCGGTGGCGGACAGACGACGGGCGGTCGCAGCAAAGAAGACATAAAGCCTCCTGGGCGTAGAGGTACCGGCATGTCCTGAAAGCCACAGGGAGGGACGTACGGGTGCGGAGTGCGGGTGGCGGGCAACCGGCCGCGCCTTCACGCCATGGCCACTGTGTGCAGATTCTGGACGCGAACACGTGCACTCCGTTGCTAATCGTACATCTTTCGGTGACTCTCACCTGTAGCCTCAATCAATGTGGCGAATGCACCAGGTTGACGCCCCGCCAGATCGGTGAGCCGTGCAGGCACTGATCCGCCACCCCGGCCGACAGGCTTCGCCACCCCAGCCACCGCCAGACCGTCACCCGAAAGTGCGTAACAAAGAGCTCAGCCACGCACCGTGACGCCGTTGGCAGGCCGTGCCGATCAGTGCCCAGCAGTATTGAAGGCGGGGCGGTGCTAACGGCAGCGAGCGTGGCAGGCAGGCAGGCAGGCAGGGGCGGGGACCAAGCCGCCGCGACGATCGCCCGGCTCCGTGAGAACACCCGGAACCGCGACTACGCCTACTACAGCGACATCGCCGCCTTCATGGCCGGCCTGCCCATTACCTTCGGGGTAGAGCCCGAGCTGGGCTCGTGGCCTCCGGGGCCGGTATGACTCTTTTTGCCCCTGTCGTTGATGATCCGGGGGGTGCTGTCGCCGGTCCTGGCGGCACCGGGTGGTGCCGCCGTGCCCACCAGTGGCTCGAACGCGAGCTGGGCCGAGCCGACTTCGAGGCGATGGCTCGTTCCGGCGGCGAGGTCTACGACAGCCTGCCAGCAGCCATCCAGGCTGCGGGATACGACGGCGCTCTCGCCGGGACGTATTTCGCATAGCGGGAATGATCGCATTAGATCAGTGTATGACCGCTATTGATCGGTAATGCAGCCTTTATGAAAAGCGTCCGGATGGCGCCCGGCTCATTGCTAGCATCCGTCGCCCGGGATGATGTTGGAGCGTGGGCGGGGGCGCCGTGGTGGGTTCGTTCGAGGGGAAGGCAGCGCGGCTGCAGCGCATTGAGTCGGGGCAGGAGCAGTACGGCCCTGGGGATCGCAAGGAACAGGCCACGCGGTTCTACCTGGACGAGATGCTTGACGAGATTGTCGAACGGGCAGCGCAGCGGAGCAATCGCCGACCGCGTACCCCGGTCCGGCTGCTGATCAGTCTCGCCGGGTTCTCGCCGATCACCACCGTGTTGGTCTACAGGCTGCTGAAGCCCCAGCGGATGCTCGTTGTCACCTCACTCAATGCGCAGAGCAGCATCGACGTGATTGGGGAGCAGGTGATCGGTGCGGGGCGGCTGCGGCATCAGGACTTCCGGCATGCGCCGGTGGTGCCCACCGACCCGCTGGGGATCTACCGTGTGGTGCGCACCGAGCTGGAGGAGCTGGAGAAACGCGACGAAGAGCGGCCGTACGCCGTCATCGACATCACCGGCGGGCGGAAGGTGATGAGCGCTGCCGCTGCATTGGCGGCGTGGCAGCTCGGGCTGGACCTGTGCTACATCGACAGCGACTACGATCCGGCGCGACTCAGGCCGGTGCCAGGGTCCGACCGCCTGCTGCTGCTGGACAACCCCACGGCGCTCTTCGGAGAGCAGAGCATGTCGGCGGCATTGGAGATGTTCGCCAATGGCGCCTTCGAGTCGGCCCGGCAGCGATACGACGAACTCTGCGAGATCGTCGCCGAGCCCGGCCGCGCCCGATTCATGCGTGCCCTGTCCGAGCTGTACCGAGCATGGTGTGACTTGGACCTGACGGCGCTGCCGCAGGGGGTGAGGGCGGTCGAGAAGGCACTGCACCACGTACGCCATGACGTCAGTGCTCAGACCGCACGGCGGCTGGAGCGGCAGCTGACGTTTCTGCATCTGCTGGCTGAGGGAGATCACGACAGCCTGCTCGTCTGCTTCTTCGTCCTTGGAGAGCACTACCGTGACGTGGGCCGGCACGATTTCGCCGCACTGCTGTACTACCGGGCCATCGAAGGCTGCCTTGCCGGACGGTTGGAGCGGCTGGCCGCAGGCTTCAGCTGTGGCCGGCCGGACTACACGGTGCTCACCGCCGATCCCGAGGGGCTGCGTGCCCGCTACGTCGATATCCAGCGATCCCTCGGCAGGAAGGACGCGGACGGCACACTGCCGCCTGTCATCGGGCTGATGAGCGCGGCCGTCCTGTTGGCGGCACTCGATGACGACATGCTGCGCAGCGCGCAGCTCTCCGGCCCCAAGGCGCTGTCGCATCTCAACTCGCTGGCTACGACCCGCAACAAATCGGTGCTGGCGCACGGCTCGGCCACGGTCGGGGCGAAGGAGAGCCAGACGCTCGGTGCCAAAGCCCGTGCGGTACTGCGCGGTTACTGGTCAACGTTGGGCACCGGCGACGACGTGGCGGCCCTGTGCGAGGAACTGAAGTTCGTCCGGACGGACCGTTGAGACGCGGCAAGCCGGGGCAACGAGTCAGACGGATCGAACGGAAAGACGGAGCACGCGAAAGATGACCGAATGGACGTTGGGTACGCCGGACTCCTGGATCGCTGAACTGAGCGACATCCTCACCGCCGAGACACGCCCGGTCTCGGACCGCCCGGTGATTCCGCTGACCTTCCGGCTCGGACTACCGCGGAAGCTGGCCGAGCTGGGCACCGATTGTCACACCGTTGAGACCGATCTGGCAGCTGGCCTGACCAGCAAGCGGTACGAGGGCAGGGACGAGGAGTACTACCGTCTGAGCGGTGCGCGGTTCGACGTCTACGTCAGCACCCAGTTCGCCGAGGGCAGTTCCTTGCCCTTGGCGGTGGTCACCTCGGTCAAGGCCCGCCGCGGGCTGCCCTACCGCGGGCCAGTGCTTCAGGCACATGTCGACTTCCACCCCGCGTACGACGAGCAGGTGTGCGACATAGCCGTGGTCCACCGGGACATCAAGGAGCGGCTGCGTCACCAGCGTGCGGTGGCCGACGCCCGGGACCGTTCGGCCCGCCTGCTGCAAGGCCGGTCGACGACCGTCGGCGCGCACAGCGGCCTGCACGCCCAGGTACGCCGTCACTTCTCGGCGTTGATTGACATGATCGAACTGTTGCAGCAGCGCGGTGAAACGGAGAACACCCGGACCGCCCAGGGCGTGGTGGCCGCCGCTGATGACCCCGCGGCGTCCGCCCACCCCAACACCGTCTGTGTCCGTACGCACCGCCGGCAGGGCGAGTTCGAGTATGGCTTCATCCTCCACACCAGTCCGATCAGGAGCCCGGGAGAGGCCGACGACACGCGAGCCAGCGAGGGTGGTCCCTGGAAGCTGGAGGTCGTCGCCGCAGAGGACGACTTCGTGTACCTGGAGCCACCGACCAAGGGCCATCTCGCCCCCGGCACCCTTGTTGACCTCAGATACAAACCGAAGTTCGCCCTGGACAGGCACAACTACGCACTGCAGCACTTCCTGCGCGAGGAGGTCGAAGGCGACTGGAGCGCCCTGGCCCGGCTGCTCAGCGACCCTGGCTCGCTGTCCGGCCCGGCGGAGGGGTTTTCCGAACCGCCGGCCTTCTTCGACGACGGGCTGAACCAGGAGCAGCGCGCGGCCGTTGCCGGGGCGCTGGGCACGCCGCACGCCTTCTTCATCCAAGGCCCCCCAGGCACCGGCAAAACCACGGTGATCAGCGAGATCGTGCGACAGCTGACCGCGCGGGGCGAACGCGTGCTATTGCTGGCGCCCATGCACGTGGCGGTGGACGAGGTACTGCGCCGCGTCGGTCAGGCGGACGGGGTGCTGGCGCTACGAGTCTCGTACGACGACTCGCGGGTCAAACCCGAGCTACGCAGTTTCACCAGGGACAACCTGGCCAGGCAGTTCGTCCGCCAGGCCCGCCGTCCCGCTGCTTCCCGGGCGGAGATCTGGCGCGCGGAGCGGGAGCAGCTGAGTGCCGAGGCGGAACTGATTGAGTCGTGCACGGGAGCTCGGGGGACTTTGAAAGAGGCTGAAGCGGCCCGCGACCAGGTGGCCGCCGCCCGGGCCACCTGGTGGGCCGGTAACCAGGACGCGGTCGCGCGGGCCACTGCACAGCTTGCCAAGGCGCGCGCTGAGGCGGACCAGGCCGCCGCCCGTCTCGCCCTGGCGGATCGGGAACAAGCCCGTGTCGCCGAGGCCCTCGCCGCCGTCGAGGGCCGGATCATCCTGCGGATCAAGGCCCTGTTCGGTAAGGGCGAGCTGGCCGTGGCCCGTGCCGCCCACCGCGAAGCGCGGCGTGCTTTGCGGGACGCGCGAGCCGAGCGCAAAACCGCCGACCAGCGTCTAACAGAGCGAGAGCGCACAGCCGATGACCTGGCGCGCGAGGAAGCCACACAGGAACGGGCGCACCACGAGGCGTGGGCGCGTGCCGGCGCCAGTGTCGACGCCGCCCGGCGGAGAGTGGACGAGACCACGGCCCGGCTGGCGACCGCCGACGCGGCCCTCACACACCTGGATGCCGAGCAGCTGGCGCGCCGGGCGCGGAGCGATCACGACCGCGCGGACCGCCTGCAGCGCTTCACCCACCTGGAACAGCGATGGTTCCGGCTCGCCGGACTGACGGACGCCTCCTCCCGCGATGCCCAGGACCTTCTCGGAGCCTTGGGCAGGCAGTTACCCAGTACAGCGAACCTGGTCTGCTGCACCACCGTCGGCTTCGCGGGCGAGCCCGGCGTGCGCGACGCGGACTTCGACACCCTGATCATTGACGAGGCGAGCCGCGTCATCGACAGCGAGTTCCTCATCGGCGCCCGACAGGCCCGCCGTTGGGTCCTGGTCGGTGACGAACGGCAACTGCCGCCGTACGTCGACCCCGCGGACGAATACCACCTGCATGCTCTGGCCGCACTGCACATGACCGAGCGCCGGGCCGCACCCGATCTTCACACCGCCGTGGAGCAGTTGGCCCAGCTGTGGGAGGAGGACGAGGAACTGCACCGGTTCCGCGTGGAGCCGGTGCAGCGCACAGCCGGGCGGATCCGTGACTCCGGTGTCTGGTCGTCGACGTACCGGCGGCCCTATCAGGCGGCGTACGAACGGTTGCGCAACCAGAACGAGGACGCCGAACGGGAACTGCTCGGCCGGATGCGCCGCCATCTCGTGCAAAGCCTGTTCGAGCGGTGCGTGGCCGAGGACCGGCAGCTGAGCCAGGCGCTGGTCGAACAGCGGCGGATGATCGAGCCGATCGCGCAGCTGGTGAAGGGCCCGGTATACGGGGGGCGGTACGTGACTCCGTCCCCGGAGCGCCTGGGCCTGACCCCGCTGGTGACCGCGAACACCTTCCCGCGGCCCATGGTGTTCCTCGACACGTCAGACAATCCCCGGGCGGGCGAGGAGCAGGTGGGCACCGGTTGCGTCAACGCGCTGGAGGCGGAGTGGGTGGCGGCGGCCTGCCGGATGTGGGAGCGGGAGCTCTCCGCCCGTGGGGAACGGCAGGTGACGGTGAGCGTGCTCACCTTCTACAAGGCACAGGCACGGGAGATCCGCCGGCTCCTTGGCGGGCCCGGGTTTCCGGGGTTCCGGGTACTGGATTTCCAGGTAGTGGACGCCATCGATCGTATTCAGGGCCAGGAGAGCGATCTGGTGTTCCTCAGCTTCTGCCGCACCCGCAGGGGCCGGCAGCGGGAGCGGCACCGATTCGCGCTGTGGCTGCAGGACGTCCGTCGGCTCAATGTCGCCTGCAGCCGCGCTCGCCGGGCCATCGTCCTGGTCGGGCACCGCAACACCCTGGCCGGTTTGCGCGGAATCCCGGCGGCGGAGCAGTTCTACGCCAACATGTTCGACCTGTTCGCTCACGGGCACCCCGACACGGTGCTGCTCAAGCAACTTGAGCAGGTGGACCGATGAAGGTGCGACAGGTGACGGCTCCCCACGTCGAGCCGGACACCGTCGCGGTGGTCGCCGAGGCATTCCTGCCCCTGCTGCACTGGCGCGGTGTACCCGTACTGCGTAGGAAGCCGCAAGAACTGACCATGCTGGAGCGGTTCGTGCTGGAGATGGGGCTGTCGCTGGGCGCTGTGGAACCGGCCGACTTCGCCGAGGTGACGTCCCTTCCGGCGACGGTCCTGGCCGGCGCGGCCTGGCGCCTGGTGGCGGACGGGGCGCTGGTCCCCCAAGGGGCGGGCTACGGTGTGCGCCCGGAGCGAGCCGCGGCCACGCTGGAGCGCCAGGCGGTCTCCCGTCTCGTCAACTCCACCGCGGACTTCGCGCTACTGCCGCGGACCGGGGACGTCTTGGCCGTCGCCGGCGGAGGCGGCGGATGGTTACGCGACCTCGATCAAAAACTCATCGCGGGGGACCGGGCGCCCCTGCCGGCCTCGCTGGTCGAGGTTCATCGCGCGGCGTACCTGGCACAGCGGGTGCAGAACGGCACCGTGGCCGGTCTCGGCGCCGAGGTCGTCGACGTGCCGGTGCCTGAAGACGACGTCCCCTTGGTCACCGGGGCCGGGCAGAACAGGGCACCGGTGCTGTGCCCGGCCTACCGCTGCCGGGCGCGGGTACGGCGAACGGCTTCTGGTGACCACCACGTGGAGGCAGTGGTCCTGGGCCGTCCCCGCCGAGGGGCCCAGGGGGATGAGGATGCCACGGTCGAAATCGAGGCAGATCTGAGCGGTGCCGACGCCCTGGTGAACGGCTGGCTGGAACTGACCGGGGCGCTTGAATTCCAGCACGTCCAGCAAGCTGCCTGGCGCACGCTCGGACCACCGTCGACCGGCCATGGGCGGCCACCACTCAACAGCGTGAGCCGACGCGGCCCCCTCGAGTGGGATATGCACGTCAGCGGCCCAACGGCCAACGCGCTGTGTGCCCACGGCCGGTCCCTGACCGAGGCGATGGGCCTGGCAGTGGTGGGCGAGGAGGCTGTGGTGGAACTGGCGTGCTGGTTCGTCCCCGCCGATGAGGAAGCGCGGGGCTTGTTCGCCCGCGAAAAACTGGTGGCACGGTTGCTCTCGTCTCGGACCCCGGACGATGAGTTCGGCCTTGCCTGCCGCGAAGCCGCCGACCAGAACCCCACTGCCGTCGCGGTCCTGTCCCCGCAGGCAGTACGGGAACGGATCTGGCAGCTCGGGCACTACCAGCTGGTCTACGCACTCCGCGAGAGGGAGGACTTCGCCCATGACTGACCGGCTGGACCTTGGCGCGCTCGTTCACGACGACGGCTATTTCCTGGTTCGGGAGCCGAAGGGCACTCGCGAGCCATACCTGTCCAACAACGAGGGCACTGGCGGAACATACCGGCACGTCCTGACCTACCCGGCCTCCCGGCGCACCATCAAGGAAGCGGCGCTGGAACTCATACAGTCCGCCCGCCACAAGGTGTTCCTGGCCAGCTACCTGCTCGGCGAGACAGAGCTGCTCCAGGCCCTGTTCGAGGCGGCGGACCGGCTGCGGGGCGGGGTATACGTGGTCTCGGAACTCAGCGATCAAAGCTTGCGGCGGAAACTGACTGAGCTGGAGGATTCTGCCGACCCGGACGCAGCCACGCAGACGCACAAGAAGTACTTCGCCGAGCTGACCAGCCACGGCATCGCCGTCCGTGGCCGCCCCGACTGCCACGCCAAGTTCCTGATCGTCGACGACCGCGCCGCTCTGGTCTCCAGCGCCAACCTGGACACCAACGGCCTGAACTCGATCGGAGAAAACGGCGCGGTGGTCACCGACGCGATCGAGGTTGACCGGCTGTCCCGGTTCTTCACCCGGCTGTGGGACTCCTGCGCGTACGAAATGCCCGCCGGATCAGCCGGCTACTCGGTACGAAAACATGCGCCCGCCCCGAGCCGCTGTAGGGTCCCCGTCCCACAGATCTCCACCCGACCGGGCATCATCTGGACCAACGGTGACGAACAGCTGATCCTTGACCACCTCCACGATGTCATTGCCAGAGCACGCACAACCCTGCTCCTGGCCACCTACTCGCTGCAGGGCATGGCCGACAGCCCCGACATCCTGCTCGACCCCCTGGTGAAGGCGATGCGCGACCAACCGCTGCGCGTATCGCTGCTATGTCGAGGACGCAACCACCCACCCTCCCAACGCCGAGACGCCGCAGCCCTGACCGAACTCGGGGTGCGCATCCACGCCGACTCCACCAACCACGCCAAGGGCGCCATCGCCGACAAACGGCATGGGGCCCTGTTCTCGGCGAACTTCGATGCCGACCACGGTCTGCTGAACGGTGTGGAGACCGGCGTCCGCCTCGACGGCGAAGCCGCATTGACACAGGCCGTGCACTACTTCGGGCACGCAATGACCCACGCCGACCTGGAGTTCGTCCCCCATCCCACCCAGCATCAGCTCGACCAGCGGCTGGCCGCCCGCTGGCGCAGTCCCTGGCGAGGGGAACGCACCGTGCGCGTGACGGCTTCCGACCGGGTGTGGCAGCGATTCGTCACAGAGGTGCAGCGTGCGCCCGTGCTGTATGAGCGGGAAGTTGACGGGCGAATCCGACTGTACGCAGGACAGTCCGGGTGGACACTGTCCACCCGGAGGCCGACCGGAGCTACGGGCGCCCGCATCCTGCGACAGGCCGACACCCCGCAGACCGGCACACTCGTCACGCACTCGACGGCGCACGAACTACTGGAGCGGTGGCTGGCCTCCCGCGGAGACGGCGTGGCCAAGACGGTCAAGCGAGGCTTCCTGCCCGCCATCATCGAACGCCAGCGGGGCCACCCCGGTCGATGAGCCGTCGCTACAGCACTGACATCACGGCCACGATCTATCTGGAGGACAGCCAGTTGCGTTGTCGAAGCGTGATCCGACGCGGCCCATGGACTAGAGACTCCCATCTTGTGGCAGAAGACTGGTCTCTTGGGCGGAGGCCGGGTACCGACCCGCTGTGCCCGTTCCCCCACCGTTGCGGCGGCTTCCAGAACGTCGAGTTCTCGGTCGTGCCCCGCTCGCGACCGGACCTCTGCGGTGAACCTGCGGTCGGTGGATGGGAGGCGCGAACAGGTGCCAGTGCAGTTTGAGGGGCTGGGGACAGACGGGACGAGGGTGCCTGCACCCGCTTGGATCGAGGCTTCGCTGAAGCTCAATGAAGGCCGGGACCCGCTCGGGCTCCAGACGACCACGCAGGACCGGCTGATGCCGCTCCTGCTGCCCGGCATCCTGGAGTTGTCACGGCGGGCCCGCTACTTCTCCTTTCACGCCTTCCTGCTTGCCGAATACCGGGACCGTCACCTCGCGGCCGACGGCAACACGCTGTCGGCTTTCATCAAGCGTCGCGAGTGGGAGTACGGCCTGGCCGTGCTGCGCTGCCCCCGAGGCTGCGGATCGAGCCCGGTAGGGGCCCGCAGACTGAGCGGCCTGGCGATGGGGCCGGGGCCCTATTCGCGGGGCGAATCGGTGGAGAGCGCCTTTGGCGGCTACGGGTTGTACTACCGCTCGCCGATGGCCGAGTTCGGCATTGTGGCCAGGGCCGGGACGCTGCTCGGCGGTCGGCCCATCCCCATCGACGTGCTCTACAACACCGACCGGGCCCGGCTGCTCGCCGGCACATTCAAGTCGGCCGTGGAGCACACGGCGTACTACCAGCGGGCCATGTGGACGACCGACGACCTGTCTGCCGACGTGATCGACGAGTACGCCCAGGCCGCCTGCCTGTGCCGACTGAGGGAGCTGCCCGAAGAACGCGACGCCGTCCACGCCGCGCTGTTCGCCCCGGACGCCGAAGCGTCCTCCACCGTGGTCGGCGAGGACAGCGAACTGCTGGGCGTCGCTGACGGTCCGACAGCGATCGGGGAGGTGCTCTCGGAGGCGGGGGTGCGGCAACGGTGCCTCAGCGTTGGCCACTATCTCTCGCTGCTCGACGCCGTCCCGAGCGTCGTCACCTCGGAAACCGCGTACCGGGACGCGTTGTGGTCGCCGCCGGCGCTGCACAGCGACGCCCACGCCGTGGTAGCGGGCCAGTGGGCCGGGCTTATAGCCAAGGACGTCTGGCAGGAGGCACTCTGCTCGGTCTGGTCCGAGTTGTGCCGAGCCGGTCTGACCCGCGCCCGCGATCTTGGCCGTGGTCTCACCTGGGATGAGGTGCGCAGGGTCGCTGCAGGTCTGGTTGCCGGGCAACCAGAACTTGACCCGACGTCCTTGACCACAGCCCTCGCCGCCCAGCTGGCGGCCGGGACACTCGTCGTTCCGGACACCGACGGCATCCACGTGAATGTGACAACCGCACCGCTGGACGATCTACGACGGCTTACCAGCCGGCTCGATACCGCCTCCTCCGGCCTTGTCGTGTTGCTTGAGCTAGCCCGCAGGATGGAGGGCCGCGCAGGAGACGGCTGGCAGAAGGCCGCCGGCATCAGGTCGGGATGGCAGCCCTCGATCGCCGCCGTCACCGCAGCCCTGCGCACCCACCTGGCCGATGGCCCCACTGTGGCGGACACGCTGTGGTGGCTGGTGTCGCGGTTCGTCGTCCCGGTCCATGAGCGGATCGCGTACTCGAAACTGCCGGAACTCACCTTCCGCTTCCGGTGGGAGGACGGCCTGCTGCGCTTCTACGACCATGGAGTCGGGCGGTTCCCGCTGGCAGCTGTCCGCAATGCACCCCTGGCGTCCCTCACCTGGGACCTCGGCTTGTGGAGCGAGGCCGACGACGAGAGATGTCCGGCAACGCTGACCGCACGGGGCATGAGATTCGTCGAAGAGGTCCTCGGATGACGAACACCCCCGAAAACGGTCCGGAGATACCCACAGTCCAGCCCATCGTCGAACTCTTCACCGGCGGCGCGGAGGCGCTATGGGCCACGACGTACACCATGGATCTCGGACTGTTCAACGAGTTCCTCCTCGCCCGGCTCGGCGATCCGCCGCTCAACATCGCCGTGCTGGCGGACCACCGGCGTCTCACCAGCAGCCTCGCCCGCATACCCGCGGAGCGCGCCGACACGCTCGCACCGGTGAACCGGCGCTGGCTTCTGCGCGGCGTCCGGATCAGCGGGGCATTCCACCCCAAGTCCTACCTCGCGGTCACCGGTGCCAGGGCCACGCTGCTGGTCGGTTCCGGAAACCTGTCGGCCGGCGGCCTGGACGACGGCCGCGAGGCGTTCACCACCTTCCGGTCTGGCACCCCGGTCGGCGACGCGGCCATCGCCGCGTGGCGATCATGGATGCGGCGCCTCGTCGGCATAGTCGGTGACACCACGCTCGCCGCACGGTTCCGGCACCTCGAAGGCCAGATCCCGTCCCCTGCCGTGGCCACCCAGCACGTGCCGTCGCCCCTACTGCACAACCTTGGCACCCCCATCGCCGACCAGCTCGCCGCTGTTGTCGCCGAGCCGGGAGCCCGGGTGAACGAGCTGTGGCTGGCCGCTCCCTTCTACGACGCCGATGCCGTCGCAGTCGGCGCCTTGCTCGACGCGCTGAAGCCGGAAGAGGTGAAGCTGTTCGTCACCGGCTCGACCAGCGTCAACGGTGAACTGCTGGCCGAGCGGCTTGCCGCGAGCGGCGCTTGCGTGTCCGTGGCTGCCTATGAGCCCGATCAGTTCGTCCACGCCAAGCTCATCGGCGTTCTGGCGGGACCGCGAGCGTGGCTGCTGTCCGGCTCGGCGAACCTCTCGAGCGCCGCGCTCAGACTGACCCACGCCACCCAGGGCAACATCGAACTCGCAGTCCTTGCCCCGCTGGATGCCGACGAGGTTCGGGCCACGTTCGTGCCGCCCGACACGACGGTCCGGGAACACAACCTCCGGGCTCTGACGTCCCTCAGCTTCCGTACCCACCCGGAGCCGGAGCCTCTCACGGTGCAGCTCGTCACCGCTACCGCGCTTCCCGACGGCCGGATCGAGATCACGACCGAGCCACCCGGGAGCGACGACTGGCTGCTCGACGACCTCACATGCCACCAGCCCCTCTCCGCCGACGACCACGGCCATGTGCGGACCGCCGGGCCGCTGGACGGCCGACTTGTCCAACTCCTCGACGCCGACGAGCAGGTCCTGTCGAACCGTGTCGTCGTCGACGATCCCGATGCCCTCGCCGCAACGCTCATCAAGAACTCGGCCCGCTCCGGTGCTGACATTCCCCCCGAACTCCACGACGCAGATCTGAACACACCGCTCGGCCGGGCGCTCGTGCGGCTGCACCGCAACCTCGCCATGGATGTCAGCGAACTGGCCACGACCACCGGGACAGGAATGGAGCCCCGTGGCGAGTCCGGTGAACAGACGGATGACGACCTGTGGGACCGCCTCGAACGGGAACAGCTCGCTCGCGATCCCCGGGCGAGTGTCTACGACCGCATGTGGAGGCGCCATACGCTCGATGGCGCCGAGCCGCTCGTCGAGCTGCTCGAGGCACTCCGCGCCCATGCCCCGGTCACCGCCAGTCTGCATCCGCATTCGCTACTCGCGCGGCTCCTCGACCACACACATGAGAAACCTGACCACGGTGAGGGCATTCCGGCACGGTCCTGGACGCCATCCGCGCGGATTCGGGTGCGCGCCCGTAACGTCCTGCGCCGCTGGGCTGCCGCGCAGACCGATCCGCGCCTTGTGTGGGTCGATCCGTTCGCCCCCGCCGGGAACTTCGCGGTGATCGCCCTTACTCTCGCTCACCTCCGTCTCGACCAGGTCCGTCACCCGGAGCGGGTCGAGCTGACCGAGGACGACCTGGACGAGATGTGGCAGCTGTGGCTGCGGCCGTTCGTAGGGACCGGTCAGGGCGACGGCTGGCTCGATCAGCTTGACGAGCCGACCCGAACGCAGGTGCTCAACCGGCTGCCTACTTGGCTGCCCGAAGCCGTCGCGGCCCTCTGCTGGCTGGTGCTAAAGCCTGGCAGCGACCAGCGCGAACGCGTCGTCGCCTTCCAGCCGGTCCTCGCTGCCGCACTAGGACACGGCCTGCTGGATCCGACCGAGATGACAAGCCGTTACCTGTCTGCCGTGACCGGGCTGGCCATCACCTGTGACAAGGTTGACGATCAGCTCCTCGCCGCCATCGACTTCATTGACGACGACCTCTGGTGCGCCCGCACAGCTGAAGAGTTCCGGTTGGAAGAGCTGAGGCTGGCAGCGTCGCCGGGTGCGACGGCCGTCCAGGTCCGTCTCGATGTCCGCGGCATAACCGCACCGTTCGTCGACGTGCGTGTGCCCCGTCTGGTCGTCGTAGCACGGCACTACCGCCGTTGCGATGGCGTAGTCCTGATCGACGCCGACAGCGGCTGGCGTCTCGCGTTCGTGACCGATGAGACGATCGCCTACCTCCCCAGCGTGGGCGAGGCGTTGGCCGAGTCGACTCAGCCCCTCATCCGCGGAGCTCTTGAGGCGCTCTGTGCGGCAGGTGGCGTCCTCGCCGATCTCTTCCCCGCCGAATACGCCACGACGCTTTGAAGCCCAGCGAGATCTTGGTGCTGGATACGCCGTCTGCCGCCGCACGAGCGGGTCCGAGGCCTGTGGACCGGACCTTGGTCTGGAATCAGCAGCATCGGCGCCGTGCCCTGTGAGTTCGAACGGTTCTACAACGAACACCGGCCGCACCAGGGCATCGAGAACGTCCGCCCACTGCACCCATTGCCCGCGCCGTTCACCGATCCGGACCAGAGCGCCCGCCTCGACATGCGAAGATGCGAGTACCTCGGCAGCCTCCTCCGCGAGTACCAGCACGCCGCATGACCTGCTCGGATCAGGTTTTCGGCAAGGGCAGGGCCGCTCCGAGCAACTGGTCGAGCAGATGTACGCGAACGGCGTCGACCCGTCACGCGTGCCGTACTTCCACGTCGTACGCCTGGCCGAGCCCGAGGCAACCCCTCTCGAGACGCGCCTCACCACGGCGCTGAACCTTCCCGCGGGCAAGCCGCTCGCGGACATCCTCGGCGCTCACATCACGCGGACGCTGGCCGAGCGTGGGCAGCCCGACCTGGAGCAGCGGCTCCCTGCCGCGTTCGGACATGCTTTCCTCACCGACCGCACCGTGTTCTCCCCCTCGACATACACCGGCAGTTGGGGGCCAGCGCCTTCACCGACGGACGCCTCGATCTCGACGCGTGTGTCCTCGCTCTGCTGCTGCGGCCCGCCGGGCCCGATCACGTCGCCTTTCGTGCACACGGCGTACCAGGAACTACTGGCCGCAAAGTTTCTCGCCGAATCGGCGAACCGGGACCTGGCAGCCGGCCTTCCCGGCGGTGCCTTCCTCACCGAGCAGGTGCGCGCATTCCTCGCCGGTATGCCCGGCAGTCCGGAAACGGACGACTGCGTGCTGTCCGCCGGGGCGTACCTGGTTGGGCCGGCCGAACGGCTGCTGAGCCGCCGCGTCGAGCGTCCCGTACGCTTCGACCGCCATGCCGTGACCGTCGCACGCTACCGCCGCTTCCTCGAATCCCTCGACGCGGACGGCACCTCGCAGTGGGACCACCCCGACCAGCCGGCCGACGTCACACACCGCCCCTGGACCGACCAGCTGCGGCGGCCCGACTACTACGAGAATCCGCGCTACGACGCCTACCCTGCCATCTGCGTCAGCTGGTGGAGCGCATACGCCTTCGCCATGTTCGAGGGCAAGCGGCTGTCGACCTCCCTCGAGTGGGAGGCCGCCGCGCGTGGCACCGACGGGCGTCTTTTCCCTTGGGGCGACACACCCGACAGCACCGGCGTCAACTGCGCCGACACGTGGGTCGGCCGGCCTGTCGTGACGTATCAGGCGTGGTACCGGGATTTCGCTGGCGACGCCGTCCGTCAGGCCGGGGCGACACCCGTCGACGAACGGCCGGGCAACCGCTCGCCGTTCGGCGTCCTCGACATGGTGGGCAACTGCTGGGAATGGACATCCACAAGCCTCGACGACCTCGGCGAGGCCGTCATCTGCGGTGGCAGCTACGACAACCCGATGCGTGCCGTGCAGACCAGCACCAAGGGCATCTACCGCAAGCGCGGCGGAAGCAACGCGGTCGGCTTCCGGTGCGTGCAGGACCACGACACGTCCGGGACCAAGGAGGCGACGGCATGAGCGTCGACGGGCCGCGTCACGGAACCATTGTGGACAGGCGTCCGAGTGGCGGCGGACTGAGCGGCACGCTCGGCACCTATGTCGTCCAGGACGACGAGGACGAGCGGTACTACAGCTTCGACTACCGGCAGATCGTGACCGAGGGTTTCCGGACCATCCGCACGGGCGAACGCGTCCGCTTTCAAGCGAGCACCGACAGCCCCGGCCAAGCGGAGTTCGTCATTCGCCTCGACCAGCCCGACCCGGCCGAATACTACCGGTGACCACCTCTGAAGTTCCGCTGCTCGAACACGTCACCGGGGCACGCCAGGAGCTCACCGTCGTCCTGCCCGTACGGCTGCTACGCGTCCCTAACTGGCCCGAAGGACCCTTCCCGTTCGAGCTGGGCAACCGCCGCACCGACGCTCAGACTCGGTCCACCTACTTCGCCCCTGCCTCCGCCCGCGCACTCTACGGGGCGCCCGGACGTCCGCGCCGCTGGCACCTGCCGCTGGACGTCAAGCACGACGGACTGCACCTACTGGGCATGGAACTTCTCCGCGCGGCCACCGCTGGCAATCCCGAACACGCCCTCGCTGTCTTGCACTTGAGCGTGGAAAGACCGCTGCTGGCCATACTGCGGGCCCTGGCCGGGCGGCGGCCGAACCTCGTCGACGCTCCGCTCACCGGGCCCTTCGACCCGGCCGGACTTCTCGCCGGCATCGCCGACGTTCGTGACCCGACACGCCGTTCGCCATAGCCCGGCCCTACACCATCGCCTTCGTGACCCCCACGGCGCGGCACACCCCCGCCCTCCGAGCCGACGGCGAAGGAGCCCTGCCCGCCACCGCGGACCGTTGGCTGTGGCAACTGGCGTCACGCTCCACACCGGAGGACTTTCCCCTGCCTCCGGAGACCGTCGGCGAACAGCTCAAGGACACCGTAAGGATCTCGGCGGACTGGAGCGCCCTGGTGCTGCGTCAAGGGGCCGCCTTCCTCGGCCACCGGCCCGACACCGGTGCGGGCGACTTCTTCGAATTCGGCGCGCTGCACTCCCGTACCGTCTATCTCGACGCCCTGCTCCTCGGCTCGCTCCAGCGCGACCACATCGACGAGCTCACCGACGAACTCTCCGAAGTATTCAACTCCTCACGCCTGGCACGCCGCGTCGCCACGCTGGAGCGGAACATCGCAGTCTTCCGCAGCACCTACTGGCGACAGCACCTCACCGCACACGGCGCGGCCAACGATCTGCTCCTCGCCTTCCAAAACCAGCACCGGCTGCCCGCACGCTTCGACGAAATCCTGGCCGAGGCAGCCGACTACAGCAGGCTCGTACAGACCCAGGAGAGTCAGCAGATCAGCGGGGCCCTGGGCGTCCTCACCATTCTCGGCCTGCCACTCGGAACGGCCCTCAGCATCCTGCAAGTTCTCGATGACCACTCCACGGCACACCTGCTCATCGTGCTCGCACTGTCGGTTGCCGCCACAGCCGCAGCCCTCACCACACGGTATGGGCGCTTGGTCCTGTCATCCCTGCGGGGCGGGGGTGGCAAGGCGTAGGACGCCCCGCCCGGCGGCCGCAGCAACGGCAGGCCAATGTCTGTACGGGCCCGGATCGGACGAAGGCACCAGTCTGCACGTGGGGTTCCGCCAATCCCCGCAACACGCATCGGCTCGAAGGGCCTTGACCCGCAGGGCCCCTCGTGCAAGTCGGTCGCTCATTTCGGTGAGCAGAACCTTCCGCCGCACGACAGGATGCCGTGTTGAGGCTCATGCTGGCCTTGCTGCACTACGACACGGCGTGATCCGACGTCGTCCTTGCCCCGGCCTTGGGAGACAAGCGCGCGACCCATCCGGTTCCCCAGACGTCGACGAGGTGATCGAGGGCGTCGTCGACCACCTGCTGCATGTCAGTTACGACGAGCGCACGGTGCTGCGGCTGACGTCCACGGGGGACGACGAGGGACGCATCACCGCTGCTCACCAGCTCCTTATCCGGTGGCCCCTCCCGCGAGTTGGATGCGGTTGAGCAGCTCGCGGGAGCGCACTGCGGCGGGGTGTTCCGGAGGAAGTTCGCTCACAAGGCTGCGCAGCAAGTCGGCCGCCTTACTCACGCGATGCAGTGCCAGCAGAAGGTCAGCGATCTTCTGCCGAAGCGTGACGGCCTCGGCGTGCGGGGCGTCTGGCAGCAGGGAGCGATACTCCTCCAGTGCCTGTTCGTGCTCGCCGAGTGTGGCCAGGCACAGCGCGATGTGCCAACGATATTCACGGAGGTCACTGCCGTCCGTCGCTTCGGCTGCCAAATGCCGGAACGCGCCGAGAGCACGGCGAAAATCCTCTCCTGCGAGCAGGACGCCCGCATGGATGCGCCGAGTCTCCGACAAGCGCGGGTCGAGCGGGTCGGCTTGGTCGAGCAACTCTTCCAGTACGTGAGCGGCCTGCGTGAAACGCCCCTCCTCGAATAGCCGCACGGCTTCCTCCTCCCCCTCCTGGACGAGCACGTCGGACAGCGCGGCGGGCGGTGCGGGACGTGCCGGTGCAGGCACGGCGCGTACGGCTGGGCGGCTCTTGGGAGCGAGTGGGGTGCGATAGGGGAGGGTGGGATCTGCCAGGCCGGACGGACCTCGCGGTGCGGTACCGGAGCCGGGTGACGGAAGGTGTGGGACAAGCCGGTCGTGCACGGCATGCGCATCAGCAGGGCGGTCGTCGGGATTCTTCTCCAGGAGGTCTAGGACGAGTCGTTCCAGCTCGACGGGCGCGTCGGGCCGCAGGGAACGCAGTGATTCGGGGCTGTCGTGGACGTGCCGCAGCGCGGCATCGCCTGTCCCGGGGAACACCCTGCGCCCGGTGAGCATCTCGTGCAGGACACACCCCAGGGCGTAGAGGTCGCTGCGCGGGCTGACGCCGACGCCAAGGAACTGCTCGGGGGCCATGTAGTCGCGGGTGCCGACCGGGCGGCCGGTTTCGGTCAGCTGGGCTGTGTCGGTCCCGAAGACAGAGGCCACACCGAAGTCGAGGACCTTCACGGCCCCGCTGCCGTCGATCATGATGTTGCTCGGCTTCAGATCCCGATGAACGACGGGTACGGCGTGCGCGTATGACAGCACGGAGCAGATCTGCGCGGCTACGGCGACCGCCCACTCGACGGGCAGAGGGCCCTGCTCGGCGACGACATCCCGCAAGTCCATGCCCCGGATCAGCTGCATCACTACATACAGTTCGGCGGCCTCATCGGGCGAGTCAGCGCTCTGGTCGATGGCCGCGTCGTAGACCGCGGGCACGCCCGGGTGCTCGATCCGTGCTGTTACACGGGCCTCCCGCCGGAACCGGCCCACCAGCACGGCGAGTTCGGCGGGTGTGCGAGCCTTCTCGACGCGGATTTGCTTAATGGCCACGGGCCGGTCGAGGACGATGTCATATCCCTCCCAGACCAGACCCATGCCGCCGGGCATCGGCAGCGCGCTCAGCTCGTAGCGATCGGCGATACGTCTGGTCCGGCCGATGGTCATGTGGTGGCGACCTCCCGATGTATGGGGCATCCCGGTCTTCGAATGAGCGTACGTCAGGTCTACACGGACACTGGCTCCTGCCCATGGCGAGCGAAAGATGCCGGGCTACGCTGGCCCGGCGCGTGCACAAACGGGGTGGCAACGAGGAGCCGAGGAGAAGCGTGAGCGGTACGGGGCGGGGACCGTCGAGGACGACGCGTCAGGAACTGCACCAGATCGAGGAGGGGCTCAAGCGGGGCTATCGGGGACTCATCGACGAGAGCGGTCTGGAACAGAAGTCGGGCCGCGACTTGGAGCGCGCATGGCTGTCGCGGGCAGTGGCAGCGACAGCGCTGCGCAGCAAGACTGGCCTGGACCACGAGACCTGCGCGAAGGCTGTCATCGACGGGTATGAGGACGGCGGGCTCGACGCGGTAGCGGTCACCGACGGAGCTCAGGTGTGGCTCGTCCAGGCCAAGTGGAACGACAAGGGGAACGCGGGCTTCAACCAGAATGCGGCCTTCGCTCTGATCCACGGGCTCAGCCTGTTGGAGCAGCGCAAGTTCGAGGTGTTCAACGACAAGCTGCGGCCCTTCACCGCACAACTGGACTCCGCACTGGCGGACGCCCGCCTGAAGATCCGCCTGGTGATCGCACTCGTCGGGGACGACCCGCTCAGCAAGCACGCCACGGACGTCCTGGACCGCGCAGTCGAGGACCATCGCGGCCACGGCCCCATGCTCGACTATGAGCTCCTGGGCACAGGTGAGTTGTTGCGGCAGCTCAAGGACGACCGGGCGCCCGCCCCGGTGGACGTCACCGTGAGGATGCAGAAGTGGATCAAGCGCGACACGCCGTTCACCGCCTTTCAGGGCACGGTAGCGGCTGGTGAGGTGGCCGAATGGTATGACGGGCACGGTCCGCGCCTGTTTTCCCAGAACATCCGAAACTCCCTTGGCCTTACCACGATCAACTCTGGCATCCAGAAGACACTGGCCGAAGAGCCCGACAACTTCTGGTACTTCAACAACGGCATCACGGTGCTGTGCGACAGCATCGAAGAGCGCTGGATCGGCCGCCGTCGCCCCGACGAGCCGGTAGAGCTCATCTTGGGGAACGTCAGCGTCGTCAACGGCGCCCAGACCGTCACCTCGATCCACGAGGCACGGAGCCTGACACCGGACACGGTCGAAGATGCGGATGTCAGCGTCCGAGTGATCGCCCTGGGCGACCTCGGCGACGAGCGGGTCACTTACGCGAAACGCATCACGCAAACCACCAACACCCAGAACGACGTATCGCTACGGGACTTCATCGCCCTGGATGACACCCAAGCGCGCATCCGCGAGGACTTCGACCTGTCCCTCGGCAAGCAATACGTGTACAAGCGTGGCGAGGCCGATCCGGCGCCGGAGGCGGGCTGCTCGGTGGCGCATGCCGCCGTCGCGCTGGCCTGTGCGCACCGCACGCCGGAACTGGCGGTTCGCGCCAAGAGGTCGACAGACCTGCTCTGGGAGAGCGGCCGACTGGGCAACTACGCGCGGCTGTTCGGCGAGGAGCCGAGCGCCCTGCGTATCTGGCGCTGCGTCCTGGTTCACCGCGAGGTCGGCGAGGTGCTGGAGCGGCTGCACGAGCAGGTTCGTGGCCGGGCAGCCGACACGACGCTCCGCGGTGACCTGCTCATCAGCCATCTGGTCTTCCAGCTCCTCGCCCCCGGAATGGAGGACGTCGACGACCCGCACTTCGACCTCGCGCCGCTCCTCGCTCGCGTCCCGGACCTGGTCAGACCGGTCGTGGAGTGGCTCATCCACCAGATCGACACGGTCTACGGACCGCAGTCCTTCCTCACCAGCACCTTCACCAACGAGGACCGCTGCAAGGAACTCGTCGGCCTTGTCCTGCCGATGGTGCGGGCAGAGCGGTCCGTTCCGGAGGTCCCCGACACCTACCAGCCGCCCGCCCCGCAGCCCCGACGCCGACGCCGCCCGAACGCGGTGCCGACCCTGGTGACCGCCCGGCTCCTGGCGGAGGGCACCCCCGTCCTGTACGTCCCGATGAACGCCCCGGAAGAGAAGGCCGTACGGGCCTGGCTGACCGCCGACCCCCGCAGGGAGCAGGCGAGTTGGACGAACGACCGCTCCAAGCCGCTGGTGTGGGCCTACGACGGCAACCCCTACTCGGCGAGCGGCCTCGTCAACCGCATCTGGGAGCTGGCCGGCTGGGAACAGGCTCCGACCGCTGTACAGGGACCGGCACGCTGGGTCGTCGGCGGCAAGAAGTCCCTGTGGGACATGGCCGTGGAGTGGCTGGCCACCGAGGAGGAGACGGAGGGCTGACAGCCACCGTCATCCTGGGGGCGCCTGGCACACATCGAGCTCCGCCCACCGTCTTGCCGACGGAACGGCGGGGCTCGACCGGCAGATGGTCGGTCGGCGCTTCGACGAGGACGAGCCCTCGGGCCCGAATGTCGTACTGACCGGCCGACCAGGCCCGCAGCTCGCTGTGGACCCGGCGTCCTGGACGGTGTTCGCCGGATACGCGGCCTCGGCTGGGCACCGAAGGGCGCGAACAGTACACGTGGAAGGGGCGGCTCTTGGTGGGCGTCTTCCGGTAGCCGCCCCTTCGCCTTACGCCCGCAGTGGGCTCAGCGGGTGTCGGGGAGGTTGTGGCGGCGCCGGATCAGACGGTACGCGGCCGTGCGGGCCTCCTGAAGGAGCTGCCCCTGAAATTCGGCATCGGAGAAGTAGCGTTCGGTGAACTTGGTGTCCGCCTCGGCCCGTTCGATCATGATGTCACGGAACCTCTTGTTGAAGGGGTGCTCGAAGTCGCCCTCGTTGCGGGCGGCGACGGCGGCGTCCTCCAGGTCCGGATCCTCCGCAGCGGCGACGATGCGCTCCTCGTACATCACACGGTCGGCTTCGCTCAGCCCGAGGCCGTAGCGGACGTTGAACTCCTCGATTAGCTCGGAAAGGAGGATCTTGTCCGGGTCTCGGTGGCCGCCTGCGCCTTCGGCACCGTACGGGGCGAGGTCCTCGACGTCGTCGTCGGTGAGGCTGATGTCGTAGTCGCCGACCTTGGTGACCCGCATATGCGTCAGGTCCATCTCCCCTATGTCGAGGGAGGGATCGTACGGGGGCGGAGGCAGGATGTTGGCGAGGTGCTTGCCGTAGAGATAGAGGCGTTCGAGGCCGATGTCGACACGCGGCATGAGCTGGGACAGGAAGCCGTACTGGCGTAGGAAGCCGCGCAGGTCGGCGCGGAACTCCTCGGCGGCGTCCTCGTCCTGTTCCTGGCGCTCGACGAAGCGAGCGCGGGCGGCGTCGGTGTGGCGGTAAAGACCAGCGTGGGCCTTCTCCCAGCGGCGGGCGCCCGGCTCACCGGCGGAGGCGGACCCGTCGACGGCCTGAGCGGTGGCCAGGGCCCTGACGAAGGCGTCCATCTCGTCCTCGTACACCAACCAGTGGTCCATCACCTCGCGCTGGGAGGTGTAGAGGAGGTTGACGTCGGCAGGCTCGGTACGGGCCTCCTTGAAATAGGGGGCGTACTCCTTCTTGACGTCCTCGGGGTCGTTGACGAAGTCCAGGACGAACAGATCCTCCTGGCTCTTGCTTGGGTGGGTGCGGTTGAGGCGAGAGAGGGTCTGGACGGCGGCCACGTCGGTCAGAGGCTTCTCGATGTACATGTGGGTGAGGAGCGGCTGGTCGAAGCCGGTCTGGTACTTCTCCGCGACGACGAGAATGCGGTACTCGGTGCGCGGGGGCGCTCCGCCCGGCTTTCCGGTGCGCATGGCGGCGTAGCGGTCGTCGGCGCGGGTGTAGGCGAAGGCGTCAGGGAGTTCTTTCTCGGAGACGCCGTTGAGTTCAGCCTCGGTGACCTTGACCTTGATGATGACCCCGTCGATCTCTTTCTCCACCTCCAACTCCCCGGAGAATGCGACGAGGACGCCGAGGTCCGCGCAGTCCAGATCCTTGGTGGCCTGCACCAGATGCCTGTACATCTTGTACGCGGCCTGCCGGGACCGGGTGACCACCATTGCCTTCGCCCGCCCGCCGAGCCGGCGGCGGCCGTGTACGGCGAAGTGCTCGACGATGATCTCGGCATGCTGGGCGAGGGTGGTCGGATTGAGATAGACGAACTTGGCGAGCTCGCCCTTCGCCTTGTCCTCGTCCACCTCGATCTGCTCGGCACCGTCCTTGGCGACGCGCCAATGGGTCGTGTAACGGGTGTAGTTGCGCAGGGGATCGAGGATGAAGCCCTCCTCGATGGCCTGCTTCATCGAATAGATGTGGAACCCGCGCTTGAGCTTGGTGTCCGGGTCGGTGACACCGAAGAGGTTGAGGGTCTTCTTCTTGGGCGTCGCGGTGAAGGCGAAGTACGACAGCATCGGATGCATCTGGCGTGCGGCAGCGGAGGAGGTCAGGAACTCCTCCTCGTCCTTGCCAGCCTTCTCCTCCGCGCCGAGTCCGCGCAGCACCTTGCGCATCTTGGGCACGGAGCTGCCGGTCTGGCCGGAGTGGGCCTCGTCCACGATGATCGCGATCCGCTTGTTCTGCAGGCCGGTGACGCCTTCGAGGATGTGGGGGAAGGTCTGCGCCGTGACGATTATGATCTTCGTGCCAGTGTCACCGAGGGCTTGGGCAACCTGCTGTGACTTGACGCCTTCGGTTCCCTTGATCCGGCGGACCACGCCCGGCGTGTGGTCGAACTGGTAGATGGTGTCCTGGAGCTGGTCGTCCAGGACGGTCCGGTCTGTGACGACCACGATCTTGTGGAAGACAGGCTTGTCGGCCTCGATACGCCCTTCGGCGACCGCCTTCGGATCGAGCGCGCCCGGCTCGGCGGAGCCGTGCAGCACGGAGAGGTGGTGGGCGAGCCAGCCGATGGTGTTGGACTTGCCGGAACCGGCGGAGTGCTCGACGAGGTAGTTCTGGCCGGAGCCGTGGTACGCGGCGTGAGTGGTGAGGCGGCGGACGGCGTCCCACTGGTGGTAGCGGGGGAAGATCAGGGTCCGGTTGTGCACGGACACGCGACGCGGCCGCCCGCTCTTCGCGGCGCCCTTCTTGTTCCTGGGGTCCTCGACGTGCAGGAACCGCTTGACGATCGCCATCCAATTATCCGGCTGCCAGACCTCCTCCCAGAGGTATGCGGTGCGGTAACCGGGTCCGTTCTCACTGTCGGGAAGGGGCGGGTTGCCTGCGCCTCCAGGATTGCCCGGCCCCTTCGACCCCTGGTTGAAGGGGAGGAAGAGCGTCTTCTCGCCCTGGAGGCGGGTGGTGAGGAAGACGAGCATCTCGTCGACCGCGAAGTGGACAAGGGCCCGCTTGGCGAAGATCAGGTCCTTCGGGTCACGGGTGGTGCGGTACTGGTGCTTCGCATCCTCGACGTTCTGGGGGTTTTGGGACGCCGAGCTCTTGAGCTCGGCCGTCGCGAGGGGAAGCCCGTTGAGAAACAGGACCAGGTCGAGTTCGCGGGTGTGGTCGGGCGCGTAGCGCAGGCGGGGGGTCACCGTCAGGCGGTTGCTCCGGTAGTTGCGGAACGCGTCCTCGGCGATGGCGTGCGCGGGCCGGAAGTAGGCGAGCTCGATGTGCAGGCCGCGGTCCTTGACGCCGTTGCGCAGCACGTCGAGCGTGCCGCGCGCGTCGATTTCGCGGGCGAGCAGCTTGCCGAACTCACGCATGGCGATGCCGGCGGCCTCGGGGCTCCCCGCCTCGCCGGTGAACTCCTTGAGTCGCTCCAGGACGGCGGGCTGCGTGGCGCCAAGGAAGGTCCACAACTGGGCCGTGTCGAGACCAAGCTCGGGATTGTAGGCGCCCTGCCCCCGCTCGCCTTCGTGCCAATCGGAGGCAGTGAGGGCTTCGACGATGGTCCGCTCGAAGGCGTACTCGGAGTCCGGGCGGGGTTGTACGGGGGCGGCGGGGGCATGGGGGCGGGTCACGGGGCCTCCACTCCTCGGGCGGTGGTGACGTCGAGCTGACCGGTTACTGCTGCGGTGATGAGGGCCTGGCGGCGTTCGGCGAGCAGAGCCGATTGGAGGGTGAGGACCTGGTACGCCTCTCGCACGGACTCCTGTTGCTTCTGCACCTGTCTGACGAGCTCCTGCTGCTTCTGGAGATTGGGCAACGGGACGGGAAAGCTGAGGATCTTGCCGCTGTTCGTGGAGGCCAGGTTGGTCGTCTTAGTTCCGGTGCTTTCGAAGTAGCACCGGCCATGGACCGTCTGGGTCATCAACGCCAGATAGTCCGGATCCAGCTTGTCTAGCTCGGGACGCAGGGCGAAGACATGATTCTGATGAAGGCAGTTGGCCAACTCGCCGCGCCACACCGTGCCACGGCCAAGCTTGTCGAGATCGCCCCCCTCGGTCATCAGCACATCGCCAGTACGTAGGGTGCTTCGCTTCGCCACATGTTTAGGAACGGTGATTTCCGTGATGGAATCGAGTGCCAGATGTCCGGCCTGAACATTTGCTACACGGAGATACGGTCGAGTGACATCACTATCGGTTCGAGCGCGTCCCTCGTCGACTGTGACACCGTTCTGCAGACGACAGACGTAGCCAAGGCGTGTAAGTTGGGTATCTTTCGGCATTGCGGGAAGCCAAGGGTAAGGGTACTTGCCGAGTGGCTGTGTGAGCGTGCCCGGGATCAGGATCTCGCTGACGGTCGCGAATGAGCGTTCGACTAGAGCGTCCAGTTGGTCGCTGCATGCACGAGCCAAGTCATCCAAGCGAGTCGTCTCGGCATCGAGAAATTCGACGATGTGACGCTGCTCTTCCAGTGAAGGCAACGGCACCCTGAGTTTTTCTACGTCTGGCATATAGATCGTCTTGTGAGTGGATCCGGCTGCGATCCGCTTGAGGTCCGGAGCCATCGCTCGCAGTGCATGCAGCAGAAATCGGGGGGCAAGTCGCGGCCCGCAAGTCCAGGTCACGAAGTCCTGACTTGTCGCCATTTCTCGTCCCATTATTGCCGAGAAGCCAACTGACGCAGTACGAGAAAGAATTACAGTTCCTGCAGGGTGCCTGACTGCGGCGGAATTTTTCTCCCCGAGTTTGCTGATCTGCTCCTTCGTCTCCACGATGAAATCAACTTGGTTGCCACGCAACTGCCAAACATCAGCCAGGGTAATCCATGGAATGGTGCAGTCTTGCCAATACTCAGGTTTGCTGCGGCTCGGCGTATGGCCAGACCCTAGTCGCGCCACGAGGCGAATTGGTGCCGTGGGCCACTGCGAACCTGCAAGCCATGGAGCGATTTCGATTGCGCTCACTCCGCCACCTCCCGCAACAGCCTCTGAACCTGCTCCTCCAGCCCCTTCAGCTTTGCGTCGATCTCCGCCAGCGGGCGCGGTGGCTTGTATACGTAAAAGTGTCGAGTGAACGGGATCTCGTAGCCGATTTTCGTCTTCTCGTGGTCGATCCATGCGTCGGGCACGAATGGGAGTACCTCGTCTTTGAGGTACTGATCCACGTCCTGATCCAAGGGCACGTTCTCGTAATCGCGCAGTTCCGGGTCCGGTTCCGGCTCGCCCTTCTTCATCTGCACCTCGCCCTCAGGGTCGCGCACGCCAATGATCTCGCGTAGCGCCTTCTGGAAGGAGGCGTTGCGGCTCCACGGAATGCGGGCCTCGGCGAGCGCCGCGTTGACCGCCGCCCAGGCCGCCTTCTTTCCTGGCCATGTCTTCCCAAGGAGGGGCTTGAGAGCGTCCGCGAAGTGCTCGACTCCGGCCTCCCCGAAGTGCTTGAGCATGCCCTTTGACTCGCGGGCCTCCTCCAGCGTCTCCTCGGTGACTTCGAAGCGCAGTTTCAGCGGGCGTTCGACGGTAATGCGCTGGTAGCCGAAGTCGGCGTTGTCGAAGACCTTGACCTTGCCGTGGAATGTGTGGGACTCGTTCTCGGCGATCTCCAGGCCCTCGGCGTAGAGCTTCATCACATGTGTGATCTGCTCCTCGCTGATCACCTTCCGCTTGTCCCCGAGGGACTTGCGCATCTTGACCCACTGGTCGCGGGCGTCAACCAACATGACCTTGCCCTTGTGGGCTGGGGCCTTGCGGTTGCTGAGGATCCAGAAGTATGTGGAGATGCCGGTGTTGTAGAAGAGCTGGTCGGGGAGCGCGACCACAGCCTCCAGCCAGTCCTTCGTGAGGATCCAGCGGCGAATCTCGGACTCGCCGGAACCCGCCGCCCCGCTGAAGAGCGGCGAGCCGTTGAAGACGATGCCGATGCGACTGCCCCCCTCGTCCACAGGCCGCATCTTGGAGATCATGTGCTGGAGGAACAGAAGCGAGCCGTCGCTGATGCGCGGGGTGCCCGCGCCGAAGCGGCCTCGATGGCCCAGGTTGTCCCGCTCGCCCTCGACCTCCCTCTGGACCTTCTTCCAGGCCACACCGAACGGCGGGTTGGAGAGCATGTAGTCGAAGCGGAGGTCCTCGAATTTGTCGTAGCTGAGGGTGTTGCCCAGCTGAATGCGCTCGATGTCCTGATTCTTGATCATCATGTCGGAGCGACAGATCGCCCAGGACTCGGGATTGAGTTCCTGCCCGAACACATACACGTCGGCCTTTGTGTTGTGCTCGAAGATCACGTCCTGACCCGCGTTGAGCATGCCGCCCGTGCCGGCCGTCGGGTCGTAGATGGTGCGCGTGGGTCTGCCGACCTTGAGTTCCCCGAGGTCCGGGGTGATGAGGAGGCGGGTGATCAGCTGGATGACCTCGCGCGGTGTGAAGTGCTCACCAGCCGTCTCGTTGGACTCCTCAGAGAATTTCCGGATGAGCTCCTCAAAGGCGTATCCCATGATGTGGTTGGAGACTGTCTTGGGGTGAAGGTTGTAACCCGCGAAAGCCGACACGACCTTGTGGAGAAGCTTCGTGTCCAACAGGTGCTGGATCTGCTCCTCGAAGCGGAACTTCTGGAACACGTCGTAGGCATCCGGGGAGAATCCCTGGACGTACTTCGGCAGATCGGCCTTCTCGTCCTCGTGGGCGCCTGCGATAGAGGCGAGCGTGTGGAGCGTCGTGTTGTAGAAGGAGTGGCCAGCCTTGGCCGGCAGGAACGGGTGAGGGTTTCTCCCCTTGCCCGCGATGCGCTTGAACTCAGCGACCACCTCGTTCCGCGTCGGCGCCAGCACGCATTCAAGGCGTCGCAGCACGGTGAACGGAAGGATCACCTTGCCGTAGTCCGAGCGCTTGTACTCGCCCCGCAACAAGTCCGCCACCTCCCAGATGAGGTTCGCGAGCTTCGTCGCCTGTGCGTACTCCGCGGCTGCTTGGGCCTTCGGATCGGTCACCACGTCCGTACGTCCTTACAATTCTTGGGAGTTGGTGTTCAGGGAGCTCGGGAAACAGAGAGTCACCGGGCAACGTCGGTCTGGGCATCGAGCGGTAGGCCGTGTTCCGTACCGCCCCGGCTGTGCAGCGCCCATGCCACCGCCTCCGTGGCGTCCTTGGCCAGATCCTGCCCCATCTCGTGGGCTGTGCGCAGGAGACGACTGAAGTCGGCCACGGCGCGGAACGCCTCGCCGTACGCGCGCTGCCGCTCGATCGGGAACAGGGGGACCCGGACGCGGCGCGGGTCCAGGCGAGTGTGGGAACCGAGGCTGCTGGTGGTGGACGCGGCCTGGTGCGCGCCTTCCGCGCTGGAGAGGAAGCCGGCCAGGTACCACGGATCCAGGATGTCGGTGTTGGCCACGAGAATGTGGTGCAGCGTGGCCTCCGGGTAGGCCCCCGCGTCCTCGGTGGTGGCGACGCGGGCTACGACACTTCGGGCGGTGACGGGCAGGAGGATGTCACCGGCGCGCACCGGCTGGTGCTGGACGGGGTCGTCGGGGGCCGGGCCCACCTCAGACGGCGACCGGCCTGTTACGACGTCTCGCGCGGTGAGGAAGAGAGCCTGTCCAGGTCCAGGGATGGGGGGCGAAGCGGAGACGGTCTGCCCGCGGCGAACATCGCCGATGGGACGTTGACGCATCACGTGGGTGGGGCGACGCAGCACCACGACGCCGCTCTTGGCCAGCTCGGCGACGGTGGCGACGCGGATACCCGCGCGCGCAGACTCGGTCAGGTCCGGCAGGTCGGGGAGCGCGCCGACGGTGGGCAGCGAGGACCTGAGCGCGCGCAGGGTCTCGTCCACGGTGGTACGAGCCGCGTCCAGTGTTTCGGCACTCACGCCGAGTGCGGCGGGCTGGGGCAGATGACGGCGCGGGGTCAAGTCGACATCGTCGTCGAGGAGATCCATCACAGGGACCGACCGAGCCACGCCGGGGCGCTCCAGGAACGAGGAAGCGTCGTCGGCCGCCGCTACGTACCGCACCCAGAGATCCTGGATCATGCTGCGCGGATCCTGCTCGTTCCCGGTGTCTGTCATCAGGACGTGGGCAGGCGGCAGTTCACCCAGTTCAGGGCGGCGCAGGACCCAGATCTGGAGGGCGAGCGCGTAGTGGGCCGCGTAGCCGGCGGGAAGGGAGAGCACCGCGCGTAGCGCGCCCCGGCGCAGCAGCTCCTGTCGGATGCGGCGGCCAGAGGGGCGGAAGGCGACCGCCGGGGGCAGGAGGAGGACTACCGGCGCACCCGGAGCGGCATGGGCGAGGGTCTGCTGGATCCAGGCGAGTTCCGACTCGCCGCGGGGTGGGAAGCCGTACTCCCAGCTCACATGGTCGACAAGCTCTTCGTGGCCCCAGTTGCGGTCGGCGAACGGTGGGTGACCGACGACGGCCGCCGCGCGCCCGGAACGGAAGGCGGGGCGGCGCAGGAAGTCGCCGGTGTGCACGTCGAAGGAGACGGCCGTCGCTGCCGGATCGGTGTTACGGAAGGCCAGGCGGAGGGCGGCGAAGAGGGCGAGGGAGTGGCTGAGCTCCTGACCCTGGACGCGGGTGGCACCCGCGTCGGCGGCGGCGAGGAGGAAGGTTCCGCTGCCGCAGGAGGCGTCGAGCACCGCGCCGTCGGTGGGCGCCCCGGCGAGGGTGACCATCAGGTCGGCGAGTTCTCGGGGTGTGGCGGCGAGGCTGGAACGTGAGCCCTGGTGCAAGAAGCGGGCGCACAGGTCGTCGAAGGTGGCGCGCGCGCCATCGGCCGCCGCGGCCTCGGTAGCGGTGACCAGGAGGGAGAGCAACCGGGCACCGAGCTCGTACTGAAGGGGGCTGAGGAGTTCGCCGAGACTGCCGACCGTGCCGCCGGGAGCCTCGGCGAAGGTGTGCTCGGCGCGCTCCATCAGCTGGACCATGCCCGCCTTGTCGTGCGGGCTCTGTGTACCGGGATGGCGGTGGAGGTGGAACAGGAGCAGGCCGGTGAGGGCCAGGGCGTCCTCGGCGGCGCTGCCAACCCTTGCGGATTCGAAGCTTTGCCACAGCCGCTCGGCCACCGCGATACGCCGGGCCTTGCCCTGGCGTCCAAGCCACTCTTCGACCTCGGCGAGGTCGAAACGGGGGCTGCGGTCGGTGCCGCCAACGGGTTGGGGGAAGTCGTTGTGCCGCTTGCGCCAGTTGCTGACGGCGGTCGGTTTCACCTCGGCGAACCGGGCGATGTCCGCCGCGGTCACCTCCACTCGGCCTGTCGTCATGCTCCTCGGCTCCTCGTCTTCCGGCAGCTCGGGGGGTGCAGTCGACCCTACGCGAATTCGCGTGAGTCGAACAGGATCACAGTAGCGTCGAACTTAGATCACAGATTTTGGTTGGCTATATTCACACTCTGGTACGGTCTTACTACGGTCGCCTCAGGGGGCCGCAGCGACGGGTGGAGTGTGCCGTGGGCACCGCAGTTGCCGAGGGAGACGGACCGTGCAGGACAGAGGCAGGGGCGGAGCAGCAGGGGCGGAGTGGCCACCCCCGGAGGGGATGACCGGCAGCGGCGCGCTGATCCGGGTGCAGGCTTCGCACGCGGCGGACGAGCAGTACACTTGCCTGCGCTTCGCAGAGGGCAAGACGCGGCCGAACGCCTGGCCTGGCCGCCGCGTTGAGCGGCCGAAGCCGTATCTGGAGAACTTCGTCCTCGGCCTCGTCCTCGCCGCTGTGCGGCTCGTCGAGTGCGAGGGCATGGCCCCACAGGACGCCGTACGGCAGGCCGAAGACTCTGCCGGGCGTTCCCTCCACCGGGCCCAGCGCCGCTTCCTGCGGCACGCCGTCGCGCGGTGGCTCGAACGCGACCGGCCCAAGGAGGCGCCGCCTGTGATTCCCGCTCCCGGCCCGTGGGTGCGGATGCGGGAGGTAGACGGGCGGACGTGGGAGCTGACCGGCTGGGGGGCCTGCCACCACAACCCGGGACGGCGGCTTCGCGAGTTCTCCTTCCTCTGCTACGGCAGCGCCGACCCCCGGTCTGTCCCGAAGGACCGCATCGCGATCGCCGCCCTCGCCGCCGCCCTCGGGGAACCCGCACGGCAGGGCGCCAAGCCCTGGCACCCGTATCGGCTCCTCGGTGCCGAGCCCGTCGACCACGTGCGCGTGGCCCTCACCGGGCTGCACGACGGCTCGTACCGGCTCCTCTTCGAGGGCGGGCCCGACACGGTCCGCGCCTACTACGAAGAGCATGCAGAAGCGCGCGTCAAGGAGATCGTGGGTGGCGGCCCTGCAACACCCGGCGGCAGCTGCGTGGGCTGCCGTCGGCTGGAGACCTGTGACGCTCCGGTTCGTTTGCCCGGCCTGCTCGGCATCCCCGCCGGCCGAGGCCCCTTCCCACTGCGGGAGCTGTCCGCCAGCCACCTGCGCTACTACCGCAAGTGTCCGCAGATGTACTTCTCCTACGCCCAGCACCTCCCCCGGACCCGCGAGTACTCCCCGGAGAACCAGCTCGGCAAGGCCGTCCACGCCCATCTGGAGGCCAACCACAGGAGCGGTCTCCTGACGCCGTGTGGGGGCGCGGACATGCCCTGGGGCGACACCGCCTGGGGTGACGGGGAGCTGCGCATGACCGATGAGTGGTCGCGCATCGGGTCCCGCATGCTCGCCCAACACATCGACATGTGCCCGCTCCTCAACGACGGCGTCACGACCGTGCTGCCCGAGCCCCGGCGCGCCTTCTACGACCCGTACGCCCATGCCGTCCTGATCGTGAAACCGGACCTGCTCTACCTGGAGCATGGCTCATGGGTGTGGCGCGAGACCAAGACGACTCAGAGCGCGGATGCCTGGATGGGCCGGGACCCCTTCACCACCGACCCGCAACTCGCCCTCGCCGTCGTCCTTCTTGCCGAAGGGGCCTTCGGCGGCGACCCTGCGGGCTCGCGGGTCGAGCTGGAGGTGCTGCGGCCGGACAGTGGCGACCCTTCGTACATCGAGCCGTGCAACGAGCCCGAGCGCGTCGAGGCCGCCCGTCGGCTTGTGCGGGAGTACGTCGATGCGTGGCGCGGCGACGAGGTCTTCACGCCCAGGCCCGGCGCCCACTGCCGCACCTGCCCTGTTACCGAGTGGTGCGCGAGCGCCCCCGAGGAGGTGCGTCGTGGCCGCCGTTGAACCCCCGGATGTCGCAGATGCCGAGTCCGAGCGGCTGCTGAGGCTGGTCGCTACTGCCTTGGTACGCCTGTCCCGGCTGCGCACGCCCGGCGATCCCGTCTACCCCGATGTCGTGCAGGCCGCCTACAACCATCTCGTCCTCGTCTGCCTGCGCACCGGGCGTCCGGCCCCCGGCAGTGTGCCGCAGCTCGCCCGGTGGGCGGCTGCACGCCCACTGGCAGACTGGTGGCCGTACCTCTTCGAAGACCAGCACATCGGTGACCTGCGGCTGGTCGACGCGGACACCGGCGCCCCCGCCCAGGAGTGCCTGGAGTGGGCCATCTTCGCACCAGATCCGGCCGCCGAGCAGATCGAGAACGCACTACTCAAAGAGGCGCTCACCCTGTGCCGGGCGGCCAAGGCCCCCGACTCCTACACCGCCTTCCGCAGGCTGCTCATCGAGCGCCCCGTCCTGACAGGTGTCGAACTCGCCCTGCTCAGCGCCGACTTGGACCTGTCACTGCTGCTCGACACCGTGAAGCGGTGCTACGAGCCGGTCACCGCCACCTACGTCAGCCATGGGCAGTGCACGCTGTGCGCCGGTTGCGGGTGTCTGCTGGTGCCCTTGCGGGACGACGGATACGCCTGCACGCTCGACCGCTGCCGCAGGAGGCCCGTGGCCGTCGGAGAACGCCTCAAACCCGGGGCCGACGGCGGTCTGTACCTCCTCACCAGGCCGCTTCGTGTCTTCATCACCGGCCCCGGACTGGCCGAGACCGACCTGGAACAGCGGCTTGTGGGACTCGGCCTCGACGTCGCGATGTGGCCCAACTTCGACGCGTACGACCTCCGTGTGGTCTTTCCCGACGGCCGGGCGTGGGGCGTCGACGTCAAGGACCGAGCCAACCCCGCGCTGCTTGGCCGGACCACCACCGCCCTGCGCGGCGAACCGCCCTACGACCGGGGGTTGCTCGTCGTGCCCTCCTACAGGTTCAAGGAGCGGGACGGCTACCGCGAAGTCTTCCACCACCATCTGCCCGAGGGAGTCGAAGGCCACGTCAGCCTGCTCACGGACGAGGAGGTCGTGCGGCAGGCGAAAAGCACCCTGGCCCGCACCATGCGGCACACCGAGCCGGGAACCGCCCGGCCGACGCCCCGGACAGCACGGAGAGTACAGCGAACGACACCGAAACCCCAGGAAGGAGAGCTCGATGCGTGACCGCAGCGGTTGGCACCGCGGGCTGACCGCCCCCTTGAAGGACGCATGGCAGGACGGACCCCGCTCCTTCAACCCCGGCGATCTACTAGATGTGGAACTCGGCCTGTACCTCCTGGAGTCGGTCATGCCGGGCCGGGCCGCCATCGACACGTGGACACTCGTCAGTGGCTACCCGTTCGGGGAGGCGTTCGGCGACATCACCACCGACGCGCAGCGACTGCGCGTCCGGCGAGCCCGGCACTACCTGCTGCCCCTGCGCAGGCGCCGGGAATGGCTGCACGCCCTCGAGTCCTACCTCGCCGTTCCCCAGGAACTGCGCGGATACGATCTCGCATCGGCGGAGTCCGTGCCCGTGCGTCGCTCGCCCGCGCGGGCCGCACGCCGCTTCGAGCGCTACGAGAAGGTGCTCGGGGAGCCGCCCCCGTACGCGCGTCACCGACTGCCGCACGCCCAGGCCGGAGACTACGTCTTCCCCGTCCGCGACCGCCGGTACGCCGTCACCTTCACAGAGGACCTGCTTCCGGACGGACCGACGGCCGCACATGACCTCGATGCGCCGCTGCCCGGCAAGGGTGAGCCGATCACCGTCGAGTGGCGCGAACTGGAAGCCGCCGCGCGCCGTATGGACGTGATCGAGTCAAAGACCCCGGACATTGCGTATGGCCACTGGCTCCAGCGCCTGAGGCGCGTCGAGCTGTTCGTACGCGACGAGGGACAAGGAAAGTTCGAGCAGAGCGACACCCTGCGCATCGACCGGCTCCTCCACCTCGTCGGCATGGTCGGCGCCGGCAAGAGCACCCTGCGTGACATCCTCACCTTCTGGGCCGTCACCGAACGTGGGCTGCGGATCACCGTCGTCGTCGGCGATGTCGCCGAAGCCCTGTCCGTCACCGGACTCCTGGACCGTCTGGGCGTGCCGACCGCACCAGTACTCGGCCACTCCACGCGCGAGCGCCACATCCAGCGACTCCACCGGCGCATCGCGTCGAGCGGCACCCCAAGCCTGCTCACCCACTGGCACGACGGTTTCGACCACGTCAACAGCGCCTGCCCACTCGATGCCCTGCGCGGCATGGAGGCGGAGCGACCGCTGCGCGTCGGCGAGGCGCCGTGCGGAAACCTCTACGAGGTGCGCCGGACACCCACGGAGACGGTGGACCCGCGGGAAGGGCTGTTCGGCGGGGAGGGTTCCGAGGCAGATCCCGATGATGATGGGGAGGCCCTCGACGGGGCAGCGGCCGCTGAACCCGCTGCGAGTGCCGCGTCCACGGACGACGAACGCCCGCGGCGTCACGGCTGCCCCCTGTGGTCCCGCTGCCCTCGCCATCACGCGGCCCGTCAACTCGTCGACGCCCGGGTGTGGGTTGCCACTCCCGCGAGTCTCGTCCACACTGCCGTGCCCGAACAGCTTCAGCAGCAGCGGCTGCGTTACCTCGAACTCGCCTGCCGGATGAGCGACTTGGTCATCGTGGATGAGGCGGACCGGGTGCAGATGCAGCTCGACACGGCGTTCGCCCCCGCCACCACTCTCGCCGGACGCGCCCCGAACTCGTGGATCGACGAGGTCGCTGCCCATGCCCTTGCCGAACTCGCCGGGCAGGCGCGACTCCAGCTCTCGGCACGGGACATCGACGACTGGACGAACGCTACTCACACCGTGCGCCACGCCACCGACCGGCTGTACTCGCGCCTCATCCAGAACCACGCGCTGCGCCACTGGATCACTCAGGACTACTTCAGCGCGGTCACCCTCCACCAGTGGCTCATCAACGCCTGGTTCCCTGACCTCAAGGACGTGGACGAGAGCACCGTGTCCGAGGGGATGCCCGAGGCCCGGCGCCTTGCGCAGCGCGAGCGGATCGACGGCGTACTCAACCGCTTCCGTGACGACCCGCTCCAGCCCCGTACCGCTGGCACCGAACCCGAGACAGATCCGGCGGAGACCGTGCTCGTCAACGAGCTCGTCCATCTCACCCTCGGTCTACTGCACGCCCCTCACGGCTCCGACACTCGCACCCAGGTGCGGCCCGTGCTGGAGCGGCTCCTCAACGGTGCCGTACGAGTCGAAGCCGGACCCGACCCCCATGTGCCCCGGTTCGAACTCACCTTGGTCCTCGCCGCTTTGCACCATCGGCTCAACTTCATGACCGGGCTCTGGCAGCGCGTCGAGGCGGTCCTCAACCTGGAGTCCGCCTCCAATGTGCTCTCCCGTCGCCCGCCCCGTGACTACGAGCCCGTGATGTCCGAGTCGCCCATGGGCAACGTCCTCGGCTTCCAGTTCCAGCTGGACGAGAGGAGAAAAGAGGGCGAGCAGAGTGGCGAATTGCGCTTCTTCCGCTGCAACGGTGTGGGACGCGAACTGCTGCTCGGTCTGCCCGACCTGCCAGCCGTCGACGGACGGCCTGGCCCGCATCTGATGCTGATGTCCGCCACCAGCTGGGCCGGGACCTCCAGCCGCTACCACGTGCACGCCGATGTCGATGCGGTGCTGCGCCCGCACAAGGAGGAGGTGCGCGCCATCCTCGACACCGAGTTCCGCAAGGAGTTCCTGTACTGGCCCGGAAGTACAAGACCGCTGCGGCTGTCCGGCTGCGACCCGGAGGAACGCCCGGCCGCCCTAGTCCAGATGCTGCACCAGCTCGCCGAGCCCGACCGCAGCCTCACCGGCTCGGTCAGCGCCCTCCAGCAGGAACTCGACGACATCGAAGACCTCGATAGGCGCCGCCTGCTGCTCCTCGTCGGCAGCTACGAGGAGGCCCGCAGGGCCGCCGCGTACCTCAACTCGATCCCCGAATGGGCCGGTCGGGTCTCCCGGCTCGTCTCCGACGACGCCGACCTCGACACGGCCTGGAGCGCCCTGCCGCATACCGCCGAGGCGAAGGCTCTGCGACGGGGCGACGTGGCGGGCTGGGCGCGCGGAGGCCAGGCCGACGGGGAACTTCTCGTCGCCCCGCTCCTCGCCGTCGAACGCGGCCACAACATTGTCGTTCCCGGAGGCAAGGCAGCCATCGGCACCGTCTACTTCCTGGCCCGCCCACACCCCCGTCCCGACGACATCGCACTCGCCGTGCAGGCCGTCAACGACTGGGCGGTACGGCAGATCCGTGGCACGGGCGAGGGCCTGCGGCGCCTGGCCCGCCGGGAAGGCACCCCCGACCGGGCGGGGCTCGCCTTCCGGCGTGACGCCCGCCGCGCCTGGAACCGCTTCCTGACTCGCCGACTGTCGTGGACCAGCCTCCCCAAGGCCGAGAAGGAGGCGTTCACCTGGGACCAGCTGGTCGTGATGTGGCAGGTCATCGGCCGCCTCGTGCGGGGCGGAGTGCCTGCTCGCGTCGTATTCGTCGACGCCGCCTTCTCACCACGCGAGGCGGGCCTCGCGGCCACCGACACCCCCGCCACCAGCCTGCTGGCGAGCATGCACGCACTCCTCGCCCCCTACTTCAGTGCCGAATCCGCCATGCCCGCGATCGACAAGTCCCTGGTCGAGGCCTTGTACGAGCCGCTCTACAAGGCACTGGCGGACATGGATTGACGCCCCCGCCGGCACTCCCGCGCCAGCGCATCGACGCACTCTCGCGCATCGGAATGACACTCACTGACACTTCTCCCCGATTCGAACGGAGACCCACCCCGCCATGGCCTACGACCACATCCAGCCGGCCGCCTTCGTCCCCACACCGGGCGGCGATCCCTTCCTCATGCCCCACTACGCACTCGCCTTCCCCCGAGCCTGGCGGGACCCTCTCAAGGACCACTGGCAGCACGGCAAGCCCGAGCGGCGCGACCGTGGCAAGGTGTCGGTGCCCATCAAGCGGCTCAACCAGGTGATCGCCGCCGTTGCCCCCGACTTGGTATCCGTGGCCAAGAGGGCCCCACTCGACGACGGCTGGCCCTGGCTGTACGCGAACGCCCCCTATCCCAAGGCGGTGATGAGCACCTTCATCCACGCCTGGCTGCGCGATCTGCAGCCGGGCCCCGAGGGACACGCCAAAGTCAAGGAGACCGCCTCCCTGCTGGACATCGACGGCCTGGAGTGGGATCTCCTCAGCGTCGACATGCTGGAGCAGACCGTCGGTGACGGCGGCACCGCCGTGCCCGCCGACCACCTGTGGCGGCTTCTGCCCGAGGTCCTCGCCGCCCGCATCGCACGTCAGGTACCGGCCTACGAGCACTTCGGCGAGCGGCTTTCGTTCCGGCAGGTCGCGATGGACGCAGGAGCTCCCGGGGCCGAGCTCGTCTCCTGGCCGCCGCTGGAGCACCCCACCGGACGTGGTGCGAAGGCCAAGGTGTGGAACTACTCCGCGTACATCCGGATCTGTCTGCGCACCGCTCCCTTCGACCCGACTCCCCGCATCCACATCTCCACCGGTGTACGCCGATGGGTACGTGGTCCCGTCTGGCTGCCGCAGCGGGGAAGCGCCTCCGTCTACCTGCTGGCAGACCAGAGCCTTGTGCCCGACGGACCCGCCCCGGAACGGTTCGCGGTCGGCGGCCTGCGCTGGGTGCCCCAGACCGGGGGCTACGCGTGGGTTCAGGGAGGGCCGGAGGGGATGCTGAACCAGATCTCTGCCGTCCCCCGCTTCCCCTCACCCGACCTCATGGCCAAGGAGCCGGAGACCTGGCTCACCGGCCGGGACGGCGTCACCGCCGCAGTGGTGCACCACACGATGATGGGACGACACGGGGTACAGGCCGGAATCGCGCCGCAGGAGCGACGGCGCCTGACGGAGTGGGCCACGGCGGCACTGTCACCTGAGTTCATGCGCGTCAGCACATCCCGGCGCAGCGGGATCCGGCGCCAGACTCCGCACAACGTGCTCGAGTCCACCGCCTCCGTGCCGAAGAAGGCCACCGACGAGGACAAGGCGAGGATCGACCGGGAGAATGTCGAGCGGCAGGCGCGCAACGCCGCCCGACGGCGCCCCCTTCTCGTGCGCGCCGTCGGCCCCGCTGGGCTCACCGCCGTACTGCTGCACCAGACCGATACCATGCGCGACCACCTGGTCGCGGCTGCCGAGGAGAACCTCGGCCTCGCGCAGCACCGCACGGCCGGTGGCCCCGACCTGTGGCAGTGGGACCATCCCGACCTGACCGTGCGTCTCCACGTCCGGCAGGCCGGGGAACTCGTCGGCCCGCTGGGTGAGGGCAGCACTCTGCGGCGCGGCGACGAATGGGACGCCGCCATGGATACGCGACGGCGTGCGGCGCGTGACGCAATGCGCACCTGGACGACCGATCTGGGCACGCACCCTCAGCTGGCATTCGTCGAGTTGGAGGGCAAGGACGGCTTCCGGCGTCGCACCAGCGACCCTAAGTCCGCGCTGCGTGTGGGGCTTGCTGACGCCGGCCTGGTCAGCCAGTTCTTGGACCTCCCGGACCCGGACGGCACCAAGCCAGAGGCTGTTTCGGACCCGCACCGGGCCAAGGCTGCCTGGAGCGATGGCCTGCGGCAGCTCGGGATGCGGTTCCTGCCCGAGCATTCACTCGGTGCGGCCATCCCGGAGGCCCTGAACCAGCTCGCCTTCTGGCTCGTCAAGCGCAACGTCAGCCGCGACAACAAATACCCGCAGTTCACCCCGATCGCCGTACTCATCCGTCCTGGCCAGGACTGTGTGCTCGGCCGTACGGCGGAAACGTCGGACTGGGTGCCGTACCCCGAGTTGCTGCGCAGCCTCACCGGAAAGATCCGCAGCACAGATCTCAGGACGCGGAAGCAGCAGGAAGACGCAACCGCCCTGTTCGTCAAGCAGACGCTGTACAAGCTGCGCGGCGAGCCGACCCTCGTCCTCACCCACGCACAGAACACCCGCCAGCGCTGGCCGTGGTTGACCAACCCCGGGCTGGCCGTCGACCGCCTGAGCCTGGGCGCCGGACCACTTCAGCGGCTTGCCGCGCACGGCCGCCGCCTGCGGGTCGTCCGCATCGCGAGCCACGACCGGGAGGAGACACCGCAGTGGTGGGCACCCGACGGGGACGTGGGCGCCGGGGTTGCCAAGGGGCTCTGGGTGCCCGCTGACGCGCCGCAGGACAATCGTCTCTTCGCGAGCACCTCGGACAAGGCCAGCCAGCACGGACACCCCCGTGACATCAGTAAGTTCACCGAGCACCGGAACACAGCCGGACGGTCTCTACGCATGCCAGGTACGCCGGCGTGGAATCCCGAAATCCTGGACCTCTGCATGGCAGCACTCCAACCAGGCGACGATCCGGAGCAGTGGGCCATGTACGTCCACCAGCAGCGCTTCCCGGACGACTATGCCAACGCGCTCCAGCTTCCACTCGCCCTGCACCTCGCCCGGCTCGCCGCGAAGTACGCCGAGCCCATGGAAGACACGGAGCAAGCCGATCCGGGGACGGCCTCGATCGGGGCCACGCCCGAGCACGGCGACGAGGACGGGTCTGAGAGCGAGGCGTAAGCAGTGGCCGACAGCATGCTCAGTGCCGCTGGCGCCTGCTGAGTCAGTCCTCCTCAGCGATGTCGCCGTCCGGTTCCGCGATCGGAGGAGGCGTGGGAGGGCCTGTGTCGGCTTGGGTCTCCTGCCGATGGGCCTGTAGCCCGGTTTCCCGTCGGGTTGAACCTGTGGTCGGGTGTCAGCCACTGGTGATGTCTCCGGATGGGGAGGCACGTCGACTGCGGTTCCCCATCGGGCGCATACTGCGGTGAAAGCCAACAGTGGCCGTTCCGGCCCTTTCGGTAAGTACCGATGGCCTCGCTCCGACACATACTCTGCGGTCCGAGAACTGCGAATGGGGAGGGACTCGTATGCCCAAGACCACCCAGCTGCGCACCTACACCGTCCGGGAGGGCATGCTCGACGAGTGGGTGGAGCGGTGGCGTGCGGAAATCGTGCCGCTTCGCCTGGAGCTGGGCTTCTCCATCGGCGGCGCCTGGGTGGACCGCGAGCGCAACCAGTTCGTGTGGCTCATCTCCTACGAGGGCCCGGAGACCTTCGCCGACCGCAACGCGCTCTACTGGGCCTCGCCGGAGCGGAAGGCGATGAATCTCGATCCGGACGAGTACCTGGTGCACACCGATGACCGCACGGTCGAGGCGGTCGAGCCGCAGTTGTGATCACCGGGCCAGCGGCAGCATGTGGTGTCGCCGCTCGTCGTCGCTGAGGACGCGGAAGACCCGACCGCGGGCTCCCGCCTCCAGGCGGTTGAAGTCGGGGTCGGCGGGCCACACGCGGGCGGTGCCGTCGAAGGACGCGGTGAGTAGGCGCGTGCCGTCCCGGGACCAGGCGACCGAGGCCACTTTGTCCTGGTGCACGCCCACGATGGCGATCTCCTCGAAGGTGGCGGACGACCAGATGCGCACCGTGCGGTCGTCGGATCCGGTGGCGATGAGTCGGCCGTCTGGGGACCAGTCGATGGCGCGCACCCGTCCCTCGTGGCCCTTAAGGCTCTCGATGTGGCGGCCCGTCGTGGTATTCCAGACTGCGGCCGTCCAGTCCCCGGAAGCGGTGGCGATGCGCTGTTCGTCGGGTGACCAGGCGACGTCGTCGACGTAGTTGTCGTGACCGCGGAGCACGGTGAGCTGTCGGCATTCGGCCACGTCCCAGAGTCGGCACGTACGGTCGTCCGAAGCGCTGGCCAGCAGGCGGCCGCTGGAGGACCACGCGATGCGGTTGATCCAGTCCTGGTGCCCTGCCAGGGAACTTAGCTCCGCCCCGGCTTGGGACGACCAGACACGCACGGTTCCGTCGTGGTCCCCGGTGGCGATGCGGTTGCCGTCGGGGGACCAGGCGACCGACTCGACGACGGCTCCCCGGTGGTCGAGGGCGTTGTCCTGGCTCGTGTGGACGATGCGAAAGACGCCGTCGTTGGTGCTAATGGCCAGCCGGTCGTCGAGCGGTGACCACGCGGCGCTCCAAACGCGGTCCGTCTGTTCGACCACGGGGCCGGACAGGGCGCCTGTGGCGGCGTCCCAGACGCGCACTATTCCGTCGTCCGACGCGGTGGCGATGCGGGTGTCGTCGCGAGACCAAGCCGCCTGGTTCACGGGTCCGCGGTGCCCGTCGAGAAGCAAGCTTTCGGCGCCGTGTGGCCGCAGGTCCCATACGCGTCCGGTGCCGTCGGTGGAGCTGGTGGCGAGCTGGCCACCCGATGGGGACCACGTCACTCCCCAGACCGTGTCGGTGTGTCCGCGCAGGACGGCGATGACTCTCGCGTCGTGGGCGTCGACGATCCGTACGGTCTGGTCAGAGGAGGCCGAGGCGAGCATCTGCCCGTCGGGTGACCAGGCGACGTTCCAGACGTAGTCCGTGTGGCCGCGTACCAGGAGCCGCAGTGCGCCGCTCTCTGCGTCGAAGATCCGCACAGTGTGGTCACCGGAGCCGGTGGCGATGAGACGTCCGTCCGGGGACCAGGCGATGCCCTCCACGAAGTCGGAGTGGCCGGTCAGCGTCGTCACCGACGTGCCGGTGGACAGGTCCCACACGAGGGCGGTCTGATCGTGTGAGGCCGAGGCCAGGCGTGTGCTGTCTGGGGACCAGGCGATGCCCCACACGTCGTCGTGATGTCCGTGCAGCTCGTGGACGAGGTCACCTGTATTGGCGGCCCACACGCGGACCGTCTGGTCGCGTGAAGTGCCGGCTATCCAGCGTCCGTTGGGTGACCAGGCGACCTGTCGCCCGATGTAGGAGGCGCCGGTGAGTAACCGCAGAGGCTCTCCGGATGCGGCGTCCCAGATCCGTACGACGTGGTCGCGGCCCACGGTGGCGATCTGGGTGGAGTCCGGCGACCAGGCTACGCCCTCGACCATGGCGCCCTCGGAGGGGAGGACCCGCAGCGAGCGACCGGACTGCGCGTCGAAGACTCTGGCGGTGCCGTCTCGCGACGCGGTGGCCAACAGGAGGCCGTTCGGTGACCAGGCGATGTGACGGACGGTGTCGGTGTGGCCGTCGAGTTGGGTGCGTAGGTGGCTGGATGCCAGAGCCGTCATCAGGCCACGCCGGGCGGCTGCTGTCGGTGTGCATTCGCCCAGTGCTGCCAGCGTCAGCAGAAGGGACTGCTCCGGCTGCTGTTCCACGGCGCCGAGCGCGTACTGCCCGATGCTGTCTGAGACGCGGCGCAGGAAGGCGAGATCATGCCGTTGCGAGGACTCCACGAGCGACTGCGTCGCCTCCGCGGCTTGCCCGGTCTCTTGCAGGATGAGCAGCCAGCGTTGGGCCAGGGTCAACCTCTCGCCGGTGAGCAGGTAGTCGGCGCTGCGGCCGGAGCGCTCCCAGTCCTCCGCCCACTGTTCGAGTTCCGCGCGCTGGCGTAGCTGCTCGGCGCGCGCCTCAACCTCCTGCCGTAAGGGGGCCCACTGGCGAAACAGCGCCTCGTGCGTCACCTGGGCGTAGGGCTCCTGGGCGACGCGTACGTCGGACATCAGCAGGCGTGCCTCGACGAAGGCGTCCACGACGCGTCGTTCCTGTGCTGTCAGCTCGGCGAGCGGCACGCGCCGCCGGGCCACCTCCTGGCCTTGGACAGTGACGAAGCGCAGCAGCACCCTCAGCACGAAGTCGATGCTGTCGCCCTCGGCACCGAGCTCCGCCACGGTGTGGTCGGCTTGCCGGGCGAGGGCGCCGGCCACACCGCCGAGGCGGTGATAGAGCTCCTCGGTGACCATCTCACCGGGACCAGAGGCGAAGTAGAGCTCCTGCAGCAGATAGGCGAGCAGCGGCAGCGCGTCGTCAGTGCCCGCGTCGTTGACGATGGCTTCCACGACGCCGGGCGCGAAGGACAAGCCCACCAGCGTGCCCGGTTGCTCCACCGCCTGGCCGAGCTGGCTCCTGCCGAGTGCGCCGATGGCGACCGGATGTTGGAAGAGCTCGGCGTGGTCCGTGCCGAGGAGTTGTCCGAGGAAGTCCACGCGCAGCGTGGCGAGCACCCGGATCCGGGAATCCCGCGTTACGCAGGCGTGGAGGGCGTCGAGGAACTGCGTGCGTTCACGCTCGCCGGCGAGCGTGATGACCTCTTCGAACTGATCGACCACGAGGAGCATGCGGCGAAACCTGCCCCCACGCAGTCCGGACAGCTCGGCGAGCAGTGCAGTGGGGTCCAGCCGAAGACGCCGCAGTACCGCGTTTACGGACTCGGGCTCCCCGCCAGCGGTGGCGATGGCGGAGGCCAAGGCCCCAAGGGGGTTGGGACCAGGGGAGAAGGCGGGCAGGACCGACCAGCGTCGACCGCGCAGCCGCGGCATCACACCTGCTCTCACCAGGGACGACTTGCCGCTCCCTGACGCACCGACGAGCACAAGGAATCTGTCGGCAGGCCGGTCCTGTACTGCGTGAAGCCGATGCGTCAGATCCTCGGACTGGGCCCGTCTGCCGAAGAAGACCGCGGCCTCGTCCTCCACAAAAGCGTCCAGACCAGGGTACGGGACCCGGTCGCGGGGCCAGTCTGTTGGCGGTGGCGCGGGGTTTTCCAGCCGGTAGACGACGACCTGCACAACCACCATCGTGACGATCAGCAGGCCGATGGCCGGTATCGCGACCTGTTGCAGCAGGTGCAGGAGCCAGGGAACGTCGTTCTCGTTGGTAGCGTAGTTGGTGACGATACCCAGCAGACTTGCGACCAGCACCAACATGACCTGGAGCAGCAGCTGCAGACGGTTCCTCATGAAGAACCAGGCAGGACGCTGGTACGCCGTCGCAGCACCTTACGTCCCCGTTCAGCCGCTACCGATCACCAGGCACCGGGATACCGATGCTCGTGAACATCATCTGCCGCGGGCGACGGGATCTCAACAGCGCCCCAGAAAACCAGTCACTGCCGTGACTCGGCTAGTGTGCGCACTGTCTCCAGAAGGATCCTGCCGGAACATGGCATCTCGCCGTCTGCTCTCCGCCACCGTTCGCAATGGTCAGGGACTCGGCCTACGGCAAGGGGCTGCCCAGGCGGTCAACTGACGGCATGTTCATGCACCATTCCGGACCATGTGCGGGCGGCTGCCCTCTGGGCTTTCACTGCGCTGGCCGAGGCTCGTCAGCTCGATGTCCGCAGGGATGGTCCACCGGCCATGTGGACATTGGCTGAACGATGGTGGTGCGCGATATTGGTGCCCTACGCGCCGAGGGTGCCGATGAGGTGGTCGTCGAGGTCGGCGACGAAGCCCTCGGTACGCCATGGGCGCAGCTCGTGGCGTGCTCGGCGCAGCCGGATGGTGGCGACTCGGCCGCCAGCGCTTGATGCCCCGTCGATGCACTGGTGCAACAGATCGGCGGCGGAGTGCGGGTCGCCGAGTCGGATGCGGGCGAGCGCCTGATCGGTGGTGACGATGGTGCGCTGCACCCGATCGCGCTGCGTGGTGAGCGCGTGGGCGGACCTGGCGAACGCATCGTGAGCCACTGCGGGATCGCCGACGTACAACTCGCACAGCCCGTCGAAGCCGCGCAGGTGGGCGGGCGAGAAACTGATCGCCGACGGATCGCCGTCCTGGTCGCCCTCCATGTCGAACCAGGCCAGCGACAGGGCAGCCTGCGCATGCCGTTGAGCTCCCGCGCGTGAGGCGATCTCCGCCTGCAGTGCGTGCGCACGCGCCCGGACGGCGATGCTCGCACCGGCTCGTGCGTCGCGTACCGCGGCATCGACGAGGTTGCGCGCGGCGTCGATACCAGGCGTCGTGTAGAGGGTGACCAGGGCGTGGCTCATGTGGACGATCGCGCGCCGCCACGGGTTGCCGATGCGGCCGGCTGTGTCGGTGGCCGCGGAGTACAGAGCGCGTGATGCTTCGTCGTCCCGGGTCTCGAAGGCGAGGCGGCCGGCGAGGGTGTATGCCTCTGCGGCGATCGAGCGCAGATCGGGGAGCAGCGGCGCGGGTACGGCGCCCGCGAGCACTCGGCGACAGCATTCGACAACGGGGGCGAGCAGCAGTTGCAGCCGCACAAACGGGATGCTGCCAACTTGCCCGTTCACGTCGCCGATCGCGGCGCGCATCCCGGAGAGCAGCTCCTTGTCGACGTGGGACGGCTCGGCGAGCGCTGCAGTCATGGCGCGCTGCGTCGTCGGACCGAGCAGCGCGAGCAAACCGCCGCCCGCATCAGTAGCTGTTCGCACGAGCAGCGCGCGCAGCTCGTGAAGCCGACGCTCACTTTCCCCCAGGTGGGCAAGGGCGTCGAGTAGTTCGGCGAAGTCCGAGCCACGGCCGAGACTGTGCTGTCCGTCTGAGCCGTCTGCATAGATGTGAGCGAGTAGGAGCTGATAACGCTCGCCCGGCATGATCGGCGCCGTCGGGCTCTCCCACCGGGCCACGGACCGCTGCACACTGGGGACGCTGGAGCCGAGGGGCTGCCCGAGCCGGGACGCCGCGTCGATGATTGCTCGCGCGGTGTCCGCCAGTGACCAACAGCGGGACAGCCTGAGCCGCTTGAGTGTGGCGGCGCCGACACGCCTGTCGTGCGCGGTCATGCCTACATGATGCCCGCTGCACGGGTTACACGGGCACGATCAGCCGAGGTTTCCCCTGTTGGGCACTGTAGTTGAGGGTCTGCCACGTACCGGACGTGCCTTCGGGACCGTCTAGCGGAAAGCCGATCACCATGTCGGAGCGGTCCACCATCCACCGATTACGTGCGTGATACGCCGGTGTCCCCAGCTCTGCGGCACCCAGCTCGACGATCTCGGCGATCCGCTCGCGGCAGCACTGGATTGCCTGTCGCGCTTCGGCCGGCTGCTGCGCGACCGTGCCCGGCGCGACGATCGTGACCCTTGCCTTCGAGTTCTCCGCAAGCCACAGCAGGGACAGGCTGTCGATGCCCTTCGCGCCCCCGATGTGGAAGTGCGCTTGATTACCGGCAAAGGCCCCCAGGAACTGGGCGAACAGCTCCGTGTACCAGGCGAGTTCACGGTGTCCCGTTGACCGCGTGCCGGTAATCGCCACAGTCAGAGCCATGATCAACTCCGTGTCATAGGTTGTCAGATACCGGAACGCCCAGGACTGCGGTGAGATCGGCGCATGGACGCCACCGCATCGGTCATTCTCGCGGAACAACTCAGGGCATGGGGACTGTCGGTAATAAATGTAGATGATCAGACAGTTAGCGTTACGAACCAGCTCAACCTGGCCCTTGTCGAGGGGGTCGGTGCTCTTGACGGACGATATGTCACCGGCTGGGGGTACGAGCTGGGCGAGGCCGGCGACGAGCCAGGCGCTGCGCAGCGGCTCGCCTACCTGCTGGGCCTCCTGGGCGACGCATATGCCCGCGGCACCGAAACGCGCAGGTAGGCGGCCCGTGCAGCAGTCACGAGAGAGGCGCTTCTCCAGCCATCCGGCCTCCGCCGCGTGCGCGCGCACCTTCGTCGCCGACACCCTCACCGAGTGGGAGCTCGACGATCGGCTCGACGATGTCCTCATCTGCGTCTCCGAACTCGCCACGAACGCGCTCAAGCACGGCGCCCCCGCTGACCGGGACTTCCTCGTGCGGGTGGCCTGCCGCAGTGAGCGGCTGCGTGTCGAGGTGTGCGACCAGGGCGACGAAACTCCGACCGTGCGGCTCGCAACAGCCGACGACTGTCAAGGGCGCGGGCTCTTCCTCGTCGGCGCACTCGCCGACGACTGGGGTGTTGCCTTCCGTCAGGAGGATGGCAAGACGGTATGGGCCGAGTTCAAAGTCAATGCCCCTGATCCGCCGCCACGCGATCACATGCCAATGACGACCAGCTCCGAGACTGCGCTGGCATCAGCAGGTCTGTTCGCCTCGCTCGGCGTTTGGTCCTGGATCAGCTCCGATGCCCACGGCGACCCGCTCGGAATCGTGCTGCTCGCGCACCCGCCTGTGCGGCGCCATGGTGAGACAGGCGAGCTGATCGAGCAGCAGATGCGTATTCTCGCCGACGCCTTCGGCCTCGTCGAGGCCGATCAGCCGCTTACTGACATTGGGCCGCGGGTGACGCTCCACCCCGGCGCCCGCATCTTGCTGCGCCCCGACGCCTCACAGTTCGGCGTACAAGTGCCAGCACATCCCCGGCTCGCCCGGCTGCTGACCGAGCGAGGCGAACTCGCCGTCGCCGTGGGACTCGACCCGCTCGCCAGGGGTGCCCCGCCCGCCAACGTCGACCTGTACATCGACCGCGGCCTGCCCGCGAACCGACTCCTGCTCGGCCGAGCCCAAGCCGCGCGTCCACTCACGCCGTCCTGAACGTCGATCGCCGTCAATCTCCCGATTGGTGCTGAAGAACTGCCAGGATCGCTCCCTGCACCGCGGTTACGGCCACGGTGCAGGGACGCATGCGCGGACTCGATATCGCCGACCGGACGGGCGAGCCCGCCGAAATGGGCGTGCTCCGCAGACGCGCTCATCGCCGGCCCCGGACGGCGGACTGAGCGTTGATCATTTGCAGACTGATGTGCTTGGCGCAGCGAAAAGTGCTCGAAAGCACTGGTCAGAGAGGGGTTCCGCTCTTCGTGGACCCACGGTGTGGTGGTCGCGTCCCAGCCGTGATCGCCGGGGAGGTCCCTGACGTGGTGCCGATTCTGTACACCGTTGTGCTGTTGCTGCCGTTCGTGACGGTGGCTGGCCCGACCGCGCTGCTCGAAGCGCGTGATTGCGTACGTCCCGGGCGTGGCCGCCATCGCCGCGTCGTGCGAGGCCGCCACGCGGCCCGGGGAGGGCGGCGATGACCTCCCACCCCGGGCTGAGTGTCACTCCGAGTGTCGTGTGGCGCTGGACGAGCTGCACCCCCAACGCCCCGGCGCACGCCCGGGCTGCCTTGCGCCGCGCCCTCGGCCAACTCGGCTATGACGGCGAGGTGATCAGTGACGCTGTGCTGGCCGTCTCCGAGTTTGTCGCCAACGCCACCGAGCACGCGGTGGGGCCGTATGAGTTGCGGCTGCGGCGCACCGACGCGGAGGTCATCTGTGAAGTAGAGGACCGTGATCCTCGCATTCCGGCGATTCCCGTATTCCCGGCGGAGGCGCCGTTCTCCCCAGCGGAGCAGGACCGGGGCGGTGGTCTGGAGGCGCTGTGCGCGTTGCTGTCCGAGCGCGGGCGCGGCCTGCACATCGTCCACGAACTGACCAAGGGTGTATGGGGGTTCCGAGGCCAGAAGGGGACGAAAACAGCCTGGCTGGCCCTGCCTGCCGCTCCTCGTGACCGATTCGGACCCTCGTAGAGCTCGGACCCTTCGCTGCAGAGCTGTAGCAGGGATGGTGCACCAGGCTTACATGTCGCCCTTGGAATCGGGGCCGCTCGAACTATCGGCAGGTCCCGATTCCTCTGCGTCAAAGCGGCATCAAGGTGACACACCGTCAAGCGGCCGTGCGGAATTCACTCTTCCTTTGCGGTTGGGGAGCGCGTCGCAGGGTACCTCCAGTCGCATATGGTCACTTAGAGTGGTCTCCCGGCTGTATAGGGTGACGGAAAGTGGGGATGGTGAGGACGCGGCGGCGGGCTAATGCGCTCCTAGCAGGAGCGAGCTTGGCGATGATGGGACTGTTACTAGCGGGCTGCACGACCGGTTCATCAGACGCTAAACCGTTGCCGGAGGGCACGCTCGAAACGCGGGTGTCTCGTACGCCGCCGGGACCACCCCCGCCTCCGGATGCAGATCATGCAGAGGCGCTCGCCGCCTACCGGGCGATGTGGGACGACCTCGCTGCCGCTGCGGCCACATCTGATCCGAAGCATCCGCGACTGAGGGCTCATGCCTCTGAAGGGGCGCTGGAGCTGCTCCGCTACATGATGAGGGAAGACCGCAAGAAGGATGTCGTCACCAACGGGCAACTTCGTCTCGATCCCTCAGCAGAGAACAGTGAGGTCACGAGGGCGGTGATCCGGGACTGCGCCGATGCCACTGACTGGCTGCATTACACCAAAGACGGCAAGCTCGAGAACGACGTGCCCGGCGGGCACCATCGCGTTGATGCAACCGTCCGGCAGCGTGGAGGGGTCTGGCGTGTTGAACGCCTGCACATCGATCAGGTGGGCACGTGCTGAGGCCCGGTCCCGCCTTGCCGACGGCAGTGGTCGCCCTGTCCATTGCGGTCTTGCTCACGCCGGCAAAAGACGCAGTGGCCGAGGATGGGTTGAGCACAGGAGCTGGTCTGGCGTGCGTTCCTGGTGCGTGCGACGCAGAGGCACAGAGTGTCAAGAGGAGCCCGGGCAGTTCCATGAAGCGTAGGTCGGTGCCTCATGGAGAAGCGGTGAGACCCGGCGGTGGTGGAGGGCCGCAGAGGCCGCCGACGGTGACGTCGAGTGGTTGGGAGTTCGACTTGGGCCGAGGCATGGGGATCTTGCCGCGCTTCGACGGCGAAACGAAGAAGAAGCCGGAGCCGGGCGGTGGGCGACAGGTTCCTGTGGAGGTGGTTGTCCGGCGGGCGGTGGAGCGGTTGGAGTTGCCGGTGCCGTTGATTCGTACGAGTCCGGATGAGGATTTCGTGCAGGTGGTTCACGTGCCCACGTGGATATGGGTGGAGGACGGGACGTGGGAGCCGGTGTCGGTGTCAGCTGCGGTGAAGGGCGTGAAGGTGACGGCGACGGCCCGGCCGCAGAAGGCGTTGTGGTCGATGGGTGAGGGCGGCTCCGTGGTGTGCCGTGGTCCGGGGACCCCGTACTCGGACACGTACAGCCCCAAGGCGTCGTCGCCGGACTGCGGTTACACATATCGGCGCGCTTCGCTGTCCGCGCCGGGCAAGGCGTACTCGGTGTCGGTGCAGGTGACCTGGGACGTCGAGTGGCAGGGGGCCGGGCAGACGGGCGTAGTGCCGGGGCTGGTGATGACGGCCGAACAGCAGCTGGTGGTGGATGAGGTACAGACCGTCGTGACGCGCTGACGGCTTGGTGTGACGGCGTGGCGTGCGACGGGCGTGCCGGGTCGGTGTAAGTCGGAATTCTCTTGATCGCGAGGTGAATCGTGGGTACCTCCATGTCTTCTTCGGGCCTGAAGGGCGGCGGGTTCCAGGTGCCGGGAGCCCGCCGGACTGGTCCGGAGCAGCCTCCGGCTGTGACGGGCGCCCGTCGGCGCAGGCTGGGTTGGGCGTGGGCCGGGGTGGGGGCGGTGGTGGTCTCGGCGGTCGGCTTCACACTGGTGGCGCAGGCGGTGGGGGAGCGGGAGCGGGTTTTGGTGCTGGCCCGCGATGTGCCGTCCGGTCGGGTGCTGAAGCCGGGAGATCTGCGCGTCGTGGAGGTGGCGGCGGACGTGGGCGTGGTCTCCCTCGCGGACCGCGGCATGGTGCTGGGACGGCGGGCGAAGGTGCCGTTGGTGGCCGGGGCGCTGCTGGCACCCGGGCAGGTGGGCACGAGTGCTGCCTTCCCGCCGAAGGGGTTCTCGCAGGTGGCGCTCGCAGTGGAGCCGGGCGGTGCGCCCCCGGATCTCGGTCGCGGGGAGCGGGTCGCTCTCCTTTCCGGTCCGTCCGGTTCCGGAGCGGCGACGGACGAGGCGGAGGAGAAGGCGGCCTCGGCGGTGGCGGGGACGGTGACGGGGGTTCGGGCGGCGGAGTCGGCGGGCGGGCCGCGGGTGGTGACGGTGCTGGTCGAGACCGGCGCGGCGCGGCGTGCGGCGCAGTTGGAGCATCCGCGTGTGGTGGTGCTTCCCGCGGAGGGGCGTGAGGCTCCGTGAGGCGGCTGGTCGTTATCGGATCGGTGACGGGCGCTCCGGGGGTGACGACGGCGGCGCTGGCGCTGGCTGCCGCGTGGCCGCCGGAGGCGGACGGCGGGGTGCGGCCGGTGATGGTGGAGGCGGATCCTTCCGGCGGTGACCTCATGATCCGCTTCGGTCTGCCGACGGCACCCTCGCTGCTGGATGTCGCGGCGGCGGCCGGAAAGCCGTATCCGGGCTCCCTGCTGGGGGCGGCGAGCGAACTGCCCTTCGGGGTACGGGCGGTGGCCGCGGTGCCGGGCCGCGGGCCGTGCCGGGAGGCCGTGCGGCTGCTGGCCGCCGAGACCGGGCGGCGCGTGCTGCTGGGGGACGACCGGGACCGGGGCACGGTGCTGCTGGACGTGGGACGCCTGACCGAAGACGTCGAGCCGCTGCTTGCTGCGGCCGATCAGGTCGTGCTGGTGGCACGGGGCGGAGCGGAACCGCTGACCCATGTGTCCGTGTACGGCCTGGACGCGCACTCGTATGCCGAGCAGCTGACGCTGGCTGTGGTCGGGCCGTGCCCGTACCCGGCAGCGGAGATCGAGCAGACGCTCGGTATCGAGCGGGTGCTCTTCCTGCCCTGGGACGCCAAGAGCGTGGCCGCGATGAACAGCGCTGAGCCCGGCGGGCGGCGCACTGCCGGGTTCCGCCCGCCACCGCTGATGACCGCAGCACGAACGCTGGCCCGCCGACTGGCAGCGCCGCCGGTGCACGAGACGGGGACGGCGGTCGCATGAGCGAGGACGACGGGACGCGGCTGATGGGACCGAGCTGGACCGGTCTGGTGCAGGTACCGGGAGTCGAAGGAAGCGGATCATGAGCGAGCAGCTGATGGCGCCGGGTGCGGTGCCCTTTGGTGGTGAACGGGAGCTGGCGCATCTGGTGCGCCAGCGGGTGGCTGCCCGGCTGACGGCCTACGCGGGCGAGCGCGAATCTGCGGGTTTGCCGGCGGAGGATGAGACGGCGCGCCGGGCCACCGTGGGACGGCTGCTGACTGAGGAACTGGGTACCCAGCGGCGTCAGGCTCTGGCCCAGGGCCGGGCGGTGATCGACGCCGCAGCCGAGGAGCGGATCGCCCAGGCCGTCAGGGATGCGCTGTTTGGCACCGGCAGCCTGGAGCGGCTGCTGGCCGATGCGGGGATCGAGAACATCTGCGTGAATGGCTGCGATGTGGTGTGGGTCAAGGACGCGGCCGGGGCATGGCGCCGCGAGAACCCGGTGGCTGCTTCGGATGCGGAACTCGTGGACCTGGTCCGTACGCTCGCGGCCCATGCGGGCGAGGAGGAGCGGCGCTTCGACCGGGGCATGCCCCGCCTTAACCTGCAACTGCCTGACGGGTCCCGGCTGTTCGCGGTGATGGCGGTGACCGGCCGGGTGTCGCTGACGATCCGCCGTCACCGCTTCCCGGCCGCCTCGATGAGGGAGCTGGTGCGGCTGGGCGTGTGCGACGAGCAGCTCGCCGCGTTCCTGAGAGCGCTGGTGCGGGCGCGCAAGAACATCGTCATCGGCGGCGGCACCAATGTCGGCAAGACCACCGTGCTGCGGGCCTTCGCCCACGAGATCCCGCCCGAAGAGCGGCTCGTGACGATCGAGGACACCTTCGAACTCGGCCTGGACGCCCATGTGGTGGCGCACCCGAACGTGGTGGCCATGCAGGCCCGCGAGCCGAACATCGAGGGACAGGGCGGCATCGACCAGGCGGAACTGGTGCGGTGTGAAGTTCCCCCCGCGAACTGGACAGCGGGTGTTTACGCTGCCGGGGCGAGGTTCTGCCTGAGCAGGGATCTCGTTTCGAGCGGGGTGACGTACCCGTAGTCGGGGTGCCGACGGAGTCGGCTGCGGTTGTACTCGACCTCGATGTAGCGGAAAACGTCGGCCCGGGCCGCCTCGCGGGTCTCCCACACGGTCGTCCCGATCTCCGCTTTCAGGATGGCGAACCAGCTTTCCGCGGCGGCGTTATCGTAACAAGAGCCGACGCGTCCCATCGACTGCCTCATGCGCAACTTGCCTATTTCGGTGCGGAATTCGTCACTCGTGTATTCACTGCCGCGATCCGTGTGCATGATGCAGCGGTACTCCAGGCCGCCACGCCCGGCCGCCATCCGCAGGGCAGCGACCGGCAGCTCGGCGCGGTGGTGGTCGGCCATCGCCCAGCCGACCACCTCCCGCGTCGCGAGATCGATGCAGGTCGCCAGATACAACTTGCCTTCCAGCGTGACAAGTTCGGTCATGTCTCCGACCAAGCGCATCCCGGGCCGGGGTGCGGTGAAGTCCCGGCCGATCAGGTCGAGCGCGAACACCGCCCGCTTCGCCTGCCGGGTCAGGCCCCGACGCCGGCGGCGGGTGATCCCGGCGATCCGGTGTTTGCGCATCAGCCGCTCGACCTTCTTGGAGTTCACCGCCCGCCCGGCCCGCCGCAGGGCGGCGTGGACACGCGGGGCCCCGTAGGCACCGCGAGATCCGGCATGCAGCACCCGGATCTCGCCCACCAGCACCTCCTCGGCCCGCTCCCGCACCGCCCGGGCCGGCCCTGCCGCCCTGTGCGCGTAGTAGGTGGAACGGGACACCCCCAGCACACGGCACAGAAACGCAACGCTGTGACCTGCGAGATTCCCCTCCGATGCCTTCTCCGCATCGATGAGGTGACACCGTGCCGCGGTGCCTACCTCATCTTGTCCTGAGCGAAGAAGGCGGTCGCTTTTCCCAGAACCTCGATCGTGGCCTCCTGCTCGCGGACCTTCCGCCGCAGCCGGACCAGCTCCTCACGCTCCGCAGTGGTCAAAGCCCCGGCGGGCCCCTCACCGCGGTCGATCTTCGCCTGCTTCACCCACCCGCGCAGCCCTTCCGGACTCACGCCCAGATCCCTCGCCACCTCGGTGACCGTCTTCTCCGAGGACAACGCCAAGGCGACCGCGTCCCGCTTGAACTCGGCCGTGTACCGCTTACTCATGTTGCTCTTCTGGCTCACTACCTGTGACTGCTTCCTCCGGGACCATCCGTCCCAGTATCAAGCTGTCCGACCGGCAGGGGGAACCTCAGTGGGGGCTGCGCATGTCCCCGGACCGGGTCATCGTCGGAGAGATCCGCGGGGCCGAGGTCATCCCCATGTGCAACGCCATGAGCCAGGGCAACGACGGCTCCCTGTCCACCATCCACGCCTCCACCTCACGCGGGGTGTTCACCAAACTCGCCTCCTACGCCGCGCAGTCCCCGGAACGGCTCACGCTTGAGGCGACGAACCTGATGGTGGCCTCCGCGGTCCACTTCGTCGTCCACCTGGGCTGGGACGCCGCGGGGCGGCGGATCATCGACTCGGTGCGCGAGGTCATCGACGCGGACGGGGCACAGATCGTCTCCAACGAGGTCTACCGGCCCGGCCCCGACGGGCGCGCGGTGCCCGCCACCCCGCTACGCACCGAGACCCTCGCCGACCTGGTGGCGGTAGGGCTCGACGCGCAGAGCGCCGCCTTCCAGTGGTGGGGAGCAGCATCATGAACAGCCTGCTGGGCCCCGGCACGTGGACGGGGGTCGCGGTAGCGTGCGGGACGGTATTCGGCCTCGGCCTCGTGGCCATCGGCTACGGCGCGGTGCGGCGCGCGGCCCCCGAGCAACGGCCAGGCCTGTGGCGTGCGCTGGAAGCGCGACTGCCGACGGACTGGACCACACGGCGCGTGGTGATCGCGACGGTGGCCGGGGTGGTCACGGGGGCGCTGACGGCATGGCCGGTGGCGGCGGTGCTGACCACCATCGCCCTGCTTACCCTGCCCGGCCTGCTCGGCCCGGACCGGCCAGCGGCACGGCGGACGGAACGCATGGAGGCGCTGGCCACGTGGACGGAGATGCTGCGCGACACGCTCTCTGCCGCGGCGGGTCTGGAGCAGGCGGTGCTGGCGACCGCGGACATCGCTCCGGCCGCGCTCGAATCCGAGATGCGGGAGCTGGCCACAGCCGTCCGGTCGGGACGTCCGCTGCCAGCCGCGCTGCGGGCGTTCGCCGAGGACGTCGATGACCCGTTGGCCGATGTGGTGGTGACCGCGCTGGTGATGGCCGCCGAGCAGCAAGCCAGCCAACTCGCTCCGCTGCTGGGCGAGCTGGCGGAGTCGGTACGCGAGCAGGTGGCCATGCGCCAGCGCATCGACGCCGGACGGGCGAGCGTGCGCACCGGGGTGCGCGTCACCGTGACCGTCACCCTCGGCATGGCGGTAGGTCTCGTGGTCCTCAACCGCCCCTACCTGGACCCCTTCAACACACTGACCGGACAGCTGGTCCTCGCGGTGGTGGGAGCCCTCTTCGCCGCCAGCTTCACCTACCTCACCGCAATCGGCCGCATCGAGGAACCCATCCGCCTCATCAGCAAAGCCACCCCCGGCACTGCGGCGGGCACCGAGCCGGGAGGCACACGATGATCGTCATGCTGCTCGGCGCCCTGTTTGGCGCAGGGGCAACCGCTCTCGTCTACGGGCTGCGTCCGCCCCGTCCCGCCCTCGCCGACGTCCTCACCGCCCTCAACACGCCCCCGCCACCTGCTGAATCACGCACGCAAGACACGGATGACACGGAGTGGGCCACCCGGCTGGGCAAGCGCGCCGTACCGCTCGTTCGGGCGCTCGGCTTCCCCACTGCCTCACTGCGCGCGGACCTGGCCGTCTGCGGCACCAGCGAGGAGCAGCATCTGGCGGGCAAGGCGGTCTGCGCCACCGCCGGGCTCCTCGCCCCCTGGGCCGCCGTGCTGTTGCTGCGCCTGGGGGCCGGTATCGCGGCGGGCTGGTGGATGCCTTTGGCCGGCTCACTCGCCCTGGCCGTGGTGCTGTTCTTCGCCCCCGACCTGTCGGTACGCCAGCAGGCCGTCCGGCGGCGCCGCGAGATGCGCCATTGCCTGAGCCTCATCCTGGACCTGACGGTCATCGCGCTCGCGGGCGGCGCCGGCGTCCAGCAGGCCCTCGCCCAGGCCATCGCCGCACCACACGGGTGGGCGGCGGCGCGGCTGCGACACGCCCTGCACATCGCGCAGCTCACCCGTACCAGCCCCTGGCCCCACCTGGGAGATCTGGGACGCCAGCTGGCCGTGAGTGATCTGACCGAGCTCGCCTCCACGCTGACCCTCGCGGGCAGCGAGGGCGCCAAGATCCGCGGCTCGCTCGCGGCGAAGGCGCGCGCGATGCGACGGCGCAGGATCTCGGAGGCCGACGGGGCCGCGCAGGCGGCCACCGAGCAGATGTCCCTGCCCGTGGTCGGGCTGTTCGCCGCGTTCCTGCTGCTGATCGGCTACCCGGCCCTCGCCCACGTCATGTCGATCAGCTGACGCCCCGCCCACCGTACGAAACCAGTAGAGAGAGCACGCGCCATGTTCCCACTCGACACCCTGGCCCGCCTGGTACGCGCCCACCTGGCCGACGTCCGCGGGCACACCCGCTCGGATGCGGGCTACACCACCGAGACCATCGTGGTCACCGCCCTGCTGGCGATCCTGGCCCTGAGCGTGGTGGGCATCATCGCTGCCAAGGTGCTGGGCAAGGCCAACGGCATCGACCTGGGCGGCTAGTTCGTGACGGCATTCCCGCGCACGCCGCGAGGTGACCGAGGAGCGGCCAGTACGCAGCTGGTGCTCGTCGTCCCAGCGCTGCTGCTGATCGCGCTGCTGGTGGTGCAGTTCGCGCTGGTCTGGCACGCACGCCACATCGCCCAGTACGCGGCCCAGCGAGCCCTGGCGGCCGCCCGCACGCAGGACGGCACCGCAGCGGACGGCCGGACGCAGGCCCAGCGCAGTCTTGCCGCACTGGGCAGCCGGGTCCTGACCACCCCGTCCGTGACCGCCGAGCGCACCACCACCCAGACCACCGTGCACGTGCAGGGGACGGTGATCCGCGTGCTCCCCGTCCCGGGGCTGGCGCTGCACGCCTCCGGCAACGCATCCGGCCCCACCGAGCGGATCACCACCCCCACCGGAGGCCAGCCATGAACCGGCAGATGCGCCGCCACGTGCGCGACGACCGGGAGCGGGGATCGGCTGCGGTGGAGTTGGTGCTCGTCACGCCGCTGCTCGTCCTGGTCCTCCTGGTCGTGGTGGCACTTGGACTGCTCGTTGATGCTCGCCTCATCGTGGCGGACGCCGCCCACCAGGCCGCCCGCGCCGCCTCTCTGACCCGCACCGAGAAAGATGCCCGCGCCCAGGCGCAGCAGGCGGCGGGCGCGGCACTGCGCGCGGCAGGAGCATCCTGCACCCGTCCCAGCGTCCGTCTCACCACCGGTGGTCTCACGCCGGGCGCCACCGTGACAGCACGAGTCTCCTGCACCGCCGACCTGGGCGATCTCACCCGCACCGGGCTGCCCGGACATGTGCCCCTGGCCGGCACCGCCTTCTCCGTCGTGGACACGTATCGGAGCAGAGCTCTTGGGTTCGCGAATTCTGAAGTGCCGGTGAGCGGGAACCGAAGTGTGGGTGGTGAGCAGTGAGCGCGCGGGGATGCTTGGGTTCACGCTTTATGCGTCGGGCGTGCTCGGGCTCCTGCTTGGCAGATGGCGCGTGCGGTGAGCCAGACAGTCTCGAACTCTTGGGCGGTGAGGTCCTGCGGCTCGTGCGCGTCCCACTCGTGGACGGGAACCTCCGCCGTGGCACCGAACGTCGCTTCGTAGTCTGCGAGGGCTCCGGCCTGCTGGGCGGCTTCCCATTCGGCCAACGAGGCTGCCGCGACGGGTTTTTCGAACGGTCCTTGGAGTTCAACCTGGCGTATGACCCAGCCGTCGGCGCCGGCCTCGAAGTGGAACCAGGTGTCTTCCTCGGCCCAGTAGCTGCGCAACCAGCGTGTCATGGCGTCATTGTCCGCGACCCAGCGGTGGCCGTCGGCTCACAGGTCCTGGGTCCATACCCCGACGGGGTGTTCGTCGGGGTGCAGCGACAGCTGGGGTTGGCGGCCAAGGAGGTCTTCTCCACCGGCCTGCCAGGGCAAGGCACCCTCGCGAGTGGGCCAGACGACCTGGAGAAACGGGAACGGAGGTTTGCGGTAGAAGCTGATCGCGGTGCCGAAGAATGCTTTGTACCAGCGGTAGTCGACCGGTTTGAGCACGACCGGGACGCTGGCGATGTCGTGCCTTTCCTGATCGGCCTCCAGAGGCTGTCCTTCGACGGTCCGTCGGCCCAGGTCGTTGAGGAGCCTCTGCATCAGGTGGATGTCCAGACCGAACATCGCCAGCTCGGAGATCCAGTGCCCGTGCCACAGGCCGACGGAATAAGCCCAGCCCAGGCTCTGGTCATCGGCGGGGATCATGATGACCTGCCAGCCGTGCTCGTTGATGGCGTCGACGGTCTCCTGGGTTCGGGGGTCCAGTCCGTCGGCGGGATGACAGATGACGCAGTGGCAGACGGTGTGATCGGTGGGCATAGCCGTGAGGCTAAGGGACCGAATGGGCCTGGCGTCCGGCGAGACGGGGCGCGCTCATACCGGCGGGCCGGAGCCGACGAAGCCGGCGATGACGGCAGACCGAACGAACCCTCCGGCAGAGGGCGATCCCGAACCCACGGATTTTCCGACAAGAGTGTGAAGCGACGCGTGCGAGCGCATCTGGCGCAGGTCCGCACTCGGCTGGCGGCCGGGGACGACCAGGGGCAGATCACAGCGTTCGTCGTCGGCATCTTCGCCGCGCTGTGGCTGTTCGCCGGCATCGTCGTCGACGGCGGGCTCGCCCTGGCCGGCAAGGCCCAGGCGCTGGACGCGGCGCAGGAAGCGGCCCGCACCGGCGCCCAGCAACTCGACGTCGGACAGCTGCGCCGCGGCGCCGACGTTCGGCTCGTACACGACAAGGCCGCAGCGGCAGCCCGCGCGTATGTCGCCTCCACCGGCGACAGCGGCACCGCGTCGGTCAAAGGCAATGCCGTGGCCGTCCGGGTCACCCACCACCAGCGCACCCAGATCCTCCAGCTGATCGGCGTGCGCACCCTCACCGTGCACGCGACTGGTACCGCACACGCCGAACGCGCCACCCCCTAACGACCGTTCACTACCCCTTCCCGGCCGAAGAGAGCGAACCGGCGATGACTCACCCCTACGCTCCCCAGCGGCTGACCGCGGCGCTCACGGCGGGCGGCACCCTGGCCCTCACGCTCGCCCTGCTGGCCGGGATGCCCTACGTCCTGTGGAAGGCCACCGGCCTTCCTTGGCCCGAACACGTCTCCTCCCTTGGGGAGTTCGGCCGACGGCTGATGCAGCCGGTCGGCGACCCGCTGATGATCGACCTGCTGGCCGTGGTGGGCTGGGTGTGCTGGGCCGCCTTCGCCTGCACCGTGGTCCGCGAGACCTGCTGGTACACGACCCATCTCCCCCAGCTGCTGCGCGACCGCCATGCCCACGATGAGCATGTGGCCGCCCTGTCGGTGAAGGGATCTCTGGCCGCGCTGTGCATCGGCACCCTGGTTATTGCCCTGATCGGTCTGTGGCGCCCGCAGCCGGTCGGCGCTCAGCAGCCCTCCTCGCCCGGCGAGGAACGTGTGCGCATCGCCGCGACGGCTACACTCCTGCCTGCTCCGGTCCGCCAGCCCACTTTTCCTGCTGTCGCCGTGACAGTCGTGGCGGGGGCTACGTCGGCCGGGCTCGATCCGGAGCATCCCGGCCCGCCTGGCACCGCCGGGGAAGTCCGGTACATCGAGTACACGGTCATCGAGGGCGACACCCTGTGGGACATCGCGCACACGCACATGGGAGACGCGCTCACCTGGCCGCGGATCTACGCGCTGAACAAGGACCGCGTACAAAGCGACGGAGCCCAGCTCACCGACCCGGACCTGATCAAGCCCGGCTGGGAACTGACCATCCCGGTCGCCCAGAACGCCACCCCGTCGCCGACGCCTGCCCCCGTCCCCGATGCCATGCCTTCACCGCCTTCTGCGCCACCCACCGAGACCGCGCCGACACAGCCAACTCCCGACCAAGGCACGGACGCCAGCCACGAGGCAGGCGCATGTCACGTCGACGCAGAGTCTGGCCGGCCCGCTGAAACCGCAGCCCGCAAGACGGACATTCCGGGCCCGGCCGCTATCGGCCTCGGGGAGGCGAGCCTGATCGGCATCACCGCGGCGGCCGGCCTGCTGGCCGCGCGCCGCTACTGGTACTGGCACCAACATCGTCTGCGGGAGCCCGACCGGGAGACAGAGGTGCCCGCCCTGAGCCCGCTGGTGGACAAAGCCGCGCAGGCCGCCCACGCGGCCACCCGGCCTCGTCGCCCCCAGGACCCCGACGCGCTGGTCACCTATCGCACCCCGCCCCAGAAACCCCGCAGTGCGGGCACAGTCACCATCGGCGTCCGGGACAACGCTGAGGTCTCCCTCGACGAACTGGCTCTGCCCGGAGGCTGCGCCTGGACCGGTCCCGGCTCCGAGGGCGCCGCCCGCGCCCTGCTCGCAGGCATCCTCACCGCCGCCGAACGCCAGCGCCCCGGGCCGCCGCCCGTCACGGTCATCGTCCCCGAACACCTAGCCGAGAGCCTGCTGCCCGGACTCCCCGCCCAGTTCACGGCCCTGGCTCAGAGCGACACCGCAGAGACCATCCGAGCCGCCGAGCAGCACCTGGTCACCCACGCCCGCACACAGGATGAACAGGACACCGACCCTGCGGCCACCGAGCCAGCGAGCACCAACTCAGCTCCGAAGACCGGCCCGGGCACCCTGGTCCTGCTCACCGTTCCGGACGCCGCCCACACTGCACAGCTGCAGGCCCTGGCCGCCTGCAGCCGCCCCGGCACACTGATCATCCTTACCCTGGGTGCCCCGTTGCCCGGCGCCGTCCTGTGGCACATCGCCGACGACGGCACCACCGCCCACCCCGACGGCCACGATCAACCCTCCAGCCCCTTGAGGCTGTTCCACCTCACGCCCGAGGCCGGGCGGGACATGGCCGAAGTCCTCCTCACCGCCCACGGCCAGCGCCCTCGTCAGCGCATCCTCCCCATCCCCACCAGCCCGCCCCCCGACGGCGAGCACCCCGACATCCCCGCCACGCCCACGGCGGAGGCACCCGCACGCCCGCACGCGGTCGAGGTTTCGCGGCCCGCCCAGACCAAGCCGGTACGCCTCCACGTCCTCGGACCAATCACCCTGTATGCCCGCGGCCACCAGGACCCGGTCGGCACCAATCTGCGGGGGGAAGTCCACGAATTCCTCGCTCTGCTCGCCGCCCACCCCACAGGGCTCCTCGCCTCCGACATCGCCGACAAACTCCACCTCGATCCCGGCTGCGACCACAATGCGCTGAAAAACCTGCGCCGCGCCGTACGCCGCGCCCTGCGAGCCGCGACCGGGATCACCGCGCAGGAATTCATCGTGCTCCAAGGGGAACTCCACAAACTCCATCCGGAGCTCGTGGAAACAGATCTCGCGGACTTTGCCCACTGCCTGAAAGAGGCGTTTTCCGTCTCCGGCGTGGACAAAAAAGAGGACGATGCCCTGTCCGCCGTGCGCGACGCCCTGGCCCACTACCGCGGGCCCTTCGCCCAAGGCGGGGACTACCTGTGGGCGGACGCGATCCGCGAACACTGCGCCGTGAAAGCCACCGACGCCGTGCTCCGCCTGGCCCGTCAGGCCGAGGGCGCCGACGCCACGTCACGCGAGCAGGACGCTGTTCTGACGCTGCTGGAACACCTGAGCACCATTCACCCTGATCATGAACGGCTGGCCCAGCACACCATCCGCCTCTGCCAAGCCGCCGGACGCCACGACGCCGCCCGGCACACTTACACCCGCCTCCGGCGGCACCTCGCCGACCTCGGCCTCGAACCCGAACCAGCCACCCGGTCCCTCAGCACGCCTCGGAGGCATGTCCGTCAGACGGGGGCGCTGTAGTACTCGCCGCAGAACAACGGATATCGCTGACGCGTCCACTGTCCGAGGCCCTCGCCCTGGGGCACGACGTCGCCGGATTCGGTGGGCAGTTCGCAGCCTGGCTCTAGGTGTCGGCGGGCGAGGTGGGAGGCGCGCTGCCACTCCGTGGGCCAGGCCGGGCAGCCGAACGGGTCGAATGCACCCAGCTGTTCGTGCCGTTCTCTATCATCTCCCAACCCGGGTCCGTGGCAGGCCTGGTCCACGAGAGCCGGGTTGACATCGTGAACGCCGTCGCAGCGAGAGAGGTGCGGCTTTTCGGCCCGCCCCCATGGCGGCGCCAGGACCGTAGGTCGAGTCTTCGTCTTGGCGAGGGCGTCGCACTCCGCTTCGTGCTGGGCACGTTCGTCCACGAGGCCGATGATCACCTGCAGCATGTGCGGTGTGGCCCCGAGGGCCGCCGTGCAGCTCGGCGAGGGGCGGACAGATCAATGCCAGCCTCGATCAACAAAGCGGCAACACCGTTGCATGAGGTGGCTATGGAACGGAGCTGCTGCCAGGTCGGGGGAGTGGTGGCTGCCGTACGAAGGGCCAGCACACTGCCGGATAGTGGGAGCTCGAGGAATCGGAGAGCGCGGCGGTGGCCCGTAGCGCCGCCGGGAAGGCCGGACGCGGCGGGCACGGAGTGTGGCTGTCCCAGGGCTGGCTTTCCCGGCCTCACGTCCAAGGCCACTTCTGGCGGCGACCGTAGCCGGATTGACTGCAGGGGCACGCAGCTGCGTGCCCCTGCAGTCGGCGACCACTGTTCCTCCGGGTGTGGTCCGTGGATGCCGACCACACCCGGACGTCCGGCTCATGCCGCCAACGGCGGCGCCATCTCGGCTTGGTCGGGGGACGAGAAAAGAGGGAAGGCGCAGTCCTCAGGTCGGCGCCCCAGCCGCTGCAGGGTGACCGCCGCGAGCAGTGCCGTACCAGGGCCGATTACTGGGGAGCGCTCCGTCCCCACGTAGTAGATGCCGTTCTCGTCGGGTTCCACGTCCACGTGGTGGAAGCCGACGGCCAAGGCGGTGCAATACCCCCACAGATCCGCGCGCAGTCCGCTGGGGAGGTCGGCGCGAACCCAGACCAGGGGGTGGGGCTTTCCGTGTTCGTCGTAGCCGATGGTGACTGCAGCACCGATGGCGTCGGGGAGCGGATACGCCCCCTCGGGGATGTCCTCGGCCACGCCGTCGAGAGCGTCGGTGATCAGTTCGCGCAGCGCCGCGATTGCCTCCTCGTCGCTGCGCCAGCCGTGCAACGGTGCGTAGACGGACCCGTCGTAGAGGTTGCGCACGTCCGTGATCCGTTTCACGCGCGCGTCCGGGGGATCGCCCTTGTACGCCTCGATCGGGCGAGCCTCGTCTTCGAGGCTTTCGCCGAACCTCGCGTTCTGCTGTGAGTCCAGCGTGATGGCAGCCCAGCCGTGCCTGATGTACTCGGTGAGGAGCAGCCGAACGAGGTGCTCCCTCGACTTGTCGGGCAGCCCTGGGACCGTGACCACGAGGAGTCGGTCGCGGTGGGCGATGAGCAAGGCCTTTTCGTCGTCGTGCAGTTCCTTCTCGAAGGTCTCCGCGCCCAGGGCGTTCTGTAGGACCTCGATGGGGAGGGCCCATGCGTCGTGCGTGTGCCGGGGGTACCGGGCCTGAGGTGATGCCTGGGCCGGCGTTCGTGCCGGCTCGGAGTCGGCCTGTTTCTGGCAGGGGCCGACGGTCGCGGTATCGGCCCGAAGCGAATTGGTTGCCATGATGTTTCCTTCCGCCGGAAATTGAGGCAAAGCCAGTCTTTGCCGCTTCCGCATGCGGAGCCTCGTAGAGTCGGAAAACCTCTTCTCGTGTGAGCTGCTGTAGCCAGGCTGGGGGGCCGCGAGTAACAGGCGGGGAGCAGGATCGGGCGTGGCGCTGGGAACCAGGTCGCACGCCCTGTATGGGCATCCCTTCGGCCGCGCGTGTGCTGCGGTCGCTCTCGGCCTCCATCTTGGAAGGGATCGTGGTGTCGGTGGCTGGACATACTCTTCTGCATCGGGGAGTCGACGGCGGAATCCGACGACCGACTGAGGGGGCGCATGTGAACGGCACCAAATCTCCGCTGACGAGTACCGCCGCCCGTCGCCGTCGAACACTTGCGCACTTATCGCCGATTTTCGATGTGCGTCTGAACCGGGCCAGAGACTCGTCGAGTGTGCGATGGGAGGCGTACGACTTCGTCGGGTTGACCCAGACGTGCGTGGACACGATCGCGCTGTCCTCCGGGCTGGACGGACATCTCGGTGCCGCGCGTGAAGACGTTCTTGCCGTCATGGCCCGCGCTGCCGGGACGATGGCCCCGCACCGTCCAGCGGATGAACACGCACACGTCGCCGGGCATCTTCTGGACCACCTCCTTCGCCACAACGAGTCTGGCCATGGGCCTCAACGAGGCCGCTGGCTACGGCGAAGTCGCCGCCACCGACATGGCCACCCCGAGCTCGACCTGCGCGAGATCATGAACGCGGTCCTGTACGTGGACCGCACCGGGGGTCGTTGACGCCGGACCGCGGCGCCGGGCAGGCCGCAAGACGTGTGACCTGCTGAGAGTTTCACCGACTCCGCCCAGACCGAACTCGAGAAGCAGATCGACGAGGAAGCCTGTGCAGCCTACTGCGCGAAGATCGAGCAGTTCCCCCTCCTCTTCGCCGCTCACGGACTGAGGGTTCCGGACGGAGTCCGGTGTGCGCGGCGATGGAGCCCGGCACCAGCAATCGCCTCAGTACTAATATAATCCATGGATGTATGGAGGAATGCGTGGCCACGCTCAAGGCGGCTCTCTTCGACACGCTCGCCAACGCGGGTAGCGAGTAGCGGGCGGCATGGCCACCGTGCTCGATGTCCGACCGCTGGAGGAGTACCTCGCGGGACACATTCCCGGAGCGCTGTCGATCCCACTGGAGGAGCTCGAGGTCCGGCTGGGGGAGTTGCCCGCCGCCATCGAGGTCGTCGCATACCGCCGTGGGGCCAATTGCATGCTATCCCGGGAGACGGGCCGGCTGCTCACCGCTCGTGGCCGACAGTCGCTGCGGCTGGCGGACGGGATGCTGGAATGGCGGCTGGCTGACTTGCCCGTCGAATCCGGTGGGGCGTGACGTGTGGTCGCAGTGTGTTCTCGCCGCACTGTGAGGGCAAAGCATCGGCCAAACCGTGGTGTGGGCGCAGTGCTTCCGCTGGTCTTGTCCTCTGGCGGGCTGGCGGGCTGGCGGGCTGGCGGGCTGGCGGGCTGGCGGGCTGGCGGGCTGGCGGGGCGAGGAGGCGGCGATGGCCCCTATTTTGAGGGCCTGCGTTCCAGGGCGAGGGCCGCGCGAGCGTGTGGACCTTCGTCGGGGTATGACATGTTCGCGCCATCGACGGTTGGCTCGGCCAACCATATGTTGCGGCCAACTGGCAAGGTCGACAAGCCCACTGTTACTCTATTCTTGAAAATGCTTGAGGAGTGGATATGGGTGACTCGGGTCTCAAGGCGGAGCTTTACGAACAGTTCGCCCGTGTAGGGAAAGCATTCGGCAGCGGCAAGCGCCTGGAACTGCTCGATCTCATCGCACAGGGTGAGCGGACGGTGGACTCGCTGGCCAAGGCGGCGGAGCTCGGCCTGACCACCGCGTCCGCGCACCTTCAAGCCCTTAAGCGAGCGGGCGTCGTGACAACCCGTCGAGAGGGCACGCGTGTCTACTACAGACTCTCGGGTGAAGATGTCGCCGCGTTGTACGTGTTGATCCGTAATGTGGCCCAGACGCACATCGCAGACACGGAACGAGCACGCGCTGTCTACCTCGGAGAGGCGACAGAAGCCATCGGTCGCGAGGAGCTGCTCGCTCGGGCGAAGGAAGGCAGCGTGATCGTCCTCGACGTACGGTCACACGAGGAATATGTGGCCGGCCACATCCCAGGAGCTTTCAGCGTGCCGCTGGAGGAGTTGGACGACCGGCTCACGGCTCTGCCATCGGACAGGGAGATAGTGGCTTACTGCCGCGGAAGCTACTGCGTCCTGGCTCACGACGCGGTACGGCTTCTCAACAGCCGGGGGCGCAAGGCGCGCCGACTGGTCGACGGCATGCTGGAGTGGCGTGTGGACGGCCTGCCCATCACGTCCGAATCGGTTTGAGTACTGCATCGAAGGGCCGAAGCGGCTCCCCGGCTCTAAGCGGCTTGGGTGAAGTTCGGTGTTGCTTGTCGGATCCGTTCGCGTTGCCGCCGCATCGCCCGGTCGACGGCGGCGCCGATGGCCTCGGTGCTGGTCTGGGCGCGCTGTGGGTAGTCCTGGTACTTCGCCTGGCGCCAGACCAGCTCGATGTCGTTCAACTCCGGGCTGTATGGCGGCAGGTAGAACAGTTCCACCCCGATCTTCGCCAGCTGGCGTCGGCGCCCCTTGAACGCCTTGGCCCCGCCAGCCGCACGCAGACGAACTCCAGCAGCACGCCGGCATCGAACTTGCCGCTGGTGTGCTGCCAGACCAGGTCGGGGGCACTACCGACGACTTGGGCGCCGAGCACGTTGACCCGACGGTTTCTGGTGTCCTCGCGTGGGACCACCACCCGTTGCCCGATCCTTGACCAGGTGTAGCCGGTGGGCATGGTCGGAGCGAACCCGGACTCGTCCAGGAAGATCAGGTCGCCTTGTCCGGCGTCGGCGGCCTGCCGCAAGGCCGCAAGTCCCCCAGCTCGGCCCGGGCGGCCTGCTGGAGGACGGGATCGGCCTGGTGCCGGACGCTGTCGCGGGTGCGTTTCCAGCGGAACCCGTCACGGCGCAGCAGTTCCCACAGCCAGTACGCGGAGATTTCCACGCCCCGCTCGTCGCGGAGCCAGTCGCGCAGGGCCGGGGCGGTCCAGGTGATCCCTGCGGCGGCCGATGTGTCCAGCAGGTCGGCCAGCTCGGCGCGGTCCTCGGGACCCAGGATCCTGGCGGGCCGGCCGGGCCGGGGCGCGTCCGGCAGCGCGTCCAGCCCGCCCTTCTCGAAGCGGTGGACGGCGGCGCGGACGGTGACCGGGTTGCACTCCAGCAGGTCGGCGACCTCGGTCACCGTCCTTCCCCGGTCGAGCAGCCGGACGCACTCCGCACGCAGCCGGGTATGCCGGGCCAGGTCGCGTCGGCCCAATAACCCACGCAGGTCGCAACGCTGATCATCGGTCAGCTCGAGATGGAGGTTCTTCGGCATCGCGTCCCTCCCGCAGGACGCCTACCCACACCGCAACCGACATCACCCAGACCGCTTAGACCACTGGCCTGCCTGTTTGACGCTTCAGGCAAGCCAGTGGAGTGCTGATTGGTTCAGACGCATTGTAGAGACGAGTTGATACTGTCGACGCGCCCCGCTGGCCTGGGAGCCTCAGTCAGGCAGGGTGACAAGGACGCAGCGCGAGCGGTACGACGGACATGACGGGCCGCGGTGTCGATGTCGAAGCATCCAAGGGACCCGACACGGAGATCGCGGCCACCACGCATTCGTCGGCGTCCTGGATTGGTGCGGCTATATCCGCTATGTCGGGAAGAGATTGGTTCCAGCTGCAAGCCAGCCCCTCCGCGCGGACGGCTGCCAACTCCCGTTCCAGGAGCCCCGGTGACACGACAGTCTCTGCCGTGAAGTGGCGCAGCCTGGCCCGGAGGACCCGAAGCCGGGAGTAGTCATCGGTGTGTGCCAGAAGCACCCTTCCCAGGGCAGGGCAGGGCAGGGCAGGGCAGGGCAGGGCAGGGCAGGGCAGGGCAGGGCAGGGCAGTGAACAAGGATACGTGCTTCCACCTCCGGGAAGATGCGTCTGTCTGTCTTCCCGCGGAGGTTCTCCGATGAGGACACTCTCACCAGTCCATACGCCAAGATGGACCGTCAAGTGCGTTTCTTCGTAGAGATCAAGCATGTAGGGCAGAACACAATCCCGGAGTTGTGATGGCGACCGGCCGTCATGGATATCGGCGAGCCGCCTGATGAGACATCCCAGGAGGTAGCCGGCCTCCTGGCGCTCGACCATTCCTATGGTCTCCAGAATTCGCAGAGTTCTGTGTGTTGTCGCCTTCGCCAGGCCGCACCGGCGGGCAAGCTCAGTCACACCGATCGCTGTTCGCCCCGGTGGAAAGGCCTCCAACACCATCGCAGCTATTCCACTGCGCCTGACGGGATGTCCTCCACGTTCCAGCCTCCTCTCCACTGCCGTGCAGGACAGACGACATCAGTAGTCTCGGCTGATGACCGCATCAGCGAAGAAGATCAGTCGATCTCGGCTCGGGGAGGCAGGGAGGGTCAGGACTGCGTTCTTGGCGGTCTCGGCATAGGTTCGCGCCATGCGTGACGCTGCGGCGACTGCGCCCGTTTCGCTGGTGATTTTGGTCAGTGCCGTGAGACCTTGCTCCGGATCCGCCGAGAAGAACAGTGCATTCGAGATCTGTTGCCTCTGCTCGGCGGTGCCCGCCTCGTAGGCAATGATCACGGGAAGCGTCACGCGGCCATTCTGCACATCACTGATGTCGGGCTTGCCTGTTACGTCACTCTTACTCAGGTAAGCCAGAAGGTCGTCGTGTATCTGGAAGGCCGTACCGATCGATTCACCGTAGAGCCGAAGTGCTTCCACCTGGTCCGGTGAACCACCACCGAGAAGGGCGCCGCTTTCGCAGGAGCCCCTGAAAAAGGCGGCCGTCTTGAGCATGGCCACCTGAAGATAGGTGGCAGCGTCGAACCTGCGACTGGCGGTCAATTCCGCTTCGAGGCTCTGCCCGCGGCAGAGATCCAATCCGGCCCGTGCAACGGCCTCCAGCGCCGCGGCGACGCGACTGTCCGGCACTCCCGTCTGCCGGCATTCGGCGAGGGAGGCGAAGTGGTCGAAGAGCAGGGCGTCCCCGGCGACGATAGCGTCGTTGATTCCGTACTTGTTCTGCACCGAGGGGCGTCCCCGGCGGAGATCGTCCTGGTCAATGATGTCGTCATGTATGAGGCTCGCGACGTGGCCACACTCCGCCCCCGCGGCGGCGGGCAGCACGGCGGCCGCGTCGCCGCCGACCGCCCGCGCCGAGTCCAGCAGGAGGATGGGCCGGAACAACTTCCCAGTAGGCACCAGGGAGTAGTGGCAGATCGCATCGAGCGCTCCGGTCCCGTCTGCCCAGCGCTTCTCCAGCTCGTCGGCCACGAGTTGGCCGAGAGGTTCAACGTCGTCAAGCAGTAACAGGCTGTCGTGGACAGGCATTCCGCTACCTCGCTTCCCGTCGAGTGCGCCCAAAGTGTGTGGCTCAGGGGTGGACGATGCACGCCGCTGCCCAAGCACTCGGGACCCCTGATAAATCTCCTTATCCATAGATTTCTATATCTATGGAGTTGGTCATCGGCACGGTCGGCCCGCGGATTGCCCGAGCCATCACCAAACGCCGCGGTAGAACTCACCGGTGACCCGATGATCGTCACCCTTGGGACTCGTCTGTCCTTGAGTACGGACAGCCTCTACTCGGAGGTGGGGCGGACTCGGACGGGCCCCCGGTCGTCGGGCGAGTGGATACACGACGCTCGACGACCATGGTCAGAGGCCCTGTCCCCAGAGTCATTTCCGGAGCGGTACGCGTCTTGGTCGGCTCACCCGGGACGATCCGCAGTTGCCAGCGCGAGGCGATGGCTGCCAGGGTCAATGTGATCTCTGCCAGGCCGAATTTGTCGCCGATGCACTTTCGGCTGCCCAACCCGAAGGGAAGCATGGCGCCCGGGGGTAGATCGACGTTGCGTCCCGGCAGCCACCGGTCGGGATCGAACCGTTCCGGCTCTGGGAACAGATCGGGATTCAAGTGCAGGAGGTAGGGGCTGTAGAAGAGGGTTGTCCCCGAGCGTAGTTGTCGCCCTGCAAGTTCTGTGTCCCTGGTGGTTGTTCGCGTCACGAGCCACACAGGTGGGCGCAGGCGCAAGGTTTCGTACAACACTCGATAGCAGTAGTCGAGGCGGGGTAGGTCCTCGAAGCTGGGCTGGCGACCGCCGAGGACTTCATCGACTTCGGTGTGCATGCGCCGTTCGACATCGGGGTTCAAGGCCAGCATCTGCAAAGCGGAAGCCGTCGCGTTGCCAGTGGTCTCGGTGCCTCCGACGATCAGCGTCATGACCTGATTGTGGATCTCCTCGTCACTCAGCCGGTCGCCATCTTCGCCATCACGGGCGCTCATCAGCATGGACAACAGGTCGCCGCGGTCCGTCCCGCTTCGGTGGTGGTCGTTGATCATCTGAGTGATGACATGCTTCATACCGGCTGACGCGTAGTCGTAACGGCGGTTCGCCGCCGTTGGAAGCTTATGTAGCCAATCGACTGGTGCAACCGTGCGGACGTAGACGCCACGGAGTATGACCGGCATGAACTCCTGGACCTTAGTCGCAGTTTCGTCACTGATGAGGCTGCTGAACATGGTCCGGGCCGCGATTCTCAGCGTCAGGTCGTGCATCGCCTGGAGAATGTCGACGGTGTGTCCTGGAGCCCAGGAGGCCAGTTCTTGGTCGATCTCTTTGAGCATCAGTTCGGCGTACTTCGGCATACGTGCTTGGTGAAACGACGGCTGTACCATGCGGCGCTGTCTCCGGTGCTCTTCCCACAGCGATGCCACCAGACCGTTCCCCACGAGTCGCCGTGCTGTCTCGAAGAGTGGCCCCCCTTTGTCGAAGATGCGAGGTTGGAGCAGCATCTGTCGGGTCGTCTCCGGATCGCATGCAATGTAGGCCCGTTTGGGGCCGAGCCGGAGTTCGACAAGGTCGCCGTGGTCGGGCAACTCGCTGAGGAACTCCAATGGCCGACGCCACAGAGGCAGTGCATGACCCAGCAGGGGGAGTGCGCCTGGAGCGATTCCGGACCTCTTCACCTGCAAGGATCCTCGGGGGTCGGAATTCACGCGCTGACTCCTTCGGCCGGCTGATCGCCTGATACTTCCGGCGATCCGACGGTCCGCTCACTGGCGCCAGTTGGGGTTGGAGTGAATCTGGCTATTGGTGCATCGAGGCTTAGCCAGCCCGCTGTTGTGCCGTCCCACACGGCGCCATCGCCGAAGTAGCGTGGCGTGAGGTACTCGAACTCCTGGCTGCCGGCGATCAGCGAGTCGAGCCCATCAAGGTAGGCAACAACGTCCGGCCGCTTTGCGAGGCGGCTCTCGAGGATGTGGTCCCTGGCGGCTATGTACTCCGTCTCGTGATGCTCGACCAACTGGCACAACCGATTAACCGCCGTCTGCAGGTCGAGGCCCTCGTGGGTGAGCAGGACTCGAACCGTGGTCATGGTGTCCTCCTGTGCGTGTTCCTTGCGCCAGGAGAGAAGGTCATTGACGATGATCAGCTGTCGCATTCCGTGCGCATGCACCTCGTCAAACGCCCCAGACGGAATCAGGCCGGTCATGTCTATATCCGCCGCATATTCGGTCAGTAGCTGGAGGAACGCGCAGCCGAAGCTGTCCACCCGGATGGCCATGCAGGCGTCGAAATCGGGAACTTCGCCGTTGAGCTTCGACTGAATCTCGGTTGCGCACCCACGTAGAAACGCGTCCAAGCTGGTAGCGAACCGCACGGTTTGCGCGGTGCTCAAGCCTGGGCTGATACGCCGCCAGAGGTCCTGCGCGGCACTGCCGTAGGGGAAGTCCTCCGCAGCGCTGGTGCCGTCTCGGAAGACGGCTGTGATCTCGGCGAAGATCTCACTGGCGCCGGCATGATTCGCACCGAGGTTCGAGCGGTCCGAGACGAAGCTGTCGATGACAGTGACGTACTGGTACCAGTCGGCGATGTTCTGGGCGCGTTCCGCAGTGGTGTGAGGAACGGTCAGAGGGCCGTACAGGCCGTTCCTTTGGCGAAGAAACCTGAGCAGTTCCGCCTCGCTACTGAAGCAGCCGCCGAGGAACTGGCGTATCCAGCCGTTCGAGGTGATCTCGATCTGAGCGGCGCTTGGGTGGTAGGCGACGGGGAGTAGGCGGGGCAGCTCCGGCAGGTAGAACCGATGCTGCGGAGGCAGTGTGGAACTCGCGAGTTGTGTTACGTGCACTGGGACCCTCCAGAGTTGCCGACCACGGCAGAGAGATCCCATTATCCATGCCTGCATGGATAATGGAACCCATGGGTAATGCTGGCTTGCCGTGCGCAACGCCGCGAGGGGGAGCAGGGCCACCCGCGGAGGTGGAGTGGGCGGCCGAGGCCACGTACCGTTCAGCCTCAGTCACACCTTAAGTCGGCACCGAAGGCGTGGCCGGGGGGCAGTGGCGTAGGTGCTCGACGGCGTCGCCGAGCCGGAAGCGGACGCCGTCGACGGTGCCGTACTGGGCGAGGGCACGCTGGTGTGGCTCGGGCGGTTTGAGCAGCAGGCACCACCAAGGCGGCCTGCGCTGGCCCCACTTGGAGATCGTTTAGCCGACACGGGCGGCCCGAAGTGGCCCCGAGGAACGGCTTGACGTGGAACCAGTCGATGGGGCGACGAAGTCGGCTATTTGGCACTTTGAGTTGCTGCTGTGCCTTCGTGTGGGCGAGGCGGTACGACTGGGTGCCGGTCTCGATGATCGCGCAGAGTCGGGGGTCGCTGAAGGGTTTTGTCCAGCCATCTGGGGCTGGCACTTGTTCCCTCACAAGGGTTGCCCCTGTCACCTGGCCGTTTCCCGTTCCTGCGGTCCTCGTTGGTTCTCGTGGCAGCAGCCCGAATGTCCAGGTGCTGCCTTGACCGTTCAGGTGCGAGGAAGGTGTGCCGGTGGCCGAGGCGAGACTGCAGGTCATCGCGGGCGGGGCTGTCCCGCAGGAGCCGCTGGCGACGGACCCGTGGCAGTTCCAGGCCGCGTGCGTCGACGCGTTCGTCGCCTCGTGGCGGGCCCGCGGGTTCAGCCCGGTGACCATCGACAACGACGTCGGTCTGCTGGAGCGAACCCTGGCTGCGCTGGGGCGGCCCGCGTGGGAGGTGACGCCGGAGGACATCGACCGCGTGGTCGGTGACTTGGGGGTGAGGGGTCGGGCGACGTCCACCCGGCGCGAGTATGTGCAGATCTTCAAGGGCTTTCACCGGTTCCTGCAGGCCCGCAAAGCTGTCGAGATCGAGGCCGCGTTCGGAGTCCGCCTCGTCTGCCCAGTCGACGAGTTCAACGCTTCCCGGCATGTCGGGGACGACTCGCCCGCTCTGCTGCCGCCTCCGACACCGGAGCGGGTGACGGAGTTCTTCGACTTCATGAAGCAGCGGATCGCCACCGCGAGAAAGTACGGACCCGCCGCCCGGGATTATGCGATGTTCCGGACGCTGTATCACGCTGGGCTCCGCTCCGAGGAAGCGTCGCTCCTGGAGAAGCCGGACCTGCACTTCACCCGAGGCCCGTTCGGCAAGCTCCACGTCCGCTTCGGCAAGGGAGCACACACGTCCGGGCCGCGGCCTCGGTGGGTGCCCATGCTCGACGGGCTGGACCTGGTGCTGCGGTGGTTCCTGGAGGACGTGCGGCCCAAGTTCCCCGACTCGCCGGTGCTCTTCGCCGACGAGTCCGGCGGCAGCCTGCATCGCGGGACCATCCGCAACCGACTCCGCTATCTGATGGAACTCGAAGGGCGCCCGGCATCCGAGCGGTTCAGCCCGCATGCTCTGCGAAGAGCCTGCGCGACGCACAACTACGAACGCGGCGTCGATCTCGTCGCGATCCAGCAGATGCTCGGTCACTGGACCGTCAGCTCGACCATGCGATATGTCCGGCCCTCCGCGACCTTCATCGAGGACGCCTAGCAACGCGCTGTCGCCAGCACATTGGCCGAGCTGACCGGGAAGGACACCACGGCATGAAGATCCAATGGCGGCTGCGGATGGCCGCCGCCCAGCGCGAGGTGTGGACCGGGACGGAACTGCGGCGGCTGCTGGCCGAGAAGGCCGGCCTGGAACTGTCCTCGGCATCGGTGTCCGCGCTGTTCACCAAGGAACCCTCTCAAGTGAAGATGACCACGCTGGCCGCGTTGTGCACCGCGCTGGAGTGCACCCCCAACGACCTGATCGAGGTCGACACCACCCCCGTCGAACGGCCCATCACACCTCCTCATCCAGTAGCCGACCTGCCGCAGGCCGCCTCCGCCAGGGGCCGGTCGATGCCGCCTTTGTGACCGGCGGGCTGCTATGGGCAAGAAGCAACGCGACTGCGTCACCTGCGGTGCCCCGGTCGGATATCTCGACCGCCAGTACTGCTGCCGGTGCTGGCGCAGGCTAAACGAGCAGGCCGCCAAGGCGGTTTTGTCGGCGTCGGCTTAACGCGGACCCTCTGACGGCGGATCAAAAGTGACTCATGTGGTGATCTTCGTCTGACTCTGGCCTTGTTGATCAAGGCCAGGAGGAAGAGGTGATCCTTGTGGAGGACTGGGCAGAGATCCGTCGGTTGCACCGGGCCGAGCAGATGCCGATCCGGGCGATCGCCCGGCACCTTGGTATCTCGAAGAACACGGTGAAGCGGGCGCTCGCGCATGACCGGCCGCCGAAGTACGAGAGACCGTTGAAGGGCTCGGCGGTCGACGCGGTCGAGGTGCAGATCCGCGAGCTGCTCAGAGAGACGCCGACGATGCCGGCGACCGTGATCGCCGAGCGGATCGGCTGGGAACGCGGGATGACCATCTTGAAGGAGAGGGTGCGCGAGCTGCGGCCCGCCTACGTTCCGGTGGATCCGGTCTCGCGGACGGTCTATCAGCCCGGTGAGCTGGCCAAGTGCGACCTGTGGTTTCCGGAGGCGGACATCCCGCTGGGCTATGGGCAGAGCGGCCGGCCGCCGGTCTTGGTGATGGTGTCTGGCTACTCGCGGGTGATCGCCGCCAGGATGCTGCCGTCGAGGCGGACCGGGGTGTCGGCGTACGTGTGAACGCGGCCAGTCACGTACGAGTGAAAAGGGCCGCTTGTTGATGTGGTGAGTCCTGTTGCTCGGCACTCTGCTGCTGGTTGGCAAGGGGCGGCGGAGGGCAGCTGACGATGGTCTTGGACCCACAACGCTGGTTGGAACTCCGGCGCTTCCGTGCCCTGTTCGAGTCCGGTGCGGTGACTTTGACGGAGGTCGCCAAGGAGACGGGCCTGAACAGGAAGACGGTCCGCAAGTATCTGTCCGGGCAGGCCCCTGCCGCGCCACCGAGGAGGGTGTCGAACGGCCGGCCCCGCCGGAAGGCGGTGGACGAGGTCGCGCCGCTGATCAACGGTGCGGCCGTTGCGCAGCCAGGACAGGAACCCGGCGACGGCCGGGAGCCCGAGGTCCTGCCACTTCGCGGTCTCGTCGCGCTGTTCAAGAAACGTCCACCACTGGGCCAGTGAGGTCGCATAGCCGCGGACGGTGTTCGGCGACCACAAGAACCGGTGGGCCTCCAACCACTCTTCGACGGGGGCGACTGTCCGGTACTTCTCGTCGATCACGGTCCACGTCCGCTGCCCGCTGGCGGGCTGGACTGAGGGGCCACGTGCTTTCCGGACAGGCGTCTGACTGTCTATTTCACGCGGCGATTCGCAACTTTTCGTACTCGGCGTGGACTTCACGTGGAGGGCGGTAACCCACCGCCGAGTGGAGGCGTTTGCGATTGTACCAGAATTCAATGTACCGAGTGATGTCCTGCCGGGCAGCCTCTCGGGTCAGGTAAGTGACCCGAGATACGCGCTCGTTCTTCAACACGCCGAAGAACGATTCGGCCATGGCATTGTCGAAACAGATCCCGGTACGGCCGGAAGACCTGCGCAGTCCGAACCGGTTGAGCGTCTTCCCGAACTCGGCTGACATGTAGTTGCTTCCGCGGTCCGAGTGAAATATCGCTCCCGCCGAGAGGCTTCTGTTCCGTGCCGCGTTGCGGATCGCCCTGGATATCAGCGAGGTTTGGTAGTGGTCGTCCATCGCGTAACCGATAACTTCCTTCGTGCAGCAGTCGATGACCGTCGCGAGGTACAGCCAGCCTTCCCCGGTCGTGATGTAGGTGATGTCACCGACGAGCTTTTCGCCAGGCGCATCTGCGGTGAAGTCACGGCCCACCAGATCCGGTACCTGGCCGGCTGCGGCCTGGGTGAGGCCGAACCTCTTCGGCCTTGGCTGGCAGGGCACCAGGCCCAGTTCACGCATGAGGCAGCGGACCAGCTCCATGCCCGCGGCGACGCCCCAGCGATCCAGTTGAGCCTGGATGCGCCGGTGCCCGTAGGTGCTGTCGGATATGTCGAAGGCTTTCTTGATGAGCAGTTTCAATTCTTCGCGCCGCTGGGCCGTTGCGGATTCCGGGCGGGATCGCCAGTCGTAGTAGCCGGACCTGGACACGCCGAGTCGGCCGCACATGAACTCGACGCTGTAGGCGTACTCCTCGGTGTCGAGCCGCATCTCGTCGATGAACTCGTACTTGCTTGCTACCGGGGATCCTTCGCGAAGTACGCTGCGGCTTTTTTCAGGAAGGTAACTTCCATCTCCAGCTCGCGGTTGCGTCGTTCGAGTTCCTTCAGGCGCGCCCGCTCGTTCACCGTCAGTTCCGCATCGGGGGCCGGTTCCTGCTGCTTCTGGTGCTTCTTCACCCAGCCGCGTAGCGTCTCCGAGTTCAGCTCAAGCTCCCGGGCGACTTCAGAGATCGTCTTGCTCGACCTCAACGCGATCTGGACGGCTTCCTCGCGGAACTCCGGCGAGTACTTACTGGGTGGCGCCACTTCTTCCTCGTTTCCTTGTTCAGGACAACCCTATTGGGTACCTGTCCGGAAACTTCGTGGCCCCTCAACGGACACCTGGTCCCCGCGTCCTGGGACCGCTGCCGGGACGTGATGCAGACCGCACTGCGCCCCGGCGACCCTCCCATGTAGCCAGGCGGAGCAGGCACAGAGGCGGCCGTGGGTCGGCAACTCGGCCACCGCTGGCCCTCTTACCGGAGCTGAGCAGTTGCTCCTCGATTCGGTGATCCCGTTGTGGGTCCTGCCTAGAGCGCTGTAGCCGGCGGGCAAGCTTCCGGTCGGAAGAGCTGCGGTGCTTACCGCAGATGAAGAGGATCATGAGGTTGTCAGTGCTGTCTCTGAGGGGCAGGCCGAGGGCCAGGGCCCGCTTCACGTCCTTGAGTCAGTCGCGAGTCTCGGGGGCGTGAGATCGGGACGCGGTGAAGTACGCGTTCTCCCGTTCGGCCGGCCAGCGCAGCACCACCGCGCCCTCGGTGATCGGCAGCGGCCTGCATCCGTGGAAGACGTCGTGGACGCAGACCGGAGTAATTGTCAATTCCTGTGGATGTCGTCGGGTGACTTGATGACTCGGGATACGGATGCCTGCACCGTTCTGGCGTTGATGGCAGGCAGTTCGGTTGGGCGTACGACGGTGTCGTCATGTTGATCGCGATGGCGGGGCTGCCCGGTGCGGGGAAGAGTTCGGTCGCCCCGAGGCGTTGGGGCGCAAGCTGACTGCTCCGGTCGTGTCCGTGGCCCGATCGAGGCGGCGATGTGGCGTGCGGGGGGGCGTGACCAGCCCACGGGCCTGGCGGCGTATGACGTGGCCGAGGTGGTGGCCGATGGTGTGCTCGGCATGGGCCAAGGCGTGATCGTCGATGCGGTCAACGCCGTGGAGGCGGCGCGGGGACAGGAGCGGTCGCTGGCGGATCATCATGGTGTGCCGGTGGTGTCCATCGAGGTGGTGTGTTCGGATCCATTGGTGCACCGTCGTCGGTTGGAGAATCGTTCCTGGGGAAAGGGCTTCGCTGAGCTGACGTGGGAGGTGGTGGAACCTCTGCGGGAGGAGTTCGCCTTGTGGCCCGATCACCGGTTGGTGCTGGATACGATGACCGACCTGCCGTTGAACGTTGCGACGGCCCTTGGGCTCCTCTCCCCGACCGCCTGATCCTCAAGTGATGAGAGATCAGTAGTCAAGATCCCTGGATTGTGGGGCTAGTTCAGGCTGCGTGGGCTTCGAGGCGATCGACGAGGTGGCCGCGTTCGAAGCGGGCTCGGGCGCGGACGAGGGCGACGAGGGGGGGTGCGCTCACGGCCCGCCAGCGTGCCTGGGCGGACTCGACGAGTGTGAAGACCGTGGCCAGGGCGGCGGCCGCGCTGCCGATGCCCTTGGTGACCTTCGTGCGCAGGCGGACGGTGGCGAAGGTCGACTCGATTGGATTCGTGGTCCGAAGATGGATCCAGTGCTCGGCGGGAAGGTCGTAGAACGCCAGCAGTCTATGCCCGGCGTCGGTAATCTTCTTGACGGCCTTGGGGAACTTCGTCCCGTATGTCTTGGTGAACGCCCCGACCGCCTTCACGGCGTGCTCACGGTCCTCGGCGTTTGTAGATCTCCTACAGGCCTTCACCGCACCGGGCTGGGCGGACTTCGGCAGGGCGTTCCCGGGAGCCAGGAGTGTCAGGCTCTACGACAGCCCCAGCTGCATGCGGAGCTGGGGCTGTCAATGAGCAGGGGAAGGGTTCATGGCATTTCCGCCATCGGGTTCCCCGAGCACCGTGCGTACTGCGATCATCCCGGCCGGACGTTGGACCCTATCCGGTTCAGAGACGTCGCAGGTTCCGCAGTGGACGCCAGTGGTTCTCCGCAGCATCCTGCAGAACTTCAGTGAAGCGGTGGCCCCACGCCTCAATGGTCGCCTGTTCGAACAGGTCAGTGGAGTACTCGAAGGTGACAGTGATGGTGTCATCCCCGGGCGACAGGACCACGTAGAGCTCGTTCCGCGCTACGCCCGACGTGGGCAGGCCGCGTACCGTGGCTGTCACCGATCGCAGGTCCAGCGCTGGTGGCGGTGTGGTGACCACGGTGAAGAGCATGGTGGGGAACAGTGAGTCGGTGGTTCCGGGCGAGACAAGCTCCGCCACCTGGCTCAGTGGCAGTTCCTGGTGGTCGAGCGCGGTGAAGAGGGTCGAGCCCAGCTGCTTCACGAGATCGGCGAAGGTGTCGGCCTCGCCGAGCCGGGCGCGCAGCAGGACGGCGTCACCCAGTAGCCCGACCACGTCCGACCGCTCGCGCTGCGTGCGGTTCGCGCTGGACGCGGCCAGCACCACATCGTCGGGCCGGCCGCACAGTCCGGCCGCCCAGGTGGCAAACGCTGCGGCCAGCACGGTGTACGGGGTTGTCCCGAGACGGGCTGCGGTGTCCGCGATCCGCCTGGGCGTGTCTCCGTCGATGGCCCAGGTGTGCAGGGCGCCCCCACCGGACAGTGACTCGGGCCGCGGCCGGTCGTAGGGAAGTTCCAAACGCAGTGGTGCACCGTCGAGTTCGCTGCGCCAGAATCGCTCGAGTTCCGCCCTGCGCTTGTCGTCCAGCTGGTGTTCCGCTCGCGCGCAGTCCGTGAACTGCGCTGCGGGTGGAGCCAGCGGGGCTTCGGTGCCGCTGCGCCGGGAGTTGTAGAACTCCTGCAGTTCATGCCAGATGATGCCCATGGACCAGCCGTCGCTGATCGCGTGGTGGAACACGGTCACCAACACCCAGCGATCGGGGCCGAGCCGTGCCAGCCGGAAGCGGAACAGCGGCGCGCGGTCCATCGCGAACGCGAGGGACGCGTGGTCCAGACACCACCGGTCGACGAACCCGGCGTCCTCTCCGTGTTCGGTGAGATCGGTGACCGGCAGGTCCACGGGCACGTCGGCCAGCACCTCGACGACGTAGTGGCCGTCGCGCCGTACCGCCCTACTGCGCAGAGCGTGGTGGCGTCGCACCAGGTCTTCCAGGGCACGCGCCAGGATTCCGTGGTCCAGGTCGCCGTGCAGGTCGATGCGGTGGGCAATGTTGTAGACGCCGGGGTCGGCGCGTTCGTGATGCCGGTGCCACAGCCGGCGCAGAGTGGAGGTCATCGGCACCGTGTCCACCACCTCACCCGGGGCGGTGACGGATTCGGACACCTCAGGCGCGGACCGTTCCCAGCGTGCCGCGACGCCCCGGATTGTCGGATCCCGGAAGAAGTCGGCCATGGACACCTCGACTTTCAGGTGATCCGCCATCCGGTTCAGCAGCCTGATGGCGCGCAGTGAGTGGCCGCCGAGTTCGAAGAAGGACCGGGTCACCGGCACCTGGGACGAACCGAATTCGTCGCACCACAGCTCGTGCAGGGACTTCTCCAGCCGGGTGGCGGGCTCGGCGTCCGCCTCCGTGGTCTCGTCATCCAGCACGGGCTCGGGTTCGGGCAGCCTGCTGCGGTCCAGTTTGCCGGACGCGTTGACCGGGAGCTGTTCCAGGCGTACCCAGCGGCGCGGCACCATGTGGTCCGGAAGTTCCGCGCCGAGTGCGGTGCGCAGTTGACGGAGGTCGTCCGACAGTGTCACGGGGACCACGTAGGCAACGACCTCCGCTTCACCGTGCCGGTCGAGGCGGGGCACGACAGCCGCGTCGCGAACTCCGGGAAGCGCGGTCAGCGCCCTGAGAACCTCGGCGGGTTCGACCCGGTGACCACGGATCTTGACCTGGTCGTCGGCGCGGCCGCAGTACTGGAGGGAGCCGTCCGTGCGCCAGCGTCCGAGGTCACCCGTTCGGTACAGCACCGATCCGGCAGCGTCGTCGAGGAAGGCCGCGGCGGTCTCGGCAGGCCGCGCGTGATAGCCGTGTGCGACCGGGGCACCGCCCACGTGGATCTCGCCGACGGCACCCACCGGCACCTCGCGCCCTGCGCCGTCCCGCAGCAGGATCCGCACCCCCGGCACCGGGGTACCGATCGGCGGCCACTCCTCGCCACTTGGGTCCACGCGGTGCGAGGTGACGATGACGGAGGTCTCCGTGGGGCCGTACTGATTGTACAGGGCGCAGTGCGGGTGCGCGGCGAGGAAACGCCGGAACGTGTCGGTGAGCTGCAGTGCCTCGCCCGCCGAGAACAGCTCGCGCAGGGACGGCAGTTCGGGCCCGGTATCGATCAGGTACTTCAGCGGCGTGCAGGGCATGAACATCCGCTGCACGTCGTGGCGGCGTACCGCATCCGCGACGGCCGCCGGATCGTGCCGCACCTTGTCGTCGATCAGCACGAGTTCGGCTCCGGAGGCCAGCGTCGTGAAGATCTCCTGCACGCTGACGTCGAACGCGGGTGACGTCCACTGCAGGGTGCGCAGCGCGGGATGCCGTGCCACGTGCCCGCGGACGAGGTTGGCCGGTCCGCGGTGGGGCACGATGACTCCCTTGGGATGGCCGGTCGAGCCCGAGGTGTAGATGTAGTATGCCGGGTCCTCTGGCCGCGCTCCGTCGTCCAGGTCATCGTCCGCTTCGTCCAGGTCGCCCGCATCGTCCACCAGGTGCACAGGCCGCCGGGCGGCGAGCTCCGGATGCCGGGCGAGGAGGGCATCGGATGTCAGCAGCAGGACGGGTGCGCCGTCGTCGAGGAGGGCGGCGAGTCGGGGAGTGGGCACGGACGGGTCCAGGGGCAGATACGCGGAGCCGCTCTTGAGTACCCCCAGCAGCGCGGTGATCAGCTGCGTCCCGCGGGGCAGCAGCACTGCCACGCGCTGTCCGCGCGTCGCGCCCCTGGCGCGCAGTTGCCGGGCGAGCTTCCCCGCGCGCGTGCCCAACTCTCCGTAGCTGAGCCTCTCTTCACCGCTCACCAGCGCGACGGCGTCCGGCGTGCGTCGCGCCTGCTGTTCGAAGAGCCCGTGCAGGGTGTCCTCGGCGTCGGGCAGTGGGGTGTCCCGGTGTCCCAGCCGTACCAGGGCCGTCCGGTCGGTATCGGTGACCGCGGTCAGTTCGCGCAACGGCGCGCCGGGGGCCTCGAGGGCACGACGCAGCGTGTGCTCGACGTAGTCCACGAAGCGGCGCACCGTGCTCTCGTCGAACAGAGTCGTGTCGTACTCGACCATGAACCGCACCCCGTCACGGTGGTGCGTGAGATACACGCTGAGGTCGAAGGGGGCGCGTTCGCTCGGCATATCCAGCAGCGCCGCCGTCAACCGGGGCGGGTCGAACTCCACCTCGCCCTCGTTCTCGTACTCCACCAACACCTGGAAGAGCGGATTGCGGCTCGGGTCGCGGCGCGGGTTCAGCGTGCCGACCAACTCGTCGAAGGGGACAGCCTGGTGTTCGTACGCCGACATGCTGCTCTCCCGCACCCGGTGCAGCAGCGTCGGGAAGTCCGGGTCACCGGAAAGGTCCATGCGCAGGGCCACGGTGTCGAGGAAGAGGCCGACGTGGTGCTCGGCGCCGGAGGGCCTGGCGGTGACCGCGGTGCCCAGTATCACCTCCTGCTGTCCGCTGAATCGGCCGAGCACCGCCGCGATGGCACTGGTCAGCGTCATGAAGACGGTGGCCCGGTGTCCGGCGGCGAACGCCCGCAGTCTGCCGACGAGTTCAGCGCTCAGCGCGTGGGTGAGGCTCGCCCCTGCCCCCGACCTGACCGGCGGGCGGGGCCGGTCCGTGGGCAGCGAGAGTTCCGGGGCATCGCTGAGCTTGCGCCGCCAGAAGTCGAGGGACGCGGCAATCTCCACGGGATCGGGCTCACCGGCCGCCGACGCCTCGGTCAAGGGTGGGAGTTCGGTATCGCCGTTCGGCCAGGAGCGGTAGCAGGCGGCGAGATCGCGGGCCAGCACCGCTGTGGAAGACGAATCGAAGACCATGTGATGGGCCAGCAGAAAGAGCAGGTGCCGCTTCTCCGACAGGCGCAGCAGCCGGGCCGAGACCAGCGGACCGGCGCTCAGGTCGAAGATCCGGCGTCCCTCGGTCTCCAGAACGCCGCGCAGCGCCTCCTCCTCCGATTCCCCGCTGTGATCGTCGATCGGACAGTCGAGGCGCGCCTGGGAACGGACCTCCTGGTAGGGAATGCCGGCGGCGTCCGGGAACACGGTACGCAGCGCCGGATGCCGGTCCGCGACCCGTTGCAGCGCCCACTGCAGCGCTGGCACGTTCAGTGGGCCGTCCAGCCGGATTGCCTTGGGCTCGTGGTACATGCTGGTACCGGGGTGCAGTTGCTCCAGGAACCAGATGCGGCGCTGGGCGGGCGACAGGGGCAGCCGCTTCGGCACAAGTGCTTCTCGCTGCCTAGCAGTCGGCTGCTCACGACGCCGGACCCGGTCGAGGGCGGGCAGGGCCGCCAGCACCTTCTCCTTCGGCACGCCGAAGTCCACGAAGCAGGCGATCTCGTCCGCTCCGGCGTCCACCAGCCGGGACACCGTCTCGGCGGCCGTGTGCTCGTTACCGATCAGCGCGCGGGAGTCGCAGTAGCGTTCGTAGGCGCGCCCGAGGAGGAACTCCACATCGTCCTCGGGGGTGTTGTCCAGGTCGACCTCGAAACCGAGGCTGTTGGTGACCTGGTCGAAGAGCGACAGCGAGGAGCGCAGGTAGGACACGAACGGCCGGTACGCCTCGGCCCGCGCCTGCTCGGCGTTGTCGCCGAGATAGGTGTGCACCAGCACCACGACTCTGCCCGCTGCGGGATCGAGCCCGTGCTCGGCGCGCGTGCGCCGGTACAGGGCGATGTTCTCCGCCAGCTGCTCGACGGTCTGCGTCATCAGGTTGGTGACCACACCCAGGTCGTGGGCGGCAGCCTGCCGGTAGCTGTCCGGGTTGCCCACCACAGCCACGTACATGGGGGGCTGTGCCTGTACGGGGCGGGGATACAGCTGTATCTGGGTGGGTTCGCCGTCGCCCGCGGTCACCGTGACCGGCTGCCCCGACCAGAGCCGCCGTACGGTGGCCAACTGCTCGTACATCACCTCGCGGTGCCGGCCGAAGTGTTCTGGGGCGAGTGCGAAGTCGGTGGCGTGCCAGCCGCTCGCGAAGCACAGACCCGCCCGTCCGCCGGAGATGTTGTCGACCACCGACCACTCTTCCGCAACGCGGATCGGGTGGTGCAGCGGCAGTACCACGGAACCGGCGTGCAGCCGGACACGGCTGGTCCTGGCTGCGAGCGCGGCGGCGAGCACGGAGGGGTTGGGGAAGAGCGCGCCGAAGGAGTTGAAGTGCCTCTCCGGGAACCACAGGGCGTGGAACCCGTGTTGGTCGGCGAAGTCCGCGGCGTCCATGATCAGTGTGTATTTGTCGCGGTCGGCGTCCTCGGGGTAGTCGCCGAAGAAGTACAGGCTGAAGTCGCATCCGGGTGCAGGAGTGGGTTGAGGGCGTACCGCAGGCGCTGGTTCGGGCTCCGGCGTGGCTTTCGGCAGTACGGGGCCGGCAGCCGGGGTCCGCTGTGCCGGGGCCGGAGTCGCTGCAGCGGTGGAGGAAGAGGACGCGAGCACGTCGAGCTGCCGGGAGATCACCCCGGTCACCTGATCGACGAGGTGCTCGGCCAGCCTCAGCTGCTGAGCGAACAGGTCGTGGTGCTCACCGGCGCCTTCGGGAACCTGCGCTGGTTCCCGAAGGTGCGGCTGCGAGGAGACGGTCACCTCCGTCTCCTCGTACGGCTCGGCCGAAGGGGCTTCGGCCGAGCCGCCCCGTAGCGACGTCAGGCGTTCGGCGAGCTTGCGCGGGGTGTCGGCCGAGGAGAACAGTTCCCTGATGGGTATGCGTACGCCGTAGCGGTGCTCCAGCTCCGTCGTCATGCCCATCAGGGAGAGGGAGTCCGCGCCCAGTTCGAAGAACGAGCTGTCGGGTGCGACGTCCCTCGCCTCGCTGCCGAGTTTGTCGGCCGTCAGCTCCCGTACCAGGTCGAGTAGTTCGCTTGGCGCGGCAGGCTCCGCGGGGGTGGCCGGTGGTTGCTGAGGGCGCCCGGGAGCCTGCGTCGGCAGGACGGCTCGGGGTGCCACCTTGCGCCGCCGCTGGGGATGCCCCGGCAGTGGCACCCTGCCTGCGTCTTCTGTGATCGCGCGCCAGTCCAGTTCGGCGCCTGCGCGGTACAGCGAGCCCAGCGCCGTCAGGAGCCCGCGCACCTGGTCGGCGCGCGTGCCCCGGCCCTGCCCGCTCACCCAGCGGCTCACGGGGAGGCAGTGCCTGCCGAGGCCGGCGAGAGTGTCCCTGGAACCGATCTCCACGAAGTCCTCGCACCCGTGGTCCGCTGCGGCGGCCATGGTCAGATCGAAGCGGACCGGCTGCCGCGCCTGTCGGCAGAGGTGGTCCGCGTCGACGGTCCATCCCGTCGGACGCAGCTCGCCGTCAGCCGTGGTGACCAAGGGGACGCGCAGCGGCTCGTACATCACGCGCTCTGCGTGCAAACGGAATTCGCGCAGTGCCGGCTCCACCGCGGCCGAGTGGAACGCCCGGTCGACGGTGAGAGCCTGCCATTGCAGCCCTTCCTGATCCAGCAGGCGCATCGTCTGCTCGACGACCTGTGGGGAGCCGGAGAGCACCTGGGCGTGCGGCCCGTTGACTGCGGCCAGTTCGGCTCCGGTGGCCTGTGCGATGCGCTGCGCAGCCGTTGTGTCGACGCGGACCGCCAGCATGCCGCCGGGCGGACAGATCGTGTGCATCAGCCTGCCGCGCCATGCGGTGAGCCGCAGCCCGTCCTCGAGGGTCAGGGCGCCGCCCGCGTGCAGAGCCGCGTACTCGCCGACACTGTGCCCGAGCAGCAGCGTGGGTCGGACACCGGCGGTGCCCCACACCTCGGCCAGAGACGACTGGTGCGCGAAGAGGGCAGCCTGGGCCGTCTCGGTGGACCACACATGGCTTTCGGCGGTGGACTGGTCCGACTCGTCGAGCAGGAGCGGGAGCAGGGTGCCGCCGAACTCGTCGGCATAGATCTCCTCGCACCGGTCGAGCGTGCGCCGGGCCGCGGGATACGCGCTGTAGAGACCGCTCGCCATGCCGAGGCGGGCGCTGCCCTGTCCGGAGAAGGCGAACGCGACCGGACCGGGCGGACCGGGCGGTACCGGCTGCCCTTGCAGGGCGCGGGCGAGTTCCTCGGGCGTTCGGCCGACGGCTGCGGTCCGTGCCGAGCGGTGTGGCCTGCCGAGTGCCATGGTGGCTGCAATGTCCTTGGCCGCGAGTTCCGGGCGCTGTCGCAGCAGGTCACTGAGCCGGTCGGTCAGTTCGCCAAGAGCCTGCGCGTCGCGGGCCGACACCGGAACAAGTACGGGTAGGTCTGTGTCAGCGGCCAGGGGCTCTGTCGGCGACGGGGGCTCCTCCAGCACCACATGGGCGTTGGTGCCGCCGACCCCGAGGGCGCTGACCCCGGCCCGCCGTGGCGCACCGTGCGGCGACGGCCACGGCCGTAGCTCGCTGCCCAGCACCAACGGGCCGTTTTCCAGAGGAAGTTCGGGGTTGGGGCGGGTCAGATGCAGCGTCGGCACCAGCGTGCGGTGCCGCAGCATGAGGACCGTCTTGATGAGCCCGGCCATTCCGGCACAGCTGTCGAGGTGTCCGATGTTCGGCTTCACTGATCCGACGGTGCAGAAGGCCGTGTTCCGTGTGCCTTCGCCAAGGGCCCGGCTCAGTGCTTCGAGCTCGATCGGATCGCCGAGCGTGGTGCCGGTCCCGTGCGCTTCCACGTACGAGATCGTGTCCGCGGGGACGGCCGCCCTGCGCAGCGCTTGGCGTACGACCTCGACCTGACCCGCGACGCCGGGGGCACTGAAGCCCACCTTTTCCGCACCATCGTTGTTGACCGCAGAGCCCAGAATCACCGCGTACACGGTGTCACCGTCGGCCAGCGCGCGGTCGAGTCGCTTCAGCAGGACGGCGGCAACGCCGTTGCCGCCGACGGTTCCGTCGGCGGCCGCGTCGAAGGCCCGGCAGCGTCCGGTGGGTGACAGGATGGAGCCAGGGTGGCTGCGGTAGCCCGTCTCCTGGGGGAGGTGCACAGCGGCGGCGCCCGCCAGCGCCAGGTCCGACTCGCCGCTCAGCAGGGACTGGACCGCAAGGTGCACGGCGACCAGCGAGGTCGAGCAGGCCGTCTGGACGCCGATGGCGGGGCCGGTGAGCCCGAGCCGGTAGGCGACTCGGGAGGCGAGGAAGTCCGGCTGCTGCCCGACGGCGGCCTGTATGCCGGTGGCTGCGTCGCTCCCGTCGTACCGGGCACCGGTCGCCGAGGGTTGCTGGTGGTCGTAGAGGTTCATGCCCGAACCCGCGAACACCCCGATGCTGGTCCCCGGTTCAGCCGCGGCATACCCGCCGCCCTCGAGCGCCTCGTGGCAGCACTCCAGGAACAGCCGGTGCGCTGGGTGTGTGAGCCCGGTCTCCTTGGGGCTCATCCCGAAGAAGTCCGCGTCGAATTCGTCGACGCCGTCGAGGACTCCGGCGACGGGCACCAGGTCGGGTGCGCGACGCTGCTCCGGGGACAGTCCCGCCGCCGCGAGCTCTTCTTCCTCGAAGACGCTGATGCTGTCCACGCCGTCCCGCAGGTTGGCCCAGAACCGTTCCACCGTGTCGGCGCCCGGGAAGCGCACGGAGAGTCCGACGACCGCGACGCGCTGGGCGGCCAGGTTTTCGGAGGCGTCGGCGGACTCGGCACCGGCGTGGGCGGGGTCCGTCGGCACCCGGGCGGCTTCGGCCATGTGCGCGGCGAGCGCGGCGGCCGTGGGATGTTCGAAGAACGCGGTCTGCGCGATCGGCATTGCGAACCGCGACTCAAGGCGCGCCCGCAGGCGTACGAGGTGAAGGGACGTCAGACCCTGTTCGTAGAACGGCACGTGCACCTCGGCCCGGTGCCCCAGCAAGGCGGATATCTCCTCTTGCACCGCCCGCGTCAACTCGTCGGGGTCCGCTGCGCCGCGCGACGGGTTGGTCTTCTGCGGCTCGCCGCCGATCAGGCGGTCCCTGAGTTCGGTACGGCGCACCTTTCCCGCGGGCGTCCTCGGAAACTCGCCGTCCGGGATGGGCAGGACATGTGCGGCGGTGAGGCGGAGCCGGGAGAACAGCGCCGCCTTCACTTCCCGTGTGATGCGCGCGTCGTCGTGGGCACCGCGGCTCACGAAGAACACGGCCAGCTCCTCCGTTCCGCTGTCCGGGTGCGGAATGCCGCAGGCGGCGACCTCCCCCGGCCTGATGCCGGCGACGGCGGCGGCGGCCTCCTCGATCTCGTGGCAGTAGACGTTGTGCCCGTTGATGATGATCAGATCTTTGCGGCGGCCGGTGATCACGACCTGGCCCTCGTCGAGAAAGGCCAGATCGCCGGTGTCGAGCCAGTCACGTCCGCCGGGGAAGACCGCCGCGTCCGCCAATGGGTTGTTGGCGTAGCCCGGGGTCAGGCGGGTGGGCGAGTGCACTTGAAGCCGGCCGATCCGGCCGTCGGGCGCCGGATCGCCGCGGTCGTCCACGATGCGAAGGGTGACCCCGTGCGCCGGCGAGCCCGCCGCGACGAAGGTGACGCAGTCATGCTCGGGTGTCTGCTCGTCGGCCCGTATCAGGTCGCCGCGCAGGCTGCCTTTCAGGAGGCGGTGCACGGTTCCTGGCCGGTCGAGCCGCCCATAGGTGACAGCCGTGACCGTCTCTGCCATGCCCCACACCGGAACGATGTGTCCCTCCCGGATCCCGTACGCGGCCGTCGCGTCGAGAAAACGACGTAGCACCGGCAGCACGATCTGCTCGCCCCCGCAGAGCAGAGATTTGACACCGCCAAGATCCCAGCCGCCCGCTGCCCCCTCCGCAAGCGCGTCCGCGACGAGCTGGTAGGCGAAGGTCGGCGCCCAGCTGTGCTGCGCCCGGTGCTCGTGGAGAAGGTCGAGCCAACGCCGGGGCTCGGACAGGACCAGCTCGGTCGGCGCGTGGACATTGGTGCAGCCCACGAAAACCGCGAGCAGGTGGTACAGCAGGAACGCGCCGCTGTGGTCGACCGGTAGCCAGTTCACCATGGTGTCGTCCGGGCGAACGTCCAGGATCCGCCGGGTACTCGCAGCGAAGTCCGCCAGACCGGCGTGCGTCAGCCGTGCTGCCTTGGGCACGCCCGTGCTGCCAGAGGACAGCATCAACAGGGCAGTGTCAGACTCATTGGCTTGGATGTGGTCGTCCGCGGGCGGCGCGCTCAGACAGTCCTGCGCGACCACGACCCGCAGCTCGGGGGCGGCCACCGCGAGCGCCGTCGCTCCGATGGCGTCACTGAACACCAGCGGTCGGTCCAGTAATTGGGCGGCGTGTAACAGGCGCTCGACGCCTGGTGAGCCCGGCGCGGGGTTCTCCGCGATGGCCACGGGAAGGGCGCCGCCGAGCACACAGGCCCAGAAGACGGGAAAGAACTCGGCCAGCGGCAGCCCGCACAGCACCACCGCGTCGCCGGCGCGCAGCCCGTGCTCCCGCAGCCCTGTGAGCAACCGCCTGGCGCTGTCCAGCAGTTCGGCGTACGACTGCGAGGTCGCCGAACCGTCAGCGGCGATGGTGACAACAGCCCCGCCGGAAGCGGAGTCCGCGGCCCGTAGCAGTGCTTGCACTGCGTCGCGCGCATCGTCCTCACTGCGATCCGGCTCAGGGCCCCGGCACAGAGCTTTTCCCCGTAGGCGGTCCATGTGTCCTACCTTTCAAGACATGAGTCTGATCTGGTCATTCGTAAGATCGGAAGGCTCAGGGGCTCTGGGGATGGCTGTCATGCGGGCGCTGGTTCGACGGCTCAAAGGACTTGGCCGACCGGAGCCCCGCGATGACCCGACCGCCGCTTGGGAGACGCGACTCGATCGCTGTTGTAGGACAACGTCGGCGAAGTCGCCTGCGGGTAGAAGGTGAGACGGCGAGCTTGCGGAGGTGCCCCCGCCCGAGAGCCGGGCCGGGGAGGACATTGGTAAGGAACTTCACCACTGAGTGGTGATCAACGCGGACGGCGAACGGCTGCTGTCCCGCCCTGTTCTGAACGACGAGACCGCGCTGCTTCAGCTCATCGGCGACGTCCTGGTGATATCCACCGACGTGCTGTGGGCCGTCGACATCAACCACGGCGCCGCCGCCGTGCTGAGCGGCCTGCTCCTCGGTCGTGGTCAGCTGATGGCCTACCTCACCGGCCTGGCGGTTCACCGGGCTTCGGTCACCTACCGCTGCGGGGGCAAGACTGACTGAGAGCATCATCGAGTCCGCGGTGTACTCCGGCTGCTCGGACCCAAAGACAGATCGGCTCCGCGCCTTGTTAGCGACGCGTTGGCCAGCCGAAGTGGCTGTGACGTCTGTCAGCGGCCCCTCGATATTGGCCACCTGGCCCCACCTGGACGGCAAGCGGCGCGTAACGTCCCGAAGTGGCCCCACTACCGCTCGCCTGCAGATACGGCCCACGAGGTGGGGCCACCGCGGACCGTCATCGAACACCCGTCGGCGCCAGCGATGGCCAATTCGGTGGGGCCCGATCGCCGACGTCGAAGCCAGCCAGAGTACACCGCTTCGCGGTGCCGGTCGGGTGCGCTGTGCGCTGATCGGGGCTTGAGGCATCCCATCGCAGTCTTGGCCGCGCTGCTTCGGCCAGCACCGCTGGGCCGTCGGCGCGGTGCGAGGAGCGACGGTGAGCAAGGCCGGGGTTACGAGGGTGGACGAGGTACTCGTCACGGTAGGGATCGACACGTACGTTGACGTGCACGTCGCTGCTGCACTGGACCAGTTCGGCCGAAAGCTGGACGTGATCAGTGTTGCGACCGCCGCGCACGGGCGCCGCGCCCTTTTGGGATGGGTACGTACATTCGCCATTCCTTATCGGTTCGGGGCGGAGGGCACGGGTGCTTACGGCGCCGGGCTGACCCGCTGCTTGCGCAGACAGAGGATGGACGTGGTGGAGGTCATCCGGCCGTCCCGCCAGACCCGGCGCCCAGCCGGCGGCAAGAACGACGCCATTGACGCCGAGGCCGCAGCCTGCACGGTCCAGGCGGGCGCTGTCATGGGCCAGGCGAAGTCCCAGGACGGTCTGGTGGAGATGATCCGCAGCCTTCCCGGCATGGGCCCCGAGATCGGTGCCGAGTTCATCGCCGCGACTGGCGGTGACATGGACGCCTTCGACTGCGCCGACCGGATGGCCGGTTTCGCGGGCCTGGCCCTCAGGCCCCGCGACTCCGGACGCGTCAGCGGCAACCTGCGCAGACCCAAGCGATGTCGTTGCGACTTGCTCTGGTTGAAGTACCTCCCGGCGATGGTCAGCCTTACGACCTGCCCCGCCTCCAAGGCGTATTACGAGCGCAAGCGCAGCGAGAGGAAGGGCCACAATCAGGCTCTGCTGGCTCGTGCCCGCCGCACGCTCAACGTTCTGTGGGCGATGATCCGTGAAGGAGCGTGCACCCATAGTTCACCTCTCATTGCCGGAGCAGCTTGACGTCACGATTGGACAGTCCTCTCCCTGACTCTCTAGTGCATTTGTGGACGATTTGGCCGGCCCGGTGCTGCGGCGGTGTGCGGAGACCAGCAGAAGGCCCAGGGCTCCGCACACCGCCGTACCGTGGAAGATGCCCACGACGGCCAAGGCGGTCAGTACCTCGAGAGCCGCCGCGGCAGTCACCGTGCCCAGCGCGAACCCGAACTGCTCCGCCGTGGCTGACAGCCCGAACAAGAGACCGCGCTGCCGGTCCGGGGCGGCTTGCAGGCGCGAGGTGTAGATGATCTCGGTACAACCGTCCGCAAAGCCCGCTGACACGGCTGCCGCCATCAGTGCCCAAGTGGGCGATTCGGTGAACGCTGCTACGAAGGAGAGCGACATCGCGCAGGTGCCGACCGCGAATGCACGCTCACCCCTCACCGCCTCGCTCTGCCTGAGTTTGAGCATCTGGTGGGCCAGCACGGTTCCCACCGCCCACACGGCCCAGAACTGCGTCATGAACACCGCCGGCTCGGACGGGGCGGAGGCGTGTGCGACGAGGGGCAGGGCGACATTGTGCGAGGAGGACGCCAGGGCGTCGACGCCCCTCAGCACGATCATGCCGAGCAAGAGGACGGGGAGGCCCGCCATACCGCGCCGCACGAGGGAGAGGGATCCGGCGCTTCCTCGGCTGTCCGACCCTGCCGATGCGCCGTCCGCCTCACTGTCCGTGCGCGGTCGCAGCACCAGCAGAGCTGCGGCAGACACCGCGAAACTCATACCGTTCATGGCGAACGCGAGTGCGTAGCCGCCGAACCCGACGACCGGAGCCGCCGAGGCGAAGCCGAGCACGGTCGCCAAAGACCGCGCCGTGACCAGCAGCCCGTTCGCGAGAGAACGGGCTTCCTGGCCAACCATGAGCGGAACCGCACTGCGCAGGGCCACGGTGAAGAGCGTGTTGCCCGCGCCCAGGACCACGACCGCTCCGAGGAGAAGGAACAGCGGTGTGTGCGAGGCGCAAAGCGCCAGCACGCCCATGATGCTGCCCTGAGCGACATCCACGCAGATCATCATGGTCCGGCGGGTGACTTTCGCGGACAGCGCCCCGGCGGCAAGCCCGGCGAGGAAACCGGAGGCCATACGTGTCGCCATCACCGCACCGACACCGAACGCAGTGCCGGTGACTTCGTACGAGAACAGGCTCAGTGTGATCAGGTTCAGATAATTGCCGTAAGCGGACACAGCGGTAGCGGCCACGAGCACGCGGAACCGTTGGTCAACACCCCCCACCCGCGTACCCCCTTGCTGCACGCCAATGGATTCACCGGCTTCACATCGTCCTGATCGTAACCGCTATAACGATCAGCGCGTCCCCCGCTTTCCCTGAGGATACGTACCTCATACGTGCTTCATATGTGCATCGAATGCCCTCGTGCCAAGCTGATTTTCGATCAATCAAGCTTAATTCTCTCGAAACCTAGAAGGGGGCGAAGTGAGCGGTATGCGAAACCGAGCCGTGACAACCGGAACGCTTGAAACGCCCATTCACCTCAAACCGTTGCCGGATTCAGATCGGGTATTGCGGCGTATCAGCTCCATGTCGAACTCTGAACTCCATGAACTGTGCGAGCGTAGCTACCTGCACACCAACGGATTCGCAAAGATCGTGCTGAATAACTTCCCAGACGGCAGTGCGCTGCGTCTTCATGTCTGGATGGACGCCGAAGCCGGTGATGAGGGGCATGTTCATTCGCATAGATGGTCGTTCAGATCCGCCATTCTGTGTGGCGAGTTGGAGCAGTGCCTCTATCGGATAGAAGACGGAGGAACCTTTGGGCGCTACCAATATTCCAGTCAGCATCATGGGAAAAGCTACACCCTGCAGCACACGGGATACGCCACTCCTGTGCTCACCGCACAGTTCGTCATGCTCGATGGGTTCTCGTATCTACTGCGCCCAGGAGCCTTCCACACGATCAAGGCCAATTCTCCGATGACAGCGTCACTAGTGTTGACCGGCCCTCCCGAGACCGAGGAGAACACAGTGGTAGCCGAAGGGGAACCCACCCTCGAACGACATAGTTCTGCGTTGACGGTCGGAGAACTTTCGAAGATCACCAAGGAACTAAGTCGGATTGCCTGCCCGTAGTCGGGAACTGACTACGGGCAGGGCGGGGAGGCCGTGTTCCGGAAGCGATGGGTTCGGAAAAATCTTCAAAACGTTGCTGGCATTTTAGCTCGAAAGAAAAGCCTCCAAGTGCCAACGACGGTTCAAGAGCAGCCAGGGTCAGCTGTCAATAGGGAAAGGTATCCATTGTGGAGCGCCTATGGGACGATCGTTTCGAACGAGTACTCAGGGATGTCATCCCGGCCATCGGCTCTGAAATAGAACTGGCGCCAGATCTGCAGCTTAAATCGCTTGGTGCAAGTTCGCTGACACTCGTACAGCTCCTGTTGCAGCTGGAGCACGAGTACGAGATAGAAATATCCGACGAACTCTTGGATTTCCGAATATTCACTACGCCGGCCTCCCTCTGGGAAGCCTTCTCTAAAGTGGTCCAAGCATGACTACTGCGATCACCGCCAAAAAGGCGTCGCCCACGATCCACGGCCGAGAACTCGCACCTTCGCGAATGACCGAATCGTAACCCCTTGCCTTAAAGGCTGCAAAACACGTAAGGGCATTTCAATGTTTATCTGCATTTCTGGAATTGACGGATCAGGTAAAACATCCACAGCTGCTGCCCTTGTAGATATCTTACAACAAGAGGGCCATTCTGCAATTTTCGTAAAACATAATTCCACCCAAACGCGGCGGCCGTACGCGAATGCGCAACTCCAAAATTTGAGAAAAATTCAACTCCAGGGTCTCGAATCACCGTACAACGAGTTGCCTGACCTTCACTGGATTCTACTTCGCGGTAGCTACTATGCGATTATCGATCACCATGTGGTGATTCCAGCCTTGCGCGCAGGCGATGCGGTAGTCGCTGATGGTTGGTTTTATAAATTTGCCGCGCGTATGGCGAGCAATGGGGCGCATAGTATGCATGAGGTGCTGAAGCACTTTGACCAAGTAAGTGATGCTGATCATAAGTTTCTCCTTGATGTACCCCCCAAGGTTGCTGCAACGAGGCTAGGGACGTTCAATGCTGGTGAACTAGGTCCTAAGAACATTGGGACGACGAGCCCTATGGAGGCATTCGTGGAGTACCAGTCGGAAGTTCGAGAGAATTTGATCAATTTTGCAAGAGAGGACAAATGGACAATCATTTCGGAGCCGGACGCGTGTGCTTCAGATATCGCAGCAGACCTCTATCGCCACCTCAAAAAATCCATCCGGTAGAAACGAAATAATGGGCCGGCCGCCGACGGCTAGAGGTGGAGCGCTACGACTAGTTAGAATTGCGCTACCTGCAAGGTGCTCCTTCTAGAGGGAAAATCTCACTGTTCTCTCTAAAAAAAGGGTTGCACTATCCGCGGCAACAGGTTCTTCCGAGGGGCGGGCAAACACCTAGGCTTTAGATTTAAGTGAAGGCCAGACCCGTCACTGCGAATGCAAGTGAGGTTTGGGGCCATGTAGGCGACTATCCGAAACTGGAATAGCATGGAAATCTTGTGCGTGCAAGGCAGCCTCGGACGCCCTTCACGGACGGCCGCAATGACCTCTCGAGTGGTTGAGATGCTGAACCAACTGAATATTTCAGCAGAATTTATCGATCTGAGCGAGCTTTGCCTACCCATACCGGATGCGAGCTCCGATCGTCAGCTTCATCGGGAACATCCAGATCCAGTCATCCGCAAGATAGTCACGAAGGCTCAAGCGGCAGACGCATTTGTACTGGCAACACCTATCTACCATAATTCCTACTCTGGTGTCCTCAAGTGCTTTCTGGACCATTTGGGAATTCAGCACTTTGCACATAAACCGGTGGCTCTCTGTGGAAATAGTGGCCGCACTGGGAGCGTGCAGCCGGTCGATCACCTGCGTATCGTGATACGGGGGTTGCATGGTGTGGCCATTCCATATCAAGCGGTGTCTCGCAATAGTGACTATGTCGTCGAGGGGAGGGAAATCCGGTCCTTTTCAGAAGATTTGCAGAATCGGCTTGAATCGATGGTGAATCAACTTATCCAGTACTCGATAGCGCTGAAACCTATTCGTGAGGCGATTGGGGAGTCTCACAGCGAACAGCTATTGGCGTCTCGTTCGCTCCGTAGCGGAGACGCTGCCGGAGTGGTTGGCGCGGCCATCGCAGACCCGGTCGCACTCGGCGAGCTGCCGTCGATCAGCACACACGGGGTATGAGCCTCGCGAAGGGCTGCCTGACTCAAGCCTGGGGCACGGTCAGCGAGGAGATCTATGACGGTGTGGGCTTAAGCGCGGACGGTGCCGGCCCAAGCCGGACGAGTGCATCGACTGGCGTTAGGTAGGCCGGCGCTATGGCGACCAGCCTGATCGGGCGGAGCCTTGCATTGGCGGTCAATGTCGTGAGTGACGAATCAGCGAGGAAGGTAGACAGTGGAATGAATAGGGCGATTGAAGTTTACGCCTCGATTGAGGGGGAGTTCCCCACTGACGACTACGTTAAGAAGTATTTGAATCTTGTCGCGATTTGTGAACGGCTCGGTTTTTCCGGGTCACTCGTCCAATTTAATCATCGAGTGCCGGACCCATGGCTGATCTCATCTATAGTAATTCAAAATTCGAGCAAGTTTGTCCCTATGATAGCGGTGCAGCCGTATTACTCTTCGCCACTTGCAGTGGCCAAAATGGTGGCAACTATCGGATATGTTTATCGACGCCGTGTTGCACTGAACATGGTAATTGGTTCAACGCCAGGCGAGTTGCATCAAGTCCAGGATACCTTGGACCACGATACAAGATTTAAGCGCATGGATGAATATCTCGAAATTTTGGGACGGTTGCTCGCAAATGAAACACCGCTAGACTATTCTGGAGAGACATATGATTACAATCAGCTTAGCTACTTTGCTGCAGAAATGGAAGCTGCGTTCAGCCCAAAGATTTTCATCGCTGGATCGTCGGACGCAGCCAAGGACCTAAGTATTCGGCACAATGCGGTCGCGGTCACAAACCCGCAACCGATTGGTCATTTTTCCAGCGATTTTGCCGGGCCACTCGAAGGAAAAGCCGAGATGGGCGTCAGGATCGGTTTGATTGCGCGAGATACACGGGCGGAAGCCAGGGCTGCTGCGCGACTTTATTTTCCCTCTAGTCGTGCGGCGCAGATCGGTGTCAAGTTGAATGGCCGGGCATCTGACTCGGTATGGCGGAGAGAACTAGCCGACCTGGCGGACCAGGAGACTCATGATGATGTCTTTTGGCTTGGTGCGATCCTGGCAGGTGGATCACATTCCCCATTCTTGGTGGGCTCCTACGAAGAGGTTGCAAGCTATCTCGCACGGTACATTGACTGCGGTGTTTCAAATATCATTTTGGCAAGTCCCTGGGATGAATATCATTCGAATTCGAAAATTCTGCAGATGGTCGGCGAGGATTTTTCTGTGAAATGATTCAGAGTGAAAATGCTGTAGCTATGCAGAGGCACTGATCCTGAATTTGCACACTTGAGGTAGTGACTCAGTGTGAACTCGTGATTGCCAGCGATCTGATCACGCTGTATGGATCGGCACAACGACCACGGCCCCCAAGGATGAACTGCATTTTTTGCGGAGGAGGGCCGCACGATATCTGTCCGCTCATTCGACGTTCCCGGCGCAATCACTCGACATCACCTCTCGTGATGGCAACACCGTACATACTGCTTGTGTCGGCTTCGTTCGTGAGTGACTGACCTTCTCGTTCTTCTGCCAACACGGAACGGACGGGAGGGTTTGGCCATCCGAAGTACGCCGGCCATCGCCACCTAGTTTCCCGAGTCGCCTTCGGCCGCTGGAGATCCTCATCTCTGGCCGCGAGTGGAAGGAGCAGCACCCGATGTCCACCGACACTATCGCTTTGGCCCACAGTGCCAGGGCAGAGGCGTGGCGCCTACTGGAAGCCATTTCCGTCGCTGACCCCGGCAGTGAAAAATTCGACGAGGCGTCTCGCATGGCGACGTGTTCAATCGACCCCGATATCCTGCTCGCTCTCGCGGCGCGCCACCGTCTGGTGCCTGCTCTCGCCGACTTCTTGCGCCGTGCCAACCTCATGAACGTAATGCCGGTCGGCACTCAGCACCTCCTGCAGCACACGTTGGAATGGAACCGCCATAAAATTGGCGTCTTACTGAGTGAGGCTCAGCACATCGCGCAGGCGTTGAGTGACAGAGGCCTGAAAGTTGCTTTCAACAAGGGCATAGTCTGTCAGGCAGCTCTCTACGACTCCCGCGGAGTCCGGTTCTTCTCTGACATTGATCTCATGGTCCTGCCCGGACAGAGGGCCGATGTGCAGCACGTACTACTTGATCTCGGGTATGAGGACGCCAAGACATATGATCTCAGTGAAGAGCGACTTGTAGATCTTCCCCGAGAAAAGCGGCTTACGTACCGTCTCTATCCTGACCACCTGCCACATTTCTTTCGCATCGACGTGGGCTCAGGTATACCGTACCTCAAGGTCGACGTAGCCTTCAGCCTTACCTGGTTTGGCAGCCGCTGGCAGCTGCCCATGGACGAGGTTATGGCAGATCTGGAGCATGTTCCGGTCGATCCCGATGCTCCGCGAAAGAAGCTGCCCACACTGGGCACTGCGTACGGCTTCCTATTTCTGGCACTACACCTTTTCCGTGAATGCTGGTTCCAGCGTACTATCGAGGAGGGGGTGTTGCGACTCAGTCAGTTTGCAGACATCCAAAAGTTCTGGGAACGCTCTGGGCGGAACCGTGCGGACGAGATATGCTCGCTTATGCGTAAACACGGACTCAGCCCGGCCATTGCATGGATCTGCCACCATGTCGACATGCTGTACGGCAGTGGTATCACCGAAGAACTGGGACTGGATTCCTACCTTGACCCGGCATGGCTCAACAGCGCTGGCGCCGCTGAAGGCAGTTATCTCTCGTGGCAGGGCGATATGCGCTCGCGACTCATGGCCGCGTCTCCACTTGTACTAACCCCCACTGGCGAGCCTCCTTACGGATCTGAGGCTCGAGCGTTGATCGACTGACGGCGAACTGCCGACGCTACCTTGCGCGAAAATTCTATTTGGTGTTCATGTGCGCCAAGTTGGCTGGGCCATATTCTCAAGCGGTTCGAAACTCTCGCTGATGCTCCATCAACTATGCATTGGATAGGTGCGAACGGTTCTGCGCGCAATTTAGCCCACAGCCGGCGGTCCAGGGCACCGCCTGAGAGAGCAGGAGGAGAACTGGCATGGCAGTCGACAATGCGGGGCGACAACACTGGGATGGAGCGTTTGGCGAGGTCCTGCGCCAGATTCTGCCCGGACTCCCCAGTCCAGCGTCGATCGCCCCCGACCAGGAACTTATGAGTCTCGGCCTGGACTCCCTGAAGAAGGTGGAATTTCCCCTTCATCTGAAAGCCGCCCACGGCAGCCCGCTGTTGGACGACGAGTTGGACTACCAGGACCCTTCTACGCCGCGCAGCCTGTGGGCCCTCGCAGCACAGCGGATCAACCTAGGCGCGGCAGAACGATGAACATTACGGAATGCGAGTCGGAGTTGGCTCCCGTTCTCGCGACAGCGCGCGAACACTCGGAACACGTAGACCGAGAAGCCGTGTTCCCAGCTGAGAGCATGGTTGCACTGCGGGCCTCCGGACTGATGGGGATGTTCGTACCCCGCGAATATGGAGGGCTGGGCGATGACCTTCACATCTACGTGCACATAGCCAGCCAGCTCGCGGCGGCGTGTATGTCGACTGCCGCTATCTGGACGATGCACGCATTTCAGGTGGACGGGCTGTCCCGCTTCGGCGGGGGCAAGCTGCGGCAGGCGGTACTACCTGCTATCGCTGACGGCAAGATCTATCTTGCCTCAGTTACGACAGAGGCGAGCAAGGGAGCCGACCTCTTCACGGCCGAGGCGCCGGTCACATCACGCGAAGGCCAGGCCTGCTTCGAGCGAAGCGCGCCGGTGGTTACTGGAGGAAGGCACGCCGACGCCTTTCTGATCACACTTCGCTCCAGGCCTGAAGCACAGCCGCACGAGGTTAGTCTCGTGTACGCCGAGCGTGAGCAGTTGTGCATCAGCGAGCACGGAGACTGGGATCCGCTGGGTATGCGCGGAACCGAGAGTGTGGGCATGACGATCTCGGGCTCGGTGCCAACCGACCAGGTGGTGGGTGAGCCCGGGCGGTTCGAGGAAATCGCCAGGGAGAGCATGGTGCCACTTGCTCATGTGGGTTGGTCTGCCTGCTGGCTAGGGGGCGCCCGCGGTGCCTTCTCCGATCTGCTGCGGTGGCTTCGCTCCCCGACGCGGCGCGGCGGCCCTGACATCCACTCGGAACTCGTGAGGGAGAGGCTGGCCCGGATCAGGGTGGACCTCGACCTCGTGAGCTCCTACCTCACGCGCCTTTGCGACGAACTCGCGGCTGCTCGCTCGGCGGCGCAGCCCTGGTCCGACATTCGCACCCGCCTCCGCGTGAACACGCTGAAACTCGCGGCGTCCGAGCTGACGTTCAAAGCGGCGGACAGCATGGTCCAGCTCGCCGGAATGAACGGTGGCTACAGTCGACTCGCGCCCATCAAGTTCGAGCGTCACTTCCGGGATCTTCGATCTGCCCGGCTCAACCATTCCAACGACCGTATGTGGCCAGCCACGGGTGCTCTCGCGTTGCTGGATCCGAAGGTCACTCTGCTCTGACGCGGGAGACAATGAGTATGTATGCGTACACGATTCCGCTGAGCCAGACTGTTCCTTTGCAGCTCGCTGGAGAGCTATCCAAACGCATATTCTTCGTATCCGAGGATATCGAGAGCTTCGAGCTGGTCGAGCAGATGGATGGCGAGGCCAAGGCTGTCAGTGCGGTGCGGGTCGCCACGCGCGTTCCGTTGGACGCAGCAAAGATGCAGCACATGCTGGACAGGCTTGTCTCCGATGAGATCGTGCCGCAGCGTTCCGTGATGGCCCAGCCGATATGGCGCTCCGGCTACCCGGCGACGATACGTGACGACACCTTCGACAGCATGCTCGAGCAGGGCATGGCGACCCAATCAGGCGAAGGCCAGTTCGGATTCGGTGAGCCCTTCATAGCCCTCACCTCTCATCTGGACAGTCTCTTCCAGGCTGCCGCGCAGCGCTCGTTCGGTGCGCTGGAACAGCAGTATCCCAGTCTCATTCCCACAGAGGTACTCGCCCGTAGCGGTTATCTCGCATCCTTCCCGCAGTTCCTGGTGTTCGCCGGCCGACTGCACGGCGAATTGGATTCCTACAAAGATTTCGTGGAGCAGGTGAGCGGCCCCACCGCGGCCGAGGACGCGGGTGCGACAGTTTCCCGTGCCGTGGCCGACCACAGTACGCACTTGGGCTACACGCTGTCCCCGGCCGTCTGCTATCACGTCTACGAGCAGCGCGCCGGGAAATGCCTTGACGCCGATCTGGTGTCGGTAACGGCGCGTGGTCGCTGCTTCCGGCATGAATCCCGGTATCATCGGTCGCTGGAACGCCTGTGGGAGTTCACCATGCGCGAGGTGGTGTTCATCGGAAGTGACGACCACGTCACAGATGCCAGAAGCTCATTTATGCGTGAGGTCTTCGCCATCGTCGAGGAGCTTGGTCTCGCAGGTCATGCGGAGACTGCCAGTGACCCGTTCTTCTGCAATGCCAGAACGGCTGAGAAGATCTGGACTCAGCGTCTCATGCAGCTGAAATACGAGTTGATTCTGCCGGTCGCCGGTGGCCGCTCCGTGGCTGCCGTGTCTTTTAACGCGCACGGCAGCGCATTGGGGGAGGCATTCTCCATCAGAACGCCGGACGGTGAGATCGCCCATACCGGCTGCGTTGCCTTTGGTCTCGAACGCTTTGCGTATGCCTTCGTGTGCCAGCACGGCCTCCACCCGTCCGGTTGGCCAGTGTCCGTCCGTAACTCGGTTGCAGCGAGCCAGAGTCGACGGGGGGAGTAGATGACCGAGGAGGGTGCCGTAGGGGCAGTGAGGTCCCTCATCGCTCGGGCGTGGTATCGGACGCTCGAGGAGTATCCAACCGACGACCAAGAGAACTTCTTTGATGCGGGGGGAAATTCTGTTCTGCTCGTCCAGATTCAGCGTGAGCTCACTGAGGCTCTGGGTGTCAAGATCCCGCTGAGAGGAATTCATCTAGCCCCCAGCGTCGAGGGGCTGCTGAAGACCATCTCAGAGTTGGCGCCATCCCCATCCAGGCCGACATCCGGGCAGATTGACCTGTATTGTCTTCCGTATGCGGGCTGTTCGGCGCGGATGTTTGACGCTTGGCGCAACCTGCTTCCGGGGCCGATGAATTTGGTGCCACTTGAGCTGCCAGGGCGCGGTTCGCGTGGTGCGGAACGAGCAATCAACAACCTCCCCGATCTGCTGCAGGATCTCTCTCGCATACTGGGGGATCGCGATGGGGAATTCGCAATCTTCGGTCACTGCTTCGGTGCTCTGGTCGCCAACGAACTGATCAGGTTCCGGCAGTCGCAGGGTTTGTCGCAGCCGCGACATCTCATCGTCTCCGCGTCACCGGCACCCCACCTCGCCACTCCTGAAGAACAGACGCACGACCTTCCGTTCGACGAACTGAGGGAGCGTCTGCGCCTACAGGGAGCTACGCCAACTGAGCTGCTGGAGAACGACGAGCTCATGGAGCTGTACGCGCCGACTCTCCGCGCGGACTACACGATTTACGACCACTATCGCTTTGTCGGCGACGGTCGGCTGGAGTGCCCGGTCCTTGCCCTGTATGGGGAAGACGATACGACGGCCAACCGGGCGGGCATGGAACCGTGGCGCGATTACACGACAGGTCCGTTCGCCATCGAGCTGGTGGCCGGCGGGCACTTCTTCGTGCAGACCGCAGAAGAGACCGTGGTAGAGAAGATATGCAGGCAGCTTGGAGTCTCCCGATGACCTTACAACCCGGCACCAGGGCTTCGGGGCGGTCCCTGGTCGTCATGGAATTCACCAACGAAGTGCCCCCGAGGAGCTTTGCTGGACTGGTTCCGGTAGAGCTCTCGGAGAGCCAGCTGGTTGTCGATCCGCTCGCCTTGCCAGGCACAGAGGGTAAAGTCTTCGAGTTCGCCGAACAGGTGGAGTTCTGGGCCGCTCGTATTAAGCACACGGCAGGGATCCCCTTGGCCGTGCTCGCCTACTGCTCGGCCGCCTCACTGGCCCAGGGGATCGTCGCTGCCTTGGGCGACTCCAAAGTCCCCCTGATCCTGTTCGACCCGGAGTATCCGGGTCGCCAGGCGCCGCAGAGCCTGTTCCGGGACCTGGTGTACTCCACAGGCGGCATGGCATCGACCGAGGCTCTCCCTGACCTTACGGATTTGTCCACCAACGAGGCACTACGGCGGGCGGGTTCGTTTCTTGCCGGGCTTATCGAGCGCAACGCACCCGATCTTGACCGCACCATCGCCGAGGAGCTGATCACCGGGCAGCGCGCCTGGCTGAGCTTCGTCCTGTCCACCGTCTCAGCTCCCCTCGGTATGCCGTGCCCGGATCATGTCTTCCTCAGCGACTCCGGCACGTGGGAGGCAGGCCGCGGCTCGGTGGTTCATTGCGTCGGGGGTTCGTCCACCGAACTCTTCCGTTCCCGGACCGTGGCGGCGGAGCTGTCCGAGGTCCTGGGCGTCGGTGTGGCATGAAACTGACGAAAACCGCGCCGACGCGGTGCCCGTACGCGCACAATGCAGCCATCCGGCCTGATCCCTGCGCGGACTATTTGGTTTGGCGGACCGATGCTCCGGTGCGCAAGGACGAGCTGCTCGGCGTTTGGGTAGTAACGGGTTTCGCAGATGTGTCACGTCTTCTGATGAGCCCCGCGCTTTCGTCAGCCTGGCCAGCTCAGGGGACGACGGAACTCCATTCGTCCGGATCATGCGACCGCGAGAGCAGGTCGCGCACGTCGGACACCGTGCGGCGATGGTTCATGTTCAAGGACGGTGGAGGCCACGCAACGCTTCGGAAACTGATGGCTCCCGTGTTCACGACAGAGCGGATCTCTCAGGTGCGCCCCTATGTCGAGGGTGTGGTGGCCGAACTGCTCGCCGCTCACGATACGGACGACGTCCTCGACGTGATGGCCGACCTCGCCATTCCGTTGTCCAGTCGGGTCATCTGCCACGTCCTGGGCCTCTCAGAGTCGGTGGCTCCACAGTTGCACGGATGGGCGCAGGACATTGCAGCCCTGCTCATCGCCGACTACCAGCCTGAGGTCGTCAGGAGGGGAGATCGGGCTCTGCGGGAGATCGAGGACGTGATCGAGGAAGCGCTCGACTGTGGAGAAGCCCGGGAGACCAGCGGCCTCCGAGTTCTCCAGCACGCCGTTCGCGACGGGCTGATTGACCAGGCCGATGTTCCGGCCACCGCGAGCCTGCTGGTATACGCGGGATACGAGACCACATCCACATTCATCGGCAAAGCAGTGCGAGCACTGATCCACTCGGGAAAATGGCGCTCCCTGAACCATCAGGCCACGTCGTCAACGGTGGAGGAATTACTCAGATTCGACACCTCCGTCCAGCAGGTCGCCCGGATCGCCGCACACTCGGTCACGGTGGGGGGACAGCGCATCGAGGCTGGCGACTTGGTGCTCCTAATGCTCGGCGCGGCCAACCGGGATGAGTCCTTGTTCGCCGAGCCCGATGTCCTGTCCCCTGGGCGGAGCATTCCGCGGCAACTGACCTTCGGGCAGGGGCCGCATTACTGCCTCGGTGCTGGCCTTGCCCGACTGGAGACCGAGGTGGTCCTCGCAGCTTTGGCGGCGCGTTGGACCTCTGTCCGTCTCGCGGCCCCGCCAGTCACCCGCTCGCACAACGGGGTGAACATGCTGGAAAGCCTCAAGATACGGGTCGAGCCATGTTGACGCAGGACGAGACCATCCACGGGGCGTTCGCCAAGCAAGCTCGAAACAGGCCAGCCGAGAGGGCACTGATCCAAGGCCAGACAGTTCTGACGTACGCCGAGCTGTCCCGGGCAGCGGACGACTACGCTGCCGAGCTGGCGGCGCTCGGTGTCCGCCCAGGCGACCTCGTGCCGGTTCTCCTCCCGCGTTCACCGGAGCTGGTGGCGACGCTGCTAGCCCTGCTGAAGCTTGGTGCTGCTTATTCCGTCCTGGACCCGAGGTGGCCGGAGGAACGCCGGACCGAGCTCGTCCACCAGCTCGGATCGTCGGTTGTCGTGACGCATGCCCAACCTGTGTCCGTGGCGATCCAGAGCGGCCGGATTGTGGAAGGCGCAGTGACCGGCGGAGAAGCGCCTTCGACGGTTTTCTTCACCTCCGGTACCACCGGAAACCCGAAAGGCGTGGTATCTCCCCACCGTGCCACCACCAGACTGTTCACTGCCGGGAGCTTTGCCGACTTCGGGCCAGGCTGCGTCACCTCAGTCGCTGCCGCGATGGCATGGGACGCCTTCTCACTAGAGCTATGGGGGCCGTTGGTCAGCGGAGGCACGGCGGTACTCACGGACGGCGAATACTTCCTCCCGGAAACACTGTCCAGGATGATCCGCGACCGTGGGGTGAACACGACCTGGCTTACCGTCTCGCTCTTCAACCTGTTCGTGGATGAGCAGCTCGACTGCTTCCGGGGGCTGTCACGACTGATCATCGGTGGGGAACGTCTCTCGCCTGCTCACGTTTGTCGATTCCTCACCACACATCCCGCGATCACTTTGCTCAACGGCTACGGACCTGTGGAGAGCTGCGTCTTCGCAACTACACACACGGTAATGCTGGCTGACACCAGGAGTAGCGATGGTGTTCCGTTGGGACGGCCGGTGCCACGCACGCAGGTTCTCGTGCTGCGGGACGAGGTGCCGGCGGCCCCCGATGAGCCAGGTGAGATCTGGATCGGCGGCGCAGGCCTGGCCATCGAATATCTCGCCAACTCAGAGGAGACCGAAAAGCGGTTCACGACCGTCCAGACCGCAGACGGCGAGGCCCGTCTATACCGTACGGGAGACCGCGGCTTCCTCGACGATGACGGGATTCTCCACTACTTGGGCCGTGCGGATCGGCAGGTCAAGATCCGGGGCCACCGGGTCGAGCCGGCCGAGGTTGAGAGTGTCTGCGAGGCTATGCCGGAAGTTGAGCGAGCCGTTGTCATTCCTGTCGAGGGTGCTGACCTCTCCGTCACCTGCCTCGCATTGTTCTACACCGCGTCGGCAGAAGGGCGTCGAGCCGGGTCGCCGACGCTGACTGACCGTCTTCGGGAGGCACTTCCCGCCTACTGTGTGCCGGAATTGATCGAGGAATTAAACGCATTCCCATTGACAGCTCAGGGCAAGACCGACCACCGCGCGCTCCTGGCCAGGCTTGGGCCGGATAAGGCCCGGACCGGTACGGGCATCGAGGTCCTCTTCCACGAAATCCTCCAGCCCGGCGACGGGCAGCTCGACCACAGGTCACCCGACACAGCTTGGGCCGAACTCGGGGGCACCTCGCTGGATGCCATGCGGCTGTGCGCCCGGATCCAGGCGCAACTCGGCGTTCGCGTATCCGTCTCGGACTTCATGAGGGACCCGAGTCTCAATGGGCTGCGGCGAGTGGTGGGACACGCCATGGCGTTGCCCGTCCGCGGCGCTTCCACGACGTCCATTGGGCAGGAGATTCCGCTCATAGGAATGCCAGCCCACTTCTGCATGGCATACGAGATGTCCCCTGCTGACACCTCCGCGTTGTGCCGAAGGGCCTGGGCGATCGACGGTCCGGTTGACCTGGTGGCTCTCGAAAGGGCCGCGGGTGACCTGCATGAACGTCACGAGGCACTGCGCGCCTCCTACCGCCTGGGGGACGGGCCGGTTGCGTACCTGGATCCGGGACGGAGCTCTTTCGCGCTCACAGATCTGGGGCAGCGGAGCGACGGCGAGCCGGCGGAATCGGCCCTGCGGGAAGCCCTGCTGCGTCCTCTGTCGATCCACTCCGGTGAGGTCTGGCGCTGTGCCGTGGTCCGAACAGAGAGCGGCAGCACACTGCTCGGTTTGACGGTGCACCACGTCGCATTTGACGGCTGGTCCGAGTCGCTGCTCGTCTCGGAACTGACAACTGCGTATCGCAGCCGGATCGCCGGGATTCGTGAGACTTTCGATGGGCCCGCCCCCACCCTGGCGGAACTCGCCCTCGAAGAGGCGACGGTCCAACGCCGCTCAGATCGGGAGCGCCACCTGGACCACTGGAAGACGAGCCTGCTCGGCGCACCGGAACTGAACCTGGCGAGGCCGCGGTCGACGGACGACAACCCGGTGGGCGTCTTCGGCTTCACCCTCGACACCCGTGAGGTGGAGCGCCTGACACGGGATGCACGGCAGTGCGGAGGGACACTGTTCCTGGCACTTCTCACCGGATACGACGCCGCCCTGCGCCAGGTGCTCGGCCAGGACGATTTCTGCATCGGAGTTCCGGTGGCGCGACGGGGTGGCGCACACGCGATCCGCGCAGTGGCGTGCCTAGTGGACATGCTGTGCATGCGCCTCCCGTCTGCTGATGAGCCCGGCTCGCTCGGGGACCGTATGCGCAGAACGTGTTCGGTGATCGAGTCGGCTATGGCGTGCCAGGACGTCGCGTTCGACGAGGTGGTGGCCGCCTTGGCTCCTCTGCGTACAGGTCGGAACCCGCTGTATCAGACCGTTTTCGCCTACCAGAGCAACCCCGCCCGGGAATTGGCTCTCGACGGATGTACCGTCCGTGCACTGCCGCAACCGCCGGCCGCGCCGCGGGCAGAACTGGCCTGCGAGGCGTGGCCGCAGCCCGACGGCGGACTTCGGGTGGAAGTGACCTTTCAGGCCCGGCTGGTACGGCGAGACATCGCGCGGCGGATTGCTGACGTGTACCAGGTCCTGCTGACAAAGGAAGACCACCGATGACATCGCAAACTGAGCCGCTCTCGCCCGTCCCCGCCTTACTGGAGCAGTTGGCCCTCCGAACGCCCACCGCCGTGGCCATCGAGACGGCAAGCGTGGAAGTTACGTACGCCCAGCTCTGGGAGAGGTCAGGGTCGGTTGCCGCCTCGCTCCGGAACCTATCGGAGTTTCGGGCCGGCGGGCTCCTCGGTGTGCTCTACCCGCGGGGCGCGGAGGGCATCATCGTTCAGTTGGGGATCTGGCGCGCGGGCTGTGCATACGTGCCCCTCGACCCCCGCCTTCCGGGCGGTCGCCTGGAAGCGATCCTGACGGACGCTCGGCCCCTGGCCGTCCTGGCGCCCACGGGTGAGGGGGCGGCCGTGGCTACGAGTGTTCCCGTCCATCATCCGGACGTCAGCCGTGTCGCGGGGTTGGGTTCCGACGAAGCCTTCACCACCTGCGCATACGTGATCTACACGTCGGGATCCACGGGCACCCCCAAAGGGGTGGAGGTCGGCCACTCAAGTCTTGCAAATTTGGTCGGCTGGCATCAGCGGACCTACGACACCAAGCCGGGTATACGGGTCGGAGCATTCGCCGGCCTGGCCTTTGACGCCACGGTATGGGACGTGTGGGCGACCCTCTCAAGCGGAGCAACCCTCGTACTTCCCGAAGATCGCACCACCACCGACGTACTGACGATCCGGGACTTCTTGACCAGCCGCCGCATCGACCACTGTTTCCTCAGTACCCCCCTGGCGGAGCAGCTGATCACACTGCCCGATCCGCCCGCCACTCTGCAGCTTCTGAATACGGGCGGGGACCGCCTGCGTGTCCATCCGCCCATTGACTTCCCTGCGGCGGTTCACAACCACTACGGGCCGACAGAAGCGACCGTCGTCACAACGGCCAGTGAAGATCTCAGGAAGGGTGACTGCGGCTCGTTCCCTAACATTGGCCGACCGATTTCAGGCGCGACCGTTCGCCTGGTCGACGCAACTGGTGCGGAGATCACCGAGCCGGGTGAGGGCGGAGAACTGTGGATCGGCGGCGCGGTACTGGCGCTCGGTTACTGGCGGGACGATGGCCTTACACGCGACCGGTTCCAGCGCACGGAGGACTGCTCGCTCTGGTACCGCTCGGGGGACATCTGCCGCTGGGATCGGCGCGGGTGGCTCGAGTACGTCGAGCGTCGGGATACCCAGGTTAACCTTCGCGGACACCGCATCGAATTGGCCGAGATTGAACAGATGTTGCTGAGCCTCCCCGGAGTGAAGCAGGCTGCAGTCGTGGTCCGTGGTGACCAATTCGGTGGATCGCTGGTTGCGTTGGTGTGCGGGGACGCGGATGGAGGCTACCTGCGAGCCGAGCTCAGCCGTTCACTGCCCACTTACATGGTGCCCGGGGTGTTCCGGTACGTGGATGAGCTGCCGCTCAACAGCAGTGCCAAGATCGACAGGGCAGCCTTGGCCCAGGTGGTCGCAACCGACACCAAGATCACGTCCCAGGCCGGTGAAGAGCCGCTTGATGAGCCGGCGAGCACGCTTGACGCGGTGGCCGGGATCTGGGGCGCTCTACTCGGCCAGACGCCCGCGCAGAGCGACGACTTCTTCAAGATCGGCGGACACTCACTGGTCGCCGCGCGGGTCACGGGGCGGGTACGTGAAGCATTCGGGATCCAAATTGCATTGCAGGAGATCTTCGGCAATCCGGTTCTCTCCGACTACGCACGCCGCGTCGACGAACTACGCGTAGGAGGACAGTGACCGATGGACACGGTATGGCACCTGTTCGACGAAAAGACCTCGCGTGAGCCGTCTGCACTGGCGGCCGTCGGCGACCTCAGGTACAGCTATCAGGACATTAAGGAGCAGGCTCAGATGCTGGCGACGCGCATCGCGCATAGCACGCCGCCGGGCTCTCTGCTGGTACTGGAAGCCGATAACGCGGTCAGCGCTGCGGTCGGTTTCCTGGCCGCGGCCCGATGCGCATGCGCTGTCCTTCCCCTCAACGAGCAGAGCCCGTCGGCGTATCGGGAGCGGATTCTCACTGACGCCTGTCCGTCGCTGCATCTCTTGGCAACCGGCGAGTGCGAATTCACGATCGCAGAGACTGGCCTCCCTGCCTCCGGGCCGGCGGAGAGGACAGACTTCACCAACGTTGCGTATGTCATCTACACCTCGGGGTCCACCGGCCTACCTAAGGGCGTGGTCGTGCCCCACGATGCGCTACTCGCCCGTCTCGTAGGGCTGGCGAGGACGCCAGGTATGAAGTCCGGTGAGGGAATCCTCGCGATGACCGCGCGGTCATTCGACATCTCACTCGCGGAGATCCTGCTCCCGCTCGCGACCGGCGGGTACTTGATCGCCGCTCCGCCCGAGGCCCGCAGGGATCCCGACGTCTTCGCGACAGTGGTGGAGCAGGCGGAACCGGACATCATCCAGGCCACTCCGAGCTTCTGGCGCATGGCTTTCGCGGGAGGCTGGTCAGGCGCGCCCAAGGCTCGTATCTGGTGCGGAGGCGAGGCCCTGACGCCCGAGCTTGCGCGTCAACTGAAGACGTCATCGATGCAGTTGTGGAATCTCTACGGCCCAACCGAGGCGACCATCTGGGCTTCGGCAGCGCGCATCGACTCTCCTGCCCCGGTCACGCTTGGTTCCCCACTGCCGGACTCAGGGCTCTGCCTGGACGGGCCCAGTGCAGAGGACGGCTCCCAGGAGGGAGAAATCCTGTTGTACGGAGCCGGTCTCGCGCTGGGCTATCTCGGCCAACCTGATCTGACACGGAAACGCTTCAGCCTGCACGAGACCCCACAGGGACGCCAACTTGTGTACCGCACGGGCGACCGCGCGCGCCGATACCCCGACGGATCCCTGTCATTCCTCGGACGGAACGACGACCAAGTCAAGCTCCGAGGCCACCGGATCGAATTGGGCGAGGTCGAGGCGGTTCTCGAAGAGCACCCCCACGTCTCCGCCGCAGTTGTTCTCCTGCGCCATGCTGAGCGCCCGGAGCGTAGCTATCTCGAGGCCTTTGTGGCTGCTGGGCCGGATGCCGCCAGTGCGGACATCCGGCAATGGGTGCGCGACCGGCTGCCTGCTGCGCAGTGCCCGACGAAGATCTCCCTCCATGGTTCGCTGCCGCGTACCAGCGCAGGCAAGGTGGATCGCGTCCGATTGGCAAGCACCCCTACGCAAAGGCTCCGTTCATGAGTGATTACGCAATCGAACTCGACAACCTTACGCGGACCTTCCGATCCGGCCAGGGCAAGACGAGACGCGCTGTCGACCAGTTGTCACTGCGTATCGAACGCGGGGAGATGTTCGGCCTGCTGGGACCCAACGGCGCTGGCAAGACCAGTACGGTCAAGATCCTCATGACCGTGCTCCTGCCGACGTCCGGCCACGCACGCATCCTGGGGGATGACGTGGTAAAGCAGGTCGAGCGGGTCCGCCACCGGACCGGCGTGATTCTGGGCGGCGACACGGGCTTGTATGCGCGTCTGTCGGCAAGGGACAACCTCCTGCTCTTCGCCGACCTGTACGGCATTCCCTACCGCGATCAGAGACGACGTATCGGCGAACTGCTGGACGTGGTTGGCCTACTCAAAAGCGAGCGGACCCGCGTCGAGACGTTCTCCCGCGGTATGAAGCAGCGGCTGCACATCGCTCGTGGACTGCTACACGATCCCGAGGTCGTCATTCTGGACGAACCCAGTAACGGAATCGATCCGGTCGGCGCACGCGAGCTTCGGGATTTAGTACGGGGAACCGTCAGGAACGGACGAACTGTCCTGATGACCACGCACTACATGTTCGAGGCCGACGAGTTGTGCGATCGAGTGGCCGTGATGCGGGACGGGAAGAAGATCGCCGAGGGCACTCCGGAGTCGCTTAAGAAGCAGACAGACGGGCAGGTCGTCCTGTCCCTGGACATCATCGGTGTCGGAGAGCCGGAACTCGATCGGCTGCGGCGACTGCCCGGAATACGCTCCCTGAGCGTGACCGCGGTGGACGGCAGCCAGCGCCTGGACCTGCACTGCGACCAGCAGACCGACATCACTGCCGCGGTCATGACAGAGCTACGCCACCTGTCCGTGCTGCGGGTTGCAAAACGTGAGCCAACCCTCGAGGACGCCTACGTCTCCCTGGTCTCAGGTAGTGGTGGCACATGGACGTCCTGACCCGACGCGTCATCAGCTCGCTGCTGATCCTCTCGCGGGGGTGGCTGTTGGAGCTCCGCCAACTGATGCGGTCCCGGCTCTACCTGGTCACAGCCGTGATTCTCCCGTTGGTGTTCGCCTCGCTTGCGCACTATATGTTCACCGGTTCAAACCGCTCGGAGGGCCCGCTCGCTATCGCGCTGAGCGCCGGCCTGATGGGCATGTGGTCCACCACGCTGATGGGATCCGGAAGCGCCATCAACCGGCTTCGCTTCATGCAGGTACTTGAACCCCTAGTCGCCTGCCCCGCTCCCACGCTCTTGTTCTGCCTGCCTTTCGCGCTCGCCACTGCCTCGATGGGGATCTACTCGCTCGGAGCCACCCTGGTCTGGAGCGTGCTCTTCTTCGGCATGCCACTGGAGCTGGCGAGCCCAGCGCTCTTCGCGGTCGCCCTGCTGGTCACTGTGGTCTCACTGGGACTGCTGGGGCTGCTGCTGGCCTCGGCCTTCATCCTCTATCCCACGGCGCAGTCCCTGGCGAACTTCTTCGAGTATCCGATCTGGATGCTAAGCGGCGTTCTCGTGCCAGTGAGTTCACTGCCTGCACCGGTGCAGTACATCTCCGATGTGCTGGCACCGTCCTGGGGTGTGAAGGCGGTAATGCGCTCCGCGACGGGTGGAGGCGGCACGCTTTCGGCTGTGTTGATCTGTTCACTCCTCTCCGCTCTCTACGCCGGGGTCACACTTATCCTGCTAAGGAGGTTCGAGTGGTTGGCACGCTCCAGCGGAACACTGGCGCTTCAGTGACCCTTCGATTGTTCTTTGTGGCCGGCTGGCGCTCCCACATGGCCCTGTTCCGATGGATGCGGCCGTCGGCGTTCTTTCCCACCGTCATCGGTGTGCCTACCGTGCAACTGATCTGGTTCGTCCATCTCGGCCACTACGTGGGTTCTCATCCGGTCGCCTACTACGCCGTAGGCAACGCCCTTCATGCTTGTGCCATAGCAGGCCTGTTCGCACCGGCTATGTCCATTCAAGGGGAGCGGTTGAGCGGAACCCTGACCGCGGTGCTCGCCACTCCAGCCCGAAGGGGCATCATGTTCCTGGGCCGGGTCGTTCCTGCGGTCCTGATCGGGTTCCTTACCTCCGTCGTCATGTTCGCTTTCGGCACGCTCGTCGCTGGAGTGGAGCTGCCCTGGGCCCGGCTTCCGCAACTCGCCGGAGCGGTCCTCGTGACGGCGACCTCCTGCAGTGCCTTCGGTCTGCTTATCGGCGCCATAGGCCTGCGAACGCGGGAAGCGATCCTGATCGCGAACCTTACCTCCTATTTCATGCTATTGGTCTGCGGTGTCAACGTGCCTCGCGAGAGCCTGCCGGGCTGGCTCGAAGCAATGGGCCTACTCATGCCGATAACACACGGACTCCAGGCAGCCCGAGACGTGCTCGCTGGAACTGCAGGAGCCGGATGGCTCATGTTCCTTGAGCTTCTCAAGGCGTTGGCGTATCTGGCCATGGCGCTTGCGACGCTGAGGCTCCTTGAGCAGAGCAGTCGTCGCCATGCCGTTCTCGATGAAATGTGAGTGTGCATGCCATGTCCATCATCGCTGTCGCTCCTCTGACATTCGGCCAGCTGTCACTCTGGAGATCCATTCAAGGCCTGAGCTCTGAGAAACTCAGCGTGGCGAATCTCCATCGATCTTGGGCGCTACCCGGAGCACACTCAGTGGCCGACCTGGAGACAGCTCTCTCCCTCTTGGCGGAGCGGCATGAGTCGCTTCGGACCAAATTCCGCAGGTCGGGACCGCGCGGCATCGAGCAGGAGGTCTGGGCCTCCGGTCTCATCCGCCTGGAGCCGCTGGAGGTTGGCGGGGAAGCGGAGCAGAAGGCGGCAGAGGTGGCGGCAGGTCTCGCCTCCCAGCCCTTCGATCTGGCGTCCGACTTCCTCTGGCGCGCGGTGGCCCTCTGCCAGGACGGTAAGCCGCACCATCTCTGCTTGAGCGTTCATCACATGGCAGCCGACCGTGTGTCGCTCGGGCTCCTCCACGACGACCTGTGCTCGCTTCTCGCGGGTAGGCCCTTCGAAGCGGCGGCCGCTACACCCCGCGCCGTTGCGGAGACCCAGCAGTCCAAAGCATGGGCCGCACGCAGAGCCACCGCGGTCGAGCACTGGCGAAGGACCCTGAAGGCAGCGCCTCCTCCTCTCCCGCCTGCCGGCCCCCGAGCGGCAATGTTCTCCGGCACTCTGCGATCGGCGCCCGCACTCCACGCTGCCAACGCCCTCGCGGACCGACTCGATATCTCCCTGCACAGTGTCCTCCTCGCCGTACTGTGCGAAACACTTGCCGAGCAGACGGGCGAGGAACGCCTTCTGATCGGGCTGATGGCGGGGAACCGGAACGATCCCGCGTCCCGAACCCTGGTGGCTTCGCAGAACCAGCTGGTTCCCTACCTGGCCGAGGTGGACGGGAAGAGCGACTTCGATACGTTTGCCCGCCAGGTCTACTGGAAGACATTGCTGGCCTATCGGCACGGTTCATTCGACGTCGACGACGTGGAGCCGCTCGCGCAGAAGTACGGACGTTACGGCAACGGCGACGGCTTCGACTACATCTTCAATTTCGATCAGAGCCCGGCGATGCCGGCCGCGGGCGGATACACCAGTCATGAGAGTGAAATCCAGGTTCGATCCGATGGACGGGATCTCGGATATCCGCTCTATTTCCAGACAGGAAGATCGAACGACCTGTTGTGCTGCCAGCTGAGCTTGCGCAAGGAGATGGATGGGTTGAGCAACGAGGGCGAAGCACAATTCCTTCAGGAGACTAGGGTATTCCTTGATAAATTTCGGCGTTCACTGATGGAGCGAGGCAATGCCTAGCCCGTTTGAGAAGGAAGACATAAAGTACTCGGTACTCGCAAATAGACAGGGTGACTACTCACTCTGGCCGACAGGATTCGCAGTTCCGGTGGGCTGGCACGCCGTCTATACAGACGACTCCTGGGCAGCATGCCTTCAATACGTCGAGACAGACGGAACCGGGTCAAGGAAGATTCCCGTGCCGGAGGCGGTACTGGCTGCGGCACCCGATGAGGGGGATCGGCAAAGTGAGGAGCGTTCGGAGGTCCCGCATCGAAAATCGGCCTGGAAAGCTTTCACGGAGTCGGACGAGGAGCGCCTCCGCCGCATCTTTGCCGACCTGCTCGGCTTGGCCGGGGTGGGAACCGAAGACGACTTCTTCGAACTCGGCGGCCAGTCCCTGCTGGCAGCAAGGCTGATCAGTCGCGTACGGTCGGAGTTCGGTGTGGACCTGGCGTTGCGCGACCTGTTCCGTTCGCCCACGGTCGCTGGGCTGCTGGAACAGATCGCATCGCATGATGGAACGGATCCCACTGAGCCTCGGCTCGGACCGGTTGTGCGCGGAGATGTCGCACCGCTGTCGTTCGCCCAGCAGCGCATGTGGCTTCTCGGCCAACTGGAGGGGCCGAGCTCCACGTACAACGTGACGGAGGCGTTCCGGCTGCGCGGTGAGCTCGACATCGAGGCGCTTCGGGCCGCTCTGGGCTACGTGGTGGCCCGGCACGAAACCCTCCGAACGGTGTACGAGGTGCATGACGGCGATGCCGTCCAGCGCGTCCTCCCGGCCGAGCGGGCAACACCCGTGCTCGAGGTCGTCACCTGCGGCGCGGATGAAGTGTCCCGGCGCATAGCGGAAGCCGCTGGCGGCGTGTTCCGGCTAGACGCCGGGCTTCCGGTGCACTGCGTGCTCCTGCGCCTCGCTCCGAACGAGCACGTCCTTGTACTGACTGTCCATCACATAGCGTGCGATGGCTGGTCGATGCAGCCTCTGATCGCCGACCTCGGTTCCGCCTATACAGCGCGCACGGTGGGCCGCCGTCCGCACTGGAAGCCCCTTCCAGTGCGGTACTTGGATTACTCGGTGTGGCAGAGGGAGCTGCTCGGCCGCGCCTCCGACCCGCTGAGTCCGCTCTCCAGGCAGCTTGCCTTCTGGCGCGAGACTATGAAGGGTGCTCCAGAGGAACTACCGCTTCCTACGGCTCGTAAGCGTCCGGCAGAGCCCACCTACGCGGGCGGCACAGTGCCGTTTTCGATCGGGGCGGCGCTGCACTCGCGCCTGGTCAAGGTGGCGCGTGCCAACGATATGACGCTCTTCATGGTGCTGCACGCCGGCTTGGCGACACTCCTCACCAGAATCGGCGCGGGGACGGATTTGCCCATCGGTTCGGCCGTGTCCGGCCGAAACACTTCCGAACTCGACGATCTGGTCGGGTTCTTCGTCAACACGATCGTGCTCCGCACCGACACGTCCGGTGACCCATCTTTCAGCGAGCTGCTCACCCGCGTCCGGGATCTCGATTTGGCGGCATTTGAGCACCAGGACGTTCCCTTCCAGAGCCTCATCGAACACCTGAGGCCCACTCGGGACAGCGCCCGGCATCCCCTCTTTCAGGTGTTTCTGCTCCTGCAGAACAACCCTGAGGCCGAGCTGCGTCTTGATGGTGTGGCGGTTGCGCCCGAGCCGGTGCTTTCGAGCACCGCGAAGTTCGACCTCTCCGTGTACTTCACGGAGCAGAGAACAGAGGACCATCGGCCGGCCGGCCTGACTGGCTCCGTCGAATACACGGTCGATCTGTTTGACCGGTCCACAGTTGAGAGCCTCGTTGCCGCCCTGCTGCGTGTGCTGGAGTCTGCAGTCGAGGACCCCGAACGGGCCATCACTGATTTGGAGGTGCTCCCAGCAGCTCAACGACAGCGGCTGCTGGATGTGTGGAATGGCGATGAGGAGTCGCTGCCGACTATGACCTTGCCCGATGCCTTCGAGGCACAGGCAGGGCTCACCCCGGAGCGCACGGCACTGGTCTGCGGGGACACACGCGTGTCGTACGCGGAACTCCGCACCAAGGTCCGGCGCCTGGCACGGGCACTGCAGAGACGAGGGATCGATCGTGGCGCGCTGGTGGCCATCGCGATGCCTCGCTGCTGCAAACTGGTGATCGCGGTTCACGCGGTTCAGCTTGCGGGCGCGGCCTACCTTCCCCTGGATCCGGGCGATCCGCCTTCTCGGACAGAAGCGGTGTTGTCCGACGCCGATCCGGGATTCCTGCTGACGCCCGAGTCTTATACCACGTTGATGGACGAGCTGGCCGCCGATGGCGATGTGCCGCCTTTTCCCGGACCGATGCCGGACGATTTGGCCTACATCCTCTACACCTCCGGTTCGACCGGCCGCCCCAAGGGGGTGAAGATCACCCACGCGGGGATTCTGAACCGTCTCCTGTGGATGCAGCGACAGTTCGCCCTCGAGCCCAGGGACCGGGTCCTGCAGAAGACTCCGTCCAGCTTCGATGTATCCGTGTGGGAGTTCTTCTGGCCTCTGATGGTCGGCGCGACGCTTGTGGTCGCCAAGCCGGACGGGCACAAGGATCCGGTCTACTTGGCATCACTTATCGAGCGGGAACAGGTGACGACCATCCACTTCGTGCCGTCCATGCTCGACGTCTTCCTGCGATCCTCGGACGCTTCGCGTAGCCGCACGCTGTGCCGCGTGATCTGCAGTGGAGAGGCGCTGTCCGGAAGCCTGGCACGGCGCTTCTTCCAATTGTTCGACGCTGAGCTGCACAACCTCTACGGACCGACCGAGGCGGCGGTGGACGTCACCCACTGGCGGTGCCTTCCCGAGGATGACGGAATCACCGTGCCCATCGGCCGGCCCATCACGAACACCCAGGTCTACGTACTGGACGAGAAGTTGCATCCGACGCTGCCTGGAGTGGTGGGCGAACTCTACCTCGCGGGAGTACAGCTGGCGCAAGGCTATCTCAACCGCGCCGGGCTCACTGCCGAGCGTTTTGTGGCAAACCCCTTCGGTCCACACGGCGCGCGGATGTATCGCACTGGCGACCTCGCACGCTCGACGGTGGATGGTGTGATCGAGTACACAGGCAGGGCTGACGACCAACTCAAGATCCGTGGGGTCAGAGTTGAACCTGGCGAGATCGAGTCTGTTCTGGCCGAAGAAGATGCCGTCGACCAGGCCGCAGTAACCGTTCGCGAGGATCGTCCCGGCGATCAGCGGCTCATCGCCTATGTGGTGCCCGCCGCGGCCACCCAGGTGGACCTTTCAGCGTTGCGGGCTCGGACAAGCGAGGTGCTTCCTAGCACACTGGTTCCGGCTATGTTCGTGATCGTTCCTCAACTGCCCCTGACCTCCAGTGGGAAGCTTGATCGCCGCGCTCTTCCTGCACCGGTTCAGGCGGCCCCAGACGGCGAGCGCCGTCTGCCCCGCTTCCGCAGTGAGGAGGTTCTCGCAGGGCTGTTCGCCGACGTGCTGAGACTCTCCGAGGTGGGTGTGGACGAGAACTTCTTCGAGCTGGGCGGACATTCCCTCCTAGCGGTTGGACTTGTCGACCGCATCCGCTCGGAATTGGGAATGGAACTTGGCCTCGGCTCGCTGTACCGGAACCCAACCGTCGAGGGTTTGGCAGCATTGCTTGGACGAGTCGAACAGACAGGCGCTACTGACTCTCTCACAGCGGATTGCTTTTCTGCCCTGGACACCCTGCTCCCGCTCCGGACGACGGGGAGCAAGCTCCCCCTATTCTGCATTCATCCGGCCGCCGGTATTGGCTGGAGCTATGCGGGCTTGCTCCCCCATCTGGACGTCCCTCTATACGCCCTCCAGGCGTCCATGCTATCTAACATGGAATCGAGTCCTGAGAGCATCGAGAGCATTTCGAATGAGTACGTCGAGCTCATCAGAGCAGTCCAGGAGCGCGGCCCCTATCGGCTTCTCGGCTGGTCTTTCGGGGCGGGCGTGGCCCACGAGATCTCGGTGCAACTCCGCGCCGCGGGGGAGCAGGTCAGTCTTCTCGCGGTACTTGACGGGTACCCAGCGGATATCGCGGACACGCAGACGGGCTTAGCCGCCGACAGCCCAGAGGCGCTGCAGGCCCTCCTTGCATCCTTGGGAATTGCACTGGGTCCAGGCGAAGCCGAGAAACCGCTGAGGATGCAGGACTTCATTGCTCTCGCCAAGCGGGAAGATAGTCCCCTCCAAAGGATGTCCGATATGGATCTCCGTGCCATTGCCCGCGTTTTCGTAGAGCACATGTCCTTGACGGGAACCTTGTCGAGGGGTGTCCATGACGGAGGCATGCTCCTGTTTGTGGCGACGCGAGAGAAGCCGGACACCTCACCTGCCCCCGAGTCCTGGCGGAGGTACATCAGCGGACAGATCGATGTCCACAGAATTCCCTGCGCGCACGGTTCCATGCTGCGGGGTGCCGCGTTGGAACAGATCGCTGCAGTGTTGAACGAGCGGCTGTCGCTTGAATGACAGGTGGTCGAGCGGTACGGAACCTTTGCACCAGGTCTGACACGTATCTGATTTGCGGCCCGTTCGGCGAACCATCGTTCGACGAGATTCAGCCCGAACGAGCCAGTCGGTGCGAAGTGCAGATGGAACCGGGATGGGGCCAGCTCTCGGGGGCGTTGTGGGTGGCGTAGATGTCGCAGGTGAGGTGGAGATCCGGCTCGTCAGGCACCTCTCTGTCGAGCTTGACCAGGAACTTCTTGAACTCCTCAGCCCGATGCCTGCGGGGCAGAGATCCGATCACTTTGCCGGTGACGACCTCGAGTGCAGCGAACAGGGTGCCGCTACGACTGTCGCTTGCAGGATCTTTCGTCGGCCGGGCAAGACGGTGACCGCACTGCAGTCACGCTGCTGCGGTATCTGCACGTCGGGGCCTGACCGACTCGCTGCCCCAAGCGGCCGCGCCGGGCGTCGCCGGCCGACGGGCAGGGATGCTGCCGCAGGGGCTCAGGCCCCCTCAGGTTGCCTGCTGCTGGCGAGTCGTGATCGGGCAACCGGCCGCTGGACCTGCTGAGCATCCCCTGACCAGGCGTTCTATATAGTTACCGGGGCTTTGAAACACCCCTGGGATACAGGTGCGGCAGGATCGTCGGCATCAAGTCCGTGAAGTTGCATCCGTTGGCAGGGGCACCGATAGCAGTCATCTGCCAACCGGTCCTGAACCGTTGCAGCTTCGCCATGACACGAGCGGTGTGCCGGCCACCGCCGCTGACTGTGTATCGAGCCAGCTCCTGGCCGTTGGTTTCGTCGACGAGGCAACAAAACTCGGTCTGCGCTGCCGGAATGGTCTGGTCGGAGCATGAGTTCACAGTGAACACGATCTGGTCGATGTGAGTCGGAATGCGCGCGAGGTCAATCAGCAACGTTTTGCCCTCACCGCCGCGGTCCGTGTTGCCCACGGGGTAGTCGTCGATGTGTCGGACCGACCCATCGTCGCTGACGCGATGGAGGAAGAACACAACGTCGATGGGTTGACTGCCGGCAAAGAGCACTGCCGAGGCGTCCAGGTTGATCTTCTGGCGCCTACTCAACATGCTGCGGCGCCACGCGGTCCGCCAGCCGAGCCCGATCCGAATCACGGTCAAAGTGCCGCCACCCGGCTTATCAAGGCCGATGGCCTGGCCCTTCGATAGTTTAAGCGTCACGCGCGGTACCCCAACCCTTCTGTGAGGTTTCCCGGTTTATCGGTGACCTTGTTTTCCTCCACTTTGGGTGGTCTTTCAGGAGAGGATGGCATGCTACTCAAGGTCAGCACCTCAGCGATGGCCAGACGGTTGTCCGGAGCCGTATCCAGTAATCCGGTGATCAGCCGTGGGAGTCGACCGGCGCGCTGCGTCGGCCGGAGCGGGGAGGGCAGCACGGCCATCAATGTTGCGGCCGGGGTGGCACGTAGGAACGGCAACATGCCCTGCACTGGCCGACACAAGGTTGCTCCTAGAGGGAAAAGGTGACTGGCGGGTTGGCCGTTTCTTCCTTCGGTGTGCTTTGGACCAACGTACTCGGCCGAACTGATCACCAACGCGGTCGCGGTCACGGCGGTGTCAGTCTGGGGGTAGCGATCCGAAAGTCGGTGATCAGCACCTCGCCGTTGTCAGAGAGCATCACGTTGGCCTGTTTGACATCCCAGCGCACGATGCCGGCCGCATGCGTCGCGCCCAAAGTATTCAGCAACTCAGTGGCGACCATCGCGGCTACGAGGTTGGAAAGCGGTCCCTGCATGTTGAGACGGTCCTCCAGCGCGTGCCTGACGACTAACTGCATCACGGTCAAGGAACCCTCGCCTTCGATCGCCACATCGTGCACAGCATCGCTGTTCGCGTGGTCGCGCAGCGCGGCCGCTCTACGAGCCTCTCGCTCGGCACGCAACAACCCCTCGGCCTGCTCAGTAGTGGAGATCATCTGCCGTAGCTGAACCTCTTTGGCTGCTACCTTGACGTGCAGGGTCTCGCCGTATGCCTTGCGCACCTGCACGAACTCAAGTCAGTCGATCAGAACGATGTCGGCCGGCGATCACCTGGCCTGGCTGCGCTCCTGGTGCCACGATCCCCGGTCCCCCGCTCAACTCGAAGCTCGCTGAACTGCGAATAGAGAGTATAACTACGCGTCGTCTTTTCGGTGTTGTCGCGTTGTTGAGTGTGTGATGTTGTCGGCTGAGGGCGTGCCGGGGTGGAATCGCCCTGCTGCGCAAGCGGGTCCTTCTCGTAGCCCACTCCCGCCGACCAATCCGCGACCGCGCGGAAGACCTGTGGATGATCACCGGCTACGAAAATCTTGTATGAGCCGAGAGCAGCACCCAAGACTGTCTACGCGACCACCAGACTGACCCCGAACCAGGCCGACGCCTCCCAGTTCGGTGCAGAATCACAGGCCTTGCATCATGTCAGGGTGATGACCTACGTCGATGACTCCTCGGGGGTGAGGACCGGCGCCGCACTCCGCGCCACGGCCACCATGTGCAACTTGGCCATCGACCTGATGCGGCAAGTCGTCTGGGTCAACATCGCCGCCGCGGCTGATTAATACAGGTCACGCCCTGAGCATGCTGCAGCCATGCTCCATCTCCTTGCGTGAGAACGCTTCAGTGCTGGCACCAGCGCACTTCAACAGGATAGCGACACGAGCTTATAGGTGATTAATATTCCCCTCGAATGTGCACCTGCCAGACTATTCGATCAAGAGGTGAAGGATTTCCTGGAAAGGTCTCGCATGAAATTCCGCGGTGTGACGGTTGGGTCTCTGCTTTTGGTTCTCTCCTTCTCGGCTTCTGCTTCTGCAGATTCCTCTACCTACTTCTACAAGGGATGGAGTGATGGGTCGGAGTGGGCCGGTCACTCGGCTTGTGAGGGCTGGGTTAGTGTTGCCGATTCTCACGTATCGGTCGCTGGAGAAGCCGTGGATCTCAATGCGTCCGACGGTGAACCCGGGACCTGTGTGTTTACCTTGAAGTTTGGGAATGGAACTACGGAGTACTACACCTCGCCTGTATCGTCGGAGGGTACTTTTCGGCATACCTTCACTGCGCGAACGGATCCGGCTGAGCTAATTGTGCAAGCCTGTCTCAGAGAGGCGACTGGAATGGACGAGTGCGACACGCCATTTCAGAGTCCAATATGGCAGAGTTGACAGGGCGGCGGATGCGAATCGCTGGATTTGTTCTCATGGAGATCGTTCTGATGGCTGGCATGCGGAATTCATGGCGGTAAGACTCGGAAGGTCGGAGCTGGTGGGGCGTGGCGCACTTTCTTAACCGGCCATGAACTGTTCCGCAGCGGCGGATCGCTACCCGCGCGGCATGTCGGCCATCGTGAGCTGTGCGGCGTACTGCAGCAGCAATTCCTCGCCGACGAACTGTCCTTGCCCTGTGGTCCTGAGAAGGTGTACTTGACTCAGAGCGTCTAAGAGCTGTTCCGCCTCGTTCAAGGGGATCGCGGCCAGGGCCGCTGCTCGGGTCGGGGTGAGCGGCTTCGGCGAAGGCGCCATGCTGAGCAGGTGGAACATGCGGCGGGCCTCAGGCGAGAGTTCCTGATACGACAGGTCCAGCGCGTTGCGTACGCTTGCACGTGAATCACCGTCGATGTGCAGCATGTTGACAGGGCCGAGCTCCTTTAACTGCGTCACGTATTGGCGCACGCTGAGATGTGGCTTGTCCGACAGGTGGACGGCTGCGATACGAAGGGCCAGGGGCAAGTATCCGCACAGTCGTCCCAACTCCGCCGTCGCGTCGGGCTCTTGGCGGAGTCGCTCGGGCCTCTCCGTCGGTGCCAGTATCTCTAGGGCATCCGGTTCGCGTAGCCGCTCCATGGTGAGACGGACCGCGCCGTCCACCGCCACTAATCCGCTGAGCCTGTCACGGCTGGTGACGAGCACTAGACTGCCAGGGCTGCTGCTCAGCAGAGGGCGTACCTGTTCGGGATCCGCCACATTGTCCAGGATCAGTAGAAACCGTCGATCACCGGTTATCGATCTTAACAGCGAGATCTGTGCTTCGAAGTCCGTTGGACGTTTTTCGTCCGGTAAGCCGAGAGCGCGGAGCACCCTGATCAGAGCTTGTTCGGCCTGCACGGCGGGGGAGGGGTCAAAGCCTCGCATATCCAGGAAGAGTTGTCCGTCCGGAAACTGCCGTGTCCGACGGTTTGCCCACTGAATGGCCAGGGCCGTCTTGCCGATGCCCGGTGCGCCCACGATCAGGACTGGGCGGTTCGAGTTGGCGCCCAAGGCGTCCAACTGAGCCAGTTCGCATTCTCGTCCCACGAAGTGGCTGATGGCGGGTGGAAGTCCACGAGCCGCTCCCCTGAGTGAAACGGTAGAGGCGGGTGCCCTCAAGACCGGATTGTCGGTGAGTAGTTGATGGTGTAACTGTTGCAGGTCTCGTGTGGGCTCGAGTCCTAGCTCGGCTGCCAGGCGCTGCCTCAGTTGCGCGTATATGTCGAGTGCTTCGGCGACACGGCCGCACCGGTGCAGCGCGAGCATGAGCTGGCTGTGTGGCTTCTCACGGAAGGGGTTGTCATGAACTTGCCTGTTCAGTTCCTCGACGACTTCAACGTGCCGACCCAGATCGAGCATGAGCCCGATGTGTCGCTCTGCGATCCCGAGGCGAAGTTCTGACAGCTGTGCCGACTCGGTCTCCGCGAAATGGCCGCGCACATTGTCCAGAGGCCGCCCTCGCCAAAGGCCGAGGGCCTCGCCGTAGCGTATAACGGCCTGCTCCAGGTTGCCTGCTTCCGTTGCGCGTTGGGCGTCCCGGACGTACTGGGTAAACTGCTCGAGGTCGAACTGTTCTGCCGAGACGCGCAGGAGATATCCAGGGTACTGAGTCCTGATCAGTCCTGATCGAGTCGTGGCAAGGGTCTTGCGTATCTCCGAAACCAGAATCCGTACTTGGGCTTCAGGGGTTGAAGGAGGAGATCCTCCCCATAGAGTGTCTATGATCTTTGAGACGGACACGACTCGGTTTGCTTGGAGCAATAATGTTGCCAGCAATGATGTCTGCTTGGGTCTCAGGCTGATCTGTTCTTCTCCGAAGCTGACTTCCACGGGGCCAAGAATTCTAAAATAGACGGATTTTTCGTTAGTCATGGGCTCGTCTCTGGCGCGGCAGCTGTGGATTGTGATCTTTAGGGTCGGCGGTCACGTGGTGGTGGCTTCGATGATTTCGCTCCAGCGGCGGTGACAGCAGCGCGATATTTACGCAAGGCATCTCCATTCATATCGATTTCGGAAACACCCCGAGCGGGGAAGGCGAAGGATTTGATCGTCTGATGTCTGCGCATGATGTACGCACCTCGCTGCGGCGTGCGACTTGAGGGCGGTTGAGTGGAGAGTGAAAGCCCTCATCCGACCGCGGCACACACCGTGCCAAGGTGGGCGGGAGAGTAGATTGTTAGGGGAACCGGCTCCGTTAGGCTGCTTTCAGAGCGGAGCATCCGCGTCTTCTGTCCGGGCTCCGCGCCTGCAGTTTGGATGAACAGACTGGTCCCGCGTGGAACTCCCAGCGTGCCGAGCCAGGGAAATGTGTGCAGGGCGGACGGTGGTGGGTTACGCGGTGCGGTCGAGGGCGGCAGCGGATATAGAGATCTCGACGGCGAGGTCTTGGGCCATCTGGTCCAGGGCGGTGTGGCAGTCGCCTGCAGCGTCCCCCAGCACGACCCAGTGCGCGAGTCGGTCGTCCACACTGGCCTGCGCTGTTTTCACCACCCGGTGGCCCACTTCTTGCGTGATGACGACGCGGTCCACCAGCGGATGGTAAGCGGGTGCGGTGACGGTCAGTTGCTCGATGCAGCCGCTGTCGGTGGGGTAGGCGAAGTGGACGGCAGCTGCCCGCTGCCGCGTCAGTGCCAGGTTGGGCGGGCGGCGGGTCGCCAGGTCGGCGGCCACCTGCGGTAAGTCGATGCCGGTGGCACGCTTCACTAGCAGTGGAATCAGGTCGCCGGCGAGGTGGGCGCTGACGTCGGTGATGCGCGGGCCTCGGGCGGTGAGCGTTATCTCGATGTGCAACACGCCGAACGTGACGCCGAGGGCTTTGACAGCCCGGGCGACCGTCTGCCGCAGTAGACGGTTGTGCAGCAGGCTGTCGTGGGCGTAGACGCAGTGGCGTATCGCCTGCCGGGCGGGGGGCGGGCCCAGTGTGGTCCGGGTGATGGCCACGATTTGGGCGTCACCGTCGTCCATGACCACTACCTCGGCGGCGATCTGCGGCCCGTCCAGCTGCTCCTCAACTAGGAAGCCGGGCAGCTGGTTGAGGTGCGACGCCTCTGCCAGCGCTTGGCCGTTCAGCCGGGCGAACATCGCTAGCACGTCGCTGCGGGTGCGTGCCAGCCCGCTGTTGGCGTTCCCGATCGACGACATGATGACGACGGGGTATCCGATCGCGTCGGCATGAGAAGCTGCCGCCTCGCAGTTGCGAGCCTCCGCCCAACGTGCGAGAGGCACCTTGTGCTGTGCCAGCAGTCTGCGGACCGCCACCCGGTTGGCGCAGACCGCCAGGCCCTCCGGCGGGGTGCCACGCAGACCTAGCTGCCGGGCGATCCGTGCGGCGGTGACGAGGTGCTGGCCCATGTAGGTAAGCACTCCGCCCAGCTCATGGTTGGCGGCATAGATCTCCACGGCGGCGGTCGTGGTCGCGGCGGCGGAGAGGTCGACGGTCAGATGGCGGGCCAGGTAGGGGCGAGCCCAGGCGGGCGCGGTGGTGTCGGCCAGAACGACAGGGTGGGCGGCTGCGATCTGGGCCAGGGAAAACTCGCTGTAGGCGGCCTGGTCACCAATGCCTAAGAGGAGCAGAGGGTTTGACATCGCAGTAACTCCGAGCATGAGGGCGGTGGGACGGGGCGGCTGCAGGGAGGGGCCGCAGTCGCCGAGAACAACTCGAGATCCTTGCTCTGGACGACCGTCCGGTACGCGGCCCGGACTTCGCGTCGGTTTCCGCACGCAGATGGCTGTCGCGTACCGGAGCCGCGTTGAGTGTCATCGGAAGCTCGAGGAAGTGTGCGAAGGGGACCGCGTTGTCCTCATTGTCGACGGCGTAGGACGGCACCGTGGGGACACTGTCCTTCTGTAGCAGACTTAGTGCTCGAGAAGGGGTTAGCACGCGGCCAGCGCCTCGGGCGCGTTGCGAGGCGGGACCAGCTGGCGGCGAGCCAGGCCCAGCGGTGGTCGTAGGTGATGACTCCGCTGACGGGCCCTCGGGCGATCTCCTGCTTTCCCTCCGGCGCTGACAGGCCCTCATTCCGCAGCTTCTGGTAGCCGGGATTGCCGGCACGTGGTGTCTTGTACACGGTGGCGCCCTCCGGACGTCAGGGGTCGGGCTGCGTCACTGCTGCGATCACCGGCCACGCGACCCCTTATGCGGCGGTTGGTCACCTCCATGGCCGCGCTGTGGCTGTGCACACCTGAACTGTGCACAGCCGACAGCCGCACGACGCTATGCGGTCCCAGGCGCCATGGCGTACGAGATTCTCGAGCCAGTGGCGTGGTGGACCGGCTTCACGTTGTGTCGTGATCCTGCAACCCTCATCTAGGAATGTCAACTGCTGTAGTCGTCTACAGCTATTGCAGTGCCCATGGTCCTGGCTAGGTCATCCCGGCACCGGCTATCGTCTCGGACATCAATTCGTCGTCCGCGCCACCCCACTTGACTTCAGGAGACTGCCGGTGAGAGATCCGCGCTCTGCGCTCGCCGAGACGCTGAGCCACCTCGACTCCCTCCTCAGGGACGGGCAAAGCCGTGAGGGTGCGCTCGACGTGGAACAGCTCTCGAATGAGAGCGGCGTTCCGCAAGACGTCATCGGGCTGCTCCTGGACGGCAAGGAGCCCCCTGTAGAGGACATCACGGACCGGATCATCCACCGCATCACCCACCTGCGCGAGACACGGCTGCGTCCCGACGGGACCCGTCACTCCTACGGAGAAATCGCCGCCTCCTACGGGGCGTCCCGGGCATCCTTGTCGAACCTTGTCAACAGCCGAAGGGGTAACCGGAGTCAAGAGGGGACGTCCTCGCGGGAGTCGGCCGAGGAGCGCCCGGTCCGCTCCGGCGGTCCGCTGGCATCCACACAGGCTGGCATCGAACGCTTCTTTTTCGGGCAGCCCACCGGCTGGCTCTCTGTAGAGCCGGAGACCGCGCTCAACAACGCCCTTCAGCCCGTCTTGCGTAAATTGGAGGGTCGGGTCGAAGCCGATCCCATGGTTCGACTGCGCAACGAGCATGGACTGCGCAGGCTGGCCGCACGCGCTCCGGAATTGGCTGAAGATGAACTCCAGTTGGTGACTGACTGGATCGAAACCATCCTGCAGCGCAAAAGAGCGCAGGGCGCGGTAACAGACAGCCGCCACCCCGACTCGCTCTGATCGCAGGGGCGCGCCGCTGCAAGCAGGAGCGATGGCTGGCCGAGGAGGACGCCGAGGCTGCGCGGACGGGCGGCCACAGCGATTGGGCGGTGCTCAGAGAGTAGGCTGGAATGCTTCCCGACCGCAGTGGATGCGCCATCTGCAGACCAGTACATGTCTGGTTTGATCAGCATTTCAACTCTCCTCAGCTTGTTGCGCTCCGCAGAGACTGGTGTGGCCGATGCAGCTCTCGTTTGACATATTTGCCGTCCGAGTTCGGCGTGGCGGAGCCCGTGCCGGTGGTCAGTGCTGCGGGGGTTGGCTGGGCCAGGCTCATCGGCACGACCACCGAACGCCCTCGACCGGGTGTTTTGAAGGCAGGGCGGGGGTCGGCGGACGCCGTATGGCGGTTGCCCCATGTTGAAGTTCGCGGGGGAGAAAAGTGCGCACAGGTAAAGCCAAGGAGATGCGGAACCTGATTGGCCAGCTGGTCGACGGGCTGAGCCTTTCCGTACCCACAGACTCTGAGCGACTGTTCGCGGCGCTGATCGAGTCCGTGAGCGAGATTAGGGGCCGTGAAGTCCACCTCATCAAGGAGGAATTCCCCCACCAGACCGCGAGCGGATTGTGGCTTGACCTGCCGGCCCACGACCTCATCGTGGTCGACAGGCGGGCGACCCCTCTTCACCAGTTAGCGATCTTCTTCCATGAGGTTTGGCACATGCTCAAGGGAGACTGCGGCAATCACCTCGTAGGCACGGCGGTGGCAGCTCGGATGCTCACGACACGAGCCGATCTCCCCGATCTTCAGGAGACGGTACGGAAGGTGGCCGCGCGCACCGAGTTCGACAGAAGCGAGGAGGCGGACGCTGAGCGGTTCGGCTTGCTGGCGGTCACGCAATTCCGCGTCTGGCTGGAGGGGGGACCCAACGGCATGGCCATGGACCGCGACCAGATCGCCGGGCGAATCGGGGCATCACTGGGACACCGTAGGCCACAGGTCTGAGCCGTGGACTCCTCGGACTATTACATACCAACCGTCGCCTTGCTGATCGGCTTGGCCGTAAAGCTGCCCGGGTTGGTGAAGGACTGGCGCGACCCGCTCATACGGACCGTCTGCCTCGTGATCGCTCTGGGCAGCGCTGGTTTCTTTTTCGCCGCTCCTCCCACGATCGCGGCCGTGAACCAGACCACTGGAATAGCAAACTTCTCCAGTCCCCTGGTGTACAGCATCATCAGCGCCTTCAGTGCTTTCTGCCTGCTGCTGATCGTCCATTGGCGCGGGGGCCCACCCGAGTACGTGCGGCGCGTCTCGCGGCGCTGGCAGGCCGGGTACTTCCTGGTCGTCATCGCACTGGTCGTCCTGTTCGTGCTCGGTGACGCACCGGTGGATCGCCACACCGACTTCGACACCTACTACGCAACGACTCCGTTCATCCGCGAGATGATCGTGTTGTATCTCCTCGCTCACATGACCGCTGCGCTTGTCACCACGGGGTTGTGCTGGCGCTGGGCACTGCAGGTCCGCGGGTGGCTGCGCGCCGGCCTGTGGGTTCTCGTCGTCGGCTGGCTGCTGAACCTGACCTTCAGCGGCCTCAAACTGGCGGCAGTGGCTGCCCGTTGGACCGGCCAGGACTGGGGCGTCCTCAGTACGACTCTGGCCCCGCTCCTTTCTGCCCTGGCCGCGCCGTGCGCCACAGTCGGATTCCTGCTGCCACTCGTGGGCCCCTGGACGGTCTTCAACTGGCGAACCGCGAGGACTTACCGGAGGCTCGGCCCCTTGTGGCGCGAACTCAGCAGCGCTTCACCCCGAACACCCCTCGCCGGGCGTATCCCGTGGCACTCCTCGCTTTACGTCCGTCTCACCCGGCGCGAGGCGGGCATCCAGGATGGACTGAGCCTTATACGGCCGTGGCTCGACGGCGCAGTCCGCTCCCGCGCGCAGACGGCGGCCGAAGCCGAGGGGCTTAGTGTCGGCGAGGCCGCCCACATCGGTCGCGCGGCGATGGTCGCCGCCGCTGTCCTGGCCACCCGCCAGGACCTTCCCGCCAAACCCCTTATCCCTCCTGAGCACGCCGAGATTCGCACTCTGCACGCCGTCCCTCTGGACGTGTCACTTGCGCTGCGTACCTCAGAGATCGCCGCGGCAGTTCGCGAGAGTTCTGCCGCCTCCCCAGCCGAAGATGGCGAGAAGTCTCCCGCATGAGCCCTTTTTCCAACGCCAATCCGCCTCACCTGGGTGCCTGTCAGCTGTCGCGGCCTCTGTCAAGGCAGGTGACTGACCGGCCTGCCGAAACGGGCTCGGTGCCTGTCTGTCCGGCCATTTCGGCGGCCCTGGCGCGGTGCTCGGATGGTTCACCGTCGCCACGCGGCGTGTCCGTGTCCACCCTCGCCATCGTGGCCGGATGGCACCTGCCGGACATCGCAGAAGGCTGGTGAAGCTGTGGATGTCGTGTTCTACATTCCTGGCGTGATCCTTCTGGTCACGGCCGTTTTCAAGCTGTCCGCCATGAGGGGATCGTGGCGTGACCCACTTATGGCCGCGACCGGCTCGGTACTGCTTATCGGCGCTTTCGTGTGCATCCTGTCCGCGCCTCCCACCATCAGCGTCGTCAACGACCTCACCGGCATTGCCAACTTCTCGGCCCCGCTTGTCTATTCTGGTATGTCCGCCCTCAGTGCCTGCTACCTCGTCCTGATGATCACTTGGAGAGGTGGAGCGCCTGAGAGGATTGGTCACGCTGCCCGCCTGATCGTGGGTGTCTACGGGCTGGTGATCGTCGGAATAGTGGCCCTCTTCAGCCTGGCCGACGTGCCCGTCGAGCGGACCCGGGACCTGGACACGTACTATGCCGCGACGCCCTACATGCGTGAAATGATCTTGCTGTACTTGGTCTCTCACACCGCGGCCACCATCACCCTCATGCGTATGTGCCTCAGCTGGCTCCGAGAGGTACAGAACCTGACCCGCCAAGGTCTGACCCTGATCGTCGTAGGTGTGATGTTCGACCTGTCGTACCAGATCGCCAAGTACGCGGCCATTGCTGCTCATTGGAACGATCGCGACTGGGACTTCCTCTCCACGAGCGTGTCGCCTCCCCTCGTGGCGATAGCAGGCGTCACCGTCGCCGCCGGTTTCGCCCTGCCCCGCATCGGACCGCCGGCGACGGACAACTTCCGCGCCTGGAGGCGCCACCGACTCCTCGAGCCCTTGTGGGCAGAAATGCGCGACCTGCGCACACCGACCTCCGACACCCACTGGTGGGATCCACCCGTGGTGCGCCTAGTTCAGCAGGAGATCGCGATCCTGGACGGCGTCCTGGTGTGCTCGCCCTACCTCGACAACGAGGTCCGTAAGACAGCCCACGCTGTCGCACGGGCGCAGCTCCTCACTGCCGCCGACTTGCAGCCGAGTCGCACAGGCGCGGACGAGCAGCGAACGGACCACGGCACGGGAAGTGAAAAGGTAGTCGTCGACGACGCGGAGATCGTGGCCGAGGCGGCCATGCTCGCCGCAGCCAAAGTACGGGCATCGGTCAATCCGAGCACGGGATTTCCCTCGGACGTGGGTGTGCTGCAGTGTGTTGAGCAACCACACTTGATGGTGGCGCTCGCTCAGGCTCTTACGTCCTCGCCGGTCGTCGCCGTTGCCCGCCAGAGGGCGGCCCTGCAGGAAGTACGCCATGACTGAACCAGCGGAAGGTTTCACCGGTATGCGACGTGCTGTTGTTATCGGCGGGGGTCTGGCCGGCATGCTCGCTGCAGCCGCTGTGGTTCCGTTCGCCGACGAAGTGACGATCGTGGAACGCGACGTGCTGCCTCAAGGGCCCGAGCCACGCAGGGGCCTGCCCCAGGCCAAGCATGCTCACGTGCTCTGGTCCGGCGGTGCGAAGGCTATTGAGCGCCTCGTTCCCGGCGTGACCGACCGCTGGATCGAGGCCGGAGCACAGAAGATCCCGCTCATGTCCGGCATGGTGGCCCACACTCCGCACGGCTGGTACCGGCGCTGGAAGAAGCCCACGCCCCACTACCTGATCGCCTGTAGCCGTGACCTCCTCGACTGGCACGTCCGGGATCTGGTGCTGCAAGAACCCAGGATCCGGCTCCTCGACGGTGCCGAAGCAGTGGCACTTGTCGGCGACGCTCGAAGGGTGACCGGGGCGAGCGTCCTTGCCCAGGGAGTTCTCGAGCGGGAACTGGCGGCAGACCTCGTTATCGACGCCAGCGGGTGCGGATCGCGGTCACTGCGCTGGCTTAGCTCGCTCGGGATCTCCGGGATACACGAGCGGACTGTGGACTCGGGCCTCGCCTACGCCAGCCGCATTTACCAGGCGCCGACGCGCAGTGACAACTTCCCCGTAGTCAACGTCCAGGCCGCCCCACGGGATTCACAGCCTGAGCAGGCCGCCGTGCTGATCCCCATCGAGAACGGACGCTGGCTGGTCAGCCTGAGCGGCACCCGCGGCGGAGAACCCACTGCCGACGACAAGGACTTCGTGCCCTTTGCTCTGCAGCTCAGTCACCCCCTCGTCGGCATGCTGATCGCGCGAGCCACACCGCTCACGGACGTCTCTACCAGCCGCAGCACCGCCAACGGCCGCCGCTACTTTGAACAGGCCCAGTCCTGGCCCGAGGGCCTGGTCATCCTCGGCGACGCGGTCGCGACCTACAACCCCGCGTACGGGCAGGGCATGTCCGTGGCAGCCTTCGGGGCCCACCTGCTGAGCAGCGAACTCAAACAGGTAGGACTTCGGGAGCCCGGTCTGGCACGACGTGTACAGCACGCCGTCGCGCGCCCGACGGAAGAGGGCGTGGGTGGGCGCCGCCGCCCAAGACGTCTTCTCCCCGGGCACTCCCGAGCAGGCGCCTTCCGTCGCCAACCAGCTCATCAATCGTTTCCACGGCCGTCTGACCAAGACCGCCGCCGGCTCCGCCCACGTCGCAACGGCGCTGACCCAGGTGACGACCATGGAGGCCAGTGCCACGCGGCTGTTGTGGCCCGACGTGCTCCTCGCCGCCGCATGCGGGCCGCTGAGGCGGCCTTTGCAGGGCCCTCCGCTTACACCGCAGGAACAGGCGCTGCTGAACTCTGCCCGCGCTAGTTGAACGGTTCGTCAATTGCGCCAGTCGACTACGGATGGCCGGCGTGACGGGTAGGGTCATGGCCGAGAACTGACGGCCTGTGTACACAGTGCGGCTTTCACCTTGAGTGGCGTCCGAGCCATCTGCGCGGTGACGGCGAAGTTCCCGCGTGAGGAGCCGCCGGCGCGCAGGAGACCTCCCGGCCACCGTCGATGCCGCCTGCTTCATACTTCTCGACCGCAGCGGCGGCAGTTTCGACCCGCGCGATCCGAACCAGTGATCACGTGCACCTGTGCAGCCCACGTACCGAAACCACGCGCCGGACAGTCAATACAGAGAGGGCCAACGTCAATGCCTGACACAAACCCCGCCCGCCGACGCAGCGCAGTCGTCATCGGAGGGGGCATGACAGGCATGCTTGCGGCATCCGTGCTCGCCGACCACGCCGACGTTACGATCATCGAGCGAGACTTCCTGCCGGACGGTCCTCAGCCACGAAAAGGGCTGCCGCAGGCCCGGCATGCCCACATTCTGTGGTCTGGCGGCGTCAAAGCCATCGAGGAGCTCTTGCCCGGCATCGTCGACCAGCTCGTCGATTGCGGTGCCCGAAGAACTCGCATCATGAGCGACATGGTGTCCAAGGCACCATCAGGCCAGTGGTTCCGCCGCTTTACACACTCCCGCCACACCAACCTTCTGTGCAGCCGCGATCTGCTCGATGCCGTGATCCGCACCAGGGTGTTGAAGAATTACCGCGTCACCTTGTGCCAGGAAACAGCACTGCTGTCGCTGGAAGGCAGCGCCCGCCGCGTGACCGGAGTTCGCATACGCTCGGCACACACCGACAGCACGCTTCCGGCCGACCTGGTCATAGACGCCAGCGGGCGGGGCAGCCGTGCCTCCGTCTGGCTGCAGGAACTAGGGCTCCCGCCGGTCGACGAGCGCACGGTCGACGCGGGCATCGGCTACGCCAGCCGGATCTACCGCGCACCGGGCGACACTGCCAGCGGTTTCCCGATTGTCAACGTCCAGGCTGACCCCCGCCAAAACCCTGGCAGGGGCGGCACCATCACCCCGATTGAAGACGGGCGATGGCTCGTGACGCTCGCAGGAACCCGCGGAGGACAACCCAACGGCAGCAATGAAGAGTTCGTGCCCTTCGCGCATACGTTGCCCCACCCCATCATCGGCGAACTCCTTGCCGGCGCCGAGCCGGAAACCGACGTCGTCACCACCCGCAACACCGCCAACAAGCGGCGCTACTACGAGAAGGCCGCCCATTGGCCTGACGGCTTCGCCGTCCTCGGCGAGGCTGTCGCCGGCTACAACCCCGTCTACGGTCATGGTCTAACTGCCGCCGCGCAGAGCGTCATCGCCCTGCGTCGCATCCTAGGGCGACATGAACTCCGCGTACCCGGCACGGCCTGGCGCATTCAGAAGGCTGCGGCACGACCGGTCGAGAACGCTTGGAGCCTGGCCGTGGGGCAGGATGTGTTCTACCCGGGCGCCAGCGACCAGCCCCCCACCTGGGTCGAAAGAACCCTTGCAGCCTTCGTCGACAAGGCCGTAGACACCGGTTCGCGAAACCCTCACGCTCTACGCATTTTGCTTGACGTGATGAGCATGGAGAAGCCGCCTGCCCGGCTATTCATGCCCGACATGCTCGCCCTGGTCTACCTCGGTCGGAAGAAACCGCCTCTAGAAGCCCCGCCGCTGACGGACCATGAGCGTGAAGCAGCCACTCCATGACCTCGTTGCTCATGGCTCTCTCCATGGGTACCCGTACCGGCGCGGTTGGCTTTGCTGTCCTGATCTGTGACACCCCCAGGCAACGAGAGGACCTTCATCCATGCGCCGTGCCATCGTGATCGGCGGAGGGATGGCCGGCATGCTCGCTGCCGTCGCCGTCAGCCACGCCGTCGACGACGTCGTCATCATCGAGCGTGACGAGCTGCCGGACGGCCCCCGCCCACGCAAGGGACTACCTCAGGCACGGCACATCCACATCCTCATGGCAGGCGGCGCGGACGCTATCGAAGACCTGCTTCCCGGTTCCATTGACCGCTGGCTTGCCGAAGGCGCCCACCGCCACCGGCTCACCTCCGACATGGTGGCTCTGTCCCCGGAAGGTTGGTACCGGCGCTGGCGCCCCACCCACTACCTGGTCACCTCCAGCCGAGACCTCCTGGATCACGTAGTCCGCAGCCAGACTCTGAAGAATCACCGCATCCAGGTCCTGCCAGGTCGTCAGGTGACCGGCCTGCTGGGCAGCAGCAGCCGTGTCAGCGGCATTGCCCTTTCCCACATCACCGGCACTGGCGCCGACGAGGAGATGACAGCCGACCTGGTCATCGACGCCTCTGGCCGCGCCTCTCGTGCGGCCACGTGGCTCGCCGACCTCGGCATCACGGAAATACCCGAGCACACCCTGGACACCGGCCTCACCTACGCCACCCGCATCTACCGCGCCCCCAGCGGCGCTGAATCCATTCCCGTGATCAACGTGATGGCCGACCCTCGCAGCCCAGGCCCCGGACAAGCCGCTGCCCTTGCTCCGATCGAAGACAAACAGTGGATCGTCAGCCTTGGTGGCACCCGTGGCGGCGAACCCACCGACAACCCTGAGGACTTCACCCGCTTCGCACTCGACCTGCGCCACCCCCTCATCGGCCAGATCATCTCCCGTGCACACCCCCTGACCGACGTCGCTATCACACGCAGTACTCACAACCGCCGCCGGTACTTCGAGAAGACCGGAACCTGGCCGGAAGGTTTCATCGCTCTGGGTGACGCCATCGCAACCTTCAACCCTGTCTACGGGCAGGGCATGAGCGTGGCTGCGCAGGGCGCACAAGCTCTGCGCCGGGAACTGAACCGCACCGGCGATGTCCGCTCCGTCGGTCTGTCCCGCCGTGTCCAGCGCGCTGCCGCAGGCCCTGTCGACGCCGCCTGGGCTCTGGCTACCGCCCAAGACATCCACTACACCGACGCTCACGGTCAGGTGCCCACCTGGCAGGATCGCATCGTCAGCGCCTTCACCAGCCGCCTGTCGCGTACGGCCACAGGATCGTTCTTCATGGCCACCGCCATGACCGACGTCACCACGATGCGTAAGGGCGCCACTCGCTTGGCACGCCCCTCCGTCCTCGGAGCAGCTCTGCTGGGGCCGCTACGGCCACCATTGACCGAGCCCCCGTTGACCGAGCGCGAGCGCATCGTCCTCCAACTTAAGCCTGACAATGAACGTCAGAACGTGTGATTGAGCTGCCCCGCGTTTCCTAGCGGCCGATCTTGTGCGCCTCAGGCCGCGTTCTGGTCGGCCATGCCTAAAACTGACGATCACCGTGCCACATCGTCGCTGCTGCTTGTCCAGGACCCGGACGCAGCGCCCCGTGGGCGACGTCCCTGATCCGCACGGTGTGGTCCATGCTGCCGGAGATGGCGAATCGTCTGTCGGCGCTGAGGTCCATGGCCCGCGCCGGATGGGTGTGGCCTTCGAGTACCCGCGGGCAGCGGCCGCGGGCGAGGACCCAGCAGCGGACGGTAGAGTCCCAACTTCCGGACACTGTGAAGCGCCCGTCCGCTGTGGAACGTCACGTAATTGGTTCAGGCCGCGATTCCGTGAATCCCGGGCTCATGATCGGGGCAGGATGCGGGTGCGGAGGAGGCGGAATGAGGCTCGGCCGTACATGGCCCGCTTGATCGTCTTGATGCGATTGACATGGCCTTCGACGATGCCCGAACTCCATGGAAGGGTGAGGCCGGCGGTGACGGCATCGAGGTCGAGGCACAGGCCCTGCGCGAAGGACAAGATGGGCGCCGGCGCGTCGCGCTCGGCTTCGCGTATCCGCGTCAACAGCTGGTGGCCGCGCCGTTGTTGGAGCAGGTCGTGGAAGGTCCAGGCGAGGTCGCACGCCCGGGTGATGTCGGGGCATGTCAGCCGCACATTGAGGAGCTGTTCCTCCTCGCGGAGCTTCACAGTGCCACGGGGCAGCATGATCCAGGTGGTGATCTTGCGTGGGCTCGGGATAGCGCCGCGGGCAGGTTCGACAGTGCCGGTCCTGAGCCCGGCCACGTAGCGGCGCACAGGCAGGTCGCTGCCCTGGTAGCCGCGCTCGTGTATCTCGTGGAACAGGTCGGTCGGGCTGGTCACACCGTCGGTGAAGCGCTCGGTCAGATAGGCGGTGAACGGCTCCAGCACCCCTTTGGGGCGCCCGTGCCGTGCGGACGCAAGCAGCTCGTCGAGGTCGGTGTCGCGGAAGCGGCGGACGGTCTTGCGGTCCAGGTGCAGTCGCCGTGCAATCTCGGAGACGGAGTGCCCCTGCCCAAGCAGGCGATGGATGTCGGAGTACCGGTCGACAGTGCGGACAGCGATCTTCGTGGGCGGCAGCATCGGCGGTGGCAGGGGATTGATGATCCGCCGGGGCTCCGCATCGCGATCGGCTTCGGCCTGTTTGCGCAGGCAGGAGCGGTGTTGATGGCACGTCTTCTCGACCGCGGAGGAGAGGTTGTGGAGCAAATGCCAGCGATCGGCGACCTCCTGGGCATCTGGAACGGCTTCACGGACAGCACTGGAATAGGCACTGGCCCGGTCCCGGCAGATGATCTCCGCGCCGGGATGTTCGCGCAGCCAGGTGGCGAAGGAGGCCGCGTCCCGGTCGGGCAGGACATCGACCACGCGGGCCGCTTCGATGTCGACCAGGACGGTTCCGTAGCGCCAGCCCTTGCGGAAGGCGAACTCGTCGACACCCAGCACCCGCGGCGCACGCTCGGGCACTACCGGGGCCGTGAGCAGGCCCAGCAGATGGGTACGGCCCGTGGGTAACTGCAGGACCCGGCATAGGCGTTCACCGGGACGACCGCCCAGGAACGTAGCGACGGCCTGCATCCATCGCCGCAGCCCAACGCTGTGACGGCGATACCGCTCACTCAGATCCGGGACCTGCTCGACGAACGTCCGCCGACGGCAAGACGCCCGCTCGCAAAAGGAGCGGCGCACACTGAGCCGGATCACCAACGCCCGCCCCACCAAGGGGCGTTCGGCCACACGGCGCACATACCGGGAGTGCACGCGACGTCCCGGCCAGCCGCAGTCCGGACAGGCCGGCGGCTGCCCACACGACGACGCCTCCACAGCGACTCTCTCCTCTGTGGCGTGCACCGCCGTGACACGCACATCGATCCCGGGAAACAGCACATCCTCGACCGCAGCAGCCCCCATACCAGGGCAATCCCCACGAGAAACGTTCCCGCAGTCGTACGCCGACCTGGGGATTCACGGAATCGCGGCCTGAACCGTTTTCAAAGAGTCTCATCATTGGTGGCGGCAGAGGCAGGGCTCGCGGTCAAACCAACCAGCAGCGTCGAGATCACGCCGATGATGGCACTGATGGCGCCGACCTTGAAACGGTTTCTGTTCACGGTTCTCCAGTTCGTAGGTAACTGACAGGGGCGAGGCTCGACACCACGCAGTGCGCCCACGCGGTGCCGTCGCTCACGCACAACAAGGCTCGTGATGCGGGTGTGTGACGCCCCTCTCTCTGGCCTCACCCATGGACCTTAGGGGCGTCGTGGGCTTCGGAATTGGGTGCGGATCCTCTGAAGGGAGGGTGGGGATCAAGCTGTGAGGCTGTACTTCTGCTGGTCGGGGCCGGGGTAGAGGCGTTGATGTTCACGGGCCGCGTGGAAGACCCAGTAGTTGTCGAAGTCGCCGTTCGTGATCAGTGTGCGGAGTTGGAGGACGGCTTCGGCGCCGTCGAGTCCCCAGCGGGCGCCGGTGATGTCGAGGCGGTCGGCGATCAGGTGGCGGCAGGCGCCTTCGACGGCGCCGGTGGCGATCGGCCAGCCGGCCGCGAGGGCGGTGTCGTAGTGAAGCTGATCGAGGTGGCCGGTGAGGTAGCGGTGGCAGGTGGTGACTGCCTCGCGGCGGGCGGCGGGAAGCCGTTCGGCTGCGGCCTGGGCGGTCATCTCGGTGGCGGCGCGCTCGGCATGTCCGGCGAGGATCGCGGTGAGTTTGTCCGCGGCCCAGGTCTCAGCCGCACGGCTGCCGGGCGGATGGAAAGCATGCGCTGCTGTCCAGCAGTACTCGGCGACATGGACGAAGTCGAGCAGGACGTTGAGGTGGATGCCGCGGCGGGCGGCTTCGGCTTGGATCAGGTCGAGTTGGTGGCGGGCGCCGTCGACGAGCACGATCCAGTCCCGCAGCTGCTGCGGGTCGCGGGCCTCGGCCTGTCCGAAGGCGTCGGCGACGACCTGTTCCGGAGGACGGATCACCGAGGCGGTGCACCATTTCTGTTCCGCCTTCGGGCCCGGCCTCGGCGGCCGGGCCTGGCTGCGACCGCCGGGCGGGTGCACGATGTCGTGCGGCCGGCGCGGGGCGGGCACGATGTCGAAGATGCAGGCCACGGTCGCCATGCGCTTGCGATTGGGCTTCTCCCCCGGAGCCAGGCGTCCGCGCCGTCCGGCCGCCGCGCTCTTGGCCGCGGCCCGGCGGGTGGCCTCGCGCAGGGCTTCGGGCCGCATCACCACCCCCTTGCCGTCGACCTGGATGACCAGCGGCATCCCGCGGGTGCACGGCGTGGGGATCTTCACCGTGTAGTAGGCGGCGATGTCGACGGCGGCAGCGACCACCAGCTCTTTGAGACGGCGCTTGCCCAGCACCTTCCCGCAGCGTCGCTCGATCGCGGCCTGGGCCTGGTCGAACGAGCCGCGAACCGCCTCCAGAACCGCGAGGCGGGCAAGCCCGCGGGAGTGCCGGCCGGCGGGGAGCGACAAGTGGGCATCCGCCGGGTGCACGTTGGACACGCCCCGGCCGCGATAGGCGATCCTGTTCACCCGGACCGGCCCGAACACGCAGGTCAGCCAGCGGGGGTGGTTGCTCTCCCGCCAGGTCCGCGTCTGTCCTTCCGGCCCGCGCACCGCCGGTTGCCCTGCGTTGATACGGGCGTCCGCTTCTTCCGTCCTCGCCCGCGCATCGAGGTGATCCTGCATCAACTGCCGCAGCAACTCGCGCCCTTGCTGTTCGAGCAGTTCCTCCAGCTCGTCGTGGGCCATGCTTTGCGCCGGGTCGTCGGCCAGCGTCGAGACAAGGCGTTCGAAGGCACCACGGGAGGCGGCATACTCATCAGGCCCGGACAAGGCGTCATAGGGTTCCATCTGGGGCTCTTCTTCGGCTCTTCTTGCGGTTCGTTTGGTTGGCACCTTCGAATCTACGGAGAAGAGCCCCTTGGTCACCGGGAGTTGACCTGGTCGGCGTCCCCGTCGTGGCGAGCGAGGGTGAACCGTCCCGGTGCGTCCTCGTCCAGCCAGCCCCGCTCCACCAGACGCTTCAGCTTTCCCCGTGTCCCCTCGATCTTCGCCGTGGTGGCCTCCAACCCGATCCGCGGCACGATCTGCTTGGCCTGCAACGGACCTGGAGCATCAGCGACGATCTCCACGATGTCCCGGTACACGTCCGGCAGCACTTGAACGACCAGGCCCTCCCGCCACGGCGGCACGGCCATCACTCCGATGCCGTGAGGCGCCGGCGCCTTGGGGTCCGGCGCATCGCGCGCCTCTGCTTCCGGCGCTGCCTGGGCGGCCGACAACTCCGCGAGCACTTGCGCGACGGTCTCCCGCGTGATCTCCAACCGCGACAGATCCGCCCGGGCCTTCTCCAGCCGGACGGCCAACTCCGCAGCCTCGGCCTGGAGTTCTTCCACCCGCTGTCGAGCCGCGGCCTCCCGCGCCTGGAGCTCTTCCGGCAACGACACCATCGCGCCCACCTCCACCCCGCCACGGTAGGAGTACGACGGCACCGCTCACACGTCAATCAGCGTCTTCCCAGCTCAGCTGCCCCTCGAAAGGATCCGCACCCTTCGGAATTTGTCGTCCGTGCAGGGAACTTTGTCAGTCGTGCATCGCCCTGCGGGTGAGGTCATGCGCGACCGCCATGGCCGGTGTCAGCCCCGTACGACGGGCACAGTAGCCCGGCCCGGTCGCAGAGTGTGCCGGTCGTTTGACCCACAAGGAACAGCCGCCGCGCACACCGGATTCCAGGCAAGGCGGCGATCGAGACCGCCTCTGGTCTACAGCCGCGACCTCGTTGAGCTCGACTGCCGCCTGAAAGGCGACGGCGTCTACCACGCCGTGCTCGGCATTGCCCGCCTGTACAACCTCGCCCTCACCGGATAACCGAGCCGACCGCGCCCTGTCACCCGCGTCCGCAGCACCTGCAAGATCACTTACGGGACAACCTTTAGCAACTGCCCGAGTGGCACGCCAGGGGCGCCGTCCAATGGTGCCAGTTATCAGGGAACGGCACCTGTTTCGGCCATGAAGAGGCTGTTGCTGTTTGATATGGCGTACAGCCGTCCGTTGGCGCCCGTGACCGGGCCCAAGGGGTCTTTCCTGAAGCGATCTACGGGGTGTGGTGGCTGGAAGTGCCAGTCCTGCTGGCCGGTGCGGGAGTCGAGTGCGGTGATGCTTCCGTTCGATGCAGAGTAGTAAAGCCGGTGGCCGAAAAGGGTCGGCGTGCTGTTCTGCATAGGGAACTTGACCTTCCAGCGTATCTTCTTGCTCTTGCTGTCGACTGCGATGGTTTTCCCGGAGTCGTCCCGCAAGTAGAAGGTGTCGTCGTCTGCGATTCCGTACATTCCTTCACCGGCCCATCTGAAGCCGTCCACCGAAAGGCGCATGCCGGACACTCCGGGCACGGGGACACGCACGTGGGTGCGGGTGCTGGTATCGAGGCGCACCACCGCTACGTGCCGGGAATCGATACCACCATCGTCGCCGCTGGTTACGTCTGCCTTGTCGTGGCGCTCGACCAGGTACACGGCGCCCGGTGCGGAACCCGCGAAAGTCAGAGCCTCGTCCTGGGTGATGGACCAGGCTGCGTGTCCGGTGACGGAGTCGAGCGCTGTGATCACCGTACGCTGGGGGCGTCGGCTCAGAGACTGCTGGGTCTCCCGGATCGTGTAAAGGCCGTGAGGCGTCGCCGTGGGCACCTCGCGCTTCTGCAGGGTCCGCCTCCAGCGGACATCCCGCGTTGCTACGTCGATCGCCTGGACTTCGGGCTTGGCTTTGGCCAGGTCCGTGATGTAGAGCGTCGATCCGGCGAGCTGTGCGGCCGGGAAGTCGTCGAACGGGGTGCTGTTGTGGGGGATCAGCCGGGTCCACAGTCTTCTGCCGGTGTCGGCGTCAAGCACGGAGAGCCTGGAGTCAAGAAGTTGCCAGGCTCCATCGTCTTCGCGGGCGCGCTGATAGGCGGTGATGACCCTGCCGTGGGTTGCGCCGAGCACGACCACGCCGCTGTGCGGCGGTCTTGAGACTCTGGCCTCCTCCCTGGGGAAGCCACTGGTCCACGTGATTCTTCCGTCGTCGGTGTCGACGCGGGTGACGGAGCCGTCTTCGGTCACGCAGTAGATGGCGCCGTGCAGGGCGCATCGGCGGATATCACCGTGTGCGCTGAACGATGTCTCCCAGGTGCCTTGCTCCTTCTGTAATATCGTGCCCGCCGGAATCAGGCCGATGGCCACCGCAGCAAGAGCCACTGCTCCTGACGTCAAGGCTGTCAGGCCAGCCATCCAGGCGGGTACGCGCCGGGTAAGCCACTGGCCGGTGGCGGTTCGAAGCGTGCGGACTGCGGTGATACGGGCCTTGCGTTGCCGCTCGGGGCAGTCCAGCTCCGCGAGTACCTGTGCCAGGCTGGGGCGGTCGTCCGGCGCCTTGTGCAGGCAGGCGGCGACCAGGCTGCGGAAAGCGTCGGGCAGTTCCCTGAGGTCAGGTTCTTCGTGCATGCCCCGGTAGGCCGCAGCGACGGGGCTGTTCGCTTCGAACGGGCTGTGCTCGGTGGCGGCGAAGACCAGCACGCAGCCCAGGGAGAACACGTCAGCCGCCGGCCCGGCCTCCGATGGAGCTGTGAACTGCTCCGGTGCCATGTAGGCGGGCGTGCCGACGATCTGGCCTGCGGCGGTCAGGGGCTTGCCGTCCACGGCGCGGGAGACGCCGAAGTCGATGATGAGAGGGCCGCGTTCACTCAGCAGGATGTTGCCGGGCTTGAGGTCGCGATGCACCACTCCAGCCCGGTGGATGTCCCGCAGCCCACGTGCCAGAGCCTTCGCCAGCGAGTGAAACTCCTGTGCATTGAGCGGGCCGCGCTCCCTCACGCGGGCGGCGAGCGATTCTCCAGGTATGTACTGGCTGGCCATCCAGGGGGCCGGCGCGTGAGGATCGGCGTCGACGATGGGAGCGGTGAACTCGCTGTGGACCATACGAGCAGCAGCGACCTCCAGTTCGAACCGTGCTCGGAACTCGGGGTCCTCGGCCCATTCGCGCCCTATCACCTTCAGAGCAACCGGGCGGCCAGAAGCGGAGGACGCCCGGTAGACCACCCCCATACCGCCAGCCCCCAGCCGGCTCTCTAAACGGTAGCCGCCCACGAACGTGGGATCCTCTTTGCGTAGCGCCACCCAACCCCCCAGCCGCGCAGTTTCTGGAAGTCGGGAGCCACCCTAGAACTATTAATCCTTCCGATGTCGGGCTCTCGTACGTATTCAGCTCAGCGAAACGTCACTGCTGTCAAGATCGGGATTAATCGGTACCCAGCACGACACCATGGTGGTCATTCAGGACACGTGCGAGGCCCGAGTCGCACCGGGCAGTGGTCGACGCCGTGAGCCGCACAGGCCGGTTGTCCATGGGGGCCTTTACACCAGCGCCGGAGCTGCGGGTGTAGGCCAGTCCCGCGGCTGGGACCAGGGGGCGCGGTCGGCGTACTCGCGACCAGCCAGGAACACAACCGACAGGCCTGCGTCGGCCGCGGCTGGCAAGCACCGGACGGACGCGAGGGCGCCCTGCGGGACGAGGTCCCGGAGCACCTACCGCTCGCCACGAGGCGACGAACGCGGTGGCTACGCGTATCTGAACTCCGCGGTCGACGGGCTGGCAACGGCTACAGCCGCTGCGCCTACACCGAAGCCCTGCCAGACGAAAAGGCCACCAACGCCATCGGGTTGTCGTCCGAGCCGTCGGCGCGGGGGCCTGGTGGACCTGTCCAATCTGCCGCTCGATCCGCCGCGGGTTCTCGTGCAGTCCAGGGTCACCCCGTCGTCGACGGTCACCTTCGACGGGTCGGCGAGGAGCATTGCGCGCCGCTCGCCCGGGACCTCAAGCGCGAGGACAGCTGTTGGTGGATGTCGTCGAGGGCATCGATGTCCTGCTGCGGCGCCGGAGGCGGGTGATCACCTGGACGATGACGTGGGGGCCCGTCTCGTCATGGCACGGCCGTGGTCAGCAGTTCGGGGGTGTCGCAGGGGAAGGTCCAGCGCTCCTTTCCGGATTCCGCGTCAAGTGCGGTGACGCCGTTTGAGCTGCCTACGTACACGACCGTGTCGGTGACGATCGGGGTGCTTGCGCTGTCGCCGAGACCGTGGCTCCAGCGCTTGGCGCCGGTCTTTGCATCCAGAGCTACCACGTCTGTGCCGCTGACGTAGACGGTGCCGTCGAGGACCACGGCATGAGCTGCATCTCGGGTGGGGTAGCTCCACCGCTTCTTGCCTGTGTCCTCGTCCAGCGCGACCACTTCACCGTTGCTGAGGGCGTACACCGTGCCGCCGGCGACCATGGGAGAGGTTGTGAGCTTCTTGGGATAGGTCCAGCGCTTGTTGCCGGTCTTCCCGTCCAGCGCGGTCAGTGATGCGTCGTTGAGGAACACGGTCCCGCCGGTGACGACGGGATCATCGGCTTCGGCAGTGCGGGGGTAGCTCCACCGCTTGGTGCCGCTTTCCGCATCCAACGCGACCAGCTCAAGCCCGTTTGACCACCAATTGTTGTAGGAGGCGTAGATCATGCCGTCGTCCGCCGCCAAGCTGTGCACCCAGCCCTCATAGCTCCAGCGTTTTTCGCCGGTGTCTGCATCCAGCGCAAACAGGGCGAACGCTCCGCCGGAGTAGATGTTCTTTCCGTCCGACACTGGAGTGGCGTCAAATTCCCCGGTGGGGTAGCTCCAGCGTTCCTTGCCGGTGGTCGCGTCCAATGCGGTGAGACCGGCGGGGATGCCTGCCATCTCCTCGCCGCCGATGGGCGGCGGATCAGGGACCTCGTCGGTCCGGCCGGGCACTTCGTCGTCGATGACGTACAGCATGCCGTTGGCGTGTGTGCCGGTCGGCTGTCCGAACTCGGTGAGGTGGTCCCAGCGCTTCTTGCCGGTGACGGCATCCAGAACGTCGACGCCCCACCTATACCGTTCATCGGGCCCGACGCTCACGTAGAGGTTACCGTCGGCCGACCCTAGATCAGGGTTGCCGTCCTCGTGCCTGACGGTGGGATGGGTCCAGTGTTCCTTGCCGGTGTCGGCATCCAGCGCGTGCAACGTGCCGTCGCCCCAGGCATATAGCGTGGTTTGGGAACGCGCCTGAGCAGGGCGGTCATCGCCTCCAATGGGGGCGTGCTGCGTTGGCCGGGAACGGTCTGGCAACCCGCTCGATTTCTCCAGCCAGGGTACGCCGAACAGCAGAGCCGATCCGGCACTCAGCGCGACCAAGGTGGCCATAGCAATGCTGCGGGCGGAAGGTCGTGAGAGTCGTCTGTGTGACCACGGCCGCGAAAGGCCTGGGACGGGCCCGCCCGCCCCGTCTCGGTGGGCTGCCGGCCCCGCTGGCGCTGTCCTGTGCGCGGGGCCTCGTGAACTGTGGCTGCGGTGCTCACCCGTCGCGCCGACGAGGAGGCGTGGCGAGTCCGAGTGGACCAGCGCTTCGGGGACGCCAGAGCCGTCGTCTCTTATGGCGCTGGTCGAAGGGTTGTCCGGGTTAGCACGGGGCAACGCTCTTCCGGACGCGTGGTAGGCCTGGGCGTCCTCGCGGGTGTCGAGGACGACGCCGGTCTGGCGAAGATGATCGCTTGGCTGATCGGGCTTGTCCGGGGTGTCTGCGGACACGGCTCCCTTGCCGCTGTCCGCTGCGTTGCTGCTGTTCATCGGCTTGTCCGCGCTGTCCACGATTTCGCCGCGGACAATCTTGGGGCCAGGATCAGGGTCAGTGTCGTTGGGGTGGTCAAGGCCGATCTGCTCGCGCAACTGCGACAGCTCCTGGGCGTGGGCAGCGAGCTCGTCGTCGGCGTGCTCCAGGAGGACGTCGTACTCATACAGCGGCACCACCGGGCTGGACTCGGGTTCTGCGTCAGGTGGCTCGGGCTCGCCATCGGTTGTGCGCTGCTGAAATGCTTCCAGTGCGCGGCGGTACTGCTCGGCGAGTTGCTGGGCGGCGACGCGGATTTGCTCGGCCTCCTCTCGTTTGCGCCGCGCCCTGGCCACGCGCTCGTCGGCCTGCCTATTGCGCTGCTTCAGCTCGACCAGGTGCTGGCCGATCTCTGCCAGGACCTCGGTACGCGCCTTGTCCGTGGCACGGTCGCGCTGCTCTTCCAGGATGCGGCACTGCTTATTGAGCTCGGCCATCAGGCCCAGCAACCGGAAGATCAGCTGGGACATGAACATGACGGTCTCTTGTGCCTGTAGCTGCCCCTTGCGCGCATCGTCGAGGCGGATGTGCAGCTCCAGCGCCGGCCCCCGATCCTTCGGGGGCGGCAGCTGTGCCTTGCCCATCGCCGCCTGCTCAGCCGCGGCCAGCCGCCGCCGCCCCTCGGCGCGGGTCGTCTCGCGCAGCCGCGGCTCGCGGACGAGGTCGTTCACCAGCTCCTCCAGGAGGTAGCTGGGGATGAGCTTTCGTCCTCTGCGGAATTCGCTCCACTGGCTCCGCCCGAACGTGAAGCGCTCCTCCAGTTGCCGCACGGTCAGGGGGTAGGTCAGCTTCCGCAACCATGCCGCAAGCTCATTTGCCTGCGGAGTGTCGCCGTCCAGCGGCTTCGGGGGCTGTCCCGATCGCGACACGCTCTTGGTCCTTCTGTCCGCGGACGAGTGGGGGTTGTCCGTCTTCTTCCTGCAGGGACACCTCTTTGGTGAGGCGGACAATCACACCAGTTCCCACGCTTTTCTCCAAGTTGCCTAGTCAAAGAGGAAGTTGGAGATCCAAGATGCGTCGCACCACCTGGGCCTACGCCGTAGCTGCCGTACTCGTCGTCGCCCTGCAGTCGGGCTGGGACCCGGCTGAGGTCCGTAACCTCGCCATGGCGATGCTGGTCCTGATCGCCCTGATCTACGCGGCACGCGGCGGCCGCGAGTAGCCATGGGCTCGAGTCACGCCCTGGGCTGGCGCGCTGCTGGCCCAGGGCTGTTGGGGGGTATCGGGTGGCGTTCAGGTGCGCCGCCGGAGCGCGGGAACAAGCAGGAGGTTCGGTGTGACTGGCTGTCGGCGTCCGTACCGGTGGCGGCACGGTGCCACCTAAACTGCGGCAATTGATGCGCTACCACAGCGCCCGGATGGCAGTGAGGTCAGCTAGGGGACGCCAGCTGCCGGTGACGTGCTGGTGGGGTGTGTTGGCGCTCGGCAACGGTCTCTGAATGGAACCCTTTGGGGTCGGTGACTTTTGGGATCTGGAACACACTCCGGATGCTGACACGAAAAGTTGAGTGAGTGTGCTGGTCAGGCCGTTGCTGCGATGGGCTCGAAGCGGACGGTGAGGCCGAGGCGGTTGGCTTCCTTGGTCATGCGACGCATGGCGCGTTCAGGGTCGCGGCGGGTGAAGTAGTCGGCGCCGAGGTCCTGGTAGCGGGTCTTGTGGCGGAGGATGTGCCAGATCGCGACGGCGAGTTTGCGCATCACCGCGACCAGGGCCCGCTGTCGTCCGCGGCGGGCGGCGATGCGCCGGTAGTAGGCGCTGAGATAGCAGTCCTTGTTCCGGGTCACCGACATCGCGGCGATGCCCAACAGCCGTTTCAGGTTGCTGTTGCCGTTGCGGGTACGGGCGGATTTGGTGACGCCGGCGGATTCGTTCATGCCCGGGCAGACCCCGATCCAGGAGGCGAGATGGCCGGCGGTGGCGAACTGGGTCATGTCCCCACCGGTCTCAGCGATGATGATCTCAGCCGCCGCGGGGCCGATGCCGGGGATGGTGTCCAGGTTCTCGATGTCCTTGTTGTGCTCCAGGCGGGTCAGCAGCGCGGTGATCCGCTGGTCCAGCTGGTCGGCCGTGGCGGTGAGGTGGTCGATCTCGTCGAGGTAGTGCCGGCACATGAACGCGTGGTGCTCGGTGAACGTGCCGTCCAGTGCCTCAACCAGGGCCGGGATCTTGCTGCGGGCCCGCCGGATGGCCAGGTCGGCCAGCGCCTGGGGGTCACGCTCGCCGCCGATCAGTGCGTTGATGATGGCGCGTCCGCTGGCCCCGGTGATGTCGCTGAGCACCGAGGACAGCTTCATGCCGGTGTCCTCGAGTTCCTTCTCCAGCCGCTGGGCCTCCTGCCCGCGTGCCGTGATGAGCTGCGTGCGGCGGCGGGTCAGGTCCCGCAGTTCGCGGATCTCCCGCTCGGGCACGAAGGAGCCCATCACCATGCCCGAGGCGCCCGCCCGGGCCAGGAACGCGGCGTCGCTGGGGTCGCTCTTGCGCCCCCGAATGCCCTTGAGGTGGGCCGGGTTGACCAGCATCAGGTTCAGATGCGGCTGCAAGGTGTAGTAGAGGTGGCGCCAGTAGTCCGAGGTGGCCTCGAGCACCACCACCTCGACCCGGCGCTCGAGTAGCCAGGCCAGCAGACGCCGGATCTCGGCCGGGGTGGTGGCGAACCGCTCGGTCTCCAGCGTCCAGGTTCCCGGCCGCTTCAAGCACGGCGTGCGTACGCACGCCAGCAGGAACCGCTTGCCCAGATCCAGCCCCGCCGCCCGCAGATAGAGGACCTCGTCCTTCACGTCCTGTCTGGCCATCGCCGTGTCCCTCCCGCACGCGTGCCGATCGAACGGGCGCCCGGAGGGATCCGGGAAGTCGCTGAGTCTGACACACGCGCTGCCGGTCACCGTGGTGGCCGTGGCGCAAACCGAAGTCCGCTAGCGGATCCCCATCGCCATCCTGTTGGGCGAGCTGACCGGCATCACAGAGTCTTCGGCTTACCGGGCGCCCACCCCGATTTTCCCCCCACCGAGGAGGCCAGCGCAGCCGGCCTGGCGAACCTGTTGGCGATCTTCACCCTACCGAGTGAAGATCACCAACAGCATCCATTCCGTGAGGACGATCGCTGGACCTCTCCGCTGGTTACTGACTGTGGCGATGGGCGGGCGGCGGTCAAGAGGACGCGCTTGCGGAGCAACGGGAGTTTGGCGCGGCCGAACATCAGTCGCTTGACCATTTTGATGTGATTTACCCGGCCCTCGACGGGACCGGAATTCCAGTGGGATGTCAGGCCCTGGACGACGGCCTCCCAGTCCTTCTCCAGGCCGGTGGCGAAGGAGTGGAGGTCGGGGAGGTCCTCGGCGCTCGCGCGGTGATGATCCAGTCCATGAGGTGCTGGCCCCGGGCCCCTGGGTGGCTCATCACTCGGCATGAGTGGCCCCGATGGCGTTCGCCCCGGCGCATCTGGTGTCGTATCCGCCGTCGCTCCCGTGTGCGTGCTTGGATGCGACACCCCTTCCCGGGCCAGGGGCGCAGGCCAGGGGCCCTGCGAGCCACCGGCGGGCGAGGGCGACTGTATATCGGTGCAGCAACGCATCCCGATCTACTGACAGCCGGCGCCCGGCGCCCGGCCTCCGCGTATCCCGCACGGATGCCTGCATCCGGTCGCGCCGACTCATCCCGTGTACCTCCTTCATTTCACCAACTCGACCTCCAGCCGGCTCTGTATGGCCCCGACCCCGGGGCGGCCCAAGTCCCCACGCGTGCACAGCGCGGCGGCGCCCAGGCGTAGCCGAGGGCGCCGTGCCGGGCGCCGTGCATTCGAATTGACGGGGGCTGGCGGGTGCGGGCGACTGGGAATCGGTCGTGCAGACCGCCGCCCACGACGCCTTGCGTCGCACGGACGGGAATTCCCCTGAATTCCCGTCGTGAATTCGCGAGAATTCCAGCATTATCAAGCCGGAATGCGGCTTCAGGTGGGGTGCGAGTCGAGCTATATTTGAATTGTTCCCGGAAAGGCCGGGAACAGAAAAGCCGCTAATGGGGTCCGCCCGGAAACGGATTACGGGTGGAGTGCGCCTAAAAAATGGCCGCCTCCTCTGAATTCGAAATGCGGCCGCCTCGGGTAATTCAGTGAAAGGGCTCGACTGATGACCGGTACCGCCACACCTGCCTCCCCGCCTCCTGTCCCCGTGCCGCAGCAGTCCGCCTCCACCGCGCCGAATGCTCCGGCGGCGCCTGTGAGTTCAGCGCCCGGCACGAGCGGCAAGGTCCGCCCGGGGGAGCTGCGGGCGAGGATCGCGCAGGCCCTGATGGCGAATGCGGCAGCGCAGTTCAGTGTCACGGAGCTGGCGAGGATGCTGGGGCATTCGGGCGGGGCGGTCGGCAACGCGTGCGAGACGCTGGTGTGCCGGGGTGAGGCGGAACTGGTCGGTTCCAAACCCCGTATGTACCGGGCGACTTCGGCCACGGCCGCAGCCGCGCAGCGCTCCGTACCGGCCCCGCCCGCCCCGGGCAGTACACCCCGGGTGCCGCGACCGGCCGCCCCGCAGGCCCCTGCTGCCGGGCCGCCGGGCGGGCGGCCAGGGCCGATCACGCGCCCGAACGGGCAGCAGTACCACCCCCGGGCGCTGGCGCAGTTGCCGGATGTGGAGGCGTTGCGGCGGCTGCGCGAGGCGCAGGTGGCGGTGTTGCTGTACGGGCCGCCGGGCACCGGGAAGACCTCCCTGATCGAGGCGGCCTTCCCGGACCTGATCACGGTCGCCGGGGACGGGGACACCACGGTCGGTGACCTGATCGGCGAGTACACCCAGGCGGCGAACGGCGGCTACGAGTTCATCTACGGCCCGCTCGTGACCGCCATGCAGGAAGGCCGCGCCCTCCTCCTGGACGACGCCACCCTGATCTCCCCGAAGGTCCTGGCCGCCCTGTATCCGGCGATGGACGGGCGCAGGCAGATCCAGGTCAAGGCGCACAAGGGTGAGACGATCACCGCCGCCGAGGGCTTCTACGTGATCGCCGGACACAACCCAGGCGTCCATGGGGCGGTCCTCACCGAGGCCCTCGCCTCCCGGTTCTCGGTACAGATCCAGGTCGGCTCGGACTACGACCTGGCCGCCTCCCTGAAGATCAACCGGACGGCCGTGCGGATCGCCCGCCACCTGGCGACCAGCCAGCAGGGGGGCGAGGTGGGCTGGGCCCCGCAGCTGCGGGAATTGATCGCCTTTCAGAAGATCGCCGATGTGCTGGGCACCGAGGCCGCCTTCGCCAACCTGGTCGGCATCGCCCCGCTGGAAGACCGGGACACGGTCGCCGAGATCGTCACCAAGGCCATCGGCCGCCCGGTCACGGCCCTGACCCTGGGCCGCCAGCTCTGACGACCGCCTGCGCCCGCCTCCTGCACCCAGCCCCGCTCCGGCCATCGGCCGACACCCCACCCCGCCACATCCCCGGAAGGGACCGATCCGCCATGCCCGCACACACCCAGGCCCACGTCCAGCACACCCCGCCCGCCCTGACCGAGACCCAATGGGCCACCGCCCGCTGGGAGGACGACGGCGGCCCCGCCTACGAACCGCCCCCGGGCCCGCAGGCCGGGCAGTGGCTGCGCATCGCCGCCGCGATGGCCGAGCGCCTTCCCGAACTCGCCGGACGCGAGGACGTGCTCGTCACCTGCGAGGAACAGACCCGCTCCGGAGCACCCGCCGCCTTCTTCCCGACCCTGGCCGCCCTGGAAATCGACCGGGCCCTCTTCGCCCCGCTGAACCCGGCCACCATCGACCCCGCGCGGTCCGGCGACGAGGAGCGCTACCCGGTCGCCTGGGGTGCCTTCACCCACGAGGCCGCACACGCCGCCCACAGCCGCTGGAGCACCCCGCCCCCGCTGCGCGGCACTGCCCTGGACTCGGCGGCCCAGCTGCTGGAGGAATCCCGCGCCGAACACGCCCACCTCGCCCGCCGCCCGGGAGATCGCCGCTTCCTGCGATCCGCCGTACACACCCTGGTCCTGGCGGACTTCACCAGCCAGACCCCCACCGACCGGTGGCAGGCCGCAGCGGCGGCCGGGCTGATCCTGGCCCGCCGGGACGCCGGAATCCTCGATGAGGACGAGACCGAAACGCTGGCCAACACCATCACCGGCATCCTCGGCTCCGACCTGCTGGAACACCTCGCCCAGATCTGGTCGGCCGCCCACGCCACCGCCGACGAGGACGGCCAGACGATGCTGGAGCACGCCGAGGCCTGGTGCCAGGCGCTCGGCGCCGACCCCGCCAGCCCGGAACCCGTCCCCGACCCCACGGGCCGCAGGGGCGAGTTGGCCGAGGCGATCGGCAAGGTCGTGGCTGCGGTGACCGCAAACGAGACGGCGCAGGCGGCAGCCCATGCGCGCGTCGAGGCGGCCCGCACCGCCCGGAAGCAGGCGAAGGCGGCCCAGGTGGCCCAGGCGCGGCAGGCCGCGAAGACGGCCGAGAAGGTCTTCGCGCCCGGCCAGCGCCCCTACACCCCCGGCAAACCCGTCAAAGGCCAGCGCGGCCGCTCCCCGGTGACCGGCAGCCGCCTGCCCACCGGTGCCGAGAAGGCGGCCGCTGGGCAGCTGGCGCGGGCGCTGCGGGCGGCCGCCTACCGGGAACGCATCACCACGGTCACCTCCTCGGCGGCCCCGCCCGGACGCCTGAACATGCGCCAGGCCCTGGCCCGGGACGCCCAGAAGGCCGCAGGCGCCACCCCGACGGCAACCCCCTGGACGCGTACCGTGCACCGGCCCAACCCGACCCCGCCCCTGCGGGTGGGCATCGCGGTGGACGTCTCCGGCTCCATGAGCGCCGCCGCAGGTCCGATCGCCTCGGCCGCCTGGATCCTCGCCAAGGCCGCAGCCCTCACCGACCCCGACTCGCGCAGCGCGACCGTCGCCTACGACCGGTCGGTGACCGCGATCACCGCACCAGGCCGTGCCCCGCAGCGGGTCACTCAGTTCGACGCGGGCGGCTTGGGTCACAGCCTCGCCGAGGCCCTCGACGCCCTGACAGCGGGCATTGACCTCGACCGGCCAGGTGCGGGCCGCCTCCTCGTGATCGCCTCCGACGGCTACTACCGCCAGGAGGAGGCCGCCCGCGCCGCCGAGCGCATCACCGCCCTGCGCGCGACCGGCTGCGCGGTGCTGTGGCTCGCCTTCGACCCCGACCCCCGCCCGCTGCCCGGCACCACCGTGCTCGAACTCACCGACCCGGCCCAGGCCGCCGCAGCGATCGGCCAGGCCGCCACCGCCGCCCTGGCCACCACCCAGCCCTGACCCGTTGCCGCCCCCGGCATCCGCCGGGGGGCGGCACCCCGCCGCACACCCGCCTCCACCGTGAAGGGGACCGAATCCCATGACGTCACTCGCCGAACGCGCCCACGCCGCCGCCGTGTTCATCCGCCACACCACCGCGATCAGCCCACATGGCCCCTACCGGGGCGAAGAGCACGCCCGCACCGCCGTACGCCTGGCCGCCGCCCTCGGACTCGGGCTGGACCAGATCACCACCGCCCCGGACTGGCTGCGCCGCCGTACCACCCCCGGCGAACCCGTGCTGGCCACCGCCACCTGCCCCGACACGAGTGAGAAGTACGTCTTCCTCGCCCGCTTCCCGATCTACGACGACGAGCCGCTGGAACTGCTCGGCCCCTGCCCCCAATGCACCGGCCAGGTCCCGCTCGCCACCATCCGGCACCTCGCCGATCTCGGCACCCACCTGGCCCGTGCCCCGCTGACGCCCGAGGACGCGCTGCACACGGACACGCTGCCGGACACCTTCAGCGATGACGACGGCCACACCAGCACCTGCCGCTACGGCGAAACCCTCTAAACCCCCACCACCCGCTCCACAAGAAAGGATCTCAACCGCCATGACCGACAGCATCAGTGGCATCCGTGGCACCGCCGCCCCGGCCAATATCCCTTCCATCTCGCCGGGTTCAGACTCCACTCTTCGTTGCTCGCCTGGGGCCGATGCCCTCCGCGTGACCCTCGGGGAGGACGGCTACCGGCTTCTCGGCAGCCAGCGCCAGGAGCGCGGCACCGCCCTGGCAGAGCTGGCCGATCTGGTCTGCAACACCGCCCGCGAGGCCGACCGACTCCACGGCAAACTGCGCCGCCACGCCGCCCACGTACGCGACCGCATCGACAACACCCTCAACCCCCGCGTGGACCCGGCCTTCGTCCCGGTCACCGGCCTGCTCACCAACACCGGCCACGCCACCGACCTCCACGCCGCACGCTTCGCCCAGCAGATGAACCAACTCACCTTCGTCCTGGAGAGCTATCAGGCCGCCACGCGGCGCACCGGAGTGTGACCCAGCGCAGTTGACCACGCGGGGGCCCACACCGGGCCCCCGCCCCCACCCGCCCTCACATCGGGCCGGGGCGCCGCACCGCCCCGCTCTCCTGGAAGGACTTCCACCCATGCCCGGTAGCCGTCAGCCACAGCGTCCCCTGCTGGTGCACCAGCTTCTCGGCCACGCCCATGCACTCCTTGCCACGGCTGAGGAGGATGACGTCCCTTCCCTCACCGCGCTGTTGGTACGTGCGGCGGACCACCTGCCGGTCGAGGACCGCGGCAGCCTGGACCCGCTGGCCCTCGCCTGGCTCGTGGCGGACTCCGCCGCACACCTGCTGGCCTGCACCCGTACCCCCGTAAGGCCGGAGGACCCGCACCTGGACTGCTGCCTTCAGGCACTCGACCGCCTGCCCCGGTCGGCCCGCACTTGCCTGCTCGAGGCGGCCGTCCGGCGCACCGCACCCGACCCCGACGACACCCCGCCACCCACCACCGCACGATTCCAAGCGCCGGTCAGCCGACCGGCCGCCCGGCGCGGCGTACCGGGACGCTGCCCGTGTCCGTGCAACAGCGGCGGGTTCTGCGGCGGTTGTGGGCACGCAGGGTGCGGAGGACGGCGATGAACCGGCGCACCGCACACAGTCACAGCGAATCGCCGCAGCGGAGCCTCACCTACGACGATGGCGTCGAGCCCGAGGACAATGGGCCGTACGCCGATGTCGCCGATCCGCTCACCGGCGCCGTACGGCTGTGCGCCGAGATGTGTACGACCTGCATCTTCCGTCCGGGCAATCTGATGGACCTGCAATCGGGCCGCGTCGTCGGCATGGTCAGCCAGGCGCAGCAGGCGGAGGGGCATGTGGTGTGCCACAAAACTCTCGGAAGCGAGTCCCCGGCGATCTGCCGCGGCTTCGCGGACGGCCCCAACCAGGGCCGCAGCCTCGCCCTGCGCCTGGCGCGCGCCCTGGGCACGCTGACTGAGGTCACGCCGCCATGACGACCCGCACGCATGAGGTTTCCCGGTGTTGAACACCCACCATGGCGGCATTCACGGTGCCGATGAACCTGTGACGGCGCGCCCCGGCGAAGTGGATCCACTGGATCTCGGTGGGGCAGACCGTCGGCGCGAGACCGGAACACCAACCGCTGCGGCTCACAGCCGGCGCACCGACAGGGCGCAGTGGAGTACCCGGTCTGCGCCCGTCGAGTGCCCCTGTGAACTCCGGCCCTACTTGACGCGTTTGGCGCAGGTCACCGGGACCTGCCCGCCTACGACGATGTACCAGTTGTAGCCGTCCTTGTCGCACTTGCGGTAGAGCGGCCCACTCATGGTGCGGCCGCGGGCGATGAGACAGAAGTTGTTGCGGATCACGTCGCCGCGGTGGACGTAGCGCACGACGGGGGAGTCAGGCCGGGCGACCTTGGCGTCGCCCTGCGGCATGCGTACGGCGACCTTCTCGCCCGTGATCCGAATCTTGCAGTGCGTCGCTTCAGCCTGGCTCTGGGCGTGCGCCTCGGCCGGTGCTGCCGGGCCAAGCATCCCGCACCATGCGACAAAGCCCAGTAGCCCGACGGCGGTTGGGCGCAGACGGCGTCGCACGCGAGACGGGGTCATTTTCCTGCTCCTCTGGTCGAAGTCATACGCGACGCGGCGCTCCGCTCCGCGGCCCGCACGCGGCGGGCTGGGGCATGTCCGCTGGTTGTCCCCCACGTAAGAGGCGTATACGCGAAGCAGGGCGAGGTCTACTTAATCGGCGTAACACGCCTGTAGAGATACTAAGATGGTGGATTAGGTGTAAGAATCGGGCATTCTTCAGTCCGTCTGCTGAACCCGCTGGAAAGGAACGCCTGTTGCACCGCCGCCACTCCTCGCTGATCGCCGCGAGCATGCTCGCCGCCCCGCTGTTCGCGCTATCGACTCCTGCGGCTGCCGCCGCGGCACCGGTACAGGTGCCTGCCGGATCGGTGGCCGCCAAGAAGGACTTCTGCCGTATCACTGCTTCCTCGGCAACGGTGCGTGCCAAGCCCCGCACGAACGCCGCGGCGCTCGGCACCGCGTACAGGGGAAACACCTGCACGGCGCACGGCTGGGCCGAAGGCGACGGAACGTGGGTCAAGGTCACGATGAAGCACACCGGCGTCACCGGATACGTGCACTCGTCCCTGGTGGCGTGGGGCAAGGAGGGACTGGCTCGCACCGGCCCGTGACCGGACCCAAGTGCTGCCCCTCGCGCTCCGGGAGGGGCAGATGCTGTCCGTCAGGTCACGCCCATACCCCGGCCGTCCTTTTCGCGGATGAGCGTGCGCAACAGGGCGATGCGCTCGTTGGGGCCGGTGGTCGCAGAAGCTGCCCAGGGAGTCGTAATCGCGCAGATCCGATACCCAGCCAGGTGCTTTGAGGGCCGCGCGCATGGCCGGCCGACGCTCCGCCCAGCCCTTCAGACGCCAGGTGAGCAGGTGGTCGAGGACGGTCACCGCTGGGCCGGTGTCGTTCCAGTCCTGCTGGCAGGTGAGGCTGCGACGGCCGATCAGGATGTGCGCGAAGCACCACAGCAGCGTGAAGTACACGCCCAGGACCTCGCACGTTCCTACGGCGGGCGGGAGACTGTCCGGGCCGGGCTAGCGATAGTGGGCTGTGCTGAGGAAGTGTTCCAGCGCCTCCCGCGCTTGGGCGGTGGCCGCCCCGGCGGTGTGGTCCGTGTGCAAGGCGCGCGCCAGTTCGTACGCCGCGTGCGCGAAGGTGCCGCGTGCGGAGCGCCGGGCCCAGTACGCCGCGTAGACGGCGATTGCCGCTGACACCACGGCCACGATCGGGCTCAGGAAATCAGCCACCGAGCCCCTGCCCTCCCCGACCGCAGCCATGGGGTGTGGAAGACTCGAAATGCAGCCGGGCTGGTTCCCAACCCCCGTGGGAACCAGTCCGGTTTGCTATGGCCGGTCGGCCGTCAGTCGCCCTTCGGCGCTGTCAGACGGTAGGTGAGCGGCTTGTTGGTCACCTGCTCGGCGATGCCCTGCCTGGCGAGGGTGACCAGTGCGTTGGCGATGGCGCCCGAGGACTTCTCGATCACACGGCTGATCTTGGTGGCGGTGAACGCCTCACCGGGATGCGCCTCAAGGTGGTCGATGACCATCTGTCGCAGTGCACCGGGTGCGAGCCGCTTCCTCTCACCCGGCAGGGTGATCGCTTCTGCCGGTGGCGCCGGCTGCACCGTGTTGGCCTGCGGGGCAGCTGTGTCCTCGTCCTCCGAGTCGTCGCTGCCGCCCTCGGCGTGCGAGCCATCCTCGTCGCCCGCGGTGTCCTGTGGCGCCTCGGTCACCGAGGCGGTGACGGCCTCCGCGCTGCTGTCATCCGGTGCAGCAGGGCTGTCGGGTGTGGTCTCGGCAGCAGGGGCACCCTCACGGTCGATGCTGTTGCCGACCGGCTCCGAGTTGTCTGCGATGGGAGGTTCCGGCTGGGCGCTGATGGGCTCCTGATCGCTGGGGCCGTCGCCGTTGCTGGTTGCCTGGGTGGCCGCGGCGCGCCAGTGGTCGGGGGTGCGGCGGGGGCCGTCGTGGCCGCCGGGGGTGCGTACGGCCAGGCCTTGTTCTTCAAGGGTGGTGAGGGCCTTTCCGGCGGTGGAGCGGCCAACGCCTGCGCCTAGGGCGAGTTCGGCGGCCGTGACCGGTTCGGTGAGGCAGGCCAGCGCGGTGTAGATCGCGGCGGCTGCGCCGGTCAGTCCGGTCAGCGGCTCGGGGGTGGGGACTGCGTGCAGCGTACGTGTGGCGTCGATGGCGGTGTCGGACATGAGGGAACCTCGTTTCCATGGTGTCTGGCGATTGAGGTCCCCGGCCGGGGTGCGGACCCGCGTGTGCGGGTTGCGGGGGTTCGCCGGGCGCGTGCGCATCGCGTTTGTCCCGGGCGAACGTGGCCGTGGTGCGAGCGGGTTCAGGGTTGAGGAACCCGCTCGGTTCGCTGGCCACGACCATGGACGCTCTGCTCCGCCGGGAAGTCAAGCGGCTCGATCACGTCCGGATCGGGCCAGCTCAGAGCGGTGTCTCGGTCTTCGGGTGGAACGGGTGCGGGCCGGTGAGAGCTGGTGTGCCGATCGGTGGGCGGGCGTTGAGAGATTCCGTGCGACGGATCGGATCGGTTTGGGGAAGGGCTGATCGGATGGCGGAGCGGGGCAGTTCATCTGGCCGAGGACGTTGGGTTGGGGTGGTGGCTCAGGAGCTGCTCGCTCAGTTGTCGGGCGCGTCGTGGGCCGATGCGCAGATCGGTGCGCAGTTTCCAGACGCTCACCGCTTTCCCGGTGGCGGCGCGGGCCGCGTCGTCCAGTGCGACGGCGCGCGGCCACACGTCGGCGTTTGACGCTGTGTCGCCGCGCCCTGGGGGTTTGGGTGCCACGGGCTGCATGCGGGGTGTGTCGACGCCTGCGTGGGGCGTGTCGTGGCTGACGCCGGTGGCGGGACTGTTGGCTGTTGCGGGCGCGGCGTCGGATCTGCCCTCTGGGGAGGGAGTGTTGAGCGGATCGGGATCGGTGGTGCGCGGATCGATGTGCTCCCTGGCCGATCGGTGTGCGGCGGTGGCGGGCGAGGTGGGCTGCTCGGGAGGATCGGTGGAGCCGATGCGGTCCAGGAGGTCGGTGACGGTCCGTCGGTAGGCGGCGATCGTTTCCGTCAGGGCGATCAGGAGCAGGGCCGGGGTCAGGTGCAGCAGCACGGCTGCCGGATCGGCCCGCCGGGGCCAGCCGATCTGCCCGTCGGGCCACAGAGACTCCCAGGAGTTCATCAAGGCGGCGGTACATCCGGCGCCCCAGCGCAGCGCGGTCGACCAGGCCGGCGGGCTGATCCCCCAGGCGGCCAGGCGTGCGTCCACGTACAGGACACCGGCGAGCGCGGTGCCGATCATCGGGTCGAGAAGAACCGCGATGGGCAGGGGGACGTCGCGGCTGGTGGCGAAGCGGGTGACGTTGACCGTGGTGAAGACCAGAGCCAGGATCCCGACGGCGCACAGCACGCGGGTCATGGACTTGAGCAGGCCGATGGCTTCGCGGGCGGCAACCTGCTTCACCGGCCACCACCGCCTGGCGCCGCGGGCCTGGTGGCGCCCTGGAAGGCGGCGGTGTTGGTGTTCGCGGGGCCTTGGCGGACGACGGCGCCGGGGCGTGGTGCGTCGATGGCCTGTCCGTGGCCGGTGTAGAGCGCGACGTGGGTGATGTTGCCGGGGCTGGTGCCGAAGAACAGCAGATCCCCTGGGGCCAGTTGTGCGCCTCTCGGGAGGCGGGGGCCGTGGTTGTACTGGGTCTGGGCGACGCGGGGGATGGTGATCCCGGCGGTGCGGTAGGCGGCCTGGGTGAGCCCGGAGCAGTCGAAGCCGCCGTCGGCGGGGCCGTTGCCGCCCCACACGTACGGGGTGCCGAGCTGGGCGTGGGCGAAGGCGACCGCTGCGGTCGCGGCGCCAGTGGCGGCGGGTGCGGTGGCATACCCGTCTGCGATCTTCAGTACCTGGTCCACATATGCGTCGCTGTGGTTGTAGTGCCAGATGGCGCGGCGCAGGTTGCGGCCGTTCCTCGCGCCGTTGGCGCACAGTAGTCGGGCGGAGGCGTGGACGGCGTCGACCGGATCCCAGGGCGTCGGTGGCTTCTTTCCGCCGGGTGGCACGGGGTGCGCGTATGCCTTGAAGGTGGACGGCAGGAATTGCATGGGCCCCACGGCTCCTGCCGAGGACACCATGGTGGGGTGGCGGGCGTGGTCGGTCTCGACCTTCCCGATCGCGGCGAGGACGCTCCAGGACAGGCCCGGACATTCGGGGGCCGCGCGCTGGTAGAGGGCGAGCAGGTAGGGCGGGATATCGGCGAGGGCTCGTCTGCTCGGCGCCGCCGACACGCCGGCGCCGGGTGGCGCGCTGCCGAGCAGCGCGGCCACGACGAGCGCGGCCAGCAGGGGCAGCGCGAGGACCGTGCACCCGATGCCGCCGGCGGCCTTGGCGAACAGGGAGCTCATGATGCCGAGTTGGGCGTGGGTGGGAGTGGGGGAACCGGGAGGGTGAGGGCGGTGTCGGCATCCGTCGGCTCCAGTCCGGCGGCCGCCTCGAGGTGAGTCCAGCGGGCGGCGAGGTGGCTGAGGGTGGTGCGCCGGGTGTCTGCGGGCTGAAGCGGACTCCACCAGGGACCCCACGGAGTGGACGTTGTGAAGTCTGCGGAGGAGGTCGCGATGGTCAGGCCCATCTCGCGTGCGGGGGCGGCGAGGCGGCGGCGCAGAGCTTGGTCGCGGGAGGCGGTGCGCGTGTGGATGAGCAGGGCCGGGCGGCTGCTCGTGGCGCTGGTGAAGGCGGCGTAGCCGGCGAGTTTCACCTCGACGCGGGCCAGCGGCTGGCTGCCGGTGTCGTATTCGAGGAAGAACGGCAGAAGGTGGTTGCCCTCCTGCCAGTGGGCGTACGCGTCGGGGCGGACGATGTCGCCCCAGCGGCGGGCGCAGGAGTGCTCGGAGAGCCACAGGGCCAGTGCGGCGTCCCGGGCAGTGTGGGTGCGGGCGGCGAGGTGGGTGAGGAGTTCGTTGACGCCGAGGTCGTGGCCGAGGGAAGGGGAGTAGGCGATGCGGCCGGTGTGGCTGGGACGCCAGCCGAGGTCTGCGAGGTCGCATCCGGTGTGGGCGGCGAGCAGGGCGGCGCCGGCAGGGCCGAGGGTGTAGTGCTCGGGGGCGGATCCGTTCTGGGTGAGGGGGCGGAAGGAGTCGAGGACGGCGTGCCGGTGCAGGGTGCGCAGGCGCCGCTGTGCGGAGCGCAAGGAGGTGTAGGCGAGGGCGGCGATCTGGTGGGTGGTCAGGACGCGGTGTTCGTGGAGCATCCTCACCAGCCACAGGTCGCGGTGGGTGAGGACGCGGGTGAGTGCTGCGATGTCGGTGTGCCGGGCGGGGCGCGGGCGGGTGGTGGCGGCGCGGGCGGTGTAGCGGGAACCGGGGCCGTAGGCGGGGCGGGGCAGTGCGGTCATGACAGATTCACCACCGGGTGCGTGCGGATGCGTACGGAGATGTGAATCAGGGGCGGGTGGCCGGGCGGGGTCCGGTCCGGGAGGCGGCTGCCGCGCGCAGGTCTTTGGCGCGGCCGGGCACGGACGGTGGCAGGGGGCGGGTGGTGAGGGTGAATGCGGCGGATTCTGCGCCGCCGGCAAGGAGGTGGGCGGCTGCCTGGTAGGGGCCGAGGTGGGCGAGGTCGTGCGCGGCCAGCGTCGGCAGGGTGTGGCGCTCCAGCGAAGTGGCGTCCTCGGGGGAGGCGTTGAAGAAGACCTTGTTGCGGGCGTTGGCGGAGATGCCCTCGCGCAGGTCGCGCGGGAGCTGAGCGAGGTGCTGGTGGGCCAGCAGCATGGACAGCCGGTAGCCGCGGGCTTCGGCGAGCATGTCCTCCAGCGGGTAGGGCAGGGTGAGGAAGTTGTGTGCCTCGTCGATGCTCAAGGTTGCGTCGATCCGGGTGTGTTCGGGGGTGCGGGCGCGGGCGGCTGCGGCCTGCCAGGTTCCGGCGACGATGAACGAGCCGAGCAGTCGGGCGGTCTCCTCGCCGAGCGCGCCCTTGGGCAGGCGGGCGAGGAGGATGCCGCCGTCGAGGACGCTGGTGAGGTCGAAGGTGGAGGGGCCGGCGGCGATCGCGCGGCGGGCGAAGTCGCGCAGCAGGAAGGCGCGGAGCTTGTTCATCACCGGGCCGATCACGGCCGCGCGGGAGGGCTCGGACATTGATTCGTACCAGGCCCAGAAGCCGCGCAGCACAGGGTCCTTGAGGGCGGGGATGATGCGCAGCCGGTAGGCGCTTTCGCCGAGTAGGCGGGGGACGTCGGCGAGGGTGACCAGTTGGCGGGTGCGTTCGCGGTGTTTGAGGAGGGTCAGGCAGGCGGCGCGCATCACGTCGTCGGTCCGCGGTCCCCAGAAGGCGCTGAAGATCCGGCGGAAGATGCCGGTGAGGTTGTCGACGACGACGTCGATGTCCGCCCCGTCCAGCACGTTCAGACAGGGCGGGGTGTGCGGGTCGTCGGGGTCGATGAGGACGAGCCGGTCGGCGCAGGTGTCGGGCAGGCGGTCCAGCAGGTCGGTGATCAGGTCGCCCTTGGGGTCGATGACGATGACGCCGCGGTGGTTTCGTACGTCGTCGAGGGCGAGGTTCGCGATGAGGGTGGACTTGCCGGAGCCGGTCGCGCCCATGACATGGAGGTGGTGGCGGGCGTCGGCGACCGCGAGGCCGACACTGCGGCGGGCGCCGACATCGGAGCGGCCCACAGGCTTGACCCCGTTCCCGGGTGCGGGTTCGGGGACCGGTGGGGGCGGCAGGACGGAGCGGGCACCGGCCCTCTGCACGCCCGGGGCGTCCGCATCAAGGGGAAGGTGGGCGAGCGCGGCGAGTTCCGGTACCGACAGCAGCGCGGGCCGCGCAGAAGGGAACCGGCGGGCACTCAGGTGCGGTTCGGGACGGAGCAGGCGGGCGCGGGCGAAATGGTTACGGTCTGCGTAGAGGCCGAAAGCGGACGCGATCGCGTGGGCCCGGCCCCGCGCCGCATCCTGGGCCCGCTCCTGCTCGGGGGTGCAGGTGGCGGCGTAGGTGAGGACGCACTGCCACTGAGGGCCGCAGAGTTTGGCCGCCGACTGCCGTACGACGGCGCCGTGTTCGGGATCCTGCCTGCCCGTGGCGGCGGGCTGGGCGCGGTGCAGGAGCAGCGCGGCCAGGGCGGGCAGCCGGGCGGGAGGGTGTCCGGCCTTCAGACTGCGGGCCTGGCGGCGGGCGCGGCGCAGCGCGCCGCCGGTGGCCGGACGGGCCAGGATCTGCACGCACGCGGACTCGTCCTCCGCCATGCCGGTCGCGGCCTGCAGCAGTGCGCGCAACGGGTCGCTGTCGTGGCCGGTGCGCAGCGCCACCACGTCGGGGCGGGCCGGTCGCAGCCGTCCGGCGGTCACGGCATGCCCCGCTGGCAGCAGAGGGCCGGGCTCGACGATGCGGGTGTGGGCGCCGGGCCAGGCGGCCTCCAGCGCGCGGCGCACCAGGCCGAGCGGCACCGTGCCCGGGACCCACAGGCGGATCCGCAGGCCGGTGTGGGACCAGGTGTACTCGAAGGCGAGGTGGGGCTGACCGGTGGTGATGCGGCGCCACCACGGGCGCAGGAGGCCGGAGAGCTGAGCCCACAGGACTTCACCGCCCTTGGGTGCCACGTGCGGTGGGGTCAGGATCTCCACCAGGCGGGCGCCGTCGGCGAGGCGTTGGTGCCGTGCACGCAGCAGGCGGCGCCGGGCGGCGTATCCACAGGCTGTGGCTACCAAGAGGGCGGGGATCAGGATGGGCGCGGACGCAGTGCACCAGCCGAACGCCGCACCAAACGCGGCGGACCCGAGGGATTCGGGGCGGGTGAGGAAGTCGACCAGCCATCCGTGCGGCCCGGCTGTGGCGAGCCGTACGTACGGCTCGAATGGTGTCATAGGTCCCACCCCTCGCCGACGCCATCATCGATGGAAGGGCCATCGGGTTCGGGGGCGTCGTCCACGTGCCGGGCAGTGTGCTGGGCGGCGAGTTCGCCCGGGTCCGTGGTGATCACTTCGTGTTCGCCGGGTGCCGCGATGCTGATCAGGGCGACCTTGTGGCGGCGGTCGCCGGTCAGCAGCAGGGCCTCGCCGCGGGTCGCGGAGAGCAGGAACTCCCGCTCGCCGTGGCAGAGATGAAAGTTCTCGCTGATCGTGTCGATGGCCTGCGGGGCCTGGCGCAGCAGGACCTGGGTCGCCGCGTTCGACACGATGGCCCGCCCCAGATCGGAGGCGAGCACGTCGTCGGCGTCCTGGGTGACCACAGCCAGGCCCGTCCAGTACTTGCGGGCAGCCTTGGCCATGCGGAACAGGAACCGGGCGCCGGCCCCGTCCCGCATCAGCAGCCACGCCTCGTCGACCACCACGAGGTGACGGCCCGACTGGGGGCGGGAGGTGACCTGCCGCCAGATCGCGTCCAAGGCCAGCAGCATCGCCGGGGCCTTGACCTCTTCGGGCAATTGCCGCAGCGCGAACACCACCAGGTGCCCGCAGATGGCGGCAGTACTGGGACCGTTGAACAACTGAGCGTGCGAGCCGGTGGTGTACGGGACCAGCCGGTCGGCGAGATCCACAGCCGTGGGACTGCCGTCCTTGGCCAGCACCGTGGCAAGATCGGCGAGTTGGGGCGGAGTGCGAGTCCAGGTGCGGGCGTCGGCAGTGATCCCGGCGTGCGCGTACGCGGCGAGAACCGCCCGGTCGAGGACCGCCTTCTCGGCCGCGGAAAGCTCGGCGCCCAGCAGGACTGCGAGGAAGGTGTGCAGGAACAGCACACGCCGCGTCAGGACGTCCTCCCCGCCGTCCGCCGTGGCCGGGAGATCGAAGGGGTTGAGGCGTACGCCGTCGGCGCCGAGCGCGATGACGCTGCCGCCGACGGTCTCGGCGAGGCGCACGTACTCGTCCTCCGGGTCGATCACCGAGGCCGTGGCGCCGGTGAACAGCAGCCGCAGCAGCTCGAGTTTGGCGAGGTAGGACTTGCCAGCGCCGGAGCGGGCCAGAGTGATGGAGTTGTAGTTGTCCTGGCCGAAGCGGTCCCAGACGACGGGAGCGCCGGAGACGGCGTTCAGCCCATACAGCACCCCCGACGCGGCGCCGTCGTGGCCGGTGGCGATGGGCAGGTCGGGGCTGGTGAAAGGGAAACAGGCGGCGAGCGCGGCGGTGTCGAAGGTGCGGCGGATCTTGAGCGTGTCGATGCCGAGCGGGAGGGTGGCCAGCCAGCCCGGCAGGGCCCGGTAGGTGGTCGGGGCCACCGTCATGAGCAGGGACTCGGCGATCGCGCGGACGGCGGCGGCCTGCTCGGCGAGGGTGTCCTCGTCGTGGGCGTGCACGGTCAGGTACAGGGCGACGTGGAAGAGTTTTCCCTCGCCGCGGGCGATGCGGTAGGCGAGGTCGGCGGCGTCCGCGGCGGCGGCTTCCACCTCCGGGTCGTCCAGGTGGCCCTTGTCGTAGCCGGTGCGGCGGCCGGATTCCAGCCGGGCGCGTTGCTTCTTCAGCCCGGCGGCGGCCACTGGGTTGGGGACCGGTTCGATGTGCAGGGCGAGGTCGAGGTGGCCGGGGAAGTTCAGCAGCGGGGCGAGCCAGCCCGCGGTGACTTCGGCCGGGTAGCCGGTGACCACCAGTGTGGTGGCCAGGTGCGCGCCCACGGCGAGGGCGCGTGCGTGCACCTCGATGGCCTCGGGACCGGCCGCATCCAGCAGCAGGGCGCCGTCGACGGCCGGCTCTTCCGCGCTGGCCTGTCGTCGGTGGCTGAAGAGGGGTCGGGTCATGCCAGGTTGCCTTCCGGTTCGTCGTCGTACGGGGTCGGGGTGTCGGGGTTGCACGCCGCACGGACCAGGTCGGCACTCTGTTCGGCGTTCAGGGCGGTGACGGTGATCTCGGCGGAGTTGAGTGCGCGGGTGGCCTCGTGGACGCGCTGCAGTGCCCGCCCGGCGCCCGAGGTCCGCCGCATGCCGTGCGTGGCGGCTTCTTCGCGGGCGACCAGCACGATCTGCCGGCCGAGTAGGTTGCCGCCGGTGGCGAGGTCGGCGAGGAAGTCGGCGTGCGCGCGGGCAGCGTGTTCGAGCGCGGGGTGCGGCAGTGCGGCGGCGTCCTGGTGCAGGGTGTCGGCGAGCGGGGTGAGGTCGATGCGGTGGCAGCGCACCAGCAGCTGGGTGGGCCCGGTCAGGGAGTTGAGCCAGCGTGCGAACGCCGCGGTCAGGCCCTGCTGTTCGGCCGCCGAGCGCAGCTCGAAGTTGACCGTGGAGCAGGTTGCCATGGCGGCTGTTCCCTCGCTGCCCAGGTCGAGTACGCCGTCTGCGGTGATGCCGTCGTACGGCATGTCCATCGCGGCCGGGGGAGGCCCCACCGCTTGGACCCAGTGTGCGGGGACGACGGTGGGCAGGGGCGGGACGCCTTCGGGGGCGTGGACCCGGCGTTTGGGTGTGCGGGCGTGAGCGAGGGCGGCGAGTAGGAAACGGTCCAGGCCGATGCCCTCCCGCTGGCCGAGTGCGAGCGCGGCCAGCGCCCCGGCGACGGGAATGACCAGGGCCGCGTACGCGAGCGGCGCGATGAAGGGGCGTGTGGCCCACCAGCCGCCGTACAACACGAGTCCAGCGACGGTGAGGATGGCGGTCTGCCGGGCCGTGAACGGACCCAGGAGGCGGTCGGGACGCGAGATGTCGGCGGGAATGCGCGTGGCGTACGGAGTGTCCGCCGGGTCGTCGGTTGCGGTCATACGGGGTTACCTCCGGGGCGGTTCAAGGGGCAGCCGCAGCTGCATGGGGCGCGGCGGGCGTACGCGTACACGGCGTGCGGGGACGGGCAGGGCCAGTTGCCGCGCACGCGGCACCGGGGCCCGGGTCGGGGCTGGGCGGGATGGCGGAGTGGTGGGCCGGGTGCCTGCTGGCGCTGGTGGTGGGGGGACGCGGTCGGCGCGGATCGGCAGCCACATCTGGGTGGGCCTTGGGGAGCGGGCCGGCGTGCGCTGGGCGGTGATGGGGAGGGCCAGTTGCCGTAGCCGGCGGGCTTGCGCGGGGTGGATGACAGCTCGGGGACCTCTCGGCGTACGGACGAGGGGAGTGGCGCCGGGAGTGCCGGTGGTGGCGGGTGCCGGGTGCGTGCCGCCGAGGGCACCCGCCCTGCGCCGATGTCTGGTTGCCGGTCCGGCAGGCCCGGCGCCGCCGGCGGGCCCCGGGCGGCCGGGGCGGCCCAGGGCGATGCGGCCCCGGGCGAGCCATCCGCGGCCCAGGCCCCGCACGCCCCCACCGGGCCCACGCCCCGGCCCGGGTCCGGGGCGCGATGGTCGGCCTCCTCCTCTTCCTCCAGGTCCCGGGCGGCCGCCTCCGCCTCCCGGTCCGCCGCGTCCCAGACCGGGCCCGGCCCCGCCGCCTCCTCGGCCGGGGCGGCGCAGCTGATTCACGCCGGGCAGGTAGTGGTCCATGAACCGATACATGGCCAGGTGTTTGATCACCCGCACGCCGGTGGGCGCGTGCGGGTTTTGGATGGGCGTGCCGCGCAGGATGACCTGCAGGGTCCAGCCGGGAATCTTGAACAGCACCCAGAACAGGGCCAGTCCGGCGAGCATGGTGCCCAGCTGGGCGGACTTGGGGATGCCCAGGGTGGTGGCGCCGGGGGCGAAGAAGAGTTTCAGCGCGAGGATGAACGTCATCGACTGGGCGATCTGGATGGCGAGGCAGCCTGCCAGGGCCCGCCACCACAGGCGGGCGACCGGGTCGGTAAGCGGATGGCCGTGACATGCCAGGGCGAGCGGAGCGGCCACGGCCAGCAGCGCCATCACCGCGACGCGCACCAGGAAGCCGATCAGCACCGCGAGCACCAGCGCGATCATCACGATCGCCAGGAGCAGCAGGTACAGGGTCAGTCCCGGGGCGCCGAACAGGGCGAAGGGCAGAACGCGTTCGACCATGCCCTGCCCGGCGTCCGTCATGTCGGTGGCCATGATCGCGTGGGCGAGGGCGTTGGACAGGGCGATCGCCTTGCCCATCACGGTCAGCGAGGTGGCCGCCGCGACCATCCCCAGCAGCAGCCGCGGGGCGATCTGTTTGAGCGCGTAGCGGGTCTGGACGGTCTCGTAGCCCATGACCGTGATGCCGCCCGCGGTCACGAACAGCACATAGATCCCGGCGGTGATCCCCAGCATGGCGGTCCACAGCCGTTTGATGTCGGCGTGCTTCGTGACGTCGGGGGTCGCGAGCAGGGTGTCGGCGAGGAATTCGCGGACCGGCTTCATGAGCTGCTCGATCAGCATGCCGAGGAACGAGGTGACCGCGTTCACGATCATGCCGGGGATATCGAGGAAGCCCCACGCGGTGCCCTTGTCGCACTCAGTATCCGTGGCCTCGCACGCCGGGGGCGTCGGCCCTGGTGTCGGGGCCACGGGCTGGAGCCGGTCCGGTTCGGGGGTGGGGAGTCCTGGGGCGGGGGTTGGCCCGGGCGTGGGATCGGGCGTGGGATCTGGAGATACGGGACCGGGCGCGTGTCCCGGTTCGGGTTGGGGTGGCTCCGGGGCCGCGGGTGCCTGTGCCGCCGAGTGCACTGTGTCCGCGACAGCGGGCTGGGCGGTCGACGGAACCATGACGAGGACGCCCAGACTGAACAGCAAGGGCAGGGCGCGGACGAGACGCGCGGCGCGGGTCACTGCCCGCCTCCGCCTTCTGCGCCGACGATCTCCTGGAGCACCGTGACGATGACCGGGGCAAGGATCGCCAGACCGTAGCCGATCGCCGCGGCCTTCAACGCCCGTTTGGCGGCCTCGACTTCCCCCGGATCGCTGCTGGCCATGAGGTAGCGCAGTCCGCCGAAGGTGAGGAACAAGGTGGCGAGTCCCGAGAGAATACCGATGATCCAGTTCCGCAGATTCGTGATCACCTCGGGCACGGTGGCCACTGCCCACACATACGGCGGCTCCGCCAGCAGCACGAACGTGGTGAAAGCCGTGGTGAACGCGAGCCGGGAAACCCAGCGGCCCAGCGGACGGATCGCTGGCCGGTGCGGCCGGGGGAGCCTTGCGGGCATGGGCAGCACACCTCCATCGGGCACACAGCCGGACAGGACGACAGCAGACGGACGCCCCAGAAGAGCGGACGAAAATCGGGTGCGGGGTGAGCGGAACCCTTGGCCCGGGGGCCTGCCTCCTCGTGGAGCGCGGCGGGAGGGGATTCTCGGGGTGTCAGCACGAGACGGTCGTGCTCACCCCGCACCGTGCGGAGATCCGGCCCGAGACATTGACTGCCGCCCCGGACCAGGACGAGCGGTCCGGACCGGAACCGGGCTGGGCCGCTGTCATCGTGAATAGAGATCCGGGCGGCGGGAATTGACATCCCGCCGCCGAAAGTCCCCCGGTTGGGCGCCTACTGGGCTTGCAGCCGGTGCTGCAGATGGGCAGCCAGGTGCTGTTCGGCGGCGCTACGGTGCCGGTAGAGCTGACGCACACTCACCCCGTGCTCGGCCGCCAGACGCTGCATGGGTTCACCATCGAGGCGGGTACGGGCGATCAGCCGCGCCTCGGCCACGTCCACCACACCGGTCTGCACGGCACGGGCGAGCACGGTGAGTTCGTCCGCCAGCTCACCGCACTCTTCTTGCGGAGCGGAGCAGAGGTGGTCGAGCTGGGCCGCTGCCTGGCCGGTTTCGCGCAGGGCGCGGCGGTGTGCGGCGTACACCAGCCGGTGCACGGCCCGGTCGGCCGCGCTGAACAGCTCCCGGTCCACACGCTCCACGCCACGATCCACCGTGTGCAGGGTGGTGGCGACGGCGGCCAGCGCCTCCTGCTCGACCTCGGCCCGCTCCAGATGGGCGGGGCGGGCCAGCCGGGCGAGCATCCGGCGCAGCACCGGCACGGTCATGGCGACGGCGACCACGTCCCACGGCTCGCCCAGCTCGCGGGCGCGCCGGACCACCTCACGCCAGGTCTGCTCGCGCAGTTCGGGGCGGGTGGAGGGATGGGCGAGGTGGGTGCGGACGCGGTCGACCGGCCACGCCGCACGGTCCGGGTCGTCGCACACCAGGTGCGCGGGCAGCGTGAGCGGCTCCACGTCGTGGGCGAGGGCGAGGAACGCCTGCTCCAGCTCTCCGAGAGGGGAACGGACGGTGCTGTGCGGACGAGGAGCGGGGCGGTGTGCTTGGTGGTGCATGGCGCATCTCCTGTGAACGGCGTGGACAACTTCCGTCGCCACCCCTCCCAGGCCGTCGTGTCACCAGCGGCCCACCCGCACGCCAGTGCCGCGCCAGGTGCGGTCGAATGGTCCGGCGAGTGCGATGGCCCGCTGCCGGTTCGCCCCTGATGACCTGGAATGCGGCCTCGGATGCGGAACGCGAATCGAACACAGAAATTCTCGATGCCGATGTCAGCCCTTGCTGCGCTGCGAGCCGAGGTGGTCCGGCAGTGGCTCGACGCTGGCGCGTGACTGGCTCGCACGTGGAATGACCTGCGCGGATACGGCACACAGCGGGGAAGTCCGGAGGCTCTACCGCGAATCCTGGGACAGCCGCCCTGGAGATCGAACACGCACAGGGCGATGGCAGAGATCAACTGCCGATTCCCTATTACTTCACGTCAGCACGAGACGGCCGGACCCTCGGTCCCGGGCGCCACCCAGCCCATGCCGAACTCCACCGCATCCTGCCCATGTACACCCCACCCGCTGCCGACAACGATCTGGTTTCCTGACGCGGACGAGCCCAACGTCGCTCCCATCCCTGGCGCGGTCCTGCCAGCCTGGGCGCTCGACAAGGCCCGCACCGAGTTCGTCGGACGTCCCAGCCACCGGCCCGCCCCGCTGCTCAAGATCGCGATCCGGGACACGGCACCGGGCATGGACGCCCGCATCCCGAGCACACCCTTCGTCGCCGCGACCGACGAGGAGGCGAGCGGGCCGGCGATCCTGCTCGCGGAACTCCACCCCGACGCTCTCCCTGCCCCCGACGACAACCTGTCGCCCGTCGGGAGTGAGATGCCAGGGTCGTTGGAGGACGGCTGGCCCGGCTTCTTCCACCGCGCCCACCGGCTCCTGCCCACCGACGGTTTCCTGCTGCTGGCGACCCGACAGCGCCGGGACTCCGGACACCTGACCGACCCGCTCGGCGCGCTGATCGCGTCCGCTCGCACCGCTGGCTTCCGCTACCTCCAGCACATCGTGATCGTCTATGGCCACCCGGTCGGCGACCGCCTTGTCCCTGCCGTTCCCGCGGACGCGTCCCGTGGGGTCGCGCACTGCGACCTGATCGCCTTGTCCGCGATCACCCACGCGTAGGCCAAGGCAAGAGGAGAACCGCTATGCCCTCCCCCCTCTCGGTGTGGAACACCGCCCCCACCTCCGCCCCCGCCCAACGCGCCCACCGCTACGTACCCGGCTCAGCCGCCCACCCCGCCAAAATGCTCCCGCAGATCGCCGCCCACGCCATCACCGCCTACACCCGCCCCGGCGAACTGGTCCTGGACCCCATGTGCGGCATCGGCACCACCCTCGTCGAGGCCATCCGCCTGGGCCGCCACGCTCTGGGCACCGAGTACGAAGCGCGCTGGGCTGACCTGGCCCATGCCAACGTCCTGCGCACTGTGCAGGCAACCGGAGATGGAACCGGACACGTTGCGTGCGGCGATGCACGTCGGCTCACCGACCTGATCGACGAACGCCACCACGGCAAGGTTGCCCTGGTCGTCACCTCACCGCCGTACGGGAACTCGGTACACGGACAAGTCCGCTCCAGCCGGGAGACCGGCGAACGCGGCGTGGTCAAGAAGGACTACCGCTACAGCCACGACCCTTCCAACCTCGCCCACGTCTCCACCGACCAACTCCTGGACGCCTTCACCGAGATCCTCGCCCAGTGCAGACGTGTCCTGCGTCCCGGCGGCACTGTGGTCGTCACCACTCGCCCCTGGCGCGAACGCGGCGAACTCATCGACCTGCCCTCTGCCGTCCTCGCCGCCGGCCAGGCCGCCGGACTCACCCCCACCGAACGCTGCGTCGCCCTCCTCGCAGGCATCCGCGACAGCCGCCTGATCTCGCGCCCCTCGTTCTTCCAGATGAAGAACGTCCGCGACGCCCGACGCCAGGGCATCCCCCTCGCCGTGGTCCAGCACGAAGATGTCCTCGTGTTTACCCGGCCCGGACAACAGACCACTACGAGAAACGCGACGACGGGCGAGCCGCAGTGCACGGCCCAAACCGCCTACGGACCGGCCACGACAGCCACTGTCCGCTCCCGCACCTGCGCCCGAAAGGGCCGCTCTGGCAGCCACTGACCCGCCGGTCGGCAGCCTGTCCTCCGGAGTCGGCGGCCTGGACCTCGGCGTCCAGGCCGAGCTCGGCGGCCACCTCGCCCGGCACGCCGACACCGACCCACGCACCGCCCAGTCGCCCGCTACTGGCCCCACGTCCCCAACCTGGGCGACGTACAGACCACCGACTGGCACCAGACCGAACCCGTGTGAGTCCTCATTGTCGGATTCCCTTGCAGGACCTCTCCGTCGTCGGCCTGGCACCCGCTCCGGCCTGGCCTCGTGCACCCGCTCCGGCCTATAGCGCCACGTCGTGGACGCCATCGATGCCTCTACGTGATCGCGACCAAGTAGCCGCATTATGACTCGGCTTCAGCCGAAGGTGCAGGCCGGCGTCATTTGATCCGGGGACAGAGCGGTGGCCAACCCGAGCGGGAGCGATCCCCTACACGCGATGGGTCTCCCCAGCGACGTGGCCGAGAAGGCGCTCTTGGCGTCACGATCCGGTGCTTCCACACTGGCGAACAGATCATGAAGAGCGGGGGATTGATGGTCAACCGGGCAGGCCGCCGAAACAGGACACAGCGGCGACGGCAAGCGGGGCTTGTCGGTGTCACCCTCGCCGCTGCTGTGTTCGTGTTGTGGCAGTTTCCATGACTCTTAATGGGTTTAGTCAAGCCGCCTGAGCCTCGTCGGCCGCCTTCTCGCGGGGGTTGTACTCCCTCTCGTAGAGCCGGCCGTCCCGGAGCATGGCCCACAGGATGGAGACTCGTTGGCGGGCGACAGCGATGACGGCCTTCTTATGGCGGCCCCTGTCGTGCGTGTAGCCCTGGTACTTGCGCAGGTACATCTCCCTCTCCCACGTCCCCGCGGTCAGGCACGCGGACTGGCTGGACAGGAAGAAGGCCCGTTGTAGGGGCCGACTGTACTGGGTAGGGCGCTGGCGGTTCCCCGTGTTCGAGCCGGAGTCCCTGGAGACGGGGGCCATTCCTGATGCGACAGCGAGCCGTCCAGCACTCGGGAATCTGGAAATATCACCGATCGCTGCGAGAAGCTCAGCCGCAAGGAGCTCGCCGAAGCCGGGCATGGAAAGGACAAGGGTGCGGATCCTTTCGAGGGGCAGCTGAGCTGGGAAGACGCTGATTGACGTGTGAGCGGTGCCGTCGTACTCCTACCGTGGCGGGGTGGAGGTGGGCGCGATGGTGTCGTTGCCGGAAGAGCTCCAGGCGCGGGAGGCCGCGGCTCGACAGCGGGTGGAAGAACTCCAGGCCGAGGCTGCGGAGTTGGCCGTCCGGCTGGAGAAGGCCCGGGCGGATCTGTCGCGGTTGGAGATCACGCGGGAGACCGTCGCGCAAGTGCTCGCGGAGTTGTCGGCCGCCCAGGCAGCGCCGGAAGCAGAGGCGCGCGATGCGCCGGACCCCAAGGCGCCGGCGCCTCACGGCATCGGAGTGATGGCCGTGCCGCCGTGGCGGGAGGGCCTGGTCGTTCAAGTGCTGCCGGACGTGTACCGGGACATCGTGGAGATCGTCGCTGATGCTCCAGGTCCGTTGCAGGCCAAGCAGATCGTGCCGCGGATCGGGTTGGAGGCCACCACGGCGAAGATCGAGGGGACACGGGGAAAGCTGAAGCGTCTGGTGGAGCGGGGCTGGCTGGACGAGGACGCACCGGGACGGTTCACCCTCGCTCGCCACGACGGGGACGCCGACCAGGTCAACTCCCGGTGACCAAGGGGCTCTTCTCCGTAGATTCGAAGGTGCCAACCAAACGAACCGCAAGAAGAGCCGAAGAAGAGCCCCAGATGGAACCCTATGACGCCTTGTCCGGGCCTGATGAGTATGCCGCCTCCCGTGGTGCCTTCGAACGCCTTGTCTCGACGCTGGCCGACGACCCGGCGCAAAGCATGGCCCACGACGAGCTGGAGGAACTGCTCGAACAGCAAGGGCGCGAGTTGCTGCGGCAGTTGATGCAGGATCACCTCGATGCGCGGGCGAGGACGGAAGAAGCGGACGCCCGTATCAACGCAGGGCAACCGGCGGTGCGCGGGCCGGAAGGACAGACGCGGACCTGGCGGGAGAGCAACCACCCCCGCTGGCTGACCTGCGTGTTCGGGCCGGTCCGGGTGAACAGGATCGCCTATCGCGGCCGGGGCGTGTCCAACGTGCACCCGGCGGATGCCCACTTGTCGCTCCCCGCCGGCCGGCACTCCCGCGGGCTTGCCCGCCTCGCGGTTCTGGAGGCGGTTCGCGGCTCGTTCGACCAGGCCCAGGCCGCGATCGAGCGACGCTGCGGGAAGGTGCTGGGCAAGCGCCGTCTCAAAGAGCTGGTGGTCGCTGCCGCCGTCGACATCGCCGCCTACTACACGGTGAAGATCCCCACGCCGTGCACCCGCGGGATGCCGCTGGTCATCCAGGTCGACGGCAAGGGGGTGGTGATGCGGCCCGAAGCCCTGCGCGAGGCCACCCGCCGGGCCGCGGCCAAGAGCGCGGCGGCCGGACGGCGCGGACGCCTGGCTCCGGGGGAGAAGCCCAATCGCAAGCGCATGGCGACCGTGGCCTGCATCTTCGACATCGTGCCCGCCCCGCGCCGGCCGCACGACATCGTGCACCCGCCCGGCGGTCGCAGCCAGGCCCGGCCGCCGAGGCCGGGCCCGAAGGCGGAACAGAAATGGTGCACCGCCTCGGTGATCCGTCCTCCGGAACAGGTCGTCGCCGACGCCTTCGGACAGGCCGAGGCCCGCGACCCGCAGCAGCTGCGGGACTGGATCGTGCTCGTCGACGGCGCCCGCCACCAACTCGACCTGATCCAAGCCGAAGCCGCCCGCCGCGGCATCCACCTCAACGTCCTGCTCGACTTCGTCCATGTCGCCGAGTACTGCTGGACAGCAGCGCATGCTTTCCATCCGCCCGGCAGCCGTGCGGCTGAGACCTGGGCCGCGGACAAACTCACCGCGATCCTCGCCGGACATGCCGAGCGCGCCGCCACCGAGATGACCGCCCAGGCCGCAGCCGAACGGCTTCCCGCCGCCCGCCGCGAGGCAGTCACCACCTGCCACCGCTACCTCACCGGCCACCTCGATCAGCTTCACTACGACACCGCCCTCGCGGCCGGCTGGCCGATCGCCACCGGCGCCGTCGAAGGCGCCTGCCGCCACCTGATCGCCGACCGCCTCGACATCACCGGCGCCCGCTGGGGACTCGACGGCGCCGAAGCCGTCCTCCAACTCCGCACACTGATCACGAACGGCGACTTCGACAACTACTGGGTCTTCCACGCGGCCCGTGAACATCAACGCCTCTACCCCGGCCCCGACCAGCAGAAGTACAGCCTCACAGCTTGATCCCCACCCTCCCTTCAGAGGATCCGCACCCGCTGGGCACGGTCGCCTGGGGGTGCTGGGAGAGAATTTCCTTGATCTTGCTTTCCAGTTCCTTCAGGCGGACGTTCATCTGCGTGATCTTCTGGGCGAGTTCGGCTACCAGCTCGGCCGCCAGGTCCTCTCCGCTAATAGCTGAGTCCTGTGCCTTAGCGGCCGTCACTGCCTTCTCTGCGATGGTTGCCGCTTTCCTCACGCCGCGCTTGGCGAGCCAGGCTGTGAGCCTGCTCTCGCCCATCCGCCGAATGGCTGCTGGTGTCTGGTATCCGGAAAGCAAGACCAGCGGGCCGTCGGATCGGGCGAAATCGAAGGACCGCTCCAGCTCGGGGAAGATGCTGGTGAGCATGGCCCTCATGCGGTTGATGGTTCTGGTGCGTTCGACTGAGAGGCCATTGCGGTGGGAGAGGATCAGAGTGAGTTCCTTGGTGATCCTCGGAGGTGCTGGCACCGGGACTGTCTGCCGCCTGAGACAGCGGGCGAACTCGGCGATGACGTAGGAGTCTTTCAAGTCGGACTTGCCCTGGCCGCTGAAGCTCTTCTTGAACGCTGCGAACTTTGAGCCTGTGACGTACCGGGGACTCTGACCGTGGTTGGCCAGGGTCCCCAGCAGCAACGCTGCTGGCCCGTCAACGAGGTCAAGTGCCCACGTCACGTGGTCTGCTGTATCCATAACCTCACCGAATACGGTCAGGATGTCGGGCTCGGAGTTGATCACCTTGCGGTTCCACAGTGGGTCGCCATCGGCATCGACCACGGTGATCCAGTGATGTCCTTTCCCCACGTCGATCCCGGCCCATACCTGTGGCGGCCGTTGCGTCATCTCGCCTCTCCAGATCGAACACGAACAGGAAGTGCCAGGCCACCCCTGAAGCAAGTCCGTACGAGCGATCGAGGTCGCAGCTCTTAATCAGTTATGGCGGGTGACCAGAAGACTGGCCGACGGAGTCGACATGAGCCCCATGACGGGCAGGAGTACGAGAGCCGCATCCAGCCCTCCTGGCTATAGATGCAACGATCATCAGACAGTCGGGACACCCGCTGGCAAGTCCGTACGAGCGATCGAGTCGCCACTCTTAATCAGCAGTTACGGGGCGTCCCGGAAGGCCGGCCGACGGAGTCGTGAAGAGCCCTTTGATGGGCAGGCTGCTACGAGTCGCATCCGGCCTTCCTGGCCGGACGCGGAGTTTACAGCCCGACCGGGTGCCCACCTGCACGCCCGTACTGTAGCGATCCTGATCGCAGCTCTTAATTAGCAGCGAGGGCGAGCAGCAGCACCGGTGTCCCGGGGATGCCGCCCATGCCCGATCGAGCCTGATTGAAGGGTACGGGCTGCTACTCGGCCTCGTCTGCGCTGCAGCAGTCAGTAGCGCCGGTTGGTACCTGTGGGCTGCGCACCGCCGCGAACGCCACGGCGATCTCTCGTGGCGCCAACAGGACCAGCGCATGGCGCTGGAACGATCCATGGCTGTCATCGACGACATGACCTGGCAGGACTTCGAACGATACGTGGCTGAACTCTGTAGGCGCGATGTACCGAGGTCGCAGTGGTCGGCGGCTCGGGTGATCTGGCGGCAGACGTTGTCGGCAACCTGCCGGACGGCCGGCGCCTGGTTGTGCAGGTCAAGCACTATGCACCCAACCGTACTGTGCCCAGTGGTGACATGCAGAAGTTCGTCGGCATGGCGTTCGCCGAGCACAACGCGGATGGGTGTAGCTCTCCTCCGGGGAAGCCCTTGAGCTGGGAGAGCGCTGGTTGACGGTGTGGGCGGGGTAGGCGTCCTTCTACTGTGGCGGGTGAAGTAGGGGGGGCGTCGATGGTGTCGTTGATCGAGGAGTTGGAGGCGCGGGAGGCGGCTGCCCGTGTCCGGGTGGAGGAACTCGAGGCGGAGATCGCCGAGTTGACCTCGCGGTTGGTGGGTGAGCGTGAGGTGTGGTCGCGGCTGCGGGTGACGCGCGAGACGGTGGCCCAGGTGCTCGCTGAGCTGTCCGGGCAGGACGTGGCCGAGACTGCGCCGTTGCGGGAGCCGGTGGCGGCGAAGGCACCGGTGGAGCCCGAGGTGCGGGTGGTGGGGTCGATCATGGTGCCGCACTGGCGGGAAGGTCTCACGACGGTCGTGCTGCCGGATGTGTACCGCGACATCGTGGAGGTGATCGCGGACGCGTCGGGGCCGATGCAGGCCAAGCAGATCGTGCCCCGGATCGGGCTGCCCGCGGTGACCGCGAAGATCGAGGGGACGCGGGGGAAGCTGAAGCGGCTGGTGGAACGGGGCTGGCTGATCGAGGACCAGCCCGGACGGTTCGCCCCCGCACATCCGGGGTCGGGCGGGGAATCGGCGAACTCGCGGAACGATAAAGGCTCTTCTCTCTAACTTCGGAGGTACCACACCAAACCGAAGTCGCTGAAAGAAGAGCCGGTGGAACCCTACGACGCCTTCGATGCCATCGATCCATTCACTGCCGCGACAAGGGCCTTCGACTGCCTGAAAGGCGCGTTGGCCGGGCCGGAGTCGGCCGCGCTGTCCCATCACGAACTCGAGGACCTTGTCGGGCTTCAAGGCCGTGAACTGTTGCGGCTGCTGTTCCAAGCGCATCTCGATCTGCGGGAGAAGCGGGAGCGGGAACAACTGCTGCAGACGAAAGACCAGGTGGTCCGTGGTGCGGACGGACACGTACGCCCGCACCATGAGACGGGACATTCCCGCCTGCTGGCCTGCGTGTTCGGCACGGTCACCATCACGCGGTGCGCTTGGCGGGGCAAGGGCCAGAGCAGCGTGCACCCGGCCGACGCGGAACTCTCACTGCCCGCCCACCTGCACTCCCACGGCCTGCGTCGGCTCGCCGTCCTCGAAGCCGTTCGCGGCTCCTACGACCAGGCCAAGGAGGCAATTGACCGCAGCTGCGGGAGAGTTCTGGGCAAACGGCAGGCCGAACTGCTGGTCGTCGCCGCAGCGGTGGACGTCGATGACTTCTACCGGTGCACGATTCCGCACCCGTCGACCGCCGCGACCGCGCTCGTGATACAGGTCGACGGCAAGGGCGTCGTCATGCGGCCCGAGGCTCTGCGGCCCGCGACACTGAAAGCACACCTGAACGGCCGACGGGCTCTGCGCACCCGGCTGGCTCCGGGCGAGAAACCGCACCGCAAGCGGATGGCCACCCTGGCCTGCGTCTTCGATACCGACCCGGCCCCGCGCCGACCCCACGACGTGATCGCCCCGCCCGAGGGCCGCAGCACCACACGGACGCCTCGCCCGGGGCCAAGAGCACAGCGCAAGTGGCTCACCGCCTCCCTGGTCCACCCGCCCGAGCACGTGATCGCCGCCGCATTTGACCAGGCCGAAGCCCGTGACCGGGACCATCTGCGCGACTGGATTGTCCTGGTCGACGGCGCCCGCCACCAACTGGAGTTGATCCGAGCCGAAGCCGACCGACGCCATATCAAGGTGCACGTCCTGCTCGACTTCGTGCACGTGGCCGAGTACGTCTGGGCAGCGGCCCACTGCTTCCACAAGCCCGGCACTCCCGACGCCTAAGTCTGGGTCGCAGGTCACCTCACCACGGTCCTCCACGGGCAGGCAGACCGAGCCGCCGCCGAGATCACGGCAGAGGCCGACCGGGCCCACCTGCACGGAACGAGGCGCGAAAGCGCCGACGCCTGCGTCCGCTACCTCACCGGACACCTCGACCAGCTTCGCTACGACACCGCCCTCGCAGCCGGCTGGCCGATCGCCACCGGCCCGATCGAAGGCGCCTGCCGCCACTTGATCGGCGACCGCCTCGACATCACCGGCAGCCGCTGGGGACTCGACGGAGCCGAAGCCGTCCTCACGCTCCGAGCCCTCATCGACAACGGCGACTTTGCCGCCTACTGGCGACATCACCTCGCCCGCGAACACGAACGCCTCTACCCCACCCCCGACCAGCACAACTACAACCTCACGGCCTGATCAGGAACGTCCCTCAAGGAGAGCCACACCCAACGCGGATGTAGCCGTCTTCGTCGCGACCTGCGAGTTCAGCAGATCCGCTCGGGACCTCGCTCTCAAGCACAACATCGTTGCTTTGAACCGCAACCTCTTCGGTTCATGGAACAGCGGAGCGCCGTTCGTGTCCCTGCTTCCGCTCAGCGGCGCTGGCGGCGGACTGCGTCACGGCCGAAATGCGCGTCGGAAGAGGGGAAGGCAGGGCACGGCATAGCGGTCAGTGCCGAGGATCCACTTCGGCCAGCCAGGCACCCAGTGCAGCAACAACCGAGTTCCCTCGCCACTCAGCAAAGATCTGATCCTGATCAGTCGGCGGCAGCGCCGCCAGTGTCGACGTGGTGCCCTCTGGAACGAAGATCGACCACAAGTCGGACCAGGAACGCAGACCGGTCCCACGATCCGGCGCTGGAGCAATGGTGCCGGGCTTCCGGGAATCGTCGGCGAAGGTATGCAGTACCCCTTCCGCGTCAGCGTAGACGGCGGCGCTGGCGAACCGGCACGTCCGCTTCTCCGTGAGATCCGCGAGATGCGTAAGACCTGCAGGGCCGAATGCCTCAAGGGCCTGCTTCACCATTGGTCCCGGCCAGCCGCCGAACTCCTCGATGTAGAAGCCCGGAATCCTCCACAAACAGCGGTCGCTTGAGAACTTCGAACGCTTGCCCAGCCTTGTGACGCGCAATCTCTGCGACCGATGTCGTCTGGATCTCATCCAAGTCCAGTGCCACCTGCTCCACCTCAATTCCCCACGGGGCGAGGTGTTCTTGGGTCGTTTGGAACTTTCCTGGATATCCCGTACACATTGCCACCTTGAAGCCTGGCATGAGTGAAGTGTCTCCTTTTAAGAGTGATGTAGGACGAGACGCGGAGGGGGCAAAGCCGCGACCGGGGTCGATGTCAACTTGCCTGAAGTTCGGCCGCAATGCGTGCCGATTCATATCGAGCGAGCCCCCGCCTGGGGTCCTCGGCGTAGGCGTTAGGGCCGATGATGTGCGTGCAGTCACGGCAGCTGTAGATGCGGCTGCGTCGTGAGTTGAGGCTGGTCAGCGGGATGGCGGGGAGCATGCGGGCATGAGTACGGCCACCTTGATCATGAACGTTTGTGACGACGTTTCAGAACCAGGTGGCCGCGGAGGCCACGATAGCCGAGCAGACATGGACGGCGGCGTTGGGGGCGGTGAACGAGGAGATCGCGGACTGCTTCGAGCGCCGTGAACCACGCGCTGTGGTCCGGGAGATGACCGAGGCGATGCTGATGGAGCTGGACACGCGGAACTGCTGGACGCTTGCCGAGGCGCTCGGCCACCGCGGGCCGCACCGGCTGCAGCACCTGCTCTCCCGTGCCGCCGTCGACCATGATCTGGCCCGGGACCGGATCGCCGCCTGGGCGGCCGGTGAACTCGCCGATCCGGACGCGGTGCTGATCGTGGACGAGAAGTCCTCCACAAACTGCGTCGGCGCGGCCCGCCAATACTCCGGAGCATTGGGCGGTATCGGTCTGTGCCAGGTCGCTGTCCACCTCACCTACGCCGGCCGGCACGGGCACGCTCCGATCGACCGGGCCCTGTACCTCGGCGCCGAGTGGGCCGCTGACGAGGAGCGACGGCTGCTCACCGGTGTCCCCGACGACGTCGTGTTCGCCACCAAGCCGCAGTTGGCCGGCGCCCTGCTCGCCCGCACCCGCGACCTGGGCATCAAGGCCCGCCGGCTGGCCGGCGACGAGGGCTATGGAGGCAAGGAGCTGCGCCGGACGGCCCGCGCACTCGGCTTCGTCTACGCGCTGGCCGTCCGCACCGACCACCGCGTGGACACCGCCATCGGCCGTCTGACCGTCACCCAGCTCGCCGCCCGGGTCCCGAGGAAGAACTGGATGCGCCTGCGCACCGGACACGGCCTCAAGGGCGACCGCCACTACGACTGGGCCATGCTCGACATCCACCCCGATGACACCTCTGACGGGCACCGGCCCGGGCACGCCACCGTCCTGGTCCGCCGCCACCGCTACACCCGTGAACTCTCCTTCTACCGCTGCCACTCGGCCACTCCCGTCACCCTGGCCGATCTTGTGGATGTGGTGTGCTGCAGGTGGCGCGTCGAGGAGGACTTCCAGACCTCCAAGGGCGTCTGTGGCCTGGACCAGGGCCAGACCACCTGCTGGAACTCCTGGATGCGCTGGACTTTGATCAGCCTGCTTGCCGCCGCCGTCCTGGCCGTCATCCGCGCCCGCACCACCACGGCTACCACCACCGGCAGCGAACTCGTCCCGGCCAGCGGCCGCGAACTGCTCCGACTCCTGCGGATCACCGCCCTGCCTCGCCCCCGACGCGCCCGCGACCACCTCCTGCACTGGTCCGCCTGGCGCCGTCACCACCAATACCAGGCCGCCGAAGCCCACCGGAGATGGAACAACATCACCGCCACCGCAACGACCTGACCAGCCGTGATGCTCTGCCGATCAAGGAACTACAGCTGCCGTGACTGTGGCAGAAGTGCCGTCTTGCCGTCGATTCCCGCCGTCTTGCGACCGGCGTTGACCTCCGTGACCCGGCGCACGCTCGCAAGCGTGTTGGCGCGGGAGCGGAGCATCAGTTTCTGCAGGTTCCTGACCCTGGCCAGGTCCCCTGCCTGCGATGCCGCGAAGATGCGCTGCCGCAGACGCCGTACATCCTCCTCGACCTGCTGCCAGTCGATCGACGGCCAGTCGGTGGGGACGTCCTCCGGTCCGTTCACAATGCCGACGGCCGATGCAGGCTTCGCTGCCTCGGCCATGCGTGTCGTCATGTGTCTAACTTGCCCTTCGGTTCCGGTGCTGTCGGTCATTGACTCTCCACAGGCTCACCAGACCCACGTCAGCACCCTTTCGGGTCAGGACATCAGCCCCTATCCGGCCAGTTATGCGAGAGCCTCCGGCGAAGGTGCCGGAAACGCGGCTCCCGGTTTCCTGCTCCCTTTCGGCCACCGGCATTTGCTTGTTGGGTCCTCCTGCACCCGCTGAGGGATTGGTCCTTCCTTACGGTTGGCCTACCAGACTTCCGCCTGGACCTCATCGGGGTTGTCACGTTCCACATGTGTGAGATACGAGCGGGGTGGGCGCCCTCTGTACCCCGGGGACGGTGGTGCGCTACCGGCCTGGCGCTCTGTCTCCGACCGGCACCTGCCGCCATCCAACGGCTGGCCCCTGTTCTCCCGCTGGTACATCCCATCGACGAGAGTGAAATTGACGAGGCATCATCGAGGGTTCAGTGTTATTCACCCGTCCGCCCTTCCCCGTGTCTGTAGCCCCCGGATGGAGCGGGGCCCCTTGGACGTTTCCCTCAGGCTTCGCACCCCGCAATTACTCGCGACGCACGCTGAGGCGGGGACAGGCCATTGCGCACCGGCCTGGGACCTTCACCTTCGACAGCAGTCGAACCTCCTCGGTGATTTCCACTCAACACAAGCGACTTCGTGTCGCAACAGGCAGTATTTCCAGTCCAGCCGCCCGCGTACCGCGTCCGCCGCCTGCCGGTCCGTCAGCCCCTCGGCGTACTGCAGCACCGAGACCATCGCCAGGAACGCCGGCGGCAGCGCCGGGTGCCCACGCCGGGCAAACAGACCAGCGAACTCCGCATCCGAGAACACCGCGCCCAGCGAGTCCCGCACCCGCATCGCCAGTGACCCACGCGGGAACTCGGCACGAGCGACCAGACAGGTCCGCTCAGGAATCTCACGCATCGACCAAGGCCACAAGGACATCGAGGACCACCCCTCAGATTCCCCGCGCAGCATGTACCTGCCACCGTCGCACGAAGACAAAGATCACCGAAGCCGGTCATGTGAATTGGCCAGCAGGGTCGATCAAGGGAGAACTTCATGCAGCATTCTTGTCCTTATATATGGGGACCGGTGCACCTATGCCGTCCCCCGGGCGGGGGACAAGGCCTTGCCCACCACGGGGTGATGAAAGGCAACCCAGCTTGCCCATAGCATCGCTGGATGGTTGGCCGGTGGCCGGCCAACCACAGGAGGTCGTCATGTCGCATCAGATATTGCTATTGGGCAGTTGGTGGCGCGCCCGGGACGTTCTGGTACGCGACACCATGTTCGCTGTCGCTATGGTGGCGCTAACTCTGGCTCCCGGCGCTGCGCACCTCGGCGTGGCAATCGGTGACCTACCAGTACGACAGCTCGACGGGTGGGGTGTCGTACTGGTGGGGTTGCTGTCGGTACCGCTGGTGCTGCGCCGACGGAATCCGGCGTGGTGCCTCACCCTCGTGAGTGGCGGGTTCGGCGCGTACGAGCTTGTCGGGTACATCCCCACATTCGCCACGCTCGGCGTTTACCCCGCACTCTACGCGGCCGGAGCTTACCTGGAGCGCCGACGGGCCTGGACTGCCGTCAGCGTGACGATCGGCTACTTTCTGCTCGCGGTCGGACTGTCCCACCGGGGGTCGCCTCAGCATCTCGGCGACTACCTAGTGTTCTTCCTTGCTCTCGCGGCTTGTTGGGTGATCGGGGACTTGACGCGGACCCAGCGCTGCGCCGAGGTGGCCCGCCAGCAGGAGAGCGTGGCGGTCGCGATGACCCAGGAACGCGCCCGCATTGCCCGCGAGCTCCTGGACATTACAGCCCAACACGTGACCGCGATGGTGGTCCAGGCCGACGCCGCCCAGTGCCTGGTGTCCGAGGCACCCAACCGGGTCACGGTCGGACTGAGCGCGATCAGCGAAAGCGGCCGACGCGCGCTGACCGACTTGCGGGACCTGCTGGCGGTCATGCCTGCTCCGGAGCTGGCAGTAGACAGGGCGCCATCACCGACGTTAAGCCAACTTGCAGAGCTGGTCGCGAGCACTAGGGCGGCCGGCCAACCCGTGGAACTGGTCGAGGAGGGTGCCCCGCAGCGCAGCAGCGATGGTGCAGAGCTGACAGCATACTGGGTGGCACAGGAGTCGTTGGCCAACGCGCTGAAGCATGCCCCGGGTCGGCGTACCGTCGTAGGGGTTCACCACCTCGCTGAGGAGGTCTGCATCGAGGTGACCACAGCTCCGGGACCGAGTGGAACGGGCAGACGGCCAGCAGGTACGCACGGACGCGGTCTCATGGGCTGCTCCGAGCGAGTCAGCCTATACGGCGGTCATCTGAGTGCTCGTCAGCTTTTGGACGGCACCTTCCAAATCCGCGCCACCATTCCCCGGCGGATGTAGCTCTCCGGTAGTACAACCGCCGCTGTTCAGATTATCGGTAGTTCGTTAATCCGGCGGTAGAGGTCGATGCCGTGTCCGGTGGTGACTGCGTCGATCAGGGCCTGGAGTTCGGAGGGTGGGTCCTTGTCCGTCCAGGCTCGGCACCATCGGTTGAGAGTGACGGCGGGGGCAAGCCAGGAACGGATCGCCCGTAAGGCCCTGGGCCAGCAGGGCTGTTGGTGCTGCTGGGACGGGGCCGACCCCCCTCTCTGGCGCCTCGTTGGGGCACGGGTCCGGCGCGGTGGCATCCACGGGGCCGGGCGGGGCGGACCATTGGTCCCAGCAGAAGGAGGAGGCGCAGTTCACCAGTGTCTGATGTCGGCGGATGGCGCGGTCGGAACGTACTTGGAAGTCGGCCCAGCCGAGTTCGTTCTTGACCTGTTTGTAGCTCTGCTCGATCCACGGTCGCAGGCCGTAGAGGCGGACGATCTCGGCGAGGTCGGCTGGCGGGTGTGGGCTGGTGGCGGTGCAGGCTGCGTTGGGGTGGGGCAGGTTGGTGGCCAGGTGCCAGGTGGCCTTCTCCGGCAGGGTGGCTGGATCGGTGGTGGCCACGACCAGCCGGCAGGGTGAGTCGGGGCCGTAGCCGCCCAGTCGGGCGTCGGCGGCCCACCAGGTCTCGGTGTGCCCGTCGCGGAAATGACGCTCCACCGGTGTCCAGTCACCGGGGTGGTCGGCGTTCTTCCAGGTCAGAGTGTGTGCGGCGTCGATGGGGGTATGCGGCTGGCCGGCCGGGGCCCAGGTGCCGCGATGCGGTTTGAGCGCGACCACGTAGGCCAGGCCGGCCGCCCGCAGCGCTAGATACCAGTCATCACTCACGGAGTAGGCGCAGTCGGCGACCACCGCCCGGCAGCCGAAGCCCGCCGACTTCCCGCGGACCGCCAGAGCGGCGGCCAGCTGCGGTGTCGTGCGGAAGGCCGGGTCGGACCGGGCGCGGGCGAAGTGGTGGGCGGGGGTGTAAGGAGTCGCGTGGAGCGGGTAGTACACGCGGCCGTCCGTCCACACTGTGGTCACCGTGACGATGCCGTTGTCCGTCTTGCCCAACCGGCCCAGCCACTGCCGGCCCACGTTGGCGGTGGCCGTGCCGTCCTTGCGGCCCCCGGAGTCGTCGATCACGATGACCCCGCCGTCATGCGGAGCCGTCGCCGATTGCTCGCGCAGCAGTTCAAGCCGCCGGTCGTTGATCTGCTCGGCTTCCCATGGGGACTCGGACAGGAAGAATTGCAGCCGCTGCACCCCCGGCATCCCCGCGCCGGCCACCGGCTCAGCTCCTGTCAGGCAGGTGATCGTCTTGTTCCGCTCCCGCGGCGCCAGCAGCCCCGTCAGGTACTCACGAAAACCCCGCCGCTGAGCCAGGCCGAAGAAGAGGTCGTCGAACCGGGCCGCGTACTCCTCCAACGGCCCCGGCGCAGGCGGACACGGACGGCGAGCAGTCATCTTCAGCCCCCAGCCGAGCAGTTGACTCCTACCACCGGCCTACGACCAACCCGCCTCACCGTCAACCCACACCACCGCCGGATTTAACGAACTACCGTTATTAGCGTGTAACTGTGCTGGCACGTCCTGGGGTGAAGGCGTTCGTGTTCCTGACCGATGTGGTGGGCTCAGTGTCAGGGGGAGTCTCCGTTGGCGCGTAGCGGGCCCTCCGGGCGGGTGTCTGCTGCTCAGCATGGACTCGGAGTTGCAGGTCGCGGAGTTCGCGCGGAAAAGCCCACAGTGCTGGCACTGTCACGGGTGGAAGTGCAGCGGCCGCGGGCCGGGCAGGGGCGACACTGACTCTTGGCGCACTTCGCGACGATCAGTGGTGCGGCGGTGGGCGAGGAGGTCGGATAAGGAAGGCTGTGCCAGGAGCTGCTGACCTGGCCTTGGGGGCAGGTGCCTTGTCGGCGGTCGAAGTCGATGTGGAAGTCGACCCGGTCGAAGCCTCCATTCTTGCGGTGCTGGCGGGGTGGGTTGCCCGGTAGCGGCCCGGTGACGGTGACCTGGTGTTCGCGCATCGCTCGTTCCAAGTGGACCAAGTGAGGTGTACCGCCCTGGACCAGGTGTTCGGCGGGCAGTAGCCCGCGAGGGGCCAGGCGGGTGTGAGTGGAGGGCAGGGGGCCTGGCCGTCGTTGGTGGCGGCCGACGTGGTGGCCACGTCGGTGATCACGTTGACATCGTCAGAGGCACACGTCTCGGTGAGATGGGTGGCGAAGCCCTTCCAGCGGATGATGTGCCCGTGCCGCACGTAGCGTGCCGTGGTGTCGTAAGAGAGACGATCGCCGAGGAAGAGGGCCGGTAGCCCGTTGGCGTCGGCGTGTGCCCGCGCAGGCGTCCTGCCGCGTCGCGGCAGTAGTTCTGAACGATGATCTGCTGCAGCGCCTGGGCCGCTGGGCCGGGCCGGTAGCCCGATCCGGGCCGGTGGAGGCGTTCCGGCAGTCGACAGGCGTCCTTGCCGGCGGCGAGAATTCTAGTTTTGGGCGGGTGAGGTTCTTGCCCAGACGGACCGGGCGGCGTAGCGGCGCCCCCAGTCCTCGTCGACCAGGCCGACCAGCAGGTGTCCGGCTGTGCGGGCTACTTCTTCGAGCGCGGCCTAGACCCAATGCCGTTGCTTTACGGATCTGCTGGTTGGGGTCTGGTGATGAGGACTGCTCGCGTGCCGGTGCGGGTGGGCTGGGGCCAGTCATGGTGTTCAGGTCGCTTGAGCCGGTAGTTGGACATCTTGCGTTTCACGACGCGGGGCTGGCTGCGCAGGCGTCTGCTGGGCAGGAGCCGTTCCAGGAGGTCCTGTTCGAGCATCACCAGGGCTCTGACCAGTAGCTCAGGGGGAAAAGCTGCCGGGCGTGACGGTCACGCTGCGCCGGGCGGAGCGCAGGGTTTCGGTGAAGGAGACCTGGTCGGGGTCCAGACCACGGGTGGCAGCCGTTCTCAGCATCAGTTCGCGCAAGGCGTGGTGGACCAGGAGGTGTGCCCAGATCTGCTGGCGGACACCATCAGGGGTTTTGCTGCTGAGGACGACGCGTGCGCCGCGCTGATGGGTTTTGATCTCGGCGAAGACGGACTCGATCTCCCAACGTTCGCGGTAGAGGGCGGCCAGTTGCCGGGCCGGATACCGACGGGCGTCCAGCAGGGTGGTGACCAGGCGGTATACACCGGCTGCCTCCTCGCCGAGCTGGTCCTTGACCTGGTAGGCCAGGACCCGGACCACGACGGGCTCACGCCGGGCAGGGCCGCTGCTTGCGCGGACCTGTGACAGCCATGACCCGTCACGGAACTGCTTGGTGACGGGCAGGACGCGGTTCGCGGGCACCCGCCACAGGAGATCGGCGCCGGTGGCGGTGAATGCCTGCCACAACGGGACACCGAGGAACTCACGGTCGGCCAGGACGAGTTGGCCCGGGCCGAGCGACCGCGGCAGACGGGCCACCAGGGTGACTTCCCCGGTGCGGCAGCCGGCCAGTTCCGCGTCCAGCACCGCATGGCTGCCCACCTCCACCAGGGCAGCCAGCCGCACCTGCGGAAACGCGCTCCTGCCCGAGCCCCGACCGCTGCCCGGCCGATCGAAGGCGGCCCCGTTGGCTTCGGTGTCCGCGACGTCCCAGCAGGTCCCGTCCACCGCCAGCAGCCGCAAGCCACGCCAGAACGCCCCGGGCGTCGCCTCGGTGGCCATCGGCTTGGCCGTCGTGGCGAACAGCACCCGCAAGGGCTCGGAACCCAGCCGCTGCCGGGCCCGAAACAGCGAGGACTTCGCCGGCACATGCCAGGCGCCGAGCAGTCCCTGGTTTCGCAGACCCTCCACCAGGTGCCGCATCACTTCCAGATACGGAGCCGGAGAGAACAGCGCCAGCCCCAGTACGAAATACACCACCAGCCGGGCGGGAAGCAGTCGCTTGCGTTGTTCCGCGCACCCGCAAGCGGCCACCACTCGATCCACCAACCCTGGCGGATACACCCAGGTCAACAACCCCAGACCCGATAACTCAGAAACACTCGCAGCCACCCGAACCACCCCCGGGACCTACTGCTAAGCAGCCTACGCCCACCACCTAAAACAACGGCATTGGGCCTAGACCGCCTCGGAGACGAGTTCCAGCCGGGTCAGGTCGCGGGCAGCTAGAACATGTGTCGGCGTACGGACTTAAGTCCCCAGCCCTGTACGTTTCTTCGTCCCCAACTGTCAGGCCACGTCCGTCTCGCGCTCGATGGCCTGGAGGCGGTTCTTGAGCCGGTAGCTGGGGCCGTTGATCGGGACGACTTCGCAGTGGTTCAGGAGGCGGTCGAGGATCGCGGTGGCGAGAACTTCGTCGCCGAAGACCTGGCCCCATTCGCTGAAGGTCTTGTTCGAGGTGAGGATGATCGAGCCCTTCTCGTAGCGCTTGGAGATGACCTGGAAGACCAGGTTCGCCTCGGCGCGTTCGAGAGGCTGGTAGCCGACCTCGTCGACCACCAGGACGCTTGGCCGCAGGTAGGAGCGGAGTCTGCTGGTCAATCGCCCTGCCGCTTCGGCGGCTTTGAGGTTGCTGACCATGTCGTCGAGGCTGGTGAAGTAGATCGAGTATCCGGCCCGGCAGGCGGCGACGGCCAGCGCGATCGCGATGTGTGTCTTGCCGACTCCGGGCGGCCCGAGCAGGGCGGCGTTGGCCTTGGCTTCGACGAAGGACAGGGTGGCGAGGTCTTTGACCTTGCGCGGGTCGAGGTCGGGCTGGAACGAGAAGTCGTACTCGTCCAGCGTTTTGTGGTGCGGCAGCCTCGAGAGCCGCAGGCCCTGGCGGAATCGGCGGTCGTCGCGGACGGCGAGTTCCTCGGAGAGGACCAGGTCGAGGAAGTCGAGGTAGCCGAGCTTTCCCTCGTCCGCGCGTCGGGTGAGCTCGTTGATGGTTTCCGCGAGATGGGGCAGGCCGAGCTTGCCGGCCGTGGTGCGGATGCGGTTGCCGGTCAGCTCGCTCACGACGATTCCTTCGGGGTGCGGTGGGTGGTGAAGGGGCGGGTGCCGGTCAGTTCGTCATAGACCGACAACGGCCGGCGGCCGACCACGACCTGGGTGGCGGCAGCCCGGTTCAGCAGGGCCTGCAAGGATCTGGCTTCCTCGCCCAGGGGCTGATGGTGACGCGGCTGGACGGGGACTTCACCGGTGGTCGTCCGGCGGTTCTTGCCGGTGGGCAGGCCGTCCCAGTGCGTTTCCTCGACCACGCGTGCCCCGCGGCCGACCGCCCGCGCGTGTGTGGCCAGCAGTGTTTCGCCGTGCGGGTCGGGGACCGTGGAATGCAGCATGACCTGGGACTTCGTGGCCCGGATCTCGACGAGCTGGCGGGGGCGGACTTTGCGGGCGGGCACCGAGTAGAGGTTGCCGCCGAACGCGATCAGGCAGTCCTTGCCGACCGGCCGCAGGTGCCGTTCGGCCACCAGATACGGGGTTGGCGGCAGCGGTTTGAGCGCCGCATGGTCACCAGCTGCCCGCTCACCGATGACCTGCTGGTGAGTGCGGTGGGTCTGGGCCCGTCGCTGCGGAACCCAGGCCGCGAAAGCGGCGTCCATCTCCTCGACGGAGGTGAAGGACCGTCCGGAGAGAACGTGGTCGCGGACGATCAGCACCTGACGTTCGACCCGGCCCTTGCCGGTGGGCCGGTAGGCGGCCAGCACGTCGATGTCGAAGTCGTAGTGCCCGGCGAACCCGACCGCTTCCGGATGCAACGGAACTGCCTCACCCGGGGCGACGTGACGGCGCACGACGGTCTTGGTGCGGTCGTAGACGACTGTCATGGGCACCCCGCCGAAATGCGCGAACGCCCGCCGGTGGCAGTCGAAGAAGGTCTCCAGGTCCTGGCTCGTGGTGAAGCAGCAGAACGGATCACGTGAGTACGACAGGGTCATGTGGAAGGAATAGACCTTCCCGAATCCCATATGCGCGAGGATCTTGCCCTCGTCTCCCCAGTCCACCTGGGCCTGGGCGCCGGGGATCACTTCGAACCGGCGGTGCATGCCCGCCAGTTCCTTCGGCGTGATCCCGAGGTCCTCGGCGACCCGCGGGCGGGCTTCCTGAACGTAGAGCTTGACCCGCTGGTAATTCCCGGTGAATCCTTACTCCGAGACCAGCCGTTCATGGATGACCGCGGCCTTCATCAGGACCTCGGCCCGCAGCATCGCATCGACCAGCGGCGCAAACTCGTCGATCACCCTCGCCCGGGGCCGCCCGTTCGGCGCCCGCCGCGGCGGCGTCGTCGGGCCCGGCGACGAGAGGTACTTCCGGACCGTCTTGCGGTCCAGCCCCGTCTCCCGGGCGATCTCCGACAGGCTCAATGCCCCGGACTCCAACAGCCCACGGAAGCGCCGCAGTTCCAACCAGCGATGCGGGTCCAAGACCATCGTCAGCCACCCTCCACCGTCATACCGACAGCAGCAGAGTGCCGAGCCGCACGGTTCACCGCATCAACATCTGTCCCTATTCATCCGTACGAAGGTGGGGACGTAACTGTGTACGCCGACAACATGGGTAGAGTCGGCGCGCTGCGTGGTGCGCTCGCGTACGAGGCCCGCCTCTTTCCGGGGGGCGAGATCGAGGAGCGGTCGGCACGGTCGCCTCGGGTGAGACGCTCGCGGAAGTCGGCGGGCACGCTGTGCTGGAAGTCGGGATCATCCAGCTCCATAGCCAGGCTGACTTGAAGTCGATGCGCAGCGGACTCTTCCGCTGCCTGCCGGTCCGCCAGACCAGGCAGGAACTGGACGGTGGCCAGCTGGGCCGGCGAAAGCCCGGGGCATCCGTCGCGCGGATACCAGCCGGCGAAATCGTCGTCATCCCACGGTCCGTCGAGGCGGTCACGTACCCATATCGCCGTGGTCCGCCCGGGTTGCTCGCCCGCGCGATCTGGGCGGTCAGAGACGGGACCTGCCCACCGGAACGGGGACGGAGCGACGACGGGCACCTCGGCGACTGCATCGGCTTGCAGAACAGTCCGAGCATGCCCGCTGATCATGCTGCCGCACCGAGAAATTCCAAGATCCCCGACAGAGTCAAGCTGAGCCGGAGATCTGTCGGCGGGAGTGAGTAAAAGCTCGTAACACGATCTTGGTGGCGAGATTGGTGAGACGGATGCTGCTGGGATGATTGCGGGCATGATCCTGGACTGGTCCCGTCTGAAGCACGCCTATGGATCCGCATCCGACCTACCACGGCTCTTTGACGAGGTCGGTGATCCTGAGCTGGCTGACGTGGCGTGGGAGGAGCTGTGGGCTTCCCTCTACCACCAGGGCTCGGTGTATACGGCCAGCTTTGCCGCCCTGCCCGTTTTGGCAGACATCGCCACCGGTCGCAAGCCGGGCGGTCGTTGGCAGGCCCTTGGGCTGGCCGGCCGCATCCTCGTCGAGGAGCAGCAGCTTCACGAGCCCGGTTAGTCCAAGCTCGCTACCCGTCTGCGATCAACGAGCTGCACCAGCTGACGCAGAACCAGGTGATGGCAAGGCCCTTCGAGGGCGATGAAGACGACTTTCTGTACTGGCTGGAGCACCTCCTGGCTTTCGAGGGGGTGCCCATATGGAGGCGCAACTTGCGCCGCGGTGAGTACCCCGTGGTGTGCCCCTCCTGCGCAGGGAGCTTGGAGATCGACCTCTCCTACAGGCTCCAAGGCACTCGCCTTCGGGACCCGAACGCGCGTTTTCGGGTTGTCGGCCGCGAGGGACCTATACTCACCGGGGTCCGCCCGGCGGCCCCCGCGAACCTGCCGCCGCCGGCGTCTCGGCTGCACGGTCTGGCCGTCAGGGCCGGGCAGTCAGCGGCCGCAGACCATCTGACCCATCTGTTCGGCCGCACGACGTGTCCGGACTGTGCTTCAGAGTTCTCGGTACCGGACCAGATCGCGGTCTTCCAGGCATAGCAGCTCGTGGGCGATCTGGACAGGACCTCTTGAGGCGTCTCCAGCAGATGAGGCTGCAGGCAAGGGATACGAGGGCGTCATGCAGGGCGAGGCGGCGCTCCCAGCGGACGGCCAGGCGTTTGAAGTGATGCAGGAGCGAGAAGGTCTGCTCCACGACGTAACGGAGCTTTCCTAAGCGCTGTCCCGTAACTCCTTGGACCCCTGACCAGGGTCCGGTTCGACCCGATTGGGTGGGTCGCTGTTGAGACCATGAGTTGGGCCATAACCGGACAAGTCGATACGGCTACGGTGACACGCTGGCGCCTTCGTCGAGATGCGGGACAACTCTTAGGTCCTTGATGTTGGGGACGCCCTTGCGGGAGATCACCGGAAGGATCCGGCGTCTGCGCAGCTCGCGGCGGTTGGGGTTGCTGTCGTAGCCTTTGTCGCCGAGCAGGGCATCGGGCCGATGGCGTGGACGGCCGGGCTTGCCAGCCACGGGCGGGATGCCGTCGACCAGGGTCAGGGTCTGGGTGATGTCGTTGACGTTGGCGGCGGTAGTGATGACCTTGAACGGGGTGCCCTTCCCATCGCAGATCAGATGGTGCTTACTGCCTGTCTTCCCGCGGTCGACCGGTGACGGACCGGTGCCTTCGCCCCCTTTTTGGCGCGGATGTGGGAGGCATCCACGCAGGCCCGCGACCAGTCCAGCTCGCCGGCCGCGTGCAGCTCGGCGAGCAGAAGGCGGTGCAACCGGTCGAAGACACCGGCCTCATGCCACCGGCCGAGTCGGCGCCAGCAGGTCTGACCGAAGCCGAACCCCAACTCCAGCGGCAGCAGTTGCCAGCTCACGTCGTTGTAGAGGACGTACAAGATGCCCTGCAAGCAGAGCCGGTCGTCCATCGGCTTCGGACCAGGCGCCTTCTGCGGCCACGGCGGCAGCAGCGGCCCGATCAGCGCCCACAAGTCGTCGTCCACGATCCACGGCCGGTTCCTCACACCTCACGAACGATGGAATCGTCTTACTGGTCACGCCCAATCAGCGCACCGCAACAAGATCGTGTTACGAGCTCTAAGGGTTTTGAACGACCGATACGACCATGGCTGCGCCACGGACGAACACCGAGGCGTAGAAGGCATATCCAGTCGGACGCGACGGAAGAGTGATCTCTGTCACAGCAGCCCGCGGCAAAGGATCGCCAAGCGTAATGTGCACACTGCACTGAGCCCAACACACGCGGGGTCGATGACATGCCCAACAGCTGGATCACGTTAGACCAGCATGCATGGCTCGCTGGAAGAGTGCACCGACACGCAGAGCTGCGGCAATTGACCCGCCTGCCAGCGCGAAGTCGGCGGCCGAGCATCGGTCGGACCGGGCGTTCGTCCACAGCATCACGTCGGCGTGGCGCGGTGCCCGCTAGAGCGCCCCAAGTCACGCGTTCGCACTCACTGCCCGGAGGACCCCGGCAGTCCAATCGTTGCGCATCTCCCATGGCCGCCTCCGCATCGCTTTGCGACACGCGCGACAATCCAGGTGGTGGCGCGGCAGTCGTCGGCGCGAGCGTGCACGGAGACCGCTTGTCTACCGAACACAAACGGCAATGGTGTCCTCGTGGTAAGTCCGAGGATCACAACTCACCTCCCATATTAGATGTCGGAGCCGACGGTGCTGTAGCCGGTACGGCGTCCCAGGCCAGCGAAAAAATTACGTCCGATGCTGCAGCACATGCGATTGAGGGAGGGAATTCATGATTCCGTTGTCGTTTGCTCAGCGTCGCCTGTGGTTCACGGGGCAGCTTGAAGGGGAGAGTGCGACTTACAACGAGCCGGTCTTGCTTCGATTATCGGGGCAGCTCGACGTAGAGGCTCTGCGGGCGGCCCTTGGTGATCTCGTGGCGCGCCATGAGAGTCTGCGGACGGTGTTCCCGTCGGTGAGGGGGGAGCCTTATCAGCGGGTAACGCCGACTGGTGAGGTGAGGGTGCTTGTGGAATATGTCGAGGTGGCGGCAGGGGAGGTGGGTTCCCGGGCGGCTGAGGCCGCGCGTTACGCCTTCGATCTGGCGCGGGAAATCCCTCTCCGGGCGCATTTGTTCCGCACTGCTCCTGAGGAGCATGTGCTGCTTCTGCTTCTGCACCACATTGCGGGTGATGGATGGTCAATGGGCCCGATGCGCCGTGACTTGGCGGAGGCGTACAACTCCCGTCTGGGTGGAGCGGCCCCGCAGTGGGCGCCGCTACCGGTCCAGTACTCTGACTACACGCTGTGGCAGCGTGAGTTGCTGGGTGATAGGGGTGACGCTGGCAGTGTTGGGGCGCACCAGTTTGAGTACTGGCGTGCGCAGCTGGAGGGTCTCTCCGAGGAGCTTCAGCTGCCGCTGGATCGGCCGCGTTCGGCGGTGGCAAGCGACGTCGGCGGTATCCATAATTTTTGTATTCCCTCAGACGTGCATGTGAGTCTGGCGAGTCTGGCGGGTGAGAGCCAGTCGACCATGTTCATGGTGATGCAGGCTGCTCTCGCTGCGTTGCTGACCCGGCTGGGCAGTGGCACGGACATCCCAATCGGGTCCGTGATCGCCGGCCGTACCGACGAGGCCCTGGAAGATTTGATCGGTTTCTTCGTCAACACTCTGGTGCTACGGACCGATACCTCCGGAGACCCGAGCTTCCGTCGACTGCTGGAGCGAGTCCGGTCCACCGATTTGGGCGCTTACGCTAACCAGGACACCCCCTTCGAGCGGCTGGTCGAGGAGTTCAATCCGACCCGTACCTCGGCCCGCCATCCCCTCTTTCAAGTCATGTTCACCTTTCAGAACGCCGAAGGCGAACATCCTAGCTTTGCAAATCTCAGCACCACCTGGCACGACGTCGGTACTGGTACTGCGAAGTTTGACCTCGATGTGGGTATGGCGGAGACGTTCACGTCGGACCGGCAGCCGGCCGGTATCAGCGCGCACATCCAGTACCGTTCGGAGCTCTTCGATCATTCGACGGTGATGGTTATCGCTGAGCGGCTAGTCCGTTTACTGGAGGGGGTTGCTGCTGATCCGGACCTGCCGATCAGCCAGATCGATGTCCTTGGTACTGCGGAGCGGGAGTTGTTGCTGGGGGCGTGGAATGACACGGCGGTTGTCTTTGCCGATGAGCTGACGGTGCATGAGTTGGTTGAGCGGCAGGTGGCCCGGGTGCCGGGTGCGGTTGCGGTGGTCTGCGGGGAGAGTCAGCTCACCTACCGGGAGTTGAACGCGCGGGCCAATCAGCTGGCTCGTCACCTGATGGGGCAGGGAGCGGGTGCCGGGAGTCTGGTCGCGGTGTGTCTGGAGCGCGGCCCGGACATGATCATTGCGCTGCTCGGCATCCTGAAGGCTGGCGCGGCCTACGTGCCGATGGATCCCGACTATCCCGAGCAGCGCCTGGAGTTCATGCTTCGCGACACCCATGCGTCACTGATGGTCACCCAGGCGGCGCTGGTCCAGCGGTTTGCCGGTAGCGGCGTTGAGTGCGTGCTGATGGACCGGGACCGGCCGGTTCTGGACGCTCTCGCCGATGCCGACCTGCGGCCGCAGGCGACCCCCGACGCTCTCGCCTATGTCATCTATACCTCCGGCTCCACCGGGATACCCAAGGGCGTCATGATCGAGCACCGCTCGATGAGCAACCGCCTCCAGGAGATGCGGCGTAAATACGCACTGGGCGGCAGCGACCGGACCCTCCAATTCGCCTCGGTCAGCTTCGATGCTGCGGCCGAACAGATTTACCCCACCCTCATGTCCGGCGGCTGTATCGTCCTGCGCGACAGCGACAAGTGGACACCAGCCCGGATCGTCCGAGAGATTCATGACAACGGGATTACCGTCGCTGATCTCACCCCGTCGCTCTGGCAGCAGATCATCCCCCACCTCGCGGCCGACCCCGGACTGGGCTCAGCTTTCCGTCTCATGGTCCTCGGTGGTGAACAAATATCGGAAGACCTCCTCGGCGAGTGGTTCAAACACACGGTCATCCCCATTCACAACACATACGGACCGACTGAGACCACTATTACTTCTACCTCTCACCTCATTACTCAAGGAGCCCCTGCAGCTCTCATCGGGCGTCCGATTGCGAACACTGAGGTGTACGTGATGGATGAGTACGGGCAGCTCGCACCCATCGGGGTCCCCGGCGAGTTGTGGATCGGTGGGGTCGGCCTCGCACGTGGCTATCTGAACCAGCCCGAGCTCACCCGGGAGAAATTTGTCCCGCACCCCTTCTCCGCGGACCCGCACGCCCGCCTTTACCGCAGCGGCGACCGTGTCCGCTGGCTTCCCGACGGGAACCTCGAATTCGTCGGACGCGTCGACCACCAAGTCAAACTCCGCGGTCTGCGCATCGAACTCGGAGAAATCGAGACAGTACTCACCTCGCATGACCAGATCACCGCCGCCGTCGTCATGGTCCGCGAAGACACTTCCGGTGACAAGCGCCTCGTCGCCTACATCGCACCCACCGCCGGCGCTGACCCGGGCACACCCGCTCTGCGTGCCTGGTGCAAGCGCACCCTTCCCGACTACATGGTCCCCGGATGGTTCGTCAGCCTGCCGGCCCTGCCTCTCACCCCCAACGGCAAGATCGACCGCAAAGCCCTGCCCAAGCCTCCAAGTGAGCGTCCCGACCTCGCCGACACCTACACAGCCCCCCGCAACGAGATCGAAACCGCCATCGCCGACATCTGGTCCGACGTCCTCGGCATCGACCGCATCGGCATCCACGACAACTTCTTCGACCTCGGCGGACACTCACTCCTCGCAACACGAGTCATCAACCAAATCGAGTTCCTCACAGGCCTGAATATTTCCTTGAAGGAATTCTTCCTGGCCCCAACCGTGGGCTCACTGGTGCAAAAGCTTTTGGATCTCATTTCGAGCAGTGAAGCGGATCATTTCGTCAACGATGATGGATCCGGAAATTATTAGTTACCGCAAGAGCGGAGTAAGTATGGACAAGGCAGCTGCTGAGACGCTCCTGATTTCCCGAATGAATCGCGCAGGCGAGGGTTCTGTTATTTCTCCGCGAGAGGACTCTGGGCCAGCTCCGCTGTCCTTTGCTCAGCAGCGCCTTTGGTTCTTGGATCAGCTCCATCCGGGGCGCGCCGACTACGCAATGCCGACTGTATTTAGGCTTCGTGGACAACTTGAGGTGCTGATTCTCAAAAGCGCATTCCAGGACCTTGTGAATCGGCATGAATCGCTGCGAACGCGGTTCGAAGTATCTGAGAATGGAACTCCGGTTCAAATCGTAGACAGCGCAGCAAACTTCGAGTTTTCCGTCATCGATATGCGCTTGTCAGGGGGTCGCGCGTCCCGCATGGATGAGGCTTTAAAGCTAATTACGTCCGAAGTAGCTCGACCTTTTGACTTGTCTTCTGGAACTTTGCTGCGCGTCAAGTTGGTGCGGATGGCACCTGACGAGTACCTACTATTGGTGTCGCTGCACCACATTGTTGCTGACGGATGGTCTATGGACGTCCTGACAAGGGATCTCCGCGCCTTTTATTCGGCACGCATCTATGGGAACAATGTCGCACTCCCTGACCTCAAAATCCAATATGCGGACTTTGCATCCTGGCAGCGGCAGTGGCTCTCTAGTTCAGTGCAAGAACACCAGTTGTCCTACTGGCGTGAGAAGCTTGCGGACCTTGAGCCTGTAGAGCTCCAAACAGACCACCCTCGGCCTGCGGCACCTTCGGGAGCAGGCGACAGTGTGTCATTCGAAGTGCCGGCAAAGGTAGTTGCAGACCTGCGTGATGTCGCTGCCCGGCATGGTGCTTCACTTTTCATGGCGACATTGGCAGCCTTCAAAATCGTACTGCAGCGATGGACTGGGCGCTATGACATTTCTGTAGGAACCCCCATTGCCGGGAGGAACAAGCCTGAGGTAGAAAACCTGATCGGCTTCTTCGTCAATACCCTTCTAGTTCGTTCCAACCTAGGTGGGGACCCGACATTCAATAATCTGTTGGAACAGGTCAAGGAGACGACGCTGGAGGCATATTCTCATCAGGACTTGGCGTTCGATCTGCTCGTTGAAGATTTGGCTCCCGAGCGGGATTTAAGCCGCATTCCGCTCGTCAATTACACATTCTCCTTCGATGAAGCAAGCAGTGAAAGTTGGGACCTCCCCGGTTTGACGATAAATCCAGTCAAAGTCACTTCCGAAATAGCAAAGTTCGACCTCTCGGTCTTCCTCGGTGAAGACGACAGGGGTGTATTTTATGGCGATGTCCTCTACTCTACTGAGCTGTTTGATAAGGCGACTGTCAGGAACCTTGCGGACCAATATGTGAGGGTTTTGGAGGGGGTTGCTGCTGATCCGGACCTGCCGATCAGCCAGATCGATGTCCTTGGTACTGCGGAGCGGGAGTTGTTGCTGGGGGCGTGGAATGACACGGCGGTTGTCTTTGCCGATGAGCTGACGGTGCATGAGTTGGTTGAGCGGCAGGTGGCCCGGGTGCCGGGTGCGGTTGCGGTGGTCTGCGGGGAGAGTCAGCTCACCTACCGGGAGTTGAACGCGCGGGCCAATCAGCTGGCTCGTCACCTGATGGGGCAGGGAGCGGGTGCCGGGAGTCTGGTCGCGGTGTGTCTGGAGCGCGGCCCGGACATGATCATTGCGCTGCTCGGCATCCTGAAGGCTGGCGCGGCCTACGTGCCGATGGATCCCGACTATCCCGAGCAGCGCCTGGAGTTCATGCTTCGCGACACCCATGCGTCACTGATGGTCACCCAGGCGGCGCTGGTCCAGCGGTTTGCCGGTAGCGGCGTTGAGTGCGTGCTGATGGACCGGGACCGGCCGGTTCTGGACGCTCTCGCCGATGCCGACCTGCGGCCGCAGGCGACCCCCGACGCTCTCGCCTATGTCATCTATACCTCCGGCTCCACCGGGATACCCAAGGGCGTCATGATCGAGCACCGCTCGATTTGCCGACTCGTGGGAAGTAACTGGTTTGCCCCGCTAACTTCGGAAGATGTGGTGGCCCAGGCCGCGAGCTCCTCCTTCGATGCCTTTACATTCGAGTGCTGGGCTCCCCTGGTAGCTGGAGGCTCGGTGGCTGTCCTGGAAAAGGACACAGTACTCAATTCCGCATCTTTACAGGCTGCCTTGCGAAGTCATCGCGTTTCGGTGTTATTCCTGACGTCTGCGCTCTTTAACCAGCACATACTGGACCGCCCTGATGCGTTCGCCGGTGTCAGAAGAATTCTTTATGGCGGTGAGCTCGTCGACCAAGCCGTCGCGGTAGAACTTGGTGCAAGCGAGCATGGGCCGGAGCAGTTGGTCCACCTCTACGGACCGGCGGAGACGACTGTCATTGCGACTTCGTATCTGGTGGGGGAGAGATCTTCCAAGGGCCTGACGATGCCGATCGGGCGTCCGATTGCGAACACTGAGGTGTACGTGATGGATGAGTACGGGCAGCTCGCACCCATCGGGGTCCCCGGCGAGTTGTGGATCGGTGGGGTCGGCCTCGCACGTGGCTATCTGAACCAGCCCGAGCTCACCCGGGAGAAATTTGTCCCGCACCCCTTCTCCGCGGACCCGCACGCCCGCCTTTACCGCAGCGGCGACCGTGTCCGCTGGCTTCCCGACGGGAACCTCGAATTCGTCGGACGCGTCGACCACCAGGTCAAACTCCGCGGTCTGCGCATCGAACTCGGAGAAATCGAGACAGTACTCACCTCGCATGACCAGATCACCGCCGCCGTCGTCATGGTCCGCGAAGACACTTCCGGTGACAAGCGCCTCGTCGCCTACATCGCACCCACCGCCGGCGCTGACCCGGGCACACCCGCTCTGCGTGCCTGGTGCAAGCGCACCCTTCCCGACTACATGGTCCCCGGATGGTTCGTCAGCCTGCCGGCCCTGCCTCTCACCCCCAACGGCAAGATCGACCGCAAAGCCCTGCCCAAGCCTCCAAGTGAGCGTCCCGACCTCGCCGACACCTACACAGCCCCCCGCAACGAGATCGAAACCGCCATCGCCGACATCTGGTCCGACGTCCTCGGCATCGACCGCATCGGCATCCACGACAACTTCTTCGACCTCGGCGGACACTCACTCCTCGCAACACGAGTCATCAACCAAATTTCTAAATTTCTGAACTCGAATGTTCCGGTTCGTGATTTGTTTAGATTTCCGACAATTGCAGGGTTGGCATTTGAACTGTCGGCTGCTGTAGAGAAGTGCGGCCCACCTGCCATCCAGCGCGTGGCATCGGAAGAATTTGCGCTGTCATTTGCACAGCGCCGCCTTTGGTTTTTGGACCAGTTGGAGCCAGGGAGTCCAGAGTACATCATCCCAATGGGTTTCCAGATCAAAGGAAATCTCGAAATCGACGCGCTCGAAACAGCATTGTCTAACCTGGTCGCCAGACATGAGACGTTGAGAACCAAATTTGTGCGAGGCAGTAATGGAGAGCCAATCCAGGTCGTCGATGCCCCATGGCACGTCGAGATCAGCCTGCTGGACCTCTCCGCGGTGCCCGACGACAGGACCCGAGCAACCGAGGCTCGGGCGGCGGTTGATGCTGAGGCGTCCAAGTCCTTCGACCTGACATCAGGCCGACTGCTCCGCAGTATGGCTGTTCGCCTCGCTGGCAGCGAATGGTGGCTTACCATATCACTACACCACATCGTTGCAGATGGCTGGTCTCTAGGAGTTTTGACCCGCGAGCTCGAAGCACTGTATGAGGATGCGCTCACCGGCGCAGCAGCAAGGCTCACCGAACTGCCCGTGCAGTACAAAGACTTTGCTGCTTGGCAGAATGAGTGGTTGTCTGGTTCAACACTGGAACGGCATCTGGCTTACTGGCAGGAAGAACTAACTGATTTGGAGCCACTGGAACTCCCCACTGATCGAACTCGCCCTCCAATCCGGTCGAAAGCCGGAGGCGAGGTTTCGTTTGTGGTTCCTACATCGGTCGCTGTGAAGCTGCGGACCGTTGCACTCGAGCGTGGCGCTTCGTTATTCATGGTCTCTCTTGCAGTCCTCCAGGTCGTGCTTTCTCGCTGGAGCGGACAGCATGACATTTCGGTTGCCACCCCCATTTCTGGCCGGAACCAAGTAGAGGTTGAGAATCTGGTCGGTTTCTTTGTGAATACATTGATAATTCGCTCTGACCTGAGCGGGAACCCAACGTTCGGAGAGTTCCTCGAGCAGGTCAAGGAAACGACACTGCAGGCATATACACATCAGGATCTTCCGTACCAGAAACTCGTCGAGGCCCTTGCCCCTGATCGGGATCTCACGCTTGCGCCGTTAGTGCAAACCACCTTCGCGCTTCAGAATGGGAATCAAGGGAAATGGGTTCTTGGTGATCTCGATATTTCACCTCTCGAACTAACGACGCACACCTCCAAGTTCGATCTCTCTGTCTTCCTCACGGAACGGGAAGACGGGGAAATCGTCGGCAATGTGGAATATTCAACGGAACTTTTCGATCGGGCTACGATCGAGAGGCTGATGAAAAACTTTGTGGCCGCGCTGCAGTGCGTAGCAGACCGTCCGACTGTGCCTCTTGGGAGCATTGATATACTCTCGGCCGCGGAGCGGGAGTTGTTGCTGGGGGCGTGGAATGACACGGCGGTTGTCTTTGCCGATGAGCTGACGGTGCATGAGTTGGTTGAGCGGCAGGTGGCCCGGGTGCCGGGTGCGGTTGCGGTGGTCTGCGGGGAGAGTCAGCTCACCTACCGGGAGTTGAACGCGCGGGCCAATCAGCTGGCTCGTCACCTGATGGGGCAGGGAGCGGGTGCCGGGAGTCTGGTCGCGGTGTGTCTGGAGCGCGGCCCGGACATGATCATTGCGCTGCTCGGCATCCTGAAGGCTGGCGCGGCCTACGTGCCGATGGATCCCGACTATCCCGAGCAGCGCCTGGAGTTCATGCTTCGCGACACCCATGCGTCACTGATGGTCACCCAGGCGGCGCTGGTCCAGCGGTTTGCCGGTAGCGGCGTTGAGTGCGTGCTGATGGACCGGGACCGGCCGGTTCTGGACGCTCTCGCCGATGCCGACCTGCGGCCGCAGGCGACCCCCGACGCTCTCGCCTATGTCATCTATACCTCCGGCTCCACCGGGATACCCAAGGGCGTCATGATCGAGCACCGCTCGATTTGCCGACTCGTGGGAAGTAACTGGTTTGCCCCGCTAACTTCGGAAGATGTGGTGGCCCAGGCCGCGAGCTCCTCCTTCGATGCCTTTACATTCGAGTGCTGGGCTCCCCTGGTAGCTGGAGGCTCGGTGGCTGTCCTGGAAAAGGACACAGTACTCAATTCCGCATCTTTACAGGCTGCCTTGCGAAGTCATCGCGTTTCGGTGTTATTCCTGACGTCTGCGCTCTTTAACCAGCACATACTGGACCGCCCTGATGCGTTCGCCGGTGTCAGAAGAATTCTTTATGGCGGTGAGCTCGTCGACCAAGCCGTCGCGGTAGAACTTGGTGCAAGCGAGCATGGGCCGGAGCAGTTGGTCCACCTCTACGGACCGACGGAGACGACTACCTTCGCGACTTCGTATCTGGTGGGGGAGAGATCTTCCAAGGGCCTGACGATGCCGATCGGGCGTCCGATTGCGAACACTGAGGTGTACGTGATGGATGAGTACGGGCAGCTCGCACCCATCGGGGTCCCCGGCGAGTTGTGGATCGGTGGGGTCGGCCTCGCACGTGGCTATCTGAACCAGCCCGAGCTCACCCGGGAGAAATTTGTCCCGCACCCCTTCTCCGCGGACCCGCACGCCCGCCTTTACCGCAGCGGCGACCGTGTCCGCTGGCTTCCCGACGGGAACCTCGAATTCGTCGGACGCGTCGACCACCAGGTCAAACTCCGCGGTCTGCGCATCGAACTCGGAGAAATCGAGACAGTACTCACCTCGCATGACCAGATCACCGCCGCCGTCGTCATGGTCCGCGAAGACACTTCCGGTGACAAGCGCCTCGTCGCCTACATCGCACCCACCGCCGGCGCTGACCCGGGCACACCCGCTCTGCGTGCCTGGTGCAAGCGCACCCTTCCCGACTACATGGTCCCCGGATGGTTCGTCAGCCTGCCGGCCCTGCCTCTCACCCCCAACGGCAAGATCGACCGCAAAGCCCTGCCCAAGCCTCCAAGTGAGCGTCCCGACCTCGCCGACACCTACACAGCCCCCCGCAACGAGATCGAAACCGCCATCGCCGACATCTGGTCCGACGTCCTCGGCATCGACCGCATCGGCATCCACGACAACTTCTTCGACCTCGGCGGACACTCACTCAGAGCTGTGGCGGTTCGCGACTCGTCTACAGGATGTCGGCATCGACGTGTCGGTACGCCAGGTCATGCAGCACAGGTCCATCGCGGAGATCGCAGAGGCCGTCACGGGGCAACCGTGTTCATCGCTGGGGGCCTTGACCCTTGAGTTTGCGTCTGAGGAATCGGCGCTCACTAATGATCAGGTCTTGTTCTGCATTCACCCCAGCGGCGGTAGTGCCCACTGGTATAAGGCGCTCGCCCAGAAACTGGCAGGCTCCTGCCGAACCTACGGAATTCAGGCTGCGGGAATGGATCCCAGCGAGGTTCCGTACAGAAGCATACCGGAAATGGCGAACCGCTATTGGGAGGAGATGAAAAGAGTCCAACCGACTGGGCCTTACCGTGTGCTGGGATGGTCATTTGGCGGGCTGGTTGCCCACGAAATCGGTCAACAGCACCCGGATGAGGTGGACGCGATTTTCCTATTGGAGCCTCCGACAGTTCAGACCGGCATCCGACGCCGAATGCTCTATTATGGTGACGCATATCGTAAGGCTAGCGAGATCTGGCTCGAGGGGCGCGCGGCTAATGGTACTAGGCGCACTGAGATCGAAACAAAATTCCGGCGCTTCGTGGATTCCCTTGAATTTATGAATGAATCTCCCGGATTGGATGAATGGCTCCCGTTTGGCGCGCTGGGCGGAATCATGGAGGCTGCCGGAAACTACATGCCCGAGGTTTCCCGGGCCAACGTCACGCTGGTGATCAGCGACGACGGCCGAAGCGGCTCTGGCGAATCCAAGTACAGAGAGGGAGGGCCCGCGCAATACCTTGCATTCTGGAAATCGCTCTACCGAAACGACGTTCGAGTGGTCGATGTCTCTGGGGATCACATTGATATGATGACCAGAGATACTTCAATCGCGGAGATATCCCGGCAGGTCCGGATGTTCTTTGCCGGTCGTCGTGACCAGTCCTGACTACTCCGGAACTGTCACCCAATTTCCTGCGCAGATGCGATAGTTCCGGGCTGGGCCGCAATGTAAATACGACTCTTTCGACCGTTCTCCGAAAAAGCTCCGTTTACTGTTGAGCCGTAGCATCAGGGAGATTTAGTCCAATGAAGCAAGTTTTGCCCACCGAGCCGATGCGCCCGGCGCTGGAATCTAAGGTGCTATCCGAACGAGAGTGGCACCAGGTGCTGGTGGAGTGGAACCGCACACGGCACGAGGTCGAGCCAGCCACGCTGCCGGACCTGTTCGAGGCCCGAGTGGGGACCACCCCCGACGCAGTCGCCGTTGAGTTCGAAGACCACACCCTGACATATTCCCAACTCAACGCTCGGGCCAACCAGCTGGCCTGGTACCTGATCAGCCAGGGCATCGGCCCTGAGGACATCGTCGCTCTGGCTATCCCACGGTCGCACGAGCTGATCACTGCCGTTCTCGCAACCATGAAAGCTGGCGCTGCCTACCTCCCTCTGGACCCTGAATACCCTCCGGAACGCATCGCGTTCATGCTTCAGGACGCAGCGCCCGACTTGCTCCTGGCCACCGAAGCCGTCACGGTCGGTCACCCAGCCGGCACCCGTCTGCTGACCACCGATCCTGTCATCGCTCAGCAATCCACCACCAATCCGACCAACAGCCACCGAGTCCGACCCCTGCACCACCAAAACTCTGCTTACCTCATTTACACCTCTGGATCCACCGGCCTCCCTAAGGCCGTACTCGTCTCCCACACCGGACTCAGCAGCCTCATCAAAGACCACACTTCGCGTTTGGGGCTCGGTGAGGGAAGCCGTCTGCTGAACATTGTGTCGCCCAGCTTCGACGCATGGACCGCTGAAATCTTCTTCGGACTTGTCAGCGGCGCCACCGTGATCGTGTCTGACACAGACAAGCTGCTGGGAGAGGATCTGCTTCTGGCCCTGGAAAGCGAGAGGATCACACACCTCAGTGCCCCCGCTCCAGTCCTGGCCACCGTCCCAGCGCGAGACCTGCCCGAGTTGCGCACCCTGCTCGTCGGCGGTGATGTGTGCTCGGTGGAGTTGGTCAATGACTGGGCTCCGGGCAGGCGGATGCTGAACGGCTACGGCCCGACGGAGTCGACTGTTGCCGCAACACTGAGTTTCCCGTTGGTGGCCGGTGAGGTGCCTCCTATTGGCGCGCCGGTGTCGAACACACGGCTGTTCGTGCTGGACGCAGAGCTGCGCCCGGTGGCAGTGGGCGTTGCGGGTGAGCTGTATGTGAGCGGGGCGGGCCTGGCCCGCGGTTACCTCAACCATCCGGGCCTGACTGCGGAGCGGTTCGTTGCATGCCCGTTCGGCACAGGTGAGCGGATGTACCGCACGGGTGACATCGTGCGCTGGCGTTCCGACGGACAGCTTGATTTCCTGTCCCGGGCGGATGAGCAGGTGAAGATCCGCGGTTTCCGGGTCGAGCCTGGCGAGATCGAATCCGTCCTGACCGGCCACCCGGGCGTTGCCCGGGCCGTGGTCCTAGTCCGTGAGAACCAGCCCGGCGACAAATGCCTCATCGCCTACTTCATCCCAGAGCGGGACGCTTCCAACGGAAAGCAGTCTCAGTACTACATTAACGAGTGGCGGAATTTTCATGAGGAGCATTTTGAAACATCGAGCAGGGCTCCTTTCGGCAGAGGATTCGAAGGTTGGACAAGTAGTACAGATGGGTCCAGGATTCCCGTAGAGGAAATGCAAGAGTGGCGTGACGAGATCGTACAGAGGCTCATCTCGCTGAAACCACGACGCGTACTCGAAATCGGCGCTGGAGCCGGATCTATCTTGGAGAAGCTGGCTCCGCACTGTGAGGAATATTGGGCAACGGATTTCTCAGCAGTAGCAATGAAAAAGCTCTTGGAAGACGTTGCGGGAGTTTCAGAATTGCGCTCCAAGGTCCATATTCGAGTTAGAGCGGCGGACGACTATTCTGGGATCCCTGAAGCGTACTTTGATACCATCGTCATTAATTCGGTTATACAGTACTTTCCCTCTAGGTCGTATCTGGAGGATGTGCTTGCGCAAGCGTCTCAGGCTCTGCGGCCTGGAGGAAATATCTTTGTAGGGGACGTCCGCAATCTTCGCCTCTTGGATGAATTTCATGCTGCGGTGGCAATGGGCAAGGTTGGTAGCGATGTCGAACGGATTGCTCTGCAAAAGTCGACGAGCTTGGCGCGAGAGATTGAACTGCTAGTTGACCCGGCATTCTTCACTGCACTGGGCGACCGTATTCTTGCGTTCGAGAACGCTGACATCAGAATAAAAAGTGGCAAGGCAGTTAACGAGCTGACTCGGTATCGATACGATGTAATACTGCACACTAAGATGGCAGGCAAGAAGGCGCCTGAAACAAGGTTCCGGGACTACCGTTGGGGTGAGAGCGTCAGCAGTCTCGCGGAGCTTAGGGGGCTGCTGCGTGAATTGAGGGGAGAAACACTTCGGGTACTCAGCATTCCGAACCTGCGTCTCACAAGTGGAGCCTCTGGTCCAGGTCCGGGCCCAGAAAGTCCTAACGCCTTCTGCTCGCTTGGTGAAGGCCTAGGAATCGACGCTATACCGACATGGTCCGATCATCCTTATATGTTCGACGTGGTCTTTACGAATAAGGAAGCGGTGTCAAGCGACTGCGTCAATTGGCGACGAGTAGTTGATAGTGGTAGCCGCGAAGGTCTCACGAACTCCCCACACAGCGGTCAGACGGAGGCTGTAAGCAGTCTGGAGTTGGCCTCATTCCTGAGTGCTCGGCTTCCGTTGTATATGGTCCCTACCTCCTTCGTTTCGTTGGAGGAATTTCCTCTGACGCACAATGGAAAGTTGGATCGAAGTCAGTTGTCCGAACTTGGAGCGGCAGCGGTAATTAGTGAGCGCCAGCCTCAGAGTCCCGTAGTGGAAACTCTCTGTTCTCTCTTTGCGGAGGCCCTCGGGCTTGACGGATTTGGGGCAACAGACAATTTCTTCACGTCTGGCGGGCACTCATTGATTGCGACACGCCTAGTGAGCCGCATCCGAACATGCTTCGATATCGAAATGTCTCTGATGGTGCTCTTTGAGGCCCCAACGCCAGAAGAGATCGCGTTGTGGATTGCTGCTGCGGAGAAGCGGCGCAGGCCTGTACTCCGCCGGAAGTAGATAATGACAGTCCATTGAGATAGGCGACTCAGTTGGAGTGAATTATTGGTGAAAATAGAAGTTGTCAATACAGTACTGTAAGGTCGGCGAGCGAGGCTGAACGCTGTTCGCCGCAATCGCCCGGAACACAGACGTCTGAGAGGGAAGCCGCGTGCCCGACAAACTGGACGACCTCCGCCGGTTCTACCGGCCGCGCCGTGATAGCGAGCCCAATTTGTACGAGATATGGGAGCAGGGCCAGGCGCGTGGCGACTCTGTCACGCCGTCGACCTACTCGGCCCTCTATCGCAAATGGATCCACGACAAGCTCGTCACCGCACTCGAGGACCACGGAACGAGCCGGTTACTGAGCCTTGGCAGCGGCAACGCTGTCGTGGAGAAGGACATCCTGGACGACGGTTACGAGGTCCTCGCGGTCGACGCCCTGGACGAAGCGGTCGCGCTCGCGCGATCTAAGGGAATCACTGCGCAGCGTGAGGACGTCACCACCTGGGCTCCTTCTGCCGTGTGGCCCGTCACCTACGCCGACGGTCTACTCGGCCACCTGTACACCTCCGCCGTGGGCCTGTCCGGCCTTATGGCCCGCATCCGCCTATGGCTCACTGACGGCACGGGGCGCGGCACGCTGATCATTTCCAACGACAGCCCCCAAAACGGCGAACCCGTCCAAGCAGCGCCCGGAGTCCCGGGCTTCCACTGGCTGTCCGGTGCCTACCTGCGCGACGAGGCCCTGGCCTCAGGTTTCTCCGAGGTCACTGTCGAGTTCTTCGCGTACGAGCGGCCGCTGTCCGGCGAACGCATCCGGGCAGTGGTCACGGCGACTGCAGGAGAGCGGCCCGGCGATTCCTTGAGGGGTGGCAACCATGCCGATCAGCGCTGACTTCGATGGGCGGCTTAACGCCGTGCTGCCACGGGCTGCGGAACATTTTGGCACGCCATTCCATATCTACGACGAACAGGGTATCGAGGAGAACTGCGCAGCTTTCAACCGGGCGTTCGCCGATACGCCTTACCGAGAGTACTACGCCGTCAAAGCCAATCCGAACCCGGCCGTCCTTGAGCTGCTGGCCGCGCACGGCTTCGGCTTCGACTGCAGTTCGCTGCCTGAACTCACCGCGGCCGTCCGTGCCGGAGCGGTGGGACACGACATTTGCTTCACCTCCAACAACACCAGCCGTGCGGAACTGGACGCGGCGGTGCGGCTCGGCGTGCTCATCAATGTGGACGATGAGACCGTGCTCGATAAACTCACTGAACGCGGTGAGGTGCCCGACACATTGTGCCTGCGGGTGCACCCGGGCAATGCCGGGCGTGAGGCAAGCGCCTCGTACCTCGGTGACCCGCAGTCGGCGAAATTCGGTATCCGGGCCGACCGGCTATCCGTCGTATGCGCCAGGGCCAGGCAGATGGGCGTCGAACACATTGGGCTGCACATGATGCTGGGATCGGGCTATCTCACCCCGCAGCCCTTCCTGCTCAGTCTGGACCTGCTACTGGAACAGGCGGAGACGCTCCACCGCGATCTCGGCGTCCTGCCCAGCTTCGTGAATCTAGGCGGAGGCATCGGTATTCCGTACCGACCGGAGGAGGAGTCGTTCGACCTGCCTGCGCTGGGCGCCGCCGTCGGCGCGCGGCTGCGGGACTGGGAGCTGGCCACAGGACTGGCCCGCCCCCGCCTGCTGTTCGAGAGCGGACGCTATGTCACCGGCCCCCACGGTGTACTGGTGACCCGGGTGCTCAACCGGATGAGCAAATGGCGCGAGTACGTCGGGGTGGACGCCGGAATGAACGCTCTGATGCGCCCGGCGATGTACGGCGCGTACCACCACATCACCGTGCCGGGCGCATCTGACCGCTGGCAAGAGGTGGTCGACGTGGTCGGGTCGCTGTGCGAAAACAACGACAAATTCGCCGAGCAGCGGACCTTGCCCACCGTCACCGAGGGCGACTTGCTCGTCATCCACGACACCGGAGCCCACGCACATTCGATGGGCTTCACCTACAACGGGCGGCTACGTCCGCAGGAACTGCTGCTGCGGCGCGGGGGCAGCGTGGAGCGTATTCGCCGGGCGGAGAGCGAGGAAGACTACTTCGCCACGCTGCGGTGCCGAACCGATGTCCTCGCCCCGGTCGCGGACCCGGTTGGGCTCCAATGAGCCGAAACGAGCCGTGGCGCCGCGAGGAGGCGCTGGCCCTGGCCGTGCGAGGGGGACACGAGCCGCTGGACCTCTCCCTCGGGATCCCGAGGGACCCTCCCGCGCGTGTCCCGCGTCCGGCGTCCCCCGCGCCGATGCCAGGCCGGCCTCAGAGCGACGCCTTCCTGGCCGCGCCGGCCGAGTATCCGCCCAGCGCGGGAACCATGGAGCTGCGGGAGGCGGCCGCACGTCACATTCTGCGCCGTTACCGGGTGGCGGTGCCGCCGGAGGCCGTGGCGGCGTGCGTGGGTTCCAAGGAATTCATCTCCACGCTTCCGCTTTTCCTGCGTGACATGCGCCGGCCGAACACGCACGGGCCCGAGCGTGACACGGTGCTCATTCCAGCACTGGGCTATCCCGCCTACGAGTTCGGCGCACGGCTGGCCGGGTTGCGGGCACACCGGGTGCCTGTCGACGACGCGTTCCGAATGCGCCTGGACCTGCTCCCAGCGCGGGTCGCGGATCGGGCACTGTGTCTGTGGGTCAACAGCCCGGCCAATCCCACCGGGGTCGTCGAACCGCTCGGCCCGGTCGCCGACTGGGGCCGTGCGCACGGTGTGGTCGTGGTGTCCGACGAGGCGTACGTCGAGGCGACGTGGTGCCATGAACCACGCACCATCCTCTGCCACGGGCTCGACGGCGTCCTGGCCGTGCACAGCATGTCGAAGCGGTCCAACTCCCCAGGGCTGCGCGTGGGATTCTGCTTGGGAGACCCCTCGCTGGTGGCGGGACTGGCCAGGCGGCGCCGAGAGGCCGGCCTGATGGCGGCCGCCGCCTCACAGGAGGCAGCGCGCGCACTGCTAGACGATGACCGGCATGCCGAGGAGCAGCGGGCACGCAACGCACGCCGGGTCGCCGACCTGGTCGAGTGCCTGAACGATCACCAACTGGGGTGTACCGCGCCGGCCGGGGGGCTCTTCGCCTGGGTGCCCGCGCCCGGCGGCGACGGAGTGGCCTTCGCCCGCCGTGCGGCCGAGCAGGCGGGCCTGATCGTCCGGCCAGGCTGCGAGTATGGCCCCGCCGGGCATCCGTACGTGCGCTTCGCCGCCGTCCAGGACTCAGCAGCCGTCGCCTGGCGGTTGGATCTGCTGTCGAGATCACCCGTCCCGTAGACGCTGGCACGAAACCGGTCATGCCTGCCTTAGCACGGCCAGGAATCGGGTCGCGCCAGCGACCGAGCACACACGCCAAGGAGATCCGCCGTGACCACGAAACCTGTCCTGCAGACCGGATCCTCCGGCTCTCGCCTGGGCGACAGCCCGGTTCCCGGGGGTATCGACGAACTGTGGGAACGCCGTGCCGAGTTGACGACGGCAGACCACGCGCCACGCCAGTCCGTTTTGGAGGCGCTGGATCTACTCGACAGCGGCGCCGCCACGGTTGCCGCGGTGGATCCGGCGACGGACGAGGTGGTGGTTGACGAGTGGGCCCGCCGGGCCATTCTGCTGTCCTTCCGGTTGTTCGAGGTTGAGGAGTCCGAGGCGGGGCCGTTTCGCTACCGCGACCGGCTGCCGCTTAAACGGCGCTTCGACGGGGTACGTGTCGTGCCAGGAGCGATCGCGCGCTTCGGCAGTCACGTGGCGCGCGGGGCCGTGCTGATGCCGTCATTCATCAATGTCGGCGCATATGTCGGGCCTGGCTCCATGATCGACACCTGGGCGACTGTCGGCTCTTGCGCGCAGGTAGGGGCCAACGTCCACCTCTCTGGGGGAGCGGGCCTGGGAGGGGTGCTGGAGCCCGTCGGAGCAGTCCCGGTCGTGGTGGAGGACGACGCGTTCATCGGTTCCCGATCGATGATCGTGGAGGGCGCTCGGGTGGAGCGCGGGGCGAAGCTCGGCGCCGGGGTGCTGCTCACCGGCAATACCAGGGTGTTCGACGCCGAGTCGGGCCAGGAACTTCCCAAGGGGCGGGCCCCCTCCTGGTCATTGTGCGTCGGTTCCATGCGGATGCGGACCTTCCCCGGCGGCGAGTTCGGCACACCGTGCCTGCTCGTGGTCAGGCGGCTCCGAGAAGGCGAGACCTTGGACAAGCTCCGGCTCGACAGCCTCTTCCGCGAGCACGGCGGTGCCTCGTGACCGGCGGCCGCGGCGCATTCGTCGTATCGGTGTTGCTGCGGCGGCACGACCGCTGCGCCGCCGCAACCCTAGGCCCATCTGGGCTCGTCGAAGAGACGGACGCCATGGGTGAAAGCAATCGCACCGTTCTGCTGGTGGAATCGGTACGCAACGGCATGGGATACAAGGCAGCGGCCAGGGAACTGGGATCCGTAGTCGTGTCCCTGTATACGTTCGGCTGCAGCGGGTCCTGGACCGAGGACCACGAGGGTGACGACGCTACCCGCTACGCGTCTGACCCGGACACTGCGGTAGCGGAGCTGTCCACCGTCGGCTATGACATGAAGGCTGCGGTCCTAGGCATGGAAGCGGCCGTCCACTTGGTCGAATTCGTCGCGCATCGGCCCAACCTGCGTGGCAACGACGAGTCGCTCGCCTGGGCCCGGCGCACTAGGGCGGCCATGCGCCGCCGGAGCGGGCCTCGCCATCCCGCAGTTCCGTCTCGTACAGGCGTGGTGAACCACATATCCATTGCCACCGGCGCCGCTCAGCGTTACGCCACCTCGCTTCATCGCAGGAATCGCGCCTTCCCTATACGGAGCGAACCGGACGTGTCCGAAGTTGAGATACCCGTCTGCAAGGACGGGCATTTTCGCATGCCCTCCGACTCGTGGAGGGGGATCCGATGACCCCATCTCGCACCAGCGGCGGAAGTACGAGGCTAACCAAGACACTCGGCAGGTTCACGGCGGACCAGTTGCGGCGGCTGTGCGACGTCGTGGGGCTGGATGCAGCCGACGCAGAAACCTACGCTAGTGTCCTGGCCGAGTCGCTGGGCACGGCGGCCGAACGCCCACTGGACTTGCCGCCGCCCTCCCGCAGCTTCCTGTCCGACGACCACACGCCGGTGGAGTTTTCGCTCTCTTTCCAGCCCGGTGAGACCCCGACGCTGCGCGTACTGCTGGAACCGGGCTGCGATGCCGCCAGCCTGGTGGACAACGGACGCGTCGGATTACGCGTCATCCACGCGATGACGGAGCGCTGGGGGTTTTCTTCCCATCGCCTCGACCACCTGGAGGACCTGTTCTTCCCTCCCGCCTCGCAGGGCCCTCTGGCCTTGTGGTGCGCACTGGAGTTACGTCCGGGTGGTGTCCCCAGGCTTAAGGTGTATCTGAACCCTGCGGCATCCGGGCCGGAACGCGCTGGCGAGACGATCCGTGAGGCGCTGGGACGGCTCGGCTACCAGCAGGCGTACACCGCACTGCCCCCAGCCGACGGCTATCCGTTCTTCGCCCTGGACCTGGGCGACTGGGACGCACCCAGAGTGAAGATTTACCTCAGGCATCACAACTTGGCGGTCGCCGAGGCGGGCAGTCTGCCGCGCATGGATTCCGGCCCGGAGCAGGCGACCGTGGAAGCCTTCTTCCGGATCGCGGCGGGGTACCACAGCGGGACGCGCTCCGGGGCCGGAACCTCGGCGGACGCACGACTCTGCGGGCTGCCCGCCCTGGCCTGCCACTCCTTCACGGAGACGACGACCGGCCTACCGAGCGGTTTCACCCTCCACATCCCGATCCGGGATTACGTTCGGCACGACGGGGAGGCCCACGCGCGGGCAGTCGCCGTGCTCGCCCATTACGGTATGGACGCCACTCCGCTCGCCCGGTCGCTGGCCGCCGTCACCTCGCGCCAGCCGGCAGATGGGACCGGGCTCATCGCTTACCTGGCGCTGGCTTACGAACGAAGCAGACCACCACGGGTGACCGCGTACATCTCTTCCGAGGCATATGGGCTCCGGCCGCTGGCCGCCCCACTGTCTCCTCGGACAACGCCCTTGCTGAACAGCCTATCCCGGCTTCCGGGACACCGGCCGCGCAGCAGACACAGACAGGAATAGGGATCAGGTTGGAGCCGTATCGCATCGAGGACTGTTCTTGAGATCTCTCAGGAGTGGTTACGAGATCCCGTCCGATCGAGTCGATCCGGCGGGATCTCTATGACTCTTCGGTGGTTCGTCAGGTGTGGGTACTCGACCGTGGATCGTGGACACGACGTGTGGGCTCGGATCGAACCGTTGCTGCCGCCCTGGCCGGAGAAGGGGCCGGGCCCTCGCCCGGTCGCTGATCGGCTGTGTCGGCAGGGCATCCTGTACGTCCTCTACATTGATATTTCATGGCAACTCCTGCCCCCTGAGCTGGGGTTCGGCTCCGGATAGACCTGCTCGCGGCGCCTGGGCCGCTGGCAGAAGGCCGGTGTCTTGGGCCAGCTGCACCTCTATGCCCCGCTCTCCCCGTGGAGGATCGCTGCCCTGGCTGCCCAGGCCAGGATGCTCTGGCCTCGCATGGACAAGCCGAGGCGGTTCCAGTGGAAGATCACGTGGTAGCTGAGCATGTGCCTCAACCCGCGGTCCAGCGTCCCGGCCTGAACGGCACGGCGGAGTTCCTGCCCCGTGGTGCGGAAGGCGGCGGCCCACTCGGCGAGGGCTCCAGCAGGCCGCCGGGGCGCAGCAGGACATCGCTGTCGGCGAAGTGCAGGGGCCGGATCTCTTGGGCGCGGGCGTCGAGCCGGTCTGCTGGCACGTCGCTGTCGGTCGATCGGTGCTCTTCCGTGATCACGTGGTGCCAGACGTCCCCCTGCTCGTACCACTCCAGGCCAGCGGCGCGCATCATGATCGTGCAGAGGAGAACGGACAGTTCTCGCGGTCCCACGGTGAGGTGTCAACGGTCATTGAGATGCCCAGGTGGGTGGCCGTTGGAGGCCCAGGTTGGTGGCCATCAGAAACCCAGGCGTGTGGCCAGTGGTGTTCCCGGGGGTGGGGGTCAGGTCAAGGGGACAACTCCCTTCCCGGCGAGAGCCTCGGCGAGGCGATGCGAGTCGCCGGAGGTGGTCACGAGGTGAGCGTGATGCATGAGGCGATCGGTGCTCGCTCCCGCGAGAGTCTTGGGCATGATCGTGTCGAAGCCATCTGGGGCTGGCACTTGTTCCCTCACAAGGGTTGCCCCTGTCACCTGGCCGTTTCCCGTTCCTGCGGTCCTCGTTGGTTCTCGTGGCAGCAGCCCGAATGTCCAGGTGCTGCCTTGACCGTTCAGGTGCGAGGAAGGTGTGCCGGTGGCCGAGGCGAGACTGCAGGTCATCGCGGGCGGGGCTGTCCCGCAGGAGCCGCTGGCGACGGACCCGTGGCAGTTCCAGGCCGCGTGCGTCGACGCGTTCGTCGCCTCGTGGCGGGCCCGCGGGTTCAGCCCGGTGACCATCGACAACGACGTCGGTCTGCTGGAGCGAACCCTGGCTGCGCTGGGGCGGCCCGCGTGGGAGGTGACGCCGGAGGACATCGACCGCGTGGTCGGTGACTTGGGGGTGAGGGGTCGGGCGACGTCCACCCGGCGCGAGTATGTGCAGATCTTCAAGGGCTTTCACCGGTTCCTGCAGGCCCGCAAAGCTGTCGAGATCGAGGCCGCGTTCGGAGTCCGCCTCGTCTGCCCAGTCGACGAGTTCAACGCTTCCCGGCATGTCGGGGACGACTCGCCCGCTCTGCTGCCGCCTCCGACACCGGAGCGGGTGACGGAGTTCTTCGACTTCATGAAGCAGCGGATCGCCACCGCGAGAAAGTACGGACCCGCCGCCCGGGATTATGCGATGTTCCGGACGCTGTATCACGCTGGGCTCCGCTCCGAGGAAGCGTCGCTCCTGGAGAAGCCGGACCTGCACTTCACCCGAGGCCCGTTCGGCAAGCTCCACGTCCGCTTCGGCAAGGGAGCACACACGTCCGGGCCGCGGCCTCGGTGGGTGCCCATGCTCGACGGGCTGGACCTGGTGCTGCGGTGGTTCCTGGAGGACGTGCGGCCCAAGTTCCCCGACTCGCCGGTGCTCTTCGCCGACGAGTCCGGCGGCAGCCTGCATCGCGGGACCATCCGCAACCGACTCCGCTATCTGATGGAACTCGAAGGGCGCCCGGCATCCGAGCGGTTCAGCCCGCATGCTCTGCGAAGAGCCTGCGCGACGCACAACTACGAACGCGGCGTCGATCTCGTCGCGATCCAGCAGATGCTCGGTCACTGGACCGTCAGCTCGACCATGCGATATGTCCGGCCCTCCGCGACCTTCATCGAGGACGCCTAGCAACGCGCTGTCGCCAGCACATTGGCCGAGCTGACCGGGAAGGACACCACGGCATGAAGATCCAATGGCGGCTGCGGATGGCCGCCGCCCAGCGCGAGGTGTGGACCGGGACGGAACTGCGGCGGCTGCTGGCCGAGAAGGCCGGCCTGGAACTGTCCTCGGCATCGGTGTCCGCGCTGTTCACCAAGGAACCCTCTCAAGTGAAGATGACCACGCTGGCCGCGTTGTGCACCGCGCTGGAGTGCACCCCCAACGACCTGATCGAGGTCGACACCACCCCCGTCGAACGGGAGTCATTGTCAAGAGTTGTGGATCGAGTGACGTGCGATCCAGCCGGTCATCCCTCGTCCAGACACAGGCAGAAGGGGTGTCCGGCCGGGTCGAAGAGCACCCGGAGGCTCTCCTGCGGCTGGAACTCCGCCACCGTGGCGCCCAGGGCCACCGCCTCGGCGACCGCCGAATCCAGATCGCCGACCTGGAAGTCGAAGTGCATCATCGGGCGCTGTTCGCCCTCGACCGGAGGCCACACCGGAGCCCGATAGCCGTCCGCCTGCTGGAACACGAAGAACGGCCCTTGCGGGGAGGCGGCGACGATGGCCGTGCCCGGCTCCTCGTGCCCGATGTGCCAACCGAGGAGTTCGGCGTAAAACTTCGCCAAGCCGCTGGGGTCCGGCGCCTCGATCGCAGTTCCCCACCACATACCACCGGTTCGAGATCTCATCCCGGCAGCCTGCCTCATGATCCCGTGCTTGTCGTGCGTGAAGTGTGATCAGGCTGCGGTGGTCTCAGGGCGTTCGACGAGGTGACCGTTCTTGAAGCGGGCGCCGTTGCGGACAAGGGCGACGAGGTGGGGTGCGGTGATCGCGCGCCAGCGGGCCTGGGCGGACTCGGCCAGCTTGAACACCATGGCCAGGGCCGCGACCGCGCTGCCGGCCCCGCGGGTGACCTTGGTCCGGAGTTTCACGGTGCTGAAAGTACTCTCGATCGGATTTGTCGTGCGTGCACCCAGTAGGGCTTGGTCATCTTCACTTGTGGGTGCGTGTCTCCTGTCCCATGAGCGTCGTTGGATTGGTGTGACACCTGAGGAGATGGCCTCGGTCCGGGAGGACTTGGAGGCGTTCGCGGTGAAGTTGTTCGACGGGTTCTTCCGTGCGGATCAGCGGCGGTGGGGGCAGGCGTATGTGCGCGGGCTGCTGCTGGACGGGCGACGCAAGTCGGTGGAGCCGATGGCGGCCCGTCTGGGCGAGGACGGCAACCGGCAGGCACTGGCTCACTTCATCACCTCGAGTCCGTGGGATCCCGCGCATGTGCAGGCCCGGCTGGCCTGGCAGATGCAGGACGTGATCGGGGTGGAAGCGTTGATCGTGGATGACACCGGCTTTCTGAAGGACGGGGATGCCTCGGCGTGTGTGTCGCGGCAATACACCGGGACCGCGGGCAAGGTCACCAAATGCCAGGTGGGCGTCTCCCTGCACCTGGCCAGTGACCGTGCCTCCGCGGCCGTCAACTGGCGGCTGTTCCTGCCCGCATCCTGGGATCCCGCCTCGCCGGAGGCCGATGCGGACAAGATCGCCCGCCGCGGCCGCTGCGGGATTCCCGCCCGGGTGGGGCATGTGGAGAAGTGGCAGCTGGCCCTGGACATGATCGACGAGGCCCGGTCATGGGGCGTCGACGTTCCCCTGGTGGTCGCGGACGCCGGATACGGTGATGCCGCCGCCTTCCGCCTGGGCCTGGGGGAGCGCAACTTGCCCTACGCGGTGGGGATTTCCTCTCGCCATACCGCCCAGCCCGCGGATGCCCGGCCCGTCCAGCCTGCCTATGCGGGCACCGGCCGGCCGCCGAAAATTCAGTACCCCGAGCCTGCGCAGACCATGAAGGACCTGGTCATCGAAGCAGGCCGGGCGGCCGCACGGCCGGTGTCCTGGAGGGAAGGCTCCCGGCCGGGTAAGGGCCAAAGCGGCCTCAAGCGCATGTACTCGCGGTTCGTCGCCCTGCGGATCCGCCCGGCCGGACGCGGCATCCGCAAGGCCGGCGACGATCCTGAACTGCCCGAGCGGTGGCTGCTGGCCGAATGGCCCGCCACCGAGAGCGAACCGGTGCAGTTCTGGCTGTCGAACCTGCCCTCGGGGATGCCGCTGGCCACGCTGGTGCGGCTGGCGAAGCTGCGTTGGCGCATCGAGCACGACTACCGCGAGATGAAACAGGCCCTGGGCCTGGCCCACTTCGAAGGCCGCACCTGGGGCGGCTGGCACCACCATGTCACCCTCGTCTCCGCCGCCCACGCCTTCTGCACGCTGCAACGGCTGGCACGAGACCCAAAAGACGCGGCGCAGGTCTGAGCCTCTACCAGGTCGTCCGGGAACTACAGACACTCCTTGCCACCTGGGCCGGAGCCTGCCCCACCTGCCACCGCGACATACCCACACCACTACGAACCTGACCAAGCCCTACCAGTGCTCGGCGGGGAAGTCGTAGAACGCGAGGAGTTCGTCGACCTCGCCGGTAATCTTCTTCACTGCCTTCGGCCACTTTGCGCCGTAGACGCCCTCGAAGTCGCGGACGGCCTTCTCCGCGTGATCGCGGTCCTCGGCGTTGTAGATCTCCTGGAGGGCCTTCTTTGCGCCGGGCTGGGCCGACTTCGGCAGGGCGTTGATCACGTTGCGGGTTTTGTGAACCCAGCACCTTTGATGCCTGGCCTTCGGAAACACCTCCGCGAGGGCCCGCCAGAGGCCCATCGCGCCGTCACCAACGACGAGTTCGGGATCTCGCATGCCGCGCCGACGGCAGTCACGCAGCACATCCGCCCAGGACTCGGTCGACTCGCGCAGCCCCTCGGCGAGGGCGATGAGCTCCTTGCTGCCGTCCGTGCACACGCCCATGAGGACCAGGACGCAGGAGTGCACCTGGCCGAGGCGGACCTTGGGGTGGACGCCGTCGGCCCACACATAGACGTAGTCGGATTCCGACAGGTCGCGGGCCTGGAAGGCGGTGTGGTCATCCTGCCACTGCTTCGTCAGCCGAGTGATCGTTGCCGGGGAGAGCCCCGCCGCCGAGCCGAGGAACTGTTCCATCGCGGGCACGAAGTCACCGGAGGACAGTCCGTGCAAGTAGAGCAGAGGGAGCACCTCGCCGACTTTCGGGGTTTTCCGGCACCAGGGCGCGAGTATTTTCGACGAGAACCGCTTGCGCTCACCCGTCGCCTCGTCCACGCGCTTGTCGTTTACGCGCGGCGCCTTCACCATGACCGACCCGGCGGCTGTGGTCACGGTCCGCTCTCGGTGGTGTCCGTTGCGGACGACCAGACGGCGGCCAGCCTTGTCGCGCTCGCCCGCCAACTCGGCGATGTACTGGTTGACCTCGGCCTCCAGGGCCGCGGCGAGCATCCGCCTCGCGCCCTCGCGGACGATGCCGTCGATCAGGGAACCGGTCTCGGTGGTGCCGTCCTCGTTCACTACGCTCAGCAGTCGTGCCTTCCCGACCCGCGCAGCAACGCGGGCCTGCTCGATGACCTTGAGTCGATCACTCGGGAAGGTACGCCCTCCCCATCACGCGAAGCACCCCACCCGAGGTCGATCCACAAGTCCTGAGCATGACTCGTCGAACGGCCCATCACACCTCCTCATCCAGTAGCCGACCTGCCGCAGGCCGCCTCCGCCAGGGGCCGGTCGATGCCGCCTTTGTGACCGGCGGGCTGCTATGGGCAAGAAGCAACGCGACTGCGTCACCTGCGGTGCCCCGGTCGGATATCTCGACCGCCAGTACTGCTGCCGGTGCTGGCGCAGGCTGAACGAGCAGGCCGCCAAGGCGGTTTGCCCCGGCTGTGGCCGCGACCGCGTCCTGCAGCAGGACACCGGCCGCTGCATCATCTGCTCACGCGTCTGCGAGGAATGCGGCCACTCCGTCCGGTCATCGCAGAACGGTCTGTGCCGCGACTGCCGCCGCAAGGCCGAACAACGGGCTGCTCAGCAGACGTGTCCGCGCTGCCGCAGGCCCGGCTATCTGCGTGAGACGACCGGCTGGTGCGGCCACTGTTCACGGCCCCGGCCGCAGAAACAGCCTCCGAGGACCTGCCGCGAGTGCGGCCAGTTGCGGCGACATGCCGGACTGGGGCTGTGCTCGGCCTGCTAGCAAAAGCACCCTGGCCGTCCCTTCATCCGCGGGGAACATCTCCGCGACCGGCTCGCCGATCCACCCTCCTGGCTGGGGGACTTCGTCGCTCATGTCGCCGCCCGGCACTGCATCGCCAGAGCCTGCGGCTTCGTCACCGACCTCGGCCGGCTCCTGGAAGACGGGCACTCCACCTCGCCTCAGGCCCTGCTGGAAAGATCGCGCAGGCCCGGGCGGTCGATGGGCTCCTTCGCCCGCGCACTCGAGGACTTCTTCACCCTCCACCACCTGGCACTGCCCACCGACCAGGCCGAACGGCTCGCCGCCGACCGACGGCAACGACGCATCGAGGCCGTTCCCGAACCGCTGCGGCAAGCCGTTGCCGCCTTCAGCACCTCCCGGATGCGGGCCCAGGACAGAGCCCGCCGAGCGGGCACCCGTCCTCGCAGCAACCACACCCTGGAGACGGCCCTGGCCACCCTGCGTGACCTGGCCCTCTTCCTGGTCGATGAACGGGACAAGAACGCCTGGGCCCTCGTCGACGTGCACGACGTCGAAGCCTTCCTGTCCACCCTGCCGGAACATCCGGAGTCGGCTACGTCCTCGCCATCCCGAAGTCCCACTCCCTGGCCGGCCCGCGCATCGACATGGTGTTCGAGCAGGCCCCCGATCAGGCATGGGAGCGCCGTTCCTGTGGCGCGGGAGCGAAGGGGCAGCGCGAGTACGACTGGGCAGCAGTGCAGTTGCGCCCGGTTACCGAGTACGACCACCACGACGGCGTGTTGATCCGTCGACGGTGGGCGCTGGCACGGCGCAGCGTGAGCCGGCCGGACGAAATCGCCTACTACCTCGGCTATGCGCCGCTGGATGCCGGCGTGGACGAGCTGGTGCGGGTGGCCGGGTTCCGCTGGGCGATCGAGGAGTGTTTTTTCCAGGCAGCGAAGAACGAGTGTGGGCTGGACCAGTACGAAGTCCGTCGCTACGTGGGCTGGTACCGGCACATCACCCTCGCCGCGATGAGCGCGCAAGCAGCCGAAAAGGGGGATCCACCGGTGAGGATGCCGAGGTCATCGGGCTCACTGTGGCAGAAGCGCGGAGACTCCTGGCAGCTCACGCGCCCCGAGTCCCCCGCGCCCGCACCCGCGCGCTGAGCTGGTCGCGTTGGCGCCGCCGACGCCAGGCGGTGGCCCGCCGCTGCCACTATCGCCGTCGCGGGCACTCCTTCGAGGGATGGGCGGGCAGAAGCCGTCCATGACGGCACACTGACCGCTACACTCCCACCGCTCGACGTTCCCCCAGGTCAAGCCACGAAGTACTGCTGGAGTATTAGTACTCCAGTTGCGGTTCTCCATATGCCCTGGTCAGGTGGCTCTTTTGGTGTGTAATTGGCTGACGCCTCGTCAGGGCGGCGGTGGTTCGTGACTCACCCGATCGGGGTGCGTTGAACCGGTTATGGAGCCGGAGATCGATGTCGAAGTAGGCCTGTGGGATGCCGAGTTGGAGTCGCTGCTGCTCCGGGTGGGAGAGCGGTTCGGCCGCGTCGAGCCGCGGCGGCGGATGCGGGACTACGTCCGCGGCCTGTTGGGACCGGTAGGTCGGAAGAACAGCTGGCAGTTGGCCGAGCACGCAGGCAACGCCACTCCCTACGGGTTGCAGCGGCTGCTGTCGTGGTGCCAGTGGGAACCCGACGAGATCCGTGATGACCTGCAGAATTACGTTGCTGAGCGGCTCGGGCAGCCGGACGGTGTGCTGATCGTCGACGACACCGGCTTCCTCAAGAAGGGCACCATCTCCGCCGGAGTACAACGCCAATATTCCGGCACCGCAGGCCGCACGGAAAACTGCCAGATCGGGGTGTTCGCCGCCTACGCCTCCGCCAAGGGCAGGGCCCTGGTGGACCGCGAGCTCTACCTGCCCAAGTCCTGGACCGGAGATCCGGACCGGTGCCGCGCCGCCCGAATCCCGGAGGGCAGGTCCTTCGCGACCAAGCCGGAACTCGCACGCGCCATGGTCCGGCGGGCGCTGGACTCTGCCCTGCCGATCGCCTGGGTGACCGCCGATGCGGCCTACGGACAGGAGTGGCACTTCCGGCAGATCCTGGAGGAGGCCCGCGTCGGATACGTCCTGGCGGTGCCCAAGTCCCAGCAGGTCAAGACGCCTGCGGGCAGTTGGCGCATCGACCATGTCCTGGCCGGCGCCCCGGCCGAGGCGTGGGAGCGGATCTCCTGCGGGGACGGGGCGAAGGGGCCGCGGGTCCACGACTGGGCCGCGGCCAAGCTGCCCACCATCGACGGTTGCGATCCCACCCACTACCGCTGGGTTCTGGCCCGCCGCAGCCTGGCGCGTCCCGAGGAGATCGCCTACTACCTCGCCTTCGCCCAGGCAGACGTCACGGTAGCCGAACTCGTCCGGGTCGCCGGCGCCCGGTGGGCCATCGAGGAGTGCTTCCAGGCCGCGAAGAACGAATGCGGCCTGGATCAGTACGAAGTCCGCCGCTACGTCGGCTGGTACCGCCACATCACCCTGGCCATGCTCGCGCACGCCTTCCTGGCGGCGATGACCGCCCATGCCCTCGAAAAGGGGGCCGGAGAAACGGTTCGAGCAGCCTCGTTCCCCTCACCGTGGCAGAAATCCGAAGGCTGTTGGACCTTGCCCATTCCTCCGCAGCCCGGCACCACTCACCTCGGCGCCGTCTCCACTGGTCCCGATGGCGACGCCGCCACCAGGCCGTCGCCCGCCACTGCCACTATCAGCACCGCGCGCACCCCGATCGGGTGAGTCACGAACCACCGCCGCCCTGACGAGGCGTCAGCCAATTACACTCCAAAAGAGCCATCTGACCAGGGCATATGGAGAACCGCAACTGGAGTATTAGTACTCCAGCCGTAGATCGTGATCACGAGTTGAGTCGGCGTGGTAGTGGCCGTGGCGGGCTCATCAGTCATTACGGGTAAGGCTTACTGCCCGCCGAGTCGGAGTACAGCAACCACGTACAGGCTCCCGGACACCGTCAGAAGCAGAAGGGCGAGAACCGTGTGGACGACGAGCCCTCGCCCTGGGGCAAGGCCCAGATGCGCCCGGGCCGCACGGCTCACACGGGGCTTGGGGATACCTCGCGCGGCGTTCGCGTCCGCCTTCTCGATCGATCGCCACAGCTTCCGGCGGCTTCTCTCGGTCGTGATACCCAGGCGCACACCGTGGGCGTCGCGCACCAGCAGGGTCCGGTACGCGCTGCCGTACGAGAAGGTCGTCAGCAGCCGGACGGTGGTGATCTGGTTGAGGTCGACGGACCGTTCGCCGGTCAAGGTGTGCGCAGTCAGGTGCGACGATGAGTGCCGGAACGGGGCTCGCTCCTCGCACAGTGCGGGTAGGAGGACGAAGCTGGCGATCACGGACAGCAGGCCGAGCACGATCGGTGCGCCTTCGGGGACTACCCCCGCCCTGGCCAGCCCATAGCCGCCGAAAGGCAGCAGAAGGACCGTCACCGCCAGGCCCGATCCCATACGTGCACGCGCCACGCTGCGGGTTGTGGTTGCTTCCACTGACACCCCCGTGTCTGCCGGCAGACATCAGCATGCATGCGCGGCGGATCTTTGCGCATTGCCGGTGTCCGGCAATCTTGGGCGCGGGATCCATCGGGTCCAGGACCGCAGTACCAGCAGGACTCCGTGATCTCGTCGTTAGTCGCGGGAACAGGACGACCACCGCGTGATCTTGGTGAGGCGTGTGGACTCTTCAAGATAGTGCGGTGGCCGCGAGCCACAGCGTAGACCCTGCCCGCTGGCAGGAGGGGTTCGAGGCCCTGATGGACCCTGACACTCCCCGGCCGGAATAGGGACGGAGCGCGCATCGTGGGCCGGAGCCGTTCGTTGAGTGGTGGTGGTCACGTGACTGCGTTCAGTTTGGTGCGGATCTGTTCGGCGTCGGGGTGGTCGAGGTCGTCGAAGATGGTCAGGGCGCGCTGCCAGGTGTCGCGGGCCGTGGCTGTCTGGCCGGTGGCGTAGTGAGTGTCGGCGAGGCTGACGAGGGTGTCGGCTTCGTTGTAGGAGTCGCCGAGGTCCCGGTACAGCTTCAGGGCCTGGTGGTAGCAGTCGACGGCCTGGTGGTGCTGGCCGAGGTGGTGGTGGGCGTAGCCGAGGCTGTCCCAGGTGGCTGCTTCGCCGCTGAGGTCTCCGATGTCCTTCAGCAGGTGCAGGGCTTGCTGGCAGTGGGTGAGGGCCCGTTGGTAGTCGCTGAGTTGGGCGTGGCACCAGCCGATTGCGTTGAGGGCTCTGACCTCTCCGGCGGTGTGGGCCGTGGAGCGGTACAGGTCCAGGGCCTGCTGGGCGTGGTGGAGTGCCTGGTGGTAGTGGTCCTGGCGTATAAGGACGGCGCCAAGATCGAGGTGGGCATGAGCTTGGGCGGTGCGGTCGCCGAGGTCGCCGAAGAGTTCGACGGCGCGTTGCAGGTGGGGCTGGGCGTCGCCGTGGCGGCCCAGCAGGAGGTACGTACTGCCGAGACGACGCTGGATGTGGGCGTGGCCGGGCCCCTCGGGTCGGCGCTGCGTGGCATCCAGCGCGGTGCGCAGGGTGGTCAGAGAGTGGTGCCAGTGGCCGCGCCGCTGGAGGTAGGTGGTCAGGGCCGAGGCCAGCTGCCAGGTGTGGGTGTCCAGTCCGGCGTCGGCGGCCTGTTGTACGGCGGCGAGCAGGACGGTGTGCTCGTCGGTGAACCAGGCCATTGCCGGCGCGTGATCCACGATCTGCTCGGGGGCCACGCCGGGGCGGGGTGGGGCCAGGGTGATGGGGGCGTTGTGCGGGTTGAGCAGGTGGTCGGCGGCGTGGGCGGTGTGCAGGTAGTGGTCGAGTATGCGGTTGATGGCCGGGCGCTGTTCGGTGTCGGGGTCCAGGATGTGGGCCTGCTCGGTGGCGTAGGCGCGCAGCAGGTCGTGGAGGGTGTAGCGGCCGGGGGTGTGTTCGGTGACCAGGTGGGCACGGGCCAGTTCGGCCAGCAAGGGCCGTACCTGATGGAGCGTGAGGCCGGTGAGGCTGGCGGCGGCGGGGGCGGAGAAGTCGGGGCCGGAGTGCAGGCCCAGCAGGGCGAACAGCCGGGCCGCGCCGGGCCCCAGGGCTTGGTAGGACCAGGAGAACACCGTGCGCGCATCGGTCATCGGGTCGTCGCCGTCACCGGTGAACACCTCCAGGCCACCGTCGGCGGCGCGTAGCTCGCTGGCCAGGCTTGCGAGCGAGGGGGTGGGCCGGGTGGCGGCGCGGGCGGCCGCGATGGCCAGGGCCAGCGGCAGCCGGGCACACCGGGTGATGATTTCCTCCACAGCCTGTGGCTCGGCTGCCACCCGGTGCGCGCCGAGGCGGTGGGCCAGCAGGTCCCGGGCCTCGGCCGGAGAGAGCAGGTCCAGGGGGATCGGGTGGGCGCCCTCGGCGGCGACTAGGCCCGCGAGCCGGTTGCGGCTGGTCACCACGGCCAGGCAGCCGGCCGTACCGGGCAGCAGAGGGCGGACTTGTTCCGCGTCGCGGGCGTTGTCCAGCACCACCAGCACTCTCCGTCCGGCCAGCAGGCTGCGGTACAGCCCCACCCGCGCCTGCGGCTCCGCCGGGACGCGCTGGGCTGGTACGCCCAGCGCGTCGAGGAAGCCTCGCACCGCCTGGTCCGGCGTCACCGCCGCACCGGAGACGTCGAAGCCGCGCAGGTTCACATACAGCCGGCCGCCGGGGAAGCGGTTGGCTACCCGGTGGGCCCAGTGCACCGCCAGCGCCGTCTTGCCCACCCCCGCCGTCCCGGACACCGCCGAGACCACCACCGCGGTCGGCCGCCCCGCCGCCGCCGCCGCGGCCAGGATCCCGTCTAATTGGGCCAGCTCCTTTTCCCGGCCGACGAACCCCCGCGTTGCCAAAGGCAGTTGCGCCGGGACTGACCGGCCGAGCCTCGCGTCGGCGGGCTCCGGTGTGCTGGGGGCTGTGGGCCGGGCGGGTTCGCCGCGCAGGACTGCCTGGTGCATCTGCCGCGCCTCGGCGCCCGGGTCCGTGCCGAGCTCCTCGGTCAGCCGTTTCTGCAGGGCGGTGTAGCAGGTCAGGGCTTCCGGGCCGCGCCCGGCGGCCTGCAGCGCCCGCATCAGCGCCACCGTGAGCGGCTCGACCAGCGGATGTTCGTTGACCAGGGCAGTCAGCGGACCGATCACCCCCGCGTGATTGTTCACGCGGAGTTCGGCGTCGGCCCAGGCCGCGACCGCGTCGATGCGCTGCTGCCGCCAGTTGTCCCGGGTGCGTGCCGCCCACGCACCGGACAGCCCGGCCAGCGGCTCGCCGCGCCACAGCCCGAGCGCCTCATGCAGCAGGGCCGCCCGCGAGGCATCCGGCTGGCCCGGGTTGCGGGCCTGCTCGACCAGACGGCGGAACCGGTGCAGATCGACTTGGTCGGGCGGCATGTCGAGCAGGTAACCCCCCGGGCCACGCAGCAGCTGCGGCCCTGCGGCAGAGCCGTCAGTACTGCCGTCGAGGCGTGCGGCCGTGCCCGCCAGCATCCGGCGGATCCGGGCAATGTGAGCGTAGATCGAGGCGCGAACCTGAGCGGGCGGGTCTTCACCCCAGACTCGGTCAATCAGCGTCTCCACCGCCACCCAGCGGCCCGCGTCCACCAACAACACCGTCAGGACTGTGCGTTGTTTGGCCGGACCCAGATCCACCGAGCGGTCAGCGACCCGTAACTCCACCGGCCCCAGCAGCAGAAAATCCACCATGCCCCCGACGCTGCTCTGTATGGCCCGCCTCTCGGGTGCGGCCCCCCGCCAACACCGGCCCCCCCACCCAACCACCCGCTGACCAGCCACGCAAGGTTCTCGCAAGGTTATTGGCCACATCCGTGCCGCACCGTGTGACCAGCAGCCTGTGACGCCGGGGGGGAGTCACAGGTACACGGGCTGTCCACCGAAATCACCGTGGACAGCCCAGCCGTCCACGCATGACCTCATCAATTACGAGGCGGAGGAATCAATGGCGCGATTGAGGCCCAACATCACTCGGGGACTTTTGGCAGCGGGGGCAGCAACAAGCCTCGCCCTCTTCACTGCCACCACGGCGCAGGCGCACGCTGGGTCGGTTGACCTGACCCGTGGTAGCTGTGCGTACACGGGATACAGCGAGCACCACTACGCGTACACCCAGAAGCTCTCAGGCAGTTGCTCCGGCCATGCCTGGCTGCGGGTGACTATGAGGCCCACCGCTGGGGGCGCTGCCCGCACGAGCAGTTGGATTCATGACGCTAGAAAAGCTGACGCTCCGACCCCCAGCGGATACACGTTCACGAAGACAGAGCACAAGAGCTGCGAAACCTGTCAGGTGAAGACGATCACTCATTGAGTGACCACTGGGTCCGTGTCTGTCTGCACGGACCCAGTGTATTTTCGTTTAAGAGCTCGTAACACGATCATGATCGGTATTTCTTGAGGCGCCGCCAGCAGATGAGGCCGCAGGCGAGGGAGACGAACGCGTCGTGGAGTTCGGTTCGGCGTTCCCACCGGACAGCGAGCCGTTTGAACTGGTGGAGCAGAGCGAAGGTCTGCTCCACGACGTAGCGGAGCTTGCCCATGCCCTGGATGTTCGGGGCGCCCTTACGGGAAATGACCGGCAGGATCCGACGCTTGCGAAGCTCTTCCCGGTTGGGGTTGGAGTCGTAGCCCTTGTCGCCGAGCAGAGCCTCCGGACGCCTGCGTGGACGGCCGGGCGGCCGGCGACGGGCGGGATGCCGTCGACCAGGGCAAGAGTCTGCGTGACGTCGTTGACGTTCGCCGCAGTCGTGATCACCTTGAGCGGGGTGCCGCGTCCGTCGCAGATCAAGTGGTGTTTGCTGCCCGTCTTCCGCCGGTCGACCGGCGACGGACCGGTGTCGGCTCCCCCTTTTTCGCGCGGATGTGGGAGCCGTCCACGCACGCTCCAGCGGCAGCAGTTGCCAGGCTATGTCGTTGTGCAGGACGTACAGGATGCCCTGCAGACACAGCCGATCAGCTACCGGACGAGGCCCCGGCGACTTGTCCGGCCAGGGCGGCAGCAGCGGCTCGATCAGAACCCACAAGTCGTCGTCCACGATCCACGGCCGAGTGCTCACACCCCCACGAACGGCCGAATCACCCCACCGGTCACGCCTAACCAGGGTACTTCAACAAGATCGTGTTACGAGCTCGTAGGAGCCAACGCTCACGAAGTCGCGGCCCCTACAGCCCTCTGGGATCAAGGCCCGATAACGGCCCCAATAGATACTCAGGTTGAACTCGCGGAGTCCGGGGCCCGTGACGGTTCTTGATCGTTGCGGTACGACGTCGTCATGCGGTACGCGCATGGGGGCGGGCTGACGCCCAAGCAGCAGGAGAAGCGGGAACGGGTGCGCTTGGAGGCGGCCGAGCGGTTCGCTCGTGGGGAGAAGTCCGAGGCCGTCGCACGGGAGCTTCGGGTGACGTCGCGGTCGGTGCGGCGTTGGCGGCGGGAGTGGGAGCAGGGCGGTGCGGACGCCCTGCGCTCGAAGGGGCCGGTCTCGGTGGAACGACTGAGCCGGTCGCAGTGGGAGCGGCTGGAGCGGGAGTTGAAGCGGGGCCCGCTCGTGAGCGGTGGTGATCACGCCATTGCCGCCTCGTGCCGGACTTCAAGACCGCGGCTTGACGGCGTGCCCGAGACGGAGCGTCCATGGTCGACGCCCGGTGCGGCAGCCAGGCAGCGTTCGGGGTCAGTTGCGTCCGATACCCCTGCCACGACTGCGCTCAGTCAGTCTGCAAGGTTGTCGCAGCGAACCGGGCTGGTTCCCAACTTCCCTGGGGGCTAGCTCGGTTCGCTGTGGCCGGTCTGTTATCCGTTGTGTTCCGGCGTTGCCAGACGGTAGGTGCGCGGGCGTTCGCTCACCTGCTCGGCAATGTCCTGCCTGACCAACTTTTCCAGGGCGTTGTTGATGGCGCCGGAGGAGCGGTCGATCGTGCGGCTGATCCTGGTGGTGGTGAAGGCTTCGCCGGGGTGTGCGTTGAGATGGTCGATGACGAGCTGGCGAAGACCTCCGGGGGCGAGGCGCTTGGTTCCGCCGGTCAGGGCAGTCGTGGGGGCACGGTGGGACGGTTGTGAGGGTTCGGTCCGCTGGGCGGGCAGGGTCGCGGCTGGGACAGCCTGGGCGGGCACCGTCGTGTCGCTCTTCTCCTCGGGGGCGTTCGCGGTGGGTTGGTCCGGCTCCGTTGCTGGCTTGGTGGTGTCCGCGACGGGTTGGCTGGTGGGTGCGGGTGCTGTCGGTTCTTCCTGGGCCGGGGCCCAGTTGGGCGTCGGGGCGGCCTTGGTGTGGTTGGCGCGCCAGAGGTCGGGGCAGCGGTTGGGGCCGTTCTGGATGCCGCGGTCACGGTGGGCGAGGCCGCGTTTTTCGAGAGTGACGAGGGCCTTGAAGGTGCTGGAGCGGGCGGTTTTTGCTGCCTGGGCGATGTCGTCGACGGTGGCTGGTTCGGTGAAGGTGACCAGTTGGGTGTAGATGGTGAGAATGGCGGGGGACAGGTCCGCCAGCTGCTCGGCGATTGTGGTGTCGGACATGAAGGGGCCTCGTTTCCTGCGGGGATGAAGCGGGTGAGGTCCCCGGCCGGGGATGCGGTCCCGTGGGGCCGCTGGTGTCGCCCGACGCGTGCGCATCGCGGGTGTTCCGGGCGGACATGGTCGACGGCGTAGGCGATCGGGGTGGTCCGTGATCGGCGCGGCGGGTCGGCCACGACCATGGACGCTCGGACGCGGGCAGGAAGTCAAGCGCCGGCAGCGGATCGGTGTCGGCCCACGTCAGAGTGATTCGTCAGGCGTGGCTGTGGGTGTCGAGCCTTCGGCGCGCCGCTCGTGGATCCGGGCTGCTGAGTGCGGACCGAATGGCTGGTCGGGGACGGTGCATAGGCGACCTGACGTCGGCATCGGCGACTTGTGGCCATTCTGTGCGCAGAATGTGCGTTCGGTGCGCCGGGTGGGGGTCGGTTCGCTTCCCGTGAGAGCGGGGCAATGGTGGCTTGAATCGCCCCTGAATATGTCGGTTTTGCTGGGTGGCTGACCTGTCGTTGGTTCCTTAGAACGCTCCGTTGTCGTGTGGTTTTCCGGGTCTGAGAGTTCGGCTGTAAGTGGACATAACCCTTGACGGTGGTCAGTCATGGGCGTTCAATCGCCTTCACTTTTTGAAGATGTTGTGACTCGGGGGGCGGGGTTCAACTCGTGGGGTGGACAAATCTTGTGGGGCGTCTCAGTGGAAGACGTGCCAGACGTGGGGTTGGAGGGGGTGCTGCTTTATTTGCGGTACTTGTCTCCGCAGTGGTGGTGCCGGTCAGCTCGGCAGGGGCGGTCGCGGCGGTGGAAGCTCCGGGACTTTCGGAGGGGCAAAAGGCGCTGGCCGAGGCGCAGGCCTCCGGCACACAGGTCGAGGTGGCCAGCGAGCGCTCTGAGCGCACGACTGTCCTCGCCAACCCTGACGGGTTTTCGTTCACGCTGCGCGAGTCCTCGGTTCCGGTGCGGGTGGCCAAGCCCGGCGGGGGCTGGCAGGCGCCGGACGCGACGCTGGAGAAGCGCGCGGATGGTTCGGTGGCGCCGAAGGCGGCGGCACCGCAGATGGTGTTCTCCGGCGGTGGCGATGGTGATCCGCTGGCGCGGATCGCCAGTCGGGGCCGCTCGTTGGAGCTGAAGTGGCCGGGCGAGCTGCCCGAACCGCAGCTGGGCGGTGCCAGCGCCCTCTACCCCGAAGTCCTCCCGGGCGTCGACCTGAAGGTGACCGCGACGGTGGAGAGCTTCCAGCATGTGCTGGTGGTGAAGACTCCCCAGGCCGCGGCGAGTGAGGAACTGAAGAAGCTCACCTTCGGACTGAAGACCGCGGGCCTGAACGTGCGGGAGGGCGCGGCAGGCAATCTGGCCGCGGTGGACGGCGATGGCCAGGCGGTGTTCAAGGCGCCGCGGGCCCAGATGTGGGACTCGGCGGGCCAGGACGTCAGTCAGGCCCCGACCGCGGCGGCCAAGAGCGCGTTGGCCGAGGCCGACCAACCGTCGGACCCGTCGGAAGCAGCCCCGTCGGGCGAGGGACTGGAGCCCGGCCAGGGCGATGTGGTGTCCCCCATGGACGTGCAGGTCGACGAGGGCTCCCTGGAGATCGTGCCGGACACCAAGATGCTGACCGGCACGGCCGCGTCGGCGTACCCGCTGTTCATCGACCCCAGCATCACGTGGAGTGAATCCGAGCGCACCCTGCTGCGCTCGGACGGCTACGAGGACTACGCCTGGGGCAACGGCGAGGACGACCTGGGCAAGGGCGCGGGCAAGTGCGGCATCTGGAACAACTACTACTGCGGGCCGGGCTATGTGCAGCGGCTTTACTTCGAGTTCTCCCCGGCCGCGCTGAAGGGCAAGAAGGTCCTGGACGCCACGTTCCGGGTGACCGAACCTTGGGCGTTCCAGTGCGACCCGCGCTGGGTGGACCTGATCCGCACCAGCGACAACATCTCCTCCGCCACCACCTGGAGTTCACGTCCCGGCGGCTGGGACACGATGGGGGACCGACATGTGTCGGCGGGCCGGGGCTCGTTGTGCGATCCGGATTCTCCGGACGCGCCGATCGAGTTCAACGACAACCCCGAGGAGTCCAACGAGAACCTGACCCCGACCGTGCGGGACTTCGCGGCGGGCAAGTTCAAGAACCTCACCCTGATGATCAAGGCGCACGACGAGACGGACACCTCGGCGTGGAAGCGATTTCGCAACGATGCGGTCCTCGAGGTGAACTTTGTCGGCCTGCCGGACAAGCCCACCGGCGTGGGCCTGGTCACCGGGACGGGCACGGTGTGTGAGAAGGACGCATCCGACCCGGCGATCGTCTCCGATCCGACCCCGGGCCTGGCGGCCACCACGCAGACCAAGCCGGGTGGTGAGCGGGAGGCCCAGCTGAAGATCTTCTTCGATCTGGATCACCAGAACACCGACAAGACCTGGTCGGACACGACTGCCGGCAATGGTGACGTGCGGCCCTCGGGCGACGCGTATGCCGGCGACGGCAAGAAGCAAACGATCACCTGGTCGACACTGGCCGATGCCAAGCTGTACCGGTACCGGGCGTGGGTGCAGTCGTACTACAACGGCGGCAAGAGCCACTTGGCCGGCCCATCGAATGCCTCGACCACCGGCTGGTGCTACTTCAAGGTCGACAAGACCGCCCCCAAGGCACCCCAGGTCACCCTCGGCGCCCCCTACACCCCGTGCCTGCCGGACAGCTGCGCGGCCAAGGGCGGTCCCGGACAGAAGGCGACGTTCACCTTCGCTCCGGCCAGCGGGGACACGAACGTGGTCGCCTACGAGTACAAGATGTCGTCCGCGGCCGCCTGGACCCGCACCACAGCGAAATCCGCCACGTTCACACCACCGCGCTCAGGTACGTACCACATCTATGTCCGGGCTGTCGACAACGTAGAAGAGGGGAGGCCCGGCGCGCAGAGCACCGTGGATTTCTTGGTCAACTCGGGTGAAGGGCCCCTCGGGCGCTGGCGATTTGACGAAGCCAGCGGTGCGGCGATCGACACGGGGACGGCCAGCGGCACCACGCGGCACAACGCCACGCTGGCGGGCGGCGCGGTCCGTGACGACCGGGGCCGGCGCGGGCAGATCACGCATGACGCAGAAGGGCTTCCGCTAACGGACGTGATCACCGACAAGGGCCTCGCTCTCAACGGCAGCTCCGGAAATGCCGCCACCAACGGCCCCGTCTTCGAGCCCCGCGCCGCGTATACCATCTCCGCCTGGGTGCGCCTGGACTCGATGGCGAAGGACGCGGCGGTGCTGGGGCAGAAGGGTCCGGACGGCAACCCGTTCGCGCTGTGGTACATCGCCTCACAGAAGAAGTGGTACTTCGGCGTACGTAACGCCGACTCCACCAGTTTCACCGGCAGGTACTCGGTGTACGAGGCTCAGCCCAACGTCTGGACCCATCTCGCGGCCACCTATGACCCGGACACCGGGCAGCTGGCGTTCTACGTGGACGCCCGCCGACAGGGCGACCCGGTGGCAGTGTCCAAGACGATTGCCTCCGACGGGCCACTGCAGTTCGGCCGCCTTCAGAGCGCCAGTGGCACCAGCTACAGCAACTACTTCCCCGGCTCCATCGACGAGATCGCGATTTGGCAGCGGGCCCTGTCCGGCGAACTCATCGACGACGAGGCGAAACTGCAGACCTCGGCTCAATTCGCGGGGGTGGAGATGGTGGCGGACTGGGACGCTTCCCGCGGCAGCGGCACCACCGTGGCGGACTCCACCTCCGGCTACGGCAAGAACCTGACCCTGCAGGGCGGAGCCTCACTGAGCGGCGGGGAGATCGTGCTGGACGGTGTCGACGACGCGTCAACTGCGCCTGGTCCGCTGGTGTATGACCATGCGGCGTTCACCGTGTCCACCTCGGTCAGCCTGAACAGCGCCCAGCTCGCCACCAAGAACATCGGCTACATCGGCCAAGTCCTCGGCCAGCGCACCACGGACGGCGCCTCCTGGGGCCTGTGGTTCGAGATGACCGGCAAGAAGACCGAAACCGTCCCCGATCCGGACACCGGCGAGGACATCGAAAAGGTCACCCCCTCGGGCCGTTGGCACTTTGGTCGGCTCAACGCGGACGGCACGTTCAGCTCCGTGGTCTCCGACGAGGTAGCCGCCCTGGACAGCCCTGTCAGGCTCACCGGAATCTACGACTCGCTGAACGGCACGATCAGCCTGTACCTGGGTCACAACCAAAACGGCGACAACACCGCCTACAGCGTCAAGCTCGGCACCGGCGACTTCGCCATCGGCAAGGCCTTCGACGGCGGCACCTGGAAGCACTACCTACCGGCCCGGATCTCCGATGTCCGGCTGTGGGCCGGTGCGATGGCCAGCTCCGAACAGATCGACGCCCACGTCGGCGACTGACCTGCGATAGGTGGGCCGGGCCAAAGCCCGGCCCACCCCGCGGCTCCTCAGTGCGGCCGCGTACACGACTTGAGTCACTTTCCTTCTTCATGAACTGGGCGGGGTAGATCTGATGGCGTTTGGCATAGGCACCTCAAGGCGCCGAAGAGTGGAGAGTCGGCGCTGGGGCCGCACCTTGGTGGTGACCACGTTGGCGGCCGCGTTGTTGGCCCCGGTGGGCCAGACCACCGTGGCGGTGGCCGAGGACAAGGGGCTGGGCAAGCCGGACCTGCCCGAGCAGCGTGTCACCAAGGTCAAGGTGATGGACGAGCTGGGTGCCAAGGAGGCCCGCGCCAAGGTCGCCAAGGACCGCAGGGCCAATGATGCCCAAGGAGACGAGGCCCGCCAGGAGCAGAAGGCCACCTGGCCCAAGCAGGGCACCGCCACCCTCGACCTGGCCGGCGCCCAGGCGATCAAGGCCGCACCGAGCGGCATGCCGGTCACCCTGAACCCGAAGGCGAGCAAGAAGGCACAGGCTGCCGACGGCCAGGCCCGCATCACCGTCCTGGACCAGAAGGCTGCCCGCAAGGCCGCCCTCACCGGCGTCCTGCTGACCGCCACCGCCGACGAAGCAGGCGCGGCCAACATTCAGGTCGGCTATGGTCAGTTCGCCTCCGCAGTGGGTGGCGGCTGGGCCGAGCGCCTGCACCTGGTGCAGCTGCCCGCCTGCGTCCTCACCACGCCAGAGAAGCCCGAATGCCGCGAGCAGACCCCGCTGAAGTCGGCCAATGATGTCGTTGAGCAGCGCGTCTCGGCGCAGGTGACGCTCCCCGCAGCCGAAGTAGGCAAGCAGGCGTCAGCCGGTTCGGATGCGGTGGTGCTGGCGGTGACCGCCGCGGCCGTGAGTGGTCAGAATCCCAAGGGCACGGGCGACTACTCCGCCACCGCCCTGTCGAACTCGACAGCCTGGCAGGCGGGCGGCAGCTCCGGCTCGTTCACCTGGTCCTACGACTTCACCCTGCCGCCCGCGGCGGCTGGGCCCGCTCCCGGAGTGTCGTTGTTGTATGACTCCGGGAGCATCGACGGACGCACCGCCACCACCAACAACCAGGGCAGCGCGGTCGGCGAGGGCTTCAGCATCTCGGACTCCTACATCGAACGCAGCTACGGCCGTTGCGACAAGGACGGCCACGCGGACACGTACGACCGCTGCTGGAAATACGACAACGCCCAGCTGGTCCTGGACGGCAAGTCCAACCGTCTGATCAAGGTGAGCGACAGTGTGTGGCGTCTTTCCGGTGATGACGCCTCCAAGGTGACCCGCTCCACCGGGGCCGACAACGGAGACCAGGGCGACACCGGCAAGGACGGCGAGTACTGGACCGTCATCACCGGTAATGGCACCAAGTACGTCTTCGGCCTGAACAAGCTCGACGGTGCGACGGACCAACGCACCAACTCCACCTGGACCGTGCCGGTGTTCGGCGACGACAGTGGCGAGCCGGGCTATGAGAAGGGTGACGCATTCGCCGACCGGGCGCTGACCCAGGCCTGGCGGTGGAACCTCGACTCCGTCGAGGACACCAGCGGCAACGTCTCCACCTACTGGTACACGAAGGAATCCAACCACTACAAGAAGAACAAGGCGACCACGGCCAACGCCTCCTACACCCGCGGCGGCTACCTCAAGGAAATCAAGTACGGGCTGCGCAAGGACGCCCTGTTCACCGACGACGCCGACGCAAGGGTCACCCTCGACCACGCCGAACGCTGCACCGTCGGCGCCTGTGCCGAGCTGACCAAGGACACTGCCAAGAACTGGCCGGACGTCCCGTTCGACACGATCTGCTCGGATGGTGACACCGAGTGCAACGCATCCGGCCCGTCCTTCTTCTCCCGCAAGCGGCTGACAGGCATCAACACCCACTCCTGGAACGCCACCGCGAAGGCCTACGACCCGGTGGACTCCTGGACGCTGGGCCAGGACTACAAGGACGCAGGCGACATCGGGGACACCTCCGACCACGTACTGGTCCTGGAGTCGATCAAACGGACGGCCAAGGCCGGCACTGATATCCCGGTCAACCCGATCTCGTTCACGTACCAGTTGCGGCCGAACCGGGTGGACGGCACGGATGACATCCTGCCGATGAAGCGGCACCGCATCTCCACCGTCACTTCGGAGACCGGGGCCATCACGACGGTCAACTTGTCGTCCCCGGAGTGCAAGCGCAGCGAAGTCCTTACCGCACCGGAGGACACCAACACCCGTTCCTGTTATCCGCAGTACTGGAACATCAACGGCGCCGAGAACGCATCGGTGGACTGGTTCCACAAGTACCGCGTCCTGGCCGTCACCGTGGCCGACCCGACCGCGCAGAACGAGGCAGTCGAGCACCATTACGACTACTCCGGTGCGGCCTGGCATCACAGCGACGACCCGTTCACCCCCAAGGACGAGCGGACCTGGTCGGACTGGCGCGGCTACCGGCAGGTGACTGCGTACACGGGCGCCGAGAGCACCACCCGCTCCAAGGCTGTGTCGCTGTTCATGCAGGGTATGGACGGTGACAAGAAGAAGGACGGCACCACCCGCTCTGTCACCCTCGCTCCCCTCGCGGCGCCTTCCCTCGGCGTCGCCGGGATCGCCGACAGCGACCAGTACGCCGGCCAACTGCGCCAGCAGGTCACCTACGACGGTGCTACCGCCATCGGCGCGCAGGTGAACGAGCCGTGGTCCAAGGAGACCGCACGCCAGACCGTGCCCGATGCGGCCGACCACGCAGCCCGCTACGTCCGTACCAAACAGACCACCACCCACACCTATCTGACCGCCGCGAAGAAGTGGCGCGCCCTGAGGTTCCCCCTGCCGGTCGGACAGCTTGATACTGGGACGGATGGTCCCGGAGGAAGCAGTCACAGGTAGTGAGCCAGAAGAGCAACATGAGTAAGCGGTACACGGCCGAGTTCAAGCGGGACGCGGTCGCCTTGGCGTTGTCCTCGGAGAAGACGGTCACCGAGGTGGCGAGGGATCTGGGCGTGAGTCCGGAAGGGCTGCGCGGGTGGGTGAAGCAGGCGAAGATCGACCGCGGTGAGGGGCCCGCCGGGGCTTTGACCACTGCGGAGCGTGAGGAGCTGGTCCGGCTGCGGCGGAAGGTCCGCGAGCAGGAGGCCACGATCGAGGTTCTGGGAAAAGCGACCGCCTTCTTCGCTCAGGACAAGATGAGGTAGGCACCGCGGCACGGTGTCACCTCATCGATGCGGAGAAGGCATCGGAGGGGAATCTCGCAGGTCACAGCGTTGCGTTTCTGTGCCGTGTGCTGGGGGTGTCCCGTTCCACCTACTACGCGCACAGGGCGGCAGGGCCGGCCCGGGCGGTGCGGGAGCGGGCCGAGGAGGTGCTGGTGGGCGAGATCCGGGTGCTGCATGCCGGATCTCGCGGTGCCTACGGGGCCCCGCGTGTCCACGCCGCCCTGCGGCGGGCCGGGCGGGCGGTGAACTCCAAGAAGGTCGAGCGGCTGATGCGCAAACACCGGATCGCCGGGATCACCCGCCGCCGGCGTCGGGGCCTGACCCGGCAGGCGAAGCGGGCGGTGTTCGCGCTCGACCTGATCGGCCGGGACTTCACCGCACCCCGGCCCGGGATGCGCTTGGTCGGAGACATGACCGAACTTGTCACGCTGGAAGGCAAGTTGTATCTGGCGACCTGCATCGATCTCGCGACGCGGGAGGTGGTCGGCTGGGCGATGGCCGACCACCACCGCGCCGAGCTGCCGGTCGCTGCCCTGCGGATGGCGGCCGGGCGTGGCGGCCTGGAGTACCGCTGCATCATGCACACGGATCGCGGCAGTGAATACACGAGTGACGAATTCCGCACCGAAATAGGCAAGTTGCGCATGAGGCAGTCGATGGGACGCGTCGGCTCTTGTTACGATAACGCCGCCGCGGAAAGCTGGTTCGCCATCCTGAAAGCGGAGATCGGGACGACCGTGTGGGAGACCCGCGAGGCGGCCCGGGCCGACGTTTTCCGCTACATCGAGGTCGAGTACAACCGCAGCCGACTCCGTCGGCACCCCGACTACGGGTACGTCACCCCGCTCGAAACGAGATCCCTGCTCAGGCAGAACCTCGCCCCGGCAGCGTAAACACCCGCTGTCCAGTTCGCGGGGGGAACTTCACCCACACTGTGGCCACCAGTTACGACGACTACGGGATGGCGAACAAGGTCGAAGACCGCGGTGACGACGCCAAGACCGGAGACGAAACCTGCCAGGTCACCTGGTATGCCCGCAACGACGAGGCGGGGCTGACCAGCCTGGTCTCACGCTCACGCACCGTCGGCAAGCCCTGCGCCGTGGCTAACGAGGACCTCGCCCTGCCGGCGGACGACGCCGAGCGCGGCGATGTCCTGTCGGACACCGCCACCGCGTACGACAACATCGCGTACTCCTCGACGATGAAGCCGACCAAGGGCTTGGCCACCTGGACCGGTCGCGCCAAGGCCTACAGCTCGACCGCCGTGGTCACCTGGCAGAAGGTCTCCGCCACCGCGTACGACGAACTCGGCCGTGCTACCAGCGTGAGCGGCGCCGACAGCACCATCCCTCCCGCCACCACCGCCTACACGCCCGCCACTGCCGGCCCGTTGACGAAGACCATTTCAACGGACGCCAAGGGCTTCAAGGGCATCAGCTACCTTGATGCGCGCCGTGGTCTGGTGCTGCGCAGCTTCGACGCGAACACGAAGAAGACGCAACTCGCCTACGACGCTCTCGGCCGTCTCACCGATGTGTGGTTGCCCAACCGGGACAGCGGCACCCAGGGCCCCAACAGCAAGTTCGCCTACCACATCGACAACAAGAGCCAGTCCTGGGTGTCGAGCTCGGCCCTGAAGAAGGACGGCACCACCTACAACACCAGCTACGCAATCTATGACGCGCTGCTGAGGCCGCTGCAGACCCAGTCCCCGACCCCACAGGGCGGACGGCTACTGACGGACACTCGCTACGACACCCGCGGTCTGGCCTACGAGACGCACGCGGACATCTTCGACATCCTCAGCACGCCCAACGGCAAGTATGCCCGCGCCGCCTACGGCAAGGCCCCCAACCAGACCGAGACTGGCTTCGACGGCGCAGGCCGCCCGGTCACCAGCAGCCTGCTGGTCATGGGCGTCAAGAAGTGGTCCACGTCCACCAGTTACACCGGGGACTCCACCGCCACCTCGGCGCTCGACGGAGGATCGGCCGCCCGGACCATCACTGACGCCCTCGGGCGCACCGTAGAAACCCGCGAGTATGCGGGCAACAACCCTACCGACAGCGACTACGGCGACAGCCTCGGTGCCACCTATACCTCCACGAAGTTCGGCTTCACGCTGGACGGCAAGCCGCTGACGATCACGGGCCCCGACAAGGCCGAGTGGGGCTACACCTACGACTTGTACGGGCGGTTGGACAAGGCCACGGATCCGGATACGGGCACCACGGACACCGACTACAACATTCTCGACCAGGCCATCAAGGCCACCAACGCCGAGGGCAAGTCGGTCGTGACCGACTACGACGCCATCGGCCGCATCGAGGGCACCTGGGCGGGCTCGCAGACGGATGCCACCCAGCTCACCGGCTACACCTACGACACCGTCCTCAACGGCAAGGGACAGCCAGCCACCTCCACCCGCTATGTCGGCGGCAAGGCGGGCCAGGCCTACACCCAGACGGTCACCGTCTACGACAGCCTCAACCGCCCCACGGCCACCAAGCTGGACCTTCCTGCCAATGACCCCTTCGTCAAGCAGGGCTTGATCAAGTTCCGTAGGTGTCCGGATCGTTGGTGATGCCCAGGATGGGGAGTGCTCGTTGGGGTTCGTCGCGGATCGCCCGGGTGGTCTTGGCGATGTTGTCGGCTCCGAGGGTTTTCAGCACGCCGATGGCGAGGTTGCGGAGGGTCGCCATGGCCCGTGGTGCGGTTCCGGCGTGGACGGTGGAGGCGTCCTCGGCGAAGGTGACATCCCTGATGTGGTGCGAGGAGTTCTCCACTCCCCAGTGCCCGCGAATCGCGGTGGCCAGTTCGGAGGGGCGGGCTTGGTGGGCGTCGAGGCTTGTGACGGCGTAGACACTCTCACGGGTCTCGCGCTTGCCGGTCTGCTTGCGGCGGCGGTGGACGCGGATGGCCAGGCGGGCGTGGGGAAAGGCGATCCCGCCGAGTTCGTCCGCGACGGCGCAGGTCTTGATCGAGCGGGACTCGCGCCTGCCGTGCCCGGAGGCGGAGGCGGTGTGCTGGACGGCGATGTCCCGCCACGGCAGGGCCGCGAGCTGGCTGTGGGCGGTCGGCTGGTTGGTCTTGATCACGGCGATGTAGTGGGCCTTCTTGGCCTCGACCAGCCAGGAGATGTTCGTCTTGACCGAGTGCAGGGCGTCGAAGGTGACGACGGTGCCGGCCAGGTCCAGCGGTGCCAGGAGCGGTTGGAAGTGTGTGGTTTCGTTCGTCTTCGCGCCGACCTCCACCTGGGCGAGGGTCACGACGGTGCCGTGAGTGACCGCGGAGAGCAGATGCCGGCGCGTCGCGGTGAGACGGGCTGATCCCTTGAGTGCTTTGCCGTCGACAGCGATCACGCGCGGCCGCCCGGACGCGGACGGCGACGGCGCCTGGTCGGGCTCGGTGGCAGCGCGATGCCGGTCGGCCAGGTAGGCGCCCACCGCCCGGTCCAGGGCGTCACCGTCAACAGCCCCCAGCACACGGCCGATCGTGGCCGGCGACGGAGTGCGCCGCCATCTGAGCAGGTGGCGCCGGATCCCGATGACTGTCAGCAGTGCGTTCGAAGCACGCTGGCCCCACTCGGCGAGTTCGTCGATGCTCCTCGCTCCCGAGACGACCGCGCAGGCACACACCAGCAGGATCGATGTCAGCGAGTACCACCGGCCCCGCCGGGAGCGCGGGTCGGGCACCGAGTCGAAGTAGAGGCGCAGGTCAGCGACCCGACCGGCATCCAACGGACCCAGCTTCACCAACACGGCGGGAATGGGAGAAGATACAGCGGCAGGCACGGGCCACCTCATGATCATCGGGCTTAGACACCACAATGATCACGAAGCCCGTGCCTGCCCTGTTATGCACCCCAACCGGTCACAGCCCGACCAGCCGCACGCCCCCGGAACTTGCAACCGCCCTGTTCGTCAAGGCCGGAGCCCCGCAGACGCTGGAGTACTCCAGCTACTACAACATCGACGGAACCCTCCAGAACACCAAGGAACCTGCGCTGGGGGGACTGCCTTCCGAAATCGTTGAGTACGGCTACAACGGCCTCGGTCAGCCCACCACACTCGGCGGCAGCACCGGCTACATCCTCGACACGCACTACACCGCGCTCGGCCAGGTCGACCTGCAAACCCTGGGCACCGCCAACAACGAGGAAACCAAGAAGAGCTACCTCGCGAACACCTTCGAAGAAGGCACCGGGCGCGTCACCCGCAGCTACATCAACGCCCAAGCTCACCCGAGCCCGCTTCAGGACCTCAACTACAGCTACAACCAGGCCGGCAACGTCACCTCCATCGCCGACACCTCCACCCTCGGCGGCGGCGCGGAAACCCAGTGCTTCACCTACGACGGCCACCGCCGCCTGACCGAAGCCTGGACCCCCAGCTCGCAGAAGTGCTCCGATCCCCGCAGCGCCGCCAGCCTGTCCGGGCCGGCCCCGTACTGGACCTCGTATGAGTACAACAGCGCGGGCCAGCGCCGCCTGGAGACCACACACAAGGCCACTGGCAACACCAACACCACCTACTGCCACGAGAAAGCAACCCAGCCGCACGCTCTCACCGGCACCAGCACCAAAGCCGACTGCACCAACCCCGATCGCACCTACAGCTACGACGACACCGGCAACACCACCAGGCGCCCCGGCCCGAACACAACGCAGGAGCTTCTCTGGTCCGAAGAGGGCAAGCTCGCCAAACTAACTGAAGACGGCAAAACCACCGACTATCTCTACGGCCCTGACGGCTCCATCCTCGTCCGCACCACCCAGGGCGGAGAACGTGTCCTCTACGCCGGTACAACGGAGCTGCACCTCAAGGCAAATGGCACCTTGTGGGCCCAGCGCTATTACGGGTCGGCTGCAGTCCGCTCCAACGCAACCGGCGCCAACAAGCTGACCTACCTCGCCGGCGACCACCACGGCACCCAGTCGCTGGCCATCACCGCCGACAACACCCAAACCCCGAGCAAGCGCTACCTGAGCCCCTTCGGCGCCGAGCGCGGTAGGCCCACCGGAAACCCCTGGCCCGACGACAAGGGATTCCTCGGCAAAACCAACGACATCACCACAGGCCTCACCCACATTGGAGCCCGCCAATACGACCCCGCCATCGGCCAATTCATCAGCGTCGACCCCCTCCTCGAGGCCGACAAACACCAAACACTCAACGGCTACGGATACAGCGCCAACAACCCCCTCACGTTCAGCGACCCCAGCGGCCTCCGCCTCGCCTGCGGTGGCAATTTTGCTGAAGCCTGCCCCACGCGGCCTGACGGAACACCAGGCAACGGACGTCCCAACGAAGCCGTCGACTACAGCAAGCCGCGCCCGTACCACCCCTGCAACAGTGGCTGCGGCAAGTCAGTTGAAAAGCGTTTGCTGGAGCTTGGACCGCAGACAGATGATCGCGACGCCCTGCTGCGTTACTTCTACGCCTACGGCAGTGGAACATCGGGAGCTGGTGACTTCTGGGCAACCGCGGTGGGAGAGGGCGACCGACTGTCCATGGCCTGTTATGGGCGAGCTGGGTGCCGGGCGGCACATAGCTACTTGCTTGGCCACGATGACGTGGACGGTGCGAAGCGAATAGCGGCGACATACTGCCTTGAACACGCAAAGGCATGCGCATCAGAGGCGACTTGGGAGGAATTTACTGCCGGCTCCATGCGTCAAGCCCTTGAGTTGGTAGCGATGGGCGTCGGGGGAGGTTCGTACGGCTGCAAGTGCTTCCCTGGTGACACGAACGTGCTGCTTTCCGACGGAAAGACAAAACCCATCAAGGACGTCAAGGTTGGCGATACAGTCCTTGCAACCGATCCAAAGACTGGGGAAACCGGGCCCAGGAAGGTCACTCGCCTCATCCGCACCGAGGATGACAAGCACTTCAACACGCTGTCCATCGCCACCGAGGATGGCATTGAAAAGCTCACGGCAACCCACGAGCATCCCTTCTGGTCACCTTCGGAGAAGGGCTGGGTCGAAGCAGGTGACCTCGAACCGGGCATGACCCTGCGCACCGACGACGGCGACACTGTCATCGTCACCGGCAACAAGCCCTTCACTAAGCACGCCATCACCTACAACCTCACCGTCGAAGGCCTCCACACGTACTATGTGCTGGCGGGGGCCACGCCGGTACTCGTACACAACTCGTCGTGCCCGCGGTTCGTTGCGGACTCCTCCGGTAATGTCATCGAATTGCCGCAGGTTAAATCGAGCATCAGTAGTCAGAAGCAGGGGAGACACATCCTCGGCGGGAGGGGATATAAGGGCGGCGGTTATTTCAATTCGCAAGAAGACGCGCAGGCGGTGCTCGACGCCTACCATTCAGGAGCGGTACAGGTCATGGGGATAACAAAGACGGGTAATATTCAAATTCGAGTCCCTTCCGTCGTGGGCTACGACAATAATCCAGCTATGAACCGTTTCGGAGTTCCCACGAATATTTTCATGATCAAGGGGACTAAGAGTCCGAGCGTTGTGCCGATGAATCCCCAGGCGGGCGCGCCGTGACCGGCAATCAAAGGCATCAGCGCGAGAACGAGGTCACGCTTCTTGCAATGCAAGCACTGCTTGGCATGATTTCGCCTGATGTGATCGCCGTGGCTGTGCGTGTTGAGGAAGCTCGCGTGGAACTGATCTTCTGGACTCATCGCCAATCGAGTGAAATTGAAGACGATGCCGAAGAGGTTACCTTCGAGCTGGACGCCCTGTTTTCCGAAGATCACCCGATGATCGAGTACGTGATCAAGATCGGCGAACCGGATTCGAAGTCAAATGCGTCTGGGTATCGCATGATCTACTGGGCAAAGCCAGACTCCGCACAGATTAGTGATGAATAGGCAGGCGTGCTGAAGTTTTATGAGGTCCCGCTGGGCTGCACTCCGGCGGGACTTCAGACGTGCCTGACGGCCATGGCCCGAGCACCTTGTCAGCGCCTACTCGGCGGTGTCCGCCGCGGAGCACATCACGCTGCCCGGACAGTCAACCTTCGGCCTCGCAAAATTCCGCTATGGGCTTGGGTTCCGTGCCAGGTAGTCCTGCAGTTCCCGATGCCGGAATTGGTAACTGCTGCCAGCCATCCTGATCAGTTCTGCGTCGTAGCACCAGTTCAGGAACCGTCCCAGCCGCCATGGTAGCCACCGGTTGCTCCATCGCCGGGTGCACAACAGCAGAGCGATATACCGTGTGCCGGCCAGCCCACCTGCGAGACCGAGTACGGGACCGCCCCCGATCCCGATCGTGAGCCCACCGGCCAGACAAGCAGTGAGAACACCGGCGAGCGTCCCGGCGTGCTCGGCCGTTACCACACCCATGAGCGTGACGGCGCCGCCTCCTGCCAGGCCGAACATGGCCCCCGACGCGACGGTGCCGAACGCCTTGCCCGCTACTCCGCCAAGGACTCCGCCCGCAAGGGCCATCATGATCCCGCCCGCAAGGCCGGCGAGGCCAGCCGTTAGTCCGGCAGCGAGACCGACCAAAAGGCCAAAGCCCAGCCCGAAGGCGAGGTCGGCCCGCACCATGTCTCTTGGGTCTCCCGCTCCGATCGTCCCCGGGGCAGCAAGTCCCGCGGAGACTCCAGCCACGAGAGCGGTGACAAGCCCAACCACCACCCCAGAGGGGACACCGGCCGCAACCCCCACCCCAGCCCCAGCCACGCCCCCACCTGAGAGTCCCACCGGAACGCCTGACGACAAACGGCGCACCCCGGAAATCGTCCGCAACCGGTGTAGGTCAGCTCGTGTCGTCTCGGGCCACACGTCATGCCACGCAACGAACGCCGGCCAGAGGGTTGCCAATGCCCACAGCGTCGCAGTGAACAGCAACAAGGGATTGGAAGACATCGGTGCTTGAGTCAGCACTGCTGCGGCACCCGCACTCCACGCCCCTACAAGCAGGGCCGCGTGAACCGCACGGGGAGGGCGGGCACCGGCAAGAGGCCACAGTTCGTGCAGAACCACATCGGTACTTGACAGCGGTCGCCCCGCCACACTCCGCCCAGTGATCGCGTTGTGATTCATGTAGGAGGCAAGGACAGCGAGCCAGGCATGGACTCGCTCTGGGGTGTAGGAGCCGCCTTTGGGAGGTGGATGTATGAACGTGGCGGCTGGGATGAACAGGCCCAGTAGATGATCACGAACCGTCTCGGCGGTGTTCAGCTCCTCATCGAGTAGAGCCGTGGGGACGTGCAAGTAGCTGCCACTTCGTGGGTTGCGCTGCTCGTAAATGGTCACTGCCAGCGTGAGCCGCCAAGGCGTCGATAGGCCTTGGGCCAGCGGTCCGGATGGGCTGTGATCGATCCTCTGCAGTACCTGCTGCCACCGGGAGAGATCGGTGACCCGGTCTTTGAGGAATTCGCGCGCTTTGATGGCGCTGACCGGGCGGATCTCCACACGCGCGGCATCCTGCGCCCAAACGCCCATCGCCTCCAGTGCCTCGTAGTGGCTGCTGCGGCATGTCAGCACCATTTCGGCCTTGCTCCGCCCATGCTGGTAAGCGTTGAGCCCGCGCAGGGCCTGAGCGGCACGGGAATCGAAGGTGAGAGCGGGGTCGTTGTCCATCTCGTCCACACCGTCCACCACGGGTAGCACCCGGCGCGCAGCGACCAATTCCCTGGCCGTGGCGTGAGGCACCCGGTAAACCTCGACCAGGTGTGCCGATAGCCACGCCTCCACCGGTTGGTCGGTGTTCCAGGCGGCTGCCGACAGCCGTACCGGCACAGGACCCTCTGGTGCCCGGCTTTCCAGCAGACCCAGTATCAATTCCACCGCGAGTACGGTCTTGCCCGCCCCCGGTGTCCCAGTGATCACCATCCGGCGCGGACGTAACTGCTCGTAATAGGCAACCACTTCCGTCAGATGCCCGACTGGCCCAGCACCCTCAGCGTCATGTGCCGCCGCTAGGCGGAGGTCGAATTCGACATCAATTGTTTTGTCATGTGCGCCGAGTAACTTGGTTCGCGCATCCCGCTCCGCGACTACCACCGCCCTGGCCAGCAGTGCAGCAGCCGTGGTCACGTCGGTCTCCTGTAACCGTAGTGCCCGCACCGACAGCCGCCCAGCCCAGACGCTGACAGATAGTGCCAGCAATCCGACAACCGCAGAGACAGGGTCGACATCCCCCACCCCAATCCGCGGCATCGGCTTGACCAACAGCAGCGCTAGCGCAATCACTAACGTGCCAATCACCCCACATCCAAGCGCCCACCAGCGCGCTCCACCCCTACGCATGGCCACATAGCATGACGGACGGAACGCAACCGGCGTTAAGAAATGGCTCTGCAGATTCCATGTCCGGTAGCACATCGGCCGACCGCGCGCCCCCAAGCGCGCCCGGCGCAAAGGCCAGAGTAAACCGCTCCGGGTCTCGTGGAGGCTCCGGACTGCCCCGAGTTGGGTGGAGAGGCGGGCCGTCCCCGGTGGTGTCGAGCATTGCATGGTGTTTCGAGTCGACTGGTTGGTCACACAGAGGGGCGACAGGAACACATGTGCCCTTTGGTGAAGTGGAACTGACTCGTATCGGAACGGGTGACACGAAGTGATGGGCGTCGTCACGCGCGGCCCGGCCGGCTTCCAGTCAGCTCGAGCCTTCCCTGTGCGATCACGACCGTATCGTCAGTGGTCGAATCCCCCCTCGGACACAATCTTTACGCACACGGATGGTGCTGGCCGGTTTCGGCCAGCACCATCCGTGTTTCTTGGTCGTAGGGCGGGTGCGGGCCGAGCCGGCGGCAGTGCTCGGCCGTGTTCGCGGGGGTCGGCTTGGCGGAGGAGTAGCAGCAGGCCGCCGAAACCCTCCACGATGCCGCGGACCTCTTCGCGGCTGATGGTGCGGGGCGGATGCACGCGGGTCGGGTGCGGTGCGTGTCTGTTCCGTTTCAGTGAGCGACCGCGCCCGGATGGTCGATCTTGTTGGCCAGGGCGTATTTCTTTGGGGAGCGGCACCGGTAGCAGGCGCGGCCGACCGGTCACTTCTTTCTGGCGTCCCATGAGCCGGCGGCGAAGGTGTGCAGCAGGACGATCAGGGTGGCCCCAAGTCGCCAGTCCAATCCCGGCGAGTGCAAATGCAGCTTGTTGCCGCGGGATTTGAACTCCAGCGGGATCTGCCCACCCGCGCGCCACCTGATGCGCCGGGGGCCGCGTGCGACGCCACCCTCATTGCCGGGGACACTGTCGAAAACGCTGAACACGAGGATCAGCAGCTGCATGGGAAACGACAGCCACCACATGAACCACCAGAAGATCCGGCCCTTGAAGCCCACAGCCTCAGGGCCGCCGAGCTGAGTCACGGTCCAGCGGGTGCGCAGGCCCCTGCCGCGGAGCGCCTTCTCGCGCACGAGCGTGCCGATGAGCTCGCCGCGCGCTCCAAGCGCCTGAAACGTCGCGACACCGCCGGTGGCTGACAGGGTCACCAGGGTGGCCACCCGCTCCCGGCGGTGCTCGTCGGCCCACAGGACGAAGGAACGAGCGCCGCTGCTGCGGGCCGCGAGGTATGCGGGGATGCCGCCCGGCGGCAGCTCGCGCTCCACGTACGCGACCACCCGGGACGGTCCCGATCCGTCGGAGAAGTCGACCCAGTCCTTGACCGGCGCCGGAGCGCCTGCGTGGACTCTTTCCCGGGAGGCTCGCACGGTCAGTACATTGCTCACCCGACAAGCTCCTTCGTGCTTGGGCAGATGGGGCGCCAGTAGCGCCCGTTCAACATCCGTCAGACAACTTCGCACGGGCTGACTCCGGACCAGGCCGAACTGGCTGGCAACCTATTGGACCTGGGGCTTTCGTTCTCCGAGTGGGTCGCGCGGGTTCTGTGTTCACTCGGTGCTGTCGTCGACCTTGAAGTTGTAGTTGACCTGTTTGCCGTTGACCGAGGTGGCGGTGACGATGACCCCGAGGGTGTCGCTGCCGGCAGTGAGCTCGCAGCGGATCGTGGCGCCGACCCGGGCCGGGAGGTGCTCAGGGCAGGTGACCCTGTCGGGACGCTTGCCGGTGTCCGCAGCGAGCTTGTCGGAGATCGTCTGCGCGACTCGGGCCTTGTGGACGGCCCCGCCCTCGTTGGCGCCCGTGTTCTCGGGCTCCGCGGGATCGTCACCGACCGGCTGTTCCTCGGCTGTCGGCTGTTCCTCGACGGCGGCTGCGCTCTCACTGGCCGTCGCCTCACTCTTCTTCTCCGCGTCGCCAATGCTGAAGGAGCATCCAGTGACGAGAAGTACCGTCAGTGCGCCCAGCACCGCCGCGGTCGAAATCCTCTTGTTGCGCCCCGTGTTCTGCATTCCGTCCCCGTGTTTGTAGGTGATGAGACAAAGATTCAGGACTGCACAATCGACTGAATCGGTTCTGCGTACGAAGGAGGTGCGGTCGCCCTTGATACGACGAACGCACCTCCCGTGACGCCGAAGTTCCCGCGACTTGTCGCCGGCATCCCGGCGGTGGATCAGCTGTTGGTCAGTTGCAGCTGATCCGCGCCCCGGTTTCCACGCTGTAGTTCGCCCACGCCATCGCATCCCGCGTATTGGGTCCGTAGTCGCCGTCCGCCGCGACGCCCACCTTCTTCTGAACGGAGATGAGCGCCGACTCGGTGAGAGCTCCGAAGACCCCATCCGTGGCCAGCTTGTACCCGTAGCAGGAATTCAGGTTCTTCTGAAGGGCGCGGACTGCCGTGTTGCTCATCCCCCGGTCCAGCCAGCAATCGGACCAATCGCCGGTGACGTAGGGGATGTACTTGTAGGAGGTGGGGTTTGTGACTTTGTTGTAGACATAACTCCCGTGGCTGCAAGGTGAGTCAGCCGCGGACGCGGACGGCGCGCCGGCGAGAGTGCCGCCGAGGAGTCCGGCCAGAAGGGCCCCAGTGGCCATTGCCGACTTGGCGCGCCCGCTTCGGATTTTGATCAACTCTGCTCCACCTTTCGATTTTCGGACCGATTGCCCGAGTTCCTACAGGACAGAAATGCGGGATGGCCCTGCCAATGCCGACTCCCCGGGCGCATGAACGAGAAAGGGAAAGTGAGGTCTTACGCCCCCGCCGAAGTCGGTGCCAGCCCCATTACGACGGTGACGTTAGCCCGGCCCGGTCGCTGAGTGTGCCGGTCGTTTGCCCCACAAGCCCTGCAGCCGTAGTTCGGTTGGATAGCTGTAGTTCAGGGCGGCGGGGGTCATGCGGGGGAGCGGCTGCTCGATGACAGGCGCGGGGGTATGCGCGGGCGCAGGCGCGGGCCTGGTGGCAGCGCCGCCCGCTGGACCAGTAAGGCCGTGCCGGAGCCGGTGGGGTCAGCCTCTCCCCCGGACGCACACCCGCCCGCTTCCGGTGGCGCAGATCCGCCCGGGGCACAACTCCCCGGCCTCCAGCAGGAGATCCTCCAGTCCGTGCCGGTCGATCCAGCCGGCGCCCCGCCCGCGCTCAGCCCGCGCTGTCGCTGGTGACCTCGACGGCGGTGCCGAGGTTCGGCGCCGCGCTTCTGGCGAGTTCGACGGCATCGTCCCGATCCACGCCCTCCGCCACGACGATGCTTACCGCCGATCCGGACACGGCATCGCGTCGCAGAGTCGCGCCGACGACCGGGTACTGGGCGAGCACCGCCTCGTACGCGGCGATCGCCTCGGCAGGGAAACCGTCGTTGAAGTCACTCTCCACGAAGAGCCCCGGCCCTCTGACCCTCAGGACCATCACTCCAGCCAGTGGCCGGTGGCGGTCGCCCTTGGCGTACATGTCCTTGAACACCGCCAACGCGCCGGTGGCATCGACCGCGGTGACCTCGATCCGCCAGCGGTCGGTTGCTTCTTTCCAGGGCTCGTCATTGATGTCGGCGTCCGCCACCCGGTCGTCGGCCGTCAGTGACCGCCACAGCGCCAGGACCTGTCCGGTGCGCCCCTTGTCCGCGACAACGGTGAAGGTGATGCCGTCCGCCGCGATCCGACCGGTGATCTTGTCGTGACGGGCGACGTACTCCCTCATCTCGCCCACCAGTTTGGTCACGCGGTCGGCTGAAGTGCCGTCCTTGAGGATCAGGGTGCCGGTTGACGATCCTTTGAAGGGCAGCGTGTTGTTCTTGGTGGTGTGGATTTTCGCCACGTCCGGCGTACCGGCCCAGTTCTCTTCGAAATCCGAGGCGAGTGCCGTGCCCTTGTCGATGGCGCAGCCGGTCAGCGAGGGCAGGCTCAGCACGAACGCGATGATCAGTACCGGCCACCGCAGGGCGCTTCTTCTCAGTGTCGTCTCCTTGGAAGCGGGTGAGCACGCCAGGGCCGATCAGCCCCGGAAGGGGTGGCCGCCCCTGACGAAAACCGTCCGGGACTGTCAGTTCCTCAAGTCCGGCCTCGGCCGACCGTTGTGGTGCAGCCGGAGCCGACGCCGGGGGTGCGAGCGCAGTACCGGATGGAGGTTCCAGCCCCGCTCCGAGGCGACGCGCAGGACGTAACCGGCGCCGGCGCCCCGGAAGTAGTGTGCTCCGAGTTCCAGGTCGCGGTGGTACTCGCGACGGTGCCGGGAGGTCTCCACCCGCCGGGTCTGCTTCTCGACGCGCCGGTCCACTCTCGCCCGGTAGAACGCCGTGTCGCCCTCCCGTACCAGCGCCACCGGGGGCACGCACCAGAGCGGGACGAACGGCACGCGGCCCAGCGTGGCGTCCAGCATCCGTATCGCACCGTTCTCGGCACGCGGCACCATGTAGACGATCAGCTCGGCCACCGGCGCCACGCAGTAGAAGCAGGCGGCGAGGAAGACCCACACCACCCACCACAGCGGCAGGAACACCAGGGTCAGGGGGAGAAGCAGCAGCCAGCGAAGTGCGGCCGGACGGACGGGAAGCGGCCCCCAGGCGGGGTCGTCGTAGTCATGCACGGATGGTGTCTTTTCCTCGCCGTTGACGCTGCTGTTGCGCCCCGGGCCCTCGCAGCCGTCGGGGTCGTACCGCATGGTGCAGGGACTTCTTCAGGGGCAAGCGGCTAGAAGTCGCGGCTGGCACAGCCGTTGCGTGTCCCGTCCTGCTTGTACCTGGCCCACTTCAGGTTCTCGAACACCTGCTCGCCGTACAGCCCGTCAACGGTGATTCCCTCTTGGCCCTGGGCGTATTTGAGGGCGTCTCGTGTGGCCGGGCCGAATTCGCCGTCGACGGCAATGGATCGCCCGTAGCACGACTTGAGGGCGAGCTGAAGAGCCTCGACGCCGACGCCGGCACTGCCGTAGTCCATCCAGCAGCGCACGTTGTAGTACCCCTGGTACCACACGTCCGGGATCTTGATCGACTGCGATGAGGTGGTGTTGTAAATGATCTTGTGGCTGGACGAGCATTCCCCGACGTACGTCCACGCTGCCGCCGAAGGAGCGACGGCAACGGCGCCGCCGAGGAGGCCGACGGTGAGGGCTCCGGTCGCCAGAAGGGATCTGGACCGCTTGCCGAGACGAATGGACATGGTTGTACCTCTCGTTGAGGGGAGGAAGTGAACTGACCGTGCGTCAGGCGCGCACTCGCACCCGCCTGGATGCGGGCCCGCCACGGCCGGTGTCAGTCCCGTACGACGGGGACTACCCGTGTCAGTCCCGTACGACGGGGACTGCCGGTGTCGGCCCCGTACGACGGGGACTGCCGGTGTCGGCCCCGTACGACAGGGACGTTAGCCCGGCCCGGTCGGTGAGTGTGCCGGTCGTTCGCCCCACAAGGAACGGCCGCCGCGCGCACCGGAGGCGAATGGGCGTTCTACCTTGATCGTGGGGCAACTACCCTTGTTTCCGTGCGACATGGGGGATACGAGGGGGAACAGGGATGGCCGCTGAGCCGATAGAGGGCCCCAGGTCCAGCGAGCGCCTGTTGATCCTGGCCCTTGAACGGTTCGGGGTGTGGCTCCGGTCCATCGTGGTCTGCCTGTGCGGTGCGCTGGGCGTCGTCTCGGCGGATGCGGCGGAGGTTCCCCTGGCGTTGTCTCTGCTGGTGCCCGCTTTCCTCGCCTGTGGTGTGCGCCTCTACTCACTGCGCCGCCCGAGCCTGTTCCCGCTCGCCCTGCTGTGGACGTTGGACGCGGCCGTGGTCGTGTTGACGGGGCTGTCCCAGCCGGTGATCGGCGGCGAGTCCGCGAATGTGATGGTGGAGGCGATGGTCGGCATCAGCGTCGTCGCCTTCCAGTACGAGTGGGCGACGCGACCGGTGGCCGGGGCCGCCCTGGCCGCGTTGGGGGCCGGTGTCTGCGTGCTGGGTGACGTCCTCTCCTCGCCCGGGCACAGCCCCGACGTGGTGCCGCTGGTGCGCATGCTGATCCAGGTGGGCCTGTCGAGGGCTGCGTACGTCATCGTCCGGGGGCTGGCCAGGGCGGCTGACCGGTCGGCCGCGGTCAGGGCGGCGGCGCGCCGGGAGATGGAGGTCGCCGCCGCGCGGAGGGCGACCGAGCGCGAGTACCTGGCGACCCTGCACGACACGGCGAGCGCGACGCTGCTGATGGTCTCCCAGGGCGACGGCCGGGACTGGTCGTGGCTGCCTCCGCGTGCCAGACAGGATCTGGAGGCCATGTCCGCCGTGCCCGGATTCGAGACGGGGAGCGTCGACCTCGCGGCTCTTCTCGGCTGTGTGCCCGAGGGCGAGGGACAGGTCAGGGTGCGCCTCAAGACGCGCATCGACGGCCCGCTCGCGATTCCGTCCGGCCCCGGGCTCGCGATATTCAACGGGGTCCGAGAGGCCGTCACCAATGTGGGACGCCATGCCGGGGTGCGGGAAGCGGAGCTCCGGGCATGGACGGAGGGGGACGGCGCCGTCGTCGAACTGTCCGATGCGGGACGGGGTTTCGACCCGGAGTCCGTCCCCGCGCGGCGACGGGGCATCAACGGTTCCATCATCGGCAGGATGCACGCGGTCGGAGGCTCCGCCACGGTCACCTCCCGTCCGGACGCCGGGACCCGCGTGCAGTGGCGCTGGCACGGCCAAGCCCTGGCGTCGCAGGCAGGGGACAGAGCACAGGTGACCGGCGTACCGCACCCGCCCCGCGCCCAGGTACAGCACACGGCCGACGTCCGCTTCATCCGCGGGCGGCTCCTCTACGGGACCCAACTGGCCGTGCTGCTGATCAGCCTGGTGTGGCAGTTCACCATCTCGCTGCGTCGGCTCGTGGTTCACCAGGACGTCTACCGCCCCGCATGGGCACAGACGGCTGCCTTCGTCTGCCTTGCCGCCGTCGCGGTGATCGGGGGTGCCTATCTGCTGCGTGGCAGGCGGATCCCGCCGAGGGTGCGCTGGTTGGGCCTGGGCTCGGTGCTGGCCGTTTCGGCGGTATGCGCGTTCACGCTCCCGCCGGAGCAGTCGACAGGCGCGCCGGACTGGGCGTTCGGAGTGGTCGGCTGGCATGCGCTGTTCCTGCTGGCAGACCTGCGGGCCGGGGTGTTCGCGGCGTTCCTCGGGGCACATGTGGGGCTCAACGCGACCGCTGTGTTCCTGTCCGGGGAGCCAACCGTCGCCCAGTGGGCCATCATGGGGATCTCCACGATAGGCAGCTGCGGCTTCCAGCTCTCCGTCGGTGTACTGATGACGTACCTGCTCCACGGTACGGCGCCGGCAGCCGGGACCGCGGCCGCGCGGGAGGAAGAACTGCGTACCCGGGAACGTATCCACGAGGACATGCAGCGTGATCACAAGGAGCGCTATCGCGCGCTGACGGCGACGACCGTGCCGCTGCTCGTGGGCCTCGGCCATGGTGTGCTGAGCCCGCACGACGAGGAGGTCAGGCTGCGGTGCGGCGTGGAAGCCGCCCGTATGCGCCGCCTGTTCGCGGAAAGCGATGCCGTCCTGGACCCGCTGCTGAACGAGTTGCGGGCGTGCGTCGAGGTGGCCGAGCACCAAGGGGTGACTGTGAGTCTGGCAGTACGAGGCCGGCCGGGTGAAGTGCCCGTGGAGGTACGCCGGGAGCTGATCGACCCGGTGGCGGTGATTCTGGGCCGTACCCGCTCGACCGCGAGGGTGACTGTCGTGTGGACACCCCATGCGGTACGCGTGAGCGTGGTCAGCGAGGACTGCGCCGGCGGCCGGGGCACGGACGAGGCCGCTCAGACACCCGGCCGTGCCACCAACGCGCAGGTGGCCGTGGAGCGAACGATCCGCGGCGGAAGTGTGTGGGTGGAAGCCGGCTGGAGAAGACCGGCGGCCTCCGGAGTTGACCTCACATGAGTGACAACGCACCGGTCAGCGTGGTCGTCGTCGACGACCATCCCGCCATCCTCTCGGGCATAGAGGCGTGGTACGCCGCAGCACGGCGGCCCATCACCGTGGTCGCGGCCGGCGACTCCGTACGGGAAGCCTGGACCGCGCCGGGCAGCACGGCCGACGTCGTCGTCCTGGATCTGCAACTGGCCGAAGGCGGCCCGGCCTTCGGCAGCCTCCGAAGACTCGTCGACGCCGGGCGCCAGGTGGTCGTCTATTCGATGCGGGACGACGAGAAGACAGCGCTCAACTGCCTGGACCTGGGAGCCGCGACCTATCTGACCAAGAGCGAGGGCCGGGACCACCTGGTCGAGGCGACGCTGGCAGCAGCGGACGAGCGGCCCTACATGCCGCCCGCACTGGCCGGCGCGCTGGGAACGAACACCCGCGCCGACCGTCCCCAGCTCTCCGTGCGCGAGGAGAACGTGCTCATCGAGTGGTTCCAGTCGGAGTCGAAGGAGTTGGTGGCGCAGCGTCTCGGGATCTCCGTACGAACGGTCAACTCGTATCTGGACCGGGTGCGCATCAAGTACGCGAACGTCGGCCGGCCCGCGCGGACCAAGGCAAGCCTGGTCGCCCGCGCCATCCAGGACGGGCTGGTCGACGTGGACGACCTCTGACCGGGCGGCCACTGACCCTCACGGCGCGTTGCTGTGGCTGCTACTTGCCCCTGCCCTCGCACAAGCCCGCCTCGCCCACCTGCTCCTCGAAGACCGCGATGTGACCGATCCCCTGACCGATCGGATTCTCCATGGTGGTTCTGGGCAGGGGCGCGCGTTCATCCAGACCGGTTGACGTCCGAGTCCAGTCGTTTCCGTTGCTGTCGATGAAGTACATGAACGTGACGGCCCAGCGAAAGGCGGGATCGGAGAGCTTGGGCCGGTCCGCTCGGGGCATGTCGGCCGTACCCAACAGCAGACTGGGCGCCGGGTACACGATGTCGGCGCATGGGGGCACGTTGTCCAACTGCATGAACGCCGGGTGGTCGTTGACGTGAAGCATCAGCCGAACTCCGGAGACCGGGTCGGGCGACCTGTTCAGGACATGGATCTTGACGTTCTCGCGACGTCCCCACGGGTTCTGGACCCAGTAGGTCACTTTCGACGCTTGGTCTCGCTTTTGGAGAGCGCCTTCTTCCTTGGACTGGGCCAGCTGATCCCTGGCCGTCTGCTGGCTCCAGTACGACGCGACGGCTTGGGCCCAGAGCCCTCCGACGGCCGCGACGGCAGCGAGAGCTGTCCCGGTGACCGTGATGATGTGCGCCCAGTTGTCCCGCCGTATGCGTTGCCAGGCCCTTCGCGCCCGCGAGGCCCCAGGGCCAGAAGCCGGCTCCGGACCGGGAGGCTCCTCACGGAGCCGTGCCCGGACGTGGTTCGGCGCCGGCCGATGCCGTGCGCGACGTGATCGGGCCCGTCTCTGCGGTGCGCTGGTCACTCGTCCTCCTCGGCCCGGCAGGGGCGTTGATGCTCCCGCGGCTCCCGCAGATCACTCGCTGGGTCCCCGCTCGTCGACCATGCCAGAACCTGAGCGGTGTCCGGGTACGAGAAGGCGAACACACGGCGCCCGAGGTCAGGGCAACAGCAGCCCGGACAGCAGGGCCACCGTGTCGGTCGCCTCATCGAGAATCTGTTCCACGGGGAGGCCCGGCGTCAGGCCCGCAGTCCCCGGGGCACGATGTCGGAGGAAGGGAGCCTGCGCGCTTCCGGTCTCGGAGTCCTTGGGGAGTGCGGCCGGTGCCCCGCCCTCCGAGGGGAGTGCGAGGCACCGGCGTCCTGGGTCGATGGTCGGGACAGGTGTGCCGACGGGGCTCCGGCGCCCGTCGCCGGTGGCCGGAGACCCCTGACTCAGCGGTTCATACGGGCGGCGGACGCCCCGTTGGGCGTGCCGGTGATGGTGAACTGCGAGCCCGGCTCGATCAGTACGCTCCCTTCGGCCGAGTTCGTGATCGTGACGTTCGTCAGGGTGGCGCTGCCGCGGGCCCCGCTCATCGCGAGGATGCCGGACCCGTTGTTGGACCCGTCAATCTTGACGTCGGTGATCTTCACGGCCGGCATCGCGCCGCCACCCGTCTTGAACTGGATGCCGTCGTACGTCGAGTCGAAGATCTCGGTGTCACGGATGGTCACGCCAGGGATGTCCTGGCCCTGGGCGAAGAGGGTGATGGCGCCGAACTCCTGGTCCTCGTTCCAGAACGCGCCGCCCGTCCGGTGCAGGGCGTTGCCCGCGATGAGGGTCTGCCCGGAGAACGGGAGCGGGTCGTGGTCGGTGGCGAGCATGATGCCGGGGTAGTTCATCGTGTCGGCGATGACGTTGTTCTCGATGGTGTTGCCGTAACCGCCGTACACCGCGATGCCGTTGGCCCGCCACGGCAGCTGGATCGTGTTGTTGCGGAAGTGGTTGTCGTGGCCGACGTCCACCGAGGTGTCCTTCACGTACTTGCTGGCCCACACGGCGAGCGCGTCGTCGCCGGTGTTGCGGAAGGACGAGTTGTAGACGGTGGAGTTGCGGGTGCCGTTGGCGAAGTTGATGCCGTCGGCGTAGGTGTTGCGGATGCGTACTCCCGAGAACTCCAACTCGTCGCCGGGGCCCCACAGTTCGGGAATGTTGGAGTAGTCGCGGCCGGCCCACACGCCGACGTTGGCGTGCTCGATCCACACGTTGGTGATCTTCGTGCCCTTGCCGAAGCGGCCGTTGAGTCCCACGCCGCCCTCGTGGTTGCCGTCGCCGCCGCGGATGGTGCCCGAGCCGAAGATGGCGATGTCGGAGATCTGGGTGTTGTGGTCGATGTCGAAGCCGAAGTTGCCCTCGTGCGGGTGGTTGATGCCGCCGGCCTGGTGGGGCGGGGTGAGCGTGTAGAGCTGGGAGTGCCACATGCCCGCGCCGCGGATGGTGACGTCCCGGATGCCGACCTGGTTGTACTGGCCCCGGTTCAGCGGGTCGTCGGTGAGGATCTTCTGTTCCTGGCGCCACTGCCCGGCCGGGATCCACACGCAGGAGATCTGGCCGTTCTGGTCGGCGGTGACCGCCCGCTGGATGGCGTCGGTGTCGTCGAGCCCGTCGCCCGGGACGGCCCCGTACTCTGTGATCGAGGTGCAGTTGGCCGGCTTGGCGGCCGCGGGCGCGACCTGTTCGAGGTCGACGAGGTCGATGACGTAGAACGCGGCCGTGTCGCCCGCGTCCCGCTGGAGGCGGAACTTGGTGCCCACCGGGTAGCTCTGCGACAGCAGCGCGTGCGACTCGTCGAACAGCCGACGGGCGTCGCTGCCCGGCGTGTTGGTCAGACCCTCGGGGTCGTCGGTGGTCCCGTACAGCCAGCTGTGCTTCGACGACAGGTTGAGCTTCTGTACGAAGGTGCCGTTGGCGTACAGGCTGATCGTGGCCTGTGCGCCGCCGCCGCCCGAGGCGTCCGGGATGGAGTTGCGCACCACGATCGAGTTGGAGGGAGCCGTCGAGGTGAACTCGACGAACTGGCCGGTGGAGTTGAGCCTGACCGACTTGCGGCCCGAGGACTCGGTGGCGAAGTTGGTGTGTCCGAAGGTCCGCTTGGCGTCGGCGGTGAGCAGGGTGCCCTCGTAGCGGCCGTCCTCCGCCTCCAGTTCGGTGTACGGGACGGCGGCGCCACGGCCGACGACGAGGGACCTGGCGAGCACGTTGTTGTTCTCGTTGGTCTCGTCGACGATCCCGGTGGCGTCGGCGGTGGCCGTGAGGGTGGCTCCGCCGCTGGTCGCCGTCCACGTTCCGCTGATCGCCACGTTCGCCGTGGCGCCGGATGCGATCTGGCCGGTCGTGCCGTTGAGCGTGGTGGAGCCGACCTGGAGCCTGGTCACGGAGCCGGCCGGCGCCGCGGTGGTGCCGCGGTTGTGCACGGCGACGGTGAAGGAGACGGACGAACCGACGGCCGGGTTGGCCGGGTTGGTGGTGATGCCGCGTACTTCGAGGTCGGGGCCGGGTGCCTGGCCGACGACCAGCCGGTTCGCGGCGGTGCGGCTGTTGTTGGAGTCGTCGAGTTCGGCGACCGTGTTGCGCGGGTCGACCACGGCGGAGACGCCGTAGTTGCCGGCCGGACGGGTGCCCGCGGCGACGGCCACCGTGGCGGAGGCGCCCGGGTCGAGCGCGGGTACGGTTCCGCTGCCGGCGACCGTTCCCTCCAGGCTGACGTCTGCGGTCGTGGCGGCCGAGCGTGCCGTGCCCGCGTTGCGGACCGTGGCGTTCACGGTCACCGCGTCCCGCTCGGAGGGGGCGGCAGGTGTCCAGACCAGGCCGGTGACGGTCAGGTCGGGTGCGGGTGCGGCGGTCCCGACGACCTGGAACTCGGCGACCTGGCCGCCCGGTGCCCCGGTGTTGGAGAAGAATCGGAGCCGGAGGTCGGACCAGCGGCCGGTGACCGGGATGGTCACCGAGTTGTTGTCCCGGGAGGGACTGAAGGCGTAGTCGGCGCGGTCGCGCAGCGAGGTGAAGCCGCTCGCGGAGTGCTCACGGCCCAGCACCTGGATGCTCTGGGTCCTGGCCGCCCACACCTGGTCCGGGTTGAGCTTGACCACCACGGCGTCGACGTCGGCGTCGGCCCCGAGCTTGACGGTGAGGTCGGAGGGATGGCCCCGCCGCCTCCCAGTAGGTGGACGTGGAGTCGTCGGTGGCGTTCGCGGCGACGAAGTTGTGCACCGAGGAGGTGGCCTCGACGGGCTTGTTGCGGGCCAGGTTGGTGCCGGTCGGCGGGGGAGTGGTGCCGCCGTCGTCGCCGTACACCTCCAGCTCGGAGAGCTGAGCGGCGTTCCAGCCGGTGTTCCCGGTGATGTGCACGCGGACGTAGCGCGCCTCGGCGGGGGAGGCGAGGCCGACCGGGACGGTGTTGGCCTGCGCGGGGTTGAACGCCCGGCCGGTGGAGGCCTCGAGCGTACGGAAGGTGGAGCCGTCGGTGCTGGCCTGCAGGGACAGCGTCTGGTTACGGCTCTCCCAGGCGGCGGGCAGTTTGAGCACCACCTCGTCGACGGTCCGGGTCGCACCGAGGTCGACCTGGACCCACTGCGGGAAGGAGCCGGCCGGCCCCTCCCAGTAGGAGGCCTGGGTGCCGTCGGTGACGTTCCCGGCGGTGTAGGGGCCGTTCGAGCCGCCCGCGGTGGCCGGACGTCCGAGCGCGAGGTTGACGACGGCCGCCGCCTTCGCGCGGTCGCTGTCCACCGGGGCGGTGGCGGCCCGGGCGCTCGACGTGACGGCCAGCGGTATCAGCCCGGTCGTCATGAGCGCGGCTATGACGGCGCCGGTCAGTGACCGGCGGCCGAGGGGTCTCCATCTCATGGGGTCCTCTGTTCCGTGGGGGAGGCGGAAGCGCGACAGACGGGCCGGGCACGCCGGGGCAGGCACGGGGGAGTTCAGAGGGGGAGTGGAGTGTCCGTTGAGGAATGCACCGGCCTTGCGCGCAAATTGAGCTGCTCAGTCGATTCTTTGCGGAAACTACGCCCACAGGTTTCTAGCCCGTCTCCGCTTTGTCAACGGTCCCGGTATTACCGGTAGTTGACGTGGAAGCGGCTTGCGTGACTTGCGTGCTCGCTTGCGCTTTTCCGACAGCCCGCGCGAAAGTCGCTGGCCCGGTGGTGCAGCAGGTCGAAAGGGCTCGGGAGGCGTGTATTTCGGGCATGCTCACGCCATAGACGTACCGTCGAGCGTCTGCAACTCTCTGATCGATCGACGCAAAAGGGAGTGTTCACCACTGCACATTGAGGCGCGACGCACCACCCCCACGGACACCCACCCACACAGCCGCCCCGGGGCCGCCCACATCCGGTTCGGGACGGAGATCGGGGACACATGAGACCGCAACGCCGGGGATGGCGGGGGATTGCCGCCGTCCTCACGACCGCTCTGCTCCTGCTGGGCCTGCCGTCGCTGACCGCCGCCGCGGCGGCCGCCGGGCCCAACCTCGCCGCCGGACGGCCCGCCACCGCCGGCAGCGCCCACGCCGAGTACGCCGCGGGCAACATCACCGACGGCGACCAGGGAACGTACTGGCAGAGCGCCGGGAGCAGCCTCCCCCGGTGGATCCAGACGGACCTGGGTGCCACCGCCCGCGTGGACGAGGTGGTGCTGAGGCTGCCGGCGGGCTGGGAGAGCCGCAATCAGACCCTGTCCGTCCAGGGCAGCGCGGACGGCACGAGCTTCACCACCCTGAAGACCTCCGCGTCCTACGCCTTCAGCCCCGGCAGCGCCAACACCGTGACGGTGACCTTCCCCGCCGCCCAGGCCCGGTACGTACGGATCCACATCACCGCCAACACCGGGTGGCAGGCCGCGCAGCTCTCCGAGCTGGAGGTCCGCGAGTCCGGTGACTCCTCGGCGAACCTGGCGCGCGGCCGCACGCTCACCGCCGCCAGTCACCACGAGACCTATGTGCCGGCCAACGCGGCCGACGGCAACAAGGCCACCTACTGGGAGAGCCGCAACAACGACCTGCCGCAGTGGATCCAGGCGGACCTGGGCTCCTCCCTGCGCGTCGACCGGGTGGTGCTGCGCCTGCCCGACGGCTGGGGAGCCCGCAGTCAGACCCTGAAGATCCAGGGCAGCGCCAACGGCACCGACTTCTCCGACCTGACCGCCTCCAAGGCCTGCGCCTTCACGCCGGGCGACGGCAACTCGGTGACGATCTCCTTCGACCCGACGACCACCCGGTACGTGCGGGTGCTGGTCACCGCCAACACCGGTCAGCCCGCTGCCCAGTTGTCCGAACTCGAGGTCTACGGCCCGGCGAGCGGCGACACCGAGGCGCCGAGCGCCCCCGCGGACCTCGCCCACACCGAGCCCGCCACCGGCCAGATCCGGCTGACCTGGAAGGCGTCCGACGACAACACCGGTGTCACCGGCTACGACGTGTACGCCAACAACGAGCTGCTCACCAGTGTCGCGGGCACGGTCACCGCGTACACAGACAACCGTCCCGCGAGTGCCACGGTCTCCTACTTCGTGCGGGCCAGGGACGCCGCCGGGAACGTGTCCGGCGACAGCAACACCGTCACCCGCCGCGGCGAGAGCGGTGACACCCAGGCACCCACGGCACCCGCGAACCTGGCCCTCACCGAACCGGCCGCCGGGCAGATCCGGCTCGCCTGGAACGCCTCCAGCGACAACACCAGCGTGACCGGCTACGACGTGTACGCCAACAACAGCCTGCTCACCACGGTCGCCGGTACGGTCACCGCGTACACCGACAACCGCTCCGCGAGTGCCACGGTCTCCTACTTCGTGCGGGCCAAGGACGCCGCCGGGAACGTGTCCGGCGACAGCAACACCGTGACGCGCAACGGCAGTTCGGGCCCCGGCTCCAACCTCGCGGTCGGCAGGCCGATCACGGCATCCTCGACCGTGCACACCTTCGTCGCCGAGAACGCCAACGACAACAGCACCTCCACCTACTGGGAGGGCTCCGGCCACCCCGCCACCCTCACCGTGAAGCTCGGAGCCAACGCCGACGTCTCCTCGCTCGTCCTCAAGCTGAACCCGGACAGCGCCTGGGGCGCCCGGACCCAGAACATCCAGGTCCTCGGCCGCGAGCAGGACGCCACCGGCTATTCCGGCCTGGTCGCCGCGAAGGACTACGCCTTCAGCCCGTCGAGCGGCAACAGCGTGACCGTGCCCGTCACCGCGCGGGTGGCCGACGTGCAGTTGCGCTTCACCTCCAACACGGGCGCCCCGGCCGGGCAGATCGCCGAGTTCCAGGTGATCGGTACCGCCGCACCCAACCCGGATCTCGAGGTCACCGCGCTGACCGCCTCGCCGGCCTCACCGGTCGAGTCCGACGAGATCACCCTCACCGCCACCGTTCGCAACAGCGGCGAGGTCGCCGCGCCGGCCAGCGCCGTCGCACTGCGCCTGGGCGGCACCAAGGTCGCCACGGCCGCCGTCGGCACCCTCGCGGCCGGAGCGCAGCACACCGTCACCGCCTCCATCGGGGCACGCGACGCGGGCACCTACCAGCTCAGTGCCGTCGCCGACGACGCCGGTGCGGTCATCGAGCAGAACGAGACCAACAACACCTACACCAGCCCCGGTTCACTCGTCGTACGCCCGGTCAGCAGCTCCGACCTCGTGCCGGTACTGACCACCTCACCGTCCGGCCCGGCGGACGGCGACACCGTCACCTTCAAGGTCGCCCTGCGCAACCAGGGCACCATCGGCTCGGCGGGCGCCGCGCACGGCATCACCGTCACGCTGGTCGACTCCAAGGGCGCCACCGTTCGGACCCTGACCGGCTCGTACGACGGCACGATCGCGGCCGGTGCCACCACCGGCGCCGTCACGGTGGGCACCTGGACCGCCGCCAACGGCTCGTACACGGTACGTACGACCGTCGCCGCCGACGCCAACGAACTGCCGGTCAAACGGGAGAACAACAGCGCCACCCAGTCCCTGTTCGTCGGACGCGGCGCGAACATGCCCTACGACATGTACGAGGCGGAGGACGGAGCAACCGGCGGCGGAGCGGCGACCGTCGGGCCCAACCGGACCGTCGGCGACCTCGCGGGCGAGGCGTCGGGCCGCAAGGCGGTGACCCTCAACAGCACCGGTGAGTACGTCGAGTTCACCACCAAGGCGGCCACCAACACACTGGTCACCCGGTTCTCCATCCCGGACTCCGCTGGCGGCGGCGGCATCGACGCCACCCTCAACGTCTACGTCAACGGCACCTTCCGCAAGGTGCTGCCGCTCACCTCGAAGTACGCCTGGCTGTACGGGGCGGAGGCAGGTCCGGGCAACTCCCCGTCCGCGGGAGCCCCGCGCCACATCTACGACGAGGCGCACCTGATGCTGGGCGAGACCGTTCCGGAGGGTGCGAAGATCCGGTTGCAGAAGGACACGGCCAACACCTCCCGGTACGCGATCGACTTCGTCAGCCTGGAACAGGTCGCGCCGGTCGCCAACCCGGACCCGGCCGCGTACGCCGTCCCGACCGGCCTCGGCCACCAGGACGTACAGAACGCCCTGGACCGGGTCCGCATGGACACCACCGGCAGGCTCACCGGCGTCTACCTCCCACCGGGCGAATACCAGACGGCCGGCAAGTTCCAGGTGTACGGCAAGGCCGTGCAGGTGGTCGGCGCCGGGCCCTGGTACACGCGGTTCCACGCCCCGTCGGGCCAGGACAACACCGACGTCGGCTTCCGGGCCGAGAACTCCGCGAAGGGGTCCTCCTTCAGGAACTTCGCCTACTTCGGCAACTACACCTCGCGCATCGACGGTCCCGGCAAGGTGTTCGACTTCGCGAACGTGTCGGACATCGTCATCGACAACACCTGGACCGAACACATGGTCTGCCTCTACTGGGGCGCCAACACGGACCGGGTGACGATCAGCAACTCGCGCATCCGCGACACGTTCGCCGACGCCGTCAACATGACCAACGGCTCGACGGACAACCACGTGGTCAACAACGAGTCCCGGGCTTCCGGCGACGACAGCTTCGCGCTGTTCTCCGCGATCGACGCGGGCGGCGCCGACATGAAGGACAACCTCTACGAGAACCTGACCTCGATCCTCACCTGGCGGGCCGCGGGCATCGCCGTCTACGGCGGCTACGACAACACCTTCCGCAACATCCACATCGCCGACACCCTGGTCTACTCGGGCATCACGATCAGCTCGCTGGACTTCGGCTATCCGATGAACGGGTTCGGCACCGGGCCGACGACCGTGGAGAACGTCTCGGTGGTCCGCTCAGGCGGCCATTTCTGGGGCAGTCAGACCTTCCCCGGAATCTGGCTGTTCTCCGCCTCGAAGGTGTTCCAGGGCATCCGCGTCAACGACGTGGACATCGTGGACCCGACCTACAGCGGGATCATGTTCCAGACCCAGTACGACGCCGGCGGGCGGCCGATCAACCCGATCAAGGACACGATCCTCACCGACATCTCGGTGACGGGCGCCCGCAAGAGCGGGGACGCCTACGACGCGAAGTCCGGGTTCGGACTGTGGGCCAACGAGCTGCCGGAACCGGGTCAGGGCCCGGCGGTCGGTGAGGTCACCTTCAACGGCCTGCGCTTCAACGGCAACGCCGTGGACGTCCGCAACACCACCTCCACCTTCAGGATCAGCATCAACCCCTGACCTGTTCGCCGAAAGGCGTCCACCGGTCCCTCACGGAGACTGAACGGAGGCACAAAGGCTGGCGCAAGCCGTTTGCGCGGCTTGCGCTAGCCTTGCGCTCATGACGCGACGACTTGCTCAGGTAGCCAAGAAGGTAGGTGTCAGCGAGGCCACGGTCAGCCGAGTCCTCAACGGCAAGCCCGGAGTCTCGGACACCACCAGGCAGTCCGTGCTCACCGCGCTGGACGTCCTCGGCTACGAGCGTCCCACCCAGCTGCGCGGCGAGCGGGCGCGTCTGGTCGGCCTGGTCCTGCCCGAGCTGCAGAACCCGATCTTCCCCCTGCTCGCCGAGGTCATCGGCGGTGCGCTCGCCCAGCAGGGACTCACCCCGGTGCTGTGCACCCAGACCAAGGGCGGAGTCTCCGAGGCGGACTACGTCGACCTGCTGCTCCAGCAGCACGTGTCCGGAGTGGTCTTCGCCGGCGGCCTGTTCGCCCAGGCCGACGCCCCGCACGACCACTACCGGCAGCTCGCCGAACGGCGCATCCCGGTCGTGCTGATCAACGCCCCGGTCGAGGAGCTGGACTTCCCCTGTGTCTCCTGCGACGACGCCGTCGCGGTCGAACAGGCGTGGCGGCACCTCACCCTGCTGGGGCACGAGCGCATCGGCGTGGTCCTCGGCCCGGCCGACCACATCCCCTCCCGGCGCAAGCTGGCCGCCGCGCGGGCCGGCGCCGAGGCGGCCGGCAAGTCCCTGCCCGACGAGTGCGTGGAGCGGTCGATGTTCTCCCTGGAGGGCGGCCAGGCGGCGACCACCCGCCTGCTGGCCCGGGGTGTCACCGGCATCATCTGCGCCAGCGACCCGCTCGCCCTCGGCGCCATCCGCGCGGCCCGCCGGCGCGGCCTAGCGGTACCCGAGCAGGTCTCCGTCGTCGGCTTCGACGACTCCGCCTTCATGAACTGCACCGAACCCCCGCTGACCACCGTGCGCCAGCCCATCGAGGCCATGGGGCGGGCCGCCGTGGACCTGCTCTGCACCCAGATCCAGGGTGGTGAAGTCCAGCCAGGTGAGCTCCTGTTCGAGCCGGAGCTGGTGGTCCGCGGCTCGACGACACAGGCTCCTCGGGGCTAGTCCGTACGACCGAAGCGCGGTGAGGCCGGACCCGGCCTCACCGCGCTTCGGCTTGCGCGCAACCGTCCCCTTGAGATCAACCGTATACGTCCTTCTGTCAAACATTTACGAAGGCTGCGCGAGATATTGCGGTCAGTTGTTCGTGGTGGTTGAGTGTGCGGCGCCCCACATCGCACCGGCGATGAGGGCGCCTTCCACGTTCATGCCCGAAGGGGACCACCCATGAGAAGAGCTCGGTTCCGCCGCACCCGCCGCGCCGGCGCGGTCACCCTCGCCTCCGCGCTCACGCTGACCGCACTCGCCGCCTGCGGTACGAGCAGCAGCAGCGACGACGACGGCGACAACGGCTCCGGCAACAGTGCGAAAGCCGACCCCGCCGCACCGCTGGACCCGAAGACCAAGGTGTCCATCACCATCGACTGCATGCCCCCCGCGGCGAAGGCGGCCGAGCTCAGGCAGTGGAACGAGGACGTCAAGGAGTTCAACAAGAAGTACCCGAACGTCAGCATCAAGGGCCGCTCCACGCCGGGCCAGTGTCTGGAACCGCCGCGCTTCACCGCGATGCTCAAGGCGAAGTCCCAACCCGACGTCTTCTACACGTACTTCACCGACCTGCCCCAGGTCCTCGACAACGACGGCGCCCAGGACATCACCGCGTACGTCAACGACAAGAGCGTCCCGCTGCTCAAGGACATCGACCCCGACGTCCTCAGCTCGCTGAAGAAGGACGGGAAGCTCTACGGCCTGCCCACCAGCAACTACCGCATGGGCCTGCTCATCAACCGCAAGCTCTTCACCGAGGCCGGCCTCGACCCGGACACCCCACCGGAGACCTGGGAGGAAGTCCGCACCGCGGCCAAGAAGATCGCGGACCTCGGCGGCGGTGTCGCCGGATTCGGCGAGTACAGCGCGGCCAACACCGGCGGCTGGCACTTCACCGCGCAGATGTACAGCCTCGGGGGCGACGTCGTCGACGCGAGCGGCAAGAAGGCCGCCTTCAACGACGCGACCGGCAAGCAGGTCGCCGAGAACCTCCACGCCATGCGCTGGGACGACGACTCCATGGGCAAGACCCAGCTGCTGAAGTGGGGCGACCTGCAGAAGCAGATCGCCACCGACAAGCTGGGCATGTTCCTCGCCGCGCCCGACGACGTCACGTACATGGTCCAGCAACTCGGCGCCAAGTACGAGAACTTCGGCATGGGACCCATCCCGGGTGGTGAGAACACCCTCGCCGGCGGCAACAACTACATGATCAAGCAGGGGATTTCCGCCGACAAGGTCAAGGCCTCCATCGCCTGGCTGAACTTCAAGTTCACCACGGTCGGCAAGGGTCAGTACGACTGGAAGCGGTCCAAGGCCGACGCCCTGCCCGTGGGGCTCCCGCAGCCGAACCTGTGGCTGAACGGCTCCAAGACCAAGGACGACGCCGCCCGCAAGGAGTTCGCCACCATGCCGGTGGAGAACTTCAAGGCATTCACCGACAACCCGGTCCCGGGCAAGGCCGAACCGCCCAAGGCCCAGGAGATCTACAAGGTCCTCGACAACGTCATGTCGGGCATCCTCACCAACAAGGACGCCGACATCGGCAAGCTCCTGTCCACCGCCGAGTCCCAGGTCAACAAGGTCCTCGCCACCCAGTGACCACGCGGCGGCCGGGCGGTGTCACCACCGTCCGGCCCGCCCGCGCGCCGCCGTTCACCGGCGGCGCGGGCGAGCGCCCGACCTCCCACGGCATGTGCCCGGACCCGATCCGTCCGGCGGCACCGCAGTACGTCAAGGAGCGATCATGTCGGCCCCCATCCTCACCAAGGACCCGGTGGTCAAGGACCGCCGCCCCCGCAGGCCCCGCGCCGGTGCCCCGCACCTCCCGGACGGCGAGTTCGGCAAGAACCTGCGCCGCAACATCACCGCCCACGGCTTCCTCATCGGCGCGGTGCTCTGCTTCGCCTTCTTCTCCTGGTACCCGATCGTCAGGGAGTTCCTCCTCGCCTTCCAGAAGACCGAGGACGGCAACGTCAGCTGGGTGGGCTGGGACAACTTCGTCACCGTCTGGAACGACCCGGCCTTCGGCCAGGCCTGGCGCAACACCCTGTGGTTCACCGTGCTGGCGCTGATCCTCGGCTTCGTCGTACCGTTCGTCACCGCCCTGATCATCAATGAATTCCGGCACGGCCAGGGCTACTTGAGGCTGCTGGTCTACCTGCCGGTGATGCTCCCGCCGACCGCGTCGGTCCTGCTCTTCAAGTACCTGTACGACCCCGGGTACGGCATGTTCAACGAGATGCTCGGAGTCTTCGGCGTCCCCGCCCAGCAATGGCTCCAGGACCCCGACACCGCGATGCTCTCCGTGGTGGTCGCCTCGACCTGGATGAACATGGGCGGCGCGACACTGATCTACCTCGCGGCCCTCCAGGGCGTGCCCGGTGAACTGTACGAGGCCGCCGAACTCGACGGCGCGGGACTGCTCCGCAAGGTCTGGCACGTCACCGTCCCGCAGACCCGGCTCATCCTGCTGCTGATGCTCCTCATGCAGATCATCGCCACCATGCAGGTCTTCATCGAGCCGTTCCTGCTCACCGGCGGCGCCGGGCCCGAGGGGTCCACCACCACCGTTGTGTACCTGATCTACCAGTACGCCTTCAACTTCAACAACTACGGCGCCGCGGCGGCACTCGGCCTGCTCCTGCTCGTACTCCTGGCCGGTTTCTCGGCCGTGTACACCAGGCTCAACCGCGCCGAGCAGGACTAGGACCCGGGGGAGACACGGACATGTCCACTCGCACGCTCATCTCACCCGCCCAACTGGCCCGCCCTCGTGGGAAGGCCCTGTACTGGGTGTGCTTCGCGCTCGTCGTCGTCCTGTTCACGTTGGCCTTCCTCGGCCCGCTGTACTGGATGGTGTCCAACGGGCTCAAGACCACCCAGGAAGCCGTCCAGACCCCGCCCACCTGGGTGCCGGGCTCCGTCCACCCGGAGAACTACCAACGTGCCTGGGAGGTCATGGACCTGGCGAAACTCCTGATGAACACCCTCTACTACGCCTTCGGCGCGCTCGCCTTCCAGCTGGTGCTCGACGTCGCCGCGGCCTACTCGCTGTCCAAACTGCGGCCCGTACTCGGCAAGATGATCCTGGGCCTGATGCTCGCCACTCTCATGATCCCGGCGACCGTCCTCGTCGTACCGCAGTACCTCACCGCGCTGGACGTGCCGATCGTCGAACGCAACCTGCTCAACTCGCCCTGGGCGATCTGGCTTCCGTCGGTCACCAACGCCTTCAACATCTTCCTGCTCAAGCGGTTCTTCGACTCGATACCCAAGGAACTGCTCGACGCGGCGTCGATGGACGGCGCCGGCCCCCTGCGCGTCCTGTGGTCCATCGTCCTGCCGGTCTCCCGGCCCATCCTCGGTGTGGTGTCCATCTTCGCCGTCGTCGGCGTCTGGAAGGACTTCCTCTGGCCGATGCTCGTCCTGCCGGATCCGTCGAAGCAGACACTCGCCGTCGGTATCTACTCGCTCGCCACCAGCGTGCCCGAGAACGTGCTGATCGCCTCCCTGACCATCGCGTCCCTGCCCACGCTGATCCTGTTCCTCGTCTTCCAGCGCAACATCATGAGCGGACTGACGGCGGGCGGCCTCAAGGGCTGACCGAGCACACGCCGTACGGGCACCACCCGCGGTCACCCGCAGTCCGGGCACCACCCGCAGCGAACACCACGCAGGTGCCCCCACCGATCCTCCGCCGCCGCCCCGTTCCCGACGCCTCGCTGTCCGGGACGGTGGCGGAGAACCACCCCTGCCCCGAAAGGACCGACACGTGGCAGCCCCTCAGCCCGGTAAGACCCCCGGCCACACCGACGACTGGTGGCGCGGTGCCGCCATCTACCAGGTGTACCCGCGCAGCTTCGCCGACGGCGACGGCGACGGCACCGGGGACCTCGCGGGCGTACGGTCGAGATTGCCCTACCTCGCCGAACTGGGCGTCGACGCGATCTGGTTCACCCCCTGGTACCTGTCCCCGCTCGCCGACGGGGGTTACGACGTCGCCGACTACCGCACCATCGACCCCGCCTTCGGCGACCTCGGCGAGGCCGAGCGACTGATCACCGAGGCCCGCGGGCTGGGCATCCGCACCATCGTCGACATCGTGCCCAACCACGTCTCCGACCAGCACCCCTGGTTCCGGGCCGCGCTCGCCGCCGGACCGGGCAGTCCCGAACGCAAGCTCTTCCACTTCCGTCCCGGCCGCGGCGAACACGGCGAACTCCCGCCCAACGACTGGCCGTCACAGTTCTCCGGCCGCACCTGGACCAGGGTCGAGGACGGCGAGTGGTACCTGCACCTGTTCACGCCGGAGCAGCCGGATCTCAACTGGGCCCATCCCGCGGTGCGGGAGGAGCACGAAGAGGTGCTGCGGTTCTGGTTCGAGCGCGGGGTGGCGGGCGTACGTATCGACTCCGCGGCGCTGCCCGCCAAGGACCCCGACCTGCCCGACTTCGTGGAGGGGCGTGACCCCCACCCGTACATCGACCGGGACGACCTGCACGAGATCTACCGCTCCTGGCGGCGGATCGCCGACGAGTACGACGGCGTCTTCGTCGGCGAGGTGTGGCTGCCGGACTCCGAACGGTTCGCCCGCTACCTGCGCCCCGACGAACTGCACACCGCGTTCAACTTCTCCTTCCTGTCGTGCCCGTGGGAGGCGGCCCGGCTGCGCGCCGCCATCGACGACACCCTCGCCGAACACGCCCCGGTCGGTGCGCCGGCCACCTGGGTGCTGTGCAATCACGACGTGACCCGCACGGTCACCCGATACGGGCGGCAGGACACCGGTTTCGACTTCGCCACCAAGGCCTTCGGTACCCCGGCAGACCTGCGGCTCGGCACCCGCCGGGCGCGTGCCGCCGCCCTGCTCACCCTCGCTCTGCCCGGCTCCGTATACCTCTACCAGGGCGAGGAACTGGGCCTGCCCGAAGCGGAGATCCCCCGGGACCGCATCCAGGACCCGATGCACTTCCGCTCCGGCGGCACCGACCCGGGCCGCGACGGCTGCCGTGTCCCGCTGCCGTGGACGGCCGACGCTCCGTACGCCGGTTTCGGCTCACGCACAGCACCCTGGCTGCCACAGCCCGACGGCTGGCCCGCCTACGCGGCCGACCGCCAGGCCGACGACCCCGACTCCATGCTCAACCTCTACCGCGCCGCACTGGGCCTGCGCCGCGCCGACCCGGCCCTGGGCGACGGCCCGCTGCAATGGCTGCCCTCCTGCGACGGCGTACTCACCTTCCGCCGCTCCCCGGACCTGATCTGCGTCGCGAACCTGGCCGACACCCCGGCCGCCCTGCCGGACCACACGGAGATCCTGCTCGCCAGCGGTCCACTGGACACCGACGGAAGGCTGCCCTCCGACACGGCGGTGTGGCTGCGCACATGAGGCACCGGAAGGTGGCCGGCGCCATGCAGGGCTTTCCCGACGTCCAGTGACGCCCGGTCAGAAGGACGCCCTGTGACGCCCGGTCAGAAGTGGGTGGTGACGCCGAAGACCCGTCGGAGCTGAGCCATGTCATGGAGGTCGTGGTCGGCCGGTTCGTACCCCTGATGGAAGTAGACCTGCTGCTCGGCCGAGAGACAAGGGACGGCGGTTCCCCGGATCGCGCCGCTGACGAAGCACGGGGCGGGATAGACGAACGGGCGGCGCGGGTCGGGGGACGCCTGCACCGCGGACCCGTCCGCCGCGAAGACCAACGGGTGCAGATCGATCTCGCGACCGCGCGGGTCCGTGACCACGAACCGCACGGGACGCCAGTCGAGCGTCTCGACGAACCCGGCCTCCGCGAGAGCCGCCACGACGGCCTGCTCCTGGTCCTCCCGGTGCATCAGGTCCAGGTCGCGGTGCCGACGCGTCTGCTCCCCGACCAGAATGTCGATGCCCCACCCGCCGCCCACCCAGACCTCGACATCCGCGGCACGCAACAGGGCGAGAACGGACAGTACGTCAGCGGCGGTCATCACGCGGGCACGGTAACGGCTCAGCGACCGGGCGGGCGAGCGGATTTGTGGTGGCGACGGGCGGGATCGGCCGGGCCGCACCGGGGACGGTCAGGTCTGCCTCTCCATGTTGATGGCCTTGCGGAGTTCCTCGCTCGCGGCTCCCGGTTCCTCCCGCCGGATCTCCAGCAATGCGGCGGCGATGGCGTCGAGTTTGCGCTGGATGGCGTGCTCGGCGCGCCGTTCGGAGTTCTTCAGAAGGGCCAGGAGCAGCAGTGACACGGCGGACATCGCCTCGCCCACCACCAGCAGCCACTGCGTCGGCAGCTTCAGCGCGTGCGCGGTGATCGCGCCCGCGACCAGAACGAGGCACACGCCGAAGAAGCCGGGGGAGCTGGTGAAGTTCGAGGCGTGTTCCGCCAGCCGCGTGAACCGGCCCGGTCGGTCGCCGTCACGGTGTGCGGGGTGCTGAGGTGCCATGCGATCGCCGGCCGTTCTCATGAGGCCGGCCGGTCGGCGGGCGCGCCCAGGGACCAGCCGGACACATCCCCGAGCCGTCCGCGCCACAGGGGAGCCGTCGTGGTCCCCGGCACGGACAGGAACGTGACGTCGACCAGGTGGATGAACGAGTGCAGTCCGTCGCCGGTATCCGGCTCCGTCTGTTTCAAGGCGGACCGGACGGTGTGCGCCAGATGCGCCATGTGGTCGGCGCGGTCCTGCGCTCCGGTGGCCGCCGACACCGCGGTCTCCCAACGGTCGGCCCACGTGCGGGACCCGACCAGGCTGCCCGCGACGATCCCGCCGGGCGTCGTCAGACAGATCGTCAGGCTGGCCTCGGGCTGCGCGTCGATCAGCCGCAGCAGTATCTCCAGATACGCGTCGACCGCCGGTGGGGCGGCGCCGTGTTCACTCACCACAGGGTCCTTTCTGCTGGTTCGGGTGAGACACGTGTGCCCGTTCACGACGCCAGTATGTGACCGGCAGGGTCCTGGGCTGTCTGAAAAACCTCGCACAACGGGTTGGATTTGAGGCACGCGGTTTTCTGATGATTACCGTCGAGGGCGATGGGCACCCGAGGCGAGAGGAATTCAAGAGAATATCGGTCGGGACAATTTATTCGGCCGTCAAGCAATTGATGAAGGAGTTGTTTTCGTGAGTGCGGACATGTGGGGCTATCTGCCCACCACCGGCTACACCGCCGGCAGCAGCCTGATCGGTTACAAGGTCGAGGCGACGGACGGGAGCATCGGCAAGGTCGACAAGCACTCCGACGACGTCGGGGCGTCCCACCTCGTGGTCGACACCGGGGTGTGGATCTTCGGCAAGCACGTACTGATCCCCGCCGGCCTCGTCAGCGGCATCGACACGGCCGAAGAGAGGATCTACGTCGACCGGACCAAGGAGCAGATCAAGAACGCTCCCGAGTTCGACAAGGACAAGCATGCCGGGGACGCGGGCTACCGCGATGAGCTCGGCGGCTACTACGGCGGTCACCGGGCGTAGCACCTGGCTGTCCGAACGGCCTTCGCGGGCTATCGCCGGCAGAGGTTTCCGGCGATGGCCAGCAGGAGGTGGAGGTTCGCGATGCCGCTGACCGGGACGGTGGACCACGGACCGGACGCGCCGGACCTCATGACGTGGACGCTGCCTCCTCTCACGAGGATCTCCTGGATCTCGCTCCAGGGGAGACGGCCCTTCCCGGTGGCGGCCATGCCTGTGCGGGAGAGTGAGAGGGCGCCGAAGTCGACTGCCCCGCCCTCCAGGATCGCGTCCAGAGACTTCTGCCCCTGGGCGCGCAGCACGGCATCCTGCATGCAGGGGCCCCAGGTCTCGGGCTTCTCGTAGAACTCCGTGATCTCCGCGCCGCCGAAGCCCGTGGCGGTCACGGAGTAGACGTATTTGGTGGGGGTGGGGGCACCGTTGACGAACAACTGCGTGATGTCCTGGCGGAGCTTGACGGAGTCCCAGCGAAAGGCGGTCATGCCTTCTCCGAACTGCGGTTGCACGATCAATCCGTGCTCGAAGAGATAGAGGCGCTTGGCCGCCTGTTTCCTGCTGAAGTTCGGGAAGCGGCGCAGCCACCAGAAATAGAGCAGACCGGGCACCAGGAAGAACGCCGAGAAAGTGACGAGCACATTGATGTAGAGGACGACCATCGGTATACCGAGGCGCTTGGGAGCGAACGCGCTCTCGAGCAGCCCGAGTTGATGACGGGCGGCCAGAGCGGCGACCTCGGACGGCGGTGACGGCGGTGACGTCGGTGTGGTCATCGGCCTCTGCTTCGGATGGGCGTGACGGACGTTGGGCAGCTGGGCCGCGGAGTCCGATTCCCCGGGGCGCCGCGGCGAGAACGACGTTAGGGCGGGGCAATGCATGCCACCAGCGACTGGATTGCATGGGACCCATGCGCCTGAGGAATGTGTTGGGGGAAGATGGTGATGACCGCGGGAGGATCCTGGAGACGGGACGGGCATGTTCGAGATCGACGCGCTGCGGCTGCTCGTGGCCGTGGCCGAGACCGGATCGTTCACGAAGGCGGCGGTCCGGCTCAACTACACACAGTCCGCGGTGTCCCGACGCATCGCCGCGCTCGAACAGCAGGCAGGCGGCCTGCTGTTCGAGCGACTGCCCCGGGGCGTACGCCTCAATCCCGCCGGCCGAACGCTGCACCGGCACGCCATGGAGGTGCTCGACCGGCTGTCGCGGGCGGAGCGGGAGCTGGCCGTGCTGCATGCGGGGCACGGCGGGCTGCTGCACCTGGGCGCGTTCGCCACCGCCAACATCTCGCTGGTGCCCACCGCCCTGCGGGCTCTCCAGGAAGCCCGGCCGGATGTCGAGGTCGTCGCGGTCGAGGGCTGGACCGACACGCTGATGGAGCGCCTCGCGGACGGGGCGCTGGACCTGGCCGTCGTCAGCGACTACCCGTCAGGTCTGCCGCCGGCTGACGGGGTCACGACGACCGTGCTGTGCCAGGACGAACTGTTCGTCGCTCTGCCGCGCGGGCATCGCCTGGCCGGAGCGGCGACGGTCGACCTGTGTGAACTGCGCGACGAGGCATGGCTGCACAGCGCGTACGGAGATCGCCCCACCATGCTCGCCGACGCCTGCGCGCGGGCGGGCTTCACCCCAAGGAAGATCGTCCGGATCGCGGAGTGGACCGGGAAGTTCGGCTACGCGGCAGCCGGGCTGGGAGTGGCGCTGGTCCCTTCGCTGGCCGCCCGGGCGGTCCCCGACGGACTCGTCCTGCGCCGCCTCACCGACCCGGCCCTGCGCCGGACCGTGCAGGTTGCACTGCCCGCCGACCCCATCCCGGCGGCATTGAAACTGAGGAATCTGCTGCGAGACGCCGCCGACTGAACCACTCCCGGGACAGGCGGTTCTTGGACGTCAGTCCTGGCGTGACATCGCGGCGGTCCAACGCGGCGTCTACTCGGCGGGCAGGGGTAGTTCGAGGCGGGGCCCGTGGAAGCGTTCGCGCAGGAGTCGGTCGTGCGTCACCACGACCAGCGTGCCGGTGTAGCGGGCCAGGGCTGCCTCGATCTCTTCCACGAGGGTGGGGGCCAGGTGGTTCGTCGGCTCGTCGAGCAGGAGCAGATCGAGTGGGCCGGCCGTCACGAGCCGGGCCAGTTCGAGCTTGCGGCGCTGCCCGACGGACAGGTTCCGTACGGGAACTGCGAGGTCGGCGGCGTGGAACAGGCCGAGCGCGAGGAGTGCCTCGGCGTGCTCGTCGGGGTGCCCCGCTCTGCCGGCTGCGAATGCCGCGAGCAGCGTTCGGGTGTCGAAGGCGTCGTCGGGCGCGCTCTGCTGACGCAGGAATCCGATCCGGCGCGGTCGGCGCACGATACCGGCGTCGGGCGTCAGTTCACCTGCCAGCAACTGGAGCAGGGTGGTTTTGCCGGCGCCGTTGGGGCCGGTGACGAGGAGCCGGTCACCCGGGGCGAGTTTCAGGGACGGAACGTACAACCGCCTTTCGGCCAGGACACCTTCCAGGTGCACTGCCGTTGGTGGATCCTCGGCAGTCGGTGTCGGTGTCGGTGTCGGTGTCGGTGTCGGCGGCGTGCCTTCGACGCGGCCGGTGAACCGCAGTGGCTGCGGAGGTGGCGGCACGGGGTGCTCGATCAGCCGTTGCAACCGCTCGCGTGCGTTGCGGATGCGGCTCTGGGAGCCGTGTGTCCGTGAGCGTGCCCGGAAGGCGCCGGCGCCGCTGAACGCCCGCGGCGACTTGCGGGGGATCTCGGCCAGCATGCCGATGCCGGAGTCGGCGAGGTGTTCCTGTCGGGCGACCTCGTTGCGCCACTGCTCGTGATCCCACGCCCACCGGGCCCGGGCCGCCGCCTTGGCGGCGAGAAAGCCGGCATATCCGTTGCCGTAGCGCCGTACCGTGCGCCGATCGGGGTCCACTTCCAGGATGGTGTCGGTGACGCGTTCCAGGAACGCCCGGTCGTGCGTGGCCACGACGACCGTGCCCCGATGACGGTGCAGATGCCCTTCGAGCCAGGCCACGGCTTCGTCGTCCAGATCGTTGGTCGGCTCGTCGAGCAGCAGCAGTTCGGGGGCCAGGGCCAGGGTCGCGGCCAGCGCGAGCCGGGAGCGCTGCCCTCCGGAGAGGGTGCTCAGCGCACGCTCCCGGTCCAGCGGCGCGTGCTCGCCGAGTCGTCGCAGGCTCACCTCGACCCGGCGATCAGCTCCGTGCCCGCCCCGCGCGTCGAACTCGGCCACCAGCGCCGCGTAGTGCTCGAACTCGGCGGTGCCGGCCGCGCCCAGTGCCGCCTCGGCGACACGAATACGGCGCTCCAGGGCGCGTAGTTCACCCAGTACGTGATCCACGGCATCGCCCACGCGCGCGGAGGCGGGCAGATCGAGGGTCTGGCGGAGGTGGCCGATCCCGCCCGGTGCGACGACGGTCAGGCTGCCGTTGTCGACCGGTTCCTGTCCTGCCAGCAGCCGCAGGAGCGTGGACTTCCCGGAGCCGTTGTCCCCGACGATCCCGACCCTTTCGCCCGGCCGGACAGTGAGGGACACCCGGTCCAGCACCATGCGGTCGCCGTAGCGCTTGGTCACCTCGGCGAGCGCGATCTGGGACGTGGCGAGAGTCGCGGTGAGAGGAGAAGCGGTGACGGTGGTGTCGACGGAAGCACAGTGCAAGTGCGGTCCTTTGCTCGGTGAACAGGGTCGTGCGGCCGGTGGTTGGAGCACTGGATGCCAGCCGATGAATGAAAATCTAGACGATACGGTCCGTCTCGTCAAGCCCTCAGGGTTGTAGCGCCCGGCGTCGAGGTGCGCCCGTGTGCGCTGCCATGCCCGGCATCGAAGCGCACCCGCGTGCGCGCGATTGAGGTGCCCCGTGGCCCGTCGGAGCCCGCTGCGGGAGGGCGGCGCAAGGGTATAGAAACTGACGACTCGTCAGGTTACGCTCCGTGCATGATTTCCACGGTGGTCTGGGGAACCGGAAATGTCGGCCGTGCGGCGATCCGCGCGGTCGACGCGCATCCGGCGCTCGATCTCACGGCGGTACTGGTCCACAGTCCCGGGAAGGTCGGCCGTGACGCGGGTGAACTCGCCGGTCTGGACCGGGTTCTGGGTGTCGCGGCGACGGACGATGTCGCCGCGGTGCTGGCAGCGGGGTCGGGTGCGGTGGTGTACGCGGCGTCGGGTGACATCCGGCCCGACGAGGCACTGGCCGACATCGGCTCGGCGATCCGGGCGGGCGCGGTGGTCGTCACTCCGTCGTTGTATCCGCTCTACGACCAGCGCAACGCCCCGCCCGAGTTCCGCGACCCCGTGCTCGCGGCGATCGCGGACGGTGGCGGGTCGCTGTTCGTCTCCGGTGTCGACCCGGGCTGGGGCAATGACGTACTGCCCCTGCTGATGAGCGGACTCGGCACGGTCGTCGACGCCGTCCGCTGCCAGGAGATCTTCGACTACTCGACGTACGAGCAGGAGGAGTCCGTCCGGCATCTGATCGGCATGGGTCACCCCATGGACTACCAGCCGCTGATGCTCGCGCCGTCGATACCGACCATGGTGTGGGGCGGGCAGATACGGCTGATGGCCAGGGCCCTCGGCGTCGAACTCGACGAGATCCACGAGACCTTGGAGCGACGCGCGCTCGACACCACGGTGAGCACCCGGACCATGGGCGACTTCGAGGCCGGCACCCAGGGCGCCGTCCGCTTCGAGGTGCAGGGCATCGTGAAGGGCGAACCCCGCCTGGTCATCGAGCACATCACCCGCATCCACCCGAGCTGCGCCCCGGACTGGCCGTCACCGCCCAACGGCGACGGAGCGCACCGCGTGATCATCGAGGGCCGTCCGCGCATCGAGATCACCGTCGAGGCCACCGACGAGGGCGACAACCGGTCCGCCGGCGGCAACGCCACCGCCGTCGGGCGTCTCGTCGGAGCCATCGACTGGCTCGTCGACGCGGAACCCGGACTCTACGACGCCCTCGACGTTCCGCTGCGCCCGGCGGTCGGCAGACTCGGCGTGCCCACACGGCTCGGAGCACCCGCACCGCTCGGAGCACTCGGAACCAAGTGACATCGCCGGCCGAGGCCGGGAACGTGGACGAAGGAGTCCGGATGAACGTCGACATCCCCGAGGGCAAGAACCCGATCGAGTACGTGTGGGGCGACATGGTCCCCGGCATCGGACCTGCCGCCGCGAACTTCTCACTGGCCGTCTACGCCCATACGACCCTGGGACTACGCGAGTTCGAGGCGGCACGGCTTCGGATCGCGCAGATCAACGGCTGCCTCTTCTGTCTCGACTGGCGGACCGAGCGGGACGGCCACAAGGTCGAGGACGACTTCCCCGATGCCGTCGAGCACTGGCGCACGACCGACGCGTTCGACGACCGCACCCGACTGGCCGCCGAATACGCCGACCGCTACGCCCTGGACCACCACGGCCTCGACGAGGAGTTCTGGGACCGGATGACCACGCACTACAGCCAGACCGAGATCGTCGAACTGACCATGAGCCTGGGCTCCTGGCTCGCCTTCGGACGGCTCAACCGTGTCCTGGGACTCGACGCCATGTGCGTACTGCCGGGGCACTGAGCCGGTTCGGGGCTGCCCGGCAGGTCCGGGTGGCCCCGACCTCGACCCCCTCGTCTCCCGGCCGTGCACGTGCACGCGCTCGGGTCGTCGCTACAGGTCCGCCGCGATGATCTTTTCGATGTTCCGTTCGGCGAGCGCCGTGATGGTGACGAACGGATTGACGCTGGTGTTGCCCGGGATCAGCGCGCCGTCGATGACGTACAGACCCGGATGTCCGTGCAGGCGGCCGTAGTTGTCGGTCGCCTTGTTGAGCACCGCGCCACCCAGGGGGTGGTACGTGAGGTGGTCGCCCCAGATCTTGTAGGCGCCGAAGAGGTCGGTGCGGTAGATCGTCCCCTCCTTGGCGTTGATCTTGTCGAAGATCGTCTTGGCCATGTCGATGGACGGCTGCTTCCAGGCGGTCTGCCAGTTGAGCTCGGCCTTGCCCGCCGACGCGTTCCACGAGAACTGGGCGCGGTTGGGGTTCTTGGTGATCGACAGATAGAACGAGGCGAAGGTCTCGATGCCGGTGGGCAGCGGCGCCACCTCGGCGAACGCGCCGCCCGCGGCCCAGTTGTCGATGCCGGAGCACGGGATGGACGACTGCACGGCACCGGTGGGGTCCCACAGGTGGTTGGCGCGGCCGCACATCACGTTGCCGTTGTCGCCCCAGCCCTTGCCCACCTCGCTGTTGAGGCCCGGCAGCGCGCCCGTGGCCTTGAGCTGGACCAGCAGCTTGCTGGTGCCGACGCTGCCGGCCGCGAAGAACACCCGGTCCGCGGTGACGGTCTTGGTGGCCGTGGTGTTGCCGCCGGTGTCGAGCCGGTCGATGACGACCGTGTAGCGGCCGCCCGTCGCCGGAGCGACCGAAGTGACCTTGTGCAGCGGTGAGATGGAGACCCGGCCGGTCGTTGTGGCCCTGGCGAGATAGGTCTTCTGCAGGGACTTCTTGCCGTAGTTGTTGCCATAGAGGATCTCACCCGCGAGTGCGGACTTCGGTACGGTCCCGGCGGCCTCCTGTTCCATGTAGTCCCAGTCGTACACGTCGGGCACGAAGACGAAGGGGAAGCCCGAACGCTGGGCGTGCTTACGGCCGACCCGGGCGTACTGGTAGCAGTCCGCGGTCTCGAACCAGGTCAGGTCGACCGTGCCGACGCCGAGGCCGGAGTTGGCACGCGGGTAGTAGACGGAGTACATCTCGTCCGCGTTGACCGACGGCAGGACGGCGCCGAAGTTCTCCCGCCTCGGAGTGACCGCCATCCCTCCGTTCACCAGTGAGCCGCCGCCCACGCCGCGGCCCTGGTAGACGATGATGCCGCCCATCTCCTCGGCGTCCAGGATCCCGGTGTAGCGAGGGACGTCCTTGTCGATGGGGAAGCCGAGGAAGTTGCTGAGCGGCTGCTTCGTCCTGGTGCGCAGCCAGTAGGAGCGGTAGTCGGGGCTCGTCGTGTTGGCGAAGATCTTGCCGTCCGACCCGGGGGTGTCCCAGGCCATGCCCATCTCGACCATGTGGACGTCGACACCCGCCTGGGCCAGGCGCAGAGCGGCCACGGAACCGCCGTATCCGGTGCCGATCACGAGGGCGGGCACATGCGCCCCCGGCTCGATGACGGCGGCTGCGGCTGTCGTGGCGGCGTGCGCCGGCAGTACCTGGCCGGCGAGTGCCGCCGACCCAAGAAGAGAACCAGTTCCAGTGATGAATCTCCGACGAGATACGTCTCTGAGGCGCGTCCCACGTGGGGAATCGTCGTTCATGCGCGGCTCCTCACTCTCCATAGAGTGAAACGGGTTCTAATCCCACCCCTGTAAGAAGTCACGCCATACCCTGAGGTAACTTTCAAACGATCACAAATTGGGCATCACGCGCAACGCGAGACGACAGAGCATGACTGGAACACGCGTTGACACGGGGGAGGGCCGACCCTCGGTTGCCGGTCAGGACCCGTGGTTCGCCGCTTTCTCCCGGGCCGTGTGTCTGTTCGTTCGCCCGGTCGTCAGTACAACTCGACCGTGTCCACGCGGTTGAGCAGGCCCTCTCCGTCGAGGAGGCGGGTGGCGTTGGTGGCGAAGAGTTCGGCGATGAGGCGGTCCTCGGCGGGGCTGAGGGCGGCGGTGTGGGGGCTCACCAGTACGTGGTCGTGGTTCCAGAGGGGGGCTGTGGGACGGGAGGGGTTCCGTCTCGAAGACGTCCAGTGTGGCGAAGCCGACCCGGCCGGAGTCGCGGGCTTCGATCAGGGCGGTCTCGTCCACGACGCTTCCGCGGCCGACGTTCACGAGGGTCGCGCCGGGCCGGAGGGCGTCGAAGAACCGCTTGTCGAGCAGGTGCTCGGTCGCCGCGGTGCCGGGGAGCGTGTTCACGACGGCGTCCACCGTCGGTGCGATCTCGGCGATCCGGTTCAGGGGTACGACCTCGTGGACCCCGGGAACGCCGGTGCCGCTCCTGCTCGTTCCGATGACCCTGGCACCCAGTGCGTGCAGCTTCTGGGCGACGACCCGGCCGATGCCGCCGAGGCCGAGCAGCAGGATCGTCTGCTCGCTGACCTGTCCCATCATCCAGCGGCCGCCCCACTCGTGATCGCGTTGCCCGCGAAGCAGACGGGGGAGACCCTTGGCTCCGGCGAGTACGCCGAAGACGGCGAACTCCGCGAGCGGCTGCCCGTGCACTCCGGCGGAGGTGGTGAAGAGGACCCGCCCGAGTTCGTCGGCGGTGAGCCGCGCGGCCTTCACCTGGCTGCCGCCGCCCGCGGCCATCGTGTGCACCCAGCGCAGCCCCCGGTTGGCGCGGACGGTTCGGGCCAGGGCGGCCGGGTCCACGTCGGGGATGCCGTAGAGCGCGTCGGCCGAGTCGAGGGACTCCTCGTAGGCCTGTTGCTGTGCCGGCGTGCGGTGCCAGGACGGGTCACCGGCGAAGTCGGCGGGCCACCGCATCGGCGGGAGCAGGGCCTGGTCGACGACGAGGTTGATGCGCGGTTCCAGCGCGAGGATCCGCGCGCGGTTGTCCTCCGACAGTGGCGCGGCGACCGCGACGCGGAGCCTGCGGGGGGGGGCTCGTTCCTCGGTTCCCATCAGGCGATTCGGCTCCGCAGTTCCGCGACCTCGGTGTCGAGGTCGGCCTCGCGGGCGACGATCGCCTCGACCGCCGTCAGCGCCTCGTCGGCGCGATGGGGCGGGATGACGATGACGCCGTCGTCGTCGGCCACGACGATGTCGCCCGGGTTCGCCACGACGCCGCCGAGAGCGACGGGTTCGCCGATCGTGCCCGGTCCGTTCTTGAAGGGGCCGGCGGGTGTCAGCCCGCGTGCGAAGACGGGCACGCCGAGCTTCTCGATGATCGCGCCGTCACGGACGTAGCCGTCGACGACCGCGCCGACGGCGCCGAACACGTCGAACCGCGCTGCTGTTCGAGAACTCGCCGACGCCCGTGAGCCTGGCCGAGATCGCCAAGCAGGCCGAGGTGTCGACCGCCACGGCGTACCGGCACTTCTCCTCCGTCGAGGAGATCCTGCACGCGTTCCGCGCCCAAGTCGGCTCCGAACTGCGCGACTTCAGCGCCCGGCAGACCACCCGGGGCATGGAGAGGCTGGAGGCGGTGTCCCGCTGCTGGGTGTCGCTCGTCCTCGAACACGGCGGGGCGATGGCGCAGATGCGTTCGCACCGCGGATACCTGGAGCGGCTGCGCGAGGGCACCGGTTATCTCGCCCCGCAGGCCGAGGCACTCGCCGAACCGCTGCGGCAGACCACCGAGGAACTCGGCCTCGGCGACCTGGGCGACGAGGCCCTGTTCCTGTGGAACCTCCTGTTCGACCCCCGCGACATCCTCGACCTCATCAAGAGCGGGCACACGGAGGACGAGGCCGCCACCCGCCTGGTGGCGGCACTGCGCGGCGCCCTCGTCGGGTGGTCCGCGGCGGCGGACGGGAATCGCTGACGCCGCTCCGGAGCAGGGACGATCCGGGGGACCGGGGCGGGAGACGATGGGCGGGGCCTCGCGTGCAGCCGTCCGTCACCCCGGCGGCGAATCCGGCTGCGTGCTCTCCCGTACCACCAGCGAATGCCCCGCGGTGAGTCTCGTGTGGGGGGCCTCCGCGTCGGCGGTGATTCTCTGCAGCACCGCGTCCACCGCCAGTTCGGCGATCTCTCGCTTGTTGGGCGACACGGTGGTCAGTGACGGCACGCTGTAGCCGGTCTCCTGGATGTCGTCGAAGCCCACGACCGCCAGGTCGCGCGGCACCCGCAGGCCGTGCTCGTGCGCCGCGCGCACCGCGCCGGAGGCGAGCAGGTCGCTGAAGCAGAAGACCGCGTCCGGTGGCTCGTCCAGACCGAGCAGGACCCGCATGGCGGAGGCGCCGTCGGCGCGGGTGAACGCCACGGTGTCCGGGGCCAGCCTGGGGTCGTGCGGCACACCCGCGGCGTGCAGCGCGGTCAGAAAGCCGTGCATGCGCTGCACCGTCGTCGCATGGGCCCGGTCCGACGGCTGGCCGATGACTCCGATGCGCCGGCGGCCGAGCCGGAGCAGGTGCTCGGTCGCCTCCTGTGCCGCCGCGGAGTTGTCGATCAGTACATGGTCCGCCGGGATCCTGTACGACTGCTCTCCCAGGAGTACGAGGGGCACGCGGCGCTCGCGAGTGGCGAGCATCGCCTCGTCGAGGCTGAGGGGGCTGAGCAGCACACCGTCGATGAGCGGGTCGCTCAGGCCGCAGGCGATACGCAGTTCCTCCGCGGGATCCCCGCCGGTGTCCTCGATGAGCACGGTGCAGCCGCGCTTCTTGGCGGCCGCGATGACCTCCGCGGCCAGCTCCGCGAAGTACGGCGCGACCAGCTCGGGGACGGCCAGCGCGATGATGCCGCTGCGGCCGGTGCGCAAGTGGCGTGCGGACGCGTTGGGCTGGTAGTCGAGCTCGGCGATCGCGCGCAGTACCCGCTGCCGGGTCTGCTCCGCGACACGGATCTCGCCCCGGACGACGTTCGACACAGTCTTGATCGACACGCCCGCGCGTTCCGCGACGTCCTTGAGGCGTGCACCTGCCATGACGCTCGCCCTCCCTCCCCGGCATTCCTCCGGCCGCCCTCGTCGTCGACGCACTACGAGAGCCGATGCCGGTGTGCCGACCAGCGTAATCCATGTTGCAACGTTGTAAGAGGCTCGCGTCCTACGTATGAGATTCCCGTCCCGCATGGGTGATATATCCCGATTGGGAGCCCGCTCCCTGACGAGCAACCAGTTTCCGCACAGGTGTTGACGTCGAATTTCCGCAGGGATACAACGTTGGAACCGCCTCCGTGCATCGATCGAGCCGTTCGAACCTGTCATCCATTCCAACGTTGTACTCGTTGGGTCTCCCTGCCGTGGAAGGACGCCTGCCCATGCGGGACCGCACACCGCACGCCACCCCGCCTCCACCCCCACCGTCCCGGCGCGCACTTCTGCGCGGCACCCTGTCGCTCGGCGCCGTCGCGGCCTCGTCCGTCGCCCTCGGCGGCTGCGGCAGCACGTTCGCGCAGGGGTTCACCGGAGGGTCGCCCGCGCCGACCCGGCTGAACTTCTGGAATCCCTTCACCGGTGGTGACGGCGAGCGGCTGCTGGCCATGGAGGACGTCTACCGGGCCCGGCACCGGGCCACGGACCTGAAGTCGGCGACCTTCGTCTGGGGCAGCCCGTACTACACCAAGCTCACCCTGGCGACGCTCGGCGAGCGGCCCCCGCAGGTCGCCGTCACTCATCTGTCGAAGGTGCCCACGCTCGCCGAGGCGGGACTCCTCACCGAACTGCGGACGTCCGATCTCGCCCGACACGGGCTCACCGAGGACAAGTTCGACCCGCGCCCATGGAAGAAGTCCCAGGTGGACGGGAAGCTGTACGCCGTCCCGCTCGACACCCACCCCTTCGTGCTCTACTTCCGGACCGACATCGCCGAGAAGGCCGGACTGCTCGACGGACAGGGCCGGTTGACGGACGTGGACGGGCCCGACGCGTTCATCGACGCCCTGCGCGCCGCGAAGGAGGTGACCGGGGCCTGGGGCGGCTCGGTCGCCTCGGTGAAGGACGCCTCGACGCAGTTCCGGCTCTTCTGGTCGTTCTACCGGCAGATGGGCGGCGGCGACCTCGTCGCCGACCAGGGCAGGAAGGTCGTCATCGACACGGCGGCCGCGGCCGAGGCCCTTGCGTACATCCGCCGCCTCACCCAGGAGAAGGTCGTCCCCACGAGCACCGACAGCCCGGGCGCCATCACGATGCTCACCACCGGCAAGGCCGGCTTCCTGATGGACGGCGTCTGGCAGGTCCTCACGGTCCAGGGCGCCAAGGTGAAGTTCGACGTACGGCCGCTGCCAAGGGTCTTCCACGACGCGCCCTACGCCTGCGCCGCCGACTCGCACTCCCTGGTCCTGCCCAAGGCCCCCTCCGCCGCGGCACAACGCCTGGACCTCTCCCTGGGGTTCGTCGCCGCCCTGCTCAACTCCAGCAAGCTGTGGGCGGAGGGCGGACACGTCCCCGCGTGGCTGCCCACCCAGCAGTCACCCGGCTACCGGGACCTCGCACCCCAGTCCCACTACGCCGCTGCCGCCGATGGCGCGGCCTACGACCCGGCCGCCTGGTACAGCGGCGCGGGCAGCACGCTGCAGGTCGTCGTCGGCAACGCCGTCACGTCCGTGTTCACCGGCGCCACCAGCCCCACGGCCGGAGCCGCACGCATGCGCCGCGAACTGCGCGAACTCGCAAGCCGCCCCGCACCCCTGTAAGCCGCATCCCTGTACTCCGCACCGCTGTAGGCCGCCCTGCCCGGCCGCCGACTGCCGCTGTCACGGCCCGCATCGGGCCCCGCACGTCTGAGATTCCGCATGTCCTGACTGAAAGGGCCGTCCCATGGCCACGACAACCGCACCGACCAAGGCCCCCGGCAGAGGTGACCGCTGGGCCGGTCCGGGGATGCTGTTGCCCTTCGCCCTGTTCTACCTGGTCTTTCTGGTGGGGCCGCTGATCTATACGGTCATCGCCGGCTTCTTCGACGCCAGCCTGCTCAAGAAGGGCCTCGGCGACTTCGCCGGGCTGTCCAACTACACGGCCGTGCTGGGCGACGACGAGTTCTGGCGCACGCTCAAGAACACGTTGTGGTTCACCGTGCTGACCACTGTTCCGCTCGTGCTGCTCAGCCTGGTGCTCGCGATTCTCGCCGACCGCTTCGTACACGGACGCTGGTTCTTCCGCTTCGCCTTCTTCGCGCCGTTCGTGCTGCCCTCGGCGGTCATCTCGCTGATCTTCACCTTCATCTACGCCGATCAGGTCGGCCTCGCCCAGCAGGCCGCGAAGTGGATCGGCGTGGACACCCCGCCGTCCTGGCTGGGTGATCCGGACTGGGCGATGATCTCCATCGCCGCCGCCACCGTGTGGTGGACGATCGGCTTCAACTTCGTCCTGTACCTGGCCGGTCTGCAGGACATCCCGCGTTCCGTGCACGAGGCCGCGGCCATCGACGGGGCCGGGCCCTGGCAGCGCATCCGCCATGTGATCGTGCCGATGCTCGGCCGCACCACGACCCTGGTGACGGTCCTCCAGGCGGTCGCCTCCCTGAAGGTCTTCGACCAGATCTACATGCTGACCATGGGCGGCCCCGACGGGAGCACCCGCCCCTCCCTCCAACTCATCTACGACACGGGCTTCGTCGAGGGCCGCGTCGGCTACGCGTCGACCGTCTCGCTGCTGCTCTTCGTGGTGATCCTGCTGGTCTCGCTCGTCTGGTTCGCACTCGTCCGCCACGCCGAGAAGGAGCGCTGATCATGACCGCCATCGCCACACCGCCCGTGACCGAGCAGGAGAAGACCACTGCCGGGCCCCCTCGCAGGTATGACGCCGAGCGCCTGTTCAACCGGGTGGCCCTCGGCGCCCTCATCGCCTTCGCGCTGCTGTGGCTGGTGCCCCTGGCCTGGGCGCTCGCCACTTCCATACGGCCCGCGCAGGAAGTCGTCACCGACCCGACCAACTGGTTCACGGCCAACCCCACCCTCGCGGCGTACGGGGACATCTTCGACGCGGGGAAGCTGCCCTACTGGTACGCGAACAGCTTCATCACGTCGATCCTCACCACCGCGCTCACGGTGGTCGCCGCGTCGCTCGCCGCCTTCGCCCTCTCCCAGACCCGCTTCAGGACGCGCCGCGCCGCGTTCGTGGTGCTTCTGGCCGGGATCATGATTCCGGGGCAGATCCTCATGATTCCTCAGTTCCTGGCGCTCCAGTCGGTGGGCCTGCTCAACACCTACTGGGGAGTGGTGCTGCCCCAAGTCCCCAACGTCGTCGCCGTGTTCGTGTTCAACCAGTTCTTCGACGGCATCCCCAGGGAGCTGATCGACGCGGCACGCGCGGACGGCGCGGGCTGGCTGCGTACGTACCGGCAGATCGTCATGCCCATCTCGCGTCCGGTGATCTCCGCGGTCACGATCTTCGTGTTCGTCGGGGTCTGGAACAACTTCCTGTGGCCCCTCCTGGTCGTCACCGACCCGGAAATGATGACTCTTCCGGTCGGACTGACCTCGGTCCAGGACGTCTTCGGCGTGCCCTACGCCCAGTTGATGGCCTCCGCCGTACTCGGCGCCATCCCGCTCCTCGCCGTGTTCCTGCTGTTCCAGCGCCGCATCGTCGAGGGCATCGCCGGAACCGGCCTCAAGTAACCATCCCCGATTGCCAGTTCACACCCTTCGCCATACCGAGAAAGGCTCCAGCATGCCGCACACCGCACGGTTCACCGTCGACCCCGAGTTCACCATCGGGGAGGTGGACCCGCGCCTGTACGGAACGTTCGTCGAGCACATGGGGCGCTGCGTCTACACCGGCATCCACGAGCCGGAGCATCCCTCGGCGGACGCCGCCGGATTCCGGACCGACGTCGCGGACCTCGTACGAGAACTCGGCACCGGCCTGGTCCGCTACCCCGGAGGCAACTTCGTCTCCGGATACCATTGGGAGGACGGGGTCGGTCCCACCTCCGAGCGGCCGCGCCGGCTCGACCTGGCCTGGCGCTCCATCGAGACCAACCAGGTGGGCACCAACGAGTTCCTCACCTGGGCCCGGCAGCTCGGTCTCGACCCGATGATGGCGGTCAACCTCGGCACCCGCGGCATCGACGCGGCCCGCGCCCTGGTGGAGTACTGCAACCAGCCCGGCGGCACCGCCTGGTCCGATCTGCGGATCAAGCACGGCGTCCCCGAACCCCACGACGTCAAACTGTGGTGCCTCGGCAACGAGATGGACGGCCCCTGGCAGACCGGCCACAAGACGGCCACCGAGTACGGACGGCTCGCGGCCGAGACGGGCAAGGCGATGCGCCAGGTCGACCCGTCCATCGAACTGGTCGCCTGCGGCAGCTCCAACGCGGCCATGCCGACCTTCGGCACCTGGGAGCGCGAGGTCCTGGAGCAGACGTACGACGAGGTCGACTACCTCTCCCTGCACGCCTACTACGAGGAGTTCGACGGCGACCGTGCCAGCTTCCTGGCGTCCGGGGCGCACATGGACCAGTACATACGCGATGTGGTCGCCACCGCCGACCATGTGCGGGCCGCGCGCCGCGCCAAGAAGCACATCAGGCTCTCGTTCGACGAGTGGAACGTCTGGTACGCCGCCCGCTTCGTCGGGGAACGCAACCTGGAGACCGCCGAGACACCCCGCCTGATCGAGGACACCTACAGCGTGACCGACGCCGTCGTCGTCGGCTCGCTGCTCATCACGCTCCTCCGCAACGCCGACCGGGTTGCCATCGCGTGTCTCGCCCAACTGGTCAACGTCATCGCCCCGATCCGCAGCGAACCGGGCGGCGCGAGCTGGCGGCAGACCACCTTCCACCCGTTCGCCCAGGCGGCCCGGTTCGCCACCGGGAAGGTGCTGCGCACCGACGTCACCGGGTCCCGCATCGACACGGCGCGGCACGGGGACGTATCGGCGCTCGACACGGTGGTGACGTACGAGGAGGAGAGCGGCGCGCTCACGGTCCTCGCCGTCAACCGCGGCCAGGAGCAACCCCTGCGCCTGCGGGCCGAGTTGCGCGGCGCACTGTCGGGATACCGGGTGCTGGAGCACCTCGTACTCGCCGACCAGGACCCGGACGCCGTCAACACCGAGGCCGAGCCGGAGCGCGTGACGCCGCGCGGTGGGGGCGGAGCCCAGGTCACCTCCGACGGGGCACTGGAGGCGGAACTGGCCCCGGTGTCCTGGAACGTCATCCGCCTGGCCCCTGCCCGGTGACGTCCCGCCCGACGGCACCGTCCGAACAGATCCAGCCCGCACCCCGATGGGAGAATCTGATGTCGGCAAGACCCCGTACGCTGCTTCATCCGCTCCAACTGGCTGCCCTTGTCGCCGGGTTGATCGCCCTCCTGGCCGCTCTGCTCACCGCCCAGTCCGGAACCGCGGACGCCGCGACCGGCACCGCACTGCGCAACGACACCGGCCTGTACCCCCGGGCCGTCCGCGTCGCGCACAACGCGGGCGCCAACGGCCGCGTTCTGTCGTCGGTGGTCACCTTCTCCGGAAACAACGGCCTCGGTGCCATCTACGAGAGCACCGACTCCGGCGCGTCCTTCCGTCAGGTCGGCACCGTCACCGATCCGGAGGCGGCCGGCGGGCAGGGACTCTGCTGCTCCACTCTCTTCGAACTCCCGCAGAGGGTCGGTGAGTTGCCCGCCGGCACGCTGCTGTGGTCGGCCTCGGTCGGCCAGGACGAGACGAACCGGCGCATGGCCCTGCGCGTCTTCAAGAGCAACGACGTGGGACGCACCTGGAGTTACCTGTCCACCATCGCGACCGCGGGCAGCACCGGAGGCCTGTGGGAGCCCGAGTTCTCCGTCGACGCCACCGGCCGACTGGTCGCCCACTACTCGGACGAGACCGACTCCGCGCACAGCCAGAAGCTCATGGCCGCCCGCACCTCGAACGGCGTGACCTGGACCGGACATCGCGCCACCGTCATCAGCCCGCTCGCCACCGATCGCCCGGGCATGGCAGTCGTCCGCAAGCTCGGCAACGGCACCTACTTCATGTCGTACGAGATCTGCGCCGCCCCCGGGCAGTACCAGTGCGTCGTGCACTACCGGACCTCGGCCGACGGCTGGGACTGGACGAGCGGTCCGTTCCTCGGCTACCGGCCCGAGACGGCCGACGGCAAGTACTTCAAGCACGCCCCGACCGTCGCCTGGGCACCCGAGGCGGGCAATCCGCTGGGCCGGCTCTTCCTCATCGGCCAGGTCCTCTACAACAAGGACGGCACCCGGGCCGCCGGCAGCGGAAGGACCGTCTGGGTCAACAGTGCGGGCGGCAGCGGAACTTGGCGGGAGATCCCCGCGCCCGTCACCGTCGACTCGACGGTCGTCGACTACTGCCCCAACTACAGCTCGGCCCTGCTCCCGTCGGCGGACGGCAACAGCCTGTTGGAGATCGCCACCGACTGGGTCGACGGCATCTGCAAGCCGTACTTCGCCACGAAGCCCGTGCCGTCGTCCTGAGTCACGAGGCAGGGCATGACGCTGTGGGCATCACCACGAGACCGGGTGGTGCCCACGGCCCACGGCCCACGGCCAATAGCCAATAGCCCAGTGGCCTTCGCCCGGCGGTGTCGCTCCCGCGGTGTGTCCATGTCCCTTCCCTCACGTCATCCTGACGACGACCTTGCCGGCCTTCGCGCGCCCGGCTTCGACGTACTCCAGTGCTTCTCGGGCCGATTCGAACGGGAACACGGTGTCGACGACGGGGCGGATCCTGCCCGCCTCGATGAGAGGGGTGAGTTCGCGCAGTTGGTCGCCGCTGGCCCTCATGAACAGGAACGAGTACGTCACGCCGCGGCGCCGGGCGGCTCGTCGGGTCCGGAGACTCAGTGCGGACATCACCAGCCGGATGACCGGGTTCGCTCCCAGCTCTCTGCCGAAAGCTGCGTCCGGAGGGCCCGCGACGCTGATGACCTTTCCGCCGGGCCTGAGTACGTCCAGGGACTTCTTGAGGGTCTCGCCGCCGAGCGAGTCGAGGACGACGTCGTAGTCGCGCAGCACCGTCTCGAACGCCTGCTTCTTGTAGTCGACGACGACGTCCGCGCCCAGCCGCTTCACCAGGTCGACGTTGGCCGTGCTCGTGGTGGTGGCCACGTACGCGCCCAACTGCTTGGCCAGCTGGACGGCGATGGTGCCGAGGCCGCCGGAGCCCGCGTGGATGAGGACCTTCTGGCCCGGCTGAATGTGCGCCCGCTCGACCAGCGCCTGCCATGAGGTCAGGGCGACCAGGGGAAGGGACGCCGCCTCCTCCATGGTCAGCGTGGTGGGCTTGACCGCCACGTCGTCCTGGTGCACCGCGATGCGTTCGGCGAACGTGCCGATCCGCTTCTTGTCGGGCCGCGCGAAGACCTCGTCGCCCACCGCGAACCGCGTGACGGCAGTGCCCACCTCGACCACCACTCCGGCCAGGTCGTTGCCCAGGACGAACGGGACCTTGTACGGCAGGATCGTCTTCATCTCGCCGTCCCGGATCATGCGGTCGAGCGGGTTGACGCTCGCGGCCACGATCCGGACCAGCACGTCGTCCGCTCCCACGTCCGGTTCCGGCACGTCGCCGACACGCACCCCGTCCTTGCTGCCGTAGCGCTCCACCGTGAAGGCCCTCATCGTCGTCTCCTTGTCTCGTCCGCAGGCGGAAGAGGCTGCTCCGATTCGTTAAAGTACGGTCATAATGTTATGTTGTGGGTCAGCGGTCCGCAAATGGACTCGCTGGTACGGACTCGCTGGTCCGGAGCTGCCGTGGCGCGCCGCCGGCGTCCCGAATCTCCGTGGAGCGCATGAGCATCATCAATTCCTCAAGGACTCCTCATGACGACAACACGGCCGGTAGCACTCGTGACAGGTGCGTCCTCCGGCATCGGAAGAGCAGCCGCCCTCGCGCTCGTCGAAGCGGGCTTCGAGGTGGTCGGAACCGGCCGGAAGACCTCGGAGGCCACCCCGCTCGACGGCGTGACCCTCCTCGACCTCGACGTGACCGGCGACGCGTCCGTCACCGCCCTGGTCAAGGAGGTCACCGACCGGTTCGGCCGGATCGACGTCCTGGTCAACAACGCAGGCATCGGCTCGACAGGCGCCGCCGAGGAAAGCTCCCTGGCGCAGGACCAGCGCGTCTTCGACATCAACGTGTTCGGCCTCATCCGCATGACGAAGGCCGTCCTGCCGCACATGCGCGCCCGGGGCAGCGGACGCATCATCAACACGTCGTCGATCTACGGTTTCATCCCCCAGCCCTACATGGCCGTGTACGTCGCGTCCAAGCACGCGGTCGAGGGCTACTCCGAATCCCTGGACCACGAGGTCCGCGAGCACGGCGTCCGGATCCTTCTCGTCGAGCCCGGCGCGACCAACACCGCGTTCGAAGGGAACATCGTGCAGCCCGATACGCCGCTGCCGGTCTACGCGGAGCAGCGGCGTATCGCCGACCGGCTGGTCGCGGAGGCGGTCAGGGGCGGCGACGCCCCCGCCGTCGTCGCCAAGGCGATCGTCGCGGCCGCCACCGACCCGACGCCGAAGCTGCGCTACACCGCCGGCCCGCTGGCCGGACGCCTCAGCGTGCTGCGCCGCATCGTTCCCACCCGGATTTTCGACAGGCAGATCCGCAGGTTCAACAAGCTGGCCGGCTGACACCAGGGCCGGTTCGCGATTCCGGCAAGGGAGGAGCCGGTGCGCGCTCACAGAAACCCCCACACCGAAGGGCAGGACCATGAACGACGCACAGGATGTACGAGGTCATGAGGTGACGTCGTACAAGGACGCACCGACCCGCACCGTCACCGCCGGGGGAGTGACCTTCGCCTATCGCGAGCTCGGTCCCAGGTCCGGTGTCCCGGTTGTCTTTCTCACCCACCTCGCCGCGGTCCTCGACAACTGGGACCCCCGGGTCGTCGACGGCATCGCGGCCAAGCGGAGGGTCGTCACGTTCGACAACAGAGGTGTCGGCGCTTCCAGCGGTTCGACACCCCGCACCATCCAGGCGATGGCGAAGGACGCCGTCACCTTTATCCGGGCGCTCGGGTTCGACCACGTCGACCTTCATGGCTTCTCGATGGGCGGCATGATCGCCCAGGTGATCGCGCAGACCGATCCGGACCTCGTCCGCAAGCTCATCCTCACGGGTACCGGTCCCGCCGGGGGCGAGGGCATCAAGAACGTGACCCGGCTGTCCCATCTCGACACCGTCCGAGGGCTGTTCACCCTTCAGGATCCGAAGCAGTTTCTCTTCTTCACGCGCACCGCGGGCGGGCGCCGGGCCGGGAAGGAGTTCCTGGCCCGCCTCAAGGAGCGCACCCAGGACCGGGACAAGGCGATCTCCCCGATTTCGTACAGCAACCAGCTCAAGGCCATTCACCGCTGGGGGCTGGAGCGGCCCCAGGATCTCTCCGCCATCCGGCAGCCTGTGCTCGTCGCGAACGGCGAGAGCGACAGGATGGTTCCGTCGCAGAACTCGTACGATCTGGCGCGGCGGGTGCCGGACGGCGAGCTGGTGATCTACCCCGACGCCGGCCATGGCGGAATCTTCCAGTTTCACCGGGAGTTCGTGGCCACGGCTGTCGAGTTCCTCGAACGGTAGTGGCCGGCAGGCGCCGAGTGCGGCCGTGTGCCCTCCCCTCAGCGCATGAACGCGAGGGCGTTCTCGATTCCCTGCTCAAGGACCTCGTCGGAGAACTTCCGGTCGGACAGGGCGCGGGACAGCTGCAACGTCCCCACCATCATGGTGAAGAGCCCGATGGCCCTGCCGCGGGCGGACCGCGGGTTCTCGGGTGTCAGACGGGCGGCGATCTCCTCCACGATGTCCCGCGCGCCGTCGGTGTAGGCCTGCTTGGTCTCGTCCCCGCAGCGGCCGATCTCGTCGAGCAGGGCGGCGGAGGGGCACCCGAGGCCGGGGTGGTCCCGGTGCTCGGGCGAGAGGTATTCGCGAACGAAGTCCTCGAGCCCCGGACGGCCGGGCCGCAGCGTGCCGTAGCTCGCGATCTGCGTGCGCAGTTCCTCGGCCACGACATGGGCGACGAGGTCGTCCTTGGACGCGAAGTGGGCGTAGAAGGCTCCGTTCGTGAGCCCGGCATCCGACATCAGTGTGGAGATGCCCGAGCCGTCGATGCCGTCCTGCTTGAACCGATGGCCGGCCTTCTCGATGATGCGCTGCCGCGTCACCTGCTTGTGCTCCTTGGCGTAGCGCACCACGAGCTTCCTCCGTTCGCTCCGTAAGGCCGTTGTCCCGCACCCAAGTCTAAGTCGTGGGCTGACGTACGTAATATTACGATCGGCAGGCGGGCAGGCGGGCAGGCGGGAGGCACCCAGGCTTCGGCTGCCGATCAGTCGAACGCGGTGGCGAACATGCCGGGCTCGTAGGAGCCGCCCCGCTGGTGCACGATCACGGCGAGCCGGTTGGCCGCGTTGATCAGGGCGACCAGGCAGACCAGTGCGGCGATCTGGTCGTCGTCGTAGTGCTTGCGGGCCTGGGCCCAGGTGTCGTCGGACACGCCTTCGTGGGCGTCGGCGAGCCGGGTGCCCTCCTCGGCGAGTGCCAGCGCGGCCCGCTCGGGCTCGGTGAACACGGTGGACTCGCGCCAGGCGGCGACCAGATTGAGCCGGACCGCGGTCTCGCCCGCGGCCGCGGCCTCCTTGGTGTGCATGTCGATGCACCAGCCGCAGCCGTTGATCTGGCTGGCGCGCAGCGACACCAGCTCCTGCGTCGACTTCGGCAGCGGCGACTGCTGGATCACCAGGCCGGCGCCTGCGAACCGCTTGGCGAACTTGCCGGCGATCTCGTTGCCGAACAGGTTGAATCGGGCGTCCATGGCTTCGTCCTCACTCGTGGTGTCGTACTCGACTCGTGGTGTTGCACTGGCCGAACACGAGATGCCGGCGCCTCGCTCCCTGTGACGGGGCGGTCGTGTGACGTGCGCCACCACTCATGGGTGTCACAGAGCGGCGGCGACCGGCGTCCTGTGCGCGTGAGACCGTCGACAGCGAACAGGCAGGAGCAGCCGGTGATGAGCGAGCACGGTGAGCGCACAGAGGACACGGCCGGGCGGCTCGCCGACGGCGGACGCACGGACCCCGCCACCGAGGCGTTCGTCGCCCATCGGAACCTGCTGTTCACCGTCGCCTACGAGATGCTCGGCTCGGCCGCCGACGCCGAGGACGTCCTCCAGGAGACCTGGCTGCGATGGGCGGGGGTCGACCTCGGCACCGTGCGGGACCACCGCGCGTACCTGGTCCGGATCACGACGCGCCAGGCGCTGAGCCGGCTGCGTACGCTCGGCCGCCGCAAGGAGTCCTACGTCGGTTCCTGGCTGCCCGAGCCGCTGCTCACCGCACCCGACGTGGCCGAGGACGTCGAGCTGGCCGACAGCGTCTCGATGGCGATGATGCTGGTGCTGGAGACCCTGCAGCCCACCGAGCGGGCGGTGTTCGTGCTGCGCGAGGTGTTCGACCTCGGGTACGACGAGATCGCCGAGGCGGTCGACAAGAACCCCGCCGCCGTCCGCCAGATCGCGCACCGGGCACGGGCGCACGTCGCGGCGCGCCGGCCGCGCGGGGTCGTGTCCCCGGCCGAGACCAGAGACGCGCTCGACGCGTTCCAGCGGGCGGTCAACACGGGCGACCTGCAGAGCCTGCTCGACATCCTCGCGCCGGATGTCGTCCTCCTGGGTGACGGTGGCGGAGTCAAGCAGGCCGTGCTGCGGCCCATCGTGGGGGCCGACAAGGTGGCCCGCCTGCTGGTCGCGGGTCTTGGCAGGGTCGCCGACGCGGTGTCGCTGCGGCCGGTGCAGGTCAATGGCCACCCGGCGCTGATCGTCCGGCTCGACGGCGAGCTCGACACCGTCGTGGCGGTGCGCATCGACGACGGCCTCATCACCGGGCTCTACGCCGTGCGCAATCCCGAGAAGCTGTCCCACATGGAGCGGGAGACCGCCCTGCGCCGCTGAGTACGGGGCCTTACGGCGCCTTACGGGTTCTTCCGGAAGCGGGCGCCGTCCTGAGCGGGCCCGCGTGCCCCGGGCCGGTGGTTCAGGAGCGGAGGCGGGCGCCGGGTCCGAGTCGGGCGGTGACTTCCCTGGGGGTGAGCGTGGAGTGTTCCGCGGAGCACTCCACGACGACGCGGACCGGGGCGTCGCAGTCGGTGTGGCGGACGTCCAGTACGGGGCCCTCGGCGCCGAGGGCGTGGGCCTCGCCCCACTGGCTCAGCGCCATCAGGACGGGCCACAGGTCCCAGCCCTTGCGGGTCAGCCGGTACTCGTTGCGGGAGCGGCTGCCCGCCTCCCGGTAGGGGACGGTCTTCAGGATGTCGGCCGAGACCAGCTTCCGGAGACGGTCGCTGAGGACCGCCTCCGACAGGCCGATGTGGCGGTGGAAGTCGTCGAAGCGGCGGACTCCGGTGACGGCGTCGCGCAGGATCAGCAGCGTCCATTTCTCCCCGACCACGTCGAGCGTCCGCTGGACGGGGCAGTTCTCCGTGCTCGCCTCAAGCCACTCCATCCCGCCATCGTAGGGGCCTGGCTTCGTCATTGACAGTCAGGTGAGCCGGAAGCTAGCTTCGTTTGCAAAAGTCAGATGGGAAGGCGCTGGATCGTGGGACGAACGCGTACGTATGAATGGGCAGACCCCGCGATCCTGGCGGAGGCCGCCGGACGCATGGCCGGTATCGACTTCCTGCGCGAGGTGCAGGCCGGGCGACTGCCACCGCCGCCCATCGGTGCCGGCATGGACTTCGCCCTGGACGAGGTGGAGCCCGGCAGGGCGGTCTTCTCCCTGATGCCGGGGGAGGAGCACTACAACCCGATCGGCAGCGTGCACGGCGGAATCTTCGCCACCCTGCTCGACTCGGCGGCGGGGTGCGCCGTCCAGTCCACCCTTCCGCAAGGCGTGGCGTACACCTCGCTCGACCTGACGGTGAAGTTCCTGCGGCGGATCACCGTGGACACGGGCAGGGTGCGAGCCATCGGTACGGTGGTCAACCAGGGCCGTCAAACCGCCCTTGCCCAGGCGCAGTTGGTCGACGTGAAGGACCGTCTGCTCGCCCACGCCACCAGTAGCTGTCTGCTCTTTCCGGTGCCGCCCGCTCAGCGGTGAGGCTTTGCCTTCGTCTTGGCTCCCGCCGTCGCGTCCGCCTTCGCCTTCGCGTCCGTGGGTGCCGGTCAGTGCGGCCGGCAGCCGGTCGGTCAGCGGCCGTCGTTGTCGGACAGTTGGTCGCGCAGGACCGTGCTCAGGGTGACGGGCTCGCGGCCGAGCAAGGCGGCCAGCGTCGGGTCGACGGCGGCGAATTCGCCCGCGCGGCTCGCTGCGAAGATGCCAAGCAGCTGGTCGGCCGCCTCGACGGGGACACCGCGGCCCACCAGCTGTTGCCGGAACCGGTCGTCGGGGGCGGTGCTCCTTTTGACGGTGCGGCCGGTGACGTCGGTGGCGATGGTCGCGATGTCGTCGAAGGTCAACGCCTGTGCCGCGGTGAGCGGGGGCGTGGGGCCGTCGAAGCGGCCTTCGTCGGCCAGGATGACGGCGGCCGCGTCGGCGAGGTCGGCGTGGGCGGTCCAGCTGACGGGTCCGTCCGCGGGGAGCGCGACCTCGCCGGACCGCATGGCGTGACCGAGGAACCGCACCGCGCTGGCGGCGTAGAAGCCGTTGCGCAGTGAGGTGAACGGCACGCCGGAGGCGCGCAGCGCGTCCTCGGTGGCGGCGTGGTCGCGGCAGGGCTGGAAATGCGACGAGGCGCCGGCGCCCATGTGGCTGGTGTAGAGGATGCGGCGGGCACCGGCCGCGACGGCACCGTCGATCGCGGCGCGGTGCTGCCGCACGGCCTCTTCGCCCATCTTGTCGACGGAGACGATGAGCACTTGGGAAGCGCCTTCGAAGGCGTGGGCGAGGCTCGCGGCGTCGGTGAAGCTGCCCTGCCGCACCCGTATCCCCTGGTCGGCGAAGGTCTGCGCCTTCTGCGGGTCGCGGACGCTGACGCCGACCTGGCCCGCGGGTACGCGGGTCAGCAGCCGTTCGACGGTCTGCCCTCCGAGCTGTCCGGTGGCTCCGGTCACGATGATCATGTTGCGCTCCAGGAGTCTGGTTCCAGTGGAAACGCAATGAGCGTATCACTGTTATTAACGTCGGAAACGCATGTGCGGTATCGTTGATATATGCCTCCACGTTCGCGCGCCAGGGACGGTGCTGCCGCCGTTGATTCCGACTCCGGTTCCGACACCGGTTCCGATTCCGACTCCGCAGTCGTCGGTCGTGAGCTGACCCGGCAACGCGTCATCGAGGCCGCCGCCGACCTGCTGGCGCGCGAGGGCCGTGACGCCGTCACCACCCGCGCGGTCGCGGTCGCGGCAGGCTTGCAACCACCGGCCATCTACCGCCTGTTCGGCGACAAGGACGGGCTGCTCGAAGCGGTGGCCGAGCATGGCTTCGCCACGTTTCTCGCGGCCAAGCACGTCGACCCGGACCCTGAGGACCTCATCGAGGACCTGCGGGCCGGCTGGGACCTGGCGGTCGAGTTCGGTCTGGCCAATCCCGCGCTGTACACGCTGATGTACAGCGAGCCTACGAAGGCCACGTCGGCCGCGTTCAAGGCCGGCATGGAGATCCTGATGGGTCGTATCCGCCGCCTGGCCGCCGGCGGCTGGCTCCGCGTCGACGAGGAACTCGCGGCCGCGCTCATCCACGCCACGGCACGCGGGGCGGTGCTCACCTGGCTGGCCCTGCCCGAAGACCGCCGCGATCCGGCCCTGTTGACCACTCTTCGGGAGTCCATGGTCGCCGCCGTGACCAACCAGGAGCCGGCCGTGCAGGACGCGGGTGCGGCCGGCGCCGCCCGCGCCCTGCGCGCCACGCTGCCCGAACAGACGACACTCAGCGGCGCGGAGCAGCATCTGCTGAGGGAGTGGCTGGACCGCCTGGCCTCCGAAGGGTGAGGTTCTCGCCTACGGAGGCTGAGGCGCCATGGTGTGTGCGTTCTCGGTGGTGCCGAGGGCGCCATGGGCGTTCTCGGAGGGGCCGCCGAGGGCGGTGGGCGTGGTGTGGCCGGCGCTGGGGGCAGTGCGCGCGGTGTCGCCCGGCGCTGACGACAAGGCGCCCGGTGTGGCCCGGCGCTGAAGGCAGCGTGCCCGGTCCGGCCCGTCGGCCGAGCGCCACACCTCTCGGCGGCGCAGCCCCTGCCACCGCGGGCTGTCCTGGGTGCGTCGCACCTAGGGAAACGGCGGCCTGGTTGCCGTGCGGGCGCGGATCGAGTCTTGGACCAGAAGCCACTCGGCCCAGACTCGGCGCCTCCCGCGGCGCCTGCGAAGAGCCACCCGAAAGGGGCCCGCCATGAGCACCGACGACACCACCAGCGCCAGCCTTCTCGAACAACTGCGACGCCAGTCCGCCGATCCGCGTCGGCGCATCCTGTTCACCGGCGCCACCATCGTCACGATGGACCCGGAACTGGGCATCCTGCACAACAGCCACCTGCTCGTCGAGGGCGACGCCATCGCCGCGATCGGGCCGAATCTGACCGCCGACGGCGCGGTGGTCGTCGACGCCTCCGGCACGATCCTGGCCCCCGGCTTCGTCGACACCCACCGGCACGCCTGGGAGGCCCAGCTGCGCCGGATCATGCCCGACGTCGACGACCTCGGCGGCTATGTGATGTCCACGCTCGCCGGATACGCCACCGTCTACCGCCCGCAGGACATGTACATCGGCACCAGACTGGCGGCCCTGACCGCGATCGACAGCGGTATCACCACGATGCTCGACTTCTCCCACAACTCCCGTACCCGTGAGCACTCCGACGCGGCGATCGAAGCCCTGCGGGACACCGGTATCCGCGGGGTGCACGCCTCGATGGGGCCGCACTTCGGGGAGTGGGACCGCCAGTGGCCGGCCGACCTGACCCGCCTCAAGGACCAGTACTTCAGCAGCGACGACCAGCTGCTCACGCTCCGCATGGCGACGCTGGCCACCGACGAGATCGCCGGCCCCGTCCTCGCGTACGGCCCCGAACTCGCCCGTACCGCAGCCGACTTGGGCATCGGTGTCAGCGTCGACGCGGTCTTCGGTACGTCCTCCTCGGAGGCCGTGCTGTCCTGGGCCGAGCACGGCATCCTCGGCCCCGATGTCACCCTGATCCACGCCACCGGTCTGACCTCGGAGGCATGGAAGGCGATGGGGGAGTCCGGCACGACGGTCGCTCTCGCGCCCACCTCGGACGCACAGATCGGGCTGGAGACGGCCATCCCCGCCGTGGACGAGGCGCTCGCCGTCGGCATCCGTCCCGGCCTGAGCATCGACGTCGAAGTCGCCCTCGCCAGCGACATGTTCACCCAGATGCGGGCCCTGCTCGCGATCCAACGGATGCGCGCGGTGAACGCCGCCTACGGAACCGGCGGCGACCTCTCCCGCATCACCACGCACGACGTCCTGGACTTCGCGACCCTCCAGGGCGCGCGGACCAACGGCCTCGGCGACGTCACCGGCTCGCTCACGCCCGGCAAGAAGGCCGACCTGCTGGTCGTCCAGGCCGAGGACCTCAACAACATGCCGCTCAACGACCCCATCGGCACACTGGTGTTGGGCTCCGACGCCCGCAACATCACCGGCGTCCTGGTGGGCGGCCAACCCCGTAAGTGGAACGGCCAGGTTCTCGACGTGGACCTCGCGGCCCTGCGGAGTGAGGTCGGCGCCTCCCGCACGTACGTGCTCAACACACCGGCGAACTGACCGGAGTTCGGGGGCGCGCCCCGGCTCGGCCGAGCCGAGGAGCGCCCCCGTCGAACAAGGCCCGGCACTCAGCACGAGCGCCAGTACCAGCACCAGCACCAACATCCAGAAACCGGCGCCACCGACGTGCGCGCACGACCGGAGTCCCCATGTCCCGCCTCAGCATCCTCCGCCGATCGCCGTCGCCCACCGCGGCAGACCCACCCCCGCCGACCGGCAGCCGTACGGCCTCCGTGGCCCCCACAGCCTCCACGGCCCCACCGTGGCCCTGCTGACCGCCCTCGGCATCCTCGTCGTGGGCCAGATGTACACCGTCCTTGCCATGCTGGCCCCCATGGCCGGGTCCCTGGCCACCACCCCGACGCAGACGACGTGGACGGCGACCGCGTTCGGGTTCGCCTACGCGGCGGGATTCCTGATCGCCGGCCCGCTGTCCGACCGCTACGGTCCCCGGACGGTGATCACGGGCGGACTGGTGGGGGCAACCATGACCACACTGGCAGTGAGCGCCGCTCCTGACCTCACCTGGGCCGTCGCGCTGCGCATCGTGCAAGGACTCACCGCGGCGGCGTTCGCGCCCTCGGCGTTCTCGTACATCGCCGGCCAACTCGCGCCCCATCGCCGGGGCATCGCACTCACCTGTGTCACCAGCGGGATGCCGGCCTCCGCGGTGCTCATGCAGATCGGCGCTCAGATCGTCGCGGCCGGACTGGGCTGGCGGATGGTCTTCGTCCTCAGTGCCGCCCTCATGGCACTCAGCCTCTGGCCGGTCCGGCGCATCCTGCGCCCCACGGCGACACAGGGCTCCGGCCCCAGCCTGCTCCAGGCCTTCGTCGCCGTACCTCGTCTCCTGCGCAAGCCCCGCCTTGTCGCCCTTTACCTCGCCACGGCCACTGTCATGGCCTCCTTCGTGGCCGTCTACACCGCGGTCGTCGTCGCCGGACCTCCTGGCGTCGCGGGCGACAACGCAGCCCTGCTCGCCCTGCGGGCCAGCGCCCTGCCCGCCCTGGTCGCCGTACCGCTCCTCACGTCTGCCCTGCATCGCCTTGCAGCGCCGGTACGCGTCGTACTCGCGATGCTCGTGGCGGCCGGAGCGGTCGCGGCGGGCTCCGCGCTGGGCGGCGAAGTCCGCGTCCTCGCGCTGGTGTTGCTCGTGTTCGTGGCAGCGGTGGCGGCGGCCGCTCCGGCCGTCGTCGAGATCGTTCACACCATGGCGTCCCACGCCCGGGGCGCGGGCGTCGCCCTCTACGCGTGCAGCATGTTCCTCGGCGCCAGCCTGGGCCCGCAACTGGCCGGTGCCCTATCCGGGCAGGGCTTCGGCGGGATCCTCCGCGCGGTTGCCGTACTGCTGGTCGTGGGTACGTTGCTCTCTCTGCCTGCCCTGGCCGGCCGTCGGCGCGACCGGTGAAGCCTGGTGGGGCCCGACTTGGCTCCGTTCCCGACGTGGCTCCGTTACGGACGAGCGAGAGCTCCAGCCCCTCCGCCTGATGGCGAGCAAGGGCCGGAGCTCACTGGTCTGTCCCACTGGTCTGTCCCACTGGTTTGTTCAGAGTCGAGACGGGCCAAAGCCGGTACGAGCCAAGACCGTAACGGTCAAGGCTCGTACCGGCTTTGGCCCGTACGGCGAAGGGTCAGCCGAGTCGCATGGCGTACCCCGCGTGGTGCAGCTCCTCGCCCTGGAACTCGCCGAAGGCCCAGAAGCCGGGGTCGTCCAGGTAGTCGATGCGGTCGCCGTCGACCCAGTACCGGCCCTCGTAGGCGTGCGGGCGGCCGCCCCGGGTCTCGTCGTAGCGGCCGTCGGCCGCGAGCTCCTGGTGCAGGAAGTCGTTCTTGTCGATCCAGACGCCGACGCGCGGACTGCCGGTCATGTCCCCGGCGGCCGGGATGCCGGCCTCGGGCGGGGTGGGGCGGTCGGGGGCGTCGGTGCCGGCCCACAGGACGGGCTTGCCGGCCGCGACCAGCGCGCGGACCCGGTCCGGGCGGGTCAGGAGAGTGGCCTGTGCGCTCGCCACATCGGCGGCGAACTCGTCGGGCACGACGAGCAGGTCACCGGCGTTGCCCGGTGTCAGCGTCGCGACGTACTCCGAGCGGTGGCCGCGTCCGCCGACCAGGGCGACGGTGTCCACGACGGCCGGTACGACGGTCATGCCCGTGCAGTCGACGACGATGGCGTTGTCGTCCTGTGCCGCGGTGATGATGCCGGGGCCGACGCCCACGAGCAGGGCGCCCACGAGCAGGACGTCGGCGCCGGTCATGGTCCCGATCAGCGGGTCCATCGTCAGGACCCGGGCGTTGGTGAACAGGACGGGACGTCCCGCGTCGTTCGAGACGATCTCGTCGAAGGCCTTGCCGTTCCAGTTCACGGTGTCCGTGTCCGTGTTCGTGTCAATGTCGCTCATCGCGAGCTCCTCAGGTGAGTGGTTCCGTCGGCCTGTGGATTGCGTCGAGCGCGTTCACGCCGGCCGAGGCGGGGTCGGCAGCTCCTTGAGGCTGCCTACGGCCAGCCTGGTCGCGGCCACGGAACGGAACCAGGCCGCCGTTTACCCAGGTGTATGGCACCCACTCTGCGCACCGGTTCGTATGAGGCGGCAGGTCCCGCGACGGTCCCCAGCCGCAGCTGTTCCACCACCGCGGAGACGGAACCTTCACCCTGGACGGCCCGACCGTCGACCTGAAGGACCGCATGACCAAGTGGCAGTACCTCCTGTAGTGCCGGTGGTCCGGTACGGCTCAAGCTCCTTGAGCTGCGCGTTGGTGCGCCGGTTCCGGCGGAGGCGTACCGGAAGCGGTGTGCGGGAGTCCGGCAGCAGGCGCTGGGCCCGGAACGCGGACTTCAGGAAGACGCGGACGAGACGCTCGCGGCGGGGGCTGATCCAGCCGATGCGGTGAAGCCGGCAGACCCGCTCGCCCGCGAGGTAGCGGGTCAGGTCCCTGCCGAACGACCGTAAGGGGGCGGGGAACCAGCGCTCCGCGAAGAAGTCCATCATCGCGGTCGCCACTCGATGGCCGGACTCCGCCGGCTCGTACGGCCTGGACTCGAACTCGACTGCGAACGCGGTCATCGCGTCCCAGTCCTCGGGAAACGCCTCGCCGGACAGTGGGCCGGACTCGCGTTCCAGGAGGCGGAAGAGCGCCTGCGCCCATCGGTGCCAGGCGGTCTTCATGGGTTCGCTCGTGCCGGGCAGGCCCAGCGAGGTCTGGAGACGGTCGCCGAACGTGGCCAGCAGCACCAGCGGATAGACGAAGTCGTCGGTGTCGTCGAAGTTGCCGGGTAAGTGCGGGGTTCTTCGGGCGACGGCCAGGTGGATACGGTTCAGCCGGGCGGCGGCCCCGCGGCCCGCCGTACTGGACAGGCCGTCCACCATCCAGGCCATCAGGAAGTCGTTGCCGTCCTGGAAACGCCGGTGGGGCCTCGTCTCCAGCTTCGAGGTGTGGGCCAGTGTGGCGGATCCGAAACCCGGCTGCATCATGCGCATGGTGCCCGGATAGACCATCATCGCCAGGGCGAACTCCGGGACGCGGTGGCCGACATAGAGCGAGACCATCCGCTCCCAGCCGGTCTCCGGGTCCATCCGGGACAGTTCGCGGTCCACCCACTTGTATCCGCGGCGCAACGTCGGTTCCCCCTGTCTCCGACCATGCGTTGCGGCGTACCGGCCGCACGTCCGTCGGCTTCGCCCGCAGGACGGCGCATGATCCCCGTGGGGGAGAGGACGCTCCCGCTCCTCCTCTCGATACCGCGGCTCGCTGTGACTTGCGCCATACCTCCGGTGCCCCGCGAAGCAACCCTTCCAGGTACGCGGGCGTCCTTCCCGGCGTGGTGTTCAGAGGATCAAGACCAGGATCAGCCTCTGTCCACGGGTACCGGCAGTCGACTGAAAGGGCGCGTCCATGGAGCTCGATCCCAACCTCTGCCTTGACGTTCCGGAGGGGTTCGACGACTCGGATGCCGAGAGCCAGGTGCATCCCATGGCCAGGAAACTGTTCCCCGCCACAACCGCCGCGGAAGCCTTCGGGAAAGCCCAGGAGTGGGTGGGGGAGAACCAGGTCTTCCTGATCGATGTCTCATGGGACTTCGCCTACGACGAGGACGAGCCCTACACCCTGAGCGTCTACTTCACGTTCGAGCTGGAACCCGAAGACGCCTGACGCTCGGCTGCAGAGTCCGGCGGCGTTCCGGTCCGGTAGGCGCGCATGAGGTGATTTGAGTTCCGCAGATGCAAGGCTCAGATCATCCTTCCCTTTGTATTCGCCAGAACTGCTACCTGAAAGAGTGGCATGTGCGTTTGTGTGAGGCGAGTGTCCGGGTACGGTCATGCGGGAGGTGGTAGCCCGTGAGTCAGTCCCTCGCAGCTGCCCGTACAGCCGCAGGTCCCGTGGCGGAACTGGTGCTCGCCGGTGATCCGGACCGCCCGGCCCGGATGACGGTGCCCGACCTGCTCGCCCGGCCGCAGCACGAGGCCGAGGTCAGCTTCGAGTGCGCCACCAGCGGTATCCGCCACCACCGCTTCACCGGACCGCTCCTGCACGACGTACTGACGGCCGGAGGCCCCGCCTTCGCCCCCGCCCGCAAGGACCGGCTGCGCTTCCTCATCGCGGTGTCCAGCAGGGACGGCCACCACGCGCTGCTGTCCTGGGCCGAGATCGACCCCGACTTCGGCCGCGCGCCGGTCCTGCTCGCGGTCGGCATCGACGACACCCCGCTCGACAGAGAGGGACCACAGCTCGTCCTGCCCCAGGACCGCTGCGGCGCCCGGCACATCAGCGCCATCGACACGATCCGCGTGGACGGCGGCTACACCCCGTGGACGTGACCCCGGCCGGCAGGTGACAGCAGCCGCCCCGGAGGCGCGCCGCCCGGCCCATGCTGTACGTCGGCACACCGGCATCCCGGACCCGCAGCCCCCTCCCGCGGAGGTCACGCATGCAACTGCGCCGGCTGGAATACCTGGTCGCCCTCGCCCTCGCCCTCGCCCGCGAACGCCACTTCGCCCGCGCGGCCGCCGCCTGCTACGTCTCCCAACCCTCGCTGTCCGCCGCGATCCGCCGCCTCGAACACGAGCTGCACGTCCCGATCGTGCGGCGCGGGAGACGGTACGAGGGCCTCACCCCGGAGGGCGAGGTGGTCCTGGCCTGGGCGCACCGCATGCTCGCCGAACGCGACGCACTCCGCCAGGAGTTGTCCGCCCTGGGCGACGGACTCACGGGCACGCTCCGCCTCGGGGTGGTCCCGACTGCGCTGCCCGCCGCCTCCCTGCTGACGACCCCGTTCTGCGACCGCCACCCGCGCGCCCGGGTCAGCATCGAGTCGCTGTCCTCGGTCGACATCACCCACGGACTCGCCGAGTTCGAGCTGGACGCGGCGATGACGTACCTCGACGACGACTCGCTGCGCCGGCTGCCGCTGTACGAGGAGCGGTACGTCCTGCTCACCCCCACCGACGGCCCGCTCGCCACCGCCTCCACGGCCCGCTGGGCCCAGGCCGCCGCCCTCCCGCTGTGGCTGCTCGGCCCGCGCATGCGCAACCGCCGCATCATCGACGAGTGCTTCGCGGCCGACGGCGCCACGGCCGCCCCGGCGATCGAGTCGGACAGCGTGGCAGGGCTGTACGCGCACCTCCCCGGCGGCCGCTGGTCCAGCGTGATCTCGCACGCGTGGCTGCACATGTTCGGCGTACCGGACGGCATGCGGGTGGTACCGCTGGAGGGGTCCGCCCACGGACCGAGGGTGGGACTGGTGACCGGCCCGGACGATCCTCCCTCCGTACTCGCCGCGGCGCTGGTGACGGTGGCGCGGGAGGCGGGCGTACGGGAGGCGCTGGACGAGCGGCTGCGGACGTACCTGGAAACCGCGGATTCGGGTTGATGGCCGTCGGCTGTACGGGCATGGCAAAGTTCGTTTTGACCAGCGCATTCGACCCGGAGGATCGTGAATTCCACCTTCCCGCACGGGAGTTGAGCCGAACTCCCGGACCCCGGAGTCGAGGAGCTGCGACATGGCCAAGGTGCTCTGCGTCCTGTACGACGACCCCACCGACGGATACCCGACCTCGTACGCCCGTGACGACCTCCCCGCGATCGACCATTACCCCGGCGGCCAGACCGCCCCGACCCCGTCCGAGGTCGACTTCACGCCGGGCCACCTCCTCGGCAGCGTCTCCGGCGAACTCGGCCTGCGCCGCTTCCTGGAGGCCGCCGGGCACCCCCTGGTCGTCACCTCCGACAAGGACGGCGACGGCTCGGTCTTCGACCGCGAGCTGCCCGACGCGGACGTGGTGATCTCCCAGCCGTTCTGGCCGGCGTACCTGACCCCGGAACGCGTCGCCGCCGCGAAGAACCTCAAGCTGGCGATCACCGCCGGCATCGGCTCCGACCACGTCGACCTCGACGCGGCCATCGCCCACGGGGATGGGGGTCCCCCCGGGCTCGAACGAAGTTGAGAGTTTGGGGGAGGTCGCGGAGGTGACGTACTGCAACAGCATCAGCGTCGCCGAACACGTGGTGATGATGACCCTGTCCCTCGTCCGCAACTACCTGCCCTCCCACCAGGTGGTGCTCGACGGGCGGCTGGAACATCGCCGACTGCGTGGCCCGTTCGTACGACCTGGAGGGCATGCACGTCGGCACGGTGGCCGCCGGGCGCATCGGCCTCGCGGTGCTGCGCCGCCTCGCGCCCTTCGACGTGAAGCTGCACTACACCGACCGCCACCGCCTGCCCGAGGACATCGAGCGGGAACTGGGCCTGACCTTCCACGAGACGGCCGCCGACATGGTGCCGCACTGCGACGTCGTCACGATCAACGCGCCGCTGCACCCGGAGACGGAGGGGCTGTTCGGCGACAAACTGCTGGGCCAGATGAAGCGCGGCGCGTACCTCATCAACACCGCGCGGGCGAAGATCGCCGACCGGGACGCCGTCGACCGGGCGCTGCGCAGCGGTCAGTTGGCGGGCTACGCGGGCGACGTCCGGTACCCGCAGCCCGCCCCGGCCGACCACCCCTGGCGGACCATGCCGCACCACGGCATGACCCCGCACATCTCCGGCTCCTCCCTCTCCGCGCAGGCCCGTTGCGCGGCGGGCACCAGGGAGATCCTGGAAGCCTTCTTCGCCGGACGGCCGATCCGCGACGAGTACCTGATCGTGGACGGCGGCGCACTGGCGGGAACGGGCGCGCACTCGTACTCGGTCAGCAAGTGACCGCGCACCGATACTCAGTCACCAAGTGACCTGTCTCCCGGCCGGGTTGTGACCGGCGGAGGCCACCCCCGTTCCCTCAGGCGCGGTCGATGTGCACGTTCGTCGACTTCACCCGGGCGGTGGCCTCCACCCCGACCTCAAGACCCAGCTCCTCGACGGCCTCCCGGGTCAGCAGCGACACCAGCCGGTGCGGCCCGGCCTGGATCTCCACCTGGGCCGCGACATCGCCGAGCTTCACGGCGGTGACGATGCCGGGAAAGGCGTTGCGGACGGAGGTGTACGAGACGTCCTCCTCGCTGCCGCTCTTCGCCAGCTCGACGGAGAAGGCGGCCAGGGCCCGCCCGTCGATGAGGCGCCGCCCGCCCTCGTCCCGGTGCGTGGCCACCCGGCCCGCGTCCGCCCACCGCCGGGCGGTGTCCGGACTGACTCCGAGCAGCCGCGCTGCCTGGCCGATCGTGTAGGACTGCATACGCGTCAAGATAGGCGATCAAGCGCCGACGTAGGCCGCCAGGTGTTCGCCGGTGAGGGTGGAGCGGGCGGCGACGAGGTCGGCGGGGGTGCCCTCGAACACGATCTTGCCGCCGTCATGGCCTGCGCCGGGGCCTAGGTCGATGATCCAGTCGGCGTGCGCCATGACCGCCTGGTGGTGCTCGATGACGATGACCGACTTGCCGGAGTCGACGAGCCGGTCGAGGAGTCCGAGGAGCTGCTCGACGTCGGCGAGGTGGAGGCCGGTGGTCGGCTCGTCCAGGACGTAGACACCGCCCTTGTCGCCCATGTGAGTGGCCAGCTTGAGCCGCTGCCGCTCGCCGCCGGACAGCGTGGTGAGCGGCTGGCCGATGGTGAGATAGCCGAGCCCGACGTCGGCGAGCCGCTGGAGGATCCGGTGCGCGGCGGGCGTGGCCGCCTCGCCGGAGCCGAAGAACTCCTCGGCCTCGGTCACCGGCATGGCCAGCACCTCGCTGATGTCGCGCCCGCCGAGGCGGTACTCCAGCACCGACGCGTCGAACCGCTTACCGCCGCAGTCCTCGCAGGTCGTGGCGGTGCCGGCCATGATCCCCAGGTCGCTGTAGATGACGCCGGCGCCGTTGCAGGTGGGGCAGGCACCCTCGGAGTTGGCGCTGAACAGCGCGGGCTTCACGTCGTTGGCCTTCGCGAACGCCTTGCGGATCGGGTCGAGCAGTCCGGTGTACGTCGCCGGGTTGCTGCGCCGCGAGCCGCGGATCGGGCTCTGGTCGACCGACACCACACCCTCCTCGGTGGGGATCGACCCGTGCACGAGCGAGCTCTTGCCGGAGCCCGCGACGCCGGTGATGACGCTGAGCACCCCGAGAGGGATGTCAACGTCGACGCCTTGCAGGTTGTTCGCCGTCGCGCCGCGGATCTCCAGCGCACCGGTGGACTTGCGCACCTCCTCCTTGAGGGAGGCCCGGTCGTCGAGGTGGCGGCCGGTGATGGTGTCGCCGGCCTTCAGCCCCTCGACGGTGCCCTCGAAGCAGACGGTGCCGCCCGCCGTGCCGGCGCCGGGGCCCAGGTCGACGACATGGTCGGCGATCGCGATCACTTCCGGCTTGTGCTCCACGACGAGCACGGTGTTGCCCTTGTCCCGCAACTGCAGCAGCAGGTTGTTCATCCGCTGGATGTCGTGCGGGTGCAGGCCCGCGGTCGGCTCGTCGAAGACGTACGTGACATCGGTGAGCGAGGAGCCGAGGTGGCGGATCATCTTGACGCGCTGAGCCTCACCGCCGGACAGCGTGCCCGACGCCCGGTCGAGCGAGAGATAGCCGAGACCGATCTGCACGAACGAGTCGAGGGTCTGCTGGAGCGCGGTGAGCAGCGGCGCCACCGAAGGCTCCTTGACGCCGCGGACCCACTCGGCCAGGTCCCTGATCTCCATCGCGCAGGCGTCGGCGATGCTCTTCCGGTTGATCTTCGACGACCGGGCCCCCTCGGTCAGCCGGGTGCCGTCGCACTCGGGGCAGGTGGCGAAGGTGACCGCCCGCTCCACGAACGCCCGGATGTGCGGCTGCATCGCTTCCTTGTCCTTGGACAGGAACGACTTCTGGATCTTGGGGATCAGCCCCTCGTAGGTGAGGTTGACGCCGTTGACCTTCACCTTGGTCGGCTCGCCGTAGAGGAAGGCCTGCATCTCCTTCTTGGTGAAACTGCGGATCGGCTTGTCCGGGTCGACGAAGCCGGACTGGGCGTAGACCTGCACGGTCCACTGGCTGTCCGACTTCCAGCCGGGGATGGTGAACGCGCCCTCGGCGAGCGACTTGGAGTCGTCGTAGAGCTGGGTGAGGTCGATGTCGGAGACCTTGCCCCGGCCCTCGCAGCGCGTGCACATGCCGCCGGTGCGGTTGAAGGTCGCCTTCACGGTCTTGGTCTTGTCGGCACCGCGCTCGACGGTGATCCCGCCGCTCGCCCGGACCGAGGCGGTGTTGAAGGAGTACGCGCTGGGCGGCCCGATGTGGGGCTTGCCGAGCCGGCTGAAGAGAATGCGCAGCATCGCGTTGGCGTCGGTGGCGGTACCGACCGTGGAGCGGGGGTCGCCGCCCATCCGCTGCTGGTCGACGGTGATCGCGGTTGTCAGCCCGTCGAGCACGTCCACCTCAGGCCGCGCCATCGTCGGCATGAAGCCCTGAAGGAAGGCGCTGTACGTCTCGTTGATCAGCCGTTTCGACTCCGCCGCGATCGTGTCGAACACCAGGGAGCTCTTGCCCGAGCCGGAGACACCGGTGAACACCGTCAGCCGCCGCTTGGGGATCTCGATGCTGACGTCCTTGAGATTGTTCTCGCGCGCCCCGTGCACGCGGATCATGTCGTGGCTGTCGGCATCGTGCGTCGCAGGCGACTGCGCGTCCGTCCTCGTGGTCCTGCTCATCGTGTCTCCCTCCGTGGGACGGGCCCGCTCTCGCAGTTCTCCGTCGGCGTCACCTGGCTCGATCCGACCGGCTTCGAGCAGCATGTCTGGTTCTACTTCGTCGGCGCCGGTCGCGGCAACGGGACGCCGTCATTCCTGATCGGCGGTGCCGGCCGAGGTGATCCGAGCCCGCCCGGCCGAGGCGTCAGACCGACCAGCGGCCGTCTCGCATCAGCTCGCGGTCCTCCATCTCGTTCACTTCGCGCCAGGCCTGGATGCGGCGCGGAGAGATACGGAACCAGCGGTACGGCGTGGCCAGCGTCCGCGGATCGAATTCGGTGTGCGCGGCGAACCGGTCGCCCCTCTCCTTCGGCAGCTCGTCGATCTCCAGGACCTCGACCTCGCCATCGATCATGACCACGTCCCGGGTCGGGCCAAGGCCCAGCCGAACGGTCCGGGTGGCGGCCAGGTTCCTGCCGGTGGGGCTCTTCGTAGGCGTGGCCACCAGCAGCGATTCGCCGTCCCAGTCGAAGGACAGGGGTACGAGGTAGGGCGTACCGTCCTCCGAAGCACTGGCCACCCACAGATCGACGTCGTGGGCGAGCCGGTGCTCGGTGTCGCGACGACGCCGGTCGCGGGAGCGGGGAGCGGCGGTCGCCTCGGCCGGCTTCGCCTCGGAGTCCGGCACGGTCGTGACTCCCTGTGCGGCAGAGCCGGTCATGGTCACTCCTGAATCGATCGTGTCGTGAGGGGAGGCCGGGGACGCGCCCGGGGACGCGTTCGTGTCGTCGCGCGGTGGGAATCCTGGCTGACTCGTGAAGCACATGCCGGTCACGCTAGCCGCGGCCCGAAGGCAGCGCTTCTCGATTCCTGACCGATGCGTTCAGGCACTTCACCAGGTACGACCGGCTCGGTTGCTTCACCAGGTACGACTGACGCGGTCTCTCAGCCACGTACGACCGGCTGGACGCCGTCCGGTGGTGCCGCCGTGGTGCCGCGTGTCACGAGATGAGGGGCGATGACGGTCTCCGTGCCGGACGGCTCCTCGCCCTCCAGCCGTGCGACGGCCCGGCCGACGGCGAGTTCGGCGAGGCGGGAGGCGTCCTGGCCGACGGTGGTGAGGTCGATGTGGGTGAGGCGGGCGAGGTGGCTGTTGTCGAAACCGACCACGGAGATCTCGTCGGGAACGGACACCCGGGCGCGCAGGAACGCGTCGAGGACGCCCGTGGCACAGCGGTCGTTGAAGGCGAGGACGGCGGTGGGCCGCGGCCGGGCGTCGAGGAGCGTGCGGGCGGCCGTGGCACCGTCCTCCTCGGTCAGCCCGCCGGGCAGAACGCGCGCATGGTCGGCGAGACCGTGGCGGTTCATGGCGGTGCGGTAGCCACGGCGCCGGTCGGCGGCGCCGGGTGCCTTGCCGCCGTCGATGTGGGCGATGTCGCGATGCCCGAGAGCCACCAGATGGTCGACGGCCTGGCGCGCACCCTCGTCGTCCGCGGTGCGCACGACGTCCACACCGGCGGCGGGCGGCCGCAGCCGCCGCACCACGGAGACCACCGGCAGGTGCGCCGACAGCTCGGCCAGCCGTGCGGCGGGGGCCTGCGGACCGAGCAGGATCAGGGCCTCGCAGCGGTCGCCGAGCAGCGTCTCCACCGCCTGCCGCTCACTGCGGCTGGGGGCGACCGCGCCGAGGGCGACCTGGTAGCCGGCGGACTCGGCCGCGATGTAGATGCCCTCCACGAGGTCGGTGTGGAAGGGATGCTGGAGACCGAACTGCACCCCGAGCAGACGGGAGCGGTTGCTGCGCAGCAACCGGGCCCGGGAGTCCGGCCGGTAGCCGATCTCCCGCGCCGCCTCCAGCACCCGCTCGCGGGTGGCCGCACTGGCGCCCTTGGCCTCGCGCATCACGATGGAGACCAGCGCCGTGGACACACCGGCCCGGGCCGCCACGTCGGCGAGGGTCGGCCGCTTTCCGTCCGGGACCACGGGGGTCGCTGGCACCGCCGGCCTCCCTGGTCGAGGTGTGTGACTCGGTCGAGGGGCGTGCCCCGCCGAGGTGTCTGCTTCCGCCGACGATCGTAGACCAAGGGTGAACGCACTGGTCGGCGAGGACTGCAACGTTCTAGTTCCGGGCTGTCCGGGAGCTTGACACGGCGCCCCGGCGGCTGGCGTACTGCTACTCCCGACCGATTCTAGAACGTTCTAGTCGGACGTTGTGGTCGGACGTGCCCCCGTGGCGAAAGAGAGAGGGCGAGCAGCGATGTTCACGTTGGCGGTCTGTGCCGAGATGGTCTTCCGGGATCTGCCGATACCCGAGCGGGCACGGCGCGTTCACGACGCCGGATTCCAGGTCGAGATCTGGGACTGGACCCGGCACGATCTCGACGCACTGGCCCGGACCCCGGCCGAGTTCTCCTCGATGACCGGCTACATCCGCGGCAGCCTCACAGACGAGGACGGTGCCGCCGAACTCCTGCGCACCGCCGAGGAGTCGATCCGCGCGGCCGAGCAACTCAGCTGCCCCCGGCTGAATCTCCACGGCACCGGCCTGGACGGCGAGGGCCTGCCCGTGGTGCCGGTGACCGGCGAGCCCACCGGGGGGATGTGGATCGCCGCCCACCGCACGCTCACCCGCCTCGCCGAGCTGGGTGAGAGCGCCGGGATCACCTTCACCCTGGAGAACCTCAACACCGCCGTGGACCACCCCGGGGTGCCGTTCGCCAAGGCCGCCGACACCCTGGCCCTGGTCGCGGCCGTGGACCGTCCCGGGCTGCGGATGAACCTCGACCTCTACCACGCGCAGATCGGCGAGGGGAACCTCGTCGAACTGGTCCGCCGGGCCCACGGCCTGGGCCTGATCGGCGAGATCCAGGTCGCCGACGTACCCGGCCGCTGCGAGCCGGGGACGGGGGAGATCAACTACCCGGCCGTCGCGAGCGCCCTCGTGGACCTCGGCTATGAGGGCACCGTCGCCATGGAGGCATGGGCTTCCACCGACGGCGACCTCGCTCTGGAGCGGTTCCGCTCGGCTTTCACGCCCTGACGGCGCCGCGATTCCACACGGTGCCGCGATTCCGCACGGCACCGCACTCCACCTGGCACCGCAATCGACACGCCCCCTTCCCGCCGGCGCCCGCCCGCAGACGTACGGAGACCCCGCATGACCACACACCAGCCCCTCGCCGTCGGCCTCATCGGTGCCGGACGGATGGGCTCCTTCCACGCCGAGACGCTCGCCCGCCGCCTCCCCGGTGTCCGTCTCGCCGCGGTCGCCGACCCGGCGCCGGGCGCCGCGGACCAGCTTGCGGACCGGCTTGCGGACCACCTCGGCCGTCCCACGGCGTACACCGCGATCGGCGAACTCCTGGCCGACCCGCGGATCGAGGCGGTGGTGATCTCCACCCCGGCCCGCACCCACGCCGACCTGGTCGTGGCCGCAGCCCGGGCGGGCAAGGCGGTCTACTGCGAGAAGCCCATGGCCGTCACCCTCGCGGAGGCCGACCGGGCCGTCGCCGCGGCCCGTGACGCGGGCGTGCCGCTCCAGGTCGGCTTCAACCGCCGCTACGACCCCGGATTCCGCGCCGCCCACGACAAGATCGTCGCCGGCGACCTCGGCACGCCCCAACTGCTGCGCTCCCTCACCCGGGACCCCAAGCTGAACGACCCGGCCCGCATCCCGCCGTGGACGATCTTCCTGGAGACCCTCATCCACGACTTCGACACCCTGCGGTTCCTCAACCCGGGCGCCGAACCGGTCGAGGTCTTCGCCTGGGCCGACGCCCTGGTCCGCCCCGACCTCAAGGACCGCGGCCTGCTCGACACCGCCGTGGTCACGATCCGCTTCGACAACGGCGCCCTGGCCACCGCCGAGGCCAACTTCCAGGCCGTGTACGGCTATGACGTGCGCGGCGAGGTCTTCGGCTCCGCCGGAATGCTCACCATGGGCGACATCCGCCGCACCCATCTCACCTCGTACGGCCCGGACGGCGCCGCCGCCGACTGCGTCACCTACGACCAGGACCTGTTCCACGACGCGTACGTCGCCGAACTCGCCGACTTCGCAGACAGCGTCCGTACGGGGCGCAACCCCTCGGCCACCGGTGAGGACGCCCGGGCCGCGCTGTCCATCGCGCTCGCGGCCGTCCGGTCGGTCACCACCGGCGTGCCCGTCGGTATCGCGGAACTCAAGGGCGAGTAAGGCCGCCGGTTCACGTCCCTCGGTTCAGGTCCTTCAGACCCGTCGCCCGGCCCTCCTCGTCCCACTGGACCTCCAGGACGCGTTCGACGGCGTCGCGGTCGAGGGGGCCGAACACGTGGGGGAACAGGACACCTTCGTCGACCCCCGGCGGCGGGGTGGGATCCGCCGCCTCCCATACGCACCTCGCGGCGAGCCGGCCCTCGTCGAGGAGCAGCGCCAGCAGGGGCCTCGGCGCGTCCCGGTAGAAGGCGTTGACGACGGCCAGCGTGGTCTTCTCGTCGGGGGAGCAGTGGACGAAACCTTCCTCCGCGAGGGAGGCGGGGGCGTACGGCTGGTCGGGACGTGCGGTCCAGTCGCCGAGCGTCACAGCGTGGTAGATCATGGGCCGGTTATACAACGGCGGGCGGGCATACGGGCATGGCGGAGGCCCCTCCCGACCCGGTTCCGCCACGTGCGCCCCGGGAGGCGTCGGGGGTTCGGCTCCGGGATGTGGCAGCGTGGGTGTGCGCCCCGAGGATCAGCCGACGTGCTTCGGACGCTGGACGCCGCCGGCCACACACCAGAGGCCACAGGCACGGGGCCGTGCAGACGTGAAGCCATGACGCACCTGACGCAGAGGAGAGTCCGTGTCGAAACCGCCGCTTCCCGAGGCCGTGGTCGCCATGCTGAGGAAGCCCAACCCAGCCGTCATCGCCACCCTCCGGTCCGACGGACAGCCGGTGTCCGCGGCCACCTGGTACCTCTGGGACGACGGTCGCGTGCTGGTCAACATGGACGAGGGCCGCAAACGGCTCGACCACATCCGCAACGACCCGCGGGTCACCCTGACGGTGCTCGACGAGTCGGGCTGGTACACCCATGTGACCCTCATCGGCCGTGTCGTCGAGATCCGTGACGACGAGGGCCTGGCCGACATCGACCGGCTGTCCACGCACTACCTGGGCCACGCGTACGCGGGCCGCGAACGCGGCCGGGTCAGCGCGTGGATCGAGATCGACCGCTGGCACGGCTGGGGCAGCCACCGGGACAGCGACCAGGCGATGACCTAGCCGGGGCCGCCGCCCTACGCGACAGCCAGAGGCCGCCGACCTACGCGACGAAGTCGATGTCTGGTACCACCGACGCATGGGGACACAGCGGTTCATCGGCATCGACCTCGCCTGGGCGCGCGGCGGAGCGCGTGCCAGGCCCAACGAGACCGGCGTGGCCGCCATCGACCTCACTGGTGCGGTGATCGACTGCGGCTGGACGCGGGGGATCGAAGAGACGATGGACTGGCTTGCCAGGACGGCCGTCGACGGATCGACGCTGGTGTTCGTCGACGCGCCGCTGGTCGTCGACAATCCGGCCGGCCAGCGGCCGTGCGAGCATGACGTCGGCCGACGGTACGGGCGTTGGAAGGTGAGCGCGAACAGCACGAACCAGAACTCTCGCCACCAGGCCGGAGTTCTGCTGCGGGAACGGCTGGAGGCGTCGGGCTGGGCCTATGACGACGGCAGGGGCGGGCCCCCGACCGACGGGCCGGTCATGTCCGAGTGCTATCCCTACACGACCCTGGTCGGCGCCGAGGAGCTGGGCTACGACCAGGAACGCCCCAGGTACAAGCGGCCGGGACGGAGGCCGCCGCAGGGCTGGCGTGCGACGCGGGCGGACACGTGCGACGACCTGATCACGCGTCTCGCGGCCCTGGCCGAGGCCGATCCGCCGCTGCTCCTCGCCTCCCACCCGGTCTCCCGCCAACTCATGACCAAGCCCTCACCGGAGCGGGACGCTCTCTACAAGCACCGCGAAGACCTCATCGACGCACTGCTCTGCGCCTGGACGGCCGCCCTGTGGTCCCGACACGGCCTGACACGCTGCCAAGTACTCGGAACGGACAGCCCCGCACCGCCCGGCCAGGCCCCCACCATCATCGCGCCCGCCCGCCCGGAACAGCGGCGGGGCGACGGGGCGAACTGAACGGCTGGAAGGGTGAGTTGCCCGTCCGTGCGGAGCGACGACGAGGTCCGCGAACCCGTCACCGGCCGACGGGCCGGAAGTAGCGCCCCACCGCCCAACGGGTCACCGCGCGGCCCAGTTGGTTGCCGTCGGTCATCGCCTTGCGGACGTGGAAGCCCAGCCAGATCCGGGCACTCATCGTCTCCTGGTTCAGCGCCTTCGCGGTGGTGTAGTGCCGGGTCGTGCCGGTGACGGCCGAGTCCACCGTGAGGTCGATGTGCCGCGCCCCGAACAGGTGGCTGAGGCCGGCCGTGGTGGGGCCGGTGAGGCAAGCGTGTCCGCTCGGGTACTCCGGATAGGGCGGGGTCGCGACGAGCGGGCTCCACGCCGGGTCGGGCGTGGTGGCCGGGTTGCCGTCGGTGTCGGCGAGCCGGATCGCCGTGATGGGACGCCAGTACGCGCGGTCGTACTTCCCGCGCCAGCAGGCGATGGCCGTGTCCGCGGCGGTCGCGTTGAGGAGGGCGAACATCCGAGCGCTGTCGTCCAGGTCGAGATGGCGACGCGTGGCCAGGTCGCGGAACGCGGTCTGGTACTGGCGGGGCACGTTGTCGTTCCAGAACAGGGCGGTCTCGGTCTGCGCGGGCGTGCGCGCACTGCCGGAAGCCGCGCCCATCGCCTTGACCTCGGCGACGTCCCGCGCGTACGCCTTGCTGTTCAGGGCGTCGGGGCCGGGGAGCCGGATCCGGGTCGGCGACTTGAGCAGCAGCGGCCGTACGAACCCGAGCCAGGGGACGGCCATCGGCGCGAACGCGGGCGGCGTCGGACGCCACACCCCGGGCGCGGGAGTCACGTCCAGCGTGACGTCGGCGTTGCGGCCGTCGCCCGTACGCAGCCGCACGAGGGTGGCGGCGGCCGCCTTCCCCGCCCGGATGCCGTGTGTCCTGCCGACACCTTCGGGGATCCTGGCGAGCGACGCGGCGTAGTCGGAGCCGAGCGCCTGCGCGGACGCCGGGAAGTAGTGGCTGAGGACCTCGTACGCGGCCGTCGCCGCGGCGGCCTGCGGGGAGGCGTGGCGGTGGGCGCGCGGCTGCTTCGCGTAGGGCGCGTACCTGCCCTCGACTGCCGACACCGCGTCGTGCACGGCGATCGAGACGAAGCCCAGGTACAACTGCCCTACCGGCGGCGCCTGCTGAGCCTCCGCGAAGATCGTCCGCACCGCGACGGCGTTCCACTCCGTGATCACCGCCGGATCCGCGGCGGCCAGGCGTGGAGCCGCCTGCGCGGTGCCCACCAGCGCGGTTGAGGTCGCGACCGCCATCGACGTGGCGAACCCGACGGCCAATCGAAAGAGCGTTCTGGCAGCCATGATGCCCCCAACCAGAGCCGGTCGGCGGGGCCTTGAGGTGGATCTGCCGCTACGCCATCGGCTCGGTCCCGCAAATCTCCTCGCGTCGCCGACCCGCGTCAAGGTCCGGTGCGTCCTGGATCGGGTCTGCTTCCGGCGTCCGGATCCTGGACCGCTGGGCATGGCGCGAGGCGGAAGGAACGAGGTCGAAAAACCCGATGCCCCGCCCCCTCCCCGTTCCCTAGACTCGCCCCACAACGCGCGCCGCACACCACCGCGGTGCGCCCCGTGACCACTGAGGGGAGCCCAGCCATGCGTTACCGCACCGCTGTTGTTGTTCCCCCGTCGCGGTACGAGGTGATCCTCGTGTCTTCGGGTGTCCGGTGTCGGCTGCGCGGCCGGCCCCGGATGACCCTGACGAACACCTGATCTCAGCACGCCCCTCGCCCCACCTCGCATACGCATCCGGTTGCGGTTGCGTGGGTTCGGGCGTGCCCGCAGAACATGGGCCGTAGGTCATGTCCGTTCGTCCGGGAATTGCGCCGACCCCTTCTGGAACATCCTGAAAGGCCACGGGCCGTGCGTACCGAACCTCACCGAAATCCCGTCAACCCCCTGACCGCCGTGCGCAATCTGGGCATCCTCGCCCACGTGGACGCCGGGAAGACCACCGTCACCGAGCGGATCCTGTATGTCACCGGGACCACGCACAAGCGGGGCGAGGTCCATGACGGCACGACCGTCACGGACTTCGACTCCCAGGAGCGGGACCGGGGGATCACCATCTTCGCCGCGGCCGTGAGTTGCGGCTGGGACGGGCATCGGATCAACCTCATCGACACTCCGGGACACGTCGACTTCTCCGACGAGGTCGCGCGTTCGCTGCGGGTGCTCGACGGCGCGATCGCGGTGTTCGACGCGGTCGCGGGGGTCGAGCCGCAGAGCGAGTCCGTGTGGCGGCAGGCCGACCGGTACGGGGTTCCGCGCATCGCCTTCGTCAACAAGCTGGACCGCGCCGGTGCCGACCTCGACAAGGCGGTCGAGTCGATCCGGCAGCGGCTGCATCCGGCCCCGCTGGTGGTGCAGTTGCCGATCGGCGCCGAGGACGGTTTCGGCGGGGTCGTCGACCTGCTGCGTATGCGGGCGCTGGTCTGGGCCGACGGCCGCGACTCGGTCGAGGAGAGGCCCGTACCCGATGCGCTGGTCGACGAGGCGCGTCGGCGGCGTCGGGTGCTGGAAGAGGCGGTTGCCGAACTCCATCCCGGAGCACTGGAGGAGTTCTGCGCGGAGTCCGCCGTCTCCGCGCGGACCCTCGAAGGCGCCCTGCGCGACCTGACCCGTACCGGTGACGGTGTGGTCGTGCTGTGCGGCTCGGCCTATCGCAACCGGGGGATCGAACCGCTGCTGGACGCCGTGGTGGCCTACCTGCCCGCGCCGTCGGACGTACCCGCCGTGCGCGGTGTCCGGGGCCGGGACGGCGGGGAGGAGGAGCGGGCCGCCGACCCCGCAGCGCCGTTCGCTGCGCTGGCGTTCAAGGTGAACGCGACCGCCACCGGGCGGCTGACCTACCTGCGTGTGTACTCGGGAACGATCCGGAAGGGAGAGGCTGTGACCGTGTGGGACGCCGGCGCGCCGCGCACCGAGCGGATCGGGCGGATCCTGCGCGTCCAGGCCGACCGGCACGCTCAGCTGGACCTGGCGGTGGCCGGGGACATCGTCGCGGTGGTCGGGCTGAAGACCGCCCGCGCCGGTGCGACCCTGTGCGCGCCCGGGGCTCCGCTGGTCCTCGAACCGCCGGCCACCGCCGAACCGGTCGTCTCCGTGGCGGTCGAGGCCCGTGCCCGTACGGACACGGACCGCCTGGTGTCGGCGTTGACACGGCTCGTCGAGGAGGACCCTTCGCTGGTCGTCCGGACCGACCCCGAAACCGGGCAGACACTGCTGTCCGGCATGGGCGAACTGCATCTGGAGGTGGCGGTGGAGAAGATCCGGCGCGCCCACGGGCTGGACGTCCGCGTCGGCCGGCCGAAGGTGGCGTACCGGGAGACGGTCGTACGCGGGGTCACCGGACACGTCCACCGGCACGTCAAACAGGACGGTGGCGCGGGGCAGTTCGCGCATGTCGTCCTCGACGTGGAACCGCTGCCGGACTCCTCCGGCACGGCCGGCGACGGTGCGACGGGCTTCGAGTTCCGCTCGGTCGTCGTCGGCGGACGCGTACCGCAGGAGTACGTGCGGGCGGTGGAGGCCGGCTGCCGGGACGCGCTGGGTGAAGGGCCGCTCGGCGGTCATCCGGTGACCGGGCTGCGAGTGGTCCTGACCGACGGCGCGACCCATTCGAAGGACTCTTCGGAGATGGCGTTCCGGACGGCCGGACGGCAGGCGCTCCGGGAGGCACTGCGCGCCTGCGCGATGGTCCTCCTGGAACCGGTGGTCGAGGTCACGGTCACCGTCCCCGAGGACTCCGTGGGCGGGGTGCTCGGCGACCTGGCCGCGCGGCGCGGACGGGTCACCGACTCGACCACGCGCGGGGGAGCGGGAACGGGAGCCGGCACGGCGGTCATCACCGCCACCGTGCCACTGGCCGAGCTGTTCGGCTACGCGACCCGGCTGCGCAGCCGGACGCAGGGCCGGGGAGTCTTCACCACCCGGCCCACCGGCTACGCTCCGGCTCCGGCCCCGGCAGCGACTTCGGCAGCGAGCCTGGCGTCCGGCGGGACACAGGCCCGGTAGCCGGAGCTGAGGTTCCGCCCGCAGTGACGGTCCTGCCTGTACGCGGGCGGGACCGTCACTCCGTCGGACCCGTCGGACCCGTCGGGCCCGGAGGACTTATCGGCGTCGGCGTCCTCTCACCGCAACGCGTCGCGCAGCAACCTCGCGTTCTTCACCGCCTGGCTCGATCCCTTGCGGTCGGCCAGTGCCGTGACCTCGGCGATCTCCCCCTTGGCCCCGCACCGCGAAGCGCACTCGACGGCGAGGGCGAGCATGGCCGCCGAGCCCCGGACCGGGGCGTCGCCCAGCAGACCGGGCAGGGCGGCTTCGAGCACGGACCACACGGTGGCGTACGCACCTGTCTCGGCGACGGCCCGCAGCGAGCCGCTCGCCTTGTCCGCGAAGGCCCACCCGTGGTTCAGCAGCGCCTCCAACTGCCGTCCGAGCAGGTCCGTGTCCAACTGCTTCCGTGCGGCGAGTACCAGCACGGCGTCCACCACCGCGTCGGTTTCCGTCTGCCAGATCAGTCCGAACGCGAGCGCGAGATGCACCGAGTAGCCTGCCGGACCGCCGGACTCCACGACGAACGGCAGGTTGCGGGGCCACCCTCGCTGGGACATGCGCGGCTCGAAGTAGTCGCGTGCCATCAACTCCTCGCGGTGGTTCGGCAGTTGGGCCACCCAGAAGGGTGCCATCGGGTCGGCCAGGCCCTGGTTGCCGACGTACGGCCCGATCAGGGACGCGGCGACCTGCGGGAGCGGGGGATCCATGACGACCCCGGGGCGTGCGGGTGTCCACCACCCCTGCGACGCGGGCTTCGGCGGCTTGCGGTGGGGCCACCCCTTCGGCTCCGAGTCCTGGTGCGCCGGGCCGCCCTCGCGCAGCCAGCGCGCCAGCCGCTGTCCGGCGTCGGAACCGAGCTTCTCCACCGCGCGCAGCACCTGTTGGTCCGATGTCGGGGTGACCCGCAGCAGAGCCTGTGCCAGGTCGACGGGCGCGGGGGTGACACCGAGTTCGTCGAGCGCCGAGATCCGCTCCACCAGTACGCCGGCGTCCAGCGCGCCGATGGCGAGGGTCGGCACGGCCAGCAGGAACGGCTGGGTGCCGGACTCGATGACGTCCATCGCCTCGGCCAGACGTGACGCGAGCATCGAGCCTGCCAGGGAGCAACTGCGGCTCGGAGTGGTCCGGTTGATGTGGACGGCCCGGTGCATCAGGACGGCCCGTCCCCTCGGTTCGTCGCCGCGTACCGCGCGTGCCACGTCGTAGAGGTCGGACTGCACCCAGTCGACGTTGCTCTTCGGTTCCCTGCGCATGACCGGCTTCAGCGCCTCGGCCAGTGCGGTCCGGTCGAGGTGGGCGTGCCGGACCAGTCCGTCCAGGGCGCGCTCGAACGCCACCACGTCCTGGTCGTTCGCGACGACCGCCGCGACCTCCTGTGCGACTTCGGCGACCGTCGCGATGGGGCCCGGCACCGGGCGGGGCTCGGGAACGGCGGGCAGTACGTCGGCGTACGGCTGCTCGGTCACGGTGTCCTGGGGTGTGCCGAACAGGTGGGCCGTGCCGAGCGGTTCGGCCGCGCCGAGCAGTTCGGCGGCTCGCGCCGAGAGCCCCGGGCTGAGCTGCCCGGCGGCCGTCCGCAGCTCCGGCAGCACCGAGTCGTCGACGGCCTTGAGATGCTTCGCGACCAGCTTGAGCGCCTGCTCCTGCAGTGTCATCTCCCGGTGGCCGAACGTCGTCGCAGCGTCGACCACGGCCCGGCCCGCCCGCGCCGGATCCCGCCGCACCACCCGGTCCAGCCAACCGAGTTGGGTGCGCACCAGCTTCTTCTCCGGGCGGAGCAGGACCCGTTCGCACACCTCGGTGAGCAACTCGGGCTCCAGCAACCCCGCTTCGTCCAGCTCGGTCAGCATTTCCTGGGCGTACGTGGCGACTGGCAACGACCGGTCGAGCAGCGCCAGGTAGTCCCGCACCACGAGTGCCTTCTCGGCCGGTGTGGAGGCCAGGGCCCGCAGGAACACCAGGAAGGGCGCGATCTCCATGCGCGTACCGTCTTCGAGGAGGCGCCCGAGAAGATGGTCGACCAGCGCGGCGCGTTCCCGGGCCACCCCGGCGTGTTCGGCAGGGGTGAGCGCGAGTGCGTCCAGCGTCACCACCGCCTGCGTCCCGTGCGGCGGATCGCCGACCATGTCCGCGAAGAGGTTGTGGATCAGCTCGTCGCGGTCCACGACGCCTCCGGCAGCGAGGCCGATGAGCGCTTCCAGCGGCCGTTCCGACGTGTGCGGGGCGAAGACGAGGCGCCCTGGTCGGGCCACGGCCAGTGGGAGGAGTTTCGGGGTGAAGTCGTCCGCGCGCAGCCGCTCCAGGAGGTCGGCGCCGGGTGCTCCGCCCAGCACCCGCGGGTGCCGCTCCGGATTGTCGGCGCGGTCGTACAGCCAGGCCAGGACGAACTCGTGCGAGGTCGGCAGCGGACAGCCGGTGTCGCGGACGAGGTGCTCGGTGACCGCGAACACCGCGCCGGCGGTCGTCGCCCGTTCGCCGAGGTGCGCGACCAACTCGGTCCGCCATGCGACGGTAAACAGGTCCAGGAGGTCCACCGTCCAGGTGTCCATCGTGAAGTACGGGTTCGTCCGGATCCAGACCGCCGTGGCCTCGGGGGTGACCTGACACCCCAGTCGGGCGGCGCACAGGGCGATCCTCTCCTCCAGCGTGTTTTCACGCCGGGCCATGACCTCGAAGAAGGCCGTCAACTCGGCGGCGCACACCCCCCGCTGATCCGGCGTCAGTGCACCCAGTTCCCGTACCACTCCGGCGACGTCGCCGGCTTCCACAAGCTCGACCAGCTTCATCGTGCAGCCTTCGTCGTCGTGTCCCTGACCATGCTCACCGCGAGCGCGTGCGTGCACGGTCCGCGTCCTCCCCGGTACTTCGCCCACCACAGACAGGTGCAGCTCAGCCGTCCCGTGTCGTCGGCGCGGACCACATGGGCGCGGTCGCCCTTGCCGACCGACGCGAGTGCGCCGTCCAGGCGTACGGCCCCGTCCGCGACCAGCGCCCGCGCCCCGCGCAGCCGGGGATTGCGTGCCTCCGCACCGCCCGCCGAGAACGGCAGGTGCCGGTGGAAGTGAGCCTCCTCCGCGAGGTCGTAGCCGATCTGTCCGGAGGTCCCCAGCACCGTCAGCGCGGCGCACACCCGCCCGGCAGGCAGGCCGGCCTGCCGGGACAGCTCGGCCACGTCGATCCTCGGATCCCAGGCCAGCAGGGCAGAGACCAGGTCCGCGTCGTCCGCCGCCGCTCCGGTGGCGAGATCGTGCAGTACGCCGCCCTCGCCGGAGAAGCCCCGCGAGGCGTTCTGGGAGAGCATTAACGTCAGCCGCATGCCCGGCAGTTGGACCTCCCAGACGACGGCGGCCGCATCGGACTCCGCACCGGACTCCGCGCGGACCGGGACGTACACCCGCACGGTCCTCGCGTGTCGCAGCACCTGCTGGAGCGCCAGCAGTCGTTCGGGGCCGGGCAGGCACACGGCATCCTGCGACGGCCTGCTCGTCGGACGCAGGGAGCGGCCGCCCACGGGCACCACCCAGCGTGTCGTACGGGCACTCGACCGGAGGGTGGGCCGTGGCAGTGTCCGCAGGAAGGCGGACGCCTCGGTCGCCGGGATCTCCGCACGCAGGGCGAAGCCCGCCGCGAGCACCTGGGCCTCGGCGAAGCCCCGCAACCAGCGTTCGGGCAGCGGAACCTGCTTCTCCACGAACCGTCCGTCGAAGGTCGTGACCTCCAACTCGCCGGGGCCGACGGTCAGTTGCAGGGGGTCGAGTCCGCCGATCCTGGCGAGGGCCCTGCGGAGCGGGGAGCTGATGTCGACGTTGGTGGTGCCGTGGCCGACGTCGTCACCGTCGAGGCCGGGTGCGAGGACGTCGAGGCGCGCGTACACACCGCAGCAGCCCGAGAAGGACTCCATCCGCAGACGGTCCCCGTCGGCCGTCACCACCGGGTCCAGCGAGGCCGAGGCCGCCGGCTGGAAGTAGCGGGTGGCCGCCACGTCGGCGACCGTCAGCAACGCCGCCGCGGCGGCGGCCGGAGCGGTCAGGAACCCGTGGAAGAACCGCGGGTTGGCGACCTCGCCGGCCGGGGTCACGCCTCCCGAGGTCTCCAGCGCGAGGGTGCGTCCGGCCGTGGACTCGCTCACGGCCGAGGGTTGTAAGTAGGTGTACGAATGTATGAGTGATGTCACGCGGCCACGCTAAGGCCGGACTCTGACAAGAGCGCTCCTCGCACCGCCGCCTCCCGAAAACGCTTGCCCCGCTTGGCCTTTGACGAGGAGCGGGTGTCGCTCACTCACGGTCGTGACAGGATTCGCCGCTTTTCTGTGAGGCTCGCTGTTGCGGCCGTGCGGTCGCAAAGCTGTGACTAGACTCGCGCCCCATGCGTAGCGCCAGCCCCATCCGGCAGTGGAAGACGACATCCCCTCGCGCATCGCGCGCCGACGTTCACGGCTGGAGAAGAACGACCCGGCACACGGACCCCCGAGGCGGCCGGACGCGTCTCGACCTCCCTGGGGGACCCGCCGAACACGCCACGCGCGAGCCGTACTTCATAGCCGCCGAGAGGGGGGACGACGGCCCGTGAAGGCTCGGCACAAGCAGTCCCGCGACCCGCGCGCACACTGGCTGTTACTGGTCCTCGTCCTGCCCGCGATGTTCGCGGCCCTTCTCTTCGAGGGCTGGACCAACCACGAGGTGGACGCCGCGACGACGCGGTCCGCGTGTACCTCACCCGCACCGGACGCCGTGGCCGGCGGCGGTCCCGTGGTGGGGATCAACGGCAACGGGATCCAGACGGCCTCGATGCCCGCCCGCACCGTCGCGCTCACCTTCGACGGCGGCCCCGACCCCGTGTGGACCCCGCGCCTGCTCGACCTGCTGCGACAGCACCGGGCGCGCGCCACCTTCTTCCTCTTCGGCTCCCAGGCGGCCCGCCATCCGGACCTGGTGCGGCGCATCCGCGCCGAGGGGCACGAGATCGGCTCGAACACCTACACCGGGGGAGCCCTCGGCGAGGCGTCGTCCGTCCGCTTCTCCGCCGAACTGGACCTGACCCAGGCCGCGTTGGCGGGCATCACCGGCATCCGCACCAATCTGCTGCGGATGCCCAGGACCACCTCGCCGGACACGCTCTGTGGCCGCGAGTGGACCGCCGCGCGGCGCGCCGCCGCCCAGGGGTACGTCCTGGTCGCCGCCGACAAGGGGTCCCGGAAACCGGCCCAGGGCCTGGTCCGGCAGCTCAGCCAGACCGCGACCGCGTACCGGGAGACGGAGAAGCTGCTCAAGAACCCGGGCGTCGACCGCTTCACCACCGTCTCGGCCGGCCTCCGGCTGACCCCGTACGAACCGGTCTCGGCCGTCGAACGATGGCGCGGCACCGCCCTCGTCTGGGCCACCACCCTGGGGCGCGCGTTCTCGAACGCGATGACCTGGACGCTCGGTATCGCGGGGGCTCTGGGGGTGCTGCGACTGGTGCTGCTCGTCTTCTTCGCCCGGGCGCACGTCCGCCGGCTCGAACGCTCCCGGCCCGGCGCACCCTGGCTGCAAGAGGTCGCGGAACCGGTGACGGTGCTCGTGCCCGCCTACAACGAAGAGGCCGGGATCGAGTCCACCGTCCGCTCCCTGCTCGCCTCCGACTACCCCGAGCTGCAGATCGTCGTCATCGACGACGGCTCGACGGACCGTACGGCGGAGATCGCCGAGGACATCGGGGATCCGCGCGTGCTGGTGGTCCGCAAGCCCAACGGAGGCAAGGCCGCGGCCCTCAACACCGGTCTGGGACACGCGAGTCACGACATCCTGATCATGGTCGACGCCGACACCGTCTTCGAACCGGACGCCATCCACCACCTGGTCCAGCCGCTCGCGCACCCCGCCGTGGGCGCGGTCAGCGGCAACACCAAGGTCGGCAACCGGCGGGGCCTGCTCGCCAAGTGGCAGCACCTGGAGTACTGCTTCGGCTTCAACCTCGACCGCCGGATGTTCGAGGTGCTGGAGTGCATGACCACCGTCCCCGGAGCCATCGGGGCGTTCCGCCGGGACGCGCTCATCGGCGTCGGCGGGGTCAGCGACGACACCCTCGCCGAGGACACCGACCTCACGATGGCCCTGTGGCGGGCCGGCTGGCGGGTGCTCTACGAGGAGTCCGCCGTCGCCTGGACCGAAGTACCCACCTCGCTGCGGCAGTTGTGGCGTCAGCGCTACCGCTGGTGCTTCGGCACCATCCAGTCGATGTGGAAGCACCGCGGTGCCGTCCTGGAGATGGGCGTCGCGGGACGCTTCGGCCGGCGCGGACTCACCTACCTCGCGCTCTTCCAGGTCGCCCTGCCGCTGCTCGCGCCGGTCATCGACGTGTTCGCCCTGTACGGCGTGCTGTTCCTCGACCCGCTCACGTCGGCCGGGGTGTGGTTCGGCTTCATGGCCGTCCAACTGGTCTGTGCCGGTTACGCGTTGAAGCTCGACGGGGAACGCGTACGGACCCTGTGGTGGATGCCGTTCCAACTCGTCGTCTACCGGCAACTGATGTACCTGGTCGTCATCCAGTCCGTGGTCGCCGTGCTCCTCGGCAGCCGGCTGAAGTGGCAGCGCATGAAGCGTTCGGGCACGGCCGCTGAACAGATCGAGGGTCCAACGCCGTATAAGAGCGTGCCGACGAGATGACCCCATGTGGTGAGGGACTGGACAGGCCGATGAGCGAAGGGACCGACCTGCCGGTGGGCTATGACCGGAGTGGTGCCGCTCAGCCGCCCAGTGGCGTGACGGGCCGGGTGGCACGCGGGAACGCGTCCCCGCCCTCGACGCGTACGGCACCACTGCCGGGCATGCCCTCACCCGCCACCCCGGGCCGCACCGGCCACGGACGACGGCCGCCGGGCGACGCGGGGGGCGGAAGGTCCCCCAAGCCGCCCCCCACCCGGCGCCGCAAGATCACGCGGCTCGCGATCCTCCTGGTCGTCGCGCTGGTGGCCTCCGCCGCCGGGACGTACGTCTGGGCCGACACCAAGCTCGACCAGGAGGTCGACCTCGGTGCGCTGCCGGACCGCCCGGCGGAGGGAAAGGGCACCAACTACCTGATCGTGGGCTCCGACAGCCGCGCCGGTCTCTCCGAGCAGGCCAGGAAGAGTCTGCGCACCGGCTCGGCGGAGGGCCGCCGCACCGACTCGATGATCCTGCTGCACACCGGCTCGAACGGCACCACGATGATGAGCCTGCCGCGCGACTCGTGGGTGACGGTCCCGCCGTACGTACGCCCCGACACCGGCAAGAGCTTCTCGGCCGAGCCGAACAAACTGAACGCCGCGTTCTCACTGGGCGGCCCCGACCTGCTCGTACGGGCCGTGGAACGCAACACCGGGCTGCACATCGACCACTACGCGGAGATCGGCTTCGCGGGCTTCGTCGGAGTGGTGGACGCGGTCGGCGGCGTGGACATGTGCCTGGAGCGGGCCGTCAAGGACGAGAAGTCCGGCGCTGATCTGCGCCAGGGCTGCCAGACCCTCGACGGCGCCGAGGCGCTGGCGTTCGTCCGGCAGCGCAAGCAGGAGGCCGAGGGCGACCTGGGCCGCACCCGCAACCAGCAGAAGTTCCTGACCGCGCTCGCCAAGAAGGCGGTCACCCCCGGCACGCTCCTCAACCCGGCCAGGTCCTTCCCGACACTTGGCGCGGGCCTCGACACGCTCGTGGTCGACAAGGACACGGGCCTACGGGACCTCATGTCGCTGTTCCAGGCGATGCAGAGCGTCTCGGCGGGCAACGGCAGGCAGATCAACGTGCCCGTCTCCGACCCCGGTTTCGCCACCTCCAAGGGCAGCGCCGTGAAGTGGGACGACCGCCGGGCGCAGCAGCTCTTCGCGGAACTGCGGGACGACCGGCCGGTGACGCTCCCGACCGGGAAGTGACCCTGACCGGTTCGGGACGCGTCGGACCGGCCGACCGCAGGTGCGTGTCGGACCGGTTGCCCGGAAGTGGGTCAGACCGGTTGTGCGGAGGAGTGCAGCGCCGCCGGGGTGCGGACCGGGTCCTGAATCTCGCGGGTGTGCGGGAAGTTGGCCGCCCGGTGCTGGAACGAGAGGATCTTCGGGTTCATGACGACGCCGTCGCGGATCTCGATGGCCTTGCTGATCGTGGCGTCCGCGTCCCATGCCGCGGGCCCGCTCATGACCTTGCGCAGATAGGGGAGGAGCGCCTCGCTGATCTCCCACGTGGCCGAGTTCCACAGGTGGGACGGGCTGTGGTCCACCCCGTAGTAGTGGCAGCCCGGCCCGACCGTGGGCATCGGATCGCCGAAGGTGGTCGGGCGGGCCCAGGTGAAGCCCATGCCCTCGTCGCAGGCGACGTCGACGAAGAAGGTGCCCGGCTTGAACAGGGCGAGCTCCTCGTCGGTGACGAACGTCAGGGGTGCGTCGGTGTCCTGCCGGATGCAGTTGACGATGATGTCGAAGCCGGCCAGGTACTCGGCGAGCGGTACGGGGCCGAGCCCGGTGAGTGCCTGCAGACGCGAGGGATCGTCCGGCCGCTCCTCGAAGTGGCCCATCACGACGGACGGCATCGGTGAGGCCACCGCCGCCGCGGCGCGCTGGGTGAGCACCGTGACGTCGGAGACGCCCATGGCGCCCAGACCCGTGACCGCTCCGCGTGCCGTGGCGCCGAAGCTGAGGACCACCGCGCGCATACGGCGTCCGTAGCTGCCGGTCAGCCCGCCGAGCTGCAGGGCGTGCAACACCGAGCAGTAGCCCGCGAGTTCGTTGTTCTTGTGGAACACATGGACACTGAAGGCGCCCGTGGACGTCCAGTGGTTCATGGCCTCCCAGGCGATGAGGGTCAGCTGGCGGTCGATGCCGAGCTGGGTCATCGTCTCGTCCTGTACACAGTGCGGCCATCCCCACAGCACCTGGCCCTGGCGCAGTGCGGCGACGTCGTCGTGCATCGGCTTGGGCAGCAGCAGGACGTCACACTCGTCGAGGAGCTCCTCGCGGGAGCGCAGGCCCGCCACCTGCGGCCGCAGCGCATCGTCCGCGACGCCGAACCGTTCGCCGTAGCCCTGTTCGAGGAAGATCTTCTCGCGTACGTCGGGTGCGATCCGGCCGAGGTGGGCCGGGTGCAGGGGGAGGCGGAACTCGTTTTCCTTGTGGGAGGAGGCGAGTACTCCGAGACTCAGCAGGCTCATGCGCTTCCTCATCATCATTTCGTTCGTGTCATGGCGTTCGCGCCAGGTCGTTCTCGTGGTTCTCGTCGTGCTGCGTGCTGCGTGCTGCGTGCTGCGTGCGGCCGTCCGGTCTCCGGTCGGTCAGGAGGCGCCGGGCCGGTGCGCGCGGACGCGCTCGGTCAGCGGGAGCGGTGTCTCGTTCAGACCGTTCACCGACCCGCACGCCATGCGCGCGCACGTCCCGTGGCAGGCGAGCAGCTGCTTGTCGTCGCGGTGGGAGACCACCACCGCCTCCGGGTCGGGCGCGTTGCGGTAGTCGGTACCGCAGATCAGACAGGCCAGCCCGGCGAGCATCTCGGCGGTCGGCTCGGGACGGCCGCGGCGGTGGCCGGAGATCGAGTCCTGTGAATACATGTGTCCGCATCCTCTTGATCGGTTCAGAGCCGTGCGCGGGATGCCGGAATGCGACGGAGGCATCCCGGTGGGCAGGAAATTCGCTACCGCGCTGCGCGGGAACGGATACGGAAGGCGGCGAGACGGTACGAGCCAGAAGGCATGTGCGGCCCATTTCCGGCCGGATCAGAGGTGCGCCGGCCTGTGCCGTTCCCCGAGGGCGACGCCGAAACGGATGACGGCATGCGAGGTGCGCTCGGTGCTGCCAACCGTACTCCCCTCCGGACCCGCCACGTGCCGCATCCCACAGCCCGGGAACGTTGCCGACATCCCGGACGTTGTAGGGAACGGTTGTAGTTGAAGTTTGCGAACGTGGAAGCGCCCGCGGAGTTCCGACAGCGGGCGTTTCGTCGTTCCGGGGGTTTTCTTCGACGGCTGACGACCAACAGCCCGGGATCGCGCGAGCGCGCGACTGCCTGATCGGCTCGTCATCTCGAAGGAGACATCACATGGCTCAAGGCACCGTGAAGTGGTTCAACGCGGAGAAGGGTTTCGGCTTCATCACCTCCGATGAGGGTGGCGCCGACGTCTTCGTGCACCACTCGGCGATCGACACCGAGGGTTTCCGCTCCCTGGCGGAGAACCAGCGGGTGGAGTTCACCGCCAGCCAGGGCCCCAAGGGCATGCAGGCCGACCAGGTCCGCGCCCTCTGAGGACATCTCGTCAGGACAGGCCCGCACCGCGGGCCTGTCCCGTTCTGCGTGCGTCTGCATCTTTCTGCATAGATCTGCACCCATCTGCATTCATCTGCATCTGTACGGGCTTTCCGCGTTCGGCGCCCTGCCCCCGCGTCGGTGGTATCGGCCCGCGCATCCCGAGAGGAAAGCCGTGAGCACTGATTTCATCAACCGGGGCACCGATCCGACGGCCCGGCACGCCGAGACGACGAAACCCCCGCCCGGAGCCCGGGGCAGCGACTACGCCGCGCTGTCCCGTGAGGTGAAGCAGCGCGGGCTGCTGAAGCGACGCCGGGGCTACTACAGCGCCAAGGTCGGCGGGAACCTGCTTCTGCTGGCCGCCGGCTGGACCGCGTTCGCCCTGATCGGGCCGTCGTGGTGGCAGCTGCTGACCGCCGCCTTCCTCGCGGTGATGTTCACCCAGACCGGGTTCATCGGGCACGACGCCGGACACCACCAGATCGCCTCCTCCAAGCGCGTCAACACCCTGCTCGGCCGCCTCCACGTCGATCTGCTGATCGGCCTCAGCTACGGCTGGTGGATCGCCAAGCACAACCGGCACCACTCACACCCCAACCACGTCGACCGCGACCCCGACATCGCCGAGGGCGCGATCGCCTTCACCGAGGACCACGCCCGCGTGCGCAGCGGAGCGTACGCATGGCTCGCCCGTCACCAGGCCTGGCTGTTCTTCCCGATGCTGCTCCTGGAGGGCTTCGCCCTGCACGTGGCCGGCGTACGGGCGCTGTTCGACCGCACCGGCGCCGCGAGGTCGTGGAGGACCAGGCTCGCCGAGGCGGGCCTGCTGGCGGCGCATCTCGGCGGCTATCTCGCGGCCCTGTTCCTGGTCCTGTCCCCGCTCCAGGCCGTGGTCTTCCTCCTTGTGCACCAAGGGCTGTTCGGGCTCTACATGGGGTGCTCGTTCGCCCCGAACCACAAGGGCATGCCCATTTTCGCCAAGGACGACAAAATTGACTTCCTGCGCCGGCAGGTGCTGACCTCACGGAACATCCGCGGCAACCGGTTCACCGACTTCGCGCTCGGCGGGCTCAACTACCAGATCGAGCACCACCTGTTCCCCTCCATGCCGCGGCCCAGCCTGCGCCACGCCCAGGAACTCGTGCGCACGTACTGCGCCCGGCACGGCATCGCGTACCACGAGACCGGGCTTCTCGACTCCTACGGCCAGGTGCTGCGCCACCTCCACGACGTCGCCGGCCCGCTGCGCCTGCGCCCCGAGCTGGAGTACTGACCGGGGTCAGTTGGAGTACTGACCGGGGTCAGCGGGACGCTCGTACGCCGTCCAGTGCGACGGACAGGACCCGGTCGCGCTGGGCGTCGTCGTCGAAGGCCGTCGCGGTGATGCCCGCGACCATGCGCAGCAGGTCGACGAAGTCCATGTCCGTGCGTGCCGCGCCGGCCCGCTGGGCCCGTTCGAACAGCGGGCCGCCGGCCGCGTACATCGACTCGCGGCAGGCGGTGAAGATCTCCGACTCGTCGTTGAGCGCCTCCCGGACGGCCCGCTTGGTCACCATGTAGTCGGCGAACCGGTCGAGCCATGTCGTCAGCGCCTCCCACGGCTCCAGGTCGGCGACTTCCTCCGCGACCCGGCACAGGGCGTTGACCTCGTCCGCGTAGACGCTCTCGAAGAGGTGCCTGCGGGTGGGGAAGTTCCGGTACAGCGTGCCGATGCCGACGCCCGCGCGACGGGCGACGTCCTCCAGTGAGGCCTCCGCGCCGTGCTCCGTGAAGGCCTCGCGGGCGGCCGTGAGCAGGGCGTCGTAGTTGCGCGCCGCGTCCTTCCGGTGCGGCCGCCGGGACGCGACGATCTCGCTGACGGGGAACGACTGGGCGGTCACTGCTGCCTCCCGGGGCGGGACGAGGTTGAAGCGGAGGTTTGCCTCCGTTACAGTGGAGGGGTACCTCCACTTTAGCAGTGCGGGGTGCGTACGGCGTGGACGCGTGCGGCCGCACGCATCGACGACGCGACGCCACCCGCATTCGGGCGGACCCCCGGGCCACCCCGCATACGGACGGGCTCCGGGCCCGTACCCGTGCGGGTCCTGCGCCGGAGCGCATCGCCCGTCCCCTGACACTTTCCGCGACCTTCCCCCGGCTCTCGGCCGAGCCCGAAGCCGGGGGGACCGCCACCCCGCGACCGTCGCCGTGCCCTGTGCTGCCCCCGGGCAGGCACCGGGCCCGTACGGCCGCGGTCCGAGGCTCTCGGCCGCAACCAGTTCGGAGAGGCTCTTCATGCCCCGCAAGTCCACCCGCCTCACCTTCGCGGTCCTCGCGACCGGTGCGGGCGTGTTCTCCATGCTTCAGTCGCTGATCGCGCCGGCCCTGCCGACCGTCCAGCACGCACTGGACACCTCCCAGTCCACCGCGACCTGGGTGATGACGGCGTACCTGCTGTCCGCCTCGGTCTTCACGCCGATCCTCGGCCGGGTCGGCGACCTGATCGGCAAGAAACGCACCCTCGTCGCCGTCCTGGTGGCCGTGCTGCTCGGATGTCTGCTCGCCGCCCTCGCCCCGACCATCGGCGTACTGATCGTCGCCCGGGTCGTCCAGGGCATCGGCGGCGCGCTGTTCCCGCTGTCCTTCGGCATCATCCGGGACGAGTTCGCCGCGAACCGGGTGAGCCCCAGCATCAGCAACCTGTCCGCCGTGATCGCCGCCGGCGGCGGTGTCGGCATGGTCGCGGCCGGTCCCGTCGTGAGCGCACTCGGCTACCGCTGGCTCTTCTGGATCCCCGTCGGCATCGTCGCGGTGACCGCGCTCATCGCCCTCCGGTACGTCCCGGAGTCGCCCAGCCGTGCCGAGGGCCGCGTCAACTGGCTCGGCGCCGTCCTGCTGTCGGCATGGCTGGTGGCGCTGCTGCTGCCGCTCAGCCAGGCGGGCCAGTGGGGCTGGGGCTCCGCCCGGGTGATCGGGCTGTTCGCCGCCGCCGTGGTGCTCTTCGCGCTGTGGCTGCTGGCCGAGTCGCGTTCCCGCTCCCCGCTGATCGACCTGCGTGTCATGCGGCTGCCCGCCGTGTGGACCACGAACACCGCCGCGCTGCTGTTCGGCGCCGGCATGTACTCGATCTGGTCCTTCCTGCCCGGCTTCGTCCAGACACCCAGCTCCGCCGGGTACGGATTCGGCGCGAGCGTCACCGCGTCAGGGCTGCTCATGCTGCCGATGCTGATCGCGATGTTCGTCTCGGGCATCCTCAGCGGCCGGCTGGAGCCGGTACTCGGAGCGAAGAAGCTGCTCACCACCGGTGCCGCACTCGGCGCGGTCGCCTGTGGCTTCCTCGCCCTCTGGCACGACGAGCAGTGGCAGATCGCCTTCGTTTCGGGCGTCTTCGGCCTCGGCATCGGTCTCGCCTTCGCCTCGATGGCCAACCTGATCGTGGGCAGCGTCCCGGCCGAGCAGACCGGCGCCGCGACCGGCATGAACGCCAACATCCGCACCATCGGCGGGTCCATCGGCGCCGCCGTGACCAGCGTCCTGGTGACCGGCCACCTGCAGCCCTCGGGCCTGCCGTACGCCTCCGGCTACACCCACGGATTCACCCTGCTCGCCCTGCTCTGCCTCGCCGCGGCCCTGGCAGCGCTCCTCGTCCCGGTCCAGCGGGCGAACCGTATGTCCCGCGTGCCCCGGGCCGCTGCCCACGACCACGAGGTGTCGCGTACGGATCAGGAGACCGTCGCACCGGGCGTGCGCGGCTGATGTGATCGCGGACCGGCGCACCGGCCGTCGCCCAGACCCTCACCAGGGGTCCGGGCGGCGGCCGTCACTGCTCGTCGACGGCCTGGTGCTCGTCGGAGCCGGTCAGCATCCGGATCTCACCGGAGGAGGTCGCCGTCAGACTCCCGAGTATGGCGAGCAGTTCGGCGTCCCGGCTGCCCGGTTCGGCGTGGAAGACCTTGAGGATCAGGCCGTCGGTGCCGTTGATGGCCAGCTTGTTGGACTGCAGTTCGAGGTCGCCGACCTTCGGATGGCGCAGCCGCATGACGCGCGCGTGCTTGGGCCGCACGTCGTGACGGCCCCACAGACGGCGGAAACGCTCACTGCGTACGGACAGTTCGCCCACGAGTTCCACCAGGCGGGGATCGTCGACGTCGGGTCCGACGTTGGCCCGCAGGGCGGCGACCCCCGCCTCGGTCAGTTCCTCCCAGTCCCGGCGCAGTTCCCTTTCGGACTCGTCGAGAAGGATGGCCCTGATGAGATTGACGCCGGGGGAGTGGCTCGGGGACAGGGCCACCGCCAGTGGGTTGGCCGCGAGTACGTCGGTGAACCTGTTCTCGACGTACGCGGGATTGCTCGGCCATCCGTCGATGAGCTGGAGGATGCCGGGCGGCACGGGCTCTGGCTTCTGCGCGGCGCGTCCACGGTCGCCGGAGCGGCCCTGCTGACGGGCCTGGGACGGGCGCGCCTGGGTCAGGCCGATCAGGTGCGCGGTGGCGGGGGCGTCCAGGTCCAGGACGTCGGCCAGGGCTTCGAGGACCTGGAGCGACGGGTTGCGGTCGCGGCCCTGCTCAAGGCGCAGGTAGTAGTCGGCGCTGATCCCGGCCAGCATCGCGACCTCCTCACGCCGCAGCCCCGGTACGCGCCGCAGGCCGCCACGGCGGATCCCGGCGTCCTCGGGCCGTATCAGCGCACGGCGGGCCCGCAGGAACTCTCCGAGGGCGTTCGTTGCGTCCATGACTCCACCGTAGGTCCGTCCCGGCGCCGGTGACTGTCCCTGTCACTACCAGGAACAGCGGGGTACTGCCGACCGCCGTCGACCGGGCGCAGAGTCGGCATCGGCGGAGGACGAATCCGTCCACGCACATCAAGACGAACCCGTCTCCGCACAAACAGACACAGAACAGCCATGGATACGCAGTGAGAGGCACACCATGACGGACGCAACCGGCACCGTTTCCGGCGGAACCCTGACCCTGGCGGACGATCTGACGATCACCCGCATGGGATACGGAGCCATGCAGCTGGCGGGCCCCAACGTCTTCGGGCCGCCCAAGGACCGGGACGAGGCCGTCGCGGTCCTGCGGGAGGCCGTCGAGCGGGGCATCACCCACATCGACACCAGCGACTTCTACGGGCCCGTCGTCGTCAACGAGATCATCAAGGAGGCCCTGTACCCCTACCCCGCCGACCTGCGCATCGTCACCAAGGTCGGCGCCCGCCGCGGCGACGACGGCAGCTGGATCCTGTCCCGGGACCCCGAGGACCTCAAGGCCCAGGTCCACGAGAATCTCCAGCACCTCGGCGTGGACGCGCTCGACGTGGTGAACCTGCGCGTCGGCTCCAACGACGGGGGAACGGACGAGGAGCCGCTGAGCGAGCAGTTCGGCGCCCTGGCCGAACTGCGGAAGGAAGGCCTGATCCGTCATCTCGGCGTCAGTGCCGTCTCCGACGCGCAGTTGACCGAGGCCCAGGCCATCGCCCCGGTCGTCACCGTGCAGAACCTCTACAACCTGGCCAACCGCCAGGACGACGCCCTCGTCGAGCGGTGCGCGGCGGAGAACATCGCGTTCGCCGCGTTCTTCCCGCTCGGCGGCTTCAGCCCGCTGCAGTCGCAGACGCTGACCGACGTGGCCGGCCGCCTGGACGCCTCGCCCCAGCAGGTGGCCCTGGCCTGGCTGCTCCAGCGCTCCGCGACCACGGTCCTGATCCCCGGCACGTCGTCGCGGGCGCACCTCCGCGAGAACATCGCGGCGGCGGAGTTGGTCCTGCCGGACCATGAGATCGCGGAACTGGACAAGATCGGCCGCTGATTCAGGCACGGGGCAACCCCCGTCGCTTTTAGGAGCGCGGGGAACTGCGCGCTCAGCCACACACAACCCGCAGCCAAGGTCGTACGTCGGCTGCGGGTCTGTGGGGCTGGGCGCGCAGTTCCCCGCGCCCCTAAAAGCCTAAAAGCAACCCGTTACTGGGCGCCCGCGCCGGCCGGCTCCCGGTGGAGGCGCTCGACCTCCACCCGCTCAACCCCCCGCTCGGCGGAGCCCCTCGTGCGCCACAGCCACGCGATGTCACGGCCGAACGACCACGTCAGCAGGCCGAGGGCGAGAGCGACGACGCCGAACGTCGGGGCGTACGGGAGGATCCCCGAGCCCGCGAGCAGCAGCAGGACGCCCTGGAGGGCGGCCACCGTCTTGCGGCCCGTGCTCGGCGGGAGGGCGTTGTTCAGCCAGGGCAGGAACCGGGCGGCCGCCACGAAGGCGTAGCGCATGCCGCCGATCAGGAGTGCCCAGGGGCCGACGGTCGTGGAGACGTACACGCTGAGCACCAGGATCAGGAACGCGTCGACCTCCATGTCGAACCGCGCGCCCAGCGCGGAGGAGGAACCCGTCCGCCTGGCGACCTTGCCGTCGACCGCGTCGAGAATCAGGGCGACCGCGGTGAGGGCCACCAGGACGGTGACCGGCGGCGGGCTCTGGAAGGAGTCCGCGACCAGCGCGGTCACTCCGCCGACAAGGGTGGCCCGGCCCAGGGTCACGCGGTTCGCCGGTCCGAAGGAACGGGGCCGCGTGCGATGCAGGGCGCGTGAGAGCACCGCCCACGTCGCGAGCGCGAACGCCAGTCCCGTCAGCCAGCCCACGGGCCCCATGCCGAGCGCCGTGCCGAGCACGGTGAGCAACAGAAGCTGCACACCCGCTCCCACGGCCGTCTCCTGCTGCAAGAGCCTCGCGTCGTACGTGTTGTTCAGGGCCACCGCACATCCTCCGGCCAGGTGACAGAGTCGATCATTGCCGCGTACCTTGTGCGCGGCTTCGCAAAGGTCGGTACGTGGCTCGCCGCCCGATCGTTCAGCTGATTTGCTCAGCCCATTCACATGGACCACCCAGGAGGATGCCGAATGGACCGCTCCGCCCGCGCCTTCTGGCTCCGCTCTCCCGGCCTCGGCGAGATCCGGGACACCCAACTGCCCGAACCCGCCGAGGGCGAGGTCGTGGTGCGAACACTTTTCTCAGGGGTGAGCCGCGGAACCGAGACGCTCGTCTTCCGGGGAGGCGTGCCGGAGAGCCAGCACGCCGCCATGCGGGCGCCCTTCCAGGAGGGCGACTTCCCCGGCCCGGTCAAGTACGGGTACCTGAACGTAGGAGTGGTGGAGGCGGGCCCGACGGACCTCCTCGGGCGGACCGTCTTCTCCCTCTATCCGCACCAGACCCGGTTCGTCGTCCCGGCGAGCGCCGTGACTCCCGTGCCCGAGACCGTCCCCGCCTCGCGCGCCGTACTCGCCGGAACCGTGGAGACCGCCGTCAACGCCCTGTGGGACGCGACGCCGTTGATCGGCGACCGCATCACCGTGGTCGGCGCCGGCATGGTCGGCGCGAGTGTCGCCGCGCTCCTTGCCCGGTTTCCCGCGGCCCGGGTCCAACTCGTCGACGCCAACCCGGCGCGCGCCGACATCGCACAGGCACTCGGCGTCGACTTCGCGCTCCCGGCGGACGCGGCAGGCGACCGCGACCTGGTCGTCCACGCCAGCGCCACCGAGGCCGGGCTCGCCCGATCGCTCGAACTCCTCGCACCGGAGGGCACCGTCCTCGAACTGAGCTGGTACGGCGACCGGAAGGTCAGCCTGCCGCTCGGCGAGGCGTTCCACTCCCGCCGCCTGGTGATACGCAGCAGTCAGGTCGGAACCGTCTCCCCGGCCAGGAGCGCCCGCCGCACCTACGCCGACCGCCTCGCCATCGCCCTCGACCTGCTCGCCGACCCGGCCCTCGACGCCCTGATCACGGGCGAATGCGCCTTCGAGGACCTGCCGGAGGCGATGGCGGAACTCGCCGCGGGACAGACGACAGCGCTGTGTCACCTCGTGCGGTACGACGCCACTCCCGCCCCGGATCACGACACGCGACCCGTCGGCCCCACCGGCCACCCCGAAGACACCCCGTAGTCACCTGGTGTCCATCGAGTGACCAAGTCCTCACACCGGTAACCAAGTTCGCACTCACCGTCTCTCTGTCCTCCTGTGCTGGGCACCATTGGCCGAAACTCCGAGCCGAACCCCCTGAACACGGAGAACGGACCGGCCGTACTACACGGCACGCCCCGGCAGAGGGGTCAGACGCGCCGCACCTGGAGGGTCGTCCGTTGTTCAGCATCACCGTCCGCGATCACCTGATGATCGCCCACAGCTTCCGCGGAGAGGTCTTCGGACCCGCGCAGCGCCTGCACGGGGCGACGTTCCTCGTGGACGCCACGTTCCGCCGCGCCGAGCTGGACGACGACAACATCGTCGTCGACATCGGACTGGCCACCAGGGAACTCGGGGAGGTGGTGGCCGAGATGAACTACCGGAACCTCGACAACGAGCCGGTGTTCGCCGACACCAACACCTCGACGGAGTTCCTGGCCAAGGTCGTCGCCGACCGCCTCGCCGAGCGCGTGGAGAAGGGCCTGCTTGGCGAAGGCGCCCGCGGCCTGGCCGGCATCACCGTCACCCTGCACGAGTCGCACATCGCCTGGGCGAGTTACGAGCGTGCCCTGTGAACCACAACGCCGACATCATCCCCATGTCCCTGCGCGCCATGCACTTCGTGATGCCCGGCGCGGTCAACGACCCGACCATGCCGAGCGGCGGCAACGTCTACGACGCCCGGGTCAGCTTCGACCTTCCCGGCTTCGGCTGGCAGGTCCACAAGCACGCGATCGACGGGAGCTGGCCCCAGCCCGAGGCCCCGGCCCGCGCCGAACTGGCCCGCACCCTCGCGGACCTGGCCGACGACACCGTCGTACTCCTCGACGGCATCGTCGCCTGCGCGGTCCCCGAGATCGTCATCCCGGAGGCCGAACGCCTGCGGCTGGTCGTCCTCGTGCACCTGCCGCTCGGCGACGAGACGGGACTCACGCCCGCGCTCGCCGCGGACCTCGACGCCCGTGAGCGCCGCACGCTGCGGTCCGTGCCCGCCGTCGTCGCCACCAGCGAGTGGGCGGCCCGCAGGCTCGTCGCCCACCACGGCCTCGCGCCCGACCGGGTCCATGTCGCCGCGCCCGGCGCCGACATCGCACCGCTCGCCTCCGGTACCGACGGTGTCTCGCGGCTGCTGTGCGTCGCCTCGGTCACCCCGCGCAAGGGGCAGCACCGACTGGTCGAGGCCCTCGCCGCGGTCACCGACCTGCCCTGGACCTGCGTCCTCGTCGGCGGCCTCGACCACGACCCCGAGTACGTGGCCGGGCTACGGGCGCTGATCGAGCAGCACGGCCTCGGCGACCGGCTGCACCTGGCCGGCCCCCAGTCCGGCGCCGCCCTCGACGCGAGCTACGCCTCCGCCGACCTCATGGTCCTCACCTCGTACGCCGAGACGTACGGCATGGCCGTCACCGAGGCGCTCGCCCGCGGTATCCCCGTGCTGGCCACGGACGTCGGCGGGCTCCCCGAGGCGGTCGGGCGCGCGCCCGACGGCGGGGTGCCCGGGCTCCTCGTGCCGCCGGAGAACCCCGCGGCCCTCGCGGCCGAACTGCGCGGCTGGTTCGGCGAGGCCGACGTACGCCGTCGCCTCAAGGCCGCCGCGCGCGCCCGCCGGGCGTCCCTCGGAGGCTGGGCCGCCACGGCCCGGAGTCTGTCGGGTGTCCTGGGGCGACTGAAGAGCGAGGCAAGGAGGGGGGCGGCATGAGCGGTACGAGCACGACGCCGGCCGGGATTCCAGGACATGGCATGACGACGGCCGAGCCCGGCCTCGACGAGGAGACGAGCACCGCCTCGCTGGGACGTGGTGAGGGGACGCACACGGCAGGGCGGGGACGCGACGAGATGACGACGACCGAGACCGAGGCCGTGGTTCCGGGCCAGGGGCGGGACACAGGAACGATTCGGCTTGGTGACCGCACCCGCGGCGAGGCCATCGACGACGCGACCCGCTACGCCCCCGAATGGCTGGAACTGCGCGAGCCCGTCGACGCGGCCGCCCGGGCGGCCGAGCTGCTCGACCCGCTGCGGATCCGGCTCGCGAACCTGCCGGGGCGTGGCGGACTCGTCATCCACGACCTGGGCTGCGGCACCGGCTCCATGGGCCGCTGGCTCGCGCCCCGGCTCGACGGGCCCCAGCACTGGGTGCTGCACGACCGCGACCCCTATCTGCTGCACTTCGCCGCCGTCGGGTCGCCCCGGTCGGCCGCCGACGGCAGCCGCGTCACGGTGGAGACACAGCGTGGCGACGTCGCCCGGCTGACCGCGGACGCCCTGGCCGGCGCCTCGCTGGTGACGGCCTCCGCGCTCCTTGACGTCCTCACCACGGACGAGATCGAGGCCCTGGCCGCGGCCTGCGCCGGAGCCGGCTGCCCCGCGCTCCTGACGCTCTCCGTGGTCGGACGCGTCGAACTCGCCCCGGCCCACCCGCTGGACGAGGAGATCGCCGACGCGTTCAACGCCCACCAGCGGCGCGGCGACCTGCTCGGCCCCGAAGCGATCAACGCGGCCTGCGACGCCTTCGCCCGGCACGGCGCGACGGTCCGGGTGCACCCGAGTGCCTGGCGCCTCGGCCCGGACGAGTCCGCGCTGACCGCGGAGTGGCTGCGCGGCTGGGTCGGCGCGGCCGTCGAGGAGCGCCCGGCACTGGCCGAGCGCGCCGACGCCTACCTCAAGGAGCGCCTCGCGGCCTGCGAGGCGGGCCAGTTGAGCGTGGTGGTGCACCACAGTGACCTGCTCGCCCTGGCCCGCCCGACAGGGGGAGCCTGATGAGCACGCCGGCGATGGCGGACGAGGCACAGTCACTGGCCGCCCTGGACGACGAACTGTCGTCGGCGGTCCGTGACGGCGGTGCGGAGGAACGGGAGACCGGACGAGTACGCCTCGACGGCGAGAACGGCGAGAACGGCGAGAACGGCGAGAACGGCGGGGACGGCGAGACCGGGTCCGCCCGCGCCGACGCGACGGCGGACACGCCCACCGCGGGTCCGCGCAAGGTGCTGGCCGGCGTCGCGGGTCCCGTCCTGGCGCGCCTCGATTCCCGCGTCCTGCGCACCCACTTCGGCACCATCGCCGGCGTCGTGATCCTCACCGTGCTCACCTGGCGGCTCGGCACCGGGGTCTTCCTGGACGGCCTGCGCAGGATCGACGGCCCGACGCTCCTCGCGGCGCTCGGCATCGGCCTGCTGACCACTGTGTTCAGCGCCTGGCGCTGGTGCGTGGTGGCCCGCGGGATGAAGCTCAGGCTGCCGCTGGGCCCGGCCGTCGCGGACTACTACCGCGCGTTGTTCCTCAACGCGGCCCTGCCGGGCGGCGTACTCGGCGACGTGCACCGCGCGGTACGGCACGGACAGAGCGCCGGCGACGTCGGCCGCGGAGTGCGCGCGGTCGTCCTCGAACGGGTCGCGGGACAGGCGGTCCTGGCCGCCGTCGGCGTGACCGTGCTGCTCACCCAGCCCTCGCCGGTACTGACCGAGACCCGGCACCTCGCCGTGCTGCTGGTCGCCGTCTCGCTGTGCGGGGTCGTCACCGTGGGCGCGGTCCGCAGCAGGGGCCGGGCGCCGCGCGCGTCCCGCCGCTACCGCGCGGTGCGCGCCGCGCTCACCGAGGCGCGCGGGGCGCTGCTGGCCCGCGGAAGCTGGCCGGGCGTCCTGATCTCGTCGGTCGTGGTGCTCGCGGGACACGTCCTGATGTTCCTGCTCGCGGCCCGGGCGGCCGGCTCGTCCGCCTCCGCCGCCGAGCTGGTGCCCCTGGCACTGCTCGCCCTGATCGCCATGGGGCTGCCGCTGAACGTCGGCGGCTGGGGACCCAGGGAAGGCGTCACCGCCTGGGCGTTCGGCGCGGCGGGCCTGGGCGCGACCCAGGGCCTGACCGTGGCCGTGGTCTACGGCGTGCTCAGCTTCGCCGCGAGCCTGCCCGGTGTCGCCGTACTGGTGGCGCGTTGGTACGCGGGGCTGCGGCGCCCGCAGGAGAACGCGGCCGCCGAGCCGGGTCCGGACTCGCACATGGAGTCACCGGCGTCCCGGATCTCGGCCCGCGCGGATGGAAACGGGGACACTCAGTGCCGATCGACGACCGCAGGAAGCCCGGTCTCCGATGTCAGCAGCGAGAAGTACGCTCCGAAGGAGTCGGCCAGCGAGGCGAGGAGTTCCTTCCCCTTCTCGGCGGACGCCCTCGAAGGGCGCCCGATGACACCGGACTTGGTATAGGCCGACATGCCCAGCGTGAGCAGTTGCCGGCGGTCGTCGGCCTCGAAGTCGGAGGTCTCGTAACCCGGCCTTACCAATTCGGGGTGCCTGTGCAGCAGAATGGAGGTCTCTATTTCCCCCGCGTGCATATCGGTGAGCAACGAGGTCTGTATCCCGGCCTGTTCACGCGCCGTCTCCCAGTCCTCCGCGGCCGGGAAAAGAGCCATCCGGGCACCGGCGGCGGTGGATTCCTGCACGACATTGCCCAATACGTAATTGCCGCCATGTCCATTGACCACGACGAGGGTGTCCACACCCGACCGACGCAGCGAGTCGGCAATGTCCCGCACCACCGCATGGAGCGTCACGGAGGAAATGCTCACCGTTCCCGGCCAGGCCGCGTGTTCGTGCGAGCAGGAGATCGTCACCGGAGGAAGGAGGTGAACGGGGAATGCGGCAGCGACCTCTTGGGCTATCGCGCACGCGACGAGCGTGTCAGTCGACAGCGGAAGATACGCACCGTGCTGCTCGAAGCTGCCCACGGGAAGCACGGCAACCTGCTGGGCAGTACCGGCACCTCGTGCGCGTACGTCTTCCGTGGTGTCTGTCGGCAACTGTCCTGACACCGTGAGTCGTATTTCCGAACCGCCCGAATTGCCCATGTTCTCGCGACCTTTCGTCTCTGCTTAGGAACCAGAATCATGACAGAAATAGATGGCGTACTCGCCGGGAAAGCCCACTCCGCAGGTGTCGAGCGGGTCGTGAATGCCCCGCTGCCCACGGTGTACGGCGATTTCCAGGCCGTCGGCTACCTGGACCGTACCCGCGGAGACGAACAAGTGGCTCTGGTCTACGGTGACATCCAGAAAGACGGAATGCTCACCCGGCTGCACTCCGAGTGCCTCACGGGTGACGCGTTCGGATCCCGGCACTGCGAGTGCGGCCCCCAACTCTCCACCGCACTGCGGGAGATCGTGGCCGAAGGGCGCGGCATCCTCATCTATCTGCGGGGCCACGAGGGCCGCGGGATCGGCCTGCTCGCCAAGCTCCAGGCGATGAAGCTCCAGTCGGAGGGCCTCGACACCGTCGAGGCGAACCTCGCGCTCGGGCTGCCCGTGGACGCCCGCGACTACGGCGTGGCCGCGGACATCCTGCACGACCTCGGCGTCCGTTCCGTGAGACTGCTGTCCAACAACCCGCGCAAGCGCGAGGCGTTGCTCCGCAACGGCATCAAGGTCGACGCGCAGGTCCCGCTGCTGATCCCGCCCTGCGAGGACAACATCACCTATCTGCGCACCAAGCGGGAGCGCCTGGACCACGACCTGCCGCACCTGGACGCCGTGGTGGGCCACCGCGTCTGACCCGGCCGACCGGCCCCGCAGCCGGCCCCGCGCGCCGCGCGTCCCCAGTGGCGCGCGGCGGCGGGGCAGCGGTGTGATCAGGACGAGTGTCACCCGGACGCCCCGGCCGCGGTGACATCGGCGCGGACAGGGGAAGGGAAGAGGGATGACCGACGACGTCCTCCACCTCTCCCGCGACCAGGTGGCCGCCCTGCTCGACACCGACACCGCGATCCGGTCCCAGCGGGCCGCCTTCACCGCGCTCGGTGACGGCACCGCCGAGCTGCCCGGCAAGATCATGCATCCGAGCGGGTTCGACGACAGTGTCGTGTTCACCTACCTCGCGCGGCTGTCCGCGGACACCGGGGCCGTCGCCAAGATCGGCAGCGTCAACCCGGGCAACGCGGCCGCCGGGCTGCCGACGATCCACGCCGTGATCAACGCGCTCGACCCGGTCACCGGGCAACTCGTCGCCGTCATGGACGGCACCGCGGTGACGACCCTGCGCACCGCCGCGGCCAGTGCCGTGGCCTTCGACGCGCTCGCCACCCCCGACAGCGCCGAGCTGGGCCTGATCGGCTCCGGCACCCAGGCCCTCGCGCACGCACGCTCCGTCGCCCGGGTCCGGGACCTGAGAGCCGTACGGATCTGGAGCCCGTCCCCGGACCGCAGAGCACGGGCGGCACGCCTCCTCGCGGCCGAACTCGTTATCCCGGTCAAGGCCGTCGACACGGCGGAGGAAGCCGTGGCCGGACTGCCCATGGTCGCCGCCTGCACGCTCAGCAGTACGCCCGTCGTCCGGGGCGAGTGGCTCGCGCCGGGCTGCACCCTCGTCAGCGTCGGATCCTTCGAGCCCAGCCGCAGCGAGGTCGACACCGAGGTCGTACGGCGGGCCGAGTTCGTCGTCGTGGACGACCCCGAGACCGCGGCCGAACACGCCGGGCCGGTCGTGGACGCACTGCGCGCCGGAACGCTCACCCGCCAGGACCTCATCCCGCTCGGCGAGGTACTCACCGGCCGCCGCGAGGGACGTACGACCGGGCGGGACATCGTCTACTACAACAGCGTCGGCGTCGGTGTCCAGGACGCCGCCGCGGCCTGGGCGGTCATCGACGCCGCTCGCGACCAGGGGGTGGGTTCATGACCGGTGTTCCCGGACGTGCGGGGGTCGTCGTCATCGGCGGCGGGGTGATGGGCACCAGCATCGCGTACCACCTGGCGCGGGCCGGAGTGCGGGACGTGGTGCTCGTCGAGCGGGGGGAACTCGCGTCCGGGTCCACCTCGCGAGCCGCGGGCGGAGTGCGCGCGCAGTTTTCCGACGAGCTCAACATCCAGCTGGGCGCGCGCAGCCTGGAGGCGTTCGCCCGCTTCGGCGAGGAGACGGGCCACGACATCGGGCTGCACCGTGTCGGCTACCTCTTCCTGCTGTCGACACCGGAGGAGGTTGAGGCGTTCGAGGCCGGGGTGCGGCTGCAGAACGGACTCGGCGTGCCGAGCCGCATGCTGGACCCGGCCGAGGCGCGCCGCCTCTCGCCGCTGATCAGCACCGACGGACTGCTGGCCGCCGCCTTCTCCCCGGACGACGGCCACTGCACCCCCGAGGCCGTGGTGCACGGATACGCGGCCGCCGCCCGTCGACACGGCGTCAAGGTCGTACGCCACTGCGAGGTCACCGGCATCGAGACGCGCGGCGACGACATCACGGCCGTCGTCACCGGTCTGGGCCGGATCGGCACGTCGGCCGTCGTGTGTGCGGCGGGCGCCTGGTCACGGGCCGTCGGCGCGATGGCCGGCGTGGACCTCCCGGTGGAGCCGCTGCGCCGCCAGATCGCCGTCACCGAACCGGTCCCGGACCTCCCGCCCGACCTCCCCATGACCATCGACTTCACCAGCAGCCTGTACTTCCACACCGAGGGTCCGGGCCTCCTGGTCGGCATGTCCGACCCGGACGAGAGGCCCGGCTTCGCCACCGAGACCCACGACCGCTGGATCCCCCGCCTCTGCGAGGCCATGGAGCACCGCGCACCCGCCCTGCTCGACCTGCGCAGGACGGGCGGCTGGGCCGGCCTGTACGAGATCACCCCGGACCACAACGCGCTGATCGGCGAGGCGAGTTCGGTCTCCCGCTTCCTGTACGCGACCGGGTTCTCAGGGCACGGCTTCCTCCAGGGACCCGCCGTGGGCGAGGTCGTCCGCGATCTCTTCCTGGGGCATGATCCCTTCGTCGACATCACCCCGCTGCGTGCCGAACGGTTCGCCGCCGATGCCCTGAGACCGGAGGTCAACCGCGTATGACCGAGCTCCACCTGTGGCTGCGCCACGAGACCCGCACGACCGAGCGACGCACCCCGATCGTGCCGTCCGATGCCCGGCGGCTCGTCCGGGACGGCGTGACGCTCACCGTCGAGGACTCCCCGCAGCGCGTCTTTCCGACCGGGGCGTACGAGGAGGCGGGCTGCCGAGTCGTCGAGGCGGGCTCCTGGGTCGACGCCCCGGCGGACGCGGTGATCGTAGGCCTCAAGGAACTCCCGGACGGGCCGGAGCAGTTGAGGCACCGTCATGTCTTCTTCGGGCACGCGTACAAGGCACAGCCCGGGGCGGAGGCGTTGCTGCGCCGGTTCGTCGCCGGGGGAGGGGCGCTGTTCGACCTGGAGTACCTGGTGGACGACAACGGCCGCAGGCTCGCCGCCTTCGGCTACTGGGCGGGCTATGTGGGCGCGGCCCTCGCGGTACTGCACCACCGGGGCAGACTGAGCGCCCCACTGCGGCCGACGTCCAAGGAGGAACTGGACGCCGAACTCCAACCGGCCCCCGGCGAAGCCGAGTTCGCCTCGCTGGTGATCGGCGCGCTCGGCCGCTCCGGGCGCGGTGCGCGGGTCGCGCTCGCCGAGGCGGGGCTCGACCCCACCTGCTGGGACCTCACCGAGACCCGCGATCTGGACCGACAGGCCCTGCTGGACCACGAGTTGATGGTGAACACCGTCCTCACCACCGGGCCGAGCACCCCCTTCCTCACGGACAAGGACCTGGACGACCCTGGCCGCCGACTGCGCACGGTCTGCGACGTGACCTGCGACGTCGGCTCCCCCTACAACGTCCTGCCGGTCTACGACACGGTCACGGACTGGACCGACCCCGTGCGGCGCCTGCACGAGGAGCCCGCCCTCGACCTCATCGCCATCGACAACCTGCCGTCCCTGCTGCCCAAGGAGGCGAGCACGGACTTCTCGGCGGCACTGACGCCACAGCTCCTGGAGTTCGGGGTGGCCGGGGCGTGGGGCCGCGACCTGGACCGGTACCACGAAGCATGCCGTGAACTAGACCTGACACAAGGGGAGTTCCGCGATGCCTGAGACGACAGCCCAGCCTGCCGGCGTCCCCGTCCCCGCCTCCGGCACCGTCCACTGGATCGGCGCGGGCCTGTCCACCGGCAGCGGACTCGCCGCCCTGTGCGACGCGGCCGACCGCGTACGCCTGTGGCACCGCACCGACGAGCGGGCCGCCCGGAGCCTGGAGACCCGCGGCCTCACCGGCCGCGCCGAGCCACGCGCGTACACGCTCCCGGCCCTGACGGCGGAACTGGCGCCCGGCGACGTGGTGGTCTCGATGCTCCCGGCGCCCGAACACGCGGGCCTGCTCGCCGCCTGTGTGAGCCGCGGGGCCCACTTCGCCTGCTCCAGCTATGTCTCGGAGGCGGTCCTCGACCAGGTGCCCGCCGCCACGGCCGCCGGGGTCGTCGTCCTCACCGAGTCCGGCCTCGACCCGGGCATCGACCACCTCTTCGCGCACAGCCTCATCGCCCGGGCCCGCGAGGAGATCGGCGCCGACACGACCGCCGAGGTGAGCCTCACCTCGTACTGCGGAGGCATCCCGGCCGTCCCGAACGACTTCAGGTACCGCTTCAGCTGGGCCCCGGCGGGCGTCCTCAACGCCCTGCGCTCGCCCGCCCGTTACATCGAGGCCGGCGCCGAGACCACCGCGCCGCGTCCCTGGGAGGCCACGCGCCCCCACGTGGTGGACGGTGAGCCGTTCGAGGTCTACCCCAACCGCGACAGCCTTCCCTTCGTCGAGCAGTACGGACTGCCCCCGGCCTGGAAGCCGCAGACCTTCATCCGCGGCACCCTCCGCCTCGACGGTTGGCTCGACGGCCTGGCAGCCGGTCTTCGAGAAACTCCGCCAGGGCGACGACCAGCGGATCACCGCCCTCGCCCAGGAGTTGGCGGCCCGCTACCCGACCACGGACGCCGACCGCGACCGCGTGGTCCTCGCCGTGTCCCTGGACTTACGCGACGGCTCGGACCGCACCTGGTCGGGCCGCTACCTGCTGGACCTGGAGGGCGACGCGGAGGAGAGCGCGATGGCGCGGTGCGTGTCGCGGACGCTGGCGCTCGGGGTGCGGCGGATCCTCGGCGACGACTTGCCGCCCGGCCTCAACCGGGCGGCGGAGACGGCTGAGCGGTCCGAGGACTGGCTCGCCGAACTCGCCCGGGACGGCGTCGGCTTCACGCTGCGGACGGGCAAGCCCTCCTGACGTCCGGCGGGCGCACCTGACGCGACCTGCCGCTACGGTTGATCCTTCAGGGCGTCGGGAACGGGGAGTGCTGGATGCTGGAGCCCATGTCGGTGGCCGCGGTGGCGGGCGTGCTCGGGGCTGTCGGCTCCGGAATGGCCAACGAGGCCGGGAAGTGGGCCTGGGAGTCGGCCGGCGGGCTCGTACGGAGAATCGCCGGGCGTGAGGTGGCCGCGCCCGCGAACCCGGCCGAGGTCGAGGCCGTGGCACGGGTCGTGCACGAGGGAGTGCTCGGCGATCCACGACTCGCCCGCGCCTGGGCCGAGTTCGCGGGCTCGGTGCGACCGCCCGGCGCTACGGTCGGGCGGCCCTGTCTGCCCCCGTCCATCCGGTCCTTCACCGACCGGCGCGACGCGCTGAAGCGGCTCGACGAGGAGGCCCGGCGCAAGGCCGACGGGCGGCCCAGGCTCGCCCTGCTGTACGGGCAGGAGGGCATGGGCGTCACCACACTCGCCACACACTGGGGTGTACGGGCGGCCGAGCGGTTCCCGGACGGCCAGATCCATGTGGACCTGCGCGGCGGCGGCACGGGCACACCCCTCGACGCGGCACGGGTACTCGCCGAGGTTCTGCGGCAACTCGGCCTGGCGGACGAGGAGTTGCCGCCCGCCTTCGCCGAGCGGCAGGAGCTCTTCCGCCGGTACGCGGCCGACCGGCGACTGCTGGTCATCCTCGATCACGCGCGGTCCGCCGCCCAGGTGGAGCCGGTGATCGGCTCGGCGCCCGAGGTCTTCACGATCGTCGGCGCCCGCCATCGCCTGACGGGTCTCGACGCCCTGTCGATCCCGGTGGGGCCGCTCACCGAGCGGGACTCGGCGCGACTGCTGGCCGCCCTCGTGGACAAGTCCGCCCTCGTGGCCGCCCGCGCCACGGTGCCGTCCCTGCTGGCCCGGTGCGCCGGTTCGCCGTACGCCATCAAAGCCGCCGTACCCCGTCTCTCCGCACCCGCGCCGGAGGCCCCTGCCGTGTCCCCCGAGACCGATCCCGTACGCGCCGCCGCCGAGGACTCGTACCGGCTGCTGGCACCCGGCGCGGCGCGGCTCTACCGGCTGGCCGCGCTGTGTGATCTGCCCGCGCTCGACGCGACGGGAGCCGCACGGGCCGCCGGCCTCCAACAGGCCGAGGCGGACGGGTGGTTGGCGGAACTCGCCGAAGCCATGCTGCTGGACCGGATCGGCGACGGACGCTACCGCTACCGGGAGGGCGTACGTGCCCACGCCGAGGCCGCCGCGGCGCGCGAGGACGGGATCGTCGCCTGTTCGGCGGCGATGAACCGGACCATCGAGGGATACCTGCTGTCGGCCGTGAGTGCGGCGCGGGCGGTTCTGCCGGAGAGCTGGCGGATTCCGGAGCTGCCCGCCGGGGCGGATGCCGTGCCGTACGCTGACCGGGGTGCGGCACTCGACTCGCTCGCCGCCGAGGCGGGCAACCTGGTGCGCGTGATGGGCCTCGCCGACGAGTTCGGCGACGCGGACACCGTTGTACGGCTCGGCCGGGCGCTCTGGCCGCTCCAGCTCAAGGCGGGACACCACGACGTACTGCTGCCAGCGCTGCGCGTCGCCGTACGGGCGGCCGACGAGCGGTTCCCCGGCACGCGCGAGGCAGGGGCGCTGCATACCCAACTCGCCCACACCCTCACCGAGTTGCGTCTCTGGGACGAGGCGGAGCGCGAGGCTCTCGCCGCGGCGCGGGACGAACAGGCCGCCGGGCATCCGCGCGGACACGCCTCCGCCGTCGAGTTCCTGGGGCTGCTGCGGCTGCGGCAGTGGCGGTTCCAGGAGGCGTACGACTGCTTCGAGGAGTCGTACGGGATCTATGGAGAGATCGGTCCCGAGGACGAGGGCACCCGTGATCTGCCGCGTGCCCTGGCCCTGTTGGAGCGGCACCGGGGGCGGGCGCTGCGCGGGCTTCAGCGACGGGCCGAGGCGCGCGAGAGGCTGGAGCGGGCGCTGACGTTCTTCCGCGGGAGCGGCGAGGCCTACAACAGGGCGCGCACACTCACCGACCTTGCCGAAACCCGCCTGGACGGCGAGGAGTTCGCTCAGGCGCTGCCCCTTGTCGACGAGGCGATCGCCGCGCTCACCCCGGAGAAGGCCGAGTATCACCTCGCGTATCTGCGGGCGTTGCGGGAGCGGTGCGTTGCCGTCAGGCCGGAGTGACTCGTACAGAAGCGACCCGTACGGAGTGGACCACCGAGCCGGTACGGACGGTCAGGCCCTCGGGGATCAGCTCCTCCACCGCTTTGCCCGCCGCGAGCCAGGCGTGCAGTGCCGAGGCGTAGACGGCGGGGTCGGCCGTCGGCTCCGGCGACTCGGCCGTGAGGCGCAGGAGTTGACCGTCACGAGTGCGCACCGTGCAGGCGGTGGGGGAGGTCACGTACGCCGCCAGGGCGCTGTGCGGGTGACGGACGAGGGTCTCGGCCGTCCACCGGTCCGGGGAGCCGAAGCGGGGATCGGTGGCGGAGCCCTCGCGGAACACCACGTCGGCGATGGCTAGTTGGGCCGGGTCCCGGGTGTCCTCGTGTACGGCCAGGTGGGCCTCGCCGTCGCCGGGCGGATCGGGCCGGGGGTCGGCGTACCGCTCCACCGCGACCTCGCCCGAGCCCCGCAGCCATGTCAGCACCCTCAACGGGGCGGTACGGGACGGGGGTTCGTGCGGTGGCAGGGGGAGCGGTTCGAGGAGGGCGGGCCCGTCAGGCTCGGGCAGACCCAGCTGTCCGTAGAAGAGGCGGCGCAGCCGGGCCGCCGACTCGCCGGGGTGGGAGGTGGTGAACTCCGCCGGTCCTGGGAGGGGTTGGTGCCCGGACATCAGCGTGTCCAGTTGCGGGCGCAGGGGAGCCGTGGGGTCGAGTCGGGGCGCTTCCCGAACGAAGTCCGAGATCGGTGCGTCGAGGGCGAGCGCGTCCAGTGGTGCCGCCCCCAGGAGTACGGGGGTGCCGAGCGCGGCGGCGTAGTAGGTGACCGAGCCGTGGTCGCCGATCACCGCGTCGGCGGCGAGCAGGGCCTGCCGCCAGCCGTCGAGGGGGTCGACCAGGGTGAGGCCGGCCCGGCGGGCGCGGTCCAGCCAGGCACGGATCTGGCCGGGGCCGTGCCCGTACCAGATGTTGGGGTGGAGTACGGCCGCGACGCGGTACTCGTCGGCGGGGAGTTCGGAGGCCAGCCGCGGGAGGAGCGCCGGCAGGAGGTCGTCACCGCCGTCGCCGAACAACGACTCCGTGTGCCAGGTGGAGTTGAGGAGCACCAGTCGCTGGCCGGGGTGTGTGCCGAGGGCCCGCCGGTAGCGCTCGCGATGCCCGCGCGCCGCCAGGACGCGGTCGAAGCAGGGGTCTCCGGCGAGGACCGCCGTGTGCACCGCCTCGGGACAGGCCGCCCGCAGCCGCTCCAACTGCTCGGGATGGGACAGCACCAGCGCATCCACGACAGGCGCCTCGTCCTCGCCGAGCAGCCACTCCCGGGACAGCCCGAACACGGGCGCGTTCCCGGCTCCCGGCTCCCGGCTCCCGGCTCCCGGCTCCCGGCTCCCGGCTCCCGGCTCCCGGCTCCCGGCTCCCGGCTCCCGGCTCCCGGCTCCCGGCTCCCGGCTCCCGGCTCCCGGTGTCGACAGCCTCTTAGTGTAGCCAACTCCATGGGACAATATGGTCAATTTGCATGAAAGTGCGGCCAGTTGACCGCCGAAGCTCGCCGAGATCGCCAGCTTCGCGGGCAGGCGAACCGCCTGTTCCCAGGGCACCACCGGCACATCGACCTTCGCGAACAGCTCCGCGAGACCCGCGCGGAACGCAGAGGATCCAGGAGTCGTCGCGAGGAGCTGTACCCGGAGGTCGTCGTGGAACAGCGGCAGGACGTCCAGGAGCCGCGTCGCCGCGGTGACGTTGTGCACGACGAGCAGCACGGGGCGGCTGTCGGCCCGTGTCGCCCAGCGAGCCGCGTCGTCGCCGACCGGCACCCGTATCCAGCCGTCCTGCCCCGCGTCCATCTTGCACCCTCCCGAAGTCCCCGGCTCCTGGGCCGTGTGGTCGGGCAACGATAGTCAATGACCCGCCGGGCCCTCCTCAGCCGCCGAGTGCCTCGCGCACGAACCCCTTCAGCTCATGGAAGGACAGCATCCCCGCAGGCCGGACCTGTGTCATGAGCTGGACGGTCAGATCGTTGCGCGGGTCGACCCAGAAGGTCGTACCGCCCGCCCCGCTCCAGCCGTAGGACCCCTCGCTCTCCGGGGACTCCGTGCGGTCGGCGTCCACGACGACCGAGACGCCGAGGCCGAAGCCCAGGCCCGCGTTGCCCGGCTGGCCGTGGATGGGTTTGCTGCCGAAGGCGTGGAGGTCGGTGGGGAGGTGGTTGGCGGTCATGGTGTCCACGGTCTCGGGGGACAGCAGCCGCACGCCGTCCAGTTCGCCGCGCCGGCGGAGGAACTCCATGAAGCGGTGGTAGTCGCGGGCCGTTCCCACCAGCCCGCCGACGCAGGAGAGCAGCCGCGGGCGCTCGTGCACCGGCGGGCCCGGGATCGGCGTGATCCCGCCGTCCTCGTTCTCCTGGTAGAGGGTGGCCAGCCGGTCCGCGCGCTCGCCGGAGACCCAGAAGGCGGTGTCCGTCATCCCGAGGGGTGCGAAGACCCGTTCCGCGAGAAACTCGTCGAGCGGCCGGTCCGTCACCACCTCGATGAGCCGCCCGACCACATTGGTCGCGACCGAGTAGTTCCACTCGGTCCCCGGCTCGAACTGCAGCGGCAGACCCGCGTACACCTCGCAGGCCTCGGCGAGGTCCGCGTCCTTCGGTGCCGAGGTCTCGACTCCGGCCGCCAGGTAGAGGGAGTCCACGGGGTGGGTGCGGTACGCGCCGATGGTCAGGCCCGCGGTGTGGGTCAGGAGGTGCCGGACCAGGACGGGGCCCTCGGCCGGGCGGGTCCTGATGCCGTCGCCCGCACCGCTCTCGTAGACCTGGGGGTCCGCGAACGCCGGCAGGTGGCGGGAGACGGGGTCGTCGAGGTCGAGCAGGCCTTCCTCGTGGAGCATCAGCGCGGCGACGGACGCCACCGGCTTGGTCATCGAGTAGAGCCGCCACACGGTGTCCGCGGTGACCGGGACGCCGGCCTCCCGGTCGCGCAGACCGTACGACGTGAGATGTGCGACACGGCCGTGACGAGCCACGGAAATGAGGTACCCGGGCAGCAGGCCGTCGTCCACACGACGGGCGTAGAACCGGTCGAGACGGTCCAGCGCCACCGGATCGAGACCGACCTCGACCGGATCCACTTCTTGCTGCAACTGATCCATGGTCTGCCTCCGGTTGACAGTCGGAAAGGGCGGAAACGGGTTGGAAGGGGACGGCGGCAAGAGGTCGGCAATGGGGCGGGGAGATCGGAAAGCGCTACGAGAGTAGCCGTGAGGGGGGTGTCCTCCGAATGGATTTCATGGCCACGGCCGGACATGTTCGACGACCTGTGGTCCGGCGCGCCCAGGCGCCGCCGGCCCTGGGGCACCCCACGGGCGCGCGAGGCGTTCGAAGGGTGAAGGTGTGCGCCAGTGCGCTGAACTGCGGCTCGACCCCGGATCCGTAACCCCGGGGCGTGCGTCATAAGAGTCGAATGGCTGCCCCATGCACGCAGGATCGGCCCGGTCGGATCACGTCACGGACCGTACTGGTCCGATGACTACGCTGCGTGAAGCAACCATTCGCCTGTTCGATTCGTATATCTCCGTGGAAGCCCTGCAAACCCGTCAGGCGACGTGACGCCGGAGCGTCACGATCCGCTTCACCGGGTTCGCACCGAGCAAGGAGAACCGATGCGACCGTTCGCGCTCAACTACGCCCGTCCGGCCCAGCAGTTGGAGGTCAGCGTTCCGTATGCCTATGACTCCAGACTGCAGTTGAACGTGCTCCCGGACGGGCGGCTCGCCGCTCATGACTACGCCGTGTTGCGGGAGTTGGGGGCCACCACCTCCACGGCAGGCTCGAAGACCCACTTCGACGACTGAAGCCGGACCCGTAACGATGACGGTTCTGATCCTGACGTGCGAACAGGATGTGACCGCGGACATGGTGGTGGCCGAACTCGACGGGACCGGAGTGCCGGTCGTCCGCCTCGACCCCGCGGACCTGCCGGGCCCCGTGGCCCTGTCGGGGGAGTACGTGCACGGCGTCTTCCGCGGACATCTGTCCGTCGGTGGCCGGCTGGTGAGCATGAACGGGTTGCGGTCGGTCTGGATCCGCAGGCCCGGCGTGCCCGCGAGCCGGGTCGCCGAGCCCTCCGACTGGCTGACCGAGGAGTCCGCCCAGGCGCTCTACGGCATGCTGCGCTCCACCGACGCGCGCTGGATGAACCACCCCGACGCGGCCCGGCGGGCCCGGCACAAGCCCTGGCAGCTCCACCTTGCCCAGCTCAGCCGACTGCCCGTGCCCGCCACACTGATCACCACGTTCCCGCAGGCCGCGCGTGACTTCGCGGACCGCTTCCCGGATCTGGTGGTCAAGCCCGTCTCGGGCGCGCACCCGCAGGAACCGCCCCGGGCGGTCCCGACCAGCAGGGTCGCGCCCGACGCGGACTTCGCGGCCGTCGCCTATGGCCCGACCCTGCTCCAACGGCGGGTGGCCAAGCGGGCCGACATCAGGCTGACCTGTGTCGGCGACCGGATCCACGCCGCCCGCAAGGCGGTCGACCCGGACGCCGACCCCGACGAGGTGGACGTCCGGTTCGCCACCTCCGACGCTCCCTGGCGCCCCGCCGACGTGCCGTCACGCATCGCCTCCTCGGTGGTGACCTATCTCCGGGAGGCCCAACTGGCATACGGTGCCTTCGACTTCGCCGAGGACGCCGAGGGCATGTGGTGGTTCCTGGAGTGCAACCAGTCCGGCCAGTTCGGATTCATAGAGATCGACTCGGGCCAGCCCATCGCCCGCACGGTCGCCGACTGGCTCTCTGCCCCCACCCCACCCACACCCCCGGCCAACGGCACCAGAGCCTGGCTCCTGGAGGGCCACTGACCGACACCGATGCCCCGCGCCTGCTCAAGGGGCGCGGGGCTGTGACATTTGCGGCTCCGCCGCGTGGGCGCGACCAGCCCCCACCGGCCCGCAGGTTCGTCACTGCCGGCGGAGCGCTCTCGCAGAGCGCTCCGCCGGCAGCGATCAGGGGACCCGCACAGACAGCCCGCGCCCAGTGAACACCTGCTCGGCATGGACCCCGTCCACAGTCACGCTCCCGAACCGCCCCTGCAACACCCGGCTCTCGATCACCGGAAGAACGGCACCCCGCCGTGGCCGGTAGGAGCCGTCCAGCCGAATGGCGAGCCGACTGCCCCGGTCGAGCACCACACGCCGGCCCACCTTCAGAGCCGCCGAGCGATCCCCGTCGAGCGTCACGTCGAGAGTCGCGCCGGACTCCTGGGCGTACGCCCCCCGAACCCGAAGCGGCGAAGTCGCCCGCAGCGTCCCGCCCTTGACCCGCACGTCACCACAGCCGAGCGCGTCCGCCGACCCGGTCGCGAGGACACCCTCCTCCACCGTGCTGCCACCGGAGTACTCGTTGTCCCCGGTGAGCGTCAGCGTGCCGCTGCCGCGCTTGACGAGCGCGCCCCGGCCACCGATGTCGTTGCGCCAGGTGTCGGCGGCACCGAAACCACCGGCCGAACCGTCCAGCGTGACGCGCACGTCCGTGTCGAAGGCCCCGTACCCGTCGGCGGCGGCGAAGAGGTTGAGCCGCCCCCACTGCTCGAAGCCGTCCAGCAGGACGTAACCGGCGGGCAGCGCGGTCGTCCGCAGTACCTCGCGCCGCTGGGCCGCCGTGAGGTACGGCAGACGCGTCTCCAGCAGTGCCTCCGCGCCCTTCGGCACGGTCATGCGGTCGTGCGAGTGCCGCTTGGGCAGGACGTACGTCAACCGGGGCTCGACCACTGCCCAGTTGACGGACCGGTCCGCGTACGGGTCGGTGTCCCGGCCCGCCGAGTGCGCGTAGGCGTACAGCGTGTCCGCGGTCGTGCCCGTCTTCTCCTGGAAGTACGCGGAGGCCTGGGCGCGGGCCGCGGCCTTGAGGCCGGCGTTCTTCGGGTCGGCGAGCGCCGCCGCCGCGAGGGCCGTGGCGAGGACCCGGCCGCCGACCACGTCCACGGTGTTGTGCATGCCCGCCACGATGCGGGTGTGGGCGAGCTCGGAGGCGCGGGCCACCAGCTCCTGGAACCGCTCGGGGACCGCGTACCCCATCGCCAGCGCCGCCAAGTAGAAGGCGTTCGTGTGGCCGCTGGAGAAGCCTCCGTCGTCGGCCGGGTCGGTGCCGCGCTGCCTCAGCAGCTGCGGGACGACCACGACGTCGGACTCGTAGACGGGGTAGCCCAGTTCGTCGGTCCTCCCTGTGTCGACGACCTCGCTGTCCTCGTTCATGCGCCACGGTCGCGGGTACTGGTAGGCGAGCTTGGAGGGGTTGCTCGACGCGAACGGGCCGCGCACGGTGTCGACCAGCTCGGCGACCTTGCCCAGGTCCGAGGTGTGGGAACCGGCACCCAGCGCGGAGCCCGCGGGCGCGTCGGCCGGAAGCGTGTCGTTGATCTTGCCCGCCGGGATGCCGTCCGGCGCCGAGGTGATCCCGGTGACGGCCTTCGCCCCGCTCCGGTAGAGGTCGGCGAGCGGGCCCAGGCCGGCGATCACCGCGTAACTCTGGTGCTGGCGGTCCTGGATGAACGCCGTCCTGGCCTCGGCGTCCGTGCGGCGCCGGGTGACGCGCACGCTGTACCGCACGTTGGCGCGCAGGACCTCGGGCATGAGCGGGGTGCCGGTGTTCCAGGCCGCGCCCGTCTTCCAGATGCGCGCGAAGCCGTCGAGGATGTGCACGGCCGCGTTGGTCTCGGAGGTGAGGTTGCCGATGACGTTCGTGGTGTACGAGTCCACGAAGGCGGCGGACGCGTTCGTGGCGGCCGAGGCCGTGGCGGCGGGCCAGGCCACCACGGCGGGGCCCGCGACCAGTCCGGCCGAGACGCCCACGGAAGTCCGCAGGAACATGCGCCTGTTGATACCGGATCTGCCACGAGGGGGACGGGGGTGCGCACCGGGCATGGAGGTGCCTCTCCTTCTGGAGTCACAACGGGAGGAATGAACTCGACCGTCACGAAAGCGAGAGTGACGGCCTCAAGAGCGATGAACTCGAACTGATCACGTGAGCTGAACCCGGGCCCCTGAACGAGAGTTGAACGCGTGGATGCACCCTGCAGCGGTCAACTCAACGGTCCGGGAAACAGATCGGCCCGGGACGGCTCACTGAAGCGACCTGGCCAGTGCCACGGCGCCCTCCACCGGCGGTACGCGCAACGGCCGCGGCCGCGCCGACGGCAGCGCCTCGGCGAGTGCCTCGGCGAACGCCTCGTACAGCGCGGGCTGGACGAGCACCGTGCTGCCCGCCACCACCACGTCGTCCACGGGAACCCCGCGGCCGGCGAGCCGTACGACGAGCGACGCCAGCGCGCGGCCGCCCTCGGCGATCACCCGACGGGCCAGCGGCGAACCGTCCTCGGCCGCCGCGAACACACTGGGCGCGTGCCGCCCCCACTCGGCGGACGGACGGGTCGCGCTCTCCAACGCCGCGCCCAGGGCGGGGACTTCGGGTACGTCGAAGGCGGCGATCAGCCGGGCCGCGAGGGCATCCGGCGGATCGCCGCGGTCGTGTGCCGCCCAGAGGGCCCGCGCGGCCTCGCGTACGAGACCGGCCGAGCCGCCCTCGTCGCCGAGCACCGCGCCCCAGCCGCCGACCTGGAGGGTGTCGCCGCCGGGCAGTCGTCCCACCGCGACCGAACCGGTGCCGGCGACGAGGCCGACTCCCTTGTCCAGACCGGCGGCGGGCACGAGGAGTTCGGCGTCTCCCACGACGAGGCAGGGGACACCGAGAAGAGTGTGGAGTGCGGAGCGGATCTCCTCGCACTGGCGAGGCGTCTCGCAGGCGTGCCCGCCGACGGCCACCGCGGCCGGGCGCGCGCCCTGGGGCAACGCCTCGTCGATCAGCGCTGCCAGCCACGCGGCGGCGGACAGGGGATCGTGCGGCCGCCATCCCCTGCTCGTACGCACGTGATCGGCGACGCTCATACGCACGTGATCGGCGACCGCACTCTGCCCGGGACCGGGGTTTCCCCCGGCCTCCGCACGGAGATGCGTCTTCGTGCCGCCCACGTCGATGCCGACGGCGATGGGCGTGGAGTCCTGCACGGAGCCTCTTTCGTCGTTGCGCGATACCGCGCATGCGGAGCGAACGGCGGGCGAACCGTGTCGTGGCACGAGCGATCGTGTCTTCGGACGAGTTCTCGGGAAGCCCCGGGACGGGCTTCTGATGAGCGCGGCAGGCGTGTACCGCTTGAGTTCGTTAGGAAGTTAACTAACGAAGTAGGGTGCGTCAAGAGGTACGGAATCCCGGTGCCGTACAACCATTGCGACCACATCGCCGCGGCATGACCTGAGGGAGCCCATGAACCTGAGTGAGAGTGCCCGCGCGGTGTTCGCCGTGCTGGCCGAGGCGGGCACCGCCACCCGCCCCCAGCTTGCGGCCGGCGCGCGCCTGTCCAAGCCGACCGTCTCCTCGGCCGTGGCCGAGCTGGAGACCGCCGAACTCGCCACCCACTCCGGCACCGTCTCCGGCGGCACCGGCCGGTCCGCCGCGGTCTACGGGCTCGGGCCGGCCGCCGGCACCGTACTGGCCGTCGACCTCGGCCCCGCCCAGACCCGGGTGCGCGGCTGCGCCCTGGACGGCACGCTGCTGGCCGAGGGCACCGGCACCCGGCCGGAGGCCGCCGACACCGTACGCAAGGTCCTCGACACGCTGCCGGTCGGAGTCCCGCTGCGCGCCATCGTCGTCGCCGTCGGCGACGTCACCGCACAGGACAGGGAGGGCGCCGGAATGCGCCCCGCGACCGCGAAGGCGGGCCCGATCTTCGACGCCGTGACCGTCGCGCTGCCGCCGGGTGTTCCCGTGCACCTGGAGAACAACGTCAACTGCGCCGCGCTCGCCGAACTGCACGAGGGGGCCGCCCGCGGCCGCGACACCTTCGGCTATCTGCGGATCGGCGTCGGCATCGGTCTCGGCGTCGTCATCGGCGGCCAGGTGCTGCGCGGGGCGAACGGCGCCGCGGGTGAGGTGGCCCGGCTGCCGTACCCCTGGGACGACGGCCGTGAACCGCGCCACGAGGCCCTGGAGGAGCGCATAGGTTCGCCGTCCCTCCTGCGCCGGGCCGCGGAAGCCTGGCAGGGCGCCGACGGCCCCTGTCCCCGTACAGCCGAACGGCTCTTCGCCCTCGCCGAGGAGGGGCATGCGACGGCCCGCACCGTGGTCGGTCTGCACGCGGCCGAGGTGGGCCGGCTCGCCGCCGCCGTGGCCGCCGTGCTGGATCCGGGACTGATCGTGCTGGGCGGCGGCACCGGCGCGTTTCCGCAGCTCCTGCCCGGTGTACGCGCCGAACTGGGCCGGCTGAGCTGGCCCACGGAAGTGGTCAGCAGCACGGTCGGCGACAGCGGCACGGTGGTGGGCGCGAGCCGTCTCGCCGTGGCCCGTGGACGTCAAACCGTGACCGGTGGTACGGGGGCGAAGCATTGACGGCCTACGTGTAGGTCTGCCAATGTCCGGACAAGCGCTTTCCATGGCCGGTGGGACCCGGCTCTGGATGAGGCGTCCCGCTGTACGTGACGTACGGCAGCCGTGCGAGGGCGCGCTCGTACGACTGCGGCCCTCAGTGGCCGGGGATCCCCATCCGTCAGTGCGCAGCGGCCGGGCGAGGCCGAGCGCGGGAACGCGTACTCCAGGGAAAAGACCCGAGCCGCTCTGTTCGGCCAGGGGATCCGTAACGCACATCCAGGAGGACCCGGTGGGTCACCAGATCTCGCGCAGAACTCTGCTCCGGACCACGAGTGGTATCGCCGTCGCCGGCGCGCTCGGCAGCGCACTGAGCGCCTGCAGCGGAGGAACCGGAGCCGGCAGCACCACCAGCGACCTGACCATGATTTGGTGGGGCAGCGACGACCGGCACGCGGCCTACAAGAAGGCGCTGGCCGCATTCCAGAAGAAGAACTCGAAGATCAAGATCCGGGAGACCTACTCCGGCTACGACGGGTACTTCGACAAGTTCAACACCAACATCGCCGGCGGCAGCGCCCCGGACCTGTTGCAGATGGACACCGCCCTGGTCGCGCAGTACGCCCGCAAGGGAGTCCTCGCTCCGATCGACTCCTACGTCGGCAAGTCCCTGGACCTCACCGGCTTCTCCAAGACGCTCCTCGCCGCGGGCACCGTCGACGGCAAGCTGTACGGCGTCCCGTCCGGCATCGGCGTCAACCAGCTCACGGTCAACCGCACCGGCCTGGAGAAGCTCGGCCTGAAGCTGCCCGACCGCGAGTGGACCTGGGCCGATCTGAAGAAGATCTCCCAGGACGTCTACAAGAAGAGCGGCGGCAAGATCTACGGCGTCGACGACGGCGGAGGCTCCACCCTCCAGTGCTTCGAGGTCTTCGCCCGGGAGAAGGGCGAGACGTTCTTCTCCGACGACGGCAAGAAGCTCGGCTTCACCCCGGCCACGCTCCAGGAGTGGTGGGAGTTCTGGGCCGACATGCGCAAGGTCAACGCCTCCCCGCCGCCGGCCATCACCTCGGCCGCGCACAACGACCTCACCAAGAACGCGGTCGTCATCGGCAAGGCCCTCTTCAGCTTCGACTCCGGCATCTACGGCGCGGGCGGCTCCATCACCGACGCGCAGCTGGACTTCCTGCCCACCCCGCAGGGCGACTTCTCAGGCGCCCGCGAAGGCAACTTCGTCAACGGCGGTGTCCTGCTGAGCGCCACCAAGGCCAGCAAGAAGGTCGCCGACTCCGTCAAGATCATGTCGTTCTTCGCGCAGGACGCGACGGCGATCAAGGACATGCAGCTGCTGCGCGGCATCCCGCCGACGGAGAAGGCCCGCAACCTGATCGCCTCGGGTCTGACCCCGACGGACAAGCTGAACATGGAGAACGCCGACTACATCTCCCAGCGTGTCGGGAAGGCGACCAACGCGCTGCCCGCGCCGGTGCCGCCGCCGCAGGGGGCCGACCAGATCTGGGACCTGCTGTTCCAGTCGAACCTCGCGGTGGCCTTCGGCAAGAAGTCGATCAAGGGGCAGCTCGGTGAGTTCTTCGATCAGGCGTCGGGGATTCTGGGCGGGTAGCTCCGCTATGGCCGGCGTGTCGTCGTCTGCGGGCCGGCTGTGGCTGGTCGCGCCCACGCGGCGGAGCCGCATATCGACACAGACCCGCGCCCCTCAGGGGCGCGGGTACGCCGGCCGCCCAGTAGTGCCGCACCACTGCAAGACCGGGAGAGGGCCAGGGAGATGAGTATGACCACCGCGAAGACAGACGAGGTCGTGGAGGAGCAGGCTGCTCCATCGACCCCGTCCGACCAGCGGGAGCGCGACCGTATGCGCCGTCGCCTCGCCAGACGGCGGGGCGGGGGCTGGTGGCCGTACGCCTTCCTGGCCCCCTGGTTCATCGGCCTGTTCGGCCTGACGATCTACCCGATGCTGGACTCGCTGTATCTGTCCTTCACCAACTTCGACCTGCTGACTCCGGCGCAGTGGGTCGGGATGGACAACTACAACAAGATGTTCACCGAAGACCCGGTCTTCTGGGACTCGGTGCATGCCACGCTGCTGTACGTCGTCGTCTCGGTGCCGCTGAAGCTCGCGCTCGCGCTCGGCGTGGCGATGCTCCTCAACCGCGACCTGAAGGGCATCGGCCTGTACCGGGCCGCCTTCTATCTGCCGTCGCTGCTCGGCGGAGCGGTCGCCATCGCCATCGTGTGGCGGCAGGTCTTCGGCGGCGACGGACTGTTCAACGACTTCCTCGCCTGGTTCGGCATCAAGGGCCAGGACTGGATCTCCAGCCCCGACACCGCGCTCTACACGCTGATCCTGCTGGCCGTCTGGCAGTTCGGCACCCCGATGGTCATCTTCCTCGCCGGTCTGAAGCAACTGCCCAAGGACGTGTACGAGGCGGCCGCGATCGACGGCGCCTCGCCCGTCACCCGGTTCTTCAAGATCACCCTGCCGCTGCTGACCCCGATCGTCTTCTTCAACGTAGTCCTGCAGATCATCGACGCGTTCAAGACGTTCACCCCCGCCTTCGTCATCAGCAACGGCTCCGGCGGACCGCTCAACTCGACCATGCTGTACTCCCTCTACCTGTACAAGAAGGGCTTCACCGACCTCCAGATGGGATACGCCTCGGCTCTCGCCTGGGTGCTGTTCCTGGTCATCGCAGGCTTCACGGCGGTCAACTTCATCGCCAGCCGCTACTGGGTCCACTACGACGACTGACGTCTGAGCGAGGAGTCCTTCAGCCATGTCCGCCATCACCTCGGCCCACGCCCCGAAGTCGCCGTTGCAGAAACTGCGTTCGGCCACCGGATCGCGCCGCATCTTCATCCACACCGTGCTCATCGGCGTGGCGATCGTCATGCTCTATCCGCTGCTGTGGATGCTGAGCAGCTCGTTCAAGCCCGACACCCAGATCTTCACCCAGCCGGGACTCATCCCGAGCTCGGTGCGCCCGGAGAACTACTCCGAGGGCTGGAGCGGCTCAGGCAACTCCTTCTCCCTCTACATCACCAACTCGCTGATCGTCACGATCGGCGCGGTGATCGGAAACGTGATCTCCTGCTCGCTGGCCGCCTACGCCTTCGCGCGCTTCGAGTTCCGCGGCAAGAAGATCTGGTTCGGCCTGATGCTCGGCACGCTCATGCTGCCCACCCAGGCCGTGCTGATCCCGCAGTACACGATCTTCTACAACCTGACCTGGATCAACACCTATCTGCCGCTGATCGTGCCGAAGTTCCTCGCGGTGGACGCCTTCTTCATCTTCCTGATGGTCCAGTTCATCCGCTCCATCCCGCGCGAGCTCGACCACGCGGCCATGATGGACGGCGCCAACCCCTTCCAGATCTACTGGAAGATCATCCTGCCGCTGATGAAGCCGGCCCTGATCACCACCACGATCTTCACCTTCATCTGGACGTACGACGACTTCCTCCACCAGCTCGTCTACCTCCAGCAGAACGACAAGTTCACCGTCCCCCTCGGACTGACCCTGTTCATGGACCAGACGAGCGGCTCCTCCTACGGTGCGATGTTCGCCATGTCGACGCTTGCCCTCCTGCCCACGCTCATCTGCTTCCTCATCTTCCAGAAGAGGCTGGTGGAAGGCTTGGCGACCTCGGGCATGAAGGGCTGATCCCGTGCATCTTCCCCACCAGCGCGGCCAGTTGCACCACCTCCCCGACGACCCGGCCGCGTACGACGCCGTGCTGGCCGCCGTCACCGAGGCGGCCCTGGCCCGCCTCACCCCCGAGGGCAACCTCGAGAACCCGGCCGCCGTCGACGACATCGGCGACACCTCGCTCGGCATCACGTCCCTGCTCGCGCTCGCCTGGCACCGCACCAAGGACCCGCGGCTGCCCGAGGCGGTCCGCCGCAGCCTCGCCTTCCATCTGGGCTCGCGCGTCTACACCGAGGACAACCCCGGCTACCCGAACCTGACGGCACGCAACTCCGGTCTGCCGTACGCCCGTTACACGCTGGAGTCGGGCGCGCACCCCATCGGCGACTGGCCGAGCACGGTGTGGGCGCTGCTCCAGGCCGTCAACGTCCTCGACGCGGCGGACGGCCTCGTCGAGGAGGACCAGTACCGCGAACTCCTGGACGTCGCCGGCGGCTACTGGCGCTGGCTCACCGAGGCCACCTTCTTCAACCCGCAGGACGCGGCGAACCAGGCCATCGGCTGCGTGGTCGGCGGCCTGATGCTTGCCCGCCATCTCCCGCCCGAGGAGGGAGAGCCGGTCCGGCAGCGGGCCCTGCGGCTGTACACCGACGAGATCCGTGCCCGGCGTGTACGGGACCGGGGCGCGCCCCTGGCCCCTGAGCACGGCGGCGCCTACGACAACAACTACGGGCCGATCTCCCTGTCCTTCCTCGCCCAGGCCCACCGGGTCAGCGGTGAGGAGGTCTTCGCGGAGGACGGCGACACGCTCGCCCGGTACATCGACGCGCGGGTCTGCGGGAGCGGCTTCGACATCGGCGGGCCGCGCTACAGCGAGCAGCACTCCGCCTTCGAATCCGTCCTCGGGCTGCGGTACTTCGGCCATCGCGTCGGCGCCGACATCGGGCGCTACGCCGGTGACTCGCGCTGGGCCCGGCACGCGGTCGGGGCCGACGGCGGCGTGGACGGGCACTTCGCGTACATGCTCGTCTGGCAGATCCAGGACACCACGAGCTGGCACCGCACGCCGAGCACGGCGCCCGCCCGCCACCAACTGCGGTCCGGCACCGTCACCGTGTCGTTCGACGACCGGATGACGCCCTCCGTGATCGAGGTCGGCGGCACGGCGCTCGTGGCCGCCGCCGTCAACCGGCAGCACGGATTCGGGCCCGTCGCGGACGACTTCCTGCTGTGCCGTCCGATGGGGGCGGTGCGGGTGGCGGACGAGCGCGCCGGCGGGCTCGCGGCCAAGCTCGTGAGCAAGCCCGTCGTCGGACGTGACCATGTCCTGCGCCATCTTCGGTCGCTGTACGTCACGGACGGCGCGCGGCTTTGGACGATCGTGGTCGTCGAACGGCTGGACGGGGAGCGGTACCTGCTCGCCGGGATGCCGTATGTCGCCGCGGACGGTGACCGGTTCCGTAGGGTGGGCGACTTCCCGCTCGTCGCGGCCGCCGGTGAGCTGCGTCTGACGCACCCTCCGCAGGGCAGCCCGGACTCCTTCGACGCCCGCGCCGAAGTCACCCAGCAGCAGGCCGCGTTCGCGTTGGCGGCCGATCCGCGCGGGTACGGGGACCCTGACGCAGGGTGGCGGCACGTGCGGACCACGACCGCCCTGGAGGTCGGGCCCGCGCCGGATGCGCCGGAGGGGCTTGATGTCTTCGCGGTGCGGTACGGGGAATCGGCCGCGGAGCCGCTGACCGTGGTCTGTGAGCGGACGGAGAAGGGGCTGGTCCTGCGCACGGCCTCCTTCACGGTGGTGCTCGGCGAAGCCGACGAGCATGGCGAACCTCAGCTCCTGTTGACTCCCGCGGGGACCTGACAGGCCCGGGCATTCCGGAGGGATTTCGCCCCCACCGCCCCTACCCATTCCCGTCACTGACTCAGGGGCTCCGCCCCCGAACCCCCAAAAGACTGCGCAGTTCCCCGCGCCCCTAAAAGGGCGCGGGGAACTGAGCGACCAGCCACACCCAACCCGCACCCGACAACACACCCCACGGGGCCTGGGGCGGAGCCCCAGAAGGACGGGAATGGGTAGGGGCGGCGGGGGCGAGAGGGTGGGGTTAGGCCGACACCGGCTCCCTGCCCGGTGACTCCTGGAGGGCCCGCTCGCCGAGGTGTTCCGTCGGCACCTTGTGTGTCTCGCGGGCCGTGAGCGCCGCGATCACCGGCGGGACGCACAGCGCGGCGGTGAACAGGGCAACCGACGCCCAGTCGTCGCCGTCCGGGCCGGCGATCTGGGCGGCGAAGGTCACCGCGAAACCGGCGATCGCGAAGCCGATCTGCGTGCCGATGGCCATGCCCGAGAGGCGAACCCGGGTGGAGAACATCTCGCCGTAGAAGGACGGCCAGACGCCGTTCGCGGCGCTGTAGACGACACCGAAGGTGACGATGCCGAGGACCATGACCAGCGGGTACGAGCCCGTGGAGATCGCCCACAGATAGGCGACCATCAGCACGCCACTGCCCGCGGCGCCGATCAGGAAGACGGGGCGGCGGCCGATGCGGTCGGACAGGGTGGCCCAGAGGGGGATGGCGCCCAGGGCGACCAGGTTGGCGAGCGCGCCCACCCACAGCATCGACGTACGGTCCATGCCGACCGAGTCGCTGGTCGCGTACGAGAGCGCCCACACCGTGAAGATCGTGCTGACCGAGGCGACGAGCGCGGCCGCGACCACCCTGAGGACGTCCGCCCAGTGGTCCCGCAGCAGCACGGCGAGCGGCATCTTCGCGACGCCCTCGGTGGCGGCCTGCTGGGTGAAGGTCGGGGTCTCTTCGAGGGTGCGGCGGATGACGTAGCCGACGACGGCGACCGCGATGCTCATCCAGAACGGGACACGCCAGCCCCAGGAGAGCAGCTGGTCCTCGGGGAGCGCGGCGACCGGGATGAACACCAGCGTGGCGAGGAGCTGGCCGCCCTGCGTGCCGCTGAGCGTGAAGCTGGTGAAGAAGCCGCGTTTGTTCGCCGGCGCATGTTCCAGTGACATCGAGTTCGCGCTGGCCTGCTCGCCGGCGGCCGAGATGCCCTGCAGGACACGGCAGATCACCAGGAGCACCGGGGCCAGCGTGCCGACCTGGTCGCGCGTCGGCAGACAGCCGATGAGGAACGTCGAAAGCCCCATCAGGATCAGCGTGAAGACCATGATCTTCTTGCGGCCGACCTTGTCGCCGAAGTGCCCGAGGAACAGCGCACCGACCGGCCTGGCCGCGTACGCGACACCGAACGTGGCCAGCGACAGCAGGGTCGCGGTGGCCGGGTCCGACTCGTCGAAGAAGACCTCGGGGAAGATCAGCGCCGCCGCGCTGCCGTAGATGAAGAAGTCGTAGTACTCCAGCGCGCTGCCGATCCAGGCGGCCGTCGCAGCCTTCTTTGGCTGGCCGGGTGGCGCGTCGAGGGGCGCTGCGGGGACGGACACGGCGTGCTCCTTCGGGGGAACTCCAACGTAAGCGGAGTGAGCGGAGGGGGAGAAGTGCCGGATCCCTGGGGTGACGGGACGGCTGTGCCGGGAGCTGCCCGGGTAATTAACCCACTGGATAGTTAGTAGCGGTTGGCTACGGATGTTGCGCTCACGTTTCCCGGGTGTCAAGAGGTCATACCGAAGGATCTTGCGGTGCCCTGCACGCGTCCCGCCTGCACCGCGCCGCGTTCTCAGTCCGCCGAGCGGTCCGCCGTCAGATAGGCGATGACCATGTCGCCCAGCATGTTCCGGTAGTGCTCGCGCTGGGCGGGGGCGACCAGGTCGCGGCCGAACAGGGCGCCGAACGTGTGCCGGTTGGCGACCCGGAAGAAGCAGAACGAACTGATCATCGCGTGCAGGTCGACGGCGTCCACGTCGGCCGTGAAGAGACCCGATTCCTGCCCCGACTCCAGGATGCGGCGGATCACGTCCAGGGCGGGCGAGCCGATCTTGCCGAGCTTCTCGGAGGCGGCGACGTGTTCGGCCCCGTGAATGTTCTCGATGCTGACCAGGCGGATGAAGTCGGGGTGCGCCTCGTGGTGGTCGAAGGTCAGCTCGGCCAGCCGCCGGATCGCCGCGACGGGGTCCAGGTGCTCCACGTCGAGCCCCTGCTCGGCCTCGCGGATGACGCTGTACGCGCGCTCGAGTACGGCGGTGAAGAGCTGGTCCTTGCCGCCGAAGTAGTAGTAGATCATCCGCTTCGTGGTCCGGGTCCGGGCGGCGATCTCGTCGACCCGGGCCCCGTCGTAACCGGCCCTGGCGAACTCGTGCGTGGCGACGTCGAGGATCTCGGCCTGGGTGCGGGCGGCGTCACGGATGCGCCCGTTCGGTCGTGCCGGTTCTTCGACGCTGGTCATCGGGCTTCCTTCGGGCGAGGGGCGTGTGCCCGAGATTCTAGAAGCAGGCTCCCGTACGCGGTTCCGGGTTGTCGGCCGAGCCTTCCCGTGACCCGCGGATGCTGGTATAGCTAACGTACTAGTTCGTACATTAGTGAGCCGCTCTGGAGGTCCGTCGTGGTCGCCCTGGTCAAGGACTCGTATCTCGTCGGACTGATCGGCGCCGGGATCGGCCCGTCGCTCAGCCCGGCACTGCACGAGCGGGAGGCCGACCGGCAGGGCCTGCGCTATCTGTACCGGCTGATCGACATCGACGCGCTCGGCGTCGGGCCGGAGGCGGTGGGGGATCTGGTGAGCGCCGCCCGCGACCTGGGCTTCGACGGGCTGAACATCACACATCCCTGCAAGCAGCTCGTCATCGAGCATCTGGACGCGCTCGCTCCGCAGGCCGAGGCGCTCGGCGCGGTGAACACCGTCGTGTTCGACGCTGGCCGTGCGGTCGGGCACAACACCGATGTCACCGGGTTCGCCGCCTCGTTCGCCCGCGGGCTGCCGGATGCCCCGCTGGAGCGGGTCGTGCAGTTGGGCGCGGGGGGAGCGGGGGCGGCCGTCGCGCACGCCATGCTCACGCTCGGGGCCGGGCACGTCACCGTCGTGGACGCCCTGCCTGACCGGTCGGCCGACCTCGCCGCCTCGCTGAACGCCCACTTCGGTGCGGGGCGGGCCGCTGCCGCGGGCCCGGAGCGGTTGGCGGCGCTGCTCGGCGGTGCGGACGGCATCGTGCATGCCACGCCGACGGGGATGGCCGCGCATCCGGGGCTGCCGCTTCCCGGTGAGTTGCTGCATCCCGGGTTGTGGGTGGCCGAGGTCGTGTACCGGCCGTTGGAGACCGAGTTGTTGCGTGCCGCTCGGGGGGTGGGGTGTGCGGTGCTCGATGGTGGGGGGATGGCTGTTTTCCAGGCTGCGGATGCGTTTCGGCTCTTCACGGGGCGGGAGCCGGACGCTTCGCGGATGTTGGCGGACATCGCGGAGCTGGCCGGAGCGGCCGGGGCTGCCGGGGCTGCCGGGGCGCGGAGTTGAGGGCGCCTTGGGGGTGGGGCGGCTCGGCTCGTGGGGCGGGTGCGGCTCGTCGTGGGTTGGTCGCGCAGTTCCCCGCACCCCTTGAGGGGCGCCTGCCCCTGACTCGTTCATAGAGGTTCAGCACCGAAGGAGCCCGTCATGCGTACGTCCATTGCCACCGTCTCTCTCAGTGGGGCCCTTACCGAGAAGCTCACGGCCGCGGCGCGGGCGGGCTTCGACGGGGTCGAGATCTTCGAGAACGACCTGCTCGCCAGTCCCCTCACACCCGAGGAAGTGCGGGCCCGCTGTGCCGATCTCGGGCTGAGCATCGATCTCTACCAGCCGATGCGTGACATCGAGGCCGTGCCCTCGGAGGAGTTCGCGCGGAATCTGCGGCGGGCCGAGCACAAGCTCCGGCTGATGGAGCGGCTCGGGGCCGACACCGTGCTCGTGTGCTCCAGCGTGTCGCCGCTCGCCGAGGACGACGACGCGCTGGCCGCGTTCCAGTTGCGGCGGCTCGCCGAACTGGCCGAGGGGTTCGGCATCCGCGTCGCGTACGAGGCGTTGGCGTGGGGCCGGCACGTCAGTACGTACGACCATGCCTGGCGCATCGTCGAGGCGGCCGACCATCCCGCGCTCGGGACGTGCCTGGACAGTTTTCACATCCTGGCCCGCGGGTCCGACCCCAAGGGGATCGAGGACATCCCCGGGGAGAAGATCTTCTTCCTGCAGCTGGCCGACGCGCCGCTGATGGCGATGGACGTGCTGCAGTGGAGCCGGCACTACCGCTGTTTCCCCGGGCAGGGCGGCTTCGACGTCGCCGGGCTCGTCGGGCATGTGATGCGTGCCGGATACGAAGGGCCGCTCTCGCTGGAGGTGTTCAACGACGTGTTCCGGCAGGCGGAGGCCGGGCCGACCGCCGTCGACGCGTTGCGTTCGCTGCTCGTGCTCCAGGAGAGCGTCGGCCTCACCGAGCCGCCCGCTCCTGTCGTACCGACCGGTGTCGCCTTCGCGGAACTGGTCACCCCCGACGTCGAACCGCTGTCGGAGATCCTCGAAGCGCTCGGCTTCGCCCGCACGGCCCGGCACCGCAGCAAGCCGGTCGACCTGTGGCAGCAGGGCGAGGCCCGGCTGCTGCTCAACACGGGTCCGGCCGCACGACGGGACGGTACCCAGCTGGCCGCCGTCGGCCTGGAGTCCCCGGATCCGGCGGGCGCGGCCCGGCGGGCCGAGGCACTGCTCGCTCCTGTACTGCCGCGCCGGCGCGCTCCCGAGGACGCCCCGCTGGACGCGGTCGCCGCACCCGACGGCACGGAACTCTTCTTCTGCGCCACGGACCGACCCGGACTGCCCAGCTGGACCGGCGACTTCGAGCCCGTCGCGCACAGGTCGCCCGTCGCCGGGGGCGTACACCGCATAGACCATCTGGCCCTCACCCAACCCTGGCACCAGTTCGACGAGGCGACCCTCTTCCATCACAGCGTCCTCGGGCTCGGCGCGCACGAGAGCGTGGACGTCGCCGACCCGTACGGACTGCTGCGCAGCCGTGCCGTCACCAACACCGACGGCAGTGTGCGGATCGCCCTCGGTGTCGGTGCGGCCCCGAGCGCGGACGAGGGCGGCCGCGCCCAGCACATCGCCCTCGCGACCGACGACATCGTCACCGCGGCCCGCCGGTTCCGGGACGCGGGCGGCTGCCTGCTGTCGATCCCCGCGAACTACTACGACGACCTCGCGGCCAGGTACGAGCCGGCCGACGGCGAGCTGGAGGCGTACCGCGAACTCGGCATCCTCTACGACCGGGACGCGGACGGCGCCTTCCGCCACTGCTACACGGAGACGATCGGCCGTCTCTTCTTCGAACTGGTCCAGCGCGACGCGGGCTACCGCGGCTACGGCGCGCAGAACGCCCCCGTACGGCTGGCCGCCCAGCACGTACGACGGCCGGTGCGCTGACTCCACACCGGGGGACCCTTTCTCACCGGATTCTCAACCTCCGCCAGGCCGGGCCCGATTGCGGGGCCCGGCCTGCGGCATGCCATAACACCGAGGATCAAGGGTGTGCAAGGAGGTGGACATTACCCACGAGTTGACATTGAAACCTCAAGAGCCGCCGCTATCATCACTCCACTACGGAGCGACCGTCCGCCGACCACCACCACGGCTGCACGGAATCGGCCACATCTCCCACTTACACCTGGCGCGTGCGGGCATGCCCGCACGCACTTCGTGCAGGACGGAAAGCAGCGCATCCATGGGCAACAACAAGGGCAGAGGGCTCCAGGCCAATGTCCTCGGCACGTTCGACACGGTCGTGATGGCGATCGCCGGCAGTGCCCCGGCGTACTCGCTCGCCGCGACCACCGCGGTCCTCGTCGGCGCGGTGGGCCTGGCCAGCCCCGCCGCGCTGCTGTACTGCGCGATACCCATGCTCGGCATAGCCCTGGCCTTCAGCTATCTCAGTCGGATCGACACCAATGCGGGCGCCAGCTACTCCTGGGTCGGCCGCACGCTCCACCCCTTCCTCGGCTTCATCAGCGGCTGGGCGCTGGTCATCTCGGCCACCATCTTCATGGTCGCCGGTTCGCTGCCCGCCGGTTCGATGACGCTGTCCCTCTTCGACGAGGGGCTCGCGGACAACACGGCCCTGTCCACCCTGGTCGGCGCGGCCTGGTTCGTCGCCATGCTGCTCGTCGTGCTGGGCGGCGCCCGGCTCACCGTCCGCGCCCAGCTGATCATGTCCGGTGTCGAGCTCGCCATCCTGGTGCTCTTCGCCGTGGGCGCCGTGCTCCACAACGACAACGCCAGGCCCTTCGACTGGTCCTGGCTCGGCTTCAGCCACTTCGACGGGGTGAGCGGTTTCGCGTCCGGCGCCCTCATCGCCGCCTTCTACTACTGGGGCTGGGACGTCACCTCCAACCTCAGCGAGGAGACCAAGGACAGCCGCCGCACCACGGGCCTCGCGGGCCTGATCGGTGTGGGCATCGTCTTCCTCCTCTTCGAGGCCTTCACCATCGCGGTGAACGTCATCCTCTCCTCGCAGCAGATCCAGGAGAACGACGCCAACGTCCTCGCGGTGCTCGGTGAGGAGATCTGGCCGGGCTGGGGCGGCAAGCTGCTGATCGTCTCCGTGATGCTGTCCACCATCGCCACCCTGGAGACCACGCTCATCCAGGTCACGCGCTCGCTGTTCGCGATGGGCCGCGACCACACGATGCCCAGTGCCCTGGGCAAGGTGCACCGCACCTGGAACACCCCGTACGTCGCCATCATCGTGGTCGGCACGGTGGCGCTGCTGATGCTCGTGGCGTCCAACGCCCTCGGCAGCGTCGGCGACATCCTGGAGAACGCCATCGCCGCGATCGGCCTCCAGATCGCCGTGTACTACGGACTCGCGGGTCTGGCGGTCGTCGTCGCCTACCGCAAGATGCTGCTGAAGTCCCCGTCCAACTTCCTCTTCGGCGGGCTGTGGCCGTTCCTCGGCGCCCTGTTCATGTTCTGGATCTTCATCGAGTCACTGAGCGATCTGAGCAACGCCTCGATCGCCATCGGCATCGGCGGCCTGGCCGTCGGACTCGTCCCCATGCTCTGGTACTGGCGCCAGGGCAGCGACTACTACCGGCCGGCGAGCCTGGACGCCAGCGATGTCGTGGAGACGGAGTACATTCCCGACGGCTACACCGCCGCGGAGGCGGAACGTTCCCGCGTCCACGAGGGTCTCCCCACCGACTTCTGAGAGGGCCCCGATGGCGAGAGACCGCTTCAAGCCCGAATTCGACCCTGACTGCGGGGACGCGCCCCTCACCTCCGCCAAACAAGACATCGTCATCGGCCGCTGGCAGGGTCTGCGGGAGCTGCTGAGGACCACCGGCCCCGCGTGGCTTGCGAGGGGCCACCGGATGCGGCTGCTCGCGCAGGCCTGCGCGAGCACCTCGACGGCCGAGTCCTGGCTGGCCGCCGAGCCCCACAGCGGTGACGCGCTGGTGCTGCGGGCCGCGACCGAGACGGCACGGGCCTTCAACCTGGCCATCGCCGCGGGCCGGGGCGTTCCCATCGACCAGAACCGCGTCGACGCCGCGGTCATGGCCTGCCTCCAGGCCGCCGAGTCGTACGTCGACGACCCCACACCCTGGATCTCGCTCATCGCCGTCGCGCGGCTCTATCCCACCGGGGTACGCCGCCAGGAACTGGGGCGCTGGTGGGACGAGTTGCACGCGCGCGACCCGTACAGCGTCGAGGGCCATCTCCAGGTGCTGCACTACTACTCGGCGCGGTGGCACGGTACGCACGGTCTGATGTACGACTTCGCCCGGGACGCGGCCGGGGTGGCGCCGCCGGGGTGTGCGTTGCCGGTGCTCGTGCAGTACGCCCGGGTGGAGGAGTTCCGGTACATCCTGGAGGGGGCGAAGGGGCAGCAGGGGTCTCTGACCGGGGTCAGTCAGCACTGGAACAACGACGGGGCCGTCAGTGATGTGCGGCGTACCTGGCAGCGGTGGATCACGGGTCGTGCCGATGCTCCCGTCGAGCCGGGGGAAGTCCACCAGCTCAACCACCTCACGCATGCCGCGTGTCATGCCGGGGTGCCGGACATCACCGCCTCGCTGTTCCGCCTCCTCGGCCGACGCGCCACGCGTACGCCGTGGTCCTACACGGGCGACCCGGAGAAACAGCTCACCAAGTGGCACAACAACCCGAAGCACCGCGCGTGAGCCGTCACGGGTATTTCGCCCCCGAACCCCCAAAAGACCGCACAGTTCCCCGCGCCCCTAGGTTTTTAGGGGCGCGGGGAACTGCGCGACAAGCCACAACCGGACCCGCACCCGACAACAAACCCATCGTCCTTCTGGGGCGGAGCCCCAGAAGGACGATGGGGGGTCCCCCCGCTCGAGCGAAGCCGAGAGTGGGGGAGGGTAGGGGCGGCGGGGGCGAGGGAAACTACCCCGGCGGCAGGGTGTTCCACTCGCTGATGACCGGACGGTCGTGCTCCGTCGAGAGCCGACTCAGCGTGCCGGTGCCGAGCTGGAACAGCCGGCCGTCCGCAGCGGAAAGACCGAGGCGTCGAGCGGTCAGCACACGCAAGAAGTGGGCGTGCGCGACAAGCACCACGTCACCATCCCCGAGCGCCTTCTCCGCCCGCGCCAGGACACGATCGGCCCGCTCACCCACCTCGGCGGGGGACTCGCCCGGATGCCCGTCCGGCCCGGCCGGCACCCCGTCGTTCCACAAGTACCAGTCCGGACGAGTGCGGTGGATGTCGACGGTGGCAATACCTTCGTACGCCCCGTAGTCCCACTCGTGCATGTCCGCATCGGACACCGCCCCGGTCAGCCCCGCCAGCTCCGCGGTCCGTATCGCCCGCCCCAGCGGACTGGTGAGTACGAGCGCGAAGTTCCGCCCGGCGAACAGCGGGAGGAGGGACTTGGCCTGTTCCTCACCACGCGGGGTGAGGGGCAGATCGGTCCAGCTGGTGTGCCGGCCCGACCTGCTCCACTCGGTCTCGCCGTGCCGGACGAGAAGGAGGTCGCCCATGACCACCGACTCCTACTTCGCGGACTCGACGGCGTGGCCGCCGAACTGGTTGCGCAGCGCCGCGACCATCTTCATCTGCGGCGAATCGTCCTGCCGGGACGAGAACCGCGCGAAGAGGGAGGCCGTGATGGCGGGCAGCGGCACGGAGTTGTCGATGGCCGCCTCGACGGTCCACCGGCCCTCGCCGGAGTCCTCCGCGTAACCGCGGAGCTGCTGCAGGTGCTCGTCCTCGTCCAGCGCGTTGACCGCCAGGTCGAGCAGCCAGGAACGGATGACCGTGCCCTCCTGCCAGGAGCGGAACACCTCGCGCACATCCGTGACGGAGTGGACCGCTTCGAGGAGCTCCCAGCCCTCGGCATAGGCCTGCATCATGGCGTACTCGATGCCGTTGTGGACCATCTTCGAGAAGTGGCCGGCGCCCACCTTGCCCGCGTGGACGAAACCGGCCTCGCCCTCCGGCTTGAGCGCGTCGAAGATCGGCTGGACCTTGGCGATGTGCTCGGCGTCGCCGCCGACCATCAGGGCGTAGCCGTTCTGCAGGCCCCAGACGCCGCCCGAGACACCGGCGTCCACGAAGCCGATGCCCTTGGCCGCCAGCTCCTCGGCGTGCTTCTCGTCGTCCGTCCAGCGGGAGTTGCCGCCGTCGACGACGGTGTCGCCCGGCTCCAGCAGGTCACCGAGCTCGTCGATGACGCCCTGGGTGGCGGCGCCGGCCGGGACCATCACCCACACCACACGCGGGCCTTCGAGCTTGCCCACCAGTTCGGTCAGGCTGTTGACGTCGGCGAGGTCCGGGTTGCGGTCGTAGCCGATCACGGTGTGGCCCGCGCGGCGGATCCGCTCGCGCATGTTGCCGCCCATCTTGCCGAGGCCGATGAGCCCGAGCTGCATCGCAGTCATGTCAGTTCACTTCTTTCGCAGGGTGCGGTACGTGGCCACGAGGGCGGCGGTGGAGGGATCGAGACCGGGGACGTCGGCGCCCTCGGTGAGGGCGGGTTCGACGCGCCTGGCGAGGACCTTGCCGAGCTCGACGCCCCACTGGTCGAAGGAGTCGATGTTCCAGATCGCACCCTGGACGAACACCTTGTGCTCGTAGAGGGCGATCAGTTGACCGAGGACGGACGGGGTCAGCTCGGCGGCCAGGATCGTGGTCGTGGGGTGGTTGCCGCGGAACGTGCGGTGCGGGACCTGCTCCTCGGGCACCCCCTCGGCGCGTACCTCGTCGGCGGTCTTGCCGAACGCGAGCGCCTGGCCCTGGGCGAAGAGGTTCGCCATCAACAGGTCGTGCTGGGCGGCGAGTTCGGCGCCCAGGTCGTCGACCGGGTTGACGAAGCCGATGAGGTCGGCCGGGATCGTCTTCGTGCCCTGGTGGAGCAACTGGTAGTACGCGTGCTGGCCGTTGGTGCCGGGCGTGCCCCACACGACGGGCCCGGTCTGCCACTCGACCGGGTTTCCCTCGCGGTCCACCGACTTGCCGTTGGACTCCATGTCGAGCTGCTGGAGGTACGCGGTGAACTTGGACAGGTAGTGCGAGTACGGCAGCACCGCATGCGACTGGGCGCCGAAGAAGTCGCCGTACCAGACGCCCAACAGGCCCAGCAGCAAAGGCGCGTTGGCCTCGGCATGAGCCGTACGGAAGTGTTCGTCGACGATCCTGAACCCGTCGAGCATCTCCCGGAAGCGGTCCGGGCCGATCGCGATCATCAGCGACAGACCGATCGCCGAGTCGAACGAGTAGCGGCCGCCGACCCAGTCCCAGAACTCGAACATGTTGGCCGTGTCGATACCGAAGTCCGCGACCTTCTCGACGTTCGTGGACAGCGCCACGAAGTGCCTGGCCACGGCCTCGGACTCACCGCCGAGACCGGCAAGGAGCCAGGACCGTGCCGAGGTCGCGTTGGTGATCGTCTCGATGGTGGTGAAGGTCTTCGAGGCGACGACGAACAGCGTCTCAGCGGGATCCAGGCCCCGCACCGCCTCGTGCAGGTCGGCCCCGTCCACGTTCGACACGAAGCGGACCGTCAGATCGCGGTCGGTGAAGGCGCGCAGCGCCTCGTACGCCATCGCCGGACCGAGGTCAGAGCCGCCGATGCCGATGTTGACGACGTTGCGGATGCGCCTGCCGGTGTGGCCGGTCCACTTGCCGGAGCGGACCTGCTCGGCGAAGTCGGCCATCTTGTCGAGCACGGCGTGCACCTTCGGCACGACGTTCTCGCCGGAGACCTCGACGACCGCGTCGAGCGGGGCGCGCAGCGCGGTGTGCAGCACAGCCCGCCCCTCGGTGACGTTGATCCGCTCGCCGCGGAACATCGCGTCCCGCAGCCCGAACACGTCGGTGGCGGTGGCGAGTTCCTGGAGCAGCGCGAGCGTCTCGTCGGTGATCAGGTGCTTGGAGTAGTCGATGCGCAGGTCACCGACCCGCACGGTGTAGCGTTCGGCGCGCTCCGGGTCCGTGGCGAACAGCTCGCGCAGCTGCGGATGGAGGAGCGGGCCGGCGCGGTGGTCCTCCAGTGCCGTCCACTCGGGGCGGCGGGTGAGCCTGGGTGTGTCAGGCACGGCTCTCCTCCCCTCCGGTGTCGTCACCGCGCAGGGCGACGGCGTACATCTCGTCCGCGTCCAGGCGCCGCAGCTCCTCGGCGATCAGCTCGGAGGTGCTGCGGACCTTCAGCGCGAGGGTGCGCGAGGGCTGGCCCGGCAGCGACAGCGTCGCGAGGGGACCCTCGGGACGGTCGATGACGATCTCGCCGTTCTTGGTGCCGAGCCGGACGGCGGTGACGACCGGCCCCGCGGTCACGACACGCTCGACCTGGACCTGGAGGCGGGCCTCCAGCCAGCGGGCCAGCAGTTCGGCGCTCGGGTTCTCGGCCTCGCTCTCCACCGCGGCCGAGGTGACCTTCGTGCGGGCCTGGTCCAGGGCGGCCGCGAGCATGGAACGCCACGGAGTCAGCCGGGTCCAGGCCAGGTCGGTGTCGCCCGGCGCGTACGAGGCGGCACGGGCCTCCAGGGCCGCGAGTGGCGCCTCGACCGCGTACATGTCGGTGATCCGGCGCTGTGCGAGGGCGCCCAGCGGGTCCTTGGCCGGGACCTCGGGCGCGTCCACCGGCCACCACACGACGACCGGTGCGTCCGGCAGCAGCAGCGGCAGGACCACCGAGTCGGCGTGCTCGGACACCTCGCCGTACAGCCGCAGCACGACCGTCTCGCCGGTGCCCGCGTCGGCGCCCACCCGGACGTCGGCGTCGAGGTGCGAGTTCGTGCGGTCGCGCGGGGTGCGGACGTGCCGCTTGATGACGACCAGGGTGCGCGAGGGGTGCTCGTGCGAGGCCTCCTCGGCCGCCTTGATCGAGTCGTAGGCGTTCTCCTCGTCCGTGACGATGACCATCGTCAGGACCATGCCCACGGCAGGCGTGCCGATGGCGCGGCGGCCCTCCACTAGGGCCTTGTTGATCTTGCTTGCCGTGGTGTCGGTCAGGTCGATCTTCATGGCCTGCGCCAGCTCCGTCCGTCTCGTGCGAGCATCTCGTCGGCTTCCCCGGGACCCCAGCTGCCCGAGGCGTACTGCGCGGGCCTGCCGTGCTTGTCCCAGTACTCCTCGATCGGATCGAGGATCTTCCAGGACTCTTCCACCTCCTGGTGTCGGGGGAAGAGATTGGCGTCGCCGAGCAGGACATCCAGGATCAGCCGTTCGTACGCCTCCGGGCTGGACTCCGTGAACGACTCGCCGTAGGCGAAGTCCATGGACACGTCCCGGATCTCCATCGACGTACCCGGCACCTTCGATCCGAAGCGCACCGTCATGCCCTCGTCGGGCTGGACGCGGAAGACGATGGCGTTGGCGCCGAGTTCCTCCGTGGCCGTCGAGTCGAACGGGGAGTGCGGGGCGCGCTGGAAGACGACCGCGATCTCCGTGACCCGCCGGCCGAGCCGCTTGCCGGTCCGCAGGTAGAAGGGGACGCCCGCCCAGCGGCGGTTGTCGACCTCCAGCTTGACGGCCGCGTACGTGTCGGTCTTCGACGCGGGGTCGATGCCCTCTTCTTCGAGGTAGCCGGGCACCTTCGCGCCGCCCTGCCAGCCCTCCGCGTACTGTCCGCGAACGGTGTGCTCGCCCAGGTCCTCCGGCAGCCGCACCGACTTGAGGACCTTGAGCTTCTCGGTGAGCAGCGAGTCGGCGTCGAAGGCGATGGGTTCCTCCATCGCGGTCAGCGCCATCAGCTGGAGCAGGTGGTTCTGGATGACGTCACGGGCCGAGCCGATGCCGTCGTAGTAGCCCGCACGGCCGCCGATGCCGATGTCCTCGGCCATCGTGATCTGTACGTGGTCCACGTACGACCGGTTCCAGACGGGCTCGTACATCTGGTTGGCGAAGCGGAGCGCCAGGATGTTCTGGACGGTCTCCTTGCCGAGGTAGTGGTCGATCCGGAAGACCTGCTCCGGGTCGAACACGTCGTGCAGGACCTTGTTCAGCTCACGGGCGCTCTTGAGGTTGTGGCCGAACGGCTTCTCGATCACCGCGCGCCGCCAGGAACCCGCCGGGGCGTCGGCCAGCCCGTGCTTCTTGAGCTGCTTGACGACCTTCGGGAAGAACTTCGGCGGTACGGAGAGGTAGAAGGCGTAGTTGCCGCTGGTGCCCCGGGAGGCGTCCAACTCCTCGACGGCTTCGCGCAGTTGCTTGAAGGCCTGATCGTCGCCGAAGTCGCCCGGGATGAACCGCATGCCCTCGGCGAGCTGCTGCCAGACCTCCTCGCGGAACTCCGTACGGGCGTGTTCGCGCACCGAGTCGTGGACGATCTGGGCGAAGTCCTCGTCCTCCCAGTCGCGCCGGGCGAAGCCGACGAGGGAGAAGCCCGGCGGGAGCAGCCCGCGGTTGGCCAGGTCGTAGACGGCCGGCATCAGCTTCTTGCGGGCCAGGTCGCCCGTGACACCGAAGATGACCAGACCGGACGGGCCGGCGATCTTCGGGAGACGGCGGTCGCCGGGGTGGCGCAGGGGGTTGTCCCAGTCGGACGCGAGGTCCAGCGCCTGGGCGAGGGACTCGGGCCCGAGGTCGGCGGCGGTGGCGTCCGGCGCCTCCGGTTTCCCGGCGTCGGTCGCGGCCGGTGCCGCCCCGGATGCCTTCGCCGGGGCTCCCTCGGGAAGCTTGTCGCTCATTCTCCGTCAACTCCCTTGCGGCTCAGTGAGACGGCGACCGCGTCGAGCAGCTCGCCCCAGGCGGCCTCGAACTTGGCGACGCCCTCGTCCTCCAGCTGTCGTACGACCTCGTCGTACGAGATGCCCTGCTTCTCGACGGCCTCCAGGTCGGCGCGGGCCTGGGCGTAGCCGCCGGTCACCGTGTCGCCGCGGATCTCGCCGTGGTCGGCGGTGGCGTCGAGCGTGGCCTCCGGCATGGTGTTGACCGTGCCGGGCGCGACCAGCTCGTCGACGTACAGCGTGTCCTTGTAGGCCGGGTCCTTGACGCCGGTCGAGGCCCACAGCGGACGCTGCTTGTTGGTGCTTCCGCCGAGGGCGGTCCAGCGGTCCGAGGAGAAGACATCCTCGTACGCCTCGTACGCGAGCCGCGCGTTGGCGAGTGCCGCCCTGCCCTTGAGCGCGAGGGCCTCGTCCGTGCCGGTCTTCGCCAGCCGCTTGTCGATCTCGCTGTCGACGCGGGAGACGAAGAAGGAGGCCACGGAGTGAATGGCGGAGAGGTCGAGGCCCGCGGCCCGTGCCTTCTCCAGACCGGCCAGGTAGGCGTCCATCACCTCGCGGTAGCGCTCCAGCGAGAAGATCAGCGTGACGTTGACGCTGATCCCGCGGCCGATGACCTCGGTGATCGCGGGGAGGCCGGCCTTCGTCGCCGGGATCTTGATCATCACGTTCGGGCGGTCGACCAGCCAGGCGAGCTGCTTGGCCTCGGCGACCGTCGCCGTCGTGTCGTGGGCGAGGCGTGGGTCGACCTCGATGGAGACCCGGCCGTCCCGGCCGCCGGTCGCGTCGTACACCGGACGCAGGATGTCGGCGGCGGCACGGACGTCGGCGGTGGTCATCATCCGTACGGCCTCGTCGACCGTCACGCCGCGCGTGGCGAGGTCGGCGAGCTGCTCCTCGTACCCCTCACCGGAGCCGATGGCGGCCTGGAAGATGGACGGGTTGGTGGTGACGCCCACCACGTGCCTGTTCTCGATGAGCTCGGCGAGGTTGCCGGACGTGATCCGCTTGCGCGAGAGGTCGTCCAGCCAGATGGAGACGCCTTCGGCGGAGAGGTTCTTGAGGGTTTCCGCGGTTGCGGTTGCTTCGGTCACAGTGATCATCTTCCTTCGTGCGAACGGATCAACCGCGGACGGCTGCCTGGGATTCCCGGGCGGCGGAGGCCACGTTCTCGGGGGTGAAGCCGAACTCGGCGAACAGGGTCCTGGCGTCGGCGGAGGCGCCGAAGTGTTCGAGGGAGACGATGCGTCCGTGGTCACCGACGTACCGGTACCAGGTCAGGCCGATGCCCGCCTCGACCGCCACGCGAGCCTTCACGGACGGCGGAAGCACGCTCGCGCGGTACTCCGGCGTCTGCTCCTCGAACCACTCGACGGACGGCATCGACACCACGCGCGTTCCGACGCCCTCGGCCTCCAACTGCTCGCGCGCGGCGACGGCGAGCTGCACCTCGGAACCGGTCGCGATGAGGATCACGTCCGGGGTCCCGGTGGAGGAGTCGCGCAGGACGTAACCACCCTTCGCCGCCTCGGGGTTGGCCTCGTACGTCGGCACGCCCTGACGGGTGAGGGCGAGGCCGTGCGGCGCCGGGTTGGTGGCGTGCCGCTTGAGGATCTCGGCCCAGGCGATCGACGTCTCGTTGGCGTCGGCGGGACGCACGATGTTCAGGCCCGGGATGGCGCGGAGTGAGGCGAGGTGCTCGACCGGCTGGTGGGTCGGGCCGTCCTCGCCGAGGCCGATGGAGTCGTGCGTCCAGACGTACGTCACCGGCAGCTGCATGAGGGCCGACAGACGGACGGCGTTGCGCATGTAGTCGGAGAAGACGAGGAACGTGCCGCCGTAGATCCGGGTGTTGCCGTGCAGCGCGATGCCGTTCATCTCCGCGGCCATCGAGTGCTCACGGATTCCGAAGTGGACGGTTCGGCCGTACGGGTCGGCCTCCGGCAGCGGGTTGCCCTTCGGGAGGAAGGACGAGGTCTTGTCGATGGTCGTGTTGTTCGAGCCGGCGAGGTCGGCGGAGCCGCCCCACAGCTCGGGGAGCACATCGCCGAGCGCCTGGAGAACCTTGCCGGACGCGGCACGGGTCGCGACGGATGTGCCCGCCTCGAACGCCGGGAGCGCGGACTCCCAGCCCTCGGGGAGCTGACCTGCCACGATCCGGTCGAAGAGCTTGGCGCGCGCGGGCTGCGCGGTGCGCCACTCGGCCAGCTGCTTGTTCCAGGCGGCGTGCGCCTCGGCGCCCCGGTCGAGGGCCTTCCGGGCGTGGTCCAGGACCTCGTCGGCGACCTCGAAGGTCCGCTCCGGGTCGAAGCCGAGGAGGCGCTTGGTGGCCGCGATCTCCTCGGGCCCGAGCGCCGAGCCGTGCGAGGCCTCGGTGTTCTGGGCGTTCGGGGCGGGCCAGGCGATGATCGTGCGCATCGCGATGATCGAGGGGCGCCCGGTCTCGGCCTTCGCCGCGGTGAGGGCCTCGTGGAGCGCCTGCGGGTCGATGTCGCCGCCGAGCGCGGGCTCGATCCGCTGCACGTGCCAGCCGTACGCCTCGTACCGCTTCAGTACGTCCTCGGAGAAGGCGGTGGCGGTGTCGCCCTCGATGGAGATGTGGTTGTCGTCGTAGACGAAGACGAGGTTGCCGAGCTTCTGGTGGCCGGCGAGCGAGGACGCCTCGGCGGAGATGCCCTCCTCCAGGTCGCCGTCGGAGACGATCGCCCAGACGGTGTGGTCGAAGGGGGACTCGCCCTCGGGGGCCTCGGGGTCGAACAGGCCGCGCTCGAAGCGGGCGGCCATCGCCATGCCCACCGCGTTGGCGACGCCCTGGCCGAGGGGGCCCGTGGTCGTCTCGACCCCGGCCGTGTGCCCGTACTCCGGGTGCCCGGGCGTCTTCGAGCCGTGCGTGCGGAACGCCTTGAGGTCGTCCAGCTCCAGCTCGTACCCGGAGAGGAAGAGCTGGGTGTAGAGGGTCAGCGAGGTGTGGCCGGGGGAGAGGACGAAGCGGTCGCGACCGGTCCACTCGGGATCCGCGGGATCGTGTCGCATCACCTTCTGAAAGAGGGTGTATGCCGCCGGGGCGAGGCTCATCGCGGTTCCGGGATGACCGTTCCCGACCTTCTGCACGGCATCCGCCGCAAGCAGACGGGCCGTGTCGACGGCTCGCCGGTCCAGATCGGTCCACTCAAAGCTGTCAGGTGTCTGCGTGCTCATCTTCAAGAAATCCTCGGTAGAAGCCCAGTAACTGCTCGGTTGCGTTCAAACTTAAAAGTCAGACTTTTGCCGGGGAAGGTGGCCCTGTGTCAGCCTTTGGTGAAAGTGGGACAACGACTGCGGGACCGAGCCGACGCGAGAGGGACATGGCGGACAGAAGCACCCAAGGCGGTGGCGGCCGTGAAGGTGGCGGCCGTGACGTCGATGGCCGAGACGGTGACGGCGGCGACGGGATCAGAACCTTTCCCTTTCCCGTCGACCTGAGCGTCTGCGGAGTCGGCATGCAGGTCGGTCCGATGGAGCCAGGCCGGACCTGGCACGCGAACGAGGCGATCGAGCGCGTCCACCGCATCGACTTCCACGTGGTCATGCTCTTCGGGGACGGCCCGGTCCGGCACATGGTCGACTTCACCGAGTACGAGGTCCTGGCCGGTGAGCTCCTGTGGATACGCCCCGGCCAGGTCCACCGCTTCTCCAGCACGGAGGCCTACCGCGGAACGGTCCTGATCATGCAGCCGGGCTTCCTGCCCCGTGCCACGGTCGAGTCGACCGGCCTCTACCGCTACGACCTGCCGCCCCTGCTGAGGCCCGATCCGGCCCAGCTCGCAGGACTGAGGGCCGGCCTCGCCCAACTGGAACGCGAGTACGTCGACACGACCACGCTGCCGCTCACCCTGCACACCTCTGTGCTGCGGCACTCCCTGACCGCGTTCCTGCTCCGCCTGGCCCACCTCGCGGCCAGCTCCGCCGACGCGGCACGCGACCAGGCGGACACCACCTTCACCCGCTTCCGCGAGGCGGTCGAGAAGGGCTTCGCCACCAACCACAGCGTCAGCGCGTACGCCGACACCCTCGGCTACTCCCGCCGCACCCTCGTCCGGGCCGTCCGCGCCGCGACGGGCGAGACCCCGAAGGGCTTCATCGACAAGCGGGTCGTCCTGGAGGCCAAGCGGCTCCTCGCCCACACGGACATGCCGATCGGCCGCATCGGGGTCTCGGTGGGCTTCCCCGACGCGGCCAACTTCACCAAGTTCTTCCACCAGCACACCGGGGTGGCGCCGGCGGCGTTCCGGGCGGAACTGCACTGAGGCAACAGAGGAGTTGAAGGAATCGAAGGAGGGGGCGGGCCTGTCGGGCCCGCCCCCTCCTCGCCGACTCGGCTCTCAGCGGGCGAAGTTGAACCAGTTCACGTTCACGAAGTCCGCCGACTGGCCGCTCGTGAAGGTCAGATAGACGTCGTGCGTTCCGGTGACGCTGCTGATGTTCGTCGGGACCGTCCGCCAGCTCTGCCACCCGCCGGTGTTGGCGAGCGCGAAGGTGCCGATCGGTGCGTTCGTTCGGCTGTCGAGGCGGACCTCGACCAGGCCACTGGCCCCGCCCCCCACACCGCTCGCGACCCGGGCGCTGAACTGCCTGGCCGCCGTGGAGCCGAAGTTGACGCCTCGGAAGAGGGCCCAGTCGCCGTTGGCGAGTGCGCCGATGTTCTGGCCGCCGCCGGAGTCGGTCGTGGTCTCGGTGATCGTGCCGCTCTGACCGTCGAACGACTCGGCCTGGATCGCGCTGTACGCGTCACGGTTGCCGGTCGGCGGAGGCGTGGTGCCGCCCGCGGACTGCAGCACCTGGACGTAGTCGACGACGAGTGGGTTGCCGGGCACGGTGGCGCCGTCCGGACCGCCGCCGAAGGCGTCCACGAAACCGCCGCCCATCGCCACGTTCAGGATGATGAAGAAACCGTGGTTCGTGGCGTTCGACCAGGTCGTCGCGTCGACCTGGTTCGCCCGTACGGTGTGGTAGTTGATGCCGTCGACGTAGAAGCGGATCTCCTCCGGGCTCGTCGACCGGTCCCACTCCATGCCGTACGTGTGGAAGCCGGCCTGGCAGGTCGCGCCCGGGCAGGCGGTGGAGCCGCCGAGGCCGGTCGTCTCGTTGCAGGGGCCGCCCGGGTTGGTGCCGCAGTGCATCGTGGCCCACACGGTGTTGAGACCCTGGACGTTCTCCAGGATGTCCAGCTCGCCGACGCTCGGCCAGTTCTGGTAGTTGCCGCGGTAGGGCGCGCCCAGCATCCAGAACGCCGGCCAGTAGCCGCGGGCGGCGGCGCCCGTCACGTTCGGCATCTGGATACGGGACTGGACGCGCAGCTTGCCACCGGCGGGCGGCTGGAAGTCGGTGCGGTTGGTCTCGATGCGTCCCGAGGTCCAGTTGCCCGCGGCGTCGCGGCGCGGGGTGATCCGGAGGTTCCCGGCGCCGTCCAGTGCCACGTTGTTGGTGCTGGACGTCATGTTCTCGATCTCGCCCGTGCCCCAGTTGGCGGGCCCGCCCGGGTAGCCGTGGCCGGTCGCGTACTGCCAGTTCGAGGTGTTGACGCCGGTGCCCGCCGTGCCGTTGAAGTCGTCGACGAAGACCTGGGTCCAGCCGGTGGGCGGCGCGGGCGCGTCCGCCTCTGCTGCCGATGCCCCGGCCGCCGCCAGGCTCAACACGCTGACCAGTGCGATGAGCGTGCGCCGGAGTGGACCGCGTCTGACGGGTGTGCCTGAAGTTTCCCTCATGGGTGCCTCTTCGGGTACGGAGTGGGGGTGCGCGGGTGGTTCGGGGGTGATTCCGAGATGGTTCGGGGGTGCGTGGGAGCATGTGAGAGCGCTCTCAACGCGGCCGCGCGGCCAATGTGCTCTTCGGCACTCCGGTCGTCAAGAGATAAAGCAGAGAAAGCCCTCAGAGGGCAGGGGAGTTCACACCGTGAAGGAGGGGACGGATCGGACGCGGTGTCAGAGAGCGCTCCCCGCCCGCCAGTCCGTCCACGACAGGTTCCAGCCGTTGAGGCCGTTGGCCGGATCGACCGTGTCCTCGCCCGTCTCCCCGCCCGTGTTCCCGCCCGGGTTCTCGACCACGACCACGTCGCCGAGCATGGAACTCTTGTAGAACGCGTAGCCCGGCGTCGACGTGTCGTCCGCGCCTTTCGTGTCACGCAGTCCGATGCACCCGTGGCTGGTGTTGCTGCTGCCGAAGATCGACGCCGACGCCCAGTGGTTGCCGTGGATGAACGTGCCCGACGTGGTGAGGCGCTGCGCGTGCGGCACGTCGTCGATGTCGTACTCGTCGCCGAGCCCGACCGTGGACGACTCCATCCGCGTCTCCTTGAACCGCTCGCTGATCACCATGATCCCGGACCAGGTGGTGTGCTCGGCGTCCCCGCCGGACACGGGATACGTGGCGAGGGTCCGCCCGTCCCGCCGTACCGTCATCGTCTTCTTCGCCAGGTCGACCGTACTGATCTGCTCGCGGCCGATGTGGAAGGTGACGTCCTTGGACTGGGTGCCGTGGACGCCGTCCGCGCCCTCGACGTCCTTCAGGCGCAGGCCGAGCGTGATCTCCGTGCCCGCTGCCCAGTACTCCTCGGGCCGGAAGTCCAGCCGGGTGTCGCTGAACCAGTGCCCCACCACCTCCACCTGCGGATCCGCGGTCACGGTGATCGCCTTCTCGACGGCGGCACGGTCCGTCACGGCGTGCGTGAAGTTGACCGACACGGGCATGCCGACGCCGGAGGTCAGGCCCGCCTCGGGGGTGAAGTAGCCGATGAAGGTGTCAGCGGGGGCTCGGGTGCTGAAGGTCATGGTCTCCGCGGCGCTGCCCTGTGCCACTGCCGTGACCGTGTACTCGGTGCCGGAGTACGGGTTGCGGGTGGACGTCCATCGCGTACGGGCGCCGTTGAAGGTCCCGGGCAGAGCGGAGCCGTCGTCGCGGGTCACCTTGACGCGGGAGAGCGTGCCGGTCTGGGCGGTGACCTCGACGGGGCTGGTGAAGGCGGCGTTCCTGGTGCCGTCGGTGGGTGTGACGGTGAGGGTGGGGGCGGTGGCCCCGGCCGCCTTGGGAGTGCTCCCGCTGGAGGCGTTCGCCGAGGCGGTGCATCCCGTCAGGACGGCGGCCGGTACGAACCCGAGGACGGCGAGCACGCCCCGCCGGGACCACGTCTCCGGCTGCTCCGGCCCGTTGGATATGTGCGGGACGCCCACGGGGGTGCCTTCCTGCTGTGACCACTGGTGCGCTTGCATCGTGCGCCTCTTGTATGGGGCGGGCCTTTGAATCGGGCGGGGCCTGGCTGAGATTGCTGTGAGGAGACGGTGGGAGCGGCTGAGACGGCTGACGGTGCTTGCGCTTCCGGGGGAGGGCCACGGTCCGGGTCCTGTTCGGTCACGTGTCGGAGAAGGGGTGTGCTCCGGGGCGCCGGCCCGGGGAGTGTGCGGGCATGGCGAGACGCGGGGGATGTCTGATCAACGGGTGCCTGGGTGCGCTGGTGCTCGCGCTCGTGCTGGTCGTGGGCGCGATGGTGTCGTTCTGGAACACCGGCAGGGAGGCCGGGGCCGAGGCTCGGGATCACGTCACGGCGTCCGCCGAGGGGGCAAGGGACCGTCTGGCGGAGGCGGCCGCCGACGGCGAGTTGCTGGACACGGAGATCCAGCGTGCGGTGCTGAACATCGGGAAGACGGGGGAGGCGATCGAGCGGCGTGACGGGCGGGTGACGGTCACGGCTCGGTTCACCGGGATGGTGAACGTCGGGTTCGGGGGCACGCAAGCCCAAGGCTGCTATCGCTTCGAAATCAACGCGGCTGCGACCCCGCCGCCCGTCTCCGTACGTGAACTGGCCGACAAGGCATGCTGGTTCCGGTCGGGGAGACCCTACCGAGAGCCTGCTGCCGTCGCTCAGGACGTCACTGCCGAGCTGCGCACGGCGGTGGCGGAGGGTGGTCCGGAGGGTGCCCGATCCGCCGAAGTCTGGAAGACCCAGGGCATCGAAGTTGAGGACACCGAGATCAGGGACGGTCAACTCGTCGCCCTCGTCTGGCTGTCCGGTGGAACGGGACCGCAGGGTGAGGACTGCTACGAGTTCCGGGCGAAAGCGGAGCCAGGCGCAGTCGACGCCAAGAAGCTGAAGCCGGACGGCTGTTACCGCCTCCAGCGGGGGCGCGACGCGCTGGCGGAGAAGGCCCGCCGCGTCGAACTCGACGCGAGCGCCCAGAAGATCGAGCGACGGCTGGAGAACGCGATGGCCGACGGCCGGTTGACCGACACGGAACTGCCTCGGGCTCTCTCACTCCCGACAACGGATGACACCAGCGGCGAGTCGGTCACCGGCCCGGTCGTCGCGCCCGAGAGCGTGGAGCGTTCGTCCACCGAGGTGCTCGTCGTCGCGCGGGTGGTCACGGCGAGCGCCATGTGGTGCTACGAGTTCCGTGCCCGTCTCCCGACGGCGTCCGTCACCCGCCGCTACCTCAGTAACGGCTGCCCGTTCTGACCACGGTGGCGACGAAACCCCGGTCCGAGGAGACCGGGGCCAACGTCCACTACCTGGACGGGAGTTCAGTGTTGCTTGGTGAGTTCGGGCGCGGCAGGCGGCGCCTCCTCGTGCAGCCCGAACCGGTCGTGGGCCCGCCGCAGCCATCCCGGCGCCCACCAGGCGCGCCGCCCGAGCAGTGCCATCGTCGCCGGGACGAGGAGCATCCGTACGAGGGTCGCGTCGATCAGCACCGCGAGGGTCAGCCCGAGGCCGATCTGCAGGATGGGTGCGAAGCCGCCCGTCATGAAGGCGCCGAAGACGACGGCGAGCAGCAGGGCGGCGCAGGTGACCACGCGTCCGGAGCGGCGCAGCCCGGTCACCACGGCCTCGCGGTCGTCGCCGCTCTGCAGCCGTGCCTCCCGCATCCGGGCGAGGATGAACAGCTCGTAGTCCATGGCGAGCCCGAACGCGATCGCGATGATCAGCGGAGGTGCGGTCAGGCTCAGCGCGCCGAGTTCCTGGGAGCCCAGCACGCCGGCCAGGTGCCCGTCCTGGAACACCCGGACCACCACACCGAGCGCGGCACCCAGGCTGAGCAGCGTGGTGACGATGGTGCGCAGCGGGATCAGGACCGAGCCGGTGAAGGCGAAGAGCAGGAGGAAGATTCCGCCCAGGACGGTGACGGCGGCCCAGGGCGCGCGGTCGGCGAGCATCTCGCGGAAGTCGACGAGGCGGGCCCCGACACCGGTGACCTCGACGGGTTCGTCGCCGCGTATGTCCCGTACGCGCTGGACCAGGTCGGTCGCCGCCCTGCCGTCGGCGCTGCCGCCCGGCCGCAGGCTCAGGACCGTCGTGCCGCCCGGCAGGTCACGGGACTCGGCGCCCGGCGAGAGCGCCCGGATCCGGTCGGCCGTCGCCGGATCGGTGCCCGGCTTCAGGACCACGGTCACCGGGGAGACTCCGGTGCCCGGCGGGAAGTGGGCCTCCACCGTGTCGTCCAACTGGCGTGCCTCCGTGCTCGACGGCAACTGCTGGGCGTCTCCGATGTTGATCTTCATGCCGGTGACGGGCAGCGCGAGGACGAGCAGGGCGACGGCGGAGGTCACCGTCACGACGACCGGACGGCCCGCGGCGAACCGGGCGAGGCGGGCGAAGACACGGCCCTCCTCACCGGCGGGCTTGGTGCGTGCCGGGGCGATCTTTCCGCCGAAGCGGGCCAGCAGCGCCGGCAGCAGGGTGAGCGCGGCCAGCATGTCGACGACCACCACGGCGGCCACGGCCAGACCCATGCTGCGCAGGAACGTGCTGGGGAACACCAGCAGACCGGTGAGGCTGACGGCCACGGTCAGCCCGGAGAAGAGGACCGTGCGTCCGGCGCGGGCCACCGTGCGGTGCACGGCCTCCACCACGTCGTCGGTGGTGCGGCGTTCCTCGCGGAAGCGGACCACCATCAACAGCGCGTAGTCCACGGCGAGTCCGAGGCCCAGCATCGTCGTCACCTGGATCGCGTACACGGAGATGTCGGTGAACTGGCTGAAGCCGAACAGCGCCAGGAACGCGCCCGCGATCCCGCTGACCGCGACCAGCAGGGGGAGGCCTGCGGCGCGCAGTCCGCCGAAGATGACGAGCAGCAGGACGAGAACGACCGGCAGCGAGATGATCTCGGCGCGCGCCACGTCCTCCTGGGCCCGCTCGCCGAGCTGCTGCCCGAGCAACGGGCCGCCGCTGACGTGGACTTCGGGCGCCTTGATCTCATGGATGCGGTCACTGGCCGTGTCCAGGACCTTCTCCTCCGCCTCGTCGTCGAGGCCGCCCTTCAGCGTCACCGGGATGACGAGGGCCTGCCCGTCCTCCGCGAGGAGACCGGGCGCGTCGTACGGGTCGGGCACGGCCGCGATGCCGGCGGCGTCGCGCAGGTCGGCTACGGCGCCCTCGACCTGGGCGCGCAGCCCGGGATCGGACACCGCTGTGCCGCCCACCACGCCGGTGATCGACTCGCCGACGGGGTCGATGCCGTCGAGGTGTACGGCCGCCCGGTCCGACTCGGTGCCCGGCACGTCCGGCACGGAGTCGCTGAGCCGCCCGAAGACGCCCGTCCCGAGCCCGAAGCCGAGCAGCAGGAAGAGCAGCCAGAGGCCGATCACGGTCAGGGGGCGGCGAGTTGACGCCCTGGCGATGGTGTCGAGCACGGGGTGCCTCCCGGCGGGGTCGGCGGTTGTAGGAGTTGCCCCAGACTCGCGTGGCCCGCCCCGCCGCCGGATCGCCGAGGCGAGCGGTTTCGGGGGATCCCTCGCGCGGGTGAGTGGGTGGGTCGGCTCCGCCGTACGGGGGATGCGCGGCTGCGGGCCGGTGGGGGCTTGTCGCGCAGTTCCCCGCGCCCCTGAGGCAACTGGGGCGCAGCCCCTGCTTTTGAGGGGCGCGGGGAACTGCGCGAGCAACCCCCACCGGCCCGCGGCCGACAACGAACCGCCCCGAAAGGTCAGTTCGACCCCGGGGTCACCAACCCCGTCTCGTACGCCCGGATGACCGCCTGGACCCGGTCCCGCAGACCCAGCTTGCTGAGCACATTGCTGACGTGAGTCTTCACGGTGTGCTCGCTGACGAACAGCGTCGTCGCGATCTCCGCGTTGGAGAGGCCGCGGGCCAGCAGCCGCAGGGTCTCCTCCTCGCGAGCCGTCAGGACGTCGAGATGTACCGACGAGGGCGGCGGCGCCGAGGCCTCGGCCCGTCGGCGCTGGATGATGTCCGCGACCAGCCGCCGTGTCACCGAGGGCGCGAGCAGGGAGTCGCCGGCCGCGACCACGCGTACCCCGTGCACGAGGTCGTCCCGGCGTACGTCCTTCAGCAGGAAGCCGCTGGCGCCCGCGTACAGCGCCTCGTAGACGTACTCGTCGAGGTCGAACGTCGTCAGCATGACCACTCGGCAGGCGGACTGCGCGCAGACCAGCCGGGCCGCCTCCAGGCCGTCCATCCGGGGCATGCGGATGTCGAGGAGCAGCACGTCCGGCGTGTGCCGCTGCACCGCGGCCACCGCCTCGACGCCGTCGCCGGCCTCCGCGACCACCTCGATGTCGGGCTGTGCCTCAAGGATCATGGTGAACCCGCTGCGGACCAGCTCCTGGTCGTCGGCGACCACCACACGGATGCTCACCCCAGGGCCGCCTGCCGGCCGACGGCCACGGGAAGGCGTACGACGACCCGGAAGCCGCCGTCGGGACCGGGTCCCGTACGGGCCGTGCCCCCGCAGGCGGCGGCCCGCTCGCGGATCCCGATCAGGCCGTGGCCCGTCGCGCCCCCGCTGCCGCCGCGGTCCGCGGGGCCTCGCCCGTCGTCCGTCACCGTGAGTGTCAACTCGTCCTCCGTCCAGTCGAGTTCGACCCGCGCCAGGGAAGCGTACGCGTGCTTCACGGTGTTGGTCAGGGCCTCCTGGACCACGCGGTAGGCGGCGACCTCGGTGTCCGGGTGCAACGGACGCGGCTCGCCGCCGGCGTGGAGCTCGACGCGCAGGCCCGCGGTCTCCGAGACCTGCCGGACCAGGTCGGTCAGGGCCGCCACACCGGGCTGCGGCAGCCGGACCGACGTCCCGTTCACCGGCTCGTCCTTGAGCACGCCGAGGATCCGCCGCAGCTGTGTCATCGCGTCCCGCCCGGCGCCGGCGATGGCGTCGAACGCCGCCTCCGCGCGCTCGGGATCGCTGCGCATTACCACGGGCCCCGCCTCCGCCTGCACCACCATGAGGCTCACCGCGTGGGCCAGGATGTCGTGCATGTCCCGGGCGATCCCGGCCCGTTCCTGCGCGACGGCCCGCGCGGTGTCGGCGGCCCGCTCCCGCTCCAGCCGGCGGGCCCGGTCCTCCAGCGCCGCGGTGTACGCCCGCTGGAGACGGGCCAGCACCCCGAAACCGTACGCGCTGACGCAGCTCAGCAACTGGAAGGCGTACTCGAAGGGTTGGGCGCCCTCCTTGTGCATCATGGTCAGCGACACCCCGGCCAGCCAGCCCACCAGCATGAAGCGCCGCTGCCAGGGCAGGGCGATCGCGGCCATCGTGTAGAGCACGACCAGACCGCCGTACATCACGTCGGGCGGCGGCGCGTGGTAGACCGCCATGGCGGGCGTGAACACCGAGACACCGCAGGCCGCCAGGAACGGCGCGCGCCGCCGCCACACCAGCGGCACCGCCGTACCGGCGCCCAGCAGGAAACCCTGCCAGGTGAGGCGGTCGTCGCCGTCGTCGGGGAACATCCACTGCAGTGACGCGGCGAACAGCACCAGCGCGGCGAGCGCGGCGTCGACGACGTACGGGTTGGCCGCGCGCAGGCGTGCGACGGCAGGTGTGATCCAGGACTGGGCGGAAACGGACATACGCGGCTCCTCGGGGCAAGGGCCGTCTCAGTATCGGGTGACCGCCGGGCCACGTCCTCACCGGTGAGAGGGATTTCCGAGGCCCGCGTTCCCGGCAGGGACCTGTCCTCTCCGAAAGGTCTCGCCTTCCCGGACGGGGCCCGCCCCTCCCGGGACGACGAGGCACGCGCACCGTGTCACTACCGTTGCGGCTGCCATCCCAGCGCCCGCGAGATGCCGAGCGCAGCGAGCCGTACCGCCGGGATCAACGCCGGTGTCTGCGCGTCGCGTTCGGGCACCACGACCGAGACGGCCGCGGCCACCGAGCCGTCCGCCCCGCGGACCGGTGCGGCCACCGACAGGGCGTCGTCGGTGATCTGACGGATGCTCACCGCAACGCCCGCGCGGCGGACTTCGGCGAGGACGCGGCGCAGGGTGGCCGCGTCCGTGATGGTGTGCGGGGTGAATCCGGCGAGCGGTCCGCCGCAGTACGTCTCCTGGAAGGCGGCCTCGCAGTGCGCGAGCAGCGCGAGGCCCACGCCGGTCGCGTGGAGTGGCCAGCGGGCGCCGACCTGGATCTTCACGCCCACGGCCGAACGGCCGGAGATCCACTCTATGTAGACGACCTCGGAGCCGTCCCGGACCGCCAACTGCACGTTCTCGTGCGTGGCTTCGTACAGGTCCTCCAGGTACGGCAGCGCGATCTGGCGCAGTGCGAGACCGCGTGGGGAGAGCGCCGCGATCTCCCACAGGCGCAGGCCCACGTGATAGATCCCGGATGCGTCGCGCTCCAGGGCTCCCCAGTCGCTGAGCGCGCCCACCAGCCGGTGGGCGGTGGTGAGGGAGAGCCCGGCCCGGCGGCTGATGTCCGTGAGGGAGAGCGCCGGGTGGTCGTGGTCGAAGGCGGCGAGCACGGCCAGGAGGCGGTCGGGGGCGGACGCCGCGGTCATGGGCCGAGTCCGGTCATGAGTCGAGTTCGGCTTCGGCGATCCGCTGCAGAAGCGTGTGCAGGGTGTCCCGCTCGGCCGGGTCGAGGGGCTGGAGCAGGTCGTTCGTCACCCGCAGACCCGCCTCGTCGGTGTCGCGCAGGAAGACGCGGCCGTCCTCGGTGAGCACCACGATGCGGCTGCGGCGGTCGTCGGGGGAGGGGCGGCGCTCGGCGAACCCGAGCTTCTCCAGGTCGTCGACCAGACCGACGATCGCGCTCGGGTCGTAGCCGAGCCGCGAGCTCAGCTCCCGCTGGAGGGCGCCCTCGGAGGTGGCCAGGAACCGCAGCAGCGCGTAGTGGCGCAGCCGCAGACCCGACTCCTGGAGGAACGTGTTGAACAGCTGCCCCGACCGCAGTCCCAGCCGGTACAGGAGATAGCCGGTGTCCGAGTGCAGCCCGCGCATCCACGGCTCCTGCGAGTCGATGGAGTCGGGGGGCGTGGCGTGCTGCTGGCCGGCGATGGCGGGCTCCCTGGGCCGGGCCCCCGCGGGGGCGGTGCGTACGTGTTCCCCACAGCATGCCGCACAGACGAGTCGGCAACAACTATTGACGACAACAATGATTGTCTTTAGCTTCGATCTCGTAATGCTCCGATCTCGTAGCCGTCCTGCCTTCCGCAGGTGATCCGCTTCTCGAAGGGACCCGTCGTGCCCAGCATCGATCTCACCGGCAAGGTCGCCGTCGTCACCGGCTCCGGCCGAGGCCTCGGCCTGGCCTATGCGCACGCCCTCGCCGCCGCCGGCGCCTCCGTGGTCGTCAACGACGTTGACGAGGACGTCGCCGAGCAGGCCGTCAAGGCGATCACCGAGGCGGGCGGTACCGCCGTGGCCGAGGTGGTCCCGGTCGGCACCACAGAGGCAGCGGACCGGCTGGTGGGCCGCGCGGTGGAGGAGTTCGGCCGCCTCGACATCCTGGTCACGAACGCGGGCATCCTCCGGGACAAGGTCCTGTGGAAGATGACCGACGAGGACTTCGACGCGGTGATCACCACCCACCTCAAGGGCACCTTCACCTGCGCCCGCGCCGCCGCCGTACGCATGCGCGAGCAGGGCGAGGGCGGCACGCTGATCCTGGTCGGCTCCCCGGCCGGACAGCGCGGCAACTTCGGCCAGACGAACTACGCCGCCGCCAAGGCCGGCATCGCCGCCATGGCCCGTACGTGGTCGATGGAGCTGGGCCGCGCGGGCATCACCGTCAACGCGATCGTGCCGGTGGCCGCGACCGCCATGACCGAGACCATCCCGGCCTTCGCGCCCTACATCGAGGCCATGCGCGGCGGCGAGCCGCTGCCCGAGTTCCTCCGTAAGGGCGAGGGCTTCGGCACCCCCGAGGACTGCGCCGTCCTCGTCCCGTTCCTGGCCTCCGAGGCAGCCCGCGGGGTGACCGGCCAGGCCATCGGCATCGGCGGCGACAAGGTCACCCTGTGGTCCCACCCCCAGGAGATCAAGGCGGCGTACGCTGACGGTGGCTGGACCCCCGACTCCCTCGCCGACGTCTGGCCGGCCTCGCTGGGCGCCGAGCCGCAGTCGGTCGGCATCCCCGCCCCGAAGTTCCCGGAGGCGTGACCCATGACGAACATCGATGTCGAGGAACTCGTCGCGATCGACGTCCACACCCACGCCGAGGTCTCCTCCAAGGGCACCTCCTCCCTGGACGACGACCTGCACGAGGCCTCCAGCGCCTACTTCAAGGTCGAGGGCAAGCGGAAGCCGACCCTGGAGGAGACGGCCGCCTACTACCGTGAGCGGAAGATGGCCGCCGTGATCTTCACGGTCGACGCCGAGTCCGCCACCGGCACCGAGCCCGTCCCGAACGAGGAGGTCGCCGAGGCGGCCGCCGCCAACGCGGACGTACTGATCCCCTTCGCCTCCATCGACCCCTTCCGCGGCAGGGCGGGCGTCAAGCGGGCCCGCCGCCTGGTCGAGGAGTACGGGGTGAAGGGCTTCAAGTTCCACCCCAGCATCCAGGGCTTCTTCCCCAACGACAGGTCGGTCGCGTACGAGCTGTACGAGGTGATCGAGGAGACCGGCACGATCGCCCTGTTCCACACCGGACAGACGGGCATCGGCGCGGGCGTCCCGGGCGGCGGCGGGATCAGGCTCAAGTACTCCAACCCGCTGCACGTGGACGACGTCGCCGCGGACTTCCCGCACCTCAAGATCATCCTGGCGCACCCGTCGTTCCCCTGGCAGGACGAGGCCCTCGCCGTCGCCACCCACAAGCCGGGCGTCCACATCGACCTGTCCGGCTGGTCGCCGAAGTACTTCCCGCCGCAGCTCGTGCAGTACGCGAACACGCTGCTCAAGGACAAGGTGCTGTTCGGTTCCGACTACCCGGTCCTCACCCCGGACCGCTGGCTGGCCGACTTCGCGAAGCTCTCCATCAAGGACGAGGTAAGGCCGAAGATCCTCAAGGAGAACGCGGCCCGGCTGCTCGGCCTGACGAAGCCATAACCGGCAGCCATGTGCAACGAAGGACAGGGGCACCCCATGTGCAACGAAGGACAGGGGCACGGACATGCGCAATGAGGGACTGGGGTCGTGGCCCGCACGCCGGGCCCGCAAGACCCCGCACCGCACCGCCCTGATCCACGGCGACACGACGGTCACGTACGCCGGGCTGTACGAGCGCACCACCCGCCTCGCGCACGCCCTGCGAGCCTCCGGAGTGCGCCGCGGCGACAGGATCGCCTACCTCGGCCCGAACCACCCCTCCTACCTGGAGACACTGTTCGCCGCGGGCACCCTCGGGGCGGTCTTCGTGCCGCTCAACACCCGCCTCGCCGGACCCGAGATCGCCTACCAGCTCACGGACTCCGGCGCGAAGGCCCTCGTGTACGGACCGGCGTTCGCCGGCCTCGTCGCGGGACTGCCCGGCAACAGCGACGTGCGTACGTACGTCGAAGTGGGCGCCGAATACGACCAGTTGCTCGGCGCGGCCTCCGACGAGGCGATCGACGAACCCGTCACCCCCGACGACACCTGCATCATCATGTACACCTCGGGCACGACCGGCCGGCCCAAGGGCGCGATGCTCACCCACGGCAACCTGACGTGGAACGCGGTCAACGTCCTGGTCGACCAGGACCTGATCGCCGACGAACGCGCCCTGGTCTCCGCCCCGTTGTTCCACACGGCCGGGCTGAACATGCTGACCCTGCCGGTCCTCCTCAAGGGCGGTACCTGCGTCCTGGTCGAGGCCTTCGACCCGGCGGCCACCTTCGACCTGATCGAGCGGCACCGGATCACCTTCATGTTCGGTGTGCCCACCATGTTCGAGCACGTGGTCCGCCATCCGCGCTGGGCCGACGCCGACCTGTCCTCCCTGCGGATGCTCAGCTGCGGCGGCTCACCCGTGCCTACCCCGCTCATCGCCGCCTACCAGGAGCGGGGCCTCACCTTCCTCCAGGGCTACGGCATGACCGAGGCCTCGCCCGGCGTGCTCTTCCTGGACGCCGAGCACGCGGTCACCAAGGCGGGTTCGGCGGGCGTGCCGCACTTCTTCAGCGACGTCCGTGTCGTACGGCCCGATCTCGCCCCCGCCGACATCGGCGAGACCGGGGAAGTGGTCGTACGCGGGCCGCACGTCATGCCCGGCTACTGGGGGCTGCCCGACGAGACCGCGGCCGTGTTCCACGACGGCTGGTTCCGCAGCGGGGACGCCGCCCGGATCGACGAGGACGGCTATGTCACCATCGTCGACCGCATCAAGGACATGATCATCTCCGGCGGCGAGAACATCTACCCCGCCGAGATCGAGGACCAGCTCCTCGCCCACCCCGACATCGTCGAGTGCGCGGTCATCGGCGTGCCCGACGAGAAGTGGGGCGAGGTGCCGCGTGCGGTCGTCGTGCCGCGCGAGGACGTCGAGCTCGACCCCGACGAGGTCCTCGCGTCCCTCGCCGGACACCTCGCCAAGTACAAGATCCCGAAGTCGGTGGTGCTCGCGGACGAACTGCCGCGCACCGCCTCCGGCAAGCTCCTCAAGTCCCGGGTGCGCAAGCGGTACGGGACGCGATGACCCTCCGAACTCCCCTCAAGGAACAGGCACTTATGAGCATCACCGTGAACGGCATCGACGAACTCAAGAAGCTCGCCGGCAGCGACCTCGGCACCAGCGAGTGGATCGAGGTCACCCAGGAGCGCATCAACACGTTCGCCGACGCCACGGGCGACCACCAGTGGATCCACGTCGACGAGGAGAAGGCCAAGGAGGGGCCGTTCGGCGCGCCCATCGCGCACGGATATCTCACGCTCTCCCTCTTCATCCCGCTCTTCACCGGGCTGCTGGACGTCCAGGGCGTCACCACGAAGGTCAACTACGGCCTCAACAAGGTGCGGTTTCCCTCGCCGGTGAAGGTCGGCTCACGTATCCGCCTCGTCGGGAGGCTGGCGGATGTCGAGGACGTGCCGGGGGGTGTGCAGATCACTGTTGACGGCACGATCGAGATCGACGGTGCGCCCAAGCCCGCGGCGGTGCTGCAGAGTCTGTCGCGTTTCTACGTCTGAGCTACGGCTGGGAGCGCCGTTTTCGTCCGCGGGTTCGTCGTGGCCTGTCGCGCAGTTCCCCGCGCCCCTGAAGGGGCCCCTAGGGCCCCGGCCGTACCGGCACCAGGTCGAGAAGTCGTTCCGCCGACTCCCTCGCGAGGGGGGTCAGTTGGGCGTACACCGTGTGGAACGTCTTCTCGGCCTGTTCGGCGGGCCAGTTGTCCGGGAGGTGTTTGACCGGCAGTCGTGGATCGCGGCGGACGACCTGGAGCCACTCCGTCGACAGGCGCAGGCGGAGTGCGAGCGCCTCGTCGGCGGCGGGCTCCGACGTCTCCCAGTGCTGCCAGCGGTGCGTGAACGCCTCATAGCGTGTGGCCAGTTCGTCCAGTTCCCAGGTCTCCTCGATCATGGCGCCGATGTCCATGCCCGCGTCCGCGTGGGCACGGAAGATCTTCACATGGGCGGACAGGCCCAGCTCGGTGACGAGCGCGGAGACGTCGACCTCGCCGGGCGCGATCCACAGCCCGCCGAACAGCGGGCCGAAGCCGCTCCACGTCAACTGCGCGCGCAGATCGTGGCGTTGGCGCTGCCAGGACTCCGGCAGTGAGAAGCCGAGCAGCGTCCAGGAGCCGTCCCAGTGCCGGTTGACGGCCCCCTCCTCCCAGATCCGCTGCTCGCCGTCCCGCAGCACGGACTCCGAGCGCTCGGTCAGCCCGAAGTACATACGGCGTCCCTCGCGCTGCCGCCTGAGCAGATCGCGGCCCACCATGCGCGTCAGCGTCGAGCGGGTCGCGTGCTCGCCGACGCCCGCGCGCCCGAAGACGTCGATGACGCTCCCCGAGTACACGCAGACGTCACGGCCGAGCACCTGGTCGCCCAGGAACGACAGCATGAGGGACTGGGGCCGCAGCGCCTCGTCAGTGGTCACCGGCCCACGGTACGCCTGTCGATCAGCTCGTGACCAGGTAGTACGGGCGTACCGGCCGCCCCGGTACACGCGGCCCCGGACCGGCCTCACCGGTGGCCGGCGACCTCCACGAAGACGGGGTTGGAGTAGAACCACGTGTCGAGCCACGGATCACCGTCGCCCGGCGCGTGCGGGATCGGCCCGTGCGGGTCGACCGACGCGCCAAGGTACCCGGCGCCGTGCCGGTTGCCGTCGCTGCCGCGCAGCCGCACGTAGAAGGACTCGTCCCCGGCGGTCAGCGGGATGCGCAGGGTGTACGTGCCCTCGCGGCCGGACACGTCCGCCGTGTGCACGACCTTGGTGGCCGGCGCCCGCCAGTTGTCCCGGTCGGCCGACGGACCGCGCACCGCGCCGCGGATGACGTCCACGTGGGCCAGCTCGGGCAGGATGTCGTGCGGGTTGGGCCGCGAGGCGGTCGTCACGGTCACGTTCAGGGTGAGCTTCTCGCCCTTGCGCACCCGCAGCCGACTGCCCAGGGTGACGCCCCGGCCGTGGTCGCAGTCCCGCTTCAGCCGTACGTCGAGACCGTCGAGCAGATGCCCGTGGTCGAGCCAGACCCGGCCCGCGCGCAGGCCCGCCATCACCGCGCGGTAGCCGTAGCGGGACACGCCGACGTGCGTGCGGCTGAACTGGCCGGGCCAGAAGTCGCCGCCCGGCTGCGGCTCGGTCGTGTTGACCGGGTCGGGCAGCCGGCCCGTGTTGTCGAAGTTCTGCCCCGGCAGCCAGTCGCCGTTCTTCCAGGTGTCGAACACCACCCGGTGCACATCGGAGTTGGTGGTGATCGTGAACAGCCTGCCCTCGGAGAGCATGGCGTCCCACATGCCGCCGACGGTCGCCGTCATCCAGTCGAAGCCGCCGTACGTGAGATACGAGTCCGTCGGATAGGCGGGCCAGGAGTCCGCCGACGGCTTGTTCTCGTACTCGCCCCGTATCGACGTCGGACCGCGCCAGCCGGGGATGGCACCGCCCTGCGCACCCGGTGCGCCTTCCATGCCGATCATGATCTCGGGGGCAGCGTCCCGCCAGTTCCGCATCTCGTGCGGGGAGTCGATGCCCAGCCGCATCGGGTGGTTGGCGAAGACCAGCACGTCGTCCACGTAGCCCGAACGGCGTTGTGCGGCCAGCCACTTGATGGCCTTGACGGCGTGCGCCTCGTTGCGGGGAGTGTCGGGGTGGGTGGGGCCGCCCGCCGTGTAGCCGAGCAGCTTGCCGTCGTAGGCCAGCTCGAACTGCGTGAGCAGGTCCACCTCGTGGCGTCCGGGCGCCGCGAAGATCGTGCAGTGCTCGGCGCCCGGGATGTACCACTCCAGGCCCTGGAAGATCAGCTGACGCGGGTTCGCCGCACGGGCCTTGAGGATCTCCTCGTGCTCCAGCTTCGCCCCGTACTGGGCGTGCCCGAAGTTGGAGTGCTCGTTGAACACCATCCAGTCGAGGCCGTACCTGGCGCTCGCCTGCGCCAGTTGGGAGAACGTGTACTTCGCGTCGTGGCTGTAGACGGAGTGCACATGGTGGTCGCCGACGAGGTAGGCGAGGTGCGGGTCGTTGCCGCCGAAGCCCTCCGCGCTCGCCACGGCGGGCGTCGCCAGCGACCCGGCGGCGAAGGCGGCGCCGAACAGGCCCGCGCGGCGCATGAGCTGACGTCGGGACACGCCCTGCTCGTCGAGGGCGGCGGGGGAGACGGACGGATCTGCCCAGGGGGGCAGTTGCTGCTCGGTCATGGTCTGGTGAGTCCCTCGGAGTTCGATGGATCAGTGGTTCATGAACGACGTGACGGGCAGGGCGCGTTCGACGATCCGCACGTCACCGAGCCGTCCGTGCAGGATCTGGTCGATCTTCCCGGCGTACTCGTAGCCGCCGAGGAGCCAGGGCAGGCCGACCGAGGTGATGCCGACGGACGACGCCTTCGGGTTCCGGACCACCGGACAGCCCTGGACGTACAGGGTGGTGTGCCGTCCGTCGTTGACGACCGCGAGGTGCCACCACGTCTCCAGCGGTGTCTCCTGTCCCCAGTTGGTCGCGATTCCCTGCTGGTTGAGAGGGCGCATGGCCCACTGGGGCTCGCGGTCGTTCGACAGCGACAGCGTGGCGATGGGCTCGTCCGGGTCGTCGGCGGTCTTCCCCGCGGCGCCGCCCGTACCGGTGCGGCCGAGCAGCCCGGCCCACGCGTCACGCCCGGGATCCCAGTCGGCGGGCAGCCGGTAGAAGGCCTCGATGGTGTAACCCGCCTTGAAGGTGGCCGAGTTGAGCGGCGCGCCGTCGACCGTCCGCAGGTACGCACCCTTCAGCGGAGGCTTGCCGCCGTGGAAGTCCAGGCTGCCGTGGCCCGGCTGGTCCGGGTGGTGGTCCGACGACCAGGTCAGCGTGCCGCCCGCGACCGTGACCACGGAGAGGTCGTTGCCGCGCCCGGACACATCGCGGACCGTGCCGGTCACGGCGGCCCCGTCGGACTTTCCGTCGAAGCGCCAGTACGCGACCGTGCCCGGTATCAGCAACTTCGACGCGGGACGCGCCGGGCGCGCGGGCACCGGGGCGAAGCCGGCGAAGCGCTCCTCGAAGTCGATCCCGACCGAGAACCGGTCGGCGTCCCCGCTGAGTTCGCTCTCCTGGCGCTCCAGCTCGTTGAGCCCCTTCGCGGCCCGGCCGAGGATCCATGGCGACACCGTCTCCACGTCCACGGTGTTCCGGTCGAGGTCGAAGCGGTAGAGGCGGATCATCGCCGCGCCGCCGAAGTAACGGTTCTGATAGTTCGTCAGGTGCAGGTGTACGTCATGTCCCGCCGCGTTCTTGCGCGTTGCCCTGGCCGCCGGCCAGTAGTGGCCGTTGAGGGTGAGGAAGATCTGGTCGTGGTCCTCGATCAGCTGGTCCCACAGCTGCTGTCCGTACGAGGAGAGCGAGTCGTCCTCGTCGACCAGCTCGTGCGTCGTCAGGATCACCGGAGTCTTCGGGTGCTTGGCGATGACGTCCTTGGCCCAGGCGAAGCCCTTCGCGGACAGCCGCCAGTCCAGCGCGAGCACCATCCACTCCCGCCCGGCCGCGCGGAAGAGGTGGAAGGTGTTGTACCCGTCGGAGGACGCGCCCCCGTACGTGGACCTGCCCTTGAAGCGGTCCGGTCCGAAGACGTCCAGGTACGGGGTCGAGCCGCGCTGGTCGTCCGTCGACGACTTCACGTCATGGTTGCCCGCTAGGACGCTGTAGCCGACGCCTCGCCGGTCGAGCAGCCGGAAGGCGTCGCCGATCGCCGCGCACTCGGCCTTCGCGCCGTTCTGCGTGAGGTCGCCCAGGTGGGACAGGAACACGATGTTCTCGTCGCGCCCGTGCTCCAGCAGATAGCGCAACGACGCCTCGACGGGTGCCTTGTCGATGCTGGGCCCGTCGAACAGATACTGCGTGTCGGGCATCACCGCGAGCGTGAAGCGGCGGCTGTCGGGGTCGGGTCTCCAGCGGGTTCCCGAGGAGGGCGCCGCCTGCGCGGTGGCCGTCGGCAGCGCGACCGCCGCCGTGGCGGCGCCGATCAGCGCGGTCGCCCGCAGGAAGTTCCGTCGTCCGGCGCCGGCTTGCGGGCAGGCCTCGGCCGGGTCGTGCTCATGCGAAGTACACACGTCTGCTCCGTGAGAAGGGGGACTGCTCGGGAGAGGGGGGTGGCGACTCGGGAGGGGGTGATCAAGAGCGGGGTGGTGACCGGGATCAGAGCACGCGCAGCGTCCAGGACCACCGGTGGGTGCCCGGCGCGACGAGGTACTCGGCCGAGGTGTCGGGCCCGCACGACGCCGTGCCGAGCCCCCGGTGCGCGGCGTCGAGGTGCACGACACAGCCGGGCCGCGGCACCAGCTCGTCGTGGTGCGCGGCGGCCGCCAGATCCTCGGCCCGGTAGCGGTTGACGGAGACCTGCCCCGGCGCCCCGAGCTCCACGGTCAGCCCGGTGGCGTCCGGCGCCGACAGCGTGAACCGGCGCACACCGTACCGGCCGCCGCTCTCCTGGGGCCGCAGATAAGGGGTGAAAAGCTCGTCCACCGGGAGCGAGTGGTGCCCCACGGGCGCGCCCGTGCTCCGGTCCGGGTAGGACTCCCAGGGACCCTGCCCGTACCAGTCCAGGACATCGAGCCCGGCGACCGTCTCGAAGACCGTGCCGACGCGGGCCACGTCGTCGAGGCCCTCCGGCAGTTCGGCCGACTCCTCGACCCGGAGGCCGCCGGCGACCGGGGTGAACACCTGCTCGTGGCGGACGGGCCCGGCCCCGGTCGCGTACTCGGCGACCACGACGACCCGGGAGCCCTCTGCGCGGACGTCCACGACCTTGCGTACGAGCTCGTGGAGCCCCCAGTCGTGCCAGCGGGCCGCCATGCCGCCCAGTTCGTCGTTGTCGGTGGGCGCCCGCCACAGGGAGAGCACGGGCGCGGCGGTCAGCAGCGGATGCAGCAGCAGCGCGTCCGGGTCCAGCGTGACGGCCGGGCCGGAGGCGGGCTCCGGCGTCGGGTCGGCGACGGCCGCGCCCAGCCGGACCTGCGGCAGGCACACCTCGGTGCCGAGCGGTGCCCAGGCCTCGTCGTCCGCGGTGACCACCCGCAGCGTCAGCCAGGACTCGCCCTCCGGCACGGGGAACGGCAGCGGCACCGCCGCGGACTCGCCCGGCAGTACGTCGGGCAGCTCGGCCGGTGCCGTCACCGTGGTGCCGTCCGCGAGGACCAGGCACCACTCGGCCGCCAGCCATTCCAGGCCCCGGAAGTGCTGCCGGTTGTGGACCAGGAGCACGCCCTGGCCGTAGGTGAGGCGGACCGGCGCCGCGATCTCCCGGTGCTCGTACATCACGGGCTTGGGCGTGCGGTCCGGGAACACCACGCCGTCGGCGATGAACGCCCCGTCGTGGATGGTCTCGCCGAAGTCGCCGCCGTAGGCCCAGCGATGGCCGGGCGCGGCGACACCGTGCTCGTACAGCCCGGCGCCCCCACGCCCGACAGGTCTTCCGTCGTTCACACGTTGGAGAATGCCGTGGTCCCAGAACTCCCAGATGAAGCCGCCCTGAAGACCTGGGGTGGACTCGATGGCGGCCCAGGTGTCGGCGAGCGTGCCGTTGCTGTTGCCCATGGCGTGCGAGTACTCGCACTGGATGACCGGCTTGGTCTGCTTCCCGGACCGGGCGTGCGCGACACAGTCCTCGATCGGCGCGTACATCGGGCAGGCGATGTCGGAGGCGACCGTGAGGTCGGCCCAGTCGAGCTTGGCCGCACCCTCGTACTGGATCGGCCGGGTCGGATCGTGGCGCCGGACCCAGCCCGCCGCCGCGTCGTGGCCCGCGCCGTAGTCGGACTCGTTGCCGAGCGACCAGATGATGACCGACGGGTGGTTCTTGTCGCGCAGCACCATGCGCGAGACCCGGTCCACGAAGGCGGGCAGATAGCGGGGGTCGTCGGCGATCTCGTGGGCGTGGTCGTGCGACTCGATGTTCGCCTCGTCCACGACGTAGAAACCCAGCTCGTCGGCGAGGTCGTAGAGCGTCGGGTCGTTCGGGTAGTGGGCGGTGCGGATCGCGTTGAAGCCGAAGCGCTTGAGCACGACCAGGTCCGCGCGCATGTCGTCCGCGGTGACCGTGCGGCCGGTCAGCGGGTGGAAGTCGTGCCGGTTGACGCCCCGGATGTAGACGCGCTCGCCGTTGACCAGCAGGTCCCGGCCGCAGATCTCGACATCCCGGAACCCGACCCGGTGGAGTGAGGTGTCGGCGACCGAGCCGTCGGCCCGGTGCAGACTCACGGTCAGGTCGTACAGCTCGGGCGTCTCGGCGGTCCACGGCCACACGTTCTCCACGGTGACCCGCAGCCGCGCCTCGCCGAAGAAGTCGGACACCCGCATGTCCTCGGCGTTGAGACGGTCGAACTCGGTGTCCTGGGCGAGGAGTTGGCCCTCCAGTGCCCCGGTGACGTACCACCCTTGCGGCAGCGGTCCCGCCGCGTCGCGCACCTGGCAGTCGACCCGGAGCCGCCCGTCCCGCCGGGCCCGCACGGTCACGTCGGCGAGATACAGCGGATCGGTCGCGTACAGCAGCACCGAGCGGGTGATCCCGGCGTGCCACCACTGGTCCTGGTCCTCGATGTGCGAGGCGTCGGACCACTTGACGACGGTGAGCCGGACGGTGGCCGGGTCTCCGGGGCGTACGACGTCGGAGAGGTCGAACTCGGCCGCGAGGTGGGAGTCCTTGGAGATGCCGACCGGCTTGCCGTTCACATGGACGAGGAGCACGCTCTCGGCCGCGCCGACCTGGAGCACGATCCGGCGTCCGGCCCACTCGGCGGGGATGTCGACGGAACGCTCGTATATGCCCGTCGGGTTGGCGGCGGGCGAGGCGGGCGGGATCTCGCCCCACGGCATCTGCGCGTTGGTGTACTGCGGCAGGTCGTCGCCGCTCTGGGTGGTCCAGGTGCCCGGCACCTCGGTCCGGGTCCACTCGCCCGAGCAGCCCATGGGCGAGGGCAGCAGCTGGAAGTGCCAGGAGCCGTCCAGGGACAGCGCACCGGGGCGCCGGTCCACCGCGTTCATGGCCAGCCGCCCCCAGGAGGTCACCTCCGGTGCCTCCCAGGGGCGCAGGGCGATCAGGTGATCGCGTCGCATCAGCGAATGGCTCCCTTGCCGAGATCCGCGATGATCTGCTTGGCGCCGATCGCGAAGACGATCAGCAGCGGGATGAGGGCCAGTACCGCACCCGTCATGACCATTCCGTAGTCCGTGGTGCCGTGGACGCCGTTGAGCTGGGACAGCGCGACCTGAAGGGTCACGTTGTCCGGGTTGGTGAGGGCGATCAACGGCCAGGCGTAGTCGTTCCACTGGCCCATGAAGGTGAAGATCCCGAGGAAGGCGAGACCGGGCCGCACGACCGGCAGGGCCACGTGCCAGTACTGGCGCATGAAGCTGGCCCCGTCGAGCTTGGAGGCGTCGAGCAGCTCGTCGTGGATCGCGCTCTTCATGTACTGCCGCATCCAGAAGATGCCGAACGCGTTCGCGGCCGCCGGCACGACCAGCGAGGTCATCGAGCCGATCCAGCCGAGCTTCGCCATGATCACGAACTGCGGGATGGCCTGCAGCTGCGCCGGCACCATGAAGATCATCATCATCATGGCGAACAGCACCCCGCGGCCCGGGAAGCTGAACTTCGCGAAGACGAACGCGGCCAGCGAGTCGAAGAAGAGCACGAGGACCGTCACCGTGGTGGCGACGAGCAGCGAGTTGAACATCGACCCGAAGAAGTCGATGCTGTCGAAGAGCTTGCTGAGGTTGTCGCCGAGGTGCGAGCCGGGCAGCAGCTTCGGCGGGTAGGAGAAGATCTCGGTCGACGAGTGCGTCGACATGATCACGGCCCAGTAGAACGGGAACGCGGAGAGCAGCACGCCGAGGATCAGCGAGGCGTGGAGGGCGATGCCCCTGCGCCGGGTGCCGTCGATGCGCTTGTTCTTGCCGTGCCTGGCCTTGCCGGGCTCGGACTCGGTGGGCTTGACATCGGTGATTGTCATGGTGACGGGCCTCCCTAGTCTTCGCCCCGGCGCTGCACCAAGCGCCAGTTGATGATCGAGAAGATGACGACGACGAGGAAGATGCCCCAGGCCACGGCGGCGCCGTAGCCGAAGTCGTTGTTGTCGAAGGTCTGCTGGAAGAAGTAGAGGACCATCGTCCGGCCGGCGTGGTCGGGACCGCCCGAGAACGTCGACTCGTTGGCCGTGGTCTGCAGCAGCACCTGGGGTTCGGAGAAGCTCTGCAGTCCGGTGACCGTCGAGATCACGAGGACGAAGAGCAGCACGGGCCGCATCATCGGCAGCGTGATCCGGAAGAAGGTCTGGATGGGCCCGGCCCCGTCCACGCGCGCGGCCTCGTACAACTCACCGGGGATCGTCTGGAGTCCGGCGAGGAAGATGATCGCGTTGTAGCCGGTCCACTGCCAGGTCATCAGGGTCGCGATGGCGACCTTGATGCCCCACGGGGTGTTCAGCCAGGCCACCTGGTCGAGTCCGACCGCCTGCAGCAGGGCGTTCACCAGGCCGAAGTTGGTGGAGAAGACCGAGCCGAAGATGATCGCGACGGCCACCACCGAGGTGACGTTCGGCAGGAAGTAGGCGAAGCGGTAGATCTTCTTGAAGCGGACCGCCGAGTTGAGCATCACGGCCGTCACCATCGCCAGGAAGATCATGGGGAAGGTGGCCAGCGCCCAGATGATGATCGTGTTGCCGATCGAACTCCAGAAGTCGGTGTCCGTCAGCAGGTACTTGTACTGCGACAGCCCGGCGTACTCCATCGAGCCCAGACCGTCCCACCGGTGGAACGACAGATACAGCGAGAAGCCGACCGGGATCAGACCGAAGGCGAGGAAGAGCAGATAGAAGGGGGAGATCGCGGCGTACAGCCGCCAGTAGCTCCGGATGCTCCTCTTGGGATTGGGGGACGGCGGTTCCACGGCGGGCGCCGGGGGCTTCTCGACCAGGGGCACGGTAGCCATCAGTAGCTCACCCCCAGGTGGTCCGCGATGCGCCGGCACTTGCTCATGGCGTCCCTCCAGGCCTTCTTGGGGTCCTTGCCGAGGACGCCGACGTTCTTGATCTCGTCCCTGATCGGCTGCCCGAGCGCCACGTCGAACGGGCTGTTGAAGGCGACCGGGATCTTCTCCGCGGCCGGCCCGTAGACGTCCATCGTGATCTGGTCGCCGAAGAACGGGTCGGGCTCGCGCAGCTTCTTCATGTCGTACGAGGCGGGGGTCGACGGGAAGAGTCCGGCGTCGACGAAGCCCTGGGCCTGGTTGTCGGCGTTGAGCAGCCAGGTGATGATCTCGAAGGCCTTCTCGGGTTCGCGGCACGCCTTGGTGATCGCCAGGAACGAGCCGCCGACGTTCGAAGGGCCGCCCGGGCAGTTCGCCACCCGCCACCTGCCCTTGGTCTTCGGGTACTGGAGCTTGAGGTCGCCGGCCGCCCAGGAGGCGTTCAGCTGGCTCGGCAGCCGGCCCTTCTCTGTGGCCGAGATGGAGTCGGGGGTGCCCGTCACGAGGTCGGAGACGATCCCGCGCCGCTTGGCCTCCACCGCACGGTCCCAGCAGTCGCGTACGTGCTGGCCGTCGCCGATGAAGTGCTTGTCCCGGTCCACGAACCGGGTGGTCCCCTGGCCGATCGACATCTCGAAGACGCTGCCGACGTCGGTCAGGATGTACGTGCCGGGGATGCGCTTCTTGAGCTGCTCACCGGCCGCGAAGAACTTGTCCCAGGTGTTCATCTCCGAGGAGACGTCGTCCGGTTCGTGCGCCAGTCCGGCCTTCTCGTAGACCGCCGGCTGGTAGTACTGCACGACCGGGCCCACGTCGATGGGGAAGCCGATCAGGCTGCCGTCGGGTGCGACCGCCTGCTGCCACTTCCAGTCCAGGTACTGGCTCTTGAGCTTCTCGGCGCCGAGGGTCCGCAGATCGATGAACTGGTCGGCGTTCGGCAGGTAGGACGCCATGTCCTCGCCCTTGAGCCCCGCGATGTCGGGGATGTGGGCCTGGCCGGTCATCGTGGTGATCAGCTTGGAGCGGTAGTAGCCGCCGATCTGGATCGCGTCCAGGTCGACCGACGAGTCGTAGCGCGCCTTGGCCTTCTTGACGACGGTGTCGCTCAGCCCGCCGCTCCAGTACCACAGGACCATGTTCCGGCCGGTCGAGCCGGTCGGGACGGCGCAGCCGGTTGCCAGGCCGCCGAGCGCCGTGGCGGCCGTACCGGCCAGACCCGCGCGGAGCAGGCCCCTTCGTGAGAGCCGCACAGCTCCCACCGCCTTTCGGATGTGTTCGGTCTTCGCATCAGGGGAGATCGGGAATGCCGTGGGGGGCGGGTGGGGTCACCGGGGCGTGGGGGACCGGCGGTCCGGGGTCGGCGGGCAGGCGGTCGGCCAGGAAGCCGTACGCCCGCCGCAGTTCGGTGTTTTCGGGGTTCTCGGTGTTCCGGACCGACTGCCACCACCGGTGGACGCCGTACCAGCCCGGCGCGGCGAGAGCCCCGCCGTGCCGCTGTACGGACAGTCCGGCGGCCAGCACCGCGAAGCGCAGCCGCTCTTCCAGGGGCCAGCCTTCGAGGGAGGCCGCGACGAAACTCGCGCCGAAGACGTCTCCGGCACCCGTCGCGTCCAGCACCTCGGTGGCGAGGGCGGGTACGTCGGCGTACTCGCCCGTCGTCTGGTCGACGGCGATCGCACCGTCGCCGCCGCGCGTCACCACGGCCACCGGCACCAGCTCGGAAAGCTTGGAGAGCGCGTCGGCCGCGGTGTCGGTGCGGGTGTACGCCATCGCCTCGGTGTCGTTCGGGACGAAGGCGTGGCACAGGGCGAGCTGGTCGAGGAGGGCCGAGGACCACTGCTGGGTGGGATCCCAGCCGACGTCCGCGAAGATCTTCGTACCGTTCGCCGCCGCTTTGGCGAGCCACTCGCGGGGTTCGGCCTCGATGTGCACGAGGGCGGTGCGCGCGGCGGGCGGGTCGCCCATCAGCGCATCCTGCGAGTACGGGGGTTCCTGGCCGTGGGTGACCAGGGCGCGGTCGTGTCCGTACGCGATCGAGACGGTGACCGGGGTGTGCCAGCCGTCCGCGGTACGGGAGAGCGAGAGGTCGATGTGCTCCTGCTCCGCGAGGACCTCACGGCAGTGGGCGCCGTAGTAGTCGTCGCCGAACACCGTGGCCAGGGACGTCCTCAGGCCGTAGCGGGCCGCGGCCACGGCCAGGTTCGCTATCCCGCCCGGGCTCGTGCCCATCCCGTCGGTCCAGATCTCCTCGCCGGGGGTCGGTGGCTTGCCCAGACCGGTCAGGACGAGGTCGTAGAAGAGCAGCCCGGTCAGCAGCACATCGGGCCGCGCGTCGGGCTGTTCGTCACCCACGAGCGCATCCTCTCGTCAAAACTCTTCACTTTCGATGCACGGGATCGTGTTTCGGTGGACAGGATCGTGCGCGCCTCAGGCCGATTTGGCAAGAGTCGAGCAGAACTGAGCATGGAAATGATTGCGAATGACGAGTACTGTTCAGCGCGTGCTGGCAGAGCGACGACATCAACTCATCCTGCGGGCCCTGCGAAACGGGGGCCCCGCAGCCGTCACCGACCTCTCGGAGCAGCTGGGTGTGAGCCCCGCCACAGTCCGGCGTGACCTGCTCAAACTGGAGGAGGAGGGGCTGCTCACCCGCGTGCACGGCGGGGCGGTCGCCGAGGAGGGCGACCAGCCCTTCGCCGAGGTCGCCGAGGTGCGCGTGGCCGAGAAGGACGCCATAGCCGAACGCGCCGCCGCGATGGTCGAGGACGGCCAGTCGGTCCTGCTCGACATCGGCACCACCGCGTACCGGCTGGCCCGGCAGCTGCACGGCCGCCGGATCACCGTGATCACCAGCAACCTCGTGGTCTACGAGGAGCTGGTGGACGACGAGGGCATCGAACTGGTGCTGCTCGGCGGCATGGTCCGCCGCGAGTACCGCTCACTGGTCGGCTTCCTCACCGAGGACAACCTGCGTCAGCTGCACGCGGACTGGCTCTTCCTCGGCACCAGTGGAGTGCGCCCCGGCGGGCAGGTGATGGACACGACGGTCGTCGAGGTGCCGGTCAAGCGGGCCATGATCAAGGCGGCCGAGCGGGTCGTCCTGCTCGCCGACCGCGCCAAATTCCCGGGTACGGGCATGGCCAAGGTCTGCGGGCCCGAGGAACTGGACGTGGTGGTGACCAACGGACCGGCGGACGCCGGGACGCGGTCGGCCCTTGAGGAGGCGGGTGTGCGCGTGGTGCTGACGTGAACGGCGTGCGCGCCGGTTCGCGGACATCGAGGAGCTCAAGGTCCTCGACGAACATCGAAAGGGCAGTTGCGTGAAGCTGACGATTCTGGGCGGCGGCGGGTTCCGTGTGCCGCTCGTGTACGGGGCGCTCCTCGGGGACCGCGGCGAGGGCCGCGTCACCGACGTCGTGCTGCACGACCTGGACGCGGGACGGCTCTCCGCCGTCGCCCGCGTCCTCGCCGAGCAGGCGGCGGACGTCCCCGACGCTCCGACCGTGACCGCCACCACCGATCTCGACGAAGCGCTGCGCGGCGCCGACTTCATCTTCTCCGCGATCCGCGTCGGCGGCCTCGAAGGCCGTGCGGCCGACGAGCGGGTCGCCCTCGACCAGGGCGTCCTCGGCCAGGAGACGGTCGGTGCCGGCGGCATCGCGTACGGGCTGCGCACGGTGCCCGTCGCCGTGGACATCGCCCGGCGTGTGGCCCGGCTCGCGCCCGACGCCTGGCTCATCAACTTCACCAACCCGGCGGGCCTGGTCACCGAGGCCATGTCCCGCCACCTCGGCGACCGCGTCATCGGCATCTGCGACTCGCCGGTCGGCCTCGGCCGCCGGATCGCCCGGGTGCTCGGCGCCAACCCGCGCGAGGCCTGGATCGACTACGTCGGCCTCAACCACCTCGGCTGGGTCCGCGGCCTGCACGTCGCCGGACGCGACGAACTCCCGCGGCTGCTCGCCGACCCGGACCTCCTCGGGTCCTTCGAGGAGGGCAAGCTCTTCGGCACCGAGTGGCTCCAGTCGCTCGGCGCGATCCCGAACGAGTACCTGCACTACTACTACTTCAACCGGGAAGCGGTCCGCGCCTACAGCGAGGCCGAGAAGACCCGCGGCGCGTTCCTCCGCGACCAGCAGGAGCACTTCTACGAGGAGATGAAGCGCCCGGACGCCGCCGCGCTCACCGCCTGGGACCGTACGCGCGCCGAGCGCGAGGCCACGTACATGTCGGAGAACCGGGAGACGGCCGGCGCGGGCGAGCGTGACGCCGACGACCTCTCCGGCGGCTACGAGAAGGTGGCGCTGGCCCTGATGCGGGCCATCGCCCGCGACGAGCGCACCACGCTGATCCTCAACGTCCGCAACCAAGGCACCCTCTCGGTGCTCGACACGGACGCCGTCATCGAGGTGCCCTGCCTGGTCGACGCCAACGGCGCCCACCCGGTCGCCGTCGCCCCGCTCCCGGACCACGCGACCGGCCTGGTCTGCGCGGTGAAGGCGGTGGAGCGCGAGGTGCTCGCCGCCGCCGAGTCGCGTTCCCGCACGACGGCCGTGAAGGCCTTCGCCCTGCACCCGCTCGTCGACTCCGTGAACGTCGCCCGCAGGCTGGTCGACGGATACACCGGGGTCCATCCCGGCTTGGCGTACCTTAAGTAAGCGCTTTCCCCGCTACCTGGAGACTTGAGATGCACGACGAACGCCGCCGGATCGAAGAGCGCGTCCAGCGCGTCCACGACCAGCGCATCAAGACCGCGATCTACGCCGCCTCCGTACCGTTCGAGGTCGAGGCCTGGCAGGCTCCGGGCGAGCCCGTCCCCTTCGAGGAGGCCGCGGCCGCCTCGTACGAGCCCTTCGCGATGGACACCCCCTGGGGCCCGCCCTGGGGCACCACCTGGTTCCGGATGCGCGGACAGGTTCCCGCCGAGTGGGCCGGCAAGCGCGTCGAGGCCGTCATCGACCTCGGCTTCATCGGCGACTGGCCGGGCAACCAGGCCGAGGCGCTCGTCCACCTCACGGACGGCACCCCGCTGAAGGCGGTCAACCCGCTCAACCAGTACGTGGCGATCGCCAATCCCGCCGTCGGCGGCGAGCAGATCGACTATCTGGTCGAGGCGGCCTCCAACCCGGACATCCTCGCCGACAACTTCTCCAAGATCACACCGCTCGGCGACAAGCTCACCGCGGGCGACAAGCCGATCTACACCTTCCAGCGCGCCGACATCGCCGTCCTCGACGAGGAGGTCTGGCATCTCGACCTCGACGTCCAGGTGCTGCGCGAACTGATGCTGGAGCTGGGCGAGCACGACCCGCGCCGGCACGAGATCATGCACACCCTGGACCGGGCCCTGGACCTGCTGGACCTCGACGACGTCTCCGGCACGGCGGCGGACGTACGGGCCGCACTCAAGCCCGCGCTGTCCAAGCCCGCCAACGCCAGCGCCCACATCGTCTCCGGTGTCGGCCACGCGCACATCGACTCGGCCTGGCTCTGGCCGATCCGCGAGACCAAGCGCAAGACGTCCCGCACCTTCTCGAACGTCACCTCGCTCGCCGACGAGTACGACGACTTCATCTTCGCCTGCTCCCAGGCCCAGCAGTACGAGTGGGTGCGCGACAACTACCCGAAGGTCTGGGCCCGCATCCAGGAGTCGGTCAAGAAGGGCCAGTGGGCGCCGGTCGGCGGCATGTGGGTCGAGGCCGACGGCAACCTGCCCGGCGGCGAGGCCGTCGCCCGCCAGCTCATCCACGGCAAGCGGTTCTTCATCGAGCACTTCGGCGTCGAGACCAAGGGCGTCTGGCTGCCGGACTCCTTCGGCTACACCGCGGCCTACCCGCAGCTCGCCAAGCTGGCCGGCAACGAGTGGTTCCTCACCCAGAAGATCTCCTGGAACCAGACCAACAAGTTCCCGCACCACACCTTCTGGTGGGAGGGCATCGACGGCACGCGGATCTTCACGCACTTCCCGCCGGTCGACACCTACAACGCCCGCTTCAGCGGCGAGGAGATGGCCCGCGCCACGCGCAACTACCAGGAGAAGGGCGCCGCCACGCGCTCGCTGGCACCCTTCGGCTGGGGCGACGGCGGCGGCGGCCCCACCCGCGAGATCATGGAACGGGCGCGCAGGCTGGCCGACCTGGAAGGCTCACCCAAGGTCGTCGTCGAGCACCCGGACGACTTCTTCGCCAAGGCCCGTGAGGAGTACCCGGACGCCCCGGTCTGGGTCGGCGAGCTCTACCTGGAGCTGCACCGCGCCACCTACACCTCGCAGGCCCGCACCAAGCAGGGCAACCGCAGGAGCGAACACAAGCTCCGCGAGGCCGAGTTGTGGGCCACGACGGCCGCGCTGCACGCACCCGGCTACGCCTACCCGCACGAGAAGCTCGACCGGCTCTGGAAGACGGTCCTGCTCCACCAGTTCCACGACATCCTGCCCGGATCGTCCATCGCCTGGGTGCACCGCGAGGCGGAGGCCGAGTACGCGCGGGTCGCGGTCGAGGTCGAGGAGCTGACCGCCGAGGCGGTCACCGCACTCGGCACGGGCGGCACTCGTGTCTTCAACACCAGCCCGGTCGAGCGCCGGGAGGTCGTACGGACCGCCGACGGCACCCTCGCCCACACCGTCGTCCCCGCGAACGGCAGCGCGCCCCTCGGCACCGGCGAGGCCCCCCGGCCGGTGACAGTCGAGGGCCGTGTCCTCGACAACGGCCTGGTCCGCGTCGAGGTCGCCGAGGACGGCACCCTGGCCTCCGTACGTGATCTGCGCGCCGGCGGCCGAGAGGTCCTCGCCGACACGGGCAACCTGCTCCGGCTGCACACGGACCTCCCCAACTACTGGGACGCGTGGGACGTCGACAAGCACTACAAGAACCGCTACACGGACCTGCTGGACGCGGAGTCGGTGACCGTGGTCGAGGAGGACCCGCTGCTGGGCGCGATCCGCGTGGAGCGCTCCTTCGGCAAGGGCTCGCGCATCACCCAGACGATCAGCCTGCGCGCCGGCAGCCCCCGTATCGACTTCGAGACGGACATCGACTGGCACGAGGCCGAGAAGTTCCTCAAGGCGGGCTTCCCGGTGGACGTCCGGGCCGCCCACTCGTCCGCCGAGATCGCGTTCGGCCACATCCAGCGGCCCACGCACACCAACACCAGCTGGGAGTCCGCCCGCTTCGAGGTCTCCGGCCACCGCTGGGTCCACATCGGCGAACCGGGCTACGGCGTCGCGGTCATCAACGACTCCACCTACGGCCACGACGTCACCCGCACGGTCCGCGAGGACGGCGGCACGACCACCACGGTCCACCTCAGCCTGGTCCGCGCCCCGCGCATCCCGGACCCGGAGGCCGACCAGGGCAAGCACCGCTTCACTTACGCGCTGCTGCCCGGCGCGACCATCGAGGACGCGGTCGCCGAGGGCTACTCGCTCAACCTCCCGCTGCGGGTGGCGGACTCGGCGGGCACCCCCGAGCCGGTCGTGTCCGTGGAGGGCGGGGGCGGTGTGACCATCGAGTCGGTCAAGCTCGCCGACGACGCCTCCGGCGATGTCGTCGTACGCGTCTACGAGTCCCTCGGCGGCCGGGCACAGGGCACCCTGCGCACGAGCTTCCCGCTCGCGGGCGCCCAGCTCACCGATCTCCTGGAACGCCCGCTGACCAGCGCGGACACGGACGGCGACAGCGTGTCCGTCACCCTGCGGCCCTTCGAGATCCAGACGCTGCGCCTGGCTGTGGGGAACAAGTGACCACGCTTCCCATGAAGAATTAAGGAAGCGGTAAGACGCCTGGTCACGGCGGGTCCATCGCCCGCCGTGACCAGTGCCTGTTCCCTGTACGACACCTGGAGTTCGCCCGTCGCCCCTCTGATGTGGGGCAGTGCGAGAGAAAGGTGTCACTGTGCGAGACCCGCGAATGTCCGCGATCGGCAAGGGGCTGAGGCGCAGGGGAAGGCTGATGGCCCAGGCGGTGAGTCCGCCGCGCCGGAACCTCGACGCCATGCCCGCGCCCCGGACCGACGGGGACTCGTACACCGCTCCGCCCGCCCCGCGGCTGGTGGACTCGCCGGTCTTCGTCCTCTCCTCCGTGCGCTCGGGCTCGACCCTGCTGAGGGTCCTGCTGAACAGCCACAGCAGGATCCGCGCCCCGCACGAGATGCATCTGCGCACCCTGCACATCAACCTGTCGCGCGACTTCACCGCCGACGCCATGAAGGCGCTCGAACTCGACAAGGACGAGCTGGAGCATGTGCTGTGGGACCGGGTGCTGCACCTGGAACTCGCCCGCAGCGGCAAGCAGATCATCGTCGACAAGACCCCGCCGAACACCCTCATGTGGCCGCGCCTGCACCGATGTTGGCCGAACGCCCGCTACATCGTGCTGCTCCGCCACCCCGGCGCGGTCGTCGCCTCGCTCACCGACCGCCGCACCGACCCGGACCACGAACAGATCCGCGCCGAGGTCCTCGACTACAGCGAGAAACTGGACGAGGCCCGCCGCACCCTCGACGCCCACGTGATGACGTACGAGGACCTCACCGCCCACCCGGAGCGGACCACCCGCGGTCTGTGCGAGTACCTCGGTGTCCCCTGGGAGAGCACGATGCTCGACTACGGCGACAAGGACCACGGCGACTTCCGCCCGCAGCTCGGCGACTGGAGCCCCACGATCAGGTCGGGCCGCATCCAGCAGGCCCGCCCGGCCGACCCGACGGCCCAACTGCCGCCGCGCCTGACTGAGTTGGCAAAGGCGTGGGGGTACCCGGTCGACTGACCGGGCACCCCCGTTGATAGCCGTTCTCGGGACCTTGCGCGGCCGTCAGCCGGTGAAGCCCGCCGTGATCGACGTGAACTGCCAGTTGCTCTGGCTGATGCCGGAGCAGTTGCTGACCACGCCGCCGCCCGGGCACGGCCGGTCGCGGTTGACCGACCAGAACGCGAGGCGGGCGATGTGGTGGGAGTTCGCCCAGTCGCGGATCTGCGTCCAGGTCGCCGGTGAGGTGAGCTCCTGCTGGTCGCTGAGACCGTTCATGCCGGAGATGCCGATGTGCGCGTAGGCCGTGGCGTCGTCCCAGCCGAAGACCGACTTGAGCTTGGTCTTCAGCCCCTCCGTCGCGTTCACCGTGTTGCCGTACATGTCGGCGCCGCCGCCGAAGTCGAACGGCATGATGGTGAAGACGTCGATGTTCGCGTTGAGAGCCGAGGCCCGCTCGATGAGCCGGTTGCCCCAGTAGGTCGGGCCGGTCGTCGACGTGCCGAAGGTGATGATCGTCCGCAGCCCGGGGTTGTTCTGCTTGACGATCCTCAGGGCGTTGAGAATCCGGTCCTGGACGACCTCGTTCTCGAACTCGTCGGTGTTCTCGATGTCGACGTCGATCGCCTTCAGCCCGTACGCGTCGATCACCTTCTGGTACGCGCCCGCGAGCGCCTCGGGTGTCGAGCAGTTCGGCCCCAGCTTGTTGCCGCTCCAGCCGCCGATGGACGGGACGATGTCGCCGCCCGCCGAGCGGATGGAGTTGATGACGGACTGGTCGTTGCCGCCGGTCAGCGGACGCGATCCGTCCCAGGCCGGGTTGCAGCCTCCGGAGGAGAGGATGAACGCCATCGTGAACCACTTCACGCCGGTCGAGTTCATCACCGACGGGGCGCTGGGCGGGTCACCCCAGCCGAGGTACAGATAGGGCGCGGCCTGCTTGAAGCCGGTACCCCCGCCACCGCCCGGATCGGTTGTCACGGCAAGGGAGTTGGAGGCGGCCGACCGGTTCCCGGCCGCGTCCCGGGCCCGCACGGTGAACGTGTACGCGGTGCTCGGCGAGAGCCCGCTGACCGTGGCACTCGTCCCGGAGACACTGAGCACCTGGTTGGTGCCGCTGTAGATGTCGTACGCGGTGACGCCCACGTTGTCGCTCGACGCGTTCCACGCCAGCGACACGCTCGACGAGGTCTTCCCGGTGGAGCGCAGGGTCGAGGGGGCCGTCGGCGCCTGGGTGTCCGAGCCGCCGCCAGGACCGTCGAGGCTGATGTCGTCGGCCTGGTAGGTGCCCTGCGCGTACCAGCCGTGCGTGTAGATCGTGGCGCTCGTCTGCGACGCGCCGGTGGTGAACGGCACGGTCAACTGGCTGTAGGCGGAGGGTGACTGGGTCCAGGTCGACGGCCCGCCGTCCACGCCCAGGTAGGCGTAGCTGCCGCGCACCCAGCCCGTCAGGCGGTACGCGGTGTTCGGCTGGACCGACACGGTCTGGCTGCACTTGGCGATGTCACTCGAACTCGCCGCGCCCGCAAGGGCCTTGGTGCCCCCGTGGACCGGGCTCGACACGATCGAGCCGAGGTTGCCCGAGCAGGACCAGGGGGAGAGGCTGCCCGACTCGAAGCCGGCGTTGGACAGCAGGTTGGCCGCCTGGGCGGTGCCGGGCAGCGCGACCGCCCCGGCGAGAGCCAGGGCGGCCGAAGCGAGCAGCGCGAGGAAACGGTCTCTGGAACGTCTGAGGCGCACGTGATCTCCCTGAACGTATGGGGGTACGGGAGTTGGCACGCTCACCAAGTTGGTATGGACCAATCAGACTGTCAAGGGACTGTCCGAAGTCTGTGCCGCCTGTGCCGGATGAGACGCCTGGGTGGTCTGCTCCGAGTGCGCCTCGACGGTGGGCTCCGCGGCGGTCGCGGTCGCGGCCGGGGGGACGGGGAGGTCCAGTTCCGCGCGCTGCTGCGGCAGCGACACGGGCCGTACCGCGCGCGGTCCCGCGACCACCGTGTAGTCCTGTCCGAGGAACGGCGGGACCACGTCGCCGGGCTCCTCGCCGAGCGCCAGCCGCACCGCCGCCCAGGGGGCGTTGATGCCGCACTGCGAGAGCTGGTGCAGGCCGCCGGCCGGGCGCGTGTTGACGTCCATGAGGACCGGCTCGTCGCCGAGCATCCGGAACTGAATGTTCGTCAGGTAGTGCAGCCCGAACGACTCCGCGAGCAGCCGGGACGGCTCGATCCACTGAGGGTCGAGTGTGAAGCCGCGCCGCCGGCCGTTCTTGGTCCGGCCCACGGCCATCCGTACCCGTCCGTCCGGACCGGTCAGGCAGTCCACGGACACCTCCGGCTGCTCCAGACGCGGCATGACCAGCCAGTCCACCGGCTCGTCGGCCTGCTTCAGCGCCTCTACGACCATGTCCAGTGGCACGTACGGGCTGGGGAAGCCGTTGAGGTGCATCAGGGAGAAGGGGGTCCGCGTGATGATGCGGAAACCGACGCCGCCCGCTCCGGAGGCCGGCTTGAAGCACGCCTTGTGGCCGTCGGCCTCCAGCGCGTCGACCGCCGTGACCAGCTCCTCCGCGGTCCGCACCCGCCACCACGGCGGTGCCGGAATGCCGAGCTTCTCGACCGCCTCGTACGCGATCACCTTGTCCTGGAAGGTGTGCACGGCCTCCGCGGGAGGCGCGAGCAGCGCCGTACCGACCGCGGCGAACTCCTCGCGGTGCTCGACGAGGGTCGCCTGGTGCAGGACCGGCACGAACACGTCGATGGAGTGCCGGGCGCACTGGTCGAGCGCGTACTCGACGTACGCCGCCGGGGACAGCCCCTCCGGCTCCAGCGCGGCCACGTCGGCGGCGGCGAGGATGGGGGAATCGGCGTCGCCGTGGGTCGCGTGGATCTCGACGGCCCTGCCGCACGGATTTCGCCGTAGCTGATCCATGAAGAACACGTTCTCCGCGTACGTGCGGTTGAGCCAGACGCGTACGCGAGAGACCATGCAGGCCGCCTTTCAGGGTTCGCGGGCACGGCGAAGCAAGCCGTGCCCGGCCAAGGAGTAAATGGGTACACAAAACCGCCGTTCGAAAACGGGAGTCCGTGGCGGTTGTGTAGGGCCGATCATAGGGCCTGCGCAGCGTGCTCGCTGCTACGTGCGTGTTACAGAATCCCGGGACGGGCCCGCCGGTGCTCCTGAGGCACGTCAGGCCCCCTGGACCCCGCTCCCCTTGAAGGACTCCAGCCCCTCCTTGATCTCCGCGAGCACGTCCGCCGCCTCGGCGCCGTCGATCACACGGTGGTCGAAGGTGAGGCTCAGCGGCAGCACCGGAGCGACGACGACCCTCCCGTCACGGACCGCCGGGCGGTCGGCGGTCGCGCCGAGCCCGAGCGTGATCGTGGTCCCGCCGACGGAGTGGAACGCCTCCACCGGACGGTGGCCGAGCGAACTCACCGCGAACGTGCCCGTCGTCGAGGCCCGCCTGCGCAGGGGACGGGTGGCGGCACGGTAGGCGAGGGTGCGCAGCGGCCCGGGCAGCCGCTGGAGCGCGCGGACGCCGGCGAACTCCGGCATCGTCGCGGGGTCACCGTCGCGGAAGTGGTCGACGCGCTCCTGGATCTCGCCGAGCCCGGCCCGCTCCAGGTCCGGCAGCACGGCCGACAGCACCACCCGGCGGCCGCCCAGCGTGCGGTCGAGCGTGAACTTGCCGTGCACACCGTCGTAGCGGGCGACCCTGGACCGGCCCCGGAGCGCGGCGTTCGCCTCGGGGTGCGCGGCCAGCACCCGCGCGGCCACATGGAGCACGTACGTGACCGTGGAGATCCGGCGCCCCGACGGCTGCCCGGCGCGGTGCTCCCGTACGTTGCCCATGTCGACCGACGTACCGAGGAACACCGGCGCGAAGGACCGGATGCCGTCGAGGAAGGCCAGGGTGTGGCGGCGCTCGCGGGCGACCGTTGAGATCCTCACGAGGCCACCGCCAGCGCGTAGATCTCCTCCAGGCTGCCGGCCTCCAGGGCCTCCGCCAGAGGGAGCGCACGGCCGGTCGTACGCTCCAGGAGCGCGAGGAGCGAGAGCAGGTGCACGGAGTCCCAGCCGGGCACCCGGTCGAGCCCCGCGCCGACGTCCGCGCCGGTCACCGGCAGGCCCAGGTCGTCCTGGAGGAGGATGAGGAAGTCGTCGATGGAGTTCACGAGCCGTCGTCTCCCGGGATCTCGGTGAAGTGGACGTGCGCGGGCGGGACGGGCAGGACCGCGAGGTCGTGCTCGTACGTCACGGTCGTGCCGTCGTGCTGACAGGTGGCTGTCGTGTTCTCGTCCGCGACCCGGACGAAGCCGTTCCTCGGGTAGAAGTCCTTGACCTTGGCGTTCTTCGGTGCGGCCCGGTGGTTCGCGCGCACCGCACGGGCGCCGTGTGCGCGGGCGTGTCGCAGCACGGCACAGAGCGCGGTCTGCTCGATGCCTCGGGAGAACACCCGGCAGCTGAGCAGGAAGTTGTCGATGTGGACGGTGTCGCCGTGCCGGTGCGTGAACACCGCGCCGACGACGCCATTGTCCCCGAAGCGGTCGGCGGCGCGGACGGCCAGGACACGCGCCGTCGGATCGTCGAGGAGGGCGCGGACCTCGGCGGGCCCCAGCCGCAGCGTCGTCTGGTTGAACTGGTTGGTGCGCAGGGTCAGTTGGGAGAGCCGGGCCACCTCGGCGGGCCCGGCCTCGACGAGCCGGACCTCGACCCGCAACTGACGCAGGTATTCGTCGAGGGAGTCGAAGCCGTCGAGGAAGTCCTTGCGGACCAGCTCGTCGCGGTACTGGGCGACCCGTGTGACGTCCTCGCGGGTCAGTTCCGGGGCGTCGAACCAGCCGTCGCGCAGCAACGCCTCGATGTGCAGGGCCGGTTCGCCGTTCACGGGTACGACGGAGACCCCCGGCAGCTCGTGGCGGACGAGCCCGCACTCGTAGGGGCTGTCGTCCACGAACACGAAGCTGTCCACGCCCAGGTTGAGCGCCTCGGCGAGCTCGGTGAGGTTGTCGTGCTTGGGCCGCCAGTTGGCGACGACCCGGACGAAGTCGTCCTCGCGCAGGAACATGCCGGGATGCCCGCGCAGCACCTCGCCGACCGGTTCGGGGTCGTTCTTGCTGACGGCGGCCAGCAGCACGCCCTGCGCGGCGAGTTGTCCGACGACCCGCTGGAACGCGTGGTGGGCCCCGCCGCGGTGCGTGCCGTCGGCTCCGGTCTCGATGCCGTCCGGGCCGTCCTCGCCGAGGATCCCGCCCCACAGCGTGCCGTCCAGATCCAGGACGAGGGCCTTCTTGCCCTGCCCGGCCCGATGCCGGGCGAGATGCCCGACCTCACGGGCGTACGCGGCGAGCAGGGCGGGGGAGAGGTGCGTCCTGGTGTACTGGCTCAGCCGCGGCTCGACCACGGGCACGCCCTCGCCGGCCAGCGGATCCAGGTCGAGGACGACGACCCGCTCGTGCTGCTCGGCCAGCCGCAGCAGCCGTGAGTTGGCCTCCCGCCACACCGCCCCGAGCCGCGCCCGCGACCGGTGGTCGACGAGCTGCGCGGCGAACCGCCTCGGCAGCGGCAGGGTGTTGAGGACGAGCGTCCCGCGCGCGGACTCCACGAACCGCGCGACCAGCCCCGCCAGCGTCCCGATCCGCTCCCGCGCCACCCGCTCCACGTCCTCGGGCCCCCAGGGCACGGGAACCTCGTCGAAGACCACCATCGGGTCGAGCACACAGAGGGCCAGTTCGGCCCGGTACAGCTCGCCGTCCGGGGCGGCGAGGTCGAAGACGTACGCGTCGAAGTCCGCGAGATGCGGCCGCAACAGCAGCCCGTGGCGGGCCAGTTCGACGGTCAGGGACGGCAGCAGCGGGGCCAGCGTGCCGTGCCCGGTGACGGCGACGGTCACGACCGGCACGGCCGGATGCTCCGCCACCACCTCGTCCGGATCGAGCCGCGCCAACAACTGCCCGGCCCGGGCGAGTTCGGCGTCCGAGGCCCCGCAGAGCAGCCGCCGAACACCGGGATACTCACGGAGGAGCCGCCCTTCACGGTGCAGATCGAGCAACGTCGAAGGCCCGGACGCCCCTGTCATAGCTCTCCTCGGGCTCGGCGCCCCGTAGGGGCGCGGGGAACGGCGCGAGCAACCCAACGGACCCGCACCCAAATGACCGACGGCCCGCACCCAGAAGTCCGGCCGTGGCCACATCGTCGGCGGGGCGGCTAAAGCCGCTCTTGTACCGTGGAGGCGGCATGTGTTCTTGTGGTCCCATCCGGGCACGCCGAGGGGCGTCTCCGGTCCACGGAGGGGGCGAGGGTGACGACGGCTGACCGTCCGGGCCGGCTGCTGGCCATCAGCGACCTGCACATCGGATACGCCGAGAACCGCGCCCTCGTCGAGCGGATGCGCCCCGAGACCGACGACGACTGGCTCCTGGTGGCCGGCGACGTCGCGGAGACGGTGGCCGACATCCGATGGGCCCTCGAAACGCTCGCCTCCCGCTTCCGCAAGGTGATCTGGGCACCCGGCAACCACGAGCTGTGGACCCACCCCAAGGACACCGTCACCCTGCGCGGCGTGGCCCGCTACGAGCACCTCGTGGAGGTCTGCCGCGAGCTGGGAGTGACGACCCCGGAAGACCCGTACCCGGTGTGGGAGGGCCCCGGCGGACCGGTCACCGTCGCGCCGCTCTTCCTCCTCTACGACTACTCGTTCCTGCCCGCGGGCTGCGCGACCAAGGAAGAGGGGCTCACGTACGCCCACGGGACCGGTGTCGTCTGCACGGACGAGCACTTCCTGCACCCCGACCCGTACCCGAGCCGTGAGGCCTGGTGCCGGGCCCGGGTGGAAGAGACCGAGCGCAGGCTCGCGGAGATCCCCGCCGAACTGCCGACGGTCCTGGTCAACCACTACCCGCTGGACCGCCACCCGACGGAGGTCCTCTGGTACCCGGAGTTCGCCATGTGGTGCGGCACCCGGCTCACCGCGGACTGGCACCGCACGTACCGCGTCGCGGCCATGGTCTACGGCCACCTGCACATTCCCCGCACCACCTGGCTCGACGGCGTCCGCTTCGAAGAGGTGTCGGTGGGTTACCCCCGCGAGTGGCGCAAGCGCTCGGAACCGCCGGGCAAGCTGCGCCGCATTCTGCCGATGGAGGTCGGATCCGGTGATCGAGGAGCTGCTCCCGGAGTCGGTCGTGGCCGTGGAGGCACACGGTGACGAGCGGCCCGGCGGCACGACGCCGTACCCCGAGCTCTATCCCGAGGAACAGGCGCTGATCTCGCGCGCCGTCGAGAAACGGCGCCGTGAGTTCACCCTCGTACGCGGCTGTGCCCGGCACGCCATGGAGAAGCTCGGCGTGTCCCCGCAGGCCGTGCTGCCCGGTGAGCGGGGAGCACCGCAGTGGCCCGCCGGGCTGATCGGCAGCATGACGCACTGCGAGGGCTACGCCGCCGCGGCGCTGGCCCGAGCCAGCGATCTGGCCTCGCTCGGCATCGACGCGGAGCCCCATCGGCCGCTCCCGGACAACGTGCTGGCGTCCGTGGCGCTGCCCGACGAGGACCGGCGGCTGCGCGGCCTCGCCGCGCAGCACCCCGGCGTCCACTGGGACCGGCTCCTGTTCAGCGCCAAGGAGTCGGTCTACAAGGCGTGGTTCCCCCTCACCGGGAAGTGGCTCGACTTCACCGAGGCGGACATCGACGTCTTCATGGATCCCGGACACACCACGTCAGGTGGCTTCCGTGCCCGGCTCCTCGTGCCGGGGCCGGTGGTCGACGGCCAACGGATCGGACACTTCGACGGGCGCTGGACGGTACGCCGGGGACTCGTGGCGACCTCGGTGACCGTGCAGCACGCGCAGGACTGAGCGCGCCCTCGGACGGCGGTCGGCGGAGGGCCGGGCCCGCAGCGACGGCCGCGGAACGCGGGCGCGTGCGGCTCGCCCGGCCCGTCCCGCCTCCGTCGAAGGACTGACGGCGGCTCATCACACCTCCGGGCACCACGTGTGCAGGAGGCGGAAGAACGCCTCCTCGTTGCCCGTGAGCCCGGCCGCGGCGAGCGCGCGCTCCGCCTCCGCGAGGGCGGAGGGCGGCACGACGGGTGGTCGGCCCGTGCCGGGAGGGCCGTCCATGGCGGCCCGTACCGTCTGCAGCAGTCGCAGATAGGCCTGCACGGCGGTGCGTTCGTGATCGGTCAGTACGGCGGTCGGCATCGGACGGCTCTCCCCGGTTCGGCTCGGCAGCAGCGCTTGTGGCGGTTCACTCGCCCCCGCACAGCGGTGGCGCTGGGTCCAGCTTGCCGTTCGCCACTGACAATGCCCTTTTGGTACGCGTCGGTTCGCCCGGTTAGCGGAGGGGAAACATCACGGAAATCCCTTGTCGGACAAGGGTCCTACGCTGGATGCCAGGGCCTGGAGCCGTACTCCCGGCGGCCCGGTGAGGGGAGGCGAGCCCGTGGTCGACGTCCCGCGACAGCACCCGAGGCCCACCGCACGGCTGCGCTCGGTGGGCGACGGGGAACTGCGGCTGCACCACCGCGTGGTGCACGGGTACCGCCGTGCCTACCGGATGGCGGGCGAGGGCCCGGCACTCGTCCTGATCCACGGCATCGGCGACTCCTCGGCGACCTGGGCCGGCCTCATCCCCGATCTCGCCCGCACCCACACGGTGATCGCCCCCGACCTGCTCGGCCACGGCGCCTCGGACAAGCCCCGGGCCGACTACTCGGTGGCCGCGTACGCCAACGGGCTGCGCGATCTGCTCTCCACTCTCGGCATCGAGCAGGCCACGCTGATCGGGCACTCGCTCGGCGGCGGCGTCGCGATGCAGTTCGCATACCAGTTCCCCGAGCGCACCGAGCGGCTGATCCTGGTCAGCGCCGGAGGGGTGGGCCGCGAGGTGAACCCGGTCCTGCGGGCGGTCTCGCTGCCGGGCGCCGACCTGGTCCTGGCGGCACTGAGGCTGCCCGGGATGCGGATCCAAGTGGGGCTGGTCGCCCATCTGATGAGGCTCCTCGACACCGACCTGGGCCAGGACGCCCCTGAGTTGCTGACCCTCGTGGACGCCCTGCCCGACGCGACCTCGCGCAGCGCGTTCATCCGTACGCTGAGGGCGGTGGTCGACTGGCGCGGCCAGGTCGTGACGATGCTCGACCGCTGCTACCTCACCCAGGGCATGCCGACGATGCTGATGTGGGGCGACCGTGACAGCGTGGTCCCGGTACGGCACGCGTACGGGGCGCACGAGGCGATGCCCGGCAGCCGCCTGGAGATCTTCGAGGGCGCCGGGCACTTCCCCTTCCACACCGACCCCGCCCGATTCCTCGCCCTCGTCGAGGAGTTCACCGGCACCACCAGCCCCGCCGACTGGAGCCGCGAACGCTGGAGCGACCTCCTGCGCGCCGGCAGCCCGGGAACCGCCGCGGGCCGCCCGGACACCGCCCGCAGCCTTGCGGTCGAGCGGGACCTGAGGGAGGCGAGCGAACGCAGCGCGACATAGCCGCCGCGCCGGCGTCGGCCGCGCCTCGTGATGGCCGGGGCCCGGTCAGCCCTCGCGTGCCCCTGAGGGTTCCGGTGCGCCCATGACCGTGTCCCGCTCCTTCTCCGACAGCGGCGGGTCGGCGAGGGGCGTCCGGCGGGGGCCCCGCAGCACCGCGATGACGACGGCGGGCTGGACCAGTGCGCTGAGGGGCTTGGACAGCGTCACCACGTCGAAGAACGCCTGGGTGACGAGGGGGCGGGCGGTCGCCGTGAGCATGAGGCGGTCGATGTAGCGGCCCAGGAGCTTGTCCGTGAGGCCCGGCTGCTCGCCGATCGCGCCTGGATAGAGGATGTCCGTGCCGGTGGCCAGGTCCCAGGCGGTGGAGACGGGCCGGGCCACGGCGCGCTGCACACGCCGGGCGAGCCCGGGTGTGGCGATCCCGTACTCGGCCACGAGCTCGCGCATTGCCACGGCACCCTGCGCGGCCACCGACAGCCCGTGCCCGTACACCGGGTTGTACGTGGCCACCGAGTCGCCGATCGCGACGAAGCCCTCGGGCCAGTCCTTGACCTTCTCGAACAGATGGCGGCGGTTCACGGTGCTGCGGGTGACGAAGACGTCCGACAGGGGCTCGGCGTGGGCGATGAGTTCGCCGACGACCGGATGCCTGACCTCGCGGGCGAACGTCTCGAACTCCTCGGCGGAGCCGGTGGGCTGACCGCCCCGCGTGCCCGAAAGGGTCACCAGCCAGCGGCCGCCCTCGATCGGCACGATGGTCGTCGTCTGCCCGGGGACGGGCTGCCGCGCGTCCGACTGTACGTTGACCAGGGGATAGTCCTCGGTGCCCTCGGGCGCCCGGAAGATCCGGCTGGCGTACGCGAGTCCGGAGTCGACCTCCTCCATCGGCGCCGGGGACACACCCAGCTCGTCGAGCCATTTGATCGCCCGTGAACCGCGCCCGGCGGCGTCCACGACGAGATCGGCCGCGAGGACGCTCTCCTCGCCGCCCGCCGTGCGGACCCGCACCCCGGTCACGCGCCGCGCGTCGCCCTCAAGGCCGAGCAGCTCGGTACGCGGCAGCACGGTGACACGGGCCTTGCGCGCGACCCGCTCGCGTACCACCCAGTCGAGGAGGTCACGGCTGCAGGCGATCATGAACTGCATCTCGGGCCACCGGCGGAACCAGCCCCGCGGCTGCATGGAGACAAGACCCGTCGGCAGCGAGATGCGACGGGCACCGGCGGCGAGCCATCCGTCGGTGACGCCGGGCAGCAGCTCCTCCATCGCGCGGGCACCACCGGACCACACGACGTGGACGTGGCGTGCCTGGGGGAGCCCCTTGCGCGGCTCGGGTCCGTCCGGCAGCACATCGCGCTCGACGAGGGTGACGTCGGCGTACTCGCCGAGCGCGGCGGCGGCCAGCATGCCGGCCATCCCACCGCCGATCACGACGGCACGTCTGGGGGCCGTTCCCGGTTTGCGGCTAGCTGGTTCGCTCATGGAAGTCGCTCTCTGACCTGGTCGCGTACTGCCCTCGGGCAGCCGCGACGACGGGGGACTGACGCAGCGCGATGGACATCCGCACGAGGTCGCGCGGTCCCTCGGTGGACATGGACGGAGAAGCGGCGGCGGGCGAGGGGGCGGTGGCCGGGGCGTCGGCCGCCGCCTCCGCCGAGTCGATGACCCTGCCGTCCGGGTCGGCGGCCCGCGCCCGCACCGCCGCCGTCACCATCGCCGCGTCGGCCTCGGCCTGCGCCTGGGCGGGATCGGAGCCCGCCGCGAGCGCCGCGTCGTAGGCGTTCGCGCGCACCCCTGTGTCGAAGTAGGGATACAGGCTGAGCATGCCGTCGTGGATGTCCGACTCCCGCTGGGTGACCTGGAGTTCGGCCGGGAACCACCACGACATGCGTACGCCGTGGGCCGCGTGGGGCGAGACCGGCTTCAGCTCGCGCCACAGGGGGCCGAGACGGCGGTACGTCGACCAGGTGGACCAGGTGTCGCCGACCCGCTGGCAGGCCAGGGGGAAGCAGAAGCCGATCGCGCTGATCTGCACCCCGGCGGAGGCGAGTACGGGCGCCGCGTCGGAGCTGAGGTAGTCGAGGTTCGCGCCGTTCCAGCGGGCGATCACCGCGGTGAACTTGGCGGTGAGATAGGCGATGTTGAACAGATAGCCGGCCACGATGATCATCAGGCCGGCCCGCAGCCACCCCTGCACCTGAAGTGCCCAGCGCCCGCACATGACGCTCATCGCGACACCCGAGACGGCCAGCGCCATGAGATAGAGCACGATCATCTCGCGGACGAACGGCTCGTTGGCGTAGTACGTGTCGAAGTCCACCAGCCGTTCCACGGGTGCGTCGCCGAGGACGAACAGCACGACCAGCGCCACGATCACGACGCTGTAGCCGATGATCCAGCGGCGCGACACCCGGCGGGTCGACTCCGGTGGCCCGCCACGCCAGTTGACGATCAGCACCAGACAGGCGGCGCTGAAGGCGCTGAGCAGGCAGTAGACCAGCGGCGCCGAGACGTTCGTGATCCCGATGACGTCGTTGACCTCGCCGATGGTCGGCGGGGCCGCGAAGAAGAACACCAGCCCGGCCAGCGCCATCAGCGTGCACACGGAGCGCAGCAGCGGGTCGCGCCAGGACCGCGACAGCGCGGGCGCCTTGACCAGGAGGGCGGCCGCCATGGCGACGGCGGGAACGTAGTAGCTGGACCCGTCCACGGTGTTCCGGAGCCCTCAGCCCTGCGGTCCGCGATAGCCCAGGGTGGCCTCGATCCGGCCGGCGAGACCGTCACGCCGTACGGGACCGCGCAGCGACGAACCCGCAAGCCACACCCGGCACTTGCTCGCCAGCAACAGCCCGAAGCTCTCCGCGTCCTTCTCGTCGGCCAGGTCCGACCGGGTGCGGGCCGCCACCTTCAGGACGGTCGCCTGGAGGTCGGCGTCGTCCGAGAGCATGCGGGCGGCGACGGCGGCGCCCTCCACGTGGTGGCTGCAGTGCCCGGCGTTCATATGCCACAGCTCATGGCCGAGGATCACCAACTGGTGGTCGGGCGCGGTGCGTTCCTCGACGACCACGAGGTCCTGGTCCGCCATGTCGAGCCAGAGCCCGCTGGCGGTGCCGGGCGGGAACGCGGCCGTGCGGAACTGCACCGGACGCCCGCGCCGTCTGCTCATGGCGTCGCACAGCGCGGCGTACAGATCGGCGGGCTCCGCCGGTGCCGGCAGTGAGAGCTCGTCGACCAACTCGCCGCACAGGCGGCGCATGTCCTTTCCTATGCCCACAGAATCCCCCGGATCACGACTCGGGCCGCTTGACGCTCTCCAAGAGCATGTCCAGCCACTCGGCGACCTTGTCCCGGTGCTGGTCGGTGGGCAGCTGTGCGGCCCGCCAGGCGATGCCGCGGACCCCGTGGTCCTGCAGCAGCCGCTCCAGCGGATCGTCGGCGGCGGCCGGCGCCGCCTCGCGCTCCCGGTCGGCGAGCCGCTGCAGCAGCTCCTGCTCGGTGTGCTGGAGGGCGCCCGCGAGTGCCTCGGGGTCCTCCGCGGTGAGGAATCCGGCGTGCACCCGGAAGAATCGCTGGATGGCGTCGCAGTGCTCCATCGTGGGGCGCCGGTCGCCGTTGATGAGGGCGCCCGCCTGCTGGCGCGACATTCCGGCGCCGTCGGCGATCTCCTGCTGGGTGTACCGGCGGCCGCCCGGCTTCAGGCGGGTGCGGCGCAGCAGGTCGAGGCGTTGCAGGAAGCGGGCCTGGAGATCGGGCTCGCCCGCGGGCCGCCCGTTGAGCAGGGATCTGACCACGACCTCGGGGACTCCGGAGGCCGCGGACAGCCGCCGGACGTCGAACACCTCGCCGTGCGGCGCGCCGAGCCGGTCGGCCAGCCCGGTGACTCGGGCCACGACGGCCGGCAGCAGACCCGTCGCCGTGGCGCCCGGAACCTCGAAGCCATCCGTCACCGACACTTCTCTCCTACGTCTCTTGTCGACCGCTCCGGTGGAACCGGATTCCTCGGACGTGAAGCCCCTGTGGGAATTCCGGAAGTGCGGAGTGAACCGCCCGAAGACCGGAGAGTAGCCCTTTGGTCGAACTCACATCCAGGTCTCGCCACAACTGTGGCGGGATTCAGCCGTCAACGGGCGTCAAATGCCACGATAGTTGACACCGCTCGCCTGGGGGTAGCAGGATCACGACGCCGCGATAGGGCCGCATAGGCAAGAGGGGTGGACCTCCCGATGGCATACCAGGCAGGAGGGTCCCGGCCACAGCCGCGACCCGCCCCCGAGAGTCGTGAGGCCCAGGCGTATCTCCAGGACTACGGCGCGCTTCTGGAGGCCGTCACCTTCCCCTCCGTCGTCGTCGACCACCGCTGGGACGTCGTCCTGGCGAACGGTGCGTTCGAGACACTTTTCCGCGGTGTGGGGCCGCATCCCACCGCCATGCCGTGGGACAACTTCCTCCGGTTCGTCCTGTTCCATCCGGACGCCGGAACGGTTCTCGGTGAGCACGAGTCGAGCTGGTGTCTGCCGATGCTGGCGCACTTCGCCGCCGCCGTCGAGCGGCACGGCCACGACCACGGACTCCAGTCGATCCTCCGGGACATCGCCCAGGACCCGATCATGGACGCCGCCTACCGGCACGGCCTGCCGCACTGGATCCGCTCGGTCGGCCCGGACGCCGTCGAGCACGACGGCGCGGTGCGGCCGTTGCTGCACCCCGACCCTCGCTGGGGCCGTACGGACTGCCGCATCGTCGGGGAGACCACCAAGACCCTTCAGGGCATGGGGTACACGCGACTGACGCTGGTCCTGCGCGAGGCCCGCCGGTCTCCCAAGCGGCGTACGCGACGCGCGTCGAGTCATCTGAGCGTGGTGTCGACCGCGGAGGTGTAGCACCCGCCCTACGCAAGCCACTCGCCTTTCTTGCGCTACTCCTGCGCGCGTGACGCGACGACATGCTCAGGTGGCGAAGAAGGTCGGGGTCAGCCGGGTGCTCAACGGCAAGCCCGGAGTCTCCGACACCACCCGGCAGGCGGTGCTCCCCGCACTCGACGTCCTCGGCTACGAACGGCCCACGCAACTGCGCGCCGAACGCGCCCGGTTGGTGGGTCTCGTCCTGCCCGAAGACGCGGGTCTCGACCCCGGCCAACCCCCGGCCACCGGGAACACGGTGACCGTCACGCTGCCGGACGGTGCCAAGCCGCGCTGTCTGCGGCTCAATGGCACCGCCGACACGGGCCGGCCCGCTGGGCAGTTCAGTGCAGTGGAGGCGTATCTGAACTGACGTCCTTCACCATTCGGTCGACCGGTGTCCCGCGCTTCGCCGCCTGGATCTGCTCGTACACATGGGTCCGCAGCTCGGCGAAGCGCGGGGCCACCCGGGTGTGCAACTGATCGCGCTCGGCCGGAAGATCGATCTTCAGCTGCTCCTGGACGACCGTCGGGGAGGAGGACAGGATCAGCACCCGCTCGCCGAGATACACCGCCTCGTCGATGTCGTGCGTCACGAAGAGGATCGTGATGCCCCGCTGCCGCCACAACCCGCGGACCAGGTCCTCCAGTTCGGCGCGGGTCTGCGCGTCCACCGCCGCGAACGGCTCGTCCATGAGCAGCACATCGGGCTCGTACGCGAGCGCGCGGGCGATCGCCACCCGCTGCTGCATGCCGCCCGACAACTGCCACGGGTACGCGCCCGCCGCGTCGGTGAGCCCGACCGACTCCAGAGCGTCGGCGACCAGTTCACGACGCCTCACGCTGGACAACTTCTTCTGCTTGAGGGGGAGTTCGACGTTCTCGCGGACCCGCATCCAGGGGAAGAGACTGCGGCCGTACTCCTGGAAGACGACGGCCATCCCGGGTGGTGGCCCGATCACCCGCTCACCTCCGAGGAGCACGTCACCCGCTGTGGGCGTCAGCAGCCCGCCCACGCACTTCAGCAGCGTCGTCTTGCCGCAGCCCGACGGGCCGACCAGACACACCAGTTCACCGGCCTCGACCGTGAAAGTGAGGTCGCGCACCGCCTCCACCCGGCGGCCCGACCCCTCGTAGACCTTCCTGAGGCCGCGTACGTCGAGCATGGAGCGCCCTTTCGCAAGGTTCACGTTCGAGAGGTTCACGACGACCGCCGGGAGACGTCGCGCGAGCCGTGGTACCAGCCGAGCACCCGCCGCTCGACCAGCCGGAAGACGACCGACAGCACAAAACCGAGCAGCCCGAGCAGCAGGATCCCGGTCCACATGTCGGGGATGGCGAAGCCGCGCTGGAACTGGACGATGGTGAAGCCGAGCCCGTTGCTCGCGGCGAACATCTCGCTGATGACCATCAGGATGATGCCGATGGACAGGGCCTGCCGCAGCCCCGCGAAGATCTGCGGACTCGCCGAACGCAGCACCACATGCCGCAGCCGGGCGACGCCCGTGATGCCGTACGAGCGGGCTGTCTCCGACATCACGGAGTCGACCGCCCGGACGCCCTCCACGGTGTTGAGGAGGATCGGCCAGACACAGCCGCTCGCGATCACGGCGATCTTCATCGTGTCCCCGATGCCCGCGAACAGCATGATGACCGGCACGAGCACCGGCGGCGGCACCGCGCGCAGGAATTCCAGCACCGGCTCGCACACGGCCCGCACCCGGCGGTAGGAGCCGATGACCGTGCCGAGCGCCACGCCCGCGACGGCCGCGCACGCGTAACCGGCGCTCAGCCGCAGCACGCTCGGCAGCACGTCGTCGCGCCACCGGTCGCCCGTCCACACGTCCGGGAAGGCGGTGAGGATCGTGCGCAGCGGCGGCCAGTAGACATCGGTGCTGTCGTCCGAGGCGACCCACCACCCCGCCACCAGCAGCACGGGCAGCGCGACGACGAAGAACCCCCGCAGCAGGACGCCCCTCACACCGCCACCTCCCCGCGCACCGACTGGTGCCAGGCCAGCGCCCGCCGCTCGACGGTCCGCGCGCCCACGTTGATCAGCAGCCCGAGCAGCCCGGTGACCACCACCAGCGCGTACATCTCCGGCACGGCCTGCGAGGTCTGGGCGACGGCGATACGGGCGCCCAACCCCGGTGCTCCGATGACGAGTTCGGCGGTGACCGCGAGGATCAACGCCACCGCGGCGGCCAGCCGCACACCCGTCATGACGTACGGGAGGGCCGTGGGCCAGAGCACATGCCGGACCCGTGCCCAGGTGCCGAGGCCGTAGGAGCGGGCCGTCTCCTCGGCGACCGGGTCGACGTCCCGGACGCCGTACATGACCTGGACGAGCACCTGCCAGAAGGACGCGTACACGACCAGGAGCAGGACCGAACGAAGCTCGGTGCCGAACAGCAGGACGGCCAGCGGGATCAGGGCGACCGAGGGGATCGGGCGCAGGAACTCGATCGTGGAGGCCGTCGCCTCGCGGAGGTAGGGAGTGACCGAGATCAGAACTCCCGCCAGGATTCCGGCTGTTACGGCGATCGTGAGCCCGATCGCCCAGCCGGTGAGCGTGTCCCCGAGCGCGGTCCAGAACGCCTCGTCGGCGAGTTCCGTCGCGAGCGCGTCGGCGATGCGGCTGGTCGGCGGGAAGTACTCGTCCTTGACGAGGCCGAGCCGCGGCACCGCCTCGCCGAGCGCGAGGAAGGCCGCGAGCCCGGCCGCGCCCAGGAGGGCGTTGGTGCCCCTCACGGAAGCAGCTTGTCCAGGTCCGGGGCCTTCTTGAACAGACCGTCCTGCACGCCCAGTTCGGACAGCCGCTCGATGGAGGCGCGGTTCGGCTCGGCCAGCCACCGGGGCAGGGTCAGCGTCTCCAGGAGGTTCTTCGGGATCTTCGTGTACGTGGCGATGATCTCGCGGGCCTCGTCCGGGTGGCTGTCGGCGTACGCGAGGGACTCGGCGGTCGCCTCCTGGAACTTCTTCAGCGTCTCCGGGTTCTTCTGGGCGTACTGCTGGGAGGTGAAGTACATGGCCACGGTGAGGTCGGGCGACACGTCGACGAAGAGCGATGCGATGCTGGTGCCGCCCTGGGACTTGATGGTGGCGAGCGCGGGCTCCACCACACAGGCCGCGTCCACCTGGCCGTTCGCGAGCGCGGCCGGCATCTGGTCGAAGGGCATCTCCACGAACTCGACCTTGGACGGGTCGCCGCCGTCCTTGCGCACCGACTCCTTGACCGAGGTGTCACAGATGTTGTTGAGCGTGTTGGCGGCGACCTTCTTGCCCTCCACGTCCTTGGCGGACTTGAGGGGGCTGCCCTTCTTCACGGCGAGTTCCGCGAAGTCGGCGCCCTGCTTGCCGGTGGACGCGACACCGTTCGACACGGCCTTGACCGGCATGTTCTTGGACTGGGCGACCAGCAGCGACGTCATGTTGCTGAAGCCGAAGTCGAACTGGCCGGAGACGACACCGGGCACGATCGCCGCGCCGCCCTGCGCGCTCGTCAGCGACAGCTTGATGCCGCGTTTGCTGTAGAAGCCCTTCGACTGGCCCAGGTAGAGAGGCGCGACGTCGATGATGGGGATGACGCCGGCCTTGATCGTGGTGGTACCGCCGGACGCCTTGTCGTCGTCCGACCCGGAGGAGTCGGACGAACCGCAGGCCGTCGCGGCGACGAACACGGCTCCGGCCGCGAGGCCGATGAGCAGACGACGCATGACTCCCCCTACTGGGACAGTTCCTCGACAGGCTGTGCGCAGACCGCACAGAAGTGCTCAGCGGGAACGTAGAACCTCGCCGCGAGCTGGTCAATGCCCTTGACACACAAGGACGTTGACAGAAACGTGCTCTTAGAGTGCGCAGAGCGCACGCCCGTGCGTCCCGTGGAGGCGATGATGCCTGCTGGAGCCCGCGAACCTCATTTCGTCCGTTCCTTCGAGCGCGGCCTCGCGGTCATCCGCGCCTTCGACGCCGACCACCCGGAACTGACGCTCAGTGAGGTGGCGCGGCTCACCGGCCTCACCCGCGCGGCGGCCCGCCGCTTCCTGCTGACACTCCTCGACCTGGGGTACGTGACGACGGACGGGCGGATGTTCCGGCTCACCCCGCGCGTCCTCGAACTGGGCTACTCGTACCTGTCCAGTTTCACCCTGCCGGAGATCGCCGAGCCGCATCTGGAGCAACTCGTCGCGCAGATAAGGGAGTCGTCGTCCCTGTGCGTCCTCGACGGCGACGACATCGTGTACGTGGCACGGGTGCCCACGCGCCGCATCATGACCGCGACGATCACGGTCGGCACCCGCTTCCCGGCCCATGTGACCTCCGTGGGGCGGGTGTTGCTCGCGCAGCTGCCGGACGAGGAGATCGACGCCCGGATCGTCCGCGCGGACCTGCATGCCCTGACGGCCCGCACGATCGTCTCGGCCGGCCTGCTGCGCACCGAACTGCGCCGGGTCCGCCGACAGGGGTACGCGATCGTCGACCAGGAACTGGAGGAGGGGCTGCGCTCGGTCGCCGTCCCGGTGCGTGACCGGGACGGCGAGGTGGTGGCGGCGGTCAACATCCCCGTGCACGCGAGCCGCAATTCCGTCGACTCCGTGCGCCGTGACCTGCTGCCGCATCTGCTGGCCACGGTCGCCCGGATCGAGGCGGACCTGGGGGCTGTGCGGCGGGTCAGGTCGGAGACGCGGTAGGCGTCACAGGTCGAGCACCAGGCGCTTCCCTTGGCACCGGGACACACAGATGAGCATGGTCTCGCCGGCCTCCCGCTCCTCGTCCGTGAGTACCGAGTCCCGGTGGTCCGGGGTGCCTTCGAGGACGTCCGTCTCGCAGGTCCCGCAGGTGCCCTCGGTGCAGGAGAAGAGCACCTCGACCCCCGCGGACCGTACGGTGTCGAGGACGGAGACGTCCGCGGGGACGGTGAGGGTGTGGCCCGAGCGCTCCAGGACCACCTCGAACTCCGTGTCCGCGCCCGTCTCCTGGACCTTGGGCTGGAACCGCTCGACGTGCAGTGAGCCCTTCGGCCACTGCGCGCACCGCTCCTCCACGGCGTCCAGCAGCGGACCGGGACCGCAGCAGTAGACGAGCGTGTCGGGCTGCGGGGTGCCCAGCTCGGAGGCGAGGTCGAGCAGCCCGGCCTCGTCCTGCGGGGCGATGCGTACCTTGTCCCCGTACGAGCTCAACTCCTCAACGAACGCCATGGAGTTGCGCGTACGGCCGCCGTACAGCAGTGTCCACTCCGCGCCCGCCGCCTCGGCCTCCGCCAGCATCGGCAGGATCGGGGTGATGCCGATGCCGCCCGCGACGAAGCGGTAGCGCGGCGAGGGCTGGAGGGCGAAGTGGTTGCGCGGGCCGCGCACGCGGACCTTGTCGCCCGCCTCCAACTGGCCGTGCACATGGGCGGATCCGCCGCGTCCGTCGGGTTCCCGCAGGACCGCGACGCGCCAGGAGCGCCGGTCGGCCGGATCGCCGCACAGGGAGTACTGCCGCTCCAGGTCCGGGCCCAGGATCACATCGATGTGGGCGCCCGGTTCCCAGGCAGGCAGCTCCTCGCCGAGCGGATGGCGGAGGGTGAGGGCGAGCACGCCTTCGGCGGCCAAGTCCCGTCGCTCGACGACGAGTTCGGCTTCGTAGGAGGTCATGAGCCGTTTCCTTGAGGGACATTCGGGTCGCGTGGGCCGTTCGGCACGTTCGGGTCGCGCGGGGTGTGTCCTTCGGGATGGCCGAGCATCCACTCCCACATCTCGATCGGGTCCTCGGCGCTGTGCTCGGCCCCGCAGTGACAGGTGCCGTGCAGCACATCGGTGCCCGGCAGCCAGTCGATGCGGTAGATCTCGCCGGTCGGGCTGGTCACTGGACCTTCTCCATGGGCTTCTCGCCCTCCTCGACCAGCCGGGCGAGGATCCGGCGGGCGGCCAGACCACCGGTGTCGATGTTGATGCTCAGCTCCTGGTAGCCGGTCCGCTCCGTACCCAGCGTCTTCTGCAGCAGGTTGAGCGCGTCCACGTCCTGCATCACGACGGTGTGGTTGTTGCCCCGCAGGAACTCGGTGACCTCGGCGTCGTCGGTCGCCCAGTCGCGCGAGACCATCCAGAAGTCGTACACCTTGCCGTCGGCGGACGGCGTGATGGCGTACGTGATCTCCGTGTGGAAGCCGTTCGGGTCGCTGCCGTCAGCCTCGGGCACCACACCGACCGGGGCGATCCGGCTGTGCAGGAGATACAGACACGGCGCGTGGTACTCGATGTCCTGCCAGCGGGTGATCCGCCCTTTGATACCGGTCGACTTGGCATAGAACGGCGGGCACTCGGCGTCGTCCATGTGCCGGCTGACCCGGACGATGCCCGCACCCTCGTCCACCTCGGTGGTGATCGGCGTCTCGGCGACCTCGGGGGTGCCGATGTAGCCGCCGTGCAGATACGTCTCGTGGGACAGGTCGAGGAGGTTGTCGACGAGGAGGCCGTAGTCGGCGTCGATCGGCTCCATCCCGCTGACGGTGACCCAGCCGGGGGAGTCCAGGTGCCTGGCCCGCGGAATGGTCTCCGGGTCGGCGAGCGCCGGGTCGCCTATCCACACCCAGATCAGGGCGTCCTGCTCGACCACCGGGTAGGAGGCGACCCGGGCGGTACGGGGGACACGCTTCTGACCGGGCACGTACACGCACGTCCCCGTCGTGTCGTACGTGAAGCCGTGATAGCCGCAGACGATCCGGTCGCCGTCGAGCCCGCTCTCGGAGAGCGGATAGCGACGGTGCACGCAACGGTCGTGCAGGGCGACCGGCCGTCCCTCGTCCTCGGTGCGGTAGAAGACGAGCGGCTCCCCGAGAACCGTCCGACCGAGCAACTCCCGCCCCACTTCGTGGGCGTAGGCGGCGACGTACCACTGGTTCCTGGCGAATGCGGTCATGTGAGGCATGGGCGGTCCCGTCCCGTGAAGCGGGGCGCCGTCGCCCCGCGTGCCGTGGTTGGACTCAGCGTCCTGACCCTTGCGGCAACTCCGCAAGACGGCTTCCGTGGGGCGGAAGAGCTTTCACGAAAGGGCTGGTCAGAGTATTGGTTGTGAGGAGATTGCGTCTGGGTAAACTGTCAAGTCAGATACATGCACTTGATGTTAAGTGGTGGGTTCCCTAGCGTTCTCGGCATGAACCTCACCGTCCTCGCGGCCTCCGGCCAGACCGGAATCGCCCTCACCCGACAGGCGCTGCGACGTGGTCACACCGTGACCGCCATCGCGCGCGATCCCGAGAAGATCGCCCTGCCCGACTCCCCGAAGCTGCGCAAAGTGGCCGGCGACGTGAACGACGCGGCGAGTATCGCCGCCGTCATGGACGGGGACTCCGTGGTCCTTTCCGCGCTCGGTACGGACCGGGCCGGGACTCTTCTGGCCGGTGCCCGGGCCGTCGTCGCCGCCGGCCCGCGGCGCGTCATCTGGCTCGGTGCCTACGGCACGGGCAGGTCGGCCGAAGTGGCGGGGGAGGGCGCGGGCGTGCTCGCCAAGGTGCTGGGCGACCGGCTTCCGGACAAGGTCGAGGCCGACAACACCGTTCTCGCCGCCGGGGGCACCGTCTTCCACGCCGGGATGCTTGCCGACGGGCCGGAAAGCCCCCGTCGGCGCACGGTCGGCCTGGAGTCCGCGCCTCCCTTCGACCTCGGTGCGAAGGTCAGCCGGGAAACCGTCGCCGCGGCGATGCTCGACGAAGCCGAGGCGCCTGGTTTCCCCGGTGCCGTGGCCCTGCCGTTGGCGGAGTAGGCGGAGCGGTCAGCGGGCGGTGATCTCCTCGACCGACGCCCGGACCTGCTCGCGGAGCCAGGCGTGGGCGGGGTCGGAATCGTAGCGCTGGTGCCAGTTGCAGTTGATCGTCGCCGCCGGGGACTCGACCGGCAGCGGCCGCGCGAGCAGCCCGAACGCCTCGATGAGCGGGCGGCCGAGGATCTCCGTGCAGGTGACCAGGGCATCGCCACGGGCGGCGATCTGCAGGGCGGTGGACACCGTCGCCACCGCCGCGACCACCCGGCGCCGCAGGCCTTCGGCGGCCAGCACGTCGTCGATCGGCGCGGTGAGGCGGCCACGCCGGGAGATCACCACATGCGGCTGCGCCGCGTAGGAGGCCAGGTCGAGTCCGGCGGCACAGGGGTGGTCCGCGCGCATCGCCACGACGAGCCGGTCCTCGCCGAGCGGCTCGGACCGGAACTCGGGCAGACCGGGCCTGCCGCCACCGAGTTCCAGATCGACGCGGCCGTGCCGCAGGTCGTCGGTGTCGACGGTGTTCTCAGCCAGCACCCGCAACTGCACCCCGGAGGCCTGCTGTTGGATCCTGTCGACCAGTACCGGTACCAGTGACGCGGCCACCGCGTCGTGACACTGGATCGTGAAGGTGCGGTCGAGCTCGGCCAGGTCCAGCTCACGGATCGGCGAGAGCACCGCGTGCGCCTGTCTGACCAGCCGGTGCACGTCCTCCCGCACCGACAACGCGTACGGGGTGGGAGTCATCGAGTGGCCGGTGCGCACCAGGATGTCGTCCCCGGTGACGGCGCGAAGCCGGCCGAGGGTGCGGCTGACCGCGGGCGAGGACAGGTGCAGCCGCTCGGCCGCGCCCATCACGCTTCCCTCTTCGAGCAGGGCGTCCAGCACGGTCAGCAGATTCAAGTCCAATTGCATACGAGTAAATCCCAACGAGACACCGATCCACTTCGGTCAACTCCAGGAGCATCCCATGAGCCAGGAACTGCTTGCCGCAACCGTCGCCGCCGTCCGCCGTGCCGGTGCCCGGATGATGACGCGCTATTCCACCGAGTCCCGTCAGTCCGGGCTTCCCGAACTGCTCGCGAACCTCCAGGCCAATGACGCGGCCGTCGTCGACGTGTTGCGCCCCGCGTTGGCCGAGGCGCAGCCCGCTGCGGGCTGGCTCAACGACGAACACGGATCGGGACCGCTGGCCAAGGGCGAGTGGTGGCTCATCGACCCGGTCGGCGGCAACGTCAACGCCGTGCACGGCATGCCCGACTGGAACATCGGCGTGAGCCTGGTCCGTGACGGGCGCCCGGTGCTGGCGGTGGTCTACTTCCCGGTCCACGACGAGATGTTCACCGCGACCGAAGGCGGCGGGGCGTTCCTCAACGGCGTACGGCTGCGGGTTTCGGTCAAGACGTCGTTGGACGGCGCACTGGCCGGGACGGGCCAGGCCCAGCCGGGTCACGACCCCGAACTCGCGCGGCGGATGGGCTCCGCCTTCACCGCGATGACGAACTCCGCCCTCTATGTACGGGTCTCCGTGCCTGTGACCCACCAGCTGGCCCAGGTCGCCGCGGGCCGGATGGACCTGCACTGGCAGTTCGACAACGTCCGGTCCCACGCGGCGGGTGTGCTGCTGGTGCAGGAGGCCGGAGGCGTCGTGACCGACATCGAGGGCAAACCGTGGGAACTGGCCGGCGAGAGCTACCTCGCCGCCGCACCGGGTGTGCACGCCGCCGCGCTGGAAGTCCTCGCCGTCTGAGGGAAGTCGGGATCGAGGGGGCGCCGGGGGCCAGTCGTCGGCGGGGTGTTCACGGGGGCGTGGTGCCGCCTCGTTCGCAGGGGCAGCGGGAATCGGGCAAGGCCGGCAGAGGGCGGTTCGGACACGGTCGCTTCCTGGTGTCACTGCCAGGCTGCGCAACAAAGGGTGCCAATGTTCGGCTATGAAGCGTTCTGCCCCATCGGGGCCAATGGTCCTCGCCGGCCTGTCAGTCGCAGTCACTGCCGCTGCCCTGGTGCTGGGTCTGATCCTCCCCGCCAGCGGGCACAGCCTCACGGATCGTTGCCCTCGTACGGGCGCCGCGACGGGATGCGGGGTGGCCCCACGGTCGGTGGGCGGCGCGGATCCGGGGCCGGTCGGGAGACTCTACGGTTCGGAGGTCCGCCGGATTCCCACCAGTAGCCGGTCGGTGGCGCTGACGTTCAACGCGGCGTGGGACGAGACGGGCGTGGAGACGGCCTTGACGGTGCTGCGCGGGCGGAACGTGCCGGCGACGTTCTTCTTGACGGGCAGGTTCGCCGAACGCCACCCCGGTGCGGCCCGGTCGATGGCGGCCGAGCACGGGATCGGCAACCACTCCTACAGCCATCCGCAGTTCGCAGACCTCACCCGCCCGGAGGCGGAGCAGGAGATCATGGGCGCGGACCGGGCGATCCGTCGGGCGACCGGGGCGGTACCGCTCCCGTTGTTCCGCTTCCCCTACAGCGCCACGACCCCGGAGGGCATCGCGCAGGCCAACGAACTGGGCTTCGCGGACATCGAGTTCACCACCGACACCAACGGCTACCTCGGAACCGCCGGCGGTATGACGGTCCAGAAGGTGGTCGACCGGGTCGTGGACGCCCTGACACCCGGGGCGATCGTGCAGATGCACGTCGGTACGGCCCAGGGGCACGGGCCTGCCCTCGACGTCCAGGCCCTCCCACGGATCATCGACACCATCCACGCCCACGGATACCGGATCATCGACCTGCGCACCGTCCTCGAATAGGAAACCCGCCAGGAAATCCACCCGTCCCATCTGCGACGATCCCTGCGTGGACTACCCGAACGACCAGCACCCCGCGGCCCCCGTCCGATCCGGAATTCCGGAGCACGGCCGCATCCCGAAGTACTACGCGGTGAAGGCGCGGATCTCCGCCCTCGTCGACGAGCTCGGGGAGGGCGGGCTGCTCCCCACCGAGCGGGACCTGTCCGAGCGGTACGAGGTCGCGCGGGAGACCGTACGGCAGGCGATCCGTGAACTGGTGCTGGAGGGGCGGCTGCGGCGGCAGGGGCGCGGCACGGTCGTCGCGGGCCCGAAGCTGGAGCAGCCCCTGTCGCTCGCCAGCTACACCGAAGGCGTACGACGTCAGGGGCGTACCCCCGGCCGTAACCTCGTCACCCTCGACCGCTTCCCCTGCCCCGAAGCGCTCGCCGCCGAGACCGGGCTCACGCGCGGCGAGCCGGTCTGGCATCTGGAGCGCGTGCTGCTCGCGGACGACGAGCGGGTCGGCCTGGAAAGCACCTACGTCTCCGTGGCCCGCCTTCCCCGCCTGGACGCCGACTTCGACCCCGACTCCTCCTTCTACGCCTACCTCCACCAGCAGGGCATCGCCTTCGGAGACGCCGACGAACGCATCGAGACGGTGCTCGCCACCCCGCGCGAGGCCCTCCTCATCGGCACGCCACCCGTTCTTCCGATGCCATGGACTACCTCGGCAGGCTCCAGGGCAACAACGTCGGCCCGTCCGCCTCCACCGGCAAGCTCGCGCCCAAGGTCGACAAGGGCGAACTGCTCGTTGCGAACGGCGATGTCCAGATGAACTTCGCCCAGGCCAAGTCCATGCCGAACCTCGCCATCTGGTTCCCGGCGACCACCACGGGCAGGCCCACCACCTTCGCCCTGCCGTACGCGGCCGGGCTGGTCACCGATGCCCCGCACAGCAAGAACGCCAAGAAGCTCCTCGACCACATGCTGAGCCGCAACGCCCGGCAGCAGGTCAGCGAGATCGGCGGCGGCTTCAGCGTCCGCCAGGACGCCAAGGCCACCGATGCCAACGCCATCGCGCTCACCAAGCTCATGGACGGCGTGGAGGTCTTCGAGCCCGACTGGTCCGACATCGACAAGAACCTCACGTCGTACGTTGACGGCTGGAAGGAAGCGACCGGAAGCTGACCGTTCCCCGAACGGGCCGCGCACCTCACGTACCGCCGTGTTTCACACAGATGCCACGCGGCCCTTCCCTGACGTTTGTTGCTCTTGGAACACTCCATTCGCGCACGTTCCATCACGTACTCGCCCTCAGTACCCCCTCAGGACAAGAGGTCACCTGCCATGCCCGAAGTGAATCGGCGCCGTTTTCTCCAACTCGCAGGCGGCACCGCGGGGTTCACCGCGCTGTCGGAGAGCATCGCCAAGGCCGCGTCCATCCCCGCGGGCTACCACCGCGGCACCATCGAGGACGTCGAGCACATCGTCGTCCTTATGCAGGAGAACCGTTCCTTCGATCACTACTTCGGTGCGCTCAGAGGCGTACGCGGCTTCGGTGACCCGCACCCGGTCACGCTCGACAACGGAAAATCCGTGTGGCACCAGTCGGACGGGACCAAGGAGCTGCTGCCCTTCCACCCGGAGGCCGACGACCTCGGTATGCAGTTCCTGGAGGGCCTGCCGCACAGCTGGCCCGACGGGCACGCCGCCTACAACGGCGGTAAGTACGACAAGTGGGTCCCCGCGAAGGGTGCCACGACCATGGCGTACCTGACCCGCGAGGACATCCCCTTCCACTACGCGCTCGCCGACACCTTCACCGTCTGCGACGCGTACCACTGCTCGTTCATCGGCTCCACCGACCCGAACCGCTACTACATGTGGACGGGCTTCACCGGCAACGACGGCAAGGGCGGCGGCCCCGTCCTCGGGAACGACGAGGTCGGCTACGACTGGACGACGTACCCCGAGCGCCTGGAGAAGGCCGGGATCTCCTGGAAGATCTACCAGGACATCGGCGACGGCCTGGACGCGGCCGGCTCCTGGGGCTGGATCTCGGACGCGTACCGCGGCAACTACGGCGACAACTCGCTGCTCTACTTCAACAAGTACCGGGGCGCCAAGGCCGGCGACCCGCTCTACGACAAGGCCCGCACCGGCACCGACGCCCGCAAGGGCGAGGGCTACTTCGACCAGTTGCGCGCCGACGTCAAGGGCGGCAAGCTGCCGCAGATCTCCTGGATCGCCGCCCCCGAGGCCTTCTCCGAGCACTCCAACTGGCCCTCGAACTACGGCGCCTGGTACATCTCCCAGGTCCTGGAGGCGCTCACCTCCGACCCCAAGGTGTGGGCCAAGACGGCCCTGTTCATCACGTACGACGAGAACGACGGCTTCTTCGACCACCTGGTCCCGCCGCTGCCGCCGCGCGACGCCGGCCGGGGCAAGTCCACCGTCGACGTCGGCCCGGACCTCTTCGCGGGCAGCTCGACGCATGTCGCAGGACCCTACGGGCTCGGCCCGCGCGTGCCGATGCTCGTCGTCTCGCCCTGGAGCAAGGGCGGTTACGTCTGCTCCGAGACCCTCGACCACACCTCGATCGTCCGGTTCATGGAGCGCCGCTTCGGTGTCGAGGAGCCGAACATCTCGCCCTGGCGGCGGGCCATCTGCGGCGACCTGACCGCCGCGTTCGACTTCTCCCGCAAGGACAGCAGGCCGGCCGACCTCCCGGACACCGACGCGTACGAGCCGCCGGACAAGGGCCGGCACCCGGACTACAAGCCGACCCCGCCCGCGGATCCGAAGCTGCCGAAGCAGGAGCGCGGTCTGCGGCTCGCGCGCCCGCTCCGGTACGCGCCGTGGATCGACGGTTCGGTGGACCCGAAGGCCGGGAAGTTCACGCTGACCTTCGCCTCGGGCAAGAAGGCCGGCGCCTCCTTCCACGTCACCTCCGGAAGCCGCACCGACGGCCCCTGGACCTACACCACCGAGGCCGGCAAGAGCGTCTCGGACACCTGGAACTCCGCCTACTCGAACGGCTCGTACGACCTGACCGTGCACGGGCCCAACGGCTTCGTACGTGTCTTCAAGGGCCCGGGCAGGACCGCCGGACCCGAGGTCACCGCACGGCACGACGGGGACGACATCGAGCTGACCTTCACCAACAAGGGCTCCCGCACGGCCGAGCTCAAGCTCACCAACGGCTACGGCGGCAGGCCCAAGTCGATCCGGGTACGGTCCGGCGCGACCGTCAGGCACACCGTTGACCTGGGGGCGAGCAAGCGCTGGTACGACCTCACCGTGTCCGACGCGGGCGGCTCGTTCCTGCGCCGGTTCGCCGGGCACGTCGAGAACGGCCGGGTGGGCGTCAGCGACCCGGCGATCGCCAGGGCCTAGAGGGTGCGATTCGCCACCGGAGATGCGATGAGTCCCACATCGCACGGACTGGTCAGGTTCTGGCGGGCCCGGGGTAGTGTGCCCCGGTGACCACGCATTCGAACACTCCTGCAGGTTGGTACCCGGATCCTCAGGGTGCGCCCCAGACGCTGCGTTACTGGGACGGTGCTCAGTGGACCCAGCACACCAACCAGGACCAGCAGCAGGCTCAGGCCGCGCAGCCGGTCCAGCACATGCCGCAGCAGCCGCAGCAGCACCCTCACGTGCAGCAGCAGCCGCAGCAGCACCCTGTGCAGCAGCAGCCGGTGCAGCAGGTTCCGCAGCAGGCGGGAGGGTTCGACCCGCGCGTGCAGCAGCAGGTGCATCAGCAGGCCGGTGTCGCACCGAACGCCGCCGGCGGGGGCACGCTGTTCACCGAGCCGGTCCTGGTGGTGAACCAGAAGGCCAAGCTGATCGAGCTGACCAACGAGTACAAGGTCATGGACCAGCAGGGCAACCAGCTCGGCTCGGTGGTGCAGGTCGGACAGGGCGCGCTGAAGAAGGTGCTGCGCTTCTTCGCGAGCCTCGACCAGTTCATGACGCACAAGCTGGAGATCCGCGACGCGTACGGTCAGCCGCAGTTGTTGCTGACCCGGCCCCGCAAGTTCATGAAGTCGCGGGTGCTCGTGGCGCGTCCGGACGGTTCGCCGGTCGGTGAGATAGCCCAGCAGAACATGGTCGGGAAGATCAACTTCGCCATCAAGGTCGACGACAAGCAGGTCGGCGCGATCAAGGCGGAGAACTGGCGCGCCTGGAACTTCTCGATCGTCGACCACGCCGACAACGAGGTCGCCCGGATCACCAAGACCTGGGAAGGCCTCGCCAAGACGATGTTCACGACTGCGGACAACTACGTCCTGCAGCTGCACTACCAGCTTCCCGAGCCCCTGTTGAGCCTCGTGATAGCGACGGCGCTGACCGTCGACACGGCACTCAAGCAGGACAGCCGAGGGCTTGGCTGACGAATCGGTTCGTCAGTTCGTCGTGAGCGTCGTGAGGGAGGGCGGCCGCGGACATCCGCGGCCGCCCTCCCTCATTCCGTCGTGCGTTCCGCCGTGGCCTACAGCGGGGTGAGGCGCTCGGGCTTCGGCTGCCGCGGCAGCAACGACGGCTCGTTCAAGGCCGATCCGGGCTCCAGGGCGAGAACCGCGGCCACCGGGTGCTCCTCGTCCACCGAGGTCTCCGTCGAAGGCTCCGCCGGAGCTGCTGTCAGGGGTTCCGCCGTCGGGGATTCCATCGCCGAAGGCACCGGCGTGGAGCGCGACAGCGTCACCACGCCCCAGGCCGCGACCGCCGCCCCGGCCAGCGCCAGCAGCAGTCCCGCCGCGCCGCCCTGCAGTCGCTCGCCGAGCAGCGAGAGGCCGATCACCGCGGCGGCGATCGGGTTGGCCAGCGTCACCACCGCGAGGGGAGCGCCGAGCCCGCCCTTGTAGGCGGTCTGCGAAAGCAGCAGCCCGCCCGCCGCGAAGGCGGCGACCAGCAGCGTGACCACGATCACCTGTCCGCTGAGCAGGGATTCCGAGCGGTCCGTCGCGGCGACCGTGACGGTCTGCGTGAGCGCCGAGGCGACACCCGAGGCGAATCCGGACGAGGTCGCGTGCCGCAGCCCGGGGCGGGTGCCCGGCCTGGCCAGTACGCCGATGAGGGCCGCGGTCGTGCCCGCCACGGCCAGCGCCTGCGGGACGCTCAGCACATCGTCGGGCGCGGGCCCTGACGCCGTGACCAGCAGCGCCGCGAGCCCGGCCAGCGTCAGCGCCGTACCGCGCCACTCGACGAGCGTGACGTGCCGCCCCGCCATCCGTGCGCCCAGCGGCACCGCGGCGACGAGCGTGAGCGCGCCGAGCGGCTGGACCAGCGTGAGGGGTCCGTACTTGAGGGCGGCCACGTGCAGCAGCGCCGCCGACGCGTTGAGGCCCACCGACCACCACCAGGCACCGCTGCCGAGCAGCCGGAGCACCCCGGAGTCGGGGGTCCGTGCGGCCAGCCGCTGCTGGGCCACGGCCGCGGCGGCGTACGCGACGGCCGAGAACAGCGACAGGACGACGGCGACGAGCGTGGCGCTCATCGTCCGGCTCCCACGAGCTCCGGAGCGTCCTGCGCGCCGGGTGTCCCCGGCCCGCCGGATCCGTCCGGTGCCCCCGGCCCTTCCGGTACGGAGCCGCCGGCGCCCACGCGCTCCCGGGCGGGCGCCGTCGGTGCCGCCGTCCGGCGCGGTACGCGGATCACGGCGAGGGCGATGCCGAGCAGCGCGGCCGCGACGATCGCGTCGAGCCAGTAGTGGTTCGCCGTGCCGACGATCACCAGCAGCGTGACCAGCGGATGCAGCAGCCAGAGCCATCGCCACCGGGACCGGGTCGCGGCGATCAGGCCGATCGCGACCATCAGGGCCCAGCCGAAGTGCAGCGAGGGCATCGCCGCGAACTGGTTCGACAGCGAGTCGGTCTCGGGCGAGGCGCCGTACACCGTGGGCCCGTACACCTGGCCGGTGTCCACGAGGCCCGTCGCGGCGAGCATGCGGGGCGGGGCGAGCGGGAACGTGAGGTGCACCACCAGGGCGGCGGCGGTGACCGCGGCCAGTACCCGGCGGGCCCACACGTAGTGCCCGGGCCGCCGCAGGTAGAGCCAGATCAGGAAGGCCGCGGTGGCGGGGAAGTGGACGGTCGCGTAGTAGGTGTTGACGACGTGCACGAGGGTGTCGCCGTGCAGCAGCCCCGACTGCACGTCGCCTTCGCCGGGCAGACGCAGGAAGCGTTCGAGGTCCCAGACCCGGTGCGCGTTGTCGAGGGCCTCACCGGTGTGGCCCGTGGCCAGCTGCCGGCCGAGCTTGTAGACGAGGAAGAGCCCCACGACGAGCAGGAGCTCACGGACGAGGGGCGGCCGCCGTATCGCGGCCTCCCCTTCTCTTGCAGGCTCGGATCGGCTTTCCATCCCCGGCCCCCTTGCTGACGTTCTGGTCGTGCTGGTGCGTGGTGAGCCCAGGAGGGGATCCACTCGACACGGGGGTGGGTCCTGTCCAAGGCTCATCGATACGACAGTGTACCGATACGTTCGCGTTCCGGTACACTGGCGTATCGATAGGACTTACGCCACACTGAGGGCCGGTCGAGGGCCACACTGGAAAGCACACGGGGAGCGGGCCCGCAGGGGGCCGCGGAGACCAGCGAGGAGAAGAGCCATGACGTCCCAGGCAGCCGACGAACCGGAGACGGTCGTCGCCTCGCGCCGCTCCAAGATCACGCCCCAGCGTGAGCAGGAGTTCTTCGACGCCGTGCTCGACCAGATCCGCGAGTGCGGCTATGACGCGCTGACCATGGAGGGCGTCGCCTCCAGCACCCGGTGCAGCAAGTCCACGCTCTACCGGCAGTGGAAGACGAAGCCGCAGTTCGTGGCGGCCGCGCTGCGGGCCAACCACTGTCCCAAGTTCATCGGTATCGACACCGGCTCGCTCGCCGGGGACCTGCGCGCGGTCGCGCGCACGGCTGGTGAGCGGTCGGACGAGGACACCAGGCTGCTGCAGGCGCTCGGGCAGTCCGTGATGCAGGACGACGAACTGCAGCGCGCGCTGCGCGACGCACTGGTGGAGCCCGAACTGGAGGCGCTCCGCGGGATGGTCCGGCGCGCGGTCGAACGCGGCGAGGTCGGAGCCGACCATCCGGTGCTGGAGTTCGTGCCGGCGCAACTGCTCGGCGTGCTCCGCGTCCGTCCCCTCCTGGAGGGGTGCCCCGCGGACGCGGAGTACCTCCTGCGCTATGTGGACGTGGCCCTGCTGCCGGCCCTGGGACTGTCGGACACCACCTGAGACCCAGGCCGCCGTCCATGGGATGACTGGACGGTGACCTGCTCGCGCCGCACCGTGGGGACGGGGGCGGCGCGCACCCCCCGGCCGGGTGGGGTTCCTCTCGAGCGGAGAGGCGCCCCACCCGGCCGATTGGTGTCCGGTCAGGGCCCCGGAGCCCTGACCGCCGTACGTCCTGCACGTCCTACACGTTCTGTCCGTTGCCGCCGCCGCCCGCGGCCTCCTTGATGCCCTTGGTGATCTCGTCGATGACCGACTGCTCGGGGGCCTTGGAGCTGACATCGATGCCGAAGCGCACGACGACGAGCTGCTTGGAGTTGGAGGGCGCCGGGAAGACGAGCGACTCGACGTAGCCGTCGTCGCCCTTGCTCGTGACGACCTTCCAGCGGACCGCGTAGCCCTTCTGCCCGGCCACGGTCACGGCCTTGGAGGAGAGCTCGTCGTGCGAGGTGATCTTGCCGTAGCTCTTGCCGCCGTAGGACTCCTCGGCGTTCTTGGCGATGTCCTCCTTGGCGGCGGCCTCGGCGGTGGTGGCCTTGAGCTCCAGCGCGAGCGCGGGAGCCGAGTAGGCGCCGCCGAGGCTGCACTCCTCCGAGGTGTCGCCGGGGCACTTGTAGGAGCCCTTGGTCGTCACCTGCGCGCCGACCTGGATGGTCGAGCCGCTCCAGCCGTCGGGCACGGGCAGGCTGATGCCGTTGATCGGGTCCGTGGCGTAGCCCTCCTCGGACGGGAGCGGCTGCGGGACCTCGGACTCGCCGCCCTCCGGGGCGCCGGGGCCACCCTGACCGCCGCCGTCCTGTCCCTGCGGGCCGCCCGGCTGGGTCGGCACCGGCTGGGTGTTGGTCGAATTGGTGTCGTCCGAGCCGTCGTCCGAGGTCAGCGCGTACACCCCGCCGCCGATGCCGGCGAGGACCGCCACGGCGACGGCGACGGCTATCGCCGTACGTGCTTTGCGCCGTGGGCCGCCGGGGTGCGCGCCCGGATAAGGAGAGCCCGGTGAGAACGCCGGAGGACCCCAAATGGCGCCGGACTCCGCGGGGCGGGTCTGGTCCGTCCATGTCCTACCGTCCCACCAGCGCTGCGTGGCGGGGCCGTCAATTGTCTGCCCGGGATCGGGATACCAGCCGGGGGGAGTCGCCTGCGTCATGGGTCCACCGTATGAGGCGCGAGTGAAAGCCGGATGAGAGGATCCGGATTCATTTCACCCAATCACCAGCCGCACCGGCTGTTTCAAGCCCCCGGGCACCCGTGGCAGCCCGTCCCGCCCCGGTGTCACCGAGCCCAGCACGCTGGGGTGCCGGGCCCCGGTGCTCCTCGGATCGGTGCCCACGAGACCGTGCAGCGTCAGGAAACCGAGGACGGCGAACGCGTACGCCTCCTTCGCCGCCGACGGCAGGCCCAGTGCGTCGGAGGTGTGCAGCGGTACCCCCGGCAACTCCTCGGCGAGCATCGCCATGAGGACGGGATTGCGCGTGCCGCCGCCCGAAGCGATGATCTCGGTGGCCCGCACGGATCGGACGGCGTCCGCGACCGTGCGCGCGGTGAGCCGGGTGACGGTGGCGATCACGTCCTGGTGCGCGGGAGTGCCGATGTCCGCCGGAGCGGTCGGATCGGCCGCCGTGGCCGGAGCGGCCGGGTCCGCGAGGCCTGCCAGAGCCGCCAGCAGGTAGTCCCGGTGGAACAGTTCCTTTCCGGTCGTCTTCGGCGCGGGCAGCGCGTAGTACGGCTCGTCGAGGAGCCGGCGCAGGAGCGGCTCGTGGACCCTGCCCCGGGCGGCCAGCGCGCCGCCCGTGTCGTAGGCGCGGCCGGTGAAGTGGCGGACGGCCGCGTCGATGAGCGCGCCCGCGGGACCTGTGTCGAAGGCGGTGCCGTCGGGCGCGGTCAGGTTGGCGATGCCGCCGAGGTTCAGCGCGACCGGGGTGCCAGGTCTGCCGCGCAGCCACAGCAGGTCGAAGAGGCTCACCAGGGGCGCCCCCTGGCCACCGGCGGCGATGTCGCGTGGTCGGAAGTCGGCGACCACGGGCAGCCCGGTGGCCTCCGCGATCCAGGCGGGCTGACCGATCTGCAGGGTGCCGCACACCCGCCCGCCGTCGGTCCAGTGGTAGACGGTCTGACCGTGCGAGGCCGCCAACTCGGCCCGTCCGCCGCACAGTTCACGGTCGGCGCGGAGGGCGGCCGCCGCGAAGGCCTGCCCGATGAGGGTGTCCAGGCGGCACACCTCGGCGAGGGTCGTGGCTGCCGGAGGCAGCGCCGCCGCGAGGGCCTCGCGCACCTCGGTGTCGTACGTCTCGCCGACCATGCCGAGGGGCCGCAGCACCAGGCTGTCCCCGTCGAGCCGCAGGTCGGCCGCCGCCGCGTCGATCGCGTCGTACGACGTGCCGGACATCAGGCCGATCACCCGCACCCGCTCAACTCCCTTGCCGTACCGGCTCCTTGCGGAGTGTCAGAAGCGCGAGCACGCTCACCGCGCACGTCACGGCCGCGTAGTACGCCGGGATGTCCACGCTGCCCGTCCGCTTGATGGTCTCCGTGATGATGAGGCCCGCGCACCCCGAGAACACGGCATTGGACAGGGCGTAGGCGAGTCCCAGCCCCGTGTAGCGGACGCTCGTCGGGAACATCTCCGAGAGCATCGCGGGGCCCGGGCCCGCCATCAGCCCCACGACGGCGCCCGCGACGAACACGGCCCCGCCCTTCACCGCGTTCGAAGTGCCCGTGTTCTGAAGGAGGTTGAGCAGCGGCACCGCCAGGACGGTGACCAGCAGCGCGCCCGTCAGCATCACCGGCCGCCGGCCGATCCGGTCGCTGAGCAGGCCCGCCGGGATGATCGTGGCCGCGAAGCCCAGGTTGGCGAGGACGGTGGCGACCAGGGCCTGCTGGAACGTGGCGTTCAGTGAGCTCTGCAGATACGAGGGGAGCACGACGAGGAACGTGTAGCCGGCCGCCGCCCAGCCCATGATGCGACCCGCGCCCAGCGCGATCGCCCTCGCCACCTCACGCCCCGGGGGCCGCTCGGGCAGGGGCTCCTCCCGGAGCGACTCGAAGGACGGCGTCTCGTCGAGCCGCAGGCGCAGCCACAGCGCCCCGAGCCCCATCGGCAGCGTCAGCAGGAACGGCAACCGCCAGCCCCAGTCGCCCAGTTGCCCCTCAGTGAGCACGGTCGCCAGCAGCGCGGCCACTCCCGCTCCGCCCAGCAGCCCCAGCGCCACCGTGAACGACTGCCACGACCCGTACAGGCCCCGCCTGCCCGGTGGCGCGAACTCCGTCATCACCGATACCGCGCCCCCGAACTCCCCGCCCGCGGACAGTCCCTGAAGGACCCTCAGAAAGGTCAGCAGCCAGGGCGCGAGGGCACCCACCGTGTCGTACGTGGGCAGCACGCCGATCAGTGTCGCGGCGCCTGTCATCAGGAGGACCACCACGGCCGGCACCGGACGCTGCGGAGCGCCTGGTACATTATTGCCGCCCCGCGAAGGGGCGTCGCGGCAGGGCTTGCCGGAGGGACGACACCACACCAGTGGGCGAGCGTCCGTGAACCTCAACCCGCCGGGTTGGAATCCTCCCGCTTCAGCGGGGGGAGGAGGTCAATCGATGAAGTTGCCTACCGAGCCCGCCAGCTGGGCCCTGCAAGCGCCTGACACAGGTGCTCCCGCAGAGCCCAGCTGGCGGGCTCGGTGACGTTCATGGGGTTCCTCCCGGAGTCGTCGCCCTGTCCGTCGACGTTGAAGAGTGGTTTCAGTTCACGCTGGTTGACAGTCAATAACCTTGACCCGCGCGCGCTGGCCGGCGGCCCCGTCCGTCGTCTTCGCGCCCCGACGTCACCCGTCACCGCAGCAGGTGTCCCGACCAGGCTCCATCGTGCCTTCCGGAGGGCTAGGCTCAAGGTCTGTACGTCGTTTGGGCGACCTGGGGAGGTAGCGGGATGACGGAGGCACGGCCGGGAACGGCCGCCTCGGCACCCCTCTGGGAGCGCGACGCGGAGATCGCCGCGGTCGCGGAGGCCGTCGACGCGCTGTGCGCGGGTTCGGCCTCGGGCAGCCTGCTGGTCTTCACCGGAGAGGCGGGCATCGGCAAGACCGCGCTGCTCGCCGAGTCGCGCCGGATCGCGGAGACACGCAAATGCACGGTGTGGTCGGCACGCGGTGGCGAGACCATCACGTCCGTTCCCTTCAACGTCGTACGGCAGTTGCTGCAGCCGGCTCTCGTGGCGCTGATGCCCGACGAGGCGCGTGAGTACTTCGGCGACTGGTACGACATCGCGGGACCCGCCCTCGGGATCGCCGAATCGAGCGACCGCCAGGCCGACCCGCAGGGCGTGTGCGACGGCCTGGTCGCGGCCGTGCGCAGGCTCGCCCGACGCGAGTGGCCGCTGGTGCTGCTCGTCGACGACGCGCACTGGGCCGACCAGGAGAGCCTGCACTGGCTCGCCGCCTTCGCGGAGCGCCTCGACGACCTGCCCGTCCTCGTCCTGGTCGCCCGCCGCCCGGGCGACGCCACCGGCGACAGCGCCCGCCACCTCGACGCCGTCGGCGCCCTGGCCGGCCCGATGCCCTCTCTGCGCGCGCTGACCCCGGACGCCACGGCCGGACTCACCCGCGCCACGCTCGGCGCGCACGCCGACGTCCCGTTCTGCCGCGAGGTGTGGGCCGTCACCGGCGGCAACCCGTACGAGACCGTGGAGCTCCTCGCCAAGGTCCAGGACAGCGACTTCGAACCGGTCGAGGAGTCGGCCTCGGAACTACGCGCGCTGAACCGCTCGGCGCGCGGCCGCGGACTCGTCGACCGGCTCGAAGGGCTCGGCGTGGACGCCACCCGGTTCGCCTGGGCGGCGGCCATCCTCGGCACGCAGATCTCCCTGGAACTGGCGGCCGAACTCGCCGGAATGCCGCGGGACGAGGCGGAGCGCTGTGCGGCGCTCCTCGGCGCGGCGCGCATCCTCACCGAGGCCGACCAGACGACCGGTCAAGTCCAGGACGGGGACCTGGAGTTCGTCCACCCGCTCATCGCCACCGCCGTCTACCGCTCGATCCCGGACGCGCTGCGCACCGCCATGCACGGGGTGGCCGCCTCGGTCGTCACCGCGTCGGGCCTCGGCGCCGCCGCGGCCTCCCGCCACCTTCTCGAGGTACATCCGGACGACGACCCCGAACTCGTCGAGCAGATGCGCGAGGCCGCCCGCGAGCACCTCGCCGTCGGAGCCCCGGACGCGGCCCGCCGCTGTCTGGAGCGCGCCCTGCTGGAACCGCCGCTTCCGGAGGTCCACGCGCGCGTGCTCTACGAGTTGGGCTGCGCCACGCTCCTCACCTCGCCCGCGACGACGATCGGGCACCTGCGGCAGGCACTCACGCTGCACGGTCTGGAGGAGGAGCTGCGGGTCGACGCGGTCTGCCGGCTCTCCTCCGCCCTCATCCACAACGACCAGCCGGAGGAGGCCGTCGCCGCGGTCGACGCGGAGGCCGACCGGCTCCAGCCCGGTCCCGCCCGAATGCGCCTGCAGGCCGTGCACTACATGTGGGAGGGCGTCCACGTCGCCGAGGAGGACGCGCCCGGCCGCTCCCGCCGCCTCGCCGAGCTCGTCAAGCCGCTCACCGGCCGCGACAACTCCGAGCGTGCCCTGCTCATCCTGCGCGCCTTCGACGGGATGACCCGCGGGGAGAACGCCGAGGAGGTCGTCGAGCACTGCGACCGCGCCCTCGTCAACGGCCGCCTCGCGCCGGGCCTCGGCTGGACCGACACCGAGTGGAGCTTCGAGCTCCTGATGATGCTCGGCATCTCCTACGCGTTCGCGGACCGCCTCGACCGCGCCGAGAGCCTCTTCACGGAGGCCCAGCGCACGTACGAGCACGCCGGGTGGAGCGGCGGCCATCTGGCCGTCGCGCACGCCTTCGGCGGCTACGTGCTCCGCAGACGGGGCCGCCTCGTGGACGCGGAGGAGTCCCTGCGCGAGGCACTCCGGCTGGCCGACCGGGTGGGCGACGGTCTGCCCATGCACTGGTCGGCGGCGTGCATGCTCATCGACACGCTGCTCGCCCGCGGCCACGTGGGTGCGGCCGAGGAGATCGCCGAGCGGTACTCCTTCGAACCGCCCCACCCGTCCACGACCGTCCTGCCGGACACCCACTCGATAAGGGGCCGCCTGCTGATCGCCACCGGCCGCGTCGAGGAGGGCGTGAACGAGCTGGAGACCGCCGAGAAGAGGTCCGCGGCCCGCGGCGGCCACAACACGGTGATGGCGCCCTGGGCCGGAGATCTGGCCCGCACCCTCGCCGTCGCCGACCCGCGGCGCGCCGCCGAGGTGGCGGCCGACGCCCGCATCCAGGCCGAACGCTTCGGCACGGACAGCGCGATAGGAGAGGCCCTGCGGTGCGCCGCGGCTCTGGAGACCGGCCGGCGCTCGGTCACGCTGCTCGCCCAGGCCGTGGCCTACTTGGAGGCGTCCCCCTGTGCCTACGAACACGCGGCGGCCCGCGTCGAGTACGGCATCGCGTCCCACTCCGTCACGGAGCTGACGCGCGGGCTCGCACTGGCGCGGACCTGTGGCGCGGACGGCCTGGTGACGAGGGCCCGGGAGGCATTGGCACTGCACACGGGTCTGGTGCCCCGTCCCCGGTGACCGAGGGGCGGACGGGTCGGTGACCGGGTGTCCAACGGGGCGGATGCCAGGCGCGCCGGGCGTCGAACGCCCGGTGGCGCGGCAGCCCGGGCAGCCGCTCAGCCGGCCGCCTCGTCCTCCTCGGCGAGCACCCGCTGGGCCACGGCGAACGCCGAGTTGGCCGCCGGGACCCCGCAGTACACGGCGGTCTGCAGCAGCACCGCGCCGATCTCCTCCGGCGTGAGCCCGTTGCGGCGGGCGGCCCGGACGTGCATTGCCAGCTCGTCGTAGTGGCCGTGCGCCACCAGCGCGGTCAGCGTGATCATGCTGCGCTCGCGGCGCGCCAGCGTCGGATCCGTCCAGATCTCGCCCCACGCGTACCGCGAGATGAAGTCCTGGAACCGCGCCGTGAACTCCGACTGCCGGGCCTGGGCACGGTCGACGTGTGTGTCGCCGAGCACCTGGCGGCGTACCTCCATGCCCCGCTTGGCGCCGCCGTCGAAGTGCGCGCGCAGCGCGGTGAGTACGGCCTCCGGGCACTGCGCGGGCGCGAGGTGCGAGGCCCCCGGGATCTCGACGAGCGCGGCACCGGGCACCGCGTCGGCGATCTCGCGCAGATGCGCGGGCGGCGTCGCGGGATCCTCGCGCCCGGTGACGAGCAGCGTGGGCGCGCCGATCTCCGGCAGCCGCTCCCGGATGTCGAAGGCCGCGAGCGCGTCACAGCAGGCGGCGTACGCGTCCGGATCCGCCGTCCGATGGTCCTCGACCAGCTCCGGAACGGTGAAACCGGGCGTGAACCAACGGGAGTCGGCGCTCTTGGCGAGCTCGGCCAGCCCCTCTTCACGGACCAGCGCGGCCCGCTCCTCCCACGGCTTGGAGCCGTTGAAATGGGCGGAGGAGCAGATCACCGCGAGCCGCTCGACCCGCTCCGGGTGATGGACGGCGAGATGCAGCCCCACCGCGCCGCCGAGCGAGACACCGGCGTACGAGAACCGGTCGAGGCCGAGCGAGTCGGCGAGCGCGAGCACCAGTGCGGCGAGATCGGCGACGGTCGCGCCGGGGCCGATCAGTCCTGCGGGGGAGTGGCCGTGGCCCGGCAGGTCCCAGCGCACGACCCGGTGGGTGACGGACAGTTCGGGCGCGACCTTGTCCCACAGAGCTGTCGATGTGCCGAGGGACGGACCGAGGAGAAGCGGGGGAGCGGTTACGGGACCCTCGGCGCGGTGGTGGAGCGACGTGCCGTCGGAAAGGGGCTGTCGGGTGCTCAACTTCGCTCCAGGGCACGGTCGGTGAGGGCTCCGGCGGAGCCGGTGTACTGGGCCGGGTCGGTGAGGGCCGCGAGGTCGAGGTCCTTCGACTCGGGCCCCTTCAACTCGGGCTCCTCGGCGAGGAGTTCCACGAGCGGCCGGTTCTCGGTGGTGGCCCGTCGCGCCGCCTGCGTGAGCAGTTCCTTGGCGCGGGCCCGTCCGAGCACCCGCGCGAGCTCGGCGGACAGCTGCTCGGAGACGATCAGGCCGTGGGTGAGGTCCAGATGGGCGCGCATCACGTCCGCGTGGACGCGCAGTCCCTCGGCCAGCTCGGCCGTGTCGCGCGCGGCCCCGCCGACCAGCCTCAGCAGGTCGCGCAGGGGCTCCCACTCGGCGTGCCAGGCACCGGCGGGCCGTTCGTCCTCGGCGGCCAGGGACCCGTACAGCGTCGCGGCGAGCTGCGGCGCCCGGCGGGCCGCCGCGGCGACGAGGGTGGAGCGCACCGGGTTCGCCTTGTGGGGCATGGCGGAGGAACCGCCACCGGTGTTCTCGCTCAGCTCACGGATCTCCGTACGGGCGAGGGTGAGTACGTCCGTGGCCGCCTTGCCGAGGGCGCCCGCGGTGAACGCGAGGGCTCCCGCCAGGTCGGCGACGGGGGTGCGCAGGGTGTGCCAGGGCAACACCGGTGCGGCGAGGCCCAGTTCACGGGCGTACGCCTCGACGAGGGCGCCCGTGTCCGGGGTGCCGTACGCGGTGAAGGCCGCCAACGTGCCCGCCGCGCCGCCGAGTTGGGCCGGGAGCCGGTCCCGTACGGCCTGGACGCGGTCCCTGGCATCCAGTACCAGCGACCGCCAGCCGGCCGCCTTCAGCCCGAAGGTGGTCGGCACGGCGTGCTGGGTGAGGGTGCGCCCCGGCATGACCGTGTCCCGGTGCTCGCGCGCGAGCCGCTCCAGCGCGATCTCCGTACGGGCGAGGTCCGCCAGGACCAGGTCCAGTGTCCGGGCGGCGACCAGCATGGCGGCCGTGTCCATGATGTCCTGGCTGGTCGCGCCCCGGTGGACATAGGGGGAGTGCTCGGTGTCGACGGCCTCGACCGCCGCCGTCAGGTCCGCGACCAGCGGGATCACCGGGTTGCCGCCGCCTCGCGCGCGGAGCGCCAGATCGCGGACGTCGAAGCGCGCCGCGTCGGCCGCCGCGGTGACGGCGTCGGCGGCCTCGGCCGGGGCGAGGCCGAGCGAGGCCTGCGCGCGGGTGAGGGCCGCCTCCGCGTCGAGCAGCGCCTGAAGGAAGGCCCGGTCGCCGGTCGCGGACTCGGCGGGCGAGCCCGTACGACCGGGCGCGAGCAGACCGGCGTCGAAACCGACGGAATCACCGGGACCGACGGAATCACCGATAACGACGGAGTCACCGGGACCGACGGGATCGCCCGAACCGGTGGGATCGCCGGGATCGGCAGGGGCGGCAGCTGTCACTGGAACTCCAGGAAGACCGTTTCGCCTTCGCCCTGAAGGCGGATGTCGAAACGGTACGTCCGGTTCGTGCCCTCGGCTGCTATCAGCGTGGCGCGCCGCTCGGCCGGCAGCGAGTCGAGCAGCGGGTCCGCGCCGTCGGCGAGGTACGCGCGGGTGAAGAGGTGGTGCGTCAGACCGCGCGCGAACACGCACACGCTGATGTACGGCAGCCCGGTGTTGCCCGGCGGCAGCGTGTGGAGCGCGTAGTGCCCGTCCGCGTCCGTGGGGACCCGCCCGTAGCCCGTGAAGTCGACGCCGTTGCGGCCCACGAACCCGCCCGTCGACGGATCACGGCGCATCGAGCCGGGCGCGCCCCTCAGCGAGCCGTCGGGCGCCGCCTGCCAGAAGTCCAGGAGGGCGTCGGGGATCGGCGTACCCGCGCCGTCGAACACGTACCCGTGCAGGGTGATCGCGTCGGAGTGGCCCTGGGGCGCCACCTCGGCGCCGCCCGGGAAGGGGAGCGCGTGCCCGTAGAACGGGCCGATGGTGTGGGAGGGGGTGGGGAGCAGTCGCTCGGCCATGCTCAACGGCCTTCCTCGATCCAGGTGGCGGAGGGACCGTCGAGGACGATGTCCCATGCGTAGCCCATCGAGAACTCGGGCCGCGAGAGGTCGTGGTCGTAGGCGGCGATCAGCCGGTTCCGGGCCGCCTCGTCCGTCACGGACCGGAGGATCGGGTCGTAGCGGAACAGCGGGTCGCTCGGGAAGTACATCTGCGTCACGAGCCGCTGGGTGAACGCCGTGCCGAACACCGAGAAGTGGATGTGCGCGGGCCGCCACGCGTTGGTGTGGTTGCCCCACGGGTACGGGCCCGGCTTGATCGTGGTGAACGAGTACCGGCCCTGATCGTCCGTCAGGGTCCGTCCCACACCGGTGAAGTTGGGGTCGTGCGGCGCCGGGTGCTGCTCGCGCAGATGGGCGTACCGGCCGGCGGCGTTGGCCTGCCAGATCTCGACGAGCTGGCCGCGCACGGGACGTCCGTCGCGGTCGAGCAGCCGGCCCGAGACGGTCATGCGCTCGCCGATCGGCTCGCCCCGGTGCTGGAGGGTCAGATCGCTGTCGTGCTCGGTGATGTCGGTGACCCCGAACACCGGCCCCGACAGCTCGACCGCCTCCGGGTCGCCTCCGCTCACCGCGACCAGCGGCTGCTTGGGGTGGCGCAGGAGCGAGCTGCGGTACGGGGCGTAGTCGCGCCCCGGGTGGTTCAGGACCGGGGCGCCGCCCGCGACCGCCTTGTCGTACGTGTCCTGGAGATCCTTGATCTCGATGTCGATGTCCGACTGGGTGAGAGCCATGAGAGTTCCTAACGCTCCAGTGCGAGGGCGAGGCCCTGGCCGACGCCGATGCAGAGGGTGGCGACGCCGACCCCGGTGCCCTTGCGGGCGAGCTGGTGCGCCACGGTCCCGGCGAGCCGGGCACCGGACGCGCCCAGCGGGTGGCCGAGCGCGATGGCACCGCCCTGCGGGTTGAGGATCGCCGGGTCGAACTCGGGCCACTCGGCGACACAGCCCAGGACCTGGGCGGCGAACGCCTCGTTCAGTTCAAGAGTTGACAGGTCGTCAAATCCCTTGCCCGCCTTGGCGAGTGCGCGGTTGACGGCCTCGACGGGGGCGAGTCCGAAGTAGTCCGGGTCGAGCGCGGAGACACCGGTCGCCGAGACGCGGGCGAGGGGTTCGCGGCCGGTGGCGCGCAGGCCCTCCTCGTCGACCAGGAGCAGGGCGGCGGCGCCGTCGTTCAGAGGCGACGCGTTCCCCGCGGTGACCGTGCCGTTCTCGGTGCGGAAGGACGGCTTGAGCCTGGCCATCGCCTCCAGCGACGTCGAGGCCCGTACGCATTCGTCGGCGCCGAAGACCAGCGGGTCGCCCTTGCGCTGCGGGACCGGCACCGGCGCGAGTTCGGCGTCGAACAGGCCGTCGGCCTGGGCCCGGGCGGCCTTCTGGTGGCTGCCGAGCGCGTACTCGTCCTGCTGCTCGCGGCTGATCTTGTGCTTGTCGGCGATGAGTTCGGCGGACTCGCCCAGCGGGATGGTCCACTGCGGGTCCATCTTCGGGTTGACCATCCGCCAACCCAGCGTGGTGGAGTACATCTCGGTGTGCCCGGAGGGGAATGGCTTGTCGTTCTTGGGCAGCACGTAGGGGGCGCGGCTCATCGACTCCACGCCGCCGGCGAGGGCGACGTGGGCGTCCCCGACCGCGATGGCGCGGGCAGCCTGGATGACCGCTTCGAGGCCGGAGGCGCACAGCCGGTTGACGGTCACCCCGGGTACGGAGGTGGGCAGCCCGGCCAGCAGTCCGGCCATGCGGGCGACGTTGCGGTTCTCCTCACCGGCGCCGTTCGCGTTGCCGAAGTACACGTCCTCGATCCGGGACGGGTCCAACTCCGGTGTACGGGCGAGGAGTTCACGGATGGCGTGCGCGGCCAGGTCGTCCGGGCGCACGGATGCCAGCGACCCGCTGTACTTGCCGAACGGGGTGCGGACCGCGTCGACGATGTAGACGTCCTTCACGACTGGATCTCCTCGATGAGCTCGTCTGCGATACGGACCTTCGCGGCGGTCTTGGCGACGATCTCCGCGACGGTGACGCCGGGCGCGGTCTCGACGAGCACGAGCCCTTCGTCGGTGACGTCCAGGACGCCGAGGTCGGTGATGATCCGGTTGACGCACGCCTTGCCGGTCAGCGGCAGCGCGCACTCCTGAAGGATCTTCGGCGAGCCGTCCTTGGCGGTGTGCGTCATCACCACGATCACCGTACGGGCGCCGTGGACGAGGTCCATCGCGCCGCCGATCCCGGTGATCATCTTGCCGGGGATGGCCCAGTTCGCCAGGTCCCCGCCCGCGGACACCTGCATCGCGCCGAGCACGGCGACGTCGATGTGCCCGCCGCGGATCATCCCGAAGGAGAGGGACGAGTCGAAGTAGGAGGCGCCGGGCAGGACCGTGACGGTCTCCTTGCCCGCGTTGATCAGGTCCGGGTCGACCTGCTCCTCGGTCGGATACGGGCCGGTGCCCAGGATCCCGTTCTCCGACTCCAGGATCACCTCCACGCCCGGCGGGAGGTAGTTGGGGATCAGCGTCGGCAGACCGATACCGAGATTCACGTACTGGCCGTCGTGAAGCTCGCGCGCGGCGCGGGTGGCCATCTCTTCCCTGCTCCAGGCCATCACGCAGTCACCGTTCCCTCTGCGGCTTCCCTCGTGACGGGGGCCGAGACCGTCCGCTTCTCGATCAGCTTGGAGTTCGCCTGCTCGGGTGTGAGCGCGAGAACCCGCTGCACGAAGATTCCCGGCAGATGCACGGCGTCCGGGTCGATCTCGCCGGGTTCCACCAGCTCCTCCACCTCGGCGATCGTCAACCGCCCGGCCATCGCGGCCAGCGGGTTGAAGTTCCGGGACGACTTGTTGAAGACGAGGTTCCCGTGCCGATCGCCCTTCGCCGCCCGCACCAGTGCGAAGTCCGTACGGATCCCGTGCTCCAGCACGTACTCCGTACCGTCGAACTCCCGCACTTCCTTCGGCGGCGAGGCGAGCGCGACCCCGCCGCTGCCGTCGTAGCGCCAGGGCAGCCCGCCGTCCGCGACCTGCGTACCCACCCCGGCCGGCGTGTAGAACGCGGGAATCCCGGCGCCGCCGGCCCTCAGCCGCTCGGCCAGCGTGCCCTGCGGGATCATCTCCACCTCCAGCTCACCGGCCAGATACTGCCGCGCGAACTCCTTGTTCGCCCCGATGTAGGAGCCGGTCACCCGGGCGATGCGGCCCGCCGCCAGCAGCACCGCCAGGCCGGACTCCATCGCCCCGCAGTTGTTGGAGACCACGCCCAGGCCGGAGACCCCGCGCTCGTACAACGCCTCGATCAGCACGTTCGGCACACCGCTGAGCCCGAAACCGCCGACCGCCAGGGTCGCGCCGTCGGGCACATCGGCCACTGCCTCGGCGGCTGTGGCGACCACCTTGTCCATCTGCGAAGCCTCATCTCTGCCGAGCGTCAGCGGCCCGATTAGTCAGGGCACTGAGTATTTCTTCGAGGTTTCAAACACGCTGCCATTCGAACGCCGGACCGTCAAGACCCCCAAGGAATCAGCAGCTCAGAGTCTCGACACACGGCGAGACAAGAAGAGCGCCTGCCCGGTATCGTTCAGTGCACCAACGAACAAGGAGGGCACATGGCCGCGGTGGATCTCTCCGCCCACCCCGGGCACCTGGCCCGGCGGCTGCAGCAGGCGCACTATCTGCTCTGGAACACGATGGTCTCCGAGGAGATCACCTCACCCCAGTTCGCGGTCCTGAACGCACTCGTCGCCGAGCCGGGGCTCGACCAGCGCTCGGTGGGGGAGCGGGTCGGGCTCGACCGGTCCACCATCGCCGAGGTCATCAGCCGCCTCGGCCGGCGCGGACTCCTGGACAAGGTCCGCGACCCCCAGGATGGCCGGCGCTTCCTGCTCCGCCTCACCGACGAGGGCGTGCGTGTCCACCGGAAGCTGACGGTGCGGACGGCGCGGATGAACCAGGTCTTCCTGGCACCGCTCTCCGGCGAAGAGCAGACCGTCTTCTTCGATCTGCTCCAGCGGGTGTCGGACGCGGCGGAGGGACTGCGCAATCCCGGCGCTCCGGCGGCGCCCCTCGTCACGCAGAACTGAGGCTCAGGCCTTCGCGAACACCACCCAGACCTGGCCCTCCGCGAAATTCAGGGGACTGCCGTCCGTGGTCGTGAACTCCGTGCCGTCCTCGGCCGCCGGACGCTTCCAGCCGGCGTCGAAGACCTTGCCGTCGCGCAGGACCTTCGCCGTCCCCGAGCCCACGGTGTTCGTGTACGGGGTGTTGTTGCCCAGGAAGTCGCGGAATGAGGACTTCCGAACGTTCACGTACTGCACGACGACCGTCGAGGCCGCCACCCGCTTCCCGTCGGTCGTGACCGTCGGGCTGCCGTCCATCGACACCAGCCAGCGCTGCCGGTCCTGCGCCCAGTCGAAGGTGAAACGGGCCGCCGGGAAACGGACCGTACGCGTGCTCTCGGCCTTCCCGCCCGCGGGCGCCGCCCCGTACCGGAACCCCGTCGTCAGCGCGTCCGCTCCGGGCACGGACTTCAGGAGCCGCTCCGCGCGCAGATAGAGGTTGTGCGGCAGGGGCTTGTCCGACCCCCGGTAGTACGCCCTCTCGTCGTCCTCCGGGGACACCGCGCGCAGCGGCGCCCTGTCGATCAGCGGCATCAGCTTGCCCTGCGCGCCCGAGAAGGCCAGCGTCGGCTCGTTGAACTGGCGAAGCAGCTCCAGATCGGACTCGCGGGCGCTGCGCACCGGGCCGACGGCCTTCGGCAGCTTCGTCGCGTACACGGCCATCAGCCGGCTGAGACCGCCCTCCACCTGCTCCGCGTACACGATGTCCGCGGCGTCCAGGCCCGTCTGCGGCCGGGCGGCGGGGACGTTGTCGATCTTCACTGCGAGCGGTGATGGGGCGCGGGGTGCCACGCTCTCCGGGCTGCCGCTGTCCGTGCTGTCGGGGACGTCGCCGCGCCCGTCGTCGAGCCGGTTCCCGGCCGTCGTACAGCCCGACGCCAGGGCGGCGGCCACCGTGGCAGCCAGCAGTGCCGCCGTCATCGTGCGGCGCCGCCTGAGCGCCATCCGTCCCATGCCCACCGTTGCCACCAATGCTCGTATTGATGATTGTGTGCTTATAAGTTCATTGATGGCCTTACCCGCTCGATTCTGATTGCGCGCGCTGATCGGCCGATCAGCCCAAGTTGATGACCGATCGATACATGCCGCGGGGTTCGGCGAAGAACCTCCGAGTACCCACGTGCGCCCTGTCCACTGCCGTCCGGTCGGCGCCGGTCAGTCCCGCGGCCCCAGGATGTCCGCCAGGTCGTAGCCGACCGGCTCCTCCAGCTGGGCATAGGTGCAGCTCTCGGGCGTACGGTCCGGGCGCCAGCGGCGGAAACGGGCCGTGTGCCGGAAGCGCTCGCCGTTCTCCATGTGCTCGTACGCCACCTCGCACACCAGCTCCGGCCGCAGCGGCAGCCAGGAGAGGTCCTTCTTGCCCGTCCACCGGCTCGGCGCGCCCGGCATCCGTGCGGACTCGTGCGCCTCACCCTCCGTCCACGCCGCCCATGGATGCCCGGCGGCCGACTCCATGCGCAGCGGCTCCAGCTCCGTGATCAGCTCCTCGCGCCTCTTCATCGTGAACGCCGCGCACACCCCCACGTGCTGCAACGTGCCCCCGGCGTCGTACAGGCCGAGCAACAGCGAACCGACGACCGGCCCGCTCTTGTGGAGCCGGTAGCCCGCGACGACGACATCGGCTGTGCGCTCGTGCTTGATCTTGTACATCAGGCGCTCGTCCTGCCCGTAGCGCAACGCGAGCGGCTTGGCGACGACTCCGTCGAGGCCCGCGCCCTCGTACTGCTCGAACCATCGCTGTGCCACCTCGATGTCCGTCGTCGCCGGCGCCACATGGACGGGAGCCGTGGCGCCGGACAGCGCCGCCACCAGCAGCGCCCGCCGGTCGCTCAGCGGAACGTCCAGCAGCGACTCGTCGGCGAGCGCGAGCAGGTCGAACGCCACGAACGACGCCGGATTCCGCTCGGAGAGCGTCTTCACGCGGGAGGCCGCCGGGTGGATGCGCTCGGTGAGCGCGTCGAAGTCGAGCCGCCCGTCGCGCGCGATCACGATCTCACCGTCGACCACACAACGCTCCGGCAGCTGCTCCCGCAGCGCCTCCACCAACTCGGGGAAGTACCTGACCAGCGACTTCGTGGAACGGCTCCCGATCTCGACCTCGTCTCCGTCCCGGAAGACGATCGCCCGGAACCCGTCCCACTTCGCCTCGTAGTGCATGTCCGGCGGAACCCTCGCCACGGACTTGGCGAGCATGGGCTTCACGGGCGGCATCACCGGTAGATCCATGTTCCGATTCTGCGCGGATCGGCGATGATTCGCCCGGTGTAGGGGCATGCACCCGAATATGCGAGGCGCGCCCGGTGCGCCTACCGTGGCTCGCATGGCAGACGCGGTGCAGCTGGAGGTGGCCGGGCGGACGGTACGGCTGTCCAGTCCGGACAAGGTCTTCTTTCCGGAGCGCGGCTTCACCAAGCGGGACCTCGCCGAGTACTACATCGCCGTCGGCCCCGGCATCCTGCGCGCGCTGCGGAACCGGCCCACGACCCTGGAGCGCTATCCGGACGGGGTGACCGGTGAGTCGTTCTTCCAGAAGCGGGCGCCGAAGAACATGCCCGACTGGATCCCCACGGCCCACATCACCTTTCCCAGTGGACGCAGCGCCGACGAGATGTGTCCCACCGAGGTCGCCGCCGTCGTGTGGGCCGCCCAGTACGGCACACTCACCTTCCACCCGTGGCCGGTACGCCGCGACGACGTCGACCGGCCCGACGAGCTCCGCATCGACCTCGACCCTCAGCCGGGCACCGACTACGGTGACGCCGTCCGCGCCGCCCACGAACTACGCGAAGTGCTTCACGAGTACGGGGATCTGCGTGGCTTTCCCAAGACATCCGGAGGACGCGGTCTGCACGTCTTCGTGCCGATCGAGCCTCGCTGGACCTTCACCCAGGTCCGCCGGGCCGCGATCGCCGTCGGACGTGAGCTGGAGCGCCGGATGCCGGAGCAGGTGACCACGGCCTGGTGGAAGGAGGAGCGGGGCGAGAAGATCTTCGTCGACTACAACCAGACGGCCCGGGACCGCACCATCGCCTCCGCCTACTCCGTACGCCCCCGCCCGCACGCCCCGGTGTCGGCGCCCCTCACCTGGGACGAGGTCCCCGACGCCGTACCCCGAGACTTCGATATCGCGACCATGCCCGCGCGCTTCGCCGAACTCGGCGATGTGCACGCGGACATGGACGAGCACGCCTACTCCCTCGAAGCCCTGCTCGAACTCGCCAGCCGTGACGAACACGACCACGGCCTGGGCGATCTGCCGTACCCGCCCGAGTACCCGAAGATGCCGGGCGAGCCGAAGCGGGTACAGCCGAGCAGGGCCAGGGACAAGAAGGAGAACGGCCCTACAACTCCTTGATCACAGCTCCTTGATCCTGATGTCCCGGTACGAGACGACATCCGTCGTGCCGTGCACCTGCAGTCCGAGATAGCCGGAGGCGAACCGTCGCCCGTCCGTGCCCGGGTCGTCCGAGCGTGGCGGGGTGAAGTCCTGGCCACCGGTGTTGTCGAACTCGTTGATCAGCACACCGTTGCGGTAGATCGAGTAGTGCTGGTCCACCACACGGATCTCGTAGTCGTTCCAGGTGCCCTTCTGGGTGACACCGGCTCCGGCCAGACCCACCCGGTCGAAGCCGTAGACCGAACCGCTCTTGTACATGTCGCCGGTGGGACTGTCGAACGCCTGGATCTCGTGCCCGTACTTGATGGCGACCCATTCGGGCCGTGACTCCTCGGGGTGGTTGTGGACCCCCGGGAACCGCACGAACACACCGGAGTTGGTGTTGCCCGTGCCCGGCGCGTCGTCACGCCACTGGAGCTTCAGGGAGAAGTCCCCGTACTTGCGCTCGGGGAACCACAGCATGCCGAGCCCGGCCTTCGTCGTGCCCGAGGTGATGGTCCCGTCGGCGTTCAGGCCGAACGAACCGCCGCCCACGTGCTGCCACTTGGCGAACGACCCCGGCGTACCGTCGAGGATCGTCCGGTAGCCCTCGGTCTGGCCGGGCTTGCCGATGCCCGACTGCTTGGCCGCCTTGTTGATCAGGTTGTACTCGCGCTGGACGACGACACCATCCTTGAGGAGGGCGTCCAGGACGGTCGTCACGTGCTTGAGGAACAGCGCGTGGGACGTCCACTCCTTCTCGTCCTCGATCAACTCGTTGATGCGGCAACGGCTGTTGGTGATCCGGTTCGGCACGCCCGAGTCGATCGTGCCGACGATGACCGTCAACCGCTCGTCGTACTCGGCACAGTTGGGCGCCGGCACACCGCCGCCAGGGGCGACCGTGAAGCTCACGGACCGGGCGTCGGAGGTGTTGCCCGCCTTGTCGCGCGCGCGGTACGCCACGGTGTGCGCGCCCACACGGTCGACCACCACGGGAGCGGTGTAGGCGAGGTACGGGCCGCCGTCGAGCGAGTACTCGATCGCCTCGACTCCCGAACCGTGCGCGTCCGTCGCGGTCACCGTCACCTTGGCGCTGTTGATGTACGCCCCGGACGAGTTCTTCGTGCCGTCGACGCTCACGCCGGTCACCGGGGGAGTCTTGTCCTCCTCGGGCGGTGCGACGACGGTGAACGAGACGGACTTCTCGGCCGCCGCGTTGCCCGCCTTGTCCGTGGCCCGGAAGCGCACTTTGTGGGTGCCCACCTCGTGGACCATGACCGGGGCGGTGTACGGCTGCCAGGCACCCGCGTCACCGATCGCGTACTCGATGGTGTTGACGCCGGAACCGGTGTCGGAGGCCGTCACCGTGACGGTCGCCATGGAGAGGTACTCCCCTTGCGGGTTCTGCTCACCGGTCACGGAGGCCGATGTCTCCGGGGGAGTGGTGTCGTCCGTCGGCTTGGCCACCACCGTGAACGACTCCGCCTTCTCGGCGGCCATGTTCCCGGCCTTGTCGAGCGCCCGGTAGCGGACCTTGTGGGCGCCGACCTGATCGACCACCACCGGCGTGGTGTACGGCTGCCAGGCACCCGCGTCACCGATCGCGTACTCGATCCGCTCCACACCCGAACCGGCGTCCGTCGCGCTGAGCGTCACGGTCGCCGAACCGACGTACGCGCCGTCCGCGTTCTGCGTACCGCTCACGTCCGCCGCGGTCTCCGGCGCCGTGGTGTCCTCGCCGGTGCCCTCGGTGACCACGAGGATGCCCTGCATCTGGCCGTGACCGGGGATGGTGCAGAAGTAGCGGTACCGGCCGGGAGTGAGTGTCACCTCGGCCGTGTACTTGCCGCCCTGGTCGTCGTTCGGGCTGGCAAGGATGTTCAGCGGTACGTCGTTCTGGTACTCAGGGTCGGACACGTCGAACGTCAACGTGTGCGGCATACCGGTGGTGTTGCCGGTCGCCTTGCTGTTCTCGAAGACGATCGTCGTGGGGCCCGCGACCGCCGTGGTGGGCGCGGACGCGTACTTGGTGATGTCGTCGCCGGCCGTCCACGTGAGTGTCTGCGCGGCCGCTGCCGCGCCGGCCGGAGCGCCGTCGGTCTGGCCGGACGCCGAGGTGGACGCGAGCCCGAGCACCATCAGCAGCGACGCCACAAGTGCCGTCCACAGCCGTCCAGTTCTTCGCCTTCGCATGTCCGTCATGCTTGTCACTGCGCCTCCCTGGCCAGCTGATCGGCGGCAGGCGTGGGGCCACCGCCCTTGTACGTCACCTGCCACAGCGCGGACTTGGAGTCCGACGTGAAGAAGCCGCGCCCGTAGTCGAGGACGTACAGCGTGCCGTCGGGGCCGAACTTCCAGTCCATGAGGTTCTTGATGCCGTCGTTGCCGATGGGAATGATCTTCTTCAACGACTCGGCGTGCACCGGAATGCCGCCCTGCCCCGCCGTCTTGGGGTCGAGCAGCACCGCGTGCCGCGGCTGGTCGGCGTCGTAGAAGTCGCCGACGAACCACTTGCCGTCCCAGTACGAGGGCCACTTGGCGTCGCTCGCGGTCGTGGCGTCGTACCGGTAGACCGGCCCGTCCATGGCCGCCTGGCCGCCGCCCTTCAGCCACGGCAGCAGGAACTTCTGGTCCTCCGCCTTGTACGACGGGATGCCGTTCGCGTCACGCGGGAAGTCCGGACCGCCGCCCTGGGGCGAGTACCAGATGGTGTTGGAGGTGACCGGCGGAAGGTTGACGAGGCCGTCGTTGTTGGGCGACTCGTTCTTCGGCGCGTCGCAGTTGTACCAGCCGAGCGGCTGGTTGGGATCGGGCAGGTTGCGGTCCCGGTAGGGCTGCTTGTTGCCCATGCAGTACGGCCAGCCGTGGTTGCCCGGCTTGGTGATCGCGGCGAACGTGTCGTACTTCGCAGGACCCCAGGTCGTCGACGGCGCCGAGGCGTCCGGGCCGACCCAGCCCGCGTAGAGGGTGTCGGTCTTCTTGTCGATCGAGATGCGTGCCGGGTTCCTGACACCCATCACATAGATCTCGCCGCGTGTCTTGCCGCCGCCCTCGGCGGTCTCCTTGCCCGTGAAGAGGTTCCCCTCGGGCAGGGTGTACGTGCCGTCCTGCTCCGGGTGGATGCGCAGGATCTTGCCGTTGAGGTTGTTGGTGTTGCCCGCGGTGCGGCGCGCGTCGGCGAAGGAGACGCCCTTGTAGTTCGGCTGCGGGTTGTTGCCCGAGTAACCGCTGCTGAAGCCACTGGAGTTGTTGTCGCCGGTCGCGATGTAGAGGTTGCCCTTCGAGTCCCACGCCATGCCGCCGCCCGAGTGGCAGCAGCTGTGGATCTGGACGGGCCACTTCAACAGGACCTTCTCGCTGGTCATGTCCAGCTTGCCCGTGGTCGAGCTGAGGGTGAAGCGGGAGACGTAGCGCTCGGCCATCCGGGTGTCGCGGTTGATCCGGGAGTGCGGCGTGTAGTGCAGATACACCCAGCCGTTCTCCTCGAACCGCGGGTCCAACTCGATGCCCAGCAGGCCCTCTTCGACCTTGATGAGCTCGTCGCCGCCGCCCTTGTTGCCGAAGACGGTGAGCGCGCCGGCCAGCGTGACCTTCTTGGTCTTCGGGTCGTAGACGTGGATCTCGCCCTTGCCCTTGCCGATGTCCGGGTTGGCCCAGTCCGTGACGACGGGCTGCGAGGAGTCGGCGCCGCCCCGGCCGATGTAGAACACACGGCCGTCGGGCGCGGTGACCAGGCCGTGCGGCTCACCGATCTGGTCGTTCTGGCCCGGCTGGTTGGGCTGGGTCAGGCGCTCCGCCTTGTAGTTGGCGTTGATCGTGGCCTTGCAGTCGGCCTGCGCGATACGAGTCGTCCAGTTCAGCGCCCCGCGCAGATGGGCGCGGAAGTCCGTCTCGTCGTACGAGGAGACCGTGCCGCCCATGCCGGTGTAGAAGGACCGGCCGCCGTCGTAGTCGCGGCACCAGGACACCGGGTGGTCCGCGCCATTCTTGCTGTCGCCCGGCTGGTACGTCGACTCGCGGACGCGGGCCACGGTGTGCACGTCGCCGGACGGGTTCTTGACCCAGTTCAGCCACTGGTCGGGGCGCTTCCACTGGAGGGGGAGGTCCTTGGTGGCCGGGTGCTGGCGGTCACCGACCTCAACGGTCGCGCGCTGTACGGCCGTTGGGCTGCCGGCCGCCGGACGGGCGCCGACGAGTCCCGAGAACCAGTCCGAGTAGGGCTCGGCGCGGGCCGCGTCATGGATGCCGAGGAAGCCGCCGCCCGCCTCCATGTACGCCTCGAGGCCGGACTCCTGCTCCGGTTCGAGGATGTCTCCGCCGCCGGTCAGGAAGACCACGGCGTTGAAGCGGCTGAGCTTCGTGTCGTTGGTGAAGACCGAGGCGTCGTCCGTGGCCGTCACGCTGAACCGTTGTGCCGCCGGCCCCGTCAGGCCGATGTCCTCGATCGCCTCGATCCCGGCGTTGACGACGGGCGACTCCTCGCCGTTCGCCGCGGATCCGTGGAAGATCAGCACACGTACGTTGGCGCCGCCGGGCGGCGACTTGATCGACATCGTTGTCAGCGCCGGGTCGGGTGCCTGGCGCGCGCTCGCGGCCGGCCCCGAGAGGACGCCTGCGGTGACGACTCCGGCGGCCAGCGCGGCCGCCCAGCCTCTCCGTCTACCTCTGCTCAACCCTCGTACGGTCAAGGGCTTTTGATGCGGTGTGAACCGCATGTGGTCACCCACCCCTCTGCTTCCTTTAGGGCTCGGTTCGCCGCCGGGGCGCTACAGCCTGGGTTGAGAGCGCGACCGTGCTCGACCCTCCTTCGTCGGGCCTCCGCGCGCTCGCACTCTCAACCCAGGCGTGCCCCTTTGGCTCACTCGCGTCACAGCAACAGCGCCATGGAAGCTAGACCTTTTCGTGGAACTCGCCAATAGGTATGACCGGGATCGCACGAACTTTGTCCTGGGTGTGGATAAACGGGCGCGATGCCACTACCGTCTCCCGGGTTCGTCTCTGTCACTCGGTCCTTCAATTCCGTCAATTCCGTCAATTCCGTTGATTCCGCACCCAGTTGGGGGAGTTCGGCATGGGCACCACGGACGACATGGACAGACGCGGCCTCAGTCGGCGGATGGTGCTGGGCGGGGCCGCGGTGGCCACGGTCGCGACATCGTTGTCGCTCGTGGCGGCGCAGGACGCCACCTCCGCGGACAGTCCGGTCCGGACCGCGCCCGCGGGCGGCGAGGTGAAGCACCTCAAGCTCTACATCGAGAAGCTCGCCGACGGATCGATGGGCTACGGCTTCGAGAAGGGCAAGGCCTCGATCCCCGGCCCGCTGATCGAACTCAACGAGGGGGACACCGCCCATATCGAGGTCGAGAACACGATGGACGTGGCGGCGAGTCTGCACGTCCACGGCCTGGACTACGAGATCTCCAGCGACGGCACGAAGCTGAGCAAGTCGCAGGTCGAGCCAGGTGACACCCGTACGTACACCTGGCGCACCCACGCCCCCGGCCGCCGCAAGGACGGCACCTGGCGGGCGGGCAGTGCGGGCTACTGGCATTACCACGACCACGTGGTCGGCACCGAACACGGCACGGGCGGCCTCCGCAAGGGCCTCTACGGTCCTGTGATCGTCCGCCGCAAGGGCGACATCCTCCCCGACAAGACGCACACGATCGTCTTCAACGACATGACGATCAACAACAAGCCCGGCCACCAGAGTCCCAACTTCGAGGCCACGGTGGGCGATCGCGTCGAGTTCGTGATGATCACGCACGGCGAGTACTACCACACGTTCCATGTGCACGGTCATCGCTGGGCGGACAACCGCACCGGGCTGCTGACCGGCCCCGACGACCCGAGCCAGGTCATCGACAACAAGATCGTGGGACCCGCCGACTCGTTCGGCTTCCAGGTGATCGCCGGGGAGGGCGTCGGGGCCGGGGCGTGGATGTACCACTGCCACGTCCAGAGCCACTCGGACATGGGAATGGCGGGCCTGTTCCTGGTGAAGAAGACGGACGGGACGATCCCGGGGTACGAGCCGCACGAGCCGCACGAGCACTGACAGCTCCGCTGGGGGGCTGGTTGGTGTCTGCGGGTTCGGTGTCGCCGGCCGCGCAGTTCCCCGCGCCCCTTCGGGGCGCGGGCAAGGCGGTTCTTCAGGGATGCACATTCGACCATTCGAACAGGGAGCGCTCTCAATGGTGCGTCGTACGGCGGTTATCCTGATCCGCAAACGCCGCCCTGAGGAGCCCCGAGGTGTCCGAGCAGTCGACAGAGCCCCGCCCGACACTGGAGGCCGTGGCCGCCAGGGCCGGAGTGTCCCGGGCCACCGTGTCGCGTGTCGTCAACGGCGGTGACGGTGTGCGGGAGCCCCTGGTCGAGCGGGTCAGGCAGGCCGTCGAGGAACTCGGCTACGTGCCCAACCAGGCCGCGCGCAGCCTCGTGACCCGGCGGCACGACGCCGTCGCCGTGGTGATCGCCGAACCGGAGACCAAGGTCTTCGCCGACCCCTTCTTCGCGCTTCAGCTCCGGGGCATCAGCAAGGAACTGACGGCTCACGACTCGCAGCTCGTGCTGCTGCTCACGGAGGGGCGCGCCGACCACGCGCGCGTGGGCCGCTATCTCGCAGGCGGCCATGTCGACGGCGCGCTCGTCTTCTCGCTGCACCTCGACGACCCGCTGCCCGGCCTCATCCACGGTGTGCCGACGGTGTACGGCGGGCGGCCCGGGTGGATCGACGGCTCGCGCGGCGCGGTGTACGTCGACTGCGACAACCGGGGCGGCGCCCGCGAGGCCGTACGCCATCTCGTCGGGCTGGGCCGCCGGAACATCGGCCACATCACCGGCGCTCTCGACCAGACCTCGGCGGTCGACCGGCTCGACGGGTTCCGGGACGTGATGGTGGACGCCGATCCGAAGCTGATCGCGGAGGGCGACTTCACTCCGGGGGGTGGTGAGCGTGCGATGCGGGAACTCCTCGACCGCTGCCCCGATCTGGACGCGGTGTTCGCCGCCAACGACCTCACGGCGGTGGGCGCCATGCGCGTCCTGCGTGAGCGGGGGCGGCGGGTGCCCGAGGATGTCGCGGTGGTCGGCTTCGACGACATGCTGCCGTTCACCGAGCAGGCCGACCCACCGCTCACGACGGTCCGGCAGGACATCGAGGAGATGGGCCGGCTGATGGCGCGGTTGCTGTTGCGCGGGCTCGAACGGACCGCGTCGACGTCGGCGTCCGGCGGGTTGGCGGGGGCGCCGTCCAGTGTCGTCCTGCCGACGACACTGGTGAGGCGGGCCTCGGCGTAGTCGCTCCGCGGAGCGCGGTTCCCCGCGCCCCCAAAAGATGAAAGACAGGGGCGCAGCCCCGTCTTTCAGGGGCGCGGGGAACTGCGCGATCAGCCACGACGCACCCGCAGATGAATCACCACACTCCAGCGGAGCGCCTACGCGCCTACGACCCGACCGTCACCGTGAAGCGGCGTGGGTTGCCGTCGTGGGCCGCGCCCGAAACGTCGGGTTGGCCGTCCGGGCGTACGTCGTCGTACGGGAAGGCGTAGCCGATGGGCGAGTTGGCGTGTACGACGCGCGACCAGTGGTTGACGGCCGAGCCCTTGTAGTAGTCGGCGGTGGTCGTGCCGTTGGGCTGGGTGGGGTGGGTGAGCATGATCGAGCGGTTGAAGCCGGCGGCGAGGCGGGCGAGGAGGGCCTTCTTGTCGTCGGAGTCGCCCGGGTTGTTGGCGAACGGCCCGTGGTTGCAGGTGAAGATGTCCTTCGATGTGGGCTTGGCGAAGGTGTGGCCGCCCGCGAAGGTGAGCGTGTCACCGCTGACCCGGCCGGTGAGCGTGCCCCGGCCGCCCTGGAGGTCGATCTTCAGGTCGGTCGAGCGGTACGTCGCCCACACCTCGTCGATGTAGCTGTTCCAGAGGTCGCGGAACGGCATCTCGGCGGGCCGGTCGAAGTACGGGGCCATCAGGTTCTGCGGGGAGATCACACGCAGTACGGAGCCGCCGTCGCCGCGGATCACCAGCTTGTCCCAGGGCTGGCCGTCCCTGGCCGCCTGTGCCGTGAGGTCCGAGGCGATCCTGTCGACCGCGCCGTCGGGCAGGGGTGCGACCGTGTGCGTGGTGTCGCCCTCCAGGGTCAGGCCGATGGGGAGGGCCGTGACCAGGTCGACGTAGCTGATGTTGGCGTACAGCTGCTGGGTGTTGAACGTGAACTCGCAGAACGACCAGGTCTTGCCGTAGTTCGAGTCGCCGGGCGTGGCGAACGCGGGCTCCACCAGCGCGGGGCCCGGGTTGAGGAAGAAGTTGAGCGTGCTGTCCCGGACGAAGTAGACGCGGGCGCCGAACATCTGAGGCAGCGTCAGGACCTTCGGGGCCGAGCCGGCGGCGCCGAGCGGGATGGCGCAGTCGACGGGCAGCGGGGTCTGCGGCGCCGAGGGAGAAGTGGGCCGGTAGACGCTGCCGTCGGCCCGCAGCAGCACCCAGTCGCCCGTCGACTGCTCGTGCCCGGTGACGTACGCGCGGACCGTGCCCGGCAACGAGGCGTTCTTGAGTGCGAGTTCGCATGTGGCGGGGGCCGCCTCGGCGGTGGGGCTGAGGGAGCTTCCCCAGACGGGGTAGCTCGCGGTGGCTCCGACGGCTGCGGCTCCGGACAGGAACGCTCTGCGTGAGATCACGGAAGTCTCCTGGGGTGTGGGGGGGGGAGGCAGGGGGACAGACCGACCTGTGGGGGGTCGGCGCCCTGCGGTGCACCACTGTTCCCAGGGGGAGTTGGGGCGTCAAGGGTTACGACTGAGAGCGCTCTCGAAAACTGCTTGCGTTCAGAAGTTGACGGTGAGGTCGACGGCGAAGTTGACGGCCCGGTAGCCGAGTCCCGATCGTGGGGACCCGGCCACGGATCGCCCTGCTGCCTGCCCTGTTGCCAGTCCTGTTGCGAGTCCTGGTTCGAGCGCTGCGGTCAGTTGTGTGGTCAGCTCTGTGGTTCGCTCTTGATCACCGCGAAGCGTGCGCCGTACGGGTCGGCGAGCTTGGCGATACGGCCGACGCCTTCCACGGACGTGGCGGGCATCCGGACCGTGCCGCCCAACTCCTCGGCCTTGGCGACCAGGGCGTCGGCGTCCGTGACTTCGAAGTACGGCAGCCAGTAGGCCCCTGTCTCCCGCTCTATCGGGTCGTCGGCAAGCGGGACGACACCGCCGAACATGGAGTCCTCGCCGCCCTCCGCGGGATTCACGCACGTGTACGTGCCGCCGGGGAACGGCACGGCCGAGGTCTCCAGGCCCAGTACGGAGTTGTAGAACGCGGCTGCCGCGGCGATGTCCGGTGTGTAGAGCTCGACCCAGCACAGGGAGCCCGGGTCGCCCGCGACGTCGATGCCGCGCAGCTGGCCCGGCTGCCAGACGCCGAAGGAGACGCCCGCCTTGTCGCTGAAGACGGCAAGCCTGCCCTCCTCCATGACGTCGTCCGGCGCCATGAGCACGCGGCCGCCGGTCTGCTCGACGGCCTTTGCGGTGGCGTCGGCGTCCGGGGTCTGGAAGAACACGTTCCAGGACGGTGGGCCCTGTTCGGGAGAAGTCTGCATGCCGCCGGCGGCGGTCTTCCCCGCCAGTTGGAAGAAGCCGTAACCGCCGGCCTCCGGTCCCGCCGACCGGAAGTCCCAGCCGAAGAGGCCGTTGTAGAAGGATGTGGCGCCGTCGATGTCGCTCGTGCCGAGATCGACCCAGTTCGGGGCGCCGGTGACGAAACGGGTGGTGAGCATGTTGCCCTCCTTTGAGGGGTCCCGTTGCCTGCACCCCGAGTCTTGCACCGCGCACTGACAATCGCTGCCGGAGCGCTGCCACTGGGCTTGGCGGGGCGTTTGGTTACCCTCAGTGTTCGGGGGATCCCTGTGTGTGGTTGGGTGCTCGCGGTTGTGGGTGTGTGCGGGGCGGTGGGGGCTCGTCGCGCAGTTCCCCGCGCCCCTTTGTGGCGCGCCGCCGTGCGGTCGGCCGCACGCGGGCGTCATCATTGGAGCCGCGCTCATCGCTGGAGTCGGCCGTGGCGCGGACGGGAGTCCCGGACGAGGCTTCGGGGCTCGCATTGATCCGGCGTTGATCGAACGTTTTTCGGTGGGCGGCACGATCCTGGGCATGCACAACGACACCATTGCCGCGCCCGACCTCTCCTGGCAGGAACAGGCACTGTGCGCCCAGACCGGATCCGAGTTCTTCTTTCCCGAGCCGGGCAGCTCGGTGCGTGAGGCGAAGCGCATCTGCGGGCTGTGCGAGATACGCTCCGCCTGCCTCGAGTACGCGCTCGACCACGACGAGCGCTTCGGCGTCTGGGGCGGCCTGTCCGAGAAGGAGCGGCTCAGTCTCCGCCGCACGCAGGACCAGCAGCAGCACCAGCAGTACTGACGGCGGCGCCGGTCATCCGTGCGTCACCGTGAACCGCTCCGTCCCGGCCGGTACCCGCACGTCCTGGCCTGTCACCCCCAGGTCCCGCCCGTCGGCGGACGCCGCCCGCACTCGGCCGAAATGGCACGGATAAACGAATCGCACCCCGTCCGGAGCCTCCGTGATGTCGACGGTCACCGTTCGCCCGGCCGGATCGTGCGCGAGCCGGTACCCGAACGGCTCCCCGAAGAGCGTGGGCGCCGCCTCCACCGCGACCTCTGCGCCCTCCGGCACCCAGTGCGGGCGTACGCCCGGTGCGATGTAGAGATGCGGATCGCGGTCCTCGTCCGCCTCGAAGAAGAGGATGTCGCGGATCAGCAGCAGATACTCGGCCGCCGCCCAGCCGTGCGGGATGTCGCCCATGTACCAAGGACGGTGCGGGACTTCGGCGAAGTCCGAGGCGACCGGGAACGCGTGCTGCTCGTTCCACGCGCCAAGTGCCGCCACCCGGCCCGCCGTTCGGGGGAAGCCCGCACCGACCGTCCAGCCGAGCAGCGCGTCCATCCGGGCGGGATCGCCCGCCAGCAGGTACGCGTGTGCCAACTGCAGGGTCAGATAGGGCCCGTACGCGTTCCAGGCGGCCTCGTGGCGATAGCCGCCGGTGACGAAGTGCGCGTACATCGTGCCCAGGGTGAGGCGGGCGGCCCGGTCGACCTCGTCGCCCAGCTTGCTGCCCATGTGCAGGCGCAGCGAGTGGAAGTAAGCGGCCGTGCCGATCATCGTGGAGTCGAGCCGTCCGGTGTCGGCGGGCCCGGTCGGGATGTACGTCTCCCAGGCGCCGTGAGCGCGCTGCTCGGCCAGCACCCAGCGGACGGAGTCCCCGGTGGCCCGCTTCAAGTCGTCGAAGGCGGACCAGAGTTCGGGTACCTCCGGTGCGTCGATCCGCTCCGCGAGGCGCGCCGCCTCGTACAGTCCGGCGAGGCCCCAGAGGTCGTCCCAGTAGTGCGGCTTGTCCCGTTCGCCGAGGTGCTCGGCGCTCCAGCCGCTGTGCAACAGCCCGTACCCGTCACGGTTGTCGCGGAGCCAGCGGGCCGCGTCGCGCACGTACGGGACGTACAACTTCGCCCCGAACGCCGCCTGTCGGCCGACGGTTCGGTCGAACCGGCCGATCGCCCAGAGCGCCTGGCCGTTGCTGTCCCACTCGCGGTCGTCCTTCTCGTGAGGGCCGCCGTAGAAGCCGTACTCGGCGCAGGGGCCGATCCGGCCGGTGCCCCGGTTGAACCGCAGCGGGTAGTGCGTGCCCAACTGGTGCTCGGCCAGGGCCGAATCGCCGACCAGCGAGCACGCCGTGGCCTCCACCGACGAGTCGCGGATCCAGAACGAGTCGTAGACCGTCGGGCCCGGATGGATCTCTCCATGGTCGGAGAGGATCAGAAGCTGCGACCGCGACTGCCGGAAGAGGTCCGTCAGATGTCCGACCGGGGACGGTAGTTGAGGCTGGAGCCCTTGTCCCAGCAGCTTCGCCGCCCAGAAGTCACGGTTGGCGGACTCCAGTTCAGTTGCCGGAGTTCCCTTCAGCTCCGCGAGATCATCTGCCCCGGCGTACAGATCGACCGGTAGCCGTACATCCAGCTCGAAGACCACATCCACTCATGGGTCTGTGCCATGGTGTGTCACCCCCTCCGGGCACCGTTGCACCGCGGTCGCGAACCGTAAATGCGTACGGCAAAGGGTTGAACGTGTAGGGCGGACGGTCGGGGTGCGAGGGGCGGCTTTCGGCTTCGCGGCAGGCCACATCGGTAATTCGGCGCGCACCACCGTCCCCGACAGGCACAATCCACCCCATGGTCCACACCCCGCGGCATCAGGCCGAGAGCCTCCTGAACGCTCTCGATCCACTCCCGTATCCCTTGCGCATGCGTGAACTGGCCGCTCGCACACGGGAATTGGAGGAGACGCGTCCGCTGCTGGACGAGCTCGAATCGCGCGGCGCCTACGAGCGAGGGCTCGCTGTCGTCGCGGCGGCCGTCGCCGGGGACACCGAGTGGATCGCGGCGCGTATCGCCGATCCGGACTCCTTCGTGCGCGGGCACGCGTTGCGCACCGCCGACAGTCTCCAAGTGCCGGACTCCGCCTACGAGTCGGCACTCACCGACGCGCCCGAGGCGATACGCCGGCAGCTGCTGCGTGCTGTCGTCGCGGGCCGACGTACCGCGCTGGCGGACCGGCTCGTCGACGGGGTGCGGGCGGAATGGGGCGACGAGGAGGCGGCACGGCTGCTGCCCGGGTGCTCTCCGGAGACGGTCGCCCGGCTGCTGCCCGCGCTGCTGCACGCGGTACGGGGCTCGAAGGCCCTCGGTCGACGGCACCCCAATGCCCTGCTGGACGTGGCGGAGCGGGAGTTGGCAGCCCTGCCGGAGTCGCTGCGTGACGCCTGGTGGCAGCGGCACACCGAGGTCGTCGTCGTCACCGTGACCGCCGAGCCACTGCGCGTGCTGGAGCTGGTCGAGCGTCTCGGGCCCTCCCGGATCCCTGCTCAACTCCTCGACCAGGCGGGCGCGTTCGCCGCCGTCGCGCCGGAACGCGTGCTCCGGCTGCTGATCTCGGGCCGCTTCCCCTCCTACATCGGCGCACGCAGCCTCTCGCTGCAACGCAGACTGGCGCGATCCGAGGCGGAGGAACTCGCCGGCTACGGGCGGATGTTGACCGCGTTGGGTGGCCTCGCGCCGCTCCTCCAGGCGCTGCCGCCCGCTCGCCGTCACGCCTTCTACACGGCGTCGACCGCGGACCGGGGCGCAGGCGGTGCCACCGTGGACGCGGTCATCCTGGAAGCGCTGCCCCGCAGTTGCGTCGCCGAGGAGGCCCGGCGGATGGCTGTCGCGGCGCGCGAGCGCGGGGAGGCCTGGGACACCGTGCTGCTCGCCGAATCCTTCTTGCCCGTCGCCGAGGTACGGGAGCGGCTCATCGAGGCGACGCGCCGCCCCGCCGCCGAAGACCGGGCGCTGGCCTGGCCGTTGCTGATCCGCAACGCCGCCCGCTCCGGCGACTCCGCGGCCGTCACCTCCGTACTGGAGGAGTCGGCCCGGCTGCGCAACGAACAGGATCCGGTGCGGCTGCCTGCCCTGAACGCGATGTCACGGACCCCACCCGCCCTGTTCACCGAGGACGCCGAGCCGCACCTCGACCGGATCGCCGCCGACGCCGTCGAGGCCCGGGACTCCTCGCACCAGACCCGGGGCAACCTCAGCGAGCTCGCCCTGTCCGTGCTGCGGGAGCACGCGGCGGGCGGATCACGGGAGTTGGTGAACTGGGCGCTGCGCACACTCGTCCGGATCTCCGGCAACACCGGACGCGCCGACCTGGGCCGACTCGACGCGAAGCTGCGGCGCGGCCAGGAACACCAGGTGTACGAGGCGCTGCGGCCGTGGATAGAGGCGGGCGCCGAGAAGGCCGACTACAGCCTCGCCTTCTCGCTCGCCCGGGCCGTGGGACGTCGCGCCCCGGGCATGTCCGAACTGCAGGAACTGCTGTGGCAGGCCGTCAGGTTCGGAAGCGACGGCACCGTGCGCGACGCGGTCGAACTGTGGCTGGAGCCGCCCGCCACCCGCGACGAACGGGCCGCGCGCGTCCTCGCGCTCGAACCCTCGGCGGGAACTCTGCGGCCGGTCCTGGACGTGATCACCCGGCGCCGTACCGACCTCCTCGACGTGCTCCTCGCGGACACCCCGCCGTACGGGCGTTTCCTCACCAAGGGCAGCCCGTGGACCGTGCCCGTGAGCCATGACGTACGGCGCTGGCTTCCACGTCAACAGGAGGCCGTGGCCCGGCAGTTGGCCGAGCAGGCCGCCGATGCCGGGCTGCCGTCGTACACGCGGGTGGCCGCCATCGCGCAGGGCGCGCGGATACCGGGCGCGGGCGTCGGACTCGTACGCGACTGGACCGGCGCGTCGGACGTCGTGCTCGCGGAGGCCGCCCTCGGCGCACTCGCCCATACCGACCGGCCGGGCGACGCGCTGCCCGAACTCCTCGCGCACGCCGGGAACGACCGCGCCCGCGTCGCCGTGTACGCGGCCACACAGGCATCCCGGCACGTGGCGCCTTCGCAGCTCGTGGAGCAGTTGCGTGAGGTGCTGCTCGGCCCGGGCATCAAGGTGACCAGCCGCAAGGAGGCCGCCCGTCTCGCCGCCGCCAGGCTTCCGATACCGGTGGCCGCAGGGCTCCTCACCGAGGCGTACGAGCGGCCCGGTGCCCACCTCGACGTGCGTGCCGCGTGTGTCGCCTTTGCGGGAGCACTGCTCACCGAGGAGAACGTCTGGACACTCCTGCACGACGCGTCGGGCGCCGAACCGGTGCTCCGCGCGGCCGTCCTGCGCGTCTCGCCCCTCGACCTGCCGGAACGGCACCGCGCGCGGTACGCCCGTCTCGTCCGTGACGTGTGTGCGACCGACGACCCGGCAACGGCGACCCTCGCCTTCGCAGCCCTGTCCCACTGGGCACCCTGGTCGCCGGACGCCCCCACCGTCCTGGCCTCCGCCACGGCGGACCTGCCGAACCGCACGAGCTGGCGGGCGGCGGCGCAGGGCCTCGTGATCGCGGCGGCGGGATCGGCCGGGGGAGCGGGCGGCCTGCGGGAAGCTCTGCGCGTACTGGCCGAGGCGGAGGGGGAGTCCGAGCCCGAGTCCGAAACCGAGGCCGGAGCCAACGCCTTCGCCGCCGATGCCGAACCCCGTCGCGACCGCCCCGCCCGCCAACGGGTCGACCACCTCGTCGCCCGGCTCGCCCAGCAGGCCAGGACGGCCGCCGTCCCCATCAGGGAAGCGGCCCTCGGGGCAGGTGAGCTGCTCGCGCGCTACGACGGATTCGTACCGCAAGCCGCAAGCATCGCGGCGTTCCATCTCGACCTGGACGCGGCGGCGGAGCGGGTCGACGCGTCCCTGGACCGGCTGGCCGCGCTGACGGAAGGGCGGCCGGTGCTCGCCGCCCGCACCGCCACGGAACTCGCCGCGAGGCTCCGCCGGACGCAGGAGGGCGACGCCGAGATCCTGTTCGGCGCCGCCCAACGGCTGACTGTCCACGGCGGCCACAGCGAGGGACTGCTGGCCACAGCGATCACGGCCACACTCGGCACCCGCACGGGCTGGGCGCCTCAGTGGCGAGCCCAGCTACGAGCCCTGCGCCGCCATCCGCACCCCGACGTCCGGGACGCGGCACTGGCGCAGATGACGGCGTACGAGTGAGGCGCGCCCCTAAGGGGCGCGGGGCTGTGTCGATATACGGCTCCGCCGCGTGGGCGCGCTCAGCCCTCGACGAGCCGCAGCCGAACGACTCGCCCGAGCCAATCGGTCAGACGGCCGCGGCCCGCGCCGCCATCCGCGCCTTGCGAGCCGCGAGCTTCTCGTCGAACTTGGAGGCCTCGGCGTCGAGCCCGCCCATGTAGAGACCGAGCTCTTCCTGGGCCTTGAGGCCCTCGGGGCCCAGACCGTCGATCTCCAGGACCTTGAGGTGACGCAGCACCGGCATCAGCACGTCGTCGTGGTGGATCCGCATGTTGTAGACCTCGCCGATCGCCATCTGCGCGGCGGCCCGCTCGAAGCCGGGCATGCCGTGTCCGGGCATCCGGAACTGGACGATGACGTCCCGCACGGCCTGCATGGTCAGGTCGGGGGCGAGCTCGAACGCGGCCTTGAGGAGGTTGCGGTAGAAGACCATGTGCAGGTTCTCGTCGGTCGCGATGCGCGCCAGCATGCGGTCGCAGACGGGGTCGCCCGACTGGTGGCCGGTGTTGCGGTGCGAAACGCGGGTCGCGAGCTCCTGGAAGGCGACGTACGCGACGGAGTGCAGCATCGAGTGGCGGTTGTCCGACTCGAAGCCCTCGCTCATGTGCTGCATACGGAAGGCTTCCAGCTTGTCCGGGTCCACGGCGCGCGACGCGAGCAGGTAGTCGCGCATCACGATGCCGTGCCGGCCCTCCTCCGCGGTCCAGCGGTGCACCCAGGTGCCCCAGGCGCCGTCGCGGCCGAAGAGGGAGGCGATTTCGTGGTGGTAGCTGGGCAGGTTGTCCTCGGTCAGGAGGTTCACGACCAGCGCGATGCGGCCGAGCTCGGTGACCTTGGACTGTTCCTTGTCCCAGGCCTCGCCGTCCTCGAAGATGCCGGGGAAGTTGCGGGCGTCGGACCAGGGCACGTACTCGTGCGGCATCCAGTCCTTGGCGACCTTCAGATGACGGTTGAGCTCGGTCTCCACCACTTCTTCCAGCGCGTACAGCAGCCGTGCGTCGGTCCAGTCGGAGGACGGGCTGCCGAGATGGGGAGAAGTGATCGTCACGGGGGCTCCAGGGGGGACGTAAATGCTGAGCGTTCACACAACCTACGGCATCGTAGGCTACGTATCCGTAGGTTACGATGCCGTAGGTTAAGCCCGACGTAAAGAGCCCTGATCAGCGACGATCTCTCCGGAGATCGACAAGAGCCGCTTCCTTGAGTCGCACCTGGCGGACACCGCAGGTCCCAGGGGACGAACGGGTGTCCTGGTCGGTCGTTCAGGCGTACAGCCCCCTGAGCCGGACCGAGAGGCAAGTCACACAGCCTTCGAGCTTCTCGAACTCGCTGATGTCGACGAGGACGGGCTCGTGGCCGAGATCGGCGTACAGCTCGGCGGTCTTGGGCGCGCTGGCCGCCATCAGCAGCCTGCCGCCGCCGAGGAGCACCACGTGGGCGCCGGACTCCTCCGGCACCCCGAGGAAGCGCGGGAAGATCGACGGGGTGTCCACCAGCGGCTCGTGCCCGACGACCGTGCCGTCCGGGAGCGCGGTGACGGCCGATTTCAGGTGCAGCACCTTGCTCACCGGTACGGCGACGACGCGGGCGCCGAGCGGCTCGAAGACCGCCCTCAACTGCTGGATGCCGGCCCCGTTGGTCCGTCCGCCCCGGCCGACGTAGATCGTGTCGCCGACCTTGAGGACGTCGCCGCCGTCGAGTGTGCCCGGCTCCCACACCCAGTTCACCGAGCAGCCGAGCCGTGCCACGGTCTGCTCGACCCCGGTGGTCTCGCCGCGCCGCGACTCCGCGCCGGAGCGGCCGATCAGTGCCACGTTGCGGTAGACGACCACCGAGTCCTCCACGAACACGGAGTCCGGGCAGTCGTCGGCGGGCTCCACCTCGACGGTCTCCCAGCGGTGCGTACGCAGCGCCTCCGCGTACGCCTCCCACTGTTCGACCGCCAGCTCGACGTCGACCTTCGTGCGCTCGATGTGCGTGACCAGACCCTCGGCCAGGCGGGGGCTCGGGCGGCGGATGAGGGCTTTCTGGCTGGGCACGTGCGTTTCTCCGTCTCGGCCGGGTGTGTCCCCGCACATCATGCAGCCCATGCCGGAGTCACAACAGCCCCCTGGGTGCGGGCCTGGAGAGGGGGTTGTGTGGGGGTGGGAGGTGCCCTGTCCGATATGGGCGGGGTTCGCGGAGGCACGCCCCATCAGGGGCGCGGGGCCGTGACATTCTGCGGCTCCGCCGCGTGGGCGCGACCAGCCCCCACCGGCCCGCACCCTTCGACGACCCAGTAGTCCCCTCAGTTGCCCCGAGCGGACCCCTACCCCACGAACCGCCGGAGGTGCTCGGCCGTGAACGACCCCTCCGCGTCCAGAAGCTGCCCGGGCGTCCCCTCGAAGACGACCCGACCACCCTCCTTGCCGCCGTCGGGCCCCAGGTCGATGACCCAGTCGGCGTGGGCGACGACGTCGAGGTTGTGCTCGACGACAAGGACCGTGTTGCCCGCGTCGACCAGCCGATCGAGGAGCGCGAGCAGGCCGTCGACGTCCGACATGTGCAGGCCGGTCGTCGGTTCGTCGAGGACGTACACCGCCCCCGTCCGGTGGAGCCGCGTCGCGAGTTTGATGCGCTGCCGTTCCCCGCCGGAGAGAGTGGACAGCGGCTGACCGAGCGTCAGATACGTGAGGCCCACGTCCCGTAGAGCCCGCAGACGGCGGCGTACGCCCGAGTCCTCGAAGAAGTCCAGAGCCTGATCGGCCGTCATCTCCAGTACGTCGACGATGGAGTTGCCGCCCACGGTCAGCCGCAGTACCTCGTCCTTGAAGCGCCGCCCCTCGCAGTCGGGGCAGGTCGTGGTCACCGGGTCCATGAACGCGAGGTCGGTGCAGCTGACCCCGCGCCCCTGACAAGTCCCGCACGCCCCCTCGGAGTTGAAGCTGAACAGGCCCGGCTCCACGCCCGTCTCCCGCGCGAAGATCTTCCGTACGGTGTCCATGACGCCGAGGTACGTGGCGGGTGTCGACCGTGCCGAGATGCCGATGGACGACTGGTCGACGACCACGGCGTCCGGGTGCGCGGCCGTGAACTCCTTCGAGACGAGCGTGCTCTTTCCCGAACCGGCGACACCGGTCACCGCGGTCAGCACACCCGTGGGGAACTCCACCGTCACGTCCCGCAGGTTGTGCAGGCCGGCGCCCTTCACCCAGAGCCCGCCGGTGGCCGTCCGCGTCCGCCGCTTCACCTCGGTGCGGCGGCGCAGACAGCGGCCCGTCGGGGTGTCGGCCGAGGCCAGCTCACCGGGCGTCCCCTCGAAGACGACCCGTCCGCCGTCCGCCCCCGCCCCCGGTCCCATGTCGACGATGTGGTCGGCGAGCGCGATGACGTCCGGGTCGTGCTCGACGACCAGCACGGTGTTCCCCTTGTCCCGCAGCCGCAGCAGCAGGTCCCCGAGGCGTCCCACGTCACGCGGGTGCAGCCCGACGCTCGGCTCGTCGAAGATGTACGTCATCCCGGTCAGGCTCGACCCGAGGTGCCGCACCATCTTGAGTCGCTGCCCCTCCCCGCCGGACAGCGTCGAGGTCTCCCGGTCCAGGCTGAGATAGCCGAGCCCGATCGCCTCGATCCGCTCCAGCGAGGCCACGGCGGCGGCCGCGACCGGTGTGGCGACGGGGTCGTCGATGTCCTTCAGTACGGGGATCAGGTCGCTGATCTGCATCCGGGTGCAGTCGGCGATGGACAGGCCGGGCCGCCCGGCCGGCCCCGTGCCGATCCGGGTCGCGAGTGCCGCCTCGTTGAGCCGCGCGCCCCGGCACCCCGGGCAGGGCCCCTCCGCCATATAGCCCTGAACCTGGTCACGCGTCTTCTGGCTGAGCGCGGACAGGTCCCGCTTGAGATACAGCCGCTCGAAACGGTCGGCGAGCCCTTCGTAGTCGGTGTTCCAGGTGCCGCCCGAGCCGCTGATGGTGACCTTGCTGCCGGGGCGCCCGCGCAGCAGGAACTCCCGCTCGGCCGTGGTGAATTCACGTACGGGCCTGTGCGGATCCAGTTCGGTGGTGTTGGTGTACCCCTGCCCCTGCCAGGTCCCCGCGGCGAACGGCGGGAAGAGGATCGCGCCGTCCGCCAGGGACAGGTCCGGGTCCAGGATGCGGTCCCAGTCGGGCCGGACCGTACGCCCGAGCCCGTCGCACTCGGGGCACATGCCCGACGGATCGTTGAACGAGTACGCGGTGGCCGGACCCGCGCTCGGACTGCCGTGCCGCGAGAACAGCACCCGGATCACCGAGTACACGTCCGTCATCGTGCCCACCGTCGACCGGGAGTGGCCGCCGACCGGTTTCTGGTCGACGACGATCGCGGGCGAGAGGTCCTCGATGGCCTCCGCGTGCGGCCGCTCGTACTTCGGCAGCCGGTTGCGGACGAACCAGGTGAAGGTCTCGTTCAGCTGGCGCTGCGACTCGACCGCGATCGTGTCGAAGACGAGCGACGACTTCCCCGACCCCGACACCCCGGCGAAGACCGTGAGCCGGCCCTTCGGGATGCGCAGGGTCACGTCCTGGAGGTTGTTCTCACGGGCCCCGACCACCCCGATGAACGAGTGCGTACCGGAAACGGGCTGGTCAGGACCGGCGACGGGCGGATGCGTACCGGTGGTCAACTGGCTCATACCGCCGAAGCTAGCCGGGATACCCGACAGCTTCTGGCGTGATTTCCCTGAGTTCTCCTCCTTCCATCAGCAGCCAGCGGGTGATCCCGATCGACTCCAGGAACGGCACGTCGTGGCTGGCCACGATCAGCGCTCCCTCGTACGACTCCAGGGCCGTGGTGAGCTGCCGCACGCTCGCCATGTCGAGGTTGTTGGTCGGCTCGTCCAGCATCAGGACCTGTGGCGCGGGCTCGGCGAGCATCAGCGCGGCCAGTGCCGCCCGGAAGCGTTCGCCGCCGGAGAGCGTCGCCGCCCGCTGGTCGGCCCGCGCGCCCCGGAACAGGAAGCGGGCGAGGCGTGCCCGGACCCGGTTGTTGGTGGCGCCGGGCGAGAAGCGGGCCACGTTCTCGGCAACCGTCAGCTCGTCGTCGAGCACGTCGAGCCGCTGCGGCAGGAAACGCAGGGGCACATGTGCCTGTGCCTCTCCGGAGACCGGTTCCAGCTCCCCGGCGATCGTCCGCAGCAGAGTCGTCTTGCCCGACCCGTTGCGCCCGATCAGCGCGACCCGCTCGGGCCCGCGCAGATCGAAGTTGCCCACGCTCGCGCCGTACGCCAACTCCAGGTCCTGGAGCGTCAGTACGTTCCGGCCCGGCGGCACGGCCGTGTACGGCAGGTCGACGCGGATCTCGTCGTCGTCCCGCACGGCGTCCACGGCCTCGTCGAGCCGCTCCTTGGCCTCGGACAGTCTCTCCTCGTGCATGATCCGGTGCTTGCCGGCGGACTCCTGGGCGGCGCGTTTGCGGGCGCCCATCACGATCTTCGGCTCGCGCTTCTGCTCGAACATCTTCTGTCCGTACTTCTTGCGCCGGGCCAACTTGACCTGTGCCTCGGCCAGTTCACGCTTCTGCTTCTTCAGGTCGGACTCGGCGACGCGCACCATGCGCTCGGCCGCCTCCTGCTCGGTGGCGAGTGTCTCCTCGTACGCCGAGTAGTTGCCGCCGTACCACGTCACCTCACCCACCCGTCTCCCGCCACCACCCTCAACCGAGGCGCTGCGCGCCGCACCTTTCCCTCGGTGCAGGTCGGCGATCTGGTCGACCAGGTTCAGGAGTTCACGGTCGTGGCTGACCACGATCATGACTCCGGACCAGGCCTCGACGGCCGCGTACAGCCGCCGGCGCGCGTACAGGTCGAGGTTGTTGGTGGGCTCGTCGAGGAGGAGGACGTCGGGCCGGCGCAGCAGCAGCGCGGCCAGCCGCAGCAGGACCGACTCGCCGCCCGAGACCTCGCCGATGGTGCGGTCCAACTCGATGTGGCCGAGACCGAGTTCGCCGAGGGTGGCGACGGCTCGCTCCTCCACGTCCCAGTCGTCGCCCACGACATCGAAGTGCGCCTCGGACACGTCGCCCGCCTCGATGGCGTGCAGCGCGGCCCGCTTGTCGGCGATGTCCAGCGCCTCGTCGACCCGCAGACCGGTGTCCAGGGTGACGTTCTGCGGCAGATAACCGACCTCGCCCGCGACACGCACGGTGCCGTCGGCCGGGGTCAGTTGCCCGGCGATCAGCTTCAACAGGGTTGATTTTCCTGATCCGTTGACGCCGACGAGCCCGGTCCTGCCGGGTCCGAAGGCCACCTGTAGATCGTCGAAGACGGAGGTGCCGTCCGGCCAGGCGAAGGAGAGGGAGGTACAGGTGATGGAGGTGGGGAAGGTTGACATACGCGCCTCGCGGTACTTGATGCGGTCAGGGCAACGCGTATCGAGACACCGGGGCGGCGACGACGGCCGGGAGGACGGACAGAGGTCCTCAAGGCATCCTGGGAGGAAAGGGGAAGGCCCTGCTCCGGAGGACGGCTCGAATGCCGAGGTCGCACGCTGCGCACACACGGATACGTGTGTGACGAGGTGTCTCAGGACCTCAGACGAGCAACGTCCTTCTCCAATCGGCGACAACAGAATCGTCATACACCGTACGAAGGGCTCTCGCGGCTGTCAACGAATTAACGTGAGCCCTCACCTCGACCGCACCAAGGAGACCTCGTGCCCACCGGTTCCCTCTCGTTGCCCGCCCGGCTCTACCTGCTGGCCTGGGACACCACGAAGCTGAAGGTCACCGACGCCGCCCACCTTCCCCATCTCGTCCGGGCCGGTGCCCTCACCGAGCTGGCGCAGCGCGGGCTGCTCGCCGACGTGGACGGCATCGCGACGCCCACGGACCTCGACGCCCAGACCGGGGACCCCGTCCTGGACGGGCTCCTGGAACTCGTCGAGGAGTCCCGCCCGCACAGGTGGAAGACCTGGGTCGGCCTGCGGGCCCGCGTCACCCTGGACGCCGTACGGGCGCAGCTCGCCGCCGACGGGTACCTGCGCGCGGAGAAGACGCGGGTGCTCGGGGTGTTCCCGTCCGTGGAGTACGAGATCGACCGCGTCGCCGCCGTGGACGGGCTGCGCGCGGAGGCCCGGGAGGTACTGGAGGGGCCCGGGCCGGTGGAGGAGGTGCCCGAGCGGGACGCGGCACTCGTCGCCCTCGCCGCCGGGGCGGAGCTGCGCACCCTGCTGTCGGGCAAGGAGCAGCGGCAGTACAAGCAGCGGATCGAGGACCTGGTCGAACGCAGCGGGGCGACGACTCCCGCCTTGAAGAAGGCGGTCCAGGAGGTGCGTTCGGCGGTGGCCGTGATGGTGTCGACGACAGGGGTGCCCGGGAGCTGAGAGGACAGGAGGGGTGGCCGCGTGTCGCCCGGCGGCCGAGGTGGCGGGAGCGGCTCGTACCGGGGAGCCGACCGCTCGCGGGTAGGTGGTCGGTGGGAGCGCCGGTCCCGGCCGTGGGATCCGCCGGGGCGGCCCACGTACGTGTCGGATTCCTGCCGGCCACGCCGCCCGCCCCGGTGATTGGCTCGTCCGCATGACCGATCTCCGTGCACAGGCCCTGACCTTCCGCGAGCTGCACATCCCCGGCCGGCCCCTCGTCCTGGCCAACGCCTGGGACACCGTGAGCGCCCGTCTCGTCGAGGAGGCCGGCGCCCCCGCCGTCGCGACCACCAGCGCCGGCCTGTCCTGGGACCTGGGCGCCGCGGACGGCGACCGCCTCGACCGGGTCCGCGCCCTCGAAGCCGTCGGGCGGATCGCGGCCGCCGTCCGGGTGCCGGTGAGCGCCGACATCGAGACCGGCTACGCCGAGGACGCCCAGGGCGTCGGCGACACGGTCCGCGCGGTACTGGCGGCCGGCGCGGTGGGCGTGAACATCGAGGACGCCCTGTACGGGCCGGAGCAGGCGCGCAGGGGCGGTGAGCCGCTGCGGCTGGTCGCCGAGCAGGCCGAGAGGATCGCGGCCGCCCGGGAGGCCGCCGACTCGGCCGGGGTACCGCTGTTCGTCAACGCCCGCATCGACACATATCTGCGCGGAGCCGGAGACCTGGCCGCCACTCTGGAGCGCGCCGCCACCTTCCTCGCCGCAGGGGCCGACGGAATCTTCGTGCCCGGTCCCGTCGACCCGGCCACCGTCAAGGGCCTGGCCGAGGGCGTGGACGGCCCGCTCAACGTGATGGCCGGCCCGGGCGCCCTGTCCGTCGCCGAGCTGTCCTCACTCGGCGTCGCCCGGATCAGCGTCGGCTCGGGCATCGCGCAGGCCGCACACGCACTGGTCCGCCGTGCCGCGCGGGAGCTGCTCGACACGGGAACGTACGAGTCGCTGGCCGGCGGACTCGACTACGGCGAGCTCAACACCCTGCTGGGGAAGGGGCGCTGACCTCTCCGGAAAGGGTCAGCAGGCGTCCCGCAGGAGTTCGGCCAGCTGCTGGTCCAGGTCCTGGTGCAGATGCTCCAGACCGAAGGGCACGACCTGGGTCGTACTCTCCAGGAAGCGCCGCAGCTCGCCCGTGCGGACGTGGACCACGGCGGTGCCCTCCGGGGCGTGGAACTCCAGGACGATGCGGTCGTACCCGTACGGCCGCACACGGACGTCTCCGTGTCCCACCGGCTCCTCCAGGCCCGAGGCGAGCAGCTCGCGGGCGAAGGTCCAGATCACGTCCACACCTTCCAGCGTGGCCGGGGCCGGGAAGGACATGCGGACGGCGAAGGGGTCGTGCGGGTCGTAGCGGAGGGTTGCGGGAATGCTCGGCATCCGCGGAGCCGCGGCGACGAGACGGGCCTCTACGGGCTGCTCGATGACGGTGGACAACGCCTTGCTCCCTTGTGACGGCTGGACGAACGGTGGACGGATGAGCCGGGCACTTGTAGAGACGCTCGAAGCGGCCAATCCGTGCTCACCAAAGTGCATGAAATTCGAGTGACCTCCGTCACCGCCTTCAATCACGGAAGTGATCAAAGATTCCTGAAGTGACCGCCGATGCCTTCCGGGGCATCTGGACGCCACTGGGGGAGTGAGCTAGCTTCGCCCGCCATGAGGGGCTTGGGGAAGACGCGACGCACGAGACTTACGGGATTCACAGGGCGTACGGGATCCACGGGGCGGCTGGTGACCGCGGGAGTGTGTGGACTCGCGCTCGCCGCCACGCTCACGGCACCCGCGCAGGCGCACGGACCGGACCAGGGATCGGGCCGGACAGCGGGCCTCGGTTCGGTCGGCGGGTCCAGTGGCGGGAAGGCGCCGCACTGGGAGCTGAAGGACAGCGGCACGGACGTCCGCTTCCGCGGGCTCTCCGCCGTCAGCCGCAACACCGCCTGGCTGGCCGGGTCCAAGGGCACCGTGCTGCGCACCGCCGACGGCGGCAAGAACTGGCGGAACGTATCGCCGCCAGGCGCGGCCGAGTTGGAGTTCCGGGACATCGAGGCCTTCGACAGCCGGCGTGCCGTGGTGCTGGCCATCGGCGAGGGCGAGGCGTCCCGGGTCTTCCGGACCGAGGACGGCGGGGCGACCTGGACCGAGTCGTTCCGCAACACCGACGCCAAGGCCTTCTACGACTGCATCACCTTCTTCGACAGCCGCCACGGCCTGGCCATGAGCGACCCGGTGGACGGCAAGTTCCGCATCCTGTCGACCCGCGACGGCGGCCGCTCCTGGAAGGTGCTGCCGAGCGCCGGCATGCCCGCCGCCCAGACGGGCGAGGCGGGCTTCGCGGCCAGCGGGCAGTGCCTGGTCAGCTCGGGGCCGCGGGACGTGTGGCTGGCCACCGGCGGCGCGCCGCGCGGGCGCGTGCTGCACTCCTCCGACCGGGGCCTGACCTGGACGGCCACCGACACCCCGATCCCGGCGGGCGACCCGGCGCGAGGAGTCTTCGCCGTCGCCTTCCGCGACCGGACGCACGGCATCGCGGTCGGCGGCGACTACCGCGCCGACCAGGCCTCCCCACAGGCGGCCGCGACCAGCCGCGACGGCGGCCGCACCTGGACGACGGCCGGCACACCGCCGCCCGCCTACCGCTCGGGCGTCACCTGGCTCCCGCACAGCCGGACATCCGCCCTCGCGGTCGGCCCCACCGGCACCGACCTCACCACGGACGGCGGCCGCACCTGGCGCACCCTGGACACCGGTTCGTACGACACCGTGGACTGCACCCCCGACCGGGCCTGCTGGGCCTCCGGCGAGAAGGGCCGGGTGGCCCGCCTGGAGCGCTGACCGGGATCCCCCGGGCGAACGGGCGCGGCAAGTGACCGTGGGCCGCGGGGTCGTACGCTCGTCACATCATGACGACGACCGTACGCATCCCCGCGGGCTGGCCCGCCACCGAGGACCAGGCCCGGGCCGTACAGGACGAGTTGCGGGGGCGGGTGGTCCTCGACGAGCCCGGTCCGCCGCCGGGGACCGGCCGGGTGACCGGGGTCGACGTGGCGTACGACGACGAGCGCGATGTCGTCGTGGCCGCGGCCGTCGTGCTCGACGCGTCGACGCTCGATGTGGTCGCCGAGTCCACGGTCGTGGGGCAGGTGCCGTTCCCTTACGTCCCCGGGCTGCTGGCCTTCCGGGAGATCCCGGCCGTCCTGGCAGCACTCGAAGCACTGCCGTGCGCACCGGGCCTGGTCGTCTGCGACGGCTACGGCCTCGCCCACCCCCGCCGCTTCGGCCTGGCCAGCCACCTGGGCGTCCTCACCGGCCTGCCGACGATCGGGGTCGCCAAGAACCCGTTCACCTTCACGTACGAGGAGCCGGGCGCCCCGCGCGGATCGGCCTCCCCGCTGCTCGCGGGCGAGGAGGAGGTCGGCCGGGCACTGCGCACCCAGGCGGGCGTCAAGCCGGTGTTCGTCTCCGTCGGCCACCGGGTGACCCTCGACACCGCCTGCGCCCACACCCTCCACCTCGCGCCGCGCTTCCGCCAACCGGAGACGACCAGGCACGCGGACGCCCTGTGCCGACGGGCACTGAAGGCGACGGCCTCCTGAGACGGCTCCCTGAGCACGAGTACTCGGCACCGGCTTCTGAGTACGCCTTCTGAGTACCGGTTCTGAGTATCTGTACGGATGCCGGGCCCCCGCCATGATCGGCAGGCTGTGCCACATGACGACACACCGCGCCCCGAAGCCCGCCACCAGCCCCACCCAGCCCGTCGAGCGGGCCGTGATGGCCGGACTGCTCCTCGCCGTCCTCGCCGGAGTCGCCTGGATAGCCGGGATGATCTACACGGTCATGGGGTGGCCGCTCTGAGCAGTTCCTCGCGGCCGATGACGTCGGCCCCCGTGGCCGGCACCGTGCACGCGTAGGCCCCGGCGATCGCGCCGAAGAGCCCGCACCGCTCGGGCGGTTCGCCGCTCAGCCGGCCGAACAGATAGCCCGCCGCGAAGGCGTCCCCGGCCCCGTTCGAGTCCACGACCGGCGTGGTCGGCGTGACGGCCGGGATGCGGGTCAGCTCACCGTCCAGCAACTGGTACGCGCCCTCGGCCCCGGCGGTGGCGACGACCACCTCGGCCCGGCCCCTCTCGGCGATCCGCCGCATGGTCTGTTCCGGGTCCGCCAGCTCGGCCGCCGACAGGAACACGACGTCGGCCTCATACGCGAACGCCTCGTGATACGCCTGCCTACCGTCCCAGTTGTGCAGGTCGGTCGAGATGCTCACCCCCGCCTCGCGCAGCAGCGGGAGGGCGTACGCGCAGGGGTGCGTGATGGAGACATGGGCGTGCCGGCTCGTCGCGGCGAGGGCCCGTACGGTCTCCGGGGGCAGCCGATCCTCCTCCCGCGCGCGCGTACTGTCGTACAGCGAGAGCCGCCGCCCGTCCGGCCCGACGAGGTTCACCGCACGCTTGGTACCGGCCGGCTGCGGAACCTCCGTGAACGCGACACCCTGGTCGCGGTGCAACGCCCGGACGAGATCACCCGCGTGATCCTCACCGACCATGTCGAGATGGTGCGTCCGCAGCCCGAGCGCATGCACCCCGAGCGCCACGAAGTCCCCGGTCTGCCCGGCCCGCGTCTCGATCGCGGGCACCATGTGGCTGTCGGCGAAGGGCAACGGCAACTCGGGTACGTAGACGATGGTGTCGACCCCGGCACCGCCGAGAACGAGCACGTCGATCTCGCGACTCAAGGATGCTCCTTTGTCATGAGAAGGGTCTGAGGGCAGCGCGCCCCGTAAGGGGCGCGGGGAACTGCGCGACCAGCCACAACGAACCCGCACCAGTCATCCGGCACTTCCCGCGGAGCGATCGGCAGCCACCCGAAAACTGATCCCAGCTCCCCGCAGCCGCTCAATCAGCGATTCCCCCATGGCAACAGCAGTCGTCACCTGCCCAGACACCGAGGGAAGCTCGTCGAACGCAAGACACAACGCGGACTCGGCCAGCATCTTCGCCGTGTCCCCGTACCCGGGATCCCCACCAGAGACCTCGGTGAACACCCGCCGCCCACCCCCTTCACCGACGAACCGCACCGAGAACCAACTCGACGCCCGCTTCTCCTCGCTGGGCCCGTCACCGGGCTTGAGCCGGTCGGAGAGCCACCGCCGCACTGGCGGCACCTGCGCCGCCGCGATGACCGCCCCGGCCCCCGCCGCCCCGCCCAACGCGAACGGCAGTGTCTCGACGGCCGCGTAGTGCCGGTAACGGAAATCGGGCCCGTACCGCTCCAGCGCCCGCGCGGACCGCTGCACGATCTGCGCGTCGATGGTCGGCAGGGGCAACGCCCACGCCCCGACCTCCTTGGCGTACCGCGGAGCGCTCGGCGGCGCGTAAGCCCGCCGTCCCACCAGCCGGGGCTCGTGCCGCTTGCGGTCCCGCGCCGCGGCGAGCATGTGCCGCCCGCGCGACATCTGGTTGAGGGCGGAGGCGAAGGTGCCGCCCGAGAACATGCCCCCGGCGCGTACGAAACCGTCCACCGTCAGCGGCACCCCTTCGGGCAGCTGACGCACGGTGAAGTAGGCGCCCAGGTCGTGCGGGATCGAGTCGAAGCCGGCGGCGTGCACCAGCCGAGCGCCGGTCTCACGCGCGCGTGCGTCGTGCCGCACGTACATGAGGTCCACGAACTCGGCCTCTCCGCACAGGTCCAGGTAGTCGGTGCCTGCCTCCGCGCAGGCGGCGACCAGGTCCTCGCCGTACGTGAGGTAGGGCCCGACGGTCGTGGCCACCACGCGCGCGTGCTCCGCGAGTTCCCGCACGGACGCCGGATCGGCGACATCGGCCCGCAGCAGCGGCAGCTCCGCGCAGGCCGGGTCGATCGCTGCCAGGCGCTCCCTCAGCCGTTCCAGCTTCGTGGTGTCGCGCGCCGCGATCGCCCACCGCAGCCCTTTCGGAGCGTGCGCGGCGAGATACTCCGCCGTGAGAACTCCGACGAACCCCGTGGCCCCGAAGAGCACGATGTCGTACGCGCGCTCCGTCCTGTCCTGCCTGCTCATGGCACCTCTCAGCCGTCCAGCCCGCGCCGTTGTCGGTGGCTGAGGCTAGCGTGAGGTACGAGGAGCCGAACCAGGACCCCGTGCGAGGGGCCGAAAAGGACCGGAGGCAGCCGTGGCCCCGACGAAGACCGCCCTGAAGAAGTGGGAGAAAGTACGAGAGTTCGCCCTCGGACTGCCGGGCGCGGCCGAGGAGTTCCCCTGGGGCGAGAGCGTCGCGAAGGTCAACAAGAAGGTGTTCGTGTTCCTCGGTGTCGCCGACGGCAGCTATCCGCTGGGCGTCACCGTGAAGCTCAAGGACGAGGTTGCGCATGCCCACGCGCTGTCCTCACCGGGCGCGGAGCCCGCGGGATACGGCCTGGGCAAGGCCGGCTGGGTGAGGGTCCCGCTGGAGGAGAAGGGCGCCCCGGCCGCGGAGCTGCTGTGCGACTGGGTCGAGGAGAGCTACCGCACCATCGCCCCGAAGAGGCTCATAGCGGAGCTGGACGCGCGCTGAAGCTCCTGGTTGGCTTCCAGAATCTACTAAGCGCTTGCTCGCCAGGGCTTGTGCGGAGTGGAACGCGTTCTTAACATCGCTGATGTTACATCAGGTGTGTCACAGTGCTGGGGGCTTGATGGCAGCGGCAGGAACGGCAGGGCAGGGCCCGCTCGCCGGGGTGCGCGTGGTCGAGCTGGCGGGCATCGGGCCCGGCCCGTTCGCCGCCATGCTCCTGGCCGACCTGGGCGCGGACGTCGTGCGCGTGGACCGGCCGAACGGCGGGGGACTCGCGATCAAGCCCGCCTACGACATCACCAACCGCAACAAGCGCTCGGTGATCGTCGACCTGAAGGCACCCGACGGCGCGGACCGCGTCCTCGACCTGGTCGACCGCGCCGACGTCCTCATCGAGGGCTACCGTCCGGGCGTCGCCGAGCGCCTCGGAGTCGGCCCCGGGGCCTGTCACGCCCGCAATCCGAAGCTCGTCTACGGACGGATGACCGGCTGGGGCCAGGAGGGCCCGCTCGCCCCGCGCGCGGGCCACGACATCGCGTACATCGCGCTGACCGGCACCCTCGGAATGATCGGCGCTCCGGGCGAGCCCCCGGCCGTCCCCGCGAACCTCGTCGGGGACTACGCGGGCGGCTCGCTCTACCTGGTCGTCGGCGTCCTCGCCGCCCTCCACCACGCGCGCGCGACCGGCGCGGGACAGGTCGTGGACGCGGCGATCGTGGACGGCACGGCCCACCTCGCCTCGATGATCCACGGCATGCTCGCCGCCGGCGGCTGGCAGGACCGGCGGGGCGCCAACCTCCTCGACGGCGGCTGCCCGTACTACGGGACGTACGAGACGGCCGACGGCCAGTACATGGCGGTGGGTGCGCTGGAGGGCCAGTTCTACGAGGAGTTCGTGCGGCTGCTCGGCCTGGGGGAGTACGTCTCGGCGCGCAAGGACCTGTCCCGCTGGGGCGACCTCCGCGAGGCGGTCGCGGCCCGCTTCAGGACCCGTACGAGGGACGAGTGGACCGCGGTCTTCGAGGGCTCAGACGCCTGCGTGGCGCCGGTGCTGTCGCTGCGGGAGGCCCCGCACCATCCGCATCTCGCCGCCCGCGGCACGTTCACCGAGCACGGAGGCATCACCCAGCCCGCGCCCGCACCCCGCTTCTCCACCACCCCCACCGCCGTCCTCAGCGGGCCCGCGCTGCCGGGCGCGGACACCGCGGACGTGGCCCGCGACTGGGACGTACCGGACCTCCTGAAGGGCAGCGCCGAGCCGGCGGGCAACAGCGAACCGAAGGGCAGCGCCGAATGAAGCGGCATATCTTCGCGCCCGAGCACGAGGCGTTCCGCGAGACCGTCCGGACCTTCCTCGCCAAGGAGGTGCTGCCGCACTACGAGCAGTGGGAGAAGGACGGCATCGTCTCGCGGGACGCCTGGCTGGCCGCCGGAAGGCAGGGGCTGCTCGGGCTCGCCGTCCCGGAGGAGTACGGGGGCGGGGGCAACGCCGACTTCCGCTACAGCGCGGTACTCGCCGAGGAGTTCACGCGCGCGGGGGCCGCCGGGCTCGCGCTCGGGCTGCACAACGACATCATCGGGCCGTATCTGACGGGCCTCGCCACCGAGGAGCAGAAGCGGCGCTGGCTGCCTGGCTTCTGCGACGGCTCACTGATCACCGCCATCGCGATGACCGAGCCCGGCGCCGGGTCGGACCTCCAGGGCATCACGACACGCGCCGAGGACCGCGGTGACCACTGGCTGCTCAACGGCTCCAAGACCTTCATCTCGAACGGGATCCTGGCCGACCTGGTGGTCGTCGTCGCGAAGTCGACCCCCGAGGGAGGTGCGAAGGGCCTCTCGCTGCTGGTCGTCGAGCGCGGCATGGAGGGCTTCGAGCGCGGCCGCAACCTCGACAAGATCGGGCAGAAGGCCCAGGACACCGCCGAGTTGTTCTTCCACGACGTACGCGTCCCCAAGGAGAACCTCCTCGGGGAGCTCAATGGCGCCTTCGTGCACCTGATGACGAACCTCGCTCAGGAGCGGCTGAACATCGCGGTCGCCGGGATCGCCGCCGCCGAGTACCTGCTGGAGATCACCACGGAGTACGTCAAGGAGCGCGAGGCCTTCGGGTGGCCGCTGTCCCGGCTCCAGCACATCCGCTTCGAGATAGCCGAGATGGCCACCGAGTGCGCCGTCACCCGGACGTTCCTCGACCGCTGCATCGTCGATCACTCGAACGGGGAACTCGACGCCGTACACGCCTCGATGGCCAAGTGGTGGGCCACCGAACTACAGAAGCGCGTCGCGGACCGCTGTCTCCAACTGCACGGAGGCTACGGCTACATGACCGAGTACCGCGTCGCCAGGGCCTTCACCGACGGCCGCATCCAGACCATCTACGGCGGGACGACCGAGATCATGAAGGAGATCATCGGCCGCTCCCTCCTCGCCTGACCCTCCCGGCCCTTCCGGGCTCTCCTTGAAAGGCTCACGCGTGACCACCGAAGCGTACGTGTACGACGCGATCCGCACCCCGCGCGGCCGTGGCAAGGCGAACGGCGCCCTGCACGGCACCAAGCCCGTAGACCTGGTCGTCGGACTCATCCACGAGATCAGGGCCCGCTTCCCGGGGCTCGACCCGGCCGCCATCGACGACATCGTGCTCGGTGTCGTCGGACCCGTTGGCGACCAGGGCTCCGACATCGCCCGGATCTCCGCCATCGCCGCCGGACTGCCCGACACGGTGGCCGGAGTCCAGGAGAACCGCTTCTGTGCGTCGGGCCTGGAAGCCGTCAACCTCGCCGCGATGAAGGTCCGTTCGGGCTGGGAGGACCTCGTCCTCGCGGGCGGCGTCGAGTCGATGTCCCGGGTGCCGATGGCCTCCGACGGCGGCGCCTGGTTCGCCGACCCGATGACCAACATCGCCACCAACTTCGTACCGCAGGGCATCGGCGCCGATCTCATCGCCACCATCGAGGGCTTCTCGCGCCGCGACGTCGACGAGTATGCGGCGCTGTCCCAGGAGCGCGCCGCCGCGGCCTGGAAGGACGGCCGTTTCGAGAAGTCCGTCGTCCCCGTGAAGGACCGCAACGGACTCGTCGTCCTCGACCACGACGAGCACCTGCGCCCGGGCACCACCGCCGACTCGCTGGCCAAGCTCAAGGCGTCGTTCGCGGACATCGGCGATCTGGGCGGCTTCGACGCCGTGGCGCTGCAGAAGTACCACTGGGTGGAGAAGATCGACCACGTCCACCACGCCGGCAACTCCTCCGGCATCGTGGACGGCGCCTCGCTGGTCGCCGTCGGCTCGAAGGAGGTCGGCGAGCGGTACGGGATCACGCCGCGCGCGCGGATCGTCTCCGCGGCCGTCTCGGGCTCCGAGCCGACCATCATGCTGACCGGGCCCGCGCCCGCCACCCGCAAGGCGCTCGCCAAGGCCGGACTGACCATCGACGACATCGACCTCGTCGAGATCAACGAGGCCTTCGCCGCCGTCGTCCTGCGCTTCGTGAAGGACATGGGCCTGTCCCTGGACAAGGTCAACGTCAACGGCGGCGCGATCGCCCTCGGCCACCCGCTCGGTGCCACCGGCGCGATGATCCTCGGCACGCTCGTCGACGAACTGGAGCGCCAGGACAAGCGGTTCGGCCTCGCCACGCTCTGCGTCGGCGGCGGCATGGGCATCGCCACGATCGTCGAGCGCATCTGACTCCCCAGTGGACCAACGGACTTCTACGGAGAACCCCCTCATGACCGAGAGCACCACCATCCGCTGGGAACAGGACGAGACCGGCGTCGTCACCCTGGTCCTCGACGATCCCGACCAGTCCGCGAACACCATGAACCAGGCGTTCCGCGACTCGCTCGCCGCGATCACCGACCGTCTGGAGACGGCGGTCCAAACCGACCCCGACTCCATCCGCGGCATCGTCTTCACCTCCGCCAAGAAGACCTTCTTCGCGGGCGGCGACCTGCGCGACCTCATCCGGGTCACCCCCGAGACCGCCCAGCAGCTCCTCGACGGCGGCCTCGCCATCAAGCGCGACCTCCGCCGCATCGAGACGCTCGGCAAGCCCGTCGTCGCCGCCATGAACGGCGCGGCCCTGGGCGGCGGCTTCGAGATCGCGCTGGCCTGCCACCACCGCGTCGCCCTCGACGCGCCCGGCTCCAAGATCGGCTGCCCCGAGGTCACACTCGGCCTGCTCCCCGGAGGCGGCGGTGTCGTCAGGACCGTACGCCTCCTGGGCATCGCCGACGCGCTCCTGAAGGTGCTCCTCCAGGGCACCCAGTACAGCCCGCAGCGCGCTCTGGAGAACGGCCTCGTCCACGAAGTGGCGGCCACCCACGAGGAGATGCTCGCCAAGGCCCGCGCCTTCATCGACGCCAACCCCGAGTCGCGCCAGCCCTGGGACAAGCCCGGCTACCGCATCCCGGGCGGCACCCCGTCCAACCCGAAGTTCGCGGCCAACCTGCCCGCCTTCCCGGCCAACCTGCGCAAGCAGACGAACGGCGCGCCCTACCCGGCCCCGCGCAACATCCTCGCGGCCGCCGTCGAGGGCTCGCAGGTCGACTTCGAGACCGCGCAGGTCATCGAGGCGCGCTACTTCGTGGAGCTGGCCGCGGGCCAGACCTCCAAGAACATGATCCAGGCCTTCTTCTTCGACCTCCAGGCCGTCAACTCCGGAGCCAACCGGCCCAAGGGCATCGAGCCCCGCCCGGTCCGCAAGGTCGCGGTCCTGGGCGCCGGGATGATGGGCGCGGGCATCGCGTACTCCTGCGCCCGCGCGGGCATCGACGTCGTCCTCAAGGACCTGTCGGCCGAGGCGGCGGCGAAGGGCAAGGGCTACTCCGAGAAGCTCTGCGCCAAGGCCGTCTCCAGGGGCCGTACGACCCAGGAGAAGGCGGACGCGCTGCTCGCCCGCATCACCCCGACCGCCGACCCTCAGGACGTGGAGGGCTGCGACGCCGTCATCGAGGCCGTCTTCGAGGACTCCGCGCTCAAGCACAAGGTGTTCCAGGAGATCCAGCACATCGTCGAACCGGACGCGCTGCTCTGCTCCAACACCTCGACCCTGCCGATCACCGCGCTCGCCGAAGGCGTCGAGCGACAGGTCGACTTCGTCGGACTGCACTTCTTCTCGCCCGTCGACAAGATGCCGCTCGTCGAGATCATCAGGGGCGAACGCACCGGCGACGAGGCACTCGCCCGCGCCTTCGACCTCGTGCGACAGATCAGGAAGACCCCGATCGTCGTCAACGACTCGCGGGGCTTCTTCACCTCCCGCGTGATCGGGCACTTCATCAACGAGGGCGTGGCGATGGTCGGGGAGGGCATCGAGCCCGCCTCCGTCGAGCAGGCCGCCGCTCAGGCCGGCTACCCCGCCAAGGTCCTCTCCCTGATGGACGAGCTGACCCTCACCCTGCCGCGCAAGATCCGCGCCGAGTCGAAGCGGGCCGTCGAGGAGGCCGGCGGCACCTGGACGGAACACCCCGCGGACACGGTCATCGACCGCATGGTCGACGAGTTCGGCCGGCCCGGACGCAGCGGCGGCGCGGGCTTCTACGAGTACGGGGACGACGGCAAGCGGGCCGGGCTGTGGCCCGGACTGCGCGAGCACTTCACGCGCGCGGGAGCCGAGATTCCCTTCCGGGACATGCAGGAGCGCATGCTGTTCTCCGAGGCGCTGGACACCGTCCGGCTCCTGGAGGAGGGCGTCCTGACATCCGTCGCCGACGCCAACATCGGCTCGATCTTCGGGATCGGCTTCCCCGGCTGGACGGGCGGCGTCCTGCAGTACATCAACGGATACGAGGGCGGGCTGCCGGGCTTCGTGGCCCGCGCGCGTGAGCTCGCCGAGCGGTACGGGGAGCGGTTCACGCCTCCCGCGCTGCTCGTGGAGAAGGCGGAGAAGGGGGAGCGGTTCGGGGACGTGTGAGGGTTTGCCGCCGGGGGTTCTTTCGCCCCCGCCGCCCCTACCCATTCCCGTCCCCTGGGGCTCCGCCCCAGGCCCCGTGGGGTGTGTTGTCGGGTGCGGGTTGGGTGTGGCTGGTCGCGCAGTTCCCCGCGCCCCTTTTGGGGGCGCGGGGAACTGCGCAATCTTTTGGCGGGGGTTCGGGGGCGGAGCCCCTGAGCAAGTGACGGGAATGGGTAGGGGCGGCGGGGGCGAAAAAAACCGGCGCCTAAGAAGTCATCTCATTTGGTGAGTCTGCGGTAGCAGATCAAGGTGCAGGCGATGCTGGTGAAGGCGAGGAAGTGGTCGGCTTTGCGCTCGTAGCGACGGTGCAGACGTCGGCATCCGGCGAGCCAGGACATGGTGCGTTCGATGGTCCAACGGTGACGGCCGAGTCGCTGCGAGGTCTCGATGCCCCTGCGGGCGATGCGGTGCCGGATGCCCCGGCTGGTTAACCAACGCCGCAGGTGGTTGTAGTCGTAGCCCTTGTCGGCGTGGAGTTTGTGGGGCCTGCGCCGTCGGCGTCCTCGGCGGGAGCGGATCGGCGGTATGCCTTTCACCAGTGGGATCAGTGCCTGGCTGTCGTGCGTGTTGGCGCCCGAAATACCGATGGACAGGGGCAGTCCGGTCCGCTCCGTGATCAAGTGGATCTTTGACCCGTACTTGCCCCGGTCTACAGGATTCGGGCCTGTCAGTTCCCCCTTTTTCAGGGCCCGCATGTTGACCGAGTCGATCGCGCACCGGGACCAGTCCAGCTCGCCGCAGGATCCGAGTTCGTCGAGGACCAGGCGGTGGAGTTTGGGCCACACGCGGGCCTTGGTCCACTCGGTGAATCGTCGGTGAGCTGTCGCGCCGGACGGCCCGAACGACGCGGTCGGCACCTGCTGCCACGTGCAGCCCGAGGTCGCCACGAAGACGATTGCGGCCAGCACTTCGCGGTCGCCGTGCCTACGCCGGCCACCGCCCTGGGGCCGCGACGGCGCGTCGGGCACCACCCGCTGGAACAGCTCCCACAACTCGTCCGGCACCAGCCGCTCAACGATCCTCGTCACGACCGGCAGCTTACCCAGCCAAATGAGATGACGTCTAAGCCAGTCGTACCGCTGAGCGACACGCCCCCCTTGCCCCCGGCCCCGGGGGCCCCGACGCTGACCGGCGAACTCAGGTCCCCGTCCTCGCGAGGAGCCAATGATGGGCCGCTGCCCCGCCCACGCCCTGCTCGACATCCTGCGAGGCGAGGGCGTGGACCGCGTCTTCGGCAACCCCGGCACCACCGAACTGCCTTTCCTGGCAGCCCTGGTGGACACCGAAGAGGCACCCGAGTACGTCCTCGGCGTCCACGAGGGCGCGGTCGTCTCCATGGCCGACGGCTACGCCCGCGCCACCGGCCGCCCCGCCTTCGTCAGCCTCCACATCGCGGCGGGCCTCGCCAACGGACTCATCGGCCTGCTCAACGCCCGCCGCTCTGCCGCGCCCGGTGAGCGTCCGCAGAACCTGTTCGAGGCGGTCCACGGCGGCGGCAGGTAATGCGGACGTCGGCTCGTCGAGCACCAGGACTCGCGGCCGGCGCAGCAGCGCCCGCGCGATCTCCGTCAACTGTTTGTCGGCGAGCGGAAGTTCACCGACCAGGGTGCGGGGCTCGACGTCGGGTCCCAGCTCGGCGAGCACGGGGCGCGCGGCCCGGTCCATCGCACTCCGGTCGAGCAGCCCGAAGCGCCGCGGGGGACGGTGGGGGAAGAGGTTCTCCCGTACCGACAGGTCAGGGAAGAGGCTCAACTCCTGGGAGACGACGGCGATTCCGCCCGACCGCGCCTCCGGCGCGAGCCGCACAGACCCGTCGTCCGGCCGCAGCGTGCCCGACAGGATCCGCACGAGCGTCGACTTGCCCGCCCCGTTCTCACCGACCAGCGCATGGACCTCCCCGCCGCGCAGTCTGATGCCCGCTCCGTCCAGAGCCCTGACCCCGCCGTACGACTTGACCAGGCCCTGCACGGCCAGCATGTCGCCGTACGTCATCTCAGCGCGCGTCCTTCAGCGGCTTGAGCTGCGCCTTCTGGTCACCGAGCAGCTTGTCGATCACCGGCTTGTACCAGTCGTACGCGGCCTTCGGGGACTTCTGCCGCGTGATGATCTCGTCGATGTTGGAGGAGTCGACGACCCCGCCGGGGGACAGGAACCAGCCGTCGGGCAGCTTGCCGTCGTTGTCGCGCACCGACTCGATGAGCATCGCCGTCGAGAGGTAGCCCTTGAGGAAGTGCTGCGGGTCGATGGCGACGAAGTTCGAGCCGTCCTTGACCGCGTCGAGTGTCTTCGGTTCGACGTCGAAGCCCGCCGTCAGCCACTTGCCGCTCTTCTCCTTCTTGATCTTCGCAAGGTTGTAGCTGTCGGCGTCACCGACCCCCAGGAAGGCCAGGGCCTTGGGGTGCGCGCCCACCTGCGACGACCAGGAGCTGTGGTTCTGCCCGGGGTCGCTGTACGTCTGGAAGGGGCCGAGCACCTTCACGCCCGGAGCCTCCTTCCTGAACGTGTCGGCGATGCCCTTGGCCCGGTTGTCGAGCACCGGTGTCCCCGGGTTGGGCACCCCGACGACGATCTCCCCCTTCGGGTCGTCGCCGAGCCGCTTCAGCGTCTCCTTGGCCATCAACTCGCCCAGCGCGTAGTTGTCGTTGCCCACGTAGAAGGTCACCTTGCTGCCGTCGGTGGGGGAGGTGTCCAGGGCCACGATCGGGATGCCCTGGTCGACGGCGCGCGCGGCGGGTCGGGTGAAGATCGGCGGGTCGAGGTTCTCCAGGACGATGCCGTCCTTGGCGCGGGCCGTGAGGTTCTGGAAGAGCTGCACCTCGGTGGGGCCGTCCGTGTGCACCGCCAGCCAGGGCGCGACACCCTCCCGTATGAGCAGGGCGCCGACGACCAGGCACATCGCGTAGCTGCCGCCCACCGACAGGTCGACCTCGCGCATGGCGAGCGCGAAGACCATGCCGCACGCCATCAGCGAGATGTAGACCGAGTTGTGCGCCGTGGAGAGCAGGTTGTCGCTGTCGAGGAAGTCCGGGTACCGGATGCCGATGCCGGCGACGAGCAGGGCGAGGACGACCAGGACGCCGAGTTCGTCGGGCAGCCGTCGCCGCCGGTTCCCGAGGCGGCCCGCCGGCAATCGACCGTGACCGGGCGACAGCCTGAACCACCGTCCGGCGCCGCCCTGTTCGCGGGCGCGCTCGGCGTCGTCCACGGCACGGTCGGTCTCGGTCATCGGACACGGCTCCCGAACGCCGGCGGCTGGGGGGTCGCCCCGCAGCGTCGGGCCGCCGGGCGCGCCCGGCAACACGGCCGTTCCAGCGAATGGAACAGCGCCCGGCGGCGACCGGGACCACGTGGAGAACCGCCGGCCGAAGGGAGCCGCCGCCGGACACGGCCACCGCGTTCCGAAGACCGGAAACGCCCCCTTGCCCGTCGCCTGACGGGTCATCACACTCACCGCATGGAGACGCGGACCGCGCTGGTGACCGGAGCGGCACAGGGCCTCGGGCAGGAGTTCGCCGTCGCACTCGCCGGACGAGGCTACCGAGTCGCCGGACTCGACCTCGTCCCGCAGACCCGGACGGCCGAACGCATCCTGGACTACGTGGAGTTGATCGCCGACGTCACCGACGAGGCACAGGTCCACGCGGCTCTGGAGCGAGTGCTGGAGCAGTTCGGCACGCTGCACGTCCTGGTCAACAACGCGGGCGTGTACCCCGAGTCGCCCTTCGAGGACACCACCCCCGAGGAGTGGCGGCGCGTCATGCGCGTCAACCTGGAGGCGCCGTTCCTGATGACCCGGGCCGTCCTGCCGTACCTGAAGGCGGCGGGCTGGGGGCGCATCGTAAACATCGCCTCCGCCGCCGTCCTCACCGCACCGCCCACGATGGTGGCGTACACCGCCTCGAAGGCAGGCCTGATCGGCTTCACCCGGGCGCTCGCCTCGGCGCTCGGCCCGTACGACATCACGGTCAACGCGATCGCGCCGAGCATGGTCCGCACCACGACCGCCGAGCGCACGGTCGGCGCAGGCGGCGGCTTCGAGCACGTCCGTGCCCAACAGGCCGTCCCCAGAACCCAGGAGCCGTCCGACCTGGTCTCCACGCTGTTGTACGTCGTCGACAAGGGCAGCGGATTCCTGACGGGCCAGACGCTCAACGTGGCTGGCGGGTCAGCGTACTTGTGAGGGCCGAAGGCGTACCTGCGAGACGTCGAAGGGGGCGGCGGTTCAGGACTCCTCGGTGAGCCACTCCCGCAGCTCTTCCTTCAGTGACCGCTGAAAGGTCGTCAACAACGCCTGCACCACGAGCGGTTGCATGTGAGCGGACAGGTCCTTCATCGCCTCGACGGACTCGCGCTCGGACACCTCGTCCCGGAACAGCAGGGACAGCTCGTGGGCCGCGGCGCGCGTGTGCTTCAGCAGGACCGTGCGCGCGGCGAGGATCGTCTCGTGCGCGATCGGCACGTCGAGCAGCTGGACGCCGAGCCGCAGCAGCCCTAGGTCCACGCGGTACGTACCCGGGTCGGCCGCCTCCCTGACGACGCTCATCGCGACGAGCCGGTCCAGATCCTCCGCGCCAAGCGGTCGCCCCGCCCGGCGCACCAGCTCCGCGCGGCTCACCTCCTCCGCCGAGTCCGGCGCCCAGGAGGCCACCACGGCCCGGTGGATGGCCAGGTCATGGGCGCTGAGCCCCTCCGGCAACTGCTGCAGATAGCGCTCGATCGCGGCGAGCGTCATCCCCTGGTGCTGCAGCTCCTCGATGAGGGCGAGCCGGGACAGATGGTCCTGGCCGTAGTGGCCCACCCGGCGCGGCCCGATCACGGGCGGCGGCAGCAGCCCCCTCGTGCCGTAGAACCGCACGGTCCGTACCGTGACCCCCGCCCGCGCGGCCAGCTCATCGACCGTGAGCGTCGGCTCCTCGATGTCCGTCGCCATGACCGCTCCTTCGGGTGCCACATCTGCCTCACGAGTGCGGTGCAACAGTATTGCTGTCTCACCTGCGTTGTGAAAGCTCCCGGGGCGGCCGACGGCCCCGAAATGCCGTGGCCGATTGTCAGTGGCGGTCCGTACGGTTGGCGTCATGTCGGAGATCACGTACGTCCGGGGCGACGCCACCACCCCGCTGGGCAAGGGCGTCAAACTGATCGCCCATGTCTGCAACGACATCGGGGGCTGGGGCAAGGGCTTCGTCCTCGCCCTGTCGGACCGCTGGCCGGAGCCGGAGACGGCCTACCGCCGCTGGCACCGCGAGCGCGCGGGCAACGACTTCGCCCTGGGCGCGACCCAGTTCGTCAAGGTCGACCGATACATGTGGGTGGCCAACATGATCGGCCAGCGGGGCACGAAGACCGGCAGCAAGGGCGTCCCCGTCCGCTACGAGGCGATCGACACGGCCCTCGCCCCACTGGCCGACAAGGCCCTCGAACTGGGCGCATCCGTCCACATGCCCCGCATCGGCTGCGGACTGGCGGGCGGAAAGTGGTCACGAGTGGAGCCACTGATAAACGAGCGACTCATAGCAAAAGGCATCAAGGTGACGGTGTACGACCACGGCGACTGAGTGAGCCCTCCAAGGGGCCCGGGCCCCGAAAGGGGCGCGGGGCTCTGACATTTGCGGCTCCGCCGCGGGGCGCGACCAGCCCAATACAACCCGCACCAGGCCACCCGCACCAGCGCACCCGCACCCCTTCCCGCCCCCCCCACGGAGTGCTACCGCTCGTGAACCGAGTTCGTCGCCGCGATCTTCTTCCACGACTTCGGCCGCACCAGCTCGCCCTGAGCCCGAGGCGCGATCGAAGCAGCCCGAGCCGCCGGCGCCCCCGGCTTCGACGCCTGGTACAGCCACGTGTCGAACAGCGAGGCGAGCGGCTGCCCCGACACCTCCTCCGCGTACTTCACGAAGTCACCGACGGTCGCGTTCCCGTACGAGTACTTCTTCGGCCACCCCTTCAGAATGGCGAAGAACGCCTCGTCCCCGATCTCGTTGCGCAGCGCCTGCAACGCCAGCGCCCCACGGTCGTAGACGGCGATGTGGAACTGGTTCTCCGGCCCGGGATCCCCGGGCTTGACGGTCCAGAACGGATCGTCGGAGGCCCGCGACGCGTACACGTAGTCCGCGATCTCCTGTGCCGTCCCCTCGCCCTCGTGCTCCGACCACAGCCACTGCGCGTACCGGGCGAAGCCCTCGTTGATCCAGATGTCCTTCCACCCGGTGACGGACACATGGTCGCCGTACCACTGGTGCGCCAGTTCGTGCACGACCACGGACACGTTCGTCCCGCTCGCGAACTGCCGTGGGCTGTAGAAGGGCCGGGTCTGCGTCTCCAGCGCGTACCCGGTGTCGGTGTTGGGCACGTAGCCGCCCAGCGCATTGAACGGATAAGGGCCGAAATACTCGGACAGCCAGTCCGCGACCTCCCCGGTCCGCTCGATGCTCGCGCGCGCCGCCCCGTAGTTGTCGCCCAGATCCTTGCTGTAGGCGTTGACGATCGGGATGCCGCTCTCCGACGTGCCGGTCGTGAGGTCGAACTTCCCGACCGCGAGCGTGGCGAGATACGTGGCCTGCGGCTTGTTGGAACGCCAGCTGTAGCGCGTCCAGCCGGCCCGTGAACTCACCGACTGGAGCGTGCCGTTGGAGATCGCCTGCGAGCCGTCGGGCACGGCGACCGACACGTCGTACGTGGCCTTGTCCAGCGGGTGGTCGTTGCTGGGGAACCACCACCAGGCCGCCTCGGGCTCGTTCGCCCCGACCCCGCCGTCCGGGGTGCGGTGCCAACTGGTGAACCCGTACGCCTTCTTCGAGGACGGCACCCCGCTGTAGCGCACCACGACCGTGACGGCCGTGCCCTCGGGCAGTGGGTTCTTCGGCGTGATCTCCAGCTCGTGCTCGCCCGAGGTGGTGAACGAGGCCTTCGTGCCGTTGACCCGCACCTCGCTCACATCGAGCAGGAAGTCCAGATTGAAGCGCGAGAGATCCTGTGTGGTCCTCGCCAGGAGGGTCGCCGTGCCCTCCAACTTGTCCGTCTCCGGCTGGTATTGGAGCCGGAGGTCGTAGTGGGAGACGTCGTATCCGCCGTTGCCGTAGGCCGGGTAGTAGGGATCGCCGATGCCCGGCGCTCCGGGGGAGTAGTCGGCCGCCGATGCCGGGATCGCCAGCAGCAGGGAGGCCGCGAGTGCGCCCGGGGCGATGAGTCTGCGGTGCACGTCAAGCTCCAAGTCGTAGGGGCACGAAGTCTGTTCGGAGCCTATTCAGTCCCTGTGGGCCCAGCCCTGTCCATGACCGCTCCTGTCACACGATCGCCATTCGGCCGACATGAGCGACCCCGTCCCACGCACCTTTCAAGCCACACCTCGGCCGAACCCCTACGCACCCCAATCGGCCCTCTTTTGCACAGGAGTTGACCGGAGTACCTTCCGCGCATGCGGACACCTGCGCGCTACAAGCGCTTCACCAACTGGAGATCGCTCGCGACGGCGGCCACAGCCGCCCTGATGGCCACGCTCCTCACCCCGGTCGCCGCCCACAGCGCGCCGCGGGAGAGCGCCCCCGTCTACTCGTACGAGAACGCGATCCGCGAATCCGTCTGGGTGGACACCAGACTGGACGGCGACAGCGACGGGAAGACCGACCGCGTCGCCGTCGACATCGTCCGCCCGCGCGAACCCGCCCAGCAGGGCCGCAAGATCCCCGTGATCATGGATGCCAGCCCGTACTACTCCTGCTGCGGGCGCGGCAACGAGAGCCAGAAGAAGACGTACGACGCGAACGGCGACGTCGTCCAGATGCCGCTCTACTACGACAACTACTTCGTGCCGCGCGGCTACGCGTTCGTCGGCGTCGACCTCGCCGGGACCAACCGCTCCGACGGCTGCGTCGACGTGGGCGGCCGTTCCGACGTCCAGTCCGCGAAGGCCGTCGTCGACTGGCTGAACGGCCGGGCCAAGGGCTACACCTCCCGCACGGGGACCACGAAGGCCAAGGCCGGCTGGACCAACGGCAGGACCGGCATGATCGGCAAGAGCTACGACGGTACGATCGCCAACGGCGTCGCCGCCACCGGAGTCGAGGGCCTGGAGACGATCGTCCCCATAGCCGCCATCTCCTCCTGGTACGACTACTACTTCGCCAAGGGCGCCCCCCTCTACGACTCGGGCCCCGAGTGGCTGTCCGACTACGTCGAGAGCCCCGACGCCCGCGCCAGGTGCGCCGCCGTCCAGCAGAAACTCGTCGACGGGGCCCCGCGCACCGGCGACTGGACCAAGCTGTGGACCGAGCGCGACTATGTGAAGGACGTCCGCAAGGTCGACGCCAGCGTCTTCGTCATCCACGGCATGCAGGACCTCAACGTCCGCCCGAAGCACTTCGGCCAGTGGTGGGACGGCCTCGCCGAGAACGGTGTCGACCGCAAGATCTGGCTGTCCCAGACCGGTCACGTCGACCCCTTCGACTTCCGCCGCGCCGAGTGGGCCGACACCCTGCACCGCTGGTTCGACCACGAACTCCTCGGCTACGACAACGGCATCGACGACGAGCCGATGGCCGACATCGAGCGCGCCCCCGACCAGTGGGTCACCTCGAACGTCTGGCCGCCGCGAGCCACCGACACCGTGAGCCTGCGCCCGGGCAAGGGCGCCCAGGCGGGCGTCGGCACCCTCTCACTGCGTACCGGATCGGGTACCGAAACCTTCACCGACGACCCGCAGCAGGACGAGACCGACTGGGCCGCCCAGATCGACCAGTCCACGTCCGCCAAGGCCGGCTTCACCACCAAGCCGCTCACCCGTGACGTCCGCCTGTCCGGCTCCTCCAAGGTGACCGTCACCGCCACCCCGACCACGTCGACCGCCCATCTCTCCGCGGTCCTGGTCGACCTCGGTCCGGACACGATCCGTGACTACTCCGCCTCGGGCGAGGGCATCTCCACGCTCACCGACCGCACCTGCTGGGGCCCGAGCACCACCGGCGACAGCTCCTGCTTCAAGGAGACCCGGGCGAAGACCGCGGACGTCGACTACACGGTGTTCAGCCGCGGTTGGGCCGACCTCGGCAACCACGCATCCGACGCCAAGGGCGAACCCCTCACCCCGGGCAAGCGCTACACCATCACCCTCGACCTGCACGCGAGCGACCACGTCGTCCCGGCAGGACACCGCCTCGCGCTGATCGTCGCCGGCACCGACGAGGGCCTCATCGACCCGCCGTCGAGCACCCCGACCCTCGCCCTCGACCTCGCGCGCACGAAGGCCAGCGTGCCGCTCGTCGGCGGGGCCGCGGCGTTCGCGCGTGCCACCTCGGGATCCTCGTACGTCACCCCCGACGCCACCCTCGACGGCATAGGCGAGCCGCGCGCCACGCACCGCGTACCCGGAGGCACCCACTGATGACACCCCGCCGTACCGCCGCCGTCGCACTGACGGCGGCGGTGCTCACCTCGCCCCTGCTGACAGTGCCCGCCCATGCGGCCCCGCCCCCACCCCGTACCGGATTCGAGCAGACCGACGGCGCACGCTGGACCACCCAGCCCGAGGAGCGGGACTTCCTCGCCGCCGTCGACAAGTCGAGCAGCCGGGTGTCGATCAGCCGGATCGGCACGACCAAACAGGACCGCCCGCTCCGGCTCGTACGCATCGGCAACAGCCACGCGGCCAACACCGTCCTGCTGGTGTGCAGCCAGCACGGCGACGAACCCTCCGGGCGCGAGGCCTGTCTCACGACGGTCCGCGACCTCGCGTACGCGAAGGACTCCGCCACGCGGAAGTTCCTCGACCGCACCACGCTGCTCGTCGTGCCCACTGCCAACCCGGACGGCCGGGCCGCCGACACCCGCGGCAACAGCGACGGCATCGACATCAACCGCGACCATCTCGCGCTCCAGACGGCCGAGGGCCGCGCCATGGCCGCCGTCGTCCGCGACCGCAAGCCCGACGTGATCTACGACCTGCACGAGTACGGGGCCACACCCCCGTACTACGACAAGGACCTCTTCGACCTCTGGCCGCGCAACCTCAACACCGACGCGGCCGTGCACGACGAGGGGCGGACCTTGTCGCGGACATACGTGCGGCCGGCCGCCCAGGCTGAGGGGTACTCGACCGGCACGTACGGAATCTGGACCGACCCGGTGACCGGTGACCCGATCCGGCAGGTCGCGGGCGACGGACAGGAGCGGATCCTGCGGAACATGTCCGGCGTCAAGCACGGCGTCGGGCTGCTCATCGAGAGCCGCGTCGACCCCCTCACGGACGCCGAGAAGGCCGACGAGGCACTCAACAACCGGCGCCGCGTCCACTCCCAACTGGCCGCGCTGGACGGGCTGTTCGAGTTCGCGGGCGAACGACGCACCCGGATCGAGGCGGCCACGACGGCGGCCCGGCTGGCCGGTTACCGGGATACAGGCCCGGTCTACGTCGGGGGCGCCGACAACGACCCGGCCGAACCGTCCGAGATCATCGCGGACCCGCCCTGCGCCTACCGGCTGACGGCCGACCAGTACGCGGACATAAAGGACGAACTCGCCCTGCACGGCGTGAGAGCGCGACAGGACGCGGACGGCGCCCACGTCCCGCTGCGCCAGTCCCTGCGCGCGCTCGTCCCGCTGCTCCTCGACGAGCGTGCCCCGTACCGCCTCACGGTCGGGGAACCCGACACCGACTGCTGAGGTGGGTGAGATCTGTAGCACCTGTGGTAGGTCGTAGGGCATAGCGAGGAAATGGCTTACCCACGGTTTACAGGGGAAGGTGCCGCAGATGACTGAAGACCTGTACAAGAGGGGAGGCCGGGAAGGTCCATCGGACATTCCCGGCGGCCCCGGTCAGCACACCGACTGGGTGGTGTTCGGTGTCACCGCCGCCATCACCGTGGCCTTCGTGATCTGGGGATCGGTCGGCACCGACTCCCTGAAGAGCGCCTCCGACAAGATGCTCAGCGGCCTGATCCACAACGGCGGCTGGGGCTTCATGCTGGCTGCCTCGGGCTTCGTGGTCTTCGCACTGTGGCTCGCGGTCAGCCGGTACGGCAGGATCCACCTCGGCGCGGAGGGCGAGGAGCCCGAGTTCAAGACCGTGTCCTGGGTCGCGATGATGTTCAGTGCCGGTATGGGCATCGGCCTGATGTTCTACGGCGTGAGCGAGCCGCTCTCCCACTACACGACCCCGCCACCGGGAACCGACCCCGCGGACTCCGCGGAACGCATGCAGACGGCGATGGCCACCACCCTCTTCCACTGGACGCTCCACCCCTGGGCGATCTACGCGGTGGTCGGCCTCGCCATCGCCTACAGCACCTTCCGCAAGCGCCGCCGCCAGACGATCAGCGCCGTCTTCACCCCGCTCATCGGGGAGAAGCACGCGAACGGCAGCGTCGGCCGGGCCATCGACATCCTCGCGATCATCGCCACCGTCTTCGGCTCCGCGGCCTCCCTGGGCCTCGGCGCCCTCCAGATCGGCTCCGGATTCACCGAGCTGGACTGGATGGACAAGGTGAGCGACGGTCTGCTCGTCGTGATCATCGCCGTCCTGACGGTGGCGTTCGTCGCCTCGGCCATCTCCGGTATCGAGAAGGGCATCCAGTGGCTGTCCAACATCAACATGGTGCTCGCCCTGGTGCTCGCCGTCTTCGTGTTCATCGCGGGTCCGACGGTCATCGTCCTCGACCTGCTGCCCACCTCGGTCTTCTCCTACCTCGGTGACCTGCCGCAGCTGGCCGGCCGTACCGAGGCCAGCACCGGCGAGGGCGTCGCGGACTGGCTCGGCAGCTGGACCGTCTTCTACTGGGCGTGGTGGATCTCCTGGACGCCCTTCGTCGGCATGTTCATCGCCCGCATCAGCCGCGGCCGCACCATCCGGCAGTTCGTCGGCGGCGTCATCCTCGTGCCCAGCACCGTAAGTCTCGTCTGGTTCGCGATCTTCGGCGGTACGGCGATGAAGCTGAAGGAGGGCGGCGATCTCGGCGGCGAGTCGACCCCCGAGGGCCAACTCTTCGGCGTTCTCCAGGAGTTCCCCATCGCGACCGCGACCAGCCTGCTCGTGATGATCCTCGTCGGCATCTTCTTCGTCTCCGGCGCCGACGCCGCGTCCATCGTGATGGGCACGCTCTCCCAGAAGGGCGCCCTCGAACCCGGCCGCTTCGTCGTGGTGTTCTGGGGCGTGGTCACCGGAGCCGTCGCCGCCATCATGCTGCTCGTCGGCACCGAGGGCAACGCGCTCACCGGCCTGCAGAACCTCACGATCCTGGCCGCCGCGCCCTTCGTCCTCGTGATGATCGGCATGTGCATCTCCCTCATGCGCGACCTGCGCAGGGACCCCGTCATCGTGCGCCACGAAATGGGCTCCGAGGCCGTCTCGCTCGCCGTGATCGAGGGCCACAAGAAGTACGACGGCGAATTCGAGATCAGGGTCGGCCCAGGTGCCGGCACAGAAACGGAGGGCGACCCCCTGGGCCACGACCACGGCTGAGCGCCGGGCCATGCCAGGCTGCGGGCCGCGGTCCGAGTCGGGCCGAGCGTCAGGTTCGGCTCAGGGCTGGGGTCTTGGGTCTTGGGGCTGAGGCTCGGCGAGGTCGGCCGGGAGGCGAGGGCGAGGCTTTCGTCTTTCAGGGGCGCGGGGAACTGCGCGACCAGCCACAACGAACCCGCAGCCAACAAACAACCCCTCACCACGGGGCGCCCTGCAAAGGGCGCCCCGCAGGGCACTCAGCCGAAGGCAAGCCCGGCAGCCACCCGCGCACACCCCCAAGCCACAGTCACCCCCGCCCCACCATGCCCATAGTTGTGCACCAACACCCCACCCCCACCCCGAACTTCCTGCTCAAGCCGCACAACACCCCGCACAGGCCGCAACCCGACCCGATGCCCCAACACCCGCGCCCGCGCCACCGCGGGCCGAAACCGCGCACACCGCTCCACGATCCGCGCCGCCACCGCCGGATCAGGCGTCAGCGACCACTCGTCCTCGTCGGTCGTCCCACCCAGCACCAACCGGTCGGGCTGCGGAAACAGATAGGTGGTCGTCCCGGCGGCGGCATCCGTCGAGACGAGCCAGCTACGCACACCGGGGTTCTCCACGATCACAAGCTGCCCCCGCACGGGCCGAACTGCAGGATCGGGTACGAGATCCCGGGCGCCCAGCCCCGTGCAGTTGACGACCACCGGCGCCGCCGCCCCCGCCTCGGCGAGATCCGTCACGGCACGCACCTCGACCGTCCCGCCCGCCCGCAGGAACCGCTCGCGCAGCCACCGCAACTGCACCGGCATGTCGATCAACGGCAGCCGGGCCCACAGCCCGGTTCCCGCGTACTCCTCGGGCGTCGACGCCCGGAGCCCCGGCAGCCGAGCGGCCGCCCACGGCCCCTGCTCGTCCAGCCGTGCCCCACCCAGTACGCCCTCGACCATGCGTACGCCCGTCTCGTCGGGCCGCGCCGCCAACTCCTCGTACACGGAAAGTGACTCCAGGGCCCACGCGCGGGCGAGTTCCAGCGGCTCGACGCTGTAAGGCCACCACAGTGCGCCCGCAACCGCCGAGGTGGTTCCCTCGGCGGGCTCCCGCGTCCAGACCTGCACCCGCCTACCGCTCTCGGCCAGAACGACCGCCGTCGTCAGCCCTATGACCCCGCTGCCGACCACTATCACGTCACCGCTTCGATCCCTCGTCACGCGGGGACGTTAGCGGAATGTGTCATGCCGTGCTCAGACAGCGCTCACTCTGGGGATACTCACAGCATGTCTGCCGAGTACGCGACCTTCGGCCTGGCACCGGCGATGCGTGCCGGTGGAGTCCTTGCCAACGGTGACTACCAAGCGCACCGGGATTTCGTCGACTTCATCGTCGACGGCCGCCCGCTGCTGTACCAGCTCTCCGACCTCGACGCCGTGTCCCCCCTCGCCTCCGACGTACCGCCCGCGATCTTCACCGCACAGGTACGCAGTCTCCTCCTGGAAGCCGACGCCCCGCTGGAGGGCGGCCGGTACGTCATCTACGGCTGCCCCGAGTGCGAGGACCTCGGGTGCGGCGCCGTGACCGCCGCGATCGAACGGCACGGCGACGACTACGTATGGCGCGACTTCGCCTGGCAGACCGACGAACACGCGGATCTGGAGCGGAACGGCTATCACGGCATCGGCCCGTTCCTCTTCCACGGCGAGGAGTACCGCGCCGCCCTGGGGTCGCTGCTCACCGGCACCGCGGGCGAGCGACGCAGGGTCCTGCTCATCGGCGCCAGGGCCGCCGTCCTGGCCAAACTCGCCGCCGCCCTGCGCATCATCGGCATCGGTGCCGAGACCGCGCAGGACGCCACCGACATCTCCGCCGACGAACTGCGCACGTACGGGGCCGTCGCCTTCGGCCGCGCGGTCACCGAGCAGGAACGTGCCGCCGTACGGCAGTCCTTCGAGCACGCGGGCGTCGATGTCGCGTACGTCGAGGGTCTGGCCCCGATCGTCCCGCTCCTGGTCGCCCAGATAGAGAACGCCCTGGACCGCAGCCCCCAGGAACAGCGTCGTCTGACCCGGCTGGTCGCCGCCGACGGCGAGGCGGGCGTCGAGGTCACCTCCACCTGCCGGGTCCAGCTGACCGCGTACCGCCTCGACCGCCTCTACCGCACGCACATGTACGAGGTCTTCGACGGCGTCCTGGAAGCGGGCCGCCACCGGCTCGCCCTGGACGCCAAGGCCACGAAGGGAGAGTCGTTCATCGTGGCCCGGACATCGGGAGGCGTGCTGGTGGAGGCGATGGTGCGCTGAGCTCCCCGGGCGCGCCCGGATTCTCCGACGGCCGTGCGCGGGGAACCCGACATCCGCGCGCCGAGAGCCCCCGACATCGGCGCGAGGGCGCCCTCGATGTCGCCGCGCCGGGACCGGGGCGACCACGTACCGGCGCCGGGGCGTCAGCGTGCACGAAAACCGAGGGCGGTCGCGCGTGGCCGGGCGATTAGGATCGCCCTCTGATGACTGCCACCCTCGTCGCCAAGAACCTCGCCGCCGGCCACGGCGACCGCTCGCTCTTCTCCGGGCTCGACCTCGTCGTCGCGCCCGGCGACGTGATCGGTCTCGTCGGTGCCAACGGAGCGGGCAAGTCCACCCTGCTGCGGATGCTCGCCGGGCTGCTCACACCCGAGGAGGGCGAGCTGCGGCTCTCCCCGCCGGCCGCGACCGTCGGCCATCTTCCGCAGGAGCCGGAGCGCAGGACCGGCGAGACCGTCCGGGACTTCCTGGCGCGCCGCACGGGCGTCACCGAGGCCCAGCGACTGATGGACGAGGCCACGCAGGCGCTCGTCGACGGGGCGCCGGGCTCGGACGACGCGTACTCGACCAGCCTGGAGCGCTGGCTCGACCTTGGCGGAGCCGACCTCGACGAGCGGGCCGAGGAGGTCGCCGACTCGCTCGGACTCGCCGTCGGCCTGGACCACCCGATGACCGCCCTCTCCGGCGGCCAGGCCGCCCGGGCCGGACTCGCCTCCCTCCTCCTCTCCCGCTACGACGTGTTCCTGCTCGACGAGCCGACCAACGACCTCGACCTGGACGGCCTGGAGCGCCTCGAACGCTTCGTCTCCGGCCTGCGCGCGGGCACGGTCGTCGTCAGCCACGACCGCGAGTTCCTCACCCGCACGGTCACCAAGGTCCTCGAACTCGACCTCGTCCAGCAGCAGATCAAGCTGTACGGCGGCGGCTACGAGGCCTATCTGGAGGAGCGGGACGTCGCCCGTCGGCACGCCCGCGACGACTTCGAGGAGTACGCCGACAAGCGGACCGCGCTCGAAGGGCGCGCCCAGATGCAGCGCTCCTGGATGGACAAGGGCGTCAAGAACGCCCGGCGCAAGGCGAACAACGACAACGACAAGATCGGCCGCAAGTTCCGCAGCGAGGCCAGCGAGAAGCAGGCCGCGAAGGCCCGGCAGACCCAGCGCATGATCGAGCGGCTGGACGTGGTGGAGGAGCCGCGCAAGGAGTGGGAACTGCGGATGGAGATCGCGGCCGCCCCGCGGTCCGGCGCCGTGGTCGCCACCCTGCGGGACGCCGAGGTCCGGCGGGGCGACTTCAACTTCGGCCCGGCCACGCTCCAGATCGACTGGGCGGACCGTGTCGCCGTCACCGGCGCGAACGGCGCGGGCAAGTCGACCCTGCTCGGAGCCCTGCTCGGCCGGGTGCCTCTGGACTCGGGCCACGCCACCCTGGGATCGGGCGTGATCGTCGGCGAGGTCGACCAGGCCCGCAAGCTGTTCCACGGCCCGGAGGCCCTGATCGACGCGTTCTCCGCGGCCGTGCCCGACACCGAGCCTGCCGAACTCCGCACCCTGCTGGCCAAGTTCGGCCTCAAGGCGGAGCACGTCCTGCGCCCGGCCGCCACGCTCTCCCCGGGCGAACGGACCCGCTCAGCCCTCGCCCTCCTCCAGGGCCGAGGCGTCAACCTCCTCGTCCTCGACGAGCCGACGAACCACCTCGACCTGCCGGCCATCGAGCAACTGGAGTCGGCCCTCGACTCGTACGAGGGCACGCTCCTCCTGGTCACCCACGACCGCCGCATGCTGGACGCGGTCCACACGACCCGCCGCCTGGAGGTGGCGGCGGGCAAGGTGACGGAGCGCTAGCGAGGGGAAAGGTGGCCGCGCAGGAGCGCCCCTTCAGGGGCGCGGGGAACTGCGCGATCAGCCCCCACTAACCCGCACAAAGAACTCAGCGCTTCCCCTTCTTGGAATCACCGAGCCCCGCCCGCCGCAAGGCATCCGCCATCGCGCTGTTGGCGGGCGGCGGGGCCTGCCGTGAACCCCCGCCGGAGCGCCCCTGCCCCTGCCCCTGCCGCTGCTGCCCGCGCTGCTGAGGCGGCCGCCCACCCCGCTGAGGCCGGTCCTGCCGCCCCTCGCCGGAGGCCGCCGCCTCGTCGTCCAGCCGCAGCGTCAGCGAGATCCGCTTGCGCGGGATGTCGACCTCGAGCACCTTCACCTTGACGATGTCACCGGACTTCACCACGTCCCGCGGGTCCTTGACGAACGTCTTGGACATCGCGGAGACGTGCACCAGACCGTCCTGGTGGACGCCGACGTCCACGAAGGCACCGAAGGCGGCCACGTTCGTCACGACACCTTCGAGGACCATCCCGGGGGCCAGGTCGGAGATCTTCTCCACGCCGTCCTTGAAGGTGGCCGTCTTGAAGGCGGGCCGCGGGTCGCGCCCCGGCTTCTCCAGCTCCTTCAGGATGTCGGTCACGGTCGGCAGACCGAATGTCTCGTCCACGAAGTCGTCCGGCCGCAGCGACCGCAGCACACTCGTGTTCCCGACCAGCGAGGCGACCTCGCTGCCCGCCGTCTTCACCATCCGCCGCACCACGGGATACGCCTCGGGGTGCACGCTGGACGCGTCCAGCGGGTCGTCACCGCCACGGATCCGCAGGAAGCCCGCGCACTGCTCGTACGCCTTGGGGCCGAGGCGTGCCACGCTCTTCAGCGCCGTACGCGAGGTGAAGGGGCCGTTCGTGTCGCGGTGCGCCACGATGTTCTCGGCGAGTCCGGAGGTGATGCCGGAGACCCGCGAGAGCAGCGGGGCCGAGGCCGTGTTCACGTCCACGCCCACGCCGTTCACACAGTCCTCCACGACCGCGTCGAGGGAGCGGGAGAGCTTCACCTCGGACAGGTCGTGCTGGTACTGGCCGACACCGATCGACTTCGGGTCGATCTTCACCAGCTCGGCGAGCGGGTCCTGCAGGCGGCGGGCGATGGAGACGGCGCCGCGCAGCGACACGTCCATGCCGGGCAGCTCCGCCGAGGCGAACGCCGACGCCGAGTACACGGACGCGCCCGCCTCGGACACCATCACCTTCGTGAGGTTCAACTCCGGGTGCTTGGCGATGAGTTCACCGGCGAGCTTGTCGGTCTCGCGGGACGCCGTGCCGTTGCCGATGGAGATCAGCTCGACCGCGTGCTCCTTGGAGAGGCGGGCGAGCTTGGCGATGGCCTCGTCCCACTTGTTCGCCGGGACGTGGGGGTAGATGACGTCCGTGGCGACGACCTTGCCGGTCGCGTCGACCACGGCCACCTTCACACCCGTACGGAAACCCGGGTCGAGGCCGAGCGTGGAGCGCGTGCCCGCCGGGGCGGCGAGCAGCAGGTCGCGGAGATTGGCCGCGAAGACGTTGACCGCCTCGTCCTCGGCGGCCGTCCGCAACCGCATCCGCATGTCGATGCCGAGGTGTACGAGCAGCCGGGTGCGCCAGGCCCAACGGACCGTGTCCGTCAGCCACTTGTCGGCGGGACGGCCGCGCTCGGCGATCCCGAAACGGTGGGCGACGATCCCCTCGTACGAGGACGGGCCGGGCTGTTCGGAGGGCTCCTCGGGCTCAAGGACGAGGTCCAGGACCTCCTCCTTCTCGCCGCGCAGCATGGCGAGGATCCGGTGCGAGGGCAGGTCGGTGAAGGGCTCGGCGAAGTCGAAGTAGTCGGCGAACTTGGCGCCGGCCTCCTCCTTGCCGTCCTTCACCTTGGCGGCCAGCCGACCCCGCACCCACATGCGCTCGCGCAGTTCGCCGATCAGGTCGGCGTCCTCCGAGAACCGCTCGGTGAGGATCGCGCGGGCGCCGTCCAGGGCGGCCTGCGGATCGGCGACGCCCTTGTCGGCGTCCACGAAGGCCAGGGCCGCGGCGAGCGGGTCGACGGACGGGTCGCCGAGCAGCCCCTCGGCCAGCGGCTCCAGGCCCGCCTCACGGGCGATCTGCGCCTTCGTGCGCCGCTTCGGCTTGAACGGCAGGTAGATGTCCTCCAGGCGTGCCTTGGTCTCGGCGCCACGGATCTGCGCCTCCAGCTCGTCGGTGAGCCTGCCCTGCTCACGCACCGAGTCGAGGATCGCCGTGCGCCGCTCCTCCAGCTCCCGCAGATAGCGCAGCCGCTCCTCGAGCGTGCGCAGCTGCGCGTCGTCGAGCATCTCGGTCGCTTCCTTGCGGTAGCGGGCGATGAAGGGCACCGTCGACCCGCCGTCGAGCAAGTCGACGGCGGCCTTGACCTGCCGCTCCCGTACGCCGAGTTCCTCGGCGATCCTGCCTTCGATGGACCCTACGAGGGGTGTCGTCACGATCCCGTACCGCCTTCTTGACTGAGGTTGCGCGGCAATTGTGGCAGGTGGCACCGACAACGGGGGATCAGGGCGGCGAACAGGGTCTCGACGCGGCGGACATGCGGGGAGCCGGACACGCCCGTGGCGTCTCCGGCTCCGGTGGCAGTCGGCGGTCAGGCCCTGCGACCCCGCCCGCCGCGCGTCGACTGGGAGGCGCCGCCGAACAGCCGGGCCAAGGCCCGGAACGGCAGCGTCACAACCGTGGCGATGGCCCCACCGATCTGCCGCAGCACGTCTGCGATGGCACGGAACACGTGTTTCCCCTTTCCTCTCCCGGCCGGCACGGCCGGAAGACGTACGAGTACCTCGAACAGGGGATCCGAACCATGGCCGGGCGAGCGCCACGCGCGCGTGCCCGACGACGGGCCTGTCCGCCGCGGCCCGCCGCCCTCAGTTCTTGCCGATCATGCCCTCCGGGAAAGCTCCCGCGGCCATCGCCGCCATGAGCAGCCCCGTGGCCAGCTCGGTGAGGCGTTCGACGCCCGGGGCGCCCAAATGCTCGTACGGAGCCGCGTCGAGGCGGTCCGTCCGCGCCTCGATCTCCTTGCGCAGGGCGACGCCGGCGTCCGTCAACTCGCCCTCGGCGTTGAGCAGTCCGCGCCCCCTGAGCCGGTCCACCGCCGCGTCCCAGTCCTCGCGGGCCCAGCCGCGCGTGGCGAGGACCCACCTCGGGGCCATCCCCTTGCCGGTCGCGGTGTGGCTCACCAGCGCTTCCAGGGGATCGAGTTCAGCGTCGAGCAGCGCCGCGAGATGCCCGTCGCCGCGGTGCTCGCGCAACAGCGTGGCCGCGTGCCACAGTGCGAGGTGCGGCTCACCGGGGACCGGCAGATCGGCGTGCGCGGCGTACAGCGGGCGGGCGGTACGGGTGCACGCCTCGGCCGCGCGCAGCGCGAGGTCCGCCGCCTCGGCGACCTCCTTGGACGCGAGCATCTCGTCCCCGAGCAGCCGGCGCAGCGTCGCGTCCACGGCACGCGCGCGTGCCGCGAGCACCACGTCCGGAGAGGCGGTCTGCCACACCTCGGGCACGTGCCGCGAGACCAGGTCATGGCGGAAGTTGTAGAACGTCGCCGTCACCGTGCCCGCGCCCACCGGCCCCATGGCCGCGGCACGCACCGCGAAGTACGCGGCCCTGGGGTCCGTGACACCGACCCCGGCCAGCTGCTCCGCGAGATCGGGCGAGAAGTAGTGGGTCGAGTGCAGGGGATTGAGGACGTTGTGACATCGGCGTCCGGCACGCTCCGGCAGGGCTGTGGTCATGCCACGCACGTTACCGACTGGTCGGTACGTGCGGAATGGCGGGGCGACGATCGGCTCGGGCGGCCGGCCGTCCACCTGGGCCCCGATGGCAGGAAAGGTGGGATGTTCGTCATTGCGGCCATCCCGCCGCCCGCGGAGAATCGACCCATGGCGTACCGAACCGTCCTCGTCGTCCTCTTCGACGGCGTCCAGAGCCTGGACGTCACGGGCCCCGTCGAGGTCTTCACCGGCGCGGACACCTACGCCGGCGAGCCCGGAGAGACGTACCGCATCCGCACCGCCTCCCTGGACGGCGCTCCCGTACGCACCTCCAGCGGCCTGACACTCGTCCCGGACCACGCCCTGGCTGAGGCCCCGGCGCCGCACACCCTGCTCGTTCCGGGAGGCCGGGGCACGCGGGGTCCCGATCCACGCGTGATCGACTGGCTGCGCGAGCACGGCCCGCGCGCCGACCGCCTGGTCTCCGTCTGCACCGGCGCGATCCTGCTCGCCGAGGCGGGCCTCCTGGACGGCCGCCGCGTGACGACCCACTGGGCGTACTGCGACCGGCTCGCCCGCGACCACCCGGCGATCGAGGTCGACCCGGACCCCATCTACGTACGCGACGGCCATGTGGCCACCTCGGCCGGTGTCACCGCCGGGATCGACCTCGCCCTCGCGCTGGTCGAGGAGGACCTCGGCCGGGACGCCGCGCTCGGCGTCGCCCGGTACCTCGTCGTCTTCCTCCGGCGCCCGGGGAACCAGGCCCAGTTCAGCGCCCAGCTCTCCGCGCAGACGGCCCGCCGCGAACCGCTCCGCGAGGTCCAGCACTGGATCACCGAGCACCCCGGCGACGACCTGTGCGTCGAGTCGCTCGCGGCCCGCGCCAGCCTGTCGCCCCGCCACTTCGCCCGCGCCTTCCAGTCCGAGACGGGCATGACCCCCGGCCGCTACGTCGACACCGTCCGCCTCGAACATGCTCGCCGCCTCCTGGAGGACACGACGGACGGCGTCGAACAGATCGCCCGGGCAAGCGGCTACGGCACCCCGGAGGCAATGCGCCGAGCTTTCATCAGGACCCTGGGCGCACCTCCGGCGGAGTACCGCCGCCGTTTCCGACCGGCGCCAACCTCCTGATGCCCCCTTGGCCCACAACCGCCCCGTTCAGGGGCGCGGGGAAATGCGCGACCAGCCCACGACAACCCGCGGATCACCCACAAACGCCCGCCCCCCAACGGAAAGGCACCCATGCAAATCGCCATCGTCCTCTTCGACCGCTTCACAGCCCTGGACGCGGTAGGCCCCTACGAAACCCTGGGCCGCCTTCCAGGCTCAGAAACGGTCTTCGTCGCCGAGCAATCGGGACCCGTCCGCACGGACACCGGCAACCTGGCCATCACCGCCGACAAGACCCTCGCCGAGGTCCCGACACCGGACATCGTCGTGGTCCCCGGCGGCCCCGGCCAGACCCCGCAGATGGACAACGAGGTGCTCCTCGACTGGCTGCGCGCGGCGGACGCCACGAGCACCTGGACGACATCCGTGTGCACCGGCTCGCTGCTGCTCGCGGCGGCGGGGTTCCTGGAGGGCCGCCGCGCGACCTCCCACTGGCTGGCCCTCGACCACCTGAAGCACTTCGGCGCCGAGCCGACCGGGGAGCGGGTCGTGACCGACGGCAAGTACGTGACGGCGGCCGGGGTTTCGTCCGGCATCGACATGGGGCTCACACTGCTCGGCAGGATCGCGGGCGACGAACAGGCCCAGGCGGTACAGCTGTTGACGGAGTACGACCCGCAGCCGCCCTACGACGCGGGCTCACCGCAGAAGGCCCCGGCCCACCTGGTCGAGCGGTTCCGTGCGGACAGCCGCTTCAACGTGGCGTAGACGTGGGCCCGGCCGCGGGCGTGGTCCAGGTGAAGTCGGGCCGCCGGCGCTCCAGGAAGGCGGCGACCCCCTCCGCGGTGTCGCCGCCGTCGCGCGCCTGCAGCGCCCAGTAGTCGTCCCGGTCCGTACGACCGTCGGCGAACTCCTTCGCCGAGGCCTGCGTCAACTGCGAACGCGAGACGAGGATCCGGCTGAACTCCGCGACCCGCTTGTCGAGTTCGCCGCCCGGCAGGACCTCGTCCACCAGACCGGTGCGCAGCGCACGCTCGGCGTCGATCAACTCGCCCGAGAACAACAGGTACTTGGCGGTGGCGGGCCCCACGAGGGACACCAACCGCCGGGTGGAGGAGGCCGCGTAGACGATTCCGAGCTTCGCCGGAGTGATCCCGAACGACGCCTCCTCGTCCGCGAACCGCAGATCGCACGCCGCCGCGAGCTGACACCCACCGCCCACGCAGTAGCCGCGTACGGCGGCGAGCGTCGGCTTGGCGAACGCGGCGAGCGCCTCCTCGGCCCGTACGGCCAGTCCCTGCGCCTCGCCCGACGAACCCCGCAGCGAGGAGATGTCGGCCCCGGCACAGAACGTCCCGCCCTCACCGGTCAGCACGAGCACGCGTACGGCGGGGTCGGCGGCCAGAGTGTCGAGCAGGGGCGGCAGCGCCAGCCACATGTCCGCCGTCATGGCGTTGCGCTTCGCCGGATGGTGGATGACGACGGTGGCGACCCCGTCGGCGACACTGTGCAGCAGCTGCGGCTCCATACGCCGGATGCTATCCGCCCTCGTCGAACGCGCGATCAAGCAGACCTGGGGCTCGTGACGACCGGTTACGGTGGGCGGCGCGGCGTGATTCCGTCCCGGAGCAAACACGTACAACCCGAAGAGTTCCGGATGCGACACAAGACGGACAGGACCAGTCCCACAGCTGACGGTGTCATGCGTAGGCGATCAGAAATCGCCGATACTCGCTGACTTCTGTTCAGTTATCCGGTACGGACCAGCGCGTTACCAACACTCGACGTGTGGTGACAATCGAGCGCAAGGGCGGCGACCGGACGATGGACGACCAGGGGAGGGGGTCCGGCCCACGCCCCGAAGGCGGCGGGGAGGCGCTCCCCGATGTCAGACCGCCGGGTCCGCTGCCGTACGAGGGGGTGTGGCGCTTCACCGCTCCCGCCGTCGACTCCTCGGTACCGCAGGCGCGGCACGCCGTCCGTGACCTGCTGGCCCGCCAGGGCGTACCCGTCTCGGACGACCTGGTCCAGGGGCTCCTGCTGATCGTCTCGGAGCTGGTCACCAACGCGGTCCGGCACGCGGCGCTGCTCTCCCCGATGCTCGCCGTGGAGATCGCCGTCGGCGCCGAGTGGGTGCGGGTCTCCGTCGAGGACAACCACCCCTACCGCCCGACCGCCCTGGAGGCCGACCACGGCCAGACCGGCGGCCGCGGCCTCCTCCTGGTCCGCGAGGTCACAAGAGAAGCAGGCGGAGTCTGCGACGTGGAACACACGGCAACAGGCGGCAAGGTGATCTGGTCGGCGCTCCCACTCGCACCCGCGCCCCTTTAGGGGCGCGGGGCTGTGTCACTGTGCGGCTCCGCCGCGTGGGCGCGACAAGCCACAACGGGCCCGCAGACGACGAATCAGGCGGTCACCAACCCGCAGCGGCCCCGGTCAACTCCCGAATCGCCGGCCGAGCCGAATCCAGCACCGTCATGAACCACGCGGAGAACGGATCCGCCGCATGCCGCTCCACAAGCTCCCCCGCGGTCACGAACGCCGTGGAACCCACCTCCTCCGGATCCGGCCGCACAACGGACTGCACCATCCCCACGAACAGGTGATTGAACTCCTGCTCCACCAGCCCCGACTTCGGATCGGGGTGGTTGTACCGCACCGTCCCCGCCTCGGCGAGCAGCGACGGCGAGACGCCCAGCTCCTCGTACGTCCGCCGCGCGGCCGCCGCGAAGGGCGCCTCGCCTGGGTACGGGTGACCGCAGCACGTGTTGGACCAGACACCGGGGGAGTGGTACTTGCCGAGAGCCCGCTGCTGGAGCAGCAGCCGCCCCCGCTCGTCGAAGAGGAACACGGAGAACGCCCGGTGCAGCTGCCCGGGCGGCTGATGGGCCGTGAGCTTCTCCGCCGTGCCGATCGTGGTGCCGTCCTCGTCGACCAGTTCGAGCAAGATGGCTTCGGCGGTGCCGTTCGACGAACTGTGCGTCGCGGTGGCAGGTGTGATCGGCATACCCATCCTTCGCATCGGTCTTCAAGCCCCAAGTCTGCCGTACGAAACCGGCACTCCCGGCATCACGCGGAGTCCCGCATGTCCGGTTCCGCCCCTCGGCCGAACCGGGCATCGCGGCCGGCGCCGGTCGGACGCCGAAAGCGGCCGGACACCTGATCGTGCCCGCCGTCACCGGGGCGGAACCGTCCGGTCGGGTGCCGCCACGGCTGCCTCCGGCACCAGGAATCCGGGCCGGATGCCGTAACCCGAAGTCGGTACGCCGCGCTCCCGGACCACCCTCACACGCGCCTGTCGCCTCCGTCACCGGACGTACGCCCCGCCCGTACCCGCAGCTCAGTGGCAGACGCGCAGCTCGTGCGCCGCATGCCCGTCGGGCTCCAGCTGGAAGGTGCAGTGCTCCACATCGAAGTGTTCACCGAGGCACGACCGCAGCTCGTGCAGCATCTTCTCGTGGCCGATGGTGTCGAGGGCCTCGGCTCCGACGACCACGTGTGCGGAGAGCACCGGCAGCCCCGAGGTGATCGTCCAGGCATGCAAATCGTGGACGCCCTCGACACCCGGCAGTGCACGTATGTGCGAGCGCACCGCCGCCATGTCGACGTCCTCGGGCGCCGCCTCCAGGAGCACGTTCAGCGTCTCCCGCAGCAGCTTCCACGTACGAGGAACGATCATCAGGCCGATGACGATCGAGGCGACCGGGTCGGCCGCCTGCCAGCCTGTGGTCAGGACCAGGACGGCGGAGACCAGCACCGCGAGCGAGCCCAGAGCGTCCGCGGCGACCTCCAGGAACGCACCGCGCACGTTCAGGCTGTCCTTCTGACCGCGCATGAGCAGCGAGAGCGAGATCATGTTCGCGACCAGACCGATCAGGCCGAGCACCGCGGTCAGTCCGCCCTCGGTCTCCGCCGGGGTCACGAAGCGCTGGATCGCCTCGTACAGGACGTACCCGCCCACCCCGAGCAGCAGCAGACAGTTCGCGAGCGCGGCGAGGATCTCGGCGCGCGCGTAGCCGAACGTGCGGTTCCCGCTCGGCGGGCGGCCCGCGAAGTGGATCGCGAGCAGAGCCATGGCGAGGCCGAGCGCGTCCGTCGCCATGTGTGCCGCGTCCGCGACGAGCGCGAGCGAGTTCGCGACGATCCCGCCGACGATCTCGACCACCATGACGGTGAGCGTGATCCACAGCGCGACGCGCAGCCTCCCCCGGTACGCCGCTGCCGCCGTGCCCCCACCCCCGCCGTCGGCGCCGTGCGCGTGCCCGTGACTGTGACCGGCCCCCATGAAATCCACCCTCCGAGATCGCCCCGACGCCCTGTCGGCGATCTCCAGTGAACTACGGGTGGGGGGTATGTGCAACGCGGTACTGAACACCGTTGTCATATGCTCTGACCTGCGGAAACGGTCCGCAGGTCAGAGTGGGGGCCGGGTGGTCCCGTGAGGCCTCCGGCGGGTCATCCGGGGTGGTGCAGCCGCCAGCCCTCCCAGGCCGACTCGACCATTTCGCGCACTCCGCGGCGGGCGGTCCACTGCAGCTTCTCGGCGGCCAGCGCGGCCGAGGCGACCGCGCGCGGGGCGTCGCCCGCCCTGCGCGGCTCGACGAGTGCCGGACGGCTGTCACCGGTGACCTCGCCGATGAGCGTCACGAGCTCGCGCACCGAAACCCCCTCGCCGCGGCCGATGTTGACCGTCAGGTCGCCCGTCTCGCTCCCGGCGCCCGCCGAGGTCAGCCGCCGGGCCGCCGCGAGATGTGCCTCGGCGAGGTCGGCGACGTGGATGTAGTCACGTACGCACGTGCCGTCCGGCGTCGGATAGTCGTCGCCGAAGATCCGCGGGGCCTCGTCGCGGGTGAGCCGGTCGAAGACCATCGGGACCACGTTGAAGACACCGGTGTCCGCCAGTTCGGGCGTGGCCGCTCCCGCCACGTTGAAGTAGCGCAGGCACACCGTCGAGATGCCGTGCGCGCGGCCCGCCGCCCGCACCAGCCACTCACCGGCGAGCTTCGTCTCGCCGTAGGGGTTCACCGGGACGCAGGGGGTGTCCTCCGTGATGAGATCCACATCCGGGTTGCCGTAGACGGCGGCGGAGGAGGAGAAGAGGAAGCGCTCGATGCCCGCCCCGGCGACCGCCTCCAGAAGTGTGGCGAGTCCTCCGACGTTCTCCTGGTAGTAGCGCGTGGGCTGGGCCACGGATTCGCCGACCTGCTTGCGCGCGGCCAGGTGCACCACACCCGTCACCGCGTGCTCGGCGAGCACCCGCTTCAGCAACTCCCCGTCCAGCGACGAGCCCTGGACCAGAGGAATGTCGTCGGGCAGCCGCGCGGGGACGCCGGCCGAGAGGTCGTCCAGCGCGATCACGCGCTCCCCGGCCCCGGTCATGGCACGCACCACGTGTGCCCCGATGTATCCAGCTCCGCCTGTGATCAGCCATGTCATGGACGCCAACCCTATGCCGGTCCCCGCGCGGCCGGACCGGTGCGCGTCACGAGGAGGAGCACACGCCCACGAGGACCGGGACGAGAGCTATGCCGTGAATTGCGGTGGAATCAGCCGTGGTTTGTGGGCCGGGGCCCGGATCCCCGATGATGATCGCGGCGGACGCGGCACAGCAGACCCTGTTGATCGGGCCGTGAACGGCCGGTGAACGGTCCGTTCCCATCATCCGATAGCCTCTGCCGACACGCCGCCCGGCCGTTCCTGGCCTGGGGCGCCCCCCACCACGCACATGCCCGGCGTCGGCGTACGCCGGAACCCAGAGGAGTGAGTTCGTCCTGTCGACCGCCATCCTCACCGGTCAGCCGGTCCCCGGGTCGTCGCTCGAGAACGATCTCCGGTCGCTCGGCTTCGACGTGCGGGTCGCCACTGACGCGGCCGACGCCGAGACACTCCTCGCCGCCGTCCCCGCGAACCAGCGGGTCGCCGTCGTCGACGCCCGCTTCGTGGGGCACGTCCACGCGCTGCGGCTCGGCCTGACCGACCCGCGCTTCGACGCCGCCGCGATCCCCGGTGCCGTCACCGCCCGGCCCGCGGCCCGTCCGGCGCTGACCCGCGCGCTGCGCACCGCCTCCGACGACGCCTCGAACGGCTCTGTGGTGGTCGGCATCCTCGCCGAGCGGATCGCGGAGGTCCTCGACACCGACCTGCACCGCCCCGAGCTCGGCGAACTCGTCGCCGAGGTTCCGAGGGACCCGCAGGCCCGCAACGAGGCCCGGCAGGCCGTCTCCGTCGTGGACGACGAGGCGATCCGGCTGCGTACGGCCGTGAAGTCCCGCGACGGCTTCTTCACGACGTACTGCATCAGCCCGTACTCCCGCTACCTCGCCCGCTGGTGCGCCCGCCGCGGCTTCACGCCGAACCAGGTCACCACGGCCTCGCTGATCACCGCGCTGATCGCGGCGGGCTGCGCGGCGACCGGCACCCGTGCCGGCTACGTCGCCGCCGGACTGCTGCTCCTCTTCTCCTTCGTCCTCGACTGCACGGACGGCCAGCTCGCCCGCTACTCCCTGCAGTACTCCACGCTCGGCGCCTGGCTCGACGCGACCTTCGACCGCGCCAAGGAGTACGCCTACTACGCGGGCCTCGCCCTCGGTGCGGCCCGCGGCGGTGACGACGTATGGGCGCTCGCCCTCGGCGCGATGGTTCTGCAGACCTGCCGACACGTCGTCGACTTCTCCTTCAACGAGGCGAACCACGACGCCACTGCCAACACCAGCCCCACCGCGGCCCTTTCCGGCAGGCTCGACAGCGTCGGCTGGACGGTCTGGCTGCGCCGCATGATCGTGCTGCCCATCGGCGAGCGCTGGGCGATGATCGCCGTCCTCACGGCGGTCACGACGCCCCGCATCACCTTCTACGTGCTGCTGATCGGCTGCGCCTTCGCGGCGACGTACACGACGGCGGGCCGGGTGCTCAGGTCCCTGACCCGCAAGGCACAGCGCACGGACCGCGCCGCCCAGGCCCTGGCCGACCTCACCGACTCCGGTCCGCTCGCCGAGTTCCTGGCCCGCCTGACGCGTGGCGTACGCCTCAGCGGCCCGGCCGCCGTCGCCCTGGTCGCCGGCGCACTCGTCGTGGGCGCCTCCTGGCTTTCCCCGTACGGCAGTTGGTGGCCCGCCCTGGGCGCCGGCGTGTACGTCCTGCTGTCGCCCGTGGCCCTCCAGCGGCCCCTGAAGGGTGCCCTGGACTGGCTGGTTCCGCCGTTCTACCGGGCGGCCGAATACGGGACCGTTCTGGTACTGGCGGCCAAAGCCGATGTGAACGGAGCCCTTCCCGCGGCTTTCGGGCTGGTGGCGGCCGTCGCCTACCATCACTACGACACGGTGTACCGCATCCGCGGCAACGCCGGCGCGCCGCCGCACTGGCTGGTGCGGGCGATCGGCGGGCACGAAGGCAGGACGCTGCTGGTCACCGTCCTGGCCGCGCTGCTCACCGCCACAGATTTCAAGGTCGCGCTCACGGCTCTCGCCGTGGCCGTGGCGCTCGTGGTGCTCGTCGAGAGCATCCGCTTCTGGGTGACCGCCCACAAACTCGGCGCACCCGCCGTACACGATGAAGGAGAACCCGCATGATCGGCCTCGTGCTGGCTGCCGGCGCCGGACGGCGTCTGCGCCCCTACACCGACACCCTGCCCAAGGCACTGGTGCCGGTGGGACCCGAGGGCAACGAGGACAGCATCACCGTGCTCGACCTCACGCTCGGCAACTTCGCCGAGATCGGCCTGACCGAGGTCGCGATCATCGTCGGTTACCGCAAGGAAGCCGTCTACGAGCGTCGCGAGGCGCTGGAGCAGAAGTACGGCGTCAAGATCACCCTGATCGACAACGACAAGGCCGAGGAGTGGAACAACGCCTACTCCCTGTGGTGCGGCCGTGACGCGATCAAGCACTCGGTGATCCTCGCCAACGGCGACACCGTGCACCCGGTCTCCGTCGAGAAGACGCTGCTCGCCGCCCGCGGCGACGGCAAGAAGATCATCCTCGCCCTCGACACGGTGAAGTCCCTCGCCGACGAGGAGATGAAGGTCGTCGTCGGCCCCGAGGGCGGCATGACCAAGATCACCAAGCTGATGGACCCGGCCGAGGCGACCGGTGAGTACATCGGCGTCACCCTCATCGAGGGCGACGCGGCCGACGAGCTGGCCGACGCGCTGAAGACGGTCTTCGAGACCGACCCCCAGCAGTTCTACGAGCACGGCTACCAGGAGCTCGTGAACCGCGGCTTCCGCATCGACGTGGCCCCCATCGGCGACGTCAAGTGGGTCGAGATCGACAACCACGACGACCTCGCCAAGGGACGTGAGATCGCGTGCCAGTACTGACGAGGCTCATCCCCTCGCCGGTCGTCGTCGACATCAGGCCGGGGGCGCTCGACGATCTGGCGACGATCCTGTCCGACCAGCGCATCGCGCCCTCCGGCCGCCTGGCCTTCGCCATCAGCGGCGGCTCCGGCAAGGTCCTGCGTGAGCGGTTCGCCCCGGCATTCCCCGAGGCGGACTGGTTCTGCGACGCCGACGGCACCATCGACGGAGCGGTCCGTCTCGCCGACTCGATCAAGAAGGCCGGCCGTTACGACGCCGTCGTCGGCCTCGGCGGCGGCAAGGTCATCGACTGCGCGAAGTACGCCGCGGCGCGGGTGGGCCTGCCGCTCGTCGCGGTGGCCACGAACCTGGCGAACGACGGTCTCTGCTCCCCGGTCGCCACGCTCGACAACGACGCGGGCCGCGGCTCGTACGGTGTGCCCAACCCGATCGCCATCGTCATCGACCTCGACGTCATTCGCGAGGCTCCGGTGCGATTCGTACGGGCCGGTATCGGCGATGTGATCTGCAAGATCTCCGCCGTGGCCGACTGGGAGCTGTCGCACCGGGAGAACGGCGAGCAGGTCGACGGCCTGGCCGCCGCCATGGCCCGGCAGGCCGCTGAAGCGGTGCTGCGCCACCCGGGAGGTGTCGGTGACGACGCCTTCCTGACGACGCTCTCCGAGGCGCTGGTCCTGTGCGGCATCTCGATGTCGGTGGCCGGCGACAGCCGCCCGGCATCCGGCGCCTGCCACGAGATCAGCCACGCGTTCGACCTCAGCTTCCCCAAGCGCAGTGCCCTCCACGGCGAGCAGTGCGGCCTCGGCGGGGCGTTCGCCACGTTCCTGCGGGGCGACCACGAGACGGCCGGGCACATGACGGAGGTCCTCCACCGCCACGGCCTCCCCGTGCTGCCGGACGAGATCGGCTTCACCGTCGACGAGTTCGTCCAGGTCGTGGAGTTCGCTCCGTCGACCCGGCCGGGCCGCTACACGATCCTCGAACACCTCGACCTGTCCACCGACCAGATCAGGGACGCATACGCCGACTATGCAAAAGCCATCGGTAGCTGAGCTCCGCCCGGTCGTCCACCCTCCGGGTGTGAAGGACCGGCGGAGCGGCGAGCACTGGGGAGGCCGGCTCTACATGCGCGAGATCTCGCTGCGCATCGACCGGCACCTGGTGAACACCCGGGTCACGCCCAACCAGCTGACCTACGTGATGACCGTCTTCGGCGTGCTCGCCGCCCCGGCCCTGCTGGTGCCGGGCATCCCGGGCGCCCTGCTCGGCGTACTGATGGTCCAGCTGTACCTGCTGTTCGACTGCGTCGACGGCGAGATCGCCCGCTGGCGCAAGCAGTACTCGATGACCGGGGTGTACGTCGACCGTGTCGCCGCCTACCTGTGCGACGCCGCGGTCCTGGTCGGCTTCGGCCTGCGCGCCGCGGACCTCTGGGGCACCGGGCGGATCGACTGGCTGTGGGCGTTCCTCGGCACCCTGGCCGCCCTCGGCGCGATCCTGATCAAGTCCGAGACCGACCTCGTCGGTGTCGCCCGGCACCAGACCGGCAAGGCGCCGGTCCAGGAGTCGGCGTCCGAGCCGCGCTCGTCCGGCATGGCGCTGGCCCGCCGGGCCGCCGGCGCGCTCAAGTTCCACCGGCTCGTCCTCGGCATAGAGGCCTCCCTGCTGATCCTGGTCCTCGCGGTCCTGGACACGGTCAGGGACGACCTGTTCTTCTCGCGGCTCGGCGTCGCGGTCCTGGCCGGCATCGCGATGCTGCAGACCGTGCTGCACCTGGTGTCCATCCTCGCTTCGAGCAGGCTGAAGTGAGCACGGCCATGAAGGTCGGCGCGGTGATCATCACCATGGGCAACCGCCCCGACGAACTCCGTGCCCTCCTCGACTCGGTCGCCAAGCAGGACGGCGACCCGGTCGAGGTGGTCGTGGTCGGCAACGGCTCGCCCGTACCGGACGTCCCCGCGGGCGTACGGACGGTCGAGCTGGCCGAGAACCTCGGCATCCCCGGCGGCCGCAACGTCGGCATCGAGGCGTTCGGCCCCGGCGGCACCGACGTGGACGTCCTCCTCTTCCTGGACGACGACGGTCTCCTCGCGAACCACGACACCGCGGAGCTCTGCCGGCAGGCCTTCGCGGCCGACCCGGAGCTCGGCATCATCAGCTTCCGCATCGCCGACCCCGAGACCGGCGTCACCCAGCGCCGCCACGTGCCCCGGCTGCGCGCCTCCGACCCGATGCGCAACTCGCGCGTCACCACCTTCCTCGGCGGCGCCAACGCCGTCCGTACGAAGGTGCTCGGCCAGGTCGGCGGACTGCCCGACGAGTTCTTCTACGCCCACGAGGAGACCGACCTCGCCTGGCGTGCCCTCGACGCGGGCTGGATGATCGACTACCGCTCGGACATGGTGCTGTACCACCCCACGACCGCCCCCTCGCGGCACGCGATCTACCACCGGATGGTCGCCCGCAACCGTGTCTGGCTGGCCCGTCGCAATCTGCCCGCGCCGCTGGTTCCCGTATATCTCGGCGTGTGGATGCTGCTGACCCTCGCCCGTCGCCCCTCCCGCCCCGCGCTGAGAGCCTGGTTCGGTGGTTTCAAGGAGGGCTGGACCAGTCCGTGCGGCCCCCGGCGCCCCATGAAGTGGCGTACGGTATGGCGCCTGACCAGACTGGGCCGGCCACCCGTCATCTGACAAGCTCGAAATCTGAGAGCATTCGGGCCGTACCCCGGTCCCTGGCTTTGGCCTACGCCCGACCAGGCTGCGTATCTTGAGGACGAAAGTTTCCACTTGTGAGTGAGACAACGCATGACGGCGGTGTCGCGGTGAGCGCCCCTCCGTCGCCCGATGAAGGGCTCTCCGCGGCGGACCTCGCCGCCAAGTACGGGCTTGCCGTCAGCGGCGCCCGGCCCGGACTCGTCGAGTACGTCCGCCAGCTCTGGGGACGGCGTCACTTCATCCTTGCCTTCTCGCAGGCGAAGCTGACCGCCCAGTACAGCCAGGCCAAGCTCGGCCAGCTCTGGCAGGTGGCCACACCGCTGCTGAACGCACTCGTGTACTTCCTGATCTTCGGCCTGATCCTGGGCGCCGACCGCGGCATGCCCCAGGAGGTCTACATCCCGTTCCTGGTGACGGGCGTCTTCGTCTTCACCTTCACCCAGAGCTCGGTGATGGCGGGCGTCCGCGCGATCTCCGGGAACCTCGGCCTGGTCAGGGCGCTGCACTTCCCGCGTGCCGCGCTGCCGATCTCGTTCTCGCTGCAGCAGCTCCAGCAGCTGCTCTTCTCGATGATCGTGCTGTTCGTCGTGGCGGTCGGCTTCGGCAGCTACCCGGGCCTGTCCTGGCTCCTCATCGTCCCGGTGCTCGCCCTGCAGTTCCTCTTCAACACCGGCCTCGCGATGATCGTGGCCCGGATGGGCGCCAAGACCCCGGACCTCGCCCAGCTCATGCCGTTCGTGATGCGTACGTGGATGTACGCGTCCGGCGTGATGTTCTCGATCCCCGTGATGCTGGAGAAGCACCCCGCCTGGATCGCCGACATCCTCCAGTGGAACCCGGCCGCCATCTACATGGACCTGATGCGCTTCGCGCTCATCGACGGTTACGGTTCCGAGAACCTGCCCCCGCACGTGTGGGCGGTCTCGGCCGGCTGGGCCCTCCTCGTCGCCGTCGGCGGATTCGTGTACTTCTGGAAGGCTGAGGAGCGCTACGGCCGTGGCTGAGGAAAACACCGTGGGCCAGATCCCCACCGTCATCGCGGACGAGTTGCACATCGTCTACCGGGTCAACGGCGCCAAGACCGGCAAGGGCAGCGCCACCGCGGCCCTCAGCCGCATAATCAAGCGCGGCGAGGACCGTGGCGTCCGCAAGGTGCACGCCGTCCGGGGTGTGTCCTTCAAGGCCTACCGCGGCGAGGCGATCGGCCTGATCGGCTCCAACGGCTCCGGCAAGTCCACCCTGCTGCGGGCCATCGCGGGACTGCTCCCCGCCGAGAAGGGGCACGTCTACACCGATGGCCAGCCCTCGCTCCTCGGCGTCAACGCGGCCCTGATGAACGACCTCACGGGCGAGCGGAACGTCATCCTCGGCGGGCTCGCCATGGGGATGTCCCGCGAGCAGGTCCGGGAGCGCTACCAGGACATCGTCGACTTCTCCGGCATCAACGAGAAGGGCGACTTCATCACCCTGCCGATGCGCACCTACTCCTCCGGCATGGCCGCCCGCCTGCGTTTCTCCATCGCGGCGGCCAAGGACCACGACGTCCTGATGATCGACGAGGCCCTGGCGACCGGCGACCGCTCCTTCCAGAAGCGCTCCGAGGCCCGCATCCGCGAGCTGCGCAAGAGCGCGGGCACGGTCTTCCTCGTCAGCCACAACAACAAGTCGATCCGTGACACATGCGACCGCGTGCTGTGGCTGGAGCGCGGCGAGCTGCGCCTGGACGGTCCGACCGACGAGGTCATCAAGGAGTACGAGAAGTTCACGGGCAAGTAGCCCGAATCGCTCAGGGCCCCGTCGGAACGTTCCGACGGGGCCCTGCGTCTGCAAAGGAAACGCCAACTCTGGGCGTCCTTAGGAATCTTGACGCCAATCGGTGTGTTGTTGTGATGTGCAGGACACCCCGACGAGGCATGGCGGGTTGTACAACGTAAGCTGTACCGGTGCTGATTCGCGGCAAGTAGGGCGATAATGCGCGACACCCGGCATAGGGTCTGCTGCGCGGACGTCCGGGCGGCGTGTCCGAAATAGTCCGTATTGGGTCGGCAGTGTAGAACGGGAGATGTGACGGCAATGGCTACGGAAACTCTCCAGCTCAGCTGTGCGCGTGCCGTCTTCGCTTGTGCCGTTCGAGGCCCGGGCAGTGAGCGGTGACGCCAGCCGGGACGGCGCGCGCCGGTGACCCGGAGCGCAGCACCCTGGACAAGGCCACGGACGAGAACTTCCCCGTGGCACCGTTCTTCCTGCCCAGGGCCTGGCGCGCCGACCTCATGGCCGTCTACGGATTCGCCCGCCTGGTCGACGACATCGGCGACGGCGACCTGGCCCCCGGCGGTGCCGACGCCCGGCTCCTTGGCGTGTCCCCCGAGGAGGCCGAGGACCGGCTGCTCCTCCTCGACGCCTTCGAGGCCGATCTGAACAGGGTCTTCGACGCGACCCCGCGCCACCCGCTCCTGCGCCGCCTCCAGCCGACGGTCCGCCGCACCGGGCTGACCCCCGAGCCCTTTCTCGGCCTGGTCGCGGCGAACCGCCAGGACCAGCTCGTCAAGCGGTACGAGACCTACGACGACCTCGTCGCCTACTGCGAACTGTCCGCGAACCCGGTCGGCCGTCTGGTCCTCTCGGTCACCGGCACCTCGACCCCCGAGCGGGTCCGCCGCTCCGACGCCGTCTGCACGGCACTGCAGATCGTCGAGCACCTCCAGGACGTGGCCGAGGATCTGGACCGCGACCGCATCTATCTGCCAGCCGAGGACATGAAGCGCTTTCATGTCCAGGAGGCGGATCTCGCCACGGCCACGGCAGGCGCATCGGTGCGCGCACTGGTTGCATACGAAGCAGAACGCGCCCTGAACCTCCTGAATGAAGGCACCCCCCTCGTGGGTAGCGTCCACGGCAGGCTGAGGCTGCTGCTCGCGGGCTTCGTTGCAGGAGGAAGGGCGGCAATCCGTGCGATTGCCGCCGCCGAATACGACGTACTTTCCGGCCCGCCCAAGCCCGGCAAGATCCAGTTGCTGCGCGAGGTGGGAGTGACTCTGCGAGGAGAGGGGTGATCCGGACCGTGGAGGCTCCGCCACACATGTCCGCACCGGTACTCGCCGCATACAGCTACTGCGAGGCGATCACCGGGCAGCAGGCCCGCAATTTCGCGTACGGCATCAGACTGCTGCCGACGCCCAAGCGCCGCGCCATGTCGGCGCTGTACGCGTTCTCGCGCCGCGTCGACGACATCGGGGACGGCACGCTCGCTCCCGACGTCAAGGCCGCGCGCCTCGAAGACACCCGGGCGCTGCTCGCCCGGGTCCGCGACCGCTCCGTGGACGAGGACGACACCGACCCGGTCGCGGTCGCCCTCAGCCACACGGCGGACCACTTCCCGGTCCCGCTCGACGGCCTCGACGAGTTGATCGACGGCGTCCTCATGGACGTCCGCGGCGAGACCTACGAGACCTGGGACGACCTCAAGGTCTACTGCCGCTGCGTGGCAGGGGCCATCGGCCGCCTCTCGCTCGGCGTCTTCGGTACGGAACCGGGGGCGCGCGGCGCCGAGCGGGCGCCCGAGTACGCCGACACGCTCGGGCTCGCGCTGCAACTCACCAACATCCTCAGGGATGTTCGCGAGGACGCGGAGGACGGGCGGACCTATCTGCCGGCCGACGATCTGGCGAAATTCGGCTGCTCGGCCGGCTTCGACGGAGCGTATCCACCGGCCGGCTCCGACTTCGCGGGCCTCGTCCACTTCGAAGTGCGACGGGCCCGCGCGCTTTTCGCGGAGGGCTACCGGCTGCTGCCCATGCTGGACCGCCGCAGCGGCGCCTGCGTCGCCGCCATGGCCGGCATCTACCGCCGCCTCCTCGACCGCATCGAGCGCGAGCCGGAGGCCGTCCTGCGCGGCCGTGTCTCGCTGCCCGGCCGCGAGAAGGCGTACGTCGCCGTGCGGGGTCTTTCCGGTCTCGACGCCCGGCACGTCTCGCGCCGAACCATCAGGAGGCGCGCTTGATGGACACTTTGGGCCAAGATGAGGCAAGTCCCGGGAAACGGCGCGCAACCCTCCGGTCGGGGACCGCGTCCCTGACTTCAACGGCCGACCGTGCGCTGTTCGATCAGCACGGCCCGGCCTCGGGGGAAGGTGCACGATGAACGACACGACGCAGGACGAGGGGCTCGACGCGGATCAGCGGAGCCGCCCGGCGACGGCCGTGGTGGTCGGCGGGGGGCTCGCCGGAATCACCACCGCGCTCGCGCTCGCCGACTCCGGGGTGCGCGTGACGCTGGTGGAGGGCAGGCCGCGCCTCGGCGGGCTGGCCTTCTCCTTCCAGCGCGGCGCTCTCACCGTGGACAACGGCCAGCATGTGTATCTGCGCTGCTGCACCGCGTACCGCTGGTTCCTCGACCGCGTCGACGGAGCAGAGCTTGCTCCCCTGCAGGATCGTCTCGACGTGCCCGTTCTCGACGCGGAGGCGAAACCCGGACGCAGACTCGGCAGAATCGGCCGCACGGCGCTGCCCGTGCCGCTGCATCTCGCCAAAAGCCTCGCGACCTATCCCCATCTGTCGCTCGCCGAGCGCGCCAGAGTAGGACGTGCCGCGCTGGCCCTCAAGGGCCTCGACCTCGCGGATCCGGCGCTCGACGCGCAGAACTTCGGCACCTGGCTGGCCGCGCACGGTCAGTCGGAGCGTGCCATCGAGGCACTGTGGGACCTGGTGGGGGTCGCCACCCTCAACGCGGTGGCCGGCGACTCGTCGCTCGGGCTCGCCGCGATGGTGTTCAAGACCGGTCTACTGTCCGATCCGGGCGCGGCCGACATCGGCTGGGCACGCGTCCCGCTGGGTGAACTGCACGACCGGCTGGCCCGCAAGGCGCTCGACTCAGCGGGCGTCCGTACCGAACTCCGGACACGGGTCACCTCCATCTCCCTCAACGAGAACGGGCGTTGGAGCGTTCAGGTTCCCGGCGAGACGCTCGACGCCGACGCGGTCGTGCTCGCCGTACCGCAGCGCGAGGCCCACGGTCTGCTGCCCGACGGCGCCCTCGACGCCCCTGAACAGCTCCTCGACATCGGTACGGCGCCGATCCTCAACATCCACGTCGTGTACGACCGCAAGGTGCTCAGCCGGCCGTTCTTCGCCGCGCTCGGCTCGCCGGTGCAGTGGGTCTTCGACCGGACCGGGGCGTCCGGGCTCTCGGACGGCCAGTACCTGGCGCTGTCGCAGTCGGCCGCGCAGGACGAGATCGACGAACCCGTCTCGGCACTGCGCGAGCGGTACCTGCCGGAGCTGGAGCGGCTGCTGCCCGGCACCCGCGGCGCCGAGGTCCGGGACTTCTTCGTGACCAGGGAGCGTACGGCGACGTTCGCTCCGACTCCCGGCGTCGGGCGGCTGCGGCCCGGCGCCCGTACCAAGGCACCCGGCCTCTACCTGGCCGGCGCGTGGACCGCCACAGGGTGGCCCGCGACCATGGAGAGTGCGGTCCGCAGTGGCGTGAGTGCGGCGGACGCCGCGCTGAGCGCCCTGGGCCGGCCCCGCGATCACCTCTTCGAGCTCTTCGAGGAGGCGGCGTGACGCTCGAACTGAGCGCGGCGGGCCCCCGCACCCCCCGTATCACCACAAGAGGAGAGACTGTGCCCACTGTGCCCCCGGCATCGACGGCTGCCGACGCGGTGGACGTGACCGCGCTCCTGGAGCGCGGCCGGACCCTGGCCACTCCGGTACTGAGGGCGGCCATCAACCGCCTCGCCCCTCCCATGGACACCGTCGCCGCCTACCACTTCGGCTGGATCGACGCCGAAGGCAACCCCGCGGAGGGAGACGGCGGCAAGGCCGTACGTCCCGCCCTCGCCGTCATGTCCGCCGAGGCCGCCGGCGCGGCCCCCGAGGTGGGCGTGCCGGGCGCGGTCGCCGTTGAACTGGTGCACAACTTCTCGCTCCTGCACGACGACCTGATGGACGGCGACGAGCAGCGCCGCCACCGTGACACCGTCTGGAAGGTGCACGGCCCCGCCCAGGCCATCCTCGTCGGCGACGCCCTGTTCGCGCTGGCCAACGAGCTGCTCCTGGAGCTCGGCACGGTCGAGGCGGGCCGGGCCACGCGCCGCCTGACCACCGCCACCCGCGCCCTGATCGACGGCCAGGCGCAGGACATCTCCTACGAGCACCGCGACCGGGTCAGCGTCGAGGAGTGCCTGGAGATGGAGGGCAACAAGACGGGCGCCCTGCTCGCCTGCGCCTGCTCCATCGGCGCGGTCCTCGGCGGCGCCGACGACGTCACCGCCGACACGCTGGAGAAGTACGGCTACCACCTCGGCCTCGCCTTCCAGGCCGTCGACGACCTGCTCGGCATCTGGGGCGACCCGGTGGCCACCGGCAAGCAGACCTGGAGCGACCTGCGCCAGCGCAAGAAGTCCCTGCCGGTCGTGGCCGCGCTCGCGGCGGGCGGTCCGGCTTCCGACCGCCTCGGCGAACTGCTCGCCGAGGACGCCAAGAGCAGCGACTTCGAGAACTTCTCCGAGGAGGAGTTCGCCGCGCGCGCCGCGCTCATCGAGCAGGCGGGCGGCCGCGAGTGGACCGCCCAGGAGGCGCGCCGCCAGCACACCATCGCCATCGAGGCGCTCGACACGATCCTCATGCCGGACCACGTACGGGCCCAGTTCGTGGAGCTCGCCGACTTCGTCGTCGTACGAAAGAGATGATCACTATCGGTCGAATAAGCCTCGCGTAGTCGCCGGCCGGTGCCGCGGGAGAACGAGCACCGGCCGACGGCGGACCCACAGCAGAGACATGCCACTGCACGAAGGGGAAGCCATGACAGCGACGACCGACGGAAGCACCGGGGCCCTGCCGCCCCGGGCAGCCGCGGCCAGCGAAACCACAGAAGTCACGACTCCCGAGGCGGCCGGGACAGTCGACACCCGAGACGCCGCCGAGCGCGCGATACTGCGCGCCACCGACTTCCTGCTCTCCACGCAGGACGCCCAGGGCTGGTGGAAGGGCGACCTCGAGACCAACGTCACGATGGACGCCGAAGACCTGCTGCTGCGCCAGTTCCTGGGCATCCGCGACGACGAGACCACCCGCGCCGCCGGCCTCTTCATCCGCGGCGAGCAGCGCGAGGACGGCACCTGGGCCACCTTCTACGGCGGACCGGGCGAACTCTCCACCACCATCGAGGCGTACGTCGCCCTGCGGCTGGCCGGTGACGCGCCGGACGAGCCGCACATGGCGAGGGCGTCCGCATGGATCCGCGAGCGGGGCGGCATCGCCTCGGCCCGGGTCTTCACCCGGATCTGGCTCGCCCTGTTCGGCTGGTGGAAATGGGACGACCTGCCCGAACTCCCGCCGGAGCTCATCTACTTCCCCAAGTGGGTGCCGCTCAACATCTACGACTTCGGGTGCTGGGCGCGGCAGACCATCGTGCCGCTCACCGTCGTCTCGGCGAAGCGTCCGGTACGGCCCGCGCCGTTCCCGCTCGACGAGCTGCACACCGACGCGAACAACCCGAACCCGGTCAAGCCCCTTGCCCCCGTGGGGAGTTGGGACGGGGTCTTCCAGCGGCTCGACAAGGCCCTGCACACCTACCGCAAGGTCGCGCCGGGCCGACTCCGCAGGGCCGCGATGAACACCGCCGCCCGCTGGATCATCGAGCGGCAGGAGAACGACGGCTGCTGGGGAGGCATCCAGCCGCCCGCCGTGTACTCGATCATCGCGCTGCACCTGCTGGGCTACGACCTCCAACACCCGGTGATGCGCGAGGGGTTGGCGTCCCTCGACCGGTTCACCGTCTGGCGCGAGGACGGGGCCCGGATGATCGAGGCCTGCCAGTCGCCGGTGTGGGACACCTGCCTCGCGACCATCGCGCTCGCCGACGCGGGCGTGCCCGCCGACCATCCGCAGCTGGTGAAGGCCGCGGACTGGATGCTCGGAGAGGAGATCGTCCGCCCGGGGGACTGGGCGGTCAAGCGGCCCCATCTGCCGCCGGGCGGCTGGGCGTTCGAGTTCCACAACGACAACTACCCCGACATCGACGACACCGCCGAGGTTGTCCTCGCCCTGCGCCGCGTCAAGCACCACGACCCGGAGCGCATGGAGAAGGCCATCGGGCGCGGGGTGCGCTGGAACCTCGGCATGCAGTCGAGGAACGGCGCCTGGGGCGCCTTCGACGTCGACAACACCAGCCCCTTCCCCAACCGGCTGCCGTTCTGCGACTTCGGCGAGGTCATCGACCCGCCGTCCGCCGACGTCACCGCGCACGTCGTGGAGATGCTCGCGGTCGAGGGACTCTCCCACGACCCGCGCACCCGCCGCGGCATCGAGTGGCTGCTCGCCGAACAGGAGGCGAACGGCTCCTGGTTCGGCCGCTGGGGCGTCAACTACGTATACGGAACAGGGTCGGTGGTGCCCGCGCTGGTCGCCGCCGGACTGCCCGGATCGCATCCCGCGATCCGCCGGGCCGTGGCATGGCTGGAGACCGTGCAGAACGACGACGGCGGCTGGGGCGAGGACCTGCGCTCCTACCACGACGTCGCCGAGTGGAGCGGGCGCGGCGCCTCGACCGCCTCCCAGACCGGGTGGGCGCTGCTGGCGCTGCTCGCGGCCGGGGAGCGCGACTCCAAGGCCGCCGAGCGCGGTGTCGCGTGGCTCGCGGAGACCCAGCTGGCGGACGGCTCCTGGGACGAGCCGTACTTCACCGGTACGGGGTTCCCGTGGGACTTCTCGATCAACTACCACCTCTACCGGCAGGTCTTCCCGCTCACCGCGCTCGGCCGGTACGTCAACGGCGAACCGTTCGCCGACCGGCAGGGCTCCTTCGGCAGGGCGAGCTGATGAGCACGACACCGGGCGCCGCCCCGCTGCTGATCGCCTGCGCGCTCGGCATCGAGCAGCTGGCCCTGCGTACCGGCGGCGACCGGGGCAGCGCCGACGGCCCGGTCACCGTGCTGCGTACGGGCATGGGGCCGGGTGCCGCCGAACGGGCGGTCGCCCGGGCCCTGTCCGGCCCCGCGCTGAGCGGGGCGGCCGTGCTGGCCACGGGCTTCTGTGCCGGGCTCGCCCCCGGTATGCACCCGGGGGACCTGGTCGTCGCCGACGAGACCAGGGACCCGCGCGGCACCACGCCCTGTGTGGGCACCGAACTGCTCGTCAAGGAACTGGCACGCGCCCTGCCAGGGCGCACCGTCCACACGGGGCCGCTCACCGGCTCCGATCACGTCGTCCGCGGTCAGGAACGGTCGGAACTGCTCGCGACCGGCGCGATCGCGGTCGACATGGAGTCGGCGGCCACACTCCACAGCGCCGTCCGCGCGGGCATGCGCCCGGTTGCGGCCGTCCGGGTGGTCGTGGACGCTCCAGAACATGAACTCGTCCGGATCGGCACGGTGCGCGGTGGAATATCGGCCTTCCGCGTTCTTCGTGCCGTTCTTCCAGCTTTCTTCGAATGGCACCGTTCTTTGCTGCTCCCCAGGAGGTGAGCCAGATGGCCATGCCGCTCCGCCAGACCATCAAGGTCGCGACGTATCTCTTTGAACAGAAACTGCGCAAGCGGGACAAGTTTCCGCTGATCGTCGAGCTTGAACCGCTCTACGCCTGCAATCTGGCATGCGAGGGCTGCGGCAAGATCCAGCACCCGGCCGGAGTGCTCAAGCAGCGCATGCCGGTGGCCCAGGCCGTCGGGGCGGTGCTGGAGTCCGGGGCGCCGATGGTGTCCATCGCCGGCGGCGAGCCCCTGATGCACCCGAAGATCGACGAGATCGTGCGGCAGCTGGTGGCCAGGAAGAAGTACGTCTTCCTGTGCACCAACGCCATGCTGCTGCGCAAGAAGATGGACAAGTTCACGCCCTCGCCGTACTTCGCCTTCGCCGTGCACATCGACGGCCTGCGTGAGCGGCACGACGAGTCCGTCGCGAAGGAGGGAGTGTTCGACGAGGCCGTGGCGGCCATCAAGGAGGCCAAGAAGCGCGGCTTCCGGGTCACCACCAACTCGACCTTCTTCAACACCGACACCCCGCAGACGATCATCGAGGTCCTCAACTTCCTCAATGACGACCTGCACGTGGACGAGATGATGATCTCGCCCGCCTACGCCTACGAGAAGGCGCCCGACCAGGAGCACTTCCTGGGCGTGGAGCAGACCCGCGAACTGTTCAAGAAGGCCTTCGCTGGCGGCAACCGGCGGCGCTGGCGGCTCAACCACTCCCCGCTCTTCCTGGACTTCCTGGAGGGTAAGGTCGACTTCCCGTGCACGGCGTGGGCGATCCCCAACTACTCGCTCTTCGGCTGGCAGAAACCCTGCTACCTGATGAGCGACGGGTACGTCACGACGTACCGGGAACTCATCGAGGACACCGACTGGGACTCCTATGGCCGCGGCAAGGACCCGCGCTGCGCCAACTGCATGGCGCACTGCGGCTACGAGCCGACCGCGGTCCTGGCCACCATGGGCTCCCTCAAGGAGTCCCTGCGCGCCGCCCGTGACACCGTCTCCGGAAACCGCGGGTGACGTCATGACCGCCATCTCCTTGGGCCTCCCCGAGGTGCCGGTCCGGCCGATCGCGGAGCGCCGCGCCTCGCGGCAGATCCAGGTCGGACCGGTGGCGGTCGGGGGCGGGGCACCCGTGTCCGTCCAGTCGATGACGACGACGCGTACGTCGGACATCGGCGCCACCCTGCAGCAGATCGCCGAACTGACCGCGTCCGGCTGCCAGATCGTCCGCGTCGCCTGTCCCACACAGGACGACGCGGACGCGCTGGCGACCATCGCGCGCAAGTCGCAGATCCCGGTGATCGCGGACATCCACTTCCAGCCGAAGTACGTGTTCGCCGCGATCGAGGCGGGCTGCGCGGCGGTCCGCGTGAACCCGGGCAACATCAAGCAGTTCGACGACAAGGTGAAGGAGATCGCGCGCGCCGCCAAGGACCACGGCACGCCGATCCGGATCGGGGTCAACGCCGGTTCGCTGGACCGGCGGCTGCTCCAGAAGTACGGCAAGGCGACGCCCGAGGCACTCGTGGAGTCGGCGCTGTGGGAGGCGTCGCTCTTCGAGGAGCACGGGTTCCGGGACATCAAGATCTCGGTCAAGCACAACGACCCGGTCGTGATGGTCAACGCCTACCGGCAACTGGCGGCCCAGTGCGACTACCCGCTGCACCTCGGCGTGACCGAGGCGGGTCCTGCCTTCCAGGGCACCATCAAGTCCGCGGTGGCCTTCGGGGCGCTGCTCGCCGAGGGCATCGGGGACACCATCCGGGTCTCCCTGAGCGCGCCGCCCGCCGAGGAGTGCAAGGTCGGCATCCAGATCCTCGAGTCGCTGAATCTCAGGCAGCGGCGGCTGGAGATCGTGTCCTGTCCCTCCTGCGGGCGGGCCCAGGTCGACGTCTACAAACTGGCCGACGAGGTCACGGCCGGCCTGGAGGGCATGGAAGTGCCGCTGCGCGTCGCGGTCATGGGCTGTGTCGTCAACGGACCGGGAGAGGCCAGGGAGGCGGACCTGGGGGTCGCCTCCGGCAATGGCAAGGGCCAGATCTTCGTCAAGGGCGAGGTCATCAAGACCGTCCCCGAGTCGAAGATCGTGGAGACCCTCATCGACGAGGCGATGAAGATCGCCGAGCAGATGGAGGCGGACGGCGTCGCGTCAGGCGAGCCGGAGGTCACGGTGCCGGGGCAACCCACCGTCACCGCGAGTTAGCTGCAGCACGGACCGAGAGGGGGCCGAGCGTGACGATTCTGGAGAGCATCCGGGGACCACGCGACCTGAAAGCGCTGTCCGAGGCGGAGATAGGTCAACTGGGCGACGAGATCCGGGAGTTCCTGGTGCACGCGGTCGCCAGGACCGGCGGTCATCTGGGGCCCAACCTGGGGGTGGTGGAACTCTCCATCGCGCTCCACCGGGTCTTCGAGTCGCCGGTCGACCGCATTCTGTGGGACACCGGCCATCAGAGCTACGTACACAAGCTGCTGACGGGACGTCAGGACTTCTCCAAGCTGCGCGGCAAGGGCGGCCTGTCCGGCTACCCGTCTCGCGAGGAGTCCGAGCACGACATCATCGAGAACAGTCACGCGTCCACCGCGCTCGGCTGGGCCGACGGGCTCGCCAAGGCCCGCCAGGTGCAGGGGGAGAAGGGGCACGTCGTCGCGGTCATCGGCGACGGCGCCCTCACCGGCGGCATGGCGTGGGAGGCGCTGAACAACATCGCGGCCGCCAAGGACCGGCCGCTGATCATCGTCGTCAACGACAACGAGCGCTCGTACTCGCCGACCATCGGCGGCCTCGCGAATCATCTGGCGACCCTGCGGACCACCGACAGCTACGAGAAGGTCCTGGCCTGGGGCAAGGACGTGCTGCTGAGCATGCCCGTCGTCGGCGGCACCCTCTACGAGTCGCTGCACGGCGCGAAGAAGGGGTTCAAGGACGCGTTCGCGCCGCAGGGCATGTTCGAGGACCTGGGGCTGAAGTACGTCGGCCCGATCGACGGGCACGACGTGGGCGCGGTGGAGTCGGCGCTGCGGCGCGCGAAACGCTTCCACGGGCCCGTACTCATCCACTGTCTGACCGAGAAGGGGCGCGGCTACGAGCCCGCGATCGCCCACGAGGAGGACCACTTCCACACCGTCGGCGTGATGGACCCGCTCACCTGCGAGCCCCTCGCGCCGTCCAACGGCCCTTCCTGGACCTCGGTGTTCGGCGACGAGATCGTGAGGATCGGGGAGGCGCGCGAGGACGTCGTCGCGATCACGGCGGCCATGCTGCACCCGGTGGGACTCGCGAAGTTCGCGGAGAGGTTCCCCGACCGGGTGTGGGACGTCGGCATCGCCGAGCAGCACGCGGCGGTGTCCGCGGCCGGGCTCGCGACCGGCGGACTGCATCCGGTCGTCGCGGTGTACGCGACCTTCCTGAACCGTGCCTTCGACCAGTTGCTGATGGATGTCGCACTGCATCGCTGCGGAGTGACGTTCGTGCTGGACCGCGCCGGGGTCACGGGAGTTGACGGAGCGTCACACAACGGCATGTGGGACATGTCCATCCTCCAGGTCGTGCCGGGGCTCAGGATCGCCGCGCCGCGCGACGCCGACCAGCTGTGCGCCCAACTGCGCGAGGCGGTCGCGGTGGACGACGCCCCGACCCTGATCCGGTTCCCGAAGGAGTCGGTGGGGCCGGTCGTTCCGGCGGTCGACCGGGTGGGCGGCTTGGACGTCCTGCACCGGGGCGAGCGGCCCGAAGTGCTCCTCGTGGCCGTCGGCGTGATGGCGCCGGTGTGTCTCCAGGCGGCCGAACTGCTGGAGGCGCGGGGCGTCAACTGCACGGTCGTGGACCCACGTTGGGTCAAGCCCGTCGATCCCGCGCTGCCCGGACTCGCCGCCGAGCACCGCCTGGTCGCCGTCGTCGAGGACAACAGCCGGGCGGCCGGCGTGGGCTCGGCGGTCGCGCTCGCCCTCGGGGACGCCGAAGTCGACGTGCCCGTACGGCGGTTCGGGATCCCCGAGCAGTTCCTCGCACACGCCAAACGGGGTGAGGTGCTCGCCGACATCGGTCTCACGCCCGTCGAGATCGCCGGGCGGATCAGCGCGAGCCTGGCCACTCAGGAGGCGCGCTCGACAGTCATGGAGGCCGAACCCTCGGTCGAGGGGCAGGCACCCGAAGGGCGGGCCGTGAACGGGAAGACCGCTGACGGGAAGGCCTCCGCGGCGGACGTCTCGAAGGCGCGGCCCGCCGGGCAGGGCGCTTCAGACGCTTCAAGGGCGCAGCCCGCCAGGCAGCGCGTCGCGAAGAAGCAGACCGCCAGGAAGCCGGCGGGCAAGGAGCACGCGTCCAAGGAGAAACAGGAATGACCACCAGCAAGCCCCAGGAGTTCGACCTCGCCGGCCTCCTCGCCGAGCGCGGAGCCGAGCGCTACGAGCTGCACGCGAAGCATCTGAACCACCAGCTGCCGCGCATGCTGCACACCATCGGCTTCGACAAGGTCTACGAGCGGGCCGACGGCGCGTACTTCTGGGACGCGGACGGCAACGAGTACCTGGACATGCTGGCCGGGTTCGGGGTGATGGGCCTGGGCCGCCATCACCCCGTCGTCCGCAAGGCGCTGCACGACGTCCTCGACGCCCAGCTCGCCGACCTCACCCGCTTCGACTGCCAGCCGCTGCCCGGGCTGCTGGCGGAGAAGCTGCTCACACACAGTCCGCATCTGGACCGGGTGTTCTTCGGCAACAGCGGTACGGAGGCCGTCGAGACCGCGCTGAAGTTCGCCCGGTACGCGACCGGGAAGCCGAGGGTCCTGTACTGCACCCACGCCTTCCACGGTCTGACCACCGGGTCCCTGTCCGTGAACGGCGAGGACGGCTTCCGGGACGGCTTCGCCCCGCTGCTGCCCGACACGGCGGTCCCGCTCGGCGATCTCGACGCGCTGGCAAGGGAGTTGAAGAGGGGCGACGTCGCCGCGCTGATCGTCGAGCCGATCCAGGGCAAGGGCGTGCACGAGTCGCCGCCCGGATATCTGCGCGGCGCACAGGAGTTGCTGCGCAAGCACAAGGCGCTGCTCATCGCGGACGAGGTGCAGACGGGGCTCGGCCGGACGGGAGACTTCTACGCCTACCAGCACGAGGACGGCGTGGAGCCGGACCTGGTGTGTGTGGCCAAGGCACTGTCCGGCGGGTATGTGCCCGTCGGGGCCACCCTCGGCAAGGACTGGATCTTCAAGAAGGTCTACTCGACCATGGACCGCGTCCTCGTGCACTCGGCGAGCTTCGGGGCCAACGCGCAGGCCATGGCGGCGGGCCTCGCCGTGCTGTCGGTCATGGAGAACGAGCAGATCGTCGCCAACGCCCGGGCCACGGGGGAGCAGTTGAAGTCCCGGCTCGCGGCGCTCGTCGACAAGTACGAGCTGCTGAGCGATGTACGCGGCCGTGGGCTGATGATCGGCATCGAGTTCGGGCGGCCCAAGTCGCTGAAGCTGCGCAGCCGTTGGACGATGCTGCAGGCCGCGCGGAAGGGGCTGTTCGCCCAGATGGTGGTCGTGCCGCTGCTCCAACGGCACCGGATCCTCACCCAGGTCTCCGGCGATCATCTGGAGGTGATCAAGCTGATTCCGCCGCTGGTCGTCGGGGAGCGGGACGTCGACCGGTTCGTGGAGGCCTTCACCGCCGTGATGGACGACGCGCACAGCGGGGGCGGCCTGATGTGGGATTTCGGGAAGACGCTGGTGAAGCAGGCGGTCGCCAACCGGTAGGTTCCGCTGCTGCGGACCGCTTTGTCGCCGCGGACCGCCTTGTCGCTGCGGCCCGGCCTCGGCGCCGTGGCCCGGCGTGGGCGTCGTGGACCCGTCTGGGCGTCGTGGACCGGCTTGCGCGCCGTGGGCCCGCCTCGCTTTTGCCTCTGAGGTAAGAAATTTGCCTCAGAGGTAAGCCTCCGGCTCAATGGATGACATGAGCCCTGTCGAGGGTACGAGCCCTTCTGAGCCGGAGGCGGCCGACGAGCTGCCTGCGGTCGCACCCCAGCTGCGTGCACTGCGGCGCCGTGCCTCACTCACCCTGGAGTCCGTGGCCCGCACCGCCGGGCTCTCGCCCGCGCATCTGTCCCGTCTGGAGACCGGACAGCGCCAGCCCTCGCTGCCGATGCTGCTCGCGCTGGCCCGCATCTACGGTACGACCGTCTCCGAGCTGCTCGGCGAGACGGTCGCCGAGCGGGACGCCGTCGTGCGTGCCGGCGACATGGAGCCCACCCAGGCCGGTGGCTGGACGTACTGGCAGGCCGGGGCGGCCGGACGCGGCATGCAGTCCCTGCGTGTGCACGTCCCGTACGGGGCCCAGGGCGACATCGTGCGGGTCCACCCCGGAGAGGAGTGGCTCTACGTCCTTGAAGGGCGGCTGCGGCTGCGGCTCGGGGACACAGCGCACGTCCTCGAGCCCGGCGACAGTGCGCACTTCGACTCGCTGACCCCGCACCGGATCGCCGCCGCGGACCGGGACGGGGCCGAGCTCCTCTTCGTACACACCCTGCTGCAGAGCCCCACGGCCACGCTGTGCCTCGGGCCGACGACCCCTGGAGAGACGTCATGAAGGACATGGAGGAGAAGTTCCCGCGCGCTCTGTGGGTGCGGCTCATCATCTACGTGGCGGTCGGGCACATCTTCGCCGCCTTCATCTACCTGCTGTTCTCGCTCGGAGCTCAGGGGCAGTAGCAGCGGCGGACTCCCAGGGCGGGAGGCGGGACGTTGGTCGGCGGGAAGCCGGTCAGTCGAGGAACCGCTCCCGCAGTCGCTCCCGGATCTCGGGGGTCACGCCCAGGCCCTGCTCCAGATACGTGTCCACCCCGCCCCACTTCTCCTCGATGGTGTCGAACGCCGCTTCCAGGTACTCGGCGCGCGCGTCGAAGAGGGGGCTGAGTAGCTCCATCACCTCGGGTGAGTACGCCGAGGCGGAGGACTTGCTGCGGTGCACCTTGTAGCGGCGGTGCGTCGCGTTCGACTCCAGGTAGTCCGCGACGATGGCCTCGCGCTCGACGCCGAGGGCGAGCAGGGTGATGGCGATGGAGAGGCCGGCGCGGTCCTTGCCCGCCGCGCAGTGCATCAGGGCGGGGACGCTGTCCTCGGCCATCGAGTGGAGCACCTGGCGGTGCTCGGCCGTGCGCTCCTGGATGATCGCGCGGTAGGAACCGATCATCCGGTCCGCCGCCTTGCCGTCCCCGAGGATCGAGCGCAACTGGTCGATGTCGCCGTCGCGGACCATCGTCCAGAACTCGGCGCCGTGCGCCGGGTCGGTCAGCGGAAGATTCACGTTCCGCACACCAGGCAGCTCGACGTCGGGCCCTTCGAGTTTCTGGTCGGCGGCGTTGCGGAAGTCGAAGATCGTGTGCAGGCCCAGGGACGCGAGGAACGCGGCGTCCGACTCCGTCGCGTGCGCGAGATGGCCGCTGCGGAACAGCCGTCCGTACGCCACGCGCCGGCCGTCCACCGTCGGCAGGCCGCCGACATCACGGAAGTTGCGCACTCCAGCCAGCTCGGGCTCGGTCGACGGGACCTGCTGCGTCACGGGGGCTCCTCCCATTCGGCTGCCGACGCGGCTCGTCCGCGAAGTGCGTTCTCGACGATACGACATCGATTCGTAGGCCAATGAGTTGTCCACAGGCGTTGCCGGGGAGGCACGCGGCCCATAATGATGTTGATGATTGAGCGTGCCTGTTCGGATCTGTGAGGGTTTGATGTTGGAGATCGGCGAAGACGGTCGTACGTGGCTTCTTTCGGGCCCGGCGAGCAGTTATGCCCTGCGGCTCGGCGAGGACGACGCGCTGCTGCATCTGCACTGGGGCCCGCGTATCGCGCTCGCCGACGCCGAGGCACTCGCCGCCGGCCCGGGACCGGAGTACTGGGCCTTCGAGGCCACCCTCGACGGACACGAGGAGTACCCGGTGGAGGGCGGCCCCCGGTTCGTGCGGCCCGCCCTGTCCGTGCGGACGGACGAGCGGCGCGGCACCGAGTGGAGCTTCGAGACGTACGAGGCCGACGGCGACGAGCTGCGGCTGCGGTTCTCCGACTCCGGGCTCGGGATCACGCTGCACTACCGGATGCGGGCCGGGACCGACGTCGTCGAGCGGTGGGTGACCCTCGACAACGAAGGGCCCGCCCTGGAGGTGCTGCGCGCCGACTCCGCGGCCTGGACGCTGCCGCACCGCGACGGCTGGCGGCTGTCCCAGCTGCACGGCCGGTGGGCGGCCGAGTCCCGGCTCGTACGCTCCGAACTCACCTACGGTGAGAAGGTCATCGGCAGCCGGCGCGGGCACACCTCGCACCAGCACCTGCCCTGGGTCGCTCTGGACGCCGACGGCGCGGCCACCGAGGAGCGGGGCGAGGTCTACGGGTGCGCCCTCGCCTGGTCGGGCACCTGGCGGATCGCCGTGGCCCAACTCCCGGACGCGCGCGTGCAGATCACCGGCGGGGTCGGGTACGACGACTCGGGGCTGCTGCGGCTGGAGCCGGGGGAGAGCTTCGTCACACCCGTCTTCGCGGGGCTGTGGAGCGACGGCGGATTCGGCGGCGCGAGCCGTGCCTGGCACGCCTACCAGCGCGCCTATGTGATCCCGGAGGCGGACGAGCACCGGCCGGTGCTCTACAACTCCTGGGAGGCCACGGAGTTCGACATCTCCGAGGAGCAGCAGGGGGCGCTGGCGCGGCGGGCCGCCGCGATGGGGGTCGAGCTGTTCGTGGTCGACGACGGCTGGTTCGGGGCGCGCACCAGCGACCGGGCCGGGCTCGGCGACTGGACGCCCAACCCCGACCGCTTCCCGGCCGGTCTCAAGCCCCTCGCGGACGAGGTGCACGCGCTGGGGATGCAGTTCGGGATCTGGGTCGAGCCCGAGATGGTCAACCCGGACAGCGAGCTGTACCGCGCGCACCCCGACTGGGTGCAGTTCCAACCGGGACGAAAGAGGACGGAGCTGCGCAATCAGCTCGTACTGAACCTCGCCCGCGATGACGTCCAGGAGTATCTCTGGGAGCAGCTCGACACGCTGCTCTCCAGTGCGCCGATCGACTATGTGAAGTGGGACTTCAACCGCTGCTTCACCGACGCGGGGTGGTCCGGCGAGGCCTACCCGCAGCGGCTCTGGGTGGACCATGTGCACGCCCTGTACCGCCTCTTGGACCGGCTGCGGGCGGCCCACCCGGGCGTCGCCTTCGAGTCGTGCTCGGGCGGCGGCGGCCGTATCGACCTCGGGATCATGGCGCGTACGGATCAGGTGTGGACCTCGGACAACACCGACCCGCTCGACCGGCTCGCCATCCAGCACGGCTTCAGCCAGGTGCATCCCGCGCGGACCATGGCCGCCTGGGTCACCGACAGTCCGAACGTCCAGCTCAACGGTCGCGTCAGTTCGCTGCGCTTCCGCTTCGTGAGCGCGATGGCCGGAGTGCTCGGTGTCGGCGGCGACCTGACGCGGTGGAGCGACGAGGAGCTGGCCGAGGCGCGGACGTGGGTGGAGCTCTACAAGGAGATCCGGCCCGTCGTGCAGGGCGGGGACCTTCACCGGCTGCGGGCGCCGGAGGGCGGGCTGAGCGCCGTGCAGTACTCGCGTGACGGCGAGGTCGTGGTCCTCGCCTGGCTCCAGGCCCAGCACTACGGCGAGCCGGTCGCTCCTGTGCGGCTGCGCGGACTCGACCCGACAGCGGCGTACGAATGCCTTGAAACGGGCGAAGTCCACCGAGGTGCGGTGCTGTTGCATCACGGGTTGCGGACGGGGCTGCAGGGTGACCTTGATGCGGCAGTTTTCCGACTGCGTCGCATGTGACTGTTGTGTCCGTAATGGAGGCTAAGTTCCAACTCGCTCTGGAATAAAGGCTCCTGAAACGGCACTCAGTGAGCAGCGTCATATTCGTGACGGTCCGCTGTCGCCATGTTCACGTAATTCGGCTGCGTTTTCAGGGATTTAACAAACGGGGGAGATCCCGGATTTACGCAGCGTGACCGTCATTTCGGTCAGGGATCAAGAGAACGGGGCACACAGGAAACCCCAGAGGTTGTTCCTGCGTCTTCATGTCGCTTACGTTCGCCACCAATCCGGACGGACGCCCAATCCTGCCGCCGCCCGGAATCCGCTCACCCACCCGTACACGGCAGGAGCGGGGGACCCACAGGTAGAACGCCTGTTCCGGTCTCCGGAACGGCTAGGGGTTAAGTCGTGCGCAAACACGGCCGGGCATCTCCAGCTCGCACCCGACAGCTCACCTCGCAGGCGCCGGAGAGGAATTTGCCATGCCCGCGAAGGGTAAGCACCGCCGTCCCAAGTCCCAGCGTTTCACCCGCTCCATAGCCGTCGCCGGAACCGGCGGCGCGGCGCTCGCCCTTCCGCTGCTCGGCGCGACCGGAGCGCACGCCGCGACTCCGCAGTCCGCCGCCGATTCCGTGGCGAGCGTCTCGAATGTCGCGAACAAGGCCGCCGAATCGGCGCCTGCCGCCGCCGGCAAGAAGGCCGAGGCGAAGAAGGCCGCGGCCAAGACCTATTCCGTGCGTGCGGGCGACTCCCTGTCGAAGATCGCCGACACGCAGGACGTCAACGGTGGCTGGAAGAAGCTGTACGAGGACAACCGCAAGGCGATCGGCGGTGACCCGGCGCTGATCCACCCGGGCCTGAAGCTGTCGATCGGCAAGGCCGCCGCCGCTTCGAGCTCCGACTCCGGCGCCTCCAAGGCCACCCAGTCCTCCGCGAAGAAGGTCGCGGCCCCGAAGGCCGCCGCCGCTCCCAAGGCCGCGTCCGAAGCCGGTGCCGCCGGCTTCACGCTGCCGGTCGCGGGCGCGGGCGTCGGTACCCCGTACAAGATGTCGGGCAGTATGTGGTCCAGCGGATACCACACCGGCGTCGACTTCGTGGTCCCGACCGGCACGTCCCTCAAGTCCGTCGGCGCGGGCACGGTCGTCTCGGCCGGCTGGGGCGGCGCGTACGGCAACCAGGTCGTCATCCAGCTCGAAGACGGCCACTACGCCCAGTACGCCCACCTGTCCTCCCTCTCCGTCTCGGCCGGACAGGCCGTGACCGAGGGCCAGCAGGTCGGCCTCTCCGGCGCGACGGGCAACGTCACCGGCCCGCACCTGCACTTCGAGATCCGCACCACCCCGGACTACGGCTCGGACGTGGACCCGCTGGCGTACCTGCGTGGCAAGGGCGTCTCCGTCTGACCCGACGCCAGGCGCGCCCGGACGGCGTACCACTCCGCTCGTCTCCGAAGGCCGGACCCTGTGATCCCCGGGGTCCGGTCTTCGGTGTTTTGGTTCTGTGGCATGGCCGGGCGATGGGTCGACAGGGGTGCGGAAGCCGGACACAGTGATCTCCGCAAGCGCTTTCTATGCGTCTTCCATGCCTTGGAGGTCTTCATGACGACCACACGCAGAACGTTCGGAGCCCTGGCCACCGGTGTCGCACTCGCCGCGCTGGTCCCCACGCAGACGGCGAGCGCGGCGGCCCGGTACCGTCCGGGGCGACTCATCGCCCGCGACGACTTCCGGCACGGCCTCGGCCAGTGGGCGACAGAGCTGCAGGACGGCGGCAGCGTCACCGCGTCCCAGGGCGTTCTGGAGATGGACGTGCCGAGCGGCGCGACGGTCTGGTTCAAGCGAAGGCTGCGAGGGCCGTACGTCCTGGAATACACCGCCACACCGGTCTCGGCGGGCGGCGCCAACGACCGGGTCTCGGACCTCAACAACTTCTGGAACGCCACGGACGTCCGCTCACCGGAGGACCTCTTCGCCACGCACCGCGGCGGCGCGCTCGACGAGTACGACCACCTCACGACGTACTACGCCGGATACGGCGCCAACTCCAACACCACGACCAGGCTGCGCCGTTACGTCGGTGAGGCGGGCGTCCGGCCGCTCGTCTTCGACTACACGGAGCCGCTGCTCGCGGCGAACGAGCCCAACCGGGTCCGGATCGTCTCCAACGGCTCGACGGTCCAGTGGTGGAACAACGGGCGGCTCGTCTTCGACTTCGTGGACCAAGAGCCGTACACGAGCGGCCACTTCGCGTTCCGGACCGTGTGGAGTCACTTCAGGATCACGGACTTCCGGGTGCGGGAGCTGCGACAACGTCCCTGATCGAGCCCCTTATTCCGGGATTGACCAACACTTGACGAGTGGCTTATCTCACCGCCCGTCAACCCTTTCCTACGGTCGCGTAGCTCACACCCGAAGGTGAATCATGGCCCGATGTGGCAGACGATTCGAAGAATGACGACAGATCAGTGATCGGGTCGTACGTGGCGGTGGGGGACAGCTTCACCGAGGGCGTCGGCGACCTTGGCCCGGACGGGGCGTTCGTCGGCTGGGCCGACCGGTTCGCGGTGCTTCTCGCGGACCGTCGGCCCGAGGGCGACTTCGACTACACCAACCTCGCCGTCCGCGGGAAACTCCTCGACCAGATCGTCGAGGACCAGTTGACGCGCGCGAAGGAACTCGCGCCGGACCTGGTCTCCTTCTGCGCGGGCGGCAACGACATCATCCGGCCGGGCACCGACCCCGACGAGGTCGCGGAGCGCTTCGAGCGTGCCGTCGCGGACCTCACGTCGGCCGTCGGCACGGTCCTCGTGACCACCGGCTTCGACACCCGTGGCGTACCCGTGCTCAAGCACATGCGCGGCAAGATCGCTACGTACAACCTCCATATCCGGGCCATCGCCGACCGGTACGGCTGTCCCGTGCTCGACCTGTGGTCCCTCAAGACCATCCAGGACCGGCGGGCCTGGGACGGCGACCGGCTCCATCTGTCGCCCGAGGGGCACACGCAGGTCGCCCTGCGCGCCGGCCAGGTCCTCGGCCTGGAAGTGCCCGCGGACCCCGACCAGCCGTGGCCGCCGCTGCCTCCGCGCGGCACGCTCGAAATGCGGCGCGACAACATCCACTGGGCGCGCGAGTACCTGGTGCCGTGGATCGGGCGGCGCCTTCGCGGGGAGTCCTCCGGGGACCGCGTGGTGGCGAAGGGAAGCCTGTCGCCCGGCGACATCAAGATGCGGATCGAGCCGGTGGCTTGAAGGTCCGAGGGCCTGAGGGTCCTCGGGGCCAGAAGGGGCGGGGCGGGCCGCGGCTCGACCGGCGGTCTCGGCCTGTGGCCCGAGTGTCCGCGGAGGGGCGGGGCTTCCTTGACGGGTGATGTCGGGGGAGCCCCGCTGCTTCTTTGTGGCGCGCCGGATCCTTTGTGGGTGAGGCCGAACCGTCTCGCGGCCAGGTGATGCCGGGGGAGCCTCGGCGGTCACGGCGATGAGACCTCGACGCCCCCCGGTTGTGAATCAGTGGCGCGTCGGTACGCCGCCTCAGGCGCCCGGAGCCGTCAGCGCCTCGCGCGCCAGCCCCAGCTCCCGGGCCAGTGCCTCGTCCACCCACTCCTGGGTGCGGGCGCGTGACACCGCGCCGGGGTACGCCGTCATCTGGACGGCGAGCCCGTCCAGCAGGGCGGTCAGGCGCAGGGCCGTACTCGTGGGGTCCGGGCAGTGGAACTCGCCCGCGGCCACGCCCTCCGCGATGACCTCGGTGATCGCGGCCTTCCACTGCCGGTCCAGGTCACGGGTGACGTCTCGCAGCGCGGGTTCGCGCAGCGCGACCGCCCAGCCCTCGATCCACAGCCGCCAGCCCTTGGCCTGCCCCGTCGGCGCGTACCAGCGGACCGCCGCCCGCAGCCGCCGCAGCGCGGTCGTCCGGCGGCCGAGCAGCTTGCGGAGATGGGCGAGGTCGTCCTCGGCCGCGTACGTGAACGCGGCTGCGACCAGTTTCTCCTTGGTCGAGAAGTGATAGAGCACCAGCGCGTTGCTCACCCCGAGCGCGGTCGCCACATCGGCGATCCGCACCGCGGACACGCCCCGCCCCTCGATCTGCTGGATGGCGGCCCGCAGCAGTTCCTCACGCCGCTCCGCCACGCTCAACCGCACTCTTGCCACCGGGCAACCCTATTGCGTCGCCCCGGAGTGCGCCGGTGGAGGGTCGGTTACCGGCCGCGGCCGGGCCGTCACCGTTCCCGCCGGGCGTGCCCGCGGCGTCAGCGGTACCAGCCGAAGCGCTCCGCGATCACCGGCAGCCGGTCCGCGACGATCGCGTGCGCGGCCGCCCGCGGTGTCGTCCCGTCGGCCTCCGCGCGCGCGAGCGTCTGGTCGATCAGGGCACGCATCGAACGCCGCGTGTACGCGAACGCCTCGTCCGCGTCGGCCCCGATGTCGCCGAACAGGGTCCACCACCACCAGGCGTTGGTCCCGGAGTTGACCACGACGTCCGGCAGGACGGTGACACCGCGGCCGGCGAGCTGCTGCTCCGCGCCCGGCAGGACGGGCATGTTGGCGGCCTCGACGATCCAACGGGCCGTGATCCGCCCCTGGTTGGTGGTGTCGATCGTGTACGAGACCGCCGCCGGCACCAGCACGTCGGCGTCGGCGGACAGCCAGGCGTCGCCGGGCAGTTCGCGGTCGCCCGGACGCAGCGCCGCACGGTCGATCGTTCCGTACGTGTCCCGGGCGGCGAGCAGCGCGTCGACGTCCAGCCCTCCGGGGTTGGCGATCGTGCCCTTCACGTCGGCGACGGCCACGATTCTGAGCCCCGCGCGCGCGAGGAAGCGGGCCGTGGCCCCGCCCATGGTGCCCAGGCCCTGCACGGAGACCCGGGTCCCCTCGTACGCGACCCCGGCCCGGTCCAGGGCCGCGAGGACCGACTCGGCCACCCCGCAGCCGCCGACCAGCTCGTCGAGCCCGATGCCGTCCACCTCGACCGCGAACGCGTCCGCCAGCCGCCGCCGGGCCGCCGCCTCGTCGTCGAGCAGCGGATACACGGCCTGGATCGACGACACGAGCCCCGCCTCCGCCGCGGCCCGGTCGACGAGGTCCTGGGTGAGACCGAGATCCTCCCCGGTGGTCCAGAGGCTCTCGATGTACGGGCGCATGGCACGCAGATAGCGCACGAGCAGGCCGTACGCCTCCGGGGCCTGGGGATCGCAGTCGATGCCGCCCTTGGCGCCGCCCAGCGGTACGTAGCGGCTCTCGGGGTTGTAGTGCAGGGCCTCTTTCATGGTCATTCCACGGGCGAGCCCGGCGACCTCGTCCAGCGTGCAGCCCGCCCGCATGCGCAGCCCGCCGCTGGAGACACCGCGTACCAGCCGGTCGACGACCAGATGCCCCTGGCGGCCGGTGACGTGGTCGGTCCAGGTGAGCGTCATCAACGGGCTGCTGTCCTGGGCGGTCATGGGGCTCCTCGGGAACGGGGATCTGGGAAGCGGGGGTCCGGAAAACGGGGGGCGAGGGGAACAAGGTGACAGGTTCGGAGCGTTTGACCGGCGTGGGGCCGGGTGCACCCTGCGCCCCGGTGCTGTACCGGCTGCCTCTACTGAATGGTCGGTCAGTATCGAAAGTGCTGCATGTATCTGTCAACTTACTGAATGGATCTTCAGTAGAACGTGATGTCGTACTCGATGGATCCCGCCATGGCCCGCGCGGAAACCGCCCCGCCATACGCCCGACCCGGCGCTGTCAGAGGCGGCGACCATAATGGAAAGTCAGACCGACTCCACCTGGAGGTGCCGTGACCGGTTCCCGTTCCCTGAGCTCCGGGCTCCGTGCGCTGCGGCCCGCCGCGTTCGGCGCGGATCCGAGCGGTGAGCGCATGGAGCGCATCCGCAGATCGCCGAACTACGCGGACGGCGTCTTCCGGAATCCCGAGGGCGCTCCCCGGCCCGACGGTGCCATGCTCGAGTTCGCGCGGTCCTTCTTCCGCAAGGAGGAGCGCGTGCGCCGCGCCCCGGCGGGCACGGTGCCGGTGCATGCCACGACCCTCGCCGACCTGGCCCGGCCACCGGCCGACGGACTGCGGCTCACGTGGATGGGGCACTCCAGCGTCCTCGCCGAGATCGACGGGCACCGGGTGCTCTTCGACCCGGTCTGGGGTGAGCGCTGCTCCCCGTTCGCCTTCGCCGGTCCCAAGCGGCTGCACCCCGTGCCCCTACCGCTGGAGGCGCTCGGCCCGGTGGACGTGGTCGTCATCTCGCACGACCACTACGACCACCTGGACCTGCCCACGATCAAGGCCCTGGCCGGTACGGACACGGTGTTCGCGGTGCCCCTCGGTGTCGGCGCCCACCTGGAGCACTGGGGCGTCTCCGCGGACAGGCTGCGCGAGCTCGACTGGCACGAGACGACGAAGGTCGGCGGAATCTCCCTGACCGCCACACCCGCCCGCCACTTCTGCGGCCGCGGCCTGCGCAACACGCAGCACACCCTCTGGGCCTCCTGGGCCGTGGCAGGGGACGAGCACCGGATCTACCACAGCGGGGACACGGGGTACTTCGCCGGTTTCGCGGACATCGGCGCCGAGCACGGCCCCTTCGACGCCACGATGATCCAGATCGGCGCGTACAGCGAGTTCTGGCCCGACATCCACATGACGCCCGAGGAGGGCATGCGGGCCCACCTGGACCTCCAGGGCGGCCGGCACAGCGGCGTGATGATGCCGATCCACTGGGCGACGTTCAACCTCGCGGCGCACCCCTGGGCCGAGCCCGGCGAGGGCACCGTCACCGCCGCCCGCGCGGTCGGCGCCCGGATCGCGCTGCCCCGGCCCGGTGAGCCCTTCGAGCCGACCTCGGAGACCGTCCCGTCCGAGCCCTGGTGGCGCGGTGTGGCCGTCGTCCCGGAGGGCGGCTGGCCCTCCGCCGAGGAGACGGTCGGTGGCACACCGCGTGACACCAAGGAGGACACCGGAGACCCGGAAACCGTCCCCGCGGGGTGACGTAGAAGCCCGCGAAGGCATTCGGCGAGGGCCGAGGAGCATCCTGCTCCTCGGCCCTCGCCCTTTTTTCGCTGACCGCTTCTGACCAGGTCTGATCGGTTCACTGGCGCACGGGAACGGGCGTGCGAGGGGTTTATCGGCCTGTCGTACGAACCCTCATACCAGAGCGGGACGCAGGCCGCCGGACTTTGTCAACTGCCCACCGCACATGATGCGGTGGCGACTACTGTGAGTGGCCGCTGAGCGACACAGGGCCGAATTCTTCGACTCTCTCGACCGGCGCAGCGATGGCGCGTGTCCCATTCGGCGCATGCCTCGGTCGCAGAACCCGCGGGAGCCCCCACGGCCCCGACGCACCAGTACGAGGACGTCGATGTCTCACCTTCGCGCACCGGCCGCACGCGCAGACCGCCGCGAGGGCGGGCGGCACGGGCGACCGGTCGCCCGCACCACCCCCACGCAGCCCGAGACCCACATACGGCCCCAGCTCCTCCGCCTCGCGGTCCTGCCGCCCATCGCGGTGGCCCTCAGCGCCAGCGCCGCTGTGCTCTTCATCGTCCGCACGACCCCCGCACGGCTCGGCCCCACGCTGTGGATCGTGCTCGGCGGAGCCGTCGCGGTCGCCCTCGCGGGCATCGTGATCGCCGCCGTGGCGGCCGACCGCGCCGCCAGGTCCGTACACGAGCGCGTCGGCACCCTGCGCCGCACCAGTGCCCGCGGCCAGTCCGATCTGCGTGCCCTCGTCGAGACGCTGCGCCGGGGCGAGGGGCCGCCCGAGCGCCGACCGGTCGGCCGGCCCGCCTCGGACGCCGACGAGTTCGACCTGCTCGAGGACGACCTGGCGCGCGCCCACGAAGGCGCCGTGAGCGCGGTCGTCCAGGCCGCCCAGCTCTCCAGCCAGGCGGGCAGCGAGCAGAAGGTCGAGGTCTTCGTCAATCTGGCACGGCGCCTGCAGTCCCTGGTGCACCGCGAGATCTCGATCCTCGACGAGCTGGAGAACGAGATCGAGGACCCGGACCTGCTCAAGGGTCTGTTCCACGTCGACCACCTCGCCACCCGTATCCGGCGGCACGCCGAGAACCTCGCCGTCCTCGGCGGGGCCGTGTCGCGCCGGCAGTGGAGCAACCCGGTCTCCATGACCGAGGTGCTGCGTTCAGCGATCGCCGAGGTCGAGCAGTACTCGCGGGTCAAGCTCGTCCCGCCGATCGACGGCACCGTGCGCGGGCACGCCGTCGCCGACGTGATCCACCTGCTGGCCGAGCTCGTCGAGAACGCCACGGTGTTCTCGGCGCCGCACACCCAAGTGCTGCTGCGGGCCAACGTGGTCACGTCCGGGCTCGCCGTGGAGGTCGAGGACCGCGGGCTCGGGATGCCGCTGGCCGAGCAGCACAAGATGAACGCGTTGCTCGCCGACCCCGATCAGGTGAACGTCGCGAGTCTGCTGCAGGACGGCCGCATCGGGCTGTTCGTCGTCTCCCAACTCGCGCGCCGGCACGGGATCGTGGTGCGGTTGCAGACCAATATCTACGGTGGCGTGCAGGCCGTACTGGTCGTGCCGCAGGCGTTGCTGGGGGCGGAGGGGAAGCAGCCGGCCGGGGGCGGGGCCGATGCGGGGGCTGGTTCCCCGGTTGGTTCTGGGGCTGCCTCCGGGGTTGGGTCTCCGCGGGAGGTCACGGCGGGAGGCGCTGCTGCGGGGGCGGCGGCGAGTGCGGGTGCTCGTGGTGGTCCCGCGCATGGTGGTCAGGCACATGTCGGTTCGGCACATGCTGCTTCGACACAAGGCGCCTCGGCGCAAGGTGGTTCGGTCCCCGGGGCGCCAGCACACGCCGCGCCGGTACATGGGACTGCAGCACACGGCTCTTCAACACACGGAGCCGCGATTTCTCATGGCATGCCGACACACGAGCCGCCGCTGAGGAGTACGCCTCGCCACGGCATGCCAGGGCAGGACACACCGGCCCATGGCACGCCACCACATGGCACGCCCGCACATGGGAGCCCCGTTCATGGGACTCCGGCTCACGGGACGCCTGCCTATGGGGCGCCGGCACATGGGACTCCCGCCCATGGGACCCCTGCCCACGGGACTCCCTCCCACGGGACGCCGATCCCCGTACCGGGAGTGGTCCCGGGCGCCTCCGGCGACGTACCGCGGGCGTCGTTTCACGAAGCCGCGTCGTATGCGCCCCACGACGCCCACGGCATGAGGACCGCCGTGCCGGCGCAGCCGGGGCGGGAGAGTGCGCCGGGCGGGCTGTCGGTCGTGAACGGTGGTGCTCCGGCCCCGCTCCCGGTGCGCGGTGCCGAGACGCGGGCCAACCCGGCGGAGGCCGTGCCCGGTATCCGTCCCGGCGACCGGCGGTTCGTCGCCGAGAACACGGTCACGCCCCCGACCCCGCGCGGCGGTGTGGTGCGCGGCACCATGAGCAAGCCGCAACTGCCCAGACGGCGGGCGCAGGAGCACCTCGTGCCCGAGCTGCGCGACGGACCCGCGCCCCGGCCGGACTCCGAGTTCCACGTCGGTCACGACCCCGGTCTGATGGCGGCGTTCCAGCGCGGCATCGGGCTCGCCGACGCCCAGTTCCGGGACTCGGCCCACATGGATGAAACGCCCATAGGCGAAGCGCACCCAGCGCACGAACCACGCGAGGCGCACGTGGCGCACGAGACGGCGCCCGCGCCAGGTCATGACCTCACCGCCCGGCACGACGGGAGCACACCAGCCGGATGAACAACGCCACCCCCACCCACACTTCCGCTCCCGCAGACCTTCGTACTTCAAGGAGTCGATCCCCCATGGCGAGCGATGTGCCGACCGGGCACGCATCCGATCTCGACTGGCTGATGAGCGGCCTGGTGCAGCGCGTACCGCACACCAGGAGCGCCGTGCTGCTCTCCTGCGACGGCCTCGTGAAGTCGGTGCACGGGCTCGACCCCGACAGCGCCGACCACATGGCGGCCCTGGCCTCGGGGCTCTACTCCCTGGGCCGCAGCGCGGGCGTCCGCTTCGGCGACGGCGGCGACGTACGCCAGGTCGTCGTCGAGCTGGACTCCACGCTGCTGTTCGTGTCCACCGCGGGTTCCGGTACGTGTCTTGCCGTGCTCGCCGGACGCGACGCCGACGCGGCCGTGCTCGGCTACGAGATGGCGATGCTGGTCAAGAGTGTCCGCCCGTATCTGATGACCGCGCCGAGGCAGCACAGCGTCGAACCGTCGGCGATGAGGCCTTGAGCGTGACCTCGGCCGGCGACGGGCCCTGGCTTGACGATGCGGCCGGACGCCTTGTGCGCCCCTACCAGGTCAGCAACGGCCGGACCCGGCCGAGCACCGCGCTCGACCTTCTGTCGCAGGTGATGGCCACCGGCGTCACCCCTCTCGGCTACCTCGGCCCCGAGCACGCCCAGGCACTCGAACTGTGCCGGGACCCCGTCTCGGTCGCCGAGGTCGCCGCGCATCTGAGACTGCCCGCCGCGGTGACCAAGGTGCTGCTGTCCGATCTCGTCGGCTGCGGGGTGCTGTCCATGAAGCCCCCGACGTTCCACCACAACCCCACTGACCGGTCTCTTCTGGAGGCAGTGCTCGATGGACTACGACGACAGCTCTGACCCCTTTCCCACCGCCTTGAAGATCCTGGTGGCGGGAGGGTTCGGAGTAGGAAAGACCACCTTCGTCGGCGCGGTGAGCGAGATCGCGCCGCTCAGTACGGAGGAACTGCTGACCACGGTCAGCGCCGCGACCGACAATCTCGACGGCATCGAGAACAAGGTCGAGACGACCGTCGCGATGGACTTCGGCCGCATCACCCTCGATCCCGAACACGTGCTGTACCTGTTCGGCACGCCCGGACAGGAGCGGTTCTGGTTCATGTGGGACGAGCTCTCCGAAGGCGCGCTCGGCGCGGTCATCCTCGCCGACACCCGCCGCCTGGAGGACTGCTTCGCCGCCGTCGACTTCTTCGAACAGCGCGGCCTGGGATTCATCGTGGCCGTCAACGAGTTCGACGGAGGCTTCCGCTACGACCCGGAGGAGGTGCGGGCGGCCATCGACCTCGACCCGGAGGTGCCCGTCGTGCGCTGCGACGCCCGGATCTCCAGCTCGGGAGTGCAGACCCTGCTCACCCTCGTCCGCCACCTCCTCGCCCACACCCCCTCGCACGCCCCCAGCCACGGAGCCCACACATGACGTACGACCCGCCGCGTCCGGCCGGTCGGCTGCTGCTCACCCCCGAGGACAAGGAGGCCCCCGCCAGAACACGGCGCCTGCGGGTGCTCGGCCTGGGGCAGCACACCGAGCCGGCCCTCGACGCGTTCGCGGACCGGCTCGCCGAGCTCGCGGGGGCGCCCTACGCGATGGTCAACTTCATCGACGAGGAGCGGCAGTTCTTCGCGGGCCTGCACACCCCCTACGGGGGCATCCCGGCCGAGCCGCCGACCGAGGCCCGTACGGATCACGCGGACACCACGAAACCGAGGATCGGCCGCTATATGGCCCGGGACCATGGCTTCTGCCCACATGTGGTCGTCCGCCACAAGGCGTTGGTCCTGGAGGACGTCCGTGACTATCCCCGCTTCGCGGGCAACCCGGTCGTCGACGAGTTCGGCATCCACTCCTACCTCGGCGCCCCGCTCATCGACCGCACGGGCATCGCGCTCGGCACGGTGTGCGTCAGCGATGTCGAGCCCCGGCCGTGGGGGCGGGCGGGGCTCGACACCATCAAGTCGATGGCGGCGGAGCTGGTCGAGCGGATCGAGCTGCGGGAAAGTGGATTCTGACCCGCGGCCTTCGCCTCCACACGGACGGTGTCCCTCTCACGCGGACTCACGCGGACTCACACGGAGACGGTGTCCCCCTCGGGAAACGTGATCCGGACTTCGTCCCCCTCGACCTCGCAGGACACCGACTCCCGTAACGCCTGGGGGTGCACGGAGTCCCGCGTCAGCGCGAGCAGCGTGACGTACACGCCGGAGCCGCCCGGACGGCCCGCCGCGCACCGGAGGTACGGCGTCGCGGAGTGCGGGCCGAAGGCGTTGGCCTCGACCTCACGCGCGATGCCCGTGTCCTCGTCCCAGCCGTGCAGCGCGACGACGACACTGGTCAGCCCGTTGTCCGTGCGGGCCAGTGCCCAGCCGTGGCCCCGCTCGGCGGTGGGCCGGGTCTCGGCGGCGACCGCGTAGCCGCCCTCCCGGACGGTCAGGCCGGTCGGCGCGAGCACCCGGTGCACGCGTATCTCCCAGGGGCCGCGCAGAACGCTTGTCGTCTCGATCGGGAACTCCTCCTCGCTGCCGGGCAGTCGGGCGCTGTAGCGGGAGGCGGCCGTCCGCCCGGAGCAGTGCAGCGGAACGATGGTGCGCCGGCGGGACGCGGTGCCGTCCGGGGTCACCAGCGCGATGTGCCCGTCCACGGTCCGCTCCCAGGCATGGGCGGCCGCCTCGGGCGCGGTCGCCGTCGAGTAGCCGAACTTCGCGTAGTGCGGATCGTCCTCGGCGGGCCCGGCCGGGGAGTTGGGGTCGCCGCCGTGGTTGACCAGGCGGACGATGCCGTCGTGTTTCGTGCCGTGCAACAGCCAGCCGGGGGCCGGGAGCGCGGTGTACTGGTCCGACTCCTCAACCGGTAGCGGCAGTTCGCGTGCCGTCCACACCGGGTGCTCCGGAGGCAGCAGCAGCCCGAGGAAGCCCATGCTCGCCCAGTACGGGGACGCTGGCCCCGAGTACGGCTGGGTCATCGGCAGGAACGTTTCGTACCAGCCGAGCGGCAACAGCCCGCGCTCGTCGGGCACCCCCCGCTCCACGAAGTGCCGCACCGTGCCCGACGCCAGCCGTCGGGTGAGGCCCGGCTCCAGCGGCGTACAGCCGGCGAGGGCGCCCATCCATGCCGGGGCGGCGGTGGCGAAACGGTACGTCAGGGAGCGGCCGTGGTGCACGGGGGCACCGTCCGCGCCGAAGAACCGCGGGTAGTCGGCGAGGAACCGGGCGAGCCGTTCCCGGTAGACGTGGCCGCGCCCGCCGCCGTCGCCGCCGGTCATCCGGCACCACAGCAGCGGGTACAGGTGCATGATCCAGCCGTTGTGGTAGTCGAAGGTCCCGCCGTCGCCGTCGCTGTACCAGCCGTCGCCCACGTACCAGTCGTCGAGGCGGTCGAGCCCGGCGTCGATGTCGTCCTGACGGTGGGGCGCGCCGACCGAGGCCAGGAACTGTTCGGCCACCACCTGGTAGAGCCGCCAGTGGTTGTCCCAGGTGCGGCGGCCCACGAAACCCCACAGCCAGTCCACGACCCGCTCCTGCGCCTCGGTGTGCAGCCGGTCCCAGATCCACGGGCGGGTCTCGTGCAGCGCCACGGCGACCGAGGCGGCCTCCGCCATCTGCTGGGAGCAGTCCGTGAGTTCGGGCCAGGCCTCGCCGCTGTCGCGGTCGGTGCCCGTTGTCAGACCCCGCGCGTAGCGTTCTGTGAGACGGGGATCGACGTCGCCCCGCGCCCCGGCGATCCGGAAGGAGGCCAGCAGGAATGACCGCGCGAACCCTTCGAGCCCGTCCGAGACGACACCCGACCACGAGGTCCGCCCGGGCAGCCGGTACTGCGCGAGGCCCGGCGTCGCGTACGGGACCAGGGCTTCGAGCTGCCGGTCGGCGAGCGCCTCCCAGTGCGCCCGCGTCCAGCCGGTGTGCGGCGACAGGACGTGGTCGATGGGCGGCAGGGATACATGCGGTGCGGGCATGGCTGGGTTCCGACTCCTCTGTTCCCGGGCGCGATTCCAGGTTCCGGAGAGGGATACGGCTGGTGGGGGCCGACAGATCAATTGTGCTGTGTGCGTATGCCATGTGTCGTGTGCGCACACAGTGAGACCTGTTCGCATGTGGTCGGCCCTGTTCGTATGTGCGGCCCTCGTGCGCTCTCCCGGAACGCCTCGGCCGATGGGAAGTTGACTCCGGCGCAGGTGGGCACGGCTTCCTCGGCGGAACACGGCCGGGTCTCCTGCCGCCGGACCCGACTCCTCGTCACCGAACGGGAAGGCACCCCATGACCGACCTGCGTCTCGGCGCCCTCGGCTTCGGCCTGCGCGGTTCGCTCGCGCGCATCGTCCACCGGCCCGGCCGGGGCTCGCGCGTGACCGTCGTCGCCGAACACGATCCGGCACTGCGGGACCGCGCCGCCGACCGCATCCCCGGCGTCCGGACCGTAGAGGACCACCGCAAGGTCGTCGACGACCCGGACGTCGACGCCGTGCTCGTCCTCACCCCGGACCACACCCATGCCGACATCGCCTGCGAGGCGCTGCGTGCGGGCAAGCCCGTCTTCGTCGAGAAGCCCCTGGACATCACCATCGACCGGTGCGACCTCATCCTGCGCACGGGCTTCGAGACGGGCACCCGGCTGTACGTGGGCCACAACATGCGCCACATGCCGGTGATCCGGATGATGCGCGACCTCGTCCTGCGCGGCGACATCGGGACGGTCAAGACGGTGTGGGTACGCCACTTCGTCGGCTACGGAGGCGACTGGTACTTCAAGGACTGGCACGCCGAACGCCGGTGCACCACCGGCCTGTTGCTGCAGAAGGGCGCCCACGACCTCGACGTGCTGCACTGGCTCGCGGGCGGATACACCCGGCAGGTACAGGCGTTCGGCGACCTGATGGTGTACGGCGGCAGTCCGCACCGCCGTTCGCCGGGTGAGCCGAAGGCCGACGACTGGTACACGGAGGACGGCCACTGGCCGCCGCACACCCAGCGGGCCCTCAACCCCGTCATCGACGTCGAGGACGTGTCGATCGTCAACATGCGCCTGGACAACGGGGTGTTGGCTGCCTACCAGCAGTGCCACTTCACGCCCGACTACTGGCGCAACTACACGGTCATCGGCGACGCGGGGCGCCTGGAGAACTTCGGGGACGGGCCGGGGGGAGTGGTGAAGGTGTGGAACTTCCGCCGCTCTGGATACCGGGCCGAGGCCGACGCCGAGTACCTGATACCCGATGTGGAGCAGGACGCCGAGCACGGGGGCGCGGACCCGCTGCTGATCGACGAGTTCCTGCGGTTCGTGCGCGAGGGAGGGCGCACCGACACGTCCCCGGTGGCCGCGCGCATGGCGGTGGCGGCGGGATTCCGGGCCACCGAGTCACTGCGCGGGGGCGGCGTTCCGCACGAGGTGCCGCCGCTGGACGCCGAGCTGGTCGCGTACTTCGAGAGGGGGCAGACACGCTGACGGGGACGGGGGATGCGTGGGAGGGGAGCGGATTTGTGGAAGGAGAGCGAGGCGTGAAGGAAAGCTGCGGCGGAGCTTAAGAAAACCTCGATGGACCGCAGCGCCCGCGTACGGCAGATTTCTCGGCGAAGGCAGTGGAGCGCCGCAGCCGCTGAGAGGCGCTCCCGCATGGCCCACCCGCCATGCCCGCTGCCGTGACGCCACCCCTCACTCCGGGCCTGGGCCTGCCTCGGCATGCCCAGGCCCGGAACCCTCGTACACGGGAGCCGTGTTGAAGGCGCTGGTCAAGGAGAAGGCTGAGCCGGGACTCCGGCTCATGGACGTACCGGAGCCGGTCGTCGGACCGGGTGACGTACTGATCAAGGTCCTCAGGACCGGGATCTGCGGCACCGACCTGCACATCCGCAGCTGGGACGGCTGGGCACAGCAGTCGATCACGACCCCGCTCGTGATCGGCCACGAGTTCGTGGGCGAGGTCGTCGAGACGGGCCGCGACGTCGGCGACATCACCGTGGGCGACCGGGTCAGTGGCGAGGGCCACCTCGTGTGCGGCAAGTGCCGCAACTGCCAGGCCGGGCGGCGCCATCTGTGCCGCGCCACGGTGGGGCTCGGCGTCGGCCGCGACGGCGCGTTCGCCGAGTACGTCGCGCTGCCCGCGTCCAACGTGTGGGTGCACCGCGTCTCCGTCGACCTCGACGTCGCCGCGATCTTCGACCCGTTCGGCAACGCCGTGCACACCGCGCTGTCGTTCCCGCTGGTCGGGGAGGACGTACTGATCACCGGCGCGGGACCCATCGGGCTGATGGCCGCCGCCGTCGCCAAGCACGCCGGCGCCCGGCACGTCGTGGTCACCGACGTCAGCGAGGAGCGCCTGGAGCTTGCCCGCAAGATCGGTGTCAGCCTCGCGCTGAACGTCGCCGAGTCGACCATCGCCGACGGGCAGCGCACCCTCGGCCTGCGCGAGGGATTCGATGTCGGCCTGGAGATGTCCGGCAACCCCGTCGCGATGCGCGACATGCTCGCCAACATGACGCACGGCGGAAAGATCGCCATGCTCGGACTGCCGTCCGAGGAGTTCGCCGTCGACTGGTCCCGGATCGTCACCTCCATGATCACGATCAAGGGCATCTACGGCCGCGAGATGTTCGAGACCTGGTACGCGATGTCGGTCCTCCTCGAAGGCGGTCTCGACCTCGCCCCCGTGATCACCGGCCGTTACGGCTACCGCGACCACGAGGCGGCGTTCGCCGACGCGGCGAGCGGCCGCGGCGGCAAGGTCATCCTCGACTGGACCCACTAAGGACTGATGATGTTCGACTCCGTACGCGACGACCTCCGCACCACCCTCGACGAGATCCGCGCCGCCGGACTGCACAAGCCCGAGCGCGTCATCGGCAGCCCGCAGTCCGCGACCGTGAACGTCACCGCGGGCGGCCGCCCCGGTGAGGTCCTCAACTTCTGCGCGAACAACTACCTCGGCCTCGCCGACCACCCCGAGGTGATCGCCGCAGCTCACGAGGCCCTCGACCGCTGGGGCTACGGCATGGCGTCCGTGCGCTTCATCTGCGGTACGCAGGAGGTGCACAAGGAGCTCGAACAGCGCCTCTCCGCCTTCCTCGGCCAGGAGGACACGATCCTCTACTCCTCCTGCTTCGATGCCAACGGCGGCGTCTTCGAAACCCTCCTCGGCGAGGAGGACGCGGTGATCTCCGACGCCCTCAACCACGCCTCGATCATCGACGGCATCCGCCTCTCGAAGGCCCGCCGCCTCCGCTACGCCAACCGCGACCTCGCGGACCTGGAACAGCAGTTGAAGGAGGCCGCCGGCGCCCGCCGCAGGCTGATCGTCACCGACGGCGTCTTCTCCATGGACGGGTACGTGGCCCCGTTGCGCGAGATCTGCGACCTCGCCGACCGCTACGACGCCATGGTCATGGTCGACGACTCGCACGCCGTCGGCTTCGTGGGCCCCGGCGGCCGCGGCACCCCCGAGCTGCACGGCGTCATGGACCGCGTCGACATCATCACCGGCACTCTGGGCAAGGCCCTCGGCGGCGCCTCCGGCGGTTACGTCGCCGCCCGCGCCGAGATCGTCGCCCTGCTGCGCCAGCGCTCGCGCCCGTACCTCTTCTCGAACACCCTGGCCCCGGTGATCGCCGCCGCCTCGCTCAAGGTCCTCGACCTGCTGGAGTCGGCGGGCGACCTGCGCGAGCACCTCGCCGCGAACACCGCGCTGTTCCGCTCCCGGATGACCGAGGAGGGCTTCGACATCCTCCCCGGCGACCACGCCATCGCCCCGGTCATGATCGGCGACGCGGCCGTCGCCGGACGCATGGCCGAGCTGCTCCTGGACCGCGGGGTGTACGTGATCGGCTTCTCGTACCCGGTGGTCCCGCAGGGCCGGGCCCGCATCCGCGTACAGCTGTCCGCCGCGCACTCGACGGCGGACGTGAACAGGGCGGTGGACGCCTTCGTGGCGGCGCGGGCGGAGCTGGAGGCGGAGACGAAGGCCTGAGCGCGGAGGGAACGAGGTCGGGCGCCCGGCGCCGCGGAGGGGCTGAGGACCGGAGCAGCAGGGTGAGCGCGAACCTCTGAGAGAATCGGTCACATGATCGAAGCGCGGCGGCTCCACATCCTCCGTGCGGTGGCGGACCATCGCACGGTGACGGCCGCTGCCGCCGCGCTCTACCTCACGCCCTCCGCCGTCTCGCAACAGCTGACCGCCCTTGAGCAGGAGACGGGCCACCGGCTGGTGGAGCGCAACGCCAGGGGCGTACGCCTTACTCCGGCCGGCGAGATCCTGCTCAGCCACACCAACGCGGTCCTCGCGCAGCTGGAGAAGGCCGAGGCCGAGCTCGCCGCGTACGACTCGGGTTCGGCGGGCACCGTCACGGTCGCCTCCTTCGCGACCGGCATCGGCCTGGTCGTCGCGCCCGCCGTGGCCCGGCTCGCGCGGACCGCGCCCGGCATCCGCATCCGCGTCCAGGACGCCGAGGGCGACGCCAGCCTGCCGATGGTGCTCGACCGGCAGGTCGACGTGGCGGTCGCCGTCGAGTACCGCGGCGCGCCGGACGCCGACGACCCCCGCCTCGCCCACATCCCGCTGTACGCCGAGCCGTTCGACGCCGTCGTCCCGGTGACCCACCGCCTCGCCGACCGTACGGAGGTGCCGCTCGCCGAGCTGGCCAAGGACCCGTGGATCGGCCCGTACCCCGGAAACCCCTGCCACGACGTGGTGGTCCTGGCCTGCGAGCACGCTGGATTCCAGCCCCGTCTCGAGCACTCCTCGGACGACTTCCGCGCGGTCGTCGCGCTCGCTTCGGCGGACACGGGGGTCGCCCTGGTGCCGCGCTCGGCCCTGAGCGGCATGGATCTCTCGGGTGTGGTCGTGCGCCCCGTGGACGGGGTCGCACCCACGCGCCGGGTCTTCGCCGCCGTGCGCCGGGGCGCCGAGGAGCATCCGCTGATCCGGCCGGTACTGGAGGCGCTGGGGGAGGCCGCACCGGTGGGATGAGCGCCGCGCCGCCGTCGCGTTTCACATGTGGGATAGCATCCCGAATATGAGACATGGTGAGGATGTTGACGCGGCCGGCGCCGGACCGGACCCCGTCGATGCCCGGCTCGGCGTGCGACTGGCCGAGCTGCGGGCCGAACGAGGCTGGTCCCTGGGTGAGTTGGCGGAGCGCAGCGGGGTGAGCCGGTCGACCCTGTCCCGGGCCGAGCGCGCGGAGATCAGCCCCACGGCCTCGCTCCTGAACCGACTGTGCGGGGTCTATGGCCGCACCATGTCGCAGCTGCTCAGCGAGGTCGAGGAGGAGCCCGCCCTGCTGGTACGAGCCGCCGACCAGGCCGTATGGGAGGACAGGGCGTCCGGTTTCGTACGCCGCTCCGTGTCCCCGCCGCATGCCGGGCTGCGCGGCGAACTGGTCGAGGGGCGGCTCGCGGCCGGCGCGGACATCGCGTACGACCGGCCGCCCGTACCCGGCCTCGAACAGCACATCTGGCTGCTCGCCGGGCGGCTTGAGGTCACGGCCCAGGACACCGGACACCGGCTCGACGCGGGCGACTGTCTGCGGTTGCGGGTGTGGGGGCCGACGCGCTTCCGGTCCACCGGCCCCGAGGACGCGCGCTACGTGCTGGCGGTGGTGCTGCCATGACCACGACCGTCGTCCGGCTTACGGCCGACCAACTTCTGCGATCGGTTGATGAGTTGGCCGATCTGCTGACCCACACCGTCAATGAGGGAGCGTCGGTCGGCTTCCTCGCCCCGCTCGACCGCGCGGCCGCCGTGGACTGGTGGCGGGGGCGGGCGCACGTGCTCGCGGAGGGCGGTCTCGCCGTGTGGGCCGCGTACACGCGGGACCGGATCGTCGGCACCGTCAGCCTGGCCTTCCCGGACAAGCCGAACAGCAGTCACCGCGCCGAGGTGGTGAAGCTGATGGTGCACCGGGAGGGGCGGGGAAAGGGACTCGGACGTTCTCTGCTCGCGACGGCCGAACGCGCCGCCGCCGAGGCGGGCGTGACCCTGCTCAACCTCGACACCGAGACGGACAGCCCGGCCGAGTCGCTCTACCGGTCGGCGGGTTGGACCCGGGCGGGCGTCATACCCGACTACGCGCGGACGCCGGACGGGGTGCTTCGTCCGACGACGATCTTCTACAAGTACGTGACGGCGGGCGAGGGTTCGGAGCCTGCTGCGAGTCGCTGACCGCTCCGCTCGCAGCGGGTGGCCGAACCGGCTTTCAGAGGCTCCCGTACCGGCTCTCAGCAGGTGGTTGTCAGTGGGATTGGCTACGGTGCTTTCCATGCAGGATGCCGAAGACGTACGCCGAATCTGCCTCTCTCTGCCGGACACGACGGAGAAGATCGCCTGGAGCATGCCCACCTTCCGGGTCGCGGGGAAGATGTTCGCCACGCTGCCCGAGGAGGAGACCTCCATCGCCGTGCGCTGCCCCAAGGAGGAGCGCGACGAGTTGGTGCTGGCCGAGCCCGGGAAGTTCTGGATCGCCGACCACGAGGCGGGCTTCGCCTGGGTGCGGGTGCGGCTCGCGACCCTTGAGGACTCGGACGAGTTGCGTGACATCCTCGCGGACTCCTGGCGGCAGGCGGCTCCGACCCGACTGCTGGAGTCCTACCCGGAATTGGGGCTTCCGGCCGACGGCTGACGGATGAGGTCTGACGCCTGAGGTCTGACGCCTGAGGTCTGACGCCTGGGGGCGTTGTCAGTGCCGCGTGGCATGATCCGAAGGCGGGTGGGGAGCTCGGCGCGGTGGGGCGCGGTGGTCCCGTCGAGGAGTCGGTCGGTGGGGGAGGGGTGTGAGGGGGATGGCTGGGGGAGGGTTGTCCTCGGGCGGGGTGCCGTCGTCGGGGGAGGATGAGAGCGCCGGCGGCCGTGGCCTTGGTGTCGGAGGGCGTGGCCTGGGCGCGGATCGGCGTGACGCTGGCGCCGGTCATCGTGATGCGGGCGGCAATCACCGTGACGCGAGTGGTAGTCGCCGCAACGCGGGCGGCAGCCACCGTGGCGCTGGCCGTGGGCCCGGGCGTCGTGATGTGAGTGGCGGCGCCCGGCTCCGGAAGGTCTGGTCGCGGGATTTCGGACTGTTCTTCACCGCGCGGGCCGTCGCCAAGCTGGGCGACACGATGTTGCCGGTGGCGCTGGCGGCGGGACTGCTGCAGCACGGCTACGGGGTGGGGGCCGTCGGCCTGGCCATGGCCGCGTCGGCCGCCTGCTTCGCGGGTCTGGTGATCTTCGGCGGGGTCTTCGCCGACCGGTTCAGCACCCGTCTGCTGATGATCGGCGCCGATGTGGTGCGGCTGGGCAGCCAGTCGGTTGCCGCCACGTTGTTCTTCACCGGCCATGTGGTGCTCTGGCAGATCTGTGTGATCGGCGCGGTCAACGGCGCTGCGGCCGCGATCTTCGAGCCCGGCGTCGCCAGCACGGTGCCTCGGCTCGCCACCGACGTCCAGGCGGCCAACGGTGCCATACGGGTCGCGGAGTCCACGGCCCAACTGGCGGGCCCCGCGCTCGCCGGCCTGCTGGTCGCCTTCGCCTCACCGGGCGGAGTCTTCGCGGCCCACGCCACGACGTACGCCCTGAGCGCCCTGTGTCTCCTGCTGCTCCGGCTGCCTCCGGCCGACCCCGGCCACCGGGCCCGCACCAACGGCTTCGGGGCCGATCTCGTCCAGGGCTGGCGGGAGTTCAGATCCCGTACGTGGCTGTGGGGCGTCATCGTCATCTGGTGCGTCCTGATGATCTCCGTCTGGGGCCCGACTGTCCCGCTGGTCGCGACGGAGGTCGTCCAGGAGCACGGGCCGCGCGCCTACGGCCTGGTCAATTCCGCCCTCGGCGCGGGCACGGTCATAGGCGGCCTGATCGCACTGCGCCTGCGTCCTCGGCACATGCTGCGCGCGGGTTCGCTCGCCCTCTTCTCCTTCGCCTGCTTCCCGGCGGCCGTGGGAGCGGGCTTCGGAGTGGCGGCGATGGCGGCCGGTGCGGCGACAGCGGGCGCGGGCCTGTCGTTCTGGGGCGTCATGTGGGCGACCAGCGTGCAGACCCAGGTCCCGCCCGATGCCCTCAACCGCATCCACGCCTACGACATAGCCGGCTCCCTGGCCATGATGCCGGTCGGCCAGGCCCTCGCAGGCCCGGCCGCGGCGGCCCTCGGTGCGGACAACGTCCTCCTCGTGGCCGGCGCCATGACCCTCATCGTGGCGACGGCACTGCTCTCGGTGCCCGCGATACGAGGGCTGGTGCGGGCCGAGGCGCCGACGTCGCGGTCGCTGTCGCACGCGTCCACGGGGACGGCCCGCCCTGCGCATACCGGCGGCGGAGGAAACAGCCAGAGGGACAGACAACAAGGGGACGGGCGAGGGGACGGACTGGGGGAGAGACGGACGTGCACCGGCGGGAAGAGCTGAAGCCCGGCCCGGGAGCCCGGCGGCCTACGCGCTGACCCGCGTCGCCCCCAGGAACCCGCCGATACGCTCCCGCAATGACCGGGCGTCCAGCCCGTGCGCGGCCACGTGTTCCTCGATCTGCCCGTAGCGGCGCAGCTCGCGGCGGCCGACGCCGAGGCCGAGGACGCGGTGCGGCAGGTCCGCGAGGGCGTCGTTCGCGGCCGCCGTCGACGTGCCGGCCAGGTACGGCTCGACGAGGACGACGTCGGTCCCGGCGGCATCCGTGGCCCGGCGCAGGGCGGCCGAGTCGAAGGGGCGCACGGTCGTGCCGTACAGCACGGTGACGTCGAGGCCCTCGGTGGCGGCGAGGACCGCGTCGAGCATCGGTCCGACGGCGACGACCACACCGGCCCGCCCCTCGCGGACGGTGCGGAAGCGGGCTCCGTCGACGGCGAGGGCCTCGGCGTTCGACTGCACGGACAGCCGTACGTACACCTTGTCGTCGCCCGCCGCGACGGCGTGCCGCAGCAGGGTCTCGGCCTCGTCCGGGTGGCCGGGGACATGCACTGTCCAGCCGTCGAGCGTGTCCAGCAGGGCGATGTCGCCGGGTGACATATGGGTGTAGCCGCCCGAGGGCCAGTCGAAGGACGCGGAGGCGCTGACCAGCACCGCGCCCACGTCCTGGTGCCCGAGGTCCAGCTTGACCTGCTCGAAGGGCCGCTCGACGAGGAAGCTGGCGAAGGTGTGCACCACGGGCCGCAGCCCGGTCAGTGCGAGGCCCGCGCCCGCCCCGACCAGCAACTGCTCCCGGATGCCGATGTTGATCACGCGGTCCGGATGCCGGTGCCGCGCGTCCTCGAATCCGGCCACACCGATCTCGGCGAGGACGACCGCGACGCGCGGATCCTCGTCGAGCAGCCGTGAGACGACGGGGGCGAAGCGGTCACGCATGGTGTCCATGGGGAAAGTCCTCCGTTGTGGGAGTGCGGGGGTGCCTGGGTGGGTGCGGGCGTGGGTGCGCGGGTGACCGGCTCAGGCGGTCTTCGGCTCCACCTGGGCGACGACCACGCGCGGCCGTCCCGGGTGAGGGGCGGTGAAGGCGGCGTACAGGGCGTCGTGGTCCCGTCCGTCGACGGTCTCGGCCGACCAGCCCGCGGCCTCGAAGCGCGCGGCGATCCCGCCGGGGAGCGCGTAGCTGGCGGAGGAGTTGTCGATCACGACGGTGTGCAGCCGGTCGAGCCCGGCCGGACCGGCGTACGCGATGGCCTCGTGGTTGCTGCCCTCGTCCAGTTCGGCGTCCCCGACCAGCACCCACACGCGAGGGTCGTGCAGTCCTTGGGCGCGCAGACCCAGCGCCGTACCGACCGCGATCGGCAGCCCGTGCCCGAGCGAACCGCTGCCGATCTCGGCACCCGGTACGAGCACGCGGTCCGGATGGTGCCCGAGCGGTGAGTCGTACGAGCCGAAGCCCGGCAGCCAGTCGACCGGTACGAAGCCCTTCGCGGCAAGCACCGCGTAGTACGCCATCGGTCCGTGCCCCTTGGACAGCAGGAACCGGTCCCGTTCCGGATCGTCCGCCCTCTCCGGTGTCACCCGCAGCACCCTGTCGTAGAGCACCCAGAGCGCGTCGAGCGTGGATGTCGCCGCTGGTCCGTGCTTCTCGTCCCCGCTCATCAGCTCCATCAGGCCAGGCAGGTCCGCATATCCGTAACCGCGATTCACCGTTGTCGTCGTCATACGGACGATCGTGCAACCTCAATCAAAGTTGAGGTCAAGCGGCGACCGCCGGGACGAGGCGGTCACCGGGACGAGGCGGTCACCGGGACAAAAGGAGTGCTCGACCACCGACCCGAGTGCGGTATTGTTTCCGTGCGCGTTCAACCAGGGGAAACCCCAGGTCACAACGGGCAACGGGACGTGGCGCAGCTTGGTAGCGCACTTGACTGGGGGTCAAGGGGTCGCAGGTTCAAATCCTGTCGTCCCGACAGGGCGAAGGGTCTTCGCAGGTGAGAGCCTGCGAAGACCCTTTTCGTATGTCGAGCCCCACCGGGCTGTCGCCGGTCAAGCCTCCTTTCCGAAGACGAGCACCTCGGTGGAGGCGATGCCCATGGGGGCCAGGAAGCCGGCCTCCAGGCTGCAGCCGAGGGTCGCGAAGAGGTCCACGCACGTCTGGCGAGGCATGGCGGCCGGGTAGGAACCGTGACCGGTGCCGCCTTTCGTCGCCCAGGCACGCACTGTGGCCGGGTCCAGGCAGGTCTCGGTCATGACGTCGAAGACGATCCGGCCACCGGGGCGCGTGACCCGTGCCATCTCGAAGAAGTAGCGGGAGGCGCAGAGGAAGGTCACGGTGTTGAAGACCTTGTGAGCCTGAACGAGGTCGACGCTGCCGTCGGGTGTCGAGGCGAGACTGCATCCTGCGGTCGGCTGGGCGACCACGCTGAACGCGTCCACCAGGTAGTCGGACCAGGGCGCAGCCGTCTCGTAGATCTCGTAGCGGCCTGGTGAACACTCCTTCAGTGTCTTCTCCAGGTACCGTCCGGACCCGGGGCCGATCTCCAGCACCGTGTCCGGGTTGGCGGTGAAGACGCCGAGAGCGCGTAGTTCATCGATGGTGAATTGGGTGGCGCCAGGCGTCCCGTTCATGACCTCGTCGATGTAGTCACCGACCGACAGGCCGGCCGCCCGTGCGGCCCGCATCGTTGCCTCGAAGGGGATGAAGTCGTCCACTCCGCCCCGGTTGTTGTTGGTGCGCACGATGTCGAATCCCGCACGTCCCAAGAGCCGCTTGACCCCCGACTTCAATGCTGACGTTCCCCGCACTGCTGGGCTCACCAGGCATCCCCCCTCTTTCCGCCTTAGGTGCCCAAAGCATAGGATCTCGGACGCGGACGCGAAGTGGGACGGCGAACTTGGCTACGCGGCAGTCGAGGACCGGTCCACGGCGCCGGGCGCTCATGCCGACGGGCGTGCCGACGTTTCGTGGCTCCGGCACGGGAAGGTGATCCGGAACCAAAATTCACGGAGTGCTGACCCGTGGACTATCCGATGGTGGTTTGCCGCGACCGCCTCGTTGGTTAGGGTGCAACAGAGACTGATTCCGATGCCCTTGACCAGGGTGATGGACAGGCCGGCGAGTTCGGGGCTGCACAGACTGACGGCCCCCGCGCGGGTCAGGTCGGACACAATGGGGGGCTGTGGGTGGCGAGTTGGCGTCGGCAGAGGCCGAGGACCACGTCGAACGGCGTCAGTCGTGTTGGATCGCTCGGTCGGAGCGGGCCCGGAAGTCGGCCCGGCCCGGTTCGCGCATGACGTGTTCGCAATCCTGCTCGGTCCAGTCGCGCGCAGCCCGTACATCTGACAGTCCCGGCCTTGTCGGCGGGCGGCAGCGGGTTCTTCTCGGTCTCGGTCATGAGCGGGGTGTTCGGCTCGACCGCCATCGAGCAGGGGGTCGTGGCGCGGTCGAGTTCGGCGATGAGGCGTGGTCGTCCGCCGGGGTCGCAGAGGCCGTCGGCGACCAGAGCCCGAATCGTGATGCACGCGGCACGTGCCCGGACCACCGGGCGGTGGGCGTGTGACCGGCCGGTCGGCGCCCGCGGTGCTGCCCCCGTCGCTGCGCGTGTGGCTCGGGCTGACTGCGGTCCTCTCCGCGCTGGTGGTCGTCGTGCTCGGGGTCCTGTACGCCGGCCACAGCGAACCCGGCACAGTGGACAGATGGGTCATCCAGCCGACGGCGGACAGTGTGCGGCCGCCGTGGCGGAACGTCGCTCTGGCCACGGACTTCCTGGGAGAGCCCGCCGGAGCAGCGGTGCTGGTCGTGGCCGCCGTGACGGGCTGCCTGCTGCTGCGGCGTCCTCGCGCGGCGGTGCTCGTCGTTGCCGGTGCCGGCCTGACCGTGGCGACGACGACGCTGCTCAAGTCCCTGGTGGGCCGCACCATCCACGGCGACGACAACCTGTCCTACCCGAGCGGGCACTCCGCCTTCCTCACCGCGCTCGCCCTCGTGGTGGCGCTGCTCGCGACCGGTCGGCTCGGCCTCGGCAGGACGGCCGGCACGTCACTCGTTCTCGCGGCGGCGCTGGTCGCCGGCGCCACCATGGGCTGGGCGCAGGTCGCCCTGGGCGCGCACTACCCGACCGACGTCCTCGGCGGCTGGTGCACCGCGCTGGCAGTGACACCGGCGACCGCGTGGCTGGTCGACCGGACGGCCGACCGGATGGCCGACACCGGTCGTCGGGACCGCCGCTGACGTCCCGTCACGCCAAGCGGCGGAATACGGGCTTCACCGGTCGTCCGCCCAGCCAGGGGGTGGGGTCGGCGGCGTCCAGTGCCTTCCGGTACACCGCGCATGCCTGGGCCACCACGTCGACGGTGTGATCGATGTCGACGTCGTCGAGCGCGCTGCTCACCACGAACGACGGGGCCAGCACCCCGCCCGCGAGGAGCCTGCGCAGGAACAGGGTGCGGTACTGCTGCGACGGCTGCCGGTTCTCGTCGAGGGTGGCGAAGACCAGGTTGCTGGCCCGGCCCCGGACAACGACGTGGTCGCCGACGCCCATGCTGTCCGCCGCGTCGCGGACACCGGCGGCCAGCCGCTCGCCGAGGGTGTGCAGCCGCGCGGTGATACCCTCCTCGACGTAGGTGGTCTGCACGGCCATCGCGGCGGCGAGCGAGTGCGTTTCCGCACCGTGCGTGGTGGACAGCAGGAACACCCGTTCGCCGGAGTGACGCAGTCCGCCCAGCTCCATCAGATCGCGGCGCCCGGCCAGTGCGGAGACGGCGAACCCGTTGCCCAGCGCCTTTCCGAACGTGGAGAGGTCGGGGACGACGCCGTACAGGCCCTGGGCGCCGGCCTCGGACCAGCGGAGGCCGGTGATCATCTCGTCGAAGATCAGCACGCAGCCGTGCCGGTCGGCGAGCTCGCGCAGGCCGACGAGGTATCCGGGCGGCGGCTCGGTGTGGGTGGCGGGTTCGAGGATCAGGCAGGCGACCTCGTCCTCGTACCGGGTGAGCAGTTCCTCCGTGGCGACCAGGTCCCCGTAGGGGAATGCCACGGTCAGCTCGTTGGTCGCCGCCGGAATGCCGGCGGACATCGGCGTGGTGCCGATGAACCAGTCGTCGGTGGAGAAGAACGGATGGTCGGCGCAGAGGGCCACCCGCGGGCGCCCGGTGGCGGCGCGGGCGAGGCGCACCGCGGCGGTGGTGGCGTCGGAGCCGTTCTTCGCGAACTTCACCATTTCGGCGGTCGGCACGGTGGCCAGGAAGCGTTCCGCCGCCTCGACCTCCACGATGGACGGCCGGACGAAGTTGCTGCCGCGGTCGAGTTCCCGTCGCACCGCCTCGAGCACGCGTGGGTGGGCGTGGCCGAGGCTGACCGAGCGCAGGCCGGAGCCGTACTCGATGTAGCGGTTGCCGTCGACGTCCCACACGTGGGCACCGCGGCCGTGGCTGATGACCGGGGCCAGGTCCTCGGGGTACTGGTCGTCGCCCTTGGCGTAGGTGTGCGCGCCGCCCGGGATCAGGGCGTGCAGCCGCTCGTTCGCCGCCCGCGATCGGGGAAGGCCGAACTCTTCGGTGTCCACGGTGACTTCAGCTCTCCTTCTGCTTCAGGACCTCGGCGAGGCTCGGCGCCTCCCGGTCCCGCTGGGACATCGAGGCGGGCGGGAGCGGCCAGGGGACGGCGAGCTCCGGGTCGTCGAAGGCGATCGTCACGTCCTCGGCCGGATCGTGCGGGCGGTCGATCCGGTACGAGGTGTCGGCGGTCTCGGTCAGGGCCTGGAATCCGTGGGCGCAGCCCGCCGGGATGTAGAGGGTCGTCTGCGTCTCGCCGGACAGCTCGAAGGTTGCCACGTTGCGGTACGTCGGTGAGTCCGTCCGCAGGTCGACGACGACGTCGAAGATCCGTCCGTACGAGCAGCGCACCAGCTTGGCCTCGCCCGCGCCGGAGCGCAGGTGCAGGCCGCGCAGCACGCCCCGGACCGAGCGGGACAGGCTGTCCTGGACGAAGGCGTCCGGATCGAGGCCCACCGAGCGGACCACGTCGGCGTCGAAGGTGCGGCAGAAGAAGCCGCGCTCGTCGGAGTACGGCGTCGGCTCGAACAGGTACGCGCCGTCGATCGCCGGCACTTCGGTTGCCTTCATCTGGCCTCCCTCAAGGTGTGGGCGTGGTCGGCCGCCGGGAACAGGGCCGCGGTCAAGGCGGTGAATTGGTCCTCGAGTTGCCGGGCGGCGACCAGGTTCCGCTCGGCGAGGGTCCGCCGCAGCTCCGCCGATCGCTCCTCCAGCGCCCGGAACTGTTCGAGCAGCCGGTCGGCGTCGACCTCGCGAGCCGGGTGGCAGTAGACGGCAAGGCCCATCCGATCCATGAGCGCGTCGCTCTTCGCCGCATAGCTGAGTGCGAGTGTCGGCGTGCCGACCTTCAGCGCGCAGACCAGGTTGTGGTAGCGGGTGGCGACCACGGTGTGGGCAGCCGCCATCTCCTTCATCAGGTCGGCGAGCGAGGCCGCCTCGGCAGCGGTGACCAGCGGCGAGTCCACCGCGTCGAGGATCGCGTCGACCACCTGCCGGTCGCACTCGTCGCCGGTGAGCAGCCGGACCGGCCTGCCGTCCTCGACCAGCGCGCGGACGAAGCGAGTTGTCCCGTCGAGGTAGCGCCGGTGGATCTCCTCGGCCCGTGCGCGGTCGTCGTCGCCGCCGTGGAAGTCCATGACACCGACGCAGACCGGGCCCGGCGGAGCTGAGAGCTTGTCGGGTCCGCTCGCCGGCGGCGCCGGCAGGGCGAAGGCGAGGTCCGGGTAGACCTCGTCGCGCGCGGTGTCCACGCCCATCGCCCGCATCGCGTCGCGGGACAGGCCGTCCCGGTACGACCGGTAGCCGGCCAGCCGCGCCGACCAGCGCACCAGGGCCCGGGTGGGCCGGTTGCCGATCGGGGCGGCGCCGACACCGACCAGTGCGACCCGGGTGCCGAACAGCCGGCCGCTCGCGCAGAGCAGGAACAACGAGTACGGGAAGCCCCACGGCCGCAGCGGCAGCGTGGCCTCCAGGACGCCCATGCCCGGCACGATCGCCACGTCGTGCCGGCGCACCCAGGCGGCAGTGCGGAAGACGTCGACGAGTTTCCCCAGACCCTTCGCCGCGATCGAGGCCGCCCGCGACGCCGTCCGGTACTCCCCGCGGTTCCAGTGCAGCCGCGTCGCGGGGATCCCGAACCGGGTCGTCACGGCCTCAGGTCCGCCGCACAGCGCGTCCACCACCGCGTCCGGGTGCTCGGCGCGGAGGTACCCGAGTACGGCCTCCAGTGACCCGTCGTTGCCGAGGTTGCCGGAGCCGAGCAGGCCGAACACCCCGACGCGCACCGGGGTTCGGTTCGCGGGTGTCATGCCTGCCTCCCTTCACGTCCGGCGACGAGGGCGTCGACGGAGACGGTGAGCCGGCCCGGGTCGACCGGGGCGCGGTCCTCGACCCGCTCGCCGGCACCCGGCCGGACCCGGCTGGTCATCCACGAGGCCAGGTGGCGGTAGCAGGCGCGCCGGTCGGCCGGGGACAACGGGGCCCGCCGGATCGCCGAGACGAAGCCCCAGACGTACTCGGCGAGCAGCCGGGGCGTCGGGTGCAGCGGGCCCGCCCGGCGCGGGTCCAGGTTGACGCACCGGGAGCGTTTGCCCGGGTTCGCCCGCTCGGCGCGGGTGGGGTGGTCGCGGCGGAAGTACAGCAGCTCCGGCACCTGGTGGAACGGCCCGTGCAGGGTGATCTCGGCGACGAACGTGCGATCCGCGTGGTGGTAGCTGTCGTGCGGCTTCACCCGGCGCAGCACGTCGGCCCGCATCACACCGTAGAAGTCGTCGCCACCGGGCTCGAACAGCAGACTGCGGAAGCGCTCCGGCGCGTGGGGCGAGTCGGTGGCCAGCCCGTACTCGTACGGGACCTTCACCCGGCCGTCGCCGTCGATGACCGCCTGGCCGGAGTGCGCGAGGATCACGTCCGGCCGCTCGTCCAGCGCCTCCACGCAGCGCCGCAGCAGGTCGCGGGCGTACAGGTCGTCGTGCGAGGCCCACTTGAACAACTCGCCGCGGCACTCGGTGAACACGTAGTTGTGGTTCGGTGCGGCGCCTATGTTCCGGGGCAGCCGGATGTACCGGATACGCGAGTCCTTCGCGGCGTACCGGTCGCAGATGTCCCGGGTTCCGTCGGTCGAGGCGTTGTCGGAGATGACCAGCTCGAAGTCCTCGTAGGTCTGGCCGAGCAGGGCGTCGAGCGCCTCGGCCAGGTACTCCTCGCCGTTGTACACGGGCAGGCCGATGCTCAGCCTGGGTTGGGCGGTCATGAAGTCCTCACTTCGGGAATGGAGTGGTGGTGGCGCTCGTGCAGGGCGGACCGCAGTTGCAGCCACCACACGGCCGAGGCGCAGACGGTCGCGGCGGCCACACCCCAGGCCGAGCCGACCGTGCCGGCCACGGCGGCACCGCCGAGCCCGCCGCCGACGTAGCAGGCGGAGGCGAACAGCTGGCAGCGCAGGCTGCGCCTTGCCGCGGCGAGAGCGCGCAGCCCGGCCGCCGCGCCGCTGCCGAGTCCGGCGCCCGCGACACCGAGCGTGGCCGGCACGATGAGCTCCGAGGCGGAGTTCCAGACGTCACCGAGCACGAACTCGCCCGCCCGGTCCGGCATCAGCAGCAGTGCCGCGCCCCAGAGCAGCGCGGCGGCGGCCTGTCCGCCGCCGAGGAAGAGGCAGAATCTGCTCAGTCGGTGCGGAGCCTGCCGCAGCACGCGTGCCGCCTCCGCGACGGTGACCAGCGAAAGACCCATCAGCAGGGCGAGGAACGGGCCGAGGAGGAGTTCCGCGCCCCGGACCGCGCCCACCGCGCCGACGCCGACGATCACGCCGAGCCCGTACGCCCGCAGTTGGCTCGCGCCGCTGAGGCTGACGTTCTCGACCAGGTACCGGTAGCCGAGGTCGCGCTGCTCGCGAAGCCACCCGCGCGCCCCGGTCATCCGGGGCCGGATGCCGGACTGGAGGCAGCCGTAGCCCGCGGCCACCGCGGCGGACGCGCCCCAGGCGAGCAGGAAAGCTGCCACGGTGCCCACGTGGGCCGCCACCACCATGGCCGGGACGAGCGCGACACCCCACACGACGTCGTTGGCGAACGCCTTCCGCCCGCTGCCGGCGGCGAAGAACGCGAACCGCCAGGCGTCCTGCAGCAACAGCGCCGGCAGTACGACGCCGAGGCAGACGAACGCGGGCCCGACGCGGCCGCCGAGGCCGAGACCGACGAGCAGGCACACCACGCCGAGAGCGGCACCGATGCCGAGCGCGGCACCCGACGACCGGACCGCCGCCGCGCGCCACGACGCGGCCGGCACACCGCTGAAGCGCACCACGAGCGGGTCGGTGGCCAGCCCGCGGGAGACGTTGAGCACCACACCGTAGGTCAGCCAGGCCAGGCTGAACACGCCGAACGCGGTCAGCCCCAGCGAGCGTGCCACGTAGATCCCCACCGCGAAGTTGGTCATGCTGGAGGCCGCCTGGTCGGCCAGTCCCCAGGACAGCCGCCCGACCATGGCCCGCTTGGCGGTCCGCTTCTCCCCCTCGGCGGTCATCGGTGTCACGCCTTGATCAGCCCGGCGTCGTGCAGGGCATCGGCCGCGGCGGCGACGGTGCTGAACGGCAGCCCGGACCGCTCGGCGACGTCCAGCAGACTGTGCTCGCCCTCGGAGAGGCTGAGTACCCAGAGCATGGCCATCTGGGCCTGCTTCGCGTCGCTGCGGCCGCCGAGCGAGTCGTACAGCCCACGCCGGCCCAACTGCGGCTCGCCGTAGGGGCTGAGGTTGACGTACTGCCGGTTGCGGTCGAGGACGGCGAACGCCTCGCGGCAGACGGCGAGCGTGTCCGCCATCGCCTCCGGGGAGACGAAGTCCGGGTTGTCCGCCGAGGTGTGGTACTCGGGGTAGCCGGCGTACGGGGTCCGGCTGAGCGAGCCCACGCCCAGATCGAACCCGGGCGAGCAGTACTGCCGCTCGTCGTAGCCGTAGGGAGTGAACTCGGTGATGTGGTGCGGGCGTTCGGAGGCGGTCAGCACGTGCCGCATCACCCGGTCGATCTCCGCGTCGCCACGCCTGCTCTGCTTGTACGTCAGTTGGCCCGCGTCGCCCGCGCAGGCCAGCACAAGGCCGTGCTTGACCCGTTCCACCCGCTCCGCGTTGCGGGCCAGCCAGGTGATCGCCCCGATGGTGCCCGGCGCGAAGATGAACCGGTAGGTGTAGTACGGAGTCGTCTCCGCCAGTGCCCGGGCCAGGAACGTCGCCACGGCGATGCCGGCCAGGTTGTCGTTGGCCAGTGACGGGTGGCAGACGTGGCAGGAGACGATCACCTCGTCCTGGACCTGCCCGGGTACCACGTGCTCGGCGTAGGTGAGGTGGCCGTCGGCGAGTGTGGAGTCGATGCACACCTCGTACTCGCCGTCCGGCAGCGCGTCCAAGGTTTCCTGGGCCAGGCAGAATCCCCATTTCGGCTCGTAGTAGCTGGTGCGGTACGGCACCCAGGCCGGGTGGTCCGGCAGGGTGTGCAGGCGCGCGCGGAGCTCGGTCAGCGGCATGGTCGCCGACACCGGCACGCTGTAGCCGAGTACGTGCAGGCTGGACGCGGCGAAGTCGACGACCCGGTGGCCCGAGGCGTCGGCGACGTACGCGTCCCGGATGTTCCACTCCTGTGGCACCGTCCAGTCGAGCACCTGCGTCCCGGTCGGGACCTCGTGCACCTGCAGCGGGACGTACTCGCCGACGATGTCCAGGGTGGCGCGCACACCGTCGCCGGTGATGCTCCGGCACAGTGGGTACAGCCGCTCCACCAGCGCGTGCATCTGTTCTCCGGCCCCGGTCGTCGTCCGCTCGCCGGCCGCGGTCATCGGCGCCACCGCAGGGTGTCGTCGACGGCGCCTGCGTCGGACGCCGCGCGCAGCACGGCCAGCCGGGTGAAGCGTTGCTCGAAGTCCTCCCGGGTCAGCCCGAACTTCCGGTAGGCGTCGGCGAGTTCGAGCGCGCCCCGCTTCACCGTCCACTCGCAGTCGAAGCCCGGTATCGCGGCGCGGAACCGGGAGAAGTCCACCCGGTACGACCGCGGGTCGGCGCCGTTCTCCCCGGTGATCCTCACCTTCGCGCCGGACACCGCCTCGGCGACCTGCTCGGCGATCTCGGCGACCGTCACGTTGTTGGTCTCACTGCCGATGTTGAACGCCCGGTCGTGCACCGCCTCCCGGGGCGCGGTCAGCGCGGCCGCGAAGGCCCGTGCGATGTCGGCGGCGTGCACCAGCGGGCGCCAGGGGGTGCCGTCGGAGAGGACCAACACCTCGCCGGACAGCAGCGCGTGGCCCACCAGGTTGTTCAGCACGATGTCGGCGCGCAGCCTGGGTGAGTAGCCGAAGGCGGTGGCGTTGCGCATGAACACCGGGGTGAAGTCGCCGTCCGCGAGCGCGTGCAGGTCGTCCTCCACCCGCACCTTGGACTCCGCGTACGGCGTCACCGGGCGCAGCGGGGCGTCCTCGGTCACCAGACCCTCTCCACCGGAGGCGCCGTAGACGGAGCAGGTCGACGCGTACAGGAAGCGCCGCACTCCGGCGTCGCGGGCCAGCCGGGCCAGCCGCACGGAGGCGTGGTGGTTGATGTCGTAGGTGAGTTCCGGCGCCAGCGACCCCAGCGGGTCGTTGGACAGCGCGGCCAGGTGGATCACGGCATCGACCCCGGCCACGTGTTCGGCCGTCACGTCGCGCAGGTCCACCCGGGGTCCCGGCGGGTCCGCGGGCGGCGGGCCGAGGACGCAGTCGGCGAACAGGCCGGCGTCAAGACCGACGACCTCGTGCCCGGCGGCCGCGAGGACCGGGGCCATCACGGTGCCCAGGTAGCCCTGGTGTCCGGTCAGCAGTACGCGCAAGGTTCATTCCCCCACATTGAAAGTGCCCAGATCGAGAGTGAGTTTGGTGACGGCGAACGCCTCGGCGTAGCGCGCGTGGCATTCGATGCCGCGGATCCGTGCGAGGCCGAGGAATGCCTCCCGGTCGTACCAGGGCCGGTGCCGCTGCGAGGGGTAGTGCTCCTGCAGCAGCCGCACCTTCTGTTCGGCGATCTCCGGCGACAGCGGCTGGTAGGCCGTCGGACGGCCGAGATCGCCGTCCCACTTGACGATCTCGTAGCCGAGGGCCAGGTGGTCGCGGAATGCGGTGGGTACCAGCTGTGCCAGGCCGCGGTGGTCCTGGTGCGCGTCATCGGTACGCGGGGCCAGGACGAGATCCGGCTCGCTCCCCGCACGCAGCTCCTCGACCGCGGCCTTGGCCTCCTCCCACTGCGCCGGCAGCCGGCCGTCCGCCAGCTTGAGCACGGTCAGCCGCAGGTCGGCGCCCGGGCAGAAGGCGGCGAGCGCGGCCCGCTCCTCCTGCTCCCGGTCGCTGCCGCCGCCGGAGAGCACCAGGGCGTCGATGCGGATGCCCGGCCGTGCGTGGCACAGCGTGAGCAGGGTGCCGCCGGCGCCGATGGCGATGTCGTCGCAGTGCGCGCCCACCGCGACGATCCGGTCCAAAGGCCCGGTACCGAGCCGGATCACGCGGTCCTCACCCCGGGGTTCGCTCCCGCGCCGGCCCGTTCCCACACGGCCCACGGGCGGTCGCCGCGGGCGTAGGCGTCGTCGAGCGCGGCCCGCTCCTTCACGGTGTCCGTCGGCTTCCAGAAGCCGTAGTGCCGGTGCGCCACCAACCGGCCGTGCTTCGCGAGTTGGGCGCATCCGTCGGCGACCAGGTCACCGTTCTCCGGTATGTGGTCGAAGATCTCCTGGCGGAGCACGAAGTAGCCGCCGTTCTCCCACAGCGGCATGTCGCTCACCGCGGTGATGCCCCCCACCAGGCCGTCCTCACCCAGTTCCACGCAGTGGAACGACGACTGCGGCGGCACCACCATCATCGACGCACCGGCGTCGCGCCGGGCGAACCGGTCGATCATCTCCGGCAGCGGAGCGTCGGTGAGCACGTCCGCGTAGTTGGCGAGGAACATCTCGTCGCCGTCCAGGTGGTGCCGCACCCGGCGCAGCCGCTCCCCGATCGGCGACTCGATGCCGGTCTGCGCGAACGTGATGGTCCAGTCCGAGATATCGGTGGAAAGGAGCTCGGTCCGTCCGCCCCGCAGCACGAAGTCGTTGGACGTCGTCTCCTCGTAGTTGAGGAAGAAGTCCTTGATGTGGTGAGCCCCGTATCCGAGGCACAGGATGAACTCCCGGTGCCCGTAGTGCGCGTAGTAGCGCATGACGTGCCAGATCAGCGGCCTGGGGCCGACCATCGCCATCGGCTTGGGCACGTCGTCTGCGGCACCGCTGCGCATCCGCATCCCGTAACCGCCGCAGAACAGAACGACCTTCATGCTGCGATCTCCTTCACGGCGTGACCTCGACAATGCTCAGTTCCGGGATCGGAAAGACGAGCCGGCCGCCCCAGTCGTGCACGAAGGACAGTTGCTCGACCAGCTCGGCCCGCAGGTTCCACGGGAGGACGAGGACGTAGTCCGGTCGGTCGGTGGCGATCTGCTCGGGCGACAGGATCGGGATGCGGGTGCCCGGAGTGAACCTGCCGTGCTTGTAGGGGTTGCGGTCGACCGTGTACGGGAGCAGGTCGGGCCGGATGCCGCAGTGGTTGAGCAGGGTGTTGCCCTTGCCGGGGGCGCCGTAGCCGACGACCGTCTCGCCGCGCTCGGCCGCCTCGATGAGGAACTTCAGGAGGTCCCGGCGCACCTTGGCCACCCGGGCGGAGAACTCGGTGTACCCGGACAACTCCTGCAGCCCGGCGGCCTTCTCCCGGTCCAGGGCGTCGACCACCCGCTGCGTCGGCTCGCCGGCCACCTCGGCCGGCCGGGCCCACAGCCGGACGGAGCCGCCGTGCGTGGGCAGCAACTCGACGTCCACGAGCGTGAGTCCACCGCTCGCGAGGGCTCGGATCGCGGACGCGACCGTGTAGTACTGGAAGTGCTCGTGGTAGATCGTGTCGTACTGGTTCTCCTCGATCAGGGTCAGCAGGTGCTGCACCTCGATGGAGACCCAGCCGTCGTCGGCGACCAGGGCACGCAACCCCTGGGTGAAGCCGACCACGTCGGGGATGTGCGCGTACACGTTGTTGGCCACGACCAGATCCGCCGGGCCGTGCTCGGCGCGGACGGCCGAGCCGGTGTCCGGGGACAGGAACTCCGTGACTGTGGGCACGCCCGCGTCCCGCGCCGCGGCGCCCACGTTCACCGACGGCTCGATGCCGAGGCAGCGGATCCCGCGGTCCACCACATGCCTCAGCAGGTACCCGTCGTTGCTCGCGACCTCGACCACGAAGGCGTCGGGGCCGAGGGCAAGGCGCTCTGCGGCGTCGGCGACGTACGTGCGCGCGTGCTCCACCCAGGAGGTCGAGAAGGAGGAGAAGTACGCGTACTCGCTGAACGTCTCCTCCGGCGTGATCAGCGGAGGGATCTGCGCCAGCCAGCAGTCGGTGCAGACCCGCAGGTGCAGCGGGTACGCCGGCTCCGGCTTGTCCAGTTGGTCCGCGGCGAGAAAGCTCTCACATGGTGGCGTCGCCCCAAGGTCGACGACGCTCGCCATCGCTTCCGAGCCGCAGAGTCGGCATCGTGTCATCTGCTGTCCCCATCCCCCCTGCTCGCGCGAGTGTCCCCGCCGCGAGCCAGTGCTGACCGACCCGCGACCGCGGTGCGGTACTCCTCCACCAGGCGCTCAAGGCCGACGGCCGGGCTGAAGTCCTGCTCGTAACGGCGGCGGGCCGCCTGGCCCATCTCCCGGTTGCGGGCCGGCTCGGCCGCGATCCGGCGTATGCAGGACGCGAGCGAGGCGGGCTCGCCCGGCCGGTGCAGCAGCCCGGTCACCCCGTCCTCGACGAGTTCGACGAAGGCGCCGTGACCAGCGGCAACGGTCGGGACTCCCGCGGCCATCGCCTCCACAACCACCAGGCCGAACGCCTCCAGCCATGTCGAGGGGGCCACCACGGCGACCGACCGCGCGACGGCCTTCCGGCTCTCCGCCGTGTCATACAGGCCGACGCAGCGCACGTCGTCCCGGCCCGCCGCCCAGGCGGTCACCTCCTGCTCCAGCGGCCCCGCGCCGGCGATCACGAGCGGCACGCCCACACCACCCCCCGCCGCGATCTCGTCCCACGCGGCCATGAGCAGCCGCACACCCTTGGCCTCCGCGAGCCGGCCGAGATAGAGCAGATGCTCGCCGTCGCCCGCTCGGAAGGCGCCCGGCTCCGGCACGAAGTTGTGCTTCACCGCCAGCCGCTCGGCCGGCATGCCGGCACCCACCAGGACGTCGCGCTGCGCCGCGGAGAGGCAGAAGAACCGCTCCACGCCGGACCACCACCGCCGCCGGTTGACCGACAGGCTGACCGCGAGCGGCACCGTCGCCAGCCGGGAGTTCCGGTAGCAGCCGTGCCGGACGGCGGGCAGTGGTGCGGAGCCGACGCACTCGGTGCACGGCCGGCCGTCCCGTTGCAGCGTGCCGGGCGGGCAGACCTGGGTGTAGTTGTGCAGCGTGGCGACGGCGGGCACGTCGGCGTCGGCGCAGGCGGCAAGGACCGCGGGCGACAGGAGCGGGAAGACGTTGTGAACGTGCACCACGTCCGGCCGTTCGGTGCGCAGCCGGGCGGCGAGCTCCGTGCGGACCGCCGGGTTCCACGGCACGAGGAGCGGCAGCGCGGCCTTGGAGAGCAGAGACCGGGCGGCGATGTCGTCGCTGCGCCGCTCGAACACCTCGACACGGTGGCCGGCCTCGCGCAGCAGCGCGACCTCCTGGTCGACGACCTTGTTCTCCCCACTCGGCTGTGCCGAGGCGTAGCGGTTGTGCACCACGAGGACGTGCATGCTCAGGTCACCTCCGATCTTCTGGCCCATCGCGGGACGTGTCGTCGCGGGGCTTCTGGCGTCGTGAGTCGAGGGACTTCGGGCGTCGGGAGGCGAGTGGCCGCGGCAGGTGTCGCCAGCAGTGAGGCGGCCACGGCCAGATGCAGCAGATACGGCGAGGCGTCGCCAAGACCGGCCTCGGTGTACGACGCGATCCCGCAGTAGCTGATCAGGAAGATCGCGCAGGCCCTCGACAGCGACGGTGGCCGCAGCAACGCGACGCCGGCCAGGACGACGATGATCGCCGCCACCAGGGCGACGCCGATCAGACCCTGCTCCTGGTAGACGGCCAGCCAGCTGTTGTCGATCGGCAGCCCGCCGAACGACTTGTCGCCCAGGCCCATGCCGAACAGCTGCTCCGAGGTCGTCCGGGGCGCTGCCAGCAGGGCGTCCCAGACCTTGGCCCGACCGGTGAGATTGGAGAAGTTCTCCTGGCTCTGCCCGCGCAGGAACCACGCCTGCAGCGCGGAGTTCAACGCCACCGCGGCCACCGTGGCGCACAGCACCGCCCAGACGAAGAACCGGCGGGCGGCGGCGCTGGTCAGGACGAGCGAGCCGATCGCCAACACCAACCCGATGAGCAGCCCGAGGGTGGCCGTCCGGGTATGGGTCAGCACGAGCAGGACGAGTGACGGCACGATGACCACCGCCGCGCTCGTCCTGTCGGTCCTGCGGCCCAGTACGAGCAGCACGGTGAGCCCGATGATCACCGCCGCGTACTGTCCGATCTGCGGCGGGGTGAGCGGCCACAACGCGCCGACGAGGCGTCCGCCGTAGAGCTCGGGCATGGCCGCGCCCGGTGACACGACCAGGCCGGCGGCCACCGACCCGAGCACCGCGAAGTACATCCGGATGTGGTGCCGGACGAACGTCAGGCCGCCGTCCCACCAGCGGCTGAGCAGCCACAGCGTGCCGACGAAGAGAGCCAGCCGGCCGCAGCGGAACAGTGCGCCGAACCCGGACTCCAGGTTCGCGCTGGAGACCACGCTCAGCACCAGCAGCAGGGTGAGCAGGAACACGAAGGCGCTCGCTCGCAGACGCAGCCGGAGATTGACCGCCAGCGCCAGTGCGAACGCGGCGACCAGAGCACCCATGGTGGCCATCTGGATGAGAGAGCGGGGCAGCGGGATGATGGTCCTCGCCCCGGTGGAGCCGAGCGTGTTGAGGATCAGCAACCCCCAGACGATTCCGACGATCCTCGGGGTGCCGCCAGGGCGCGCTTCGGCGCCGGGCCGTGTGCCCGCCGTGTCCGGTCCGCCCGGCAGCCCACCGCGCCGCAGGTCCCCGCCCATCTCAACCACCGGCCCGTGGGCCGAGGGTGCTGCCCGTGTCCTGCTGGTAGGTCCCGCCCTGCCACTGCCCGAAGCTGAGCACCCGGCCCGGGTCGTGGGCGACGAAACTCCATGGGCCGAGGTAGACGTTGTCGTGCCAGCGATTGTGCTGTTTGCGGGTGATCGCGTCGGCCACCCGCTCGCCCTTGTACGGCGACCAGTCCGGATACGTGCCGTAGTTGGACAGCACCGCCATTCGGTCGCACATCGCCGTGCACTCGACGACGGACTTGTCCAGCACGAAGCGGTTGTCGTGGATGTCCACCCGCTGGGTCTTCCACCGGCAGTCGGAGTAGAGCGGTGCCTTGGCGATCGCCGGCTGCGCGCAGCGGTCCGGGTTCCGCACCAGCAACGTGCAGTCACCGGACGAGGTGTTGGCCGGGCTGTTGCAGAACCGGTCGGCGTTCTCCCACAGGGTGATTCCGGACCAGTTGTTCTCCAGCAGGTTCCCGTAGACCTCGATCCTGTCGGTACGGGCTCGGACCCGTGGTTCGCCGCCGGACTCGGACAGGTAGACGGTCGCGTACGGGAAGTCGTCTCCGCCGTCGGCCCCCTTGCGGCCCTCGACCCAGTTGTTCCGCCGGATCGTGTTGTTCCGGATCACCGCGTTGTAGCTGGTCTCGTAGATCAGCGCGGCACCGTCGTTGGCCTCGATCACATTGTTCTCGATGCGGAAGTCGTTGTTGTTCGTGTCCGCCCACAACCCTGTTCCGCGGTTGTCGTGCACCCAGTTGCCGCGTACGTCGGCGCCGTTGACGGCCCAGAACTTGATGCCTCCGGTGCAGCCGCAGCCCTCCTTCCGCCGCTCCCAGTCGCCGGTGTTGTTGCCCACGATCTCGTTGCCCTCGACCACCAGGCCGCGGATGGAGTCGCCGGCCTTGTAGGCGTTCATTCCGTACTGGCCGTTGTCGCGCAGGCAGTTGGCGCGGACCTGTTGGCGGGCACCGGCCATCAGCCCGGCGGCGGAGTTGTTCTGGATCGTCGCGTGCTCGATCACCCATCCGTCGGCCGAGTCGTGGTTGACCACGCCCTCGTCGTGCGGCGCGACGAAACGCTGCACGGTCAGGTAGCGGATGGTGACGTCACTGGCGCTGCCGCCGAACGCGTACTGGTTCTTCTTCCGGCCGTCGAGCACCGCGCCCGGCGCGCCGAGGTAGCGGTTCCCCTTCTTGGGGATGACCTGGGCGTAGCGGTCCGGATCCAGCCTGTGCTTGCCCGGCCGAAGCCAGAACGTGGTCTTCGGGGGGCTGCTCTTGGTCTTCGCGGCCAGGTCACCGACCACCGCGGGGTCCACCGTCACCGCGCCCGCCGGCGCCTTCGTAGGCCCGGCCGCGGGCTCGGCGCACACGTGGGCCACCGATCGGGCCGCGGGCGGGGCGGACGTGGATGCCGCGGCCTTCGGGTCCGTCTTGGTGCCCTGCGAACTGTCGCAGCCGGTCACCATCAGCAGGGCCAGTGCCAACGGTGCCGCCGCCGGCGCCCAGTGCCGCTTCTTGACGCTCACTCGTCCTCCGGGCCGCGGAACCTGAGCACGGTGGTGAACTCCCCCAACGGCGCAGAGCCGTCGGTGAAGCCGGTGCCGACCAGCGTCGTGGCGGGTTCCTTGCGCCCGAAGCCGGGGGAGTACCAGCCCAGCGGCGGGTCGGTCTCGCCGCGATGCGACCGCCAGCTCAGCTGCCCGGGCAGGTCGAGCACGGCGAAGCGGTCCTCGCCGTCCCGGCTCCAGGTGAGCACGGCCCGGTTGTCCGCCAGGTCCGCGGCGATCGCGGGGCCGAGGTGGAACGCCAGTTGTACGGCCCGGCGCGGGCCGCGCACCTCGTCGACGATCCTCAACTCCTGCCTCGCGGCCGTCAGTTCCACCTGGCGGCGGTGCACGCAGGGCTGGTAGCCGTCGTGTTCGGCACACCAGTGGGCCGTCCCCCCGTCGGAGGCGTCGGACGAGTCCGCGACCAGGACGCGGCTGCGGGCCTGCCGGGTCCACAGGAACGGGCCGCCGGAGACGGACTGGTCACCGCCGTCCAGCTGCAGGGTGTTGTGGCCGAGGGTCGAGCGGAAGTACTGCCGCCACTCGGGCTGCCCGTGGTAGCAGTACGTCCCCGGGTCGGCGAGCACGTCGACCCCGTCGTGCCGGATCTCCACGGACAGCGCGTCCGCGTGGGCATGCGCGGCGATGGACAGGAAGCCGTGCGGACCACCGTCGCAGCGGCACCAGATCTCCGCCGGACCGCGCAGGATGGTCATGCCCGCGTCCGCGAAACGGTCCGGACGGCTTGCCGGGCGGGTCACGGCCGGTGCGGTTCCATCTTTCGGGTACGGCCTGATGAGCGCGGCCAGCAGCGGAGTGCGCACATCGGTGCCGGTCACCGCCGGCCACCAGGCGAGCCGGCCGAACACGGCGTCCCCGGTGGCCAGCAGCGAGGCCCAGCGGTCGGTGCCCGCGCCGTCCACGACCAGACCGTGCCCGTCGTCCGCGTCCCCCTGACGCGGGGGCCGTAGCCGGTTGTCCACGACGGCCGCGAGCGCGTCGGTCATCCGCAGCAGCACCAGCCGGATCGTCGCGGGGACGGGTACGTCGGCGGCGTCGGCCTCGGCCACCGCGGCCAGACCGAGTTCCAGCACAAGTCCGTGATACTCGGTGGCCAGCTCGCGGTTGAGGCCGGAGGGGAAGGTGTTGCTTCGCAGGTGACGCTCCAGCGACCGCAGAGCGCCGGCCCGCCAGCGCGCCGAGGAGGGGAACCACCCGAACGCGCAGGCCGCCGCGAACTGCCCGGCGGCCTCGGCGATGACGTGGTTGTTCGCCGAGGACCCCCGGCTGGGGAAGGCGGCCAGCCAGCGCTGGTGGTGCCAGATCTGGTTCAGTGCCACCGGGTTGCCCTCGAACAGACCGGCCGCGCCCGGCCAGCCGTCGAGCAGCCGGCGGATCCACACCCAGGACAGCAGCCGGATGCCCAGCTCGATGCCGCTGATCCAGTGCACGCCGCGCAGCGGTGGGTTGGCCGTCCACCACGACCGCAGGTGCTCGGCCACGCGCTCGGCGTACCGCTCGTTCCCGGTGATCGCGTAGGCGGCGGCGAGCTGGGTGAGGTACTGATGCCGGGACGGCTCCCAGATCTGCTTGATGTCCCCGACCGCGTCCTCGTTCCGGTACGGCACGTCGAAGGCGTAGCCCCAGGGGGCCCGGCGCCCGGTCTTCGGGTCGCACCACCAGTCCGGGTCGGTCAGGTCGTCGCGGACCACCCCGAAGTACTCGGCGTGCCCGTACATCAGCCGGTCCGCCTCGGCGACGAGACGTTTCGCGGCGTCCGGGGGTACTGCGGCGAACGTCCCGGCGGGCAGTACCGCGGTGAACCGGGCGCCGGTCACGCTCGGGCAGTCCGGGGGTTCCGACCGCCACCGCCGCCTGCGCACCGCGTCGCCCACCCGGCCGCCGACCTCCCGCGGTCCCATCCGGGACAACCGCCGCAGGTACCAGGCCGGACTCCCCGAGTTCACAGTCATCGCGCCCTCGCCAACGTCACCGGCGCGCCGCCGGCCAGGCCGGCCTGCACGGCGAGGGTGGCCGACGTGGTGGCGACCAGCGACTCCAGCGGCACCGGCATCGGCCCGCCGGTCCGCACGGCCTTGACGAACGCGGCCAGCTCGGCGTTCTGGCCCTTGTCCCGGACCTTGGGCAGCCGCGAGCTGACCCACTGCTTGCGGCCGGCTGTCCCGTCCGAATACACAGAGGCACGGACGAAGTCGTCGAGCCGCAGCACCTTGCCGTCCGCGATGAGGTCCAGCGTCTCCTTCGGGAAGCCGGCCGCGCCCGTGGTGACGTAGCTGATGGTGGCGGTGGACCCGTCCGGGTAGCCAAGGACGACCTGCAAGTCCTCGTTGCCGGCCGGGGAGACCGCGTACACCGATGCCGGGTCGGCATCGAGTAGCCAGCTCGCCGTGTCGATGAAGTGACCGCCCTCGCCGGCGAACCGTGAGCCCTCGGTGCCCTGTCGGAGATACCAGCTGCCGTGCTGCAGCCGGCCCGCGTTGACCAGGTAGCGGAGGCTCGCCGGGCCGGTCCGGGCGCCGAACCGCTTCCTGGCCTCCTGCAGCAGCGGCGCGAACCGGCGGTTGAAGCCCACCTGCAGCCGGTCGTTGCCGGACTCCTCCACCGCATCGAGCACGCCGGCCAGCTCGTCCTCGGTGAGGGCCAGGGGCTTCTCCACGAACACCGTCTTGCCGGCAAGGAGCGCTCTGCGGGTCAGTTCGGCGTGCGAGCTGTGCCGGGTGACCACGAACACCGCGTCGATGGACTTGTCGTCGAGCACGGCGTCGAGATCGGTGGTCGCCTCGGCGAAGCCGAACTTCCGCTGCGCGTTGGCCGCGGACAGCGCCGTGGTGGTGACCACGGCCGACAACTCGACGCCGTCGCGCCGGGCCAGGTGCGGCAGCAGCATCGACGTCGCGTAGTTTCCCGCGCCGACGAACGCGAGGCGCACCGGCGAGGTGGCGGCCCGGGCCGGGGCCGACACCTTGTCGCTGCGCCGCACCGCGGGCACGGCCACCGCCGGGGCCTCAGGAGCCGCCTCTTCCTTCTGTTCGGGGTACCGGAACAGCACGGCCACGGCCTTCAACTCGCCGTCCTTGAGGCTCTGGTACGTCTCCACGGCGTCGTCGAAGTCCGCGACGTGGGAGACCAGCGGCTCCACGTCGACGCGGCCGCGGGCGAGGAGATCGAGGAAGCACGCCAGGTTGCGGCGCTCGGTCCAGCGCACATAGCCGATCGGGTAGTCCCGCCCCTCCAGTTCGTACTCCGGGTCGTAGCGGCCGGGGCCGTACGAGCGGGAGAACCGGACGTCGAGCTCCTTCTCGTAGTACGCGTTCCACGGCAGGTCCAGGCGGCACTTGCCGATGTCGACGACCCGGCCGCGGTCCCGGCAGAGCCGGGCGGCCAGCTCGACGGGCTGGTTGCTGCCGCCGCCGGCGGCCAGGTACACCTGGTCGACGCCGTGACCGCCGGTGAGTTCGGCGACGGCGGCCTCCACGGCCGTGGACGCGGGATCGCCGCAGGCCGCGGCGCCCAGGCGCTCGGCGAGCTCGCAGCGCACCGGGTCGGGGTCGACGCCGACGACGCGGACCCCCGAGGCGGCGAGGAGCTGCACCACCAGCTGCCCGATAAGACCGAGGCCGATGACCAGCGCCACCTCGCCGAGCTGCGGCTCTCCCTGGCGGACGCCCTGCATCGCGATCGACCCGACGGTGCCGAAGGCCGCGTGCCGCGGCGCGAGGCCGTCCGGCACCGGGGTGTAGAGGTTCTTCGGCACCCAGTTCAGCTCGGCGTGCAGCGCGTGCTCGTTGCCGGCGCAGGCCACGAGGTCGCCGGCCTTCACGTCGTCGATCCCGGCGCCGACCTGCTCGACCACCCCGCACAGCGAGTAGCCCAGCGGCGTGTAGGAGTCCAGCTTGCCCATCACCTTGCGGTAGGTGGCGGGCACCCCGTTGGTGGCGACGCTCTGCATGACCTTGGCCACCTGGTCAGGGCGGGAGCGGGCCTTGCCCAGCATCGACATGCCGGCCTCGGACACCTTCATGAGCTCGGTCCCGGTGGATATGAGCGAGTAGGCCGTGCGGACGAGGACACCGCCCGGCTTGCACCCCGGCACCGGAACGTCGAGCACCGCCAGCTCGCCGCTCTTGTAGTTCTGAACAACCTGCTTCACCCGAAGTCCCCTTGTTCCTCAGCCGTCTTCGCAGTCTTCGTCGTCTTCGCCGTTCTCTACGCCGCCGAGCGAGCGCTCCGACCGGACCCGGAGGTCGCGTCGCGGTACCAGTACTCGAGGGTCAGCACATGCCACAGATGCTTGGAGAAGTCCCGCTGCCCGGCGGCGTCCTCGGCGACCATGCGCGCCAGCGCGTCACGGCGCAGGAGCCCGGAGTTGACGAGCACACCGTCGTTGACCACCTCGCGCACCAGCGGTGCCAGATCCCGGCTCATCCAGGCGCGCAAAGGGGCGCTGAACAGGCCCTTGGGCCGGTACACGATCTCCCGGGGCAGGATCGAGGTGGCCGCCTCCTTGAGGACGGCCTTGCCCTGTCGTCCGACGATCTTGCGGTCGCCGGGCACGGCGAACGCCGCCTTGACCACCTCGACATCCACGTACGGCACCCGCACCTCGGTCGACGCGGCCATGCTGGAGCGGTCCGTGTAGGCGAGGTTCAGGCCCGGCAGGAACATCCGGGCGTCGCCCAGGCACATGCGGTTGACGAAGTCGTCGAGGTCGTTGTCCTGGTAGATGTCCGCGTGCTCGGTCAGCACGTCGTCGACCGCCCCGGCCAAGTCCGGGTTGACCAGGGCCAGTAGCTCCTCCTGGTCGTACATGGTGTAGCTGCGCCGGAACGCGGTCTCCTCCGGCAGATCGGCGAAGGAGAGGAACCGCTTGGCGAAGCGCACCGACCGGTACCCCCGGCGGGCCGTTGCGACCGGCAACCGGTCCACGGCCCTGGACAGGCCGCGCCGCAGGGGCCGCGGGACGCGCTGGTAGCGCAGCGCGATCAGGTTGGCCAGGTGCTTGCGGTATCCGGCGAACAGCTCGTCGGCGCCCATCCCCGAGAGCATCACCTTGACCCCGGCCTCCCTGGCGGCCTCGCAGATCAGAAACGTGTTGATCGCGGCGGGGTCGCCGATCGGCTCGTCCAGGCTGTACGTCATCTGCGGCAGCAGGTCGAGCACGTTCGGGGCGATCTCGATCTCGTGCAGGTCGACGCCGAACCGCTCGGCCACCTGCCGGGCATAGCGCAGGTCGTCCGGCATCGCCTCGAACCTGGCGTCCTCGGCGCGGAACCCGATCGTGTAAGCGGAGATCCCGGGCCGGTCGCGGGCCGCCAGCGCGGTCAGGTAGCTGGAGTCGAGGCCGCCGGAGAGGAAGGTCGCCACGGGTACGTCGGAGAGCAGGTGGCGCCGCGTCGACTCCTCGACGATGGCGGCCAGATCCGGCTGTTCGCCGCTCCGGGCCCGCTCCTGGCCTTCGGCGGCGACGTCCTTCAGGTGCCAGTACCGGCCGCGCTCCACGCGGCCGTCGGGCCGGAACCTCATCCAGCTCCCCGGCGGCAGCTTCTCCGCTTCGCGGAACGCACACCGTGAGTCCGGCACCCAGTAGTACAGCAGCGAGGCCACCAGCGCCCCATGGTCCACCTGCAGCGATCCGCCGGTGGCGGCGGCGAGCGCCTTGAGCTCGGAGGCGAACATCAGGCCCCCGCCGCGCCGGAGCAGGAACAGCGGCTTGATGCCCAACTGGTCGCGGGCTAGCACCAGGTCACCGGTTCGCTCGTCGAAGATCCCGAACGCGAACATGCCGCGCAGCCGGGGCAGGCAGTCCGTGCCCCAGCGACGCCAGGCCTCGAGCAGCACTTCGGTGTCGGAGGTACCACGGAAGCGCACCCCGGCGGATGCCAGTTCGCCACGCAGCTCGGGCGCGTTGTACAGCTCGCCGTTGTACGTCAGGACGAGGCCGCCCGAGACCATCGGCTGGGCGCCGGTCCCGGACAGGTCGATGATGGCCAGCCGGCGGTGCCCGAGCTGTACCTCGCCGTCACCGACGGGGTGGCCGTACCGGCCCGTCCCGTCCGGACCGCGGTGGGCGAGGGTTTCGGTGAGCCGGTCGGTCACGACCTTCCCGTCCGGCCATCGGTAAGTGCCTGCGATGCCACACATGTCCTACCGCGCCTCCTGGTCGTTGTCCGGGCCCTGGGCGGCCCGCACCGGCAGCCGCTCCGTCCGCCGCAGGTCCTCCCCCACTGCCTGAACGGCGTGGGAGGTACCCCCACCGTTCTGCCGGGCCGGCCGCTCGCTCTGGCCGCGCAGCGCGGTGTGCAGCCCGTCCCACAGCGTCCCGTCGGTCCGGTCACGCGGATCGGGGTCGATCAGCACCACCCCGATCACCGGAATGCGCTGGTCCGCGAGCTGCCGCGCCACGGTGTGCAGCCACGCGGCGCTGCCGTGCCCGGCACGCACGACGAGCACGGTCCGGGTGCCGAGGTACTGGAGGTCGGTCCACGCGGTGCCGGGCGCGACCGAGCCGACGCCGATCGGGCGCTCCTGATGCGACACGGCCGCGGCACGCTCGCCGCTGACCACGGTGGGGGCTCCTGGCTTCGGGCGGCGGCCTGCGAGCTGCGGGCCGGGCAGACCGTCGATGACGACCACCGGCCCCTCCGCCGCCAGTGCCCCGGCGAGGTCCAGGGCGATCACGCTGGTGCTGCGCGCACAGCCCAGTTCCAGCAGCGACACCGGTTCCGCGGAGCCGCGTACGGTGCGGGCCAGATGCGCGGTGAGCCGTTCGCGTGTCGCCCGGGTCCGTCGGCGCTGCCACAGCTTGCCCGACCGGCGGGGCAGTTCGGCGATGACCGAGGCGCCCAGGTTCGCCGCGATGTCCCGACGCAGCACGGGGCGGTCCGCCACCACCGTGCGGACCGCGGCAAGGGCGAGCCCGACGACGAGCCCGAGGACGAGTCCGATCGCGGCATTGGTGACAGCGGTCCTGGGCAGGCAGTGCCGCACCGCGCGCGGGGCGTCCACGATCTGCGTGCCGGCGACGACCTTGGGCGTGCCGGTGCGCGCCTCCGCGGCGCGCTGGTCGAAATCGGCGATCCGCGAGTTGAGTTCGGCCCGGCGGGCGAAGAGCGTCTCGATGGTCGCCGACGCCGTCGGCTCGCTCTCCGGCGTTCGGCTTCCGATCTCCTCATTGACCTGGGCGAGTTCGTCCCGCATGCGGTCACGCTGGTCGAGCAGGGCCTTGGACTCGGCCGTCGCGGTTTCCCGCATCCGTCGCACATGGTCCGCGATGAACGCGTCGGCCAGCGCCTTGGCCCGGGCCACCGCTTCCGCGTCGCTGTCACCTGTCACATCGATCTGCATCACGTTGTTGGTCAAGCCGGTGCCCCGGTAGTCCCGCATGAAGTCCTCCGGCTTCTCCCGGGACTTGAGGGCCCGCAGGGCCTCGTCGGCGATCCGCGTGGTCCCCAGCACCGCGACGTCGGTGCGCATCAGCGTTCCGGTGTCGTTCGGCTGGTCCTCCGCATGCGCGACCAGCACCTTGGTCACCGCGCTCGGCGGAGGCGGCAGCAGGACCGCCACCGCCCCGCCGGCCACCAGCCCGAGGAGCGCCATGGCGCACCAGAGGCGGCGGCGCCTGCGCACCGCCACCACCAGTGCCTGAAGGTCGAAGAGCGGAGTGGCGGCCGACGACTCCGAAGTCGTGCTCGTCGTCACGCTGAACCTCCCGTCGAGTGGCCGCGAACCGCGAGTTCGGGAGAGGCGCTCTCCGGCGGATGACCGGCAGACCGTGTCTCACGGGCCCGGACCGTGCCGGCGACGACGATGCCGACGACCTCGTGCCTGCCGTCCGCACACGCCTCGGCGATGCCGGCGAGCTCCTGTGCGGTCCAGCTGCCCGCGCTGAGTACGACCAGGACACCGGACTCGGTGTCGCGGTCCGGCACCATCGGCCGGTCCACCGAAACCTCCACGACCCGCAGCAGCGGATCGCCCTTGGCCTCGGCGACGAGCTGCCCCGCGGCCCGGCGGGCGACCTCGTCGCCGTCCGGTACGACAGCCAACAGCCGCCGGGGGGAGGAGAGTTGGTCCCGGAGGCGAGCGCACACCCGCCGGTAGCGGATCTGCCTGCCGGCCTCGTCGACCGACCTCTGCGGGGCCGGTATGTCCCACCGGGTGTCGATGCCGAGGAGTCGGCGGATCGAGGCCCGTGGGCCGCTGTCCTCCGGCCGGTGCGCGCGCCGTTCATCAGGCACGTCGACGGTGCCGAGCAGCGCCGAGCCCAGGGCCGCGGCGATCTCCGGTTCGGTGCGCAGCCGGCGGTTCAGCCGTGCGGCGGCGAGATGACCGATGACCGCGAACAGGAAGAACAGCAGTGCCCCGGCGACGATGAGCTGCATCCTCGTCGGCGGCGCCTCGCCGGTCGGCCGGGCCGCGGGACCCATGACGACCATGCCGGCCAGGCTGCTCGCCGGATCGGCCTGGTCCAGCTTCGTCATGGCCTCCTCCAGCGAGGTCCGCAGCTTCTCGAGCGAGGTGCGGGCCTGCACGCTCTCCACGGTCTTCCCCGGATCGGCCGCCTTGGCCAGCTCGGTGATGCGGCGGTTGGTCTCCTCCACCTGCTGCCGCAGCGTCTCGGGCGCCGTGGCCGCTTCGGAGTCGGTGCCGCCCGCGATCCGCGCGGCGAAGGTGACGAACTGCCGGGCCACCTGGTCGGAGAGCCGCTGCGCGCGCTCCGGGGTGCCCGCCGTACCCGAGATCTGGATGATGTTCCCGTCGGATGCCTTGGCGCTCACCCGATCCCGCAGCTCGGCGCCGCTGACGCCCGGCCAGCCGAGCTCGGCGGCCGCGCGGTCGATCACCGTCGAACTGGTCGCGATGTCCACCTGGGTCAGCAGCTCGCGCTCTTCCCACTGCCCCGGCAGCAGTACCGACGCCGAGGTCGTGTACCGCGGCGGGAACACCACCGAGGCGCCGTAGCCGACGAGTGCGCCCACCACGGCGAGGGTGGCCAGAAGCCGCCACCGCCGACGGAGAATCCGCCCGATCGTGGCCAGGCGGATCGTGTCTTCGCTCAACGGCGCTGCCTCTTCCCTGTGCGGTTCGGGTCGTTCGCCGACACCGGAGCATGGTCACGGCACGCGGCGGCGTAGGCGGCGAGCAGCGACGTCTGCGAGTTGCGCCAGGAAAGCTGCCCGCTGATCCGCTCCTGGCCGATCCTGCCCATCCGGGCCCGCTTCTCCGGATCGTCGAGGAGCACCGTGATGAGCTTGGCGAATTCGGCCTCGTCGTTGGCGGGCGCGTAGAGGGCGGCGTCATCGGCGGAGACGCGCGCCTCCCGGAGGTCGAACGAGACGATCGGCCGGCCCATCGCCATGTACTCCAGGACCTTGTTCATGGTCGACACGTCGTTGAGCGGATTGCGCGGGTCGGGGGAGAGGCACACGTCAGCGGTGGACAGGTAGCGCACCAGGTCGGCGTCCGGAATGCGCCCGGTGAACTGCACCTGTTCGGAGAAACCGAGCTTCCGGGACAGCTCCACCATCGCGTCGAAGGCGTCGCCGGAGCCGACGAACACCGCATGCCAGTCGGTCCGCCCGAACTCGTCGCGCAGCTTCGCGAGGGCCCGCAAGGCGTAGTCGACGCCGTCCTGCGGGCCCATGACCCCGAGGTAGCACAGCAGATGAGGCTTGCCGCGCTTCAACTCCGGCTCGGGCGGCACCGGTTGGAACCGGTCGGTCTGGGGCGCGCTGCGTACCACGAAAACGTCCTCCGGCCGCCGGCCGCCACGGCGCACCGCGACGTCCCGGTAGCTCTCGTTCGTGGCGAGTACGACGTCCGCGGCCCGGTAGGTCCGCCGTTCCAGCGCGCACACGGCGCGGTAGAGCAGATCCTCGCCGCGGTCGAACCGGGAGAGGTACAGCTCGGGTACCAGGTCGTGCTGGTCGAAGACGAACCGCGCGCCGCGCCGCTTCAGCCACAGTGCAGGCAGGAACAGCAGGTCGGGCGGGTTGCAGGCATGGACCACGTCGACCGGGCCGACCTTGCGGGCCAATCGGGCCGTGTGCCACAACGCCGATCCGTACTCCCGCAGATAGCCGGCCGGCCCTCCGGTGGCCGCGCGCAACGGGTAGCGGTGGATCCGTACCCCGTCGATCTCCGCCTCCGGCTCCGTGTCCCGCTTCTCCCCCCGGGGACAGATGACGTGCACTTCCCAGCCCGCGTCGCGCAGCGTCGTGCACTCCTGCCACACCCGCCGGTCGAACGGCACCGACAGGTTCTCCACCAGGATCAGCGCGCGACGGCCAGGGCCGTCGCTGTCGGCCGCGTCTTCGAACGATCTGTCACCAAGCAAGGCCCACGTACCCCGGTTCGGTCCGGCGCGCGTCGGCGTCGGGAAGGTGGATGAGGTCGACGATCACCGGGCCGTCGCCATGGGGCAGCGCCGACAGCACGGCCGGATCCCTGGTCCCGACCAGGCACACCTCGGAGTGCTCCAGCACCTCGTCGACGGACTCCGCGAGCAGTTGCGCGAGGTGCGGCAGCCGGGTCTCGATGTACTCGCGGTTCGCGCCGATCAGCCGGGAGAGGCTCACGTTGGCGTCGTAGATCCGCAGGTCGTACCCCTTGCCGAAGAGTCTCTCCGCCAGCTCGACGAGCGGGCTCTCGCGGAGGTCGTCGGTGCCGGGTTTGAAGGACAACCCGAACAGGCCCACCCGGCGTTTGCCGGTGCGCTCGACCAGCTCCACCGCGCGCTGCAGATGGTCGGAGTTGGAGGGCAGTACGTGGGCGAGGATGGGTACGGAGATGTCGGCCCGCTGCGCCGCGTGGACCAGGCTGCGCAGGTCCTTGGGCAGGCAGGAGCCACCGAAGGCGAACCCGGGCCGCAGGTAGGCGGGGCTGATGTTCAGCTTGCGGTCGGCCAGGAAGACATCCATCACCTGGTGCGAGTCCACCCCGAGCGCCTGGTACACCGCGCCCAGCTCGTTGGCGAAGCCGATCTTGAGGCCGTGGAACGCGTTGTCCGCGTACTTGATCGCCTCGGCCGTCGGGACCGGCACCCGGAACACCTCGCCGGGCAAGCCGTCGTACAGCGCCGTCACCGCGTCGCCGCTTGCCGGGTCCAGCTCGCCGATGACGGTCTTGGGCGGGTCGAAGAAGTCCCGCACGCTCGTGCCCTCGCGCAGGAACTCCGGGTTGACCGCGACCCCGATGTCCACCCCGGCCGTGCCGCCGACGGACTTCTCCAGGATCGGGACCAGCAGGTTCAGGCAGGTGCCCGGGAGCATGGTGCTGCGGAACACGACGGTGTGCCGGCCCCCCTTCCTGGCCCCCTCGGCCAGCACGGCACCTATCTGCTCGGTGACCCGCTCCAAGTACGTGGTGCACAGGCTGCCGTTGGGCTCGGACGGCGTGCCCACGCAGACCAGCGACACCTCGCTGTCCATGATCGCCTCGCGGACGTCGTCGGTGGCTCTCAAGGCCCCGGTCCGCACGACGTCGGCGATGAGCTCGCCGATCCGTTCCTCGACCACCGGGGCCTTGCCGTCGTTGACCAGGTCGACCTTCACCTGGTTCACGTCCACCCCGATGACCTCGTGACCCATGCTGGCCAGGCACGCGGCTGACACGCAGCCCACGTAGCCGAGCCCGAAAACGCTGACCTTCATGACCTGTCCCTCCCCCCAGGCAGGCCCCTGCGGCCTGCAGTCCGCGCGCGTGCCGGACGACGACCCCCGCGCATCAATACGCCCCCTGCCCATGGAGCACCGCACGCAGCGTCTTCCACAAGATCACTGTGTCCAGGGCGAGCGACCAGTCCTCGACGTACCGCAGGTCGAGGCGGACCGCCTCCTCCCACGCCAGATCGCTGCGTCCGCTGATCTGCCACAGGCCGGTGAGCCCGGGCTTGACCAGCAGCCGCCGCCGGATGTCCGGGCCGTACTCAGCGGTCTCCTCCGGCAGCGGAGGCCGCGGACCGACGAGCGACATCGATCCGGTGAGTACGTTGAAAAGCTGGGGGAGTTCGTCGAGCGAGTACCGGCGCAGCACTGCTCCCACCCGGGTCACCCGCGGATCCTGGCGGAGCTTGAACAGCAGGCCTGCGCCCTCGTTGCGGTCGGCCAGCTCGGCACGTACCCCGTGAGCCCCGGCGACCATGGTGCGGAACTTGAGAATGGTGAACTCGCGGCCGTTCTTGCCGACCCTGCGCTGGCGGTAGAAGGCCCCACCACGGGTGTCCACCATCACGAGCAGCGCGACGAACACCATCAGCGGTGCGAACAGCATCAGCAGAATCGTTGCGCCCAATCGGTCGACGACCCCTTTGATCGCCCGGCGGCCCCCGGTGAAGGTCGGCAGACTGACTCGCAGCAGCGGGATCCCGAGCACCGCGTCGACGTGCAGCCGAGGGCCGGCCACTTCCATCAGCACGGGGGCCACGACCATCTCGGCATCGCTGCCTTCGAGGTTCCAGGCCAGCCGCTGCAGCCGGTCCGGTGACCAGTGCGGGTCCGGTGTGATGGCGACGACGCGGTAGCCGTCGTGGCGGACGTGCTTGGCGACGTCCGTCAGTAGGCCGACGACCGGCACTCCGTCCAGGTGGTCACCGTCGAGCCCGCGACCGTCCGTCGTGCACACCGCGTCCACCCGCCAGCCGATGTGCGGGAACTTGCGGGTTCGCGCGATCAGGTCGCGCACGGTGTCCGGGCTCCCGGCAGCGAGCACCGGTCTCAGGCACCGTCCTTCCTTGCGCTGTCGGTGAAGCCGTAGGCGGAGCAGATACCGCGCGGTCATGGTGACGAGCGCGATCGCGGGGATCGCGACGAAGATCCAGAGCTTGATGTTGCGTGAGGTGAGTGCGATCCCGCCGAGCGCCAGCACGACGGTCGCCGTGAACAGTGAGCGTCCGAGCCGGCGGAATTCCTCGGCGCCCTGGCCGAGCACGGCCGGAGACCACGACCGGCTCACCGCGAGCGCTCCCAGCACCAGCAGCTCGGTGCCGAATGCGAGAATTCCCCACTTCTCATGCCAGTTGGCCGCGTCCCGGGCCCCGAAGAAGTTGCCGATCGCGGCCACCACGAAAGCGGTTGCCACGGTATCGCTGGTGATCACGGTACGGCGGTACCGCTGCTCCCAGTCGATTGCGGGCCGGCTGATTGCCCCGTTCGTCAGATTCCCGCGCGCTGACGAAAAAGGGCCGACTATTCCCCCCTGCCGCACAGAACCCCCCGGTTCCCAGTGGTACGACGTGATCGCCTAACACTGTCCCTCCCCCGGGAGGCCCCACCCTCCCGCACAGTCCCTTCCCGCAGGAGGCACCCGCCTCTCCGCGCATGACTTCACGGCTCTTTGAGCGTTACTTGAACAACTCACCCTGGCGGCAGTGGACTCGTATGTCCTGCCAGACTCTCAAGGTGTGCGGGAACCCCGTCGAAACCTCGGGTGCTCCCCGCACCCGAAGCCCTCTCGCGGGATCAAGAATTGATCATCCCCACGCGTGGCGCGGGGGACGCGGCTGCTGGCCTTTTGTCGTGCCGGACCTATAGATCATTACTGGTCGCCTCGTGTCCGATCAGCTGAAGCACGGTCAATCTAGACCATCGTTGCCAGTCTGTAGAGGGGGTGTGTGTAATTTGTGGTCAAGCTATGGGGCTGGCCCCGTCTACCGGTGACCGCCTACAGGTGACTGACGCAACCGCGCACTCCAGCAGCTCGTCCGACGGCCCCCGGGCGCTGCCTCTGTGCGGTAGCGGCGGTCGTGATCGACGAGCTGCAGCGGGCCTTCTGCGGTGCCCGGTTCGACAGCGGCTTCCCGCTGTTCGTCCACCACGGCGTGCCCCTGTGGGTCCCCCGGAGGCGGGCTGGGCGATCGACTCCCGCTACCTGTCATCCTTCCCGTCGAATTGGAGTGAACAGCTACGTTCGACGGGTGCACAAGATCCCTTGGGGCCTCTTCGTCGTCTTCCTTGCCGGTCTCGATGCGCCCCCTGCCGCTCGCGCGATCCGTACTTGTGAATTCCGGGGGCTACGTGGCGGGGACAGGGCGCACACAGGGTCGCGCGCATGCCCAATTGGGCCTGAGGAAATTGCCGGAAGATTGGCCAGAACGGCGCCGAACTCCGGCCTTCTTTTGGGGTCCGGACGGGGCCTTCGCAGATTGGCGCGTTCGCAGCTTGCTCGCGCAGTTCGCTCCACCGCGCGGCGCCGGAATGGGTACTTGCCAGCGCCGTGTCATTCATTGCCGGTATCCACAGCCGACGAGAGTCGGACAGCCGGGAAATGGTCTCCTCGATCACCCAACCGGGGTCAAGGGGTCGCAGGTTGAAATCCTGTCGTACCGAGCAGCTTTTTGCAGGTCGGAGGTCGTTCTCTCACTGATGAGAGGGCGGCTTTTCGCGTGTCTGGAGGTCAGGCGATCGCAGCCGATCCAGTCGGCCGTCGGGGGAGGCTTGCGGGCCGTCGGTGGGGTAGGCGACCCGGAAGCCGAGGTTGCCCGTCGTGCTGTCGGTGGTGTTGGCCGTGCGGGCGGCGACGCGATAGCGGTTGCAGTACGAGTCGTGGCACAGGTACGAGCCTCCGCGCATGACGCGCAGTTCCGGGGACTTGGTGTCCCACGCGTCGGCGCACCACTCCCACACGTTTCCGGAAACGTTGTAGAGGCCGTAGGCGTTCGGCGGGAAGGCGTGGACGGGCGCGGTGCCGGTGTAGCCGTCCTCGGGGGTGTTCTTGGTGGGGAAGGTGCCCTGCCAGATGTGGCAGCGGTGCTCGCCGTCGGGGGTGAGTTCGTCGCCCTATGGGTAGCGGGCCTGGTCGAGGCCGCCGCGGGCGGCGTACTCCCACTCGGTCTCGGTGGGCAGCCGTCCGCCGGCCCACCCGGCGAACGCCTTGGCGTCGGACCAGCCGACGTGGGTGACGGGATGGTCCCAGCGGCCTTCGAGGTCGCTGTCGGGTCCCTCCGGGGTGCGCCAGGTGGCTCCCTGGACTCCGCACCACCACGGGGTGGCGTCGGGGCGGGGGGAGACGCGTCTCAGGTCGCCTGGCAGGAAGCAGGCGAAGACGAAGCTCCAGCCGTGGCGCTCGGCCTCGGTGCGGTGCCCGGTGTCCGCGACGAAGGCCGCGAAGCGGGCGGTGGTCACGGCGTGGGCGTCGATGGCGAACGCGTCCACGGCCACCTCACGGACGGGGCCCTCACGGTCGCCGGGGTTCGCGTCCGCGTCCTCGGTGCCCATTCGGAAGGTTCCGCCGGGCAGGGCGACGCGGGTGTCGTGGCCGGGCGACCGGGTGCGGGCGGCGGGCGACATGGGTGCGAGGGCGACCGGCCCCGCGCCGACGGCGCCGACGCGGGACGGGGCGCAGCACGAGGGAGAGGCCCGGTCCGCGCTCGATGGGCCGCTCATCGCGTACCGCCGACCGGCGTCGAGGCATCCGTAGCGGTGAGGGTCGAGGAGCCCGCGCCGCCGGCCTTGTCCGTCTCGAACGACGACAGGGTGGTGTCGTGGTCGGTCGGCACGTCGTACATGGGTGTCATCCAGTGGAAGAAGTTGTCGCCGCGGTCCCGTAGCAGGCGGTACAGCCGGTGCATCAACTGTGTGCGTACGTCCAGGAGTTCGGGGTGGTCGTAGCGGTTGAGCAGCTCGTCCGGGTCGGTCTGCAGGTCGTACAGCTCGTTGCGCGACTCGGGGTTGACGACCAGCTTGTGGCGCCGGGTGCGCAGCATGCGCTGCGGGTACGGGAAGTGGTGGCCGTGGTACTCGGCCAGATGATGCTCGTCCCAGGCCGGCCGTTCGCCGCGGGCAAGGGGCAGCAGGCTGCGGCTGTCGACGGCCGGGGCGGGGTCGCTGCCGGCGAGTTCCAGGATGGTCGCCGTGTAGTCGGTGAGGGAGACGAACTCCTCGCGCACCTGGCCCGGTACGGCGCCCGGCACCCGCAGCAGCCCGGGGATGCGGTAGATGTCCTCGTACATGGCGGGGCCCTTGTCGTGCAGCCGGTGGGCGCCGGTGAACTCGCCGTGGTCGGCGGTGAAGCACACCGCGGTGCGCTCGTCCAGGCCCAACTCCCGTACGGCGTCGAGGATGCGGCCGATCTGCTCGTCGATGAGCGTGACGTAACCCCAGTAGACGGCGATGAGTTTGCGGCTGTCCTCGATCGGCATGGTGTCGAACGCCCACAGCTTGCTGTAGTTGCTCTGCACCGGTGGTTTGCCCGCGAAGGTCTCGCCTATGGAGGCCGGTAGCTCCACCAGGTCCGGGTCGTACAGGTCGAAGTACTCGTCGGGGAGGATGTACGGCAGGTGCGGGCCGAAGAAGTGGGCGGCGAGGAAGAACGGGACACCCTCCCCGGACTGCTCGTTCCCGGCGAAGCGGTGGAGCATCTCGATGGTGCGGGTCGCCAGGTAGTACTCGAAGGTGGCCTCGACGGGCTGGTGCAGCCGGGCCGCGAGGAGGTTGCCGGGGCTGCCGTTGGGGTCGTGCCGCGCATCCGGGCGCTGATGGCGTACTCGGGAAGGCCGTTCTCCTTGAGGTAGGCCAGGTAGTCGGGGTGATCGACGGGGTTGTGCCAGCCGGCGAGGTCCGGGCCCTGGAAGCCGTAGTCGGCGGCGGTGCGCCGGACGCCGCCGTGCCACTTGCCCAGGAGGCCCAGGTTGTAGCCCTCGCTGCGCAGTTGCTCGGCGAACGTGAACTGGCCGTCGGCCAGGTCCTCCAAGTACCCCACGTTGCGCTCGTAGTTGGCGAGCAGCTTGTGCCGGAAGGGTGCCGCGCCGGTCAGCAGGCTGGCCCGGGCCGGGGTGCAGATGGCGGTCGGCGTGTAGCAGCTGTCGAAGCGGGTGCCCTGTGCGGCGAGGCGGTCCAGATTGGGGGTGCGCACGTGCGGGTTGCCGTAGACGCCGAGGGTGTCGACGCGGTGCTGGTCGGTCATCAGGAAGAGCATGTTGTGGCGCACGGCGGTGCCTTTCGAGTCGTACGAGGCGAGTTCGCGTTGCCTCACGGACGGGTCGGGACGGTGCGGGAGGCCGCCCTACTTGCCGCCCTGCGCCTTCTCGTAGAGCTCGCCCGCGTAGTACTCACCCGGATCGGGGTTCTCGCCCAGCTGCTTGTTGCGTACGAAGAAATCGCCAAGTGTCTTCAGCCACTTGTCCACTTCACCGCTCTTAGTCTTGGCGACCAGGTCTGCGGTGGAGAGGGTCCGGACGTGGGAGGCGTCGGCCTTCGTCCGGGCTTCGGAGACCTCCAGCAGCTTCGCGGTGAGCGCGATGGTCTCGGCGGGGTGTGCCTTGCGCCAGTCGTTGGCCTGCTGCAGTACCTTGACCACCTTGCTGTTCTTCTCTTCCGGCACCTTGTTGCCAGCGACGAACGCGGTGGGGAAGGAATCCCCGGTGTCCTCGGTGCTGGCGACCTCCACCAGGTTCGGCACCTTCTTCTTGATGGTGTCGATGGCCGGATAGAAGAAGCCGGCGCCATCGATCTTCCCGGAGGAGAAGGCGGAGACGATCGTGGACGGATCCATGTTGACCTTGGCGATGTCCTTGTCGGTCATGCCGGCCTCCGCCAGCGCGATGTTGAGGATCATGTCGCCGGAAGTGCCCTCGGGCACGCCGATCTTCTTGCCCTTGAGGTCCTTCATGGAGTCCATCCCGGGCTGGCCTATGACCCGGTCCGCGTACGTGAGCGTATTGATGGCGATGATCTTGGAGTGACCGGAGGCGGGCAGCCACACGGCGCCGGGGCCGATGTAGCCGTAGTCGAGGTCGCCGGCACTGAGCGCCTGGATCTGCACCGGGCCGTTGTTGAACGTCTTCGTCTCCGCGGTCAGCCCGGCCTTCTTCCACAGCCCCTGCTTCTCGGCGATCGCCAGCAGACTGGCTCCGTTGTAGTCACCGATGTAGCCGAACCTGACCGTGGAGTCGTCGCCGGACCCGCTCCCGGAACACGCGCTCACGGACAGCGACAGAATGAATACGGCGGGCAGTGTCGTGAGGGCGCGTCTGACCGTGCTTCGGTACATGGTGGATGGTTCCTCTCGTGCGGTACGAGGCTGGGGAGCGGAAAGCCGTCGGGCGGTTATGCGGCCGGGGCGGCTTCGTCCTGGTGGTAGACGGAGGTCCAGACTTCGTTGCGGATGCGGCGGAACTCCGCGGACAGCCGTATCTCCTCCGTGCGCGGATAGGACAGGTCCACGTCGATGACGCGGTGGATGCGCCCGGGACCCGCCGCCATGACGACGACACGGTTGGCCAGGTAGACGGCCTCGTCCACGTCATGGGTGATGAACAGCACGGTCCGCTTCTCCTGGCTCCAGGTGCGCAGCAGCTGGTCCTGCAACTGGACCCGGGTGAGCGCGTCGAGAGCGCCGAACGGCTCGTCCATCAGCAGCACTTGAGGGTCCACCGCGTACGCGCGGGCGATGGCGCAGCGCTGCTTCATGCCGCAGCCGCAACGGATCCGACCTGGCTGCAACTTCAGGCAGCTCTACCTTTCTGAAGCGGGTTGCTCCTCCCATTCGTAGGGTGAGGACGCCCAGGGGAGCCGGGTGTGGCTGTCAGGCAGCTGCCGATCATGGCTTTGATGGCTTGGCCGCCCGGCTCCCCACGACGACTCGGCCGCCGATCAGGAAGTGCGAACAGGTCGCTGTGTAGAGCAATGCCGGCGAGGTCGTCCGTGGCACGAACAGCACGAACACGTACGTCAGGAGCACGATGAGCCGGATATGGGTGGGGATCGACAGCGGCAAGGGCCACCATCACGGCCTCGCCCTGGACATGGACGGCAAGACGCTGCTGTCGCGCCGGGTGGCCAACGACGAGCCCGAGCTGCTGAAGCTGATCGGAGATGTCCTGGACCTCGCCGACGGCCGCCACGTCACCTGGGCCATCGACATGACCGGCGGAGAACCCGCGCTGATGCTGGCCCTGCTGGTCAACCATGGCCAGGAGGCCCTCTACATACCCGGCCGGCTGGTCAACCGGGCATCCGACGGCTACCGCGGCGAGGGTAGGACCGACGCCCGCGACGCCTACGTCATCGCCGACCAGGCCAGAATGCGCCGCGATCTGCGACCCATCCGCCCGGGCGACGAAGCCACGATCGAGCTGAAGTTGTTGACCGGACGCAGAGCTGACCTGGTCGAGGACCGGACCCGTTCGGTCAACCGCCTGCGCGGCACCCTGCTGAGCATGTTCCCGGCCCTGGAGCGGGCCCTGGACGTGACCAACACGGGCCCGTTGAAACTGCTGACGGGCTACCAGACCCCTGCCGCGATCCGCCGCACTGGAACCGCACGGCTGGCGAAGTGGCCGGCCAACCACACGGTCCGAAACGCCAGAGCCCTGGCCGAGGCCGCCGTGGAGGCCGCCGTGGAGGCCGCCGGGCGTCAGCACACCGCCGTCCCCGGGGAGAAGACCATCGCGAAGCTGGTCCACACCCTGGCCGGGGAGGTGATGGCCCTCAACGAGCAGATCTCCGAGACGGACAAGCCATCAACGTCGCGCGCGATCAGGACAAGTGACGCTCGGAGGGCGTTCTCTGTGAGGGGGAGGCGGGTTCGGTCGTTCGTGGCCCGGGTCGTCGGCCGGGGCAGCGTTGCCACCCCGGCCGATGGTCCTTCGGGTCAGTCCCCGATCTGCGGCAAAAGGGAGACGATCCTGCTGCCGCTCCGGGCGACCAGAACGTCCTCGTAGAGCAGGAGTTGGGGCGTGTCCCCGAAGGCGGGGCCCGGCTTCTGGTTGCCGGTGTCGGCGTGGCCGCGCCAGATCCGTTCACCCGTGCGCAGGTCGAGGCCGGACAGATCGCCGGTCGGACCGACGAAGTACACGACCCCTTGGCCCGCCGGCACCACGGGAGCCGCGAGGCCCGTCATCGTGTCCTTGTCGGGCATCCTGACGCCCACCGGCCCGGTCCACAGGGTCTTGCCCGTGGTCAGCGAGTAGGCCGAGGCCTTGCCCTTCCAGGACACGGAGATCAGAAGATCACCGACGATGTCCGAGTTGGCCGGCTCTCCCTCGATCCGGTAGGAGTGCGAGGTCTGCTCGCCGGAGCCGCTGAGGGTGGTCAGCCGCAGGTCCTTGTCGCCCGCATTCTTCGCTGCGATCAGGACCATCCGGTCGCCCGAGGTCCCGAGGAACTGTTGCCTGCCGGGCATGGTCAAGACCTTCTCGGCACTACCGGTGGCGGGATCGAGACGGATGACGTCGGTGTCGTCCTGCTTCTCGGTGTCCTGGTTGCACAGGAGATAGGGCACCCCGCTCAGCACCGCGCGTTGGCACACGATGCCCTTGTCCCAGGTGTGGCGCCACTTCTCCTGACCGGTCAGCGGATCGAGGGCCGACATCGTGCGGAGCGTCGGCGTGTTGGCCAGTACCGCGCCGTCGATGAGCATGGCGGCCTGGTCGGTGCGGTCGTCCTGCGGCATCTCGGCCGTCCACAGCACCTTGCCGGTGTCGGCGTCCACCGCCATCAGATCCGTACCGCCCATGTAGTCGCCGTTCGGCTCCTTGTCCGCGGTGTGATTGCGGTAGGCGTAGACCACGCCGTCACGCGCGGCGAACGCGTGGTCGGGCCCGTCGCCCTCGCGGTTGACCTTGACGGTCCACAGCCGCTCGCCGGTGTTGGCGTCGAACTTCGCGACGTCGTACTTGGAACCGCTGCAGTACAGCGCGGAACCATCCACCAGGCAGCCCCGCTCGCCGGCGCCCCGGGCGTTGCTCTGCCACGGTTTCCAGCCCTCCGGCGACACCGCCGGGCGCACAGGCCGGTCCTGCTCGGCAGCACCACCGCCCCCGAGGCCGAGCACCGCCCCCACCGTGATCGCGGCAACGGCCACCGCCGCCCCCGCGGCCTGCGAGAAACGGCGCCGACTGCGCCGTCGTACCACCGTTTCGGCCAGGTCCCCGGGTGCGCGCACCCGGTCCAGGGCGACCGCGCGCAGTGTCTCCCGGACCTTCTCCTCCACCTGCTCCGTCGTCATCCCTGGACCTCCTTCGGCGTGTAACTGAGCTGCTGCACCTGTTCCGCGGGATTTTCGGGCCCGAGCTCCGGTACGAGCAGCCGGAGCTTGGCGAGCGACCGGTACGCCGTACTGCGCACCGTGCCGACCGGACATCTCAGCAGCGCGGCGACCTCGGCCTCCGGCAGGTCCTCGAAGTAACGCAGTACGACCACGGCCCGCTGCCGTTTCGTCAGTTTTCCGAGCGCCGCCCACAGCGCGATCCGCAGCTCGGTGCCCGACTCGGTGTCGGCGTCGCCGCCGGACTCGGGCAGTACGGGCACCGTCGTCTCGGCGCGGTGCCTGCGCAGCCGCCAGCGGTTGACCTGCTGGCGGTACATGACCTGACGGACGTACGCCTCGGGCTGCTCGACATGAGCCCAGCGCCCGTAGGCCTTCATGAGCGCAATCTGCAGCAGATCCTCCGCGGCGTGCCGGTCCCCGCCGGTGAGCAGCACCGCGAGCTGCAGCAGCGCGGTGGAGCGCATCGCTACGAATTCCCGGAACTCGTCGTGACTTGTGGCCTCCATCGACCCTCCCCTTCTCGCAACCACCACGACGTGATGAGCCGCCCGCGGCTATCCCTCCCCGGGCGAGATTGTGTGTTCACACCAAGTCGGTGACAACCTCGTACACGCGAAGGGGGCCGGCCTTCGCCCCGTCACCCATGAACCGGCACCCTCGGGAATGGAGCCGCGAGCGTGACCGACCCGTTGCAGGATCCGCGGCTCTTCGCCGATCCCTACCCGACCTACGCGCGGCTGCGGGACGCGGCGCCGGTGCGGAGGGTGCCCACCGGTTCAGGAGGGCGCCCCAGCTACCTGGTCACGGGTTACGCGGAGGCCCGGGAGGCATTCGCCGATCCTCGGCTTTCGAAGAACACCACGCGGTTCTTCGCCGGCCGGCCGTCGCAGCGCGACCTCCATCCGGCCGTCTCCCGGAACATGCTTGCCACCGACCCTCCGCAGCACGCACGGCTGCGGGCGCTGGTGACGAAGGCGTTCACCACCGGGGCCGTCGCACGCATGCGCCCCTATATCGCCGGCCTGGTCGACGAGTTGCTCGACGCCTGGCCCGAGGGCGGACCGGTGGACCTCGTCGCGAGCCTCGCCGTCCCTCTGCCGGTCACCGTCATCTGCGAGATGCTGGGGGTACCCGAGTCCGACCGGCAGCTCGTACGCACCTGGTCGAGCGATCTGTTCGCCGCCGGAGACCCCCGACGGATCGACACCGCCTCACATGCCATCGGCGGCTACATGAACGAGCTCGTCGCCTCCAGGCGCAGTTCACCCGGCGGGATGCTCGACGACCTCATCGCCGTACGCGACGGCCAGGATCAGCTGACCGAAGCCGAACTCGTTTCGCTCGCCGTGCTCCTGCTCGTGGCCGGCCACGAGACCACCACCAACTTCATCGGCAACGCCGCCCTGGCGCTTCTCCAGCACCCCGAGTCGCTCGCGCGGTTGAGGGCCGAGCCGCAACTCCTCGGGAGTGCGCTGGACGAGTTGCTGCGCTTCGACTCGCCAGTCGGGATCGCCACGTTCCGCTACAGCACCGAGGAGCTCACACTCGGCGGGACCGTGATTCCCGAAGGCGTTCCGGTACTCATCGCTCCCGGCGCCGCCAACCGCGACCCGGACCGATTTCCCGATCCCGACCAGCTCGATTTCAACCGTGGTGCCACCGGACACCTGGCCTTCGGTCATGGAATCCACAGATGCCTGGGAGCACCCCTTGCGCGAGCCGAAGGCGAACTCGCGCTCCGGGCGGTCATTTCCCGCTTCGCCGACATTCGGCCGGCGATTCCCGCGGAGGAACTGGAATGGCGGCATACGCGATTGATGCGTGGCCTTGCATCCCTGCCTCTCACATGGTCGCGAGCGACACCTCGGTCGACTTGATCAGAGCGGTGACGGCGGTACCGGTTCCCAGGCCGAGGTCGGTGACGGCGTCCTTCGTGATCGCCGAGGTCAGGTTGCCGCCGTCGACGCTCACCTTCACGGAGGCCATGGCGCCGCCCGTGGCGATGTCGGTGACCGTGCCGCGGAGCCGGTTGCGGATGGACAGGCCGTCCACCGAGCCGGTGGCCAGCGAGATCTCGGTGGACTTCACCAGGGCGCGGACGGCGGAACCCTCGGCGAGACCGAGTTCCTTCACGGCCTCCAAGGTGATCGCCGCGGTGAGTTCCTGCCCGCCGTCGAGACGTACCTTGACGGTCGCCATGGCCTCGCCCGGGGTGACGGCGGTGACGGTGCCGGGGAGCTGGTTGCGGATGCTCAGACTCATGACGGGATGCCTCACAGATGCCTGGTTAATATGTCCCACTTTGCGGTGGCTGTGGGTTTCACCGTAGCCGGGTGGGGCGTGAGCCGTGGTGAGGCGACGACCTCGCGTGCCGTGGTGAGCGGAGAGTGTCAGGCCGGGTAGGCGTGGGTCTGGGTCGCCTTGACCGTCGCCCACACCATGGCCCCGGGGTGGAGGTCGAGTTCGGCGGCCGCCATGGTGGTCAGGTCGGCGGCGAGGGGGAGTTCGCCGGTGAGGTCGGCCCGGATCTGGTCCCCGTGGGTCTCCATGCCGGCTACCTCGCACTGCCAGAGGTTGCGGGCGCTGGATCCGGTGGGGCGGTCCCGGTAGAGGGTGACCGCGCTGGGCGGGAAGGCCACGAAGACCGGGCCCGTCAGATCCTCCGTGGTGGTGATCGCCGGGCCGTCGTCCACGTGGACCGTGTGGCCTTCGGCCTGTCCCTTGTAGAGGTTCAGGCCCACCAGGTGCGCGATGTAGTCCGTGCGCGGATGGCGTGCGATGTCGGCGGGGGTGCCCTCCTGGACGATGCGGCCGTCCTCGATGACGACGAGACGGTCGGCCAGGACCATGGCGTCGAGCGGATCGTGGGTGACGAGTACGGCGACGGCCTCGAACTCGGCGAGGTGGCGGCGGAGTTGGGTCCGTACCTCCAGGCGGGTGCGGGCGTCGAGGGCGGCGAGGGGTTCGTCGAGGAGGAGCAGGCGGGGGTTGGTGGCGAGGGCGCGGGCGAGGGCGACGCGCTGGGCCTGGCCGCCGGAGAGGCGGCGGGATCTGGCGCCGGCGTGGTCGGCCAATCCCATCCGCTCCAGCCACTCGGCGGCCTGCGCGCGGGCCTCCGCCTTGGTCGAACCGTGGCAGCGCGGGCCGAAAGCCACGTTGTCCAGGGCCGTGAGGTGCGGGAAGAGCAAGTAGTCCTGGAAGACGACACCGACCGGGCGCGACTCGGGCGCCGTACGCTCCAACGCCGCACCGTCCAGGCGGAGATGGCCGCCGGTGAGCGGCGTCAGGCCGGCCAGGGCGCGCAGGGCGGTGGTCTTTCCGGCGCCGTTGGGGCCCAGCAGCGCGACCACGTCCCCGGGGGCGGCGGTCAGCGCCACGTCGAGCCGGAACGAGCCGCGGTCGACGACCAGATGGGCGTCCAGCCCCGCCGGAGCAGGGCCGGGCACGCCAGTGGCCTCGTACGCGGGCTTCTCGGTCTTCTGGGTCTTCTCGGTGTGGGTCATGAGGCGGTCATCCAGCGGTCGCGCAGCCCGGCCAGGACCGCGACGGACACGGCGAGCAGCACCAGGCTGAGGGCGATGGCCGCCTCGGGATCGCTCTGCAGGGCCAGGTAGACGGCCAGCGGCATGGTCTGCGTACGGCCGGGGAAGTTGCCCGCGAAGGTGATCGTCGCGCCGAACTCGCCGAGCGCCCGCGCCCAGGCCAGGACCGCGCCCGCCGCGATGCCGGGCGCGATCAGCGGGAGCGTGACGCGGCGGAAGGCGGTGAAGCGGGAGGCGCCGAGCGTGGCGGCCGCCTCCTCGTAGCGCGGATCGGCGGCACGCAGGGTGCCCTCGACACTGATGACCAGGAACGGCATCGCCACGAACGCCTCGGCGACGACGACCCCGGCGGTGGTGAACGGCAGCGTGACCCCGAACCACGCGTCCAGCCACTGCCCGACGATGCCGTTGCGACCCAGCGCCATCAGCAGTGCCACACCGCCCACCACCGGGGGCAGGACGAGCGGCAGCGTGACCAGGGCCCGTACGAGCCCGCGGCCGGGGAACTCGACCCGGGCCAGCAGCCAGGCCAGCGGCACCCCGATCACCAGGCTCACGGCGGTCGCCGCGGTCGCGCACAGCAGGGACAGCTTCAGCGCCTGCCAGACCTCGGGGCTGGTCAGCTGGTCCGGCAGGCTGTGCCAGGGGGTGCGGACCAGCAGGGCGATCAGCGGCAGCACCAGGAACGCCAGGCCCAGCAGCGCGGGCACCAGCAGGGGCAGCGGTACGCCCCGGCCGAAGCCCGTCCGGACGCGCCCGCGCCGCGGCCCACCCCGGAGGGTGTCGGCCGCGGCGGCGGACTTGTCGGGCGCGTCGGTCGGGGAGGTCACGGCTTGAGGAACCCGGCCTCGGTCAGGACCTTCTGGCCGTCGGCGGACTGCACGAGCGCGATGAACGCCTCGGCCGCCTCGGCGTTGGGGGCGTCCTTCAGCTGGACGATCGGGTAGTCGTTGATGGCGTCGGCCGACTCGGGGAAGTCCACGCCCTCCACCTTGTCACCGGCGGCGTTCACATCGGTCTTGTAGACGACGGCCGCGTCGGCCTCCTTGAGCTCGACCTTGGTCAGGGCGGCCTTGACGTCCTGCTCGTACGAGACCGGTGTGAGCTTGAGCTTGCCGGCGTCCAGGGCCTTCTGGGCGGCGGCGCCGCACGGCACGGTCTTGTCGCAGAGCACGACCTTCAGGCCCGACTTGGTGAGGTCCTTGAGAGAGGCGATCTTGTCGGGGTTGCCGGGCAGGGTGGCGATTTCGAGCTGATTGCGGACGAAGGTGGCGGGCGTCCCCGACGCGTCGCCCTTGTCCGTGACGATGGCCATCGTCTTGGGGCTGGCGGAGGCGAACACGTCGGCAGGGGCGCCGCCGGTGATGCTCGCGGCGAGCGAGTCGCTGCCGCCGAAGCTGAACATCACCTTCGTGCCGGGGTGCTCCTGCTCGAACTCCTTGCCCAGCGCGGTGAAGCTCTCCTTCAGAGAGGCCGCGGCGAACACGGTCACCGTGCCGGAAAGCTTGTCCGGCGAGGACGCCGACGTGGAGGAGTCGGACCCCGTCGACGAGTCGTCGGAGGAGGAGCAGGCGCTCAGGGCGAGCAACGCGGCGGCTCCCGCACCGGCCACCTGCAGGGTCCGGCGGGTCCGGCGCGCGGAACGAGTCATCACGGATCTACTCCCTCTGTCACATGACGAAGAATCCACCGCGGGACTCCTCTACGGTCTCTCGACGACCACGTTGGTCGACTTGATCACGGCAACCGCCGGAACACCGGGCTCCAGCTTCAACTCCTCGGCCGACTCGCGGCTGACCAGGGACACCACCCGGAACGGCCCCGCCTGGATCTCCACCTGCGCGGACACGTCTCCGAGGATCACGTCCGTGACGATGCCGGAGAGGCGGTTGCGGGCCGAGGAGCCGGCGTTCTCCCGGTCCGTGCGGTGCAACTGCCGGGCACAGGCGGCGAGGACCGGCCCCGGGATGATCCGGCGGCCCGTCCCGTCGCGTTCGGCGGCGAGTCTCCCACCGTCGACCAGGCGCCTCACGGTGTCGGCGCTGACACCGAGCAGGGCGGCGGCGTCCCCGATCCGGTAGGTGTGCATGCGCCGATGATACTGCCGCATATGCAAGGCGAAAGCCCACTGTCTCATTGCATGAGCCGGATCATTGATTAGCAGGCCTGGAATGTGCGTTTGTACGAGACGGGCGCCCGGGTACGGTCGTCCGGGAGGCGGTCGCCGTGATGAATCCGGTTGCCGGACGAAGATTCACCCGCCTACGGTCGGGCGCATGGCGGACGACGAACCCACGCGCGGGGCGCGACTGCTGGACGCTCAGGCGAAGGCCGAGCGGCTCTTCGCGGAGATCGAGGAGCGCGGGCTCGTCGCGCCGGGGCAGCGGGAGCGGGCGGTCAGCGACCGGGTCCGGGATCTGGCGAACGAGATGTTCGGCACGACCCGGCACTGGCACAAGCGGATCGTGCGCTCCGGCCCCAACACGCTGAAGCCGTACCGGGAGAACCCGCCGGACCGTGCGATCGACGCGGACGACATCGTGTTCGCCGACTTCGGACCCATCTTCGAGGAGTACGAGGCCGACTTCGGGCGCACCTTCGTACTGGGCGACGATCCGGTCAAGCGGCGGCTGAAGGACGACCTGCCGAAGATCTTCGCGGCCGGGCAGCGGTTCTTCGAGAGCGAGACCGGCATCACCGGCAAGCGGCTGTACGCCGAGGTCGAGCGGCTCGCCACCGACGCCGGGTGGGAGCTGGGCGGCTGGCACGCCGGGCACCTGGTCGGCGAGTTCCCGCACGAGTGGATCGACGGCGCGGACGTGGAGTCGTACATCGCGCCGGGCAACGACACCCCGATGCGGCGCACCGACAAGGCCGGGCGCCGCTGCCACTGGATCCTGGAGATCCATCTCGTCGACCAGGAGCGCGGGTTCGGCGGCTTCCACGAGGAACTGCTCGACCTGGGCTGATCGGTCACGCCACCGACGCCGCGGGGTTCCTGCGCCTCGGCCCGCCGAATCCGGACGCCGCGCGGTGTCAGCCGCCGCCGTCGAGGTCGGCGCGTCGGCGGAGCACGCGCAGCTCGTGGCCGCTGAGTTCCATCTCGTACAGCTTGCCCCGTGCGTTCTCGAAGGGGCGGTGGAGGATCATCATCAGCCGGTCGTCGAAGGTGTGGAACAGCATGCCGTGGCCGCTGTCGTCGCGGACCAGTGGCCGGTGCTGCCGCCACGGCCCTGTGATGCTGCCGGACCTGGAGGTGGCGTAGGTCTGCACATAGCCGCCGCTGATGGACCCGTCCCGGCCGACCACGTTCTTCTCGTACGTCGACCACAGCATGAGCAGGGACCCGTCAGGGGTGCGGTGGAGCTGGGGGCCGTCGGTGACGTAGGGCGGGAGCTGGTTCGGCAGGCCGGCGGGGATCTGCTCGGTGATCCAGGACGCGTCCGAGGCCTTGAACAGGAGGACCGGTTCGCCGATCGTCCGGGTCAGGTCCGGGGCCAGGCGGATCGCCTCCATGGTTCCGTCGATGGTCTGCAGCCACTCGTGCGCGTACACCATCCAGGGCTGTCCGGACGGGTCGACGTGGAGCGTGCCGTCGAGGGTCATGAGATTTTCGGGTGGGGTGGGGCGTGACGGGTCGACGACGGTGAAGGGGCCCAGCAGCGAGTCGGAAACGGCCGTGATCGTGCCGCGCATGTGGGCCGGGATCTGGAACGGCACACCCCACTGGTTCGGCGGAGGAACCGGAATCGGTCTGTCCTGGTTGTGCAGCGTGGTGAACAGGTAGTACCTGCCGCCCCATTCGTGGACCTCCGGCGCCCATCCGCCGTCGGCCGCCCAGAGTTCCTGCTGCTCGGCGGCCAGGAAGACCACGACGGGACGCGTCCAGTCGCGCAGGCCCTCGCTGCGGTAGACCATCGTGCCGGTGCCGTCCACGCCCGACACGGAAGGGTCGTTGGACGTGTAGAGGTGGTAGGCGCGCGTCTTCGGGTCGGCGACGACGAACGGATCGTGCAGCGGCATGTCGGGAAGGCGCATCAGTTCGCTCTCGGCCACGGCCGAAGACTACGTCGACAGGAGCCGAGAGCGGTCGGTTCGCCGGTGAACTCGACGCCGTCAGCCGAGGCACACCACGAGCAGGCATATCTGCGACGGCGAGGTCGCGGTCGGCGCGGGGCTCGTCTGCGGCGGCTGCGAACTCGGCTCGGTGGCAGAGGGCGTGGGCGTCTGGCTGGGCTGCGCCTCGTTGCGGTCGGAGGCCGTGTCCTCCGCGGACGGGGAGGTCGTCTGCGGCTGAGGGGCCGACTCCTCGGTCGTCGTACCGCGCGGCGGGGCGGCCGAGTCGGGTCGCAGGTTCGAGGGCGTGCTCTGGGGCGGGGCGGCGGTGCGCTGCCGGCTGGGGCGCTCGGGCGCGGAGGACGTGGGGGAGGAGGCGCCCGAGTCGGGCCGCGTCCTGCTCGGCGGCGTGTACGGCGTCGACGGCTTCTCGGCGATGTCCGTATCCGTGCCCGTGGACTCGGGCGCCGTGGCCGCCTGTGCCCGGTCACCGGACTGCTGGTCCATCACGGACACCGTCAGGCCGCCTCCGACGAGTGCGACGGCGGTCGCCACCACGGCCCGGCGCTGGTTCTTCTTCCAGCGGGCCCGCTGGCGACGCCGTGCCGCCCGTCCCTGAGGGGCGGACGGCACGGGTACGAGGTCGTTGCCCGGACCGGTCCGCGGGTGCTCGCTCATGGCCGCCGTGATCGCTGCCCCGCCGGCCGTGGCGTGCGGCCGGTCGTCGTGCCATGTGTCCGCCGGGGCGGCATCCCGTGCGGGCGGTGTGCCCGCCCCCGTCGAGGTGGCCGGGACGGTGTGACCGCCGGCGGTGATCGGGGCGATGTCCGGGGCGTAGGCACCGCACCCTGGACACACCAGGGCGCCATTGAGATGCCGGCGGCAGGAGGAGCAGTAGTCCATCTGGGGTCTTCCTGGGTTGACGCACCGTCGACCCTCCGGGCCGCGGCCCGGACACGTTCGTACGTGGGATCGAGCGGCCAGCAACGCTAACGAGGCTTTCGAGGGACTGTGTGCAGTCCGTGTGAGACTCCTGCGCGGGTTCTCCGGGGGGTCTGTGGGTTACGGCGGTGTACTGCGCCCGGCCGGAGCGGGCTCACCGGGGGCCGTGCTCCGGTTGAACCGCTTCGTGTCCGTTGAGTGCCTCGGGCATCTGGCGCTGCGTCTGCTCGGCCACCGCGCGGGCTTCCTCCACGACGTCACCGCGCTCACGCACCAGGCTCTCGTAGACCGGCAGATGATCGTTTCGGGTTGAGCTGGGTATCACTGGGCTGGTCCTTCTTCGTGTCGTACCCGGATGAACGAGCGGTGTCGATACGGCCATTCAACCGGCCGGGCTGAGATTCGCACGCAATTATGCCCGCCAATTGGCGAGGCAATCCCGTGGCCCGGCCCGGTGGATAAATCGCGGCAGGCGGAACGCAATTGAGGAGAACGCGAAGTAATTCTGTGCCCGTGGTGAAAACATTCTGCAGTGGTCCATTCCGCGCGTGCCGTGTGTACCTGACCCGTCCCGGTGGCGGGGAGGGGGCGGCCACCCGGGCGTACCGGCGCGCACGCGGGCGTACGGGGGCGCACCGGTAGGGGCGGGCCAATGGCTGAGAAAAACGCTTGGACTCGGGGGGTGCCGTCGCGGGACGATTCGGTTCCAGTTGGCACACAACACCACAGGGTTGGAATGGAATCGCCCGAATCGCGAGAGGTTCCGCGGAGCAGGGGCTCGGTGCTCCTGGCACTCCGGTACTACGGACGGGAGTTGGCCCGGTTACGGTGGCTGACGGTACCCGCGATGCTGATGCCCGCACTGGGCAACATCGGCATCAACTACATTGCGCCGCTGATCGTCGCGAAGCTCGTCGGCCGCATCGCCGGTGACGCCGGTATCGACCTCGGCTCGACGCTGCCGTACGTTCTCGGCTTCGCCGGTGCCCTGCTGCTCGCGGAAATACTGTGGCGCATCGGCCTGCACTGTCTGAACCGCCTTGCCGCCCGCGGTATCGAGCGGCTGTACGTGGTCGGCATGGACGAGCTCTTCGCCAAGGACGCGGCGTTCTTCCACGACAACTTCGCCGGGGCGCTGACCAAGCGGGTGCTGAGCTTCGCCTCCCGCTTCGAGGAGTTCGTCGACACCCTGACGTTCCAGGTCGTGGCCAGTCTGGTGCCGCTCGTGTTCGGGTCGGTGGTGCTGTGGCGCTATGAACCGCTGCTCGTTGTGGGCCTGTTGACGATGATCGCGTTCACGGCGCTGCTCGTGGTGCCCCTCATCCGTCGCCGTCAGGCGCTCGTCGACAAGCGCGAGGAGGCGATCGCCAGGGTGGCGGGCCACGTCGCCGACAGCCTGATGAACATGGACACGGTCCGGGCGTTCGCGGCCGAGGAACGGGAGGCGGCCGAGCACCGCTCCCGCGTCGCGCAGTCGCGGCGGCTCACGCTGAGGTCGTGGGACTACGGCAACCTGCGCATCGACACGCTGGTCGCGCCCATGTCCGTACTGACCAACGCGCTCGGCCTGTTGCTCGCGGTCGCGCTCGGCGGGGGGCGGCTCGGCGTGGAGGCGGTCGTGGTCGCCTTCACGTACTACACGAACGCGACGCGGATCATGTTCGAGTTCAACCAGATCTACCGCCGCCTGGAGAGCGCGATGACGGAGGCCTCGCAGTTCACCGAACTGCTGCTGGCGCCGCCGACCGTGCTCGACCCGGCGACACCGGCGCCGCTGCCCGGGGCCGCCGACGTCCGCTTCGAGCAGGTGACCTTCGCCCACGGGGGCGCGGAGCCGCTCTTCGAGGACCTCGACCTGGCCGTGCCCAGTGGGACGAAGATCGGCCTCGTCGGACGGTCCGGCGGCGGCAAGACCACGCTCACCCGGCTGCTGCTGAGGATGACGGACATCGACGCCGGCCGGATCCTGATCGGTGGCCAGGACATCAGCAGGCTGCGCCAGGCCGACCTGCGCGGTCTGATCGCCTACGTACCGCAGGACCCGGCGATGTTCCACCGCACGCTGCGGGAGAACATCGCGTTCGCCCGGCCGGACGCCACCGACGCCGAGATCCGCCGGGCGGCCGAGGCGGCGCACGTCGCGGAGTTCGCCGACGCGCTGCCGGACGGCTTCGACACCATGGTGGGCGAGCGCGGTGTGAAGCTGTCCGGCGGACAGCGCCAGCGGGTCGCTCTCGCGAGGGCGATCCTGCGCGACGCGCCGATCCTGCTGCTCGACGAGGCAACCAGCGCGCTGGACTCCGAGAGCGAGATCCTCGTCCAGGAGGCGCTGTGGCGGCTCATGGAGGGGCGGACGGCGCTCGTGGTGGCGCACCGGCTGAGCACGGTCGCCACCATGGACCGACTCGTCGTCCTCGACCGCGGACGGATCATCGAGCAGGGCACGCACCAGGAGCTGCTCGCGTCGGAGGGCGCGTACGCGAAGCTGTGGCAGCACCAGTCGGGCGGCTTCCTCGACGAGGACGCCATCGACCCCCTCGACGACCCTCTCGACGGCAGCCCCGCCCGGGCCGACCTGCGCTGAACGCGAGCCGGTCGCGCGTCAGGCGGCGAAGACCTGGGAGTCGTCGGCGAACGCCTTGAACTCCAGGGCGTTGCCGGCCGGGTCGAGGAGGAACATCGTCCACTGCTCGCCGGTCTGCCCCTGGAAGCGGACGTAGGGCTCGATGACGAACTCTGCGTCCGCCGCGCGCAGCCGGTCCGCCAGCTGCTGGAACGCGGGGACCGTGAGGACCAGCCCGAAGTGCGGCACGGGTACGTCGTGGCCGTCGACCGGGTTGTGTATGCGCTGGGCGCGCTCCGGCGAGAGGTGCGTGACGAACTGGTGGCCGTGCAGGTTCCAGTCCACCCAGGTGTCCGAGCTGCGGCCCTGCTCCAGGCCAAGCACCTCACCGTAGAAACGGCGGGCGGCCGCCAGGTCGTCGACCGGCATGGCCAGGTGGAAGCGCGGGATCGGGGAGTCGAGAACGGTCATGGACGTCTCCTGCCTCTCAGCGACGCGGGTCCGGCCCCGCCTTCGAGGATTGTCCAGGGTCTCGTCAACGGTCCGGCTGCGGATGGGCAGCCGTGTCGCCAGCCTGTCGGCGACGGACGGCATCTGTCGGTGATCTGTCGGAGGCCGCCGGGATCTTGGGGATGTGGGCATCGGCCATGAACGCACGGCCCCCCACAAACACAGCCAGACCGTCCCGAACGCAAGGAGCCTGCCATGCCGTCCGCAGTCCAGTCCCTGCCGTGGTCCGTTCACCGGCCCCCGCGTGCCGACGGCAAGACCTTCCTGGTCACCGGCGGCAACGCGGGCATCGGGTACTTCGTCGCCGAGCAGCTCGCCGGCACCGGCGCCACGGTGGTGCTCGGCAGCCGCGACGCGGCCAGGGCCGAAGCGGCCATGGTCTCCATCCGCTCCCGTGTCCCCGACGCCCGCGTACGTCATCTGAGGCTGGACCTCGCCGACCTGCCCTCACTGCGGGCCTGTGTGGACGCGCTGGAGATGGACAGCCTGGACGCGGTGGTCCACAACGCCGGGGTCCTGATCGAAGAGCCGGAGCGCCGGGAGACCGCGGACGGCAACGAGTGGATGTTCGGCATCAACCACCTCGGGCACTTCGCGCTGACGGCATGGCTCGCGCCCCTGCTGGCGGCCGCGCCCGCCGGCCGCGTCGTCACCACCGGAAGCTTCACGGGCAAGTCCGTGCGGCTGGACCTCGCCGACCTGCAGAGCACCCGGGACTACCAGCCCAAGCGCACCTACTCCCGCTCCAAACTCGCGCAGATGCTCTTCGGCTTCGAGCTCGACCGCCGGCTGCGGGCCGCCGCGAGCACCGTGTCGAGCGTGGTGACCCACCCCGGCGGCGCGCTGGACTCCCTGACTCCCGAACGCGCGGATGTGCACCGGCGCACCACCGGTGAACGGCTGCGAGGCCTGCCCGCCGGTCTGCTCGTCCAGGGCAAGGAGCACGCCGCGTGGCCTGCCGTACGGGCCGTTCTCGACCCGTCCGTGAGCGGCGGGCAGCTGTGGGGGCCCCGGGTGTTCGGCCTGCGAGGCGTGCCCAGACTCGAACCGGTCGGCGACCGGCTGGCCGACCGGGACGCCGCGGCACGTCTGTGGGAGGCCAGCCGCGACCTGACCGGGGTCGATCCCATCTTCGGGCCCGCGTGACTGTGCACCCCGTAACTGGGTAGCCGCCCGACCGCTCAAGGAGTTCGTCGGTGGCCCGCGAGGCCGGCCAGTGGAGGTCTTGGCCGGGTACCCGGCTGCTCCGCGGGCCGGAGGCGCCCGGACGAGTGGCCCGGCTCACATGGCGCGGGGCGGGCGGGGCCGACACGATGGTGCGCGTCACCGGGCAGGCTGAAGGGATCCAAATGTTCCGCAAGGTGCTGGTCGCCAACCGTGGTGAGATCGCTATTCGCGCGTTCCGCGCCGGCTATGAGCTGGGCGCGAGGACCGTGGCCGTCTTCCCGCACGAGGATCGCAATTCACTGCACCGGTTGAAGGCGGACGAGGCTTATGAGATCGGGGAGCCGGGACACCCGGTGCGGGCCTACCTCTCCGTCGAGGAGATCGTCCGCGCGGCGCAGCGGGCGGGAGCGGACGCGGTCTACCCGGGATACGGCTTCCTGTCCGAGAACCCCGACCTGGCGCGCGCCTGCGAGGAGGCCGGCATCACCTTCGTCGGCCCGAGCGCGGACACGCTGGAGCTGACCGGCAACAAGGCGCGCGCGGTGGCCGCCGCCCGTGCGGCCGGCGTACCGGTGCTCGGCTCCTCGGAACCCTCCACCGACGTGGACGAACTCGTCCGCGCCGCCGAGGACATCGGCTTCCCGGTCTTCGTCAAGGCCGTCGCGGGCGGTGGCGGGCGTGGCATGCGGCGGGTCGAGGAGCCCGCCCAGCTCCGCGAGTCCATCGAGGCGGCGTCCCGCGAGGCGGCGTCCGCGTTCGGCGACTCCACGGTCTTCCTGGAGAAGGCCGTCGTCGAACCCCGCCACATCGAGGTGCAGATCCTCGCGGACGGGGAGGGCAATGTCATCCACCTCTTCGAGCGCGACTGTTCGGTGCAGCGCCGCCACCAGAAGGTGATCGAGCTCGCCCCGGCGCCGAACCTCGACCCCGAGCTGCGCGACCGGATCTGCGCCGACGCCGTACGGTTCGCCCGGGAGATCGGCTACCGCAACGCGGGCACCGTGGAGTTCCTCCTCGACCGCGAGGGCAACTACCACTTCATCGAGATGAACCCGCGCATCCAGGTCGAGCACACGGTGACCGAGGAGGTCACCGACGTCGACCTCGTGCAGTCGCAGCTGCGTATCGCCTCCGGCCAGACGCTGGCCGACCTCGGACTCTCGCAGGAGACCGTCACCCTGCACGGCGCCGCACTCCAGTGCCGGATCACCACCGAGGACCCGGCCAACGGCTTCCGCCCCGACACCGGCAGGATCAGCGCCTACCGCTCACCCGGCGGCTCCGGTATCCGGCTGGACGGCGGAACCACCCACGCCGGTACGGACATCAGCGCGCACTTCGACTCGATGCTGGTCAAGCTCACCTGCCGGGGACGCGACTTCGGCACCGCGATCGGCCGGGCCCGGCGTGCTGTGGCCGAGTTCCGCATCCGCGGCGTGGCCACCAACATCCCCTTCCTGCAAGCGGTGCTGGACGACCCGGACTTCCGGGCCGGCCAGGTCACGACGTCGTTCATCGAGAAGCGTCCGCACCTCCTCACCGCCCGCCACTCCGCCGACCGCGGTACGAAGCTGCTCACCTACCTCGCCGACATCACGGTGAACAAGCCGCACGGTGAGCGGCCCGAGCTGAGCGACCCCGTCACCAAGGTCCCGTCCGTGTCGGCCACGGAGCCGCCCGCCGGGTCCCGGCAGCGGCTCGTCGAACTCGGCCCCGAGGGCTTCGCCCGGTGGCTGCGCGAGTCACCGGCCATCGGCGTCACCGACACCACGTTCCGCGACGCCCACCAGTCGCTCCTCGCCACCCGGGTCCGTACCAAGGACATGCTCGCCGTCGCGCCCGTCGTGGCGCGGACCCTGCCCGAGCTGCTGTCCCTGGAGTGCTGGGGCGGCGCCACCTACGACGTCGCGCTCCGCTTTCTCGCAGAGGACCCCTGGGAACGCCTGGCCGCACTCCGCGAGGCCGTGCCGAACATCTGTCTGCAAATGCTGCTGCGTGGCCGCAACACCGTGGGATACACGCCGTACCCGACCGAGGTGACCGACGCCTTCGTCCAGGAGGCCGCGGCGACCGGCATCGACATCTTCAGGATCTTCGACGCGCTGAACGACGTCGGGCAGATGCGCCCTGCGATCGACGCCGTACGCGAGACGGGAACGGCGATCGCCGAGGTCGCCCTCTGCTACACCTCCGACCTGTCCGACCCGTCCGAGCGGCTCTACACCCTGGACTACTACCTCCGCCTCGCCGAACAGATCGTCGAGGCGGGGGCCCACGTCCTCGCCGTCAAGGACATGGCGGGCCTGCTGCGCGCCCCGGCCGCCGCGACCCTCGTGTCGGCGCTGCGCCGCGAGTTCGAGCTGCCGGTGCACATCCACACCCATGACACCGCGGGCGGTCAGCTCGCCACCTACCTCGCCGCGATCCAGGCCGGTGCGGACGCGGTCGACGGCGCGGTGGCCTCGATGGCGGGCACCACTTCGCAGCCCTCGCTGTCGGGCATCGTGGCCGCGACCGACTACACCGAGCGGTCCACCGGGCTCAGCCTCCAAGCCGTGGGCGACCTGGAGCCTTACTGGGAGAGCGTCCGCAAGATCTACGCGCCCTTCGAGGCGGGGCTTGCCGCGCCGACCGGGCGGGTCTACCACCACGAGATCCCCGGCGGGCAGCTCTCCAACCTGCGCACCCAGGCGGTCGCGCTCGGCCTCGGCGACCGCTTCGAGGAGATCGAGGCGATGTACGCCGCCGCCGACCGCATCCTCGGCCATCTGGTGAAGGTCACCCCTTCGTCGAAGGTGGTCGGTGACCTGGCTCTCCACCTGGTGGGCGCCGGCGTGTCGCCGACGGACTTCGAGGCGACGCCGAACAGGTTCGACATCCCCGACTCCGTCATCGGCTTCCTCCGCGGCGAACTGGGCAACCCGCCCGGCGGCTGGCCCGAGCCGTTCCGCACCAAGGCACTGGAGGGCCGCGCCGCCCCCAAGCCCGTCGAGGAACTGACCGCGGACGACCGCGAGGGGCTGGTGAAGGAGCGCCGGGCGACACTCAACCGGCTGCTGTTCCCCGGCCCGACGCGTGAGTTCGAGACACACCGCCAGACCTACGGCGACACCAGCGTGCTGGACAGCAAGGACTTCTTCTACGGGCTGCGCCCCGGGAAGGAGTACGCGGTCGACCTCGAACAGGGTGTGCGGCTGCTCATCGAGCTGGAGGCCGTGGGCGAGGCCGACGAACGCGGTATGCGTACGGTGATGTCCGCCCTGAACGGCCAGTTGCGGCCCATCCAGGTGCGCGACACCTCGGTGGCCTCCGACGTCCCGGCGACGGAGAAGGCCGACCGGGCCAACCCAGGCCATGTCGCGGCGCCGTTCGCCGGAGTCGTGACGCTCGCGGTCGCCGAGGGTGACGAGGTGGCGGCCGGTGCCACGGTGGCCACCATCGAGGCCATGAAGATGGAGGCCGCGGTCACCGCCTCGAAGGCCGGAACGGTGTCCAGGCTGGCCATCAACAAGATCCAGCAGGTGGAGGGCGGCGACCTGCTCGTCGAGATCGGCTGACCCTCCCGGCGGTTCCGGCCGAACGGTTCGGAGAGTTCGAAGGGTCCGGAGGGAGTTGAGGGGTCCCGGGAGGCGGTTCGCCCCCCCCCGGGGCCCCTGTTGCGTTCTTTCGCGATCTGTTTCCCTCCGACATGCTGAGGGTCTGCCACCGTCGCTGCACGTCCTTGCACAGTCCTGTCCGAGGCGAAGCCGGAGCAGTGAGATGAGCGACGAAGGCGACCCCTTGCACGGCACGGGTGCCCGAGCTGATCGAGCGGTTCGGCGTCACCTCGTTCAAGGTGTTCATGTTCTACGGCAGTCATGGTCCGCACGGCAGATCGGCCGACCAGAACGCGTTCCTGATGATCCCCGAGGACGAGCGGTACGACTACGCGCACTTCGAGTTCGTGATGCGCGGGGTACAGGCCGCCCGCGAGCGGTTTCCCGAACTCGCCGACGAGATCTTCCTGTCCCTGCACTGCGAGACCGCCGAGATCATGACCGCGTACACCAAGCTGGTCGAGGAGGCGGGCGAGCTGACCGGGCTCGCCGCCTACAGCGCCTCCCGGCCGCCGCACTCCGAGGGGCTCGCGGTCTCCGTCGCCGCCTACCTCGCGCACGAGACCGGGCTGCCGACGATCAACCTGCTGCATCTGTCGTCCCGCAAGGCGGTGGACGCGGCCGTGCGGATGAGCCGGGCGTTCCCGCACATCGACTTCCGACGCGAGGTCACCGTCGGACATCTGCTTGCCGACATCACCACCGCGCACGGCCTCGGCGGCAAGGTCAACCCGCCGCTGCGGCCCCGCGACGACGTCGAAGCGCTGTGGGAGTACGTGCTCGACGGCACCGGCGACCGGGTCGTCAGCGATCACGCGTGCTGCCGCGAGGAGGCGAAGTTCGGCGAGCCCAAGGACGACGTGTTCCTCGCCAGGTCGGGGTTTCGGCGGAGCCGAGTACCTCCTCCCCGGCCTGATCACCGAGGGCACCAGGCGCGGCCTGTCCCTGGGCCGGATCTCGGCGCTGACCTCCTGGAACCCGGCCCGCCGCTACGGGCTGCGCACCAAGGGAACCCTCGCACCCGGCTTCGACGCCGACATCGCCCTGGTCGACCCGGACCGTACCTGGACCGTGCGCGCCGCCGAGTCCGAGTCGGCGCAGGAGTACACCCCGTTCGAGGGCTTCGAGCTGACCGCCCAGGTCACGGACACCTTCCTGAGAGGCCATCACATCCTGCGGACGGGCAAGATATCTGGCGAGCCCATGGGGGCGTACCTACACCGCCCTGTGGGTGGGGGGGCACTGCGGGCGGTGAACCTGTGGGGATCACTGCCGGGCGGTGAGCCAGGAGGGTCACTCCCGGGCAGTGAGCCAGCCGGCGTCCGCCCAGAGGGCCGTCGGCGGGATCCGGTCCGCGTAGGCGGCGTCCTTCTCCAACCGCGCGCGGACGCTCTCGTGCACGTGCGCGCCCTGGGGGAGTCCGCGACGCCGGTAGGTGAGCAGAGCCCAGATCCAGCCCATCCGGTGCACCTTGCCCAGGGCGTCCTCGGGCACGAGGGTCACCTCGCGCTCGTAGGCCCGGGGCTTCAGGAGGAGACGCGCATCGGGCTCGCCGTCCCGCGCTTCGAGGGCGCCGTCCACGACCCACTTGAGGGCGATCGTGGGGAGCCGGGGATCGTCGTCGAAGGTTCCGCCGATGTCGGAATGGACCCCGGCGAACCACACCTGCTCGACCGTCGACGGCACGGCGGCCCGCTTCCTGTCCCCGTCGGCGGGGGTGACGAGGTACTCGCGGTAGGGCCTGCGCTTCTCGTCGATGGACACGGCGTGGCGGATGCGGCGGACGTTCGGAGCCTGACGGGTGTACGGCCAGCGCAGGTTCCAGCGCAGGAGGCCCGCGGCCTTCACGGAGTCCCAGATCCCCAGGTACTCGACGCGGATGCCGACCCGCCCGTCGACCGCGTTGCTGAACGCGCCCGCGAATCGGTGGAGTTGGTCCCAGTCCTCCCGCGTCCAGTCCTTGTTCCTCGCGTAGACGGACACGGCGTACGGGACGAGGTTCTCCATGCCGGGCCGCATCAGACCGACCGCCTTGAGCATGCCCACCAGGGCACGGGCCGTGTAGGCGCCGCGGCTGAAGCCGAACACGTAGATGCGGTCGCCCGGTTGGTAGTGCCGCATCAGATAGGTGTAGGCCTCGGCGAGGTTGGTCCGCATTCCGGAGCCGAAGGCGAGACCGAGGAGTTTCGACAGATGCCGGCCCACAGGTGTCCAGGCACCCGCGGCAGAGAACGTGCCGACACCGGGGTCGTAATAGGCGATCTGCCGGGCGGGATCGGTGAGGTCCAGCATTTCGTAGAGCCGGACGACATTGGTGTTCCCTTTCGCCTTCAACTGATTGCCCGTGCCGTCCAGACAGACGACGAGATTCTTGGCCATGGGGGGCCTCACGTTCACCGAGGAACACGGTCACTGCTGATATATCGGGACACATTGGATGTCTCAGGAATATAATAGGGAAAATGCTGCCTTCGGGCATGCTCCGGCGCGGTAGTAGGGGTTCCGGAGGATCCATGGCCGGTTCCGTGGTCCACCTCGATGAGCACGCCGGTTCTCCGTGCACCCACGCACTGGTCATCGGCGTCGGCAAGTATCCCCACCTCGCCGGTGGCGAGGCACCGGTCGCCGATTCCGACGGAATGCGGCAGCTCAGTTCGCCGCCCATCTCCGCCCGTACGCTCGCGACCTGGCTGCTGGCCGAGTACCACGACCCCGGGCGACCGCTCGGCAGCGTCGCCCTGCTGCTCAGCGAGGAGACGCCGGCCCCGTTCGTGAACCCCCGCACCCAGCAGGCCCACCAGGTCGAGACCGCCACCATCGACAACATCCTCACGGCGGTCACCCAGTGGTACGACCGCGGCGACAGCCATGTCGACAACCGGCTCGTCTTCTACTTCTGCGGCCACGGCGTCTCGCAGGGCGACGACATGGCGCTCCTGGCCGCGGACATCTTCGCCGACGAGCACAACCCCCTCAACAGCGCACTGGACTTCGCGGGCCTGATGAACGGCCTCAAGCGGTGCAAGGCGAGCGAGCAGGTGTTCTTCGTCGACGCCTGCCGGTCCAACTCCGATGTCCTCATCGAGCGTTCGGGCGCCCGGTTCGCGGGGCGCTCGCCGCTCGGCGCGGGGACGCGGCCCCTCGATCTCCCCCGCCGCTTCCACATCCCGTACTACGCCACCCTGTCCGGCGACCGCTCGCACGCGCGGCCCGGTCAGGTGAGCCTGTTCACCGAGGCCCTGCTGAAGAGCTTCTCCGGCGCCGCGAGCGACGATCCCGAGGGCGACTGGCGGGTCGACACCTCCGACCTGCTGAAGGCCATCGACCACTTCATGCGTCAGCCGCGGTTCGCCGGGGCGGTCGCGGGCGTCCAGGTCCCCTCGGTCGGCGAACTGCCCGTGTTCGTCCTCCATCAGCTGGACGGCCCGCCGGTCGTCCCGGTGTACGTCGGCTGCGATCCCGCCGAGGACAACGCCGAGGCCGAGTTCGTCTGCCGTGAAGACGGTCTCGAACGGCTGCATCGGGCCGCGGGCGACGTCGACGGCGAGGACCCCCAGAGGGAGTGGGCCATCGAACTGCGCTTCGGGGACTACGACTTCGAGGCCAGACTCGGCGACCAGGACGTGCGGACGAAGTCCGTCACCGTACGTCCGGTGTTCCGCCGCGTGAAGTTGGAGAAGCCATGAGCGCGGGCCTGAGCGTGAACGTCGAGCTGAGCCTCCACGAAGCCGACCTCGCCGACGGGGCGAAGGTGGTCGGCAACATCTACCCGTCCGAGGGCAGCGGCCCGGGTCACCGCGCCGTCCTCTTCCCCTGCGGGACCACGGCACCTCCGGCGCGGTTCGAGGTCGACCCCGGCCACTACATCGTGTCCGCCACACTGCCCTCCGGGGTCGTGCTCTCCAAGGACGCCGAGGTGGCGGACGGCGAGGAGATGCAGGTGACGCTCCGCCCGGCGGCCTCGCCCTTCGAGTCGCACTCCTGGCAGCACCTGATGGGCAACATCGAGTCCTACGGGGCCTACCACGACGGGCTCACGATTCCCGTACCCCGCTCCCTGGGCTCGCGGTCCGGGACCTGGGAGCGCGGCGCGTTCATCGAACCCGGACACGCGGCCTGGGTCGGCGACCCGAAGCCGACGAGCTGGCAGTTCCCGTCGATGCTCCGGCTGACCGACGGGCCCGCGAAGCAACTGGTCCCGTTCGAGATCGCCCGCTCCGAACCGCACACCGTCGCCAGTCTCGAACTGGGCGACGCCGCCGCCCGGCTGTACCGCTTCGGCGAGCACGGCCCGGTCGACGAGCGGGGCGGCCGCACGCTCGACGTGCCCCTGGGTCCACGCCAGTTCCTGGTCGTCTCGCTGGCCGGCACCGAGTACGTCGTCACCCTGCCCGCCCCCTGGGGTGACGCGCAGGTCGAGGTCCTCGTCAACGAACGGCAGAGCCCGACCGGCAGCGCCGTCTCGGTGTCCGTACGGGACAGCCGGGTGGGGCCCGCCCTGGCGTACATGGCCCGGGGCGCCTTCGACGCGGCGGCGACGCTGGTCAGGGACGCGGAGACCATGCTCTACGACGGCAGGATGACCAACCCGCTCGCGGCGGTGGCGGGCGCCTATGTACTCGTCGGCAGCGAGCTGACCGAGCGGCCGCACCGCTGGGACCCTTGGCTGTCCCGGCTGCGGCACGAGTTCGACTGGTTGAGCGACGGATCCCTGCTGTGGGCCATGCGGCATCTGCGCCGGGCCCACACCGAGCCGGAGCGGGAGGCGGCGCGGGACGCCCTGGTCGAGGCCTTCGACCGCGGAGTGCCCGTCTTCACCCTGGGGCTGAGCCGCCTCATCCACGGGCTCTCCGAGTTCCCCGACGACCCCGGGTGCGCCGCGCGGCTCGAACAGGCCCGCCGCCTGTCGTGGCGCGTCGACATGCGCGAGCCGTTCGTGATCGTCGCTCTGCGAGGGAGACAGCAATGATCCGGTTCACGATGATGCCCGGCGAGGACGGCGACTGCCTGCTCCTGGAGTACGGCGACGGCGGCTTCGTACGCCGGATCCTCGTCGACGGCGGCCGCTCGGGCACGTATCCGCTGATCAAGCCCACGCTCGCCGGGCTCGACGGTCAGGTCGACGTCCTCGTCGTCACCCATGTCGACCAGGACCACATCCTCGGCGTGCTCGCCCTGCTGGACGACCTCGACCGGTCGGTGGAGTTCGGGGACGTGTGGTTCAACGGCTTCGACCACCTCCTCGACACCGAGGGGTTCGGCGCCCAGGACGGGGAGAAGCTCACCAGCGTCCTGCTGGAACAGAAGGTGCCGTGGAACGACGCGTTCGGCGGACGCAGTGTCGAGGTCGGCCGGGAACTGGCGTGGTTCGACGACGGATCCACGATGGACGTGCTCTCACCCGACCGCAGGCAGTTGGAGAAGCTGGCGCCGGCCTGGACCGCGGAATGCGCCAGACACGGTCTGATCCCCGGCCGGGATCCCGAGGAGAACGCCCCGGTCCCGGGCTTCGAGCACTTCGGCGGCGTGAACGTGGACCGGCTGGCCGCGTCGGTGTTCAAGCCCGACACGTCGAAGACGAACGTGTCGAGCATCGGTCTGCTCTTCGAGTTCGAGGACAAGCGGGTCGTCCTCACCGGTGACGCCGACGACCGCCGGCTCGTGGCGTCGATACGGCCCCGGGCCGAGGCGGAGGGCGGACGGATGCACGTCGACCTCCTCAAGGTCGCCCACCACGGCAGCGACCACAACCTCTCGAACGAACTGCTCGACCTGATCGACTGCGACCGCTACCTGATATCGACCAGCGGCGCGCGGCACGACCACCCCAACGAGATCGCGATCGCCCGGATCCTCAAGCACGGCGGAGCCGAGAAGGAACTCGTCTTCAACTACCGCGACCGTGCGGCGCTGTGGGACGTCACGGGCCTGAAGGATCGCTTCGGCTACACCGTGACCGCCCCGGCACCGGACGAGCCGGACGGGTTCGTCGCTCTCGAACTCTGAGAACTCCGGGGCAGGACGGGCGCCCGTCGTCAGGACAGGTGGCCGATGTGCGCGAGGGCCTGCTTGAGGAGGGCTCCGGTGCCGCCCGGCATCTCGTTGATGACCACGGGCGACGCGGCCTCCTCGGGGCTGAACCAGACCAGGTCGAGAGCGTCCTGCCGCGGGCGGCAGTCACCGGACACCGGGACGATGTAGGCGAGGGACACCGCGTGCTGGCGGGGGTCGTGGAACGGCGTGACCCCGAGCGTCGGGAAGTACTCGGCGACGGTGAAGGGCTGCAGCGAGGCCGGCACGCGGGGGAGTGCGACCGGGCCGAGGTCCTTCTCCAGGTGGCGCAGCAGGGCGTCCCGCACCCGCTCGTGGTGCAGCACCCGGCCGGAGACGAGCGCGCGGCTGACCGTCCCGTCCGACCCGATGCGGAGCAGCAGTCCGATGCTGGTGACTTCGCCGCTGTCGTCGACGCGGACAGGTACGGCCTCCACGTACAGGATCGGCATGCGTGCGCGCGCCTGCTCCAGTTCGTCGTGTGGGAGCCAGCCGGGCGTGGTTTCGGTCATGTCAGACATTGGTTGATCATACTTTCAGCGTCTCCAGTAGCGAGCGTGTCGCGTGACACAGCCGGGGCCGAGGTCACACGCGCGACACGGCAGGACCGGGGTCACGGTCCGCCCGTGGCCCGGCCCTCTGTATACATCCGCCGGGTTCCCCGCGGACGTCGTCAGGACGTCGGCTCGGTGACCTTCGTGGCCGTGTCGCCGTCGACCGCCGCGCCGAGCGGGGGGACCAGACGCTCCAGCATGTACGGCAGGCTCAGCACCGACACGAACGAGACGGCGTTGCCGTAGTCGCTCGACTCCTTGACGAAGACCTCACGCCCCTGCTTCACCACGTTCAGGTCGGCGTAGAGGGCGTTCTTGTGGAGCGTGGCCGCGTCCTTGGCCGTGTCGCCGACGATCCACACGATCGCGTCGGTGTCCAGCAGGCCGGTGCGCTCCTTGCTGATGTTGGCCCCGAACTCGTCACCGATGACCTTGTCCAGGTCCTTCGGCAGCTCGAAGCCGAGGTCGGTCAGGATGCGCGAGCGCGGATCCTGGCTGCCGTAGACGAAGATGCCCTCGTACGGGGTCGCCATCACGCCGGTGGACTCGGCGAACTCCGGATTGTCCTCGGCCGTGGCCGCGATGTCGTCCTGGACGCCCTTGACCAGGTCCTTGGCCTTGCTCTCCCGGCCGAGTGCCTTGCCGATGGTCTCGGTCTGCTTCTGCCACGGCACACCGAAGTCGTTGTACTCCTTCGGCTGGGCCACGACCGGGGCGAACTTCGACAGGGTCGTGTACTGGTCCTTCGTCAGACCGCTGTAGACCGCGAGGATCAGATCGGGCCGGAGAGCTGCGATCTTCTCCGTCCGCGGGCCCGTGCCGGTGTCCTTCAGCACGGTCGGAGCCTCGGCGCCGCCCAGTTTGCCGGCGGCCCAGGGGCCGATGGCGCCCTTGTAGTCGCCGAGCCACTGGGTGGTGGCGACGGGCACCTTGCCCAGCGCGAGCACGGGGTCCTGGTCGGTCAGCCCGACCGTGACGATCCGCTTCGGCTCGGACTTGACGGTGGTGCTGCCGTACTTGTGGGCGATGGTCACCGGGAAGGCGCCGTTCGCGGACGTGGACGAGTCCGGGCCCGCCTCGGAGCTGTCGTCCTCGGAGCCGCAGGCCGCGGCGGTGGTGAAGAGGAGGAGTGCCGACGCGAGCGCCGCGACGAGGCGTGTGCCTCTTCTGGAAGAGCCGGGCATCAGTGGTCCTTCAGGGTGGTGGTGTCAGGGCGGTGGTGCGTGGGGGTCTGGTCGGCCGTGGTGCGGGTGCCGGACCACGCCTCCCACAGGGAGGCGTAGACGCCGGCCGCTGTGCACAGCTCGTCGTGGGTGCCGCTCTCCACGATCCGGCCGCCGTCCATGACGACGATCCGGTCCGCGGTGGCGGCCTGGGTGAGGCGGTGCGCGACGACGAGCGCGGTACGGCCGTCCACCGCCCGGTCCGCCGCCTGCTCCAGAAGACGGGCACCGGTGCTCCCGGCCTCGGCCGTCGCCTCGTCCAGCACGGCCACCGGCGGATCGGCCAGCATGAGCCGCGCCAGGGCGAGTTGCTGGACCTGCGCGGAGGTGAGGCGGTGTCCGCCCTCGCCGACGACTGTGCCCAGGCCCTCCGGCAGTGCCTCGACCCAGTCGAGAGCGGCCACCGGGGTCAGTGCCGTGCGCAGTTCGTCGTCCGTGGCGTCCGCCCGCGCCAGGCGCAGATCGTCCGCGAGCGGCCCGGCGAAGACGTGCGTCTCCTGGGTGACGAGCGCGACCGGCACCCCGTCGCCGGACTCCCGAGCGCCGTTCGTCGTCACCCGCACCGAGCCGGCCGTCGGACTGTGCACGCCCGCGATGAGCTTGGCGAGGGTGGTCTTGCCCGCGCCGCTCGGGCCGACCAGGGCCACCCGCTCGCCTGCCCGCAGTGTGAGGTTCACGTCGTGCAGGACGGGGCGGCCCGGCTCGTACGCGTGATGGATGCCCGTCACGGTGACCGTGCCGCCCGCCTCCGTGGTCCGGGGCCGCGACTCGTGGGCCTGCTTCTCCGGTTCGGGCTTCTCCGCTTCGGGCGACGTCTGGTCGGCGACTCCGACCAGACGGGCCAGCGCCGCGGTCGCCGACTGTGCGTCGTCCAGGAGGACCAGCGCCGCGTTGACCGGCGTGAACAGGCTGTGGAAGTAGAGCGCGGCGGCTGTCGCCGTGCCGATGGACACCGACCCGCCGCGCACGAGCAGGAACCCGGTGACGAGGACGGCCGCGAGCCCCGCGTACTCGGCGATGTGCAGCCGGTTGTAGAAGTCCAGCACCAGCCGCACGCCACGCAGCGTCAGTTCGACCGCCGCCGACGACCGCCGGGTCACCCGCTCGGTGTGCTCCTCCTCCAGCCGGAACGCCCGTACGGTGCCGGCGCCCGCGATGGTGTCCAGGAGCTGCTGTTGCTGTGACCCGGTGGCGATCCGCTGCCGGGCGTAGAGCGGCACGGCGTTGCGTACGTACCACCGCGCGGTGGAGGCCTGGACGGGCACCGTGATGAGCGCGGCGAGGAAGAACCGCCAGTCCAGGGCCGCCATCGCGGCCAGGGTCAGTGCGATGGCCAGCACGGAGCGGGCCAGTTCGGGCAGCGCGTCGCGTACCGCCTCGCCCACCACCGACACGTCACGGGTGACCCGCGCGGTGAGGTCTCCGGCGCCAGCCTTCTCGACCTGTTCCAGGGGCAGCCGCAGCGCCTTCTCCACGAACCGTTCGCGCAGCCGCGCCAGTACGGTCTCGCCGAGCCGGGAGACGAGGGACAGGCCCAGCGCGGTGGTCGCGCCCTGGGTGAGGGCGACCAGGACCAGCAGGACGACCGGGAGGGTGATGTCTCCCGGCGGACGGTGGTCGGCGACGATGTCCACGATGCGGCCAAGGAGCGGCTGGACCAGCAGGCCCACACCGGTGGCCACGATCATCGTCGCGAAGCCGGCGACCGTCAGGCCCCGGCGCGGACGGACGAGTTCGCGGACCGCGGCACGGGTGCGTGACGGGGGCGCGGTGGGCAGCAGCTCGCGGCCGGCGGGCTCCGAGCCGAAGTCGCGCTCCGAGCCGTCGTCGGGGACCGCGCCGGTCGGGCCCGTGTGTGGTGTGCTGGGGGAGTCGCTCATGCCAGCACCGCCGCGCGGTAGGTCTCGTGACGGGCTATGAGGCCGGCGTGCGGGGCGGTGTCCGTGACCCGGCCGTCGTCGAGCAGCACCACCCGGTCGGTGACGGAGAGCAGCGCGGGACTCGTGGTCACGAGGACCGTGGTGCGGCCCTTGCGGATCTCCCGGATGCCGGACGCGATGCCCGCCTCGGTCACCGCGTCGACCGCGGTGGTCGGATCGTGGATCACCAGGACGGGCCGGTCGGCCGCCAACGCACGGGCCAGGGCGACCCGTTGGCGCTGTCCGCCCGAGAGCGAGCGGCCGCGTTCACTGACCGCCGTGTCCTCGCCGTCGGGGAGAGTCCCGGCGACCTGTGCCATCCCGGCCGCGGTCATCGCGGGCTCGGGATCGGCGGAGCCGGGGGCGACGGCGGTGACGTTGTTGCGGACCGTGCCCTCGAAGAGGTCCGCGTCGTGCTCGGCCACCAGCATCGCCGTACGCAACTCGGCCGGGTCCAGGTCCCGCAGGGGCACGCCGTCCAGCTCGACCGTGCCGCTGTCGGGGTCGGCCCGCCGGGCCAGGCAGCGCAGGAGGTCGGTGGCGTGCGCGGGGTCGGTCGCGACCACGCCGAGCAGTTCGCCGGACGCGATGTCCAGGTCCACCTCGCGCAGGCCGCCGTGACTGACGCCGGTCAGCCGCACGGCGCCGCGCACCGGCTGGGCCAGGCTCCGGTCTCCGGCCGTGACGGTGTGCGGGGTCGCCAGCAGCTCCGCGATCCGGGTGGCCGAGGCGCGTCCCTGGGCGAGCCCGGCGTTGACCCACGCGAGTACCTGAAGCGGTCCGAGCAGGAAGAGCGCGAGCCCCACCGCCGACACCAACTGGCCCAGGCTGATGCTGCCCTGCGCGGCCAGCCGCCCGCCGACCAGCGCGACGAGGGCGATCAGTCAGCCCGTGAGCGAGATCACCATGCCGTTCTGGAAGGCCTGTGCGCGAGCGGCCTTGAGGGTGGCCTGCAGCGAGTCGCGGCTGGTGGTGCGGTAGCGGGCGATGGCCGTCGACTCGCCGCCGATGCCCTTGAGGATGCGCAGTCCGGCCACCAGGTCGGCGGCGACGGCCGAGGCGTGCGCCGCGCGCTCCTGCTCGGCCTCGCTGCGGGTCTCCAGCGGCTTGCTCAGCAGATGTCCGAGCCAGAGCAGCACGGGTGTGCCGAGCAGGACGACCAGGCCGAGCGTCACCGACGTACGCAGCAGGACGACGGCGGTGGTGAGGATGCCGACCAGGGCCGAAATCCCGTACATGACCGCCATGTTGACGGCGCCGACGCGCTTGGCGTCCTCGGTGGCGATGTTGGCAAGGGCGCCGGGCAGCCGGCCTTCCTCGGCCCCGCCGCCGGGATGCAGTACCCGCTGTACGAGGGCGATGCGCAGGGCGTGTTCGGCCCGTACGGCGGAGCGGTCGCCGGACCAGGCGCCGAAGCGCCAGCTCAGTGCCAGCGCCACGTAGACCACGGCGAGGACGCCGAGCCACAGGACGAGGGCGCCGGTGTCGGACCTGGTGACGGCCCGGTCGATGACCAGGCCGATGAGGACCGGAACCAGCGCCTCGCCCAACTGGTGCCCGGAGCCGAGGAGCGAGCCGAGGGCGACGTCCCGCCGCTGCCCCCTGACCGATTCCCGCAGGACGTCCCGCCCCGTCGGACATGAAGGACTCACCCGTATCCCTCCGGGATCGAACGCGGAAAAGTTAGGTGAGGCTACCTTAAGTTAATAGGCGCTGCCGGTGAGGGAACGTGGAACCGGCGGCGGCCCTGCAGGTGGGACGGCACGTGGATCCGTGCCGTCCCACCCGGCCGTCGGGGGCTCTCAGCCGGCTCGCGCGGTGAGGCCGTCCGCCAGGTCGGCCGTGCGATGGGCGAGCAGGGAGTCGAGGATCTCGCCGGACCGGACCGCCGTGGTGGACAGCAGGGTCGAGGTGAGTCCGTGCGTGTGCTCGGTCGCGCCCTGCAGATAGATGCCTGCCGTGACGTCGGGAGTGAGCTCGACACGGTGATCGCGCCCGACGCGCACGGCGTCCTTGTCGTCCCGCAGGCAGAGTTTCGCGGTTCTGCCCAGGAGGGTGTCGAGATCCCTGGGGCGGTAGCCGGTCGCGTGGACGAGCAGGTCCGCGGAGAGCACCTCCCGTTCTCCGGTGGGGAGATACTCGACGGTGACCTCCAGGTGGTCGTCGAGACTGCGTACGTCCCGGATGCGGGACACGTTGCGCAGGCGCAGCCGCTCACGGCCCTGCACCTTCTCGCGGTACATGGTCGCGTACAGCGACTCGATGAGATCCATGTCCACCACCGAGTAGTTGGTGCTGCGGTGGTAGTCGACCAGGGACTGCTTCACCTCCGGTTTGGAGCGGAAGTAGACGTCCACGGCCTCCGGGTCGAAGATCCGGTTGGCGAACGGGCTGTCGTCGGCGGGCGTGTACCCGTACTTGGCGAAGATCGCGCAGATCTCCGACTCGGGGAAGGACTGGTGCAGATAGTCCACGGCCTCGGCCGCGCTCTGGCCCGCGCCGAGCACCAGGACACGGCCCACCGGGGTACCGGATTCGTTCAACTCACGTACGCGCGGGACGAGTTGGCTGTTGTGCCAGATGCGGTCGGACAGGGCCGTGTCCGGTGGCAGGTGCGGCTCCAGGCCGACGGCCACCGAGATGTTCCGGGCCCTTCGGGTGACGGTCCGCTCGGGGGCGCCGGGCACGCGGCTGACCACGTCCAGCCAGCGGACCTCCCCGTCGGGTCCGGTCACCGGGTCGACCGACACGACCTCGTCGGAGTAGTCGACGAGGTGGGCCACCCGGGCGGCGGCCCACTCGAAGTACTCGTGGAACTCGATCCGCAAAGGGAACAGCGTCTTCGCGTTGAGGAAGTCCACCATCCTGCCCCGCTCCCGCAGGAAACACAGGAAGCTGAAGTCGCTGGTCGGGTTGCGCATGGTGACCAGGTCCTTGAGAAAGGACACCTGCATCGTGGCGTCTTCGATGAGCATTCCCCGGTGCCAGCCGAACGATGGCTGGCGTTCCAGGAATCCCGCGCGGATCCGGTGCTCCGGAGCGACTTGGGCGTTGTGTTCCTCAACCGCAATGGCCAGTGCGAGATTTGGACGGCCCGAAACCTATACCGAGCACGTCAAGGATGGCGTCCGGCTCGTCATGCAGTGCGTTCACCGCAACTTTCCTTCCCCTAGGCGCCACTGATGTTAAATAAGGTTAGCCTTACCTTGCAATGGTGTGTCCTAGGAGAGGATCGACGATGCGGGTCGTCATGTTCGGCTGTCAGACCTGGGGGCACCTCACGCTCCAGGCTCTGTTGGACTCCGGCCTGGCCGAGAAGCGCGGGGCCCGCAGCGGCCGGCGGCCGTGAACGGGGCCGTCGTGGCCGAAACGGCCACCTCCTCCGACACCGAGTCCTCCGCCGGTGACCTCACCAATCGCCTCGCGGCGCTGGAACCCCTGCGTGGACACACGGTCGTCGTCAAGTACGGCGGCCACGCGATGACCGACGAGACGCTCCGGCGGGCCTTCGCGCAGGACGTCCTCACCCTGCGGCGCGCCGGGGTCCGGCCCGTCGTCGTGCACGGCGGCGGTCCGCAGATCGGCGCCCACCTGGACCGGCTGGGCCTCAAGTCGTCCTTCCTGAACGGGCTCCGGGTCACCACTCCGGAGACCATGGAGGTCGTCCGCATGGTGTTGTCGGGCAAGGTCCAGAAGGAACTCGTCGGCCTGCTCAACGAAGACGGCCCGTACGCCGTCGGCCTCAGCGGCGAGGACGGGCGCACCCTCACCGCCGTCAAGCGGTACGCCGAAGTGGCCGGTGAGCCCGTCGACATCGGGCTCGTCGGGGACGTGGCACGGGTGAACACCGCGGTCGTGCGCATCCTGCTCGACAGCGGTCACATCCCGGTCGTCTCCTCCGTCGGCCGCGGCGAGGACGGGCAGGTCTACAACGTCAACGCCGATACGGCGGCAGGGGCGTTGGCGGCGGCGCTGGGGACGCGGATCCTGGTCGTCCTCACCGATGTTCCCGGGCTCTATGCCGACTGGCCCGAGAGCGACCGGATCGTCGACCGGATCGGCGCGGGGGAACTGGAGCGGTTGCTGCCGACGTTGAACGGCGGCATGGGGCCCAAGATGGAGGCCTGTCTGAGGGCCGTCAGGGGTGGGGTGGGAGCGGCCCGGGTGCTCGACGGGCGCGCGCCGCACGCATTGCTCGACGGGCTGGCGGATGTCGTCGGAACGGGGACGACGATCGTGCGGTGACGCTCCGCTGGGAGCAGGGCTGTTCGGCCGCGGGTGTGTGGGGACCGGCCGCGCCCCGCGGCGGAGCCGCAGATCGACGCAGCCCCGCGCCCCTAACGGGCGCGGGCCCCATGGTGACGGCCTATCGGGATCACCAGCGGGGTGCCGCTGACCGGGTCCGTCGTGATCTGGCAGGTCAGGTCGAAGACGTCCTCGACCGTGGCGGCGGTGATGACCTCCACGGGGCTTCCTTCGGCGACGATCCGCCCGGACTTCATCGCGACGACGTGATCGGCGTACCGGCAGGCCTGGTTGAGGTCGTGGAGCACCATGACGACCGTGCGGCTCTCGCGCCGGTTGAGGTCGGTGATGAGGTCCAGGACGTCGATCTGATGGGCCAGGTCCAGATACGTCGTCGGCTCGTCCAGCAGCAGTACGGGGGTGCCCTGGGCGACCGCCATGGCGATCCAGGCGCGTTGGCGCTGGCCGCCGGACAACTCGTCCACAGGCCGGTCCGCGAGGTCCGTCATGCCCGTGGCGTCCAGGGCCTCGCGCACGGCCTGCTCATCGGCCTTCGACCACTGCCGCCACCAGGTCTGATGCGGTGAACGCCCGCGGTTGACCAGGTCGATGACCGTCAGCCCCTCCGGCGCGAGCGGACTCTGCGGCAGGATGCCGAGGCGCTGGGCCAGCTCCCTGCTCGGTATCGACCGGATGGCCCGGCCGTCGAGATGGACGGCTCCTTCCTTGGGCGCCAGCAGCCGGGCGAGGGCGCGCAACAGGGTGGACTTGCCGCACGCGTTGGCGCCGACGATGGCCGTGATCCGGCCCGGCGGTACGGCCAGGTCGAGCCCGTCCACGACGATCCGGCTGTCGTAGGCCAGCCGCAGACCGCTCGCGCGCAGGTCCGGGTCGGGGGGCGGCACGCGGTCGGTCGACCGGGGATCAGCCGACGTGGCATCAGCCGACATGGGATCAGCCGACATGGGTTCAACCTCCTGAACCCGCGCGGTTGGCGCGGGCGAGCAGCCAGAGCAGGACCGGTGCGCCGAGCACTCCGGTGACGATTCCGACCGGCAGCTCCGTGCCGGGGACGAGCGTACGGGCGATGAGGTCGCCGCCGAGGACCACCAGCGCCCCGGTCAGTCCCGAGGCGACGGTCGGTGGCCAGGCCGTACGGGCCAGCCGTTGGGCGATCTGCGGAGCGGCGAGCGCCACGAACGCGACGGGACCGGTGGAGGCGGTGGCGAACGCGATCAGTCCGACACCGGCGAGCAGGATGGCGAGGCGGACGGGCTGTACGCGCGTACCGAGGCCGGTGGCCACGTCGTCGCCGAGCTGGAGGGTGCGCAGCAGCCGGCCGAGCAGCAGTGCCGTCGGCAGCAGCACAGCCAGCGCCACGGTGAGCGGGCCGACCTGGTCCCCCGTACGGCCGTTGAGGTTGCCGACCAGCCAGCCGAGGGCGGCCTGTGCCTGGAAGCGTCCGCCCTTGGCCACCAGGTAGTCCGTGGCGCTCGTACAGATCCAGGCCACGCCGATGCCGACCAGGACGATGCGGTATCCGGTGGTGCCGCGCCGCCAGGACAGCACGTACACGACGAGGGCCGAGGCCAGGGCGCCGAGCAGGCCGAGGGCCTGGGTGCCGAGGCCGCCGTCCCAGCCGAGCACGATGCCCGCGACCACGGCGGTGCCCGCGCCCTGGGTGAGGCCGATCATGTCGGGGCTGGCCAGCGGATTGCGGGTCATGGTCTGGAACAGCGCGCCGGAGACACCGAAGGCGATGCCCGCCAGCAGCCCGACCAGGGCGCGCGGCAGCCGCAGTTCCCGCACCACGAGGACTGTTCCGGGGTCGCCGGAGCCCACCAGGGCCCGTACTACCTCGGTGAAGCCGATCGGATAGTCGCCGGTCGTCAGGCCCCAGCAGAACAGCAGGAAGGTGGCGGCGGCGAGCACCGCGCACAGGGTCACCAGGCGGGGGCGGAAGACGCCGGAGACGGGCGGCAGGGCCAGCCGGTAGGTGCGGAAGCGGGGGCCGCCGGGCGAACCGTCCGGAACCGGGCGGGAGTTGAGCGCGGACTTCGGGTTCGGCACGTTCACACCTCCGCCAGATTGCGTCTGCGGACCATGGCGATGAAGAACGGGCCGCCGATGAAGGCGACCAGCACGCCTGCCTGGATCTCGGTGGGCCGTGCCACCAGGCGTCCGAGGATGTCGGCGGTGAGCAGCAGGCTGGGGGCGAGCACCGCGGACAGCGGCAGCAGCCAGCGCTGGTCGGGGCCGATGCCCGCCGACTGGGCCAGTGCACGCGCGACATGGGGGACCACCAGGCCGATGAAGACGACCGGGCCGATGACCGCGACCGAGGCCCCCGTCAGCAGGGTGACCGCGGCGACGCCCGCGAGGCGGACCAGGCCGAGGCGCCGGCCGAGCGAGGCCGCGACGTCGTCGCCGAGGGCCAGGCTGTTGAGGGCCGGAGCGCAGGCCAGCGCCAGCACCGCGCCGATGACGAGGAAGGGCAGCACCCGCCACACCATGCCGCTGTCCGCGTCCGCGAGCGAACCCGCGGACCAGAAGCGGAACTTGTTGAGCGCGTCCGCGTCGGTGAGCACGATGGCCTGGGTGAACGACCACAGCATCGAGGTGACGGCGATTCCCGCGAGCGCCAGTTTCACCGGGGTCATCCCGGACCGCCCGAGACCGCCCAGCAGATAGACGGCCACCGTGGCGATCAGTGCTCCGGCGAACGCGAACCACACATACCCGTACAGGGAGTTGATCCCGAGCACTCCGACGGCCAGCACGATGGCGAAGGAGGCACCGGCGCTGACCCCGAGCACCCCGGGGTCGGCGAGCGGGTTGCGGGTCAGGGCCTGCATCAGCGCGCCGGCCAGCCCGAGGGCGGCGCCCGCCGCCAGCGCGAGGGCGGTACGCGGTACGCGCGCGGTCCAGACGATGTTGTCCACGAAACGGCTCGGAGCGTCGCCGAACAGGGCCCGGATCACCTGGTCCGGCGGGACGTTGGCCGCGCCGAGCGCCAGCGACAGCAGACAGAGGACGGCCAGGACGACACCCAGCAGCGCCACGAGAAGGGCAGGGCGCACCCTCTTGCCTGTCACCTTGCGGTCTCCAACGGCCGGCTCCCTTGGGTGCGGCAGGCCCGAATCGTAGAGGGAGCGCCCCCGCCGTGCGGAGACGGGAAGTTCCGCACGGCGGTGGCGTCCGGCCGGCCCACGGGACCGTGCTGGGGCCGGGGTATCAGGGGCGGGTGGTGAGATAGCCGCCCATGGAGGTGAAGTACTGGGTCGCGGGCAGCTCGCGGCCGTCCTCGGTCCGTACCCGGGTGATGGCCAGGCCGTGGTTGCGGCCGGTGCGGGCGTCGGCTCCGGCGACGATCACCACGCCCTCGCCCTCGCGGTAGAAGATGCGGCCGGGCGTACCGCCGTAGCGGCCCTGGGACACCACGGCGGCGAGGACCTCGAGTCGCTTGCCCTTGTGGAAGGTGAAGGCGCTGGGGTACGGCTCGGACTGGGCGCGGACCAGGCGCTCCAGGTCCTCGGCCGGCCAGGCCCAGTCGATGCGGATGTCCTCGGCGGCCCGCTTGTGGAAGAAGCTGGCCTGGGACCGGTCCTGCTTGGTGAACTCCGTCTGCCCGGCGGCGATGAGGTCGAGCGCGCCGACGGTGACCGGGGCGATGAGGTCGACCGTCTTGTGGAAGAGGTCGGTGGCGGTGTCCGTCGGTCCGACCGGCACCGCCTCCTGACGGACGATGTCGCCCGCGTCGAGCTCGTCGTTCATCATGTGCGCGGTGACGCCCACTTCGGTCTCGCCGTTGATCAGGGCCCAGATCAGCGGGGAGAAGCCGGCGTACTTCGGCAGCAGCGAGTCGTGGACGTTCAGCGTGCCGTGGCGCGGCAGGTCGAAGATGCGCGGGGGGATCCAGGTCCGCCAGTTGTTCGCCACGAGGATGTCCGGGTCGGCCGCCTTCAGGCGCTCGAACAGCTCGTCGTCGTCGGGGCGGTTGCGGATCAGCACAGGGACGCCGTGCTCCTCGGCGAGGTCGGCGACGGAGTCGCTCCAGATCTTCTCGTACGCGTGCTCGCTCTTGGGGTGGGTCACGACCAGCACCACGTCGTGTTCGGAGTCCAGAAGGGCTTGCAGGGTGCGGTGCCCCCAGGTCTGGTAACCGAACATGACGACCCGCATGGGGTTCCTCCTCGAAGGCAGGGGATGGACCGGGGTCAGTAAAGCAAGGCTTACCTTAGTATGCAACGGGGGTGCGCAGTGCCCCAGTTGGCGGGTGCCGGCGCCTCATTGCCCGGTTCGTCCGGTCGACAGCTTTATGGGATTAGCTTAGGCTAACCTAAATTCCCGGCGAGCTCGGCCGCTGGCATGCCCGCCTTTCTCACCTCGTACTTTCCCCACGCCTGACAGGCGACTGCCCCGCACGATGGGAGTGACATGTCACAGGTTCTTCCTGATGACGCACCACTGGTCCACGACCTCATTGGCATCGGTTTCGGACCGTCCAATGTGGCCATGGCGATCGCACTCGGCGAGCACAACGCACGAGCCGGCGAGCAGGAGGCGATCACCGCTCACTTCTTCGAGCAGCAGCCGTGCTTCGGCTGGCACCGGGGCATGCTGATCGACGACGCGACCATGCAGGTGTCCTTCCTCAAGGACCTGGTGACGCTCCGGAACCCGGCCAGCGAGTTCAGCTTCCTCTGCTACCTGAAGAGCAAGGGCCGGCTGATCGACTTCATCAACCACAAGAACCTCTTCCCGCTGCGGGTCGAGTTCCACGACTACCTGGAATGGGCCGCGGCCCAGGTCGAGGACACGGTCTCCTACGGCCACGAGGTCGTCGGCGTCGCGCCCGTCGTCCGTGACGGAGTCGTGGATCACCTGGAGGTGACGGTCCGGTCGGCGGAGGGCCTCGCGGTCCACCGGGCCCGCAACCTTGTCCTCGGCACCGGGATGCGTCCCCTCATGCCGGAGGGCGTCGAGACGGGCGACCGGGTCTGGCACAACTCCGAACTGCTGGCGAAGGTCGACCGGTTGGAGGGCACCTCGCCCTCCCGGTTCATCGTCGTGGGCGCCGGTCAGAGCGCTGCCGAGAACGTCGCCTACCTGCACCGCCGCTTCCCCGGGGCCGAGGTCTGCGCGGTCTTCTCCCGCTACGGCTACAGCCCCGCCGACGACAGCAGCTTCGCCAACCGGATCTTCGATCCCGCGGCCGTCGACGAGTACTTCGCCGCGCCCGAGAACGTCAAGCGCCGCCTGATGGACTACCACGGCAACACCAACTACTCCGTGGTGGACATCGACCTGATCGAGGACCTGTACCGGCAGACGTACCAGGAGAAGGTCCTCGGCACCGAGCGGCTGCGCTTCCTCAACGTGTCCCGGCTGACCGACGTCGAGGAGACCGCGGGCACGGCCCGTGCCACCGTGACGTCCCTCGTCACCGGCGAGGAGACCGTCCTGGACGCGGACGTCGTGGTCTTCGCCACCGGCTACAGCCCCGCCGACCCCCTCGGACTCCTCGGCGAGGTCGCGGACCACTGCCTGCGTGACGGCGAGGGCCGCGTCCGCGTCGAGCGCGACTACCGCATCGTGACGGACCCCGAACTGCGCTGCGGGATCTACCTCCAGGGCGGTACGGAGCACACGCACGGCATCACGTCGTCCCTGCTGTCCAACACCGCGACCAGGGTCGGGGAGATCCTGGACTCGCTCCTCGCCCGGGGCGTCACGTCCCCCTCGGACGAGGCCTGGACGGTCGCCGCCTGAAAGGCCATGGCCATGCTTCTCCGGTGGATCAATAGGGATAACGTACTTCGCCATGGGCACGACTGCGGTTGAGCGCCCCGCGCCCAGGGGCACAGACGCCCGTCGGCGGCGGGTGGTGGGTTTGGGCACGCTGGTGGTGGTCCTCGTGGCCGCGGGGGTGGTGTCGTTGGCTGTCGGTGCGCGCTCGTTGAGCCCCGCCGAGGTGTGGCACGGGCTGTTCGCGGCACCGGACTCCGACCAGCGGCTCACCGAGATCAGGCTCATCGTGCGGACCGTGCGGGTGCCCCGGACGGTGCTCGCGATCGTGGCGGGCATCGCGCTCGGGGTCGGCGGGGCGCTGATCCAGGGGTACACGCGCAACCCGATCGCGGACACGGGCCTGCTGGGCGTGAACGCCGGCGCCTCGTTCGCCGTGGTGTCGGTGATCGCCGTGTTCGGGTTCTCCAACCCGTTCCAGTACGTCTGGTTCGCCTTCCTGGGAGCGGCGGTCGCCGGCGTCGTCGTGTTCGGCCTCGCGAGCATCGGCCGGGGCGCCGGTAATCCGTTGACGCTCGCGCTGGCCGGGCAGGGGATCACGGTGTTCCTCGCGGCGATGACCACCGCGGTCGCGCTGACGGACCTGGCGTCGCTGAACGCGCTGCGGTTCTGGAACGCGGGATCCGTGGCCGGCGTCGGATTCGACGTCATCTGGCCGGTGACCGCGTTCATCGTGGTCGGGCTGGTGCTGGCCCTGGCCGTGCTGCCGTCCCTCAACCTGCTCAACCTGGGCGACGACGTGGCGCGGGGCCTCGGAGTGAACATCGCGCTGAGCCGGACCGTCGGCATCCTCGCCATCACCCTGCTCGCGGGCGCGGCGACCGCGGCATGCGGCCCCATCGCGTTCCTCGGGCTCATGGTGGCCCACGTGGCCCGGTACATGACCGGTCCGGACTACCGCTGGCTCGTGCCGTACGCGGGTCTGCTCGGCGCCATCGTCCTGCTGGTCTGCGACATCGTGGGGCGACTGGTGGTGCGGCCTGGCGAGTTGGACGCGGGTGTCCTCGTCGCCCTCCTGGGCGCTCCGTTCTTCGCGGTCCTGGTGTGGCGCGGAAAGTTCAAGAACGCATGAACGGGACAGACGTGAAGCCTTCGGTGGCGCCGGGTGTGCGGCTCGGCCAGGTCTCGTTCGTATGGCGGCCGTTGATCGTGTTCGTCACGCTGCTGCTGGCGGCGGCGACCTTCCTGGTGTTCTGCGTGTCCATCGGCGTGGGGGACTTCCCCATCGGCCTGTCCCGGGTGATCGCCACGATCCTCGGCCGGGGCGAGCGGGTCGACGAGTTCGTGATCATGGACCTGCGGATGCCGCGTGCCCTGGCCGGGCTCGTCGTGGGGATCGCGCTCGGGGTGTCCGGGGCGATCACGCAGTCCATCGCGCGCAATCCGCTGGCCAGCCCGGACATTCTGGGGGTCACCGGGGGCGCCAGCGCGGTCTCGGTGTTCCTGGTGACGGTGTCGGGCGGGACCGCGACGGCGATCGTCAGCTCCGTGGGCCTGTCCGCGGCGGCGCTCCTCGGCGGGCTCGGCACGGGTCTGCTGGTGTACTTCCTGGCATGGCGGCGCGGGGTCGACGGCTTCCGGCTCATCCTCATCGGCATCTCGGTGAGCGCGGTGATGGAGGCGATCACGACCTGGCTGCTGGTCACGGCCGACATCCGGGACGTGGCCAAGGCCCAGGCGTGGCTGGTCGGTTCGCTGGACAACCGGTCGTGGGGCGAGGTCCGCATAGCCCTCTGGTGCACGCTCGTCCTCCTGGTCGTCGTGGCGAGTGTCGCGTTCCAGTTCAAGCCGATGCACTTCGGCGACGAGATCGCCGCCGGCCTCGGCGTCCGGTACTCGATGGTGCGGGCCGTCCTGCTGCTGTGCGCGGTGCTGCTGGCCGCCGCGGCGGTGAGCGCGGCGGGTCCGGTCCCCTTCGTCGCGCTCGTGGCGCCGCAGGTGGCGATGCGGCTGGCGAGATGTCCGACGCCGCCGATGGTGGCCTCGGGACTGGTCGGGGCGCTGCTCCTGATCGGCGCGGACCTGGTGGCGCGCACGGCACTGCCCATCAGTCTCCCGGTCGGTGTCGTCACCGCCGCGATCGGCGGCCCCTTCCTCGTCTATCTCCTGGTGCGGGCGAATCTCAGATAACTGGTACAAAGAGTTAGGCAAACCTAAGTAGGCAGAGGGGGATTCGTGGCCGCGCAGCACATCGCCGAGGTCGGGTCCGAGGTCGCTGACACCTCGCGGCTGGCGGCCAGGGGCGTCACGGTCGGGTACGGCGGCCGGATCGTCATCGACGAGCTCGACGTGGCGATACCGCCAGGGGTGATCACCACGGTCATCGGCCCCAACGGCTGTGGGAAGTCAACCCTGTTGAGGACCCTGTCGCGGCTGCTCAAGCCGACCAGGGGGACGGTCGTCCTCGACGGCGACGACATCGTCAAGCTCAGGACCAGGGACGTGGCCAAGAAGCTCGGCCTGCTGCCGCAGGCGCCGGTCGCGCCGGAGGGGCTGACGGTGTCCGACCTGGTCGCCAGGGGCCGCCATCCGCACCAGAGTTGGCTGCGGCAGTGGTCGTCGGACGACGTCGCCGTCGTGGAGCGCGCGCTGGCCATGACCGGGGTGTCCGACCTCGCAGACCGTCCGGTCGACTCGCTGTCCGGCGGACAGCGCCAGCGCGTCTGGATCTCGATGACCCTGGCCCAGGGCACCGATCTGCTGCTGCTCGACGAGCCGACCACGTACCTGGACCTGGCGCACGCGATCGACGTGCTCGACCTGGTGGACGACCTGCACGAGGCGGGCTGCACCGTCGTCATGGTGCTGCATGACCTCAACCTCGCCACGCGCTACAGCGACAACCTCGTCGTGATGAGGGAGGGGGCGATCCTGGCGCAGGGGCACCCGCGTGACGTGATCACCGCCGAACTGCTCCACGAGGCGTTCGGACTGCGCGCCAAGGTGATCGACGACCCGGTCGGCGACCGGCCGCTCATCGTGCCGATCGGCCGCACTCACGTCCAACTCGACTAGATCCGCATAAAGATGGCCAAGTTAGGCTAGGCTAACCTCACTTCGCCAGGATAAGGTTTGCCTGCCCTAAGACAGGGTGCAGCGGATGGCGCTAAAGCAAGGGATCTGGGATGTTCCTCCTTCGAACGACGCGTATGAAGCCCTGGCGGCGGGTGGCGGCGACGGTTTCCGCGGCGGCGCTCGGCGTCGGTCTTCTCGCGGGATGTGGTTCCGACTCCAAGGACGAGTCGAACGACAGCGCCCCGGCTGCCAAGTCCGGCGCGTTCCCGGTCACCGTGGAGCACGCGTTCGGATCCACGAAGGTCGCGGAGGCCCCCAAGCGTGTGGTCACCGTCGGCTACACGGACGACCAGAGTGTCCTGGCGTTCGGCATCAAGCCGGTCGGCATGGTCGACCAGTACCCGAACCCGGCGGGCAAGACCCCCGACATCAACACCCAGTGGCCCTGGGTGAAGGACAAGTGGGGCGACGCCAAGCCCGAGGTCATCATGAAGAACGGTGACGCCGGCCCCAACTACGAGAAGATCGCGGCCCTTCGGCCGGACCTGATCATCGCGGTCTACTCCGAGGTCGACAAGGCCGCCTACGACAAGCTCTCCCAGATCGCCCCGACCGTGGGCCGTACCAAGGCCGAGAAGGAACCGTTCAGCGCTCCGTGGCAGGACAACGCCCTCCAGATCGCCAAGGCGCTCGGCAAGGCCGACGAGGGCGAGAAGATGGTGGCGGCCATCCAGGCCCAGCTCGACACCGCCAAGAAGGAGCACCCGGAGTTCGCGGACCAGAAGGCCGTCGCGCTGTCCTGGTACAAGGACGCGGTCAACCCCTTCACCTCCACCGACGTGCGCGGACAGCTCCTGACGGGCATCGGCTTCAAGTACCAGACCGAGATCGACAAGGTCGCGGACGGCAGCTTCTCCGTCGCACTGTCCCCCGAGCGCATCGACCTGGTCGACGTGGACCGCGTCTTCGTCATCAACGACAAGGCGGACACGGAAGCCCTCAAGAAGTTCAAGCTGTTCACCAACCTGGACGCCGTGAAGAACGGCAAGGTGTCCTACCTGCTGGACAGTGAGGGCCCGGCGATCGGCGCGGCCATCTCCCAGGGCACCCTGCTGTCCATGCCATACGCGATCGATGAGCTCGTGAAGTCGGCGGCCGGCTGAAGATGTCGATGGTCAACGGATCCCGTCCCCGACCCGATCTGGTTCTGGTGTGAGCACTACCGACACACACGTCGCCCCGGCAACTCTGCGTACGGCGACCGGGGGTGAGGCCACCCGCTGGGTCGCGGCACACTGCCGCGAGGTGCCATGGCTGACCCTCTCCACCGTGCTCAGCACGGTGGTAGGAGCGGCGCTCCAGGTGCTCCCCGTGCTCCTTCTCGGCCGGGTGGTCGACGGGGTGGTCGGGGGCGAGTCCCGCTCGGTCCTGGTCCAGGTCGGGGTGTTGATGGTGGCCGCCGCGGTGTTCGGCGCGGTGGCCACCGCGGTGTCGACGTACCTGATCGGGCGGCTGGGCGCGGATCTGCTCGCGCGGCTCCGTGAAGGGGCCGTCCGGGCGGTGCTCGGGATGCCCAGCGCACGGATCGAGCAGGTCGGCCGGGGAGACGTGCTGTCCCGGGTCGGCGACGACGTCGCCGTGATCTCCAAGGGCATCCGGACGGCCATCCCCACGGTGTTCTCGGCGGGAGTGCTGGTCGTCATCGCCACGGTCGGCATGTTCGGCCTGGACTGGCGGCTCGGCCTGGCGGGCGCCGGCGCACTGCCCGCGTACGCGCTGGCCCTGCGCTGGTATCTCCCTCGGTCGGCTCCGCTCTACCGGAAGCAGCGGGTGGCCCAGGCCGACCGCGCTCAGGCGTTGATCAGTGGTCTGAACGGGATCGACACGGTCCGCGCGTACCGCCTGGAAGGTGCCGTCCGCGAGAAGGTCACCAGCGAGTCGTGGCGGGTGCGCGAGCTCGGCATCGAGGTGTTCCGGTTCTTCGGCCGGTTCGTCGGCAGGGAGAACCGTGCCGAGTTCATCGGCCTGGTCCTGATCCTCGTGGTGGGGTACGCCCTGCTGGAGGCCGATGCCGCCAGCCTGGGCGAGGTGTCGGCGGCCCCGCTGATGTTCCACCGGCTGTTCACCCCGCTGGGCGCCATCATGTTCACCTTCGACGAGGCGCAGAAGTCGGGCGCGAGCCTGACCCGGCTGGTCGGGGTGCTGGGGGAGGACGCGGAGGACCGGCTGGTGGGCGACGAGGCCGTCGCGGCCGCGGACGCCGTGTCGTACCAAGTGACGGTGGAGGGGCTGACGTTCAGCTATCCCGACACCGAGCAACCGGTCCTGAGGGATGTCGGACTGACGATCCCGGCCGGTGGTTCGCTCGCGCTGGTGGGGGCGACAGGCGCGGGCAAGTCGACCCTGGCCGCGCTGATCGCCGGCATAGGGACACCGCAGGCCGGGTCGGTGCGCGTCGGGTCGACCGACCTCGCCGGTCTGGACGAGGCCGGGGCGCGGGCCCTGGTCAGCATCCTGACGCAGGAGACGCATGTGTTCTCCGGTCCGCTCGCCGACGACCTGCGGCTGGCCGCGCCGGAGGCGGCCGACGCCGAGCTGATGGACGCGTTGCGCACGGTCGGCGCCGGCGGATGGGTCGACGCGCTGCCCGACGGGCTGAACACCCTGGTCGGCGAGGGCGGCGAGCGCCTGGACGTCACCAAGGTCGCCCAGATCGCCCTGGCCCGCCTCGTGTTGGGCCGGGCTCCGGTGGTCGTGCTCGACGAGTCGACCGCGGAGGCGGGCAGCGAGGGCGCCGCCGAGCTGGAGCGGGCCGTGCTGGCCGCGTGCGCGGGCCGGACCACGCTGTTCGTGGCGCACCGGCTGACCCAGGCGATGGCGGCGGACCGCATCGCCGTGCTGGACGCGGGACGCGTCGTTGAGCAGGGGACTCACGAGGAGTTGGTGGCTCTGGGCGGCCGCTACGCACGACTGTGGCGGGCCTGGCGCGAAGGCAGTTAGGTAAACCTAATTTAGGTTAGGCTAACTTTCATTACCTGGAAGGGACGCTGAGTCTTCGATGATGGAACCGAGCGCTCGTCTCGTACTGCTTTCTCCCACGCGCCTTGCCGACGTACGCAGGCGGACCGGCGACTTCTCCGACCGGACCATCGTCGAGGCGTGCGCCATCGGCCTTTCGTACTGGGCGACGGGGCAGAGTCCCGACGGCATCGACCTCACCCCCGGCACGCTGTTCGCCGACGTGCTTGCGTGGGTCGACAACGGCGGGGACACGCCCGGCGGTTGGGAGAGCGGTGGCTGGGAGGCCGACGGGGACGGCTGGAGTATCGCCGTCCCGGCGGGCGCCATGCAGTCCGACGCGCAGCTCGCGCTGGACGACCTGGCCGACTTCCCGGACCGGCCCATCGGCACCATCGGCCCGTCCGGCGTGGCGGCGCGGATCGAGGCCCTGGCCGAGTGGAACGACACCGAGGCCGACCGGGTCCGCCCGACCATGGTGGAGATGTTCCGCGAGCAGGTGCGTACCAGGCCCGACGCCGTTGCCATCGTCGACGAGCACCGATCCCTGACATACCGTCAGGCGGCCGAACTCTCCGGCCAATTGGCCCACCACCTGATCGAGCGCGGACTCACCGCCGAACAGGTCGTCGGCATCTCACTGGGCCGCTCCGCCGACATGGTGATCGGTCTGCTCGGCGTCCTCCAGGCCGGATGCGCGTTCGTCCCGCTCGATCCGCAGTGGCCCGCCGCACGCCGAGCCGTCGTCATCGAGGACGCCCGGGTCGTGCTGCAGCTCAACGACTCCGGCGAGCAGGCCCCGGGCGAACCCGACGCCGTGGCCGTCGACCTCGGCGACTGGAAGTTCGGCTCCCACCCCACCGACGGGACCGGGATCGCCGTCGACGGCGACGCCCTGGCGTACGTGATCTTCACATCCGGGTCGACCGGGCGGCCCAAGGGCGCGATGATCCGTCACGAAGCCATCAGCGAGCGCCTGTTGTGGCAGGTCGACGAGATCCTCGGCTTCGGCCACGACGACGCGTCGCTGTTCAAGGCGCCGCTGTCCTTCGACATCTCCATCAACGAGATCTTCCTGCCGCTGGTGAGCGGCGGCCGGCTGGTGGTCCTGCGGCCCGGTGGCGAACGCGACCCGCACCACCTGCTGAGCGTCATCGCCGAACACCGCGTCACCTTCACCTACTTGGTGTCGTCCATGCTGGACGTACTCCTTGAGATCGCCGGCGACTCCGGAGACCTGGACAGTCTGCGGCACGTGTGGTGCGGCGGCGAGGTGCTGACCCCGGAGCTGTACGAGCGGTTCCGTACCCGGCTCGACATCCCCATGTACCACGGCTACGGCCCGGCCGAGACGACGATCGGCGTCTCGCACGTCATCTACCGGGGCGCGGCGGAACGCCTGTCGACGTCGATCGGCAAGGCCAACCCCAACACCCAGCTGTACGTGCTGGACGACGAACTGCGCCCGGTCCCGGTCGGAGTCGGCGGCGAACTGTACGTGGGCGGGTTCCTCCTGGGGCGCGGCTATGTCAACGCGCCCGGCCTGACGGCGTCCCGGTTCGTGGCGAACCCCTTCGCCGGGGACGGCTCCCGGCTGTACCGGACCGGTGACCTCGCGAGGTTCGCCCCGGACGGATCGCTGGACTTCCTCGGCCGGGCCGACAACCAGATCAAGATCCGCGGTATGCGGCTGGAGATCGAGGACGTCGAGGTCGGTCTCGCCGAACACCCCGGCGTACGGCACACCTGCGTCGTCGCGAAGAAGAACGCGGCGGGCGGCACCTACCTCGTGGGGTACGTGATCCCGGCCGCCGGGAGCGAGACCCTGGGGGCGGACGAGGTCAGGACGTGGGCCGCCGAGCACATGGTGGAGTACATGGTGCCCGCCCATGTCGTCGTGATGAAGGAGTTCCCGCTCACCGCGAACGGCAAGCTCGACCGGAACGCGTTGCCGGAACCCGCCGTCGGGACGGGCTCGATCGTCCCGCCCACCACCGAGAACGAGCGCGCGGTGTGCGCGGCGATCGCGGCGCTGCTGCAGCTCGACGAGGTCGGTGTCGACCAGGACTTCTTCCAGCTCGGCGGCGACAGCATCCTGGCGATCTCGCTGCTGAGCGCGCTGCGCGACGTGGGTCTCTACGTCACGACACGGCAGATCTTCACCCACACCCTGGTGGGGGCGCTGGCGGCGGTGGCGAGCCGTGAGGACGTCTCCACCGTGGACCACGGGGACGTCGCGACCGGCGCCGTCGTGGGATCGCCCATCGTGCAGTGGCTCGGCGAGACCACGGACGCGATCGACGGCTTCGTCCAGTCGGTGGTGCTGAACACCCCGGCGGACCTGACCGCCGACGCGCTCGACGAGATCCTCGCCGCCGTGGTCGGCCGGCACGACATGCTGCGCGCCGAGCTGGTGCGCGGCGACCGTTGGAGCTTCGAGATACCGGAGGCGGACCAGGCAGCCCCGGGGTGGCAGGAGAGCGACCGGCCGCTCGACGAGTGCGTCGCCCTCGCCACCGACGGACTGGACCCGGCGAACGGCGCGATGCTGCGTGCCGTCTGGCGCCGCGAGGCACGCCAACTCGTCCTGGTCGCCCACCACGTGGTGATCGACGGCGTGTCCTGGCGGGTCCTGATGGAGGACCTGGCCACGGCGTGGCGGCAGTTCTCCTCGGGCACGCCGATCGACCTGCCCCCGGTGGGCACGTCGTTCCGGCGCTGGACGCAGTTGCTGGACCGCGCGGCCTTCGACGCGGACAGCGCCTACTTCCGGCGCCCCCTGCCCGGAGCGGACGAACCGGTGGGCAGGCGTGCGCTGTCCGAGGCCGACACCGTCGCGGGCGAACGGCTCCGGACCGTCTCCGTCGGACCCGAGGTCACGGCCGCGCTGCTGGGCGAGATCCCCGCGAAATTCCACGCGGGCGTCAACGACGTACTGCTGACCGCACTCGCCGTCACCCTCGCACGCCGGCGCCGCGACCTCGGTCAGGACCAGACGTTCGCTCACATCGAACTCGAAGGCCACGGCCGCGAAGGACAGTTCGTGGCGGGCACCGCCGGCTTCGAACCCGAACTGTCCCGGACCGTGGGCTGGTTCACCACGCTGTTCCCGGTGACCGTGGACCCCGGCGCGGCGAGCGACCTCACCGCACCCGAGTACCTGGCCGCCGCGCTCAAGGCGGTCAAGGAGGACCTCGCCCGGGTGCCGGACAACGGCGTCTCCTACGGCGCCCTGCGCTACCTGGCCCAGAGCGAGTTCGACGCGCCCGCACCCCAGGTGCTGTTCAACTACCTGGGCCGCTTCGACGCGGGCTCGTCCGGTGACTGGCAACTCGCGGGCACCACCGGCCAGTTGGGCGAGAAGCGCGACCCGAGGATGCGCCTGCCGCGCGCCCTGGAGTTCAACGCGATCGCCGAACCCGCCGCCTCGACCGGCGAGTACGAACTGGTCACCACCATCTCCTGGCCCGACGGGATGTTCACCGACGAGGACATCACGACGCTCGGCGAGTACTTCCGGGTGGCCCTGGCCGGACTGGCCGCGCTCGACCAGGGCGGCCACACCCCCAGCGACTTCCCCCTGGTGCCCCTGACACAGGCCGACGTCGACGCCCTGGACGGCCCGGAGCTGCGGGACATCCTGCCGCTGACCCCGTTGCAGGAAGGCCTGTACTTCCACTCGGTCTTCGACGACGACTCCGCGGGCAGCTACGTCGAGCAGCAACTGCTCACGCTGGACGGCGAGGTGGACGCCGACCGGCTCGCCGCTGCGGCCACCCGCCTGCTCACGCTCTACCCGAACCTGGCCGCACGGTTCGTGGCCCTCACCGACGGCCGCGTGGTCTCCGTGCTGGACAGCGGTGTGGAGGCCCCCTTCACCACGCTGGACCGCCCCGGCATCACCGACGACGAGATACGCGACCACGCGGAACGGGACCGCCGCGCCGGGTTCGACCTGGCCACAGGACCGCTCATGCGGTACACGCTCATTCGCGCGGGCTCCGGCCGCAGCGTCCTGGTGCAGACCGTGCACCACATCATCGCCGACGGCTGGTCGGTGCCCCCGATGCTCCGCGCGCTGCTGGCCGAGTACCACGCGCCGGGGACCGTGTACGCGATCGGCGGCTTCCCCGACTACGTGCGCTGGCTCGCCGGACGCGACGCCGACGAGAGCGACCGGGTCTGGCAGGAGCAGCTCGCCGAGCTGCCCGGCCCCTCCCTCGTCGCCGAGGGGCACACCGCCTCCGACCGGTTCGCCGACACCGCGGTGGAGCCGGCGGACGACATCGACGCGGCCGTCCGGTCGGCCGGGGTGCCGCTGAGCGCGGCCGTGCACAGCGCCTGGGCCGTGACGCTGGGCGGCATCCTGCACGGCACGGACGTCGTGTTCGGCTCCACGGTGTCCGGGCGCGACGCCGAGGTGCCCGGCATCGAGACCATGGTGGGTCTGTTCATCAACACGATCCCCGTACGAGCCCGTTGGACCGGGACCACCACGGCGCGCGACCTGCTCGCCTCGGTACGGGAGCACCAGAGCGCGGTACTGCCGCACCAGCATGTCTCGCTGGCGAGGATCGGCCGCCAGGCCGGCGCCGGCTCCCTGTTCGACACCCTGGTGGTGTTCGACGTGGCGACCGACGTGGACGCGCTGCGAGGGCCCGACGACGACCTGGTCATCACCGACATCGTGAACGAGGGCGCCCCGCACTACCCGTTGACCCTGGTGGTGGAGCGCGCACTCGACGGCCGTCCCCGCTTCAACCTGATCTACGACGGCGAACTCCTGCGGGAGGCGAGCGCCCAGGCGATCCTGCGTACGTTCACCCGGACCCTCACCGACCTGCTCACCCGGCCCGACGCCCTGGTCGAGAACCTGGCGCCCGAGGACGGCCGACGTCCCGCGCGCATCACTCCGACCACCCTGGGCGGACTGTTCGACGCCGCCGCGCAGCGGGACCCGGCCGCCACCGCCGTCACCCAGTGCGCTCTCGACGGCGGAACCAGGTCACTTACGTACGGCGAACTGTCGGACGCGAAGGACGAGTTGGCCTCGGTGCTGCGTGCGTCCGGGGTCGCCCCGGGCAAACGGGTCGCCGTCGCCGTCCCGCGTTCCCTCGAACAGGTCGTCGCCCTGGTCGCGATCGTCGGCGCCGGCGGTGCGTATGTGCCGCTGGACCTGGCGTACCCGGACGAGCGACTGGAGTACATCCTCGCCGACTCCGCTCCGCAGGTCGTTCTCGTGGACCGCGAGCAGCGGGAACGCTTCACCCAACTGCTGGCCCGGGCGGGCGTGCCGGCCCGCGTGCTCGTACAGGGGGACGAGCTGCCGCAGGGACAGGGGGATGGGCAGGCGGAGGGTCTCAACGAGGCCGTTCCGGCGGTCAGTTGGCGCGACCCGGCGTACGTCATCTACACGTCCGGGTCGACCGGTCGGCCCAAGGGTGTCGTCGTCCCGCACTCCAGCGTGGTGACGCTCCTCGCGAACACCCGGCCCGACATGGACTTCGGTCCGTCCGACGTGTGGGTCCAGTTCCACTCCTTCTCCTTCGACTTCGCGGTCTGGGAGCTGTGGGGGGCGTTGGCCCATGGCGGTGAGCTCCTTGTCCCGGAGTACGGGCTGACCCGCTCCCCGGTCGACTTCCAGCGGCTGGTCCGCGAGCGCGGAGTCACCGTGCTCAACCAGACCCCGTCGGCGTTCTACCAGTTCATCGAGGCCGACCGGCATGCCGGTGAGCCCGTCACCGCACTGCGCCGGATCATCTTCGGCGGCGAGGCGCTGGATCTCGGGCGGCTGCGCGGCTGGGTCGAGCGGCACGGCACCGGTTCGCCCGAGCTGGTCAACATGTACGGCATCACCGAGACCACCGTCCACGTCACCCACCGGGTGCTGACCGACGAGGACTTCGGACTCGGCGACGACGTCAGCCCGATCGGTGGTCCGATTCCCGGCCTGGCCACCTACCTGCTCGACGACCGGCTCCGGCCGGTGCCGCCGGGCCGGGTCGGCGCCATCTACGTCGCCGGCGACCAGGTGTCCCTCGGCTATCTGGGCAGGCCGGGGCTCACCGCGGGCCGGTTCGTGGCGAACCCCTTCGCGGACGACGGCTCCCGGATGTACCACACGGGCGACCTCGCCCGCCGCACGCTCGACGGCGAGCTGGAGTTCGCAGGGCGTGCCGACGACCAGGTCCAACTCAAGGGGTTCCGGATCGAGTTGGGCGAGGTCGAGTCCGCGATCAGGGAACTCGACGGCGTGATCGACGTGGCCGTCACCGTGGCGGACAGCGGCGACCACCTGGTCGCGCACGTGGTGGGGTCACTGCCCGGCGACCTCACCGGCCTCCTGTCCACGAAGCTGCCCGTGCACATGGTGCCGGGGCAGGTGCTGTCGGTCGACGCCTTGCCGTTGACGGTCAACGGCAAGTTGGACCGGCAGGCCCTGGCGGACCGGGCCGAACGCTCCGCGGGGAGTGCCGCAGCAGGAGGGTCTTCGGCTGCGGGTGCGTCGTGGCTGGGCGCGCAGTTCCCCGCGCCCCTTACGGGGCACGTCAGTGATTCCACGCTCGCCGAGCTGGTCGGCATCTTCGCGGAAGCCCTGCCCGGCTCCGCAACAGGCACCGTGGACGCCGACACCGACTTCTTCATGGCCGGAGGCGACAGCATCGTCGCCATCACCGTGATCAACCGGGCCAGGGCGCTCGGCCTGCCGATCGCGCCACGGGACGTGTTCCTGTTCAGGACACCGCGCGCGCTCGCCGAGCACGTGGGTACGCGCACACCGCAGGCCACGGCGACGGACCCGGCACCCGCCCGCCGCGAGGACGGCCCGCTGACGCCGACGCCGATCATCCTGCGCCAGCGCGAACTGGGCGGATCGCTCGCCCGGTTCGCCCAGGCGAGGATGCTCGTCGCCCCCGAGGGCACCGGTTTCGCCGATGTCGAGCGCGCCGCGAACGCCGTCGTCGAGGCTCACCCGGCCCTCCGCCTGCGGCTGCGCGCCGGGCACGGGGTGTGGGCACTGCGCACCGAACCCGCCCGCGGGGTCACCGTCGTGGAGACGGACGCGACCGACGCGACGACCGCGGCGAACGAAGCCGCCGGACGGCTCGACCCCGAGTCCGGGGACGTCATCGCGTTCACGTGGCTGGCGGCGAGCCGGACCCTGGTCGTCACCGTGCACCACCTCGCAATCGACTCGGTGTCCTGGCTGATCGTCCTCGACGACCTGGCCGCCGCCCTGAGCGGTGCGCCCCTGGCACCGCCGACCACGTCCTACGCCGAGTACGCCGAAGCACTGACGCTTCAGGCCACCTCGGCGATCGACGACCTCGGGCACTGGGTCACCACGCTCCGGGCGCCCGAACTGCTGCCCGCGGTCGACAGATTGCGCGAGATCACGGTCGTACTCGCGCCCGACGTGAGCGACCGCGTGACCCGTACCGCGCCCGCCGCACTCGGCGTCGGTCTCACCGAGCTGCTGTGCGGCGCCCTGCGCACCGCGCTGACCCGCGTCCAGCCGTCACCCACCGACCTGGCGGTCGAGCTGGAGCGGCACGGCCGGGTCCCGGCCCTCGAACACCACGACTACACCCGTACGGTCGGCTGGTTCACCTCCATCGCGCCCGTGCGGCTCACGGCGCACACCGACCCGGTCGCCGCGGCGCGCGAGGTCGCCGAACGCCAGCCGGACGAGTGCGGACACGTCGCCTACGGCGGGCTCAGGTACCTCAACCCGCAGACGGCCCCGCTCCTCACCGCCCGCCCGCAGGTGCTGTTCAACTACCTCGGCCGGGGGAGCGAGTCCCAGGCGCTGCACATCACCGGCGGCGATCAGGGCAGCCCGTACGCCGTCGAGGTCAACGCCTGGATCGACGAGGCCACCGGGAGCCTGCGCGCGGAGTTCATCCTCGCCGAGGGCGTATCCGACGAGATCACCGAGCACTGGCTCGGCGCGCTGAAGCACATCGCGGACGCCTCCGCGACGGCCGAGCGCACGGCGCCGGTCACTCCGCTCCAGCGGGGCCTGTTCTTCCAGGCCCAGATGGCGGGTTCGGCCGGACACTACGTCGCGCAGAGCTGGTTCACCTTCGACCGGCGGCTGGACACCGACGCGCTGGCCGAGGCCATGGCGTACGTGATCGGGCGCCACCCGGTCGTGGGCGCCGGCTTCTCCACCGACGACGACGGAAACCCGGTCCAGGTCCTCAAGGCGGGCCGCCGGGTCGACGTACGTACGGTCGAGTCGGCGACGGACGCGGAGGTCGAGGCCCTGCGCGCCCGGGACCGGGACACGGGATTCGACCCGGGTGAGCCGCCGCTGATCCGGCTGACCGTGGTACGGCTGCCCGACGGCCGCGACGGCCTGCTGCTGAGCTACCACCTGCTGCTGTGGGACGGCTGGTCCCGCGAGATCATGCTGCGGGACCTGTTCGACGCCTATCAGGCCGTCGTCGCGGGCGAGCCACTGGACGCGGCTCCGGCCACGCCGAGCTTCGAGGACTACGCCCGGGCGCTCGACGCCAAGGACCCCGCCGTATCGGAACGCTTCTGGGCCGAGCACCTGGCGGGCCTCGCGGGCCCGACACTGCTCGCCGGACCGGCGCCGTCCCTCTCGGACGACCTGCCGCAAGCGCTCGTGCACCAGATGTCCGAGGAGCAGTCGGAACTGTTGCGGGAAGCGGCCAGGACGCACGGTGTCACGCTGAACTCGGTGCTGACCGGCGCGTTCGGCCTCCTGCTCGGCGCCCACACGGGCCGCAGTGACGCCGTGTTCGGCGTGACCGTCTCCGGCCGGGAGGGCGAGGGGCTGTCCGACATCGTCGGCGTGCTCCTCAACACCGTGCCCATGTGGACGCGGGCACGGCCGGACGACACGGTCCGCGAGTACCTGTCGGCCGTGCAGACGGCCAGGGTCGAGGCGATGGAGCATGAGCACCTCGGCCTCGGCGAGATCCAGCGGGCCAGTGGACACGACACCCTGTTCGACAACCTGTTCGTGCTCCAGAACTTCCTGGACATGGACGCGTTCGCCGAGATGAACGCCAGGCACGGCATCACCTCGGTGAAGGCCGACGACTCCACCCACTATCCGTTCACCTGGGTCGTCACGCCCGGCGACCGGCTCACGGTCAAGCTGGAGCACCGCCACGGCGACACCGACAGCGCCCGCCGTCTCCTCGACGACTACCTGCGCGTGCTCGAAGACCTGGCCCGGTCGACCGGACCGGTGGGTGCACTGCGGGGCTTGGGCGCGGAGCCCGAGCCGGGCGAGCGTACCGACGTCGGCACGGACACCGTGGTCGACCGGTTCGACCGGGCGGCGGACCGCGACCCGGAGCGGGTGGCACTCGTCGCCCATGGCTCGACCATGACCTTCGCCCAACTGCGGGACCGCAGCCGCGCGGTGGCGGGTGTACTCGCCCAGCGGGGCATCGGCACGGAGACGAACGTGGGGCTCGCGATCCCGCGCTCCCTCGACTCGATCGTGGCGCTGTTCGCCGTGCTGCGCGTCGGCGCCGCGTACGTGCCGCTGGAACTGGACCACCCGGACGAGCGGATCGCCGCGATCGTCGAGGACGCCCGCCCGGACGTGATCCTCACCGTGAGCGCCGTCTCGCCCCGGCTGACCGGCGACCTGATCGAACTGGACCGACCCCTGCCCGAGGCCGAGCCGTTCGTGACGTTCGCGCCGGACGACCCGGACCGCCTGCGGCACCCCGCGTACACGATCTACACCTCCGGTTCGACGGGGAAGCCGAAGGGCGTGGTGACCGAGTACGCCGGGCTCACCAACATGCTGATCAATCATCAGCGCCGTATCTTCGAGCCGGTGTTGGCGGAGCACGACCACCGGGTCTTCCGGATCGCGCACACCGTGTCGTTCGCCTTCGACATGTCGTGGGAGGAGCTGCTGTGGCTCGCCGACGGGCATGAAGTGCACATCTGCGACGAGGAGTTGCGCCGCGACGCACCCCGACTGGTCGAGTACTGCCTCGAATTCGGGATCGACGTCATCAACGTGACCCCGACCTACGCACAACAGCTCGTCGCGGAAGGGCTGTTGGACAACCCGGCCCGACGGCCGGCGCTGGTGCTGCTGGGCGGCGAGGCCGTCACCCCGACGCTGTGGCAGCGGCTCGCCGGGACCGAGGGGACGGTCGGCTACAACCTGTACGGGCCCACCGAGTACACGATCAACACCCTCGGCGTCGGCACCTTCGAGTGCCAGGACCCGGTGGTGGGCGTGGCGATCGACAACACCGACGTGTACGTACTGGATCCGTGGCTGCGCCCGCTTCCGGACGGGGTTCCCGGTGAGCTGTACGTGTCGGGCATCGGCATCGCGCGCGGCTATCTCGGGCAGCCCGCCCAGACCGCGCACCGCTTCGTCGCCTGCCCGTTCGGCGAACCCGGTGAGCGCATGTACCGCACCGGGGACCTGGTGGTCCGGCGGCCCGACGGCAATCTGATGTACCTGGGCCGCACCGACCAGCAGGTCAAGATCCGGGGACACCGGGTCGAACTGGGCGAGGTCGAGGCCCTGTTCGCGGCACACCCGGCTGTGCGGTTCGTCGCCGCGGTCGCCCAGCCCGACCCGCAGGTCGACGGGGCGTACCGGCTGGCCGCCTACCTCGTCCTCGACGGCTCCGACCTGGCGGCGGTCGCCGCCGAAGTGGGCGCCGGGCTCCCGGACTTCCTGCGCCCGACGCACTACGCCGAGGTCGACAGCATCCCGCTGACGGTGAACGGGAAGGCTGACACCAAGGCGCTGCCGGAGGCCAAACCGCTGGGCGCGCTGACCACGGCGGGGGAGCGCGGACCGGAGACCGAGACCGAGACCACGGTGTGCGAGTTCTTCGCCGAGGCACTGGACCTGGACGACGACGAGGTGAGCGCGGTGAGCGACTTCGTGTCCCTCGGAGGGCACTCCATGCTGGCGGTACGGCTGATCGGGCTGCTCCGCCGGGAGTACGGTCCTGTGATCACCATCCGAGACCTGTTCACCCTGCGAACCCCGGAAGCGATTGCCCACCATCTCGATGACAACTCCTGACACGCAGCGGCCCCGCCCGGGGTCCGACATCCTCCGTACCGCTCTGCGTCGCAACATCGGCGCCATGGTCTGGGGCACCGTCCTCATGGGCCTGTACCAGGCGGGTGAGACGGCCTTTCCCATCGCGCTCGGTCTGATCGTCGAACACACGATGCAGGGCGACCGGAGCCTCGGCGCGCTCGGCCTGTCGATCGGCGCGCTGGCCGTGATCATCACGACCGTGTCGCTGTCGTGGCGGTTCGGGATGCGCGTCCTGCAGAAGGCCAACACGACCGAGGCACACCGCTGGAGGGTGCGGGTCGCGGCCTGCGGACTCCAGCCGGTGGCCAGGGACGTCGACCTCAAGTCCGGCGAGATCCTGACCATCGCCACCGAGGACGCCGACCAGACCGCCGACATCATCGAGGTGGTGCCGCTGCTGATCAGCTCGCTGGTCGCGGTGGTGGTCGCGGCGGTCGCGCTGGGCCTGGCCGACATCCGGCTCGGTCTGCTGGTGATCGTGGGCACCGTCGCGATCCTGTCCGTCCTGAGCGTGATGTCCAAGCGGATCGGCGCCAGTACCCAGGAACAGCAGGCCCGGGTCGCGCGGGCCGGGGCGAAGGTCGCCGACCTGATCATCGGCCTCCGTCCGCTGCACGGCTTCGGCGGCAACCACGCGGCGTTCCGGTCCTACCGGAAGGTGAGCACCGAGGCGAAGCACCAGGCGATCACCGTCGCCAAGGTGAACGGCGTCTACGCGGGCACCGCCCTGGCCCTCAACGCGGTCCTCGCCGCCGCCGTGACCCTGACGGCGGGCTGGCTGGCGTTCGGCGGCGAGATCACCATCGGTGAACTCGTCATGGCCGTGGGCCTGGCGCAGTTCATCATGGAACCCCTCAAACTGTTCTCGGAGATGCCGAAGTACGTGATGATCGCCCGCGCGTCGGCCGAGCGGATGGCGCTGGTCCTGACCGCGCCGCCGGTGACGACACCGGGCCCGGAGCGCCCGTCCGAGGGCGGATCCCTGGAGATCGACTGTGTCCGGTACGGGACCCTGCGCGACGTGAAGTTCCAGGTGCCGGCCGGCGAGTTCGTGGCGATCGCCGTCTACCAGCCCCGTTCGGCGGCCGACCTCGCGTCGGTCCTGGCCGTGAACGTCCCGCCCGAGGCGTACGAGGGAGCCGTGCGGGTGGGCGGGCAGGAGCTCGCGGACCTGTCGGTCGACGCGGTGCGCGAGCACATGCTGGTGAACCCCTACGACGGGGAGATCTTCGCGGGCACCCTCCGCACGAACATCGACCCGTCCGGCACCAGCCGGACGGTCACCGAGGCCGTCGAGGCGTCCCTGCTGACCGATGTCGTCGCCCTGCACCGCGAAGGCCTCGACCACGGCGTCCGCGACCGCGGCGCGAACCTCTCAGGAGGACAGCGCCAACGGCTGTCCCTGGCCCGCGCGTTGGCCGCCGACACGGACGTCCTCGTCCTGCACGACCCGACGACGGCCGTCGACGCGGTCACCGAACAGCTCATCGCCCGCAACATCGCGAAACTGCGCCGGGGCCGCACCACCGTCGTCCTCACCAGCAGTCCGGCCCTCCTGGACGCCGCCGACCGAGTCCTCGTCCTGGACGACGGCGTCATCACAGCAGAAGACACCCACCGCAACCTCCTCGCCAAGGACGCGACCTACTGCTCGGCGGTGGCCCGGTAACTCTCTGACAGACCTGCGGCTTCCAAGGGGCGCGGGGAACGGCGCAGTCCTTTGCCTTCAGGGGCGCGGGGAACTGCGCGACCAGCCCCCACCGGACCCGCAGACAGCAACCGTGCCCCGCGGAGCGCCTACGCGAGGGCCCAGGCCACATCCCTCAACAGGGCTTCCCGCCACCCCGCCCGGTCATGGCCGGCGGCCGACCGCGAAACCCGCACAGCCGCCCCAGCTTCCGAGGCCAGCGCCTCAACCAACTCACAGTGCGGCAACATCCGCGTCTCGTGTTCCCCCACATCGAACGCAACCCGCAGCCCGGCCAGTCCGGCGGGCCCCCGGCCCCGCAACAGGGCAGCGATGGACCCACCGAGCGGCCCGCCGAACGGGTCGGCCAAACCCATCGCATCGGGCGTCCACCAGAACGACCCCGACTGGCAGGCGACACGCGACACCAGCTCCGGGAACTCCAACGCCGCGTACAGCGCGCTCAGCCCCCCGAGGCTCTGCCCGGCGACCACCAGCCGGTCCGGGTCGGAGGGGACGTCGGACTCCGCCACCAGCGGCAGCAGTTCGTCCCGGATCGCCTCCCAGAGCTCCCGCCTGCACGCGAACTCGGCCGCCCTGTCCTTGCTCGGAAGGAAGACGAGGGTGACGGGGGGCATCTCACCACTGGCGACGGCCGAGTCGAACGCGGTCATGGCCGGGTGCAGGTACAGCCAGTCGTCCCCGTCGAGCAGCAGGACCACCGGTCCGCCGCCGCCCACTGGATGGACCCGTACGGTGCGCCGCCCGCCGAGCCGTTCACTGGTCCAGCGGAGCCGGGTGAGCGGGAGGGGCAGTACGACATCGGCGCCGATGACGGGCCAGTGCGGCTGGGCCGGGGCGTCCGGGGTCGCGGCGATGGACCGGTCGCCGCCCGCACCGACCGGGTTGAACGGGTCGGCGTGCGCCTCGTCGCCCGCGAGGAACCGGTAGGTCACCCGCAGCCGCTCGGGCATGGGCACCTCCGCGTACCAGCAGTCCGTGTCGCCCCACCGGCGCAGGGGTACCGGCTCCGACCAGCTCTCGAACTCGATGCTTGCCGGAGAGCCGCGCCACAGGAACAAGGTCACCCAACCGCCGCCGTCGGCAGGTACGGACGCGGGTGTCCCCGCCGCCGCCCAGAACTCGTCGGTGCCTGGTCCGCCGGGGAGTCCGAACGCGACGAAGGCGTTCTCCCTGTCGGCCGCGAGGCCGGGAACGGCATCGGTCACGGCCGGACCCCTTCGATCGCCAGGCGCATGAACGTCTCCTTGTGAGAGGGAAGGAGCAAAGGCTAAGCTCGCTTCTAATTAGGCGAGCCTAACCTAATCATGGCATTCCTCTCCATCCCCGATTCCACCCCGGCTCCATCCCCGATGCGCTTCCTGAAAGGGCCACCGATACATGAGCACCAACCCCTTCGACGACACCGAAGGCCGCTTCCTGGTTCTGGTGAACGACGAGGGCCAGCACTCACTCTGGCCGTCCTTCGCCGAGGTGCCCGGGGGGTGGACGGTCGCCTTCGACGAGAACACCCGGGAGGCGTGCCTGGACTTCATCGAGGCCAACTGGACCGATCTGCGCCCCCGGTCCCTCGCGGCGTCCATGGACGTGTGACCCTGCCGACCACTCCGGGGGAACACCGCTGATGCTCTGTACGAGACTGACGAACGCCCGCTTCCTCACCATGGATCCGGACCACCCCGTGGCCCACGACCTGGGCATCTGGCGGGGCCGGATCGTGGGCCTGGACGAAGCCGTGACCTCCCTGCCGGCCCGCGAGGTGATCGACCTTCAGGGCGCCACCGTGCTGCCCGGGTTCATCGACAGCCATGTGCACCTGGCCTGGACCGGTTTCAAGGCGGGCACGCCGAGCGTGGCGCCGTGCACGTCGGTCGAGGACGTGCTCGCCGCCGTGGCGGAGGCGGTGGCTCGTACGCCGGAAGGGGGCTGGGCGGACCTCGCGGGGTACGACCAGCGCGGCCTCGGACGCCATCTGACCGCCGCCGAACTGGACAAGGTCAGCGCCGGGCGAAAAGTCTTCATGATGCACGACTCCGGACACGGCTGCATGGTCAACACGGCTGTCCTGGACCTGCTGCCCGCCGAACTCCCGCACGAGGAGGGCTTCCTGGCCGAGGGTGCCATGGGAGCCGCGCGGGCGCTTCGACTGCCGTACTCCCAGCAGGAGTTGGCCGACGCGATCGGGCTGGCCGCCCGGACCTGTCTGGCCGAGGGAGTGACGGCCTGCGCGGAGGCCGGCATCGGCGGCGTGCTGTTCGGCCACAGCCCGGTCGAGCTCGGCGCCTATCAACTCGCCGAGGAGCAGGGCAAGTTGCCGCTCAGGGTGCAGCTCATGGTGTCCGCGGACCGGCTGCGCCCCGTCACCGCGCACGAGGACGACGGTATTCCCCGCGCCCTCGACCTCGGTCTGCGCACCGGGTTCGGTGACGACCGGCTCTCCGTGGGCGCGCTGAAGATCTACACCGACGGCGGCATGATGGCCCGTACCGCCGCGCTGACCGGCCCGTACCAAGGGCTCGACCACACGGGTCAGTTGCAGGACGACCCCGAGACCCTCGCGGACACCATCGTCGACGGCCATCTCGCGGGCTGGCAGCTCGCCGTGCACGCCATCGGCGACCGGGCGGCCGATGTCGCCCTGGACGCCCTGGAGCGGGCGCAGCGAATACGGCCGCGCCCGGGCGCCCGGCACCGCATCGAGCACGCGGGCCTGATCCGGCCCGACCAGCTGGAGCGCTTCGCGCGGCTGGGCGTGACGGCCGTGATCCAGCCGAACTTCCTGCGCTATTTCGGCGACGACTACGCGACGATCATGGGGGAGGCGCGGGCGCACTGGCTGTACCGGGGGAGGGGATTCCTGGAGCACGGGATCACGCTCGTGGGCAGCTCGGACCGGCCCGTCGCGGACGGATCGCCGCTCAGGGCCGTGCAGTTCATGGTCGAGCGCGCGTCCGAGTCGGGTCAGGTCATAGGCCCGGACGAGGGCATCACGGTCGACGAGGCTCTGCGCGCGTACACCGTGGCCGGCGCCTTCGCCTGCCACTGGGAGGACAGCGCGGGGAGTCTGACCCCGGGGAAACGCGCCGACCTGGTCGTCCTGGGCGACGACCCGAGGAGGGTCGACGTCTCGCGCATCGGCGACATCGAGGTGGTCGCGACGTTCGTCGACGGCCGTGAGACCGAGGAGGCCGCGTCGTGAGCACGCGGACGGACAACGACAACACCCGGTACGCACACCTGTGGCAGGGCTCGCCCTACCCGCACCGGTGGGTGCTCTGGGACACCGCCGACGACATCCTGGTGTTCGACCGGGACGCCAACGGCCTTGTGGACATCGACGACGAGCGTGTCCGGCAGGAGGTCGTGCGCAGGATGCGCGAGGCGGGCGTACCGGAGAGCGACGACTACCCGGGTCGCCCCTGCTCGTGAACGACCCGCGTCGGCGAGGGCGAGGGCGAGGGCGGCGAAGGCATCACATGCTCTGTGCCGCCCTGCCGTGCAGGAGTTGGCGGATCAGCTGGTCGGTGGTGCACACCACGCTGGTGCGTCCGATCCACCGCAGTGCCATGGAGTGGTCCTCGGCGGAGAAGTCGGCCACCGCGTCGGCCACGACGAACGGCTGGATGTCGTTCATGAAAGCGTCCGCGGCCGTCAGCAATATGCCGAGATGCGCCCGTACCCCGCAGAGGATCAGCTGGTCGCGCCCCTCGGAGCGCAGCAGCCGGCCCAGATGGCTGCGGAGGAAGGCGTTGTGGCGGACGTTCACCAACACGTGTTCTCCCACCCTGGGCGTGAGTTCCGCGACGATCGCCGCGTCGTCGCCGGGCTCCTGACCGATGCCCGGGCCCCAGATGTCGGTCATCAGCCCTCGCTGGCCCGGGCGTTGGGCGGCCGGCTCGGCGCTGAACACCACCGGCATGCCGAGCGTCCCCGCGAGCTCGCGCAGGGTGGCGCTGTTGTCGAGCAGCTCCACGACGGGCGAGCAGTCCGGCGGGAAGGCCTGGACGAAGTGGTTCTGCATGTCGTGGATCAACAGCGCGGCCCGTGCCGGATCGATCGTCCAGGGCGGGCCCGACGGGGGCACCGCGGAACGGTCGGGCATGGGATAGGAGTTGATGACCGGCAAGCCCATGGGCGGACTCCTCCCTGATGGCGTGTGCGCCGAGTCCGATTGAGGGAAGTTAGCTTAGCCTAAGCTAACTTGATGAGTGGTGGATCGTCAGGTGGCCGGTTCGGCCCGGTTACCAGGAGTTCGAGGAGCGAGGATCATGGCGAGCAGTACGTACCGGGACGCCTGGGGCATTCCGCATCTCCGTGCCTCCGATCCGCTGCAACTGGCCTTCGCCCAGGGGAAGAACGCGGCGCGTGACCGGGCCTGGCAGATCGAGGCCGAAAGGCATCGCTCGCAGGGCACCACGGCCTCCTTCCTCGGGGCGGCCGCCGTCCCCTGGGACCGTTTCGTCCGCCGGGCCCGGCTCGACGACACGGCCCGGCGCTGCTTCGAAACGCTGGAGGAGGAGACGGCGGCCTGGGTGTCGGCGTACGTGGACGGGGTGAACGCCGGCCTTGAGCGGGGAGTGGCCGACGCGCCGGAGTTCGCGGCCACGGGACTGGCCCCGGGGACCTGGCAGAAGTGGACGCCCCTCGGAGTCTGGCTCGCCCACCACATCCTCTTCGCCGGATTCCCCACCAAGCTTTGGCGCGAGGAGGTCGCACGCCGACTCGGCGACGAGGCCCTCGGACTGTTCGCCGCGGACGGCCCCGCCACCTCGGGCTCCAACGGCTGGATGGTCGCGGGCGACCGCACCGAGTCCGGGGCCGCGCTCATCGCGGGCGACCCCCACCGCTTCATCCAGGACCCAGGGTTTTACCAGCAGATCCACCTCTCGTGCCCGGAGTACGACGTCGTCGGCTTCGCTGTCCCCGGGGTGCCCGGCATCGCGCACTTCGGCCACACCGGGACCGTGGCCTGGGCCATCACCAACGCCATGTCCGACTACCACGACCTCTACCGGGAGCAACTGCGTACATCGGATGACGGCATCGAGGCGCTGGGGCCCGAGGGGTGGCGGCCGGCCGCCCATCACCGGGAGACCATCCGGGTCGCGGGCGGCGACCCGGTCGAGATCGACGTGATCGAGACGGAGCGCGGGCCGGTCGTCATCGACGGACCCGCCGAGAGGGCCGAGGGCGACTCCGGGCCCGCCGCGCTCTCCGAAGGCATCAGCCTCCGCTACCCGCCCCGCGTCACCGAGGACCTGGGGTTCGACGTGCTCCCGGCGCTCCTCCGGGCCCGTACGGTCGCGGACGTGGACCGGGCGCTCGACCGCTGGATCGAGCCGGTGAACGTCGTGCACGCAGCGGACACGTCCGGCGGCCTGCTGCACCGGGTGGCCGGATACGTGCCCGTACGGCACCGGGAGAACGGGCTGCGGGTCGTGCCCGCCTGGCGGAGCGGGCACGAGTGGCAGGGCCGTCACGACACACCTCGCGCCGAGGTGGCCGGCATCGCGGTGATGGCCAACGAGTGTGGCCTCGCCGCGCCGTTGGGCACGGAGTTCGCCCCGCCGTACCGCGCCGACCGTATCGACGGCCTGCTGCGCGCGTCACGGCAGTGGGCGCCCCAGGACATGGCCGCCATCCACATGGACACCCAACTCGCGGCAGCCACACCCCTGTTGGAGCGAGTGGCACGGCTCGACGGACTCGGCCACGAGGCGACGCGACTGAGGGCGCGGCTGCTGGCCTGGAACCGGCACATGGACGCCGACAGCACCGCCGCCGCGGACTTCGCGCGGCTGCGCTCCGCGGTCGTACAACGGGTCGCGACGGCACCGGAGTTGCAGAGTCTCGCCGTGCCGCCCCTGCAGTATCCCGTGGTGTTCGAGCCATGGCTGAACCTCACCGCGAAGGTTGCTTCCGCGCTGGAGAACCTGCTGGCCACCGAGCTGCTCCCGGGGCTGGACAGCACGGCGGTCGTCCGGGCGGCCCTGGAGGAGACGGCGCGCCTGGAGCCCGTCACCTGGGGCGAACTGCACCGGCTCGCCCCCTCCCGGATCCTGCCCGCCGCCGAGGGCGAGGAGTGGCCCGGCCTCGGCGGGGACCACGACTGCGTGCTGGCCACGTCGAGCACGCCAGGCCTGACGGATCTCAGCTCCCGAGGGCCGTCAGCCCGGTACGTCTGGGACCTCGCCCGCCGCGAGAACAGCCTCTGGACCGTGCCCCTGGGCACACGCGGCATCCCCGGAGACCCGCACCGGCGGGACCAGCTTCCGCTGTGGCTGTCCGGTCAACTTGCCCCTGTCATCACTGATTTCGCGCTCCTCACCGAAGAACCGGAGCATGGTTCCCGGGGTCTCGGAATGTGATCGTCCGTTCTTCATGCGGACGAATGAAAGGTGAAGGCCCCTGGTTTTTCGCTCTCCCCGCTCGGACAGACCGGGGCCATGGTTCACGGGAATTGGGCGGAGACCTCAGGCGAGTCCGGGTTCGGCGACCGTGAACTCCAAGAATCCCAGGAGGAGTTACGAAGGGCCCTTTCCTGGGAGGTGATCGCCGGCCACCGGGAGCGGCTGATGAGACTCGTCCGTCGGCGGCTTCCGCATGCGCAGGACGCGCAGGACGCGGAGGACTGCGTACAGGAGGCGATGCTGAGGGCCGCCGCCTGCGGCGATCTTGACCCGGAGCGGATCGGTCCCTTTCTGACCTCGGTGGCCCTGCGCCTCTGCGTCGACAACCACCGCGAACAGGAGCGCAGCAGACGGCTGTTGCCCCGCACCGCCGATGTCCGTACGCCCGAGACCCCGGACGAGGGCGTGTGCGACAGGGACTTCGGGCGCTGGCTGCTCCGCCAGGTGTACCTCCTGCGGGGCCGCGAGCGGCAGGTCGTGCTCGCCCGCGCCCATGGGATCTCCACTCTGGAATTCGCCCGCATCCATCAGATCTCGGTCAAGGCGGCCGAGGGCGCGTTCACCCGCGGTCGTGCGCGGCTTCGGCTGATCTGCGCCAGGTCCATGGACGGTGTCGTGGCGTAGTCGGCGTACGCCGTTTTCGAGCAACGCTCCCGATTTCTCCGGCCACGCTGTTCAATGAGTGTGAACGTATCTGCGGAAGGAGCCGTCCGTGTCCCCTGTGGTCGTGCCGCCCGTCGGCGCGCGCATCCGGCAGGCGCGTACGGCGCGGGGGGTGAGCCTGCGTGGCCTCGCGCGGGAGATCGGGGTCTCCGCGAGCCTGATCTCCCAGATCGAGACCGGCAAGAGCCAGCCCTCGGTCAGCACCCTGTACGCGATCACCACCGCGCTCTCCATCCCGGTCGAGTCGCTCTTCGACGCGGAGGGGGAGACCGCCCCAACCCCGGCGACCGCGGTCGTGGGCGCACCGCCCGACACCGTGCTGCACGCCCTCGCCGCCTTCGCCGCCGACCCCGGCCGCAGGATCGGACCGCTGGTCGGAGGTGGTGAGCGGGAGGTGCTGGAGCTGGACTCGGGTGTTGTGTGGGAGCGTCTCGGCCATGTTCCGGGAGCGGACGTCGACTTCCTGCGCGTGACCTACCGGCCCGGCGGGACATCCTCCAGCGCGGGAGGCCTGATGCGGCACCCCGGGACGGAGTACGGCTATCTGACCTCCGGCGAACTGGTCCTCACACTCGGTTTCGAGGAGTACGTGATCCGGCCGGGCGACGCGGTCTGCTTCGAGTCGACGACCCCGCACCGGTATCGCAACGACGGCAGTGAACCCGCTGTCGGCGTCTGGTTCGTGTTCAGTATGGGTTGACACTTTCCCCGGACGGTCGTTCACTCCGAATGAGGGTGGTGGTCGTCATGGCAATCCGCACATTCGGACCGAACGCCGTCGACTGGGAACAGCGCATCGACCTCGACCGGCTGCGCACGCAGCGGCTGGCCCGGCTCCACGAGGCACTGAACCGCTCCGAGCTGGGAGCGCTGCTCAGCTTCGACTTCGCCAACATCCGCTACATGTCGTCCACCCACATCGGCACCTGGGCGATGGACAAGCTGATCCGTTTCGCGCTGCTCGTCCGCGGCGGCGAACCGATCGTCTGGGACTTCGGCTCGGCCGCCCGCCACCACCAGCTCTACAACCCCTGGCTCGACTACAGCGACGGCAAGGAAGGCCCGCCCACCGGCGCCCGCGCCGGCATCTCCACCCTCCGCGGGGCCTTCCACCCGGACGCCGGCATCGGCGCGGACGTCGCGGCGAAGGTCGCCGCCGAACTGCGCGAACACGGCCTGGCGGGCGAGCCGTTGGGCGTCGACCTCGCCGAGATGCCCGTCCTGCACGCCCTCAAGGAACAGGGCATCGACGTCGTCGACGGCCAGCAGGTCTTCCTGGAGGCCCGCCGTGTCAAGACACCCGACGAGATCTCCCTGCTCACCCAGGCCTGCTCGATGGTCGACGCCGCCTACGAGGAGCTCTACGCCCACCTGCGACCGGGCATACGCGAGAACGAGTGCGTCGGACTCGTCAGCAAGGTCCTCTACGACCTCGGCAGCGAGTACGTCGAAGGCGTCAACGCCATCTCGGGCGAGCGCTGTTCACCGCATCCGCACGTCTACAGCGACCGGCTGATCCGCCCCGGCGACCCCGCCTTCTTCGACATCCTGCACAGTCACCTCGGCTACCGCACCTGCTACTACCGCACGTTCGCCGTCGGCAGCGCCTCGCCCGCCCAGCGCGACGCGTACATCCGCTGCCGCGCCTACATGGACGAGGCCATCTCCCTGGTCCGACCCGGCGCCACGACCGCCGACATCGTCCAGGTCTGGCCGCGCGCCGAGGAGTTCGGCTTCCCGGACGAGACGGCCGCCTTCGCGCTGCAGTACGGGCACGGGGTGGGGCTGTCCATCTGGGAGAAGCCGATCTTCAGCCGCCTCGTCTCGCTCGACCACCCCGAAGTCCTCGAAGAGGGCATGGTGTTCGCCCTGGAGACCTACTGGCCGGCGGCGGACGGCTGGTCGGCGGCGCGCATCGAGGAGGAACTCGTCGTCACGGCCGACGGGTGCGAGGTGATCACCAAGTTCCCCGCCGAGGAACTCCTCGTCGCGGGCCGCAAGTACTGGACCGTCGGCGGCGAACTCAACACCCGGCGCGAGTCCCAGTCCCACCTCAACACCCGCGAGGGCAGGGGGGAACGATGACGGAATCCCCTCACCCGGACGCGGCCCAACTCCTCGCGCTGTACGAGCAGATGGCCGTCATCCGGCGTACGGAGAAGGCCGCCCACGACCTGTTCATGTCCGGCCTCGTCAAGGGAACCACCCACCTCGCCGCCGGACACGAGGCCATCGCCGTCGGCGCGAGCACGGCCCTGCGCGACGACGACTACGTCTTCGCCACCTACCGCGGCCACCACCACGCGCTGGCCCGCGGCGCGACCCCCGAGGAGTGCCTGGCCGAACTCATGAGCCGCGCCACCGGACTGTGCAAGGCCAAGGGCGGCTCGATGCACCTGACCAAGGCATCGCGGAACATGCTCGGTTCGTACGCGATCGTCGGCGCCCATCTCCCGATGGCGGTCGGCGCAGCCTGGTCGGCCCGGCTGCGCGGCACCGAACAGATCGCCGTGGCCTTCTTCGGCGACGGCGCGACCAACATCGGCGCGTTCCACGAGGCGCTCAACCTGGCGGCCGTGTGGAAGCTGCCCGTGCTGTTCATCTGCGAGAACAACCTCTACATGGAGTACACCCCGATCGCCGACGTGACAGCGGTGGCCAACCCCGCCGCAGACCGGGCGCCCGCCTACGGCATCCCCGGCGAGATCGTCGACGGCAACGACGTGGTCGCCGTCCAGGAGGCGGTGACCCGGCTAGCGGGTCGGGCCCGGGCAGGAGACGGGCCCAGCCTGCTGGAGGCGCAGACCTACCGGCACTTCGGCCACAGCCGCGCCGACCCGGCGACGTACCGCCCGGCGGAGGAGGTCGAGCGCTGGCTCAAGCACGACCCGCTGGACGTGGCACGCGGCCGCCTCGCCGAACTAGGGGTGCCCGCCGGCACGGTCATCGAGGCCGACGAGCGCGCAACCGGCCTCGTCCAGGCGGCGATCGAGGCCGCCAAGAACGCGCCCGCGCCCGATCCCCGGGAAGCGCTGACCGACGTATGGGCCGACGGAGGTGCGGCGTGGCGGACGTGATCACCTACCGGCAGGCGGTCGCCGAGGGAATCGCGCGGGAGATGCGGCGCGATCCGACGGTGGTGTGCCTGGGCGAGGACATCGGCGCGGCGGGCGGGGTGTTCAAGACGACCGCCGGGCTGTACGAGGAGTTCGGTTCCGGGCGGGTGTGGGACACGCCGATCTCCGAACAGGCCATCGTCGGGGCCGCGATGGGCGCCGCGATGACCGGCATGCGGCCCGTCGCCGAGATCATGTTCTCCGACTTCCTCGCCTGTTGCTGGGACTACCTCGCCAACGAGATACCCAAGGTGCGGTACATGACGGGCGGTCAGGTCACCGTGCCGCTCGTGGTACGTACGGCCAACGGCGGCGGGCTCGGCTTCGGCGCTCAGCACTCGCAGGCCACCGAGAACTGGGCGCTGACCGTCCCCGGACTGAAGATCGCGGCACCGGCCACACCCGCCGACGTGGTCGGCATGATGGCGGCCGCCATCCGCAGCGACGACCCCGTGGTCTTCTTCGAGCACAAGGGACTCCTGGCGACCAAGGGAGCGCCCGCGCCGCCGGACCACGTCGTCGAGCTGGGGCGGGCCGCCGTCGTGCGCGAGGGCGCCGACATCACGCTCGTGGCCCTCGCCTCGATGGTGCCGGTGGCGCTCACCGCCGCCGAACGGCTGGCCGAGGAGGGCATCGAGGCAGAAGTGATCGACCTGCGCTGTCTGGTGCCGCTCGACACCCGGACCGTACTCGGCTCCCTCGCGAAGACCTCGCGGCTCGTGACCGTCGAGGAGAACCCGTACCAGGGCGGCTGGGGCGGCACGCTCGTGTCGGTCGTCGCCGACGAGGGATTCGGCCTCCTCGACGCGCCCGTGCGCCGGGTCGCCGCCGAATGCGTGCCCCTGCCCTTCGCGGACGCGCTCGAAGAGCAGGTGATCCCCACCGTCGACAAGGTCGTGACCAAGGTCCGCGACCTCACCGCGTACTGAACTCGGCAAGGAGAGAGGCGAGTAGGGCGATGACGAATCGGATGCTCCTGCGCTCGGGCCACGTGATCTCGATGGACCCCGACATCGGGGACCTGCCCGGCGGTGACGTCCTCATCGAGGACGGAAAGATCGTGGCGGTCGACCGCGACATCAGCGCGGACGCCGAGGTGCTCGACATGACGGGCCGCATCCTCGTGCCCGGCTTCGTCGACACCCACCGCCACACCTGGGAGGCGCCCATCCGCGGCTGCGCGCCCAACGCCACCCTCGACGACTACTTCGTGGAGGTCCTCGACACCTTCGCGCCCGTCTACACACCCGAGGACGTGTACGCGGGCAACCTGGCCGGCTCGCTGGAGTGCCTGAACGCCGGGATCACCACCCTCGTCGACTGGTCCCACATCAACAACACCCCCGAGCATCCGGACGCCGCGGTCCAGGCACTCGGCGAGACCGGCATCCGCGCCCAGTACGCGTACGGCAGCGCCAACACCTCGCTCGCCGACTACTGGTACGAGAGCAAGATCTCGATTCCGGGGGACGACGTACGCCGGGTGAGGGACCGTCACTTCGCGTCGGACGACGGGCTGTTGACCATGGGCCTCGCCACCCGTGGCCCCGGCTTCTGCATCAACGATGTCGTCGAGGCCGAGTGGCGCCTCGCACGCGAACTGGGCATCCCCATCACCGTGCACGTCGGCATGGGACGGCTCGCCGGCCGCTTCGGAATGGTCAAGCAACTGCACGAACTCGGGCTGCTCGGCTCCGACACCACCTATGTGCACTGCTGCTACTTCAGCGAGGAGGAGTGGCGGATGGTCGCCGACAGCGGCGGCACGGTCTCCATCGCACCGCAGGTGGAGACCCAGATGGGGCACGGCTGGCCGCCCGTGATGAAGGCCATCGAGCACGGGCTGCGGCCGTCCCTGAGCATCGACGTGGTCACCACCGTGCCCGGCGACATGTTCACCCAGATCCGCGCGGCCTTCGGCGCCGAGCGGGCCCGGGTGAACGCCGAGTGCTGGCAGGCCGACATCCCGGTCCCCGAAACGATGTTGACGGCACGTCAGATGCTGGAGATCGCGACGGTCAACGGCGCGCATGTCGCGGGACTTGAGCACCGCACCGGTTCACTGACCCCCGGCAAGCGCGCCGACGTCGTCGCGATCGACGCGACCGCGCTCAACGTCGCGCCGCTCATCGACCCGGTGGCCGCCGTGACGCTGAGCGCGGACGTGTCCAACGTCGACACCGTCATCGTCGACGGCGTGGTCCGCAAGCGCGACGGCAGGCTGCTCGCCGACGTCGGACGGGCGCGGCGCCTGGTCGAGGAGTCCCGCGACCGCCTCGCGGCAGCGGTCGAGGCACGTGGGAAGCAGCAGGCATGACGCACCACGTGATCCGGCGGGCGGCGGACGCCACGTTCGCCGCCCCGCTCCAACTGCCGTACGGGAGCACGGGATTCACACGGCGGACCGTGGTCGGCGAGGAGGACGGCTCCGTACACACGGGCTTCGGCGTCTGCGAACTGACACCGGACGGGGGGATCGGGGCCCACGTCCACTCGTACGAGGAGTCCTTCCACCTGCTCGCCGGGACGGTGATCCTCGATACGCCCGAGGGCTCGTACCTCCTCGAAGAAGGCGACTACGGGCTGCTGCCGACGGGCGTGCCGCACGCCTGGCGCGGGGCCGGGGACACCCCCGCACGCTGGGCGGACATGCTCGCACCGGTGCCGAGGGCGCGCTACGGACACGACACCCGGGCGGTGCCCGCGCTGACGGACCGCGAGTCGTTCCGCGAGCCGGTCCGGATCGACGTCCGCGACCCGCGCACCCGCTCGTTCGGCCACTTCGAGGCCGCCCAGATGGACCCCGGCAAGCAGTCCCAGGACCTCCTCGCCGTGTCGGCCAGCATGCGCACCGCGCTGCTCGTCTACAGCGGGATCACCGTGAAGATGATGGTGGACGCCGACCTGGGCGCGGTGGCCTCGACGATGTTCATGGTGCAGTACGCGGCTGACGGCGTCGCGGGCGCGCACGACCACCCCTTCGAGGAGACCTATCTCATCGTCGAGGGAACCGTGGACGCCGCCTTCGACGGCGAGCAGTACCGCCTCGGCGTGGGCGACGCCGCCTGGGCTGGCGCCGGTTGCGTCCACGGCTTCACCAACGCCGGTACGGGACCGGTGCGTTGGCTGGAGACACAGGCACCGCAGCCGCCGTCGCGCCACTCCTACCGCTTCGCCCGCGACTGGGTCCATCTGCGCGACGTGCTGGGAGCAGAAGAAGGGGAGAAGAAGCCGTGAGCCAGCAAGCACCGGAGGGGAAGTCCGTGAGCCGTGACGTGCCGGGGGAGGGGCCATGAGCAGTGTTGTCGTCATCGGCGGTACGGCTGGCATCGGCCGCGAGTTCGCCCGCACCCGCGCGGAAAGGGGCGACGAGGTCGTACTCACCGGCCGCGACGCCCACCGCGCCGACACGGCCGCCAAGGAGATCGGTGCGCACGGGCTGGCACTGGACCTGTCCCGGCCCAGGGAGATCGCGGCCGCGCTGGCCGGTGTCGAGCACGTCGACCACCTCGTCCTCGCGGGCATCTCCCGCGACCAGAACAGCGTCACCGACTACGACATCGACGCAGCACTGCACCTCGTCACCCTCAAGCTCGTCGGCTACACCGAGGTCGTCCACACGCTGCTGCCCCGGATGACCGGGGAGAGCGCCGTAGTGATCTTCGGCGGGCAGGCCAAGGAACGGCCCTATCCGGGCGCCACGACCGTCGCCACGGTGAACGCGGGCGTCACGGGCCTGGTGCGCACCCTCGCGAGCGAACTCGCCCCGATCCGCGTCAACGCCGTCCACCCGGGCATCGTCGGCGACAGCCCCTTCTGGGCGGGCAAGCCCCCGGAAGTGCTGGAGAACATCCGCGTTCAGACGCCCACGGGACGGCTCGCGCGCATGCGGGACGTCGTCGACGCGGTGGACTTCCTGCTGCGCAACGGAGCGGTCAACGGCGTCAACCTCGGCGTGGACGGAGGGTGGTTGCTGCGGTGAGCGAGGGTGCTGTCGCCGCGCTCAAGAGGCGGCTCAGGGCGTCTTGAACCCCACACCCGCGTACAGCGGCACCGGCGCCTCGCCCTTGAGCCGCTCGCCCGCCGCGAGTTCCGGATGCCATTCCGGCAGGGGGACGACCCCCGGCTCGACCAGTTCGAGTCCCGTGAAGAATCGGGTCACTTCGGCGTGCGAACGGGCCACGAGCCTGACGCCGCCCGCCGCGTACGACCGCACCGCGCGCTCCATGTTCTCCGGGTCGTAGTCCCCGGTGATCATCGACAACACGAGGCAACTCCCGGCCGGCAGCGCCTCGACCAGGCTGCCGACCAGGTCGTACGCCCCGTCCTCGTCGGCGACGAAGTGCAGCAGCGCGACCAGCGACAGCGCGACGGGCCGGTCGAAGTCGAGGACGGCCCTGGCCTGTTCAAGGATCTTGCCCGTGTCGCGCACATCCGCCTGGACGTACTCCGTCACCCCCTCGGGAGCGCCGTGCAGCAGCGCCGCGGCGTGGGCCAGCACGATGGGGTCGTTGTCGACGTACACGATCCGCGCGTCGGGCGCCGCGGTCTGCGCTATCTGGTGGAGGTTGGGCTCCGTCGGTATACCCGCGCCGATGTCGAGGAACTGACGGATGCCAGCCTCCTGGACCAGCCACCGCGTGGCACGGTGCATGAACCAGCGGTTGTTGAGCGCGGAGTGCCTGGCATGCGGCTCCAACGCCAGCATCTGAAGGCCGAGTTGCTCGTCGACCGGGTAGTTGTCCTTGCCGCCGATGAGCCAGTCGTACACCCGTGCGGGATGTGGCCTGCTGGTGTCGATCCGGTGCGCGGAAGGCTCTGTCCCCGTCATGCGGCGCTCCTCTGCTCATCGATGTGTGCGAGCAGTGTGCCACCGGTCACCGGATCTTCGAATGCCTTTCCCGGGCCCCGCGAGGGGAAGCCTGGGAGGGGAAGCCTGGGGAAGCCCGCCGCTCTAGGAGGGCGGCTTGAGCGGGTCGTGGCCCAACGCCATCAGCCGATGCCGGCGCTGTGTCTCCTCGGCGCCGGAACCGGCCAACCCTTCGCCCTCCGGCTCCGTCTCGGCCGTGACGGTGTCCACGACCTCGTACATCACGTCGAGGTCGTCGTCGGTGAGGTCGGTGCGGCGCTTCTGGAGGATGGCCAGCACATGCTGACCGGTGGGCGAACCCGCGTGCTCCGGCAGCGGTTCCGTCTCCTCGGAGGCGTCGCTCACCCGCAGCCACGCGGCCAGCTCCTGCGAGGTCATGTTCACCGCGCGGTGGAACTCGTCCCACAGCGCGTCGAGTTCGAGGGCGTCGGTCATGACGTACCCCTTTCGGTCGTGCGCTCGTCCCTGCCTACGAGGACTACGAGGCATACGTGGCCTGCGTGCGCTGTTGTGCCGCGCACGCCCGCGGACCTCAGGTGCGCGGCCAGTCCTCGGCCTGGAACATCCAGCGGTGCTTCTCCAGCTCCGCCGTCAGACCGATCAGCAGGTCCTGGGTGACGGGGTCGGGCTCGGCGGTCGCGGTGATCCGCTCCCGCAGCAGTCCGATGGTCGTCTCCAGCGCCTCGACGAGCACGCCGACGACCTCGGTGTCCTGGACCCAGCCCTCCTTCGGGCCCTGCGGGACGGCCGTCGTTGCGACCGTCTCGGGCCGGCCGTCGGGCGGCACACCGAGCGTCGCCGCGCGCTCGGCCACGGTGTCGGCGTACGTACGGGCCGTGTCGACGACCTCGTCGAGCTGTAGATGGATCGAGCGGAACCGCGGGCCCACAATGTTCCAGTGGGCCTGCTTGCCGATGAGCGAGAGCCCCAGCAGATCCACCAGAGTGCCCTGCAGGGCCTCCCCGACGACCTGACGAGCAGACTCGGACAGGGTGCTCTTCACCACGGTCATGGTGCACTTCTCCTTGACGTTTGCGATGTTTTCCGGCGGCGGACCTTGCGGAGCAGTGCGGCGCGCTCTTCCTCGCCCGTGCCGCCCCACACACCGGAGGTCTGCCCGGTGGAGAGCGCCCACGCCAGGCACTGGCCGGCCACCGGACAACGGGCGCAGACGCGCTTGGCGGCGGCGATGTCGTGCCGTGCGGGGCCGACCGAACCCACGGGGAAGAACAGTTCTGGGTCCTCCTCCGCGCAGGCCGCTCGCCGCAACCACTCCATGCGGGGCCGGGTGCCCACGGCGGATCAGCGAAAACACCCGATTTCGAGGACGCGGGGCCCGTCCGCCCTCAGTCGGCGAGGAACCGGTTCACGAAGGCGGTCACGTCCGCGAGGACCGTGTCCTTGTTCGTCTCGTTGAACACCTCGTGCTGCGCGCCCGCGTACACGCGCTCGGTCCAGTCGGCCCCGCGCAGTTCCTCGATGCCCGCGCGGCTGGCGGGCAGCGGCACGATCCGGTCGTCGTCCCCGTGCAGCCAGAGCAACGGCAGCGCACCCACGTCACCGCTCTTGGCGATGGTCTCCAGAGTGCGTACGAACGCCTCCAGGGTGGGGCGCTTGAACGGTCCGTGCCAGACCAGCGGATCCGCCGCGTACGCCGCACCGACCGACGGGTCGCGCGAGAGCGTCGTCGGGTCGATGGGGATGTCGGGAAGCGGATCGAGCGCGAGCAACTGGGGCAGCAGGTCCCAGCTGCCGATGACCGGCCCGGAGAGGACGAGCGCGGCGAGCCCGTCCCCGTACCGCTGGGCGTGTCGCGCGGCGATGAGGCCGCCCATGGAGTGGCCGATCAGCACGACCGGTACGTCCGGATGGGCGGCCCGGGCCAGCCTCTCCACGGCGTGGACGTCGCTCACCACGTCCTCGAAGTCCTCGACCAGCACCCGCTCGCCCGCCGACTTCCCGTGCCCCATGTGGTCGGGGCCGAACACGGCCGCGCCGTGCCCGTGCAGCACGTCGGCCACGTACTCGTACCGGCCGATGTGCTCCCCGTAGCCGTGCACCAGCAGCGCCACGTACCGCGGCCGCTCCCGTGGCCACTCGCGTGCGGTGATCGTGCCCCGGGTGCCCGTGAGGGTGTGCTCGCGGGAGTCGGCCATGGGTCCTCCGTAAGTTGTTAGGCGGCCCGGGAGGGCCGGGTGTGGCTTATGGGTTCTTGCCTTCAGTGGCTTCGAAGGAGTGGCCGCCCGGCTCTCCGGGGCGCCCTGGCTGCTGATTGAGATGTGCGCGCTTCGTGCGGTCGCTGATTACGGAGATGACAGCGGGGTGTTCCTCGGGCCGACGGCATGCCGAACGGCGCGAGGAGGGCGAGTGAGCAAGCGGAGGGCCCAGCTCTGGGCCGGTGTCGACGCGGGCAAGGGCCACCACTGGGCGGCTGTGGTCGATGAGACCGGCGCCACGTTGTGGTCGAAGAAGATCGACAACGACGAGTCGGCGATCCTGGCCGCGCTCGGCGAGATCCTCGATCTGGCGGACGAGGTTCACTGGGCGGTGGACATCTCCGGCACGTCCTCGGCTCTGCTGTTGGCCCTGCTCGCGGCCCACGGCCAGCGGGCCGTCTACGTGCCTGGCCGCACGGTCAACCGCATGTCGGGTGCCTACCGGGGTGAGGCGAAGACCGACGCCCGCGACGCCTACGTCATCGCCGAGACCGCCCGCCACCGCAACGACTTCACCGCCATCGACGTGCCCGCCCAGCTGGCCGCCGACCTCGCGCTGCTGACCGCCCACCGCTCCGACCTGGTGGCCGACCGCGTGCGGATGATCAACCGCCTGCGCGATGTGCTGACCGGCGTCTTCCCCGCGCTGGAGCGGGCCTTCGACTACAGCTCGCACAAAGGCGCGCTGGTCCTGCTGACGGGTTACCAGACCCCGGCCGCCATCCGCCGCCGCGGCCGGGCGAGGCTGACAGCCTGGCTGGCCAACCGCAGCGTGCGCAGCGCCGACGAGGTCGCCGCGACCGCACTGGAGGCGGCACAAGCCCAGCAGACCGCGCTGCCCGGCGAGGACGTCGCCGCGCAGATCGTGGCCGACCTGGCCGGGCAGATCCTGGCCCTGGACGACCGGCTCAAGCGGATCGACAAGCAGATCCGCGACACGTTCCGCGGTCACCCGCAGGCGGAGATCATCGAATCCCTGCCCGGGATGGGCCCGATACTCGGGGCCGAGTTCGTCGTGTCCGCCGGCGACTTGTCGGCCTACGCCGACGCCGGCCACCTGGCGTCGGCGGCCGGGCTGGTGCCCGTCCCGCGTGACTCCGGCCGGCGCACCGGCAACCTTCACCGGCCCAAACGCTACAGCCGCCGCCTGCGACGGGTGTTCTACATGTCCGCGCAGACCAGCATCATCCGCGAGGGACCGAACCGGGACTTCTACCTCAAGAAGCGGGGCGAGGGCTGCAAACACGTCCAGGCCGTCATCGCCCTGGCCCGCCGACGAGCGAGTGTGTTGTGGGCTCTGCTGCGTGACGGACGGGTGTTCACCTCCGCTCCGCCGGTCACGCAGGCGGCTTGACTTCGTCATTGAGACTCCATCGGCGTCGGCGAAGGGTCGAGGGCGATCTTTCCAGGGGGCGGGGGAGCGGTCCACAGCGCGCGACCGGCGTCGGCGGCAGGGGCCACCTGTCGAGACGGTCCTGACGCGACGGGATACGTGGGCATAGCATCGGTCTCCGCATGAACACGATGACCCTCTGGCACATATCCCTGTGGGAGTTCGCCGCGCTCGCCGCCGCGGCCCTGCTCGTCGGCTTCTCCAAGACAGCCGTCAGCGGAGCCAACACCGTCAGCCTCGCCATCTTCGCGGCCGTGCTGCCCGCCCGGGCGTCGACCGGAGTCCTGCTGCCGATCCTCATCGTCGGCGACGTGCTCGCCGTGCTCACCTACCGGCGGCACGCCCACTGGCCGACGCTGTGGAAACTGTTCCCGGCGGTCGCCGCGGGAGTGATCGTCGGCACGGTGTTCCTGATGTGGGCCGACGACCAGATCGTACGGACGTCGATCGGGGCGATCCTGCTGCTGATGGCCGGGGTCACCATCTGGCGCCGCCGCAAGACGGAGGCTGAGGAGGAACCCGACTCCGTGGCCACGCGGACCGGGCGCATCAAGGCCCGTTCGTACGGCGTGCTGGGCGGCTTCACCACGATGGTCGCCAACGCGGGCGGCCCGGTGATGTCGATGTACCTGCTCTCCGCAGGCTTCCGGAAGCTCGGCTTCCTGGGGACCTCCGCCTTCTTCTTCCTGATCGTCAACGTCTCCAAGGTCCCCTTCAGCGTCGGCCTCGGCCTCATCGACGGCAACTCGCTGCTGCTGGACGCGGCCCTCGCCGCCTTCGTCGTACCGGGGGCGTTCATCGGCAAATGGGCCGTGAACCGGATCAATCAGCGCCTCTTCGAACAGCTGGTGATCGCGGCGACGGTGGTGGGCGGAGCACAGCTGCTCCTACGCTGATCTCATCGCGTCCCCACCCGGCCGCAAGACCGCGCCCCTTAAGGGGCGCGGGGCTGTATCGATCTGCGGCTCCGCCGCGGGGCGCGACCAGCCCCCACCGGCTCGCGGCAAAAACGAACCGCAAACCCAGCGGAGCGCCTACGCTGGAAGGCGTCAACAGTGTGTTCCCGGGGCAGGGAGGCTGCGGCCATGTCCGAGGCGTCCGGTCACGAGGATCCACCGGCATCCGCCCGCTATCTGCCGATCGCCGAGCACGGTCTGATCGGCGATCTGCGCAGCGTGGCCCTGGTGGGCACGAACGGCACGATCGACTGGTACTGCTGTCCGTCCTTCGACGCGCCCAGCGTCTTCGCCTCGATCCTCGACGCCGACCGGGGCGGCTCCTTCGAGCTGGCGGCCGCCGTGCCTGCCAGGACCAAGCAGTTCTACTTCCCCGACACCAACGTCCTGGTCACCCGCTTCTTCACCGAGGACGGCGTGGGTGAGATCCAGGACTTCATGCCGGTGGACGGCGACGAGACCGAGGCGGACCGGCACCGGCTCATCCGCCGCGTGCTGTGCGTACGCGGCTCGATCCCCTTCCGCGCGCGGGTGGCCCCCCGGTTCGAGTACGGAGCCCAGCCGCACACCGCACGGACCCACGACGACATGGTGATCTTCGAGTCGGCGGGCCTGTCCCTCGCGCTGACCGCCACGGAGCCGCTCGAATGCGACGGGCTCGACGCGCGCGTGGACTTCAAGCTCCAGGAGGGCGAGTCCGCGGTGTTCGCCCTCGACCAGGTCAGCGGCGACATCGCGCCCCGCCGCTGCCCGCGCGCCGAGGCCGAGGACCTGTTCGCCGCCACGGTGGCCTTCTGGCGGCACTGGCTGACCTCCTCCCAGTACCGCGGCCGGTGGCGGGAGATGGTGCACCGCTCCGCACTCACCCTCAAACTGCTCACCTACGCGCCGACCGGCGCGATCGTGGCCGCGGCCACGACCAGCCTGCCCGAACAGCTCGGCGGCGAGCGCAACTGGGACTACCGGTACGTGTGGGTGCGCGACGCCGCCTTCTGCGTGTACGCGCTGCTGAGGCTGGGTTTCACCACCGAGGCCGAGTCCTTCATGGCCTTCGCGGCCAAGTACATCACCCCGGGCGACGGCCACCCCGGGGGCCCGGTGCAGATCATGTACGGCATCGACGGCCGCACCGACCTGCCCGAGCGGGAACTGCCCCACCTGGAGGGATACCAGGGCTCGGCCCCCGTCCGGGTCGGCAACGCGGCGTCCGACCAGCTCCAGCTCGACATCTACGGAGCGCTCATCGACTCGGTCTACCTCTACGACAAGTGGGCCCAGCCGATCTCCAGCGACCAGTGGGACGACATCTGCGGACTGGTCGACTGGGTCTGCGAACACTGGGACCAGCCCGACGAGGGCGTCTGGGAGACCCGCGGCGGCCGCAAGAACTTCCTCTACTCCCGGCTCATGTGCTGGGTGGCGATCGAGCGGGCCATCAGGCTGGCCACCCGCCGCGGCCTGCCCGCGGACATCGTGCGCTGGCGCGACGCCCGCGACACGATCTACCGGCGGATCATGAAACGCTGCTGGTCACCGGCGCGCCAGGCGTTCGTCCAGCACGAGGACGACGACGTCCTGGACGCCGCGGTGCTGATGATGCCCCTCGCCAAGTTCATCTCGCCGACCGACCCGAAGTGGCTCTCCACCCTCGACGCGCTCACCGAGGACCTGGTCTCCGACTCGCTGGTCTACCGCTACGACCCGAACGCGAGCCCCGACGGCCTGCGCGGCGAGGAGGGCACCTTCTCGATCTGCTCCTTCTGGTACGTCGAGGCCCTGACCCGGGCCGGACGGCTCGACGAGGCGCGGCTGGCTTTCGAGAAGATGCTCACCTACGCCAACCATCTCGGCCTGTACGCCGAGGAGATCAGCCACACCGGCGAACAGCAGGGCAATTTCCCGCAGGCCTTCACCCACCTCTCCCTGATCAGCGCGGCGTTCAACCTGGACCGGGCCCTGGGCTGACAGCGGCCGGGACGGAGGACGGACGGGCGGATCGGGCGAGGGAGTCCGCCCCGTACGCTCGATGCCATGTCCCCGCATGTCCTGGTCCTCGGCGGGACCACCGAGGCGCGTGAACTGGCCGCCTCGCTCGCGGCCCGCCCCGGTGTGCGCGTGACCTCGTCGCTCGCGGGCCGCGTGTCCCGGCCGGGGGCCCTGGACGGGGACGTACGCGTCGGGGGGTTCGGCGGGCCGGAGGGTCTCGCTCAGTGGCTGCGCGCCGAGCAGGTGGACATCGTCGTCGACGCCACGCACCCCTTCGCGACGGGCATCACCGAGAACGCGGCACGGGCCGCGGCGGTCACCGGTGTCCCGGCCGTCGTCCTGCGCCGCCCGGGCTGGACCCCCGCCCCCGGCGACCGCTGGCACCCGGCGGCCTCCCTCGCCGAAGCCGCCGCCCTGCTCCCGCCCCTGGGCCGGCGCGTCTTCCTCACGACGGGCCGCCTGGGCCTCGCGGCCTTCGCCCGGGAGCCCGAACTGCACTACCTCGTACGCTCGGTGGAGCCCCCCGAGCCGCCGATGCCGCGCCACACCGAAGTCCTGCTGTCGCGCGGCCCGTTCACGGTGGAGTCCGAGACGGCCCTCCTGCGCGAGCACCGCATCGACGTCCTGGTCACCAAGGACAGCGGCGGCTCGGCCACCTCGGCCAAACTGACGGCCGCCCGCGCACTGGGACTGCCGGTCGTGGTCGTACACCGCCCTCCCCTCCCGCAGGGGGTACGAGCCGAACCGGATGTGGCGTCGGTGCTGGCCCGGCTGGGCTTCGGGGCGGGGTAGGGCCGCTCGGGCGGCGTGCTCGTCAGGTCTCCGTCGTGGCCGCCGCCAGGGACTTGGGGCGGTCCTCCGTCAGGATGTCGTGGGTCAGGTCCTCGACCAGGAGACGCTTGGCGATGGTGTCGACGGCGGCGCGGAGGTCCGCGCCGGAGGGGCGGCCGATGTCCTGTTCGACGCGTTCGGCGAGCGCGGTGGCCAAGGCCTTGCCGATGACGTGGGCCTCGCGGTCGCCTGCCTCGGTGTGGGAGAAGAGGGTGCCGTCGCGCGTGAGGTAGCCCTCCTCGACCATGCGCTGGAAGACCGGGACCAGGACCTCCGGAGGCATGTGGCGGCGGGTGGCGATCAGGCTGAGGCTCGCGTGGCCGACCATCCGGGTGAACAGCTCGACCTGCATCACGGCCCAGGCGCCCGCGATGTCGAGACGGGTGTCGGACTCGGTGACGAGCCGGCGCATGGCGTCCGGACTCGTACCGCCGATGATCTTTCCGACCACGGCCTCCAGACGCCGCTGGTTGTCGGCCGGGGAGGGGGTACCGAAGCCCTCGCCCAGGTCCGTGGACCCCATCCGGGCGCTGTCGCGCAGCTGCACCTGCTTGAGGAACAGCGCGACCACGAACCCGGTCAGCGTCACCGGTACGGTCCACAGGAAGACGGTCTGGAGCGTGTCGGCGTACGCCTCCACGATGGGGGCGGCGGTCGCCGACGGCAGTCCGTGCAGCCCCTCGGGACTGGTCGCGGCCTTCATGAGAGTCGCGGGGTCGGTCCCGCTCGTCCGGGCCGCCTCCGCGACACCGTCCGCGAGCTGGGGCTTCAGTGTGTTCGTGTAGATCGTGCCGAACACCGCGGTGCCGAACGAACTGCCCAGCGTACGGAAGAAGGTCACCCCGGACGTCGCGGTGCCCAGGTCGGTGTACTCGACGGTGTTCTGCACGGCGATGGTCAGCACCTGCATGCACAGGCCGATGCCGGTGCCCAGGACGAACATGTAGAACGACGCGAGCCAGGTGCTGGTGCCCGGGCCCATCATGGACAGCAGAAACAGGCCGACGCCCATGACGAGGGACCCGACGATGGGGAAGACGCGGTAGTGGCCGGTCTTGCTGACCACGTTGCCGCTGAACACCGACGCGATGAGCAGCCCGATGACCATGGGCAGGGTGCGGACGCCGGAGATCGTGGCCGAGTCGCCGTCCACGTATTGCAGGAACGTCGGCAGGAACGTCATTGCGCCGAGCATCGCGAAGCCCACGATGAAACTGAGGATCGAGCAGACCGTGAAGACGGGGTTGCCGAACAGCCGCATCGGCAGCATGGGCTGGGCCGCGCGGGTCTCCACCCAGCAGAACGCCGCGAGGGCGACGACGCCGCCCGCGAAGAGACCGATGATGACCGGCGAGCTCCAGGCGTACTCGTTGCCGCCCCAGCTCGTCGCCAGGATCAGGGCGCTGGCGCCCACGGCCACGAAAGCGATGCCCAGGTAGTCGATGACCGGGCGGGAGGGCGACTTCACCACCGGGATCGTGCGGGCCGCGGCCACGACCACGAGGATCGCGATGGGGACGTTGACGTAGAAGCACCAGCGCCAGGTGAGGTGGTCGGTGAAGAGGCCGCCGAGCAGCGGGCCGATGACGGTGGCGACACCGAAGACGGCACCGATGGCGCCCTGGTACTTGCCGCGCTCGCGCAGCGGGATCACATCGGCGATCAGGGCCATCGCGGTGACCATCAGACCGCCCGCGCCGATGCCCTGCACGCCCCGCCAGACGATCAGCAGCGTCATGTTCGAGGCGAGGCCGCAGAGGAACGAGCCGGTGATGAAGATGATCGCCGACGCCTGGAAGACCACCTTGCGGCCGAACAGGTCACCGAACTTGCCGACCAGCACGGTCGCGACGGTCTCCGCGAGCAGATAGCTCGTGACCACCCACGACATGTGCTCCGCACCGCCGAGGTCCGACACGATCGTCGGCAGGGCCGTGCCCACGATCGTCTGGTCCAGCGCGGCCAGCAGCATGCCGAGCATGATCGTCACGAAGACGACGTTGCGGCGGCGCTTGTCCAGCACGGGCGGCTGCGCGGGGGCAGCCTGAGCCCCGGACGGCGGCTCGGCGGTGTCGGTGGTCGTCACACCGGTCAGCTTCACACCGGGTGGTGGCGGGTGCATGCGGGGCCGTCCGCACGGGGGCGGGCCGCTGCCGCGGTGGTGCGGGGCCAGCGGTGTGGTGCTCGGCGTCCCACCCCTGTCACGCACCACCGCGGGAAGTCCGGTGCGTCGGCCGCGGGTCCGCCGTGGCTGGTCGCGCAGTTCCCCGCGCCCCTTTGGGGCGCGGTCTAGGCCCGGGGGTGCCTGCGCAGCAGGTATGTGTCCATGATCCAGCCCTTGCGGTCGCGGGCCCGCTCGCGCAGTTCGGCGATGCGCGGGGCCGTCTCCGCGAGGGGGCCGGAGGCCAGGATCTCGTCGGGCGTGCCGATGTAGGCGCCCCAGTAGATGTCGATGTCCTGGTCGGCGTACCGCTGGAACGTCTGGTGGGCGTCGAGCATGACCACCACGTCGTCGACGTCCTGAGGGAAGCCCTGGGCGAGCCGGCGGCCCGTGGTGATCTGGACGGGCCGGGCCACGCGGTTGAGCCCGGTGCGGTGGCGGGCGACCAGCGCCGAGACGCTGCTGATGCCCGGCACCACGTCGTGTTCGAAGGAGACCGCGCCCCGGTCGAGGATCTCCTCCAGAATCCCCAGCGTGCTGTCGTACAAGGAGGGGTCGCCCCAGACGAGGAACGCTCCGCTCTCGTCCTCGCCCAGTTCCTCGGTGATCAGCCGTTCGTAGATGTCGGCCCGCGCACTGCGCCAGTCGCCGACGGCGGGGGAGTAGCCCGCGCCCCCGGCGGCCCGGTCCCGCTCCGGATCGCGCGCCTCCACCAGGCGGTACGCCCCGTCCGGCAGATGCGCGTCGAGAATGTCACGGCGCAACTGGACGAGGTCCGACTTGGCCTCGCCCTTGTCGAGGATGAAGAACACGTCCGTGCTCCTCAGCGCTTTGACCGCCTGCAGGGTCAGTTGGTCGGGATCGCCCGCCCCGATGCCGATGACATGAATCTTTCGCACACCCCGAGTCTGCCCCACGCCACCGACAGCCCCGTCACCGCGTCCGACGCAGGAGGGCCGGCCCGGTCCTGAACCGCTGTCAGGCCCCGCCGCCCCGCAGCCGCGGCGCCCACACCTCCGCGTCCACGGCCGCCCCGTCCTTCTCCACCGTGCCCGCCAACTCCCGCGCCCACGCGGCCAGTCCGGCCAGCTCAAGCCCGTACGGCCGAGACCGCCCGGCCTCCGCCGCCCACTGCTCGACCGCCCCGGCGCCCCGCCGCAGCAAGCGCGCCCCGCCCGTCACGTTCCCCCGGGCCGCGTGCGTGAGCCCCACCGCGAGCTGGGCCAGCCCGCGCCACAGAGCCCGCTCCTCGTCGGGGCCCGACTTCCACGCGTCCTCGAACACCTCGTGCGCGTGGAACGGTTTGCCCGCCGCCAGCAGCGCCTGCGCCTCGACGACCGTCTCCTCGGGCGCGCGCACCACCCCTTCGGGCTGCCGCTCCACCCCGTCGGTCCCGTACGGCAGGGGCCGCCCGAGCCCGTCCCGGGGCCGCGCGTTGCGCGCCCGCCCCTCGGTGTCCCGGTCCCGCCTGTCGTCAGAAGCACTGCTCATGCACCGATTGTCCCTCGCCCCACGCCACCTTCGAAGCAGCACCGGGTGTGGGGTAGTGTTCTGTTTGCGCGATCACGCGGTTCTGCCGCGAGGAAGCGCATCGGGACGTGGCGCAGCTTGGTAGCGCACTTGACTGGGGGTCAAGGGGTCGCAGGTTCAAATCCTGTCGTCCCGACGGTGCGAAGGGTCTTCGCAGGCGAGAGCCTGTGGGGGCCCTTTTCGTGTGGGTCGCTTCCGGCTTCGGGGGTGAGCATGCCGCTCATCGGCAGCTTTACTCGGAGGCCGGCGAAGAGGCCGTTGCTGGGTTTGGAGAAGATGACTGCGGGTCTGTCGGAGGCCTGGTCGGGGTTCCTGCGCCGAAAGCTCCTCTGTGCTGCGTATGTCACTTCAAACCACAGGCCCCACCAAGGCAGAAACCAACTCGCCCCGAACGACCACTGCCATCCCCGTCCGCCAACGGCTCGGATTGAACGCCACGAGGCCGTTGGCGGCCTCATCAACGAGTACCGGCAAGCTGGCTGACGACAGCCAGATCCCAAGCTCAGCACCAGTGAAGCCATTCCGAAGCGCTATGGGCGTCGAGTGCTGGACTGGCAGGCACTCACGTGGCGGAGGTCTCTTTGGCCAGCAGTGCCTGGGGGGCATATCGCAGCACGGTCTCGACCGCCTGGTGGCCCAGACGCCGACGCAGCCGCGGGACGAAGTCCCTGCCGAGCACGTCCATGCCCGGGCCACCACCGTAGGCGTTGAGCGAGGACTTGCGTCCGACGTCGGTCCCCAAGCAGATCTGGCCCAGCTTGCCGGCCTCGGCCATGCGCTCGATGAGGTCGAGGACAACCGAGTCCGGCCGGTACTTGATCCGCCCGATCGTGTCGTAGACGAGGTACGCGCCCCGGGCGATCAGGTCGAGGTGGAGTTCCGGATCGGGGTTGCGGTCGGTGTGGGCCAGCAGGACCCGTCCAGCCGGGACGCCGTGCTTGTCCAGGAGATCCAGGGCGGCGTGCGCGGCGGTCCCGATCTCGGTGTGCACCGCCACGGCCACTCCCGTGCTCCGGGCCGCCGCCGCTCCAGCGGCGAACCAGCGCTCCTCATGGCGGTCGATCCGGTGGTACGAGGCTCCGAGTTTGATGACGCCGGCCTTGTGTGGGCTGGGCATGGGGCGCGGAAAGTCCCAGTCGTGACTGTCCATGCCAACCCGCAGGTCGTCCAGGAGTACGTCGAGAAGCGTCGCGTCGTCGGCGTGGCGGGCCCAGTGGGCGGCCGGATAGTGCGCGCTTCGGTGGAAGCCGGTCGCGGCGACCACGTGGATCCCGCTCGTGCGGGAGGCCTCGGCGAGTTGGCCTGGGTGGCGTCCCAGGCCGACCGGTGTCAGGTCGACGACGGTACGAATGCCGCTTGCCGCGACACGCAGGAGCTCGGCCGCCGCCTTGTCGGTGTCGAGAAACTCGTCACCCGGGTTGACCGGGGTGCGCAGGAAGACGTGCTCGTGAGCATCCACCTCGCCGAGTTCGTGAACGGCGACAGGGCCCAGGACGGTCTCGACGACAGGCAAGGCTGTTTCTCCTTTCGGGTACCGCCCTCTTCGGTGCCCCTGCGAGGGGATCCGGCACGCGACCGGTGGTCCGAGCCGAAGCGGCTAGGCCAGTTCGATGTGGAACACGAAACGGGAACCCGCGTAACGGGATTCGGTGAGTTCGACGGGTGTGCCGTCAGCGGTGGTGATCAGTCGGCGCTCGACAAAAATGGGCGCACCGATGGGCAGGTCCAGGAGGGCGGCGTCGTCTTCGGTGGCGATGGCCGCTATCTGCGTGCCGGTCGCGCGCGTGGGGGTGAATCCCTTGTCGGTGAGCGCCTGATGGAGCGAGCCATGGGTCAGGTCCTCGCCCAACAGCCAGGCGCAGGACGGTGGCAGGACGACGTTCTCGATCGCCATCGGCTGGTCGTCGGCCAACCGCAGCCGTCGCACGTGAACGACGTTGGACTGGGGCGCGAGCCTGAGCGCGGTGATCTCCTCCTGACTGCCCACGCGCAGTTCACTTGTCAGGACAGTCGACGACACGGTCATGCCGCGCAGGGCCATCTCCTCGGTGAAGGAGCGCAGTTGGCCCATCTGGCGGTGGACCTGCGGTTCCCCGACGAAGGTGCCGACGCCGGAGATCCGGTAGATCACGCCTTCGCCGACCAGGCGCTGGGTCGCCTGCCTGACGGTCATCCGGCTGACTTGGAACAGATCACACAGTTCCGCGTCGGACTCGATCTGATCTCCGGGGTTCAGCCCCGCGATCCGACTGCGGATGTGCCGTTCGACTGCTTCATGTCGCGGCATGGGCCGCCGAGCCACGTTTTCTCCTTTGTCTATACCGGTATACGCCTTGCAGCATAGGCCGTCCCTCGATGTGCGTCCACACCTGTCGCGCTCGGTCGGAACCGAAGATCAGCCAGTTCTGATGCTTGACGTGGTGCCGGTCGTCACTCTAGCGTCCGGCATGTACTACCTGTCTATACATACTCCTCGCACCGAGAGGTTTCCGCACGTGCCATCGTGGATCCGTACCGCAGTCGGGATCGTCGAGCAGATTGCCGAGTCCCAGGCCGGCGCGATCGAGGCCGCGGCCCAGATCGCCGCCAGGTCGATCGCCGACGACGGCGTCGTCTACACCTTCGGCACCGGTCATTCGCGCATGCCGGTGGAGGAGTTCTTTCCCCGCTACGGCTCCTACCCCGGTTTCCAGCCGCTGGTGGAGCTCTCGATGACGTTCCACACCCAGGTGGTGGGGGCCAACGGACAGCGGCAGGCGATGTTCATCGAGCGAGTCGAGGGGCTCGCCGACCAGATCCTGGCCAATTTCCGGCTGCGCCCTGCGGACAGCATGTTCATCTTCAGTGTCAGCGGGCTCAACGCCGTCCCCATCGAAATGGCGATGGGCGCGAAGAAGGCGGGCCTGCCGGTCATCGCGGCCACGTCGCTGCAGGAGACGCACGCCGCCGAAGCGCGGCATCCGAGCGGATCCCGGCTCGCCGACCACGCCGATGTCGTGATCGACCTGGGTTCGCCGGTCGGCGACGCCATCTGCCGGGTCCCCGGCCTGGACGTTCCGGTCGGCCCGGTGAGTACCTTCACCGCGGTCGCCGTGGTCAACGAGATCAAGGTCCGGGTCGCCGAGCTGCTGGCCGAACGGGGCGCCATGCCGCCGGTCATCACCAGTTCCCGCCTGGTCGGCGCGGACCGCAGCAACGAGTTGTTCGAGGGCGCCTACCTCGAGTTCGCCCGCCGTTCCGCCGCCGCTCTGCGCACCGCGGACGGTGCACGGTGAGGCGCCTGCTGGTGGCCGGCGCTCAGGGCGGAATCGGCGCCGCGTGTGTCAACGCCGCTCGGGCCGCCGGTGTGCAGGTCTTCGAGGCCGACCGTGACACGTACGACATCACCGGGTCCGCGGGTGCCGACGCGGCGGTGGCGCGAGCAGCCGAGGCACTGGACGGTCTCGACGGCATCGTGCACGCGGTGGGCATGTCCGGCCGGCGTCTCGGCGACGGACCGGTGGACGAGTGCAGCGACGAGGCATGGCACGAAGTGCACCGGGTCGACCTCGACTCGGTGTTCTATCTGCTGCGCGCCGGCCTACGGCAGTTGTCCGGTTCGGGCGGGTCGATCGTCGTCATCGGCTCGGCCCTGGCGAGCACACTGGACGAAGACTTCCTCACCGCGGCCTACGCCAGCGCGAAGGGCGCCCTGGTCCCCCTGGTGCGCTCGGCGGCGTTCACCGGGGCTCCCAAGGGTGTGCGCGTCAACATCGTCGCGGCCGGCCTGGTGGACACCCCGATGGCCGCACGCGCCATGACCGATCCCGCGATCCAGGACCGGATGCCGCGGTTGATGCCGCTCGGTGCGCGGGCCTGCAGCCCCGACGAGATCGCCGACACCGCCCTGTGGCTGCTGTCGGACGCCTCCTCCCGCACGACCGGTGCGGTGGTCCCTGTAGACGGAGGGTGGCACCTGAGGTGAACAGCGCACGCGTCAGTCAGGCGCAGGCCGAGCGGCATCCGCTGCTGTGGGACGGCGATGTGGTGGTCGTCGGCGGCGGGTCGGCGGGCTCCGCGGCAGCCGTCGCGGCCGCCCGTCGGGGCGCTTCCACCCTGCTCGTGGAGAGCGCCGCTCACCTGGGCGGCACCGGGGCAAGCGTCCTGGACACCTTCTACGGTTTCTACGCACCCGGCACGGGCGACCGCGTCGTCGGCGGCGTCGGCTGGGAGGTGTGCCAGGCGCTCACCGATCGCAAGGCGGCCTTCGAACGCCCCAACACCTACGGCGCGGGCACCGGCATCACCTACGATCCCGAGACGCTCAAACTCGTGTGGGACGAACTCACCGGCTCTGCCGGGGTGCGGGTCCTGTTCCACGCCCGTGCGTCACGGGTGGTGATGGAGGGGGAGAACGTCCTCGGAGTGGTCGTCGAAACGGTCGCCGGCCCCGGGCACATACGCGGCAGGGTGGTCGTCGACGCCAGCGGCGACGCCGACATCGCCTGGCGCGCGGGTGCGGCGCTGGAGCGGCCCGCCGAGGACCGCGTCGTGCAACCGCTCACCCAGACCTTCCGGCTCGCCGGTGTCGACGCCGCGGCGACCCCGACGGCGGAACTGCACCGCCTGATGTCTCTGCACGCGGACTCGGGAGCGTACGCACTGCCCCGGCGCGAAGGGTCCGTCCACCGGACCACCGAACCCGGGGTCGTCCACACCAACGTGACCCGTGTGAGCGGCGTCGACCCGACCGACCCGTGGCAGCTTTCGGCAGCCGAGCAGGAGGGACGCCGCCAGGTCGTCGAGTACACACGGTTCCTCAGAGAACAGGTCCCGGGGTATGAACGGGCTTTCCCCATCGCGTCCGCACCGCGCATCGGTGTGCGGGAGAGCCGCCGCCTGATCGGCGAGTACGTCCTGGGCAGGGAAGACGTCCTGACGGCGCGCCAGTTCGAGGACACCATCGCGCTCTGCGGCGCTCCGATCGAGGACCATGCCGCCGGGCAGCGGACGATCTGGCAGTACGTCGGCTCCGGTGACCGGACGCCCACCGGCCGCACCTACGGTGTGCCCTACCGATGCCTGCTCCCTCGCGGGGTCGACGCTCTACTCGTCGCGGGCCGGTGCCTGTCGGCCACCCATGACGCCCACGCCTCGGTCCGTTCCATCGGGCAGTGCATGGCGATGGGGCAGGCCGCGGGGACGGCGGCGGCGCTGACGGTCTCCGCCGGATCCCGGCCCCGCGATGTGGACGCCGTCGAACTGCGCGAGCACCTCACAGCCGACGGCGCCCTGCTCTCACCCGGCTGAACCCCACTTCTGAGTCAAAAGGCTAGACAGGTCTTTGGCCTCCGCCGACGGCTCAGTCGAGGGCACCGTCGCATTGAACCAACAGCCATTCTTTCAAATTCTTTACGTCCCGACTGATTGACTGAACGATTCGCGGCGGCCTAGCTTCCAATAAGTCTATACAGGCAGTACTGATCAGGGAGATCGCATGGTCGCGACCGGGAGCGGTCCTCGCCCCGCAGGTTCCGCCCTGGGGGTGGACATCGGGGGCACGAACATCAAGTGGGTGCACCGCGCCGACGCGGCCGTCGTCGCGCGGGGCACACTGCCTACCCCGGCGGCCGGGCCGGCGCAGGTCACCGCGGCCATCGCCGAGATCGCCGCCGCGCGCAACGTCGAGGCCATCGGCGTAGCGCTGCCCGGCCATCTGAGCCCAGCCCTGCGGTCAACCACCACCATCCCGAACCTCGACGGCGACTGGCAGGACTTCCCGCTGGCGGACATGCTCGAGCGCGCGACCGCGAAACCCGTCCTGCTGATGAATGACGCACGCGCGTTCGCCTCGGCGGAACTCGCCCTGGGCGCCGCGCGCGGCCACAGCGACGTGGTGTTCATGACCATGGGCACCGGGATAGGCGGTGCGATCGCCCTGGGCGGCACCGTCCTGCGTGGTCCCGGGGACAGGATCGGCGAGATCGGGCACATGACCGCCGCGCCCGGCGGTGACCGTTGCGGATGCGGGGCCCGCGGCTGTCTGGAGACGGTGGCGGGCGGCCGGGCGCTGGCGACCGCCTGGTCCCGGGCCCTCGCCTCTCGCGGGACCGGGAACCAGGACCGGTCGCCAACACCCGAGGACCTGGTCCAAGCCGCCCGGTCGGGCGACGCCACGGCCCGGAAGATCCTCGACACCGCCGCCACGGCCGTGGGCACGGCGCTGGGGAGCGTACTGGCCCAACTCGGCCTCTCGACCGTCGTCGTGGGCGGCGGGGTCGCGCCAGCCTTCGACATGATGCGGCCGGCCGTCGAGCCGGCCCTGCGTGACCGTCGGCGACTGATCGGGCCGGTGACGCTCCTGGCCGCCGCGCTCGGTCCGTACGCCGGCGCAATGGGGGCGGCCCTGAACGCCACGGCGCAGCCCCTCGTCGTGCCTTCGGCGCCACCTCGGTTATCAGCGATCTGACGGCCTTTCGCACCCGTCGGCGGGCGTCGCCGCCCCGCGAAACGGCCTTGCCGCCCCGCCGACGGGCGGTCCCGTCCGTCGGCGCGGCGGCGACACGGCTCCGCCCACCGAAGGAATTCGTGCCCCTCAGCTCCATCGCCCCTCCTGCCAAGCCGCCTCCCCGCGCGCCTTCCGTGGCACAGGATCCGGCGCTCTGTCCTCCGGCCGTCGTCCGCCCCGCTCGGCGGCCGGTTTCCATCACGCCCATCCCAGGACGGTTTCCCGATGATCGACGCGTTCGTCGACGACGGCCCGGTACAGAACGAACCGAGCCCCTCCGAGCGGTCCGAGCACACCGCGCAACAGCAGTGGTGGCGCACGGCCGTCATCTACGAGGTGTACGTCCGTAGCTTCCTCGACAGCACCGGGGACGGCATCGGCGACCTGGCCGGTGTCCGTGCGGGCCTGCCGTACCTCAAGCGACTCGGTGTCGACGGCATCTGGCTCAACCCGTTCTATCCTTCGCCGCAGTACGACCACGGCTACGACGTCGCCGACTACTGCGACGTGGACCCGGTCTACGGAGACCTGGCGGAGTTCGGCCGCCTGGTGGACGACGCGCACCGCCAGGGGTTCAAGGTGCTCATCGACATCGTCCCCAACCACTGCTCCAGCAAGCACCCGTGGTTCCTTCAGGCCCTGGCCGAAGGCCCGGACGGCGGCCCGGCCCGATGCCGCTTCCACTTCGCCGAGGGCCGTGGCGCAGGTGGCGAACTGCCGCCCAACAACTGGCACTCCATGTTCGGCGGACCCGCCTGGACCCGGGTCACCGAGCCCGACGGGACGCCGGGCCAGTGGTATCTGCACCTGTTCGGGCCGGAGCAGCCCGACCTGAACTGGCGCAACCCCGAGGTCGGCGGCTACTTCGAGCAGGTGCTGCGGTTCTGGCTGGACCGCGGTGTCGACGGGTTCCGCATCGACGTGGCCACCGGCCTCTTCAAGCATCCCGGACTGCCGGACTCCCCGGACCCGGCAGCCGACGCGCGGGCCCGCGACACGGTCAACCCCCTGGCGTGGAACCAGCCCGAGACGCACGGTGTCTGGCGCACTTGGCGAGCCGTCTGCGAGGAGTACACCGCACGGGACGGCATCGACCGGCTGCTCGTCGGAGAGGTGTCCGTACGCACCCCGGCCGAGCAGGCCGCCTACGTCCGCCCGGACGAGCTCCATCAGGCGTTCTTCTTCCACATGTTGACGGCCCCGTGGGACGCCGCCGTCTTCCGCCGGGTCATCCAGGACGCCCTGCGGGACATCGCCGACACCGGCTCGACCATCACCTGGGTGCTCAACAACCACGACCAGGTCCGCACCGTCACCCGGTACGCGGCCGCGGCCCGCGCTCGCGCCGCCGCGCTGCTGATGCTCTCGCTGCCCGGCGCCGCCTACGTCTACCAGGGCGAGGAGCTCGGTCTGCCGGAGGTCGTCGACCTGCCGGACGAGGTGCTCACCGACCCGATCTTCCACCGCAGCGGCAGCCGTGTGGGAATCCGCGACGGCTGCCGCGTACCACTGCCGTGGTCGGGGCACATGTCCCCGTTCGGTTTCACCTCGGGCGAAGGCGTCGCCAAGCCGTGGCTGCCCCAGCCCACGTGGTTCGCCGCGCACACCACCGAACGGCTCATGGCCGACCCCGGTTCCTTCTGGCACCTCTACCACGACGCGCTTCGGCTGCGCGCGAGCCTGCCGTCGCTCGGCAACGGGACGCTGCGCTGGCTGGAGTCCCCGCCGCAGGTCCTGGCCTTCGTCCGCGGTGACGGGCTGGTGTGCGCCGTCAACTTCGGCGATGTCCCTTGTCCCGCCCCGGTCCCCGGCACGCCGCTGCTCGCGAGCGGTCCCTGCCCGCCCGGGACCCTCCCCGGCAGCACCGCCGCCTGGTGGGCGGCCGACAGCCTCATGGGCTGACCCCGCTGTCCCTCGCCACAGGTTCCGTCCGTCGTCACATCTTCCGTTTCCGTCGCTACATGTTCCTTCCGTCTTTCACAAAGGAGTGACCCGATGAATGGCAGAGCGGCAGCACTGACGGCCGTGGCCGTCCTGGTGATGGGGGCCGCCGGGTGCGGCTCCTCGGACAACGACGCCTCCGGCACCCCGGCGACCACCGGTGCCGAAGACGCCTCCACACTGAACCTGCCCCAGCTCGACGGGCAGGAACTGCAGGTGGCCGGCGTCTGGACGGGCGCCGAGCAGAAGAACTTCCTCAAGGTACTGGCCCGGTTCGACAAGCTGACGGGAGCGAAGACCACCTTCGTGCCCACCGGCGACAACGTGTCGACATTCGTCGGCAGCAAGATCCAGGGCGGCTCTCCGCCGGACGTGGCGCTGCTGCCGCAGCCCGGTGTGCTCCAGCAGTTCGCCAAGGCCGGCTGGCTCAAGCCGCTCCAGCCGGCCGTGACCAAGGAGCTGGACCAGAACTACAGCCAGGTCTGGCGCGACCTCGGCACCTACAAGAACACCCCGTACGGTGTGTTCTTCAAGGTCACCAACAAGTCCCTGTTCTGGTACAACACCGCGGCCTGGGAGCAGGCCGGACTGACCGAAACCCCCACCACCTGGGAGCAGTTGCTCAAGGACGGTCAGACGCTCTCCGACTCCGGCACTCCTCCGTTCTCCATAGGCGGCGCCGACGGCTGGCTCGTCACCGACTGGTTCGAGAACATCTACCTCAGCCAGGCCGGCCCGGCCATGTACGACAAGTTGACGAAGCACCAGATCAAGTGGACCGATCCCTCGGTGGCCAAGGCGCTGACCACCCTGGGCCAGATCTTCGGCAGGCCCGATCTGATGGCGGGAGGCACACGGGGGGCGCTGCAGACCGACTTCCCCACCTCGGTCGGCCAGGTCTTCTCGAAGCCGCCCAAGGCCGCGCTGGTCTACGAGGGCGAGTTCATCGCGACCAATATCACCCAGGAGACCACGGCCAAGGTCGGCACCGACGCCAAGGTCTTCCCCTTCCCCGCCGTGGACGGCGGTAAGGCACCAGTGCTGAGCAGCGGCGACGTCGCGGTCGCACTCAAGGACGGCGAAGGCGCACGGGCGCTGATGCGATTCCTTGCCTCCCCGGAGGCGGCGGAGATCGCCGTGCAGCAGGGCGGTTTCCTGTCACCGAACAAGGCAGTCGGCTTCTCCAACTACCGCGACGACACCGTACGGAGCATCGCAAAGAACCTGATCAAGGCCGGCGACGACATCCGGTTCGACATGTCCGATCAGGCACCGGCCGCCTTCGGCGGAACGAAGGGGCAAGGAGAGTGGAAGGACCTGCAGGACTTCCTCGCCAAGCCCTCCGACGTCGCGGGGGCGCAGAAGCAGCTCGAAGCGGACGCCGCGAAGGCGTTCGCCAAAGCGGGCTGAGGCAGCCGTCATGTCACAGACCCTTACCCCTCCGTCCCCCGCCGCCCCCACGGCGGCGGGGGCACCCGCCCACCGCAGGAGGAGGACGCCCCGAGGCCGTACGTGGATCGCGGCGTTCTTCCTGCTGCCCGCGCTGATCCTGCTCGGCGCGCTCGTGGTGTATCCGATCGTGTGGTCGGTGATACGCAGTCTCTTCGGCCCCGACGGCTTCACCCACTTCGTCGGGCTGTCCAACTACACGGGCATCTTCACCGACCACCAGACTCTCGTCGCCATCAAGAACAACGCGATCTGGGTCGTGGTCGCACCCGTCGCGGCCACCGGGCTGGGCCTGATCTTCGCCGTGCTCACCGAGCGGATCCGTTGGGGCACCGCCTTCAAACTGGTCGTCTTCATGCCGATGGCCATCTCCATGCTGGCCGCCGGCATCATCTTCCGGCTCGTCTACGACCAGGACCCCGGCAAGGGCGTGGCCAACGCGGTGGCAACCGGCGTCCACGACACCTTCTTCAAGGCATCGGCATACCCCGGAGCGCACCCCAGGGTGGCAGGCCCCGGCAGCACCCTGACCGGCCCGGTCGGCGGCCCCTACACCGGTAGATCCGTCAGCCCCGGTGACGGTCCGGCCGCGCTGGCTCTGGTCGGGGTGCAGCCCAGTACCCTGACCGGCGCGACGCAGGCCGCCGCGCCGCGTGCCTGCCCGCGGGGCGCCTTGTGCGGCACGGTCTGGCTGGACTTCCAGCCGGGCGGCGGCACTCCCGGGAAGATCGACCGGGGAGAGAAGGCGCTGGCCGGCGTTCGGGTCGAGGCTGTGCGCGACGGGCGCGTCATCGCCACGGCGACAGCCGCCAAGGACGGCACATTCGCTCTGCCCGCTGCCCGTATCGACGCCTCGCCGCTTCAACTGCGCCTGCCCGCGACGAACTTCACCGCCCAGTACGCGGGCGTCAACTGGCTCGGTCCGACCCTCGTCACCTGGTCGATCATCGGCGCCTACGTCTGGATGTGGACCGGCTTCGCCATGGTCCTGATCGCTGCCGGGCTGGCCGGGATCCCCCGGGAACTCCTGGAGGCCGCACGTGTCGACGGCGCGAGGGAGTGGCAGGTCTTCCGCCGCATCACGGCGCCGCTCCTGGCGCCGGTGCTGGGTGTCGTACTGGTCACGCTGGTGATCAACGTGCTGAAGATCTTCGACCTGGTGTACGTCATCGCACCCGGCGCCAGCCAGCAGGACGCCAACGTGCTCGCCCTGCAGCTCTACCTGTCCTCCTTCGGCGGCGGCAACGACCAGGGCACCGGCAGCGCGCTCGCCGTACTCCTGCTCGCCCTGGTCGCGCCGGTCATGTTCCTCAACATCAAGCGGTTCCGAAAGGAGAAGTCACGGTGACAACCCTTCAGACCGCCCGGGCCGCGCAGACCGCAGCCACAACCGCCTCCGGCCGCACGGGACCGGGCGCCGCCACCCGTGCGGCTCGGCGGCTCGCCGGCGGATCCACACGTCTGGTCCTGCTGGCTGTCGCCCTGTTCTGGCTGTTGCCCACCGTCGGTCTGCTGCTGTCCTCGCTGCGCGGGCCGCTGGACATCCAGTCGTCCGGCTGGTGGACGGTCCTCACCAAGCCCGCGCAGCTGACCCTGCACAACTACACCAACCTGCTGGACAACTCGACGATCACGCATTCGTTCCTGAACAGTCTGCTGATCACCGTCCCTGCCACGCTACTGGTCGTGGTCGTCGGCTCACTCGCCGGATATGTCTTCGCGTGGGTCGAATTCCCGGGCCGGGACTGGGTTTTCCTGCTCATAGTCGGCCTGCTCGTGGTCCCCCTGCAGGTCGCGCTGGTGCCCATCACCAGCCTGTTCGGGAAGCTCGGGATCTTCGGCAGCATCATCAGCGTCGTCCTCTTCCACGTCGCTTTCGGCCTGCCGTTCGCGATCTTCCTGCTACGGAACTTCTTCGCGGGTATCCCACGCGAACTGCTGGAGGCCGCCCGTCTCGACGGGGCGGGCGAGTTGTGGCTCTTCCTCCGAGTGGTGGTTCCGCTGGGCGGGCCCGCGATAGCTTCGCTCGGCATCTTCCAGTTCCTGTGGGTCTGGAACGACATGCTCGTCGCGCTCATCTTCGCCGACCCCGGCTCGGCCCCACTGACCGTGGCCCTGCAACAGCAGACCCGCCAGTTCGGCACCAATATCGACGTCCTGTCCTCCGGCGCCTTCCTCTCCATGATCATCCCGCTGGTGGTTTTCTTCGCCTTCCAACGGCAGTTCGTCAACGGCGTCATGGCGGGAGCACTGAAGTAACCTCTGCCGCTCGAAAAGGCATCGCCGCAGGTGGAGGAGAACGAGCGTGATCCAGATCCTGGGAGAGCCGTAGGTGTCACCCGATTCCTCGAAAACGCGCATGACCGCCTCGGCCGGCTGCCCGCACCGGATCCAACGGGCGGTGGCGGGCGGGTCGTGCCACTTGTAGAACCACGACTCCGACACCCCAGCACCCGGCAGATGACGCGGTGAGGCACGTGGTGCTCGGTCCTCCGACCACCGATGAACGCGGCCGACTCGGCCGGAGCCGTCTCCGTCTTCATCCAGAGGACGTGCGCCGTTTGGGGACATCACGCTCCCTCTCCAGCTCGCGGATGCGTTTGTTCTTCTCCGTCATCTCCCGCCGTGGCCTCTCCAACTCGGCGCACTCAGCCTCCCGCAGACGTCCGCCAGGCGCCGGCTACGGGCCGCCGGCGACAGCGGCGATCTCATGCTGTTACTCGGTTGGGAGTCCGACACTCGGTTGGGAGTCCGACGACATGCCACGTCACCACGGTGCCGGCGCGGCCGCCGAGCGCGCCCAGGAAACCCATCTCAGGATGAGCGCGGCAAGGGCTGCCGCGCAGGCGTCCTGGGCACCGCCCCGTCGGACGCGCCGCCTCCACCACCGAGTGTGCGGAAGGTGACCGGCTGGCTCACCCGCCATCCCACGTCTCTGAACGAGGAGGACGGTGCCGCCTTGAAGGACCTACTGGCCCGCTGTCCTGAACTGGACACGGCCGCCGGGCACATCCGAGACTTCGGCGAGATACTCACCGGCCGCCTCGGCGCCACACACCCCACCTGGATCGACGCCGTTGATACCAGCCAGTCACCCGGCCTCACCGGCTTCGCACTCCACCTGCTTCGCGACCTCGACGCCGTAACTGCCGGACTCAGCCTGGAGTGGCGCTCCGGCGGCACCGAAGACGCCGTGAACCGCATCAAGAAGATCAAAAGGCAGCTCTACGGAATAGCCGGATTCGAACGGCTCCGCAGAATGATCCTGCTCCAGTAACCCTCCGTGACCGCTTGCCAAGATCTGTGCCAGAGCCCAAAACAAACCGACATCGCAAACTCGGTCAGATGGTGACTCCCGCAAGCACGTCGAAACCAAAAGCGGGCGGGCCTTGGAGCATCCACGGACTCACGCGAAGCGGCGCAGGTCGCCGACGGGGAAAGGGCACGAGGTGACAGGGGCGCCGTTGCGGCCGGCCTCGGCTCCGGCGTTGATGGCACGTACGAGGTCGCCTCGACTGCCTACCGCTGCCCCTCGTTCAGAGTCGGTTCTGCTGATCGCCGCGGGTCTTGCGCGCGGCGTCAGCGGCGGCGCTTCGCACGCCGACATGCTCCGACTTGCTGGCTCTTGGCCGAAGCGAGACGTTGGGAAGAGTCAGAGCTCGTTGCGGTTCCCCCCTCGACGAGGGGGAGGCGGTGCGTGAGGCGACGAGGCCGTCCGGCGGAGCTGGGGGTCAAGGGGTCGCAGGTTCAAATCCTGTCGTCCCGACTAGAGGAACACCGATATTCGCAGATCAGAGCCCTGCTTCACTCTTGTGAGGCAGGGCTCTCGATCGTCAGCCAGTCCAGCGCGGTGACCTGCCGTCCTCCCTTCGCCACGAGGTAGAGGTCGTGGGTACCGGACACGTCGCGCTTCAGGCTCACCGTTCGCTCCCGCCACTCGCCGCCGCTGTCGCCCCGGAGGAGCACCACGGCGACCAGCGGACCGTCCGGTGCGTCCAGGCGAAGTTGGATCGAACAGGTGCGCGGACAGGAGGACGCGCTGCGCACGGTGAGCCGCCCGCCGTCGATGTTCACCGCTCGGAAGCCCACCCGGTCGCCGGAGCCGAGCACGCCGGTGGCGGCCGTGCCGCGCTCCACGCCCCGCACGACCGTGGCCTGCTCGGCCTGAAGCGTGGTGGAGGCGTCGGGGCCGTCGCCGTACAGGCGCAGGTCATTGACGACCCAGGGGACCGGTCCGCTCGCGGTGAGCGTGATGCGGAGGTAGCGGGCCGTGGTCTGCCGGGGGAACACCGCGTCCTGGGTGAAGGAGCGGCCCGAAACCCGGGCGAGCGGCTCGCCCCAGTGGGTGCCGTCGCGGCTGACCGAGACGGAGAAGCCGTACGGCTGGCCGACGGTGTCGCGGCCGGCGTCGAGCGAGAGCCTTCCGAAGGCCCTGGGCTCACCGAGATCGACGGTCAGGGACTGGACCGGGGACTGTGGACTCGCCGCCGTCCAGCGGGTGTTGATGTCCCCGTCGGTGACGGCGGCGGCGTCCGTGCCGTCGCTCGCGGTCGCCGTCCAGGTGCCGTGCCGCACTCGCTGCACGCAGCCCGGCAGGTTGCAGCCCGTCGACCAGATGGGTGCTCCGTACTCGTACGCGCCCTGGTCGGGGCCCGCGCCCCGGACGTCCGTCGTGATGCCGTCGATCGTCTCGCCGGCGTCGATGGCGGGTGAGCCGGCCGTCAGCCACAGTTCGCCGTTCACGGCGTCCGTGTAGCCGGGCTTGTCGCTGATCAGGTTGGAGCGGACCACCGGCAGCGGGTCGCCGGTCTGGGTGGCGCTGATCGGCTTCGGGCCGATGATGTTGCTGATGTACGAGCCGGAGGCGTCCGTCGCCCCGCTGAGCAGCACCGAGTTGCCGTTGATGCCCATGCCGTAGCTGGAGTTGTGGTCCTCGTTGGCGAGGCTCGGGCCGGTGTGGCCGTTGAAGAAGGTGCCGCGGGTGCCGGTGTTCCAGGCGACGTTGTGGTGCAGCCGGAAGTGGCCGGAGTAGTTGTCGACGTAGAAGCCGACCTGGCCGTCGGCGTCGTGCGCGGTGTTGTGGTCGATGGAGGTGCCGGTGCCGTTCAGGCTGCAGCAGACGTAGAACGGGGAGCCGTCGCGGGACGTGCGCATCGCCTCGGACATGTCGTTGTAGGCGATACGGTTGTCGTGGAACTCCGTGCCGTTGAGCTGCCATGCCGTGTCGATGGAGGCTCGTCCCGTGCGCCGGATCGTGTTGTGGGTGACCGTGTGGCCGTTGCCGTTGACCTCGATGCCCGGCGTGTAGCTGCCCATCCAGCCGACGTCGTGGATGTAGTTGTTGGTGACGGTGTTGCCGGTGCCGCGCAGCAGGACGCCGTCCCCGGCGGACTGGGAGATCTCGCTGTTCTTCAGGGTGTTGCCGGTGCCGAGGATCTGTACGCCCGAGTCGAGGATGCGGGACGCGACGATGTGGCCCTCGAAGGGCGGGATCGCGAGATCGCTGTCCGGCGGCATGGGGAGAGTGGAGAACTCCGAGATGTAGGTGGCCCGCAGCCGGTCGACCACAACTCCCTTGCTGCTGTCGCCTGTTCGGAGCGAGGTGCCCCACAGATTCAGGCCGCGCACGGTGACGTACGAGCTCTTGCTCAGGTCCACGCCCCACAGCCGGTGCTTCGCGGTCACCGTGTGCCCGGCCATACCGCCCTTCGGCGGCACCATGTAGAGCCGGTGCGCGGTCTCGTCGTAGTACCACTCCCCGGGCCGGTCGAGGGCGGCCTTGGAGCCGACGAGATAGTAGTTGCGGTAGTTCTGGTTACCCATGCACAGCGGCGGGCAGCGGTAGTTGCCGCCCTTGAAGTCCAGCTTGCCGGGGCCGGTGGTGGTGACCGTGCCGGTCTGCTGGGCCCAGGGGTTGGAGCCCGCCCACAAGTGCACGGTCGCGCCGGTCCAGCCGGCGTCCGCCAGGTCGGTGTCGTCGATGTGCTGGTCGGTGGAGGTGGGATCGGCCTCGGCCCAGGTGGTGTTCAGCGGATCGGGGCCGGAGTTGGGCCAACGGCCTTCCTGAGCCCGGGCGTTGTCCAGGAACACCGCGTTGAAGTCGGGGTCGGGGGGAAGGTCGGTGTCGGCGGCGACCAGACCGTCGCCCGCGTCCTTCCAACCGGTCACCGGTTCGGTCCCGTCGACCGTCACCGGTCCGTCGCCGTACGCCCGCGACGGTGATCGGCGCGTTCTCGGTGCCGGAGGGCGGAGCGAGTTGCTCGCGGTAGGTGCCGCGGTGGATCAGACAGGTGTCGCCGGGGCGGACGCGGGAGAGACAGTCGCCGATGGTGCGCAGCGGTCTTGCCGCCGATCCGGACGCGTGGTCCTGGCCCGAGGCGGCGACGTGGTAGATGCGGCCGGGGCCCGCTTCCTGTGCCTGCGCCGGTGTCTGCGCCTGGACCGGGAGGGCCAGCAGTGCCGTGGCAGCGGCCAGCACGGACAGGCGTCTGAGCCTTCTGGTTGTCATGTCCCGCCTCCAGTGGTCGAGGGTTCCGGGGGTTCGTCGGGATTCCGGAGCGTGCCGCCGGGGCCTCCTCGGGTTCCGGACCGTCCGGGGCGCCGAGCACCGCGAGTCTCAACCGGCGCTCGCCCGGCGGGAGTCGGCTGGTCGGCGTGGGCAGTGCGGGACGCCGGGCAAGGACTTCGGTGTCGGGGAGGCAGCCGACGACCACGCCCTCACGTGGCAGGGAGTGGCGTGCCATCTCTGCATCTCGGGACCGCCTCTACTCCCGGGAGTATGGTTGCGATAGTTTTCGCAACTCGTGACCGCCTCGGAAACGTAGGAGATTCATCCGATGACGTCAACAGTTCGGACCGGATCTGCCCCAGGGAGGCGGCGTACTCTGGCCGAAATTGCCGAACAAGCGGGCGTTTCGGTCTCCACTGTTTCCAAGGTGCTGCACGAGAGATCCGATGTATCAGCGGAGACCAGGGCCAAGGTGCAGCGCATCCTCGAACAGCACGGCTATCTGGCGAAGCATCGTCCCGCGGCCACCGCGGCACCACCCGGTGGTCTGATCGACTTCGTCATCAACGAACTGGACAGCCCCTGGGCCGTGGAGCTGATCCGCGGTGCGGAGGACGTCCTGCACGACGCGAACATGGGACTGGTCGTCTCGGCCACTCATGGTCGGACCAGACGCGCCCGCCAATGGCTGGACTCCCTGGCCACCCGGTCCACCCGCGGGGCGATCCTCGTGGTGCCTGAGCTGACGCCGGAGCAGCACGAGGAGCTGGGCCGGCTCGGCATCCCGTACGCGCTGGTGGCGCCGATCGACGAGCCCGCGCCCGGGACGCCGTGGGTGGGTGCGACCAACTGGCCCGGCGGTCTTGCCGCCACCCGCCATCTCATCGAGCTGGGCCATCGGCGGATCGCGATCATCAGCGGCCCGGAGCGCCGGCTCACCTCGCGGGCGCGGGTCGACGGCTATCGCTCGGCGCTGACGGAGGCGGGGCTCCCCTTCGATCCGGCGCTGGTGCGCTACGGCGACTTCACCCACGACCTCGCGCACCGGCACGCGCTGGAACTGCTGGCGCTGCCCGAGCGTCCGACGGCGGTCTTCGCGGGCAGTGACCACCAGGCGCTGGGTACCTACCGGGCCGCCGCCGAACTCGGGCTGCGGATCCCGGCCGACGTCAGCGTGGTCGGTTTCGACGACCTGCCGTTCGCCGACTGGGTGACCCCTCGACTGACCACGGTCCGCACCCCCCTGGCAGACATGACCGCCCTCGCGGCGCGGATGGTGCTCCGGCTGCTGTCCGGGGAGCAGCCGGAGGCGACGCGAGTGGAGGTGGCGACGGAACTGGTGGTGCGGGAGAGCAGCGCGCCGCCGGGTCGTGGATGAGTCGTCGTTGATCAGTCATCGGATGAACAGCTGAGTGTGTGAGTCGTATTGACGCCTCATTAGCTGCTTCCTACCCTCGCATTCAACCAAGTCATCGGATCAATGTGGCGGGACGGGAGTCGATGATGGGTGTCAGCAGGCGGGGATTCCTGGGCCGCGTCGCCGCGAGCGCGGCCGGCGGAGCGGCGACCGGAATGGGCGTCGCGGAACCGGCGTCGGCCCAACCGGGCCCGCTCGTCGGCCCCGTGGCCCTCACCGGTATGCGTACGGACCGCGAATGGCGGGACTTCCTCGCCGGACAGGACCCGCGCTGGAAGCGACTGCCGCGCGCCTGGTACGAGGGGCCCTTCCTCGGCAACGGCCTGCTCGGCTCGATCATCCACGGGGAACCCGGGACCAACGCCCTGCGCTTCACCGTGCACCACACCGAAGTGCAGGACCACCGGCCGGAGTTCGGCCACAACTGGGGCGTGGCCCGCCTCCCGGTCGGCAACCTCCGTCTGCACCCCGTCGGCGCCATCACGGGCGCCGACCTGCGCCTGGACCTGTGGAACGCCGAGGTCAGCGGAACGGTCACCACGGACAAGGGCACCATCGCACTGCGCGCGCTGGTCCACAACGACCGGACGCTGCTGCTCGTCACCGCACGCGCGAGCGCGGGCGAGCGTGATTTCCGCTGGGAGTTCGTCCCCTCGCCCGCCGTCAGCCCGCGCATCGTCCGGGAGGACCCTCCGGCGGGCCTGGAGCCCAACCCCGCTCCGGTGACCACACGCGAGCCGGACGGCACGGGCGTCGTCGTCCAGTCGCTGGTCGCGGGAGGCCAGACAGTCACCGCCCACCGGGAACACCGGCGGGGCGACGAGCGCGCGTACGTACTGGCCGTCGCCCACTCCCATCCCGGCACCGACGCCGAGGGACGGGCGAGATCCGCGGTCCGCAAGGCATCGGCGCTGCCCGTCTCCAGCCTGCTGCGCACCCATCGTGCGTGGTGGCACCGCTTCTACCGCAAGAGCTTCCTCTCCGTCCCCGACGAGATGCTGCAGAGCTTCTACTGGATCCAGCTCTACAAACTCGCCTCCGCCGCCCGCGAGGACGCGCCCATCATGGCGACCACCGGACCCTGGCTGGAGTCCACGCCCTGGCCCGCCGTGTGGTGGAACCTCAACGTCCAGCTGGAGTACTGGGCGGTGCACGGCTCCAACCACCTTGAGCTGGACGCCGTCCCACGCACCCTCGCCGAGAACACCGGCACACTCGTCGGCGGCCTGCGCCCCGAGTACCGGCCCGACTCGGCGGGCCTGCGCCGCGCCACCGACGCCACCTGCGACACCAGCGGCACCGTGGCTGTCCCGGGCATCGGCGCCAGTCCGGAGCTCGGCAACCTCCCCTGGGCGCTGCACAACGTCTGGCTGACCTACCGCCACACCATGGACCGGGGCGTCCTGGAGGACGTCCTGTACCCGCTGCTGCGCCGAAGCACCAACTACTACCTGCACTTCCTGTACGAGGGCGACGACGGCAGGCTGCATCTGCCGCCGACCCACTCGCCCGAGTACGGCAACGCTCCGGACTGCAACTACGACCTGGCACTGCTGCGTTGGAGCTGTACGGCCCTGCTGGAGATCGCCGCCCTGCTCGGTGTACGGGACGAGCTGGCGCCCAAGTGGCGCGAGGTGCTGGAGAAGTTGACCGACTACCCGGTGGACGGGAACGGCTTCATGATCGGCGCCGGCGTTCCCTTCGCCAAGTCCCACCGCCACTACTCCCACATGCTCTCCGTCTACCCGCTCCACCTCGTCAACTGGGAGCAGCCCGAGCACCGGGACCTGATCGAGCGGTCGCTGAATCACTGGATCGGCTTCGAGGGTGCCCTGCGCGGCTACAGCTTCACCGGCGCCGCCTCCATCACCGCCCAGATGGGCCGGGGCGACGACGCGCTGACGTACTTACGGGAGCTGGTCGACCGGTTCGTACAGCCCAACACCATGTACTACGAGGCGGGTCCGGTCATCGAGACACCGCTGTCCGCCGCGCAGAGCCTGCACGACATGCTCTGCCAGAGCTGGGGCGACACGATCCGCGTCTTCCCGGCCGTCCCGGGCGCGTGGCGGGACGTCACGCTGCACGACTTCCGCACCCAGGGCGCGTTCCTCGTCAGCGCCGTCCGCCGGGGCGGCACCACCCGCTGGATCCGTGTACGCAGCCTCGCCGGAGAGCCGTGCCGGGTACGCCACTCCCTGCGCGGCCGGCTCGCGGTCGCCGGGGTCGGCGGCCCCGCACCCGCCTGGCGCGACCTGGGCGACGGTGTCGTCGAACTGGACCTGGCACGGGACGCGGAGGCGGTGATCCACCCGGTCGGCTCGCGGCCCGACCTGCGGATCGCCCCGGTGAAGGTGACCGTGCCCGCCGACCCGTGGGGACTGCCGGAACCGCCGCAGAGCGGAACCGTCACCCAGCTCGATCTCACAGGGCACTTCGACAACGACGGCATCACCACCGAGATGTACTACGGCGACGGGGACTTCGACGGCACCGGCCGTACGTACCCCATGGCCCAACTTCCGCAGACCGGGCAGACGACGGACAACGGGATCGCCTTCCTCTTCACCAACGGCAGCGAGGGAACGAACAACAACCTCGTGGCGGCAGGGCAGGAGATCGCCGTTCCGCAGGGCGCGCAACGTGCGTTCACGAAGCTGCACGTGCTCGGCGCGGGCGACACGGCGGCCGTGACCGTCCCCGCGGTGGTCCGGTACGCCGACGGAACGAGCGAGGCCGCCCCGATCGCGCTCACCAACTGGCTGGCGTCCGGTCCCGAGTTCGGAGAGACCGAGGCGGTGATCACCGGTCAGATCCACTCGCGCACCGGGCCGTTGGCCACCAAGGCGGCCGTCTTCCATCAGGTGATCGAGCTCGACGCGAGCAAGCAGCTCACCGCGATCATGCTGACCGGGCCCTCAGGGTCGTCCAGGGCCCATGTCTTCGCCGTCTCGCTGGAGCAGTAGTTGCGAGTGGCGGGAGCAGCAGGATCGGCGAACCGTGAGAAGTCGTCGAAGTCCGGCGATGTCTCGACCCGGTACGACGAAGGTCACAGTTATATATCGGACACTTCGCCCTTCAATCTTCACACGAGGTGCACATGTTGGCTAAGTTGACGGACAGGACGCACGACTCCCTCCGGTGAACCTCGCCGGGTCGCGCGGCCTCCGCCGAATCCGGTGGCCCTCGCGGCGACCGGAACCGGGGACCCAACCGAACTTTGGGGTGAATCGGCCCGACCGCCCGACAGGGCAAGGGCCGTAGGGCATACCTTCCGGATTCCTCGCCCGAACCCGACAGCTAACTCGGTAGGCGGAGCACGGAAGGAGTACGGCTCCCATCGCGCCGGAACGAACCCCGCGCCCCGGAGGCAGCAACCTCCCGGGCATACCCCGGCCCGCCCTCGCGACGGCGGCCGCCACCTCAGTGGACCTCTACTCCTCGGCCGGCGGATCCTCGCCCGCAAGAGGGGACGACGGGCCCAGTCGCGAAGAGGTCCAGCAGCGGATCAGCAGCCTCTACGACCAGGCAGAGACCGTCAGCGGGAACTACAACGCGACCCGGGCGATGAACTCGGGCCGGCCGCGTGAGCGTATGGCGCCCGGGCCCGACACCGGGCGTGGGCGTGCCGACACGGTCGCCGCCGCCGATCCCGTTCTGAGCGACCGCGCCAAGCAGTGGTTCGACGTGGGGCGTTCGCAACTGGGGCCCCTCATCCCCGCCGTGCTGCCGCCCGACAGGGCGCCGGACCGCGGCCAGGCCGCGACGCGGCCCAAGAGCCCCGGTGACCGTCCGGCAGACCGGTCACCCGACCGCTCGCCCGACCGTGCGCTGGAAGGGGCGGGCAAGCCCCTCCTGGAGCTGACCGCCGGACCCGGCGCCGCGACAGCCGCCCGACCCGTGGCGGAGTTGACCGCAGGACCCGTCGCCGCGCTGCCGGCCGTGCCGCAGGCGCGTCAGGAGGCCACCGCGGTACTGCCCGTGACTGCCGCCGATCCGCGGCAGTCGCTGAAGACCTCCAAGCAGCGGAACCAGAGCAAACTCGCGAAGGCCCGTGAACTGCTCTCCGCACACATCGCCCGGCGGAGCGCGCCGGTGGCGGCCATCGAACCTCCTCCGGCGGAGACCGCCTGGGTCACCACCGAGGGACAGGGCTACCGCCAGGCCGAGGCCGAATGGTGGCAGCCGCAGGCACAGGCGCAGCCGCTGTCGGCCGGTTTCGGCATGGAACCGGCTGTCGACGCCTTGGGCGGCCCGGACCTGACGTTCGGCATGGGGCTGCCCGCCGCTCCGGCTCCGGCAATCGTTCCACCAATCGCTCCGGCTCCGTCGTTCGGCATGGATCTGTCCATGGGCCCGGACCTGTCGTTCGGTATGGCTCCGCCCGTCGACTCCCGTACGCCGATCGGCACGGGCCTGCCCATCGGTTCGGACGGTGCTGCGAACCCGGGGTATGGCACTCCGACCCCGGGATACAGCGCTTCGTCTCCGGCATACAGCGGTCGGTCGACCCCGGGATACGCCGGATCGACCCCCGGATACGGCGGGAAGGCCGCGACAGCCGTCGACTTCGCCCGTGAGCAGATCGGCAAGCCCTGTGTGTGGGGAGCGATGGGGCCGGGCTCGTACGACTGCTCCAGCCTCACCCAGGCGGCGTGGAAGGCGGCGGGGGTCGCACTCCCGCGTACCGTGCACGATCAGGCGGTCGCCGGTACGGCTGTCCCCCTCTCCGACATCCGTCTCGGCGACCTGGTCCTCTTCCACGGGCACGTCGGCCATGTCGGCATCTACAGCGGCAACGGCATGATGGTCCACGCGCCGAGCCCGGGGGCGTCCATCCGCGAGGAGTCGATCCACTGGGCCGGCGAGGCGGCGATCCACAGCGTGATCCGGCCCGCCTGACCCCGGAGCCGTACCTGACCCGGAGGCCGTATCGGAACGCGCGCGAGGCGCCGACCGATACGGCCTCTGATCGTCTCGTCTCCGAGACGGCCGGTCCGCGGTCGGGTCAGCCCGCGTCGAGCGCGACGGCGATGTCGGTGATGGGTATCGGGAACGCGTACACGTCGGTCGTGGCTCCGGTGAGTACGTCGACGGTGTAGAGCGTCGTCGTCGAGGCACCGGCCGGAGTGAGGGCGGCGAAGGCCGTGTTCGAGATGGTCTTGCCCGCGCTCAGGTCGCTGAAGATGTCGAAGCCCGCGTTGGCGCCGGCGTCGAAGCCGAGCGAACCGGTCGCGGTCAGCAGGCCGTTGGCGGGCGGTGACTGGATGACGACCTGGTCCGAGGTCGTGTTGATGTCGAACAGCGTGGTCGCGGTGGCCGAGTTGAGGTCGTTGTTCGTGTAGGCGGCGCCGGTGACGCCGTGGGTCGTCGCCCCGTCCGTGGTCAGCGGGGTGTTCGTGGCGGTGCTGCTGTTGGCGAGGTTGTGCGCCAGGTTCTGGCCGGTGTCGCTGATGATCCGGAGCCGGTCGGCCGCGGGGTTGAAGTCGACACCGAAGTTGGTGCCCTGCAACGGGACACTGAGCTGCGAGACCTTGGTGACCTGTACGTCCGGGACGGCGGGCGGGGTCTTGACCGTGTAGACGCCGCCCTGGTTGCCGACGGCGTACATCAGTCCGTTCTGTACGCGGAAGTCGATCCCGATGACCGAGGTGTCGCCGCTGAGCCCGTTGATGACCCTGAACCAGTTGAGCACGTCGGGTCTGTCGGTGGTGAAATACGCCATCAGCTTGCCGTCGGCCGAGATGCCGAACGCCGGCAGGCTGGGCGTCGCCGCGTGGCTGGTGCCCGGGGTCGCCACGACGAGTGCCGCCATGGCGGACGCGGCCGCGACCGCCGTGGCCAACTTCTTCCTGAGCCCTGCTTTCATCGCTTCTTCCCTCTCGGTCGGCGTGAGCTTGAGCGTGGAGGTGAGCACGAGCGTGTACTGAGGCATAGGCATTGCCGCCTGGTCCGCCAGGCCGGATCGTCAGGCGGCGACGGCAAGCTATGGGGCAGGACTGGACGTCCACTGGACGGTGGTTGAACGGCTGGACGGTTGAACGGCGGGGCTCCGCGGGTTCACGGCCCCGATGTGGTCGACGACGCGGTGGCTGTCACCCACGGCCCCAGGGCCCGGCGGGCGCGCTCGGCGCCTGCGTGCGCCCGTGCCAGTTGGTCGTGTTCACCGGTCACGGCCGCGACCGTCGCCGCGGTGGAGTGGTGGTCGAGCGCCTCGTCGTGACGGCCGCTGCCGTGCAGCGCCTCGGCCAGGCCGTTGAGCGCCGACGCCTCGCCGTAGCCCTCCCCGTTCTCACGGAACAGTTCGAGGGCTCGCCGCTGACAGGCGACGGCGGCCTGGAACTCGCCCTGTCCCAGCCGGATGTCGCCTAGGCCGGACAGCGCGTACGCCTCGCCGCCGTGGTGCCCCAACTGCCGGAAGAGCGTGAGGGCCTGCTCCTGGCATTCGGCCGCGGACTCCGAACGGCCCAGCCGCAGAAGGGCGTTGCCGAGATGGGAGAGGGTGCGGGCGCGGCCGATCCGGTCACCGGTCAGGTCGTGCAGGGCGAGGGCCTGCCGTTGGTGGTCGGCCGCCTGCTCGTACTCGCCCAGCCGCAGACACACATTGCCGAGGTTCGTGAGGGTGCGCGCCTGGCCCACCTGGTCGCCGGTCTCCCGGTAGAGGGCGAGGGCCTGTTGATGGTCGTGCGCCGCGTCGCGGAGACTGCCCAGCCGCCAGTGGACGTTGCCGAGGTTGGACAGGGTTCGCGCCCGCCCAGCGCGGTCGCCCGTCCGGAGGTGCAGTTCGAGGGCCCGTACGAGGTGGTCCTCGGCCGATCCCGCGTCGGCGAGCCGCCAGTGCACGACCCCGAGGTTGGTCAGTGCGTGGGCCTGTCCGCCCAGGTCACCGATCGTCTCGGCGGCCCGCAGGGCGTGGCGGTGGATCTCCAGCGCCTCGGTGTGGTGACCGGAGTCGAGGTGGCGGAACAGCAGAGCAGCCAGACGGACGGCGTGCCGGGGACTGCCGCGGTCCGCGGCCACCGCGCAGACGGCGGCCAGCGTCGGCCGCTCGGCGTCCAGCCAGGCCAGTGCCGCGGCCGCGTCGCCGACGGCGGGCGGGGCATGGACGGAGGGTGCGACCGCGGGCCTGTGGTGCCGCTCGGCCGGGTAGAGCGTGTCCATGGCTGCCGCGGCCGTGCCGAGGTAGTGGTCGAAGAGACGAACCAGCGCGGCCTGCCGTTCGGCCTCGGAGTCATGCGTTCGGGTCAGGCGGTACGCGTAGGCACGCAGCAGATCGTGGGTGCCGAACCGGCCCGGCCGGGCGGGCTCCAGGAGATGGGCCCGGGCCAGCAGGGCCAGTGTTGCGGCGGCCTGGGCGGGGCTCTCACCGGCACCCGCGCGCTCGTCGCCCGGTACGGCATCTGACGCGTGGGCCGACACCCGGCCTGGCATGTGGTCCGGCAGGTGGTCCGGCGCGTGGAGTGGCAGGCTGTCCGGCACCTGGTCCGACAAGGCGCCCGGCACGTGCTCGGGTCTCTCTTCCTGCGCTGCGCCCGGCACATGGGTCGGCCCCTCGCCCGGCACACAGGTCGGTGCTTCCCCCGGCGCTTCGCCGATCAGCGCCGCGACCGCATGGGCGTCCGCCTCCGGTCCCGGGTGCAGGCTCAGCAGGCGGAAGGTGCGGGCGGCCGGGGCGGGGAGCCGCTCGTAGGACCAGGAGAACACCGCCTCCACCGCCGCGCGCCGGTCGCCGCCCGCGTCCAGGAGGTCGAGCCGCCGCTGCTGGTCGGCCAGCTCCGCGACCAGGTCCGCCAGTCTCGACGACGGGTGGGCGACGGCGAGTTCGGCCGCGACCCGGAGCGCCAGCGGGAGACGTGCGCACTGTTCGGCCAGGGCGGCGGCCGACCCCGGCTCGGTGTCGACGCGCGCACCGACGAGCGTGCGCAGCAGGGCGAGGGCGTCGGGCGGCGGGAGCGGGCCCAGACCGATACGGCGGGCGCCGTGCAGGGCCACCAGTCCGGCGAGGCTGTCCCGGCTGGTGACCACGACCGCACAGGCCGGCGAGCCGGGAAGCAGCGGGCGGACCTGCTCCTCGGACAGGGCGTTGTCGAGGACCAGCAGCATCCGCCGGTCGGCCAGTTCGGTCCGGAACCGGCTCGCGCGGTCGTCGACGTCGAGCGGGATCGCGTCACCGGGCACTCCGAGGACGGTGAGAAACCGGGTGAGGGCGTCGCCGGGCGGCATGGGGCGGTCCGGGTCGTAGCCGCGCAGGTTGACGTAGAGCTGGCCGTCGGGGAACCGGTGCCGCGTGCGGTGCGCCCAGTGGACGGTCAGCGCGGTCTTTCCCACCCCGGCCGTGCCGGAGACGACCGTGACGGCCCCGGCCGTCGGACTGCCCGCCGCCGCGGCCAGCAGCCGGTCCAGCGCCGACAGTTCCGGGTCCCGGCCCGCGAAGTCGGGTACATCCGCGGGGAGTTGCGCGGGTAATCGGCGCGCCGAAGTCGGGTACGGGGGTACGTGGGCGGGCACCTGCGCGGGCAACTCGGCGGCGCCTGCCGTGCCAGGGCCGTCGGCGGTGTCGTGGGCGGGAGCGTGCCCGGCGTCGGGAGCGGAAGGCCGGGTGCGGCGGCGCAGCAGGGCGGCATAGGCCTCGGCCAGTGCTGGGCCGGGGTCTACGCCGAGTTCGTCGGCCAGCCGGCGCCGGCTCCGTCGGTAGACGGCGACCGCCTGATCACGTCGCCCGACGGCCTCGTACGCCCGGATGAGCCGGGCCTGGGCGTCCTCGTCCAGCGGCTGCGCGACCGCGGTCTCCTCCAGGACGGGCAGCGCGTCGGCGCTCCGGCCCGCCGCGATCATGGCCTCGCCGTACTGGGCGACCGCCCCACGGCGTTCCTCCGCCAGCGCGACGACCACCGGGTGTGCGGAGAGGAAGGGCAGGTCCGCGAGGGGCGGTTGCTGCCAGAGCCCGAGTGCGTCGGTCAGCAGTGCGGCGGCCCGCTCCTGGCCGCCGCGCCGCCCGTCCCGTCGTACGGTCACCGCCTCGGCGACCAGGTCCCTGAAGCGCAGCAGGTCGATGGCGTCGTACGGGACGCGCAGCGCGTAGCCGTCGCCGAGCCGGGGGAGCAGCGCACTGCGGGAGCGTGGTGGCCGGTCCGGCTCCAGCAGGTGGCGCAGATGCTTGATGTGGGTCTGGACGACGTTCGGCGCGGTCGCCGGCGGGCGCTCGCCCCACAGTGCGTCCGCGAGTCCGAAGAACGGCAGTTGCTGTCCACGGGACACGGCGAGCAGGGCGAGTACCGCGCGGCGCTGGGGCGAACCGAGGTCGAGGCGGGTGCCGTCCCGCCAGGCGCAGACCGGCCCGAGTACCTGAATGCGCATCCGCTCCCCGCCCCCAGTTTTACAACTCCCTCACTGTTCCCTTTCTCTATCCCCGTTACCGGCATATCCGGAAGGCGTATTCAGGCCCACTGCCGCACAGTTGTCACACCCGCCGGTGGGCCGGCGCTCAGGTTCTGCGCTCAGCGCTCGTCGGTGGAGAGGTCCGGGTGATCGCCGAGACGTCGTACGTACTCCTCGATGTGGCGGTACGGAGCGAGGGTGCCGGCCGCGTCGAAGTGGTCGAGGTGGGTGAGTGTCACCCAGAGGTCCCTGTCAGCGGTGCCGAGCTCGTCGCCCAACACGTAGGGCTGGCAGGCGAGTTGCCGGTCGAGCCGGTCCAGTGCGGACTCGCGTGCTCCGTCGGCGAGCAGGCCGGCCAGGTCGCGGAGGATGTCGGGCGTGTGGTTGCTGACGACGCGTCCGCTCCAGCGGTCGCACAGCGCGGGCGCGGTGAGCGGGCCGTCGTAGTGGTGCCAGGTCGCCTCGTAGGCGCCGCGCAGCGATGCGAAGCCATCGGGTGTCTCGGCGGGGAGCTTCAGGACCGTGGTGGTGAGCGCGCCCTTGAGGCCGAGCAGGTCGAGGACGACCGCCACGCGCCCCGAGTAGGGACAGGCCTCCGACAGATACAGCTGATAGCGGTGCGGCGCCGGGTAGAAGCCGCCCGCGAGACCGACGCCGATACGGCTGCGGAAGCGGTGCGGGCGGGCGGCCGGAACGGGGACGGACGTGCCACCGGCGGCCGTACCGCAGCCGGAGGAGTGGGCGGCGCTCGGGCGGGAGGCCGCCGTCGTGAAGGTGTCGGTGCTGCTGGAACCACGGGAAACTGTCTCGGGCATGACTCTCCAGGGGGAACGCGGAGGCCCTGGCCGCCTCGTGGGCGCCAGCGGCGGAACGGAGTGACTGCGCTGCCGTACAGGTCCGGATCGGTCGGACGCGTAGCGGATCAGTAAGCGCTGGAGACACGCGACAAATCGATGTGCAGGCGCCTCGTCAAGCCGTTCCTGGACAATTCCCACCGGTCCTGCCGTCGGGGCTCGCGAGACGCGAGACCACGCTTGCCCCGCCGCTCCGGCGGAACCCGGTCGTCACCCGGGGCACCCCGTCGCGGTGGAAGGGTTGCCTGCCAGCGGGCCGGGGCCGATGACCGCACGAACGGGGAGTCCCCGCACGACGGGCGCTGGCAATCGTGACCGTCTCCGTCAGTGTTGATGCGCTCAGCGTGACCGTCAAGACGGCGTCTCAGCAGCTGGGCATCCGGCCGCCTCACCACAAGACCGGCTTCGCACCTCGTGATGAGAAGCGTCCTGACAGGAACGCCCGGTGGCCGAAGGAACAGGAACTCCCGCCAGCCGTGGCAACAGGAACTCTTGGTAGCCGGAAGAAAAGGCACAGCCGTACTGTTGTGCTCGTTGACGACGAGGCGGTGCCCGATCGAGGGCCCGCGAACACGAGGTCGGCCGGACCCCAGGTCCGCCGGGCCGGAAGGGCGGAGGTGACGCACGTGCCGGCGCGAACCGTGTCCCGCCGCAGCGCCCCGAAGGCCGCCCCGCTCCATCGCGTACGCCTCTACTCCCGGCCGCACATCGACCTGCTGCGCGTTGCCGGCGCGCTCTGTTGCTCCTGACCCGAATCCCACGCGGCCGCGTCCTCCGGTGAGGGCCGGCTTTCTCGTACGGTCGATCAGGAAGGCACACCTCTCGTGTCCTCAGCACCTTCTGCCCTGCCCTCCTCCGCGCATCTGCACCTCGCCGTGGCGCTCGACGGCGCCGGCTGGCATCCCTCCGCCTGGCGCGAACCGGTGGCCCGGCCCCGGGAACTGTTCACCGCCGGTTACTGGGCCGACCTCGTCGCCGAGGCCGAGCGCGGTCTCCTCGACTTCGTGACCTTCGAGGACGGCCTCGGACTGCAGTCGTCGCACTTCATCGAGCCGGACGGGCGGACCGACCAGGTCCGCGGCCGGCTCGACGCCGTTCTCGTCGCCGCCCGGGTCGCCCCGTTGACCCGCCACATAGGTCTGGTGCCGACCGTGGTGGCCACGCACACGGAGCCGTTCCACATCTCCAAGGCCATCGCCACCCTCGACTATGTGAGTTCCGGCCGGGCGGGCTTGAGGGTGCAGTTGACGGCACGCCAGAACGAGGCGGCGCACTTCGGCCGCCGAACGCTGCCCCGCCTGGACGCCTACGACAGCCCGGCCACCCAGGACGTGGTGACCGAACTCTTCGACGAGACGGCCGACTACGTCGAGGTCGTACGCAGACTCTGGGACAGCTGGGAGGACGACGCCGAGATCCGGGACGTGACCACCGGCCGCTTCGTCGACCGCGACAAGCTCCACTACATCGACTTCGAGGGCCCGCGCTTCAGCGTCAAGGGCCCCTCCATCACCCCGCGTCCGCCCCAGGGCCAGCCCGTCGTCAGCGCCCTCGCCCACCAGACCGTCCCGTACCGGCTGGTGGCCCGCGCCACCGACATCGGCTACGTCACCCCGCACGACACCGACCACGCCCGGGCGATCGTCGCCGAGATCCGCGCCGAGCAGGCCCTCGCGGGCCGCGCCGACCAACCTCTGCACGTCTTCGGGGACCTGGTGGTCTTCCTCGACGACGATCCGGCCGCCGCGGCCGCCCGAAGGGACCGTCTCGACGCCCTCGCGGGAGAGCCGTTCACCAGCGACGCCCGCGTCTTCACCGGCACACCCGCCCAACTCGCCGACCTGCTCCAGGAGCTGTGGTCGGCCGGGCTGAGCGGCTTCCGGCTGCGCCCCGCCGTCCTCGGCCACGACCTGCCCGCCATCACCCAGGGACTGGTCCCCGAACTCCAGCGCCGGGGTGCCTTCCGCCGCGCCTACGAGGCCGACACCCTGCGCGGACTGCTCGGGCTCACCCGCCCGCCCAACCGCTACGCCACCGGCGCTGCTGCCGCCAACGCCAACGCCGCTGCCAACGCCACCGCCTGAGCCGGACGGAGACCGCAGGACCATGAGCAAGCCGCTGAAGCAGATCCACCTGGCCGCCCACTTCCCCGGCGTCAACAACACCACCGTCTGGAGCGCCCCGGAGGCCGGCAGCCACATCGAGTTCAGCTCCTTCGCGCACTTCGCACGGACCGCCGAACGCGCCAAGTTCGACTTCCTGTTCCTCGCCGAAGGGCTGCGACTGCGCGAACAGGGCGGAAAGATCTACGACTTGGACGTCGTCGGCCGCCCCGACACCTTCACCGTCCTCACCGCGCTCGCCGCCGTCACCCAGCACCTCGGCCTGACCGGCACCATCAACTCCACCTTCAACGAGCCCTATGAAGTAGCTCGGCAGTTCGCCAGCCTCGACCACCTCTCGGACGGGCGCGCCGCCTGGAACGTCGTCACCTCCTGGGACGCCTTCACCGGCGAGAACTTCCGGCGCGGCGGCTTCCTCCCGCAGGACGAGCGCTACTCCCGGGCCAAGGAGTTCCTGGCCACCGCGAACGAACTCTTCGACTCCTGGCACGGCGACGAGATCATCGCCGACCAGGACACCGGCACCTTCCTGCGCGACGCGAAGGCCGGCGCCTTCGTCCACCAGGGCCGGCACTTCGACATCGAGGGGCAGTTCAACGTCCCGCGCTCCCCACAGGGCCGCCCGGTGATCTTCCAGGCCGGCGACTCCGAGGAGGGCCGGGAGTTCGCCGCCGCAGGCGCCGACGCGATCTTCAGCCGGTACGCCACCCTCAAGGACGGCCAGGCGTTCTACACGGACGTCAAGGGACGCCTGGCCCGCTACGGCCGTACGCCCGACCAGTTGCTGATCCTGCCCGCGGCGACCTTCGTCCTCGGCGACACCGACGCCGAGGCGGAGGAGCTGGCCCGCGAGGTGCGCCGGCAGCAGGTCAGCGGGGCGACCGCCATCAAGCACCTGGAATTCGTCTGGAACCGCGACCTGTCCGCGTACGACCCCGACGGCCCGCTGCCCGACATCGACCCCGACCTCGGCGAGCACACCGTCGCGCGCGGCCGGGCCCAGGTCCGGATGTACCGCGACCCGCTGGCCACCGCCCGGGAGTGGCGGGAGCGAGCGGCCGCCAACAACTGGTCCATCCGCGACCTGGTCATCGAGACCGGCAACCGCCAGGCCTTCGTCGGCTCCCCGGCCACGGTCGCGGCCACCATCGACGACTTCGTCCAGGCCGACGCGAGCGACGGCTTCATCCTCGTCCCGCACATCACCCCCGGCGGCCTCGACGCCTTCGCCGACACGGTGGTCCCGCTGCTCCAGGAGCGCGGTGTGTTCCGTACGGAGTACGAGGGCACGACCCTGCGCGACCACCTGGGCCTGGCCCATCCCGATTCCCGTACCAGTGCCGATGCCGATGTCGACGCCGCCGACGACATCGGTGAGCGAGGTGAGCGGGTGGCTTCGTGAACGTACGGGCGGTCACTCCGATCGTGTAAGCACGAGACCACAGAGTGAGGGTCGAAACCGGTCACCTGGCTTGATACGGATGCCGAAGGGGACGATTCTTGTACACATGGTGACATTGCCGCGCGACGGAGGACCGGCGGCCACGGCCGGTGACGCCATGGCGGTGGTCGACGCGAGCGGCAATGTCACGGGCTGGAGCGAGGGCGCGCGGCTGCTGACGGGGTACACGGCCGAGGACGTGACCGGGCGCCCGGCGTCGGAGCTGGTGGCGGGGGAGCCCGCGGCGGCCCGGCGGGCTCTGCTGACACACGGCGACACTGTCGTGACCGTGCGCCACAAGGACGGGCGGCGGCTGGAGCTGGCGCTGCGAATGTGCCCGCTGCAGGGCGGGAAAGGGTGCCAGGGTCCCGGGTTCGTCGTCACCGCGACTCCGGACCCGGGCGAGCGGACCCTGGGCGAGCTGGCCTTCAAGCAGGCGTCGATGTCCATGTCGATCTTCGACACCGGGCAGCGCTACCTGCGGATGAACGACTTCGCGTGCCAGGTCATGGGACAGCCCGAGACGGCGTTCCGGCACCGGTACTTCCCCGACACCGTGGAGAACGCCGAGCACAGCCGCGGCTTCCTGCGCCATCTGGAGATCGTCGCCGAGACCGGGCAGCCGGTCCACTACGAGAGCTGGACCCGCGCGCCGTCCGGCCGTCGCATGCACGCCTGGAGCTTCGAGATGTGGCCGGTGCGGGACCGGACCGGAGAGCTGCTGGGCACCGCGCTGGCCGGGTTCGACAGCAGTGAGCAGTACTGGGCACGACAGCGGCTGGCCCTGCTGAACGAGGCCGCCGGCTCCATCGGCACCAAGCTCGACGTGATCCAGACCGCCCGTGAACTCGCCGAACTGGCCGTGCCCCGGCTCGCCGACTTCGCCGGCGTCGACCTGCTGGACTCGGTGCTCCAGGGCGAGGAACCCGAAACGGGGCCGGTGGAGGGCGGCGTGGAGCTGCGCAGGGTGGCCCACCACTCCGACACCCCCGGTGTGCCGGAGGCGGCCATCGACCTGGGTGCCGCCGACATCTACCCGGCCTTCTCCCCGCCCGCCCGCGCCCTGGCCACCGGCGAGCCGGTGCTCACCCGGAGCGGCGACAGCGGCCTCGACACCTGGTTCGCCGAGCACGACGCCCGCTCCGCCAAGCTGCGGGAGGGCGAGGACCACGAGCTGTCGCTGATGGCCGTCCCGCTGGTGGCACGCGGCACGACACTGGGCGTGGCCGTCTTCGTACGGATCCTCACCCCCGAGCATCCCGACGCCTTCGACCCGGACGATGTGTCGCTGGCCGAGGAACTGTCCAGCCGGGCGGCCGTCTGCGTCGACAACGCCCGCCGCTACAGCAAGGAGCGCACCACCGCGCTGGCCCTGCAGCGCAGCCTGCTGCCCCAGGTGATGGCGGTGCAGGCTGCCGTCGAGTTCGCCTCCCGCTACCTTCCGGCGCTGTCGCAGGCGGGAGTGGGCGGCGACTGGTTCGACGTGATCCCGCTGTCCGGGACCAGGGTGGCGCTGGTCGTCGGGGACGTCGTCGGACACGGCCTGCACGCCTCCGTCACCATGGGCCGGCTCCGTACGGCGGTCTGGACCCTCGCCGATGTCGACCTGCCGCCGGACGAGCTGCTCACACACCTGGACGACCTGGTCGGCCACCTCGCGGCCGACGAGAGCGCGATGATCGGCGAGATCGGCGCCACCTGCCTGTACGCGGTGTACGACCCGGTGTCCCGCCGCTGCACCGTCGCCTCCGCCGGCCACCCGCCGCCCGTCGTGCTGCTCCCGGACGGGACGGTGAAGGTCGTCGAGGTCGCCGCGGGACCGATGCTCGGCGTCGGCGGCCTGCCGTTCGAGGCCACCGAGCTGGACGTGCCCGAAGGTGCCGTACTCGCCCTCTACACCGACGGTCTCGTCGAGGCCCGCGATGTCGACGTGGACGTGGGCACCGCCGCCCTCTGCACCGCCCTGGCCGCCCCGGCCCGGAATCTGGAGGACACCTGCGACAACGTCCTCAAGGCCCTGCTCCCGCAGCGCCCGGCCGACGACGTGGCGCTGCTCCTGGCCCGTACCCGTGCCCTGGACGCCGACCAGGTGGCCGTCTGGGACCTGGAGTCCGATCCGGCGCTGGTCGCCACGGCCCGGCAGTACGCCACCGAGCAGCTGACCCGCTGGGGGCTCGACGAGGCCGCCTTCGTCACCGAACTCGTCGTGAGCGAACTGGTCACCAACGCCATCCGCTACGGCGGTACCCCGATCCAGCTCAGGCTCATCCGCGACCGTGCGCTCATCTGCGAGGTCTCCGACGCCAGCAGCACCTCGCCCCATCTGCGCCGGGCCCGCACCTTCGACGAGGGCGGCCGGGGCCTGCTGCTCGTCGCACAGCTCACCGACCGCTGGGGCAGCCGGCCGAGCGGCACCGGAAAGACCATCTGGGCCGAGCAGGCACTGCCGGTCCAGTGAGCACTCGGCCGGACTCAGGATTTCGCACGGACTCAGGAAGCGGGCCCGACTCAAGAAGTGGGGCGGCTCGGCTCAGTCGAGGCCCACGTAGTCGCGCAGGGCCTGTGAGCGCGACGGGTGGCGCAGCTTCGACATCGTCTTGGACTCGATCTGGCGGATGCGCTCGCGGGTGACGCCGTAGACCTGGCCGATCTCCTCCAGGGTCTTCGCCTGTCCGTCGAGAAGCCCGTACCGCAGGGTGATGATGCCGGCCTCGCGCGGGGTCATATGGGCGAGGATCTCCTGGATGGTGTCCTTGAGCAGGAGGAACGTCACCGCGTCGAAGGGGGAGATGCTTTCGCTGTCCTCGATCACGTCACCGAGTTCGCTGCCGCCGTCCTCGCCCAGCGGCAGGTGCAGCGAGACCGGGTCCTTGGTGTAGCTGTCGAGCTCGATGACCTTGGAGACGGGCAGCTCCATCCGCTCCGCCACCTGCCCCACCGTCGGCTCGACGCCCAGTTCCTGAAGCATCTCCCGGCGGAGCCTGGCCATTCTGTTGATGACCTCGACCGCGTGGACCGGAATGCGGATCGTGCGGCTCTGGTCGGCCAGGGCCCGTGTCAGCGCCTGCCTGATCCACCAGGTGGCGTAGGTCGAGAACTTGAAACCCTTGACGTAGTCGAACTTTTCAACGGCCCGAATCAGACCTGTGTTGCCCTCCTGGATCAGGTCCAGAAAAGTGAGACCCCGTCTCGTATAACGCTTTGCGATGGACACGACCAGGCGGAGGTTGGCCTCGATGAGGTGGGATTTCGCCCGGTGGCCGTCCTCGACGAGGATTTTCAGCTCGCGCCGGAACGCCGGATCGAGATCGGGTTCTTCTTCGAGCCTGTGCTCGGCGAACAGGCCGGCCTCGATCCGCTTGGCGAGGTCGACCTCCTGTGCGGCGCTGAGGAGGCGGACCCGGCCGATCACCTTCAGGTAGTCCCGGACCGGATCGACCGAGGCACCGTCGGAGCCGAGCCGGGGCTCGGGGGCGTCGGCGTCGTAGTCCGGAGACACCAGAAGAGTCTCCTGCCCTTGTTCTGGGGTATCCGTCTCCATTGCGGTCAACATCTCTTCCCGTGCCTCAGTTCTTGGTGCAAACTCAACAATGTCGAGCAAGACCTTCGGTCTTCAGGAATCCTGAATTCTCGTCGTCCACGGTGCTGATCGCTGGGCGTGGGAATCTTCATCAGGCTCGCCCCATTACGGTACACCCGCCGGAGCCCCGGTCAGCGGCCCCGCATTGCCTCGAATTGTGGGTGACATGAATCACGTCGTCCGCGCTGTTGATTTTCTCGACGGATTCTGAACGCCCAATATTCCGTGGCCCGCAGGGGCGGGGTCAGCCCATACTCCGACACCGATGAGTACACAGACTTCCGGGGAGATCCCCGAAAAGTTCGCCGCCCGGGACTTCCTGGACCGCTGGTCACTGACGCCGGACGGCCCGACGGCGCGCGGTATGGCCTCCGTCATCCTGCCGGTGACCCGCGCGGACGGCACGCCCGCGGTCCTGAAGTTCCAGGAACTCAGCGAGGACAACGCGGGCGCGACACTGGGACTGCGGGTGTGGAACGGTGCCGGCGCGGTGCGTCTGCTCGACCACGACCCGGACACCGGCACCATGCTGCTGGAGCGACTGGACGCGGCGCGGCCGCTGTCGTCGCTGGCCGACGACGCCGCCGCTCTGCGGATCCTCGCCGACCTGTTGGCGCGCCTGGTCGCGGTGCCCGCGCCGGACGGCCTGCGACGGCTCTCCGGCATCGCCGCCGCCATGCTCGACCAGGTGCCGCACGCGCTGCCCGCCCTCCGCGACCCCGCCGACCGGCGTCTGCTGCGCACCTGCGCGTCCGCCGTGGCCGAACTCGTCGGCGAGGCGGGGGACCGGCTGCTCCACTGGGACCTGCACTACGACAACGTCCTCGCCGGGCAGCGGGAACCCTGGCTCGCCATCGATCCCGAACCCCTCGCCGGAGACCCGGGGTTCGACCTGTGGCCCGCGCTGAACAGCCGCTGGGACGCGGTGACGGCGACCGGCGACGAGGCCCGCGCGGTGCTCCGCCGTTTCGACGTGCTGACCGGGACGGTCGGCCTGGACCGCCAGCGGGCGGGTGGCTGGACGCTGGGGCGCATCCTGCAGAACACCCTGTGGGACATCGAGGACGGCAAGACGGCGATCGATCCGCCTCAACTGGTCATCGCCTCGGTGGCGTTGGGGCGGTGGGTCGGGAGGGGGTAGGGGGTGGCTTCGGGGCGCCGGGTGCGTGCGGGTCGTCTCTGGCTGGTCGCGCAGTTCCCCGCGCCCCTGAAGGGGGGCGCCCCCGCGTTCCCAGCGAAAGTTTCGAATAGCGGTGCTCGTCCGACGGGAGCGTTGACCCTGCGGCAACCGGTTCCTACATTGAGCGCGCCTCAGCGAGGCGTGGCGGACTCCGTGTGAAGGGACCTGCATGACCGTGGGCCACATCAGCAACCCCGTGCTGCCCGGATTCCACCCGGATCCGAGCATCCTGCGCGTCGGCGCGGAGTACTTCCTCGCCACCTCCACCTTCGAATGGTTCCCGGGCGTACCCGTGCACCGCTCGACGGATCTCGTCCACTGGGAGCAGGCCGGCCACATCCTGGACCGGCCCGATCTGCTCGACCTCCGTGGAGTCGCCGACTCGGCGGGTGTGTGGGCGCCCTCGCTCTCGCACCACGAGGGGCGGTTCTGGCTCGTCCACAGCATCGTGCGGACGATCGGGCATCCGTTCAAGGACGTCGACAACTACCTGATCACGGCCCCGTCGATCGACGGCCCGTGGTCCGAGCCGGTGTTCCTCAACTCCTCCGGCTTCGACCCGTCGTTCTTCCACGACGAGGACGGCCGCAGCTGGCTGCTCAACATCCAGTGGGACCCGCGCGACGGCCGCCCGTCCTTCGCCGGGATCGTGCTTCAGGAGTACGACGCCGACAAGCGTGCCCTGATCGGACAGCCGCGCACGATCCTCACCCATGAGGAACTGATCGAGGGGCCCAACGTCTACCGGCGCGACGGCTGGTACTACCTGATGCTCGCCGAGGGCGGCACCGGCTGGAACCACGGCATCCTGATGGCCCGCTCGCGCGAACTGACCGGACCGTACGAACTCGACCCGGACGGCTCGCTGTTGACGACCCGCGACGCCCCGGACTGGCCGTTGCAGAAGGCCGGTCACGGCGAGCTGGTCGAGACGCCGGAGGGGGAGTGGTACCTCGCACACCTGGCCTCCAGACCCGTACGGACGCCGGACGGACCGCGCTGCGTCCTCGGCCGGGAGACCTGTCTGCAACGCGTTACCTGGACGGACGACGGCTGGCTGCGGCTGGCGGACGGAGGGCGGCGGCCGAGTCTGGAGGTCCCGGCGCCCACGGGGGTCGAGTCGGGCCCGGTCGGCCCTCCCATCGCCCGGGACGACTTCGACTCGCCCTCCCTGGGCGGGAGTTGGAGCACACTCCGCGTCCCCGCCACCCCCGACTGGCTGACTCTGCGCGAGCGTCCCGGACATCTGCGGCTGCGCGGCAGGCAGAGCCCGCACTCGCGGTTCGACCAGAGCCTGGTCGCGCGGCGGCTCACCTCGGTGCGCTGCGAGGTGACGACGGTCGTCGACTTCCGCCCCGCGCACTTCAGCCAACTCGCGGGCCTCATCTGCTGGTACGACACGTCGACGCACTTCTATCTCCGCCTCACCCATGTCGAGGGCCGGGGCCGCGTCCTGGGCGTGGTCCTCACCGACGACGGCGCGTACGGAGAGCTCCCCGCCGGCGAACTCGCCACGGACGACTGGCCGTTGGTCCATCTGCGGGCCCGCTTCGACGGCTCGGAACTCCGCTTCTCCGCGTCGCCCGACGGCACGGACTGGCATGCCGTCGGCCCCGTCCTGGACGCGAGCAAGCTCTCCGACGACTACGGGGACCGACTGCGGTTCACCGGCGCCTTCGTCGGCATCTGCGCGCAGGACCTGGGCGGGACCCGCACCCCGGCGGACTTCGACTGGTTCGAGATGCGGGAGCTCGACGGCAGGCAGTAGGGGTCCGGCGACCCCTCTCCGAACAACCGGTTGCGCGGCTGCCCCGACGGTCGGACCGCGTGTCATCACCTCACCGACACCGACGTTCGGCATGCCCCGGACCTCTGCTTCGGGGCCTCCTGGGCACCGGTTCTTTTCGAAAGTCGGCGCAGACCCTTGACGCGGTTTCCGGAGAGGAAGAAGCTCTGCGCACCCACCTATAGAAACCGGTTGTCGAACGTGCCGCCGCACACAACCCGAAGCAGGAGATGACCAGTTGATGCGCTCACCCGCCGTCGCTCCCCTCGGCCGAGGTCCCTTCCTCACCCGCTCGGCGGTCGGCACCACCGGAGCGGAGGACGGAGCCGAGGACGGACCGGAGGCCGCCGATCGGCTGGTGGTGCATCCCGTACCGACCGGGCTGCCGCTCAACACCAGCTTCTCCGTCAAGGCCCGCACACCCGGCGGCGGGTGGCGGACGGTGCCCGTTCTGCGTGCCAGGACGAGGACCGTCGACGAGACGACCGGCGCGGGCATCGTCAGGAACTCCTCGGTCGCCAACCTGGACTTCACCGGCACGGTCGAGGTCGAGGTCACCTCCGCCAAGGGCGCCATCGGCTCCGTACGAATCCGCCCCTTGTCGTACGCGGTCGAGCACGAGGTGAGTGGCGACACCGTCCGCTTCGGCCTCACCGAGCCGCGCAACCTCTCCGTCGAGATCGACGGCGACCGCTACGACAACCTCCACCTGCACGCCAACCCGATCGAGCAGCGGCGCCCCGATGCCGACGACCCGGACGTCCTCTACTTCGGCCCCGGTATCCACACCGTCCCGGACGACGTGCTGCGGGTGCCCAGCGGGAAGACGGTCTACCTGGCCGGCGGCGCGGTGCTCAAGGCACGGGTCGACTTCACCGACGTGGAGAACGCCCGGCTGATCGGCCGGGGCATCCTGTACGACGCGGACGGCGGCACCACGGTGGCGTTCTCCAGGAACATCGAGATCGACGGCATCCTCGTCCTCGACCCGAGGACCGGATACTCCTGCGCCATCGGCCAGTCCCAGCAGGTCACCGTCCGCAACCTGCACTCGTACAGCTGCGGGCAGTGGGGCGACGGGATCGACGTGTTCAGCAGTGAGGACGTCCTGATCGAAGGCGTCTTCATGCGCAACAGCGACGACTGTGTCGCCGTCTACGCCCACCGCTGGGACTACTACGGCGACTGCCGCAACATCACCGTCCGCGACTCCACCCTGTGGGCCGATGTCGCGCACCCGGTGAACATCGGCACGCACGGCAACCCGGAGCAGCCCGAGGTCATCGAGAACGTCGTCCTGAGCAACATCGACGTCCTCCAGCACCGCGAGCCGCAGGTGCTCTACCAGGGCTGCCTCGCCCTCAATCCCGGTGACTCCAACCTCCTCCGGAACGTCCGTGTCCAGGACGTCCGGGTCGAGGACTTCACCTGTGGCCAGCTGGTCAACCTGCGGGTGATGGCCAACCGGTACAACGCCTCGCCCGGCCGGGGCATCGAGGACGTGTACGTGCGGAACCTGACGTACGACGGCACCCACGCGGACACGGCGATCCTGGCAGGCTACGACGCCGACCGGTCCGTCAGGAACGTCACCTTCCAGAACCTGACGGTCAACGGCACGGTCGTCCACGACAGGATGGAGAAGCCGGGCTGGTTCCTGACCACCGACATGGTGCCGATGTTCGCCAACGAGCACGTGCGGAACCTCCGCTTCCTCGACGAGGAGACGGCCGCCTCCACGGCGGCCCCGGAGATCACCAGCGCGGACGAGGCGACGGCCACGAACAACCGCGCCTTCAACCACCTCGTCACCGCGACCGCTCTGCCGACGTCGTTCGACGCCGAGGGGCTGCCGAAGGGCCTGGCCATCGACAAGGGCACGGGACTGATCTCAGGGACCCCGGAGGCGCCCGGCACCAGCACGGTCACCGTCTCGGCCACGAACGCGGCGGGCACGGCGACCAAGCCGCTCAAGCTCACCGTCCGGAACGTGTGAGGGGAGTCACCGTGCTTCTCCCGAGCCGACGGACATTGCCCGGCAGCACAGGGCGCGAGAACGCTTTCCGTCCGAACCGAGCAGTACGGGCGGGCCGTACGTACTACTGCTCGGTCTCCGCCACCAACCCGCAGGAGGCAAGCGGCAGCAGCTCGGGGTGGGTGGCGGTGACCGTCGGCCTCCCCGCTGTGCCGCGACCGACGAGCACCGGGACTGCTTCCGGCGCGGCCCTTTCCTCTGATGACGGCGTCGCCCGGCCCCCTCGCCGAAGGAGAGATCCCCGACCCCTGCGACGCCCCCCACCTGAGCGGTCCCCGGCAGCGCGGGTGCGTTCCCGTGTGCCTCCGGGCCGCTGATCCTTCCCAGGATTGGAGATGCACAGAATGAGCCGCACATCCCCCCACCAGCACCTCCCCAGCACGGAGTTGAGCCGACGCGGTCTGCTGAGGACCGCCGGTGGCCTCACGGCCGCCCTCGCGGTCGGCGCCTCCGCCACGGCCCTCACCGGCAGTACCGCGGCGGCGGCCCCGGCGACCTTCACCCACCCGGGCATGCTGCACGCGTACGGCGAACTCAACCGGGCCAAGGTACGGGTCGCCGCGGGGAACGAGCCGTGGCTGTCCGGCTGGAACCGGCTGACCGCCAACTCCCACTCCGCCGGCACCTGGACAGCGCGTCCGCAGGCCACGATCATCCGCGGTGGCACCGGCGAGAACTACAGCCTCCTGTACAACGACATCCACGCCGCCTACCAGAACGCCCTGCGCTGGAAGATCGCCGGTACCACGGCCCACGGCGACAAGGCCCGCGACATCCTCAACGCCTGGTCGGCCACGCTCACCACGGTCACCGGCAACGCCGACCGCTTCCTGGCCGCCGGGATCTACGGCTACCAGTTCGCGAACGCCGCCGAACTCATGCGCGGCTACAGCGGATTCGACCTCGACCGGTTCAAGACGATGATGCTCAACGTCTTCTACCCCCTCAACAACCAGTTCCTGAACAGTCACAACGACGCCTGCATCACCAACTACTGGGCCAACTGGGATCTGTGCACCATGAACTCGATCCTGGCGATCGGCATCCTCTGCGACGACGCCGCCAAGTACGACGAGGCCGTGAACTACTTCAAGAACGGCGCGGGCAACGGCTCCATCAACCACGCCGTCCCGTTCGTGTACGACTCGGAAGGGCTCGCCCAGTGGCAGGAGAGCGGGCGGGACCAGGGCCACACCATGATGGGCATGGGCCAGATGGGCGCGTTCTGCGAGATGGCCTGGTCGCAGGGCGAGGACCTGTACGGCTACGGCGACAACCGGTTCATGAAGGCCGCCCAGTACGTCGCCAAGTACAACCTCGGACAGGACGTGCCCTTCACGAGGTACACGTGGGGTTCGGGTCAGAACTGCGCCCAGCAGGCGCACACCGTGATCTCCGCCAACAGCCGGGGGCAGATCAGGCCGGTGTGGGACATCCTCCACTACCACTACGCCCGCCGGCGCGGGCTGTCCGTCCCGTACATCACCGCCATGGCCGAGAGCGTGCGGCCCGAGGGCGGCGGAGGTGACTACGGTGCCGCCAGCGGAGGCTTCGACCAGCTCGGTTTCGGGACGCTGATGTACGCCAAGTAGGCGCCGCCGGTCACCGCCGAGTGTTGGGCGGGGGCGCCACCGAGGCCCGTACGACCACGTGCGTGCCCAGGAGGAGGTGTTCGTCGGGGGCGTCCGGGGTGCGGGTCAGGGCTGTGCGGACCGCGAGCCGGCCCAGGTCCTCGTAGGGGACATGGACGGTGGTCAGCGGCGGATTGAGGTCCCGGGCGAAGGGGATGTCGTCGTAGCCGACCAGCGACACGTCCTCCGGGACGGAGAGCCCCGCCTCGTGGAGCGCGGTCAGGGCTCCCGAGGCGACCATGTCGGTGGACGCCATGACCGCGGTGAAGTCGAGGCCCTGGGCGAGGGCCTGGCGGACGAGGCGGTGGCCCGAGTCGCGGGTGAAGTCGCCGAAGAGGCGGAGGGCCGGGTCCGCGGTGACGCCGCGGGCCCGGTGGGCCGCGAGGTAGCCCTGCTCGCGGCCCTGGGCCGTGGTGTTGGACGGTTTGCCGCCCAGGAAGAGGACGCGGCGGTGGCCCTGGGCGAGGAGATGGGCGCAGAGTGCGTACGCCCCGCTCTCGTTGTCGTATTCGATGACGGTCACCGGCGTGCCCGGGTCCAGGGGCGGGCGGCCGCAGAGGACCAGGCGGGAGCCCGCGGAGGCAAGTGAGTCCGCGATACGGGCCATGCGTTCGCGGTACTCGGCGGTGTCCGCGGTTCCGCCGACGAGGATCACCGCAGCGGCGCGCTGGGCGCGCATCATCTCGATGAACTCCAGCTGGCGTTCGGCGTCGCCGTCCGTGCTGCACACGAGGGACAGATGGCCGAGGCGGGTCGCCTCGCGTTCCACGCCGTGTGCCATGTGTGCGAAGGACGGGCCCGTGATGTCGTCCAGGACGAACGCGAGCGTGGGAGTGCCCGCCCCCGCGATGGCCTTGGCGCGGGCGTCCGCCACGTAGTCGAGGTCGCGGACCGCACGCATCACGCGGGTACGGGTCGAGGTGCTGACCGGGTAGTCGCCGCCGAGGACGCGCGACACCGTGGACGCGGAAACGCCGGCCCGTGCGGCCACGTCCCGGATGGTGCGTCGGCCCGCGACGTCGCTGGTGGTCTTCCTGGTCATGACCCGCCCCTCTGCTCCGCCCCGGAAGCGACTCGTCCGCCGTCCGGGTGCGCCCCACCCCTGGGAAGTGCGGCAACGCTCGTGGCAACCGGTTCCCGGGCCGGAGGCTAGCAGGGGGAGCGGCGGACGGGGAGGGGGCGGAATTCCCCTGTCACAGGGAGTAGCCCCGCAGCTTTCGGTACAGGGTCGCGCGGGCGATGCCCAGCGCCGCCGCGGCCCGTGCCTTGTTGCCGCCGTGACGGCGCAGCGACTCCAGGATGGCCGTGCGCTCGGCGAGTTCCATCGGACTCAGCTGCCGTGTCGCGGGGCCCTCCCGGACGGGGTCCGGGAGTTCGGTGCGACGCACCGGCCCCGCCACCTGTCGGTGCTCGGCCAACGCCCTGACGAGATGGGCGAGTTCCGTGATGTTCCCGGGCCACGGATGGTGTTCCAGGGCCCGCAGCGCGTCCAGAGTCCAGGTGAGAGGCGGCCGTCCCGGTACCGGCTTCGGTGCCAGTTCGGGGAGCAACTCCCTTATGTCGTCCGGGCGTTCGCGCAGCGCCGGGAGAGTCACCGAGCGGACGGCCAGGGTGTCGAGCAGCCGCTGGAGACAGGGGCCCGGGGGAGTGCCGGGTGTGAACGTGAGGAGCAGGGGCGCGTCCGGGCGTTCGTCGAGCAGGGAGTTGAGAGCGGCGACGTCGGCCTGGGCGAGGCGCTCGGCGTGGCGGAGGAGAAGCGCGCGGCTGCTCGCCAGTGCCGTTGCCCAGATGCCGGGTTCATCGACCGGGCCCTCCGCCGCGTCCACGACCAGCGGATCCAGATCCCCGCGCGCCCTCAGCAACTCCCTTGCCAGGGCGGTCTTTCCGGTGCCGCGCTCCCCGGTCAGGAGCAGGGGCTCCCGGGAACGGGCCAGTTCCGCGGCCATCGCCGTCGCGTGACGCCACGGCACCGAGCGCCCGGCGAGCGCGACGCGGGGCTGCCGCGTGTGCTGTCGCACGGCTTCGTCGGCGGGCGGCTCGACCACGGCGACCACACCGATGACCGCGCCCTCGTGGCGTACGGGAGTGACATGCGCCGTGCCCGTGCCGTCGGGGAGTTCGAGGTGTCCCGAGCCGTTCGCCGCCGCGGTCCGCTCCAGGACCGCCACCGCGCCCGGCGACAGCATTCCCGCTGCCGCGTCGCTCAGCAGCCGGTTCCTGCCGTCGAGCGCCACGACCGCCGCCCCCGGCCGGGCGGCGGCCCGCTGGAAGGCGTCGAGCAGCGCTCGTTCCGTCGTGCGGGACCGCGCCACCAGCTCCGCCTCGACGGCCGTCGCCGTGGCCTCGGCGAGGGCGGCGCCCGGGTGCGGCGTGCACCCGGTGCACAGGCCGGACGCGACGGTCACCGTGCCCAGGACCTGGCCGTTCTCCGGGGCCAGCACCGGCACGCTGACGGCGGACACGTCCTGCCACAGGTCGAGGAAGTGCTCGGGGCCGTGCACCTCGGCGCGACGCCGGGTGCGCAGGGCGAGGGCCGCGCTGTTGTGCCCGACCTCCTGCTCGGACAGGTCGTGGCACTTCTCGTCGCCGGGCCCGCTCCCGGCCGACCAGAGCACGCGCAGCCGCTCGTCGGTGAGGACGAGGGACGACTGCCCCGAGGCGAGGGCGGGGGCGAGCCGTTCGAGCACGGGGCGCGCGGCGGTCAGCAGGGCCGACTGCACGGGAGGCAGGGTCTCGGAGGGTTCCGTCAGGTCGTGGCGTACGCCGAAGAACCGGGCACGCCGCCAGGCGGCGACGATCTCGTCCGGTACTCCGTCGGGCAGCGGGCGTCCCGTCAGGAACCGCTCTCGCGCCTGGCGCAGCGGCGTGAGAGCGGGACGGGCGGGGGACTCTTCGGTGGTCGTCACGGCGCCTCCCACCGTACCGGGCATGGTTGAACAGGTAACAAAGGGGCGCACTCGTTGTGTTCCGCGCCCGCACCGGTCGGTGTTCCGCGCCCGCACCGGTGCCGCGCAAACCCGCACCGGTGTCTCGTAATGAGACACCCGCGCTCCCGCGCCCCGGACCATGATCATGAATGGTTGGTGCTGTTCTCATCCTCTGGAGCGTGCCCGTGCACACCGTCGAGCCCGTAGTCGAGACCGACGTACTCATCGTGGGCAGCGGCCCCGCGGGCGCCTCGGCCGCCCTGGCCCTCAGCACCTACGGTGTGCCCAACATCGTGGTCACCCGCTACGCGAGCCTCGCCGACACACCCCGGGCCCACATCACCAACCAGCGCACGATGGAGGTCCTGCGCGACCTCGGCGTCGAGCAGGACGTCGTCGCGCAGGCCACGCCCCAGCACCTGATGGGCAACACCACCTTCTGCACCAGCCTGGCCGGCGAGGAACTCGGCCGCGTCCGCTCCTGGGGCAACGACCCCCTCGTACAGGCCGCGCACGACCTCGCCAGCCCCACCCGTATGTGCGACATGCCGCAGCACCTCATGGAACCGGTGCTCGTCGACGCCGCCGTCGCCCGGGGCACCCACCTCCGCTTCAGCACGGTCTACAAGTCGTTCGTCCAGGACGCCGACGGAGTCACGGTCACCGTCGAGGACCGGCTGCGCGGCGACGAGTACACCATCCGCGCCAAGTACCTGATCGGCGCCGACGGGGGCCGCTCCAAGGTCGCCGAGGACGCGGGTCTGCCGATGGGCGGCCAGATGGGCGTGGCCGGCAGCATCAACATCGTCTTCGACGCGGACCTGAGCAAGTACACCGCGCACCGGCCGTCCACGCTCTACTGGGTGCTCGCCCCGGGCGCGACCGTCGGCGGCATCGGCGCCGGCCTCGTCCGCAACGTCCGCCCCTGGAACGAGTGGATGATCGTCTGGGGCTACGACGTGACCGCGGGCGCCCCCGACCTCACCACCGAGTACGCGGAGTCCATCGTCCGCAGACTCGTCGGTGACGACGAGATCCCCGTGACCATCAAGTCCTCCTCGGCGTGGACGGTCAACGAGATGTACGCCGAGACGTACTCGAACGGCCGCGTCTTCTGCGCGGGCGACGCCACGCACCGCCATCCACCGTCCAACGGCCTCGGCTCCAACACCTCCGTCCAGGACGCGTACAACCTGGCGTGGAAGCTCAGGCTCGTCCTCGACGGCACGGCCTCGCCGAAGCTCCTCGACACGTACACCGCCGAGCGCGCCCCGGTCGGCAGGCAGATCGTCACCCGCGCCAACAAGTCCATCGGCGAGACCGCGCCGATCTTCGAGGCGCTCGACGGCCTCTCGCCGCAGAGCCCCGAGCAGCTGTGGGCCAACATCGCCGCCCGCAAGGACGCCACCGAGGCCGCCGAGAAGCAGCGCGCCAGGCTCCGCGAGGCGATCGCCTTCAAGGTGTACGAGTTCAACGCGCACGGCGTCGATCTCAATCAGCGGTACGTGTCGGACGCGGTTGTCCCCGACGGTACGGAGGATCCCGGGTTCGAGCGGGACCCCGAGCTGTACCACCAGCCGTCCTCGCGGCCCGGTGCCAAGCTGCCCCATGCGTGGATCACGGCCGGGGACCGGACCCTGTCCACGCTCGACGCGGCCGGGCAGGGGCGCTTCACCCTGTTCACCGGTATCGGTGGGGACTGCTGGGTGCGGGCCGCCGAGGCCGTCGGCCTCGACATCGCCACCGCCGTCGTCGGGCCCGGGCAGCAGTACGAGGATCCGTACGGTGACTGGGCGCGGCTGAGTGATGTCTCCGACTCGGGTGTGCTGCTTGTGCGGCCCGACGGGTATGTGGCGTTTCGGTACGGGACGGCTGTCGGCGACGCGGAGGCGTTGCTGGGGGATGCGGTGCGGCGGATCCTCGGTCACGGGTAGCTCTGCTGGTTGTGCCGTTGGGCGTCGGGGTTGTGTGGGCCGTCGTGCTTGTGCGGGTCGTACGTGGCTGGTCGCGCAGTTCCCCGCGCCCCTGAAGGGCGAAGGGCTTGCGTCGTTCACAACGCGAGGCAGGCTGTACGGGACAGTGATCGTCGGGAAGCGGGACACGGTGAATCAGGAGTCGTCATGACCATCGATGCCGGCGGGACCGCGGTCACCGAGGAGGCCGTCGGGAGTCTTGGTGCGGGTACCGATCCGCGGTTGCGGGAGTTGCTCACCGGTCTGATCCGGCACCTTCACGACTTCGCGCGGGAGACGCGGCTCACCCAGGAGGAGTGGGAGCGGGCGATCGGGTTTCTGACGGCGACCGGGCAGACGTGCACCGACACCCGGCAGGAGTTCATCCTCCTGTCGGACGTGCTCGGACTGTCGATGCTGGTGGAGACCCTGAACGCCGACCGCGGCCCCGGCGCCACCGAGTCGACCGTCCTCGGTCCCTTCCACATGACCGAGTCCCCGGTCCGTGAACTCGGGGCCGACATCGACCTGGTGGGCAGCGGCGAACCGTGTGTCGTCAGCGGCCGGGTGCTCTCCCAGGACGGCACCCCGCTGCCCGGCGCGGTCCTCGACGTCTGGCAGGCCGACGCCGACGGCTTCTACGACGTGCAGCAGCCGGACCTCCAGCCGCCGGGCAACGGACGCGGTCTGTTCACGGCGGACGCGGCGGGCCGCTTCTGGTTCCGCACCTGCGTACCGAGCCCGTACCCCATCCCCACCGACGGACCGGTCGGCGACCTGCTCCGCGCCACCGGCCGGCACCCCTACCGCCCCGCCCACATCCACTTCATCGCCACCGCCGAGGGCCACGCCCCCGTCACGACGCACATCTTCGTGGCGGGCAGCGACTACCTCGACTCGGACGCGGTCTTCGCGGTGAAGAGCAGTCTGGTCGAGGACTTCGCGACGACCGACGACCCCTCCCTGGCGCGGGAGTTCGGCATCCCGAACCCCTTCCGGCACGCGCAGTTCGATCTCGTACTGACTCCTGGGGCGAAAGCGTGAACTTCTCGTACGAGGCCCAGCCCATGCGGGTCGTCTTCCGGCCCGGCGCCTCGGTGAGCGCGACGGCGGAGGAGGTCCGACGGCTCGGTCTGCGGCGGGTGTTGCTGGTGTCCGGCGCGCGTGGCTCGGACACCGCGCGGGCGGTCGCCGACTCGCTGGGCGAGCTGTGCGCGGGACTGCACACCGAAGCCCGGATGCACGTCCCGGTGGAGGTCGCCGACCGGGCCGTCGAGGTGGCTCGCGAGGCCGGCGCCGACGGCTGCGTCGCCGTGGGCGGCGGTTCGTCGATCGGCCTGGGCAAGGCGATCGCGCTGCGCACGGGACTGCCCCTGATCGCCGTGCCCTCCACGTACTCCGGTTCCGAGATGACCCCCGTGTGGGGCCTCACCGAGCACGGCGCGAAGCGCACGGGGCGCGACCCGTCGGTCCTCCCGCGCAGCGTGGTGTACGACCCCGAGCTCACCCTCTCCATGCCCGTGCCCCTCTCCGTCACGAGCGGAGTCAATGCCGTCGCACACGCGGTCGAGGCGCTGTACGCCCCCGACACCTCGCCCCTCGTCTCCCTGATGGCCGAGGAGGGCGTACGGGCGATGACCGCGGCGCTTCCGGAGATCGCTGCGGAGCCTTCGTCCCTGGAGGCCCGCGGGCGTGCCCTCTACGGGGCCTGGCTGTGCGGTTCCTGCCTGGGCGCGACCACCATGGGTCTGCATCACAAGCTCTGTCATGTGCTGGGCGGCACGTTCGGCCTGCCGCACGCCGAGACGCACACGGTCGTCCTCCCGTACGCCCTCGCCTACAACGCGCCCGCCGCTCCCGAGGCGATCGGGGCCCTCGATCGCGCCCTGGACACCGACAACGCCCCGCTCGCTCTGTGGACCCTGTCCGGAAAGCTCGGCGCACCTCGGTCCCTCGCTCAACTGGGTCTCGCCGAGGCCGACTTGGCGGTCGCGGCCGAGCAGGTCGCGGGCCAGGCGTACGCCAATCCGCGCGAGGTCACGCACGAGGGTGCGCTCGCCGTGCTGAGGGCGGCGTTCGCGGGGGACACCCCTCGCGTCTAGGTCTCCATGTCTTGACATACACCTGAAACGATTCTTAGCTGGCTGCGCGCCATCTAGATTCATGAAGCAGGTTCATGGACGTGAATGGAGCGTGTGTGAAGCTCATCGACCACGGCCTGGAGGCAGTCCGCGCATGACCACCCCCGACAGTCGGATCCGTGAACTGATCGTCACGCCGATCGCCTTCCGTGACCCGCCGCTCCTCAACTCCAGCGGTGTGCACGAGCCCCTCGCCCTGCGGCTGATCCTCCAACTCGTCCTGGAGGACGGCACGGTGGGCCTCGGCGAGTCGACCGGCGGTGACATCCGTATCGAACGGCTGGCGGCCGCGGCGCAGGTGGTCGTCGGTATGGACGTCTTCGACACGACCGCCGTCGCCGCCGCGATCGACACCGTCCTGCTGCCCACCGTGCCCAGTTCCCACGAGCGCGGCTGGACCACCTCCGCCGTGGAGGTCGCCTGTCTGGACGCCCAGGGCAAGCTCCTCGGGCGCTCGGTCAGCGACCTGCTGGGCGGCGCGGTCCGCGACGCCGTGCCCTTCGCCGCGTACCTCTTCTACAAGTGGGCCGAACACCCGGCGCTCGACGGCAACCCGGCCGTCGGCGACGAGTGGGGCGAGGCTCTCGACCCGGCGGGCATCGTCGAGCAGGCCCGGCTGATGCAACAGCGGTACGGATTCGGCTCGTTCAAGCTCAAGGGCGGTGTCTTCCCGCCCGACGAGGAGATCGCCGCGATGAAGGCGCTCGCCGAGGCCTTCCCGGGACAGCCGTTGCGGCTCGACCCCAACACGGCCTGGACGGTGGAGACTTCGCAGTACGTGGCGCGGGAGCTGGACGGCTGCCTGGAGTACCTGGAGGACCCCACCCCCACGATTCCCGGCATGGCGGGAGTCGCGAAGACCTCGCCCATGCCGCTGGCCACCAACATGTGCGTGGTCGCCTGGGAGCACCTGAAGCCGGCCGTGGAACAGGACGCCATCCAGGTCCTCCTCACCGACCACCACTACTGGGGCGGACTCCGCCGCACCCGTGAACTCGCCGCCGTCTGCGAGGCGTTCGGGATCGGCCTGTCCATGCACTCCAACTCGCACCTCGGCATCAGCCTCGCCGCCATGACCCATGTGGCCGCCGCGATCCCGAACCTCGACACCTCCTGCGACACCCACTACCCGTGGAACTTCGCGGACGACGTCGTCGTCCCCGGTGCCCTGGAACTGCGGGGCGGCGCGGTCAAGGTCCCCACGGGTCCCGGTCTCGGCGTCGAACTCGACCATGACGCGCTGGAACGGCTCCACCGGGTCTATCTCGACTCGGGGATGAAGGGCCGCGACGACACCGGTTACATGCGGCGCGTCCACCCGGAGTACGAGCTCAAGCTCCCTCGGTGGTGACGCCGGCGCGCCCATGAGGCCGTGGGACACGGGTGCCCGTAGGCCACTGCCGTGACACGGGCGTCCGTAAAACTATCGAAACAGAAAGCGCTGTCACGCGTCTCGACAACCGTTTGCCCCCGCCCCATTCTTCAACCAGGTTGTGGCATGAGCGCGACAGGAGACCTCCATGATGAAGCGCAGATCGCTGCTGGCGGCGGCGGGCGGCACGCTGCTGGGCAGTGCGCTGGCGACGGGCACCGCCCGCGCCGACGCGACCATCGGCGTCAACCCCGGTACAAGCTACGGGCGTTGGGAGGGCTGGGGTACCTCGCTCGCGTGGTGGGCGAACGTGTTCGGCGCGCGGGACGACTTCGCCGACATCTTCTTCACCACCAAGTCCGTGGCGTACGGCGGCAGGACGCTGCCGGGCCTCGGCATGAACATCGCCCGCTACAACCTGGGCGCGTGCAGCCCGAACAGCGTGGGCGGCCAGTCCATGGTCGCCTCGCCCAACATCCCGGCCTTCAAGCAGATCGAGGGCTACTGGCAGGACTGGAACAACGAGGACCCCACCTCCTCGGCCTGGGACTGGACGGCGGACGCCAACCAGCGCGCCGCCCTGGTGAAGGCCGTCCAACGCGGCGCGGTCACCGAGCTGTTCGCCAACTCGCCCATGTGGTGGATGTGCCTCAACCACAACCCGTCGGGCGCGTCGGGGGGCGGCAACAACCTCCAGTCCTGGAACTACCGCCAGCATGCCTCCCACCTGGCGGCCGTCGCCCTGCGCGCCAAGAACAACTGGGGCGTGAACTTCGCGACCGTCGACCCCTTCAACGAACCCTCGTCCTCCTGGTGGACCGCCACCGGCACCCAGGAGGGCTGCCACATGGACGCCGCCGTCCAGGCCGCCGTCCTCCCGTACATGCGCAGCGAACTCGACACGCGGGGCCTGTCCGGCATCAGGATCTCGGCGTCCGACGAGACCAGCTACGACCTGGCCCGTACGACCTGGAACTCCTTCGGGGCGTCGACGAAGGCCCTGGTCAGCCAGGTCAACGTGCACGGCTACCAGGGTTCGGGCGGCCGCCGCGACCTCCTCCACACGGATGTCGTGACGACCGCCGGCAAGAAGCTCTGGAACTCCGAGACCGGTGACAGCGACGGCTCCGGCCTCACCCTGGCGAGCAACCTGTGCCTGGACTTCCGCTGGCTGCACCCGACCGCCTGGGTCTACTGGCAGGTGATGGACCCCTCCACCGGCTGGGCGATGATCGCGTACGACGCGAGCACCCTGCAGCCCACCACCGTCCAGACCAAGTACTACGTGATGGCCCAGTTCAGCCGTCACATCCGGCCGGGGATGACCATCCTCGACACCGGTGTCGGCTACGCGGTCGCCGCCCATGACGCGACGCAGAAGCGCCTCGTCATCGTGGCCGTCAACTCCGGTGCCGCGCAGACGCTCACCTTCGACCTGTCCCGCTTCACCACGGTCACGGGCGGCAGCGGCGGGCTCGTACGGCGCTGGAACACGCTCACCTCGGGCAGCGGCGACCTCTACACGGCACGCTCGGACACCTACCTCAACGGCAAGAGCCTGAGCGTGCCGTTCGCCGCCGCCTCGGTGCAGACCTTCGAGATCGACGGTGTCACCGTGTGAGGGCGGCCCCGCCCGCGCCGGTGACCTTCAGGTCGCGCATCCGTCCGATGTTGTCGAACGAGCCGAAGCCCACCCGGCCGGAGGAGAGCGTGGTGTCGACGGCCGTCATCAGGGGCTGTTTCGAACCGTCGAGATAGACCGCGATCTCACCGGTGCCGGGGCAGTGCACCACCCGCACCTTGTGCCAGGCCGAGTCGGTGACGGCCGGTGGCGCACCGGTGGTGCCGTTCCACTGGTCCTCCAGGCGCAGCCGGTCGGCGTCGTTCACGACGAAGATCCCGTTGTGCGGATAGATGGTGTTGTCGGTCGACAGGTGCGCGTAATAGAACTTCGTGTCGGACTGGTGGCCGAACACGACGATCACGTCCCGGTTGGTGACCTCGACGGGCGTGTCGAGGCGGACCTGCGCGTCGATCCGTACAGAGCCGAAGGCCGGGGGACCCGCGGTGAGCACGGCGTACTCGAAGGGTCGGCGCGGGCCGGGGCGGGCCACTCCCGCCTCGGCGAGGATCGCCTCACGGCCCGGGAACCGCCACTTGGACGGGGTGACCGGCGCCCAGTTCCGTCCGGCCATGACGTTGGTGACCTTCGTGCCGTCGGTGTCGCAGGAGGCGAACTTCCGGGTGCCGGTCACCTTCCAGATCCTGCCGTTGGCCTTGGAGAGCAGATAGAGCCCGCCGTCGGCGTCCTGCCCGAAGCGCAGGTCGACCCGGTCGTCCCCGGCCAGGTCCTGCAGCGTCACCCGGGCGCCGCTCTCGTCGTACAGCATCAGGTCGTACAGCTCGGCCAGTTCCGTGCCGCCCCGGCGCATGTCCTTGGTGTCGGCGTAGAGGAGCCGGCCGTCGACGAGGTCGCCGAAGACGTACTTGCCGTACAGCTCGGGCAGGTCGCGGTCGCGCAGGACGAAGCCGCCGACGACGGCCCGTCCGACGTCGGAGGTGCAGTTCCAGTCGGCGGGCGGGTCGTGGTCGTAGGCGGCGACGGGATACGTGTAGCCGTACTTCTCGTCGTCGGCGGGCAGCGGCTGGATCTTGGCGCAGGGATCGGTGGCTGCCTTGTCGAAGACGAAGGCGCCCTCGCGTTCGCTCCAGCCGAGGTTGTCGCCGGCCCTCACCTCGTAGACGGCCTCTATGGCGTGCTCACCGATGTGGCCGAGGTACATACGGTTGCGGCCGCCGGAGTCCCAGCTGAAGCGGTGCGGGTCGCGCATGCCGTACGCGTAGATCTCGCCGAGGGCGCCGGGGGTGTCGACGAAGGGGTTGCGGGACGGGATGCCGTACTTGCCGTTGGCGCTGTCGGTGCCCCGCGGGTCGATGCGCAGGATCTTGCCGTGCGGCACGGTCAGGCTCTGCGGCTCGCTGTTCCTGGCGCCCTGGCCGCCGTCGCCGACGGCGAGGTAGAGCAGCCCGTAGTCCTTGTCGTGGGGCCGGGCGGTGGGGTTGAAGTCGATCTGCTGGATGCCGTGGACGCGGCCCGTGAAGCCGATCCGGAGCACCTCGCGACGCGTGCCCTCGAAGGTGTCGGCCGAGGGGGCGTCGGCCGTCCACTCGGTGACGACGCCGTGGTACACCGTGTTCGACGCCTGCCGCATGTCGGGCACGGCGGTGGTGGCGGAGGCCAGTTCGGTGTGGACGGTGTAGAAACGGCCGTTCTTCTTGAAGCGCGGGTCGAAGGTGACGAACCCGAAGCCCATGCCGAGACCCTGGCTGCCGAAGAACGCGGGGGAGAAGGTGCCGGCGACGTCGAGGTAGACGCGCGGGGTGCCGTTCTCGACGAGATACAGCTTGCCGTTGAGGTCCGGCACGGCCATCCGGCCCGAGCCGTCGGGCAGTTCGCTCAGATAGTTGATGCGGGCGTGCCGCCTCAGCCGTGGATCGGTGACGGGACCGTCCGGCGGCTCGCTCTTCGGGAAGGCCGCGAACTCCTCGACGGTGAGCCCGATGCCGGAGGTGGTGGGCCGCTCGGGGATCGGGTCGGTGATCGGTTCGGCCGCGTGGGCCGTGGCGCCGGGCAGGGCGACGAGGACGGACAGCAGCAGGGCGAGAACGAGTAACGGTGTAAGGACGATGGGCCTGTGGCTGGGCCCGTGTCTGGGTCTGGTGCCGGGGGATCCGGTCATGGCTGTCACTCCTCTGCGGCCTTGTGCGTGACCAGTCGGTACTGCGCTCGCACCAGCGCGGCGTCCACCGCGCGGTCGAGGAACATCAGGCTGTCCATACGGCAGTTGCAGGGATTGCCCTCCCGGGTGTTCTGCGGGAAGCTGCCGCCGATCTTGATGCCTCGCGGGTCGGTGGCCGAGGTGCGGTGCGGGCCGGGGCCCGAGAGGTCCCAGGGGTCGCCGGGCACGGTGTAGAAGCCGTCCAGCGGCCTGCCGTTGCGGTAGAGCGCCATCTCACCGCTGTCGAAGTCGAAGGTCGCGGCGAGGAACACCCACTTGCCGGGCGGCAGCAGGGTCCGCCAGTCCTGGGAGGCCGCGAAGGTCTGGGAGGCGGCCCCGTCGATCCGCCGGCCGAGGGCGACCAGCCGGAGTTCGCCGTTCACGTTGATGAGTTCCAGCAGGGCGCGCACACCATGTCCGTCGGAGTCGCCGGAGAGCACCCCGGCAAGACCGATCGCGCCGTAGAGGTCGTCGGGGGAGGCCGTGTTGGTGTTGGGGCTCGGGTTCTGCCCGGTCATCTTGAACCACCCCATGACGCTGGTCCCGCGCACCGCGTTGAAGGCGTTCAGCGTCGGCACGCCGGACGCGGAGTACACGCCCGCCTTCCAGTCGTCGTTGCCCGCCGAGTCCGGATCGACCTGCCGCACCTGGAGCGAGGTCCGGCTGCCGCGGTGCGCGCCGTCTCGCGCCCGCATCTGCGCGCCGCCGCCGACGAGGTCGATGTCGGTGCCGGAGAAGCCCCGGTCGCGTTCCCGGGCCGGATTGCCGCGCACCGGATGCTCGAAGTCGTAGTGGGCGGCGAGGTGGGGTCTGAGTCCGGGGTGCACGGCGGGTCCCGGCCGTCCGTCGCCGCGGGCCCCGGCCGGAGCTGCCGCCAGTGCCGTGAGGACTGTCAGGAGAACGGCGAGAACCGCTCCCTCGTACCGTCTGTGTGCTCTGTGTGCTCTGTGCGGCCTGTGTCCATAGGGTCTACGGGGTCCATGAGGTCCGTTCCGTCCGTGCTCAACCATGTCGCTCGCTCCTTTGCGAGGCGTGCCACGTCATAGCTGTCCTTGCCGTGTGTCATCCCTGCGGGGCTACCTCTTGGGTGTGGCCGGTGGCTGCGCCGGCCTGCCCCCGAGGTAGAGCTCGCCCAGCTGTGGATCGGCCAGCAACTCCCTCGCCGGACCCGAGATATGGACCCGTCCGAGGTCGAGTACGCAGCCGATGTCGGCGGTCTCCAGCGCGCGGCGGGCGTTCTGCTCGACCAGCAGTACGGCCGTGCCCGCCTCCCGCATCCGCACGATCTGCTCGAAGACCACGCCCGTCGTCTTCGGGTCGAGCCCCATGGACGGTTCGTCGAGCAGCACCACCCGGGGCCTGACCATCAGCGAGCGGGCGAACTCCACCTGCTTCTGCTGGCCGCCCGATAGCAGTCCGGCCAGGCTCGTCCAGCGTTCGGCGACGAGCGGGAAGAGGTCGCGTACGAAGTCGGCGCGCTCGGCGACGACCGCCTTGTCCTTGATGGTGTAGCCGCCGAGGAGGACGTTCTCGGCGACCGTCATCTCCCGGAAGACGCTGTGCCCTTGGAGGACGTGGGCGACCCCGGCGGCGAGCAGTTGCTGCGGTCCGCGGCCGGTGACGTCCTCGCCGTCGACCAGGACCCGGCCGGAGCGCGGTGCGAGCAGTCCGCTGGCCACCTTCAGCACGGTGGACTTGCCCGCGCCGTTCGGACCGACCAGGCACACGACGCCCCCGGCGGGCACTCGTACCGTCAGACCGCGCAGCACCAGGGCCGCGCGGCCGTATCCGGCGCGGATGTCGTCGAGTTCGAGAAGGAAACCGGAGTCGGAGGGGGACGGGGACGGGGAGACGGTGGAGGAGCCGGAGTCAGACGCCAAGGTAGGCCTCCAGGACTCGTTCGTCGGACTGGATCGCCGAGGGCGGGCCTTCCGCGATCGGCCGCCCGCGGTCGAAGACGACGATGTGGTCGCTGAGGGACATGACCAGGTCCATGTTGTGCTCGACGATCAGGAACGTCCGTCCCTCGGCGTTGAGTTCGCGCACCAGGTCGCAGATGCGGTCGATCAGCGCCGGGTTGACCCCGCCCGCCGGTTCGTCGAGCAGGATCAGCTCGGGCTCGCTCATCAGGACGCCCGCGAGTTCCAGCAGCTTCTGCTGCCCCCAGGACAGATTTCGTGCCTCCGCCCGTTCCAGGTGATCGATACCCATGCGCGTCAGCCAGTACCGGGCCCGTTCCGTCTCCTCCCGCTTGCGGGCACCGGCGAGTTGGGCCAGGAGGTTCTGCGGGCGTACGGCGACGAGCAGGTTGTCCAGGACCGTCATCCGGGGGAAGACACGGCAGAGCTGGAAGGAGCGGCCGATACCGGCCCGGGCGATGCGGTGCGGCGGCCTGGCGGTGATGTCCCGGCCCCGGTACGTCGTGCGGCCCGCGTCGGGACGGATCATGCCGGTGACGCAGTTGAAGAACGTGGTCTTGCCGGAGCCGTTGGGCCCGATCAGGGCGTTGACCCTGCCGTGCCGGAAGGACACGGTGGCGCCGTCCAGGGCGGCGACCCCGCCGAAAGCCTTGGTGAGTCCGACGGTCGCCAGGCTCTGCTCACCCTCGTCCGCGCTCACTGCCTCACCTCTCTTTTCCCGTCTCTCTTCCCGTCCGGTCTTTTCCCGTCCGGCCGGTGGTCCGGCCGGACGTCCGCCTCGCGCTCGTCGCGCTCGTCGCGCAGTTCGGCCGCGGTGACCTCGCGGATCGACGTCTCGCCGGTCCCGAGGACACGGGCGACCAGACCGGTCACCGCCGGGATGACACCGTCCGGCATGAACATCACGACGACCCCCAGCAGCAGGCCCGCGAAGACCAGGTGCAGCGGAGTGTCCCCGTATTCGAGCTTGGAGTACTCGAGGCCGTACCCGACGACCACCGCCCCGAGCAGTGGCCCGTACAGATGGCGTACGCCCCCGAGGAGCGCCATCAGGACCATGTAGGCACCGCTCAGGATCGAGAACTGGAAGACGGGGTCGAGGTCGCCGAACCACAGCCCGTAGAGCCCTCCGGCCAGAGCGGTGAAGGCCGCCGAGACCACGAAGACGACGAGCTTGTACGTATAGGTGGGGGTGCCCAGCGACTGGGCCTTGTCCTCGTCCTCGCGGATCGCCTTCAGGCCCATGCCGAACCGCGAGCGGTCGATGATCCACCAGGCCAGCAGCGCCAGTGCCAGCAGCCCGAGGAACAGGAAGTAGAAGATCTCGTGGTGCTCGGAGCGCAGCTTGCCCGGGAACGGCCGCGGGACCACCAGACCGCGCGAGCCTCCGGTGAAGGAGGCCCAGCTCTGGAAGACCAGCAGCATGATCAGCACGAGTGCGATCGAGACGATGACGAAGGACGCGCCGCGGACCCGCAGTGCCGCGTAGCCGACGGGTATCGCGAGCACGGCGACCAGGGCGGCCGCGACGAACAGCGCGACGAAGGACGGCAGTTCGCCCTTGGTGACGAGCAGCCCGGTCGCGTAGGCGCCGAGCCCGGCGAACGCGCCGTGTCCCAGGGAGATGTAGCCGGTGAAACCGCCGACGAAGTTCCAGGAGGTGGAGAGCACCGCGAAGTTGAGGATGGCGATGCCCACCGTCAGCTCGTACGGACTCGGGGCCATGGACGGGAAGGACAGCGCGACGGCGATCCCGGCGAGCAGTGCTCCCAGCCGCAGCAACCTGGCTGTGTGGCGCGGGCGTTCAGAATCTCTGGGCAAGCCGACCCCCGAAGAATCCCTGCGGCCGGACGGCCAGCGTGGCGAAGAGCGCGACGTAGAACACCGTCTGCGCCCAGGTCGTGCTGAGTTCCAGCTGCAACAGGCTCTGTGTCATGCCGAGGGCCATGGCGGCGATCGCGGCGCCCGGCACGCTGCCGAGGCCGCCGACGACGATGATCGCCATCAGCGGGCCGATCCAGTGCCAGTGCAGCGACGGGTAGATGGTCGTGTCGAGCGAGAGCGCCGTACCGCCGACCGCCGCCGTGGCGAGACCGAGTCCGAAGCCGTACCCGGCGATCCGGTCGGTGTCGATGCCGACCAGCGCGGCGGCCTCCCGGTGCTGGATCGTCGCCCGCAGCGCCTGGCCGAACCTGCTGTGCCGCATCAGGAGATACAGCCCGAGCAGTGCGGCCGCCGCCAGGCCGAACGCGATGAGCTTGACCACCGCGACGCGCGCGCCGAAGAACTCCAGGCTCGCGGAGGAGTAGCCGAGCCGGATGCGGCGCTGGGTGCCGGAGAAGGCGTACCCGAGGAGCCCCTCGATGACGAGGGCGACGGAGAACGTCAGCAGCACCGACATCATGGTCAGGGTCGCCGGGCGCAGCCGGGTCAGGAGCAGCCGTTGCATGGCCACGCCCGCGACGAAGAACAGGGGCACGGTCACGAGCAGGGTGAGCAGCGGGTCGACACCGGTCTCCCGGTGGGCGTACCAGGCGAGGTAGGCGGCGAGGATCAGGAACGCGGAGTGGGCGATCATCACGACGCGCATGACACCGAAGTAGAGGGTCAGGCCGGCCGCCAGGAGGGCGTAGAGCCCTCCCAGCAGCACGCCGAGGACGATGCTCTGGAAGACGAGGCTCGCGGAGGGCACAGAGGCTCACCACTTCGGCTTGGGATGGACCAGGTCGGCTTCCTTCTGTTCCTCGGGCAGAACGATCTGGATCTCGCCGTCCACCCACTGCTGGATCATGTGCGCGCTCTGCGGGCGCCCCTTGTCGTCCCACTTGAGGGGCCCGACGACGGTCTCCACCTCGTTGCCGCGCAGCCACTTCACGAGCTTCTGCTGGCATTCCTCGTCCTGGGAGGCGCACTTGGCGGCCTCGACGGCCGCGGCGACGACCTGTCCCGTGGTGTAGGCGTTGGCCTCGTCCTCCTCCGGGGCCTTGCCGAACTGCTCGGTGTACTTCTCGACGAACTCCTTGTTGCTCGGGTAGTCCGCGTGCTGCGTGTAGCCGGTCGGCGCGAGGATGCCCTCGGTCTTGTCGCCGATGGCCTTGGCGAACTCCGGTTCGGTGGGGGCGGTGGAGAAGGCGGCCATCTTCGGCTGGTAGTTCAGCTGTTGGAGGGCGACGATCAGGTTCACCCCGTCCTGGTACTGCGAGCCGCCCACCACCATGTCGGCTTTGGAGGAGGCGATCTGCGCGGCGATCGAGCCGAAGTCGGTGGTGTTGGGCGGGTAGACCTCGTCGACGACGGTCTTGATACCGCCCTTCTCCAGCTTGTCCTTCAGCCCGTACGCCGTTCCCTGGGCGAAGGGGTCGTCCATCGCCGCGTACGCCACGGACTTGGGACGCTCCGCCTCGGGCAGCGCCAGGATGTAGTCGGCGAGGTGGTTGTAGTGGTCGTTGGCGACCGCCGGGGCCGCGTAGAAGAGGTTCTTGAAGCCCTGGTCGAAGACCTCCGGGGCCGCGCCGGCCGGTTCGACGAAGAGCAGACCGTACTCCTCCGCCACCCGGGCCGCCGGCACCACGAGCCGGGTGGAGAACGGGCCGAGGACCAGGTCGACCTGGTCCCTGCCGATCAGCTGCTCGTAGTCGGAGACCACCCTGTCGGCGTTCGACTGGTCGTCGAGGATCTTCAACTCGACCTTGCGGCCGAGCAGTCCGCCCTTGTCGTTGACGATCTTCGCCCATGCCTTGTAGCCGCGCTCCACACCCTTGCCGGGCTCCGAGAAGTCCCCGGTGAGCGGCAGTGAGACACCGATGGTGATGGGGTCGTCGGGTGAATCCTCCGAGCCGCCGCCCGAGCCGCAACCGGCGGCAGTGAGTGCCGTGGCGGACGCGAGGGCGGCAACTCTCCATGAAAGGCGCTGTGTTGTGCTCATCGCTGGACTCCCCTGTCCGCAGGCACTCTCTTCGCCGTTCGAAAGCGCTTTCGCGAGCGCTTGCGTACTATGTAAGCCACGTCACATGAGTTGAGACAAGCGTCGTGCACGGACCGATTGACAAGGCCCTGTTCGGAGGCGGTGACGAATGCCAAGGCCCCGTTCACGACTGCGGCTCGCCGATGTGGCCGAGCGCGCGGGCGTTTCACTGACCACGGCGTCCCGGGCGCTCGCCGGACGGGACGGGGTGCGCGAGGAGGTGGCCGAGCGGGTCCGCCGCATCTCGCGGGAGCTCGGCTATGTCGCCAATCCCCATGCGCGCACCCTGGCGGGCGGTACCGCGTCGACGGTGGGGCTGATCGTCCATCAGATCGACGACCCGTACTTCTCGGAGATCGCGGGCGGGGTCGTACAGGTGGCGGGCGAACGGGATCTGATCGTCCAGATCTGCCATTCCGGCCGCAATCCGCAGAACGAACTGCGCCAGATCCGCCATCTGATCGCCCAGCGCGTCGGCGTCATCATCATCGCGGGCTCCGGGTACGTCGATCCCCGGATGGAGGCCGAGTCCAGGGCAGAGCTGTCCGCCTTCCAGGACGCCGGCGGGCGGCTCACGGTGATCGGCCGTCACTTCCTCAACGCGGACGCGGTACGGCCCGACAACAAGGAGGGCGCCGAGACCGTTACCGGGCATCTGCTGGCCCTCGGGCACCGCCGGATCGCGGTGGCGGCGGGGGAGATGCTGCTGTCCACGGTCGCCGACCGGTTCGCGGGGGTGGCGGCGGCGCTGGCGGGGGCCGGACTGCCCTCGGACGAACTGCCGTTGGCGCAGGCCGAGTTCACCCGCGACGGCGGGCGCCACGCGGCCGAGCGGATCCTGCGCGACCACCCGGACACCACCGCGATCGTCGCCCTCAACGACGCCATGGCCATCGGTGTCCTCTCCGCGCTCCGTACCCACCGCGTGCCGGTCCCGCACCGGATGTCGGTCGCCGGATTCGACGACGTGTCGTTCGCGGCGGACCTCGCCCCCGGCCTCACCACCGTCCGGCTGCCCCTCGCCGAAATGGGCCGCCAGGCCCTCTCGATGGCCCTCAGACCACCCGCCTCCCGGCCCCGCCGCAAATCCACCGGCCATGAGCTGGTGGTACGCGACTCCACGGGACCCGCGCCCTCGCGGTGAGTCCGGGGCGGGCTCGCGGAGTCCGGACGTCGTGCCGTCGAGCCACCTCTCGTACGGCGAGCCACTGTCTCGTATTGAGACACCCACGCCGTGGATGGCTGGATCACGATCATGAGTGGCTCACGTCCCGGTCCGCCGTGCCCGTGTCCGTGCGGCCCACGGGCCTGCCGGGTGCGTGGGAGGGCGTCGAGCCGTGGCACGCAACGGAATTGAGAAGACAGGTGAACATCATGGCCCTCGGACTGCTTCGGCGTCGGCGTTCCAGGGACGCCTCCGCCGCCTCGGGCCTCACGCTGCCCTTGCCGCCCGGCGCGGGCGCGGTCGGCTGCGAGGTCGCGGACCCCATGGGACAGCCCATGGGCGGCGCCGACGTCACGATCACCGCGCTCGACTCCCATCGCGTCGCGGCCCGCGGCACCACCGACCCGTACGGCTTCTTCATGGCCGTGCTGCCGCCGGGCGGCTACAGCATGATGGTCATGGCCGAGGGGCTCTCCCCGGTCCGCGAGACCGTCGAGATCGTCGCCGGCGTCACCCTCCCCACCCTGTACGCCCGCCTGGAACCGGCCCGTCAGCTCGACCTGCCGCCGACCGGCACCTGGCTCTTCGACCCGCCCCACACGGCGATCCGCTTCATCGCCAAGCACGTCGGGATGGCCCATGTGCACGGGCGCTTCGAGCGTTTCGACGGCGGCATCCAGATCGCCCAGGACATGACCGAGTCCCGGGTCCATGTCCGGATCGACGCGTCGAGCATCACGACCGGCAACACGACCCGCGACAACCACCTCCGGTCGGCGGACTTCCTGGACGTCAAGCGGTTCCCCTTCATCGACTTCCACAGCACGCGGTTCGCCTACCGCGGCGGCAGCAAGTGGATCCTGCAGGGCTCGCTGACGATGCACGGGGTGAGCCGCTCGGTGGCTCTGGACACGACGTACCTCGGTATGGTGAACGGCGGTTACGGCGAGGAACTGCGCTGTGCGGCCCTGGCCAAGGCCGAACTGCACCGCGAGGACTACACCCTCAACTGGCGGAACATGCTGGCCCGCGGTATCGCGGTGGTCGGCCCGACGATCCAGCTCGAACTGGACGTACAGGCGATGTACCGCACGCACGACACACCCACGCCGCCGGAGTAGCGGGCCCTCTCCGAACCCGCTCACCGTCCGATCGAGTTGAGGGCGTCGAGCAGCCGGGGACTCGCCGGGGAGCCCTTGTCGGGCGGCCCGGCCGTGCGATGGAGTTCGCCGTCGACGATCTCGTAGTGCCCGATGGCCTCGATCGGCGGCGAGTAGACGTGGATGGTCACCGCGCCGGCGTCGTGGTCCATCCGATGGACGCCCGAACCCGGGAACGAGAACGACTCGCCGGGCCCGTACCTGCGGGTGCGACGCGGGCCGCCCACCGGCAGTCCCTCCTGCCAGGCGGCGCCTTCGATCACGTGCACGCCGACGCAGGACCCCTGATGGTCGTGGTAGCCGGTGTCGCGCGACTGCCACCAAGTGTTCAGCCACGCCTCGGAGTTCGCGTTCCGCCACAGCAGCAGATACGAGCCGGGACCGGAGCGGTCGAGCGCGGGCGGTGTCGACGAACGCCGCGGCCCGGCGGGCCCGGTCCGCGCACTCCTCGGGCCGGAACGGCCGGTCGGACGCGCCGAGTTCGGCGAGCGCGGTCGTGTCGATCGGGGTCGGGTTCATGGTCATCCCCCTGGTGCCGGTTGCGTGTTGGACGACGGCCACGGGTGGCCGTCGGGCGCGGTCAGTCCTCTCCGGTGAGCAGGCGGCGTGGATTGGTGATGCGGAAGGCGTACGCGGTGGCTCCGCCCAGGCCGAAGCCGGGCTGCTGCGGCGGTTCCGCGTAGGGCCGGTCCGAGCCCATCACGACGACGTCGGTACCGAGGACGCGGACGACCGAGTCGACGGCACGCGGACCGTACGAGGACGTCTCGACGAACACATCGGGGTCGACCCCCGCGTGCCCCTCGGCCCCGCCACGTGCGGCGAAGCGCTCCCCGTGCAGCGGGGCGAGCCCGGCCAGCAGCGCGAAGCACACCCGCAGCCGGGGATGACGAGGCCGGCCGAACGCCCGGAAGGCGAACCAAGCGGAGTGCATCTGCTGCACGTACGGCACCATCGCGGGCCACCAGCCGGGCCCTGGCGACGCACCGGGCGCCGGGCCGGGGTGGACGAACAGCGGGAGGCCGCGCGCTTCGAGCAGATCGAGCAGCGGGGCGCAGCGCGCGTACCCCGCCTCGTCGGTCAGGGCGTTCGCCGGGAGCTGGAGCCCGGCGAACCCGCGGGCGAGGTCCGCGGCGGTCGCGTCGGCGTCGATGTCCCGGACGCAGGCGGCGGCCCAGGCCCCGAACGGCTCGGGCAGGCCTGCCGCGTCCTGGTGGTAGGCGGCGAGCAGGGGGCGTGCCTCGTCGGACGGCAGCCACTCGATGCCGAGCGGGGCGGACAGTGAGACGAGCGCTCTGCCGAGCCCGTCGGCGGCGGCCCGTTCGGCACGCGCGGCCACATCGTGCTGGGCGGCCGGGACCTCGTAGGGCGGCTCACCGGCCGTGTGCAGGGTCCAGCCGTCAAGGAACGGCGGCTCGTCACGCGCGCGGAGGGCCGCGAGGAACGAGGCGGTCCACAGATGCTGGTGTACGTCGACGTTGGTCACGAAGGTCCTTCCACCAAAGCGTGCAGAGCGCTTCGTACCTCGTCGGACCCCAGGACGTCCCGGCTCACCAGGTCCACGTCCACTCCGCAGGGCCGGTCGTCGTCCAGGCGCGGGACCAGCTCGCGGATCGCGCGGTGCAGGAGACCGGGCCCCCGTCCCATGGTGGCCGGGGCCGCCAGGTCCACGGCCTGTGCCGCGGCCAGGGCCTCCACGGCGAGCAGTTGCCGCAGCCTGACCAGCATCGTCGTCAGCCGTCGCGCGCCGAGCGCCGCGTTGGTCGAGTCGTCCTCGACCGCGTCCGCGCCGTGCCGGGGGTCGGTGCACACGGGCGCGGACAGGGCACGGATCTCGGCGACGAGTGCCTGTGCCGTCTTGGCCAGCGGCGCGAAGCCCGAACGCTCCGGACCGTACGGCGAGAGGTTCGCGGGCAGTCCGCTGACAGCGGGATTCAGCAGTCGCCGCATGCGCTCGGCGGAGATCGCCGCGGTCTGTGTCAGGGCCAGCGCGACGGTGTCGAAGCCGAGGGCCAGGGCCGGGGTGTGGAAGTTCCCGGACGAGAGGATCTCCCCGGTGTCGGCCAGGACCACCGGGTTGTCGCCGCAGCCGTTGAGTTCGGGTTCCAGTGCGGCGAGGGCGAAGTCCAGGGCGGAGTGCAACGCCCCGTGCACCTGGGCGGCACAGCGCAGGCTCACGGGGTCCTGGACGCGCCTCGCGTGCCGGGGATCCGCCAGCTCGCCGCCGTCCAGCAGGGCGAGCAGTTCGGCCGCCGCCCGGGCCTGGCCGGGGGCCGGACGCAGGCCCAGTACGCGGCTGTCGAGCGGGCTCGTGTTCGCCCGGAACCCCTCGAAGGTGAGCGCCGTGACCGCCTGGGCGAGGGTGAGGACGGCGGCCGCCTCGTGGAGGGCGAGGGCGCCGGCACCGGCGGCCAGCGGGCTCGCGCTGCACAGCACATGCCCGTCCTTCGGCCCCAGTTCGGCGGGGGCCAGCCCGGCCCGCCGCAGTGCCTGCGCACCGTCGAGAGCCTCACCGGAGACCTCGGCACGGCCCTCGCCGATGACGACCAGGCCGACATGGGCCATCTGGCACAGGTCGGAGGCGCCGATCGACCCCACCTCGGGGATCACCGGGTGCACCCGTGAGTTGAGCATGGAGACCAGCAGCGGCACGATCTCCGGCCGCACCCCGCTGCCGCCGCCCGCGATGCCGTTCACCCGGGTCAGCAGGGCGGCGCGTACGACGGGGACCGGCAGCGGATCGCCCACCGCGTTGGCCCGTCCCCGCACCGTGCGCACGCTGAACTCGCCGAGTTCGGCCCGCGGCAGCGCGTACGAGGACCGGCTGCCGAGCCCCGTCGTCAGGCCGTACGTCGGCACCTCACGGTCGACCACGTCGTCGACGACCGCGCGGTCGCGCTCCAGCCGGGGCAGTACCTCCTCGGCCAGGGCGACCCGGGCGCCGCGGAGTGCGACGGCGGCGACGTCGTCGCAGGTGAGGGCGCTCCCGTCGAGGACCACGGCGTCAGCCGCGACGGGTGGGGTAGGAGCGGGAGGCGTACCGCTCATGAGAACCGCAGGTTCTGCCCGAGGCCACGTTCTTCGGCCTTCTTGAGCATGGCCGCGCCCAGCGCGATGTCGGACAACGAGAGGCCGCGATGCCAGAACAGGATGGTCTCGTCGTCGCGCTCACGGCCGGGCTTGTCGCCGACGACGATCTCGCACAGCTCGCCGTGCAGGGTCTCCTCGCTGAGCCGCCCCGACTCGACATGCGCGCGCAGGGCACCGAACGGCCCGGACCGGCACTGGCCCCAGTCGTCGACGACGACCTTGTCCATGATGTCGGTGAGGGAGAGTTCGACCGCGCTCATCGTTCCGTACGGTACGACAAGCGCTCCCGGCGCGATCCACTCCGTCCTCAGCAGGGGCTCGGGCCGTTCCAGCCGGGACGCCTCCACGACGATGTCCGCGCCCTCGACACAGGTCTTCCAGTCGTCGGTGACGGTCACGGGCTTGCCGAGGTCGTTCTCCAGGCGCTCGGCGAAGGCCTCACGGCTCTCCGAGCGGCGCGAGTGGACACGTATCTCGTCGAAGTCGAAGATCCGGTCGAGCAGGCGGACGTTCCAGTAGGAGGTGGCGCGGGCGCCGATGTGGCCGAGCACCTTGGAACCGGGGCGGGCCAGATGGCGCGCCCCGAGCGCGGTGAGCGCGCCGGTGCGCATCTCGGTGATGGCGGTGGCGTCGACCACGGCCACCGGCATGCCCGTACGCGGGTCGAAGAGGTTGAGCAGCGCCATCTCGGAGGGCAGTCCGGCCTTGTAGTTGCCGACGTAGTCGCCCACAATCTTGACTCCGGCCAGCCCCAGTGGCGCGATATAGCCGCGCAGGACGTTGAAGTGGCCGTTGAACGAGGGATCGGGCGTGAGGTGGACCCGTGGTTCGATCACCGTTTCCCCGCGGCCCTGAGCATGCAGCCCCTGCTCGACGGCGTCGAGCACCTCGGTGTCGTCAAGTTCGAGCTGTTCGATGTCCGAGCCGTTCAGGAACGTGAACCAAACCGGGTCAAACGCCTGCATTTCGGGCGCCCTTTCACTTTCTTCGGACGAACGTAACGTGCCGTTTACAAAAGGGGATTGACTGTAATTCAGCCACACACAACTCTGCATGACCATATGCAGTCGGGTAAGGGGCAGCTTTGATCAGATTCGACGCGGTGAGCAAAAACTATCCCAACGGCACGACAGCCGTGGACGAGCTGTCGCTGGAGTTGGCGGAGGGCGGCATCACGGTCCTGGTCGGCCCTTCCGGCTGCGGCAAGACCACGACGTTGCGCATGGTCAACCGCATGGTCGAGCCGACGGCCGGCACGGTGAGCCTGCGCGGCCAGGACATCCGGGAGATCGCCGCCCCGGAGCTGCGCCGGGGCATCGGCTATGTGATCCAGCACGCGGGGCTGTTCCCGCACCGCACGGTGCTGGACAACATAGCCACCGTGCCGCTGCTGCTCGGCTGGGGCAAGAAGAAGGCGCGCTCGCGGGCGGCGGAGCTGCTGGAGCTCGTGGGGCTGCCGGCCTCCATGGCCAAGCGCTATCCGTACCAGCTCTCCGGCGGGCAGCAGCAGCGCGTCGGAGTGGCCAGAGCGCTGGGCGCGGACCCGCCGGTGCTGCTGATGGACGAGCCGTTCAGCGCGGTCGACCCCATCGTCCGGGGGGAACTGCAGGCGGAGTTCATCCGGCTGCAGAAGGAGCTGCACAAGACGATCGTGTTCGTCACCCATGACATCGACGAGGCGATCAAGCTCGGCGACAACATCGCCGTGTTCCGCACCGGGGGCAAGCTGGCGCAGTTCGACACCCCGGAGCGGCTGCTCGCGCATCCCGCCGACGACTTCGTGGCCGATTTCGTCGGCCAGGACCGTGGCATCCGCCGTCTGTCCTTCGTCAAGGCGGCCGATCTGCCGCTGCGGGAGGGGCTGGTCCTGCCGGCCGACTCCCCGGTGGCCCGGGCCCGAGCGGCGGGCGAACCCTGGGTGCTCGTCGTCGACGGGGACCGGCGTCCGCTCGGCTGGGCCGCGGTCGCCGACCTGCCGGCCGGCGGCACGCTCGCGGACGCCGCGCTGACCCCCCTCGGCCACACGTTCAGCCTGGCCGGCGACTCGGCACGGGCCGCCCTCGACGCGGCCCTGCTGTCGCCGTCGCGGCTCGCGGTGGGTGTGGACCCCCAGGGCGCGGTCGTCGGGGTCGCGGACGCGTACGAACTGTCCGCGGCGATGACCGGGGACGGCGCTGTCGGTGACGCGGCGGCCGAGGAGGCGACGGCCGCACCCGGGACGGCCCAAGTGGAGACGACTGAAGCGGAGACTGCCGAGGCGGCGGCGACCGGCGCGGGGACGGTCGGCACGGAGACGGCTGGCGCGGAGACCTCCGGCGCCGAGTCGGCCGACGCGGCGACCGCCGAGGACTCGGTGTCCAAGGTGCCGGTCGCCAAGGACGAAACGGTCGGCGGCAGCGGCGGCGATGCCGACGGAGCGGGCTCGGGTTCGGGCGGTGACGGGCGATGAGAGACGGCGAACCCCTCATACGCTGGGACTGGATCGGCGATCACATCGGCGAGCTGGCCGACTACACCGGCGTCCATCTGCGGCTCGGACTCCTGCCGGTGCTGTTCGGGCTGATCATCTCCGTGCCGCTCGGCATCCTCTGCCACCGGTGGCGGTGGATCTACCCGCCGACCCTCACCGCGGCCAACGTGCTGTACTCGATCCCGTCGCTGGCCCTGTTCATGATCTTCGTGCGCTACACGGGTCTGACCGAACGCACGGTGATGATTCCGCTGACGCTCTACACGCTGTCGGTGCTCATTCCCAACGTCGTGGACGGACTGGCCTCGGTCCCCGAACCGGTACGGCAGGCGGCCACCGCCATGGGATTCAGCACGGTACGCCGTGTCGTCCAGGTGGAGCTGCCGATCGCCGTGCCCGTCGTCGTGGCCGGCGTCCGGGTCGCCGCCGTCTCGTCCATCAGCCTCGTCGCCGTGGGGCAGCTGATCGGACAGGGCGGCCTCGGCTACTACATCACCCGCGGACTCCAGCTCGACTTCCCGACCCCGATCATCACCGCGACCGTACTGATCATGCTGCTGGCCCTCGTCACCGACGCACTGCTCGTGCTGGCACAGCGGCTGCTCACACCATGGGCGCGCGGCAAGGGGGCGACGGCGTGAACGACTTCCTGAACCAGGTCGAGCTCGTGGGCGACTGGCTGACGTCGTCCCAGCAGTGGAGCGGTGACGACGGCATCCCCCACCGGCTCGCGGAGCATCTGACCTACAGCGGCATATCGCTGGTGTTCGCCACCCTGATCGGGCTGACGTTCGGACTGCTGGTCGGGCACACCGGCCGGGGCGCGTTCGCCGTCGCGAGCGTGGCGAACCTCGCGCGCGCGATCCCCACCTTCGGCCTGGTCGTCCTCGTCGTCACGGTCGCCGGGCTGAGCACCACGCCGGTGCTGGTCGCCCTGGTCGCGCTGGCGGTCCCGCCGATCCTCATCAACACCTTCGAGGGCGTACGCGGAGTCGACCCCGACACCAGGGACGCGGCGCGCGGGATGGGCATGACCGGCTGGGAGGTCCTGCTGAAGGTCGAGGTGCCGATGGCGCTGCCGCTGATCCTGCTCGGGCTGCGGGTCGCCGCGATCCAGGTCGTGGCCACGGCGACCGTCGCCGCGTACCCCGGTCTCGGCGGTCTGGGGCGCTTCATCGTCGACGGACTCGCCCGCAACAACTACGAACTGGTCATCGGCGGCTCCGCCGTCGTCGTCATGCTGGCGCTCGTCGTCCAGGCCGTCTTCACCGCGCTGCGGCGCCTCGTCGTCTCGCCGGGGCTGCAGCCTTCGGCGACCAAGTCCTGATGTCCCGAGTTCCTGATTTTCCGAGCTCCCACGCTCCTGAAGGCCCCGAGAGCTCCTGAGGGCTCCCAAGAAAGGAAACACCCATGAAAGCCAAAGCCATCGTTCGCGCCACCGCGTTCGGCCTCGTCACCGCGTTCGCCCTGACCGCCTGCGGAGGAGGCGACGACAGCGACGACAACCCGCTGACGGGCAGCAGCGGGGACAGCGGAGGCGGCAAATCCATCGTCGTCGGCTCGGCCAACTTCCCCGAGAACCAGCTCCTCGCCGAGATCTACGCCCAGGCCCTGGAGGACAAGGGCCTGAAAGTGACCCGCAAGTTCGACATCGGTGCCCGCGAGGTGTACTACGACCAGGTGGTCAAGGGCGGCATAGGTGTCTTCCCCGAGTACAACGGCGCGCTGCTGTCCGTCGCGGTCGACAAGAAGAGCACCGCCACCAGCACGGAGGAGATCAACGCCGAGCTGAAGGCGAAGCTCCCGAAGTCCGTGGAGATACTCGACTCCGCCGCGGCCGAGGACAAGGACTCGGTCACGGTCACCTCCGAGACCGCCGCCAAGCACAACCTCAAGACCCTGGCCGACCTGAAGCCGGTCGCCAAGGACATGACCATAGGTGCCGGCTCGGAGTTCAAGACCCGCACGCAGGGCGGTGTCGGTCTGAAGACGGTCTACGGCGTCGAGTTCGGGAAGTTCCAGCCGCTGGACGCGGGCGCCCAGAGCACCTTGCTGAAGCTGCTGAAGGACAACAAGGTGCAGGCCGCCAACCTGTACACGACCGACCCCGCCATCGTCGAGGACAAGCTGGTCGTCCTGGAGGACCCGAAGAACCTCTTCTCCTCGCAGAACGTCACCCCCCTCGTCTACAAGGCCGCGGTCGACGACAAGGCCAAGGCGGCCCTCAACGCCCTCTCGGCCAAGCTCACCACCGAGGACCTGCTGGAGATGATGAAGAAGCTCGTCAACGACAAGGAGGACGCCTCCGACGTCGCCAAGGAGTGGCTGACGAACGCCGGTCTCGCCGGCTGACGCCGACGGTCGCCCGGACCGTCCGCAATGTGTGTGGACGGTCCGGTAACCCCCGGTGGGGAGTCAGACAGGACCGGCAACGAGTCCGGTACGCGCGCGGCAGGGAGGGGGACCAGGGTGACCGACACGGAAGGGGCCGGCGTCGGTGTCGACGCACCTCAGGGGGCTGTCGAGCCCGCGCGGCTGCACCAGTTGTTCGAGGGGCGCCGGCTGACGCCCACGCAGCGCCGGATCGCCCACTGTCTGGTCCGGCAGACCGCGGCCGCACCCTTCCTGTCGAGCGTGGAACTGGCCCAACTGGCAGGCGTGAGCCAGCCGTCGGTGACCCGCTTCGCGGTCGCCCTCGGCTTCGACGGATACCCGGCCCTGCGCAGGCACCTGCGGGACGTGGCACCGGCCGGGCCGTCCGTGGACGCGCGGCCGGCCAACCCGTACCAGCAGGCGGTACGGGCCGAGATCCACCACCTGCTCCAACTCGCCTCCCTGCTCGCCGATGCCGGGCCCGTGGAACGCGCGGGACGGCTGCTGGCCGCCTCGCGGCCTCTGCCGGTGCTCGGGCTGCGTGCCTCCGCGGCCCAGGCCCGCGGCTTCGCGTACTTCGCGGCCAAGGTCCACCCGGACGTGCGTCTCCTCGACGAGGGAGGCTCACGGCTCGCCGACCGCATCGACATGGCCAAGAACGCCGGTGCGAGCGCCCTCATGTGCTTCGCCCTTCCGCGCCACCCGGCCGAGCTCCTGGACGCACTCGACCACGCCCGCGCGACGGGACTGACCGTGGTGACGATCGCCGACGGCACCTTCGCCCCGGTCGCCGCCCACAGCGACCTGCTCCTGCCGGCCGCCGTCGGCACCGACCTGGTCTTCGACACGGTGAGCGCCCCCATGCTCCTCGGCCAGGTCCTCCTGGAAGCGATGTGCGACGCCCTGCCCGACGCCCAGGCCCGCCTGGAGGAGTTCGACACGAGGGCGGCGGCACGGGGCCTGTTCGTCGACTGACCGCCGCGGGCGAGCGCCGCGCGACGGGTGCCGCCCCGACACCGGTCACGAGTGCTGAGCGGGCCTCGGTCACCGGGCGCGTACGATAAGGTTCACCTGCGTGTTCACGCGGAACTCCGCGACGAAGCGCATCGGGACGTGGCGCAGCTTGGTAGCGCACTTGACTGGGGGTCAAGGGGTCGCAGGTTCAAATCCTGTCGTCCCGACTGGAGACAGTCGCAGGTCAGGGCCGGTTTCGGAGGCATCCGAAACCGGCCCTTGGTCATTCTTGGGGACCAGTTGGGGACTGGCGTCCTTGACCGGGGTCAGCGGGTCATGACGATCGGGCTCGGCAGGGAGCGCGGAGCGCGCTGCGCCGGCGGCTGTGATCTTGTGTACGTCCGGGTGGAGGTAGCGCTGGGTGGTGGTCAGCGATCCGTGGCCGGCGATCCTGCGGAGGACGTGCACGTGGACTCCGGCGTCGGCGAACCAGGTCAGTCCGGTGTGCCGGAGGTCGTGGCGGCGCAGGTGCTCGTAGCCGAGTTTGCGCACTCTGCAGGGGCGACGCCGAAGCCGACCTGAACGAGATGCCGGCATGGCGCAAGTCGTAGGGGTGCTTGGCCGGTTCAAGGGCCGTGTTCGTCAAGAGCGAGAACAGCCGGCACTACCCAGGCGGATAGCCGCTGATGTCTCTGTCCGCCAGGAGTTCCCTGATGCGCTCGTCGACCTGCTTGCAGTCGTATCCTCGCCCCACGACCTGGAACAGAGGCGGGCTCGCTGCCGAGTCGGTTTCGGACAGCGCTTCGAGATAGCGGTCCACCTGATCGCGGGCGTAGCCCTCTCGCACCACATCGAAGCCCCGGACTCCGGACGGTGACGGCGCTTCCCAGCCGCTCCTCGTGTATCCGTACACGCGTGTCATCAAAGCCGGGGCCCAGCGCCTGTGTACCCGGCTTTCAGCAGCAGCGAAGCGTTCGGTCATCGACTTCGCAGTCGGGGGTCGCTGGCTGTGCAACGTCCACAAGGCCACCGGCGCGCCGATCGCAACCAGCGCGGCAGCGGTGTAGAGCCCCGCTTGGTATCCCGCCAGAAATGCCTCACCGGCATGGGCTCCCGCGGAAGCCGCTGAGTGTTGCCGGTACGTGACGATCACACCGACCACGGCGACGCCGAGGACACCCGAGGCTTCGCGGGTGGCGCTGAACAAGCCCGCGGCGATACCTGATGCATGGCCAGGGGCGGCTTCCAGAGCCCGCGTCGTCAAGGGAACCGCCATGGCGGAGCCGATGCCGATACAGGTCAGCCCGGGCAACAGGTCGGTGAAGCCGCCCGCGGCGCTGCCGCGGGCGACGAGCAACAGCCCCAGGGCCACAAGTAGCAATCCCACTGCCGATACCCGCCCCTCGCCCCACCGCCGGACCATCTTCGGGACCAGCACAGCGGTCACGAGCAGGGCTGACGCCACTGGCGTGAACGTCAGGCCGGCGGACGTCGGGCTGAAATCCAGCACATTCTGCAGGAATTGCGAAGTGAAGAAGAATACGCCAGTGACTCCCAGGCCCCACAACAGCTGGGTAACGATTCCTCCCGCGAACGCCCGCCGAAGAAGTAGATCGGCAAGCGGCGTTCTCCTGCTCGATGATTCCGTTATCACGACGGTAATCAAGCAGATGAGGGACATGATTCCAGGAACAACGATTCTGGCGGCCGTGAAACCGTAGCGAGGCCCCTCAATCAGGCAATAGGCGAGTCCGCCGAAGAAGAGACAGGCCAGCATCACTGTGCGGAGTGGAAGGGCGGAGTTCGGGGGCTGCCGCAGGACAGCGCCGTCGGGTTTGGCGGCGCGAGGAATCGCCGCGACCGTCACGAGCAGGGAAAGAACGCCGAGCGGCGCGTTGATCGCGAACAGCCATTTCCATCCCAGGTGTTCTGTGATAATTCCGGAGATCACGGGACCGCAGGCGAGTGCGGTGGCCAGTGCCCCAGTCAGCGCGCTGATACCGGCGTTACGTGCGCCGGAGGGCAGGTCGTGGGACAGCAACGCGAGCGAAGCCGGCATGATGAGAGCCGCTCCCACCCCCTGCACCCCCCGCCAGACGATCAAGTCCGGACCGTTCGTGGCCACGCTGCACAGCAGTGACGAAGCCGTGAAGAGGGCGATCCCCGAGACCTGCGTGGGACGCCGCCCTCTGGAGTCCACACAGCGGCCCCCCAGCAGCAGGAAGCTGGAAAAGGTGAGCGGGTACACCGTCGCGACCCACTTCAGGCCGGACTCGCCGAGGACCAACTCCTCTTGGATTTGCGGAAAAGCGACGTTGACAATGGTGTTGTCGAGAGCCGTCATGAAGGACGGCAGGATGATTGCCGCCAGAACGCTGAGTCCGCGCAGTCGGCTCATCAACCATGCCTCGGAAGTCGACCCCGATCGACGGGGGCGGGAGCAGCCCGAGCGGGCTCGAACAGGTGGAGCAGGAATTTATCGTACAGAGTGGACCAGCGGACGCAAGTGGACACGCCACGCTTGCTCATTCCGCCTGCTGCCCTTCCCGTGTGCTCCTCCGTTCCGTCCTGTGCGTAGCATGGATGAGAATGAGGACATCCGTACAGCGGACCCCGCGTGTCGTCCTGTCAATATCATAGCTTCATGTTTCGCTGACGCTGAATAAGGGGCCTCTCAGGCATTGCCGGAACGAACGGAAGCACGCCCGTATCCATCCTTCCCTGTGCTGCACGGGGCGCGCCTCGGATGGTGAATCGGCCGGGCCGCGGAAAGCCCTGTCATGCTGTCCGACCCCTATCAAGGCATGGTGATCAGATGTCGTCAGCCACGGGCGATACACTCAGCCGCCATTTGGCCCTCTCCGCCCAGCAGACACCCGATGAAGCGGCCTTCACCTTCGTGCACTTCGGCGCCAACAGGGGCGGGGACTCGGTCGAGCTGACGTGGAACGAGCTGGACACGCGGGTGCGGACGGTGGCAGCAGGGCTGCGCCGGGCGGGTGCGGTAGGCGAGCGAGTAGCCATCGTCGCACCGCAGGGCCTCGACTACGTGGTCGGATTCCTGGGGTCCGTATGCGCGGGCGCGATTGCCGTGCCGCTCTTCCCCCCCGACCTGCCCGGCCACGGCGAGAAACTGGCGGCTGTGCTGGCCGACGCGGCACCCTCCGTTGCCATCTCCGCCCCCGAGCAACGGGAATCGGTGGCGGACTTCTGCGCCGGCCACGGTATTGCTCCCCGTTTGCGCGTCGTGAGCGTCGAGGACCTGACGCAGAGTGCTGGAACAGAGGGTACGGAAGCTCGGACAGCCCGGGAGCCGCAGCCCGAGGACTGCGCCTACCTGCAGTACACATCCGGATCGACGAGGATGCCGTCCGGGGTGGAGATCACCCATGCCAACGTCTGCGTCAACGCGCGGCAGGCTATGGAAGCGTATGGCGTCCGCAGAGGGCGCAACTGCGCCGTGAGCTGGCTTCCGCTGTATCACGACATGGGTCTGATGCTGGGGATCGCCATGCCGGTCGTGGGCCGCATGCGGTCCGTCATCATGGATCCGCTGGATTTCGTCCAGCAGCCGGCCCGCTGGCTCCGCTTGCTCACGCGCCATGACGGAGCCCTCACAGCCGCACCGAACTTCGCCTACGACTACTGCGTTCATCGGGTGCCACCCGAGGAACGGACCGGCCTGTCCCTGGGATCGGTCGCCGGCATGATCAACGGCAGCGAGCCCGTCAGCCCGCGGACTCTCGAGCGCTTCCATGAAGCCTTCGCGCCGTCCGGCATCCACAGGACGACCATGCGCCCCTCCTACGGCCTCGCGGAAGCCACCGTGTTCGTCGCGGCGTCGCCTGCCGGTGAGGAACCGACCGTCACCTCCTTCGACCGGAACCTGCTGGCGCAAGGCACCGCGCGTGTCGCTGAACCGACCGAAGGCGGACCCAACATTGAACTGGTCGCCTGCGGCCGACCGACCGATCAGGAAGTGGCCATCGTCGACCCTGCCACCGGCCGCCGACAGGAGGACGGGACAATCGGGGAGATCTGGCTACGCGGCCCGAACATCGGACGCGGCTACTGGGGTCGCTTGCTGAACGGGGAGTCCTTCGGCGCCGTTATGGAGGGCGGAGACCCGGCTGATCCGGCACAGCGTTGGCTGCGCACGGGCGATCTGGGCATGTGGCACGACAAGCAGCTCTATGTCACGGGTCGAATGAAGGACCTGGTGATCGTCGACGGTACGAACCACTATCCACACGACGTCGAACTCACCGTAGAAAACGCACACTCTGCTGTCCGACGCCACCACACGGCCGCGTTCGCCGTGTCCACCGACGAGGGCGAAAGGCTGGTCGTCGTCGCCGAGCACTCCCCTGCCGTCACGGACCCGCACACGCATCTCGACGAGGTGACGCGGGCCGTACGCGGGGCTGTCTCAGTCACCCACGGCATCGCCGTTCATGACTTCGTCTACGTCCCACCCGGCGCCGTGCCCCGCACGACCAGCGGCAAAGTGGCCCGCAGCGCCTGCCGAGCGCGCTACCTCGCCGACACCTGGACGGCTACGAAGAACGCGGCACTGAAGGGATCTGGTAGCGCATGACCACCGCACAAGGAGGGGAGGCGGAATCGCAGCCGCCGAGCGCTGAGCACGCGCCTGCGCCGGGGACCGCGGGTATCGAGGCACCGACCGCCGCCGAGATCCGCTCCATGGTGCGTCATCTGGTCGCGGACCTGTGCGGCGTACCCGGTGACGAACTCGACGCCGAGCGTCCCCTGACCGAGTACGGACTGACCTCGCGCGACGCGGTCGGTCTCAGTGGACGGCTGGAAGAGCTGCTCGACCGGACACTCCCCGCCACCTTGGTGTGGGAGAACCCGAGCATCGAGCAACTGGTCCGCAGCCTGGCATCAGGAGAACCGCGCGAACAGAGCACCCGCCCCCAGACGGCGGCCAAGGGCACCGACCGCACCGGCGCCGACGCGGTCGCGGTGGTCGGTATCGGCTGCCGTCTCCCCGGTGGCATCAACGGGCCTGACGCCTTCTGGGAGGGACTGCTCGCAGGCACGGACGGTGTGGGCCAGGTCCCGGACGAACGCTGGCAGTTCTTCGACGACGGGGCGGCCGAGACCGCGGCAGCGCTGGCTCGTACCACTCGCTGGGGCGCTTTCCTGGCCGACATCAAGGGCTTCGACGCGGACTTCTTCGGGATCACGCCCGACGAAGCCGAAGTCATGGACCCTCAGCAAAGAATGCTGCTCGAAGTGGGATGCGAGGCCCTCGATCACGCCGGAATCCCGCTCTCGGCCCTCCAAGGCAGCGCCACCGGCGTATTCGTCGGTCTCAGCGCGCTCGAATACGGGCATCTCACCACGGCCGACCTGTCAGGAGTTACGCCGTGGACGAGCACCGGGGCGGCAGGCAGCATCGCCGCAAACCGTATGTCGTACCTGCTCGACCTCCGCGGCCCCAGCATGACGATCGACACCGCCTGTTCCTCGTCCCTGGTCGCCGTGCACCAGGCGAGCCGCAGTCTCCGCGACGGCGAATGCGAGACCGCTCTCGCCGCTGGGGTCAACGTGCTCCTGTCGCCGGCCATCACCGCCAACTTCGACCAGGTCGGCGCGTTGGCACCGGACGGCAGATGCAAGCCGTTCGACGCGAGGGCCGACGGCATCGTGCGCGGGGAGGGATGCGGCGTCGTCGTCCTGAAACGGCTGACCGACGCCCAGCGCGACGGCGACAGGGTGCTGGCCGTCATCCGCGGAACAGCAGTCAACTCGGACGGCCGCTCAGCCGGGCTCATGGCACCCAACCCGGTCGCCCAGGAAGCACTGCTGCGCAGCGCACTGGGCGACGCCGGCACCGAAGCAGCCGACATCGGCTATGTCGAGGCCCACGGCACCGGAACGCTGTTGGGCGACCCCATCGAGGCGGGAGCCCTGGGCGCCGTCCTGGGCCGTGGCCGCCCGGCCGACCAACCGCTGCTGATCGGCTCGGTCAAAAGCAACCTGGGGCATCTGGAGGGCGCAGCGGGGATCGTCGGCCTGATCAAGACGGTGCTCTCGCTTCACCACGGAAAGCTGCCTGCCAACCTCCACTTCCAAAGCCCCAACCCGCACATCGACTTCGCGGAGCTGGGCCTGCGCGTCGTCACTGAGCCGACTCGCTGGCCGGCCGAACGCGGGCGCCCCGCCCTGGCGGGCGTATCGGCCTTCGGCTTCGGGGGCACCAACGCTCATGCCGTCCTCGAGCAGGCGCCCCGACCGGCTTCTCCGCGCGCCGAGGAAACCGCCGAGGGTGTCCCGCACATCCTCGTGGTCACCGCACGCTCGCAGGACCGGCTCGGCGACGTTGCCACCGGTCTCGCCCATTGGCTGAACGCGCGGGGCCGTACTCTGCCGCTCGTTGATGTCGGCCACACGCTGGCACACCAACGCCGGGGACCGGCAGGCGCCGCCGTCGTCGGCCGGGGGCGGCAAGACCTCACCGCAGCACTCGCAGCGCTCGCCAAGGGCGAGACTCCGACGTGCGTCGTACCACCACGGACAGCACAGGACTCGGAAGCGGACCGGAAGACGCCGAGAAGACCGGTCCTCGTCTTCTCCGGTTACGGCTCCCAGTGGAACGGAATGGGCCGCGGGCTGCTGCGCGACGATCCCGTCTTCGCCGCTGCCGTACGCGAACAGGACCCGGTCTTCGAGGCGGAGACGGGCAGTTCCCTGACGGATCTCATCTCCCGCGCGGACCAGGGCACGGGCGTCGACCGCACGCAGCCTCTGCTCTTCGGTCTCCAGCTCGCCCTGGCGGGCACGTTGCGTGCCTACGGCGTCGAACCCGGCGCTGTCATCGGACACTCGATGGGAGAAGTGAGTGCGGCCGTGGTCGCCGGCGCCCTTGACACCCGTGACGGCCTACGAGTGATCCTCAACCGGTCCACCCGGCTCGCGGCCATCGACCAGGAGCAGGCCGGCGCGATGGCGGCCGTGGAACTGCCGGAGGAAACCCGCGCGGACGTCCTCGACCGCTATCCGGATGTCGGCATCGCGGTGTACGCCTCGCCGCGGCGTTGTACCGTCACGGGCCCCAGCGAACCGATCGCGCGCATGGTCGAGGAAGTCGAGGCGCAGGGGCGACTCGCCCGGCTCCTCGCTGTCGGCGCCGCCGGACATTCACCGGCAGTCGATCCCGTCCTTCCGGCACTGCGCGACGCCCTCGACAGCGTCAGCCCACGTACCGCGACCATCCCCTGGTACGGAACGGTCCTCGACGACGCGCGCGCCGACATCCATGCGGACGCGCAGTACTGGTGCGCCAACGCCCGCCGCCCCGTTCGCTTCCAGCAGGCGGTGGCCGCCGCGGCGGCCGACGGCCACGACATCTTCCTGGAGGTCTCACCCCACCCGATTGCCGTCGTTCCCGTCACCGAGACGCTTGACGCGGTGGCCCCGGGGCGCGGCCGCGTGCTGTCGACGATTCACCGGGACAGCGATGAGTGCGTGCGCCTGCGCACCGCGCTTGCGGAACTCCACCTGGCCGGAGTGCGAGGTCTGGCCGGACAACTGTGGCCGGACGGCAAGCGGGTGGCCTTGCCGAGCCCTCCCTGGCGTCATGTCCCCCACTGGTTCCGCAGGGGCAGCCTGTCGAGTCGGCCGGTCCCCGCAGGCGGCCACGGGCTGCTGGGTACGCGCGTGGAGGATCCTGGCACGGACCGTGTCCTGTGGCACGGGGACATCGGCACCGACGGCTGGAACCAGCAGCCGGCCAAGCTGCACGGCAGGGCCGTTCTTTCGCTGCCCGTCTGCGCGGAACTCATGATCACCGCCGCGACTGCCGCGAGCGCCAGGGCCATCGAGACGGTACGCATCGAGAACCTGGCAGTGCACCATTGGCTGCCGGTCTCCGCGAGGACGCCTGTCACCACCGTCTGGGAGCCGGAGGGGCGCGATCAGGCAACCGTCGGCATCCACTCACGGTCGTCCTCCGGCGCCTGGCTGTGCCATGCCTCTGCCCGTGTTCTCACCAGACCCGAACCGCTGGCCCGCCGTGAACCAGGAGGGGCCGCGCCCTTCGAGGCCGGCTTCCCCGTGCCCGGCACTGAGGAGCACGCACCGAACCAACGGCCACACGGAGAGCTCCTCCATGCCGTCCTGCACGCACCTGCCGGTCGCGACCGCCCGGACGGGGAGGTGCCCGGGGCAGATCAGGCACCGTCCGCAACGGAAGACGTTCCGGTCTTCGTACGGTCTCTGCAGGTACGGCTGCAGGCTCCTGCCCGGAACGAGTGCCGGGTCCGGTGCCTGCCGTGTATCGATGAATCGACTACCGGCGACGCCCGGGGGCGATCACCCCACCGCGGCAGGTGGGACATCCACGCGGAGGGCCCCGGGGGACGGGAGCTGGTCGTCGCTAATGACACGCGGCTCCGGACCGTCGAACCGGGGGAGATTCCGCGGCCGCTCGACGAAACCACGTATGAGATCACGTGGGAGAAAGCACCTGTCTCCCTCCCCTCCCCACCGGCCCACGTCCTGCTGCTGACGGATCAGTCCGGCGGCGGCGTCCACCCCTGGGCCGCTTCCCTCGCGTCGGCACTGCGGGAACAAGGCTTCGAGGTAGCGCTCGCGGATCACCAGGCCGATTCCCTCGGCAGCCTGTTGGACACCTGGCGGGAGGAGACCCGCGACGGGCGGGCTGCCGTGGTCATGCTCCTGGCGGCCGGTCCCGAGCCGACCGGAGCGTGCCGAGGACTTCACGCCGCCGCGGACGTCGCCCGCCGTCTGGCCTCGGACGAGCGGCAACTGTCGCTTCCCCGGCTGTGGCTGGTGACCGAACGGGCCCAGACGGTGGTGCCGGGGGAAACAGGGAACCCCGATTTGGCCGCTCTTCGCGGTCTCGTACGCGTACTGGCCCTGGAGCGTCCCACTCTGCGTACGACCCTCGTGGACATCGACCCGCAGCCCGGTCTCGTCGACGACCTGGCCCAGGAACTGCTCGCCGACGGCGAGGCCGACGAGGTCGCCTGGCGCGGAGGTACCCGCTTCATTGCCCGGCTGGCTGCCGTGGACCCTGACGACGCATGCGCCAGGGTGCCCTTCGCGCGTTCCGACGGCGCCTACATCGTGACGGGCGGACTGACCGGCCTCGGCCTGGCGACGGCGCGACGGCTGGCCCAGCAGGGCGCCGGCCGCATCGTCCTGAACGGCCGCAGCGCCCCGGGCCGCGCGACGCAGGCCGTCCTGACCGAACTCGGCGAGCTCGGCACCTCCCTCGTCGTGGTGCAGGGGGACGTGGCTCATCCAGGTGTGGCTACGCGTCTGGTCGAGGCGGCCCTGTCCAAAGGCCATTCCCTGTGCGGAGTCGCACACGCCGCGGCTGTGCTCCACGACCGCGTCATCACCGACCTGCAATCGTCCGACATCGAGGCTGTCTTCCGGCCGAAGGTCACTGGCGCCCTCCAGTTGGAGGCGGCCACCGCGGGGCACGATCTCGACTGGTGGCTGGCGTACAGCTCCGCCGCCGCCCTCTTCGGCTCTCCCGGGCAGGCGGCCTATGCCGCTGCCAACGCCTGGCTGGACGCGCACGCCCACCGCCGCCGGGTCGGCGGCCTGCCGGCAACCGCCATCGCATGGGGCCCCTGGGCCGACGTGGGTGCGGCACCCCAGAACCCCGCCGTGGCTCTTGAGCCCATCACCTCGGCCGAAGGGTTGGACGCCCTCCAGGCGCTTGTCACCCGGGGCAGGACGTACACCGGCGTGGTACATCTGGACGCCCGTCGGGCTTTGGAAGCCTTCCCGGGACTGGACGCGGTCGCGTTCTTCGCGGGGGTTCTGCGCGGCAGTGGTCTCCCCGACGACGACTGGGACGGCCCGGGAAGCATCTCGACGCTCGGCGGAGCGGCCCCCGCCAGAATTTACGAACGTCTCGGCAGGCGTACGGCCGCTGTCATGGGACGTGCCAGCCAGGACCTGGACGAGAACGTTCCGCTGACCGACCTCGGCCTCGACTCCCTCATGGCCGTGCGGATCCAGAACGCCGTCAAACAGGACTTCGCCGTGGCATTGCCCGGGCCTCTCCTTCTGCGGGGTGCCAGTCTTCGTGCCGTCGGTGACGCGGTACTGCGAGAGCTGGGTCTGGCAGGGGCTGACACCCGTGACACGGCAGCAGCCGCTCAGCCGAGGGGCGTCGAGCAGGAGCGCGTCGGCAGCGAGGCGATCCCGGCGCTGCCGACCACGCTGGATCCTCGAGACGCCGCCGAACGCCTGGTGGCCGGCGTCTGGCACGAGGTCCTCGGACGGCGGCCAAAAGGCGTCAACCAGGACCTCCTTGCCGCAGGTGGTGACCAGCACACCGCTCATGACCTGGTGGAGGGCATCCGCCGGCGCCTGGGCGACACCGCCCCGGCCCTTACCGAGGAGCAGGTGCTCGACCACTCCACCGTCGCCACCCTCGCCGAGCTGATCCGGCCCGCGGTGAACGAAACGGGCGGGTCCGTCCTACGCGTCATCCGGCCCGGGACCCACCGCCCCGCCCTGTTCACCTTTCACCCCGCCGGCGGCCCGACATCGGTCTACCGACCCCTCGCCCAGCTACTTCCGGCGGAACAGCCCGTGTACGGATTCGAGCGCGTGGACCGCCTCCACACGATGGAGGAGAAGGCCGCCCACTACCTGGGTCTCATCCGGGAGCTCCAGCCACAGGGGCCGTACCACCTGCTGGGCTGGTCCTTCGGCGGCTGTCTCGCCTACGAGGTCGCCCGCCAGCTCCGCGAGACGGACCAGGCCGTGGGCTTCCTCGGACTCCTCGACACCATCCTGCCGGCAGCACTCCCCGGGCTGGACTCCAAGGAACTGCTCCTCGAACGGTTCGGCCGGTTCGCCGAATACATCGAGAAAACATACGGCCGCCGTCTTGACCTGCCCTACGAGGAACTGGCTGCCACGCCTGACGAGCAGCAGATCGACGTGGTCATGCGACTCGTCGCCGAAGCCGGCCTCGACATGAGCCCCGGCATCATGGAGCACCAGCGGACGTCCTACATCGACGCGCGCGTCGGAGAGCGGTACCGGCCTCAGCCCTGTCCGGACCCCGTCGTGCTCTACCGGGCCCAGGAGGCACAGCGGCTGACCACGTCGCTCGACCCTCGTTACCTGCGCAGCGAGCCAGACCTCGGGTGGGCATCGTTGTGCCCGTCGCTCGAGGTCGTACCCGTCCAAGGCGACCACTTGTCGCTCATCGACCCGCCTCATGTCGAGGTCATCGCACAGCACCTGACCAAAGCCCTTCAGGGGCAGGGGGACGAGTAGCCGGCGGTTGCGACGCCGTCGAACGTGCGGGACCGGGCCGAAAACGGGAGTTCACGCCCATCCAGCCCGAACCGAGCGATCACACCGGCGAGCCGGCCGTGCCGGACCGGCTCGCCCGTGCCGGACCGGCCGGACCCGATGAACGCCAAGGCCGGTCTTCACACACGAGCCAACCGGCGCCCTTCGTCATGGTCACGGCCGGAAGAAGCATCGGACTCACTCGTCCAGCCCTGGAAGGTGCGCAGACGGTCCTCGCCCACTCGTGCCCTGGCCTGCGGGTCCGTCACCCCCAGCCCAGGGCGTGGGGCCAGACACAGAACGCCCACCTTGCCGATGTGCTGGTTGGTCTGGACGCTCCGGGCAGCCGTTGCGACCTCGTCCAATGGGTATGTCGTCGACAGGGCCGGCAGCAGACGGCCCATGCTGAGCAGCCGGTTGGCCTCCCACTGCTCATGCAGGTTGGCCCCGTGGCTTCCGATGATCCGCTTGAGCCGCATCCACAAGTAGCGGTTGTCGTAGGTGTGCTGGTATCCGGTACTGGAACCGCACGTGACCACTGTCCCTCCGCGTCTGGCGAGGAAGACCGAGGCACCGAACGTCTTCTCGCCGACGTGCTCGAAGACGATGTGCGGGTCTTCTCCTACCGCGTCGCGCACCGCGGCGCCGATCTTCCTCCAGCCTTCCGGCCGCTGCAGCAGGGTGGCGTCTCCCCCGTCGATTTCCGAGCGGTTGATGACGATCTCGCATCCGAGGGACCGCAGCAGGTCAGCCTTCCGGCGGGAGTTCACCACGCCCACCGGAATACCGCCACCGTTACGGACGAGTTGCACTGCGTAGGAACCGAGCCCCCCGGTCGCACCCCAGATCAGCACCACATCGCCCTGCTTCATGTGCGCTCCGCGATCGCTGACCAGCATGCGGTACGCGGTGCCGGCACACAGGGGATTGACGGCCGCCTCCTCCCAGGTGAGCAGCCCTGGTTTGGGCATCAACTGGCTTGCCCGCACGATCGCGTAGTGCGCCAGTCCGCCGAAGTTCGTTTCGAAGCCCCACGCTTTCTGTCCCTCGCCGAGCATGCCGTCCCGATGTGTGTCATGGTCCTGGTCGTCGACGTACGCGGTGGCCACCACGACGTGGTCTCCGGCCTTCCACTTGCGCACGGACGACCCTGTCCGCACGATGACGCCTGCGGCGTCCGACCCCACGACGTGGTAAGGCAGGTCATGGCGCCGCTCCCATCCCCCGGCCTTTGCCATCTGTTTCAGGAACTGGAACGTCGGCAGCGGCTCGAACATCGCGGTCCACACGGTGTTGTAGTTGATGGAGCTCGCCATCACAGCGACCAGTGCCTCGTCCGGAGCCAGTTCGGGCATCGGGACCTCATCGACGATGAGGGACTTCTGCACATCCTTGTCGTCGACGTCCTGGAACATTTTGATGTCAGCCAGACGCACCGTCGCCGCGGCGAACCGCTCGGGCAAAGGCAGTTTCTCCAGCGCATCCCCGCCGGCACCCGCGATGACGGCTTCGGACATGGTCGTGCTCATCGACTCTCCCTCACTCCGGGCCGCGTGGAGCCCTGCCCTTCAGTTCACCGGCTGATCTGACCTGCCAACTTGTACCTAGCAAGCTGCCTGCCTCGTCGCGTCGCAACCGCACAGCCCCCGCCTGGTGTTTCCTTGGAGGGAAGACGCAGGTCAGTTGAGGTGGAGCGGTATGCGTGCCGTTGCTCGAAGGGTGTAACGGCATGGCCGCCCGGTGGCCGACGCGGACGGGGCCGGACGCGCGATCAGCTGTCCGGCTGATCTTTCAGGCGGTGCCGTCGGCCTTCGGGCTCCGGCCCGATTCATCCCCTCCAACGGACGGGATCCGGCGACGACATGGACGGCCGACCACGGAGCGGTGGTCCGGTTGCCTGATCTGACCGCGGTGGGACACCTCATCGCCATGGTCGCGGTCGCCGCCGACGCGGCAGATGCCCCTCCCCCAGGTGACGTGCGATCGGTTGATCATATTCACATCAAATCGGTGTGTCGGCTGGTCTTTGATCACCTATTTCGACATGGTCTGCACGTATATGTCCACTTCGGTTCTGGCGATCCGTTGGCACCCGGGACGGCCACTCCTGCCATGTCCGCAGCACGGAGCGAAGCACCCCAGCGTCGAGCCGACGCTGACGGCTGGTTACCGGCGTCGGCGGCAGTACAGGAGTGTCGAGCACCTGAGGAGGTATCGCGACCCGCGGCCCCGGCTTGTCGCGCACGCCGCTCGCCGTCTCGTGACGACCGTCGCCCCCGTGGCCAAGCCCCCGGGAGCCGTGAGCCGCTCAGCACGGGCTGGGCCGTGCATCGTGTCAGCGGTCGGCCCCGGGGCTCCTCTCCGCTTCCGCCTGTGTCCCGTCGTCCGGGCTTCACCCGCCCCAAGGAGTTCCGCAGCCCATGCCATCCGCCCCCACACTGTTCACCGGCCGGGCACGACTCACCGGCCTGTCACTCCTTGCCTGTCTTTCGCTCCTCACACCGCTGGGCGGCACCGCGACAGCCGCGGCCACCAGTGGCCCGGACCATCGATCGTGGTCGTCCGACACCGGCGCCTGGATCACAGGCGTCAAGACCATCGACGAGCGCACGCTCGATCTGACCGTCCTGTCACGGGCCATGCGAAGCACCGTGCCGGTCCGTGTCATCCTCCCCAAAGGCTGGTACAGCGAGAGGAGACGCACGTTCCCCGTGGTGTACATGCTGCACGGTGGGGAGGACGACTACACCTCCTGGACGCGCGAGACGGACGTCGAGGTACTGGCCGAGAACTCCGGCGCACTCGTCGTGATGCCCGACGGCGGGAGATACGGGTACTACTCCGACTGGTACGCCGGCAGACCTCGCTGGGAGACGTTCCACACCAGCGAACTGGTCCGGCTCATGGAGAGCAGATTCCGGGCCAACTCCTCCCGGGCCGTCATCGGCCTGTCCATGGGGGGGTTCGGCGCGCTCAACTATGCGGCGCGTCACCGGGGAATGTTCCGGTACGCGGCCTCCATGAGCTCGTACGTCGACCTCAACGACCCCTTGGTGCGTTTCCTCCTCGACCTCGGCTCCCGCGGGGACGGAACCGATCTTCATGACATCTGGGGCGACCCGAAGGAACACGACGACATCTGGCAGACCCACAACCCGTCCGCCATGCCACGCGCTTTCCGGGGAACGAAGGTCCACCTGTCCACGGGAAACGGAACACCCGGCCCCCTGGACGACGGCAATCCGTCCGGTGTGACCCTTGTGGGCGCGCTCGCCGAAGCCGCACTCCCGGCATCGGTGAGCAAATTCGCCGAATCGCTCCGCTCGGTGGGCGTCGACGTCACGACGAACCTCTACGAACCCGGGACGCATTCCTGGCCGTACTGGGAGCGGGAACTGCACCGCATCTGGCCCACGGTGATGAAGGAACTGGATGGATCGAGGGGGGCATGGCCCGCACAGTAGTGATCTTCGCTGCGGGGTCGCGTGGCGACGTCCAGCCGTGCCTGGCGCTGGGCAGGGCACTGAGCCGTCAGGGCGATGCCGTCCGCCTGCTCGCCAGCGCCCGTTACCAGCAACTGATCACCGCGGCGGGACTGCAGTTCCACTCGCTCCCGGCGGACCCCACCGAGATCATCGAGTCGCCCGAAGGCCAGGAACTGCTGGCCGGCAGACGCAATCCGGCGGCCTTCATCCGCGGCATCAACCGGATCGTACGTCCCCTGTTCTCCCGCTTGCTCGCCGAGACCCAGGCCGGTGCGCAGGGAGCCGATCTCGTCCTTGCGCCCACATTCGGCTTTCTGGGCATCCACCTCAGCCAGTATCTGCGCGTCCCGCACGCGATCATCCATTTCCAGCCCAGCCAGCCCACGGGCGTGTTCCCCCACCCGTTCACGCCTACCGCACGCTTCCTCGGATCGCTCGGGAACCGTCTCAGTTTCGAGGCGGTCAACCTGGGATCGTGGCTGGTCTCCCGCCCGTTCATCAACGCCTGGCGCATGGAGAGCCTCGGTCTTCCCGCCCTCTCCCCGCTCGGCCCTTTACACCGAGTCCGCCATGCCCCCGTGCTGTGTGCCTTCAGCCCCACCGTCGTACCCCGGCCGACCGACTGGGGACCCAACGTCCACATGACCGGCTTCTGGCACCACGAACAGCCACTGTGGAAACCGCCACGGCGCCTGCTCGACTTCCTGGACGACGGACCCCCGCCCGTGTACGTGGGCTTCGGCAGCATGAGAACCTGCGACCCCGAGGCCACCGACCGCGTCGTACGCGCCGCACTGCGGCGCGCGGGACTGCGTGGTGTCCTGGCCGGAGATCCCGCCACGAGTGACGACGACATGCTCGTGGTCGGGGACACGCCCCACAGCTGGCTGTTCCCCCGTATGGCTGCGGTGGTCCATCACGGCGGTGCGGGCACCACCGCCTCGGCTCTGAGTTCTGGAGTGCCGTCCCTGGTCTGCCCGTTCTTCGGCGACCAGCCCTACTGGGCCGACCGGGTCCACAGCCTCGGAGTGGGGCCGAAGCCCTTGCCTTCCCGGCAGCTCACCGTCCCCGCTCTCGCCGGCCGCCTGCGAGCCGTCACGAGGGACAGCGGCCATGCTGAGGAGGCCCGCCGACTGGGCCGTGCGCTGACGGCCGAGGACGGGGTCGGGCGTGCATGCCGCATTCTGAACCGGCTTGTCGGGTGACCCAGCCGGCCACAGGACAGCCACGGGGCTCCACCTCCCCAGGTAGAGCTGAGTGCGCCAGGTCGGGCCTCGGGCCAAGATCCGGGCCGTTCCCGGATCATCAAGCCGCCACCCGCTCCTCAGCCGAAGCCAATTCGGATGAGCAGTGGTCGGTGCTGGAGCCGTTGTTGCCGGTCGTGGGGCTGGGGCGTCCGGCTCGCAACCGGCGGCAGTTGATCGACGGGGTGCGGTGGCGTGTGCGGACCGGTGTGCCGTGGCGGGACCTGCCGGTGGAGCATGGGCACTGGCAGACGGTCTACGGACTGTTCAGGCGCTGGCAGCGTGAGGGCGTGTGAGCCGGGATCCTGACTGCACTGCAGGCCCGGGCCGATGCTGCGGGCCTGATCACGTGGGAGGTGAACGTCGACTCCACGGTCTGCCGGGCCCATCAGCATGCCGCCGGTGCCCCGCCGGGACCCGGCCGGGCAGAAGGAACCGCCGGGCGGGACGCGGACCGAGCCGGACGATCACGGGCTGGGCCGCTCGCGCGGCGGATTCTCCACGAAGATCCATCTGACCTGCGAGCAGGGACAGAAGCCACTGTCGCTGCTGGTCACAGCGGGCCAGCGGGGCGACAGCCCGCAGTTCGAACCGGTCCTCAAAGCGATCCGGGTGCCCCGCACCGCCGGCGGACGCCCCCGGGTGCGTCCTTTGCGGGTACGGGGCGACAAGGCGTATTCCTCGCGAGCCAACCGCGCCTGCCTGCGCCGACGCGGAATCAGGTGCACGATCCCCGAGCCGGCCGACCAGATCCGGCGGTGATCCGTCCGGCACCTGCTGGTCTACGGCAGGCAGATACCCACGCTGTCACCACTGCCCTGGGGACCATTCGGGGACCACACGGTGCTCGCGACCCTGAACAGCACGCTCGGGGATGCACGTCCTGCACCCTGGTTCTGCTTGATATGTGCAGGTAATTCCTATGGCCCTCACTCCTGGGGGTCAAGGGGTCGCAGGTTCAAATCCTGTCGTCCCGACAGAGCGAAGGGTCTTCGCAGGCGAGAGCCTGTGAGGGCCCTTTTCGCGTGCGGGTGTTGTGCCGATGCTCAGCATCGGCGGGGGAGAGGCGCGTACCTCTGGCTGGAACCGGTCATCATCAACGTCCGATATTTCGTTCGTGGTTCGAAGTTTCGGTGCTGAAAATAGAGCCGTGCCGGAAGCGCGTCAAGACCCTTGCCATGAACCCGTGTTGTGGGCCGCCGGCCCGACACCGCGTGCTTCCGCCGCGTTACTCAAACGTGACGTCCTCCTGCTGTTCGAACCCTTGACCGGCATGAATTGTTAGCGCTCACAATGACCTCCGCAATCACCGGCCGACTTCCAGGGAGGTACGACCATGGCGTTCGCGACGCCCCAGCTCGCCTCCGTGGCAACTGCCGTGGTCGTGGAGCTCCCGCCCGGAGAGTTACCCGGCTGTCCGGCGGACCGGTTGCCGTTGTCGCGGGCCGGGCCCCAGCGCCCGGAGACGTCCACGGGTGCCACAGAAATCTTCCGGTATACGACCGCCAAGGAGGTGCGGCCATGGCACAATCGCAGCTTCGGCCGCCCACCATGGCCGATGTCGCGCGACTGGCGGGCGTGTCCCACCAGACTGTTTCCCGTGTGCTGGGGGATCACCCCAACGTGCGGGACGAGACACGGGCCAGGGTGCTGCACGCGATCGAGGAAATGGGCTACCGCCGCAACTCCTCCGCACGAGCCCTGGTCACACGACGCACTCGGACCCTGGGAGTCGTCGCCTCCGACACGACGCTCTACGGTCCGGCCAGCACCCTCTTCGCACTCGAAGAGGCCGCGCGCGCCGAGGGCTACCTCGTCTCCACTGTCAGCCTGCGCAAGCTGACCGTCGGGACGCTGTCCGAAGCCCTGGACCACCTCAGTGAGGGCGGGGTGGAGGGAGTCGTCGCCATCGCCCCGCAGCGGTCGGCGGTCGAGGCCCTCGCCGAACTCCGCCATCCGTTCCCGGTGGTGACCGTGGGCAGTGGACCGGGCGTGGGGATCCCCTGCGTCAACGTGGACCAGCACATGGGCGCACGGCTGGCCACCGGTCATCTGCTGGCCGCCGGCCACCGTACGGTCTGGCACCTCGCCGGACCCGAGGACTGGCAGGAGGCGGCCGACCGGGCCGCCGGCTGGCGGGCGACCCTCGAAGAGGCCGGTGTCGAACCGCCGATGTCCCTGCGCGGGGACTGGAGTCCGCTGTCGGGCTACCGGGCGGGCCAGGAACTGGCCGGCTGGGTGGGCCGGGGGCTGACCGCGGTCTTCGTCGCCAACGACCAGATGGCACTGGGGGTGTTGCGGGCCCTTCGGGAAGCGGGCGTGCGAACTCCCCAGGACGTCGCGGTGGTCGGCTTCGACGACATACCGGAGTCGGAGTTCTTCGCCCCACCGCTCACCACCGTCCGGCAGGACTTCTCGGCGGTGGGCAAACGGAGCATCGCCCTGCTCCTGGACCTGATCGAGGGCCGTGACCCGGCCGGGACACCCCGGTTCGCCATCGAGCCCCAACTCGTGGTCCGCGCAAGCACTTTCCCGTACACCGCGGACCCGGGCGCAGCACCCACCTGACACCGCGCACAGCACCCCCCGGCCGATTTTCACCGCATCTGTATGGCCGATATGTCGAACAATGATCGACAGGCTGGACGAGGGCAGCCTGTCCCGGCGAGTAGCAAGGCGTACCAGCAGGTCCCCCAGGGACCGGCTCTTCAAAGGAGAAGACACATGCTCAACAGAAGGAACTTCCTCACCGCGGCGGTCGGCGTGGCGGCGGCGGGCGGCCTGGCGGCCTGTGCCAAGGAGGACGAGGGCAGCTCGAGTTCCTCCGCCGGCGGCAGCGGTGGCAAGAAGATCACCCTCGGCTTCGCACAGGTCGGCTCGGAGAGCGGCTGGCGCACCGCCAACACCAAGTCGGTCAAGGCGGCGGCCAAGGACGCCGGTTACACCCTCAAGTTCTCCGACGCGCAGCAGAAGCAGGAGAACCAGATCTCGGCGATCCGCAGCTACATCGCGCAGAAGGTGAACGTCATCGCCTTCTCGCCGGTGGTCGTCACCGGCTGGGACGCGGTGCTCAAGGAGGCCAAGACCGCGAAGATCCCGGTCATCCTCACCGACCGCTCGATCGAGACGTCCGACGACTCCCTGTACGTCTCCTTCATAGGCTCCGACTTCACCGACGAGGGCCGACGCGCGGGCAAGATGCTGGAGACGGTTCTCGAGAAGGCCGGCCACAAGGGTGCGGTGAAGATCGCCCAGCTGGAGGGCACCACCGGCGCCGCCCCCGCGCTCGAACGCGCCAAGGGCTTCAAGGAAATCATGGAGGCCGACCACAAGGACGACTGGAAGATCGTCGTCAGCCAGACCGGCGACTTCACCAGGGCAGGCGGCAAGCAGGTCATGGCGGCCTTCCTGCAGTCCAACCCGGACATCAACGTGCTCTACGCGCACAACGACGACATGGCTCTCGGCGCCATCCAGTCCATCGAGGCGGCCGGCAAGAAGCCCGGCAAGGACATCCTGATCATCTCGGTCGACGGTGTGAAGGACGGCTTCGTCGCGATGTCCGAGGGCAAGATCAACGGCATCGTCGAGTGCAACCCGCTGCTCGGCCCCCAGCTGATGGAGCTCGTGAAGAAGGTCAACGACGGCGAGACGGTCGAGCGCCGTATCAAGACCAAGGAGGGCGACTTCCTGCAGGAGCAGGCCAAGGACGCGCTCCCGACCCGCAAGTACTGACCCACGGGTGCCGACCCGCAGGTACTGACCTTCGGGTGCCGATCCGCAGTCACTGATCCGCGGGTGCCGATCCGCACGTACGGATCCGCGGGCGTCGGCCCGCACGTACTGACCGACCGCACCCACCGCCAGGGAGCCTCCCTCCGGCCGAAGACCTCGGCCCAGGGGGCTCCCTGCGGGACTGAACGAAATCCATGAGGAGCGCTGCCATGGCAGAGCCGCTGCCCGTCCTGGAGATGACGGGCATAGTCAAAGAGTTTCCGGGGGTACGGGCTCTGTCGGGTGTCGACTTCCGGCTCTTCCCCGGCGAGATCCACGCACTGCTCGGCGAGAACGGCGCCGGCAAGTCCACCCTCATCAAGGTGCTGACCGGGGTCCACTCCCTGGACGGCGGCACCATCACCCTCAACGGCACGAACGTACGGTTCGCCAGCCCGTCGCAGGCGCAGCAGGCCGGCGTCAGCACGGTCTACCAGGAGGTCAACCTCTGCCCCAACCTGTCGGTGGCGGAGAACATCTTCATCGGGCGCGAGCCCACCCGCTTCGGCCGCATCCAGTGGAAGCGGCTGCGCCGTGAGGCCGCCGAGCTGGTCGACCGGCTCGGCCTCGACATCGACGTCACCGCGCCCCTGTCCTCGTACCCGCTGGCCGTGCAGCAACTGGTCGCGATCGTACGGTCGGTGGGCACCGGAGACGCCGACGGTCAGGGGGCGGGCACCAAGGTGCTCATTCTCGACGAGCCGACCTCCAGCCTCGACCGCGACGAGGTCCTCGAACTCTTCGCCCTGATGCGGCGGTTGAAGGACGAAGGCGTCGCGATCCTCTTCGTGTCGCACTTCCTCGACCAGATCTACGAGGTCTGCGACCGGATGACCGTCCTGCGCAACGGCACCCTGGTCGGCGAGCACATGGTCCGCGACCTCGACCAGGTCGGCCTCGTCCAGCTGATGATCGGCAAGGCCCTGGACCAGCTTGAGGAACTGCACGACCAGCAACTCCACTCCGACGTGGGCGAACCGCTGCTCCAGGCGGACGGCCTCGGCCGCGTCGGCGGCATCGCCCCCTTCGACCTGGAGATCAAGAAGGGCGAGGTCATCGGACTCGCCGGTCTCCTCGGATCGGGCCGCACCGAACTCGCCCGGCTGCTCTTCGGCGCCGACCACCCCGACAGCGGCAAGCTGACCATCGGCGGCAAGCAGGTCTCGATGAGCGCCCCGAACGACGCGATCGCCGCGGGCGTCGCGTTCTGCTCGGAGAACCGCAAGACCGAGGGCCTCGTACCGGACCTGACGGTGCGGGAGAACATCATCCTCGCCCTGCAGGCCTCCCGCGGCTGGACCCGGCCCATCCCCATCGCCCAGCGCGACGAACTCGTCGCCAAGTACATCAAGGCCCTGGACATCAGGCCCGCCAACCCCGAGGCCAGGGTCGGCCAGCTCAGCGGCGGCAACCAGCAGAAGGTGCTGCTCGCCCGCTGGCTGATCACCCAGCCCAAACTGCTGATCCTGGACGAGCCGACGCGCGGCATCGACATCGGCGCGAAGGCCGAGATCCAGAAACTCGTGGTCTCGCTCTCCGAGGAGGGCATGGCCGTGCTGTACATCGCGGCCGAGCTGGAGGAGGTCCTGCGGCTCAGCCACACCATCGGAGTGCTGCGCGACCGCAAGCTGGTGGCGCAGCTCGCCAACGGGCCCGAGATCACCACCACCCGGATCCTGGAGACCATCGCGAGCGGAGAGCACCAGTGACCACCACTCCCCGATGGCGAGCGCTGACACACCATCACCTGTTCTGGCCGGTCGCCGTGCTGGTCATCCTGCTGCTCGTCAACGTTCCCTTCACACCCGACTTCTTCGCGATCAAGATGACGGACGGCCACCTCTACGGCAGCCTCGTCTCGATCGTCCTGTTCGGCTCGCCCCTCATCCTGGTCGCGGTCGGCATGACCCTGGTCATCGCCACCGGCGGCATCGACCTCTCCGTCGGCGCCGTGGTCGCCATCACCGGCGCCCTGACCTGTTCGTACATCAGCGACCAGGCCGACCAGAGCGCCCTGTCCGGGGTGTTCCTGGCCCTGGGCATCGGACTGGTGGCCGCGATCGTCTGCGGCCTCTGGAACGGCTTCCTGGTCGCCAGGATGGGCATCCAGCCGATCATCGCCACGCTGATCATCATGGTCGCCGGCCGCGGTGTCGCCCAGCTGATCACCGACGGGCAGATCATCACCGTCAACAGCGAGCCGTACAAGCTGATCGGCGGCGGCTACTGGCTGACGCTGCCCTTCTCCATCTTCATCGTGGCCGCCGTCGTGGCCGTCACCGTGGTGATCACCCGCCGCACGGCCCTCGGCCTGCTCGTCGAGTCCGTCGGCGGCAACGCCGAGGCCAGCCGCCTGGTCGGCATCAGGTCCATGCGGATCAAGATCATGGTGTACGTGTTCTGCGCGCTGTGCGCCGGTATCGCGGGCCTGATGATCAGCTCCAACACCTCGGCCGCGGACGGCAACAACGCCGGTCTGTGGATCGAGCTCGACGCGATCCTCGCCGTGGTCATCGGCGGTACGTCGCTGCTCGGCGGCCGGTTCTCCATCGGCGGCACGGTCGTCGGCGCCCTCGTCATCCAGACCCTGACCACCACGATCTACACCATCGGTGTGCCGACCCAGACCAACCTGGTCTTCAAGGCCGCCGTCGTCATCATCGTCTGCCTGATGCAGTCGCCGAAGTTCCGCGCCAAGGTGTTCGGCGCGAAGCTCGGCGGCAAGCAGGCCGCGGCACCGGCACCGGCGGAGACCGCCCCGGCGGCCGAGGCCTCCCCCAAGATGGAGGTGTCGTGATGAGCACGACCACCCAGCGGCCGACGGCGGCGGACAGCCGTACGACCAGCAAGGCCGCGCGCGTACTCGGCGACCGGCGGCTGCCCGTCCTGGTGACGGCCGGTCTCTTCCTCGTGATGTACGCCGTCGGCCTGAGCCGGTACCAGAACTACGGGTTCGCCGAAGCGCAGGTCTTCCTCAACCTGTTCATCGACAACAGCTATCTGCTGGTCGCAGCCGTCGGCGCCACCTTCGTCATCCTGTCCGGCGGCATCGACCTGTCGGTCGGCTCCGTCATCGGCTTCACCACCATGTTCACGGCATGGCTGGTGGAACGTCAGGGCCTGCCGATCGTGGTCGTCATCCCCATGGCGCTCGCCGTGGGAGCCTTCGGCGGCTTCCTGATGGGCTATGTGATCCAGAACTTCGAGATCCAGCCCTTCATCGTGACCCTCGCCGGCCTCTTCCTCTTCCGGGGCCTGTGCCTGGTCATCAGCAAGGAGTCCATCTCCATCGGCGACTCCTCCGTGAGCAGCATGGCCCAGACACAGGTGTCACTGGGAGGCGCCTTCCTCTCCATCGGGGCCATCGTGGCGCTGGTGGTGCTGGCCGCGGCGTTCTACGTCCTGCACTACACGCGCTTCGGACGTCGGGTGTACGCCATCGGCGGCAACGAGCAGTCGGCCCTGCTGATGGGCCTTCCGCAGGGCGGCACCAAGATCGCCGTGTACACGATGAGCGGTTTCTGCTCGGCGCTCGCCGGACTCCTCTTCACCCTCTACATCCAGTCCGGCGACCCCCTGCACGCCACCGGCATGGAGCTCGACGCGATCGCCGCGGTCGTCATCGGGGGCACGCTCCTCACGGGCGGCTCCGGCTATGTGATCGGCACCCTCTTCGGCGTCCTCGTCCTCGGCCTCATCAAGAGCCTCATCCAGTTCGAGGGCACACTGAGCTCGTGGTGGACGAAGATCGCGACGGGTGTGCTGCTGTGCGCGTTCATCCTGATCCAGCGGGCGATGACGTCCCGCCGCAAGACCTGACCCACCGTTCACTCCTCGCCTTCGGGCCCGCCCGGAAACACTCGGGGCGGGCCCTTGGCGTGCGTGGCGGGCCGAGTCAGGACAACGGCGGCAGCTCCCCGCCACGGTGGCCCGAGTCGTCCGAGGCCAGCGTCTCCTTGATGGCGCCGAAGAGTGACCGCCGCGCCACGACCTGAGCGCCCCGCATGTCCGCGAGCGGCTCGGGGCGATCGCCGAAACCGGCGGGCAGCGGGGGCAGCCCGAGCAACGTGAACGTCTCCCCGATGTGCTGCAGTGGTGCCCCGGTGCCGCGGAGGGCGGCGGTGAGCGGCCGGTGGTCAGCCAAGCCGTAGCAAGCCGCCAGTGCTGTCGCCCGCTTGGCCGCCTCCTCCTGCGTCGGCATCTCGGCCGGGTCGGTCCACCAGACATGGGCGGTCAGCTCCCGGCCGTCGCGGTACAGGCGGAGCGTGTAGTCGGCTCCCTCCTTCGCCACCACGAGGACCGGCCATGTCTCACCCCTGCTGAACGCGCGGGCGAGCCGGGGCAGTTCGCCCTCGCCCAGCAGCGTCCTGCGCATGCCCTTGCGGCGGGCCGGCGGATCGGCCGAGGGTGCGGTCTCCACCAGGGTGCTGCCCCGGGGTGCCGGGGCAAGGCGCATGGTCGTACCGGTGATCAGGACCGCCTCGCGGACCTCGCTCATCCGGGCACCGACGACTGCCAGGGCCATGGCCGTGGCCGCGGGTACGGTCGCGGTCGTGCCCGGCGCCAGGGTTTCTGACGGGGCCTCGGCCACCGGGGAGGGGATGGAACCGCCGAAGTACGGGGTGGATGTGGAGACTTGGACGCGGACCCCCTTGCGCAGGAGGAGGAAGATCTCCCGGGCGTCGCCGAGGTACGCCCAGGGGAAGGTGCGCGCGTCGGTGCCGATGAGCCGGAAGGTCTCCAGGGCCTCGTGGTGGCGCTCGCAGCGGATCAGCGCGAGGGCGAGATGGTTGCGGAACTTCGCGGCCTGCCGGTCGCCCGGCCCGTACGCGGCGGAGAGTTCGAGACCCGCCTCGACGAGGGCCTCGATACGGGACCAGGCCACCGGCCCCTGGCCCATCCCCGCGTCGTGGTCCAGCGCGTACTCGGTGACCGCCTGCAGGGGCAGACCGCGCAGCAACGAGCCCTCGGGCGCAGCGGCGGCGGCCGACTCCGCGAAGTCGAACATCTCGGCATGCGAGCCGTACCACTTCTGTGCCAGGTACTGCACCGCACGGGTGTGCAGGCCGAGGTCGTGCGGGTCGCAGTCCCTGCCCCGTGCCAGGTACTCGTCGAAGACGTCGCGGGGCCCGCCCAGTCCCATGGCATGGCCGATGAGGATCCGCCAGGGAACGGGGTCGCCCGGGTTCAGATCGGCGGCCGTCCGCAGTACCGGCGTGGCGTCGTTCAGGAGGGTGCGGAACGCGTGGAACTGCTCCTGTGACACATGGCGGGCGCGTGCCGCCGTACGGATCTCCCAGGCGCGGTCGATCTCCAATTCGGCGAGTACCAGGGCCAGATCGGGGTCGCCGGGCCGTGCGCGGTTCCAGTCGTCCAGCCACCCGTGGTGGTGCAACGCGAGTTCGGCGAGACCGGCGCTGAACAGGCCGCGCCGGTACCAGCCCCCGGCGGAGCGAGTCTCCGCCAGCAGAGTCGCGGCAGGCTCCCAGGTCCCGGACCTCGCGGCGGAGAGCACGGCACGGAGCGCGTCGTCCGGGGCATCCACCTCCACCGCGCCGTCCTCGGGGAGCCCTTCGCCGGTGGTCGCGAAATGACGGAGCATCCGAGGCAGCGCCAGCACGCCCGGCAACTTGGCCACAGCAGTCCTTCCCCCAGCGGTCCGGGGACCGCACACATGTGATCGTCGACAACGTGGACGCACCCTACCGAGGGAGCGGCGCCCGGGCTCACGAGCCAGGGCGCCGCTCCCTCGGTGGTATGTCAGCCGCCAGACCTCAGCCGAGCACGATGCCGTAAGCCTTCGAACCGGTGCGGTTGTCGTAGATCACGTCGCCCGTGGACTTCTTCCAGATCCTGATGCGGTAGGTGTCGGGGGAGTCGGTGATGGTGATGCGGAAGGCGTATCCGCTGGTGCCGTTGACCGTGCCCGAGCCCTGGTACTGGGCTTCGGAGCGGGTGACGACCAGCCAGTCCGAGTCGGTGGAGCGGAACTTCACCTTGCCGGCCGCGAAGTCGAAGGTCGCGTTGCCGCTGGGCACGGTGTCCTTCGCCTTCTTGTACGCGGCGCCGAAGGAGAAGCCCGCAAGACCGGTCAGCGAGGGCTTCGCCGGGTAGGCGCCCGCCGGGGAGGAGATGACTCCGACGCCGGCGATCGGACCGGCCGCACGGTCGTAGACGACCAGTTCGGGCAGCTGGATGCTGTCCTTGCCGCCGTCGTCGTCGGTGACGGTGAGCACCGGACGGTGGATGCCCGCCTTCTTGTACGTGTGTGTGGCCTCGCAGCCGGTGGAGGTGACCGTGCCCGTGGTCGGCTCGGTGCCGTCCTTCCAGTCGACCTTGCACGTCTGGGTGTCGTCGGACCCCAGGTCGGTGAACAGGGCCTTGACGGCCGCGCTCTTGCCGACGGACACCGCCGAGGCGGGACCCGTCGACGACGTGATCACCGGCGCCGCGTTGTCCACAGTCACGGTGAGCGTGTCACTGCTGCGGCCCCCGGCCAGCGTCACCTCGTACGTACCGTCGTCGGCGCAGGTGACCGAGGTGAGGACGGCGTCGGGGTCGGCGAAGGTGCAGGGAGCTCCGCTCTCGACCGTCCACCGGGGCTTGCCCGCCCCGGAGATCGTGCCGGTGACCGGGATCGCGCTCCCCTCGGTGCCCATCGCGTCCGGACCCGCCCGGACGATGGTGACCGGGTCGATGCTCGACAGCGTCGGGACGACCTTCTTGATCAGCCCGTCGGCGTCGAACTCCAGCTTGTCGATGGTGGTTTCGCGGTTCGTGCCGTCACCGCCCGGGATGGCGAAACGGTGGTAGGCGATGTACCAGTCGTCGGTGTTCGGCACCTTGACCACCGAGTGGTGGCCGGGGCCCTTGATGCCCAGGGACAGGTCCTTCTCCAGGATCACGCCCCGCTTGGTCCAGGGGCCCGTGGGCGAGGAGCCGGTCGCGTAGGCGACGCGGTAGTTCTCGTCCCGGGTGTCGTTCTCCGACCACATGAAGTAGTAGGTGCCCTTGCGCTTGATGACGAAGGTGCCCTCGTTGTAGCCGCTGGGAGTCATGTCGGTGACCTTCGACGTGTCGAAGGAGACCATGTCGTCGTTCAGCGGGACGGCGTACGCCCTGCCGTTGCCCCAGTAGAGGTACGGCGTGCCGTCGTCGTCCGTGAACACCGCCGGGTCGATCATCTGGCCCGGATACTGGCCCGCCTTCAGCAACGGCTTGCCCAGCGCGTCCTTGAACGGGCCGGTGGGCGAGTCGGACACCGCGACACCGATGTTCGCGTCGGCGCAGAAGTAGAAGTAGTACTTGCCGTTCCGTTCCTCGATCGCCGGCGCCCAGGCCCTGCTGTCGGCCCAGCCGACGTCCGGACCGAGGTCGAGGATGACGCCGTGGTCCGTCCAGTGGACCAGGTCCTTCGACGAGTACGCCTTGAACTGCGTGCCGCTCCAGCCCGGGAAGCCGTCGGTGGTCGGGTAGATGTAGAAGGTGTCGCCGAACCTCGTGATGTTCGGGTCGGCGTTGAGCCCCGGCAGTACAGGGCTCTTCATCTCCAGGGCCCGGACCGTCCAGGTGCGCTTCTTGCCGTCCGAGCCGGTGACCTCGTACGTCACGGGCTCGGTGAAGTCGTGGAGCGAGCCGGACGCGGGGCTGATCGACGCCCCGTGGGCGAGCCCGAACTCCGGTGCCAGCGCGGTGAGATCACTGCCCTCGGCCAGCGGGAGAGTGACCTTGCTGTCCGCGTCGTCGATGATCGCGTCGACCTTGAGCGCGGGGTGGGTCGCCGTGGCGATGCCCGTGGTGTTCCCGCTCAGCTCCAGGACCTCGGTGGGCGACAGGGCCCGGTTGTAGATCCGGAAGTCGTCGACCTCGCCGCCGAAGTACGGGTCGGGGGAGTACATGGACCGGCCGATGTAACCGGAGTAGCCCTTCGACGCGTCGTACAGCTCGGACGGCTTGATGGTGACGCCGGTCGCCCGGGCCGCTTCGACGCCGTCCACGTAGAGGACCGCGGTCTCGGTCGCGCCGTTCACGGTCACGGTGACGTGCTGCCACTTACCGGGTGTGAGCTGCGAGCCGCCGGTCATCTGCTTCTCGCCCGACCAAGTGGCCTTGGTGATCGCCGAGAACAGCTTGCCGCCGCCGTTGGACGGAGTGGCGAAGAGGTACTTGTCGCTGTCCGGGCCAAGACCGAAGAGCCACTGGAAGTTGTCCCCGCCCTTCCACTTGGCGTACGTGGAGACGGTGACGCTGTCGGCACCCTTCAGCACGCCGTTGGGGATCCTGACGTACGGGGAGGAGGTCGAACTGCTCGAACCGCCGGACATCTTGAACGAGCCGCCGTCCACGCCGGTCCCGAAGTCGGGCGTACGGACGTAGGTGCCGTGGTAGCCGTGGCCGCTGGAGTCACGGGCGATGCTGCCGCCCGTCTCGTCGAAGCCGTAGTGCAGGACCAGGTCTGCGGGCACGTCGGGGCCCTGAGCCGAGACCGTGACCTCGGCCTCGACCCTGAGCGCGGCACCGTCGGGCAGGCTGCCCTTCACGGTGAAGGTGCCGGCCTGCGCGTACTCCGAGGCGGGGACGTCTTCCCAGGTGACGGAGACGGGCCGCTTGACGCCGTCGGCGTAGTCGGCGATGACCGTCCCCGGCAGGACCGGGGCGTCACCGATGCGCGTCGTTACTTTGACGTCCTCGACCGACTCGACGATCTGGTCCGGCTGGTACGCCTTCAGCAGCCGGTCGTACTCGGCCTGCGTGACCGGAAGTACCGTGCCGTGGCGCGGTTTTGACGGAAGGTCATATCCGGTGGACGGCGTCCAGTTGCCGGAGGCGAGGTTCGTCGTCTCGAAGGGGATGTAGCCGCGGCCGCCGAACTCGTCGAGGAACGCGTACCACTTCTCCTCGGTGTTGGACTTGAACACCAGCGGTCCCTCGGCGGCGCTCATCGCGCCCTTGCCGATGCCCTCGGCTACGAAGTCCCAGGACTCGTCGAGGATCGAGTCGCTCTTCTCCTGGAAGATGAACTTGCTGTTGGGAGTCGACGAGGAGTTGTTCCGCTCGTCCTTCGACAGCCGGTAGTAGGTGTCACCCTGCTTGATCATCGTGGAGTCGATGACCGAGTAGCCCCGGTCGATCCACACCTTGGGCTCGCTGAAGGTACGGAAGTCGCGGGTCGTCGCGTACATCATGCGGTTGTACGTGTCGCCCGAGTGCTCGGCGTTGTCGTACAGCTTCGACGCCCAGAAGACGACGTACGAGCCGAGCTTCTCGTCGTAGAACGCCTCGGGCGCCCAGGTGTTGCCGGCCGAGTCGGGCGAGACCTTGACCAGGCGCTGGTCGGTCCAGTGGACCAGGTCGGTGGACTCCCAGACCATGATGGACTTGCTGCCGGTGCGCTGGGACGCGTCCCAGTTGCCGTTGCCGTAGATCCGCAGGTCGGTGGCTATCTGGTAGAACTTGTCGCCCTCGGGGGAGCGGATGATGAACGGGTCGCGCAGGCCCTTCTCGCCGAGCGTGGAGGTCAGGACGGGCTTGCCGTCGTTCAACTCCCGCCATTTCAACGGGTCGTCGCCCTTGCTGAGGGCCGCGTAGAGCTGCTCGCCGTCCGAGGTGCCCTCGCCGGTGAAGTAGCTGAACATGTAGCCCTTGAGGGGCGCCTCGGCGGGGAGTTCGGGCACCTTCGCGGTCAGGACACGGGTCGCCTCCGCGTCGCCCTTGGTGACGGTCGCGGTCAGCTCGACGGTGGTGCCGCCGTCGCCGTGCGCCGGGCGGTGGACGATGCCGTCGGCGGAGACGACGTCCGGCTTCGCGGAGGTCCAGCCGACCTTCGTGCCGTACGAACCGGTCGACGGCAGAGTGATGTTGCCGCGCACGTCGTCGAGGCTGTCCACCTTCAGCGCCTCGGCGGCCTGTTCGGTGGCCGTGTCGTCGTCGAACGCGGGCGGGACCGTGATGTCGAAGGTCTTGGTGCCGGTCACCGAGCCCTTCTTCAGGGTCGCGGTGAGCGTGGCGTGGCCGTCCGGTTCGCCGGCGGCGGGGCGGGTGACGGCACCGGAGTCCGACACCACCGAGGGGGTGTCGGACTTCCAGCTGATGGCGGAGCCGCCCGCGGTGCCCGTGGTCGGCAGGGTCACGTCCGCGACGACGGCGCTCGTGTCGCCGAGGGTGAGGGCGGCCTTGTCGTCGGCGACACCCTGAGTGGCGACGGGGAGGGAGAGCTGCTCGACCTCCGAGCCGGCCAACGCCCGGTCGTAGACCCGGAAGTCGCGGATGCTGCCCTTGAAGAGCTTGTCGCCCGGGTACACCGATTTGCCGATGTAGTTGGCGGTCGTGGTGCCGGAGCCGATGGAGCCGGGAGTGATGGTGACCGCGGTGTTGCGGGCCACCTCGATGCCGTCCTCGTACAGGACACCGGTGTTGCCGGTCTGGGTGTACGTGACCTGCTTCCACACGGCACGGGTCATGGCGCGGGCGGGGGAGGGCTGGGTGGTCTGTTCCGTCGACCAGTTGCCGGAGGCGATGGAGGTCCGGAAGGTGCTGCCGGTGGTGAAGAGGTAGCCGTTGCCCGCGGAGCCGCTCGTGTTGCCGAACCCGTAGATGAAGTATGGGGTGTTCTGCGCGGAGTCGACCTTCACGTCCATCGAGACGGAGATCGAGTTCATGCCGCTCATGACGTTGTCCGGCACCTTGACGTAGGTGTCGGAGCCGTTGAACGAGAGCCCCTCGCCGGTGTCGGACCAGGTGGCGGCGCCGTTCACCGTGCCGGTCCGGCCGTTGCCGGAGGCGTCGGCCACCGTGGTGCCGGAGGCGGCGTCGAGCTTGTACCAGAGGGCCAGGCCGTCGGTGATGTCCGCGCTCTCGGCCGCGCTGGCGGGGGCGACGGGCCCGGCGAGTCCGAGGAGCAGTGAGGCCGCGGTCAGTCCCGCGAGCCCTCCTGCCCAACGTCTCGTACGGCTACGGGGTCTCGCGGGTTGCATCGTTTCAACTTCCTCTGCTGAGACATGCCGGAAGGAAAGGACCGCGAGGTCTCAGCAGCGGGCTCGTGCCGTTTCGCGTGTGTGACGTCGCGTTGCGAGAGTGTGAAGCGGTGTGAACGGGGGCGTCAAGAGGTTCCGAACAATGTCCGACAGGTCGAACGATGAGGAGCTTTGTGCAACACCCGTAAGTCCGTGTGGCGTTCGTGGTTTTACGTCACGGAAAGCCGACCGGAACCAAACGCGTCAGAAACGTTGACGCCTACCTCGTGCGTACTTATCTTCTGGTCGAAGTTACGCACGCTGTACGGGATTTCGAACATCGCGCATGTCGTGCTCATCGGAAGGGGATCCGCCGTGTTCCGTGCCCGTCACTGGTGCACCCTCGTGGCAGCGCTGCTCGTGATGCTCGCCTCCGTCGCCACGCAGCCCGCCACGGCCGCGGAGGGGCGGCCGTACACGAACCCCGTCAAGGCGCAGAAGGGCGCCGACCCCTGGCTGGAGTACTACAACGGCAACTACTACCTGGTCACCACGTCGTTCACCGGTGTGCTGACCATGCGGAAGTCGCCGACCCTGGCCGGTCTGTCGGTGGCCCCCAGTGTCCAGGTGTGGAGTGACACCACCTCGACCCGCAACACCAACTTCTGGGCCCCCGAACTGCACTTCTTCGACGGGCACTGGTACCTGTACTACTCCGCCGGGCAGGGCGGAGTCGCCTGCTGCGACTCCCAGCGCACGTACGTCCTGGAGAGCGCGGGCACCGATCCGATGGGCCCGTACAGCTTCAAGAACCAGCTCACGGGCTCCAACCTCACCCCCGGCGGCTGGCTCATCGACGCCAGCGTCCTGAAGCAGGGCAACAACCTGTACCTGGTCGGCAGCGGCTTCATCAACGGCAGTACGCAGAGCCTGGTCATCGCGCCGATGAGCAACCCGTACACGCTGAGCAGTTCCACCTTCAGCGTCATCTCCAGCCCCACGCTGAGCTGGGAGACCTCCGGCGGCGCCGTCAACGAGGGGCCCGAGCCGCTGTACCACGACGGCCGCACCTTCCTCACCTTCTCCGCCAGCCACTGCCAGACCGCGGACTACAAGCTCGGCCAGCTCGAACTGACCGGCACCAACCCGCTGTTGGCGTCCTCCTGGACGAAGAAGCAGACCCCGGTCTTCCAGCGCAATGACGCGGCGGGTGTCTACGGCCCCGGCCACAACGGCTTCTTCACCTCGCCCGACGGCACCGAGAACTGGATCGTCTACCACGGCAACAACACCGCGAACGGCGGCTGCGGCAACGGCCGGACGACCCGCGCCCAGAAGTTCACCTGGAACGCGGACGGCACGCCCAACTTCGGCACCCCGGTCGCCCTCGGAACCACCCTTCCCGGCCCGTCCGGCGAGACCGCGGCGACCCCGACGGCGTACACGCTGGTGAACCGCAACAGCGGCAAGTGCCTGGACGTGGCCGGCGGCAGTACCGCGGACGGCGCCAACATCTTCCAGTGGACCTGCACCGGCGGCGCCAACCAGAAGTGGCGGATCGAGGACCAGGGCAACGACACCAGCCGACTGGTCAACGTGGCCACCGGCAAGGTCATGGACACCGCAGGCTGCGCCGCCGCCGACGGAACCGACATCGCCCAGTGGTCCTGGCTGAACAACAACTGCCAGAAGTACCGCCTCGTGTACACGGCCACCGGCGACTACGTGCGGATCGTCAACGAGAGCACCGGCAAGGTCGCCGACGTCGCCAACTGCGGTACTGGCGACGGCGTCGACGTACGCCAGTGGACCTGGCTCAACAACACCTGCCAGCAGTGGCAGTTCAAGCCCACGACGTGACCGGCGCGTTCGACGTGATTTGACGCATTCGACGTGATCGAGAGGAACTCAGTGAGACGCACGATCGCAAGGGTGGTCACGGCGCTGCTCGTCACCCTGGCCGCCCTGACCTCCGGCATCGCCGAGGCCGCCGCCCCCGCCTCGCCGGCCGTCACCTTCACCAACCCGATCGCCGAACAGCGCGCCGACCCGCACATCTTCAAACACACCGACGGCTACTACTACTTCACCGCCACCGTGCCCGCGTACGACAGGATCGTCATGCGGCGGGCCACCACCCTCCAGGGGCTGTCCACCGCCGCCGAGACGACGATCTGGACGAAGCACGCCAGCGGTGACATGGGCGCGCACATCTGGGCGCCGGAGATCCACTTCATCGACGGCAAGTGGTACGTCTACTTCGCCGCCGGTGCCACCAACGACATCTGGAAGATCCGGCCGTACGTCCTGGAGACCAGCGCCGCCAACCCGCTGACCGGGACCTGGACCGAGAAGGGCCGTATCGCCCTGCCGCTGGACACCTTCTCGCTCGACGCGACGACCTTCACCGTCGGCGGCACCCGCTATCTGAGCTGGGCGCAGAACGACCCGGCGGTCGGCACCGGAACCAGCATCTACCTCGCCCCGATGTCCAACCCATGGACCATCAGCGGCACTCCGGCGCGCATCTCCACCCCCACGCTGTCCTGGGAGACCGTCGGTCACCGCGTCAACGAAGGACCGGCCGTCATCCAGCGGAACGGCAAGGTCTTCATGACCTTCTCGGCCAGTGCCACCGACGCCAACTACTGCCTCGGCCTGCTGACCGCCAATGCCACCGCCGACCTGATGAACCCGGCCTCCTGGACGAAGACCCAGACTCCGGTCTTCAAGAGCAACGACGCGACCGGCCAGTACGGCCCGGGCCACAACACCTTCACCACGTCCGAGGACGGAAAGTCCGACGTCCTCGTCTACCACGACCGCAACTACAAGGACATCAGCGGCGATCCGCTCAACGACCCCAACCGCCGTACGCGCTACCAGAAGCTGTACTGGAACGCCGACGGCACGCCCAACCTCGGCATCCCGGTGGCCGACGGCGTCACCCCGGTCCGCTTCTCCTCGTACAACTTCCCCGACCGGTTCATCCGGCACTGGGAGTACCGGGCGAAGATCGAGCCGAACGTCACCAACCTCGCGGACTCCCAGTTCCGTGTCGTGACCGGCCTGGCCGGTACCGGGACCGTCTCCCTGGAGTCGGCGAACTTCCCGGGGTACTACCTCCGCCACCGGAGCAACGGTGAGGTGTGGGTGGACAAGAGTGACGGGAGTACGGCCTTCAAGGGCGATGCGAGCTTCTATCGGCGGGCGGGGCTGGCCGATGCGTCGGCGGGGGTTTCGTTCGAGTCGTACAACGTGGCGGGCAGCTATGTCCGGCACTACAACTATCTGCTGGTGACGCAGCCGGCCGATACGACGACGGCGAAGGCTGACGCCACGTTTTACGCCGAGTAGGCGGAGGGCTCGCCCCGTGGGGCGCCGGGTGCGGGTCGGCTGTGGCTGGTCGCGCCCACGCGGCGGAGCCGCTCAATGTCACAGCCCCGCGCCCCTTCGGGGCGCCCGAGCTAGGGGGCGAAGGGAAGCCTCATCGTGAACGTTGTCGCGCCCGGGCCGCTTGTCAGGGTGATGGTGCCGCCGTGGGCCTGGACCAGGGAGCGGGCGACCGCCAGGCCGAGGCCGCTGCCTCCGCGGTCTCGGCTGCGGGCCTTGTCGATGCGGAAGAAGCGGTCGAAGACGCGCTCCTGGTCGGCGGCCGGGATGCCGGGACCGGAGTCGGTGACCCGGACGATCGCCGCGCCGGACTCGACGGACACCTCCACGGACACCTCCGTACCGGCGGGGGTGTGGACGGCGGCGTTCGTGAGGAGGTTGTCCAGGACCTGCCGGATGCGCAGGGCGTCGAGGCGCAGCCGCACCGGACCGGGACCGGCCGTCACGGCCAGCGGATGGTCCGGGCGGGCCGCGCGGAAGGCTTCCGCGGCCTGGCGCACCAGCTCCGCGAGATCCGCGTCCTCCAGCCGAACCGGCGCCTCCACCTCGGCGGCGTCCAGCCGGGCGAGCAGCAGCAGGTCGTCCAGGAGGATGCCCATCCTGGCCGCCTCGGCACGCAGCCGGGCCAGGTGCTTCTCCCGTTCCTCGGGCTCGTTGGCCGCCGCGTACTGGAAGAGGTCCGCGTAGCCGCGTACCGACATCAGGGGCGTGCGCAGCTCGTGCGAGGCGTCCGCGACGAACCGGCGCAGCCGCTGCTCGGCCTCCGTGCGGACGGCCAGTGAGTCGTCGATGTGCTCCAGCATGGTGTTGAAGGCGGTGCGCAGTTCCTCGACCTCCGGGCCGCCGTTCCCGCGGTCGGCGCGCACGGGAAGCCGCGCCGAGTCGGTGAAGTCGTGCGAGGTGATGCCCCGCGCCGTGTGCGCCATGTCGCTGAGCGGCTTCAGGCCCCGCCGCAGCACCGCACGGCCGAACACCACGAGCCCGACCAGCGCGAGGGCGAACGCGACGACCTGGACCGTGGCCAGCTGGTCCATGGTGTCCTCGATGTCGTCCATGGGCGCCGCGGTGACCAGGACCACCCCGGGTTCGGCCTCGCAGGCACGCAGCCGGTACGTTCCCTTCCCCTTGATGTGCGCGGTGCGGAAGAGCGGGTCGTGGCCCGAGGCCTGGAGCGCCTCGGCGACGGTGGCGAGCTCGTCGGCGTCCGCCGGTACGTCCGCGGGCTTGCGGAGGACGGCAGAGTCGGCCGAGACCTCGTAGGAGGCGGTGTACCAGCCGTAGTACGGCTTGCCCTGCACGGTGCCGTACGCCGTGACGTCCTTGGACTGGGTGATCTGGACGAGCTTCATCTGGTCGTTGAGCTGGCGTTCCAGATAGCCCCGCATGTACATCGACAGCGACGCCCCGACGACGGCGAACACGACCAGCGAGAGCACGCCCATGCCGAGGGCCAGCCGGGTGCCCAGCCGCAGCCTGCGGTAGGTCTCCCTGAAGCGACGGATCACTCGGCGACCTGCCGCACCACGTATCCGACGCCCCGAACGGTGTGGATGAGCGGCGCCTCGTCCTCGTCGCTGCCGTCGAGCTTGCGGCGCAGCCTGCTGATGACCAGCTCCACCACGTTCGACCGGCCGCCGAAGCCGTACTCCCAGACATGGTCGAGGATCTGCGCCTTGGTGAGCACGGTCGGCGACTTCCGCATCAGATAGCGGAGCACCTCGTACTCGGTCGGGGTGAGCGTCAGCAGCCGGTCACCGCGGCGCACCTCGCGGGTGTCCTCGTCCATGGTCAGGTCCGCGACACTGAGCACCGACCGCTGGAAGGCCGGTCCCGCGCTGCGGCGCAGCACGGTCCGCAGCCGGGCCATGAGCTCCTCCACCGCGAACGGCTTCACCAGGTAGTCGTCACCGCCCCTGGTCAGGCCCGCGACCCGGTCCGCCACGCCGTCCCGGGCGGTCAGGAACACCACGGGCACCATCGTTCCGGACAGCCGCAGCCGGTCGAGCACGGCGAAGCCGTCGAGCCCGGGCAGCATCAGGTCGAGCACCACGATGTCCGGATGGAAGTCCGCGGCCCGGTGCAGCGCCTCCTCGCCGGAGTTCGCGGTCACCGCCTCCCAGCCCTCGTAGCGGGCGACCGTCGCGACCAGGTCGGCGATGGGCGGGTCGTCGTCCACAACGAGAAGTCGTACTTTTTCCACGTGCCCATAGTGCTTCACGCGCCTCCCGACGCCATAGCCACGGGCCTGTCTACTTCATATCGATAAACACTTGAAAGTTGACCGACAGGAAAACGACAGCACTCGGCAGGCAGGCTCGGAGTCCCAGGACCCGATCAAGGAGTTGCCGACCCCGTGACTACTGTCCAGACGACCGTTCCGCCACCTTCCGCGGCTGTACGCCCCAAGGTGGTGGCCCGCGCCGGCCTGTACGGCGTGCTGGCCGTGAACGTAGCCGTGGTGACCGTGTTCTTCGTCCAGGCCGGGTTCGCCTCGAACGCCCTCATCGTCATGGGCCGGCTCCTCGGCCTGTACGGCGCGCTCCTGATGGCCTTCCAACTGCTGCTGGTCGCCCGGCTGCCGTGGCTCGACCGCCGCATCGGCATGGACCGGCTGACCTCCTGGCACCGCTGGGTCGGCTTCGGCCTGCTCTGGACGCTGCTGGGCCACGCCGTGTTCATCACCTTCGGCTACGCCGACTCCTCCGGCATGGACCCGGTGAGCCAGCTCGTGGACCTCGCCGAGACCGTCGAGGGCGTGCTGCGCGCCGTCGTCGCGCTGGTGCTGATCCTCGTGATCGGCGGCGTCTCGGCCCGCTACGCCCGCCGAAGGCTGGCCTACGAGACGTGGCACTTCATCCACCTCTACACGTATGTCGCGGTCGTGCTGGCCTTCACGCACCAGGTCGCGGTGGGTACGACCTTCACCGCGTCGTCCTTCGCCACGGCGTACTGGTACGGCGTGTGGGGCGTGGCGCTCGGCGCGGTCGTCTTGGGCCGGCTGGTGCTGCCGCTGTGGCGGAACATGCGCCACCAGCTGCGGGTCTCGGCCGTGGTCCCCGAGTCCGACAGTGTCGTGTCGATCTACATGACGGGGCGCGACCTGGACCGGCTGCCGGCGCGCGCGGGCCAGTTCTTCCTGTGGCGGTTCCTGACCAAGGACCGGTGGTGGCAGGCCAACCCGTTCTCGCTGTCGGCGGCGCCGGACGGCCGGACGCTGCGGCTCACCGCCAAGACGGCGGGTGACGGCACCGCGGGCCTGCGGCACCTGAAGGTCGGTACGCGGGTCTTCGCCGAGGGCCCGTACGGCGCCTTCACCGCGATGCACCGCACCCGGCCGGAGTCCGTGCTCATCGCCGGCGGTGTGGGCGTCACCCCCATCCGGGCCCTGCTGGAGGAGGTGCAAGGGCACGCGGTGGTCATCTACCGGGTGTCCACGGACCGGGAAGCGGTCCTCTACGACGAGCTGCGGGAGCTCGCCCAGGCCAAGGGCGCCGAGCTGCACCTCGTGTCCGGGCCGGTCAGCCCCGACAAGCTGGCGCCGCACGAGCTCGTACGGCTCGTGCCGGACATCGGTGACCGGGACGTCTTCCTGTGCGGACCGCCTCCGATGATGAACGCGGTGCTGGGCAGCCTGCGCGAGCTGAACGTGCCCAAGCAGCAGATCCACTTCGAGCGCTTCAGCCTGGCGGGATGAGAGAGACACCGTGAAACGAGCCATTCCTGTCCTGGTCCTGACCGTCGCGGGTCTGATCCCGGTCTGGCGCTACGCGCCCTCGACCGACACGTCGTCCACCACGGAGGTCGCCGAACCCGCCTCGACACCTTCCACGTCCTCCTCGGGGGGTACCTCGAACCAGGTCGTCGCCGGTTCGACCATCAAGACCGAGAAGGGTCCCGTCCAGGTCGAGGTGACCTTCGACGGCGACAAGATCAGCTCCGTACGGATGCTGCAGCAGCCGAACCACCCGCAGACGAAGGCCGCGGTCCCGAAGCTGATCGCGGAGACGCTCACCGCGCAGAGCGCCGACATCGACGCGGTGTCCGGCGCCACGATCACCAGTGAGGGGTACGTCGAGTCCCTCCAGGCGGCCATCGACGCGAAGCCGGCATCTTCCTCGTCCTCTTCGTCCTCCTCCTCGTCCTCGCCGTCCGCCTCGGCCGCCTCCCAGGTCGTCGCGGGTTCGGCTGTCGGCACCGAGAAGGGCACCGTGCAGGTGGAGGTGACCTTCGAGGGCGACAAGATCGACGCGGTACGGATGCTGCAGCAGCCGAACCACCCGCAGACGAAGGCCGCCGTGCCGAAGCTGATCGCGGAGACGCTGGAGGCGCAGAGTTCCGACATCGACGCCGTCTCGGGCGCCACGATCACGAGCGAGGGGTACGTCGAGTCCCTCCAGGCCGCCATCGACGCGAAGGGCTGATCGCGATGTCGACGGCCGAGGAAGTGCGCCGGGTCGAGCACATCATGGGGCTGCCGATCTCCCTGCGGATCGACGACGGTGACGCTGACGGGGGTGACCCCGCAGGGAGCGCGTCCGTGGCCGCGGACCGGGTGTTCGCGTGGCTGCGCGAGGTCGACGCGCGGTTCAGCCCGTTCATCGCCGACAGCGAGGTGTCCCGGCTGGGCCGGGGAGAGCTCGAGTCCCACGAGCTGAGCCCGGACCTCGTCGAGGTGCTCGACCTGTGCGAGGAGTACCGGGTCGCGAGCGGGGGCGCGTTCCAGGTGCGGCTGCCCGGCCGCGGACTCGACCCCTGCGCGATGGTCAAGGGCTGGGCGGTGCAGCGGGCGGCCGAGCTGCTGCTCGCCGAGGGCGTGACGACGTTCTGCCTGAACGCCGGCGGCGATGTGGTCTCCGCCGGCCGTCCGTGGCGGGTGGGCGTGCGTCACCCGGAACAGGCCGACCGGCTGTGCACGGTCCTGGAGATCACCGACGGCGCGGTGGCGACCTCCGGGCGCTACGAGCGCGGTGACCACATCCTCGACGGCCGCACCGGCCGTCCGGCGACCGGACTGCTCAGCCTGACCGTCGTGGCCCCGTCCCTGACCGAGGCGGACGCGACGGCGACCGCGGCGTTCGCGATGGGCGCGGACGGGATCGACTGGGCCGCCGCGCGCGAAGGCTGCGAGGTGTTCGCCGTGGACGCCGAGCGCCGCGTCCTCCGCACGTCGGGGTTCCCTGTCGCTGCCTGAGCGCGGGAGACCCCTCGTACGAACTCCTGAGGGCCCTGGTATCCGCAACTGCGGATACCAGGGCCCTTGTTGGTATGTGGTCGCACCACATGGAGAACAAAATTGTTGACAATCTTGTTCGTCTAGATTTAGGTTCGACAGGCACTCACTCAGGGAGAGCACACATGCCGAAACAAGCCCGTCCGAGCACTGGGGAGCAGGCCAGGCAGCACGCGCTCGCGCAGCTGCGGCAGGCGATCCTGCGTGGCGACATGGCACCGGCCCAACGGCTGGTGGAGAACGAACTCGCCGAGCAGTTCGGTGTGACACGGGCCAGTGTGCGGGCGGCACTGATCGAGCTGGAGTCGGAGGGTCTGGTCGAGCGGATCCGCAACCGCGGTTCGCGGGTGCGGGTGGTGACCGTGGAGGAAGCGGTCGCCATCACCGAGTGCCGCATGGTCCTCGAAGGGCTGTGCGCGGCCAAGGCGGCCGTCGCGGTCACGGACGAGCAGCTGACCCGGCTGGTCGACGTGGGCGAGGCGATGTCCAAGGCCGTCGCCGACGGCGAGCCGGTGACCTACTCCGACCTCAACCACGAACTGCACGCCCTCATCAGACAGTTCTCCGGCCAGCAGACGGCCGTGGAACTGCTGGAGCGGCTCAACGGGCAACTGGTGCGCCACCGTTTCCAGCTCGCGCTGCGACCGGGGCGGCCCCAGAAGTCCCTGGGTGAGCATCTGGCCATGATCGAGGCGATCAGGGCCCGGGACCCGCAGGCGGCCGAAGCGGCCGTCCGCGCCCACCTTTCGGGTGTGATCGACGCGTTGCGCGAGTGACACCTCGGGGGTGGGCCAACCGGCTTGTCCACCAAGGAGATTGCAACAATGACGCATGGCAATGCGGCCGGTACCTCAACACCGTCGACGCCCGCCACCCCACGATCCACGCTCGTCATCACCGCGCATGCCGGGGACTTCGTGTGGCGCGCGGGCGGAGCCATCGCCCTCGCCGCCTCGCGCGGCGAGAAGGTCACCATCGCGTGCCTGACCTACGGCGAGCGCGGTGAGTCCGCGAAGGCATGGCGCGAGGGCAGGTCGCTGGAGGAGATCAAGGGGATGCGTCGCGCGGAGGCCGAGGCGGCCGCCGCCACCCTCGGCGCCGAGGTCGTCTTCTTCGACGCCGGCGACTACCCCCTGACCATCACGCCCGAGCTGACGGACCGGCTGGTGGCCGTCTACCGCGAGGCGCAGCCGGACGTCGTCCTGACCCACCCGCTCGACGACCCGTACAACGGCGACCACCCGGCGGCCGCCCGGATGGCGTTGGACGCGCGGGTGCTCGCCCAGGCCATCGGCTACCCGGCCGAGGGGGAGATCATCGGCGCCCCGCCGGTGTTCTTCTTCGAGCCGCACCAGCCCGAGATGTGCGGCTTCAAGCCGGAGGTCCTCCTCGACATCTCCGAGGTGTGGGAGACCAAGCGCAAGGCCATGGAATGCCTGGCCGCGCAGCGGCATCTGTGGGACTACTACACCGACCTCGCCGTCCGCCGCGGTGTGCAGCTCAAGCGCAACGCGGGCCCCAACCTCGGCCTGCCGCACACCACTTACGCCGAGGCGTACATGCGCCCCTACCCGCAGGTCACGGGGGAGCTGGCATGAGCGGCCTGATCGTCACCAACCCCCCGAAGGCCGCCGAGAAGGACGTCGAGGCGCTCTCCGCGTACGGCGTGGCGACCGTCCACGAGGCCCTCGGCCGCACCGGCCTCCTCGGCAGCGACCTGCGCCCGATCCAGCAGGGCGTACGGGTCGCGGGCACCGCCGTCACCGTGTTGAGCTGGCCCGGCGACAACCTCATGATCCACGCGGCGGTCGAGCAGTGCGGCGAGGGCGACATCCTCGTCGTCACCACCACCTCGCCCTCCACGGACGGCATGTTCGGCGAACTCTTCGCCACCGCCCTGCAACGCAGGGGCGTACGCGGCCTGGTGACCGGCGCCGGAGTGCGCGACACCGAGGAACTGCGCGCGATGGGTTTCCCCGTCTGGGCGTCGGCCGTGTCCGCGCAGGGCACCGTGAAGGCCACCGGCGGATCCGTCAACGTACCCGTGGTGCTCGGCGGCCAGAGCGTCCGGCCGGGCGATGTGATCCTCGCCGACGACGACGGCGTGATGGTCGTCCCGCGCGAGCGGTCCGCCGAGGCCGTCGACGCGTCCGCCGCGCGCACCGCGAAGGAGGAGGCGACACGCGCCGCCTTCGCCGAGGGCCAACTCGGCCTGGACCGCTATGGGTTGCGCGAGACGCTCGTACGACTCGGCGTGCGCTACCAGTCGTACGAGGAGTACCGGCGGGAGCGGCAGGAACGGCCGGAGCGTCGGGAGCCGTGGGACGGGGCCGGGTCGTGACCGGGCACAGGGTCGGAGTGGGTCCGTGACCGGGGCCGGGGCCGAGGAGGTGCGCTGCATGCTCATGCGCGGCGGCACCTCCAAGGGCGCCTACTTCCTGGCCGGGGACCTGCCCGCCGAACCCGCCCCGCGCGACGACCTGTTGCTGCGCGTCATGGGCAGCCCCGACCCGCGCCAGATCGACGGCCTGGGTGGCGCGCACCCCCTGACCAGCAAGGTGGCCGTGGTCTCCGCGTCGGCCGACCCCGAGGCGGACGTCGACTACCTGTTCCTCCAAGTCGGCGTCGACACGCCGGAAGTGAGTGACCGTCAGAACTGCGGGAACCTCCTCGCCGCGGTCGGCCCGTTCGCCGTCGAACGCGGACTGGTCGCCGCCGGAGACGGCCGTACGTCGGTGCGGATCCGCATGCTCAACACCGGGGACCTCGCCGTCGCGTCCTTCCCCACCCCGGAGGGGCGCGTCGACTACACCGGTTCCGCCGAGATCTCCGGGGTGCCGGGGGCCGCGGCGCCGGTGGTCATCGAGTTCCCGCAGGGCGGCAGCCCGTTGCTGCCGACCGGCCGGGCACGTGACCTCGTCGCCGACGTACCGGTCACCTGCGTGGACAACGGCATGCCGACCGTGCTGATCGCCGCGTCCTCGCTCGGTGTCACCGGCTATGAGACGCCCACCGACCTGGAGGCGGACCAGGCCCTCGCGGAACGGCTCCGGGAGATCCGGCTGGAGGCGGGAAAACTGATGGGGCTCGGCGATGTCGAAGGCACCACCGTGCCCAAACTCAGCCTGCTGGCACCGCCGTTGGACGGTGGTGCGGTCATGACCCGCACTTTCATCCCGGTGCGCTGCCACACCTCGATCGGGGTCCTGGGCGCCGCGAGCGTCGCCGCCGGGCTGCGGATCGAGGGCGGCGTCGGCCGGGCGGTCGCACGTCTGCCGGCCGGCGGGGACCGGGTGCGTATCGAGCACCCCACCGGATTCCTCGACATAGAAACGACCCTCGCGTACGACACCCCGGACGCTGAACCTGGAGCTGAACCGGGCGCCGCATCGAGTGTCGCTTCAGGCGCTGCCCCCAGCCCCGTCCCGGTGGCCCGGCGCACCGCCGTCGTCCGTACCGCACGCAAGATCTTCGACGGCACGGTCTTCCCCCGGCCGGCCGGAGCCGTACAACACCCCTGAGGAGGCCTCATGGCCCCGCCGCTAGGCGACATCGCCCACCTCGGGCACGTCGAACTGCTCACCCCCGACCTGGACGCCAGCGTCCGGTTCTTCACCGACTACCTCGGCCTGACCGAGAACGGCCGCTCCGGGGACTCCGTATACCTGCGGACCTGGGACGACTACGAGCACCACAGCGTGACCCTGACCGCCCACGCCACGTCCGGGATCCGCCGCACCGCCCTGCGCGCCTCCAGCGAGGAAGCCCTCCAGCGCCGGGTCAAGGAGACCGAGAACGCCGGCCGCCCCGGCCGCTGGGTCGAGGACGAGCCGGGCATCGGCCCGCTGTACGTCACCACGGACCCGGACGGCCATGAACTCGCCCTCTACTGGGAGAGCGAGTGGTACCGGGCGCCGGACGAGCTGAAGCCAGGCTTGAAGAACCAGCCGCAGGCCAAGCCCGGTCACGGCGTGGGCGTACGCCGCCTGGACCACGTCAACTTCCTCGCCGCCGATGTCGAGCCCAACGGAGGCTTCGTCCACGAGGTGCTCGGCGCCCGGCCCACCGAGCAGATCCGGCTCGACAGCGGGAGGATCGCCGCCCAGTGGCTGACCTTCAGCAGCAAGTCGTACGACATCGTCTACACCGAGGACTGGACCGGCTCCAACGGACGCCTGCACCACATCGCGTTCGCCACGGACACCCGTGAGGACATCCTGCGGGCGGCCGATCTCGCCCTGGACACCGGTGTGTTCATCGAGACGGGCCCGCACAAGCACGCCATCCAGCAGACGTTCTTCCTGTACGTCTACGAGCCCGGCGGCAACCGCGTCGAGCTGTGCAACCCGCTCACCCGCCTCGTCCTGGCGCCCGACTGGCCGCTGATCACGTGGACCGAGGAGGAGCGGAAGAAGGGTCAGGCCTGGGGTCTGAAGACCATCGAGTCCTTCCACACCCACGGCACGCCGCCGGTCGGCTGACACCGGCGTCCCCGTTCGCTTCCGAGGCGGCACACCCCTGCCGTGTGCCGCCCCGGCGACCGCCTTGCCTCTGTGATTGTTTACGAAAAGGTTGACAATTTCGAAGGGGATTTCCAGCGTCATGCGCATCACGGGGTCAGCCGCACGAACCGCTCGCGCCGCACGCTCCCCGCCTCCCCGATCCCCTCCAGGGACACGACTCCTGGACGAGAGGAAACAACGATGTCCTCCTCCTTCGCCCTGTCCGCCCGCGGCGGCAAACTGGCGGCACTGGTCGTCGGTCTGTGCTGGATGGCCGTGCTCTTCGACGGCCTCGACATGTTCATCTACGGCTCGGTGCTGCCGCACATGCTGGCGGAGAAGTCCCTCGGCATCACTCCGGACCAGGCCGGTGACCTGGGCAGCTACGCGACCTTCGGCATGCTGGTCGGCGCACTGACCGCGGGGACGGTCGCCGACCGCATCGGCCGCAAGAAGCTGATGGTCGCCTGCGTCACGCTCTTCTCGCTCGCCTCCGGGCTGTGCGCGATGTCGGGCAGCGTCGCGGTCTTCGGCCTCGGCCGCACCCTCGCCGGAGTCGGTCTCGGCGGACTGCTGCCCACCGCGATCAGCATGGTCTCCGACTACGCCCCGCGCGGCCGCACCGCCCTCACCATCGGCATGCTGATGACCGCCCACCACGCCGGCGGCATCCTCTCCGCCTATGTGGCCCTGTGGATCGTGGAGCCCTTCGGCTGGCGTGCCGCCTTCTGGGTCTGCGTGGTCCCGCTGCTCTTCGTCCCGGTGCTCGCCAGGTTCATGCCTGAGTCGCTGAGCTTCCTGGTCGCCAAGGGCCGTACCGAGGAGGCCCGCGAGCTGGCCGGCCGCTTCGAGGTCGAACTGCCCGCCGCGGCAGGGAAGAAGGCCCCCGCCGACCGCTGGAACGCCCTCGTCAACCTGTTCCGCGGCGGCGAGTGGACCCAGACCCTGCTGTACTGGCCGGCCTCCTTCGGCGGGCTCCTGCTCGTCTACGGCGTCGCCACCTGGCTGCCCACCCTGATGCGCAGCGAGGGCTACGAGTTGGGCTCCGCGCTCACCTTCGTCGTCCTCTTCAACCTCGGCGGCATCGTGGGCATGCTGGTCGCGGGCCGGGCCGCCGACCGGTTCGGGGCGCCGCGCATCTCGTCGATCTGGTTCGCGCTGACCGCCGTCGGAGTCTTCCTGCTCAGCGTCCACATGCCGCTCGCGGTGACCTTCACGGTGGTCTTCCTCACCGGCGTGTTCCTCAACAGCGCCCAGACCATGATCTACGCGACGGTCTCGATCCGCTCGACCCCCGACAACCGCGCCACCGCCGTCGGCTGGACCTCCGGCATGGGCCGCTTCGGAGCCGTGTTCGGCCCGTGGCTCGGCGGCCAGCTGCTCGCCGCGGGCAATGGCGACTGGGGCTTCACGGCCTTCGCGATCGCGGGCCTGTCGTCGATGGTCTTCATCGGCATCGCCGCGCTGCGCGGCTCCAGGCAGGCGCCGCGCAGCGGCACCCCGCAGACACTGCTCACCATCCACTGACCACGAAGGGCCGGGCCCGGACGCCATGTTCATGAGCGCCCCGCCCCGGCTCCTCCACCGCCCCGGCTCCTCGACCGCCCCAGTTGCTCCACCGCCTCGGTCAATCCGGCCCCCTCCGCACTGGTTCCGCACGGAGTATTGACTCGTGCGGCCGCGCTGTGAACACTGGCCTGACTACGCAGTCATCCCGAACCTCGCATCATCACGCGCGAGATTGACTACGTAGTCAACGCCGATGAACACCGGACGAGCACGAGGAGGGCCATGGCCACCACCGGCACCGAGCCGTCGTCCCCCCGTGGTCCCGGACGCCGCCGGCGCGGCCCCGGGATGATGGAGGTCGCCCGTGCCGCGGGTGTCTCCCAGAAGACCGTGTCCCGCGTCGTCAACGGCGAACCCCACGTCAGCGCCGACGTCCGCGACCGCGTGCTCGGCGTCATCCGCGAACTGGACTACCGTCCGAACAACGCGGCCCGCGCCCTGCTGATGGGCAGGTACCGGCGGATCGGCGTGGTCTCGCTCGGCAGCGCGCTCTACGGTCCGTCGACCCAGCTCATCGACCTGGAGCGGGCCATGCACCGGGTGGGCTACTCGTTCGCCGTGGCCAGCACCCTGGAAGGTCAGGGCGGCGCCGGAATCGCGGCAGCCGTGGAATCCCTGCTGGAACAGGGCGTCGACGGGATCGTCCTGTCGGAGCCCATCGACGACGGCACGCCCCTGCGACTGAGCGCGGACGTACCGGTGGTGAGTCTGGGCGAGGGCGTGCACCTGGCCGACGCGCCCAGCACCGTGGTCCGTGCCGACGGAGTCGCCGCCGCACGGATCGCCACACAGCACCTGCTCGGGCTCGGACACCGCACGGTCTGGCACATCCCCGGCCCGCAGGACTGGTGGACCGCCCGCGACCGGCTCCGCGGCTGGCGCGAGGCGCTGGCCGACGCCGGAGCCCCCGAACCACCGCTGCCCGCGGACGGCGACTGGACCCCGGCCTCGGGCTACGCGGCCGGGCGGTCGCTGGCCCAACTCCCCGACCTGACCGCGGTGTTCGCCGCCAACGACGACATGGCCCTCGGCGCGCTTCGTGCCTTCGCCGAGGCCGGACGTGCCGTACCCGCCGCCGTGAGCGTGGTCGGCTTCGACGACATCCCCGCCGCGCCCTATCTCTCCCCGCCGCTGACCACCGTCCGTCAGGACTTCGCCGCCGTCGCGTCCCGCGCCGTCGACGTCCTGGTCGCCATGATCGAGGGCCACTCCCACCCGGCCGAACCCGTCGATCTCGCGGTCGAGTTGACCGTACGTTCCTCCACCGCACCGCCTGCCTTCTGATCGACCCCCACCCCCCCTGAACCCCCGAACCCCTGAACCGCCGAATCGCTGAACCGTCGGCGGGACGGCCGACCTCGCCGTCGGCCGGATCCGCCCTGCCCGCGCGCGCCCGGACCGGGACGTCCGTCGCACGCACACCCCGTAGCCGCCACGTGAGGAGTCACGTGTGTACACCCCACCGCCCCTGCCGCGCCGCACCCTGCTGCGTGGTGCCCTAGGCCTGGGCACGGCCACCGCGCTCGCCGCCTGCGGCCGTGACAGCACCACCGCCCGCACCTCGGGAGACGTGGACCTCGCCCTGTGGACCCACGACCCGGGATACGAGGCCTTCTTCCGCAAGGGCATCCCGGAAGCAGACCGGCTCGCCGACTTCCGCTACCACCTGACCGTCACCCGCGCCGGACCCGCCGACATCGTCACCAAGCTGCTCGCCCAGGCCGTCGCCGGACGCGGCACACCGGACATGGCCGGCTTCGAGATCGGCAGCTTCCCGCGCATGCTGCGCGGCGACATCTCCGAGCGGCTGCTGCACGACTTCACCCCCGACATCGCGGCCGTGCCAGGCCTGAAGAACGACCTCCTGCCGGCCCGAACCGCCCCCTACAGCAAGGACGGCCGGGTCTACGCCCTCGACTCGGACACCCCCATGGTCGTCTACTACTACCGCGACGACCTGTTCACGAAGTACGGGCTGGCCAAGGACACCCCGACCTGGGAGGAGTTCGCCGAACTCGGCGCCCGCGTGCACAAGGACCACAACGCCTCGCTCTGCGTCGTCAGTACCAACGGCAGCGACACGGCACAGATCGTGCAGTCCTTCCAGATGCTGCTCTACCAGCGCGGCGGCGCCTTCTTCGACGCCGACCAGCAACTGGTGCTCGACTCGGCCGAGGCCGAGGAGGTACTGGGCTTCCTCTGCAAGGGGCTGCGCAGCGGCTTCGTCATCGACATCTCCGACTACTACGGCGCCGCGATGCAGACCGCCCTGAAACAGGGCAGGGTCATCGGCCTGCCCATGGCCATCTGGTACAAGAGCTACGGTCTCGTGCCCAACGTGCCCGAGCAGAAGGGGAAATGGCGGGTCCGCGCGATGCCGCGGTTCGCGGAGGGCGGCGGGACGACGGCGGCCCTCGGCGGCACCGGCTTCGGTGTCATCAAGGACAAGGCCAACACGCGGGCCGCCACGGACTTCCTCCTCAACACCTGGCTCACGCACGAGGGTCAGGTCCGGCGGTTCATCGAGACGGGCTATCTGCCCACGCGGCGTTCCGTGTTCGAGGACCCGCAACTCAGAGGTCTCAAGGACGACTTCTGTGGTGGTCAGCGGTTGTTCGGTCTCTACCGCGACCTGCTTCCTGATGTGCCTCCGCAGCACACGAGTCCCGACCAGTCGATTCTCTTCGACGTGCTCGCCGGGAATCTGTTGCGGGCCTATCGCGGGGACGTCAGTCCCCGGCAGGCGTTGCGGCGGACCGCGGAGGAGTTCCGAGACCAGGCCGGGCGCTAGCGCCGCTTGGTCAGGCGCCGTTGGAAGACTGCGGGCCTTCCGTGGCTGGTCGCGCAGTTCCCCGCGCCCCTGACGGGGCGCGCCCCAGGACCGCATCCGATGTGTGGCACGTACGCCAGGAGAGCCGCCCATGACCACTGCCATCGCCGGCCCCGCCGGCAGTACCCGCGAACGCGCGCACGCCAACCGGACCGCTCCCCGTCTCAAGCAGTCCCGCGCCCCCTATCTCTTCATCGCCCCCTTCTACGTCCTCTACGTGCTCTTCATGCTGGTGCCCGTCCTGGTGTCGCTCTGGCTGAGTCTCACCGAGTGGGTGGGTCTCGGTACTCCGCACTGGGTGGGGCTGCGCAACTACCGTCTCCTCGCCACCGACGTCAGCTTTCACCGGGCCCTGGGCAACACGGGCGTCTTCGTGATGATCGCGGTCTTCGTCGTCGTGCCGCTCGCGCTGCTGATCGCGCAGGCACTCAACACCCGTGGCCTGCGGGTTCGCGACCTGTGGCGCACCGCCTACTTCGTGCCGATCGTCGTCTCGCCGATCATCGTGGCGCTCATCTTCGGGCTGATCTTCGACCGGCAGTTCGGGCTGCTGAACTCCGTCCTGCGGGCCCTGTTCGGCACCGGAGGCGTCGACTGGCTCGGCGATCCGGACCTGGCCAAGGTGAGCATCGGGCTCGTGATGCTGTGGCGCTGGACCGGCTACCTCACCGTGTTCTTCCTCGCCGGACTCCAGGCCGTACCGAAGGAGTTGTACGAGGCGGCCGCCCTCGACGGCGCCGGACGCATCCGCACCTTCACCACCGTCACGCTCCCGGCGCTGAAACCGGTGACCGCCTTCGTGGTCGTCACCTCCTTCATCGGCGCCGCGCAGATCTTCGAGGAGCCGTATCTGCTGACCGGCGGCGGACCGGCCGAAAGCACCCTGTCGGTGACGATGTTCATCTACCGGGCGGCCTTCCAGCGCCAGCAGTTCGGGTACGCGGCCGCCGCGGCCGTCGTGCTGTTCGTCCTCGTCTTCGGGCTCAGCCAGCTCTTCAACCGTCTGTTCGGCATCGGGAGGGCAACCTCATGAGCGCGACCACTTCCCCCATACGCACCTCGACACATGCATCCGTACGTTCCTCCGCGGGCGCGAGGAGCCGGCGCGGCCTGCTCTACCTGACGCTGGTCCTGCTGCTGCTCGCCTTCCTGGCGCCGCTGGTGTGGGCACTGAGCGGGTCGTTCAAGCCGCGCGGCGACATCTTCGCGTACCCGCCGAAGCTGCTTCCTGATCCCTTCACCCTGCACAACTACCGGGCGCTCATCGAGGATCAGCCCTTCGCGCAATGGTTCGTGATGAGCACGGTGGTCGCCGTCGTCGCCACCGTCGTGTCGGTCTTCGTCTGCGCCCTGGCCGGCTACGGCTTCGCCAAGTTCCGGTTCGCGGGCAAGAGGCTGCTGTTCGGCGTGATGTTCAGCTCGCTGTCCATCCCGTTCGCCGTGATCCTCGTGCCGCTGTTCGTGATCCTGGTCAAGACCGGGCTCGGCAGCCCGTGGTTCGCGCTGATCGTGCCGTGGGTGGCGCCCGCGTTCGGGATCTTCATGATGCAGCAGTACATCGTGCAGTCCGTCCCCGACTCGGTCCTGGAGGCCGCCCGTATCGACGGCGCGAGCGAGTTCGGCATCTTCCGGCGGATCGTGCTGCCCCTCCTGCGGCCCTCGCTCGGCGCCCTCGCCGTGTGGACCTTCCTGCAGAGCTACAACAGCTTCCTGTGGCCGCTGGTCCTGGTCTCCGACAGCTCGCAGTACACGCTGCCGCTGGGCCTGCAGACGCTCTTCGTCTCGGAGCAACGGCAGTACGACCTGGTGATGGCCGGTGCCGTGCTGGCCGTCCTGCCCGCCGTCGCCCTCTTCGTGCTGCTGCGCAAACAGCTCCTCGAAGGCCTTTCCACGGGTGCCGTCAAAGGCTGATGCACCCTCACATCCCGTAAAGGAGAAGCATGTTCGAGCTGCCCGGCCGGGTTCTGTTCGGTGCCGCCTACTATCACGAGTACCAGCCGAACGAGCGGCTCAAGGACGACCTCGACCTGATGGCGGAGGCCCGCTTCACAGTGATCCGGGTCGGCGAGTCCGTCTGGTCGACGTGGGAGCCGGAGAACGGCCGCTTCGACCTTGACTGGCTCCAGCCCGTCCTGGACGGGGCGGAGGAGCGGGGAATCGGCGTCATTCTGGGGACGCCCACCTATGCCGTGCCGCCGTGGCTGGCCCGGCAGTACCCGGAGATCGCGGCGGAGCGGCGCACCGGCGAGCGCGTTCCCTGGGGCGCCCGCCAGGAAGTCGACTACACACACCCGGCGTTCCGCTTCCACGCCGAGCGGATCATCCGCAAGGTCGTCGGCCGGTATGTTGCGCACCCTGCGGTGATCGGCTTCCAGGTCGACAACGAACCCGGCCTCGAACTCTTCCACAACCACGGTGTGTTCCAGCGCTTCACCGACCATCTGCGCGAGACCTACGGCGACGTGGAGACCCTCAACCGCGAGTGGGGACTGGTCTATTGGTCGCACCGGCTGTCCACCTGGGCCGACCTGTGGACCCCCGACGGCAACGCCCAGCCGCAGTACGACCTCGCGTGGCGGCGCTTCCAGGCGAGGCTCACCACCGAGTTCATCGCCTGGCAGGCGGACATCGTGCGCGAGTACGCCCGGCCGGACCAGTTCGTCACGACCTGCATCTCCTACGACCGGCCCACGGTCGAGGACGACGAGCTGACCAGGAAGCTCGACGTCACGGCGGGCAACCCCTACTACACGATGCAGGACGCCCTTGCGCTGCCGGACCGGAACCGCCAGGACCAGGGCTGGACCACCAACGGCACTTGGGCGCTGTACCAGAGCGCCGACCGCATGTACGCCTCCCGCCAGGAACCCTTCCTGGTGACCGAGACCGACGCGCAGGCCATCGGCTTCCCCTGGAACAACCGCCCCGCGTACGACGGGCAGTGGCGCCAGGCCGCCTGGGCGCTGATATCGAGGGGCGCCTCGATGATCGAGTACTGGCACTGGCACACCCTGCACTTCGGCACCGAGACCTACTGGGGCGGAGTGCTGCCGCACAACGGGCGACCCGGCCGTGTGTACCGCGAACTGGCCGCGCTGGGAGCCGAGTTGGAGACCGCGGGTGACCTCGTGTCCTCCCTCACCCCGGACGCCGAGGTGGCGTTCCTCTACTCGAACCCGAGCAAGTGGGCACTCCAGGCGCAGCCCTCACTCGCCACGCCCGACGGAGGGCCCGACCGGCGCTCGTACCAGACCGTCTTCGACGCCTTCTACCGCGGCGCCTTCGACGCGGGGCTGCAGAGCAGGCTCGTACACCCGGGCCAGTTGGACGACACCGACCTGCCGCCGGTACTCGTCGTCCCCGCCTTCTACGCGGCCGACGACGCCACCCTCGACCTCCTCCTCGCCTACGCCGAGACCGGTGGCCACCTGGTCCTGGGCCCGCGCACGGCGTACGCGGACCACGAGGCGCGGGCCCGTACGGAGGAACAGCCCGCCCGGCTGGCCGAGGCCGCCGGAGTCACGTACGACGAGTTCAGCAATCTGAGTACCGGACTCGCCGTCCACGGCACGGATTCCCTTCAGCTGTCCGGGGAGGCGCGTGCCCTCCACTGGGTGGACGGCCTGCGACCCAGGGGAGCGGACACCCTGGCCACGTACGACCATCCGCACTTCGGCCGCTGGCCCGCGGCCACGACCCACGCACATGGCGCGGGACGTGTCACCTACGTCGGCACGGTGCCCGACCCGGAGTTCGCCAGGGCCCTCCTCCGCTGGGCTGCCCCGGCGGACCTCGTGAGTCCGGCCCACCCGAGCGTCACGTCGACCAGGGCGACCGCGCGTGACGGCCGCCGGGTCCGGTTCCTTCACAACTGGTCGTGGGAGCCGGTGGAGGTCACGCTGTCGACGCCGGTACGCGACGCGCTCACGGGGACGTCGTACGCGCCGGGCGAGGCGGTCCCGCTCGGGGCGTGGGACGTGAAGGTGTTCCAGGAGGAATCATGAGCAACTGAGCAACTGAGCAACTGAGCGGCCGACGGTTTTGTGGGCGGGGCCGGGGCAGGTCGCCTCGGTCTAGCCCCGTTGCCGCGCGGCCAGTTCATGGGCGATGTCCCGTGTCGCCGGGTAGAGGCGAAGGTACAGCGCGTACAACTCGTCGTAGCCGTAGCGCAGTTGAGGGTCCGGGGCGACGCGTTCGCGTACCGGGTTCCACTCGTCGATGAGCGGGTCGCCGACCGCGCTCGCCGCGAGGAACGCCGCGCCGTAGCTCGCCCCGAGGGTGACGGTCCTGATCTCCTGCTCCAGGCCCGTCACGGCCGAGACGATCCGGGTCCACAGGCCGCCCCGGGTGCCGCCGCCCACGGCGACGACACGGCGGATGTCCGCGCCGGCGGCGCGCATCGCGTCGACGTTGTGCCGTACCCCGAAGGCCGTCGCCTCCAGGGCGGCACGGTAGAGGTCGCCGCGGGTATGCTCCACCGTCAGCCCGGCGATCACCCCGCGGGCGTGCGGATCGGCCACCGGCGTCCGCTCGCCCGCGAAATACGGCAGCATCAGCAGCCCGCGCGCACCGGGACCGGACGCCTCCGCCCCGGTGAGCAGGTCGGTGTGCTCGGTCGTGCCGAACAGCTCCCGCAGCCAGTCGGTGATCGTGCCGGAGGTGGCCATGCCACCCGCGAGACTGCGCGTTCCGGGCAACGCCCCGACGGTGCTCCACAGTTGGGGCACCAGCAGACGCTCGGACAGGGTGTTGATCAGGAACATCGTGCTGCCGTACATGAGCATGAGGTCACCCGTGCGCTGCGCGCCCACGCTCAGCGCCTCGGACCAGGCGTCGCCGGCGATCACCGGGATCCCGGCGGGCAGACCGGTGGCGTCGGCGGCCTCGGCCGTGACCTGCCCGGCGATGTCGCCAGGCCAGAGCAGGCGGGGGAGTTCGAGCCAGGGTGCGATGTGCCGGGTCCACGGCTCGAACCACTCCCGGGCCACGGAGTCGTACAGCGGAACGGCCTGGCTCGCCGAGTGGTGGTCGAGCACATAGGTCCCGGTGAGCCGGACCACCAGGTACGAGCTGGGCATGTAGAGCCGCCGGGCCCGGGCGACCACGTCGGGCTCGTGCTCCGCCAGCCAGGCGATCTTGGGGCCGACTGCCTGGGTGGAGAGCAGCGACCCGCAGCGTCGGAGTACGGCGTCGCGGCCCAACTCGTCGTCCAGGCGGGCGATCTGCTCGGTGGCCCGGGTGTCGACGCCGTACAGGATCGCCGGGCGCAGCGGCGTGTCCGTCTCGTCGGCGAGGGCTACGCACGGGCCCATGCCGCTGACTCCGACCGCGGTGACGGAGGTGCCGTCCGGTGCGGACGTGAGCAACTCCCGGGTGATGGAGGCGAATTCGTCCCACCACACCTGTGCGTCCATCTCGACGTGCCCGGGGTGCGGACGGCCGACCGTGTGCGGGCGGACAGCCGTCGCGAGGACGGTTCCGTCCCCGTCCACCAGCACGCCCTTGCTGCTGGACGTACCGATGTCGACCCCGATCACCGTCATACGCTCACATCTCCCCGCTCACCCGCACCGGCCCGATGGGGGGCGGCCTTCGCGGACCGCCCCACCCCGATGTTCTACGGGATCGACAGGGATCCGTCGCGCTGAGGCGGAATCGCCACGCCGTTCTGCTGGAGGGCGACGGTGCGCGCGGGAGAGGGGATGCGGATGCCCTCCACGTGGTACCGCTTGTGCAGCCGCTTCACGAACTCGTGCTTGATCCGGTACTGGTCGCTGAACTCCCCGACACCCAGGATGACGGTGAAGCTGATCCGCGAGTCCCCGAACGTGTGGAAGCGGATGGCGGGTTCGTGCTCCGGAACCGCGCCCTCGATCTCCGTCATGACCTCGGTGACGACCTCGGAGGTGACGCGCTCGACATGGTCGAGGTCGCTGTCGTAGCCGACGCCGACCTGCACGGTGAGCGTCATCTCCTGTTCCGGACGGCTGAAGTTGGTCATGTTGGTGCTGGAGAGCTGGGCGTTCGGGATGATGACGAGGTTGTTGGAGAGGTTGCGTACGACGGTGTTGCGCCAGTTGATGTCGACGACGTACCCCTCCTCCCCGCTGGTGAGACGGATGTAGTCGCCGGGCTGGATCGTCTTCGAGGCGAGGATGTGGATGCCCGCGAAGAGGTTGGCGAGGGTGTCCTGGAGGGCCAGGGCGACCGCGAGACCGCCGACGCCGAGGGCCGTGAGCAGCGGGGCGATGGAGATGCCCAGGGTCTGCAGGACGACCAGGCAGCCCATGGCCAGCACGACGACCCGGGTGATGTTGACGAAGATCGAGGCCGATCCCGCGACCCCGGAGCGGGACTGGGTGACGGCCCGCACCAGGCCGGCGACCACGCGTGCCGCGGTGATGGTGGCGGCGAGGATGAGCAGGACCGTCAGGATCTGGTTGACGGTGTGGTTGACCTTGCCGGTCAGCGGCAGCGCCGCCGCGGCGGCCGCGATGCCGCCCGTGAGGGCCGCGACCGGTATCAGCGCGCGCAGCGCGTCGACCAGGACGTCGTCGCCGCTCCAGCTCGTGCGGGTCGCGTGCTTGCCCAGCCAGCGCAGGAGGAGGCGCAGCAGGACGCCCGCCGCGAGTCCGACGGCCAGCCAGACACCCGCGACGATCCAGTCGTGCACAGTGAGGTCCCGGTTCACCAACTGCCTCCCGTCGTGCCGCGAAGGGCGCTCGCGCCCGGTATGTGATGTGTCGTCACCTTGTTGCCACCTGCTGCTCGATTCCTGGATGTACGACCGCGCCGGGAACGACAAGTCGTTGACCGGCGGGTTCGCTCATCTTGCTACATGCGCACAGGTGTTCCGTGCCAGGACCGCTCGGGTCAGGCCATCTCCCACCAGCATCGCCGCCAACTCGTCATGCCCGTAGGCATGTTGGCGTCTTCCTCGCCTCTTCCCCTCCTCGGACGAGTGCCGAGGCCCCCCTCATCGTCCGGCCCGGCGGACGTCCCCAGCCCCCTTGGTGGATCCCACCCCAACTTGGCCTGGATACGCCGTCGGGAACGCTCAGATCTCGCCGAACGAACCGTGCCGCCCCGCACCCGCCGAGAACCGCGCCGCCCCCTCAAGGCTCTCCTCCAGTACACCTGTCCCGTGACGGAATTCACCCCGCATCGCGGCGCGCTCGTTCAGCCCCTCCTGGTCGAGGACGGAAGCGCGGTCGCCGCGGAGACAGGCCTGCGGGAAGCGGGCGATCGACGTGGCCAGCGCCTCCGCCTCCGCACGGGCCCGGCCCGGCGGGACGACCCGGTTCGCGAGGCCCATCTCGTACGCCTCGGGAGCCGCCACCGGGCGGCCGGTCAGGATCATGTCCATCGCACGGCTGGTGCCGATGAGGCGGGGGAGCCGAACCGTGCCGCCGTCGATGAGCGGCACGCCCCAGCGGCGGCAGAAGACTCCGAAGACCGCGTCCTCCTCGGCGACCCGCAGATCGCACCAGAGGGCCAGTTCCAGACCACCCGCCACGGCGTGGCCCGCGACCGCGGCGATCACCGGCTTCGACAGCCGCATCCGCGTGGGGCCCATCGGTCCGTCGCCGTCCTCCGTCACATGATTGCCGCGTTCCGTGCCGAGCGCCTTGAGGTCCGCGCCCGCGCAGAAGGTGCCGCCCTCACCCCACAGCACCGCCACCCGGGCCGTCTCGTCGCTCTCGAACGCACGGAACGCGTCGGCGAGGTCGGCCGCCGTGGGGCCGTCCACCGCGTTGCGGACCTCGGGGCGGGAGAGGACGACGGTGGTGACGTGTTCCTGGCGCTCGATCCGGACCGGCATATCGCGGACCCCTTCGTGTGACGACGCCAGCAGGTTACTCCCGAGTCACACCGGCGAGTTCAGGCCGTCCACGTCAACTTCCGGGCGGAATGAGAAGAGTGCTTTCCGGCCCGGACGCCGACACGCTCAGATCATCTTCAGCCGCACGAGCGCGCCGAGCGTCAGCGCCCCCGGCAGCAGCGGCAGCCACACCGTGATGATGCGGTAGGCGAGCACCACCGCCGTCGCCACCGCCACCGGACCGCCCGCCGCCACCAGCGCCAGGATCAGCGCGGCCTCCACCGAGCCGATCCCGCCCGGCGTCGGCACCAGGGCGACCGCCACCGTCGCCGCCAGATACGCGAGCGCCATGTGCAGCGGCGGCACCGGCAACCCGAGCGCCTGCCCCACCGCGGCCAGTCCGGCCGCCTGGAACATCGGGAAGGAGAGCGAGCCGCCCCACAGTGCGAGCGCGCGGGCCGGCCGCAAGTGCACGGACCGGGCCTCACCCAGCGCGGTCCGCAGGAACGTGAACACGACCGTACGCACCCGTCGTGCGAGCAGAAGCACCGTCACCGCGACGCACACCACCGCCCCGACGGCGAGCAGCAGCGGGCCGACCGCGCCGTCCGGCAGGAGCTCGCCGACCCGCAGTGCGTCGGGGAAGGCGATCAACAGGGCAAGCAGCAGCCCGACCCGGGCGACGGACTCCGCCAGCAGGTAGAGCGCGAGCGCGGCCGACGAACGGGCCAGCGGCACCCCGCACACCGTCATGAACCGCAGATTGACGGCACTCGCGCCAAGACCTGTCGGCAGCAGATGGTTGGCCGCGCCCGCCGCGAACTGCGTGGCCAGCAACCGCCGTTTGGGCAGCCGTTCGACGAGCGCGCCCTGCCGGGTGACGGCGGCCGCCACCCAGGTCAGACAGGTCGCGGCGACCGCGGCCAGCAGCCACGGCCACTTCGCAGACGCCAGATGCCCGAAGCCCTCCGCGAGCACGGACCGGTGCTGCACCGCGACCACGGCCACGAGGGCCAGCGGGACGAGGCACAGGATTTGCCGGACCGGAAGGCGTCTGGCGAAGCCCTGGGGAAAGCGTTCGACCGTCACATCGGGAGAGGGTTTCCACACCGCACCAACGTGGGGTTGCGGGCACGGGGACAGCGGCTGACACGCCGGGCACGGCATCGGGTCGCCGGGCCCGGCGAGGGCCTTCGTCCCGGTGAGAACCGCTGTCCCGGTGGGATCCGTCGGCCCTGCGAGGGGAGTGGGTTCAGTCAGTGTCATCGATCACCCCTTGACCTCAAGATTGCTTTAGGTTCTACGGTCTGTCCCATGAGTATGGAGACCACAGCCTGGACGCAGCTCCACAGCGTCATGAACGCCGAGCAGGAACGCCGCCCCTTCGCCCGAGCGACCCTGCGTCGCATTGCCGGATTTGCCCGCCCGCACCGCCGCCGAATCGCGCAGTTCGTGGTGCTCAGTGTGGTGACGGCGCTGCTCGCCGTGGCCACCCCGGTCCTCGCCGGACGCGTCGTGGACGCGATCGTGTCCGGCGGCGACGAGAGCACTGTCGTACGACTCGCCCTGCTCATCGCCCTGATCGCGTTCGCGGAGGCGGCGATCGGACTGGTGGGCCGCTGGCTCTCGGCGAACCTCGGCGAAGGACTCATCCTGGATCTGCGGACAGCGGTCTTCGATCATGTACAGCGCATGCCGGTCGCGTTCTTCACACGCACTCGTACGGGCGCGCTCGTCAGTCGACTCAACAACGACGTGATCGGCGCCCAGCGGGCGTTCAGCAACACCCTCTCCGGAGTGGTGAGCAATCTCGTGACCCTGCTGCTCACCCTCGCCGTGATGCTCACCCTGTCCTGGCAGATCACCCTGCTCGCCCTCGTACTCCTCCCGGTGTTCGTGGTGCCCGCCCGCCGGATGGGCAGCCGGATGGCGAAGCTCCAGCGCGAGGCGGCCGACCTCAACGCGTCCATGGGCACCCGGATGACCGAGCGCTTCTCCGCACCGGGCGCCACCCTGATCAAGCTCTTCGGCAGGCCGGGCCAGGAGTCCGCGGAGTTCGCGGTGCGTGCCCGGCGGGTGCGGGACATCGGGGTGCGCACGGCGATGGCTCAGACCGCGTTCATCACGGCCCTGACCCTCGTCTCCGCCCTCGCACTCGCCCTCGTCTACGGACTCGGCGGCTGGTATGCCCTGCGCGGCAGCCTGGAACCGGGCGCGGTCGTCTCGCTGGCCCTGCTCCTGACCCGTCTGTACGCGCCACTGACCTCGCTCGCCGGTGCCCGCGTGGAGGTCATGAGTGCCCTGGTCAGCTTCGAGCGGGTCTTCGAGGTCCTCGACCTGAAGCCGCTGATCGACGAGAAGCCGGACGCCCGCGCGGTCCCCGACGGCCCGGCCTCCGTCGAGTTCACCGACGTCCGATTCGCCTACCCGTCCGCCGACAAGGTCTCCCTCGCCTCCCTGGAGGAGGTCGCCGCACTCGACACCCGCGGCGGCGCCGAGGTCCTGCACGGCATCTCCTTCCGCGCCGAACCCGGCCAGACCGTCGCCCTCGTCGGCTCGTCCGGCGCCGGCAAGTCCACGGTCGCCTCGCTGCTGCCACGGCTGTACGACACCGACGAGGGCTCCGTACGCATCGGCGGCGTCGACGTCCGTGACCTGAGCGCCGAGTCGATGCGGGCCACACTCGGAATGGTCACCCAGGACGGCCACCTCTTCCACGACTCGGTCCGCGCCAACCTGCTCCTCGCCAGGCCCGACGCCGACGAGGAGGAACTGTGGGACGTCCTGCGCCGGGCCCGCCTCGACGACCTCGTGAACTCCCTGCCCGACGGCCTCGACACGGTCGTCGGCGAACGCGGCTACCGCCTCTCCGGCGGCGAACGCCAGCGCATGACCATCGCCCGGCTGCTCCTGGCCCGCCAGCGGGTGGTCGTCCTCGACGAGGCGACGGCCCACCTGGACAACACCTCCGAGGCCGCCGTACAGGAGGCACTCGCCGAGGCACTCCAGGGCCGCACCGCACTCGTCATCGCCCACCGCCTCTCGACGGTACGGGCCGCCGACCAGATCCTCGTCGTCGAGGCCGGCCGCATCGCGGAACGCGGCACCCACGAGGAACTCCTCACGGCGAACGGGCGGTACGCGGAGCTGTACCGGACCCAGTTCGAGAAACCGGCACGGGCCGACGGGACCGAGGCGGACGCCACCGACAACGGCGTGACCGAGGACGGCGTGACGGAGATCGCTGTGGCGGAGGAGGCAGTGGCATAGGCGCCGCGCACGACGCCGCCGTACCTGACGGCGTCGGCGCGTCCCTGCTTCCCGGGACGCGACCCTCTCACCGCACCGCGCTCTTCTCGAAGGTCCAACTGGCAGCCGCCGCCCTCGACGAGCTCCAGCACCTCGCGCCCGCACCACGGGAGCTCCTGCGCCATGCCGTGGCGGGGAGGGATTCACTCCATCGGGTGGGAGATACCGCAGGTCGGCGTAGTGCCGAAATGCCATGGGCAATTTTCGCAGCGGTGTGGGTTCCACGCCATCAGCGGATGTAAGGGAGGACTTGCATGCAGCAGGACGAAGTGTACGAACCGCCGGCCATGGTGGAAGTCGGTGACTTCGCCGAGCTGACCCGCGGTGAGGCCCTGGGCGCGCACTACGAGGGCGGATTCCCGCCCTACGAGTGATATCTCGGCCCCAACTGAGACCGAGACCGACAGGACATGATGGGTAACGTGCCATGAGCGGTGACGTGTGGTTCACGATCCTTCCGGACGGTGAATCCGGCGTGGCCGCGGCGCGGCTCCTGCGCCCCTGGGCCACCGAGACCATCGCTCACCACTCCGGTCGGCCGTGGCTGCTGGGCAGTTGGCCGGACGGACTGGTGACGGTGGGCGCGGCAGGGGCGCGGCGAGTCGCGGTGATCGGGCGCTGCCCGGTCACCGTCGAGGCGCTGTCCGCGCGAGCGCGACGGCTGCGGGACATCGCGGACGTGGAGGCGGTCGCCCACGGGCTGCCTGGAAGCTTCCACCTCATCGCCTCCGTCGACGGTTCGGTGCGGGCCCGGGGGACCGCGTCCGGGGTGCGACGGCTCTTTCACGCGCGGGTGGGCGGAGTGACCGTGGCCGCCGACCGGTCGGACCGGCTCGCGGCCGTGACCGGTGCGGCTCCCGACGAACGGCTCCTCGCCGCTCACCTGCTCGCCTCGCCGCTTCCCTATCCGCTGGACGACCGCTGTGTGTGGCAGGGCGTGGAAGCACTTCCGTCCTTCGACAGTCTGCTGATCGACGCGGACGGGCGGGTCCGGACCCAGCGGTGGTGGACTCCGCCGGAGCCGCAGCGTCCCTGGCGGGAGGGAGTGCCCGCGGTGCGTGCGGCGCTGACCGCCGCGGTGGGAGCGTGCACGGCCGACGGGGGCACGGTGAGCGCGGAACTGTCGGGCGGCCTGGACTCCACCAGCCTGTGCTTCCTGACCGCACACGAGCAGGAGCGGACCCGCCCGGCCGGAGCCAAACTGGTGACGCTGGGCTGGCGAAGCCTCGACCCGGAGAACGACGACGCGGCATGGGCTGCCCGCGCCGCCGCCCGGCTTCCCGGCAGCGAGCACGTCACGCCCGCCCCCGACCAATGGCCCCTGTGGTACAGCGACTTGCCGGCTCTCACCGGCGACGCCGTCCCCACCGACGAGCCAGGGCCATGGGTCCGCGACGGCGCCAGGATGGCAGCGCTCTGCCGCCTGATGACCGGCCGGGGGTCACGCCTGCACCTGATGGGCGGCGGCGGAGACGAGTTGTTCAGCACGTTCCCCTCACACCTGCACGACCACGTCCGACGCCATCCGCTGGCGGCGTATGCCCGTATCCGTACGCAACGCGCCTCCCAGCACTGGCCGCTCGGACAACTGCTGCGGCAGCTCGCCGACCGCAGGACGTTCGGCCAGTGGCTGGCCGCATGGGCACAGGGCCTCACCGCCGCCGGGCCGTCCTCGTCGGCCCTGGTCCGCGGAGCGCCCTCGACGGCATGGGGCGTGGAGTCGCGCATGCCGCCGTGGGCGACCCGCGACGCGGCCGCGGCCGTGCGGAGCTTGCTCCGGGAAGCCGCCGAGAGCGCCGAGCCGCTCGCGCCCCAGCGCGGACAGCACACGGCACTGGCGTGCGTACGGACCGGTGGGCGTGGCCTGCGGCAACTGGATCAGGTGACCTCCCGCAGAGGCCTGGGTCAGGCCGCGCCCTACCTCGACGACCAAGTGATCGAGGCGGCCCTGGCCATCCGCGTGGCCGAGCGCAGCACGCCCGGCCGGTACAAGCCGGTGCTCGCCGAGGCGATGCGCGGCATCGTGCCCGACGACGTCCTGCGCCGGCACACCAAGGGCGAGTACAGCACGGACTTCCACGTCAGTCTGCGCCACAACCGCGCCGACCTGGTCGAGCTCTTCGACGGCTCGCGGCTCGGCCGAGCCGGACTGATCGACGACGCCGCCGTCCGTGCGTCCCTGCTCGGGGTGCATCCCACCCCGGAGGGGCTGCGCTCCCTCAGCTCCAGCCTGGGCAGCGAGATCTGGCTCCGTGCCCGTCCCGCGCACATCCGCCCGCCGAGCACCGCGATCACTGAAGGAGCGCCGTGAGCCTGAGCCTGCGATCCGACGTCTGCGCGACGGACACAGCGGACGGCATGGTGCTGCTCGACGAGGTCACCGGCCGGTACTGGCAGCTCAACCGCACCGCGGCGCTCGTCCTGCGCGGGCTCATCGACGGCGCCGAACCATCGGACATGGCCCGCGCACTGTGTGAGGCCTACCCCCGGCTCACCGCCGAGCGCGCCGACGCCGACACGGCCTCGATCACGCGCGCGCTGATGGCGTCCCGGCTGGTGGTGCCCGCATGAGCCAGCCGATGGTGCCCGCCACCCGCAGCTGCCTGCCCCTGCGCCGCCGTCCCGCCGTCCTTCTCGCCACGGCCGCCGCCCGGCTGATCGTCGCGTTCAAGCCGCACCGCATCCGCCGCGTCCTGTGCGTGGTCCGGCGCGGGGCCGCCCCCGCCACCACCCGGCAGGCGCTCGCTGCCCGCGAGGCAGTGGTCGCGGTCAGCGCGCGTTGCGCCGGCGAGGGCTGTCTCCAGCGTTCGGTGGCCACCGCATTGCTGTGCCGGATGCGCGGAGTCTGGCCGGACTGGTGCACAGGGGTGCGGACGGCACCGTTCCGCGCGCACGCCTGGGTGGAGGCCGACGGCCTCCCGGTGGGCGAACCGCACCGGCCGGAGGAGTACCGGCGCATGATCGTGGTGCCGGCCGTCCGGCCGGAGAAGCGGCCGCCGGAGGACAGCCCTGAGGCCCCCGGCCGCAGAGACGTCCCGGTAGCAGAGGAGCGTCGGTAGGAGGGAGGCCTCGGTAGCAATGAGGCCGGCGGTCACCGGTCCTGGGCGAGGCGGTAGAGCTCGGCGAAGAGTCCGTCGCGTTCCATCAGCGCCTGGAAGTCGCCCTCTTCACGGACACGACCCCGGTCGAGGACGACGATGCGGTCCGCGATCCGGGCGTTCTCCAGTCCCTGGGTGACGAAGACGGCGGCGTCCGAAGACGCGTACACCACCGGTGGCGGCGACGGTTTGTGGCGCATCAACGGCCTGACGCCGCGATGGGGCGGTAACACCTCGCCAGGCGGCCCGGACCACCGGAACAGTGATCACGGAAGGGGGCCCGGCGGGATTTCTCCCAGCCTGGGCCCCTTTCGAGCCGTGCGAAGAACTGGTGGACACGAAGAGCTCGCTTCCGGCAGGTGCGCATGTACGTGAGGGCTCGCAGTGGCGAAGGTCACGACTGCCCGTCAAGCCCGATGCGTAGGCTGGTCGACTGAGCCGATGACGTGTCGGGAAAGTCGGCAATCGGTCAGCGCAAGTCCTGAGAACCCGTCCAATGCTGCCCGTGCGCGCGACTCTTCGTAAGGTAAGGAAACAGCCCTTGACCTGCAAGAACGCAGGCAGGGAGCCTAGGTCCGGGAGTCTGTCCATGCTGCGCACCATGTTCAAGTCCAAGATCCACCGTGCCACGGTCACCCAGGCTGATCTGCACTACGTCGGATCCGTGACCATCGACGCCGATCTCCTCGACGCCGCCGATCTGCTGCCGGGAGAGCTGGTGCACATCGTCGACATCGACAACGGCGCACGCCTGGAGACGTACGTCATCGAGGGGGAGCGCGGGTCCGGTGTCATCGGTATCAACGGTGCGGCGGCGCATCTCGTGCACCCCGGAGACCTGGTGATCATCATCAGTTACGCTCAGGTCTCCGACGCCGAGGCCCGGTCGCTGAGGCCGCGGGTCGTGCACGTGGACGCGGGGAACCGGATCGTGGCGCTCGGCGCGGATCCGTCCGAGCCGGTACCGGGCTCGGACCAGGAGCGCAGTCCCCAGGCCGTCCCGGCCTGACCGCCATCCACATCCGCATCCGCATCCGCATCCGCGAGGAGAGACCATGAGCGAGATCGCGATCCGCGACGACCGGGAGGCCGGCCGCCTGGAGGCGTACGCCGGTGACGAAGTCGTCGGCCACATCGAGTACTTCGTCCTCGAAAGCCCGGGTCGCGCGCTCGTCCCGGTCCACACGATCGTGGAGCCCGCCCATGAGGGCAAGGGCATCGCGGGCTCCCTCGCCCGCGAGCTGTACGTCATGTCGGCCCGCGAGGGAGTCCCGGTCGCCCCGCTCTGCCCGTACGTCGTCAAGTGGGCCGCACGCCACCCCGACGAGGCTCCGGTGGCCGACCCCGAGCTGCTGATCGCGGCGAAGTCATGGCTGGCCGCCCACCCGGGCCGGTTCTGATGGGCCGGCTCGCCCTGCTGCACACCTCGCCCGTCCACATCCCCGTCTTCGACGCGCTCCGCGACGAGGACCACCCGGCCCTGGAACTGCGGCACTTCGTGTCCGAGGAGCTCCTGGAGCGGGCCCGGGCGGAAGGACCGGAGGCGGTGGCCGACGGGGTGCGCGCGATGCTGGACCGGGCCGTCGCCGACGGAGCGGCGGCGGTCCTCTGCACCTGCTCCACCATCGGCGCGGTCGCCGAGGCCGCCCGTCCCGGTGTGCCCGTGCTCCGGGTGGACCGTCCGATGGCGGCCGCCGCGGTGGCGGCCGGCCCGCGTGTCGTCGTGCTCGCCACGGTGGAGAGCACCCTCGGCCCGACGGTGGCCCTCGTCGAGGAGGAGGCCGCCCGCGCGGGATCCCCGACGGCCGTACGCACCCTGCTGGCCGCCGACGCCTGGGACCACTTCGAGGCGGGAGACATGGACGCGTACGCCCACGCGGTCGCGTCCGCCGCCGACAGCGTCACGGACGCCGACGCGATCGTCCTCGCCCAGGCCTCGATGACCCCGGCCCAGCACCTCACCACGACCGCCGTGCCGGTGCTTTCCAGCCCGCGCCCCGGCCTCGCTGCGGGAGCGGCCGCGGTGGGCATGGTCGGCGCGGCGGGCGGGGCGTAGGCCCATCTGGTCCCCCGTTCGTCCCGCGACGGGGTGAGTGGGCGCGCGGGGCACGGGTACGCGTGGGAGAAGTCCAGGGCCGACGTACCGACTGGCTGGAGGACGCCATGACGCACCCGTACCCCGACCCCGTGAAGCCGGGCCCCACCCCGGGCCCGGGCCCCGACCACCCCCAACCCTTCCCGGAACCGGACCCGGTCCCGTCCCCCAAACCCCACCCGGTCCCAGAACCGTCCCCGTCCCCCCTCCCTCAGCCCCCCGATCCGTCCCCGGCCCCACCCCCGGAGCCCCAGCCGGGCCCCTTGGGCTGAGGGCGCACAAATGCCGGCGGGCCGGCGTGGACCATGTCCACGCCGGCCCGCCGGCATTTCAGGGGCGCGGGGAACTGCGCGACCAGCCCCCACACCCGCAGCCCGAAACCGAACCTCAGCCGGCAACCTCGGACCGGTCCCCGCCCCACAGCGTGTGGAACGACCCTTCCCGGTCGGTCCGCCGGTAAGTGTGCGCACCAAAGAAGTCCCGCTGCCCCTGAGTGAGCGCCGCAGGCAACCGCTCCGCACGCAACGCGTCGTAGTACGCCAGCGCCGCCGCGAACCCGGGCGTGGGCACCCCCTGCTGCACGGCGGAGACGAGCACGGCCCGCCAGTCGTCCTGCGCGGCCGCGATCTCCTGCGCGAACGTCTCGTCGGCCAGCAGGCTCGGCAGATCGGCGCGTGTGTCGTACGCGGCGCGGATCCGGTCGAGGAAGGCCGCCCGGATGATGCAGCCGCCGCGCCAGATCGACGAGACCGCACCCAGGTCGACGTTCCAGTCGTACTCGGCGCTGCCGGCCGCGATCTCGTGGAAGCCCTGTGTGTAGGACACGATCTTCGACGCGTACAGCGCCTGCTCCACCTGGTCGGCGAAGGCCGCGGCCTCGGTCTCGCTCAGCGCCGTGGCCTTGGGCCCGGCCAGCCCCCGCGAGGCCTCACGCAGCTCGGTGTGGCCCGACAGGGACCGCGCGAAGACGGCCTCGGCGATGCCCGACACGGGAACGCCCAGGTCGAGGGCGATCTGCACGGTCCACCGCCCCGTGCCCTTCTGCTCCGCCTGGTCCTGCACCACGTCCACGAAGGCCTTGCCCGTCGCCGCGTCCACGTGCGACAGGACCTCGGCGGTGATCTCGATCAGGTAGGAGTCGAGCCGCCCGGTGTTCCAGGTGCGGAAGATGTCCGCGATCTGCGCGGGGGAGTAGCCCGCCACGTCACGCAGCAGCTGGTACGCCTCGCCGATCAGCTGCATGTCGGCGTACTCGATGCCGTTGTGCACCATCTTCACGAAGTGTCCGGCGCCATCGGGACCGACGTGCGTGACACACGGCGCGCCGTCGGCGGCCTTCGCGGAGATCTTCTCCAGCATCGGGCCGAGCGACTCGTACGACTCGACCGGACCACCGGGCATGATGCTCGGCCCGTGCAGCGCGCCCTCCTCGCCGCCGGAGATGCCCGCGCCGACGAAGTGGATGCCCTGCTCGCGCAGTTCGCGCTCCCGGCGCCGGGTGTCCGCGAAGTGGGCATTGCCACCGTCGATGATCATGTCGCCGGGCTCCAGGAGCGGGGCGAACTCCTGGATCACCGCGTCGGTCGGCTCGCCCGCCTTCACCATGATCACAAGGCGGCGCGGGCGCTCCAGCGCGGCCACGAACTCCTTGGCGGTCTCCGTCGCGACAAAGGTGCCCTCGCTGCCGAACTCCTCCACCAACGCGTGCGTACGCGCCGCCGTCCGGTTGTGCAGGGCGACCGCGTATCCGTTGCGCGCGAAGTTACGGGCGAGATTGCGCCCCATGACCGCGAGTCCCGTGACGCCGATCTGGGCTGAAGTGCTCATACGGTTGGCTCCTAGAGGTGCTGAATCGGTAGTGCCGGTCATGCCTGCCAGTTTGCCCCACCGACCATCCTGACTTGCAGGTTCGCCGACCGCACATCCTGACTTTCCGACGGTGTGTACGCAGCGGAGCCGCCCCCGCCTCAGTGCCCCGCCGAACTTCGCCGTCACATCTGCCCCGGGCATACGCGTCGGCAGCCGCCAACGAAGGTCGATTCCTGGTCACTTGGCGGGATAGGGAGGCCGATTGCCCTCTTGTCATGGCCTGTTAGCAGCGTTTACTTTTGCCGCTCCTGACGCTTGTCGAGGGGGCACCTTCATGGCCGTACGCGGCCGGCACCGCCGGTATCAGCCGAATAGGATCAACCGCGCCTCACTCACCGTCACAGTGGGCGGCGCCGGGATGGCGATACCGCTCATCGGTACCGGCGTCGCGAACGCGGCAGACGTGGACACCTGGAACAAGGTGGCCGCCTGTGAGTCCACCAACAACTGGAAGATCAACACCGGCAACGGCTACTACGGCGGGCTGCAGTTCACCCAGTCCACCTGGGAGGCGTACGGCGGCAGGGCCTACGCGGCACGCGCCGACCTCGCCTCCAAGGACCAGCAGATAGCCGTCGCCGAGAAGGTCCTCAAGGGCCAGGGCCCCGGAGCCTGGCCGACCTGCTCGGTGCGGGCGGGCCTCACCCGCGGCGGCGACACCCCCGACATCAACCCCTCGGGCAGGTCCACGCAGCCGTCCAAGCGCACCGTCCGCGACGTACAGCCGCAGACCACGCCCCAGTCGCAGGCCGGCACCGCCGAGATGTACACGGTCGTCCGCGGCGACACACTCTCGGGCATCGCCGGAGCCCGCGAGGTCCCGGGCGGCTGGCGGCAGTTGTACGACGCCAACCGCAGGACGGTCGGCGCCGACCCGGACATGATCGTTCCCGGCCAGCGGCTGAACCTGAAGCCGAAGGCGTCGCCGGGCGCGGGATCCACCTCCGACACGTCGGAGAAGACGGAGAAGAAGCCGAAGGCAAAGGCCAAGGCGAAGGTCGAGGAGAAGTCCGAGAAGAAGACCCAAACGACCACGCGCGGCCTCACCGCCCCGGTGAGCGCCGGTACGGGAACGCCGTACCACGCTGCGGGTTCCTCCTGGTCGAAGGGCTACCACACGGGCGTCGACTTCCCGGTGCCCACCGGCACGTCCGTCAAGTCGGTCGGGGCGGGCAGCGTCGTGACCGCGGGCTGGGGCGGTTCCTTCGGCTACCAGGTCGTGATCCGGCACGGCGACGGCCGCTACACCCAGTACGCCCATCTGTCGGCGATCTCCGTGAAGGCCGGGCAGAGCGTGGTGACCGGCCAGCGCATCGGCCGCTCCGGTTCCACGGGCAACAGCACGGGCCCGCATCTGCACTTCGAGGTGCGGACGGGGCCCGGTTTCGGCAGCGACGTCGACCCGGTCGCCTATCTGCGCGCGGGTGGCGTCACGATTTGACGCTGGAGCGGATCACCACCGGGGCGGGGAGCAACGGCAGGAAGGGAAGGCCGTAGTACCCGCCGCGGGGCCAGGAAGGTTCGTCGATGCCCTCGATGTCGTCCGGTGTGTCGCCGGACGGCGGGGGCCCGTTCGACCCAGGCGGCGGCAGGAGCGAGTCCTGCCGCGCCGAGGCGGAGGCGAACATCCCGGCGTGCGCGAACGCGTCCTCCCGGGTCGGCTCCTCGTCCCGTACCTCCGCGGAGACCACCAGCCGCTCCGCCGGGACAAGCTGCTCCGGTAGTACGCGGTCGGGCGGAACGACGGCGGGCTCCTCCATGTGGCTCGGCTCGGCTGCCGGGCCCGGCCGGGTCATGACGGCCGCGTCGGTCATCGCTCCGGCCACTGCCGGGGCGGGCACGGGTGCAGGTGCGGACACCGGCGCCGTACGCTCCGAACCGCTGATGCGCTCCGTCGTGAGCAGGATCAGGCCGCCCGCGGCGACTACCCCGCAGCCCAGCGCGAGGGCGGTACCCGTCTCGCCGTAGCGGAACGTCTCGCCGAACATCGTGATGCCGACCGCGGCGGCCACGATGGGGTTGATGACCGTCAGCGTGGCCAGCGGCGCGGCGAGTCCGGCGCCCCGGTAGGAGGCCTGCGACAGGAGCATTCCGGCAGTCGCCAGGACACCGATCACGGTGAGGCTCGGGACGTCGGCGAGCGAGACGCCGCCCGTCCAGTCGACCGCGACCGTCTTCGTGAACACCGACGACATACCGAAGGCGACACCCGCCGCGGTCGCGAGCAGCACGCTGCGCACGGCCGGGTGCCGGTGCACGGCGCGGGCGGCCATCATCAGGGCCACCACGGCACCGCCGGTGACCAGGGCCACCACCACGCGCTGGGTGCTGTTCAGGGACTGCGAGTCGGCCGTGCCGACCAGGGCGAGCAGACCGGCCAGGCCGACCGTCGCCATGATCGCGCCGCGCCAGGCCGTCGCACCGGCCCTGCGGCGTACGAAGACGGCAGCCATGGGAAGCGCGAAGACGATGGTCAGCGCGCCCAGCGGCTGGACCAGGCTGAGCGGTCCGTAGGCGAGCGCCACGACGTGCAGCAGCCCGCCGAGGGCGTTGAGGCCGACCGCGATCCACCAGGCGAGCTGGCGCATGGGTGCGTACGTCGTGCCGGGCGTGTTCGCCGCGACCCGTTCCTGCACGATCGCTCCGCCGGCGTACGCGACGGCGGAGACGAGAGAGAGCAGCACAGACAGCACGAGTGCGTTCATGTGTCGCTCCTCCTCTGCATGTGACGGACGTTCTCCCGAAGGCGGGGAGTCCGGTGCGGCGATCGGTCGGCTTCCATGGTTAATACGATCCCTTTTGAAAGCGCCCGTGTCGTCGTACCTGAGCAGTCATTGGGTCCTACTGCCGATGGAGTACGTCTTGGGCCTAGTCCTCCCCAGGTCGGGTGACACCGGGTACAACCCCCCTAGTGGCTCCGTTATGCCCCCTTGGTGTACTTGGTCTCCGTGAACCTCGATCCGGATCTCAATCGACTCGCCTCTCTCGAAGGTTTCTTCGCCCTGCGCACGGGACGGCCGTCGCTGCCGACCCTCGCGGAGGCGTATGGGATACGGAGTGTCACCGAAGGGTCGGATCCGCTCACTTTCCGTGTCCGTAAGGTCGTACGGCTGCTGGACGCGCCCGAGACGCGTATCGGGGTCTCGGTGATGCAGCAGGGACTCGCCGCCCGGCTCTGGTCGGTGGCCCTGGGCGCGGCCGCCCTCTACGGACAGATTCCCGACCTCGACGCCCGGCTGCTGCGCTGGGACGCGGACGGCAGCGCGCCCGACGACCTGTGGCTGGCCGAGACACGCGCCCTGCCCGGCGACGCGGCCACCGTCCGGCAGGTCGTACAGGACGGCCATCTCGAACCCCTCGCGGCGGCGCTGCGGGCCCGGCAGCCCGTCTCCGCGGGGCTGCTGTGGGGCAACGCGGCCTCCGCTCTCGCGGGCGCCGCACGCGAACTCGACCGCTGGGCCCGCGCCAACGGCCACCCGGAGGTGGGCGACAGAGGCCGCTCACTCGCCGCCGAACTCCTCGATCACCCCGACCTGCGGGACACCGGCACCCTGAACGGCACGGCGTTCCGGCGGCGCAGCTGCTGCCTCTACTACCGGGTGCCCGGCGGGGGCGTATGCGGCGACTGCTGCTTCGTGCGCCCGCCTCGCAGACTCTGAGCACGGAGGGGTCGCTCCGAGCACGGTGGTGCCGAGCCCTGAGGCGTGCCTTGCCTCGCGGTCTTCCCCAAGGGCCACTTCTGGGTGACCATGTGGGAACCAGCCGCTGAGACAGGGGGTTCCGGGTGCGTGTGGGACTGCTTTCCCGGGAGTACCCGCCGGATGTGTACGGCGGTGCGGGGGTTCACGTCGAGTTCCTCGCCCGGGAGTTGAGGCCCCTCACCGACCTGGACGTGCACTGCTGGGGCGAGGGCGCCGCGGGCGGAGTCGTACGCCACCGGCCCTGGCCCACGCTCGACGGCGCGAACGACGCGCTGCGCACCTTCTCCGTGGACCTCGCCATCGCCGCCGCCCTCGAAGGCCGCGAACTCGTCCACTCGCACACCTGGTACGCCAACCTCGCGGGCCACATGGCGAAGCTGCTGTACGGCATCCCGCATGTCATGACCGCACACTCCCTGGAGCCGCTGCGCCCCTGGAAGGCCGAGCAGCTCGGCGGCGGCTACGCCCTCTCCAGCTGGGCCGAGCGCAGCGCCATCGAAGCCGCCGACGCCGTGATCGCCGTCTCCACGGCCATGCGCGAGGACATCCTCGGCTGCTACCCCTCCCTGGACCCGGCGAAGGTGCGCGTCGTGCACAACGGCATCGACACCTCCCTCTACGCGCCGGACCACGGCACGGACGTGATCGACCGCATCGGCCTCGACCTCGACCGCCCGTACGTCCTGTTCGTCGGCCGCATCACCCGGCAGAAGGGCGTGCCCCATCTGCTGCGCGCGGTCCGGGACATCGACCCGGCCGCCCAGGTCGTCCTCTGCGCGGGAGCCCCCGACACACCGGAGATCGACCAGGAGTTCCGCGACCTGTTCCAGGAGCTCAGCGGCGTCCGGGAGGGCGTGCACTGGATCCCGCAGATGCTGCCGCGTCCGGATGTGATCCAACTGCTCACGCACGCCGCCGTGTTCGTCTGCCCCTCGGTGTACGAGCCCCTGGGCATCGTCAACCTGGAGGCGATGGCCTGCGGCACTGCCGTCGTGGCCTCGCGGGTGGGCGGGATTCCCGAGGTCGTCGCGGACGGCGAGACCGGGCTGCTGGTGTCCGTCGAGGACGATTTCGAGGCGCAGCTCGCGCGTGCCCTCGACTCGCTGCTCGCCGATCCGCAGGCCGCCCGGCGCATGGGCGAGGCGGGACGGGAACGGGCGGTGCGGGAGTTCGGCTGGGACGCGGTGGCCCGGCGAACCGTCCAGCTGTACGAGGAAATCCTCAAACAGGGGTAGTCCGCGGGCGCGGATCACCCTCTCACGGGGGTAGTCCTCTGGCAGGTGTAGTTCAAGAACGTGGCCCGAACCGGGCGGTAGAGGGGCGGCGGCATGCGACGCGGTGGACCTTCGGTACTGGGAATCGTATTGGCGGGCGGCGAGGGCAAGAGGCTGATGCCCCTGACCGCCGACCGGGCGAAACCCGCGGTGACTTTCGGCGGCACGTACCGCCTCGTGGACTTTGTACTCTCCAACCTCGTCAACGCCGACATCCTGCGCATCTGCGTCCTGACGCAGTACAAGTCGCACTCGCTCGACCGGCACATCACCACGACCTGGCGGATGTCCAGCCTGCTTGGCAACTACGTGACGCCGGTCCCGGCCCAGCAGCGGCTCGGCCCGCGCTGGTACCTGGGCAGCGCCGACGCGCTCCTGCAGTCGCTGAACCTCGTGCACGACGAACAGCCCGACTACATCGCGGTGTTCGGTGCCGACCACGTCTACCGCATGGACCCGCGGCAGATGCTGACCCAGCACATCGACAGCGGCGCGGGAGTGACCGTCGCGGGCATCCGCGTGCCCCGGAGCGAGTCGTCGGCCTTCGGGGTCATCTCTCCCGGGACGGACGGCCAGAGCGTCCGGGGCTTCCTGGAGAAGCCCGCCGACCCGCCGGGCCTCCCGGACGACCCGGAGTGCGTCTTCGCGTCCATGGGCAACTACATCTTCACCACCAAGACCCTGGTGGAGGCGTTGCACCGGGACGCCGAGGACGAGAACTCCGTGCACGACATGGGCGGCTCGATCCTGCCGACGCTCACCGACCGCGGCGAGGCCCAGCTGTACGACTTCAGCCAGAACCACGTGCCCGGCGAGACGGTCCGCGACCAGGGCTACTGGCGTGATGTCGGGACCCTCGACGCGTACTACGACGCCCACATGGACCTGATCGCCGAGCGGCCCGCCTTCAACCTCTACAACCGAAGCTGGCCCATCTACACCCACTCCGGCCAGCTGTCGCCCGCCCGCTTCAACGCCGGCGGTATGGCGAGCGAGTCCATCATCAGCGCGGGCTGCCTGATCCGTGGCCAGGTCACCCGTTCGGTGCTCTCGCCGGGTGTCGTCATCGATCCGGGCGCGGTCGTCCAGGGCTCGGTGCTGCACGACAACGTGCACGTGGGGCGGGGTGCGGTCGTGCGCGGCGCGGTCCTCGACAAGAACGTACAGGTGCCCCCGGGAGCGACGATCGGCGTCAACCCGGAGCGGGACCAGGAGCTCTACACGGTCTCCAAGGGCGGCGTGATCGGGCTCGGGAAGGGCCAGCACGTGTCGTAGCGGCCGGGCACGTTGGGCTGCCGGGGTGGCAAAGGCGCGGCCCACCCCGGCAGGTCCGAGGTGACGGGCGGGCCGAGCGGTCTCATAAGTACGACCGCACGGTGATCAAGCCCGACACGGAGGACCTGCGTATGAGATGGACCGGACGCCCGCGCCCGCGTACGGCCGCGGTGATCGCTGCCGCCCTGCTCGGGCTGGGCGGCGGGCTCACCGCTCCCGCCGTCCGGGCCGCCGAGCCGGGGGAGGGCCGGCTCACCGAGCTGGTCAACCCGTTCATCGGCAGCCAGAACGAGGGCAACACCTTCCCGGGTGCCGCCGTGCCCTTCGGCATGGTGCAGCTGTCCCCGGACACCGGGCACAACACCGGCTACGACTACTCGCAGCGCCACATCCGCGGCTTCTCCCTCGTCCACCTGTCCGGTGTCGGCTGTCGCCTCGGCGGGGATCTGCCGGTCCTGCCGACCACGGGTGACGTCACACAGACCGACTACGCGAAGTACGCCGCAGAGTTCGGCCACGACTCGGAGAAGGCGAGCCCCGGCCACTACAGGGTCGGCCTGAAGAGCGGCATCGACGCCGAGCTGACCGCCACCGCGCGCACCGGTGTGCAGCGCTACACCTTTCCGGCCACGGACAAGGCGAACGTCCTCCTGAACGCCGGCCAGTCGCTGCACAAGACGGTCTCCACGACGATCGAGATCCTGGACGGCCGCACCGTACGCAGCACCATCACCGGCAGCGGCTTCTGCCGCGCCACCGGGCCGTACACCGTCCACACCCTCACCCGCTTCGACCGGCCGTTCACCACGTCCGGCACCTGGCAGGGCGACACGGTCACCGAGGGCTCGACGCGCTCGGCCGGCACGGGCCGCAACGGGGCGTACCTCCGCTTCGACACGACGAAGGACCGCACGGTCGAGGCGACCACCGCGCTGTCGTACGTGGACGCGCGCGGCGCCGCCGTGAACCTCCGCTCCGAAGGAGACCGTTCCTTCGACAGCGTCCGGGACTCGGCGCGGCGGGCCTGGGAGAACCGGCTCGACGACGTACGGGTGCGAGGCGGCGAGGACACGCTCCGGCGCACCTTCTACTCCTCTCTCTACCGGTCCTTCCTCGCCCCGAACATCGGCAGCGACGCGGACGGCCGCTACACCGGCTGGGACGGGAAGGTCCACCGGGAGAAGGGCTTCACCTATTACCAGAACTGGTCGCTGTGGGACACGTACCGCACCCAGGCACAGCTCCTCGCCCTGCTCGCGCCCCGCGAGTCGCGTGACATGGCGCTCTCCGTCCTGAAGATCGACGAGGAGGGCGGCTGGCTGCCCAAGTGGGGTTACGGGACGATCGAGACCAACATCATGACCGGCGATCCGGTCACCCCGTTCCTCACCAACGCCTACCAGCAGGGCCTGCTGGACGGGCACGAAGAGGAGACCTACCGGGCGCTGAAGAAGAACGCCGACGGGGTGCCGCCCGCCGGCTCGCCCGCGCTGGGCCGGGAGGGCAACAGGGAGTACATCGCCGACGGATTCGTGCCCCGTCTCAAGGGACGCCCGCACGCCAAGCCCGGCGACTCGGACTACGACCACGGGGCGTCCGCGACGCTGGAGTACGCCCTGTCCGACGCGATGCTCGCGCAGATGGCACGGGATCTCGGGCACGAGGCGGACGCCGAGCGGTACGCCGCCCGCGCCCAGAACTACCGCCGTATCTTCGACCCCTCGACCGGCTTCTTCCGGGCACGGGACGGCTCGGGCGCCTTCACGGGCGCGGCCGATCCGGCCAGGACCGAGGGATTCCACGAGGGCACGTCCTGGCAGTACCAGTGGCTGGTTCCGCAGGACCTGCCCGGGATGATCGACCTGATCGGCGGAAGGCAGGCCGCGAACGACCGGCTCGACGCGTTCTTCGCGTACGACCGGTTGATGAAGGACCCCGCGAGGACGGCCCGTGAGGTGTGGGTCAACGGGCCGTACGCCTACTACAACGCCGACAAGTACAACCCCCAGAACGAGCCCGACCTGATCGCCCCCTACACCTATCTGTCGACCGGCACGCCCTGGAAGACCACCGACGTCGTGCACGCCGCGCTGACCCTCTTCACGGACGCGCCGACCGGCATGACCGGCAACGACGACCTGGGGACCATGTCCGCCTGGCACGTCCTGTCGTCCATCGGGATCTTCCCGGTGCAGCCCGGATTCGACACCTGGGGCCTGTCCACACCGGTCTTCGAACGGGTGGACATCACGCTCGACCGCCGCTACCACCCGCTCGGCGCGCTGACCGTGACGGCCGGGCCGGACGTCTCCGACGGGCGCCGGTACATCCAGTCGGTACGTGGTGACGGGGCCGCGCACGACCGTACGTACCTGACGACCGGCGAGCTGCGGGGCATCCGCGAGTTGGCCTTCACCGTGGGCGGGAAACCGTCCGCCTGGGGCACGGCCCCGGACGCCGCGCCGCCCGTCCTGAAGTGACATCGCCCACTGACCTGACCCCATAGACCACACGAGTCCCGCCACCGCCACCGGTGGCGGGACTTAATCTGCTGTTAACTGAGCGTAGCTTGATCGTACTTGACCGTAATCGCCTGCCCGGGATTGACTGCTTGCTCACCCGTCGTCGACGCGAGAGCCAAGCCCTTGACCTCTGACCTTCTCGCACCTCTCGACCTGGCGTTCTGGAACATCGAGTCCGCGGAGCACCCGATGCACCTCGGGGCCCTCGGCATCTTCGCGGCCAACTCGCCCGCCGCGGCCGCGCACGCGGCCGACCTCCTCGCGGCCCGCGCGGCCGGCGTCCCCGGGCTGCGGATGCGGATCCGCGACATCTGGCAGCCGTTCGACCTGCGGCAGCCGCTGGCCTTCGCCTTCGGCGGCGCGACCCGCGAACCCACTACCGACTTCGAACCCTTCGACCACATCCGGCTGCACGCACCCGTCGCGGACTTCCACGCCGCCGCGGGCGCGATCATGCAACGCCCCCTGGAGCGCGGAAGGCCCCCGTGGGAAGCCCATGTGGTGCCCGGCGTGGACGGCACCTCGTTCGCCGTGCTCTTCAAGTTCCACCACGCCCTGGCCGACGGACTGCGGGCACTGACGCTCGCCGCGGCGCTCATGGACCCCATGGACATGCCGACGCCCCGCCCCCGCCCCAAGCAGGCCTCGCGCGGCTTACTCCCCGACGTGCGCAAGCTGCCAGGACTCGTCCGCGGCACGCTCTCCGACGTGGGCAGGGCCCTCGACATCGGCGCCTCCGTCGCCCGCGCCACCTGGGGCGTACGCTCCTCCGCCGCCCTGGTCTCCGAGCCGACCGGCACCCGCCGCGTCGCGGGCGTCAACGTGGACCTCGACGAGATCCACAAGATCCGCAAGAGCGCGGGCGGCACCGTCAACGACGTACTGATCGCCGTCGTCGCCGGCGCCCTGCGCCGCTGGCTGGACGAGCGCGGCGACGGCAGCGAGGGCGTGGCGCCCCGCGCCCTCATCCCCGTCTCACGGCGCCGGCCGCGCACCGCCCACCCACAGGGCAACCGGCTCTCCGGCTACTTGATAAGGCTTCCCGTCGACGATCCGGACCCGCTCGGACGGCTCTCCACGGTCCGAACGGCCATGAACCGCAACAAGGACGCCGGTCCCAACCGTGGCGCGGGCGCCGTCGCACTGCTCGCCGACCATGTGCCGGCGCTCGGTCACCGGCTCGGCGGGCCCGTCGTCGGCCAGGCCGCCCGGCTGCTCTTCGACATCCTGGTCACCAGCGTGCCGCTGCCCAGCCTCGGCATGAAGCTCGGCGGCTGCCCGCTCGCCGAGGTCTATCCGCTCGCGCCGCTGGCCCGCGGCCAGTCCCTCGCGGTCGCGGTCTCCACCTTCCGCGGACGGGTCCACTACGGTCTCGTCGCCGACGCGGAGGCCGTGCCGGACCTCGACAGGTTCGCCAAGTCGCTCACCGCCGAGGTGGAGGAACTGCTCGCCGCCTGCCTGCCCTGAGGCGCCGCTTCCGGGTCCCGTGGACCGCCCGCCACGGGCCCCGGAAGAGACCGGTGATCATCTCGGGTTTGGTGCCTTTGCCCTGGGCTCCGTAAAATTCCGCCTTCGAAAGCGAGCGCGGTTCGAGCGCGGCGCGGAACCCTAGGAACGGCAACGGCGATGACGGTGACAGAGGACAGCCAGGCGGCCCCCGCCGTGGACACGGCAGAGGCTCCGGAGGGCTCGTACGGTCCCGGTATCGACCCGGAGCGGCTGGCCGTCTGCCTCAGCGTGCTCGACGAACTCGAGAAGATCGAGGTCGACCACCCCGACGCCGTCGCCGTGCGCCGCGCCACCGCGGGCGTCTACCGCACGGTCAAGCAGCGCCGCCGCCAGGAGCGCCGGGCCGCCAAGACCGCCCACGACAAGGCGGTCACCGAGTCCACGGCCACCGGCTCCGCCCAGCGCATCGACGACGAGACCGAGGGCATCCTGCCCTCGTCGGTGACGGACGAGGGCCAGATCGCGGGGATACTCCAGCGCCCCCGCTCCTGCTACATCTGCAAGGCGCGGTACGTCGAGGTCGACTACTTCTACCACCAGCTCTGCCAGAACTGCGCCGCCGAGAACCGCACCCGCCGCGACGCCCGCGCCGACCTCACCGGCAAGCGGGCACTGCTCACCGGCGGCCGCGCCAAGATCGGCATGTACATCGCCCTCCGGCTGCTCCGCGACGGCGCGCACACCACGATCACCACGCGCTTCCCGAACGACGCCATCCGCCGCTTCAAGGCCATGCCCGACAGCGACGAGTGGATCGGCCGCCTGAAGATCGTCGGCATCGACCTGCGTGACCCCGCCCAGGTCGTCGCCCTCGCCGACTCGGTCGCCGCCGAGGGCCCGCTCGACATCCTGATCAACAACGCCGCCCAGACCGTACGCCGCTCCCCGGGGGCCTACAGCGAGCTGCTCGCCGCCGAGTCGGGACCGCTGCCCGCCGGTGAACTGCCGCCCGCCGAGGTGATCGGCACCTTCGGCTCCGGAGCGGTGTCCGCGCTTCCGGTGGCCGGGGGCGGCGCGCTGACCGCCGAGGACGTCACCGGCCTGGCTCTCGTCTCCGGCTCGGCGTCCCTGGAGCGGATCGCCGCCGGTACGGCCATCGACGCGGGCGGTCTCGTGCCCGACCTGCACGACACCAACAGCTGGATCCAGGCCGTCGAGGAGGTCACGCCGGTCGAGCTCCTGGAGGTCCAGCTCTGCAACTCCACCGCGCCGTTCATCCTCATCAGCCGGCTGCGCGCGGCGATGTCGGCCGCCGGGGCCGACCGCACGTACATCGTGAACGTCTCCGCCATGGAGGGCGTCTTCAACCGTGGCTACAAGGGTGCGGGCCACCCGCACACCAACATGGCCAAGGCCGCGCTCAACATGCTCACGCGCACCAGTGCCCAGGAGATGTTCGAGAAGGACCGCATCCTGATGACCGCCGTCGACACCGGGTGGATCACCGACGAGCGGCCGCATCCGGACAAGATGCGGCTCGCGGACGCGGGCTTTCACGCGCCGCTCGATCTGATCGACGGGGCGGCTCGGGTGTACGACCCGATCGTGCGGGGGGAACAGGGCGAGGATCTGTTCGGGGTCTTCTTGAAGGACTACGCGCCCGGTAAGTGGTGAGTCTGCGGGTGTGTGGGGGCTGGTCGCGCAGTTCCCCGCGCCCCTATCGGGGCGAGGCCCCTGGGACCCGAGCCCGCAGCTGTTCGTGGACGGTGTACGGCGTGGTCGTCGCTGCCGCGCGCACCCTCGTGCCGCCGTCCACCAGCAGGTCCGTCCCTGTGATCCACTCCGCCGCGTCCGAGGCCAGCCAGACCACCGCGCGGGCGATGTCCTCCGGTTCGCCGATGCGGCCCAGGGGGAGTGCGGCGGCGAGTTCGTTCTCGGCCTGTTCCCATACGAAGCGGGCCATCTCGGTACGGATGAGGCCGGGGGAGACGGAGTTGACCCGGACCCTGGGGGCCAGTTCGCCCGCGAGTTGCCGGGTGAGGTGGAGGAGGGCTGCCTTGCTTGTGGAGTAAGCGCCCACGTTCGGGCCCACGTGTGTCGCGCCCTCCGTGCAGATGTTGATCACTGAGCCGCCGTGGTCGGCCATCCAGGCCCGCCACGCGTACTGGACGAGCCGCAGCGGTGCCTCGACGTTGACCGTGAACGCCTCGCGCCAGAGGTCCGGGTCGGCGTCCATGAGCGGGCCGTAGGGCTGGTTGGTCGCCGCGTTGTTCACCACGATGTCGATACGGCCGAACTCGTCCATCGCCAGCTCGGTCAGCTCCCGCAGATGCGCCGGATCGGCCACGGTGCCTGCCAGCCCCACGGCACCCAGCTTCGTGGCGGCCCGGCGCACGTCCTCGGCGTCCCGACCCGTGACACACACCCGTGCCCCCGCGGCCACGAGCCCCTCGGCGACGGCCAGCCCGATCCCGCGCGAGGCCCCGGTGACGACGGCGACCCTGCCCTGAAGTCCGTACGGCGACATCATCCGCGTACGGTCTCATGACGGGCCGTCAGTCAACAGGCCTCGGTCCGACCGTGCTTGAGCGGCGGGTGTGTGTGACCGTCAGCCGACGGTCCTGGGGCGTGCGTGACGTGCCGCGACCAGCTCCAGCACCGTGCGCCAGTCCTCCAGGACCCCTGCGTCGAGGCCGGACGCCCACGAGGCTTCGTCCGCCTGCCGCAGGACCTGGACGTCCTCCATGACCGGGTCGTCCTCCCACCCGCCCCGGTGGAGGCGGACGAGACGGGAGACGCGCTCGCCGAGCAGCGGGCGAACCGTGTCGGCCGCGTGGTCCGCGTGCGCCGCGACATCACCGGGCCGCAACAACTGTCCGATGACATGCACCAGGCCCGCCACCTGGAGTTCCTTGTCGGCGGGGCGACTTCGACGCAGCAGCGCCGCGGTCTGCAGCGCGTGGTCGTGGAGATCGGCCGGAGCGCCGCCGTGGCCGGCGGAGTTCCGGAAACCTCGGCAGGCGTGCAGCAGATCCATCAGCTCTTCGACACTGCGCAGCTCCATGCGCCAGTCCTCCCTGCGGGCGAGAAAGGCCGTTGCCACGCGTCAGCAGATCATGGCCAGCTTTCGATCGAACCAACGGGAACTGAACTGCGAGCCGTGGAATGCCCGGGACGCCCCGCCCCGCTCCACCCCGCCCGCACCGCTCCACCCCACACCGCCTGCCCCGGGCCACGGTTCCCGGGGCGGGCAGTGCTGTCTCCCGGCGGCCTCGGCTCAGTGCCCGCGGTCGATCCACTCCTGAAGGTTCGGGGCCTCGGCACCGACCGTCGTCGAGTCGCCGTGGCCCGTACGGACCACCGTCTCCGGGGGCAGGGCGAGCAGCCGCCCCCGGATCGATTCGACGATCGTCGGGAAGTGGGAGAACGACCGGCCCGTCGCGCCCGGGCCGCCCTGGAACAGGGTGTCCCCGGTGAAGACCGTGCCCAGCTCCGGGGCGTACAGGCACACGGCGCCCGGCGCGTGTCCCGGTGTGTGCAGGACGGTCAGCTCCACGCCCGCGACGGAGAGCTGCTCCCCGTCGGTGAGCTCGCCGTCCGGCAGGCGGTCCGGGTGGGTCTGCTTCCACAGGGGGAGGTCGTCCGGGTGGAGCAGGACCGGAGCGCCGGTGCGGGCCGCGAGGGCGGGCGCCGCGTCGATGTGGTCGTTGTGGGCGTGGGTGCAGACGATGGCCCGCAGCGTGCGGTCGCCGAGCGCCTCGGCGATGGCGTCGGCGTCGTGCGCCGCGTCGATCACCACCGCCTCGGAGTCGTCCCCCACGATCCAGACGTTGTTGTCGACGTCCCAGGTGCCGCCGTCCAGGCTGAACGTGCCCGACGTGACCAGATGCTCGATCCGGGCCGCCATCACAGCATCACCACCGAGCGCAGGACGTCGCCCTGGTGCATGCGGTCGAAGGCCTGCTCCACCGCGTCCAGTTCGATCGTCTCCGTCACGAAGGCCGCCAGGTCGAGGCGCCCCTGCTGGTGGAGGTCGATCAGCATCGGGAAGTCGCGCGAGGGAAGGCAGTCGCCGTACCAGGACGACTTGAGGGCGCCGCCGCGGCCGAAGACGTCCAGCAGGGGCAGCTCCAGCTTCATCTCCGGCGTCGGCACACCGACCAGGACCACCGTGCCCGCGAGATCCCGGGCGTAGAACGCCTGCTTGTACGTCTCGGGGCGGCCGACCGCCTCGATGACGACGTCGGCACCGAAGCCGCCGGTCAGCTCGCGGATCGCCTCGACCGGGTCCGTCTCCTTGGAGTTGACCGTGTGGGTGGCGCCCATCGTGCGGGCCTTCTCCAGCTTCCGGTCGTCGATGTCGACGGCGATGATCCGCGCGGCGCCGGCGAGGTTCGCACCGGCGATCGCCGCGTCCCCGACGCCGCCGCAGCCGATGACGGCCACCGAGTCTCCACGGCCCACGCTGCCGGTGTTGATGGCGGCGCCGATGCCGGCCATCACACCGCAGCCGAGGAGGCCCGCGACCGCGGGGGACACGGACGGGTCGACCTTGGTGCACTGGCCGGCCGCGACCAGGGTCTTCTCGGCGAAGGCGCCGATGCCCAGGGCGGGGGAGAGCTCCGTGCCGTCCTCCAGGGTCATCTTCTTCTTGGCGTTGTGCGTGTTGAAGCAGTACCAGGGGCGGCCGCGCAGACAGGCACGGCACTGGCCGCACACCGCACGCCAGTTGAGGACCACGAAGTCACCGGGCGCCACGTCGGTGACGCCCTCGCCGACCGTCTCCACCACACCGGCCGCCTCGTGGCCGAGAAGGAAGGGGTAGTCGTCGCTGATGCCGCCCTGCTTGTAGTGCAGGTCGGTGTGACAGACCCCGCAGGCCTGCACCTTCACGACGGCCTCGCCGGGACCCGGGTCCGGGATCAGAATCGTCCGGATCTCCACCGGTTCGTTCTTACCGGGGGCGATGACACCGCGTACCTGCTGGGCGGCCATGTCGGGCTCCTTCGCGTGGACAATGGGGCGTTGATCATGTTGGCACAGGGCCGGTCGAGTGGATCCGAGCCTGTGGACAACCGAGTGAAACACGCCCGACCGGGGCCTGAACGGACCCTGAAAGACTTCAGACGGTTACACCTTGTTTTCAGCCCCATCGAGCGGACGCCCGCTCATTTGGTTACCCTGTACGGGACGGACAGCTTATTTGGGTCCCACCCACACCCACGGTCCGTCCCGGGACAAGCCGGTCACCACGGCCTGCTCTCATACGAGTTGACCGGCGCCACCGCGTCCGAACGGCCTCTACTCAGACCCGAGCGGGCGTCAGGCGACCGGTAGCAGAGTGGTCCTGCACGCCCCGAGGGTGACCGACACATAAGGAGTGCGCGGTGACACCGGAGAAGACGAATCTCGATCAGGGTCCCAAGGAACGTACGGAGCACGCAGGCCGGGCGGAGAAGCTCGGCAGTCTGGACGTCTGGGCCAGGTCCGCACCCATCCGCCTGGCGGGCTACGAGGACGACCTCGCCGAGCCTCACATCCTGCCCAGCGTGGACTGACCGCCGAGGTCCACGGCAGGACTGCAGGACCCGCACGATCGCTGATCGGCATGGGCGTGCCAGACTCACGTCCATGCTGATCAGAGAAGCCGCGGCCAGTGACTGGCCGCGGATCTGGCCTTTCTGGCACCGCATCGTCGCCGCCGCCGAGACCTACGCCTGGGACCCGGACACGTCCGAAGAGGACGCCCGCGCCCTGTGGATGGCCCCGGGCAAGCGCGTGTACGTCGCCGAGGACGCCACCGGAGCCGTGGTCGGCTCCGCCTACGTCACGCCCAACTACGGCGGCCCCGCCGACCGCATCGCCAACGCCGGCTTCATGGTCGACCCGGACCACTCGGGCCGGGGCATCGGCCGGGCCCTGGCCAATCACGTCCTGGAAACGGCCAAGGCCGACCGCTACCGGGCGATGGTCTTCAACGCCGTCGTCGAAACCAACCCCGCCGTCAACCTCTGGCTCTCCCTGGGCTTCACCATCGTGGGCACGATCCCGGACGCCTACGCCCACCCGACCAAGGGCAGAGTGGGCTTGCACGTGATGCACCGGGCCCTCTGACGGCTCAGGGGACGTGATCCCGGGGCCGGGGATCCTCCGGCCTTCGGGTGCGTCTGCCGTCTTTCGGGGTCGCAGGCAGCGCCTTTCTCGCAAGGGCCACGGGCAACCCCATCTTTCAGGGGAGCGGGGAACTGCGCGACCAGCCCCCACGCGCCCGCAGCCGACCTACAACCCTTCCCCCGAACCCCCCAGCGGAGCCGTCCGCGTCCAAGGCCGCAACTCCTCCAACTGCCCCGCCAACTCCAACAACACCGCCTCACTCCCGGGCCGCCCCACCAGCTGGACAGCACCCGGCATCCCCGACGCCAGTGTCCCGAACGGCACAGCCATGGCCGGCCACCCCGTCAGATTCCACGGCGGCGTCAACGGCGAATAGTTCGTGTTGACCAACACATTCCGCAGCCACCCCCGCCGATGCCACTCCGCAGCGGCGGGCCCCCGCCGAGCAAGCGCGGGCGTGAGCAGCACCTCGTGCTCCGCGAAGAACGGCTCGAACCGCTCCCGCAACTGCTCCCGCCGCACCCCACCCCGCACCGACCCCACAAACCGCCGCCCCAGGGCAGCGTGCACCCGAGTCCGCCGAGCCAGCCGCCGCGGATCGAGCCCCTCCGCGTCCACCGCCGTCCCCGCGGTCCAGTGCGCGAGCGAGGTCGTCCCCAGCCACACGGGATACGGCGGATCCGCCCGCCGAACCCGATGCCCCGCTCCCGCCAGCAACTCGCCCGCCGCACGGGCCGCGTCGGCGTAGGGCCGGCTGACGGTAACCCCCATCAGAGGACTCCGCACGGAGACGGCGACCGTCCGGGTGACGGGATCCCCGGCCCGTACGACGCCGGTCGCGGCCTCGGCCCCCGTCGTGCTTTCCGTCCCGGTCTCCGTCCCGGCCAGGACCGAGAACATCAGCCGCGCGTCCTCGACCGTCGTCGCCAGTGGCCCGTTCTCGGACATCCCGAACCAGTCACCGTGGCCGATGCCCGCCGGGACGACACCGTGACCCGGCTTCAGCCCGACCAGGCCACAGTTGGCGGCGGGTATGCGCAGTGACCCCATGCCGTCGTTGCCGAGCGCGATGGGCACCATGCCGGCGGCGACCGCGGCGGCGCTGCCGCCGGACGAGCCGCCCGCAGTGCGCGTGGTGTCCCACGGATTGCGGGCCGTGCCGTGCACGCCCTCCGTGGTGCCGAAGACGCAGAGTTCCGGGCAGTTCGTCAGCCCCACCACGACCGCGCCCGCCGCGCGCAGCCGCGCCACGGTGACATGGTCCTCGTCGGCCGGAGTGTCCGGGCTCGCGGCGGTGCCGTTGCGGGTGGACTCGCCGCGTACCGCCAGATTGTCCTTGACCGCCACCGGCACGCCCGCGAGGGGCAGTTCGGCCAGGTCGGCGCGGGCCGCCACCTCGTCCGCCTCGGCGAGCGCCGCCGTCGCGCGCAGGGTGCGGAAGGCACCCACGCGGGCGTCGAGCAGCTCGATCCGGGCGAGGTGCTCGGCCACGACCTCGCGCGGCGTGACCCGCTTCTCGCGTACGGCGGCGGCGATCTCGGCGGCGGTCCGGCCGGCCCAGCTGGTCACGGTGGCTCCTCGGGGGCGTGTGATTACCGGTGAGTACGAGTGAGTTACGAGGAGCACTGTGCCCCGGCGCGGGGCATTCCGTCGAGAGTCACCGCGCTTGGACATTCGCTCCGGTCCTCTTGGACTTTTCGCGCCGAGGTTGTCGCACTGTTCGCGCGGAGTGGCAGGTCATCCGACCACTGGGTCAACTTGGCTGACTTCAGACCCCATTGACAGGCCCTGAAGCCAGCCCAATTATCACACCTCCGATGATTGGGAGGTGCCCGTGCGTACGGATGCCAGGAGTACGTATCCAAGACGGTCCCGGCTGGTCGGCGTCGTGGCGGCACTGCTGCTGCTCGCGGCCCCGGTCCCGGCGGCCCAGGCGGCCGGAGGGGTTGAGAAGGCGGTCCCGGCGACCCCGGTCACCGTTCCCGCGCTGTCCGACTGGGCGCCGGAATCAGGACAGTACGTCTACGGCCGCGGCACGCGTCTCGTGGCGGACGGCAAGGCCGAGCGCCGCGTCGCCGACACCCTCGCCGACGACCTGCGCGCGGCGGGCCACGGGAGCGTCCCCGTCGTAGGCGGGGAAGCACGGACGGGGGACATCGTTGTCGACGTCGCGCCGGCCAGGGCAGCGCTCGGCAAGGAGGGGTACGAACTCCGCGCGGGCAAACGCCTGTCGGTGACGGGCGCCACCGAGACCGGCGTCTTCTACGGCACCCGGACCATCCTCCAACTCCTGGCCCAGGGCGACCGGTTGCCCGCCGGACGCACGGTCGACGTGCCGCAGTACGAGGAGCGCGGCGTCGGCGTCTGCGCCTGCTACATCCACATCACCACGGCCTGGCTCGAGAACCTCGTACGCGACATGGCGTACAACAAGCTCAACCAGCTGCTGCTCGAACTGAAGGTGAAGAGCGACGCGCACCCCGAGGCCAACACCTGGGGCTACTACACCAAGGACGAGATACGACGCCTCGTCGCCCTCGGCGAGAAGTACCACGTCACGATCATTCCGGAGATCAACTCCCCAGGGCACATGGACCCGTGGATCGAGAACCGCCCGGATCTCCAGCTCACCGACTCCGACGGCAACAAGCAGCCGTCCCGGCTCGACATCACGCGCCCCGAGGCCTTCGCCTACTACACGAGCCTGATGGACGAGTACGCGGAGGTCTTCAAGGCCGGCTCGTGGCACATGGGCGCCGACGAGTACATGCTCGGCTCGGACTTCGCCAAGTACCCGCAGGTCCTGGAGTACGCCAGGGCGAAGTACGGCGCGAACGCCACGCCCCAGGACGCGTTCATCGACTTCGTCAACCGTGTCCACGCCTACGCGGCGGGCAAGGGCAAGAAACTGCGCATCTGGAACGACGGTCTCACCGGCGCCAACACCGTGCCCGTCACGGCCGGGACGACGGTCGAGCACTGGCTGAACGTGGCGACGAAGCCCAGCCAACTCCGGGACCAGGGCTACCCGTTGATGAACGCGGCCTACGCTCTCTATCTCGTGCGCGGCGGCTTCCACTCGGACACCAAGGGGCTGTACGACCAGAGTTGGGACCCGCGCAGCTTCGAGGGCGAGAAGCTCGCCTCACGCGCGGGCATCACCGGGGCGAAGATCAGCCTCTGGCCCGACAACGGGCGCGGCGAGACCGAGAACGAGGTCGCGGTCGACACGGATCCGGCACTGCGGCACGTCGCGCAGGCCACGTGGGGCAGCCCTCACCCGGACGCCACCTACGCGCAGTTCACCGCTCGCGCGGCGGCCGTGGACCACGCGCCCGGATGGCGGGACCTCACCCGCGTGCCGGTCGCGGACGGGACGTACACCTTCCGCGCGGGGAGCGCGACCATGATGGCCGAGGTGAAGCGCACCCCGGACGGTTACGTGACCTTGAAGACCGCGAACGGCTGTCTCGAAGTACGCGGCGGCAAGCTCACCCTCAATGTGCCGCTCCAGCCCGGTGTCGAGGTGTCCCGGGGGACCTGCGACCCCGCGAACACCCTGCAGCGCTGGCAGTTGGCGCCCGCGCAGGACGGCTACCGGCTCGTCAACGCGATCACCCAGATGGCAGTGCACGTGACCGACGACGGTCGCCTCGTGCAGTACCCGCCGGACCAACAGCCGCCTGCCGTATGGCAGTTGACCGCCGGATGACCCGTAGAGCCGTAGCTCGTACCCCCGTTGACCCGCTGACCTGAGGAGTCCGACCCGCATGGCAGTCTCCAGACGTCTCTTCGTCACGGCCGCCGCCTCGCTCGTGGCGTCGAGCGGTACGTCCCTGGCCCTCGCGCCTTCCGCATCCGCCTCCACGGCTTCCGCTTCCGCCTCGGCCTCCGCCTCGGCCGAAGAGCCGTGGTACCGAATCCCCGTCAGCCCCGACGACACCCCGGAGGAACTGGTCCGCAAGGCCTCCCAAGTCCGGCCCACGCAACGGCAGATCGCCTGGCAGGCCCTCGAACGCACCGCCTTCCTGCACTTCGGCGTGAACACCTTCACCGGCCTCGAATGGGGCACCGGGGACGAGGACCCCGACGTCTTCCAGCCGGTCGGCCTCGACACCGACCAGTGGGCCCGAGCCCTGCGCGACGGCGGCTTCAAGCTGGCCATCCTCACCGTCAAGCACCACGACGGCTTCGTGCTCTACCAGTCCCGGTACACCAACCACTCGGTGGCGTCGAGCAGTTGGCAGGGCGGACAGGGCGACGTCCTGCGCTCGTTCGCCGACTCGATGCGGCGCCACGGCCTCAAGGTCGGCGTCTACATCTCACCGGCCGACGAGAACCAGTACCTGCACGGCGTGTACGCCAACGGCAGCGCCCGCTCCGAGCGCACCATCCCCACCCGCGTCCCGGGGGACGACCGCCCGGACGGGCCCACCTTCACGCTCCCGGCCACCGACTACGGCGCCCATATGCTCGACCAGCTCTACGAGGTCCTCACCGAGTACGGGCCCGTCGACGAGGTCTGGTTCGACGGTGCCCAGGGCCGCATCCCCCCGGACAAGGTCGAGAAGTACGACTGGGACAGCTGGTACACGCTGATCCGGACGCTCGTGCCGGACGCCACGGTCGCCGTGTCGGGACCCGACGTGCGCTGGGTCGGCAACGAGGGCGGGTTCGCCCGCGAGAACGAGTGGAGTGTCGTCCCCGTCCAGGAGAAGGACAACGGGCGCATGGACTTCGCGCTCTCGTACGAAGCGCCCGACATGGGAGGCCGGGACGCCCTGGTCGCCGCCCAGCCCGTGGCCGACTACCTGCAGTGGTGGCCGGCCGAGGCCGACGTCTCCATCAGGGACGGCTGGTTCTACCACGCCGACCAACAGCCCAAGTCCGTGCAGCAGTTGACGGACATCTACTTCGGCTCGGTGGGCCGCAACTCGGTACTCCTGCTCAACATCCCGCCGGACAAGCAAGGCCTCCTCCCGGCCGCCGACGTCACCCGCCTACGGGAGTTCCGCGAACGAATCGACCGCGAACTGCCGGAGGACCTGGCCCACGGCGCCCGGGTCACCACGTCCCCGGGCACAATCACGGTCGACCTCGGCCGAGCCCGCGAGGTGAACCGCATCCGCCTCGCCGAGGACATCCGGCACGGGCAACAGGTGGAGGGCTTCGTGGTCGAGACCCAGTCCGGCGGCGCCTGGACGCGAGTCGCCGAAGCGGGCACACTCGGCGCGAGCCGCATCCTGCTCCTGCCGACCCCCGTACGGGCAAGGCACTGGCGGGTACGAGTAACCCAGTCACGCCGACCACCGGTCCTGGCCCAGTTCGCCCTATACCGCTCGCGAATCTGATTCCCACAGGTGAGGGCGCGCTCGTTCAGCAGGGCGCGCCCTTTCAGGGGCGCGGGGAACTGCGCGACCAGCCCCCACTGTCCCGCAGACGAAACACCACCGCCCCCAACCTTGCCGCTCAAGCCCCGCAGGGCCCCGTACTCTCCCGAGAGATCAACCGCGGCACAGGCACCCGCACCGCCCGCGCAGGCCCCCCGTCCAGCAGTGACGTCAACTCCTTCGCGGCGGTGCGCCCGAACTCCACCGTGTCGCGGGACAGCGCCGACAGCCACGGCTTGACCATGCGGCACAGCGCCGAGTCCTCCCAGGCGACGACCGAGACGTCGCCCGGCACCGAGAAGCCCAGCTCCGTCGCCGCGGCGACTCCGGCGACGGCCATCACGTCGTTGTCGTAGATCAGCGCGGTCGGCCGCGAACCGCCCTCCACAATGCCGCCCGCCAGAACCTCGCCCTCAAGAACCCCGCCTTGCAGGACCCGGCGCGTGACGGCGGCCCCCTCCGCGTCCGAGTAGTCCGTGGTCACCGAGCGCACCTCCGCGAGCCCGCGCCGATCGGCCTCGGCGCGCAGCGTACGGATGCGGCGCTCGGTGTGCGCGAGGCCCGGCAGGCCCGCGATGTGCACGATCCGGCGGTGCCCCAGCGCGGACAGCTCGTCCACGACGGCGGCCATCGCGCCCGCGTCGTCCGCCCAGACGGTGGACAGACCCGGGTGCCGCGCGTCCGGCGCCCCGCCGATGACCACCGCGGGCAGTCCCAGCTCGTCCAGCAGGTCCGGGCGTGCGTCGTCCGTCCGCGGGTCGACGACCAGCACCCCGTCCACGCGGTGCTCCGCCCACCAGCGCCGGTACACCGCGCACTCGTCGTCGACGTCCTCGACCACCTGGAAGAGCAGGCCGAGATGACGCTCCGCCAGGACCTCCTGGATGCCGGAGATGAGCTGCAGGAAGAACGAGTCCACGCCCAGGGTGTCCGCGGGCCTGGCCAGGACGAGGCCGACCGTCGCCGCGCCCTCGCCGGACAGTTGGCGCGCCGCCGTGCTGGGCCGCCAGCCCAGTTGCTCGGCGACCCGGCGCACCCGGTCCCGGGTGATCTCGGAGACCCCCGGCCGGTCGTTGAGCGCGAAGGAGACCGCGCTCTCGGAGACCCCGGCACGCTGCGCGATGTCCTTCATCGTCGGCCGGCGCGCGGGAGACCGCTTGGCTGGCAACCTTGCTCCCCATTTCATGAAGCCCTGCTCAATGAAGCCCTGCTCAATGGAGCTCCGCACTAATGCGCTTGAGTCAGGTCACTCTAAAGCGCATTAGTGATCGGTTGCAAGAGGCGACCCGCAAGCTCATGACCTGGTCTTATCTCCAGCTAATGAATTTAGCAAGGTGGAATCCATTGACTTCCCCACCGCGATGGATGCAAGGTCTGCCCGTCACCTCCGACCCACTCCGTCGCAAAGGAGCCCAGTCACCGTGCGCATGCCTCGCAGAGCACTCGCCGCCGCTGTCGTCGCCCTAGCCCTGCCGCTCAGCGCCTGCGGCTCGGGAGGTGACGAGGGCGGTTCCACGGACGCCTCCGGCAAGGTCGAGGGCGACATCACCTTCCAGACCTGGAACCTGAGGGCCAACTTCAAGCCGTACTTCGAGGGCCTGATCGCCGACTTCGAGAAGAAGTACCCCGGCACGAAGGTGAAGTGGGTCGACCAACCCGCCGAGGGTTACGCCGACAAGATCAGCGCGGACGCGGCCGGCGGCACCCTGCCCGACGTCGTGAACGTCTCGCCGGACCTGGTCGCCCCGCTCGCCAAGGCGGGCCTCGCGCTCGACCTCGACAAGTCCGCCGCGAAGTACAAGAAGGAGTACCTGCCGGGCGCCTGGGCGAGCCACGAGATACCGGGCATGGAGGGCACGTACGCCTTCCCCTGGTATCTGAACACCGGCCCGCTCTTCTACAACAAGTCGCTGTTCAAGGAGGCCGGCCTGGACGCCTCGAAGCCTCCGAAGACGTACGACGAACTGTTCGACGACGCACTGGAGCTGGCGGACAAGAGCGACGGCAAGGTCGCCACCCTCGCGAACGTGCCCACCATCGAGGACTTCGGCCGCTACGGCGTCGAGCTGATGAACAAGGAGGGCACCGCCTTCGCGTTCAACGACGCCAAGGGGGTGGAACTCCTCACCAAGTACAAGGAGTTGTACGACGCCAAGGCGCTCGACTCGCAGGCGCTGACCGCGACCCCCGAGTCGTCCGGCAAGAAGTTCCTGACCGGGGCCGTCGCCATGAACCCGGGCAGCGCCCTGGACCTCGGCAACTTCAAGAAGCAGGCGCCGAACCTCTACAAGAACATCGGCATCACCGACCAGATCACCAGCACCGGCAAGGTCAACATGTACGTGATGGGTGTGATGGTCAACGCCCAGACCAAGCGGACCCCCGCCGCGGTCGCCTTCGCGCACTACGTCACCGACGCGCAGAACCAGATGTCGTTCGCCAAGAAGGTCGCGATCTTCCCGAGCACCGCCGGTTCGCTGGACGACCCGTACTTCACGAAGGAGGACGGCACGGACGAGACCCGCGTCCGGATCGCCGCCGCCAAGTCCCTGAAGAACGCGGTCAACTACACGCCGGTTCTGTTCAGCGAGCAGATGAAGACCGAGCTGCGGAACTCCGTCGCCAAGGCGCTGCAGGGCAAGGTGAGCCCCGAGGAAGCGCTCGACAACGCTGTCAAGGCGTGCGACCGGCTGCTCCAGCAGCAGGGTTGACCGACATGGCGAGTTCTTCCAGTACCGCTTCCTCCGGCACCGCCGCTCCCCGTGCCGCTTCTTCCGGGGCCGTACGGGTGCGGCGCCAACTGCCCACCAGTCCCTGGCTGTTCGCCGCCCCGGGGCTGCTGGTCGTCGGCATCTTCATCCTGTACCCCTTCGTCTCGACGCTGGTCAACGCCTTCACCGACCGCCGGACCCTTATCCCCGGCGAGTTCGTGGGCCTGGCCAACTTCCGGGAGCTGCTGCACGACGAGATGTTCTGGATCGGCCTGCGCAACAGCACGCTGTACGTCCTCGGGGTGGTCCCCGCGCTCGTCCTGCTGCCCCTGCTGCTCGCGCTCCTGGTCCAGAAGAACATCCCCGGCATCGCCTTCTTCCGGTCGGCCTTCTACACCCCGGTCGTCGCGTCCATCGTCGTGGTGGGACTCATCTGGGTGTGGCTGCTCGACGAACGCGGCCTGGTGAACTCGCTGTTGGAGACGATCGGCGTCGGCAGGATCGGCTTCCTCAGCGACCAGTGGCTGCTCCTGCTGAGCGCCATGGCCGTCACGGTCTGGAAGGGGCTCGGCTACTACATGATCATTTATCTGGCCGCGCTCGCCAACGTGCCGCGCGAGCTGCACGAGGCCGCGTCGGTGGACGGCGCGGGCGCGATCCGCCGCTTCCTCACGGTCACCGTGCCCGCCGTCCGCTCCACCATGGTGCTGGTCGGCGCGCTCTCCTCGGTCGCCGCCTTCAAGGTGTTCTCCGAGGTCTACCTGATGGCCGGCCCGGACGGCGGGCCCGCGGGCGAGGACACCACGCTCGTGATGCTCGTGCAGCGCACCGGCACCGGCCTGACCGGCCGGGTCGGCTATGCCTCCGCCATCTCGGTCGTCGTCTTCGTCGTCACCGTCGCGCTGATGCTGCTCGTGCTGCGCGCCGACCGGAAGGAGGACGCGTGAGCATCGCCGAGAAGGTGCGCGAGGAACCGGCCGCCGTGGAGGCGGCGCCCCGCCGCAAGCGCGTCACCGACGAGCACGGCCGAAGCGTCCGGGTGTGGGAACTCGCCCTGCGCTACCTGCTGTTGATCGCCGTCCTCGCGCTCACCGTCGGGCCGTTCGTGTGGCAGCTGTCCACCTCGCTGAAGGGCCCGACCGAGGACATCTTCAGCTCGCCGCCCAAGTTCCTGCCGAGCGAACCGACCCTGCACAACTACGAGCGGGTCGCCGAGACCATCCCCGTATGGGACTACGCGTTCAACTCGCTGAAGGTCGCCACCGCCAACGTCGTGACGAACTGCGTCGGTTCGGCACTCGCGGGTTACGCGCTCGCCCGACTGCGCTACCGCGGACGCAAGGTGACCACGCTCGTGTTCATCCTCGCGATGCTGGTGCCCGTGGAGGGCATCATCATCGCCCAGTTCACGACGATGCGTGAGCTCGGTCTGAACAACACCCTCATCGGGGTCGTCCTGCCCGGCTGCATCGGCGCGATGAACGTCCTGCTGATGCGCAACGCCTTCCTCAACCTCCCCTACGAGATCGAGGAGGCGGCCTACGTGGACGGGGCGAACGTCTGGCAGCGGTTCCTGCGGATCGCCCTGCCCTCGGTGAAGGGCACCCTCGCCGTCGTCGCGATCTTCGCCTTCATGGGCGCCTGGGACGACTTCCTGTGGCCGCTCATCGTGCTCAGCGACCCGGACAAGTTCACCCTGACCATCGGCCTCAACTATCTGCACGGCACCTTCGCCAACGACGAACGGCTCGTCGCCGCGGGCACGATCATCGCAGTGGCACCGCTGATCGCCCTCTTCGCCTGCCTCCAGCGGTACTTCTTCCGCGGGGTCGGCGAGGGCGCGGTCAAGGGCTGAGCCCCCCCGGCAACCACCGGCTCGCCCGCCCACACCACGGGCTCAGCCGTCCACACCGACCCCGGGCTGAGCCGCCCGCAAGTCCCCCACACCCCCACGTACGCACCCCAGAACCAGGACTCCTGCATGCCGCCTTCTGTCGTGCGCTTCGGCGTCAACTACACCCCGAGTGAAGGGTGGTTCCACCACTGGCTGGACTTCGACCTCGACTCCGTACGGGCCGACCTCGACTCCATCGCCGCACTCGGCCTGGACCACATCCGGGTCTTCCCGATCTGGCCCTACTTCCAGCCGAACCGTTCGCTGATCCGTCCGCGGGCCGTCGAGCAGCTCGTCGACCTCGCGGACGCGGCCGCCGAGCGCGGACTCGACGTCAACGTCGACGGTCTGCAAGGGCACTTGTCCAGCTTCGACTTCCTGCCCTCGTGGACGCAGACCTGGCACCGGCGCAGTCTCTTCACCGACCCCGAGGTGGTCGAGGGGCAGGCGGAGTACCTGCGGACCCTCGCGGCGGCGCTCGCGGACCGGCCCAACTTCATCGGTATGACGGTCGGCAACGAGGTCAACCAGTTCTCGGCGGGCCCCCATCCGGACCCCGACCGCGCGGAGCCGGCCCAGATCGACGCCTGGCTGGAGCGGATGCTCACCGCCTGCGAGAAGGGCGCGCCGGGCAAGCTGCATCTGCACGCGGAGTACGACGCGGCCTGGTACCAGGACGACATGCCGTTCACCCCGGCCCAGGCCGCCCGGCGCGGCGCGGTGACCGCCGTGCACTCGTGGGTCTTCAACGGCACGGCCCAGCGGCACGGACGTACCGGAGTCGCGACCGAACACCACGCCGCCTATCTGATCGAGCTGTCCAAGGCCTGGGCCGACGACCCGTCCCGCCCGGTCTGGCTCCAGGAGGTCGGCGCCCCGGCACCGCTGGTCCCCGCCGAACACGCCGCCGCCTTCACCGAGGCGACCGTCGCGAACGCGCTCGACTGCACCGATCTGTGGGGCATCACCTGGTGGTGCTCCCACGACGTGTCCCGCGACCTCGCCGACTTCCCCGAACTCGAATACGGGCTGGGCCTGTTGACCAACGACCGCCGCCCCAAGGACAGTGCACGGGCGCTCGCGCGCATGGCCGGCTCGGCGCGCGAGCACACGTACGCCCCCAAGACCCGCACCACCGCGCTCGTAGTCCCCGACAGCCCCGCCGACCGCTCGCTCTGCGCGCCCGGCGGACCCGTCTTCGAGGCGTTCTTCCGGCTCACCGCCGACGGCGCCCGCCCTGCCACCGTGCTCGCCTCACGCGCGGACGACGAGGAACACCTCGCCGCCCGCGGCATCACCGAAATCGTCACTCCCGATCAGGTTCCGTAGTCCCCCACAAGAACTCCCACAAGGAGGCACTTGCTCGTGAACCCCACCAGACGCACCGTCCTGCTCGCCGCCGGCACCGGAGCCGCGGCAGCCCTGCTCCCGGCCGCACCCGCCACCGCCGGGCCGAAGGCCGCCGCGGCACTCCAGCCGTACGCGTCCTACTGGTACCCGGACTCGTTCCCCTCGGGCTCCCCGGGCGCGGGCATCACCTGGCGCAGCCTGAAGGCCTGGCGCGCCGCCGACGACACCGACCTGGCGTTCAACGCGGCGTCCGTGCCGCTCGCCGACCGCTTCACCCCGACACCGGCGAACACGACGGCCCGCTCGGGCCAGGCCCGTATCCAGTCCCTGGTCTCCTTCGGCCCGACCGCGAGCAACCCCTCGCAGGGCGCGGCCAACGCCGACTACTACGCCCTCACCCACTGGTCGTACGTCGACGAGCTGGTCTTCTGGGGCGGCTCCTCCGGCGAGGGCCTGATCCTGGCCCCGAACGCGCCGATCGTGGACGCCGCCCACCGGCACGGCGTGCCCGTCCTCGGCAACATCTTCCTGCCGCCCGTCGCGTACGGCGGACAGCTGCAGTGGACCCGGGACCTGGTGCAGAAGGACGCGGCCGGGCACTATCCGCTCGCCGCCCAGCTCGTCGCGGTCGCCGAGGCGTACGGGTTCGACGGCTGGTTCGTCAACGCCGAGACCAGCGGCGGGAACGCCGCCCTCGCCACCGACATGCTCGGCTTCCTCACCGAGCTGAAGACGCTCAGCGCGGCGAAGGGGCTGCGCGTCACCTGGTACGACTCCATGACCGTGAGCGGCTCGGTGAGCTGGCAGGGCGCGCTCAACAACCAGAACAGGGTGTTCTTCCAGGCCGCCGACTCCATGTTCGTCGACTTCCGCTGGTCGTCGAGCAGCCTTGCCTCCTCGGGCACGACGGCCCAGCAACTCGGCCGCAGCCGCTACGAGTTGTGGGCGGGTGTCGATGTGGAGGCCAACGGCTGGAACCGCTCCGTGAACTGGGACGCCATGGTGCCCAGCGGCTCGGCGCACGTCGTCTCGGTGGGCTTCTACCGGCCCGAGTGGACCCGCAACCACCTGCCCGCCGGGCGCACCCCGGGCGACTTCCACGCCGCCGACGACCGCTTCTGGACCGGACGCTCGCTCGATCCGGCGAAGCCCGACGCCACCGACACCTGGCGGGCCCCCGCCGTGTCCGTCGCCGACCGCTCGACGGTGACCTCGGTCCCCTTCGCGAGCACCTTCAACACCGGGCACGGACTGCGCTGGTACGAGGACGGCCAGGTCACCTCGACCGCCGCCTGGAACCACCTCGGCCTCCAGGACCGGCTGCCGTCCCGGCGCTGGGTCGTGCGCACGACGGGCGCGCGCCCCGCCGTCACCTTCGACTTCGCCGACGCCTGGAGCGGGGGCAGCAGCGTCCTGGTCACCGGCGCCCTCGACGCGCCCGCCACCCTCGACCTGTACGCGACCAGGCTCCCGATCGGCGAGGACACGGTCGTCGAACTGACCCACCGCCTCGACTCGGGGAGTGCGACGGTCGAGCTGGCCGTCGCCACCGCCGAACCGTCGGGCGCGGGCCAGCCGTACGCGTACACGTACTTCCCGGTCACCGTAGGCAGCGGCTGGGGGACCTCGACCGTACGGCTGACCGGTCTGCCGGCCGGCGGCACTGTGCACGGCCTCGGGGTCCGGCTCACCGGGTCCGGCGGCGCCGTGAAGTGGCGGCTCGGCGGAATAGCCGTACGGAACCAGGCCGCCCAGAGCCCGTCCGTCCCGGCCGACCTGAGCATCACCGGCGCCTCGGGAGGCGACCTGCGCTTCGCGTGGCGGGCCGTCCCCGGTGACGTACGCCACTACACGCTGCACCGGGTCCTGCCCGACGGCACCCGGCGCTTCCTCGGCGGCACCGCCCAGCGGGCCTTCTTCGTCGGCGGATTGACACCCGAGGGCGGTGAGTCCACGGCGAGGTTCGAACTGCGGGCCGTGGGGGAGCTTTACACCGCGTCGGCCCCCGCTACCGTCACACACACCTGGTGACCGCCGACCAGGTGGTCACCATCGAAAGCCGGTGTTGACCACCGACACCGAGCAGCAACCCGCACAACGGAGTTACGGAGCACCTCACATGCATGACGACCGCAGCCTGGTCGAAGCCCGCCTCAAGCGTGTGCTCGACGAGCGCATACGACCCGCCGTGTACCCCGAGTCGGTACCACTGGAAGTGGCGGTGTGGCACGCGCCCGGCGAGCCCGTGCCGGTCGACGAAGGGCTGTCCGCCCCGGTCGAACCGATCGAGGCGGGCGCGCGGTGGGGTGCTCCGTGGGGCACGAGCTGGTTCCGGGTGACCGGGACCGTGCCCCAGGAGTGGGCCGGCAGGACCGTCGAGGCGATCCTCGACCTCGGCTTCGACGAGAACATGCCGGGCTTCCAGTGCGAGGGCCTCGTCTACCGGCCCGACGGCACACCGGTGAAGGGCCTGAACCCGCGCAACCAGTGGGTGCGGATCGGCGCCCCCGTCGAGGGTGGCGAGGAGGTGCGGCTGCACGTCGAGGCCGCGTCCAACCCCGTCATCCTCGACTACCACCCCTTCCGGCCCACGCAGTTGGGCGACAAGGAGACGGCCGGCAGCGAACCGCAGTACAAGCTGGAGCGCATGGACCTCGCCGTCCTCGACGAGACGGTGTGGCAGCTGGTCATCGACCTGGAGGTGCTCGGCGAGCTGATGGCCGAGCTGCCGGTGGAGTCCGCCCGCCGCTGGGACATCCTCCGGGCCGTGGAGAAGTCCCTCGACGCCGTCGACCTGCAGAACGTGGGCGGCACGGCGGCCGCGGCCCGCACGCACCTCGAAGGGGTGCTGTCCGCGCCCGCCGTCCCCTCCGCCCACCGCATCAGCGCGGTCGGCCACGCCCACATCGACTCGGCATGGCTGTGGCCGCTGCGCGAGACCGTACGCAAGGTCGCCAGGACCACCTCCAACATGACCGCCCTGATCGAGGACGAGCCGGACTTCGTCTTCGCCATGTCGCAGGCCCAGCAGTGGGCCTGGGTGAAGGAGCACCGGCCCGAGGTGTGGGCGAAGGTGAAGAAGGCCGTCGCCGACGGGCGGTTCGTGCCGGCCGGCGGAATGTGGGTCGAGTCGGACACCAATATGCCGGGCTCGGAGGCGATGGCCCGTCAGTTCGTGCACGGTAAACGGTTCTTCCTCGACGAGTTCGGCGTCGAGAACGAGGAGGCGTGGCTACCCGACACCTTCGGCTTCGCCGCCGGACTGCCGCAGATCATCAAGGCGGCGGGCTCCAAGTGGCTGCTCACACAGAAGATCTCGTGGTCCCAGACCAACAAGTTCCCGCACCACACCTTCCAGTGGGAGGGCATCGACGGCACGCGGATCTTCACGCACTTCCCGCCCGTGGACACGTACAACTGCTCCATGAAGGGCAGCGAGATCGCCCACGCGGCGAAGAACTTCAAGGACAAGGGCGCCGCCCGGCACTCCCTCGCGCCGACCGGCTGGGGCGACGGCGGTGGTGGCACGACCCGCGAGATGGTCGCCAAGGCGGCCCGGCTCCGGGACCTCGAAGGCTCGGCCACCGTGGTCTGGGAGACCCCGGAGAAGTTCTTCGAGAAGGCGGAGGCCGAGTACCCCAACGCCCCTGTCTGGGTGGGCGAGTTGTACCTGGAGCTGCACCGCGCCACGCTCACCAGCCAGGCCAGGACCAAGCAGGGCAACCGACGCAGCGAGCACCTTCTGCGCGAGGCCGAGCTGTGGGCGGCGACCGCGGCCGTCCGGACCAAGTTCACCTACCCGTACGAGGAGTTGGACCGCCTCTGGAAGACGGTGCTGCTCCACCAGTTCCACGACATCCTGCCCGGCTCGTCCATCGCCTGGGTGCACCGCGAGGCCCGTAGGACGTACGAGGCCGTTGCCGAGGAGCTGAACGGCATCATCGACTCCGCCCAGCGCGCGCTGGCCGGTGACGGCACGACCGCGCTCGCCTTCAACTCGGCGCCGCACATCCGCGACGGGGTGCCCGCCGGCGGAGCGCGGACCCCGGCCGTCGGCGGCGAGTGCACACTCGTGCCGCGCACGGACGGCGGCTATGTGATCGACAACGGACGGCTGCGGATCGAGATCGACGAGCGCGGCCTCGTGGTCTCCGCGTTCGACCTCGCCGCGGACCGCGAGACCCTCGCGCCCGGCAAGGCGGCCAACCTGCTCCAGATCCACCCCGACTTCCCCAACATGTGGGACGCCTGGGACGTCGACGAGTTCTACCGGAACACGGTCACCGACCTGGTCGACGCCGACGAGGTCGCCCCCGGTGACGACGGCGTCTCGGTCCGGATCGTACGGACCTTCGGGGCGTCGAAGGTCACTCAGGTGCTGTCGCTCGCGCCGGGGGAGTGGCGGCTCGACATCGACACCGAGGTCGACTGGCACGAGACGGAGAAGTTCCTGAAGCTGGCCTTCCCGCTCGACGTGCACGCCGAGCGGTATGCGTCCGAGACGCAGTTCGGGCACTTCTTCCGGCCGACGCACACCAACACGTCCTGGGAGTCCGCCAAGTTCGAGGCCTGCAACCACCGGTTCGTCCACATGGAGGAGCCCGGCTGGGGTGTCGCGGTCGTCAACGACTCCACGTACGGCCATGACGTGACGCGTGCGGTGCGCGACGACGGTGGTACGACCACCACGGTCCGCGTCTCTCTGCTGCGCGCCCCGCGCTTCCCCGACCCCGAGACCGACCAGGGCGTCCACCGCTTCCGGCACGCACTGGTACCCGGTGCCGCGATCGGCGACGCGGTGCGCGAGGGCTGGCGGATCAACCTGCCCGAGCGGAAGGTCGTGGGCGGGGCCTCGGAGGTCGCGCCCCTGGTGGCCGTTGCCCAGGACGCGGTCGTGGTCACCGCGGTGAAGCTCGCCGACGACGGCAGCGGCGACGTGATCGTCCGCTTCCACGAGTCCCGCGGCGGCCGCAGCCGGGCCACCCTCACGGCGGGCTTCGAGGTCGAGACGGTCACGGTCACGGACCTCCTGGAACGGCCCCTGGCCGACGCAGTCGCCCCGGAGCGGGACGGCAGCCGGCTCACCCTGAAACTCCGCCCGTTCGAGCTGGTGACGCTGAGGCTGAAGAGGGCCTGAGGTTCCTTTTGGGCTGCGGGTGCGCTGTGGTTGCTCGTGCAGTTCCCCGCGCCCCTAAAGGCGAAAGACAGGGGCGCAGCCCCGTCTTTCAGGGGCGCGGGGAACTGCGCGACAAGCCCCCACCGGCCCGCAGATGCCCCCGACCCGACTTCGGACCCGGTTCCAGCCCTCAAGGCTGGAGCTGGGTCCGAAGCCATTGCTCAACCTCACCCACATGCGCCGCCGCAGCGGCCCGCGCGGCCTCAGGATCGCGGGCGACCAGCGCACGATGGATAGCCGCATGCTCCCGCCGCGTGCGCTCGAACGCCCCCTCCTCCTGATAACCGCGCCAGACCCGGGCGCGAAACGTGCGCGAGGAGAGCCCCTCCAGGATGGCCGCCATCGTGTCGTTGCCCGCGGCGACCCCGATGGCGCGGTGGAACGCCAGGTCGTGGGAGAGGATCTCCTCCGGGTCGTCCGTCGCGTTCATGGCCGTCAAGTGCTTCTCGACCTCGGCCAGTTGGTCGGCGGTGATCCGTGCGGCCGCGAGCGCCGTCGCCGTCGACTCCAGGATGCGCCGCACCTCGAGGAGTTCGACCAGCCCCGGCCCCCGGGAGAGGTCCGCGACCACGCCGAAGGTCTCCAGCAGGTCCCCGGCCTCCAACTGCGTGACGTAGATCCCGGACCCGTGCCGGGCCTCCAGGACGCCCAGGACCGTGAGGGCCCGGATCGCCTCGCGCATCGAGCTGCGCGAGATGCCCAGCTGTGACGCCAGATCCCGCTCGGTGGGCAGCCGCGCGCCCGGCTCCAGACGGCCCTCGCCGATCATCGCCTTGATCTGGTCGATGGCGCGCTGCGTCACGGTCCCCTTCTGCGGGGCCGTCGTCGTCCCCTGGGGCAGGCTCTCGTCCACGCCATGTCCTCCTGTTGCCGGGTGCGCCGCAGTCTAACCACTCAGGTGGTCGGACCACTACGTATGAAAACCAGGGAAAAATGCGGTCCAGGGGTGTTGTCAGGGGGAAGTGGTCTGATAAATATGCGTGGCACCTGCTCGATCACGCTCAACGAGGAGCCGATAGATGGCCGGCAGAACAGTGCGGTACCGGAACGGTCGAAACACCTCACGGGCGATACGTGCGGCGGCCGTTGCCGCCTGCGCCACGCTCGTACTCGCGGCATGCGGCAGCACCAAGGACAACGTCGCCTCCAAGGGCGACGGCGGAGGCGACGGCAGCGGCAAGGTCGGCGTGATCCTGCCCCTGCTGACCTCGCCGTTCTGGCAGTCGTACAACGACTACGTGCCCAAGATGGCGAAGACCGAGGACGTCGACGCCCTCAAGACCGTGAACTCCAACAGTGACCCGTCGCAGCAGATCACGGACATCAACAACCAGCTCAACCAGGGTGTGAAGGGCCTCGTCGTGGCCCCCCTGGACAGCGCCGCGATCTCCGCCGGGCTCGACCAGGCCGAGCGCAAGGGCGTGCCCGTGGTCGCCGTGGACGTGGCGCCCGAGAAGGGCAAGGTCGCGATGGTCGTACGCGCCAACAACGTCGCGTACGGGGAGAAGGCCTGCGAGTACCTCGGCAAGCAGATCCCCTCCGGCAAGGTCGTGCAGATCATGGGCGACCTGGCCTCGGTCAACGGCCGGGACCGCTCCGAGGCCTTCCGGGCCTGCGTGAAGGAGAAGTTCCCGAAGCTGAAGGTCCTGGAGATCCCCGCGAAGTGGGAGTCCGACACGGCGGCCTCCAAGCTGGACACGCTCCTCAACGCCAACCCGGACATCAAGGGCATCTACATGCAGGCGGGCGGCGTCTACCTCGCGCCCACGCTGCAGACCCTGAAGTCCAAGGGGCTGCTGAAGCCGGTCGGCCAGAAGGGCCACATCGCGATCGTCTCGAACGACGGCATCCCGCAGGAGTACGACGCCATCCGCAAGGGCCAGATCGACGCCACCGTCTCGCAGCCGGCCGACCTCTACGCCAAGTACGGCATGTACTACATCAAGGCGGCGATGGAGGGGAAGACCTTCAAGCCGGGTCCGACCGACCACGACTCCGAGATCGTCAAGCTGCCCAGCGGCATCCTCGAGGACCAGCTGCCGGCGCCGCTGGTGACCAAGGAGAACGTCGACGACCCCGAGCTGTGGGGCAACACGGTCAAATGAGCACACCACTCGTTGAGGCGCGGGGCATAGCCAAGCGGTACGGCCCCACGGTCGCCCTCGCCGACGGACAGCTGACCGTGCACGCGGGCGAGTCCCATGCCCTCGTCGGGCGCAACGGCGCGGGCAAGTCCACCCTCGTCACCGTACTCACCGGCCTCCAGGCCCCCGACGAGGGCACGGTCAGCTTCGACGGCGAGCCCGCGCCCGCCCTCACCGACCGGGACGCCTGGCGGCGCAAGGTGGCCTGCGTCTACCAGAAGCCCACCGTCGTCCCCGAGCTGACGGTCGCCGAGAACCTCTTCATCAACCGGCAGCCGCAGGGCCGCGGCGGCTTCATCAGCTGGCGCAGGCTGAAGACCGAGGCCGCGGAGGTCCTCGACACCTGGGACGTCCACGTCGACCCGGACGCGCGGACCGCCGACCTCAAGGTCGAGGACCGCCAAATGGTGGAGATCGCCCGGGCGTTGAGCTTCGGCGCCCGGTTCATCGTCCTCGACGAACCGACCGCCCAGCTCGACAACCGGGAGATCGAGCGCCTCTTCACCCGCATGCGCGCGCTCCAGGAATCCGGCGTCACGTTCCTGTTCATCTCGCACCACCTCCAGGAGGTGTACGAGGTGTGCCAGACCGTGACGGTCCTGCGCGACGCCCGCTGGATCACCACGGCCCCGGTGGCCGAGCTGCCGCGGGCGGCCCTGGTCGAGGCCATGGCGGGGGAGTCCATCGCCGCCGTGGAGGAGAAGGCATCCCGTGGCGACGTGGACGCCGGCGCGCCCGTCGTCCTCGAAGCACACGGGCTCACGTCGGAGTCGTACGAGAGCATCGACCTCACCGTCCGTGGTGGTGAGGTCGTCGGTCTCGCCGGATCGAGCGGCAGCGGCAAGATCGAGCTGGCCGAGTCCTTCGCGGGACTGCACACGCCGACCGGCGGAACCGCCCAACTGGAGGGCAGGCGGCTGCCGTTCGGCGATGTGACAGCCGCTCTGCGCGCGGGGGTCGGCTGTGTCCCGCGCGACCGGCACGGGCAGGGACTTGTCTTCGGCATGACCGTCGGCGACAACGCCACCATGAGCGTCCTGGACCGCCTCGGCCGGTACGGGTTCGTCGGCACCGACCGCAAACGGGGCTTCGCCGACGAGCTGATCGAGCGGCTCGACATCCACACCGCGGGACCAGACCAGCCCGTGTCCGACCTCTCCGGCGGCAACGCGCAGAAGGTCGTCATGGCCCGGGCCCTCGCCTCCGACCCACGGTTGCTGGTCCTGATCAACCCCACCGCGGGCGTCGACGTGAAGTCCAAGGAGTCCCTGCTCTCCCGCATGGACTCGGCCCGGGACGACGGCACCGCCGTGCTCGTCGTCTCCGACGAACTCGACGACCTGCGCCGCTGCGACCGCGTCCTCGTCCTCTTCCACGGCCGCGTCGTCGCCGAGCACCCGGCGGGCTGGCGCGACCACGAGCTGATCGCCTCCATCGAAGGAGTGGACCACCATGGCTGACACGAAGGCCCCGTCGGCCTCGGCCTCCACCCCCCTACGGCCACTCAAGAGCAAGGCCGACGCCAAGGCCGTACTCCTGCGCAGGGCACGCGAACTCGCCCTCGTACCGGCCCTGTTGCTGCTGCTCGTCCTCGGTGCGTTCGTCAACGACGCCTTCCTCACCGAGCAGAACCTGATCTCCATCCTTGGGGCCTCGGCAGCCCTCGCGATGGTGGTCCTCGCCGAGTCGCTCGTGCTCATCACCGGCAAGTTCGACCTGTCGCTTGAGTCGGTCGTCGGCATCGCGCCCGCCGTCGGCGCGCTGTTGCTGCTGCCCGCCGCACAGTCGGGCTGGGGCACGGAACTGCCCGCCGGAGTCGCCCTGCTCGCGATCCTCGTGGTGGGCGCGATCATCGGCGGCTTCAACGGCATCCTCGTGGTGAAGCTCAAGCTCAACGCGTTCATCGTGACGCTGGCGATGCTGATCATCCTGCGCGGTCTGCTGGTCGGCGCGACCGAGGGCAAGACGCTCTTCGGCATGCCCGACGCCTTCTACACGCTCGCCACCACCACCTTCCTGACCGTGCCCATCTCGGTGTGGCTGGCGGCGGCGTCGTTCGGCGTCGCCGGGTTCTTCCTCAAGTACCACCGCCTGGGGCGTGCCCTGTACGCGATCGGCGGCAACGCGGACGCGGCCCGCGCGGCCGGCATCCGGGTCGAGCGCGTGATGCTCGGCGTGTTCGTCGTGGCCGGGACGCTCGCCGCGGTCGGCGGTCTCATGCAGACCGGCTACGTCGGCGCGATCAACGCCAACCAGGGCCAGAACATGATCTTCACGGTGTTCGCGGCCGCGGTCATCGGCGGCATCAGCCTCGACGGGGGCAAGGGCACGATGTTCGGCGCCCTGACGGGCGTCCTCCTTCTTGGGGTTGTGCAGAACCTGCTCACCCTTGCGCAGGTGCCGTCCTTCTGGATCCAAGCCATTTATGGGGGAATCATCCTTGTTGCCCTGATGATCGCCCGCGTGACCACCGGCCGTGCGCAGGACTAGGTGTCGTGTGCAGCCGCGGGTCCGTCGTGGCTGGTCGCGCAGTTCCTCGCGCCCCTGAAGGGCGCCTGTCCCTGACCGAAAGGCACCTCCGTGTCCTCATCTGCCGCTCGCATCACCGCGGTCGACACCTACGACATCCGTTTCCCCACCTCGCGCGAGCTCGACGGCTCCGACGCGATGAACCCGGACCCCGACTACTCGGCCGCGTACGTCGTGCTGCGCACAGGCAGCGACGACACGGCCGACGGCCTGGAGGGACACGGATTCACCTTCACCATCGGGCGGGGCAATGATGTCCAGGTCGCCGCGATCGAGGCGCTGCGCCCGCACATCCTGGGCCGGCCGGTGGACGAACTGTGCGCGGATCCGGGCGCGTTGAGCCGGGACCTGATCGGGGACAGCCAACTGCGGTGGCTCGGGCCCGAGAAGGGCGTGATGCACATGGCGATCGGCGCCGTCGTCAACGCCGTCTGGGACCTGGCCGCCAAGCACGCCGAGAAGCCGCTCTGGCAGTTGCTCGCTGACGCCACGCCCGAATGGCTCGTGTCCCAGGTGGACTTCCGCTACATCGCGGACGTCCTCACGCCCGAGGAGGCCCTGAGCCTGTTGACCCGGGGCCGGGAGGGCGCGACGGAACGCGTCGCGCTGCTCAAGGAGCGCGGCTTCCCCGGCTACACCACCTCGCCCGGCTGGCTGGGCTACTCGGACGAGAAGCTGACCCGGCTGGCCCGCCAGGCCGTCGCCGACGGCTTCACCCAGATCAAGCTGAAGGTCGGCGCGGACCTCGCCGACGACGTACGCCGCTGCCGGGTGGCCCGTTCCGTGGTCGGGCCCGACATCCGCGTCGCCATCGACGCCAACCAGCGCTGGAACGTCGACGAGGCCATCGAGTGGACCAGGGCACTCGCCGAGTTCGACCCGTACTGGATCGAGGAGCCCACCAGCCCCGACGACGTCCTCGGCCACGCCACGATCCGCAAGGCGATCGCCCCGGTCAAGGTCGCCACCGGCGAGCACGTACAGAACCGGATCATCTTCAAGCAGCTTCTCCAGGCGGGTGCCATCGACGTCCTGCAGATCGACGCGGCCCGTGTCGGCGGCGTCAACGAGAACCTCGCGATCCTGCTCCTCGCGGCCAAGTTCGGCGTCCCGGTCTGCCCGCACGCCGGCGGCGTCGGCCTGTGCGAACTGGTCCAGCACCTCTCGATGTTCGACTACGTGGCACTGTCCGGCACGACCGAGGACCGGGTGATCGAATACGTCGATCATCTGCACGCCCACTTCCTCGACCCGGTGGTGATCAGAGAGGGTCACTACATGGCACCCACCTCACCGGGCTTCTCGGCGACCATGCGGCCGGAGTCCATCGCGGAGTTCACGTTCCCCGGCGGCACCTTCTGGGCCGCCGACCTCGACCGGCAGAAGGAGCAGGCGGCATGAGCGACTTCGAGGGCCTCAAGGCCCTGGTGACGGGCGGCGCCTCCGGCATCGGCCGGGCCACCGCGGAGCTCCTCGCCTTCCGCGGCGCCCAGGTCGCCGTGCTCGACCTGGACCCCACGAGCGTGGAGAAGCCCCTGCTCGGCTATCAGGCGGACGTCACCGACGACGACTCCGTACGCCGGGCCGTCGCCGCCGCGGTCGCCGACCTGGGCGGCCTCGACGTGCTGATCAACAACGCGGGCATCGGCGCCCAGGGCACCGTCGAGGACAACGACGACGAGGTCTGGCACCGCGTGCTGGACGTCAACGTCCTCGGCATGGTCCGTACGGCCCGGGCGGCCCTGCCGCACCTGCGGAAGTCCTCGCACGCGGCCATCGTGAACACCTGCTCCATCGCGGCCACCGCGGGCCTCCCGCAGCGCGCCCTGTACTCCGCGTCCAAGGGCGCCGTCCTGTCGCTGACCCTCGCCATGGCCGCCGACCACGTCCGCGAGGGCATCCGCGTCAACTGCGTGAACCCCGGGACCGTCGACACCCCGTGGGTCGGCCGCCTCCTCGACGCCGCGACGGACCCCGCCGCCGAACGGGCCGCTCTGGAGGCCCGCCAGCCCACCGGCCGCCTCGTCTCCGCGTCCGAAGTCGCGGGCGCCGTCGCCTACTTGGCGAGCCCGCTGTCCGGCGCCACCACCGGCACCGCGCTCGCCGTGGACGGCGGTATGCAGGGGCTGCGACTGCGTCCGGCGGGCCAGTGAGCGGGCCGGTGGGCGAGCCCGTGAACAGGCTCGGCCGCAGCGGCGTCGAGATCACCACCCTCGCCCTCGGCGCGGCCGGCATCGGCAACCTCTTCACGGAGGTCCCGGACGAGCAGGCGTACGAGACCGTGGTCGCCGCCTGGGACGCGGGCGTCCGGTACTTCGACACCGCGCCCCACTACGGCATCGGCCTCTCCGAACGCCGCCTGGGGGCGGCCCTGAGCGAGCGCCCCCGGTCGGCGTACACCATCTCTACCAAGGTGGGCCGCCGTCTGGAGCCCAGCGACGCGGGCGGCGACGACCTCGCCAACGACCTCGCCAACGGCTTCGCCGTGCCCGCCACACACCGCCGCGTTTGGGACTTCAGCGCGGACGGCGTACGCCGCAGCCTGGAGGCCAGCCTGGAACGGCTCGGCCTCGACCGGGTGGACGTCGTCTACCTCCACGACCCGGACGACCACGCCGAACAGGCCTTCCGGGAGGGCTATCCGGCGCTGGAGAAACTCCGCGCGGAGGGCGTGGTGAGCGCGATCGGCGCGGGCATGAACCAGGCCGAGATGCTCACCCGCTTCATCCTCGACACCGACGTCGACGTGGTGCTCTGCGCCGGGCGCTACACCCTCCTCGACCAGGGCGCCCTGGCCGAACTGCTGCCGGCCGCGCAGGAGCGCGGGACCTCGGTCGTCGTCGGGGGTGCCTTCAACTCCGGTCTGCTGGCCGACCCGAGGCCGGGAGCGACGTTCAACTACACGGCCGCACCGCCCGAGGTGCTGGACCGCGCCCTCGCTCTCGACGCCATGGCCGACCGGCACGGCACCACCCTGCGCGCCGCCGCCCTGGCCTTCTGCGCCGCCCATCCGGCCGTCGCGGGCGTCCTCGTGGGAGCGAAGTCGCCGCACGAAGTCCGCGACTGCGCCGAGCAGTTCACGGCGCCCGTGCCCGCCGCCTTCTGGCAGGAGGTGCGGGACGCGGGCCTTCTGCCCGCCGACGCCCCCGTACCCGGCGAGGACGCGTCGAAGCCGGAGGAGCCGTCATGAGAGTGGCCCTGCACACCAAGGTCCGCGCCGACCGCGTCGCCGAGTACGACGCCGCCCACCGCGAGGTCCCCGAGAAGCTCACGGACGCCATCCGCGCCGCCGGAGCCTCCTCCTGGACGATCTGGCGCAGCGGAACCGACCTCTTCCACGTCCTGGAGTGCGAGGACTACCCGCGACTCCTCGCCGAACTGGAGCAACTGCCCGTCAACATCGCCTGGCAGGCCCGGATGGCGGAGCTCCTCGACGTGGTGCACGACTACTCGGCCGAGGGCTCACGGGCGGAGCTTCCGGTCGTATGGGAGCTGCCATGACCGCACGCACGGGCGCCGTCGACGCCCACCACCACGTCTGGGACCTCTCCGTACGGGACCAGGACTGGATCACCGGCCCCGAACTGGTGCCCCTGAGAAGGAACTTCACCGTCGAGGACCTGGAGCCCGAGGCACGTGCCGTCGGAGTCACCCGGACCGTCCTCGTGCAGACGGTCACGGTGGCGGAGGAGACCCCGGAGTTCCTGGCCCTGGCGGAGGCACAGGACCTGATCGGCGGAGTCGTCGGCTGGACCGACCTCACCAGTCCCGGCGTGGCCGACGAACTGGCCCGGCTGCGCGAACTGCCGGGCGGCCGTCACCTCAAGGGCATCCGTCACCAGGTCCAGGGCGAGCCGGACCCCGAATGGCTGCTGCGCGAGGACGTACGCCGAGGACTGGCGGCGGTCGCCGAGGCGGGCCTGGTCTACGACCTGGTGGTCCTCCCGCACCAACTGCGGGCCTGCGCGAGGGCGGCGGAGCTCCACCCCGAACTCACCTTCGTACTGGACCACTTGGGCAAGCCCCCGATCGCCGCGGGCGAGCCGGAACCCTGGGCCACCGGCATCCACGCCCTCGCGGCGCTGCCGAACACCGTCTGCAAGCTCTCCGGAATGGTCACGGAGGCGGACCCGAAGGGCTGGAAGGTGGGCGACCTGACCCGCTACTCGGACACCGTGCTGGAAGCCTTCGGCCCCGGCCGGCTCATGTTCGGCTCCGACTGGCCGGTGTGCACCCTCGTTGCCTCGTACACCGAAGTGGCGGACATCGCGGGCCAGTTGACCGGGAAACTCGGTGAGAGCGAACAGGAGGAGATCTTCGCGGCCACCGCGACCCGCGTCTACGGCCTCTGACGCACAGTGCGGATTCACTTCTACGACCTCTGGACCACCACGTCCAGCCGCGTCGGTGGTAGGAATTCCCGTACATACGTCCGCTCCCAGCAGGCGCCCGTCTCCCGCAGTTCCTGCCAGGTCGTGTACCGGTAGCGGAAGAGGCGGGCCCGGACGTACCGGGGCGGTGCGTCCGGCGGGAACGGGGAGCGGCGCAGGAGGCGCAGCGTGTCCCGGTCGTTCTCCAGGAGCCGCTCCACCAGGGTGCCGAACCACGATTCGGCGTAGGCGGGGGAGAGCGCGGCGAACCACATCATCCAGTCGAGCCGCAGGTGGTACGGGGCGAACTGACGCGGCCAGCGCCTCGGATCGCCGGGCTTGCCCCTGAACTCGTACTCCCGCCAGTCGGAGTCCTCGTGGGGTACGGAGTCGGCCGTGCCCTCGACCACCACCTCGTACCGGATACGGCTGACGCTGCCGAACGCCCCGTAGGTGTTCACCAGGTGGAGGGGGTCGAAGGAGCGGTTCATGACCTGGCGGCGGGAGATCATGTTGCGGACCGGGCGGTAGCTCAGCGTCACGAGCAGCACGGCGACCGCGAGGACCACGACCTCGTACCAGAGCGGGGCGCCGGGGACGTCCGGGGCCGTGCCCGGGAGCTCCAGTGCCGAGAGGGCCAGCACGATCGTGATCCAGTTCAGCCAGGAGAAGTTGCCGGACAGGATCAGCCACAGCTGGGTGAGGATCATCAGGGACGCGGCGGCCGTGGCGACGGGCTGAGGCGTGAACAGCAGGACGGGAACGACGAGTTGGGTGAAGTGGTTGGCGGCCACCTCGACCCGGTGCAGCGGCTTCGGCAGATGGTGGAAGAACCAGCTCAGCGGGCCGGGCATCGGCTGGGTCTCGTGGTGGTGGTCGAGGCACGTCAGCTTGCGCCAGCACGCGTCGCCGCGCATCTTGATCAGCCCCGCCCCGAACTCGACGCGGAACAGGATCCAGCGCAGCAGGAAGAGCACCACGACCGGCGGCGCGACCTCGTCGTTGCCCAGGAAGACCGCGAGGAAGCCGGTCTCCAGGAGCAGGGACTCCCAGCCGAACGAGTACCAGGTCTGGCCGACGTTCACGATCGACAGATACATGACCCAGGGCACCAGCCAGAGCAGCATGGCGCCCCACAGCGGCAGCAGACCGTCCAGCCCGGCGACGAGCGCCACCGACACCGCGCAGCCGGTCCACGCCCAGGCCGCGAAGAAGCGGTCGGAGCAGTGGAGATGGAACGCGCTCGGCGCCTGCCGGAACGGCACCCGCGCCACGAACCGGGACACCGGCAGCATCCCGCGCTCGCCGATCAGTGCACGGAACTGCAACGCCGCGCCCAGGAACGCGACGAGATAGATCACGGCCAGAGCCTTCTGGAGGACCAGCCGGCTCATCCAGTACTCGGGGGCTGTGAACCACTCCACGGAGCCCGCTCCCTTCCCTGCCATTGTGACGCTGCGTGACTCGCTCCGGCTTGCGGGGTTCCCGGGACCGGCGCAGACAATGGTGGACATATTGCCCGGGCCGGACCGGGACGGACGGGAGAACGTGGTGCGCATACCCACCAGAACCCTCGTCACGGCCTGCGCGCTCTCCGCGGCGCTCCTCACGGGGGGCTGCGGCGGCGACGGGGACAAGGCGTCCGGCTCCGCCACCTCCGGCGGCGAGGTCTTCCTCCAGCCGGTAGCGGACCAGGGCCCGGACCCCTTCACCGACTCCACGGCCACCGCGACCGCGCCACCCGTCACCCGTACGCCCGAGTCCACGCCCACCGGACACGCCACGGCCACGGCGGAGGGCGTGAGGTCCATCTCCGGCGGCACGCCGGGCCTCTACGGAGGCACCCGGCACGTCGGCAGCTGCGACGTCGACCGGCAGATCCGCTTCCTCACCGCCGACCAGGTCAAGGCGCGCGCCTTCGCTCGGGCCGCAGGCATCGCCCAGGCAGGCATCCCCGACTACCTGCGCGGGCTGACCTCGGTCGTGCTGCGCGCCGACACCAGAGTCACGAACCACGGTTTCCGGGACGGGCGCGCGACCGAGTACCAGGCCGTCCTCCAGGCGGGCACCGCCGTCCTCGTCGACAACCGGGGCGTACCGCGTGTGCGCTGCGCCTGCGGGAACCCCCTCAAGCCGCCGGTCGCCCTCCAGGGAACCACCGGGCACAACGGCCGCCCGTGGTCCGGCTACCAGCCCACCAAGGTCATCGTGGTCACTCCGGCCCCGCGGGTGATCGTCAACATCACGATCATCAACATCCAGAACAACACCTGGATCGAGAGGCGGATCGGCGACCACGACGGCGACGAGGACCGCATCGTGCCCGCGCCCCTCGTCGACCCGCACAGCCCGCGCCCGGACGGATCCTCGCTGTCGCCGGACGATTCGTCGTCCGATCGGCCGTCGCCCGACGGGTCGTCGTCGGAGAGTTCCCCGGAAAGCGCCGACGAGTCCGCGAGCGACTGCGTGACACCGACCGTGACCATCACCCCCGGCACCACCGAGGGCACTCCGACGGACGACTCCACGGACACCACGCCCCCGGACCCCTCGGACTGCCCCACGGTCACCGAGACGGCCACTCCGGACCCCTCCGACGGCCTGGTGTCGCCCCCGGACGGTACGGACACGGGCACGCCGCCCGACACGGACGTCCCCGACGAGCCCACCGTCGACCAGCCCGAACCGCCGCTGGACTCCCCGGACAGCGAGGCCGGCCCCGACACCGTCCCGGAGGGCCCCGATCTGCCCGACGGCGGCGGCCTGATCCCCGGCTAGGCGCGGCCGTGCGCAACCTGTCGTACATCCGTCGGCCGAGCGGTTCCCGAGGGCGTCCCACGGGTCGAAGAATCACCCAAATCCTGGCAAGGTGGGCCCATGGTTGATCGGGGAGCGAGCGCCCTGTCACTCCCGGACGACTGGCCCGCCCACCCGGACCCGATCCTGGCGCTCAACCGCATGGGCAGCTTCGACTGGGACCTGGACACCGGAACGTTTCAGATGGATGCCCTGGCCCACGAGATCTTCGACGTGCGCCCCGACGAGTTCGACGGCCGCCCCGAATCGCTGAGCCCCCGGGTGCCGCCGACCGAGGGCCGCCGCCTGGACGCCCATGTCTCCCAGGCCATCAAGGACGGCAGCGAGAACTACGGGGCGTACTTCCGGGTCCGCCGCCGTGACGGCACCCTGCGCTGGACCCACACCCAGGGCTACATCCGGCGCGACGAGACCGGCCGTCCGCGCCGCATCATCGGCATCGTCCGCGACGCCACGGAGGAACTCGGCGAGGCCGAGGCCCGCCGCGAGCAGGCCGCCCTGGACGCGGCCCGCCGCGAGCAGACGAACGTCGTGCAGATCACCACCGCGGCCCTCGCGCACGCCCACACCGTCCAGGACGTCATCGACGTCCTCAAGGACACCCACGGGGTCACCCACCTGGGCGCCAAGAGTCTCGTCATGGGTCTGGTCGAGGCCGGCCGCATCCGGCTGGTCGCCGAGGGCCCCGAGGGCAGCTTCGTACCGGGCACCCTGGTCACCCGTATCGACGAGCAGTACCCGATGAGCGAGGCCGTGCGCACGCTCGCCCCGCGCTTCATCGAGTCGCCGGAGGAGTTCGCCGAGCGCTACCCGCTGCTCTGGCCGCACATCACCGGTCTGGAGATCACCTCGGCCGCCTATCTGCCGCTCATCGCCCAGGCCAGACCCATCGGCGCCATCGGACTGCTCTACAACGACCGGCATGGCTTCTCGTCGGAGGACCGCAACGTCCTGGTCGCGCTCGGCAGCAGCATCGCGCAGAGCCTCCAGCGGGCCATGTTCTACGAGCAGGAGAAGGACCTCGCCCAGGGCCTCCAACAGGCCATGCTGCCGCGCTCCATCCCCAGCGTCCCCGGCGCCGACATCGCGGTCCGCTACCGCTCCGGCTCCCTCGGCCGGGACATCGGCGGCGACTGGTACGACGTGATCCCGCTGCCCGGCGGACGCGTCGGGGCCGTCATCGGCGACGTCCAGGGCCACGACACGCACGCGGCCGCCGTCATGGGCCAGCTGCGCATCGTCCTGCGCGCCTACGCGGCCGAGGGCCACACCCCCGCCACCGTCATGGCCCGCGCCTCCGTCTTCCTGCACGAACTCGACACCGAGCGCTTCGCCACCTGCCTGTACGCGGAGGTCGACCTGTCCACCGGTGTGATGCAGGTCGTCAGGGCGGGCCACATCGACCCGCTTGTCCGTGACACCGACGGCAGCTGCCGCAGACTGCCCGTCGAAGGGGGCCTGCCCCTCGGCCTCTCCGCCCTGTTCGGGCGCCTCGAATACCCGGTCAACACCCTCGAACTCGACCCCGGCCAGACCCTCCTGCTGTGCACCGACGGCCTCGTCGAACAGCCCGGGATCGACCTCGACGACGGCATGCAGACCCTGCGCGCGCTCATCTCCACCGGCCCCGACGACGTACGCGACCTCGCGGACCGGCTCATCGACGTGGCCGAGGAACGCGGCGGCGAGGACGACGTGGCGCTGCTCCTGATGCGGCGCCTCGGCCTCGACGCGCAGCGCCCCGGAGGCCGCCTCCAGCAGCACGTCGGGCCCGGCGACCCCGAGGCGCTCGCCGAGTCCCGGCACATGATCCGGGCGGCCGTACGCGCCTGGGGCGCGGGTGAGAGGGCCGACGAGATCGAGCTGGTCGCGGACGAGCTGATCACCAATGCCCTGATGCACACGGAGGGCTCCGCGATTGTGACGTTGCGTGTCCTCGCCGGGCTCGACCGGCGGCTCCGTGTGGAGGTCGAGGACGCGTCCAGTGCGTTGCCGCGGCGGCGGGAGGCGGGGGAGTCCGGGGTCTCCGGGAGGGGGCTGCTCTTGGTCGACCGGCTCGCGGATGTGTGGGGCGTGGAGGCTCGGGGTGGTGGCAAGTGCGTGTGGTGCGAGTTCTCGGTGCCCGAACGGAAGTGAGCGGGGCTGGAGGCTTGCGGGTGCGTTGTGATGTGCCGGTCGTTGAGGCTTGTCGCGCCCACGTGGCGGAGCCGCACGATGTCACAGCCCCGCGCCGTGGAGGGGCGGGGGTGGCACCCTGGTTCTATGCCGGAGCTGCCTGAGGTCGAAGCCCTGAGGAACTTTCTGGGTGATCATCTGGTCGGTCACGAGATCGTGCGGGTGTTGCCCGTCGCGATCAGTGTGCTGAAGACGTACGAGCCGCCGCTGAGCGCCCTCGAAGGGCGTGAGGTCGTGGCCGTGCACCGGCACGGGAAGTTTCTGGACCTGGAGACGGACGGCGGGCCGCGCTTCGTGACGCATCTGGCACGGGCGGGGTGGCTGCACTGGAAGGACCGGCTTCCGGACGGGCCGCCGCGGCCCGGCAAGGGCCCGCTGGCGATGCGCGTCGCCCTGGAGACCGGCGAGGGCTTCGACCTCACCGAGGCGGGCACCCAGAAGCGGCTGGCCGTGTACGTCGTACGGGATCCGGGTGAGGTCCCGGGTGTCGCCCGGCTCGGCCCGGACCCGCTGGCCGACGACTTCGACGAGGCCCGTTTCGCGAAGCTCCTACACGGCGAGCGGCGGCAGCTGAAGGGCGCCCTGCGTGACCAGAGTCTGATCGCGGGAGTGGGGAACGCCTACAGCGACGAGATCCTGCACGCCGCGAAGATGTCGCCCTTCAAGCTCGCCTCGTCCCTCACGCCGGAGGAGACGGGGCGGCTGTACGAGGCCCTGCGGACGACCCTCGCCGACGCCGTCGAGCGCTCCCACGGAATCGCCGCGGGCCGGCTGAAGGCCGAGAAGAAGAGCGGACTGCGGGTCCACGGCCGCACCGGAGAGTCCTGCCCGGTCTGTGGCGACACCATCCGCGAGGTCTCCTTCAGCGACTCGTCCCTCCAGTACTGCCCGACCTGCCAGACGGGCGGCAAGCCCCTCGCGGACCGCAGGATGTCGAAGTTCCTGAAGTAGGCCATGTGAAGCCACGGCGAGCCGTGACCGGCCGTCAGGCGCCCACGCAAGGGCCGTCGGGCACCCGCTTAGGTGCCGTCAGGCGCCCGCGCCTCAGGGGGCCTTGAGCGTCACCAGTGCCTGCCCGTCCGGGTTGCGCACCTCGTAGCGGACGACCTCGCCGGGATGCATCGCCGCCGCGCCCTGCATGGGCTCGGAGGGCTTGCTCTCGGCGGTCCCGCCGGTCTTCTCGGGCACGGTCCAGCTGAGTACGACCTGCTCCGAGTCGTCGCGGCCTATGGCGACGAGCTGGCAGCGCAGGAGACTCGGCGCGTTCTTGACCTTCAGGTCCACTTCGCTGCCCCAGGCGCGGTTCAGGGTGGTGACCTCGGCCCATACGCCCGACGACGGGTCGGTCGCCGCGACCGTCTGGCCGCCGGAGGACTCGTCCCCGGTGAAGACCGCCACCGCGGGACCGCCCACGGCGAAGACCACGGCCGCGGCGACGGCGTACAGCCAGCGCCTGCGCCCGCTGCGGCGTGTCGACGCGACATCGTCCAGGAGCCGGTCCAGCAGGGCCGGCCCGGCCTGCGTCATGGGATGCACCGCACGTGGCGTCGCCTGGGCGTATGCCCGCAACGACCGTGTGGTGGCTGCCAGTTCATGTATCTGAACCGCACACTGGGGACACTCCGTGAGGTGGTCCTCGAAGCGGAAGGCATCCGCCTCGTCCAGCACGCCGAGCGCATATGCGCCGACGTCGCGGTGGCGTTCCAGCGACCTCATACCAAATCCTCGGTGCCGATGGGGTGTGTGTGCGGGGAGTAGTTGCTTGCCCACCGGTACGCAGGAGACCGCCGAATCACTCAAGTCCCGCAGGAAACGAACCAAGAGATTCGGAGCGGACGGGCCCTCGGATTGGTCGAGGTTCAGAAAAAACTGGCCAGGGTAGTTGGAGGGGGAAGTCTGTCGGAAAATCGCTCAGAAAAGATGGATCGCCAGGTGCCCCAGCGGCAGCCCCAGCTGCCAGGCGGGCGTCCAGACCTTCGGGCCGTCGTCCTCCCCGATGACCGGACCGCCGCCCGGCACCGCGTCCAGGTCGGGCGCGAGCAGTTCGGTCTCCTCCAGCCAGCGCCAGGCCGCCGTCGCCAGGTCCAGATCCGGCGCCGGGCCACCCGCGTCGATCGCCTCGGCCGCGAGTCCGGCCATGCGCTCGCGCACCCAGTCCTGCCACGGCTGGTCGTACGCCGTCAGCGACAACCACGTCTCCAGCTGTGAGACGACCCGGATGCCGGAGAGTTCGCCACTCGTGTCCGACAGGAAGATGGTGAGCGCCAGGGCGTCGCGCCCGGCGCGGAACTCGAAGGACGTCGGCGGCATCAGGTCGCCCGTCCGCAGCAGTTCGTCGGCGATGTACTCGGCGTACAACCACGCCATGGGGACGGTGAGTTCACCACCGCCCGCGCCGTCCGTGCTCTCTTGACCTCTGTGCAGCATCCCTTCCTGCCTTCCTCCGGTGCGTGCGCGTCGCCCGACCCCGGGCCCCAGTCCGGAACACGGATGAAGACAGCTGATTGCTCAACCATGGTCCTCGGCAAGGCGCTTTACGGAGGCTTGACCTGGCCTCCGGTTTCACCGCAGGTCGGCCGCGTATCCCGGAAGAACCCGGCGCAGGGCGCGCAGCGCGTAGTACGCGCGAGATTTCACGGTACCGGGCGGAATCCCCAGGGCCTCGGCGGCCTCCGCCACACTCGCCCCCCGGAAATACACCTGCACCAGGACTTCACGGTGCTCCGGAGTGAGTGTCTTCACAGCCTCTCGCACATCGAGGGTCGCCACCGAGCGTTCCGCGTGATCGGCCGCGACCCGCGCGCTCTCCAGTACGGCGTCCCCGACCTCGGCGGGCCGCGCCTGACGGGCCCGCCGCGCGTCTATGGCCAGCCGCCGGCCCACCGTCAGCAGCCAGGGCCGTACGGACTCGAAGTCGTCGGCGCGCAGCGCCTCGGGATGCTGCCAGGCGCGTACGAACGTCTCCTGCACCAGATCCTCGGCACGCTGGCGGTCTCCGTCGGAGAGCCTCAGCATCAGGGCGAAGAGCGGTGCGCCGTGCTCCCGCTGCAATTCGGCCAGCTCGTGCTCGGCGGTCGTCCTGCTGGTCATGGTCGTGGCGGCCGTCATGGCCGTATGCCAGCGCAGGGCGACCCGCCGGGACAGGCCACGGACACGGCTCGTCGGCAGACGGTCGAACCCGTCGACGAACGGTACGACGAACGGTCAACCGGGACGGAAGGCTCCGCCTCCGCATCTCGGTTCGCCCCAATGGCCCCGTCCTGGAACCCCGTTCGGGGCAGTGGCAGTGGCGCCTTCTTGCCTCCCGTCGGACTCTTATCTGGACACATATGGGTTCGTACTCAAATACGACCGCATTGAGTGGTATTGAGCCGCATGGGAGCGAGGCCGAGAATGGCGAGGACACCACGCACCCGACAGGCGGCAACGGTCCTCGCGGTCCTGTGCTGCGCCGCGGTTGTCGCGAGCTGTCAAGGTCAGGACGGGCCGAAACGCCGGGGGAGCCCGGTCGGGGGCGGAGCGTCGGCGCAGGGCTTCACACTCGTCGCCTCCGGTGACGTCCTCCCGCACAGCTCGATCATCGACAGGGCGAAGGCCGACGCGGGCGGTTACGGCTACGACTTCCGCCCCATGCTGTCGGGGGTCAAACCCGTCGTGGCCCGCGCCGACCTGGCGATCTGTCATATGGAGACGGTGTACGGAGCGGACGGCGACTACACCGGCTACCCCACCTTCAAGTCCCCGCCGCAGGTGGCGGAGGGCCTCGCCGCGACCGGCTACGACGCCTGCTCGACCGCCTCCAACCACACCCTCGACGACGGCGCCGCCGGTATCCACCGCACCCTCGACGCGCTCGACCGGGCCGGGGTGCGGCACGCCGGGTCCGCCCGCAGCGCCGCCGAGGCGGGCGCGCCCACGATCATGCAGACGGGCACCGCCAAGGTCGCCCACCTCGCGTACACGTACGGCACGAACGGCTTCCCGCTCCCGGCCGGCGAACCCTGGGCCGTCAACCTCATCGACTCCGACCGGATCGTCACGGACGCCCGGGCCGCCCGGAAGGCCGGTGCCGACGTCGTGGTCGTGTCCCTGCACTGGGGCACCGAATGGCAGGACGAGCCGGACGACCAGCAGCTGGACCTGAGCAAGCGGCTCACCGGGGCCCGCACGGACGGCCGCCCCGACATCGACCTGATCCTCGGCACCCACGCCCACGTGCCCCAGGCGTACGAGAAGGTCAACGGAACCTGGGTGATCTACGGGATGGGCGACCAGATCGCGGGCAGGATGACCAACCACAGCGGCGCCCAGGACCCCCGCGGCAACGAGAGCACGATCGGCCGCTTCACCTTCGCCCCGCCGGAGAGGTCCGGCGACCGCTGGCGGGTCGAGAAGGCCGAATTCGTACCCCAGTGGTTCGACGTCGACTCGGGCCGCGTGGTCGATCTCAACAGCGCGATCGGCCAAGGAGCCGACGTGACCGCTGTACGCGACCGGATCCGCCGCGTCGTCCTCAGCCGGGGCGCGGCCGCCGACGGCCTCGTCATGGGGAAGCCGGCGAAGCAGATGAAGTAGCGGGGCGCGTTGAAGCGCCTCGCGGGCGTGAACGCCTGGGGAGCGCCGTCCGTACCCCCGGCGCCCGCACCGACGGCACCGCCCGCACTGCTCGGCGCTCTACGGCACCACAGTCACCGGCCACCGCCCCGCCTTCACCAGGCGGATCGCGACGGAACCGACGATCCGGTGGCCCGCCTGCTCGGAGGCGCCCACGACGACGGCGTCCGCCTTGAGCTGGTCCGCCGCCGAGACGAGTCCGTTGTACGGGTCGCCGCGGAAGGTGTGGAACTCCCAGCGCACATCGAATATGCCCTTGACCTGCTCGGTCGCGTCCCGGATCTCCCGCACCAGCTCCTCGGCGATCTGGTCGGTCGTCTCGGCGACCGGAACCCCGAGCGCGGCGCCGGCCGCCATCACCGGCTGGATGTAGACCAGGGCGAGCAGCGCCCGCTGGCGCCGGGCCAGCCCCGCGGCGTAGGCGGCGGCGCGCAGGGACGAGTCGGAGCCGTCCACGCCGACCACGATGACCTTGGGCCCGTCGGTGCCCCGTTCGAACTGGTGGGGGTGCTGTTCCGTCACGGCGCAGAGGCTATCGGAACGGGTGGCTCCCACGGTCGCCCGGGACCGCGCACGGCCGCGCTCGACAGGCGGCCGGGCCCCGCTCTTCCTACAGTCGAGAGCATGAGTGCCGGCGTCCGGGCGGAAGCCCCGAGGGACCCGAAGGACACGACAGGGCCGATACGCCCGTCGCGGGACGGTCTCCTCAGCAAGGTGCCCGAGGGATTCGCGGTCTTCTTCGCCGCCCTCGGCCTGCTCTGTCTGGTGCTGGCCTTCATCCCGCCGCTGCGCCGGCTGCTGCGCCCGGTCGTCCACGTGCTGAACCTGGTCGTGGTCCCGGTCAGCGCGAACCTCGCGTACGCCGTCTTCCTGTTCCTCCTCGCCGCCGCCATCGCGGCCCGCAAGAAGATCGCCTGGTGGCTGGTCGTCGTCTATCTCGGACTGCTGGTCCTCGTCGACGTGCTGGGCACCGCGATGGGCCAGTACGCCGACTCCGTCCCCTCGCTCGTGGTCTGCGCCCTGGCCCTGGGCCTGCTGATCGTGGCCCGCCGGGAGTTCTACGCGGACTCGCGCAGAGCCGCGGTGCGCCGCGCCCTCGGCGTGCTGCTCGCCGGGCTGGCCGTGGCGATCCTCGTCGGCTGGGGCCTCGTCGAACTCTTCCCCGGCACACTGCCGCGCGGCCAGCGGCTGCTGTGGGCCGCCGACCGGGTCTGCGGCGGACTGATCTCGGGCGGCGCCTTCGACGGGCGGCCACCCCGCCCGCTGTTCTTCTTCCTCGGCCTGTTCGGTGCGCTCGCCCTGCTGAACGCGGCGTCCACCCTCTTCCGCTCCCAGCGTATGGAGGCGGCCCTGCACGGCGACGAGGAGCGCCGCATCCGCGCCCTGCTGAAGGCGTACGGGGCGGACGACTCGCTCGGCTACTTCGCCACCCGTCGCGACAAGGCCGTCGTCTTCTCACCCAGCGGCAAGGCCGCCGTCACCTACCGTGTCGAAGCCGGGGTGTGCCTCGCCAGCGGAGACCCCGTCGGCGACCGCGAGGCCTGGCAGCACGCCATCGGCGCCTGGCTCGACGTGGCCCGCCGCTACGCCTGGGCCCCCGCCGTCATGGGCGCCTCCGAGGAGGGCGCGAAGGCGTACGCACGCTCAGGGCTCGGAGCTCTGCAGCTCGGCGACGAGGCGATCCTGCACGTCGCCGGCTTCGACCTCGACGGCCGCGACATGCGGGTGGCCCGACAGGCGGTGGGCCGCGTCCGCCGCACCGGCGCCACCTGCCGCGTACGCAGACACTCCACCCTCACCGACGAGGAGATGGAGGAGATTGTCGACAGGGCGGACGCCTGGCGGGACACCGAGACCGAGCGCGGCTTCTCCATGGCCCTGGACCGGCTCGGCGACCCCGAGGACGGCGACTGCCTCCTCGTCGAGGCGATCGACTCCGACGGCAGACTGCTCGCGCTGCTGTCCCTCGTGCCCTGGGGCCGCGACGGCGTCTCGCTCGACCTGATGCGCCGGGACCGCAGCGCACCCAACGGCGTCATGGAGTTCATGGTCGCCGAGCTGTGCGCGGTCGCCGGAAAGCTCGGCGTGCGCAGGATCTCGCTCAACTTCGCCGTGTTCCGCTCGGTCTTCGAGGAGGGCGCCCGCATCGGCGCCGGACCGGTCCTCAGACTCTGGCGCCGCCTGCTGCTGTTCTTCTCCAAGTGGTGGCAGCTGGAGGCCCTCTACCGGTCCAACGCCAAGTACCACCCCGAGTGGTATCCGCGCTTCATCTGTTACGGAGACACCGCGGCCCTCGCCCGGATCGGACTGGCCTCGGGCATCGCGGAGGGCTTCGTCTCCGTACCGTCGCTGCGCACGCTCCGGGGCCGGGGGCACGCGAAGGGCGGGCCGAAACCGGCGAGCACCGAGGGCCTGCCGTCGCTGTCGGCGCTCGGCCTCGACGGTGGGGACGAGGCCGAGGCCGCCGATCCGACGTCCGGCCTGCCCGAACAGGTCCGCATCCGGCACCGCACACTCGACCGGCTCCGCGAAGAGGGCATCGACCCCTACCCGGTCGGCATCCCGCCCCGCACCCACACCCTCGCCGAGGTCCGCGAGGGGCAGCACGTGACGGTCGCGGGCCGCGTCATGCTCGTACGCGACTTCGGCGGCATCGTCTTCGCCGTCCTGCGCGACTGGTCCGGCGACTTCCAGCTCGCCCTCACCCGGAAGGACACGGGCCCCGGCCTCGACCGGTTCCGAGAGGACGTCGACATCGGCGACCACGTCAGCGTCACCGGTCTGACCGGTGTCAGCGACAAGGGGCAGCCCACGGTCTTCGTCACCTCCTGGCAGCTCATCGGCAAGTGCCTGCGCCCCCTGCCGGACAAGCGGCGCGGCCTCGCCGACCCCGAGGCCAAGGTCCGCCGCCGCTATCTCGACCTGGTCGCGAGCCCGGACACACGGGACGTCGTACGAGCCAGGTCCACCGCCGTCCAGGCCCTGCGCCAGGGCCTTCTGGAACGCGGCTATCTGGAGGTCGAGACGCCGATGCTCCAGCAGATCCACGGCGGCGCCAACGCCCGGCCCTTCCACACCCACATCAACGCCTACGACCTCGACCTCTATCTGCGGATCGCCCCCGAGCTGTATCTGAAGCGGCTGTGCGTCGGCGGCATGGAGAAGGTCTTCGAGATGGGCCGCACCTTCCGCAACGAGGGCGTCTCCTACAAGCACAACCCCGAGTTCACGATGCTGGAGGCCTACCAGGCCTTCGCCGACTACGACGTGATGCTCGACCTCACCCGCGAACTGATCCAGGGCGCGGCGACCGCCGCCTTCGGTTCGCCGGTCGCCCGCAAGGACGGCACCGAGCACGACATCTCGGGACCCTGGCCCGTCAGGACGGTCTACGGGGCGATCTCCGAGGCGCTGGGGGAGGAGATCGACGCCGACACGCCCCTGGAGTCCCTGCACCGGCTGTGCGACCGGGCGGGCGTCCCGTACACCGCCGAGCACGGCCGTGGCGATGTCGTCCTCGAAATGTACGAACGCCTGGTCGAGGAGAAGACCGAGCTGCCGACCTTCTACAAGGACTTCCCGACCGACGTCTCCCCGCTTACCCGCCAGCACCGATTGGACCCTCGGCTCGCCGAGCGCTGGGACCTCGTGGCCTTCGGCACCGAGCTGGGGACCGCCTACTCCGAGCTGACCGACCCCGTCGAACAGCGCCGGCGTCTCACCGCGCAGTCGCTGCTCGCCGCCGGGGGAGACCCGGAGGCGATGGAGCTGGACGAGGACTTCCTCGACGCCCTGGAGTACGCCATGCCGCCCACCGGAGGGCTCGGCATCGGCGTCGACCGGCTCGTCATGTTCCTCACCGGGCTCACCATCCGCGAGACGCTGCCCTTCCCGCTCGTACGCCGCCGCTGAGCCGCTCCCGACGCCCGGGAACTGCTCTCAACGGGTGCTTTCGTGCGTCCGCACCGGTGGACATGTGCTGCGGCACACGTCGGTCGGGCGACTGATTACTCATGAATAAGGATCAGTTCCTCTCGCGGCGCCGGGCGTTGTTCGCCGGCGCCGCCGTGCTGGGAGCGGTGGGCGCGGCCGGCACGGTACAGGTGCTCACCGCCGACCCGGGCTCCCCGGTCCGGTCCTCCGCCGCTCCCGCCGCCGGCGCCCAGGCGAAGCGCGCGGCCCTGAGACCCTCCGCCTACCGTCTTCAGCCCATCGCCGGATACGGGCCGGTCCGCGGCACGGCCGCGCGGACCCTCGTACGGCACCAGCCGTTCCTGCGTATGTCGGGGCGCGGCAAGACCATGGTCCTGACCTTCGACGACGGGCCCGACCCCCGCTATACCCCTCAGGTCCTGCGCACGCTCAAGGCCCACAAGGTGCGCGCCATGTTCTTCGTGTGCGGGGAGATGGCCGCCGGCCACAAGGACCTGCTGCGCCGGATGGCCGACGAGGGACACGTGGTGGGCAACCACACCTGGTCCCACCCCCTGCTGACCCGGCTGACCAGGGCCGAGATCCGCTCCCAGATGGAGCGCACCTGCGATGTCATCGAGGAGGGAACCGGGGAGCGGCCCGGCTGGTTCCGCGCGCCGTACGGGGCCTGGAACCGGGCCGCCTTCCAGATCGGCGCCGAACTCGGCATGGAACCGCTCGCCTGGACCGTCGACACCCTCGACTGGACCTCGCCGGGTGCCGACGCGATCGAGGGCCGGGTCATCAAGGGCGCGGCCCCGGGCGTCGTGGTCCTCGGACACGACGCGGGCGGGGACCGCACGCAGAGTGTGACGGCGCTGCGCGACTATCTGCCCCGGCTGCTGGACTCGGGCTATCACATCATCGTGCCCCGGCGGCATTCCACATAGATGCCGGCACATAGATGTCGGCAGTCCACATAGAGCCGCGGAGTTCCACGGAACCGAAAGGGTTCCGTGGAACTCCGCGGGTTTTCGCCCGCCCGGCCGGGGAACGCTCAGCGAACCTCGATCAGGCGGGCGAACACGACGACGTTCCCGTCGTAGCCGTTCTGCTTGGAGAAACCGCCCCCGCAGGTGATGACGCGAATTTCGGGGGTTCCGGTGTTCCCGTAGACACGGTCTCCGGGGAAGTTGTTCTTCTCGAAGACCTCGATGCCGTAGATCTCGAACACGGCGGTCTTTCCGTCCTTGCGCAGGACCTCCACGCGATGTCCCTTTTTCAGGGCCCCGAGTCCGTAGAAGACGGCGGGGCCCTGCCGGTTGTCGACGTGGCCGACCATGATGGCCGTGCCCTTCTCGCCGGGCGAGACCGCGCCCGAGAACCAGCCCGCGAGGTTCGGGTCCTCCGGCGGTGGCGCGTCCACCCAGCCCTCCATGTCGAGGCCCACGGGTGTGGCGGGGGCGTCGACCCGGATCGCCGGGATCCTGATGCGGTCGACCACGGAGAACGTCAGGGGGGCCGGAGTGCCCGTGCGGGTCGTGTCGCCGGTGACGTGGTTGTCCGCGGCGGCGGCCGTCGCGGGTTGCGGGGGCCCGACGTCGAACTCTCCCGAACCATTCCGGACGAGAGCGAGGCCGGTCAGCAGGACAAGCGCTATCACGCCCCAAGGAGCGCGCTTCTTGGGGCGCTCCTCCTCTTCCGCCAGCTCGGACACGGACATTCGCAATCCCCTCTCGACGTGGCCGTCGCCACGTCCGTCGCGCATACGAGAACGCTAAGCGCAGCGCGCGCACAGGGCGACGGGAGAAGCGCGAACGGGTGGCGGAGTGTGTCGCCGTGCGCCATCCGAGTTGCCGTCGCCAGGAAATTTCTGACGGTCCGTGACCTGCGGCGATATCCGATTGTGTTCCTTTCCGTCGGCGTGTCCTCTCACCGGTACGGAGCATTCTCGAAATGCGGCCCTGTGCACGGCAACTGAGGGTCTGTCTGGGAGGCGTTTTCTCGCCGATCGACTCGGGGACGGTTCCCGGGGCGCCTTCCGCGGAGGATCACATGCGTACCAATCGTGCCCTGGCGGTCTCTGCGGCGGCGTTCGCCGCCCTCGGACTCGCCGCTCCCACGGCCGCGGCCTGGGACAACCCGAGCAACATCACCGCGATGCCCAGCGTCATCGCCCGCGGCGGCCAGCTGTCGGTCACCGTGGACGGCTGCCCGCACGGCGGCACCATGACGTCGACCGCCTTCCCGCAGTCCACTCTCACGTCGGTCAACGGCGGCGGCAACGAGACGGCGAAGGGGAGCGCCACGATCAACAGATCGGCCAACCCCGGTTCGTACGACATCACGGTCCACTGCAGCGGCAAGACCCTCACCAAGCCGCAGGCCTTCACCGTCATCGGCGGTGTGAAAGGCGGTCTCGGCGGCAGCAGCACCACCGGTGCCACACCGACCGACATCGCGATCGGCGGCGGCCTTGTCGGCCTCGCCCTCATCGGCGGCGGGGTGTTCTGGATGCGCCGCCGCTCCGAGAACAAGATCTGAGCCCGGACAGCCCTTCGCCCCGGAACCCTTCAGGGTCCGGTGCGAAGGGCTGTCCGGTGCGTGCGGTGCGTCAGCCGCCGTGCTCGCCGGTGCGCCGCCGCGACCAGTAGTACGCCGCGCCGACCGAGCCCGCGATGAGTGCGGCGCCGAGGCCGATCTCGCTCAGGTCGAAGCCACCCGCGCTGCCGCCGACGCCCGCCTTGACGCCCCGGTGGACGGGGGTGTGCGTCGGGTCGTCCGGGCGGCCGGTGGCGATGGTGAGGTCCGTGTGGCCGGACTCGTTGCCGCACTGGAAGGTCACCTCGTACACCGCGCCGGGCTTGGCGTCCCAGTCGACGGTGGCCGTGGCCGAGCCCTGTCCCTTGGGGATCGTCACCGTGTCGAAGACGCCCGAGGAGACCTTCGTGTCCGATTTGCACCCGTTGACCGACAGCGAGACGCGCCCGCCCGCGGCGATGGTCGTGGGCGAGACGTTGAAGCCGAACGAGGTGATGTTGCGCTCGCCGTCGTCCCGGGCGGCGGCGACGGGTGCGGTGAGGGTCAGGGCGGTCATGCCCAGCAGTGCGGCCGAAGCGACGCGTATCGCGCGCATGGTGAGTCCTCCGGGTCCCCGAGGCGCAGCCGCGGACCTTTTCCGCTGCGCCGTACATGCACCTCGATGATCGAAACGCTAGGAAGGTGCGGGCGCCGGCGCGATCGCTGTCGCGCGAATGGGGCAACCGTGTGGGCCGAACCGGGTATCGGATGCGTGCGGTCGGGGGACGGGCCCGGCGTGGCGTCCGTCCCCCGGTGACGTCGGCTCGTAAGGGTCCCCGTCACTCACCGGCCTTCGGGAAGAGCGTCAGGAACGGATCGGCGGTCGCCGTGATCCCGCGGCTGTAGGGAGCGTCGAAGTCCCAGATCAGGAAGAGCAGGAAGGCGATCAGAGCGGCGAACAGGCCCGCCAGGATCACCTCGCGCAGGGTGCGGCGGATCTGCAGCGCGAAGATCAGCCCGACGGTGACCACGGCTCCGGTGATCAGACCGAACCACACGACGCCCGGCATCGTCGGGGCTGTCGACTCCGCGCGGGCCGTGCGCGCGTTGTCCGCCGCGGTGACCTGGTCGAGGAGCGGCTGGTAGGCCTGGGCCTCGAAGTCCGTCCGCGGCTCGTAGTCGGTGACCTCGTTGCGGATCCTGGCCAGCAGTTTGGTCCCCCGGTCGGTGACCTTGCCGTCGTCGGCCATGGCCTTCCACTCGGTGGTGACGACGTGGCCGACATAGTCGTTGACGTCGTCCCGGATGCGGTCGCGCACGTCGGGCGGGTACACCCGGACGCGCTCGGAGATCTCGTGCAGCGCGTACGCCTCGTTCTGGACGTGATCCTGGGCGACGCCGCGCGCCTCCCAGACACCGGCGATGGCCAGGCCGAGCACGATGGCGTACACCACGCCGATCATCATCGTCATGTACTCGATCACGTCCGGAGTCTCGGACGGATCGTCGTCGTCGGCGGCGGTGTGGTGCCGCACGACGGTGACGATGAGGACGACGACACTGGCCGCCGCCATCGCGAGGGCGAGAACAAGCCATTCCGACAAAGGATTCCTCCAGGGGTCAGCGCGGGCGCAGCGCGGCGACGGCGAACACCGCGGGCGCGGTGATGAGCAGGGTGAGCGAGACCAGGGACGGGCCGCCGCGGGGCGGCGCCTTGCGCGGCCGAGTGCGGTACGGGGGATAACTCACCGGAGTCGGCGAGGGGCTGGGACGCACGGTGGGGGTCGGCGTCGGTGTCGGAGTGGGCTTCGGGGCCGGTACGGGAGCCGCCGGGCGCGGTACGACGGGCGCCGGCCGTGGTGGGGCGGGCGCGGGCGGCGGCACGGTCGGCGGGTCGGGGGCAGGCCGCGGTGGGGGAGGCGGCGGGTCGGGTGTCGGGGTGGGCGTCGGAGTCGGCTTGGGCGGGGACTTCGGCGGAGGGGACGGTTCCGGAGTCGGGCAGGGCGGTGTCGGTGTTGGCGTCGGTGTCGGTGTCGGCGTGGGGCAGGTCCCCGCGACGGCCACCGCCACCGTGCCGTTGCCGCCGGGCCCCGTGGCGGCGTACGCGCAGGAGTCGGCGGCCGCCGGAGCGGGCGCCCCACCGGCGATCCAGGTCAGAGCGAGCAGCATCAGCAGGCGTATGACGAGGGCGCATCCGGTCCGTGGCTGAGTTCGTAGTGGTCCAGGCACGACGGAGATCATCGGTCCCCACGCGCTCGCGCGCGCGAGAGTGGCCTCAGGTTGCCCCGAAGGAGGGACTAGGGGGCTCACGCGCTTGCCGTCACGCGCCCGAACAGGCCTCCCGCGCCCCACCGAAAGCAGGGCTCCCGGGCGTTACCAGAAAGAAATTTGTGCGCGCTTTGAACACTCACCGCACTCCCACCCGTACCTAGGGCCATACGCGGTGTGGATCAGCGCCGCAACACCTAAGCAGACAGCGGGAGTTACCAATGAAGACCTCCTGGCGGAGCGCCTCACTCGTAGCGTCAGCTGCGGCAGTGCTGGTGCTGACGACGGCGTGCGGTCAGGACAAGGCGGACACTTCGACCGGCAGCCAGAACGTGGGCGCGGCGCCCGCGGCCAATGGTTACGGTTCGGCGGGAGCCGCGGCCAGCCCGAGCACCGGGGCCGGTGCCGGCACGGCCGGTGCGGCCGCCGGTACCCAGACGCAGAGCGCCGGACAGCTTGCCGTGGCGGACACCGACAAGCTCGGTGAGGTTGTCACGGACAGCGCGGGCATGACGCTCTACCGCTTCGACAAGGACACTGCCGAGCCGCCGAAGTCGAACTGTGACGGCGACTGCGCCACTGCCTGGCCGCCGGTTCCGGCTTCGGGCGCCACCGCGCCGATCGGCGTCGACAAGACCCTGCTCGGCGAGGTCACCCGTACCGACGGTTCCAAGCAGCTGACCTACGAGGGCTGGCCGCTGTACCGGTTCGCGAAGGACACCAAGGCCGGTGACACCAAGGGCCAGGGTGTGGGCGGCACTTGGTACGCGACGGCCCCCGACGGCAAGAAGGCCTCGGGCGGCGGCGAGGCCGCGGCCGGCGGCAGCGCGGAAGCCGCGGACCTGCCGGGTCTGTCGACCCGTAACGACCCCGAGCTCGGTGAGGTCGTCGTCGACAAGAACGGCATGACGGTCTACCGGTTCGAGAAGGACGTCCCCTGGCCGATGAAGTCGAACTGCGTCGGCGAGTGCCTGGAGAAGTGGCCGGTCGTGGCGCCGGTCGACGCCGCCGACACCAAGGGCATCGACAACAAGAACGACGGTCGGCGCGGATACGTCGTCAACAACCGTCCGGACGGCCTGAAGCAGCAGAGCATCGACTGCTGGCCGCTCTACACCTTCGCGGGCGACAAGAAGCCCGGTGACACCAACGGCCAGGGCGTCGGCGGCACGTGGTACGCCATCTCCCCGGAGGGCAAGCCGCTCGGCAAGCCGAAGTAGTCCGGCCGAAGCAACCGCGACGCAGCCAAGCAGACGACCACTTCCCCAGGTTGGTCACCGAGACACACCGATCACGAAGCGCGGAGGGGAGGCGACGTTCGAAGCGCGGAAGGTTGTGAACGCACAGAGAACGTGAACGCACAGAGAAGGAGAGTGCCGAAAGTTCGGAAAACGTGTGCACAACCACCGGTTCGCCCCCTCCGCACCGCACGGAGGGGGCGAAGCGGCTTTTTCACATCCGGCCGGACCCGGTCGCGTGAACGGTTTTCCGGGGCTTCTTCGTAACGCTGCGCAGTTTTACCGGAACTCTTTGGAATGCTTCGGTGTGATTTCGTAAGGCGGTCAATTCGGCACGTGCCGGAGGCAGTGACCTGGAACGGACGGTCAATTTCCGTTTCCACTCGCTCCTTTGGCGGGCGATCAGTAGCCTCAGCTCGAACACCGGATCGCCTACGCCTTGGAGAGATAGATGGAGCGTCCCGCCTGGGCCCCGCGTGGCATCGACATCTCGGTGCCAAGCGTGAGCCGCGTCTACGACTACTACCTGGGCGGATCGCACAATTTCGAGGTCGACCGGGAAGCCGCGCGCCGGGCCATGGAGTTCATGCCGGGACTTCCCAAGATCATGCAGGCGAACCGCGCGTTCCTGCGCCGCGCCGTGCGCTTCGCGGCCGACGAGGGCATCTCCCAGTTCCTCGACATCGGTTCGGGCATCCCCACCTTCGGCAACGTCCACGAGGTGGCTCAGAGTGCCCGCCCCGGCGCACGTGTCATGTACGTCGACCACGACCCGGTCGCCGTCGCCCACAGCATGGCAGTCCTGGCCGGGAACGAGGACGCGGACGTGGTCGCCGCCGACCTCCGCAAACCCCAGGAGATCCTGGCGAGTCCTCAGGTTCAGCGCCTGATAGACCTGAATCAGCCAGTCGCACTCCTTCTCGTTGCCATACTTCACTTCGTGGAGGACGCGGACGACCCGTACGGGGCGGTGGCAGAGCTGAGGGACGCGCTTGCGCCCGGCAGCCTGTTCGTCGTCTCGCACGCCTCGTACGAGGGACTCCCGCTCTCCCAGGAGCGGGCCGAGGGCGCCGTCGACGTCTACAAGGACATCCGAAACCCGCTGATCATGCGCTCGCGCGAGGACGTCGCGCGGTTCTTCGAGGGGTACGACATGGTGGAACCCGGACTGGTGCCGATGGCGAAATGGCGGCCCGACTCGGCGTCCGAGGACGAGGATCCTTATTCCTACTCGGGTTTCGCGGGCGTGGGGCGCAAGGCGTGACCGCCGAGCCGGACGGGCCGGAGGACAGACTGCGCAGGTTCGCGACGATCTGGAGCCGGGCCGTGTTCCCGGCGACCGCGACGTCGCTGACCAGGCCGGAGTTCGAGCAGCGCCTGGTGCCGCTCGCCCGGCGGCTCAGCGAGGCGCTGCGGGCCAGGACGTTCGAGGCGGCCGAGGGCCAGGCCGTCGGTGCCGCGCTCATCGACGCGCACTGCACCGAACCCGAGGCACTCAGCCGCACACTCGACTGCGTCGACGCCTATCTGGTGCTCTACTGCGGCGGCGACGGGTCCCAGGAGGCCCTGCGCACCCGCTCGGCGCGCCTGCAGCACGCCATGGCCGCCGGGTTCGCGCACGCGCTGCGCGAACGGACGCTGGCCGAGCAGGAGTCCATAGCACGCGCCGCCCTCCAGGCCCAGGGCGTGGTGGCCGACGCACTGCACGCCACCGAGGCACGCTTCCGCGCGGTCTTCGAGGGCGCCGCGATAGGCATCGGCGTCGCCGACCTCGACGGCAACATCCTTCAGGTGAACAACGCCCTGCTGCGTATGTTCGGCGGCACCGAGCAGCTGATGCGCGGCCGCAACGTCACCGAGTGGACCCACCCCGAGGACGCCCCCCAGGTGTGGCGGCTCTACGAGGAGCTGGTGCGCGGCGACCGCGAGCACTACCACGTGGAGAAGGCCTTCTACCGGCCCGACGGAACGGTTCTGTGGACCAACCTCACCGTCTCCCTGCTGCGTGACGCGGACGGCCGGCCCCAGTTCCAGCTCGCCCTCATGGAGGACACCACCGAGCGGCGGCTGCTCAACCTGCGGCTGCGGTACGAGGCCACGCACGACGCGCTCACCGGACTGCCCAACCGGACGCTGTTCTTCGAGCGGCTCGACAAGGCGCTCGCGGCGGGCGACGGCATGCGCTTCGGTCTCTGCTACCTCGATCTCGACGGCTTCAAGACCATCAACGACAGCCTCGGGCACGCGGCCGGCGACCGGCTGCTCGTCGAGGTCGCCGACCGGTTGCAGTCCTGCGCGACCGCGCCCGGCGAGATGGTCGCCCGGCTCGGCGGCGACGAGTTCGTCGCCCTGACGACCGGGCCCGACACCGAGAGCGAGGTCGACGCGCTCGCCGACCGCATCATGAACGCCCTGATCACACCGGTGCGCATCGACGGCAGGGAACTGACCGTCCGGGGCAGCATCGGCATCGTCGAGGGCCCGGCGGGCGAGCGCGGCCCGGCCGAGGTGCTGCGCAGCGCCGACATCACGATGTACCGCGCCAAGTCGGCGGGCGGCAACCGATACGAGCTCGCCGACCCCGAGGCCGATGCCCGTGCCATCACCCGGCACGGGCTCACCACGGCGCTGCCCGCGGCCCTGGACCGGAACGAGTTCTTCATCGAGTACCAGCCGCTCGTCCGCCTCGGCGACGGCAGTGTGCGCGGCGCCGAGGCGCTCGTGCGCTGGCTGCATCCGCAGCACGGCGTGCTCGGACCCGACCGGTTCATCCCGCTCGCCGAGCACACCGGCCTGATCGTGCCGCTCGGCCGCTGGGTGCTTGAGCAGTCGGTCCGCCAGGCCCGCGAGTGGCAGGAACGTCACGCCGACGCGGGGCCGCTGCGCATCAACGTGAACCTCTCGCCCTGCCAGCTGACCCATCCCGGTCTGGTCGCCGACACCGTCGACATTCTGGAGCGCATCGGGCTCGACCCGTCCTCGCTCTGCCTGGAGGTCACCGAGTCCGCCCTGATCGGCGCCGACGACGACCTGCTCAAGCCGCTGCGCCGGCTCGCCGAGATGGGCGTCGACATCGCCCTCGACGACTTCGGCACGGGCTATTCGAACCTCGCCAACCTGCGTCGTCTCCCGGTGAGCATCCTCAAGCTGGACCGTTCCTTCACCCAGGGCATGCAGCAGTTCCCCGCCGATCCCGTCGACCTCAAGATCGTCGAAGGGATCGTTACTCTGGCCCACAGCCTGGACCTCGCGGTCACGGTCGAGGGCGTCGAAACAGCGGCCCAGGCCGAACAACTCCGCATACTGGGCTGCGACACGGCCCAGGGCTGGTACTACGCCCGCCCGGGACCCCCGGACCGCCTCCACGAGCTGGCGCTGGTGGACGCGACGGGTTGAGCGCGGAGCGCTCCGCGGGGCCGCCGTTTTGGTGGAGCGCCGTTTTTGGGTGCGGCTCCGTTCTGGCTGGTCGCGCAGTTCCCCGCGCCCCTAAAGGCGAAAAGCCAGGGGCGCAGCCCCGCTTTCAGGGGCGCGGGGAACTGCGCGCTCAGCCACGATGCACCCGCACCCAAGGCGCCACGCCGACCCCCACCCACCCAGGGGCGCGGGGAACTGCGCGCTCAGCCACAATGAACGCGCACCCAAAAACGGCGCTCCACCAAAACGGCGGTCCCGGGCACGGCCCCCCGGCGGAGCCTCACCGCTCCAACAGCATCCGCTGGAGCTCCCGAGCCGCCCGAGGCGGAGCCACATCGCTGCGGTGCGCCAGCGCGATGGTCCGAGCCAGCCCGGGCCGGGCGAGCGGGGTGACCCGCAACCCCCGCCCGGTCCGCGCAGCGACCATCCGCGGCACCACAGCCACCCCCAGCCCCGCCCGGACGAACCCCAACACCGCGTCCATCTCCCCACCCTCCACCGCGAAATCCGGCTCGAACCCCGCGGAGCGACACGCGGCAACCGTCAGCTCCCGCAAGTCGTACCCGTGCCGGAACATCACCAGCCGCTCACCCTCCAGGTCGGAAACCCGCACGGACCGCCGCCCGCCCCCCGGCGCCGACGCGTCCGGCGACGACACCACCACCAGGTCCTCCCGCAGCACCTCCACCGTGGTCAGAGCGGGCGACGGCGTGGGCAGCGGCAGCACCACGAGGGCGAGATCGAGCGCCCCGCGCGCTAGCTCCCGTACGAGATCGTGCGAGCCGCCCTCCTCGATCAGCAGCCGGATGCCGGGATACCGGTCATGGAAGGCGCGCAGCACATCCGGCAGCAGGCCCGTGCACAGGCTCGGCGTCGCGCCCAGCCGGACCCGCCCGCTGCGCAGCTGGGCCAGCTCCTGGACCTCGTGCCGAGCCGTGTCCGCGTCGGCCAGGATGCGGCGGGCCAGCGGCAGCAGCGCCTCGCCCGCGTCCGTGAGCGTGATGTTCCCGCGGGCCCGGAGAAAGAGATCGGCGCCCAACTCCCGCTCCAGAGCCTTGATCTGCTGGGAGAGCGACGGCTGAGCGACATGGACCAGATCGGCGGCCCGGGTGAAGTGCCGCGTCTCGGCGACGGCCACGAAGTACTGGAGCTGCTGGAACTGCATGCCCCAAGAATACGCCCACGATAGCCAGGGCCTATCGAATCGAGCTGCTCCATGTCTTGGACCGATCGGCCCTCCCGGCCCTAGCGTGCGTTCCATGGCTCTGGCAACGCGGACGGAACGAAAACCGTCCATGACGCGCACCATGTGGGACTCGTCCGTCGGCAAGAAGACCGTGATGGCCGTCAGCGGCCTGATCATGCTGGGGTACCTGGTCGTCCACATGCTGGGCAACCTCAAGATCTTCTTCGGGTCGGACGAGTTCAACCACTACGCGCACTGGCTGCGCACCATCGGCGAGCCCTTCCTGCACTACGAGTGGGCGCTGTGGATCATCCGCGTGGTCCTGGTCGCCGCCGTCGTCGCGCACGCCGTCTCCGCGTACCAGCTGAGCCGCCGCGACATCAGGGCGCGCCCCACCAAGTACGTCCACAAGAAGCCCCGGGCGAGCTACGCCACCCGCACCATGCGCTGGGGCGGGATCATCCTCGGCCTGTTCATCGTCTGGCACATCCTCGACCTGACGACCGGCACCGTGCACGCGAACGGCTTCCAGCACGGACACCCGTACCAGAACGTCATCGACACCTTCTCCACCTGGTACGGCAACCTCATCTACATCGTCGCGATGCTCGCGCTCGGCCTGCACGTACGGCACGGCTTCTGGAGCGCGGCACAGACCCTCGGCGTGGGCAGCCGCACCCGCGACCGGGCTTTCAAGACCATCGCCAACGTGCTCGCGGTGGTGCTGACGGCGGGCTTCATCGCCGTACCCGTGGGCGTGATGACCGGAGTGGTGAGCTGACATGACCGCTGAATTCGCCGAGTACACGACCGGGGAGCCGGTCGTCGACACCAAGGCCCCCGAGGGACCGGTCGGTGAGCGCTGGGACACCCGCCGCTTCGAGGCCAAGCTGGTCAACCCCGCCAACCGGCGCAAGCACACCGTGATCGTCGTCGGCACGGGTCTGGCAGGCGGCTCCGCCGGCGCCACGCTCGCCGAACAGGGCTACCACGTCGTCCAGTTCTGCTACCAGGACTCCCCGCGCCGCGCTCACTCGATCGCCGCGCAGGGCGGCATCAACGCCGCCAAGAACTACCGCAACGACGGCGACTCGATCCACCGGCTGTTCTACGACGCCGTCAAGGGCGGCGACTTCAGGGCACGCGAGTCCAACGTCCACCGCCTGGCGCAGATCTCGGTCGAGATCATCGACCAGTGCGTCGCCCAGGGCGTGCCCTTCGCCCGCGAGTACGGCGGCCTCCTCGACACCCGTTCCTTCGGCGGCGTCCAGGTGTCCCGCACCTTCTACGCCCGCGGCCAGACGGGCCAGCAACTCCTGCTCGGCGCCTACCAGGCGCTGTCCCGCCAGATCGCCGCCGGCAACGTCGAGATGCATCCGCGCACCGAGATGCTCGACCTGATCGTGGTCGACGGACGGGCGCGCGGCATCGTCGCCCGCGATCTGATCACCGGGAAGATCGATACGTACTACGCGGACGCCGTCGTCCTCGCCTCCGGCGGCTACGGCAACGTCTTCTACCTGTCGACGAACGCCATGAATTCCAACGCCACCGCGATCTGGCGGGCCCACCGGCGCGGCGCCTACTTCGCCAACCCGTGCTTCACCCAGATCCACCCCACCTGCATCCCGCGCACCGGCGAGCACCAGTCCAAGCTCACGCTGATGAGCGAGTCGCTGCGCAACGACGGCCGGATCTGGGTCCCGAGGGCGAAGGGCGACAATCGCCCCGCGAACGAGATCCCCGAGGACGAGCGCGACTACTACCTGGAGCGCATCTATCCTTCCTTCGGCAACCTCGTCCCGCGCGACATCGCCTCCCGCGCCGCGAAGAACGTCTGCGACGAGGGCAGGGGAGTGGGCCCCGGCGGACAAGGGGTCTACCTCGACTTCGCCGACGCCATCGGGCGCATGGGCCGCGAGAAGGTCGAGGAGAAGTACGGCAACCTCTTCGAGATGTACGAGCGGATCACCGCCGAGAACCCGTACGAGGTGCCCATGCGGATCTATCCCGCCGTGCACTACACGATGGGCGGCCTCTGGGTCGACTACGACCTGCAGACCACGATCCCCGGGCTGTTCGCGATCGGCGAGGCCAACTTCTCGGACCACGGCGCGAACCGGCTCGGCGCCTCCGCGCTGATGCAGGGACTCGCCGACGGCTACTTCGTCCTCCCGTCGACCATCAACGACTACCTCGCCCGCAACCCGCACCACGAGAGGGTGGACGATGAACACCCCGTCGTCCAGGAGGTGTTGGCCGACACCGAGGACCGGCTTCGGCTGCTCCTCGCCGTCGACGGCGACCGCACTCCCGACTCCTTCCACCGCGAACTCGGCGAACTGATGTGGGAGTTCTGCGGAATGGCGCGTACGGACTCGGGGCTGCGCAAGGCCCTGGAGCGCATCCCGCAGATCCGCGAGGAGTTCTGGCGGCGCATCAAGGTCCCCGGCGCCGGCGAGGAGTTCAACCAGTCGCTGGAGAAGGCCAACCGCGTCGTCGACTACCTGGAGCTCGCCGAGCTGATGTGCCTCGACGCGCTGCACCGCGACGAGTCCTGCGGCGGCCACTTCCGCGAGGAGTCCCAGACCCCGGACGGCGAGGCGGAGCGCCGGGACGAGGAGTTCTCGTATGCGGCCGCCTGGGAGTTCACAAGTACGGGCTCTGCTCCCGTCCTGCACAAGGAAGACCTCGTCTTCGAGTACGTCCACCCCACCCAGCGGAGCTACGCATGAAGCTCACCCTGCGCGTCTGGCGGCAGCGCAACGCCGACGCCGACGGAGCGATGTCCACGTACGAAGTGGACGGCATCTCGGCCGACATGTCCTTCCTGGAGATGCTGGACACTCTCAACGAGGAGCTCATCCTCAAGGGCGAGGACCCGGTCGCCTTCGACCACGACTGCCGCGAGGGGATCTGCGGCGCGTGCTCGCTCGTCATCAACGGCGACGCGCACGGGCCGGAGCGCACGACCTCCTGCCAGCTGCACATGCGGTCCTTCGAGGACGGCGACACGATCGACATCGAGCCGTGGCGCGCCTCCGCCTTCCCGGTCGTCAAGGACCTGGTCGTCGACCGGTCCGCCTTCGACCGGATCATCCAGGCCGGCGGATATGTCACCGCGCCTACTGGGGCCGCGCCGGAGGCGCATGCCACGCCAGTGCCGAAGCCGGACGCCGACTTCGCCTTCGAGCACGCCGAGTGCATCGGCTGCGGGGCGTGCGTGGCGGCCTGCCCGAACGGGGCCGCGATGCTCTTCACCTCGGCGAAGATCAACCATCTGAATGTGCTGCCGCAGGGTGCGCCGGAGCGCGAGACGCGGGTGCTCGACATGGTGGCGCAGATGGACGAGGAGGGGTTCGGCGGGTGCACGCTGGCCGGGGAGTGTGCCACCGCGTGCCCCAAGGGGATCCCGCTGGTCTCCATCACGGGGATGAACAAGGAGTGGCTGCGGGCGACTCGAAAGGCGGGTAAGCGGTAGCGCCGTAGGGGCCGTGGTTGTTTGCGGGCTGCGGGTCCGATGTGGCTGGTCGCGCAGTTCCCCGCGCCCCTTGCGGGGCACGGTTTGCCGCGGTTTCATCAGGCACCCCTGGCATTCAACAAGCTCACACCCGGTCTCTCTCCGGGGGTTACTCGCCGGTCAGCCGGCGTCGGAAGAACAGGAGCGCACGGACCGTTCGCTTCGGTCCGTCGCGCCGCTCCGCCGAACCGGCCCGTGACCAGGAGAGTGCCATGACCGGCGTTTCCACGCTCGACAGCCCCCCACTGTCGACGGCCCCCACCCGCTACACCGTCACCCTCGCCCGCGACGAGGCAGACGTCCGCGCCGCCCAGCGGCTGCGTCACGACGTCTTCGCCGGGGAGATGGGCGCGCTGCTCTCCTCCTCGCAGCCGGGCCTCGACGTCGACGCCTTCGACGCGTACTGCGATCACCTGCTCGTACGCGACACCACGACCGGGCAGGTGGTCGGCACCTACCGGCTGCTGCCGCCCGACCGCGCGGCGATCGCCGGACGGCTCTACTCGGAGGGCGAGTTCGACCTCGGACCGCTGGCCGGAATCCGCTCCGGGCTCGTCGAGGTCGGCCGCTCCTGCGTCCACCCCGACCACCGCGACGGCGCGGTCATCGGTCTCATATGGGCCGGGATCGCCCGCTACATGGTCGACGGCGGCCACGAGTGGCTGGCGGGCTGCTGCTCCATCCCGCTCGCCGACGGCGGCACGATCGCCGCGGGCACCTGGGACCGGGTGCGGGACAAGCACCTGGCGCCCGAGGAGTACCGCGTACGTCCGCTGCTGCCGTGGAGCGCCGAGGGCGTCACCCGCCCCGCCCGCACCGAACTGCCCCCGCTGCTGCGCGGCTACCTCCGCCTCGGCGCCTGGGTCTGCGCGGAACCGGCCCACGACCCCGACTTCGGCGTCGCCGACCTGTACGTGCTGCTGTCGATGCGCCGGGTCAACCCGCGCTACCTGCGGCACTTCCTGTCGCTCGTGCCGGCGTGATCACCATGTCCCGCATGGGTGCGATGGGTGCGACGGGTGTGTCTCGCGTGGCCGTGAAACTCCGCCCGCGCCGGGGCGGCACCACGGCGTTCGTGAGCCCAGGCGTGAGCACCCCGGTGTTCCCGGGCCCGGGCCTCGGGAAGGTGCTGCGCCCACGGCGCGGCGGTGTGCGTGTCGGAGCAGGGGAACGTCCGGTCGCGGCGCCCTCGGCACCCGCCCCGGTGAGCGCGTGGCTGCCCAGCGCCCCGTGCTCCCGGGTCTGTGTGGAGTCCGTGGGGTCGCCGGCCGCCGTGCCCCGCGCGCTGCTGCGGCTGGCCGCACTCCTGGCCGTGCTCCTCTTCGGGATCGTGCTCATCCCGGTCGTGGGACGGCTCGCCGCCGTGTGGCGCGACCCGCTCACCCGGACGTGGTGCCGGACGATCGTGCGCGCCACGGGTGTCCGGTTGCGGATCACCGGGTCGGCCCCGCCCGGCGGTGGACTGCTCCTGGTGGCCAACCACATCTCCTGGCTGGACATCCCCCTGCTCGCCGCCGTCCGCCCCGCCCGGATGCTGGCCAAGGCGGAGATCAGGCAGTGGCCCGTGGCGGGCGTGCTCACCGCGAGCAGCGGCGCGCTGTTCATCGAGCGCGACCGCCTGCGCGCTCTGCCGAGGACCGTCGAACGGATCGCGGACTCCCTGCGCGGCGGATCGGCGGTCGTGGTCTTCCCGGAAGGGAGCACCTGGTGCGGCCGTGCTCAGGGCCACTTCCGCAGAGCCGCCTTCCAGGCCGCCCTGGACGCCGCCGTGCCCGTCCAGCCGGTGCACCTCCACTACCGGTTCGACGGGGGAGCGGCGACCACCGCGCCCGCGTTCGTCGGGAGCGACTCGCTGCTTACCTCGGTCTGGCGGGTCGTGTCGGCCCGCGCCCTCGTGGCCGAGGTGCGCGTGGAGCCGGTGCTCCCGGCGGGCAGCGCACCCGACCGGCGAACACTCGCTCTCGCCGCAGAGACGGCCACCACCGGGGCGGCCGGCACCGGGACGGCCGTCGTCGAGACCGCCGACGCCCACCGAAGGAGCGCCGACGCCCACCGGCGGAACGCGAACTCCAAGGCGTATGCACACCTCTGACGCACCGTCACCACCGCGAGGTACCGTCCCCGCATGTATCCCGGAGCGTACGACCCCGCCAGGCCGGCCGTCGTCACCGCGGACGGCGGCCGGACCCTCACCTACGGCCGGCTCGAAGAGCGCTCCCTGCGCCTCGCGGACCACCTGCGGACCGCCGGACTGCGCGTGGGCGACCATCTGGCGCTCCTCTCCGACAACGACCCACGCGTCCTGGAGGTCTACTGGGCGGCCGTCCGCTCCGGCCTCCACCTCACCGTCGTCAACCACCACCTGACCACCGACGAGGCCGCGTACATCGTCCGCGACTGCGGTGCGAGCGCACTCGTCGTCTCCGGACCGCTCACCGAACTCGGGGAGCGAATACGGCAATTGGTGCCCGGTCAGGCCTCGTACCTGGGCTTCGACGACGGCTCGTACGAGCGGGCGCTGGCCGCCGCCTCCCCCGAACCCCCGGCCCACCAGCCCCGCGGCGCCGACATGCTCTACTCCTCCGGCACCACCGGCCGCCCCAAGGGCATCGCGCCGACGCTCCCCGAGGGTGATGTCCGCGAGGTGATGACCATGTATCAACTGCTCTTCCAGCCCATGTACGGCTTCGGCGAGGACACCGTCTACCTCTGCCCCGCCCCGCTCTACCACGCCGCGCCACTCCGCTTCAGCCACGTCGTCACGGCGACCGGCGGCACGATCGTCCTCATGAACACCTTCGATCCACAAGGGGCGTTGGAGGCGATCGAACGCCACCGGGTGACGCACAGCCAGTGGGTGCCCACCATGTTCGTACGGATGCTGAAGCTGCCGCGCGAGGTGCGGGAGGCGTACGACGTGTCGTCGCTGAAGGTCGCCATCCACGCCGCTGCGCCCTGCCCCGTCGAGGTCAAATGGCGGATGATCACCTGGTGGGGTTCCGTCCTGTACGAGTACTACGCGGCGACGGAGGCCAACGGGATCACCTTCATCGGCCCCGAGGAATGGCTGCGCAAACCGGGGTCCGTGGGCCGCGGCGGCCTCCTCGGTGAGCTGCGGATCTGCGGCGAGGACGGCAAGGTGCTGCCCGTCGGAGAGACGGGAACCGTGTACTTCGAGCGCGAGGAACTCCCGTTCAGGTACCACAACGACGACACGCGCACCCGTGAGGCGCAGCACCCCGAGCACCCCAACTGGACGACCACCGGGGACATCGGGCACGTCGACGAGGACGGCTACCTCTTCCTCACCGACCGCAGGGCCTTCACGATCATCTCCGGCGGCGTGAACATCTACCCCCAGGAGATCGAGGACTGTCTGACCCTGCACCCCAAGGTCACCGACGTCGCGGTCGTCGGCGTCCCGGACGCGGAGATGGGTGAGGCGGTCAAGGCGGTCGTCCAGCCCGCCCCCGGCGTGGCCCCCGGTCACGAACTCGAACGTGAACTCCTCGACTTCGTCCGCGACCGCATCGCCCACTACAAGTCGCCCCGCAGCGTGGACTTCACGGACGCGCTGCCGCGCACACCCACGGGGAAACTGGCCAAGTCCCAGCTCAGGAAGGTCTATTGGGACTGAGCGCTCCCGGTGCCGAGCGCACGGGCGAGGTACGGAGCCGTGGTGCTCGACTCCGCCCGTGCGACCTCCGCCGAAGGCCCCGCCGCCACGATCCTGCCTCCCGCGTCGCCGCCGCCCGGCCCCAGGTCGACCACCCAGTCCGCGCCCGCCACCACCGCCATGTCGTGCTCCACGACCACGACGCTGTGCCCGCCGTCGACCAGACCGTGCAACTGCCGCATCAGGACCTCGACATCGGCCGGGTGCAGTCCGGTTGTCGGCTCGTCGAGGAGATACAGCGTGTGACCACGGCGTACGCGCTGGAGTTCGCTCGCGAGCTTGATGCGCTGAGCCTCACCGCCGGACAGCTCGGTCGCCGGCTGGCCGAGCCGCAGATAGCCGAGTCCGACATCGAGGAGCGTGGAGAGGCTGCGTGCGACGGCCGGAGTGTCGGCGAAGAACTCCGCGGCGGCCTCGACCGTCAGATCCAGCACCTGCGCGATATTCCGTTCCCTGTACGTCACTTCGAGCGTCTCGGGGTTGTAGCGCGCCCCGCCGCAGTCCGGGCACGGGGCGTAGGTGCTCGGCAGGAAGAGCAGTTCGACGCTGACGAACCCCTCACCCTGACAGGTCTCGCAGCGCCCGCCCGCCACGTTGAACGAGAAGCGCCCCACGCCGTATCCGCGCCGGTGCGCCTCCTCCGTGGCCGCGAAGACCTTCCGCACGACGTCGAAGAGCCCTGTGTACGTCGCCAGATTCGAGCGGGGTGTGCGGCCGATCGGCTTCTGGTCGACAGCGACCAGCCGCCCCACACCCGGAAGGTCCTCCCTGATCTCTCCGATGAGCGTGGACTTGCCCGAGCCGGAGACACCGGTGACCGCTGTGAGCACGCCGAGCGGGAACTCGGCGGTCACCCCGCGCAGGTTGTGCCGTGTCACCGGGCCGACCTTCAACTGGCCGCGCGGTGCCCGGACTTCACGTACCGGAGCGGGGGAGCGGTCGAAGAGGAACCGGGCCGTCGCGGACTCCGTGACACTCTCCAGGTCCGCCACCGGGCCGCTGTGCAGCACCTCTCCTCCGTGCTCGCCCGCCCTCGGCCCCACGTCGACGAGCCAGTCGGCGCCGCGCATGACGTCGAGGTGGTGCTCCACGACGAACACCGAGTTGCCGGCCGCCTTCAGCCGTTCGAGGACGGTGAGGAGTGCCTCGGTGTCGGCCGGGTGCAGTCCGGCGGACGGCTCGTCGAGGACGTACACGACCCCGAAGAGACCGGAACGCAACTGCGTGGCCAGGCGCAGCCGTTGAAGCTCACCGGCCGACAGCGTGGGGGTGGCGCGGTCGAGGCTGAGATAGCCGAGGCCCAGTTCGGTGACGGGGTCGATACGTGCGAGCAGATCCTCGGTGAGGACGCGGGAGGTCTCCGAATCGCCATGTCCGGTAAGGGAGGCGGCCAGTTCGACGAGCGGCAGCGCGGCCAGCTCCGCGATGGTCCGGCCCGCGAACGTCACCGCGAGCGCCTCGGGCCGCAGCCGGCTCCCGCCGCACACCGGACAGGGCGCGGCCTCCAGAAACCGCTCGGCTTTGGCCCGCAACGTCTGACTCTTCGAGTCCGAGAAGGTCTTCATGACATAGCGCCGAGCGCTCATGTACGTGCCCTGGTACGGGCGTTGGATCCGCTCGGCGTCCCGCACCGGATGCACGGTCACGACCGGCTGCTCGTCCGTGAACAGGATCCACTCGCGCTGCTCGGCGGGCAACTCGCGCCACGGCCGGTCCACGTCGTACCCCAGCGCGTCGAGGACATCGCGCAGGTTCTTGCCCTGCCAGGCGCCCGGCCACGCGGCGATCGCACCCTCGCGGATCGACAGCGACGGGTCGGGGACCAGCGACTCCTCGGTCGTACGGTGCACCCGACCGAGCCCATGACACTCGGGACAGGCCCCGGCGGCCGTGTTCGACGAGAAGGCGTCCGAGTCGAGACGCTCGGCCCCCGGCGGATAGTCGCCCGCGCGCGAGAACAGCATCCGAAGCGAGTTGGAGAGATTGGTGACCGTACCCACCGACGAGCGCGAGGTGGGCGTCGACCGTCGCTGCTGCAACGACACCGCCGGCGGCAGCCCGCTGATGTCCCCGACCTTCGGTGCCCCCACCTGATGGATCAGCCGCCGCGCGTACGGGGCCACCGACTCGAAGTACCGCCGCTGCGCCTCCGCGTAGATCGTCCCGAAGGCCAGCGACGACTTCCCGGACCCGGACACCCCCGTGAAGACCGCCAGCACATCCCGAGGAACATCGACATCGACCCCCTTGAGATTGTGCTCACGGGCACCACGCACACGGACGTACGGGTCGTGGGGGCTGTGCATGGGGTGACTCCTGAGATACGACGGGCGAGGCAGGACCGATGATGCACGGTGCGGCACGGCGCGCCCCACAGGGGCGCGGGGAACTGCGCGACCAGCCACAAACGGCCCGCAGCCAACAAATGACCTGAGCGGATCACTCAGGCGGGGCCCAGCCCCACAACCCCGGCCAACCGCCGGTACGAGTCCACCAGCGCCTCCCGGTCATACGTGCTGGTCGTAACCAGCACTTCATCCGCCGCGGTCTCCTTGATCACCGTCTCCAGCTCGTGAGCGACCTGCTCCTCCGTCCCGACGACCTGGCCGGAGAGCCCGGATTCGTAGAAGCCGCGCTCCCTCCCCGTCATCGTCAGCGACTCGACGCGCTCGGCAGGCGGGAGTGGCGGAAACGTGCCGTGCGTGCGCGAGTACGCCATCGACCAGGCTTCCGGGACGAGCAGGCGCCGAGCCTCCTCCGGGGTCGCAGCGACGGCGACCGTGCCGGAGATGACCACGTACGGTTCCGGCGCCCAGGCGGAAGGCCGGAACGTCTCGCGGTAGTGGTCGATGCCGCGGCGCATCTTGTCGCGGTTCCTGAGGTCGCCGATCACCATGGGGAGGCCGGCCCGGGCGGCGATGGTCGCGCCCTCGCCCATGGCCAGCACGAACGGCGGCACGGTCAGGCCTTCGGCGGGACGGGCGTGCACACCGGTCGGGGACGTGCCGCGGAACCAGCCGAGCAGTTCGTCCAGCTGGGCCGCGAAGTCGTCGGCAACGTCCTTGTCCCGGCCGAGCGCCCTCCGTACGCCGTCCGTGAACCCGACGGAACGGCCGAGGCCCATGTCGATGCGGCCGGGGAAGAGGGACTCCAGGACGCCGAACTGCTCGGCCACCACCAGGGGCTGGTGGTTGGGCAGCATCACCCCGCCCGTGCCCACCCGGATCGAGCTGGTCGCGGCGGCGACCGCGGCGGCAAGGACGGTCGGCGCGGAACCGGCGACGCCCGGCACGCCGTGGTGCTCCGAGACCCAGATCCGGTGGTACCCGAGCTCCTCCAGGTCCCGCGCAAGCCGGACGGTGTCGCGCAGCGCCTCGGGGGCGTCGTGGCCCTCCCGGGTGCGCGAGCGGTCGAGGACGGAGAACCGTGTCCCTCCGAGGCGGGAGCCCGGGGCCGGGTCCCGTCGGGCTTCGTGATCCTGCTCGTTCACCATGGTCTCTCCGCTGGAAGAACTGTGCTCTGTTGTGTCAACAGTCATTCCGCCGATTTCTTCCGCGGCTCCCGGCAAAGCCGGAGAGGGTGGTGCCGGAGCGGCACCACCCTTTCCCGTCGCTCTCCGACCGTGGTCGGACGTGTCCTCAGACCCCGGCCGGAAGGACCGTTCGCGGGCGGGGCGGGAACCCGGCCCCCTGGTAGCAGTCGTCGATGAGCCGCATGGTGGCGAGCGCGTCGTCGGCGTCCAGGCGCAGGGGCGTGCCCCGGCGCAGATGGGCCGCGAACGATTCGAGCTGGTAGGTGTACGAGGACCGGCGGCCGAGCATCTCGGTGCGCTCGCCCGTGGCCGTGCGGACCAGGACCCGGTCGTCCACGTGCGGCTGGACGAAGTTCACCGCCGTGGCCTCGCCGAGTGAACCCACGATCCGGTAGCTGAACTGCAGCTCGTGGTGGGCCATGTGGCAGCGGGCGGTACCGGTGGCCCCACCCGGGAACTCCAGGTCCGCGTCCAGCCACTCGTCCACTCCGGGCGCGCCCGGACGCTCGCCGCCGCTCGCCGCGACGAGCCGCGGTGCGCCGCCCGCCCAGGGGGCGAGCACCCGCTGGGCATGCAGGCTGTAGCAGCCCAGGTCCATGAGCGCGCCGCCCGCCAGCGGAAACGACCAGCGCACGTCGGTGTCCTCGGGCGCCGGCATGACCATCGTGGTTTCCACATGCCGGAGTTCGCCCAGTTCCCCGCTGTCCAGCAGCTCGTGCAGGCGCCGGGTGACCGGGTGGAACAGGTAGTGGAAGCCCTCCATGAAGGCCGTGCCCGCCTTCGCGACGGCATCCCGGACCTTGATGGCCTCCTCCGCGCTGCTCGCGGAGGGCTTCTCGGTGAGCACGTGCTTGTCCGCGGCGAGGGCGGCGAGGTTCCAGGGCCCGTGCAGACCGTTGGCGAGGGGGTTGTAGACGACCTCGACCTCGGGGTCGGCGATCACGTCGGCGTACGAGTCCAGGACCCGTTCGACATCGTGCTCGGAGGCGAACTCCTCGGCGCGGGACCGGTCGCGGGCGGCCACCGCGACGAGGCGGTGGCCGGTCACACGGGCCGGGCCGACGATCGAGAGCTCGGCGATCCGGGCGGCGCCGAGAACGCCGATCCGTAGTGGTTCCTCCGTCATGCCTTGCGCACCTCTTCCAGTCGTACGGGCCGGTGCTCGTGCAGCGACAGCGTGCATGCCTCGGCGATCCAGCTCGCTTCGAGGGCGTCGGCCACGGTGCAGGGGGAGGGACGGGAGCCCGCCACGACCTCGGTGAACGCGGTGAGTTCGGCGCGGTAGGCGTCGGCGAAGCGGTCCATGAAGAAGTGGTGCGGGGGGCCGGCGGGGAAGGTGACCCCCGGCTCGACGGACCGCAGCGGCAGCTTGTCCTCCAGGCCCACGGCGATGCTGTCCTTCATGCCGTGCACCTCCAGGCGGACGTCGTAACCGCGGGCGTTGTGCCGGGAGTTGGAGATGACGCCGATCGTGCCGTCGTCGAAGGTGAGCAGCGCGGAGGAGGTGTCGACGTCGCCGGCCGCCGCGATGTAGTCGGCGCCCCGGTTGCCGCCGGTCGCGTACACCTCGACGACCTCGCGGCCGGTGACCCAGCGCACGATGTCGAAGTCGTGCACGCTGCAGTCGCGGAAGATGCCACCGGAGACGGCCACGTACGCGGCGGGCGGCGGGGTGGGGTCCAGGGTGGTGGACCGTACGGTGTGCAGCAGTCCGAGTTCGCCGTTCACCACGGCCTGGCGCGCGGCGACACAGCCGGCGTCGAAGCGGCGGTTGTAGCCGATGTGCACCTCGACCCCGCCGTTCTCCACCGCACGCAGTACGTCGAGGCTCTCCTCGACGCCGCGGGCCACGGGCTTCTCGCAGAAGACCGGGATACCCGCCTTGACGGCGGCGAGAATGAGTTCGGGGTGCGCGTCGGTCGCGGCGGCGATCACCACTCCGTCCACACCGGCGGCCAGCACCGCGTCGGGGGAGTCCACCGCCGTGGCTCCGAACCGCTCCGCGGCGGAGGAGGCGGCCGCGGCCACCGGATCGGTGACCACCAGCGAGTCCACCGCCTCGAGTCCTGCCAGGGTTTCCGCGTGGAACGCGCCGATCCGGCCCAGCCCCATGATGCCAATACGCATGAGAATCGTGCTCCTTCAGCCCAGGGGGCGGTTCAGTCGAGTCCGCCGAAGACGATCTGGTCCCAGTCGATGACCGAGCCGGTCACCACACCGCTGCGGTCGGAGAGCAGGAAGACGACGAAATCGGCGATCTCGTCGACCTGCCCGATCTTGCCCATCGGCTGGGACGCGGCGGCCTGCTCCAGCCAGTCGTCGCCCGCACCGTGGAAGGCACGCTGGGTGGCGTCCTCGCCCTCGGTGTCGGTCCAGCCGATGTTGAGGCCGTTGATACGGACGCGGTCCCAGCGGTGTGCGTGGGCCGCGTTGCGGGTCAGTCCCGCGAGCCCGGCCTTCGCCGCGACGTACGGGGCGAGGAAGGGCTGGCCGCCGTGCTCGGCGCTGGAGATTACGTTGACCACGGTGCCGGGGGCCTTGCGCGCCACCATGTCCGCCACCGCCGCCTGCATCGCGAAGAACGGCGCCCGCAGATTGATGGCGATGTGCGCGTCGAACAACTCCGGCGTGGTGTCCAGGAGCGAACCGCGTGACGTCAGCCCCGCCGCGTTGACCAGGCAGTCGACGCGTCCGTGTGTGTCCACCGTCTGTACGACGCTGTCCCGGGCCTGAGCGGCGTCCGACAGGTCCGCGCGTACGAAGCGGGCGCCGGTGTCAGCGGCGAGTTTCTCGCCGACGTCGGCCCGGCGTCCGGTGAAGACGACGGTCGCGCCTTCGCGCACGGCAGCCCGGACGATTCCCGCGCCGACGCCCTGGCTGCCGCCGTTGACGAGGACGACCTTGTCCTCAAGCAGTCCCATGAGTGCGTTGTTCTCCTTCAGCTCCGGCGGCGCTTGGCGCCCGCCTGTAGTTCCTGGCGGAGCCGGGCCGGGGCCCAGCCTTCGGCGACTGCCTGCCAGAGGGTGTCCGCCTGGGAGGGCGGAGCGAGACCGTCGACCGGCGGGTCGAGGTCCAGGTTGGTGGGGAAGGGGTAGCCCTCGGCGGTGGCGGCGACCACGCGGCGCAGCCAGCTCTCCGGGGCGCCCTCCTCCTTGCGGCGCAGCAGCACCGGGAACAGGGCCACAGCCATGGCCTCCCGGTCCACGGACTCCATGGCGCGGCCGAAGGCGGAGGAGATCTGCAGCAGGTTGGCCATGCGCTTGATGTCCGCCGAGCGGTTGTGTCCGGCGGCGTGGAAGAGCGCGGGGTTGAAGAACACCGCGTCCCCCTTCTCCAGCGGGAGCTGGACGTGATGCTCCTCGAAGTACGCGATGAACTCCGGGTGCCGCCAGGCCAGATAGCCGGGCTCGTACTTCTGCGAGTGCGGCAGGTACAGCGTCGGCCCGGACTCGACCGGCATGTCGCAGTGCGCGACCGCGCCCTGGAGCGTCAGTACGGGGGAGAGACGGTGGACGTGCGCGGGGTACGCGGCGGCGACGTCGTTGCTCAGGAAGCCCAGGTGGTAGTCGCGGTGCACCCTCTGCGCGGCGCCGCCCGGGTTGACCACGTTGATCTGCGAGGTCACCTGGTAGGCGGGGCCGAGCCAGGCCTCGGAGGCCAGGGCCAGCATGTCGTTGGCGTAGTAGTCCGCGAACACCTCCGGCGCCCGCACGGCCACCTTGTCCAGGGCGTTCCACACCCGGTCGTTGGCGCCGGGCCTGGCGAAGTGGTCACCGCGGGCCGTGCCGCTCGAACGTTCCTCCTCGATCAGCGAGTTGAAGGCACCGGAGGCCGCGTCCACGACGGCCGGGTCCGTGAACGCGCCCTTGAGGACCACGACTCCGGGCCCGTCCAGCAGGGCCCGCACCAGCTCGGCCTGCACCTCCCGGCGCCCCTGCGGGGTGACCGCGAGCTCGCGGATCCGATCACTGATGTAGACCAGGACGTTCTGCTCGATCCGCTCGGCCGTGGGATACGCCTGCGGCTCGGTGCTCTGCTCGACCAGCGAGCGGAACGCGTCGAGATCGCAGTCGTCCTCGCTCAGCCAAGTCGGTGCTCCCGCCTCCTTGGGGGACATCCCGGATCCTTTCGCCATGCGTGCTTTTCTGCCAGTCTTGTGAACCAGAGCCCGTCATTCAATCCGCAGAGACCCATCAAAAGTCCATCATTCAGCTTTCGGGGACCGCCATGCGACATCCGTATCCGATCAGAGAGATCGCCCGTCAGGCCGGTCTGAGCGAGGCCACGGTCGACCGGGTCCTCAACGACCGGGGCGGCGTACGGGAGAGCACCGTCATGGAGGTCCGCCAGGCGATCAAGGATCTGGACCGTCAGCGCACCCAGGTACGCATCGGCGGACGCACGTTCATGATCGACATCGTGATGCAGACACCGGAGCGGTTCTCCACCGCGGTACGGGACGCCCTGGAAGCCGAACTGCCGTCCCTGCACCCCACCGTGGTGCGATCGCGCTTCCACTTCCGGGAGGCCTGCCCCGCCTCGGACCTGATCGCCACCATGGACAAGATCGCGAAACGCGGTTCGCAGGGCGTGATCCTCAAGGCCCCCGACCTGCCGGAGATCGGAGCGGCCGTCAGCCGTCTGGTCGCGACCGGCATCCCCGTCGTCACACTGGTCAGCGACCTGCCCAGCAGCGCGCGCATGGCGTACGTGGGAATCGACAACCGGGCCGCGGGCGCCACCGCCGCCTACCTCATCGGGCAGTGGCTCGGCGACCGGCCGGGCAACGTGCTCGCCACGATCAGCCGGGGCTCCTTCCGCGGTGAGGAGGAGCGAGAGATGGGCTTCCGCAGCGCGATGCGGATCGCGCAGCCCGGGCGTTCCCTGGTGGAGGTCACCGACAGCGACGGCCTCGACGCCACCCAGCGGGACCTCGTCCTGGAGGCCCTCAAGCGGGACGAGGACGTCATCGCCGTCTACTCCGCCGGCGGCGGCAACGCCGCGACCCTCGACGCGTTCGACACCCTCGGACGGGAGTGCGCGGTCTTCATCGCCCACGACCTGGACCACGACAACACCCGCTTCCTGCGCGACCGCCGCCTCTCCGCCGTCCTTCACCACGACCTGCGCCAGGACATGCGCCGCGCCTGCCAGACCATCATGCGTGCCCACAATGCCCTCCCGGACGAGGGCCCCTTCCTCCCCTCGGCGATCCAGGTGGTCACGCCCTACAACATGCCACCGGGGGTACCACTGGCGGAGTTCGCGGGCTGAGGCGAGACCACCTGCCTCGCGTCGCCACGCCGGAGAGGCTGATGTGAAGGGTTGCTCGTCCGGTGTCGGGTGCGGGTGGTGTGTGGCTGGTCGCGCAGTTCCCCGCGCCCCTGAAAAACGCGCCCTCCCAGCCCGGTCCGCATCATCCAGCCCGTCCGGCGTTCGAGGACGAGGGCGCCAGGCCGATTCCCCACCGACCCACGGTCAACCCGCCCACCCTCGGCAGCGCCCGCCCATCCAGCCCGTCCGGCGTTCGAGGACGAGGGCGCCAGGCCGATTTCCCACCGACCCACGGTCAACCCGCCCACCCTCGGCAGCGCCCGCCCATCCAGCCCGTCCGGCGTTTGCGGACGAGGGCGCCAGGCCGATTCCCCACCCACCCACGGTCAACCCGCCCACCCTCGGCAGCCCCACCTACCCAGCCCGTCCGGCGCTTGAGGACAAGCGCGGCAGCGCGATGCGTAGGCCTGGGGGAGGAGCCCCCAGATAAGGGACGGGAATGGGTAGGGGCGGCGGGGGCGAAAAAAGCCATGAGCCTCACGGGATGCCAACGCGAAGAGACACCCACCGTCTGTATATGCAGACGGCGTCTCTAATATGGAACGTCAGCGTCAACGCCAACGCCAGCGTCAACACAAACCCCTGGCGCGCCAGAACGCCCCCGCACCCGTGAAGACAAGAGGCCAACGTGCAAGCGCTGATCGCCGGCCAGCCAACCCCCGGCGCCGCACTCCTCCTCCTGGCCGCAGGCATAGCCTCCGGACTGGCCGGATCGATAGCCGGCCTGGCCTCCCTGTTCAGCTACCCCGCACTCCTGGCCGCAGGCCTCCCCCCGGTGGCAGCCAATGTCACCAACACAGTCGCCCTCTTCTCAAACACAGTCGGATCCGCGGTCGGCTCCCGCGAGGAACTCCGAGGTCAGCGCGCCCGACTCGTCCCCCTGGCCATCACGGCGGCCCTGGGTGGCGCGATAGGGGCGGCCCTCCTCCTCGGCACCCCGTCCTCGACGTTCGAACTGGTCGTACCGTGGCTCATAGCCCTCGGCTCGGTCCTGATCCTGGCCCGCGAACCCCTGCGCCGGCTGACCGCGAGATTCAGTCCGGATCAGGGCTCCCTGCCGAAGCTCCCACTGGCCTGTGCCGTCCTCCTGGTCGGCCTGTACGGCGGCTACTTCGGCGCCGCGGCAGGCGTCCTCATGCTGGCCGTCCTCTCGTTGTCCGCGACGGAGCCCCTGCGGGTGACCAACGCCGTCAAGAACATCGCCACCGGCGCGGCCAACGTCACCGCCGCCGTCGCCTACGCGTTCCTCGCCCCGGTCGACTGGAGCGCGGCCCTCACACTCGGTCTGGGCTGCTTCGTGGGCGCATGGATGGGACCTGCGGTCGTACGACGCCTGCCCGAGGCCCCGCTCCGGATAGCGATCGCCCTCGCCGGCCTCGGACTCGCGTGGAGCCTGTGGCGCGAGGCCACCGCGTCCTGAACGCCGGCTGCGCCGACACAGTGCGGTGCGTATGCCTCCACGTAGGCGTTTGTTTACCTTCTGGGGGTGGTTTTGTTTCTGATGCCTAACAACGCTGTCAGTTCGCACCATCGGTCCCCGGAGGAACAGTGAACGTCTCCCTTGGCGTGTGGGCGCTGTCTGTCGCAGTGCTCTGCGGGCTCATCGCCGTCGACTTCTTCATCGGCCGCAAACCCCATGAGGTCTCCCTCAAGGAGGCCGGCATCTGGAGCGCGGTCTGGGTCGCCCTCGCGGTGGCGTTCGGAATCGGACTGCTGGTGGTCCACGGAGGCGGGCCGGCGGGCGAGTTCTTCGCCGGCTACATCACGGAGAAGTCGCTCAGCGTCGACAACCTCTTCGTCTTCGTCCTGATCATGGCGAAGTTCTCGGTGCCGGCCCAGTACCAGCAGCGGGTGCTGATGGTCGGCGTGCTGGTGGCCCTGGTGCTGCGCACGATCTTCATCGCCGCCGGTGCCGCGATCATCTCGACGTTCTCCTGGGTCTTCTACATCTTCGGCGCGTTCCTGATCTGGACCGCGTGGAAGCTGGTCCAGGACGCCCGCAAGGGCCACGGGGACGAGGAGTACGAGGAGAACAAGCTGCTCAAGGCGGTCGAGCGGCGCTTCGGTGTGGCCGACCGCTACCACGGCACCAAGCTGTGGGTCGAGCAGAACGGCAAGCGGGTGATGACCCCGATGATGGTGGTCATGCTGGCGATCGGCTCCACGGACGTCCTGTTCGCCCTGGACTCCATCCCGGCCATCTACGGCCTCACCGAGGAGCCGTACATCGTCTTCACCGCGAACGCCTTCGCACTGATGGGCCTGCGGCAGCTGTACTTCCTGATCGGCGGCCTGCTCAAGAGGCTCGTCCATCTCTCGTACGGGCTCTCGATCATCCTCGGGTTCATCGGCGTCAAGCTGGTGCTGCACGCCCTGCACGAGTCGGGGGTGCACGTCCCGGAGATCAGCATTCCGTTCTCGCTCGGCTTCATCGTTCTGGTACTCGCGGTGACGACCTTCACCAGCCTGCGGGCCTCGAAGAAGCAGCAGGTGGAGACCGGGCGGTCCATGTCCTAGGTGCTCCGGTAGTAGTCCGATGGCAGTCCGGCACGTCGTCTGCGGGCGCGTCGTGGCTGGTCGCGCAGTTCCCCGCGCCCCTATCGGGGCGCTGCCGCCGCACCGGACTCTAGGGTGGGCCGAGTGACGAACACCAGCAGGCCACGCCCCGGATCCGACGCCCGCGGCGGTGCCGGCGGACGCAGGCCCCTCGCCGTATTCGACCTCGACGGCACCCTCGCCGACACCGCGCACCGGCAGAAGTTCCTGGAGCGCAAGCCGCGCGACTGGGAGGCCTTCTTCGCGGCGGCGCCGGACGATCCGCCGCTCGCGGAGGGCGTCGCCCTCGCGCTGGAGCACGCGCGGGAGTGCGAGATCCTCTATCTGACCGGGCGGCCCGAGCGCTGCCGCAAGGACACGGAAGCCTGGCTCGTGGCCCAGGGCCTGCCCGAGGGCCGCATCCGGATGAGGCGCAACGACGACCGCAGGCCCGCTCGGCGCACCAAGCTGGAGATCCTCCGCGAGCTGGCCCGGAACCGTGAGATCCGGGTGCTCGTGGACGACGACGAGCTTGTGTGCGATGACGCCGAGCGGGCCGGCTTCAGCGTCGTACGGGCGCGCTGGGCAGCCGCGTCCGAGGCGTTGAAGGTGGCGCAGGAGCGGGAGGGGCGGACCTGACGGGTTCGCCCCTCCCGCTCCTGCCGCGGCGGTGGGGTTCCGCAGAGGTCAGTCCGCGTCCTCCAGGCGGAAGCCGACCTTCAGGCCGACCTGGTAGTGCTTGATCTGCCCGTCCTCGATCTGGCCGCGGACCTGGGTGACCTCGAACCAGTCGAGGTTGCGCAGGGTCTGCGAGGCCCGGGAGATGCCGTTGCGGATCGCCTCGTCGACGCCCTCGTGCGAGCTGCCGACGATCTCGGTGATCCGGTAGGTGTGGTCGGACATGCGGGTGCTCCTCTCCGCCGTGGCCTGTGTGCCACGCGTCATTCCACGGTGCCGCACGAGGCGGGGGACCGCGAGATGTAGGCCCGAGGGACATGGGTCCGTACGGGTTCCCGCCCGGTGCGGGTCACCGGGCCGTGCTCAGCGACAGCGCGAACCTCCCTTGTGCGTCCGTCCACCAGTGCGTGAGGTCCAGTCCGGCCGCCGCCAGTTCCGTGCGTACGCCGTCCTCGCGGAACTTCGCCGACACCTCGGTGCGCATCTCCTCGCCCTCCGCGAAGTCCACGGCGAGGTCGAGCGCGGGGATCTTCACGGTGAGCGCCGAACGGGCGCGCAGCCGCATCTCGATCCACTCCCGCTCGGCGTCCCAGAGGGCGACATGGGTGAAGTCGTCGGGGTCGAAGTCGGCGCCGAGTTCGCGGTCGACCACGGTCAGCACGTTCTTGTTGAACGCGGCCGTCACCCCGGCCGCGTCGTCGTAGGCGGCGACGAGGACCGACTCGTCCTTGACCAGGTCGGTGCCGAGCAGCAGGGCGTCGCCGGGCGACAGCAGCGAGCGTACGGACGCCAGGAACGTGGCGCGTTCGGCGGGCAGCAGATTGCCGATCGTGCCGCCCAGGAACGCGACGAGCCGCGGACCCGGCGTGCCGGGCAGGGTGAGACCGCCGGTGAAGTCGGCGATGAGCGCGTGCACGTCGAGCGAGGGACGCTCCTCGATCAGAGCCTGCCCGGCCTGGGCGAGCGCGCTCTCGCTCACGTCGACCGGCACGTACGTGTGCAGGTCATGCATCGCGTCGAGCAGGTGGCGGCTCTTGTCGGAGGACCCGGAGCCCAGCTCGACGAGCGTGCGCGCCCCGGTCGCCTCGGCGATCTCGGCGGCCCGGGCGACGAGAATCTCGCGCTCGGCCCGCGTCGGGTAGTACTCGGGCAGTTCGGTGATCTTCTCGAAGAGCTCGCTGCCGTGCGCGTCGTAGAACCACTTCGGCGGGAGCGTCTTGGGCGTGCGGGTCAGGCCGTGCAGGACGTCGGCGCGCAGGGCGGCGTCGGTGGCGTCCTCGGGCAGGGTGCGGGTGACGAGGAACGGACTCACGTACTGGGCTCCTTGGGTGCGGCGGATGCCAGGTGTTCTTCCACGTCCTTGAGCGGGGTGAGCAGGACGTCCGTGCGGCTCGCGGCCAGCAGCGTGCGGTCCGGCACCTCCTGCCAGTGCGGATCGTCGTCGTACGGCTCGGACGCCACGACCGTGCGCCGGCCGGGCTCGGTCAGATACCAGAGCGTGTCGCCCCAGGCGGTGGCGGCGATCACCTCGCCGTTGGTGAGCAGGAGGTTGAGCCGTGAACCGGGGGCCGCCGCCGCGACGTCGAGGACCGTGTCGGCGAGCGCCTGGCCCTCCTCGTCGCCGCCGCGCAGCCGGTTCAGGACCAGCGCCCAGACGAGCGCCGAGTCGCAGCGCGCCTCCATGGACAGCAGGTCCTCGGCCGGCAGTGTCCGGGTGAGCGGGGCGAGCGAGCGCGGCCAGCCGGCGACCGCGCCGTTGTGGCTGAACAGCCAGGTGCCCGCGGCGAACGGCGCCGCCGCGGCCTCCCCGTCGGCGCTCGCCACGGTCGCGTCGCGCACCGCGGCGAGCAGCGCGCCCGAGCGCACCACCCGTGCGAGGTCGGCGAACGAACGGTCGCCCCAGATCGGCCCGGTACGCCGGTAGCGTGCCGGTACCGGATCGCCCTCGGCATACCAACCGACCCCGAAACCATCGGCGTTGACGGTCCCGTGCTGTTGCCGCCGTGGCGCCCACGACTGCCGGAAGAGGCTGTGTGGCGGGTCCACGAGGAGCCGTCCGAGCCGCTCCTCAGGGCCCAGGAACGCGAGATGACGGCACATCAGACCGTCTCCGGATCGGCGTCCCGAGCGGTACGGAACCCGGAGAAGATCTGCCGACGGATCGGGTAGTCCCAGTTGCGGAACGTTCCCCGGCAGGCCACGGAGTCGACCGCGAACGAGCCGCCGCGCAGCACCTTGTACTCGGGCCCGAAGAAGACCTCCGAGTACTCCCTGTACGGGAAGGCCGCAAAGCCCGGGTAGGGGAGCAGATCGCTTGACGTCCACTCCCACACGTCACCGATCAACTGCCGTACGCCGAGCGGGGACTGGCCCTCCGGGTAACTGCCGGCGGGGGCCGGTCGCAGATGGCGCTGGCCGAGGTTGGCGTGCTCGGGCGTCGGGTCGGCGTCGCCCCACGGGTAGCGTGTGGAGCGGTCGGCCACCGGGTCGTGACGGGCCGCCTTCTCCCACTCCGCCTCGGTCGGCAGCCGTCGGCCCGCCCAGCGGGCGTACGCGTCGGCCTCGTACCAACTGACGTGCAGCACGGGCTCGTTCGCCGGTACCAGCTCGGTGACACCGAAGCGCCGCCGCAGCCACTGCCCGCCCTCGCGGCGCCAGAACAGCGGCGCCTCTATGGAGTGGGTCCGGATGTGGGACCAGCCGGCGGGCGTCCACCAGCGCTGGTCGGTGTAGCCCCCGTCCGCCATGAACGCTTGGTACGCGCCGTTGGTGACCGGAGTCGTGTCGATGTGGAACGGCGGCACGAGCCGTTGGTGCGCGGGTCGTTCGTTGTCCAGCGCCCATGGCTCGGTGGACGTGCCCATCGTGAACGGGCCGCCGGGGACCAGCACTTCGGACGGTCCGGTGAACGCCGGGTCGGGCATGGGGTCCGGCGCCGTCAGCGCCGCCGGACCCCTGCGCAGCTGATGGGTGATCAGCATCGTCTCGTCGTGCTGCTGTTCGTGCTGGGCGATCATGCCGAAGGCGAAACCCGCCTCGGTGAGCTGCGCGCCCGTGCCCTGGAACGAGGCGCTCTCCAGGACGTCCAGCGCCCGCCCGCGCACCTCGGCCGCGTAGTGGCGGGCCTCGGCGGGCGGCAGCAGCGGCAGCGAGGGCCGCTCGGAGCGCGAGTGCTCGAACGCGTCGTAGATGCCGTCGATCTCGGGCCGCATCGCGTCACGGCCGGCGACCGTCCGCAGCAGCCACAGCTCCTCCTGGTTGCCGATGTGCGCGAGGTCCCACACCAGCGGCGACATCAACGGCGAGTGCTGGGCGGTCAGTTCGGGATCCTCCACGCAGGAGGTCAGGAGCGCGGTGCGGTCACGGGCCGTGGTGAGTGCCGCCAGCGCGCGCTTCCTGAGCGTCTCCGGGTCGGTGGGAGAGGAGTGGGTGTCAGGGCCGGTCATGTGCGGATGTCCTTCCCGGGGAGCAGGTGTTCCGTGCTCCGGAGTTCCGTGCCGTTGAACAGGTGGTCGGTGCCGTCGGTGTGGTCGAGGATGTCGTCGGCGGGGCAGCGGCCCCGGGCCACATAGCGGTCGGTGAACTCCGCGACCGCCTCCTGCACCTCGGCGCTCGCGCCGATCCGGGGCAGGGCGTCGGCGGCCGCCGTGAAACAGGTGACGGCGGCCTCGCGTAGCTCGGGGTCGGTCAGGCCCGCGCGGGCGGCCGTCGTCCACAGCGGGTTCTGCGGAGCCGGCAGCGAGCCGGCCCGCTCGGCGAGCGGTTTGACCGTCCGGTACGCGGTCTCGGCGGCCTCCGGGTCGTCGAACAGCGCGGCCGTCACGGCGAGCGGCACGATCCAGCCGTTCTCGCCCGGCTGCGCGTCGATCATGCGCAGCTCCAGATGGCCGCGCGGCCGCACCGGCGGGAACAGGGTCGTCTGGTGGTAGTCGAGATCCTCCCGGTCGGGCGGTGCGTCGGACCGGGTCCACGCACGGAAACTCAGCCCCTCCGGCACGTCCCAGGGTCCGCTGGGCGCCCGGACGCACATGACCGGCGCGTCCAGGACGTGCCGGGCCCAGGCCGTCCGCGGATCGCCGTCGAGGGGCGGGGCGCTGGTGCGGCCCGGATCCATCGCCGCCCACAGGGACTGCCGGGTGGAGCGCCAGCCCGTGGGCTGCCCACAGGCCATCGGGGAATTGGCGAACGCGGCCACGAGGACCGCGCCCAGCTGATGTGCGAGCCACCAGCGCCGCCCGTGCCCGAGCGGGCCCGGCTCCTCGTACCCGGCGTCCAGGCAGACCTGGACGGAGGCGGAGGTGCACATCATGGCGCGGCCCTCGGGGCCCGTGCGGTCGAGGTAGGTCTCCATGGCGTCGTAGCGCGGGTCATGGAGGAAGCGGGTGGGCGGGTTCCAGGGGTCCTGGCCGAGGCCACTGAGGGTCAGGTCCGCCTCGCGCAGTACCGCGCGTACGGCGTCGAGGTCGGCGGACACGGACCCCACGCACTCCATCAGGGAGGCGGCGGGAGCGGAGCTGAGCTCCAGCTGACCACCCGGTTCGACGGTGAGCGCCGAACTCAGGGGCAGGGCCCGCAGCGCGGCGTAGGCCGCTTCGAGACGTTCCGGTGGTACGGGGAGTCGCGGGGAACGCGACTCGTGGACGAGCCATTCGAGTTCCACACCGAGGAATCGGGGCGGGCCGGTCTTGAAGCAGATGCCGCGGACCAGCGCCTCCACTTCGGCCTCGGTGACGGCGGAGCGCCGGGGCTCCGTACAGTCACTCACCGAATCGGACATGTCGGGATCCTCCTGAGATTCCATCCATGCCGTCGGCCCGGTGTCGGATGGACCGGGCCGACAGTCGCTCGTCCCACCCAAGACCCTCGCGGCGCCTCGCACAAGGGTGCGTATCGTCGCTTTTGGGGCCGGGAAACTCTGTTGCGGCGGAATACCAGGATCGCTCACCATGCGTTCATGAGCACGACGGGGGATGCGACGGGGGAGTCGGGGGAGATCGCGCGGGACGCGATCATGGCGCGTACAGGGGTGGCGCCATGAGTGCCCGCCTGCGCGGGATCGCGCGGCAGACGGAGGAGATCGTCGCGGCGGGTTCGTACCGCGCGTCCGACGGACGCACGGTGCCGATCGCCGCGGCGGTGGCCGCCGCGCGGCAGGGCACGCGGATGTACGGGCCCGGGCCCGTCGAGACAGCGCAGACCAGCCCTTGGACCCCTTCCCGGGGCGGCCCGGTGGACACGTTCTTCGAGGTCACGGGCGAGAGCAGCCTGGAGGCGGCGCGTCGGCTGACCGGCCCGGTGGCGGTCCTGAACTTCGCCTCGGCCCGTAACCCCGGTGGGGGCTATCTGAACGGCGCGCAGGCCCAGGAAGAGGCCCTGTGCCGGGCCTCCGCGCTGTACGCGTGCGTGGTGGAGGCCAGGGAGTTCTACGACCACCACCGGGCACACCGGGACCCCTTCTACACCGATCGGGTGATCCACTCACCCGCTGTCCCGGTCTTCCGCGACGACCGGGGACAGCTCCTGGACGAGCCGTACACCGCCGGATTCCTGACCGCGGCCGCGCCCAACGCCGGGGTGGTCCTGCGCACGGCGCCGGAGCGCGCGCCCGAGCTGCCGGGCGCCCTCGCGTCACGGGCCGAGCGGGTCCTGGAGACGGCCGCGGCGCACGGCTACCGACGGCTGGTGCTCGGGGCCTGGGGCTGCGGCGTCTTCCAGAACGACCCGGCGCAGGTGGCGGACGCGTTCCGCGCCCTGCTCACGGACGGCGGCCGGTTCGCCGGCTCCTTCGAGCACGTCGTGTTCGGAGTCCTCGACCGTACGAAGGGTGCGGTGGTCCTCAGCGCCTTCGAGCGGGCGTTCCGGGAGGTACTGGAGGCGAAGGCGGCTCAGCGCCAGCCGTAGCGCTCCCGCAGCCGGTGCACCACCGAGTTGAACCGCATCCGGTCCAGCGCGCACGCCTCCCGGCGCATCCCCTTCTCGTGCAGCCGCAGCACCCGGTCCACGTCCACCCAGGAGTCGCGCCCCGACCGGTCCCACGGCCCGCTGCCGATCGGCACCCACTCCCGGTCGCCGTCGTGCCGCTTGCTCGACAGCTGCACGGCGAGAAACGTCCCGGCGGCCTCACGGGCGACGACCAGCACCGGCCGGTCCTTGCCACGACCGTCGTTCTCTTCATAGGGCACCCAGGTCCACACGATCTCGCCCGGGTCCGGATCCCCGTCGTGCGCGGGCGAGTACTCGGTACGCACCTGACCCACCCGGCGCGGATCCGCTTCGACGGTGGCGGAGGGCCCGGAGTGGCCGGGGATGTCTTGCTCGGTAGAGGCAGTCACGGGCACACGGTAGCCCGCGCCCTTCCGACTGGTGCCCGCGCCCCTTTTGGCCAGGGGCGCGGGCCGTTGTTCTTAGGGGCGCGGGGAACTGCGCGACCAGCCACGTACAACCAGCAGTCGACCCATCACCGTTCTACGACTCCCCATCCATCGGCACCTTCTGCGAAGGAGGAGCAGCCGACGGCGTCGCAAACCCGTTCACCGCCGAACCGTCCTTACCAGCCTGCCCGTTCTGATCCTGACCCATCGACGACAGCAACTGCCGAGCCAGCCCCAACCCCGTACCACCCATCGTCAACGCCTTGGCGAACATGTCGGACATCCCATCGGCCCCGTTCAGCAACACCATGTGCTCAACGTTCCCGAACGCGCCGGCCCCCGCCCGCACGATCTCCGGCCAGTTCTCGGCAAGTTGCTGCGCGACAACGGCCTCCTGGTTCTCCGCGAGCGCGGCGGCCCGCGCCTTGATGGCCTCGGCCTCCGCGAGCCCCTTCGCCCGCGCGGACTCGGCGATCGCAAGGCCCTTGGCCTGCTGGGCGGCGGCCTCCGCCTCACCGGTGGCCCGGGTCGCCGTCGCGGCGGCGGCGCCACGCGCCTTGGTCGCCTCGGCCTCGGCACCCGCGGCCGTGGTGACCCGGGTCGCTTCCGCCGCGGCCGCGAGTTCCGTCTCCTTGGCCTTGGCCTGCGCCGCGGAGATCCGGACGTCGCGCTCGGCCTCGGCCAGCGTGCGCTTCTCGTACGCCTTCGCGTCCGCGGGCTTGCGGACGTCCGCCTGGAGCTGCTGCTCGCGGCGGTGCGCCTCCAACTCGGCGACACGTGTCTCCTGGACCACGACCTCCTGCCGCGCGGCCGCGTCGGCGAGCGGTCCGGCCTGCCGGGCCTTGGCGGAGGCGTTGTCTCGCTCCGCCTGGTATCCGGCCTGCAGGATCTCGCTGTCCCGGGTCGCCTCCGACATCCGCGCGGCGGCCTGCTGTTCGGCCTCGGTGGCCCGCCGGTTGGCCTCGGCCTGCGCGATCCGGGCGTCCCGCTGGACGGCCGCCGCGTGTGGCATGGCCAGGTTCTTGATGTAACCCGTCGGATCCTCGATCTCGTGGATCTGCAGCGAGTCGACGATCAGCCCCAGCTTCTCCATCTCCGTACCGCAGGCCGCCCGGGTCTGCCCCGTGAGCTTCTCGCGGTCGCGGATCATGTCCTCGACGGTCAACCCGCCGACGATGGACCGCAGATGACCGGCGAACACGTTGTGCACCCGCTCCGACATCAGCTTCTGCTGGTCGAGGAAGCGGCGGCCCGCGTTGGCGATCGACACGAAGTCGTCGCCCACCTTGAAGATGACCACGCCCCGCACCTTGAGCGGAATGCCCTGGTGGGTCACGCAGTCCACGGACAGCTCGGTCTCGTTGAGGTCGAGCGAGAGTTTGCGCACCGCCTGGACGCCCGGCAGCACGAGCGTGCCGCGGCCGGTGACGATCCGGAAGCCCATGCCCTCCTCAAGGCCTTCCGTGCGGTGCTTCGAACCGGAGATGATCAGTGCTTCGTTGGGCTCCGCCACACGCCACATGAGCTTGAAGATCACCACGATGAAAATGAGCGCGAGGACCGCTGCCCCCGCCACGACGCCGACAATCATCGGCATACGCCCCCTGTTGGATGGTGCCCTTTCGGCACCGAACGAACGGAGTGTGCGCCCGGTCGGGCCCGGCGGTACAGACGCCGGCGACTCTTTGGCGCATCTTTGACGAGCACGACACGCTCACATGGCACAGCGGCTCACGGCCGGCTCAACTGTCGTACGCCGCCGACACGTACACCGTCCGGGGCGGTAGGTACTCGACCACCATCACCACCGTGCCCGACTCGATGCGGTCCTTCGGGGAGGCGGGATACGCGAGGAAGTGCTCGGCGCCACCGCGGACCCGGACGATCACCTCGCCGACGAGCCCCGGCCCGATCGTGCCGGTCACCCGTCCCATGAGGCCCACCATCGACGCGTCGTCCATGGCCCCAGACTACGGGCCGGAGGGCGACCCGAACTCAGGTACGGCACCGTCCACTTCGCGGCTCGGCCAGCTCTCGTACCACCGCTGGTCCGCCTCCAACTGCGCGGCCAGCGACACGAGAACGGGTTCGCTGTCCGCGGGCCCGAGCAGCTGCGCGCCCACCGGCAGGGAGCCGTCGACGAACCCCGCGGGGACGTTGACACCGGGCCAGCCCAGCACGTTCCATGGCCAGGCGTACGGACAGGCGGCGATCATGGCCCGGTCGGTGCCGAAGCCGCTCAGCTCGTGCAGCGCGCCGATACGCGGCGGGGGAGCGGCGGTCGTCGGCGCGAGCACCACGTCGTACGTGTCGAAGAGCGAGCCGATGCGCCGGTGCAGCCTCGCCTCGGCGCGCCGGGCCAGCCGCAGCGGGGCCCCGCCGAGCAGCCGGCCCAGTCGGGCGGCTTCCAGAGTGCGCCGGTCGAGCAGGTCGGGATAAGGCGTCTCGCGGACCCGCTCGGCGATCCCGGCCGTGGCGCGCGGGACGAAGGCCAGCCCGATCTGCCCGTACGGCGGATCGGCCTCCTCCACCTCGTGGCCGAGCGCGGCCAGCCGCTCCGCGAGGGCGAGGACCCGGGCGCGTACGTCGGGTCGCAGCCGGGCGGGCAGCGCCGTGAACGGCGGCTTCAGCGAGAGCGCGATGCGCAGTCTTCCCGGCTCCCGGCCCACCGCGTCCGACACACGCAGCGCGGACGGGCGGTGCAGATCGCGCTCGTGGCTGCCGCTCGCCGCGTCCAGCAGCAGCGCGGCGTCCTCGACCGTACGGGCGAGCGTGCCGTTGACCGTGATGCCGTGGAAGGACTCCGCGCGCGGCCAGGTCGAGATGCGGCCGCGCTGCGGTTTGATGCCGATCAGATGCGTCCAGGAGGCCGGGATCCGCACCGAGCCCGCGCCGTCCGAGCCCAGCGCGGCGGGCACCAGACCGGCCGCGACCGCGGCCGCCGAACCGCCGGACGAACCGCCCGGCGTGTGCCCGGTGTGCCACGGGTTGCGGGTCTCACCGAAGGCCGGCCCCTCGGTGAAGGGCCACTGTCCGAACTCGCAGGTGTTGGTCTTGCCGACGACCACGGCCCCGGCCGCCCGCAGCCGCCGCACCGCCTCGCCGTCCTCGGCCACCGGCGGGAACTCCCCGCGGCAGCCGAACGCGGTCGGCTCGCCCGCCACGTCCATGTCGTCCTTGACCGCCACCGGCACCCCGAGCAGAGGTCGGCGTTCGCCCGCCGCCAGCTCCTTGTCCGCGGCGTCGGCCTCGGCGAGCGCGGCCTCGGCACGCACCAGCCGGAAGGCGTTCAGCGTGCCCTGAGATGCCTCGATCCGGGCGAGGGCCTCCTCGACGAGCGTCCGCGAGGACACCGTTCCCTCGGCCAGGGCGCGGGCACACTCCGCGAGACCCGCGGCACGGTCGGGAGTCACGGGAGTCATACGGCCACCTCCGGGAGCGTGTTGTCTACTGAACGGTAACGTCAAGGCGGGCCCAGCGGTACGGGAAGGGCGACTTCCCTTGCCGGGGTGGTGATTCGCCCGTCCGTGGCACCGCTCCCGCCGGTCGGACGGTACGTCGGCCCTTGACTTCGAGCGTGCTCCAAGATCTACCGTCATGGCAGTCGGTGACGGTCCGACGGTGAGCCCAGGGTGACGGAGACGGACATGCGGGTCGGCGTACACATCAACCGGTTCAACCACCCCCGGGGCGCGGCCGCGCTCGGTCCCGAGCTGGCCGCCGCGGGCGCCGCCGCCGAGGCGGCGGGCGTGAGCTGGATGTCGGTCATGGACCACTACTTCCAGATGGAGTTCAACGGCGGTGCCGAGAGCGACATGCTGGAGGCCTACACGACCCTCGGCTTCCTCGCGGCCCACACTTCCACGGTCCAGCTCGGCACGCTGGTGACCGGCGTGACGTACCGGCACCCCGGACTGCTCGCCAAGATCGCCACCACGCTCGACGTCCTGTCCGGCGGCCGGGCCACCCTGGGCATCGGAGCGGCCTGGTACGGCCGCGAGCACGAGGGTCTGGGCGTGCCGTTCCCGCCGCTCGCGGAGCGCTTCGAGCGGCTTGAGGAGACACTGCGGATCTGCCTGCAGATGTGGGACCCGGAGGCCGACGGTCCCTTCGAGGGCAAGCACTACCGGCTCGCCGAGACCCTCTGCGTACCGGCGCCGGTGAGCACCCCGCGTCCGCGGATCATGATCGGCGGGGGCGGCGAGAAGAAGACCCTCCGGCTGGTCGCCCAGTACGGGGACGCCTGCAACCTCTTCGCATCGACCCCGGAGGAGGTCGCGCACAAGCTGGACGTCCTGCGCGGGCACTGCGACGCCGTGGGGCGCGAGTACGCCGACATCCACAAGACGCTCACCCACTCGGGCGACCCGCGGGGCGAGGCCGAACTCGACGCCTTCACCCGGGAGTTGGAGGGCTACGCCAAGCTCGGGATCGAGACCGTGATCCTCGGCCCGCGCGTGGACGAGCCGGCCGAGTGGATTGAGCGGAGGGTGGCCCCGGCGGTCGAGCGCCTGGCCGAACTCGGCTGAACCACAGGGCTTTTGGGGCGCGCCCTCGACCACCGTGATTGATTGGCCTGCCCCGCAGGACTTCTGACGCGCCCCGACCCACACGGACTCGGGCGAGCTGCCTACGCGGGCTGGCGGTACGCCAGTGCGACGAACTGCTCCAGCACCCGGGCCACCCCGTCCTCGTCGTTGGAGGCGGTGTGGAACCGCGCCGCCCTCCTGACCTCGGGATCGGCGTTGGCCATGGCGTACGAACGGCCCACGGCCCTGAGCATGGGCAGGTCGTTGGGCATGTCGCCGAACGCGGCGATGTCGTCGGGACGTATGCCGAGCCCGGCGCTCCAGGCGGTCAGCGCGCTGGCCTTGGTGACCCCCGGCGCGCTGAACTCGACGAGCGCGAGCCCCGTGGAGTGCGTGGTCTCGGCGTCCGTGCCCGCGCTGACATGCGCCCGCGTATGGAAGTCGCGCAACGACAGCGTCGGATGATGCGCCAGGATCTTGAGGACCGGACGGTCGGGGTCGCTCGCCAGCAACTCCTCGGCGCTGCCGATCAGTTCGACCTCGGACTCCCCGTACGACCATGCGGGGTACGCCGGTTCGTGGCCGAAGACCGTCTCGTACTCGAAGGCGAAGGAAACACCCGGCACCGCCGCGCGCACCCGCGCCACGAGCGGGGCCACCGAGGCGGCAGGGAACGGCGACAGCCGTACGGGCGTGCCGTCGGGTGCGTACACGGCGGCGCCGTTCGCGGTGACGGCGAAGTGCCGGCCGATGTCGCGGTGCAGAGCGGGAAGGCCACGCGGGGGACGGCCGGTGACGAGGGCGAGGCGGATCCCCGCCGCCTCGGCCGCCGCGAGCGCGACCGCCGTCCGCCCGGAGAGGGTCCCGTCGCTGCGCAGCAGCGTCCCGTCCAGGTCGGTCGCCACCAGCTTCGGCGGCGTGGCGGGGACGGGGGCAGGGGCCGGGTCGGGCGTCGTCATCGTGAACCGGTGCCTTCCAGGCCGGATCGAGGGCCCGGCCGGGCTGTGAGGACCGGTGGTGCCGGGAGGCGGCCACCGGACGGACGGACGTACGGGAGGGGGCCGGAACCAGGTCGGTTCCGGCCCCCTCCCGCCCCTCGCGGCGAGCCGCGGGAGTCTGTCGTCGTCAGGCGGCGACGGGTGCGCCGGCCTCGCCGTGGATGCGGCCGATGACCTCGGTGAGCTGGGCGGCGACCTCGGTGTCGTCGGCCGGGTGCGTCTCGGCGAAGCGGACCACGGAGCCGGGGATCGAGAGCTTGATGTCCTCGAGGACCTTGGCACCGGCGATGCCCGCCGCCTTGCGGGTCTCGTCCTGCGCCCAGACGCCGCCGAACTGGCCGTAGGCGGTGCCGACGACGGCGAGGGGCTTGTCCTTCAGCGCGCTCGCGCCGAACGGGCGGGACAGCCAGTCGATGGCGTTCTTCAGGACGGCCGGGATGGTGCCGTTGTACTCGGGCGAGAAGAGCAGCAGGGCGTCGGCGGCGGCCGCGGCCTCGCGCAGCCGGACGGCGGCGGCCGGGACGCTGCCCTCCACGTCGATGTCCTCGTTGTAGAAGGGGATCTCGGCGAGGCCCTCGAACAGGTTGATCTCCGCGCCCTCGGGGGCGAGCTTGACGGAGGCCTCGGCGAGCTGGCGGTTGTGGGAGCCGGCGCGGAGGCTGCCGACGAGCGCGAGGATGCGAACAGACATGGGGAACTCCAAGGGGGGTGAAACATTGCCGTTACGATCCGGACCGAGGTCCGTTTAAAGTTGTAGCACCTAAACGGACCACGGTCCAGTTTTCTTCCCGGGGCGATACGCTGTGTTCATGTCCGCCTCCCTGCCGCCCCTGCCGAAGCCTCAGGAATCGACCGGCGAGCCCGTCCTGCTGGAGCTCGGCTCCGCCGAGGACGAGCCCTGCCTGCGCGCCGACGCGGCGCGGAACCGGGCCCGGCTGCTGGAGGCGGCCACACGGCTGATCGAGGAGCACGGAGCGGCCGGCGTCACGATGGAGGCGGTGGCCGTGGCGGCCTCGGTGGGAAAAGGGACGGTCTTCCGCCGCTTCGGCGACCGCACCGGCCTGCTGACGGCCCTGCTCGACCACTCCGCGAAACAGCTCCAGGCGGCCTTCCTCAGCGGGCCGCCGCCGCTGGGCCCCGGAGCGCCGCCCGTCGACCGGCTGAGGGCGTTCGGTCTGGCCGTCCTGCGTCAGGCGGCCGACCACCTGGAGCTCCAACTGGCGGCCCAGCCGGAAGCGGCCCGCCGCTACTCCATCCCACCTACGCGTTTTCTGTCCGGTCACGTCACCCTGCTGCTGCGGCAGGCGGTGCCCGACGCCGACTGCGCCCTCCTCGCCCAGGCCCTGATGGGCTATCTCGACCCCGCCCTGATCCACCACCTGACCGAGGAGTGCGGGATGCCGATGGAGCGCCTGGACGCGGGATGGATCGACCTGGTCGCACGTGTGACGAGTACGGAACTGCCCCAGTAGGCCCGGGACTTGGGCCGCACTGGGCCCGGTGCGGCGGTTCCGCAGGTCCGCCGCGCGCGGCGCCCCCGGCCCCGGGCCCTTCCCCGGCTTCTGCAAAGATGCCGTACGTCATGGTGCAGATACCGAAAACATCCGCCCTTACGTCGCCCGCGCCGCACTCCGTGCCCACGAGTGCCGATGTGGCCCGCCTGGCGGGGGTCTCGCGCGCGACCGTCTCCTACGTCCTGAACAACACCAGCGCCGTACGGATCAGCGAGCCCACCCGTCGCCGTGTCCACCAGGCGGCCAAGGAACTCGGGTACGTACCGCACGCCGCGGCCCGCAGCCTGCGCGCCGGGCACAGCCGCATGGTCCTGATGCCCGCGCCCGACGTGCCCGTGGGCCCGCTCTACAGCCAGTTCTTCAACGAACTCCAGTGGGCCCTGAGCCGACTCGACTACACCGTCGTGCAGTACGGCAGCGTCGGCCTCCAGGGCGACGAGGCGGCCCGCGCCTGGGCCGAACTGCGCCCGGTCGCCGTGCTCGTACCCGGCAGCGGACTCGGCACGGAGGGCGTGGCCGTCCTCAAGCGCTCCGGCGCCCGGGCCGTCGTCACCCTCGGACCCGACCGGGTCGAGGGCGCGCACGCCCTGATCATGGACCACCACGAGGTCGGCCGCAGTGCGGGTGCCCACCTGCGGGCCCGCGGCTACCGTCGCGTCGGAGTCGTGGTGCCCGAGGACCCCGGTCTGGAGATCTTCTCCAAGCCCCGCTTCGAAGGCGTACGGCAGGCCCTCAGCGGCTCGGACGCGTCCGTGACCGAGGTGTCGCTCGCCTACGACGAGGAGGCCGCGTCCCAACTCGCCGCTCGCTGGCGCTCATTGGGCCTGGACGCCGTGTTCGCCTACAACGACGAGTACGCGATGCTGCTGATGCGCGCCCTTCAGGATGAAGGCATCGGCATCCCGGGGGACACTGCTGTCATCGGCGCCGACGACCTGATGCTCGGCCGGCTGCTGCGTCCCCGGCTGAGCACCGTCCACATCGACCTGCCGTCCGGACGGGAGCTCGCCGAGCTGGTCGACCGCGCGGTGCGGGAGCCCGGCGCCCCGCCGGAGGCGCACGAGGTGCTGGGAGCGACGGTCGTGCACCGCGAATCGAGCTGAACACCTGGGAGGCGCGTCATGCGTACCACGGTCGGCATCATCGGCGGAGGCCCGGCCGGGCTCCTGCTGGCCCGGCTGCTGCACCGGACGGGGATCGACTGCGTCGTCCTGGAGAGCAGGACGCGCGAGTACGTCGAGCAGCGGCAGCGCGCCGGGATGCTGGAGCAGGGCACGGTGGACGCCCTGCGTGAGTGCGGCGCCGCCGACCGGCTGGAGGCCGAGGGGCTGGTCCACAACGGCATCGAGCTGCGCTTCGACCGCGAGCGGCACCGCATCGACTTTCCCGTGCTCACCGGCGGCCGCACCGTCACGATCTACGCCCAGACGGAGATCGTGAAGGACCTCGTGGAACTCCAACTCGCCGACGGGGCGCCGCTGTTGTTCGAGGCCGAGGTGCTCGCCGTCGAGAACGCGGTCGAGGAGCCGGGCGGCGGCGCACCCCTCGTGCGCTTTGTGCACGACGGCCGCGAACAGACCCTCACCTGCGACTACGTGGTCGGCTGCGACGGCTTCCACGGCATCGCCCGCGATGCCTTCCCGGCCGGCCTCAGCCGTACGTACGAGCACGACTACCCCTACTCCTGGCTCGGGATCCTGGCCGATGTGGCGCCCTCCTGCGAGGAGTTGATCTACGCGCGCGGCCCGGGAGGCTTCGCGCTGCACAGCATGCGCTCGACGTCGGTGTCACGGCTGTATCTGCAGGTCCCGAACGGCACGGACGCCGACGACTGGCCCGACGAACGCATCTGGGACGAGCTCGACGCACGCTTCGCGATCGACGGCGACTGGCGGCTGGAGCGCGGCCCGATCACCTCCAAGTCGGTCACCGGGATGCGGAGTTACGTCCACGAGCCGATGCGCCACGGACGCCTCTTCCTCGCCGGGGACGCCGCGCACATCGTGCCGCCGACGGGCGCCAAGGGGCTGAACCTGGCCGTGTCCGACGTCCGGGTCCTGGCCCGCGGCTTCGCCGAGCTCCACCGCTCGGGTTCGACCCAACTCCTCGACTCCTACTCGGAGTTGTGCCTCGAACGGGTCTGGCAGGCGACGCGCTTCTCGTACGACATGACTAAGATGTTGCACGCTCAACCAGATAGGGATGCCTTCGAGGACCGGCTGCAGCTCGCGCGACTGCGGCGGATCGCGGCATCCCGCCCCGCGGCCGCCGAACTGGCCGCGAACTACACGGGACTTCCGCTCGCGGCCACCCTTCGCGCTGTGGGTCCCACCGGTGTCCACTGACCGAACGGAGAGCCGTCATGCCGCTGCTCGACCCGGAGAACTGGCAGTCCCCCAGCTTGTCGGGCGGTGAGTACGCCGTCACGGAGCCCGCGACCGGCGACCCGCTCGGCACCGTCACGCTCGCCTCCGCCGAGGACGTCTCGGCAGCCGCCGGGGCCGCCCGTGCGGCCCAGGCGGAATGGGCCCGCGCCCCGCACTTCGTCCGCGCCGCCGTCCTGCGCAGGGCCGGTGACCTGTTCACCCAGCACGCCGACGAACTGCGCGACTGGATCGTGCGTGAGTCCGGGTCCATCCCCGGCAAGGCCGACTTCGAACTGCATGTCGCGGCCCAGGAGTGCTACGAGGCGGCCGCGCTCGCGTCGCGTCCGGCAGGACAGGTCCTGCCGTCCGAGGCCGCCCGGCTGTCGTACACACGGCGTGTCCCGGTCGGCGTCGTGGGAGTCATCTCGCCCTTCAACGCCCCGCTGATCCTCTCGATCCGCTCGGTGGCCCCGGCGCTCGCGCTCGGCAACGGCGTCGTACTGAAGCCGGACCCGCGCACCGCGGTCTGCGGCGGCCTCGCGCTCGCCGCGGTCTTCGCCGAGGCGGGCCTCCCGCAAGGGCTGCTGCACGTGCTGCCCGGAGGCCCGGAAGCCGGGCAGGCACTGGTCGCCGACCCGCAGGTGCCGGTGATCTCGTTCACGGGCTCAACCGCCGCCGGGCGAGCGGTGGGTGAGGCCGCCGGCCGCCATCTCAAGCGCGTACACCTGGAGTTGGGCGGCAACTCCGCGCTGATCGTGCTGGAGGACGCCGACATCGACGCGGTGATCTCCACGGCGGCCTGGGGCTCGTTCTTCCACCAGGGCCAGATCTGCATGACCACCGGCCGCCACCTCGTCCACGCCTCTCTGTACGAGGAGTACATCGAGCGGCTCGCCGCGAAGGCCGACTCGCTGGCTGTCGGAGACCCGCACCGGGAGCAGGTGCACCTCGGGCCGATCATCGACGACGCCCAGCTCGCCAAGATCCACGGTCTGGTCGAGTCCAGCACCGCACGCGGCGCCAAGCTGGCTGCCGGCGGCACCCACGACCGGCTGTTCTACCGTCCGACGGTCCTCGCGGGGGTCGACGACTCGACCCCCGCGTACGCCGAGGAGGTCTTCGGCCCGGTCGCGCCGGTGCGCTCGTTCAGCACCGTCGACGAGGCCGCAGCTCTCGCTTCCGACGGGCCGTACGGCCTCTCGCTGGGCATCGTCACCCGGGACACCGCGCGTGGCCTCGACCTCGCCGAGCGTGTCCCCACCGGGATCGTCCACATCAACGACCAGACCGTCAACGACGAGGCCGTCGCGCCCTTCGGCGGCATTGCCGCCTCCGGCACCGGCGCCAGGTTCGGCGGCGAGGCCAACCTGGAGGCCTTCACCGACCTGCGCTGGACGACGGTGCGGGGAGATGTGGCGGGCTACCCCTTCTAGGGGCGCCGACGAGGTACTGGGCCCGCCAGGGGCGCCGGCGGATCGCCGGGCCTCAGCGGCGCCGGCTGATCACTGGGCCTGCTGGCCCTGCTCCGCGATGGACTTGCGGACCTCGTCCATGTCCAGCTTCCGGGCCTGTCCGATGACGTCCTCGAGGGCGGCCTCGGGCAGCGCCCCGGGCTGGGCGAAGACGGCGACCTGGTCACGGACGATCATCAGCGTCGGAATCGACTGGATGTTGAAGGCCGCGGCCAGCTCCGGCTGCGCCTCGGTGTCCACCTTGCCGAAGACCAGGTCGGGGTTGGACTCCGCCGCCTTCTCGTAGACCGGGGCGAACTGGCGGCACGGGCCGCACCAGGACGCCCAGAAGTCGATCAGGACGAATTCGTTGTCCGTGACCAGCTGGTCGAAGTTGTCCTTGGTGAGCTCCACGGTGCTGCTCATGGCGTTGAATCCCTCTTCCTGGGGTCGGGGCCTTGCCGCTGTCCACAACGGCGTCGATCAGTGGCGTATTCCGCGCACGTACCCGTGTGGCCACGGCCCACACCAAGCACCAGACTGGCCCCATGACGGAATCGGAATCCATCGCGTACGACGTCGTGGTGCTCGGGGCCGGGCCCGTGGGGGAGAACGTCGCCGACCGCGCCCGCGCGGCAGGCCTCTCCACCGCGATCGTGGAGAGCGAGCTGATCGGCGGCGAGTGCTCCTACTGGGCGTGCATGCCCAGCAAGGCCCTGTTGCGCTCGGTCCTCGCCCGTGCGGACGCACGCCACGTGCCGGGCCTCAGCCAGGCCGTGCAGGGCCCCCTCGACGTCGGCGCGGTCCTCGCCCATCGTGACGAATACACCTCGCACTGGAAGGACGACGGCCAGGTCCGGTGGCTCGACGGCATCGGCGCCGACATCTACCGAGGACACGGACGGCTCGCCGGACCACGCAAGGTCACGGTCGACGGCCCCGACGGGGAACGGCACGTCCTGACCGCCCGGCACGCCGTGGCCGTGAGCACCGGCACCCGTGCCGTCGTGCCCGACCTGCCCGGAATCGCCGAGGTCAAGCCCTGGACCAGCCGCGAAGCCACCAGCGCACACGCCGTGCCGGGCCGCCTCGTGGTGGTCGGCGGCGGGGTCGTCGGCGTGGAGATGGCCACGGCCTGGCAGGCCTTCGGCTCGAAGGTCACGGTCCTCGTCCGTGGCAAGGGCCTGCTGCCCCGTATGGAGCCCTTCGCCGGGGAACTGGTCGCCGAGGCGCTGACGGAGGCGGGCGCGGACGTGCGGACGGGCACGTCGGTCGAGGCGGTGACCCGGGAAGGCACGACGGTCGTGGTCACCACCTCCGCGGGCGACCGCATCGAGGCCGACGAGATCCTCTTCGCCACCGGCCGCGCCCCGCGCACCGACGACCTCGGACTCGAGACGATCGGCCTGGACCCCGGTTCCTGGCTGTCGGTCGACGACAGCTGCCGGGTGACGGGCAGCGACTGGCTCTACGCGGTCGGCGACGTCAACCATCGCGCCCTTCTCACCCACCAGGGCAAGTACCAGGCCCGTATCGCCGGCGCCGCCATCGCGGCCCGCGCGGCCGGTGTCCCGCTCCTGGAGACCGATCCCTGGGGCGCCCACGCGGCGACGGCGGACCACGCGGCCGTTCCGCAGGTCGTCTTCACCGACCCGGAGGCCGCCGCCGTCGGCCTCTCCCTCGCCGAGGCCGAACAGGCCGGTCACCGGGTCCGGGCGGTCGACGTCGACCTCTCCTCGGTCGCCGGCGCCGGCCTCTACGGAGAGGGCTACCGCGGACGCGCCCGCATGATCGTGGACCTCGACACCGAGACCCTCCGTGGCGTCACGTTCGTCGGCCCCGGCGTCGGTGAAATGCTCCACTCCGCCACGATCGCGGTCGCGGGCGAGGTTCCGGTGAACCGGCTGTGGCATGCGGTGCCGGCGTATCCGACGGTGAGTGAGGTGTGGCTGCGGCTGCTGGAGGCGTATCGGGACGCGTGAGCGCTCCGCTGGGGTGCGCGTCTTTGGCTGCGGGTTCGTTGTGGCTGGTCGCGCCCACGCGGCGGAGCCGCATATCGATACAGTCCCGCGCCCCTTGAGAGGCCCTGCGGGCACTCAAGGGGCGCGGGGGCTCAGCTCTCCGCTGGCAGGTCGAAGCCGAGGTCCGCAGCCGCCTGGCTCGGTGTCGGGTGGGACCAGCGTTCCGCCATCGCCTGGTTCGAGGAGAGGGAGCGCAGTTCGGCGCGGTCCAGGTAGAGGGTGCCGTTCAGGTGGTCCGTCTCGTGCTGGACGATGCGGGCGGGCCAGCCCGTGAACACCTCGTCCAGCGGGCGGCCGTTCTCGTCCTGGGCCAGGAGCCGCACCTCGGCGGGCCGGGCCACCACCGCCTGCCAGCCCGGCACGCTCAGGCAGCCCTCGAAGAACGCTGCGCGGGCGGGACCCACCGGCTCGTACACCGGGTTGACCAGCACGCGGAAGGGCAGGGGCACCCGGCCGCGCGCCTCGCGGATCTCGTCCGGCACCGGTGCCGGGTCCTCGACGACCGCGAGGCGCAGGGGTACGCCGACCTGAGGTGCGGCCAGCCCGACGCCCGGTGCCGCGTGCATCGTGTCGCGCAGGGCCGCGACGAAGCGCGCGAGGAGCGTCGGGTCCAGCTGGCCGTCGAAGGGCTCGGCCGCGCGCCGCAGCACCGGGTCACCGGCGGCCACGATCGGCAACGGGCCTGTACGGGAGAGCAGTTCCTCCACCTGATCGCTGAGGGACGAGGGCACGGGGTCACTGGTGGAAGCCATCGCGCCAGGATGCCAAAGCGGGATGCCGGGGCGCGAGGCGGCTCTCTGAAGGGGAGCGAAGGTGCCGAACCCCGGCGGGGTGCGAGGGAGCCGCGCCACCCGGGATCCCGGATCCTCCCCCGGCTCCCTACCCGGCCCCCTGATCCACTCCCTGCCCCTCCCTGGTTCCCTCCCTGCCACCTCCCTGGATTCCTATCCCGCGGCTTCCAGCAACGCCGTCACGCTCTCCCGGGCGCGCGCGACCCGCGACCGTACGGTCCCGACCGGGCAGCCCACCGCCGACGCGGCATCCGCGTAGGGCAGGCCCGCCAGTTGGGTCAGGACGAACGCCTCGCGCCGTGGGGCGTCCAGGGTCTCCAGGAGGTCGAGAAGAGCCACGCCCTCGTCGAAGCCGGGCAGCCCGCGCGGCTGTGCGCGCTCGGCGGCCGTCTGCCAGTCGCCGGTGTCGGACATACGCGGCCGGGTCGCCGCTGTGCGGAACCGGTCGGCCACCGTGCGGCGGGCGATCGCCAGCAGCCAACTGCGGGCACTGGAGCGGGCGGAGAACCCCGGCAGGGCGGTCAGCGCCCGGAGGAAGGTTTCCTGGGTGAGGTCGTCGGCGCCGTGCACATCGCCGCTGAGGTGGGCCACGAAACGCCATACGTCCCGGTGGGTGGCCCGCACGAACCGCTCGACCGCGTCGGGGTCGCCGGCCCCGGCGGCCAGGGCCCAGCGGGTGATCCGTTCGTCGTCGTGTGCCTGAAGCAGGGCAGTAGCCATCGCAGGTGGTCCTTCGGTGAAGGGAAGCGCGGAGTGAGGAGAGCGGCGTACGGCCCGCGCGACCCGGAGGTGTGCGCGTGAGGCACGCGCGCGTGGGCCTCGCGTGGACCAAGGGGCCATCGCACGCGCGCGTGGGCCTACGGCGACGGCACGCGCGCGTGGCTTCGTACGACGCCTGGGCGCGGTACGAGAAGGACCAGGATTTCGGCCTACGAGTTGGACCGGGACCGGCCTATGAGCAGGACCGGGACTGGTCTACGAGGAGGACCGGGACTTGGTCGCCGGGCACGCGAGCCGTTCGCCGACGGCAGGCACGTACGCCGCGTATCCGCCCGTCACCGGTGGCGGGACGGACGGTCAGCGGGCGGCCGGTGCGACCGGCGGACCCCTCCGCGCGACGGCGTACTCCAGCAGAACTCCGCGCAGCCGGCGCACCGGGACGAACACGGGGGTCCGTACGGGCCCGGCCGGACGCATGGCCGCCGACACCCGCAACGCCCGCCGCAGCGGCTCGAAGAGCGCGGTGCCGAGCAGCCGGCCGGTCCGGTACGCGATCGCCCGCGCCGTGCGGAACGCGGCCTCCTCGCCGCGCCACAGCCACACACCGCAGACGAGCGCGGCGAGCAGGTGGGCCGCGAACATGCCGACGTCACCACCCATGAGCAGGGTGTCCGCCGGATCGGGGCCCATCGGGTGCGTATGGCCCGCGTCCATGGACGACGTGGACATGAAGATGTCCGACGAGCGCGCCCGCTGGGCGAGTCCGAACAACTGGTGCAGCCCGAGCTGCGCCACGACCGTGGCCGCGGTCACCAGCCCGGCGCCGCGCTCCCGCCCGGTGAGCCACCACGCGGCGGCCGTCGTCGCGGCGAACGCGTACCCGACGGCCCACCACGGCAGACCCGCCCCGGACATCAGCGCGTGCCCCAGGGCCGCCGACACCCACGCACACGGCCGCGAACACGGCGGCACGCGCGAGGCGGAAGGCGATCCCGGAGGTCATGGCGAGCATCGTGCCAGTCCAGGGCCGCCCGGATGACCGGAGCCCCGATATGCGCCTCACGATGTGACCCACACCACGCGAACCTCCGGGAACTCAACGCCCCCGCCCACCGACTACTGCACCGCAACGGCCGAGCACGGCCCGTCGTCCCCTGCCCCACCGGAGAAGCCCGCCGATGACCACCGCTCCCACGACCGAGACGGACGAGTCCCCGCAAGCCGTCGCCCCCTCCCCGAAACGCGGCCTCTGGTCGCCGCTGCGACCTCTGGTCCTGCGGCTGCACTTCTACGCCGGAGTGCTCGTCGCCCCGTTCCTCCTGGTCGCCGCCACGACCGGATTCCTGTACGCGGCGTCGTTCCAGGCCGAGAAGATCCTGTACTCGCATGAGATGACCGTCCCGGTCGGCGACGAGAAGCTGCCGATATCCGAGCAGGTCACCGCCGCCCGCAAGGCCCACCCGGAGGGCACGGTCTCCGCCGTACGCCCCTCGCCGAAGGACGACGAGACCACCAGGGTGATGCTGTCCGGCGTCCCGGGCATCGAGGAGACGCACACCCTCGCGGTGTTCGTCGACCCGTACACCGCCAAGGTGCGCGGCTCGCTCGAACAGTACGGATCCACCGGCGCACTGCCGCTGCGCACCTGGATCGACGAGTTCCACGCCAACCTGCAGCTCGGCCAGAACGGCCGGCTCTACAGCGAACTCGCCGCCAGCTGGCTGTGGGTGATAGCGGGCGGCGGTCTGGTGCTCTGGTTCAGCCGCCGCCGTACGCAGCGCAAGATACGCGGCACCACCGGCCGCCGACGCACACTCGGTCTGCACGGCACGGTCGGAGTCTGGGCCGCCCTAGGGTTCTTCTTCCTCGCGGCGACGGGGCTGACCTGGTCGACATACGCCGGCGCGCACATCGACGAACTGCGCACCTCGCTCCACCAGGCCACCCCCGCGGTGTCGGCGGCCGCGGGCGGCGAGCACTCCGGCCACGGCTCCGCCTCGGCCGAGGAAGACGTCGAGCACGGCGTCGGCCTCGACAAGGTGCTGGCGTCCGCGCGGGCGGAGGGCCTGGGCGACCCGGTGGAGATCGTCCCGCCCGCCGACGCGGAGTCCGGATACGTGGTGAGGCAGGTCCAGCGCAGCTGGCCCACCAAGCAGGACGCCGTCGCCGTCGACCCGTCGAACGGCGAGGTCACCGACACGGTGCGGTTCGCCGACTACCCGGTCCTCGCGAAGCTGACCCGCTGGGGCATCGACGCCCACACCGGAGTCCTCTTCGGCCTCGGCAACCAGCTCGTACTGATGGCCCTGGCCCTCAGCCTGATTCTCCTCATCCTGTGGGGCTACCGAATGTGGTGGCAACGCGGCCGAGCCTCGGCCTTCGGCCGCCCCATCCCGCGAGGTGCCTGGCAACAGGTCCCCGCCTACATCCTGGTCCCCCTGATGGCGGCAATAGCCGTCCTCGGCTACTTCGTCCCCCTCCTCGGCATCCCACTGGCCGCCTTCATCACCGTGGACGTCGTCCTGGGCGAGATCGCACACCGCCGCGGAAAGCGGACGTACGCGACGGCCAAGTAGCGGCCCGCCGTTGCCCGTGCGGCCGGGACCCTTCGGGCGGGGACCCGGCCAGCCGCAACGAGGTGGCTCAACGAGGCGCCCGCAACGATGTGGTGGCGAAGAGATGTTCGCGAAGAACTCTTCCGGAAGAGTTCTTCGCGTTCTACGCTGCGGCCCATGGCGGACGACGACCTCACCCTCGACACGGCCGCACTGCGTGTACTGGCGCACCCCATGCGGCTCGCACTGCTGAACCGGCTGCGCCGGCAAGGTCCGGCGACCGTGCGGCAGTTGGCCACGCACTTCGAACTGGACTCCGGCGCGGCCAGCTACCACCTGCGGCGTCTGGCGGCGGGCGGACTCATCGAGGAGGACACGGAGCGGGGAACGCGGCGGGACCGGTGGTGGCGTGCGCGGCACCGGATCTCGATGCACGACCCGTCCACGTCACCGGACGCCACCGAAAGCCGTGCGTACGTACAGGCTCTGGCCCTGTCCGACGGCGAGACGCTGCGCAGGGTGGCCGGCGAGGTCGTACCTGTACTGCCCGACGAGTGGTTCGGGGTGAGCGCGTTCATGAGCCAGACCCTGCACCTGACGCCCGGTGAACTCGACGTGATGAAACGGGAGTTGGCGGGAGTCATCGAGCGGTACCGGGCGGGGGAGCCGACCGAGGGGGCCGAACGGGTGGCCGTTCAGCTGCAGATGTTCCCGTTGCTCACCGACGAGACGTGACCGCGAGGCCCGCCTTCCGCGATGCCGACGTCCTGCGCTGGCTGGGCGCGTACACCACGTCGGTCACCGGCGACGTCGCCTACTTCATGGCCCTGTCCTGGGCCACTGCCCGGATCGCGGGTCCCGCGCAGGTGGGTGTCGTCCTCGCCGTCGGGGCGATACCCCGTGCCGTCCTCATGCTGGGCGGCGGTGTGCTCGCCGACCGCTTCGGCCCGCGCCGCGTCCTGATCGGCAGCGACCTCGTACGGTGCGGGGTGCTGCTCGGCGCCGCCGCCGCGACCTGGGCCGGTGGCCCTCAACTGTGGCTGCTGTACGCCCTGTCCGTGCTCTTCGGCGTGGTCGACGCGGTGTTCATGCCGGCGGTGGGCGCCCTGCCGCCGAGGCTCACGGACCAGGGGCAGTTGGCCCGCGTACAGGGCATGCGGGTCCTGGCGGTGCGGTTCAGCAACGCGGTGGGACCGTTGGTCGGGTCCTTCGCCCTGGTCGTGGTGGGGGCGGCCGGCGCATTCGCCGTGGTGGGCGTGCTGTTCGGGGTGTCGTTGGGGCTCTTGTCGGCGGTGAGCGTGAAACCGGTCGCCGTGACGACGGTCGCCACGGCGCCGGGGGAGAGGGACGCCGAGCCCGCCCCGCATCGGAGCGGTCCCGTCGAATCCAGTCCGCCCCGGCCGCTGTCGGCCGACCTGCGCGACGGCCTCCGCTATCTTCGCGGTCACCGGCGGCTGCGCCGCCTCGTCTGGGTCATCGCTCTCGGTGAGATGTGCTTCAGCGGCCCGCTCGCGGCCGGACTCGTCCTTCTCGCCGATGAACGGAAGTGGGACGCCGCCGCACTCGGCTGGATTCTCGCCGCGTTCAGCGTCGGCGGTGCCGTCAGTGCCCTGGCGATGGCCGCGGCCCGCCGGGTGCCACGCGCCGGAGTCGTCCTGGCGGTCTCGCTCGCCGTGACCGCCGGTCTGGTCACGGCGCTGGGCAGGGCCACGGCACCAGGAACCGCTGTCGCGCTCGGCGGGCTTCTCGGTGCGGTCAGCGGTGTCGCGATGGTTCTGGGCAACGCCCTGCTGCAGAAAGAGGCCGACCCCCGGTACCTCGGGCGCGTCACCTCCGTGACGACCCTCGGCACCTTGGGGCTCAGCCCTCTGCTCTTCCCTCTCACCGGCCTGGCCGCCGCACTCTGGGGCACGGCGACCTTCTTCGCCGGCTGCGGCGCGGTCTGCGTCCTGGCGGCCGCGACCGCGCTCAGCCCGCCGCTTCGCGGCGCGCGCCTCTAGGCGCTACCGCTTCTCCCGGCACTCACAACGACTCGAACTCGCCCGCCAGAGCCGAGGCGAGGCGGATGTGGGGCTCGGCCTCGTCGGTTCGGCCCTGGCGTTGGAGGGTGCGGCCCAGCATCAGGCGGGCGTAGTGCTCCACGGGGTCGCGCTCGATGAGTAGCCTCAACTGGGTCTCCGCGCGGCCCAGTTGGGCCGAGTGGTAGTACGCGCGGGCCAGCAGCAGTCGCGGGCCCACCTGCTCCGGCACCTCCTCGACCAGGCCGTCGAGGATGCGCGCCGAGGCGGCGTATTCCTTGGCGTCGAAGAACATCCGGGCGCGCTCCCAGCGCTCCGCGGACGTCCCGTGGTCGTAGTACGTCGTGTCCACTGTCCGACCTCCTTCGACGGGCAGAACGACGTTGATTCGTTGAATATTCCACGACCTCTACGACCTCCACGAGTGCCCTGGAGTGGCTGCCGGTGGTGCTAGATCCGGGCGAGTTCGGCGTTCGCCCGCTCGGTGACGAGTGTCAGTACGCGGCCCGCCGTCGCCAGGTCCTCGGCGGGAATGTCCGCGTAGATCCGGGCGGAGATCTGGTTGGTCTCGGCGGTGACCCTCTCGTACAGCTCTCGGCCGCCGGGCGTGAGCCGCAGCCCGGAACCGTCCGGCGAATCCTCTTCGACCAGCTTCGCTGCCACCAGTTCGTCGATGGTGGTCTGTACTGCCGACTCCTCGATCTTCAGCGAGCCGGTCACCTCGGCGGCCACCGTGTCGCGAGCTATGGGGGCGTCCGCGATCGCGACGACCCTGAGGGTCACCGACTGGTGGAACGTGTTGCCCGTACGCGCCAGGACTCGCTCCAGGACGGCCCGTCCCGCGTAGTGGGCCAGGGCGATGACGCGGCCGTTGACGGTGGGTTTGGTGGGTGTGGTGGTGGTCATGACTGCTCCGTCTCGTTCTCGGTCGGCGGATCAAGGGGTACGTCCAGCAGGGTCGCCAGCTCGCGGCTGAAGGCCTTCGTACGTGGGCCGTCGAGGCCCCCGAGCGGCGTCAGCAGTTGTTCCAGCAGTCCGTGCACGATCCCGATCGCGCGGCGGGTGACCTCGCGACCCTGATCGGTGAGCGTCAGCTGCACCGCACGGGGATCGGCGGGGTCCCGCGTGCGCTCGACGAGGCCGGCGGCCTCCAGGGCGCGGGCGAGCTTCGACACGTACAGCGGTTCGAGCCCTGTGTGGTCGGCGAGTTGCCGCTGGCTGGGGCGCAGCCCGGCCCGGTGCATGCCGTACAGCGATGCCACCAGCGAATACTGCGCGTGGGTCAGGCCGAGCGGCGCCATCGCCCGGTCGACGGCGACCCGCCATTTCATCGACAGGCGCCACACCAGGAAGCCGGGCGTCGCGCCCTCGGGGTTCGTACTCACGAGAAATACAGTACATGGCTACTATGTACATGGCTACTACGTTCGGCGCGGGCACCGTGCCCGCCGATCGGCGGGTGGATGGCCTGACGGAGAGTCCTTCGCGGGGCTAGGTTGTGGGCCATGAGCAATCTTGATCGCGAGGCAGTTCCCGCTCTGTGCGGCGGCCGGGGTTTCGTGGTGGCGGAGCCGGTGCGTGAACTCCTCAGTCCCCGCCGGGTCAAGCTGGGCGAGTCCAGCGAAGTCCGCCGTCTGCTGCCCAACCTGGGCCGGCGCATGGTGGGCGCCTGGTGCTTCGTCGATCACTACGGCCCCGACGACATCGCCGAAGAGCCCGGCATGCAGGTCCCGCCGCATCCGCACATGGGCCTGCAGACCGTCAGCTGGCTCCACGAGGGCGAGGTCCTGCACCGCGACTCCACCGGCAGCCTCCAGACGATCCGGCCGCGCGAGCTGGGCCTGATGACGTCCGGCCGGGCGATCAGCCACTCGGAGGAGAGCCCCAAGTCGCACGCCCGCTTCCTTCATGGCGCGCAGCTGTGGGTCGCGCTCCCCGACAGTGACCGCCACACCGACCCGCTGTTCGAGCACCACGCCGAACTGCCCGTCGTCACCGCACCCGGCATCGAGGCCACGCTCATCCTCGGCAGTGTCGACGGGGCCGCCTCGCCCGGCACGACGTACACCCCGATCGTCGGTGCCGACCTGGCCCTCGCCCAAGGCGCCGACGTACGCCTCCCGTTGGAGCCGGACTTCGAGTACGCCGTGCTCTCCATGTCCGGCGAGGCCCACGTCGACGGCGTACCGCTGCTGCCCGGATCCATGCTCTACCTCGGCTGCGGCCGCTCCGAACTCCCCCTGCGCGCCGAGTCGGACGCGGGCCTCATGCTCCTCGGGGGTGAACCGTTCGAGGAGGAGCTGATCATGTGGTGGAACTTCATCGGCCGCTCCCAGGAGGAGATCACCCAGGCCCGCGCGGACTGGATGACGGGCTCCCGCTTCGGCGAGGTGGTGGGGTACGGCGGGGCCGCGCTGCCCGCTCCCGAACTTCCGCCCGTGCCGCTGAAGCCGCGTGGAAGGGTGCGCTGACGTGGAGTTGTGACGCGGCGGCCGCTCTCCCGGGGCGCGTCGGCTTCTGTGCGGTGCCTGGCGCGCCGGACCGAAGCCGTCGCGCCCCTTCTGTTTTCCGCCTGTTGGGTACCGGGCGGCGGCCCGACTTCACGGGCGGCGAACGTGTAAGGGTCATGGACTTCTCGCGGAGAAAGTGACCGTCCCGGCGCCCGAGTCCGGCTCCTATGCCCGGATTGCGGGTGGAGGAAACTATGAACCTGAGAATTCAGTGAACATCCTGTGACCACATCCGTATCAAAGGAGAGCTTCGCCCACACCGGAAGTCCCGCCGGTTCCGAGGATGTTCAGAGAGGCCTGATGAGACGCAACACGCGGAAGAAGTCGAAGACCACCGTTCGGGTGGTGGGCGCTGCGGCGGCACTGGCCATGGGGGCCGGCGGACTCGTCGCGGCCAACATCTACGCCTCTGCCGACGAAACCGGCGCAGCGAAGGGCACGGCCCAGAACCAGGCGTTGGCGGCCGGAACCTCCACGATCGACTGCCCCGACGTCGGCCAGCAGTTGAAGGCGGTGCCCGAAAAGGCCCGAACCCAGGTCGACAGGGAGCTTGCCCTGCTCGACAAGCAGGTGTCCGAGGCCTACCAGCGCCTCTCCACCTCCCAGCAGGCGATTCAGCAGGACGCCAACTTCGCGCAGAACGCGATCGTGAATCCGCTGAAGGACAAGCGGAAGGCCACGATCGACCGGATCGTCATCGCCATCGGCCGTGTGGGCGCCAAGCCGCAGGGCCTTGAGGCGCTGGCGCCCTGTACGTTGCGCTCCACCGGCAACCAGCCCGCCGCCGGTCAGCCCTCCGGCCAGCCCGCCGCCGGTCAGCCCTCCGGCCAGCCCGCCTCCGGTCAGCCGGCTTCGGGCCAGCCCGCTTCTCCGGCCGCCGGCCAGCCCGCCGCGGGCAACGGGCCCGTCGCCGCCGACTTCGTGGACATCACCAAGGTCAAGGCCAACGTGAGCACACCGCGCAAGTCGTCGAAGGCGTCCAGGGGCACCTTCGTCACCAAGTGCGGGGTGAACGCCAACAAGCTGTACAACAGCGACAACGTCATCGTCGCGCCCGGTGTCACCAACGGTGCCCACCACGTGCACGACTACGTCGGCAGCCAGGACAACGACGCCTTCACCAGCGACCAGGACTTCCTCAAGGCCAACACCAGCTGCAAGAACAAGGGCGACAAGTCGTCCTACTACTGGCCGGTGCTGCGTCTGCAGGACGGCACCAAGGAGTTCGACGCCGACCGGCTGGGCGGTGGGGCCGAGGGCAACACCGGCCGCATCCTGACGGCCAAGCAGGCCACGCTGGACTTCGTGGGCAGCCCGCGCGGCAAGGTCGTGGCGATGCCGCAGCTCCTGCGCATCATCACCGGTGACGCCAAGGCGTTCACGAACGGCCCGGGCAACGCGAACGCCTCCTGGAGCTGCACGGGCTTCGAGAACAAGGTGCAGCTGAAGGACAAGTACCCCCTCTGCCCGTCGGGCCGGGACGTGGTGCGCACCTTCAAGTTCCAGAGCTGCTGGGACGGCACCAACATCGACAGCGCCAACCACCGTACGCACGTGGCCTTCGCGGACGCCAAGGGCAACTGCCCGACCGGCTTCAAGGCCATTCCGCAACTGGTTCAGCGTCTGGTGTACGACGTGGACGCGCCCAGCCTGAAGGACAACGGGAAGACCCGGCCGTTCTTCTCCCTGGACGGGTTCCCCGAGCAGGCGCACAAGCCGATCACGGACCACGGTGACTTCATCAACGTGTTCGACACGAAGGTGCAGAACAAGATGGTCCAGTGCATCAACTCCGGACGCAGGTGCAGCTGAGTCCGAACAGCGGGTCTAGCTAGTTGGTCCGCGGTAGGGGTGGGCGTCGTGCGAACGGCGCCCACCCCGGCGCGTTTGCGGCCACCTCGGCGCGTTCGCGGCGCCACCCCACCGCTTTCGGGGCGCCGGGCGGGCCGACCGCCTAGGCTTCCGGTCGGCACCGGAACCGGCACAGACCCCAGGAGCGCACACCGTGTTCGACCCCGCACCTGAGCACCCGTACCCCGACGGCCACCAGCCGGACGGGGCGCCGAAGCCGCACGCACTCCTCGAACCCGTCCTGGGCCTCCTGGGTTCCTGGCACGGCCGGGGCCAGGGCGAGTACCCGACGATCTCCGGGGACTTCGTGTACGCGCAGGAGGTGACCTTCAGTCATGACGGCCGCCCCTTTCTGCGTTACGAGGCCAGGGCCTGGCTGCTCGACGCCGATGACGCTCCGCTGCGTCCGTCGGCCAGGGAGAGCGGCTGGTGGCGGCTGCAGCCCGACGGCCGGGTGGAGGCACTGATCACCCAGCCCACCGGTATCGCCGAGATCATGGTCGGCCGCGCGGCCGACAAGACGGTCGACCTCTCCACCCACCAGGTGGCTCTCGCCCCCACCGCCAAGAAGGTCGACGCCACCCGCCGCCGCTACACGCTGACCGACGACGACACGCTCACGTTCCACCACGACCTGGAGGCGGTCGGCCAGCCCATGCAGCACCATCTCTCGGCGCTGCTGCACCGCAAGGCCGACGACGGCTCCGGCGGGCGGTTCACAGGGCGCTGAGCAGGAGTGACGCCCCCACGCCGAACCGACCCCGGAGATCGAGGAAGACCATGACCAGCATCGCCATCATCGGAGCCGGACCCGGGCTGGGAGCGGCCGTCGCGCGGCGCTTCGGGCGTGAGGGCTTCGACGTCGCGCTCATCGCCCGCGACCACGAGCGGACGAACGCCCTCGCCGCCGAGCTGCGCCGGGAGGGCGTCACGGCCAGGGGCTTCGCCGCCGACGTACGGGATCCGAAGGCGCTCGCCGCCGCCCTCGACGCGGCGAACGCGACTCTGGGGCCGGTCGAGGTCCTGCAGTACAGCCCGGTCCCGCAACGGGACTTCATGCTGCCGGTCCTGGAAACCACCCACGCCGACCTCACAGGCCCGGTCGAGTTCTCCGTCTACGGGCCCGTCGTCGCCGTACAGCAGGTGCTCCCCGGCATGCGCGCCCTGGGCCGCGGCACCGTCCTCTTCGTCAACGGCGGCACCGCGGTCGTCCCCCACCCCGACCGCGCCGGCACGTCCATCGCCTTCGCCGCGGAGAGCGCGTACGGCCATCTGCTGCACGACGCGCTCGGCGGCGAGGGCATCCATGTCGCCCAGCTGATCGTCCCCGGCGCGATCATCGCCGGACACCACAGGAAGGACCCGGCCGTGCTCGCGGACACCTTGTGGGGGATCCACCAGGAGCGGCACGGGTTCCGGCACTACGCCGACGACCTCGACTCCTGACGGCCGGACGGTGACCGGGCGGCGCACTCCGCGGCTCAAGCGGTGGACTCCGCGGCCTGGACGGCGGACTCCGTGACTAGGCGGCGGACTCCGCCGGGCGGGGGAGGAGCCGCATCGTGGTGGAGTTCGCCTCGGGGCCGGTGATGGCCTTGATGATGTCCGCGGCGTAGTGGCCGTACTTGGCGCGGTAGGCCGCGTCGACCTCGTCGTTGAGGGCGGGATCCGCGTCGACGAACGTCACGTCCTTGTCCACGCCACCGGCCTGGATGCGGCCCTGCAGCCGGGCACGTGTGCCCCGGTACCAGGCGGCCGTCGGCCCGTTGACGGACCGTACGCAGATGTCGTCGCCGACGCGGACGACCCAGATGGTCCGCCAGCTGCCTGGCGATCCGTCGCGCCGCAGGGAGACGACGCGCAGCTCCTCGGCGTGCTCGATCCGGGCGAGTTCGTCATTCGGCCAAGTCGTCATCGACGGTCTCCTTGTCGCTACCGGTGTGCCGCCTTCGGATCCAGCCTCACCGCCGCGATCGGCACCGGCAACAGCACGGCGCTCAATGGGCTGACGGGGTGCCGGGAGGCGTCGCGGATGCCGAGGGTGATCCCGCGCGTGAGGCGCTGTTCCCCCTGGTCGTCGAGCGGGGCGGGCGCCCGCGGGCGGAGGGAGACGGTCGGGTGCGGCCAACGGCAATGACTCCAGGGGGAGTTCACGCCGCACCGCTCTGGCGCGTGTGCGATCACTTGGGCTACCGTCGGTAACACCTTGCCGTCGCAGCGGCATCTTTGGCGTCTCCCGCCCCTTCCGTACCTCCTCCGGAAGGCACCCCATGGAGAATTCAGCAGCCACGGCTGCCATCACGCGCCGCCGTGCCCTGACGGTGGCGGGCGGCACGCTCGCGGGCGCCGCCCTGGCCCAGTCGGCCGGATCCGCCTTCGCCGCCTCGGCGTCGGACGCGGACGCGATCGTCGTCGGCGGGGGGCTCGCCGGTCTTGTCGCCACGGCGGAGCTGGCCGCGGCGGGCCGCAAGGTACTGCTCCTGGACCAGGAACCGGAGTCGAACCTCGGCGGACAGGCGTTCTGGTCCTTCGGCGGTCTGTTCCTCGTCAACTCCGACGAGCAGAGACTCATGGGCATCAAGGACACCCAGGAGCCGGCCTGGCAGGACTGGCTGGGCACGGCCGGCTTCGACCGCGGCATCACCGACCCGAAGGGCCAGGACCACTGGGCCTACAAGTGGGCCGAGGCGTACGTCGACTTCGCCTCCGGTGAGAAGCGCTCCTGGCTCGCCGGCCTCGGGGTGCAGTGGTTCCCGATCGTCGGCTGGGCCGAGCGGGGTGGCGGTCTCGCGGACGGACACGGCAACTCCGTGCCCCGCTTCCACGTCACCTGGGGCACGGGACCGGCGGTCGTCGAGCCGTTCGAGAAGAAGGTGCGCGCCGCGGTCGAGGCCAACAAGGTGACCTTCAAGTTCCGGCACCGCGTCGACGGACTCGTGACCACGGGCGGCGCCGTCACCGGCGTACGCGGCGCGATCCTGGAGCCGAGCAGCGCCGCCCGCGGCAAGCCCAGCTCCCGTACGGTCGTGGGCGAGTTCGAGCTGCGCGCCCCGGTCGTGATCGTCACCTCCGGCGGCATCGGCGCCAACCACGATCTCGTACGCCAGAACTGGCCGGCCCGGCTCGGCACCCCGCCCAAGACCATGATCACCGGCGTGCCGGCCCACGTGGACGGCCGCATGCTCGCGATCACCGAGAAGGCGGGCGGCCGGATCGTCAACCCGGACCGCATGTGGCACTACACCGAGGGCCTCAGGAACTACGACCCGATCTGGCCGGGCCACGGCATTCGCATCCTGCCGGGCCCGTCGTCCATGTGGTTCGACGCCACCGGCAAGCGCTTCAGCGCACCCGACCTGCCCGGCTACGACACCCTCCACACGCTCAAGTCGATCACCGCGACCGGGTACGACTACTCCTGGTTCGTGACGACCCAGAAGATCATCGCCAAGGAGTTCGCGCTCTCCGGCTCCGAGCAGAACCCGGACCTCACCGAGAAGAACATCTGGATGCTCCTCTCGCGCATCTGGCAGACCCCGGAGCCGATCGAGAAGTTCAAGAAGAACGGCGTGGACTTCGTCGTCGCCACGACACTGTCCGAACTCGTCCGCGGCATGAACAAGCTGACCGGGGACGGCCTGATCGACCTGAACGACCTCCAGCGGCAGATCGACGCGCGCGACCGGGAGATGGACAACCCCTACTCCAAGGACGCCCAGGTCATGGGTATCCGCAACGCCCTCTCCTACCCGGGGGACACCCTCAGCCGCACGGCCGCCGCCCACAAGATCATGGACAGCAGTGCCGGGCCGCTGATCGCCGTACGCCTCAACATCCTCACCCGCAAGACCCTCGGCGGCCTCCAGACCGACCTCTCCGGCCGCGTCCTGAACGCCGCCGGAGAAGCCGTACCCGGTCTGTACGCGGCCGGTGAGGTGTCGGGATTCGGCGGAGGAGGCGTCCACGGATACCGCTCCCTGGAGGGCACGTTCCTCGGCGGTTGTCTGTTCTCCGGCCGTACGGCGGGACGGGCCGCGGCAGCGGCGACCGGGTCCTGAGACTCACGTCGACGCGGTGCCGATGTGGCGCCGAATGTGGTGCTGGCTCGGAGATCAGTCCCGCGCCGGCGCCTGAAGCTTCGCGAGCGTCAGTACCTCGCCGCCGACTCCCCATCCGCCGTCGGTGACCTCCTCGACCACTACGAGGGTGCTGGCGCGGGCGCGTTCGCCGTAGATGTCGACGTAGAGCTCGGTGGTGCGGGTGATGATCTGCTCCTTCTGCTTCTCGGTGAGGGTGCCGGCGGGCACCTTGAAGTTCGCGAACGGCATGTTCGTTCTCATTCCTGTGATTGCTGGTGATGGATGGCTGTTGTTCGTCGCGCCGATGGGGCGGCCGTCAGACGATGCCGCCGTTGGCCCGGACGACCTGTCCGTTGATCCAGTGGCCGGCCGGGGAGGCGAGGAACGCGACTGTCTCGGCGATGTCGGCAGGGGTGCCGAGGCGTTCCAGCGGAGGCTGCGCGGCCAGCCGGGCGACGGTCTCCTCGTCCTTGCCGTCGAGGAACAGATCGGTCGCGGTGGGACCGGGGGCGACGGCGTTCACCGTCACGTCCCGGCCGCGCAGTTCGCGGGCGAGGATCATCGTCAGCGCCTCCACCGCTCCCTTGCTCGCGCTGTAGGCCCCGTACGTGGGAAACGCGAGACCGACGACGGACGTGGAGAAGGTGATGATGGTCCCGCCCGGCCGGATCCGTCGTGCGGCCTGCTGGGCGACGACGAACGTGCCGCGGATGTTGGTGCGGTGCAGCGCGTCCAGATCCGCCAGGTCCAGGTCGACGACGGCCGCCGTGTGGGCCCGGCCCGCCGCGTGGACGACCACGTCGACTTCGCCGTACGTGGACTCGGCCAGGTCGAACAGCGCGGACATGTCGTTCTCGTCGGCGACGTCCCCGCGTACGGCGATGGCCCGGCCGCCGGCCGCGGTGACCTCCTTGACCGCGGCTTCGGCGAGGTCCGCGTTGCCCGAGTAGCCGGCCACGACCGCGAATCCGTCGGAGGCCAGGCGGGCCACGGACTGGCGGCCGATGCCGCGTGAGCCGCCCGTGACGACGGCGACGCGGGGGTGGGGGCGAGCACCCGGCACCACCGGGTTCTGGACGTTCTCCGCGGGATGCGTCTCCTCCGGATTCGTCTCCACCGGATTCGGAATGGGCATGATGGTGATGGCTCCTTGCTGCGGTGTCTGCGGTATCGGTGAGCGCTGTTCCGCGACTTCTCCACGGGCGCCCCGAGATCCACCATCGGCGGCTCTTCCCGCGTTAACCAGGGCTGTCTCTACCCTGGGGTCGGCATCCCCTGGCTCCGGATGCGCGCGCGAGTGAGGATGAGGGGGTGACCTTTCCCGAACTGGCGGCATTCCTGAAGTCCCGGCGCGACCGTGTGAAGCCGGGTGATGTGGGGCTGCCGGTCGGCCCCCGCAGGCGCGTACCGGGGCTGCGCCGGGAGGAGGTCGCCCAGCTGGCCGGCCTGTCGGCGGACTACTACACCGAGCTGGAGCAGGGGCGCGGCGCCCAGCCCTCGGAGCAGACCCTGGCCGCTCTCGCCCGCGCTCTGCGGCTGGCCGGCGACGAGCGCGACCATCTCTACCACCTCGCGGACCGGCGAGTCCCCCCGGCCGCGCACGGTCCCGCCGCCCACGTCCAGCCGGCGCTCCTCCGCCTCCTCGACCAGCTCACCGGTACGCCCGCGCAGGTCATCACCGACCTCCACGAGACGCTCGTCCAGAACGAGGCGGCCGCTGCCCTGATCGGCCGCCCTCCGGCCGTCCGCGGACCGGCGGCCAGCTTCGTCTTCCGCTGGTTCACCGACCCCGCGGCCCGCTCCCTCTATCCGGCCCCGGACCATCCCCGCCAGTCCCGGGCCTTCGTGGCGGACCTGCAGGTGGTCGCCGGCCGACGAGGCCGCGATGCCGAGGTGGCCCGGATGATCCGCGAACTACGCCGTCGCAGTACGGAGTTCACGGAGCTGTGGGACACCCACGATGTGGGCCTGCGCAGGAACGACCACAAACGCATCGTCCACCCCGGCCTCGGCGTCATCGAGGTCGAATGCCTCACCCTCTTCAGCGAGGACGGCCGCCAGCGCCTGCTCTGGTTCACGGCCCCGCCCGGCAGCCGTGCCGCCGAGCAACTGCGGCTGCTGTCCGTCATCGGCACCCAGGACATGACGGAACCGGCCCCTCTCCGGCCGTGAACCAAACTCACGGCGACGCGCGCCCCAACCCCTCAACTGCCTTGCGGCGAACGACGTAATGTGACCGGTCATGAAAGATTCGGTTCGGTTCATGAGGGGCGCAGGGGTATGGGGGACGGCGGCTCGTTAGGCGACCTCGTGGTCGCGGCGCGGGACCGGGCGTTCGTCGGGCGGGCGGCGGAACGGGCGATGTTCCGGTCCGCGCTGGCGGGGGACCCCCACGGTTCTCCGGTGCTTTATCTGCACGGGCCCGGCGGAATCGGCAAGTCCACGCTGCTCAGGCGGTTCGCGCTGGAGGCGCGGGAGGCGGGACGGCTGGTCGTCGAGGTCGACGGCCGTACGGTTCCGGCGACGCCCGACGACTTCGAGCAGGCCGCCGGAAAGGCGATCGGCGAGCCCGGATCGGTGCTCCTGGTCGATGCGTTCGAGCACTGTCAGGGCCTGGAGCACTGGTTGTGGGAGCACTTCCTGCCGCGGCTGCCGCTGGGCACGGTCGCGGTGGTCGCCGGGCGCTCGGCCCCCGATCCGCGCTGGGTCGCCGACCCGGGATGGGCGGACCTGATGCACGTCGTGCCGCTGCGGAACCTGGCCCGGGGCGACGCCGCCACCTTCCTGCGGGTACGCGGAGTCCCGGACGGGGCACACCACGCGCTGCTGTCCTTCACCGGCGGCAATCCGCTGGCCCTGTCCCTGGCCGCCGCGGTCGTTGTGCGGCAGGACGCGGACGGTACGGCCAGGGCGGCCGAATGGGCACCAGGCCGGGACGTGATCGCGACGCTGCTGCCACGACTCGTGGGCGATCCGCCGAGCTCCGCACACCGCACCGCGCTGGAGGTCTGCGCCCAGGCCGACGTCACCTCCGAGGCCCTCCTGCGGGCGATGATGGGCGAGCGCGCCCCCGAACTTTTCGCCTGGCTGCGCACCCAGCCCTTCATCGAATCCACCCCGGCGGGGCTCTTCCCGCACGACGTGGTGCGCGAGGTCCTGGCAGCCGACCTGCGCTGGCGCGACCCGGACGGATTCGCGGCCCTGCGCCGACGGATGTACGAGTATCTGCTCGGCCGCGTCCGGGAGGCGTCCGCCGCGCAGATACTCCCGGCGATGCAGGCGCTCGTGTACCTGCACCGGACCCTCGGCCATCTCGCGCAGGCCTTCGACTGGCACTCCCACGGCCTCGTGCGGGAACTCCCGTGCACTCCCGCCGACGAGAAACGCGTGGTGGAACTGGTCCACGAGGCGGAGGGCCCCGAGTCCGCCGCGCTCGCCCGCTTCTGGCTGGACCGGCAGCCCGAAGCGTTCGTCGTGTACAGGTCGACCGGCACCGATGACATCGTTGCCCTCTCCGCCTGGCTGCAACTCGCCGAGCCGGAGGGGGAGGATGTGGATCCGGTGGTGGCCGCCGCCTGGGCCCATGTGCGTACGGCCGGGCCGTTGGGAACGGGGGAGCGTGTCGCCGTCGCGCGTTTTCATGTCAACCCGCAGGCGTACCAGCGGCCTTCGGCCTCCATGAACCTGATCCAGTGGCGCGTCATCGGGGAGATCGTCCGGTCCGACGATCTCGCGTGGTCGTTCGTCGTGATGCGGGACGACGGCTTCTGGAACGACTATCTCGAACGCAGCGACATGCTGCCGACCGACGCCAGACCCGTGGTCGGCGACCACGGATACCGTCTGTTCGCCCACGACTGGCGTACCCGGCCCGCCCTGGCGTGGATGGTCGAGAAGAACATGGCCCTGCTGGCCGGTGCCGGCATCGATGTCGGCAGCGGCACCCAACTCGTCGACGCCATCGGCGAGTTGGCACCTCCGCCCTCGGGCGGAACTCCGCGGGAGGGGGCGGACCGTGTCGTGCTGTCCCGGCGGGAGTTCGACACCGCGGTACGGGACGCCCTGCGCGCGCTGTGGTGGCCCAACGAGCTCGCGGCCAACCCACTCAGCCGCAGCCGCCTCGTCGCGGCGCACGGCCAGAGCCTCCACGACGTCCTGCTGTGCGCCATCGACACCGTCCTGGCAGAGCGCGGCGGGGAGAAACGACACCGCGTCGTCACGACCACGTACAGCAAGGCCGCGCCCACCCAGGAGGCGGTGGCCAGACGCCTCGGGATGTCCTTCAGCACCTATCGCCGCCATCTGACGGCCGCGGTGAAGCGCGTCAGCGATGTGCTGTGGAGTCATGAACTGAGCGGGGAACCGATGGTGCCTGCCGACCGGGACGCGACGCCGGACCAGCGGGACGGCCGGTCGCTCGACGGCCCGGGCTGATGGACAGCACATGGGCATAAGCGCCTGGTCCGGCGAGGTCAACAGGGTGCGCCCGCCGGCCCGTTGACGCTCCGCCTGCGCGCCCGCGGGCGGCTCGCCTCGGCCGACTCACCCAGTGGCGCGGACCGCCCGCCGTGTCGGACGCCCGGCCAGCAGCCGAAGGCACGCCACCGGACGGTCCCGTACCGGACGACGGGCCACCGAGGCGCCGCGGGCCGTCACCGACGCCAGTCGCTGGTGGTGCAGGTCCAGGATGAAACGCATCAGCCGCCGGTGCTCCTCGGAGCAGTGCTCCAGGAGCACGGTGGCCTCGTGGAGCGTGGCGCGCGCCGCCTCGACGGTGGCCGCGACCAGCGCGCGGACTCCGGGCAGGTCGCGCCCCTTCTCGAGGTCGGCGCGCGTGATGCCGTGCCGGTCGAGATCGCTGAGGGGCAGATACAGCCGCCCGCCGCGCAGGTCCTCCGACAGGTCGGTGAGGATGTCCGTGCGCTGGGCGGCGTCGGCGAACAGCCGACAGGAGGCGGCGAACTCGGCGCTCCCGCCCCCGAGATGGGCCAGCCCCGACGTGATCATCAGGAACGGCCAGGTGAGCTGCTCCACATACCGCTGGTAGTCGGCCTCGGTCTCGAACCCGGAGAAGTCGAGGTCGATCCGCGCACCCTCCAGATACGAGTCGACCCAGCGGCGCGGCAGTTCACGCTCCGCCGCGGTGTGCAGGAACGCCCGCAGCAGAGGATGCGCGGCGCTTCCCGTACTCAGCGCCGTACGCACCTGCTCGGCCCACGCGTCGTAGTGCCCTGTGCGTTCCTGGACCGTCCCCCGGTCGCAGACGTCGTCGGTGAACGCCGCGAAGGCGTACCCGGCCAGCACATGGGGCTGGTGGGAGGCGGGCACCAGCAGGCGCACCGCCAGATAGCCGGCCGGCTCCCGCCGCTGCATGAAACGCGCGACCTTCATGTAGTCGTCACGCAGAGCGCCCTGGTGCGCTCCTGCCGATTCCAGACAACTCCGCCAGGTCCGCACGTACGTCTCCCACGCGATGGTTCCTTTTTATAACTAAAGAACGCGCAGGCTATCAGTCACGGTTTTCGAGCTTCTCACCGGCGGCGGCGCAGGGTGAACGCCGCGCCCGCCGTGATCAGCAGTCCGGCCGCACCGCCCGCGACGAGAGGCAGGGCCAGGGCCTGGCTGTCGTCGTCGGAGCCGGGCGAGGAGACCGCCTCGCCGGCCGCGTCGGTCACGGTGACCGACGGTTCCACGGGCGCGCTGGTGGCCTCGGCCGGGGACTCCGACGGCGTGGGAGTGGCCGCGGCCTTGGTGGGGGCGGCCTTCGTCGGTGTCGCCGCGGGCTTCTCCGACGCTGACCCGCCGGCCCCGGCACCCGCGTTCTCCTTCGCCGCGGGGAAGACCACGTCCGAGCACGAGTAGTACGTGTCCGGCGTGCTCGTGTTCTGCCAGATCGTGTAGAGCAGATGGCGTCCGGTGCGGTCGGACGGCAGCTTGGCCGTGATCCGGTAGGCGCCGTTCACGAGCGCCGGGTCGGTGGCCGTGGCGAAGGGCTGCGACGGCAGGTCGGACCAGGTCAGGGGCTTCGTCGGGTCGTAGCCCTCCTTGGTCAGGAACAGCTTGAACGAGCCGGTGTGCGGAATCGTCGACCGGTAGGTGAGCGTCATGTTCGCCCCGCCGGTCAGTTTGGTCGACGGCCAGTCGGCGCGGGCCAGATCCAGGCCCCGGTAGGCGGCGATGCCTCCACTGCACAGCTTGCCGTCGGGGACGACCTGGCGGTCCCGGCCGTTGACACCTGCGAGGCGCAGATTGTCGAAGGCCGCGATGCCGGAGGAGGCGGCCGCCCGGCACGCCGCCGCCTGCGACTGCTGCGCTCCGGGGGAGCAGGCCACCACCCGGCTCACGGGGTCCGTCGGCGCACCGTGCGCGGCGGCGGGCCCGGCGGCCCACACCGCGAGCAGGAGCGGGGCCGTCCCGAGGAGGGCGGCGGTGCGGTGTGCGGTCATGGGTCGGGTCCTCCTAGCACGGCAGACGGGTCGGGCCCGCTGCCCCTGAAGTACGGGGATCACGCGAAGCCCGTTCAACGCCCCCGTACGGGCGATCAATACGCGCCACCCCGCGCCCGCCCGGCTGGAATGGAGCCGTGACCGCGCCCCCGGACGACTGCCTCGCGCGCAACGAGTGGATCTGCGGTGAATACCTCAGCACCCGCCGCGACATCCTCCTCGACGCGGTCGGTCAGCACCTTCAGCTGACCGCGCTCTCCGTCCTCATCGGGCTGGCCCTCGCCGTGCCGCTGGCCGTGCCGGCGCGCCGCTGGGGCTGGGCGGCGGGCCCGGTGCTCGCCGTGACGACGATCCTCTACACGATCCCGTCGCTCGCCATGTTCTCGCTGCTCCTGCCGGTGTACGGGCTGTCGGCGGCCCTCGTCGTCGCCGGTCTCGTCCTGTACTCGCTGACCCTGCTCGTACGGAACATCCTGGCCGGACTGCGCGCCGTGCCCGAGGAGACCCGGCAGGCGGCCCGCGGCATGGGATACGGGCCCATCCGTCTGCTGCTCACCGTGGAACTGCCGCTCGCCCTGCCCGCCGCCATGGCCGGGCTGCGGATCGCGACCGTCTCGGCGGTATCGCTGGCCACGGTCGGCGCGATCGTCGGCTTCGGAGGGCTCGGCAACCTCATCTACTCGGGCATGAACACCTTCTTCAAGGCGCAGGTCCTCACCGCGTCCGTGCTGTGCGTCGTCATCGCCGCCGATCTGCTGCTGCTCGGTGTGCAGTGGCTGATCACCCCGTGGACCCGGGCGGCCCGGGCGTGAACACACTGGCCGACGCCTGCGACTGGCTCACCGACTCCGCGAACTGGGCGGGCGACGACGGCGTGTGGCACCGGCTCACCCAGCACCTGGTGCTGACCGTGGTCTGTCTCGTCATCAGCTGTCTGATCGCGCTGCCGGTCGCGCTCGTCCTCGGCCACCTCGGCAAGGACGGCGCGCTCGCCGTCAACATCTCGAACGTCGGCCGCGCGATCCCCACCTTCGCCGTCCTCGTCCTGCTGCTCCTCACCCCCATCGGCAAGTGGAGAGAGGGCCCGACGGTCGTCACGCTCGTCCTGTTCGCCGTGCCACCGCTGCTCACCAACGCGTACGTCGGGATGCGCGAGGTCGACCGCGACGTCGTGCGGGCCTCGCGCGGTATGGGCATGACCGGGCGGCAGATGCTGTGGCAGGTCGAGGTGCCGCTCGCGATGCCGATGATCCTCAACGGGGTGCGCATCGCGGCCGTCCAGCTCGTCGCCACCGCCACGATCGCCGCGCTCGCGGGCGGCGACGGCCTCGGACGGACCATCACCGCCGGGTTCAACCTCGCGAGTACGCCCCAGGTCGTCGCCGGAGCCGTTCTCGTGGCCCTCTTCGCGCTGCTCGTCGAAGGCGTCTTCGAGGCGGCCGAGCGACTGGCACCCAAGAGGGGCGCACGATGAGGCGCCGCGCCGCACTCGCGGGCCTGCTCCTGCTGACCGGCTGCGCCTCCGGTCCGTCGCTGGAGACCCAGGGCGAGGTCACCGAGGCGCCTGGGGACAGCAAGCATCTGACCATCGGCTCGGCCGGCTTCACCGAGAGCGACCTGCTCGCCACCATGTACGGGCTGCTGCTGAACGAGGCCGGCTACAAGACGTCGATGCTCACGGTCGCCAACCGCGAACTGTACGAACCCGCCCTGGAGTCCGGGCAGATCGACGTCGTCGCCGAGTACGCGGCGACCTTCGCCGACTGGCTCAACGCCAAGACCAACGGGGCGGACGCGCCGGCCGTCGGCTCGCCCGACCTGAAGGCCACGATGACCGCGCTGCGCAAGCTCGCCACCCCGCGCGGGCTCACCGTCCTCGATCCCGGCCGGGCGGTCGACCAGAACGCCTTCGCGGTGACCGGAGCGTTCGCACGGCAGCACGATCTCAAGACACTGAGCGACCTCGGCAGATCGGGCCTCGAAGTGCGGCTCGCGGCGGGCGACGAGTGCGTACAACGCCCCTATTGCGAACCAGGGTTGAGGAAGACGTACGGCATCGACATCACCGGTGTGGACCCGAAGGGCGTCGGTACTACGCAGGCGAAACGGGCCGTGCAGAACGGCCAGGACCAGATGGTGCTCACCACCACGACGGACGCGACGCTCGACGAGTTCCGACTCGTCCTGCTCGCGGACGACAAGGATCTGCAGAACGCCGACTACATCGTGCCGGTCGTGAACCGCTCCCGGTCAGGCAGCGAGGGTGCGACCGGGGCACTGGACAGGCTCAACGACGTACTCACGACTGCCGATCTGGCGTCCATGAACGAGCAGGTGGACAGCTGGCGCCGCCTGCCGGAGGACGTGGCGCGTACGTACCTGGAGGACAAGGCCTCCTCAAGTGACAGGGCTGTGACGTCGGTGACCGTACTGGAGCGGTGGCTCGGGTTCCCGCGTCCGGTGCCCGTCGGTACAGGTACTTCATGGGGGACAAAAACGGGGGAAGCCGCCGGGACTGGCGGAAGAGAGTGTGCGAGACGGTCGAGGGGGCGGACACCGATCTCGATCCGCAGGGGTTGATGGACCTGGTGGAGCCCGAACTGCGGGACGCGTACGCGCAGTTCGGCAGGTCGTTTCCCGCGGAGCAGCTGCACCTGCAGTCGCTCTACGGCGAAGCGCAGCGCGCCTTCGAGGAGAAGACCAGGCAGTCGCTGCGCACCACGGTTCAGCGGGTGCTGAGAAACGTCCTGCGTGATCAGCGGCTGGGAGACCGGCAGTCCGACGAGCATCTGGCCGCCTATCTGGAACGGGAGATCCTGCGCATCCGGGTCCGCCTCGACCAGGACGGCGAGCTCGCCGTCAACCGCGGGCTCAACAGCGGATTCGTGCTGGGGATGGTCCTGCTGATCGTGCCGTTGCTGGTGGGGGAGAAGCTTCTCGGCCTCTGTGACGTCTCGCTGAAGTGCACCGACCGATGGAGCCTGCTGGGCGCGCTCGTGTGCGGGGGAGCGGGAGCGTTCGGGGCGGTGCTCAGCGTCCTGACAAGGTTGCGCAACAGCGGCGACCAGCTGATGCGCCGACCGGCCAACGGGTCGAGGGAAGCGGTCCCGCCCGGCCAGCAGGCCCGCGCCATGCGGCGCGGCGGGGTCCACCGGGTCTTCCTCGGCTGGCTGCTCGCGATCGCCGTCTACCTGCTGCTCGGCAGCGGTCTCGTCACCGTGATCGAGATACCGGCCGGCATCACCGACATCTGCGCCCCGGATGGCCGCGCGGACTCGGCGGGCACCGCCTTCTGGGGGTTCTGGGGCGCGATCGGCTTCCTGGCCGGGTTCAACGAGCGGTGGGCGTACGGACTGGTCGGGCGGGGGGCCACCTCGCGCAAGGGCAGCGGTTAGGCGTCCGCCCAAGGGTAGAGGGCAGGCGCCAGTCCAAGGGCAGGGGACAGGCGCCCGTCCAAGGGCGGAGCTAGGCGTCCGCCACCGAGTCGAACTCCACCTGGCCCCGGGCCACGCCCAGGGCGTCCGCGTCCACCGACCGTCGCAGCGCCTCGTGCAGCTTCGCGGGAGTCAGTACGCCGAGGAACCGCGCGCCCTCCAGCATGGCCACCCACCCGGCGTCGTGCTGGAGCATCACACCGAAGGCCTGCTTCAGCGGGGCGCCCACCGGTACCCAGGAGTTCATCCGGTGGGCGAGGTCGCCGACCGTGCCGCCCGCGGCGAGCTCGTCGACGCCCACCCAGCCGTGCAGCTCGTCGCCGGAGTCCAGGACTACGGCCCAGCGGGAGCCGTCCGCGTTCATCCGGGCGGCGGCCCGCTCGGCCGGCTCGTCGAGGCGCGCGACCGGCGGCTGCTCCAGGTCGTCGGGCTCGATCTCGGTGACCGACAGCCGCTTCAGACCCCGGTCGGCGCCCACGAACTCGGCCACGTTAGGGAGTCGCCGGGGTGCCCAGCACCGCCCGGGGCGTGTCGAACTGCTCGATGCGCCCCTGCCCGTACACCGCGATGCGGTCGCCGAGCCGGACGGCCTCCTCGATGTCGTGCGTGACCAGCAGCACCGTCTTTCGCACGGCGGCCTGCATCCGCAGGAACTCGTCCTGCAACTGCTCGCGCACCACGGGGTCGACCGCGCCTGGGGGCACCTCCCACGCCCGTTCAGGGCAGTGGGGGAGGCTCGTCCATCAGCAGCACTGGGGGTCCCCCCGGCCGAAGGCTGGGGGAGGGTCGGCGGCGAGTGCCCGCGCCACGCCGACACGCTGGCGCTGACCGCCCGACAACTGGTCCGGATAGCGCGAGCCGAACGTCTTCGGGTCCAGACCGACCAGGTCGAGCAGCTCGGCGGCCCGCGCCCCGGCCTTCGCCTTCTTCCAGCCCACGAGTGTCGGCACGGTCGCCGTGTTGTCGAGGACCGTGCGGTGCGGGAAGAGGCCCACCTGCTGGATGACGTATCCGATCCGGTGCCTGAGCTTCACCGGGTCCACCGCCGCGATGTCCTCGCCGTCCACGAGGATCGGGCCGGACGTCGGCTCGATGAGGCGGTTCACCATCATCATGGTCGTCGTCTTGCCGCAGCCGGACGGGCCCACGAGCGTGACGAGTTCGCCCTCGGACACCTCGAACGAGAGGCCGTCCACGGCCGTTGTGCCGTCCGGGTAGCGCTTGGTGACCTGTTCGAACCGGATCATGCCTTCACGCCAACCGCGTCCGTCACTCTGCGCTCACCAGCACCACCTCTAGGGTGCGCGGACCGTGCACCCCCTCGACCCGGTCGAGTTCGATGTCACTCGTGGCGGACGGCCCGGAGATCCAGGTCAGCGGACGGGCCGGGTCGAGGCGCTCCAGACCCTGGGGCACGGAGGACACGACCTGGTCCGGGACGCGTACGACACAGATGTGGTGGTCCGGGACCAGGGTGATCCGGCGGCGGCCCTGGTCCGGGCCGCCGTCCAGGACGATGGTGCCGGTCTCGGCGATGGCGACCGCGCACGCGGTGACGACGCTGTCGACGCGGTCCAGTTCGGCCGGGGTGCTGTCGAGCCGGTCCGCAACCCGCGTCACGGCGGTGGCCGCGAGCCACTCCGGGTCCAGGCCCGTCGGCACGACGACCGACGTCGAACCCCGCTCGGCCAGCAGCCCGGCGATCGTCGCCGCCAGCCCGTCGGCGTCACACCGGTGCACCCGCGCCCGGTAGTCCGCCAGGTTCTCCGCCAGCAGATCCACCGTCTGCTCGACACTCCGGTCCCCGTGCTCGCGCAGATACCCGCGCTCGAAGGCCTGGTCGTACGGCGTGTCGTCCCGTGGCACGTCCGCGAGCGCGCGCCGCACCCGGGCCAGGATCAGATCCCTGCTGCTCACTTCGAGGCGTCCTTTCCTCCGTGCGTCCGCTGCCACCAGTCGCGGAACGGCTCCGCGGGAACCGCCGGCAGCGCCCGGGTCTCGCTCCACGCCTTGCCGGGCCCGGGCAGCGTCCGTGGATGGAAGCGACGGGTCCGGGACGCGAACCGCTGGCCGGTGCGCAGAGCGCCCGGGTGACCGAAGGCCCACCGCGCCGCACGCATCGCCGCCCGCTCGGCGGCATGCCCCTTCGCGGGCTTGAGTACGACCTTGGCGCCGTCCCGGGTCACGACGCCGCCCTCGACGACCCGCTCCCGAAGATGCACCAGCACCTCCGGGATGTCGATGGCCACCGGGCAGACGTCGTAGCAGGCACCGCACAGCGAAGAGGCGTACGGGAGGGAGGCGTCGATCTCGCTCTGGGTGCCCCGGAGTTGAGGGCTGAGGATCGCGCCGATCGGGCCCGGGTAGACCGAGCCGTACGCGTGGCCGCCGGCCCGCTCGTACACCGGGCAGACGTTGAGGCACGCCGAGCAGCGGATGCAGCGCAGGGCCTGGCGGCCGACCTCGTCGGCGAGCGTGTCGGTGCGGCCGTTGTCGATGAGGACCAGATGGAAGGTCTGAGGACCGTCCTCGTCCGTCGTACCCGTCCAGGTGGAGGTGTACGGGTTCATGCGCTCGGCGGTGGAGGAGCGGGGGAGTGTCTGGAGGAAGACCTCCAGGTCCTGCCAGGTCGGCACGATCTTCTCGATGCCGACGACCGAGATCAGCGTCTCGGGGAGGGTCAGGCACATCCGGCCGTTGCCCTCGGACTCCACGACGACCAGCGTGCCGGTCTCGGCGACCATGAAGTTGGCGCCGGAGACACCGACCTTGGCGCGCAGGAACTTCTCCCGTAGGTGCACGCGTGCTGCCTCGGCCAGTTCGGCGGGCGTGTCGGTCAGGCCCTCCGGTGCCGGGCGGCCCCACTCGCTCATCTCGCGGGCGAAGATGTCGCGGATCTCGCCGCGGTTGCGGTGGATGGCCGGGACGAGGATGTGGGAGGGCCGGTCCTTGCCCAACTGCACGATCAGCTCGGCGAGATCGGTCTCGTAGGCGTTGATGCCCTCGGCTTCGAGCGCTTCGTTGAGGCCGATCTCCTGTGTGGCCATCGACTTGACCTTGACGACCTCGCTCTCGCCGGTCGCCTTGACGAGGTACGTGACGATCCGGTTGGCCTCGTCCGCGTCGGCGGCCCAGTGCACGGTGCCGCCGGCCGCCGTGACCGATTCCTCCAACTGCACCAGATACCGGTCGAGATGACGGAGCGTGTGGTCCTTGATCTGCTTGCCGGCCTCGCGCAGCTCGGCCCAGTCGGAGACCTCCGCGACCGCGTTCGCGCGCTTGGCGCGGATGGTGTGGGTGGCGTGGCGCAGATTGCCGCGCAGGGTCTGGTTGTGGACGGCCTCGTGCGCGGCCTTCGGGAAGGACGGCATCCCGACGAAGGTCCCACCGCTCATGCGCTCGGCTCCTCTCCGATGTGGCTGTTCGTGCCGGCGAACGTCCCTCTCATGCGTGGGTCTCCTCCTCCGTGCTCGCCAGGATCTCCGCGATGTGCACCGGACGCATGTCCGTCCTGAGCCGGGTCATGGTGCCGCCGATGTGCATGAGGCAGGAGTTGTCAGCGGCGCACAGCACGTCGGCGCCCGTCGACTCCGCGTTGCGCACCTTGTCGGCCCCCATCGCCGCGGATACATCGGAGTTCTTGACGGCGAACGTGCCGCCGAAGCCACAGCATTCGTCCGCGCCGGGCAGCTCCTTGAGCTCAAGTCCCTTGACGGACTGGAGCAGTCGGCGCGGCCGGTCGCCGAGCCCGAGGCTCCGCAGTCCGTGACAGGTGGGGTGGTACGTGACGGTGTGCGGGTAGTACGCGCCCACGTCCGTCACCCCGAGCACGTCCACCAGGAACTCGGTGAGCTCGTACGTCTTCGGCACGACCGGTGCGAGCGTCGCCGCGAGGGTGTCCCCGCGGCCCTCGGCGCGCGCCCGCTCGCCCATCCGCGGGTACAACTCCCGCACCATCGCGCCGCACGAACCGGACGGGGTCACGATCGCTTCGTACCCACCGAAAACATCGGAGAAATGCCGGGCCATCGGCTCGGCCTGGTGACGGTAGCCGGTGTTGTAGTGCGCCTGCCCGCAGCATGTCTGCGCCATCGGGAAGTCGACGTCCACGCCCAGCCTGGTCAGCAGTTTCACCACGGCACGGCCGGTGTCCGGATAGAGCGTGTCGTTGACACAGGTCAGGAACAGAGCGACACGCATCGCGGCTCCTTGGGTTCGATCATCGGATGAGTGCAGCGTACGCGGCGATGCGCTTTGCTGGAATGAGGTGCGTCGGCTGTTGGTTGTCGGGTGCCGGTCGTCGGTGGCTGATCGCGCAGTTCCCCGCGCCCCCATGGGGCGCCTGTGCTGGGGCGGGGATACAGGTCATCGGCCTGTCGGGCGAGCCTCGGCGGCCTGCCATGCCGACGTGGTGCCCCGGGGTTCGTAGCGGGTCAAGGGCTGCGTACGGGCGAGCAGTTCGCGCATCGACGTGCGGTCGCCGACCAGGCCGTGGGTTCGGGCCTGGACGAGGACGTTGCCGAGGGCTGCCGCTTCCGCGGGGCCCGCCACGACCGGGAGGCCGCAGGCGTCGGCGGTCAGCTGGCAGAGCAGGGCGTTGCGGGTGCCGCCGCCGACGATGTGTACGACGTCGACCGGGTGGTCGGCCAGTTCCTGGGCCTGGGCGATGGCCCGGCGGTGGGCCAGGGCGAGCGAGTCGACGATGCAGCGCGTGATCTCGGCGGGCGACTCGGGCACGGGCTGCCCCGACTCCCGGCAGGCGTCCGCGATCCGGGCCGACATGCGGCCGGGGGCCAGGAAGGCCGCGTCCCCCGCGTCCACGACGGACCGCAGCGCGGGTACCTCGGCGGCGGCCGACAGGAGGTCCCCCAGGTCGGGGTCTCCCCATTCCCGTACGCACTCCTGGAGCAGCCAGAGCCCCATGATGTTCCGGAGATAGCGGACCGTGCCGTCCAGGCCCAGTTCGTTGGTGAAGTTGGCCGCGCGGCTCGCCTCGGTGAGGACCGGCGCCTCCAGCTCCAGGCCCGCCAGGGACCAAGTGCCGGTGCAGATGTAGGCGAAGCGCTCGCCGCCCACGGCCGGAACCGCGGCCACCGCGGAGGCGGTGTCGTGCGAGCCGACCGTCGTCACCGGCACCGGACCGGTCAGCCCGGTCTCGTCCAGCACGCTCTGCCGGAGCAGCCCCGCCGGATCCCCGGGCTGCCGCAGCGGCGCGAACAGCGTCAGGTCGATGCCGAGGCGCTCCGCGATGTCGTACGACCAGTCGCGGGTGCGTGGGTCGATCAGCTGGGTCGTGGAGGCGTTGGTGAGCTCGGTACCCAGCACGCCCGTGAGCCAGTACGCCAGCAGGTCGGGGATGAGCAACAGGCGGCGTGCGTGAGCCAGTTGGGACGACGAGTGGGCGGCCACCAACTGGTACAGCGTGTTGAAGGGCGCGTACTGGAGCCCGGTCGCCGCGTACAGCTCGGCGGCGGGCACGCCGGCCCACACCTTCTCCGCGACGCCCTGGGTACGGGTGTCGCGGTAGTGCACCGGGTTACCGAGGAGCGCCCCGTCGGCGTCCAGCAGGCCGTAGTCCACGGCCCAGCTGTCGATGCCGACGGAGTCGACCTGCCCTGCCGCGCGCAGCCCGTCGAGGACACCCGCGTACAGCGCGAGGATGTCCCAGCGCAGCCCTTCGGGCGTCCGCACCGGCCGGTTCGGGAAGCGGTGCGCCTCCGTCAGCTCCAGCGAGTCGGGGCCCACGCGGCCGACCATGACGCGCCCGCTGGACGCGCCGAGGTCGACCGCGGCGTACGACTTCACAGCCGCCTCCTGAGGTTCACTGTCGCTTCCTGAGTCACGTTCGTCACCGGAGGAACGCGGCGGCGACACCGGCGTCGACCGGGACGTGCAGACCGGTGGTGTGGGTGAGGTCGCCGCCCGTCAGGGCGAAGACGGCGTTGGCGACGTGCTCGGGCAGCACCTCGCGCTTGAGGATGGTCCGCTGGGCGTAGAACTCGCCGAGCTTCTCCTCCTCGATGCCGTACGTGGCCGCGCGCTGAGCACCCCAGCCGCCCGCGAAGATCCCGGAGCCGCGCACGACCCCGTCGGGGTTGATGCCGTTGACCCGGATCCCGTGCTCGCCCAACTCGGCGGCCAGCAGCCGCACTTGATGGGCCTGGTCGGCCTTGGTGGCCGAGTACGCGATGTTGTTCGGACCTGCGAAGACGGCGTTCTTGGACGCGATGTAGATGACGTCCCCGCCGAGTCCCTGCGCGATCATCACCCGGGCCGCCTCGCGCGAGACGAGGAATGAGCCGCGGGCCATGATGTCGTGCTGGAGGTCCCAGTCCTTCGCCGTGGTCTCCAGGAGCGGCTTGGAGATGGAGATGCCGGCGTTGTTCACGACCAGGTCGACACCGCCGAAGGCGAGCACCGCCGCCTTGAAGGCCTCGGCGATCTGCTCCTCGGAGGTCACGTCGACGGTGACGGCGACGGCCTTGTCGGGCCCGCCGAGCGCGGTGGCGACATCGGCCGCGTTCTCCGCGTTCAGGTCCGCGATCACCACGCACGCGCCCTCGGCGACCAGCCGCTCGGCGATCGCCTTGCCGATACCGCTGCCCGCACCCGTCACCAGCGCCACCCGCGTGGCGAGCGGCTTGGGCTTCGGCATCCGCTGGAGCTTGGCCTCCTCAAGAGCCCAGTACTCGATGCGGAACTTCTCCGACTCCTCGATCGGCGCGTACGTGGAGACGGCCTCGGCCCCGCGCATCACGTTGATCGCGTTGACGTAGAACTCGCCGGCCACGCGCGCGGTCTGCTTGTCCTTGCCGAAGCTGAACATGCCGACCCCGGGAACGAGCACGATCGCCGGATCGGCGCCGCGCATCGCGGGGGAGTCGGGCAGGGCGTGCCGCTGGTAGTAGGCGGCGTACTCCTCGCGGTACTCGGCGTGCAGCTCCTTCAGCCGTGCGATCGCCTCGTCCGGTTCGACGGTCGGCGGCAGATCGAGGACGAGCGGCCTGACCTTCGTACGGAGGAAGTGGTCGGGGCAGGAGGTGCCGAGCGCGGCGAGCCGCGGGTGCTCGGCGCTCGCGAGGAAGTCGAGCACGACCTCGGAGTCGGTGAAGTGACCCACCTGCGGCCGGTCCTGCGAGGCCAGCGACCGGATCACGGGCGCGAGGGCGGCGGCCCGCTCCCGGCGCTCGACGCCACCGAGAGCCGCGTACCCCTCGACGACCGGCCCGAAGGGCTCGTCCTTCCCGCGCTCGGCGAGGAACGTCTCGGCGGTACGGATGATGTGCAGCGAGTTCCGCTCGCACTCCTCGGCCGTGTCGCCCCAGGCGGTGATGCCGTGCCCGCCCAGAACGCAGCCGATGGCCTGCGGATTCGCTTTCTTCACGGCGGCGATGTCAAGACCGAGCTGGAACCCCGGCCGGCGCCACGGCACCCACACCACACTGTCCCCGAAACACTCGGCGGTCAGCTTCTCCCCGTCGGCCGCGCAGGCGAGCGCGATCCCGGAGTCGGGATGCAGATGATCCACATGCGCCGCGTCCACCAGCCCGTGCATGGCCGTGTCGATCGACGGAGCCGCCCCGCCCTTCCCGTGCAGGCAGTAGTCGAACGCGGCCACCATCTCGTCCTCGCGCTCGACCCCCGGATACACGTCCTTGAGCGCCAGCAGCCGGTCGATCCGCAACACCGCGAGCCCGGATTCGGTGAGGGTCCCCAGGTCGCCCCCCGACCCCTTGACCCACATCAGCTCGACGTCCCCACCGGTCACAGGATCGGTGTCGATGCCCTTCGCGGACGTGTTCCCGCCCGCATAGTTCGTGTTCCGCGGATCAGAGCCAAGCCGATTGGAACGGGAAAGCAGAGCGGCGGCTTCGGGATGGGGTGCCATGTTCCTAGTCCTTAGAAGAGTGTGTGTACGTGTGCTCGTGCCCCGTAGGGGCCGTGCCCCTTCAGGGGCGCGGGGAACTGCGCGACCAGCCCAATCCGGCCCGCAGCCTGCAACGGTCCGCACCAGGGCAGACGAGACTCAGAGGTCACGCCCCCCAGCCGGCCTGCTGCCCACCAACCCGCTCCGCAGCGATCTTCTCCGCCCACCCGGACCGCCGATACGCCGCCATCGGGTCCGCGTCCAACCCCAGCTCCTCACGGACCTCACCCACCAACGGCCGCACATCCGTGTTGTACGCGTCCATGACGACAGCGTTCGCAGCCAGCACATCCCCCGACCGCTGGGCGACGACAAGAGCCTCGCGGTCCACCAGGAGAGCCTTCGCCGTGGCCTCCTGGACGTTCATCACCGAACGAATGATCGCCGGGATCTTCGCCTCGATGTTGTGGCACTGGTCGAGCATGAACGCCACATCCGGACTGAACCCACCCCCACGAATCACCTCGTACATGATCCGGAACAACTGGAAGGGATCGGCGGCCCCGACCATCAGGTCGTCATCGGCGTAGAAGCGCGAGTTGAAGTCGAACGCCCCGAGCTTCCCCTCGCGCAGCAGCGTCGCGACGATGAACTCGATGTTGGTCCCGGGAGCGTGGTGCCCGGTGTCGACGACGACCTGTGCCTTGGGCCCGAGCTTCAGGCAGTGGGCGTAGGCCGTGCCCCAGTCCGGCACGTCCGTCGTATAGAAGGCGGGCTCGAAGAACTTGTACTCCAGCAGCATCCGCTGGTCGTCGCCGAGCCGCTCGTACACCCGGGCGAGCCCCTCGGCGAGCCGGTCCTGGCGCTCGCGGATGTCGTCCTGGCCGGGATAGTTCGTGCCGTCCGCGAACCACAGCTTCAGGTCCTTCGAACCCGTGGCGTCCATGATGTCGACGCACTCCAGCAGATGGTCGAGCGCCTTGCGGCGCACCGCCGCGTCCGGGTGGCAGATGCTGCCCAGCTTGTAGTCGTCGTCCTGGAAGGTGTTGGAGTTGATCGCGCCGAGCTTCAGGCCGCGCTCCTCGGCGTGCTTCGCCAGGGCTGCGTAGTCCTCGACCTTGTCCCACGGGATGTGCAGCGCCACGGTCGGCGCGGCGCCCGTGAACTCGTGCACCTTCGCGGCGTCGTCCAGCTTTTCGAAAGGATCGCGCGGGACTCCTGGCTGCGCGAACACCTTGAAGCGGGTTCCCGAGTTCCCGTACGCCCATGACGGCGTCTCTACTGCCTGGGTCTTGAGGGCGGCCTTCACCGCGGCAAGCTCGGTCACTTCAGGGCTCCTGTGACTTCGGTTGTGGCTTCGGGTCCGAAGGGCTTCAGCGCGGCTTCCGCACGACGTACAGCGCGAGGCCACTCTGAAACGATTCAGAACGCTGAAGCTATGAGCAGCCCGAATGGCTGTCAACCCCTCCGACGAATACGTCTCTCCGTGACTCGGTTGTGACCTTTGGCTATCGAAAATTTCGGCCTTTACCCATTGACGTGACCTGGGCTACCTGCCTAACGTCCCGGCAACCTAGTTGAAACCTTTCACGACGTCGTGAGGCCGCATCGCCCGCGTCGTTGAGGAGCCCTCATGACCCACCGGTCCGACGCGGGTCCGGCCCCCGTGCTGGCGCTCAAGGACATCTCGAAGTCCTTCGGCGCCGTACGCGCCCTGCGGGACGTGTCCCTCGAACTCTTCCCCGGCGAAGTGCACGCACTCGCCGGAGAGAACGGCGCGGGCAAGTCGACCCTCATCAAGACGCTCGCCGGCGTGCACCGACCGGACGCCGGTCAGGTGCTCCTGGACGGCGAGCCCACCGTCTTCCACGGTCCCGCCGACGCCCGGGACGCGGGCATCGCGGTGATCTACCAGGAGCCCACGCTCTTCCCCGACCTGTCGATCGCCGAGAACATCTTCATGGGCCGCCAGCCGCGGCGCGCGCTCGGCCGGATCGACCACAAGGCCACGCACGCGTCGACCCTGGCCCTGATGAAGCGCCTCGGCGTCGAGCTCGACCCCGACCGCCCGGCCCGCGGCCTGTCCATCGCCGACCAGCAGATCGTCGAGATAGCCAAGGCGCTCTCCTTCGACGCCCGCGTCCTGATCATGGACGAGCCGACCGCCGCCCTCACCGGCAGCGAGGTGGCCCGTCTGTTCGGCGTCGTGCGCACCCTGCGCGAGCAGGGCTCGGCCGTGCTGTTCATCTCGCACCGCCTGGAGGAGATCTTCCAGATCTGCCAACAGGTGACGACCCTTCGCGACGGCGCCCTGATCTCCAGCGAGCCGATCGACGGCTTGACCGAGGACGACCTCGTACGCCGCATGGTCGGCCGCGACCTCGACGAGCTCTACCCCAAGCAGGACGTCCGGGCGGGCGAAGTCGCCCTGAGCGTAAGGCGGCTGACCCGCGAGGGCGTCTTCACCGATGTCTCCTTCGACGTCCGCCGCGGCGAGATCGTCGGCCTCGCCGGACTCGTCGGCGCCGGGCGTACGGAGGTCGCCCGGGCCGTCTTCGGCGTCGACCGCTGGGACGCCGGAGAGGTCGAGATCGACGGCAGGAAGCTCACCAACGGGGCGCCCTCCACGGCCATGGCCGCCGGGCTCGCCCTCGTCCCGGAGGACCGCCGCGCCCAGGGCCTGGTGATGGACATGTCCATCGAGCGCAACATCGGCCTCACCGGACTGCGTACGACCGTCAAGGCCGGCCTGATGGACCCGCGTGCCGAGCGCAGCCGCTCCCTCGACTGGGCCGTCAAGCTCCAGGTCAAGTACGCGCGGATCGCCGACACCGTCAACACCCTGTCGGGCGGCAACCAGCAGAAGGTCGTCCTCGCCAAGTGGCTCGCCACCGGCCCGAAGGTGCTGATCGTCGACGAGCCGACCCGTGGCATCGACGTCGGTACGAAGGCCGAAGTGCACCGGCTGCTCAGCCAGTTGGCCGCCGACGGGGTCGCCGTCCTGATGATCTCCTCCGACCTGCCCGAGATTCTCGGCATGGCCGACCGGGTCCTCGTGATGCACGAGGGCCGGCTCACCGCCGAGATCCCACGCACCGACGCCACCGAGGAAACCGTGATGGCCGCAGCCACCGGGAGGGCAGCCGCGTGACGGTGACCGCTCCCAATCCCGCTCCTGCCGCAGAGGTGCCCAAGTCCAGCGGCACCCGGCTGGTGGACCGCGTCTTCAAGATGCGCGAACTCGCCATCCTGGTCGTCTTCCTGGTGATGATCGTCATCACCCAGATCGGCAACAGCGACTTCCTGTCCGAGCAGGGCATCAAGGATCTCCTGCTGAACGCGACCATCCTCGTACTGGTCGCCACCGGCCAGTCGCTGGTCGTCATCACCCGCAACGTCGATCTGTCGGTCGGCTCGACGCTCGGCATCAGCGCCTTCGCCGCTGGTACTTACCTCCAGGGCGGCGGCAACTCCGTTGTCGCCGTGGCCCTCGCGGTCCTGCTCGGCATCGGCTGCGGACTGGTCAACGGACTGCTCGTCAGCCTCGGCCAAGTGCCCGCGCTGGTCGTCACCCTCGGCACGCTCTACATCATCCGCGGCATCGACTCCATCTGGGTCGGCTCCCGGCAGATCACCGCGGCGGGCCTGCCCGACGGATTCATCGACTTCGGCTCCGGCGGCCTCTCCGCCGTGCCGTGGCTGGCGATGATCGCGCTGGCGGTGCTGATCGCGACGGCGTACTACCTCAAGCACTTCGGCAGCGGCCGCGAGTTGTACGCGCTCGGCTCCAACCCGGAGGCCGCCCGCCTCGCCGGCATCCCCGTACGCAAGCGGATCCTCGCTGCCTACACCTTCTGCGGAGCCCTCGCGGGACTCGCGGGCGCGCTGTACCTCGCCCGGTTCGGCAACGTCGACTCCGGCACCGGCAACGGCTACGAACTCACCGTCGTCAGCGCGGTCGTGGTCGGCGGTGTCGTCTTCACCGGCGGCTCCGGCAGCGTCTACGGGGCGGCCCTGGGCGCGCTCCTCCTGACCTCCATCAACAGCGTGCTGCCCGCCCTCGGCGTCAGCTCGGTCTGGGTGCTCGCCATCAACGGCATCCTGCTCATCCTCGCCATCGCGGTCGACCGGATCGTCGCCCTGCGCGTGGCGACCGCCCTGAAGAAGAGGAACGCCCGCCATGGCTGACTCCGCTCTCGCGCGCGCCGTCCGCTGGTCCGCCTTGAAAAGGTGGGATTCTGCCGTCGGCGCCCTCCTGATCGTCGTCCTGTTGCTGTCCTTCACCACCGTGGACGGCTTCGGCAACGCCCTCAACCTGTCGTTCCTGCTGGGCAACACACTGCCCATCGCGCTGATCGCCCTGCCGATGACCCTGCTCGTGGTCTCCGGCGAGATCGACCTCTCGGTCGCCTCCACGGCCGGCCTGTCCGGGGCGGTGATGGGCGCCTTGTGGAACGAGGGCATGACGATCGAGACGATCATCCCGATCTGTCTGCTCCTCGGCGTGGTGTGCGGGCTGATCAACGGTCTGCTGGTGACGCGGCTCGGACTGCCGTCCCTCGCCGTCACCATCGGTACGCTCGCCGCCTACCGGGGCATCGCGCAGATCGTCCTCGGCTCGGACGCGGTGACCGACTTCCCCACCCAGTACCTGGACTTCGCGTCCGGACGCATCGGGGACACCTTCATCCCGTACGCCTTCCTGCCCTTCCTCGTGCTGCTCGCGATCGCCGTGGTCGCGCTGCACGCGACGCCGTTCGGACGCTCGCTGTTCGCGATCGGGGCCAATGAGGAGGCCGCGCGGTTCGCCGGCATCCGCGTCAAGCGGCAGAAGCTGATCCTGTTCACCCTGACGGGTCTCATGGCCTCACTGACCGGCATCTTCTGGGCGCTGCACTACGCCAGCGCCCGCTACGACAACGCCACCGGTCTCGAACTCTCCGTCGTGGCGGCCGTGTTGCTGGGCGGCATCGACTTCGACGGCGGCAAGGGCACGTTGGGCGGCGCTGTCGCAGGGGTGTTTTTGCTCGGGGCGCTGCAGAACGTGATGAGTCTGCAGGACGTTTCGGCTCAGTCGCAGATTGTCGTTACCGGTGTGCTGTTGGTGCTGTCCGTGCTTGGACCGCGGGTGGCACGGCAGATCTCCATCGCGAGGGCGCAAAGGCTGACGTTGTAGCGCCGTTTTGAAGCTGCGGGCCGCATGTGGCTGGTCGCGCAGTTCCCCGCGCCCCTGAAGGGGCGCACCGTACTCATCCCAGTAAAGGACCCACCATGCGCAAGTCATCCCTCCGCCGAGCCTGTGCGGTTCTCGCTGCCACCACCTCCCTGGCCCTGGCTCTCACCGCCTGCGGTGGCGGAACCTCCAAGGACGACGTCAAGGAAGAGGGCGCGTCGAACGCCGCGGCCGGCAAGGCCGACCCGAACGCGGCCACCAAGAAGGGGCTGACCGTCGGCTTCCTGCCCAAGGCGGTCAACAACCCGTACTTCACCTCCGCCGACAAGGGCGGCGAGAAGGCCCTCACCGAGCTGGGGTCGAAGTACAAGGAGGTCGGCACCAGCAGCGCCACGGACACCTCGGGCCAGGTGAGCTACGTCAACACGCTCACCCAGCAGCAGGTCGACGCGATGGCCGTCTCGGCGCAGGACCCGGGTGCCCTGTGCACCGCGCTCAAGCAGGCCATGAAGAACGGCGTCAAGGTCGTCACGTACGACTCCGACACCAAGGCCGACTGCCGCAACGCCTTCGTGTCGCAGGCCAGCGCCGAGGCCCTCGGCCGTACCGAGGTCCAGCTCCTCGCCGAGCAGATCGGCTACAAGGGCGAGATCGCGATCCTGTCCGCCGCGCAGACCGCGACGAACCAGAACACCTGGATCGACTTCATGAAGGACGAGCTCAAGGACCCCAAGTACAAGGACATGAAGCTGGTCAAGGTCGCGTACGGCAACGACGACGCCCAGCAGTCCTTCCAGCAGACCCAGGGCCTGCTCCAGGAGAACCCGAAGCTGGCCGGGATCATCTCCCCGACCACCGTCGGCATCAAGGCGGCCGCCCAGTACCTGTCGGGATCGAAGTACAAGGGCAAGGTCAAGCTCACCGGCCTCGGCACCCCGAACGACATGCGCAAGTACGTGAAGAACGGCACCGTCGAGGCCTTCGAGCTGTGGGACCCGGCGAAGCTCGGCGAGCTGGCCGCGCGCACCGCCGTCGCACTGTCGTCCGGTCAGATCACGGGCAAGGAGGGCGAGACCTTCAAGGCCGGTGGCATGGGCACCTTCACCATCGGCAAGGACGGCGTGATCGACCTCGGCAAGCCGACCGTCTTCGACAAGAAGAACATCGACCAGTTCGACTTCTGATCCCCCTCACCCCGGGAGTTGCCCTTCATGCAGCGCGTCTGTTTCCTGCTCAAGGTCCGCGAGGACCGGCTCGACGAGTACCGCGAGAGACATGCCGCCGTGTGGCCCGAGATGCTCGAAGCGCTCTCGGCCACCGGCTGGCACAACTACTCGCTCTTCCTTCGTGAGGACGGCCTGCTGGTCGGCTACTTGGAGACCGAGGACTTCGCGGCCGCGCAGGCAGGAATGGAGGCCGCCGAGGTCAACGCCCGTTGGCAGGCCGAGATGGCGCCGTTCTTCGAATCGCTGGACGGCGCCAGGCCCGACGAGGCCATGAAACCCCTCACCGAGGTGTTCCACCTCGCCTGATCCACCGTGCTTCTCCCCGCTCACCCAGCTCACTCAGGTCACCCAACTCACCCCGCTCTTCCCCTCGCTCGTTCTCCTCGTCCCCGCACGCCCAGGAGCCCCGAACATGAAGAGACGCACCCTGCTGGCGACCGCCCTGCTCGGCAGCGTGGCGGCCCCCGGCATCGCCGGCACCGCCCGGGCCGCCGACCCCGGTCCCTCGGTCACCCAGACCGGCAACACCACGCTCGACGGCCAGGCCATCTTCTTCGTCTCCTACGACGGTCTCGTCAACAACAACTCGTTCCAGAAGAACGGCCTGCTGACCTACAAGGGCTACCAGTACGCCGTCTGGTACACCGCCGACCGCAACGCCGTCGTCGGCCGCCGCGTCCTCGGCGGGAGCACCTGGTCCACCGTCAAGGTCGGCCACACCCTGCGGTACAACGACTCCCACAACGTCATCTCGATGGGCGTCTCCAAGGTCGACGGCCGCCTCCACCTCAACATGGACTCCCACAGCGACGGCTTCACCTACGTGAAGTCGGTGGCCGGGCTGATGGACAACCCCGCCGGGCTGAGCTGGACCGCGAGCCGCTTCGGAGCACCGCAGTCCACCCTCGACGGGCTCACGCTCACCTCGCAGTTCACGTACCCGCAGTTCATCTCCACGCCCGACGGGAAGCTCCAGCTGAGCTACCGGGTCGCGGTCTCCGGCAACGGCCGCAACGCCCTCGCCGAGTACGACGGCACGTCCTGGACCGGCCTCGGCGAGTGGACCAGCTCCACCGGCACCTACACCAGCGAGCACGGGTCCAGCACCGTCCGGAACATGTACCTGCACGGCATCGACTACGACAGGAACGGCCGGCTGCACTCCTTCTTCACCTGGCGCGAGCAGAACGGCGCCGTGATGTGCAACGGCGGCGGCATCACCAACCACGACACCGGCTACGTCTACTCGGACGACCGCGGCCGCACCTGGCGCAACAATGCGGGCACGGTGGTGGGCACCACCGGCGGCTCCGACAAGGTCGCCGTCACCGACAGCGGGCTGGTGATCGACGCGATCAACCCGGACCACTCCCTGATGAACCAGGAGAGCCAGTTCACCGACTCGGCGGGCCGTCCGCACGCGATCATCAGCTACGTACCGGGCCGGTTCGGTCAGTGCACCACCAACTACGTCGCCGACCGGACAGCCAACGGCCGCGCCTTCCACGTCCGTAAGACGTCCACCGGCACCTGGCGCAAGACCGAGATCCCGGTCCCTCTGAACTCCAGTCAGCGCACCAAGCTGGTCCTGGACAAGTACGACAACGCGTACGCGGTCCTGCCCTTCGGACGGATCGTCGCCGCGTCGGCCGCCTCCGGGCACACGGACTGGGCGACGCTGTTCGACGGCAGCGGCCTGAACGCCTTCGGTGAGGTCGTGGTCGACGAGACCCGGATCGCCCAGGACGGCGTGCTGTCGATCCTCTACCAGGTGAAGTCCAGCGGTACGACTCCCTCGGCGCTCCATGTCGTGGACTTCAAGCTGCCCGCATGACGGAGTCCGTTCCACGTGGGCACGCGGGTAATGTGACTGCGTGCCCACCACTCCCCGTTCCCCGGAGGTAACCGCCTGATGGCCCAGTCGGTGGGTATCAAGGACGTCGCACGAGTCGCCGGAGTCTCCGTCGGCACGGTCTCGAACGTCATCAACCGCCCGGACACGGTCGCCTCCGAGACCCGCGCCCGCGTGCTCTCCGCCATCGACCGGCTCGGCTACGTCCGCAGCGAGTCGGCGCGGCAGCTGCGCGCCGGACGCAGCCGGATCATGGGCCTGCTCGTGCTCGACATGGGAAACCCCTTCTTCGTGGACGTGGCACGCGGCGCCGAGCGGGCCGCCCGCGAGGCCGGGCTCGGCGTGATGGTCTGCAACAGCGCGCAGAGCGCCGGCGAGGAGGCCGACTACCTGTCGCTCTTCGCCGAGCAGCGCGTCCGGGGCGTCCTGCTGACCCCCGCCGACGCCACCGGGCGCAACATAGAGGCGTTCCGCCGCCACGGCATCCCCTTCGTGCTCGTCGACCGTGTCGCCGAGGGCACCACCGAGTGCTCGGTGTCGGTCGACGACGTGGCGGGTGGCGCCCTGGCCGTACGGCATCTGATCGACGCGGGCCACCGCTCCATCGCGTACGTGAGCGGGCCGCCCGGGCTGAACCAGGTCAGAGACCGCCGGACGGGCGCCCTGAACGCGCTCGGCGAGGCGGGGCTCGGCCCGGAGTGCCTGCGCGAGCTGCCCACCGAGCGGCTCGACGTGGCCGCGGGCCGCGACGCCGGGGCCCGCCTCCTCGGCCTCGGCGACCGCCCGACCGCCGTGTTCTGCGCCAACGACCTGCTCGCTCTGGGCGTCCTGCAGGCCATGTTCGCGGCCGGGGTGAGCGTCCCGGACGACCTCGCGATCGTCGGCTACGACGACATCGAGTTCGCGGCCGCCGCGGCCGTCCCGCTGACCTCCGTACGGCAGCCCGCCGTGACGATGGGCGCGCTCGCCGCCTCGCTCCTCCTGGAGGAGACCGAGGCCGAGACCGCACCCACCCCGCACGAGCACCAGCGCGTGGTGCTCCAGCCGGAGCTGGTGGTGCGGCGCTCCAGCCTCCCGCCGCGCTGAGCGGTCGTTCAGTACGTAGGCGGTTCCCGGCCTGATCGGCCGGTCAGTACGATTTTCTTGATCCCCGGGCTCGGCTCGCCGGAGAACTTGTGCTGAACTGGTTCGCGGTCAGGAATCCGTCCGTCTCGGGAGCCCCTTTTGAGCGCCAGCTACCGTCAGCCCGGTGTCGTCCTCAGTGACCGCCGCTTCACCGTGCCCCTCGATCACGACAACCCCTCCGGGGAGACGATCGAGCTGTACGCCCGTGAAGTGGTCGGCAGCGACAAGGCGGACCAGGACCTGCCATGGCTGGTGTATCTCCAGGGTGGCCCAGGCTTCGGGGCGAATCGTTTCGTCGGCAAGCAGGCCTGGCTCGGCCGCGCCCTGGAGGACTATCGCGTCCTGCTGCTCGACCAGCGCGGCACCGGCAGCTCCACGCCCGCCAACCGGCAGACCCTCCCGCTGCGCGGCGGCCCCCGCGAACAGGCCGACCACCTCGCGCTGTTCCGCGCCGACTCCATCGTCCGCGACTGCGAAGCGATCCGCCCGGCCGTCACCGGCGGCGCCCCCTGGGCCGTCCTCGGCCAGAGCTTCGGCGGCTTCTGCGCGGTCCACTACCTCTCCACCGCGCCCGAGGGCCTCAGCACCGCGCTGATCACCGGCGGCCTGCCCACACTCGACGGCCACGCCGACGACGTCTACCGGGCCGCCTACCCGCGCATCGAGCGCAAGGTCGCCGCCCACTACGCGCGTTACCCCCAGGACGTCGAGCGGGCCCGGCGCATCGCCGAGCACCTCCTGCGGCACGAGCCCGTCCTGAACGGCGGCTACCGCCTCACCGTCGAGGCCTTCCAGTCCCTCGGCATCCTCCTCGGCGGCAGCGAGGGCAGCCACCGCCTGCACTACCTCCTGGAGAACGCCTTCGTCCGCACCGCCCAGGGCCCGGCCCTCTCCGACGCCTTCCAGGAGGACGTCCAGTCCCTCCTCTCGTACGCCGGCCACCCGCTGTACGCCCTGGTACACGAGGCCTGCTACGCCCAGGGCGACCGCCCCACCGCCTGGTCCGCCGAGCGGGTCCGCGCCGACTTCCCGCAGTTCGACGCCGCCAAGACCCTCGCGGGCGACGGTCCGGTCCTCTTCACCGGCGAGTCCGTCCACCCCTGGACCTTCGACTGCGACCCGGCCCTGCGCCCCCTCCGCGAAACGGCCGACCTCCTCGCCGAACGCACCGACTGGGCGCCGCTGTACGACCCCGACCGCCTCGCCGCCAACGAGGTCCCCGTCGCCGCGGCCGTCTACCACGACGACATGTACGTCGACACCGACCACGCCCTGAGCACGGCCCGCACGATCCGCGGCCTGCGCACGTACGTGACGAACGAGTTCGAACACGACGGGGTAAGGGCGGGCGGCCCACGGGTCCTGGACCGCCTGATTGAACTGGCGCGAGACGAGGCCTGACGAGGGGGCGCGGGCGAGTGTCTTTAGGGGCGCGGGGAACTGCGCGCCCAGCCACATGCGGCCCGCGGACTTCCAACGGCATGGTCACTTAAACGCATAACCTACGACCATGACCGAGCCGACGAACAACCAGCTCAAGTCCATGCCCGAGGACTGGAAGCGCGCACTTGCCGTCGTCGCCCACCCCGACGACCTGGAATACGGCTGCTCCGCGGCGATCGCATCGTGGACGGACGGCGGCCGCGAGGTCACCTACGTCCTCGCAACGCGAGGCGAGGCCGGCATCGACACCCTGGAACCATCCAAGTGCGGCCCGCTGCGCGAGCAGGAGCAGCGGGCCAGCGCGGCCGTCGTGGGCGTCACCGAGGTGGAGTTCCTCGACCACAAGGACGGCGTCGTCGAGTACGGCACCGCCCTGAGGCGGGACATCGCGGCCGCGATCCGCAGGCACCGACCCGAGTTGGTCATCACCCTCAACCACCGCGACACCTGGGGTGGCGTCGCCTGGAACACCCCCGACCATGTCGCGGTGGGCCGCGCCACCCTGGACGCGGCCGGGGACGCCGGCAACCGCTGGATCTTCCCGGAGCTGGGCCTGGAACCCTGGAACGGAGTGCGCTGGGTCGCCGTGGCGGGCTCCAGCACCCCCACGCACGCCGTGGACGCGACCCCCGGCATGGAGCGCGCGGTCCTGTCCCTGCTCGAACACCGCACCTACATCGAGGTGTTGACGGACGAGGACCCCGAGACGTACGTACGCTCCTTCCTCACCGGCTACGCGCAGACCACGGGCGAGCGCTTCGGCGGGAAGCCCGCGGTCGCCTTCGAACTCTTCAGCCGATGAGTGAGGGCGAGCGACAGACGGAGACGGCCATGAGCGAAGATCTGGCCCTGGCCTTCGAGACCCATCGCGGCCGGCTCCGGTCCGTGGCCTACCGGATGCTCGGCTCGCTCAGCGAGGCCGACGACGCCGTCCAGGAGACCTGGCTCAGGCTCAGCCGCTCGGACACCTCGCAGGTCAACAGTCTGGCGGCCTGGCTGACGACGGTGGTCGGCCGGATCTGCCTGGACATGCTGCGTTCGCGGACCTCACGGCGCGAGGAGTCCCTCGACACCCATGTCCCGGACCCGGTGATCGACCGGCTCGACCGGATCGACAGAACCGACCGGCTCGACCCCGAGGAAGAGGTGGTGCGGGCGGACTCGGTCGGGATCGCTCTGCTCATCGTCCTGGAGACACTCGACCCCGCCGAGCGCCTTGCGTTCGTCCTGCACGACATGTTCGCGGTGCCGTTCGACGACATCGCGCCGATCGTGGACCGCAGTCCGGCCGCCACGCGTCAGCTCGCCAGCCGCGCCAGGCGGCGGGTGCAGGGGGCGGCCCCGGTGCCCGACCCCGACCTGTCGAGGCAGCGGACGGTGCTCGACGCGTTCCTCGCCGCCTCGCGCGGCGGCGACTTCCAGGCTCCCCCAGGCTCTGAAGGAGCTGGGGGGACCCCCAGTCGCGGTGCTCCACCCGGACGTCGTCCTGCGCGCCGACTCCGGCGCCCTGGTCGGCGGCGCGGCGGTGTCGAAGCTGGTCCGCGGTGCCAAGGCGGTGGCCGAACAGGCGCTGCTGTTCCGGCAGTTCGCCGAGTACGCCAGGCCCGCGCTCATCAACGGCGCGGTGGGGGTCGTCACGGCGCCCGACGGGCAGCCGATGTCGGTCACCGCGCTCACGATCGTGGACGGGAGGATCGTCGCCATGGACATCCTGTCGGACCCGGAGCGGCTCGCGAGCCTGGAGTTCGGAGGAGTGCTGGCGTGAGGCCCTTTCGGGCTCAGGCGGCCACCGGCTCGCGCATCGTGCGCAGCGGGCCCACGATGCGTCCGTCCGGCAGGAGTTCGCCGGTGTCGTCGAAGACGATGGTGCCGTTGCACAGCAGGTTCCAGCCCTGTTCCGGATGGGCGGACACGATGACCGCGTCGTGGTGGTCGGGGCTGTCGGCGGTGGGGCACGTGGGCCAGTGGGTGCACATGACGTCTCTCCGGGGTCTGTGAAGGAGCTCTTTCCTCCGTGATAGCGGAGTTTGTTTTCAGCTGTATTAGAGACGCCTCAGGCGCCGAAAACTCATCGGTGAGTTCGTTGCCCGCAAGGGAGTTGGACGTCCGGGAGGGAGGTGGATGCCTGGGAGGGCGAACGGCCTCCCGGACGCCGGTGATCGGCAGAGGCGCGCGCTGCGTAGGGTGGAGGACATGCAAGACGAAACCGGCACCGCAGCACCCGTCCCCACCGAACTGAAGGCGGACTGCGCTCAGTGCTTCGGGCTGTGCTGTGTGGCGCTGCCCTTCACGGCCTCGGCGGACTTCGCGATCGACAAGGCCGCCGGAAGCCCCTGCCGGAACCTCCGGACGGACAACCGCTGCGGCATCCACACGGAGTTGCGGCAGCGCGGCTTCAACGGCTGCACGGTCTACGACTGCTTCGGCGCGGGCCAGAAGGTCTCGCAGGTCACCTTCGAAGGCGCGGACTGGCGCTCGGGCTCCGGGGAGCGGGCCCGGCTGATGTTCGACGTGTTCCCGGTCGTACGTCAGCTCCACGAGCTTCTCCGGTACCTCACCGAGGCGTTGGAGCTGCCCGCGGCCCGCCCGATCCACCCCGAGCTGCGCCGCGAGCTCGACCGGACCGAGGCGCTCACCCGCCGGGCCCCGGAAGAGCTTGCCGAGCTGGACGTGTCGTCGGTGCGCCAGGACGTCAACGTCCTGCTGCTGCGCGCCAGTGAGCTCGCGCGTGCCGGTCTCGGCCGGGGCAGGAAGAAGGAGCGCCGGGGCGCCGACCTCATGGGCGCCCGGCTCAAGGGCGCCGACCTGAGGGGCGCCAACCTCCGCGGCGCGTACCTCATCGCCGCCGACCTGGCGGGCGCCGATCTGCGGAGTGCGGACCTGATCGGCGCCGACCTGCGCGACACCGATCTCACGGACGCCGACCTGACCGGCGCGCTGTTCCTCACCCAGCCGCAGGTCAACGCCGCGAAGGGCGGCCCCGGCACCAGACTTCCGGCGTCAGTCACCCGCCCCGGTCACTGGACACCGTGAAGCCGAGGAGGTCTCGGACCCCGCCGGGAGCTCCGGCTGCGCGGGAGCCGCGGGGGAGCGGCGGTCGAGGTGCAGCGTCAGCCCCTCCGGCATCAGCGTGAGCCGCTCGGCCACCCGTAGCCGGTACGCCGGATCCGGCCGCAGCTCGTAGCGGCGCAGCAGCAGCCCCAGCACCAGCGTCGCCTCGTGCAGCGCGAACTGCCTTCCGATGCACGCCCGCGCACCGGTCCCGAACGGCTTGAACGTGTGCGCGGGCCGGGCCCGTACGGCACCCGGCTCGAAGCGGTCGGGATCGAACCTCTCCGCGTCCGCGCCCCAGACCTCGGGGTCGCGGTGCAGCAGCGGGATCAGGACCAGGGCCCACGCGCCCCGGCGCATCGGATGGACACCGCCGAGGACCGTGTCCTCCTTGGCCTCACGGGCGTACGCCGGCGCCGTCGGCCACAGACGCAGCGACTCGTCGAGCACACGCCGTACGTACCGGAGCCTGGCGACCTGGTCGTAGGCGGGCTGGGGTGTGTCGCCCCAGACTCGGTCGACCTCCGCGCGGGCGCGGGTGGCGATGTCGGGGTGCTGCGCGAGGTAGTGCAGCGCGAAGGAGAGCGCGCCGGAGGTCGTCTCGTGGCCCGCGATCAGGAAGGTGATGACCTGGCGGCGGATGTTCTCGGGAGTGAGGCGCTCGCCCGTCTCGGGGTGGGCCGTGTCCAGCATCCGGTCCAGCAGGTCGCCATCCCCGGCAGGCCCGTTGATGCGGGCCTCGACCACGTCGTCGACCGTGCGGTTGAGGTACGCCACGTCGGCGTCGTTGCGGCGGGTGGCGGAGCGCATCAGGACCGGGGCCAGTGGCACGGGGACGACGTTGAGCCGCTGCGCGTACATCAGGGCGCCCACCATGGCCGTGACGAAGGGGTGCGGCCGGGTGCGCTCGAACGAACCGAAGTCGTGGCCGAAGCCGGTGCGGGCGATCGTCTCCAGCGTCAGCTTGGTCATGTCGCCGGGCACGTCGACGGGCCGTCCCGCCGCCCGCTCGCCGTCCCAGCGGTCCGTCAGCCGGCCCGTCACCTCCAGCATCATCGCGTGGTAGCTCTCCATCGCGTCGCGGCTGAAGCCGGGCGCCAGCACGTCGTGCGCCAGTTGCCAGTTGGGCTCGTGGTTGTACGCGGTGAACAGGCCGTCCCCGGCGACCGGCCGCAGGTTGGCGACCCCCAGCCCCACGTGCTTGGCGAACCGCGACTCGTCCGCCATCTCGCCCGAGAGCTTCGCGCCCCACACGAAGACGATCTCCTTGCCGAACCCCTTGCGCCGGAAGATCGGCCCGAGCTGTCGCCCGACGCGCAGCGAATCCTGCAACGGGGTGCGGAGGTTGACGCCGACGACGTCACCGACCAACGGCACGCGGTGCGGCGGGCGCGGGATGCGGTGCAGCTCGGGCCAGCCCAGCTCGGCACTGCGGAACCCCTTCGGCAGCGTGCTCCTCGTCGTCCCCGCCATCACGCCATCTCCCTTGTGCCGACCGCCGGTTGGGCTTGTTGTACGCGGATTCAATAGCGACTGTCAGTGTGATCCCGCTGTTGAACCGACGTCAAGTAAGGTGCGGACATGGCCGCCAACGAGGGGGAGCGCACACGCCGTCGGCTGAGCACCGAGGAGCGCCGTGAGCAGTTGCTCTCGGTCGGGGCGCGGCTGTTCTCGGAGAGCCCGTACGAGGACGTCTGGATCGAGCAGGTCGCCGAACTCGCGGGCGTCTCACGCGGGTTGCTGTACCACTACTTCCCGACCAAGCGGGACTTCTTCGCTGCCGTCGTGGAGCGCGAGAGCAGGCGGATGCTGCGGGTCACCGCCGCCGTGCCCGGTGTGCCGGTGCGTGAGCAGATCGACGCCGGGCTCGACACCTTCCTGGAGTACGTCCAGGCGCACGCGCACGGCTTCCGTGCCTTCCATCGCGCCGAGGCGGCGGGGGACCAGGCCGTGCGCAGGGTGTACCGCGAGACGCTCGCCGCGCAGCAGCGGCAGATCCTGGAGGCGCTCGCGGCGGACCCGGAGACCGCCTGGACCGAGGAGGACCTGCCGGCGCTGCGGATCGCCGTGCGGGGCTGGCTCGCCTTCATGGCGGCGGCCTGTCTGGAGTGGCTCAAGGAGCCCGGCCTGTCCCGGGATCAGGTGCGCGACCTGTGCGCACGGGCGCTGTTGGGTGCCATCGCTCCGTGAATTCCCCGTCACCAAGGTGTGACGACCGGTGCCGCGTGGTTGGCGTAGACCCCGAACTTCGATAGGTTAGGCAAGGCTTACCTAAGGGAGGTTTGGGATGGGTGACCGTCACAGCTGGACGGCCGCGCCGGCCACGGCACAGCGTGCCCGCTCGGTGCTCGCCGCGGCATGGTCCTGCGCGGTGACCGCGGAGGGCGGTCGGGAGGAGTTCATCGGCGTGCACACCGTCGCTGAGGACGGCCGGGTGCTGCTGCACCTGCCGGACGACAGTACGCTCGCCGCGGCCGCGATCTGCGCACCGCGCGGAGAGCCGTCCGCCGTCCTCGAGTTCGCCGACGTGGCGCCCGTCCCCGTACGGCACCGGATCCGCGCCAGGCTCTGGATGGCCGGCTGGTTCGCGCCCGAGGAAGGGCACTTGGCGTTCCACACCACGCGCGCCGTGCTCCGCGAGCCCGGCGGGGCGGTCGTCGTCGACCTCGACGAGTTCGCCGTCGCCGAACCCGACCCGCTGGTCCTCGCGGAGGCGCAGCTCCTCACGCACCTCGCCGACGCCCACCCGGACGCGGTCGAGCGGCTGACCCGTCTCGTCGAACCGGACAGCCTGCACGGCGCCGTGCGCGTACAGCCGCTCGCCGTCGACCGGCACGGACTGACGCTGCGCATCGAGCGTGCGCGCGGCCACGGCGACGTACGGCTGCCCTTCCACCGGCCCGCCGACAACGTCGGACAGCTCACCGAGCGCATGCACGTCCTGCTCACACAGGCGAGCAGCGCGAGCTGCCCGCGTGCGCTGCAGCGGCAGCGCACGGAGGGCGACGGGTGAGGTGAACACTCCGGCCGCGGGCCGGAGCCGCTGTCACCACTCGCCGTCCACGACGGGCTTGCCCGGCGCGTCTCCCAGCGGCTTGACCTGCTGGGGCGACGGCGGCTGCCACGGCGTGTGGTCGTCGCCGAGCCAGTCGCCGACCGGCTTGACCTCGCCGAGCGCGTCCGTGGGATCGAGGTCCGCGGCGTCCTGGTCGTAGTAGTCGAACCAGGGCAGTCCGGCCCTGGTGTAGGCCGCGCGGTCGACGGGCGACGGCGGGGGCGCCTCGCCCGTGATGCGGCGCCACTCGGGCGGCGTCACGAGGTGGACGAAGACACGGCCGGCCGCCGTGGTCGCCCAGTCCGACAGCGGACGATCGTCCTTGTAGACCTCCTGGCGCATCGAACCGCCGACGCCGAGACCCATCGCCGCCGCGGCCCGCGGCGCACTGCCCGCCGCCGCCGGAGCCGGAGCGGGAGCGCCCCACTGGGGCGCGGAACCGGGCGCCATGGGCATCGCCGCGCCGTAGCCGGCCGCCTCGGCGCTCCTGCGGCGCTGCTCCGCCGCCTCCGCCAGCCGGCGCTGCTCCTCACGCCAGGCGTGCAGGGCGGTGTCGTTCAGCGGGAACGACTGCAGCTGTACGCCGCCCCACACCTCCTCGCCGGTGACCTGGCCCTCGACCGTGGCACCGAGACCGAGCGGGACCGCCACGAACTGACGGACCGTGCCCTTCCCGGAGTTGATGCCGTCGAGCCACGGCTGGCGGGGCAGGACCACGTAGTTCTGCGGATTCCGCGCCGGCCGGGGGCTCCACGGCTTGCCGGAGACCGCGCACACCTTCCCGACGCCCACCTGGAGAGCGGCCGGTTCCGACGTACCGCCGAAGCTCAGCCACATCGCCTCGCGCAGATAGACCGGCAGCATCACCCCGCCGCGCGCCAGCCACTCGGCGGGCACCGTCTCCGGGTAGTCCTCCACGCGCCGCAGCGGGAACTCGCCGAGCCCCGGGGGCAAGGGGTGCGTGCCCGTCTCGGGCAGACGCAGGGTACGGATGAACCGGACCTGCACACCGCCCGCCAGTCGCAGTGAGTTCCCGTCGATCCGCACGGTGCCGTCGGCCATCCGTAACTCCCTTTGTCGTCATGTGGACATGTCGTTCTGCGATCACCGTGCTCGTACGTCCCTCGTCGGGAGGGACGTCGTGCGGCGCGCAGCACGTCACGTAGTACGACGTGAGGGGGCGGTACGGTTCCGCCGTGCGGAGCGCAGCCGTCGGCGGAGGCGGTCCAGGCGGGGCATGCGCTCGCGCTGTTCCCGCGTACAGCGGTCCAGCTCCTCCAGGAGCCGGCGCGAGCGGTGCTCCATGTCGAGTTCGTCGAGTATCCGGGTGACCTCGGTGAGGACGGCCCCGTGCAACTGCCACTGCCGGGCGTCCCGCTGGACCTCCTCCAGGAGGAGCTGGCCCAGCTTGTCGCGGGTGGCGGTCGCGGCGACGAGCTCGGAGGCGAGCCGGGACTCCGCAGACTCCGCGCTGTGACTGACATCGGTGGTGACGAGGACGGCGAAACTGACCACGGCGTCACCCACCTCGGCGAGCAACTGCTCCAGGGTCGCCCCGATCTCCGCCTCGAACAACGGCTCCGGCGCACGCTCCTTGGCGAGGTCCGTGAGGGTGCGCGCGAGGACCCGCAGCACCACCGTGCAGATCTCCAGCGTGTCGAGGCCGGTGCGCAGCACGACCCGGTGCAGCAGTCCCTCCCGTACACGCGGATTGAGCCGCAGGCTGTCCTCGGCCTGTTTGAGGGCCGCGTCCACCTCGACGATGTCGTGGTCGAGTTCCCGTGCCTCGTGGAGCCGCGCCGCCGCGACCGCCACCGGTGTGCGGCCGGCGGCCTCCTCGCCGACGCGCAGCAGCAACTGCCGCATCCGGCGCGCCAGATCCTCGATGGACTCGCCGGCCGCGCCGACCCACACCGGGGGAGCGAACAGCAGATTGCAGCCGAACCCCACCAGAGCGCCGATCAGCGTCTCCAGGATCCGCGCCCAGGCCGTGTCGCCGACCCGGGTGACGCCGAGGACCAGCATGGCGCTGATCGCCACCTCGGGCACGAACTCGCTGACCCGCACCAGGTGCCCGACGGCCAGCGAGGCGAGGATGAGCAGCCCCAGACTCCACCAGGTCAGCCCCACGAGCGCGCTGAAGACGATGGCGACGAGGACGCCCGCCACCACGGAGTTGACGCGGCGTATGCCGGTCGTGAGGGTGGCGTAGAGCGTGACCTGGACGACGAGGAGCGCGGTCAGGGGAGCGGTGAGAGGGGCGGCCTCGGGACTGAACCGCAGCGCGACCACGTACGCGATCGTCGCGGCCGCCGCAGAGCGGACCGTCTGGACGATCACCGGCTCCTGGCGCCACTTCGCGACCCGGGCACTGCCCGCGGCCCACGCCTCACGTACATCTCGCATCCTTGGGCACTTCCCGTTCCACAGCCGCACCGAACTCGTCCATACGGCGCAGCTCACCCGAGACGACGGCAAGGAGGCACAGGCCGAGCGGCCAGTCTGACACGGCCGAGAACGCGTTGACCACGGCCGTTACGGCCAGGCGGCGCGGTCCGTCAGGCGTACAGATGGTCCAGGAAGGCCGACAGATGGCCGGTGGCGCGGGCGATCTGCTGCTCCAGGGTGAGGCTCTCCTCGATGCGGGACCCGGAGTTGAGTTCCTTCTTGCCGCGTACGTACAGGGAGCAGGCGAGGTCGGCGCACATGTAGATGCCGACCGAGTTGCCCTCGCGGCCGGCCGTGCCCGCCTTGCGTGCCGTCATCAGGGAGACGCCGTTGCCCGGGTGGGTCGTCAGGCAGACCGAGCACATGCTGCGGTGCAGGAAGCCCCGTTGCCTGGAGGGAAAGCGCAGGGTCACACCGGTGAGCCGGCCCGCCCGCTCGGTCACCAGACAGCTGCGATCGGGCGCTCCGGGATCTCGCCAGCCCAGGAAGTCCAGGTCGTCCCACGGCTGTTCGGCCAGATCGCGCGGTACCGCCAGCCGTTTGGCCTCGCCCTTGGAGCAGTTGACAAATGAGTTGCGGATGTCCTGCTCGGTGAGTGGTCTCATCGTGAAGGGTTCTCCTGGCGAATCGTGACCGGCGATGTCCAAACCTAGGGGGACTAGGTTCTGGCCTAGGGTAAGTAGCCGAGTCGAGGGAGATCCAGTGAATTTCGGGGACACCCACTCACCGCGTGCGCGGGCCCTGCGCCACGTCGCGGCGCTGTCGTCCGGCCCCGCCCTCGACCCGGCGCTCCGGCTGACCCTGAATCTGCACCCGGACCGCCTGGTGCGCGGGCGCCCGATCCTGGAGGCGCTGGCCGAGGACGGCACGTACCACTCGCAGTTCGTCACGGGCACCAGCAACGGCGGGCTGACGGCGCATCCGGGCGGCGACCGATGGCGCTGGGAGAGCCGGATGTTCGGCGGGGCGTACGACGCGGCGGCCCCGCACGAGCGGCCGGTGTACGGCGCGCTGAACTTCCGGCACCAAGTGGTCGGCGCCGCACCGAGATTCGGCTCCGCACACTTCCGGCTGGCCTCGGACGCGCTGTGGCGCGCCACGTTCTGCTATCCGGACAGCTCCGTCGATCCCACGGCGTTCGGGGTCGCCGACGGGATGCCCCTCATCGTCCTGGCCGAGGCGGACGACCGGGACGCCCTCGACGACTACATCGAGGCGCAGGTGCACGGACGGGTCGCCCTGGACCGGGACATGGAAGCGCTGGTCCTGGACCCCTGCTACCGCGGCACCCCCGTCGAGGCCGCGGCCCGGCGGCTGCCCTGCCCGGTCGAATGGCACCCCGGGTACCGGCTCTCCGTCGAGGAGTTGCGCCGCCACCCGGACTACCGCGGTCCGCGGTACGTCGAGCTGGGGGCGCGGATCGCCGAGGACGGGCACCTCGACCCGCGGGTCATCGGGGATGCGGCGCGCACCGGGCGTCACGACCCGCAGGACCTGAAGAAGGTGTGGCACTGCCTGGCCAGGTTCGGGGCGCCCGCCGGACGAACCGCCTCGACGAGCGAGTCGGCGGGCCGGGCGGCTCGCTGGTCGAGGGGAGCGGTGGTCGGCGGCCAGGTGCCGGGGGTGAGCACGCCCAGGGCGTAGGCGCGGGCGACGAGTTCCGTGCGGTTGGCCGCGTTCCAGCGGCGGGTGAGGCGGCGCAGGTGGTAGTTGACGCCGTCCACGGTGAGGCCCGTCTCGCGGGCGGCGTGCGCGGTGGTCGCACCGCCGGCGAGCAGGGCCAGGATGCGGGCCTCGGCCGGAGTGGCCGGCGGCTCGGCGGGAGCCGGCGTCGGCGTGTGCGGTTCGTGCTCGCCGAGCACGCGTAGCAGGACGAGCAGGTTGGTGGTCGCGTCGACGGTGTCACTGACCGGGTCGGCGGTCAGCTCCCCGTACCGCTCGGTGCCGCCGGGGGTCCGCCAGCGGACCGAGATCTGGTAGCGCGAGCGGTGGCGCAGACGCAGCGCCTCGGCGATGCGCTCCACCTGTGTCGCCTGCTGGGGCTGGAAGAGATCCAGTACGTCCCGGCCGCGGAGGCCGCCCGGAGTCGCACCCCGTTCCGCCGCCATCGCCGGGTTGGCCAGGACGATCGTCCCGTAGACGTCGCACACCGCGATCGGCATGGGGATGCGGTCGAAGAGGGCCATGGCCCGGTTGCGCCAGACCACCGCGGACTCGGGAGGTACGTCGGGCATGGTCAGGCGTCGTCGTCGCTGTCGTCGTCCGGGTGCGTGTGAGTGTCCGAGTTGGACAGACGGAGCGCGAGAGTGCGCAGGAGTTCGGTGCTCTTGATCTCGGTCCGGCCCGTGTCGTGGACCTCGGCGAGTTCCGAGAACAGGAAGGCGAAGGCGCCGACCAGGGAGATCGCCGCGGGCATCAGGGCGTCGATGACGGCCTGACCCGCCTCTGCCGGGGTCGCGTCGCCGGGGACCTCGACCGCCGGGAACACCTCGGTCACCAGCCTGCCGAGCTGTGCCTCTCCGGCGTCTATGTCGACCTCGACGTCCTCGTTGAGCCTGCGCACCATCTCCTGGGTCTCGGTCAGGACGCCGATGGCTCGCAGGATGATCTCGCTCTGTTCCATGTGGCGGAGCCTATGCGCTCCGCTTGTTCGGCGGGGGAGACGGCTGGGCGTTGTGATTCGGGTGCGGGTCCGCTGTGGCTGATCGCGCCCACGCGGCGGAGCCGCACAGTGACACAGCCCCGCGCCCCTAAAAGCCGCCCAGCCGCAAGCCCTGTCCGCCGAAAAGTAATGCACGATCATGTAGCCCTGTGGCGCGAAGGGTCCCGAGGGCTGGTTGAAGCTGGGACGGCCGTGACTTCCGTACCACGAAAGGCAGTTGTCGCGTCATGACCCCCAGCGTGTCGCATCCGCATGTTGTCGGGACCCTTGATGGTGTTCCTGTCGTCGACATTTCCGCCGTCGGGCCTGGCCGCACCCCACTGCAGCAGGTCATGGAGTTGAGCCGGGCCCACGGGCCGGTGCTCGTGCGGCGGCTGCACGGGCGGGACACCCTGTTCGTGAGTGACCTTGAACTGGTGACCGACCTCGCCGACGAGACGCGGTTCGCCAAGCATGTCGGGCCCGCTCTGGAGAACGTGCGGGAGTTCGCCGCGGACGGGCTCTTCACGGCGTACAACGACGAGCCGAACTGGGCCAAGGCGCACGACATCCTGATGCCGGCCTTCGCGCTCGGGTCGATGCGGACGTATCACCCGGTGATGCTGAAGGTGGCGCGCAGGCTGATCGACTCGTGGGACCGCGGGGCCCGCGACGGTGCTCCGGTGAACGTTCCCGACGACATGACGCGGATGACGCTCGACACCATCGGCCTTGCCGGGTTCGGCTACGACTTCGGGTCCTTCGAGCGGGACGAGCCGCATCCGTTCGTCGAGGCCATGGTCAGGTGTCTGGAGTGGAGCATGACCAGGCTGAGCCGCCTCCCCGGCCAGGACCACTCCGTTGCGGACGCGGCCTTCCAGGGCGACTCCGACTACCTGGCGCAGGTGGTCGACGACGTGATCGAGGCCCGGGTCTCCGAAGGAGAAGGCACTGCCGAGGACCTGCTCGGCCTCATGCTCTCGGCCGAGCACCCCGTCGACGGCACCAAGCTGGACACCGCCAACATCCGCAACCAGGTGATCACCTTCCTGATCGCGGGCCACGAGACCACGTCCGGCGCCACGTCGTTCGCCCTCTACTACCTCGCCAAGCACCCAGCCGTCCTGCAGCTCGTACAGCGCGAGGTGGACGCGATGTGGGGCGACACGGCCGACCCCGAGCCGACGTTCGACGAGGTCGGGCAGCTCGCGTACACCCGGCAGGTGCTCAACGAGGCGCTGCGGCTGTGGCCGACGGCCGCAGTGTTCGGCCGGCACGCACGTGAGGACACCCTCCTCGGCGGGCGGATCCCGGTGCGTGCCGGGCAGGGCGTCATGGTGCTCGCTCCGATGCTGCACCGGCAGCCGGTGTGGGGCGACAACCCTGAGCTGTTCGACCCCTCGCGCTTCACACCGGAGGCGGAGGCCACGCGCTCCCCGCACGCGTTCAAGCCGTTCGGCACCGGTGAACGCGCCTGTATCGGACGGCAGTTCGCGCTCCACGAGGCGACCATGCTGCTTGCGATGATCGTCCACCGCTACCGGCTGCACGACCACGCCGACTACCGGCTCACGGTCAAGGAGACGCTGACGCTCAAGCCCGACGGCTTCACGCTCGCGCTCACCCCGCGCACGACGGCCGACCGGGAGCACGCCCAACTCCCGGGCTCCGCACGGCAACAGGACGTCGTGGCCGACGAGAAGGCGCTGCCCGCCAGGGTGCGCCCCGGCACCCGGGCGCTCTTCCTGCACGGCAGCAACTACGGGACCTGTCGCGAGTTCGCCGCCCAACTGGCCGACGAGGCAGCCGCGTTGGGGTGCGAGACCGAGGTGGCGGCGCTGGACAAGTACGCCGACGGTCTGCCCGCCGACCGCCCCGTCGTCATCACCGCGGCCTCCTACAACGGCCGGCCCACCGACGACGCCACCGCCTTCGCCGCCTGGCTCGACGAGGCCCCGGCCGCCGCCGACCTGACATACGCAGTCCTGGGCGTCGGCGACCGCAACTGGGCCGCCACCTACCAGCCCTTCCCGACCCGCATCGACGACCGGCTGGCCGAACTGGGCGGCACCCGGCTCCTGGACCGCACGGCCGCCGACGCCTCGGGCGACCTCGGCGGAACCGTCCGCGGCTTCACCGCCGAGCTGCGCACGGCCCTGCTGGAGAAGTACGGCGACCCCGACGCCACGGACACCACCGCACTGGAGGACACAGCGGCGACCTACCAGGTCCGTACGCTGACCGGTGGCCCCCTCGACGCGGTCGCCGCCCGGCACGGTCTCGTCCCCATGACGGTCACCGAGGCCTACGACCTCACCGCCCCCGGGCACCCGCGGACGAAGCGTTTCGTGCGGCTGGCACTGCCCGACGGCACGGCCTACCGTACGGGCGACCACCTCACCGTGCTGCCCGTCAACTCGCCGGAACTCGTCGACAGGGCAGCGGCCGCGCTCGGCGTGGACCTCGACACCGTGCTCGACATCCGGGCGAGCCGTCCGCGGCGCGACGGAATCGCCGTGGACCGGCCGTTGACGGTACGTCAACTACTGTCGCACCACGTTGAGTTGCAGGGGCGTCCCAACCTCGACCGGTTGGCGGTGCTCGCCGCCGCCAACCCGTGCCCGCCCGAGCGGGCCGCCCTCGCCAACCTCCAGGCCTCCGATCAGCGGACCCTGATCGAGCTCGTCGAGGCGTACCCCGCGCTGCGTGGCTCACTGAGCTGGCCGCTGCTGCTCGAAGAGATCCTCACGCCGCTGCGCCCCCGCACCTACTCGATCTCGTCCTCGCCCGCCACCGACCCCTCTCACGCCGACCTGATGGTCTCGCTGCTGGAGGCGCCGGCCCGCTCGGGGAACGGCATCTACACCGGGACCGGCTCCGGCCACCTGGGCGCGGTCAAGCCGGGCGACACCGTCCTCGCCCGGGTCCAGCCGTGCCGGGAGGCCTTCCGCGTCGACCACTCGGCACCGGTCGTCATGGTGGCCGCGGGGACGGGTCTCGCCCCCTTCCGCGGAGCCATCGCGGACCGCGCCGCGACGAACAGCCAACTGGCCCCCGCTCTCTGCTACTTCGACTGTGACGCCCCGGACGCCGACTTCCTGCACGCCGAAGAACTCCGTGCCGCCGAGGCAGCCGGAGCCGTCTCCCTGCGTCCTGCCTTCCGCGCGGCCCCCGTCGACGGCGCGGCCTTCGTCCAGCACCGGATCGCCGCCGAGGCGGACGAGGTGTGGGACCTGCTGAACTCCGGTGCCCGTGTCTACGTCTGCGGCGACGGTTCACGCATGGCACCCGGGGTGCGCGACGCCTTCCGTACCCTGTACCGGGACCGTACGCAGGACGCCGACGACGCGGCCTGCGAGCGGTGGCTCGACGAGCTGATCGCGGCGGGCCGCTATGTGGAGGACGTCTACGCGGCCGGGTGAGCCGCGGGGCGGCGGATCGCCGACCGGGCGACGCGACACCGAGCGGTACAACGACGAGAACGGGGTGGGGCGGAATGTCGGAGGAGCGGGCCCGACGGATCCTGGAGGCGGCCGGATTTCCGCCCGGTAGCCTCGCCGGCTGCCGTCCGATGAGCGGCGGGACGTACAACACCGTCGAGGAGCTCCGCCTCACCAACGGCAGCCGGCACATGCTGAAGATCCCGCCACCGCCGACCGTCCCCGGCATGAGCCACGAACGCGAACTCCTCGTCTCGGAGGCGGAGTTCTACCGCGCCGCCGTCACGGTCGACGTGCCCGCGCCGCGAGTCGTGCACGTCTGCCTGGACGCGTCCGAGGGCTGCCACCTCCTGATGACGGTCTGCCCGGGTGACGGTTGGGGCGACGCCTACTCGGACGCCGAACAGACGCTGTTGCGCCGGGAGTTGGGGCGGCATGTGGCCCGGCTCCACCAGGTGACGGGGCCCGGCTTCGGCTACCCGTCCGGGGCTCTCGGGCCCCTGTCCGCCGACTGGCGTACTGCCTTCACCGCCATCTACGGCGCCGTCCTGGACGACGCCCGCCGGTATGAGGCCTGGCTGCCGCGCCCGGTGGACGAGGTGGCCCGCGCGGCCAAGACGGCGTACGACGCCCTGGACGAGGTCACGGACCCGCGCCTGGTGCACTTCGATCTGTGGCAGGGGAACATCCTGGTCGACCGCCCGGAAGGCGGCGGCGCGCCCAGGATCGGCGGACTGATCGACGGCGAGCGCATGTTCTGGGGAGACCCGCTCGCGGACTTCGTCTCCCTGGCGCTCCTCGGTGACATCAGGAAGGACCACGGCTTCCTGACGGGTTATCAAGAGGCGGGCGGACGAGCCGAGTTCACCGACTCGGCCCGTCAGCGCCTCGCCCTCTACCGCAGCTATCTCTACCTGATCATGCTCATCGAGACCGTCCCGCGTGGCGCCGGGGACGAGCAGGTCGCCTGGGTCAGGGAACGCGTCGCCCCGGAACTCACCGCGGCCCTGGACGAACTCGGCCAGTGAGCCGCGGACGAGCTCGGCCGGTGAGCCTCAGGCCGCCTTTCGCGCCCTCCCGCCGTGCTCCTGGATGATCTCCGCGTACCGTCGCCCGCTGCCCTTCACGGTGCGGCGCTGTGTGCGGTAGTCGACGTGCACGAGCCCGAAACGCTTGTCGTAGCCGTACGCCCACTCGAAGTTGTCCAGCAGCGACCAGGCGAAGTAGCCCGCAAGGGGAGCCCCCTTGCGGACGGCCGACGCGCAGGCCGCCAGATGCTGTTCCAGGTACAGGGTGCGCTCGGGGTCGTCGACCGTGCCGTCGGCGCGGACGACGTCCGGGTAGGCGGAGCCGTTCTCGGTGACGTACAGCCGCCGGGCGCCGTAGTCGTCGGTGAGGCGCAGCAGCAGGCTCTCGATTCCGGTCGCGTCGACCTCCCAGTCCATGCCCGTGCGCGGCACGCCCGGCCGGCGGACCGACTGGGCGAAGGGGGCCGGCCCGTCGGGGTCGTCGACGACGGCCGACGGGAAGTAGTAGTTGAGGCCCAGCCAGTCCAGGGGCTGGGCGATGGTCGCCAAGTCGCCTGCCCGCTCGGGGAGTTCGACCCCATATACCTCACGCATGTCCGCCGGGAAGCCGCGGCCGTGCACCGGGTCGAGCCACCAGCGGTTGGTGTGGCCGTCCAGGCGCCTGGCCGCCGCGATGTCCTCGGGGCGGTCGGTGGCGGGCTCGATGCTGGAGAGGTTGTTGACGATGCCGACCTCGGCGCCCGGGGCCGCGGCGCGGATCGCCTGGGTGGCCAGGCCGTGGCCGAGCAGCAGGTGGTACGAGGTGCGGACGGCCGCCGTGAGGTCCGTAAGGCCGGGAGCCATCCGCCCCTCCAGATGGCCGATCCACGCGGAGCACAGCGGCTCGTTTAGGGTCGTCCAGTGCTTGACCCGGTCGCCGAGGCGCTCGGCGACGGCCGTCGCGTACGCCGCCAGGTGGTACGCCGTGTCGCGCTCGGGCCAGCCGCCCCGGTCCTGGAGCACCTGCGGCAGGTCCCAGTGGTAGAGGGTCACCGACGGTGTGATGCCCGCCTCCAGCAGGCCGTCGACCAGCGAGTCGTAGAAGTCGAGGCCCTTGGCGTTCACCGGGCCGTCGCCGCCCGGCACGACGCGCGGCCAGGCGACCGACAGCCGGTACGCGTTGGTGCCCAGCTCCTTCATCAGGGCGATGTCCTCGCGCCACCGGTGGTAGTGGTCGCAGGCGACGTCCCCGTGGTCGTCGCCGTCCACCTTTCCCGGTGTGTGCGAGAAGGTGTCCCAGATGGAGGGCGAGCGGCCGTCCTCGGCGACGGCACCCTCGATCTGGTACGCCGACGTGGCCGTCCCCCACACGAAGTCCTGGGGGAGCGCGGCGAGGTCGATGGTCACAGAAGTCCTTTCGGAGGAAGGGGAGTTGGAGCGCGAGGAGGAGTCGGTCACTTCACGGCTCCGGCGGTGAGCCCGGCGACCAGATAGCGCTGGAGCAGCAGGAACCCGGCGACCACGGGGACGCTCACGACGAGCGAGGCGGCCATGACCTGGTTCCAGTACACGTCGTTCTGCGTGGCATAGCCCTTGAGACCGACGGCGAGCGTGCGGGTGGTGTCGTTGGTCATCACCGACGCGAACAGCACTTCGCCCCACGCGGTCATGAACGCGTACACCGCGACCGCGACGATTCCGGGGACCGCGGCGGGCACGACGACCCGGAAGAGAGCGCCGAGTGGCCCGCAGCCGTCCACCATCGCCGCCTCGTCCAAGTCCCGCGGCACCGACTCGAAGTAGCCGATCAGCATCCAGATCGAGAACGGCAGCGAGAACGTCAGATAGGTGAGGATCAGGCCGATCCGCGAGCCGAAGAGCGCGATGCCGGTGGCGTTGCCGATGTTCACGTAGATCAGGAACAGCGGGAGCAGGAAGAGGATCCCGGGGAACATCTGGGTGGACAGCACGGTCACGGTGAACAGGCGTTTCCCGCGGAAGCGGTAGCGGCTGACCCCGTACGCGGCGAAGATCGCGATCACCACCGAGCAGACCGTCGCCGCGCCCGCCACGATCAGCGAGTTGACGAAGTACTTCGCCAGCGGAACGGTCGACCAGATGTCGATGTACGGGCGGATGGTCAGCCCGCTGGGCACCCAGCGGAACTCTCCCGACACGTCCTGCAGCGGCTTCAGCGAGCTGGACAGCATCACGTACACCGGCAGCAGGACGAAGCCGGTCAGCAGGGTGAGGAAGATCCGGCGCGACCAGAGGAAGGACCGCGGCGCGGCCATCGGCGACCGCGGCGCCGACACTGACCGCTTGGACAGCGACTGGCTAGACATCGGCGGCCCTCCGTCCGCGCGAGGTCAGGACGAGGTAGATGCCTGTCACGACCAGCAGGAACAGCAGCAGCATCACGGACATCGCCGATCCCGTCCCGAAGTTCCATGTCACGAACGACGACTGGTAGATGTGGATCGAGATCAGGTCCGCCGCCTCCGGTGCCGCCTGGCCGAACAGCACGTACGGCGTGTTGAAGTCGTTGAACGTCCACAGGAAGAGCACCAGGACGAGCACCTGGTTGACCGGGCGCAGCGAGGGCAGCGTGATGCGGCGGATCTGCTGGACCATGCCGGCCCCGTCGATCGCCGCGGCCTCGTACAGTTCCTTGGGGATGTTCTGCAGGCCCGCCATCACGATGAGGAAGGCGAACGGCCAGCCCTTCCACACCGACACGACGAGCAGTGCGACGAAGCTGTTGTCGCCGATCAGCCAGAAGGACGGGCTGTCGGTGAGGCCCAGTTGGTCGTGCAGCACGTGGTTCACCAGGCCGTTGTCGCGCTGGAACATGAACGCCCAGGTGATGACGGCCGCGTACACCGGAAGCGCGTACGGGATGAGGAAGACCGCGCGCAGGAAGCCGCGGCCGCGGAACGTCTCCTGCATGTAGACCGCGGCCACCGTGCCGAGCAGCCAGCACAGGCCGACGGACAGCACGGTGAAGGCACAGGTGACGAAGAAGGAGTGGAGCAGCGCCTCGCCGACGGGCGCGTCGAAGTCCACGGACAGGCTGTAGTTGTCGAACCCCGCCCAGGGCGCGGCGCCCCAGTCGCGGATGTAGAACTGCGTGAGCTCCTTGAAGCTCATCACGATGCCGATGACCATCGGCACCAGATGGACGAGGAGTTCGAGCAGCAGGGCGGGCAGGAGGAGCAGGTACGGCAGGGCGATACGGCGTACTCGCCCGGTGCGGCGGCGCGGGGTGGGCCCTGTCGCACCGGGCAACGCCTCCTCCCCGACCGCGGGTTGAGCGGTCACGGTCATCGAACGCTCACTTCTTCGGCATCTGCTGCTGAGCCTCGGAGAGCTTCTCCTTGACCGAGGCGGTCGTGACCGGTCGTCCGGCCGCCGCGTCCGCGAACAGTTCCTTCACGGCCGTGCCGACCGCCGTCTCGAACTGCGACTCGTTGGGCACCTGGGGCAGCGGGGCCGCGCTCTTGGCGAGCGTGTCTCTGATCACCTTCAGCGCGGGCGTGCTGAACGCGGGGTCCTCCTGGGCCGCCGTGACCGGGGGGATGGACCCGTACGTCTTGTTGAGCGTCTTCTGTTCGGCGTCGCTCGTCATGAACTTCACGAACTTCAGGGCGCCGTCGATGTTGTCGGTGTTCTTGAAGACGGCCAGGTTGATGCCCGCCACCATCGAGTTGACGGCGGTGTCCGCCCCCGGGCTGCCGGACTGGACCGGCACCGGTGCGACACCCCACTCGTCGTCGCTCATGCCGTGCGCCTCTAGCGTGGTCGCGGCGGTCTGCCACAGCACCATCGCCGTCTTGTCCTTGGCGAAGTCCTGCAGCGACTGGTTCTGCGCGTACTCGGCGTTTCCGGGCGCGACGACCTTGTCCTTGGCCATCAGATCGACGTACTGCTTGACCGCCGCGACGGCCCCGTCGGAGGTGAAGTCGGGCTTCCCGTCGGCGTCGAAGAAGTCGGCGCCGTGCTGCTTGCCGAGGACGAAGACGTGGTGGATGTTCTCCGACGGGTTCGAACCCTCGGCGGCCAGCGCCCACTTGCCGTCCTTGGAGATCTTCTTCCCGTCGGCGACCAGGTCGTCCCAGGTTGCGGGCGGCCCGGATATCCCCGCGTCCGCGAACATCTTCTTGTTGTAGTAGAGCGCATACGCCATCGAGTACAGCGGCACCGCCGCCGGATCCGAGCCGGTGGCCCCCGCCGAGCCGAGCGCCGACTCGACGAACCGGTCCTTGCCACCGATCTTGTCGAAGTTCTTGGCGTCCCAGGGCAGCAGCGCGCCGGTCGCCTGGAGCGAGGCCGACCAGGTGTTGCCGATGTTGAGCACGTCCGGGCCCTGGCCCGAAGTGGTCGCGGCGAGGATGCGGTTGAGGAGGTCGGACCAGGGGATGACCTCCAGCTTGACCTTGATGCCGGTGTCCTTCTCGAACTTCTTCAGCTCGGGCGTGAGGATCTTCTTGTCGGCCTCGATGCTCGGCCCCTGGTTGGAGGCCCAGTAGGTGAGCGTCTTCGGCGAGTCGTTGGACCCGCCGTCCGTCGACGAGCCACCGCCGCAGGCGGTCACGGCGGCCAGCATGGAGACGGTGACCGCGCTCGCGGCCGCGGCTCGGGTTCTGCGCATGACGTCTGGCGTCCCTTCCCGGAGGGAGATGCGCGAGGGCGCCGCGTTCACTTCTCGAACGCCCTCACGGCTTAATTTAGAACGTGAGTTAAGACCCGGAAGAAACTCGCGTCAAGGGATGACGCAGGGGTATCTTGCAGGTCGGGGGACGGCGGGAAGGAACCACATGGCGGGGCGGAACGGGCGCACGGTGCGTGACCTGCGGCGGGGCAATCGCACAGCCGTGCTGCGGCGGCTCTACTTCGAGGGACCGATGAGCCGCTTCGAGCTCGGTCCGGCCACCGGACTGAGTTCCGGTTCCATCAGCAACGTCGTCGCCGAGCTCGTCGGCGACGGTCTGGTGGAGGAGGCGGGCAGCGTCGATTCGGACGGCGGCCGCCCACGCACTCTGCTGCGGGTCGCCCCCGCCAGCGGCCACATGATCGGCGTGGACGTCGGCGAGACCCGCGTACGCGTCGAGCTGTTCGACCTCACCCTCACCGAACTCGCCCGCACGGAACGGCCCTTGGAGCATCAGGGCTACGACGTCGACGTCATCGTCGGCCACATCCGCGACGGCATCACCGAGGTCCTCGCCGCTGCCGAGATCGCCCCCGAGCGGCTGCTGGGCGTCGGCATCGGAGTGCCCGGCATAGTGGAGCGCACTCCGGCCGAGGGCGCCGTGGTGCACGGCCAGACCATCGGCTGGCCGGCCGTCCCGCTGGAGTCCCTGCTCCGCACCGCCTGCGCGCTCCCGGACTCCGTCCCGTACTTCACCGACAACGGAGCCAAGACGCTCGGCCAGGCCGAGATGTGGTTCGGCGCCGGACGCGGCGCGGACAACGCGGTCGTGGTCCTCTTCGGCTCCGGCGTCGGCGCCAGCCTCGTCACGGACGACGTGGAGCGCGGCCGGGCCGTGGAGTGGGGGCATCTGACCGTACGGGTCAGGGGGCGCCGCTGCCGGTGCGGCGCGCTCGGCTGCCTGGAGGCCTACGCGGGCGCCGAAGCCCTCCTGGAGCGCTGGGAGGAGGCGGGAGGACAGCCGCCGAAGCGGGTCGACGAGGAGACCGCCCTCACCGCGATGCTCGCCGCCGCCTATCCCGCGGACGCCTCGGCGGCGGCCGACCCGATCGCGCTCGCCGTCCTGGAGGAGACGGCCGAGTACCTGGGCGCGGGCCTCTCCGACCTCATCAACCTCTTCCAGCCCGAGCGCATCCTCATCGGCGGCTGGGCCGGACTCCAGCTCGGCTCCCGCTTCCTGCCCGCCGTCCGCGAACACGCGGCCTCGTACGCACTCCGTCATCCCGCCGAGCGGGTCACCATCGAGCTCGGCGCCCTCGGCCCCGACGCGGTCACGGTCGGCGCGGCGATCCTCCCGCTCGCCGACTTCTTCGCGCACGGCGGACGACGCCCGGGCCCCGAACCGGGCGACAACCAGCTCCCGGCCTGGCGCGCGGCCATGGAGGAACGCGCTCCGCATTGACGCCTTCCGGGGGTTTCACCGGTCGCGTCGGCAGGTACCCGCACCAGGGCCGACGCGGAGGTCCGGCGGATTTCCGCCCGACGACGAATTCCGTCCGACGAGGAGTTCCGCGCGGCCAGGAGTCACACCGACGAGGAGGGGAGCGCGCCGTGAGCGACGACCGGACGAAGAGGCCCGAGGAGGACGCGGGTCCCGTCCCCCGGGACATGCCCGACCAACAGGCCCAGGAGGGCGGGGACCGCTGGGACGTCACGCCCGCCGACCCCACGCGGAACGAGGGCTCCGACGAGGACGCGCCGGAGCGGCACACCGACATCCCCGACACCGACGAGGCGGGCACGCGTCGGCGCGGCGACGAGGCCTCCAGCAGCACGGTGCACCCCGAACACCCGGGGGCGGAGGAGTCCCCGGCCTGAGCCTGTACGTCGGCCGGGCCATTCGCGCCCGGCGCGCCGATGGTCGTCCATGGCCGGTCGCGCCCGCGCGGCGGAGCCGGACACCGACATCCCCGACGCGGACGAGGCGGGCACGGAACGGCTCCGCCGGGGTGCCGTTTGGTGTCTGCGGGTCGGCGGGGGCTGGTCGCGCAGTTCCCCGCGCCCCTCTCGGGGCGGTGTATGAGAGCCGGACGGTGACCCGACCGCGCAGCCGGGGTCAGGTCCTCAGGCGAAGGCGTTCACGCCGGTGAGTTCCGCGGAGAGTGTCCACAGGCGGGCCGCTGACGCCGGGTCGACGGCGTAGTCGCGTACGCCGATGCGTTCGCCGTCGGCCGGGGCGGGGTCGGAGATGTCGCAGTCCTCGCAGTAGACGCCGCCCATGCCGGACAACTGGGGCGAGGTCGCCGCCCACACCTGGGTGGCCGCGCCCTGTTCGGGGGTCTTGAAGCCGGCCGGGTTCAGCGGGGTGCCGTTCTCGTCGATCCAGCCGCGCTCGACCATCTCCTCCTTGGGGAGGTGCCGCTGGAGCGGGGTGAGGATGCCGCCCGGGTGCAGCGAGAAGGCCCGTACGCCGGAGTCCTTGCCGAGGGCGTCGAGCTGTACGGCGAACAGGACGTTGGCGGTCTTCGCCTGTCCGTACGCCTGCCACTTGTCGTAGCCCTGCCGCCAGTGCGGGTCGTCCCAGCGGATGTCGGAGTAGTGGTGGCCGGCCGAGGAGACGGAGACGACGCGGGCACCGCCCGGGGCGAGCGCCGGCCAGAGCCGGTTGACGAGGGCGAAGTGGCCCAGGTGGTTGGTCGCGAACTGGGCTTCCCAGCCGGGGCCGACGCGGGTCTCCGGGCAGGCCATGATCCCGGCGTTGTCGATGAGGATGTCGATGGTGCGGTCCGAGGCGAGGAACCTCTCGGCGAAGGCACGGACGCTGTCCAGGTCGCCGAGGTCGAGCTCGTCCACCTCGACACCGTCGAGGGCGGCGACCGCCTCCTCGGCGACCGGCCTGCGCCGCGCCGGGACGACGACCCGGGCACCGGCCCTGGTGAGCGCGCGGGTCGTCTCCAGGCCGAGCCCCGAGTAGCCGCCGGTGACGATCGCCAGCTTCCCCGTGAGGTCGATGCCGTCGAGCACGTCGTCCGCGCTGCTCCTGGGGCCGAATCCCGAACCGATCTTGTGCTGTGCAGTGGTCATACGGCCGACGCTACGAATTGAAGCGCCCTCGAAGTCAAGCCGGGCCCGGCGTGGCGCGCGGAGAACGGGAAAGGCCCCGACCGGACGGGGGAATCACGGTCGGGGCCGTCTGTGGGTGGCCACGGATGGCGGTCGCCTCTCGGCGGAGTGCTCCACAGGGCTTCAGCCGAACGATCTTCCCTGTGGGCGGAAGGTGAGGCCCGGGGACACTGTCCCATCCGCACCCACAGCTGATTCAACGGGGAACTACCGGCGAGTGTTCCCAGGTCCACACGGCGTTTCCCGTGACGTGTGTCACGACGGGGTTTCACGACGCCCTGTCCACGCCAGCAGCTCCTCCGCGGTCCAGGTATTGACCACGCGCTCCGGAGGCACCCCGCACTCCTCGGCCCGCGCGCATCCGTACGGCTGCCAGTCGAGCTGCCCGGGCGCGTGGGCGTCGGTGTCCACGGAGAACAGCACACCCGCCTCGACCGCCCGGCGCAGCAGCCGGCGCGGTGGGTCCAGCCGCTCCGGGCGGCTGTTGATCTCGACCGCCGTTCCCGTCTCGGCACAGGCGGCGAAGACCTCGTCCGCGTCGAACTCCGACTCGGGCCGCCCGCGCCCGGTGACCAGCCGCCCCGTGCAGTGCCCCAGTACGTCGGAGTGCGGATCGCGTACGGCGGCGACCATCCGGCGCGTCATCGCGGCCGCGTTCATCCGCAGCTTGGAGTGCACGGACACGACAACGAGATCGAGCCGGTCCAGCAACTCGGGCTCCTGGTCGAGGGACCCGTCGTCGAGGATGTCGCACTCGATACCGGTGAGCAGCCGGAAGGGAGCCCAGCGCTCATTGAGTTCCGCGACGAGGGCGAGCTGTTCCCGCAGCCGCTCGGGGGACAGCCCGCGCGCCACCGTGAGCCGCGGGGAGTGGTCGGTGAGCACCGCCCACTCGTGCCCGAGCCGCGCCGCTGTACGGCCCATCTCCTCGATGGGGCTGCCGCCGTCGGACCAGTCCGAGTGCAGATGGCAGTCGCCGCGCAGCAGCGCCCGCAGCTCCTCACCGCCCTGGACGAGAGGCCCCGCGGCCTCCTGTTCCAGCTTCTCCAGATAGCCCGGTGCCTGTCCGGCCAGCGCCTCGCGCACCACCTGCGCGGTCTTCGGCCCGATGCCCTTCAGTGACTCCAGCGACCCCTCGGCGGACCGCCGGGCCACCTCGTCGGCGGGCAGCCCCGTGACGACGCCCTCCGCCGTGCGGAACGCCTGTACGCGATAGGTGGGGGCCAGGGACCGCTCCAGCAGGAACGCGATCCGGTCCAGGGCCTCGGCCGGGTCCATACGTCCAGCCTGGCGCAGCCCGCCGCCGCCCGCACGGCAGCCGACAGGGTCGCCTTGTGCCACCATGAACTGCGACCTCGTACGGACGCCGGCCAGGCCGGCGCCGCCGAGTGCCACGACGACCGACAGTGCCGCCCGGGCAGGCTTATCGGCGGCACGCGTGTGGAACCGGTGGGATCATGACTGAAATCGCAAGCCCCCACATCTCGCACCCGCGGATCACGGTCCTGGGCGTCCAGCCCGGCGATCCGCCCTTCCGCATCGTGGAGATCGACGGCGCTGTCATCGGCGAGGCCAGGAGCTTCACGGACGTCCTGATGGCCGCCGCGGCGTACGGGATTCCGGTGCATGACGCCGATGACCCCGCGGTGGTGCGGTGGGTCGGTGGAGACAAGCTCACCTGGCATCTTCGGTAGGGCTCCGCTGAAGGGAGTGGGTACACCGCGGGCCGGTGGGGGTTGGTCGCGCAGTTCCCCGCGCCCCTATGGGGGCGCGTCATGGTTCTCGCCCGCTGTTCGGGTGAATGTGCTCGGGAGCGCGCGGACCTGGGTTTTCGCGCCGTGGTGAGCCGTCGCGGGCGGGACGGCTTCGCGCATCGGAATGCACCGGGAGGCGAGCGCTGCCGCGCATGGGCCCGCTCCCACGAGGGCACTTTGATCTTGGCGGTCACCGTGATCACGATCCGGCCAGGTTGCCCTGCGCATATCCCTCCCTCGTACGACTGGAGTCGTCATGTTCCGTCGCCTCGCCCTGCCCGCGGCCCTGCTCGCCGCCGTCACCGTCCTGGGCGCCGCTCCCGTCACGACGGCCGCGCCGACGGCACCCGCCGCGGGCTCCGTGTGCTTCTGGACCGGGGCCGGACAGCACGGCACGTCCTGGTGCTACAGACCACCGGGCTATACGGACGTACCGGAGTCCCTGCACGACAAGGCGGCCTCGTTCCGCTCGGACGCGAACACCGCCGTGTACGCCATCGACTGGGCCCGTGACACCTGTTACCACCGGCTGATCCGGGCGCACGACCTGGCCGACAACTGGCCCTGGGGCGCCCGGCTCGACGGGGTGTCCGACACCACGATGGGCTGCGAGGTCGGCTGAGCCGTGCGACTGCTGCGTGCGCTCGGCGCCGCTGCCCCGGTCGTATTGGCGCTGCTGGCGTTGCTGGCACTGAGCGGGTGCGCCACGCAGACCGGCGCCGGACGGGACGCGCCTGCGCTGCCCAGGACCGAGCGGGAGCGGGACGACCTCATCAAGGCGGCTCAGCAGATTCTCGTCGAACGGTGCCTGGCCCGGCGGGGGCTGTCCTTGAAAGGAGCCGTCGGCGAACGGCCGGAAGACGGAACCGATGACGTCGCGGACCGGCGGCTGCAGGGCGCCCTCTTCGGCCGCGGCCGTACCGAACTGTCCATCACCCTCGCCACCGGATACACCGTCAAGGCACACACCGACGGCTGCCTCGCCGCCGCGCAGCGCGAGCTGTACGGGGACGAGCGACGCTGGTTCCGCGCCCAGGTCGTCGTGAACAACCTCCGCGCCGAGGCCGGGCTGCGGCTGAAGGGCGACCCCGACCACCGGGCGGCGCACGGCCGTTGGGTCCACTGCGTCACACCGGACCACGGACCGAGGCCCGAGCGGCCCGACCCGGCCGTCGCCGCGCGCTGCGACCGCGAGAGCGGCCTCGGCGCGGTGCGCGCCCGGTTGGAACCGGCCCTGCTGGACCAGGTCCGCGCCGAGCGGCGCGACCAGTTGACCACCTACCGGCAGCTGCGCACCCGCGCACTGCACCGCGCGGCGGATCTGTACGCCGAGCGGACCGTTCCGGAGAACCGAGAGAAAGGCAGTACCCCTTCGTGATCATCAAGCGCTTCGCCGTCTCCGCCGCCGCGGCCGTCCTCGCCCTGAGCGGCGGTCTGGCCCTGGCCTCGCCCGCCGGCGCCGCCAGCTGTCCGAGCGGAGAGTTCTGCGTCTGGGAGAACGCGAACTTCGGCGGTCAGCGGGCCAACTGGTCGGGCGACGACGGCTGGTGGGAGAGCTGGATCGCCGACACCGACTCCTCCTGGGCCAACCACGGCATCTCAGGACCCGGAATCAAGGACCACGTCCGGGTGTACGAGAACTCCGGGCAGGGCGGCGACATGACGATCTGTCTCTCACCCGGACAGGAGGTCGGTTACAACGGCGTGGCCAACGACCGCGGCGACTCGCACACGTGGGCCATGAACTGCTGACAGCCGCCGGCCGCGCGCCCGGCGGGTGACTTCAGGAGGGGAGTGGCACGCCCGAGCGATCGGGCGTGCCACGTGACTGACGGGGCGTATGACGAACGGGGCGCACGAGGGAGTGCGTGACGAATGTGCGGCAGATGTCCGGGAACGGCAACAGCGACGGAGGAGAGCACAACGCCCGCCTGGGGCGGCGGGTCTGCTCCTGTGACCAGCCCAACTCATGGGCACAGCAAGGAAAAAACGGGGTACTCACATGTTCCGCACCGTCACGCGCCCGACCAGGCGCGTCGCTCTCGCCCTCGGCTGCGCGGCCGTCCTCGGTCTCGGACTCGCTTCCACCGCTCCGGCCTCCGCCGCACCCGCCGCGGACCCGAACGACCGGTACACCGCCGAGGAGATCCACACCTTCCTCGGGGACTTCTACGGCGACCACGGGCCCGGCGACTTCGCCCGGAAGTACGGCATCTCCGAGCACCTGAAGGAGAAGGTCGCGCAGAGCGAGGGCGTCGACGTCCTGCTCTGCGCGCAGAACGAGCCGCGGTCCATCGACATCGGCCCGGTCAGCACGGCCCAGTCCGCGGGCGTCGGCTACGCCACGGTGACCACGCACTGGGGCGAGCAGGGTCAGGACACGGCGACCTTCACGGCGTATGTCGGCCTGGACGCCACGCGGCCGATCCAGCTGCAGGACACCGACTGCGAGGCGACCGAGTGACAAGCCGGTGCGGGCGTACGGCCGACTCCCCTCGTCTGTCGGCCGTACGCCCGCACCTGCGGGTAGTGCTCTCGCGTCGGCGGGTAGTGCTCCCGCGTCGGTCAGCTGTTCCGTCCGGTCAGCCCACGGTCCACTTCTGGTTGGCTCCGCCCGAGCACGTCCAGATCTGGAGCCGTGTGCCGTTGGCGGAGTTGTTGCCCGTCACGTCCAGGCACTTGTTGGCCTGTGGGTTCACGATGTCGCCGGCCGCGCTGACCACCCAGCGTTGATTGGCCCCGCTCCCGCAGTCCCAGAGCTGCACGGTCGAACCGTCCGCCGTGCCGTTGCCCGTGACGTCCAGGCACTTGCCCAGCGCCCGGATCGAGCCGTCGGAGGCCACGGTCCACTGCTGGGCGGCGGAGCTGTTGCAGTCGTAGAGCTGAACGGGCGTGCCGTTGGCGGAACTCGCGCCCGCCACGTCGACGCACTTGCCCGCGAGCCCCCTGATGGGCGCACCGCCACCGGAGCCGTCGCTCGTCGTCACCTTCACCTCGTCCACGACGAGTTGCTGGGGGAACTGGGTCGAGCCGTCCGGGTCGCCCGGCCAGTAGCCGCCCACCGCGAGGTTGAGGATCAGGAAGAACGGCTTGTTGAACACCCACTGCCTGCCGCCCAGATCGGCAGGGGTGCGCCGCTGGTAGACATTGCCGTCCACGGACCAGGTGACCGCGTCGGGGCTCCAGTCGATGGCGAAGGTGTGGAAGGCGTCGGCGAAAGCCTGCCCGCCCGGGAGTGAGTAGGCGGCGCCGATGCCGCCCGAGCCGGAGTAGCCGGGGCCGTGCAGGGTGCCATGGATCGTCGAGGGCTCGAAGCCGACGTTCTCCATGATGTCGATCTCGCCCGAGTTGGGCCAGCCGACCTGTCCGATGTCGTTGCCGAGCATCCAGAAGGCGGGCCACATGCCCTGCCCGCGCGGCACCTTCAGCCTGGCCTCGACCCGGCCGTACGTCGTCGTGAACTTGCCCGCCGTGTTGAGGCGGGCCGAGGTGTACTCACAACGCCCGTACCAGCACTGGTAGTTGTTCGGGTTCTCGCGGCGAGCTGTGATCACCAGGTGGCCCTGGCCGTCCAGGGCCGCGTTGCTGGCGCCGGACGTGTAGTACTGCCGTTCGTGGTTGTTGACGTTGTCGCCGGTCTCGATCTGCCATTTCGAGGAGTTGACGGCCGAACCGGCGGCGCCGTCGAAGGTGTCCGAGAACGTCACGGCCGCGGCGGCCTTCGGCTCGGGGGCCGCCTGTCCGGCGGCGGCCCGCCCCGCATCCGCGTGCGCGGGCAGAACCGCGGCGGATGCGAGGAGTACGGCGGACAGGGTGGCGAGGAGGCATCTGCGGAGCAGGCGTGGCGAGTCCACGACTCTCCCTTCCGTACGGCGATCCCTGTGGGGGATGGGTGCCGACTGAGGTGGGGGGTGCGCGCTTCGACTCTTGATTTAAGAGGTGAGGTAAGGGGACGTCAAGACTTTGGTACGTACCATTCCTTCACAACTTGACGCCCACCCTCACGACTTCACGCCTTCAAGCTCTCCCGTGCCGCCTCGCACCGGGCTCCGCGCGTTCACACCTTCAAGACTTGAGGCCTTCACGCCTCCGAGTTCTTGCGGCGGCGCTTGCGCGGATGCACCGCACGGTTCAGCCGCCGGCCGAGGAGCAGGTAACCGAAGAGCGCCCCGCTGGTGTTGAGGATGACGTCGTCGACGTCGAAGGCGCGCCCGGTGATCACCGCCCCCTGCACCAGCTCGACCATCATCATCACGGCCGCCGTAAGGAGGAGCACTCGCAGGATCCCGCGCGCCTTGGGGACCAGGACGGGCAGCAGCACCCCGAAGGGGATGCCGAGGACGAGGTTGCCGCCGATCTGCTTGAAGGCGTCACGCAGTTCGGGCTGGTCCAGATAGGCGCGCAGGGAACGGCCCGGATGCAGGTTGCTGTGCGTCAGGGCCTCGGAGGCCGGCGACGGCTGCAACGTGATCTGGGCCAGCGCGGCGGCGAAGGCCACCATCGCCGCGAAGGCGATGAGCATGACCAGGAACCGTACGACAAAGGGAAGCGGCCGTCGTTCGCCCGCAGCCGTCGACGGGCGGGGGTCGGACTTGGTGCCGGGGGAGCGCGACTTCTTGGTGCGAGGGCTGGCTTTCTTGGCGCCGGAATGAGATGTGGAGCGAAGGCGTAGTGCGATGCGCGGGCGTGACACTGCGCGGGCCATTCAACCCTCCAGTTTTCAACTGTCGTCCGAGGACAGGCGAGTACCCCCGAAGGGGTCGAAGATGCCGACGACATGTGCGCCGGGTCCGAGCCGCCGATCGCCCCGGCATTCCTTTGTGCTGCCGGAGCGATCGGTGTGTTCGGGCCGGAGGGCGACGGTGGCGTCGACAGGCGTGCGCGGGCCGAGGTCACGGGCCGGAGTCATGGGCCGAGGCTCATGACCCGTACGTCACCTTCACTTCCTTGAAACCAAGCGAGCCCAGCAGCCCCTTGAGCATGCCGGTGGTGTTCTCCTCGGCGCGGGCGGTCAGTTCGGTCTTCTTCGCGGCGTCACCGATGTGGCGGGCGGCGAGCCGCTGGACGGCCCGCTCGTCGTTCGGGTTGTCCGAGAAGACGTCGCCGAGCCGGTCGAGGAGACCGCGCTGCTTGGAGACGGCGTAGGACTGGTCGGGGTCGAGTGCGGGCTTGCCCAGGGCTGCGTGGGGGAGCCTGAGCGTGGCCGATGTGCGGTCCTTGTTGACCTTCACATCCTCGTCGCGGATCTTTCCGAGGTCGACGTAGGCGTCCACGGTGCCCGCGCCCACGTACAGGGTGCGGGTGCCGCGGACCGCGTCCGGCAGGTACTTGGTGTCCTTCTCCAGATCCACCACCACCTGGAAGTTGCCCGAGGCGGCGTCGTAACGGCTCATGTCCTGAATGGACTTGAGGAGTGTGGGTCCTGTCCGGTCGTGGGTTTCCTCGCGGAACACGTCACGCAGACCGGGCAGCAGGCTCAGCTGCAGTCCGGCACCGAGTATCACCAGAACCAGCACGACCGCGCTCAGGATCTTGGCCCATCCGGGCATGCGCTTCAGGGACGTCGTCATGTGGCCGCCCTCCTTCCTCCTTCCTAGTGCCCCCCAAATCCCTGGCCAGACAGGCGTGTTGACCGAATGGTCGACTGCGTAAGGACTCGGTGACTTCCCGGTGCGAGGGCTGTTGCCCGAGGCGCACCACGAGCAACGGACAGCCACACAAGGTGTCTTCCGCCAACCCCGTCGTTCCCTGCCTCATCGGGACGCGAAGGACACGCTCCGGCTGAGGTGACTGTGGGGCCCTGCCTTTGGGCGGTCCTCGGCACGCTCGAGCCGACCGGGAACCGGATGGACGCCGCTGCTGCGACGTGTTCGAGCTGGTGGAGGGCAAGATCAAGCGCTTCGACTGCTACCAGTTGGTGGCCGACTGACGTCTCACCGTGCTGGAACGAACTCGGTTCCAGCACCGGGTGACGACGAGCGGCGAGCCGATCTTCTGCCAGCTCGTCGTGGGCCGAACCGGGTGAGGTGAACGACCCACTGGCCCAGCCCCAGGCGCAGCAAGCCCAACCGGGGCACTGATGCGGGGGCTTGGCCCGTTGGGACAGGAGGTCGGCGAGGGGGGCAGGCGACGGGCCGGGGGCTTTCTGGCGCGTCGGCCCTGGTAGAACAGTGATCGATGGGCGTCCGGGAGCGTGAGCGCAAGGTGTACGGGCCGCTGTGGCGGGCCGGCCTGGAGGTGATCCCGAACGCTGTGCCCGACGGCACGATGCCGTTCGTCCTCGGACACGGCACCGAGGACGTGACCGGCGGTTTCTCCCACCGGTACGACACCCCGCGGCTCGTCGAGCGACTCAATGCGGACTGGTACGACCTCGCCGTCTCGTCGGGCCTTCTCGACCACCGGCGCGAGTTCCTCGTCCAGCTTCCACAGGGCACCCGGACGCACCGGGCCGCCCTGCGGAACCTGCACGGCGGCGGTCACGCCGCGCCTGCGGTCTGGACCCGGGTCCAACTCCTGGAGCGCTGGGACATCATGGGCCGGGGCGCGGCATCGGCGTTCCTCGGCGTGCACGGGGGCCACCCGGGCTTCGCCATGATGGCCCTCGACACCAGCGTGTACGTCCATGCCTCGACGGGCGAGACCGGCGTCGACGTGCTCGCGGTACGCCACCCGGACCGCTCGGAGAACATCCTTCGGCACCTGGAGTGGATCTCGCTTCACGACAGTCCCTACGCCAACCGCGAGTTCAAGGAACGGATCGCCGCCTGGCTCGCGGGCCGCCCAAGGAGCGCCGTCATCCCTTCAGAGCGCTGACGACGAGGCCCAGGCGGTCGGCCAGAAGGACGGGGCCGAACCGGGCGCGGCCCGGGCTCCAATGGTGTGGTCTGCCCGAACTCGCTCAGCGCGAACTCGACGAGCCGTGCGTATCCGGGGGGATCACCGAGACGGCACGGCTGGGCGATCAGGGGTGGACCTGCGAGTCCACGCCGAGGCGGAGTGATTCGAGGATCATGAACGTCGTGCCGGCCGTGTAGACGTCGGCGGCGGCGATGGTTCCGGGAACGTCCTCGTTGAGGTTGGAACTTCGAAGGGGCCCAGCCCGGCTCGATGCGGTCCCCGCCGGCGCGCAGCGTGTGGTGCTTCTCGAAGGTGATGTCGGGAACCGGCCGGGCGGGGTCGTTGTCGCGGGCCAGGAGTTTCTTCGCCTCGGCGTGGCCGATCCGGACCATGCGACGGCCGAACAACGGTCCCGGTGAGCATGCCGCGTCCCACGAGATCGTGGCCTCTTCCGAAACACTGGCATTGCGCCAGGACGGATTCCGGGTATGTCACCAGTCCCGTCGCCGGCATCAACGCAGTAGTCGGCTGACCCACGGATGTGCTCCGTAGGCCTGGGTGATGGCGTGGACGAGCCACTGTCGCTGATCGTCGGTGAGTACGGGCAGGGCTGCGGCAAGGTCTGTTTCGTCCTTGGGCCGGGGCTCCTTGGCCTTGTAGAAGAGTTGCACCTCCGGTGCGAGGTAGGGGATACCGTCGGTGGAGATCAGGCCCAGCTTGTCGAGCGGGCGACGCACTCGCGGATCACGGCGTGACACCCACTCCTGGCCATGGGATTCGTCGAGCATGATCTGGATCCGCCAGGGTTCGCCTGGCCCCGGCCGGCACCAGATGTCGTGCACGCTCTCAGGAGAACCTCGTCGGACACCCATGGACGAAGGCTTCCGGGCGGATCGGCGGCCCACCATTCCCAGTCCGGCAGGGCTTGTTGGACGGTGAGTTGGTCGCGTCGCAGGAGCAGGACATCGACGTCGCCGTGATCTCGGCTGCGATGGCCCACCGCGAGTTCAATCGCGAAGCCGCCCGCGACCCACCAGGGATTCCTCACATCCCGGAACCGGTCGGCGACTTCGGCAAGGGGCGCGGGATCCCAACTGCCCAAGGAGGTGTGCTCGTACGTCATGTCGCTCATCCTGTTCCGTTGGCCGCCTCGGTGCTGATGACCTGCAGGAGTCGGGCCCCAGGGCGTCGGTATGGGCGTGGGCACGGTCGCCGGAGGATCTCCCGAGGGGCGCGCCATTCGTTGCGGCAGGGCAAAGATGATCCGTCCGCCTTGCAGGCGTGACGCAGACTTTGCATACTGCATCTGCTTTTATCCGGGGGGATCATGCGCCACATCATCAGCGCATCCGCGCTCGCAGCAGCCTGCTGTCTGAGTCTCACTGGCTGTTCCGGCAATGACGACAGGAGCGATCCGCAGCCGAGTCCGCGCACCGCGCTCACTTTCGGGCAGAGCGCCGACACGGCTGGTGCCGGTGGTAAGGGCACCGCGCAGATCACCCCGGATGCCGTCGTCTACGTCGACAAGGCCGGCACTGAACGGCCGGAGCACGGTCTCTTCGCGGTCGTCAGGTTCGAAGCCGAAAATCGGTCCAAGACCCCGGTGACGACCACGGCCCGCCAGGGTGGCTTTCGGTGGAAGGCGTCCGACGGGAAGACCGTCAAGGCGGGGAACAGCGAGGGGGCGGGAAGGATCGCTCCCGTCGGATTCAGCGAGAGTGGTCCAGATATCTCGCCCAAGACCTACCAGGCCGACTCTGTTGTCTTCGATATCACCGCCGCCGAGAAGGGCGGCACCCTCGTCTACGTCGATGGCGACGACGTCGCATTCCGCTGGAAGATGCCCTCCACGGACTCAGGGTCCCCTGCTTCCGCGCTGAAGTCGGCATTGAAGTAGGGCTTCATCACTGAGGCTCATCACTGAGGAGCCCTCGCGGAACTGCCCGGTTCCTGGCCGGAGTGCCTCCGGCCGAGGCGTGTTCGAGCGTGGGCCTCAAGGGGCGCGCTCATGCCGGGGCACGCGACTGACCTGGTCTTTTGAGGGCAGACTCGTGTGGCGGATCTTCCCCGTCCAGGGGGGCCGTGTCGAGAACGGCGTCCAGTATGCGCCGGGAGCTCTCGAGTTGGCTGATCGCCTCGGTGATGCGGGTGCGTTCGCGCCGCAACTCACCGATGAAGGTGGGGCAGCCGGACGGCACGCTCAGTTCGTCCTTGTCGCGCACGCAGTGCACGAGCTTGGCGATGACCGAGGTGGAGAGCCCGGCGGCGAGCATGGCTCGGATGTGGTGCACCGCTGCGACGTCCGTCTCGACGTACTCGCGGTAGCCGTTGCCCAACCGGACCGGCCGGAGGCCTTGCTCCTCGTAGTAGCGCAACAGCCTCCTGCTCACCCCGGTTTCGTGAGCGAGGTCGCCGATTCGCATCCGGCCTTCTCCTTGACCTTCACATATCGCTGATCGTGAAGCAGGGGAGCCCGGCCATGTCAGGTGCAGTGATCATTGGTGCGGGACCGGGGATCGGGCAGGCTGTCGCCCGTCGGTTCGCCAGGAAGGGTCTGCCGATCACGCTGATCGCCAGGGGCGGGCAGACGCTGCGCGCCGTGGCGGGCGAGGTCGCTTCCCTCGGCGCACCTCTCGGCGCTTCTCATGGCGTTCCGATCGTCACGCTGCAGGCCGACTGCACCGACCGGGCCGAGTTGGACGCGGCCCTCGACCAGGCCATCGACGAGCACGGCGTACCGGAGGTGGCCGTCTACAACGCCGCGCTCGTCCGCGCGGACGAGCTGGGTGAGTTCTCGGTACGCGAACACATGGAGGCGTGGGCGGTCAATGTGGTCGGCGCGCTCAACGCCGCGGCACGCCTCGCGCCCGCGATGGCGGCGCGCGGCAGTGGAACGTTCCTTGTCACGGGCGGCATGCCCGAACCCGAGCCGCGGTACGTGAGCCTCTCCCTGGGCAAGGCGGGCGTCCGCACCCTGGTCGCGCTGCTCGATCAGCAGTACGGCCCCTCCGGAGTGCACGTGGCGAGCGTCACCGTGGACGGCCCGGTCGCTCTCGGCACCGATTTCGACCCCGACGACATCGCCGAGCACTACTGGCAGCTGCACACGCAGCCGCGTCATCTGTGGGACCGCGAGGTGCTGCACGCCGGCCGCTGCTGAGGAGCCCGGTCATAAGGACTCCGAGGCTGCCTCGGGCTGGCCGAGGGCCTCGTCCATGCTCGACAGCGGAGGCAGCACGTCGTCGAGCCCGGTCACGTGGAGGATGCGCAGGGTCAGCGGGTGGGTGCAGACCAGGTACAGCCGTCCGCCCTGGGCGAGGACCCGGCGCCGGGCCCGGTACAGCAGGCGCAGGCCCGAGCAGTCGAAGAACTCGATGTGCCGCAGGTCGAGCACGACCCGCGCGGCCGGGTGCCCCGTGGCCGCGTCCAGAGCCGGGACGATGTCCAGCGCCGCGATGATGTCGATCTCTCCGTGGAACTCCAGCACGGTGTGCCCGCGGTCCTGGTGGACACGCAGATGAGGAGTGAACGGCGCGGACTCGTTGCGCACGACGACATCACCTCCAACAAGGTCACCGGGGGCCAGGGTGACGTCGTTCCGTGAGCGTAGACGCGGCCGTGTGCGGCTGGCGGCCGCCCAACCGTTCCCCACTCAGCAAGTTACCCTCGATGGGGTGAATTTCAGCATGTTCGATTGACATATGTCTTCGATTTAAAGGACGTGTCGCCCGCCAGTTTCAGGACAGCGACTGCCACGCCTTCGACAGCGCCTGCCTGAACTGGTCCGTCTGGTGCGCCGTGAGATCCCGGACCATGCGCTCCTCCAGCTCCCGCACCGGCTCGGCGTGCCGAGCGAGCACATCGCGGCCAGACTCGGTGAGGAGAATCAGCAGCTCGCGGCGGTTGCGGTGATTGCGCTCGCGCCGTACCAGGCCGCGGGTCTCCAGGGACCGGATCACATCGGCCACGGACTGTGCGGTCACGAACGAGTCGCGGGCGAGCTGCGCCGCGGACAGGCCGTCGTGCCGCTCCAGGACGGTGAGCGAGGTGTACTGCAGTGCGGTGATCCCCGTGGGCTTCAGCAACTCGTCGAGGCGGGACCGTACGACGAGTTCCACCTGCTTGACCATGTACAGCAGCGACGGGGGTGCCTTGGTGACGACCATGCGTTCAGCGTAGGGCATTGACAGGAAACCTGTCTGTAAAGAGACTGCGAACCAACAGGAATCCTGTTGGTTGAAATCTTGGCGATCGAGGCTGAGGAGTGGGCAATGACGACCACCTTCGAGAGCGGGCCCGGGCAGCTGTTCATCGGTGGACAGTGGCGCGAGGCGGCCGACGGAGCGCGTACGGACGTGTTCGATCCGTCCACCGGCCAGGTGGTCACGACGGTCGCGGAGGCCTCCGCCACCGATGTCGACACGGCCGTACGCGCCGCGCGGAAGGCGTTCGACCGCGGACCGTGGGCCACGATGAGCGGTCGTGAGCGCGGCCGGGTGCTGCACCGCGTCGCCGAACTGATCCGGGAGAACGCGGACGAGATCGCGGCCCTGGAGAGCCAGGACGTCGGCAAGCCGATCACGCTGTGCCACGCGGTCGACGTGACGAACGCGGCCAACGACTACGAGTACTACGCCTCCCTCGCCTGGACCCTGGACGGGGCGACCCGGGACACCCCGCTCAACGGCCTCGCCTACACCAAGCCCGGCCCGATCGGTGTCGTCGCCGCGATCACGCCCTTCAACTTCCCGCTGATCCTCGCGGGATCGAAGATCGCCCCGGCGCTCGCGGCCGGAAACACGGTCGTGCACAAGCCGGCCGAGGAGACCCCGCTCAGCGCCCTCTACATGGCCGGTCTGCTCCAGGAGGCGGGCGTCCCGGACGGTGTCTACAACGTCGTCACCGGCACGGGACCGATCGCGGGCGAGGCGCTCCTGCGCAACCCCGGCGTCGACAAGATCGCCTTCACCGGGTCGACCGCGGTCGGCAGGCACGCGGCGAGCGTCGCCGGCGAGGGCCTGAAGTCGGTCACCATGGAACTCGGCGGCAACGCGGCGCACATCGTCTTCGAGGACGCCGACGTCGAGAAGGCCATCGGCGCGGTCATCAAGGGCTTCGTCTTCAACACCGGCCAGTTCTGCATGGGCGGCCCGCGCCTGCTCGTCGCACGCCCCCTCTACAACACCGTGGTCGGCATCCTCGCCGACGCCGTCCCCGGCGTCCCGGTCGGCGACCCCCGGGAGCCCGAGACCGTCGTCGGGCCCATGGCGGGGGAGCGGCACCTGAAGAAGGTCGAGGAGTACGTCGAGCTGGCCCGCAAGGAGGGCGGTCGGATCGTGTGCGGCGGCGAGCGCCTGGACCTGAACGGCGGCTTCTACTACAAACCCACGGTCATCGCGGGCCTGTCGAACGACTCCCGTGTGGTCCAGGAGGAGATCTTCGGCCCGGTCCTGACCGTGCAGCCCTTCGACTCCGAGGACGAGGCCGTCGAACTGGCCAACTCCACGCCGTACGGCCTGGCTTCGGGCCTGCAGACCACCGACCTCGCCCGCGCGCACCGCGTCGCGGACCGGCTCCAGGCGGGCATCGTGTGGGTCAACGACTGGGCGATGCTCGACCCCGCGGTGCCCTTCGGAGGGGTCAAGGCCTCCGGCTTCGGCCGCGAGTACGGGCCCGAGGCGCTCGCCTCCTACACCAAGGTCAAGTCCGTCGTCATCTCGTTCGACTGAGTGCCCCCGCAGCCAGGCTCACCCCTTCAACTCACCCTCACCCAAGGGAGTTCGCAGCATGTCCACCACCACTCGCGCAGCCGTGGTCGAGTCCGGGGGAGCGCCCTTCACCCTCGCCGACGTGGAGCTCGACGAGCCCCGCGCCCATGAGGTCCTGGTCCGAATCGTGGCCGCGGGCCTGTGTCACACGGACCTCGGGGTCGCGAGCGGCGGCCTGCCGTTCCCGCTGCCCGGCGTACTGGGCCACGAGGGCGCCGGGATCGTCGAGGCCGTCGGCCCGGACGTCACGGGCGTCGAACCCGGCGACCACGTCGTGCTGTCCTTCACCTCCTGCGGCTCCTGCCGCAACTGCCGCGACGGCCACCCGGCGTACTGCGCCGCCTGGCTGCCGCTGAACCTCCTCGGCGGCCGCCGCGCCGACGGCTCCGCCACCATCAGCCGTGACGGGGCCCCGCTCGGCGGCCACTTCTTCGGCCAGTCCTCCTTCGCCGAGAGGGCGTTGGTGGACGAGCGCAGCCTCGTCAAGGTCGACAGGGACATCCCGCTGGAGTCCCTCGCGCCGCTGGGCTGCGGCGTACAGACAGGCGTGGGCGCGGTCTGGAACGTCCTTGAGCCCCGTACGGGCGACACGGTCGTGGTCCTGGGCGCCGGCGCGGTCGGTCTGTCGGCGGTGATGGCCGCGGCACTGACGCCCGCGACGACGGTGATAGCCGTCGACAAGGTCGTCGAACGCCTGGAACTGGCACGCGAGTTGGGCGCCACCCACACCGTGAACGCCAACGAGGCGGACATCGTCGACGCGGTCCAGCTGATCACGAGCGGGGCCGGGGCCGACGGGGTCGTCGAGACCACCGGCAACGTCATCGTCCTGCGCAAGGGCGTGGACGCGCTCGCCGCCCGCGGTACGGCGGTGATCGTCGGCGCCCCACCGTTCGGTTCCGAGGTAGCCCTGGACGTCAACGGCATGCTCGGCGGCAAGCGACTGGTGGGCCTCACCCTCGGCGACCAGGAGACCCAGACCGCGATCCCGGCCCTGGTCAAACTGGTCCGCGAGGGCCGACTGCCACTGGACCGGCTGATCAGCACCTACGCGTTCGAGGACATCGGCCAGGCCGTCCAGGACATGGCCGCGGGCAAGACGATCAAGCCGGTACTGACATTCGCCTGAGTGCCCCGTAAGGGGCGCGGGGAACTGCGCGGCCGGCCACAACCGGCTCGCAGCTCAACACCACCTGTGGTACCCGCGCCCCACAAGGTGCTACCGAACCTGAAGAACAAGCTTCCCCACGGTCCGCCCGGTGTCCCCGAGCGCATGGGCCTTCGAGGCCTCGGCCAACGGAAACACCTCGGCAACCGCGGCGCGCAGCCGCCCCGCAGCCACCAGCTCGGCAATCGCCCGCATCCCGGCCTGATCGGCCTCCACGACCAGTTCGATCGCCCGCACACCGAGCCCCTGCGCCTCCTGGGCAAGCGCCGGCGACCCGGACGGCAGGATCGACACGAGCAGTCCACCCGGCCGAAGGGTCCTGAGCGACCGCGACCGGTAGTCGCCCCCGATCGTGTCCAGCACGACATCGACATCCCGCACGGCCTCGGCGAAGTCGGTCTCCCGATAGTCGATCGCCTCATCGACGCCCAGGCCCCGCAGGAACTCGTGCTTGCCCGCGCTGGCCGTACCGATCACGTAGGCCCCGCGCTCCTTGGCGATCTGCACGGCGAGATGCCCCACTCCGCCGGCCGCCGCGTGGATCAGCACCCGCTGCCCCGGCCGGACGTCCGCCGTGTCGACCAGCGCCTGCCAGGCGGTCAGCGCGGCCAGCGGGATCGCGCCCGCCTGTGTGTGGTCGACCTCGGCCGGCTTGTGCGCGAAGGCCCGCGCGGGGCCGGTGACGTACTCGGCGTGCGCCCCTACGCCGTACGGGTACGGCAGCATGCCGAAGACCTCGTCGCCCGGCTTGTGGAGGGTGACGCCGACGCCGATCGCCTCGACGACGCCGGACACGTCCCAGCCGAGGACGAACGGCGGCTTTCCGAGGAAGTTGCCGTTCGCCCGGTGCTTCCAGTCGGTCGGGTTGAGGCCCGCCGCGTGCACCCGGATCAGCACCTCGCTCGGCCCGGGCCTCGGGATCTCCAGCTCCACTTCCTTGAGGACCTCGGGACCGCCGAGGACGTCCTGACTGATCGCGCGCATCGTGTTCTCAGTGCTCATGCGCTCCAGCCTGCCGGGCCGCGAGAGCCGAGGAAATGGCATGATTGCCATTGTTCGATAGGATCGTGCCATGCTGCAGACGCAATGCGGGGAGCGCCCCGACCCCACAGAGACCTCCCGGCACGGGGAGTACGACGGACCCGTGGAGCGGGTCGTCGTCCTGGCCCTGGACGGGGTCTACCCCTTCGAACTCGGCATCCCGAACCGGGTCTTCGGCTCGGCCGAGGGCCGGTACGAGATCCTGACCTGCACGGTCGACGGGCAGCCGGTGCGCAGCAGCTCGGACTTCTCGATCACCGTCGAACACGGCCCCGAAGCGCTGCGTACGGCCGACACTGTCGTCATCCCGCCGTTCGCGCTGTCGCAGCTCAGCGATGATCTCCCCGAGGCGGTGGCCGGCGCGCTGAGGGCCATCCGGCCGGACGCCCGGATCGTGTCCATCTGCACGGGCGCCTTCGTCCTGGCGGCGGCGGGGATGCTCGCCGGACGCCGGGCGACGACGCACTGGCAGCTGGCCCCGCTGTTCCGGAAGATGTTCCCGGACGTGGACCTGGACGCCGATGTGCTGTTCGTCGACGAGGACTCGCTCCTCACCTCGGCGGGAGCCGCGTCCGGTGTGGACGTCTGCCTGCACCTCGTGCGCAAGGACCACGGCAGCGAGCTGGCCAACCGCGTGGCCCGGTCCTGCGTGGTGCCGCCGTGGCGGGACGGCGGTCAGGCCCAGTACATCGAGCAGCCCGTGCCCGAGCCCTCGACCGCGGGCACCGCGGCCACCCGGCAGTGGGCCCTGGAACGCCTCGGCGAACCGCTGACCCTGGGCGATCTCGCCGCGCACGCCCGGATGAGCCTGCGCACGTTCGTCCGCCGGTTCAACGACGAGGTCGGGATGAGCCCCGGCCGCTGGCTCATCCAGCAACGCGTCGTCCGCGCACGGCAGTTGCTCGAAGCCAGCGATCTCCCGGTGGATCAGATCGCGGGCGAGGTCGGCTTCGCGACCGGCACCTCGCTCCGGCAGCATCTGCACGCGGCGATCGGCGTCTCACCGCAGGCCTACCGGCGTACGTTCCAGACGGCCCGGCAGAGCTGAAGCGAACTCCGTCCGAACGTCCTGAGGGGTCTGTGCGTCGGAGGAGGGACACGGCGACACGGCCGGCAGGGGGCGGAGCTATGCGGGGGATCAAGGCGGGCGGACTGGCGGTGGCGGGCATCGTGACGGTCGCGACACTTGTGACGGTGCTGGTGGAGAGCGAGAAGGGGCACACCGACGGAGGGCTCCTCGACGGTGGACCCGCGTCGACCACGCCCTACAGCGGACCGCTGCGCGTGCCGCACAAGGAGTACGACGAGGACAGCCAACGGGCGACCGAGGCCGAGTCGGGCGCGGCGGGGCTGGCCCTGGAGTGCGAGGGGGACATCCACTCGGGCGGGTTCGGGGGCAACTGGAGCAAGGGCGACGGCGGTTCGACCCCGGCGGAAGGGCTTGAGGCGTACTTCGACATCGAGCAGCCGGGCGTCCCGAGGTCCGGCTATCGCGTCGAGCGCGACGACGGGGACCGTGTGCTGTTCTCGTACGACGTCGGGGGTCGGACCAAGGTCGCCGTCATCGTCGCCAAGGACCAGCCGAACCGGCCCGGTTGGGGCCCGGAGACGACCGCCTCGTGCGACCCGGCCGAGTTCCCCGAGAGTTTCACCGACGACCAGGGGTACGAGGTCTGGACGGACGCGCGCGGCCGTCGGCTCCCGGTCACCACCATCAGCAGTTCCCAGGGCTCGGAGCACTGCGACTGGCAGTCGGCCCATTTCCTCGAACTCGGGCACGGCGCGAAGCGCGTGCTGTACGCCCGTGATCCCGAGGGCGTGCTGTCCGGGCTGCTCACAGCCCCGTACGACGGCGATGCCGCCCTGCCCGACGGCGCCCGCGACACCGGCTACCGCCACGGCGAGTGGGAACTGTGGCTGACGGCCGACAAGAAGAAGGCGTACGTCCGCACGCCGGACGGGGTGGAGGCGTGGCCGGCGGTGAAGAAGGGGATGGGCTGCGATTGACCCTCCGTCCGGCGGCGTCCTACCGGCTCGCGTGCAGGGCCACGAGCAGCCGCCACACTTTGTGGGCGATCTCCTCGGGAGTGGCTTCGACGAGCCCGTGCAGCCAGTCGGCCAGAACGCCCGCGAAGGTCGCGGCGACGGCGGAGGCGACGAGCGGCGCCTCCGGCGCGCCGACGAGTTCACGCTCGGCGAGGCTGCGGGCCCGCAGGTCCCGGTGCAGGACGCGGCCCAGCGGTCCGCCGCCGCCCGGGCTCAACAGGGCGCGGTAGAGCGGGGCATGAGGGGGCAGGCCCGCGAAGAAGGTGAGCAGGGCGTCCGGTGCGGTCCTGGGGTCGGGCCTGCCCCGCCAGGCGTGCAGGGCGTCCACGGCGTCCCGTACGACATCGGCGCAGGCGTCGACGGCCAGCGCCTCCATGTCGGCGTAGTGCAGATAGAACGTGGCCCGGCCGACCCCGGCCGCGCGCACCAGTGCGGCGACGCTGACCTCCGCGAGCGGCCGTCGGGCGCACTCGTCGAGGAGGGCCCGGCGCAGCTTGGCCCGGGTGCGCTCGGCCCTGGGGTCGGAGGTCACCGGGCGACGAGGACGGCGGCCAGGGCGAGCGCGCCGGGCAGGGCCTGCGCGAACAGGATGCGGCGGTTCGCGGTGACCGTGCCGTACACACCCGCGACGATCACGCACGCCAGGAAGAAGACCTGTACGCGGAAGCCCGTGGGGTCGTCGGCGATGAGTCCCCAGACGAGGCCGGCCGCGAGAAAGCCGTTGTAGAGCCCCTGGTTGGCTGCGAGGGCGGCGGTGGCCTTCGCCATCTCGGGGTCGAATCCGTGCAGCCCGCGCCCCGGCTTCTTCTCCCACAGGAACATCTCCAGAACCAGGATGTACGCGTGGAGGGCGGCGACAAGGCCGACCAGGACGTTCGCGAGTGTCTGCATGGGGAGGTGGGATCCTTCAAGGGGAATTTCCTGGGATTTCCTGGACAGGTGTCTACTATACATGGACACCTGTCCAGGAAATCCCAGGCGTCGAGGAGCGCTGCCCGGTGGCACTGTCGGACCCGGCAGCTACCGTCCTGTCCCATGAGTGACCACCACGACCAGCCAGTCGTCCGCCGGGCCCGCCGCGAGGACCTCCCGGCGCTCGTCGCCTCCAGCACCGCCCTGTTCGCCGAGGACGCGGGCACCCGGGACGCGACCGTCGACATCAACTGGCCTCTCGCGCAAGGTGCGGAGAGATTCGCCAAGGGCATCGACGATCCGGCCCGGCTGTCGCTCGTGGCCGAGCACGGCGGGGAGGTCGTAGGTCACCTCGTGGGCACCGTCGCGGAGGGCTCGGCCATGCGCCCGGTGAAGCTCGCCACCCTGCACAGCCTGTACGTGCGCCCGCCCCACCGCGGCACCCGGACGGGAGCGGGGCTCGTGGCGGCCTTCCTCGACTGGGCGCGGGAACAGGGCGCCCAGCTCGCGGAGGTGACGGCGTACGCGGCCAACGCGGACGCGATCCGGTTCTACGAGCGCAACGGTTTCGGACCGCACACGCTCACCCTGGGCCAGTCGCTGTGATACTCACCTTCGGTCAGTTTCTGTGACGCTCACCGTGCCCGGGCCGCCCTCCGGAGCTTGAGCGCCCGCAGCGCCAACTGCATCTCGAACTGGGTGGTGGGGTCGTGCAGCCGGTCGCCGAACAACTCGTCGAGCTGACGCATGCGATAGCGGACCGTCTGCGGATGGACGGCGAGACGGGCGGCCACCTCGCTCGCGTTGTGGCCGCACTCGAGCCAGCTGAGAAGTGTCTCCGCGAGGCGCTCGCGCTGAGGCAGCCGGATGGTGTCCAGGGGGCGCAGATGCCGGTCGGCCATCGCCTCCACCAGCGCCTCGTCGCGGAACAGCATCAGCGTGGCCAGATGGTCCCGGCAGCGCACCATCTGCGTGTCCGGCAGCACGCCCCGCCGGGCCAGATCGAGCGCCTCCGCCGCCCACCGCAGCGACCTCGCCCCCTCCTGGAGCGCGACGCTCGGCCCCATGACGGCCCGTAGGCCCTGCAGCGCACCGGCGACGGCACGCGCCCTGCCCGGGCCCTCCGGATCGGGCACCACCAGCACGGCCGGGCGCACGTCGAACCGTGCCAGGAACTCCGGTGGCACGATGGGCGGTTGGGACGCCCCGGCCTGCGCCCCGTGATCGATGACGACCACGGCCAGCGAGCGGGGCACGGGCCACTGCGCGGTGTGCGCGAGATCCGTGATGGCCGCGACCGACGCGGGCGGGTCCACGATCAGCAGATCGATCAACCGCGAACGCCGCTGCTGCAGTTCACCGGCCGCGTGCAGCCGCGCCTCGGTGTACCCGGCCGTCGTCGCGGCCGCCATCTCGTCCAGGTGCAGGAACAGCGCCTCCCCGAACGCGGCCAGCACATGACGCGGCAGCAGATCGGCGTCGACCAGCGCGTTGATCCGGCGCCATGTCACCCGCGCGCCGAGCCGCAGCGCCGACTGGAACGCGTCGAGACTGCGTCCCTCGTCCGCCTCGCCCCGGCCGATGCGCTGATACGTCGCCGTCACCGGCTGCCAGTCGGTGTCCGGCTTCGCCATCCGCTCCAGGAACCCCTGCAGCGCATGCTCCACGCCCTGATGCACGACCTGCATGTACGTGTCGTCCGTCGGCCGCGCGTACTCCGGGATCTCGGTTCTGATCGCCCGTACGACCTCTTCGGTGATGTCGTCGAAGAACGGTCTGAGATGGTCGTGCAGACCCGAAGGGAACGCCTTGAACGGGCCCTGGGCCTCCTCGGCCCTCGCCGTGGCGTTCGTGGCCTCGATCTTCTCCAGCATGCGGAATCCGGTCACGCAGCGGCTCCTTCTGCGCACGGGAAGTGGGGCACGGTGACGATACCCGCAAGAATTCTGCCCAGCTTCATCGGCGACTGACAGACATGCACCGGGGGCTTGTCACTTCATGACAAGGGGAATCCTGCTTCTGCTCCGCGCCACCACCCGCCGATGACGCCCACGACGGCGCAGCGTCACCAGCGTCACGAACGCACCCGCGAGTACGCAGCACGCCGCGAGCCGGAGCCCGAGGTCGTAGCCCTCCAGGAACGCGTCGCGCGGATCGGTGCCGGAACGCAGCTCGGAGCTTTCACGCCGGGTGAGCACCACGCCCACCAGGACCACCCCGAACACACCGGAGACCTCGCGGGCCGCGCTCACCAGACCGGTCGCCATTCCCATCCCCGTCTCCGGAACCTGCGCGAGACAGCGCACGGTCAGGGGAGTGGTGAACGCGGAACCCCAGCCGATCAGGAGCAGCCCCGGCTGCAGATCCCAGAAGCCGGCCCGCGCACCCGCGCCCGAGACGTACAGCAGACCGACCGCCACCAGGCAGAGGCCACCCGCGATCGAGACATGCGCGCCCAGTGCGCGGGCCGCCCGCTCGGCCACCGGCGTCCCCAGCAGCAGCGCACCCGCCAGCGGCAGAAACGCCAGCCCCGCCCCCGTCGGCGAGAAGCCGAGCACCCGCTGGAGATAGAGGGCCGTGAAGAAGAACACCCCGTTGACGCCGATGCCCCACAGCACCTGCGCGGCGATCCCACCGGTGAGGAACCGGTCGCGCAGGAGCCGCAGTTCGACGAGCGGGCGCGCGGTCCGCGCCTCCACGACGACGAACACACAGGCGGCGACCGCCGAAACGCCCAGGCACAGCGGTACGGGCGCGGTGCCGAACCCGTGCTCCTGCCCGCGCACGAGACCGTAGGTGAGCAGATAGAGCGCGAGCACGGACAGCAGCACACCGGGCAGATCGAGACCACCTCGCCGAGGCGCGGACCGGCCGGGTACGGCCGGCATCAGCAGCAGCGCGATCAGCCCGAACGGGACGTTGAGCGCGAACACCCAGCCCCAGCCCCACCGTTGGGTGACGAAGCCGCCCACCACGGGTCCCAGCGCCAGCGCCACGGCCAGCGCCGCGGTCCACAGGCCCACGGCCGTCGCGCGCAGCCGCGCGGGCAGATCGACCGCGATGACGGCGAGCGAGGCCGGGATGACCATCGCGGCCCCGACCCCCTGCACCGTACGGGCTGCGATCAACATGCCCCCGCTGTCCGCGAGGGCGGCCGCCGCCGACGCCGCCGTGAAGACCAGGATCCCGGCCGCCAGCACGGATCTGCGTCCGAACAGATCGGTCAGCCGCCCGCCGGGCAGCAGCAGCGCGCCGAAACTGAGCACATAGCTGGCGGCCACCCACTCCAGGTCCGGCACCGTCAGACTCAGTTCGCGCTGCACGGTCGGCAGGGCCACATTGATGACCGTGTTGTCGAGCGTCGTGATGAACCCGGTCAGTGTGAGCAGGGAGAACAGCGCGAACAGCCGTGTACGTCCCACAAGACGCTCCTTCCGCCGTCGCACGGATTGTCGGCGGGAGAGCGCCGCCCGGGCTCTGGCCCACGGCATGGAATCGACGGCACGCCTTTGTCAGCGAACTGACAGAAGGCGGAAGGCGAACTGTCAGCACGTCGTCTAACCCACCCCTCGCCCGGAGGCGGAACCTGGGGCACCGCCCCAAGCGGACGCACTCGCCCCTCGTCCCTCCCGCTCTCGCTCAACTCGCGCCGCCGCCGACCCAGTTGGAGCACCCATGACCTCCGTCCGGCCCGCCGCCGAATCCGCCTCACTCACGGACCATCTGAGGCACTGGGCCAGACACCGTCCGCAGCAACGCGCCTTCAGCCACGTCGACTTCCCCGACAGCGCCCCCACCGGAGTGCACCGGGCCCTCGGATGGCGCGCCCTCGACGCCCGGGCCAGGGCCGTCGCCGACCGGCTCGTCCAGATCGCCTCCCCCGGCGAACGCGCCGCCCTCGTGCTTCCCCAGGGGCTCGACTACGCGGCGGGCTTCCTCGGCTGCCTGTACGCCCGCGTCATCGCCGTACCTCTCTTCGGTCCGCAACTCCCCGGCCACGAAGGGAGACTGGCGGCCGTGCTGGCCGACTGCGAACCGGCCTGTCTGCTCAGCGACTCCGAAACGGCCCGTGCGATGGGCGAGTTCATCCGCGAACGCGGCCTGCCGGAGGTTCCCGTCGTACCTGTGGACCAACTCCCCGTCCAGCGCGGTGGATTCATCGATTCGGGCGAACCGTCGGGCGCCGCCGAGCCGGACGACATCGCGTACCTCCAGTACACCTCCGGCTCCACCCGCATCCCGGCCGGCGTGATGATCAGCCACGCCAACGTCGTCGCCAACGCCCGCCAGGCCATCCAGGCGTTCATCGCCGACCCGGACGCCGCCACCACGGTCGGCTGGCTGCCCCTCTTCCACGACATGGGCCTCGTCCTCAGCATCGCCGCACCCGTCGTGGGCGGCTTCCCTTCCGTCCTCATGGACCCCTCCGCCTTCCTCCAGGACCCCGCCCGCTGGCTGCGCCTCCTCGGCTCGTACGAGGGCACCGTCAGCGCCGCCCCGAACTTCGCGTACGACTACTGCGTGGCCCGCACCGACCCGGGGCTCGTCGACGAACTCCGCCTGGACCGCGTACGGGTGCTCATCAACGGCAGCGAACCGGTGCGCGCCGGGACGGTGGACCGCTTCCACGCGACCTTCGCGCCCGCCGGGCTCGACCCGGCCGCGCACTGTCCGGCATACGGCCTGGCCGAGGCCACCGTGTTCGTGACCGCGAGCTCCCGGGACGAACCGTCCTCGGCCGTCGTCTGCGACGCCGGCGCGCTCACGGAAGGGCGGATCGAGGAGACGTCGGACGAGGCGGGGGCCGTCCTCGTCCCGTGCGGGACACCCGTCGGGCAGGAGCTGCGGATCGTCGGCCGGGACGGCGTCGTACTGCCGCAAGGGCGGGTCGGCGAGATCCAGTTGCGCGGCCCCAACATCGGCCTCGGCTACTGGAAGCGCGCCGGACTCACGGCCGAGACCTTCGGCTTCGGCGCGGCCGAGGACTGGCTGCGCACCGGCGACCTCGGCGCCCTGCACGAAGGGCGGCTTCTCGTCACCGGCCGCCTCAAGGACGTACTCATCGTGGACGGGCGCAACCACTACCCCCAGGACATCGAGGAGACCGTACAGACGGCAGTGGCCCTGATCCGCCGGGACCACCTCGCCGCGTTCGGAGTGACCCGGGCGGATGACGTGGGCGAGGACCTCGTCGTGGTCGCGGAACACCGGCGCGACACCGACCCGACGCCCAAGGACTCGCGGAACGCCGAACGCGTCGTGCGCGCCGCGATCTCCGCCCGCCACGGGCTGCGCCTCGGCTCACTGCGGCTCGTACCGCCGGGCTCCGTCCCCCGCACGAGCAGCGGCAAGGTGTCCCGCGCGGCAGCCCGGGCGCGCTTCCTCGACGGCGGGTTCGGGCCACGATGAGCGTGTCGCGCAGGGAGATCCGCGAGCTGGTCGCCGGGCGGCTCCAGGACTGGTACGGGGTCAGCCCGGGCCAACTCCCCGACGACAGGCCCCTGGCGGAGGTCGGCCTGACCTCCCGAGACGCGGTGGCCCTCACATCCGACCTGAGCGAACTGGCCGGAAGACGCCTCCCGGACACACTGCTGTGGGAGGCCCCGACGATCGACACACTGGTGAGAAGACTGGAGGAGACCCGGCCCCATAAGGGGCGCGGGGCTGTGACATATGCGGCTCCGCCGCGTGGGCGCGATCAGCCACGGCGGGCCGGCACCAACCGAACTACCGAACCGACCCCCGCAGTCGCCGTCATCGGCGTCGGCTGCCGATTCCCCGGCGGCGTCACGTCCCCGGACGAATACTGGCAACTCCTCACCGAAGGCCGCGACGCGGTAGGCACACTTCCGCCCGGCCGCTGGGACCCCTTCGTCCGGGATCCGGAACGCCTGCCGGACGACGTGAACCGGCACGGCGCCTTTCTCGGCGGCCTCGACGACATCGCCGGTTTCGACGCCGAGTTCTTCGGCATACCCGCCCACGAGGCGACCGCCATGGACCCGCAACACCGCATGCTCCTCGAAGTCACCCGGGAGGCCCTGGACCACGCGGCCCTCGCCGCACCCACGCTCGCGGGCACCCGCACCGGTGTCTTCGTGGGCATCAGTGGCAACGAATACGCGCACCTGACGACCGCCGACCTCCGAGCCGTGGACGCCTGGACGGCCACCGGCGCGTCCATGAGCATCGCCGCGGGCCGCCTGTCGTACGCCCTCGACCTGCGCGGCCCCAGCCTGTCCGTCGACACGGCGTGCTCGTCGTCGCTGGTCGCGGTGCACCACGCCGTACGCAGCCTGGTGACGGGCGAGAGCGACACGGCACTCGCCGCCGGGGTGAACCTGCTCCTGACCCCCGCCGTCACCCTCGGTTTCCAGCGCGCGGGCGCCCTCGCCCCGGACGGCCGCTGCAAGGCCTTCGACGCCGCGGCCGACGGGATCGTACGCGGCGAGGGCTGCGGAGTCGTCGTACTGAAACGGCTCCCTGACGCCGAACGCGACGGCGACCGCGTCCTGGCGGTGATCCACGCGACGGCCGTCAACTCCGACGGCCGTTCCAACGGACTGACGGCCCCCAACTCCGAGGCCCAGTGCGCCCTCCTCGCCGAGGCGCACACCGCCCCGACGACCGTGGACTACGTGGAGGCGCACGGCACCGGCACCGCCCTCGGCGACCCCATCGAGGCGAGCGCCCTCGGCGCCGTGCTCGGCCGGGGTCGCTCCCTGGACCAGCCCCTCCTGATCGGCTCCGCCAAGACGAACCTCGGCCACCTGGAAGCGGCCGCCGGTATCGCGGGCCTGATCAAGACCGTGCTCGCCCTGCACCACGGCGAGATCCCCGCCCACCTGCACTTCAACCGCCCGGGCCCGCATGCCGACCTCGACGCGCTCGGCCTGCGCGTGGTCGGCTCACCCGAACCCTGGCCCCGCTACTCGGGCACGGCCACCGCGGGCGTCTCGGCCTTCGGCTTCGGCGGTACGAACGCCCACGTCGTCCTCGCCGAACACCGCCCGGCCGCCCGGGCGAAGGGCCCCGCCGGACGCCCCGCGCTGCTTCTGCTCGACGGGCCGACCAAGGAGCGCGTACGCGCCTACGCCGGCGAACTGGCGGACTGGCTGGACACCCCCGACAGCCGACGCGTACGCGACGCCGAACTCGCCCGCACCCTCGCCGGGCGCACCGGCCGTGGCCGCCATCGCGCGGCCCTCGTCACCCGCGACCGCGCCGAGACCCGCACCGCACTCGGCCGTCTCGCGGCGGGCGACCCCTCCCCGCGGCTGGTCACGGGGGAGGACCGGCCGGGCGGGCCTGGACCCATGGTGTGGGTCTTCTCCGGCTACGGCTCCCAGTGGCCCGGTATGGGCCGCCAACTCCTCGCCACGGAACCGGTGTTCGCGGCCGCCGTCGACCGGCTGGAACCACTCGTCCGCTACCACGCGGGGCTCTCCCTGCGCGCCGGACTCCGACCCGACGCCGACCTCTCGACCCCCGCCGCGGTCATGCCCGTGCTCTACGGCATCCAGGTCGCCCTCGCCGAACTGTGGCGCTCGTACGGCCTCGAACCCGACGCCGTCATCGGCCACTCCCTGGGAGAGATCGCGGCGGCCGTCGTGTCGGGCGCGCTGGACCAGGCCACCGGCGCCCGGATCGTCGCCGTACGCTCCCGGCTGCTGGACCGGCTGACCGGCGGAGCCATGGCGGTCGTGGAGCTACCGGCGGCCGAAATTCCTGTGCTGGCGAGGGAGTTCGGCACGCTGGAAGTGGCCGTGCATTCCTCTCCCGCGCAGTGTGTGGTCACGGGCTCGGCCGAGGACGTGGCCGGGCTGGTCGCCCGGGTGACCGAGAACGGCGGCTTCGCCCGTTCGCTGGGTGTGTCGGGGGCGGGCCACTCGCCCGAAGTCGAGCCACTGCTCCCGGAGTTCGCGTGGGAACTGGGCGAGGTCCGGCACTCCGCACCCCGCTGCCGCCGCTACTCCACCGCGCTCGGCGATCCCCGCGAGACCGTGCCCTGCGACACGGAGTACTGGGCGGCCAACCTGCGCAACCCCGTCCGCTTCGCACAGGCGGTGCGCGCCGCAGCAGATGACGGACACCGCGTCTTCGTCGAAGTCGCCCCGCACGCCACGCAGTTGCACCCGCTGACCGACACCCTGCGCGATGCCGGCGCCGGGGACGCGCTGATCGTTCCCACCCTGCGGCGCGACACCGACGACGCGCTCGCCTTCCGTACCTCGCTGGCCACGCTGCTCGTCCACGGCGTACGGGTGGCCCAGCCGCGGGAGGGACTGCATCCCGAGGGCCGCATCGTGGACGTCCCGTCGCCCCGCTGGCGGCACCGTCGCTTCTGGGCGGGGGAGGAACCGCCCGAGGAGCCGCCCCGGTCAGCGCCTCTCGACCCGGCCGCCCGTCCTCTCGAACGGCTCCGGCTGTGCGTGGCCGCGGTCATGGGCTACAGCCCCGAACGTCTCGACCCCGACACCCCGTTGACCGACCTCGGTCTGGACTCCCTCACGGCCGTGCGGATACGGGCCGCGGTACAGCGGGAGTTCGACATCGAGGTGGAGCCCGGAGTACTGCTCAGACGCGGGACGCTGAGGGGCGTGGCCGAGCTGCTGGAGACCGGGGGAGAGGCGGAGACGGCCGGTGCTCCGGGAGGGCAGGCGACGCCCGGCGATCCGAAAGAGCCGGGGACGGCGGTGAGTTCGGCCGCCGACGCGCTCGTACGGGGAGGATCCGCAACCCGGCCCGACACCCCGACCCCTCTCCGCCGGTTCCCGGGAACCGGCCCAGGCACCCCCCTCTTCCTGGCCCACGCCGCAGGCGGATCCGCCGAGGTCTACGCCCGGTTGGCGCACTGCCTGGACGGCGACCGCCCGGTGTACGGCTTCGACCGGCAGCCCGACCCCGACGATGTGCCGGGACGGGCCGAGGAGTTCGCCCGGAGAGTACGAGGGGAGCTGCCCAAAGGCCCCTGGGTCGTTGGCGGTTGGTCGTACGGCGGTCTGGTCGCGCAGGAGGCGGCCCGGCGGCTCGCCCCGCACGGCAGAGTCGCCGCCCTGGTCCTGCTCGACTCGGTACTGCCTCTGCCCACCAGCCTCACCACGACCGACCTGGCCCTGCGGCACTTCCGGGACTTCGCCGCGTACGTGGAACGCACCTACGGCGCCGCGCCCGACCTGCCGTACGACGAACTCGCCGGGCTCGACGACGCGGGACGGATCGACCTCGTCGTCAAGGTGCTGCAGGACACCGTCGAACTGCCGGAAGCGGTCCTCGAACACCAGCGGACCTCCTACCTGGACCTGCGCAGCGGCGAGTGCCACCGGCCCGGCGGTTACGCGGGCCGCACCCTGCTCTACCGGGCGAGCGAGACCGCCCCGCACACCGTCCACGACCCCCGTTACGAACGCGGCGACGCGACGCTCGGCTGGGACGCGCACTGCGCCGACCTGACCGTCGTTCCGTTGCCCGGCCACCATCTGTCGCTGCTCGACCCCCCGGTCGTCGACACGCTGGCCGCACTGCTGACACGCGATCTGCGGGACTCCTGAAGGGACTTGCCCCATGACTCGTAAGCGGAGATGCGCCGCGCTCGCGGTGACAACGGCCCTGCTCGGCGCGGGAGTCGGGCTCAACGCCCCACCCGCGACGGCCGCTCCCGCCGCCGCGGTGGCCGCGGGCGCCACGATCGTCGCCCAGAAGTGGCTCGACGCCCGAACCGTCGACCTCACGGTCGCCTCCCCGGCGGTCGGCGCGTCCCTGCCCGTACGGGTGGTCCTGCCGACCGGCTACGCCGCGCAGCCCGACCGCACCTGGCCCGTGCTCTATCTGCTCCAGGGCGCGCACGACGACTACACGTCCTGGACGAGGGAGACGGACGTCGTCGACTTCCTCGCCGGCCAGGACGTCATCACCGTGATGCCGTCGTCCGGCCCCACCGGTATCCCCACCGACTGGTGGAACTACGGAAGCGCCGGCGCACCGGACTACGAGACGTTCCAGGTCGACGAGTTGATGGGGGTGCTGCAGCAGAAGTTCCGGGCGGGGACGAAACGTGTGGTCGCCGGTGTCTCCACCGGCGGTTACGGGGCCCTGGCCTTCGCCGCACGGCACCCCGGGACCTTCACGGCCGCCGCCTCGTACAGCGGGATCCTCGACACCACGGCGTTCGGCATGCCGACCGTGCTCAACGCGATCGTCGCCCGGGAACAACTGCTGCCGCTGACGCTCTGGGGCAGCCCGCTGCTCAACCGGGACAACTGGAACCGGCACAACCCCTCCGCGCAGGCCGCCAACCTCAAGGGCACCAAGCTGTACATCTCCCAGGGGAGCGGCCTGGCGGGCGGTGACTTCGACAACCTCGAAGGCGCGGTGCTCGAAGGCGCGCTCTGGTCCCAGGCGCACCGGTTCACCGATCGGTTGGACACCTTGGGCATCCCGGCCCAGGTGCACTTCTACAACGGCGGAGCACACGCGTGGCCGTACTGGCGACAGGAGTTCAAGGCGTCGTGGCCGATGCTCGCGGCGGGCCTCGGCCTGAGCTGACCCGGGCGCCGGCCTGAGCCGCCCCCTGACCGGGCCCCGGCCCGAGCGGACCTCTGACCCGAGTCGATCCCCTCAAGGAGGAACCACCATGGATGCCCTGGCCGAGGCAGTCGTCGCGGGAGCCGCCCGCAGCGAACTGGAGCACCTGCCCCCACCCGACCGCTTCACCGCCGCCCACCTGCGCGCGGAGGACGTCGACAGCTTCACCGGAGTCGCCGACAAGGACGTACGGAAATCCATCCACATCGGCGCGGTGCCGATGCCCGAACTCGCCCCGAACGAGGTGCTGGTGGCCGTCATGGCCAGCGGCATCAACTACAACACCGTCTGGTCGGCGATGTTCGAACCCATCCCGACCTTCAGCTTCCTGAAGCACTTCGGCCGCCAGGACCGCTGGGCGGCCCGGCACGACCAGCCCTTCCACGTCATCGGCTCGGACGCCTCCGGCGTCGTCGTGCGCACGGGTTCGGGTGTGCGCAGATGGCGGGTCGGCGACCCGGTCGTGGTGAGCCCGGTGTACGTCGACGAGGAGGACCCGGCGACCCACGCCGACGGCATGCTGGGCACCGGCATGCTGGCGTGGGGCTTCGAGACCAACTACGGAGGACTGGCCCACTACGCCGTGGCCAGGACCAGCCAACTCCTCCCCAAACCCGCTCACTTGACCTGGGAGGAGGCCGCCTCGAACCCGCTGTGCGCGGGCACGGCGTACCGCATGCTGGTCAGTGACCGGGGTGCCCGGATGACCCAGGGCGACGTGGTGCTGATCTGGGGAGCGGCGGGCGGCCTCGGCGCGTACGCGGTCCAACTGGTCCGCAACGGCGGGGGCATAGCCGTCGGCGTCGTCAGCAGCGAGCAGAAGGCGGAGTACGCCCGCCGGCTGGGCTGCCACCACGTGATCAACCGGGAGGAGATCGGGCTCAGCGGCAGCGAGCCGCCCGCCGATCCCGCCCTGGTCGGCAAGCGGCTCGGCAAGCTGGTCCGGGCCGCGACCGGGGAGGACCCGCACATCGTCTTCGAGCACGTCGGCCGGGCCACCTTCGGCGTCTCGGTCTTCGTTGTCCGCCGCGGCGGGGCGGTGGTGACGTGCGGCTCCAGCACCGGCTACCAGCACGAGTTCGACAACCGGTACCTCTGGATGCGCCTCAAGCGCGTCATCGGCAGCCACGGTTCCAACCTCCACGAACAGGCCGCCGTCGGCCGCCTCCTCGACCTCGGTCACCTCACTCCCGCCCTCACCGAGACCTACCCCCTCACCGACACGGCAGAGGCGGCCCGCCTGGTCCAGAACAACGCCCACCTGGGCAAGGTGGGGGTGCTCGCGCTGGCTCCCGGGCCCGGGCTGGGCGTCGTGGATGCCGAGCGGAGGGAGCGCCTCACCGGGATGTGACCGTCATCAGGAAGGAGCGGGTTGCTCCTCGTGCTCCTGGGCCTTCGTCGGGACCCGCGGCTGCGGTGTCATCGAGAGCTTGTCGGGCTTGACCGTGACGATGGCCTGGGGGCGCGGGGGAGCGGAGGCGAGGGTCAGCCGCCAGCGTTGGACGACGGTGGCCAGGACGATGAGGAGTTCGGTCCAGGCGAACTCCTCGCCGATGCACTTGCGCCGGCCGTCCCCGAAAGCGAGGAACGAGGAGCGGTTGATGCTCTTGGCGCGCTCGGGCTCCCAACGGCCCGGGTCGAAGGCCGCGGGGTCCGCATAGACCTCGGGGTCGTGCTGATGGACGTACGGGCTGTATACGACGTCCGCGCCCTCGGGGATCGGGACTCCGTCGAGGACGACCGGTCGCGTGGTCGTCCGGGTGACGAGCCAGGCGGGTCCGTACATGCGCATGGCCTCCTTGAGGACACTGCGCATGTACGGCAGGGAGCCCAGGTCCTCCTGGCGCAGCGGGCGTTCACCGCAGACGGCGTCGAGTTCGGCGTGCAGCTTCCGCTCGATCCCCGGGTTGCGGCTGATCTCGTACAGGGTCCATGCCAGGGTTGTCCCGGTGGTCTCGATCGCGCCCGTGAGGAGGGTGATCGCCTCGTCCTGGAGCTGTTGGCGCGAGAGAGGGCCCGTCTCGGGGTCGTCGGCCGTGAGAAGAGTGGAGAAGAGGCCGGTCCGTGACTCGGTGCCCTCGGCCTGCGCGCCGTCCTGATGGGCGGGGCAGCCGGGCGGGGGCGCGGGCTGCTCCGCGGACGCCAACTGGGCTCGGTGGTGGTCTATGGCCTGGTCGATGAGGACTCGCAGCCGGGCGACCCGCCGCTCGTGCGCGCGGTTCGCGGGCAGGGGCAGCTTCGTCACCCAGCCGGGCAGGATGGTCTGCCGGATCGTGCCACGCATGATCTCCGGCATGAGGCCCTGGAACTCCTGCTCGACGTGTCCCGGCAGGCCCGAGCCGAAGAGTGCCACGAGGAAGGTCGACAGCGTCAGGTCGTTCATGTCCTCGTACGTGTCACGCGCGACCCCCTCCGCCCAGGCCTCGGTCGCCGTCCGTACGTGGCTGATCATGACGTCGCCACGGGTGGCGATGTGGGACTTGTTGAACATCGGCTGCATCAGCCGCCGGTGCTTCATGTGCAGGTCGCCGTCGGCGATCGTGGCGAGGCCGTCGCCGAAGAACACCCGCAGCGCGTCGATGATCTTGCCGCCCTTCGCGAACGCGTCGACCTCCGTCACCAGCACTCGGCGGGTGACGGCCGGGTCGGTGACCACATAGGCGGCGGTGGGGCCTATCAGGATCTTCACGACGCTGCCCTGCTCGCGCAGCGCGTTCATGAACTCCAGGGGACGTCGGGCCAGTTGGTGTCCGTGTCCGATCAAGGGCAGGCGGCCGGGCGCGGTCGGTGCCGCGGCGGGAGAACCTGATACACCGCTCATCGGTGAGTCTCCTCAAGATCAACTCGGGTGCTGTGATCATGACATGCATGCCCACGCGATCCGTGTCGTACCCGCCGTTTTCGTCACACCGCCCTTCGGTGTGGCTGATGGGTTAAGGGATTTGTCGACCCGTAAGGCCAGGTCGGAGCGTGACGAAAGCTTCACAGAACCGGACGGGAGAGGTTGATCTGAGGTAGATCAAACCCGATAAGGTTCCCTGAGGCGCGGCGAGTTGACGGGACATCAATCGGTTGTCGCTCGCTGTCCACGCATGCCCGTCGCGGGGTGGATCACCGCGCGACGAGTGCTGCCCCGAGCTTCTCCCCCCCTGTTCGATCGTGTTGCTTCGAAGGATGCAGATGGAACTTGCCACTCCGCCACCGGAGGCGCGGGCACCGGCCGCCTGGTACAGCTGGTGGCTGATGCCGCTGGCCTTAGGCGCTGGAACCGTCGCCGCCGCGGTCGCCGGACCCGACTCGACCCAGATACCCGCGATCGTCTCCGGCGTCGCGGCGACGGCTGCGAGCGCCATCTCCGTACGACTTCTCGTCCGCTCCCAGCTCCAGCTGCGCCGCAGTGCCGGCGAGTTCAGGAACGCGCAGGCCGAACACTCCCAGCAGTGGCAGCAGCACGTGGCCGGTCTGGAGCGCAAGTACGCCGCCGAACGCTCCACGTTCGACGCGCAGTTGGCCGAGCAGGCCAAGGCCTACGAGGCGCGGATCGCCGAGCAGACGCAGGCCTGGCAGGAGCAGCTCGACCGGCAGCTCGCGGCCGTCGCCCAGCTCGCCGACCAGCAGCTGCCCGAGGCGCTGGAGCGGCTGCGGGCCGGTGACTCCATCGACGACGTCCTGCCCTCCGTCAACCAGTGCGCGGAGGTCGGCGCCGACCTGCAGGCCCAGCTGCGCAAGGTGCTCAGGACGGCGCTCATCGGCGTGGAGCAGGAGTTCAACCGCTCCACCTCCGCCGAACAGGCCGTCATCAGCATCGGCAGCCGTATCCACGTTCTGACCAGCAAGCTGCGCGGCCGGCTCCACGAGATGCAGGGCGAACACGGCAGGCTGCCCTCCGTCGCCCAGGGCCTGATGGAGCTCGACCAGCAGCTCGGCCCCGCCGACTCGCTGGCCGCGAGCATCGGCGTACTCGGCGGCTCGGACCGGCCCGGCCGGCAGTGGCAGGAGCCTCAGCGCCTGCTCAGCGTGGTGCGCGGCGGCATCGGCCGGATCAAGGACTTCGACCGCGTCCAGGTTCAGCACCTGCCCGAACTCGGCGTCGACGGCGGCATGGTGGACCACCTCACGCTGATCTTCGCCCATCTGCTGGACAACGCGGCACGCTACTCCCCGCCCACCGAGCCGGTGATCGTCTCCGGCAAGGAGGTGCCCAACGGCGTCGGCGTCGAGATCCAGGACTCCGGCAAGGGCCTCAACGAGGAGAAGAAGCAGGAGGCCCTCCAGTCGCTGGAGGGTGTGGCCCCCGGCCCCGGCCTCGGTGGCGTGTCCGAGGACGCCCATCTCGGTCTGCGCGTGGTGGGAGCCCTGGCCCGCCGGTACGGCATCAGGGTCACCTTCGCGGACTCCCCGTGGCTCGGCACCTCAGTGGTCATCGTGGTACCTCACAAGTACTTCAGCCAGTTGCCCGCCGCCGTCACGGCGCCGGCTCCTGCCGCCGCGGTCTCCGCCGCGCCGGGCACCGGTTCGGCCCAGGCCGAGGAACCGGGTCCGGCCGAGGAGCCGGAGGAGACCGGGGACACCACTCCCGGCGGTCTGCCCCGGCGCCGCAGGCGAGCCGAGTCCGAGAGGCCCAAGTCGGTCGCACGGGAGGAAGAGTCCACCGCCACCGCCTCGCACGCGGTGCCGCCGGACGAGTCCTTCACCGGCCTGGCCGCCTTTGCCACGGCCGGACGTGAGCCGGCCGCCGGACACGAGCCGGCCGCCGGACGTGAGTCCACAGAGCACCGCACTGAAGAGAGCGACTAGTCCACATGACGCAACAGGGAACCGACGTGAGCTGGGCGCTCCGCGATCTGGTGGAGAGCATCCAGGAGATCCGCTTCGCCCTCGTGGCCTCCAGCGACGGCAAGGCCATCACCTCCTACGGCGCCGACGACCCCGACGACGTGGACCGTTTCGCCGCAGTGGTGGCGGGCCTGCAGGCACTGGCCCAGCCCGTGGCCGAGCAGTTCCCCAAATACGCCGGGCAACTGCGCCTCGCGATGATCGAGGTCGACGGCGGTCACCTCTTCGTGGTGCGCGCCGGCGTGGAGACGTACCTCGGAGTACTCGCCAGGGAGGGGCTCGACCAGGGCCTGCTCGGCCACCAGATGAGGGACCTTGCCCGCAGGATGGGTGAGCTCCTCGGCACCACTCCGCGCCTGGAGGAGCACTCTGGATGAGTGGTCCCCGCCGACCCACGGACCCGTCCGGTCTCGAGCGCTACTACGTCCTCACGGGCGGTCGCAGCGGACCGGGCGGTTCGTCGTCGAGCCTTGACGTGGCGACCCTCATCACCTCCCGTGCCGCGGCCGTCCCCGGCCTGCAGCACGAGCACGAGGAGATCCTCAGGCGCTGCCGCGATCCGCTGTCGGTGGCCGAACTCGGCGCCCATCTCGGATTGCCCTTCAACATTCTCGCGGTGCTCTTGGCCGATCTGCTGGACGCAGGACGCGTTGAAGCCCGTGACCCCATCCCGGCGTCGAACGCCGGTCGCGGGCCCGACCTCGCGCTCCTTGAGGAGGTACTCAGTGGACTTGAAAGGCTTTGACCATCCCGACCGGCACCCGGCCGACGGCACTCTGCCGGCCGGCGCCCGCTCGGTGAAGGTGATGATCGCCGGCGGGTTCGGCACCGGTAAGACCACCATGGTCCGCTCGGTCAGCGACATCAAGCCGCTCACCACCGAGGAGACGCTGACCCAGGCCAGCGCCGACGTGGACAACCTGATCGGGGTGGCGGACAAGCAGGAGACCACCGTCAGCCTCGACTTCGGCAAGATCGGCATCAACGACCAGCTGGTGCTGTACCTGTTCGGCACTCCCGGTCAGGAGCGGTTCTGGTTCCTGTGGAACGGGCTGTTCAAGGGGGCGCTCGGGGCCGTGGTCCTGGTCGACACGCGTCGACTGGCCTCCAGCTTCCGGGCGATCGAGGAGATGGAGCGGCAGAACGTCCCGTTCGTGATCGCCCTCAACGTCTTCCCCGACTCCAAGGACCACCCGGTCGAGGAGATCCGCGACGCCCTGGACATCTCCCCGCACACCCCGATCGTGGCCTGCGACGCCCGCGACCGGGCGTCCAGCCGTGATGTGCTCATCGCGCTGATACGCCACCTCAAAGAACGCTCCGCAGTCGCTCTGGAGTCCCGATGACCGACCAGCCCTTAAACGGTCCCGACGCCCCGAGCGGCTGCCCGGTCGCGCACGGCGGGGGAGACGGACTCACCCGTCTCTACGGGCCCGACGCGGCGACCGACCCGATCGGTATCTACTCGCGGCTGCGCAAGCAGCACGGGCCGGTCGCGCCGGTACTGCTGGAGGGCGACATCCCGGCGTGGCTGGTCCTCGGCTACCGGGAGAACCGGCGGGTGCTCGACAACCCCCGCCAGTTCAGCCGGGATTCGCGGATCTGGCGGGACTGGAAGGAAGGGCGTGTCGAGAGCACCTCGCCACTGATTCCGATGCTGGGGTGGCGGCCCGACTGCGTCTCCCAGGACGGCGAACCGCACCGCAGGCTGCGCGGTGCGGTGACGGACAACCTGCAGGCCGTTGCGGGCCGTGGCATCCGCCGCCATGTCACACACTTCGCGAACAAACTGATCGACACGTTCGCCGGTGCGGGCAGTGCCGACCTGGTGGCCGAGTACGCCGAGTATCTGCCGATGCTCGTACTGACCAGGGTGTTCGGGCTCGCGGAGGGCGAGGGGCGGAAGCTCGCCGAGTCCTGCGCACAGGTGATGAAGGGTGGTGCGGACGCCCTCGTCCACAACGACCGCATCATGCAGATCCTCGGTGAACTCGCCGAGCGCAAGCGGGTGGAGCCGGGCTCCGACTTCACCACCGGGCTGCTGGAGCACCACGCCGACCTCGACGACGACGAGATACTCAACCATCTGCGTCTGGTGCTGATCACCGCCCACGCCACCACCAGCAATCTGCTGGCCCGGGTGCTCCAACTGGTGCTCACCGACGCCAACCGGCTCTCCGGTCTGGTCAGCGGGCAGCTGAACATCTCCGCCGTCGTGGAGGAGGTCATGTGGAACACCCCGCCGCTGGCCGTCCTGCCGGGGCGGTTCGCCGCGGCCGACCTCGAACTGGGCGGTCACCGTATCCAGGAAGGTGACCTGCTCGTCCTCGGCCTGACCGCGGGCAACGTCGACCCGGAGATCCGGCCCGACGTCGGCATCTCCGTGCATGGCAACCAGTCGCACCTCGCGTTCAGCGGGGGGCCGCACGAGTGCCCCGGGCAGAACATCGGCCAGGCCATCATCGAGACGGCCGTCGATGTGCTGCTGCACCGGCTGCCGGGGCTGCGGCTCGCGGTGTCTCCGGATGAGCTCACCTCTACGGCCTCCACATGGGAGGCAAAGCTCAACCAGCTTCCGGTCGAGTTCGCGGCGTAGGCGCTCCGCCGGGTGGTGGGGGGCGACTGTTGTTTGTTTGTTGGCCGGCGGTTGGATGTGGCTGGTCGCGCAGTTCTCCGCGCCCCTTTCGGGGCGCGGAGAACTGTCTTTCAGACTGCCAGCAGGTCGTCCAGTGAGCCCTGGCCCGCCAACTCGGCCTTGGCGGCCGGGGATTCCTTGTCCGCCGCGTAGCGGCCCGACGTGAGTGCCCACTCGTAGTTGCCGTTTATCCAGTGCTGGATGGCCTCGACGCCCATCCGGACCTTCGCGCGGTCGTCCTCGTCCAGGCTCAGTTCGTCGCACATCTGCGGTACCTGCGCCTCCAGTTCGAGGTACTCGGCAAGGCTGTCCGTGGTCATCCTGACCGCCTCGTCGGAGGCCTCCTGCCATCCGCAGCGACGCTCGCGGTGCAGGACGGCTATCAGGTTGTGACCGTCCCCTCGGCGTTTCTCGCGCTCGAAGGAGTGGATGTCGTTCATGAAGCCGATGGTGTCGGCGGCCAGGTCCCGCATTCTCTCCATCAGCGGATGCGCCTGCACCTCGGCGGGCACCTCGAAGCCGCGGCTGCGCTCACCGGCGTCGATGCTGTGGTGGATGCCGACAGTACGGCGGCGGAACTCGGCGTACTCCTGAAGGTCGAGCGTGCCGGCCAGGCCGCGGGCGGCCAGGTCGACCTCCTCGGTGTGCGCCACAAGAAAGCGGCCCCAGGAGGCCGCGAACCGCGTGCGCCATGTCAGAGACATGCCATCCGAAAGGTGGGCCCAGACCTCCGCCCACGCCATGGTGATCGGGCACGCCACTCTCGGAGTGATGCCCGCCGGACGCAAGGGGGTGGCGATGAGCTCCCGCGCGACCTCCGCTATGCGATCGGCGCGATCCGGCCTACCTGAGTCGAACTGGTCGTCGAACAGGAAGGCCAGCGAGAACCAGTTCATCAGGACGACCATGTCGTTCGCCGAAGCGTAGGGATAGGTGCGGGCTGCCGCCTGAGGCAGATCCCAGGAGCGGTATTCCTCGAATCCGGGCTGGCTGCGGACCAGGCCCTTGTCCCATACCCAGCGCAGATGGCGGGCGCGGGCATACTCGAGGTGCTCGCTGACGGGAGTGGTGAAGGGGAGGTCGAACCTGACGTCCTGCGGCATTCGCGTCCTCTCTTGAGACGATGCACAGGGCCCCCCATCCCTGTGGGGCGGACGTCGAAATTGACGCCCGCTGGCTCGAACTGCGTTTCCCGAGGCGAAAGTTGACTCGATTTACGCTACGAGGCTGCCCTGATCGTAAATGATCTATGCCGCGACCTCGGTGACTTGACCGTGACCTGCGTTACACCACTCCGTGACCTCGGTGATTTGTCGGTCTCCGTGGCCGAATGGGCACGTTCGCCACCGGCACCGACGGGGCGTGGGCGCGTGGCCGACTGATTTCCGCAGGCGGGGTACCCGGTCGCCGTGGAGCCGTGGGCGGAGCGCCGCTCGTGGTCGGTCGGTGTACGGAGGAGACATGGCACTGGTAGTGGCGGGCGTTGTGGTGTTGGACTGTGCCGAGCCCGAGAAGCTCGCCGCGTTCTACATGGAGTTCCTCGACGCGGAGGAGACGGACGCGTCGGCGAACCGTGTGGAGATCAGGGGAGCCGACGGGTTTCGGATCGCGTTCCGGCGGGACGTGAACGCCACTCCGCCGAGCTGGCCGCGCCCAGAGAACTCCCTGCAGGCCCACCTGGACTTCCACGTGGAGGACCTGGACGAGGCCGAGCGCAAGGTCATCGGGCTCGGCGGCCGGCCGCTGGAGGCCAAGGATCCGGCCGGTCCGTTCGAGGAGCGGGGATTCGCCGACCCGGCCGGCCACTCGTTCACCATACGCAGCAACCGGACCACCGCCCCCAAGCAGGGCTGAGAAGGCAGGCGGGGTCCGCGAAGAGCAGGGCTTGGCCGCGTTCGTTCAGCCGTTGTGCGTGCGCAGGGCCGCCAGGGCGCGGTTCGCGTGCGCGCTCATCTTGAACTCGCTGCGCACCACTTCCAGTACCTTCCGGTCCTCGGAGATCACGAAGGTGACCCGCTTCGTGGGCGCCATCGAGAAGCCCCGCTTCACACCGAACCGCTCGCGGATCAGCCCCTCCGGGTCGGACAGCAGCGGGAACCCGAGGGTGTGCTTCCCGGCGAACTCCTGCTGGCGCTCGACCGTGTCACCGCTGATCCCCACCGGACGGGCCCCGGCGGCGGTGAACTCGGCGGCCAGATCGCGGAAGTGGCACGCCTCGGCGGTGCAGCCGGCGGTCATCGCCGCGGGATAGAAGAACAGCACGACCGGCCCCTCGCCCAGCAGCTCGGAGAGCTTGCGCGAGGTGCCGGTCTCGTCGAGAAGCTCGAAGTCCTCGACGGTGTCGCCGACCTCTATCTGGTTCTTCACGATTGCTCCCCTGACTCCCGGCCGGCTCCGGGCCGACTGCGTGGAGGCCAACCGTACTGGACGGTACGGGAGTCAGTCGCGGCCCCCCTTGTCGTCGGAGGGCCACACTCCGGTCGACCTCTCGATGGCCGTCGCCCCCGTACGGTCCACCGCGCTGCGGACGACCGCGAAGAGGGCGCCCTGGATGGCCGCGGCCAGCAGCACCTCGCCCCAGCCGCGGTCCCTGTCCAGCGCGTCGGGCGCGTCCTCCTCGTGGCGTATGGCCTTCCAGGTCGCCTGGAAGGCCATCCCGGCGAGGGCCCCGCTCGCCCAGCCGAGCACGAACCCGAGGGGCTTGTACACGAGTGGCAGCTTCTTCTTCTGCACCTGGATCTCCTTCGGCTCGCATTTCCGGTCTCACCATGGCGAGTGTCCAGTTCAGCGGCACATACGCAAAGAGCCGGCGGGATGCGTGGCGGCCCAGGCGCCGACGGTTCAGGGCCTGCCCGCCGCCGGCACCTCCTCGCCCTCGCGCACCGGCCCCGGCGGACTCCCGTCCCCGAAGGGGCGCCCGCCCAGCTCCTCGCGGCCGTGCGAGGTGAGCCAGCCGGACAGGTCCGGCCCGAGCGGCACGATGCCGGTCGGGTTGATGCCCGTGTGGACCTGGTAGTAGTGCCGCTTGATGTGGTCGAAGTCGACGGTGTCCCCGAATCCGGGCGTCTGGAAGAGATCACGGGAGTACGCCCACAGAACCGGGTCCTCCGTCAGCTTCCAGCGGTTGCACTTGAAGTGGCCGTGATAGACGGCGTCGAAGCGGACCAGTGTGGTGAACAGCCGGATGTCGGCCTCGGTGATCGTGTCCCCGACGAGGTACCGCCGCCCCTCGAGCCGCTCCGACAGCAGCTCCAACCGCCGGAACACACCCTCGCAGGCCGCCGCGTACTTCTTCTGACCGTTGGCGAACCCGGCCCGGTACACCCCGTTGTTGACGTCCTCGTACACCTCCGCCATGACCTCGTCGATCTCGGCGCGGAGGTCCGCCGGGTAGAGGTCGGGCGCCCCTTCCCGGTGCAGGGCCGTCCATTCGGTGGCGAGGTCCAGGGTGAGCCGCTGGTAGTCGTTGGTCACCAGACGGCCGGTCGGCACGTCCACCAGTGCGGGCACGCTGACGCCGCCCGGAGCGCCCGGCTCCCGGGCCTCGTACGCCTCGCTGAGGAAGCGGATGCCGAGTACGGGGTCCCGGCCGTCCGGGTCGAGGGTGAACCGCCAGCTCCGGTCGTCCTGGATCGGGTCGGCGATCGCCATCGAGAGGGCGTCCTCCAGTCCCAGCAGCCGTCGGGAGATCACCGCGCGGCTCGCCCAGGGGCACGCCCGGCTGACGACGAGGCGGTAGCGCCCCGCCTCGACCGGCCAGCCGTCCCGGCCGTCCGCCGTGACGCGGTCCGCGAAGTGGCTCTTGGACCGCTTGAAGGACTTCTTCCCGTACGCCCTGTTGCCCTCGGTGTCGCTCATACCTGGCTCCTTCCGTGCGCGTGCTCTGGGGAGGGTTCCCCGAAAACCGCCGTCGCCCCGTGTGAGGGCCGGTGGGAGGGGCATTCGGCCGAGATGAGTCACAAGCCCTCCACACCGTCCGATCGCAGGACCCGGGTCACCGTGCTGGTGGCGCTGGCCGCGAACCTCGTGATCGCCGTGGCCAAGGCCGTGGGCGGGCTGATCGCGGGATCCCCCGCGCTGCTCTCGGAGGCCGCGCACTCGGTGGCCGACAGCCTCAACGAGGTCTTCCTCCTGGCTGCCCTGCGCCGCAGCCTGCGCCCTGCCGACAGCCGGCACCCGTTCGGCTACGGAAAGGAACGCTTCTTCTGGTCCCTGCTCGCCGCCGTCGGGATCTTCGTGATGGGCGGCTGCTTCTCCTTCTACCAGGGCTTCGACGCCCTCAGGAGCGGGAGCACGGAGACCCACGACGGCTATGTGGTCGGACTGGTCGTCCTCGTCGTCGCTCTGTTCGCCGAGGGCGCTTCCCTGCTACGGGCCCTCCACCAGGTGCGCAAACAGGGCGGCCTCGCCGCCGGAGCCCGAGACCCTGCCCTGCGTACCGTCGTCGCCGAGGACGGCACCGCCGTGCTCGGCGTGACTCTCGCGATCGCCGGGATGGCCCTTCACATGGTCACCGGCCGGATCGTCTGGGAGGCGTCGGCGTCGCTCGGCATCGGGGCGCTGCTCGTGTACGTGGCGTACCGGCTGGGCCGTGACGCACGCGACCAGCTGATCGGTCAGGCCGCGGATCTGGAATCGAGCAGTCGTATCCGCTCGCTGCTGGACGCCCAGCCCGAGATCGACTCGGTGGAGTCCCTGCTGACCATGCAGCTCGGCCCCGACTCGACGCTCGTCGCCGCCCGGGTCGACCTGGTCCCCGGCCTGGACAGTGAGGAGGTCGAGCTCGTCGCCGTGCGCATCAAGCGGTCCGTCGCCCACACGGTCCCGGAAGCCGACCAGATCTTCCTCGACGTGACGGATGCCGCCATCGCGCGCCGCGCCGCGCGGGCCGAACACGCGGATTCCCGCCCCGGCGCACACGTCGGCGGCCCCGCCGCGACGGGGGAGCGCGGCGGGGCCTGAGCGTCGGGTGCCCGGCGGTCCGGGAATCATGCCAACTTTTTTCGAACGAGTTCCGGGAGCCGCCGCGGAGCCACGGAAGAGCCCCTGTCGGGACTCGCCGCGGAGCCACCGAGGAGCCCCTGTCGGGACCAGAACGGCGGGCCGTACCGGAACAGTGCCCAGGTACGGCCCGCCGTCATGTGCCCGCGCTGCTCACGCCCCGGCGGCCGGCTCCAGTACGAAGACCGGGATCTCGCGGTCCGTCTTCTTCTGGTAGTCGGCGTAGGCCGGATACGCCGCGACCGCCCGCTCCCACCACTGGGCCTTCTCCTCGCCGGTCACTTCGCGCGCCGTCATGTCCTGGCGTGTCCCGCCGTCCTGGAGTTCCACGCGGGGATCGGCGACGACGTTGTGGTACCAGACGGGGTGCTTGGGCGCGCCGCCCAGCGAGGCGACGGCGGCGTACGTGCCGTCGTGCTCCACGCGCATGAGCGGCGTCTTGCGGATCTTCCCGCTCTTGGCACCCAGGGTGGTCAGTACGATCACGGGCAACCCCGTGTCCATCAACGTCGTTCCCTCGGTTCCGTTCGAGCTCTCGTACAGCTCGACCTGGTCGCGTACCCACTTGGTGGGGCTGGGTTCGTACTCACCCTTGAGAGGCATGACATCCATCCCATCGATCGTCGTTCGTGCGACTCGTGCCGACGTCGATTCAACACGGCCACCCAAGGGATTTCATCCCTCCCGCAGGCCCCTCCCGCCCACACCACTCGTGCAGACCACTCCCGCTCACCGGAAGCCGGACCTAGCCCCAGGTGGCGCCCGCGGGCTCCTTGACGGTGGCGTTGAGGCGGTTGAAGAAGTTGGTCGTCGCGATCCACAGGATGAGCGAGGCTAGCTGCCGCTCGTCGTAGTGGTCGGCGACCACGTCCCACAGCTCGTCCGGCACCGCGTCGTCGGAGCGGTCGCCGAGCCGGGTCATCGCCTCGGCCAGGGCGAGGGCCGCGCGTTCGGCGTCCGAGTAGAAGGGTGCCTCGCGCCAGGCCGACACCGCCCAGAGCCGCTCGTCGCTGAGCCCCGCCTTGTGGGCGCTGTGGCTGCCCCCGTAGACGCAGGCGCTGCACCCGTTGATCTGGCTCGCGCGCAGGTGCACGAGCTCGAGCGTCTCCTGGGGCACACCGCCCTTGCCGGCCGCCTTGATCAGCCCCTGGATGGCCTGCCCCGCGTCGGGAAGGATGGCCGCCGGGTTCTTCATCCGTGCCTGCATCAGGTGCTCCTCATGAGTTCCGAAAGTGTCTGTCATCGCCCTGACGGAGCGCGGCGCGCAAGTGTGACGGGCGGCCGGAATATTTTTCCGGGAGGCGTGCGATGCCGCCCGTCACGACGGCGCCATCAGCATGCGTACGGCCAGGGCGAGGATCACGGCACTGGACACCAGCGCCGTCACCAGCCGCCCCCTCCGACCCGTCAGAACCTGGCCCAGCAGCGCGCCGCCGCCCGCGAGCAGCAGTTGCCAGGTGGCCGACGCGGCGAAGGCGGCGAGGACGAACACCCCCTGTTCCAGGAGGCCGACGGCCTCACCGGCACTGCTGCCCAGCACCAGCGCCGCGAAGTACACGACGGTGGTGGGGTTCAGCATCGTGATGCCGAGCAGGGCCAGGTACGCGCGGCCGGGGCTCACCGGCGTCCGGTCGGAGCGGGTGGCGAGCCGCTGCTCGCGGTACTGGCGGAGTGCGGTGACTCCGCCTCGTACGGCGAGGGCGACGAGCACGAGTCCCGAGGCCCAGCGCAGCGGGACCAGTACGGGCTGGAGGGCGGTGGCGAGCGCGGAGCCGCCTAGCGCGGCCACCAGGGCGTAGAGCCCGTCGGCCGTCGCCACGCCGAGCGCGGCACACACGCCGATCCGCAGGGACGTACGGGCGGTGAGGGAGACGAGGTAGGTCGCGACCGCTCCGACGGGGATGGCGATGCCATAGCCCGCGAGAAGCCCCGCGACGAGCGCGGCGGTCACGACCGCGGAAGTGAGAGCCTCCGCGGTCGGCCGGACTGCTGCTGGACCCGCACCGGACGAACGGTTGCGAAGGTCGGCGGCAGAAGGGCTTCGGTCGTGGTCATGGGCAGATGGTGGCGTCGGGGCAGCCGCCTGGGCAACTCATTTGTCGTGTACGGGAACGCGTTACCGACCGGGGCGGGGAAGGGCCGCGGCACTCGCAAGGTGTGCCGCAGCCCGTGTACCGCCGAGTCGGGCGGACCGTCTAGAACGGGAAGTGCGCCTGTTGCGTCGCCAGTGTCACCCAGCGTGTGTTGCTGAACGCCTCGATGCCCCAGCGCCCGCCGAAGCGGCCGTATCCGCTGGCCTTGAACCCGCCGAAGGGGGCGTTCGGTTCGTCGGCGACGGACTGGTCGTTGATGTGCACGATGCCGGTACGGATCCGGCGGGCAACCCTGAGCCCGTGGGTGCCGTTCTCGGTGATGATTCCGCAGGTGAGCCCGTGTTCCGTGGCGTTGGCGAAGGCGATCGCCTCGTCATCCGTGCCGAAGGTGCTGATCACGGCGAGCGGGCCGAACGCCTCTCCGTGGTAGAGGTCGGCGTCCTCGGGAAGGTCGGTCAGCACGGTCGCCGGATGCACGGCGCCCTCGGGGGCGGCGCCGCCGGTCAGCACGGTGGCGCCCTTGGCGACGGCGTCCTCGACGAGCGCGGCGACCCGGCGGGCGGCGTCCGTCGTGACGAGCGGGCCGACGACGGTGTGCGGGTCGGCCGGGTCACCGGACGCGAGCGACTCGGTCTTCGCGGTGAACTTGGCTGTGAACTCCTCGGCGAGGCTCTCGTGGACGAGGATCCGGTCGGCGGACATGCAGATCTGCCCGGAGTTCATGAAGACGGAGAAGACGGCGGCGTCGACCGCGTAGTCGACGTCGGCGTCGTCGAGCACGATCACGGAGTTCTTGCCGCCGAGTTCCAGGACCGCGGGCTTCAGATGCCGGGCCGCGTGCACACCGATGATCCGGCCGACGCCCGTGGAACCGGTGAAGTTGACGGCCCGTACGCGCTCGTCGGCGATCAGGGCCTCGGCGACGGCGGCCGCGTCCTCCGGAGCGTTCGTGATCACGTTCAGGACGCCGTCGGGCAGGCCCGCGTCGCGCAGGACGTCTGCGACGAACAGCCCGCAGGCGATCGGTGCGTCCTCGCTCGGCTTCATCACCACGGTGTTGCCCGCGGCGAGCGGCGCGGCGACCGCCCGGACGCCCAGGATGACCGGGGCGTTCCACGGCGAGAACGCGGCCACGACACCCACCGGTTCACGGACCGCGAGCCCCAGCGCGCCCTCCTCCTGCGCGCTCAGCACCTCGCCGCGCGGCGCGGTCACCGCGGCGGCCGCCTCGCGGAGGATGTTCGCGGCAAGACCGACGTTGAACATGGCCCAGGGCCGGGTCCCGCCGACCTCGCCCGCCATGATCCGTACGGCCTCGTCGGTGCGGGCCTCCAGCAGATCGGCCGCGGTGAGGAAGATCTTCCGCCGCTGGGCGGGCCCGAGCTCGGCCCAGTCGGCGAACGCCGCGTCGGCGGCGTCCACGGCCCGGGTGACGTCCTCGACGCCGACCGCGGCGACCGTGGCGTACACCTGTGAGCTGTAGGGATTCACGTCCTCGGCGGTGCGGCCGGAGGTCGCGGGCAGGTCCTTGCCGCCGATCAGCAGGTCACGATGGAGGGTCATGCGCGGCTCTTCCCGTCGTGCGAGGCGCTGCACCGTGCTCCGAACGGGAGTCGTGGCGCGTTCGCCTGGTGAATAATTCTCCGTTGAATCTTCAAATGGAGTCTGCAACTCGACGGGGCGGCAGTCAATGGCCGACGGTCCCGCCGTATCCCTCCACCAGCATCCGGGCCGCCCGCCCGGCCTGCTCGGCGGGCTTCGAGCCGCTCTGCTCGATCCCGGCGGTGACCATGGCGCCTTCTGCCAGCAGATACACCTGGTCGGCCAGGTCGGGCGGCAGCCCGGCGTCGCGCACGAGGCCGGTCAGGTAGTTCTTGAAAGCCTGCTTGTGGGCGCGGACCTGGGTGGTGACCCGCTCCGACGTCGCGCCGAGCTCCCCGTACGAGTTGATCCAGGCGCAGCCCCGGAAGTCGGGCTCGCGGAACCACTCGCCGAGCCAGTCGAAGACCGCCAGGACGCGCCGCCCGGGATCCTCGTGTCCGGCCACGTGGTCGGACAGCCGCTGCCGCCAGCGGATGTCGCGGCGCTCCAGGTAGGCCACGATCAGCTGCTCCTTTGCGGGAAACAGCTGGTAGAGCCGCTTGAGCGAGACCCCCGACGCGCCGCGGATGTCGTCCATGCCGACGGCCTGTATGCCCCGTCCGTAGAACAGGGTTTCCGCCGCGTCCAGGGCCTGTTCCCTGGCGGTCGCGCTGTCCATGTACCGGCCCGCTCCTTGGCGTCTTGACGGGAGAACCAACGTTCTCTACGTTATCGGCCAGGCCGGAGAACGCACGTTCTCCCGCTCGTCGCACCGCCATTGAGCCGCGTCGCCTTCGAGTTGCACCGCCATCGAGAGGAAGCCGTCATGACCGACCGCCCGCCCCTGCCGCCGTTCACCCGTGAGACCGCGGCCCAGAAGGTCCAGGCGGCCGAGGACGCCTGGAACACCCGCGATCCCCATAAGGTCTCGCTCGCGTACTCGCAGGACTCGGTCTGGCGCAACCGCGACACCTTCGTCACCGGCCGCGCCCAGATCGTGGACATGCTCACCGACAAGTGGGGGCGCGAGCAGGAGTACGCCCTGCGCAAGGACCTCTGGGCATTCGACGGCAACCGCATCGCCGTCCGTTTCCAGTACGAGTGCCGCGACGCCGACGGCCAGTGGTGGCGCTCCTACGGCAACGAGCTGTGGGAGTTCGACGAGCACGGCCTGATGACCCGGCGCGAGGCCAGCATCAACGACGTACCGATCGAGGAGAAGGAACGCCGGATCCACGGCCCGCGCCCGGACGCGGAGCGAGGGGATTCCTTCCCCGTCCAGTAGCGGGCCGCGAGGCGCCGGGGCTGCGAGGCGGCGTTCAGTAGGGTTCCCGGGTGACTGAACAGGCCCGGAAGCCCTTCCTCTACGTCGTCGTCTGCGCCGCCGGAGTCGCCGAGGGGGTCGAGGAGTTGATCGCCCTGGCGCAGGAGCGGAACTGGGAGGTCGGGGTCTTCGCGACCCCGATCGCGACCGGCTTCTTCGACACGGCGGCGCTCGAGTCGCGGACCGGCAGGCCGATCCGGTCCGCCTGGCGTGCCCCCGGCGACCCGCGCCCCTTCCCCGACCCGGACGCCGTCACCGTGGCGCCCGCGACGTTCAACACCATCAACAAATGGGCGGCCGGGATCTCCGACACCCTCGCCCTCGGCACACTCTGCGAGGTGTACGGGATGGGGGTGCCCATCTCCGTACTCCCCTGTGTGAGCGAGGCGTTGACGGCCCACCCCGCGTATCAGGACAGCCTGAAAAGGCTGCGCGGGATGGGCGTCCGGTTCGGCGAGCACGCCTTCGGCGGCCCCGCGGGCCGGGAGTTCCGCTGGGAACAGGCCCTGGACCTCCTGGAGCGGTGACCCGGTACGGGCCGGGTGTCAGTGCCCCAGCTCCTCCCGCAACTCCGGCTGCAGCAGCTCCCGATGAGCCCGTACGAGGTCGTCGCACAGGTCCCAGATCCGCTCCACCGGAAGGGCCGCCGCCGTCGCGGGGTCGGCCATCGCGGCATGGCGGATGTGCCGCGGATCGCCGTCCGTGGCCGCGCGGACGACCAGGTCGGTGACGGAGACGTATGCACTGTTGAGCGCCGCGCACTGCGGGGGCAGTGCCCCGACCCGGGTCGGCTGGACGCCCAACGCGTCGACCAGACAGGGCACTTCGACCACGGAACCGGCGGGCAGGTTGTCGATGAGCCCGCGGTTCGGGACGTTCCCGTAGATCGTGCGCGGGGTCCCCGTGACGACACTGTGGATGACCTGGGGCGCGTACTCCATCGTGCCCTCGACGGGCAGGGGAGCGTCCGCGAGCAGGGCCCGGCGGGTGCGCTCGTAGTCGGCGGTGTTCTCCGCGATGATCTCCAAGTACGCGCCCACCGGCAGCCGGAGACGTTCGATCTCGGTGTCGTGGTGCAGATACCAGGGGACGTACTCGGCGGAGTGCTCGCTCGTCTCGGTGGGGTAGTGGCCCAGCCTGCGGTACATGTCGACCCGTACGCGGCGCAGGAGGCCCGGATCCTTCGCGATCGCGGCGTCGAGGAGCGGGTGGAGGTCGCGGCCGTCGCGCTCGAAACGCAGCACCCAGGCCTGATGGTTCACGCCGGCGGCCAGATAGGAGACCTCCTCGAAGGGGACACCCACCAGATTCGAGAGGTCGTGCATCGTCCAGTACACCGAGTGGCACAGACCGGTCGTGCGCAGGGCCGGTGCGATCCGCGACAGGTACAGGACGTTCATCGCCATGGGGTTGGTGTAGTTCAACAGCAGGGCGTCCGGGCAGAGTTCGGCCATGTCCTCGGCGAGACCGCGCAGCACGGGGAAGGTGCGCAGGGCGCGGAAGATGCCGCCGATACCGAGGGTGTCGCCGATGGTCTGGCGCACTCCGTAGCGGGCCGGGACGTCGAAGTCCGTGCGGGTGGCCTCGTTCATGCCGACCTGGACGGTGTTGACGACGAAGTCGGCGCCTTCGAGGGCGGCGCGCCGGTCGAGGTGCGCGGTGATCGTCGGTTTGGCGCCTCGCTCGTCCGCGATCTGGCGGGCGGCTCCCTCCGCCGTGGCCAGCCGTTCCTCGTCGATGTCGTGCAGGGCGATCCGGGCGTGCCCCAGCTCGGGGAAGGCGAACAGATCGGCCAGGAGCCCCTGCGTGAACACCACGCTGCCGGCTCCCACGAAGGCGATCTTTACCTCGGTCATGTACGGCTCTCCAGGTCGGTGTGGGCGAGTGCCTCGTGCCACGTCGGCTGTGCCGCCGTACCGCCGTGGCCGCGGGTCGAGAGGGAACCGCAGACGGCGGCCAGCGCAAGGGACGAGCGCAGGTCAAGACCGCGCAGGGTCGCCGCGACGAAACCGGCGTCGAAGCTGTCGCCTGCGCCCACGGTGTCGACCGGCTCCACCGGCACGGCCGGTACGCGCCGGACCCGTTCTCCGTCGTGGGCGAGAGCGCCCTCGGAGCCGTCCTTGACGACGACCAGCGGGACGATTCCCGCCAACGCGGCTGCCGCCGCCTCCAGTTGGGTCTCGCCGGTGAGTGCGCGGGCCTCGGCGGCGTTCGGCAGCAGGATGTCGGTGAACTCCAGTACGGGTTCGAGCAGTTCGCGGTCCCATCTGTCGTCGGGATCGTCGTTGGTGTCGAGCGAGGTACTCGCCCCGTGGGCCCTCGCCCGGGCGAACACGGTTGCGAGGGACCGGGCCAGACGGGGCATCAGGAAGTAGGACGCCGCGTGCACGTGCCGGGCGTCGGCCAGCAGTGCCTCGGGCACGTCCTGCGCACTCGTCGCCGTCAGACAGCCGGGCGACGTGAGGATGGCCCGGTCGCCGTCCTTGTCGTTGAGCACCACCGTCAGGGGCGTGGGCAGGTGAGGGTCGATGGTGAGACGAGTGGTGTCGACGCCGTGGTCGGTGAGCTCTCCGCGGACGAACGCGCCCGCGGGGTCGTCCCCCACGCGCCCGGCGAAGGCCACCCGCAGCCCCAGCCGTGCCGCTCCGCACGCCATGATCGCCGCCGAGCCGCCGAGGACCAGCCCGCCCCGCTCGACGAGCTGTTCACGCTGGCCGAAGGCCACCGCGCGGGGCACCGGACCCACTACGACATCGGGATTGACGTCACCGATCACCAGGAGGTCGAAGGAACGGGACAAGGCGGCTACCCCTTCAGTCCGCTGGACGTGAGCGACTGGACGAACGTCTTCTGCGCCAGCAGGAACGCCACCAGCACCGGCAGCACCGTGATGACGTTGCCCGCCATCACCGCGGACCACCGTGCGTGGTGCTGCCCCTGGAAGGTGGTCAGACCCAGCTGGAGCGTGTACTGGGTGTCGTGGTTGATCGCGATGAGCGGCCAGGACAGGTCGTTCCACGTCGTGAGGAACGTCAGCACCGCGACCGTCGCGAGGGCGGGCCGGGCCAGCGGCATGACGATCGAGAAGAGCACGCGCAGCCGCGAACACCCGTCGATCCAGGCGGCCTCCTCGATCTCCCTCGGCAGTGTCAGGAAGAACTGCCGGAACAGGAACACGGCGAAGGGCGTCACCAGCGACGGCACGATCAGCGCACCCAGCGTGTCGATCAGACCGAGCCACTTCATCACCAGGAAGGTCGGGATCATCGTCAGCTGGAACGGGATGACCATGGTCGCCAGCATCAGCCCGAGCAGCACACGCGACCCCGCGAACCGCATCCGCGCGAACGCGTAGCCGCCGAGCGACCCGAGCAGCAGATTCGACACCACGGCGACCGACGCGACGATCAGCGAGTTCGCGAACCAGCGCGGGAACATCGCGTTGCCCAGCACATACCGGTAGCCGCCCAGATCGATGCTGTCGGGCCACAACGCCGGCGGAAACCGGTTGATCTCCGCGTTCGTCATCACCGAACTCAGCAGCAGCCACACCAGCGGCAGCGCGAACGCCAGCGCCAGCGGAGCGAGCAGCAGATGCCAGGGACTCACGCTGCGCGAACTCGCCCCGCCCGCACTTACCTTGAGCGCACTCGTCGGACGCGTACTCATCGGAAGGCCCCTTCCACGACGCGCCCCTGCCGACGCCGCACGACACGCAGTGCCACCCCCGCGACCAGCATGGCCAGCGCGAGGACGTACGCGGCCGCGGCTCCGTACCCGGCCGTGAACATCTGGAACGCCTGCTGCCAGACGAAGTACACGATCACGGTGGTCGAGCCGAGCGGGCCGCCCTTGGTGGTCACGTACACGAGGTCGAAGACCTGGAGCGCGGTGATCAGCTGCCACAGCAGCAGGAACACCGTCACGGGAGTGAGCGCCGGGAGGGTGATGTGCCGCAGTACGCGCCACCGGCCGGCCCCGTCGATGCGGGCGGCCTCGACGAGTTCGCGCGGTACGTCCTGCAGCGCGGCGAGATAGACGACCACGCAGAAGCCGACACCACTCCACAGCGAGATCAGGACCAGCAGGTAGATGGCCTGGTCGGGGTCGGTCAGGAAGCCCTGCGGCGAGACGCCGAACTTGTGCAGCAGCGAGTTGGCCGCGCCGAACTCCGGATCGAGGATGAACGAGAACAGCACGCCCTGCGCGGCCGCGGACACCACGAACGGGATGAAGAGCAGGGTCCGGTAGAGGCCGATGAACCGGATACGCCGGTTGAGGGCGAGTGCGAGCGCCAGGCCGCCGAGCAGGCTCAGCGGCACGAACAGCGCCGAGTACAGCAGCGTATTGCCGACCGCCGTATGGAAGTTGGGGTCCTGGGCCAGTGCCCGGTAGTTGTCGAGGCCCACCCAGCGGCCCGGCGTGACCAGGTCGTCGGCGCGGAACGACAGCAGCAGCGACCAGACGACCGGGACGATGCCCAGGCCGAGGATGACGAGAACCGACGGGGCGATGAACGCCCAGGCGGTGGCCTTCTCCCGCCGGGCGCGCCGCCGCGCGCCGCGCCGGGAGGCGGCCGGTGCCCGCGGCTGGGACTGCGGTGCGAGGGTGATGGCGCGGGGCAGTGATGTCATGCGGCCTTCCTCCCTTGGTACAGCGCGGGATCAGCACGGTTTGAGCGGGGATCCACGAGGGATCCGTGAGGCATCACGAGGATCCGTGAGCGTGGTCAGCGCGGGATGAGCAGCGCCGCGTCGGCCTTGTCGGCGCACCGGCGCAGCGCCTTGGCGGGGGAGTCCCGGCCGAGCAGCACGGAGACGATCGCCTCGCCGAGCGCCTGGGAGATCTGCGGATACGCGGCATGGACGGGCCGGACGCGGGCGGAGTCCAGCGCGTCGGTGAACACCGCGAGTCCCGTGGTCTCCCGGGAGTGCTTCCGCCACTGCGGGCGCCGCTCCGTCGCGGAACCGAGGGGCAGGCTCCCGGCCCGGATGTCCCACCGGGCGTCCTGCTCCGGCCGCATCATCCACTGGACGAACTCCACGGCCGCCCGCGAGCGCGCGGAGCCGTTGTCGAAGACGGTCCAGGTGTCGGGGCCCGAGATCGTCACAGGGCGCCCGCTGTAGGACGGCAGCGGTACGACGTCGTAGTCCACCTCGGCGTCCAGGATGTCCGGCAGCTGCCAGGGTCCGGTCGCCACCATCGCCATCCGGCCGCCCAGGAACACCTGGTACATCTGCTCGCCGCCGGGCTTCGGATCGACGTACACGCTCTTGTCCCGGACGAGTTGCCGCAGGGTGTCGAGCGCCCGGACGCCCTGGCCGGCGAAGCCGATGCTCTTGCCGTCGTCGGCGACGACGTCCCCGCCCAGGTCCCAGATCATCGGCCACAGCCGCCAGACCGTGTCCTCGTCAACCGTGCCGGGCCAGCCCGTTCCGAAGACGCCCCGGCCGGAGTCGGTCAACTTCCGTGCCGTGTCGGCGAATTCGTCCCAGGTCCAGCCCGCTTCGGGGAAGGGAACACCGGCCTGCCGGAACAGCTTCCTGTTGTAGACGACGGCCAGCGAGTCGAGCAGTGCGGGAGCGGCCCGCACCTTGCCGTTGACGCTGACTGCTTCGCGTACCGGCGCCCAGAAACTGTTCCAGGGCGTGGGGCCGCCGCGCATCGCGTCGGTCAGGTCGACGACACGGGGGCTGCGAGCGATGCTGGCGAGGTCGGAGCCGAAGACGTACGCGATGTCCGGATACGAACCGGCGGCCAGCGCGGCCGTCACCTTCTGCAGCATCGCGTCGGAGATGACCCCGCCGCCACCGGCGTCCACCCGGATCCTCGGATGCGTCCGGTTGAACTCCGTGACCAGCGCCTGTATCGCGTCCTTGGCGATGTCGACCTGGCCGTGCCACAGCTCCACGGTCACTCTCCCGTCGGCATCCACGCCGTCGGACGCGCCCTGCGAACAGGCGCCCAGCAGCGGCGCGGCGGCGATCGCGGCAGCCCCTTTGAGCAGGCCGCGGCGCTCAACAGGGCACAGAACACCTCGGGTTCGAGTCATCGGGAGCCTCCGTCAGCGGGTCTTGCGGACGTAGTCGGCGCTGTCGGGCGTCGACACCAGCACATCCCGGCGCACGATGCTCAGCCGGTCGCCGAAGCCCGAACGGGCCTTCCTGAAACCGTTGTCGGTGTACTCGATCACCACGACCCGGTCGTCGAACGCCTCGGCGTACTCACCGCACTCGTCGTACTCGCCGCACTCCTCCGCCACCGCGAAGTCGAGCCCCGTACGGCCTCGTTGACCGGCCAGCTCCACGGTGTTCTTCTGCCCGATGGCCAGGCCCCGGGAGTGCGCGTGGTCCGAGAGCAGTTTGACGAAGGCGGTGGCGTCGGCGGAGCTCAGCAGACCGCGGGAGCGGGTGAAGCTGTCGAGGTTGTCCGGCTCGACGGCGTCGTAGCCCTTGTCCGCGCAGCCGTCGATCCACTCGTTGATCCTGGCCGCGACGCGCTCACGCCTGGCGGGCGTGCCGATGTCGAGCAGGGCCTCGTCCCAGTCGCCGTCGACGACGACCTTGCCTTTCTTGTCGCGCAGCAGCAGGTCGGCGGGCCAGTCGTCCCGCTCGTCCGGCTGGGCCTGGAACGCGTTGACGTAACAGATGTTGTAGAGGCCGCGCGCGGGTTCGGCCTTGCGGTCGCGGGCGACGACACGGACACCGGCGGGCGGCGGATAGGCGCCGCCGATCTGGTAGTCGAAACCCGCGTGCACGGGGGGCAGCCGAACGGCCTTGGGGCTCGGCTTCGTGGACTCGTCCGGGCCCTTGTCGTCCGGATCCGACGTACAGGAGGCCAGTGCCGCGAGGACGATCAGGGCAGCGGCCGCCCGGAACACTCCCACGCGGGCGCCACGCTTGACGGGCATGTCCGCTCCATCAATCGCGAGTACGTCCCCGCCTCGGACCCCGTGACGGTCCTGGCGACTTTGGCCGGACTGAGAACCTTGTCCGATACCGGCTGGGCGTACCTCTGCGTGCCGGGCTGCGCGGCCCGGCACGCCCAGGATCAAACCGTGCGAATTCTTGCGCGTCAAGTCCGCGCAGGGTGTGTTGTGGCTCCGCCGGGGTCTGTTGCCGGCTGCGGGTGGGTGGGGGCTGGTCGCGCAGTTCCTCGCGCCCCTAAAAGATCGCGCAGTTCCCCGCGCCCCTGGGTGGGTGGGGGTTGCGGCCCGTTGGACGGGTGCAGCACCCCGCCCCGTCAGGGGCGCGGGGAACTGCGCGAGCAACCCAAGACGGCCGACAGTCGGCAACGGCCCTGAGCCACCGGCTTCTTGGGGGCGCGGGGAACTGCGCGAGCAACCCCCACCCGCCCGCACCCGACGACGACAAGGCCGGCCACCCCACGGCAGGGCCCGCCCGAGGGGACGTTCTAGTGTTTGATCATGATCCGAGACCACGTCACCCTCGCCGTCCACGACCACGGCGGCAAGGGCACCCCGCTCCTGCTGCTGCACGGCGCCGGCCGTACTCTCGCGGACTGGGCCGCCGTCGCCCCGCTCCTCGCCCGCCACCACCGGGTGCTGGCCGTGGACCTGAGAGGACACGGGTACTCGCCGGACGGCACGTGGGGCATCGCCGAGGTGCTCGCGGACATCGAGGCGGTCCTGGACACGCACGGCATTCCCGGGGCGCTCCCCGTCGGCCACTCGCTCGGCGGGATGCTCGCCGTCCGGTACGCCCTCGACCACCCGGGAATCACTCCGGGCGCGGTGAACCTGGACGGATACGGGTGGGGGAGCCCCGGCCAGTACGTCGGCCTCGATCGGGCGTACGTCGAGGAACGGCTCGCCCAGGTACGGGAGTTGGCCGCGACGGTCGCGGGCCAGGTCGTTCCCCCGGGCGGGCTCAAGGACCTGCTCGCCCAGCAGAGGGCGATGTCCGTGCAACTGGGCATCCCTTACGAGCTGTTGGAGGCGGGTGTCCGGCGCTCCGTCCACGAACGCACCGACGGACAACTGGAGTTGCGGCCCGGGCGGGAGCACGCCCTGGAGCTGCTGGCCGAGATCGACTCGCTCGACCTCTTCGCGCTCTTCCGCCGCATGGACCGGCCCCTGCTGCTCGGCCGCGCGCTGCGGCCGGTGCCCTCGATCCCGGGCCTCGACTGGTTCGACGAGCTGATGGCGGCCTACGCGAAGGGACTCGCCCGGGATCTGGCCGAACTGGCCGACAGCCGTGCCGAGGTGACCGTCGCCGACATCGACGGCACCCACGCGATGCTGCTGGAGAACCCGCGCCCCGTCGCCGACGCGATCCTGGGCTTCGCGGCGGGGCTCTCCGTCGACCGACCGTGAGGCCTGACCCTGTGAGCGGTCGCTGCTCGGACCCCTGAACACGAGAGACGGGCGCTAGGCCATGGTGCCGTGCCGGCGGCGTCGGGCTACCGTTTGGCGAGGCCGACGCCAGTGCCTGTACGAGAACCGTGACGGAGGCAAGGAGAGCCGTGAGCACCCCGCACAAGCCGCTCGTGATCCTGCAAGCCGACCCGCACCCCAAGGAACGCATCTTCACCCCGGACGCACTGGCCCGGCTCGACGACCGCTTCACCGTCGTGGAACCGGACACCGGGGAAGCCTTCGACAAGGCGCTGCCCGACGCGTTCGCCGTCGTCGGCCAGCCCGATCTCCCGGCCGAACGCCTCGCCCGGGCAGGCGAGTTGAAGGCCCTGCTCAACGTCGAGGGCAACTTCTTCCCGAACGTCGACTACGAAGGGTGCTTCCGTCGCGGCATCCACGTCCTGGGCTGCGGACCGGCCTACGCCCAGGCCGTCGCCGAGTACGCACTCGGGCTCGCTCTCGACCTGGCGCGCGGCATCAGCCGCGAGGACCGGGCCTTCCGCGCCGGACGCGAACGGTACGTGTCCGACGGCAACGCCGACGCCGTACTTCTGCGCGGCGCGGACGTCGGCCTGATCGGATTCGGGAACCTCGGCCGAAGCCTCCACCCGCTCCTGGCGCCCTTCCGCCCCACCCTCCGCGTCTACGACCCGTGGCTGCCGGCCGCCGTCCTGCGCGAGCAGGGTCTCGTCCCGGCCGGCCTCGATGAGACCCTGACCCGCAGCCGGTTCGTCTTCGTCCTCGCGACCGTCACGGACGACAGCCGTCATCTGCTCGGCGAGCGTGAGCTGGGCCTTCTGCCCGACGGCGCGCGGCTCGTGCTGGTCAGCAGAGCGCCCGTCGTGGACTTCCCGGCGCTGCTCGCGCGGGTGGCCGAGGGCAGGCTGCTCGCGGGCATCGACGTCTGGCCCGACGAACCCGTCGCCGCCGACGACCCGGCCCGCGAACTGGAGGGCCTGGTCCTCTCCGCCCATCGTGCGGGCGGTATCCCGGAGGCTTTCCTGACCATCGGCGACATGGTCGTCGACGACCTGACCCTGCTGGCCCAGGGGCTGCCGCCCGCCCGGATGCAGACCGCCGCGCGCGAGCTCGTCGGCCGCTACCGAAACCGTCCCGTCACCTGAGGGCGCGGCCATGTCCTGCTTTCCCGGCGGCCACCCCGCCCCCGGGAAAGCAGGTCGGGTGACGTGCCCGGAACCGCCCCTGTGAGGTGCATTTCAGTGAACATCCCCTGCGAGGGCCTCCTGTTCGACAACGACGGCGTGCTGGTCGACTCGGATCTGGGCGTCGACCAGGCATGGAGCAAGTGGGCCCGCGCCCGCGGTCTGGCCGCCGACCGGGTCACCGCGATGGTGCACGGGCGGCGCTCCGCCGACACCGTCGCACTGCTCGTGCCCGATCCCGGGGAACGGCCGGCCGCCCTCGCCGAGATCGACCGCCTGGAGATCGAGGAGGCGGCCACCACGACCGCACTGCCCGGCGCCCTCGGCCTGCTGACGAGCCTGCCGCCGGGCAGCTGGGCCGTGGTGACCTCCGGAGTGAACGCGCTCGCCCGGGCCCGTATCGCCGCCGCGGGCCTGCCCCTGCCGCCCGTCCTCATCACCGCGGACGACGTCAGCCACGGCAAACCCGCCCCCGACGGCTACCTGGCGGCCGCCGGGAAACTGGGCACGGACCCGGCACGCACGGTCGTCTTCGAGGACAGCGCGGCCGGTGCCACGGCGGGCGCCGCGGCCGGGGCGTACGTCATCGGCGTCGGGCCGCGCGGTCTGGACACCGACGCCCCCGTCGTCGTACGGGCTCTGCGCGGGCTGACCTGGCACGACGGCGTACTCGACCTGGGCGCGGCGGAGTTGCTTCGCTCCTGACCCGGAGGGAACCCGAGGGGCTCAGTGCGGTCCCGCCGGCTCGAACTCCGTGCCGCACGGGCCCGCGCCCTCGCTTTCCCGCAGCGGGACGGGCTCCCCGCTCATCGAAAGGGTGGGATAGAAGCGGCCGATGCGCTCGGCGGAGCGGCCGACGTAGTGCCCGATGTACGAGCGGCGGAAGCGGTCGGCGCTGTGGTTGGGCTGGGAGCCGTGCACCAGGCTGCCGTTGAAGAACAGGACGTCCCCCGGTTGCATGTCGACCGGAACGGGGGCCAGTCCGGGCGGCGGCGGGACGTACTCGCGGGCGAACGACAGCCCCTCGTCGGCCTCTTCGGGGCAGAACACGTCCATGCGGTGGGTGCCCGGGACCACTTCGAGGCCGCCGTTCTCCCGGTCGATCACATCGCAGGCGACCCAGGCGGCCACACAGGTGCCCGGCTCCACCCGCAGATAGAAGTTGTCCTGGTGCAGAGCCTGGCCGCGGGCGCCGGGCGGCTTGAAGTAGAACATGCTCTGCGCCGCCAACACCTCCTCGCCCAGCAGCAGTTCGAGGATGTCCCGCAGCCGGGGTTCGAGAAGGTGGCGCAGCGCCAGGTCGTTGATGCGGTGCGGGTTCATGACCCGGGGGTAGACGTGCAGCGGGTCCGCCGGGCCCGTCGTCCCGGTCGCGCGGGGTTCGAAGTGCCCGGGGACCGGTCCGCGGGCGTGCAGCGCGGCGAACTCGGCGCACAGCGCGTCGATCTGGGCCGGGGCGAACAGCCCGCGCGCCACGGTGAAGCCGTCCTCCTCGAAGCGCCGCACGACGTCCCCGCCCGCGCCTGCCTCTGTTGTCGCCCCCCTGTCCGTGACTGTCATACGACCGTCCCTTCGCGTCGGTGTCCTGTATGCCTCACGCTAGGCAGAAGCGCCTTCCGGGAGGATGCCTGTGCGTGCTGTCCAGTTGCCCGAGCCTGCTGTCCCGGCCCCGCCGCCCGGCCTCGTGACGGTCGGCCGCTTCGACCAGCGCCCCGGCTACAGCATCAGCCGGCCGGACGGCGCCGACAGCTGGCTCTTCGTCTGGACCACCGGCGGTGAGGGCCGGCTCGCCCAGGGCGCCGCGGAGACGGGGGCGGGCGCGGGAGACCTCGTCGTCCTCGGCCCGGACCTGCCCCACCACTACGCGGTCGCACCGGGCGCGAGGCACTGGGCGTTCTGGTGGGTGCACTGCCAGGCACGGCCGACCTGGACGGAGTGGCTGCGGCCGTACGCGCTCGGGGACCGGCTGTACGCCGTCACACCGGTCCCGGACGGTGTGCGGGGACGACTGAACTCGGCGTTCCGGCGGATGCTCGCGGACGCCCGGTGGACCGGGGCAGGGGCCCCGCCCGAGGAAAGGCCCGAGGAAGAGCTCGACGGGGAGCCCGAGGACGTCCGGGTCGCCGTGGCCCACGGAACCGCCGCCCGCGAGCTCACCCTCTGCTCCCTGGAGTCCGCCGTCCTGCTTGCCACCGCCACGGCCCGCGGGGAACCCGACCGGTCCGGCCTCGACGCACGGATCCGGCAGGCCGAGGCGCTCATCGCGGCCGACCCGGGCGCCCCGCACACCGTGGAATCACTGGCCGCTGGGGTCTCGCTCTCGCCCTCCCGCTTCGCGCACCTCTTCACCCAGCAGCTGGGCCGGTCCCCGATGCGGGCACTGCTGGCCGCCCGGCTGCTGCACGCCGCGCGGCTCCTTGAAGCCACCGACCTGCCGGTGGAACGGGTCGCCGCGGCCTCCGGCTTCAGCAGCCCGTTCCACTTCAACCGGGCCTTCCGGCAGCGCTACGGAGCCCCGCCCGGCGCGTACCGGGCCGGGCTCCGACGCTGACGACCGTCGTGATCTAGTCGCGCGGCGGGCAGCGCTCGGCGGCGAAGGCCGCCAGCCAGGCCAGCGGGGCGTTCCAGTTGACCGTCACCTCGTTGGTGGAGTACGAGCCGATGTCGTCGATGTAGCAGGCCGCGGGGGAGCACCCCGCCAGGTGCTCCTGCGCCACCGGGTCCTGCAGACCGCTGTTGGGACCGCCCGCGAGGGAGCCCGACGGCGGGTTGGGCAGCGAGGCGTCGTACTGGTTCGCCCAGAACCTGTGGTGCTGGTTGCGGGCGTACGTGTCGCCGTAGCCGGTGACGTACGAGAGGTCGAGCGCGTTGCGGCCCAGCAAGTAGTCCATCGACTCCAACACCCCGGCTCGGTACCGCTGTTGACCGGTGAGCGCGTAGGCGGTGGCCATGACGATCGCGTTGTTGGTGACCTGGCTGTTGGAACCCCACACATACCCGTTCGCGGGGATGGGCACCGCATAGCCCTGGCCCGCCATCATGGCGAGGTGTCCGTCGGCCGCGGCCGTCACCGACGCGCGCACACGCCTGATGTCGGAGGCGGGCAGGCCGTTCGGCACGGTCGCCAGGGTCAGGCGGCCGAGCGCCGCGGTGTCGGCCCAGTTGAAGCCGGTCGGCGTGAGCGCGCTCGACGAGGTGTGCCAGGGCGAGGACGTGACCGCGTCCCGGTAGGCGCGCTCCCCGGTCGCCGCGTACAGCTCGGTCGCCGCCCAGTAGAAGTCGTCCGTGACCTGGGTGTCGTTGTAGGGGCCGCCGCCCGTGCTGTCCGATTCCGGGGCGTAGACCGCGGGGTTGGCCTTCGCCGCGGTCCACGCCGTACGGGCCACGCTCAGACACCGCTTCGCGTACGTGGAGTCGTACGGCTTGAAGACACGCGCGCACTGGGCCGCCGTGGCGGCGAGGTTGAGCGTGGCCGCGGTGGACGGGCGGTGCAACTCGCGCGGCTGGGCGTCGAGTTCGGGGCGGGTCGGGATGCCCGTCCAGGCCGCGTCATGGATCTTGTGGAAGGCCATACCGGCGTACGGCTTGCCCTCCGGCACCTGCATCCGCATCAGGAAGTCGAGCTCCCAGCGGGCCTCGTCCAGCACGTCCGGGACGCCGTTGCCGCGCTCGGGTATCCGCAGGGTCGAGTCGCCGAGCGCGGACGCGTTGCCCGCCCGTTCGGCCCGCGCGAAGGAGTCGACGAGCGTCCAGACGGAGATCCCGCCGTTGACGACGTACTTGCCGTGGTCGCCCGCGTCGTACCAGCCGCCCCGCACGTCCTGGGTGTAGTCGCACACCCCGGCCTGACAGGGCACGTTCGTGTCGCCCTGGTTCGGCGCGACTCCGATGTGCGCGGCAGGGCGCGCGTAGGCGGGACCCACCAGCGAGGCCTCGATCGGCGTGCCGCTGCGCTGGTGGTAGAAGAACGCCATCGCGTCCGAGCGCAGGCTGTCGTAGAGGTCCGCGCGGATGTCGAAGGGCGTGCTGTTCTGCCCGTCGACCACCAGGACGAACCCCGAGCCCGCCTTCCGGTACGCGGAGAAGTCCGCGGTGTGGGTCGCCTCGCCCGAGGCCGTGTCCGCCCCGTGCACGACGGTCCGGCCGGAGGCGGCCACGGCGCCCGACGCGTTGCGCAGCTGCCAGGTCAGCGGCTGGGTGGCCGCGGTGACCACGGTGGCCCGCTTGGGGCCGTCCGGCAGGTAGCCCGCCTGGTTCACGCGCACGGGCGTCGTCGCGGCGGCGGCCGGGTCCGCGGCGGACGGCGGTGCGGCCGACGGTGATCCGGCGGACGACAGCCCGGTCGCGCCGGGGGCGAGGGCCATGCCGCCGGAGAGCAGGGCCGCCGTGAGCAGGGCGGCCGTCGTGCGTTTTCTCGTACGGCGTCTTGTGGGGCGGCGGTGCACGTGCGGGAACGTGAGCATGGAGCGCCTCCCGGTGCCTGGACTGGGTCCACGGATGCCGTCTCACGGGGACGACAGGACAGTGGGAGCGCTCCCAAAACGGAGCATTGCATGGCCATGTCACAGCGTCAATGCTCCGCGCACGACCTGGCCGGGCCGCGGCGGCCGACCCGGTTGAGGTGCCCCGGTCGAGGTGCCCCGGGGGCGTGCGCGCCTCAGGCTCCGAACACGCGCAGCGAGAGCCAGAGGGCCACCACGGCCGGGATCAGGGTGGCGGGCACGGTGATCAGGCCGAGCCGCGTGAACTCGCCGAGATCGACCTCGTGTTCGTGCTGATGCACGATGCGCCGCCACAGCAGCGTGGCCAGCGATCCGGCGTAGGTGAGATTGGGGCCGATGTTCACCCCGAGGAGTACGGCTAGGACCGGGCCCGGGCCCGCCACGGCCGCCAGGGGCAGCAGCACCAGGACCGCGGGCAGGTTGTTGATGAGGTTCGCCAAGACGGCCGCGAGGGCCGCGATGCCGAGCAGCGCCAACAGGCTCGACGAGTCGGGGACCAGATGGCCGAGCACGTCCGCGAGGCCGTTGTCGACCACGGCACGTACCACGATCCCGAGCGCCAGGACGAAGGCGAGGAAGGCCGGTGAGGTGGCGCGCACGACGGCGAGCGGTGTGGTGCGCCCGCGGACCAGTGCCCGGCCGGCCAGGACGAGCGCCCCGGCCAGTGCGGCCCAGGCAGGTTCGATCCCGAGCGCGGACGCCACGGCGAAGCCCGCGAGCGTACAGGCGACCGTGACCAGCGCGAACACGGGCAGCTCGACCGGCTCGACCGTGGTCGGCTCCGGGGCGTCGCCCTTGAGGTCGCCGGCGAAGAAGCGCCGGAAGACCAGATACTCGGCGGCGATCGCGACGGCCCACGCGGGCCCCATCAGCACGGCGAACCGGGTGAAGCTCAGACCGCTGGCCGTGAACGCCAGCAGATTGGTGAGGTTGGAGACGGGCAGCAGCAGCGAGGCCGTGTTCGACAGGTGGGCGGTGGCGTACACGTGGGGCTTCGGGCGGGCGCCGAGCCGGGCCACGGTCGCGAACACCACCGGAGTGAGCAGGACGACGGTGGCGTCCAGGCTCAGTACGGCCGTGATCACCGAGGCGAGAAGGAAGTTGGCGGCCAGCAGCCGTTGTGGCCGCGCCTTGGACGTACGGGCCAGCCAGGCGCCGCACGCCTGGAAGAGCCCCTCGTCGTCGCAGAGTTTGGCGAGCACGAGCACCGCGGCCAGGAAGCCCACCACAGGCCCGAGCAGCTCGGCCTCGGCGCGTGCGTGGTCGAGCGTGATCGCGCCGGCCGCGATCACCACACCGGCGGCCGGGACCGCCACGGTGGCCTCCGGCAGGCCGAAGGGACGGATCACGGCACAGGCCAGTACCGCCACGAGGAGAACGGCGGAAAGGGCTGTGGCGAGTGTGGAACTCAGGGTTCGTCCTTCGGGAGTGATTGTCGGTTTCGTTTGATCGAATCAGACGGCCTGTTGCGGAGGTGAACGGGGGCGTGTCCAAGACCCCGACGTCGAGCTCCTTCCCTGCGTTCTTGGGTTGCATATTCCAACGAATTACCGGCAGCGGCCCCCTTCTCTTCCGGTGCCAAATCGGTACTTACTTCGAGTAACTTGAGAGTGTGTGATTCCGAATCGCATTGCTTCGGGCTTCTGTTGACACTTTGTCTCCGCCAAAGACGCTGAGGGGAATGGAGGATTGAGAGCGTTCTCTTGTTCCGGGCGGTGCGTTGTGCAAAGGTGCACCCGTAAGCGTGCAGGAAAAATTCCTTACCCCTTGGTATGGACTATTTCTGCGGGGGCTATGGAGGAAAGTGCACGTGAGCGACGCGACCCCGTCGAATTCCCCTACAACCGGAAGCCTGTTCGATGCGACGGACGAACGGCTCACTGCAGACCTGAAGAAGGGCTCGGGCAAGACACCCGCCCAGTATCCCTCCGGGGAACTGCTCGCCCGGCACTGGGTGCCGGTCTTCTCGTACGCCCGACTGTGCACGAACGGTGCGCAGTACGCCGGAATGCTCACCACCGCCGCATTCACCCGGCTCTTCGGGGAGTCGGTTCGGCACACCGGTCCGAAGGCCGCGTGGCGGCCGCAACTGCTGGTGACCGTGCGCCGAATAGCGGGCGAATGGGACGCGGACAAACGCCGGGAGCTGCTCCATCCCGAGCTGCGGTCCGACCCGAACGACAAGGACCGGGCCGCGGACCGGCTTCTCCCGCCGGAGAACAGGCGGCTCGTGTCGCGCGCGTTCCATCGGCTGCCGGAGTCCGCCCGCTGTGTTCTGTGGCATGCAGAGGTGGAGGCCGAGGATCTCGCGGTACCGGCCCGCCTGCTCGGAATCTCCGTCGAGGACGCTTCCGTCGCGCTGGAACGTGCGCGGGAACTGCTGCGCCAGAACTGCCTGGAGAACCATCGCGAACTCGCCCCCGACGAGGAGTGCCGCCGCTACAGTCGGCTGCTCGACGTATCGCTCCGGCCCGGCGGCAGGATCTGCCCCGATCTGCAGGAGCACATGGCCGGCTGCCCGCACTGCCAGTCCACGGCCGGCCAGCTGGACCAGTCGGGCGGCCGTCTCGCCGGCCTGCTGGCCGAGGGGGTGCTCGGGTGGGCGGCCCAGCGGTATCTCGACTCCAGGCCGGGACGCCGGGTCCGGGCGGAGGAGACGCAGGCGGGTCCCGTGGTGTCGGTGGCTCCGGGCATGGACCCGCATCCGGGTGGGGGCTCGTACCCGGCGGCCGCGGGATCCCGGCCGGGCGCCGGGGCCGGGCCCGTTGAGGGTTCCGTACCTCAGCCGGGTACCGGACATCCCTCGCGGCACCCCTCTGACGCCGATCCCAACTCGGACACCGATTCCGTCTGGGGGCCCAGTCCCCTGCAGGCTTTCGATGCGCCGGGCCCCGCGCCCCGCCCGGATCTCGCCCGTCACCAGGGAGCCGGCGCCCACTCGGCCGCCGGTCCGAGCGCCGATCCCGGTCCGGTGACCGGGTCCCACTCGACTACGAGCGGCCAGGCGAGTACGGCCAGGGCCTCGGGAGCAGGCTCCCACCGGGATACCGGTCGCCGTGCGGGCGCCGCCCTCCACAGCGCGGGTCCGCGCCACGCCGTACGGCTTCCCCCGCATGCGGACGCCCCCCCGGGCGACCCCGGCAGGCGCTCCCCGCGCCGACGCAACCTCGCCCTGGCCATCCTTGCCGTGAGCGGCTGTGTACTCGTGCCACTGGCCCTGTGGTCCGGCGGGGACAGCACGGGGCAGCCCTCCTCCTCGGATGCCGGAACGGCGTCGGAGGAGCCGGACACCAGGCCGACCAGGGTCGGCACCGGCGGCACGGAGACCGGCACCCTCAGCGGGCGGCTCCGCAACGTCGCGAGCGGCGACTGCGTTGGGATCGCCGACGGCAAGGCCACCGCGGGCGTGGAGGCCACCGTCGCCACCTGCGGCTCCTCGGAGCGGCAGCAGTGGGCGTACGAGAGCGACGGTCTGCTGCGCAGCCTGGCCGACAAGGACCTGTGCCTCGACTCCCGGCTCCCCTCCTCGGTCAGGCTGGGTCCGTGCGACGGCGACAAGGATGAGGTGTCCGTCCGCTACGACCTCACCCTTGAGGGGAACCTGGTGCCCCTGGGGCGCCCGAAGCTCGCGCTGGCGCCCGTCTCGGGGGACGAGGAGACGGGCCTGGTCCTCAAGACCCGTAGCGAAGGCAAGGCCCAGCGCTGGGAGATCGACACCTCGGTGGACTCGCTCCAGATGGAGTGGATCACGTCGTACACGAACAGCGACACGGCCAAGCCGACGCGCGCCCCGAGCCCGGAGCCCACCCGCACACCACCCCCGCCGCCGAAGCCCGCGCCTTCCCAGACGCTCCCACCGCCTCCGCCCCCGACGCCCGCCCCTGCTCCGAGCTGGGTGTGCTACGGCTACTACTGCTGGTACGACGGCGGATCCGCCGGTGGCTATGGCGGTGGCAGCGGTTACGGAGGCGGTTACAGCGGTGGCTATGGAGGAGGCGGATACGGGTACGGCGGGGGCGGTTATGGAGGCGGTGGCTACGGCGGAGGCGGGTACGGCGGCCGATGAGCCGAGGGTCCGTCAGGCACCCCGGGGTCAGGGCGCGTCACTCCTCGCCGAGTGTCAGCTCCGCCCAGATCGTCTTGCCCTCGGTGGTGTGACGGCTGCCCCAGCGCTCGGTGAGCTGGGCGACCAGGAGCAGACCGCGGCCGCCCTCGTCGAAGATCTTGGCGCGGCGCAGATGCGGCGCGGTGTGGCTGGAGTCCGACACCTCGACGATCAGCGTGGTGGCGTCGTGGATCAGCCGTAGCCGGATCGGACGCTCGCCGTACCGGATGGCGTTGGTGACGAGTTCGCTCACGACCAGTTCGGTCGTGAAGCCCGCCTCGCTCAGGTCCCAGGTCTCCAGCTGCTGAACGGCCTGCTTGCGGATCGGGGCGACGAGGGCCGGATCGGCGGGGATGTCCCAGGTCGCCACCTGCGAGGTCGGCAGCCCCTTCGTCCGGGCGAGCAGCAGGGCCACGTCGTCGGAGGCGCCGGTCGACGGGAGCAGCGACTGGAGGATGTCGTGGCAGGTCTCGTCGAGGGAGCCCGCGCTGCGTCCGAGCGCCCGGCACAGCACCGCTCGGCTCTCGTCCGGGTCACGGTCGCGGCTCTCGATCAGACCGTCGGTGTAGAGGGCGAGCACGGTGCCCTCGGGCAGCCGGAGCTCGACCGACTCGAACGGCAGCCCGCCCAGGCCCAGCGGAGGCCCCGGCGGTACGTCGACCTCCTCGGGCGAGCCGTTCGGCCGCAGCATCAGCGGTGGCGGGTGGCCCGCCCGGGCGAGTGTGCAGACGCGGGTGACCGGGTCGTACACGGCGTACAGACAGGTGGCTCCCACCTCGCCCGTGGTTCCCTCGCCGGCCTCCGAGGAGAGCCGGACGACCAGGTCGTCGAGGTGGGTCAGCAGCTCGTCCGGTGCCAGGTCGATGTCGGCGAGGGTGCGCACGGCGGTCCGTAGCCGCCCCATCGTGGCGGAGGCCTGAACCCCGTGGCCGACGACGTCTCCGACGACCATGGCGACGCGCATCCCCGACAGCGGGATCACGTCGAACCAGTCGCCGCCGACCCCGGCCCGGGCCGCGGGCAGATAGCGCGAGGCCGCCTCGACGGCGGCCGTCCGGGGGAGCGTCCGGGGCAGCAGACTGCGCTGCAGGGCGATCGCGGTCTCGCGCTCGCGGGAGAAACGCCGGGCGTTGTCGATGCAGACGGCCGCCCTGGCCGTGACCTCCTCGGCCAGCAGAACGTCGTCGGCGGTGAAGGGGTCGGGGCGCCGGAACCGGGTGAAGACGGCGACGCCCAGCGTCGCACCGCGGGCCTGGATCGGAACGGACATCGTCGTGTGGATGCCGAGTTCCCTGACGCGCTCGCCGCGCGCCGGATCCCAGGCGAGCCAGTCCGCCAGTGTCCTCATGGGGTCCGAGGCCACGATGGGCCGACCGGCGACCAGGGAGTCGGCCTGCGGCGAGGAGGCAGGGTAGACGTCGATCTGGCCCAGCTTGACCACGGCCTCCGGATTGCCGGGGTTCACCGACCGGTGGGCGGCCCGGCGCAGGCTCACGGGAGCGGAGATCGGGCCGGTGTACGGCTCGCCGCCGTGCTCCGGCGGATCCACGAGGTCGATGCTGACGAAGTCGGCGAGCGCGGGCACGCAGACATCGGCCAGCTCCTGGGCCGTACGGGTGACGTCGAGTGTGGAGCCGATGCGGATGCTCGCCTCGTTCACGATCTGGAGGCGCTCCCGGGCGAGGTACTGGTCGGTGAAGTCGTGGGCGGACAGACAGACACCGACCACCCGGCCCTCGGCGTCGGTCAGCGGCGCCATCCGCGCCAGCCAGGCCAGCGCGCCGTCCGTGTTGCCGGTGCCCAGGGTCTGTACGTCCTGGCGCTGCCCGGTCAGGAGCACCTGGAGCATGGACGCCTCGAGCTCGTCGTTCTGCGGTCTGCCGCCGATCTCGGGGATGCGCAGCCCGCGGATACGTTCCTCCGGGAGGCCTATCGACTCGGCCATCACCGCGTTGACCCGTCGAAGCCGCAGCCGTTCGTCGAAGAGGGCGGTGGCGCAGGGTGACTGCTCCAGGAACATGGCGGAGAGGGAATCGGCCTCCGTCCGCGGCTCGCCGTTCTCCAGCGGGGTGACGACGAGCCAGTCGCTGCGGTCGCCGAGCTCGGGGCTGCGCCGGTGCGCGAGCAGCCATACGTTCAGGGTCCGCCCGTCCCGGTGGCGCAGCGCGAGTGTCTCGTTCCAGCGGTGGTCGGCCGACGGGGGGAGCAGGGCTCCGGCGTCCGGGGCCAGGAGGTTCGCGGCGGGGAGGCCCACGACCTCGGCCGGGGCATGGCCGAGCAGGCGCCGGGCGCCCTCGTTCCACTCGACGAGGATGCCGTCGCCGTCGATGACGGCCCGCGCGGTGGCGGTCTCGTCGAACGGGTACCCCGGGCTGTCGTCCGAGGATTCGTTGTGGCTCCTCATTGACGCCACTCCACATTGCGCACACTCACATTGAACCCTCCCCCAGCCGAAGCAGGGGGATTCCTGGCTCAGGAAGCCTCACCGGTCAGCGACCTGTGAGGTCTTACTCCCTCAGCACCAGGCGGGACGGAACCTGCCCGGTTGCCCGAAAGCATTGGTGTGCGCCGGCCTGGTTCTCGCTCAGCGCATCGTGCGTGCTTGGTTCTCGCTACGCACAGTGGGCAGCCTACCCGATCGCGTAGGGGCCGATGCGACGCGCTGGAAAGGAAGCGCTACCGGAGGGGTGATGGTTACGTCCTCGCGGGCACCTCCGACGGACACCGCTTTCCGGGCCCGGCCCGCCACCGGAGGGCGGACCGTCCCGCTCCACGACGGCTGGCGCTTCGCGCTCGTCGATCCGGCCGGCCTCACCGACCCCACCGGCGCGTACGCCCGGGCCGCCGAGCCCGACTACGACGACTCGGCGTGGCGGCGGATCGCCGTACCGCACGACTGGAGCATCGAGCTCAGCCCCACCACGGAGCACGGCGCGACCAGCGGCACCGGATTCTTCCCCGGCGGCCTCGGCTGGTACCGCATCGCCTTCACCCTCCCGAAGGCGTACGCGGACAAGCGGGTCTCCGTCGAGTTCGACGGCGTCTACATGGACTCGTCCGTGTACTGCAACGGGCAGCTCGTCGGCCAACACCCGTACGGCTGCACGGGGTTCGCCCTCGATCTCACCGATCTGCTGCACACGGACGGCAGCACCCCGAACGTCATCGCGGTCGAGGTCCGCAACCGGCTCCCCAGCAGCCGCTGGTACTCGGGCAGCGGGATCCACCGAGAAGCCCGCCTCGTCGTCACCGACCCGGTGCACGTCCAGCGGTGGGGCACCCAGGTGACGACACCGGAGACCGGGAAGGACCGCGCGCTCGTACGGGCGCGGACGAGCGTCGTGAACGCGTCGGGCGAAGCGAGACGGGCCGAGGTGAGATCGGCGGTCGTCGACCCGGACGGCCGTACGGTGGCGCGCGGGACGTCCACCGTCACGGTCGGCGCTGACCCCGCGACCGTCACACACGACCTCACCGTCCGAGGCCCACGGATGTGGGACATCGACACACCAGCGCTCTACACCCTGAAGACCGAAGTCCGAGTCGACGGCCGCACCGTCGACACCTACGAAACCCCCTTCGACATCCGGCACTTCACCGTCGACGCCGACAACGGCCCGACCCTGAACGGCCGTTACCTCAAGCTCAGAGGCGTCAATCTCCCTCACGACCTGGGTGCCCTCGGTGCCGCGGTGAACGCGGACGCCGTGGAACGCCAGCTGAAGATCATGAAGAGCATGGGTGTCAACGCCCTGCGCACCTCGCACAACCCGCCCGTCCCCGAGGTGATCGCGGCCTGTGAGCGGCTCGGCATCGTGATGATGGTGGAGGCCTTCGACTGCTGGCAGCGCGGCAAGAACCGGTACGACCACGGGCGTTTCTTCGACGCGCACAGCGACGCCGACATCACCGAGATGGTCCTGGCCGCCCGCAACTCGCCAGCCGTCATCATGTGGTCCATCGGCAACGAGATCTCCGAGTTCACCTCCACGGAGGGCCTCGGTATCGCGGACCGGCTGATCGCCGGGGTGAAGGCGCTGGACACCACCCGCCCGATCGTGATCGGCTCCCACCGGCGCCGCAGCCTGCCCGCCGTCGGATCACCTGCCGACCTGATCCTCGCCAAGATCGACGGACTCGGCCTCAACTACAACACCGCCGCCTCGGTCGACGCCCTGCACGCCCGCTATCCGCGCCTCTTCCTCTTCGAGTCGGAGTCCTCGTTCGAGACCTCCACCCGTGGGGCGTACCAGGAGCCGGAGCGCCTCAACACGGGCGAGACCACACCCCCGGCCGGCGCGCGACCTCCTCGTACGACAACAACCTCGCCTCCTGGACGATGAGCGGCGAGTACGGGCTGAAGAAGGACCGGGACCGGAAGTGGTTCACGGGCGAGTTCCTGTGGTCGGGGATCGACTACCTCGGCGAGCCGACGCCGTACGACGCCTTCCCGGTCAAGGCGTCCTTCTTCGGCGCGGTCGACACGGCCGGCTTCCCGAAGGACATGTACCACCTCTTCAAGAGCCAGTGGACCGAGAAGCCCATGGTCCATCTGCTCCCGATGAACTGGACCGACCACCGCCCGGGCGAGGTGGTCGACGTCTGGGCGTACTCGAACGTGGACACGGTCGAGCTCTTCCTCAGCGGAAAGTCCCTCGGCACAAGGAAGTTCGACGAGAAGAAGACCACCGACGGGCGTACGTACCTGGAGACCATCGAGGCGACGGGCGACGACAAGACCGTCACCGGCGGTCCCTGGCCGGGGAGTTACACCAGTCCGAACGGCAGCGCGGGCAAACTCCACCTCACCTGGAAGGTGCCGTTCGCGCCGGGCGAGCTGAAGGCGGTGGCCCGGCGTGACGGCAGGACCGTGGCCACCGATGTCCTGCGCACCGCCGGGGATCCGCACGCGCTGCGCCTCACCTCCGACCGCAAGTCCCTTGGCGCCGACGGCCGTTCGCTGTGCTTCGTGACCGCCGAGGTGGTCGACGCCCGTGGCGTGGTGGTGCCCGGCGCCGACCACTCCATCGCCTTCGACGTCGACGGCGAATCGCTGGCCGGCGTCGACAACGGGCGCGAGGAGAGCGCCGAGCGCTACCAGGCGAGCACCCGAACGGCCTTCCACGGCAAGGCCCTGGCGATCGTCCGCTCCGGCACCGAGGACGGAAGTCTCACGCTTCGGGCACGCTCGGCGGGACTGCGGACTGCGGACGGCGACCGTGACCGACCGCGCCACGACCGCCCGAAAGTCCTCACCCCGGCGGCAGATTCGCTCCCGACCCCGGACCGGGCGCACCCAACTACCCTCTGGCGGACGCCAGTTACTCGGGCCGTCCGGACACCCTGCCCGCCGCGATGGTCGACGGCGACCCGGCCACCGGTTGGTCCAACGCGTTCCTCAAGGCGGCCACGGCCCTGCTGCCCGCCTTCGACGGCGCCCGCGAGGAGGACTGGGTGTCCGTCGAGTGGGGCCGTGCCCGCTCCTTCGACCGGATCGAGATCTCCTTCACCGTCGACGCCACGCACTCCCTGCCCGCTTCGGTGGAGGTCGCCGCCTGGGACGGGCGCCGCTATCGGCCCGTGCGGGGAGCCGACGTCGACTGGGCCACCGCGTCCGACGCGCCGACGGTGGTCACCTTCGACGCGGTACGCGGCACCCGGCTCCGGGTCACGATGAAGAGCCGCCACCCGGGTGAGGTCCGGGGCGCCCTGCGGATCAGCCGTCTGGAGGCCCCGCCTCGCTGACCTGACGCCCACTCACCTGATGCTCCCTCATCTGCCTTTCGCCCGGCCGCTGTTCGACGGCTGGGCGCTCGGTGGCCGGGTGTTCGTCGGCCAGGTGCTCGTTGGGCCGGTGGGCCTGCCGGTACTCCTCGGCCGTCGGCTTCGGCACCTGGGTGCCTTCGCCGTACAGCGCGCGCGAGAGCCGGGCCCGCAGACGCAGCATCGGCATCCGGTGGTTCGGGCTCGGCACGCCGTTCGCGTCCTCGGCCGGGCCGATTTCGAGCGGCCGGGGCTGCTCGTGCTGGGTGAGGGTGTGCAGTTCGGCGGGGGAGAGGGGCCGGTGCAGTTCGACGTACTCGCCGTGCGGGAGCCGTTTGATCACGCCGGTCTCGCGGCCGTGCAACACCAGCTCCCGGTCCCGGAGCTGGAGGGCCAGACAGATGCGCCGGGTCGCGACGAAGACGATGACCGGGACGACCAAGAGCGCGATGCGGACGGCCCAGGTGACCGTGTTGATCGACAGATGGAAGCGGGTGGCCACGATGTCGTTGCCGCCGCCCGCGAGCAGGATGAGGTAGATGCTGATCCACGCCGTGCCGATGGACGTGCGGATCGGCCGGTTGCGCGGACGGTCCAGGAGATGGTGCTCGCGCTTGTCACCGGTGATCCAGGACTCCAGGAACGGATAGGCCCCGATGAAGATGAGCAGGAGCGGGAAGACCACGATCGGGATCAGCACGCCGAGGACCAGCGTGTGTCCGGCGATGTTGATCTCCCAGCCGGGCATGATGCGCACCAGGCCCTCCGCGAAGCCCAGATACCAGTCCGGCTGGGCCCCCGTGGACACCTGGTCGGCGCGGTAGGGACCGTACGACCAGACCGGGTTGATCGAGGCGACCGCCGAGATGAGTGCGATCACCCCGAACACCAGGAAGAAGAAGCCGCCCGCCTTCGCCATGTAGACCGGCATGAACGGCGCGCCCACGACGTTCCGTTCGGTCTTCCCGGGGCCGGGGAACTGGGTGTGCTTGTGGTAGACGACCAGGATCAGATGCGCGACCACCAGGGCCGCCATGATCCCGGGAATCACCAGAATGTGCAGTGAGTAGAAGCGCGCGATGATGTCGTGCCCGGGGAACTCGCCGCCGAACAGGAAGAACGACAGATACGTTCCGACGATCGGCACGGACAGGATCGCGCCGTCCACGAACCGCATTCCGGTGCCGGACAGCAGATCGTCCGGCAGCGAGTAGCCGAAGAGGCCCTCGAAGAGTCCGAGGAACAACAACGTCCAGCCGAACAGCCAGTTGACCTCACGGGGCTTGCGGAACGAGCCCGTGAAGAAGTGCCGCATCATGTGCATGAGCATCCCGGCGATGAAGATCAGCGCCGCCCAGTGGTGGATCTGCCGGATCAGCAGACCGCCCCGCACGTCGAAGCTGATGTCCAGCGTCGAGGCGTACGCCTCCGACATCCGGACGCCGTTCAGCGGGACGTAACTGCCGTGGTAGGTCACCTCGTTCATCGACGGATGGAAGAACAGCGTCAGATAGACGCCGGTCAGGATCAGGATGACGAAGCTGTAGAGGCAGATCTCCCCGAGCAGGAACGACCAGTGGTCCGGGAAGACCTTGCGCAGATACTTCTTGCCGAGGCTGTGGGTGCCGAGGCGGCCGTCGAACCAGTCGGCGACGCGCTGACCGGAGGACTCCTTTGCCGCCTGTCGTCCGGTGGTGGTCACGCTGTCCCCTCCTTCTGGTGCTGCTCGTCCTTCTCGGCCAGGTGCACGTGCGTGAGCTTTTCGGGGTTGGAGACGATGTAGAGGCCGGACACCCGGTCGCCCTCCGGGGTGAGGTCCATGACCATCACCGCGTACGGGGAGTCGCCCGTGAACAGCACCGCGGCGTCGTCGCCGTTGACGCGCCGGTAGCGGATGTCCAGCGCCGGCACGCCGTCCCGTGAGGCGTAGGAGGCGATGAGGCGGATCGCCTTGTCCCGCCCGTGTATCGGCCGCAGCCCCGCCGGACGCCGTTTGCCGCCGCCGTCGGTCCACATCGTCACGTCCGGCGCGAGGATCTCCATCAGGGCGCCGATGTCTCCGCCGAGAGCGGCCTCGACGAACCGCTCGGTCGCCTCTCTTCGCACCCGCGGATGTGCCTCGTACAGCGGACGGCGGGCGTGTACGTGCCGGCGGGCGCGGTGCGCGAGCTGGCGGACGGCCGCGGGGCTGCGGTCGATGACCTCGGCGATCTCGGTGTGGGCGTAGCCGAACACCTCGTTCAGGACGAACACCGCCCGCTCCAGCGGGGACAGCGACTCCAGGACGACGAGCATCGCCATCGACACGGACTCCCCGCGCAGCACACGGTCGGCGGTGTCCGCGGACACCACCTGGGTCTCGGCGGACTCGGCCACGAGCGGCTCGGGCAGCCAGGGCCCGACGTACGTCTCACGTCGGCGGCTGATCACGGCCCGCCGTTTCAGCGCGTGGTTCACCGCTATGCGTACGAGGTACGCGCGCGGGTTGTCGATCTCCTGGTCCGGCGCCCGGTCGCGGCTGCCGGACCAGGACAGCCAGGTGTCCTGGAGTACGTCCTCGGTGTCCGCGACGCCGCCGAGCATGTTGTAGACGATCGCGAACAACAACTCGCGGTGGTCGATGAACAACCGGGTCGCCGTGGTCAGTGCCTCGTCGGTCGCCGGTGCCGGACTCTCGGACATGCGTGTGCCTCCCGTAGCGCGCTCACCCATGCGAGGGCCGAGAGGGTCCGGAATGTGACAGGCGGAGGCTGAAATGTGACGCAGGTCTCAGGTGGGCTGCTTCGGGCTCGTGGCGTCGTACTTGCTCGGTACCGTTGGCCATAGCACTTGACCTGCGGGTATTTACGAGTAAGTACCCGCGCGGTACCGTGAGGGCATGCCTGCTCTCAACGTGGAATTCAGCGAGCGCGAGCTCGAGGATCTGCGGCAGATCGCCAAGGAGCGCGGTACGTCGATGAAGGCCCTGGTTCGTGAGGCGGCCGCGGCCGACATCGTGCGGCACCGAGCGCTGCAGGAAGGCGCGGACGTCTTCCGCCGGTTCTTCGCCGCGCACGCGGACGAGTTCGCCGCTGCCTTCCCCGACGACGAACCACCCACCAGGGGCGAGGGGCGGGCCGCCTGACTCATGGCACCCGTCATCCATATCGACGTGCCCTGGCTGCTCCAGCGCCATGAAGAGGTGCTGCCCGACCAGCCGACCGTCAACGACTTCTCGGTGCTCGTGGCCGCCGTGGCCCGGCACAGAGTGGACCCGCCCCGGCTCGGGGTGGACTCGGACCCGGCCTGGCGCGCCGCCGCGCTGCTGCACACCCTCGCCCTGCTGAAGCCGCTGCCGTCCGCCAACGCCCGTTTCGCCTGCGCGACGGCGGTCTCGTACATGTTCGTGAGCGGCGTCGGGATCGATCCGCCGTACGGGGCGCTCGTGGACCTCGCCCGCGACCTGATCTCCGGCAAGGTGGACGTCTTCGCGGCGGCCGACCGTCTGCGGTCCTGGCAGATCTGAGCCACGCCGCGACAGGTGGGAGCCGTCCCGGACGTGACGACCCGCCCTCGGGGCCGCCGACCGAGGGCGGGAGGATCGGGGTCGGCGGCCTGTTTCGCGCGGGAGAGCCGCCGTCCCGTGCGGGGCCTCCGAGAAGGGCCGCTACCAGTGGACTACGCCTTGTCGCGTGCGGGGAGCGTGCGAGAGGCGCCGGCGTGGGCGCGCGCTTCACACGGGGCGCATGGCAACGATTGCCATTTCGAAATGTGGTACGGCCGAGGTGAGTTGCCCTAGGTGGGGCTGACTTTCCTTCAATGCGCGGATGTTGCTGAAGTAGCTCAAGTGCCTTGTTGGGTGTGAGAGTTTTGTGCAAGGGTGAACTTCCTCGCACATGGCCAATGGTCAGGTCTGATTCGCTGCTCGGGATTTCATCGTGCCGTTGGGCTCAAAAGGCTCGCGGACGACGGACGTCGAGTGGTCGACATCCCGGCCGCTTTCCGTGCGTCGAGCCAAAAAGGTATGCACCAACCAGGAGCTCCTTTTCGGCGGTCACGACTTCTGCGTGCCACCTTGTGCCTTGGAAGGAAACCGCTCAGTGCACACCCCCCACCCGCCTCGCCCGCCGTATCCGCCGGGCTCCGGAGCCGATCCCGGGGAATCCGACGAGAGCCTCGCCGCCCTCCTCAGAGCGCAGCCGGAGGGCGAGCTCACCCACTCCGTGGCGCTGCTGCTCGCACGACACTGGCAACCGACGCACGACTACGCGGTCATCTGCCTCGCTTCCTCGGCGAACGTCGCCTCCATGGTCACCGCCGCCGCGTTCCAACAGGTGCTGGAACGCCTGCGGCGCGCCGGGTCCGCCGTCGCCCTGCGCCCCCAGCTCCTGGTGGCCGTGCGGGACATCATCAAGGCGTGGTCCGCGGAGGACCGGATATCCGCGGTGCTGCCGGATCTCCGGAAACCCGCCGGGGGCCGCGGTATGCGCGCGACGAAGTCCATGACGCCGGAAAATCGCAAGCTCGCCGAACGTTCTTTCCAGTCCCTCCCGGGACTCGCCCAGTGCGTGCTGTGGCACACCGAGGTCGAGGCCGAGCCCATATCCGTACCGGCCGGTCTGCTGGGTATGGATACCGACACCGCGTCGGCCGCCCTGGAACAGGCCCGGGAGAAATTCCGCGAGGGCTGTGTTCGGGCCCATCGTGAACTCGCGCCGAACAAAGACTGCCGCCACTACAACCGTCTCCTGGACGTTCCGATTCGCCGCGGGGGCGCGCTGCTCCCCGATGTGCAGCAGCATCTCCTGGAGTGCCGCTTCTGCCGTTACGCGGCCGAGCAACTCAGTCATTTCGAGGGCGGGTTGGGCGGTCTGCTCGCCGAGTCGATGCTCGGCTGGGGCGCCCGCCGCTATCTGGAGTCGCGGCCGAGCCGCGGCCACTCGGGTGCCCGTCCGGGCCGCAGCAGCGGCAGACGCCCGGGCGGCGGCGACCGCCCCCGGCTGCTGTCCCAGCTCTCGCCCAGGCGGTCCCGGCAGGGGCGCCACTCTTCGCCGGGCTCCCGGCACTCGAAGGCGCTCCTCACCGGAGCGGGCCTCGTCTCGGTGGCCCTGCTCGCCTCCGTCCTGGTCGCCAGCCTGTGGTCGTCGGACGACGGCGACGCGGATCCCTCGGCCTCGGCCGGCGCGTCCAGCAGCGTCGTTCCGGGGGCCGACGGACAGACCCCACCCACCAACTCCTCGTCCCCGCCCAACTCGGCGGGCCTGCCGACGCCTCCCGGACAGACCCGGCTGCGCAACCTCGCCGCGGACCTCTGCCTCGACATCAAGGACGGCAGGGCCAGGGCCGGTGTCGGCACCAAACTGGAGACGTGCTCCGCGGCCAGGACACAGAAGTGGTCGTACGAGGAGGACGGCCTCCTGCGCAGCGTCGCCGAACCCGAGCTGTGCCTGGACTCCCATGTGGACGCGGGCGTCGTCGTCCTGGGCCGCTGCGTCGGCGCGTCTGCCAAACGGGGCGACGACGTGCGCTACGACCTCACCGTCCAGGGCGAGTTGCTGCCCCGCTGGCAGGAGGGGCTCGCCGTCGCGCCCTCCTCCACGGACCCGGACGCGGAGGTCGTGGTGAAGATCCGCGACAGGTCGGACGAACAGCGCTGGCTGACCGACGCCACGACGGCCAGCCCGGAGTCGCTGTCGATCGCCGGAACGGGCGCGCCGTCGTCCGGCCGTCCGGACACCGAGCCGACGTCCGTCACACCGGACTCCGGAAGCGACTCCGAGTCCGACTGTGCCGAGTCCCCGTGCGAGGCGGAGCCGTCTGCCGCGGAGAAGGACGCGGAGCCGGAGCCGACCACCACCGTGTCCGGGCCGTACACGGAGCGCCGCGCGGTAACCGTCGACGACTCCGCCCCGCGGTCCGACGCGCCGGTGCCCCTGCTGCTGGCGCGGACGGTCTCGAACCTCGGTCTCTGACCCGATCCTGCCGCGACCCGATCCTGTTCCGGCCAGGTCCTGCTCCGGCCGGGTGCTAGGAGACGACGTCCCGGGGTGGTTCGCCCGCCAGGAACCCGGTGACGTTCTGGACGGCGGCCAGCGCGATCCGAACGAGGGTCTCGCGGGTGACGCCGGCGACGTGCGGCGAGAGCACCACGTGGGGCGGGATGACGGCCAGGACGTTCTTGGCAGCGGCGGGAGCAGCCCCGGGGGCAGGAACAGGGGAGTCGCCGGTCATACGGTCTCCTCGGCGAGGTCGTCGGTGCTGACGGTCGCCGGGCCCGCGTGACCGGACAGCGCGAGGGTGAGGTCGAGTTCGGCGAGCAGACAGCGGATGACGTGCTCCACCCCAGCCTGGCCGTCGAGGCCGAGCCCATAGGCGTACGGACGTCCGACGAGTACCGCCTCGGCGCCCAGTGCGAGTGCCTTGAAGATGTCGTCCCCCGTGCGGATCCCGCCGTCGAAGAGGACGGTCAGCCGGTCACCGGCCGCCTCGACGACCCGGGGCAGTGCGTCGGCGGCGCCGACGGAGCCGGCCACCTGGCGGCCGCCGTGGTTGGAGACGACCACCCCGTCCATCCCGGCGGTGACGGCCCGGCGGGCGTCGTCCGGGTGCAGGATGCCCTTGAGGACGATGGGACCGTCCCAGTTCTCGCGCAGGAACTCCAGGTCGGGCCAGGTCTTCGCGGGGTCGGCGAACATCCCGACGAAGTGCATGACAGCCGCGTTCGGATCCTCGTCCACGGGCTTGGCCAGACCCGCCTGGAACGCCGGGTCGGAGAAGTAGTTGGCCGTGCCAATCCCGTGCAGGAACGGGAGATACGCCTGGTCGAGGTCACGCGGCCGCCAGGCGAGCAGCGGCGTGTCCAGCGTGACGAACAGCGTGCTGAATCCGGCCGCCTTCGCCCGGTTCAGAAAGCTCTTCGTGACCTCGCGGTCCTTCGCCCAGTACAGCTGGAACCAGCGCTCCGCGTCGCCCATCGCCTCGGCGACCTGCTCCATCGGGGTGCTGGACGCGGACGACAGGATGTACGGCACCCCCTGCGCCGCGGCGGCCCGGGCGGCGGCCGACTCGGCGTCCGGGTGCATGATCGACAGCACGCCGACCGGCGCGAGGGCGAGGGGAGCGGGCAGCGGGCGCCCCAACACCTCGACGGACAGATCGCGTTCGTGCACATCGCGCAGCATGCGGGGCACGATCCGGCGCCGTTCGAGCGCGGCCCGGTTGGCCCGCGCCGTGCTGCCGTTGCCCGCGCTGCCCGCCACATAGCCGACCGGACCGGGTTCGAGCCGCTGCTCCGCCAGCTCCTCCAGCCGGGTCAGATCGGTGGGCAGCCGGGGCACCGCGCCCGTCATGCCGTTCAGATAGATCTCGTACTGGAAGTCCGCCCAGTGCTTCGTCATCCGTACGTCCCGCCTCTCGCCCTTGATCTCGCCGTCGAGACCGTGCCGTTCGCGCTGGAGACCGTGCCCTGTTTCCGCGGACACCACGCCGTTCCTGCGACGATCCTGACGAGCGGGACAAGATCCGTCCACCGTCGACGCGAAGATCGCCGGGCCGGTCGGTCTCAGCTCGGGAACGAGACCCGTACGGCGACGAGTTCGCCGGCCGGGCCGAGCTCCGCCGACACGGGGAACCAGCCGTCGCCCTGACCGGTCATGGTGCAGAGCACGCGCGCGCCGCCGACCTCGACGGTTCCGGACTCGACCGCGGAGGCGCGGACCTCACGCATGACCTGCCAGTGGTGGGAGTGCGGGCGGAAGTCCACCATCAGCCGCCGCCCCGGGGCGGCCTCCTTCCAGTCGAAGAGGGCACCGGCCCGGCGCATCGCCTCCGACACGGTCAGCCCCGTCCAGCCCCTGACCCCGTCCTCGCCGGGCTCGCCGAGCGCGGGAGCCGCGAACTCGGCGGCGGCCTCCTCCTCGGCGGCGCCCCAGAACGCGACGTCGGCCAGTCCGTCCACGGGCTCGTCGTGCTGCCAGGCGTTCAGCGCGTCGGCGTCCCCGAAGAGCAGCCGGGCCCAGTCGACCCGGATGTCGCCGAGTTCCACGCGCTTGGCGGCGGGGGCCGGGTCCACCGGGATCACGATGCCGGCGCCGGACGCCAGCACCGGGAGGGCCCGGTCGCGGGGCAGGCCGCCGAGCGCCACGACCGGCACCCCGTGCATCAGGAAGCAGCCGCCGCCCCGCGTCGCGCACCGCCGGACCCGCTCCCGGTGCGGCACTCGCTCGGCACAGGCCTCCAGCCGGGCGTCGAAGCCGTGTTCCCGGCAGTGCGCGTCGAAGAGTTCACGCAGCCGCGCGACCGAGGACGCCGGGATGTCGTGGAGCATGCGGCCGGGCTGCCGGTCGAACGAGTGGGCCGCGGTGTCGGCGTCGGGGCCGGTGATCGAGAAGTCGGTCGCTCCGCTCACATCGGCGGCGACCTCCGGATCCTGGACGCCGAACGCCCCCGGGTCCACCTCCGCAGGCGACCGCTCCCCGCTCCACATGCCCAGGTGACCACCGTCGAGGACCACCAACTCACCGGACGGACACGTGATCGCGCCCAGCTCGTAGATCTCTTCCATGGCGCGGCAGTCTACGAAGGCACCGCTCCTCGACGACCCCCGGCCGAGCGGGCTGTCCGGTTTTCGCCCCCCGAAGTGCTCAGAAGCCGTCAGAAGTCGTCAGGAGCCCTCGGTGGCCAGGACCGGGCGGTTCTCGTCGGCCTCGCTGCCCGGTCCGGTGATCGGTGGTACCGGTACATCGACGGTACGGACCAGGCGAGCGCCCTCCGGCCCGTACGCCGCCCGCGGTTCGGGGAAGAACCACAGCAGCGACAGGAACAGCACGGCGGAGACCGCCAGAGAGATCGGCAGGCCGATGTCGACCCCGCCGGCCAGGTCACCGAGCGGGCCCACGAACTGGCCGGGGATGTTCGTGAAGAGGACGCCGATGACGGCGGAGACCCACCAGGCGGTCATCCCGCGCCAGTTCCAGCCGTGCGCGAACCAGTAACGGCCGCCCCGCTGGCGCCGGTTGAAGACCTGCAGCGCGTCGGGGTCGTACCAGCCGCGCCGGGTGAAGAAGCCCAGCATCATCACGACCATCCACGGCGTCGTACACGTGATGATCATCGTGGCGAACGTGGAGATGCTCTGTACGAGGTCGAAGCCGAAGCGCCCGACGAAGATGAACGCGATGGACAGCACGCCCACCAGCACCGTCGCCTGGACCCGGGACAGCCGGGGGAACACGGACGAGAAGTCGAGCCCGGTCCCGTACAGCGCGGTCGTGCCCGTCGCCATGCCGCCGATCAGCGCGAGCAGACACACCGGCAGGAAGAACCAGCTCGGCGAGATGGCCAGCAGCCCGCCCACGAAGTTCGGGGCCGCGGGATCGACGTAGTCCGGTGCCTTCGCCGCGATGATGCTCGCGGTCGCCAGGCCGAAAACGAACGGCAGCAGCGTCGCGATCTGCGACAGGAACGCGGCGCCGATCACCCTGCGGCGGGGAGTGCTCGCCGGGATGTAGCGCGACCAGTCGCCGAGGAACGCGCCGAAGGACACCGGGTTCGACAGCACGATCAGCGCGGAGCCGATGAACGACGGCCAGAACAGATCCTGTGTCGCCGCGTCGGCCGACGCCGTGAAGATCCCCGCGTACGAGGGGTCGAAGTCCCCGGCGAAGGCCACCGCGCCGAGCAGGAACAGCAGGGTCGCCGAGGTCACCGCGACCTTGTTGACGAACAGCATGAAGCGGAACCCGTACACGCACACCGCGAGCACCAGCACGGCGAACAGCGCGTACGCGACGACGTACGACAGATCGCTGCGGCTCAGTCCGAAGAGCCGGTGCGCACCGCCGACCAGGGCGTCGCCCGAGCTCCACACCGAGATGGAGAAGAACGCGACCGCGGTGAGCAGCGACAGGAACGAACCGACGACCCGGCCGTGCACGCCCAGGTGGGCGGAGGAGGAGACGGCGTTGTTCGTCCCGTTCACCGGCCCGAAGACCGCCATCGGACACAGGATCAGCGCACCCGCGATCACCCCGAGGAGCGTCGCCGCGAGCCCCTGCCAGAAGGAGAGGCCGAAGAGGATGGGGAAGGCCCCGAGTACGCAGGTGGAGAAGGTGTTGGCCCCGCCGAAGGCGAGCCGGAAGAGGTCGAGCGGGCTCGCGGAGCGGTCCGCGTCGGGGATCCGCTCGACGCCGTAGGGCTCGACCTCGGTGAGGGACGGGGGCTGCGTGGCGGGGGAGTTCTGGGACAAGGAGGGGCTCCAGCGAAGGACCGACACCCCGAGGGGCGTCAGGGCGGGGGAGCGCGCGGTGACGCGGCTGGCCGGACGGCGTGTCGCTGTCGCTTGGGTGCGCGGAGCGCGGGGAAGCCGTCCCTTGGTGCGGTGATCTGCCGAAGCTAAGGGCTGGGCCGAGGCCCGCACCAGTGGACGAACCATCCATGTTCGCGGTTGCCGGTGGACGAATGTGTCATCGGCTCTTGTCGGTTGCCGGTGGACGAACCGCACGGCCTCGCGGTCGGCCTTGTGTCAGGTGAGCATGGCCGTCACGGGCCGTTGCTCACGGGCGCGAGAGCCGCGAATCCGCAGGCGAGCAGCACGAGCACGGTCAGGTGTGCCCGCAGGCCGTGGACCAATGTCCGCATGGAGTCCTCCTGTTGAAGTCGAGTCCGCAGCTCGGCTCCGTTGTCAGCTGTCCGTCGGAGTGTCCTCGGGGCCCGCGTCCTCAGCAAGGGGTCCCGGAGCGTCGGGCCCCTGTGCGCGGACCCGCTGTACGTGTTCCAGGGAATCGCGCAACTCCGTGAGCCAGTCGTCCGCATGGCGCTCGACGAGGCGGACGCACCAGGCGAGCGCGTCACTGCGGCTGCGGGCGACACCGGCGGCGATCAGGGTGTCGAGGACCTGCCGCTGCGGCTGCCGCAGGCGCGTCATCACGGGCGCCGCGACATGCGTGAACAGGGCTCGCTCACCGCCGCACTCCACACCCCACGAGACCTTCTTGCCGAAACGGTGCTCGGCCTCGCGGGCCACGGCGACCCGGGCGTCGCGGGTGCGCTCGCGGAACTCCTGGATACGAGAGCCGACGGCCGCCTCCCGCTCGGCGTCCGAGGCGCTCTCGGCGAGCCGGGGTTCGGGGATGCGGCCGATGACGGTGATCTCCTCACGGTCGACCGTGACCTCGCCGAGGCTCTCGAAGAGGTCGTCGGGCAGACGGCCGACGAACCAGCCGCGCAATTTCTCGTGCTGTTCGGCTGTAATCATGTAATGACGATTACTCGCTTGCGGCCCGGACGCAAGGGTCCTGCGCTCAGCTGGAAGCGGAATGTTTCAGGCCTATTGCTGAGCAGTGCATATCCGGCCAGCGTGTCCACTCGGTGACGCAGGGTCCGCTCAACTCCGGGGTCGGCGTGTTCGAATTCCGTAACTTCGCGCCACTGATTCAATACGCAAGGTTACTGAAACGCGTGGGGTCGACGTGTGTTTCCGGCGCGGACTCGGCAGACTCGCGCTCGCCGCACCGGCACTCGACCGAGCCGGCGGCAACCAACCGAGCGGAAGGATGCACACAATGCCGAACACCGCGCGCTGGGCAGCGACGATCACGCTGACGGCCACCGCCGTATGCGGACCCCTCACCGGGTCCGCTCTCGCCGCCACCCCCTCGCCGAACTCCCTCTACGCCCCCTCCTCCCTGGTGCTCACCATGGGCCACGGCGAGCTCAAGGCCGACGCCGCTCCCGAACGCGCGGTCACCCTGACCTGTGCGCCGACCGCCTCGGGAACCCACCCGGCCGCGGCGTCGGCCTGCGCCGAACTCCGGGCGTCCGGAGGGGACTTCAACACCCTGCCAGGAAGAACCGAAGCCATGTGCACCCGCGAATACGATCCCGTCGTCGTCACGGTCGACGGTGTCTGGCAGGGCAAGCGGGTGTCCTATGAACGCACCTTCTCCAACGAGTGCGTGAAGAACGCCTACGGGTCGACCGTCTTCACGTTCTAAAGGGACCGGGATCGCGCGGTTCGCCGATGTGCGTCGACGGAGGCCCGCGGATGCGGATGGGGAGTGCGGGTCCCCTCGCGGAGTGCCACGCGATCTCGCAACAGGGGCCGGCGGAGACGGAGTGGGGCCGTCTCCGCCGGCCCCGGCGTCATTCCCGGGACGGCCGCGGCGTCAGTCCTGAGCCGAGTTCGGCCTCAATCCTGAGCCGATCTCGGCGTCATGTCGAAGCGGTGATGCTCCAGGAACCCACTTCGCGGTAGGCGGAGTCGGAGACGGCCGCCCCGTCGCCCGGCTTCAGCTCGTAGTGCTGGAGGTTCCCTCCCCAGTAGCGGAGGATCCGCCCCAGCTCCCGCGCGGCGTCTCCCTCCCAGGCGGTGTCACCCATGTCGACTTCGAGAACGAACTTCATGGCGAGGCTCTCCTCTTCCTGGTCCTGTGCCCCGGTCTTGTTCCGGACTGCTCTCCTTAAATCGTTTCATTGAAGTGCTTCTTGAGACTTGATCCGAGTTCGTGCCAGTCCAAGGCCACGGTCTACTCTGTAACCCTCAAATCGGGGTGAAGCGGCAGGCTGAGGAGACCGGATGGGTGACCGACTGCGGGCCGTCGATCTCGCGCGGGAGGCGGGCATCTCGACGCAGCAGGTCCGTAACTATGTGGAGACGGGCATCCTGCCGCCCGTCGAGCGCACGGACAGCGGCTACCGGGTGTTCACGACCGCACATGCCGAAGCACTCAGGGCCGGCCGCGCGCTGGCCGTCGGGCACGGCTGGCCGACGACCGGCGCGATCATGCGGGCCGTGCACGGGGGCGACCTGGAGACCGCGCTCGCCGTCCTCGACGAGAGCCACGCCGGGCTCCACCGGGAGCGCACCGAACTCGCCGAGGTCATCCGGGCGCTGGACACGCTGATCACCCACGAGGCCGAGCCGCCGGACCGGGACCGTGGCGGGATGCGCATCGGCGAAGTGGCCGACGCCATCGGGGTGCAGACGCCCGTACTGCGGCTGTGGGAGACGCGAGGCCTGCTGCGGCCGACGCGGGAGAAGGTCACCGGATACCGCCGCTACTCCGCCTCGGAGGCGCGGCTGGCCCAGATCGTGGCGCTTCTGAGGCGCGGTCACCATCCGTTCTCCACCATCGAGTCGGTCCTTGCCGAACTGCGCACCACCGGCAGCCCTGAGCGCGTACGAGCCGAACTGGCGGGCCGGGAACGCGAGTTGCACCTGCGGAGCCGGAGCCGGCTGGAGGGCTCGGCCGCTCTCCACGCGTACCTCCAGGGGATCGCGCAACAGATTACGAAAACGTTTTAAGCGGTCTCCGCAGGTCGGCGGGCGTACCGCACCAAGGCCAACTACCGGTCTGTGTCAGAAGTGTTGACCCTGGATTGGAAACGTTTTAATTTCCCCTCACCCAACAGCCAGAGGCGAGGAGGCTCCGTGGCCGCGGTGGTGCGGGAGCGTGCAGGTACAGAGGCGGTGACCCCATCCCGCCGTCGTCCGACCGGTGCGTTCAGGGGGAGAAAAGGTTTCCAGAGCCACAGGAGCGGGAGCCGGAGAAACCGGGCGCTGTTCCTGCTGATGCTCCCCGGGCTCGGCTACTTCCTGCTGTTCCACTACGGCGCACTGGCGGGCAACGTCATCGCGTTCAAGGACTACGTGCCCTTCGACGGCATCTGGGGCAGTCCATGGGTGGGACTCGGCAACTTCCAACGGATGTTCCAGGACGCCGAGTTCTGGGACGCGGTCCTCAACACCCTCTGGATCGCGGTCCTCCAGATCGTCTTCTACTTCCCCGTACCGCTCGCCCTCGCCCTGCTCCTGCACACCCTCACCTGGACCACCGTCCGCCGCTTCGTGCAGTCGGTCGCGTATCTGCCGCACTTCATCTCATGGGTGATCGTGGTCGCCCTGTTCCAGCAGGTCCTCGGTGACACGGGGCTGGTGAACGGCTACCTCGGCGACGCGGCCCTGAGCACCGTCGACATCATCGGCAACCCCGATGCCTTCAGACCGCTCACCGTCGCCCAGGTGATCTGGAAGGACGCCGGCTGGGGCACGATCATCTTCCTCGCCGCGCTCTCCCAGGTCGACGAGCAGCAGTACGAGGCCGCCGCCATCGACGGCGCCGGACCCTGGCGACGCTTCTGGCACGTCACCCTGCCCGCGATCCGGCCGGTGATCGTCCTGCTGCTCATCATGCGGCTCGGCGACATCCTCTCCGTCGGGTTCGAGCAGATGCTGCTCCAGCGCGACGCGGTCGGCCCCGAGGCCGCCGAGATCATCGACACCTTCGTCTACTACCAGGGCATGGTCGGCGGCGACTACGGATTCGCCGCCGCCGCGGGCCTGTTCAAGGGCGTGATCGGCGCCCTGCTCGTCTACGCGGCCAACAAGGTCGCCCATCGCCTCGGCGAACAGGGGGTCTACAAGTGAGCGCCCAAACCCGGCCGGCCTGGATGGAGAAACCCAGACCCCTGACCCAGGCGGCGAAGGCCGTCGCGCTCGTGGCCGTCGTCCTCCTGGTCTGTGTGCCGTTCCTGGTGATCCTCTCGACCTCGCTCGCCTCGCCCAAGGAGGTGGTCGACAACGGCGGCTGGGTGCTGTGGCCGACCGAGCCGACCCTCAAGGCGTACCGCGACATCCTCGACGGCGGCATCGTCACCCACGCCCTCGGCGTCAGCGCGGGCGTGACCGTCGTCGGCACCCTGTTCAGCCTCTTCTGCACGGTCACGCTCGCCTATGCCCTGTCGCGCCCCGGCGTCTTCGGCGGCCGGCCCGTGCTGATTCTCGTCCTGTTCACGTTCCTCTTCCCGCCCGGCATGATCCCCAGCTTCCTGCTGGTCAAGGAGCTGGGCCTGCTGGACTCGTACGGGTCGCTGATCTTCCCCGTGCTGATCAACGTGTTCAACCTCGTGGTGCTGCGCGGCTTCTTCCAGTCGATACCCGACGAGCTGTACGAGGCCGCGCGGCTGGACGGGGCGGGGGACTGGCGGGTGCTGTGGTCCGTCGTGCTGCCGCTGTCCAAGGCCGCGCTCGCCGTCGTCGGGCTCTTCTACGCGGTGGCGTACTGGAACTCCTGGTTCTACGCCTCGCTGTATCTGGAGAGCGACCACTGGCCGCTTCAACAGGTGCTGCGCACGTATGTGGTGGCCGGTTCGGGGCTCACGGACACCGCGACCAGTGAGGGCGCCGTCAATGCTCCGCAGACCGTGCAGATGGCTGTGCTGGTGATCGCCACGGTGCCGATTCTTTTGATCTACCCGTTCCTGCAGAAGTACTTCACCAAGGGTGTGCTCACCGGGGCCATCAAGAGTTGAGCGTTCCCGCGGGTTGTGATGAATCCGTCGGCCGGTGGGGGCTGGTCGCGCCCACGCGGCGGAGCCGCACATTGACACAGCCCCGCGCCCCTGAAGGGGCACGCCGGTCCCACCCATTCCTCCAGAGCTGGGAGAGAACACGTATGTCCAGTACACCGCTGTCCCGTCGTGCCCTGATGCGTACCGCTGCCGTGGGCGCTGTTGCGATCGCAGCTCCGGTCGGGCTGACCGGGTGTTCCACGGAGTCGAGGGGTGACGGGGTGTCCAACGCGGGCAAGAAGCTCGCTCCCTGGCCCGCTTACAAGGCCTTCGCGGGGCCGAAGCCGGATCTCGCGCCCACCGCGGAGGGGGTCCAGCCCGGATACACCTCCTACCCGGCCGACCTGGCGCGGTCGGTGTCCCGCACCCCGGGAGACGGCTCCACCGTCAAGGTGATGTCGGTGTCGTTCGGTACGCCGCCGAAGCCGGCCTCGGCCAACAAGTTCTGGCAGGCCGTGGAGAAGGCGCTCGGTGTGAAGATCGAGTACACGGTCATCTCGCAGACGGACTACCAGAAGAAGATGGCCACCGTGATGGCGGGCGATCCGGGTGAACTCCCGGACATCATCAACATCTTCTCCGGGTTCGCGCTGCCCCGCGAGGCCCAGTTCGTGCAGCGGCGTGCCGAGGACCTCACGCCGTTCCTCTCCGGGGACGCGGTCGAGGACTATCCGAACCTCGCGAACATCCCGACGCACGCGTGGCGCGACATGGGCCGGATCGGTGGCCGTATCTACGGCATCCCCCTGGAGCGGCCGTTGCCCGGATCCACGCTCTGGCTCAACGACGAGTACTTCGAGGACGCCGGGATGAAGGAGGGGTGGACCGATCAGGACTTCGCGGCGGTCGCCAAGAAGGGCACGGGCGGGAAGAAGTACGCCCTGGGGGCCGCGGTCGGATCCGTGTTCGGGGACGGGTTCCACTCGGCGGCGCACGGTGTGCACGCCCGGGGCTGGTCAGCGAAGAGCGACGGCACGTTCCTGCCGGTCGTGGCCGACGAGCGGTACAAGCAGATGCTCGATTTCCAGCTCGGGCTGCGCAAGGCGGGCTCCTACCACCCCGATGCCACATCCATCTCCCAGATCGACATGATCGCCCTCTACTACAACGGGACGGTCGGCTCGCTGCAGGACGGATTCGGCGGCTACCTCCCCAAGTTCCTTGAGAGGGGCCGCAAGTACACCCCCGCGCCCGCTCTGCCGTACAGCGTGGGCGGTACGCCCGGCGGGATCGTCGGAGCACGCCGCTCGTTCGGCTACACCGTCGTGAAGAAGGCGAAGAAGGAGCGCGTGCAGTTGCTGCTGCGCATCCTCGACTATCTCGCGGCTCCGTTCGGCAGCAAGGAGTGGGAACTGGTCCACTACGGCGTCGAGGGCACCCACTTCACCCGGGCCGAGGACGGTTCGCCCGAGCCCAACGCGCTCGGCCAGGTCGAGAACAACACCAACCTGCCGCTGAAGTACCTCGCCGAAGGACCCCAGGCGCTGTTCGTGCCCGGAATGCCCGACGCCGTGAAGGCCCTGCACGCCTGGCAGGTGAAGACCGTTCCGCACGCCGTCCGCAATGCCTCGTACGGGCTGCAGTCCCGGACGTACACCGACCGGGGCACCACCCTCGAAACGCTCCTCAAGGACACCGCCACCGGGATCATCGCGGGACGCACTCCGCTGTCCGAATGGGACGCCACCGTCAAGACCTGGCGGCAGCGGGGTGGCGACAGAATGGCCGAGGAGTTCGCCAAGGACTACGCCGCCAACAACTGACGCGGCAGGCCGGGCGGTTGTGAGGGGAGACACGGGGAGATGGGCAACGACATGGCAGAGGCGGAGCCGACGGCGAAGCGACGCGTCACCATTCGCGAGGTCGCCGAGCGGGCAGGCGTGTCCATGGCCACCGTCTCGCGTGTGCTCAGCGGCAACCACCCCGTGCCCGCGTCGACCCGGGCCCGTGTGCTGCGCGCGTCCCGCGACCTCGACTACGTGGCCAACGCGCACGCCCGCGCCCTGGTCGGCGGCGGCCGCAAGATGGTCGCCGTCGTCCTGCGGCAGGTCACCAGCCCCTTCTACGCGCAGGTCGCCGAGGGCGTCGAGGCCGAGGCGGCCTCGCGCGGCTGGCTGTGCCTGGTCGGCACCACTGGCGGGGACCCGCAACGCGAGCTGGAATTCGTGCAGTTGATGCGCGAGGAGGGCGCCCGGCTGGTCATCCTCGTCGGCGGGGTCGTCGAGGACGACGCCTACCGGGAGCGCGTCGCGCACTACGCCCAGGCCCTCGACTCGGCCGGCGCGCGCCTCGTGCTGTGCGGCCGGCCCGCGCCCGACCCCGACATCCCCGCGCTCGTCGTCGAGTTCGACAACGAGGCCGGCGCCCACGCCATCACGGGCCATCTCCTCTCGGCGGGCCACCGCGGGATCGTGTTCCTCGGCGGACTGCCCGGAAACACGGCCCTGGACGCCCGCGTCGCCGGATACCGTGCGGCGCTCGCCGAGCACGGCCTGCCGCCCGAGGCCGCCCACGTCGTCGACTGCGGTCTCGGCCGGGCTGCGGGCCACCGGGCGATGGCCCAACTCCTCAAGGAGACACCGGACTTCACCGCCGTCTTCGCCGGGGACGACATGGTCGCCGCCGGAGCCCTGCGGGCCATCGCCGAGGCCGGGCTGCGCGTGCCCCACGACATCTCCGTCGTCGGCTACAACGACATCCCGCTCGCCGAGGACTTCAACCCGCCGCTCACCACCGTGCGCACCCCCGCCGAGGAACTCGGCCGGGCCGCCGTACGCATCGCCCTGCGCGACCCCGAGCACGCAGCGGGCGCCCACCATCTGCTCGGCACCCACATCGTCGTGCGCGACAGCGTCCAGCCGCCCCCGCAGGCGCCGCGCGACGCAGCGCCCGACCACCCCCACTGACGGAGGACCCACCCCCGTATGACCGCGCCGCACGTGTCGCTCACCGACCCGACGCACTCGTCCTTCCTGCCGCCCCCCGACCCCGTACGGTCACCCGTCACCGGCTGGACCCGCGCACACTGGGAGGCGATGGCCGACCGGCTCCTGGCCGGCCTGCTCCCATACGCGTCAAGGGAGTTGGCCCAGTACCGGCTGCCCGGCCGGCCCGGCCACGCCGGATCCTGGTCCGACGGCCTGGAGGGGTACGCCCGCTCGTTCCTGCTGGCCGCCTGCCGCATCGCGGGCTCCGGCGGGCGCGTCCCGCCGGAGCTGATCGAGCGGTACGCGACCGGACTAGCCGCAGGTACCGATCCGGAGAGCGCCGAGCGCTGGCCGCCCATCGCCGACCGGGCCCAGCCCATGGTCGAGGCCGCCTCGATCGCGATCGCCCTGCACGAGACCAGACCATGGATCTGGGACCGGCTCGACGACGCGGTACGACAGCGGGTGGCCGCCTGGCTCGGCGGATTCGTCGGCGCCCGGGCCAACGACTCCAACTGGCGGCTCTTCCAGGTCGTCACCGAGGAGTTCCTCGCCTCGGTCGGCGCCCCGCACAGCCGCGCCGAGATCGACGGCGGCCTGGCGCGGCTGGAGGACTGGTACCGGGGCGACGGCTGGTACACCGACGGCGACGGCCGCAAGTTCGACTACTACAACGGCTGGGCCCTGCACCTGTACCCGGTCCTGTGGGCCCGCATCGCCGGACCCCGCGCGGACGCCTCGCTGACGGAGGTCCACCGGGAGCGCCTGCGCGCGTTCCTCGGCGCACACCAGTACTTCTTCGGCTCGGACGGCGCACCCGTCCACCAGGGCCGTTCCCTCACCTACCGCTACGCGACCACCGCCCCGCTGTGGGCCGGAGCGCTCGCCGACGCGACCCCGCTGCCGCCCGGACGCACCCGCCGTCTGACTTCGGGCGCCCTCAAGCACTTCACCGAGCGCGGGGTGCCCGACGAACGGGGACTGCTGAGCCTGGGCTGGTACCGGCCCTTCCTCCCGGTCACCCAGCGGTACTCGGGTCCGGCCTCGCCGTACTGGGCGAGCAAGGCCTTCCTCGGGCTGCTGCTGCCCGCCGACCATCCCGTCTGGACGGCTCCCGAGGAACCGGGTCCCGTGGACGCTGCGGACGCGTATCTGGCGCTGCCCGCTCCCGGCTGGCTGCTCCACTCGACGGCCGCCGACGGGATCGTACGACTGGTCAACCACGGCAGTGACCGCCTGCCACCGCCTCCGGCCGAGGCCGCGGACAGCCCGCACTACGCGAAGTTCGCGTATTCCAGCGCCACGGCACCCGACACCCCCGCGGATACCCCCGCGGACGGTCCCGCGACCGGGCCCGACAGTCACCTCGCCCTGCTCACGGCGGACGGGACGGCGGCCTCCCGACGGGGCCGGATCCATCCCCTCGGCGCGGAGGGCCGCGGTGCGGCGTCCTGGCACCGGGCCGTTCTGCCGGGCTCCGACGGGGGGCACCGCATCGAGACGACCAGCGTGGTCCACGGCCCCTGGGAGATCCGGGTCCACCGCGTCGAGGGGCCGCCGGGAGCCGTCGTACGCGAAGGGGGATGGGCCCTGGCCGACGACAGCGGGCCGTTGACCGAGGCCGCGGGGCCGGGTTGGGCACTGGCGCGCCGCGAGGCGGACGGTCTCACGAGCGCGGTCGTGGCGCTGCACGGGTGGGAGGAACCCGGGGCCGACGGCCCGTCGCGCGGCACCGTCGCACAGGTCCGTGGCGCCAACGCCTACGGCGAGTACTCCGCCACACCCTGTCTGTGGCTGCCCGCCCACCCGGGGAGTCGGTATCTCCTGGTCACGCTCGTCGTGCTGAGCGCCGACCCGGCGCGGCCCTGCGACCCCGAGGTGCTGCGGGCACGGGCCGGTACACGTGTCACCGCGGCGGGAGCGGTGGTGGTGCGTTTCCCGGACGGGACGGAGGAGGAAGTGCCGGCAGGGGAGGGAAGCGGCTGAGGAGCCCCGAGGCGCGTAACAGCCGGTGGATGCGGGGCTGGTCGGAGACGAGGCGGAGGGAGCCGCCCCGCTCCTTCGCCCGGCGGTCGGCCCGGCACAGCACGCGCAGCCCGGAGCAGTCGAAGAAGGCGACCTGGCGGAGGTCGACCAGGACCTGGGGCGCGGGGCCCGCGGTCACCGCGTCCAAGTGCTCGGCCAGGGCGTCGGCCGTCGCCATGTCGATCTCGCCCAGCACCTCGACGACGGTGAACCCGCCGCTCGGATAGCTGTGGGCGTACGGACTCGCCGTGGGGACTTCGGACTCCGCGGTGCCGCACTCGGGCAGCCCGGGGGCCTGGTCTTGGGATTCCGGCGACATGTCGTCTCCACCTCTGCAGGGGAGGGCGTATTCGATCTCGGTAGCTTCCCCGCCCGCAGCGGAACCATCCACGCCGCGCCGTCCACAAGATCTAGTTCACTCGACCCAGTGAATTTCAGCTGCAACGGTTGACTTTTGGTCTTTGTGTTTACTCAACGCGCCCTGTGCAAGGGGGTGTTGCGGACGTAGGGTCGCCGTGCTGCCCCGGTCACGGGCCGCAGTCACGGGCCACATCTTCGCCCGTTGTCCGCACGAATGTTCACGAGCTGTGTTCGTATGACTGACCATGAACTGTCTGACCAAGGAGGGTTGGCGGTGGGAACGCCGGTACGCACTCCGTCGGGCGGGCCGCCGCTGCTGACCGAGTGCGGGCTCATGGAGCCGGTGCAGGAGATGGAGTTCACCGCCCATTTCTCCCGCGCGGACGGGGAACTCGCCGCCGAGGAGGCCGCCGCGGCGGTGACGCGGGTGATCGACGCCCCGCTGTCCTTCGTCACCCCGGTCCTCGACGCCGGCCGCTCCGCGAGCAAGTGCCTGCTGGCGCGCAGCGCCGCCGACACCTGCCGGATCGTGCTCACCGCGGACCTCACCGGCATCACAGTGGCGGCCACCGACGACGTCAAGGTCTCCCTGGACTCATGCGACCAGGCCGGCGCCAAGAACCTGCCGCTGCTCGCCGTCGTCGACGGACTGAAGGTGCACCACGGGCCGGACGGCCATGTCTGGGTCGTGTGGAAGGGCTCCTGGCGGCGGGTGAACGCCACCTCCGACGGGCACGGTGACCACACCCCGGACGGGTCCGCCCAGCCTTAATGCATATGATGTGCAAGTGCGCGACTACTGCATAAGAACGGCGACCCCCGACGACCTCGACGGCGCGCGGTCCGTGATGCTCGACACCGTCTACCGGGACTTCGGCACCGGGTACGTACCGCGCTGGCACCGCGACATCATCGACCTGGACTCCTTCTACCTCGCACCCGACCGGCACACCCTGCTGGTCGCGGTCGACGAGCGCGACGGCACGGTGGCTGCGACCGCCGCGCTCGACTCCCGGGGCCCGGCGCATCCGCCCAACCCGCGCCACCTCGCCGAGCGCTACCCCTCCGGGGACACCGCCCAACTGCGCCGCGTGTACACGCGCGCCGATCACCGGCGACAGGGCCTGGCCCGGCGGCTGGTCGGCGAACTCCTCGACTTCGCGGCGGCCGACGGCGGCTACCGCGCCGCCTATCTGCACACCGACCCCGCGGTACCCGGCGCCGAGGCCTTCTGGCGGTCCCTCGGCAAAGTGGTCCACGACGAGCGCGAGGAACCCGGCGGCGGGCAGCGGATCGTGCACTTCGAAGTGCCCCTGCCCTGACGGACCCACTGCGCGAGCACCGCGCCCGCAGGGTTCGCGCCGCGCGAAGAAACCATTCCCCACGAATCACGAATCTCTCCCCCCCCCACGAAGAAAGAGACCATGCGCTTTCTGCCGCGCCGTCGCCGGTTCGTCGCCGGCCTGCTGCTCGTCCCTCTGCTCACCGGCTGCTTCGCCTCCGAGGGCGGGGAGGAGTCCTCCGGCGACGGGAACGGCTCCCGGCTCAAGGTCGCGCTCGCCTTCCCGCCCGCCGAGAACTTCAACCCGTACGGTGCCGACGCCACGCTCCTCAGCAGGCTCGGCGTCACTGAGGGCCTGACCCGCCTCGACGCCAACGGCGCCGCCGCCCCCGCGCTCGCCGAGTCGTGGAGCCGCGAGAACGACCGCAGTTGGCAGTTCACCCTGCGGGACGCGGCCTTCCAGGACGGCACCGAGGTCACCCCGAAGGCCGTCGCCGCGGCCCTCACCCGGGCCGCGGGCGCCGAGCCCGTGACCGCCGCCCTGTCCGGCGTCGAGCTCACCGCCGAGGCCGCGGGCGACCGACGCGTCCGGGTGACCACCGCCGAGACCGACCCCGCACTGCCGTTGCGCCTGTCCAGCCCCGGCCTGGTGGTCCTCTCCACCAAGGCGTACGCCGACAAGGACGCCGTCAGCCCGGTCGGCACCGCCACCGGACCCTTCGAACTCACCAAGGTCACCGGTACCACCGCGGCCACCCTGGACCGCTTCGACGACTACTGGGGCGGCCGCGCCCAGGCCTCGGGCGTCGACGCGAAGTTCACAGCCGACGGCACGGCCCGTACGAACGCGATACGCACCGGCGGTGCCGACATCGCCGAGGCGGTGCCGGTCTCGCAGGCGACCTCCCTCGACGAGGTGGCCCGCCGCGAGACGGCCACCACCCGCACCACGAGCCTGCTCCTCAACACCGAGAAGGGTGCCTTCAAGGACCCGAAGGCGCGGGCCGCCGCCCGCGAGGCGATCAACACCTCCGCCCTCGCCAGGGGCATCTACGAGGGGCACGCCGACCCCGGCGTCGGCATCTACGGACCCGCCCTGACCTGGGCGGCCGACAAGCGCGTCAAGCCGGCCGGGAGGGCCGGAGCGGCAGCCGCCGACGGCACCTCGGTCACCATGGCCACGTACGACAACCGGCCCGAACTGCCCGAGGTCGCCCAGGTGCTCAAGCAGCAACTGGAGCAGGTCGGCTTCAAGGTGAAGCTGGAGGTGCGCGAGTACTCACGGCTCGAAAGCGACGCGCTGGCCGGGAAGTTCGACGCGTTCGTGTCCGCCCGCAACACCATGCTCGACACCGGGGACCCCGTCTCCATCCTCGCCAGCGACTACACCTGCAAGGGCAGTTACAACCTGGCGCTGCTGTGCGACAAGAAGGTCGACAAGGCCGTCGCCGAGGCCGAGGCGGTCACCGACACCGCGAAGCGGCAGGACGCGGCGATGACCGCCGAAGCGGCGATCCTCGGCACGGACGCCGTCGTGCCGCTGGTCCACCAACGCATCATCACCGGCGTCGGCGCCGCGATCAGCGGTGTGCTGCTCGACCCGTACGAGCGCGGCCTCGTCGGCGTCGGCACGCGCCGCTGACGGGCGGCGGCGCACGTGCTCAAGGCCGTCGTACGCGGCGGGGCGCCGGTGCTGCTCTGGCGCGCCGCCCTCGTCGCCGCCCTGCTGTGCGGTGTCGGGCTGCTGCCCTGGCTGTCGCGCACGGACCCGGCGTTCACCGTGCTCAAGGCACGGTCCGCCGAACGCGCCCCGACGCCTGAGGTACTGGACGCGATCCGTGCTCAACTCGGCCTGGACGCCGGGCCGTTGAAGCTGCTCGGCGACTGGTTCGGCGGGCTGCTGCACGGTGACGCGGGCCGGTCGTGGATCTCCGGTGCGGAGGTCACGCCGTCGGTGCTCCAGGCGCTCGGGGTCTCGCTCCTGCTGATGGGCGGGTCGCTGGCCGTCGCGGTGCTCACGGCGGGGGCGGTGTGTGCCCGTACGCTGCGGCTCGGTGCGGGGCGGCGGCCCGACGGCCGGCGCTCGGCGGGCACCGGATCGGCGCTCCTGTCCACGCTGCCCGACTTCCTGACCGCCTCGGTGCTCGCCGCCGTCGTCGGCGTGCAGCTCGGCTGGCTGCCCGCGCTCGGCTGGTACGGGCCCCAGTGGATGGTGCTGCCCGCGCTCTCGCTCGGCCTGCCCGCGGGCGCGCTGCTCGGGCGGATGCTCGACGACCTGCTGCCGGGCGCGTTCGCCGAGCAGTGGGCGCTGGCGGCCGCCGCGCGCGGAGTCCCCGGCCGGAGCATCGCCCGTCAGGCACTGCGCCGCTGCGTGCCCGGACTGCTCCCGAACTTCAGCCTGTTCGTCGTCGGCCTGACCGGCGGCGCGGTCGCCGTGGAGCAGGTCTTCGACATCCCCGGCCTCGGACGGCTGACCCTCCAGGCCGCCGTGGCGCAGGACCTGCCCGTCCTCCAGGCGGGCGCCCTCGCACTCGTCCTGCTGGCGGCGGCCGCCGGAGGCCTCACCCGGCTCACGGCGCGGCTCCTGATCGGCCCGGCCCTGCGCGACGGCGCACTCTCCTCGCTGCACCGCCCGACACCGCCCCGGCCGACAACCCTGCCCCTGCTGTACGGCGGACTGCTGCTCTCAGTCGTCGCGCTGGGCCTTGCCCGGGATCCGCTGCGCCTCGACACCACCGACCGCCTCCAATCCCCTTCCTGGGCACACCCGTTCGGCACGGACGGACTCGGGCGCGATGTGCTGGCACGGGTCGGCCATGGCGCTCTGAGCACCCTGGTTCTGGCTCTGGCCGTGAGCGCGGCCGCGCTCCTGCTGGGCGTTCTGCTGGGGCTGCTGCCACGGTTCTCCGGGCCGCTGGTCGACACGGTCAACGCCGTACCGCCGGTCCTCGCGGCCCTCCTCGTCACAGGCGTCGCGGGCAGCGGTCCCTCGACACCGGCGCTCGCGGTGACCGCCGTCGCCTGGGCACCGCTCGCGGCCCACACCTCGGCACTGCTCCAACAGGAGCGCGCCACCACGCACTTGACGGCGACCCGGGGCCTGGGCGCGGGCCCGCTCCAACTGCTCCGCCACGAACTCCTCCCGGCCGTCCTGCCCCCGGTCCTGCGCCACGCACTGCTCCGCCTGCCCGGCGTCGCCCTGGCCCTCGCGGCCCTCGGTTTCCTCGGCCTCGGCGCGCAACCGCCGTCCCCGGAGTGGGGCCTGCTCCTGTCCGAGAACCAGCCGTACGCGGAACGGGCCCCCTGGGCGGTACTGGCACCCGCCGCCGCACTCGCCCTGCTGGGGGCGGTGGCCGTCACGGGCGGGGGCGGGGTGCGGTGGCCCGGGAGGCCGCGTCGCGCACGCCGACGCGACACCGGCAAGACCGAGACCGAGACTGAGACCGAGGCGGCGACGCGGCCCGGACCGCAGGCCCCCGCCCGCCCGATCCGGGCCGAGGCGTGACGTCCGATGCCTGAGCAATCGCCTCCGCGTGCCTCTCCCAACGGCCGTACGGAGTCCGGCCGCCCTCGCCGCAGGATCCTTTCCTCGCTGCGGACCTTCGTCTCTCTCCCTCCGCTGCTCCGGCTGCTGATCCTCACTCAGCTCGCCTTCAACATCGGGTTCTACGTGGTGCTGCCGTTCCTCGCGGAGCACCTCGGGACGGCAATCGGCATGGCGGGCTGGATGGTCGGGCTGGTGCTGGGACTGCGGACGTTCAGCCAGCAGGGGCTGTTCGTGGTGGGCGGGGCGCTGGCCGACCGGTACGGCGTACGGCCGGTGGTGCTCGCCGGCTGTGTGCTGCGGATCGCCGGATTCGGCTGGCTCGGATTCGCGGAGGCGAGCTGGGCGGTCGTCGGAGCCGTCCTCCTGATCGGTTTCGCCGCCGCGCTGTTCTCGCCGGCCGTCGAGTCGGAGGTGGCCCGGCAGGCGGTGTGCCGCGAGGAGGCGGGGGAGGGCCCGCGCACCCACGTACTCGCCCTGTTCACCGTGGCGGGCCAGGCGGGCGCGTTCCTCGGCCCGTTCCTCGGCGCGCTGCTGCTGGCCGTGGACTTCCGCGCCGTCTGTCTCGCCGGTGCCGGAGTCTTCGTACTCGTCCTGGCCGGGCACGCGTGGCTGCTGCCGCAGCACATTCCAGGCCGGGCCCGCGTGCGGAGCCGTGGTGGCGTCCGGCGGCTGGTGCGCAACCGTGGCTTCCTCGCGCTGTGCTGCGCGTACGGCGCCTATCTGCTGGCGTACAACCAGCTCTACCAGCTCCTGCCCGTCGAGGTGGAGCGTGCGGCGGGCTCGCAGGCGCCGCTGGCCTGGCTGTTCGCGCTGTCCTCGCTGCTGGTGGTGACGGCCCAACTGCCTCTCACGCGCTGGGCGGGGGACCGGCTCGACCTGCGCCGGTCCATGGCGGCCGGGCTGCTGCTCATCGCGGCCGGTTTCGCGGTGGTCGCCGTGGCCAGGCCCGCCGCGTGGACGGGAACCGTGGGGCTCCTGCCCGCGGCCGGTTACGTCGCCCTGCTCACCCTCGGCCAGATGCTCGTCGCGCCCGCCGCCCGGGCCTGGGTGCCCGACCTCGCCGACGACGGCAGGCTCGGCCTCTACATGGGCGCGCTGTCCTCCGTCTCCGGCCTGATCGTCCTCGTCGGCAGCGCGGCCACCGGATCTCTCCTGGACACCGGCCTGCCCCCGGCCGTGCCCTGGCTGGTGCTCGCCGTGCTCCCCGTGGCGGCGGTCGTCCTGCTGCCCCGGCACCACGTGCCGAGCAAATGAGACACCCCGAACCGCCGACATCAAGAGGCCGACATGACAGGCCGACATGAAAGAGGGGCCGCCGTCTCCCTGCAGACGGCGGCCCCTCGGCTTTCGGTGGGTCACATGTGGACGACCGGCGCGGCTTCCGCGTCCTGCTCGGGAACCCCGCGGCGGTAGAGGAGGAAGGCGATCACCGCGCCCACCGCGAAGAAGCCCGCCGACCACCAGAAGGCGGTGGTGTAGCTCTCGATCGTCGACTGGGCCTGGACCAGCTTGTTGGTGGCGTCCTTGCCGGACATGTAGCTGGTGGCGGCGCTCGCGGCGAGCGTGTTGAGCAGGGCGGTACCGATGGAACCGCCGACCTGCTGCATGGCGTTGACCGTCGCGGAGGCGACACCGGCGTCCTCCGGCGAGATCCCACTCGTGGCCAGGGCCATCGCGGGCGGCATCACGATGCCGAGTCCCGCGCCGATCAGGAGCAGCTGCGGCAGCACGTCGGTCGAGTAGCTGGAGCCGACCCCGATGCCGGTCAGCCAGGCCATGCCGACCGCGGCGATCGCGAAGCCCGCCGGGATGACGACCTTCGGGCCGATGCGCGGGACCAGCTTCGTCGTGGAGACCTGGGCCATGACCATCAGGGCCGCCATCATCGGCAGGAAGGCGACACCGGTCTTCGTCGGGCTGAAGCCCAGGTTCAGCTGCAGGTAGTAGGTGAGGAAGAGGAAGACTCCGAACATGCCCGCACCGGTCACGAGCACGGCGAGGAACGAGGCTCCGCGGCTGCGGTCGAGCAGGACGCGCATCGGCAGCAGCGGGTGCGCGGCACGGGTCTGCCACCAGGCGAACACCGTCAGGAGCAGCCCGCCGGCGATCAGGAAGCCCCAGGTCTGGGGCGAACTCCAGTCGTGCGTCTCGGCGTTGGAGAAGCCGTAGACGAGGGCGAAGAGACCGGAGGAGACCAGCAGCGCACCGGGCAGGTCCAGCTTGGAGCTCGCGGCGTCACGGTGGTTGCTCAGCAGCATCCAGCCGCCGACGAGGGCGATCACGGCGAAGATGATGTTGACGTACAGGGTCCAGCGCCAGTCCAGCGCGTCCGTCAGCACACCACCGAGCAGCAGTCCGAGCGCACCGCCGGCACCGGCGATGGCGCCGTACACGCTGAACGCCTTGGCGCGCTCCTTGGCGTCGGTGAAGGTCGTGTTGAGGAGCGAGAGCGCGGCGGGTGCGAGGAGTGCGGCGAACACACCCTGGAGGGCGCGCGCGGTGACCAGCATTCCGAAGCTGTTCGCCGCGCCGCCGAGCACCGAGGCCCCGGCGAATCCCGCGACACCGATGAGGAAGGTGGGCTTTCGCCCGAAGAGGTCGGCCAGCCGGCCGCCCAGCAGAAGCAGTGAGGCGAAGGCCAGCGCGTACGCGGTGACGATCCACTGGCGGTTGCCGTCGGAGAAGCCGAGGTCCGCCTGCGCCGACGGCAGGGCGATGTTCACGATGGTCGCGTCCAGCACCACCATCAGCTGGGCGATCGCGATGATCGAGAGGATCCACCACCGTTTCGCCGACGACGGCGCGTCGGCCTTGTCGGGTGTGCCCTTACGGGCACCTTCGGAAAGAGTCTCAGTCTGGGGCATCGGAGCATCACTCCAGGGAAGGTTCGCTCGGCATCACGGCTACGTAAACGAAACCGTTTCGTACGCCTTGAGGCTAGACCACTTTTATCGAAACGGCAAAGTTTCGCTACTGCGAGAGGGCTCACATGCGCAGGGGCATGTTCGAGGTCGACGGGGCCGAGCTGTACTACGAGGTGCGCGGCGACGGGCCCGCACTGCTGCTGATCAGCGGCGCAGGGGGTGACGCCGGATATTTCACGGGGATCGCCGACGAGCTGGCGGACGCCTTCACCGTGATCACGTACGACCGGCGGGGCAACTCCCGCAGCACGGGCCAGGGCGACGCGCTGATGGATCTGTCCCAGCAGGCTTCCGACGCTCGCGCGCTCATCGACGGCCTGGCGGGCGGCCGCGCCCTGGTGTTCGGCAACAGCGGAGGCGCGATCATCGGTCTCACGCTGGCCGCCCGCCACTCGGAAGTGGTCGTCGGGCTGATCGCGCACGAGCCGCCCGCCGTGAACGTCCTGCCCGACGGCGACCCCGCACGCGACTTCTTCGCCGAGGTGGCCGAGGCGTACGCGCGGGGTGGTGCCCCAGCGGCGGGCCGCCTCTTCGGGCGGACCGTGCGCGGCGAGGGCACGTACCTGTGGCCCGAAGACCTCTGGAAGAGGTTCCTCGGCAACGGCGACCACCTCTTCGGCCGGGAGTGGCCGGGCTTCGCCGCCTTCCTGCCGGACGAGGCCGCACTCTCGGGCGCCCCGTTCCCGATCGTCCTGGGGGCCGGCTCGGCGGACCGCGGTACCTACTACGCGCGGCCCTCGATCGAGATCGCCCGCAGGATCGGCGTGCCGTGGGTGGAGTTCCCCGGCATCCACATGGAGTTCCTGCCGCGCCCCGCGGGCTTCGCGGCGGCCGTACGGATCCTGGCGACGCAGATGTGGACGCGGGGCGGTGACGTGCCCCAGGGCTGGCTCGGGTGAGGCCGCGGCCCCCTGCCGGTGTTCCCCGACTGTTCATTCCTTGACTGGCATATAACCGTGGAGGCATATTGGAGCCATGTCCGACGCCTCCCTCTGGGCCGCACTCGCCGATCCGCACCGAAGGGCCATCGTCGCGCTCCTCCTGGAGCGGCCGAGGCCCGTCGGTGAGATCGTCGAGGCGTGCGGTCTGAGCCAGCCGAGCACGTCCAAGCATCTGAAGGTGCTGCGGGACGCCGGCCTGGTGCGCGTACGACAGGACGCGCAGCGCCGTGTCTACGCGCTCGACCCGGCGCCGATCGCGGAGCTCGACGCCTGGCTGGCCCCGTACCGCAAGCTCTGGAGCATGAGCCTGGACGCGCTGGGCCGACGCCTGGACGAGACGGCGACAGCCGCAGCGACGGCACCGGGGGAGTCGTCGGACGAAGAGGACGCAGACACTTCAACCCCCTCCCCGAAGGACTGAGTCACCATGTCCACGGAACCCACCGGCACCTACCTCACCCTGGACGACGGCCGCCCCGCCGTCCGCTTCACCCGCACCTACGACCACCCAGTCGACCGCGTCTGGGAGTTCGTCACCGAGCCCGGGGAACTGGCCCACTGGTTCCCCTCCCGCGTCGAGATCGAGCTCCGCGAGGGCGGCACGATCAGGTTCGGTGACGACCCGAACATGGAGGACTCCACCGGGCGAGTGCTCGCGGTCGACGTGCCCCGGCACCTCTCCTTCAGCTGGGGCGGCGACGAACTGCACTTCGATCTGGAGGAGTTGGACGAGAAGCGCACCCGTTTCACCCTCACCAACGTCCTGGAGGCCGAGAACACGGCCGCCCGCAACGGCGCCGGCTGGGAGGTGTGCCTCTCCGCCCTCGACGCGCACGCCCGCGGAGCCTCGCTCGGTGGCCCGCACGCGGGTGCCGGTGCGCCCTGGCAGGAGGTCTACCGGGCGTACGTCGAGGCCGGCGTCCCCTCCGGAGCCGCGATCCCGGGACAGGACGCCTGACGCCGGCCCCCGCCGCGTGGCGGCTACTGCATCTGCCGCCGCACCAGCTCGTGCAGCCGCCCGCCCGTGTCCGCCAACAGCTGGGCGGGCGGGCCCTGTTGGGCGACCCGGCCGTCCTCCATCACGATGACGCGGTCCGCGTCCATGACGGTGGACAGGCGGTGCGCGATCACCACACGCGTGGCGTTGAGGGCTCGGGTGCTCTCGATGACCGTGCGCTGGGTCTCGTTGTCCAGGGCGCTGGTCGCCTCGTCGAAGAAGAGGATGCGCGGGCGCCGGATCAACGCCTGGGCGATCATCAGCCGTTGACGCTGGCCGCCGGACACGGCGCCGCTGCCGGAGACGATCGTGTGCAGGCCCATCGGCATGCGCTTGATGTCCTCGGCGAGCCCGGCCATCTCGGCGGCCGCCATCGCCTCCTCGGGCGTGTAGGGCTCGGTGCCGCAGATGACGTCCAGGATCGACCCGGTGAACGGCTGCGCGTGCTGGAGCACCACACCGCACTGACGGCGTACGGCGGACTGGTCGAGGGCCGCCAGGTCCTGGCCGTCGTACAGGACGCTCCCCGAGACCGGCTTGTCGAAGCCGATGAGGAGCCGCAGCAGGGTGGACTTGCCGCAGCCGCTGGGGCCGACGACCGCCACGAACTCGCCCGGCCGGATCGCGAAGGACACGTCGTCCAGGACCAGCGGACCGTCCTCGGTGTACCGGAAGGAGAGCTTCTTCGCCTCCATGGCTCCGGACAGTTCGGCAGGACGCGTACTCGCCACCCGCACCTCGGGCGTCGCGTCCAGGACCGGCCTGATCTCCTCGAACATCGGCAGCGCGGAGACCATCGACACGAAGGCACCCGTCACCTGGGTGACCGAGGTCAGCAGCATCGTCATCGAGGTGTTGAACGTCAGGAAGGCGGCGGCCGACAGCGAACCGCGCGCGGGACCCGCCAGCAACATGAACATGATGAGTGAGCAGAGCGGCAGATACACCGCGCCCAGCACCGTCGTGAGGTTCTTGATCCGGCCCACGCGCTGCTGGAGTTCACGGCTGCGCGCGAACTCGCCGGCCCAGGCCGCGTACGCGTAGTTCTCCGCCGCCGCGACCCGCAGCTTGGGCAGGCCGCGCAGGGTCTGGAAGGCCTGGTTGTTGAGCTTGTTGCTCAGTACGACCAGCCGGCGCTGCCAGCGCACCTGCCACAGACCGAGTCCGAGGAAGACCCCGGCGATGACGACGAGCATGCCGATCGCGGCGAGAGCCATCGGGACGCTGTACCAGAAGAGCAGCGCGAGGTTCATCGCGCCGACCGTCACCGACTGGACCACCACCGGGCCGACGCCCGCCATCAGCCGGCGGATCGCGCTGATCCCCATGGCCGCACTGGCCAGTTCACCGGTGGAGCGGGACGTGAAGAACTTCGTCGGCAGCCGCAAAAGCCTGTCCCACACGGCCGGTTGGAGCGTGGCCTCGATACGGCCCTCCAGCCGCAGCATGGTGAGGTTCTGCATCAGCATGAAGGCCGCAGACACCACACTGGCGATCATGATGGCCAGACAGAACTGGACGATCAGGCTCTCCTGGGCCTTCGGCACGAACTCGCCGAGCACCTTGCCGGTCGCGATCGGCACCAGCGCGCCGAGGGCCACCGTCACCAGACCGCTCATCGCGAGGTTGCGCATGTCCCCACCGGTGCCCCGGAGACTGAACCGCAGCAGCCGCAGCGGGCTCAGCCGACGTTCGGGCAGTGGCCGGTAGAACATGACGGCCCGCGGTTCGAACTCCGCCGCGTTGGCCTTCTCGACCGGCGTCTCACGACCGCTCGACGGATGCACCGCCACATATCCGCCGCGCCGCCACAGCAGCGCGGCCGGGGCGCCGGACGCGACCCGGTGCCCGACGAGCGGCCCGATGTTGTCGCGCCACCAGCGCCCGTCGAGGCGTACGGCACGCACCCGGACCCGGGAGGCGAGCGCGATCTGTTCGACGGGGTCGAGCCGGTCGCTCTCCACGCCGCCCTGCGCCGGGTCGGCGAGCGTGATCCCGGCGGCGTGTGCGACGAGCTTGCAGGCGGCGTACGTGGCATCGGCGTCCGCCGCGCCCGGACCCGATCCCGATCGCTTGGACATGGAGGCGATGAGCGTCCGGTCGGCCTGCGCGCGGACCGCCTCGCCCGCCTTGATGCCCGCGGCCGTGCGGGTCTCGTGCGTGCGCTCCAACTGCTCGATCCAGCGGTCGAGGGTGGCCAGCAGCCGGTACTGCTGGTCGACCATGGCCTGCCACATCGCGGGGTCCACGAGCAGGTCCGCCGCGGCCTCGGCGCCGTACACGGAGCCGTACTGCACACTGCCCGGCGGCACCTGCATCCACAGCACGTCGTCGTCCGTGAGCACCGCGTCCCGCTCGGTCGCCAGGGGGGCCTCGAAGAGGATGGCGAGGCCCCGGCCGACGCCGAGCGACAGGGCGTACTCCAGCGGGCTGGTGGCCGGGGGGACGTACTGGGGGTTGCCGTACGCGTCGTACGTCCAGGTCTCGGTCTGCGGGGGCTGGTACAGCTCGCGCAGCGCGATCCGGCGCAGTACGCACGCGCGCAGCGGCCTGCCGACCAGGGTGTGCTGGGGTCCCGCGACCGGGCCGAGCAGCAGCGCGCCCGCTTCGAGGCGGCCGAGGTGGTGCCAGTGGCCCTGCTGGGCGGCGTCGACCGCGAACAGGTCCATGGCGCCGGACACGACCAGCCACAGCACGTGCGGCCCTTCGAGGTCCAGACGGGTGAGGCCGGAGCCGTCGACCGGTGTGCCCATGCCGCCGAGCGCGCCGAGCACGTAGTCGCCCTCGGTGGCGGGCTGTTGGTGCTGCTCGTTCGGTTGATACTGCTGGTTCTGGTTCTGCTGGTCCTGCGGGTACGCGGACGTCATCTCATCGCTCCCTGACCAGCTCGGCGTACGCGCCGCCGGCCGCCACCAGGGCGTCGTGACGCCCGCGCTCCACGATCGTGCCGTGCTGGAGCACCACGATCTCGTCGCTGTCGCGCACGGTGCTGAGCCGGTGCGCGATCACCACGCAGGCACAGCCGCGCTTGCGCAGGTTGTCCATGACGAGCTGCTCGGTCTCCGCGTCCAGGGCGCTCGTCACCTCGTCGAGCACGAGGATGCTGGGCCTGCGCACCAACGCCCGTGCGATCTCCAGGCGTTGACGCTGACCGCCGGAGAAGTTCCGCCCGTCCTGCTCGACCCGGCTCTGGATACCGCCCGGGCGGCGCATCACCACGTCGTACAGAGCCGCGTCCTCCAGCGCGGCGACCACGGCCTCGTCCGGGACCGACGGGTCCCACAGGGCGATGTTGTCGCGGACCGAGCCCTCGAAGAGGAACACGTCCTGGTCGACGAAGGAGACGGAGGCCGCGAGCGCGCCGCGCGGGATGTCCTCCAGACGCTGGTCGTCGATACGGATCACGCCCTCCCAGGGCGCGTAGAGCCCCGAGATCAGCCTGGACACCGTCGACTTGCCGCTGCCCGAGCCACCGACCAGGGCGACCTGCTGGCCCGGGCCGACCGTCAGCGAGAAGCCGGACAGCAGCGGCTTGTCGAGCGGGCTGTAGCCGAACGTGATGTTCTCCAGCTCCACATGGCCGTGCAGCCTGCGCGTGCTGTCGCCCCCGCCGCGGCGCGAGTAGAGCGGATCGGCCGCGAAGTTCTCCACATCCTTCAGACGGGCCACGTCGGCCGCGAAGTCCTGGATGCGGCCCGCGACGCCGTTGAGCCGGGTGATCGGCGCGGTGAAGCGGGTCACCAGCGCCTGGAACGCCACCAGCAGACCGACGGATATGTGCCCCTCCACGGCCCGCATACCGCCGATCCACAGGATCAGCGCGCTGTTGAGCGTCGCGAGGGTCGGCGCGACCACCCCCAGCCAGGCACTCGGCACACCGAGCCGCTGCTGCTCCTCCAGCGTGGTGGCGTGCTGCCCGGCCCACTTGCGGAAGTAGCCCTCCTCGCCGCCGGTCGCCTTCATCGTCTCGATCAACTGGAGGCCCGTGTACGCCGTGTTGGTCAGCCGCGCGCTGTCGGCGCGCAGCTTGGCCGTACGCGTCGCACGCAGCCGGATCACCACCCGCATCGCCACGATGTTGAGCAGTGCGACCCCGATGCCCACGGCCGTGAGCTGCGGGTCGTAGGTGTAGAGCAGCACGGCGTAGAGGACGACGACCACCGCGTCCACGCCCGCCGCCGCGAGGTCCCGGGCCAGGGTCTCGGCCACCGCGTCGTTGGACTGGAGACGCTGCACCAGGTCGGCCGGGCTGCGCTGGGAGAAGAAGGTGACCGGCAGCCGCATCAGATGCCGGAGGAACTTCGCGCTGCTGAGCGTGGACGAGATGATGCGGCCGCGCAGCAGGTTCGTCTGCTGCAGCCAGGTCAGCACGACCGTCAGCAGCACCGTCGCGCCCATCGACGAGAACAGCACCCCGAGCAGCGACGTCTGCCCGCCGATCAGGAACATGTCGATGTACGTACGGCTGAGCGCGGGCACCGCCGCGCCGACCGCGACCAGCAGCAGGCTCGCCAGGACGGCGGCGGGCATCGTGCCCGACGTGCCGCGCAGCCGGGCCGGCATGGCGCCCATGACGCCGGGTTTGCGGCCGCCCTTCTTGAAGTCCGGACCCGGCTCCAGGACCAGCACGACACCGGTGAAGCTGGTGTCGAAGTCCTCCATGGGCACGAAACGACGGCCCTTGCCGGGGTCGTTGATGTGTACACCGCGCCGGCCGAAACGGCGCCCCATGCCGTCGTAGACGACGTAGTGGTTGAACTCCCAGAACAGGATCGCCGGAGCCCGCACCTCGGCGAGCGCGACCGTGTCCATCTGCATGCCCTTGGCCGTCAGGCCGTAACTCCGCGCAGCCTTCAGCAGGTTGCTGGCCCGGGAGCCGTCCCGCGAGACGCCGCAGGCGATGCGCAGCTCCTCCAGCGGGATGTGCCGTCCGTAGTGACCTAGGACCATCGCGAGCGAGGCGGCGCCGCACTCCACGGCCTCCATCTGGAGGACGGTGGGCGTACGGACAGTCTTGACCCGGCCCTTGGGGACGGGGCGCTTGGGCGGGGTGGCCTTGCGGCGGCCCCGTACGGGCGGCGGCAGTTGTGACCCCCGGCCGGCCGCGGTGGTGGTCTCGTCGGTCGCGCTCACGGCAGCAGCCAATCGATCGGGCGCTGGTCCTCCAGGCGGATCGAGCCGGAGCCCACGGTCATGGAGCTCAGCCGGAACGGCGGACCGTCGGCCGACGACCACTTGTAGCCGGACTTCGTGCCCGACGAACGGTCGAGCCGGACGAGGACGGCCACCGGCCTGCCCTTCTTCGTGAACTGCTCACCCAACTGGCTGTCACCGAGGAAGGCGGCGATCTGCTGTTCCGACTGGGCGGCCCGGTCGACCGACTTCACATGGCCGCGCAGCACCCCGTACTGCTGGGTCGGCGCGGACTGGACGGTGAGGTCGACGGCCGCGTCCGAGGGAATCGTGGCGGCGTTCTCGGCGGGCACGTACACCGTCGCGTACAGCGGGTCGTCGGCGTCGGCGACCTTCTCCACGGCGGCCACGTTCGTACCCGTGCTGATGATCGCGCCGATCGTGGCGGCGAGCCCGGTGACCCGGCCCGCGGCGACACTGCGTACGACCGTCTCGCCCTTCGCCGTACGGACCTTGAGGACGGGGGCGTTCGCGGCGATCCGCTGTCCCTGCTCGGCGACGACCGCGGTCACCTGGCCGGAGACAGGGCTCTGCAGGAGGTAACTGCCCTGCCCGTGCGTGAGGATGGCGGGCGCGCTCACCGTGGACGCCACGGAGCCCGTCACGGCCCAGACCGACGCGGCCGCCATGACGACCACCGTCACGAACAGCACGAGCCAGCCCTGGGGGCGGGCGAAGCGCACCGGGAGGTCGAGCTCCTCCGGCGACTGCAGCTTGGCGAGGGCCTGTTGGCGGAACTGCACGGTCTTCCCTCACCTGCGAGAAATGAGATCCGAACTACGACATCCGTAAGTCCCGGAACCGGGAAGCGGTTCCGGGACTCACGGCACGCTATGCGATCACAGAGTGATCAGATGCCGGCGACCAGGCCGGTGACCGGGGCGGTGTTCAGGCCGGTCGCGCCCTCAACGGTGCCCACGACGGTGTCGACCAGGCCGGAAACCGGGGCGATGCCGTCGACGACGCCCGTGACGGTGCCGAGCGCGTTGACCGAGAGGCCACCGGAGACGTTGTCGAGCTCAGCGTCGGAGATCTCGACGGTGGCAACCTGGGGGGTGGAGTTCATGATGGAACTTCCCTTCCTATTGATATTCACAAGGGGGGAGCGGCCCCCTCTGGGGACAGATGGACGGCCGCGATCGCGGGCGTCCGGAACCCGGAACCGGGAACCGTCGAACGACCCCCGCGGTGCAATGGATCAAAGCACGCTGCCGCGCTACTCATCCAATCAACGACCCATGTGATCAGGGCATTTGAGAGCCGGATCGACTCAACGGTGCAGGCGTGCGCACGTCTCGGTGGCGACTTCTTCACATGCCCCCGGGGTGATTCACATTTCGGCAACAAAGAGTGCCGGCCCGAATCGGGCACACCTCTCCAAAGACGCGGCACGCGACGCTCCACTGTGTGGATTCGTCGCGTGCCGTGACCCGCGTGCGTATTCGATGTGCAGATTTGCTGAAGCCAGGATTCCGCTCCCTGGCCCGAACGGGCTGTTACCGCGTGGTGGCGGAGTGCAAGCCGATGGCCTCTGTTGCGGGAGTGGCGTTACCCGAGTTACGGGAGTGGCGTCAGCCGAGCTTCTTCAGGAGCTCGGTGGCGAGCGGCGCCGAGGAGGCGGGGTTCTGGCCCGTGACGAGGTTGCGGTCGACGACCACGTACGGCGCCCACGGCTCGCTCTCCTGGAAATCGGCGCCGGCCTCCACCAGCCGGTCCTGCAGCAGCCACTTGGCCTTGTCGGCGAAACCGGCCTGGGTCTCCTCGGTGTTGGTGAAGCCGGTCAGCCGGTAGCCCGCGAAGGCGTTGGAGCCGTCCTCCTTCGTGGCGGCCAGCAGCGCGGCCGGGGCGTGGCAGACGACACCGAGCGGCTTGCCGGACTCCAGGGCGAGAGTGAGGAGCCGGCCCGAGTCGGCGTTGACGGCGAGGTCCTCCATGGGGCCGTGGCCGCCGGGGTAGAAGACGGCCGCGTACTCGTCCAGGTCCACGTCCTCCACACGGATGGGGTGCTGCAGCTCGGCGAACGAGCCGAGCGCGGCGGCGACCTCGGCGGCGCCCTCCTCGCCGCCGTTGAACTCGGGAGCCAGGCTGCCCCGGTCCACGGTCGGCACGACGCCGCCCGGGGTGGCCACGACGACCTCGTACCCCGCCGCCTTGAACGCCTTGTACGGGGCGACGGCCTCCTCGGCCCAGAAGCCGGTCGGGTGCTTGGTGCCGTCCGCGAGGGTCCAGAAGTCGGTACCGGTCACTACGAAAAGAATTTTTGCCATGCCTCGAAGGTAGGCCGACGGGACACGGAGATCCAATAGGGGATCCATTGGAGGGCATCGGATTTCCAATGGCATCACGGGAATAGACCCGAATGGCCGTCGGTGCGCCCGAATGTCGTCCTTTCGTCACCCGCAACTGGAATGCGTGGCGGATCCCGGTCGGGAAACGGATCCGGGCCCGGCAATGGGCAGCTCCGGGCCCGGCAGTGGGCCGCGGATCAGCCGAGCAGCGCGTACACCGTGCTCGCGCGGGCCGCGATCTCCTCCGTGCCCTCGGCGGTCATCGTGATGTCGGCGAAGGCCATCCGGCGGCCCAGTTTCGTCACGACCGCCTCGATCAGGACGTCCGCGTCCGTGACCGCGCGCTGGAACGTCGTGGACTGCTGGACCGTGGTCATCGGCCCGTACGCACCGCGCGCCGCCGACACCGCGATCACCGTCGCCGTGTCAGCCGCGGCCATCAGCGCCTGCCCGGACAGCGAGCCGCCCTCCCGGGCCAGCCGATCGGACCAGGGCAGCCGCAGCAGCGCCCGGCCGTCCCCCAACTCCTCGACCGACAGACCGAGTTCGAGAACCCAGGGAGCGAAGTTCACCGAGAGGATCTTGTCCGCATCAGCGGTGGTCAGCGTCATGCGGGCATTGTTCCCCGGCATCGGCGGCCGGTCACCCGGGACAGCTGAATCATGCTTTCGCAAAGGAAGTTGAGGAAAGACGTTGAACGCCACACGCACCGCTTGCGTACCTACAGCCATCCAGGCGCCCGCAGTCAGCTGCCAGACGGCGGCTCGGACCCCCCAGTCCCCAGGAGGTCAAGAAGTTGAGTCACAAGCGGATACCCAAGCGCAAGGCCGTCATAGCCGCAGGAAGCGTGGTGGCGCTCGGCGCGGCGGCACTCATCCTGCCCAACGCGATGGCGTCCCAGACCGATGCGACGGAAGGTGCCGCCCCCAGAACGGTGAAGGCCGCGGAGGCGTCCGACCTCGCCTCGCAGCTGGCCGAACTGCTCGGTGAAGCCTATGCCGGTGCCTACTACGACTCGGGCAAGCAGCAGCTCATCATCAACGTCGTGGGCGACGACAACAACATCATCGTCCAGGCCGAGGAGGCCGGTGCCGTCGTCCAGCAGGTCGACAACAGCACGAAGGAACTCACGGCGGCCTCGCAGACGCTGAAGGCCGACGCGACCATCCCCGGCACCTCGTGGGCCGTCGACCCCAGGACGAACAAGATCCAGGTCACCGCCGACAGCACCGTCACGGGCGCAAAGTGGGACCAGCTCGAGTCGACCGTCAACACCCTCGGTTCGGGCATGGCGACCATCAAGAAGTCGGCCGGCACGTTCAAGACGTTCGTCGAGGGCGGCGACGCCATCTTCGGCGGCGGCGCACGCTGCTCGCTCGGCTTCAACGTCGTCGCCGACGACGGCTCCCCGGCCTTCCTGACGGCGGGGCACTGCGGTGTCGCCGCGGCCCAGTGGTCGGACTCCGAGGCAGGCGCGCCCATCGGTACGGTCGAGGCCGCCACGTTCCCCGGTGACGGCGACTTCGCCCTCGTCAAGTACGACGACCCGGCGACCGAGGCCCCCAGCACGGTGAACACCGGCCAGCAGTCGGTGGAGATCACCCAGGCCGCGGAGGCCGCGGTCGGCCAGGCCGTCATCCGGATGGGCAGCACCACCGGCCTGAACGACGGTGAGGTCACCGGCCTCAACGCCACCGTGAACTACCCGGAGGGCACGGTCACCGGTCTCATCCAGACCAACGTCTGCGCCGAGCCCGGCGACAGCGGCGGCTCCCTGTTCACCGCGGACGGCAGCGCGATCGGCCTGACCTCGGGCGGCAGCGGCGACTGCACCGTCGGCGGCGAGACATTCTTCCAGCCGGTGACCACCGCGCTGGCCGCGGTCGGCGCGACCCTCGGTGCGGGCGACGCGGGTGCCGGTGCCGGCGAGGAGGCCGGCGCTGGTGAAGAGGCTGGTGCCGGTGAGGAGGCCGGCGCTGGTGAAGAGGCCGGTGCCGGTGGTGACGCGGTCGGCGGTGAAGAGGTCGGCGGCGAGGAGCAGGTCGGCGGCGTCGAGGACCAGAACGGGCAGGTCGAGGACCAGAACGGTGACGGTGTGGACGACGAGTCGGGTCTCACGAACAACCAGTGACCTGAACGTACGTCGGTAACGGCGCCTCGTTGGTTTGCAGCGGCTCGGTCCCCCCGGGGGCCGGGCCGCTCCGTGTGTGGGGCCGGCTCGGGGTGGTGTGTCGTCTGCGGGCCGCATGTGGCTGGTCGCGCAGTTCCCCGCGCCCCTGAAGGGCGCCTTTGTCGGGCCTCTCTTACGGGGCGGGGCGGGCGCGGAGCAGGAGTAGTGCCACGTCGTCCACCCGTTGTTCTGCCGTTCCGCTGTGTTCCACGAGGGAGTCGGCGACCTCGTCGAGAGGGCGGTCGCCGATCTCGCTGAGGCGTTGGGCCAGGCCGGCCAGTGCGTCCTCGATGTCGACGCCGGGGGACTCGATCAGCCCGTCGGTGTAGAGGGCGAGCAGCGACCCGGGCGGCAGCGCGACGTCGGTCGTCGGGTAGGTGGCGGCCGGGTCGATGCCGAGCAGCGGCCCGCCGGCCAGGTCCAGGACCCGTACCTTGCCGTCCGGCTTTCTCAGCAGGGGCGGCGGATGGCCCGCCCGGGCCATCACGAGCTGCCCGTGCGCCGGGTCCAGACGCAGGTAGACACAGCTCGCGAAGAGTTCCGTACCCAGGTCGATCATCAGCCGGTTGGTGCTGCTCATGACCTCCCCGGGCGGCTGGCCGACGGTCGTGTACGCACGTACGGCGGTACGGATCTGCCCCATGAGGCCGGCCGCGGTGACGTTGTGGCCCTGCACGTCCCCGATCACCGCCGCGGCCTGGCCGCCCGTCGCTCCCTCGCCGCCCGTCGGCACGAGGTCGTAGAAGTCCCCGCCGATCTCCATGCCCTGTGTCGCGGGCAGATAGCGGGCGGCCGCCTCGATGCCGGGCAGCGACGGCAGCGAGTGCGGCAGCAGCGCGGCCTGCAGACCGTGCGCCAGCTGGTGCTTGGCGTCGTAGAGGCGGGCCCGGTCCAGCGCCTGCGCGATCAGTCCGCTCAGGCTGGTCAGCACGGCACGCTCGTCGGCCGGGAAGGGATGCGGGTCGGCGTACGCGAGGACACAGGTGCCCACCGGCCGCCCGGACGCGATGAGCGGCAGGAACGCCCAGGCCGCCATGCCGTCGGGCGTGGAGTTCCGGGCCGGGTAGAGGCGCTCCAGCTGCTGACGGGAGTCGAAGAAGGCGGGCACACCGCTTCTCAGGGCGTGCGCCCCGGGAGTCTGCTCGGTCAGCGGCATCCCGTCGAAGCGCTCCACGACATGCGGATCCGGATAACCGCGGTGCCCGAGGACGTGCAGCCGGCCCGCCTGGGAGCCGAGGAGCACCAGTGCCTGGCTGCCGACGGCGGGCGCGATCTCGTCCGCGACCAGTTGCACCACGTCCTGCACGCCGACCGCCTCGGTGAGCGCCCCGGCCAGGCTCAGCACCTGCGAGATGGTCACGAGGCGCGTGCCGGTGTCCGCGTGCCGGAATCCCGCGGGGCCCTCCCGCGCCACGGCCCGCGCCCGGGTGATGCGCAGGCTCAGCCCGTTCGTACTGGGATAGAGCCGGAACGACAGCCAGTCCGCGGGCGGCCGGAGCGCCACGAACGACGTGGCCTGCTGGCTGAGCAGCGCGGCCCGGTAGCGGTCCTCGTAGACCGGATCGTTGAGCCACGGCACGGTCGCCCACAGCTGGGTGCCAAGCAGCCCGCTGACCGGCAGGCCGAGCAGGTCGCCCGCCGCCGCGTTGGCGAAGCTGATCCGGCCGTGCAGATCGAGCGCGCACAGCCCGTACGGCAGCCGCGCCACCATCCGCGCCGCCTCCACCGTGCCGAGGGTTCCGGCCACCGTCGCCACCGACGCCGGGGCGATCAGATCGGGCTCCGGATGGATCGGCCGGCCCTCCTCGACGGCCCGCTCCAGGCGCAGCGCGAGCCGGTCGCAGGCAGCGGTGAGATGGTCCCGCTCCCGGTCGGACAGCTCCGCGGGGTGCGAGCCCGGCCAGGTCACGAAGACCGCCCCGAAGGTGGCCCTGTCGGTCGCCACCGGCAGTGCGGCCAGTGCGAACGGGTACGGCAGGACGACGGCGATCCGCGGATAGTTGCGGGCCATCTCCTCCTCGCCGCCCACCCACACGAGCCGTCGGTCGCGCGCCGCCTCCGCCACCGGGATCGGCGCGCTCAGGCCCACCCGCTCCCAGGGCGCCGCGAAGGCCCTGGGCAGACCGGCCATCACCGCCATCTCAAGGACCGGCTCGCCGGGAGTCAGCAGATACACCGCGCCCGAGTGCGCGTGCACGTCGTCCATGAGCGCGGCGAGCGTCAGCGACAGCAGCGGCCGGCCGACCGGCGGCGGGGCGGCGTCCCGGTCCTGCCCGGACGCCTGCCAGTCGGACACGCCGACCACCTCCTCCCACGGACACGCGAAGGAGCCCAGGGCACAAGGCTCCCTCGGGAGGGCGCTTCCCGCACGGCGAGGGGCCTCTGGGTGCCACGGCCACCGGCTTCGACGTCGCGGCCACCGGCCTCGATGCCATGGTCACCGGCCATTGCGCCTCGGTCACCGACCATGGCCGGTTCTTCACGCCCGGGACAGGAGAGAAGTGGGACGCGCCTGGCATTGGGCACACGCGCAGAGCACGACGGAATCGGCAGGCGGAGGGGGTAGGGACGGACGTGATCCGGGTGCTTCTGGTGCACGATGTGTGTCTGGTGCGGTCGGTCCTGGCGGAGTGGCTGCGCCATGTGTCCGACTTGACGGTGTTCGACGCCGAGTGGCGCGGTGCGCCCGGGAGCGCCCGATCGCTGCGGCCCGACGTCTGCGCGGCGGATCTCGAACGCGTCGACTCGCACGAGATGCCGCCGCTCGGTGACCTGTGCGGTCGGGGCGTTTCGGGCCCCCGGCTGCTGGTGCTGGCCACAGCGCGAAGACCCGGTCTCCTGCGGCGCGCGTTCGACGCCGGGGCGCTCGGCTACGTCGACAAGGAGGGCTCGCCGGAGCGGCTGGTCTCCGCGATACGACGGGTGGCCGCGGGCGAACGCTTCGTCGACGACTCGCTCGGCTTCGGGTTCCTCAGGGCCGCCCGGATGCCGCTGACCAGCAGGGAGCTGAGCGTGCTCTCACTGGCCGCCGAGGGGGCCTCCGTCGCGGAGATCGCCGGAAGCCTCCATCTGTCCAACGGGACCGTACGCAACTACATGGCGGCGATCACGCGGAAGACCGGCGCCCGCAACCGTGTCGACGCCATCCGGATCTCGCAGGGGGAGGGCTGGGTGTGACGTCCCCGGCCGGTGGGCGGGCGGGGCGGCTGGGACAGCCGGGGCTTCGCCGACCGGCGACCAGGCACCGACCAGATCGCGGTAGAGCGGGGACCGCTCCAGCAGGTCGTCGTGGCTGCCGTACTCGGTCCGTCGGCCGTCCATGACCAGCACCCGGTCGGCTCGGAGGGCGGAGCTGATGCGGTGGGCCACGACGACGAGCGTGCCGCCCCGCCGGGCGAAGGCACGCTCCACGCGCTCCTCGGCCGCCGGGTCCAGGTGACAGGTCGCCTCGTCCAGCAGGGCGAGGGAGGCTCGCGCCAGGTAGGCGCGGGTCAGCGCGATGAGCTGGCGCTCGCCCGAGGACAGGGCTCCCGGGTCGACCTCGGCCGTCGGCCCGCCCAGCCGGTCGAGCAGCGCGCTCAGCCCGACGGCCTCGGCCGCGGCCAGCAACTCCCGCTCCGGCACCCGGTCCGGCCGCAGCTGGCCGAGGTTCTCGGCGAGCGTCCCGGTGAAGACGTACGCCTCCTGCGGGATCAGTACGCGGGTGGGGTGCCCGGGGTGGCCGGGCACAGGGAGATCGGGCCCGGGGCGGTCGGGCGCCGGGTGTATGCCGACGGAGCCCCCGGTCGGTGCGAGGAGCCCGGCGATGAGGGCGGTGAGCGTGGACTTGCCGATGCCGCTGGGGCCCACTACCGCCAGGTGGGTTCCGTGGGGGACGGACAGGTCGAGGCCGTCGATCACCGGCTCGCTGGCGGGGCCGTAGGCGAAGGTGAGGGACGAGAGGGTGACGGCGGCGGGAGGGCGGCCGGGCGGGGTGGGACCCGGTGCGGGTGTCGTGTCCGGCGCGGGGGCGTTCACGGGTGCCGAGGACTTGGTGGGTGCCGGAGTGTCGGGTGCGAGCCGGCGGAGGACGACCGCCAGCCGGGAGCCGCTCGTGCCCAGGCCGTGGATCAGGTTCTGGAGGGCCGGGAGCAGGGACTGCGTGACATAGGCGAGGGCGCCCACCAGGGCGCCGGGTGTGACCCCGTGGGCGAGGAGCCAGGGTGCGGTCGCGAGCAGAAGGACGATAGGGAGCTGTCCGCCGATCGCCAGGGCAACCACCCGCAGGACGCCCCAGCGGGCCAGGGACCGTGCGGCGCACTGCTCGGCCGCGATGCGCGCCCCCGCGTCGGCGGCGACCGGGTCCTCGGCACCGGCGGCCGTGATGTCCCTCAACCCCGGGCAGACCGTGCCGAGTCGGTCGGCGAGTTCCTCGTCGGCCACGAGGAAGGCCTCCTGGCGGCGGGTCAGTGGCCGCAGTGTCAGGGTGAACAGGGCCACGCCGGCGACGAGCGGTGGCGCCACCACGAGCAGCAGCGCCGGCGCGAGCGAGAACAGGCCGATCAGGGCGCCGGCGGCGGTGAACACGAACGAGCGCGACACCATGACGAGTCCGGCGAAGGTGTCCCGGGCGATCTCCACCTGCTGGGTGAGCCGGGACAGCGCGCCCCGGTCCGCGTCCCGCACCCCCCGCTCGACCACGTGCCGCACGAGCCGGTCCCGCAACGGCTCGACCAGCGCGGCCACGGCCCCGTAGACGCGCCCGGTTCCGTACGCCCCGACGACCACGGCGAGGGCGGCCGCCGCGAGCCAGCCGAGCCCGACGTCCACCCGACCGGCCAGGAACCCGGCGTCGAGGGCCCGCGCCAGCGCGTACCCGGTGAGGAAGGTCTGCGCCGTCTCCAGTACGGACCACGCGGCGAGCCGCCCGACCACGCGCCGCCTGGCCCGCAGGAAGCGGAGCCCGCGCCGGTGGACGCTGTTGTGCCTGTCCGAGGTGGTGCGGTCGGAGCGCCGGGCACGACGGGGCGGTTCGGCTCCGGGCCGCCGGTCGGCCGATGGGTCCCCGCTCACGGAATCCCTCCGTTCCGCTCGTCGCCTGTGTAGTTGGCGTTGTCGCCCGCATCGCTCCCGAACACGGCCCGGTACTCGGGCTGTGCCCACAACTCCGCATGCCGGCCGACGGCCCGTACGCGCCCGCCGTCCAGCCAGGCCACCGAGTCCGCCCGTGCCGCCGTCGACGCCCGGTGGGCGACGACCAGGCGGCCGCACCCCGGTGTGCGCCGGAAAAGCGCCTCTGTGACGTGGTGTTCCGTCACCGTGTCGAGGCTCGACAGCGCGTCGTCCAGGATCAGCAGCCGCCCGCCGCGCGCGAACGCCCGTGCCAGACCGAGGCGTTGGGCCTCACCGCCGGAGAGGGGGGACGAAGCGCAGGGTGTCGCGTAACCGTGGGGGAGACGGCGTACGAAGTCGTCGGCGCGGGCGGTTCGGGCGGCCTCCCGGACCCGGTCCGGGGGCGGTGGCGGGTGGCCGAAGCCGATCGTGTCCTCGATGGTCTCGCCGAGCAGGGCGGGGCGTTCGAAGGCGTAACCGACGGCGCGCCGCAGTGTGTGTCGGTCCAGTTCGCGCAGTGGTACCCCGTCGAGGAGCACCTCGCCGGAGTCCGGGTCGGCCAGCCGCCCGGCGAGCGCGGCGAGCAGCGACTTGCCCGCGCCCGAGCGTCCGACCACGGCCAGTGTGGTTCCGCCGGGGATGACGAGATCGACACCGCGCAGCACGGTGCGGCCGCCGCGGTTCTGGGCGGTCACCGCACGCAGCTCCAACTGCCCCTGCCTCGACGGGAGATGACGTGTCCCGTACGCAGTCTCCGGCTCTTCCAGTACCTCGCCGAGGCGGCGGGCCGAAGCCCGGGCCTCGATCAGCCCGCCGAGTCGGCCGACGAGCACGCCGACGCCGGTCGCCAGTACGGCGTACCGGGAGGCGGCCAGCAACTCGCCGACAGAGAGCCGGTGTTGGGTGAGCAGCAGCCCGGCCGTGGCCAGCACCGCGATCTGCAGCAGGGGCGCCACCCCGACGGCCTGTGCGGCGGCGCGCCCCTGGACGCGCCACATCCGGTGGCCCTCGCGGGACAGTTCGGGCAGCGGCCGCAGGATGCGCGCCACCTCCTTGTCGGCGGTCCCGCCCGCCGCGATGGTGCGTGCGCCGCCGATCGCCTCCGCCAGCGCGCCCGCGATCCGCCCCTGCGCGTCCTGGTAACGCGCCACGCACCGCGAGGAGTTGCGGGCGAAGGCCCGGAGCACCGCCACGACGACGGGCACCCCGCCCAGGAACACGAGTGCCAGCCGGGGATCGATCAGCCAGAGTGCCACGATCGCCCCGAGCGGGGCGGCCAGCGCGGCGAAGAGCCCGGCCAGTGTGGCGGGGGCCGTTCCGGCCTGCGCGGCGTTGCCGACGAGGCGTGCGACGAGTTCACCCGGCCCGAACCGGTGGCCGGCCCGGGGACCGACGCCCAGGACATGCCCGGTGAGCCGCTCGCGCAGCCACGCCGTGGCGCGGGCGTTCGTGGTCGCGCCCAGTACCGTCTCGCACGCGTCGAGCACGGCGAGCACCAGTACCAGGGCGGTGCAGTACAGCACCCAGTTGGTCGCCCGGGAGGGATCCGCCAAGGGATCCGCCAGCAGGGCGTCGAGCGCCCGGCCCAGCGAGGCCGGCAGCAGCAGGCCCGCCGCCGTCCCGGCCAGGGACAGGAAGGTGAGGGTCGCGCAGCGGACGCCACTGTGCCGGGTCGCCGCCCGTAACAGCGCACCCCCGCGCGAGGCCCCGGGCGGCCCCTCCCCACTTGGGGTCGGGAACCGCCCGGAGCCGTGAGAACGCGGTGATGTCAGAGACACAGGGTGACGCTGGCCGCGCTGATGCACGAGAGCAGGCTGAGGGTGCTGTTCGCGCCGCCGTCCGTCTGCTCGTCGGATTCCATCGTCTGCAGGTCGAGAAGTGCCATGGTGATGTCCTTTTCTCTGTGAAGTCGCCCTGTGGGGACGGGGTTTGGTGTCACGACTCCGCCGAATGGCGGAACCGCGTATCAGGGCCGCCGTGGAGGCGGCGGGAGGAACGGCAGATGGGCGAGGGCCTCACCGTCGAGGGCGGCGCCGAGCGCCAGCAGACACCCTGCCGTTCCGGTGCCCAGGTCCATGGAGAGGCGCATCATCTGGTGCCCGGGGAAGGCCAGTTGGCCTTGGTAGGGCATCGCGAACCAGCCGAGCCCGGCGATCTGCGCGGCGAGCTGCCCGGGGTCGGCGCCGGTGCGGCTCAGGTGGAGGATCATGCCCGCCCGGCCCTGGAACAGCCCGGGCTGCGCGTAGAAGCGCGAGGTGGCGGCGGTCAGGATCTGCGAGCGGGCTCGCTCGAACGCGTCCGGTTCGTGCGCGACTTGGCCATTCTCGTCCCGACCGTCCTCGCTTCGGCCGTCGCCGGCGTGCGCGAGGTAGTCGTCGACGACCAGGCCGATTCCGGCGCTGCCGTCGCCGAGGTAGGGCATGGTGCGTCGGCCCTCGTCGACTTCCAGGCCGCCGCCCCGCTGGACGACGCAGCACTCCAGGTCCCGTCGCAGCGCCTCGGCGGCCGACGTCAGCAGCTCGGGGTCACCGGTCGACTCGTACCGGCGCAGCAGGAACAGCGCGGGCCCGCTCGCGCCGCGGAGGAGTCCGGCGCGGCGCTTCTTCGGCTCGGGCCGTGGCTCGGCCGCCCGCTCCCGGAGGATCCGCGCCACCTCCGCCGCACGGAGGTCCAGTTCCGGCTCCCCGGTCGTGCGTGCCAGCCGGTCGAGCACCAGGCCGAGCCCGGCCAGCCCGCCCTTCAGGTCGGAGGACAGCTTCCGCCACTTCTCCTTGAGCACGGTGTCGACGAGGTCCAGCGCCCGCTGCCGGTGCCCCAGCAGGTCGAGGACGTACGCGACGCCCGCGAGGCCGTCGTACAGCCCGAGCGGCGTTCCCGTCGGCACCGGGTCGGTGTGGTCGAGCAGCCAGCGCTCGCCCTCCTCGTACCGGTCCGCGCCGGTCTCGGCCAGGGCGTACAGCACGCCCGCGGCCCCGTACGCGAGTCCGAGTCCGCCGCCGTCGGAGAACTGGGCCATGTCCCCGGGGAAGAGCCGGTCGTCGCGCTCCGGCGTGGCCGAGGCGAGGATCGCCTTGACCATCGAGTCGCGGCTGTACGGCCAGTCACCGGGCTCGGCGAGCGCGGCGTACGGTGAGGCGTTCGCGGGTGACGGCAGGACGGCCGCGGAGGACGATGCGGCGTCGGCAGGTGACGGCGGGGCGGACAAGGGCGGGGCAGTCGTGGGGGACGCGGGGTCCCGGGTGATCTCGGCGACCGCCTCGGTCAGGAACTCCCGTGGTACGTCGGGGAATTGACCGGTGATGACCTCGGCGAGGTGAGCCGCCTTCGCGCGGTCCACCACGAACAGCGTGGTGACCGGCATGAACATCGCGAGCCGCAGACACGCCAGTGCGTACCGGTCCACGTCCGCGCCCGTCCGGTCCGGAGGTGCGAAGAACCCCGGATGGGCGACGACTTGGCGTCCGCCCTCCTCGATCGGCGCCGCCGCCTCGAAGTCGAGGAGCGCGACCGACTGTTCGTCGGGGGCGACCATGATGTTGAACATGTGCAGGTCGTTGAAGGCGATGCCACGCGCGTGCACCGCCTCTACCGCCTCCTCGACCAGCCCGTGAACGCGCAGCGCCCAGGCCGTGTAGTCGGCGACGGCGACGGGATCCGGGTCGGCGGTGAGCAACGGATGGCGTTCGGCGAAGAAGGAGTTGAGCGGCCGGCCCTCCAGGAAGTCCATGACGAGGAAACGGTGGTCACCGAGCGGGAACCAGTCGCGCACCTCGGGTACGACACCGAGCCCGGACACCCGCTCCAGCGCGTACTTCTCCCGGGCGAGCCGGGCGACGGCGTCCGCCCCGTCGGCGGCGAGCCCCGCGTGCGGCCGGCCCTCCTTGAGGACGACCCTGCTTCCGTCGCGGGTGTCGACGCCCGAGTACACGCCACCGCCGTTGGAGAAGTGCAGCGCCTTCTCGATGCGGTACGGCAGTTCGCCGACCGTCGTCGTGTTCCGCGCGGCGAGCTGCGGTTCCAGGAACGCGGGCAGGGTCACCCACTCCGGCACCTGGAAGGAGGGCGCCCGCCGGTCCGGCACGAGCCGACCCTCGCCGTCCGTCACCGCGGGCACCAGCCTGCCGCGCTCGTCGACGACGAAGGACCGTGCGAACGCCCCGTAGCGCACATACAGCGGACCGTCGTTCCAGCGCAGGTCGGTGAGGATGTACGGCCCTTCGAGCCCCTTCAGGAGTGCGCCCAACTCCTCCAGTACGACCTGGAGTTGATCCTCGTCGGCCGGATAGACGGTGACGAACTTGCCGCTCGTGTCGCGGGCGGCGTACTTGACGTTCCGCAGATGCAGCAGATGCGGACCCGGCACGAACTTGAAGGGGATCAGCCGGGGCACGCAGTAGTCCCACACGGCCGCCGCGATGCGCTCCGCGTTCTCCCGGGTGGCCGAGGCGTGGATCTTCCATCCCTGGACCGGGCCGGACCGTGGCCTGCCCTCCCCGTCGACGGGAGTCATCGTCAGCCAGTCCCCGATCCGGGCCGCGCGCCATCCCTCGGGCACCGCCCGCCGGGCCGTCTCGTAGCCGGGCGCTTCGCCGCGCCCCTCCCCGGTCAGCCGGTCGGGCGTCTCGTAGAAGAACCTGTCGGCCAGCGCGTAGACCTCGTACCGCTCGTCCATCGCATTCCCCTCGACGGCTGCCGAGCCTTCCACCCCGCCGGGAGCCCGGACAGTCACGGCTGTCACGAGGTGACCGTGAGGAATGCACGGGTCGAGTCGTGTTCGGTCGCTTTCGAGCGGTCGCGGTCGGAGCAGTGCCGCAGATCGCCGCATTTGCCTCATGGATAGCCAATTAGAGCTTGACCGGCGCTTATGGCGCGGACCGCTGGCACCATCACAGGTCTCTGCCAATGGCGGTGCGCCTATCACGGTGCGAAGGGGGACCCCATGGATGTGAGCGTGCGTCTCGACGGAGCCACCCAGTCCGGCCAGTTGCGTTCGCTGGCCCTGTGGCTCACCGCGGAACGGGAGCTGCGCGGCAGGGTGCGAACTGTCGAACCGCCGCCGGAGGAAGGGACGTTGGGCCCGGTGGTCCAGGAGGTCCTGATAGCCGTCGTCCAAGGAGGCATAGGCGCCTTCGTCGCCGCTCTCGTCGGGTGGAAACGCCGGCGCGGCGTCGACATCACGTGCTCGGTCACCACGACGACCGGCATCACCGTCGAGGTGTCCACCGGCCGGGTCCGGGTGGCGGACGCGGAGGAACTGCAGGCTCTGGTCGCCGACTTGGCGGAGGGCCTCAGCCGTACTCACGAGCTGCGGGGCCAGTCGGACGAGTGACCTCTCCGAGCGCCCCGGACGGCTGCTCCTGCCCGCGCTGGCCTCCTCCGGGAGCCGCGCGCTGCTCATCGGCACGGGTTCCCATCCCGACGGGGCCGGACTGCCCTCGGTGCCGGCCGTCGCCGGCACGCTCACGGATCTGGGACAACTGCTCGTGGAGCGGTGCGGGCTGGACGAGCAGAACCTCGTCGTCGTCCGCGATCCGGCCGACCCCATGGAACTGGGACTCACTCTCGCGGACCAGGCCGAACAGGCCGCGGACGTCCTGTTCGTCTACTACGTGGGCCACGGACTCGTCAGTCCCGGCGGCGGCCTCCATCTGGCCACGCGGTACACCGACCGGCGCACCAACCGCCTGTCCCACACGGCCCTGGCCTACGCGGGGGTGCGGGACTGCCTGCTTTCCAGCCCCGCCCGGTCCATCGTGGTGGTGCTCGACTGCTGCTACTCGGGCCGGGCGATCGGCACACTGGGCCCCGCGGCGGGCGAGGACACGGCCGGCGGGGGGACGGACGGTGAGGCCGCCCAGCCGGCGAGGGTGCACGGCGCCTACGTACTGACGTCGACGGGCGGGGAGGAGCGCGCGCTTGCGCCGCCCGGACAGCCCCACACAGCCTTCAGCGGCGAACTCATCGCCCTGCTCCGCGAAGGCGAGCCCGATGCCCCCGCCTACCTGACCCTGCGTTGACGGCGAAGACCGGGCCGTTGTTCGTGCTCGGTCCGTCCGGGTCGGGCAAGTCGTCACTGCTGCGCGCGGGTCTGCTGCCGGCCCTGGCGTCGGGCGCGGTGCCCGTCCCGGGGTCCCGCACCTGGCCGCACGTGCTGCTGACCCCCTCCGCCACCCCCCTGCGGTCCCTCGCCACGGCTCTGTCCGCGGTGACCGGCAGCTCTCAGGAGAACTGGCCGCGCCGCGGACCGTACGGCTGTGGGACCTCTCCACGCGCCGACGTGTCGCCGTCCTGACGGGGCACCGGAAGGCTGTCCCGTCCGTGGCCTTCTCGCCGGACGGGTGGTACCTGGCGGCGGGTGGCGCGGACGGGACGGTGCGCCTGTGGAACACCTCCCCACATCGTCGTGGGTCCGTCCTGAGCGGGAATCAGGGAGCGCTCACGGCGGTGGCGTTCTCGCCGGACGGCAAGCTGCGGGCCGTCGGGGGCAGGGACGCCACCATCGCCCTCTGGGCGCCGGACACCGACAAGCGGCTCGCACGGCTGACGGGCCACGGGAAAGGCGTCGAGGACGGCGGCGTCCTGGCCCTCGCCTTCGGCCCCGACGGCCGCACCCTGGCCAGCGGCGGGGACGACAGGACCGTACGCCTGGGGGACACGCGGGAGCGAGAGGCACTCGCGGTGCTCGAAGGACACACCAACAGCGTGACCACCGTGGCCTTCGCTCCCTCCGGAGCGTCCGTCGTCTCCGGAGGGACGGACGGCAAGGTGAAACTCTGGGACGTCGTCCGGCGACGGCTGCGGAGCGACGTGGACTCCAACCCCGCTCAGGTCCGTTCGGTCGTCTTCAGCCCGGACAGCCGGCTGGTCGCCGTGGGGAACGACACCGGGGACACCGAGATCTGGACCGTCGAGGACGGGCAGTACGTCACCGAGTTCACCGGCCACGCCGACGCCGTGCTCACCGTCGCGTTCAGCAAGGACGGCAAGAGGATCGCCACCGGTGGCGTCGACCGCACGGTGCGCCTCTGGTCCACCGACACCTCCGTCCTGACGCTCCGCCCCGACGCCGCGCAGTACCGTGTCGCGGTCAGCCACGACGGCCGGTGGATCGCGGCCTACAACACCCACGACGGATCCGTCGACCTGTGGGACCTGAGGACCCAGCGGCACGTCGCCTCGCTGCCCGACGCCGGGTAACTGACCTGGGGCCTGGCCTTCAGCCCCGACGACGGCCTGCTGGCCTCGGCCGGACCCCTCCGGCAAGGTGCGGGTGTGGGACACCGGATCGCGTCGTTCCGTCGCGGTCCTCGACACGACCAGCCCGAAGCGGAAGGCGCAGGCCGTCCACTTCAGCCCCGACGGCCGCACGATCGCCTCGGTGGGCGAGGACAGCACCCTGCGCCTGTGGGGCGCACGGTCCGGACGCTCCCTGGCGGTCCTCGACAACCGCGCCGGCATGACGTTCGACGTCGTCCATGCCCCGGACGGCCGTACCCTGATCACGGGCAACAACGACGGGACGGTCCACCTGTGGGACGTCCGCACACGCACCAGGCGCGCGACGCTCGACATCTCGGACGGAACGGTCTATGGGATCGCCGTGGACGCCAAGGGCACCTCCCTGGCTGTCGCGAACTCCGACGGGACGGTCCAGCTCCGGGACATCGCCTCCAAGCGGCGCACCGCCACGCTCACCGGCCACACGCTGGGCGCCATCACGGCCGCCTTCTCCCCGAGCGGAAGCACCCTCGTGTCGAGCGGAAACGACACGATCCGCCTCTGGGACCTGGACGCCGGCCGGGCGACGCGCCACATCTGCGAGGTGGTGGGGCCCTCCGTCGACCGGGACCGCTGGCACAAGCTGATGCCGGACGTCGCCTTCCACACGCCGTGCTCCTGGACACGCCGTGCTCCTAGACGCGCCGTGCTCCTGGACACGCCGTGCCTCTGGACCCGATCGCAGTTCCAGACATACGGAGACATACGGGCCGGCAGGGCCTCCCGGAGCCCCGCCTCGGGGTGCCGCCCGACCCATGACCTGCCTCCGAACGGTCACAGGGGCTGCGCCGCCGTCCCGGAAGCGCTGTAATTGCGGACGTGGTCAGTGAGGGCGCTGCGGAACGCAGAACGAGAACGCTGCGTACCGAACTTGCCCTCAAGACGCTTCACGCGGACCTCGGGGCCCCCGAACGGCTACGGAGCGTGCTCGAACAGGCACTCGTGTTCGGTGGCGCGACACTCGCCACCGTGTACGCGCCGGGCGACAGCGGTGACCAACTGTGTCTGATCGAGGCGGCGGGCGTACCCCGGTCCCTGTACGGACTGCGCGACAGCTACCCGCTCTCCGGCGGCTCGCCCGCGGCGGACGCCTACCGGATCGGCCGGCCCCTGTGGCTCAGCCCCGAGGAACTCGCCGTGCGCCCCGGCGCCCGCCCGATGCCCGCGGGGGACTTCTGGCTGGCCGCCCTGCCGCTGCCCCCGGACCCGCGCGGCGGCGGCTGTCTGGTCGCCGTGAACGAGAACCCGGGCGGCTTCGGCACCGAGGACCGCAGCTGCCTCGAACTGCTCGCCGAGGCCGTCTCCTTCCCGCCCTCCACCCGGTCCGCGGACTCCGAGGACCTGCCCAGCAGCTCGTTCAGCCTGGCCATGGACACCGGGCGCGTCGAGGTCGACGACGAGATGCTGGAGCTGTTCGGGCTCGCCCCCGACGAGTTCGACGGCAAGGTCGAGACCCTGCTGGGCATGACCGTGCCGGAGGACCTGCCCTCGCTGATGTCCGTGGTGGAGTCCGACCACATGTCCATCGGCGAGCGCGAGCTGGAGTTCCGTATCCTCCAGCCCTCGGGCGACCAGCGGTGGCTCAGGCTGCGCGCGCGACTGCTGCCGGCCGCCGACGGGCGCCCGTCCCGGCTGGTGGGCACCGTCGCGGACGCCTCCAAGCTGCGCTCCGGCGGCAACGAGGTCGCCCGCGTCCAGCGCCTCGCCGCGGCCCTCGCCACCGCGGGCACCGTCCACGACGTCAGCCAGGCCGTCGTCACCGCCCTGCGCCGGCCCCTGAAGGCCGACCGGATCGCCCTGGCCGAGCTGGAGGGCGACCGCCTCGTCGTCACCGTCCTGGACCCGCCCGAACCGGAGGCCTGGCCCGAGGTCTGGCGCTCGGAGTGGCGCTCGGAGTGGCCCGACGCGCCCGTCCGCACCATGCCGACCCTGGCGGCAGCCCTGCGCGACGGACGCGCGGCCATCTGGCCGGCCGGAACCCCACTGGAGGCCACGCTCGCCGAGGTCGGTCCCGGCGGCCTCGCCATCCTCCCGCTGCCGGCCGGCAGCGGCCGAATGGCCGGCGCCTGCCTCATCGGCTGGGACACCCCGCACGACTTCGGCCCCGACGAGCGTGCCCTGCTCACCGCCTCCGCCGGCCTCGCGGGCCAGGCCCTCATGCGTGCCCACGCCTTCGACGCCGAACACGAACTCGTCGGCATGCTCCAGCGCACCCTCCTCCCGCGCAGACTGCCTCCCCTGCCGGGCGCGGAGGCCGTGGCCCGCTATCTGCCCACCACGGCGGGCCTGGAGGTCGGCGGCGACTGGTACGACGTGATCCCGCTGCCCGACAGCCATGTCGCCCTCGTCATCGGTGACGTCCAGGGGCACAACGCCCAGGCCGCCACCCTCATGGGCCAGATGCGCACCGCGCTACGCGCGTACGCCGTGGAGGGTCACCCGCCGGACGTGGTCGTCTCGCACGCCAACCGCCTGCTCATGGACATGGAGACCGACCTCTTCGCCACCTGCTGCTACGTCGACGTCGACATGGCGGAGGGCACGGCCTGGTGTGTACGCGCCGGACATCTGCCGCCCGTCCTGCGTCACCCGGACGGCACCACCGAGATCGTCGTCACGGAGGGCGGACCGCCGCTCGGCGTCATCACCCAGGCCGACTTCCCGATGAGCCCGCTGCCGCTCCGGCCCGGCACCATCGTGGCCCTCACCACGGACGGCCTCGTCGAGTCCTCCGAGCTCGAAATGGAGGACGGCCTGAACAGGCTGTGCGACGAGCTGTCCGCCGCCGACCCCGCCCACCTCGGACTCGTCGCCGACGCCCTGCTCGCGGGTGCCAACCGCAGCGACGACGTGGCCCTGCTCCTCATGCGCTACGACGGACTCGACCTGCGGCCGCTGCGCGAGAGCTGGACCGTGTGGCGCGTACCCGAGGCCGTCCGCCACGCCCGCCGCTTCACCCGGCGCACCCTGCGCGCCTGGGGCATGACGGAGGAGTACGACGCCATCCTCCTGATCGTCTCCGAACTCGTCACCAACGCCCTCGTGCACACCGACGGCCAGGTCCGCTTCGACCTCACCCTCATCAACGACCGCCTGCGCATCGCCGTCGCCGACGCCTCGCCGCGTACGCCCATCAAGCCCACCAGCATCGGCTGGGAGGCCACCGGCGGCCGCGGCATCCTCCTCGTCGAGGCACTCTCCGCGACCTGGGGAACGGTCCCGGTCAGCGGCGGCAAGCAGGTGTGGGCCGAGATCGCCGTGACCGAACCGCCCGTGACCGAACCGCCGTGACGGAACCGCCCGCCCTAGGCTGATCGCGTGCGCCTCCTCCTGATGTCCGACACCCACCTCCCCAAGCGCGCCAAGCAGCTCCCGGCACCGCTCCTCGCCGAACTCCCGCGCGCCGACGTCGTGATCCACGCGGGCGACTGGGTGGACACCGCCACCCTCGACCTCCTGGAGAGCCGCTCGAACCGGTTCATCGGCGTGTACGGCAACAACGACGGCCCCGAACTCAGGGCCCGCCTCCCCGAGATCGCCCGGGCCGACCTCGACGGCCTGCGCGTCGGAGTCGTCCACGAGACCGGAGCCGCTCAAGGCCGCGAGACGCGCTGCGCCGCCCGCTTCCCGGACCTCGACGTCCTGGTCTTCGGCCACAGCCACATCCCCTGGGACACCACGGCCCCGACCGGCCTGCGGCTCCTCAACCCGGGCTCGCCCACCGACCGCCGACGCCAGCCGCACTGCACGTACATGACGGCGGCGGTGAAGGACGGCGAGCTCACCGAGGTACGACTCCACCCGCTGCCGCCCCGCACAACGGGGGACGGCTGACGGGCCGGCAGAAAACCAGTGGACGATGAATGTTCCGGCGGATGGGATGGGTCGGCCGCTTCCCGGTCCGCACACAGGAGTTGACCCTTGTCATCCGGTGACCCGCATGCCCACGACGACGTGACCATCGACGCCGATCTCGTCCGCCGTCTGCTCGCCGTCCAGTTCCCCCGGTGGGCCGAACTCCCGATCTCGCCGGTGCCCCGGTCCGGGATGGACAACGCGACGTTCCGGCTGGGCAACGTCCTGTCCGTACGGCTGCCCCGCTACCCGCGCTGGGTCGGGCAGGTCGAGCGCGAGCACCGCTGGCTGCCGCTGCTCGCCCCGTATCTGCCGCTGACGGTGTCCGAACCGCTCGCGGCGGGCGTACCGGGGGAGGGCTACCCCTTCCCCTGGTCGGTCTACCGGTGGCTGGAGGGCGAGACGGCGACCACCGAGGGGCTCGCCGATCCGGTGCGGGCGGCCGGACAACTCGCCGAGTTCATCAGGGCGTTGCGGAAGATCGATGCCACCGACGGTCCAGGACCGCAGTGGAGCAACGCGTTCCGCGGGGTACCCATGGGCGACGAACGCGACTCGCTGGCCGCCGACGCGGTGGTCCGGCCGAAGATCGCCAAACTGAAGGGCGTGGTCGACACCGACGCGGTGACGGCCGTGTGGGACGCGGCGCTCGCGGCACCCGCCTGGGACGGACCGCCGGTCTGGTTCCACGGCGACCTCGCGACCGGCAACCTGCTGTCCGTCGACGGCCACCTCAGCGCGGTCATCGACTTCGGCACGCTGGGCGTCGGCGACCCCGCCGTCGACGTGCTGCCCGCGTGGAAGTTCCTCCCCGACGCGGCACGCGGCACCTTCCGCGAGGCACTCGGCGACGACGACGCCACCTGGGCACGCGGACGCGGCTGGGCGCTCGCCGGATCACTGCCCGTACTCGACGACCCCTTCTTCCAGGAGGACCCGGCCCGCGTGACCACGGCCCTGCGCCACCTCGAAGCGATCATCGCCGACTTCCACGACGAGACCTGACACGACGACGCGTGAGGCCGACGCCCTCGGTCGTCAGGCAGCCGGCCAGCTCCGCAGGGCCATGTCGGCCACCCGCTGGAGGCGTTCGCGGGTGGTGCCGCCGACGGCCTGGACGGCGATGCCGTTCGCCACGGTCATGAGGTAGTGGGCCAGTAGTTCGGGATCGGTGTCGGGAGGCAGGTCACCTTCGTCGACGGCTCGCCGGAACCGGTCGCGGAGGAGGGAGGTGTGCTCGTTGCGCCAGGTGATGAGGGCGTCCCGGGCGTTGCTTCCCGTGTCGCCGGCGGCGAGGGATCCCTGGACGCCGAGGCATCCGGTGGGGCAGCCGGGGCGGGTGGTGGCCCGGACGGAGCCGTTGAGGAAGACGATGGCGACCTGGCGGGCGGTCGGTTCCTGCAACGCCCGGGCCCCGTACGAGGCGGGGCCTTCGGTATAGCGCTCCAGGGCCTTGCGGAACAGGTCCTCCTTGTTGCCGAAGGCCGCGTACATGCTGGTGCGGGTGATGCCCATGGCGTTGGTCAGGTCGGTGAGGCTGGCGCCCTCGTAGCCCTGTTCCCAGAAGACCCGTATGGCCTTTTCGAGGGCCTCTTCGGCGTCGAAACCTCTCGGTCGGCCCATCGGTGCCTTCTGTCGTGTCGCCATGCGCCCAACCATACCTCTTCCGTACCGGTCGGTGCAGATGTGCTACGGTCCCGTTCGGTACTGATCGGTACTGAAATTCATGGAGGTTACCGGCATGGGGCAGCAGCTAGAAGGCAAGACCGCCGTCGTCACCGGCGGCGGCACCGGGATCGGCCTGGCCACCGCCGTTCGGCTGGCGGCCGAGGGCGCGCACGTGTTCATCACCGGCCGGCGCAAGGCCGTACTCGACACGGCCGTCGGGACGATCGGCTCGGCAGGGGCCACCGCGGTGGTGGGCGACATCTCGAACCTCGCCGACCTGGACCGGCTCTATGACATGGTCCGCGCCCGGGGCCGGGGACTGGACGTGCTGTTCGCCAACGCCGGCACCGGGTCGTTCGCGACGCTGGAGCAGGTCACCGAGGAGCACTTCGAGGAGACCTTCGGCGTCAACGTCCGGGGCACGTTGTTCACAGTGCAGAAGGCACTGCCGCTGCTCAACGACGGCGCGTCGGTGATCCTGAACTCCTCGGTGCGCGCCGATGACGGTGTCGCGGCGTTCGGCGCGTACGCGGCCTCCAAGGCGGCGATACGGTCCTTCGCCCGGACCTGGGCCAACGAGCTCAAGGGCCACGGCATCCGGGTCAACGCGATCTCCCCGGGCACCATCGACACTCCCGGACTCGACGCCGTGGCCGCGGGAGACACGCCCCTCACCAAGTCACAGTTCGCCGCGGGTGTCCCACTGGGCCGGATCGGGACCCCGGAGGACGTCGCCGACGTGGTGGCCTTCCTCGCTTCCGAACAGAGCAGGTTCATCCTCGGAGCCAACCTGTACGTCGACGGCGGCGAGAACCAGATCTGACCCGCGGTCCGCCACGTGAGCAGCGTCCGTCACGGAGCAAACCGCATCCGGCCGTCCGCAGAGCAGGGCGCGGGCCTGTCACTGTTCCCGAGGGTGGATCTCCCCGGCCGTCGCCGTCAGCGGGGCGCCGCTGCCGCCCCAGCGCAGGGCGACGATCTCGGCGGCGACGGACACGGCCACCTCCTCGGGCGTACGCGCTCCGAGGTCGAGGCCGACCGGCGAGCGCAGCCGGGCCAGTTCGGCCTCGCCGAGACCGCCGTCCCGCAGCCGTTTCATCCGGTCGTCGTGCGTACGCCGGCTGCCCATGGCCCCGATGTACGCGGCCGGCCTGCGCAGCGCCTCCTCCAGGAGCGGCACGTCGAACTTGGGGTCGTGGGTGAGGACGCAGATCACCGTGCGTTCGTCGGTCGGGGTGGAGTGCAGATAGCGGTGCGGCCACTCGACGACGACCTCCACGCCAGCCGGGAAGCGTTTCGGGGTGGCGAAGACGGGCCGCGCGTCGCACACGGTCACCCGGTAACCGAGGAAGGCGCCGATCCGGGCCACGGCGGCCGCGTAGTCGATCGCCCCGAAGACCAGCATCCGCGGCGGGGGAGCGAAGGAGTGCAGGAAGACCGTCACGGCGTCCTCGCGCCGCTCGCCGCGCGGGCCGTAGTGCCGCTGCCCCGTGGCGCCCAGGGCCAGTTCGCCCCGCGCGTCGGCGGTCACCGCCACATCCAGGCCCGTCGTGCCGAGCGTGCCCGACACCTCGTCCTCCCAGACGGCGAGGGTCGCGCCGCGCCGGGCAGGGCCGTCGATCACCGTCGCCACGGTCACCGGGCGGCCCGCGGCCACCGACTCCGCGACCGCCCCGAAGGACGGATCGAGGCCGGCCGTGACGGGCCGTACGAGGAGGGTGATCTCCCCGCCGCAGGTCAGACCGACGGCGAACGCGTCCTCGTCGCTGTACCCGAAGGTTTCGAGCCGTGCCTCGCCGGACTCCACCACGTCCTGGGCCAGCTCGAACACCGCGCCCTCGACACAGCCGCCGGACACACTGCCCACGACCTCGTCACCGGGACCGACGGCCATGGAGGCGCCCGGATCCCGTGGCGCGCTCCGGCTGACGGCGACGACCGTGGCGAGACCGAAGGGCGAGCCCTCCGCGTACCACCGGCCGAGCGCCGGGAGGATCTCACGCATCGCCCGCTCCTCTCACCACCGCCGCCAGACGTTCCAGCGCGGCCAGGCTGTGTCCCTCGACGAATGAGTCAACGCTCGGCAGCGCCGCCGCCATACCCGCGGCCAGGGGCGCGTAGTCGGGACGGGCCTTGCGCGGATTCGCCCAGATCACCCGGTGCGCCAGCCGGTGCAAGCGTCGCATCTGGGCCGCGAGCAGCTCCGGATCGCCACGCTCCCAGCCGTCCGACAGCACGACGACCACCGCGCCGCGCGCCATACCGCGCTGCCCCCACCGGTCGAGGAAGCCCCGCAGCAGTTCGCCGAGCCGGGTGCCGCCGCGCCAGTCCGGCACGGCCGCGGCGACCGCGGCCATCGCGGCCTCGGGATCGCGGTGGGTCAGCTCACGGGTCACCCGGGTCAGCCGCGTACCGATCGTGAACACCTCCGTACGAGCCCGGCCGCCGTACGGCCCGGCGTGCGCGGCGGCGTGCGCGAACCGCAGCAGCGCGTCCGCGTACGCGGCCATCGAGCCGCTCACATCCACCAGCAGCACCACCCGGCGAGGTCGCTCGGCCCGGGCCCGCATCCGGGGCGGCGCGGGCTCGCCGCCCCGCCGCAGCACCTCCCGCACGGTGCGCCGCGGATCGACGACCCCGCGTCTGGCCGGCCGCAGCCGGGCGGTACGCCGGAGCTCGCCCCGCAAGGCGAACGCGGCCAGCAGCCGCCGGAGTTGACCCCGCTCGGCGTCGGTGAGCCCGGCGAAGTCCCGGTGCCGCAGCACCTCGGCGGAACTCGCGAGGACCGCCGTGGGTACGGCATCCCGTTCGCCCTCGACCTGCGCACGGGGAGCGGGCCCGGCGTCCCGTACGGTCATCCGCAGTCGCGGCGGGGGAGCGGCGCGCATACCCCGGCCCCCGGACGCCGCGCCCCCGAAGTAGGCGGCGAACACCCGGTCGTACCGCTCCAGATCGTCCCGGCTGCCGCACAGCGTGAGCCGCCCCGACCAGTACACGTCGGACCGCATCCCGGGCCGCAGCACGTCGAGCGCGCCGAGGAAGGCCTGTACGCGGTCGGGCCCCGCCTCGACCCCCGCGGCGCGCAGGGCACGGGCGAAGCCGACGAGGACGGCGGGCACGTCGACGTACGCCCCGGCGCGTTCCTCGACGCCGGCCCCGCGCTCCGTCCCGGTCACCTCACGCCCCGCTCCGCGCACGCCGTACGCACCTCACGCGCCACGTACCGAGAGCAGCGCCGCCAGATCGAGCCCCCGGGCCCGTTCCAGGTCCTCCCGGTACTTCAGCACCGACCCCAGCGTGGCCACCGCCAGCTCCGCGTCGACCTCCGTGGCGCCCAGCGCGTCCAGTGCCTCCGCCCAGTCGATCGTCTCCGCGACCCCCGGCGGCTTCACCAGATCCTCCGCGCGCAGCGCCTGTACGAGGCCGGTCACCTGCTCGGCGAGCCGTGCCGTCACACCCGGCAACCGCCTTCGTACGATGGCCAGTTCGCGGGCGAAGCCGGGATGGTCGAACCAGTGGTAGAGACAGCGCCGCTTGAGCGCGTCGTGCACCTCACGGGTCCGGTTCGACGTGAGGACCACGACGGGCGGCGACTCGGCGCGCAGGGTGCCGAGTTCGGGGACGGTGACCGTGTACTCGGACAGCAGCTCCAGCAGGAACGCCTCGAACTCGTCGTCGGCACGGTCGATCTCGTCGACGAGCAGCACGCACGGCTGGGTCTCCAGGGCCCGCAGCAGCGGCCGGGCGACCAGGAACCGCCGCCCGTACAACTCGCCCTCAAGGCGGTCGGCGTCGGTGACACCGGCCGCCTCGGCCGCCCGCAGATGCAGCAACTGGCGCGGGAAGTCCCAGTCGTACAGCGCCTGCGAGGCGTCGATGCCCTCGTAGCACTGGAGGCGGATCAGCGGGGCGTCCAGCGCGGCGGCGAGGGCCGACGCGAGCGAGGTCTTGCCCACACCCGCGTCGCCCTCGCAGAAGATCGGCCGGCGCAGCTTCAGGGCGAGGAAACACGCGACCGCCAGGCCGTCGTCGACGAGGTACCCCGTCGCCTCAAGCCGCTCCCGCACATCCCCGGGCGCCCTTCGGCCAGGCGGTCCCGCCACCGGGCGGCTCGCCCCCGTCCGGGTCGCCGAGGGACGCCCCATGGCCGCCCGGTCGGTCGTCGGACGGCCCGTCGGCGCTCAAGTGGCCGTCGGCCGACCCACCATGGCCCGAGCCCGCCCCGGAACCCGACCTCGACCCAAGCCCTGCCCCGGACCCTGGGCCCGCTCCGGACCCCGAGCCCGAGCCCGAGCCCGAGCCCGAGCCCGAGCCCGACCCCAGCCCGGAGCCCGACTCGGCACCCGACCTCGACTTCGACCTCGGCGCCGAGCCCGACCCGGAACCCGAGATTGCACCCGGCCCCGGCCCGGAACCCGAGCCTGCCCCCGACCTCGATGCCGACCCCGGCCCCGGTGATGATCCGGACTCCGACTCCGACCCCGACCCCGACCCGGCCCCCGAGCCCGACCCCGGCCCAGAGCCCGACTCGGCACCCGTGCCTGCACCTGACCTCGATCCCGACCTCGATGCCGACCCCGGCCCCGGTGATGATCCGGACTCCGACTCCGACTCCGACCCCGACCCCGACCCGGCCCCCGAGCCTGCCCCCGGCCCAGAGCCCGACTCGGCACCCGTGCCTGCACCTGACCTCGATCCCGATCCCGACCCCGGCCCCGGCCCCGGTGATGATCCGGACTCCGACTCCGACCAGGACCCTGACCCCGCTCCGTCCATGCGTGCGATCGGCTCCTCACCCCATCCCCGCGGCGGCCAGCACCGAGCGCCGCGTCAGCACCCGTGCCAGATGCGCCCGGTACTCGGGCGAGGCGGACGGGTCGCCGGTCGGCCGGGTGCCCTCCGCCGCCGACCGCGCGGCCCCCGCCACGCCGTCCGGCCCCACCCCCACCAGCGCCTCCTCGGTCGCCGAGGCCCGCAGCGGAGTGGATCCCATGTTGCTGAGACCGACCCGCGCCTCGGCGATGTGCCCGTGGTCGCGCCGCACCAGCGCCGCGACGCCGACCACGGCCCAGGCCTGTGCCACCCGACTGAACTTCTCGTAGTGGAAGCCCCAGCCTTCGGCTTTGTCCGTCATAGGGAGCCGCACCTCGACCAGCAACTCGTCCGGCCGCAACGAGGTCTGGAGGTAGTCGACGAAGAACTCCCTTGCCGGGATGGTCCGTTGGCCCCCGGGCCCCGCCGCGACCAACTCCGCGTCCAGCGCGAGCGCCACCGCCGGCAGATCGCCCGCGGGATCGGCATGGGCGAGCGAGCCGCCGAGGGTGCCCCGATGGCGTATCGCGGGATCGGCGACCGTCGCCGTGGCCGCCGCGAGAAGGCCCGCATGACGGCGTACCAGCGGATCCGCGAGGACGTCGTGGTGCGTGGTCAGCGCGCCGATGACGAGCGTGCCGCCGTCCTCGCGCACCCCGCGCAGCCCGGGTATCCGGCCGACGTCCACGACCAGTTCGGGGAAGGTGAGCCGCAACCGCAGCAGCGGGAGCAGGCTCTGCCCGCCCGCCAGTACCTTCGCGTCCTCGCCCGCAGCGCCGAGCGTCCGTACGGCCTCGTCGACGCTCGCGGGCCTGACGTACTCGAATGCCGGAGGAATCATGACCGGGTCTCCTTCCTGGCCCGAGCGGACTGCAGGGCCTCCCACACCCGCCCCGGCGAGCAGGGCATCGCGATGTCCTGGACGCCCAGCGGGCGGAGCGCGTCCACGATCGCGTTGACGACGGCGGGTGTCGAGGCGATCGTGCCGGCCTCGCCAACTCCCTTCACCCCCAAGGGATTCGAGGTGGCGGGCGTCTCCGTACGGCCGGTCGTGAACTCGGGCAGATCCACCGCGGAGGGCACCAGATAGTCGGCCATCGTGCCCGAGACCAGGTTGCCCTCGTCGTCGTACACGGCCTCCTCGTACAGTGCCTGCGCGATGCCCTGGGCGAGCCCGCCGTGCACCTGGCCCTCGACGATCACGGGGTTGATGACCCGGCCGACGTCGTCGACGCAGACGTACGAACGGATCGACGTCCGCCCGGTCTCCGTGTCGACCTCGACCGCGCACAGATGCGTGCCGTGCGGGTAGGAGAAGTTGTCCGGGTCGAGCAGGTGCTCGGCGTTGATGGTCGGCTCCATGCCGTCGGGCAGATCGTGCGAGGAGAACGTGTCGAAGGCGACCTCCTGGATCGTCTTCCGTGCCTCGGGCGACCCCTTCACGGAGAACGCGCCGTCCGTGAACTCCAGGTCGTGCTCGCTGGCCTCCAGCAGATGCGCGGCCACCTTCCGCGCCTTGTCGACGACCTTCTGGGCCGCGTGATGCACGGCCGAGCCTCCGACGACGAGCGACCGCGACCCGTACGTGTCCATGCCCTGCGGCGCCGACCTGGTGTCGCCGTGCACGACCTCGATGTCCTCGAAGGGCACCCCGAGCACATCGGCGGCGATCTGGCTCCAGCAGGTCTCGTGCCCCTGCCCGTGCGGGCTGGTCCCTGTGATCACCTCGACCTTGCCGGTGGGCAGCATGCGGATGCTCGCCGCCTCCCAGCCGCCGGCCGCGTACCGCAGATCCCGCAGCACCCGGCTCGGCGCGAGCCCGCACATCTCGGTGTACGTGGACACCCCGATCCCGAGCCGCACGGCGTCACCGCTCTCGTTCCGCTTGGCCTGCTCGGCACGGAGTTCGTCGTACCCGAAGAGGGTGAGCGCCTTGTCGGTGGCGGCCTCGTAGTTGCCGCTGTCGTAGGTCAGCCCGGAGACCGACGTGTACGGGAACTCGTCGTGCCCGATCCAGTTCCGGCGCCGCAACTCCACCGGATCCAGGCCGAGTTCGACGGCCAGCTCGTCCATGATCCGCTCGATGGCGTACGTCGCCTCCGGGCGCCCGGCACCCCGGTACGCGTCCGTGGGCGTGCGCGTCGTGAAGACACCCGTGCATGTGAAGTCGTACGCGTCCATCTTGTAGATCGCCGGATACATGAAGGCGCCCAGGATCGGGATGCCCGGAGTGACGAGCATCAGATAGGCGCCCATGTCGGCGAGCAGGTCGACCTTGAGACCGAGCAGCTTGCCCTCGCGGGTCGCGGCGACCTCGATGTCCTGGACCTGGCCGCGTCCGTGGTGGGTGGCGAGGTAGCCCTCGGAGCGGGACTCGGTCCACTTGACCGGCCGGCCGAGGCGCCGCGCGATGTCGAGGGCGATGACCTCCTCGCCGTACACCTGGAGCTTGGAGCCGAAGCCGCCGCCGACGTCGGGGGCGACCACGCGCAGTTTGTGCTCGGGGACGCCGGTGACCATGGAGAGCATCACCCGCAGGACGTGCGGGACCTGGGTCGCCGAGTACACCGTGTACTCGCCGGACGCGGCGAGCGGGGTGACGACCACCGCGCGCGGTTCCATGGCGTTGGGGATGAGCCGCTGCTGGAGATAGCGGCGGCGTACGACGACGTCGGCGCGCTGTTTGACCGTCTCGTAGTTCTCGCCTGTGGCCAGCGGCCAGACGTAACAGCGGTTGGTTCCCTTGTCCGAGTGGACCAGTGGCGCGTCGTCGGCGAGCGCGGCCTCCAGGTCGAGCACCGGGGGCAGCGGCTCGTAGTCGACCTCGATCGCTTCGAGCGCGTCGGCGGCCGCGTACCGGTCGCGGGCCACGACGACCGCCACCGGGTCGCCCGCGTACCGCACCTCGTCGACCGCGACGGACGGGTGGTCCGGCAGCACGATGTCCTCGGTCACCGGCCAGGCGCACGGCAGTGAGGCCGTGCCCTCCGCGAGGTCGCGACCGGTGAACGCGGCGATGACACCGGGCCGTTCGAGCGCGGGGGCCACGTCGACACGGCCGATGCGCGCGTGCGCCATCGGGCTGCGCAGGATGGCCAGATGCAGCAGCCCGTTGACGCTGATGTTGTCGGTCCAGTTCGTCTGACCGGTGACCAGCCGGGCGTCCTCCTTGCGGGCACGGGACCGGCCGACCTCGCGCTCGGTGATCTGCTCGCTCATGTCCTCGCCTCCTGGCCGGAAACCGCGGAGGCCACATCCGCCTCGGGGGCTCCGGAGGCGGCCAGCACCGCTCGCACGATGTTCTGATAGCCCGTGCACCGGCAGAGATTGCCTTCCAGCGCATGCCGTACGTCGTCCGCGCTCGGCTGCGGATTCTCGCGGAGCAGATCACGCGCGGCCATGATCATGCCTGGCGTGCAGTACCCGCACTGCAGGGCGTGCCGCTCGTGGAACGCCCTCTGCAGGGGATGCCACTCCCCGTTCGTGGCCAGCCCCTGGACGGTGGTCACTTCGCTTCCGTCGGCCTGGACCGTGAGCACCGAGCAGCTCTTGACGGTCTCGCCGTCCAGGTCGACCGTGCAGGCCCCGCAGTTGGAGGTGTCGCAGCCAATCGGGGTGCCGGTCAGACCCAGCCGGTCACGCAGATAGTGGATCAGCAGAAGACGGGGTTCCACCTCGTCCTCGTACGTCGTGCCGTCCACCTTCACCGAGATGCGGGTCATGTGCCCTCCCAGGGAACCGTGCGAGGGAAATCAGCCACCGGACGTGATGGGCGTCACTCTAGGACCGTGTCCGGGGAGGGGCGAGTGCCGCGACAGGCTTTGTTGAGCGTTAATCCGTTGCTCGTGGATGCCAGGGCCTGATGGACTGAAAGGGATCAGCCGCGAGGCACAGTCGACCGGAATCAAGGAGCAGCAATGCGCGCACCGTTCATGTCCACCCAGGAAGGAATCCCTCTCACTTCAAAGGACATGACAAGCGGTGCACACGCTGAACCTTGGAATTCTGGCGCACGTAGACGCAGGTAAGACAAGCCTGACCGAGCGGCTGCTGCACACCGTCGGGATCATCGACGAGATCGGCAGCGTCGACGACGGCAGCACCCAGACCGACTCGCTCGCGCTGGAACGACAGCGCGGTATCACCATCAAGTCGGCCGTCGTCTCGTTCGAGATCGACGACATCACGGTCAATCTGATCGACACACCCGGCCACCCGGACTTCATCGCCGAGGTGGAGCGGGTGCTGAGCGTGCTCGACGGGGCCGTGCTCGTGGTCTCGGCCGTGGAGGGCGTCCAGGCGCAGACGCGTGTCCTGATGCGGACGCTGCGGCGGCTGCGCGTTCCCACGCTCGTCTTCGTCAACAAGATCGACCGCCGCGGCGCACGGGACGAGGCCGTGCTGCGGGCCGTCGCCGAGCGCCTCACCCCGGCCGTGGTCCCGATGGGCCGGACCGTCGGACAGGGCACGCCCGAGGCCCATGTCGTCCCGGGGCTCGCCCCGGACGCGCTCGACGTGCTGGCCGACCACGACGACCGGCTGCTCACCGCGTATGTCGAGGGAGGCGTGCCGGACGGCCTGCTCCGCGCGGCACTCGCGGACCAGACCGGACAGGCACTCGTGCACCCGGTGTTCTTCGGCTCCGCCATGACGGGCGCTGGCGTGGACGAGCTGATCACCGGCATCAGGGACCTGCTCCCCGCCGGCCGGAGTGACACCGAAGAACAGGTCTCCGGCACGGTGTTCAAGGTCGAGCGGGGCCGGGCGGGGGAGCGGGTCGCGTACGCGCGGATGTTCTCCGGGACCCTCCGTACCCGGGACCGGGTGACCTTCGGGGACGACAAGGAAGGCAAGGTCACCGCGGTCCGTGTCTTCGAACGCGGCTCGGACGCTCAGGACGGACTGTTGTCCGCCGGCCGCATCGGCAAGCTGTGGGGCCTCGACGGCATCAGGATCGGCGACAGCATTGGTCTGGCGCGCCCGTCGTACGAGCACTTCTTCGCTCCGCCGACCCTCGAAACCGTCGTCGTGCCGAACCGTCCCGCCGACAAGGGCACCCTGCACACCGCACTCACCCAGCTCGCCGAGCAGGACCCGCTGATCAACCTGCGTCTGGACGAGACGCGCCGGGAGATCTCCGTGTCCCTCTACGGCGAGGTGCAGAAGGAGGTCGTCCAGGCGACCCTGGCCGACGAGTTCGGCCTCGACGTCGGCTTCCGCGAGACGACGACGATCTGTGTCGAGCGGCCCGTCGGCAGTGGCGCGGCGGTCGAGTTCAACGGCAAGGATCCCAACCCGTTCCTCGCCACGGTCGGGCTGCGCGTCGATCCGGCCCCGGTCGGCTCCGGTGTGGAGTTCCGGCTGGAGGTCGAGCTGGGGTCGATGCCGTACGCCTTCTTCAAGGCCGTCGAGGACACCGTGAAGGAGACCCTGGACCAGGGAATCCACGGCTGGCGGGTCCCCGACTGCACGGTCACCATGACGCACTCCGGGTACTCGCCCCGGCAGAGCCACGCGCACCAGGGCTTCGACAAGAGCATGTCGAGCACGGGGGCGGACTTCCGCGGCCTCACCCCGCTCGTCCTGATGGACGCGCTGCGACAGGCAGGCAGCCAGGTGTACGAGCCGATGCACCGATTCCGCCTGGAGGCCCCGTTGGACTCGCTGGGCGCCCTGCTCCCGGTCCTCGCCGGGCTGCGGGCGGTGCCCCGGACGACGGAGACGCGGGGCACCTCATGTGTGCTGGAGGGCGCGATCCCCGCGGCCCAGGTGCACGGCCTTGAGCAACAGCTACCGGGTCTGACCAGCGGAGAGGGCGAGCTGGAGGCCGCGTTCGACCACTACGCGCCGCTCGCGCGAGGCACGGTCCGGGAGCGGCCGCGTACCGATCACAACCCGCTCAACCGCAAGGAATACCTGCTGAACGTGACGCGGCGAATCGGCGGGTGAGCGGCGGGCGATCGGCACAACGCCATTCCGGAAAAGGTGACTTACTCTCAAGTCAGGAGTCTTGACGGGTCGAAGACGCACCCACGACTGTTGTGCACATGTCGAAGTTGCGTGCGCATCTGCTCGGCGTCCTCGTACTCCTGACCGGTCTCCTGACGACCACCGGAGCTCAGCCCGCCTCAGCCCTCCCCGACGATCTGTGGTTCGACCCGGCCGCCGCCGAGACCCTCACGGTCCAGAACGGCCGCTTCACCGACGGCCTCGGCCGCGAGGTCGTGCTGCGCGGTTACAACGTCTCCGGCGAGACGAAACTCAAGGAGAACAACGGCCTTCCCTTCGCCTCGGTCGCGGACGCCAAGAAGTCCGCGACCGCGCTCCGGGCGCTCGGCGGCGGCAACTCCGTCCGCTTCCTGCTCTCCTGGGCGTACGCGGAGCCCACGCGCGGCCAGGTGGACCCGGCCTACCTGGCCGCGGCCACCGGCCAGATACGTGCGTTCCTGGACGCCGGCATCCGCGTGTACCCCGACTTCCACCAGGACCTCTACTCCCGCTGGCTGTTCGACTCGGACAGCTGGTACACCGGCGACGGCGCCCCGAAGTGGGCCGTCGACCTCGGTGACTACCCCGACGAGTACTGCGGCATCTGCCCGTTCTGGGGCCAGAACATCACCTCCAACGCGGCCGTGACACAGGCCACTTACGACTTCTGGCACAACGAGTACGGCCTCCAGGACGCCTTCCTCGACACCGCCCAGAAGACGATGACGTACGTGAAGCAGAACCTCACCGCGACCCAGTTCGCGGGCGTCGTCGGCTTCGACCCGTGGAACGAGCCGCACGCGGGAACCTACGACTCGGGCCAGACCAGCCGGGCGTGGGAGAAGGACGTCCTGTGGCCGTTCTACGTCAAGTTCCGCGCCCGGATGGACGCGGCGGGCTGGCAGGCCAAGCCGGCCTTCGTCGAGCCGAACCTGTTCTGGAACGCCAACATCGACTTCCAGAAGCAGGAGGGCGGACTGCTCGACTCGACCCTCGGGTCGCGCTACGTCTTCAACACCCACTTCTACGACCAGAAGGCCATCTCCGGCGTCTTCATGTGGGGCAAGGCCGAGGACGGTCAGTACGTCGGCGACTTCGGCACCATCCGCGACCGGGCCACGGCCACCGGGACGACGGCGATCATCAGCGAGTTCGGGCACCCGCTCGCCGGCTCCGTCTCCGACAAGGCGCCGACGGTCTACAAGGCGATGTACCAGGCCCTCGACTCCCGGGTGAAGGGAGCCAACTGGTGGGCAAACCCGGCGAGTTCGGGTCCCGTCCTGTCCGGCTCCCAGTGGCAGTGGGACATCTACAACGGCCGCCACCACGAGCTGATGAACGACAACCCGAACGAGGTGCAGACCGAGGGCGACGCCTGGAACGACGAGGACCTGTCCGCGGTACGCCTCGACGACTCCGGCAAGGCCGTGCTGCGCCAGGACGCGCGGATGCTCGACCGCGTCTACCCCAGCGCCACGGCGGGCCGCTCGCTCGCCTTCACCTACGAGGACCGCTCACGGGACGGCTCCACGACACTGACGTGGAACCCGGTGCCGAGTTCCCTGCCGAATGTCGCCCAACTGGTGGGTTCGGGTCAGTACGCGCTGCAGGTCTGGCGCTCCGACGGCAGTGCCGAGCCGACGGAACTGCATCTTCCGGCGTCCTTCCCGAACGCGTCGACCACGGTGGTCTCCGACCTCGGGACGGTGTTCGGTCCGCCCGCGTACACCCGAACCACTCCGATCGCCGTGGCGGCCGAGCCGGGTGGCACGGGTAGTCGGCGGCTGTTGCTCACCGCGGCGGACTCGGGCGCGCTGCACTACGCCCTCGTCACCAACGGTGCGACGGCCCCGTCCGCTGCGGTGCTCAGCGCGGCGCGGGCGGAGCTGTCCTCGTGGATGGCGGCGGAGTTCAACTAGGCACTGTCTCCCCGCTCCGCCGGGTCCGGTGCTTCGGCCGCGGGTCCGTCGTGGCTGGTCGCGCCCACGCGGTGGAGCCGCAAAGTGTCACAGCCCCGCGCCCCTTTGGGGGCGCGGGGAACTGGCCGGAGGCGGTCAGTGGGCGGCCGGTCCCGTCCAGTTGGCAGGCACGTGAGCCAGCCGGACGCGCTGCGGGTGGTCGCCGACGGCCACGGACACGGTCTTCCTGCCGGTGGCGAAGTCGATCGCCGTGACCTGGTCGGCGCCGCTCTCGGAGACCACGCAGGACTTGCCGTCACCGCTGACGGTCGCCCAGTAGGGCTTGGAGGCGGTGACGAGCGGGCCCTCCTGGAGGGTGGCGCGGTCGATGACGGTCGCGTAGTCGTCCATCGTGCCCGCGACGCAGATCTTCGTGCCGTCGGGCTTCATCGAGATGCCGTGGTGGCGCGAGTCGTTGACCCAGGTGGTGCGGTCGGTGCTGGTCGCGGGGTTCATCGGCAGAGTCTTGGTGCGGGTGATCCGGTCCGTGGCGATGTCGTACTCGAAGAAGCCGTTGAAGAACGACACCTGGAAGTACAGCTTCGACTCGTCCGGGTTGAAGGCGGCCGGGCGGACCGCGTCGGAGTAGTCGGTGAGGCCGATCGCGTCGAGCCGCTGTCGCATGTCGATGACCTTGACCTGCTTGAACGTGGTCGCGTCGACGACCGTGATCTTGCGGTCGCCCTTCGTCCAGTCCAGCCACGGGGCGTCGGTCGCGGTGTTGACGTCGCCGATCGCCATGTTCCAGATCTGCTTGCCGTCGCTGGTGAAGATGTTCTCGTGCGGTTTGTCACCCGTGGCGAACGAGCCCGCCTGTTTGCCCGTGTTGATGTCCAGCACGTGCACGGTGTTGGAGGTGGAGGCCGAGACGGCGACCCGGGTGCCGTCGGGGGAGACCGCCATGTGGTCGGCGCGGAAACCCGACACGGGGAAGCGCCAGTTGATGTCGCCCGAGGCGAGGTCGATCGAGACCACGTCGGCGAAGCTCGGCCGGGATACCACCATCGACCTGCCGTCGGGGGTGGAGTACATGTCGTCGACGAACTGGTCGTGACCCTCGCCCACGCTGTTGCGGATGGTCATGAAGGCGATCCACTTGATCGGGTCGGCGTTGATCTCCGCCATCCGCGCGTCCTTGTCCGGGATGACGTTGATCCGGCCGACCTTCGCGAAGTCGCCCGTGGACTTGATGACGTCGGCGGTGCCCTCCCAGTTGTTGCCGACGAACATCACCTCTCGCAGATCCGCGGAGGCGTTCGGTGCGGCGGACACGGTGGCCGGCGCGGTGACGGCCAGGACGAGGGCGGCCGCGATGGACACGGCGTGCCGGGCTCTGAAGGCAGACATGACCGATCTCTCCTATGTGTGGGGAGCATGACAAGGCGGAGAATCTGAAAACGCGTACGTTCAGATTGGACTTACTGGAAAGTAAGGAGCGGGGCCCGCTCACCACAAGACTCCGGACAGGACAAAATTGGCCGTCGGGTCGATCAGGGAGGGTCAATGGCGGGCAGGCTTCGAACGCCGACCGGTCGTTACGGCGGCAAGACCGCCGAGGAGCGGAAGTCCGAGCGTCGCCGGAGATTCCTGGACGCCGGACTCCAGCTGTTCGGGGACGCCCCCGGTTACCGCGCCACGACCGTCTCCGCCCTGAGCGAGGCCGCCGGCCTGTCCACCCGCCAGTTCTACGAGGAGTTCCGCACCCTCGAAGACGTACTGGCCGCTCTCCACCTCCAGGTCAACGACTGGGCCGAGGAGGCCGCCCTGACCGGCCTCGCCGAGGCGGACGGACTGCCGATCGAGGGACGCGCCACGGCAGCCTTCCGCGCCTACGCCGCCAACGTCACCGGCGATCCGCGCCGCCTGCGCATCACCTTCGTCGAGATCATCGGCGTCAGCCCACGGCTCGAACGGCAACGGCTGGCCCGTCGTTCCCGCTGGATCGACTTCGTCTGCGCCGAGGCCACGGCCGCCGCGGTCCGGGGCGAGGCGGTCCCCCGCGATTACCGGATCGCCGCCGCGGCGTTCATCGGCAGCGTCAACGGCCTGCTGCACGACTGGAGTTCGGGTTGGGTCGACGCGAGCCTCGACGAGGTGGTGGACGAACTCGTGGGGTTGCTCCTGGGGATCCTGCGCCCGGCGGGATGGCGTTCGGAGGGCTCGTAGATCCGGGCCGAGGGCACGGCCCGGTCGGGGGACCGGAGAGTTCCGTTTCGGCACGCCCAAGTTCCGCTGTACGACTGCACATTGACAGTAATCTCGGCCCCAACTATGAGAAGGTGTACGGCCTTCGCATGGCCGGATTTTTCTGGATTCTCCGTGTCCGGCAAGAGGGGTTCGTCCCCTGAAGGGGGTGCCTGATGCGTCATACGCTCAGCCCTGTACGACCAGTCCACGACTGTTCCGCCGCCTGCCCGGTACCGCTGTCGCCCCAGGCCCTGGCGCAGTTGTACGCCCGCTATCTCGAACTGCTCAAGCAACGCCGCCTGCCAGGGAACATGACGTTCGAGGAGTACTACACCGTCTGGCGCGCGGGACGGCGGGGCGAGAACCTCGTCGGCCTCGACGACGGAGCCCTCGACCCGGGCCCCAGCACCGACAAGCAGCTCATCACCCGGCCGCCGTCCCAACTCCGGGGAACGATCCGGACGTTGGTGCTGCTAGTCGACTTTCCCGACCAGCCGCACGAGGTCGACCACGGCCCCGGCCACTACGACAGCATGCTCTTCGGCCTCGACGAGTTCCCGACCGGCAGCATGCGCTCGTTCTACCGCGACGTCAGCGCCTTCGACACGTCACCGAGCACCGGCATCGATGTCCAGGGCGCGGTGCACGGCTGGTTCCGGATGCCGCAGCCGCTCTCCTTCTACGCCGACGGCAACTCCGGCATGAACGCCAACTTCCCGCGCAACTCACAGGGGTTGGCGCGTGACGCCGTACTGGCGGCCCGGGACGCCGGAGTCGACTTCACCTCCTTCGACGCACTCGACGAAGGAGTCGTCACCGCCCTGTTCGTCATCCACGCCGGACGCGGCGCCGAGCAGACGACCCAGCGCGGCGACCTGTGGAGCCTCAAGTGGACGATCCCCGGCGGCGTCGACGTCGGTCCGGGTCTGTCCGCGCGCACCTTCCTGACCGTCCCCGAGGACAGTGCCGTCGGCGTCTGCGCCCACGAGTGGGGCCACCTCGCGGCGCGCTGGGCCGACTACTACGACACCGGGCAGCAGCAGCTGACCCGCTCGGCCGGACTCGGCAACTACTGCCTGATGGCGGGCGGTTCATGGGGCAACGGCGGTCTGACCCCGGTCTTCCCGACCGCCATGCTGCGTATGTTCCACGGCTGGATCGAGCCCCAGGTGGTGAACAAGACCACCCGGGACATCAGGCTGCGGCCCGCCGCCGAGGACGGCGAAGCGGTGTTCATCCAGAACCCCGCGACCATGTCCGACAGCCAGTACATACTCGTCGAGTACCGTCGCCGTCGCGGCCAGGACGCCTTCCTGCCCGACGAGGGGATCGCCGTCTACGTCGTCGACGAATCGATCGACAACGTCAACGACGAACAGAACCTGGCCATCGAACTCCTCCAGGCGGACGGCCGCGGCGACCTCTCCCGGATGTTCGGCCGGGGCAACCGCGGTGACAGCGACGACCTGTACCCGTTCAAGGACAACACCACGGTCGGCGAGAAGACGGCTCCGGCGCTGAACCTGCCCCAGGGCACCTGGACCGGGGTCACGATCGAGACGGTGGGCACACCCGGGGCCGACGAGATGACGGTGCACGTCACCGTGGCGTAGGGGCCCTAGCCAGGGGGCGCGGCGCTGTCGCCGGGAGCCGCGGTGCTCCGACCTGCGGGCAGGGTGCCGGCGGCTCACGGTGCTTCAGTTTCCCGCGGCCAGCCGGTCCACGGCGGCGAGGACGGGGCCCACCCCGTCCTCGTCCCGGAGCCGGCCGGCCAGCGCCTTCGCGCGGCGGGCGTACACGGGCTCGGTGACGGCACGCGCCACGGCACCGCCGAGCGCCTCGGCATCGAGCCTGCGCAGCGGAACGGCCTCCGGAGCCACCCCGAGCGCGACGAGCCGGGCGGCCCAGAACGCCTCGTCGAACTGGATCGGTACGGGCACGGCCGGCACCCCGGCCCGCAGCGCGGCCGCGGTCGTGCCCGCACCCGCGTGGTGGATCACCGCGGCCATCCTCGGGAACAGCGCCGAGTGCGGGACCTCGTCCACGGTGAACATGTCGTCCCCGCCGGCCTCCAGCCCGGCCCAGCCCCGCTGCACGACACCACGCACCCCGGCCGCCCGCAGGGCTCGTACGACCTCCTCGCTCAACCGCTCGGGATTCGGCACGGTCGCGCTGCCGAGACCGAAGTAGACCGGAGGGGTCCCGGCGTCCAGGAAGTCCCGCAGTCCGTCCGGGAGTTGGACTTCGCGGTCGTGAGGCCACCAGTACCCGGCGATGCCCAGACCGGGCCGCCAGTCAAGCGGCCGGGGCACCACCAGCGGGCTGAAGCCGTGCTGGACCGGCCAGTTCTGCCGCTCACGGGCACGCCGGGCGGCACGCGAACCGAGCGGCGGCAGCCCGAGCCGGGCCCGCAGCGACCGAGTGGTGTCAGCGAAGATGCGCTCGACGGCGACATTGACGGCCCGCCCCGCGAGCCGGTTCCCGGCCGGACCAAGGGAGCGGGTGCCGATCACCGGAGGAGCGAACTCCCCCGTGGGCGCCAGGGGTTGGAGATAGACGCCCATGCTCGGCAGCGCGTGCCCCTCGGCGATGGCGTGACCGAGAGGCCCCAGCGAACTCGACAACAGCAGCACATCGGCGGCCTCGGCGGCGGCCACCAGATCGTCGGCCATCCGCCCCACCAACGACCTGGCCATCTCGACGACCCGGGCCAGCTTCCCGATCCCGGTGACGCTGCGATGCAGCGCGAGCCCGCGTACGGACTCCAGTTCGGCCCGCGGATCCACGGGCAGTGGATGAAAGCCCACCCCGGCGGCTGCCACCAGCGGTTCGAAGCACGCGTGCGTCACCACGGTGACCTCGTGCCCGCCCCGTGCCAGCCCGTGCCCAAGTCCTGTGTACGGCGCGGCGTCGCCCCGCGACCCCGCCGTCATGATCGCTACTCGCACGACGGTCAGTATGGCGGCGCGTGCCGTACGGGTCATAGGGTCCGCACGCCGACGCGCCGTACCGCCGTCAGCCGTCGAGCACCGCGAGCTCCAGTTCGTCGAGGCGGTCGGGGTCCGCCACGACATCGATCCCGGTGATCAGGTCGTCCGTGATCGTGAAGGCGAGCACCAGGAAGAGCCGCCCGTGCGGAGCCATCGCGAGTCCGACCGAACCGTTCACCAGCGCGGGACCGGTGAACCGGGCCCGGCCCGTGGCGGCCATCGCGCCCTTGGCGACCGGGTGCGCACCGTTCACCACGACGGGCTCGGGCGTCGGGACGACCGACCTGTCGGCGTGCAGCACCACGTCCGGATGGAGCAGGGCGACCAGGGCGTCGAAGTTCCCGCCGCGGGTGGCGGCCAGGAAGGCGTCCACGACACGGCGCCGACGGGCCAGATCGGCCTCGGGCAGCGGTGAGGCACCCTTGACCCGGCGCCTGGCACGGCTCGCGAGCTGTCTCACGGCGGCCGGAGAACGCTCCAGCATCGGGCCGATCTCGTCGAAGGGCACGGCGAACATGTCGTGCAGGACGAAGGAGAGGCGCTCGGCAGGGGACAGCGTGTCCAGCACGACCAGCAGGGCCACCCCGACCGAGTCGGCCAGCAGAGCCTCCTCCTCGGGATCGCGCCCATCGTCCTGACCACGCGCCGGAACGGTCACCTGCGCTTCGAGCGACTCCTCACGCCGGTGCTCCCTCGAGCGCAGCATGTTGAGGCACACCCGCGCCACCACGGTCGTCAGCCACCCGCCGATGTTCTCCACGCCGTCGGTGTCGGCGCGCCCCACCCGCAGCCAGGCGTCCTGAAGAGCGTCGTCGGCCTCACTCGCGGAACCGAGCATCCGGTACGCCATCGCGTGCAGACGGGGCCGGTGTTCCTCGAAACCCTCGGTCAGCCAGTCGAGCTCGCTCACGTGTCACATTCCTTCGTCGGCCGGGGTCATGGCAGTAGATCCACGAAAACCCAGCCGAAGGTACCGGGAGCCGGACTCCCGGGCCGAGCGATTTACGGAGGAACCATGACGACTCCCATCCTGGTCACCGGCGGTACGGGCACCCTGGGCAGCCACGTCGTCCCCCTTCTGCGGGAGGCCGGCCACGACGTGCGGGTCCTCAGCAGGCACGGCCGCGCAACCGGTGACGGCGTCGAGCACGTGACCGCCGACCTGCTCAAGGGTGAGGGCATCGAGGCCGCGCTGGCCGGAGTCGAGACCGTTCTCCACCTCGCGGGCGGCCCCAAGGGCGACGACGAGGCGACCCGCAACCTCGTGCGGGCCGCATCGCGCGCAGGAGTACGGCACCTGGTGTACATCTCTGTCACCGGCGCGGACGCGGTCCCGCTGGGCTACTTCCGGGCCAAGCTGGGCGCCGAGCGTGCCGTGGCCGACTCCGGCCTGCCGTGGACGACACTGCGGGCCGCCCAGTTCCATGACCTGGTCCTGAAGATGGCGCAAGGGATGACGAAGCTGCCCGTGATCCCGGTCCCGGGCGGACTCCGCTTCCAGCCGGTCGACTCCCGCGACGTGGCCGCCCGACTCGTGGAACTGACCCTCGGCAAGCCGGCCGGCCTGGTCCCCGACCTGACCGGCCCGACGGTCCACGCCCTGGCCGACCTGCTCACCACCTACCTGAAGGCCCACGGCAAGCGCCGCCTCATGCTCCCAGTCCGCATGCCAGGAAAGGCAGGCCGCGCCTACCGCGCAGGCAACAACCTCTCCCTCACGGACACGACGATCGGCAAGCGAACCTGGGAGGACTTCCTGGCGGAGAGGAGCGCCCTTCAGGGGCGCGGGGAACTGCGCGACCAGCCACTGACGGCCCGCAGCCATCGAACAACAGGCTTGGTTGTCATTGCCGGGCGAGCGACACAATCAGGACGCCGGCCCCGCTGATGAGCGCCATCCCGAACAGCCACACCGAGAGCACCCGTCGACGCAACACCCGATACGCCTCCTCATACTCACCCCGCAACTCAGCACCCCGCTGAACCGTCCGCTGCCACGAAACCCCCGCCAGCGCCACGTACACCTCCGCGAACCGCTCCTCGACCTCGACCCGCTGACTGTCGGTGAGCCACCCGAACTGCCGGCTGAAACGGCCCGCTTCGGCCCGCCCTTCACCCAGGGTCGCCTCGATCAGCAGATGACCCTCCAACTCGTTGATCAACACCCCCGCATCGACCGGCCGTTCGTCCATCGCCGTCACCGCAGAACCCTCTCCGGCACAGGCAACTGCCCGGCCACGGCACTGATTTCGGGATGGTGCAGGTCGAACGCCGGGGATTCGGAACGGATCCGCGGCAGGACGACGAAGTTGTGCCGCGGCGGAGGACAGGAGGTCGCCCACTCCAGCGAACGGCCGTAACCCCACGGGTCGTCGACCTCGACCTTCTCGCCGTACTTCGCCGTCTTCCACACGTTGTAGAAGAACGGCAGCAGGGACAGCCCGAGGACGAAGGAGAAGATGCTGGACACCGTGTTCAGGACCGTCAGTCCTTCCACGGCCAGATAGTCGGGAATCCGGCGCTGCATACCGTTCGTGCCCAGCCAGTGCTGGACGAGGAAGGTGCCGTGGAAGCCGATGAACAGCGTCCAGAAGGTGATCTTGCCGAGGCGTTCGTCGAGCATCTTGCCGGTGAACTTCGGCCACCAGAAGTGGAAGCCGGAGAACATCGCGAACACGACCGTGCCGAACACCACGTAGTGGAAGTGCGCCACCACGAAGTAGCTGTCGGAGACGTGGAAGTCCATCGGCGGCGAGGCCAGGATGACACCGGTCAGACCACCGAAGGTGAAGGTGATCAGGAAGCCCGTCGCCCACAGCATCGGGGTCTCGAAGGACAACGATCCCTTCCACATCGTGCCGATCCAGTTGAAGAACTTCACACCCGTTGGCACGGCGATGAGGAACGTCATGAAGGAGAAGAACGGCAGCAGCACACCGCCGGTGACGTACATGTGGTGGGCCCACACCGTCACCGACAGGCCGGCGATGGCGATGGTCGCGCCGATCAATCCCATGTAGCCGAACATCGGCTTGCGGGAGAAGACCGGGATGACCTCACTGATGATGCCGAAGAACGGCAGCGCGATGATGTACACCTCTGGATGCCCGAAGAACCAGAACAGGTGCTGCCACAGCAACGCTCCGCCGTTGGCGGCATCGAAGATGTGTGCGCCGAATTTCCGATCCGCCTCCAGCGCGAACAGCGCGGCGGCCAGGACGGGGAAGGCGAGCAGCACGAGGACCGCGGTGAGCAGCACGTTCCACACGAAGATCGGCATGCGGAACATGGTCATGCCCGGGGCGCGCATGCAGATGATGGTGGTGATGAAGTTGACCGCGCCCAGGATGGTGCCGAAGCCGGAGAACGCCAGACCCATGATCCACATGTCGGCGCCGATGCCCGGCGAGCGGACCGCGTCGGAGAGCGGGCTGTAGGCGAACCAGCCGAAGTCGGCCGCCCCCTGCGGGGTGAGGAACCCGCCGACCGCGATCAGCGAGCCGAACAGGTACAGCCAGTAGGCGAACATGTTCAGCCGGGGGAACGCCACGTCGGGCGCGCCGATCTGCAGCGGCATGATCCAGTTGGTGAAACCGGCGAACAGCGGCGTCGCGAACATCAGCAGCATGATCGTGCCGTGCATCGTGAACGCCTGGTTGAACTGCTCGTTCGACATGATCTGCGTGCCGGGACGGGCCAGTTCGGCGCGCATGAACAGCGCCATCACGCCGCCGATGCAGAAGAACGCGAACGAGGTGACCAGGTACAACGTACCGATCGTCTTGTGGTCAGTGGTGGTCAGCCAGCGGACGGCGGCGAGGCCCGGGCGACGGCCCGCACGCGGGGGCGCGAGCGCCGCGGTGACAGTGTTGCTCTCCATACCCCGCCTGTGTCCGAGGCCTGTCCCGGCGTCACACTTGAGCGGAGCGACAAGGATCACCGCATTCAGGTGTGACGATCGAGGGATTGCCGGACACCTACGGAACATGAGCAACGACGAGACCTTCGCCGCTGCCTATCGCGAGCACTACTGGGCGGTCAGCCGGTACGTTGCGCGGCGACTGGACGGCCGGACGAGCGAAGTCGAGGAAGTGGTGGCGGAGGTCTTCGCCGTCGCCTGGCGGCGCCGGTCCGACCTGCCCGCGTCCCCCCTTCCCTGGCTGTACGGCGTGGCACGCAACTGCCTGTCCAACGCGGTACGCGGCTACGGACGCCGCCGGCGACTCGTCGACAAGCTCGGTCACGACGAGACCGCGCACGGCCGGCAGATCGTGGACAGCCCCGACTCGGAGCAGCCCGGCGCCTGGGTGCACGACGCGCTGGCCCGCCTTGCCCCCGCCGATCAGGAGGTTCTGCGGCTCACCACCTGGGAGGAACTCGGCATCGACGAGGTCGCCGTGGCCCTCGGCTGCGGCAACAGGGCGGCGGCGATGCGGCTGCACCGCGCCCGCCGTCGGCTCAGAGCCGAGATCGACAGCATGCGGACCGCCGTGGCCGCCGGTCCCACGACGCCTCGCCGCGACACCCCGAAGGAGCAGCGCCATGGCTGACGAACTCGAACTGCTGCGCCGCGCCAACCCGGTGCCGTCCGGCGACCCCCGCTTCGGCGATGGACCGCTGGGCCACGAGGCCGAGCGCCGCCTCAGCCGGCTCATGGGACCGGCGGCCGACGAGAGCCCGGGGCCAGGGCGCTTCCGGCTCGGCCGCAACAGCCTCGGCCGGCTTCTGCGAGGCCCCCGCCCCCGCCGTACGCGTCTCGTGTGGGCCCTAGCGACGACCGCGGCCGTCGCCGTGACCTCCCTCACGATCCTCCTCGCGGGCCCGAGCACCACCCCCGCGGTGGCTGCGCCGCGCCCGCTGGTCGTCCGGGCCGACTCCACGCCGGTACCGCTGGACCGGCTGGCCGAGCGGGCCGACGGGGCGGCGGCGGACGGTTCGTCCGGTCTGCGCAAGGGCACGCATGTGCAGTCGTGGAGCATGGGCATGTCGGAGGACAAGCCTCCGATCACGCTCCCCGTGGAGCGCATCGTGCGCTGGAACGCGGACGACAGCCACACGGAACTGGTCGTCGCGACCGACCCGCGCCACCCGGGCCGGCCGGTGCTGTCCGACGCGGACGGCGATCCGGACCTCGTCGACGACGGTCACGTCATCAGCGATCAGACCTTTCCGCCGAGCTGGAGCGACGCCCCGCCCGAGTCGCCGCCCCCGCACGACGCCGAGCGGCTGCGCGCCTATCTGCAGGAGGCGCAGCACACCGACACCCCGCTGACCACGCGCGAACTGCTCGACGCCACACGGCTGTTGCTCGACACCTGGACCCTCGGCCCCCGTGAGGACGCGGCACTCGCCCGAGTCCTCGCGGACGCCGGCGGACTGCGGCCCGTCGGCCAGGTGACCGATCGCCTGGGCCGGAGCGGTCAGGCGTACGTGTACGACGCCACCGGGGCCCGGCAGATGCTGATCATGGATCCGGTCACCGGTGCCGTCCTCGGCCTGGAGAGCACCGCCACGGCCGCCGACCCCGAGTACGGACTCGAGGTGGGTGACGTCATGGACTACAGCGCGTGGATTCGCTGATCAGGCACCGGTCTGCCGCGTGGCCGCCTCGACGGTCTGGGCCAGCAGCGTGGCGATCGTCATCGGACCGACCCCGCCCGGCACGGGAGTGATCAGCGAGGCCTGCTCCCGTGCGCTGTCGAAGTCGACGTCGCCGATGTTGCCGGGGTTGTAGCCGGCGTCGACGACGACCGCGCCCGGCTTGATGTCCTCGCCGCGGATCAGCCGGGGCCGCCCCACCGCGGCCACCACGATGTCGGCCTCCCGCACGACCGACGACAGATCGGCCGTGCGCGAGTGGCAGTACGTCACCGTGGCGTCGCGGCCGAGCAGCAGCATCCCCACCGGCTTGCCGAGGATCGCGCTGCGACCGACCACGACGGCCCGCTTACCGGCCGGGTCGACGTCGTACTCGTCCAGAAGCCGCATGATCCCGCCGGGCGTGCACGACGCGAAGCCCGGCAGACCGAAGCTCATCGCCGAGAAGGACGCCAGTGTGACCCCGTCGACGTCCTTCTCCGGAGCGATCGCCTCGAACGCCGCGCGCTCGTCGATGTGATGACCCATCGGGTGCTGCAACAGGATGCCGTGCACGGTCGGGTCGGCGGACAACTCGGTGAGCGTGCCGATCAGCTCGGCCGTCGTGGTCCCGGCGGACAGAGCCACGTGCCGCGACTCGATACCCGTCTTGCGGGAACGGTTCTGCTTCATGCGTACGTACGTGACGGAGGCGGGGTCCTCACCCACCAGCACGGTGGCCAGACAGGGCGCCACCCCCGTGCGTTCGGTGAGGCTGGCCGCCCGCTTGGCCGTCTCGTCGGTGATCCGCCGGGCGAGACCGGTGCCGTCCATCAGCTGGGCCTGGGGCATGAGCCGCTCCTGAGCGTCGTAGAAGATGCCCAGGCGCGCGGCGAAGACGTGTGCGTCGGGCCGCTCCCCGGTGGTACTCCACCTCAGCGCCAGTCACGGCCTGCCATCACCCTACGCTCCGCTGGGGTGTGGTTCTCGTCTGCGGGCCGTCGGTGGCTGGTCGCGCCCACGCGGCGGAGCCGCAGATGTCACAGCCCCGCGCCCCTTGAGGGGCGCGCTGTACCGCAGCGGAATTGAACGGTTCTGCTCAGCCGAGGGTCAGGAATCCTCCTCCGGCCCGGACGTCGGGTCCACGCCTGCCAGGAACCCGGTCGCCTGCGCCTCGATGCGTACGGCGCCGATGGCCGCCGCCCAGCGCGCCACCTCGGTCGCGAGGGCCGCGGCTCCCGCCTCGTCGCCGTGGTCGCGGGCCAGAACGGCCAGGAGAAGCTGCTGGGAGAGGGTGCCGGGGACGTTCCCCGCCCGGGCGCCGAGAGCGGTCGCCCGGGTCCAGCGCTCGCGTGCCCGCGCGTGGTCGAGGTCGTCGTGGTCGTGGTCGCCGAGATGCCGCAGCGCCTCACGGGCGAGCAGGTCGTCGCCCGACTCCCCGGCGCTCAGGGCGAGTTCGTAGTGCGCGGGCGCCGCCTCACGCTCGGCGAAGAGGTTGTCGACGATCAGGCCGAGGTACATCCGCGCCCACCCCCGGCGCACATCGTCGGCCGCCCGCTCGCACAGCTCCTGCGCACGCCGCCGCAGCTCCGCCAGCTCGACGGGATCCTTGCCCGCGGGCCCGAACCGGAACGTGCCGTCACCGAGGAGCAGCCGGAAGTACGTGTGCCGCAGCCGTACGAAGTCCAGGTCCCAGATGCCGACCGGTGCGGTTGGTTCGGCCAACGCCCTGTCCGCGGCGGCGATCCGGGTGGCCGCGGTGTCCGTACCGCCGAACCAGTCGTGCTCAAGAGCGACCTCCGCCCCGGCCAGAGCGAGGGCCGCCCGGCCGCGGGGCTCGGCCGTTGCGGCCGCGTCGAGGAGAGCCAGAGCGCGCTGCCATCGTCCGGCCCGGGCAAGTTCACGCGCCGCGGCGACGACCTCGTCCACCGGAAGGACGGCTTGGGTCGTACTCGTCTTCGTCATGGCGAGGAAGGTAGTAATCAGAAAAACTATCCACAAGAAAACTATCGGGCGGTTGTCAGGACGTCAGGAGGAAAAAGGTGGGTGACTCGGTCGACCGGCACGTCGCGCTCTGGTCGAAGGAGCTCGGCTGGATGGACCCGGTCAAGGAGGCGATCTTCGCGCGGCTCGCGATCCTGGCGCGGCACGCGGCGCAGGCCCGCCGGGACACCCTGGACTCCGACGGGCTCAAGCACTGGCAGTTCAAGGTGCTGCTCACCCTGCGCAGGCTCGGCCCGCCCTACGAGACGAGCCCGTCACGGCTCGCCGATCTGCTCGGGCTGACCCGGGGCGCGCTGTCGGCACGGCTCGGCCCGCTGGAGGGCGCCGGCCTGATCACGCGTACGCACGACGCGGCCGACCGCCGCCGGGTCCACGTACGGCTCACCCCGGCGGGATACGACGCCTTCGAGCGGCACGCGGCCTCCGAAGAACATGGCGAGAACGCGCTGCTCTCAGTGCTGTCAGAAGGAGAGAAGCGGACACTCGCCGACCTGCTCCGGAAGCTGGTCGAGGCCGCAGAGGCCGCAGAGGCCGCCCCGGACGGGTCTGAGCCGAAAAGGTCCAGGTCACACGGGTCGTGATCCGGACCCTCGGCATACCCCTTACTGCTCTGTGTCGTCCCATGCCTGCAGCACCGTCTGGTCGACGATCTTCCCGTCGCGCAGCGACATCATCGAGTTCGCGAGCACCCTGGTGCCGTCCGCGTACTGACAGGACTCGGTGAAGGCGACCTGGTCGCCCTGGATCACACACTGTTCCAGCTTGTGTGTCATGTCGCGGCTGTAGACGTCGTCGAGCATCTCGCGGATCTGCTCGCGGCCGTGCATGACCTTGGGGTGGCTGGGCTGGGTGTTGCGGTCGACGACGCGCATCTCCGCTTCGTCCGCGTACAGCGACAGGAGCGCCGACGCGTCCTGGCCTTCGATGCCCCGGCGCAGGGCTTCGGTGTCGAAGCCGGAGCTTGTCGCAGTGCCCATGATGGACCTCCTTGTGGGACCACTCGCGAAGGCCGCGGCCCGGTATGGAGCGGGCCGTTGAGGGCCTCTCCCTCTGAGACTCCTCCGGCGCGGCGGCCACGGCAAGCGCAGGCGGACCGATGCGCCTGTCGGGTGGGGGGCCGTGCGCGGCCGTGTCCGTGCGCGGCCTGCCGACGTTGCTGAAGGCATGATCTCAACACGACGTATCGTCGCCGCCGTTGGCCTCGCCGTCGGCGTCACGGGCCTTGCCGTACCGTCCGCGACCGCTGCCACCACCCCGGAGACGGGGAAGGTGAACCCCATCGCGATGCTCGACTCGCTCGCCGTGAGCGACCTTCCCGCGGAGCACAAGGCCGAGATGCCGAGGGTCTCCGACCAGCTCGACAAGCTCAATGAGCTGAACGGCCTCTACCAGCTGGAGCAGCTCCACCAGGTGACCGACCTCGCGGCCCCCGCCATGGGACTGGTCGGGGCCTTCGAGTAGAGCCGTCGCGTACCGAACGGCCCGGTCCGTCGGCGTGTGCCTCGTGGGGAGGCCCACGCCGACGTCTTTCTGTACGGGTCAGGAGTGGGCCTTCACGTATGACTGGGCATCCGGGAGCCGGGCGGGCCGCCCCGGATGCGCGCGGGGGCGGTCCGGGTGAGGCTGAGGGCATGTCGGAACATCCCGTAGTGGTCGTGCACCCGCCGCAGGAGGAGGGCGGGCGACGTGTGACGGTCCACGGCGAGCCGATCGGCGTCGCCGTGAACCTCCTGGACGTCGTCGAGTTCCTGCGCCGCGCGGGCCTGGAGTTCGACGAGAACGAGGCCGCGGTGTCACCGCTCGTCGAGTGGCGTGGCGGAGGACCGTCCTACTGGGGCCCGGAGCCGCGCCGCCCCTGACGGCCGTGCGCAGGTCGGAGGGTGCGTGTAGGGGCCCACGTCCTTCCCCGGGAGTACCTGGTCCCCGGCGACTGCCGCCACGGGACCAGGGTGAATGCCTCCATGGGCACGATGTGCGGGGCCGCGGCGGCGCGGAGGCTGGTGGCATCAGGAATGAGGAGGCCGCCATGAACCGCCGGATCCGCATCCGTCCCACCCGCCGCACGACCACCGCGCGCGACACGACGATCGACCGCAGGACCCCCTCGGGCCGACTCCTTCCGTACTGACTGCCGTAGCGGCCCCCGGCGGACGTCAGCAGATGGTCTGGGTGCTGTTGACCAGGGTGTTGTTGCGGAACGTGGTGTTGTCACCGCAAGGGCTCTCCCGGATCGAGGAGTTGGTCACCCTGAGGTTCTGAACGGTGATGTCCGAGTTGTTCGGGAACTCCGAGCGGGCGGCCAGCCGGATCTCGCCGCCGCCCGTGACACTGCCGCTCTGGGCGGCGAGGTTCACGTTGTAGCAGTTCTCGATCAGGATCGCGTTGTTGCCGGTGTCGGAGATGGTCACGCGGTCGATGGTCGCGCCGCCGCTCTCGGAGACGCAGAAGACGCCCCGGCCGCCACCGCGCGCGACGACCTCGCCGACCCGTACGTTGGTCGGGTAACCGCTGCCGATCCGGCCGTTGCGGTTGGCCATGCGGAAGGCCGCGTAACCCGTACCGGCGCCCGCACCGTCCGCGTCGACCTTCGTGACCGTCGCGTTGACGGTCTGGTTCAGCAGGAGACCGGACTCGCCCACATTGCGCGCGGTGACCGTGCCGATGGTGATGCCGTCGACCCCGTACGTCTCCACGGCGTGGCTGCTCGCCCCGGAGACGTACACGTTGTCGATCCGGACGTTGCGCGTCCACTGGCTGGTGTCGCCGCGGTTGTCGATGCGTACGCCGAGACCGCGGGAGAGGCGCATGTCGATCTGGCCGAGCACGACGTTGGTGACGTTGCGCATGAAGATGCCGTACAGCGGGGTGCCCGTGAGGTTCAGATGCTGGACCTCGATGTCCCGGGCGCCGCGTGCGTAGACCGGGGCCTGGTCGCCGGAGCCCGAACCGGTGACAGCGATGGTGCCGCACACGTCGAGCACGGTGTAGCTCGGCAGGGAGACCCTGGAGCCGGCGCTGATGGCGCCCGAGCCGCGCACCACGACCCGTTCCTTCGAAGTGCGCCCCGCCATAAGGCTGTTGACGGCTGCCTGCATCGCGGCCCGCATGTCGGTACCGGTGTACGTGACACTGCTGCCGCGCCGGGCGGTCCAGGTGCCGCCGTTCAGTACCGCCTCCGCCTGGTACGAACCCTCGCCGCACGCTGCCGCCGCCTGTTGCGGGGCCGCGCTCGCGGGGGCCGTGAGCAGGGCTGCTCCTGTGAGCAGGGCGGTCGTGCACGCGACGGTGACGCCGGCCCGCCTCCCGCGGGCTCTGGCGGTTGTGGGGGGCTGGTCGGCGCTTGCGGTCTTGCGGGTGAGGTGAGGTGCGGCTCTGCGTCCCATCTCGACTTCTTCTCCTGTGTGGGGGTCCGCCGCCCGCGCGAATGCGTCGCAGCAAGCGTTTTCTATGGCGGGCGGTGAGTGTGGCAAGGGCTTTCTGCGGCGTCAAGAGGCCCGTGTGACAAAGGAGTTGGTCACATCTCGCGGCGTACGAGGAAAGCCAGCAGCGCACGCAGATCGTCCGCCGCGTGCGGAGCCGTGGGGAGGCCCTCGAGGCACGCGTGGACATGGGAGATGTGACGGTGGGCCTCCGCCAGCGCGGCGCTGCGGCCACCGGCCTCCTCGATCACGGCCGCGGCCCGGCGGGCGGCTGTCTCGTCGAGCTCTTCGGCGCTCTCCAGGAGGCGGGCCAGGGGGCGGACGGCGGTCGGGTTGTCGAGAGCCGCCAGGACCGGGAACGTCTTCTTGCGGCGACGCAGGTCCGCGTGGACCGGCTTGCCCGTGACGGCGGGGTCGCCCCAGATGCCCAGGAGGTCGTCGATCACCTGGAAGGCCACGCCGAGATGACGCCCGGCGCGGTCGAGCGCGGTGACCGTCGCCGCGGGGGCTCCGGCCAGTACGGCACCCAGGGCGGCGGCACAGCCCAGCAGCGCGCCGGTCTTGTGCTCGGCCATCGCCCGATACTCGTCGGGGCCCACCGCTTCCGGGCCCGTCCAGGGGCGTGACTCGAAGAGCAGGTCGTCGGCCTGACCGCTCACGAGATCGTTGAGCGCGGTGGACAGGTGACGGACGGCCGACGGGACGTGGCTGCCGGGCGCGGAGGCCAGGGTCTCCACGGCCAGGGCGAACAGGGCGTCCCCCGCGAGGACGGCAGGGCCCGTGCCGTACGCCTTCCAGACCGTGGGGCGGCCACGCCGGGTCGCGTCGCCGTCCATGATGTCGTCGTGGAGCAGTGAGAAGGTGTGCACCAGCTCCACCGCGACGGCCGCGCTCACTCCCGCGGCCGCGGCCGCCCCGGCCGCCTCCGCGCCCAGGACGGCAAGGGCCTGCCGCAGCCCCTTGCCGCCCGCCGCCGCGGCGGGTGCACCACCGGCCTCACACCAGCCGAAGGAGTACGCCGCCATCTCACCCACCCACGGGTGCAGCCGCCCGACCGCCTCGGCCAGCGCGGGGCGCACCAACGCCCGGCTGCGGTCGAGGAGTTGAACGGCCCGCTCGGCATCGGCCGTGGTCGAGACGGGCGGATACGGCGCGGAGGTCGTCATCGTCATCGCCGAACCTCCGTGCCTGCGAGGGTGGTTGCGGGGGTGCCGGCATCTGCGGCCTCAACCTCATCTGTTTCGGCGGCGGTGGAGGCCGGGCTGCAGGCAGTCGGCGTGGCGGCGGCCGGGGTCTCCGTGTCCACCGCTGACGGCCGGCCGGAGTCGGCGCCCGCGCCGGGCCCGGTACGGGGGCCCGCGTCCGGCACGGTGGCCGTCCGGACATCCGTATCCGCCACGATGCCGAACTCCGCCTGTGCGCGAGCCACCATCTGGCGGGCGTGCCGCAGGCCGATGCGTTCCAACACCTGTGCCAGATCGGCCAGTTCGGCGGCCGTGTCGTCCAGGTCGTGGCCCAGATGGGCGAGGGACTTGGCGAGGCCGAGCCGGGAGAGCGCCTCACCGCGGGGCTCGCTCATCGCGCGGAACTCCGCCAGCGCCTGGGAGTAGACGTCCCGGGCCTCCGCGTAACGCCCGGCCCGGTAAAGGACGTTGCCGCGCATCTTGTGGTTGTACGCCAGCGCGCTCGACAGGTTCATCTCCCGGCAGGTCACCTCGGCCTCGGCGAGCAGGCCGAGCGCGCGCTCGGCATCCCCGTCTCGGACGGACACGATGTCGGCCAGGCCGCGCAGCGCCCACGCGTGGCCGCGCCGGTCGTCGGCCCGCCCGGCGATCTCCGCGGCCTCCTCGAACATCGCGTACGCCGTGTCGTACGAGCCGGTGTTGCGGTGAATCTGCGCGATGCCCTCCAGGGCCCACACGGTGTGCCGCGCCTCGCCGCGCTTGCGTGCCTCGGCGAGGAGTTGCTCGTGCAGCGCGCCGACCGCCTCATAGTCGCCCTGGATCCGGCCCGTCTCCGCCATCCCGGCGAGCGAGTAGCCGCGTACGACGATGTCGCCGCCGCGCTCGCCGAACTCGGCCGCGAGCCCCAGCAGCCGCCAGGCGAGCGGGAACGCACCACGCTGGCGTGCCAGCGTGCCGCCGCTCCACAGGGCCCATGCCATCGCGGCGGTGTCCCCGGCCTCCCGTGCCGCGCGGTAACTCGCCTTCCACGCGCGGTCGGCGTCGCCGACCTGCCCGAGCCGACGGTGCGCCTCCGCGACCGCGAGGCCGGAGCGCGCCACCTCTCCCCGTGCTCCGGCGCGCTCGGCGGCGCGCAACTGCTCGGTGCCCGCGGCCAGTACGTCGACCAGGGAGGAGTTCACGGACAGGGTGGTGAGCGCACCTTGGTACTCGGGTGCGAATGCCTTGCCGTACATGCGTGCCTTTCGGTCTGCCGATGCTCGGACGGGCGGCGGCGGACCTGAGTTCGCATGCGTATACACGCTGTGTATACGCGATGTGTATAGTGTCCCGTTTTCCGCCCTGGGTCATGCGCCTTGGGTCGACGGGTCACTGGCGCCGCCGCGCCATCTCGTTGTCGATCAAGACGTCGGTGTCGGCGGCGGGGTTGCCTCTGCGGCGTAGATCACATTCGGGGCGGGGGAGCGGCCGTGGTGCGTCCGGGGCCGCGCACGGATTGTCGTGGTCGGCTCGGAGTGAACGGTTTCTTGGGAGCGATTCGACCGATTGATCCGAAGTGTGTTCTCCCGGTGTCGGCGGAGAGATTCCTGAAACGTCTTGCGGTTGCGGAGAGGTAAAATCCTGTCGGCGGTTCGGGGAGGGAGGGTGGGTAAAAGGGAAATCCCTGTGAATGAGCCGGAGCGACGTCCCGTGATGGAGTCAGTTGTGTGGGGATTTGTTTCTCGACATCGCGCCGCATGCGGATCTTGAGAGTGGGACTGACGGGGACTTCTGGCGCTGACATGTGAATTTTACAGAGTGGCCTTGCGCTGCCGTCCGTGTTTCGCAGGGGTGAATCATGACGCTGCTTTTGGCGGACTTGCGGCGCTGTCGTCCGACTAGAGTAGTGACTGATTGCAATTGGCCGGGTTTTCGGTTCTTGAGGCCCGGCGGGGCCTGGCCGAATCGATTCCACGGCGTAGCGGCAGGTCGACGCGATGTTGACCGGCGGGTAAGTCTGGCGCTAGCTTCCAACGGGTTGGTTTTCGCGTGGGAGTTTCCCCCCGACGCCGCGTGAACGGTGTTTGTCCGCGTGGGCCAATTCGTCGTCTCCAGGCACCCCCCACCGTGCAGTCTCACCGATTTTTTCGGAGAATCATGACGTCTGCTGTGCGCGCCGAGGACATGATCATTGGAATCACCCCGTTCGGTGAGCCAGAAGCCAGGCTTGCCGCCGCCGTCAGCCGTGCGGGCGGCCTCGGGGTACTTGACCTGGGAGTCGGCGACCGAAGAGCCAGAGAAGCGCTGGCATCTCTGAGTCGCTGGGCGCCGGGACCGTTCGGAGTGCGGGTCGGAGCGCACTGCCGGATGGCTCCCGGAGAACTCGGTCCCGGGAAACTCGAACCCGGAGAATTCGCGCCTGGAAAGAAGAACGGAAAGCCGGGAAAGCGAGACGGCGGTGGTCTCCATACCGTCGTCCTCGGCATGGATTCGCCATGGCAGATCGACGAGGTCACCGCGGCGTACCGAGTCCTGGTGGAGGTCACGGACCTGGAGCAGGCTCTGGTGGCGGTCCGCGCCGGAGCGCACGGCCTGATCGCCCGCGGCAGCGAGAGCGGCGGCCGGACCGGGGAGCTCAGCACCTTCGTCCTGCTCCAGCACCTGCTCGCCGAGCCCGGCGTGGACCTCCCCGTCTGGGCCTGCGGCGGCATCGGCCCCCGTACGGCAGCGGCGGCCGTGGCCGGTGGGGCGGCCGGAGTGGTCCTGGACAGCCAGTTGGCGCTGCTCGCCGAGGCGAGGCTTCCGGAGCCGGCTGCCGCGGCACTGCGGTCCATGGACGGTTCGGAGACAGTCGTGGTGGGCGGGCACCGGGTGCTGCACCGCAGGGGTCCGGACGTCCCGCGCATCCCGGCCGACGATCCGTCGCTCGTGTCGGAAATGCTCGGTGCCCAGGACCCTCTTACCCAGCTCCTGCCGGTCGGTCAGGACGGCTTCCTCGCCGCCCGCTTCGCCGAGCGCTGGGGCGACGCGGGCCGGACGGTCCGCGCCCTGACCGACTCCGTACGGGACGCCGTACGCGACGACGGGCCGGCCGGGGCACTGCGTCCCGGGTCCCCGATGAGCCGGGCGCTCGGCACGCGCGTGCCTGTCGCCCAGGGGCCGATGACCCGGGTCAGCGACCAGGCACGGTTCGCCGCCGCCGTCGCCGGGGACGGGGCCCTGCCGTTCATCGCGCTGGCTCTCGCGAGCGGCGAGCAGACGCGTACGGTCCTGGAGGACACCCGCGCCGTCGTGGCCGGCCGGCCCTGGGGCGTCGGCGTGCTCGGCTTCGCACCCGAGGAGACCAGAAACGCCCAGCTCGAAGCCGTACGGGAGCTGCGGCCCACGCACGCGATCATCGCGGGCGGACGACCGTCCCAGGCCGAGGCGCTGGAGCGGGCCGGGATCAGCACCTTCCTGCACGTGCCCTCGCCGGGCCTGCTCCGCCAGTTCCTCGACGCCGGAGCCCGCCGATTCGTCTTCGAGGGCTCCGAATGCGGCGGCCACGTCGGACCGCGCGCGAGTTTCCCCCTGTGGGAGGCCCAACTCGCCGTACTGGAAGACTTCTTGGACGACGCGGATGCCCAAACGGCCGAGCGCGTCGAGGTGTTCTTCGCGGGCGGCGTCCATGACGAGCGCTCGTCGGCGATGATCGCCGCACTCGCCGCTCCTCTGACCGCGCGCGGAGCCGCCGTCGGCGTCCTCATGGGAACCGCCTATCTGTTCACCGACGAAGCGGTGGAGTGCGGGGCGGTCCGGCCGCTCTTCCAGCGGCAGGTCATGGCCGCCACCCGCACCGCGTTGCTGGAGACCGCACCCGGCCATGCCACCCGCTGTGTGCCCAGCCCGTTCAGCGAGAACTACCGGGAGTTCGAGGCGGAGCTGCGCGAGCGCGGCGTGCCGGAGCGGCGGATCTGGGAGGAACTGGAACGGCTCAACGTCGGGCGGCTGCGCATCGCCAGCAAGGGCATCGAGCGGGACGCCACCGGTGAACTGGCGGCCGTGGCCGAGGAACGCCAGCTCTCCGAGGGCATGTTCATGGCCGGAGAAGTGGCCGTCCTGCGCTCGGCGACCACCACGATCAGCGCGCTGCACGGCTCGGTCACCACCGGCGCGGCGGGATTCCTCGCGGCCCGCACGGCTCTCCTCCGGGAACGCCTCGGGATGGACACGGCCGAGGAGCCCGCAGCGCCCGAGCCGCTGGACGTGGCCGTGGTCGGCATGGCCTGCATGTTCCCGGGGGCCCCCGACCTCGCCGCCTACTGGGCGAACATCCTCGGCGGCCACGACGGCGTCGGTGAGGTCCCCGCCGACCGCTGGGACCCCGCCGTGCACTACTCGGAGGACGCGAAAGGCGCCACTCCGTCCAAGTGGGGTGGCTTCCTGCCGCGGATTCCCTTCGACCCGCTGCGTTACGGCATCCCGCCGACCTCGCTGGGCAGCATCGAGCCCGTACAGCTGCTGGCACTGGAAGCCGCGCGGCGGGCACTGGAGGACGCCGGTTACGGGGAGCGCGGCCGGGGCTTCGACCGGTCGCGGACCTCCGTGGTCTTCGGCGCCGAAGCGGGCAGCGACCTTTCCAACGCCGCCACCCTGCGTGCCGTACTGCCCTCCTACTACGGGGAGGTTCCCGGCGGTCTGGACGGGCAACTGCCCCGGCTCACCGAGGACTCCTTCCCCGGGATGCTGGCCAACGTCATCTCGGGGCGGATCGCCAACCGGCTGGACCTGGGCGGCGCCAACTACACCGTCGACGCGGCGTGCGCGTCGTCCCTCGCCGCCGTCGACGTGGCGTGCAAGGAACTCGTCGGCGGTACGAGTGACGTCGTGCTGTGCGGCGGCGCCGACCTGCACAACGGCATCAACGACTACGTCCTCTTCTCCTCCGTGCACGCGCTCTCGCCGACCGGCCGGTCGCGCGCCTTCGACAGTTCGGCGGACGGGATAGCCCTGGGCGAGGGCATCGCCTGTGTCGTGCTCAAGCGGCTCGCGGACGCCGAACGGGACGGCGACCGGATCTACGGCGTGATCAAGGGAGTCGGCAGTTCCAGCGACGGCCGCTCGCTCGGACTCACGGCACCCCGCCCCGAGGGGCAGCGCGCCGCGCTGGAACGGGCCTACCGCAACGCGGGCATCTCACCGGCCGACGTCGGCCTGGTCGAGGCCCATGGCACAGGGACCGTGGTGGGGGACCGTACCGAACTGACCATCCTCAGCGAGGTGTTCACCGAGGCCGGGGCCAAGGCCGGTGGCTGCGCGCTCGGTTCGGTCAAGTCGCAGATCGGGCACAGCAAGTGCGCCGCCGGTCTCGCGGGCCTGATCAAGACCGTGCTGTCCCTCTACACGGGAGTGAAGCCGCCCACTCTGCACATCAAGCGGCCGAACCCGGCATGGCGGGAGGAGAGCAGCCCGTTCGCCTTCCACACACGGGCACGGCCCTGGGCGGTCCCGGCCGGGGAGCGCGTCGCCGGACTCAGCGCGTTCGGCTTCGGCGGGACCAACTTCCATGTGGTGCTCAGCGCCCACACGGCCGCCGAACCGCCCGCCCACGGCCTGGACAGCTGGCCCGCAGAGCTGTTCACCTTCCGCGGTACGGATCCGGCGGCGGCCCGGCGAGCCATCGAGGACGTACTGAAGGCCGCCGGGACCGACGGCCGCCCGTGGCGCCTGCGCGACCTCGCGCTGAGCGCGTCCCGCCGTGCCGACGCCCGCTACGAACCGGTCCAGGTGGCCGTCGTAGCCACGGACGTCGACGGGCTGATCGGCCGGCTGCGCCGGGCTCTGGCGGGCGAGGACGACCCGGCCGGGGGCATCCACCTCGCGGAGACCGGACGAGCGCTGGTCGGCGGGAGCGAGCAGGTGCGGGTGGACGTTACGCAGGCGGACATGGCGCGGGTGGACGCGGCGCAGGCGGACATGGCGCGGGTGGACGTTACGCAGGCGGACATGGCGCGGGCGGACGCGGCGGAGGCGGACGTGGCGCGGGCGGACGCGGGACAGGTGCCGTCCGGTCCGCGTCGGCCGGCGGTGGCCGACGGCAAGGTCGCGTTTCTCTTCCCGGGCCAGGGCAGCCAGCGGCCCGGGATGCTCGCGGACGTGTTCATCGCCTTCCCCGAGCTTCAGCACTACCTGCACCTCGGCCGCGACCACGCCGACGCGCTGTACCCGCCCGCCGCCTTCGACACGGCTGCTCGGGACCGCCGGCGAGCCGGGATCACCGACACCCGGGTCGCCCAGCCCGCGCTGGGCATCGCCGGACTCGCCGCCCACGCACTGCTCACCGCGGCCGGTGTACGACCGGACATGGCCGCCGGGCACAGCTACGGCGAACTGGTCGCCCTCTGCGCGGCGGGCGCGATCACGCCGGAGGCGCTGCTTGAGCTGAGCGCCGAGCGGGCGGCGGCGATCCTCTCGGCCGTCGGCGAGGATCCGGGAACCATGGCGGCGGTCGCGGCCGGTGCCGAAGACGTCGAACGGGCCCTGCGCGAGACGGGCGCCCCCGGCACGGTCGTCGTCGCCAACCACAACTCGCCCCGGCAGACCGTGATTTCCGGACCGACGGAGGCGATGGCCACCGCCGTGCGACTGCTGCGCGCGGCGGGACACCGCGCCGAAGGCATCCCCGTCGCCTGCGCCTTCCACAGCCCGGTGGTGGCCGCCGGCGGAGAACGGTTCGCCGAGGCACTCGCGCGCCGGACCGTGCGTCCGCCCGAGTTCCCGGTGTGGTCCAACCGCACAGCGGCCCCGTACGGCGACGACGCCGACGGGATCCGCGCGGAACTCGCCGCCCAGATCGGCGCCCCCGTCGGATTCGTCGCACAGATCGAGGCCATGTACGAGGCCGGGGCAAGGGTCTTCGTCGAGGCCGGCCCCGGCTCCGTACTCACCCGGCTGGTCACGCAGATCCTCGGCGACCGCCCGCACCGCACCGTCGCGTGCGAGCCGCGTCACGACAGCGGACTGCGTGGCTGGCTCGACGCGCTGGCCCAACTGGCCGTGGCGGGGCTGCCGGTACGCACCGGATGGCTGTTCCAGGGACGCGACGCCGTCGACGCGACCCGGACCCCGGAGCCCGAACGGCCCGGCTGGACGGTCGACGGCCAGCTGGTCCGTACGGCCGCCGGAGAACTCCTCCCCGGTGCCCTCGCACCGGCCCGACGCGTTGTGGAGACGACAGTGACGACGAGCCACGTGAACCACGGAGACGGCGTCCCGGCCGACAGGGACGCGCTGATCGTCGAATACCTGCGCACCAGCCGGGAGATGGTGGCTGCCCAGCGGGACGTGCTGATGACCTACTTCGGCGCCACGGCGGGGGAATGGATTCCCGCGCCCGTCGCACCCGCCGCGGTCGGCATGCGTCAACAGGCGGTACCGGCCGCGGAGCTTCCCGTGGCCCAACTGCCGGTTCTGCGGCCGGAGGAGGCCGCATCAGCGCTCGCCACCTCCCAGACGCGCGCCACCCCGTCGGTCACGGCAGCGGTCACGGAAGCGGACGTCCTGGCCGTCGTGCTGGAGATCATCAGCGAGCGCACCGGCTATCCCGTGGACATGATCGAGCCCGATCTCGACCTGGAGGCCGACCTCAGCATCGACTCCATCAAACGGGCCGAGATCGCCGGTGAACTGGCCAAGCGCCTGAGCGCCGGGGGCGGCGTGGACATCGCCGGGCTGGACGACGCGGAACTGGAGGACCTGGCGAAGGCCCGTACGGCCGCGTCGGTGACGGGCTGGCTCGCCGCGCGTCTGGCGGGGCCCGCCGAACCGTCCGGCGGTACGGCTCCGAGCACGCCGCCGGTTGGGACCGGGCAGCCAGAAGGGCCACGGAACGGCACAGCGGTCGGGCAGACCGAGACGCCAGAGTTGGTGGAGGTCGCAGGCGAGGCGCCGAAGCGGTTTCAGCTCCGGCCCGTCCTGCTGGAGCAGCAGGACGGTGACGGCTCGGCGGACCCGTCCGCCGTACTGGCCGGGAAGCGGTTCGTCCTGCTCGGCTACGAGAGCGAGGACGTGTCCCGGGAGGTGTTCTCCCGGCTGGCGGCGCACGGAGCCGACGCCGTGATCCTCCGCCCGGAGCACCTGCTCACCGAAGCGGACGGCCGGGTGGACGGGGTGCTGTACCTCGGCTCCCTCGCCGATTCCTCGTCACCGGTGCTGCCCCATGCCTTCCCCGTCTTCCAGGCCGCCCTGCGCCAGGGCCCGCGCTGGCTGCTCGCCGCCCGGCCCGCAGACGGGGGCTCCCCGGGCTTGCGGTCGGAAGGGCTGCACGGTCTGTTCCGTACGGTCGCACGCGAGTACCCGGAGACCGTCGCGCGGGTCGTCGACCTCGAAGACACCACTCCGGCCGCCGTCGCCGACGCGCTGGTCGCCGAACTGCTCGCGCCCGACCCGGCTCCCGTCGTCCTGCGAACGGCAGCCGGTCGCCACGGACTTGACCTCGTGGAGACACCGCTGGGCACCCTCGGAACCACCGGCGCCGGACCGGCGGGTGACGGAGCCGCCGAGGCCGCCGCCATCGGCCTCGACCGGGACTCCGTGGTGTTGTTGGTCGGCGGGGCCCGCGGCATCACCGCGACCTTCGCCGCCGCGCTCGCCGCGGCCTCCCGGTGCCGTGTCGAACTGCTCGGCAGGACTCCGGCGCCGACCGGCCCCGAGGATCCGGCCATCGCGGCCGCCACGGACCGCGCCGCGCTGCGTACGGCCCTCGCGACCCGCGCGGGCGGGGGCCTGACGCCCGCCGACATCAACCGCGAAGCCGAACTCGTGCTGGCCCAGCGGGAGATCACCGCCACCCTGGCGGAGCTCACGGCCCTCGGCAGCACCGCCCGCTACCACTCCGTGGACTTCCGGGAGCCGGACGCCGCGCTCCAGGCGGTGAAGGAGATCCACGCCGAGCACGGCCGGCTCGACGGTGTCGTCTACGCGGCAGGAGTGATCGAGGACCGGCTGATCGCCGACAAGACCGCCGAGTCCTTCCAGCGCGTGTACGACACGAAGACGAGCGGCGCCGAGACCTTGCTGACGGCTCTGGAGGAGTTCCCGAACGGGCCCGCGTTCGCCGTCCTGTTCGGGAGCATCTCGGCCGTCCTCGGCAACCGCGGCCAGGTCGACTACGCGGCCGCCAACGACGCCCTCCAGAGCCTCGGCGCCGACTGGGCCGCCCGCACCGGTCACCGTGCTCTGACCGTGCACTGGGGACCGTGGGCGCCGACCGGCGGTCACACCGGAATGGTCACCCCGGAACTCGGACGCGAGTACGCCAGGCGCGGGATCAAGCTGATCGACCCCGAGGAGGGCACCGCGGCGCTGCTGCGTGAACTCGCCTGGGGCGACGAGTCGGCCGGAGCCGTTGTCTACACGTCGTCGGGCTGGTGACATGACCGACCTGACGGATCAGCACGATCTCGCGGCTCGGGATGATCTGAGGGGACGTCAACTTCCGTCTCCTGTAGCCATCGTGGGGATGGCCGTACTGCTGCCCGGCGCCGCCGACCTCGACGCGTACTGGCTGAATCTGCTGGCGGGCACGGACGCCATCACCGACGTGCCCGACGGGCGGTGGGACGCCGACTACTACCGGCCCGATTCCGCGACCGGGCCGGCCGTCGCCGACCAGGTGTACTGCCGACGAGGCGGCTTCGTCGACGAACTCGCCGACGTGGAGGTCACCCGGTTCGGGATCATGCCGAACTCGGTGCCCGGCACCGAACCCGACCAGCTCATCGCGCTGCACGTGGCCGCCTCCGCCCTCGCCGACGCGGGCGGCGAGGACCGGCTGCCGGAGCGGCACCGCATCGGCGTCGTCCTCGGCCGGGGCGGCTACCTCACGCCCGGTCTGGTCCGCCTCGACCAACGCGTCCGTACCGCCGGTCAACTCGTGCGTACGCTCGGCGAGTTGCTGCCCGATCTCGACGCCGGCCAACTCGACCGGGTGCGGGCGGCGTTCACCGAGCGCCTCGGGCCCGACAGCCCCGAGTCGGCCATCGGCCTGGTGCCCAACCTCGCGGCCTCGCGCGTCGCCAACCGCCTCGACCTGCGCGGCCCCGCCTACACGGTGGACGCCGCCTGCGCGTCGTCGCTGGTCGCCGTCGACCAGGCGGTGAGCGAACTCGCCTCCGGACGCTGCGACTTGATGCTCGCCGGAGGAGTGCACCACTGCCACGACATCACGCTCTGGAGCGTCTTCTCCCAGCTCCGCGCGCTCTCCCCGAGCCAGCGGATCCGCCCCTTCCACCGCGACGCCGACGGCATCCTGATCGGCGAGGGCACCGGCGTGGTCGCGCTCAAGCGGCTGGCTGACGCCGAACGCGACGGTGACCGGATCTACGCGGTCATCAGGGGCACCGGCGTGGCGAGCGACGGCCGCGCCGCCGGTCTCGTCACCCCCGACCCCGGTGGCCAGGCCCACGCCGTACGCCAGGCCTGGCAAGCGGCGGGACTCGACCCCGCCCAGCCGGGATCCATCGGCCTCCTGGAGGCCCACGGCACCGCGACCCCGGCGGGCGACGCGGCCGAACTCACCACCCTGGCCGAGGTGTTCGGCCCCGGCACGGACGGTGACCCCGCGGTGATCGGTTCGGTGAAGTCGATGATCGGCCACACCATGCCCGCCGCCGGAGTGGCCGGCCTGGTGAAGGCAGCCCTCGCCGTCCACCACGGGATGCTCCTGCCGACGCTCCACTGCGACGACCCGCACCCCGCCCTCGCGGCCACCCGTTTCCGTCCGCTGGAGACGGCGACGCCCTGGGAGACCAGCCCCGAGCGGCCGGTGCGCCGGGCGGCCGTCAACGCGTTCGGCTTCGGCGGGATCAACGCCCACGTCGTGCTTGAACAGGCGCCTGCCGCACGGGCCACCGGAACGCCTGGTGTGCGGGCCAACCGGCACAGGACGATCACTTCCCCGGCCTCGTCCGCACTCCAGAGCCTGCCCCCGCGTCCGTCCTCCTCCCGGACCGCCGCAGCCGCAGCTCTTGCCACAGCTACCGCTTCCGTCGCCGAGCCGGAGCAGGTGCTCCTCCTCGCCGCCGACAGCCCCGAAGGCCTCGCCGCTCTGCTGGAGGCCGACGACTCGGCCCTGCTCGCGGCCGGTCTCGACACCGGCACCGGCCGGACGCATCCGGACGCGGGCCGGGCCCGGCTCGGCATCGTCGCCCCCACCGCCAAGCGGCTCGCCCTGGCCCGCCGGGCGGTCGCCAAGGGACGTGCCTGGCACGGCCGCAGCGACGTCTGGTTCACGCCGAGCCTTCTGCTCGGCGGCGGCGAGGACGAGAGCAGGGGCGGCAAGCTGGCTTTCGTCTTCCCGGGACTCGAAGGCGACTTCGAACCCCAAGTCGACGACGTCGCCGCCCACTTCGGCCTTCCCGGCGTCCCGGGGCCCGCCCCGAACGCCGAGAAGGCCCGGGTCTCGGACGTGGGCCGGCACGGATTCGGTGTCGTCGGTGTCGGCCGGCTGCTCGACGGCGCGCTGCGCCGCATGGGCGTCGTCCCGGACGCGGTGGCCGGGCACAGCGTCGGCGAGTGGACGGCGATGGTGGCCGCCGGGATGTACGCCGGGGACGAAGTGAGCGACTTCATGGCATCGTTCGACCCCGACGCGCTGACCGTCCCCGGCCTGTCCTTCGCCGCTCTCGGCGCCCCCGCAGGGCGCGTCCTGGAGGCCCTCGACGACGGGTGGACGGACGCCGGAATCGTCCTCTCCCACGACAACGCGCCGAACCAGTCGATGGTGTGCGGACCGCACGACGCGGTGGAGGAGTTCGTACGCTCCTTCCGCGCCCGGGGTGTTCTCAGCCAGGTGCTGCCCTTCCGGTCCGGCTTCCACACACCGATGCTGAAGCCCTACCTCGCGCCCATCGAGGAAGCGGCGAACCGTTTCCGGCTGCATCCGCCGACCGTGCCCCTGTGGTCGGGGACGACCGCGGCGCCGTTCCCCGCCGACGAGGCCGCCGTACACGACCTGTTCGTCAGACACCTTCTGGAGCCGGTCCGCTTCCGGCAGTTGATCGAGGCCATGTACGCGGCGGGGCATCGCGCCTTCGTCCAGGTCGGCACCGGGCAGCTCGGCTCACTCGTCGGAGACACGCTGAGCGGGCGCGACCACCTGGTCGTGGCGGCCAACTCGCCCCACCGCACCGGCCTTTCCCAGCTCCGCCGCGTGGCGACGGCACTGTGGACCGCGGGCGCGAACGTCACTCCCGCGCTGCCGCCGTCCGTACGTTCCGCCGGCCCCGCCGCCCGCCCGGCGGGAGCCGTTGACCCGCCACACCCTGCGCGGGTGGACCGGCCGACCGTCCGCCTCGACCTCGGCGGGGCGCTCATCTCGCTCGACGGCCCGGCTCTCACACAGCTGCGCGCCGAGCTTCGCGGCACAACGGCCCCGGGTGAAGCCGTCCCCACGGCGGTTGCCGCGGGCCCGTCGCCACTGGACGCGCTCGCCGCGCGCATGCCGTTCGCCGCCGAACTGAGCGCGCTGTTGCGGGACACGGCTGACACGGCCGCCGCACTGATCACGGCAGGAAGCCGCCACTCAGGCCCTGCAACGGTCCATGCCCCTGCCTCCGCCCCGGGGCTTTCTCCCGCCCGGCCAGCCGCTCCCACCCCAGCCCCCACCCCCACGCCCCCTACCGTCGGGCCACCCGCTGCCGGGCCACCTGGACAGGAATGGCGCACCGCCGTCCCCGTATCCCCGGAAGCGATGCCGTACCTCCTGGACCACTGCTTCTTCCCGCAGCGGCCCGGTTGGCCCGACGTGGCGGACCGTTGGCCGGTCGTCCCCGCGACCACGATCGTTCACCACATCATGGAGGCGGCGGAGCGCGCGGCCCCCGGTATGCGGGCGGTCGCCGTGCACGGGGCCCGGTTCGACCAGTGGCTCACCGCGACACCGGCCGTCGACGTACCGGTCACCGCCGTCCCCGACGGCCCCGGCCGGCTCGCGGTCTCCTTCGGCCCCCGCGCCCGTGCGGTGGTCGAGCTCGCGGCCCGCCATCCGGTGACATCCCCGACCCCGTGGCGTACGGACCCCGCCTCCGAGCGAGCCCCCGACCACACCGCGGCCCAGCTCTACTACGAGCGCTGGATGTTCCACGGACCAGCGTTCCAAGGGGTCACCGAACTCACCGCGATCGGCGACAGGCACGTACGAGGAGTGATCACCACCCCGCCGGCCCCCGGCGCCCTGCTCGACAACGTGGGCCAGCTCCTCGGCTACTGGATCATGGCGACCCGTACGGAACGGACCGTCGTGTTCCCCGTCCAGATGCGGCACATGCGGTTCCACGGGCCGCACCCGCGCCCCGGGACGGACGTGGACTGCCTGGTGAGGATCACCTCCCTCACCGACACCGTGCTCGAAGCCGATGTCCAACTGGTCGTCGCGGGCGAGGTGTGGGCGGAGCTCACGGGCTGGCAGGACCGCCGGTTCGACAACGATCCGCAGACCAGGCCCGTAGAGCGGTTCCCCGAACGCAACACGCTCTCCCAGGCGCGGCCCGGCGGCTGGTCCCTCCTCCACGAGCGCTGGCCCGACCTCGCCTCGCGCGACCTGATCATGCGCAACTCCCTCAGCGGCGCGGAGCGTTCGGAGTACGAGCGGCACGCTCCCCGGGGCCGCAGACAGTGGCTGCTCGGGCGGATCGCGGCCAAGGACGCCATACGGCAGTGGCTGTGGGACCAGGGCGAAGGACCGGTCTTCCCGGCCGAGATCCGGGTGCGCAACGACGAGTCGGGCCGCCCGTACGTCACGGGACTGCACGGCCGGACCCTGCCCTTGCTGGACGTCTCGCTGGCCCATCGCGCGGAGGCCGGGGTCGCCATCGTACGGCCGCACAGGCCCGAGCCGGGGCCGGGCATCGACATCGAAGAGGTCGTCGAGCGGGACGCGCAGACCCGCGCCGTCGCCCTCGGCGAGGACGAGTTGAGGCTGCTGGGCGCCCGGTGTGCCGCCACCGGCGAATCGGAGGCGCTGTGGTTCACCCGGTTCTGGGCGGCCAAGGAAGCGGTCGCCAAGGCGGAGGGCACCGGCTTCCGGGGACGCCCCCGGGACTTCACCGTGCTCGAAGCGACGGCCGGGAACGCCGAGGACGCCGGGGACGCAGGGGTCCGGCTGTTGGTCTCGGGGCGCCTCGAACGCGCGTACACCGTGCACTGCGAGCGGATCGGCAACCCGCCGGGACTGCCGGACAGGGACTACGTCGTGGCCTGGACGACCGGACCCACGGACGAAGAACCGACGTACCAAGAGCCGACGTACCAAGAGGAGAGCGATCGATGAACCCGAGTCAGTCGACCGGCGCGGCCGACGACGACCCCGTGCGCGCGGACGAGGAATCGGTCCTCGCCGATCTCACCGGCATGCTCGCGATCCTCCTCGACGAGTACGGCCTCGACGACGTCGAGGTCCGCATGGAGACCACGTTCAACCGCGATCTGGAACTGGAGAGCATCGACCTCGTGACCCTGGCGGGCCTCCTGGAGGAGCGGTACGGGGAACGGGTCAACTTCGCCGAGTTCCTGGCCGGTATGGAGTTCGACGAGATCATCGAACTCACCGTCGGCAGGCTCGTCGAGCACGTAGTGCGGAGCCTCGAAGCGGCGGAGGCGGTCTGAGCCATGGCTATGGTCGACACCGGCGACGTCCGGCTGCATGTCCAGCGGATGTCCCCCAAGGGAGGACGTCCCGTCACCGCGACCGCGGTGCTCGTCCACGGTCTGCTCACCGACAGCCTGGCCAGCTACTACTTCACCCTGGCACCGGTGTTCGCGGTGTCCGGCATCGACGTGATCATGTACGACCTGCGCGGCCACGGCCGCAGCGAGCGCCCGGAGAGCGGCTACCGCCTCGACGACCATCTCGACGACCTGGAGGCACTGCTCGACCGGCTGGAGGTGACTGGACCGGTCCAACTGGTCGGCAACTCCTTCGGCGGGTCCGTCGCCTTCGGCTACGCCGCCCGCCATCCGGAGCGGGCGGCCGGCGTCTCCCTGATCGAGTCGGAGCCGGCGACCGCGGGTTGGGCGGCGACCATGGACGGGGTGCTGCAGCAGGTGCTGACCGAGCTGGCGCACAACGAGGCCGCCGCGCTGGCCTGGATCACCGCCAATCGCAGCCAGAACACCGCCCGCCTGGCGAAGGGCGCGGCCCGCCTGGCCCGCGAGACCACCCTCGTCCGGGACATTCCGGTCAGCAAGGTGCTGACCGAGGACCAGATCCGGTCCGTACGCTGCCCGGTTCTCGCCCTCTACGGTGGCGAGTCGGCCCTCGTCGAGCGGGCACCGTGGCTGGAGTCCCTGTTGCCCGACTGCCGGACCGTAGTGGTGCCGGGGCACGAGCACTCCGTGCTCGTCGAGGCGCCGGGTACGGTCGGCGACCACATCCTCTCCATGATCGGCGAGGGGACGGGCGAGCAGGGCGTGGCGGAGCGGGGCGTTGCGGACCGAGGAGTGACGGAGCGGGGCGTGGCCGAGTTCGCGAGGGTCGAGGGCCGGTGAGCGGGTTCCTGTTCGTCGTGCCGCCTCTGGTCGGCCACATCAACCCGACGGTGGGCGTGGCGACGGAACTGACCGCGCGGGGACACCGGGTGGCCTGGGCCTCCGCGGATCCGGGGCTCGTCCGGCGGCTCGCGGGGGACGAGGCAGTGGTGTTCCCGTGCGCGGGACCGGTCCTGACAGGGGAAGACGGAGTGCGGCCGGCGGACCTTCGGGGTCCGGAGGCGCTGAAGTTCCTGTGGGAACGGTTCCTGGTGCCGCTGGCCGAGGCGATGGCCCCCGGAGTGCGGGCGGCCATCGGGGAGTTCGGCCCCGATGTCGTCGTCGCCGATCAACAGGCCTTCGCCGGAGGGGTGGTCGCCGAGCGGCTGCGTGTGCCGTGGGCCACCTCGTCCACCACCTCCGCCGAATTCACCTTCGCCGACGCGCTGACGGGTATGCCCAAGGTCGCGGACTGGCTCGACAGGCTGCTCCACGATCTGCGCGGCCGTATCGGTGATCCGTCGGGCACGGCCGATCCACGGTTCTCCCCGCATCTGGTGCTCGCGTTCAGCACGCCGGAGTTGGTCGGCGCAGGCGCAGGCGCAGGGTCGGGGGCCGGGGTCGGTGACCGGATCCGCTGGGTCGGCCCCTCGATGGCGCCTCGGCCCGCCGCGGCCGACTTCCCCTGGACCTGGCTCGACCCCGCCCGTGCCACGGTGCTCGTGACCCTCGGCACCGCCAACACCGATGTCGGGGCCCGCTTCCTCGCCGAGTGCCGCGACGCCCTGCGCTGCCGTGCGGACCGGGTGCAGGCGGTGATCGTCGATCCCGCGAACGTGCTCGGCGTACCCCCGGACCTGGACGACAAGGACGTACTGATCCGGTCCTCGGTCCCTCAACTCCCGCTCCTCGAACGGGTCGACGCGGTCGTCTGCCACGCGGGGCACAACACCGTGTGTGAGGCGCTGTGGCACGGCGTCCCTCTCGTGGTGGCCCCCATCCGTGACGATCAGCCCGTCGTGGCCGGGCAGGTCGTCGACGCGGGCGCCGGCATCCGGGTCAGGTTCGGCCGGGTCACCGCGCCCAAGCTCGGCGCGGCGATCGACGCCGTACTCCACGAACCCGGCCACCGCACCGCCGCCGAGCGGATCCGTACCGCGTTCCGTGCCGCGGGTGGTGCCGGCGCGGCAGCAATTCACCTCGAAGAACTGGCCGGCGCCACGCCCTCCAAGGAGGCCCCATGAGCGACGCAGAGCACGAACCACAAGGGGCGGACGGCGAGCCGACGCCGAGTCGCACCGATCAGGTCACGGACAGCGAGCCGACGCCGAGTCGTGCCGAACAAGTCGCCGCGCTGCGCCCCGGCTACCAGGCCGACCTGGCGCGCGGCCTTGACCGCTTCTTCGAACCCCGGCGCTCCGACTGCCCCTGGTGCGGCTCGGCGCGGCTGAGGACGCGGCTGCGCACCACCGACCTGCTCCAGCACAAGCCGGGCCACTTCGTCCTCGACCGCTGCCAGGACTGCCGGCACACCTTCCAGAACCCCCGACTGAGCGCCGAGGGGCTGGAGTTCTACTACCGCGACTTCTACGACGGCCTGGGGGAGAAGCAGCTCGGCAACACCTTCGGGGGCCGGACCGCGATGTACCGGCAGCGAGCGGAGTCCCTGCTGCCGTTCGCCGCGACGCCCAAGAACTGGCTGGACGTCGGCACCGGCCACGGCCACTTCTGCGAGTCGGCGCGGACCGTCCACCCCGGCACGACCTTCGACGGGCTCGACTTCACCGACGGCGCCGAACTCGCCGAGCGCGCCGGACGGGTGGAGCGGGGCTACCGCGGCAGCTTTCCCGAGCTGGCCCCGGAACTCGCCGGCCACTACGACGTGGTGAGCATGTTCCACTACCTGGAGCACAGCACGGAGCCCGGCCGTGAACTGGAGGCCGCGCACCGGGCGATACGCCCCGGCGGCCATCTGCTCATCGAGGTCCCCGACCCCGACAGCCGCTACGCACGTCTCCTCGGCCGCTGGTGGCTGCCTTGGCTCCAGCCTCAGCACCTGCACCTCGTCCCGGCCGAGAACCTGCGGCGCAGACTGACCGGCCTCGGCTTCACGGTGGTGGCGGAACAGCACGCCGAACCGCATGATCCGGTCGACCTCCTGGCCGGTACGTGGCTGGCCATCGACGCGGCCGCGCCACGCGAGGACCTGCCGTGGCTGCCGAAACCGCCGAACCGCCGGCAGCGGACGCTGCGCACCACGATGGCGATCGCCGGGGTGCCCTTCCTGATCCTGGCCACCCTGCTGGACCGGTTCGTGGTCAAACGCCTGTCGCACCGGCTGGGTCTGTCCAACGCCTATCGGCTCCTGGCGCGCCGCGACTGACGTGACTGAAGGGCGGTGCCAACGGTGCTCACGGCACGGCCGCCCTCAACGGCCCTCCAGGATCCCCCGTGCGAACGCCGCCTGGCCCACGTGCTGCAGGTCGTCCGAGAGGACGCTGACGAGCCGGGCGCCCAGGGTGACGGGCGGGGACCAGTTCGCGTCGACGATCCGGTCCAGGTCGTCGGCGCGCAGGTCGCGCAGGGCGGCCAGCGTCTGCTCGTGGACGGCGTCGTAGTAGCCGAGCAGCAGGTCGCCCGAGTCGACCTGGACCTTGGCGACCTGGCGCGGGGTGTGGCCGTAGCCCGTGTCCCGGCCGGGCAGGCCCAGCGCGAAGCGGTCCGGCCAGTCCTGCGACAGCCAGACCTGTTTCAGGCCGAAGGCGTCGGCGACGTGGTCGTCCTGGACACGGGTGAGATGCCAGACCAGCCAGCTGATCGAGTTGGTCCCGTCGTCGATGCGGGCGTTGAGGTCGCCGGGGGAGAGGCCGTCGACGGCGGCATGGACCTCTTCCCGGATGCGGCCGTGCGCGTCGACGAGAATGTCCTTGGCGTGCATGGGCTCCTCCACGCTCTCCGCGGGTTCCTGTCCCTGCCCAGTGTCCCCCGCGGACCCGCCGCGCGCGTCGCGCCGGTGGGAGAGCCGGTCAGTGCCAGCCGGTGTACGGCTCCTCGACGAGCTTGAAGACCGGTTCGCGGCGGACCGGGTCCAACGCCGTGGTGAGCTGGACGCGGTCGCCGGTACGGATCGCTATGAGCGGTCCCGTGACCCGGCCCCGGACGGTGAAACCCTCCGCCATCTCGACGAGCGACACATTGCGCGCGCCGGGAGTGTTGCGCTGGACGACGGTGGCGTGGCGGATGACTCCCAGGCCCGCGCTGCGTTCCGTGCGCAGGTCACTGCCCTGGCAGACCGGGCAGAGCAGCCGGTGGAACATGGCGGTCCCGCACCAGCGACAACGCTGGTAGAGGAGCCCTTCCTCGGCGGCCGGGCCGCTGGTCGTCGTCTCCGGGTCGAGTACGCCCGTCGTGGTCCCGCTTCCTCGGTGGAACACGATGTCATCTCCCTGCGCTGGGCCGGAATCTGAGAAAGTGCGCGGAGCGCCGTGCACGAGCTCAGAATATGGCACGCAGTGTCACGCGTAAAGGCACTCAGTACCCTCAATCATTCGGGATCTCGACCAAGAGCCGTCTCGACCTCCTGGACGACCCGCCACATCGGCGCGCCGCGCCTGGAGATGACGACGACCACGTCGTCGTCCGCGGCCTCCTTCGCCGGTTTGTCGGTCGGCCGCTGTACCGGTCCGACGGGGTCGGGCTCCGAACCGAAGACCCGCTGGACGTGGGCGAGCGCGTGGTCCACCTCCGCGGTCGCGTCGCTCTGGCCGTCCGAACGCAGCCAGGACCGCAGCCCGTTGTTGTGCGCGGCGACCACGGCCGCGGCGATCACGTCGGCCCGCAGCGTCCCGTCCCGACGACCGGCGAAGCGCCCGCGCAGATACTCGGCGAGCGCGCGCTCGTACCGCCAGACCACCGAGAGTTCGTACGTCCGCAGTCCCGGGACCTTCTTGGTCAGGTGGTAGCGCTGGACGGAGAACGTCGGGTTCTCGGCGTACATGCGCAGTACGACGCGAGCGGCGTCGCAGACCCGGGCCACCGGGTCGTCCGCGTCCCCGCCGTCGTTGCTGCCGTTGTCCTTGCCGAGGAAGTCGTTCATCTCGGCCAGGCAGCGCTCGTGGTCCGGGAAGACCACGTCCTCCTTGGACGGGAAGTACCGGAAGAAGGACCGCCGTCCGACCCCCGCGAGAGCCACGATCTCGTCGACGGTGGTCTGCTCGTACCCCCGCTCCAGGAACAGCTGGAACGCCGCCGCGACGAGGGAGTCCCGCATCGGCGGCTTCGGAGGTGTCACATCGGCCGCCTGGTCAGGGCGGGGTGCCTCGCTCATGGTGGGGAACCTAGCACCGGACGAGGGTCGTATGGCACTCAGTGTGCTCCGATCAGGGAACTGAGTGCCATGCCCGGCCGGGACCGGGTGCGGGCCGGTCCGAGGCGCCGAGTAGGGTCCTGGCCTGTGCCCGGCCGTGAGGCCGGAGCGAACGCTGGTGCGCGTGTGACGGGGGTCGGAACGGTGCGGCGCTGGATCAAGGTGTCGGTGGCGGCTGCGGTGGTGCTGGGTATCGGCGGGTACGTGGCCGAGCCGTACGCACAGGACCGGATGCTGGCCGGCAGCGCGTGCGGCGGGGCACTGCCCCGGGACGTCGTGGACCGGCTCACCCCGGACGACGCACACCTCGAGAGCGAGGAGTCCCGGCAGACCGGCGCGCTGGGCTCGTACGGCTGCGACCTCACCATGAAGGGCGATGAGGTCAACGACTCACGCCTCATCAGCATGGAGGCGTACACCCGGCGCGACGACCAGGACCGGGAGTTCTTCCGGGCCTTTCCCGAGGAGGGGTACTCCTCGCAGTCCGCGGTGCCCGAGGGGCTGCCCGGGTTCATCGACCGCCTCGGCGTGATCCAGCTCCTGATGCCCTGCCCGGACCTCCCGAAGGACGCCGAAGGGCGGCAGGGCAAGCTCCTGGTACGCACCTGGATGGGCCGCGACACGCTGTACGGGGTGCCGGGAGCCGCGTACCAGGCGGTCGTCGCGCTCGCCAACTCGGCCTCGGACCGGCTGGGTTGCGGTGCCGAGCCGCTCAAGGCACCGAAGGGCAACGCGGTGCCGCCCGCCCTCGGGGACGAGCCCAAGGGCGTGCCGCTGACCCGGGCCGAGGGCACCGGCTGCGAGTGGGTGACCAGGGCGGGCCTGCCGGAGAGCGGCGACTGGCGCGTCGAGGCGGGCATGAACGACTCCGCGCCGACGGGACAGTGCGACCTGAGCAGCGAGTCGGGCGACAGCGGGAACGACAAGGGGATGTACTTCGTCGCCTGGTACGGCGACTGGAGCAACCGCCTCGTCTTCGAGGACAGCAACGGCGAGTTCCTGTCGACGACGGCCACCGCCCGCTGCGACGGCGAGGCCGCCAACTTCGCCCTCAGCGCCTCCGACGACATCCCCGGCGTCGACAAGGCCGCAGAGCGGCGCATGTTCAAGCAGTTCGCGCAGGACCAGGTGGACCGCCGCGACTGCTCCGGGCTCCGGTTCCGCTTCTGACCGCTGGTGGCTCCGCCCGCCAGTGGTCCGCTAGTAGATCGTCATCCACAGCGCCCGTACGTACCAGTTGTCCACCAACTGCCGCATCGTGGCGGCGCGTTCGGCGGACACCTTCCGGTCCTGGGCCCATCCTTCGAGGACCGTGAACAGCTGGTGGCGGCCGTCCATCAGGTCGCCGCGCACCGGACCGGCGGCCTTGCGGTCCGCGATGTCACCCATCGGCGGGCGGTCGTCGAGCTGCCGGGACGCGGGGCGGAACGTGCCGCGCGTGTGCTCGCGCACCGCCTTGTCGAAGGCGGCGAGGTCGGGGATCGTCCCGTTCCTGACGTACGCGGCGCGGTACTTCATGAGGTTGCCGATGCGGCCCGACATGTCCTGGATGTCGTTGTCGGGCCAGTCCTGCGGGGTCGACTCGAAGCGCTTGTCGGTCGAGGGGCGGAAGTCGGGGTCGCCCCCCGAGCCGGTCAGCCGCTCCAGGTAGTACGCGAAATAGGCGCGCTCGGCGTCGTAGAGGATCGCGAACGCCTCGGGATCCTTGGCGAGTTCGGCGACGAGGTACTCGATGTTCGCGTCGGCGTCCGCGTAGCTGTCGCTGTGCTCGAAGACCACGTGCGCCTCACCCGCCGCCAGGAAGCGCCCGTACCGGGAGTAGCCGTCCGAGTCGAGCTGGGCCTCCTCGGCGCGCACCGCCGGGCGGTTCGCGTCGTCGTCGCTGATCGAGTCGTCGCGCCCCGAGTCCACCACGTACTCGGCCAGCATCCGCGCCACGCCCGGGGCGAGGCCATCGGGGATCTCCGCGTTGTGGAGGACGGCCGCCACCGCGTACGCGCCGCGTGCCTGCGCCAGGGTGTGCGGTGTGCCGGAACTCTTCGCACGGGTCGCCGTGTTCACGATCTCGCCGAGTACGCGGGCGCCGTCGTCGCACACCTTCTCGTGTGCCAGCAGCTTCCTGACCGAGCCGAGCCGTTCGAGGTCCTCGCCGGGATCCAGTGCCCTCGTGGCGGCCGTCGCGTCGTCGGCGAGCGCCCGCTTCGAGGCGGGCAGTCGCCAACAGGGCTTGTCGTGCCCGGAGTCGGCGAGCGCGAGCGGAAGGGAGACCCCGGCGGCGAGAACGACCACCGCTCCGCCGACGACGGCCCGGCGACGCTTCCGCGGTTGCCCCCGCAACGAGACGTGCCTTGTCAACGATCCGAATCGGCCCCGAGGTTCGACGGACGTCTCCTCGTCGCCCCCGTCAACGCCACTGTCGCTCCCGCTTCCCCCATCACGCATCCCGGCAGACTAGCGAGCGTCCGCGGTCGCGAACGCGCCGGGTCCGCGGGTGCCCGGGTCAGTGGCCGTGCCGCGTGTTGTGGCTCTCCACCAGGGCCTGCGAGACGACGCGGACACCCCGGGCGATGTGGTTCAACTGCGTGAGCTCGGCCGCGTACAGCTTGATCGTGTTCTCGATGACGGACTCCGGCATCCCCAGGGCGGGCAGCTCGGCCCGGGCGCTGTGCAGCGCGGTGCGCACGACCCGGATCTCCTGCTGGAGCTGGATCTGCGCGTGACGGGCGAGCAGCACGGGCTGACGGATCAGCAGCGGATAGCTGGAGTAGCGGGAGGGCACCAGGTCGCGCAGCCACTTGGCGGCCGATCGTTCCCAGTCCCGGTTGCCGGGCGTCTTGACCTGACACGGCCAATCCGTGCTGATGGGGGAGTACGTCAGGGACATGGGCATCGCTTCCGAGGTGGCCGGCGGGTGGTGAGGGTCGTTCTTGGCGGCCCCGGTCTAGGGGATGGACCGGGGCCGCCACGGGCGTGCGCGAGCGGTGCCCGTTCAGTGCACCCGGGGCCGATACGAGAAGGGAGCGTCGTTCCCGGGCCGACCGGGACCCCACCGGATCCCGATCAGCGAGAAGTATTCATATATACCGTCCGGTACGCAAGGGTATGAAAAAATTCATGTGAAGGTACGGCTGAATCGCCCCTTGCGGACACCGGTCACCACATGCCGGAGAGGTCAGTCCTTGACGAAGAACGCGTGCTCGTCCGCGACCTGTTCGTAGTCCTCCAGGCGGGCCTGCGTACGCTCGGGATCGGCGTCGGTCATGGCCTGGAGCAGGGCCGCGGACAGCACCACGGGCGCCGCGTACGAGTCGAAGACGAGGCGTGAGCCGGTGCCGGTGGCGAAGACGACGTCGGCCTCGTCGGCCAGCGGCCCGAGCCCCAGGTCGGTGACCAGGGCGACGCTCAGCCCGGCCCGCCGGGCGACCCGCATGGCCGTCAGCGTCTCGTGCGCGTGCCGGGGCATGGTGAAGGCCAGCACCCAGGTGCCGCCCGCCTCGCGCGACTGGAGCAGGGCGTCGTACGCGACGCTGCCGCCTCGCGTGACCAGCCGCACGTCCGGGTGGATACGACGGGCGGCGTATGCGAAGTATTCGGCCAGCGAGCCGGAGATCCGCAGCCCGAGGATGGTGAGGGGAGTCGACTGCGACAGCGCGCGGCCGGTCTCGATGACCTGTTCCGGGTCCGCGAAGTCGCGGCGCAGGTTCTCCAGGTTGTCGATCTCGGCGTCCACGGCCGCCTGCAGTTCGTTCGGCCGGGCCGCCTCCGCCTCCTCGGCGGCCTCGGGCGTGCTGGCCAGCTTGCTGAGCGCGATCGACTGGAGGCGCTCGCGCAGCGCGGGATAGCCGCTGAAGCCCACCGCCGTCGCGAAGCGGGTCACCGAGGGCTGGCTCACGCCCACCCGCTCGGCGAGGTCCGTGATCGACAGGAACGCGGCTTCGGTGATGTGCTCGATCAGGTACTGGGCGATGCGGCGCTGCCCGGGAGAGAGCCGGGGGCCGTCGAAAAGTGCCCGCAGCCGTGTGGTGGGAGCGGCCTCCGCCTCCGGGACCGGTTTCCCCGAACTGATGGCAGACGCCTGCGCGCGGGCCTGCTGCGGCGATGGCACCGATGCGCCTCCTTCGTGTCCCACTGGGGTTCAACATAGCTCACAGGAAGGAGGGTCCGGCGGACAGTTGCGCGTGGTCAGAGGGCCACCGTCCGGACGGTTTTCCGGGGTGTGCCGCGCGGTACTCGCCACGGTCCACTGTTACGCAGGGTCGAGCCCCGACTTCCAGGGGCGCGAGGCGGTGACGTTGTGCGGCTCCGCCGCGTGGGCGCGGTCGGCCACGACGCACCCGCACCGGATCACCCACCGTCCCGGAGCTACCCCGACCCCTGGCATGATCGAGCCCATGGGTGAACGCGTAATCGCCGCATGCGACGGTGCTTCGAAGGGCAATCCGGGTCCCGCCGGCTGGGCCTGGGTCATCGGCGACGGGACCGGCACAACTCCTACCGAGTGGGAGGCAGGACCGCTCGGCACGGCGACCAACAACGTTGCCGAACTGACCGCGCTGGAGCGGCTGTTGACCTTCGTGGCGCCGGATGTGCCGCTGGAGATCCGGATGGACTCCCAGTACGCCATGAAGGCCGTCACGACCTGGCTCCCGGGCTGGAAGCGCAAGGGCTGGAAGACGGCGGCGGGCAAGCCGGTGGCCAACCAGGAACTCGTCGTACGGATCGACGAACTGCTCGACGGCCGCTCGGTCGAGTTCCGGTACGTGCCCGCGCACCAGGTCGACGGCGACCCGCTCAACGACTTCGCGGACCGGGCCGCGAGCCAGGCGGCCTTCGTCCAGGAACCGGCGGGCAGCGAGCACGGCTCTCCGGAACCGCCGAAGTCGCCCGCGGCCAAGAAGACGGCCAAGAGCGCGGGGCCGCCGCGCAAGCGTGCCTCGTCCTCCGCCGCCTCGTCGGCCTCGTCGTCGTCCTCGCGCACGCTCAAGGCCAAGTTCCCCGGCCGCTGCCGCTGCGGCCGCTCGTACATCGCGGGCGAGACCATCGCGAAGAACGCCGACGGCTGGGGCCACCCGGAGTGCCGCACCGAGGCCTAGGACCGGGCCCCTGACCGGCGGGTTTCCCGCCCGGATGCGAAATCCGCCACCTGCGGTGACCCTGGAGGCGTGGGGGTGAACTGATCAGGAGGATGACTCATGTCCGTAATGGACAAGATCAAGGGCATGCTGAAGGGCCACCCGGACCAGGCCAACAAGGGTGTCGACAAGGCCGGAGACTTCGTCGACGACAAGACCCAGAGCAAGTACAGCGGTCAGGTCGACGGCGCCCAGGACAGGCTCAAGGACCAGTTCGGTTCGAACCCGGACCAGGACCGGCCGCCGCAGTCCTGACACCGTCACACCGCGATCGCGCACCGGCGGCGAGGGCCTGCCTCGCCCCCGCCACGGGCCGGTCCCCCTCGTGGGGGCCGGCCCCGTGGTGTTCGTCCTGCCAAGTGGTCAGCGCCCGCGGGCACTTGACGGCGGGCAGGTGACCGTCGGGCCGGCGAGCATGCCTCCGGTGTAGAGGCTCTGGCCCCGGGGCATCCAGTACCCCAGCTTGGACACGACCGTCGTGCAGGTGTCCGTGAGCCGGGCCCGGACGACCACCGTGGAGGGCCTGCCCGGCTGGAGGTCGGTGAGGGCGCAGTCCAGGGCGTACATGCTGCGGGCGCTCGACGGATAGCGGCCGACGAGCGGATTGACGCAGCGCGGGTCGGCCGTCGTCAGCTCCACCCCCGAGGTCTCCTCGCCGATGAGCCCGAAACGGGCGCTTCCGTCCCCCTCGTCGCTGTCGCGGGAGACGGTGTACGTCACCGTCGTGGTCGTGTTCGGCCGCAGTGTGTGCCGGTCGGCCTCGATGCGATGGGTGACGACGGGCTTCGGGTCGGTGAGGGTCAGGGTGGCGCGGACCGTGCCCCGCAGATCGACACCGGCGGGCGACGAGCGGACATGGACGGTGCCGCTGACCTCGTACGTGCCCGGGCCGGGGTTCTCCCTGCCGCCCGGAAGCGGGCCGGTGGCGACCGTCCTGCCGTCGCGCCGCAGGGTCCAGGTGCCGGACGTCCGGCAGGTGTACCGGACGGAGGATCCGGCCCGCCCGCAGGTGGCCGGTGCCGACAGGGACGTACCGGCACCCCCGCCGCTCGCGCACAGGCTGACGGAGGCCCGTTGCCCGCTGTCGCCCTTCAGGGTGCCCGCGGGGGCGCAGAGCATGGCCGGCGGGGGCGGCTCGGGTGCCAGGGTCGTGTGTGCGGCTCCCGCCGGCCGGCCCATGGCGGTCCAGCCCGCTGCGGCCAGAACTGCCGCCGCGGTCAGCACCAGGGTCGTCCTGCGAGGCATGGGGTGGGGCGGCATCGACTCCTCCTCCGGCTCCGGGGCGCCAACGGCCGGACGTACAACGGTCGTGTGCGCCCAGATGTGGTCGCATGCGGTCGAATGGGGTCGCACGCGTCGAGGAGAGGAAGCGGGAGGCGCCGACGGCCGGGCCGTTCCCACGCCGGGTGGGACGGGTCAGGGCCGGTACGCGTCGCCCGGATGGGCCAGGTCGTAGGGGCGCAGGTACGGAGTGGGACGGTACGCGGTGTAGCGGGCCGGAGTCGTCGGATCGGCCTGCGCCGCCCGTGAGTTGAGGGAGTCTGCCCCCGTGTCGCCCCATCGGCCCGTGTCGACCCGGTGTTCCAGCGTGTCCAGGGCGGCGACCTGTTCGGCGGGGCTGAACGTGCAGTGACCGGCGTTGTCGACGTACGCCTGGCGCAGCAGCGGGCGCGAACCGGCGGCCGTGGCGGCGCGCAGGTAGGCGCTCTCGGTCTGCACGGGGACGAGGGCGTCGCCGGTGGTGTGGATGCTGAGCTGAGGTTTCGTCAGCCGGCCGGTGAACGTGCTGGTCCGGCTCATCCAGTCGACCGCGTTCTTGTCGGCCTTGACGCGCGGGGCGGTGTTGAGCGCCCTGAGATCGGCCTTCAGGGAGCGCCCGGCCGCCTTGTAGAGGCCCTTGACCTCCTTGTACGCCGAGGACGTGCGCAGCAGCTTCGCGTAGTCGACGCCCGTGTTCCAGGACGAGTTGCCGCCCGCCAGCACCTCCGTGTCCTGACGCCAGCTGAACGCCGCGGTCGCGAGCAGGCCCCGGACGGCCGTGTACTGGTTGGCCTGCTGGGCGTTCCAGTCGTCGGGAGCGGGGCGGGGCTGGGAGGGGTCGTTCCAGCCGGGGATGTTGTGCAGGGCCGCTGCGAGGGCGATCCGGGCGCGACCGTCCGCGGAGGTCTGCGCCTCGGTGACGACGCCGGTCAGGGTGGCGGCGGCGGTCGTGGCCGCTGCCTGGTCCTGGAAGCCGGCCAGCGGTATCGAGGCGTCGGGTGCCAGGAGGGTCTTGAGGGCGAAGACCGGATCGAGCGTGTTGTTCCAGTTGGCGACGCCGCCGTGGACCAGCCCGCAGACGGACAGCGATCCGTCGATCCGGTCGCCGTGGCGCTCGGCGATCCTCGTGGTGACGAACCCGCCGTACGACTGACCCCAGGCGAGGGTCCGCCGGGCCGCCCCGAACCGCTCGGTGAACGCGTCGAGCGTCGCCAACTGGTCCGGCACCGCGTGCTCCACCGCCCAGCCCGTGGTGGCGTACGAGGAACCGACCAGCGCGTAGCCGTCCTTGAGGAGGAGCGCGCGGGTGGCCGGGTCGGTGACGTTCTGGGCCGGGTTCGGCGCGCCCTTCGGCCGGAAGCCGTGGCTGAACAGGAGGACGGTGCCGTTCCAGCCCGCGGGGACGTCCATGACGTACGTCGCGCCGGAGGCGAGCGTGCCCTCGACGTGGACGTCCTCCGCGGTGGCGGGGTGAGCCGGGGCCGCGGTCACCATCAACAGGACGGCGACCGAGAGGAGAAGTCGGCGATTCACGAGGGGATCCCTTCGGCGGTGGGGGGCATGACGGCACAACTGAGCCTGGTCTTACGGCGGTTGGCACGACATGTGCACAGCGGGCTTCCTGTGACGGGGCGGGCACAGTGAAGGTAGGCACGTTTGCGGCGGTGGTCAATAATGTGCGCAACATCAGTTCGGGGTGATGCGCGCGCACCGCGGTGCCCGCGTGCGTGACCCACAGGTGCTCGCCGAGGTCCGCCGGGACCTCGGCGAGCACACCTGGGCCGCGCGGTCCGTGTATGGACCGCGCGGCCGTCCCCCTCGGGGCGGGGGCTATCCCGTGGGGCAGGTGTTCCGGTATTCGCTGATCTGTGTGTTGGGCACGGGTGCCGGGCAGAGGAACTGCTCGTACCGCACGTCCTCGTCGACGAACCGCTTCAGCCAGGCGATGCTGTACTTCGCGATCGTCACGTTGGAGCCGAGCGCCACGTTGTGGTCCGCGCCCCGGAGCTCCAGGTACGCCTTCTCCGGTGCGGCGGTGAGGCTGTTGTAGAACACCTCCGCGTGCGAGGCGGGCGAGGCGATGGCGTCGTTCTCGGCGCCGATGATCATCGTGGGCACCCGGTCGGTCTGCCAGGTCTTGTCGTTGCTCCACGGCATGAGCGGCACGGCCGCCTTGAGCGCGGGGCGCGACTCGGACGCCTTGAGCGAGCCGCCACCGCCCATCGAATGACCCATCACCGCAAGGCGGTTGGGGTCGATGCGGGTGCGCACGGAGCTCGACTGGACGAGGTAGTCGAGTGCGTTGAGCATCTGGGTGGCACGGTCGTCGGGCTGGTCGAATCCCGAGTTGGTCTCCAGCGTCAGGACGACGAAGCCCTGCGACGCGAGGCGGGGTCCGTACCAGCTGATCAGTGCCTCGGGCGTCACGAAGCCGGGGCTGACGACGACTGCTCCGAACGTGCCCTGGCTGGTGTCGGTGGGGTAGTAGGCGGTGCCCGACTTGAAGGTCGGGCCGTCGACGGTGGTCTGAGCCGTGGCGAAGGGACCGCGCTCGGCGGTGATGGACTGCTCGGTGGGGTCGGGGCCCCGTTGGAAGTCTCCGGGCCCGGCCTGAGCCTCCTGGGGGAGGAGGCTCAGGCTCACCGCCAGGGCGGCGGCGCCGGAGAGGAGGCCTAGGCGTTTCGCTGCGCGGGTGCTGGCATGTCTCATGCGGCCAGAGCATGCTGACCGAAAGTCAGTACCGCTTCTGGCTCAACTGCTGAATTCCGTACGGAAGTTTGTCAGGGCAGCAAGGAACGACGCACTGACCTGCTGCGCAGCGCGAGCTGAACGTCGAAACGGAATGCCGGGTCGTCGAGCCTGTCGCCGTACAGCGCGGCGAGTTGCCGCAGTCGGTTGCGGGCGGTCTGCGGATGGATGCCCAACGCGGCGGCGACCTCCGGAGCGGTCCGCCCACCGGAGGTGAGCAGCGCGTCGAGTGTGTCCGTGAGCCGTTCCGCCTTGCCAGGCGGGAGGGCACGCAACGGCTCAAGTACCTGGTCGGTCAGGAGGGTTCCGATCGGCGAGCCGTGCAGGAGGTGCAGCTCCGCGAGATGGTTCTCGGCCCTGAGCCGCCCCAGGCGCCGCCCCAGCCGGGCACAGTGCAGCGAGACCCAGGCCTCGTTCAGCAGCACGCTCGGGCCCACCGCCACCTCCGTTCCCTCCAGGACGGTCAGCAGGCTGTCGTCGGGCGCCACCAGATGCAGTTCGCCGCCGCGGCTCACCCGCAGTACGTCCTCGTGGACCGCGGTCAGGTCGGCGGAGGCGGGCAGCACCGCGCATCGCACCCGTTCCGGCAGCGGCCAGGCGGCCCTGCGGGCGAGATCGGGAAGCGGTTCCGCGAGCGGATCCCGGTTGCGTTCCAGCAGCCGTGCGGCGAGCAGCCGCCTGGTGCGCAGCATCTCGTCGGCCGCCCCGGCCCGCGCCTCCTCGAAGCCCGCCACCGACCCCTCGGCCATCGCGTGGATGTGCGTGAGCACGGCCTCGCTCAGCGGGACGGCGATCTCACCGGAGAACGCGGCCTCCCGGGCCACGTCCATATAGCGGCGGCACGCAACCCGGGCGCCGATCCGGTATGCGGCCTGCAGCCCGTCCATGCCGCGCCCGCTCAGGTACTCCAGTCTGCCCAGCCGCTTGAAACGCGGCACGTAGTGCTGCTGCGGTGCGTCCGGCTCCTCCACCAGCTCCGTGAACTGCGTCGCGGCCAGCCGGACCGCCTCGGCGAGGTCATGGGCGACGGCGGAGCCGATCGGCTGCCGGTAGCCGCGCACCTCTCTGCGGATGGCCTGCACCATCTCCGTGGTGAGCTCGGGAAGTCTGGCCCGGAGCAGCGGGGCGAGCGCCGGAGGCAGGTCGTGCCACGGGCGCCTGGATAAGAGCGGATCGACAGCTGACACGTCCAACTCCCTTGCTTGGCCCTGTAGTCGGACTCCCTCCGCCGGCCTGCGGCGGGGAGGTGCCCCAACCGGGCGACGCCATGCACGCTCGCGCCTGGCACGCCGAGAGCACGCCTGTGGCGGCTCTCGACTTCGCTCGACCAGGGGGACCCCCATACCGCCGAAGGATCCGCCCTCCGGGCGGAGGACGGGAGTTGGCGACAGGGCCTAGCACGGGACAGTGAGTCGTCGTGGTCCGGAGTGTAAGCCGGGTGACACTTTCGCCACCGGTCCTCGCGCGGAATCTGGCGTACGTCACACAGGTCCCGGAGGCTGCCCAGCCCCACGGGAATCCACGGGAGGCCCCTTGACCCCCACGCACGAACGGGCCGCGCGCACCCACACGCACGAACGAGCCGCGCGAACGAAGGACCCGCACGCTCAGTACGCCGCACCGCTCCCGGGCGAGACACGGCGGATGCTGCTGCGGCACATGCCTGCCGCCGTCGACGAGATGGAGGAGGCCGTCCGCACCGGCCTGCCGCACTACGCGCACCTCGTCGACGGCACGTACGGCTACTCGGTGCGCCAGATCATCGACCGTACGGTCCACTGCTTCGTGTCGATCCACGACGGCGGCCGGCCCGGCCCCGCCGCCACCGCCGAGATCATCGCCCTGTACGAGCGGATCGGCGCACGGCACGGCCGCCTGGGCTGCCCGCTCGACGCACTGCGGGACGCGCTCGACCTGGCCGGACGGGTGGCGTGCCGTCGGCTCATCAAGGACGCGTACCGACTGCACTGGCCCGCGCCCCTGCTGGCGACGCTCACCGAGGACACGTTCACCCTGATCGGAACGGCCATCGCGGCCGCGACGCGCGGCTACGCCGAGGAGAGCCACCGCGCCCCGCTCGACGTGCAGCGGGACCGGCTGCGGGACGCCCTGGTCGCCGAGCCCGACGACCGGGCCCGGCCGCTCGCCGAGCTGGCGGCGGCGGCCGACTGGCGGCTGCCGGGCACGCTCGCCGTCCTCGCCCTGCCACCTGGCGACCATCCGCAGACGCACGTCCTGCCGCCCGAGGTGCTCGCCGACCGCAGCCCCGCCGCGCCCTATCTCATCCTGCCCAATCCCCGTACGCCGGGCCCGCGTTGGCTGCCGAAGACCAAGGGGGCGGCCCTCGGGCCCGTGGTGCCCGCCGACCGGGGCGCGGTGTCGCTGCGGTGGGCGCGGCGCGGTCTGGAGCTCGTCGAGCGCGGGACTCTGCCCGCCGGCACACCGCTGCGCTGCGGCGACCACGTGGCCGTCATGACCGCGTTCCAGTCGGGCGACCTCCTCGAAGCCGCCGCGGCCGAGCTCCTCGGGCCGCTCCTCGAACTCCCGCCCCGCCGCCGCGAACCGCTCCTCGAAACCCTGCTGGTGTACCTGCGCTGCGGCGACAACGCCGTCCTCACGGCGGAACGCCTGCACGTCCACGAACAGACGGTCCGCTACCGCCTGCGCCAGATCACCCAGCTCACCGACGGCACCTGCCCGGACCCCGAACGCCACCTGGAGACCATGCTCGTACTGACCCGGCTGTTGTCCCCGGGCACCGCGGACCGGGGGGCGGTCGGCTGGCGGGCCAGGGCGGGCGAGGCGGGCGGCGCGGCAGGGGCGGCAGGACAGGCAGGCGGCGCGCACCAGCCCGCCCGGCCGAGACAGGCGTAGGCGCGGGCACCGGGCCCGGAGCATCCCGTTCGAACCGTCAGGGAAGCTCGGCGCGGCCCTTCGCGCCGTGCTCCCGAAGCCACTGGACGACGCCGTCCGCGTCGGTCGTCCGAGCGATGTCGAGAGGGGTCTTGTTGTCGTAGCCGACCCAGTCGAGATCGGCTCCCCGCGTCAACAGATAGTCGGCGGCGGCCAGTTGGCCGCCGTGGCAGGCACCCCAGAAAGCACGGGTGACGGCGTCGCGGCCCGGCGGTTCGGCGCTCTCGACGACCTCCTTCACCCGGTCCAGCAGGCCGAGCGTCGAGGCGTCCATGAGCGTCGTGCACGCGCCCAGTTCGACCAGTCGGTGCGCGGCCCGCCACTGGCCGAAGCCGCGGGCGTCGGCGAGCGGTGTGCCGCCGCCGATCACGGCACCGGTGGCCTCGATGTCGGCGCCCGCCTCGACGAGGGCGTCCAGTACGGGCACGTCGTTGCTGCTGGCCGCCCAGTGCAGCGGGGTCTCCGAATGGGCGCCCTCGAAGCGGGCGTTGGGGTCGGAGCCCGCCGCCACGAGAGCGGCGACGATGGCGGGACCGTTCGGGTAGTGGCCGGGCCAGTCCGCGGCGATGTGCAGCAGGCTGCGTGTCCCCGCTCCGGCGCCGCGCCGAACGATCCCCGTTCCGGCGAGGCCGGGGTGCTCGGCGAGGCACTGCCGGAGAGTCGGCAGGTCACCGCCGCGGATCGCCTCGGTCACCGCGACGGCGAGCGGATCCTGCGAGTCGAGCGTCTCCATCTCACGCCTCCTGCCGAGGACGCCCTGTCGGGGGCGTCCTGCTCGGGATCGGAACGATACGCCTGGGGTGAGCCTGCCAGAGACGGAGATGCGGTGTGGCGCCGGGCTCACGGAAGAGCCCGGCGCCGGCTGGTCAGGACGCGTCGATCCCGTTCGTGCACGCGGCCCCCGGCTCCGGGGTCTGCGCACCCTGCACGTACTTCGTGAGGAACTGCTGGACCCGCGGATCGGACGCCTTGTCCACGGTCAGCTGCTTGCCCCAGGCAGACAGCATGATGGCCCCGGCCTGGTCCTTCACCGGACTCATCAGCGTGTACGGGGTCTTGGCGACCTTGTCGGCGAGCGTCTTCACATCGGCGTCCGCGGCCTTGTCGTTGTACGTCACCCAGACCGCGCCGTGCTCCAGCGAGTGCACCGCGTTCTCGTTCGGTATCGCCTTCGTGTAGACCGTGCCGTCACAGGTCATCCACGCCTGGTTGTGGTCGCCGCCCACCGGCGGGTTCATCGGGTAGGACACGGCCTTCGCGACATGGTTCTGCGTCAGCTTCTTCGCGTTCCAGGACTTCTCGCCCTTCACGGGCTTCTTCACGGCCGCCTGCTGCTGCTCGTCCTTGTCGTTCGCCTTGTTGAGGCCGTAGGCGCCGAACGCGACAAGCCCGACGACGATGACCGTGCTGACCGTGATCGTGAGGACGCGGTTTCTGCGGTCGCGGGCCTTCTCCGCCCGCCGCAGCTCCTCGACGCGCGCCTTGCGCGCCGCGGCGGCCGACTTCTTGCTGGTCCTGCTCATGGGAATGCGTTCCTTGTCCCCGCCGCGCCGGTTCCTTCGGGCGGCGGTGGGTGAGGGGTCGGACGGACGTCTCTGGTCTGGACGTCGGTCTAGATCCGCTGCACCTGGAGGACATGGAGATCGGGGGCGCCGCGCGCGGGCGGCAGCACGGGGACGTGCGGGGCCGCGACCGGGCGCGCCACGACCGGCATACGCGGCAGCACCGCGGGCAGGGGGTGCGCGGCGACGGGCAGTACGGCCCGCGCCTCCCGGGTGGGCAGGCCGCAGCACCGGTCGTGCTCGGCGGGGGAGCCCAGCCGCTCCTGGGCGACGGAGACGGTGACGACGGGATCGGCGACCGGAGCCGCCCGGCCGTGCGAGGGCACGTACCCCAGACACATCACCAGCGCCGCGAGCAGCACGGCGAGGACAGGGCGCAGCACCGCGTCCCGCGTGACGCGGTGCGGTCGCCGGTGCGTCCTGCTGCTCATCACGGTGATGGTATGCGGTGCGCGCGACGGCGGTTCGCGGACCCCGCAGATCGGCCGGGTACGTACCTCCGCGAGACGGGGAACGCACCTCCATCCGTGAGTAGACACTGTCTACTCACGGCTGGTAGACAGTGTCCATGACCGAACAGGAGGCGGGACTTCGAGCCCGTTTGGTGGCCGTGGGCGTGGACCTGGTGACCCGGGAGGGAGCGCAGGCGCTGACCCTGCGGGAGATCGCCCGCAGGGCGGGTGTCTCGCACGGCGCCCCGCGCCGCCACTTCCCGACCCACCTCGAACTGCTCTCCGCCATCGCGCGAGAGGGCTTCGCCGAACTGGGGGCCGAGGTCGCCGAGGAACTGCGGGGCGGCAAGGAGCCGGCAGGCGGTGAGGAACCGGGCGGCGTCGGGACGAGCCCGCGTGCCCAACTTGCCGCGCTGGCCCGGATCTACGTCGACTTCGCGCTGTCCCACCGCGGTATGTACGAGCTGATGTTCCGTCACGATCTGCTGGAGAGCAACAGCCTGGGCCTGCGCGAGACCAGCCTGCCGCTGTTCAACTCCCTTGTGGACCTGGTGAGTCGGGCATGCCCCGACGTGCGGGCACCGGACGTGGCGGGTGCTCTCTGGGCCAACCTGCACGGCATCGCGCAACTGTGGGGCTGGGGCAGTCTCCAGCTCGCGACAGGGGCCGACGGCGTCGAACCCCTCGTACGGGCCGCGCTGGACGCCCACCTCGGACCGGAGCCCCGGTGAACTCGGCGCGCGACCAGCGCCTCACGCTCACCGCCGGCATCACAGGGGCCGCGCTCGTCGCTCTCGACGGGACCGCGCTGACCGTGGCGCAGCCCAGCCTGCGGCACGACCTGGACGCCTCGTTCGTCCAGATGCAGTGGACGAGCACCGGCTATCTCATCGCCGTCGCGAGCCTGCTCGTCTTCTCCGGACGCCTCGGTGACCGGTACGGACACCGACGGGTCTTCGCCCTCGGAATGCTGGGCTTCGCCGTCACCGCTGCGGCGATCGGCCTGGCGCCGAACGTGGGCTGGGTCATCGGCCTGCGCGTCGTGCAGGGGGTCTTCGGCGCGCTGCTGCAACCGGCGACCCTGGGAATGCTGCGCGCCGCCTATCCGCCGGAGCGTCTCGGGATGCCGATAGCCGTGCGTACCAGTGCCATCGGGGCCGCCGCCGCGCTCGGCCCGTTGGTCGGCGGGGCGCTGGCGACCCACTTCGGCTGGCGGTCGGTCTTCTTCCTTGGTCTCGTCCCGGCGCTCGCGGCGGTGGTGCTCGTCCTGGTGGCGCGGGTGCCGAGGGAGGCCTCGGACGTCCCCCTGGACCTGCCGGGCGCGTGCCTGCTGGGGGTGACGCTGGTGTGCCTGGTCCACACCCTCGTCGGTCTGCCGGACACCGGCTGGACGGCCGCGAGCGCGCTCGGACTCCTCTGCACGGCGGCCGCGTGCGCCGCCTTCGTCCGCCACGAACGGCGTACGACAGGGCCGTTGATACCACCCGACGTGTTCCGCTCGACCACGATCACCTCGGCACTAGGTGTCCTGCTCACCGCGTCGGCGGTGCTGTTCGGCACGCTGTTCCTCAGCACGTACTACCTCCAGGACGTACTGGGCCTGGACCCCCTCCGCGGCAGCCTGCACGCGCTGCCGCTCGCGGTGGCCATGGTGGTCGGCGCACCGGTCTCGGCCGTACTGCTGCGTCGCTACGGTCCGCGCCGAACGACCGTGGCGGGCATGGCTGTTGTGGCCCTCGCCACCCTTCTGCTGTCCCGGCTCGGTCAGACGTCGGGATCCGTGGCGATCGGCGGATGTTTCCTTCTGCTGGGGTCCGGCTTCGCCCCCGTGACGGTCACCGCGACCGCGGTCGTCGTGCGGGAGGCGTCCGTGCGCTCGGCGGGTGTCTCCGGCGGACTCCAGCAGACCGCGATGAACATCGGTCCGGCCCTCGGGGTGGCCGTGGCCACCACGCTCGCACCGGCCGGTGACTCCGCCAGGGGAACCGCGCTGGTCGTCCTCGCCGCGGTCGCCGCACTGGGTGCGCTACTGGCCGGCAGACTCCCTGCCGTGGCAGGGAAAAGGCGCCCGGACCCCGCCGGGAGTCCGGGCGCCAGAAGCACAGCTGATCACCCGTAGAACGGCCCCGGTGTACTCCATGTCGTCGTACCGAAGACGTTCGCGTCGTCAATGCTGATGTTGACGTTGCTGACCTTGAGCCCGTACTGGGTCGCGGTCATGCCCGCCGGGCAATTCACCTCCACGGGAGGGAAGTTGACGAAGAAGTGCGGGCCGAACTCGCCCGCGTAGTTCCGGTGCGCGCTCAGGATCCAGTTGCTGTCCGGCTCGTAGTACGTCGAGCCGAGGCGCTGCTGTTCGGTGCGGACGACGAAGCTCGTGCCGTGGTCGAAGCTGCCGTCGGCACGGAGGCACCCGAAGGTACGGGCGGTGTCGGCGTGCGCCTGGAAGTAGTTCCCGGTGCTGTTGAGGCCGGCCAGATAGCCCGGCTGGTTGCGGACGTTGTGCAGGACGACGCCGAGCTTGAAGCCGCCGCAGCCCGCGGTCGGGTCGTAGTCGTGGTAGATCAGCTGGCACTTGCGGTCGCCGAAGTAGGCGGTCGGATCCGGGTTGTAGGGCTGAGGCACCACGGTCCCGTAGAACTTCACGGTCGCCGAGACGCCGCCCTCGGTGCCCGCCGGGATCTCCACGGTGGTCGTGGCGTGGGCGGCGCCCGTGCCGGTCAGGACCAGAGCGAACCCGGCGAGCAACGCGACGATCAGCCGTGCCGGATGTCCCAGCACACGCTTGTTCCCCATAGCTGACTTCCCCCCTGTGCATGTCATGCACATTCACGCGAACGGTGACCAGCGCACGCTAGCGGCACCACCGCCCCATGAGGGGACAAACAGCCCAGTCCTCACAACCGGAACGCTCACGTGCCGAACCGGATCAGCGTGCGGCGAACTGGATCAGGGCGTGCGTCCCGCTCGTGCGCCATGCCTCCTCGCCCGCGTCCAGCTCCTCCAGCGTCCGGGGTTCGAGTCCGGTCACGACGTCCGACTTGAGCGTCCGCAGCGCCGCCACCGGACCCGGGAAGTACGCGGTGGCCTCGGCGAACGGTGTCGTGGCCGGCCAGTGGCGATCGCCCACCAGACGGCGGTAGTTGAGGTCGCCCTTCATCACGGTGAGCGTGGCGGACGCGAAGTCCTCCCGGAGGTCGGCCGACATCCGCTCATAGGGGTGCGGTGCGCACGAGAACGGGTGTGTGCGCAGGGTCAGCTGCCCACCGCTGACAGCCTGCCGCAGCCGCTCGCCGACCTCCGCCGCGTGTCCGGACGCCCTGGTCATACGGTCGAGACAGGCCAGGGTGTCGGTGGTGGTCGCGTCGGAGACGTAGTACGGGTACGGCTTGAGGTGAAGGACGACGGTGGCCGCCCGCCGTGTGGTCAGGAGATGGTCGGCGAGGACGAGGTCGGGAAGCAGCTCGGGACCGGCGTTGTCGGCGACCAGACAGACCTTTCCGGGCTCGCCGGCTTCGAGGGTCTCCAGGAGCGCGGGGGAGTCGTCGACGACCAGGCCCGTCACGCGCTCACCCAAACCCCCGGCGCCCGCGGACAGTTGGAAGCCGAGATCGGCCCGGTTGCCCCAGAGGGAGGAGAGCAGGAGGGTGCGGTCCCGTTCCTCCAACGGGAGTTCGGGCAGGCGGTCGAGCGCGGAGAGCTCCTCGTCGACCTTGGAACTCGTGAGTTCGGCGTTCTTGAAGGGGGCGAAGGGGTCGATGCCCAGCCAGGGACCCGGTGCGAAGTGGCCCAGGGCGGCCAGGAGTTTGCGGTAGAAGAAGCTCTCAGCCCACAGGAACGGCACGTCCGGCCAGCGCTGCCCGTAGTACGGCTCGTCCCGCCACCGCTCGGCGCCCGGCTCACTGTCGTCGAGCCGTTCGATGACCCCCTTGGTGATCTCCTCCAGCAGGGAGTCAAGCGCGCGCTGTTGCTCGGGCGGATACGGAGTGGCCCGCCGTACGCGCTCGATGAGGGCGGGGTGCCGCTCGTCGAGCACGCTCCGGGCGAAGGAGCCGGGGGAGCTGACGATGACGGGGGCGTGATCGGGGCTGTGGCTGCTGGGGCTGGTGCGCGTCATACCCCCAGTAAACCGTTCCGTCACACGGTGACGTCGGCTCCCTTTCCGGTGGGCAGCCAGCGGAAGCGGTCGCGGATGTCGGCCGGAGCGCCGGCGAGTTCCGCCTCGATGGCGGTCCGGCCCTCCTGGAAGTGGCCCCAGCCCTCGTAGTGCACGGGCAGGACCGTGTGCGGCCGCAGTTCGCCGCACAGACTGACGGCCTGCGCCGCGTTCATCGTGTAGCGGACGGGGCCGGTCAGCGGGAAGCGGACGCTGCCCAGATGCAGCAGCGCGGTGCCCACGTCCAGACGGCGGGCCACCTCCCGTACGCCGTCGTACAGGACGGTGTCGCCGGAGACCCACAGCACGCCGTGCCGCTGGCCCTCCCAGCGGAGCGCGAAGCCGATGACGTCCCCGGTGACCGCCCGGGACAGCGGCGGACCATGGCGGGCCGGAGTCGCCGTGACGTCGATCGCCGGGCGTCCGGGCGCCTCCAGCCGTGTGCTCGTCCAGGCCGCCAGACCCCGCGCGTTGCCCCCGAGCCGACCTGCCCCGGACAGCGTGGTGAGTACGGTGCCGACGCCCGGCAGCAGGGCACGGCCTGCCGTGTCCAGGTTGTCGCCGTGGTGGTCGTGGGTCAGCAGGACGGCGTCGATCGGCGGCAGGTCCGCGACGGCCAGCGCGGGGCCCGCCAGTTTGCGGGAGGAGGTGCCCCAGCCGAACGCGTAGCGGCCGCCCGGCGGATCGAACGTCGGGTCGGTGAGCAGCCGCCAGCCGTCGGCCTCGATCAGCGTGGTCGGACCGCCGATGTGCGTGACACGGACCTCGGTCATGCGGTGACCCCCTCCCAGGGCATGCGGTGATCCCTGCTCGTCGGCTTCTTCGGTGGCCCGGGGCGGCCCGTGCGGTCGCCCCGGGCGCGTTGTCCGCCCCTACTTGGCGTGTTCCACGGCCCAGGACAGGGCGTGGTCGGCGATCTCCTCCCAGCCGGGCGAGGCCGGCATGAGGTGGGGCTGGCCCGGATACACCTTGACCTCGGTGACGGTCTTCGACTTGTAGTGCTTGGCGTTGGACTGCTGGACCTTCGGCGGCATCAGATGGTCCTCCTCGCCGGAGAGGAACAGCAGCGGGGCCCGGTCGTCGTTGTGGTAGTTGACCCAGATGTCCTGGTGGCCCGGCTGGAGGTTGGCCAGCACGCTGTTCCACAGGATGCGGCCCGAGGCGGGGATCGCGTACCGCTCGTACAGCGCCCGGGACTCCTCCTCGGGGAACGTGTTGGTGAACGCGTAGTGCCACTGCTCGAAGGTGAGGCCGACCGCCTTGTGGTGGTTGGCGGGGTTCTTGAGCACGGGGAACGTGGACTTCACCTGGCTCGGCGGGATCACCCGCACGCCCTCGGTGGGCGCGGAGTTGATGGCCACGCCCGCCGCGCCGAATCCGTGGTCGAGGAGGACCTGGGTGAAGGCCCCGCCCGCGGAGTGGCCGATCAGGACGGGCGGCGCGTCGAGTGCGCGGATCACGGTGGCGAGGCTCTCGACGATCCGGGGCGCGGTGATCGCCTCGATCGGCGTCGGGTCGGCGTTGAGGGACTCGACCTCCGCCTCGAACCCGGGGTAGGCGGGTGCGATCACGCGGTAGCCCTGCTTCTCGTAGCGGGCGATCCAGTGTTCCCAGCTGCGGGGCGTGACCCAGAAGCCGTGGATCAGAACGACGGTGTCCGGCTTGCTCATTGGTTTTCCTTCCGGGAGGTCAGCGGGTGGCGTGGTGGGCGGCCAGGATCTGGCGGACGACGACGGCCGGGCGGGACATCATCACGACGTGCGACGCACCCTTGACCTCGACGACCCTGCTCCCCGCCCGCTGCGCCATGAAGCGCTGCACGGCGGGCGGGATGACCTTGTCGGCGGTCGGGATCACGTACCAGGACGGCAGCGACTTCCAGGCCGGTACGCCGCTCCCGCCCGCCAGACCGCCGATGCTGCCCGGGCGTTGGGCCGCCGCCATCAGCCTGGCCTCGGAGCGCGGCAGATCGCCGGCGAAGACCTCGCGGAACTTCGCCGGGTCGATATAGCCGTCGAGGCCGGGATCGCCGGGAGGCGCGTCGGCGGGCAGCGGGAACGGGCGGGTCACCAGGGCGCCGGGCAGCTCACTGCCCGGGAACTGCTCGGCCAGCTGCAGCGCGCTCTCGCCCTCGTCGGGGGCGAACGCGGCGACGTACACCAGCGCCTTGACGTTCGTGTGGCCGCGCCCGGCGTTGGTGACGACCTCGCCGCCGTAGGAGTGGCCGACCAGGATGACCGGGCCGGGGATCGTGTCGACGATGCTGGAGACGTAGGCGGAGTCGCCGGCCAGGGTGCGCTGGGGGTCCCCCCGGACGGAGTCTGGGGGAGGGTTCGCGGCGGCGATGACCGGGAAACCGGCGTCCTGCAGTCCGGCCATGGTCTTGTACCAGCCGGACGCGTCGGCGAACACGCCGTGGACCAGGACGACGGTCGGCTTGGCACCGCCGGCCGAAGGTCTGGCACCGGCTGCCGACGCGGAGGGCAGCGCGCCGCCGAGGCCGAGTGCGCCGGTGCCGGCCGCGAGCAGGCCGCCGAGGACGCGGCGGCGGGGATGACGGTCGGACGTCATGTGATGAGCTCCTTCTGGATCGGGGCATGTCGGTGGCGGGGCATGCGGACGGAGCTTCGGGAGCGCGCCGAGGCGCCTCACCGGTTCATTGGAGGTGCCTCAGGGGGTGCCTCAGGAATTGAGGAACTCCAGCAGATCGGCGTTGAGTTGTTCCTTGTGGGTGTCGGTGATGCCGTGCGGCGCGCCCGGATAGACCTTGAGCGACGCGTTCTTGATCCGGGCCGCGGAGGCCTTGCCGCCCACCTCGAAGGGCACGACCTGGTCGTCGTCGCCGTGGATGACGAGCGTGGGCACGTCGAAGGCGTCCAGGTCGGCACGGAAGTCGGTGGCGGAGAAGGCCGCGATGCACTCGTACGCGTTCCGGTGTCCGGACTGGAGCCCCTGGAGCCAGAACGCGTCGCGTACGCCCTGGGAGGGACCGGCGCCGGGCCGGTTGCCGCCGAAGAACGGCCCGTCGGCCAGGTCGCGGTAGAGCTGCGAGCGGTCGGCGAGCGAGCCGGCGCGGATCGCGTCGAACACCTCGACCGGTACCCCGCCCGGGTTGTCGTCGGTCTTGAGCATGAACGGCGGCACGGCGGAGACGAGCACGAGCTGGGCGAGCCGGGCGGTGCCGTGCCGGCCGACGTAACGGGCCACCTCGCCGCCGCCGGTGGAGAACCCGACGAGGGTCGCGTCCCGCAGATCGAGCGTGTCGACGAGCGTCGCGAGGTCGTCGGCGTACGTGTTCATCTCGTTGCCGAGCCAGGTCTGGGTGGAGCGGCCGTGGCCACGGCGGTCGTGGGCGATGACGCGGAAGCCGTTCGAGGCGAGGAACAGCTGCTGCGCCTCCCAGCTGTCCGCGTTCAGGGGCCACCCGTGGCTGAGCACGACCGGGCGGCCCTGACCCCAGTCCTTGTAGTGGATCCGTGCACCGTCGGAGGCGGTCACGTACGGCATTGGGGTGCTCCCGTCTGTGGGTTCGTTCCGACCGCCCGATCGTCCGGCGGGGCGGGTCGTCCTCGAACCACGTGGAGCGCGTAGTCGTCAGCCGGTTCAGAGGTCCGGGGTACGGGCGAGCTGTCGCCGAGAAGTGACGTCGAGCTTCCGGAAGATCTTCCTGAGGTGGTAGTCGACGGTGCTGGCGCTGATGAACAGCTGGGCGGCGATCTCGGAGTTGGTCGCGCCCGACCTGGCGAGGCGGGCGATCGTGAGCTCCTGCGGGGTCAGCGCGTCGGTCGTCCCGGTGGCACCGCGGTGGGGGTGCTCCCCGGTGGCGGCGAGTTCCTGGGCGGCACGGGCGGCGTAGCCCATGGCACGCATGGCGTCGAACATCGCGACGGCCGTGCGCAGTTGCTCACGGGCGTCCTTGCGGCGCTTGCGGCGGCGCAGCCACTCGCCGTACAGCAGATGGGCGACGGCGAGATCGGAACGGGCCCGCGTCTTCGACAGTAGGTCGAGCGCCTCGCGGTAGAGGGCTTCCGCCTCGTTCGTGGCGGCGAGCAGGGCCCGCGAGCGCGCCAGCAGCCCCAGCGCCCAAGGGGTGCCTGAGGCGGAGGCCCGGGATGTCAGCGTGCGCAGGGCCGCCGTGGCCAGGACGCGGTCGCCGCAGCGTACGGCCGCCTCGACCAGGTGGGGGAGCAGCCGGGAGTGCACCCCGAGTACGTCGTGCTCGATCAGCTCATGGGTGGTGCTGCGCGCCTGGGCGTAGTTGCCGCGGCTCAGGGCCAGGACGATCATGCCGATGCGGGCGATGGACTCGACCGCACCGGTGCCCAGCCAGGTGCCCGCCGCCATCGACCCGTACAGGACCGCGGGGAGGTCGTCGAGTTCGCCGTGCCAGGCGAGCAGTTCGGGGTGGCGGTAGATGGCCCACATGTCGTCCGTGGCGCCGATCGCCGCGCGGATCTGGCTCCCCTCGGCACGCAGTTCGTCGGCGGCAGGCAGTTCGCCGAGGTTGGTCTCCGACATCACCGCGCAGTACAGGGCGATGTCGAGCTGCATCAGGGCGCCGGTCGCGCGGGCGGCGTCCGCGGCCCGCAGGATCACGGTGGAGTGCGTCACCTCGTCCCACAGCATCATCGACAGGGTGACGACCGGCATATAGCCCCGCAGCACCTGCTCGTCGGAGGTGCGCGGGTCCAGCAGCACCGCGCAGGCCCGCCGTATGTGGGGCACGGCGCGCTCGTAGCCCTCGGTGACCAGGACGGCGAACGCGCGCAGCACCAGGTCGATGCCGGTCGCGTCCCCGGCGCGGGGCACCAGGTCGTCGATGGCGCGGGCGATCTGGGCCACCGTGGTGTCCCGCATGAGGTGTTCCGCGGTGATGGCACGCTCCACCGCTCTCAGCAGCGCCTCGCGGGCGAGCTCCGGCGCGCCGCCGACGAGGAAGGGCGCGGCCCTCAGACACAGCGCGGGAGCGCGCGCGAACGAGTCGGCGGCGCCCAGCGCGATGACCGCGTGCGCCCGGACCAGCAGGGTCCGGCCCCGGCCGACGTCGCCGATCAGATCCAAGTCGATCGCGTCGAGCAGCGACTCCGCCTGCAACGGCGCCCCGGCGCGCAGCGCGGCCTCGGCCGCCGAGAGCAGCCGCCCGGCCCGGACTTCGCCCTCGGGCGTCAGCTCGGCGGCCCGGGTCAGGTAGGTGGCGCGGGCCGCGTATCCGCCGCGGGAGCCCGCCCGGTCGGCCGTCCGCTCCAGTTCGGCGGCGACGGCGGCGTCCGGGCCGATCGCGGCCGCGGCGAGATGCCAGGCTCTGAGGTCGGTGTCGGCCGGGCGGTCGGTGACCTCGGCCAGCGCCTGGTGCGCGCGTCTTCGCTCGGCGCCGGTGGCTCCGCCGTACACCGCGGATCGCACCAGCGGGTGCCGGAACTCCGCGGCCGAGCGCAGCACCACGAGGCGGGCGGCCTCGGCCGGACCCGAGGCCTCGGCACCGGTCCCCATCTGCCGTGCCGCACGGGTGAGGTAGCCGAGGTCGCCGCTCGGCTCGGCGGCGGCGAGCAACAGCCAGGTGCGCGCGGGCCCCGGCAGCTCCCGGACCCGCTGAAGGTAGTGCGCCTCCAACCTGCTTCCCACGGGCAGGGGTTCGGGCAGCGCGAGCCCGCCGGAGAGCTGGTCGGCGGAGAGTTCGAGACCGAGGTCGGTCAGCGCCAGCGGGTTCCCGGCGGTGGCGGCCACGATCCGTGCCGCGACGCGGGCGTCGAGCTGTCCGGGCACTGCCCCCCGCAGCACCTCAAGCGCGAACGGCTCCTCCAGACCGGTGACGTCGACAGCGGCGGGCAGGCCCGCGGGTACGTCGAATCCGGTCCGCGCGGCGAACAGCAGGCCGACGCCCTCCGCGTGCACCCGGCGGCCCACGAACGCGAGCACGCGCAGGGACTCCTCGTCGAGCCACTGTGCGTCGTCGACGATGGCCAGTACCGGCCGCCGCTTCGCTGTCTCGGCGAGCAGGGTGAGCGTCGCGTGCCCCACCAGAAACCCGTCGGGGGGCGGTCCTTCGGCCAGTCCGCAGGCCACCCGCAGTGCCGTGTGCTGGGCCAATGGCAGTGCACCGGGCTCCTTGAGCCCGTCGAGCAAGGGGACGAGCAGCCGGTGCAGCGCGGCGAACGGGAAGCCGGACTCCGCCTCCACGCCCACCACCCGCAGCACACGTAGTTCGGCGGCCTCGGTCACCGCGTGCTCCAGCAGGACGGTCTTGCCGATGCCCGCGTCGCCCCGCAGCACCGCCACACCGCTGAGTCCTTCGCGCAACTCCCGGACGAGCAGGTCGAGTTGCTCGCATTCCCGGGCGCGCCCCTTGAGGGTCATGTCGAACGATTGAACCAGTGCCACGGTCACGATGGACGACAATGGGCACTATCGGCTGTTTCAGTTATGTGAACCGGTATGTGTGCCGTGTTTTAGCCATGCCAGGTTCCAGCCGCGAAGGATCTCGGCCGAGCCGCTGTCAGCCCCAGCTCTGCGAGTACTGGTTGCGGTACCGCCTGCGCCCGCGCTCCGATCGGATCCGGAGGGCCACCAGGGCGACCAGGCTGCCCGCGATGACGAACAGTCCGGGACCGAGGTTCCTGAAGTCCGCGACCCGCTCCAGCGCCGAGGCCACACTGTCGGTCTCACCCTCGGGCGCCGTGTCCCCGGGGCCCGCCCCTCCGGGCAGGACCGCGCCGCCGGGAGCGGTCGAGGACGTGCCGGGAGGCGCCGCCGCGCCCGCGCCGTTGTTGGCGCTGCCCGTGTTCCCGGTGCTCCCGGAGGAGGGCGTCTCCTGGCCGCCCGACCCGGGCTCGGTCACCAGCTTCACACCGAGCGAGTCCAGCGCCTTGCTGACCGGCTGGAAGAACGTCGTACCGCCGCTCTGGCAGTCCCCGTTGCCGCCCGAGGTGATGCCCATGGCCAGCCCGTTGGCGAACATCGGGCCGCCGCTGTCGCCCGGTTCGGCGCACACCGTGGTCTCGATGAGCCCGCTGACCGTGCCCTGCGGGTAGTTCACGGTGGCGTTCAGTCCGGTCACCTCGCCGGACTGGAGACCGGTCGTGCTGCCGCTGCGGAACACCTTCTGTCCGACGGCGGCGTCGGCCGATCCGATGATCCGTATGCCCTGGCCGTCGCCGACGGCCACGAGGTCGGCGCCGCTGAGATCCACGCCGGGGCTGTACTGCACGAGCGAGAAGTCACCGCCGGGGAACGAGCCGGACACGGTCGCGCCGACCTGCTGACTGCCCTGCTGGTCCGAGAACCACGTCGTGCCCACCGGGCCGCAGTGCCCGGCCGTGAGAATGAAGTTGGCCTGTCCGTTGGTCACGTTGAAGCCCGCCGAACAGCGTCCGGCGCTGGCGAAGAGCGGCGAGGCGCCGTTCACCCGCGGGGTGAACGTGCCCTCGATACGCTCCATCCGCACGGACTTGCCGAGGCTCTCGGCGACCTTGGCCAGCCGGTCCCACTCGTCGGCCGAGACGGTGGTGTCGGCGCGGACCACCACCTGGTTGGAGGCGTAGTCCATCGCCCACGAGGTGCCGGCCACCTTGGGCGCGTCCTTGAGGGTGTCGGTGGCGGAGCGCAGATCCTTCATGGCGTAGCGGACCACCTTGGGGACGGCACCCGCGCCACGGACGTCGGCCGCCGCCTCCTCGTCGGTCACCGCGACGACCGGGCGTCCCTTCGCGTCGATCCAACTGCCCGCCGTACGCGACGTGCCCAGATCGGCGACCAGTTCCTGGCCGGTCCGGGCGGCCAGCATCTCGGCGTTCGGAGCCTTCGGATCGTCCGACGTCTCGCTCGCCACGGCATGCGAGACCATCAGCCCCCCACACACCAATCCGCCGATTGCGGCGAACCGTGCGATCCGCTGAACGTTCCGTCGTGCATGCCTCATCCACGGCTCCCGTGCGACTGTCCTGACCCAGCGTCACTTCTGTGGGTGCTCCCGTGAGGTGAACGCCCTCCTTCAGTACGTGCCGCCCTTCGGTCTGGTTCAGCGGCCCGGCCGAGTGTTCGGAGTCGGCCAGAACTCGCCTGTAGCTCCGGCCGCTCCGCCGGAGGGGCCCATCCACTGGGGTGGTGTACCCCTCGGTGCGTTGTTGCCGAAACAGCAACGTCTCTCGCACCGGCTCGGGACCGGCGCGATGATCGGCAGCAGTACATCCCAGTTCGAGGAGGACCCATGTCGCAGGCCGCAGACCCGTTCACCCCGGCGGGCGCCCAGCATCGACTGGTGGACGTCCCCGGTGGCCGTATCCATCTCGTGGAACAGGGCACCGGCCCCCTTGTCCTGCTGGTCCACGGCTTTCCCGAGCTCTGGTACTCGTGGCGCCACCAGCTCCCCGCACTCGCCGAGGCGGGCTACCGTGCCGTCGCCATCGACGTACGCGGCTACGGGCGCTCGTCGGTGCCGGGCGCCGCGGAGGCGTACCGCATCGGGGCGTACGTCGAGGACAACGTCGCCGTCGTCCGCGCCCTCGGCGAGGAGACCGCCGTGATCGTCGGCCACGACTGGGGCTCGACCATCGCCGCCGACTCCGCGCTGCTCAGGCCCGATGTCTTCACCGCGGTGGGACTGCTCGGCGTGCCGTACGCGCCACGGGGCGGGATCCGCCCGACCGACGCCTTCGCCATGATCGGCGGGGACGAGGAGTTCTACGTCCGCTACTTCCAGGAGCCCGGCAGGGCGGAGTCGGAGATCGAGCCGGACGTACGGGCGTGGCTGACGGGCTTCTACGCCTCGCTGTCGGCCGACACCATGCCGGAGCAGGGAGAAGGCGCGGTCTTCTTCGTCCCGGCGGGCGGCAAGCTCTCCGACCGGTTCGTGAAGGACCGGCCGTCGTGGCTCTCGGACGAGGAACTCGACTTCTGCGTAGGCGAGTTCGAGCGCACCGGATTCAGCGGCGCGCTCAACCGCTACCGCAACATGGACCAGGACTGGGAGGACCTCGCGGAGTGGGACGGTGCCCCGATCACCCAGCCGTCGCTCTTCGTCGCGGGCCGACTCGACGCTTCCATCGCCTGGTTGGCCAGTGCAATCGAGGCGTTCCCCACCACGCTCCCCGGCCTGGTCTCCTCGCACCTCGTCGAGGGCTGCGGCCACTGGGTGCAGCAGGAACGCCCCGATGAGGTCAACCGGCTGCTGACCACTTGGCTGCGATCCCTCAACGCGTAGACGCGACCAGCCCCGCCTCGTACGCGATGATGACGAGCCGCACCCGGTCCCGGGCGTCCAGCTTGGCGAGCAGCCGGGTCACGTACGTCTTCGCGGTGGCGACACTGATGGACAGCCGCGCGGCGATCTCGGTGTTGGACAGCCCGTTTCCGATGAGGGTCAGCACCTCGCGTTCGCGGTCGGTGATGCCCAGGGCCGTGCGCGGCGCGGGCGCGGCGGACACGGGACGCTCCGCGAACTCCCTGATGAGACGGCGTGTCACACTCGGCGCGAGCAGCCCGTCCCCCGTGGCGACGACCCGGATCGAGTCGAGGATGTCGTCCAGGGCCATGTCCTTGACGAGGAACCCGGCCGCGCCCGCGCGCAGCGCCCCGTACAGATAGTCGTCATCGTCGAAGGTCGTCAGCATGATGACCTGGGCCCCGCCGGAGCCCTCTGTGATCAGCCGGGTGGCCTCGATGCCGTCCATGCCGGGCATGCGGATGTCCATCACGACGACGTCGGGGTGCTCCGTCCCGGCCAGCTCGACCGCTTCGGCTCCGGTGCCCGCCTCGCCGACGACCTCCAGGCCGGGGGCCTCGCCGATCACCATGCGAAGGGCCGCGCGGACGAGGGGCTGGTCGTCGGCCAGGACGATCCGGACCGTCATCGCACACCCGCCGGTACGGGCAGCCGCGCCGCCACCCGGAATCCGCCCTCGGGGCGCGGCGCGGCCGAGAACTCCCCGTGCAGCAGGCCGACCCGCTCGCGCATGCCGAGCAGCCCGTAGCCGGTGGCCGCGGCGCGCCCGGGGCCGTTCCCGCTGTCGACGACCTCGATGGCCAGCTCCTCGTCCCGACAGTCGACGGTCACCTGGCAGGAGCCGGTGCCGGCATGGCGTACGACATTGGTGACGGCCTCCTGCACGATCCGGTACGCGGACATGCCGATCTCCGGGGGCAGTGTGTGCCGTTCGCCCCGCCAGCGGACCTCGACCCGGACGCCCGCGGCCGTCGTCCGCTCGGCGAGACGGTCGATGTCGGCCAGACCGGGGGCGGGGGAGGAATCGAGCGGAGTCGCCTCGGGGGCCTGGCCCGGTTCGGCCCGGCGGAGTACACCGAGCATCCGGCGCAGGCCGGACAGCGTCTCGCGGCTGGCGTTCTCCACCTCGCCGAGCGCCTCCCGCGCCAGGTCGGGCTGGGTGTCGATGACCCGGCGTGCGGCACCGGCCTGGAGGGCGACGATGCCGATCGTGTGGGCCACCATGTCGTGCAACTCCCTCGCGATCCGCAGCCGTTCGGCGGTGACGGCCTGGGCGGCGGCCTGGCTGCGTACCTGCTCGGCGTGGACCCGGGACTGGTGCATCGAGTCGCCGATGAGCCAGGCGATCACGGTGGTGAGGGCCACGATCAGCTCGGTCGTGGTTCCGATGGCCCATCCGCTCAGTACCCGGACGGCCAGGTACCCGGCCAGAGTGCAGAGTGCCATGGAGATGGCCACGATCCCGGTCCTGCGTGTCCGGACCGCCGCGATGAAGTACAGCGTGAGATCGACGGCCAGGAACTGCAGCAACGGGATCGCGCCGACGCTCAGCGCACTCGTCGCGGAGATGGAACCGGCGAGCATCAGGGAGAGGGTCCACAGCGGGCGACGCTGCATCAGGACGCAGCCGCCCAGCGTCAGGGCGGTACCCAGCGCGAGAAGCGTCCAGCCCTCCCACTTGGCACTGCTGAGCAGCGCGGTGCGATAGGCGTCGGCCTCCTCCTGGCCGGGCAACCGGAAACGCATGAGCATGGTGAGCGCCAGACCCGCACACCAGATCACCGCCGTCCAGACGCCCGGCGGTATGCGTTTGAGCGGCGGAAGTCGTGGTGTGGCGGCCATACGCCGATCGTAACGAGGCGATCCGGGCAGGGCATCGGACCGTGGGTGTACACCCGTGGTCGACACCCGCCGGGCGCGATTGTCGGCGCCGGTCCGATGCCGAACCGCCGTGCTCCCGGGGACCGTTGGACCCGTGATCGAAGTCAACGAACTGACGAAGCGATACGGCGGCACCACGGCCGTCGACCACCTGAGTTTCACGGTGCGGCCCGGACACGTCACCGGGTTCCTCGGCCCGAACGGCGCCGGGAAGAGCACCACTCTGCGACTCGTACTCGGCCTGAACGACCCCACCGGCGGATCCGTCACCATTGACGGCCGCCGCTTCCGCGACCGCCCACGCGGTCTGCGCCACGTCGGCGCGCTGCTCGACGCCCACGAGGTGCACGGCGGCCGCAGTGCCCTGGCGCATCTGACCGTGCTGGCCCGCTCCAACCGCATCCCGCGCCGCCGGGTGGACGAGGTGCTGGAGGAGGTCGGTCTGGCGGGCGCGCGGCGGCGCCGGATCGGCGGGTTCTCGCTCGGGATGAAACAGCGGCTGGGCATCGCGGCCGCGCTGCTCGGCGACCCGCCCGTGCTGCTCTTCGACGAGCCCCTCAACGGGCTGGACCCGGAGGGGGTGAAGTGGCTCCGCGGCCTGTTCCACCGGCTGGCCGCCGAGGGCCGCACCGTGCTGGTCTCCAGCCATCTGATGTCCGAGATGGAGAACACCGCCGACCAGCTCGTCGTCATCGGCCGTGGCACGCTCATCGCCGCCGAGAGACTGACGGAGTTCGCGGCCCGCGGCACCCGTCCGACCGTGACCGTACGGACGCCGGACCCCGCGGTGCTGACGGCGCTGCTCACCGGGGCGGGAGCGGAGGTGAGTCGGGACGCCGACTCGCTGACGGTGACCGGCATGGACGCGGACCGGATCGGTGAACTCGCGCTCCGGAACCGGGTGTTGCTGCGCGAACTCACCACCCGGACCGCCTCCTTGGAGGAGGCCTTCATGGAACTGACCGCCGACAGCGTCGAATACCTCGCGGGAGAAGCCCGATGACCATCACCGACAAGGCCACGGTCACAGCCATGGCCACGGTCGATCCTGCTCAAGTCACCGAACCCCGCGCCCGCTTCGGCGACCTCGTCGCCGCTGAGTGGATCAAGCTGTGGTCGCTGCGCTCCAACACCTGGGCGTTCGTGATCGGGGCCCTGGCGGTCATCGGGTTCAACGTGGGAACCGCCTGGGACACGTACCGCTACTGGACGGCGCAGGACGCGCGTTCCCGGGCCGACTTCGTCCGGGACGGGATCCCGCTGTCGATCGCCTTCACCGCGAACGCCGCCATGGTCCTCATGCTCGCCCTCAGCGCCGTCGGCGCCACGGCGATCGTGGGCGAGTACAGGACCGGGATGATCCGCACGACGTTCACGGCTGTCCCGGCCCGGCGTTCGGTGATGGCGGCGAAGGTGTGTGTGGTCACCGCCGTCACGACCGTGTTCGGCGCGGTCGTCGCGGCGGCCTCGTTCGGCCTGACTCAGGCCGTCCTGTCCGGCCGGCACATCGGTGTCCCGATCGACCATCCCGGCGCGCTGCGCGTCGTCGTGGCGTCGGCGCTCCTCGCGCCGGTGTCCGCGCTCGTCGGTATGGCCCTCGGCACCCTGATCAGGCACAGCGCGGCCACCATGACCGCCAATGTGGTGATTCTTCTGCTGCTGCCCCTGGTCTTCAGCGCTGACCGCCACTGGGCGGCCCTCGTCGACCACGCCCTGCCGACCGGCGCGTGGATCCGTCTGGTCGACGTCGACCAGCAGGCGGTCGCGTACCCGTGGACGCTCACCGGCGCCTGGACCGTCTACGCGCTCTGGGCCCTGGCCACTGCCGCTGTCGCCGTGATCTCGGTGCAGCGGCGCGACCAATGACGGCCGTTCTACGTACGTGTCTCGTGCAGGGCGGTGCGGGCGAGGCCGACGAAGGTCACGACCGACTCCCAGAACGGGCGGTAGCAGTCGTCGAACCGCTGTCCTGCCCCCTCCTCGCCCTCGATCATCGCGCGGAGCGCCCGCCAGTTGTCGCCGGTCGCGAGGCGGAGCCGGTCCGCGGCCGCGGCAACCTCAGCGGGCCCTTCCAGGTCCACCACCCAGACCCGCTGACGCAGCACGGCGTACTCGCCCTGAAGCCGTATCCGCAGATCCCTGAGGGCGGCGAGCCGCTCGTCCGGGTCCTGGACCCGATCGGCGTCGGTGACCTTCCAGTAGAGGTCGCCCATGCGCTGGGCCTGCTCGATGACGTCGACGTACGCCGAGCGGCGGGTCGCCCGGAGCCGGTCCGCCTGTACGGTCGCGGCGGCGGCGTCCGCCTGGATGCGGGCGGCCCGGTAGGTGCCGCGGCTGGTCACCCAGCTCGCGAGCACGGCGGTCCCGGCCGTCAGCGCGGCCACCCAGAGTGTGCTGTCCCCCATGTCGAAGAGATCCCCAACCCTCAGGCGAGCCGGGCGAGTTCGTCGTCCGACAGGCTGATCGCGCCCGCGGCCACGTTCTCCACGAGGTGGTCAGGATCGCCGGTGCCCGGGATGGCCAGGACGTGCGGGCCGCGATGCAGTGTCCAGGCCAGCCGGATCTGCGCGGGGCTCGCGCCGTGGGCCCGGGCGATGTCGAGGACCTCGGCTTCGTGGGTACCGTCGGCGCCCTTCCTGCCGCCCTCGCCGGCTATCGCGAAGAACGGCACGAAGGCGATGCCCTGTTCACCGCAGATCCGCAGGACGTCGTCGCCGACCTCGCTACGGGTGTCGAGGGCGTACCGGTTCTGGACGCAGACCACTGGGGCAATGGCCTGTGCCTCGGCGAGCTGATCCGGGTCGACGTCCGACACACCGAGGTGGCGGACGAGCCCGGCCTCGCGCAGTGCGGCCAGTGCGCCGAAGTGCTCGGCGATCGAATGGCGCCCGTGCGTCCGGAGGTTGACCACGTCGAGGTGGTCGCGGCCGAGCTGGCGCAGGTTCTCCTCCACCTGCCCGCGCAACTGCTCGGGCCTGGCCCAGGGCAGCCACTCGCCCGACGGATCCCGCCCCGGCCCGACCTTGGTGACGATGACCAGGTCGTCCGGATACGGGGCCAGCGCCGAGTTGACCAGCTCGTTGGCCGAGCGCAGGGACGAGAAGTAGAAGGCGGCGGTGTCGATGTGGTCGACGCCCAGTTCCACCGCGCGGCGGAGCACCCCGAGCGACCGGTCGCGGTCGCTCGGCGTGCCCTGGTGGAAGGCGCCGCTCCCGGTCAGCCGCATGGTCCCGAAACCCAGCCGGTTGACGGTGAGGTCGCCGAGCCGCCACGTGCCCGCTGCCGTCGCGTTGATCGTCTCCGAGGTCATCGTCGGAGTCTTGCACGGAGGTTCGGACCATGGGGGCGGACGGCGAAAAGTGATCTTCACAGGCTCTGCGGGGGTCGACCGTCGGTGTCGAGCCGGAGACTCGGCCGGAGATTCAGGCGGGGCGATCCGGCTCGCGCGTCCCTGTCAGATGCGCGAAGACGACGACATTGCTCCGGTAGCCGGCCCTCCGGTCGTACGCCCCGCCGCAGGTGATCAGCTGCAGCTCGGGGCGCTTTCGGGTGCCGTACACCCCCTGGCTCGGGAACTGCTCCTTGTCGTACGTGCGGACGGCGTCCACCGTGTAGACAGCCGTGCGGCCGTCGGCGCGCCGGGCCTCGACGAGCCGGCCGGGTGTCAGTCCGCTCAGGCCGACGAAGACGGCGGGCCCGGTGGCGGTGTCGAGGTGGCCGACCACCACGGCGGTGCCCGTCTCTCCGGGTGAGGGTCCGCCCTCGTACCAGCCGACCAGTTCGGGGCTGTCCATCGACGGAGTGGTGAGCTGCCGCTTCCGGTCCAGGTGCAGTCCGACGACCGGTGCCTCCAGACCGAGATACGGGATCCTCAGCACCGTCGCCCTGGACCGCGGGAGCGGCCGGGGCGCCGGGCCGGCGCGGCGGACGGGAGGCGGCACACGGACGCGGCCGCGCCCGGGCTCGGGTGTCGCGGCGGCGGAGGGACCCCGGGCGGCGGAACCCGGGGACGCCTTGGCGTCCCCGGGGGCCGGGGCCGGGGCGGGTGCGGCGGCCGGATCCGGGGGCCGGCCGTCGTCCTCGGCCCACCAGAGGCCGCCCATCACCAGCGAGAACGCCAGCACGGCCGTCCTCGTCAGCCGGTAGGTGCGCGTCCGGTGCCAGGGCCTGGGCGCGCGCCTACGCGGCGCCATCGGGCCGGCGGCGCAGCATCCGGAAGTAGACGAAGCCCGACACGCCGACCAGGCCCACGGCCGCCGCGGCGCCGACCGCAGACACACTCGGTGGCTCGGCGAGACCGCCGCCGCCCGCGGGTACGCCGCCGTTGGGTCCTCCGGGTGCCAGGTCGTTGTCGTCGGAGGGCGGGGTCTTCTTGCAGTCGACCTTGAACACCTTGTGCTTGCCCGCGCCCTTGCCGTCCACGATCTGCCAGGTGAGCTTGTACTGGCCGTCAGGCAGAGCCAGCAGGCCGGTTGTCCGGCCGGTGCCGGTGGGCAGCGCGAGGGTGCCGGTGAGCGTGGCGCTTCCCCGCTTCGCCGGCTGGGGCTCGATGATCCAGGTGACGCCCTGCCCGCGGTCGAAGTTGAAGGCGGCGAGGTAGAACTGGCAGACCTTCGGGTTGTTGCGCTGGTCGGCGTCGGGTGTTGTGTCCGCGTGGATCTTGACGTCGCCGTTGTCGCCGGGTGCGGCGAAGGCGGCCGGGGCTCCGAGGAGGGCGGTTCCGGCGAGGATGAGCGCCGTGAGCGCGGCGGCTCCCGTGCGGGCGGTGCGGAAAGTGGGGTTGGTGCGGCCGGTGCGGGGGAGCGGCGAGGCGGGCATGCGAGGTCCTCCGAACGGGATGATTGTCGTACAAATCGACGCTTTGTCTGACTCTTTTTCACATCCCGCGCCCGAAAGCCCGGCGCATCACTGACGAGCCGTCAGAGATCGCGCGTCCGGCCCAGGATTCCGCCGGGCCGGACTCCCCCCGACCCGGGCTCCCGCCGGGCCCGCCCGCCGCCTACACTCACCGCGTGGACAACGCAGCGCTGGAGCGGCTCGGTGCCGGTAAGTACCTGCTGGTGACCAGCTATCGGAAGAACGGCACGCCGGTCGCGACCCCGGTGTGGGTGGTCCGTGACGGCGACACGCTCGGCGTCTGGACCGTCGCGGACTCGTGGAAGGTGAAGCGGATCCGCAACCGCGCCGACGTCCTGGTCGGCCCCTGCGACGTCCGCGGCAACCCGACCGGCGAGCAGCGCCCGGCCACCGCCGAGGTCTGCGACCAGGACGTCACCGACCACTACCGCCGTCTGATCGCCCGCAAATACGGCATCAACGGCCGCCTTGTCCTGCTCGGCAGCCGACTGCGCCGCGGGAAGAACGGGACGCTCGGCATCCGGGTCTCACTGGTTCCGTAGCCAGACGTAGTCGACGGGCTGTACGGCGTTCCAGGCCTCGGCCAGTTCCGGGCCGACGCGGACGAAGTCGGCTCCCTGGTAGCAGCGCAGGGCCCGGTCGTTATCCGGGTGCACCCGCATGAACACGTCCGAGTGCCCGGAGCCACGGGCCTCGCCGAGCAGGCCCCGGACCAGTTCGCGCCCGAGGCCACGACCGCGGGCCTCGGGTGCCACGATGATCCGGGCCAGCTCCACCTCATCCTCCTCGGCGTCGAACCACAACTCCCCGTACGCGAGGGGTTGTTCGTCCTCGACAAGCAGGTGAGCCGTCACGTCCGTGTCCTGCTGCCATGCCGCGACGGTCTCTCCGGGCATGGGGAAATCCCCCCGCCCGCACCACATCGCGACCTCTGTGGCGGAGAGCGGCCAGGTCGCCACGGTCGTCGCGTACGCGGCGCTGAAGGGAAGCAGATCCATGATGTGACTCCGTTCGTCCGGCTCCGTGGCCCTTGACCGGACCGGGGGGATGCCTAGAGTGACCGGTGGTTGAACGGCAAACCGCTTTCGCGATGCCGGTGAAGCGCCGGCCCCGGCCGTCGCGGCCGGCGTCCCATTCCATTGTGTGAGGAGCGTTCGCACACGTGTCGAGCCAGGAGAACCCCTTGGACCTGACGGCGATCGAGACCGAGAGGGCACGGATCCGGGACGCCTGTCTGGTCCCGGACAGGCGGCCCAGTTCGGCCCGTGGCGTGCACCATGTCGCGCTGCTCTCCGGCGACGTCGAGCGGACGGTGCGCTTCTACCAGGAACTTCTGGAGTTCCCGCTCACGGAGATGTTCGAGAACCGCGACTACAAGGGCTCGACCCACTTCTTCTTCGACATCGGTCACGGCAACCTGCTCGCCTTCTTCGACTTCCCGGGCCTCGACCTCGGACCGTACGCGGAAGTCCTCGGCGGTCTCCACCACCTGGCCATCTCCGTCGAACCGGCGGCCTGGACCCGTCTGCGCGACCGGCTCGACGCGGCCGGGGTGGACTACCAGGAGGAGAGCGGCACTTCGGTCTACTTCCGCGACCCCGACGGCACCCGCGTCGAGCTGATCGCGGATCCACTCGGCGAGATGTACGGCACGGTCGTGCGGTGATCGGCACGGGCGTGCGGTGAGCCGCGCGGGACGGCCTGCGGGGCCGCGGCCGCCGACGCCAGACGCGCACCCGTCCGATGGCGGGTGCGCGGGCCTGCCGGGTGGTGTCCCATGCCGCGCCGGAGGCCTACCGCACCGTCGGTGACGGCGTCGGTGTCTGGGAGGCGCCCGCCTGCGGAGTGAGAGCGACGACCGGCGCTCCTGGCTGGGGCGCGGGCGGCGTGACATCGCCGGAGGGCAGCTTCGGAGGGGTCGTCTCCTGGAAGAGGACCGAGTCGAAGTTGACCAGCCCGGTCTTCTCCAGGACGGATATGTGGTCCAGGACGGTGTCGTTGGCCTGGTCGGCCAGTTCACGGACCAGGCTGTTCTCGGTGGTGGCACGGATCTTCGCGACGGTCGGGAAGATCTGGCCGTGCGTCACCCGCAGGATGTTGGCGAGGTCCGTGTCGAACTGCTTGCCATGGTCCGCGGTGAGGGTCGCCACGAACCCCTGCTGCTGCGGGGACGCCTGGTTGGGCAGGGTGATCCCCAGCCGGGGAGCGATCAGCCGGCACTCGGCGTCGAGTGCGGCGTGGCCCGAGATCAGGTGCTCGCCCGCCGTTCTGACGGGCTGGGTCGTGCCCTTCGTCAGAGCCAGCTCGCCGGAGGGGAACTCCCACAGCCCGGCGGCACGCACCTTGACGACGAAGTCGCGGTCCGCCTCCGTGAGCGGGCCGGTCGGGGTGCGGGCGATGATGCGCGACGGGGAACTCGACGCGTTCTGCACCCCGAGCATCGCGGGATACGCGAGCGCGGCGAGGGTCAACGTCAGGCTGCCGACGACGAAGACTGTTCCCGCCACGTTCCGGGACATACGCATGGCTCCTCCTGGCCCAGGACATCCGCCCCCGGAGTGGAGTGCTCCAGGGGCGCTGCTTTCGCACCGCGGTGAGCGGTGCGGATGCCGGGGAGTACGGCTTTGCCCGGTCAGAGGATCCTCTGGTCCGGGCAAAGACTGAGCCATGGCGGGCCTGGGGCCCGGGGGACCTTACGGCTTGCGGCCGACGCCGCCGAGGGCGATCACCTCGGACGGGATCGCCGCGGCGCCGGGGTCGGGCCGCCACTCCGCGAGCGGGACCACGCCGGGCTCCAGCAGCTCCAGACCCTCGAAGAATCCGGCCAGTTGTTCCGGGCTGCGGAGGAAGTACGGGGCCGCGCCGCTCTCGTTGTAGCGCCGGGTGGCCTCGGCGTTGGCCTTGTGGGTGTCCACGCTGTCGTTGAACGCCAGGAAGCTGCCGGACGGCAGGGCCTCCATCAGCCGGGTCACGATGGACCGTGCCTCGTCGTAGTCGGCGATGTGCCCGCTGACCTGCATCAGGGTGAGTGCCACCGGCTGGGTCAGATCCAGCGTCGTGGCCGCCTGCCGCAGGATCGCCTCGGGATCGTGCAGATCCGCGTCGATGTAGTCGGTCACCCCTTGCGGGGTGCTGGTCAGCAGCGCCCGGGCGTGCGCGAGCACCAGCGGGTCGTTGTCGACGTAGACGATGCATGCCTCAGGGGCCACACGCTGGGCTATCTGATGCGTGTTGTCCACGGTGGGCAGTCCGGTACCGATGTCCAGGAACTGCCGGACACCCTCTTCGCCCGCCAGATGGCGCACGGCCCGGCCGAGGAACGCCCGGGAACCCCGGGCGAGTTCCTCGATGCCCGGGAAGAACTCACGGAACGCGTCGCCCACTTGGTGGTCGACGGGGTAGTTGTCCTTCCCGCCCAGCCAGTAGTTCCAGATCCGGGCCGAATGCGGCACCGATGTGTCGATCTTCGACCACGGGCCCGCGGGTGCGGACGAATCGTGAGTCACTGAACAGCCTCCTCAGCACACGCCATCGCAAGTCTCACCACACAACGTAGAGCCGCCGCCCCCGCTGTCGTACGGGATCCGGCCAAGTGCCAGACGTAAAGGCCGAGCGCAGCGGATCGTCCTCCGCGCGAACGGCCGGAAGGCGTACGCCGCCTCCCGTGCCGCCTCCTGTGTCTTCCCCGCGTCTCTCAGCGAAACTCGTGGACGAGGTCGATCTTTCCCACGATGTGGGCGTTGAGGTCGTCGAGCTCTTCGGCCGGAACCCAGAGTTCGAGGATCGTGCGCCCGCCGGCCTGCTGGACGGGATACCGGCGCAGGAAATCCGACTCGACCTCGAATCGCGTGACGAAACCGGCGCCGTCGTGCTTCACGTTCCAGTCCCGCGCGATCCTGATCGCGTAGTCCTCGTTGAGGACCGGGTAGAAGATCGGCTGCTCGGGGAGACGGGGCGGCCAGGCGCGCCAGTCCAGTTCCCGGACCAGATCCAGCTCCTTGGGGCCGACCGGGCGCCAGAGGGTCGTCGTCGCGTGCCGACTGGTCATGAGCGCTGCTCTCCGAACGTGGGAATCCGCCGAAACGGCTGGTCAGGAGACCGAACGATAGCGGCACGGTACGCGCGACGGCCACGTGGTTTCCAGGCCCCGGCCGGTTCGCCAATGGGCTGCCGCTCATGACGTTCGCCCATTTCGTGGGAGGGACGGCAGGAGCGGCAGGAGCGGAATGGCGAGCGATCACACCAGGAAGAGCAGGTGGACGGCGATCAGGACATCCACCACTCCGCACCACTCTGCGAACGACCGGGCGACGACCTTGTCGAGCTTGAGATGGACGAAGTCCCAGACGCCGTGGAAGAACCAGCCTGCCGCCACGAGGTAGCGGCCGAGGTCCGGATCGACCGCGAGCCCGACCAGCGCGAGCGCACCGAACACGAACGCCCCCGCCGCCTGGACCCCGAAGGCGGCCCGTCCGAGCGGTGTTCCGCGGACGGCACCCCAGACCAGGACCGCCAGCGCGATGGCGACCAGTGCGACGGGCTGCGAGACCACGTCCTGCGCCCGGAGAGCGACCATGACGGCCACACCGGCGCCGAGCACGGGCCAGGTCACCCGTGGGTTGCCGACTTGATGGATGATCACGTACAGCAGCGGGAGCAGAGGCAGGGCGTCCCCGAACGCGCCGACGGTGTCGGCGCGTTCACCCGAACCATCGGCCGTCGTCAGGATCACGAGCGCGACGGCCAGGGCTGTCGGCCAGCGTCGCCGGAGCATCTCGACGGGGCGTCGCCCGTTCGAAGCAGGGCCGGATGCCGGGTCGGATGCCGGGCCGGATACCTGGCTGGATGTCGGGGCGTCGGTGGTCGCGTGCGGAACCGTGGTGGCGTGTGTGGCAGCCATGGCAACTCCAGGGTGTGAAGCGGTAGTTGTACGGGCGGGGATTCGGTCAGCAGCCGTACTCGCCTCGGCGGCGGAGCATGACGAAGAACATCAGCGGGAGCATCACGAGGTGTTCCAGGGCGATCATCGAATCGGCGCCGACGACGTCGAGCCAGAGCAGCGGGAACAGTGCGAGCGCCGGCGCGAACATCGCACCGCACATCTCCAGCGTGCTCGCCCAGCCGTGGCCGCGCCTGCGCATCCAGAAGGCCATGCCGACGGACATGTCGAACGCCATCTCCAGCGAGGCCAGTTCGGGATGGCGACTCGCGGAGAGCTCGGTTCCGGCGAGTGCCAGGACGCCCCGGGTCACCGCGCCGAGTACCAGCATCCCGACGACCATCGCGACCACCATCTCCAGGTAGTGGCGCGCGAAGTGCCGCTTGCCGCCGTGTCGCTCGACCGGCATGCGCCCGGAACCGACCGGTACGGCGCCCTGAGTGTGCCGCGTCTGCCGCTGCTTCGGCCGGATCTGCATGACGGGCTCTCTTTCCGTACCGGGTGGGTGTTGCGGACGTCTCCAGACTGCGACCGGGCGAGAATCGCGCGTAGTGCCGAACCCGCATGCGGCCGCGTGGAGTTGTCACGTCCTCGGATGACATCTGTCATGCCGGGACCGGCCGCACGGCAACTGCTCCCGATCGGCCGGCTTCGGGGACAATGGCCGGATGGGGGACGGGGCGAACGATCGTGGCGCGGGGCTGACGAGCTTCCGCCGCTACACGTGGCTGACCGTGCCGGGCACAGCCGGGTGTGTGCAGCTCCTCTTCGTCGGGGAGTGGATCCTCGACGAGGACGTCGAGGTGTGGGCCCGGGGCCCGGCCGCCGTCGCCCTGGTGGTCGCGGTGCTGGCCAGCGTGGTGCTGCTCGGCAGGCGGCTCGCGCTGCTGCCGGTGGCCGGGACGCGCCCCGGCAGGCTGCCCATGGGGTGGCTGATCGCCGCGTGCGCGGCCGGTGCCGTGCTCGCGGTGTGTCCGCTGGCCGTGCGGAACTACGGGTTGTGGGCGGTCGCGCCGGCCATGGTGGTGGCGATCGTCGCGACCTACCTCGCACCGAGCAGCAGACGGCCGCTCATCGCCTGCGCCGTGGTCCTCGCGTCGCTGCCCGGCGCTGTCGTCAGCCTGGTCGCAGGGGACGGGAAGCTGCTGTACGCGACGCTCTTCCCGCCCGGGCTGGTCGCGTTCACCGTCTGGGTGATGCTCGGGCCCCTGTGGGCCTGGGACACCGCGCGGCGGCTGGACGACGCAAGGCGGCTGGAGGCGGAGGTGGCGGTCAAGGACGAGCGCCTGCGGTTCGCCGCCGACCTGCACGACATCCAGGGCCATCATCTCCAAGTGATCGCGCTGAAGAGCGAGTTGGCGGCACGGCTCGTCGAGGTGGACCCCGGTCGTGCCGCCGCGGAGATGAAGGAGGTGCGTCGGCTGGCCGCCGACGCCCTCGGCGACACCCGGGCCGTGGTGCAGGGCTACCGCCGCACGAGCCTGGACGACGAGATCACCAACGCGACCCGGGTGCTGGCCGCGGCCGAGATCGACGCCCGGATGACCGTAGAGCCCGCCACGGCCGTCACCGAACTCGCCGAGCCGGCCCGCCATCTCCTGGGTCTCGTGATGCGGGAGACCACCACCAACGTGCTCCGGCACAGCAGCGCACGGCACGCCGAGGTCGACTGCCGAGTCACCGGCGGCCTCGCCCGGCTGCGAGTGAGCAACGACGGCGCCGATGAGCACCCACCCGGTACCAACGGCACCGGACTGGGCACACTCAGGGAGCGATTGCAGGCGGCCGGCGGCGAGTTGACCTGGGACCGCGACGGCGAGCGCTTCGTGGTCGAGGCCGCGCTGCCGGTGAAACCGGGGAACACCGGGAACGGAGCTGCGAGTTGATCCGACTGCTGATCGCCGACGACGAGGACCTCCTCAGAGGCGCGCTGGCCGCACTGCTCGGACTGGAGCCGGACCTCGTCGTGGTCGCCGAGGCGTCCACGTCCACCGACGCGGTACGGCTGGCGCGCGAGCACCGCCCCGACATCGCGGTTCTCGATCTGGAGATGCCGCCCACCGACGGGCTGCGCGCCGCCGAGGAGATCCGCGCCGAACTCCCCACCCAGATCGTCCTGGTCACCCGGCACGCCCGCCCCGCCGTGCTGCGCCGCGCGCTCGCAGCCGGCATCCGCGGCTTCGTGCCCAAGACCACCGCCGCGGCCAGACTGGCGGAGATCATCCGTGATGTCGCCGCCGGCCGCCGGTACGTCGACCCCGACATCGCCGCCTCCGCGCTGACCGAGGACGACTGCCCCCTCACCGACCGCGAACTGGAGGTCCTGCGCGCCGCCCGCACCGGAGCGTCGGTCGTCGAGATCGCCGCGGCGGTCCATCTGGCCCCGGGCACGGTCCGCAACTACCTCTCCGCCGCCATGTCCAAACTGGGAGCGTCCACACGCCACGCCGCCGCGCATCACGCGTGGGAACAGGGCTGGATCTGACCGCCCGGTGCGAGCGAACCCCGCCGCTTCTCCACCTAATGCTTCCCCAGCGATCGCCCCTGCAGTGAGTGCTTCTCCGTCAATGACACCGTGAACGGATGCGCGGGCGCCGTCAGGATGTCCTCGGCCGACCCCTGCTCGACCACCTGCCCGGCGTCCAACACCGCGATCCTGGAAGCGAGCCGGGCCGTGTCCAGGTCGTGGGTGATCAGTACGAGAGACAGCCCGTCGCGATTCCGCAGCAGCCCGGCGAGCAGGTCGAGGATGCCCCGGCGGGTGACCGTGTCGAGCCCGGAGGTGATCTCGTCACACACCAGGACCCGCGGCCGCGCGAGCAGGGCCCGGGCCAGTGCCGCCCGTTGGAGCTCGCCACCGGAGAGCCGGGCAGCGGAGCGGGCCGCCAACTCCCCAGCCAGACCAAGATTGTTGAGCACTTCTGCTGCCTCGGCTCGCGCATCCCGAGGGGGCACCCCACGCAACCGAACCGCCGTACGGGCCACCTGGTCGAGCACCGGCCGACGCTCGTCGAAGGAGGCACGCGCGTCCTGGAACACGTACTGCACGGCGGCCAGTTGACCACGCGCACGGTCTCGCAGACTGCGCGGCAGCGCGACCCCGTCGAGCAGCACCTCTCCCACGTACGTGCGATGGAGTCCGGCCATACAACGGGCGAGCGTCGTCTTTCCGCTGCCCGAGCGGCCGAGGACGGCGAGGCATTCCCCGGAGCGCAGGGCGAGTTCCGGCGTGTGCAGCACCTCGACATCGCGGTGCCGGGCGCGGAGACCGCGGACCCGCAGCACGGTGTACGAGTCCGACGTTGCCGGTGCGTCGCCCGTCAACGTCGGCTGCTCCGCGAGGAGTTCACGCGTCCACGGATGCGAGGGCGCGAGCCACACCCGTTCCGTCGGCCCGGACTCCACGACCCGGCCGTCCCGCATGACGAGCACCTCGTCGGCCAGTGCGCGTACGGTCTCCAGGTCGTGGCTGAGCAGGACGACGCCGATGCCCCGTGCGGCGACGGCCGCCAGTTCGTCGACCACGCGTCGCTTCGTCAGCGCGTCCTGCCCGGTGGTGGGCTCGTCCGCGACGACGACCCGCGCGCCGAGGAGCAGGGCCTGCGCGAGGACGACGCGCTGCTGCTGGCCACCCGAGAGCTGATGCGGGAAGCGTCTCAACAGCCGTGAGCCATCGTGGAGTTGAGCCATTTCCAAGGCGTTCAGGACGTGTTCCCGTGCCGCGGCCCGTCGGGCACGGCGAGGCAGTTCGCGCACCTGGCCGCGCGCGATGTCGTACAGCAGCGCACCCACCCGCCGCGCGGGGTTGAGCACCGCCGCCGGATGCTGCGGGACGTAACCGACCAGGGCCTCGTCCACCCGTACGGAGCCGGTCACCCGCGCGTCCGACGGGAACTCTCCGAGCAGCGCACGCCCTGTCGTGGTCTTCCCGCTGCCGGACGCACCCACCAGCGCAGTCACCCTCCCGGGCAGAACCCGCAGGCTCACCTCGTCGACGATGCGCCGTCCGCCGACCTCCACGGTCAGCTCCTCGATCTCCGCGACCGGGGTCAACTCGCTCACGGACGTGGCTCCTTCGTCCGATCACGCACATCGACGCCACGACGAACGACAACCCGTTCCGGGGTGACATCCCGGCCGGCGCTCAGCAGCGCGTCGAAGAGCAGATTGCATCCCATCGTCAGCGTCACGATCAGCAGTGCCGGGACCACCACGGCCCACGGCTGAACGAACAGCCCCGTACGGTTGCGGTCCACCATCACCGCCCAGTCGGCCGCGTCCGGCGCCACCCCGATGCCCAGGAAAGCGGCCGTGGCCACCAGGTAGAGGACACCCGTCAGCCGCACCCCCGCGTCGGCGGCGAGCGGCCGCAGGATCGACCGGCCGACATGTCCGACGGCGATGCGCCACCACGACTCGCCCTGCATCCGCAGCGCCTCCACCGCCGGACGCGAGGCCACATCCGCCGCGGCGGCACGCACGATGCGTGCCGCGTCCGGGATGTTGACGAGCGCGACCAGCAGGGCGAGACCGGCCGCGCCGGGCGAGAACACGGACGCGACCAGCAGGATCATCAGCAGCGACGGCACGGCGAGGAGCACGTCCAGCGGCCGCATCAGAACCTCTTCCAACCAGGTCCGATGGGTGAGCGCGCTGATCAGCCCGACCGGCAGCGCCACCAGGTAGGCCAGCGTAGTCGCCGCGAGCGCCACGACCACCACGGGCCGGCCGCCGAACAGCACCTGCCACCACACGTCACGCCCCACGAAGTCCGTGCCGAGCCAGTGCCCGCCGCCGAGCGTGAACGAGGTGGCCCGCGGCCCGGGTTCACCCGCGAACAGCGGCCCGAACAGGGCGAGGACCAGCGGTACGCACACCAGGGCGGCCCCGAGCGCGAAGCGCCCCGACGGCAGCCACTTCTCCCGTCTCCTCACGCGGCCACCTCCGCCCGTGGCGCGAACCGGTGGGCGACGAGATCGGCCCCCAGGTTCAGCACGACGGTGATCACTCCGAAGACCACGGCGAGCCCCTGCACCACCGGCACATCCCGCTCGGCGACAGCGTTCATCAGTACGGTCCCAAGGCCGGGAATCACGAACAGCGCCTCCACGACGATCACCCCGCACAACAACCAGTCGACCGTGCGGGCGAGTTGCTGCGCGGCGGGCGCCATCGCGTTCGGCAACGCGTGCGCGTACCGCACGCGGGCGCCCGGAATCCCGTACCGGCGGGCGTGCGCCACGTACGGCGAGGCGAGCGCGTCGATCATCCCGGCGCGCACCAGTCGGGAGAGCGAGCAGACCGGCCGGGACAGCAGGACGAGCACCGGCAGCACGAGCGCGGCCGGATGCCCGAGGAGATCCGTGCCGTAGCCGACCGCCGTCGGCGGCAGCCAGTCGAGCCGGAGCGCGAACACCGTCACCAGCAGCACCCCGAACGCGAACTCCGGTACCGCGTACACCCCGAGCGTCACCGAACTGATCAGCCGGTCCACGAACCGCCCCTCGTACCTCGCGGCCAGCACCCCGAGCCCGACCCCGACCGGCACCAGTAACGCGACCGTGAGACCGGCGAGCAGCAGGGTGGGACCGAAGGCGTCGGAGATGTACGAGGAGACGGGCCGACCGGACGTCAACGAGTGCCCGAAGTCCGCGTGCAGCAGGCCCGTTGCCCAGTCGGCGAGCCGTTCGTACGCGGGCCGGTCCAGGTCCAGCGCTTCGCGGATGGCGGCGATCCGCGCCGGATCCGGCTGGTCCCCGGCGAGGGCCACCGCCGCGTCGCCCGGCAGCGCCTCGGTGAGCGCGAAGACCAGCACCACCACGGCCACGGTCTGCGCGCCACCGAGCAGCAGCCGCCGGGCGGCCCACGACCCCAGTCCGCTCACGCCAGCCAGACCTTGTCGAACCGCGCCCAGTCGAGCGAGTTCGCGGGCGCGGTCCGCTCAACCCCCTTGACCGTACGGGCTGTTCCGATGATCCAGTCGGCGAACCCCCACACCAGGAATCCGCCCTCGGCGTACAGCCGGCGTTGCATCCGGTCGAACACGGCGGCGCGATCCTTCTCGTCCTTCGTGGACTGCGCCTGGTGGTAGAGCGCGTCGAAGTCCTTGTGGTGCCACTTGGTGGCGTTGGTGGTGGAGTCGGTGAGCAGCCGCTGCGAGATGTGCGACTCGATGGGCATGGCCCCCGAGCGGTAGCAGCACAGGGTTCCGGAGTCGAGGATGTCCGCCCAGTAGGAGTCCTTGCTGCCCATCTTCACCTCGACGGTGACACCGGCCTTGGCGGCCTGGTCGCGGAAGATGCCGGCCGCCTCGGTGAACCCGGCCGCGACCGCCGATGTGTCCAGCGTGACCTTCAGCTTCTCCGCGCCCGCCTTCTTGAGGAGGGAACGGGCCCGGTCGAGGTCCTGCTCGCGCTGCGGCAGGCCGTCCGCGTAGTACTCGTACCCCTTGCCGAACAGGTCGTTGCCGACCACGCCCGCCCCGGACAGCGCGCCGTCGATCAGCTCCTGGCGGTCGGCGATCAGGAAGAACGCCTCCCGGACCCGCTTGTCGTCGAAGGGCGGCCGGTCCGTCTTCATGGCGAAGGCCTGCATGGCACTGTTCCGCAGCCGTACGATCTCGATCTGCCCCTTGCCCTCATGGGCGCGCGCGGTCGTCGGGTTGAGCTCGTGGGCGTACTCGACCTGCCCGCCGAGCAGTGCGTTCACTCGCGCGGACTCCTCGTTGGCGACGACGAACTCCAGCTCGTCGAGGTGCGGGGCGCCGTCCCAGTAGGCCTCGTTGCGCCGGAAGACCGCCGAGCGGCCCGGCGCGAACGACACGAAACGGAACGGCCCGGAGCCGACCGGCTTCTTGTCGAAGTCGGCGTCCGACGTCGCGTCGGGCACGATGTACGCGCCGAACGCGGCCAGCACATTGGGGAATTCGGCCGTCGGCCGCTTGAGGACGAACTCCACGGTCCGCTCGTCGACGGCCCGGCTCGCCTTCAGGTCGATGGGTTCGAGGGAAGCCTTCGCGCGGAACGCCTTCTCCGGATCGGCGATACGGCGGTAGCTGAACAGGACGTCCTCGGCGGTGACGGGCTTCCCGTCGTGGAAGTCCGCCTTGCGCAGGGTGACGTTCCAGCGGTCCAGGCCCGCGTTCGGCTCCCAGCCGGAGGCCAGGCGCGGCTGGGCGGAGAGGTCGTCGCCGTAGTCGGCGAGCTTGTCGAAGAGGGCTTTGGCACGGGCCACGTCGGCGAACAGGTTGGCCAGGTGCGGATCGAGCGTCTCGCTCGCACCGCCGCCCGCGAAGGCGGCCCGGAGCCGCCCGCCGCGCCGGGGCTTCCCGTCGTTCGCGCTCCCCGCGTCCGAGCCCGAGTCGTTGTCCGAACTGCCGCAGCCGACGAGGGCGAGGGCGCCCACCCCCGAGGCGGCGGCGAGGAAGCCTCTACGACGGAGGCCGGGGTATTCCCGCATGACGATGTCCTTGCTGTGTGAGATGGATGAAGCGGCTGAAGCAGGGATGCGTGTGAGGCAGGGATGCGTGGTGCGGTCAGGCGCCGAGCCGGGCCACTACGTGCAGCCGGTCGGCCTCGGTCGACGTCCCGGGCAAGTCGCCCTCCTGCCACGGCGGTTCGGTACGCGGCCCCGGACCGTCGTGCAGCGCGAGCACGGTGAATCCGTGGGAGGTCAGGAAGTGCCGCAGTTCCTGCGGCAACAGCAGCCGCCAGGCCGACCGCTGCTCGACCGGCTCCGAGCCGTCGTCGGCCGTCCATACGCGCGTACGCCGCAGGAGTTGCGCAGTGCGGTCGACGTACAGAGTCGTCGTCGACCGGTACGAAATCCCCCGCCAGGCAAAGGCGTTGACCCTCGGTGTGTTCAACAGGTCGTCGCGGCCCAGGAAGTAGGCCCCGTTGCGCATCTCGGCGACGAGCAGCCCGCCGGGTGTCAGGCTCCTGCGACAGGAGGCGAGGAAGCCGTCGAGGTCGTCATTGGTGTGGCAGTACAGCAGCGAACTGTCCAGACACACCACGGAGTCGAAGACTCCGAGCGAGAAGTCCCGCAGATCGGCGCGCACGTACTCCGGGCCGGGGTGCCGATTGCGGGCGTGCGCCAGCATCGCCTCGGAGAGGTCGGCCCCGACGACCGTCCGCCCGGACGCGTGCAGCTGGGCCGCGTCCCGGCCCGTGCCGCAGCCCAGGTCGAGGACCCTCGGACCGGCCGCGTACCGCCGCAGGCAGTCCTCGGCCCAACGCCCGGCCAGCCGCTCGGGATCGGGGAACCGGGCCTCGTACAGCACCGGGTTGTCGGTCAGCAGATTGCCGCTCGTCATACCGTCGCCCCAACGGGCACGGGACGCTCGGGCAGCGCCTTGAGGCGACGCAGCCAGGTGACCCCGCCGGCGGACACCAGGCCGAAGACCAGGCAGCAGGCCCATGGCAGCCAGGAGGCTCCCCGCTGGTCACCGGTGTCCATGGCCCAGCCGACGACCGTGTTGCCCACGGCCGCCGCGATCCCGGACACCATGTAGAAGATCCCGAAGTACGTGCCGGTCAGCTCCGGCCGCCCGAAGCCCGGGATCAGCTCCATCACGAAGGGCTGGGCGACCATGACGCCGATGTAGAGGAACAGGACGCCGACGAGGACGGGCACGGCGTGCCACAGCTCCGGCGGTGCCCCCGACACCAGCATCGGCGGCAGGAAGGCGAGGCCCATGAGAGCGAGCCCGGCGCCGATGGCCTGGTGGCCGCGGTCCTTCAGGGCCCGGGTCAGGCGCATCTGCAGGGCGAGATTGGCGAGCGTGCCCACCAGGAAGACGAGCCCGGCCGCGCCGTCCCAGCCGGTGGCCCGGCGGGCGCCGTCCGGCAGGAGCAGATACAGCTGGTTCTCCAGGGTGAACATGCCGACCATGGCCAGCGAGAAGGCCAGGAACGCGCGGTTGCCCACCACCTCACGCCAGTCCGCGAGCACACCCCCCGTGCTCTTCGGCACCGCCCGCGCCGGCAGCACGAGCGCCTGCGCCACGGTCAGCACCGCGAAGATCCCGGCTGCCGTGAGCGCGGAGGCCCGGAAGTCGAACAGCAGCAGCACACTGCCGAGCAGCGGCCCGATCAGCGCGCCGGTGGTCGCGAAGACGTTGAACAACGCGAACGCCTCGGCCTTGCGCTCACCGGCCTCCTGCGCGAGATAGGCCCGCACGGCCGGGTTGAACAGCGCCCCCGCGAGCCCGCTCAGCACGGACGCGGCGAGCAGCACGGCGAGCCCGTCCCCCAGAGCGAACAGCGCGAAGCCGACCGTACGCACCGCGCACCCGGCGATGATCACGCCGCGCGCCCCGAGCCGGTCCGCGGCCGATCCGCCGATGAGGAACAGCCCCTGCTGACTGAGGTTGCGCACCCCGAGCACGATCCCGACGACGGCCGCCGACATGCCCAGGTCCTCGCCCAGATGCGTGGCCAGATAGGGGATGAGCAGATAGAAACCGGTGTTGACGCCGAGCTGGTTGACCAGCAGCAGCCGGATCGCGGGCGAGAAGCCACGTATCTCATGCAGCGTCTTCACGGCCCACCCGCCTCTCCCGTACGCCGAGCCCGGGCAGGTCGTTCGCCCGTACGACGCCGTCGGCGCCCCCGATCCCGGTCCACGGGTCGTCGGCGAGCAGCAGATGCCCGTCGAGGTCGGCCCAGCGGGCGCGGTCGGCGAGATGCACGGCGGGCGCCAGGCCGAGCGTGCTGGCGGTGAGACAGCCGAGCATCAGCTCGGTGCCGCTGCCCTCGATCAGCTCGGCGATCCGCAACGCCGCGTACGGACCTCCGCACTTGGCGAGCTTGACGTTCACGCCGTGCACCCGGCCCGCGAGACGGCGTACGTCCTCGTACGTGACGGTGTCCTCGTCGGCGATCAGGGGCAGCGGTGAACGCTCGGCGAGCCGCGCCAGGGCCTCCGGATCACCGGGGGCAAGGGGCTGTTCGACGGCTTCGACGCCCAACTCGGCGTAGTGGGGGAGTAGTTGCAGGGCCTGGGCGGTCGTCCAGGCACCGTTGGGGTCGAGAAGCAACCGGGCCCGGGGCGCGGCGGAGGCGATGGCTCGTATGCGGTCGAGGTCGTCCTCGGGGTCCGGGGCACCCGCCTTGACCTTGATGACGGTGAAGCCGCTGTCCGCGAGCGAGCGGGCCTGCGCGGCGGCTCGCTCGGTGGGGATGATCCCGATGGTGCGGGCGGTCCGGGCGCTCGGAGCGTGCCGCGCGCCGAGCAGCCGGTGCACCGGGACGCCGGATCGCTTGCCGCACAGGTCGAGCAGAGCTGCCTCGACGGCCGCGGTCACCGCTGGCGGCCGGTGGCCCGCGGGCCGGTCCCTCAGCGCGCTCTCGGGGTCGCCGAAGCGGCCCAGATCCAGACCGGCCTCGTACAACTGCCGTTCAATTACAGCGGTGTCGAGACCGTAGTAGACGCTGGTGACGGCCTCGCCGTGGCCGGTCAGGCCCTCGTGCTCGACCGTCAGCCAGACGGCGTCGCGGGCGGCCATCGTCGAACGGGATATGCGCAGCGGCTCGGCGAGCGCGAGTCGCACGGTGCGCAGGGTGGCCTTCACGGGCTCCCTTCCAAGGGGGTGTGCAGGGGGTCGGTGACCGTGGTGCAGCGGACCCAGCCGGTGGCCTCGACGGCATGCGGATGCGGGATCTCGACGGGCCGGGTGGCGGCGCCGGCCGGGTCGAGGCCGTGGACGGCCGTGAAGTCGTCGTCGTAGACCGTGCCGAGGTAGCGGTGCGGCCCGTCGGGGAAGACGGTCGCGACCACGGCCCCGGGATGGACGCGGGCGGCCCATGCCGAGACCAGCGCCACCGCGCCGGTGCTCCAGCCGCCACTGACGAAACTCCCGCGCGCGAGGCGTCGACAGGCGTCCGCAGACTCGGCCGGGCCGACCCAGTGCACCTCGTCGAAGGCCTCGTACGCCACATTGCGCGGATGGATGCTGCTCCCGAGGCCGCGCATCAGGCGGGGCCGCGCGGGCTGGCCGAAGATGGTGGAGCCGGTGGCGTCCACACCGATCAGACGCAGCCCCGGCCAGTGCCTGCGCAACGGCCCCACCACTCCGGCACTGTGGCCGCCGGTGCCGACACTGCACACCAGTACGTCCAAGTGGTCGAGCTGGGTGGCGAGTTCGGCGGCGAGAGACGCGTACCCGGCGATGTTGTCCGGGTTGTTGTACTGATCGGGCCAGTACGCGTCCGGCAGCACCGCCAGCAGCTCCCGCAGCCGGGCCAGCCGCGCCGCCTGCCAGCCGCCCACGGCTGCCGGACGGTCGACGAGTTCGAGGCTTACCCCGTACGTGCGCAGCAACTGCCGCATGGACGGCTCCAGTTCGCTGTCGCCGACCAGCACGATGGGATGGCCCAGTGCCTGCCCGGCGAAGGCGAGACCGATCCCGAGCGTCCCCGAGGTGGACTCCACCACCGGGGCGCCGGGGCGCAGTTCACCCCGCTCCCGGGCCCCGAGCAGCATGGACACGGCGGCCCGCGCCTTCATGCCACCGGCGCCGAGCCCTTCGAGCTTGGCCCAGAAACCGGGCTGGGGGCACGGCAGATCGGTGGTCACCCGGGCCAGCGGTGTGCGGCCGAGGAGCGCGAGGAGATCGGGGTTGGCGGTGAGGGGGCGCAGCGCGGCCGTCGTCACAGCGTGGCCTCCGTACAGCTGTCGCGATGTCCGGACGGCTGGCCGGACCGGTGTCCACGACCATTTCCGTGTCCGGGTCCGTAGCGGTGGATGACGCCGGGACCGCCGTCCAGCCAGAAGAAGGGGTACGGCTCCGCGCACACCGCGCTCACTCCGGCACCGAGGAAACGCGGCAGGACGGCACTTCCCGTCTGTGCGAACATCACCAACTGCTTGCCGACGCGCAGGGCATGCTCCCGCAAGGGTTCGAAGGACCCGTTGCCGAGCGTCATACCGGACGCCAACACGGCATCGCAGCGGTCGAGTTCGGCGAGCGCGTGCGTCACGATCGGCTCGCCCCACTCCGTGCGGCCGCCCTTGAGATCGCACGGTATGTACGGGACACCACGTGAACGGAGCTCCTCCAAAAGGGAGTTGACTACGCCGACGACGAGCACGGTCTGTCCCGCCCGGACGTCCAGCAACTCGACGACGGCCTTCGCCCGTGCACGGGATTTCTCCAGGGAGCTCCCGGCGGGCAGCGGGTGGGGGAGTGCCCCGTTCTCCGGCGTGTGGGGGGTGACGTGCATCAGATACGCGTCCAGCGCCGCCACCCTGACCGGCGTCAGCGGATGCTCCAGCAGCAGTGCCACGTCCGCGCCGGCACAGTCGTCCACCGCGCCCCCGGACAGGGCACCCGGTTCGACCGCACAAGATCCGACGGCCCGGTCGAGGCGCAGGCTGAGCACCTCGTTGCGGTATCCGCCGCGGCGCCCGTCGTGACGTACGGCCTGGCTGGTGGTGAAGGCCACGGCGATCCGCAGGGTGCGGGGGTCCGGACCGAGCCGGCCGGCCAGGACACGGCTCACCAGGCCGTCGTACGAGGTCGGGGCCGTGCTGTCCCGGACGGCCGTAACTGCCGCCCCCGCGCCGACCGCCGCGCTCATCGGGCGCTCACCCGCGGCCGCAGTCCGGACAGCAGCGACTCGACACGGGCCCGTGCGCCGAGCCCCTCCGCGTCACCCGCCATCACATGGCCGAGGTACTCGTTGTTGCTGCCCGCGGCCTTGACCGCCCGCCCCGGCTCGGCGAGTTGGACCTCCAACACATCCTGGGCGCCCCGCACTTGATCGCAGCCGTCGATCGACTCCAGCGTCCCCGCGGTGTCCGGCACCAGGAAGCCGACGGCGGCGCTGCGCAGCCCGGTGTCGCTCCGCCGCAGGTCGGGGGCGTGGCCGAGGGCCACGTCGACGCAGGCCGCGGCCAGGTCGAGTCCGGTGACGTGCCGGATCAGCTCGGTGATGCGGTTTCCGGCCGGGCGGGGGTTCACCTCGACGACACGCGGACCGGCGGCGGTCAGCTTGATCTCGGTGTGGGCGACCACGGAGTCGAGGCCGAGTGCCTTGATGGCCTGCACCGCGGTGTCCTGGGCGGCCTCCGAGTCGGCCGGGGCGAGCACGGCCGGGAACATATGGCCCGTCTCGATGAAGGCGGGCGCTCCGCCGACGCTCTTGTCGGTCACGCCCACCACATGGGTCGTACCGTCGAACGACACGGTCTCCACGCTGACCTCGGGCCCGTCGAGGAGTTCTTCGAGCAGGAGGACGGGCGCCCGGACCTGGCCGCGGGCGTTCACCGGGAAGTCCGCGATCGCCCGGCAGGCGTCCGCCAGCTCGCGCTCGTCGTCCACGCGCCGCACAAGCATGCCCGCGCACAGGTCGACCGGCTTGACCACCAGCGGGAAGCCGAGGCGGCGCGCGGCCTCCTCCGCCTCGGCCCGGTCGGCGCAGACTGCGAAGAGCGGGCCGGGAACGCCTGCCTCGCCGAGGACGCGGCGGGTCGTGTCCTTGCGGCAGGCGTTCTCCACCGATTCCGGTGTGGGGCCGGGGAGCCCCAGCCGGGCGGCGATCCGGGCCACGGTCGGCAGGTAGTAGTCGCAGGACGTGACCACTCCGTCGAAGCCGAGAGCCCCGTGCAGGCGCTCGATCTCCGGCAGGAGGGTGTCGACGTCGTTCGTGTCGGCGGTCAGTACATTTCGGGACGCGAGCAGGGGGTGGGCCGTGCCCTCCGGGGCGGAGCGCAGGTAGTGGTGCAGATCGCGGGTGAGGAACGTGAACTCGTGCCCGCCCTCCCGGATCGCCCGTGGCAGCAGTCTGCTCATCGACCCGACCCAGCTCTCGACCACCAACAGATGAGCCACAACTCCCCTTTCGTGCAAGCCGGTTGAGGTTCCGGGCACGCCGGGGGCACCCCATGGCGGGGCGCGGACGGCGTGACCGACGCACACGCTATCGACAATCATTTTCATTGTCATCTGATTGCCTGTCCTTTGTTGCCGACGCGGCAAAAAACTGTTGGACAGGGCCGGACGGGCGGATCTAGCCTCGCCCGGTCCGAGTGATGGTGTGCCTACCGAATGAGGTGCGGGAGATGACGGTCCTGGCGAGCGCGGCCGCGTACGACGGGCTGCGTACTTCAGCCACCACGACCTCCTCGGACCGAAGGAATCCCAGAAGTGGATCTTCCACGTAGCTTCACCATCCGCGAGAGCGGACACCGCATTCACAACCCGTTCACCAGCGAGAAGCTGGCCACCCTCGGCCGGGCCCTCGGCCTGGCGCCCGGGACGAGCGTGCTCGACCTCGCCTGCGGCAGCGGCGAGATGCTGTGCACCTGGGCGCGCGACCACCAGGTGACCGGCACCGGGGTGGACATCAGCACCGAGTTCCTCGCTGCGGCGCATGTCCGGGCGACGGAGCTCGGGGTCACCGACCGGGTCGCCTTCCGGCACGGGGACGCGACCGGCCATGTCGCCGACGAACCGGTCGGCGTCGCGGCATGCCTCGGCGCCACCTGGATCGGTGACGGGGCGGCCGGCACCGTCGAGCTGCTCCGGCGGAGCCTCGCGCCCGGCGGGATCATGCTGATCGGCGAGCCGTACTGGCGGCGCGAGCCCCAGGACCAGGCCACCGTCGAGGGCTGCCACGCCACCACGAAGGACGACTACCGCCCGCTCCCCGAGCTGCTCGAACTCTTCGGGCGGCTCGGCTGCGACGTGGTGGAGATGGTCCTCGCCGACCAGGACAGCTGGGACCGGTACGTGGCCGCGCAGTGGCTCAACACCCGGCGCTGGCTGGACGCCCATCCCGACGACGAGATGGCGGACGAGATGCGCGAGGACCTCGCCACCGGACCCGTACGCCACGTGCGCCACCAGCGTGAGTACCTGGGCTGGGGCGTGTTCGCGCTGATGAACCGCTGACGGGTACCGGGTGGGCCCCACCGGTACGACGCACTGACATGCGGCTCCACCGGTCCGAGACACTGATGTGCGAAGGAGCCCACCCGGCTGTCGGCTTCAACAGGCAGCGGCCCCGTCGAGAATCCGGCCTCGTCCGGGCGTCGGTCCACCCCGGGGCGATCAACTCGGCGGGCCGCTGTTGAACTTCCGGGCGGGGGTACCCGTATCACTCCTCAGTACCGCCCGGAGGGAGAGCAGGTTGTCGACACCGTCCGACCCACAACTGCCACCGAACCGGTCGGCGCTGGAACCGACCCACGTCATGCGCCGGCGCCGGTCCGGAGCCCTGTCGGAGCTGGTGCGGCAGGTCCAGGAGAGGGAACGCGACCCGGACGACGGGTACGAGGTCGTCGCGGTCCCGGGGGAGTACACCTCCGCACTGCCTCGGACGGCGGAGGACGACACCCAGGAACTGCCGCCGTACATCGTCGACTTCGGCAGCGACGAAGGCCACGATCAGGGCGGCACACGCGGACGCCAGGTCGCCCGCACGACGGCGCACGGCCGTACGTCCCTGTTCCGCCGCACGGCGATCGCCATCGCCGCGGTGGCCGCCGCCCTGGCGGGATTCAGCGCGGCCCTTCTGCTCACCTGGGACCGCGACGCCACCGACGACAAGGCACAGGCGCCGCCCCCGGCCGCGTCATCCGCTCCGGCACCGTCCCAGCCCGCCGCCGCTCCCGACCCCGACGGCGCAGGCACCCTCCGTGAGGGCGACAGCGGCCCGGAGGTGAGCGACCTCCAGGAAAGACTCCTCCGCATCCCGAACGTCTACGAGGGCGGCACGGCCACCGGCCTCTACGACGCCACACTCACCGCGGCGGTGGCCCGCTTCCAACTCTGGTACGGCATCCGGGGCGACGAATCAGGCGTCTACGGCAACGACACCCGCAGCGACCTGGAATCCCGCACGGCGTCCTAGAACGGGCGGAGCCGTGGCTCCAACTGCCGCTCCGTGTACGTCTCTTACGTGTACGTCAACTCCGCGTACGTCAGATCCAGCCCTCCAACGACTTCATGAAGTCGTCGAAGTCGTCCCGGTGGATGGTGTGGCCCGCGCCGGGGACCGTGCGGACCTCGAAGTGGCTTGTTCGCAGGTGGGCGGCGTCCTCGGGGCCGATGAGGAAGCTCGGGTCGGCGAGTTGGACCAGTGAGGGGACCACCGGCTGGGCGGGAAGGAAGCCGAGCAGGGGACGGTCGCCGAGGAAGTGGGCCGTGTCGGGGTCCCAGTCCGCGAGAGTGGCGAGTTCGACGTCGACGTCGGCCTCGTCCCAGCGGGGGTTGAGCCGGGCGATGTGCTCCCGCGTCGCGTGCTTGCCCGCTACGAACGCGGCCGCGTCCACCCGCCGGTCGGGCGCGGACGTCGCCCAGACCGGGTCGCAGTACACCGCCCGGCACGGCCGCAGCCGGTCGATGGCCAGCGAGAGCGCGAGCCCGCCCAGGGAGTGCCCGATGGCCACGTCCACGCGCCCGGTCAGCGTGTCCACGAGGTCGCGGGCGAAGAGCGCGGGGCTGTACTCGCCGCGCGGCGACGCACCGTGCCCGCGCAGATCCACCGCGACCACCCGGTACCCGCGCTCGGCGAGCGCCGGTCCGACCCGCCGCCAGGTGCGGGAGTCGGACATGATGCCGTGGACGAGCACGGCGCTCTTGTCGCCGGATCCCCACGTACGGGTGTTGAGCTGCACGTTGATGCCCTTCTCGGTCCGGGGCCGGCCGCGGTCGCCGGCCCCGTTCTCGCCGCCGTCCCACGTCACCCGGCGGCTCGGGCCCGGGCCACGAACTCCCAGCCGCCGTGCGCCACTTCATACACCACGAACCCCGGCTCCACCCGCACGAATTCCGCCCCGCCCGGCGCCTTCACGGCCGAGCGGCTCGCCGCGGGCACGTACACCTCGGCCGTCGAACCCACCGGAACCCGCACCGACAGCCGTGTCGAACCGTCCACGACCGACCATGCCGCCGAGGCCTCGCCACGCACCGTGCGGACCGAGGTGCGGGCCCAGTTCACGCCCGTACGGCCGTCGGGGCGGACCGTGAAGGTCCGGTAGCCCGCGTCTCCGGGACGCAGTCCGGCCACGTTCTCGTACAGCCACTGCACGACCGTGCCCTGGAAGTAGTGGTCGCGGGAGCGCGAGTCGAGCGGCCACATCTCCCACATGGTGTCGGCGCCGTTGTCGAACCAGTAGCCCCAACTCGGGTACGTGCGCTGGGTGGCGATCGCGTGCGCCACCTCGGGATGGCCCTGCGCCGACAACTGCCGCAACAGCACACTCGTGCCGAGCGCGCCGGTGTTGAGATGGTTGCCGCGCTGCTTGATGTCGGCGAGGAGAGAGTCGACGACCGTGGCCCGGGCGCCCGGCGGGACCAGCCCGAAGGCGAGCGGAATGCAGTTGTTGGTCTGGCGGTAGCCGGGATCCTTCGCCGTGCGGTAGTGGCCGTCCGGGCCCAGGAAGGCCGTGTTGAACGCCTCCTTGAGCCCGGCGGCGGCCCTGCGATAGCGGTCCGCGACCTCGGCGTCGCGCAGCAGATCCGCCAGTTCCGCCGTGCCCGTGAGCGCTCGGTGCAGATACGCCGTCGCGGTCAGCCGGGTGTCCTCGGGCGGGTTGCCCCCGTACCCCGGCGGCAGATAGTCGCCCAGGGCGGTCACCGCGAGCCCGTCCTTGAGCCGGGAGATCTCCCAGTCCAGGTAGCGGGTCAGCGGCGCCCAGTGGTCGCGGGCCAGCCGCTCGTCCCCGTAGACGCGGTACATCTCCCGCAGCAGGAAGGGGTACACCGTCGTCCACTCCGGCGACGGACCGAGGTCGCCGTAGCCCCAGCCGCCGCTCGGGACGATCACCGGCAGCTGCCCGTCGGTGTTCTGACTGTCCTTCAGGTCACCGAGCCACTTGGAGAGGAAGCGGTGCATGCCGAGGGCGTACGTCATCACCGGCGCGCCGAGCTGCGCGTCACCGGTCCAGCCGTTCTTCTCGTACATCGGTGTGTCCGTCGGTATGCCGTGCAGGTTGTTGAGCACCGTGCGCCGCATCGCCGCCTCCAACCGCTCGTAGAACGGCTCGGAGCACGCGAAGGTACCCGTCTCCGCCACGCGCGTATGGACGACCCGGCCCAGCACCTGAGACGGCTTCGGCTTCGCGGGCAGCCCGCTGATCTGCACGTAACGGAAGCCCTTGTACGAGAACTTGGGCTCCCACACCTCGTCGGCGCCGCCGCCCGCGCACACGTACTCGTCGGTCTGGAACCGGCCCGGCACGTGCCCGGTCTCGGCGTGGACGCTCCCGTCGGACTTCAGCTTCTCTCCGTGGATCATGCGCACGGTCGTCCCGGCGCCGGCCCGTACGGTCAACTGTGTCCAGCCGGCCATCGTGCGGCCCATGTCGACGACGTACACGCCCTCGCTCAACTCCTCGACGGCGACCGGGCGTACGGTGTCGACGACCTCGATCGGATCGTGCGGCTGTGCGTGCAGGGCGCCCTTCGGGGCCTCCTGGCGCTTGACCTTCCGCCAGCCGCCGTCGTCGAATCCGGGGCGGGACCAGGCCGGTCCGGGCGACTTACGCGCGTCGTAACTCTCGCCCGCGTACAGGGAGTTGGAGAGGGTCGGGCCCTCGGTGATCCGCCACCGGTCGTCCGTGACGATCGTGGTGCGGGAGCCGTCCGGGTGGTCGACCTCCAACTGGCCGAGGAGCCGCGGCTCGCCGTGCCACGGAGGAAGGTGCCAGTTCCACACGTTCGGTGTCGTCATGCCGAAGAAGCCGCGGCCGAGGGTCACCCCGATCGCGTTGGTGCCCCGCCGGAGGTGGTCCGTCACGTCGTGCACCGCGTACAGCACGGTCTCGTCGTAGTCGGTGAAGCCCGGGTCGAGGACCTGGCGGCCGACGCGTCTGCCGTTGATCTCGGCGTCGTAGTAGGCGAGGCCGCTGATGTAGAGCCGGGCGCGCGCCACGGGCTTCGGCACGGCGAACTCGCGTCGCAGCAGCGGAGCCGCCTGTTCGGTCGCCGCGATCGACACACCGTTGCCCCACGGTCCTTGGCCGTACGCCGCGAGCACGGCCGCCTCGGGCCACCCGCTGTCGTCGAACTCCGGCCGCTGCCAGCCTTCTTGCTCACTCTCGGCCGAGCGCCACCCCTCACCCGTGACCAGTTCGACCGTGTCCGATCCGGTCTCCACGATGAGCCGTACGAGCAGTCCTCCGGGGTTGACGGAGGCGTTGCCGCGGTTCGTCGCCAGGGCGGCGACCACGATCGGCCCGGACCCGGCGGCCCGCACCTGCTCGGTGACGTCGACGAGATGGCCCTGCCGCCAGGCGTCGGTCTGCTCGGGCTGGTGCGCCACCCGCTCGCCACCGAGATACAGGGTGAAGTCGTCGTCGGCCGTGGCGAGCAGCGTCGCCTTCCGGATCTCCGCGCCCGCGGCCGGCGTCAGCGCGCCGCGGAACCAACGGGGCCCGGCGGGCGCGCTGTTGGAGGTCGAGCCGGGAGACCAGATCCAGGACGCACCGGTGAACTTCGGCGGCTCCGGTGCCGCCTCCGCGCCGATCCAGAACCCCTCCCAGGCATCCTTGGACAACGTTGTCTCCCACCAGCGGGGCGCGCTCCACGCCGACGGCCGGCCCTCGCCGTCCCACACCCTGACGTGCCAGTGGTAGCGGGTGCGCGGATGGAGAGCCGGGCCGTCGTACACGATCCCGACCGTACGGTCCGACGTGACCCGCCCGGAGTCCCAGACCGTGCGCCGCCCCTGACGCAGGCCCTTCTCGCTCAGCGCCACTCTCACCTGGTACGCGGTCTGCCGGGCCCCGCGCCCATCGGCGGCCAACTCCCAGGTCAGTCTGGGCTTTTCGACCTCGGTGCCGAGCAGTGTCTCGGCGTACTCGACGGTCGTGCGCTCGACCCGCAGCCGGCCGGCCCCCGAGGCGTCGGAGGCCGTCCCCGCAGACGCGGTGGCGGTCTCGACGGCCCCGGAACCCAGAGCGGCTGAGGCGCCCGCTCCGGCGACGGAGGTGCGGAGGAAGGCGCGGCGGTTCCAACCCTTGGTCATCTGGGCCCCTTGGTTGCGTACAGGCGTGCACGGATGCGGGTGACGAAGTGATGAGGGAGTTTGAAACGATTCATTCGACTGTGAACGATCCTATGCAGTGCGACTGTCGGGCTTCAAGAGGCGTGCACGCGTCGGCCGACCTCGTGCGGCGGACCAGCAGGCGGCACCACCGAGGGAGCCGGTGGTGCCGCTCTATGTCTGCCCGACGCGTCGGCGTCAGGGCAGTTCGGTCACGCGGTCGGTGCCGGGAGGGGAGGCTGGACTGTTGGCGGTGAGATAGTCGGTCAGGGCCGCGATGTCGTCCCCGCCGCCGACGGTGTCGGTGCCCTCGGCGAAGGTGGTGAATCCGTCGCCGCCCGCGGCGAGGAAGGTGTTCGCGGTCACCCGGTAGGTGGCGTCCGGCTTCAGTGGTGCGCCGTTGAGCGTGATCGACGCCGGGTCGATGCGGTCGCCGACCGGGGCGCCGCGCGAGAAGGAGTACGTCAGGCCCTTGGAGACGCCGAGCATCAGGGTGGGTGCCCGAGTGCCGGAGTCGTTGAACTGCTCCTCCAGGATCCTCTCGATCTGCGCTCCCGTCAGGTTCACGGAGACCAGGGATCCGGCGAACGGCTGTACGGCGAAGGCCTCCGCGTACGTGATCTCGCCAGGCGCCTCGCCACCCGACGAGGACGCGTGCACCAGGTCCGCCCGCACACCCCCCGGGTTCATCAGGGCGATCTGGGCCCCGCCGCGCTCCGGTGCCGAGGTCGCGGCGAGTTGGGCGTCGGCGATGAGGTTCGCCAGATCGGACTCGGCGTCGCGGGTCTCGGAGCGGGTGATGTCGGCGGTGACGCTGCCGACGGGCCGGTTGGCCAGCGGCGCCGACAGGGCCTTCCACCTGTCGATGACGGCGGTCTGGTCGGCGTCCTTGGCGCCGGTGCGGGTGACGAGGTGGTTCATCGCGGCGACCTGGTCCCGTACGACATCCCCGGTACGGCGGTTCACCGGCAGCCGGGTCTCGGTGACCACCCGGCCGAACGACGACGCCGAGGTGACCAGGCGGGGGTTCCCGGCCGGATCGGGCAGGGAGCAGATGTACGGCTGGTGGGTGTGGCCGGTCACCACGGTGTCGATCGCCGGGTCGAGGTTCTTGGCGATGTCCACGATCGGGCCGGAGATGCCGTCGCACTGACCGTACGATCCGGCCTGCACCCCGCCCTCGTGGAGCAGCACGACGATCGCCTCCACACCCTGACGCCGCAGTTCGCGGGCCGAGGCGTCGGCGGTCTGCACCTCGTCGAGGAAGCGTACGGACTTGATGCCGGACTGGCCGGTGACCTCGGGGGTGCCCTCCAGCGTCATGCCGATGAAGCCGACCTTCACCCCGTCCACCTTCTTGACCCAGGTGGGTGCCAGGAGAGGTTTGCCGGAGTCGCGGTCGATGACGTTGGCGGCGAGCCAGGGGAAGTCGGCGCCGTCGTACGGTTCGTCCTTGATGTAGCAGCCGTCCTCGGGGTGGCAGCCCCCGTGTTGCATGCGCAGCAGTTCGTCGGTGCCCTCGTCGAACTCGTGGTTGCCGACGCTGGTGACGTCCAGGTGCAGCTTCTCCATGGATTCGACGGTGGGTTCGTCGTGGAAGAGGCCGGACAGGAAGGGGCTGGCGCCGATGATGTCGCCCGCGGCGACGGTCAGCGAGGTGTCGGTGCCCTGGCGGAGCTGACCCAGCCGGGTCGCGAGATATTCGGCGCCGCCGACCGGCGTGGACTTCGGGTCGAGCTTGGAGCCGAGGTTGGCGTCGCGTCCGGTGGGCGGCTCCAGGTTGCCGTGGAAGTCGTTGAAGGACAGCAGTTGGACGTCGACGGTGGACGGCGGCTTCTGGGTTGTGGGGAAGGCGCGGGTGTACGAGATCCAGAGCCGGACGTCGGCGGCGTCCGTACGGCCGTTGCCGTCCAGGTCTCCGGCCGCACCGGCGGTCGGGATGGCCGCCAGGTCCTTGGCGTTCACAGTGCCGTCGCCGTTGACGTCCGGGGTGCGGGTGGCGAGGAGATCCGGTCGGACGGACAGCAGATGGAACTTCGTGACGCTGCCGTTGAAGCCGAAGTTGTCGTCGGCGACGAGGACGAGTGAGCGGGAGCCGTCGGGCAGTTGCGGCCCCCAGGTGATGCCCTCGACGTTGTCGGCGTCGGTGCCGGAGGTGGTGAAGTCGTACAGCAGCTTCTTCGGCATCGGCTTCTCGGTGCCGGACAGGGCCTCCTTGCCGTTGACGTCCGTCGCGCCGATGGTGCTGGTCCAGTAGAGGCGGATGGAGAAACCGACGCCGGAGGCGAAGGACCGTTCGACGGTGAGGTAGTCGGTCTCGTTGATCGCGAGGATCTCGGAGACTCCGCGGTCCGCCGAGTACGTGCCGACCGGGGCAGGCAGGGGCGCGGTGGGTGCGTCGGAGATCGGGTCGACCTCGTAGACGTGCTCCGCCTTCGGCTCGCCTGTCCGACGGTCCATCAGCAGCAGCCGGGACGGGCTCTTGACCGTCAGCCCGGCCGCGGGGCCGTCCTGGACGAGGGCGTTCTCGGTGACGGTGGTCACCGTGCGCCCGTCCGGGGAGAGGGTGAGCCCTTCCAGGGCCTGGTTGTTGCGCACCCCGGCGGTGAGTGTGCCCGAGGCCGACCGGACGGGGGCGTACGCCTTGGGGAGTGGCAGTTCGCGTACGTACCCGCCGGAGGTGGCCGCCTCGCGGACGAAGGCGGGCTGCCCGATGGAAGAGGCGCCCTCGCTGGTCCACAGCAGGCTCTTGCCGCCCGGGGTCCAGCGGATCGCCTCGGGGTCGACCGCCTTGGGGGCGAAGGGTTCACCGGTGGTGTCGGCGAGCACGGTCAGGCCGTCGAGGGCGGGCTTGTCGTCGGCGAAAGCTGCCCCGTCGAGCGGCAGTCGGAGGGTGTAGAAGCGGGCCTTGCCGTTTTCCGAGCGGTCGTCACTGAGGGCGACGTACTCGCCGGACCGCGGGTCGTAGTCGATTCCGGACAACCCGCCGAACGGCCTGCCGAACTCCGTCGTTCCGGCGGGCACCGTGAGGGTGTCGAGGAGCCGTACGTCCTGCGGCTTCCGGGAGGTGTCCGCCTCGGGTTCCGCCGCGAAGCCGTTCGTGAGGGCCAGGCTGCCGAGGAGGCCGGCTGCAATGAGGGAGGCGAGGAACGCGCGTCTGCGGCGCGCTGGGGATTCGTGGCGCATGGGTGTCCTTCCGAAGGGGGAGGCGCACGGGCGTGCGGGCATGGCTCGCCGGCCGGTTCGCTCGGCGAGGCGCGGGTGGTGGGAGAGCCCTGTGGCTGAGGGAAGAGGGGTGCTACGGAGGCGTCAGAGTGAGGCAGCGGCCGGCACAGCACGGCCCCGGCGCTTGCGGCGCCACGCGTACAGCGCGAGGGCGAGCAGCGTCATCACGTACGGGATCGTCGATACCAACTGCGGTGGCACATCGAGGGTGCCGAGCTGTACGGCCAGTGCCTCCGCCGCTCCGAAGCCGAGCGCGGCGAGGAAGACACCCCACGGCCGCAGGCCGCCGAGGAACACGGCGGCGAGGGCGATGAAGCCGCGGCCGGCCGTCATGTCCCGTACGAAGAAGGAGACGTAGCCCATACTGAGGAAGACCCCGGCGAGTCCGGCGAGGGCTCCGCTGAGGGCGAGTCCGGTGTACTGGACACGCCGTACCGCGATCCCGACCGACTCGGCGGCGTCGGGCATCTCGCCGACCGCGCGCAGGTGGAAGCCGAAGCGGGTGCGGTAGAACAGCCAGGCGACGAACGGCGCGGCCAGGAAGGCCAGCCAGGTGACCATGTTCTGGCCGCTCAGCACATCGCCGAGCACCGGCACGTTCTCTACGCCCGGCAGAGTGACCGTCGGCAGGCTGCCGCTCTTCAGGCCGGAGGTGCCGCCCTTGTCGTCGAGGAGGCTGTAGACGGCGTAGGCGGTGCCACCGGAGGCGAGGAGGTTGAGGCCGATGCCCGCGATGATCGCGTCGGCGCCCAGCTCCAGGCGCAGCGCGGCGAGCAGCACGCCCAGCAGTGTCGCCATCGCGACGCCGCTGACCGCGCCCAGCGCGACGGAGCCGCTGTAGCCGGCGACCAGCGCTCCGGTGCAGGCCGCGCTCAGCATCTGGCCTTCCAGGGCGATGTTGCTGATGCCGGCGCGTTCGGCGACCAGCCCGCCGAACGCGGCGAGCAGGTAGGGCGTGGCGATCCGTAGCACGGCCGCCAGGAAGGCGCTGCTGAGGACGACGTCGAGTACGGAACTCATCGGACGCCCACCTGCCTCCGCGCGATGCGCCGCTTGAGGAGGTTCGGCAGGGCCTGGGCGGTGACCAGCAGCACGATGACCGCCTGGATGACCACCACGATCTCGGTGCCGACGTCCGTCTGCTGTTCCATGATGTCGCCCCCGGCGCGCAGGTAGGAGTAGAAGAGTCCGGCGACCACGACGACCAGCGGGTTGTTCCTGGCCAGCAGGGCGAGCACGATCCCTTCGAAGGCGAGGCTTCCGGCGAGCCCCGGTTCCAGTCGCCCGTAGACGCCCTGGACGAGATGGGCTCCGGCCAGGCCCGCGACGGCTCCTCCGATGACGAAGCTCCACTCGATGACGCGGGGCACGCGGATACCGCCGTACGCCGCGAAGTCGGGGTTGGCCCCGGTCATGCGGATGCGGTAGCCGAGCGGGGTGCGGGTGATGAGCAGCCACAGCGCGACGGCGGTCAGCAGCATCACCCCGAGGCCGATGTTGGCCCGGCCCAGCGGGACGCCGAACCAGTCGCTCAGCGGGGTGAGCGCGGAGTCCTGCTGGATGGACTTCGAGTGCACGGCGCTGCTGCCCGACTCCTTCAGCGGGCCGTTGACGAGGTAGTCGTAGACGCGGACGACGATGGCGTTGAGCATCAGCGTGGCCACGATCTCGTTGGCGCCGAGGCGTGCCTTCATCGCGCCGGGCACCAGGCCCATTCCGGCGCCCGCGGCGGCTGCTGCGGCCATGGGCACGATCACGGCGACGACGGGCGGCAGCGGCACGAAGATCGCGACGGTCGCGGCCGCCAGCGCACCGGCGTAGACCTGGCTCTCGGCGCCGAGGCTGATCTGCCGGGCGCGGAAGGGGATCGCGACCGACAGCCCGAGCAGGGTGAGCGTGGTGGCGTCCTCCAGCCAGCGGCCGACGCGGAAGGAGCGGTCCAGCGGGCCGGTGAGCATCACCTCATAGGCGCGGATCGGGTCGTTGCCGGTGGCGAGCATGACGAGGAAGCCGATGGCCAGGGCGGCCAGGATGGTGGCCAGGGCCATGCTGAGGTCTACGACGAAGTCGCGGCGCCGGGTCGCCCGGTACTGGCGGCGGTCCTCGGTCTCGATCAGGGTCATGGGAGTGGTGGTCACGGGGTCTCCCCCAGGTCTTCCGGACCGGCCGTGAGGTCATCCAGGCCGGCCGTGAGCTGGTCGCGGTCGTGCTGTTCGACGCCGAGCATGTAGAGGCCGACCCGCTTCTCGGTGAGGCCGGTCGTGTCGTCGAACCGGGCGACCAGGCGGCCGTCCTTGAGGACGAGCAACCGGTCAGAGAGGGCGAGGAGTTCGGTGAGGTCGGCGGAGATCAGCAGGACGGCGGCGCCCGTGTCGCGCGCGGCGACGAGACGCTCGTACATGAACCGCATCGCGCCGATGTCCACCCCGCGCGTGACCTGGGAGGCGATCAACAGGCGTGGTCCTGCGGAGAGTTCGCGGGCGACGATCACCTTCTGCATGTTGCCGCCGGACAGCGCCCGCACCGGAACCGACGGGTCGGGGGTGCGGATCGCGTACTGGTCGATCAGCCGCTCGGCGTGGGCGCGTACGGCACCAGGGTGCAGGACGCCACGACGGGCGAGGGGCGGTCGGTGGTGGCGGTCGACGACGAGGTTGTCGGCGATGGACGCGTCGAGGGCGGCGCCGTTGTGCAGCCGATCCTCCGGTACGTAGCCGATGCCGGCCTGACGATGGCCCGCCACGTCGAGGCCGGCCGTGTCGGTACCGCCGACGTCGACCGTGCCCGCGGTGGGTCGGCGCAACCCGGCGAGGATTTCGGCGAGTTCACTCTGGCCGTTGCCCTCGATGCCGGCCACGCCGACGATCTCCCCGGCGGCCACGTCGAAGTCGAGGTCGTGCAGGGACTGGCCGGTCGAGGCCTCGTAGCCGAGGCTCCGTACCCGCAGGGTGGTCTCCGCGGGGCGGGCGGGGGAACGGTGCACGTCCAGGGACATGTCCCGGCCGACCATCATGGAGGCGAGGGAGCGCTCGGTGGCGTCGGCGGTGGCGACCGTCCCCACCAGGGAGCCGGCGCGCATCACGCTGACCTGGTCGCTGATCTCCCGTACCTCGCGCAGCTTGTGGGAGATGAACAGCACGGTCATCCCGTTGTCGCGCAGTCGGCGTACGGCGGCGAACAGGTCCTCGGTCTCCTGCGGGGTGAGCACGGCGGTCGGCTCGTCGAGGATCAGCACGCGGGCCCGCCGGTGGAGCGCTTTGAGGATCTCGGTGCGCTGGCGCATCCCGACCGACACCTCCTCGACGCGTGCCCTGGGGTCGACGACGAGTCCGGACTCCTCCGCGAGCCGGGCGGTCGTCTCCACGGCCGCCTTCGGGTCGACCAGGCCGCGACGGCCCGGCTCGACGCCGAGGACGACGTTCTGGGCGACGGTGAAGGACGGCACCAGCATGAGGTTCTGGTGCACCATGCCCACGCCCAGCGCGATCGCCGAGGCCGGGCCCCGCAGCACACGGGGCCGTCCGCCGACCAGGATCTCGCCCACGCTGGGCTGTTCGAGGCCGTAGAACATCTTCATCAGCGTGGACTTGCCCGCGCCGTTCTCACCGACGACCGCCCGGATCTCGCCGGGCGGGACCTCCAGGTCCACGGCGCGCACCGCGCGCACCCCGTTGGCGTAGGTCTTGGTGACCTGGCGGGCGGCGACGGCCGGTCCGTCCTTGCCCCATGGCTCGTTCATCATCAAGGCCGTTCGGCTAGAGGGCGCTGGGCACCGTGACGGAGCCGGACTTGACCTTGTCGGCGGCTTCCTGGAGCTCGGTACGGATCTCCTCGGGCACCAACTCCTTGAAGTGGTCGTCGTTCACATAGCCGACGGCGTCCTCGGCGAGGCCGACGGTGGAGACGGCGCCGTACTTCAGGGAGTCCTTCTGGTCCTTCTGCGCGGCCTCGTACAGGGCGTTGCCGACGTTCTTGAGGATGGAGGTGACGACGATGTTCTTCTGCGCCTGGTCGGTGAGGGTCTGGTACTGGTCGGAGTCGACGCCGAACGCGTACCGCTTGGCGCCGACGGCCGACTCGAAGGTGCCGAGCCCGGAGAGCCCGGCGACCGGCCACACCAGCGCGGCGCCCTGGCCGTACATGGAGGTGCTGATCTCCTTGCCCTTGGCCGGGTCGCCGAACGGCTTGTCGCCGCCCACGTACTGCACGAGGACATCGGAGTTCTTTCCGCCGGCAGCCTGGAAGCCCGACTTGAAACCGACGACGAAGTCCTCGATCAACGGGATCTTCACGCCGCCCATGACGCCTGCCTTCTTCAGCGATTCGGTTCCCTTGAGCGCTTTCGCGGCCACCAGCTTCTCGGCCAGGAATCCCGCGAGATAGCCGCCCTCGTTCTGCTTGAACGTGACGGAGTAGACGTTCTCGCACTTGTTGGAACAGGCGCCGTTCTTGCCGCTGTAGTCGACCGGGGCATCAAAGACCCAGAACTTCTTGTCCGGGAATTCCGGGGCGAGTTTGCCGATGTAGTCGGTGACGTCGAAGGTGCCGGCAGCGAGGATGTCGTAGTCGTCGGCCGAGGCGGCGTCCTCGAAGCCGGGCTCCCACTTGGTGCGGTCGGAGCCGAGCTCCACCACCTTGAGCTCGTAGCCGAGGTCCTTCTCGGCCTTCTTCAGACCCGCGTAGGCGGAGTCGAAGAACGACTTGTCGCCCAGCCCGCCATTGAGCACCAATTTGATGCGCGGCTTGCCGGAGGACGAAGCTCCGGAATCGTCCCCGCCCGACCCTCCGCACGCGGTCAGCGCGAGCATCCCTGTCACCGCGACGGCGGCGCTTCTTCCGTATCGCATCATCGACCTCCTGATCATTTTGTTGCTGAGTGAGCGGCTGCGTTGACAGTAGAAAGTGCAAAACGTTTTGGCTACGTTGCCCGGTTTCGGTTTGATTTCCGGTGAGGGAATTTCAGACATCGGTCAGCAGCGCGGTCGCGGCGATACGCAGCGTCCGGTCGAATTCCGTCTCGCGTTCCTCGGCGGTGAGGGCGTCACCGGTGCGGAGGTGGTCGGACACGGTCAGCACGGCGAGGGCCTCCCCTCCCTCCGCGCAGGCCACGGCGTACAGCCCCGCCGCCTCCATCTCGACCGCGAGCGTGCCCCGGCGCTCCAGGGCGTCGAAGAGGGCGGGGCGGTCGAGGTAGAAGTGGTCGCTGCTGAACACCGGTCCGATGTGCACCGCGGAGGGCTCCTGCTCGGCGGCGTCCGCGGCGGCGCGCAGCAGCCGGTAGGAGGGAGCGAGCGAGAGGGTCACGCCGTTCACGAGGACGCGGCCGAGGCTGGAGTCGGTGTGCGCGGCGGAGGCGATCACCACATCCCGTACCCGGACCGAGGCCGGGATCGCGCCTGACGTGCCGACCCGGACGATCCTGCGCACGCCGTAGTGGCGGAACAGCTCCGTCGCGTAGATCGACACCGAGGGGATGCCCATGCCCGAGGCGAGGACCGACATCGGCACGCCCTGGTGGCTGCCGGTGTAGCCGAGGATGCCGCGTACGTCGGTGACCCGCCGTGCGTCCTCCAGGAACGTCTCGGCGATCCGCCGGGCCCGGCGCGGATCCCCCGGCATCAGCACGAGCGGCGCGAAGTCGCCCGGCGCGGCCGAGATATGGGGTGTGCCGGTGAACGGAGCACTCACGTGGTCAGGCATCACAGGTCCGATCCCGCGAGCCAGCGCACCAGCCGGTCCCACAGCTCGGCGTACCCCCGCCAAGCCAGAAACGGCGGCGGCGCCCAGTGCGGAGCCACATCGGAGGTGAACGCCGCGGACCTGCCCGCGCCGTGGCCGCCGACGACGAGCAGGGGGTGCCCGGCACACTCGACCAGCAGCGACGCCTCCGGCCGCGCGGTGACCTCGTTCAGGCCGAGCAGCGCGGGCCAGGGCCGCTCCAGTCCCCGTACGACCGGATGCTCGCCAACCACATCGGGCACGGCACCGGCCGGAAGCTCCACCCGGTCGTCGTGGTCCGCCAGAACCACCGGCAGGGCGGCGGCCAGCGGGGACCGCCCCCATCGCGCGCGGCCGTCGATGCCGCTGAAGGTCAGATAGCCGCCGATCATCAGTACCCCGCCGCCCCGTTCCACGAAGCCGCACACCAGCGCCGAGCGGTCGGGCGCCGGAACGGACCGGTTGAAGGTCTCGGGCGGGAGCTGAAAGCTGTTGGCGCCGACATCGCTGATGACCACGACGTCGTACGCGTCGAAGCCGTCCGCGGAGGCGGGCACCCGGGTGGGTATCTCGTGCGCGGGCACATATGTCACCTCATGGCCGCGCGAGCGGAGAGCGTCGAGGAAGACGCCTCCGCCCTCGGTGTACTCCGCGGTGTGGAAGGCGTCGAAGCCTTTCTGATGAACCGTGTACGTGAACCAGGACTCGCCCACAACGAGCACTCTGGGCATGGCGAACCGCCTTTCCAAGGCTGAGCAGAGCAGGGGGTGCCGCCGCGCGGGCACGTCAACTGCCTGAAGTGCGGCGGGAAGTTGGGTCAGGTGAAGGTCAGCGGCCAGCCGCGGGCGCCGTGCTGCCGCGTACCTTGAGTTCGACGGGAAGGGTGTGCCGGGAGGCGGGCGGGACCTCGCCCCGGGTGACGTACTGGAGGAGCTGGGCGGTGGCCGTGCGGCCCACGTCGTAGGCCGGCTGGTGGACGGTGGTCAGGGGCGGATGGGCCAGCGAGGCCGCCCGGATGTCGTCGAAGCCGACCACCGAGACGTCCTCCGGTACCGACAGACCCGCCTCCCTCAGTGCCAGGAGGGCGCCGAAGGCCATCAGGTCGTTGGCGGCGAACACGGCCGTGCAGTGCTCCGGGAGGCCGCCCTCCTCGAGGAGTTTGGCGACAAGGCGGTAGCCGGAGGCTTCCTTGAAGTCGCCGACACGTTCGACGACCTCGCCCCGGAAGGCCCGTACGAAGCCGTTCGCCCGGGCGATGCTGCTCTTCAGGGCACGCGGACCGGTCAGCATCAGGGCCCGGCGGTGGCCGAGCGACCGCAGGTGCTCGCCGACCAGCCGCCCGCCCGCCTCGTGGTCGGCGGTCGCGATGAGGGCACCTTCGAGGCCCTCGACCTCCTCGTCGGCGAGCGCGATGGGGAACTTGCCCATGAGGGCCTCCAGCCTCCGCCGGGACGGCGGGGATCCCGAGGCGTACACCATGCCGTCGATGAACCGGCTGCGGATCATGCCGAGGTAGCGGTCCTCGCGGTCGGGGTCGAACTCGGTGTTGCACAGGATCAGGCCGTAGCCGAGGTCGTGGGCGGCGTCCTCGGCGCCCTTGGCCAGCTCGGCGAAGAAGGTGTTGCTGATGTCGGGGATCAGCAGGCCGATCACCGAGGTGGCCCCGGCCTGCAGGCTGCGGGCCAGCGATGCCGGGACGTAACCGAGCCGGTTGACGACGCTGCGCACCCGGGCGGCCGTGTGCTCGTTGACCGGCCGGTTGCCGCTGAGGACGTGGGAGACGGTGGTGGGGCTGACCCCCGCGGCCGCGGCCACGTCCTTGATGGACGCGGGTCTGCGCACCGCCGCCTGCCCGGGCGTCCCGTAGGGCTCACGGGTCATAGTGCTGCACCGCCCTCCCGTGGGAGGTGTCGAGGATCCGCGCCACCCGGGCGTCGGCCTCGTCCAGCAGCGCGGGCACGTCCACGGTCAGCAGCCGGCCGTCGCGCATCAGGACGCGGCCGTCGACCACGACCGTCCGTACGTCACTGGCGCGGGCGCTGTAGACCAGTGCGGCGCGGGGGTCGTGCAGCGGACGGCAGTGCAGCCCCGACAGATCGGTGAGGACGATGTCGGCGCGCATGCCCGGCTCCAGCGCCCCGATGTCCTGCTGCAGGCCGAGGGCTCGGGCTCCGCCTCGCACAGCCAGCCGCAGGGTGTCGGAGACGGTCATCCAGGTGGCGTCGCACACCGCTTGCTTCTGGGTGAGGGCGACCAGCCGCAGCGCTTCCCATACGTCGAGCGTGTTGTGGCCGGCGGCGCCGTCCGTGCCGACGGCGACGGTGAGCCCGGCACCGAGCAGCTCCCGGACCGGGGTGAGCGGAGACAAGGCGTGTTTCAGATACACCTTGGGGCAGTAGGCCACGGCGGTTGTGCCGGCGTACTCGGCCAACAACGGCAGGTCCTGCTCGACGATCCCGCAGCCGTGCGCGATGAGGGCGCCCGCGTCCAGAACCCCCGTCTCGTGCAGCACGCGGATCGGTGTGATGCCGCGCCGCTCCAGACTGGATTGCGTCTGCTCCAGGTGCTCTGCGGCATGGATGTGCACACGCAGGCCGAGCCGCCGGGCATGGTCGGCCAGGATCCGCAGATCACCGTCGTCGACCGTGTACGGGGCGTGCGGCCCGAGCGAGACTGTCACCCGGCCCCCGGCTCCGCCGTGCCAGGTCTCCGCGAACCTCACCGTCTCCTCCAGAGCTTCCTGGCCCCGGCTGCTGAAGTACGTGGGCGCGATGTCGGCCCGCAGGCCGGTCTCGGCGACCGCCTCGGCGATCTGCTCGGGGAAGAAGTAGTGGTCGGCGAAGGCGGTCACACCGGAGCGGATCATCTCCGCGCAGGCCAGCCGGGCACCGAGCCGCACGTCGGCCGCGGTGAGGTTGGACTCCATCGGCCAGACGCGGTCGTTGAACCACCCCTCGACGGTCACGTCCTCGGCCGCACCACGCATCAGCACCATGGGACTGTGCGTGTGCGCGTTGACCAGGCCTGGAACGGCCAGCAGCCCCCGCCCGTGGATGACCTCCGCCGCGTGGACCGCAGCGGCCGCCCCGGTCGGCCGTATCTCCTCGATGACACCGTCCGTCACCACGATGTCCTGCGCCCGCAGCACGTCGCACTCGCCCTCCGGCGGAACCCGCAGCACGTCGCAGCCGCTCACCAGGAGGCGGCGGGTCGACGGAGGCGTTCTGTCGCTCATGCGGCACAAGCTAGGTATCCAAAACGTTTTGCACAACCACCGATCCTTTGCGGGGGCTGTCTGCCCGCACACGTGCCAGAATCACAGCGTGGATTGGGGGATCCTCGAACGAGACGACGAGCTCGATCGACTGGCCGTCGCCGCGCGGGACGCGGCCGATGGAGCCGGTTCGGTGGCGCTCGTCTTCGGCGAGGCGGGTATCGGGAAGTCGAGCCTGGTGAAGGCCATGCCGGCCGTGCTGCCGGAGAAGGCGCGCGTCCTGGTGGGGGAGTGCGACGACCTCGCCACGCGACGGCCGCTCGGCCCCTTCCGCGATCTGGTCGGCAGCGTCGGCGCCGAACTGGCCCGGGCTCTCACGGCGGGCGGCGACCGGCCCCGGGTGTACGACGCCCTGCGGGCCGAGCTGACCGCGGCCCCGCACCCGGCCGTTCTCGTCGTCGAGGACGTGCACTGGGCCGACGAGGCCTCGCTCGACGCCCTGCGGTTCCTGGTTCACCGGGTGGAACGCCTCCCGGCCCTCCTGGTCCTCACCTACCGCGACGACGAACTGGACCGCCGCCACCCCCTGCACCACCTCCTGGGCCAGGTCTCCCGGGCCGAACGCGTGCACCGGCTCCCGCTGTCCCGCCTCTCCGCGGGCGCCGTGCGGCAGCTGAGCGCGGTGAGCCGCCTGGACCCGGCAGAGGTGTACGAGGTGACCTCGGGCAACCCGTTCTTCGTGGCCGAAGTCGTAGCGGCGGGCGGCACCGGCGGAGTCCCGCCGACCGTGGTCGACGCCGTCCTCGCCCGGCTGCGCGGCCTGGACGACCGCACCCGCGACGCCCTGGAACAGCTCGCCGTGGTCCCGTCCGCCGTCGAACGGCCCCTGGTCGACGCGCTGTTCACGGACGGCGTGGCCGAGCTGGCCGCTGCCGAACAGCGCGGACTGCTCACAGTGACACCTGAACGGGCCGGATTCCGGCACGAGTTGATCCGCCGGGCCGTCGCCGACTCGCTGCCCGCCGCACGGCGCATCGAACTCAACCGTCACGTCCTCGCCGCGCTCGTCGCGAAGTCCGGCTCCGACCCGGCCCGCGTCGTCCACCACGCGGCGGAAGCGGGCGACCAGGAGGCCATCGCGCGGTACGGTCCCGACGCCGCCCGGGACGCCTCCGGCGCGGGAGCACACCGGGAGGCCGCCGCCCACCTGCGGCTCGTCCTGCGACAGCGCGACCGGTTCGAGGCCGCCGAACTGGCCGACCTGCTGGAGCGGTTCGCCGTCGAGAGTTACACCATCGCCGACTCCGCGGCAGCCGTCGACGCCGAACGGGACGCGGTCGCACTGCGACGCTTCCTCGGCGACACCCGCGCGCTCGGCGCCGACCTGCGCTGGCTGTCCCGTATCCACTGGTGGGCGGGCAACGCCGACGAGGCGCAGAGTGCCGCGCGCGAGGCCATCGCCGTACTGGAGGAAGCGGGCGACGACCGGCTGCTCGGGCTCGCCCTCAGCAACACCTCGCAGCTGCACATGCTGTCCGAACGCACCACCCTGGCCATCGACTTCGGTGAGCGGGCCATCGCCCTGGCCCGCCGCACCGGCGACGACGCGATCCTCGCGCACGCCCTCAACAACGTCGGCTCCGCCCGCTGGCGCGACGGCGACCCGCTGGGCCGCGCCCAGTTGGAGGAGAGCCTCAAGGTCGCGCTGGCCGCGGGCGAGGTCGAGCACGCCTGCCGCTCGTACGCCAACCTCATCTGGACGCTGCTCCAACGCCTCGAGTTCACCGAGGCCGACCGCTTCCTGGCGCCCGGTATGGCGCTGGCGGACCGGGCGGAACACGTCGGCTTCCTGAGCTATCTCCATGTCGCGATGGGGCTGCGCCGGTTCGCCGCAGCGGCCTGGGACGACGCCGAGCGGCACGCCGAGATCGGCGCCCACGACTTCGTGCCCGCCCGCTGCCCCGCGCTGACCGTGCTGGCCCGGGTACGCGTCCGCCGCGGCCGCGACGGCGGGGAGGAACTGCTCGACGAGGCCTGGGAGATCGCCGTACGCACCCGTGAACTGCAGCGCACCGGGCCGGTCGCGGTAGCCCGGGCGGAGGCTGCCTGGCTCCGGGGCGATCACGCGGCGGTGGTCGCCGTCGCCGGTGAGGTCTTCGAGGAGGCGCGCCGCCTGTCCGCCATGCCGCACGTGGCCGAGCTCGGCTACTGGCTCGCCAAGGCCGGGAGCCCCGTACCGGCGGACAGCTGGGACCATCCGTACGCGCTCCAGACCGCCGGACGCTGGCGCGAGGCGGCGGAGGCCTGGCGTGCGGCCGGCTGCCCGTACGAGGATGCCGCCGCCCTCGCCGAGAGCCCGGACCCGGACGACAAGCTCACGGCCCTCGCCGGTCTGGACGCGCTCGGCGCGGAGCCCCTGGCACGGTTAGTCCGCGGCGAACTGCGGCAACTGGGCGTGCGCCACATCCCGCGCGGCCCGCTCGCCGCGACCCGCGACAACCCCGCGGGCCTCACCGAACGTCAGCTCCAGGTCGTGCGATTGCTGGCCCAGGGTCTGACCAACCCCGAGATCGCCGAGCGGCTCGTGGTCTCCGTCCGTACGGTCGACAACCACGTCTCCGCCGTACTGGACAAGCTCGGGGCCCGCTCCCGGCGCCAGGCCACCGCCCGCGCCACGGAGCTGGGGCTGGTGCCCGGACGCGAGACCTAGGTAGCCGCCGACGCCGAGCTGAGTGACCGGCACGGATATCCGCGCACTGGGGACGGGACTAGAAACAGGCCCATGGAAGGGGCCCGGAAGCCGGGTCCCGGATCGGGGGATGCACATGTCCGTCACACCAGCACAGGCGGCCCGGCAGGAACTCACCCAGTTCAAGGGGCAGTTGATCGGGCCGGACGACTCCGGCTACGAGGAGGCCCGTCCCGTCTACAACGCGATGATCGAGCGTCGCCCCGCCCTGGTGGCGCGGTGTACGAGCGCCGAGGACGTCACGCACGCCGTCGGCTTCGCCCGCGCCCACGAGCTGCCGCTCGCCGTACGCGGCGGCGGGCACCACGGCGCCGGACTCGGGACCTGCGACGGCGGCGTCGTCGTCGACCTGTCCCCGCTCAAGGACATCGAGGTCGACCCGGAGGCCAGGACGGTCCGTGTCGGCGGCGGCTGCGTCTGGGGCGAAGTGGACCGGGCCACCAACGCGCACGGTCTGGCCACCCCGAGCGGCATCATCTCCACGACCGGCGTCGGGGGCCTCACGCTGGGCGGCGGCCTCGGCCATCTCACCCGCAAGTGCGGGCTGGCCATCGACAACCTCCTGGAGGCCGAGCTCGTCCTGGCCGACGGCCGGCACGTGCGCGCGAGCGCCGACGAGAACCCCGACCTGTTCTGGGCGATCCGCGGCGGAGGCGGCAACTTCGGCGTCGTCACCTCGTTCCTGTTCCGGCTGCACGAGGTGAGCACGGTCGTCGCGGGTCCCACGTTCTGGCCCGTCGAACAGTGCTCCGAAGTACTCGCCGCCTACCGGGACTTCATCCCGCACGCGCCCCGCGAACTCAACGGCTTCTTCCTGATCGGCGCCGTCCCGCCCGCCCCGCCGTTCCCCGAGGAACTCCATGGACGCAAGGCCTGCGGTGTCGTGTGGTGTTACGCCGGAGAGGACGCGGACGCGGCGGCCCGCGCGATGGCGCCCCTGCTCGACGCCCTGCCGGAGCCGATGCTGCACGGCCCCGCGCCGATGCCGCACCCCATGATCCAGGGCGCCTTCGACGGTCTCTACCCGCCCGGCGACCAGTGGTACTGGCGTGCCGACTTCGTCAACGAGATCCCCGCCGAGGCGATCGACCTGCACGCCAAGTTCGGCGCCGAACTGCCCACCATGAAGTCGACCATGCACCTGTACCCGATCGACGGCGCCGTCCACGACCACGCGCCGACGGACACCGCCTGGAGCTACCGCGACGCACGCTGGGCCTCCGTCTTCGCGGGCGTGGACCCCGACCCGGCCAACGCCGACGACATCAAGCGGTGGACCGTCGACTACTTCGAGGCCCTCCACCCGTACTCGGCGGGCGGCGCCTACGTGAACATGATGATGGACGAGGGCCAGGAGCGCGTACGGGCCAGCTACCGCGACAACTACGCCCGGCTGGCCCGGATCAAGGCCGAGTACGACCCGGGCAACCTGTTCCGGCTCAACCAGAACATCGAGCCGGCCGCGAGGCCCTGACCGGCCGGACCCGGGGATCGGCCCTGGCGCCAACGGGGGGCGTCAGGGCCGCGGGGGCTCAGGGCCGCGGGACTCAGGACTTGCGCGCGACGCCCCCGTACACATCCGTAGCCTCCGGAGTGGTGCCCGGCTCGGGGCGCCACAGCGGGCAGGAGACGATGCCGGGCTCCAGCAGTTCCAGACCGTCGTAGTAGACGGAGATCTCCCGCGGGCTGCGCAGCACGTACGGGACGGCGCCGGTGTCGTCGTAACCCTCCTGGGCCCGCTTGAGCTCGGCGTCCGTGTCGGTGCTGTCGTAGTGCACGAAGTAGCTGCCCGGCGGCAGGGCGGCCTGGAGACGGCGGACGATCGACTGGGCCTCTTCGTAGTCCTGGATGTGGCCCAGGATGCCCATCAGCATCAGCGCGACGGGCTTGTTGAAGTCCAGGATCTTGCCCGCGGCCTCGATGATCTGCTCGGGCTCGTGCAGGTCCGCGTCGATGTAGTCGGTGACGCCCTCGGGGGTGCTGGTGAGAAGCGCCTGGGCGTGCCGCAGCACCAGCGGGTCGTTGTCCACGTAGACGATCCGCGACTCGGGCGCCACGCGCTGGGCGACCTGGTGGGTGTTGTCGTACGTGGGCAGGCCCGTGCCGATGTCCAGGAACTGACGGATGCCCAGCTCACCGGCGACGAACGTCACGGTCCGGATCAGATAGCCGCGGGAGGCGCGGGCCATCGTCTCGATGTTCGGGGCGATCTCGCGGTAGGCGTCGCCCGCCTCCCGGTCGACCTCGTAGTTGTCCTTGCCGCCCATCCAGTAGTTCCAGATGCGGGCCGAATGCGGCACCGTGGTGTCGATCTTGGACAAAGCGTCCTGGTCGGGAGTGGACTGGCCGTCTGCCATGCGAGATCTCCTGCCGTGCGTCACGCGGTCTGCTTCTAACCTACCGTCAACTGCCCCTTGCATCGCCCCAGTTGAAGATCGGGACCGGATGGCGCACGGATGGGAGGGCCGGGGCCGCAGACGTCCAGAGTGACGACCGGGACGTGCTGGGCGAGGGTGCGGAACACCCGGCGGTAGGCGTCGGCCACCTCGGCGCCCTCGGTGTCCGCGCGGCGTCCGGAGTCCGTCAGATGGAGAAGGGCGCCGTCCCGCTCGGCCACGGACTCGGCGAAGTCGAGCGCCTGGATCCAGGTCACCCGGGAGTGTCCGCGGCGCAGCGGCCCGTAGACGAGCTCGTGGACGATGCCGCCGTCGACCGCCAGGCGGCCGGGGGCGGCGAGGAGTTCACGGTACGGACGGGTCGGGTCCACGTGGTGCAGCTGGTCCCGCGAGCGCCTGATCATGAATCCGTTGCGGACCAGTTCGGCGAGCAGTCCGCTTCTGGCGATGCCGTCGGGGCCCTCGACGACCAGCGTCCGGCACCGGTCGACGGCCTCATGGAGCGTGCGCATACCACTCCCTCCAGGACGACCGACTTTCCCAGTGTGGCCGGGCGACCCGCACGGCGGGAGTGCGCGTGCGGGTTGTCCGGTTGTGCGGCCGTAGTGGTGGATGGTTGTGCGGGCGTAGTGGTGCCGCCCGGACCGGGCGGGCGAGGGCGTCGGAGCGCGGGCTCGCGACGCGGGAGTTCAGCGGGGCGTCAGGCGACGAGGAAGTCGGCCTGGCCGGACTTCGCGCCCTCCAGGAACGAGATCATCTCTTCCCGGGTGTAGATCAGCGCGGGCCCGTCCGGGTCCTTGGACTGGCGGAACGCGACGCTGCCGTCGGGCAGTCGCTTGGCCTCGACACAGCTGCCGCCGTTGGTGCCGCTCCAGGGCTTGTGCCAGCCCTCGGTGCCCAGATCGATGGCGGGCATTCCGCTGTGGATGGGGTCCATGGAAGTCATGGCTCACAACTCCTTACGCAGTTCAGCCAGGATGGCCCTGGTCCGAGCGACCGGCTCCGCCTGCACGGACATCCGGTCCATTACTTCGAGGTACGTCACGACATCGGCCGGCTGGTCGACATAGACCGAGCCGACGAGGCTCTCGGTGTAGACGACATCGGGAAGTTCGGAGAAACCGAAGCGGAAGTGGTGGAAGGGGCCGAACGCGCCCGGATGGGCTCCCACGGAGTAGCGCAGTATCTGGATCCGGACCTTCGGCATGTCCAGGGCCTCGTTCAGCCGGTCGATCTGGGCCCGCATCACCTCGGCCCCGCCCACCGGGCGGCGCAGCACCGTCTCGTCCAGGACGGCCCAGACGGCCGGTGCCTCGGATTTCGTGAGCAGGTCCTGGCGCTTGAGGCGCAGGGCGACGCGGCGGTCGATGTCCTCCTTCGTCTCGTTGGGAAAGCCGATGTGCATGAGCGCGGCCGCGTAGTCGTGCGTCTGCAACAGGCCCGGGACGTAGTGGGGTTCGTAGAGACGGATGACGCTGGCTTCGCTCTCCAGGCTCACGTAGGCGCTGAACCAGTCGGGCAGCACATCGCGGTACGAGTACCACCAGCCGGGCTGGTTGGCCTCCCTGGCCATCGAGAGGAAGTCCTCGACCTCGGACTCCGGGACTCCGTAGGTGTGCAGCAACTCCCTCACGTAGGGGATACGGAGGCCGACCTCGGCCTTTTCGATCCGGCGGACCGTCAGAGGAGTGACCTCGATGGCCCGCGCGGCGTCCTCGAAGGAGACTCCGGCCTGTTCCCGCAGATGCCGGAGCCGCTTGCCGAGAACCATCCGCAGGACGGTCGGTGCACTGCCGCCCGAGCGGTTGTCGCTCACGTCCTACCTCCCGGAACGGCCGTCACAGCGTGCAGTGTGCCACGAGGTCGCTGACACAGACAGAGCGATGAGGATCGTTCTGAAATTATCAGAACGCTTGTTGCGGGTTGTGTGTGTCGGCCATCATAGTGATCGAGTGACCTGCCGCACAGTCCGGCGGCGACGGCGCACAACAGCGCATCGGCTTCCCGGACTTGACGCCCCGGCAGGGAGGGCAGACCGCAGCACCGCGATGCGACACCTGGATGGCCACCGTGACCGACGGACAATCGAGGAGCCCGGGCAAGGGTCCCGCCGGGGCCAACAAGGCGCTGGCGGCCGCCCTCAGAGACGCCGGCTGCTCGTATGCCTCGCTCGCCCTGCGGGTCAACGAACTGGGGCGCAGACAGGGCGCGGACTCGAACTACGACAAGGCGTCGGTCACCCGCTGGCTGAACGGCCAGCAACCCCGGGGCAACACCCCGGAGTTGATCGCCGCCGTCCTGTCCGAGCGACTCCGCCACGCCGTGTCGCCGACGGACCTCGGCTTTCTGCCCGACCAGCAACGCCCGGTCGTCGGCAGGGCACTCGTGTACCGCGAAGACCTGGCAGACACCTTGCACACCTTGGCCGAACTGGGTTCCACCGACATCTCCCGCCGCAGCCTCCTCGGCGCGGTCCCCTTCGTCGCGGGCGCACTGACGGACCCTCAGCGCGAGTGGCTGCTCTGGCTGGTGGAGCACGCCGGGAATCACGACGTCGCGCGGCTCGCACCGGTCACCGACGGCGGGCCCGTCGAGCAGGTCCACGCCATGATCAGCATGTTCGACCAGATGGACAACCACTTCGGCGGCGGGGGAGTGCGCACCAGCATCGTGCACTACCTGTGCACCGAGGTCGTGCCCATGCTCCAGCGCCGCGGCACACCCCCGCACCAGCAGCGCCTGCTGTACGCGGCGGCCGCCCGCCTCGCCGCGATGGCCGGCTGGAGCTCGTACGACGCGGGGGAGTACGGGCTCGCACAGCGCTATATGACGCAGGCGCTGCGGCTCTGTGCCGAGGGCCGCGACCGTGTCCTGGGCGGGCAGATCCTGGCCGGGCTCTCCCACCTCGCCACCAACCTCGGCCGCCCGGACGAGGGCGTGGCGCTGGCGAGGGCCGGCATCGCGACCGCGAAGGGCTCGGGCAGCCCGCTCGGCCTGATGCGCCTGTACGCCATGTCGGCGCGCGGACACGCGGCGCGGGGCCGCTCCGGTGAGACGTCCGAGGCGCTGAGGCTCGCGGAACAGCAACTGGACGCGAGCCGGGGAGCCGCGCAGGAGTCCGTGTGGGTGCGTTTCCTCGATCACCACTATCTGCAGGCCGAGTCAGCCCTGTGCTTCCGCGACCTCGGCCTGGCCGCGCAGGCGGAGCGCACGGCCGGTGAGTCGGTCGACGCCAACGCGGACCGGCGCAGGCGCCAGGCCATCAGCCGTTCCGTACTGGCGACGGCACACCTCCAGCAGAACCGCCTCGACGAGGCGATCGGTACGGCGACCAAGGCGCTGGACACGCTCAGTACGGTGCACAGCGAGCGGTCCATCCAGGCACTGCGCGACTTCCGCAAGAGGCTGGAGCCCCGCCGCCACGAGCCGCTGGTCCAGGAGTTCGAGCGCAGGTCCCGACCGGTGCTGGGGGCGGTGGCATGACGACCGGCCCTGGCTCGATCGGCCCACTCGACGACTTAGTAACCGTCGGGGGAGGGCGCGTTCTGGGCGCGGTCGACGGGCAGATTGGCCCCGGAGATCCCGCTCGACCAGTCCGACAGCAGGAACGCCACCACGCGGGCCACCTCCTGCGGCGCGACCGGCTCGCCGCCCGGCAGCTCGGCCGCCGCGAACGCGGCGAAGGCCTCGGGCTCGTCCCTGCGCATCCGGTCCCAGCGCCGGCCCGGAATGAGCATCGACCCCGGCGAGACGGCGTTCACCCGGATCCCGTCCGGGCCGAGTTCGCGGGCCAGCGAGGCGGCCAGATGGATCTGCGCGGACTTCGCGGTTCCGTACTGCGCGTCGGGTCCCGGCTTCCAGCCGGATATCGACGAGATGACGACGACCGAGCCACCGCCCGCCGTACGCAGATACGGGACGGCGGCCCGCACCAGTCGCGCGGTGTGTCCGACGTTCAGCTCCCAGGTCGCGGCCCAGTCCCCGGCGTCCGTCTGTTCGAGGCCGCGCCCGCGAGAACCCCCCGCACAGGCCACCACCCCGTCCAGGCCACCGAAACGACTTGCCGAGGCCGTGACGAACGCCTCCAGCCGCTCCGGCTCGGTGACATCGAGGGCTCGGGTGAACAACCCGTCGGGCGCCGCGGCGTCGACCGTGCCTCTCAGCGTCTCCAGGTCCTGTGCCGTGCGGGCACACGTAGCGACCCGGGCGCCCTCGGCGGCCAGCAGCCGCACAATCTGCTCGCCGAGCCCTCGCGTACCGCCGGTGACGAGCACACGCTTGCCGCTCACGCCGGACCAGCCGCGGGCACCCTGCCCGCTGTCGATGGCCCGGCCTTCGCTCACGTTGCTCACGCTTTCGAACATACATGCCACACCACTACGCGCCTGCAACCGGACAACCCCCGTACCCCCTGGTCCGCCGCTGCTCCGGCCGGTTGGCTGCACGAGCAGCCACCGAGACCGTCCCCCACCCGTGCTGCACATGAAGGAGGCACGATGACGGCATCCAGGGCGCACCGCCGTCGGCCGTCACCCTCGCTGACGCGCGGCGCGGACCACGACCCGCCCACCGGTCGGCCCTGGGCCGGTGAGAGCGCCCGGACCACCCCGGTCACGTCCGCGGCTCCGGCCGAGCCCGTCTCCGTGAGCGCGGCCCGGGTCCTTCGCATCGTGGTCCCCGCGCAGCCCTCGCGCGCCTCGGGCGTACGCCGCATGGTCGCCGAGCAGTTGTCGTACCTGCGGTTGCCGGCCGAGCGGCTCGACAACGCAGTCCTGGCCACCGACGAACTGTTCGCCAACGCCGTCAGGCACGGCAGCCCCGACGCCGATGACATGATCACCGTCAGCGTCGAGTGCACCGGCCACGAAGTGCGGGTGACGGTCGCCGACCACTCGCCCGACCTGCCGCGCCACCGCACGGCGGACGACGCCGACGAGTCCGGACGCGGGCTCGCCATCGTGGCCGCGCTGGTCGACGACTGGGGCATCGCACCGCCCGACCCCGGCGAGCCGGGGAAGCGGGTGTGGTTCTCATCGGAAATCCAGGGGGCGTCATGAGCGGTTCCGGCATGCCGGGCCACGTCGCGCACGACACGGCACGGGAGGGGCGTACGGGGGTCGCCCCCCTTCCGGGTCGCGACGGGCCCATGGAGCCGGCGGGTGCCCCGGGCGGTGACCCGGGGCACCCCTGCCGGGACGGGCACGCCGGGCGAGTACACGACTCGGCGGGGGAGGACGGGGTGGGGCGCAGCCACGACGAGATACACGACGGGGTTCAGGAAGTGCGTCCGCTCGTCGTGCCGGCTCTCGCGGCCGCCCTCGCCCACGAACTGGTCCGCAGGGCGGACGAGGACCAGAGCGTCACGCGGGCGGCACACCGCAGCCCCACACAGGTGGCGCGCCGCCGTATCACCGAGTGCCGCAGGGGCAACGCCGAAGCGCTGAAGACCATCGTCAAGCGTCATGCCTGGCCGACCGCCGACCTGGTCGGCGCGCCCGCCTCCACGGCGGCGCTGATGATCCTCCTGCACGCTCCCGACCTCGACTTCCAGCTCACCTGCCGCGACCTGATCGCCCAGGCCACCGCGGACGGACGCTGTCCCGCGCCGCACCACGCGTACATCGCCGACCACTGCGCCGTCGAACTCGGCCAGCCGCAGTTCTACGGCACCCGTGTGGACCCCGCGACCTTCCGTCCGTATCCGGTCCGTCAGCCCCGGACCCTAGACGAGCGCCGCGAGGACGTCGGACTGTGCCCCCTCGACGAGCAGATGCGGGCGCTGCGCCTCGGCGTCTGAGGCATCGGTTCGGCGCTGAGGCGAAGGCTGCGCTACGGCTCCAGCCGCAGCTGCCATTCCTGCTCCTGGTCGCCGGAGACCATGCCCTCCTCGCGCACGGTGAAGACGGAGGTGAGGGTCTCGTCGGCCCGCCGTACCGCCTCGGGGCTGCCCTGGAGGGTGACGGTCACGGGCGCGGAGAGCGGTGGCACAGTCGCCGGTGTCACACCGGAACCGACCGGCACGTCGTTGTCGAACGCGGCCGTGTAGACCGTTGCGCCCCCGTCCCCGGGCATGTCCTCCGCCGTTCCGAAGGCGGATTCAAGAGTGTGGACGACCGCCCGTGCGTCGGCGGCCGTGCCGCCGCTGAGGGTGAGCGTCAGAGCGAGATGCGTGCCAGGCGTCATGACCAGCCACCTTTTCTTGTGCGGATGCGCGCCGTCCCGTCCGTGTAACCGGTCCTCCGGTCCACAAACGGCGGCTCGGCCCTGCGTGGGGCATGTCTCCATCACACCGCCATCCACGGGACCTCGCAGCCGCACCGCCGGGGTGTCGCGGGCCGCCGCCGGTTTCGCGCTCGTCTCCCTGTCGGCTTCCCGCCGGGTCAGGACTGTCGCAGCGGGGTGGTCTCCATGAGGTGGGCGGCCATCCGGCGGGCGGGGGCCTCGGTCTGTTCCGCGATGCGGTGGAAGGTGTCGTGGGCCGACCGGGCAGGCCAGTCGGTGGGCAGATGCCGGGCGGGCAGCCGCGGGTCCGTGCGGATGATCCGGAGCCACTCGCTGGTCAGGCGCAGCCGGGTCCCGAGAGGGTCCCCGGAGCCGGAGCCGGAGCCGGAGCCGGAGCCGGAGCCGGAGCCGGAGCCGGGGCCGGGCCAGTCGGTCCAGCGTTTGTCGAAGTCGGCGTACCTGGCGCCGACGCCGTCCAGGTCCCAGGCGTCACGGATCATCAGACCGATGTCGGTGGCGTCGTCGGCCGTGGCATGGAAGATCTTGACGTGGGCCGCGAGCCCGAGTTCGGAGACGAGCGCGGACACGTCGAAGTCACCGGGCGCGATCCACAGCCCGCTGTAGAGGGGGCCGAAGCCCGACCAGGTCAGCCGGGAGCGCAGATCGTGCCGCTGACGCTGCCAGGACTCGGGCAGTGAGAAGCCGAGCAGCGTCCAGGTGCCGTCCCAGTCGTCGTTGACGGCGCCGGTGTCCCAGAGCCGCTTCTTGCCGTTCCAGAGGATCTCCGTGGCCTGCGGGGTCAGGCCGAAGTACATCCGGCGCCCCTCCCGCTGACGTTGCAGCAGACCGCGGTTGACCATCCGGGTGAGCGTGGACCGCACGGCCTGCTCCCCGACCCCGGCGCGCGCCAGCACCTCGATGACGCTGCCGGAGTACACGCACAGCGGCCCCTCCTCCAGAACATGGCCGCCGAAGAAGGCGAACATCAGCGACTGGGGGCGCAGCTGCGGTCCCTCGGGGAAGTCCGTGGCCGCCTGTGGAGTCTCGTCGTGCACGTCGGAAAGGGTACGGCCGTCCACTTTGCAACCTCCCTTGTCCGGGGTACTGACAGCGCGAACATAGGTGTGTAGATTGCGGCCGTCAAGAAAGTGCACAACGTCTGGGTCCACGGGTCCACGGGTCCACAGGTGGAGGGCCGACGGGTCTCGACGAGGCAGCGGTAGCTACTCCCCGCTCCGCTGCCTCGTCGTCGGAAGTCCGCGGTTCTCCGCTCGACCTCTCCGGTCACGGCGGGGTGTGCACGCCACCACAGGTGTTTCCGTCAGGAGGAGCCCATGCAAAGGCGCATTCTCGGGCTAGCCATAGCCGTGGTCACGGTCGCAGGCGCGGCCGGATGCGGGTCCTCGTCCTCCTCGAGCGGCGCTTCGGCGTCCTCCGGCGGAGGCAAGACCACGGAGGTCAAGGTCGGCATCATCCCGATCGTCGATGTGGCACCGCTCTATCTGGGCGACAAGAAGGGCTTCTTCAGCAGCCGGGGCATCAAGCTGAAGATGGAGAGCGCCCAGGGCGGCGCGGCGATCATCCCCGGTGTGGTGAGCGGCCAGTTCCAGTTCGGCTTCAGCAACACCACCTCGCTGATGCTCGCCCAGACCAAGGGCGTCCCCGTGAAGTCGGTGGTCAACGGCGCTGCCTCCAACGGCAAGATCGGCGCCGACGTCACCGGCGTCGCGGTCAAGAAGGACAGCTCGATCAAGTCGGCCAAGGACCTCGCCGGGCAGACGGTGGCGGTCAACACCCTGCAGAACATCGGGGACACGACCGTCCGCGAGTCGGTCCGCAAGGCCGGCGGCGACCCGTCCAAGGTCAAGTTCGTCGAGATCCCGTTCGACCAGATGCCCGCCGCCCTCGACGGCGGGCAGGTGGACGCGGCCTGGATGGGCGAGCCCGCGACGACGATCGCCAAGGGGCAGGGCGCCCGTGTCATCGCCTCGCCCTTCGCCGAGACCGACCCGAAGCTCACCGTGGCCACGTACTTCACCTCGGCCAAGGTGATGCAGGAGAACCCGGATCTCGTGAAGAAGTTCAGCGAGGCGATGGCCGAATCGCTGACCTACGCCTCCGAGCACCCCGACGAGGCGCGCCAGATCCTCACCTCCTACACCAAGATCAGCGGCGACGTTCTCGACAAGCTCATCCTGCCCAGCTGGCCGGCGGAGGTCGACATGGCCTCCCTGGAGAAGCTGGCCGCCCTCGGCGAGGAGGACGGCATCTTCGGCGACAAGAAGCCCGACCTGAACGCGCTGTTCTCATGACCAGCCCCGGTCTCACCCCTGTACTGGCGGAGCCCGCCGGGACCGACTCCGGTCCCGGCGGGGCATCCGCCCGGCGCGGTCCGGTCCCGGTCGCGGTACTGCGCGGCCTCGCCGGTCTCGCCGGACTGGTCGCGGTACTAGAAGTGCTGCCGCACACCAGCCTGGTGTCGGCCGACTATCTGCCGCCCGCCTCGGAAACCGTCCGCACCCTGGGAACCCTGCTTGCGGAACCGACGTTCTGGACCGCGCTCGGGGACACCCTGACCGGGTGGGGCCTGGGGCTGGCCGTCGCCGTCGTGGCGGGCGTCGCCGCCGGAGTCGTCATCGGCTCCGTGCCCGTACTGCGCGCGGTGACCGCCTCCACCATCGAGTTCCTGCGCCCCATCCCGTCCGTGGCCCTGATCCCCGTCGCGGTCCTGCTCTACGGCACCGACCTCAGGTCCAAGCTGCTGCTCGTCGTGTACGCATCCTTCTGGCAGGTGATCGTCCAGGTCCTGGCCGGTATGCAGGACGTCGACCCGGTCGCCGAGGACACCGCCCGCAGCTATCTGCTCGGCACCTGGGGCCGGGTCCGCCACGTCCTGTGGCCGACCGCGCTGCCGTACGTGATGACGGGGGTGCGGCTCGCCGCCACCGTGGCGCTCATCCTCACCATCACCGCCGAACTCGTCATCGGCGCCCCGGGACTCGGCCACGAGATCGCCGTCGCCCAGGTGTCCGGCGCGGTACCGGAGGTCTACGCCCTCGTCCTGGTCACCGGTCTGCTCGGCGTCGCCGTCAACCTGGCGGCACGGGCGGTCGAACGACGGGCACTGCACTGGCACCAGTCCGTACGCAGGGAGGTGACTGCATGACCGCCCTCTCCGTCCTGCGACGCGGGCTGCTGGTACTGGGCCTGCCCGCCGTCCTCTTCGCCGTGTGGTGGTTCGCGACCGCGGGCAGCGCCGACTTCTACTTCCCGCCCCTGTCCACCATCCTGGACAGCTTCGGGAAGGTCTGGACGGGGGAACGGCTGCTGTCGGACGTCGTCCCCAGCCTGCTGCGCCTCGCGGCCGGCTACCTCCTCGCCGTGGTCGTCGGAGTGGGGCTCGGCCTGGTCGTCGGCATGCGGCGGGCCGTACGGGACGTCCTGGAACCGGTCCTCGAACTCTTCCGGGCCATCCCGCCGCCCGTGCTCATCCCGGTGATCATGCTGTTCGCGGGCATCGGCGACACCATGAAGGTGCTCGTCATCGTCAGCGGCTGCATGTGGCCGATCCTGCTCAACACCGTCGAAGGCGTCCGCGCGGTCGACGAGGTGCTCGGCGACACCTGCCGTTCCTACGGCATCACCGGCGTCGCGCGCCTGCGGCATCTGGTGCTGCGCGCGGCGAGCCCGCAGATCGTCACGGGCATGCGCCAGGCCCTGTCGATCGGGATCATCCTCATGGTCATCAGCGAGATGTTCGCCGCCAGCAACGGACTCGGCTTCACCATCGTGCAGTTCCAGCGCTCCTTCGCCATCCCCGAGATGTGGAGCGGGGTCCTGCTCCTCGGCATCCTCGGCTTCCTCCTGTCCCTGCTCTTCCGGTTCGCCGAGAACCGCGCCCTGGCCTGGTACCACGGTCTGCGCCGCGCGCAGCGCAACCCCTGACGCACACCCGACGAACCCCAGACGCAACGCCTGACAAGGAGACGTCGATGCTCGACGTACAGGACCTGCAGAAGATCTACACCGGTCGGCACCGCAACGTCGAGGCGCTGCGCAATCTCACCTTCCACATAGCCGAGGGCGAACTGGTCTGTCTGGTCGGCCCGTCGGGCTGCGGCAAGACCACCCTGCTGAAGTGCATGGCGGGCCTGCTCGCCCCCACCCGGGGCGAGGTGCGTCTCGACGGCCGTCCGGTCGCCGGACCGCCGCCCGGCATGGCGGTCGTCTTCCAGGAGTACGGCCGCTCGCTGTTCGCCTGGATGAACGTGCGCGACAACGTCGCCCTGCCGCTGCGCCGCAAGAAGCTCGGCAAGGCGCGCGAGCGGGAGTTGGTGGACCACGCCCTGGAGGTGGTCGGCCTCTCCGACGCCCACGAGGCATACCCCTGGCAGCTCTCGGGAGGCATGCAGCAGCGCGTCGCCATCGCCCGCGCCGTCGCGTACGAGCCGAAGGTACTGCTCATGGACGAGCCCTTCGCGGCGGTCGACGCGCAGACCCGCGCCGAACTGGAGGACCTCATCCGGAAGTTGTGGCACGAACTCGGCGTCACCGTCCTGTTCGTCACCCACGACATCGACGAGGCGGTCTACCTCGGCCAGCGCACCCTGATCCTCTCCAAGTCCCCGACCGTCGTGCAGGAGGACCTCACCATCGACCTCCCCGACGAGCGCGACCAGTTGCACACCCGCTCCAGCCCCCGCTTCGCCGAACTGCGCGCCCACGTCTACGAACAGATCCAACGGGCCAAGCACCACAGCGGGGACACGGCCCCGGACCCCGTGATCGCGGACCGCACCATCGAGCCGGTCCTCCAGAAGACCGAGTCCTGAGCGAGCGTCCTTCGGTGATCACCCGGAAGCGGACGGCTCCGGCTCGACCAACCCCTCGCGGTAGGCGATCGCCACGGCCTCCGTGCGGCTGGCGGCGCCGAGCTTGGCGAGGATGTTGGAGACGTGCACGCTTGCCGTCTTCCCGCTGATGAAGAGCTCCTCGCCGATCTGGCGGTTGGTGCGGCCGCGGGAGAGGAGGAGCAGTACGTCGTTCTCGCGTGCCGTCAGGACGGGTGCCCGCTCGGCCGCGGACGGGGTCTCCGCGAGGCGGCCCCGGCGGATCAGCCGCTCGACCTCGTCGAGCAGTGGCACGGCGCCCAGCCGGACGGCCGTGTCGCGCGCGGTACGCGCGTGCGCGGCGGCCTCGTCTCGCCGCTCCGCCACCAACAGGGCCTCCGCCAGGCGCAGTTGACAGCGGGCTTGCTCATAGACGTCTCCGTAGCCGAACGCCGCGACGGCCTTCTCCCAGGCCCCGACGCTCAGTTCGACGCCCGGTCCGTCGTCCGGCCGGGCACAGGCCCGCGTCCACTCCGCCTCGGCGCGCGCCAGCCACGCCAGCCCTTCCGGGCCCTGTGGCGTATCGTCCTCGCCCTTGTTCGCCGTGATCCGGGCCAGCTCCACCAGCTCCGTCCCGGTCTCCGTCCAGCGGTCGACCCCCTCCTCGTCGCCGGTCCGCCGGGAGTCCACGACCGCGTCCCCGATGGCGGTCAGGGCGAGGGCCGCGAGCCGTACGGCCACATGGGGCGTGGTGCCGGCGTCGTCTATGAGAGCGGCAAGCGTCGTACGGAACTGTTCGAGGGCTCCTTCCGCGTCGTGTCGCAGTACCGCGGCGTCGGTCAGGAGGAGGCCCGCGACGAGCGTGGCCATCCAGTCGAACGGCCCGTCGAGCAGGGCCCGGGCCCGCTCGACGGCATGCTGGTCACCGCGCGCCAGCGCCACGGACAGGGCGGGCCCGATCGCGTACCTGCCCGCCGTCGGCAGCCCGTCGAGTTCGGTCTCCGCGGCCCGGAGGCACTCGTCCCACTGGCCGAGGGTGTAGAGCATCAGGGAGCGCAGATAGCGCATCTCCACCGGGTACGGGGACGAGAGGAGCCCGGCGCGGCCCGCGCGCTCCAGCCCCTCGGTGAGCCAGGTCAGGCATTCGTCCAGGTCACCGGACTCGTGCGCGCCGATGGAGAGGTTGAAGAGCGCGCGCATCTCGACGGAGGCGTTGCCCGCGCGGCGGGCCAGCTCTCGTGCGTCCCGCAGCCGGGCCCGCCCCTCGGGGGTGCGCCGACTGCCCCCTTCGAGGCTGACCAGGGAGATCAGCAGATCGGCCTGCGCGTCGGACACGTCGAGTTCCTCGGCGATGCGCAGTGCCTTGCGGGCCACGCGGTGGGCGGCCTCGTCCTCGCCCATGTACGTCGCCGCCATGACGTGCGTGGACGCGGCCCACACCCAGGTGCGCGACGGAGGATCGGCGGGGATCATCGCGAGCGCCTCGTTGCTGTACGTGAAAGCCGCCGCGAGGTTGTCGATGCGCATGAGGTTGCCCGCCAGCGTGTAGCGGACGCGGGCGGCCAGTTCGGAGTCCTCGTCGTTGCCGACCCTCGCGAGCGCGGACCGCGTCAGCGAGACGGCCCGGTGGGTCTCACCGGCGTGCGCGGCGGCCGCGGAGGCCCGCAGCGTCAAAGTGACCGTGTCGAAGCCGTCGGGCCGCGCGGCCGCAGGCACCGCCGACCACAGGTCGAGCGCGGCTTCCAGATGCCGCAGCTCCTCGGCGGGCGCCCGGACGCTGCCCGCGTGGTCGGCGGCCTCCAGCGACGCGGCCAGCGCGTCGGCCAGGTCGTGGCTCTCCCGGGAGTGGTGGGCGCGCTCCGCCGCGCTCTCGGCCCGGTGGCCGCGTCCGGCCAGCACTCCGGCGAACGCCCTGTGCAGCCGCACCCGTTCACCCGGCAGCAGGTCGGCGTACACGGCCTCGCGGATCAGGGCATGACGGAAGGAGTACGTGTCGTCGTCACCGGGGACGAGGAGCTGCCGTCCGACGGCCTCGCGCAGGGCCGACTCCAGCTCCTCCTCGGGCAGTTGGACGGTGTCGCGCAGCAGATCGTGCTCGACGCGGCGCCCCGCGACGGCTGCCGTGCGCAGCACCTGCTGGGCGGTCGCCGTGAGTTGCTCGAAGCGGATGAGCAGCACGTCGGCCAGCCCGCTCGGCACGGCGGACACCGCCCCGGGCATGGTCTCGGAGGTGGCGGCGAGCAACTCCTCCGCGTAGAACGCGTTGCCCTCGGCGCGCTCGACGATACGGCGGACGGTGGCATCGGGCAGCGGGGCGGCCTGCTGGGCACGGACGAGGCGCGCCACCTCGCCGTCGGGCATCGGCCGCAGTTCGAGCCGTTCGACGACGGGCAGCCGGACGAGCTCGGCGAGCAGGGGGCGCAGCGGGTGTCTGCGGTGCAGGTCGTCGGCGCGGTACGAGGCGAACACCGCGAGCCGCTGACCGGGCGCACCACCCGCGACCGCGTCCGCTCCTCTTGAGCGGACCCGGGACTGCAGGATCCCCCGGCTGAGCAGGAAGCGCAGCAGGTCGCGGGAGGACTGGTCAGCCCAGTGCAGGTCCTCCAGGACCAGCAGCAGCGGGGCGGTCCCGGCGAGATCGGTCAGCAGACTCGCCATGCCCTCGAACAACTGCAGCCGTCCGCCCGCGTCCCCCGCGCCACCGCCGCCGTCGCCGAGCAGCCGGTCCACCACGGGATGCGAGGCCAGGGCGGCGGAGAACCGCTCGTCGTCGGCGAGCACACCCACGATCTCGGTGAACGGCAGATAGGGCAGACCCACGTCACCGAGGTCCACACAGTGCCCCGTGACGACGGTCGTGCCGGCCTCGGCGGCATGCCCCGCGGCCTCGGCGAGCAGTCGGGTCTTGCCGACTCCCGCGTCCCCCGCGACGAGCACGGCACGCGCCTCACCGGCCCGGGCCCGGTCCAGGACTCGGGTCAGGCGGGCCAGTTCGTCCTCGCGGCCGATGAACGGCGTGGTGAAAGAGGTGGTCGGCACACATCCATCCTGGCACGCACCACCGACACAGCCACCGAGAGTGGGCCCGGGCCGCCCTCACGGTCGCGTCGGCAGCCTCAGCAGTTCGGTCAGGCGGCGCCGGGTGTGGTCGAAGGACTCCGCCGCGTCGAGTGTCCCCGCGTCCACGGTGAGTACCTGCCACGGGGTCAGTGCCAGCAGCCGACGGGTCAGATCCGCCTCGAAGCGGAGATGAGCGGCGGCGGACGGGAGATCGTGGACCGACCTGGTGCCGGGAGAAGAGGCGAGCTCAGTCGGCCCCCTCACGCTCGACGGCCCGTCGCAGTGCGGTCGCCGGGTCGTCGTGGACGTACACCACGGTGACGTCGGCGGGTTCCATGGCCCCGGTCAGGTCCTTCATGACCTGGACGAGGGTGCTCTCGTCGTGGCCCCATGCCACGAGCGACGGGACGAACGGCAGCAGCGCGTCCGTCACCAGGCAGTCCCTGCCCGCCGCGAGCGACTCGTCGACGTAGGCACGAGTGCACTCGACGAGCGTCTCGGGCCGGACGGCACCGGCCCCACCGGCGAACTCCTCGGCAACGGGCCGGAAGGCGGGCCGGGCGAGGATGTCAGCCTCCTCGAAGTGGTCGATCGAGGCGCCGAGCCCGGCCGGCCAGTCGGCCAGGGCCCGGCACAGCGTGGACTTGCCGACTCCGGGGCTGCTTCCGATGACGGAGATCAACTTCAGCGCAGGGTCTCCGCCCAGTTCGCCGGAACCCGTCCCGCGGGCCCGGGCGCGGGCTGGTCCGCCGGGTGGGCGAGCGGCGGAGCGAGCTCCGGACCGGACTCGTACAGCTCGGACGTCTTGAAGTTCCAGAACCAGGCCTCGCCCGGCTCGAAGCTGCGGATGATCGGATGGCCGGTGGTCTGGTGATGGGCCGTGGCGTGCTTGGCGGGGGAGTCGTCGCAGCAGCCCACATGTCCGCACTGGGCGCATCGGCGCAGATGGAACCACCAGCCACCCACCTCGTCGCATTCGACGCAGCCCGCACCGCTCGGCGGGACCCCCGGGTCGATTCCGTCCGTGGTCATGAGGCCTCCTGAGGGGCGTCGGGTTCGGCGGCGGTGAGCGGGAGGAACACCTGGAAGCGGGTGTCGCCGGGCTCGGAGTGGACCTCCAGATGCCCGTGGTGCTTGTTCACGACGATGCGCCAGGAGATGTCGAGCCCGAGTCCGGTGCCCTCACCGACCGGCTTCGTCGTGAAGAACGGGTCGAAGATCCTGCCGCGGATCTCCTCGGGCACCCCGGGCCCGGTGTCGCGGAACTCGACGAGCAACTGGTCCCGTTCGAGCGCGGTGCGGACGGTCAGCACGCCCTCGCCGCCCATCGCGGAGGCGGCGTTGTCGATGAGGTTCGTCCACACCTGGTTCAACTCGCCGGGGTAGGCGGGGATCCTGGGCAGTTCGCGGTCGTACTCCTTGACGATCCTGATGCCGGAGCCGATCTTCCCGGCGAGCATCATCAGCGTGCTGTCCAGCAGTTCGTGCACATCGGCGACCTGGTAGGGCGCCCGGTCGAGCTGGGAGTACTGCTTGGCCGCGTTCACGAGATTCGAGACCCGGGTCGTGGAGTCCTCGATCTCGTTCATCAACAACTCGGTCTCCACCGTGTAGTTGAGCCACCTGATCGCGCCTTCGAGCGTCCCCTCGTCCACGGCCGCCGCGACCTGGTCGAGCCAGTCGGTGTCGAGGCCCGCCTGGACGAACGTCGGCGCGAGCTGCCAGCCGCCCGCGATGTCGTGGTCGTCGAACCAGTCCGCCAGCGCGTCCTCCCGGTCGGAGGCTTCGAGCGGACTCAAGGGCGTGGCCTTGGCGACCTGTTCGGCGGTGCGCTCCTGGATCTCGACGAGCGTCTCCAGGGCGGCGCGCGCGTACGGGCCTGCCGCGATCATGCCGAGTTTGTGCCGCATCCCGGCCACCCGGTCCCGCAGCGCGGACGTGGCCCGTACGGCCGCCGCGGCCGGGTTGTTGAGCTCGTGGGTCAGCCCGGCGGACAGCGAGCCGAGCGCCAGGAGCCGCTCGCGCTGCCCGATGGTCCGCTGGGTGTTCTGGCTGCCGAAGAACAGCCCTTCCAGCAGATGAACGGCCATCGGGAACCACTCCCGCAGGACCGCGGCGAACGTCTCGGCGGGCAGGATGAAGAACCGCGACGGCACGGTGACCCGCAGGGAGCCCTTGTAGCGCGCGTCGTCCGGGACGGCCAGATAGGCCTGCATGGCCCCCGCGTACACCCCGCGCTGGGAGGTGCGGCTGATCTCGACGTCGTCCTCGCCGACCCGCCGCGACATCACGAGCGTGCCTTCGAGGAGGACGAAGAAGCAGGTGGCCGGCTCGCCCTCCTCGTACACATAGCCGGGCTCGAACTTCTCGACGCGGCCTTCGCTGCACAGCCGCCCGAGCTGTTCCGGGTCCAGCTTCTCGAACAGGAACAGGGTGCTGAGTTCCGCCGCGTCGCACGGCATCGGCTGCCCGCTCACGACTGCTCCAGATACCTGTGGACGAGCATCACGGCCATGGCTCCCTCTCCGACGGCGGAGGCGACACGTTTCGCGGACTCGGCCCGGGCGTCACCCGCCACGAACACCCCGGGCACATTGGTCTCCAGGTGGTACGGCGCCCGGTCCAACTCCCAGTCGGGCGGCGGCTGTCCGCCGACGGCCAGGTCGGGTCCGGCGACAATGAACCCGCGTTCGTCCCTGAGCACGGTGCCGTCCAGCCAGTCGGTGAGCGGGGCCGCGCCGATGAACACGAACATCCACTGCGCGTCGACGAGTTCGGTGTGCCCGCTCTCGATGTCGCGCAGCGTCAGCTGCTCCAGGTGGTCGGAGCCGTGCGCCGCCTCGACGACCGTCCCCGTACGCACGGAGATGTTGGGCGCGTCCGTGATCTGCCCGATCAGGTAGTGCGACATCGACGCGGACAGGGAAGAGCCGCGCACCAGCAGGGTGACCGACTTCGCGCCCCTGGCCAGGTACATCGCGGCCTGCCCGGCGGAGTTCGCGCCGCCCACGATGTACACGTCGTGGCCCTGGCACGAGGCCGCCTCGGTCAGTGCCGATCCGTAGTACACCCCGCACCCGGTCAGGCCCTCCGTGCCCGGCGCCTGCAACTGCCGGTACGACACGCCGGTCGCCAGGATCACGCAGTGCGCGGCGATCGCGGAACCGTCCGAGAACCGCACGGTCCGCGAGGAGCCGTTGACCTCCAGACCGGTCACCTCGCGCGCGGTGAGGATCTCGGCGCCGAACTTCGACGCCTGACGCCGCGCCCGGTCGGTGAGCTGCGCCCCGGACACACCGTCCGGGAAGCCCAGGTAGTTCTCGATCCGCGAGCTCTGGCCGGCCTGTCCGCCGGTCGCGGAACGCTCCACGAGCACGGTCCGCAGCCCTTCCGAGGCCCCGTACACCGCCGAGCCGAGCCCGGCGGGTCCGCCACCGATGACGATGAGGTCGTAGAAGTCCTCGGCCGGAGTCGTGGCCAGCCCCACCTGGGCGGCCAGCTCCGGGTCGTCGGGCTCGACCAGCACGGCCCCGTCCGCGGTGATCACGAGCGGCAGCCGCTCGCCGTCCTGATCCGCGCAGGCCAGCAGCCGCTTGCCCTCTGGCTCGTCCGAGGAGTACCAGCGGTACGGCACCTGGTTGCGCGCCAGGAACTCCCGTACGTCCGACGACCGCGCCGACCAGCGGTGCCCGACGACCTTCGTGATCGGAACCGCCCGGTGGTCGGAGGTCCGCCAGGCGTCCAGGAGGTCGTCCAGGACGGGATAGAGCTTCTCCTCGGGCGGGTCCCAGGGCTTGAGCAGATAGTGGTCGAGGTCGACGACGTTGATCGCGTCGATGGCCGCGTTCGTGTCCGCGTAGGCGGTCAGCAGCACCCGCCGCGCGCCCGGGTACACGTCCAGGGCCTGCTCCAGGAACTCGATGCCGTTCATCTGGGGCATCCGGTAGTCCGCCAGGATCACCGCGACGAGATCACCGCGCAGCTTCAGCTCCCGCAGGGCCTCCAGGGCGCTCTCGCCGGACTCGGCGCGCACGATCCGGTATCCCTCGCCATAGCGTCGTCGCAGGTCACGGGCCACGGCACGGGAGACTCCAGGGTCGTCGTCCACGGTCAGGATGACGGTCCGTGCTGCGTCCGTGCCCTGTGCCATTCGTCTCCCACCCCGAGCGGTCGGCGTCCCGGGGCGGCCTGTCTGCGGTACCGCCCCCGGTGCATGCCCATCGTATGTTCGATCGTCCTGCTTCGCTCCGAAACCGGGAGGTACCGCACGGTCGGCGCCCGCCCGGGTGTCGTACGGCCGGGCAGGGGCACTCGGAGACGGGAGGCATTGATGAACGCAAGCACGTTGACACGAGGCGGCCGGGCGGGGAAACGAAAGGCCGCCCCGGCGATCGAGGGCGCGGCCCGGGCAGGTTTCACCGCGCGCGGTGTCATCTACCTGCTGGTGGGCCTGCTGGCACTCCAGATCGCCTTCGGCGGAAGCGGGAAACAGGCGGATCAGGGGGGCGCACTCGAGGAGGTCGCCGGGAAGCCGTTCGGTGAGGCCGTGCTCTGGGCGCTCGGCATCGGACTGGTCGGTATGGCGCTCTGGCGGCTGTCCGAAACGGTCTTCGGCGCGGCGGGCCCCGACGGCGGTAAAGCCAAGAAGAGGCTGGCGTCGGCGGCACGAGCCGTGTTCTACGGCTTCGTCGCCTACACCGTGCTCTCCTTCGCCGCCGGTTCCGGAGGGAGCGGATCGAGCGACGGGAAGTCCAAGGACGCGACGGCCAGAGCCATGGACCTGCCCGCCGGGCAGTGGCTCGTGGCCGCGGCGGGCGTGGGCGTCCTCTGTGCGGGTGTGTGGATGGTGGTGCAGGCCGCGCGCCGGAAGTACCACAAGCACATGAGGCTCGGTGAGATGTCGCACGGCGTGCGCCGGACGGTCGACGTGACGGGCGTCGGCGGCGGTGTGGCCCGTGGTCTGGTGTTCGCCGTCGCCGGAGGCTTCGCGCTCCGGGCCGCCGTGGAGTACGAACCGGACAAGGCGAAGGGCATGGACGACACCCTGCGCTCGTTCACCGAGACCCCGGCGGGGCCGTGGCTGCTGGTGCTCATCGCCGTCGGTCTGATGCTCTTCGGGCTGTTCTCGTTCGCCATGGCCAGGTACCGCAAGGTCTGACCCGTCACACGGACGTTGCCCCGGATCCCGTCGGACCCGGGGCAACAGACGTGTCAGCGGGGCAGTCCGCCGGGCGCGGTAGCCCAGTCGGTGTCCGGCTCCCGCGAGAGCCCGAACGTGAGGGTGCCGCCGCCGCGCAGGAAGCGGGCATCCGTCCAGGAGCGGTCGTGCGTACGGCCGTTGAGCAGGACGCCGCTCACATACGGATGACCGGCGTCGGCCGAGGGCGCGTCGATGACGATGCCCCCGCCACCCGGCCGGTCGACCACGGCGTACGGGAAGAGCGGGGCGCCAAGCAGCAGGTTGCCGCTGCCCGGCGTCTGCGGATAGAGGCCGAGCGCCGAGAAGACGTACCAGGCGGACATGGTCCCGAGGTCGTCGTTGCCGGGCAGCCCGGCCGGTCCGGTCCCGTACACGGTGTCGAGGATCTGCCGGACCGTCGCCTGGGTCTTCCACGGTTGGCCGAGCGCGTTGTAGAGCCAAGGGGCGTGGATACCGGGCTCGTTGGTCGGGTCGTACCGCAGGGCGTCACCGCCCTTCACCGACCAGGAGCCGTCGGGCTTGTGGAAGAAGGCGTCCAGCCGGCGCGCGGCCGTCTCGCGTCCGCCCATTACCTCGGCGAGGCCCTGGACGTCCTGCGGCACCATCCACGTGTACGTCGCGCTGGTGCCCTGAGCGAAACCGCGGTCGCTGCCCGGGCTGAACGGCGTGACCCAGGATCCGTCGAGGTTGCGGGCCTGGATGTAGCCGGTGGTGCCCGCGCCGTCGGTGGCCCCCGGGTTGAAGACGTTGCGCCACCAGCCGCCCCGCTCGGCGAAGGCGGCGGCCCGCTCGTCGGGGCCCAGCAGCTTCGCCCAGCGGCCGAGTGCGTCGTCGGCGACCGAGTCCTCCAGGGTCTCGGCGGCGCCGCCCCAGCAGTGGCAGACGTCCTGCGCCGCGTACTGAGAGGTCAAGTACTGGGCCAGGTTGGGTCGTTGACCGGTGCACTGGCCGGGGCAGCCCGCGTCGGAGAGCCCGTCGGGGTGCGGCACGGTGGCCTGGCGGGCCAGGGAGTCGAAGGCGCCGCGGTAGTCGAAGTTGCGGACGCCCATGGCGTAGAAGGTGGCGAGTGTGGCCGCCGTCGGATCGCCGGTCATCACATGGGTCGGGCCGTTGATGTGCACCCAGCGGTCCCACACGCCGCCGTTCTGCCGCGCGAAGTTGTAGAGGGACTGGGCGAAGTCCCCGGCGATCCGCGGCTTGAGCAGGGCGAGCAGTTGTATCTGCGCCCGGTACTGGTCCCAGCCGGAGAAGTTGCTGTACTGCGCACCCTGCCCGCGCTCGACGCGCTGCGGCTTGCCGTCCATGCCCGGATAGCGGCCGTCGGTGTCGCTGACCAGGTTCGGCTGCATGAGCGAGTGGTAGAGCGCGGTGTAGAACGTGGTGCGCTGAGCCGTGCTGCCGCCGCCGACGCGCACGGAACGCAGCTCGCGGTCCCAGGCCCGTGTCCCGGCCGCCGCCACCTGGTCGACGCTCGCCCGTGGCGCGATCTCCTCGCGGAGGTTGGCCTCGGCGCCTGCCTTGCTTACGTACGAGATCCCGAGCCGCATGCGGACATCGTTGTCAGAGCTGGTGTCGAAGCCGACCCAGCCGCCGGAGCCGCGGCCCGCGCGGTCGGCGCCCGTGGCGTAGCCCTCGCCGCCTCCGCCCGAGGTGGCGCCGGGGGAGAGGGCGCCGTCCTTCCACGTACCCGTCGTCGAGAACGCGCGGTCGAACGAGGCGCTGAAGTAGAGCCGGTAGTAGCTCTTGCGGTTGTTGACGCCGCCGTTGGCGCGCCGTCCGCAGAACGCGCCGGTCAGCACCCAGCCGCTCACCTTGCGCCCCGCCCGGTCGATCTCGACATGGGCGTCCTCGCTGCCGTTGAGCGAGTTGGAGACCCGGAACAACAGGTTGGCGGGCTTGTCGGCGGGGAACGTGAAGTCGGCGACGCCCGCGCGCTTCGATACGGCGAGGTCTGCGCGGGCACCGGAGTCGAGCCCCACGGAGTAGCGGCCCGGCACGGCCCCCTCGTCGGCGTGCGAGAAGTTCGCGGCGTACACGGAGTCCGTGGTGTCGGCCGACGGCGACGACGTGACGTCCCCGACGAACGGCATGATCGGTACGTCGCCCGCGGCCCCCGGGTTGCAGCCCGCGCCGTTCACGTGGGTGAGGCTCAGCCCGCGCAGCCGGGTCGCGTTGTACTCGTAGCCGTTGGCTGCGCCCGTGCTGGTCTGGTCGCCCCGGGTGCTGGTCGGAGACCAGGCGATCATGCCGTACGGGAGGGTGGCACCCGGATAGGTGTTGCCTCCGTTCGTCGTGCCGATGAGCGGATCGACGTACGCCGTGGGGTGGGCCGGTGTGTCGGGGGCGCCGGCCGCGGAGGAGACCGGGCCGGGCAGTGCGGCGGCGAGCGCCGTGGTCAGCGCGAGAGCGGCGGCTCTTCTGCCGAACCTCCGCGCCACACCTGTGGATCCGAGGACCATGTAACGGAACCTTCCGTCAGGACGGACAGCGGGCCCGGCTGCCCGTCGGGGATCCGGGCCCGCGAAATGCCGCCGAGCGTAGGCCGCCCGGACGCGGGGTGGAACGACAGAGGTGGCAGCCCTGGTGAACGGGTGGTGAATCCGGGGCACTTGGGTCGAGGGGGTACTGGCCCGGGTAACGCGGGGCGGGCGCCGAGGGGCTCCGCCACCTGACCGGTGACGGAGCCCGTCGAGCCGTGCCCCGGAGCCTTGCGGATCAGGCCGTGTGGAGCGTGAGGCCGTACCGGCTGAGGATCTCGTTGATGGGCTGGTACCAGGTCTCACCGCCGCCGGAGCAGTTGCCCCAGCCGCCGGAGGTGACGCCCTGTGCCTGGTCGCCGCTGATGAAGGAACCGCCGGAGTCGCCCGGTTCGGCGCAGACGCTGGTCTTGGTCATCTGATGCACCGCGCCCTGGCTGTAGTTGACGGTCTCGTTCTTGGCGAGGACCGTGCCGCAGTGCCAGTGCGTGGTCGACCCCGACCGGCAGATGGAGGAACCGACGGGCGCCTCGTTGGACCCGCGGACGAGCCGGTCCGAGATGGTGCCCCAGCCGAGCACGACCGGTACGGTCCACCAGCCGCTTCCGACGTTGACCCAGGCGTAGTCGTTGCCCGGGAACGAGGAGCCCTGGATGTTGCCTATGTAGGAGCGGTCCCAGCCGCTGACGCCCTGTCCCGCCCCGCCGCAGTGGCCCGCGGTGACGAAGCCGCCGTGCACCGAGAAGCCGATGGAACAGCGGACGTTGCCGGTGTAGAAGGGGTCGCCGCCGACCGTCCCGGCGGCGAAGGTCTCAGGTGCCGAGGTGGCTTCTTCGACCTTGACGGGACCTGCCGCACGCGCCTTCGAGAGGAATGAGCGGACATCGTTGTCAGCACGCTGCGCGGCGACGACGGCCACGACGACCGAGCTCGCCTTGGCGTCGACGTACCAGTTGCTGACACCTTCGGGCGCGGCCAGCTTGTCGATGCGGGCCTTGGCCGCGTCGAGCTGCTTCGCGCTGTGCTTGACGGTGCGGACGTTCGCGCCGGTCTTCCGTACTGAGTTGACGGCGGCGTCGGAGGCGCCGGCCGTGACGGCGACGGTCAACTTCCCGCTCTTGGCGTCGAACCAGGAACCGCCGTAAGCGGCTCCCGCCGCGCGACGTGCGTCCGACTCGACGGCCGTCGCGGTCTTCTCGGCCGCGAGCCGCGCTTCGGCCTGGGTCTTCGTCAGGCCGAAGTCGCGCTGCATGGCGTCGAGGAGACCGGCGGAGGCCGGAGCGCCGGAGGTATGAGTGGGTTCGGGGGCGCCGGCGGCAGAGGCGGGTCCGGCGGCGAAGGTTGCCCAGGCGCCGACTATGAGGAGTGCGGACAGGCCTGTGCGCATGGTTGTGGTGCGTCTCAAGGCAGTAGCCCTTCGTTGTTCCAGCGTGGTGGGGGTGGAACAGCTGAACTGTGAGAGCGCTCTCAGTGCATGGCGGAGCAGAGCCTAGCGGCTGTTCATGGTCAGGTACATACCAAAATTGGTGCTCTCTTTACCGGGAACTGTTGAGGTGCCTGTCGTGTCCCGGGGCGGGGTGCGGCGGTCCGGGCCGCCGCACCCCGCCCCAGCTGCCACCGAACTCGCCGAAGGGCGCGGCCCGTTCTCAGGTCGTGGTACAGGAACCGACCGAGGGAGCCGAGGAGTTGCCGTTCTTCATGACGGTGAACCCGAAGCTCGTCGATGCCCCGGCGGCCAGACTGCCGTTGCCGTTCGGCTTCATGGTCATGACGTTGCCACTGGAGTCCCAGCTCGGTGTGCCGTTCCACGTTGTGGAGACCTTCTGCGGGGAGGTCACCGTGACGGCCACCGTCCAGGTGCTGATCGCCGAACCGCCCGCGGTCACGGTCACCCTGCCGTTGTAGCGGTCGCTCCAGTCGTCCGTCCTGCTGTACGACACCGTGCAGGAGGCGCTTCCACCGCCGCCGCCCGAGCCGGTGCCGCCGAGTGCGGTGAGCACGGCGTTGTAGGCGGCCTTCTTGCTGTAGTTGTTGTCGAACAGCAGCGGAGTGCCACTGGCCCGCCACGAGTACTTGTCGGTGACACCCCAGACGGTGATGCCCGTACAACGGGACACGCCCAGGCAGGCGTTGACCACATTGGTGTAGCTGTTGGCCTGCGCCGTACCGGAGCCCTCGATGTCCAGCTCGGTGATCTGTACGTCGACACCGAGGTCGGCGAAGCGCTGAAGGTTGGCGCGGTAGTCGCCGGGCACCGGGGACGCGCTGTTGAAGTGGGACTGGAAGCCCACGCAGTCGATGGGCACGCCGCGCGCCTTGAAGTCCCGCACCAGGTTGTAGACGGCGTTGCTCTTCGCGTTGACCCCGTCCGTGTTGTAGTCGTTGTAGCAGAGCTTGGCCGCGGGATCGGCGGCTCGGGCGGTGCGGAACGCCTCCTCGATGAAGCCGTTGCCGAGCTTGTCCTGGAAGGGCGAACTGCGCCGGGCTCCGCTACTGCCGTCCTGGAAGGCCTCGTTGACGACGTCCCAGGAGTGGATCTTGCCCTTGTAGTGCTGCATGACCTGGGTGATGTGGTTGTTCATCGCCGTTCTGAGGTCGGTGGCGCCCAGCCCGCCGACCCAGCCGGGCAGTTGGGAGTGCCATACGAGCGTGTGCCCGCGGACCTTCATGCCCCTGCTCTGGGCATGGCTGACGATCTGGTCGGCGGCGCCGTAGGTGAAGGAGTTGCGGGTCCCTTCGACCGCGTCCCACTTCATCTCGTTCTCCGGAGTCACCGAGTTGAACTCCGTGTCGAGCGTCGAGGTGTACGGGGCCTCGCCCAGGTGGTTGGCCGCGACCGCGGCGCCGAAGTAACGGCCCTTCTCCGCCGCCGCGGCGCCGAGCGTCCCGGCCGCCTCGGCCGTCCCGGCGAGAGTGGTGACGCCGGCCGCGGCGAGCAGGCCCGCCATGCCGATCACCAGGGCTCTTCGGGCGCGGGAGTGCCGGGGTGGAGGGGTGGCCGTGGGATGTGTGGACGTGCGGGTGATCATGTCGTCCCTTTCTGTCGTATCGAAAGTTTCGAGCATGTTTCCGATTGGCTGCGCAGACCTTACGGCTGGCCTGGGGAGGCGTCAACGCCCCGTGATGGCAAGGATTTCGGATGGCTCAAGATGATCGGGCCGCCTCGCGAGTCTCGTCACGCCCCTTGCCGGGCGGCTCTGTTCTGCCTACATTCCACACAACAGTCGCCATGGTCAGCGAATGTTTCGAAGAGGGAGGGTCAGGAGGACAACCGAGTGATTCTGCGGCACCGATCGAACCGACCTGACGAGTTCCTCACATGTACCGGTCAAGGTCGACGCATGATCACATCCACACACGGTGCCGTGCGCCGCCCCGTCGCCGTTCTGGCCGCCTCGCTCGTCCTCGTCGGCTGCGGAGGAGGAGCGGTGACCTCGTCGGATCAGAGGCCCGGCACGACATCGGTGAACGGCAGTGCGGGAGCGTCACCCGCCCCCGCACCCCACGTCGCCCTGAGCGTGGCACCTCAGCAACTGCCCGGCCTGGGCTCGAAGACGTGGGCCAAGGTCCCCCCGAAGGCCCGTCAGGCCCTGGTGGTGACGGGCCGGGGCAAGAACTCGTCGACCTCCACCGCGGTGCTGTACGAGCGCACGGAGTCCGGCTGGCATGCCGGGACCAGCTGGCCCGCGCACAACGCGCTCAGGGGCTGGACCGACCACCACCGGGCGGGAGACCTCCGCTCACCCATCGGCGTCTACGCGCTCACGGACGCGGGCGGCCTGCGCCCCGACCCGGGCACGAGCCTCCCGTACGACCACTCCGGCGGCTTCGGCATCGGTGGCACGGGATTCGAGGGCGAGCCCCTGGCCGGCTCGTTCGACTACGTGGTCGCCATCAACTACAACCGCCAGGCCGGCACCACACCGCTGGACTGGACCCGCCCCCTCGGAGCCGGCCGGGGCGGCGGCACCTGGGTGCACGTCGACCACGACGGCCCCACCCAGGGCTGCGTCAGCCTCCGGAAGAAACACATGAAGGAACTCCTGCGCGCCCTCGACCCCGACCGAGATCCCGTGATCGTCATGGGCGACGCCGCCGCGCTCAGACGTTGACCCGGGCCGCCGGACCAGCCCTAGCAGGCGGTTGTGAGGAAGATGTCAGGGCGTGGGAAGCCCCTCACCCACGGGCCCGTACAGCCCGGGGCGCTTAGCATCGGCCCCGTGTGCGCACATGTGATGGTTGCCGAGGACGACGAGAAGCAGGCGGAGCTGATACGCCGTTCCCTGCTGAGCGAGGGCCACACCGCCACCGTGGTCCACGACGGCGGAGCCGCCCTGGAGGCGGCCCGGCAGCGTCGGCCCGACCTTGTCGTCCTGGACCTGATGCTCCCGGTGATCGACGGCTTCGGCGTGTGCCGGGCACTGCGCCAGAACGACGACATCCCCGTCCTCATGCTCACCGCACGCTCCACGGAGGAGGACGTGCTGCTCGGCCTCGAACTCGGCGCGGACGACTACATGACCAAGCCGTACAGCCCGCGCGAACTCATGGCCCGCATCCGCACCGTCCTGCGCCGCAGCGGCCGCCAGGCCGCCGGGCACCGCGAGGACCCGGTCGTACGGGCCGCCGGGATCGCCGTGGATCGCGTACGGCACGAGGTGGTGTGCGACGGATCGCCGGTGGACTGCACCCCGGCCGAGTACGAGATCCTCCTGGCCATGACCGCCGAGCCGGAACGGGTCTTCTCCCGGCAGCAGTTGCTGCACCGCACCCGGGGCATCGACCGGGCCTCGACCGAACGGGCGGTCGACGTGCACATCATGAACCTGCGCAGGAAGATCGAGGCGGATCCGCGCAGACCGGTACGGTTGCTGACCGTCTTCGGCGTGGGCTACAAGCTCAGCGGGGACCGCTGATGACCCGCCCGATACCGCTGCGCAAGAGGCTGCTGGTCCGGCTGCTGATCACGTCGGTGCTGATCGCCATCTGCTCGGTGGCGGCGACGGCCTGGCTGGCGGTGGAGACCACGACCCGGGCGATCCAGGAGGAGCAGGGGCAGGTACTGACCGAGGACATGGACATCCTGCGGCAGTTGAGCGGCTACGCGGCCACCCATCGCGACTGGTCCGGCGTCGGGAAGACCGTCCGCGCACTGTCGGACCGGACCGGGCGGCGCATCGCCCTGACGGCCCCGGACCGTACGCCGATCGCGGACTCCGAGACACGGGACACGGCTCTGCCGCCCAGGGCCGCCGCCGCGGTCGATCCCCTGCACACCGACACCTTCACCGAGCCCGGAGCACAGCGGACCGGCATCGACCCGCGCGCGGTGGGTCCGTTCCGGCTGCCGCGCGCGGAGCGTGAGCGCGTACGGCTCCTGGCCGAGAAGCGCCGGGCCTGCTTCTCGAACAACGGTGTCGAGACCGGCATCACGCAAATGCCCAGCGGCCGCTCCGTCCTCGTCGACGAGGACGGCACCGTGGACGGAGGCCAGGTACCGACGCCGTGCGCCGACGGAGTGCTCAACACCCCGACCGCGACGGAGGAGAAGGCCCTGGCGGAACTCAACACGTACGCCGGGGACTGCCTGGAGCGTGTCGGCGGGAAATTCCCCTCGCTCTTCGCCGCCACGGTCGACTTCACGGACCGGTCCACGCTCACGCGCTACCTCGGCCGGAAAGCGGAGACGGGCATCGACACCACCCGTGACCAGGACAAGAAGGCGCAGGAGTGCGTCGACCGTGCCCGGCGCCGGCAACTGGAGCCCTACGTCGCGCCGGCCGCGGAGCTGTTCCTCGGCCGCGGCGACAGCGCCGTCCCGCACTTCGACATGTCGGCCGCCAACAAGGCCAAGGTCACGGGCGTCGCCGGCCTCGTCCTCGCCCTCACGGTGGCCGTGACGGTGCTGGTCGCCACGCGGCTCGTACGGCCGCTGCGCGCGCTGACGCACGCCGCCCAGCAGCCCCCGGAGCAGCATGTCCGCGTACCCGTGACCACCCAGGACGAGACGGGCATCCTGGCCGTCGCGTTCAACGACCTGGCCGAGCGCCGCGAACGCATGGAGGCGCAGCGCAAGGCGATGGTCGCCGACATCGCCCATGAACTGCGCACTCCGCTCACCAACATCCGCGGCTGGCTGGAGGTGACCCGCGACGGTGTCGTGGACCCCGACCCCGAACTGCTCGCCTCCCTGCACGACGAGGCGGTCGTCCTCCAGCGGGTCATCGACGACCTCCAGGATCTCGCCGCCGCCGACGCGGGCACGCTCAGGCTGCACCGCGAGCCGGTTCGCGCCGACGAACTGCTCGAACAGGTCGTCGCGGCACACCGCGTGGCGGCCGAGGCGGCGGGAGTCCGGCTGCACACGGCCGTGGACGGTTCTACGGGTCCGGACGGCCGCGACGGCACACCATGGCTCGACGCGGATCCGGTCCGGATGCGGCAGGCGCTGGGCAACCTGGTCTCCAACGCGATTCGCCACACGCAGGCCGACGGCACGATCACGCTCTCCTCCCGCCGCCACGACGACGAGGTCGTCTTCGAAGTGGCCGACACCGGCAGCGGGATCGCCCCGGAGGACCTGCCCAGCGTCTTCGAACGGTTCTGGCGCGCGGAGAAGTCCCGCAGCCGGCGCACCGGCGGCAGCGGCCTGGGTCTGTCGATCGTGCGTCAACTCGTCACGGCCCACGGCGGTACGGTGACGGTCACCAGCGAACTCGGCACCGGGTCGGTCTTCACCCTCAGGCTCCCCGGCGCCCGCTGACTGGTGGTTCCGGTACCAGGATCAGCGGTCCTGCCCACAACAGTGATCTGGTTGCTCCGGCACCGATGGCGCAGTGTTGCCCCATGAACACCACCAAGCACCCGGAGGTCAGGATCCGCGTGACGCCCCTGCGTCGCCTCAGGGGCGACACATACGTCCCGCGCACCGTTCGAGCAGTTCCCGCACAGGCCGACGACGAGCCCCTGCGCGCACGGAGCCGGGAACGGCCCACGCGATCGGACGGCCGACGCCCCGCATGTGACTGAGCGTCGGGAGCGCGAACCGGCCCGGCTCCCTCGGTCGGGCCGGTTCGCCCGGCTCCTTCAGCCGTCCACGGCATGCACGCCCGGGGTCAGGATCTCGTCCAGCACTTTGCGTACGGCCTCATAGGCCTGTCCTCGCACGTCGGCGTCGCGCGATCCACCGGGATCGCCCCGCCTGAGGTCGTCGCTCCGCGCCTTCCACGTTTCCTCCTCCCGCTCGGCCCAGGCGCGAGCACGCTGGATACGGCGCAGGAGTTCGTCGGAGTCCACGACATCGGTCATGACGTACAGGTACCCGCCGGAGCGCTTTCGACAGCCCGCGGGCCCCGCCGATCCGGGCGAGGCCCGCAAGCCTCCCGTCCACTCCGGCCGGTTGTCGTCCCGCTGGTGTGCGCGCGTCACCGCTGCGCACCCCATCGGTGTGCGACTACTCCGTCGGCGCCGGGACGCTCGGCAGAGCGGGCAGACCGCCGCCGAGCAGCCCCGTCAGCACACCGATCACGTTCGACAGCACCTTCGGCACCTCGGCGACCACTCCTCCCACGTCGAGGGAGGTCAGAGCGGAGAGCAGCCCGCCGAGTGATTCCTGAAGCCCTGCCACCGCGTCCGACACCGGGTCGGCCGCGGCCAGGTCGGCGGGACGGTCCACGGTCTCCAGCCGCTCCTCGACGGACGCGGTCGCCTCCGTGACGGCCTTGCCGTGCTCGGCCGCCTCGGCCGCGTCGAGCGGATCGTGATCCCTGTCGGCGAGGGGGGTGAGCGCGTCCAGGAGAGGCGTCAGGACGCCTCCGTGATCCGCCGCCTCCAGGGCGTGGATCCGCTCCAAGGTCATGTCGGCCGCGTCGGCGGACAGCGGGGCCACCGCGACGGGGCTGCCCACGGACCCCGTGGACACGTCGGAGGCGGCAGTGGCCGTAGCGACCGGCCCGCAGACGAGAGCGGCACAGACGAGGGGTGGGAGGAGGAGCCCGCGGGATACCAGGGCGCGCATACCGGTTCCTTTCGAGGACGGCAGTATCTGGGCCCCACCGTGTGAAACCCGTCGGCGCACCGCAACCGATCACACACCGACAGTGAGCTCCCGGCGCACGCCCACGTGGGCGCCGACCTGCGCTTTTCTTCCGTACGCGCCTGACCCCCCGGGGACCGGCCCGTACCGCCGTCGGGGTACGGCGGTGCCGGAACCGCCCGGTCCGGGACCGGTCAGGTCGCTTCGCGGTAGAGGACCAGGTGTTCGTGGTAGAGCACCCCGTCGCGGACATCGCCCGTGGCGGTGAAACCGATGTCGTCGACGTAGTCGATATGGCTGCCGGTCACGGTGTAACTGCCGGTGTACGCGCTCTGCCGCTCGCCGCGGGCCTCGTCGTACCGGCCGTCGGGCAGCAGTTCCTGGCGGATGTAGCCGTCGGCGGTCACCCACATCCCGACGTACGGGTGCGGGGCGCGGGACGTGTCGTCGTTCATGCTCGTTCCTGTGGTCATGGCTCCACGGTCTCCCCGGCGGCGCGGGCCGACCAGGCCGCCGTCCTCCCAGGTGGACGCCTCCTGGGTGCCGCACACCCAGGATCAGCGCTCCAGCAGGCCCAGCAGATCCGCGAGCGGCAGCGGCTTGGCCAGGTGGGCGTCGAATCCGGCCTCGTGGGCCAGCGTCCGGTCGGTGCCCCGGCTGAAGCCGGAGACCGCGATGAGGCGCAGCCCGGCGCCGTGCGGACGGGACCGTACGGTACGGGCGACCGTGTAGCCGTCCATGTCGGGCAGCCCGAGATCGCACAGCACGACGTCGAAGAGGCCGGCCTCGGTGGCCGTGACGGCGTCGGCGCCCGTGTGGACGACCGTGACGTGGTGCCCCTGGCGCTCCAGCAGCGCCCGGTAGGTCGCGGCGAGGTCCGTGTTGTCCTCGACGATCAGGATGACCAGCTGCCGTTGCGCACGGCCGGTGGCCGCGGGGCGGGCCGGCTGCGGGGCGTCCGGGGCGGCCGTCGGCAGCAGCACGCCGAACGAGGCGCCCTTGTCCGGCCCGTCGCTGTGCGCGGAGATCCGGCCGCCGTGGAGTTCGACGATGGTCCGGGCCACCGCGAGCCCGAGTCCGAGGCCCTCGGGAGTGTGCGGCCCGGCGGGAGCCGCCCGCATGAACACCCCGAACAGTTCCTCGGCCTGCCCGGGCTCGAAACCGATCCCGTCGTCCCTGACCGTGAGCTGCGCCTGCCCGTCCACGCACGACAGGCATACGTCCGTACGGCCGCCCGGCAGCGTGTACTTCAGCGCGTTGGACAGCAGGTTCGTCAGCACCTGGGCCAGCCGCAGCCGGTCACCGTCGACGAGCACCGGATCGTCGGGCAGCCGGAGGTCGAGAGCCCGTCCCTCGTGGCCGAACAGACCACGCATGTCGGCGCAGGCGCTCTCGACGGCCGACCTCAGATCCATCCGCTCGGGCACCAGCTCCAGACGACCGGTCAACGCGCGCGTGCCGTCCAGCAGGTCGTTGCTCATCCGGGCCAGGATGCCGAGCTGCCGCTCCAGGACGGAGAGCGCCGGATGGCCTCCGGGCAGGTCGAGCGCCAGCAGCTCGGTCGCCGCGGTGGCGGCGGCGGCCAGCGGATTGCGCAGCTCGTGCGAGAGCGTCGCGATGAACCGGTCCTTGGCCCGCTGCTCCTCCTGCAACTGCCGCCCGGCGGCGTCGAGTTCGCCGTTCACCCGGCGGAACTGCTCGTTGACCTCGCGGATCTCCCGCGCGCGGACGAACAGATCGATCTCCATGCCCTCCGCGCGCATCTGCGCCTCGGCGGACGCCCGCTCGCGTTCGTGCCCGGCCCGGCGCAGCCGTACGAACTCGGTGACGTCCTCGACCCGGTGGATGATGTGCGTCACCCGGTCGTCGGCGTCCAGGACCGGTGTGTTGACCGGGCTCCAGTAGCGCTCGGCGAAACCGCCCTCGCCGCCCGTCGGGATGTCGTATCGCTGCAGCGCCATCGTGTCCGTGCGGCCCGTGCCCACCACCGTCTCCAGCGAGCGGCGCAGGTTGGTGACGCCGTCGGCCGACGGGTCCTCGGGGTTGTCGGGGAACACCTCGAAGACGGGGCGCCCGACAATGCTCCGACGGGTGCCCGTGGCCGTCAGATAGGCGCGGTTGACCTCGACGATCGTGAAGTCAGGGGCGAGGATGAGCAGCGGGGAGATCGTGGAGTCGAAGAGGCGCCGGAAGTCCGGGACGGGCTTCGGGGTGCTGGACGGACGGCTCGTGGACATGGCGGCCCTCACGGATCGAGACGGTATCCGCAGCCGCGCACCGTGGTGATCCGCGGTGCGGGCGCCGGGAGTCGGGAGTCGGGAGTCGGGAGTCGGGAGTCGGGAGAGTTTGCCGCGCACCCGGTACACGTGCTCGATGACCGTCGCGGACTGCTGCCAGGACGCTCCCCAGATCAGCTCCAGCAGCTGCTCGGCGGAGAGGACCCGGCCGGGGGAGCGCGCGAGGGCCTCCAACAGGGCGTACTCCCTGGGGCGCAGGTTCAGCAGGACACCCGTCCCGCTCGCCTGGCGCGCGGCGGTGTCTACGCGCAGAGTCCCGACGTCGAGGACCGTCGACAGCTCGGGCGGCCGGCACCGGCGCAGCACGGCGCCGATACGGGCCACGAGTTCCCGCTGCGAGAACGGCTTGACGAGATAGTCGTCCGCGCCGATCTCCAGGGCCGCCACCCGGTCCGTCTCGTCTCCGCGACCGCTGACGACTATGACCGGAAGTCGACTGGTGGAGCGCAGCGCCCGCAGCAGTTCAAGACCGCTGCCGTCGGGAAAGTCCCAGGTCGAGGATGACGAGATCGATGCCGCCGTCGTGCATGACGGCTTTGCCGGCCCGGGCGTCCATGGCCCACGTGACGGTGAAACCCTCACGCTCCAGATAGGTACGGCACATCAGTGCGAAGTCGGGATCGTCCTCGATCAACGCGAGGTGTGGACGCACTCGTCATCACCCGGCCCAACTGCCGCCCGCACGTTGTGCCGCTGGTGAGCGGGCGTTGATGCCCCGACCATGTGGCGAAGGCAGAACAGTAGGCACCCACGGTTCAAGGGGGAGCCGCCCGGGGGAGTTCCGGCGCGGGCGCGTGCGGCGCGGGGAGCGCGTGACGCCGCACCAGCCCGTGCCGGAACAGGGGCCACAACCGGCCACGGAAACCGCTCCCGTCTGGTCTTTGACGGTCCTGTGCGGTCGAGAACGGTCCCGTCGGGTCGGGAACCCTGCTGTCAGCGGGGCCCCCGGGCCGGTCGCGGCGCGGTCCTGCGGTGGATGGGTCCGCCCGGCGCGTACCAGCCGGCCTTCTTCCGGACAGCGGGCGACGGATCGTTGTCCCGGGCCCGGACCAGGGCGGCGACCGCCTCCGTGCGGGTGTGCACCGACAGTCCGACCAGCTCCGCGGCGAAGTTGCGTACGTGGGCGTCCGGATCCCGGTTCAGCAGCCGGATCCCCAGGGGCAGTACCACGGCTCGGTCGGGGCGGCAGGCGTCGCTCTTGCACCGGTCACAGGCCAGCGCGTGCACCGCGGCGATCCGGACCTGGGGGCTGGGGTCGTCGAGCATGGCGATCAGATCGTCCAGTGCCTCGGTCACCAGCAGGTGGTCAAGCAGCCTGCAGCACTGCTCCCGTACCAGGGCCTCGGGGTGCGCCAGGCCCCGCCGGACGGCCGGCACGGCGGCGGAGCCGAGCCGCATCAGCTCACGAAAGGCGGCCGGCCTCCTCGGCTCGCTCCCCAGCGCACGCACCAGAGCGTCCTCGTGTGTCTCCGTGACCGACATGGCGCCTCCCCGTCCCGGGCTCCCCTCATCGACGAGTCTGCGGAGGCTCTCTCACGGCCCGCAACGCATTTCTTCGCGGTGGATCACCTGCCGCTGTCCTCGGCGAGCGTGTGGGCGACGAGGGCGTTGGCGTGGCCGTGGCCGATGCCGTGCTCTGTCTTGAGCCAGGCCACGAGTTCCATGTGCTTGGCGAGGGGCGAGGAGCGGATGAGGCCCTGCCACTCGGCTATGGGACGGCCGTACTTCTTCTCGATGGAGGGGAAGTAGCTCGCGGGCCCTTTCACGGTCTCACTCATGTCGGTGTCCCATCCTCTGGTCTGCTGCTTCGAGTGGTGTCGCAGTGTTGGACCGAGGCGGTCACGGAACATCATCGGCGGGCAGAAGTGACCTGCGTCACGTGTCTCGCGGTGTTCGCCGCGCGCGTCGGCCGACGGCTGGCTAGCGTGACAGGTCAGAGCCTTCAATGACGAGGGAGTCAGAGCCATGGCCGTACAACCTGAGGGAACACCGTGCTGGGCCGACGCCATGTTCAGCGATGTCGAGGGTGCCAAGAGCTTCTACGGTGACGTGCTGGGGTGGACGTTCGGCGAGGCGTCGTCGGAGTTCGGGAACTACACACAGGCCTACGCGAACGGCAAGGCGGTGGCCGCCGTCGTGCCGCCGATGCCCGGCGCGGAGGGTCAGTCGGCGTGGTGTCTGTACCTCGCGTCGCCGGATGCCGCCGCCACCGCCGAGAAGGTACGCGCCAACGGCGGCCAGGTCCTGATGGAACCGATGAAGGTCGGCGACTTCGGCACCATGCTGCTGGCCCAGGAGCCGAGCGGCGCCGTCTTCGGCGTGTGGCAGGCAGGCGTCCACGAGGGCTTCGAGGCGACGGCCGTGCCGGGCGCGTACTGCTGGGGCGAGTTCTTCACCCGGGAGCCCGAGAAGGTGGACGGCTTCCTCCCCGCCGTCTTCCCCTACCGCGCGCAGCAGATGGAGGACGACGCGATCGACTTCAGGATCTTCAACCTCGGCGAGGAGACGGTCCTGGGCCGGATGAAGATGACGGACGAGTTCCCGCCCGAGGTCCCGTCCTACGTCAACGTCTACTTCACGGTCGAGGACTGCGACGCCGCCGTGGCGAAGGCGACCGAACGTGGCGCGATCCTGCGGTTCGGCCCGATGAGCAGCCCCTTCGGGCGGTTCGCGGCCCTCAGCGACCCCCAGGGCGCGTCGTTCTCCGTGATCGACGTCACCACCACCGAGGGCGAGATGCCGAAGCTGACCGACGTGTCCTGAGCGCGCATCCGATGCGCGCGGGTGAGGCGGGCCCGTCCTCGGACGGGCCCGACCGTGACCACCCGCTACGGCTTGCGGCCGACCGCTCCGTAGGCGTCGACCACCGAACCGGCGGCCTCCGGACGCCACTGGGTGACCTGCACGACGCCGGGTTCGACCAGCTCCAGCCCGTCGAAGAACCCGGCGATCTCGTCGACGGCGCGCACGTAGTACGGGACGGCGCCACTGGCGTTGTACGCATCCGACGCGGCGATCATGCCCTCGCTGGTGGCGGTGCTGTCGCTGATCACCAGGTAACTGCCCGACGGCAGACCGGCCATGAGGCGCGAGACCAGATCCCGGGCCTGGTCGTACTCGGCGACATGGCCGAGCGTGTTGAGGATCATCAGGGCGACGGGCTTGGAGAAGTCCAGCGTGTGCGCCGCTGCCTTGAGGACGGCCTCGGGCTCGTAGAGATTGGCGTCGAGGTACGCCGTCTCGCCCTCGGGCGTGCTCGTGAGCAGTGCACGGGCGTGGGCGAGGACCAGGGGGTCGTTGTCGACGTACACGATGCGTGCGTCCGGCGCCACGCGCTGGGCGACCTCGTGCGTGTTGTCGGCGGTCGGCAGACCGGTGCCGATGTCCAGGAACTGCCGGATGCCCTGCTCGCCGGCGAGGTGAGTGACAGCACGTCCGAGGAAGTGGCGGCTCGTGCTCGCCACGTCGACGAGGCCGGGGAAGATCTCCTTGATGTGGTCCCCGATCTCACGGTCCACCTCGTAGTGGTCCTTGCCGCCCACGAAGTAGTTCCAGAAGCGCGCGGAGTGCGGCTTGTCCGTGTCGATCCGGGCCCGTATCTCGGCAGCTGCGGCGAGTTCGGGTTCGTGCTCTGTCACGAGAGGGCCTCCTGCGGATCGTTGTTCGGCAATCGAACGTCAACTTAGTCGAATGATCCACCCGCGGGTCTGCGCTCCGGAGGGCAACTCGGGTGGACCGTACGGGTTTTGGCCACTGTGGGTTAGTGTCGTGCACCGGCGCAACGGGGTTCAAGGAGGAGACATGGCGATCGAGATCAGTGACAAGCCCGAGGCGCGTCGCTACGAGGCCCGGATCGACGGGGCGTCGACGGTCGCCGGCTTCGCGGAGTACATCCGTACCGAGGAGCTGATCGCGTTCGTCCACACCGAGGTGAGCCCGGAGTGCGAGGGCAAGGGCGTCGGGTCCGCGCTGGTCCGGGCCTCCCTGGACGAGGCACGTGCCGCGGGCCTGCGGGTGCTGGCCACCTGCCCCTTCTACGCGGGCTGGATCGCCCGCCACCCCGGGTACGGAGACCTGCTGTACCAGGCACGCAGCCAGGTCAGCGACTGACACCGACGCCCACGCCGCACACGCGGCCGACGGGCCTCTATCCGTGCTGGGCCGACGCCTGCCAGCCGAGTGCCGGGCCCAGCCGGGTGGCGATGTCGGTGAGGATCTGGACGTAGTCGTCGTGCTCGAAGGTGAAGGGCAGCGCGAACGCCACCTCGTCGATCTCCCGGAACGCCGCGTGCGCGTAGAGCCGTTCGGCGATCTCCGCGGAGGTGCCGACGAGGTCCGGCGCGAACATCAGGCGGGCCGGCCCCTGAGGCGTGGCGGTCCGCGGCAGCCGCTTCTCCGCGTACGCCTCGTACTTCGCGCGCTGCTCCGGTGAGGCGCTGTCGGTCGGGATGACGACGAGCCCCTGGGAGACCCGGGCACGGTCGCCGTCGGGGTGGTGGGCGCGGAAGGCGCGTACGTGGGACAGCTGGACCTCGGCGAAGTCCTCGGGTTCCTGTGGTCCTTCCGCCTTGACGACGCTGCTGGTCAGGAAGTTCATCGCGTGCTCACCGGCCCACTGGGCCGACCGCAGGCTTCCGCCGCCGTACCAGAGGCGACGGCCAAGACCGGGCGCGTGCGGCTGGACCCGGTCCGAGAACACCTCGAAGCCCTCGACACCGCTGAAGTCGGTGGCCGGTTTGCCGCGTACGAAGTCCAGCAGCCGCGCCACCCGGTCGTACCCGAAGTCCTCGGCGTCGGCGGTGTCCGGATACAGCGCCTGCTTGACCTGGTCGTAGTGCATCGGCGGGCCGACGCTGATGCCTGGATTGAGCCGGCCGCCGGACAGGAGGTCGACCGTGGCCAGGTCCTCGGCCAGCCGCAGCGGGTTCTCCCAGCCCAGTGGGATGACCGCCGTGCCGAGCTCGATCCGGGTGGTGCGCTGAGAGGCCGCGGCAAGGACGGCCACGGGCGAGGAGATGCCGTACTGGAGATGGCGGTGGCGCAGCCACGCGCTGTCGAAGCCCAGGCGCTCACCGAGCTGGATGATCTCCAACGTCGACTCGTGGCCCTTGCGGGGGTCGGCCTCGTCGAACAACCCGATGGTCAGGAAGCCCAGCTTGCGCAACGGTTGTGAGGGCAGAGGCACGGGGCTCCTCCATCGTCCGGGGCGGGTTCTGTCGAACGCCTGCACTGATCGTCATTCTGGCAGGCGATCACCGCAGACCGCGCTCACGGGTTCGCCCTCAGCCGAGAATGTGCCGGAGATAGGCGTGCGGATCGGCGAGATAACGGCGCCAGTGGTCGACCAGGGCGAGATCCTGCCAGGCCACCTGGCGCATTCCGTGGTCGCCGACCTCGATGATGTCCGCACCCGGCAGCGCGGTCAGCAGCGGTGAGTGCGTGGCACAGATGACCTGGCCGCCCTGCTTCGCCAACTGGTCGAAATGGCCGAGCAGTTCGAGACACGAGCCGAACGACAGCGCCGCCTCCGGCTCGTCCAGCACATACAGTCCCGGCTCCAGGAACTTCCCGCGGAACGCCGCGAGGAAGCCCTCGCCGTGACTGACCGAATGCGGCGCGAGCCCTTCGCGGTCCAGCGCGTCCAGTGCCGTCTCGGCCCGCAGGAAGAACCCCTTGCGGGCCGACCAGCTGCCGAGCATGCGACGCCCGCGTGCTGCCGCCGCGTCGAAGCGGATCCGCTCGCCGAGTACCGACTTGGCCCGGTGACTCGCGTACCGCCAGTTGTGAGAGCCGCCCCAGGAGTCCAGACCGAAGCCCTCGGCCAGCGCCTCGACCAGGGTCGACTTGCCCGAGCCGTTCTCACCGACGACGAAGGTCACCGGTGCCGTGAACCGCATCCCGTCCGCCAGGAGCCCGCGCACACAGGGCACGGACCAGGGCCATGCGTTCTCGTCGTGCGAGGCCACGTGTGCGTACGCGCGTTCGATGATCACGGGTCGAGTCTTCCACAGCGCGCCACGGTGGTTCGAGGGAGTGCTGAGGCGGTCCGAAGACCGTTACTTACGCGACTGGTCGCCCTTGTCGTCGCGCTCCGCGTTCTTCTCCTTGATGCGGACCGCTTCCTTGCGGACCTCGGCCTGGGTGGCGCGCTCCTTCTGGAGCCACTCGGGGCCCTCGGCCTTCAGCGCCTCGATCTGCTCCGTGGTGAGAGCCTCCGTGACACCGCCGCGCGCGAGCCCCGCGATGGAGACGCCCAGCTTCGCCGCGACGACCGGTCGGGGGTGCGGGCCGTTGCTTCGCAGGTCCTGCAGCCACTGCGGGGGGTCGGCCTGCAGTGCGGTGAGCTCGGATCGCGAGACGACACCCTCCTGGAACTCGGTGGGGGTGGCCTCGAGGTACACACCCAGTTTCTTGGCCGCGGTCGCGGGCTTCATCGTCTGGGTGTTCTGGTGCGACGTCATGGTGTCCAGGGTATCGAGCATGTGAACCACCGCCGACCACGCCGGGTAACCTGGGCAGGTGACAGGCTCGGAAGATTCCCCTTCGTTCCGGCTCGCGTATGTCCCGGGAGTGACGCCCAGCAAGTGGGTGCGGATCTGGAACGAGCGGCTGCCCGACGTCCCCCTCACCCTCCTCGCGGTGTCCCTCGCCGAGGTCTTCGACGTGCTGCGGCGCGGCGACGCCGACGCGGGATTCGTACGGCTGCCGGTCGACCGTACGGACCTCAGCGCGATCCCCCTCTACACCGAGACGACCGTCGTCGTGGTGCCGAAGGACCACGTCGTGGCGGCCGTCGACGAGGTGACCGCCGAGGACCTGGCGGACGACATCGTGCTGCACCCCCTCGACGACACCCTCGACTGGGAGCGGCTGCCGGGCCGCCCCGCGATCGAGCGCCCCGCGACGACGGAGGACGCGGTCGAACTCGTGGCGGCCGGGGTGGGACTCCTGGTGGTCCCGCAGTCGCTCGCCCGCCTCCACCACCGGAAGGACCTCACCTACCGGCCGGTCACCGACGCCCCCGAGTCGCGCGTCGCCCTGTCCTGGCCGGAGGACCGGACCACGGAGCTGGTCGAGGACTTCATCGGCATCGTCCGCGGCCGGACGGTCAACAGCACCCGGGGCCGTTCCACGGCCCAGTCGCAGCCGAAGGGCGAGTCCCAGTCCAAGAGCAAGGGCTCCGACAAGGGCGCTGCTCGGCGGAAGCCCGCCGCGGGCAAGGCAACGGGCAAGCCGACCGGCAGGAGCCCACGGACAGGCTCCGGCGCCCCCAAGGGAGCGAAACGCGGAAAGCCCCGCCGCAAGTCCTAGCGACTGCGGGGGCCGACGAGTCTCGCGGGCTACTCCCGGCGGCGTATGCGCCGGGATGATCCGGCCCATACGGTGATGACGTGACGAGCTTCGACGGACTGGTGGAGCGTGCGCGATCACTGCCGCCGCTGACCGCGGATCTGCTGGTGGTCGCCGTGGTCGGACTGTTCACGGCGTCCGACGCCGCGTCCAACGACCCCGACTACCAGCAGGCGGACGGGCTCACCTGGCTGCTGCTCGCGGTCTCCCTGACTGCACTCCTGTGGCGCCGACGGTGGCCGGTCCCGGTCGCGATCGTCACGGGCGCCGCCTGCGCGGGCTGGGCGCTGCACGGGCACATCGGGGAGCTGCTCAACCTGCCGGTGATCGTCGCCCTGTACACCGTCGCGGTGCTGGGCGACCGGCGGCGCACCCTGTGGACCGGGCTCGTCGCCTCCCTCGTCTCGGGCGCGGTCGCGCTGCGGGTGGGGCGTGACGTGGCCAACCCACAGGGGTTGCCCCTGCTGGAGATGATCTGGCCGCTGGTGCCCCTGCTCCTCGGCGAAGTCATCCGTACGCGGCGGCAGTTGATGGACGAGTACGCGGCCCGGGCCGTCCGCGCGGAGGAGGAGCGGGAGCGGGAAGCAGCGCGACGCGTGCACGAGGAGCGCCTGCGCATCGCCCGCGAACTGCACGACATCGTCGCGCACACGGTGACCGCGATGACGGTGCAGGCCGGAGTCGCCCTCGACGCCCTCGACACCCGGCCCGAGGTCTCCCGGCGGGCGATGCGGCAGGTACGCGACTCGGGCAAGGAGGCCGTGGGAGAACTGCGGGCCACCGTCACCGTGCTGCGCGACCACGACAGCGAGTCGACGGCACCCGCTCCCGGACTTGCCCAACTGCCCGAACTGGTCGGCCGGTTCACCGACAGCGGCGTGGACGCGGCACTGCGCCACGACGGCACGGCGGACGGGCTCTCGCCGATGGTCGAGCTGGCGGCGTACCGCATCGTGCAGGAGGCGCTGACGAACGTGGTGAAGCACTCCGGCGCACGGCATGCGGCGGTCTCGGTCGCCCGGCACGGCGACGGGCTGTGCGTGGAGATCGTGGACGACGGACGCGCTTCACGGATCGAACCATCCGCGCAGCCGGGACCACCGTCGCGGACCGAACCACCGTCACAGCTCGGACCACCGCCACCGTTGGCGGCCGAAGGCTTCGGGCTCGTCGGTATGCGGGAGCGGGCCGCAGCGGTCGGTGGCAGCATCGAGTACGGTCCGGTGTCCGGCGGCGGCTTCCGGGTACGGGCCGTACTCCCGGTCGTGCTCCCGGCCGAGGCACTCCGCGGAGGGCAGCCGTGACCGTGCGCGTGGTGCTCGCCGACGACCAGACCGTCGTACGGGCAGGCTTCCGGGCCCTGTTGGACCTGACCGACGACCTGGTGGTCGTCGCGGAGGCGGCCGACGGGACACAGGCCGTCGAAGCGGTCCGGCTGACCCGGCCGGACGTGGTGCTGATGGACATCCGGATGCCCGGCGTCGACGGCATCGAGGCCACCCGCCGCATCGCCGCCGACCGCACCCTCGACGCCGTACGCGTCGTCATGCTCACCACCTACCAGGTCGACGCGTACGTCTTCGAGGCGCTGCGGCACGGCGCCGCGGGTTTTCTGCTGAAGGACATCGAGCCGGACGGGCTGCGCGCGGCCATCCGCACGGTCGCGGCCGGACAGGGCCTCCTCGCACCGGCGGTCACGCGGTCGGTCGTCGAGGAGTTCGCCCGGCTGAAGGCCCCGGAGACGGCCGGTGCCGAGCGGCTGGCCGTGCTCACCGACCGGGAGCGCGAGGTGATGGCCCTGGTCGCGGCCGGACTGAGCAACGAGGAGATCGGCCGACAGCTGATCATGAGCCCGTTGACGGCGAAGACCCACGTCAGCCGGGCGATGATCAAGCTGGGAACGCGAGACCGGGCGCAGCTCGTGGTGCTGGCGTACGAGACCGGGCTGGTCCGGGCGGGGGAGCGGTGAGGGTACTCCCGCGGGAGTAGCGGCCGACTCCCGGCGGCGGATGTCCGGGGCGTCGCCGCTCCCTACCGTCGAAGACATGATCGAGGCACGCGAACTCACCAAGCGGTACGGCGACAAGACCGCCGTCGACCACCTGTCCTTCACGGTCCGGCCCGGCCGGGTGACCGGCTTCCTCGGCCCGAACGGCGCCGGAAAATCCACCACCATGCGACTGATCCTCGGCCTGGACGCGCCCACTTCGGGCACCGTCACGGTCGGCGGCAAGCCCTACGCCGAACTGGCCGCACCCCTGCGCGCCGTCGGCTCGCTGCTGGACGCGAAGGGCGCGCACGGCGGGCGTTCGGCGTACCGGCACCTGGCCGGGCTCGCGGCGAGCAACCGCATCCCGCGCCGCCGTGTCGACGAGGTACTGGACCTGACCGGTCTGACCGAGGCCGCGGGACGCCGGTTCGGCGGCTTCTCGCTCGGCATGGGCCAACGGCTCGGTATCGCCGCCGCGTTGCTCGGCGACCCGGAGGTGCTGATCCTCGACGAGCCGGTGAACGGGCTGGACACCGAGGGCATCCGCTGGATCCGCGGTCTGATGAAGTCCCTTGCCGCGCAGGGCCGTACGGTCTTCCTCTCCAGCCATCTGATGAGCGAGATGGAACTGACCGCCGAGCATCTGATCGTCATCGGACGCGGCCGGCTCCTCGCCGACACCACGATGCGCGACTTCATCGAGACCAACTCCCGCGCCCATACGCTCGTCCGCTCCCCGGAACCCGAGAAGCTGCGGGGCCTGCTGGAGGCGAAGGGCGCCGACGTCCGTCTCGACGCGCGGGGCGGCTGGCGCGTGGACGGTCCGGACGCCGCGGCCATCGGCGACCTGGCCCGCGACCACGGTCTCGCGATCCATGAACTCACCCCAGCGCACTCCTCGTTGGAGGAGGTCTACACGGCCCTGTCCCAGGACTCGGCCGAGTACCGGACGAGCGCTGTCCGGAGCCGGAAGGAGAAAGTCTGATGGCGACCGTCACCCTCACCACCGCCCGGGCCGGCTTCCCGGGGGCCCTCGCCCATGAATGGATCAAGTTCAACAGCGTGCGCTCCATGGTCTGGACGACACTCGCGACCGCCGTCGTCCCCGTGCTGGGCGCGGTGTTCGTGGCCGCGACCGAGAGCCTGCAGCCGGACGACACGGTGCTCGGCGGCAGCCTCACCGCCTCCGTCCCCGCCCAGATGCTGGCCGCGGTGGTCGGTGCCCTGCTGATCACGGGCGAGTACGGCAGCGGCACCGTCCGCACCACCTTCGCCGCCAACCCGCGCCGCGCCACCGTGCTCGCCGCGAAGGCCACCCTGATCGCGGCGCTGATGTACGTCCTGGCCCTCATCTCCTGCACCCTCGCCTACCTGATCGGCGGCGCGATGCTCGACAACGGTCAGTACGCCCAGGGCGAGCCGCTGCCCGCCCTGTTCGGCATCGCCGCCTCCTTCGCCGTCGCCGGAATCCTCGGCCTTGCGGTCGGCACCCTCGTACGCCACTCCGCGGGAGCCGTCACCACCGTCATCGGCGTCCTGCTCCTGCCCTCCCTCCTCGGCCCGCTCTTCGGCGACGCCCAGCGCTGGATCGCGGGCGTCTCCCCGACGAGCGCCCTGGAGAAGCTGATCCAGACCTCGGACGCGACCGCGGAAACCGTCGGCAGCCTCGGCCCCTGGCCGTCCCTGCTCCTGGTGGCTGGCTGCACGGCCGCCCTGCTCCTGCTCGCGACCGGGGCGCTGCGCGGCCGCGACGTCTGACAGGAACGGAGGAACGCTCATGGCTTGGAGCGCCGCTCGCCCACGCACCCTGCTCGCCCTGGTGGTCGCCGATCTCCTGCTGCTGGCGGCGGTGTCCGCGACGTGTGCGGAGGCGACCGTTTCCGCCCCGCACGGCGCCCGGATCATCGCCGAGGAGAAGGCCGGTGAGCGTCTGGTCGATCTCACGGTGGACTCGCCCGCGCTGGGCGGTTCCGCGAAGGTCCGGCTGCTGACTCCGGACGGGTGGGACCGGCGGCGGTCCGGCGAGACCTGGCCGACTCTGTATCTTCTGGTCGGCGGCGACGGCAACTACAAGGCCTGGACCGAGGACTACGACGCCCATCTCCAGGAACTGCCCGACCTGCGGGACGTACTGGTCGTGATGCCGGAGATGCCGTTGTTCGGCTTCTACAGCGACTGGTTCAACGGTGGCGAGGGCGGCCCGCCAGCGGTCGAGACCTTCCATCTCAAGGAGGTACGCCCTCTTCTGGAGCGCCGCTATGGAGCGGGCGTCCGGCGTGTGGCCGAGGGGGAGTCGTAGGGCGGGTTCGGCGCTCTCTCCTACGCGGCACGCCACCCCGGGCTGTTCCGGGCGGTGGCGAGCTACAGCGGTTTCATACATCCACTGCGCCATCCGCATGCGGTGCGTGCCGCGATGACGTACCTGGGCCTGGACTGGACGGCGCTGTGGGGCGATCCGGTCACCCAACGGGCCAACTGGCAGGCCCACGACCCCTATTACCTGGCCGACCGGCTGCGCACCACCCCGGTCCACCTCTCCGGCGGCGACGGCACGGCAGGTGTCCTCGACCCGCCCGGCACACCACCGGACGTGGAGATCCCGGGGCTTGAGGACCCCGCCGACCCGTTCCCCGAGGACGCGATCTCCCCCACGGAGACCCTCATGCAACGCCAGTCCCGGTCCCTGGCCACTCGCCTGGCGGCCGTCGGGGCTCCGGTGACCACGCACTTCTACGCCGGGACGCACTCGCCTGCGTACTGGAAGCGTGAGCTGTACCGCTCACTCCCCATGCTGCTGCGTGCCTTGAGGATCCGGGACCGGTGACCGTGACGCCCTGCTTCAGTCCCGTGGACGGGGCTGCCCGGAGTCCGGCTGTGTGGGGTCGGGCGCTGCGGAGGGCCGGGCGGTGTCGGTGGGAGCGGTGTCGTGCCGAGGGCCGACGGTCTCGCCCGGGATGACGCGGGGAGCCGTCTGCCCGTCCGTCCCGGCCGGCTCGTCCTTCGTCGCCGCGGCCTCGGCCTTGAGGATGCGGGCCGACTTGCCCGCCGAGCGGGCCAGATCGGGGAGCTTCTTGGCGGCGAGGACGAGGATGACGACGACGAGGATGATCGCGATTTCGCTCAGTCCGAACATTCGGTTCCTGTCTTCTTCTCTGCCCGTGCCGGTCGGGGCTCGGGCACTACGGGGACGGGGTCGTGCGGTGTGCGGTGGTGGGTGGCGCGGTGCCGGGAGTCAGTCGAAGTGGGTGGTGGCGAGCTGCCGCCGGAGGTAGGGCAGCACGCCACGCTCCAGCAGCGCCCGCTGCCACCTCGCACGGGCATGGTGCAGATTACGGGCCGACGCCCCGGTCCGGTCGCCGTGGCCGGGACGTGAGCGCAACGCGGTGCACAGCAGTGCGGTCAGCCCGGCGAGCGTGCTCGCGGCCGCGATGAGCGCGAACACCCAGCCGGCGGTGACGAGCGAACCGCCCATCGGGCCCTGCGCGTCGGCGAGCCGGAGGCTGTACCCGAGCACGAGCAGGACCGCCGCCGCCGTGCCGGCGACCGGCGGAGTGAGCGCGGCGAGGGCGGGCAACAAGGCTCCGGGATCGGCCGGTTGGGGCTGCCGACCGTGCTCCCCGGTGGTACCGGACTGCCGACCGCGCTCCATGACCGTACGCGCGGCGAGGTACTCGCGGTACTCGTCACTTGCCGCGGCCGTGATCTCGTCCGCGGCCCGCAGCGCCTGGGCGCGCAGCCGCGTGGCGGCCGCGCTCGTGGGATCGGCGAGCAGCGCCGTACGAATGTCCGTCGTGCTCAGCGCCTGGCGCAGTACGTCCTCGAAGTCCGCTCGGTCCTCCGGGCGGAGGCGGGTCGGGCCGGCCAAGTGGTCTCCCTGGGTGGCTCGGACGATAGAGGTGCGACCCGCTTCACGCGGGGCGCGGGCCCGCCCCCTGCGAAGGGGGCGGGCCCGTGGATACGGAGGGCGGGAGCCGCTGGCTCAGACGCCGACGCCGAAGTCGGAGGCGATTCCGGCCAGACCGGACGCGTAACCCTGGCCCACGGCGCGGAACTTCCACTCCGTGCCGTTGCGGTACAGCTCGCCGAAGACCATCGCGGTCTCGGTGGCGGCGTCCTCGGACAGGTCGTAGCGGGCGATCTCGGCGCCGCCGGCCTGGTTGACGATCCGGATGAAGGCGCCACGGACCTGGCCGAAGCTCTGGCCGCGGTTCTCGGCGTCGTGGATGGACACCGGGAAGACGATCCGGGTGACGTCGGCGGGCACGCCGGCGAGGTTCACCTTGATGACCTCGTCGTCGCCCTCGCCCTCACCGGTGAGGTTGTCACCGGTGTGCTCGACCGACCCGTCCGGGCTGGTGAGGTTGTTGTAGAAGACGAACTGCGTGTCGGAGGCGACCTTGCCGGCCTCGTTCAGCAGCAGCGCGGACGCGTCGAGGTCGTAGTCGGTGCCCGTCGTCGTCCGGACGTCCCAGCCCAGGCCGACCAGGACCGCGGTCAGGCCCGGAGCCTCCTTGCTGAGCGAGACATTGCCGCCTTTGGCCAGGGAAACTCCCACGCTGCTCTCCTTCATCCTCGGTTGTGCGGTGCCGGGTCCGGGTGGTGGACCCTAAAATAAATCTACATCACTGTAGAAATATGGGGGGTGGGTCGGTCGTACTCGGTCGCGAGGCCGGTCCGAATGAGGCGGCGGTTCTCCGGCGAGTGGAGCGCGAGCGGATCTCTATACGATGGACCGCCCGTGAAGTGCGAGTGCGCGGCAGCGGAAGGGAGACAGGGCGTGACGGATCACCGGCGGCGTCCCCGGCGGCGGGGACAGGGTGAGCTGGAGGTGCAGGTCCTGTCGGCCTTGCGGGAGGCGGAGGGACCGGCGACGGCGGGCTGGGTGCAGGACCGCCTCGGCGGGGACCTCGCCTATACGACCGTGATCACGATCCTCACCCGGCTGCTGGCCAAGGGCGCGGTGACCCGGGAGCGCGCGGGACGGTCGTTCGCGTGGACGCCCGCGTCGGACGAGGCCGGGCTCGCGGCACGGAAGATGCGCAAGGTGCTGGACGGCGAACCGGACCGGGAGGCGGTGCTGGCCAGCTTCGTCACCGCGCTGTCGCCGGACGACGAGCGGCTGCTGCGTGAACTGCTGGGGCAGCCCGAGACGGAGAGGGAAGACTGAAGCCTCATGGGGGTGTTCGTCTTTCTGCCCTTGGTCCTGCCCCTGACGGCCTGGCCGATCGCCCGGCTGGCCGAGCAGCGCCTGCACCCGGGCACCGCGACCCGGCTGCTGACCGGCGTGGCAGGTGTCATGGCCGTCTGCAGCACGGTGTGCTTGGCGCTGCTGATGGTCGTCGGCACCGCGCAACTGCCCGGAAACCCGCTGCCCGATGGATGGTCGGACCCCGAGGTGCGCGCGGCCGTCCCCTACGACGAGGTCGCCGGGCGAGCGGCCATCCCCGCCCTCCTGGCCGTGGCCGTGGTGTGCGTGGGAACGCTGTGGCGGCACGGCAGGGTGCGCCGCCGCGCCCACCGCGCGCTGGTGGGCCTGCCCGGTACGGGGGTCGCGGTGCTCCCCGACGCGACGCCCTACGCGTACGCCCTGCCCGGCGGAGCCCGCGACCGGGTCGTGGTCACCACCGCCCTGCTGTCCTGCCTCGAACCCGCCGAACGGCGCGCCCTGTTCGCCCATGAGCGCGCCCATCTGACGGCCCGCCACCACCGCTTCCTCCTGGTCGTACAGCTCGCGGCCCGCGCCAACCCGTTCCTGCGACCCCTGCGAACGGCCGTGTCCTACACGGCGGAACGCTGGGCCGACGAAGCGGCGGCCCACGCCGTGGGCAGCCGCAGGGTCGTGGCACGCGCGATCGGCAAGGCGGCGCTGGTCTCCCGCGGCACCCCACTCCCGACACTCGCGGGCTTCGCCGCACCGGGCCCGGTACCCCGCCGAGTGGCGGCCCTCCTGGAACCCGCACCCGCGGTACGCAATTGGCCCTCCCTGTTCACCACGGTCGGCATGGCCACCTGGACGGCGGCCGTCGGCACGGCACTCTCCGCGATGTCCTCGGCCAACTCCGCCGTGACGATGTTCTTCATCCTGCACGCCGCGACACCGCTCTGAGCTCCTGGCCGGCCACGTCTTCCCGCGTGAGGTCAGGCCGGGCCGTCGCCCGAGAGGGTACGGCCCGGCCCATACAGGGTGTTCCGGTCAGAGGTCGAACTCGTGGGGCGGCAGGTCCAGGGTGAAGCACGCCTCGCGCACGACGGCCTGCTCGGTCTTGTCGAAGTCGCCGTCGGCGCCGCCGATGACGATGCCGATCTGGATCACGGCACGCGCCTCGGCGGGCTTCTTCTTCGCCTTGGCTATCTCCTGAAGGACGCTGACCTTGCCGAAGTCGAAGTCGGCGACCAGCTTGTCGAGGTTGCCGTCGAAGCGGCGCTGGAGATCGTCGGCGGGGAAGTTCCGCAGAACCTCGTTCGTGGCGATGAGCTGGGCCACGCGGCGGCGCTCGGCCGGGTCGATCGTGCCGTCGGCGGCCGCGACCAGCGCGCACATCGCCATGCTGGCGTCACGGAAGGCGCCGCCCTTGAGGTCGTTCTTCTTCGTCACCAGCTGGGTCTGCATCGTCGATGCGGACTCTTTGATGCGGTCCCACAGGGCCATGAGAACTCCGGTTTGTGTCAGAGGGTGGCCCGAGCCGGTGGAGGCTCCGACCGCCGCATATTTCTACAGCGGTGTAGAAGCTATCAGGTGCGGGTAACGGCGGTCGTAGGAGTGCGCGGCCGGCTGTCGTCGCAGAGTGAGCCGCTGGGCGAAGGGCAGCAGGAGCGAGCTACTGGGCGAAGGGCAGCAGGAAGCCCGGGTCCGGACGGTCCGGACCCGGGCTTCCTGATCGTCAGGTCACGGATGAGGGCGCGGGAAGGTCTCCAAGGCTCTGGCGAGGCCGGCGGCGTCGGTGCCGATCTTCCGGTAGACCGAGGAGAGCAGTCGTGTCACGCCCTGCTCGGTGAGGCTCAGAGCCTTCGCGACCACCCCTGCCTGGAGCCCCTGGGCCGTCATCTCGGCGGCCTTGCGTTCCGGAGCGGTGAGTGTGTCCGTCTGTCCGTAGCGAAGGGGCAGCGGCCGCAGTCCGGCCGCCGAGAGTTCTGCCCTGGCCCGGGTCGCCAGCGCCTCGGCACCGCAGTGGACGGCGCCTTCCTGGCCTTGGTAGAGCCGGTCCGCTGCCTCCTGCAGTCTGCCGTTCCGGGACAGCGCGGCACCGTGGCCGACCAGCGCACGGGCCAACTCGTATGAGGCTGGCGACCGTTCGAGGTGCTCGACCGCCTCCGTGTACAGGTCGAGCGACGCAGGTCCGCCCGTCACCTCGGCCTCGGTGTGGAGCGCCTGGCCGATCGCGGAGGCCGCACCGAAGTCACGGGCCCGCTTGACGGCGTCCTGGGCGAGACGGATCGCCCGGTCGGGAGCGGTGGGAGCGACGGCGGACGCGAGATTCAGCTGCCAGGGGCACCAGGTCGGGTTGCGCCAGGATCGTGAGTCCAGCCATTCGCCTACCGCGGACAACAGGTGCTCGGCCTCGGAGTGCCTGCCCTCGGCCAGGAGCAGTTCGGCGTAGACCGTGCGGGGATCCGGGTAGATGACGGCGTTCGGGACCACCTCGCCGTAGTGGTAGAAGTCGGCGAGCTGTCGCGCTTCGTCGGTCCGGCCACGGGCGAGGAGGATCTGAATCAGGATGCCGATGGCGAACCACTGGGCGGGCACCGCTCCTTCCACCCGGTCGGCGGTGCGCAGCCCCTCACGTACGAATTCCTCCGCCTCGATGAGGCAGCCACGACGGTAGCGGATGTAGCCGAAGAGGGTCTGGCCGACGGCCAGGTGGGAGCCGCGCCAGCCCTTGGTCTCGCACTCGGCCATTCCCTTGGTGAACAGTTCCTCGGCCCGTCGTGGCTGGTCGCAGTACATGAAGACGAGGGCGACGGAAACGGGCAGCTCGAAGCCCCGGTTCTCAGCGGTCCAGCTCAGCCCGCCCCGCAAGGACTCCTCGGCATACTCAAGAACGGTCTGCCGCGGCTCGCCTCGCATCATCGCGTCCCAGGACCGAAGGCCCAGGATGTACCGCTCCTCCAGACCACGGCCGGTCAGCCGCGCGGCCAGCCGTGTCAGCCTGCGCGAGCGGGCGGCCGAGTCGGGCTCGTCGGTGCGGAACGCGCTCCATACGAAGTGGTCGGCCTGCATGCGCAGTCGGATGCGCGGATTGGTGGCCTGCTGTGCCTCGTCGGCGGCCACGGCCGCGGCCTCGGCCACCCGGTCGAGGTGGGCCAGAGCCTGGGTCAGCCGGTAGACGATGGAGGCGCGCAGATGGGGGTCGACCCCGGGTTCCGCGAGAGCCGCCCGGAGGTGGCTGACGGTGGCCGCGGGTTCGATCAGGAAGGTCGAGCACGCGAGTTCATGGAGGAGTGCCGCCCGGTCCTCCGGAAGGGGCGGCTCCTGCAGGGCCCGGGTCAGGACGCGCCGGGCGGCCTCCGGAGCCCCGGCGCACAGGTACTCGCGGGCGGCCTCCCGAAGGCATGCGACTGCTTCGGGCCTTCCCTCGCACGGGACTTCCAGCAGATGCCGGGAAGCGGCGGTGGGCCCGAACCCCGCGGCGTGGACCGCCTCCGCGGCCGCGTTGTGCAGACCGACCCGCAGACTCGCGGAGATGTCCCGGTAGACCGCTGTCGCGATCAAGGGGTGTACGAACTCCAGGCCGCCTCCCTGACCTGGGGCGTCCTTCAGGATCCGAGCGGCGCGCAGCCTCTCGGTCGCCTCGGCGGCTTCCTCGCTGCCGACCACCGCGATGGTGGCGGCGAGTTCTGGCGAGATGGACGTACCGAGGACGGCAGCGGACCACGCGAAGCGGACGGTGGTCGTGCCGAGACGGTGCAGCCGGTCGAGGAGCCCGGGTCCCTTGACCGCCGAGGCGAGGTCCCGCATCGAGGACAATTCGTCCCGCGTGCCCTTCAGGCGCCGTTCGCCGAGTCGGATGGCGAGCTCGACGGCCTCGAACGGGCTTCCGCCGGTGGCCGTCCAGCACTCGTCGCAGAACTCGTCCTCGGCTCCCTCGCCCACCTCGTCCCTGACGATGCGCGCCACGCCCGCGGAAGTGAGCGGAGCGAGGGAGTAAGGGCGGTTCCGGTGGCGTTCGACGAGTGTGCGGAACACCGCCGCCTCGCTCGGTAGTTCGTCGGGCCGGTAGGCGGCGACGATCAGCAGCGGGAGATCCTCGGCCCGTGGGGCGAAGGAGGCGAGCCAGTTCAGGGACTCGACATCGGCCCAGTGCATGTCGTCCAGGAGCAGGATGACGGGCGCCTTCATCACCGTGAGGCGCGTCATGACCCAGTCGAGTCCGTCGCGCACCCCGGTCGGGTCCGGCACCCGGGCGGTGCCCGTTGCCTCCAGACCGAGCGCGGCGGCGACGATGTCGTACCAACTGCCCAGGAAGGCCCGGCGCTCGGGCTCGTCCATCGCCGCCAGGGCGGGTTGCACGAGCTGGCGGACCACGTGGAAGGCCAGCTCCTGTTCCTTCTCTCCGCCCTTGCCCGAGAACACAGTGAACCCGTGGGCCACGGCCCGGGCGCGTGCCTCCGTCATGAGCGCCGTCTTGCCCAGCCCGGCCGAGCCGGTGAAGGTGAGGAGCCCGGTGTGGCGCGGTCGCGGCACACCGTCCCCTGTATCGCTGAGCTCGGCCAACGCGGCGTCGATCGCCCGGAGTTCCCTATGGCGCTCCAGCAACAGATGGCTCTCGGGGTCCGGTTGCCGCAGCTCATGCGCCATATGCCCTACCGCTTCCTGTTTCGTTGATCCTTCGGAAGGCAGCGATGAGCGTACGCCCTTGCGGACATCGGGTGGTCGTATTGAGCAATGAGTACACAGGGAAGGGCGAATCATGCATCGGAACGGTTTGAGCGCCTTGCTTTCAGGTAATGTAATTTGATTGGTCTGCCGTCAGTGGACGGAGGACATCGCCGTCGCGTCCGCGTAGCGCGGCACGGTGCGGGACCAGTAGTAGCACCCGCGAATCCAGCCGGACATGCCTTCCACGTAACCGACGCCGGCCGGGCTCAGCTCCGGCTTGATCTTCTCGTAGAGCGTCTCGAACTCGTCGATGGTGCTGTTGATCCGTCGGATGGCCAGCGTGACGGCCTGCGGCAGGGAACACTCGTACGCACGCTGATAGGCGAGGGCCAGGTTGACCATTCCGCCTGTCCGTTGCTCCTTCACCGAGGAGAAGAGGTCGGCTGTCCACACGGCCGCATCGACCGAGAGACGCCGCAAGTGCTGCATTGTGGCGTGATGGAGGTCCTTGGGGGTGAGTTCGCACGGCTGCGCGGCTTCGTACAACGGATAGAAGGGCTCGATGCCCGCGGTCAGCGAACGTATCGAGTTGCACAACTCCATCCGCACCGGAGGAGAGTGCGTCTGGGCCACCGACTCGTACAGCAGGCCGTGTACGTACTCGCGGCTGTTCCAGGCCCATCGTGCGGCCTGTGCGGGCGTGCACCGTTCCTGGACCTGGCGGTGGAGATCGGCCAGGGCCGCCCCGAGGGGTGTGACGGGCGGCCGGCCGTCGCGCAGGATTCCGATGCTCTCGCTGAGCATGGGCAGGAGGCGGCCCGGCCGGTGTCGGCCGACCTCTTCCGCCAGGTCGTCGAAGATGAACTGGTAGGCGATTTGGTTGGCCACGATCTGCAGGACATCGCGGTCCACGGTCGGGCTGTTGTAGGACGCGAGTTCCGCCGGGCGAGTTTTGACGATCATGGCCGCCACTGCCGGGTCGTCGGTCAGTCCCCAGGTGCGCAGCCAGGTGTCGACGCCTGCCGCCGATTCGGATTCATGGCGGTTGCTCAGGAAAGGGAACGGCATGTAGAGATTGGCGTCGATGAGGTCTTTCAAGTTGTCCGCGGGAATTTCTTCTTGCAGGGCGACCGTGATTTCCTCATGCGTCGTCGACACCGTTGTCACCTGCCGTTCGGGGATCCTGTGTACGGGATGTCACCGTGGTTCGGGGAGCGAGAGAACGGGCGCGCGGCGGTGTGCCGACCGGTGTGGGTGAGCGTGGTTCGCAGATCATCGGCAGCGACCTCGGGCCCAACGTCGCCGCGGGGCGCGGTTGTTGGACGGGTCCGGGCGGATGGCGCAGCCGCCAGTGACCGGCGATGACCGCGACGGCCACCGTGGTCTCCGCCATCGCGAACGCGTCACCGATGCACTTGCGGCTTCCCGTGGCGAAGGGGAGCATCGCGCGGTGCTGTGCGGCACCGGTCCGCTCCGAACCCGGCAACCAGCGTTCGGGCAGGAACAGTTCGGGGTCGGGGAACGACGCGGGATCGTGGTGCAGGAGATAGGGGCTGTACAGGACCGTGGCGCCCCGGGGGAGCCGGCACCCGGCGAGCTCCGTCTCTCTGGTCGTGACGCGGGTGAAGAGCCAGCCCGGTGGTGAGTGGCGCAGCGTCTCGGTGACGGCGGACCGGGTGTAGGTGAGCCGCGACAGGTCGTCGAGGCCGGGCCGTCGCCGCCCGTCGAGCACGGTGTCGACCTCGGCGTGCAGATGGCGCTCGGTCTCCGGATGTTGTGCCAGGAGGCTGAAGACGGAGGCCAAGCACAGTGCGGTGGTTTCCACGCCGGTGAGCAGGAGGGTGATGAGCTGGTCGTGGACTTCCTGTTCGGTGACCGCCGCGTCCTCGCCCCCGTCGCGCGCGGCGGCCAGCAGCGTCCCCAGCACGTCGTCGCGGGGAGCGCCCCGCCGCCGTTCCGCTATGACGGAGTCGATGATCCCGTGCAGCCGGTCGACCGCACGCCGATAGCGACGGTTCGCCGGCGTGGGGACACGGAACGGGGCGTCGACCGGCACGACCGTGCGGACGAACAGGCCACGGACGATGGTGCCGAGGGCGCCGCGAACCTGGGCGGCCCTGGCGTCGTCGAGCGAGTCCGAGAGGAGGACGCGGCTGGTCACCCTTGTGGTCAGGGCCATCATCGCCGCGCTGACGTCGATCCGCTGTCCGGCCTGCCACGCTCGGCACACCGACTCGGCTTCCTCGCCCATCAGTTCCGTGTAGTCGGCGACGCGGGAGGCGCGGAAGTCCGGCTGGAGCAGTGTGCGCTGCCGTCGGTGTGCCTCCTGGTGGCAGGTGACCACACCGTCACCCATCAGGGCCCGGAGCCTGTCGTACTGCGAACCTCCCTTGTCGAAGGTGCGCGGGTCCATGAGCACCCGGTGGACCAGCTCGGGGTGGCACACCATCCAGGCCCGCGACGGGCCCAGGCGTAACTCGACCAGATCGCCCCGGGCGGGCAGGGAATTCAGAAAAGCCAACGGGCGACGGAACAAAGCGATACCGTGGCTGATGCTCGGGAATATGCCTGGCGCAGTGCCCAGGGTCCATAGTCGATCCGGTTCGGGCATGGCGTTGCTCATCGAATACCACCTGCCTCAGTCGACTCACGTAAATCGGCGAACGTGCCACCGGCTCGGTGCTCGAGTCATGTCCTGCCCAGTTCAACTGCTGTCGGCTCCCCAGATCCACTTTCCTTGGGGGCGCACAGGAGCACAAAGAGGCGTTGGGTGAAACATTGTTGATGCATGATGCATTTACTGGAATTACCTTTCGTCACTCAAGTGGCCTTTTGTAAAGGGTCACATCAGGGGGACGAAAAAGAGGAACCGGCGGGACCGGATCCCGTACGGGGCCGGAGTTCGTCCGCATCGCGCACGAGGCCCGCGACATGGTCGGTGATCGTGTCGAGGATGTCCGCCCAGGCCGCGTCGTCGCCCAGCACAAGGAAGTTCAGGGTCAGACCGTCGGTCATGGCGGCCAGATAGCGGGCCAGCACGGGGGCCGGGACGCGGAGTTCGAAGTCCATGCTCCGGGCGAGCTGCTCGACGAGCTCGGTGTAGGTGTCGCAGTACAGCTGGTACTGCCGCCGCGCCAGATGCTCGAACCCCGGCTGACGCAGGGCGTACTGCGTCAGCTCGTACGTGAGCATGTGCTCGCCGGGATGCGCGGACACATGGTCCCAGTAGGCCTGGAACCCGGCCCGGACTGTCTCCCGAAGAGTGGCCTTCGGCCTGATCGCCTCCCTGACCACCGTGACGGAGTGCTCGGTGATCGTCGTGATGACGGACTCGATCAGGGCCTGCTTGGAGTCGAAGCAGTAGTGGAAGACGCTCAGGGACAGACCGGCCTCCGCGGCGATGGACCGGGTCGTCGTCCTGGAGACGCCGTCCCGGGTCATCGCGCGGATGGCCGCTTCGGTGAGCTGCCGACGCCGTTCGGCCGACGGCATCCGTGCCATGGGTGTTCCCTTTCGTTCCGGTGGGCGTCAGCTGCTGTGGACGCCCACCTCGTAAAGGGAGTAGCCCCAGTCGGTGCCCCGGTCCAGCCCGTGGATCCGTACATAGCGGGCCGGCACGCCGTTGAACCGGGCCGTGTCCAGACCGCCGTCACCGGCGGTGGTGGACCAGGCGGACTGCCAGGTGGTGCCGTCGGTGGAGACCTCGACGCGGTACGACTTCGCGTAGGCGCGCTCCCATTCGAGGGTGACACGCTTGACCGTGCTCGTGGAGCCGAGGTCGATCCGGAGCCACTGGTCGTCGCTCCAGTCGCTCGCCCAGCGGGTGTCCGCGTTCCCATCCACCGCCCGGCCGGGGGCGTAGCTCGTGAACGGGTTGGACTCCGACGAACTGGCCGACGCGGAGGCGCCCTTGGCGAGATTCACGCCCGCCTTGTGCCCTTCGGACGCGCCCCAGGTGTCGAGATACGACTCGGCGCCCCGGAAGAGGTCGTCCACGACGTCCTGGCCGCCGACTTGCCGGATGTCCTCGATCCAGTCCGGGACCAGCCCGTAGTGCGAGGCGCCGTCGGTGTTCAGGTCCCAGGTGCGTGAACCGGTCGTCTGCTTGTTGATGACCGAGCCGCCGTCGGTGCTGCGGAAGGGGTACGTCACGGGGTTCGAGGCGTTCGCGCCGCGCGGGGCCGGCCAGCCGCCGACGCCGTTCATGTCGGTGCCGTAGCCGTAACCGACGTCGTACTTGTCGCGCAGTGCCTTGGTGCGGTCCGCCTCCGCGCTGAACCCCTCGGATCCGTGCATGTACTGGGCGATGAAGCCGCCGAGACCGTAGACCCGCTCGGTCCAGTTGAGGTCCATCCAGCTGTGCGAGGAGAGCACACCGGGGTAGGACTCCGACTCGAAGATGTCGAGGACCCGGCCGGTGGCCTTGACGCTCATGTGGTCGACCTCGAGCATCATCTTGCGCTGCATCATGCCGCGTACGGCGTACTCGCCCAGCTCGGTCAGCCCGCGTTTGTTGCACTGGGCGTCATCGTCGTACGACGGGACCTCGACCCCCGCAGGCAGCTCCTCCTCGGCACTCGGCGCCGCCGCACCCCCGATGGGGTTGTCGTGCTGCGGGCCCGTGCACTTCTCCGTCTGCCAGAAGGTGCCGGTCGACAGGAACTGGCCGACGTTGATCGCCGTGCCGAGGCCGCCCTCGTCGAACCGGACCCCGCAGAGCGCGTTGTCGAACTTGTGGCAGAGGAACATGCTGCGTACGCCCAGGTCGTACAGCTCGTCCAGACCGGCGTCGATGTCGTCCTTGTCGCACTGGGCGATGTCGAGGATCTGCTTGCAGCCGAACGGCTCGGACGTCTCGACGCCCAGGATGACGGCCAGCTTGCCCTGCTCGATGACGGTGCGGGCCTGCTCGCTGTCCGTGACGATCCGGAACCAGCCCTTGCCCGTGCCGCCGTACATCTTGTCGATGTAGGCCTGCATGTCGTAGGTCAGCTTCGCCTGCAGACGGATGGACGTCATCTCGTCGCAGCTGCGGTCCTTGAAGGGGTAGACCGAGCAGATCACGCCGTTGGTGACGAGGTCGTTGACGAGTACGCGCTGGCCGCCGCGCCAGGCCCGCTCCACCCAGGCGTAGTAGTTCTGCTGGTGGGTCAGCGAGTCGTAGGCCGGCCAGTCCTTGAAGGTGGGCCACCCGTCGGGGTCGTGCTTGCCGTCGCCGCCGTTGGTGATGAAGTCGAAGATCGCGAGCGAGCCGTCGGGGTAGTGCTCGGGGCAGTCCTTGAGCGCCGCGGCCACTCCCGCGTCGGAGAACGGCTTGCCGCAGATGAGTCGGCCGCCGAAGCCCTCGTTGGCCATGATGTGGTTGTGCGCGTCGACGAACCCGCGTACCTCGCCCTGGGAGTTGGTCCCCTTGAAGGGCTCACCGGTGACACCGATCTGGGAGTCCGGTGCCGGCCGCGCGACCGGGTTCCACCAGTCCGTCCCTGCCGCGGAACTCGGGGTGGGGCCGAGTGTCACGGCCATCACGAGCAGGAGCAACGACAGAACCGTGATCGGTCTGCGCCTGTGGTGCGGCTGTTGAGTCATGGTCATCACCCACGTCTTCGGTCGGCGGACGGCGCAGTCGATGAGCCGGCCGTCGGGGCTCGACACCCCACGGCTGGTTGTCATGACTCGTGCAAACGATGGGTCGAGAATCGCGACTGGGGTGTACGGAGTCAAGGGTCCGGGACGGATGACCTGATGGTTCGTCGGCCGCGGCGGGTCGCGGCGATGAACAGCTGGTGCACATGGGCCTCTTGACGGCCCGTTGGTCTAGTCCTACCTTCCAGTCAGTCGTTCAAAAAGACAGTCAACGTTCATGTCTGTGAATCTCGACTGAACCCCCCACGCCCAAGGAGCCGACATGCTCACGCGCTTTCGGGCGCTCACCGTGACCGGTGCGGTGTGCGCTTCAACGTTCATGGCCCTGCCGAACGCCGTCGCCGAGGTGGAACCCGGCGGCTGGACCTCGGTCTCTCCCACCTTCACCGTCCAGGAGCGAGGCTGCGGACAGGTCGACGGGCTGACCTTCCAGCTCACCTGCTCCACGGCCAGTGGCGACCAGCGCGCCGAGCGGCGGTACGCCACCTACACCGGCGGCACCCGCCAGTTCGAGGGCTACTTCCGGATCAGCAGCCTCAGCGGCACCCGCATCAGCCTCAAGCAGACCTTCAACGAGTCCGCGGCGGGCCCGTACTTCATGCTCGCCGTCGAACGCGGCGGGCGCCTGTACGCGGTCCACGGCGGCGACACGCTGTCGAACGCGGGCACGGTCGGCGCCACGGTACGCGTCAACACCGTTCACCAGGTGGGCAGTTCGCACCGCACGTACATCAACGGCTCGCTCCAGCACACCTACGCGAGCCCCGGCGGCAGCTTCTACGACAAGTTCGGCGCCTACCGCACCAACAGCGGCAACGGACCGGCCACCGTCGTGTGGAGCAACGTCCGCTTCTGGCGCAAGTAGCCGAGAACCCATGAGTGTTCCCGTACGTATCGCAGCGCCGACGGCGCTCGTCTTCGCTCTCGTCCTGGTGCTGTCGGCCTGCTCGGCCACGCGGACGAAGGGCGAGGGCGGGGCGGACAAGCGTCCCGCGACCGCCGGGCACCCCGTGGCCGGGAAGGCCGATGCCGCCTCGGGGGTCGTGCTTCATGCCGAGCGCACCACGCCCACCGACATCGATCTGCGCTGGCGGGGCGGCGGTTCGGGTGCCTCCGGCCACGTCCTCGAATTCGCGACGGACGAGTCGGGACCGTACACCGTTCTGCAGTATCTGCCGCCTCGAGTGACGAGCTACCGGCACCCCGACCTGATCCCGAACACCACCTTCTTCTACCGGCTGCGTGCCTTTCGGGGTCCTGTCTCGAAGGCGGTGAGCGTCACCCTCCCGAAGGGAGAACTGACGGCGGAGGCCGAGAACTCCAGCCACGACTGGCTGCCCGCCCGCAAGGATCCGAAGCGGACGGTCCCGGGCCGGCCCCTCCGTTCCACGGGTGCGGGAGCGCCCACCGGGTTCAAGGCCACGGTCAAGCACGCGAACGGCATTCTCTTCACGTGGACGGACCGTGCCTCCGACGAGGCGGGGTTCCTGCTGGAGGCCCGGACGAGGACGGGCTCGGCCTACGAACCTGTCGTGGTCCTCGATCCCGACGTCAATTCCACCGGGCTGATCACCCTGCCCGCCGAGAAGGAGGCGTCCTACCGGGTCCGGGCCTTCACCTACGGAGAGCGGTCGAACGTGGTCCGGCTGACCACCGGCGAGTCCACCGGTCCCTGACCTGCATGACACGGACCGGACCAGGATGGTAGAAGCAGGACATGACCACTTGTTCCACCTGCACATTCACCTCCGGCACCACCCGCACCTCCTCCCCGGCCGGCGCCCGATGACCGCGGGCGTCGACACCCCCGACAGCAGGGGCCGCACCGGCCTCGACCGGGTCGGCCTTGACCTGACGGGAAACCACCGGGTCAAGGTGCGGGACGTGAAACTGCTGTCCTGCCACTGGTACGTGGAGCGCACCACGACCTTCGACTTCCAGCACGCGGACGGCACCTGGTCCACCCAGGAGCGCGAAACGCACGACCGCGGCAACGGCGCCACGATCCTGCTCTACGACGAAGACCGCGAAACCGTGCTGCTCACCCGGCAGTTCCGTTATCCCGTGTACGTCAACGGCCACCCGGACGGGATGCTCGTCGAGACCCCCGGCGGACTGCTCGACGAGGACGACGAACACCCCGAGGTCGCCGTACGACGCGAGGTCATCGAGGAGACCGGCCACACCGTCGGCGACGTCCAGCGGGTCTTCGACGTCTATATGAGCCCGGGATCGGTCACCGAACGCGTGACCTTCTACGCGGCCTCGTACGGACCGGCCACCCGCACCCACGAGGGCGGCGGCCTCGACGAGGAAGGCGAGGACATCGAGATCGTCGAACTGCCCTTCCGCCAGGCCCTGTCCATGATCCGCACCGGCGAGATCGCCGACGCCAAGACCATCATGCTGTTGCAGTGGGCGGCGCTGGAAGGGCCGTTCAGCGTGAAGGACGCGTCCGCCACCGAGTAGTCCACCCGGCACGCATGGAACCCGAGCAGTCCACTCGGGTTCCATGCGTGCTCAACGGAGCAGCAGTTGGACGATCGCGACGGTGCCGACCGCCACGATGAGAGCCCGTAGGGCCGCGGGACTGAAGCGGCGGCCGATCCTGGCCCCGAACTGGCCGCCCAGCGCGGAACCGCAGGCGATCAGCGCGACGGCCGTCCAGTCGAAGTCCGCGACGAAGAGGAAGAACGTCGCGGCGGCCGTGTTGACGATGGCGACCAACACGTTCTTGACGGCGGTCAGGCGCTGCAGCGACTCGTCCAGGAGCGTTCCCATCACCGCCACATAGATGATTCCCTGCGCGGCGGCGAAGTAGCCGCCGTAGACGCTGGCGAGAGTCAGGCCGGTGAACAGCAGTGGGCCGCCGTCCCTGTGGGCCGGGACGCCGGTCCGTTCGCGCCGGCCGCGCAAGTACTTGCCGATGAGGGGCTGGAACGCGACCAGAACGAGGGCGAGCCCCACCATGACCGGCACGATCCGCTCGAACGCCGTCGCGGGGAGGGCCAGCAGGAGCGTGGCGCCCGTCAGGCCCCCCAGCAGGGCACCGACGCCCAGTTTCAGGATGCGCCGGCGCTGGCCGCGCAGTTCCTCCCGGTAGCCGAAGGCGCCGCTGATGTTGCCGGGGATCAGTCCGAGCGCGTTGGAGACCGTGGCGGTGACGGGCGGCAGGCCGGTGGCGAGCAGAACCGGAAAGGTGATGAGCGTCCCCGAGCCGACCGCGGTGTTGATGCCGCCGGCGCCCACCCCGGCGGCGAACACGGCGAGACCTTCCAGCGGTGTCACGCGGCGCCCTGCCCGGCGTGACCGCCGCCCATGGTCTGACGGGCGGCAGGGGCAGTACGGCGGAAGAGGCGCCGGGAGATGTTCATGGAGCCGACGCTAAGCGGGGAACGATTCGGCCCACGCCGAAGTGTCCCGGCCGTTCCCAACCGGCTTCCGGCCCAGCCGCGAACTGCTCTCACCCGGCCCCCGGCCCGGCCGCGTGTCGACGCGCGGCGCGGCCGCACCGCGGAGCGGCGTATCACTCGAACCGTGCCGTGTCGCCCGCTCCCTTGCGCACGATCTCGGCCTCACCACTGGAGAAGTCGATGACCGTGGTCGGCTCGGTGCCGCAGTCCCCGGAGTCGATCACCGCGTCGACGACGTGGTCGAGCTGTTCCTTGATCTCCCAGCCCTGGGTCATCGGCTCCTCCTCGTCGGGCAGGAGCAGGGTGCTGGACAGGAGGGGTTCGCCGAGCTCGGCGAGCAGCGCCTGGGCGACCACGTGGTCGGGGATACGGACACCGACCGTCTTCTTCTTCGGGTGGAGCAGCTTGCGCGGCACCTCCCTGGTCGCGGGCAGGATGAAGGTGTAGCTGCCGGGGGTCGACGCCTTGATCGCGCGGAACACGTCGTTGTCGACCTGCACGAACTGGCCGAGCTGCGCGAAGTTCTGGCATACGAGGGTGAAGTGGTGCCGGTCGTCGAGCCGGCGGATCGACCGGATCCGGTCGATGCCGTCACGGCTGCCCAGCTGACAGCCCAGCGCGAAGCAGGAGTCCGTGGGGTACACGACGAGCGCGCCCGTGCGGATGGAGTCGGCGACCTGGCTGATCGTCCGCTGCTGAGGATTTTCGGGATGAACGTCGAAGTACTTGGCCACGTGCCGAGCTTATGCTCTCGGCCCCTGCGGCCGACGCAGGCCCGGTGCGGAGGTCCGGTGAGGAGGTCCAACGCGGAGTCCGGTGCGGTTTTCCCCGGGGCGCTGGTGAGCGGGGCTCACCAGCGCCGTGAGCGGGTTCGGCGTGGAGGGTCGTCAGTCCCTGAGCCGGTCGATCTGCCGGATCTTGTTGGTCGCGTCCAGGGCGGCCACCTTGTACGACTCGGCGAGCGTCGGGTAGTTGAAGACGGCGTCGACCAGGTAGTCGACGGTTCCGCCGCAGCCCATCACGGACTGCCCGATGTGGATGAGCTCGGTGGCGCCCGTGCCGAAGCAGTGCACGCCGAGCAGCTTCCGGTCCTCGGGGGAGACCAGCAGCTTGAGCATGCCGTGCGAGTCGCCGATGATCTGGCCCCGGGCCAGTTCGCGGTAGCGGGAGATGCCCACCTCGAACGGCACGCAGTCCTCGGTGAGTTGGTCCTCGGTCTTCCCGATGAAACTGATCTCCGGAATGGTGTAGATGCCGATCGGCTGGAGGTCGTGCATCCGGTTCACCGGCTCACCGCACGCGTGGTACGCCGCCGTACGCCCCTGCTCCATCGAGGTCGCGGCCAGCGCCGGGAAGCCGATGACGTCGCCGACGGCGTAGATGTGCGGCACCTCGGTGCGGTAGTGCTCGTCGACGGTGATCCGCCCGCGCCGGTCGGCGGACAGCCCCGCCTTGTCCAGGTCGAGCTCGTCGGTGAGCCCCTGCCTGCCCGCGGAGTACATGACGGAGTCGGCGGGGATTTTCTTGCCGCTCTCCAGGATGGTGAGCGTGCCCTTGGGGTGTTTTTCGACCGCGGCAACGGTCTCGCCGAAGCGGAACGTGACCGCGAGGTCCCGCAGGTGGTACTTGAGCGACTCGATCACCTCGACGTCGCAGAAGTCGAGCATCCCGGGCCGCTGTTCGACCACGGTGATCTTGCTGCCGAGGGCGGCGAACATGGAGGCGTACTCCATGCCGATCACGCCTGCCCCGACGATGACCATGGAGCGCGGTACCTGCTCCAGGTTGAGAACGTTGTCGGAGTCCAGGATCGTCCGCTCGTCGAACTCGACGGTCGCGGGCCTGGCCGGGCGGGTGCCGGTGGCGATGACGATGTTGTCGGCGCTCAACATCCGGTCGTGGCCGGTCACTTCGCGCAGGGCGACGGTGTGGTCGTCGACGAAGCGGCCGGTACCGGCGAACAGGGAGACATGGTTGCGGGAGAGCTGGTTGCGGATGACGTCGACCTCGCGGCTGACCACGTGAGAGGTGCGCGCGGTCAGGTCGGCGACGGTGATGTCCTCCTTCAGGCGGTAGCTCTGGCCGTACAGATCGCGCTGGGTGAGACCCGTGAGATAGAGGACCGCCTCGCGAAGCGTTTTCGAGGGGATGGTCCCGGTATGGATGGAGACCCCACCGACCATGTCGGGGCGGTCGACGACGGCGACCCGGCGGCCGAGCTTGGCCGCGGCGATGGCGGCCTTCTGGCCGCCCGGGCCGGATCCGATGACGAGCAAGTCGAAGTCGCGCACCCTCCGGAGTGTGTCAGCCAGAGGCTCTCGCCCGAAAGGGTGAACGGGTGTCGGTTCTTCCCGCTCACTGGAAGCCGGCGAGCTCCTGGCGGGTGCGCAGGGTCCAGGAGTGCTCCTCGCCGAGGTGCCGGACACGGTCCTGGAGTATCTGCCGCAGCAGCCGTGCGGCGCGCGCCCGGTCGCCTGCCTCACCGACACAGCGGGCGTGGGCGTTGCGGCTGCCCAGGGTGGCGGGGTGGTCGTCGCCGAGGATCCGGGTGCGGTCCTGTACGAGGATCTCCAGCAGGTCGGCGGCTTCCGCGGCGCGGCCGACGGCGCCCAGGCCGCGCGCGTGACCGCTGCGGGCGGCGAGCGTGTGCGGGTGGTCGTCGCCCAGGGCCGACCGGCAGTCGTCGACGAGGCGCTCGTACAGTTCGACGGCTTCCTGGGGTCGGCCGCGGCGGCTGGTGCTGCGGGCGTGGGCGGCGCGGATGGCGAACAGATGCGGGTGGCCGTCGTCGAGTACGGCACGGCTGTCGGTGAGCAGCTCGTCGAGCAGCCGCGCGGCCTGGTCGGGATCGCCCGCCTCGCCGGTGAAGAAGGCCCGGTAGCGCCGCCACACCAGGGCCACCGGGCTGCGGGAGCCGTGCGTCCCGCTGTCCCGCGCGCCGTCCCCGTTCGCGTCGGCCAGCAGTGCGGTGAGCAGCGCCGCCGCCCTGGCGGGGTCTCCGGACTCGCCGAGGAAGCGTGCGTGCCCATGACGGGCCGCGACGGTGTCGGGATGGTCCGGGTCGAGGACCTGGAGGCAGTCCTGGATCAGCTCCTCGAACAGCTCGGCCGCCTGCGCCGCGTGTCCGGCCTCCCCCAGGAAGTGGGCGTGGTGGCGCCGGTTGTTGAGCGTGTACGGGTGGTACGGGCCCTGCGTACGGGTCCGGTCGGCGACCAGGCTCTCGAAGAGCCGGGCCGCATGCGCGGGGCGGCCCGCGTCGCCCAGCAGATAGGCGCGCCCGTAGCGGGTGCTGAGGGTGTGCGGATGGTCGGCGCCCAGCAGCCGGGTGCGGTCGGCGAGCACCGTCTCGAACTCCGCCAGCGCCGGGCCGATCCGGCCGGACTCGCCGAGGAACAGGGCAAGGTTGTTGCGGCTGTTGAGGGTGTGGGAGTGGCCGGCACCCAGAACCCGTGCGCGGTCGGCGACGACGTCCCGCAGCAGGTCCGCCGCTTCGGCGGGGCGGCCGGCCATGCCGACGTACCGGGCGTAGGCATTGCGGTTCTCCAGTGTCTCGCGGGCGTCCGGGCCCAGTTCGCCCGTCGACTCGGTCACCAGCTCCCCGTACAGCTCGACGGCCCGCGCGGGGTTCCCGGCTTCGCCCACGCAGGTCGCGTACCACTGGCGGGGCAGCCGTCCGCGGCCCAGGCCGGCCTTCTCGAACGCGGCCATGGCGTGCGAGAGGTCGCCGCGCTGGTAGGCGGTGGTGCCGATGTCGAGTGCTCCCGTGGCGTTCGCGTGGCCGATGAGGGTCTCCCAGACGGTGTCCGGGATGCGCGGCGGCGGGACCTGCTCGTCGAGGGTGTGGTGGAGGTAGTCGAAGGCCTGGAAGCGGTCCCCGTCGTGCGGCAGCAGCAGGCTGGAGGTGGCATGCAGCGGTTCCGTCGCCCAGGTCAGCGCCTCCTCCCAGGGCTCCGGACGCAGCGCGGTCCCGCCGCGCCGCTCCAGATACACCTCGTGCAACCGGAGCAGGACCTCCTGCGGCAGCGGCTGGTGGAAGCCCGTACGGCGGGCGTCCGCGGCGGCCGTCACCAGCGCGGCGGCGCGCGGATGGGTGCCGGGCGACCAGGCGTTGTGCCACTCGTCCAGCAACTGCGGTGCGGCGGCCAGGTATTCGGCCACCCCGTGACCGTCCCGGCCGGCGCCCTTGACCGCCGCCCTGATCCGGGGGTCCTCGGTGTGCCGCTCGGCGCGGGCGATCTCGGCCGCGCTCCACGTACGGTCCACCCGCACCGTGGTGGCCAGCCGGATCACCTCACGGCCGCTGCGCAGGACATCGAACCCGGGCTCGTTGTCGGCCCCCGACCTGGCCCCGAACTTGCCGTGCTGCTGGGCGCTCATCGTCGCCAGGATCACCACACTGGAGTCCTCGGAGCCCAGCATCCGCTGCACATGACCCGCGGTCAGCCCGCCGACCCCCAGAAACACGTCCAACTCGTCGAGCCACACGACAGACCGGCGCGTCCGCACGACGAGGTCGACCAGGGGAACTGCCGACTCCCGGCTGTCGGGCACGATGAGGTGGTACCTGGCGAAATGCTTGCGCATCACCTCGTACGCGAGCCGCGACTTGCCCGCCGTCGACTCGCCGATCAGCAGGACGAACCCCTCACCCGCACTGAGCGCGGCCTCCACCTGCGGCATCATGTCCCGGTCGATGAACGCGGGCACCCGGCCGAGACCCGCCGCCCCACCACCGCCCGGCGGCGCCGGATGCACCCCGAGCCAGATCGGATCCCGCGCGTCGGCCACGGTCGGCACCCGCCCCCGCCGCGAGATCCTCAGCAGACCGGGTAACGCCTGCTGCCGCGCCGCGACCCGGTCCAACGCCTGCCCGCCCGATGCCACCGCGGCCCCCGCGGGCGCTGCGACGGCAGCACCGGGCGGCCCGAGAACCGCCACGAGCACCGGGCGAGCCACGGCCGCCACCAAGCGCACCACCCCGGCCCCCACAGACGCGAACCACCCCGCCCGCCACGCCATGACACCACCCCCGTGCGGCTGTTGGTCCTCCTTTTCCCGCTCGGGGGCCGGTGTAGCCATGCCGCGGGCGTTCCGCCTACTCGTCGGGGAACTTCCAGATGTACGGCTCGCCGTCCTCCTCCGACCAGTGGACCTCGAGGGACTTCGCGTTCGAGGGGACCAGGTACGACTCGCAGAAGACGTGGCTCTCGCCGGACTTCCAGCTCGTGACGTCGTACGGGTCCTCGCAGCCGGGGGCGTCGTCGGCGGAGCCGAGGAGCAGGGTGCCGCGCTGTCCGTCCGCCCAGATGGTGGTGCCGTCGCCCGCGTCGGAGTCGCTCGTGAGGGCCGGGCCCGCCTTGTGGGTGTACTTCACGTGGGCGACGGCGAGGGCCATGCCCTTGGCGTCGGCCTTGTCCTGGACCAGCTTCTCGGCCTCGGCCTCCGTGCCGAGATCGACCTTCTGGGCGGTGATCTCGTACGTGACCTTGCCGTCCTCCTCCTCGACCTTCCCCGTGGCGCTCTCGCCGGTGGCCAGCTCGCCCCCGGACGAGGCCTTGGACTGCGAGGCGGAGGCCTTGGGCCGGGAGGACTTCTTCGCGTCCGTGCCGGCGTCGTCGCCACCGCCGCATGCACTGAGGGTGAGCGCGAGGACGGCGGCGGGTGCGACGGCGCGCAGCGCGGAATGGTGGCGCAGCAAGACAGACTCCTTGAGATGAAAGGTGTGGGGGAGGCGAGGCCCCGGCTGCCGGTGGCGGCGCGGCCTGGCGGGCCGCGGTCAACACGGGCGGGGCATGGGGGAGTTCGCGCTCCTCGCAGAGGGCGCGATCACTCATCCGTTGAAGATCTTGGTGCAACCCAATGCGCTGCGTCAACAAATGTGAACGTTGTGTGAGGTGCGGTCGCCCTGGTGTGGAGGGCGCGTTGACCACGGGGTTCCGTGGCGACCCGGGTAACTCCCCGTCCCGGTGGGCGGATCAGGGCGCGGCGGAGCGCGCGACGCGGAACCCCACGTCGTCGACCTGATAGCTCGGGTGACTGCGGCGCCGTGCGGAGGCCCGGCAGCTCCAGTGTTCGTCGAACCAGCCGCCGCCGCGCAGGACTCGGTAGGTCCCGTAGACCTCGGCGTCGTAGACGTCCCAGCACCAGTCCCAGACGTTGCCGAGCATGTCGTGCAGGCCCCAGGGGTTGGGCTGCTTGCCGCCCACGTCGTGGATGCGCTCGTCCGAGTTGCCGCGGTACCAGGCGATGTCGTCGAGCGGCCCGTAGCGCGGCCCGGTCGTACCGGCGCGGCACGCGTGCTCCCACTCGGCCTCGGTGGGCAGCCGGTACCCGTCCGCGGCCGCGTTCCACTCGATGCCCTCGACGCCTTCGTCGTCGGTGTGGAGGAGGTACGCGGGGGCCAACCCCTCGTGCCGGGACAGGGCGTTGCAGAACCGGACCGCGTCCCACCAGGACACGCCCTCCACGGGCAGCAGGTCGCCCTCGGCGCTGCTCGGCCGCGCACCCGTGACCTGTGCGTACAGCGCCTGCGTGACCGGGAACGCCCCGAGCCGGTACGGCGCGAGGTCGACCTGCCAACTGCGGTGCGTCCGCCGGTCCGACAGCGTCACCTGCCCCGGAGGGACAGCGATCATCTCGTTCACCGTGCTCGTGTCCATGAGCTGTCGATCCTACTGAGGATCTCGGTCCGTCTCCGGGACCGCGTAGCCGGGCACGGACGGCCAGCGGACGGTCAGCACGACCGACTCCTCCTCCGCGAACCAGGAGTGGTCGACTCCGGGCCCCCACACCACGTAGTCACCCTGCTGTTGCAGCGTGACGCTGCGGCCGGGGAACTCGACGCGGAACCGGCCGCTCACCAGGACCTGGAGGGCCGTGCGTTCCTCGCCCTCGACCCACCGCGCCCGCTCGTCGCCCTTGGGGTGTACGCCCCACTTGATCTCCAGGGCCTCGCTGTGGCGCGGATCGTCGGCGTCCTTGAAGTGGCCGAGCAGCCACCCCCGGTCCAGTGCCGCGTCCTTGCCCGCGTTTCCCACATACACACTGTCGTTCACGCGCCCGGACGCTAGCAGTTGCCCGCGTCCGGTGCCGCGTCCGGTGCCGTGGCGAGGGTGGCGGGGCCTACCGTCCGTCCAGGATCGCGGGCAGCTCGTCCATCCAGGCCAGCACCGCCTCCTCGTAACGGATGCCGAAGGCCAGCGTGGCCTCCGTGAAGCGGTCCGGGGCGCCCGCGGCCGCTCTCTCGCGGTAGTCCGCGAGCCGCTTCTCGTGGTCCGCGCGGTGCCCGGCGATGAACTCCGTCAGCCGGTCCCGGTCCAGGGCGGAGCCGAAGGCGATGGTGAGCAGCAGCGGATAGCGGATCTGCTCGGAGCCCGGCGGCTCGGCGAGCCATGCGGCGAAGGCGGCCCGGCCCTCGTCGGTGAGGCGGTAGGGCTGCCGCGACCGGGGGCCCGCGGGCCCGGCCTCGACGAGCCCGCGGCCGGCGAGGGCCGCGAGCTCGCGGTAGACCTGGCTTCGGGTGAGGGTCCAGAAGTCGCCGATGAGCTGCTCGGCGGTGTGCACCAGCTCGTACCCGCTGGCTTCCCCGCCGTGCAGGAAACCGAGCAGCGAAGCCGCGGTGGGGTTGAGGTCGGCCATTCCGTTCTCCCCTTGACATTCCACTGTGGACGGTGTGCCATGAAATGAAGAGCACAGTCCACTGTGGCATGTCGGGAGGCGACCATGAGTACACCGGGTTTCGCGGCCGGGTTTCAGGGGCTGCACGACGAGGCCGAAGTCGCAGAGCTTCCGGTCAAAGGGACGCTGCCCGGCTGGCTGGAGGGGAGCCTGCTGCGGAACGGCCCCGCGCGCTACGACGCGGGGGAGCGCTCCCTGCGGCACTGGTTCGACGGGCAGGCGATGCTGCACCGCTTCACCATCGAAGGCGGAAGGGTCTCCTATGCCAACAGGTTCCTCGACACCGCCGCCCACCGCGCCGTCGAGTCGGGGACGATCGCCTACCCCGAGTTCGCGACCGACCCGTGCCGCTCACTGTTCGCCCGTTTCTTCACCCGCTTCTCGCGCAGGCCCACCCTGAACGCGAACGTCAACATCACCCGCTTCGGCGACCGCTTCGTGGCGCTGACCGAGACGCCGATACCGGTCGCCTTCGACCGGGACACGCTCGCGACCGCGGGAGTGGTCGGCTACGAGGACGAGTTGAGCGGCCAGCTGACCACGGCCCACCCGCACCAGGACCCCACCACCGGTGACCTGGTCAACTACCTGCTGCACTTCTCGCGCACCAGCGAGTACCGCGTCTACCGGCAGAAGGCCACGGGCACGGCCCGCGAGCTGATCGGCAGCCGCCGGATCGCCCGCCCCTCCTACATGCACAGCTTCGCGATCACACGCCGGTACGCGGTCCTCGCGGAGTTCCCGCTCGTGGTGAACCCGATGAGCATCGTGCTCAGCGGTCGGCCGTTCATCGAGAACTACCGCTGGGAGCCGGAGCGCGGCACCCGCTTCACGGTCATGGACCTGCGCGACGGCTCGGTGCGCGGTGTGTACGAGGGGCCGGCGTTCTTCGCGTTCCACCACATCAACGCCTTCGACGACGGCGACGACATCGTCCTCGACATGTGTTCGTACGAGGACGCCTCCGTCATCGACACGCTGTACCTGGACCGACTGCGCGCGGGCGACGCGGTCCCGTTCGCGCTGCCCATCCGCTACCGCATCTCTCTCGGCACCGGCGACGTCGAGATGAGGCGACTGTCCGAGGAGGCACTGGAGCTGCCGCGCATCGCGTACGAGCGGCACAACGGCGTCGACTACCGCTACGCGTACGGTGTGGGCGCCCGCGACCGCAGCGGTGACGACTTCCTCAACCAGCTCGTGAAGGTCGACGTGACGACGGGCCACGCGCTGAAGTGGTCCGAGGAGGGCTGCTACCCCGGCGAGCCGGTCTTCGTGGCGGCACCGACCGCCGCGCCCGGCGCGGAGGGCGAGGACGACGGTGTCGTGCTGTCGGTGGTCCTCGACTCGGCGCGGGGCTCGTCGTTCCTGCTGGTGCTGGACGCCCGCACGTACGAGGTGCTGGCGCGTGCGGACGTGCCGCACGCCATCCCCTTCGGCTTCCACGGGCTGTTCACCCGGCGCACCTCGTAGGCGCGGGCCTCGGCCCTTACGCGGGCTTCGGTCCTTACGCGGGACTCGTCCAGGTCCCGCTCTCGGCGGAGCGGGACATCGCGTCCAGGGCGGCCGCGCTGTGGACGGCGTCCTCGACCGTGGCGCCGTACGCCGTGCCCTCGGTGATCGAGCGCAGGAAGTTGTAGGCCTCGATGACCTTGAGGTCGTCGTAGCCCATGCTGTTGGCCGAGCCCGGCTGGAAGGCCGCGTACTCCCCGTGCCCGGGACCCACGTACAGCGTGCTGACCGGCTGGTCCTGGTACGACGTGCCCCGGCTGACGCTCAGCTCGCCCATGCGGCGGAAGTCCCAGGAGACCGCGCCCTTGGTGCCGTGGATCTCGAAGCCGTAGTTGTTCTGCTCGCCCACCGAGACCCGGCAGGCCTCCAGGACACCGCGGGCGCCGGACGTGAAGCGCAGGAGGCAGGACACGTAGTCCTCGTTCTCCACCGGGCCCAGTTCGCCGCCCGTCGAGCGGGCGTGGCCCGCGGTGGCGCCGGTGGGCCGGGCGCGCTCGGGGACGAAGACGGCCGTGTCGGCGGCAAGCGACGCGATCTCGCCGAGCAGGAAGCGGGCCAGGTCCACACCGTGCGAGGCGAGGTCGCCCAGCACTCCGCTGCCCCCGCGCTCACGCTCGTACCGCCAGGTCAGTGCGCCCTCGGGGTGGGCCGCGTAGTCACTGAAGAGGCGGATGCGGACGTGTGTGACCGTGCCGATCCCGCCGGAGGCGATCAGCTCGCGGGCCGCCGCGACGGCAGGTGCGTTGCGGTAGTTGAAGCCGACCGTGCCCTGCACGCCCGCCTTCGTGACGGCACCGGCCACGGCCCGCGCGTCCTCGGCGGTGAGGCCGACCGGCTTCTCGATCCAGATGTGCTTGCCCGCCTCGGCCATGGCGACGCCGATCTCGCGGTGCAGGAAGTTCGGGGCTGCGATGCTCACCGCCTGGACCCGGGGATCGGCGGCGACCTCGCGCCAGTCCCGAGCCGCCGTCGCGAAGCCGTACTGCTCGGCGGCCTCCTCGGCCCGGCCGGGCACCTCGTCGGCCACGGCGACCAGTTCGGGCCGCACGGGCAGCTGGGGGAAGTGGTGCGGCACACGGGCGTACGCCTGGGTGTGCACCCGCCCCATCCAGCCGAACCCCACGACGGCGACGCCGAGCGTACTCACCATGACTGCCCTTCTTTGGACCGGTCCAGAACTCTCCCGGTTCACACTGAAGGCCTGTTCCCGCACGTGTCAAGCCCGTCGGAGTATCCTCGCAACCCTTTGACAAGCCATCGATCCCTGTGGAACGGTCCATTTCATGAGACCACCGACGATCCGCGACGTCGCCGAACGGGCCGGAGTGTCGAAATCCCTGGTCTCGCTCGTGCTGCGCGGATCCGACCAGGTGCGCCCCGAGAAGCGGCAGGCCGTGCTGGCCGCCGTCGAGGAGCTCGGCTACCGGCCCAACGCCGCCGCGCGCAGCCTCAGCGAGCGGCGCACACGCACGGTGGGCGTGCTCCTCAATGACATGCGTAACCCCTGGTTCGTGGAACTGCTCGACGGCCTCAACTCCCTGCTGCACGCCCACGGCCTGCGCATGCTCCTTGCCGACGGTCACCTCAACCTGCGCCTGGGCGAGGACCTGACCCGCGCCTTCACGGACCTGCGGGTCGACGGCCTCATCGCCGTCGGCACGCTGCCGGGCCCCGAGGCCCTGCGCACGGCGGCTACGCGGGTGCCCACCGTCGTCGCGGGCGCCCGCGAACCCGTACTGCCGCACGTCGACATCGTCGCGAACGACGACCAGTACGGCGCCCGGCTCGCCACCGAGCACCTCATCGCGCTCGGTCACCGGCGCATCGCCCACATCGCGGGACAGGGCATGGTCGGCGAACTGCGCCGCCGCGGCTTCGAGACGGTCATGCGCGAACACGGACTGGCCGACACGGCCGTCGTGGAACAGGGCGACCTGACCGAGGAGGGCGGCTACCGGGCCACGGTCCGGCTGCTGAGCGCGGGCGAACGGCCCACCGCCGTCTTCGCCTTCAACGACATCGCCTGTGTCGGCGCCCTGTCGGCCGCCGAGGAACTCGGGCTCCGCGTGCCGCACGACCTCTCCCTCGTCGGCTACGACAACACCTACCTCGCGCGCCTGCGCCACCTGTGGCTCACCACTGTGGACAGCGCCGGCCACGACGTCGGCCGCCGCGCGGCGCAGTGCCTGCTCGACCGGATCGCCGACCCCGCCCGTCCCGCCGAGACCGTCCTCAGCACGCCGGTGCTGGAGGTACGGGGCACGACGGCCGCGCCGCGCGAGACCCGCGCCTGAGCCACGCACACCACGAGCCCCGCCGGAGCAGTGCAGGCGAACGCCCGGCCCGAACGAAGCCCGGGGAGCACCGGCGCGGGGCCGTGTCCTCGTGCGCCAAGGGTTCTAGAGTGGGCGGCTGTTGACCGGTTCACCGTGTCCTTCCCCTGGAGGAACGCATGTCCCGCAGACCGCCCCGACGTTCCGTGCTGCGCGACCTGGCCGCCGCAGGAACCGCGGTGATCGGCTTCGACCCCTTCACACGCAGTTGGGCGGTGACCCCGTCCGACCGGCCGCTGCACGACATCCCAGATCTGGACGGAACCCTCCACACCGACGAGGCCGCGCTGAGCGCCGCCGCCGACGACTTCGGCCACATCGTGCACCGCCGACCGGCCGCGGTGCTGCGCCCGGGCTCCGTCGCGGACGTCGTGGCGATGGTGCGGTTCTGCGACAGGCGCGGAATCCCGGTCGCCCCACGCGGACAGGGCCACGCCACGAACGGCCAGGCACAGGTCGCCGGCGGCCTGGTCATCGAGACCGCCCCGTTCGCCGCCATTCACTCCGTCGACTCCGGCAGCACGAGCGTCCGGGTCGGCGCCGGCGCCAAGTGGAGCGACGTCGCCAAGACCACCCTCGTCCACGGCCTGACCCCTCCCGTCTTCACCGACTACCTCGAACTCTCCGTCGGCGGAACGCTGTCCGTCGGAGGCCTCGGCGGCCAGACCCACCGCCACGGCGCGCAGGTCGACAACGTCCTGGAGCTGGAAGTCGTCACCGGCGCGGGGGAGTTGCTGCGCTGCTCCCCGACCCGCCACCAGGACCTGTTCCTCGCCGTACTCGCCGGCCTCGGCCAGTGCGCCGTGGTCGTCGGCGCGACCGTACGACTGGTCCGCGCGCCCGAGACCGTACGCCACTACCTCCTGCCGTACGACGATCTGCGGACCTTCGTGGACGACCAACGCGTGCTCGTCCGCGACCGACGGTTCTCCTACGTCGAGGGGCAGATGGTTCCGGATGCCACGGGCGCCTTCCGCGGGTACGTCATCGAGGCCGTCGCCTACGGACCTCCGGCCGGAGACGTTCCCGACGACACCGCGCTCCTGCGGGGCCTGCGGCACGACCCCTCCGGCGCGGAGATCACCGACATCCCGTACTACGACTTCCTCGACCGGCTCGCCCCGGCCGTCGCCGCTCTCAAGGAAGCCGGGCTGTGGGCATACGCCCATCCATGGCTCAACCTGCTCGTGCCCGGCCGGAAGGCGGCCGAGGTGACAGGCCGGCTCCTGGACGCGCTCACCCCGGACGACGTGGGTCCGGGCGGCGTCGTGCTGCTGTACCCGCTGGTGCGCGAGCACCTGCGGACCCCGCTGCTGCGCATGCCCGACGACCCGGTTCCCTACCTCTTCGCGGTCCTGCGGACCACTCCTCCCGACGACACGGCGTCGGTCCGGCGACTGCTGGCGGCCAACCGGTCCGCGTACGACCTCGTCCGCGCGGCCGGCGGCACCCAGTACCCGGTCGGCTCCGTGCCCTTCGACCGGGCCGACTGGCGACGGCACTTTGGGCCCGCCTGGCCCCGGTTCGCCGCCGCGCGGAAGACGTACGATCCGCGCGGGATCCTCGTCCCCGGACAGGGAATTTTCTGACCGGGCCGGTCATGGGCTGACCGACCCGGTCAGCCGACCGGGTCGTCGCACTGCGTCCCGGGCGGGCAGAACCAGAGCAGGGCCGTGTCCACGAGTTCCCGTTCGTCCTCGGTCCCGTCGGCCTCGGAACCGTACGCGACCAGTGCGTACCGTTCGCCGTCCGTCGCCTCGAAGCGATGGTCGATGACGTGCCGGCTGCCGCCGCCGCCCAGCTCGCCCGCGATCTCGTCGGCGCGGTACTCGTGCTCGGCCGCCTGTCCCACGGCGCTCGGGACCTCCTCCATGGCGACCGGTTCGTATCCGTCGAGCTTCTCCGCCTCGATCTGCGCGGCCTGCAAGGAGGAGTACGGAGAGGTCTCCATCACCTGGAACACCTGAAGCCGTCGGGTGCCGTCCGGACTGCGGTAGTCCACGATGTCGATGCCGTACTGCGACGACCGGCTCTTGCGCTCCCAGCCCTTCGGCAGCGCCACCCGATACCCCGCGACGTCCTGGAAGGACTCGTAGTCCTCGGGGAGGGCCGCCGACGACTCGAAGGTGGTGTCCTGCGAGGGCGACCCGTTCGGCGGCACGTCGTCTCCGGTCCCGCCCGACGTCGTCTCCGAGGAGTCCTGCCCGGTGGCGGCGGGTTCCCGGTACGGTTCCGGCTCGTCCTTCCAGGCCAGTGCCCAGATGCCGAAGGCGAGCCCGGCGACCGCGAGCACGATCCCCGTCTGCTGCCGGACGGTCTTCTGCCGCGGCACGTCCAGGTACTGGTCAGGGTGGAAGAGACGTTCGCGCCGGGAACCGCCCCACTCCTGACGCTCGATGTCGAACACCCTCATCGCAGCGGCCCTCCGTTTCGCCGTCCCGCGCCCGTCATCTGCTGCCTGCCGCCGTCCGTCGTCATCCCGTCGGTCATCCGAGGAGCTGGGCGATGCCCTGCACGACGGCTGTCGCCGAGGCGATGGCTCCGGCGGCCGCGGCCTGCGATCCCAGCCAGCCGCGTACGCCCGTCAGCAGGCGGGTGAGGCGTTCCGGCCCGGCGGCTCCGGTGCGCGTGATCTCCGCCTCCGCGTCGGCGAGTTCACCGTCGAGGGTCGTGTCCTCGGCACTTCGCTCCCGCGCGGGCAGGGCCTCGCGGAGGGCTCGAATCGCTTGGAGCAGTTCCGCGTGCCGCGGGTCCGGCTCCGCCGCCGTCTGGTTGACGGAGTACGCGCTGCCATGGCTGCCGGTGGCGATCGAGCCGCCGCTCATGGAGCCGATGTGCACGCTGCCGGCACCGCCGTCCTGCGTCGGCCGGCCGGGGATGGGGTGTCCTGTGTCGCTCATGTGCTGGGGTCCTTGGGGTCCGGTACCTAGCTGGGGTCGGTGCTCGGCGTGCCGTGCGCCGGTGCGGGGGCGGTGTTGTGCGAGGTGGCGCTGCCGTGGGGGCCGGTGGCGACGGAGCCGCCGGACATCGCCTGGACGAAGACGCTTCCACCGCTGACCTGGTAGACGTGCTGCTCGAACTGCTCGGTCTGGTAGCCGTGTGCGTGGAGCGCCTGGCGCACGCCGTTCACGATGCGCTCCTCGACGGTCTTGATGTACCGGGTGACGTCCATCTCCTGATACGGCGACAGCCAAGAGGTGGCGGTCAGTTGACGCAGCGAGACCCGGGGCACGTCGGGGGCCGGTTCGCGGGTGGACCAGCCGGTGCCGAGCTCCCTGGAGACGGTCTTCAAGGCACTGATGCCCGCGCTGACGCCGGTCGCGGGACCGTGGCCCAGGGCGCGTACGGCGCCGCGCGCCCAGCCCTCGGGCAGCCGGTCCACCAGGGCGTCCACGTTCCTGAAGTCCTTGCGGACCGGGCCGAGTACGTACGGTGAGACCTCCAGTACGAGCATGCCGCCCTGGGTGTGGACGCGGACCAGGACCGTCACCACGACCTGTTCGTGCCAGGCGCCGATGCGGACGCGCAGGAACACGCGCCGCCCCTCGCCGCCCTCGTCGACGGCTTCCTTCAAGTGGGCGGCGACCTGGACGGGGTCGTAGACCGTCAGACCGTCCCCGCCGGCTCCGCCCGCCGCCGTCGCGCTCGCGTCCGGACTGCCGCCGACGTGCAGTTCCTCGTCGCGGCCGACACCGCCCGGCAGATAGACGAAACGGTCGATCTCCAGTTCGCGGAGCCGGTCCTTACCGGTGCGTGCGGCCGAGTCGCGCAGCCGCAGCAACTGGGGCTCGATCATGGCGAGTGCGCCCTCGGCGGTGAGCGGCCCCTTGTCCTGGTGCGGGATCAGGGCTCCGTTCGAGGCGGGGTCGGCCGGGGCGGCAGGCCCGGTCGGCGGCCCGGAGCGCTTGCGCAGTTCCATCGCGAACGACCAGGCCCGACGCCGTGTGCCCAGTCCGACGAAGGGGCTGTCCGCTTCGTAGAGGGTCAGTTTGGCCTGCTGTTCGCGCTGGATGTTGGCGATCAGGTCCTCGTACAACGGCTCTGCGGGCAGGTTCGGTTGAGTCGTCTTCTGGAAGGTCCAGCGCGACAGCCATCGGCACAGGGACCGGCGCTGAGTGGCTTGGTGCCACCATGCGATCAAGGCGATGAGCAGCGGAAAAAGCAGCGGATACGGCGTCTGTACGGTGCCTTGGAGTACCCCGGCCACGTACCAGTACCAGTAGAAGAGGGCGAACATCGCCGCACACCACGTCACCGTGCGGCCGAAGCCCTCGGCCGCCTTGGCCACCGGGTCGGGGAGGCCCGCCTGACGTCCCTCGGAGCTCTGCGTCTTCACGGCGTGCGCGAACCACAGGCCGAGGGCGACGAACGCGTAGAACTGCGACCACGGCATGGGCATTCCGGCGGTGAGCTTCTCGTCGCCGCTGTAGAACGCGGTGAACACGTCGCTGAAACCGACCTCGGCCCCGTCGCCCCAGCTATCGGCGACGCGGTCCCAGAACATCACGACGTCGGACAGGAAGAAGCCGAGCCAGGCGATGAGCATCAGCCATGCCGTGCGCGCCTCCTGCCGGGTGACACGCACGGCATGGGCCAGTACGGGCAGGACGTCGACCCCCAGCGGAGGGGCCACCGGCCGCTCCTGGTGATCCACCAGTTCATCGATGACCCGGCGCCGGAAGCCGGCGTCCTGATAGACGCCGGCACACAACAGCCGGGTCGCCTCCGTGCGGCTGTACGGATGTTCCGGGAGGCTCACTCCGGCCACGTTGCTCCTATGTCCCCTGGTGTCAGGGGAAGGAAGCTAGTGGACGATCGGCCTCGCCCGTCCGGTCGTGGGGCACCGGCACTTCGTTAGGGTGAAAGGCCCCGTTTCCGCTGGACAGGGGTGAGAAGTTCGAAATCTCGGCCCACCATTCGAAACCTCAGCCCATCAGCGGATAGTGGCAGGCGGCCTGACGTCCCGAAGCGGTCCGGGTGAGCGGCGGACGTTCCACCGCGCAGCGCTCCCGGGCGTATGGGCAGCGGGTGTGGAACGTGCAACCGGTCGGCTTGGCCACCGGGTTGGGCACGTCACCGCTGAGGACGATGCGTTCCCGGCGCGATCCGGCCGCCGCCGCGTCGGTGCCGTCGTCGATCTCCGGGACCGCGGACATCAGCGCCTCGGTGTAGGGGTGCGCCGGGGCCGCGTACAGCTCCTCAGTCTCCGCGAGTTCGACGATCTCGCCGAGGTACATGACGGCGATCCGGTCCGACACATGCCGGACCACTCCGAGGTCGTGGGCGATGAAGACGTACGTCAGCCCGAACTCGTCCTGGAGATCGGCGAAGAGGTTCAGCACCTGGGCCTGGATCGACACGTCGAGGGCGGACACCGGCTCGTCGGCGACGATCAGTTTCGGGTCGGTGGCCAGCGCGCGTGCGATGCCGATGCGCTGGCGCTGGCCGCCGGAGAACTCGTGCGGGTAGCGGTCCAGGTGCGCGGTGGCCAGCCCCACGACGTCGAACAGTTCGGCGACCCGCTTCCGGACGGCGGCGGCGTCCCCGTAGCGGTGGATGAGCAGCGGCTCGGCGACGATGTCCCCGGCACGGCGCCGGGGGTTGAGCGAGGCCTGCGGGTCCTGGAAGACCAGCTGCATCCCGGGACGGACGGGGCGCAGGCGGCGCGCGGACAGCGTGCTGATGTCCTGGCCGTCGAACTCGACCCGGCCGCTCGTGAGGTCGGTGAGCCTGACCAGGCAGCGGCCGAGGGTGGACTTGCCGCAGCCCGACTCGCCGACGATGCCGAGCGTCTCCCCGGCACGTACCTCCAGCGAGACTCCGTCCACGGCTCGCAGGACCTTGCGGTGCCGGGCGAGCGAGTCGGCGCGCAGGGTGTAGTGCTTGGTGACGTCCGTGGCGCGCAGCAGTACGTCGCTGCCGGGCCGGGTGTTTTCGTCCGCTGCCGCTGTGTCGAGGGCCGTCACGGCGCCATCTCCCTGTCCGTCTCGTCCGTCCGCTGTGCCCCTGCGCCTGCTTCTGGGCCTGCCCGGGCCGCGAGACGCTGCGCCGCGCGGTCGTCCGGTGGCAGCCAACAGGCGTCGCGGTGGGCGGTGTTGCCGCTTCCCGCGGCGAGCTCGGGGCGCTCCTCGCACCGGTCGTGACGCGCCGGACAGCGCGGCGCGAACGCGCAGCCCTCGGGGAGGCTGTCCGGCGAGACCGGCATACCCGCGATGGTGGGCAGCCGCCGCAGCCGGGTTCCGCCGACGCGCGGCACCGAGTCGAGCAGTCCCCAGGTGTACGGATGGCGGGGGCCGTGGAACACCGCCTGGCGAGGGCCTTCCTCGGCCGCGCGTCCGCCGTACATGACGAGGACCCGGTCGGCGATCTCGGAGACCACGCCCATGTCGTGCGTGATGAGCACCACGGCGGAGCCGCGTGCGTTCAACTCCCGCATCAGGTCCAGGATCTGGGCCTGGATCGTCACGTCCAGGGCCGTGGTCGGTTCGTCGGCGATCAGCAGTGAGGGGCCGCAGGCGAGGGCCATCGCGATGACCGCGCGCTGTCGCATGCCGCCGGAGAACTCGTGCGGGTAGGCGTTCACCCGCGAGGCCGCGTCGGGGATGCCGACGTCGGACAGCAGCTCCACCGCGCGGGCCCGTGCGACCTTGCGGGACACCTGCTCGTGGGCCCGTATCTGCTCGGCGATCTGCCAGCCCACGGTGTAGACGGGGGTCAGCGCGGTCATCGGGTCCTGGAAGACCATGGCGATCTCCCGGCCTCGTATCGCGCGCATCTCCTTGTCGGGGAGAGTGAGCAAGTCGCGGCCACGGAAGAGGACTTGGCCCGAGACGGTGACGTTCGGGTTGGTCAGCAGGCGCAGTACGGCAAGCATCGACACGCTCTTGCCGGAGCCCGACTCGCCCACCACGCCCAGGATTTCGCCGGGAGCCACCGAGAGGGAGAGACCGTCGACCGCCGTGACAGAGCCTCGGCGGGTACGGAAGGTCACCCTCAAGTCGCGTACGTCCAGCAGGGGTTGGCCGGGCAGTTCCTTGACTGGCTGATCAGGCATGGCGGGCCCTCGGGTCGAGTCGCGCGTACAGGATGTCCACCAGGGCGTTGGCGAGGACGACGAAGAAGGCCGCGTACAGGACCGTGCCCATGATCACGGGCAGGTCGAGGTTCTGCAGGGCGTCGAACGTGAGCTTGCCGACGCCCGGCAGTCCGAAGACCACCTCGGTGAGCAGGGCGGCGCCGCCCACGAGCGCGCCGAAGTCCAGGCCGAACAGGGAGACGATCGGGATGAGTGAGCAGCGCAGGGCGTGCCGGACCAGGATGCGCCGCTCGGACAGGCCCTTGGCACGGGCGGTGCGTACGTAGTCCTCGCCCAGCGCGGTGACGACCTCGCCGCGCAGCAGCCGGGCGTAGATCCCTGCGTAGAGCAGCGCCAGGGTCAGCCAGGGGAAGAGCATGTGCAGTGCCCACTGGCCGGGGTCATGGCCCAGTTCGACGTATCCGGGTGGTGGCACCCAGGAGAACACCGTGTCGTGCAGCCGGTTCTGGGTGACCAGGTTGACGACCTCGCCGAGCCAGTAGGCGGGCAGGGACACGCCGACCACTCCGACCAGCATGATCAGTGGGTCGGCGAGCGTGCCGCGCAGGGCTGCCGCGGCGGTGCCCATCACGATGCCCACCGTCATCCAGATGACGGCCGCCCCCACCACGAGCGAAAGGGTCACGGGCATCGCCTGCACGATCTGCGGGACGACACGGGAGCCGCGGTTGACGAACGACTCCAAGTCCCGGTCGACCAGCAGGTGTTGCATCATCAGCAGGTAGCGGACGGGCATCGGCCGGTCCAGCCCGAAGGAGTGCCGCACCTGGGCGAGAGTGGCCGGATCGGCGTTGCGGCCCGCGATCCGCGCGGCCGGGTCCACGCCGGGGGTCGCGAAGAAGATCAGGAACACCAGCACGCTGATCGCGGACATGACGAACAGGGCGGACAGGAAGCGCCGGAGGGCGAAGTACAGCATGCGTCACACCCCTCCGCGCAGCCGGGCGCTCGGGTCGAGCGCGTCACGCACGCCGTCGCCCAGGACGTTGAGCGCCACCGTGGTCAGCGCGATGAGCAGTCCCGGGGCGATCGTCACGGCGGGCCGGGTGTAGAGGAGTCCGAGGCCGTCCTCGATGATCGTGCCCCAGCTGGCGTCGGGCGGCTGGACCCCGACGGACAGGAACGACAGCGCCGACTCGGTGAGCATGGCGAGCGCGGTCATCAGCGGCAGGAAGACGATCGCCGTGGGCACGACGTTCGGCAGCACCTCCCGGCGCATGACACGCAGGGCGGGCGCGCCCGAGCCGATGGCCGCCTGGATGAACTCCTTGTTGCGCAGCACCAGTACCTGGCCGCGCAGGGGCCGGGCGACGTACGGCACGTAGATCGCCGCGATGATCACCACGGGCAGCCACAGGCTCCCCGCGTCCACTGTGACCGGACCGAGCCGCAGTCCGTCGGTGAGCAGCACCACCGACAGACAGATGGCCAGCAGATACACCGGGAACGCCCAGATGACGTCCAGGATCCGGGAGATGACGGCGTCCACGACGCCGCCCGCGTAGCCGGCGAGGACGCCGACGGCCGTACCGATGACGACGGTCAGCAGGGCCGCGGTGACCCCGATGAACAGGCTGGTACGGCCGCCGTACAGCAGCCGTGCCATGACATCGCGGCCCTGGTTGTCGGAGCCGAGGAAGTAGTGGGCGGTGTCCCAGGTGGGCCCGATGGGCGTGACGCCGAGACCGAGCCCGGTACTGCTCGGGGTGAGCACCGGCACGGACCTGCCGTCGACGACCGTGGTGCCGGAGACATGGGACTGGAACGGGTCGGTGTGGGCGATGTGGTCCGCGTACAGCGGCGCGCACAGGCACACCAGGACGACGATCAGCAGGACGAGGGCCGCGGCCGTCGCCGGCCTGTTGCGGGACAGGTCGGCGACGGCGGTCCGCCAGGGACCCGGCGAGCGCCGGGCCTCGGTGGTGGTCGACGGGGCCATGGCGCGGCTCACTTGACCCACAACTGCCCGACGAGCATGTAGAACTGCTTGCTGAACTGGTAGTTGCCGACGCGCTTCGACGTGAAGTCGATGATCTTCGGGTTGATCACCGGTACGACCGGGGACTCCTTCATGATGTCCTGGTCGATCGTGCCCCACTGCTGGTCGGCGCTCTTCTGATCGGTCTGCCCGGTCTTCAGCGCGGTCCGCATCCGTGCGTCGATGCCCTTGTCGCAGAAGCCGGAGATGTTGATGCTGGAGTCGCTGCCCGGGTGGAACGAGGCGCAGGACAGCAGCACGTTGAGGAAGTCGGAGGCCGCCGGGTAATCCTGGTACCAGGACGTCAGGGCGAGCTGCACCTTGTTCTTGGTGTTCTGGATGTACGTGAACTGGATGTTGCCCGACAGCGGTTTGAGGGTGGCCTTGTAGCCGAGCTGGGTGAGCAGGCTCTGCAGATACTGGCCGATCGACTTGTTGACCTCGTCGTCCTGCACGACGATGCCGACCTCCTGCCCTGCCGTACCGGACTTCTTGACCAGTTCCTTGGCTTTGGCCAGGTCCGGGGCCGACCAGGTCTTGCCGCCGCCCTTGGTGTAGTCGCAGGAGTCGACGTGCCCGGGGAAGCCCGGCGGCAGGATGGTGCACGCGGGAGCGGCGAGGTTCTTGCCGCCGTAGAGCCGGACCACGGCCTCGCGGTCCACCGCCCAGTTGATGGCCTGGCGCGCCAACTTGTTGTTGAACGGCGCCGAGTTGACGTTGAGCGTCAGATACCAGAACGCGGTCAGCGGGTTGACGTGCGCCTGTGAGGCGTACTTGGTGCCTATCTCGTTCAGGCGGTCGGCGGGCGGCGGATCGTACATCCAGTCCGCCTGGCCGTTCTGGACGGCGGTGACCTCGGACTCGACGGTCTGCCCGAAGGTGTAGTCGATCCTGTCGGGATAGCCCTGAGGCTGGCCCTCCCGTGACCACTCCTTGAAGTGCGGGTTGCGGACCAGCTTGAGCGCCCGGTTCGGATCGTACGAGGCCGCCATGTACGGGCCGGTGGTCGGCAGTGGCTTTGTGCCCGCGTCCTTGGCCGGCGATTCCTTCGGCACCACGCTGGCGTGCGGGACGGCCAGCTTGTACGGGAACTCCGGGTCCGCGGCGGTGAGGTTGACGGTGACCGTGCCGGCCGACGCGTCGCCGACGACGCCCTTGTCGAGCGTGCAGTCCGCGGGCTTCTTGATACAGGCGTCCGCGCCGACGATCCCGTTGTAGAAGGTGCCCGCGGTGGGGCTGGAGACCTTGAAGATGCGTTGGAAGGACGCCACCACGTCGTCGGTGGTCAGGGCCTTCCCGTTGGAGAACTTGATGCCCTTGCGCAAAGTGAAGGTGTATGTCTTGCCGCCGTTGGTCACCTTGGGCATGGCCGTGGCCAGGTCCGGTACGACGGTGAACGACTGCTGACCGCCGGTCTTCTTGAACGCCAGCAGACCGTCGTACATCGACTGGTACAGCTGCCAGTACTGGAGTGTGTAGTTCACCTGCGGGTCCAGGCTGCCGGCGGCCGCGTGGGCGACCATCCGCAGGGTGCCTCCCTTGTGCTCCGGCTGGAAGGCGGAGGAGCCGGAGGAGGACGAGGTCGGGCCGGAGGCGCTGCCGTCGTCGGAGGACGAGCAGGCGGCGGCGGTGAGGGCGAGGGTGGCGGTGGTGGCGACGAGGGCGGTGCGTCTGGTGCTGCGGGACATCCGAACTCCCGTGGGTGGATCGAACGGTGGAGACAGCGGGGCGGGGCGGCGGGTCGAGCCGATCGGTGGAGCTGTCCGGTCGAGGCCGCGGGTCCAGTCGGCCTGTGGAGCCGGCCGAGTCAGTCGGTCGAGTCGAGGAACGCGCCGACGACCTGGAGGTAGAGCTCCTCCTCCTCGACGTGCGGCATATGGCTGGAGTGCTCGAAGAAGTGCCAGCGCACATCGGGGATGTGGTCGGCGAAGGGACGGACGGTTTCGGGAGTCGCCTCGTCGTACCGCCCGGACACCAGCAGGGTCGGGACGTCGACGAGGTGCAGCCGGTCGATGACCGACCAGTTCTTGAGGGTTCCGACGACGTGGAACTCGTTCGGCCCGTTCATCGTGTGGTAGACGGTCGGGTCGGCCTCGATGTTGTCCCAGGTGGCCTGGACCTCGGGCGGGGTCGGGACCAGGCGGCAGACATGGCGCTCGTAGAAGACCTGCTCCGCCGCGTGGTAGTCGGGATGGTCGGTGGTCCCGGCGTCCTCGTGGGCGAGCAGGGTCCGCTGCACCTCGGGCGGGAGAGCGGCGCGCAGCCCGGCCGCACCCGACAGCCACAGCTCCATGGACGCGGGGGAGTTGGCGATGACCAGGCCCCGCAGTCCCGGCGGGCGCCGTAGGGCGTGCTCGGCGGCGAGCATGCCGCCCCAGGACTGACCGAGGACGTGGTAGGCATCGGCGATCCCCAACGCCTTGAGGAGATTGTCGAGTTCGTCGAGGAAGAGCTGGACGGTCCAGAAGTCGGCGCCCCGGTCGGGCAGATGGGTGGACCGCCCGATGCCGAGCTGGTCGTAGTGCACCACGGGCCGGCCCTGTCGGCCGATGCCCGCGATGCGCAGCGTGTAGTCGTGACCGGCGCCGGGTCCGCCGTGCAGGACCACCAGAGGGGTCTTGCCCGGCTCGCCCGTGATCCGGTACCAGGTGGACCAGCCGTTGAAGTCGACGGTTCCGGTGTGGTTCGGTTCGGGGATCGCCACTGGGGAGCCTCCCGGACCGGCCGAGATTCGGTCGGTCCCTGTCTGAAACGCGATGGGTGTGACGGGTGTCTGCGATACTGATTGGGTAAATGGTCAGCGCACAAGACCTTTTAGCGGGGGCAGGGCAAGACGTAACTGCGTGTTTACGTGTCCAGCGCGCGTTTACATGTCCGGCATCCGCGACCCACCTGAGGAGGACCAGCTGACATCCGCACCGCAGCCGCCCGAGCCGGGGGACGAGTTCGCCCGGGTGCTCGACCGTGTCCTTCTCGGCGGCGCCTCTTCACCGTCCCTGCGCCCGGTACGCGTGACGTCCGCGGTCGACGAGGTCTCCGACCGGCTGCTCACGGCGATCGCCGTCGGGGACTTCCTGCCGGGACAGCGGCTGCCGGCCGAACGCGAACTCACCCAGCTGCTGCGGGTGAGCCGTCCCACCGTGCGCGAGGCGGTCGGGCGCCTCCAGGCCGTGGGTGTCATCGAGACCCGCCGCGGCCGCAACGGCGGTGCCTTCGTGCGCGAAAGCTGGAGCGAGTCCTCCGCGGCCGCGGTGCGCCGCACCCTGCTGCCCCGCTGGGAGGAGTTCGAGCAACTCTTCGATCTGCGGGGGCTGGTGGAGGGCATGGTGGCCGCCACGGCCGCCCGGCGCCGACGGCCCGAGGACCTCGAACCGATACGCGAGGCCCTCGGGGCGTACCTCTCCGCGACGACACCCCGCGAGGAGCAGATCGCCGACAGCGCGTTCCACGAGAGCATCTGCCGGGCCACGCACAACCCGCAGATCGCCACGCTCAGCCGGGACCTGCTGACCCGGATCAGCCTCGGCTTCCCGGCGGAACCCTGGGGCAAGGGGGAACGGTCCCACTTCCACCGGGCCAGCAGGGACCACAAGGCCCTCTATGAAGCCATCGCGGCCGGTGAGCCCGCCAAGGCCGAGGAGATCGCCCGCGACCACTTCACCATCAGCGCCGACATGATCCGCGAGGTACTGGCCCGGGTGCGTGCCGGCGAACCGGCCTGACGCGCTGCGAGCCCGATATCAGAAGGGCGGGATCTCCTCCGGCACGAGTCCGAGCTGCCGGAGGAGGCCGTACAGATCGGTCTCACCCCAGAACTCGACGATCCGCCCCTCGCTCAGGCGGTAGGACTTGATGCCCGACATGGGTCAGGTCACGCCCGGTGCGGTCGTGCGTGTACGTCAGGGTGAAAGCGGTGACCACCCTGTCCTCTGCGGCGAACAGATCGTCCACTCGTAGGCGGCAGTTGGACAGCCCCGGGCTCAATATCGCCCCTTCCGGACAGCGCCGCCCCCGCACGTGCTGCCCGGCGCCATGGACCATCACGTCTTCGGCGACGACTTCCGCGAGTTCGTCGAGGTCCTGTGTCTCGAACACGCGCAGATAGCGGAGGACGACCTCGGCGTTGAGCTTGCTCAGGGCGGTCGGCTCGGCGGGCATGGGAGGAACGTATCCAGCGGGGTCGACCGCCACCAGAGGAGTGCCGGCCGGTTGTCAGAGCACGGCGGTCACCTCGAAGCCCGCCTCGGTGATCGCGGCGCACACCTTCGAACCGTCGAGCCCCTCGCCCGTCACGGTCACCGAACCGGTGTCGAGGTCGATACCCACCCGGTCGACGCCCAGCACCCCGCCGACCTTGGTCTCCAGGGCGTCGGCACAGCGGCCGCAGGTCATTCCGATGACGTGGTACCGCTGTTCAGTCATGATCCCTCGTCTCTTCCCGACGTGCGCACGCACGCTGTGGGAGCCGCTCCGGGATCAGATACGCGTCCGTCGACAGCGGTGTTCACCGCCGCAGGCGACTCACAGGGAAGCCGGTCGGACGGTCCCGCCCGCACCGCCGAGCAGGTCCAACGCCGTGACGGCCACGTGCAGTTGGGTGCGAAGGGCGCCGGACTCCAGGTCGTTGCCCAGGAGCCGCTCGATGGTCCGCAGCCGTTGGTAGAAGGCCTGCCGGGAGAGCCCGACGTGCTTGGCGGCGATCGACTTGTTGCCGGCGGCGACGAGATATTCGCGCAGGGTCGAAAGGAGGTGGCTGCCGTGTCGGGCGTCGTGCTGGACGAGGCGTCCGAGCTGCTGTTCCACGTACCGCTGGACGCGCACGTCGTCGCGAAGCGAGTACAGCAGTTCCGGCAGACCGATGTCCGACGCGACATGGAAGGGGCGGTCCAGTGTTCCGGGGCCGATCGCGTCGGCGATCTGCTCGGCCTCGCGGAACGACCGGGTGACCTGGCTGAGTTCGGTGACTCCGGGGCCGACCGCCACGACGAGGCCCTCCCCGAACGTGCCGCGCAGATCCCGGCCGACGCGTTCCACCACCGGCTGCCAGGCCGAGGCACGGGCCAGCGCGAGCAGCAGTCCGGTCCGGTGTTCGGACAGGTCTCCCACCAGGGCCTTGACCCCCGAGATGGGCAGTTCCGCGGCGAGGTGCCCGGTCACAGTGGTGTCGCCGTCGGCGGTGTCCTCGTGGTCGATGACGACCGGGACGAGGCGGTGACCGGTCGTGGGCAGTCCGAGTGCCTCGGCCCTCAGACGCGCCTCGGTACGGCTCCGGTAGCGCCAGTGGAGCAGATCGAGCAGGACGGAACTGTGCGCGCGCCGGTCCCACTCGGGCCTGCCGGTCAGCCGTGCCAGGGTGAGGGCGGTGGCGGCCTGTTCGAGGATCATCGTCTGCTCGGGACCGATCGGCGGACCGGACGCGTGAGGCAGCATGATCAGCCGCCCCCACCGTCTGCCCCGGTCCTCGACCGGCGCCACGAGCCAGCCCTCGGGTCCGCTCGCCGCCGCCCGGTCCGGCGTCGGGGCGGTGCGCGAGCGTCGTGGCCAGGCCTCCAGGACCTGTCCGTCCGGAGGACCGGCGGTCCGGCAGATCACCGCGTGGTGGATCAGGTTCTCCAGGACCACCGGACACCCCGTGAGGTCCGCGGCGGCCTGCACGAACTCCTCCGGATCCGCGCCGCGCAGGGTGAGCGAGGTGAACAGCTCGCGCACCTGCTGGGCGCGGCGCAGCAGCTCGCCCTGCGCGTCCAGGATCAGCGCGTGGACGGTCTGGGTGACCTCGATGAACCGCACCCCGCGCGCCAGCACGATCAGCGGCAGGTCCCTCTCCCGGCAGGCGGTGACCAGTTCCTGCGGCGCGTGCTGGTAGCGGCGGCCCAGCTCGACGACCAGCCCGGCCACTCCCACATCTGCCAACGAGTCGACGTAGCCGCGCAGTTGGATGGGATCGGCCGGGTGCGGCATGCCCGTGGTGAGGACGAGTTCGCCGCCCTCCAGGAAGGAGGCCGGGTCGAGCAGCTCGGTGACATGGACCCAGCGGACCCTGCGCGACAACTGGTCCTCGCCTGCCGCGACCCGGGGCAGACCGGCGGCGATGACGGGCAGCCGCAGCACGTCCGCGACCGTGAGGAACGGCATGGGGACAGCTCCAGTCCGACGACGTGCCGACCGACCCGGCACGATGTCCGGACCACTCTGAGGGGTGAGACAGACCGATGCAAGGCTCGATTGCCCAGCTCAGCGCCATGCCCCGAAGGGGCGCGGGGAACGGCGCGAGCAACCCACAGAACCGCCAGCCGCGAACGCACCACGCGCCCCTGGGCGAAGAGGCGACCAGAACCAGAACGGGAGGCGTCAGGGCCGCCGCGCGATGAGATCCGCGACCGTGGCGATCGGGGACGTACGGGCCCGCCCGCCGGCTTCGTGCCGGTCCGCCCACCGGTAGGCCACGTACAGCCCGCGCACGCCCAGCCAGCGCAGCGGTTCCGGCTCCCAGGTGCCGGGGCGGTGCCCGGTCCACGGCAGCCGGGTGAGCCGGGACTCGCGCCGGAGCACCAGATCGGTGAGGGTGCGGGCGGCGAGGTTCGTGGAGGTCATACCGTGTCCGACATAGCCGCCGGCCCAGCCGAGCCCTGTGGCGCGGTCGAGTCCCACGGTGGCGGACCAGTCGCGGGGCACGGCGAGCACACCGCACCAGGCGTGGTCGACCCTGGCACCGGCGGTCTGCGGCAGCATCCCGTAGAGCGTGTCGGTGAGCTGGCCGATGGTGTGCGGGCGTCCACCTGCCCAGCGTCGTCCGTGCGGGAGCCGAAGCGGTACGGGACACCGCGGCCGCCGATCGCGATCCGGTCGTCCGGGGTGCGCTGCGCGTACATGTGCCCGTGTGCCGTGTCGCCCAGCGTCTCGCGGCCCGCCCAGCCGATCTCCTCCCACACCTCCTTCGGCAGAGGCTCGGTGGCGATCATCGAGCTGTTCATCGGGAGCCAGGCGCGGCGCAGCCCCTTGAACGAGGCCGTGAACCCCTCCGTCGCGCGCAGGACGACGGGCGCGGTGACCGTGCCGTGCGCGGTGACCGCCCGGCCGGGCTCGATGGCCGTGACCGGGGACTTCTCGTAGAGGGTTACACCGAGCCGTTCGACCGTCTCGGCGAGCCCCTTGACCAGGGCGGCGGGCTGCAGCCGGGCGCAGTGCGGGGTCCAGGCCGCGGCCGTCATGCCGTCGATGCGGATGCGGTCCGCGGCCTCCTCCGGTGTGAGCATCACGGCGTTCGGCACGCCCCACTCGTGGTCGGCCTCGGTCTTGTGGCGCAGCCGGGTCGCCTGTGCGGGGGTGCGGGCCACCCGCAGGGTGCCGCCCTTGACGATGCCGGCGTCGATCCCCTCGCGCTCGGCCACGGCGACGATCTCGTCGACGGCCTCGTTCATCACGCGCTGGTAGTCGAGCACGGCATCCCGCCCGTACTGCTTCGCCAGCCGGTCGCGGGCGCCGGGCACGAGCCCCGAGGCCCAGCCGCCGTTGCGGCCGGAGGCGCCGAACCCGGCGAACTCGGCCTCCAGGATGGTGATGCGCAGCGACGGGTCGGCCAGTTTGAGGTAGTACGCGGTCCACAGTCCGGTCAGCCCGGCGCCCACGATGCACACATCGGCGTCGCGGTCACCGGGCAACGCGGCGCGTGGGGTGGGCAGTTCGGCGAACCAATGGGAGATCCGGCCGTTGACCGGGCCGGGCTGACCGAGCGTGGTGGCGCTCACGGGATGTCCTTTCACGGCGGCTGGACGAGGAGACGACGAAGGTCAGACGCCGAGCAGGGGAGGCAGCTCGGAGAGGTTGCTGATCTCCTCGTACGGCTGGTAGGCGGCCGACCCCGGGAAGCCGTACCGGTTCACCCAGATCCGCCGCATGCCCTCGTACCGCTTGGTCGGCATGATGTCGTACTCCCAGCCCTGCGCGGTGTGGATGATGTCCTCGGGGCCGCGTCCGGTGGCCTTCATGAGGTACTCGAAGGCCTGCGGCAGCGGCTTGTACGCTCCGGCCTGCTCGGCGGTGAGGACGTGGTCCCACTCCACGCCGAGCTCGTCCACGGCGTACGAGATGAGGTCGTCCTCGCTGTTGGAGAGGATGGCGATGTCGTACTCGCCCTTGAGGCGGCGCAGCGCGTCCGGGACCTCGCGGAACGGCGTGAACTTCTTGATGGCCTCGATCAGCGCCTCGCCGTCCTCGGCCCGGTACTCCAGGCCGTGCAGCAGCATGACGTTGCGCAGGGTGCTGCGGACGACCTCGCGGTAGGGGCGGTAGACGTCGACGACGCCCTGGAAGCGCATGACGTACGCGTCGTGGTGGAACTGGTCCGGATCGACGCCGAACTCGGCCAGGCGGTCCTTGACGATCTCGTGCGTGGCGGTCCGGGTGTCGAAGTTGATGAGGGTCCGGTAGCAGTCGAAGCTGACGACCTTGCGCATGGGGTGAACTCCTCTGTGTGGGGCGGGGGTTGAGGTGTTTTGGAGGCGAAGCGGTGACAGGGTGAGCGGGTTCAGGAACGGCTGCTTGCCTCGGTGAGGCCCAGGTCCTTGGTCTCGGGGGCGAGGAAGTAGGAGACGACGAGTCCCACCAGCGTGATCGCCACGGCGATGCCCAGCGTGCCGCGTACGCCCAGGTCCTCGGCGGCGATCGGCAGGAGGAACGTGGAGGAGGCGGAGCCCACGCGGCTCATGGCCGTGGCGATGCCCACGCCCGTGGCCCGCAGATCGGTCGGGAACAGCTCGCTCGGGTAGACGAACTGCAGACCGCTGCCCGCCGCCTCGAAGAACTGGAAGGCCGCGAACAGGGCCACCACCGCGAAGGCCCAGTGCAGCGGCAGGACCGCCAGCGCGATCAGCGAGACATTGATGCACACGAAGCTGCTGATCAGGAGCGAGCGGCGGCCGATCCGGTTGACGACCACCAGGCCGAGCCCGATGCCGGCCACCGCGATGGTGGTGATCAGCGCGCTGGCACCGTATGTGCTCCCCACGCCGAACGCGGACAGCATCTGCGGCTGGAAGGAGCGGACCGCGAAGGCGGGCGCGACCTGACAGATCCAGAACACGGAACAGAAGACGACTGGGACGGTGTAGCCGCGTTTGAAGATCTCGACGAGATTGCCGAGTCCGGAGCCGCCCCGCTTTTCCTGGCGGCCCTCCGCGAGCAGCTCCTCGTCGCTCACCTCCTGGCCGAGGTGTTTGCGGACGACCGCCTTCGCCTCGTCCATGCGGCCGCGCGAGGCCAGCCAGCGCGGGGACTCGGGGATGCCGGCCCGCATGAACAGGAAGATGAGCGCCGGGACCGTTCCGGAGGCCAGCATCCAGCGCCAGGAGTCGTCGCCGAGGCCGGTCAGCGCCCAGCCCACCCAGTAGCTCACGCCGTACCCGACCCACCAGGCGAGGACCAGACCGGACAGGGCCGGGCCGCGCATCCGGCGGGGCACCAGCTCGGTGGTGAGGGCGGAGGCGATGGGGTAGTCGGCGCCGATCGCGATGCCGATGAGCAGCCGCAGCACCAGCAGCTGCCAGGCCTCGGTGACGAAGAACTGCAGCGCCGAGAAGACGACGAAGGTGGCCAGGTTGAGGACGTACATCAGATGGCGGCCGACCCGGTCGGTGATGGGGCCGAAGACCGCGCCGCCGATGAACACGCCGACCAGGACGGAGGCGGCTATCAGGCCCGTCCACAGCGTGTCGAGGGCGAGCGCGGGCGTGATGAGGCCGAGGGCGACGCCCATCACTCCGAGCAGATAGCCGTCGCAGAAGGGGCCGCCCATGGCGACCACCATGATCCGGCGGTGGAAGGAACTGACGGGCGCGTCGTCGAGCGACGAGGCCCCGCCGGTGGTTGATGAGGTCAGAGACATGCTTGAGGCTCCTGGGGGGACGCGGGAAGGCGAGGGGGACGCGCGCCGGCAGGGGGGCCGGGCGAAGGAGGCTTCGTACGTCAAGCATTGGAAAGCGGGGATGTGGGGGGATTTTTTTGAGGGGGGAAGGCGTACAGCGCTGTACGCGGTGCGGACCGGTCGTCTCCGGGTGGCCGGGCGAAGCGGTCCGGGGTTGGCCATCACCCTGGTTCAGCGCGGATCCACCGTCAATGAACACGGTGTTCTCTTGGGAGACGGCGGGTGGACAGTGTGTTCCGTGGCCGCCGGCCGGTTGACACACCGTCCACAGCGGCCGTCCCGGCAGAACACCGTGGTCATTGACCCTTCCGCCACGTCCCCGGAGGGTGGGAGCGGTACCTCGTACCAGCCGCCCCCGCACCGACTCACGCCGTGGGAGAACCGCCTTGGCTGACCGGCTCGTCGTCCTGCACCGCGGCATCCTGCCGCACAACGCCGCCGGCATCGAAAGCCTCGCGGACACGGTGTACGCCACCGAGGAGGAACTGCCGCACCTCCTGCCCGGCGCGGACGCCCTGCTCTGCTGGCACTCGATCACCCCCGCGGTCGAGGCGGCCTGGCCGGAGGACCCGTCGAGCGCACCGAACTGGGTGCACGTGGCCGCCGCCGGCGTCGACTCACTGCTCTTCCCGGCCCTGGTCGACAACCCCCGGGTGGTGCTCACCAACTCGCGCGGCGTCTACGACCGACCCATCGCCGAGTACGTACTCGGCCTGATCCTGGCCCTCGCCAAGGACTTCCCGGGCACCTGGGAACACCAGCGGCGCCGCGAGTGGCGGCCCCGGGACAGCGAACGCATCGACGGACGGACCGTCCTCGTGTGGGGCACGGGTCCCATCGGCCGAGCCGTGGCCCGTATGCTCCGCGCGGTCGGCATGCGGGTGAGCGCCGTAGGGCGTACGGAGTGCGCGGACGACCCCGACTTCGGCACCGTGCACGCCCTCTCCGGGCTGCGCCCCGCCCTGGCCGGGGCGGATTACGTGGTGCTCGCCGCTCCCCTCACGGCGGCCACCCGGGGCATGGTCGACGCGTCCGTGCTCGCGTCGATGAAGCCGGGCGCGCGGCTCGTGAACGTGGGCCGGGGCGGACTCGTCGACGAGGAGGCGCTCGTCCGGAACCTCACCGACGGCCGCCTGGCCGGAGCGGCCCTGGACGTCTTCGCCCACGAGCCGCTGCCCGCCGCCTCACCCCTGTGGGACCTGCCCGGCGTCATCGTCTCCCCGCACACGGCCGGCGAGGTCACCGGCTGGCGCGACGACCTCGCGGACCTGTTCCTCGACAACCTGACCCGCAGGGCCGAAGGCAGACGACTGCGCAACGTGGTCGACAAGGCACATGGCTATGTGCGGGAGGAGCGGGTGGGGACGTCTCCGGCGTAGACCGGGCGGCCGGGTGGCAGCCTGGTAGTGACGAGGACAGGGACAACGTGCCGATCCCACCTACCGCGGATCGCATGGCAACAGGAAGCGAGCTGGGCGACTACCTGCGCTCCCGGCGGGAGCGGATCCGCCCCGAGGACATCGGCCTGCCGGGCGGTGACCGGCGGCGGGTCGCGGGTCTGCGCCGCGAGGAGGTTGCCCTGCTCCTCCTGGGACCGGACACCTCCGCGTCCGTCAACATGGTCAGGATGCTGATGGACGGGACCGGCCCGGAACCCCGCGTCTGTACTTCGCGGTCGTCGACGTACGCGACGCCGCCGACCTCCACCTACGGGCGATGACCAGCCCACGGGCGGCCGGCGAGCGGTTCATCGGGGCCGCGGGGGACACGCTGTCCATGCACGACATCGCCCGCGTCCTGCGTGAGCGTCTGGGCGACGCCGCCCACCGCGTACCCGTGGACGTCCTGCCGGACGAGGCGGTGCTCCGGGCCGCCGAGACCGCCCCCGCGATGCGTCAGACGGCCGATCAGCTCGGCATCATCCGCCGCCTCGACAACGCGAGGGCGCGCCGCCTCCTCGACTGGAACCCCCGCTCCGGCGACGACGCCGTCACCGCCACGGCCGAAAGCCTCCTCCGCCTAGGCCTGCTCAAGGACGCGTCCCTCACGTAGGCGGCTGGCCCGGCGCCCCGGGCTTCGGCCGGAGCCCCGAGCAGGCTCAGCCGCGCTTCGGCGGTGTGTAGAAGTCGCCCTCGGACGTCCACACCCCGTCCTTCACGACCACTCGCTGCACGCTGCGGGTGCCGAGGTGGTTGGACGGGCTGAAGTTCATGACCGGCGACACCCCCGTGTCCACCTTCGTCGCCTTCTCGTACGCCTTGTTGATCGCGTCGGCCGTGACGGGTCCCTTGATGGTCTTCGCGATCTCCGCGAACACCTTCGCGTTGCTCCAGCCCCACAGCGCGAGGAATCCGGCGGGCTGCTTGGGCTCGTACTTGGCCATCGCGGTCCGGAACTCCTTCACCGCGGGGTCGGAGTCGGAGGGCGCCTTGACCAGCTGCACGGCCTTGAGCCCCTCGGCCGCGTCCTTGGCGAGGGAGACCGTCGACTCCGCGGCGACCGGCGCGTAGGCGTACATGGGCAGCGACAGCCCCTGCAGCTTGGCCTCCTTCAGGAAGGCGGCCGCCTCGGGGGAAGTGAGGATGATGACCACCGCCTGGGTCTTCGCGGCCTTCACCTTGCTGATCACCGGGGTGTAGTCGGTGGTCTGGTACTTGACCGTCAGCCGGTCGACCTCGACCGAGGGATCCCCCTTCTTCGCGACGGGCTCGACCTGCTTGGCCACGTTCACGAACGCGGCCGGGTCACTGTGCACGACGAGGATCTTCTTCGCGCCGTCCTGCACCGTCCACGCCGCGATCGCCGCGGCCTGGTCCTCGTAGAGGGTCTGGGTGCCGAACAGGCCGGGGCGCGGCGGCTCGAACCAGGACTCGTTGCCGCCCACCTCGTTGAGAACCGGAACCTTCGACTGGTTGAGGACGAACGGGAAGGCCGCCTCCGCCTGGGAGGTGCCGTTCGCGTTCACGATGGCCACGACCTTGTCCTGGCCGACGAGTTCGCGTGCGATCTGCACGGTCTGCTGAGGGTCGGCCGCGTTATCCTTGACGGTCCAACGGATCTTGCGGCCGTTGATGCCTCCGGATGCGTTGATCATCTTGAAGTACGCGTCGGCGCCGGCCTTCTGCGGCACGCCGTACGAGGCGGTGGCACCGGTCGTCGGGAGCCACGCTCCGATGTGGATCTCCGACGAGTTGCCGCCGGCTCCTGCGGAGTCCTGCTCCGCGCACGCGTTGGCGGTCAGCGCCACTACGGCCAGGACGGCCGTCGTTCCCGCGGCGCGGCGGAATTTTCTCATTGTCCGGAACACGGTCCACCTCGTTCACAACAGTTCACAACATGAGTTCGGTTCGTTTCACAGTCGAGCGGTGGTCGCGGCGGTCTCCCGGGCGCCGCTGAAGTACGCCGCTTCGGCGAGGGCGGCGAACGACGGGTCCCCGGGCCGCCCCTGAGCGGCGACCGACCCCTCGTGCAGCACGGCCACCTCGTGGCAGACGGACATGGCACGGCTGAGCAGCTGCTCCAGCAGAACGACCGTCAGGCCGTCGTGGGCCAGTCGCACCAGCCGGTCGTACACCTCGTCGACCAGTGCGGGCGCGAGCCCGAGCGCCGGCTCGTCGACGATCAGGACGTCGGGTTTGACGATCAGGGCGCGGGCGATGGCGAGCATCTGCTGCTCTCCGCCCGACAGTCCGGCGGCCGGTACGGACATGCGGTCGCGCAGTCGCGGCGGCAGCCACTCGGTCGTCTCCGCGAGGCGCTCGCGCAGCGGGGCCCCGGTGATGCCCGCCGCGTAGGCCGCCACTTCGAGGTTCTCCCGCAGGGACAGCGTCTTGAACAGCGCCCGTCCCTCGGGCGCCAGGCTGGTACGGACGACGGTCCCGCCCGTCTCCCTGCTGCCGCGCGCGGGCTTCAGCGAGCCGTGCAGGATCCCGGCGAGTGTGCTCTTCCCGGCGCCGTTGGCCCCGGCGATCCCGAGCACGACCCCCTCGCGTACGTCGAGGTCGACGTCCCGCAGGGCGACCACGCCGCCGTAGGTGTGACCGACCCCGCTCAGTCGCAGCACGCTCCGCTCACCGACCCGCTCGGGCAGCTCGGCCCGGCCGCCGACCGTACCCAGGTACGACGACCGCACCTCGGGGTTGTCCAGGACGGTGTCCGGGCTGCCCTCGCCGATGGTGCGGCCGAAGTCGAAGGCCAGCACCCGGTGTGCGACGGAGAACAGGTCGTCGAGCACGTGGTCGATGACCAGCACGGCGGTGCCCTGGGCGTGCAACCGCCTGATCTGCTGTGCCAGGAGGGCCCGTTCGCCGGCGTCCAGGCCGCCGAACGGCTCGTCCAGCACCAGGAGTTTCGGTTCCTCGGCCATCGCACGGGCGAGGTCCAGGCGTTTCTGCAGCCCGAACGGCAGCCCTCCGGGCCGTCGGTCGGCCACGTCGGCGAGGCCGACAGAGTCGAGCAGCCGTGCGACGTCGGCCCGGTCCCGGGCGGTGATCCAGCGGCGCGTGCACAACACGTTCTCGGCGACGGTGAGTTCGGAGAACACCTCCGCGTGCTGGAACGTACGCCCGATGCCCAGCCGGCGCCGCGCGGTCGCCCGAGCCTTGAGCAGGGAACCGCCCGCGAAATCGACCGTCCCGCTCACCCGGCCGTTGCCGGTCAGACCCGACACCGCGTTCAACAGGGTTGTCTTTCCCGCCCCGTTGGGCCCGATCACCGCCAGGATCTCGTCCTGCCGCAGCGACACCGAGGCGTCCTCCAACGCCTTCAGCCCGCCGTACGCGACCGATACGTGCTCCAGGCGCAGCACGACGTCGGCTTCACCTGAGGCCGTGGCAGTGGCCGTTGCTGCGGCCGGTTGCCGCGGTGCGAGGCCGACGGCAGGGGCCGGCTTCGAGGGCGTGGGTGCCGGCCGTCGCCACACGCGCCGGAGCAGCGACCGCAGGGGCGCGCTGAGGAACGGCACCACTCCGCCGGGCAGGAACAGCAGCACCCCGATCAGCACGAGGCCCTGCACGACCGGCTGGGGGAGTCCCACGGCGGACGACAGTGAGGGGTTCCAGGTCAGATAGGCGCCGCCGGCCACCGCGCCGATGATGGTTCCGACCCCGCCCAGCACGCACGCCGCGATGAGCGCGATGCCGAGGTTGAGGGAGAACGGATCCGGGCTGACGAAACCGGTGATGAGCCCGAGCAGTACACCCGCGAAGCTGGTGAACGCGGCGCTCACCGCGAACGCCAGCGCCGACTGCGCTTCGGGCGCGATGCCGATCGTACGGGCCGCCAGGGGATGTGATTTCGCGGCCACCAGCCGCATCCGCAGTCCGGACGCGGCGGCCGGTACCGCCAGCGCGAGCACCACGGCCGCGGCGCCGACCGCGAGGTACTGGGACTCGGAGCTGCCGCCCGCGAGGGTGCCCAGGCCCAGGGAGCTGCGCAGTTGGAGCACCGCGACGCCCTGGTCGCCGCCGGTCACGCTGCTCCAGCGGTTGACCAGCTCCAGCGTCACCATGGTGAAGGCGAGCGTCAGCAGGGCGATGTAGAGCATCGAGAACCTGGCACCCGCGTACCCGAGGAAGCCGCCGAGGACGGTTCCGGTGACCACCGCTCCCAGGATCACCGTCTCCAGCGGCCAGCCGTGGCCACTGCCGTACGCGGCGAAGTAGGCGCCGATGGCGAAGAACGCCGGGTGGCCCACCGACCAGATGCCGGACCAGCCCGCGAGCAGGCCGACCGACAGCACGACGATGGTGTAGATCGCGGCGAGCGCCACGGAGTACATCTGGTACGCCGGGATCGCGCCGGAGGCCATGAAGGCCATGAGTACCGCGCCGGCGGCCGGCCCGAGCGCGGCCTTCGCGAGGAGGGAACGGTTGAAGACCATGGGTACGACCCCTCAGACCCGTTGGAAGGTGCGGGTGCCGAAGATGCCCTGAGGGCGGATCAGCAGCACGAGAACAGTGAACGAGAAGACGAATGTGTCCCGGAGGCTCGCGGAGGCGTAGTTCGCCGCGAGGTTGTCCAGCACGCCGACGGTGAGTCCGCCGACGACAGCGCCGTACATGCTCGTCAGGCCGCCCAGGAAGATCCCGGCGAAGGCGCGGAACAGCGGTGCGACGAGGGCGGTCGGTACCAGCCCCGACCTCGGCGCGTACAGACACGCGGCGAGTGCGGCGAGGCCGAGGCCGAGCGCCCAGGCGATCCGGGCCAGGCGCTGCGCCCCGAGCCCGACGACGCGCGCGGTGTCCGCGTTCTCGGCCACCGCGCGCATCGCGGAGCCGAGCGTGGTGCGGGCGAACAGATAGCCCACGACGGCCATCGCCACCGCGGCGACGGCGATCGTCACCAGGCTCTGGACCGGCAGTGCCGCGCCCGACCAGCTCACCGTGCCGTTGACCAGGTTGGGGAAGGACTTCGGTTCGTCGCCCCAGATCGAACTGGCCACGTTCTCGACCACCAGGGACACGCCCATCGTCACGACCAGCGCGGAGAACAACTGTCCTTGGCCCAGTGGCCTGATCACGGTCTCGCGCACCAGCAGGCCCGCCACGACGGTGATGGTGACGGCCGCGACGATGCCGAGCACCGTCGCCACCCCCTGGTCGCGGAGCGAGACCGCCACGTACAGGCCCAGGGTCGCCAGGGACGCCATCGCGAAGTTCACGACGTCCGTGGCGCGATAGATGATGACCAGGCCGAGTCCCATGAGGCCGTACACGGCTCCGCTGGCCACGCCGCTGACCAGGACCAGCAGAAACTGACTCACGGTCCCTCCTTCTTCGAAGAACTTCGAGATGCGCGTGCGGCGTGTTCGCGCCACGTGCTCGAAAGCCGGGTACGCGGTACTCGCCGCTTAGTAAAGTGAACTCAATTCAGTAAGCTAGGCACTCCGGTGCCGGACGGGCAAGACTCGTGCACGGGATTTGTCGGAGTGCGGGTGATCCGGTGCCTGTCCGGCGCGATCCGCCCGACGGGCAGGCCCTTGGGCGGGCCCTAGCGCAGCGCGGTCCGCGCGGCCGCCAGGCCGAACACGAGCGCGGGGGCGAGGCCGCCCGCGTAGGCGCGCCGGTAGAGCCCGCCCGCGTCCGCGCCCGCCACGAGCAGGCCGGGCACGGTGTGCCGCCCGTCCGCCGCCAGGGCACGGGCCTCGGCGTCGATGAGCAGACCGCCGAAGGTGAAGGTGATCGCGGGGGCGGCCTCGATCACATAGAACGGCGGCTCGTCGAGCGGTTGCCGGTCGAGCAGTCGCCCCGGGGCCGGCTCGCCGCCCCCGCCGACGGTGGCGTTGTACTCCTCGACCCGGTCACGGATCCTGGCGCCCGGGTAGCCCCACTCCTCGGGCATCCACGCGAACTCCTCCAGGCTGTCGGCGACCGCGCTGCGGGCGCCCGCGCGATGGCAGAGCTGGAACTTGTCCACGCCGGGGATGCCCTCCACGTACGACGCGGAGATCCATTCCCGGTGCACGCGCGCGTCGGCGACCAGCAGCCCACGGGCCTGCGGTCTCTCCAGCAGCGCCATGGTGGTCAGATGATCCCCGACGGTCTCGTCGGCGAACCGTTCGCCCGTGAGGTCGAACAGCAGGGCGTGCTCGCTGTAGTAGAGGGCGAGGTCGACGAATCGGGCGGGGTCGGCGAGAGAGACGCCCGCGGGCATCAGATGCCCGTAGAAACCCGCGTCCTTCTTGCCGAACGCGGCCCCCGCCGCGAGACCGAGCGACAGTCCGTCGCCTTGGCTGTGCGGGTTCGCCCGCAGCTCGATGTCCGCGGCCTGGGGGTGTACGTGCTCCGTGCGCAGGCCCGGATCCCCCTGGAATCCGCCGGTCGCGAGCAGGGTCCAGGTGGTGTCGATCCGGCGGATCGATCCGTCCGGCAGCACGCACTGTGCACCTGTGACCGCGCCGTTCTCCGTCAGCAGGGTGCGCGTCGAAGTGGCGGTCAGTACCTCGCCGCCCCGGTCGCGGACCAACCGCTCGCAGGCGTCGAGGTAGTGGTTCGTGTCGAGCTGATGTCCCCGGCCGAAGCCGAGTACGGGCACCGGCGGCCGACATTCCACGCCGAGCGACCGGATCCAGGCCACCGCGTCGGCGAACCCGTCCACCAGGGCCGCGGCGAGTTCCGCGTCGCCGTCGGGGTTGACGCGACGCAATTCATCGAAGGTGGGGGTCGTCCATACGAAACCGGCGAAGCGCGCGGAGCCGCCGGGGCGCTCCGCCTTCTCCACGAGAACCACGGAGCCGCCTTCCGCGGCCACCCGGGCGGCGGCCGAGAGTCCGGCCATTCCGCCGCCCACCACCAGCAGATCCACTGTTCCAACACCCATAGCGGGTCCCACCGCCTAGTCGTGTCGCTGAGTGACCTGAACCCTAATTGAACTCACTTCTGTAGTCGAGAGGTGTGTCGGTACGAGCTTTGACAGGGCTGCTTTCGGCCGGGCAGGGCGGTTCGGATCAGTCGGGGACCAGCACGGTTCGCCCCCGTGTCTGGCCGGAGCGCAGTCTGTCGATCGCCTCCGGTGCGCTCGACAGGGCGAACTCCTCCGTCTCCACCCTGACCACGCCCTTGCGCGCCAGGGCGACGACCTCTTCGAGCTCCGGCCGCGTTCCCCAGAAGGGCAGCGAGATCCGCACCCCGGGAGGCAGTCCGCCGGGCTTGCGCACGGTGAGCTCCCCGCCGCCGCTCCCGACGACGGCCAGCTCACCGCCCGCCCGCAGGGCGCCGACCGCGAGTTCCAGGCTGGAGTGGCTGCCGACGAAGTCGAGCACGGCGTCCACGCCGATCCCACCGGCCTGTCGCCGGAGTACCTCCGCGGTGTCGGGCCGCAGCAGCGTGCCGAAGTGCGCGCCGCAGGCGTCGGCGAGCGCGAGCGCCTCCTCGCGTACGTCCACGGCGAGGACCCGCGCCGATGTCGTGGCCCGCAGGATCTGCACCGCCAGATGCCCCAGCCCGCCGACCCCGATGACGGCCACGCTCGCACCGCCACCGCCACCGCCACCGCCACCGCCGGAGCCGTCGAGTGGCAGCGCCGGCCGGATCCCGGACACGGCGTGATACGCGGTGAGCCCGGCGTCCGACAGGGGCGCCGCCTGCGCGCTGGGCAGATCGCCCACCGGAACCAGCAGTCGCCCGGACGGTACGAGCAGGAAGTCGGCCATACCGCCGTCGCGCCCCAGCCCCACTCCCGTACCGGTCCGGACCGCGTCGAGGTCCGCGCGGCGGTCGCAGTAGTTCTCCGCGCCGGCCGCGCAGCGGCTGCACAGCCCGCACCCCCAGGGGCCGTAGACGGCGACGCGCTCGCCCACCGCCGGACCGGTGGCCCCGGGCCCGAGCTCGGCCACCCGCCCGGCGACCTCGTGCCCGAGAGTGAACGGAGTTCGGTACGGAAGGGCGCCGGGTCGGGCGTCCAGGACGTGGAGGTCGGAGCGGCACACACCCGCCGCCTCCACGCGGATCAGGACCTCATCCGCCCTGGGTGTAGGGCGTGCCACTTCGGTCAGCACCGGTGGGCCGCCCCAGTGCGTCATCCGGACTGCTCTCATCCTGCCTGTTGACATGCGCGAAACGGTAGCAAAAATGAAGTCAGTTCAATAAGTGAGCGGAGGCGGGTGGATCCGATGGACGACGAAGACACGCCACACGGACGCTTCACGGGCAGAGCCGCGCTGGTCACCGGAGCCGGCTCCGGCATCGGCGCGGCGGTCGCCCGGCGACTCTCCGTGCAAGGAGCCGCGGTCTTCGCCGCAGACCTCGACGGCGCCGCGGCCGAAGCGGTCGCCAAGGAACTGTCCGGCGTACACCCGGTGACCATGGACGTCTCGGACGCCGACCAGGTCGACCGCGCGGTCGAAGAGGTCGTACGGGAGCGCGGGCGCCTGGACGTGGTGGTGCACGCGGCCGGAGTCGACGACCCGGAGGCGAAGCAGTGGATCGCCGAGGCGCTGCTCGACGAACGGCCGCCCGATGTCGTCACCCGGCTCGACGGGGCCGCTTGGCGGCGTGTCATGCGGGTCAACCTGGACGGCACCTTCCATGTCCTGCGGGCTGCGCTGCGAGTCATGGCGCCCCGCCGGTCCGGTGCGATCGTCACCGTTGGTTCCTCCTCGGCCTTCGACGCTCCGGCCGGCTATCCGCACTACGCGGCCTCGAAGGCCGGTGCGCACGTGTTGAGTCAGGCCGTCGCCAAGGAGGCGATCGCGTTCGGCGTCCGTGTGAACACGGTGGCGCCGGGGCCCACCGACACGGGGATGGCGGCGCGAACGCCTGCCGCGTTGCGGCAGGATCTGGCCGATCCTCGGGTTCGGCCCTACGCGACGGCTGGGGAGATCGCCGACATCGCGTTGTTTCTGGCCAGTGATGAGGCGGTGAATCTCGTTGGGGCGGTTCTGCTGGCCAACGGGGGGCGGTTCACGGTGTGAGGGGTCCGTGGGGCTGGGGATTCGGATTGCTGCTGCGGGTTGCGTGTGGCTGGTCGCGCAGTTCCCCGCGCCCCTGGAGGGGCGCCCGTGGAACCGGAGTTTGTTTGATCTAGGGAGGTCTGTGTGAATCGCCTCGATGTGGATCCGGCCGTGTTGCTGGAGAGCGAGGAGCGGAGTCAACTGCGGGCGGTTCTGCGGGACTTGTTCGCCGAGGCCTGTGGGTCCGAAGAAGTGCGCAAGCAAGTGGAGAGTCCGCGCGGGTACGACCAGGCGCTCTGGGCTCGGCTCGCCGGGGAGATCGGGGTGCATGGGCTTGCTCTGCCGGAGGAGTACGGCGGTGGGGGCTACACCTTCGCCGAACTCGCCGTGGCGCTGGAGGAGGCCGGGCGTGTGCTGTGTCCGGCGCCGCTGCTGTCGACCGTCGTGCTGGCAGGGCATGCCCTGCTGGGGAGTGGTGATCGGCGGGCCTGTGAGCGCTGGTTGCCCGGGATCGCCTCCGGTGCGGTCACGGCCACGGTCGCCGGGTTCGTGCAGGCCGCCGATGTGACGGCCGAACGCGGGCCCGACGGGTGGGTGTTGCGCGGGGAGGCCGACTTCGTTCCCGACGGCGAGGGTGCCGATTTGCTGCTGGTGGTGGCCCGGGCGCCGGACGGGGAGCGGCTGTTCGCCTGTGAACCGGAGCCACCGCACGGGAAGCATGGCTCGACCTGCGATCGTGCGGCCCGTCGCGTTCTCGATCCCACCCGCCGCCAGGTGCTCGTCCGCTTCCGGGGAACGCCGGCCGAACCGGTCGGTGAGCCCGGGCAGGTGCCCGGAATCGTCGACGCAGTCCTCGACGCCGGGCGGGTGGCGCTCGCCGCCGAGCACGTCGGCGGCTGCGCGCATGCCCTGGACGCCACCCTGGAGTACGTCTCGCAACGAACTCAATTCGGTCGGGCCATCGGCTCGTTCCAGGCGATCAAGCACCGACTGGCCGATCTGCTGGTCGAGGTGGAAGGGGCGCGGTCGGCGTCGGCGTACGCGAGCGCCTGTCTGGCGGAGTGGACCCCCGAGCTGCCCGTCGCCGCGAGCGCCGCGGCGGTGGCGTGCACCGGCGCGTACCGGCTCGCCACGACCGAATACGTGCAGCTCCATGGCGGTATCGGCTTCACCTGGGAACACCCGGCGCATCTGTACGTGCGCCGGGCGAGGGCCGACGAGGCGCTGTTCGGCACGGCCGACGACCACCGGCTGCGGTTGGCGGAACTGCTCGGCCTCACCGGCACTTCGGGCTGAGTGGCGGCTTCCGATCCATTGACAGGGGCATCTACTGCCCGCAGAATCGTACTGAATTCAGTTCAGTTTGGAGGAACTCATGGCAGTCGAAGACGAGATCCAGTTCGAGCGGGACGGTCACGTCGCGCGGGTCTGGCTCAACCGGCCGCACAAGAAGAACTGCGTGACCGTGCCGATCCTCAACCGTCTCGACGAGATCATCACCGAGGTCGACGCCGACCCCGAGCTGCGCGTGCTGGTGCTGCGCGGGCGGGGCAACACCTTCTGCTCCGGGTTCGACCTGGACAGCCTCAAGGCCGACTTCATCGGCAGCTCCACCGCCATCGACGTCGCCGTGCTGTCGGCGAAGGTCTGCGACCGGCTCTACTCGATGAAGACGCCGTCGATCGCGGTCCTCGAAGGCCATGTCACCGCGGGCGGCTTCGAGTTGATGATCTCCTGCGACTTCGCGATCGCCGCGGACGACGCCCTGATCGGCGACTTCCACATCCGCCGCGCGCTGTTCGGCGGGGCGGGGCCCATCTACCGGGTGCCGCGCATGATCGGCGTCCGCAAGACCAAGGAGCTCATGCTCACCGGCAAGCTGCTCACCGGGGTCGAGGCCGCGGAGTTCGGGCTCATCAACTCCTCGGCGCCGGCGGACAAGCTGGACGCCACAGTCGAGGAGTTCTCCGACCAGTTGGTCGACAAGAGCCCGTTCACCATGTGGATCACCAAGATGACCATCGACCGCAGCCTCGACGCCGACATCCAGTCGCTGATGGTCATGGAGCACCTCGCGGTCGGCGTGATGCTCAACTCCGAGGACGCGGCGGAGGGTGTGGCGGCCTTCCTGGAGAAGCGGGAACCGCAGTGGAAGGGCCGCTGAGCACCGCGGCCGACCCCGGGAGCCGGCTCCGCGGCTCCCGGTGCGCCGGTTGCGCGGTGGCCGTCTACCCCGCCGACCCGGCGTGCCCGCGCTGCGGAGGACCGGCCGAGCAGGTCGTTCTCTCCGGTACGGGCACGCTGTGGACGTGGACCGTCCAGCGGTACGCGCCCAAGTCGCCGCCGTACGCCGTCCCTGCCGCCGGATTCGAGCCGTTCGCCGTGGGATATGTCGAACTTCCGGAAGGGGTACGGGTGTTGGCCGTGCTGGACATCCGGCCCGAGGAAGCGGAGATCGGCATGCCGCTGACCCTCTCGGTGGGGGACGGCGTGCCGAGGGCCGTGGGAGCCAGGGCATGAGCGCCGAAGAGGTGCTGGTCTGCGGCGCCGGAATCACCTCCTTCGCCCGTACGGAGGACGACGGCAGACAGCTCGCCGTGCGCGCCGTCCGATCGGCACTCGCCGACGCCGGGCTGCCCTGGTCCCGGGTGCGGGCGGCCTACGGCGGCAGCGACGCGGCAGGCAACGCCGACACACTCGTCGCCGAACTCGGCCTGACCGGCGTGCCGTTCATCAACGTCCGCAACGGCTGCGCCACCGGCGGCAGCGCCCTGGTGTCGGCCGTGGGCGCGATCCGCTCCGGCGCGGCGGACGTCGCCCTCGCCGTCGGCTTCGACAAACACCCGCGCGGCGCCTTCGACCCGCGGCCCGCCGACTGGGGGCTCGACGAGGCATACGGGCGCGACGGGCTCATGGTCACCACCCAGTTCTTCGCCATGAAGATCCAGCGCTACATGCACGACCACGGCATCAGCGCCCGCACTCTCGCACTGGTCGCCGAGAAGGCGTACGCGAACGGGGTCCGCAACCCCCACGCGTGGCGCCGCAAGCCGGTCGAAGCGGACGAGATCCTGGCGTCCGGCATGGTCAACGACCCGCTGACCCGGTACATGTTCTGCTCGCCCGGCCAGGGCGCGGTCGCCCTGATCCTGTGCAACCGTGCGGTCGCCGACGAGCTGGAAGGCATCCCGGTCGCGCTGCGGGCCGCGGTCGTACGGACCCGGCGGTTCGGCTCCTTCGAGGTGTTCAGCCCCTGGGCGCCGCCCGGGACGCCGACCAGCGTGAGCGCGGACGCCGCCCGACTGGCCTTCGAGGAGGCCGGGCTGGGGCCGGGCGACATCGACGTGTGCCAGCTCCAGGACACCGAGAGCGGTGCCGAGGTGATGCACATGGCCGAGTGCGGATTCTGCGAGCACGGCGAGCAGGAACGGCTGATCCCCTCCGGCGCGACCGCGATCGGCGGGGCGCTACCGGTCAACACCGACGGCGGCTGTATCGCCAACGGCGAGCCCATCGGTGCCTCCGGGCTCCGCCAAGTCCACGAGATCGTCCAGCAGTTGCGCGGCAGGGCGGGTGAACGGCAGGTGCCGGGCGAACCGTCGACCGGCTTCACCCACGTCTACGGGGCACCGGGCGTCAGCGCCTGCACCGTGCTGACCCGTTGATCCCGGGACCTGATTCGCCGAAGGGAGGACCATGAGCGAGATCCCCGAACCCGAGGAGTTCCGTGCCGAGGCCCGGCGCTGGCTGGCAGGCACGGCGGAGCAACGCCCCGCACGCCAGGACTGGGACAGCGGTGACGACTCGGTGGCCGTCTTCGAGAACTGGACCGAGACCGAGGAACGTGCGCACACCGAGCGGATACGGGGCTGGGAGCGCACCCGGTACGACCGGGGCTGGGGCGCGCTCGACTGGCCACCGGAGTACGGAGGCCGCGAACTGCCCTCGTACTACGAGCAGTTGTACCGGACAGAGGAGGCAGCCTTCGATGTGCCCCGGCGCACCGAGGTCTTCCCGGTCACCCAGCAGCTCGTCGCCCCCGCGATCCGCATCTGGGGCACCGACGAACAGAAGGCCCGCTGGCTGCGCCCCATGCTCCGCACGGACGAGCTCGCCTGCCAGCTCTTCTCCGAGACGGAGGCAGGTTCCGACCTCGCCGCCGTCCGCACGCGAGCGGTGCGTGAAGGCGACGGCTGGCTGCTGCGTGGTCACAAGGTCTGGACTTCCGGCGCCCGCGTCGCCACCTGGGGCGTCGCCGTCTGCCGCACCGACCCGGACGTGCCCAAACATGCGGGCATCACGGTCTTCCTGGTCCGGATGGACGCGCCCGGCGTGACCGTGCGGCCCATCCGGCAGATGACCGGCGGCTCCAGCTTCAACGAGGTCTATCTCGACGACGTCTTCGTACCGGACGCCGACCGGCTCGGCCCTGTCGGCCAGGGCTGGCGGGTGACGCTCACCGTGCTCGCGGCCGAACGGCTGGACTCGGGAGGCCTCGGACTGGACAACGCCGACCGTGCCCTCCACCTCGCCTGCCGGCTGCCCCGCCCGCTCACCGGCGGTGAACGGCAGCAGGCGGCCGACCTGTTCGTCCGTACCCTCGTTCAGCGGCTCATCGGACTGCGCGTCACGGCAGCCGTGGCCGCCGGCCGTGAACCGGGCGCGGAGGCCTCCGTCGGCAAGCTCCACGCCACCGCGACCATGCGGGCCACCACCGATCTCGTACAGCAGCTCCTCGGACCGCGGCTGGCCGCCGACACGGGGGAGTGGGGCACGTTCGCCTGGACCGAGCATCTGCTGGGCGCCCCCGGTTACCGCATCGCCGGCGGCAGTGACGAGATCCAGCGCACGATCCTGGCCGAGCGGGTGCTGGGACTGCCCAAGGAGCCGAAGGGGGCGGTGAGTTGAGTACCGCGACCGAAGTGACGGAACTCGCCGGACGGGTGCGCGAGCGGCTCGCCGTCAGGCATCCGGGCGTGCCCTTCGGCGAGTTGCGCACATTGCCCGGCGGCCACTCGGGGCTCACCTACTCGATCGCGGCGGGATCGGCCTCGTACGTCGTGAAGGTTGTGCCGCCCGGGCAGCGGCCCGTCGGTCGCAACGACGTGCTCCGCCAGGCCGAGGTGCTGCGTGCCCTCACCGGATCGCCGGTCCCCGTGCCACAGGTGTTCGCCGTCGACGAGCGGGAACCGGCCTGGTTCGCCATGGAGTTCGTGGACGGCGAGGCGGTCGAGCCGGTCCTGGACGAGCACCGGCTCGACCCGGGCCTGTGCCGGACGCGGATGCTGGCCGTGGCCGGGGTGCTGAGGGATCTGCATGGCACGAAGACCGAGGTCACCTCGGAACTCCTCGATCCGGCGGGGGAGTTGGAACGGTGGGGACGCACCATGCGGGCCGTGCCGGAGGATCTCCGGCCGGGTGCGGAGGAGTTGCTGAGCCGCCTCGCCTCCATGGTCCCGGACGGCATGCCCCCCACCCTGACCCACGGTGACTTCAGGCTCGGCAACGTCCTGTGCCGGGGCGAGCGACCCGCGGCCGTCGTCGACTGGGAGATCTGGGGCCTCGGGGACCCTCGCATCGATCTCGGCTGGTTCCTTCTCTTCGCCGACCACCGGAACTTCCCTCAACTGGGCCGCCAGGTCCCGGGCCTGCCCACCGAGGAGGAGCTGCTCGCCGCCTATACGGACGGCCGCACCGAACTCCCCGACCTCGCTTGGTTCCGTGCCCTGGCCCGCACCAAGATGGCCGCGATCATGGGTCACAACCTGCGCAGACACCGCGAGGGCAAGCACCACGACCCCGACCAGGAGCGGCTGCCGCCGACCATCGCGGCGATGATCCGCACGGCGCTCGACATCCTCGCGCAACGGTCTTGAAGGAGCACCACCATGGATTTCGGACTCTCCCCGAGGACCGACGAACTCCGCTCGCGCATGGCCGCGTTCATGGACGAGTACGTCTTCCCCGCCGAGCCCGTGTACGACCGGCAGTTGGCCCAGGCGGTAAATCCGCACGAACTGCCGCCGGTCATGCGCGAGTTGAAGGAGAAGGCGCGCGCCGAGGGGCTGTGGAACCTCTTCCTCGCGCACGGCGACTGGGGCGCGGGCCTGACGAACCTCGAGTACGCGCCGCTCGCCGAGCTGGCCGGGCGGTCCGTCATCGGCCCCGAGGTGTTCAACTGCTCGGCCCCCGACACCGGCAACATGGAACTGCTCTCCCTGTTCGGCACACCGGAGCAGCAGGAGCGCTGGCTGCGGCCGTTGCTCGCTGCCGAGATCCGGTCGTGCTTCGCGATGACCGAGCCGGAGGTCGCCAGTTCCGACGCACGCAACATCCGCACCCGGATCACCCGTGACGGCGACGAGTACGTCGTCAACGGCCACAAGTGGTACACCTCCGGGATCCTCGATCCGGACTGCCGGCTGATCATCCTCATGGGCGTGACCGACCCGGACGCGCCCACGTACCGGCAGCAGAGCATGCTGCTGATCCCGCGCGACACCCCCGGCATCACCGTCCTGCGCGATCTGCCGATGTTCGGCTACACCGACCGCTGCGGCCATGGCGATGTCCTCTTCGAGGACGTTCGGGTGCCCGTGTCGGGCCTGTTGGGCGATGAGGGAGAGGGATTCGCCCTGGCCCAGGGCCGGTTGGGACCCGGACGCATGCACTACGCCATGCGCGCCGTCGGATTCGCCGAGCGGGCACTGGAGTTGATGTGCCGCCGGACCCTGACCCGTACGGCCTTCGGCGGCGCCCTCGCCGAACAGGGTGTCGTCCGCGAGTGGATCGCCCGCAGCCGGATCGAGATCGAGCAACTGCGGCTGCTGGTCCTCAAGTCCGCCTGGTTGATGGACACATCTGGCAACGCGGCCGCCCGTACCGAGGTCGCCGCCATCAAGGTGGCCGCGCTGGAGGTCGCCCACCGGGTGGTCGACCGGGCGGTCCAGGCGCACGGGGCCGCGGGGGTCAGTGACGACACCGTACTGGCGCGGCTGTTCGCCATCACCCGGGCGCTGAAGATCGCGGACGGGCCCGACGAGGTGCATCTGCGGACCGTGGCGCGCCGTGAACTGACCAAGTACCGCGAGGAGTCGGCATGAGCGGATACGCACTGAACGGCCGTGTCGCCGTGATCACCGGCGGTTCCCGGGGCATCGGCCTGGGCATCGCCAAGGCGTACCGGGAGGCGGGGGCCCATGTGGTGATCGCCGCCCGCAAGCCGGACGGACTCGCCGTCGCACGCGAGGAGTTGCTCCGCGTCAAGGGCGACGGCGAGGTGCACGAGGTGGTCGCCAACGCCGGGGAGCCGGACGACGCCGAGCGCTGTGCCGAGGAGACCATGGCACGGCTCGGCCGCCTCGACATCCTGGTCAACAACGCGGCCACCAACCCGTACATGGGCGATCTGCTCGACCTCGACCTGCCGCGCGCGGAGAAGACCGTACGGGTCAACCAGTACGGCATGATCGCCTGGACCCGGTGCGCCTGGCGGGCGTGGATGGCGGACCACGGGGGAGCGGTCGTCAACATCGCCTCCGTCGGCGGGCTCATCGTCGACCCGCACATCGGCTGGTACAACGCCACGAAGGCGGCGATGCTGCACATGACACGGCAGCTCGCGTACGAACTCGGGCCGCGGGCGCGGGTGAACGCGATCGCGCCCGGTCTGATCAAGACCGAACTGGCGCGGGCCGTCTGGGAGCCGAGGGAGCCGATCCTCACCGCGAAGCTGCCGTTGCGCAGGCTGGGCACGGTGGAGGACGTGGCGAACGCCGCGGTGTTCCTCGCCTCCGAGGCGTCGGCGTGGATGACCGGCCAGGCGCTCGTCCTGGACGGTGGGGCGACCGTGCTGCCGATCGGGGTGGACGCATGACGACGGCCTCCCCGACGAACCGGGACGCGGACCTGTTCTCGCTGCACGGCCGGACAGCAGTCGTCACCGGGGCCTCCTCAGGTCTCGGCGCCCGGTTCGCGACCGTCCTGGCCGCCGCCGGCGCCACGGTGTTCGCCGCGGCCCGCAGACCCGACCGGCTGAAGGAACTGGCCGACGACGATCCGCGCATCCACCCCGTTGTCTGCGACGTCTCCCGGGAGCTGGACCGCGTGCGACTGGCCGAGACCGTGCTCGCGGCCGGCGGAGGCTTCGACATCCTCGTCAACAACGCGGGGGCGCCCGGAGCTGTACGGGCCCAGGACGAGAGCGCCGACGCCTTCGCGGACGTACTGGCCGTGAATCTGGTGGCCGCCTTCCACCTCGCCCGGCTGCTGGCGGAGTCGCCGTCCGCCGGTCGTCCGCGGTCCATCGTGAACGTCTCGTCCGTCCTCGGGCTGGTCTCCGGTGCCCCGATGGGCGGTGCCGCCTACGCCGCGTCGAAGGCCGGACTCGTCGGACTGACCCGCGAACTGGCCGGGCAGTGGGGGCAGTCGGGGATCCGCGTCAACGCCCTGGCCCCCGGCTGGTTCCGCACCGAGATGACCCACGAGTTGTTCGCGGACGAGCGGTCCCGGCGGTGGGTCGAGCGCGGCACGATGCTCGGCCGGGGCGGTGAACAGGGCGAACTGGACGGGGCGTTGCTGTATCTGGCCTCGGACGCGTCCTCGTACTGCACGGGGCAAGTGCTCACCGTTGACGGCGGATGGACGGCGCGATGAGGGTGACGGTCGAGGTCGACGGTGACGGGGTGGCGCGCGTCGAGATGTGCCGCGGGGACGGCAACGCGATCGACCTGGCGATGGCCCGGGCACTGCTGGACGCCGCGCGGGAGAGCGAGCGGGCGGGAGCACGGGCCGTGCTGCTCACCGGGCAGGGTCGGCACTTCTGTGTCGGAGGCGACCTGAAGGAGTTCGCGGCCCTCTCCGGTGAGCGGCTGGTCGCGCACCTCACCGAGGTCACCGACGCGCTGCACGGAGCGCTGCGGATCCTCGCCGGTCTCGACGCGCCCCTGGTGACGGCTGTGCAGGGAAGCGCGGCGGGGGCCGGGCTTGGGCTCGCCGCGGCGGCCGACCTGTGCTTCGCGGCCTCGGACGCCGGCTTCACGGCCGCGTACACCGGCATCGGGTACTCGCCGGACGCCGGGGTCAGCTGGTCGCTGCCCCGGCTCGTCGGACCGAGGCGTGCCATGGACCTGCTGCTGACCAACCGCCGCATCCCGGCCGCCGAGGCCCTGGACATGGGACTGGTGAGCAGGATCGTCGCGCCGGAGCGGCTGTACGAGGAGGCCGCCGAGGCCGCGAGCGCACTGGCGCGCGGGGCCACGGGAGCGTACGGGTCGACCCGGCGGCTGGTCGCCGGGGCACTGTCGGCGGGGTTCGGCGAACACCTCGACGCGGAGGCCCGCCAACTGGCCGCCGCCGCGGTCTCCGCCGAGGGGCGGGAAGGCGTGGCCGCGTTCCTCGCCAAGCGCCGGCCCGACTTCACGCACGCCCCGGTCCCGTGAGCGCCCGGGCCGGACCGGTCGCCCCTCTTTCGTTCGCAACCGGCCTTCCATTCGTAACCGACTTGAACTTGGGTCTACTCTCGGACACCCGAGCGGTGATCGGTGCCGGTCGTGGCGAGAAGAGGGAGAGACGATGGTGAGCGCGCGGATCGTGGATCCGGACGAGGGGCCCAGGTCCAAGCGGGCCGCGATTCTCGTGGCGGCCGTGGAGCGGTTCGGGGAGGACGGCTACGAGAACACGAAGTGGTCCGAGGTCGCCGACCGGGTGGGCATCGGGCAGACCGCCCTCTACCACTACTTCGAGTCCAAGGCCCACTGCCTGCTGACCATCATGCGCCTGGAGCTGCAGCGCTCCCACGACATGTTCGTCGAGGCCACGGCCGGGAAGTCGGAGCCGGTCGAGGAACTGCGCGCGGGTGTCCGTACCGCCTTCGCGGTCACCGAGCAGGAGATCCGCCAGATGCGCATCCTGCAGGCCAACATGTCCCTGCTCGCCACCCCGCGGAAGTCCAAGCGCGAGGAGACCGAGCGCGTCGCGGCCCGCCAACTGGTGCAGATGGTCGAGCGGGACTGGACGAACCTGCTGATGCGCGGCATGTCCAAGGGCGCCTTCCCGGTCCGGGACGCGCACACCCTTGGGCTCGCCGTCCTCGGAATGATCGTGAGCGTCTGGCGCTGGTACCGCCCGAGCGGAGCGATCCCGCTCCCGGAGATCAGCGACATGATCGAAGGATGCGTGGTGCGCATGGTCGCCGAGTAGTAGTCCCGGCTGCCGGCCACGTCCCGCCTCTTGCCGGGGGCGGGACGCCCGCCTTACATTCAAACTGAAGTGAACTCAGGTTGTTTTAGACACGGGAACGCTGACAGGAACGCTGAGGAGAACGATCAGCATGGTGCTTCGCGCATACATGGCCGCCATGGACGGCCAGGATCCCGACAAGGCCCTGGAACTCCTGGAGCCCGACTTCCGCTTCCTCATCGCGCTTCCCGGCGGACAGCGGACCGGGAAGTCCCGCGAGGACTTCGCCGGCTACATCGCAGGGCGCGCCGCGGTGGACCGTACCCACGAGATCGTGCGGTCCGCGGTCGACGGCGACGTCGAGACGGTGTACGGCTTCGTGGTCGAGAAGGGTGTGACGGCGGGCGCCTTCCTCTCCGCCGCGCAGATCTCGCCGGCCGGGCTGATGGCGCGCTACCAGTCCTTCTTCACCACCGACTTCGACCTGGTGGACCGGCCATGACCACACAGTCGCGCGCCTCCGGGGCCGCTGCTTCCCAGCCTGCCGCTCCGCAGCCCGGCGCCTCTTTCCTGACGACCTGGTTCGCGATCCTTGACAGCGAGGACGCCGACCGGATCATCGACCTGATCAGCGACGACTTCTCGTTCGCCATCCTGTTCTCCACCGGCGGCGACGGCGCGACCGACTTCCACGGCGGCCGGGCCGAGATGGAGGGCTACCTCGCCCAGCGCGAGGTGGGCGTCCGCACCCACCACGTGCTCTCCGCGAGCACCGTCGGCCTGGACGAGCTGTTCCTGGGCGAGGTACGGCGCCACGGTGAGCTGGAGGCGACCTTCGTGGCCTCCGCGCGCCTGACCGGCACGGGCCGGGTGCGACGGCTGCTCATCGGGCGCTCGCCCTCCGTGCTGTTCACCTGAGGAGTTCCGGCAAGCCCGAGAAGCCCGAGAACTGTGAGGAGCGACGATGTACAACCTCGTGCTGATGGCCGCCCGGCCGTCCGACTGGACCCATGAGCGGTTCATCGACTGGTGGCGCGGCGACCATGCCGAACTGACGCGCACCCTGCCCGGTCTCAGGTCCTGGCGACACACCGAGATCGACACGGCTCTCGAGCCGCGCTCCGAGGGCTGGGACGGCGTCTCCATCCTGGGCTTCGACACCGCGGATGACCTGCGCAAGGCCCTCGACAGCCCCGAATGGGCGGCGGCCGTCGCCCAGGTCGGCGACATGAAGGGCCGCCGGATCGCGGTCATGGGCGGCGAGAAGGACATGCTCGCGGGCTGAGCGGGCTGAGCGGGCTGAGCGGGCTGAGCGGGCTGAGCGGGCTGAGCGGGCCGAGTGGGCCGGGCGCGTCGGCGGGCGGGCCGGCCGGCGGGAACGGACATCACCACCTTTCGCGCGACGAGGCGAGGAAGCGGATGCGACAGACAGTACGAGCTTTTCAGGAGCGGGCCGAGAAGGCCGACTTCACGGCCGTCATCGACGACGCCGGACCGCACAGCGCGCGCGAACTCCTGGCGCGCGCGGCCGACCTGGCCGACACCATGACACCTGACGGAACACCCGGGGGCACGGTCCTCCTCCAGGCCGACAACACCTGGCGCACGGTGGCGGCGACCCTCGCCGTGGGGATGACCGGCGGTGTCCTGGCCCTGGTCAACCGGCATACGACCCGGGCGGAGTTCGCCGCCGCCCTGGAGGACATCCGCCCCGACGTCGTGATCGCCGAGCCGGCCGCCCTCCAGGAGTGGCACGGCCGGGAGGGTCTACCCGGCGCGTGGCAGACCGAGGCCCTGGACGGCTGGACGGTCCTCGCAGGCCGCGGCCCGCGCGACGTCTCCCGCTGGTCCGGGGGCGCCCTCATCGGCCTCACCTCCGGCTCGACCGGACGGCCCAAGGGCGTCGTCCAGTCCGAGAGCGCGCTGCGGTACGCGTGCTCCAGCACCGCCGACATCAACGGGCTGCGCGACGGTGACGCGGTGGCCGCCGTCGTCCCCCTCTCCTCCACCGCCGCGTACTGCTTCGGCGTATGCATGGCGCTCATGCTCGGCGGACCGCTCGTCCTGAGCGGACGATGGGACCGCGAGGAGGCACTGGCGCGGATGGCGGCCCACGACGTCCGGTGGACCATGTGCGTGCCGACCATGGCCCTCCAGATGGGCTCGGCGGCGGCAGGATCGCGTGTCCTCGAAGGGGTCCGCTCGATCACCGTCGGAGGCGGCCCCATGGACCGCGGCGCGCTCGCCCGTGCCGAACGCTCCCTCGGTACGAGGATCCTGCGGGTGTTCGGCATGTCCGAGTGCCTGGGACACACCTCGCCGCGACCCGAGGACCCAGAGGAGCTCCGCCTGGACCGCGACGGCCGGCCCTTCCCCGGCACCGAACTGCGTGCGGTCGCACCGGACGGAACGGTCCTGGGCCCCGGCCGGACGGGCCGGGCCGAGGTCCGCGGTCCCTCCCTCTTCCTCGGCTACGCCCGCGACGGCAAGGTCGAGCCGCCCACCCTCACCCCGGACGGCTTCTTCCCCACCGGGGACCTGCTCATGACCGGCGACGACGGCACGGTCACCATCATGGGCCGCGAGAAGGACGTCATCATCCGCGGCGGCCGCAACCTCGACATCACCGAGATCGAGCGCGCAGTCGCCGGGCACCCGTCGGTGGCCCGCGTCTGCGTGGCACCCGTACCGGACCCGCTGCTCGGCGAACGCGCCGCCGTCCTGGTCGTGCCCGAGGACGGCGGCGAGGCACTCGGCCTCGACGAGATCACCGCACACCTCGCCGGCACCGGCCTGTCCAAGGCCAAGTGGCCCGAATTCGCTTTCGCCGTGAGCGAGTTGCCGCAGACGACCGTCGGCAAGCTCGACCGGTCGGGAGCCCGAGAACTCGCACGCGAACTGCACGCACGGCTTTCCGCAGAGCCGGAACCGACGCCGACGCAGGAACCGACGTCGACGCAGGAACCGACGCCGAAGCCGGAGTCGGAGCAGGGACAGCCTCGTCAAGGAGATGCATGACCACCCCCACGACCCGTGTCACCCGCTTCGACCGCGGCAGGTGGGCCGAGGCAGGAGCCGAGACCGTACGTCCCGGCGTCCACCGCATCCCGCTGCCGCTGCCGGACGACGGACTGCGGGCCGTCAACGTCTACGCCCTCGAAGGGCTGACGGAAGGGGTGGTCCTGATCGACGGGGGATGGTCGATCCCCGAGTCCCGCAGGGCACTTGAGGACGCGCTGGGCGGGCTCGGTCACGACCTCGGCGCGATCAGCCACGTCCTGGTCACCCACATCCACCGTGACCACTACACCCAGGCCGTCGAACTGCGCAGACTGCTCGGCTCCCGGGTCTACCTGGGCTCCGGCGAGCGCCGCGGCCTGGAACTGCTCGGGGAACTGCGTACGGACCAGCCGGTCGGCTCACTTCGGACGCTTCACCGGGCCGGTGCCCACGAACTCGCCGAGCGCATCGCCGCGATGGACCACGGCGGCTTCGACCCGAGCGTGTGGGAGGCACCGGACCGCTGGCTGGAAAGCGAGGAACTCCGGTTCGGGGAAGCAAGGTTGACGGTCGTCCCCACTCCCGGCCACACCCGCGGACATGTCGTCTACCTCGACCGGGCCCGGGGCCTGCTGTTCTCCGGGGACCACGTGCTGCCGCACATCACGCCCTCCATCGGCTTCGAACTCGGCGGCGGCACACTGCCGTTGGGCGACTACCTCGCCTCGCTGCGGCTGATGACCACCCTCTCCGACGCCCGGCTGCTGCCCGCGCACGGCCCGGTCGGCGACAGCGTCCACGCACGCGTCGGCGAACTGCTGGCCCACCACGACGACCGGCTCACCGAGACGCTCACGGTTCTCGGCGACCGTACGCTCAACGCCCATGCCGTGGCGGGGGAGTTGGGCTGGACCCGGCGCAAGGTGGCCTTCGCCGACCTCACCCCGTTCAACCAGATGCTCGCCGTCAGCGAGACCGCGGCACACCTGGACGTCCTGGTGGCCGACGGCCGTGCGCGCCGCACGGAGGAGGACGGCGTCGACCTGTACGCCGTCGTCACCGCCACTGCCTAGCGGGCGGGCCCTCGCCGAACAGGCCGCGCCAGCACCCTGAGACATCACAGGATGTGCCCGTCCCCGTTGGATGCCAAGGTCGATGACCATGACCATCGAACGGAGGAACCGATGCTGACGTCACGGCTACTCAGGTCCCGAAGAGGCTCGGCGGCCGTCGCGGGGGCGGCCACCGTCCTGCTCGCCGGGGCCGGGCTGCTCGCGGCCACGCCCGCCCAGGCAGCGCCGCGTCCGTGCCCCGGCGCAGGCCCGGGTGACCCGGCCCGTTGCGCCCAGGTGACCGGCATCGACCCGGGCTCGGCCCTGGTGATGCGTACCGCACCCAACTACGGCGCGACGCCGGTGGCCCGTTGGGGCAACGGGCAGTGGCTGGAGGTCAACTGCTGGACCACCGGCGACCCGGACGCGGACGGCCACGGCTACCGCTACTGGATGAAGGTCTCCACGGGGAGCGCCAGCGGCTACGTCAACGACTGGTATCTCGACACCGGCGGCCCTGGCACCTGGAAGCCGCTGATCCACCAGTGCTGACCCCGCCGACCCCACGGAAGGACCCCTCATGAAGCAGTCGAACCAGGCGCACTCGTCGAACCAGGCGCACTCGTCGGACCAGGCGCAGTCGTCGGACCCGCGGACGCGGCCCAGGCGGCGTCTGCGTGCGCTCGCCGCCACCGGCGCCGTGCTGACCGCCGCGGCCTTGGCAGTGGTCGGCGGAGCCGGCCGGGCGGGCGCCGCCATCCACCAGTGCAGCATCTCGGGCGACCGGACCAACTGCGCGTACGTCACCGGCATCGACGCGGGCTCCCACCTGGCCGTACGCACCGGCCCGAGCTACGGGGCCGCGAAGTCGCCCGTCTTCGGGCAGTACCAAAACGGGGACCAACTGGGCCTCATCTGCTGGACCACCGGCGACCCGGACGCGGACGGCAACGGCTACCGCTACTGGATGCGGGTCGACAACGGAATCGGCGACGGTTACGTCAACGACTGGTACCTGGACACGGGTGGCCCGGGCACCTGGAAGTCCCAGATCCCGCAGTGCTGAGCCGGACCGTGCGACCCACCGTGGCCCGCTGCGGCGCGGTGGGCCGCACGGCCCGTACCCCGTATGACGGGACCGCCCGGTCAGGTCCCGGTCCCACTCATCGCGCCGTCCAGCCCCCGTCGACATACAGCTCCGAGCCGGTCATGAAGCTCGCGTCGTCGGAGGCGAGGAACGCGACGGTAGCCGCCACCTCCTCGGGTGTGCCGAGGCGGCCGAGCGGGGTGCCGTCGAGCATGGCGGCCAACCGGGGCGTGTCGCGCCACAGTTCACGGGAGCGGGGCGTCTCGATGAAGCCCGGATGCAGGGAGTTGACCCGTACGCCGCGCTTCGCCCAGTGCAGCGCGGCGTTCTTCGTCATCAGACGTACGGCCCCTTTGGCCGCGTGATACGAGAACTGGGCACCGAAGCCGCCGACCGTGCCGAAGATCGACGCGACGTTGACGATCGAGCCGCCGCCGGAGCGCTCGATGGCCGGGCCGCCGTGCTTCATGCCGAGCCAGACGCCGGTCTGGGTCACGCCGATGACCCGGTCCCAGGTCTCCTGGGTCTCCGTCTCCACCGTGCCCATCGCGGCGATGCCGGCGTTGTTGACCAGCACGGACAGACCGCCCAGCTCGGCGGTCGCGCGGGTGACGACCGCCTCCCAGGCCGACTCGTCGGTGACGTCCAGGGCCAGGCCCACGGCACCGCCCCCGACCTCCTCGGCGAGTTTCGCGCAGCGGTCCGCGTCGACATCGGTCACCACCACCGCGGCGCCCTCGGCCGCGAGCCGCCGTACGACCGCTTCGCCGATGCCTCCGGTCGCGCCGGTCACCAGCGACACCTTGCCGGCCAGTCTCGCTTCCATCGTGTCTCCCACGTGCTCAGCCCTTGACGCCGCGCCAGGCCAGCGCGCCGCCGTCGATCACATACGTGGAGCCCGTGATGAACGCCGCGTCGTCGGACGCCAGGAAGCTGGCGAGCCGGGCCACCTCCTCCGGCCGTCCGAGCCGGTCCACCAACTGCGGTGCGGTCAGCTCCCGTTCCATCGCGTCACGGTCCTCGGCCGCCGCGAAGAAGTCCTGCGCGAGCGGTGTGTCGATGACGCCGGGGCAGAAGCAGTTGCAGCGCACGGGGGCGAGATCGACGGCGGTGACCTTGGTCAGATGGATGACACCCGCCTTCGTGACGCCGTAGGCGGGGGCGTTGGGGAAGCCGGTGAGACCGGAGACGGACGCCGTGTTCACGATGGCCGGGCCGCGCCGGGAAGCGCGCAGGAACGGCGCCGCGTACTTGGTGGCGAGCCACGCGGACTTGAGGTTGACCTCGTAGACCGCGTCCCATACCTCCTCGGCGAGTGTGTCGACGCTCCGGCCGGGGTCGGCCGTGAACGTGGTCTCGATCACACCGGCGTTGTTGACCAGCACGTCCAGTCCGTCGAACCGCTCCGCCGAACGCGTCACCATCGCCTCGATGTCGCCGCGCACCCGCAGATCGCAGATGATCGCCTCCGCCTTCGCCCCCGCCGCGCGCACCAGCCCGGCCGTCTCGGCGGCGGTTTCCTCGTTCCGGTCGGCGACGGCGACCGCCGAGGCACCCTGGCGGGCGAACTCCACGGCGATCGCCCGTCCGATGCCCTGGCCCGCCCCGGTGACGAGGGCGGTCTTGCCGTCGAGAGAACCCAGCATGCCGTTCGCTCCCGTCCGTGAGCCGTGTGATCCAGATAACTGAACCAACTTCAGTTCGGTGTCGAGTCTAGGTCCGGGACGCGAGGGCGACAAGGCTCAGGTCAGGTCTTCGGCCGGGCCCGTCGCCGCCCGGTGGAGGGGCCGGACCCAGAGAGGCAGACGTATGGCCGCCGCGGTCCCCTCCGTGGCCGCGCAGACCAGTTCGCGCCGAGCGCCCGGTGCATAGGTTTCCGGCAACACCGGCGAAGTGCGAGGAGAAAGGAGGCGGGCTCATGGAGAAGACCCAGTACGACACCTGTGTCATCGGGGCGGGACCTGCCGGGCTGGCGGTCGCGAGGGCCCTGGCCGAGAGGAACCTGCCGTACACGCACCTGGAGCGGCACACCGGGCCCGGCGGTATCTGGGACATCGACAATCCCGGCAGTCCGATGTACGAGTCGGCCCACTTCATCTCCAGCAGGACGCTCTCGGGATTCGGCGGCTGGCCGATGCCCGACCACTTCGCGGACTATCCGCCGCACCGGCAGATCCTGTCGTACCTGCGGTCGTTCGCCGACGCCTACGGTCTGACGGACCGGATCGAGTTCGGCGTCGAGGTCGAGGGCGTAGAGAAGAACGCGGACGGGACCTGGACCGTCACCCGGGCCGACGGACGGCAGAGCGTGCACGGCGAGGTCGTGGTGTGCACGGGCGCACAGTGGCACCCCAACCTCCCCGAGCTGCCGGGGAACTTCACCGGCGAGGTCCGCCACACGGTCGGCTTCCGCAGCGCGGACGAACTGCGCGGGAAGCGGGTGCTGGTCGTGGGCGCGGGGAACTCCGGCTGCGACATCGCCTGCGACGCGGCGCGCAGCGCGGACCACGCGGTGATCAGTATGCGGCGCGGGTACTGGTTCATCCCGAAGCACCTGTTCGGGCGGCCGGTGGACACCATCGCGGCCGGTGGGCCGAAGCTGCCGATGTGGCTGGAACAGGTGATCTTCGGCAGCCTCCTGCGGGTCATCAATGGAGATCCGAGGCGTCTGGGCCTGCAGAAGCCGGACCACAGGCTGTTCGAGACGCACCCCGCGGTCAACTCGATGCTGATGCACCACCTCCAGCACGGGGACATCACCGCAAAACCGGGGATCGCCCGCGCCGAGGGCAGCACCGTGTACTTCACCGACGGCACGAGCGACGACTTCGACCTCGTCCTGATGGCCACCGGCTATCTGCACAAGGTGCCGGTCGCGCAGAAGTACTTCGGCGACGAGCAGCACCCCGACCTGTACCTGTCGTCGTTCTCCCGCGAGCACCGGGGGCTGTTCGGCGTCGGCTTCATCGAGACCAACTCAGGCGCGTACCAACTCTTCGACGCCCAGGCGCAGTTGATCGCCGGGTACGTCCACGACTCGCGGCACGGGCTGCCGAACGCGGAGCGCTTCGCGCAGATGATCCGCAACGACCGACCGGATCTGACCGGGGGCCTGAAGTTCGTCGACTCGCCCCGTCACACCGGCTACGTCGACAGCGCGACCATCGTGAAGCACCTCGGCAGGATCGCGGCCCGGATGGGCTGGCGCACCGAGGGGCAGCCGCCTCCGGTGAGGTCCCCGCGGCGCGCGGAGGTGGTGTCGTGAGCGGCTTCGACTTCACTGACAAGGTCATGCTCGTGACCGGCGGTGCGGGCGGCATAGGCAGCGCGATGTGCCGCCGTTTCGCCTCCGGCGGTGCCCGCTGCGTGGTCGTCGACATCGACGCGGCCCGCGCCGAGAAGACCGCCGACGAACTGCCCGGCACCGGGCACTTGGGCATCGGCTGCGACGTCCTCGACCGCGCCCAGGTGGAGCGTCTCTTCGACCTGGTCGCCGACACGTACGGCCGGCTCGACGTCCTCGTCAACAACGTGGGCATGACCAGCGCTGAACGCTTCGACGTCCGCAGCGTCGAGAGCATCGAACGGGAGATCACGCTCAACCTGATCTCCCCGCTGATCGCGACCAGGATCGCGATCCCCCTGCTCCAGGCCTCCCGGGACGCCCGGGTGGTCACCACCGTCTCCCTCGGCGGGATCTTCCCGCTGGGCGAGACCCCCATCTACACGGCCTCGAAGTTCGGACTGCGGGGCGCGATGCTCTCCATCGGGCTCGACCTGAGGAGCAAGGGCATCCTCGCCGGGTCGGTGCTCCCGTCGGCCACCGACACCCGGATGCTGCGCCAGGAGGCCGTGGACGGCGGCAACTCCATGCAGTTCCAGGACCGGCCGCAGCAGCCCGCCGACGTCGTGGCGGCCGTGGTCAGCCTGCTGGACAGGCCCCGCCTGGAGGCCTACGCCCGGCCAGGTGAGTCGTGGCTCGTCCGGTTCGCGATGCTCGCGCCGAACCTGCTGCCGAAGGTCCTCCCGCTCTTCCGCAGGAGAGGCGATCGCGGGATGGCCCGCTATCTGGAGGACCTGCGCAGCAGGGGGCTGGCGTGCCGGGTCGACGACCGATGGGAACTGGTGGAGGAGGCATGACCACAGTGGAGAGCCGGTCCGTACTGCGCGTTCCCAACCCCACGACGGGGGAGCTGAACGCCACGCTCCCCGCCGCGACGGCCGAGGACGTCGCCAAGGCCGCGGAGCAGGCCCGACAGGTCTTCGATTCGGGAGTCTGGTCGCGGTTGCCGGTCCGCGAGCGGAGCGCGGTGCTGCTGCGGCTGGCCGGTCTGATGGAACGCGACGCCGAACTGCTGGCCCGGCTGGACAGCGAGGACGCGGGCAAGCCGATCTCCGAGTGCCGGACGGGTGACGTACCCGGCGCGATCGAGTCGATCCGCTGGTTCGCCGAAGCGGCCGACAAGGTCTTCGGCCGCGTGGCCCCGACCGGGTCCGACAGCCTCGGCCTGACGATCCGGGAGCCCATCGGGGTGGTCGCGGCGATCCTGCCGTGGAACTACCCGCTGGCCATGACCGCGTGGAAGGTCGGGCCCGCGCTGGCCGCGGGAAACAGCCTCCTGGTCAAGCCCGCCGAGGCGACACCGCGTTCGGCACTCCACCTGGCCGGTCTCGCCGCCGAGGCCGGCCTCCCGGACGGCGTCCTCACGGTCCTGCCCGGATACGGCCCGGTCACCGGGACCGCCCTGGCCCGCAGCCCTCTCGTCGGAGCGCTGTCCTTCACCGGGTCCACCGCCACCGGGCGGCGGATCCTCAAGGACGCGGCCGAGACCAACTTCAAGCGCGTCTCGCTGGAGATGGGCGGCAAGAGCCCCCAGGTGCTGATGGCCGACGCCCTCGCCTACGGGGACGACCTCATCGACGGCATGATCGAGGCCGCGTTCCTGACGATGGGCCAGAACTGCACGGCGGGCTCCCGCATCCTGGTCCATCGGAGCATCGCCGACGACGTCCTGGCCCGGTTCACCGTCGCCGCGAGGGAGCTGGTCATCGGCGACCCGGCCGACCCACGAACGCACATCGGCCCGCTCATCGACCGCGCCGCTTTCGACAGGGTCGCGGGAGCCGTGGAGGCCGCCCGCGCCGACGGAGCCCACATCCACACCGCCGGCCTGCCCGACGGTCTGCCGCCGCGCGGCGCCTACTACCCGCCGACCGTCGTCACCCACGCCCCCGAAGACAGCGACGTCCTCACCAAGGAGCTGTTCGGGCCGGTCGTGACGCTGCAGACCTTCGCCTCGGAGACCGAGGCGATCGCCCTGGCCAACGCCACCGCGTACGGTCTCGCGGCCTCCGTGTGGACCCGAGACCTCGACGCCGCCCTCCGCCTGGCCCGCGGCATCCAGGCCGGGGTCGTCTCGGTCAACTCCTACAGCGAAGGCGACATCACGACCCCCTTCGGCGGGTGGAAGGAGTCCGGCTTCGGCGGCGCGGAGAAGTCCACGAACGCCTTCGAACAGTGGACCCGGGTGAAGACCATCTGGATCCGGAGCCGCTGACCGACCCGCCGAGCACGGGGGCGTACGGGGCGTCCGTGGCGCCCCCTTCCGGCGTCAGCCCAGGGCCGGCCCCTCGGCGCCCAGCATTTCCTCCCGAAGCCGCCGCGAGGAGGTGCCGTGCCAGCGGCGCACCGCCCGGCGCAGGGTCCGCTCGTCGGAGAAACCGGCCTGATGGGCGATGTCACGCAGGGTCGGTTCCGGGCGCCGCAGCAACTGCTCGACGCGCTCCCTGCGTACTCCGTCGACGAGAGCCTCGTACGTGGTGCCGCAGTCGGCCAGCCGGCGCCGGAGCGTGCGCTCGCTGGCCGCGTGCCGACGTGCCTGCTCGGCGAAAGACGGCACCACCGGGAGGCTCTGCGCGATGGAGATCTCCATGACCTCCAGCAGCTCCTGGTGGTGCCGACGCGAGGCCATCTGCTCGTCGAGCGTCTCCAACGCCGACGCGAACGTCACCGGATCCCGGCCCGGCATCGGCGCCCTGGCCCACACGGGTTCGATGACGACACGGCTGACCGGGACCCCGAAGCGGACCGGACAGCCGAAGAAGGGACCGTACGGGTCGCTGTGGGCCGGTGCGGGGAAGGCGAACTCCACGACGCGCGGGCCGAATTCCGGGCCGACGGTCAACCGGGCCAGCGTGACCGCGGAGGTCAGCGCCTCCTCGACCAGGAAGACGGCGACACCCGGATCCATGGCGGGATCGGGCAGGTCGGCCCGGATGGCGAAACCGCCGTCCTCCTCGCCGGCCGACCACACCACCATCGCGCCGGACAGGTTCTGGTACGTCACCCCGGTCTCGGCGGCCTGCCGCAGGTTCTCCGCGGCCATGAGCGCGAAGCCGAGCAGCCCCCAGGCGGTCAGGTGCTGCGCCGCGCCCACCTTCATGCCCAGGTGCTCGTCACCGGTGAGTTCCAGGGCCCGCCGGATCACCGCGCTGCCCTGACGGTAGGAGACCCTGAGGGCCGCCGAACGCATCAGGGCCTCGCTCAGGCCGACCTGCTCCAGATGCGGCCGCAGGTCGACACCGCGCTCGAACGCGACCGAGGTGAGATAGCGCAGGATGTTCGGCTGGATCGTGGCCGATGTGCTGCGACTGGTTCCCGCGGGGACCGGCGGGACGTCCTCGACGTGCATCGCGCTCACCTCTTGCCTGGGCAGACCCACCTCTTGCCTGGGCGCACCACTGTAGGCCGCGGGACCCCAGCGGCAGGAGGTCTGGCCGGTGAAGTCCCCTGTCCGGCCGCCGGCGCCCCTCGCGCCTGGTCCCTGGCGCCCAGCACGCCCGGCTCAGCACGCCCGGCTCAGGCCGGTTGCCTGATGCTCTCGATGATCCGGGCGAAGCCCTCCTCTCCGTGGCCGGCGTCGATCTGGCGCCGGACGAGCCGCTGGACCATGTCGACCACCTCGGTGCTGATGCCCTGGTCCGCACTGGCGGCCACGAGGTCACCGAGGTCCGAGAACGCGAGGCTCTGCTGCCCCGCCACCGTGTAGTCCCCGCCGTCGATGACCGCGGCGAACCCCTGGAGGCCGCCGGTCATGGCTGTCAGCCAAGGCGCGGCGAGCGCGGCGAACTCGCCCGCCGTCACACCGGCCGGGGCGACCATTGCGGCGCCGTGCAGGAATCCGGCGAACATGACGTACATGCCGGCCAGCAGGGCGAGGTCGTACAGGGACGCCAGCCCGGCATCCTCACCGAAGTAGGTACTGGTGCCCCACAGTTCGAGCAGCGGCTTGTACTCGTCGAAGACCTCGGCCGATCCGCTGTAGAGGATCGACGACCCGGGCCGGCCGATCATGTCCGGCACGGCCATGATTCCGCCGTCCAGATACGCGACCCCTGCCTGGGCGGCCCAGCCCGCGAACTCCCGTGACTGCGCCGGGGACGTCGTGGTCACGTTGACCAGGGTTCGTCCGGCCAGCTCGTCGGAGAGCGGGTCGAGCACCTCGTGGACCGACGCGTGGTCCAACAGACACACGACTACCAGTCGGCCCGCGCGGACCGCGTCCCGGGCCGTGGCGGCCACCTCCGCGCCCTGCGCGACGAGTTCGTCGGCCTTCCCTGGAGAGCGGTTCCAGCAGGTGGTCGCGTATCCGGCCTTCACCAGGGCGCCCGCGAGGGCGGTCCCCATCGCACCCAGCCCGAGAACACTCACCTGGACACTATTGTCGGTCGTCATTTCCGGCGTTTCCCCTCGTGTTTGCGGTTCGGTTCGATCCTCTCCGCGGCCGGTAGGGTTGACCAGTACGGACTATTTAGTCGGGTACTCACCTGTTGGTAAGTACCCCTGGGGTCTTGGGTTCTGGGTTTTGGGGGACGGATGGCGACTCAGGCACGGCGTGGTCCCTATTTCTGCGGCATCGACGCGGCCATGGACGTGGTGGCCGGCAAGTGGAAGTCGCTGATCCTGTGGGAGCTGGACCACTACGGGGTCCGCCGGTTCGCCGAGTTGCGCCGCGGACTGCCGGGCGTCAGCGAGAAGATGCTGATCCAGCATCTGCGGGAGATGGAAGAAGACGGGCTCGTCCATCGTGAGGTGTACCGAGAGGTGCCGCCGAAGGTCGAGTACTCCCTGACGGAGCACGGCGTCTCGCTCAACGCGGCCCTGGCCTCCCTCGGGGCGTGGGGCACCGAACGCATCCGGCGGATCGGCGCCGAGAAGGTCTCCGCCGGTGTCGCGGAGACCTCTCAGAGCTAGACACCTGGGCTTCCGGGCAGGATCAACTGCCTTCCGGCAGGGCGCGGTTGAGGATCGCGTCCAGGTCGGCGGAGGCGGGGAGCGTGCCGAAGGCGTGTCCCCAGTCGCCGCCGAGGCGGGTCGCGCAGAAGGCGTCGGCGACGGCGGCCGGGGCGTGACGGACCAGGAGCGAGCCCTGCAGGACCAGCGCCATCAGCTCCACCAGCCGGCGGGCGCCCGTCTCGGCTCCCTCCACGTCGGACAGCTGGTCCCCGAGCCGGAGCACGGCGGCGTCGAGCCGGGCGTCGGCCCCGTGCGCCAGGGCGAGTTCGGCGAACAGGGCCTCGGCGGTGTCGGGCGCCCGGCCGAGGGCACGCAGCACATCGAGCGCGTTGACGTTGCCCGACCCCTCCCAGATGGAGAGCAGGGGCGCCTCGCGGTAGTGGCGGGGCATGCCCGACTCCTCCACGTAGCCGTTGCCGCCGAGGCACTCCAGTGCCTCGGCGGTGAAGGCCGGGCCTCGCTTGGTCACCCAGTACTTGCCGACGGCGGTGGCGATCCTGCGGAACGCCGACTCCTGCGCGTCGCCGCGGATCGCGCGGTCGGCGGCACCCGCGAGCCGCAGGGTGAGCGTCGTGGCGGCCTCGGACTCCAGTGCCAGGTCGGCCAGTACGTTGCGCATGAGGGGCTGGTCGATCAGGAGCGCTCCGAAGGCGCCGCGGTGCTTCGTGTGGTGGCCCGCCTCGACGAGGGTCTTGCGCATGAGCGTCGCGCTCATCATCACGCAGTCCAGACGCGTGCAGTTGACCATCTCGATGATCGTCTTCACGCCCTGCCCCTCGGGGCCGACCAGCCAGGCGACGGTGTTGTCGAACTCCGGCTCGGAGGAGGCGTTGGAACGGTTGCCGAGCTTGTCCTTCAGCCGCTGGATACGGAACGTGTTGCGGGTGCCGTCCGGCAGGATCCGCGGCACGAGAAAGCAGGACAGGCCGCCGGGCGCCTGGGCGAGGACCAGGAACACATCGCACATCGGCGCCGAGGTGAACCACTTGTGGCCGCGCAGCGTGAACACGCCCGGCTCGGCCGTCGGCGCGGCCACCGTCGTGTTGGTACGGACGTCCGAGCCGCCCTGCTTCTCCGTCATCCCCATGCCCGCCAGCAGCCCGCGCTTCTCGCCCGGGACGCGCAGGCCCGGATCGTAGACCCGGCTGACCATCAGAGGTTCGTAGACAGCGGCCAGCTCGGGCTGCCGCCGCAGAGCGGGTACGGCCGCGTACGTCATCGAGGTGGGGCAGCCGTGTCCGGCCTCGGTGTGGCCCCACACCAGGCCGCCGGCGGTACGGGCGACATGGGCACCGGACCTGTCGTCCGCCCAGGGCGAGGCGCCCAGGCCCTCGGCCACCGCCACTCCCATCAGCCGGTGCCAGCTCGGGTGGAACTCGACCTCGTCGATCCGGTTGCCGTAGCGGTCGTGCGTACGCAGCTCCGGCTCGTGGCGGTTGGCCTGCTCGCCCCACAGCTGGGCCTCTTCACCGCCGGCCACACGACCCAGACGCCGTACGTCGTCCTCGGCCCAGTCGGCGCCCTCGCGGCGCACTCCCTCCAGCAGGGCCGCGTCTTCGGAGGCGTCGTACGGCGTCAGGGGCGGAGCCTGGTTGGTGACGTCGTGCGTGGCGGACTGCTCGGGCGCGAGTATCGGGACCATACAGCCAGTGTTGCACTATCTCTGCGACCGCATCAAGGATGTAACACGCTGCTTCTGGGTGCGCTCCCCACCCACGCGGGCGGCACCGAACGCATGCCTGACACGGCCGCGCCCGCGTCCCGCCGCGCCTGACCGGGCACAATGCGACCCATGCGGTCCATGCGGATGAACGTCACTCAGTCGCCGGACGACGTCGAACTGCGCCCACTGTCCGCGCGGTCGGTCGTCCTGAGTCTTCTGCTCGGCGTGCATCCGCCGGAACTTCCGGTACGGGACCTGGTCCGCAGCGTCGAACCCTTCGGCATCGCCGGCTCCACGCTGCGGGCCGCGCTCAGCCGGATGGTGACCGCGGGCGACCTGGACCGCGCCGACGGGGTCTACCGCCTCAGCGAACGGCTCCTGGAGCGCCAGCGCCGCCAGGACGACGCGGTCCACCCGAGAACCAGGACCTGGGACGGATCATGGGAGACCGTCGTCGTCACCGCGACCGGCCGCGGACCCGCCGAACGGGCCGAACTGCGCGCCGAGTTGTCCCGCCTGCGACTGGCGGAACTGCGCGAGGGCGTCTGGCTGCGCCCGGCCAACCTGCGGCGCCCCTGGCCGACCCACCTCACGGAGGTCGCCCAACGCTTCACCGCACGCCCCGAACAGCCCGACCGCGCCCTGGCCGCGACCCTGTGGCCCCTCGACGACTGGGCCCACACCGCGGGCGCACTACTGGCCCACGTGGACCGACTGACCCACCCGGCCGACCGCTTCGCCACCTTCGCGGCCATCGTCCGCCACCTGGTCACTGACCCCGTCCTCCCGGACGACCTCCTCCCCACCCCCTGGCCGGCTCCGGCCCTGCGCGCCGCCTACACCGACTACCAACGAGAGGTGACGGAGGCACTGCACCGGGAACCGACATCCATGGAGCGTCTCGACGAGGGCTGAGGCGGTGCCGCGGTCGGGGTGGAGCAGTGTCCAAGGCCACCGCCATCGCCGTTCACGGCTCTGATTCCGGGGCTCACTCTTTCTCCTTGTCGGGGTCGGGGTCGGGGTCGGGGTCGGGGTCGGGGTCGGAGTTGGGGTTGGTGGGCGGGGGAGCGGTGAGTTCGGCGACCGCTGCTGCCAGGTGTTGCTGGAGTGGTTCGGGGAGGGGTTCGCCCTGGACGGCACCCACCATGTCCTGGGCCAGGTGGTGGAGCTTGGTGTTGGTGTTCTGGGAGACCGCCACCAGGACGTTCCAGGCGTTCTCCGGGCTCAGGCCGAAGGAGGCCATCAGGACTCCGCGGGCCAGGTCGATGACCGGCCGGGTCTGCATGGCGCGCTTGAGCTGGACGACTTCCGCGCGCAGGTCCCGCTCGGCGTCGCCGGGCAACGCGTCCTCCTCCGTGGGGCGGGGTGTCTGGCCGGGGCGTGCGTCCTGGCCCGGAAGGGCCGCGGCCCTTCCGGCATCAGCTGTGGGTGCATGTGTGGGTGCATGTGTGGGTGCGAATGCGGGCTCGAACAGTGACGACGTCTCGGTGACGGCGAGCAGTCGCTCGACCACCGGGTCGGCAGCCTGTATGACGACGGTCTTGGCGGCCTTCAGCGCACGCCGACGCAGGCGCAGCAGGACGTTGAGACCGGAGCAGTCGCAGAACTCGACTCCGCTCAGATCGAGATCCACACCGGTGACCGAGTCGGCGAGGGCTCGCCCCAGCTCCTGCTTCAGCTGCTGTTCGCCGTCGAGGTCGATCTCGCCGGCGATCACGACGGCTGTACGCGCGCCGACCTGGTGTTCCTCGATCTTCAGGGGCGCCGGCGGACGCCCCGTCCCCGCGATGACCGATGTCGCGCAGCCCGGCTCGTACCCGCCCTCGAACTGCGCGGAAAGTGCCGTGTCTCGCATGGCAGCCGCTCCTGAGGCATCCGGCCGTCTCTAACTCCCCCAGGCTCAGCTCCCGAGCGTCACACGTCAAGTGATACATGAAAATTCTTTCGTCCTTTTGAATGCGTGAATGGCAGGTCCTATGCTGTGGCGCATGGGTGGAGTACCTGAGACACATTCCGGCTGGACGTTCCTCACCAACCACGCCCGCGTACTGGCTGCCATCGCCGATGACCAGAACACCCGTATCCGGGACATCGCCGCGCGCTGCCGACTCACGGAGCGGGCCGTGCAGAAGATCATCGCCGATCTGGAGCAGGGTGGTTATCTCACCCACACACGGCAGGGGCGCACGAACGAGTACCGCATCGAGCCGGGGACCGGCCTGCGCCACCCGGCCGACGCCGGGCTGTCGGTCGCGGGCCTGCTCTCCGTGCTGGCACAGCACGACGCCGAGCGCGACACGAGATCACAGCGGCTGCAGACGGCATCCCTCTCCGAACAGGGTTCCACCACCGACCAGTGACGAGTGGCGTCGGCGCCATTCGGCCCACGCAAGATCGACTGGTGAGGCCCGGCGCTCAGGACTACCGTCGGTACAGCGAACGTCGACGTCCATGACGTCGCACACGCGGGGCACATGTCATGACGGACGCTCAGACGACACCCTCGGAAACTGCCAAGTCCCCGGAGCGGGGCCGAGGCAGAGGGATCGCACTACTCGTCATCGCCTCCTGTCAGCTGATGGTGGTCCTCGACATCACCATCGTGAACATCGCCCTTCCGCACATCCAGAGCTCGCTCGGCTTCTCGACCGAGAACCTGTCCTGGGTGATCAACGCCTACACGCTGACCTTCGGCGGTCTGCTCCTGCTCGGCGGGCGGTTGGGTGACATCCTCGGCCGTCGCCGGGTCTTCATGTTCGGCGTCCTGCTCTTCGTACTCGCCTCCCTGCTCGGCGGACTCTCGCAGGAGTCCTGGCAGTTGCTCGCCGCGCGCTCGCTGCAGGGCGTCGGCGGTGCCATCGCGTCCCCGACGGCCCTCTCGCTGATCACCACGACGTTCGAGGAAGGGCCCGAGAGGAACAGGGCGTTCGGCGTGTTCGCAGCGGTCTCGGCCGGCGGCAGCGCGATCGGCCTGCTGGCCGGCGGACTGCTCGTGGAGTGGCTCGACTGGCGCTGGGTCCTCTTCGTCAACGTGCCCATCGGCCTGCTGATCGTGCTGGCGACGCCCCGCTACATCAGGGAGTCCGAACGCCATCCGGGCCACTTCGACCTCCTCGGCGCGCTCACGTCCACCCTCGGCATGGTGATGCTCGTCTACGGGTTCATCCGCGCCTCGGAGGACGGCTGGAGCGACAGCCTCACCCTGGCGGCCTTCGCGGCGGCCGTCGTGCTCCTCGCCGTGTTCATCACCGTCGAGCGCAGGTCGAAACAGCCCATCACGCCCCTGTGGATGTTCCGCGACCGCAACCGGGCGGGCGTCTACGCGATCATGCTGAGCCTGGCCGCGGCGATGTTCGGGATGTTCTTCTTCCTGACGCTCTTCGTGCAGAACATCCTGGGCTTCAGCCCGCTGGAGGCCGGCCTCGCCTTCCTGCCGGTGAGCGCGATCATCGCCATCGGTGCCGGATTCGCCTCACAACTGCTGCCCAAGTGGGGGCCCAAGCCGTTCATGACGGTGGGCGCGGTCCTGTCCGCCATCGGACTCGGCTGGCTGACCCTGACCGGGGTCGACAGCACGTACGCGGGCAGCATCCTCGGCCCCATGCTGGTCTTCGGCTTCGGCATGGGTCTCAACTTCGTGTCGCTGACGCTGATGGCGGTCTCGGGAGTGGAGTCCAAGGACGCGGGAGCGGCCTCCGGGATCCTCAACGCCACCCAGCAGGTGGGCGGTTCGCTCGGTCTGTCGGTGCTGGTGACCGTCTTCGGTACGGCGAGCCGCAACGAAGCCACCGATCAGGTCCGCGACTTCATGGCGGAGGCGACCCCGGCCCAGCGCCTCGAGTTCCGCAGAACCGGGGAACTCCCGCCGCCCTGGAGCGACCAGGTGCTGACCTCGGGTATTTCAAGCGCGTTCATCGTCGCGGCGATCATCGCCGTCGTGGGCGCCCTGATCGCCCTGATCGTCATTCAGGTACGCCCCGACGATCTGGAGCGCCTCCAGGGAAACGGTGCCCTGGCGCCCGTAGCGGCCGGGGACGCCCCGGAGGCCGGGGAGGCACAGGGGAGCCCGGCCGACGCGAGCCGGCCGGCTTCGGACCCGCCCGGGTCCCGTCCGGGGCCCGGCGAGGATCCCCCCTCGCACGGTTGAGGCCAAGGCCGAGCCTCAAGGCAGCGGCTGTTCCGTCCAGATGACCTTCCCGGTGGGGGCGTAGCGGGTGCCCCAGCGTTCGGCGAGCTGGGCGACGAGGAACAGTCCGCGTCCACCCTCGTCCGTGCTGGCCGCGTACCGCAGGTGCGGTGACGTGTTGCTGCCGTCGAAGACCTCGCAGATCAGGCTGCGGTCGCGCAGCATACGGACCTGGATGGGGCCGGTGCCGTACCGGATGGCGTTGGTGACCAGCTCGCTGAGCATCAGCTCCGTGGCGAACGCCAGGTCGTCCAGCCCCCACTCCGTCAGCTGCCGGGTGACCGACGCGCGCACCTCGCCGACGGCGGCCGGGTCGGACGGCACCTGCCACTCGGCGATGCGGTCGGCTCCCAGGGCACGGGTCCCGGCGACGATCAGGGCGATGTCGTCACTGGGCCGGTCGGGAAGGAGGGCGTTGAGAACGCCCTGGCAGGTGTCCTCCGGCGACCGGTCGGCGCCTGCCAGCGCGGTACGCAGCAGCTCAAGGCCGACGTCGATGTCCCGCTCCCGGTCCTCCACGAGCCCGTCCGTGTAGAGGACCAGACGGCTGCCCTCCTCCAGCTCGAGTTCGGCCGTCTCGAACGGGAGGCCGCCGAGACCGAGCGGCGGACCCGCGGGCACCTCGGGGAACTCGACGCTGCCGTCGGGGCTGACGACGACAGGCGGTGGATGGCCCGCCCGGGCGACGGTGCACTTCCGGGAGGTCGGGTCGTAGACGGCGTACAGACAGGTGGCGCCGGTGATCGCGGCACCGCTGTCCTCCGCCGCCTCGTCCTGGTCGATGCGGCCGACCAGCTCGTCGAGGAGTCCGAGCAGTTCGTCGGGCGGCAGGTCGAGCGCGGAGAAGTTGTGCACGGCGGTCCGCAGCCGCCCCATCGTCGCCGCGGCGTGCAGCCCGTGGCCGACGACATCGCCCACGACGAGCGCGACCCGGGCACCGGACAACGGCAGTACGTCGAACCAGTCGCCGCCCACCCCGGCCTGTGCGGGCAGGTAGCGGTAGGCGATGTCCAGGGCGCTCTGCTCGGGCAGATTGCGCGGCAGCAGACTGCGCTGCAGCGTCACGGCCATGGTGTGCTCGCGCGTGTAGCGGCGCGCGTTGTCGATGGAGACCGCGGCACGGGCGACCAGCTCCTCGGCGAGGGCCAGCTCCTCCTCGTCGAACGGCTCCGGCTTCTCCGAGCGCCAGAAGTTGACCACGCCCATCACCAGGTGTCCCACCCGCACCGGAACGATGATCAGCGAGTGGATCCCGTACTCCACGACCTGCGCGGTGCGCTCCAGATCCTGCGCGAGCCACCCCGGGGCCTCCCGGAGGCTGGGCTCGACCACGGCCTGGCCGGTGCCGATGCTGCGGGCCTGGGGCGTGGACGCGACGAACCTGATCCGCTCGCCCACCGGATAGAGGGGAGCGTCCTTGCGGATACCGCTGAACGCCGTTCGGCGCAGATCGGTGCCCGCCTCCGGCTCCTCGCCGCTCAGCACGGCGTCGGCCAGGTCCACGGTGACGTAGTCCGCGAACCGCGGTACCGCCACCTCCGCCAGTTCCTCGGCGGTACGGGTCACGTCCAGGCCCGTACCGATGCCCACCCCGGCGTCGTACAGGAGTTTGAGATGCTCCCGGGCCACTTCGGCCTTGCCGGACAGGGCACGCAGCTCGGTCGAGTCGCGGAGTGTCGCGACGCTGCCGGCCGGGCCGCCCTTGAGGTCCGTGGGCCGCTGGTTGATCGCCAGCAGCCGGTCGCCGACCAGATGCACCTCGTCCGTCGCGACGCGCCCCGAGGCCAGCAGGGCGGCCGTGTCCGTGTCGAGGCCGAGTTCGAGCACATGCCGTCCCTCGGCGTCCCGGGGAAGGTCCAGCAGCCGCTTCGCCTCGTCGTTGGCGAGCAGCAGCCGCCCCTCGCCGCTGGCGATGATCACGCCTTCCCGGACCGCGTGCAGCACCGCGTCGTGGTGCTCGTACATCCGGGTCATCTCGAACGGGCCCAGCCCGTGTGTCTGGCGCAGTAGCCGTCTGCTCACCAGTGCCGTCCCGCCCAGGGCCAGGGCGAGTGCCGCGGCCGCGGCGGTCAGCAGGAGCGGGAGCTGCCGGTCCGCGACACCGCCGACGTTCTCGGTCGTGATACCCGCCGACACCAGGCCCACGACCTTGCCGTCGTCCGCCTTGACGGGAACCACGGCCTGCACCAGCGGCCCGATGGTTCCCGTGATCTCCTCGGTGAAGGAGCGGCCCTCCAGCGCCGGTTCGAGGGTCCCGACGAACTTCTTGCCGATCCGGTCGGGCTTGGGATGGGTGTAGCGGACCCCGTCGGTGTTCATCACCACGATGAAGTCCACCTTGGACCGCTCACGGGCCGCCTCGGCCCGCGGCTGAAGGACCGCGGTGGGATCGGAGGAACTCAGGGCGTCGCGGGTGCCGGGAGCATTGGCGAACGTCTCGGCGACGGCCAGGGAACGGTTCGTGGCCTCCTGGGTGCTGTCGTGCCGCACCTGCAGCACCAGGGCCACCACCGCGGCCACGACCAGCAGCAGCACGATCACCACTTGCAGGACGAACACCTGGCCCGCGAGACTGCGCCCGCCCAGCCCGGACCGCAGCCCCGCCGAGGGCCCGTGCCCGCCGTCGTGGGCCCCCCGGGGATCGACTGGATGGCGCGGCGTCTGCCGTGCCCGCCGCGCATGCGCTCGGCGAGGGCGGTCACGCCTGCGCCGCGCACGCAGGCCGTTGAGGTGGGGGGTCGACCGAGCCCAGGATCGACCCAAGAGTCGGACCATAAGCCCATGTCTACACTGCCGGGCGCCATGAGGCGAGAGGGTCACGTCCCGGGAGGGGCGACGGCCCGGGCCGGGTGGCCCAGACCAATGGCGGAAGGAGCGGCTCAGGCGTGTGGGGCAGTGCGTGCCGGCCGCGGCCCTGTGCCGGTGACTCCGGGCCGTCCGGTGCTGCCGTCGGCGCGATCTCGCCGCATCATGGAGAGGGGTCGATTTTGGGATGATTTGCGCTTAAGTGCGGGAGGTCGACATGCATACCCCGGATCGGTACCGGCTGACCTTCACCCATGAGGGCTTGGGTGTCGGTGCGACCACGGACAAGGTGGTCGTCGAACGGACCGACACCCTGGGACCGGGCGGAAACCCGGTCTACTGCGATCCCACCGGCATTCTCCGCGCCGAGATCAGCCCGGCGGGTGAGGTACGGATGCTGGCCAGCGGCGGCTACCAGTCGCCCCTCCCACCGTCCGCCGAACCGCTCCGGCAGTCATAGACGAGGTCAGGGAAGCCCAGGCGGGCCGTAGGCGAGCCCTAGGCGAGGAGCAGCGCGGCGGCGCTGCTCGCGCCGAGCGAGGCGCCCGTCACCGTCTGCGCGGTGGAGTGGTAGCCGAGGGCGACCCGTGACCAGCACACTCCGACCACGAGGACATACGCGGCGAGCCACCACACGGTGTGCGTGGCGGCGAGCATCGCCACGACCCCGGACGCGACGGCGGAGTCCACGCTGATCTTCCACGCCGTGTTCACGGCGAGCAGCGCGACCGTCGTGCCCCACAGCCCGAGCATCGCGGCCAGGATCCCCGCGGGAGCGCCGCCGAGGAGCATGACCAGGGTCCCGAGCCCGAGGGAGCCGAGGATCACGAAGAAGATCGGCGCCCGCTGCGTCCGGTCCACCACATGCCGGTCGCCCCAGGTGCCGCGCCCGCGCTCCCACTGGATGTACACGGCCGGCACGATCCCCGCGCACAGGGCACCGAGCAGGCCCCACGGAACGCCCGTCCAGTCACCCGCGGCGGCCGCCCCGATCCCGGTCATTCCGGCGACCAGGACATTGCGGGGCTGAGGACGTCGGTCACGACGCGGGCGGTTCTCATGCACTCGGCTTCACGGGTTGGGGGCGGGTGATCGGGCGGCGGCCCAGCATGTCATGTACGGCGCGGCGCGATGTGCCTGGCCGAAAGCACCGTTGGTCCTGTGCCGAGTCCCGGTTAGCGTGCTTTTCAACCGATCATCAGGGGGAAACAGCATGTCAGCAGGGCCTGTTGTCGATCTGCAGCAACTCGGAGGGGACTTCACGCGCGATCCCTATCCCGTCTACGCCGAACTCCGCGCGGCCGGACCCGTGCACAGGGTCCTCGACACCGACGGCGAGGAGGTGTGGTTCGTCGTCGGCTATGACGCGTGCCGTACCGCCTTCACCGACCCCCGGCTCAGCCGGGACTGGCGCAAGTCCGGCAACATCGGCCAGATCGTCAACACCGAGCAGGACCAGCCGGCGCTCGCCCACATGCTGATGTCGGACCCGCCGGACCACACCCGGCTACGGCGGCTGGTGGCAAGGGAGTTCACCCCACGCCGTATCGACGCCCTGGCCCCTCGCGTCCAGCAGATCGCCGACGATCTGCTGGACGCGATGCTCGCGGGGGACGAACGGCAGGCGGACCTGGTGGCCTCCTTCGCCTTTCCGCTGCCCATGACCGTCATCTGCGAACTGCTCGGCGTGCCCGCGCTCGACCGGGACGCCTTCCGCGCCTGGTCCAACGAGATGGTCGCCCGTACGAGTCCGGAGGCGGAGGCACGCGCCTACCAGGAGATGCCGGCGTACCTCGCCGAACTGGTCACGGCCAAGCGGAGCCGCCCCGGCCAGGACCTGCTGAGCGCGATGATCCACACCGTGGACGAGGGCGGCGACCGGCTCTCGCCCGACGAACTCATCGGCATGTGCGTGCTGTTGCTCATCGCCGGCCACGAGACCACGGTCAACCTGATCGGCAACGGCATGCGGGCCCTGTTCGCGCATCCCGGCCAACTGGCCGACCTGCGCGCCGACTTCGGGCTGCTCGAAGGCGCGATCGAGGAAATGCTCCGCTACGACGGCCCGGTGGAGAACTGCACGGACCGACTGGCGCTGGAGGACGTGGAGATGGGCGGGGTGACCATCCCCGCCGGTTCCACCGTCCTGATCGCCATGGCCGGCGCCGACCGCGATCCGGAGCGCTTCCAGCAGGCCGACCGGTTCGACATCCGCAGGGACTCCCGCGGCCACATCGCCTTCGGCCACGGCCTGCACTACTGCCTGGGCGCCCCGCTGGCCCGGCTGGAGGGCGGCATCGCGATCCGCACCCTCCTGGAACGCTGCCCGGACCTGAGGCTGGACGCCGACGAGACCGAGCTGCCGTGGATGCGGGGGCTGTTGATCAGGGGTGCCCGCGAACTTCCCGTGCGCTGGTGACCGTCGGCACTTCAGGCCGATGACCGACAGCGGGACGGCCGTCGCCGGTTACCGGCAGTAACTGGATCGCTCTCGCTGAACTCCGGCCGCCACCAGTGCGTACGCGGTGGCGCGCCCTCATCGACAACATGACTTCGCGGCGCCCGGCAGGCCTGTCTGCCGGGCGCCGCAAGGCGTTTGCGGGTCGGTGCCCGCCGCGTGGCGATGGAGACGGCGCAGACGTGACGCGCGCTCGCCGCCGCTCCCTGGGGTAAGGTCCTCGTCACTTCGGAGGCGCCCGTATCTCTCCGTCACATTGTCCGGCCGTGTACACCTGCCGGACGAGGAGGGCGTACGCGGACGAGGAGCAAGAAGCCGTATGGCGCCCTCGGGTGGGCTGGTTCATGAGAGGTTTCTATGAATCCGCGGGACGTTTGAACACTCGGGGCCTCCCCTCCGTATAGGGCGGGGGATTGCCATGCCGGCTCCGGCAACAGAAGCGTAGGAGTAGATCCTTGGGACGCAACACGCGCAGACGCCCAACAGGCGCACGACGCGCGACCATTGGGGCGGTCGCGCTGATGCTGGGTGGAGGTGGGCTGGTAGCGGCGAACGTCTACGCGACGGCCTCCGAGAGCGGTCAGAGCCAGGCCGGTCAGGTACTGGCCTCGGGAGCCGCCACGATCGACTGCCCGGACGTGGGCGGTCAGCTGACGGCGGTGCCGGACGAGGCGAAGGCCGAGGTCGACAAGGAACTCGCCCTCCTCGACAAGCAGATCGCCGAGGCCTACCAGCGGTTGCAGCAGTCGACGCAGGCCATCCAGCAGGACGGTGCCTTCGCCGAGAACTCGATCATGAACCCGCTGAAGGAGAAGCGAGCCGCGACCATCGAGCGGATCGCGATAGCCGTCGACCGGGTGGGGGATCGTCCGCAGGGTCTCGAGCCCTTCGCGGCCTGCATACTTCGCGCCTCGGGCAACCAGGGCGAGCAGGGCGGCGACGGACAGAACGGCGACCAGGGCGGCGAAGACCAGCAGCAGGACGGTCAGGCCCAGGACGGTCAGAACCAGGGCGAAGGCCAGGACGACGGCCAGAACCAGGACAACGGCCAGGGCCAGGGCGACGAGCAGGGCGATCAGCAGGGCGGCAACGGCGGCCAGGCCGGCAACGGCCCTGTGGCCGCCGACTTCGTGGACATCAAGTCGGTCCAGCCCAACGTGCAGAGCCCGCGCAAGCAGGGCAACGCCTCGCGCGGCACCTTCAGCACCGCCTGCGGTGTGAACGAGAACGGCCTGTTCAACTCCGACAACGTGATCGTGGCCCCCGGTGTCACCAACGGCGCCCACCACTTCCACGACTACGTCGGCAACCAGGACAACAACGCCTTCGCGAGCGACCAGGACCTGGCCAACGGCGACACGTCCTGCGAGAACAAGGGCGACAAGTCCTCGTACTTCTGGCCCGTGATCCGTCTGCAGAACGGCGCCCAGGAGCAGGACGCGGGTTCTCCCGGCGGCGGCATCGAGGGCAACGCCGGTGAGATCGTCACGCCCAAGCAGGTGACCATGACCTTCGTGGGCAACCCGCAGAGCAAGGTCACCGAGATGCCGAAGCTGCTGCGCATCATCACCGGTGACGCCAAGGCGTTCGTCAACGGCACCGCCAACGCCAACGCCTCATGGAGCTGCACCGGGTTCGAGGACCGGCAGCTGAAGGACAAGTACCCGCTCTGCCCGCAGGGCAGTGACGTGGTCCGCACCTTCAAGTTCCAGAGCTGCTGGGACGGCAACAACATCGACAGCGCCAACCACCGCACCCACGTGGCCTTCGCCGACGCCAACGGCGTCTGCGGGAACGGCTTCAAGGCCATCCCGCAGCTCGTCCAGCGGATCGTCTACGACATCGACGCGCCCAGCCTGAACGACGGCGGCCGCACAACTCCGCTGTTCGCGGTCGACTCCTTCCCGGAGCAGCTGCACAAGCCGGTCACCGACCACGGCGACTTCATCAACGTCTTCGACGAGGACCTGATGGGGGAGATGGTGGACTGCATCAACGGAGGCCGGAAGTGCGACGCCGCCGACGGTGCGGGTGGCGGCGGCGGGGGCGAGGAGCCGGGCAACTCTCCGTCGCCGACGCCCGAGAACCCGCCCGGCGGGAACAACGGGGACGACGACCCCGCGGACAACGGCAACGGCAACGGTGGCGAGAACACCCCGTCGCCCACGGCCACCGCCCCGTCCGGTGGGAACAACCAGGACGAGGAGCCCGCCGACAACGGCGCCGAGAACACGAAGAAGCCCTCCACCGACAGCACCCAGGCCCCCAACCCCGCCGACGGCGAGGACAAGGGCAACGGTGAAGCGGTGCCGAAGGCCGAATCGTCCCCGTCGGCCGTCCAGAGCGACGAGGCCGCGGCGACGGGTGGCGACGACAACGACCTCGGCGGCGCCGTGCCGGGCCCCGAACCGTCGGGCGCCTCGGTGCTCGAACCGCAGGCGACCTCGGGCGGACTCGCCGACACCGGGACGCAGTTGTGGCCGGCCGCGGCCGGAGCGCTGCTCCTGCTCGCGGGCTTCGTACTGCTCCGCCGTATCAACAGCAGGCAGACGTGACGCGGAGGCGCCACGATGAGGTAGCGCCACAACGAGGTAACGCCGTTTCGCAGTAGCGGCATCGAGGAGCCGACCGGGGAAACCCGGTCGGCTCCTCACTTGTGTGCGCGACCGTCTACCGCGGCGCCTCGTCCGGCCCCGTGCCGAGAACCTCGGCGATGAAGCTCGCCAACTGCTTCCGCATGTCTTCCCGGGGCACGCCTTTCGGACCGGCCAGGTGCTCGACGAGGTCGGCCCGGACGGCGGCGAGCAGCGCGTGCGCGGTGAAGTCGCTGTTGGTGAGGCCGGGAATCTGCTCCAGTGCGGACCGGAGCAGGCTGTGCCAACGCTCGTAGTGCTCCGCCTGGTAGGGGCTGTCGCTGCCGGTCGCCTCCAGGGCCAGGGCGAGATGGCGGTTGTCGAGCTTGAAGGACAGGAGGGCGTCGAGCAGGGCGGGTACGCGCTGAAGCGGCGGAGTGTCCGGCCCCAGTGGCGGCGGGCCCTCCTCGACGGCACTCCTGACCGGTTCGAGTCGCGTCGCGTACAGCGCCCGGATCAGTCCGGTGCGGTCGCCGAAGGCCCGGAAGAGCGTCCCCTTGCCGACGCCTGCCGCCGTCGCGATGTCGGCCATGGTGACCTCGTCCGGGCTCTCGCACTTGGTGAAGAGCGTGTCGGCGGCCGCGAGTACGGCAGCCCGGTTACGGGCCGCGTCCTTGCGTGGTCTGCGCTCGGTCATGCTGCTCCTCCATTTGCAAAGCGGACCCCGGGTCCGTATCGTCCATTGAAACGGACCGGTGGTCCGTATCGTACTGGACGGAGAAACGCATGCCCGCGAACACCTCACCGGCGGATCTGTACCGCCACAGCCTGCAGCTGCTCCTGGACAAGAACATCCCCGCCTGGGTCGACCTGTGGGCCGAGGACGGTGTCATTGAATTCCCCTTCGCGCCCCAGGGCTGGCCCGGGCGGCTGGAGGGCAAGGAGGCCATCGCCGCCTACATGCGCCACTATCCCGACCACATCGACCTGCACGACTTCCCCGACGTGCGGATTCACCTGACCACCGAGTCGGACGTCATTGTGGTGGAGATGCGCGCTGTGGGCCGCCTCGTCGAGACCGACAGTCCCTACGACATGACCTACATTGCCGTCGTGACCGTCCGGGACGGCCTCATCTCCTCCTACCGCGACTACTGGAACCCGCTCGTCGTTCAGGAACCCGGCGTCGACTTCACCGCGAGCGGTACCCGATGAGCATCACCGGCGCCGCTCTGCCCGCGAGCGTCACCGGCACGACTCTGGTCATCGGTGCCAGCGGCACCACGGGCAGCCGTACCGCCGCGCAGTTGATCGCTGCCGGCCATCGCGTCAAGGCCGCCGGCCGTCGCGCGACCCCGGTGCCGGGCGCCGAACCGGTCCGCTTCGACTGGGGCGACCCCGAGACCCACGCCGACGCCCTCGACGGAGTCGACCGCGTCTACCTCATCCCGCCCCTGGGCGACTCCGACCCGGCCTCGGTCATGCTGCCCTTCCTGCGGCAGGCCCGCGCCGCCGGGGTGCGGCGCGCGGTGCTCCTCAGCTCCTCGGCCATACCCGAGGGTGGCCCGGCGGTGGGGATGGTGCACCAGGCGCTGCCCGGCCTGTTCGACGAGTGGGCGGTGCTGCGGCCCTCGTGGTTCATGCAGAACTTCACCGGCGCGCACGCCCATGCCGACAGCATCCGTGCGGACGGCACCATCCTGACCGCGGCCGGCACCGGTCGTGTCGGCTTCGTCGACGCCGACGACATCGCCGCCGTCGCCGTGCGTGCCCTCACCGACGACCGCGCCCCCAACGCCGAACTGGTCCTGACCGGTCCGGAGGCGCTCAGTTACGACGACATCGCCGCGATCGTCACGGAGGTCACCGGTCGAATCGTGGTCCACCACCGGCTTGCTCATGAGCAACTGCGTGATCGCCTGGCGGCGTTCATACCGCTGGAGTTCGCCACCATGCTGGCCGACATGGACCGCGCCATCGCAGGCGGAGCCGAGGACCGCACCACCGGCACCGTCCGACTCCTCACCGGCCGTCCGCCGAACGGCTTCCGTGCCGTTGCCGAACGTGAGTTGAGCGATCCGGTCTCCTCGTAGAGGACGGCAAGCGCCTGTTCGCCGGACACCGGGTCGGCCCGGCGCCCGACGAACCGCGTGCTGTCAGCCGTGGTAGCCGATGTACCCGTTGCCGTCCCGGTCGTTGTTCCTCTTCGTGTAGCTGTGCACGTCCGCACGGCTCCCGGCCGGCTTGTAGAGGTAGATGGTGTCGGCGTCGTTGTTCCACATGAAGTTGCAGTTGTCGCGGTAGACGACGTTGTTGGCATCGGAGTCGTTGCCGTTGCCGCCGCGCAACTTCACATAGTCCCCGGGCTGGAGGTAGTGGTTCGCGGTGAAGTCGAAGCGGTTGCCGGCCTTGTCCTTGACGACATAGCCCTTGAGATTCACGGTCGCCGAGGACGAGTAGTTCTTGATGGTCAGGTATTCCAGGTGTGTATTGCCGGTGGTGCATCTGTTGGAGTCGCTGCCGGGCGCGTCGTACTGGACGCCCCGGACCTTCAACGCCGATGTGTACTCGGCCGCCTGGGCCGGGGCGGCAACGAGAACCGCCAGAGCGCCGGCTGTGAAGGACACGGCTATGACAGGGTGCTTTCGCATGGGAATCCCCCTCCAGATCGCTATGAGGCACTGGAGCCTAGCCATGCCGTGAACGAAGTGTGTCGGGTTGGGGGTTATTGCGTTTTCCGTCATGAAAACGTGATAGCGGTGCGAATGGTCGGGGGTGTGCTGGGCGCCCCCGCCGAGGGCGGAAATCCGTTGAAACCTGTCGGTAATACCCCTGTGGGGTGAATGCCCGCGCTCCTAGCGTGGTGAGCCGTTCCCGCCTGAGTCCGGCGGCACGTTCACACTCCAGGAAAGAGCACAGGCATGCAGTACTTCCTGCCGATCGTCATCGGCGTCCTCTACGCGCTGCTGATGTCCCTCATCCGGGAACCGCACCGGCGGCGCTTCAACGCCGTCATGGTCGCGGGGGCGGGCGCAGCGTACCTCAGCGGCGGCGGAATGGGTGGCTGGGAGCTCGCGTTCACGGCGGTCATGGCCTATGTCGCGTACCGCGGCCTGGACTCGTGGACCTTCATCGGTATCGGCTGGCTGCTGCACACCGCGTGGGACGTCGTGCACCACGTCAAGGGGAACCCCATCATCCCCTTCGCCCACGACTCGTCGCTGGGCTGCGCGATCTGCGACCCGGTCATCGCGGTGTGGTGCTTCATGGGAGGCCTGTCGCCGCGTGAGCTGCTGCGCAAGGTGCGGTCCGGGAAGTCCCGGGACCACGACGCGAACGTCCCGGCCGACCCGCACGCTGAGGCGGGGCGGCCGGGACGGGCGGTGCCGAGGGATCAGACCGCCGGGGCCGGGTAGGTCGGGTACTCCACCCCGGAAACGTGCTGGACGACCCGGATGACCTGGCACGAGTAGCCGAACTCGTTGTCGTACCAGAGGTAGAGGATCGCGTTGTCGCCGTCGACCTTGGTGGCGCCGGCGTCGACGATCGACGCGTGACGCGAGCCGATGAAGTCGTTGGAGACCGCGTCCGGGGCGCTGGTGAAGTCGATCTGGCGCTTGAGCGGCGAGGTCAGCGACACATTGCGGAGGTAGTCGAGGACCTCGTCGCGGGTGGTCTCGCGCCCGAGCCGCAGGCTGAGGATCGCGATCGAGACGTCCGGCACGGGCACGCGGATCGAGCTGCCCGTGATCGGCGCCTTGAGGTCGGGCAGCGCCTTGGCGACGGCGGAGGCGGCACCCGTCTCGGTGATGACCATGTTGAGCGGCGCGGAACGGCCGCGGCGGTCGGCCTTGTGGTAGTTGTCCAGCAGGTTCTGGTCGTTGGTGAACGAGTGGACCGTCTCCACGTGGCCGCGCACGACGCCGTACTCGTCCGCCATCGCCTTCAGCGGCGGCACGATCGCGTTGGTGGTGCAGGACGCGCAGGACAGGATCTGCTCGTCCGGCTTGATCGTGTCGTGGTTGACGCCGTGCACGATGTTCGGGACATCGCCCTTGCCGGGCGCGGTCAGGACGACCTTGTCGATACCCGGGCGCAGGTGCCCCGACAGGCCCTCGCGGTCGCGCCACTTGCCGGTGTTGTCGATGAGGATGGCGTCCCTGACGCCGTACGCCGTGTAGTCGACCTCCGACGGGTCGCTCGCGTAGATCACCTTGATCTCGTTGCCGTTGGCGATGATCGTGCTGTTCGCCTCGTCGACGGTGATCGTGCCCTGGAACTGGCCGTGGATGGAGTCGCGGCGCAGCAGCGAGGCGCGCTTCACGATGTCCTGCTCGCCACCCCGGCGGACCACGACGGCGCGCAGCCGCAGACCGTTGCCGGAGCCGGTCTTCTCGATGAGCAGGCGGGCGACGAGGCGGCCGATACGGCCGAAGCCGTAGAGGACGACGTCGCGCGGCTCACGACGATCGATCTTGTTGGCGCCCGTGGCGCCGGCGACGGACTCCGCGGTGAACTCGCGCACCGACAGACCGCGGTCGTCGGCCTTGTACGTCGCGGCGAGCATGCCGAGGTCGATCTGCGAAGGCCCGAGGTCGAGCTCGGTGAGGGTCTCCAGGAACGGCAGCGTCTCGGTGACCGAGAGCTCCTCGCCGGCTATCTGCCGGGCGAATCGGTGGGTCTTGAGGATGCTGACCACCGACTTGTTCACCAGGGAGCGGCTGTGCAGCAGGATCGTGACGTCCCGCTCCCGATGCAGCTTCCCGATGAGCGGGATCATCGACTCCGCGATCTCCTCGCGGGTCTTCCAGTTGGTGAACGAGTCGTCATTGACAGTCACAGGTTTATCTTTCGAGCTAGGCGGCGCTCATATGCTAAACCGTCGCCTTTTTGATCATGTCAGCGGCATCGCCAGTGGCGTCGGTCCAGCGGGTGGCGCGCTCGCTCGCGGTGGCCGAACGGCCTCGCTCAGCGTCGTCCGGGTGCGGCAGGTCCGGAGGTGCCTGGCCGCGGCGCTCCCACGCGCAGCCCGTCCATGATCAGGTCCAGGAGCCGGGTGGCGCGGGGCCGCCAGTCGCCGGCGGGGTCGATCAGCCAGAGGCCGCCGATGGCGAGGATGAAGTCGTCCGCGGTGACCCCTGGGCGGATGGTGCCGGCCTCGTCGTTGGCGCGGAGGAGGAGTTCGGCCGCCTCGGACACCGGGGCGTGCCCCGGCTTCGCCAGGTTCCCCGGACCGCTCGTCGCCTGCTGGATCGCGTTCGCGAGACCGGCCTTGGCCATGCCGAACTGGGCGAGCCGGTCCATCCACTCACGCAGTGCCTGCTCGGGTTCCCGCGTCTCGAGCAGCTGGGCCGCGCTGTCGGCGACCTGCTGCATCTCGTGGCGGTAGATCTCAAGGACGAGGGTCTCCCGATTGGGGAAGTTCCGGTAGAGCGTGCCCTGTCCGACGCCCGCTTTCTTGGCGATCACGCTGAGCGGGGTGTCCGCGGAGTTCGTCAGCTCGACCAGGGCCACTTTCAGGATGCGTTCGCGGTTCCGCTGTGCGTCCGAGCGCTGGGGTGCGTCCTTCTTCGGCTGCACTCGTCCTCCTCGCGGGTCCGTGTCCGAATCCCGACCTTGCTCAACCGGACAACTGTCCGTTACGTTTCCTGTGAGCGGACAACTGTCCGGTTGCGTCCATTCTAGCGGTGGGCACGGCCGGCGTGGACGCCCGTGACCGTTGTCACCAGCATTCCCTCTCTGACTCTTGTGCCCGCCGGACCGTCCCCCGGACGCACTCCGGGAACGCGAAAGAAGGCTGATCATGGCCCCAGCCACCCCCCCGACGCACAGCGCCATAAGTCTGAACATCAACGGCGAGAAACACACGCTCTCCGTCGACCACCGCACCACCCTGCTCGACGCCCTGCGTGAGCGCCTCGACATGACAGGTACGAAGAAGGGCTGCGACCAGGGGCAGTGCGGTGCCTGCACCGTTCTGCTCGACGGCCGCCGGGCCGTGTCCTGTCTGCAGCTCGCCGTGGCGGCCGAGGGGCGTGAGATCACCACCATCGAAGGCATGGCCGCCGGCGACCAACTCCACCCGGTGCAGCAGGCGTTCCTCGACCTCGACGGCTACCAGTGCGGCTACTGCACGCCCGGCCAGATCTGTTCGGCGATCGCGGTGATCGAGGAGCACGCGGCCGGCTGGCCGAGTGCCGTCACCGACGACGTCCGGCCCGAAGCCGGACCACCACCGCTGAGCGCCGACGAGATCCGCGAGCGGATGAGCGGCAACCTGTGCCGCTGCGGCGCGTACGTGTCGATCGTCGAGGCCGTCGCCCGTGGGGCCGCCGAGACGCAGGCCGTGACGTCCGCGGACCTCCCGCAGACCGAGGAGGCGGCGGCATGAGGGAGTTCGGATACCAGCGGGTGTTCGACGTCTCCGGCGCGGTCGCGCTGCTCGACGCCGACCCCGACGCCCGTTTCCTGGGCGGCGGCACCAACCTCGTCGACCTGATGAAGACCGGTGTCGAGCGGCCCGCCCGACTCGTCGACGTCCGCGAACTTCCGCTGGACACCGTCGAGTCGATGCGAGACGGCAGCCTGCGCATCGGAGCGACCGTCACCAACAGCGACCTCGCCGCGCACCCCGAAGTCCGGCGCCGCTACCCGGCGTTGACACAGGCGGTGCTGGCCGGCGCCTCAGGGCAGCTGCGCAATATGGCCACCGTCGGCGGGAACCTGCTCCAGCGCACCCGCTGCGGCTACTTCGCCGACGTGACCAAGCCCTGCAACAAGCGCGTCCCGGGCAGTGGTTGCCCCGCCATCTCGGGCGAGCACCACAACCACGCGATTCTCGGTGCCTCCGACCGCTGCGTGGCCACCCACCCCTCCGACATGGGCGTGGCGCTGACCGCGTTCGACGCCGTCGTGTCGTACGAAACGGCCGACGGACCGGGGGAAGTGCCGCTCAGCTGGCTCTACCTGCCAGTGGGGGACACTCCGCACCGCGAGACGGATCTGCCGCCGGGCGCGCTGATCACCCATGTCACGCTGCCGCCCGCCCCGGTCGCAGCCAACTCCCGCTACCGCAAGGTGCGCGAGCGGGCCTCGTACGCCTTCGCGATCGGCTCGATCGCCGCCGCGCTCGACGTCCAGGACGGCGTCGTACGCGATGTGCGTCTCGCCTTCGGAGCGGTCGCGTCCCGGCCGTGGCGGGCCCGCGCGGCCGAACGGGTGCTGGCCGGGGCACCGGCCGACGCCGAGACGTTCGCCGCCGCCGCGGACGCCGAACTCGCGGCCGCCCGGCCGCTGCCGCACAACGGATACAAGGTGACCCTGATGCGCAACCTCGTGGTGGCCGAGCTGACCCGACTCGCCGAGGAGGCCACCCGATGACCACCGTCACGACCGGCACCAGGGCGGTCAAGGGAGCCGTCGGCACCGCGCACACCCGCGTCGAGGGCCGCGACAAGGTCACCGGAGCGGCCCGCTACGCCGGAGAGATCCCCTTCGCCGAACTCGCCCACGGCTGGCTGGTGTTGTCGACCGTCGCCCGGGGCCGCGTCCGCTCGGTGGACACCGCGCTCGTTCTCGGTATGCCGGGCGTGCTCTCCGTCCTGCACCACGAGAACGCCCCACGGGTCGAGACCGACTACCCGGGGCTGCTCGGGTCCGCGCCGGACCCGACCGTGGCCGTCTTCCAGCACGACCGGGTGCCGCACATGGGCTGGCCCGTCGCCCTGGTCGTCGCAGAGACCTCCGAACAGGCACGGGAAGCCGCCGAAGCTCTCGTGGTGCAGTACGAGGAAGAACCGCACGACGTCGACTTCTACGCGGGACACCCGGACGCGTACGCGGCGGAGGGCCACATGCCGGGCGTGACGGCGAAGGGCGACCTGGAGGCCGAACTCGCCGCGTCCGCCGTCGTGGTGGACGAGCGGTACACCACCCCGGAGGAACACCACAACTCGATGGAGCCCCACGCGGCGACGGCACGCTGGGACGGCGGCCGGCTCGAAGTCGTCGACTCCAATCAGGGCACGACCTGGGTCGCGGGCGAACTGGCGAACCTGTTCTCGCTCGACCCGGCCTCGGTGTGGGTGCGGTCCGAGCACGTCGGCGGCGGCTTCGGCAGCAAGGGCGTCCGCCCGCACCAGGTGGCCGCGGTGATGGCCGCGACCGTCCTGCAGCGCCCGGTCCGGGTCGTCATGACCCGCCGTCAGATGTTCTCGCTGGCCGGCTACCGCAGCCCCACCACCCAGCAGGTCAGGCTCGGCGCCGACGCCGACGGGCGGTTGCGCGCGCTGGACCACAGCTCGCTGAGCCTCACCTCGACCGTGCACGAGTTCATCGAGCCCAGCGCCGGCGTGGCACGGGTGATGTACGACGCCGATGCCCACCACACGGCCAACCGGGTCGTACGGCTCGACGTGCCGACGCCGACCTGGATGCGCGGGCCGGGCGAGGCACCGGGGTCGTTCGCCATCGAGTCGGCGCTCGACGAACTCGCCGAGAAGTGCGGCCTCGACCCGATCGAACTGCGCGTACGCAACGAACCCGAGGTTGGCCCCGTGTCCGGGCTGCCGTTCAGCGGCCGCAACCTCGTCGCCTGCTTCCGCAAGGGGGCGGGCAGGTTCGGCTGGGCGGACCGCGACCCGCGTCCCGGACTGCGGCGCGACGGACGCTGGCTGCTCGGCACCGGCACGGCGGCCGCGTCCTTCCCGGCCGGTGCCGCCCCGTCCACGGCGGCCATCACGGCGGAGGCGGACGGAACCTTCACCGTGCGGATCAACGCGGCGGACATCGGCACCGGGGCGCGGACCGCGCTCACCCTGATCGCGGCCGACGCGCTGGAGGTGGCACCGGACCACATCCGCGTGCGCCTCGGCGACAGCGACCTCGGACCGGCGATGATCGCGGGCGGCTCGATGGGCACCCGCTCCTGGGCCTGGGCGCTCACGGCCGCGGCCGGCGATCTGCGCGAGCGGATCGCCCTGAGCGACGGCATTCCGCCGGAGGGGATCACGGCGCGCTCGAACACGACCGAGGCCATCGGCGCCCTCGCTCCGAAGGAACGCCACTCCTTCGGAGCCCAGTTCGCCGAGGTGGCCGTGGACGTCACCACCGGCGAGGTACGGGTGCGCCGCATGCTCGGCGTCTTCGCGGCGGGCCGGATCGTCAACCCCCTCACCGCCCGCAACCAGTTCGTCGGCGGAATGACCTGGGGCATCTCGATGGCCCTGCACGAGGAGGCGGTACGCGACCACCGCACCGGCGGCCACTACGGCGCCGACCTCGCCGGCTACCACGTCGCCGCGCACGCCGACGTACCGCACATCGAGGCGGACTGGGTGGACGACCCCGACCCGGACGACCCCGTCGGGATCAAGGGCATCGGCGAGGTCGGCATCGTGGGCGCGGCCGCCGCCATCGCCAACGCGGTCTGGCACGCGACCGGCGTACGCCACCGGAACCTGCCCATCCGTCCCGACCGCGTCCTCATGGCAGGCGAGGATGCTTGACATCAGCGAGGAGTTGCACGGCTGGGCGGAGGAGGGCCGGGACTTCGCCGTCGCCACCGTCGTGGCCGTCGGCGGCAGCGCCCCGCGCGGCCCCGGCGCCGCCCTCGCGGTCGACAGCGACGGAACGGTCATCGGCTCGGTGTCCGGCGGCTGCGTGGAAGGGGCGGTGTACGACCTCTGCCAACAGGCGCTGGCAGACGGCGGGACCGTCCTGGAACGGTTCGGCTACAGCGACGAGGACGCCTTCGCGGTCGGCCTGACCTGCGGCGGGATCATCGACATCCTGGTCACGCCGGTGCGCGCGACAGCGCCCGCCCGGACGGTGTTCCGGTCGGCGCTGTCGGCCTCGGCCCAGGGCGAGCCGACCGCCCTCGCCCGGGTCGCCCGGGGCCCGGCCGAACTCCTGGGCCAGGCCCTGCTCGTACGGCCCGACGGGTCGTACGAGGGTGGGCTCGGCGGTCACCCCGAGCTGGACCGGACGGCGGCGGCGCAGGCCCGGGCCATGCTGGACAACGGCAGCACCGGAACGATCGAGCTGGCAGCGGACGGATCGCACTGCCCCGGCGGTGTCACGCTGCTCGTCGAGTCGAGCGTCCCGCCGCCCCGCATGATCGTCTTCGGGGCGATCGACTTCGCGTCCGCGCTGGTCCGGGTCGGCAAGTTCCTCGGCTACCACGTGACGGTCTGCGACGCCCGACCCGTCTTCGCCACCCGGGCCCGCTTCCCGGACGCCGACGACATCGTCGTCGACTGGCCGCACCGCTACCTGCGGCGCACCACGACCGACTCCCGCACGGTCCTGTGCGTACTCACCCACGACGCCAAGTTCGACGTGCCCCTGCTGACGGAGGCCCTGCGAACGCCGGTCGCGTTCGTCGGCGCGATGGGATCGCGGCGCACGCACAACGACCGTGAACGCCGACTGCGTGAAGTGGGCCTGACGGAAGGGGAGTTGGCCCGGCTCAGCTCGCCGATCGGGCTCGACCTCGGCGCCCGTACGCCCGAGGAGACGGCCCTGTCCATCGCGGCGGAGATCGTCGCGGCCCGGCGGGGCGGCACGGGCGTCCCGCTGACCGGCTCGGACGCGCCGATCCACCGAGAGGGAGGAGAGCGGGGCGCCGCGGTGGCCGCCTGAAGCGGCGTCAGCCCAGCCGGGACACGTCGAGCGCGATGAGAGCCACGTGCAGTTCGGTCCGGCGCTCGCCGGATTCGAGGTCCAGGTCGAGCATCCGCTCGATGGTGTGCAGCCGTTGGTAGAGCGTCTGCCGGGACAGCTCGCCCCGGCGTGCGGCGGTGGTCTTGTTGCCGGCGGCGTCCAGGTAGTGGCGCAGCGTCGTCAGCAGGCTGGTGCCGTGCCGGCTGTCGTGGTCGATGAGCTGGGCGAGCTGCCGCTCGGCGAAACTCTGCACACGTGGGTCCTGGCGCAGCGCGTACAGGAGGTGCCGCAGACCGATGTCGGACAGCTCGTGGAAGGGCTTGTCCGAGGAGTGCGGCAGGGTCGCCTCCGCGACTCGTGTCGCCTCGCGGAAGGAACGGGCCGCGCGGGAGAGGTCGGTGACCTCGGAACCGACGCTCACGACGGCCCCCGAGTCCAGGTTCAGCGCGGTGCGGCCGAGCTGTTCGACCGTGGGCCGCCAGGACCCGGAGGGGCGCAGGGACAGCAGCACGCCCACGCGTCCGGGGGCCAGCTCGCCCACGAGGGCGGGCACGGTCACCGTCCGCAGGTCCTCGGCCAGCCGGGTCTCCAGCTCCTCGCCGCCCGGGTGCGTACGGGTGTCGACCAGGACGGCGAGGAAACGGCACTCCTCGGTGGGCAGGCCCAGCGCGGCGGCGCGCGCCCGGGCCTCGTCGGGGGAGCGGTGGCGCTGCTCGGCGATGTCCCGCAGCGTGTTGCGGTGCGCGCTCCGCTCCCAGGTCGTGGCGTGGATGAGACGGGCGATGGTCAGGGTCATCGCCGTCCGTTCCAGCACGGCCACGTCCTCGGGGCCGAACGACGGGGTACGGGGGGTACGGGTCGGGGCGGGGAGCATGATGACGCGGCCCCACGGTTCGCCCCGGTACTCCACCGGTGCCACGAGCCAGTCCTCAGGACCGAGCACCTCCGTGTGGTCGCGGCTAGGTGTCGCCCGGGAACGCCGCTCCCACCCGGTGAGCGCCTCCTCGACGGAATGGCCCGAAGGTTCGCAGATCACCGCGTGGTGGACCAGGTTCTCCAGCACGACGGTGTGGCCGCTCGTCTCCGCCGCCGCCCGGACCACCTCCTCGGGGGAGGCGCCGCGCAGCGTCAGCGCGGTGAACGCCTCGTGGATCTGCTGGGTCCTGCGCATCGCGTGCATCTGGTTGCCGACGATGAGCGCGTGGACGACCTGGGTGACTTCAAGGAAGTTGACGTCCTTGGACAGGGTGACGAGCGGCAGACCGCGGCTGCGGCAGGCGTGCACCAGCGCCTCGGGCGGGCGGTGGTACCGGCGGACCAGTTCGATCACCAGGGCCGCCGCTCCGATGTCGGCGAGTTCGTCCACGTACCGCCGCACCTCGGCGGGCTGCTCCGGCAGCGGCATACCGGTGGTGAGGACGAGCTCCCCGCCCTTCAGGAACGAAGCGGGATCCGTGAGCTCGGTGATGTGCACCCACTGGACCCGCCGGTCGAGACCGGACTCGCCGGCGACGACCCGGGGCTGCCCCGCGGCCAGCACGGGAAGACCCAGCACGTCGCCCACGGTGAGGGGGCGGCCCGTCACGGCCTCCGGCTCGCTCACGCGCCGCGGTCCGGCGGTCAGGTGTTCCTCACTCACGGTGCCTCCATACGTGCCCGGCCACTCTGACAAGCACCCGCCACCTGCGCAAGGCCGGTCCGACGGCCGTTGACCCGGTCGTTGACGACGTGCCCGGCCCCGTGAGGTTGACACATCGTCCAAATGCCGTGCCCGGAGCGGACAGATCAGACGTTGTGGCGGTCCGGCTCCCTGGAAATGCTGAAGACGCCGAGCGAGAAACGCGAGAAACGACCGAGCGACATCCGACACAGCGCCGGGAGACGAACATGACCACACTGTCGCCGCACCTTCGCCAGGCCACGCCCGTGGTGGCGGTCCGGGGCGAGGGCGTCCACCTGTACGGGGAGGACGGCCGCCGCTATCTCGACTTCACCGCCGGCATCGGCGTCACGAGCACCGGCCACTGTCACCCCAGGGTTGTGGCCGCCGCCCAGGAGCAGGTCGGCACGCTGATCCACGGCCAGTACACGACGGTCATGCACCAGCCGCTGCGGAAGTTGGTCGACAGGCTGGGCGAGGTGCTGCCGGCGGGGCTGGACAGTCTCTTCTTCATGAACTCCGGCAGTGAGGCCGTGGAGGCCGCGCTGCGTCTGGCCCGGCAGGCCACCGGCCGGCCGAACGTCCTGGTCTGCCACGGAGGCTTCCACGGCCGGACCGTCGCCGCGGCCTCCATGACCACCTCCGGCACCCGCTTCCGCTCCGGCTTCTCACCGCTGATGAGCGGGGTGGTCGTCACCCCCTTCCCGACGACCTTCCGGTACGGCTGGGACGAGGAGACCGCCACCCGCTTCGCCCTCCAGGAGCTCGACTACACGCTCCAGACGATCTCCTCGCCCGACGACACGGCCGCCGTCATCGTCGAGCCGGTCCTCGGCGAGGGCGGGTACGTGCCCGCGAACCGGGCCTTCCTCGAAGGACTGCGCGAGCGGGCCGACCGCCACGGCTTCCTGCTGATCCTGGACGAGGTGCAGACAGGAGTGGGCCGCACCGGCCGGTTCTGGGGCCACGACCACTTCGGCGTCACCCCGGACATCCTGGTCACCGCCAAGGGGCTGGCCAGCGGCTTCCCGCTGTCGGGCATCGCCGCCTCCGAGGAACTGATGCAGAAGGCCTGGCCGGGCTCGCAGGGCGGCACCTACGGCGCCAACGCCGTCGCCTGCGCCGCGGCCTGCGCCACCCTCGACGTCGTACGCGACGAGAAGCTCGTCGAGAACGCCGAGGCGATGGGAGACCGGCTGCGGGCCGGTCTCGAGACGGTCGCCGCGAACACCCCCGGCATCGGGGACGTACGAGGGCTCGGCCTGATGCTCGGCACCGAGTTCGTCACCGAGGACGGGCAGCCCGACTCCGCGACGGCCGCACGTGTGCAACGGGCCGCGGTGGACGAGGGGTTGCTCCTGCTGTTGTGCGGAGCCTGGAACCAGGTCGTACGGATGATCCCGGCGCTCGTCGTCGACGAGACGGCGATCGACGAGGGGCTGCGGGCCTGGTCCGCCGCCGTGGAAACCGGAACCTCGGCGCCGTGAGCGCTGGTCCGGACTCTCTCACGGGCCACGAGGCGGCGCCGCTGCCGCCTCGTGGGCCCGGCGCGTCGGCGGACGACGGCACCGAGGCGCTGTCGCGGCTGCTCGCCGGGACCGCCCCGGGGATGCGGGTCGACACGGGCGGCCGGACCGCCGCCTACGCGTACGACGCCTCCAACTACCGGGTGCCGCCACGGGCCGTGGCCTTCCCCCGCTCCGCCGCCGACGTCGCAGCCGTACTGAACGCCTGCCGGGAACTGGGCATCCCCGTCACGGCACGCGGTGGCGGCACCAGCATGGCGGGCAACGCGATCGGCCCGGGCGTCGTCCTGGACTTCTCCCGCCACATGAACCGCGTGCTGGACATCGATACCGCGGCCGGTATCGCCAAGGTCGAGGCCGGAGTGGTGCTCGACGAACTGCGGACCGCCGCGGGGAAGCACGGGCTCACCTTCGGCCCCGACCCGTCCTCGCACAGCCGGTGCACGCTCGGCGGGATGATCGGCAACGACGCCTGCGGCAACCGGTCCGTACGCCACGGGCGGACCGGCCGCCACATCGAGTCGCTGGAGATCGTCACCGCCGACGGCGTCCACGCGATCGCCGACCACGGCGGGCTGCGCGCGGCCGATCCCGCGGACACCGCGTCCGTCGAGCGCGTCGCCGAACTCGCGGACGAGGTAAGGCAGTTGGTCGCGGACCAGTTGGCGCTCATCCGCACCGAACTCGGCCGGATCCCGCGCCAGGTCTCCGGCTACCAGCTCCAGCACCTGCTGCCCGAGCACGGCTTCGACATGGCCCGCGCACTGGTCGGCACCGAGGGCACCTGTGCGGTCGTCGTCGCCGCGACCGTCCGCCTGGTGGCGACCGCTCCCGCCTCTGCTCTGCTGGCCCTCGGCTACGACGACGTCGTGGACGCGGCCGAAGACGTACCGGAGATCCTGCGCTGGTCGCCCACCGCCGTGGAGGGCATGGACGAGGCCATCGTCGCGACCATGCGCGCCCGCCGGGGAACGGACTCCGTCACCGGGCTGCCCGGCGGACGGGCCTGGCTGTACGTCGAACTCGACGGCGACGAGGAGGAGTTGGTCACCGCCCGCGCGGCCGAACTCCTCGACACCCTCAAGGCGCGCGGGCGGATGGCCGACGGGCGGCTGGTGGCGAGCCCCGGGGAGCGGCGGTCCCTGTGGCGGGTCCGAGAGGACGGCGCCGGTCTGGCCGCCCGCCTGCTGGACGGCGGGGAGTCCTGGCCCGGCTGGGAGGACGCGGCCGTCGCCCCGGAGGACCTGGCCGACTACCTGCGGGACTTCCGCGCGCTGCTGGCCGCGCACGAGCTGACCGGCGTGCTGTACGGGCACTTCGGCGCGGGCTGCGTCCATGTCCGCGTCGACTTCGACTTCGCCACGGACGCCGGCCGGGCCGCCGCCCGCCGCTTCCTCCAGGAGGCGGCCGCCCTGGTGGTCCGGCACGGTGGCACGCTCTCGGGCGAACACGGCGACGGCCGGGCGCGCGGTGAGCTGCTGGAGGTCATGTACAGCGACCGGATGATCCGGGCGTTCGCCGCCTTCAAGCGCGCCTTCGACCCGGAAGGCCTGCTGAACCCGGGTGTCATCGTGGCACCGGCCGCGCTCGACGCCGACCTGGCCCTGCACGGCCCTCCGGTACCGGACGGCCGCCCGACGCTCTTCACCTTCCCGCACGACGAGAACGGCTTCGCGGGTGCCGCCCGCCGCTGTGTCGGCATCGGCCGCTGTCGCTCCGACGCGTCGGCGGGCGGCGTGATGTGCCCCAGCTACCGCGCCACCGGAGACGAGAACGACTCCACCCGGGGCCGGGCACGAGCCCTCCAGGAGATGCTGCGCGGCGAGACGGTCCACGACGGCTGGCGTTCGACGGACGTCCGCGACGCCCTCGACCTCTGTCTGTCCTGCAAGGCGTGCTCCACCGACTGCCCGGTGGGCGTCGACATGGCCACGTACAAGGCGGAGTTCCTGCACCAGCACTACCGGGGGCGGATCCGGCCCCGCTCCCACTACTCACTGGGGTGGCTGCCATTCACCTCGGCCCTGGCCGCCCGGGTGGCGAGACCGCTGAACGCGCTGCTCCGCGGGCCCGTCGGCAGGCTGCTCGCGCGTGCGGGCGGCGTCACCAGAAAACGTACGATCCCCGCCTTCGCCTCCCGGCGCTCGCTGCGGTCCGCCCTGCGCACGTCCGCCACCGACGAGCCGACCGCACTGCTCTTCGTCGACAGCTTCACGCGCGCCTTCCGACCCCAGGTGGCCGGAGCCACCGCACGCGTGCTCGCCGACGCAGGGATACCCAGCGCCGCGCGGGACGGCCTGTGCTGCGGGCTGACCTGGGTCAGCACCGGTCAACTGTCCGTGGCGCGGCGGGTCATGGCCCGTACCGTGGCGCGGCTCGACGGCGGGCCCGGCAGCGAACTGCCGATCGTCGTGGCCGAGCCCAGCTGCGCCGCCGCGCTCAAACGCGACGTGCCCGAGCTGCTCGGCACCGAGGCCGCGCGGCGTGTCGCGGCACGTGTCCACACCCTGACCGGCGCGTTGACCGACCTCGCCGCACCCGACTGGAGCCCGCCACCGCTGCCGGAATCGGTGCTGCTGCAGACCCACTGCCACGAGTACGCGACCTTCGGCAGCCGCCGCCCCCGCGATCTGCTGACCCGCCTCGGGGTACCCGAGGTGACCGAGGCGGAGGGCTGCTGCGGCCTCGCCGGGAACTTCGGCTTCGAGGAACAGCACTACGGCACCTCGATGGCCGTCGCCGACCTGTCGCTCCGACCGCACCTCGACGCGGCCGCGGCCGGCGGCAGACCGACCGTGGTGGCCGACGGCTTCAGCTGCGCCACCCAGATCGACCACCTCGACCAGCTCGCGGGCGGCCGGGGAACCCGTGCGGTACATCTCGCGGAACTGCTCGACCCCGCCGCCCCCGCCCGTGCCGACCAGCCTGGAGACACACCATGAGCATCCTGAACGACGTACCCAAGCAGCTGTTCATCGGCGGCAAGTGGCTGGACGCCGAAGCCGGCGCCACGATGCCCGTGGACGACCCGGCGACTGGCGAGATCCTCTGCCAGGTCGCCGACGCCGGGCCCGAGGACGCCCGGCTCGCCGAGGAGGCCGCCGTCGCGGCGCAGGAGGACTGGGCCCGTACGGCGCCCCGCGCACGCAGCGAGATCCTTCGCCGCGCCTACGAGATCATCCTCTCCCGCACCGACGAGCTCGCCCTGCTGATGACCTCCGAGATGGGCAAGCCGCTGGCCGAGGCCCGCGGTGAAGTGGCGTACGCGGCCGAGTTCTTCCGCTGGTTCTCCGAGGAGGCGGTCCGCATCGACGGCGGCGGCTACGGCGTGCTGCCCGACGGCCGCAACCGCATGCTGCTGACGCGCCGCCCCGTCGGTCCCTGTCTGCTGATCACCCCGTGGAACTTCCCGCTGGCCATGGGCACCCGCAAGATCGGGCCCGCGATCGCGGCGGGCTGCACGATGGTGTTCAAGCCCGCCCCGCAGACCCCGCTGACCAGCCTCGCGCTGGCCGGGATCCTCCGGGAGGCGGGTCTGCCGGACGGCGTGCTGAACGTCGTCACCACCTCACGGGCCGACAAGGTCGTCGAGCCGCTCCTGAGGGGCGGTCGCATCCGAAAGCTGTCCTTCACCGGCTCCACGCAGGTCGGGCGGATCCTGCTCGCCCAGTGCGCGGACACCGTCGTACGCGCCTCGATGGAGCTGGGCGGCAACGCACCGTTCATCGTCTTCGACGACGCCGACCTCGACGCCGCCGTGGACGGCGCGATGATCGCCAAGATGCGCAACATGGGCGAGGCGTGCACGGCGGCCAACCGCTTCTTCGTGCACAGCTCCGTGGCGGACGAGTTCGCGGTGCGGCTCGCCGAACGCATGGGGGCGCTCGTCGTGGGCCCCGGCACCCACGACGGCGTGGACGTGGGCCCGTTGATCGACGACGCGGGCCGCGCCAAGGTCGAGGAACTGGTCGCCGACGCCGTCGGACGAGGCGCCCGGGTGCTGGTCGGCGGCGCCACTCCGGACGGGCCCGGCCGCTTCTACCCGCCGACCGTACTGGCGGGTGTGGACCCGGCCAGCCGGCTGATGGACACGGAGATCTTCGGGCCAGTGGCGGCGATCCTCACCTTCGACGACGAGGACGAGGTGATCCGCGTGGCGAACGACACCCCGTGGGGGCTCGTCGGCTACGTCTTCACCGCGGGCCTTGACCGGTCGCTGCGGGTCAGCGAGCGCCTGGAGGTCGGCATGGTCGGCCTCAACACGGGGCTCGTGTCCAACCCGGCAGCGCCCTTCGGCGGCATCAAGCAGTCGGGGCTGGGCAGGGAAGGCGGCCGGGTCGGGATCGACGAGTTCCTGGAGTACCAGTACCTGGCGATGCCGGTGAAGTGACCGGCCGCGCGCCCACCTCGCGCCCGGCCCGCCGCTGCGGCCCGGGCGCGCACCGGTGCGTACGGCTCAGCCGCCCGGTTCGGTTCCGTCCAGCAGCGCCACGACGCGCTCGGCCGTCTTCCGGCCTGCCCGCTGTTTGATCAGGCCTTCCTTCGCGACGGCCCGTACATGGATCGGGGTGGCCCACCCGCTCCCACGAGTCACGTCCACGGTGATCACCACCGGGTTCATGGCGAGGGCTCCGCCGCCGGTGAGCACCCGCAGGGTCACCCGGTCCGTCGTCGCTTCGAGAACCACCGGATGCGCACCGTGGGACATGCCGAAGAGCAGGGTGCGGACGCGTTCGAGGGCGGTGTCGAAATCCAGCGGCAGCTCACGGTCGAACTCGCCGACGTCGTTCCTCAGGAACCGGGAGGCGAACTTCCCACCGGGATTGATGCTGCCGAGGGCTTCCGCCAGGAGCCTGTCCTCCGGCTGCCGCATTCCGCCTCCCCGTTCTGTGCCTGCCCAGCTTCTGTGCCTGCCGGTCGAGGCAGTTCGCCAAGAGTGCGCCACCAGCCGGCGGTTTTCAACGCACATCTTTCGCCCCCTCCGCCCCTACCCGTTCCCATCCCTTTTCGGGGGCCGGCCCCCGAACCCCCACTCCTCAAACGACGGAGGGGCTGATCCGGCCCTGGACGGCAACGCGATGATGGCAGGTATGCGCATCCGAATCGACGCCGTCGACCTGCCCGGCCGTACCGCCTCCGCCCCCGCCGACGGCAAGGTCCTGGCGTACGACAACATCCATGTCGCCGTCCAACGCCGTGACCGTCCGGCCGAACTCCTCGAACCGCACCCGGGCGACGCCAGGTCCGCGACCTGGACCCTGGAGTGCACCGCGGTCACCTCACCGACCGGCACCGAGGTCAAAGGCCCCTACGTGCAGGACCGGCTGGGCCGCCGGTTCATCTACCTGTCCTGGGGCACGGTCGACGAGTCCGGCGTCTTCAGCATGTTCCGCCGCGCCAAGCTGATGCTCGACGTCGTCCCCGAAGAGGTACTCGCCGCGGCCGCCCGCGACGGCCTGCTGGTGGCCCGCCTCGGCCTGACCGACGAACAGGGCGGCCCCCTGTGCGCCCGCGTCGAACCCCCTCACATCACCTGGACCGCTGAACCCGCCGAGGGAGCCTGACCTCCTTTGGACAAGAGATCCTGGCGAGGTGTCGATTCGGCACGGCGCCGTTCGTCGATGGGGTGCAGGGGCCCACAGGGGCCTCGTCAATCACTGGAGGAAACATGAAGTACATGCTGCTGGTCTGCGGAGACGACACCGCCGACGCCTCCGGCATGGCCCCCGTCGAACCCTGGGTCGAGGAGCAGGGCGTCCAGCGCGGCGTACGGCTGCACGGCCACCGTCTGCGCCTGCCCGCCGAAGCGGTCACCGTGCGAGTGCGGAACGGCGAAGTGCTGTGCAGCGACGGGCCGTTCGCGGAGACGAAGGAGTACGTCGCCGGGTACGACATCCTTGAGTGCGACAGCCTGGAGGAGGCCGTCGAGGTGGCGGCGAAGCACCCCGTGGCGACCATCGGGGCCATGGAGGTGCGCGCGTTCTGGGAGGACGAGGACGCCGAGGGGGAGATCCGCCGCCTGGACGCGGAACTGACCGCGGCCGGCCGCGAGCGGGACTTCGACCGGGCGATGGCCTGCTACGCGCCGGACGTCGAGGTGTTCCACCCCGTGAGCGGTCTGGAGCAGCGCGGGATCGAAGCCCTCCGCAAGGCCGAGGAGATGTGGTTCTCCACGCTGGCCGGGCCGGTGGAGCGCGAGGTGCTCGAATTCCGCGTACGGGTCGACGAGAGCATCGCGTTCAGTCACGCGCTCGTACGGATGCGTGCCACGCTGGTCGGCGGTGGGTCGCTGGACACCACGGCGCGGGTGACCACCGGCTACCGCGCGGCGGGCGACCGCTGGCAGATCGTCCACCAGCACACGTCCGTTCCCTTCGACGCGGGCATCACGGGAGCCTCCGCGACCGGATGAGGACCGGTCGCGTGCCGTCAGCCGGTCCGCAGCACCCGGTCCGCGTTGGTCACCTGCTTGCGGATGTCCCGCTTGATCGCGGCGAGTTCCCGGGGCTTCGCGCTCATCGCCCGCCGCTGGTACGCCGCGTCGACCGAGGACCAGACGCCGATGACGTTCGTTTCACGTTTGCACCGTACGTCCGTGCCGGCCAAGGCGATCTCGGACGGGGTGGCCTTCGGACCTGTGAACTCGGGGTCCTTGCCCGGCGCCTGGGTCGGATCGGCGTACTGGTGGCCGTGCCGCTTCATACAGCGCGACCATGCGCGGAAGACCTCCACCACCCGTGGATCCTTCTGCGAGTCGCTGTAGCTGCCGATGTTGATCGTGCCGACGAGCTCGCGGTTGCCGATCTTCTCCGGGTCGTCCGACAGGGCCGCCGTGGCCTCGCCCTGGCATCCGCCGGCCGGAATGGCGCGCCCGCGTGCGTCCCTGTCCGCAGGGGTGCCGTCGTCGCGGAGGCCCGTCAGGAGGAGCATCTCTTCCGGCCCGGGCTTGGGCCCCGCGCTCTTCCCCTTGGTGCCGCTCGGTGCCGTGCCGGGGGCCGGGTGATATCCGTACCGGGCGGCGAGCCGGGCATCCGTGATCCCGTACCGGTGGGCCGTGTTGGCCGGATTCAGCGTGCCGGTGTCGGGCGCGGTCTCGGTGGGGACGGGCCAGGTGCGGCCGAAACGCTTCATGCAGGACGAGGTGAGCACGGCCCGCGCCCGGAACAGCCGGGCGACCTGCCGGTCGGTGAACAGGTAGGGCTCGATGGGCAGGACCAGCGATCCGACGCCGAGCATCGTCGGCACACCGGTCACGGGAGGCGGACCGGAGGCCGTCGCCCTCGGCTCGGCAGCCTGTCCCTCCGCACAGCCCGCGAGGGCGGCGGAGAGGGCGACCGCGGCCCCGATCCGCAGTGTGCGCTGCCCGGTTCGCGCCCGCATGTCATGCCCCCTCTTGTGTGCGGCCGTACAAAGAGCCCGTACGAAGGGCCCGTCCGAAGCTCTCGGACGGGCCCGAGCCCGATGTCAGCCGACGTACCACCAGCTCATCGAGGCGTTGTTGTTCCGTACACCGCTGTTGAGCTGCCGGGAGTTGCCCGGGTAGAAGTCGTCGTAGGGAGCGCTGCCGCTCGCGTTGTAGTTCTCGTTGTAGTAGATCCGCGCGGCATAGTTCGCGTCGTTGTTCCAGGCGCGGTTCACGTTGTTCTTCACGCGCTGGCCGCTGCCTTCACCCCCTGCGGCGAAGGTGTGCCCGGCGAAGTCGCTGACCCAGCCGCCGTACTTGCTCCACGAGCTGTTGCTGGACGCGCTGTAGTAGAGGTAGATGTTGCCGTCCCAGTCGGCGCGCTGGGTCTGGGCGGGCGCGGACGCGTCGGCCTGGGCGGACGCCGGAGCGGTGGCCAGGGCGGTGGTCCCGGCGACGAGAGCTGCCGCGACCGCGAGGGAACCGACCATTCGACGTGCAGTTGTCACGAAGTCCTCCGTTTGCCTACGGGCGGCGACGGAAACCGTCGGCGGTTTCCGTCGCCGTTCCCCCGTGGTGACTGGCCCTGAAACTAGGCCGGTTCCCGGAGCGCACAGGAACAGTTTCGGCCCTCGCCGAAAGACCAGGGCTGGCGAAATCGGAGCTATCGCGTCCTGCGCTCATCCGCGAGAGTGGGGCGCCTGGGGTAGCAGCCTTTCGGGGGGAAGCTGATGCTGCGTATCCATTTCAGCGCGGAGGACCTCGGCCGGATTCGCCTGGCGACCGGGCCGGATCCCGCTTGGGAAGCCCTGCTCAGCCTTCATGTGCTCGGCGGTCCGGACACCGATGTCGCGCTGCGCCGATGGCGCACGCACGTGAGGACGTCGATGGACACGGCCGCCCGGCCGCTGCTTCATCTCGTTCCACCGCGCGGGTACTCGCCCGACTTCCTGACACCGGCCGAGGGGACCACCGACCCCGAAGCGGCCGTCGACACGATCCTGTCCACCTCGCACGTTCGCCTGCGGACGGATGTGGGGACTCTCGGGCAGCAGCGCAGACTGCCCTCGTGGGCGGCCGCGCTCGCCGCGGGCCTGCCCGCGGCCAGACGTGGTCTGGGCACGGCCCTGCGCACGTATCACCGGCAGGCGCTGCAGCCGTACTGGACACAGATCGGCGCCTCGGTGGACGCCGAACGGGCCCAGCGTGCCAAGGCGTTCCTGGCCGGCGGGACCGACCGGCTGCTGAGCGGGCTGCACCCCACGGTGCAATGGCGTGCGCCGGTCCTGCAGGTGTCCTATCCCGAGGACCGGGACGTGCACCTCCAGGGGCGCGGGCTGCGGCTCGTTCCCTCGTACTTCTGCCGGGGGAGGCCCATCGCCCTGCGCGACGGCTGCCTTTCCCCGGTGCTGGTGTATCCCGTGAACCGCGGCATCGACGCGTTGCGGCCCGGCGGTGCCGTGGGGAGAGCGAGCGCACTCGACCGGCTCCTCGGCCGCACCCGGGCGGCGACCCTCGCCACGATCGCGGAGGTGGAGAACCCGACCGGCAACGAGATCGCCCGCCGCCTGGCCATCTCGCCCGCGTCCGTCAGCGAACACGCGACGGTACTGCGTGACGCGGGCCTGATTCACAGCCTGCGCGTACGCAACACCATGCGCCACACCCTCACGCCCCTGGGCACGGAACTCCTGGACGGCCGAGCGGCACGGCTGGGCTACGAGGCAGGGCAGGGCGACGCGGACGGGGCGGCGGGAGCGCTGGCCCCGTCGACCAGATGAGCAACTCGGTCTTTCCGGCGAGCGACTTGGGCTTGGGGGGCGACAGACACCGGTGTCGGAGGCCGGTGCATGGACGGGGAAGGGACGGGTCGTTCGTCGACAGGTAGTCCGGCGACAGGCCGTCCGGCGACGGGTGGTCCAGCGACAGGCCGTACGGCGTGCTCGTACTCGCTGGTCGTCCGCCGAGCCCGGTCGTCTCCCCGCCACTCCGGCCGAGGTTCTCGCCGCGCAGTACTGCCCGGGGCCGTGATCGGCTGTTTGGAGCAGGTGCGCGAGCGGTGGGTCGCGGGCGAGCCGATGCTGGGCGTGTCCTGCCCCGTCTGCCCGGGAATGATGATGCCGCTTCAGTGCAACCCTCGTCTGCGCCAGTGCCTGGTCACCGTGCTGGCCGCCGTCTCGATCGGCAGCGGAACGCTCCACCCTGCCGCCGCCACTCCAGGGGACGGTTCCCGCGACCACCCGGACCAGCTGCAGCGACAACTCGACAGGCTGGTCGCCGCTCCGGGCGGCCCGCCGGGCGTGGTGGTCCTCCTGCAGAACGGCGACAAGCGTCGCGTGCTGCGCGCCGGAGTCGCAGACCTGACGACCGGCCGCCCGATCGGACCCGGCGACCACACCCGGACCGCCAGCGCGAGCAAGGCATACAGCGGCGCGGTGGCCCTGCATCTCGTCCAGCAGGGCGCGCTGGACCTGGACGACACCATCAAGGCGCGACTGCCACGCCTGCCCCGGGCCTGGGCCAAGGTGACGCTGCGGCAGTTGCTGCAGCACACCAGCGGTCTGCCGGACTACAGCCGGGATCCGGAGTTCCTGCGCCTGCTCGCGGCCGACCCCCGACGGCACTTCGACTCACGACGCCTGCTCGACTTCGTCCGTGGCAAGCGCCTGCTGTTCCGACCGGGCTCCCAGTACCACTACTCGAACTCGGACAACATCGCCGTCGCCCTCATGGCCGAAGCGGTGACCGGCGAACCCTACGAGACACTGCTCCGCAAGATCGTCTACCGGCCCCTGGGCCTGCACGAAACCAGCCTCCCGCAGGGTTACGAGATGGTGCGGCCCTTCATGCACGGCTATGACGTCAGCGAGGTCCCGCCGCTGGACGTCAGCGAGTTGATCGGCGCCTCCGGAGTGTGGGCCTCGGGCGGGATCATCGCCACACCGCGGGACATGAACCGCTTCATCCGCGGCTACGCGAGCGGCGCACTGACCTCCCCGGCCGCGCTGCACGAACAGCGCCGCTGGGTGGACGGCGCCTCCGAGCCGGCCGGGCCCGGCCGCAACAAGGCGGGGCTCGGCATCTTCCGCTACACCACCCGGTGCGGAGTGGTGCTGGGGCACACCGGCAACACCCCCGGCTACACCCAGCTGATCGCCGCGACACCGGACGGCCGACGCTCCCTCACCGTCTCGCTCACCACTCAGGTGAACCAGACCACGACCCCGGACCTGCTGCGGAAGCTCCGCACGATGGAGGAATCGGCGGTGTGCTCGCTGCTGCGCATGGGGTGACCCCCGCGACCGACTCGTCGGCCGGGCCACCGGACGTTGTCCCGGTGGCCCGGCCGAATTCGCACCCGCATACCGGCCTTTCATGTGCCGGGGCATGCGCGATGCCTTGACATGTTCCTGCCGCAGTGCCTCTATGGGAGCGCTCCCACGTTTCTTCTGATGCTCAGGTTTCTTGGCGCTCACTTTCTGGAGTCGCAGTGAGAAGAGCAAGAAGCACGACACGAGGCACGACACGAAACACGACAAGAAGCGCGGCACCAGGCGTGCTGCGAAGGCGCCGCGTCGCCGCCCTGCTGACCCGACTGGTCACCCTCCTGGGGCTTGTCGCTCTCGGTGTCCTGGGTCCGGCGACGGCTCATGCCCAGTCGTCGCCCGGTGCCCTCGCCACCGGACTTCACATCAGCGACGGCCGCCTGGCCGAGGGCAATGGGAACGACTTCATCATGCGGGGCGTCAACCACGCCCACACCTGGTACCCGGGCGAGACGCAGTCGCTGGCCGACGTCAAGGCGCTCGGCGCCAACACCGTCCGCGTCGTCCTCTCCAACGGTCACCGCTGGACCAGGAACAGTGCCGCTGACGTCGCCGGCATCGTCAGCCAGTGCAAGGCCAACCGGCTCATCTGCGTCCTGGAGGTGCACGACACCACCGGATACGGCGAGGACGCCGCGGCCGGCACGCTCGACCAGGCGGCCGACTACTGGATCGGCCTCAAGGACGTACTGGCCGGTGAAGAGAACTACGTCATCGTCAACATCGGCAACGAGCCCTGGGGCAACACCGACCCGGCCGGCTGGACCGCCCCCACGATCGCCGCGATCAAGAAGCTGCGCAACGCCGGGTTCGAGCACACGATCATGGTGGACGCGCCCAACTGGGGCCAGGACTGGCAGGGCGTCATGCGGGCCAACGCCCAGTCCGTGTACGACGCCGACACCACCGGCAACCTGATCTTCTCGATCCACATGTACAGCGTGTACGACACCGCCCAGGAGATCACCGACTACCTGAACGCCTTCGTCAACGCCGGACTCCCCATCCTCATCGGTGAGTTCGGTGGGCCTCCCGACCAGTGGGGCGACCCGGACGAGGACACCATGATGGCGGCGGCCCAACAGCTCAGGCTCGGCTATCTGGCCTGGAGCTGGAGCGGCAACACGGACCCGATCCTCGACCTGTCGATCGGCTTCGACCCCAGCCGGCTCAGCTCCTGGGGCCAGCGCATCTTCAACGGCGCCAACGGAATCGCCCAGACCTCCCGCGAAGCGACCGTCTTCGGCGGCGGCGATCCGGGGGACACCCAGGCCCCGACCGCCCCCGGAACCCCGACCGCCTCCGCGGTGACGGCCACCTCCCTCACCCTCGCGTGGCCCGCCGCAACGGACAACGTCGGCGTCACCGGCTACGACGTGGTCCGCGTCAGCGGCGGCTCCGAGACCACGGTCGCCGCCTCCACCACCAACACCGTCGCCGTGACAGGCCTGACCGCCGACACGACGTACACCTTCGTCGTCTACGCCCGAGACGCGGCCGGGAACCGTTCGGCCCGCTCGGCCACGGTGAACGTCACCACCGACGAAGGCGGCAGTACCCCCGGTGTGGGCTGCTCGGTCGGTTACCGCGTCGTCGGCGAGTGGCCGGGCGGTTTCCAGGGTGAGATCACCATCCGCAACACGGGCACCACCGCCATCAGCGGCTGGACGCTCGCCTTCGCCTTCGCCAACGGTCAGACCGTCACCAACATGTGGGGCGGGACCCCCACCCAGAACGGCGGCGCGGTGAGCGTCACCCCCGCCTCCTACACCTCCACCATCCCCGCCGTCGGCTCGGTCACCGTCGGTTTCACCGGCAGCAAGGGCGCCACCGACACCGCCCCGACCGCGTTCGGGCTCAACGGCTCCACCTGCGCCACCACTTGACGCGCTGTACGCGCTTGCCGGTGGGGGCCGCCAGCCCCTGCCGGCACGGCGGACCCGTTCCGGCCGAGGGAGGTCAGCTCGGCTTCTCGCCGGTCTCGCAGATCAGACGGGCGATCTCGCGCAGTTTGATGTTCCGGTCCTGCGATGCCTTCTTGAGTACCTTGAAGGCCGTGTCCTCGGTCAGTCCGTGGCGTTCCATGAGGATGCCCATGGCCTCGCCGATCTCGTGCCGGGTCTCCAGGGCATGGCCGAGCTGCTGATGCGTACGGGCCGCGGAGAAGGCCACGGCAGCGTGCGAGGCGAGGATCCAGCCGGCGCGCTGTGCGGCCTCGTCGAAGGTGCCCGGCTGCCGGGAGTACACGTTGAGGGCGCCGAGATCGTCGTCCTCGGTGAAGAGGAGAAAGCCCATCGCGCTTCCCATGCCCAGCTTGTTCAGCTCGGGGGCGAAGCGGGGCCAGCGATCATGAGGTTGGCGCAGGTCCTGGATCGTGTAGACCTGTTGGCGGTCGGTCACGGCGTCGAAGCAGGGGCCTTCCCGCAGGTCCTGCTGGATCCGGTCCGCGCGGCGCACGAGATCGCTCGTCGCCGCCAGTGCGTGCACCTCACCCCGCCGCACGGTGAGAATGCCGGCGTCGTCGCATCCGTTGATCAGAACCGTCGCATGCTCCACGATGCGGTCCAAGGTGCCCTGCGCCGAGTCCTGGGCCAGCAGATCCCGCGCCATCTCCGCCAGGGCGACGGCGAACCGCTCCCAGACCTCGCCCGGCTCGTCCGTCATGTGTCACCCGATTACGTGGTCGAAGCGCCCTCGCGGCTCCACTGGGGGCCCATCTTGCCACCAGGGCGCCCCCACCGCGTCGAGCGGGCCCGACCTGTCCGGCGGAGCGCGATCACGCCTGAAATTCCTGAGTCACATGCCGCTCGGTGGCGTCGATGTAGTCGTGGAGGACCTGGCGGGAGCGCGTGAGGGTGTCGATGTGTTCGTCCAGCCCCTTCAGGCGCGCCCGAAGGGTGTCCAGGAGCTCCGGACAGGGTTCGAGATCGGGGGCCGTACCGGTGACGCAGGGCTGCAGGTACCGGATCTCCTCGGTCGACAGTCCGGCTTCGAGCAGCCTCCTGATCTGGGCCACGGTCAGGACGGCGTCGTCCGAGTACTCGCGGTAGCCGCTGGTGCCGCGGTCGGGCTCCAGCAGCCCCTGCGCTTCGTAGTAGCGCAGCTGATGCGTGCGGATCCCGGTCCGCCGGCTCAACTCCCCGATCAGCACGCCGATTCCCCCTTGACCTTCATACCGGTGTGAACGTTGACGATTCTGCCATGACCACCGACCCACTCAGGGGGAACGCATGACACAGAATCGCGATGCCGACCGCACGCCCGTGACGGTCATCGGACTGGGGCTGATGGGCCAGGCACTGGCCGGAGCGTTCCTGCGCGACGGGCACCCCACAACCGTGTGGAACCGCACGGCGGCCAAGGCCGAACCACTGATCGCACAGGGCGCGACACTCGCGGACTCGATCGCCGACGCCGTCGCGGCGAGCCCGCTCGCGGTCGTCTGCCTCTCGGACTACGACACCGCGCACAAGCTCCTCGATCCGGTCGGCGAGCTCCTCGACGGCCGGACCCTGGTGAACCTGACCTCGGGCACCTCGGCGCAGGCCCGTGAGACGGCCGAGTGGGCGGCGCGGCACGGCAGTGCCTACCTCGACGGCGTGATCCTGGCCGTCCCTCCGGGCATCGGCACGGCGGACGCCATCATCCTCTACAGCGGGCCCAGGGCGGCCTTCGACCTGCACGAACCCGCGCTGAGGAGCCTGGCCGAGGCAACGACGTACCTGGGCGGCGACCACACCCTGTCGGCGCTGCACGACATGGCCGTGCTGGGCCTGATGTGGGGCGTCCTGAACGGGTTCCTGCATGGTGCCGCGCTGCTCGGGGCGGCGGGGGTGGACCCCGCTGGTTTCGTCCCGCTCGTGAGGCAGGGGATCGGGATCGTGACCGACTGGCTGCCCGGCTACGCGCAGCAGATCGCCGAGGGTACGTACCCGGCCCTCGACGCGACCCTCGACACCCACCGGGCCGCGATGGAGCACCTCGCCCAGGAGAGCGAGTCCCGCGGTGTCAACGCCGACCTGCCCAGGTTCATCCAGGACCTGGCAGACCGGGCCCTGGCCGACGGACGCGGAGGTGACGGCTACACGGCGATGATCGAGCAGTTCCGCAAGCCCTCAGGATCGCGGTCATGACCGACCGTCGGTCTCGCCCTCCCGGGAATAGCCGGACCGCGTTCGCGACTTGGCCCTGGACATGACCGCCACACCATTCGACCCACGCACGCTGCTCGCGGAGAGCCGGCTCGGCGTTCTCGCGACGATCAAGTCGGACGGCCGCCCCCAGCTGTCGCCCGTCATGCCGTTCTACGACCGGGAGGCCGATGTTCTCCACGTTTCGATGACCGAGGGACGAGCCAAGACGGCGAACCTGCGCAGGGATCCGCGAGCGGCACTGGAGGTCACCGGCCCCGACGGCTGGTCGTGGGCGACAGCCGAGGGCACCGTGACCCTCACCGGGCCGGGAACCGACCCCCACGGCCCGGAGGTCGAGGCGCTGGTGGACTACTACCGGCGCGCCGCCGGTGAGCACTCGGACTGGGACGAATACCGGTCGGCGATGGTCACCGACCGTAGAGTGCTCATGACGATGACGGTCACCCACGTGTACGGCGCCAGGATCCGCTGAAGGCACCACGGCGAGCGAACAGCCCGAAGCGGACTCGGACGGTTCGATCACCGTCGGAACGCGCTCACCGCCGTGACACGCGGGGCTTGAAAACGCGGGGCGCGGGCTTGAAACCGAGGAGTGGGAGTCCGCAACCGGGACACCCGTCGGTCACGAGGGGCCGGACGAGCGGCTTCGGAGGGTGCTCCGGAGCCGCTCCGGCCGCGTTGTCAGTGCCCTCCGCAACAATGCGGAGCAGCGAGAACGTCATCGTCCCGGCGATGCGCGATCGCACCCGACCGACGAAAGGCCGCCCGTACATGACGCCCACCCCCCACCACCGAGCCGTGCCGCGCGTCCTGGACGGAGACCGCTGATGATGCTCCGAGCCCTCCCGCGCACACCCGCTCCGCTCGGCCCCGGCGGTGCCGAGGTTCTGCGTCTCATCACGGAGCAGCGCGTTCCCGTCTGGCTGACCGTGCACGCCAACGGCCGTCGCCGGTACGGATACTGGCAGCCCCTCAGTTCCGGCGCCGGGCTGGGTGTCAGCCATGTGGCCCTGCCCACCGACGAGTGCGACGCTCTGCAGGCGGCGGGCCGGATCGTGCTGGGGGACCCGGTCGTGGACCCGGCGAAGACCACCTACCCGGTGCGGCCCGCGGTGCCGGGCGCACCACCTGCGGCGGGCACACCACGCCAGACCCGGCAGGCACTCTCCGCGTGAACCGAGGGGCCCTCTTGCCACTCACTGGGGGGGGCGGTGCCCGGTTCCTACCGGGGCGAGAGCGGTACGACGGCGGTGATGCGCTTTCCTCCGGCGTCGAGCTCCGAGATCGTGATGTCCCGGGCGAGGTGGCAGACGATCGGCCAGCCGTGGCCCCCGACCCGCATGAATCCCCGCTCATCGATGTGCCGTGCCGATGTCGGCAGTTCCTGGCTGCGGTCGCTCACCGACAGACGTACGTCCCAGTCGTCCAGCGTCACCTCGAACTGGGTGACACCGCCGCCGTGCAGCATCGCGTTGGTGGTGAGTTCCGAAGCGACGAGCAGGGCGTCGCCGACGGCCTCGTCACCGGCCACAGTGGCGCGCCTACGGGATCGTCGTGCGCCTTCGAAGGCGTGCCTGACCGCCTCGCGCACCTCGGCCGGACTGCGCGGTCCCGGTGAACGGGACCGGCCGGGGACCGTCACCGTGTCGATCGGGTGCGTCCGGTGCTCCCCGCACATTCTTCGCTCCTTCGCCTGAAAAGACCTGAAAGCAGGCGGGCCCGCCGCAAGCGCGCAGCGGGCCCTGCGGAATTGATGATCACCATCAGTGCCGGAATATGTCCTTCGTCTTTTCCTTGGCCTGGCGGGCGTCACCCTTGGACTGCTCTGCCCGGCCCTCGGCGGTCAGGCGCTCGTTGCCGACGGCGCGGCCGGCAGCCTCCTTGGCCTTGCCCTTGGCCTGCTCCGTCTTGGCTCGTGCCTTCTGGTTCTTGGCCACTGTGGATCACGTCCTCACTGCTCGACGTTGCGCTCTACTATTACGGCTGACCGGGGAAAGCCCGTCCAAACACGGGTGGGTCGAGAATTCGGCGGGCTTCCCCCGAAGGGACGAATCATTCCCGACCCGGAAAAGGATTCACCGAATTTCACAGAACGAGGAGACGTGAGCGATGGGCACCGCTGGGCACGTCCCGCAGACGCGGGACATGATCGGGGAGGAGCTGTCCGGTGACGAGGCGCTCACCGCGCTGCGGCGCTACGGGGGCCGTAGCCTGCTGCTGGACGCGTTCTCCCGCTTCCGCTACGCCGACGGCTTCACCAGCGCACGTTCCCTCGCGTTCCAAGTGGTCCTGGGCATGGTGCCCTTCACGATCGCCCTGGTGGGCGTCGCCACCACCGTCCACACCGAGAGCGTCGGCCGGATCATCGAACTCACCCTCGGCCGGATCGTGCCGGGCGCCAGCGCCGACCTGGTCGAGGATGCCCTTGCCGAGACCGAGCGCAGCGCCGGCTCAGGGATCTGGAGCGCCCTGGCGATGTGGCTGGGCCTGGCCTTCGCGATACTCAACCTGGCCTCGGCCATGGGCCAGGTCGAAAGGGGCGCCAACCGGATCTACGGGATCGAGCGCGACCGTCCGGTCCTGGCCAAGTACGGCCGGTCCCTGCTGCTCGCCCTCGCAGCGGGCATGCCGATGGTCCTCGGCTTCCTCGTCCTGGTCGCCGGCGACGCGGTGGGGGAGTCGGTGGTCCAGGCCCTCGGCTGGTCGCGCGACAACCTCGACTGGTGGGGGCCGCTCCAGGTGCCGCTGGGCGTGGTGTTCGTCTGGGTCGCCTCGGCGGTGATCTTCCGCTGGGCTCCCCGCAGGGACCAGCCGGGCTACACGTGGCTCGCCTTCGGCTCGGCGGTCCATCTGGTGCTGTGGGTCGCGGCCACCTGGCTGCTGGCGTTCTACGTCGCCAGCAGCGGGTCCTTCGGTGCCGTGTACGGACCGCTCACCGCGTTCGTCGCGCTGCTGCTGTGGGCGAACCTCACCGGGATCGCGCTCTTCCTCGGTGTCGCCTTCGCCGCCCAGCTCGAAGCCGCCCGCGCCGGAATCACCGACGCCGTGAAGCCGGACCCGGGGCCCGGCCCCTGAACTACGGAAGGGCGGGTCAGCCGTTGCCGTGTGGGTGTGTCGTGATACTCTTGATCCAGTTGCAATTGTAGTTCCCGCACACTTCAAGTGGCTCGGATGATTACATATCGCCGGGCGCTTTTGTATTTCCGGCGCTCTTTCCGGACGGGTTCATTGCGGCGACGCAGGGGTTCACACAGTGCGGACCCCCGGGTACTGCCCCGAAGGGGAAATGACATGGCTACTGGAACCGTCAAGTGGTTCAACTCGGAAAAGGGCTTCGGCTTCATCGAGCAGGAGGGCGGCGGCCCCGACGTCTTCGCCCACTACTCGAACATCGCCACCCAGGGCTTTCGTGAGCTCCAGGAGGGCCAGAAGGTGAACTTCGACATCACCCAGGGTCAGAAGGGCCCGCAGGCGGAGAACATCACGCCTGCCTGACGTCGAATCGCACAAGGCAGCTGGGGTCCCACCTCGCGGTGGGGCCCCAGCTTGCTGATTTTTCCAGGGGTCCCCGACCGGGCCTCCTTCTTGTGTCACATCGCTGCGGCCGGATCATTTTCCGGTCTCGCACCCGGCTCGTTCTTGCAATTCGTTCGGCTTGTGTCCGCCGAGAATTCCTCGATACGTGCCCTATCGAGGAAGGTTCTTCATGAACCGTTCAGCTCGCACGAACGATGGTTATTCCAAGGGCCGCAAGGACGGCTTCGGCGGCTCCGGCCGGGGCGGCCGTGCCCGTCCGCAGAGCCAGGGGCGGCCCGTCACCCGGTCGGGTGGCAATGGGCGCCGGCCCGCCGCGCCGCAGGGAGAGTTCACACCGCCGACCACCGTCACCCCGGGCCTCCCCGCGGTCACGACCTTCGGTGAACTGGGCCTGCCCGCCGAGTTGCTGGAGACTCTCAACCGCCTCGGTGTGACCGAGCCGTTCCCGATCCAGGCCGCCACGCTGCCCAACTCCCTCGCGGGCCGTGACGTCCTCGGTCGCGGGCGCACCGGCTCCGGCAAGACGCTCGCCTTCGGCCTGGCACTCCTCGTGCGCCTGGCCGGGCGGCGTGCCGAGCCCCGGAAGCCGCTCGCGATGATCCTCGTTCCCACCCGTGAGCTGGCCCAGCAGGTCACCGACGCGCTGACCCCGTACGCCCGGCCGCTGAAGCTGCGGCTGGCCACCGTCGTCGGCGGTATGTCGATCGGCCGGCAGGCCGGGGCGCTGAGGGCCGGTGCCGAGGTCGTCGTCGCGACCCCGGGCCGTCTCATGGATCTCGTCGAGCGCAAGGACTGCCGCCTGGACCGGGTGGAGATCACCGTGCTGGACGAGGCCGACCAGATGGCAGACATGGGCTTCATGCCCCAGGTCACGGAGCTGCTCGACCAGGTACGGCCCGACGGCCAGCGGATGCTGTTCTCGGCCACCCTGGACCGCAACATCGACCTCCTGGTCCGGCGCTATCTCCACGACCCGGTGGTCCACTCGGTCGACCCTTCGGCGGGCACGGTCACCACGATGGAGCACCACGTGCTGTACGTGCACGGGGCCGACAAGCACGCCACCGCCACGGAGATCGCCGCCCGAGACGGGCGGGTGCTGATGTTCCTGGACACCAAGCACGCCGTGGACCAGTTCACCCGGCACCTGCTGGGCAGCGGGGTGAAGGCCGCGGCGCTGCACGGCGGCAAGTCGCAGCCCCAGCGCACCCGCACGCTGGCCCAGTTCAAGGACGGCCAGGTCACGGTGCTGGTGGCGACCAACGTCGCGGCCCGAGGCATCCACATCGACGACCTCGACCTCGTCGTCAACGTGGACCCGCCCGCCGACCACAAGGACTACCTGCACCGTGGAGGACGTACGGCCCGCGCCGGGGAGTCCGGCAGCGTCGTCACGCTCGTTCTGCCCAATCAGCGCCGCGACATGACGCGCCTGATGTCCGACGCCCGCATCAGGCCGCAGATCATCCAGGTCCGCTCGGGAGAGGCCGAGCTGAGCCGCATCACCGGTGCTCAGGCGCCCTCCGGGATCCCCGTCAACGGAAGTGCGCCGGTCACGGAGCGCCCCCAGCGCGGCGGTACGCCGTTCCGCGGCATGGGCACCCGTCCGGGACGTGCCGGTGGCGAGTCCCGCCGGTCCGCCGAGGCCCGGCAGACGGCCGAGGCGCGTAAGGCCGCCCGGGTCCGTCGCGGCGCGTAGACCGGGCACGAGCCGGTTCCCGAGTGGCGGTGGGCGCGGAGATCCACCATTTTGGTCCCAGATGCGATCATGTTGGCCACATCGGGGAAGTCGAGTCCCATGAGCGAATCAGAGTTTCCGCCCGAAGACCGGCCAGTGGACCTCTATCTCGACCTGTTGCGCGTGCGGATGGCGCCGTCGGACTACGCGTTGCTGCTCCGCATGGTCGAGCCAGTGCTGGAGGCGATGCAGGAGCAACGGGCTGGGCCGATCGAGTTGAGTCTCGAGGGCGAGGACGGCGCCGGCGTCTCGCAGGAGGTCCGCGACGAGGCGTCCCTCGTCGTGGCCGTCGCCGTCACGGGACGGCTGGACAACCAGATCGTCGAGATCGAGACCGACGAGGTCGGACCCGTCAGGGTCGTCACGGACTCCGGCACCGCGGCCGATCCGGCCAGGTGCCAGGAGATCGCCGACTTCATCGGCGAACGACACCGCCAGGACGAGGAGCTGCGCGGCATCGCGGAGGTGAGCGGCCTGCCCACCGATGTCTGACCCCCGCCGCGGCCCCGGGACCCGTCCGGGGCCGACGTACGACGGTGGGGCCTGGGACGACGGCACCGGGGTGCACCGGTGCCAGACGCGTCACACCGCACGCGTTCTCGCCGTGCCCCGGACAGGGGCCTGCGATGCTTTCGCTCGTGTCGATCACCTCGTCCGTGCCGGAACCGATCACGCCCGACGCCCCGGTCGCACTCCGTCGCCCCCTGCTCACCCAGCAGTGGCTGGACCTCACCTTCGTGCACTGGGCCGTCGATCCGGCGGACGTGGCGGGGCTGCTGCCGGACGGCACCGTTCCCGACACCGTTGACGGAGTCACCTTCGTGGGGCTGGTCGCGTTCCGGATGCACAAGGTGGGCTGGCTGCGCCTGCCGGGAGTGCCCTACCTCGGCTCCTTCCCGGAGACCAACGTGCGCCTGTACTCGGTGGACGCGCACGGCCGACGCGGTGTGGTCTTCCGCTCCATGGACGCCTCCCGGCTCGTGCCGGTGGTCATGGGGCGGCTCGCGTTCCGGCTGCCGTACGTGTGGTCCCGTATGTCCGTGCGGACCGGTGAGGACACCGTCGACTACACCAGCGCGAGGCGCGTGCCGGGACCGCGTGGGGCGTACAGCCGCCTCGTCATCAGGCCCGGGGAGCGCATAACCGAGCCGACGGGTCTTGAGCACTTCCTGACCGCCCGGTGGGGCATGCACAACCCGTTCTTCGGCGACGCGGGCTTTCTGCCGAACGACCATCCGCGCTGGCCGCTGCACCGGGCGACGCTGGTCGAGTGCGAGGAGAACCTGGTGGAGTCGGCCGGGCTGCCGGCGCCGATGGGTGAACCGGTGAGCGTGCTCTACTCGCCGGGCGTCCCCGTGCGTCTCGGGCGCCCGATTCCTCCACCGCGCGGTTGAGCCCCGTACGGCGAGCGCCGCACGGAGCGCTGTCGCTCAGCGGTGGCGCCCCCTTGGGCGGCGTGCCGTCAGCAGCAGCGCTATGTCGTCGGGGCGGTCGGCGACGTGCCGGGCCTTGGCGGTGAGGCGGTCCGCGACGGCGGCCAGTGAACGGCCGCCGGGGCGGGTAGCGGGGGAACCGGCCCGGGCCAGGGCCACCCGCAGAGCGGTGATGCCCTCGTCGATGTCGACGCCGGGCCGTTCGACCAGACCGTCCGTGTAGAGCGCGAGGATGGCGCCGGGCTCCAGCTGCAACTCCGTCACCGGGTACTGGGCGTGCTGGTCGACGCCGAGCACGACGCCGCCGGGGATGTCCAGGACGTGCGTACGGCCGTCCGGGTAGCGCAGGATCGGCGGCGGATGGCCGGCGCGGGCGACCCGGGCCAGACCGGTGATGGGGTCCAGCCGGATGTAGCAGCAACTGGCGAACAGGCCGGGATCGAGGTCGATCAGGAGCCGGTTGGTGCCGCTGAGGACCTCGTCGGGCGGATGGTCGCCGAGCGCGAACGCCCTTACGGCACTGCGCAGTTGACCCATGGTGGCGGCGGCCTGGACGCCGTGTCCCTGGACGTCGCCGATGACCAGCGCCAGACCGTCCCCGGACTCGACCACGTCGTACCAGTCGCCTCCCACGTCCATTCCCTGGGTGCCCGCCAGATAGCGCCCGACGGTCTCCACCCGCGGGTGGCCGGACAGGCGCCGGGGGAGGAGCGCCTGCTGGAGCCCGCGGGCGAGCGCGGCCTCGGTGTCGTAGCGGTGTGCCTTCTCCATGGCGTGGGCGATCAGCCCGGCGAGGGCGGTGAGCACCGTACGTTCCTCGGTGCTGAAGTCGCGGGGACGGTCGAAGCCCAGGATGCACGAGCCGACGGGGCGCCCGGAGGCGATGAGGGGCAGGAAGGCGCGGGCGCCCTCCGTGGCGTCGAGCGGGATGCCGGGATAGGCGGCTGTGAGCTGGTGCATCGACTCGAAGAAGAGCGGCTTACCGGTGGTGAGGGTCTCCACGCCGGGCAGCCGGGTGTCCAGACGGACCCCGTCGAACGGCGCGAGGAATCCCTTCGGGAAGCCCGATTCCCAGGCCAGATACAGATGCCGGTCCTGCAGCAGGTAGATGGCGAGCCGACGGCCGCCGAAGGCCGGCAGCAGTTCCTGCATCACGACCGCGGACACCTGGTGGGCGGTGACCGCCTCGGTCAGCGCGATCGCGAGGATGATCGGGCGGTACAGCGGGGCCATCGAGGTGACCGCGGCCGGGGATCCGTCGGCCAGGGGCGCGTCGGCCGGTGCGTTTGTCCCGGGTTGCGGCGCCGGTTCGGGAGGCGGGTCCGCCATACGGTTGGCCGGAACGAGCTTGCAGGTCAGGATGTCGGGACCCGGAAAGACGGAGAGCGAGAACCAGTCACCTCCCTGGGGATCCGCGAGGGGTTTGTCCTCGTCCTGGAGCGGCCGTACGACGTGGCAGTGCACCGGATGCGGTGACAGCAGGGCTTCCCGAAGGTGGTCCTCGTAGGCGGGCCTGTCCATCCATGGCACCGCCTCCCACAGGATGCGGCCCAGAAGCTCGGACCGTGGCCGGCCCAGGAGCTCCGCCGCCCGCGGATTCGCGTAGACGATCAGGCCCAGCCGGTCGAGGCAGAACACGCCCTCCGGGAGTAGGTCGGCCGCCTTGTCGGCCGCCGAGCCGATGTCCGGATCGAGCACGATGCCGCGGACGGGGTGCCCTCCGGGCGGTACGGACGTGTCGTGCGGGGTCCAGAGCTCCAGCAGCCGAAGGGTGCCGTCGACGGCGTGCACGTGCAGGGGCAGCGGCGGCGGTCTGCCCGCGGCCGTCTCCCGCAGGGCGGCCAGGATCTGATGGGAGTCGGCGGCGGCCACGGCGTCCGCGAGCGCCTGGGGGGTGTCGGCGGACGCTCCCGGCGCCACCCCGAGCAGGGCACGGAGACGGTTGTCGGCGGTCACGACATCCGTTGCCGGATCCCAGGTGAAACGCCCGATGGGCGCGGCAGGGGGCCCGGCCGCCGGTGGCCGTACGCACAGCGGTTCGTCGTCCCAGGCGACCGGAGACCCGTCGCCGTCCTCCAGGCTCCGCAGCGCCGCGCCCAGATCCTCGGCCAGTTGAGCCATGCGGTCACGGTCGGGCAGCACCGTGGTGGCGTCCGACGTCGAGGGGCGCAGGAGGGTCAGTACGCCGTAGACCGTCGACCCTCCGACCACGGGCACGTACACGGACCCGAACTGGAACGGCAGGCCCGCCGCGAACTGGGGGTAGCGGCGCATCGTCTCCGTGGCGTCCGGGAGCACCACCTGGACGCCCAGCCGGTAGGCGTCAGCGACGGGGAACCGACGGTCGACGTGCAGGCGCCACCAGGGGCGGAACAGCGGCCCGGGCAGCCCCGAGAGCACGGCCAGCCGCAGCAGCCCGGGTGTGCTGGACCGCAGGTACACGCCTCCCGCGAAGGCGTCGGCCGCGCCGATCGCCTCCGCCGTGATCCCGGTCAGCAGCGCGGCCAGGCGTCCGGGCGTCCGGGTGTCGTGCTCGGCTCTCCCAGTCATCGGCCCTACCTCGTCCGTGCGCCGCCGAGTGGCTGACACAGCAAGAATGCGCCACGATCGCCTCGGCCTGCACCCGGGCGGGGAACTCCGTGTGAATCCGACGAGGGTAACGGCGCCTGTAAGGGCCCGGGCGTCCGGAATCGTGACGGTCGGGTGGCAGGCGGCTACGGTCCGCCAGATTTCGGGATCAGCGCGCGCCCACCGGTGATCGCGGCCGACGGGCGCGTCCCGATCGGTGTCAGGCCGCCGGTCGCACCAGGCCGGACTCGTAGGCGAAGACCACCGCCTGGACGCGGGCGTGGGCGCCGATCTTGGCGAGGATGTTGCTGACGTGGGTCTTCACGGTGGTCGGGGCGATCGACAGGCGCTCGGCGATCTCGGCGTTGGACCAGCCGGACGCGACGGCGGTGAGGACGTCGCGTTCGCGCCCGGTGAGGGTGCCGAGGCCGACCTGCCCGTCGAGCGGGCGGACGGGGCGCTGCTGGCGGACCGTCTCGATGAGCGTGCGGGTCAGGCCTGGAGTGATCACGGCGTCTCCCGCGGCCACGATACGGATGGCCGCGGTCAGTTCGTCGGGAGTGGCGTCCTGGAGAAGGAATCCGGCCGCTCCGGCGCGCAGGGCGGCGTAGGCGCTTCTCTCCCGACCGGCAGGTGTCAGGACGAGCACGCGCGGGCGCTGCCCACCGGCTCCGGCGAGTTCCGAAACCAGCGGGAGGAGGGAGGGGTGGGCGATACGGCGGATGGTCGCGACGCCGTCCGTGTCGGCGACGCCGCTGTCCAACAGGACGACGTCGGGGCGGAGTCCGGCGCTGAGACGGACTGCCTCGGCTCCGGTCGCCGCTTCGCCGACGACGGTCAGGTCGGGCTCCGCGGCCAGGAGCATCCGCAGACCGAGCCGCTGCAGGGACTGGTCGTTCACGATGAGTACGGAGGTCATGGCAGGCGTTCTCCATGGGGAGGGGCGATGGGCGGCGTCCTCGCCGGGGACATGCGCGGAGCCCTGAACGAAACTGTTTCGTTCACCTCAATCACCAGAGTAGCCCTGCCGCTATCGATACGGCACCGTTTTTGTTGTGGTCTGGCTCACTCCTCGCCCTCAGGCCGCGGTCGGCCTGTCCGAGCGGCACTTCATCAGCGGCTGGACGCGCGTACCGAAGGTCTCGATGCCTTCGAGGAAATCGTCGAAGACCAGCATGATCCCCTTGGTGCCGGCGACCCCGGCGACCTCGTCGAGCATCCTCGCGACGGTCTCGTACGAGCCGACGAGCGTGCCCATGTTGAAGTTCACGGCCCCCTCGGGCAGCGAGATGGTCCGGGCGGTCGAGGAGCCGTCGGCGGCCGTGTCCGTGGCCGATTCACCCGCCATGTACGCCAGCGCTTCGAGGTCGGCGTTGTCGTGGTAGTCCTGCCACTTCGCCCGGGCGGCCTCGTCGGTCTCGTCCGCGATGACCATGAAGAGGGAGAGCGCCCCGACGTCACGGGCGGTCCCGCGTGCCATGTCCACGAGCGCGGCCGTGGTGTCCGAGAGCGCGAGGGGAGTGTTCACACCGCTGCCCAGGATGAAGTTGTACTCGGCGTGCTCGGCGGCGAACCTCATTCCCGTGCTGCTCTGGCCCGCGGCGACGATGTCGATGTGCCCGTTCGCCGGCCGCGGTGACAGCACGCAGTCATCCATCTCGTAGAACTCGCCCTTGAAGTTGCTGACACCCTCACTCCACAGCTCCTTCATCACGGTGACGTACTCGACCGCGCGGGCGTAGCGGTTGCCGAAGTGCTCGTCGCCGGGCCACAGGCCCATCTGCGCGTACTCCCCGGGCGCCCAGCCCGTGACGATGTTGACGCCGAAGCGGCCGGGGGCGATCGAGTCGACCGTCACGGCCATCCGCGCGACGATTGCCGGTGGCAGTGCGAGGATCGGTGTGGAGGCGTACAACTTGATCCGTTCGGTGACGGCGGCCAGGCCGGCCATCAAGGTGAAGGACTCCAGGTTGTGATCCCAGAACCCGGTCTCGCCACCGAAGCCCTTGAGCTTGATCATCGACAGGGCGAAATCGAACCCGTGCGCCTCGGCCCTCTGCACCACGGTCTTGTTCAGCTCGAAGCTCGGCAGGTACTGCGGCGAGCTCTTCGATATGAGCCAGCCGTTGTTGCCGATGGGGATGAAGACGCCGATGTCCATGCCGCTCCTCGTGTGTCGCCGTGATCGGAGGACTGCCCGAGACGAAGGGGTGTTACACGGGGTGCGGGAGTGTCGGACCGGCCATCGTCACGACAGGCAACTCGGCCTGAAGCCACAGGTGTTGAAGACCAGGTAAGGGAGGGTGGAGGCGAAGGTGTGATTCCTGCGAAGGCCCGCATTCAGTGAGGCCAGAACGGTAAAATTTATCGTATGAACGCACGGCTGGCTCTGCTCAGCACGGTGGAACCAGGTGTCGCGGAGAGCGAGATCTTCCGGTTGGCGCTCCAGCACGCGGTGGGCGAGCTCGGTGCGCTGGGAGGGATGATCCACCTTCGCGGCCCCATGTCCGCCCTGCGGCTGGTGTCCGCCGCCGGTCTCCCGCCGGTCCTCACGCGGGCCTGGGAGATCATCGACCAGGAGGGCCCCCTGGCCCCCGCCCGCGCCCTGCACCAGGGCAGCGGCGTCTGGGCGCCGCGGACACCGACCGGACAGGCCCTGCCGGTGGAGGGCACCTGGCCGGGAAGCGGGCTGGCGGCCGCCCCGCTGTCCAGCGGGGACCGCACCATCGGTGCCCTCTCCGTCGTCATGGGTGCGGGGGGCGAACCCACCCCGGAGCAGTGGGACTTCCTGCGCGCCGTGATCGCCTGGACCGAGGAACGCATGGCGCAGGCGACCCCGCCGGCCGGGCCCGCGCAGACCGAACTCAGCGGCGAGCGCCTCCGGCAGGCCCTCAAGGAGGTCAGCGTCGGCTCCTGGGACTGGGACATCCGCACCGGCGACCTGATCTGGGACGAGGCGGCCCTGGAGCTCTACGGCACCAGACCGGCCGATTTCACCGGCAAGATCGAGAACTGGATGAGGATCGTCCACCCCGACGACCTCGCCCCGACGCTGGGCGCCGCGCAGCGGGCGATCCGCGACCACACGGTGTACGAGGCGGAGTACCGCGTCCGAGGCCTGGACGGCACGTACGGCTGGACCCAGGCCCGCGGCCGGGCGACGTACGACGAACACGGCGAACCCCTCCGGATGATCGGCGTGGGCTGGGAGAGCAACGAATCCCGGTCCGCCCGTGACGCACTCAGCCGCGCCCTGCGCCATATGAGCGACGGCTTCCTGGCGTTCGACGACGAGTGGCGGATCACCTTCGCCAACCTGGAGGCGGAACGCACGCTGGGCCTCTCCGAGGAGGAGCTGTTCGGGCGTGTCCTGTGGGAACTGCCCACCGCGCAGCGGGTGTCCGGCATGGAGAGCCGCTTTCGCAAGGCCGCGGCGGAGGACAAGCCCGCCAGCTTCGACGTACACATACCGGAGGGCGACCGCCGCTACCATCTGCGGCTGGTCCCCGGTCCCGACGGCCGCACCCTCTACTTCACCGACGTCACCGAGAGGCGGCGGCACGAGGAGGAGCGTCAGGCCGCCGAGCGGGTCGCGTCCGAACGCGCCGCCCAGATAGCCGAGCTGACGGCCGCGCTCGCGAAGGCGACGACCTCGCGGGACGTGGTGGACGCCCTCGCCCCGCGGGTGCTGCCGCCGTTCGCCGCCGCCGGACTGTTGGTGCAGACGGTCGAGGGCGAGTTGCTGCACACCGTGGGAGCGGTCGGCTATCCGGACGGCTTCCTCGCGAGCGTCGACCGCCGCCCGCGGATGTCCGGCGACCCGGGCTGGGACGCGATCACGTCCGACACGCCGCTCTTCCTGTCCTCCGTCGAAGAACTCGTCGCGCGTTCACCGGGACAGGCCGATCTGCCCGGGCGCGCGGGCAAACAGGCGTGGGCGTTCCTGCCGCTGACGGCGTCCGGCGTCACCTTCGGTGTCTGTGTCGTGGCCTTCGACCGCCCGCGCCGCCTCACCGACGACGAACGCACCCTGCTGACCACCATCAGCGCCCTGGTCGCCCAGGCCCTGGAACGGGCGAGGCTCTACGACGCCGAACACGACCGATCCCGCGAACTCCAGCGCAGCCTGCTCCCCCGGGACCTGCCCACCCCGTCGGCCTGCACGGCGGCGGCCCGCTACCTCCCCGCGGGACAGGGCATGGACGTGGGGGGCGACTGGTACGACATCATCCCGCTCTCGGGCGGCCAGGTGGCCCTGGTGGTCGGCGACGTGATGGGCCACGGCCTGCCGGAGGCGGCGACGATGGGCCGCCTGCGCACGGCGGTCCACACCCTCGCCGACCTGGAACTGCCGCCCGACGAGATCATGAGCCATCTGAACGACATCGTCGGCGGCATGGGCGAGGAGTCGTACGTCACCTGCCTGTACGCGCTGTACGACTCGACCACGCAGATCTGCTCCATCACCCGGGCAGGCCATCCCCCGCCGGCCGTGGTCCACCCCGACGGCAGGGTCCACTTTCCGGAACTGGCCCCCGACCCTCCGCTGGGCGCGGCCGAACCACCCTTCGAGACGGTCGAGTTGGCGGTGCCGGAGGGCAGCCTGCTCGTGCTCTACACCGACGGTCTCGTGGAGTCGTCCACGCGCGAGATCGACGAGGGCATGGCGGACCTGGCCGGGCTGCTGCGCGCGGCACACATCACAGACGTGGACCCGGACGGGGAGCGCGATCGTCTGGAACGTCTCTGCGACACCCTCACGGCCGGTCTTCTCCCCGCCGAGCACCAGGCCGCCGACGACGCGGCGCTCCTCGTCGCCCGGCTGCACGCCCTGCCCGTGGAGAGGATGGCCTCCTGGTCGCTGCCCGAGGACCCCAGGGCGGCAGGCCAGGCCCGCCGCCACGTCCGTGAGCAGCTCTCCGCCTGGGGCCTCGACAGCCTGACACCGACCACGGAACTCCTGGCCAGCGAACTGGTCGGCAACGTCGTACGCCATGCCAAGGGCCCCGTCAGCCTGCGCCTCCTGCACGACGACGAGCTGGTCTGCGAGGTCTTCGACGGCAGCCTGACGATGCCCCGCATCCGCCGGGCGACGGACACCGACGAGGGCGGGCGCGGCCTGCAGCTGATCACGGCACTCTCCCGGCGCTGGGGCACGCGCTACACCGCGACCGGAAAATGCATCTGGACCGAGCAGGCACTCCTGGGCCCGGACAGCCGCAAGGACGAGCCGTCGGAAGCCCTGGAGCTGATGCTCCCGAACGTCGGGGAGTTCGACGGGGACCTGGACGCGCTCCCCTTCGGGGACCAGGAGTTGTAGGGACCAGGCCGCTCAGGGACCAGTAACTGCCGGGACGGGGCCGGAGATTCGACTCCTAGACAGCGTCGCGCCACACCTTCACGTCCAAGGTGGCGTACGTCGTGCCTGACGAACCCTGGTACGTCACCAGCCCCACGTGTCCCGTTCCGCTGAGGACGCACATCTGCTGGCCGGCGGTCAGGTCCTTGATCCAGATGTAACTCTTGTAGCCGGTCGCGCCCTTGCACGCCTCCACGCCTCCCTGCCGCCCCGCCGGCAGCAGGGCGAGGGAGCTGCCGGAGGTGGTGCCGGGGGCGAGGACCGCGCCCGAGGAGTAGACGGCGTAGGTCAGATCCTCGTCCGAGCTGCCGGTGTCCGCCTTGGGGCGCACCGGGGTGTCCGCCAGATACAGGTCGTGGCTCGCGGTCATCCGGATCGCGGAGTACGTCACCGGGGCAGGGGCCTTGGGCGCCGCGGGCTCGCTGGACGCGGCCGGGGGAGCCGGGTTCGGAGCCTGTGTGGGTGTCGCGGGCCCCGAAGGGCCGGACGGCAGCACGGACTTGTCGGGCTTCGGCTTCTTCGACGCCTTGGTGGACGGGGAGCCGGACGCCGACGGGGACTTCTCGGCTTTCGGAGCCGACTGCGACGCGGCCACCTCCGCGGACCCGGTGTCGTCCTTGTCGCCTTCCCCCTGGACGAGCAGCAGCGCGGCGGCCGCCCCACCGGCGACGAGCACGACTGCGGCCGCCGACAGCACCCAGGGCCGGGCCCCGCGGCCCGCGCCGTCCGTGCTGACCGGGGAGGTCTGCGCGGCGGCCGGCTCCTGCGGTTGGGGCTAAGGAGTCGGTGTGTACGCACCCGGTGCGGCCGGACTCCCCATCACAAACGGTCCGGGCAGCGCGGCGTGGGACTGCGCGGCATGGGACTGGGCCGCGTGGGACGGCGAGGTGGGGGAGTAGGCCGCCGCGGGGCTGAAACCGCCGGAGCCGGCGGGGCCGAAGCCGCCGCCTGAGCCCGCGGTCCCGAAGCCTTCGGAGTCCGCGGTCCCGAAACCGCCAGAACCTGGGGCCCCGAATCCGCCGGAACCTTGAGAGTTCGGAGCCGCCTCTGCCTGAGCCTGGGCGTGGGCCTGATGGGCTCCTTCGGCACGAGCCGCTATGCCCGCCGCCAGCTTGCCCGGCAGCCATGCCCCCGATGTGTACCGGGCCTCGTCACCGCGATGCGCCTGGATCGTCTGGACAGAGCGGATGACCTCCTCGACGGAAGGCCGCTCGGCGGCGGGCTTGCGCAGACACCGCGCCACCAACTCCCGTATCTCCTCGGGCACTTGGCCGAGGTCGGGCTGTTCGTGCACCACCCGGTAGAGCACCGCGTGCGCGTCCCCGTCCCCGAAGGCGCCGCTGCCCGTCGAGGCGAACACGGCGGTCTGCCCCAGCGCGAACACGTCGGCCGAGGGGGCGGCCTCGCCGCCGAGCGCCTGTTCCGGGGCCATGTAGGCGACCGTGCCGAGAGCCATGCCGCTCTGCGTCACCGAGGTGGCGTCGGCCGCCCGTGCGACACCGAAGTCGATGACGCGTGGGCCGTCGTCGGCGAGCAGCACGTTCGACGGCTTGAGGTCGCGGTGCACGATGCCCTCGCGATGCACCGCCTGCAGCGCCTCCGCGACACCGGCGATCAGCCGCAGCACGGTGTCGACCGGCAGTGGCCCGTGGTCGCGTATCGCGTCGGCGAGGGACGGACCCGGCACATAGGCGGTCGCGCACCACGGGACGGAGCCTTCGGTGTCGCTGTCCACGACCGGGGCCGTATAGAGCCCGTGCACCCGGCTCGCGGCCGCCACCTCGGCCTGGAACCGTTTGCGGAACTCGGCGTTCTCGGCCAGCTCGGGCCGGATCACCTTGACGGCGACGGCCCGTCCGCCCGGCGTGTGTGAGAGATAGACCCGCCCCATACCGCCGGACCCGAGCCGCGCCACCAGCCGGTAGCCGCCCACGATCCGCGGATCGCCGTCCTCCAGCGGCTGGAAACCTTCCGCGCCGGGCCCACCGTTGCTCAACACGCCCACTCCGCCCCAAGATCTGTTCAGTGGCCCCATTGCATCACGGGCCCGGTCCCGGGGTTTTCAGACCCGGGGTATCGGGAGGGCGTACACCTTGTTGAAGTGCTGGGCGATCAGCGGGCCGTTGCTGTCGCAGGCGAGTTGCCAGTCGTTGATGCCGGCGTCCTGGCCGTCTGTGAAGTTCCAGAGCAGCTCGCCCTGTTGGGCGTCGATCGCGTAGAACCCGTCCCTGTTGCGGGCGGCCGTGACGAACACCGAGCCGCCGCCCGCGACGAGGGCGTTGCCCAGATCGAGCCGAGGGGTCCTGCGGAACCAGCGCCGGGTGCCGTCGGCGGCGTCGAACGCCTGGACGCCGTGCGGGTTCCTGGTGGTGCAGTACACCGTGCCGGCCGCGGCGGCGACGGAGGCGAATCCGCCCTTCTCCTCCTTGACCCGCCAGCGCACCGCACCGGACTCCAGGTCCACGGCGATGAGTTCGCTGTCGACGGCGAAGACGGTTCCGCCGAGCACCACCGGGGCCGACCGGGCGTCGGAGTCGGAGTTCAGGGGCCGGCGCCACAGCACGTTCCCACGGCTCGCGGTGCCACGGGCCGTGAGCCGGTGCAGCCCGTCCATGTAGACGAAGCGGCTGGCTGCCATGACGGGCTTGAGATCGAGGCCGATGTCCTCCTCGCTGATGGGGATGACATTGGCCCGGCGCGCCCGCAGATCCGTGTTGAGGACGACGTTCGTGGAGGTGGCCGACCCCTGCGATCCGTCCGGGCGGCTGAACCGCAGACCCGAGATGGTGACCCTCTGGTCGCTGAACCCGCCGAGCAGCGTGTCGAACCGGAAGTCCTCGCCGAAGTCCAGGGAGAACCGCTCGATGCCCGTGACCGGGTCGACGCCCAACACGGTCGCGCCGGTGCCGAGAGCGACGACGTCGCCCGAGACGAGGAGCGGCGGGGTGGGTGACTGGCTGACGCCCCGGTAGGTCCACCGGGGGCGGGTGCCGTCGGCGAGGCCGAGGCAGAACAACGCGCCCGACTGCGACTTCAGCAGGGCCGTGTCCTTGTAGAAGGTCGCCGGTGCCTTGACGAGCGCGTCACCCTGGTAGACCCACAGCGGCTTCGGCGCCGGACCGGCCGGCTTCGGGGCCGGCTCGGTCCGGTCCTTCGGCTCACCGAGGAGTGCGGCGACGCCGGAACCAAGGGTGACGACGCCGAGCGCGGCGGCGGCGAGGACCGTACGGCGGGAGGGGCGCGGCCGGGCCCGTCGCCGTGAGCGGTGGGGGACCGGGTCGGGCGACGACTTCTCGGGCGGCGGGCTGGGCGTCGGGGCATGGGGAAAGACGACACGGCTGGAGCTCGGGCGCTCGGTGACGAGTTGCTGAACGGCCACGCGCGGGTCGCTGCGGACACCGGCGGCGGCCGTGCGGCCGGTGGGGGCGCGGGCGGGCTCCCGCTCGACGACGTCCGCACTCGATCCGGGCCCGAGGTCCAGGTCCATGAGGTCGGCGGCCTGCTGACTGATCCGGGCGGCCACGGGTTCCGGCAGCCAGCCCTCCCAGTCCAGCGCGTCGGCGCCACCGGGTGCGCACGCCGCCGACACCCGGTCCGGAGTGGGCCGGGCCGTCGGGGACTTGTCGAGACAGAGCTCGATGATGGTGTCCAGCGGATCCGGAACACCCGTCAGATCCGGTGTACCGTGCACCACTTGGTACAGCAGGGTGGCCGCCGACGAACCGTCGAAGGGCGCGTTCCCGGTGGCGGCGAAGGCGAGGACCGAGCCGAGACAGAACACGTCCCCCTCCGGGCCCATCGGGTCACCCGTGGCGTGCTCGGGGCACATGTACCGCGGGGAGCCCAGCAGCACACCGGACAGGGTGAGTTCGTAGCCGTCGGTGGCTCGGACGATGCCGAAGTCGATGACCCGGGGGCCCTCGGCGGAGAGCAGCACATTGGACGGTTTGAGATCGCGGTGAACCAGCCCCGCGGAGTGCACGGCGATCAGCGCCTCGGCGAGGCCGGCCCCGAGGGCGAGCACCGACTTCGGTGGCAGCGGCCCGTGTTCCTCGACCGCGTCGGCCAGCGTCGGACCGAGGATGTGCGCGGTGGCGAGCCAGGGGACGGGGCCGTCCGGGTCGGCGTCCACGACGGTGGCCGTGTACCTGCCGCTCACTGCCCGCGCAGCGTCCACCTCGCGCCGGAACCGGATTCGGAAGTCCCTGTTCGCGGCCAGCTCCGGCCGGATGACTTTGACGGCCACGGTCCGCTGCTGATCGTCCCGGGCGAGGAAGACCTCCCCCATCCCTCCGGCGCCGAGTCGCGCGACAGGACGGTACGGTCCCAAGTGCTCCGGATCCGTGGGACGAAGTGGCTCCATTGCCCTCAGCTCGCCTGTTCATCGTCGAATGGACTTGGGGCGAGAGTAGGTGCTGGAGGGACAGTTGGTGTACGCAACCGAGCAACCTATGGCCATTACTTGACGTTTCAGATAGATACCGCCCGGACGGTCTTCCAGCCGGTCGCGGCGGATGCGTACGGGAGCGTCAAGCCCGTCCGCGGGCCTGCTGGGAGCGTCGCGACAGTGAGTCGATGAGCACCGCGGCGAAGAGTACTCCGCCCGTGATGATGAACTGGACGGCCGTGGGGGTGTCGGTGATCGCCATTCCCGAGGCGATCGACTGGATGATCAGCATGCCGAGCACCGCGGACCAGGTGGTACCGCGTCCGCCGAACAGGCTGGTGCCGCCGATGACGGCCGCCGCGATGGCGTTGACCAGCAGGACGCCCGAGCCCGAACCCTGGCTCACCGACGTGATGCGCGAGGCCAGGAACAGGCCGCCGATCGCGGCCATGGTGCCCGAGACCGCGAGCACCGCGGTCTGCACCCGCGTCACGCTGAGGCTGGCGCGCCGGGCCGCCTCCACGCTGCCGCCCAGTGCGTAGACCTGCCGCCCGTAGTGCGTGCGGCGGAGCACGAGGTCGAGGCCGGCCACCATCACGAGGAAGATCAGGAGCGCGAGCGGCAGCCCCTGGAAACGGTTGAGCAGATACGCGGCGGTGAACGCGACCACCGCGACCACTCCCGTGCGCACCGTGATCCCCCGGAGCGAGCGGTGCGGCATGCCGACGGCCTTGCGTCGCCGCACGTCCTGGTAGGACACCAGGAAGACCACGCCCGCCGCGCCCGTCGCCAGACCGTAGGCCGCGGCGTCGTTGGTGAAGTAGTAGCTGGTCAGCTTGGCGACGAGTCCGTTCTCGTCGAGGTTGACGGTGCCGCTGGTCCCGAGGATGTAGAGCATGAGGCCGTTCCAGGTGAGCAGTCCGGCGAGGGTGACGACGAACGCCGGCACCCGGGTTCTGGCCACGGAGAAGCCCTGGACGGTTCCCGCCAGGGTTCCCGCGAGCACCGCGATGATGACGGCGAGCCATTCCGGCACACCGTGGTTGACGTTCAGCACGGCGAAGGCCGCCGCCGCGAGACCGCTGATCGAGCCGACCGACAGGTCGAGTTCACCGAGCAGCAGTACGAAGACGATGCCGACCGCGATCAGACCCGTACCCACGATGTCCACGCTGAGGTTGGACAGGTTCCGTGGGGAGAGGAAGTTCGAGTTGAGCGACTGAAAGGTGATCCAGACCGCGGCGAGGACGAGGACGACGGGGAGCGAGCCCAGTTCGCCGACGCGCAGCTTGCGCCGGAAGGCCGCGACCCCCTTCTCCGCGGCACGGGCGACGGCCCGCCCGCGGTGCGGCCGGCCGGCCCCGGCTCCCGGTGCGGTGGGTCCGGACCGTGTGCTGTCCGCGGTGTCGCGCGTCCCTTTCACCATCCCGCCTCCTGGGAGGCCGTCCGGCGGGGCACGTTCTCCGTGGCGCCGGTGATGGAGGAGATGATCTGTTCCTGGGATGCGGTGTTCACGTCGAAGAAGCCGTTGTTGCGGCCCAGTCGCAGGACGGCCGCCCGGTCCGCGAGAGCCTTGATGTCACCCATGTTGTGGCTGATGAGCAGGACGCCAAGTCCACGGTCACGCAACTGGTCGACGAGGTCCAGTACCTCGCCGGTCTGCTCGAATCCCAGCGCCGCGGTCGGCTCGTCCAGGAGGAGCACCCGCGGGTCGCCGAGCAGCGAACGAGCGATGGCGACCGTCTGCCGCTGACCGCTGGACAGCGAGACGACGGGGGCGCGCAGATCGGGGATGCCCCGGGTCAGACGGTCGAGCAGGCTTCTGGTGCGGCGTTCCATCTCCACCTCGTCGAGGAACCCGAGCCTGCGGATCTCCTGCCCGAGGAACAGATTGCCGACGACGTCGAGGTTTCCGCACAGCGCGAGGTCCTGGTAGACGGCGGCGATGCCCAGGTCCCGGGCGTCGTGGGGACGCCTGATGTGGACCGCCCGGCCCTCCCACTCGATGGAGCCCTGGTCCGCGGGGGAGACCCCGGAGATCACCTTGACCAGGGTGGACTTGCCCGCCCCGTTGTCGCCCAGCAGAGCGACGACCTGCCCGGCGTGGATCTCCAGCTCGATGTCGTCGAGGACCTCGATGACACCGAAGCGTTTGCATACGCCGTGCAGTGCCAGCAACGGGGGACTCGGCACGGAAACCATCTCCTTCCCGGGGGCGGGCCGGACCTGGTCGGAACCTGCTTGTCAGGTGAGTCCGGCCTCTTCGCAGGCGGCCCCGAGTTGGGGGGTACAGATCTGCTCGACCGTGTAGGCGCCGTCCTTCACCAAGGTGTCCTTGATGGTGTCGACCGTCACGGACACGGGGGTGAGCAGGACGGCCGGAACCGTGTGCCCGCCCAGGGGTGTCACCTCGCTCTTGGCGACCCGGTCGAGGCTTTCGTCGCGGGCCGCGGCCACGGCCATGGCGGCGCCGGCGGAAGCCTCGGGTCCGAAGGGCTTGTAGACGGTCATGTACTGCTCGCCGCCGACGATGCGCCGTACGGCTCCGAGCTCGGCGTCCTGCCCGGTGACCGGGGGCAGCGGGGCGACCTTGTTCGCCTTGAGGGAGGAGATACAGCCGGCGGCGAGGCCGTCGTTGGCCGCGTAGACCCCGTCGATGTTGTCGACGCCGAGGGCCGAGATGGCGGCGGACATGTTCATGTGCGCGGTCTCCGTCCTCCACTGGGTGGTGTCGTACGCCTTGCCGATCTTCACCCGCCCCTGAAGCACGGACAGTGCGCCCTTCTTGAACGACACCGCGTTGGGGTCGGTGGGATCACCGTTCATCATGACGATCTGGTCGTCGGGCGCCCTGTCGCCCATCGCTGTCAGCAGCGCCCTGCCCTGGAGTCTGCCGACCTCCTCGCCGTCGAAGGAGGCATAGCCCGCGATCGGGCCCTCGGCGAGGCGGTCGTAGGCGATGACCGGGACGCCCGCCTGGTCCGCCTTCCTGACGGCGGGGCGGAGCGATCTGGCGTCCACGGCCACGAGGACGATGGCGTCGACCCCCTTGCTGAGCATCGAGTCCATCTGTTCCTGCTGGATGGCCACATCGCCCTTGGCATTGGCGTTCTCGACCGCGCAGTCGTCGCACAGCTCCGTGATCCTCTTCTGGAGCAGGGGCCGGTCCTGTGTCTCCCAGCGGGCCGTGGTGGAGTCCGGAAGCAGCACGCCGATGCTCAGCGTGTTCCCGGTGTCGGAGTCGTCCTCGGCGTCCTGCCCGCAGGCCCCAAGGGCGACAACCGTCGAGATCACGGTCATGACGACGGCCGCGCCCCGGATGCAGGCCTTCATGTGAAAGACCTCCCTTGTCCTTCACCTCGTGTGACGAGGGGCGCTCACGGTTGCGTGCGCCCGGCCTGAGACGGTCAGGGGATCCGGGTGCCTCGTGGCGTCAAGGGCTGGCGTGTGATCGGCGTGGCAAGTCGAACACGTCGTAAGTGTGGCACCGGCCGTGGTGATCTGCGAACGCAGCGGCCCGGCTCCGGCCGTCGGTCGCGGCGGTTCGGCTCCGGCCGTCGGCGACGGGCGCGGGATACCGCGCGAAAGCGGCTGTACGGCGGGCGTCGAGACGATTTCTCAGGGCCTGTGGGGGTGCCCGTGAGGCGGTCTGCCACTGACCGCGATCAGCTGGATCTGTCGTGTTAGTCCCGATATGCGATTCTGGTAGGTGGGCGTCCGATCTCAACCCAGCGGCACCTGCCGCATGGACCGGAGGTAGGTCGCGGACATGCATCATGACGGCCGCGCCCTGGCCGGAGTCTCGGAGCCGCGGGAGTCCCGGGCCGGCGCCGACGACAACGGTTCACGGCCACCTCTGCCGGAGGCAGCCGCGAGCGACAGGCCCCTGACCTTCGCCGGAGTGGCGTTGGCAGCGGTCTATGTCCCCGATGCCGGGAACGGCGATCTCCGCCTGGTGGAGACGGCCGGGCGTGCCACGTCGCAGTACCTGCCGCCGGAGCGGCTGCCCCTGTCCGGTGACTCACCTGCGGCGCACGCCTTCCGCACCGACCGGCCGCTGTGGCTGGACCTCGTGGACCTCGCCACCCGCTCGGAGGACCGGGACTCCCAGCGACGGGACTCCGAAGGCCGGCGTTCCGAGGGCCGGGTTTCCGGAGGCGGGCTTTCCGGGGGCGGTCCGACGCCGTCGTCGGCACAGGCGCCGCAGGCACAGGAGCAGGAGCAGCAGGCGCAGGCGCCGCCGACAGAGGCACCGCTCGCCGCCCTCCCCCTGGGGACGGAGGGCAGGCGGCTGGGCTGCCTCGTCGTCGTGGGAGCGTCCCCGATCGGCTTCGAGGCCGAGCAGCGGCGCTTCCTGGAGCGGTACGCCGACGCGATCGCAGCCATGCTCCGGACCGAGGCCGACCGCCCCGCGCCCACGTCGCTGCTGAGCCCCGCCCTGCGGAGTCTGGGCGTCGGCTCGTTCGTCCTGATGCCGGACACCGGTCTGATCGAGGCGGACGAGGCTCTGCTCGATCTGGTCGGCATCACACCGGCCGACTTCGACGGCAAGGTGGACACCCTGCTGGCGCACGCGCTCCCGGAGGACATGCACGCGCTCATCTCGGTACTGGAACCGTCCACGGAGGCGTTCGGCCGCCGGGAGCTGGAGTTCCGTGTCCGCCGCCCCACCGGTGGAATGCGCTGGCTGAGCCTGACCTGCCGGGTGGTGGCGAGCACCGACGAGCGTCCGGAGCAGGTGCTGGGCGTGGTGACGGCGACCTCGGTCCTGCGGCAGAGCGCCGACGACGTGTCCAGGATCCAGTGGCTGACCGCCGCGCTCGACGACGCGACCACGGTCCGTGACGTCGGCCGGGTGGTGGTCACCGCCCTGCGCGAGCCGCTGGGCGCCGACCGGGTGGCACTCGCCGAGTTGCGGGACGACCGGCTCATGGTCACCGTGCTCGACCCGCCCCAGCCCGCGGCCTGGCCGGAGACATGGCGTTCCGAGTGGCGTTCGGAGTGGCCCGACGCACCGGTCAGCGCCCTGCCCACCCTGCAACTGGCGCTGCGGGACGGACGGATGAACCTGTGGTCCGCCGGCACGACCCTCGAACCCGGACTCGCGGGCATCGGTGCCGGAGGTCTGGCCGTGCTGCCGCTGCCCGCCAAGGGCCGGGTCGCGGGCGTGTGCCTGGTCGGCTGGGACGAGCCCCACGACTTCGTCCCCGAGGAGCGGTCCCTGTTCACCGCCACCGCGGCGCTGGTCGGACAGGCCCTCAACCGCGCGCACGCGCACGACGCCGAGCAGGAGCTCGCGACGATGCTGCAGCGCAGTCTGCTGCCCCGGCGCCTCCCGGAGCTGCCCGGCGGGACGGCCGTCGCCCGCTATCTGCCCGCCCGGCGGGGGCTGCAGGTGGGCGGTGACTGGTACGACGTCATCGCCCTGTCCGAGGACCGGGTGGCGCTGGTCATCGGAGACGTACAGGGACACAGCGCCGGAGCCGCGACGATCATGGGCCAGATGCGTACGGCAGTCAGGGCCTACGCGGTCGAGGGCCACCCGCCCGACGTGGTCGTCTCGCGCGCCAACCGACTCCTCGTCGGCATGGAGACCGATCTCTTCGCCACCTGCTGCTACGCCGAACTGGACCTGGAGGAGGGCAACACCCTCTTCGTCCGGGCCGGGCACCTCGCACCGCTGATACGCCATCCCGACGGCAGGACCGAGGAGGTGCAGGTCGAGGGCGGGCTCCCGTTGGGCATCCTCGCGGAGGCCGAATTCCCCATGACCACCGTCGCGTTGACCCCCGGCACGGTGCTCGCTCTGGTCACCGACGGCTTGGTCGAGGCGGCCGACCTGCCTCTGGACGAAGGCATGCGGCGCACACGCGACGCGCTCGCCGCAGCCGATCCCGCTGATCCGGGGCGGATGGCCGACGAACTGCTCGGCGGTGTCGACCGTCGCGAGGACGACGTGGCGCTGTTGCTGCTGCGCTACGACGGGATGAAGACCCGGCCGATCCGGGCCGGCTGGGCGGTGTGGCGGCTGCCCGACGCCGTCATGCACGCCCGCCGTTTCACCGCGCGCACGCTGCGCAAGTGGCGGGTCGAGGACGTGGCCGACTCGGTGCTGCTGGTCGTGTCCGAACTCGTGACCAACGCCCTGGTGCACACCCAGGGCCCGGTCCGCGTCGATCTGATGCTCCGCGGGGACCGGCTCCGGGTCTGCGTGACCGACTCCTCGCCGCGCGCGCCCGCCAAGCCCGTGTCCGTGGACTGGGAGTCGACCGGCGGTCGGGGCCTGCTCCTGGTCGAGGCGATGTCGGAGGCCTTCGGTTCGATGCCGGTGGCCGACGGCAAGCAGGTGTGGAGCGAGATCGTCGTGCCGAAGCACGAGCCGACTCCCGCGGACCCGGAGCCCGGGGCGGAACAGGAGCCCGGGACGGAACAAGGGGCTGCACCATGAGAACCCGTACGCGGCATCTGGTCGCGGCGCTCGTCGCCGGGCTCATGACGCTGTCCCTGGCCGCCTGCGGCGGCGACGACGTGGCGGACACGGACGGCTTCACCGTCGGTCTGCTGCTCCCGAGCCGGGCGGTCCCCCGCTGGGAGCATTCCGACAAGCCCCTCATCGAGCAGCGCCTCAAGGAGCTGTGCCCCCGCTGCACCATGGAGTACGCCAACGCCGAGAACGACGCGGCGAGGCAGCGGGAACAGCTGATGTCCATGATCACCAAGGGGGTCGAGGTCCTGATCCTCGACGCCGCCGACACCAGGGCGGTCCGCTCCTCGATCCAGGAAGCGCGCAAGGCGGACATCCCGGTCGTCTCCTACGACCGGCTCGCCGAGGGCCCGATCTCGGGCTATGTCACTGTCGACGGCGGACAGGTCGGCAAGCTCCAGGGTGAGGCACTCCTGAAGGCCATGAGCGACAGGGGGAACGGCGAGAACGTCGTGATGCTGAACGGCGATCCGACCAGCCCCAACGCGGCGTGGTACAAGCGGGGCACCCTGTCCGTCATCAAAGGCAAGGTGACGATCAGCAGGTCGTACGACATCCTGGGCTGGAGCAAGGACAACGCCCACACCAACATGTCCGCGGCCATCGCGGCCCTCGGGCCCGACCGGATCGACGGCGTCCTTGCGGTCAACGACTCCATCGCCGCGGGCGCCGTCGCCGCCTTCAAGAGCGCCGGCGTCAGGAAGCTTCCTCCCATCACCGGCCAGGACGCCGACATCGAGGCCGTGCGGCGCATCATCAGGGGCGAGCAGTACATGACGGTGTACAAGCCGTTCGCGGCGGAGGCCGACACGGCCGCCGCCATGGCGGTCGCCCTGGCGCGCGGCGAGGGTCTCGACGATGTCTCCACCACGTCGACCGACAGTTCCACCACCGAGGACATCCCGTCCGTCCTGCTCACTCCGAGCGCGGTGACGGTCGACAACATCGAGCGGACACTCGTCAAGGACGGCGTGTACACCGTCGACCAGATCTGCACCCCGGAACTGCGGCGCGCGTGTGAGAAGGCGGGGCTGACCCGGTAGGGGAACGGAGAGGGCATCGGAGGGCGTAGCGGAGGCCAAGGGATCCGATCCCTTCACCGGAACAACCCGGCTCCTCAGCGAACGGGGTACCGGAACGGCCCGGCTCCATTCAGCGAACGGGATGCCGGAACACCCCGGCTCCGGTCAGCGAACGGGACGCCGCCTGGCGCGCCGGGTCCAGACGACGGCGGCAACGATCACATCGGCTGCCAGGAGCATGATGCCGATGACCAGCAAGTAGCCCAGGCCGTCCGCCGCCACGCCGATGATCCCCAGGACGACGGCGGCGAGGACGAGCAGCAGGAAGAGCACCATCGCCCGCGCACCTCCCTTCGAGTCCCTTCGAGCAGGCTGCCGTATCAGCGGGCTGCCGGTCTCAGCGGCGCGCGAGTTGCCGCTCGCCGTTGGCCCCCGGCTGGTAGGCGATGCCGTAGTAGTGGAAGATCTCTTCCTCCTGCTCGGCGGGCAGAATGTCGTCCGTGCCGATCGAGGGAGCTTGTTTGACCAGGCTCTTGGCGTAGGAGACCTTGAGGTAGCCCGGCCCGAGGGTCGTCTCGTCGAGGGGGACGAAGACCAGGCGCTGCCGGGTGGGCAGTCCGGTCCGGACGGTGGCAACGGCCGGTTCGTCGGTGGCGGTGTCCACGTAGACCGCTTCGAGCGCGCCGATCCTGTGCCCCTTCGGATCGACGACGTCGTGGTTGCGCCATTCTCGGATGTCGGCTGCCTGGATCATGCCGTTTCCCCTCTGAGCGAGGCGCCCGTCGGCGTCGGCTGCTCCACGGAAGATCACGGCCGCGCATCGGCCGAGCCAACGACTCCGACGTGAACACGCCGGAGTCGCCCTTCCGGGCGGTTGCACGTGAGAGTGCACCACCCGCAACTATTTTACTACGGTCCGTGCGGGTCGGACATTCGTGAGTGCTGCATCGAATGCGTCCTGCCCGCGCTGTGTGCCGGAGGCGGAAACCGGCGATCGGGGCCGGGGCGGCAGCCATCCATTGCGGAAAGTACCTGAGGGTGTCGCACGGTATCCGCAAGCTTTGGGCAGGACTACGCTGCTGAGTGAGGCCCCAGTCCCCGGCAGCGATGTCCTGTTCCGCTCCTGGGAGGCCCACCGTGCACCAGGTGACCACTCACCGCGAAGAAGGGCGGCTGGTGACGGCTGTCGATTTGGCGCGGGATGCGGCTCTGCCGGCCGAGGTTGTCGAACTGCGTGCCAGGAACGAGCAGTTGGGCCGGGCGCTGGTGACCCGTGCGGTCATCGACCAGGCCCGCGGCATGGTGATGGCACTGGCGCCGTGCTCCAGCGAGAGGGCCTGGGACGTGCTCGTGGGTGTGTCGCAGCACTGCAACATCAAGCTCCGGGACGTGGCTGCGGCCCTGGTGGCCACTGCGGAGGGCGAGAGGCTCCCGGAAGAGATACGGCGAGGGCTCAGCCGGGCGCTGCGGTGCCTGCACGCGGCGGACCGGGGGTGACGGCGTGTGCTCGACGGATGGCACCGGGAGCTGTGAACTCAACTCTCCGGTGCCTTCGTCCCGGCCGGCCGTCGGACGCCCCTGCTGAGTAGCCCTGACGACGAGTCCCAAACACCCCACGATTCCTGGCCCGTTCGGCTACTCGGGCCGTTGGGTCCGGTCGTTGTGGGCGAGGCCGTCCGGATGCACAGACGTACGTTCTCCGAGGGGAAGAACCAGTACCTGCAAGGCTGTTGGGCCGGGCATCCGGTGGATCTGTCCTGCTTCCTGCCAGCCCCAGGCCGTGAAGGCCGCACGGACCGAGCGGTCGGACTGCTCCACCAAGGTGACGCCGAGCGAAGCCTCGTGGTCACCGAGCAGGCGTTCCTGCAGCCGACGGGCGAGCCCGTGGGCGTGCTGGTGGGGGTGCACGACGGTATCGAGGATCGCGAAGACATGTCCGGACGCGGTGAGTTGTTCCAGGTTCTGCGGCAGCGGACCGTGGAACCCCTGCCACCAGGAGCCGTCGCGCGACACCGGTACTCCGAAGGCACAGCCCGTCAGGGACCGGGCCTCGGCGACCAGCATGTCGAATCCCGGCAGTTGTACGTCGTCCGCCAGGCGGAGCAGGAACTTCTGCCGGTCGTGGAACTCCTCACCTGGCGAGGCGGCGGACGACTCCACGTACAGATCCGCGAGGTCCTCCCGCAGGCCCTCGGCCTGCCAGCGGTTCAGCCGGCGCAGCCGCACCGTGTCCAGGGTGGACGGCTCGGAAACTTCGGGGTCGTGCGGTTGGGGCGGGGTGCGCATGGGGCGCCTCGGTTCCAGACACTGGGAGACGTGTGGGCCAGGCATCGTTGCCAACTGGCAGTGCACCGCCGGGGTCTGGGACGCGTACTGACCAGCATAGCCCCGGATCGGCTCTGGGCCGGGGCCCGTTGGGAGTTTGAGAGCGGGCTGCCAGGGAACCCGTCGGGCGTGCTTCAGACCGGAGGCACGCCCGTGGGAGCAGCTGTCGCTGCTCCCCAGTGTGCTGCGGTCCGACGGCTCCCACGGTGAGCGATGCCACCGACCAGGGAGACACGTGCCCATGCCGAACGCACCCACGCAGAACCGGCCGACCAGACGTGTCTACGACGACGCCCCGGACACCGACGCCGCGTTCCGCCGTATCGCGGCTTTACCGAAGGGCCCGGAGAGGTCGGCGCTGCAGCAGGAAGTGGTGTGCGCCTGGGCGCCGATGGCCGTACGGCTGGCCCGGCGCTTCCGTCATCGTGGCGAGTCCTTCGAGGACCTCCAGCAGGTCGCCCAACTGGGCCTGGTCAAGGCGGTGTCCCGCTTCGACCCGACCCTCGGCACTGCCTTTCCGAGCTTCGCCATACCGACGATCCTCGGAGAGGTGAAGCGGCACTTCCGCGACGACCTGTGGATCGTGCATGTGCCGAGGCGCGTACAGGAGCTTCGCAGCCGGGTCCGCTCCGCCGGCAACGAGTGCGCTTCGCTCAACGGTCACGAACCCTCGGTCCATGAGATCGCGGCGCACACCGGCCTCACCGAGGCGGAGGTACGACTGGGCCAGGGAGCCCTGGAGGCATACACCGCCGTATCCATGGACGCCCTGCCGGGCCACTCCGCGGACAGCTACCCCTTGACCGACACCCTTGGAGGCATGGAGCCCGGCTTCGACCGGGTCGTCGACCGCGAGGCGCTCCGGCCGCTCCTGCAGGCACTGCCCGAACGAGAGCGGCAGATCCTCTACATGAGGTTCTTCTGCGAGATGACCCAGCAGCGCATCGCCCTGCAACTCGGCCTCTCCCAGATGCATGTCTCCCGTCTGATCACCCGCATCTGCGCAGGCCTGCGCGATCAGGTGTGGGCCGAGGCCTATGATCTGAGGAAGGCGTCATGACGACGTTTCGGGTGCACGGGCGACGCCGGGGTGCGGGCCCGGACGGTCAGGCGCCCAGACCGACGTGGGGTTCGGAGCCGTTGATGAACGCGCGCGCCACATCGACCAGGCGCCGGTTGTGGGAGCGGGCGTAGCCGCGCAGTGCGGTGAAGGCCTGCTCCATGTCGATGTTCTGGCGTTCGGCGAGTTTCCCCTTGGCCTGCTCGATCAGCACCCGGCTGTTCAACGCCGTCTGGAGTTGTTCGTTGAGGACGGTGCTGCGGTGGGTGGTGCGCTGCTGCAGGAGGCTGATGGTGGCGACGTCGGCCAGGGCCTGGGCGATGAGGGTGGCGGCGGGGTCGAAGGGACCGGGGGTGGCGCGGAACAGGTTCAGCGCGCCGACGACCTCGTCCCGCAGACGCATGGGCAGGGCCTGGACGGCGCCGAATCCGCTGCGGTGGGCCGCCGTGACGAAGCGCGGCCAGCGGTCGACCTCCCGCGTCAGGTCGGGGATGATCACCGGTTGCCCGGTGCGGAAGCACTCCAGGCAGGGTCCCTCGTCGTTCTGGAGCTGGAAGAGTTCCAACAGGCGAACCTGTTCGTCGGAGGCGGCCATCACGCGCAGTTTGCCGTCCCGGTCGGCGAGCAGCACCCCGGCGGCGCCCGCGCCGAGCATGCCGACGCAGCGGTCGGTGAGCAGGCGCAGGAAGTCGATGAGGTCGAAGTCGGCGACCAGGTTGTCGGCGAGCTCGACGAAGGTCTTGGCCAGGAGCTGCTGATTCATCGTGGCACCCTTGATTGAGACTAGTCCCGCCGGGAGGGGGCGGGAAGTGCGGCACGTTCGTCGGTCGGCACCGATGCGTCAGGTTTCCTCGTCGGTCCGGTCGGGTTCCGCGTCGGGGGAGAAGCGGAGCCGGTGGGCCACCACATCGGCGGCCACGTCGGCGAGCCGGAGCCCTTGCACATAAGCGTGGGCGCGGAGCCGGACGAATGCTTCCTCGATGCCGACGCCGAGTTGGACGGTGAGGATGCCGCTGGCCTGGTCGATCTCCGCCCGGTAGGCGCCCAGGTCCTCGATGCCCCGGACTTCCAGTGCTCCGTCGACCGGTGCGCCCGCCTCGACGATCTGCGTGTCGAGCAGGAGCAGTGTCGCGAGATCGGCGAACGCCAGCGCGTCGGCCAGTAACTCGGCGTCGAGCACGGTCGGCACGTCGGCGTACAGGTCCAGAACTCCCGGGATGATCGCTCCCATCTGCAGGGGGAGCGCGAAGACCGCGCGCGCTCCGGCTTCCAGAGCCGCATCGGCGAACACGGCCCAGTGCTCCTGCAGTTCACCGGTGAGCAGATCGGGCGTCAAGACGGCGGAACCCCGTACGAAGGCGTCCACGCACGGTCCCTCGCCCAGCGTGAGCTGGAGCTCCTCCAGCTGTGCGCTGATGTCGTCCGTGCTGCACAGCGGATGGCTCGCCGCGGTCCGGGACATCGCCGACAGCCCGGCCCCGCCGATCGGCAGCGCTGCCACGGCCGCGGCGCACACGTCCACCACACCGGCCCGGGCGCCGCGCCGGGCCGCCTGCTCGGCGACCAGCACCTGGATCCGGGCGGACCGGCTGTCGGGCCTCACCCCGGCCACCGCGTCCAGGCATCGTCGGCAAGGCCTTCCAGTTTCGCCGCGGTGCGTTCGCCGAGGGGAAGGACCAGGACCCGGTGCACCGTGGCGCTGGTGGACTTCCAGACCACTCCCGCGTCCAGCCACCCCCAGGAGTGGAGTGCGGTGAGCGTGAGGTGATCGGCCCGGTCCACCAAGGTGGCGCCGAGCGACGCCCGGTGATCGGTCAGCAGCCGCTCCTGCAACCGGCGGGCCACGTCCTGGTCCTGCGGATGCGGGCGGACCAGGGTGTCGATGATCGCGAATACGCCGCCGGACTTGGCCAGTTGCTCGATGCTGCGCGGCAGAGCTCCGTCGAACCCCGGCCACCAGAAGCCGTCGCCGCGCACCGGGAATCCGAAGGCGCATCCCACCAGGCCGTCCGTCTCCGCGATCACCATGGCGAACCCCGGCCGACGGATGTCGGAGGCGAGACGGTTCAGGAAACTCTGACGGTCGGTCCGGTCGGTTCGGCCGGCCCGGCGGTACGGATCACGGGGTGACGTCTCGCGGGAGGCCACGTACAGATCCGCCAGTTCCCCGCCCAGGCTCTGCGCCAGCCTGCGATTCGCCCTGCGTAACCGCACCGCGTTCGTGGCGGACCACTCGCCGCCTCGGAGGTTCGCGCCCACCCGGCCGCTGCCCGGGGCCGCGCGGGGATCAGCTGAGGGCATGGGACGAGTCGGATTCGAAGGTCTGCGGCAGGCGCAGTTTCTGCACAGTGGTCAGAACGCCCATGGTTCTCACACTCCTCACGTCGATGCTGTCTTCCGGACCCGAGCGGTCCGGGAGACACACGGCACGGGAAGACCCCGGCCTGCTGTCCGTGGTGCGGCGGCCGGGGTCCTGGGCTGCGGATGGTGCGACTGGCTGAGCGCTGAGGCTCCTGCCGAAGCCGTCAGCCGGGAGAACGGGAAGGTACGACGGTCCGGTCGGCCGGGATGACACCGGCGGCGGCGAGAACATGCTCGGCCGAGACGGCGTTGTCGTCCCGTACGGCCATGGCCATCGCGGCGTGGGCAGGTGCGGGGGCAGCCTGCGGAGGTATCACCAGGAACAGGAAATGGTCCTGGGAGCCCCGGCTGACGATCATCGTCCTGTCCCCGACGGCGGACCAGTCGATACGGACCGTATGCCCCGCGACGACCAGGTGGCCCGGGGTCTCGTCCCAGTCGTTCGTGTCGAGGCCGACTCGGGAGATGTTGCCGAGCCGGGCCGTCAGTGCGATGACCAGGCCGGACAGTTGGCTCCCGATGTCGCGGGACCTTGGCCACCACGCGCCGTCGAACGTCCCCGTGCGCTTGGAGGTCGTCTCCAACCGCAGCACCGCGGTGCCGGGAAGCACCGGCTCACTGCTGGTGTCCGCCAGGAGCTGTACGGGGAGCATGATGACTCACTTCCCTTGGGTGCGGGCCCAGGCCCAGGACCGGAGTCGCCCACGGCCGCCGTCGCCCTGGGCTCGGCGATCACCGGTACCGCTCGTTGCGGCGCGACCGGGAACCTGCGGCGGGGCCGATGGCGCGGGTCCCCGGGCAGCCGGCAGGGAGCGGCTGAAACGGAAGGCCGCGATGCGCTCGTCGTGCTGGTTGTTGAGCCGGTGGATCAGGAACGCGCCCAGAGCCACCATCGCCAGGATCACCACTACGGTCACGAAGGTCTCCATGGCCCTCACACCTCTTTCGCCGGATGCGGCGTCGCAAGAGCGACCGCCGGTGTGCCGAGTCCCGGAGCAGTCACCGCCGGGATCCGCGGACCCGCGGGGCCACCGGCCTCATGGCCTCCTTCGGAGTCCCAGACCGCCTCGACGGTCCGGTCGGTCTCCGTCACTGTGCCCAGGCGCGCCGCCTCTGCCATCAGCTCGCTCGCGGTCGACGTGCGCAGTGGATCGCTCGCGGCGGCCAGCAGCCAGGCGGCAGAGTGGGGATTCGTCTGCGGAGGGATCACCAGCAGGTCCCAGCGGCCCACGCGATAGGAGAGCAGCAACATCTGGTGCGGGTCCTGCTGGGCCATGAACGAGCCCACCTTCACGACATGCCCCGCGACGGGCACTTTGCGTGGGACGGTCGGCCAGTGTGCGGGATTCACCGTGACCCTGGTGATCCGCCCCCACAGCGAATCGAGCACGGCGGTCAGTGCGGGAAGTTCCGCCCCGAGATCGCGGGAGCGGGGCCACCAGGCGCCGTCCAGCAGAGCCGGTGCGGAACCGCTGGGAGCCAGCGACATCCGCAGGGACGGAGGAGAAGGCCGGTCTTCGAGTGTCGGCGCGTACGAAACGGTCGCAGTCATGATGCGAACCCTGCTCCGGAGCGGTCGAAACCGGCCCCGGCGTAGTCAATCGCCGAAAACGACACGAGCATGGAGGCCGGTGCGCGAAATACTCTCGGTAACCCCAGCCTACTCCTCCGGCGAACCTCACGGACCGTGCCCGGGCACGGCGGTGGAGCCGGACAGCCGGTCTCGGCGTCGACGTCCGACTCGCGAGGCGTGAGCGGTCGACCGGCAGGCGGCTACGCGTCGATGACGAGCCCCTTCGCTTCGAGTACGGCGGCGAGGTTGCTGACCTCGATGACGCTCTTGCCGGAGCGGTAGGCCGCGATGTAGGCGTCCTCGGCCTCGACCCGTTCCTGGGACTTGCGCACGACGTCCGCCACGTCGTCGCGCCGTACGATCACCACGCCGTCGGCGTCGGCGCGCACGACGTCGCCGGGACGGACGATCTCGCCGCCGATCAGCACCGGCTCGGCCATCGGCCCCACGGTCTCCTTGACTGTGCCCTTCATACAGACGCTGTACGAGAAGACGGGGAAGCCGAGTTCGCGGAGTTCCCGCGTGTCCCGGACACCGGTGTCGGTGACGAGGCCGCCCAGACCCTTGGCGACACACGCGTTGGCCAGTACGTCGCCGAAGGAGCCCGCCTCGGCGTACTCGCCGGCCGAGACCACGATGACGTCACCGGGCCGGGCGTGGGCGATGGCGACCTGCAGCATGACGTTGTCGCGGGGAGCGCAGCGCACGGTGAACGCGGGGCCGCACAGCGACATCGCGGGGTCGACCGGCTTGATGGTCGAGTCCAGGGCACCCAGGCGGTCCTGTGCCTCGTGGATCGTGGCGGCTGAGTACTTGCTCAGCTGCTCGACCAGGTCCGGGTCGGGCCGGTCGAACTTCGTGTTGACGCGGATCATGACGCTCCTTCGGGTTTTCAGGAGGGGCGGGCAGGTCTTCAGGAGGGGTCGGCAGGGGACAGGTCCGCGCAGGCGCGGCCGATCCGCTCGCAGGCCTCGGTGAGGACGTCGGTGGAGGTCGCGAAGGAGATCCGGAAGTAGCCGGGTGATCCGTACGCGGCACCGTGGATGACCGCCACCTGCTGCGACTCCAGCAGATGGCGGGCGAAGTCCTCGTCCGAGCCGATCACTTCACCCGCGGGAGTCCGCTTCCCCAGTACGGCCGTGCAGTTCACGAAGGCGTAGAAGCCGCCGCTCGGTGGCGTGCAGGACAGATCGGGGATGTCGTCGACCAGCTTCACCGTCACGTCGCGGCGGCCGCGGTAGACGGCCACACAGTCGCGTACGAAGTCCTGGTCGCCGGTGAGGGCGGCGGTCGCGGCGGCCTGGCTGATCGACGACGGGCAGGACGAGATCTGCGACTGCAGGGTGTTGACGGCCGCCACCAGCGAGGCGGAACCGACGCCGTAGCCGATCCGCCAACCGGTCATCGCGTAGGCCTTGGAGACGCCGTTGGTGAGGAACACCCGGTCGGTCAGGCGTGGTTCGACGGCGGCGAGGCTGGGGACCTGACCCGGCTCGAACCAGATCTCGTCGTAGATCTCGTCGGTCAGCACCTGGACGTGCGGGTGGGCCAGCAACACGTCGGCCAGCGCGCGGAGTTCGTCCGCCGTGTACGCGGCTCCCGTGGGGTTGCCCGGGGCGTTGAGGATCACCCAGCGTGTCCGGTCGGTGATCGCCGACTCCAGCCGCCGCGGAGTCAGCTTGAAGCCCTCCGACTCAGGGCAGGGCACGACGACCGGTGTGCCGTCGTTGGCAAGGACCATGTCCGGATACGACACCCAGTACGGAGCGGGGACGATCACCTCGTCGCCCGTGTCCAGCGTGGCCATCAGCGCGAGGAAGATGACCTGCTTCGCCCCTCCGCCGACGGCGATCCGGTCGGCGGAGTAGCGCAGCCCGTGCCGCTGCTCCAGCTTCTGGGCGATGGCGGCCCGCAGTTGGGGCGTGCCGTTGACCGGGGTGTACTTCGTGTCGCCCCGCCGGATCGCCTCGACCGCGGCGGCCTTCACATGCTCGGGGGTGTCGAAGTCGGGCTCGCCGACCGTCAGGTCCAGGATGGCGAGTCCCTGTGCCTTCAGCTCGCGGACGCGCTGGGCCGCCGCGGTGCTCGGCGAGGGCTTGATCCGCTGAACACGCAGGGCGGTCAAGGCGGTTGTGGAGGTCGCCATGTCAGTCGGTCCGCCTCTCGAAGTTGAGGCCACCTGGCACCTGGAACGTCGGCAGGATCTCGATGTGGCCGATGTTCACATGGCGCGGCGAGCCGACGGCGAACTCGATGGCGTCCGCGATGTCCTCCGGCTTGAGCGACTCGTAGCCGTCGTAGAACTGCTTCTGGGCCTCCTCCATGTCGCCGAGGAGCCGGCCGAAGATCTCCGTCTCCACCCGGCCGGGGCAGATCTCGGTCACCCGGATCCGGCGGCCGTAGCCGTCGACGCGCAGCTGCCGGGAGAGGGTGTGCACGGCCGCCTTGGTGGCGTGGTAGACGGTGTTCCCGCCGAAGTTGTAGACGCCGGCGATCGAGCTGATGTTGACGATGTGCCCGAGGTCGCGCTCGACCATCCCGGGCATGATCAGGCGCACGAGGTGCAGTACGGCCTGGAGGTTGACCGCGATCTGCTCGTCCACGGCGAACTCGTCGGCGGAGAGGATGTTCCCGGTGCGGGAGACCCCGGCGTTGTTGACCAGGACATCGACCTCGATGCCCCGCAGCGTCTCGGTGAGGGCGGCCGTGTCGGTGATGTCGACGGCGTGCGGGGTGCAGCCCGTACGCCGGGCGAGGTCGTCGAGCCGCTCGGCGTTACGGGCGACGGCGTGGACTTCGAGCCCCTGCTTGGCCAGCCGTTCGACGACCACGGCTCCGATTCCGGTGGAGGCTCCTGTCACCAGGGCGGTGTTGTAGTCGGAAAAGGGCATGTGGATGCGCTCCTAGAGGTCTCTGGAGAGAGGTGGGGGGTGAAAAGAGGGCGGGGGGTGAGGGCGTTCGGCCGGGCTACGCGTCGCGCAGCGGCAGGTGTGCCCTGTCCTTGACCCGGGACACGGCGATGAGCGTGCCGAGTGCGGTGACGACCGCGTAGAAGGCGGGCATGTTGACGTTGCCCGTCTTGTCGATGAGGTAGGTCATCAGCAAGGGAGCGGTACCGCCGAAGAGGGCGGCCGAGACGTTGTAGCCGAGCCCGTAGGCGGAGTAGCGCACCCGGGTGGGGAAGAGCTCGACGAGCAGGACGTGGATGACGCCGGTGTGACCGGCGAAGATGACCGCCATGATGCAGGCGCCCAGGATGGCGAGCGGGACACTTCCGGTGCCGATGAGCAGGTAACAGGGAACGCCGGCGACGGCCATGGCGACAGCGGCTCCCGCGAGGACCTTCTTGCGGCCGATGCGGTCGGAGAGGCTGCCCATGTACGGGATGGCGATCGAGATGGCCACCAGGCTGGTCGCGGTGACGAGCAGGCCCTGCACCTTGCTGAAGTTGAGCTCGGTGTTCATGAAGGTCGGCATGTAGCTGAACAGGACGTAGTAGCCGGAGCCGTTCATGAGGGGGATGAACAGGGCGAGCAGCATCGCCCGGCGGTGCTCGGGGGAGGAGAAGGCCTCCTTGAGCGGGTTCTTGGACAGCCCGCCCTCTTCCTTGAGGCGGTTGAAGTTGGGGGTGTCGCTGATCCGCTTGCGGATGTAGATGCCGGTGATGCCGAGCGGCACGGCGAGCAGGAACGGGATGCGCCAGCCCCACGACTCCATACGGTCCTGGCCGAGGCCGCTGGTCATGGCGGCGGCGATCAGCGTGCCGGTGAGCAGGGAGAGGAACGAGGCGATCTGGGCGTAACTCGTGTAGAGGCCGCGCTTGCCCTCGGGAGCGTGCTCGGCGAGGAAGCTCATCGCGCCGGAGGCCTCGCCGCCGACCGAGAAGCCCTGCGCGACACGCAGCAGGATCAGCAGGGCGGGGGCCGCGATGCCGATGCTCGCGTACGTCGGCAGAATGCCGATCGCCGCGGTCGCGACGCTGATCAGCATGATGACGAAGACGAGCATCCGCTGGCGGCCGATGCGGTCGCCGAGGTGGCCGCAGATGATCCCGCCGAGCGGGCGGAAGAAGAACGAGACGGCGTAGCCGAGGAAGACGAACTGGACGGCGGTCGCGTTGTCCGCGTTCGGGAAGAACACGACGGCCAGGGTGCCCGCCATGAAGCCGAAGATTCCGTTGTCGTAGAGCTCGGCGAAGATGCCCACGCACCCGGCGAGGGTGACTTTTCGCGCGGTTTTCGGATCGACGGTGTTCGGCACCGGCTGAGCGGCCACGGTACTCATGACGTTCTCCTGTCTGCAGGCAGGTTAAGGGGAGACGGGGACGGTGCGTGCGGGGCTTGAGGGGATGCGCAGGGCGTCGAAGACGGTGCGCACCCGGTTCTGGAGGGCCTGGACGGCGCTTCGCTGGGAACGGTGGGCGGCCACCGCCTCGGCGACGGTCCGGTGCCGGAAACGGACGGTCTGGCCCGGTCCGACCTGGCCGAGCGCGGACAGTCCGGTCGCGGTCACGACGGCCAGTACGGGATAGCCGGCGGTGACGCCGCGGCCGCGGTGCAGGACGAGCAGCTCGTCGCCCGCGGGGACCTCGACGGCTCCCACGGGGACACCACGCGAGAGCACCTCGCCGGTCGCCACGCGCCGGGGCACGTCACCGGCCATCCGCAGTCCGATGTGGTTGCTCTGCGGGCTCACGGTGAACTCCGACCCGAACAGCCGGTCCGCCGTGTCACCGAACTCGGCGAGGTCGGGGCCGTCGGTCACGTCGATGGTCCACGGCGACGGGAGGAGGGTCATGGGGAAGCGGGGCACGGGTGCGCGCAGCCGGAACAGCGGGATGCGGTACTCCGGGTGGTCGACGGGCGGGCAGTGCCGCTGGAGGCCGAGCTCGTCCCCGTCGCGCAGTGAGTGGCCGAAGCCGAGGATCGTGTCGGGGGCGCAACTGCCTTGCAGATAAGGGGTGTTGAACGAACCCAGCACGGCGAGGTAGACCCGGATGCCGCTCCGGATGCCGCTGATACGGATCGTCTCGCCGGACCGCACGGAGAGGGGTTCCCACTGCGGCCGTACGACGCCGTCGACGGTCAGGTCGGCCGGCGCGCCGGTCACCGCGACGAGTACGTCGGTCGACGGCGTGCAGCTGAAGTCCAGGGCGGTGATCTCCAGCAGCGGCGCGCCCTCGTCGTTGCCGCAGAGCACGTTGGCGACGCGGGCGGAGTGCTGGTCGAGCGCGCCGTTCACCGGCAGGCCGTAGCGGGAGCGCCCGAACCGGCCCAGATCCTGCACGGTCGCCATGCCGGCCCGGAGGACGTTCAGGGTGTCAGCCATGCGACACCGCCAGGGAGCGGCCAGCGTGGTCGTCCCACCGCTCGGGCGTGATGGGTACGAAGCGGAAGGTGTCGCCGGGCCGGTACGCGGTCAGCGGGTCGGCGTCGAGGTCCTCCAGGACGCGCAGGGGAGTGCGGCCGAGCAGCGGCCAGCCGCCGGGCGACGGCATCGGGCAGATCACGGCCTGACGCCCGGCCACCGCGACCGAGCCGGGCAGCACCCGTGTGCGGGGCGAGGACAGTCTGGGTACGGGCCGGGGGAACGCAGGGCCGTCCATCATCGGTGCGCCGGCCGGTGCGCCGAGACAGCGGACCGTGAGGTCCGCGGCGGAGTGCAGCTCCACCACCTCGCGCTCACTCAGCCCCAACTGCTCGGCGACGACGGGAAGATCGGGTCCGAACTCGCCGCCGTAGACCACCGGGACGACGAAACACCGTGCCGCGGGCGGCGTCACCGGGCCCTCGCCGAGCCGGTCAGCCTCGTGCCGCAGCACGCGCCGTACCGTGTCGTGATCGGTGTCGGCGCAGTCGAACTCGACGAGCAGCGAGTCGTAGGTGGGCACGATGCCGTGCACCCCGGCCAGCCGCACCGCGTCGAAGGCATCGGCGAGGCCGTGCACGGTCTGCCAGGCGCGCTCGGCGTCCATGCCGACGGCCTTGGCCACGACGCCCGAATCGCCGCAGTCCACGATCAGGACACTGCCGCGCGCGGTGTCGGCGCCGTCCACGACGCCCGTGCTGCTGTCCATGTCAGGCGGCCTTTCCGTCGAGCACGTCGGCCAGGGCCGTGATCTCGACGTCTGCGGCGAGCAGGTCCTGGCGCACACGGTGGGCCAGGGAGATCGCGCCCGGGGTGTCTCCGTGCAGCAGCACGGTGTCGCAGTCGACGGGGATGTCACGCCCGCCGACGCTGCGTATGACGCCCTCGGTCACCATGCGGATCGTCCGCTCGGCGATCTCCTTCTCCTCGTGGATGACCGCCCCTGGCTCGCTCCGCGGCACCAGCGTGCCGTCGTCGCGATAGGCCCGGTCGGCGATCCCGACGATGCCCACCCGCAGGCCGCGGGCGCGTGCGGCGTCGGCGAGCTCGCCGTCCTGGGCCAGGACGATCAACGACGGGTCGAGGGAGGCGACCGCGTCCGCGACGGCCGCCGCGTAGTCGGGCCGGGTCGCGACCAGGTTGCCCAGCCGGCCGTGCGGCGCCACATGGCGAAGCCCGGTGCCGTTCGACACGGCGAACGCCTGGAGCGCGCCGACCTGATAGAGCACGTCGGTGCGGACCTCGTCCGGTGTCACGTCCATCGCGCGGCGGCCGAACCCGACGAGATCGGGAAAGCTGGGATGCGCGCCCACGGCCACGCCGCGCCGCACACAGTGACGGACCGTGGCGTCCATGATCCGCGGATCGCCCGCGTGGAACCCGCAGGCGATGTTCGCCGATGTCAGCACATCGAGGAGAGCCTCGTCGTCACCCATCGTGTAGGCGCCGAACCCCTCGCCGAGGTCGGCCACGAGATCAACCCTGTGCGTCATGACATCCTCCGGACAGAAGAAGAAAACGGGGGCGCCGCATTGTCGTTCCAGTGCTCTGCGGGCGGGTCTGGACGCCGCCCGAAAAGAGGAATTAACGGGGCCGATACATTTCCTGCGAGATACGCGAGCCGTTCGGTCGGGCGACCTCGGAATCGCGTTTCGGTGAACGTAGTCCGAACGCGAGGAGGCGGCAAATACATGTTGTGCGTGACGTAATCACCGTTGGATATGACGTGGAGCACACGCGCCAAGGGCCGTGCGGCGGACCCGCGCCTACCATGAGGCTCCGCCCCCGCTGGAAGGCCGCACATGGACACCAGGCGTCTCTACTCGTTCGTAAAGATCGTGGATGCCGGGAGCATCACGCGCGCGGCGGACATCCTGCACATCGCGCAGCCCGCGCTCAGCCAGCAGCTCTCGGCGCTGGAGGCCCAGTTCAAGCAGCAGCTGCTGATCCGCAGCAAACGAGGTGTGGCCCCGACCGAGGCGGGCCGCGCGCTGTACCGGCACGCGCAGCTCATCCTGCGCCAGATCGACCTCGCCCACGCGGCGGTCGACATCTCCGGGCGGGCGCCCGCGGGCAGCGTCTCGGTGGGCCTCGCCCCCTACAGCATGGGCGCGGCGCTCGCGCTGCCCCTGCTCAGGAGCGTGCGCGAGCGCTACCCCGACATCCTGCTGCACATCAACGAGAACTTCGGCGGTGTGATCAGCGAGGCGATCATGACCGGCCGGATGGACATGGCGTTCATCTACGGGGCCGGGCCGCTGCGGGGCGTGCAGTTCGAGCCGCTGCGCACCGAGGACCTGTTCCTGATCGCCGCGCCGGGCGGGTCGGTGCCCTCCGGGGACGGCGACGTCTCCCTCGAAGAGCTGGCCGGCGTCCCGCTGCTGCTGCCCAGCCGCATCCACACCATCAGACAGGTCGTCGACGCCGCGTTCCAGCACGCCTCGCTCGAACCCAGGGTGGTCGGCGAGATCGAGTCGGTCCTGACCCTGATCAGCGCGGTGGGCGCCGACGTCGGGGCGACGGTCCTGCCCTGGTCCGCGGCGCGCGCGACCCTCGACGTACGGAATCTGGTGGTACGCCGGATCGTCAATCCGGCGATCACGGTGAAACTGTCGCTGTGTACCTCCGACCATCAGCCGCTGTCGGAACCCGCGCACGCCGTGCACGACCTCTTCCATGAATTGATCACGGAATTCGATGAGGACGCCGCCTTCGGGGACGCGTCGATGGAGTCCTCGAAGGCGTCGGATTAATGCATCCCGATTTTCGATGACGTCACACAAATTGGCTATTTGTTGCTCCGGAATGTGCTGACTAGCGTCTTCACGAATCGAATCGAACCAAATCGACTTCACTGATTTCGTGAAACGCGGATCAAGCACGGGAGAAACCGATGAAGCAGCGTGTGCTCACCACCCGGGCCGCCCTCCCCGGCGGCGGCATAGCCCGCCTGGAGTCCCACGCCGAGGTCGTGGCATGGCCGGGGACGAGCAAGCCCGAACCGCGGGATCTTGCGGAACTGGCGAAGGGCGCGAGCGCGATCCTGGCCCTGGGCAACGACCGGGTGGACGCCGCACTGCTGGACGCGGCGGGGCCCACGTTGCAGCTGGTCGCGCTGGCGAGCATGGGCTACGACGCGGTCGACCGGGAGGCGGCGGCCGAACGCGGCGTCGTGGTCACCCACACCCCCGGCGTTCTCGCCGAGACCACCGCCGACCTCACCGTCTCGCTCATCCTCATGGCCCGCAGGCGACTCGGCGCCGCCCGCGACTCACTGGCCGCCGGCCAATGGGGCCTGTTCCGGATGGACGACTACCTGGGCCTGGACGTGCACGGCGCCACGCTCGGCCTGATCGGCTACGGCCAGATCGGCCGAGCCGTGGCGCGCCGGTCCCAGGGCTTCGGGATGCGGGTCCTGCACCACGACCCGTACGCGCCCGACGACGCCCTCTCCACATCGGTGGACCTGCCAACGCTGCTCGCCGAGGCCGACGTCGTCTCGCTGCACGTCCCGCTCACCCCGCAGACGCGACACCTCATCGGCGCCGCCAAACTGGCGGCCATGAAGCCCACCGCCACCCTCGTCAGCACCTCGCGCGGTGGTGTCGTGGACGAGGACGCCCTGCTGCGGGCCCTGCGCGACGGCGTCATCCACTCGGCGGGTCTCGACGTCTTCGAGCGCGAACCCATGGGGAGGGAACTCTCCCCGCTGGTCGCCGAGCCCCACGCGGTCACGCTTCCGCACATCGGTTCCGCCACCGAGGCCACGCGGGCCGCGATGGTGGATCTCGCCGTGGACAACATCCAGGACGTACTCGCCGGAGGCCCGGCACGCACACCGATCCCGGGCGGCTCGGCCACCCCGGGACAGGACAGTGCCCCGCGCCCGGTGGGTGGGCGCGGGGCCAGGTGACGCGGGTGGGCCGGAGCCGCGGCCCGCGAGCGGGTCAGAGCGCGGCGGCTGCGCTGTGCAGGTTCTTGGCCGCCAGCGCGAGTCCCTCGGTCTGGGAGTAGGCCGCGTCCTCGTGCTCGATGTTCACGGCCATGTCCGGGTCGATCTCCGCGAGGGCGCGCAGGAACTCGGTCCAGTAGGGGACGTCGTTGCCGTTGCCGACGGCGACGAACTTCCACGCCGGGTTCTCCGGCCAGGCGTTGCACCAGAAGCCGTAGCCGGTGGGCACCTTGCCGGGCGCGTCGGCGGGCACGCGGGTGAACGACGTGTCCAGTACGCCACGGATGTCGGCGCCGGCACAGAGCGTCGCGTCCTTCGCGGCGGCGTGGAACACCAGCGGGCCCAGCCACTTGATGGAGGCGACGATGTCCATGCCCTGCCACATCAGGTGGGAGGGGTCCATCTCCGCGCCGACGTTCGTCAGGCCGCCCGCGTCGACCAGCCGCTTGAGGGTGACGGGGGAGAACACCACGTTGTGCCGGTGCATCTCGATGGCGACCCGGACGTCGTTCTCCCGGGCCAGCGCGTCGATCTCCTTCCAGAACTCGACGGCCACGTCCCACTGGTAGTCCAGGACGTCCATGTAGACGCCGTCCCACGGGTTCACGACCCAGGACGGGTACTTGGCGTCGGGGTCGGAGCCCGGGGTGCCGGACATCGTGACGACGTGCTTCACACCCAGCAGACCCGCCAGCCGGATGGTGCGGCGCAGGTCGTCGGCGTGCTTGGGCCCGACGCCCGGGAGCGGGTTGAGGGGGTTGCCGTTGCAGTTGAGCCCGGTCAGTTCCAGCCCACGCTCGGCGAAGGTCGCCAGGTACTCCTCGCGCGCCTTGGCCGAGGACAGCAGCAGGTCGACAGGGCAGTGCGGGGAGGGGATGAAGCCACCGGTGCTGACCTCCACCGAGGTCAGCCCGTTCTCCTTGAGGATGTCAAGCGCTTCGGTGAGGGTGCGGTCGTGCAGACAGGCGGTGTAGGCGCCGAGCTTGAGGGCCATGTGTCTCTTCCTTCTCCACAGGCTCTACGAGGGGGTCAGGCGGCGGGCGGGACCGTGACGGCGGCACCGCCGGCCCGGGAGGACCCGACGACGGCCCGGATGATCTCCATGGTCCGCAGCGCGTCGGCGAAGGTGGCGCAGGCCGGCAGCGGCTCGGCGACTCCCGCGACCTGTTCGAGGAAGGCACGGGCCTGGTAGGTGAAGTTGTCGGCGTTGCTGGCGCCCACACCCGGCGCCTCCATCGGAACTCCGCCCGCGAAGTACGGCATCTGCGGACCGGCGATGATCTGCCGGGCGCCACGCGTACGGGCCTCGGGCTGGGCGTCGTCGAAGAGGTACTCGGCCGGCCGGTGCTGGTCGAACGCGGCCCGGCCGCCGAGGCCCAGGACGTCGAAGGCGAGCCCGTTGGGCAGGCCGAAGCCGGTGCGCGTCACCGAGAAGGTGCCCACCAGTCCCGACTCGAAGCGGGCGGTGAAGGACGCGGTGTCCTCGTTCTCTACCTCGCCGAACTCGTCGGAGACCGGCGCGGCGTTGTGCCCGACGACAACGCCGAGCGACAGGGGCCGCTTGGGGATGGCCGTACCTGTCGCCGCCCCTCCCCATCAAGGCTGTTCGCGTGTAGAACCCGCCGACGGAGAAGGCCGGACCCCACGGCCCAACTGCTCCGACACAGGCAACGGCCCGGCGCAGACCGGTCCTCGCGACCGGTCTGCGCCGACTTCCCCGGTGGTACGTCGGTGGTACGTCAGACGCGGTCGGCCGCGATCAGCAGGTACTGGAAGCTGCCGTTCTTGTACGCGGTGAGGAACGTGTCCTCGATGCCCGTGACCAGGTGGTCGGCCTGCTTGCGGAGTTCCCAGTAGGGGAGGGCGTCGGCGGTCAGGTCCTGCACGTGGACGGGCACCAGCCGGTTCCGGGCCATCGCGCGGAAGTACTCCGACCGTGGGTGGATGTCGCAGATGTAGTGGGCGTTGATCAGGGACACCTCGCGGGAGGCCCGCCCGTACGCGTCGTTGTAGCAGCCGGTGATCGTCACGTAACGTCCGCCGCGGCGCAGCAGCCGGGCATGCTCGGCGAACAGCAGGTCCAGTTCCACGTACATGGTGGACTCGTTGTTCCAGGATGCCGCGTACGCGCCCGACCGGAAGCCGGTGTCCAGCATGTTCCGGTGGTGATAGGCGACCTTGTCGTCGATGCCCCGCTTGCGGGCCTGCGCGTTGGCGAACTCGGCCTGCTTGGCGGAGATGGTGACTCCGTCGGCGTGGCAGTCGTACCGCAGGTTGGCCACGACACTGCCGCCGCCGCGTCCGCAGCCGGCGTCGAAGACGCGGTCGTCGCGGGAGAGGGGGCCGAGGTGGCTGGAGAGGAGCACGGCCTGTTCCTGCTCCAGACGGTGCAGTTCGGCGGTGAGTCGCTCCCGGCGCAGGTCGGGATCGGTCTCGTCGAGCACGGACCGGTCGGCTGCTCCGATGCCGTAGTGATGGTGGTAGAGGTCGTCGATCCTGCCGAGTTCGAGGTTGACCGGGTTCTCCTCGGCGTTCCAGTAGTCCGCGACGCGGGTCTGGTACGTGGACTGGGTCGGCACCGGGGCTGTCGTGGTGCGTGCGTGGGGGGCGGTGGCCAACGGTGACTCCTCGTGATGGTGCGTGTGACAGTGTGTCAGTTGCGCGCGCTTCACCAGTAGTTGGGCAAGTGGTAGCGGTGGGTGTTGGTGGCGTGCCACTCGTGGTTGCCGGCCACCCAGTCGGACAGTCCCTGTGCATAGCGCTCGACCAGGGGTGAGGTGGCGGACAGGAGTGCCGACTCCTCCTTGAACGCCGCCATGATCCTGTTGTGGATCTCGACCGCCTTGAGATACGCGGCCTTCAGACCGCGCTTCTCGTTCGCGGCGATGACCTGGGGCAGATTCCGATGTGTCGGATCGCTGGCCAGCTCCTTGGTGAAGGAGTACAGGTCGTTGACGATCGTGGTGGCGTTGCACGCGAGGGCGGTGATCCGCTGGATCTCCGGCCGGGCGTACACGGCCTCGGGCAGTTCGTATCCGTCCACGGCGTCGACGATCGACAGACAGGGCCGGAAGTTGTTGAACTGCCGCATCACCAGGTACTCCCACACCTGCGGCACGTACCGGATCTCCGACCAGGCGGCCTCGCCGAGGTAGCCCAGATGCAGCCGGGCGATGTCGTGCACGAACCTGTCGGTCTGACTGGGAGTGGCGAAGACGGCGTAGTCCCGCAGCGCGAAGTGGTACGAGCGAAGCGGCCCGTCGGCCCGTACGCCGCGGCGCCACTCCTCCTCCAGCTCGGGAGTGCCGTGGTAGGGATCGAGTGCCGCCTGGGCCATGATCAGCCGGCCGCCCAGCCCGCGTGGTGAGCCGCCCTTGCCCTCGTCCTCTTCGCAGTAGAGGTTGTCGACGAGGTTCTCGGCGAGGAGCAACTTGCCTGCCGAGGTGAGGCGTTCGAGGTCGGCCGCGCCGGGGTGCTGCAGGACGACGGCCCGGCCGAACTGGAAGCCGGAGAAGTCCCCCTTCCATGCCGCCGGGAACAGGTCCAGCCCGTGCGCCCACTCCTCCAGCCTGCGGTCGACCTCGGCGGCCTTGGCCGGGTCGGCGGGGGCGACGGGCCGGTACCGCAGCCCGGGGATGGCCCCGCCCCGCCGGGGCGGGCGGGCGAGGCTCGGCGGACCGGGCAGCCGCGACCGCGAACCGGAGGCCGACGGTGTGCTCATTCCGCGGTCCGCCCGACCTGGACGTTCTCCAGGATCCCCGCGGCGTCGGGCACGAGGATGGCCATCGAGTAGTAGGCGGTGACGAGGTAGCTCATGATCGCGGTGGTGTCGATGCCCATGAACCGCACGTTCAGACCGGGCTCGAACTCCTCGGGGATGCCGGTCTGGTGGAGCCCGACGACCCCCTGGTCCTTCTCTCCGGTGCGCAACGCGATGATGCTGCTGGTGTGCTGCGGACTGATCGGGATCTTGCCGCAGGGAAAGAACGGAACACCCCGCCAGGAGGGCACCTCGTGGCCCTCGACGTTCACCGTTCCGGGCACCAGGCCGCGCCGGTTGCAGTGCCGGAAGAAGGCGGAGATCGCCTTCGGATGGGCCAGGAACAGCCGGGTCTTGCGGCGCATCGACAGCAGCTCGTCGAGGTCGTCGGGCGTGGGCGCACCCGAGTACGTGCTGACGCGCTGGCCGTGGTCGACGTTGTGCAGCAGACCGAACTCGCGGTTGTTGACCAGCTCCCACTCCTGGCGCTCGCGGATCTCCTCGACGGTCAGGCGCAGTTGCTGCTCGGTCTGGTCCATCGGATGGTTGTAGAGGTCGGCGACCCTGGTGTGGACGCGCAGCACGGTCTGGGTGAGGGACAGCTCGTACTCGCGCGGGACGAGGTCGTAGTCGACGAAGCCGCCGGCGAGGACCGGCTCGCCCACATGGCCGGCCTGTACGGGGACATCGGCCTCGCCCTTGCGGTTCATCGGTTTGCTCTGCTGCTGTGCGAACGCGTCCAACTGGGCGGCGAGGGACGGGGTGCGGTCGACGAACTGCCTCAGGGTGTCCCAGTTGAGGGCGAGGACCACGCCCGTGGTCTCGGCCCGCACCGAGTTGAGCCACAGGGGGTCGGCCTGGCCGATCGCCTCGTCCCCCATTCCGTCGCCGTCCGTGATGACGCCGGTGACCTCCTCCTCGCCGTACTTTCCGATGGTGTAGCGGGTGAACCGGCCGTGGACGACGAGGTAGGCCTCCGTGACGGGCTGTCCGGCGTCGAAGATGATCTGGCCGGCGCGTACCTCCCGCACCCGGAAGCGGGAGGAGATCTCCTTGAGGGCCGCGGTGTCGGAGTAGCCGCGCAGGGCGGGCAGTTCGGTCAGTGTCTGGGGGATGACCTTGATGTCGTCCGCGCCGTTCTGCTCGAACTGCACCCGGCCCCGGCCGACGCGGAGCTGGAGTCGCCGGTTCACCCGGTAGGTGCCGCCCTTGATGTCCACCCACGGCAGCATCTTGAGCAGCCATCGCGAGGTGATGGCCTGCATCTGCGGTTCGGACTTGGTGGTGGTGGCGAGCTGACGCGCCGCCTGGGTGCTGAGGCTGGTGAAGCGTTGTTCGTCGGTGGGCCCGGCGGCGCTTTCGGGCGAGCTTTCCGGGGCAGACACATTTCCTCCCAAGGCATGAGCGGACGTGAGGGGACGCGCACGAACATGGCTGAACAGGGTGGTGTCGGGGGCTTCGGGACTCAGGAAGGGTGCGGGCGGCTCGGACCTGACCCGCTGTCAGGGAGGCCGGGGTGGGGGGAACGCCCGGACGGCACCCTCGTTATGGTCCGGGCAACTTGGCAGCACGCGCTGCATGTCAAAGCCAAACAGCCTCGACCGCCACTCGGGAACCGCGCGAAAGGGGCGTGTTCACGCCCCGACGACGCCACCCCACGGCCCGAAGCAGCCCCCCGACGAGCGCGCACTCCCACGCCGGTGAAGTGCCCCCTCCCACCGCTTGAGTTCTAGTGGTCGTCGCAACACCCCCAGTCAGGGGATGCGATGGACTTCGAAGTACGCAAGGAACGCCAGCGGCAGGGGCCGAAGAAGCTGGACCGGGAACGGGCCGCATACTTCCAGCTCATGCAGCAAGGCGTGAGCAGTCAGGAAGCCTGCCGAATCGTCGGCATCAACCTGCGGACCGGCAAAAGATGGCGTAACGGTTCACACGCGAACGTCGGCCGGAAGAAGGCGGCGCCTCCGATCTACCAGGAGGCGCCGCCTCCTTCTGGCCCTTCCCGCTACCTGCGCGAGGCTGACCGCATCCACATAGCCGACCGGCTCCGCGAGAGAACCACCATCCGCGCGATCGCCGCCGAGCTGGGCCGCAGCCCCTCGACCATCAGCAGGGAGATCCGCCGCAACCGGCATCCCACCAACGGCCAGTACCGGCCCCACGCCGCCCAGGCCCGCGCCGACGCCCGCCGGCCCCGCCCCAAGCCGGGGAAGATCGGCCAGAGCGCCGAACTGCGGGACTTCGTCCAGGACCACCTGACCCTGCGGTGGAGCCCGGAACAGATCTGCCACGCTCTGCGCATACGGTTCCCCAGCCGGCCGGAGATGCACGTGACCCACGAGACGATCTACCAGGCCCTCTACGTCCAGGGACGGGGCGAACTGCGCCGGGAACTGGCCCGCGCCCTGCGCAGCGGACGCGCCCGCCGACGTCCTCACCGGCAGGCATACAAGCGCCAGCCCCGATCGATCCCGAACATGGTCATGGTCAGCGACCGCCCGGCAGAAGCCGACGACCGGGCCGTCCCAGGACACTGGGAAGGCGACCTCATCATCGGCAAGGACCACAAATCGGCGATCGGCACACTCGTCGAACGCACCACCCGTTACGTGATGCTGGTCCACCTGCCCATCGACCACAGCGCGGCCAGCACCCGCGACGCTCTCGTGGAAACCGTCCAAACCCTGCCGCCCCACCTGCGGCGTTCCCTCACCTGGGACCAGGGCTCGGAGATGGCCGCCCACCAGGCATTCACCATCGCCACCGACATCCCGGTCTACTTCTGCAACCCGGCCAGTCCCTGGCAGCGCGGCTCGAACGAGAACACCAACGGCCTGCTGCGGCAGTACTTCCCCAAGGGCACCGACCTGTCCGTCCACACCCGCAAGCACCTGGACGCAGCCGCCGCCGAACTCAACAGCCGCCCACGCAAAACGCTCGGCTGGGAAACCCCAGCCGAGCGCCTGTCTAAACTACTCGCGGCCTGAACAACCGACCACGTGTTGCAACGACCCCTCGAATTCGCCCCGGCGCGGAGGGCGCACGAACGCCTCGAAGCCCCTGCAGACGCTCCGCGTCACGGTGGGCCTCGGCCTCGTTGCTGTGGGCCAGGTCCTGCTCAGGTCAGTCGAGGATCGACATGGATCTTGGGGCCAGGCCCGGCGTGGGGCGGGCGGATGCCGGCCAGGACGTCACCGACCTGATCCAGGCCGACGGTCGCGGCGACGAGAGGGCCGGGGTCGACGGATCCGTCGGCGTAGGCGCGGATCGTGGCGTCGAGGCCGGGTGAGGCGGACAGGATGCCGACCGCCGTGACGTCCTTGAGGGCGAGGGTGCGGGTGTCGATCCGGCTCGGCTCACCGGCCAGTCCCACGTACACGACGCGGCCGGCCGGTTCGACCGACTCCAGCGCCCGGCCGGGCAGATGGACGGCGTTGGAGGCGTCGATCACGGCGTCGAACGGCAGGCCCGGGACGGAGCCCTCCGTCCATACGTGTGCGAAGTCCAGCGTGCGGGCGAAGGCGAGCGACTCTTCGGTGCGGCCCATCAGATGCACCTCCGCACCGGCGGCGCGGGCGAACATCGCGACCAACAGCCCTATGGTCCCCGGGCCCAGCACCAACGCCCGGTCGCCGGACCGTAGTTCGGCGGCCTGTGCGGCGCGCAGGGCGTTGCCGCCCGGCTCCACCAGCGCGCCGAGTACGGGACCGACGGAGTCGGGCAGAGCGTGCAACGAGGAGGCCGGTACCGCGAGTTGCTCCGCCAGAGCGCCCGGCCGCTGCCCGCGTATGCCGACCTCCTGCCGCTTCTCGCACACATGCTGGTGACCCCGGCGGCAACGCCGGCAGAGGCCGCAGCCGAGCATGGTGTCGCCCATGACCCGCCTGCCGATCCAGGCGGGATCGACGCCGTCGCCGACCGCGGCCACGCGACCGGCCCACTCGTGGCCGATCCGCGTCGGGTAGGTGGAGTGGCCCTGGTGGAGGTAGGCCATCGCACCGCGTGAAGAATTCGACGTCGGTGCCGCACACGCCGACCCGCTCGACATCGACGACGACCTCGCCGGGAACGGCCACCGGCACCGGAACCTCCTGCACCGCGTACTTCCCGGGACCGGTCAGTACGAAGGCACGCATCAGGCGGGAGCTCACCGCGGCCCGAGCACGTGCTGGCGCTGGGCGCCGAGGTCCTTGATGCCCAGCTCCATGACATCACCGGGCTGCAGCCACACCGGCGGGCTGAACCCCATGCCGACGCCGGGCGGGGTGCCCGTGTTGATGAGGTCACCGGGTTCCAGGACGAGGAACTGACTCAGGTAGTGCACGATGAAGTACGGGTCGAAGACCATCGTCTTGGTGCTGCCGCTCTGTCGGCGCACCCCGTTGACGTCCAGCCACATGTCCAGCGCCAGTACGTCGCCGATCTCGTCCGGGGTGGCCAGCCAGGGACCGGCGGGGTTGAAGGTCTCGGCGGACTTGCCCTTGGCCCATTGCCCGCCGCGTTCCAACTGGAAGGCCCGCTCGCTGACGTCGTTGACGACCACGTAACCGGCGATGGCGTCGCGTGCCTCGTCCACCGAGTCCAGATAGCTGGTGCGGCGGCCGATCACGATGCCGAGCTCCACCTCCCAGTCGGTCTTGGTGGAGCCGCGCGGGATACGCACGTCGTCGTTCGGGCCGACGAGCGTGTTGGGCGACTTGGTGAAGAGGATCGGCTCGTCGGGAACAGGCATGCCGGTCTCGGTCGCGTGGTCGCGGTAGTTGAGGCCGATGCACAGGATCTGGTGCGGGCGCGCGATCGGGGCGCCGACACGTTCCCCGGCGAACCGCGCCATCTGACCCGCGGCCACCCGCTCGGCCACGACGGGGCGTATGCGGTCGATGCCGCCCGAGCCGAAGAACGCCTCGTCGAAGTCCGTGACGACATCGGAGAGATCGACGTATGTCTCGTCGTCGATACGGGCGACGGGCTTCTCGGCGCCGACGGCGCCGATACGCATGAGGTGCACGAGGTCAGTCTCCAATGGTGGGACGGCGAGGCGGGGGAGGGGGAGATGAGGGATGACCGGGTCCTGGCCCGGACAGTCGACCCCGACGGTGGGTCGGTCACCGGTGCGGCTCTCCCAGAGGCCCGAGTACGGCACGGATCTCGTCGAGGGCGCCGACCAGGGTCTCCAGGGGAGTCCGGTACGCCAGCGCGCTGATGCTCAGAGCGCCGGAGGCGGTCGTCGGCGAGGTCGCGTACACGGGCAGGGAGAGGCAGTTGACACCGGTCTCGTTCTCCTGGTCGTCGAGGCCGTAGCCGCGTTCGCGCGTGATCCGCAGTTCGCCGTGCAGGGCGGCGGCCGTGTACAGGGTCCGCGGAGTGCGGCGTACCAGGGGCGTCGAGCCGATCCAGGCCTCGACGTCGTCGAGCGTGTCCAACTGCTGGGCGAGCAGCAGCTTTCCGACGCCGGTGGTGTGCGCGGGATTGCGGCCGCCCACCGTGGAGGTCAGCCGGACGGCCCCGGTCGGCGGGTCGACCTTGGCGCGGTAGACGACCTCGCGGCCGTCCAGGACCGCGTAGTGCGAGGTCTCGCCGAACCGGTGGGCCAGTGCCTCCAGCGCGGGACGGATACGTACGTGCTCGGGGCGGGCCTCGTGGTGGGCGAAGGCCATCCGCAGGAACTCGTCGCCGAGCACATACCGGCCGCGGACGTCCTGGTCGGCCAGACCGGCCCGGCGCAGGGCACCGAGCGCCCGGTGCACGGTCGGCTTGGGGCTGCCGATCACCCGTGTCAGCTCCTCAAGACCCACCCCATCGGGATACCGGGCGAGTTCCTTGAGGACGGCGAGCACCCGGTCCGAGCCCACAAGTCGGCTGCTGTCGGCGCCTGTTGAGCCGTCCGCGTCGGGGTCTGTCGATCCTTCGAACGTCTGCGTATGCTTCATGGCGTTCCAAAGATTAGACCCCTGTGTCGATTATTGGAAGGAGTTCAATGGTGACGCTCCGCAGCGCCCAGTGGTACGCGGGTCAGGACCGCAACGCCTACATCCACCGGGCGTGGATGCGACGTGGCGTGCCCGGTGATGCCTTCGACGGCCGCCCGCAGATCGCCATCGCCAACACCGCCTCGGACCTGACTCCCTGCAACGCGCATCTGAACGAGGTGGCGGCCTCGGTCCGCAACGGCGTCTACGAGGCGGGCGGCATTCCGCTGGACCTGCCCGTGGTGTCGCTGGGCGAGACACAGGTGCGGCCCACGGCGATGCTCTGGCGCAACATGGCGGCGATGGCCACGGAGGAGATGCTGCGGGCCAACCCCATCGACGGCGTCGTCCTGTTGGGAGGCTGCGACAAGACGATCCCGTCGCTGCTGATGGCCGCCGCCTCGGTGGACCTGCCCGCCGTCGTCGTGCCCGGCGGCCCGATGCTCACCGGCACCTTCCGCGGTACGCCGCTGGGGTGCGGCACCGACGTGTGGCGGCTGTCGGAGGAGGTACGGGCCGGCATGCTCTCCCAGGAGCAGTTCACCCGCTCCGAGTCGGCGATGATCCGCAGCCGCGGGCACTGCAACACCATGGGAACCGCCTCCACGATGGCGCTGGTGGCCGAGGCCCTCGGCACGGTCGTGCCAGGAGTGGCCGGCACCCCCGCCCCCGACAGCCGACTGCTGGAGGCCGCGCACGGCACCGGCCGGCTGGCGGTGGACATGGTCGCCCTCGACCGACGGCCGGGCACCTTCCTGACCAAGGCGTCCTTCCACAACGCGATCGTCGCGCTGGCCGCGATCGGCGGCTCGACCAACGCGGTCGTCCATCTCCTGGCGATCGCGGGGCGGTTGGGGATCGACCTGTCGCTCGACGACTTCGACCGCATCGGTTCCCGGGTGCCGGTCCTGGTCGACCTCCAGCCGGCCGGACGCTTCCTCATGGAGGACTTCCACCGCGCCGGAGGCCTGTCCGCCGTCCTGCGCGAGGTACGCGACCTGCTGGACCCGGACGCCCTCACGGTCACCGGCGAACCGCTCGTGAACCATCTCGACGACGCGCCGATCTGGGACGGCGAGGTCATCCGCACCCGTGCCGAACCGCTCGTCGCGGAGGGCGGCATCGCCGTGCTCCGCGGCAACCTCGCCCCGGACGGCGCGCTCATCAAACCCGCCGCGGCCTCCGCCCACCTGCTGCGCCACAGCGGCCGCGCGGTCGTCTTCGACTCGATCGAGGACTTCCACGCCCGCATCGACGACCCCGATCTCGACGTCGACGCCGACTCGGTCCTCGTGCTGCGCGGCTGCGGCCCCAAGGGCTACCCGGGCATGCCCGAGGTGGCCAACATGCCGCTCCCGAAGAAGCTCCTGGAACAGGGCGTCCGCGACATGGTCCGCGTCTGCGACGGCCGCATGAGCGGCACCGCGTACGGCACCGTCGTCCTGCACGTGGCCCCGGAGGCCGCGGCCGGCGGCCCGCTCGCCCTCGCTCGTACGGGGGACCACATCGGCCTCGACGTCCCGGCCCGCCGCATCGACCTCGACGTATCGGCCGACGAACTGGCCCGCAGGACCCCCACGAAGGCCACCGTCACGGGTTTCGCGAGCCCTCGGCGTGGCTGGGAGCGTCTCTACGTCGACCACGTCCTCCAAGCCGACACGGGCGCCGACCTGGACTTCCTCGTCGGCTCCAGCGGCTCGGAGGTGAGCCGTGAATCGCACTGACTCACGCGCGCCGCACCGGACCGACGCCCCCGACCTCGCGGAGAGACATGACGACCACCAGAGCGGCCCTCGTCACCGGAGGGGCCAGGGGACTGGGCGCGGCAGCGGCTGAACGTCTCAGGGCCGATGGGCTGAAGGTCACGACACTCGACCTCGACGGTGCCGACATCTGCGCGGACGTGACGGAGGAAGGGATGCTGCGCCGGATCGCCGAGGAGATCGGGCCGGTGGACGTACTGGTCAACTCGGCAGGCATCGTAGGACCGAACAAGCCGCTCACCGAGACGACCCCCGAGGAGTGGCGCCACGTCCTCGACGTCAATGTCCTGGGCACCGTGAACACCATGCGGACGTTCGTCCCCGGCATGCGCGACCGCGGCTGGGGCCGTGTGGTCAACTTCGCCAGCATGGCAGGCAAGGACGGGAACGCCGACCTGTCGGTCTACTCCGCGTCCAAGGCGGCCGTGATCGCTTTGACCAAGTCCGCGGGCAAGGAACTGGCCACCAGCGGCGTCCTGGTCAACGTCATAGCTCCCGCCGTCATAGCGACACCCATGAACGACAGCACGGCTCCCGACGTGCTCGCCCGCATCGCCGGTCTGATCCCGATGCGGCGGATCGGCCGCCCCGAGGAGGTGGTCGAACTCGTCGCGTTCCTGTCCTCCGACCGGGTCAGTTTCTCCACCGGAGCCGTCTACGACATCAGCGGCGGAAGGGCGACCTACTGACTGCCGGGACCCTCCGAGCCCTCATGAAGACCGCTGGTCCGCCAGGGCCTCGAAGTAGGCCTGCTGCGAGGGGTAGTAGTCGTCGAAGCTCGGCGCCGGAGTGCCGTCGCGTGAGGCGACAAGCATGTCCAGGTAGTACTCCCAGCCCGGTCCGATCTCGCCGAGTCCCTTCGTGGTCGTGAGGTGATGGACGAACTGGAGCTCCGTCGTCCCGGCCGACTCGGACAGCCGCAGTTCCATGCGCCAGTCGCCCGCTTCGTCGGACGTGGAGACGGCGAGGTGCCGCGGCGGCTCGCACGCGTCGATACGCACCTCGGTCCACGCCTCGCCCTCCTCGAACGCCATCCGGACCCGGATGGTACGACCCGGCGCCGCGTCCCCTTCCCAGGGACCGAACCACCGTGCCGTGCGCTCCGATTCGGTGACGCTCGCCCACACGTCATCGATGGGCGCCCGGAACGTACGGGTCAGGATCAGGTCGTTGCCGTCGGCGGTGGGCACGAGCCGGCCGCTGGGTACTGGTTTCATGCGGTGTCCTCCGTACGTTCTCCATGTGGTGCCGTGCGACGCATGGACCTCTCACGGCGGGTGCGACGAACCTCTGTCTCAAGGGCGTCCAGGCGCTGATCCCAGCCGCCCGGCGCGCGGATCACGGCGATCCACTCGGCGACTTCCGCCAACGGCGCCGCATCGAGTCTGTACATCCGCTGCCGCCCCACGAGCTCGTCGCGGACCAGCCCGCACTCCCGCAGCACCCGCAGATGACGACTGATCGCCGGCCGGCTGATGGTGAAGCGACGCGCGATCTCCCCCACCGTGAGCGTGGCCCCACGCAGCATGAGAAGGATTTCCCTGCGTACGGGATCCGCTATCGCGTGGGCCACTTCGTCCATGACGAAAAGCGTAACCCCTTAGTTACGGGTTTGCTTCCAGTGGGCGTGCCTCGGACGACTGCTTCGAGGATCTGCCCCCGCGTCCGAGGTCCATCTCCCGCCATTCCGGCCGCAGCCCGGTCAGGTTCGTGGCGAGGAAGTACGCGACTCCGCAGGTGACCAGCACCGGCACGAGCCCGACGACGGCCACCGCCGCCCCGGCGATCAGCCCGCCGAGGGGGATGCCGGACCAGGCCAGCGAATCACCGAGCGCGTTGACACGGCCCAGTACGGGACGGGGCACCCGCTCGAAGAGGACGGCCCCGATGATCGGGTTGAGGAAGCCCGCGCCGAGCCCGCTGGCGGCGAACACGGCCAGTACGACGCCCATCGGTGCGTCGGCGGCGAGGACCAGGAAGCGCGGCGCCCCGGCGACCAGGAACCCGGTGAAGAACACCGCCCGGCGCCGCAGCCGGTGTGCGACCGCTGTGGCCAGCAGGCTCCCGCCGATCGCCGCGGCTCCCGCCATGCCGCTCATCAGGCCGATCGCTGTCGGTCCGTTGCCGGATTCCCTGGCCCAGACAGGGATGAGCACCGCGCTGAAGGCCGCATCCAGCAGGTTGGTGATCCCGACCATGACGATGAGGGTGAGGAGCAGCGGATCGCCGCGCAGGAAGGTGAAGCCTTCGCCGAACCGCCGCCAGTAGCCCGGCTCAGGCTCCCCGCCCGGCGACGGGGGCGCCGCGGTTGCGCGTCCCACGTCCTGGGGCAGTGCCACCGCGACGATCACCGATCCGGCGGCGAAACAGGCCGCGTTGACCACAAGACCCGTCAGGGGGCCGAGCAGCGCCACCAGGGATCCCGCGGCCGCGGGGCCGACCGTGGAGGCGAGCCGCTCGATCACGCCGGACAGGCCCGCGGCCCGCTCCAGCGGCACCCGGCTGCGGTCGGCCGCCTCCGGCACCATGACTTCCTTGGCGAGGTCGCCCGGACCACGGGCCGCCCCGATCAGCGCGACCAGGGCCAGCAGCAGGGGAAAGGAGAGCAGGCCCAGGCCGTGGAGGAGGGGAACGACAGCGGCGGCCGTCGCGCTGGCCAGGTCGGTGACCCAGGAGACGACGCGCGGCCCCACCCGGTCCACCAGCGGTCCGGTGAGCGCCTTGACCACCACGTACGGGGCCATCTCGCAGAAGGCGACGAGTCCGGTCCGGGTTGCGCTGCCGGTCGTGACGAGTACGAACCAGGGCAGCGCGATGCCGGAGATCCGAGTGCCCGTCAGCGACACCGCCATCGCCGAGAGCACCCCGCCCAGCGGACGCAAGGTGCGCGCGTCGGCTAAGTCGTCCGTACCGGAGGCCTTCTTCGTCATGGCCTCTCCGTGCCCGCGTCCGCGCCTGCATCGGCGTCTGCGCCTGTGCCCGTCGAGGTGGCGGGAGCGTCGGGCTCGGGCAGGAGGTGGGTGATCACGGAGAACCGCTCGGCGCCCTCGGGTGCCTGCGCCGCCGCCCCCGGTGTGTCCTGCCGATAGCGGGAGATGACTGCCCGCAACTCCTCGTAGAGCGCGGAAGCCTCCTCGGGAGTGATCCGCAGGGGCCAGTCGCTCATGTCGAAGGTGTCCCGCCAGACACGAGGCATGGTCTGAAGCTCGTTGAGCGCCTGCTGGGTGCGCGAGGTGTACGTGGCGGCGACGGACTGCAGGTAGGCCAGTGCGGCCTCGGGTTCCCGCTCGACCAGCTCTTGATCGTTGAACCACGTCCGCTGGTGCACCGAACGCCACCAGCGCTCCCGCGCGTTGCCGCGTTCCGTGTCCTCCTCGACGAGACCGGCCGCACCGAGCTGGCGCAGATGGTAGCTGGCCGTGCCGGAATTGACGCCCAGCCGCTCCGCAAGCCGGGTGGCCGTCGACGGACCATGCTTCCGCAGCAGTCCCACCAACTGCACCCGCACCGGGTGCGCGAGGGCACGCAGCCCCTTGGCATCCAGAACGACCGAGTCCGGATGGGGAGTCAAGTCCTGTGGCCGCTCGCTCCGTTCAGTCATACCGAGTGACCCTAGACCGCAAAGGGTTCTTCGCAAAGACTTCTTTGCGAAGAAGCCTCTGCGGTCCATGCCGCCCTCGCGGCAACACCGCTTCTTGGCATCATGAACTCAGTGAATGCGACCGGTGCTTCAGACGAACGTGACCAGCTTCTCCGTGCGCGGCTGACGAGTCTGCTGGAGGGTGTTCGTCCCTGGGACGAACAGGAGCGTGCCCATCTCGCCGAGGCGGTGGAGTGGGTTGCCGGCGGAGCTCCGCTCCATCGGGTACGGAAACCCGATGTGCCGCCGGTCCATCTCGTCAGCTACTTCGTGGTCCTGGACGAGAAGCGCGGCGAACTCCTGCTGGTCGCCCACCGGAAGGCCGGTCTGTGGCTTCCCAGTGGCGGTCATGTCGAGCCGATGGAGGACCCGTGGGACACGGTGGTGCGTGAGTGCCGCGAGGAAGTGTTCATCGACGCCGTTCCGTCGGTGGTCGCCGGCAGGCAGCCGTTTTTTCTGACCATCACGCAGACGCGCGGGCAGGGACGGCACACTGACGTGTCGCTCTGGTACGTCCTGGGGGCGGATGTCGGCAGTGTCGTCGCCTTCGACGAGGACGAATTCTCGGCGATCAAGTGGCTCTCGCTGTCACGGGTCCTCGCCGAGCCCGGGGACACCCTCGACCCGCACATGCACAGGTTCACCCGCAAGCTCATGGCCGCGCGGCCAGGGTGAGCGCAGCCCCTCCGTCCGCTCACATCTCACGTTCAAAGCGCGTCAGCCACCAGCGTGTTGGTGTCGGACGCGATCGCGACGCCTTCCTGCGTCGGTGTCCGGCGACGAGCAATGCCGAGCCGGCGAGGGCCGCGATCCCGGTGCCGACGGCCCAGCTGCCAACTCCGCTGCCGCCCTCCTTGGGCAGAGCGCAGGAGACCGTGCCGTTCTCGGCCACCTGGACGGGTGCCGTGTCGTTGCTGCGTTCGGTGTCCTTGACCCGGCTGCCGCCCGGCCCTGATTCGCCGGTCCGGGCAGAGACGGACACGCAGCCGGAACGGGTGTCGTCGCTGGTGGTGCGCAAGGTGAACTCGTAGAAGACCTTCTGGCCGACCTCGCTGTACTGGCTGCAGGTGTAGCTGCGGCCGCGATTCTTCGTCCGGCAGACCTGGTCGGCCATCTCCTCCTCGGCTTCGGGGTCGTAAGGCGCCCGGATCACCTCCGTGCCGGGCGGTGCGATGAACACGGTCCGGATCTCGCCCGTCTCGGCGGGGCCGTTGTTGCGGTAGCCGACGCGGATGCGGTGGGTCGTGCCGACCTTGCCGCGCAGCGCTGCGCCGATCGCCTCGATGTCGGCGGTGTTCCGCACCGGCACCTTCACCTCCGCCGGCTCAGGGGTGGTGGTGAACGTCGTCCCTTTGCCGCCGGTCGGGTCCGGAGTGAGGGAAAGGGGTGTGCCTTGCCCCGGCGTGAGGCCGGGGGCGGGGTCGCCCACGCAGCATGGCGGGCCCGGGTGCCGTCCGGAGGAGTGGAAGGACCACGCCCCGTAGGACAGTCGCTCGGCCAGCGCGGCTCGGCTCGGTTTGACCCGCAGCACCGGCTTCACCCGCATCGTCACGCCGGGAGCTATGACGGCGTCGGGAAGGAGGCATTGGACGGTGTCTGCGTCCTTGGCGTAGCGGCAGTTGCTGTGCCGGGTGGCCGCGGACAGATCTGCGTTGCCTTCGATGAGCAGGACGACACCGCGGGCAGGGACATCGCCGGTGTTGCGGATGACGATGGGCACGCTGAAGGTCTCACCGACGGCGATCGTCTTGAGGGCGGGACTCTCGTTCACTCGCAGTTCGGGCCGCCCGGCGATCACCTTCAGGCTGCCTCGGACGGCGGGCAGGCCTTCCGGCTTGAGGGTGTAGCTCAGGGTGCCGGAGTCCCCGGCATGGACCCCGGCTGCGGGGCGGAGCTTCAGCTCCTGCATGTTCCAGCCCTGGGAGTCGGGGTGCAGCTGCTTGGAACAGGTGAAGGACGGCATCCTCGGCCTGCAGCCGTCGGCCCCCGAGGCGACGACCGCGACGCCGTCGATCCCCGCCGCGTCCACGGTGAGTTCGGCATTCCGTGGCGGCCCGTCGTACGCGAACTCGAGGCCGAGCACATCGGAGGTGTACGGCTCCTGCGAATGCAGCGGTACGTAGAAATAGTCCTGTGTGATGTCGCGCGGACCCCTCTCCGCCGCCGTGGCCCGGCCAACGCCCGTAAGAGCGGTCATCAAGGTCAGGACAATGGCCACCACGCACCGGACGACGACCGCGCGCCGACGGTCCCGTATCCCGAACATTGCCGCAGTATCCCGCACCACCTCCCGCACCACCTCCTGTACGACCAGCCGTCCGTGGAGCCGAAACAGGGTGGCAGTCCCTTGCAGTTGGGGCCTACGATCATGACCAAGGCGGGGTCGTAGCACAGAGGTAGTGCGCCGCGACATCATCTCGGAGGACGTCGGTTCGAATCCGGCCGCCCCGCCCCTTCGGAGCACGCGGTTCGGGGCCCGCGGCCATGAACAAGCGCCACGGGTCGAGAACAAGCTCCAGGCGGAGACGCCTGTTCAGTCGATGATCGCGGTGGCCTCGACCTCGACCAGGAGGTCGGGCGCGGCCAGAGCGGCGACACCCACCCCGGTGAGCGGTGCGGCCGGGGTGACCCCCAGCTTCGCGGCGGCGCGTGCGACCCCTTCCGCGAACAGGGGCATCTTGTCGGGGGTCCAGTCGACGAGGTAGACGGTCAGTTTCACCACGTTGTCGAACGAGGCGCCGACCTCGGCCAGAGCCGTGCCGACATTGAGGTAGGACTGCTCGACCTGTGCGGCGAAGTCACCTTCGCCGACCGTGACCCCGTCGGCGTCCCAGGCGACCTGCCCGGCGAGGTAGATCAGCTTCGACCCGGTGGCGACCGATACCTGTCGGTAGAGGTCGACCTTCGTCAGTCCTTCGGGGTTCACCAGAGTGATGGCCATGCCGACTCCTTGTTCAGAGCCCTTGCGATGAGGGCTCGTTTCCGTCGTTCCATGATTCCCGTGGTCTCTTGTGGTTACTGGGAAACCGTAGGAGAGTGAGCGCTGACATGGAAGAACGCACTTTTCAGTGACTGGGGAACCTGATGGTGACCAAGCAGTTCAGCGACTCGCCGGACGAAGCGGACCTGACGCGCGCGGACTCTTTGGCGCGGGAGATCTTCTCGGACGTCGCCAACAAGTGGGCGCTCCTGATCATCGAGTCCCTCGGTGAGCGCACCCTGCGCTTCAGCGAGCTGAGGGACGAGGTCGAGGGCATCAGCCACAAGATGCTCACGCAGAACCTGCGCATGCTGGAGCGCAACGGCCTGGTCGACCGGAAGGTGCACCCCACCGTGCCGCCCCGGGTCGAATACACCCTCACCGAGCCGGGCCAGGGCCTACGGGCGACGGTGGACGGAATGTGTGACTGGACCCACCGGTACTTCGGTCACATCGAGGCCTCTCGCCGCAGCTTCGACGGCTGACAAGGGGGTTTGCGCGCGTTCTGTAATGGTTGTCATGCCTCGCGGTGTTACATCAGCCTGTCGGTATGCGCCGTACGACTCCCAGTACCCAGGCCACTGACTTCTCTGCCGACGTCGCCACTCCGGACGGGGCGCCGGCGTGATCGCACTGACCATCAAGGCGCTCGTTCCGGTCGTCCTGCTCATCGCGCTGGGCTACGCGCTCAAGCGAACGGTGATCACAGCCGAGAGTTTCTGGCCGGAAGCCGAGCGGCTGAGCTATCGCGTTCTGCTGCCCGCGCTGTTCCTGCACAGTCTGGCGACCGCCGACACCGACGATCTGCCTGTGCGTGCCCTGGCCGCCGTTCTGATCGCCTCCACGGTGGCCGTGGCCGTGCTGGTCGTCGCGTGCAGGCCCATGCTGCGGCTGAGGGACGATGCGTTCACGTCGGTCTTCCAGGGCAGCATCCGGTTCAACAACTACATCGGCGTGACGATCGCGGGCGGCCTGTTCGGCACCAAAGGCATCGCCTTCGCCGCGGTCTGCAACGCGGCGATCGTGCCGACGGTCAACGTGCTGTGCGTGCTGGTCTTCGCACGGTTCGGCAGCGCCCGCCCGAGCCTCTCGGGCGTCGTCAAACAGCTGGTGACCAACCCGCTCATCCTCGCCTGCGCGGGAGGCATCCTCCTCCAGGCCCTCGACCTGAGCCTGCCGCCGGGCATCGCACCGGCGATCCAGGCACTGGGTGCGGCCGCGATGCCGCTGGGTCTGCTGTGCATCGGTGCCGCCCTGCGCTTCGGCGCCGCACGGTCGTGGACGGCACCCATCCTCGCGTCCTCGTCCGCCAAGTTCGCGCTCATGCCGGCCGCGACCTTCCTGGCGGCTCAAGTGGTAGGCCTGGGCTCCCACGCGCTGATCATCGCCGTACTCTTCCAGGCCCTGCCCACGGCATCGTCGTCGTACATCATGGCCAGGCAACTGGGCGGCGACGCACCGCTGATGGCCGGGATCACCGCGACGCAGACGCTCCTGGGCATCGCCGCCGTCCCGCTCGTCGTGGCACTGGTCCCGGCGTAGGGCCGCCCCGGCGGCTGGGGAGAGGCGGACAGGGGGCTGCCGAACGCCGCTCCTGCCCTTCTGGGAAGGCAATCCGGGCCCGCCGACCGGATTAGGCCTGCTTCATACGGTGGCGCCGCACCGCGTCCGTGTTGGCGCAGCGCGCGCGACAGTAGGCGCGGCGGCCGTTGCGGCTGGTGTCCACGAAGACGGTCCGGCAGGAGTCGAGTGCGCATGCGCCCAGCCGTTCCCCCTCGGCCTCCATGGTGAAGATGGCCAGGCCTCCCGCGGTCACGGCCTTCACACGGCTCTGGAGGTCCTGGCCGTCCGGAGCGAAGTGGAGATGTGGCCGCAATTCGTCGTGCGTGGTCAGATACACACTTCCGGCTCCGTCCGCGAGCAGCGCGTTGATGGTCCGGCACAGCCCGGTCTGCGAGGACGCCTCGAAGACCGGCCTCAACCGCCGCGACCACGCCCGGATCTCCTCACCGGCGGCAGCAGTCACCCGCGGACGACGGATCTGATGCTCCCGCAGCGCCCGCTCCAGCGCCTCGGGCGTCCACGGGCCGCTCGATTCGAGATTCACCAGGGCCACGGCCAGATGGACACCGACCATGTTGTCATGCTCAAACTGCACTCAAGCATTACAGCACAGACCCTGCGGCGGGGTCGTAACCGAGGGCGCTCAGATTCGTCAACTGCCTTGCCTGTCAGGTGATTTGGCGGTCCGGTATTGGCTCTGGCGGCCGGTGTCGCCTACTCTCGAAAATACCTACGGGGGTATAGCGTGAAGATCGTGAGGAGTCCTTCATGCCATCCACGTCCTCCGCCCGCCGTTCCGCCCGGAGGCGCCACCGGGTGCTGATCGTCGGAGGCGGCACCGCCGGTATCACCGTCGCTGCACGCTTGCGCCGAGCCGGTGTCACCGACGTCGCGGTGCTCGAACCGGCGAGCACCCACTGGTACCAGCCGCTGTGGACCCTGGTCGGCGGCGGTCAGGCCCCGCTGGACATCACCCGCCGCCCCGAGGCCTCCGTGATGCCGAGGCGGGTGTGCTGGATCCGCGAGGCTGCCGCATCCGTCGACCCCGAGGCGCGGACGGTCACCACGACCGAGCACCGCACCATCGGGTACGACCACCTGGTGATGGCTCCCGGTCTCCAGCTGGACTGGGACGCAGTTCCCGGCCTGGACACAGCCGTCGGACACGGGGCTGTGTCCAGCAACTACTCCTTCGCGCATGCTCCGTACACCTGGGAACTGATTCGAGGCCTGCGCTCGGGCACCGCGGTCTTCACCCAGCCGACCGGCCCGGTCAAGTGCGGCGGCGCCCCGCAGAAGATCGCCTACCTGGCCGCCGACCACTGGCGCAGGCAAGGTGTTCTGGACCGCATCCGAGTGGTCCTGGTCCTGCCCGCGGACTCCATGTTCGCCGTACCCGTCTGGCGCCGGGCCCTGGAGAGGGTCGCCGACCGCTACGGCATCGAGGTGCGACTGAACTCGGAGATGACCTCTGTTGATGGCGCTGCCCGTCGGCTGACCGTGGCCAACCACTCCACGGGCGACGAGGAGACCCGCGGCTTCGATCTGCTCCACGCCGTCCCGCCGCAGAGTGCCCCCGACTGGGTCAAGCACAGCCCGCTCGCCGATCCCACCAGTCCGTACGGCTATGTGGAGGTCGACAAGTACACCCTTCAACACCCGCGCCACCGCAATGTGTTCGCCCTTGGCGACGTCGCGAACCTGCCCACCTCCAAGACTGGCGCCGCCGTCCGCAAGCAGGCCCCCGTCGTGGTCGCCAACCTGCTGGCCGAGATCGAGGCCGATCCCAAGGGCGAACGCCGTGACCTGTGCCGCTACGACGGCTACACCTCCTGCCCGTTGGTCACGGCCCGCGACAGGATGCTGCTCGCCGAGTTCGACTACGACCTGCGCCCCGCCCCCAGCATCCCCTTGGTCGACACCACCGAGGAACGCCGGGACATGTGGCTGCTCAAGCGCTACGGCCTTCCCGCCCTGTACTGGCACGGCATGCTCAAGGGCCTTGCCTGGAAGGCCGGGTGATCCGCGTCCCGCCCTGCCCAACCCAGCCCCGCCCAGCCACTCCACGAAAGCCACAGCCCGAACCTGTGGGATACGTGAACTGGTCTACGCACCAGGCCAGTTGGGACGTACGTTGTCCGGTGAACCATCCACGCCTCGGCCGAGAGACGGGCTGCACTCATGACCGACCACGCGACGACGCCCGGACCCGAGGCGCATCAGAAGATCGACACTTCGGTGCCGCACTCTGCGCGGATCTGGAACTACTGGCTGGGCGGCAAGGACAACTACCCCGTGGACCAGGAGGCCGGCGACGCGTACACCGCCGTCTTCCCCGGCATCGTGACCATCGCCCGCAGCAGCCGCGCCTTCCTGCGCCGCAACATCACGTACCTGGTCGCCGAGGCGGGCATCCGGCAGTTCCTGGACGTCGGAACCGGTCTGCCGACCGCTGACAACACCCATGAGGTCGCCCAGCGCATCGCGCCGGAGTCCAGGATCGTCTACGTCGACAACGACCCGCTGGTGGTGGCACACGCCCGCGACCTGCTCCACTCCACCCGGGAGGGGGCGACCGCCTTCGTCGACGCCGACGTGCTGGACCCGGAGCGCATCCTGGCGGCCGCAGCCGAGACGCTGGACCTCACCCGTCCCACCGCCCTCGTCCTGAGTAACATCCTGGGCCACGTCGCCGACCACGACCGGGCGTGCTCCATCGTCACCCGCCTGATGGACGCGCTACCTTCCGGCAGCCACCTCTCCATCAACGACGGTTCACGGGGCATCGATCCGGTCTTCGAGCAGGCCCAGGACGCCTACAACGAAAGCGGCGCCGTCCCGTACAACCTGCGTACCGTCGACGAGATCACGGCGTACTTCGACGGTCTGGAACTCATCGAGCCCGGGGTCGTCTCGGTCCCCCTCTGGCGCCCGGAACCCACCTCTGCCACCCCCGAACCCGTCGGCGAGCACGGCGGCCTCGCCCGTAAGCCGTGACCGTCGGCTGTACGGGCGTGCCTCAGGGGCCGAAGTGCTCCACGCGCGCTTGCGCGGGTGGGTAGGGGGAGGACGAGGTCGTGCCGACGGACCAGTACTCGCCGGTTGCGGGTATCCGGGCAAGTGCGTTGAGCACGACCGGTGTCGTCGCGAGCGGACCTCGTTCGCTCACCCAGGCCGTGCCGTCCCAGCGCAGATAGTGCGCCCGTGTCTGGTCCCAGAAGTCCCAGCCGGCGATACGGTCCGGCCGCCCCTGGTCGTCGCCGGTGATGCCGCTGAGCAGGCCGACGGTGAACGGCGGGGTGACGTAGCTCCACGTGGTGCCGTCCCAGTGCCGCAGCACGCAGCTCGGGGGCTTTCCGGGCGGCCCGCCGACCCCGTAGTCGTAGCCGGTGAGCCAGACGTCGTTGTCGGCGCAGGGGAGAAGCCCGGTGACGCCGAAGCGGAGCCCTGTGGGCGGCGGCAGTTCGGTCCAGGCTCCGTCCCAGCGAGCGACGACACCGGTTCCGTACACCCATATCTCGCCACCCGGTGTGCGGTGGACGCCCGACGGCGCCTCGGTCACCGTGCTCGGCAGCAGCGCGCACCAGCGCCACTCCCGCTTGTTCCAGTGCAGCAGCCCCTGCCCGTCACTGTTGCGGCCGGAGACCCAGGCCCGCCCGTCGGGGGCGACCGCCACGCCGGTGAGTTCGGTCCCGGTGTCCTCCTGCCCCGGGTAGGCCACCTCCTGCCAGGTGACGCCGTCCCAGGCCAGCAGGTGCCCGTGCCCGGAGGTGTCGGTGCCGACGGCCCACGCCGCGTCGGGGGAGCTGCCCGCGACGGAACGCAGTTGTCCGGCGAAGTCCAGATGGTCCAGGCCGGTCCGTGTCCACGCCGTACCGTCCCAGCCCATCGCCAGCGGCCTGCCCCGTGTGGAGCCGTTCCGGCCCTCCTCGCCCACGGCCCACGCGAGCTCCGGCCCGGCGGCCGCCACGTCGACGAACTGCGCGGCCTCCTGCCCGTTCGGCACGGGCACGGGCTGCCAGCCCGGGGGAAACGCGGCGGCGGCAGCGCTGCGGGCGGCCGCGAACGGCCCGGCCGCCGTGGTCAGCCCGAATCCTGCCGCGGTGCCGATCAATCCACTGACGAAGTGCCGTCTTCGCACGGGAACTTCCCTTCCTGTGCCGAGTAGGGAGGATCCACCGTTGGGCAGTACGCCGAAGAGGTCAATGCACGGAGGTGAGCATCTCGCGGCCCGTCGGGAATCGGCCGAAACACCCCGGCCGACGCCTTGGAGTGGGTGTGCCGGGAAGTCGTACGGCCCTCACCGCCCCCGGGGCAGGCCCGTCACGGACATCATGAGTGAGTAGAGCGAGGTCGTGGCCGTGATGAAGAGACGGTTGTTCTTCGGGCCGCCGAAGGCGATGTTGGAGACCGGCTCGGGCACGCGCAGTCGTCCGATGAGGGTGCCGTCGGGGTCGTAGCAGTGCACGCCCTCGTCGAACGCGGCGGCCCACAGTCGCCCTTCGTCGTCGAAGCGGATGTTGTCGAAGCCGCCCTCGGTGTGCTGGGCGAACACCTTGCCGTCCGAGAGGGTGCGATCCTCGTGCACGTCGAAGACGCGGATCTGTCCGGCCTTCGTGTCGGCGACGTACAACTGCCTTTCGTCCCCCGAGAAGACCAGGCCGTTCGGTCCGCCGAAGCCGTCCGCGACCCGGTGGATCCCGCCGGTCACGGGGTCGATCCGATAGACGTCGCAGCTGCCGATCTCGCTCTCGGCGCGGAACCCCTCGTAGTCGCTGGTGATCCCGAAGTCCGGGTCCGTGAACCAGACGGAGCCGTCGGAGCGTACGACCGCGTCGTTCGGGCTGTTGAACCGCTTGCCCTCGAAGCGGTCGGCGAGCACGGTGACGCGGCCGTCGTGCTCGGTGCGGGTGACTCGGCGGTTGCCCTGCTCGCAGCTCACCAGCCGGCCCTCGCGGTCGAGAGTGTTGCCGTTGACGTGTCCGGCCGGGGAACGGAAGACCCCGATCGCGCCCGTCGTCTCGTCACAGCGCAGCAGGCGGTCGTTGGGAATGTCGCTCCAGATCAGCTGCCGCCAGGCGGGCAGATAGAGCGGCCCCTCGGCCCAGCGGCAGTCGGAGTACAACTGCTCCAGACGCGCGTCGCCGTTCGCGCACCGACCGGTGCGAAAGCGCTCATCCAGGACCTCGTACAGGTTGTTGAGAATCTCGCCGGACATGGCCAACCTCTCTCCGTGCGGAGCTGAGCGTCATGCGGATCTGAACGTCATTCGCCGTGATCCTAATATGACCGAACGGGATATGGTTGGGGTATGGGGATGGTCAACGGGATCGTGGACGACGTCGACAGGGCGCTGATCGCGGAGCTGCAGCGCGACGCCGGGCAGGCCTACGCGCTGCTCGGCAGGGCGGTCGGCCTGTCGGCCGGTGCCGCTCACGATCGTGTACGTAAGCTCCGTGAACGCGGCGTGATCCGCCGTACGACCGTGGACGTCGACCCGGCCGCCCTCGGGCGGGGCGTGCTCGCCTTCGTCATGGTCGACTCGTCGGCCTGGATGGGGGAGGCGTCCGAATCGTTCGCCGCCATCCCCGAGATCCAGGAAGCCCACGTCATCGCGGGCACGGCGTCCGTCCTCGTGAAGGTGCGCACGGCCACCACGGAGCAGTTGCAGGACGTCCTGCGGCGGCTCTACGAGATCGAGGGCGTGAGTGGGACGCATGCGACGGTCGTGCTGGAGACATTCTTCGAACGGCCGGTCGGTGCCGACTGACGGTGCCGGGCCGATGCTTGTCGGGTGCCGGGAGGCACCCATCGTGAAACTGATTGCTGGAAAGGGCACTTCGAAATCGTGAATCTTTGGTCGATCTACCAGCACGGCTTCGCGCGGATCGCCGCGTGCACCGGCCATGCGGCCATCGCCGACCCGCCCGCCAACGCGGAGGCGGTCCTGCGACAGGGCCGCCGATGTGCGCAGGACGGGGTCGCCGTCGCCGTGTTCCCCGAACTCTGCCTGTCCGGCTACTCGATCGAGGACCTGCTGCTGCAGGACGCGCTGCTCGACGAGGTCGAGGAGGCGCTCCAGACCGTGGTCGCCGGGTCGGCGGATCTGCTGACGGTGCTCGTCGTAGGTGCCCCGCTGCGGCATCGCCACCGCATCTACAACTGTGCGGTGATGGTGCACCGCGGGCGGATCCTCGGTGTCGCGCCCAAGTCCTACCTGCCGAACTACCGCGAGTTCTACGAGCGGCGGCAGATCGCCGCGGGCGACGACGAGCGGGGCGGAACGATCCAGGTCGGCGGAGCGACCGTGCCGTTCGGCACGGACCTGCTCTTCGCGGCCGAGGACGTCCCCGGCCTGGTACTGCACGCGGAGATCTGCGAGGACATGTGGGTGCCGGTGCCCCCGAGTGCGGAGGCGGCGCTGGCCGGAGCGACCGTCCTCCTCAACCTCTCGGGCAGCCCGATCACGGTCGGCCGGGCCGAGGACCGGCGGCTGTTGTGCCGCGCCGCGTCCGCCCGCTGCCTCGCCGCCTACGTCTACGCGGCGGCCGGACTGGGAGAGTCGTCCACCGACCTGTCCTGGGACGGCCAGACCATGATCTACGAGAACGGTGAACTGCTGGCCGAGACCGACCGGTTCCCGCTCGACGACCAGTACGCGGTGGCGGATGTCGACCTCGACCTGTTGCGGCAGGCCCGCGCCCGGATGGGCACGTTCGACGACAACCGCCGCACCCACGCCGCGCGCACCAGCGGCTTCCGGTCCGTGTCGTTCCGGCTCGACCCGCCCGCGACCGACCTCGGACTGCGTCGCAGGGTCGAGCGATTCCCGTTCGTACCGGCCGACCCCAGCCGCCTCGCCCAGGACTGCTACGAGGCGTACAATATCCAGGTCACCGGCCTGCAGCAGCGACTGGCGGCGATCGGCGGCCCGAAGGTCGTCATCGGTGTGTCTGGCGGCCTCGACTCCACGCACGCGCTGATCGTCGCCGCCCGGGCCATGGACCGCGCGGGCCGCCCGCGCAGCGACATCCTGGCCTTCACCCTGCCCGGTTTCGCGACCAGCGAGGGCACCAAGAGCAACGCGCACAAGCTGATGCGTTCGCTCGGAGTCACCGCCGCCGAACTGGACATCACGCCGACGGCCCGGCTCATGCTCCAGGAGATCGAGCACCCGTTCTCCGCCGGTGAGCCGGTGTACGACGTGACCTTCGAGAACGTGCAGGCCGGGTTGCGCACCGACTATCTGTTCCGGCTGGCCAACCAGCGCGGGGGCATCGTGCTCGGCACCGGTGACCTGTCCGAGCTGGCGCTCGGCTGGTGCACCTATGGCGTCGGTGACCAGATGAGTCACTACAACGTCAACTCCGGTGTCCCGAAGACATTGATCCAGCACCTGATCCGATGGGTCATCAGCAGCGGTCAGTTCGAGGAGGAGACCAACGAGACGCTGGCCGCGATCCTCGACACGGAGATCAGCCCGGAGCTCGTGCCGGGAGAGGAACTGCAGTCCACGGAGTCCAAGATCGGCCCGTACGCGCTGCACGACTTCACCCTGTTCCACATCCTGCGCCACGGCTTCCGGCCGTCGAAGATCGGCTTCCTGGCCTGGCACGCATGGCACGACCAGGGCGCCGGTGTATGGCCGCCGGGATTCCCCGAGGCCAAGCGGACGGCGTACGACCTGCAGGAGATCCGGCACTGGCTGGAGACCTTCTGCCGCCGCTTCTTCGGGTTCGCGCAGTTCAAGCGCTCAGCCATGCCGAACGGGCCGAAGGTCCTGGCCGGTGGTTCCCTGTCACCTCGCGGCGACTGGCGCGCCCCGTCGGACAGCACGGCGGCGGTCTGGCTCAGGGACCTCGCCCGCTGGGACGCTCCACAGAAGCCGGAAGGGGAGTAGGCGAACCTCGGGTCCAAGGGAGAGTAGGCGAACCTCGGAACCGCGGACAGAGCCCCGGAATCGCCCACCATGGCCCGGCCGATTGCCCAGACTTGCTCCTGATTCCACTGAAGAGCAGAAGGGACCGCGCGCATGGCCGACACCGCTCTCCTCGTGATGGACGTCCAACAGGTCATCGTCGACATCGCCGACGACGGCTCCGGATATCTGACGCGCCTGCGGCAGGCGATCGACGGCGCCCATGCGGCGGGCATTCCCGTGATCTACGTGGTCATCGGGTTACGGCCGGGGCAGCCCGAAGTCAGCCCGCACAACAGGGCGCTCACCGCTGCCGTGGAGGCCGGCCTCTTCGCCGAGGGAGACCCCGGCACCGAGATCCACCACGATGTCGCTCCTCAGAAGGGCGACATCGTGGTCACCAAGCGGCGGGGGAGCGCGTTCTCGGGCAGCGACCTCGACCTGGTGCTCAGGGCGCGTGGCATCGACAGCCTTGTTCTCGCCGGCATCGCCACCAGCGGTGTCGTGCTGTACACCCTGTGCCAGGCCAACGACCTGGACTTCGGGCTGACCGTCCTGTCGGACGTCTGCCTGGACACCGACCCCGAGGTGCACAGGTTCCTCACCGACAAGCTGTTCCCGCAGTGGGCGGATGTCGTCGCCGTCGAGGACTGGCTCAAGGCTCTCGCACCGGGACAGGAACCTGTGTCCGAGGGGTGAGGGGCGAGCCCGTTGTTGCCGGGTGGCGAGGCTATGCGTACGGCCGGTCGCCCGCGATGGCGACCCGTTCCGCCACCCGAGGGTGCGGTGCGTAGTCGTTCACCGCGTAATGCTGGGTCGCGCGGTTGTCCCAGAAGGCGACATCGCCCGGCTGCCACTGGAACCGCACCTGGTACTCCGGCACATGGGCCTGCTGCGTGAGGTAGCGCAGCAGCCGGTCGCTCTCCTCGCGGTCCATGCCGGTGATCCGGGTGGTGAACGAGGTGTTGACGAAGAGCAGTCGCCGCCCGGTCTCCGGGTGGGTGCGCACCACCGGATGCTCCACGGGCGGAAAGACGTCCTGGAGCGGTACGAGCCGCTCGGGCGGGTAGAAGCGGGCGAAGCCGGGGATGAAGTCGTGCACGGCGGTGGCCCCGTCGACGCGGTCCTTCACCTCCTGCGGCAGATTGTCGTAGGCGGCGGCCATGTCGGCCCACATGGTGTCCCCGCCGAGCGGCGGAACCTCGTGCAGCTGAAGCACGGCACCGAGCGCGGGCCGCTCGCGGAAGGTCACATCGGCGTGCCAGACGTTCTCGAAGGTGGGCGCGGATCCACTGCCCTTGTCGAAGCGGACGACATCCTCGCTGGAACCCTGGGCGAGCAGCGGATTGGTCTCCAGCTCGCCCCACTGCCGGGCGAAGTCACGCTGCTGCACGGATGTCAGCCGCTGGCCACGGAAGAACAGCACCTTCCACTCCAGCAGCGCCCGGTTCACCTCCTCGCGCAGCGCGTCTCCCAACGGCCGCGCGAGACTGAGGCCCCGTATCTCCGCCCCGATCGTGCGCCCTTGGGGCACCACCTCGAAGTGTTCGTACGGGCGCTCCTCCCGCCCCTCGGGCAGGCGGCGCAGGACACGCGCGCCCTCGTACATCCCGCCCTCGGGTACGCGGGCCTCGCGCAGTGTGATCTGTGGTCCGGCGCTCATGACAGTCATGGCTTCCAACTCCTCATGCGTGTACTTCCGGTGGCAGACGGCAGGTTGCTCAGGAGACGTGCCCTCGCCTGCCGCGAACGGAGGAGTTCAGCGACGCGGTGCGACCATGCACCGGGAGTCGTCCGGGCCATGAGGAAGTGGGAGTCGATCCGGACCGTGAGGAAGGAAGACCGGCACTGTCAGGGCGGGGGCGCGGCGAGCGACGGCTCGGCAACTGCCCCGCTAGCGGCCTGAGCGCTCGCACCCGGTCCGATCCGGGACGCGCAGCGGCCCCGTCGTGTCGAACCAGTGTCCGGTCATACGGATGAGTGTGTGAGTTCCGCCGGGCGCTGTCAACATGGCATCGCGGGTCAGCCTGTTGTCCGCAACGGTGTGGTGGCCGGCGGTGTTGTGTTGTCCGCCGGGCGGCGGCCGCGTCCGGCCGCCGCTGTGCCACCTGCCTGCACCCCACGGTGGGGTGAGACGTGTCACCCCGACGAGGCAGTGGTCAGGCAGTGACCGGCTCCTGCTCCGCGGAGTTGTCAGCAGCAGGCGTCTCGGCCGCCGTGTAGAAGACGGACGAGCCCTGCTTGGTGCGCTGGACATGGCCCTTGGCGACGAGCCCCTCCACCGTGGTGCGCACGACCTTGGGCTTGATGTCGCGGTCGGGGTGGGCCTGGGCGAGTGCGGTGCTGATCTCCGCGGAGGACCGCGGTTCGGACTGCCGGCCGAGGTGGTTGTGGATCAGCTCCACGAGGGTGGGCAGCTTCGCCGCAGGTGCGGACGCCTTCGGCTCGGCGGTTTTGGCTGCTGCCTTCTTCGGCTTGGCGGCAGTCGCCTTCTTGCGCCTGCCCGACTTGGTCTCGGTCGAGGCCTGTCGCGGCAGCGAAGGCTTGGCTGCCGTGACACCCTCCCCCTCGCTCGAACCGGCTTCGAGGCTCTCCGCGCCCAGCGTCCGCTGCAGGTTCACCAGCAGGGACTGGTCGTGCTGCAGGGCACTCAACTGCTCCTGAAGCGCGGCCACTTCGGCGCCGATACGTTCCTGTTCCTTGGTGTTGCGCTCAAGGTCCGCAGCCACCTGAGCGGCGTACTGCGTCTTGAGTTCCGTGGTCGCTGACTCGACTTCGGACATGGCAGCTACCTCTCCTCCTGCATTGTGTGGTGCTGACGCCGGATGGTACTCGCATCATCCACGCCATGATCCTCACTCTGACCAGGCTTGTCCGGCGGATTCATGACCCGGACACAACTGCCTTGGGCTGCATATGCCTGGGGAAGAGTGCACTCAGGTGGCGTCAGCACCTCCCTCACGTGCTGTCTCAATTTCAACCTTCAAGGTGAATGCGAAGTCGCCTGACACTCGTGCCGAGTCGGTCTGTCATGTGTGTGGAACGGAAAGGGCCGGCCCGACGCTGTTGGCGTCGGGCCGGCCCTTTCCGGTGGTGCGGTGCACCTCCATGGACGGTCAGTCCGTACCGGACTCCATGGCGGCGCGGTCCAGCAGCGCGTCCTCCTCGGAGACCTCGCCGCGGGAGGCGATGGCCTCGGCGCCGCCCTCCGGCATCTCCGGCATGGTGCCGATGAGGCCGGTCGCGGCGGCCTGGGAGGCGCCGATCGCGGGGCTGCCTGTGCCGATCAGGCCGAGGCCGACGTACTGCTCCAGCTTGGCGCGCGAGTCGGCGATGTCGAGGTTGCGCATGGTGAGCTGGCCGATCCGGTCCACCGGGCCGAACGCCGAGTCCTCGGTGCGCTCCATGGACAGCTTGTCCGGGTGGTAGCTGAATGCCGGACCCGTGGTGTCGAGGAGCGAGTAGTCCTCACCGCGCCGCAGCCGCAGTGTCACCTCACCGGTGACGGCCGCGCCGACCCACCGCTGCAGCGACTCGCGCACCATCAGCGCCTGCGGGTCCAGCCAGCGGCCCTCGTACATCAGCCGGCCGAGGCGCCGACCCTCGTTGTAGTACTGGGCGAGGGTGTCCTCGTTGTGGATCGCGTTGACGAGACGCTCGTAGGCGGCGTGCAGGAGAGCCATGCCGGGGGCCTCGTAGATGCCGCGGCTCTTGGCCTCGATGATGCGGTTCTCGATCTGGTCGGACATGCCGAGGCCGTGCCGGCCGCCGATGGCGTTGGCCTCCATGACCAGGTCGACGGCGGAGTCGAACTCCTTGCCGTTGATCGTCACCGGGCGGCCCTGGTCGAAGCCGATCGTCACGTCCTCGGTGAGGATCTCGACCTCGGGGTCCCAGAACCGCACGCCCATGATCGGCTCGACGGTCTCCACACCGGTGTCCAGGTGCTCCAGGGTCTTGGCCTCGTGGGTGGCACCCCAGATGTTGGCGTCGGTGGAGTACGCCTTCTCCGTGCTGTCCCGGTAGGGCAGGCCGTGGGCGAGCAGCCACTCCGACATTTCCTTGCGGCCGCCGAGCTCGGTCACGAAGTCCGCGTCCAGCCAGGGCTTGTAGATCCGCAGGTGCGGGTTGGCGAGCAGGCCGTAGCGGTAGAACCGCTCGATGTCGTTGCCCTTGAAGGTGGAGCCGTCGCCCCAGATCTGTACGTCGTCCTCCAGCATCGCCCGCACCAGCAGCGTGCCGGTGACGGCGCGGCCGAGGGGGGTCGTGTTGAAGTACGCGCGCCCGCCCGAGCGGATGTGGAACGCGCCACAGGTGAGCGCGGCCAGGCCCTCCTCGACCAGCGCGGCCCGGCAGTCGACCAGGCGCGCGATCTCCGCACCGTAGGCCTGCGCACGGCCGGGCACCGAGGCGATGTCGGGCTCGTCGTACTGGCCGATGTCGGCGGTGTACGTGCACGGGACGGCGCCCTTGTCGCGCATCCAGGCGACCGCGACCGAGGTGTCGAGTCCGCCCGAGAAGGCGATGCCGACGCGCTCGCCGGTGGGCAGGGAGGTGAGGACCTTAGACATAGGAAGAGTATGCACGATGGCGCATGATCATACAAAGCCGGTGTGGCGCAGCCCTCTGTCGCTGGTCGGGAAAGCCCAGGACGGCCCGTGGACCGCGGATGCTGTCGGGGGCCCGCGGTGATGTCAGAGCGGCCGCGCTGAGGTCAGGGGGTGAACGTGTCCGTGAGGCGGATGTTGTAGCCGTCCTCTTCCATCAGGACGACGGTGACCCCGAAGGGCGAGGGGTGGTCCATCTCCAGCGGAGTGAACGAGAAGTCGACGGCGGCCCGGATCGGCGGGACCAGTTCGCCGCCCGGCTGCGGCTCGGGCGCGGGAAGCCAGTGGGGCGCGGCCGACGCCTCGCCCTCGGGGGAGTGGGGCGAAGCCTGTTCGGTGTACGGGAGCTGGTGGAGCACGTGGCCGCCGTCCTTCGTGGCGTGCACCATGTTCAGGCAGGGCGCCGGGCCGGTGACGGGCAGCTGACAGGCGGTCGCGACGTCGTGGGTCTCCCAGACGAGGACGACTTCGTCGGCTCCGGCCGCCGCGGCGATGTTCGAGAGCTGGGCGATACCGGTCTGCGCGTCCCGGCCGGCGCTGGTGGGGCGTACCCGGATCAGACCGACGAGTTCGCCGCGCACCAGCGGCATGATGACCGGGCGGGGCACCGCCCCTTCGCAGAGACCCGCGGTGTACGCGTTCTTCATCGACTCGACCAGCGTGTCCCAGATCTGCGTGTCCACGAACTTCCCCTTACCAACGACCTGTTCACGATCACGCCGACCCTGTCACGGCAGCCGCTCCGCCGCCAGCGGCCGTGGACAGGGCCGCCGGAGTCGCTGCGTCCGTGCCGTGCGGTAGGAGCCCGTGCACAGGGGAAAGCCCCGACTGGACGGGGGAGACCAGCCGGGGCCGTAGGCCGTGGCGTGCGGAGGGCGGTCGCCTCTCGGCGGGGTGCTCCATGGGGCTTCAGCCGAACGATCGTCCCCATGGGCTTGAGGTGAGGCCCGGGGACACTGTCCCCTCCGCAGCCACATACAGATGAACGGCCGGCCGTCCCCGCTTGTTCCGTGAGGGGGGCCGGGCACCTTGTGAGTTGGGGCACTCAAGGGCGCGCCGGCATCGGCGCGCGCCTCACCGACGGCGCGTCCGCCCGGGCGCTCAGGGCGTGCCCTGCGCTCTCGCCACTGCGACCAGTCCGGACCGGTGCATGACCTGATCCACGGTTTCGATGAGCGAGTTGCCTGCGGGAATCACGGTCTCGATGTCGCCCGGCAGGAGGTCCAGCGGCCGGTACCAGTCGCGCAGTTGATTCTCGCCGACCGTGTGGGCGATCGGTTTGGTGGCGTGTCGGGCGAGGGTCTCCTCGAAGGGGACGTCCAGGTAGAAGCAGTGGGCGCGGTTCGGGTGGTCGGCCAGGAGCCGGGCCGGCATCTCGCCGTAGCGCGCGACGTACAGGATGCCTTCCAGCACGGTGTGGAAGCCGTGTTCGAGGGCGTGCCGGACGGTCAGATCGATCAGGCCGATGTTCGCGCCGCCGGGGATGTCGCGCTCGCGCAGCACATCGCGCCGGAGGGTGTCCTGGCTCACCACGGCGAGACCCCGCCCATACCGCTCGCGCAACCCGGCGGCCACCGAACTCTTGCCGCTCGCGCTGTTGCCGCGCAGCACCACCAGTTGCGTGGGGGAGGAGACCCCCGTCATCGGGGGCACCCTACCGATATCGCCTTCGCTCCCCGGCAACACGTCTCCGCTCGGAGTGCGAGCCGGCCGACCGTCCAAATGCGCTTGTCCGTCGTCGCGGCAGCGCACTACCTTGCCGAGGTGGATCTCTTCTCACGCTCCTGGACGGCGTTGCGCGCGGCGGTCGCCGAGCTGTCGGACGAGGACTTCGCCCGGCCGTCCGGCTGTACCGGGTGGCTTGTGCGGGACCTGGTGTGCCACCTGGTCATCGACGCTCAGGACGTCCTGATCACCCTCGTGACTCCCGCCGAAGGGGAACCGACCCGCGACGCGGTGACCTACTGGGACATCGCCGAAACGCCACCGACCGGCGACGACCCGCTCGACGCGCTGACCGTCCGGCTGGCCGCCGCGTACGGGGAGCCATGGCTGCTCAAGTTCCACCTGGACGACGTCGGCTCCGCCGCCGGTCGCTCCGCCGAACTCGCTGACCCGGGGCTCCGGGTAGGCACCCGCGACCAGGTCCTCACCACGGGCGACTACCTCTCCGCGTACGTCCTTGAGTGGACGCTGCACCACCTCGACCTGGTCGCACACCTCCAGGACGCGGCAGAACCGCCCGCAGAGGGGCTCGCCCGGTCCCGGGAGATGCTGGAGAAGATCGCCGGGTCCGCGTTCCCCGCTTCGTTCTCCGACAAGGACGCGCTGCTGGTCGGCACCGGACGGCGTGCCCCGACCGACGCGGAGAACACCGAACTGGGCGAACTGGCCGCGAAACTCCCGTTCATCCTCGGCTGATCGTGTGCCACGAGATCCGTTAATTCCATTCAATCGTCGTGACCCGAGAAAACGATAGAGCGATCCTCGCGACCGCTTGCACAATCCTCTTCCGTCTGGGAGCAGGAGGACCGGCCGTGTGCTGCAATTGAGGTATGTACCTCGACGAGCTCCGCGACCTGCTCGTCCGGCACGCGCGGCCGGACTGGACCACTGCCATCGACGGCGTACTGATCTCGAAGGTCGACCGCTCGGATCCGCCGTCGCTGTCGATGTCCGGCACGGTGCTGGCAGTCATCGCCCAGGGCGCGAAACGCCTCGCGCTGGGGGAGCGGGTGTACGAGTACGGGGCCGGGCAGTACCTCGTCACCTCGGTGGATCTGCCGGTCACCGGGCATTTCACCGAGGCCACTCCGGAGCACCCGGCGTTGGGGTTCGGGCTCATGCTGGAGCCGTCCGCCGTCGCCGAGCTGCTGTTGCAGGCGGGGGCGGGAGACATTCCCCGCTCGGGCGGCAGCGCGCCGCCGGGCATCGCTGTCAGCGACGCTCCCCATGCGCTGCTCGACGCCGTGGTCAGGCTGTTGCGCCTGCTCGACGAGCCACGCGACCGGGCGGTGCTCGCGCCGCTGGTCAAACGCGAGATCCTGTGGCGCCTGATTGCCGGCGAACAGGGCGGCATCGTGCGCCAGTTGGGCCTGGCCGACAGCAGCCTCAGCCACATCGCGCGGGCGGTGCGATGGATCCGTGAGCACTACGCGCAGCCGTTCAGGGTCGAGGACGTGGCTCAGCTGTCCGGCATGAGCGTCTCCGCGTTCTACCGCAACTTCCAGACGGTGACCGCGATGAGCCCGATCCAGTTCCAGAAGCAGATCCGGCTGCAGGAGGCCCGACTGCTGCTGGCCACTCACCCCAACGACATCACCGGGGTCGGCCAGCGCGTCGGCTACGACAACCCGTCGCAGTTCAGCCGGGAGTACCGCCGCCAGTTCGGCGCACCACCCAGCCAGGACGCCGCCGACCTGCGCCGCTCCGTACGTACCCCCGCGGCCGCCCTGCCCTGACAGGTTGCAGCCCAACAGAAGAGGATTGTGCAAGGAGGCGGGAGAATTGTTCTTCTTTCCTCCCGTTTCAGAGTGCTTCCATGAATGAGTCGGATTTCCCCATGGGATTCCCTATCGGATTCCCCGGTGAGGAATTGCAGATCCACTCAAGTGCAGGAGGCACGACATGAAGGTCGCCATTGTCACCGGTGCCAGTTCCGGTATTGGTCGGAGCGCGGCAATACAGATCGCCAAGCGGGGGGTCGGAGTGATTCTGACCTTCAGCGGCAACCGGCAAGGGGGCCTGGACACCGTGGCGGCGATCGAGAAGGAGGGCGGTACGGCTGTCGCGCTGCCGCTGGACGTCGGTGAGAGCGGCAGCTTCCCGGCCTTCCGCACGTCCGTGGTCGACGTGCTGCGCGACACCTGGGGGCGCGACAGCTTCGACTACCTCGTCAACAACGCCGGCTTCGGGCAGATGGCGATGTTCGAGGACACCACCGAGGAACTGTTCGACCGGTTCATGCGGGTCCTGCTGAAGGGTCCGTACTTCCTGACCCAGACGCTGCTGCCGTTGATGGCCGACGGCGGAGCCGTCGTCAACACGACCAGCAACTCCGCGATGACGTCCGGTCTGGAGCCCGGCTACTCGGCGTACGCGTCGATGAAGGGCGGCCTGATCGTCCTGACCCGCTACATGGCCAAGGAGTTCAGCGTGCGGGGCATCCGCGTCAACGCGGTCGCACCGGGTTCCACCCGCACTCGGATCTCCGACGACGCCTTCGAGCGGTTCCCCGAGGTGATCCCGGCCCTCGCGGCGAAGACGGCATTCGGGAGGGTCGGCGAACCCGACGACATCGGCCCGGTGATCGCCTCCCTGCTCTCCGAGGAGAGCCGTTGGATCACCGCGCAGAACATCGAGGTGTCCGGCGGCTTCAACCTCTAGTGCTCCAGTGCGGCAGCCAGGTTGCTGACTGGGCTGGTGGGTTGAGGGCGCTTCGAGCAGGTGGCGGGTCTCCGGGACGGGCCGCCTGATCCGGTCGCGGCCGCGGGCGGGCGACGATGTCGGCGCGTCCGTCCTGGCCGTCAGCACCACTTGGCATCCCGTGTCCGCCGGACGGGCAGCCGGTACCAGGTCGGATCCTCAAGAACGAGCTCAGGTGCGGGGCCGTCCATCGGCGATGATCGTGACGAGGGTGTCGACAAGTTCATCGGCGGACGTGCGCCAATTCCCGGTGCTGAAGTGGCCGCTCAGTTCTGCGCTGATGATGCCGCTGACGCCTGTGAGGAGCAGAGCGCCGTACCGGTGCAGGTCCTGTTCGTCGACGAGTTCGGAGGCGATGGCCAGGAATTCGTCCTGAGCGCGGCAGGAGGCGCGGATCATCGTGGCGGGGTCGTCGCCGCCCGGGGGGCCGAACATCTGCCGGTAGTGGTGAGGGTGGCGGCGGCCGATGGAGACGAGCGCGGTGAGGGCGCCCCGAAGCCTGCCGGACGGGGTCCCGCGCAGGGCTGCGATCTCGTCACCGAAACGCTCCCAGTCCTCTGCGGCGACGGCGACGAGCAGGCTCTCCTTGTCGGCGAAGTGTCCGTAGGGGGCGCCGCGGCTCACACCGGCCCGTGCGCCCACATTCCGCAGGGTCACCGCTTCAGGGCCGCCCTCGTCGAGCAGTTCGGCGGCCGCGTCGAGAAGGGCGCGGCGCGTGGCGGCGGCGGACTCTGCGCGACTGACCATGCCCACATATTACAGATGACAGTGTCACATCATTGGCTTGACGTTGTCACATGAAACCTCTTACGGTCATTCATGTGACAACGTCATGCGAGTGCGAGGAACCGGGCAGCTCAACCGGCACGTTCCTACGCGCCACACAGGAGTGACGCACCTTGGATCTGCAACTCGTCGGCAAGGACGGCTGCATCGGCGGGCCGGCGGCGTGCTGCCTGCTATTGCCTGCCCCCATCCACAGAGACCCTCGGGAAAACAGACGGCGAGAGAGCAAGGTGTGATGATGAATTCGGACGGCACAACGGCGATCGCACGACCCGGACGTTTGGGAGACCACACCCAAAGCCTGCGCACCGACCCACGCACCGATCCACGGGTCGTCGAAGCACTGGCACCGTTCGGCCTGGACGACAACGTCGCACTCGCCCCGCTCCGTCCCGACGCCCCGCGGGAGCAGTTACTCGAGTTCGTCACGGCCGCCGAGACCGGGACCGAGGAACTCCTTGCCGCGCTCGTCGACGGCCTGGAGCCGATAGCAGGGCTTGACCACCACACCGAGACGATCACCGGCCCGGCCGGCAACGACATCCAGCTGTACGTGACACGGCCCGCGGAATCCTCTGCCCCGTTGCCCGGGATCCTGTACCTGCACGGTGGCGGCATGGTGATGCTGAAGGGCTCGGGTCCGATCTACGCACGGTTCCAGGACGAGCTGGCCGCCACCGGTCTCGTCGTCATCGGCGTCGAGTTCCGCAACGGTGGCGGCGTACTCGGTCCGCACCCGTTCCCGGCCGGCCTCGACGACTGCGCGGCAGCGCTCGACTGGGTGCACGAACACCGCGCGGAGCTGGGGATCTCCACACTCACCGTCGCGGGTGAGTCGGGTGGGGGAAACCTTGCGCTCGCGACCGCCATCCGTGCCAAGCGCGAGGGCAGGCTCGCGGCCGTGGACGGTGTCTATGCCATGGCGCCGTCCATATCGGGTCTCTACGGCAGCAGCGCCGGGGATCGTGAAGCGGCGTTGCCGTCGCTCGTCGAGAACGACGGGTATTTCATGGCGTGCGACGGGATCGCGGTCTTCGCCGAGGTCTACGACCCCGGTGCTGAGCACGCCACCGATCCCCTCTGCTGGCCCTACCATGCGTCGGTCGAGGACCTGTCCGGACTGCCGCCGCATGCCATCTCCGTCAACGAACTCGACCCGCTGCGTGACGAGGGGCTGGTCCACCACCGCCGTCTCGTCGAGGCCGGGGTCGAGGCCGTGTCACGAACCGTGGCCGGGACGTGCCACGCAGGCGATCTGATGCTCCGGTCCGCCATCCCGGAGATGTACGACGCGACCGTGGAGAGCGTGCACCGTTTCGCTGCCGGCCTCTGAAAGTGACGTCACCGGTGAAACAGGAGAAACCCAGTACCTGTCCGCCGCCCTACCGGCTTGTTGGTACTCCAGCCTGACTTCGCAACCTTGTCGCGGACCCGGCTGGGAACGGGTACGGCCACCGCGTGACCATCGGAGGTTGGTTGGACTCCCGAAGATCGTGCGGTGGCCGCGGGCCATGGCGTGGACCATGTCCGCCGGCGGGCGATGTCCGACCGGGCCATGGTCCGGATCGCGGGACGGTTCGGCCGAGTTGACCCCCGGGCGAGTGCTCGCGCCCACCTGCTCGGGTTGCTGTCGGCTGTCGAGCGGAAGAACTGCCGGCAGCCGGCCGGACAGGCCGGCCTGGCACGACCCCAGCCCGCCTGGCTTGGGAAATGATCGCCGCCGCGCTGGAGGAGGCACGCGGCATCGGTTACGTGACGGCCGTCGCCTGCTCGACGCGGGTGCGGATCAACCACTGTCGCACCCCGGTCCACGCGGACACCGCCGCCGACGCGGCCCCGAACCCGTCCCCCGATCCGCACCCCCCGGCCGGAAGTCACCTGTGAACACGCCTGCCCCATTGATGGGGTGGCGTATCGCGGCCTCTGTGGCCGTTTGCCGGGCGGCGCTCGGCCACCGGCATGGCTGGCGAGGGGGTTGGGGAGCGTGCAGCACTCCAGAAGGGTCAGAGGCCGCAGAGGCGGTTCCAGAGCGCAGTTGAGCGGGTTGTCAGGTGCGGCGGCGCTGTTCGGTGTCGCCGCGCTCGTCGTCTCGGCGGTTCCTGCCGACGCGGCGACAGCGGGGGCACCGCAGCCGCCGAGCCCGGGGGAGGTGATACCGGGCCAGGAGACGCGGACACCGGCGCTCGTGCGGGACATCCGGGAGCAGGCGCCGCCGACGGGCAGCGCGGCGGGCGCGGCCCGCACCTACCTGGACGACAAGCAGAGCCGGTTCCGCATCGCGGATGCGCAGCGCGATCTCGTACCCGCCGGGACTGTCACCGCCAACGGCCGGGAGACTGTTCGGCTCCAGCAGGAGCACCGAGGCGTGCCCGTCCTGGGCGGTCAGTACGTCGTCCGCATGGAGAAGAAGGACGGGGAGCGGGTCGTCACCGGCACCTCGGGAAAGTACTTCACCGCACTGCGCACCGGCACGACGCCCGAGGTCGGCGAGGAACTCGCCGTCGAGCGTGCCGTCGACGCAGTCCTCGCCGAGCTCGACGAAAAGCACTTTGCCGCGAAGCTGCCGCGCGAGGGCGACGAGGACGAGTGCCCGCTCACCGGTACCGCCCGCGGGCTCGTCGTCCTGCCCACCGGAGCAGGCGTCCTCACCCAGCGGGTCACCGTGCGCGGCATCGACCCGGCGAGCGGTGAACCCGTACAGCGCGAGGTCTACATCGACGCCCGCGCCGGATATCCGGTTCTCCAGTACAGCGGTATCAAGACGTTCGGCGCCCTTGGCCCGGCGGCCGGGAAGCCGGCGGCGGGCACCGCGCCGAAGCGGGCGCGCGCCGCGGAGAAGGGGTTCCGGCGTCCGGCTCGACGGCACGACCGTCGCCCTCGACGTGGAACTCGACGAGGCGCGCGGCGAATACGTACTGCGCGACCGCACCCGAATACCCGGCGACGACTCCATCGACAACGTCCTGTCCACCTGGGACGCGCGCGGCAAGTGGGCCAGTGACGTGGGCGGGCAATGGCCCGACGGAATCCAGGAGTTCGGCTCGCCGACCCCCGCGTTCGGCACCGAGGCCACCGAATCCGGAGCCGTCGACGCGCACTGGGCGGCCGGGCAGGTCTACGACTACTTCAAGAACAAGCACGGCCGGAACAGCCTCGACGGCCGTGGCATGACCATCAACTCCCTGGTGGGTATCACCGATTCCGGGCAGTCGTACGTCAACGCCTTCTGGGACGGCCAGAAGATGGTGTACGGCACCGGTGACGCCGAGTACCGCCCGCTCTCCGCGAGCATGGACGTCGTCGGCCACGAGATGACCCACGGCGTGATCGAGCACTCCGCGAACCTCGTCTACGCGGGCCAGTCCGGCGCCATGAACGAGGCGATCGCGGACTACTTCGGCAACGCGATCGAGACCGACGCGTACGACATCCCGGTGACGGACCCCGACGCGGGTCTCCTCGGTGAGCGGCTCTGCCGCACGAAGACTCCCCGGGAGTGTGCGCTGCGCGATCTCAACGACGGGCGGAACGCGGCCAAGTCGTTCCTCGGCGTCGGCTTCGCCACCGACAACGGCGGTGTCCACCTGAACTCGACCATCTTCGGCGGGGCGCTCTGGGACGCCCGCGAGGACCTGGGCGCCGAGGTCACCGACCGGATCGCCTACAAGGCCCTGACCGAGTACCTCACACCGCTCGACGGCTTCACCGAGGGACGGGCCGCCGTGCTCGCGGCCGCCCAGGACCTGGGCATCCCGGCGGCCGGCCAGAAGGCGCTGCAACGCGCCTTCACCGCCCACGGAATCGTGCCCGGCTGGGAGCCGGCCCTCGGAGTGGACTCCGACCCGCTGCTCGACCGGGTCAACACCACCCGTACGAACCTGGGTGCGGGCGGCGGCTGGTGGGCGGCGTCCAAGTCCGACGAGGAGGGCTCGGAACCGTACTCCGTATGGGCCGGACGCGCCGACGGCGAGGGACAGCTCAAGCTGATGAGCCCCAACGACGGCCGCTACCACGTCAATCCGGCGACCGACGGCAGGACGGTGGTGTGGCAGGCACACGGCTCCGACGGCGTCGACATCCTGGCCAGACCACTCGCGGGCGGGCCGGTGAAGGTGCTCTGGCACGGCAGGGCCGTGGGCAGTTCGGTGGACGTCGACGGTGATGTCGTGGCCTTCGACTACCAGAACTACGGCGGGCGTCAGGGCGTGGCGTATCTGAGTCTGAAGGACCCGACGAACAAGGTGACGACCGGCGGGGGGACCTACCACCGGGCGTACTCCTCGTCGGCGAGCAATGGCAAGGTCGCCTATCAGGAGCGGCGACGGGTGCGCGCCGAGTACGCGCTGAACACGGTCGTCGTCGATGTCGCGACCGGCGAGAAGAAGGAGATCCAGACGGCCCCCGGCGGCACGAGCCTCGGTCCGACGGCCATCAACGGCTCGTACGTCTTCTGGCTTCTCGACGAGGGCACGGCCGAGGGCAGGACGGCCCTGCGCCGCGCCGCGCTGGACGGTTCCGGCGTGGTGGACCTCAGCCCGCAGACCGGGTCCGACGCCCTCAACGCGTACGACGTGACGGTGTCCGAGGACGCGGTGACGGTCGGCACCTACCTTCCCGACACCGAGATCCGCAACGAGTCGGTTCCCAAGCTCCACCAGTTCGCGGCGGGCGGCTCGCCCGAGGAGCCCGGCACTCGCAAGGGCCGCGTCTCCTGCAACCGCGGCGAGCAGTCGTCGGCCGCCGCGGTGGCGGGCAGCCAGGTGGTGTGGCTGGACGCGGCGACCGGCGTCACCGACGTGGTGACCCGCACCCGCGCGACGGGCCGATGCGGCTGACCGCCCGCTGTCAGTCGCGCCAGCGCCGGGCCCGTACGGGACAGGGAATCGTCCGGCCGATCACCGAGTTGACGTGTCAGTAGCCGAGATCTTCAAGGAGCCGACATGTCCGATGAACCCGTCGTCCGCGGACTCCGCCTGGTGGTCACGGCGGCCGACTACGACGCGGCGCTGCACTTCTACCGCGATGTCCTCGGTCTGCCCGAGCAAGGCGCGTTCGCCTCCGCCGACGGACGGGTCACCATCCTCGATGCCGGTCGCGCCACCTTGGAGATCGCCGATCCCAACCACGCCGCCTTCATCGACGAGGTCGAGGTCGGCCGGCGCGTGGCCGGCCACATGCGGGTCGCCTTCGAGGTCGACGACTCCGTGGCCACCACGTCGAAGCTGGCCGCCGCCGGGGCCCAGGTGCTCGCCGAGCCGACGCGTACCCCCTGGAACTCGCTGAACTCCCGGCTGGAGGCACCGGGCGATCTCCAGCTGACGCTCTTCACGGAACTCGGCGACCAGGCCGGGGGCTCGGGGGTCCCCCGCTGATGTTGGGAATACCGCTGCGGGGTCCCCTGTTGTACAGCACAGAATGACATGCCTCCGTCAAATCGAGGAGGCAGAGGTGCCGTCGCCTTTCGGTGGACGGCTGTGAGGAAGGAAAGCCCATGAGGGTCGGCATTCACCCCGTTTCCCGCCCGGTCGTCTACCGGGACCGTGCCGCGGACGTCGCGTTCCTCACCCGTTCGACCGCGGACTCGACGAGGACGATCGAATGGGAGGACGGCAACACCTACCCGGTGATCGATGTGGAGGTGTCGTCGGCCAGCCACCCGTTCTACACGGGGAACTCGCGGGTCATGGACAGCGCGGGCCGTGTGGAGCGGTTCGAGCGGCGCTACGGACGTGCGGCGTCACTGACCCGATGACGCGCGGCCGGCATCCGAGCAGGAGGAGAGCAGAGCCATGAAGGTGCGCAAGTCGTTGCGCTCGCTGAAGTCCATGCCCGGGGCGCAGGTCGTGCGCCGACGGGGCACGGTGTTCGTGATCAACAAGAAGAACCCGCGCTTCAAGGCCCGCCAGGGCTGACGTACAGCGAGTAGGCGCGTACAGCGTGTGGGCCGCCGGGCCCGGCTTCCCCTGAGGGGAAGCCGGGCCCGGCCTGCTGTGCGGGGGGAGTACCGGTCATCACAGGTTGCCCAGGCGGGCGTCCCGCCACAGGTCGACGCCGCCGTCGGTGGCGTACTTGTCGATCTCGGCCAGTTCCTCGCTGCTGAAGTCGGGGTTCTCCAGTGCGGCGACGTTCTGCTCCAACTGCTCGGGGCGTGACGCGCCGATGACGAGCGAGGTGACGCGTTCGTCCCGCAGGGCCCAGGCGAGGGCCATCTGGGCCAGGCTCTGACCGCGACGGGCCGCGATGTCGTTGAGGGCGCGCAGCCTGCGCAGCATGTCGTCCGACAGCCACGTGGTGTCGAAAGAGGTCCCCTGCGCCGCTCGCGAGTCCTGCGGGACCCCGTCGAGGTAGCGCCCGGTCAGCAGCCCCTGGGCGAGGGCCGTGAAGCCGATGACCCCGAAGCCCTCCTCCTGCGCGGTGTCGAGCAGGCCGTCGGTCTCGACCCAGCGGTTGAGCATGCTGTACGACGGCTGGTGAATGAGGAGGGGCGTGCCCAGATCCCGGAGGATGGCGGCCGCCTCGCGGCTGCGCTCGGCGTCGTAGGAGGAGATGCCGACATACAGGGCCTTGCCCTGGCGGACGGCGGTGTCGAGCGCCCCCATCGTCTCCTCGAGGGGAGTGTCGGCGTCGAGCCGGTGGGAGTAGAAGATGTCCACGTACTCCAGCCCCGTACGACGCAGCGACTGGTCCAGCGAGGCCAGCATGTACTTGCGGGAGCCGCCGCCCTGGCCGTAGGGGCCGGGCCACATGTCCCAGCCGGCCTTGGTGGAGATCACCAGCTCGTCCCGGTACGGCGCGAGGTCCTGCTTCATCAGCCGCCCGAAGTTGGTCTCCGCGGCGCCGTACGGCGGACCGTAGTTGTTCGCGAGGTCGTGATGGGTGATGCCGAGGTCGAAGGCGCGCAGAGCGATCGCGCGCTGGCTCTCGAAGGACCGGTCGTCCCCGAAGTTGTGCCAGTAGCCCAGGGACAGGAGGGGCAGGTCGAGCCCCGAACGCCCGGTGCGCCGGTAGCCCATGGTGCCGTCGTAGCGGTCAGGATTCATGACATGGCTCATCGAGTGATCTCCGGGTGGTGCGGTACGGGACGGACCCATCGGACCCATCGGGATCGCGGGGATCCACCTGCCCACACTGCCCCCGCCTGATCCCGAAGTCCAACAGCTCCCCGCCATGGGATTGAGCGGTGCCGTTTCTGAATCGGAAGGGCGCTACTCCGGGGCCGGATTGACGGATTGGCGTCCGGCCTCGCTGGGCAGGGAGCCATGGAATGTCATGAGCACGACTACCTTTCCCCCACAAGGAGGTCGACCATGCACGTCCGTAAGCCGACGATCGGACTCGCTGCCGTCCTGACGGTGACCTTTTCGCTGATGGGCGGCCAGGCCGTGGCCACCCCGTCCACGACCGCTCCCTCCGAGGTCGCGGACAGCGCCGTCGCCGCCCGTGTCGTCACCTACGACGCGAGCGGTTCCGCGGAGTTCAAGTCCGCCGTCGACCGCGGTGCGGCGATCTGGAACGAGAGTGTCGACGCCGTCGAACTGCGCCCGGTCGCGACCGGGCAACGCGCCAACATCCGGGTCCTGGCGGACAACGGCTGGCCCAGGGCCCTGCCCACCACACTGGGCAACGGAACCGTCTACATCGGACGCCAGGCCGTTGACCAGGGCTACAACACGGTCCGCATCTCGTCCCACGAACTGGGCCACATCCTCGGCCTGCCGGACCGCAAGCCCGGCCCGTGCTCAAGCCTGATGTCCGGCTCCACTGCCGGAATCGCGTGCACGAATCCCTACCCGGACACGGTGGAGAAGGCGGAGGTCGAGGACAACTTCAGCAGCGCGCTGGCCCGGACGGGCGGAGCGGCGCGCAGCGGTGTCGTGATCGTGGACTGACGCACGGCGCCGTGTGCGGGTGTGGGCGGAGGCCGGGACATCGTGGCGTCCGCCCACACCCGCACACGGCGACCGTCCGAGCGACCTCTGAGACCTCTCCGGCGTCAGCCCCGCCGACGCAGCTTGCTCAGGAACCCCTTGGCCTGGGCCCGTCGCCGCGGATCGGCGGAGGCGCGGCGTACCTGTTCGATGGTGCGCCGCCCCTGAGGGCTCCTGGCGAACCGTTTGATCTTCTCGATCATCCCGGGCACAACTCCTCCTAGGGCGAGGCCGGTGACACTGATGCCTGCACGCCCTGTATACCCCGTCATCGGGAAGTAAGCGCCTGACGGGCCCCGCGCACGGGATCAGTACCTGTCCGTCCCGTCTACTGCTCCGCCCGGGGAAAGCACTGTCGGACGTGTCCTCTAAGCTCCCGCGCATGAGCGAGGGGGACAGCGACAGACGCGTCATCGACGGCCGGTTCCGACTGGAGTCGCGGCTCGGCGGCGGTGGGATGGGAACGGTCTGGCGGGCCACGGACCTCGTGCTGCACCGGAATGTGGCCGTCAAAGAGGTGCGGCCGCCGGACGCGGGGCTGGCCGAGTACGACCCGGACGGCGCGCGGATGCTCCGGGAGCGGGTGCTCCGCGAGGCCAGGGCGCTGGCCAGGATCGACCACCCGAACGTCGTGACGATCCATCACATCGTCGACGGCGGCGAGGGCACCTATCCATGGATCGTCATGGAACTGGTCGGCGGCGGATCGCTGGCCGACCGCCTGGTCCGTGGACCCATGGACACGACCGAGACGGCCCGGCTCGGACGCGAGGTGCTGGCCGCACTGCGCGCCGCGCACGACGCGGGCATCCAGCACCGGGACGTCAAGCCCGCCAATGTGCTGCTGCGCCCCGACGGCCGCCCCGTGCTCACGGACTTCGGGATCGCGGCGATCCGCGAATCGACCGCACTGACCGCCACCGGTTCGATCATCGGCACGGCCGACTACATGGCGCCGGAGCGAGTCTCGGGCAACGACGGCGGAGCGGCATCGGACCTCTGGTCGTTGGCGATGATGTTGTACGCCGCCGTCGAGGGCCGGCACCCCCTGCGGCGGGGCACGACGCTGGCCACCCTCGCGGCCGTCCTCTACGAGGAGGTCCCGCCACCGGTGAAGGCAGGGCCTCTGGCGGACGTACTGATGCGTGTGCTGGTGCGGGATCCGGCAGCGCGGCCCGATGCCGAGACCCTCGACCGGATGCTGGCTTCCGTGGTCGAGGGCGGAGTGGCCGCCGCCGCGGCCGAGGGCACCACTTCCTACCGGCTGATGCCCCCGTCGGCCGCCCCACCGGCCCCGCCGTTTCCTTCCGGATCGGGCGAGTTCGGCCCACTGACCGGGTACCCGACACCGCAGGACGCGGTTCCCGGACTGCCCGCCACTCCTACGCCGTACCCGGTGGCCCCTGCCGGTGCGCCGTCGCCCGGCCGACCGTCCCGGCACAGGCACTGGTCCAGGGTCGTCCTGTCCGCCGCAGCGACAGCGCTCGTCGGCGTCCTAGTGTGGGCCCTGGTGCCGGACGGGGAGAAGTCCGACTCCTCGTCCTCCGGGGGTGCGGGGAGCGGGGCGAGAGCGACGCCGTCGAGCAGCAGTACCTCGACGACCGAATCGTCCGCCGACGCCTCGATGCCCACGCCCAGGCAGACGGCAAAGGGAAACACCACTGATCTGCTGACGCCCGACGGCATCCGCACCGCGATCAAGGCGTTCAAGAAGGAGACGGGCAGCGACCTGTTCGGCGATTTCAAGGTGTACCCCGAGCACATCTCCGCCTACGTGATGGTCAAGGGCAGCCGGACCCGGTACGACACGTACACCTACCGTGTCGACCGGGGTCTGGAGAAGGGAATCATCAAGGGCTCGCTGTCCGGCGGAGCCCAGGTGTTCAACCCGGACGAATTCGACTGGGACACGGTCCCCTCGCTGCTCGCCGAGGCCAGGAAGAAGCTGAACGTCGACAGTCCCACGAGCCGCTACCTGCTGGTCGAAGGGCCGAACGAACTGCGCGGCACCCCCGCCGACATGGCTGTGTACCTCAGCAACGAGTACAACGAGAGCGGCTATCTGGAGGCCGACATCCACGGCAAGGTGACCAAGGTGATGGCCGCCGACGGATGATCCCGGGCCGTCATCCCGTCGTACGCGTCACGCGATCTCAGCGAATGCGGTACTTCTCCCAGAAGGAGCCCAGATCCTTGTTCGTCACGGACTGCGCGGCCTTCTTGAAGTCGGCGGTGGTGGAGAGGCCGTACCAGTGGTCGCGGGCGTACCGCTTGAGGAGGCGTGCCATGGTGTCGGCTCCGAGGGTGTCCTCCAAGCGCGCCAGGGCGCAGGGGCCGGCCGTGTAGATCAGGTGGTATTCGTTTCGGTGCTCGGCCCAGTAGACCATCGAGTTGGTGAGCGCGGTGCTCTCGCTCGGCCAGTCGTCGGACCAGCAGTCGCTGGTGTCCCAGCCGTAGAAGCGTGCGTTGGCGTACTGGGCGAAGCTCTCGTCGAGCCAGGGTGCGCCGTATTCGTCGTTGCCCACGATGCCGTACCACCACTGGTGGGCCACCTCGTGGACGACGGCGCCGCCCTCTTCGGTGGTGCCGAGGAGGACCAGGCCGGGGTACTCCATGCCGCCGCCGAACTCCTTGGTCATCACGAGGTCGAGCTCGCCGTACGGATAGCGGCCGAACTCCTTACCGAACCGGTCGACGGCGGCGACGCCGTCCTGGCGGTTGAGGCGTACACCCGCGGCGGGTGTGTTCGGCGCCCAGTACGACTTCACGCGCACGCCCCCGGGCGAGGTCTCGCTCGCCGTGCGGAACGGGCCCGCCGCCCACGCGAAGTCCCGGACCCGGTGCGCGACGCTGTGCGTGACCGTGCGCCCGCGCGTGCCGGGGCTCGTCCAAGTGCGGCCGGTCGCCGGGACCTTGAGGGCCGCGGGGTGGTCGATGCGTGCCCGGAAGTCGCTCGCCAGGGCGTAGAAGCTCTCGCCGGTCGCCACGTACGGATCGAGGTGCCAGCCTTTCGCGTCGTTCACGGCGAGTACCGGCAGGGCGTTGCCCAGGAAGCGGAACGCGCCCTCACGGCCGAAGCGGGCGTTGCGCTCGGGCACGGTGATGGACACGTCGAAGGCGATGGCCGTCCGCTCACCGCGCGCGAGCGGCTTCGGCAGGGTGATGCGCAACGCCGTGCAGTTCACGGTGAGTTGTCCGGCGGTGCCGCCGCGCACCTTGGTCAGCCTGACGGGGGACGGCTTGCCGGGCGTGCCGCACTTGTCGTCTCCGTTGCCCCACAAGCGTACGTACACCTCGTGCAGGGGCCGTTCGGAGGCGTTGCGGAACGTCACCCGCTGGTGGCCCGTCCAGTGGGAGCCGTCGGCGTTGCCGCGCAGGGTCACGTCGTAGCGAAGGCGATCGGGTGTCGCGGTCTCGGACTTGCTCGCCTCGGACTCGGGTGCCGTGACGGCATCGGCCACGGTCGTGCCCGTCGCCACGAGCAACGCGACCAGGCCAACGAGCAGACGGCTAACGGTTCTTGACGGCCAGACAGGCAGCGACGACATGGCAGCGGATGATGCCACACCGGTCCGACATTCGCGCCCGCCGCCGCTACAACTGACAGATTCCGGCCGTCGGTTGCCGGGCGTGGAGTTCAGTGGCCGGCGCAACCGACGTTCAGCGCAGGCGTCGGACGTCCGGGCAGTCGACCTCAGGCGAACCGCCGTACGGATCGGTGACGGTCCTCGTGCCGGTGACCTTGCCGGAGAGGCACAGCTCACCGCCCAGCAGCCTCAGGTCGAGGGTGAACTCCACGCTCTTGCCGGAGCGTTGTGGGCCATGGATCCGCCCGTCGACGTAGCCGAGGCAGCGGAGGACATCCTTGACCTGTGCCGGTGTCGGGTCGGGCGTGTCCTCGAGGGCGTTCGCGATGCGGCGGGAGTGGACACGGGCATCGCATTTCTCCACGGGGCTCAACTCCATCTCCTTCCTGGCGTCATCAGGGTCTCTGGGCTCTACCGGGGGAGGCGGTTCCTCCGGCGGCAACGGCTCGGGCAGGGGGGTGAGGGGCGGCTCCGCGGGATCCGGTTCCTCCGGCGGTTCCGTGGGGGGCTCCTTGGTCGGCTCGTACTTCAAGCAGGGTTCGGTGATGGAGACGAGGAGTTCCATGAACGCCAGGAAGTCGGGGTCCGAGGACTCGGGGTCCGAGGAGTCGGTGGGGAAGACCGTGGCGGGGGCGGTCGCGGTCGAGCCGGCCTCGACCCGGTCGTCGGTTCCGGCGTTCGGGTCCTTGCCTGCCGCTCGTTCTGAACCGCAGGCGGTGAGAGTGAGGGCGAGCGCGCACAGCGCCGCGGGTATCGCGCCGCGGCGGATGCGTGAGGGCCGTAATACGCGGTGAATGCGATGATTTTCGCTGGAAAGTCGTCTCATGCTCGCAGTGTGTGCGCGGGCAGTGGACCGCACATGAGTACGGCTACTCAGAGCAAGTCACCAGTGCACGCCCGGACTTCACCCGGCGGCGCCACGGAGCACATGGACTGCCTGCCGTCCAGTCCTGGCGGCGGCGGGTCCGGAGTGTCATCGGAGAGGGCGGGCCCGCCTGGGCGGTGCGGACGCCGGCTGCGGGTATCGCCCGCCTCGGCCAGTCAGCACGTGCATGCGCCGGTCGCCGCCCACCTCGCCCGCAGCCACCGCGTCGGCAGCCAGGTGCTGCACACGCCGGCACCGTTCGGCGAGGTGCTGTTGAGCGGCCGTTGGTCCGCCGATGGGCCCTGACGTGAGAGTTTCGGGCTCCGCCGAAACTAGTGGTGTGTTCGGTATACCGACCGCCAAGCTGGGGGCGCCAACCGGGGCCTCGACCTGCCCCGGACGGGAGTTGACAGCGCCTGCACGCCTCACCCCTTGGTCTTGACCTCATCAACGAAGGAATGCCCCCACATGGCAGACGAGTTGGTCCTGCGCGCCCAGAGATTCGTCAACCAGGCCTACGGCGACAAGATCGGCATGACCGTCGAGGAGAACGGCCGCACGGGCTGGAGCACCATGTACTCCCTCACCAGGGCTCTCCAGTGGGAGCTGGGCATCAGCCCCGTGGCGGACAGCTTCGGCCCCACCACCCTGCGCGTCCTGACACAGAAGTTCCCCCGGCTCAACAGTGCCACCGTGCCGTCGGCCAACTTCTGCCGCATCATCCAGTCCGCGATGTACTGCAAGGGCTATGACGGCGGTGACATCGACGGTGTCTACAACGAGAACGTCCAGGCCGGCATCACCAAACTCAAGCAGGACATGGGGGTCGACGGTGTCCATCCCGGCTCCGACCTGACCCCGAAGGTGTTCAAGGGCCTGCTGAACATGGACCCGTACGTCCTCGTCAGTTACGGGGACAGGCCCGGTGACGAGGACATCCGCTCGATCCAGCGCTGGCTCAACGGGCGGTACACCCACCGGCAGGACTTCTTCGGCATCCCCTGCGACGGCCACCACTCCCGCGACGTCGCCAAGTCCATGCTGTTCGCCATCCAGTACGAACTGGGCATGGCCAACGGCTCCTTCGGCCCCGCGACCCAGGCGGGTCTCAGACAGCACACCCTCAGGGTCGGCAGCACAGGTGTCTGGGTGAACCTGTTCACGGCCGCCATGATCCTCAACCAGAGACCCCATATAGCGTTCGGCGGAACCTTCACGTCCGACCTGTCCTCGGCGGTCTTCGAGTTCCAGGACTTCGTGAGGATCTCCCCGAACGGGGACGGCGACTACCCCACCTGGGCATCCCTGCTGATCTCCTACGGCGACCAGTCCCGCTCCGGTGCCGCCTGCGACTGCATCACGACCATCACCCCGGCCCGCGCCCAGTCCCTGTTGTCCGCCGGGTACGTGTACGTCGGCCGCTATCTGTGCAACGTCCCGAACGGCCGGGACAAGATGATCAAGCCCGGTGAGCTGCAGACCATCGCGGCCAACGGCCTCAACTGCTTCCCGATCTACCAGACCTTCAGCGACGGGGCCGCGTACTTCAAATACAGCCAGGGCACCCGGGACGGCCTCGACGCGATCGACTGGGCCAAGTACCACGGCTTCAAGGACGGCACCCGCATCTACTTCGCCGTCGACTACGACGCGTTCGACCACGAGGTGACCTCCAACATCCTGCCGCACTTCAGGGGATCTTCCGGGCGGTGCAGGAGAACTCCCGCTACCGGGTCGGCATCTACGGGCCGCGCAATGTGTGCCGCAGGGTGCGCGAGGCCGGGTACACCGACGCGAGCTTCGTCTCCGACATGTCCAGCGGGTTCTCCGGGAACCTGGGTTTCCCCATGCCGGGGGACTGGGCGTTCGACCAGATCGCCACCGTGACCGTGGGAACCGGTGCCGGAGCCATCGAGATCGACAAGAACATCGCCTCCGGACGAGACGTCGGGCAGAGCAGCTTCGACCCCGGCGCGGACACCGCGGGACTGGATGTCGACTTCAACGCGACGTACCGGGCCGCCATGCTCCAGGAGGTGCGCTCGTACCTGGAGTCCATCGGCGTCCCCGAGACGGGTGGCGACGGCTGGACCGACACGGACTGGGCGACGCTGGGAGGCATCTCCAACACCAACGCGTTCGACCTGGTCCTCTCCGCGGACTGGCTGTTCACCTCGCTGGCCCGGCAACTCAGGGTGCGCAAAGCCCTGATCCAGGCTCCGGTGCTGTGGGAACTGCGCAAATTCAACCCACTGGACGTCGTCGCCGACACGGCGGTCAAGACCGGCGTGGACGACGACTGCAGCACCGGCTGGGCCCAGATCTTCGCCTGGGTGGCCATCGACGCGAGGAACCACTGCGTCGAGCAGGGCATCATCAACGGCTCGATCCTGGACGACCCCAGGGACAAGCCGTCGGTGTGGACCCAGCTGAACGAGGACCCGATCTACAACATCAAGTCGGCGGCCTACCTGACGATCTTCAACGCCCACCCAGATCAACCTGCCGCGGCCGGGGCTGAACACGAGTGAGGGTGACTCCGAGAGAATCCTCAGCCGTTACAACGGTCCCCCCGTGACGAACGACGGGAAACCGAACCTTCCCGCCCTGCAGTACGGCCGTGAACTCATCGGCCTGTACCGGGTGTTGGAGAAGTACTACCGGCTCTCCCGCAATGGCTGACGTGAAGGGGACGAACAGCGTGACAACCGGCATGACAGGCATGACGCGACGCGATGTCGTCAGGCACACCGCGGTCCTCGGCACCGTCACCCTGGTGGGCGGTGGCTCCGTGCTGGCCCTGCCCGCCGGGGCGGCGGCCGCCGGGAGACCCGGGCCCGACGACGCCCCCGAGCGGCCGACATCGCCCAACGGCTGGGAGCTGGAGGAGAAGGCCAACGACGTCTCCACGGTGTGGACCCGGCCCGTACCGGGCACGGGCATCGGCGTGGACGTACGCATCGGAGACGTGGAGACGGTCCTCGTGCACGTTGTCCGGCGCTTCCACTACGAGATCGACGAACTCCGCAAGGGAGACCTGGCCGGCTGGCGCGCACCGGCCCGGGTGAACCTGAAGCGGGCGGAGGGCAATCGGGCGTCCGGCACCGCCGTCGCGATCCGGCCCGGCTCCTACCCGCCCGGAGCCAGGGGAGGGTTCTTCCCGCCCCAGCTCATGGTGATCCGCGACATCCTCGCCGAGTGCGACGGTGTCGTGCGGTGGGGCGGGGACGACGACCGCCCGTACGAGGCGCTGTTCTCCATCGACGTACCGCCCGGTGACCAGCGGCTGGCGGACCTCGTGGCCAAGCTGCGGAGCTGGGCCGACGAGCCCGGAGCCGGCCCGGGCACCCAGGTGGACGTGGCCGACACCAAGCGGCGCGGAGCCGCCACCACGCTGGAGCGGCGACAGAGAAAGACCGCCTGACACCGAACGTCCGGCACCGCCAGGTGGCCGTGGATCCGTGTGATCCACGGCCACCTGCCGTACGCCCCCTGGCGGCGCCGACGGCAGGACCCGTGCACTCAGTCATCTAGAATGACGGCCAACGCGCTTCTATGCGCGGGGAGTTGAGTTCAACGCCAGGGAGAACATCCATGGGCGCCACAGAGACCGTAGGCACACCTGAGGCGGGCTCCGGGCTGGACGCCCGGACCGCGGGGCCGACGGTGCCACGTCTGGTGCTGGGGGCACGACTGCGTCGGCTGCGGGAGGAGCTGCACTTCTCCCGTGAGGAGGCGGGCGAGGCCATCCGCGCCTCCCAGTCCAAGATCAGCAGAATGGAGTGGGGCCGGCACGGGTTCAAGATGCGTGACGTGTCCGACCTGCTCACGCTCTACGGAGTCACGGACGAGGCCGAGCGCGCCACCTTGCTGGCTCTGGCGCAACAGGCCAACACCCCCGGCTGGTGGCAGCCTTACAACGACGTGGTGCCCGCCTGGATGCAGGCCTACCTCGGGGCCGAACAGGCGGCGAGCCTCATCCGCTGCTTCCAGCCCCAGGTCGTGCCCGACCTGCTGCAGATTCCCGAGTACGCTCGCGCCGCCGTCCGGCTCACCTGCCCGGAGGCTTCCGCGGAGGAGATCGACCGGCGGGTCACTCTGCGCATGCAACGCCGGCAGATCCTGCACCGTCAGCGAGCGGCTCAGTACTGGGCCGTGATCGACGAGGCGGCGCTGCGCCGCCCGGTGGGCGGCACCGGCACGATGCGCGCCCAGCTCCAGCACCTCATCGAGATCTGCCAACTCCCGCAGATCACCGTACAGATCGTGCCGTTCCTCGCCGGTGGTCACGCCGCGGCCGGTGGTCCGGTCACCATCGTGCGGCTGCCCGGCGGTCTGTTGCCCGACATGGTGTACCTGGAGCAGCTCGCCAGTGCCGTCTATCCCGACAAGCCGAGCGAGATCGAGTACTACTGGGGTGTCATGAACCGCGTGGTCGTCCAGGCCGATTCGCCGGACGCGACGTGCACGATCCTCCATCGCATCCTTCAGGAGACCTGACCCGAACGGATCAGGACTCGCGGTGGTCGATGGAGTGAGGACCGGTCGTCGCGCCCGGCGGGCGTCGCGGCGGCGTACACCAAGTGGGCCGCCCGTCGGGGGACTTCAGCGCTTGAGGGCGACGCCTCCGTACTGATGCACTTCCGCCGGGAGGCCCCAGGCCTCGGTGTCGGGACGCCAGCGGGAGCAAGAGGCCACGCCCGGTTCGAGCAGTTCCAGGCCGTCGAAGTAGCGCTCGATCTGCTCGGGGCTGCGAAGGATGTACGGGATCGAGCCGCCCTCGTTGTACTGGCGGATGGCATCGACATAGGCATCGCTGGTGTCGGTGCTGTCGTACTGCACGAGGAAGCTGCCGGCCGGCAGACCGTCCACCAACTGCCGCACGATCGAACGTGCTTCGTCGTGGTCCTCGATGTGGCCGAGGATGCCCATCAGCATGAGGGCGACAGGCTGGTCGAAGTCCAGTGTCCTCGCCGCTTCCCGCAGGATCGTGCTCGGGTCCCGCAGATCGGCGTCGACGTAGTTGGTGACCCCCACCGAGCTGCTGACCAGCAGTGCGCGGGCATGTGCGAGCACCAAGGGGTCGTTGTCGACGTAGACGATCCGGCATTCCGGGGCCACCCGCTGGGCGATCTCATGGGTGTTGTCCACGTTCGGCAGCCCGGTGCCGATGTCCAGGAACTGCCGGATTCCCTCCTCGGCGGCGAGATGACGGACGGCGCGGGCGAGAAAATAGCGGGCGGCGCGGGCTCCGGTCTCGATCCCCGGGAAAATGTCACGGAACGCGTCACCGGCTATGCGGTCGACTTCGTAGTTGTCCTTGCCGCCCAGCCAGTAGTTCCAGATCCGGGCCGATTGCGGCACGGTGGTGTCGATCTTGGAGAGTGCCTCCTGGTCGGAGTTCTCTCGTGCATCAGTCATGAACACTCCTGTGTGTACGTATGTGTGTACGCAGTGCGAGAACCGCGAAACTGTCGAGCACCAGTCGTGGAGAGCCACGTTATTCCCCGGGTTTGGATCATGTAAATCCACAAGCTCAACCTGTCCGTGCCTCGCTGGCCAATGGCTTGTTTGTGTTCTCCGGACGGGCCGTGGTCCGACATCCGTGCCGTCACTTCACAGAACGCGCACATAAGTTCATGGGCCCTTTAGGTTTCAAGCGTTACGCTCACCGGCAGTCGAGTGGCCGATGTCGGCGCCCCACCCGCCGCGGCCCTCGCCCCCCAGAGGCACAGGAGATTCGGCGTGCGTGACGGCGACGTAGTGGTGATAGGCGGCGGCTATGCGGGCGTCCGGCTGGCGAAACGGCTGGACGGGACGGCGCGGGTCACGCTGGTCGATCGCAAAGAGGTCTTCTTCCACCGCATCGCCTCCCTGCGCGCCGGAGTACGTCCGGAATGGACGATGGCCCCGTTCATCCCGTACGACCGGCTGCTCGGCAACGGCCGGGTGGCCGTGGGGAAGGCGGTCCGCGTCGACACCGCCGAGCGAGAGGTGGTGCTGGCCACCGGAGAGCGCCTCCCGTACGACGTGGTGGTGATCGCCACCGGCGCCGACTATCCCGAACCGGCCCGTTTCTCCGGCACCACCGCCGAGGAGGCGGCCAAGTCGTTCGCCGGACACCAGCAGAGCGTGGCCACCGCGGATCATGTACTGGTTGTCGGCGGTGGCCCTTCCGGCGTCGAGCTGGCCGCCGAGATCCGTCTGGCCCGGCCGGGCGCCCGGGTCACGCTCGCCCACTCCGGCCAGGCCCTGCTCCACTCCACGGGCAGCGAGCGGGCCGGACGCAAGGCCCGCGCCTGGCTGGAGTCCCACGACGTGGAGGTGCGGCTCGACTCGTTCATGTCCCCGGGCCACGACTTCGGTACGTACCGCGACGCGCGCGGGAACGTGGTGGAGGCCGACCGCTCCTTCTGGGCGACGGGCACCACCCCCAACACGCTCTGGCTGCGCCTGGGTGGACACGGCGACTGGCTGAACGCGAGCGGGCATGTGAAGGTCGACCGGATGCTCCGGGCCGAGGGCCGACTGGATGTATTCGCGGTCGGCGACGTGAACGACGCGAGCGAGCTCAAGATCACCCCCGCAGCGCTCGCCCAGGCGGACCTCGCCGCCCACAACATCCGCGCCTACCTGGGCAGTTCGGGCAAACACCGCACTCAGTCCCGCTCGTACCGGCCCATCCACCGCACCCCGCTCATCGTGCCGTTCGGCCAGGCGGACGGGGTGACCATGCTGCCCGTACTGGGCGGCGAGACCGCTGTACTCGGCGGCCGGACCACCACCCTGGCCAAGGCAAAGACCCTGATGACCCCCTACATGAGGCGCCAACTGGGGTACACCGCGGCCTGACACGCGAAGCGCGACTTTCCCGTACACGAACGACGACGCCACCCGGTGGCACCCGTCGTTCGCCCACGTTTGCCCTCTGGGGTAAGGTCCCCACGTTTCCAACTACCGACTGAAGGCGAGCCGGTACGGGGAGTGCGGAAGGGGCGGCAAGACGATGGAATCCCAGTTGGGCGACGGCGGATCCGTGGATCTGGACGACACACCGTTGGAGGCGATGACTCCCGAACCGCTCCTCACCCGGGACTACGAGACACGCCCCTCACTGGTGTACGAACGGCTGAGGCAGCGTCACGGCCCGGTCGCGCCGGTCGATCTCCTGGGCGTACCCGCCTGGTTGGTCCTCGGCTACCGGGAGTCGCTCGAGGTACTCCAGGACGACGACGGTTGGCCGAAGGGCCTGGAGAACTGGCGGGCCCGTTCGGAGGGCCGCGTCCCCGCCGACTGGCCACTCGGGCCGTCCCTCGAGGTCAACCACGTACTGATCCAGGGCGGTCCCGGATACCCGCGGTTGCGTACGGCGTGGGACACGGCTCTCAGGCCGTTCCAGGACCCGCGCCATCCCCAGGCGAAGAAGCTCAAGACGGCCGTCACCGCCTACGCCGACGAACTGATCACCCTGGTGGGCCAGGCAGGCGGAACGGGCCTCGCGGACCTGTCCGCCCAGTTCTCCCGGCCCCTGCCGCTGATGGTGGCAAGTCACCTGCTCGGCTTCCCCGGTTCACAGGGCGACGACGCGCTGATGGACATGTGGCGGGTCCTGGACGCGGGTCCGGACGCGGAGCCCGCCCTGGAGCGCCTGTTGGCGACGCTGGCCGAACTGGCGGCGATGAAGCTGAAGACGCCGGGGGACGACTTCCCCTCGCATCTGCTGGCCGCACACCCCGACCTCTCGCTCGACGAGCTGGCCCGTGAGCTGTTCATGCTGCTGGGCATGACGTCCGACCACGTCGGCATCCTCATCTCCAACACGGTGGTCGAGGTCCTCTCGGGCGACGGCGGCGCGCGTGCCAGCCTGTCCGCCGGGATGGTCAGGGAGACCATGAACCGGGTGGTCATGCGCAAGCCGCCGCTGGTGAACTTCGTGCCGCGCTTCGCCACCAAGGACACCCCGCTCGGGAAGTACACGATCCGCGCGGGCGACCCGGTCTGGGTCTCCGCGGCGGCGGCGCATGCCGACCCGCTCTTCGCCGACAGCGCGGCGAAGAGCACCACCGTCAGCACCCGGGCGCACCTGTCCTGGGGTGCGGGCCGTCGTCAGTGCCCGGCGCGCGAACTCGCGTCCACGGTCGCGGCGGTCGGCGTGAGCCGCCTGTTCGAGCGGTTCTCCCACCTCGACCTCGCACTCCCCGTCGACCAACTGCCGTGGCGCTCCTCGCCCTTCATGCGGGGCCTGCGCTCGCTGCCCGTACGGTACGAACTCGCCTCGGTGCCCGATCAGCCGCCGGCGCACGACCCGGCGGTGGAACCGGCCGAGACGGAGCTGCCGGACCCGTCCGCCCGACAGCGCTCGTCACTGTGGCGCTATCTGACGAGCCTGATCCGCACCGGCCGCTGACGCAGGAAGGCGCGTGCGGGACCTTGGGTGAGGCCGGAACGCGCGTGACGGCCTCACCCAAGGTCCCGCACCACGCGCCCCATTCTGTCCAGTGCCTGGCGCAGGATGGCCGGTGAGGTGGCGAAGTTGAGGCGCGCACATCCCGCGCCGCCGGTGCCGAAGACGTGGCCGGAGCTGAGGGCGACGCGGGCTTCGTCGAGGAACATCCGCGCCGGTCCGGCGAGGTCGGCCACGACGCCCGGGCCGTTGGCCCGGTGTTCGTCGTGCAGCCCCAGCCGTGTGCAGTCCAGCCACGCCAAGTAGGTGCCCTGGGGCGGGAGGTACCGGATGCCGGGGAGGTGTTCCTCGATGAGCCGCCCCAGCAGGGTCCGGTTCGCATCGAGCCCGCCCAGCAGTTCGTCGAGCCAGTCCCCGCCCTCCCGGAGCGCGGCCGTGTGGGCGAGGATCCCCAGGTGGCTGGGCCCGTGACCGACCTCCTCGGGCATCCGGCGGAGGTCGGCGGCAGCCTCCTCGCCCGCGATCGCCAGGGCGGCTTTGAGTCCGGCGAGGTTCCACGCCTTGGAGGCGGACATCAGAGCGAAGCCGTTCTCGGAGCCGGGCACGCTGAGGAAGGGCGTGAACGTGGCGCCCGGCAGTACGAGCGGGGCGTGGATCTCGTCGGAGACCACGCGGACGCCGTGTCGGCGGGCGAGCGCCGCGATGGCTTCCAGTTCCTGGCGGGTGTGCACGACACCGCTCGGATTGTGCGGGTTGCACAGCAGGAACGCCGGACATCGGCCGTGCCGCCGCGCCCGTACGAAGGCGTCCTCCAGGGCCTCGAGGTCGATACGCAGGTCGGGGCCCAGGGGAGCCTCGATCACCTCGCGGGCGTCGTGGCCGACGAAGGCGTAGAACGGCGGGTAGACGGGCGAGCACACGACGACGGCGTCGCCGGGGTCGGTGATGAGACGCAGAACCTCGACGATGCCCAGCATGACGTCGGGCACGATGGTCGTGTTCTCGACGCGAAATCCGCCCCACTGCCAGCGGTCGGCTGCGAAGGCGGCCAGGGCCTCGGCATAGGCGGTTCCGTGGGGGTACCCGGTGTCGCCCAGGCCGATGGCCCTGTGCAGCGCGTCGGCGACGCAGGGAGCCAGCGGGACATCCATCTCCGCCACCCACAGGGGCAGTACGTCCTCGGGATGAGCGCGCCACTTCATGCTGGTACGCCTTCGCAACTGCTGCAGGGACACCTGCACAAGGGGATCGGTCCGTCCGCTCTCGGCGTCCTCGGACACTGCCTGCTTCGTGGTCTCGGTCACGCGATCCTCCAACGTCCGGGCGATGCGGGCCTGTAGGTGGTGGCGGCCGCGCGTACGGCGGCTTCGATCGGCCGGCGGTCTGTGGGCGGTCAGGAATTCGGAGCCTACGGAATTGCACAGTCTCCTCGCGAGATGGACTTGTCCGAGGGTTCTGCCCTTTCGTGCCGTTGGCTGGATTCAACAGGCATCCACTTGGGCTGGATTCCGTATCCCCGGGAAGAGGCGCGGATCCAAGCTCCGGCAGTACGACGGGTCCGCCTGAGCACGATGAGACCTGCGGCTATGGTTCGCCCATGAAAGCAGCGGTGCACAACCGGTACGGTCCGCCCGGCGTGGTCAGGGTCACCGAGGTGGACAAGCCGTCGATCGGGGACCAGGACGTTCTGGTGAGGGTGCACGCGACGACGGTCAACCGCACGGACTGTGCCTACCGCGCGGCCAGTCCCTTCTTCGTACGCATACTCACCGGCCTTGCCCGGCCCCGGCGTACGGTGCTCGGGACCGAGTACGCGGGAGTGGTGGACTCGGTCGGCAGCGGCGTCACGTCCTTCCGGGCCGGCGACCGGGTGTTCGGCTACAACGAGGGGCAGTTCGGAACGCATGCCGAGTACCTGTCGGTTTCGCACGACGGCGCCATCGCGGCCATGCCGGACGGCGTGACCTTCGAGGAGGCCGCACCCGGCACCGAGGGGTCCCACTACGCGCTGGCGTTCCTCGACAAGGCGGGCATCCGGCCCGGACAGGACGTACTCGTACATGGCGCGACCGGCGCCATCGGCTCGGCGGCCGTGCAACTCCTGAAGCATCGCGGGGCCACCGTGACCGCGGTGTGCGGCGGGGCGCACATGGAACTGGTGAAGGGCCTGGGCGCGGACCGGGTCGTCGACCACACCGCCCAGGACTTCACCCGGGACGAGCAGAGCTACGACGCGGTGTTCGACGCGGTCGGCAAGAGCACGTTCGGCCACTGCAAGCGGCTGTTGAAACCCGGCGGGGTTTATCTGTCGTCGGATCTTGGCCCCTGGTGTCAGAATCTCCTCCTGCCACTTGTCACACCTTTCTTCCGCGGCAGGAAAGTCAAGTTCCCCTTTCCGAAGCAGAACCAGGAGATGGCGCGGTATTTCCGGGACCTGATGGAGTCGGGAGAATTCAGGCCGGTCATCGACCGACGCTATCCGCTGGAGGAGGTCGTCGACGCCTATCGGTACGTCGAGGCGGGGCAGAAGACCGGCAATGTCGTCATCACTGTTGTACCGCCGAACTGATCGAACCTTTCGCGGGCATGCGATGGCGCGGCTTTCGCAGCCTGGCCCCGAACGGCACACCGCCCCGCGCACCGAAGGGAACCTGTCCGTGCACTCGTTCTTCCTCCCAGCCGTCGGCGGTCACATCCGCTGGATCGACATCCCCGGCAGCACGACATCGTGGACCTGCGCGGCGGCGTGTCCAGCATCGAACACGGCTACCTCATCGACGACGAGGGCATCGATCTCATGCTGGAGACGGGGGCGTTCGTCGTACGGACCCTGTCGACCTTCCACATGGGCCGGGAACGCTACACAGCCGAGGCGTACGAGAAGAAGACGCGGCTCGCCGATGCCGCCATCGAGCGGCTGAGGGAGGCGGTCCGGCGCGGAGTGAAGATGGCCCTCGGCACCGACGCGGGAGCTGTCCCGCACGCCCGGAACCTCGAAGAGCTCGGCCACATGATGAAACTGGGCATGTCGCCGCTGGACGTCATCCGCGCCGGAACGCTGACGCCGCTCAGCTGATGGGGCTCGACGACACTCTCGGCACCATCGAACCGGGAAAGACCGCCGACCTCGTCGTGTGCGACGGCGATCCGGTCGCCGACATCGATGTGCTCGCCGACCCGGCGAACGTGGTGCTGGTCATGCAGGAAGGCCGCCTGGCCAAGCACACGCTGCCCGGGGCCGCCGGGTGGCGAAGGCGGCGTGACGAAGACACCCGCCGCGAGGGTCACCACACCCGTGCGGCTGCCGGTCGCTTGTCACGCCTGGACGGTGGGTCGAACGTTGATCTCGCCGATCTCGACGTCGACGGGCTGCTCGATGGCGAAGGCCACCGCGCGGGCGACCGCTGCCGGGGGGATGCCCATCGCGTCCATGTTCTTGCGTGTCTGGTCACGGACGTGCGGGTCCGCCATGGAGTCGGCGAGATCGGTGCGGATGTATCCCGGCGAGATGGCCGTCGTGCGCACCACCCCGTCGGTGGACTCCTTGCGCAGCCCCTCGTGGACGGTGCGCACCGCGTTCTTGGTCGCGGCGTAGACGGCCATCGAGGGGGACACGGTCAGGCCGGCCACGGAGACGATGCTCACCAGGTGGCCGGACCCCTGCTCGCGGAAGGCGGGCAGCGCGGCGGCGATGCCGTTGAGGGTGCCGCGAAGGTTGACATCGATCATGGCCGACCAGCCTTCGGTGTCGAGGTCGGCCAGCGGGCTGATCGGGGCGATGCCCGCGTTGTTCACCAGTACGTCGATACGGCCGTACTGGTCGATGGCGGTGGAGACGAGGCGCCGCAGGTCCTCGGCCTTGGTGACGTCGACGACGCACGCGGTGGCGCGGCCGCCCTGTTCCCGGATGTCCTGGGCTATGGCGTCGATGCGCTCGCTGCGGCGTGCCGAGAGGACGACCGCGGCGCCGCGCTGCGCGAGCAGCCGGGCCGTGGCTTCGCCGATGCCGCCACTCGCTCCGGTGATGGTGACGATCTTGTCGTCAAGAGATAGCACTACTGCCTCCAAGTAAAGTGGACACGTGTCCGCTGTGTGTTTCAGCGTACCGGACACGTGTCCACTTGTCAGAGGCGGAACATCAGGAGAGGCCCATGAGTACGCCTGCGCGCCGTCCGGACGCGGAGCGGAACCGGACTCGCATCGTGGAGGCCGCCCGTGCGGCCCTCGCCGAGTCGAGCCACGTCCACCTCAACGAGATCGCCAAGCGCGCCGGTGTGGGACAGGGAACGCTCTACCGGAACTTCCCCAACCGCGAGGCGCTCCTCGCCGAGGTCTACCGGCGCGACGTCGAGGAACTCGTGGCCGCCTCCTCCGCTCTGCTGGCGGACCACGAGCCCGTGGAAGCCCTGCGTCGCTGGCTCGACCGGGTGATCGGCTACGCCGAGATCAAGCACGGCGTCCTGGCAGCGCTGGAGCCGGCCGCGTGGCAGGACCTCGTCGCCCACAGCCAGAACCCCATCGAAGGCGCCCTCGGTCACCTGCTGGACGCCGGGAAGGCGGCCGGTTCCATCCGCACGGACGTGGACGCCCACGGGGTCCTCCTGCTCATCGCCTACCTCGGCCGCCTGGACCGGGCCGAATGGGAGTCGAAGGCGCGGCCGTTGATGAACGTCATCCTCGACGGCCTTCGCCGACGGGACGCGGACCGGTAAGGGCCGGGGGAGGGGTGAGGGCGGGGAGGCGTCAGCGTCGTGGATGGGGAGAGGCGGGTTCTGGTTCCTGCCAAGGCCGTTCAGCGATGTACTCGGCAAGGAACTCGCCGGGGTCTCACACCCGCACGGCAGACCCGCGCTCGCTCATCTGCGGTGCGCACAGCACCCGCTTCTTCCGTACGCGCTTGCCCTCGATCGCCGCGACCGTCAGCCGTGCCGCCTCCGCCGCGATCTGGGTCAGTCCCCAGTCCACGGTGGTCAGCGGTGGGGTGAGCACCCGCGACACCGGATGATTGTCGAAGCCGACCACGGAGACGTCCCGGCCCACCTCCAGTGAGGCGTCCGCGGCGGCCGCGTACACCCCGTACGCCAGTGAGTCCGAGAAGCAGAACACGGCGGTCGCGGGGCGGGACCCGTCCAGGACGCCGCGTGCCACCGCCGTCGCCTCGCCCAACTCCTGCGGGCAGGGCACCAGTTCGGCCCGCAGGCCGAGGCGGTCGGCCGCCTCGCGGACATACACGTCGGCGGGCCGGTCCGGGGTGCTCGGGCGGGTCGGGGTCAGAACGGTCACCCGGCGGTGGCCCAGGCCGTGCAGATACTCCAGTACGGCGTCGATTCCGGCCCGGTTGTCGAAGATGACCTGGCCGGCCGTACGGGCCCGGCTCAGCGAGTCGCCGACGGCCACCACCGGCAGCGAGTCGGCGATGGCGGCCCAGCCCTTCGCGGACGGGTTCACGGGAGACACCAGCAGCGCGTCGACCCGCTGGTCGCGAAGCTGCTTGGCGAGGGCCAGTTCACGGTCGGGGTCGCCACCCGCGTCGAGGATCAGCGCGTAGCGGTCGCCGGCCAGCAGTTCCCGGCCGATGGCCGCCATCAGCTGCTGCTGCCACAGGTCCTGGAGGTCGCCCGCGAGGACGCCGACCATGCTGGTGCGGCCGCTGACCAGTGCGCGGGCGATGGGATCGGCCTCGTAGCCGAGTTCGGCCGCGGCCCGGCGCACCCGTTCCTCGGTCTCCTTCGAGACGTGTTTGCCGCGCAGGGCGTACGAGACGGCGGCGGTGGAGAGGCCCGTGGCCTCGGCCACCTCCCGAAGGGTGGTGCGCTTGCTGGGCCTGGCCATGCCGGGAAGCCTACCGGGACGCGTCCGCGTTGTGAGCACACGGCCCGCCGGGCGCCGCCGTGGTCCCGCCCGTACTTGGGTCCGTACTCAGGCGCCGCTCCCGAGCGCGGGCCCGTCGCCGCCCGCGCATGCTTGACAGACACGCTTGTTAATCGCTTAAGTTAACCGTATAAGTGAAACGCTTAACCTGGTTGACCGCCACTCCTTACCCTTTTGCCAGGATCTTTGCCAGCCCGAGGACCGCCGCGTGCCCACCGACGTCCACCAGCACATCTGGCCACCCGACTTCATCGAGTTGCTGCGCTCCCGCACCACACCGCCGTACCTCGACGGCTGGACCCTGCACGCGGGCAGCGAACCGCCCTACGAGGTCGACCCGGCCGACCACGACATCGCGGCCCGTACGCGTCTTGCCGCCACCGACGGTCTCGGCCTCGCCCTGGTCTCCCTCTCCAGCCCCCTCGGCATCGAGTACCTGCCTCCCGCCGAGGCCGCCCCACTGCTGTCGGCGTTCCACGACGGCGCCCTCGCACTCCCGGCCCCCTTCGGCGTCTGGGCCTCTCCCTGCCTGTCGGAACCGGACCCCGAGGCCGTCGAACGTGAACTCCGGCGCGGCTGCGCGGGCCTCCAACTGCCCGCCACAGCGCTGCTGGACGCGGCCGGCTGGACCCGGTGCGCCCCCTTCCTCGACGTCCTCACCCGCCACGGCAAACCTCTCTTCATCCACCCGGGCGCGGTCCAGCCCACGCCCGACGCCCCGCCTTGGTGGCCCGCCCTGGTCCCGTACGTCCACCAGCTGCACGCGTCATGGTTCGCCTTCCGCGCCTTCGGCCGCGCCCGACACCCCCGCCTGCGCGTCTGCTTCGCCGCCCTCGCGGGCCTCGCGCCACTGCACGGCGAACGGCTCGCGATCCGCGGCGGAGGGCGGGGGCAGGTCGACTTCGACGCGTTCTACGAGACCTCCTCCTACGGAACTCGCGCCGTGGACGCGGTCGTTCGTGCCGTCGGCATCGACGTGGTCGTCGGCGGCAGCGACCGCCCGTACGCGCCTCCCGTCATCCCCGACCTCGGCGCGGCGGCCGCCGTCCACGCGCTGCGCATCACCAACCCCGCCCGCCTCCTGTACGGCCGTGCCCGAGCCGTGTCCCCGTGGCGGACCCGATCCGAAGGGAGCCACTCATGACGTACGAGTCCCTGCCCGACCGCACCCTCGACAAGCGCGAACTCCAGGCGCTCGTCGACGACCTCGCCGCCCGCCCCGACCTCTGGCGCGAACAGGTCGCCTTCTCCGACGAACAGCGGCACTACGCGTCCTTGTACCGCGACGAATACGTCGACGTCTGGCTGCTCTGCTGGACCCGGCAGAACGACACCGGCTGGCACGACCACGACATCTCCTCCGGCGCCGTCGGCATCGTCCAGGGGGCGCTCCACGAGTCCAACCCGCGCATCGGCGGCAGCCACCTGTCCGTCACCGTCACCACCGGTGAGTCCTTCTGCTTCGGCCCTGAGCACATCCACCGGCTCACCGGCGCCACCGACGACGCCGTCTCGATCCACGCCTACTCGCCACCGCTGTGGCGCCTCGGCCAGTACGACATCACCGAGGACGGCCTGATGCGCCGCATCTCCGTGTCGTACGCCGACGAACTGCGCCCACTGGACACCCCGGCGGCCTGAGGCGGACTGGCCCGACCGAGTGTCCCTCAGCTCCGACCCCGGTCGAGAGGAGCACTGAGGGCGAGGTCCTCATCGAGCTTCGCGACCACGGCGTCGGCGATGGACGGCGTAACTCGTGACCCACGCCTCAACTGCACCGAGGAACCCGACAAGCTGCTCCCGAACCAGGCCCAGTAGTTCAGGCAGCTGAGCCAGAGGAAGCTCGATGGGAAGACCCTCCTGACGATCCCCATCAGGCCACAGCCGGGCAACCGCACCGGCATGCTCGACGCGCGGCGATGGATCGTGGCCGAGCCACGGCTCGTCGCCGTTCATCAGATCGAGCCAGTCCCGCCAGTTCTCCAGCCCGGAACAGCACCCTGGCACCGCTGTGACCCCGGTGGCCGTGTCCCGTATCCGCAGACCGCCGGGAGCGATGACGCACTCGGTCGCCACCAGCCGCCCGACCTGCTCCAGGCTGTCCTTGGGCGCGCGTGGTCGGCGTTCGCGCTGCCCCTTGTTGTAGTCCGTCAGGACAGCCATCGCGGTGCCGAGTTCGTGTGACGACAGCTCGCCGGACAGGGCCAGAAGCCGATCTGGCGGCGAGTCGGCAACGGGCCACAGAGCGAAGTCAGCGGGCACGTATGTCTCCAGTGCGGCGTCCACGATCAGCATGTATCCAGTGTCTCCCGTCAGGACGAGGACGCCGGGATCAAGTCCTCCAACGCTTGATCGGGACAGTGGCGGCGCCCAGCTTGCCCGGTCCGGCGGCAGCGGCTAACGTACAATCTAATGGTTGTACGTCAGGAATTCGCCGAGCGGGCCGATCGCATCTTTCATGCCTTGGCCGATGCGACGCGGCGCGAGATTGTGGCTCTCACGCTGGCTGGGGAGTACTCGGTCTCGGATCTCGCCCGGCGGTTCCCGATGAGTTTCGCGGCCGTGCAGAAACATGTGGCGGTCCTGGAACAGGCCGGGCTGGTCACCAAGGAGCGGCAGGGCCGCGAGCAGCGAGTGCGCGGCAGTGCGGACTCCCTGCGTGAGGCCCATCGCCTGCTGGACCAGCTCGCAGATGTGTGGCGTGGACGCATCGACCGGATCGGCGCGATCCTTGCCGATCCAGGTCCAGGTCCAGAGTGCGGTCCCGATTCCCATCCCCACTCCGATCCCGAAAACGGCAAGGAGCACCTGTCATGACTGTGATCGATGTCCAGAAGAATCCTGAAGCTCTCGCGCTGACGATCACCGCGCGGTTCGACGCGTTGCCGGCGCGGGTGTGGCAGGTCTGGGAGGACCCTCGGCAGTTGGAGCGGTGGTGGGGACCGCCGACCTACCCCGCGACCGTTGTCGACCACGACCTGACTCCCGGCGGTGCGGTCACGTACTTCATGACCGGGCCGGAAGGTGACAAGCACTACGGGTGGTGGCGCGTCCTGACTGTCGACAGCCCGAACGGGCTGGAGTTCGAGGACGGCTTCGCCGATGACACCGGCAAGCCCAACTCGGACATGCCGACGATGATCGTCCGCGTTCGGCTTGCTGCGGACGGCGAGGCCGCCACCCTGATGACGGTCGAGAGCACGTTCCCCACGGCCGAGGCGATGGAACAGCTGGTGTCCATGGGTATGGCCGAGGGCATGTCCGCAGGCCTGGGCCAGATCGACGCGCTGCTGGCCGAACCCGCAACCTGATGGCGGGGTGAGTCATCGAGCACTTTTCAACCCGTCCGGGTACGAAGGCTCCGCGCCAGGGTCGGGATCATCACCGCCGCAGGGACGAGGTGCAGCCCGAGGAGGGCGGTGATGGTGGTGTCTGCCCCGGAGAGGAGGGGCGGGATCAACGAGATCGCGGTCAGCGACACTGCCGTCCACACGAACCGCTGGGCGGGTCGAGCGCTCCAACGAAGAAGAGCGACGGCGATGACGATGCCCACGACCGAGAAGAAGCCGGTCACCACGGCGAACCCGGACAACGGGATCGTCTCGCCACCGTCGGAGACCTCGAAGTCGACGCCAGCGGCCTTGGCGAGCGCCGCGGCGAGGGTGGTGACCACCACCGCCGCGAGCGTGGCAATCAAGCCGGTGCCGACGAGCCCGCGGAATCGGTGGGTGTGGCCGGTCCGGCCCGATGCCGGGCCTGCGACGACTCCGGTGTCGTTCATGCTGTTCATGTCGTTCCTCCGTCATTCGGTAACTGGCGTACGGGGTCTGTCGACTGGCGTGTGGCGGTGCCGGCCCTTGGGGTGACGATGCGCACCCTCGCCGTGCGACGGCCTGGGTTGCGCAGGGCGCGGACGCCGGTGCCGCGGAGCCAGAACCCGGCGTCTCGTCCGAGGACCGGCCCGGGCTCGCCGTCGCGCAGCTCCAGCTGCACCCGCCCGCGGGTGACGACGCCGAACGCGTCGAGCCACTCCGCCGCGACCACCGCGACACGCGCGCCACCGCGCAGCGTGAGCGTCCGCACCGGGACTACTCCGTGCCGCCCGCCGACAGGCGCTCCGGCAGCCCGAGCCGCGGGAACTGGTCGTCGTGGAAGATGACGATCTCGGTGATCGCCCCGCCGGTGATCCGCAGGACGTCGATCGCAAGCAGCAGGTACGCGCCCTCCTGCTCCCGCCAGAGGTAGAAGGCGAAGGCGGGCTGCCTGTTCACCGATGTGAGGACGCAGCGCAGGCGCCCCAGGTCCTCGAACCCGCCCTCGACCCAGTTGTTCACCACCGTGTCGCGGCCGACGTACAGGCCCGGGGTGGGCGGCATCGAGAAGCGGACGTCGTCCCGCAGCATGGCAGCGAGACCTTCGACGTCCTTGGCGACGCTCGCGTCGGTGAAGCGGCGAGCCAGCTCGCGCGTCCCTGGGTCCTCCTCGCCGCCGGTCCAGTCCTGCCGCTCGGCGGGCAGGTGCTCCCGCATGCCGGCGCGGGCCCGCTGCAGCGCGCTGTTCACGGAGTTGACGGAGTCCCCGAGGAATTCCGCGACGTCCTTCGCCGGCCAGCCGAGCACGTCCCGCAGGATCAGCACGGCCCGCGGGCGCGGCGCGAGGTGCTGGACCGCGACCAGGTACGCCAGCTCGATCGTCTCCCGCGCGACGGCGACGGTCTCCGGCTCGTCCGCGTCGCCCGCGGGCAGTTCGTCGAGCAGCCGGTCCGGGTAGGGCTGCAGCCACAGAACCTCGCCGCCGGTCGCAGGCTCCGGGCGGCACTTGGCGAGCAGGTCCAGGCAGGCGTTGGTGGCGATCCGGTACAGCCAGGCCCTGAACGTCGACCGTCCCTCGAAGGTCTCCCGCCGCCGCCAGGCACGGAGGAACGTCTCCTGCACGGTGTCCTCGGCGTCCTCGAACGACCCGAGCATCCGGTAGCAGTGCACGTGCAGCTCCCGCCGGTGCCGCTCCGCCAGCCCCGTGAACGTCGGCTCGTCGACCTCGTCCAGACTGCTCACGCCCAGCTCCTCCGGCCGCGTGTCCGCACTCATGACGTCATCCTTCCGCCTCGTAATGTCCTGTCGTAGGTGTGACGGGTACGGGCGCGAAAACTCATCACTGGGTCGGAAGGCATGGCTGAGCGTTTCTCGTCCTTGATGGGAAACGGCTCACTGTTCGGTCGGCACGCAGAGGACCGGGACGCTCGACAGATGGAGCAGCTTGTGGGGAGTGGAGCCCAGCAGTGCCCCGCGCATCGGGCTCTCTCCCCAGCTGCCCACCACGATGAACCGTGCCCCGTGGCGTGACGCGGCGTCGATCAGTGCCTGGGCGGGTTTCTGGTCGATGATTTCGACGGTTGTCCTTACGTCGGCCGCGTCGGCCACACTGACGGCGTGGTCGAGTGCGACGCGTCCGGCCTCGCGGACGGCTTCGTGGTGAGCGCCGTACTCCTCGCCCACGGTTCCCGGAGCCGCGGCGCCGTAGACCAGCACGAGCGGCTCGTCGAACGCGGCGGACACCTCGATCGCGACGCGCAGTGCGCGGGCCGCGCCCGGCGACTCGTCGTATCCGAGGACAACCGACATCTCAGGACTCCTTGCCGTGGACGAGATCGGCGTCGGCCACACCCGGGCGTTCCGACCAGAAGACCGGCGACATCAGCCGCCGTACGACCATGAGCACCACACCGATGAGAGCGATCCCGATGCCGATGACGAGCGGGGGACCGAGCCCGAACCACGAGACACCGCTGTAGGAGTTCTCGGGGTCGGCCATGTCGGAGACCGATTCCACCAGCAGCCACGCCAACAGCCCGGCGCCGGCCAGTGGGCCCAGGCCGATGAGTACGAAGTAGCGCACGCTCTCGGTCAGATGGCGGCGGTAGTAGACCGCGCAGGCCACACCCGTGAGCGCGTAGTAGAACGCGATCAGCAGCGACAGCGCGGTGAGCGAGTCGAAGAGGGCGTTGGTGCTGATCTGGTTGACGACGACGTACCAGGCGATGGCGATACCGGCGACCCACCACGTGCTGACGTCCGGCGTACGGAACCGCGGGTGGATGTGTGCGAAGTGCTCAGGCAGCGCGTGACGGCGGGCCATGGACAGTGCCGTGCGCGACGCCGGGATGATCGTCGTCTGCGTCGACGCCAGCGCGGACGTCGAGACCGCCAGCAGCACGACCCAGTCCCAGCCGCCCATCACCTCGGTGGCGAGCAGGGCGAAGACGAACTCCTCCTCGTCGGCGTTGTCGGCGAGGAAGGTCGTACCGGCGTAGGCGACGACCGCGAAGCCGACCGACAGATAGGTCACCAGCAGCACGACCGTCGACCAGACGCCCGCCTTGCCGGGAGCGGTCGCGGAGTTCTCGACCTCCTCGGTGAGATTGACCGCCGACTCCCAGCCCCAGTAGATGAACACCCCCAGCAGCAGGGCTCCGGTCAGCGATGCGCCGCCGGCTCCGAAGGGGTTCAGCCACTTGAAGGCGGGGTCGATGGAGTCGAAGGAGCTGCTGCCCGCGTAGACCCGGTAGAGCGCCACCACGACGAAGGCGATCAGACAGGCGACCTGCGCCAGGATGAGGACGTTCTGCACCTTGGCCGACACCTCGGTGCCGATGACGCACACGGCCGTCATCACGAGGATGAGCAGCACCGCGAGCGACTGGCGTACGAAGTCGTTGTCGGCCCAGCTGTCGAGGCCGAAGGCCAACAGGGCGAAGCTCACGGCTACGTCCGCCAGCGATCCGACGACCAGAACTCCGGTCATGGCGATGGCCCACCCACCGAGCCAGCCGGCCCACGGCCCCATGGCCCGGGTGACCCACGAGAAGGTCGTGCCGCAGTCCTGGTCGACCTTGTTGAGGTAGTAGAACGCCGAGGCGATCAACAGCATCGGCACGAAGGACGCGACCATCACGCCCGGGGCGTAGATGCCCACCAGCGCCACGATCGGACCGATGACCGCCGCCAACGAGTACGCCGGGGAGGTGGAGTTGAGACCGATGACGAGCGCGTCGACGAAGCCGATCGCGTTGGCCTTCAACCCGACAGGTGGGGGTGCGTCCGCAGTGTCGTCGGCCATGTTCCCTCGCTCCGGTTGTGCGTGAATCCATACAACAGGGCGTTGTGGAACTTTTTACGCTATTGAGGGCCTCTTGGATACGCATGTCACCTGGGTAGGCGTCCGCAGGTGCCTGGCAGGCAAGGACGGCAGGCGGTACGTGGAATTCAGAGGGCGGGGCTGTCGGTCCCGTCCTCCTGTACGGCCGTGTCCTCGCGCATGCCCCACGGTGATCCGTACTCCGTCAGCAGGTCGAGGAACGGCCGGGGCGGCAGTGCCTCGGGGCCGAGCACTCCGCTGCCGTGCCAGGCTCCCGACGCGATGAGTTCGAGAGCGGCCACGGGGTTGATCGCGGTCTGCCAGACCACGGCCTGGGAGCCGTACTCCCGCATCGACCACTGGTTGTCGACCACGTGGTAGAGGTAGACCTCCCGAGGCCGGCCGTCCTTGGTGCCCCTGACCCACGTACCCGCGCACGTCTTGCCGTGCATACGGTCCCCGAGACCGGCCGGGTCGGGCAGACAGGCGGCGACCACGTCCCGCGGGGAGACCGTGACCTTGCCCGTTCCGGTCTCGGTGCCGCCGTTCACGGTGACCGGGTCGGTGCGGTCCAGACCCAGTTTGTGCAGGGTCTGGAGGACGCCGATGAACTCGTCGCCGAGACCGTACTTGAAGGTGACCCGCCGGGCCTTCAACCACCGGGGGACCAGCAGCACTTCCTCGTGCTCGACGTTGACGCACTCCACCGGCCCCATGCCCTCCGGGAAGTCGAAGACCTCGGGCTCACTGAAGGGCGGCGTGGTGAACCAGCCCCGCTCCGCTTCGTAGACGACCGGTGGGTTGAGGCATTCCTCGATGGTCGTCCAGATGCTGAAGGACGGGGCGAAGTCGTAGCCGTCCACGACCAGGTTGGCGCCGTCACGGATGCCGATCTCCTCGATCTCGTCGAAGAGGACGTCGGCGGCGTAACGGGCGAAGACGTCCGACAGGCCCGGTTCCACACCCATGCCGACCAGCGCGAGCCGGTCCGCCGCCTCCCACTCGGCGGACCGTTCGAACTGCGCGTCCCCCAGTTTCACGCCGCACTCCTGGTAGGGGCGGGTCGGATGCGGCCGGGACAAGGACATCGCCATGTCCAGGTAGTGGGCGCCATGGGTGAGTGCCGCGTCGAACAGCGGCAGCACGAAGCGGGGGTCGGTGGCATTCAGCAGGACGTCACAGCGGTGCTCGGCGAGGGCGGCCCGCACACCTGTCGTGTCCGAGGCGTCGAGTCGCACAGCCGTGAACCTGTGCTCGTCCTCCCCGAGGGCCGCGACGGCCGACTCCGCCCGCGCCGGGTCGTAGTCGGCGACGACCATGTGCTCGTAGAAAGAACGCCGGGCCGCGATCCTCGTGATCGCGGTCCCGACGCCGCCCGCTCCGACCAAGAGAACTCGCATGGCGCAGCACTCCTTCGTCCCGCCGTCGCAGGGGAGCCCCCTGCCTGTTCGGTGGGCCAGGACGATATCAGCCGGACCGCCCGGTGAGAGGTGACTGATCCGGAGATGTCGCGCCATGCTCGATCGGCTTCGTATGCCCAGGTCAGAAGCGGAGTTGTACCGTGCCGCGTCCCTAGATCACTGCCGCGCCGCGCGGGGCTGATCGAGGTGTGGTGCCGGCCGGCGGCGTGGCGCTGCGGGCCTGGAGTTCGATGGCCAGGGGTGCGGCGGTGAACATCGAGGAGTACGTGCCCACGACGATGCCGATGAGCAGGGCGAGGGCGAAGTCGGTCAGGGAGTCTCCGCCCAGCAGGGTGAGGGCGGAGAGGATGAACACGGCTCCCATGCCCGTGTTCACCGTGCGGGGGAGGGTTTGCAGGATGGCGGTGTTGGCGAGGCGCGAGAAGGGTGTCTTCCGGTCGCCGGCCGACAGTTCCCTGATGCGGTCGAAGACGACGACGGAGTCGTTGACGGAGTATCCGATCACGGTCAGCAGGGCCGCGAGGAACACGCCGTCGATCGGCTTGCCGAGCCAGGCGAAGACACCTACGAGGATCAGCGCGTCATGGGCCATCGCGGCGACCGCGGATGTGCCGAAGGTCCAGCGGAAGCGCACCGCGAGATACAGCAACTGGGCGGCCAGGGCAGAGGCGAGGCCGATGAGAGCACCTCGGCGCAGTTCGTCCCCGAGGCTGGGGCCGATGAGCTCGTCGCGGATCTTGTCGGCACTGCCCGCGAGATCGCTGATCGTCCTGTCCATCTTCGCCGCCTCGGCGTTGGACAGTTGGTCCGTCCGTACGGAGAGGTCGTCGTCGCCGGAGGTCTGGACGACCGCGCGGGGCAGACCCGCGTCGGCCAGGGCGTCCCGGGCGCGGTCGGCGTCGACCGGTGCCGAGGTGGCGTACTCCATGAGCCGTCCGCCGGTGAACTCGACGCCGAAGTTCAGCCCCCGGATCGCGATGCCCGAGGTGGCCAGGACGAGGGCGACGGCGGACGCGGCCAGCCAGGTGCGCCGACGGTGCATCAGGTCAGGATTGCGGCGGACGAGCCAGTCGCGGACCTTACCGGTGTTCGCGATGCCGGTGAGACGGGGACGGCGTCGTACGGATCGGCGGGCGACCGCGTGGTCGGCGAGTACGCGCGTGATGACCAGGGCGCTGAGCATGGAGGCGAGAACGCCGATGCCCAGGGTGACACCGAACCCGCGGACAGGTCCGGAGGCGAGGAAGAAGAGCAGGCCCGCGGCGATGAGCGTGGTGATGTTCGAGTCGGCGATGGCGCTGAACGCGTTGCGGAATCCGGCGGTGAGGGCGGCGCGCAGGCCCTTGCTCTGGCGGGCCGCGTATTCCTCGCGGGCCCGTTCGAAGACGAGCACGTTGGCGTCGACGGCCATACCGATGGCCAGGACGAACCCGGCGAGCCCCGGGAGGGTGAGGGTGGCGCCGAGCGCGGCGAGAGCCGCGTAGGAGATGACTCCGTAACAGGTGAGGGCCACGGCGGCCAGGGCACCGAGGAGTCGGTAGACGGCGATGATGAACAGGGAGGTCAGCGCGGTGCCGATGACGGCGGCCCGGGCACTGGCCTCGATGGCCGATGCGCCCAGGGTCGGGCCGACCGTGCGCTGTTCGACCGTCTCGACCGGCACCGGCAGGGCTCCGCCGTTGATGAGCAGGCCCAGTTCGCGGGCCTCGTCACGGCTGAAGGAGCCGGTGATCTGAGTGGACCCTCCGTCGATGCCCGTACGGCAGGCGACGGAGGAGTTGACCTGCGGGGAGGAGATGACCTTGTCGTCCAGGACGATGGCGACGCGGCGGGCGGGATCGCCGGCGGGACGACAGGCTGCCTCGCCCGTCAGGCGGGCCCAGGCGTCGCCGCCCGCTCCCTTGAAGTCGACGCCGACGTACCAGCCGACCCCGCTCTGCTGGTCGATGCGCGCCTCGGCGCTGTCGACGTCCGCGCCGGTGAGTGCCGACGGGCCCAGGCGCACGGGCTGACCGGATTCGTCGGGCAGGACGAGTTCCGCCGGCTTCTTGGGCAGCGGCTGACGTGAGGTTTCGCCGGCGTCCGCGGTACCGAGGACCGGATGGAAGGCGAGTTGGGCGGTGCGGCCAAGCACGTCGGCGGCCTCACGCGGGTCCTGGATGCCAGGCAGTTCGACGATGATCCGGTTGTCCCCGGAACGGGCGATGGTGGGTTCGGCGACGCCGAGCGCGTCGATGCGGTGGCGCAGCACCTCCAAAGTGCGGTCAGTGGCCTCCGAGTCGGCCTTGGCCGTGGGCGAATCCCGGGTTTCCAGGACGATCTGAGTGCCGCCGCGCAGATCGAGTCCGAGGCGGACCGGCACGGTCAGCGTGATGAAGAGCGACAGGGCGAGAACGGCAAGGGCGAAGAACGCCCGCACGCGAATGGCGCGCGTCAAGGGTGCCTCCAACAGGCATACCGCAGCCGTGAGAAGGGTGCGGTGGGGATCGACTGGGTGACGTCAGTTGCCGTTGGAGGGCGGCGGTCCCCGCCCGCTGTGACGCTCGGAGTGCTGTGGAGGTGTGAAGGCGTCCTGAGAGAGCGGCAGTTGCGGCCCGGACTCCGGCAGGGGGAGTACCAGGCCGGGCGGGACGGACACTCCGCCCGGAGTCAGGGTGTGCCATTCGCCCGGCGCGGCCCTGCCCACGCGGGACTGCTGGCCGCAGGCGGTGGTGTACTTGTCGTCGGCGTTGCTACGGGTACCGGCCTTGGTGGCGACACTCGTGGCCGGGGGGATCTCCGCGGTCGGTGCCAGGTGCTGGTACGCGACGCCTGCGACCGGCGTCGGTGCGACGGTGGTGGCCGCGGCGGGGATGCCCTGGAGACCGAGTACGCCGAGGAGGGCGAACAGTGCCGACAGGAGCGCGCCGGTGACGGGGGTGAGGTTCTGGCTGTCGGAGGTGGAGGACGCACGGGTTTGCTGTGGCATGCGACACCTCCTCCTCATGTGTCTCTCCGGGCCCGGTCAGGGGTAGGGCCGCCACGGGGGGCGGCCCTTGAGGACAACGGATGAGGAACGCATAAGGTTCGCGCAGACCGACACGGATGGTGAATTCGGTGCAGCTTCAGCAGCTCCAGCAGGTTGTCAGCCGTCGTTCGTGTCGTCGTCGGGTACCCAGCGCAGTACGTCACCGGGCTGGCAGTCGAGCGTCCGGCAGATCGCGTCCAGGGTCGTGAACCGCACCGCCTTCGCGCGGCCGTTCTTCAACACGGCGATGTTGGCGGGCGTGATGCCGACGGCAGCCGCGAACTCGCCGACCGACAGCTTGTGTCTGGCGAGCTGGACGTCGAGGTCGACGATGATCGCCATCAGACGACCGCGGCGATCTCGGTCTGCAGATCCGTCGCCTTCCGCAAGAGGCTTCGCATGATGACGGTGAGCATCGCGAACGCCGCTCCCACGCCGACGCTCGTGATCGCGGCGCCCAGGGCGCCGAGTTCCTCCATACCGTCGTCGGGAGACGGGATGTCGGCCACGAAGAGATGCCCGGCGACCCCGATCGCCAGCAGCGTCGCCACGACGGAGGATCCGATGACGATGTCGACCCAACGGAAGGCCAGCGGCGAGAAGATCGCGCCGCGTCGGACCATGGCGAGCAGCATCCACACCGCGACGAGGGTGACCTGGACACAGACGACGCCGACGATCGCCACCGTCACATACGGCGTGGCGAACGGTGCGTAGGGAGGGAAACGGTCGACCTCGTCCGCCGCTGTCGTCGGAATGACTACGAACTGGCCGAAGAGACCGACCAGGATCGCTGCGGCGATACCGGCGCGGAGCGCGGCTATGAAGAGACGATGCATGCATCGATTATCGATGGGTATCGATCGAAAGGCAATCGATCTCGTTGAGGTCTGGAGACCTTGCAGGTCGAAGTCGATCTCTCGCATCGGAATCGGACGGCAACTCACCTGTGCTCGGGTGCGGACCCGGCGATGTGGGTTGTGGCTCCCGCTCTGCCCCGGTGGGCTGAAGCAGCGTACGCCGCCGAGAACGATGAGAACGTGCCCGTCGCGCAGTCTGCCCTTGAGTACACCTGTGGACGACGACGGGAGACGAGAGTGAGCAGACGCACGAGTGGGGCGGGCCGGTGGCGTCGGCGGACGGCTCGGGTGGGGCTGGTGGGTGTGGCTCTGGCGGGGTTGGTGGCCGGGCTCGTGGTCGGAGGTCCGCCCGCCGACGCGTCGGCGAAGGCGTCGGCCGCGGCCGGGGGACGGAAGACGTTCACCGGTGAGATCGACGGGGCGGAGTACCGCGTCGAGTTGCCCGCCCGCTGGAACGGGACGCTGGTGCTCTACAGCCACGGGTACTTCCTGGCCGAGTGGGTGCCGGAGGGCGTGCAGGTGGCCAACCGCGTCGAGACCGAACAGTGGCTGGTCGAGCACGGCTACGCGGTGGCGGCGTCGAAGTTCAAGAACGACGGCGTCGGCTACGGGGTCCAGGACGGGGTGACCGACCAGGTCGCGCTGCTCGACTGGTTCGAGGAGCACGTGGGCGAGCCGCGGCGGACCGTGTCCAGTGGCATGTCGCAGGGCGGTCTGATCGCGGCACTGCTCGCCGAGCGGAACCCGAAGCGCTTCGACGGGGTGGCCGCGATGTGCGCGGAGTACGACACACACGCGACGTGGAACTCCGGTCTCGACATCACGTTCGTGGTCAGGACCCTCCTCGCGCCCGGCGAGGACATCGAGTTGGTCCGGGCCGGCGAGGATGCCGCGGCCGGCCGGGACGCGTTGGCCGCCGCGATCGACCGTGCCCTCGAAACCCCCGAGGGGCGGGCACGGTTGGCCCTGGCCGGAGCCGTGGCGAACATTCCGGGGTGGTACGCGGCGCACGAGCCGAAGCCGACGGCGACCGGCGAACTGGTCGCCGCCCAGGCGCTGTGGACGAAATGGGCGTACAGCTATGGAATCGGGCCGGTCGGCCGGACCGAGTTGGAGGCCCGCGCGGGCGGCAACCCGTCCTGGAACACCGGCGTCGACTATGGTCGGCTGCTCGCCAGGTCGAGCCGGCGGGACCTGGTCCGCGACGCGTACGCCGCCGCACCCGGAGGCGACCTGGACGCCGGCCTGAAACGCCTGGCGAAGGCACCGCGGATCGGGCCCGACGCGAAGGCAGTGGCCTACCAGTACCGCCACGGCATCGTCCGCGGTACGACGCCGGCTCCCGTCGTCACCCTGCACTCGACCGGCGACGGCGGCGCGGTGACCGACCAGGAACGGTGGTACGCCGACCAGATCCGCCGCCACGGCAACTCCGTCTCGCTGCGGCAGCTCTGGGTGGACCGCGGTGGGCACTGCTCGTTCAGCTCCGCCGACGAACTGGTCATGCTGCGGACGCTGCTCGACCGGATCGACGACGGGCAGTGGCCGAGCACCACACCGACACGGCTCAACGCCTCGGTGAGCGCGATGGGTGCGGCGTACCAGAAGGTGCTGGACCTCGGCACCGGCGCGGACCTGCCCTTGGAGCCTGCGTACACCGACTTCACACCGCCGAGGATGCTCCGCCCGTCGCGGTGACTCCAGGTTGGAGATCCGGTGGGGATCGTCCATGACCCGGCTGATCTCAGGCAGGTTGGCTGACACCCACGACGCCGCTGCATAGGTTGATCGGTGTTGAACCAGGCGATGTACGCAGGGGGAACACCATGTGGGATGACGACGACCTGTGGGTCGGCGGCGAGCTGCTGCTGCCCCACGGGTTCGTCCTGATGGACAACACCACGATCTTCGGCGCCCGGAGAGCTTTCCAGGGACGATCGGCGTACCACCGGCCCATGCCTTCAGGGGTCGATCTGCGATCCCTTATGGACGTACTGGAGGCCATCGTCCTGGTCGAAGGCTTCAGCGTGGACAACTCCAGCCGGGACGACCACGTCGTCTGGCCCGAACTGCATCAGGTGAGCCGCGCGAACGGCCGCTTCTTCAGGGAAACGGACATGGTCTCGGGTTCGGGAACACTGCATGCCGCGCTGCTTCAGACCGGGGCCAGAGAGGTGATGCGCCTGTTGAGGTCGGGGCAGTTGGGAGAGCACCTGGGGTTTGTTCCGTCGTCCGACACCCTGGAGGTCCTGCCGCTCCACTACCGGGATTCAACCGAGTTCGTGGATCTGACCATGGAGGGTGTGGATCCCGCACACGAGCGGACAGTCGCACGCGACCTACGTGAACTCGTACACCTTCTCGACCGGCAGGAAACAGCGACAAGGAGCTTTGCGCTCTTCGCGTTCCGGGGCTTCTACTACCAGGGGATGGCCTATTCGGGCGGCACGCCGTACATGCCGCACACCTGGCGTTCATCCCTGATCCGCAGCCGGCCGGAAGAACAGCCCATCAGTTTCAGGGACCTGGTGGTGAGCCGGGCGACGGGCATCAGAGAGGGGGTGCGCTCCCAGATCAACAACGGGTTCGGCGGTGCCGCGGTGTCGGCCGACTTCCCGCTCATCGCCTCCTACGTCGTCAGTCAGTGCGCCACCCGGGGTGCACTGTTGGAGACGGCGGTCGAGGTCAGGCGGAGCGCCAAGGCCACCGCGTTCCGGAACTGGATTCGCGAGATCGACTGCAAACTCCGCAATCAGGAGGACCTCATCTCTGTGAGGGCAGCCCAGGAGGAGGTGCGTACGCTCGTCCACGAACTCGAACTCGACCTGGGTCTGGCCAGGAGCGAGAAGCAGCAGGTCACACTCACGCTCGGTCTGCCCATTGCCTCGGCCGAGACCATGGTTCCCTTGCCCCGCAGTCCCCGTATGCTGCGTCGAATGCTCAGACGCCGTCCCCATCTGGTCTTTCTCCGCGAACTGGCACGCGAATCAGCACGCTTGACCCCGTTCGCCCTCGCTTTCCAGCGACTCGGACCGTGAGGGTTGCGGACCCGTCATGATCCAGGGGTGGCCGGCTGGACGGGCAGGGCCCACAGCACAGCCGGCTGTCCCGGCACGGCACCCACAGGAGCTCTCGTGACGTACGACATCACCGCCCTCCGCTCCCAGTTCCCCGCGCTGAGCGCCGGAACCGCGCACTTCGACGGACCCGGCGGTACCCAGACCCCACAGCCCGTCATCCGGGCCATCGCCGATGCACTGGCGCAGCCTCTGTCGAACCGGGGGCAAGGGACACCGGGGGAGCGGAACGCCGAGAGCATCATCACCAAGGCCCGGCAGGCCCTGGCCGATCTGTTGGGAGCGGACCCCAGAGGGATCGTCTTCGGCCGTAGTGCCACTCAGCTCACCTACGACTTCTCCCGTGCCCTCGCCAAGACGTGGTCGCCCGGGGACGAGGTGGTCGTCACCCGTCTCGATCACGACGCCAATATTCGCCCATGGGTCCAGGCCGCCGCCCAGGCCGGTGCCACTGTGCGCTGGGCCGACTTCGACCCCGCCACCGGAGAACTGACCGCCGCCGACGTCCGCGCCGTTCTGTCGCCGCGTACCAGGCTGGTCGCCGTCACCGCCGCCTCCAACCTGATCGGAACGCGTCCCCCGATCGCCGAGATCTCCGGCCTGGTTCGCGATGCAGGAGCTCTGACGTATGTCGACGGTGTTCACTGCACCGCCCACGCGCTGGTCGACCTGGAGCGGCTCGGCGCGGACTTCTTCGTCTGTTCTCCGTACAAGTTCCTCGGCCCCCACCACGGAGTCCTCGCCGCCCGGCCGGAGTTGCTGGAGACGTTGCGGCCGGACAAGCTTCTTCCCTCCACCGACGCGGTGCCGGAGCGCTTCGAACTGGGCACACTGCCCTACGAGTTCCTCGCGGGTACCGCAGCGGCGGTGGATTTCCTCGCCGCGCTCGACACGGAGGCAACAGGAACGCGACGGCAGCGCCTTACCTCGGCGTTCATGGCGCTCGAAGCGCATGAACAGTCCCTGCGCGCACAACTCGACAAGGGCTTGTCCTCGCTCACAGGGGTTCAAGTCCACTCCAGGGCGGTCGATCGCACTCCCACCCTGTTGCTCACGTTCGAGGGCCGATCGTCGGTGGAGGCATACCGGTTCCTCGCGGAGCGTGGCGTCCACGCGCCGTCGGGGTCCTTCTACGCGATCGAGGCCTCCCGCCGACTCGGCCTCGGCGACGCCGGTGGCCTCCGGATCGGCCTGGCCCCCTACAACAACACGGAGGACGTCGAACGGCTCCTGGACGGTCTGTCCGAGTTCCTGGCGCTCTGAGGGGAGCCATCGACCTCGTTCAGGGGGAGGGGGAGGGCGACAGCGCCGGGTCCGCTCCCCACGCCGCGGCGCACAGCGATCGGTCGACCTCCTCGGTGTAGTGGGCCGCCGCGAGCCACGCGTGGGCGAACCGGTTGACGTCGGCTGGGACGAGACGGCCGAAGACGTCGCGCGACCGGTCCGCGGCGGCCGAACGGAGTTCGTCGAGGAGGCCTCCGGCGCAGGCGAAACCGTAGCGGCCCAGGCGCCGGCTGTCGGTGGCGCTGTCTCCGGGGAAGGCGAGCACGCGACGGCCCGCCGAGGCCGCCTGGTGGACACGGCGCCGCAGGAGATGCAGCGGCGCCTCGTCCGGAGCGGGTGGCGATCCGACGGGTGCCATCGCCGGGGCGGGCAGGTCCGCGTGCTGGAGGCGGTCGAGACCCAGGTCGAGATGGGCCCCGGGATCGCGCGGGTGGTCCGCGGCGAGGAGCAGTGCCCGGGGCAGAGGAGACGGGTCGAGGCGGGCGACGACTCGCAGTCGGGTGCCCGGGGCGGCCGCGAGGAGACGGAGGTTGTCGCGGTAGAGCAGCGCGGGGTGGTCATGGGCGGCGGCGAGGCGGAGCGTCAGTCCGTCGCAGTCGGCGAGCAGGCAGTCGCCCGCCGCCTCGCGGACCGTACCGGTGAGGATCACGTCGAGGAACAGCAGGCCGTCCCCGCCGGTCAGGGCACGTGAAACCTGATCGGCGACGGGCAGTGCCCACAGGCCGGCGAGAGGGTCCTCGCGCCAGGCGGCGCCGGACGCGCGCACGGCCCGTACGCCCGCTCCCGCGCCCAGTCGGCCCGTCGGGGAGACGGTCGCACCGGACACGGCGAGCCCGGCCCTCGACAGTTCGCGGTGGGTGAGAGCCGTGTCCCCGATGCGTACGGCCCGGTCGGCCGCACCCACCGCCCGGCCGGGCCCTCCCGGGACGACGTCCGAGACCGTATGGAGACGGCCCTCGGCGTCGGACGCCCAGGTGACCGCTCCCGCGTATCCGGTCGCCGTGAGGACTGGCTCGGAGAAGAGCCCGTACAGCCGCAGGGATCCGTCCGGGGAGTACGGCTGCCGTGCGGTGCCTCGCAGGGCGGCGAGTTCGGGGCCCGTTGAGCCCGGAAGGCGATGGGCTGTCCCGAGGACTTCGCGGAGTGTCGCGGTCAGATCGGTGAGGCGGTACGCCGGGTCGGCGCAGCGGGCGGCGCGCAGTTGGGTGACCACGGATACCGCCGAGGCGGCGATCCTGGGCAGGCCGCTGATCCGTGCGGTGTGAGCGGCGCGCAGCAACTCCGCCTGCAGCACGGCGCCCGCCCCGTCCGCACCGGCTTCGAGTACGGCGGCCGCGGCGTCGTACATGGCTTGTGCGGCGGCGCGTTGGTCGGGGGTGAGGGTGTCGGACTCTGCGGGTGACGCGGACCGGGTGCTCGCCGAGATCGGCTCATTCGCGGAGGCGGGTGCGTCCTCGCCGACCGATGCGGGCACGGCGTCCGGCATCGACTGCGACCCGGACCCGGACCCGGACCCGGACCCGCACCCGGGCTCGGGCTCGGAATCCGCGATCGGTGCCGCCGAGGCCGCGGCCGCGCGGTGCAGGCAGTCCGGCGCCAGCAGGCAGCCGCAGCGGATCGCGTCCGTGGTGGTCACGGTGCCGCCGGGGGCGTGCAGTTCGAGATGGGTGTCGTCGTCGACGGCGATGCGTACGGTGTCGCCGTCGCGGACGGACGGCCGCCCCGCCAGCTTGGTGATGCCGGCGTCCAGCCGCTTGCGCAGGCGGGGCGTGAGCCCTTGGACGAGTTCGGCGGTCACCGCCGGAGCGACCTGAGGCAGGTCGAGGCTCAAGAGACTTTCTCCCCTACCCAGCGGGCGAGTTCGAGTGGGCTGAGGGCGGCGACGGGCATGCCCGCGGCGACGAGTTGTCCCGCGACGCCGGTCGAGTACCGGGGGCGACCGGCGTCGTCCAGGCTCGCGCAGCCGAGTACGTGGCAGCCGGCCCCGACGAGACCGCGGACTTCGGCGAGCAGACCACCGAGGGGGTAGCCCTCCTCGAAGTCGCTGATGACCACGACGAGGGTGCGGGACGGCACGGTGACGAGCTCGCGGGCGTGGCGCAGCCCGGCGGCGATGTGGGTGCCGCCGCCCACGCTGACCTCGAGGAGCAGCGACAACGGGTCGTCGACATGGCCGGTGAGGTCGATGACCTCCGTGGAGAAGGCCAGGAAATGCGTTGAGAGGGTCGGCACTCCGGCCAGGACGGAAGCCGTGAGGGCCGCCCAGACCGTCGAGGCCTCCATGGACCCCGACACGTCGGTGACCAGGATCAGCCGCCAGTCCGCGGCGCGTTTGGCGCGCGAACGGAAGACGGGGTGCTCCGGGATGACCTGGACGGTGCCGTCCGGACCGCGGCGCGCGGTCGCGAGGTTGGCGCGCAGTGTGCGGGGCAGATCCAGGCCGCCACCCGGCCGTCGGCTGGGGCGCGGCAGGACCGCGCCGTGCAACGCGGGGCGCAGGCGTGTGGCCAGTTCCCGGGTCAGCGCCTTGACCAGGCGGCGGACCAGCGGGCGCAGCGCGGCCAGTTGTGCCTCTGGCAGCCCTCCCGCGTGCTGGAGGACGGTGCGCAGCAGGTCGACGGAGGGCCGCACCACGTCCGGGTTGAGCTCGGCTATCACGTCCTTGCGGCCCGACGCCGCGGCCGCCGCCAGCACCTCTTCACGGATGCCCGGTCCGAACAGGGCGGCCAGTTCCTCGGACCACTCACGCACTCCTGGGTACGAAGCCTCCCGGCCGCCCCCGCCGCGTCGGCGAGGTCCGGTCAGGTCGCCCCTGCTGCCCTCGCCGCGTCCACTGCCGTACAACTCGTCCAGCGCGGTCGCGAACGCCGAGGCCGAGCGCGGCAGTTGATCCGTACGACGGCCGAGTACGAGCCGCCAGCGGTCGGCGGACGCGAGGACGTGATCCTCGAGGGAGTGCTCAGCGACTCGCTCGGTTGCTTCGGTTGCTTCGGTTGCCTCGGTTCCGGGGCTCCCGAGGGTTTTGGAGGCTTCGCGCGCTTCGGGACTCTGGGTCGCCGGAACGCGGTCGTCCCCCTTGGGCGGATTGGGCGGATTGGGCGGATTGGGCGGAGGTAGGAGCCCGAGCGCGCGGAGGGCGGCGCGGGCCGCGAGGTCCGCGCGGGTCCAGGTGGCGAGTGCCGCGGGGTCGACGCCGCCGGTGTCGGTCAGATGCGTGGTGGCGAGGCGCTCTTCGACGGTGTCGAGGAGCCGGTCGCGTGCCGCCGGACTGAGGGTGTCGAAGCCTCCCCGGAGCGCCGGGAGCCGGTCGAGGAACTGCCGGTCGGGCATCTCGATGATGCGGTTGAGCAGCGGCTCCAGGGCGGGGGCCGCCGCCTCCAGGAGTGGGCCCGCGGCGGTAAGCACCCCGATGAGCCGGTCGGTGAGGGCGGTCCGGGCCTCGGGAGTGCTGGCCGAGTCGACCCAGGAAGCGACGCGATCGCCCAGAACATGCGGGTCCTCGTGACCGAGGAGAACGCGTACGGCTCCGGCGGCGCCGCGCATCAGCGGGGAGCCGTCGGCGGCCAGCCGGGCGAGCGCGTCGGCGAGCCGTATGCCGCCCAAGAGGTCCGCGCGATGGGCGAGTTCGAGCAGCGCGTGTGCGTCGCCCCGGTCCTCGGAACCGGTGAGACCGTCCACCTGCCGCACCGCCGCGGCGGTCAGCAGCTCGGCCACGGTGGCCACCGTGTCGGTACGTTCCTCGTCGGTGTCGAGGCCTGCGACGTGACCCGCCCGCAGACGGTCCAACAGGGTCAGGCCGGCGAGGAGTTCCGGCAGCGTGGCGGACTGCGGCAGCACCTCGCGGACGTCGGAGAGGCGTTCGTCCGTGAGGGCGGGCAGGCCGCACTCCGCCGCCTGCCGAAGGCCGTGCAGGGTCTGCGCCGCTGTTGGCCCGCCCTCGTCCCGCTCCGCGCGCCGGCGTTCGCGCAGCAACCCCTCGGCGGCCTGCGCGGGGGTGACTCCCCGGACACCGGCCGCGGTCAGCATGGCCGCCGTGGCGGGCGTCCAGCGCACCTCCCAGCGAGAGGTCAGCGCCTCGGAGCCGCCTGCGCCGACGACTTCCTTTGCCTCTCCGTACGGCACACCGCACACGGTCAGGCGCTGCAACAGGAGTTCTCGGCGGGCGTCCATGTCGGAGCGCAGTGGGTCCAGGCGCAGATCCCGCGTGGCGTCGGTGCCGTGGCTGTCGGGCCCGGGCAGCCCCAACGCCGCCAGCTCCGCCTCCACGGCCGGAGCGAGTCCACTGCGGGGTGCTCCGGGTGCCGGGCGGCCGCCGCGCGTTCCCACGAGTACTCGCTCCATCGCCTGTGCGACGGCTCGGCCGCGCCCGTACGGCTCCCCCTGTGTGAGTACGGTCTGCACCGCTTCGACCAGCTCGCCCCGGCCGGCCGCGGGGAGTCCACGCAGTCGGGCGAGGTCTCCCGCGAGGCGGCAGATCTCCCGGGCATCGGCGGGTCCCGACGGGTGGCCGAGGGAGCGCAGTTGGGCACAGATCTGCACGGCGGCGCGTGTCAGGGCGTCTTCCAACGCGACCGGGTCGCCCGCCGCGCCCAGAACCAGGTGCTGCCATTCCGGGTCCCGGATGCCCGCCGGGTACCCGGACCGCTCGTCCAGGAGTGCATAGGTGTAGGGGATGAACGACGTCGTCCATGCCGGGGCCTCGGAGTCCGAGCCGATGGGGGCGGGCGATCGGGGCTCCGTCGGTGTGCCCGGTGACGTCAACGCCGGGGCGTGGAAGGCGCCGACGAGCACGGCTGCTCGTTCGCCGTTCGCGGTGGCGGCGGCCAGCCGGGCGCGCATCCACTCCTCGCGCCGCAGGTCCAGCTCGGGCACGCCTCCCGAGGCCTCTGCGTCCTCGCGCAGCGCCCAGCCCGTCAGGAGGGCGGCCCGCCGCAGTGCTTCGGGAGGCGAGCCCGGGGCGGCCGTCTCGACGAGGCGGTCCCAGAGGTCGTCACCGGTACGGCCCGTGAGCCGGACCCGTAGCGCGGCGGCGAGGCCGGCCCGGTGGAACGTCTCGTGGACGCCGACGGGATCGGGAACGCTGGGTGTCTCGCGGGCAGCGACCTCGTCGGAGCCGGTACCGCCGGGCGACTGTGCCGATGCCGGAGCGGTGGAACTGTCGGAGGGCGACGCGGACGCCGGATCGGTGGGAGTGCCGGGCTGCTCCGGGGCCGAGGCCCGGTCCGTACCGTCGTCCGGGCATGCGGAGGTGTGCCGTTCGGCGCTCCACGCCCGGTCGGCGAGCGGCAGGTCGCACGCGACGACCGGCACGTCGTGTCGCGCGGCCCAGCGCACGGCGGCGAGTTCGGGCGAGAAGTCGGCGAACGGATAGAAGGCCGGGCCCCGGCCGCCGCCCCCGTCGCGGGGAGCGGCGGCGAGGGCGACCGGGGCCCGCGTCTCCTCATGACCGAGCCAGGGCAGCCATTCCTGCATTTCGCCGGGGAGTTCGACGAGCAGCACGTCCGGCTCGGCCGCGTCCAGCAGCGCGGGCACGGCCGCGGCCAGGGAGGGCGCGTGGTGCCGTACGCCGATGAGGTAGGGCGCCGCCGGGTCGGTGAGGGCCGCGACGGCTTCGTCGGGGGAGAGGGGCACGGCGGTCAGTCCTCCAGGACGGTGCGCAGGTCCCACAGGGTGCGCCAGGTGGCGGAGCCCTGTTCGGCGCGGCGCCTGACGGGGCCGTCCCAGTAGCCGCGCAGCCGGGCCGCGTCGGCGGGGTCGTCCTTGCGGACCACACCGAGGAGGTGACCGGGCAGCAGGCCGAGGACATCACGGTCGCCCGGGAAGTAGGCGGCGGCGAGCCCCAGCGCGCCCGCCACGGACACGGCTTCCGCGGTGCTCATCACCGTGGAGGGCCGCTCGACCTCCCAGCCCTCCGCGGACCGGCCCTCCCGCAGGTCCCGGAAGGCCGTGATGAGGGCTTCCAGTACGGCGTCGTCGACGCGGAAGGGTGCTCCGGCCCGCTCGACCGAGGTGCGTGCCTGGCTGCGCACGAGCGCGGTCTCGGCGTCGAGGTCCGCGATGGGACCGACGGTCTCGAAGTTGAAGCGGCGCTTCAGCGCGGCCGACATCTCGGAGACCCCCTTGTCGCGCAGGTTGGCCGTCGCGATGAGGCTGAAGCCGGGTGCCGCGTGGGCCAGGGAGTCCTCGGTGCCCGCCAGTTCGGGTACGGCGATGCGCCGCTCGGAGAGCAACGACACCAGTGCGTCCTGCACTTCGGGCAGGCAGCGGGTGACCTCCTCCACCCGGGCGACGGCTCCCCGGGTCATGGCGGTCAGGACGGGCGAGGGCACGAGGGCCTGGCGGCTGGGTCCCTGGGCCAGCAACAGGGCGTAGTTCCAGCCGTACTTCAGCTGGTCCTCCGTCGTGCCCGCGGTGCCCTGGACGACCAGGCCGCTGGTGCCGCAGACGGCGGCGGACAGCAGCTCGGACAGCATGGACTTGGCGGTGCCGGGCTCGCCGACGAGCAGCAGCCCGCGCTCGCCGGCGAGGGTGACGACGCACCGCTCGACCAGGGCTCGGTCGCCGACGAACTTGCCCTCGACGACGAGGCGCCGCGGCACACCCTCGGGCGTAGGGGCGTCGTCGGGCAGCCGCAGGGCCCGGCCGTCGCTGCCCATGACGAACGTGACGACGGCACGGGGCGTGAGCCGCCACGCGGGTGGGCGCGGCCCGTCGTCGTAGGCGGCGAGGAAGGCCAGCTCGGTGGCGTGCCGGTCCTCGGGCGGAGTGATCTGGCGGGCCGTGTCGGCGGCCAGGGTGGTGGTCATCGGTGGTCCGTCCGGTCGGGTCGGGAGGTCGTCATCAGGGGTTCGTCCGGTGGGCTCGGGCGGTGGTCATCGGCGGCGGCCCTTCCGGGTGGCGCGGGTGGTGAGCTTCTCGTAGGCGGGCGCGTCACCGTCCTGGACGCGTTGCCAGGCGCGGGCGAACAGGTCGGGCACCGGGAGGCGGGGCACGGCACGCGAGCGGTCGCGCACCGGGTAGAGGCCCTCTTTCCAGGTCTCCACCGGCAGGGCGGGGGACTTGAGGTCGCGCCAGCCGCAGGGCAGGAAGAGGGTGCGCCCGGCGCGCGGTCGCTTCGCCTCGACGACCAGGTCGGTGGCGGCCAGTTCGGTGCGGGCCTTCTTGAGCCGAGCGGGCTTCCAGCCGGTCCAGCGTGCGCAGTTGCGGTCCGTCGGATCGGGCAGGGCCAGCAACTGGAGGTAGAGCGCGGCCGCGTCCTCACTCAGACCGCGTGCCGCGGCCACTTCGGCGACCAGCGCGGGAGCGACGACAGTGGGGTCCTGTGCGTGACCGACGGGTCCCTCCGGGGCGAGGCCGGCCGCCAGGGCTCGGTCGAGTCCGTCGCCGAGGATCGAGCGCAGGGTGTGGAGACCACCGTCGTGATTCGGACCCACCAGACCCTCCAGGAGCCCGAGGACCGAGTCGTCCGGACCGGTGAGCACGGCGGGGCGGAGCAGTACCGCCTCCTGCTCGCCGTACCAGGGGCGCAGCACGAGGGCCTCCCCGACAGGCGTCAGTCCGTGTGCGTCGGCGCCTCCGGTGGAGGGAAGGCCGTACGCCTTGCGCAGTTCGACCGCCGTCGAGCCGCCCTTGTCCGTCCACATGACGTCGAGTTCGAGCAGCAGCCCGGGGTCGGTGAGACGGCGGCGCAGGGCGGCGAGGCCCTCGGGCAGGAGGGCACGCAGCGGGTCCCCGTACGGCAGGCCGTAGGCGAGTGCGGTCAGGGAGGCGACGGCACGGCTCAGGTCGTACCGTCCGGGCAGCGCCGCGGGGTCCGCGGGGGCGAGGTTGCCGTCCTTGTCCGGCCGTTGGACCGTCGTGCGGCTGATCCAGGGGGTGAGCCCCGGATTGAGCACGGCCTCGGCGGAGTCGGCGGGCAGACCGGCGAGATCGACTGCGAGGTCCTCGGGCAGGCGGACGACGGAACCGAGGCGCTCGGCCCACACCCGGCCCGCGGCCGAGATGTCCGGTCCGGTGGTCCACAGGTCGGCGGGGTCCTCGGGCAGCAGAGCGCTCATGAGGGCGAAGCGGTCCTCCCGGCCGAGCGACGACAGACGTCCGTTGCCCAGGTCCATCTGCCGGGGTTTCAGACCGATCGTGGCGAGTACGTCGGCGCTGGGGTTCTGCGGACGTGCGGCGAGGAGCACGGTGGCCTGGATGGGGCCCAGACCGTCGCGGGTCGCTGCGGCGAACGCGGCGGGCGCCTCGGAGTGCCAGGGGGCCGCGCCCTTGTCCCGGATCGTCCGGGTGAGGGCGGCCAGGCCGTCGGCGGGGAACGCCGGCTGCACCGCGGTCTCCTTGTCCAGGGTGAAGTGGGCGACGGCGCCGAACGCGCCGGAGGGGTCGTGGTCGAGGGCGAGCCAACTGACCCGGTTGCGCTCGTTGTCGACGTTCTGGCAGCCGAGGAGGACCACGGTGCGTCCGTCCCGGCGGAGCACCTGACCGGCACGCTGCTGCTTGGTGTGCGGCTCGCTCAGCAGGATCTCGCGCAGCCCCCCTCCGGGTGCGGCCAGCGGTCCTTCGGCGACCGCCTCGAGCAGCAGGAGCAGGGATTCCCGTTCGGCGTCGGTCAGGGTGGGCGTGGCGGTTCGGTAGGCCAGCGGCCGCAGCACGGCCAGGATCGACGGCCACACGATGCCGATGTCGGGGATCGTGCGCTCCTCACTCCGCCAGCCGTCACCGAGGGCGCCCGTCTGCGCGAGATCGGGCAGCGGCTTGCCCTCTGCGGGCCGTCCGGACAGCACATGGTTCACGGCCCGGATCTGGCGCAGCGCGGTCCACGCGTGATTGCCTCCCCACCATCCCCCCAGATCGGCGATGCCGGCGGTGACCGCGCGAAGGGTCCGGTCCTCGCCGTGCTTGGGGCGGTAGTCGGCGAACATCTCCTCGTTCTGCCGCTGTTCGGGCCGCTTCTTCTCGACCGGCGGGGCCACGAACGCGGCAGCCGTCCCGGTGAGGCGGAGCGCCTCACGGACCAGGGCGGACACACCGATGAGCAGCCGCTCGTCGGTGAGGCCGGGCAGAGCCGTCGACACGGCAGGCCGAATGAAGTCGTCCACCGACGGGACGACGGGCTTGCCGTCGACGGTGGTACCGGCGGCGTCGCCGGCCTTGACGACCAGGGCCTCACGCTCGATCAGGGCCCGGGCGCCGGCCCGCAGCACGTCGGCCACCGCCTCGTCGGTGAGCGCGCGCAGCACGGCGGACGCCCGTTCGTCGCGGGGGCGCAGTGCGTGCCAGAAGGCGAGGGGCGGGACGAGCCGGGTGCCGGCGGCGTACTCCCCGCCCGGCTGACCGGGTACGACCCGGCCGAGTTCGCCGGTGTCAGAGGTGTCCTCGGAGGCGAACAGCACGACGTGCATGTTGAGGCACGCGGCGACGGGCTCGGCACCTCCCGGCAGTCGGAGCGCACCGAGAGGGAAGCCGGACGCTCGCAGGGTGACGGTCCGGCCGTCCGGCGTACCGGCGGTCGTCCGCGACTCGGTGCCTTCGCCCTCCGAGCGCACCCAGCGGCCGAGCACGGAGCCGTCGGTGCCGAAGGGGCTCTGTTCGAGGCCGGGTTGCAGCGGCAGGACCTCGCAGTGGTGCTGCAGGAGTGCGGCGTCCTCACGGATGCCGGACCGCAGGAAGGCGGGCAGGGACGCCCGTCCGTGCGTACCGGTGTCCGGGTCGTACTCCAGCCAGACCTGCTGTCGGCCCTGCCTGCCCTGGCGCCAGCACGTCGTGCCGTCACCTATGACGGACCGGCTCGGCGGCAGGACGGTGTCGCCGGCGTGCAGGGTGCGTCCGCCGGTGGCACGGCCGCCGCCGGGAAGGGGGATGGAGGGGTCACCGGCGTCGTTGCTGTACCAGTGGGGCAGTTGCTCGCCGCCGAGGGTGAACACCTCGGACGGCCGGGTCGACCAGTAGCCGAACTGCTTGCTGTCCTGCCGCCACATCACGAGCAGTTCGCCGTCGGTGTAGCGGAACTGCGGTTGCTGCCAGCGGTCCAGCTCGACGGGCAGGCGCAGGTCGTGGTCGAGCAGCACCTTGTCCGGTCCGACGACGACGGCCTTGTGCCTGCGGGAGAGGATCAGCGCGGGCCAGGCCTCGGTCAGGCGCAGTGCGTCGTCGTCACGGTGGCGCCTGCGCCCGCTCTTGGTCCTGGCATCGGTGTCGGTGTCGGCTTCGAGGAGGCGCAGCGCCTCGTCCAGGGCGGGCCAGCCCAGTTCGTCGGGGATGCCGGCCCGCAGGGTGCGGCCGAGCAGCGGTGCGATCTCGTGCTCCCCGACACGCGCGACCGCCTGAGGGCTGACCCGGGCGGCGACCGGCCGGAAGGGGCGCAGGCGGTTGAGCGCCGCGCGGGCGCCGGGCAGGCCCGTCGAGGCGCGGAATGTCTCGGCCGCGTCGTCCAGCCACTCGCGCAGCACGTCACTCAGTACGGGATGGGCGGCGAGGGCCTCCAGCACGCCGGCGAGTGTCCGGTCGTCGCTCAGCGCATCGATGGCCCGGTGCAGCAGGGGCCGGAAACGCGGGTCCGCGGCGGTGGCGGTCAGGTCGCGCCCACCGGACTCACGGTCGCGAAGCCAGCGGTCGAGGGACAGATACACCTCTTTGTCCGGGTCGGGCATGGCGAGGGGGACTCCCTGTGCCACGCACAGGTCCAGCAGGTCGAGGTCGGCACCGGCGTGCCAGCGGCCCGTGAACAGGTCCGCGGTCCGGCCGTCGGCACGCAGCCGCGGCGCCATCCGTTCGACGAGCCGGAGGGTGAGCGGGGAGCGGCTGCTGACCGTGCCGCCGTGCTTGCGGTGGGCGGCCCAGCGGCTGAGCCACTCCGCCGCGTCGACGGCTCCCGCCTTCTCACCGTCCTGACCGGCCCGATCGGCCCGACTGTCCTCGCCGTCCTTGCCGCCCTCGTCGTTCTCGCCGGTGAGGAGGCGGTCGGCGCCGCTCTCCGCGAGCAGCGTCAACCAGAACTCGTCGTCCTTGACCTCGCGGCCCAAGGTGGTCGGCATGATCTCCAGCAGCCGTGCCCGTACGGCCGGTTGCCGCTCGGCGAGGACCGCGAGGGTGGCTCGGTAGGCGGTCCAGAAGGAGACGGGCGCGCGCACCGCGGCGGGCGAGGCGACCAGGTCGGCCACCAGGGCGCATTCCTCGGTGACCCGGGACAGCCCGGCGGCCTTGATCAGGCCGCGGGCGTCCTGCGGCAGCGAAGCGTACGGCGGCATGCCCGCCGCGCAGCGCTCCACGCACAGTTGCCGGAACTGCGACCACGCCGTGGCCGGATCGAGCCGGTGGGCCAGGTCCTTCACATACTCCTTGAGCGCCTTGACCGTCAGCGCCCCGGCGAAGGCGAACTCCAGGAACACGGCGCGCTGCCGCTCCTCGTCGACGGCGAGCGCGTGCACCCGCTCGGCCTCGCGGGCCTTGCCGAAGAAGGCCGCGGCGTACGTCGTGTTCTCGTGCTGGAGGAAGATCCGGGCCGCCTGCTCGTAGAAGGTGGGCAGGAAGTGCGGCACGGCACGGCCGAGCCGCTCGCCGAGTTCCTCGAAGCCCTCTTTGGCGGTGCCGGGGCGGGACTTGGCCTGGCGTGCGAGCCGTTCGACGTCCTTGACCAGGGCCAGCGCGTGGTGGCCGTTGGCCGGGTCGTTGACCAGTGCCCAGGCGGGGAAGCCGAGGGTCTCGCGGCGTACCTGTCCGACCTCGGGGGTCTCCGGTTCGCGGGCCAGACCGAGGAACTCCAGGGCGAGGTCCTCGGCCTCGCCGAGGGTGCCGGGCACGAGACGGACGGCGAGCCGGCCGTCCAGCGCGGGATGGGTGTACGTCCGTACGGTGAGGGAGTCGGCGTCATCGCCGGTGGTGGTGCCCACGGGCAGGACGGCACCGGCTTCGAGGAGCGCGGCCGCGGTGGTGTGTGCGTAGGTGGTCATGCCGCCTGCTCCTCGTCCTCGATGTCCCGCCCGGCGAACAGGGCGGCAGCCATGCGCATGCCCTCCGACCAGGCGACGGGCCCCACCTGACCGAGCTTCAGCACCCGGCCGGAGCCGTCGGTCCACATGAGCGGGCCGGTCTCGGTCTCCTCGTATCCGTCGTAGTCGCCGATCCAGACCCGGGCCTCCACACCGCGGGCGTCCTCCCGCACGGAGCAGACGGCGTTGCCTCCGCGCACGCGGTAGCCGAGCTGGGTGGTTCGACCGTGCAGGAAGCGCAGTTGCTTGAACGCCCCGCCCGCGTAGTCCTCCACGGTGGTGGCCTCGGCGTCGAGGCCCGCGGGGCGCCGCCACACCTCGCGGAAGAGCTGCTGGGCCCGCTGCTCGACGCCGAGTTCGACGGCGAACTCCCGGAGTTCCTCAAGGTCGTCGAGAAGGACGGGGTGGGGGAGGTGGACCAGCTCGGGGGCGATGCGGATGCTGTCCCCGTCGAGGTCGACGAGGCCGAGCCCGCGGTCGAGGTCGGCGTCCCGGAGGAATCCGGCCACTTCGCCGTCCGGACCGGTGACGACGAGATCGCGCAGTGCGCTCTGCCAGGCGGGATCCGGCCACACCCGGGCGATGACGGCGAGGGGCACGGGAAGCGAGCGCACCATCCACTTCTCGACATCGGTGAGGCACTGGCGTTCGTGCCGTTCCAGCCACTCGGCGAGCTGCCGCAGTCCCATGACCGCGGGATCGTCCGCGAGTTTGGCCGGTACGGACTTCAACTGCCGTCCCGCGGCGTTGCGGCACACGACCTTTCCGCCGTCGAGGCCGACCTCGTAGTCGCCGGCCGTGACCCACCCCATATGTGCCTCCCCGCACTTCACTGACCCGCACTTCACTGATCAAGTGACCGGAACTCTAAGTGAGACCACTGACAACGCCTGCTCCGAGCCCACTCGGACCGCCTCCGGGCCGATTTCGAGTCCGGAATCAGTAAGTCCCCAGTACCCTGCGGGCTTTCGAGGTGCCGTGGGAATCGGGAGGTGCGGGAGGGGACGTCAGGATCTCGCGGACGAGCTGGACGACGAGTTCCGGAAGCGGCTGCTGCCCCCAACTGCGGTGCGCGCACTGGCACTTTGGCTGGCCGGACCCGGCGCTCGGTACGTGAAAGGTGCCGGCGGCCACGCCGTGGAGTACGTTCCCGCACACTGGTCGGGCGTCGAGCCATGGCCCGTTGAGTTCCCCGAGTGGTCGGGGACAGGAACCGCGAGAATCAGCCGTGACCAGGTGGTCGCCTCGACTCGCAGGGCAGCAGAGCGCTCGGCGTGGTCCGAGGCCCTGGTCGCGTCGTACGCATGGGGGCAGGGCCGGACCGGCTACGGTCCGCACCGCCTCAAGGAGATCCTGGCGGAGCCCACTGTCGACGACGCGTTGGCCATGGCCGGCGCCGCCCTTCGCCGCGAGGGCGCCGTCGCGGCGTATCGCGGCCTCCGCGGGGCGGTGAAAGGACTGGGACCGGCGTTCTTCACCAAGTTCCTCTACTTCCTTGACCAGGGCTACGTCCTCGACCAGGGCTACTCCCACGACCTGGGGACGGACGCTTCCGCCGTTCCCCGCGCGCTGATCCTGGACCAGCGGGTCGCGCGTGTGATGAGGGCTCATGCCGCGCGGGTGGGCGCGGACATGGGACTGGCCTCCGCGTCGGACGTGGCCGCCTGGATCTGGTCGGACAGTGGCTGGACCTCTCATCGGTACGAGGTGTACCTGGGGTGGGTCCACCCGCGACCGAGCAAATCGCCTCCGCGGGGATCGGATGGCCCGGGTCACGCCCGGATGTGTTGGAACTGGCGTTGTTCGACGGTGTCTGAAACCCCGCGTCCTGACATCTGGCGCGGAGGAGTGCCTGACCTGCCTTCTTTCGGCCTGTTCGAATCTCGTAGACCGGCGGTCGTGTTCACACGCACTCTTACTTTCATCACAACAACCACACACCTCGGGAGAGACATCATGCGTACCCGCCGCCTAGCCCTCCTGTGCAGTACCGCCGTACTGGCTCTCGGAGGGAGCCTCGCGGTCGCGCCCTCCGCGAGTGCCGCGGTCGCCGAGCCGAACTGCAACTACATCTCCGACACCGCCCGGCCCACGGTCCGTCCCAACGACGAGGGCAACGCGGTTCGCCAGGTGCAGTGCCTCATCAACTACTACAGCAAGTACTCCGACTGGCTCGACGTGGACGGGGACTACGGCCAGGCCACCGCGCGGGGCGTGTACTACGTGCAGACCTGTAACGCCACCGACGGCGGTGCCGACGGCATCGTGGGTCCCAGCACGTGGAACCGCCTCTACAACCCGAAGCCCGCCTGCGCGCTGTAGGGCACTCCTCCGTTCCACCGGCTGCCCGCTTCCCGACCGAAGGAGCGGGCAGCTTCGACCGGCCAGGCCCCCCACAGGAGGAATCACGCGATGACGGTCCCGGACTCGAACCCCGCAGGCTCCCGGAGCCCGGCCCGCACGGCGTCCCCGGTATCGCGACGCGTGTTCCTGGGCGGCCTCGGAGTCGCCGCCGCGTTGAGCGTCGTGCCCCGCCCGCCCGCGGCCGCTGCCGCCTCCGCCGCGTACACGTTGCGCTCGCGCGCGGCCTGGGGCGCGGACGAGACCCTGCGGTTCGCAGCCGACGGTACGGAGATCTGGCCGCCCGAGTACTACCCGGTCCAGACCCTCACCGTGCACCACACCGACGACGGGAGCACCGATCCCGACCCGGCCGCGGTGGTCCGCGCGATCTACCGCAACGACACCGTCGGCAAGGGCTACGGCGACATCGGCTACAACTTCCTGATCGACAAGAACGGCCTTGTGTACGAAGGGCGTTGGTCCGGCACCGACGGCACGCCCGCGCACGACGCGTCGGGGCGGCTCGTCACCGGCGCGCACGTCCAGGGATACAACAGTGGAAACCTCGGAATCGCCCTTCTGGGGACGCTGACGACCACGCCCCCGACGACCGCCGCACGCACCGCGCTCATCCAGCTCCTGGCCGAACTGGCCGAGCGCCATTCGATCGCCCCCCTGGGGAAGGTGTCCTACCTCAATCCGGTGAGCGGAGCCGCCCGCGTCGCTCCTGCCATCGGCGGTCACCTCCACTGGGCTGCCACAGACTGCCCGGGTACGGTCTTCGCAGACATGCCCGCCATACGCACAGAGGTGGCCGCCCTGATCCAGGGCTGACGGTTCGGGCGGGCGTACACAGCACTGACCCCGCTGTGTGCGCCCGAAGGATGATCCGGTCCAGTCATTGTCTTCACGAGGGCCGGCGAGGCATCGTCTGCCGCGTCGGGCAGGAATCACGCATGGGGGGACCGTGCTGCGTATCCACTTCACGCCGGAGGATCTCGTCCGAACGCGGCTCGCCTGCCGCCCCGATCCCTTATGGGAGATCGCCGCCAGTCTGCACCGGCTACAGTCCCAGCTCGGGCGCTGGGCCCACGCTGCCTGGTACCGCGACGCCCGCGCTGCCATCTCCGCACAGCAACTGGGCTCCGTCGTACGCACGTTGCTGCTTCCGCTGTTCCCCCGCGCGACGTACTTCCCCGACTTCCTCACCCCGGCCGAGGCGGGCCATGGCCTGAAGAGCGGGCTGGACGCGATCCTCGACACACCGCCCGCCCGGGTCCGGCACGAGATCGGTCTGCTGGCACAGGTGAGGAACGTACCGACGGACATGTACCGCCTGGCCGACAAGGACGTCCGCGCGGAACTGGTCGCGTCGCTGCGCAAGTACCACAACGCGGCCATCGCCCCCTACAGCGACCGTATGCAGGCCCGTGTCGATGCCGAGTGCGCCCGCCGGGGCCGCGATCTGCTGCACGGCGGAGCGGAGGGGCTGCTCGGCGGACTGGGGCCGGCCATGCGCTGGAGAGCCCCCGTCCTGGAGGTGGAGTACGTGGGCGGTGTCGATCGTGATCTGCACCTGGGCGGCCGCGGCCTGGTCCTGATCCCCTCGTACTTCTGCTGGCAGAAGCCGGTCTCCTTCGCCGACCCCGATCTGCCGCCCGTCCTGCTGTACCCGCTGGCATCAGACGGACCCGTTCCCGAACACCGCCCGGCCGAGGCGCCGTTGTCGGCACTGCTCGGACGCACCCGCGCCGCGGTACTGCTCGCGGTGACGTACGGTGCCACGAACTCGGAGATCGCCCGCGCGGTCTCGGTGTCCCCCGCCAACGCCAGCCACCACACCACCGTGCTGCGCGACTCGGGACTCATTGTCAGCCACCGCCACGCGAACACCGTCCTGCACACCCTCACACCGCTGGGAGCGGCACTGCTCCGCCTCCCCGACCAGGACCGGCAGATCACGGTGCAGGACGGCTGAGTACCGGAGTTCGGTTTTCCCGGGCGGCCGTTACGCCGCCGGGCCGCCCACAGTACGGTCGCACGCAGGACGGGAGACGCCGGAAGAGGAACACCCATGAGCCCGAACGCAGTTGACGCCGTACGTCTGGAGGACGCGGTGCTCACGCGTGCCGCGCAGGCGGGTGACGTCACTGCCCTGGGTCTGCTGCTCGAACGGCACCGGGCAGGCATGCGCGCGGTGGCACTGAGCATCCTGGGACCGGGGCCCGACGTCGACGACGTGCTCCAGGACGCGGCCGTGACCGCGCTCCGCCGCGTGGGCGACGTCCGCGATCCGGCGGCCATCGGTCCATGGCTGCGGATGATCGTGCGCAACGCCGCCCGTTCCCTGCTGCGAGGCTCCGTGGCCTTCCGACCGATCGACGATCTGCACGTGCCCTCCACGGACGCCGGACCGGAGCGCCGGCTGGAGCACCACGCGATGCGGGACTGGATCTGGGAGGCCATCGAAGAGCTTTCCCCCACACTGCGACTGCCCCTGGTACTGCGTCACTTCAGCACCGGCGTCACGTCCTACGAGCGGATAGCCGACGCGTGCGGAGTCCCGGTCGGCACGGTCCGCAGCCGGCTCAACCAGGGACGGGCCAAGCTCGCGACCGCCCTCGCCGCCACCGCCGACGCTCCGCACGGCGACACGGCGCGACGCACCCGCGCCAGCCGGATCGTCGACAGCCTCGTAGTTCACGGACCCGTCGGCCACCACTTGGACGGCCGCCTCGTCATCGCCCGCGAAGTCCGTCTGCAAAGCCGTGGACACCTGCCGGCTCGCGGCGTCCTCGGGAAGGACCCGTTCGTCCGGGGTACCGAACGTGACGCCGAGGAGCGGCGCCGCGGCGAGCAGGAGCACCGCGAGGACCGGCACGCTGGTCAGCACCGGTCGGCGCATCACGGTCCCGGCCAGTCGGCCCCAGAAAGGTGCGCGCCGGCGATGACGGTCGGCCCTGGGCCAGGGGAGCCTGCCGCTGTTGATGCGATGCCCCAACAGCATGAGCAGCGCGGGCATCACGAAGAGGGTGCCGACGGCCGCGATGACGACCACACCCACACCGGCGTAGGCGAACGAGCGGAGGAAGTACTGCGGGAAGACCAGGAGCGCGGTGAGCGCGACCGCGACCGTGCCGGCCGAGAACACGACCGTACGTCCCGCCGTGTGCACCGTCGTTCGAACCGCGTCGGCAACGCTCGTCCCCGACGCGAGCTGCTCCCGGAAACGGCTGATCATCAACAGCGCGTAGTCGATGCCCAGTCCGAGCCCGAGGGCGGTGGTCAGGTTGATCGAGAAGACCGACACGTCGGTGACGCTGCCCAGGAGCGCGAGTTCCGCGAAGGTCCCGGCGACCGCCACCGTGCCGATGGCGAGCGGTAGCAGAGCCGCGACCACGCCCCCGAACACGATGAGAAGGAGCAGCAGCGTCACGGGGACGGCGATGATCTCCGCGAGGAGGAGGTCCTTCAGTACCTGCTCCGACAGTTCGGCGCCCACCGCCGTACCGCCGCCGGCCTGGACGGTGAGTCCCTCGTACCGGCCCCTGTACGTGTCGATGATGTCGTGCGCGTGCTCTTCCCGCGTCGACTCGTCGCCCTTCACATGGGCCAGGACCAGGCCGCGGCCGCCCACCAGTTTCCCGAAGGCGCCCACACCCACGACGCTCATCGCAGCAACGAGGACGGAGGCCACCACAAGCACAGCTCTGGGCCACCGAACCGTCAATTCCGCAACGCGGTCCAACATGTCCATCCTTTGGTTGAGGGGCCTCATGGAGGCGGATCCCGATACGAGGCCGTTCGGCTGCGCGCAGACAAGACGCGGGACCGGCCCAGGAGTTCGATCCCGGCGACGTGAGCTGGCTCACAGCTGCGGAGCGTCCTTCGGCCGGCCGCACGATGCGGCGTGTCTTCCCGGAGCCAAGACCTCACGGTCTCCTCGGCGAGCGCCTGGGACGAGGTCTTCACCGGCCTCCACGGCGCGAGCCGCATCAAAGTGCCGGATCGCCGCACTCCATGGGCCGGACGCCTGAAGTGGCAGCGTTCGAAGGTCTACGGCCTCGCCCTGTGCGCCGGCGGAGAGGAAGTGGTCGACGGGGACACCCGGCACATCCGGTCCGACCCCCGAGGCACGTACGAACCCCTCGTACCGCTCGCCGGGACGGCCTGCGTCGAACAGGGGGCGTCGTCCGGGGAGATAGGGCCAGGCGGCATGGCGCTGTGCGACATCGACCGCCCGCTGACGTTCGCGCACGGTGACGATCTCGTGGGGATCTCCTTCCTCATGCCCGGCCAGAACGTCGCCGGACGCAGCCGTGTCGCGGCCGGAGGGCCGCACGTACTCAGCGGCGCCAACGGACTGGGCCGAGTCGTCCGGCAGTTGACGACCACACTGCACGAGGAGCGCGAGCAACTCTCCGAGTCGACCTTCGACATCGCGTGCGACCGACTCCTGGACCTGGTGTGTCTGGCCGCGGAGGGCGGCAACGATTCGGCGCCCACCGGGCAACGAGCGACGGTCGAGGCCGCGATCCGGCGCTACATCCGCGAGCATGCCTGCGACAGGGACCTGGACGTCGTCGGCGCGGCGCAGCGCCGGAAGCACCTCGTCGAGTCGGACATCACGTCGACCGGGCCACGAGCATCAACTCCGGCACTTCGTACACGAGTTGACCTGAACGGATCACCTGCCGGCGGGAGCCGAACCGATCTCCACCACACGAGCCCACGTGGGCGGGGTGTCGGGTACGTACTCGGGATCGTCCTCGTCCCACGACCCGGAGTCGTACGACCGGGGGAACAGGCCGACCACCGTCCGGCAGGACGGCTGCGCGCTCGGCCAGGGCGTCTGACCGTCGGTCAGGACCACGATGACATCCGGCCGCGGCCGGGTACGGAGCGCCTTGGCGAAGCCCGTGCGCAGATCCGTGCCCCCGCCGCCCAGCAGCGGAATCCCCTCGGCGCGGCACAGCGGGTGCACGACCTCGGCGGACGCGTCGCACGGCAGTACGGAGACCAGATCCCGGCGGCCGCCCACGGCATGGGAGATGGCGGCAACCTCGCGGAGAGCGCTGCCCAGTTCGGCGTCGCTGACCGAGCCGGAGGTGTCGATGATCACGGAGACCCGGGGCGGTCTGCGCCGGAGACTGGGGAGCACGACGCCCGGCACTCCGGCCGACCGGCGTGAGGGACGGCCGTAGCTGTAGTCCTGGCCCGCGCCGGATCCCGAGCTCGCCGAACGGATCGCCGCGCCCAGCAACTCCCGCCACGGCTGCGGTGGTTGGAAAGCCTCGTCGGCCCATCGCTGCCACGCCTTGGGGGCGTTCCCCGGACGGCCCTTGATGCCCTGCGCCACCCGGAACCGAACCGCGTCGCGTTCCTGCGCGCTGAGGCCGTGCGCGCCGTTCGGTCCCAGTTCCCACCCTCTGTCCAGACCGTCCGCCCCACTGCCGCAGTCCAGCCAGGCGTGGCCCTGGGTGCGCGGCCCGAGCCGGAACTGCCGCAGGTAGTCCTCCATGAGCTGCCCCTCGGGCAGCCCCAGGGAGCCCGGCTCGACGACGTCCTGGGGCCAGGCCAGCCCGTCGCCGTACACGTCGTCGTTGATCTCACAGTCCGCGGCGATGTTCATCCGCAGCCGTTCCCCGGGGCCGGTCAGTCCGCGTTCCTTCGCGACCCTGTCACTGCGCCCGTGGTGGTCGCGCAGCAGGTGCGACACCTCGTGCACCCACACACCGGCCAGCTCCTCCACCGGTGTGCGGTCCACGAACGCCGGTGAGACGTAGCACCGCCAGTGCCGGTCGACGCCCATCGTCGGTACCGAACGTGACTCCACGGTGTGCAGGGCGAACAGCGCCGTCGCCAGGTAGGGCCGGGCCCGGGCCGCCTGCAGCCGGGCGGCGAAGAGCTTGTCGAGGTCCAGCGCCCTCGGCGGATCCGGGATCACCGGCTCGCCCTGGTGGTGACCGCGGCCCGGGCCGCCGCCCGGTCTGCCCGCCGGGAGATGGACACCGCTCCGGCGAGCTGTTCGATCGATGCCGGAACGTCCCAGTCCTGCTGACGCAGCGAGGCGAGCGTGGTCGCCGGGACGACCACCAGGTCCGGGGCTCCGGTGTCCAGCGCCCGCACCAGAAGCGCCCATGCGGCGTCCCAGCGCGTCTTGTCCGGGCGCTTGCGGACGGCGGCCACGACACCGTCGAGCACGGCCTGGCGCAGATCCCCGCGCTCGGGCAGGGCGGCGGACTCCGGGTCGGCGAGCAGCAGTTCGGGGTCCGGGAGGTCCATCCGGTCCAGGCCGGCCAGCAGTTCCAGACCGGGGCCGTCCCCAACCGTTCCCCTGACCAGTAGGGACAGCACCTCCCTGGAGGAACCGGCCGCGGTCACGAAGGCGATGAGGCACAAGGTCATCTCCCAACTGCGCGGTGACGGCCAAGGTCCGCCCCGGCGCGTCTCGTTGCTGGGCAGCCGGTGTACGAGTCCGGGGCGGGCGGAGAGGAGTTCGCACACGGCACGGCGGGCGAAGCCCACGGCCTCCGGCAGCCGCTCCGGATCCAGCCGCGGCAGTGTGGCCCGCGGCCAGGTCCCACCGAGTCCGCGAACCACCACGTCGTGGTCATGGGTCCACTGGAGATGGACGAACCGGTTGGCCAGGGGCGGGCTCAGCTCCCAGCCGTCGGCCGCCGAGGACCGCGGATTGGCGGCGGCCACGATACGTACGCCGGGCGGCAACTGCAGGGCGCCGATGCGCCGTTCGAGTACGAGGCGAAGCAGCGCGGCCTGCACGGCAGGCGGCGCGGTGGACAGCTCGTCCAGGAACAGCAGCCCGCGGCCGGCCCGTACCAGTCGGACCGCCCAGTCCGGCGGGGCCATCGGGACGCCCTGTTCCGCGGGATCGTCGCCGATGACGGGCAGCCCGGAGAAGTCCGACGGCTCGTGCACGCTGGCGATGACGGTGGTCAGTGGAAGGTCCAGGGACGCGGCGAGCTGTGTCAGCGCCGCGGTCTTGCCGATACCCGGCTCGCCCCACAGGAGGACGGGCAGGTCCGCGGCGACGGCCAGTGTGAGGGCCTCCAGTTGGATGTCGGGGCGCGCTTCCGTGGTGGTGTCGCGCAGACGGGCCAACAGGTCGCCCGCTATGTCGAGTTGGGAGATGTGCGTCGGGTCGGAGGGTGCGCTGGGCGCGGCGAACGGGCTGTATGAGGGCATGTTTGATCACCTGAGGGTTCGTGGAGCGGCGAGTAGAGGCAGGGGTGAGCAGAAGGCAGGGGCGAGCGGAGGACAGGGGCGAGTTGAAGGCAGGCAGAGACGCCCCTGGATCAGCGGCCGGTCGTGTGGCGTGGATGGGAGCGGTGGCTGGGAGGGCGAGGCAGACTCGGGCGGACGCGGCCGGGTCCCGGGCCGGCGAGGTCCGCCCGGAAGAGCCCGTAGAGGATGCGCCGCCGCGCGGCCGCCTCCAGTTCGTCCCGCAGTGCGCCGTCGCGCAGCAGTGCGTCGGGGCCCAGCAGGCCCTCGACGACGGCCAGTGCTCCGGCGATGTCGCCGTGGTGGAGGCGTTCCCGGACACCGGTGAGGCAGTCCGGATGCCGGTGGGCCGTGTCGATGGTCTGGAGGCAGGGGAGCGGTGTGCCGGTCAGCTCGGCGAGGAGTTCCTCCCGGCGGATCTCGCCGGGGTCGTGGTCCAGTGGGGACAGGACTCCGTGGACCATGCCGATCCGGTGCTGCTCTCCCCGGCAGTCCACGAGGTGCGGTTGCCCTGGCCGGGCAGGCACCCGCCCGGAGGTCCGGGAGGGACCTGTCAGGGAGTGGTCCGGTGCCAACGCCGAAGCGACCAGCGGATGCAGCCGATCGATCTCGATCGAACCACTGCGGACCAGTTCCAGGTCGGGCAGCGTCCAGGTCGCCGCGTCGGGCAGGACCGGCAGCGCGGCGGTGGCCCCTTTCGTGGGCGCCACGGCGAGGGCGAACCCGGGCGACCCCGCGCCCTCACCGTCCGCGGCCAGGTCCAGCAGCAGTCGCTGCCCGGATCCCACCCGCACGGCGACGGTACCGGTGGACCGTCCCTCGGCGCGGAGCAGTATCCGCGCCTCGGCGGCCCACCGGTCGACGGCACAGCGCGGATCCCACGGCACCGGCTCCGGCACATCCGGGTTCACCAGGCTGAGGCCCTCGCCGGCCTTCACCAGGGGAAGGCCTTCGCCGGTCGGCCGATCGGCTCCCGACCGGACCCGTAGCTCATCGCTCCTGCGCGCGTCCCACAGATGACGGTGCAGATCGAGGCGGAACCGCCGGTTCGGCCGGGGGTGCGGGTGACGGCGGGCGCCGGCGTCGGCATGGGATCCGTCCCACAGCGCGAGACTGATGCGCTGACCGGCGTCCGCCCAGGCGGGCGCTGTCCGGACCACAAGAAACACCGGGCCGGGGCTGTCACGCGTGCCTGGGCCGTCACGCTCCTCCGCGTCGTACCGCGTCAGGGCGATCGTCAGCCCTGGCCGCAGCAACCCGTGGGGAGCGGTCCTCGGCATGTGCCAGCGCAGCAAGTCAGGCGCCAAGTGGCGGAGATCCGCGCGGACTTGGGCGGCGAGGTCCCGGCCTCGGGTACGGGCCAGGGACCGCAGATCGAGATCGACATCCACACCCGCGGCGGCGCACGCTCCCGCCCAGTCCCCGGCACGGCGGCGGGCGGACGCGGTCTCGATCATGGAGGGCGGCACGGCGAACTCTCGCACGCGCGGCCAGAAGGAAAGGCGGAGATCCTCGTAAGCGGTGTCAGTGAGCATCAGCACTCACCTTGCGCGGACGGGACCCCCATTCTGTCAACAGAGTGAGTCGTCATCGCGAGCGACAGTAGCGCCCTCGCGCCGACCTGTCAGGTGGTTTTCCGTGGCAGTCAGTTCGGGCCACCTGGATCCGCAAGAGCCTGGAGCACGGCGGCGACAGCCTGCCGCAGCCGCGGGGACGGGTCCGAGGCGAGGGTCCCCAACCGGTCGTGCAGCGCCTCGCGGCCAGGCGGGAGCGCGAAGCCGAACCTGAGCCACTGCTCGAGAGCGAGCGCGGCGCTGTAGCGGACCGGCTCCTCAGTGTCGTCGAGCCCTCGCACCAAGCGGCGTACGTCCTCCTCGGCGCCGTATCTGCCGCGACCTGGGCCATCAAGGTCTTCCGGGACGAGTAGCGAGAGCACCGCGGCCCTGACCTCGGCCGCCTCGGCACTGTCGGCCAGGCGTCGCAGGACCGGCAGTGCGTCAGGCAGCCCGATCAGGGCATAGCCCGTCCGCCAGGCCGTGCTCGGCTCCGCCGCGAGGCGATCGACCAGAACGCGGGTCACGGGCCAACGCTCCCAGAGGCGCAGTCCGCTGTAGACGGCTGCGCCCAGGCCGTCGACGGCACCTGCCTGCACATCCGTGTCCGGATCGTCGAGCAGCGGGAGCAACTGCCACACGGCGTCCCATCTCCCGCACTCGCCAATGGCTTTCGCGGCGGCGGCACGGGTCGGTCCCGGCACCCCGGTGTCGTCGATGACGCCGCGCAGGAGTTCCACGGCCGTCCCGGTGTCCACCTCTCCCAACGTGCGAGCGGCCGCCGGACCGGCCACGGGGTCGCGCAGCCATCGCCGTGCCGGGCCGATCAGTTGCTGGTCGCCCGGCTGTTCCAGCATGCGCAGCAGACGCGCTGCCACGGCCGGGCTCTGTTCCACGTCAAGCGCGGTGGCCAGGGCGTCACGAATCTGCGGCGTCTCCACGTCGGACAGCCGCGACGCCACCGCGATCCGTACGTCGGGGGACGGGTCGCGCAGCCCAGCGAGCAGCGAGTCGAGCAGTCGCTCGGTGCACCGGCCCGGCAGCAGGGTGAGCGCCTCTATGCGTGCGGCGGCGTCGCCCTGCCGGGCCGTCCGGATCACCTCGGCCTTCACGGCCGGATCGTCCCGCAGTTCGTAGATCAGGCTCCGGGCCCGTCCCCACACGGCGCCGTCCGGATCGCCGAGCAGGCTCACCAGCGTCGAGACATCGCCGGGCACGCCCAAAGCCGTCAGGCCGACGAGAGCGTTGATACGGACGTGGTACTCCGGGTCGTCGAGCAGCTTCGTGAAGGCACGCACGATCCCGTCGCCGTGCAGCCCAAGGTGGATCGCGGCGAGCGAGGCCCTGCGGCGTACCCATGGATCCATGTCGCCCATCAGGAGCGGCAGCACCTTCTCGCCCGCCTCCGGCACCCCGAGCCGGCCGAGGCCGATGGCCGCGGCCTCGCGGACCTGGGGCACCGGGTCACCGGCCGTCTCGGCGAGCACCCAGGCGTGCTCGCGACGGCCGACCTTGCCCAGCCCCTTCGCCGCCGCCACGCGACGCTGTGTATTGCGACCCGCCAACTCCCTCAGGAAGAAGGCGATCTGGTGCTCCGGTCCCATGACACACCCCGGAAAGGAAGACCTCCGAGCCGCCCGGAGGTTGTACGGCCCCGACCGGGTCCACCGAGGATCACAGTCCGCGGGCGAAGGAGTCGAGGACGGCGAAGTCGGTGTCGAGCAGCCCGACCCGGGCATCGACATGGTGGAGAAGCGCCGGGCCCCCGTGGTGCGAGGCGACGAAAGCACGGTCGGTGTCGTCGAGGTCGTCGTCGACCCAGGCGAACGGGCGGCCCCCGGCGTGCGCGACGAGGTGACGGGTCTTCCAGAACGTGCCGTCCGGGCGTATGTCATGTGTCGTGGGCCAGTCCACGACCGGCAACCGCGGAAGGCCGATGACAGGCCCGATGAACGTGTTGGCCTCCGCGCCCCAGGTGGTCGCCCACACCAGGTCGTACTGCTCCCCCAACTCCCTCAGCCGGGAACCGTGTTCGGGGTTGAGCCACACCCGGAGCGGCTTCACGTGGGCCCGTGGCGTACTGGGGTGCTGGGCGATCCAGCCCTCGGGCTTCATCCGGTGCGTGTCATACCCCGCGGGCCGTCGGTGCGGCTTGGCGGCATAGGGGTTGAGCGGCCCGTCCACGTCGAGGTAGAGAAGCGGCCGGTTCATGCCGATACCCCCATTTCCATCGCTGCTCCCGCCCCGCGGTTGGCTTGTTCACGCGACTCCCGGCCAGGTGGCGGTCACCAGCCAGAGCCGCGATGTCAGCCGTACGCCGGTGTCCGACTCGTAGGCGCGGAAGGCGTCGACCGCCGCGCGCCGGGCATGCTCCGTGGCCTGCGGGTCGGTGTCCCGCAGCCAGTGCCGCATGGGGCCCCAGCCGAAGAGGAAGGTCGCGGCGTCCTCCGCGTCCGTGCCCCACACCTGAGTCCGTTCGATCGCCTCGGCGTCGGCGTCCTCGAAGCCGGCGTCGCGCAGAACGCCCGTGGTGCGTTCGGGGTCGGCGAAGGAGGCGGGGCCTGTCTTCGTGTCCTGGGACAGGTCGGGCAGGGGCACATGCTCGGCGACGGCGGCAAAGATGACGGACTGTTCCATTCGGCTGAAGGCCTGCGGACAGACGAAGGCGAGGCGTCCGCCCGGCCGCAGAGCCCGTCCGATGTTGGCGAACGCGGCCACCGGATCGGCGAAGAACATCACCCCGAAGCGGCTGACCGCCACGTCGAAACCCGCCTCGGGAAAGGGGTACACCTGGGCGTCGCCCTGTACGAAGGAGACGTTGTCGAGCTTCTCCTCGGCTGCGCTCGCCCTGGCCCGCTCCAGCATCGGCACGGACAGGTCGACACCGAGGGCTCGGGCTCCTCGGCCGGCCGCGAGGCGGGTGAGACGTCCGTTGCCGCAGCCGACGTCGACGACCGCGTCCGTGTCCTTGATACGGGCGGCGGTCAGGAGAGGCGCGTTGGCGTCGTCGTTGAGATTGTCGTAGCGCGTCTGGTGATCCGCCCAGTGGGTGCCTTCGTAGCCGTTCCAGGCCTCGGCCTGATGCGTGTTCACGATCGTCTCGTCCGTCATACGTACATGGTGAGGCCCGCTTTGACCCGTGTCACCGCGTCGGGCGGAGCGCGGGCGGCGGCGTCAGGCGGAGGCGGCCGCCTGGAACTGCTCGCGGTGTGCTCGGGCCGCGGTCATCAGGCCGTCCAGGGCGTCACGGGTCTGAACGAGTTCCGCGATGTGTGCGGTGAGCCGGTCGCGTTCCTGGCCCATGCGTTCGAGGGCGGCGTCCGAGTTCTCCTCGCTGGGCGAGTCGACGCAGGGGAGCAGTTCGGTGATGGTCCGGCTGGACAGGCCTGCCGCGTACATCCGCTGGATGAACGTGACGCGCTCGACCTCGTAGTCCGTGTAGTGCCGCTGGCCACTGGCGCTGCGGGTGCTGGTGAGCAGGCCCTGTTCCTCGTAGTAGCGCAGCGACCGGACGCTGACGCCGGCCCGTTCGGCGAGCTCTCCGATGCGCATGTCGTTCTCCCCGCTCCCGGCTGTTACCTGCGCTGTTACCTACGACACAGGCCTTGCCTCTGACGTCAATGTCAGGTTTTAGCGTAACCGCTGTGCCCGGGACCCGGGCCGACGGATCGCGAAGGAGTCCTGAAGTGACGAGCCTGTTCCAGAGCCATCAGCTCGGCGAACTGACGCTGCCCAACCGTGTCGTGATGGCCCCCATGACGCGGGTGAGGGCCGCTGCCGGTGGCCTGGCGACGCCGTCGATGGCGACCTACTACGCCCAGCGTGCGACCGCCGGGCTGATCGTGACCGAGGGGGTCCAGCCGAGCCTGATCGGGCAGTCCAACCCGGGCACGCCCGGTCTGCACACCGAGGAGCAGCAGGCCTCGTGGCAGCCGGTGACGGACGCCGTGCACGTCAACGGAGGGCGGATCTTCGCCCAGGTCATGCACGGCGGGCGCGTCTCGCATCCCGACACGACGGGCACGCGGCCCGTCGGCCCGTCGGCCGTGCCCGCCGTCGGCGACGTCTTCACGCCGACCGGCCCCCAGCCCGCCCCCGTGCCCCGCGCGCTGGAGACCTCGGAAGTCCCGGAGCACGCCCGCTCCTACGCCGACGCGGCACGCCGGGCCGTGGACGCGGGATTCGACGGAGTGGAACTGCACGGAGCCAACGGATACCTGATCTCGCAGTTCCTCTCGTCCAACGCCAACCTGCGCACGGACCGGTACGGAGGCTCCGTGGCCCACCGGATCAGGTTCGCCGTCGAGGCGGTGTCCGAGACCGTCGAGGCGGTCGGCGCGGCCCGCACGGGCATCCGGCTCTCCCCGGGCGGGACCTTCTGGGGTGTGCGGGAGTCGGAGGTCACGGAGCTCTACACCGCCCTGCTCGGCGAGTTGGCGCGGCTGGAGTTGGCGTACGTCCATCTCGAAGCGACCGCGGACGAAGAGGTGCTGGTGGCGCTCCGCCGTGCCTGGCCGGGCACACTCGTCATGAACCCGGTCGTCCCCATGGGCCCCAAGCAGACCGGCAGGTCCGAGGCCGACCACTGGCTCGGTCTGGGCGCGGAACTCATCAGCTTCGGCCGCGCCTTCATCGCCAACCCCGATCTGGTGGAACGCCTGCGCACGGGTGTTCCCGTCGCGCCCGTCGACGAGGCGACCTACTACCAGGGCGGCGACGCGGGGTACCTGACGTATCCGGCTCACCAGTACAGCGCCTGACAGCGGCGGTTCGGCGGGGCGGCTCGCTCAGCGGCGCGCCGCTCGCCGGTTCCCGAGTCCGGTATCCGATCGCCTCTGTCAGACGATGCCGCGGTCCAGTTCGTCGAGCCGGCCGGTCTCCAGGTGCGCGATGTCACCGCCCGAGTCCAGGGCCGCGTCGAGGAGGAGAGGGAGCGAAGTGCCGTACACACGGACCTCGTTCGGCTCGTCGACGAGCCGGAAACGAGGGCGGTTCGTGTCTTCGCCGTCGGACGGTGCTTCCTCGATCCGGCAGACGACCCAATGGGTCGTCCCTGTGCGGGAGTCGTCGACCGCGCCGAGACTCCGGCCGTCCGCGAGGTCGATGATGATGGCGATCGAGTGCGCTCGATGACCGCGCCACATCGTGCGGCGGTCGGCGATGGGCCGCAGTCGCCAGGCGCCGTCGAACAGTGTCGCGGAGCCGACACGGCTGTAGAGCGCCACCACGTCCGCGCACCCCTCGAACCAGAGCCCGTCCGGAGACTGCGCGGGGGTGGTGGCATGGTCACACACGATCCGGTCGATCACGTCGTCCATCTCGACCGCAGCCGAGGTGAGATGCCAGCCCGCCACCGGCCGCAGCGATCCGTCGTCGTCCTGGCCGACACCCACGAGTCCGGCGTGCAGGGCGACCACTCGATTGTCGCCTTCCACCCGGTCGTTGATGTGGACGACCAGCCGTGACAGGGTGGCCGGCACGTCGTCGCTGCGCACCCCTGGGCCCGTGTAGAACATGCCGTCGAGGGTCAGGTCGCGCGGTTCGTCGAGGGGGAGTTCCAGCAGTGGATTCGGCCTCGTGACGGCACCGCGGCGGGTCAGATACGGATAGAACCGTGCGATCCACCCGGTGACGACCTCGCCGCCGTAGGCGTCGACCGGGCTGTAGATGCGGCGCCAGAACGCGGTGTCGACGTCGCCTGCCGCGGCACGGACGAACTGGTCGGCCATCGGGACGAGCGACCGGCACCACGTCTCCATGCCCAGGTCGGCGACCGCGTCCAGCCGTGCGCGGATCCGCTGCCAGTCCTCGACCGTGCCGGCCAACGTGATCGACGGGATTCCGCAGACGAAGGTCATCCACAAGGCGAAGTACGGCGCGTACGCGTCGAGCATGACGATGCGTCCCGCGACCCGCTCGACATCGGTACTGGTGGAGAAGTCGCACTCGAACAGATCGGCGGTCGTGCCGGTGCCGTCGATCTCCGCCGCGAGCAGTTTGTGGAACAACTCCACAGCGTCCTGCCAGGAGTTCGGGTCGCGCGGCATCGGCCCGTCGACGGCCACGGTGAGTCGCCTGCGGCCCGCGTGACGCACCAGCCGTGGCCGCAGCTCCTCGGCATGCAGACGGATGTGCTGGGCGAGGCCCTGCGCGATCGTCAGCCATACCGCGTCCGGGGTCAGCACCAGCCGACGATGATCGGCGAACGCACGCCCCACCGCCCCGAGCAGCGGATGCACACCATTGGGCTCGATGACCGGAGTGCTCGGGTCCCCGCCGACCGCGAGCGCGTCCACGGCCAGTTCGCCGAGAGGCCGGGTGGGCAGCGGCTCTGGAGCGGGCGTCACATCGTCGATCTCGAACGTCACCATCGCGCGATTCTATGGAGTTGTGGGCTCCTCGGTGATCAGTAGGCTGCCCCCCGTGGACGCGGGCGGGCATACGGACGACATCGGTGCCGGAGTGGACGGTCAGGGCTGGTCCAACACCCGTGCCTGGGTGGAGAAGACGCTGGGTGAAGGCGAACGCATCAGGGCCGTCGTCCCGCTGCGCGGCGGCTGGACCTCACGGATGCGCCGCCTCGACATCGAAGGGCAGGGCGAGCCCAGGTCGCTCGTCCTGCGGTCGTTCGTCAGGCCCTTCTTCGTCAAGCACGCGCAGGGGCTCCTCACGCGCGAAGCGGACATGTTGAGGTTCCTCGCGGAGACCTCCGTGCCGGTCGCCGATTTCCACGGCGTGGATGCCCTTGCAGAGCACTGCGACCACCCCTCGCTCCTGATGTCCTGGCTGCCTGGACGTGTCCGGCTGGACGGCGACGAGGACGTACCGCGCAGGACCGGGCTGCTGGCTCGGCAACTCGTCGACATCCATGGGCTGTTCGTGCCGACGCGCACACGGCCGCGTACGTACCAGGCCTGGACGGCGGCCGATCGCGTGCGGTTGCCCGAAGGCACGCTGCGGCCCGAACTGTGGCAACGAGCCGTGGACGTCATCCACCGTCCGCCCCCGCCGTACCGGCCCTGTTTCCTGCACCGCGACTTTCATCCCGGCAATGTCCTCTTCACCGGCCACGGCGCCGACTTGGCGGTCACCGGTGTCGTGGACTGGGTGGAGACGTCCTGGGGCCCGGCCGACCTGGACGTGGCCCACTGCTCCACCGCGCTCGCCCTGCTGCACGGCGTCGACACCGGAATGCGCCTGGCCGACGACTACTCGGCAGTCGGGGGAGCGCTCGACGGGGATCCCGGAGCCCACCTGTACTGGCGTCTGCTGGATGCCCTCGCCTTCGCACCGGACGCGGAGAAGGTCGCCGGTCCCTGGCGGGAGCTCGGCCGGCACGACCTCACACCCGTGACGCTCACCCACCGGCTGGAGGACTATCTCCAGGCACTGCTCACCCGATACGGGTGATCGCGACTGACCGTGCTCCGAGAACGGACAGCCGTCAGCTCGGGGAGTCCTCCGGTCCGCCGTCGGTCTCCTCCACCGGTGGCATGAAGGCCCGCAGCCACCGCTCCGTCTGGGCGACGTGCGCCTCGGCCGCGCCGGCGGCGGCGCCCGGGTCGCGGTCGGCGATGGCAGTGGCCAGGACCCGGTGGTCCGCGTCGCTCTTGCGCCGCATCTCCGGGCCCTCGGGGAGGGTGAAGACCTGGTACTTGCGGGAGCGGGCGCGGAAGACCGCGAGCAGGGAGGCGAGCGTGGGGTTCTCGGCGGCCCGTGCCACTTCGGCGTGGAAACGGTGGTCGAGCTCCGAGGCCTCGGTGGGGTCTTCCGTGGCCTCCATGGACTCGATGAGCGAGTAGAGCGTCTTCACCGTCTCGGGGGTCCGGCGCGCGGCGGCCTTGGCGGCCACGTGCGCCTCCAGCACCCGACGGATCTCGTAGACCTCCAACAGGCCCGACAGCGGCAGGAGTTCGAGGGTCAGCGACAGACTTCCGATGACGTCCTCGGGCCGGAGCTGGGAGACGTAGGTGCCCGACCCGTGCCGCGGCTCCACCACACCGAGCGCCGCCAGCATCCGTACGGCCTCGCGCAACGGACCCCGCGAGACGCCCAGTTCCTCGCCGAGCTCGGCCTCGGGCGGGATGCGGTCTCCCGGGCCCAGGCGCCCCGTCGCGATCATGTGACGCAGACCGTGGAACGCCTTGTCGACTGCGGACATCCGATTCCTCCCCTGACGGGCCGGCGGCACCACCGAGACCCTCGGGCACTGTAGTCAGTCATCTGATGTCTCGGATGTATCGGCCGGGAGTCATCTGATGACTTTCGCTGCATGACCCTTGCGAGGCCGGAAAACGCCTGCCAGGATGCCGAGTCATCATACGTGTCGCCGTCATCCTCTGATGTCTGGTGGCACTCGGGTTCGGTAGATGTGGAGTGATGTGAGCGAGACCGAGGTCACCACCGCCCCGCGTCCCCTGCTGCTGGCGGACGGCCGGCCCGCCGCCCGGGCGTGGTCGCTGGACCCCGTCATGAAGCACCTGAACCACGGCTCGTTCGGGGCGGTCCCGCTGGTGGCGCAGGAGCGGCAGAACGAACTGAGGGCCGAGATGGACAGTTCCCCGGTGGTGTGGTTCCCCGCGCTGCCGCAGAAGATCGCCGACGCCCGGGTCGATCTCGCGGCCTTCCTGCGGGCCACCCCCGACGACCTCGCCCTGGTGCCCAACGCGAGCGCCGGAATCAGCGTCGTACTCAACGCTCTGCCGCGTCGCCGCGGCGGCGCGATCGTCGTCACCGACCACGGCTACGGAGCCGTGACCATGGGCGCCGAACGGCTGGCCCGGCGCTGGGGCGGCGAGGTCCGCACCGCCCGCGTGCCGCTGGACGCGGACGAGGAGCAGGCGTACGAGGCCGTGATGGCGGGGACCGACGACGCCACGGACCTGATCGTCGTCGACCAGATCACCTCGGCGACCGCCCGCCGGATGCCGGTCGAGCGGATCGGCGCCGGGGCCGCGCGGCTCGGGGTCCCCCTGCTCGTGGACGGCGCGCACGCTCCCGGCCTGATCGAGGCTCCGCTCGACGGCCTGACGTGCGACTTCTGGGTCGGCAACCTGCACAAGTGGGGCTGCGCGCCGCGCGGCACCGCAGCGCTGGTCGCACGCGGCGCGCAGCGCGAGGACCTCTATCCGCTGATCGACTCGTGGGGCGCCCCCGACCCCTATCCCGACCGCTTCGACCAGCAGGGCACGGTGGACGTCACCGGCTACCTCGCCGCGTCGACGGCACTGGACTTCGTCGACCGCACCTGGGGCTGGGACACCGCCCGCCGGTACATGGACGACCTGGCCGGCTACGCCGAGCGCCTCGTCGGAGCCGCCTTCGCCGAACTGGGCGCCGTCCCCGGCATCGTCGACGTGGGCATGCCCGTTCCCGGGATGCGGCTCGTCCGGCTGCCCGAGGGGCTGGCCGGCAGCCGGATCGAGGCGGACGCACTGCGCGACCGGGCCGCCCGGGAACTGGGCGTGGAGGCGGCCTTCACCAGCTTCGACGGCATCGGCTACATGCGGCTGTCCGCACACGTCTACAACACCGCCGTCGACTACGAGTACTTCGCCGAGGACTGCGTCCCCGTCATCGGCGAATGGGCCCACGCGGCCCACTGACAGCCCGGCGCGTCGACGGCGCGACACCGCGATTCCCCGACAGCAAGGCCCCCACACCACGGCCCCCACACCACGGCCCCCGACACCAGGCCCCCCGCCCCCGAAGCCGCAGCCAGCGCGCCCGTATCCAAGGAAGAGGTCGGCACGATGAGTAGAAGGACGGCAGCTCTCGCCCTCGGCACAGCCGCCACCATGGTCCTGACCGGCTGTTCCGCCATGAGTGGCGGAGAAGCCGACGGAACAGTCACTCTCAACATGGTCGAGAGCCTGACGAACCCCGCCCGCACGGACCTGCTGAAGGGCCTGATAGCGGACTTCGAGAAGCAGAACTCCAAGATCAAGGTCAATCTGATCTCGCCGCCCACCGAGCAGGCGGACCAGAAGATCCAGCAGATGCTCCAGTCCGGCAGCGGCGTGGACACCCTCGAAGTACGGGACACCACGGTGGGCCCGTGGTCGAACAACGGCTGGCTCTACGACATGAAGAAGGACCTCAAACCCTGGAAGGGCTGGGAGGCGATGACGGAGAACGCGGTCAAGGCCTCCGAGACCGCCGCAGGCAAGACGTACTTCGTGCCGTACGGCTTCTACGGCCTGAGCGTCTTCTACCGCACCGACCTGATCAAGGAGGCCGGCTTCGACAAGCCCCCGGCCACCTGGGACGAACTGCTCGAACAGGCCTCCGCCATCCACGATCCGGCCAAGCGCCGGTACGGGTACGCCTTCCGCGGCGGGGCCAACGCCAACGGCAACGCCACCGCCGTCATCGAGGCGTACGTCGCCGACAAGATCGACCCCGCCGACGGCTTCAAGGTGAAGGACGGCAGCACGATCTTCGCCGCCCCCGAGGCCGTCGACGCGATGAAGACCTACCTCAAGCTGTTCAAGGAGGCGTCCCCCAAGTCGTCCGTCTCCTGGGGCTATCCGGAGATGGTCGAGGGCTTCTCCAACGGCTCCACGGCCTTCCTGCTGCAGGACCCGGAAGTGATCGCCACCGTCTCGGAGTCCAAGTCGATCGCGAAGAACCAGTGGGACACCGCTCCGCTGGTGGCGGGGCCCAGCGGCAAGACCGTACAGCCACTCGCCACCGCCGGCTGGGGCATCGCGGACGGCAGCAAGCACAAGGCAGAGGCCGTCAAGCTGGTCGAGTTCCTCTCCGAGGGCAAGGCGTCGACGGCCTTCACCAAGAAGAACAGCCTGGTGCCGATCCTCAAGTCGGCGACCGAGGACCCCTTCTACAAGACCGGCCCCTGGTCCAGCTACGTGACCATGACGGAGAACCCGGACACCTACCTCAACGTCAGCCAGCCGCGTGGCGTCGCCTGGTGGGCGGAGTGGCAGCAGAAGGCCGACGCGGACATCCAGAAGATGGTGCTGGGCAAGACGACTCCCGAGAAGCTGCTGGACGGCTGGGACGCGTACTGGACCGAGAAGCGGCAGCAGGAGAACTAGCCATGCCCACCGCGTCCGACACGACGGAAACGACGAAAGCGGCGTCGGCGGGGCCCTCCGGAACAGGGGGCACCCCGCCCGGCCGCGGCGTGCAACGAGGCCGCCGCAAGCCGGAGTTCACCGCCCGGCGCGGCTTCCTGATCGCCGCCTTCATGGCCCCGGCCGCGGTCTTCGTGGCGGTCTTCACGTACTACCCGATGATCGCCGGCAGCCAGATGGCCTTCCGCAAGTGGAAGCTGACGGACCTGACCGACACCTCCTGGGTGGGCCTGAAGAACTTTCGCGACGTCTTCGCCGACCCCGCGTGGGGCACCGTGCTGGGCAACACCGGGATCTGGGTGTTCGGTTCGATCGTGCCCCAACTGGTGATCGGGTTCGCCCTGGCGCTGTGGCTGCGCAAGAAGTTCCGCTTCCGGGGCCTCTACCAGGCGCTCATCTTCTTCCCTTGGGCGATCTCCGGCTTCCTCATCGGCATCCTCTTCCGCTGGATGTTCAACAGCGAGTTCGGCGTCGTCAACGACCTGCTGCAGAAGGTTGGCCTGATCGACGAGCCGGTCGCCTGGCTGGCCGACCCGAAGACGGCCATGTTCGCCGTCGTGGTCGCCAACATCTGGTACGGCGTCACCTTCTTCACCATCATGATCCTGGCCGCGCTGCAGTCCATCCCCGAGGAGCTGTACGAGGCGGCGGCGCTCGACGGTGCGGGGAAGGTGCGCACCCTCTTCCAGATCACCATTCCGTACATCCGGGTCACGCTCGCGCTGACTGTCCTGCTGCGCGTCATCTGGATCTTCAACTTCCCCGACCTGATCTTCGGGATGACCGGCGGCGGGCCGAACAACGAGACGCACATCGTGACCACCTGGATGATCAAGATCACTCAGCAGGGCGACTACGGCAGGGCCTCCGCGCTCGGGCTCATCGTCGTCGCCACGCTGCTGGTGTTCGCGGTCTTCTTCCTCCTGGCCACGCGTGAGAAGCGAGAGGTGAAGTCGTGATCGGCAAGGAGTCCACGGCGGGCCGGGCCACCAAGTTCACCTTCCTGGGACTGTGGCTGGTCTTCACGGTCTTCCCGCTCTACTGGATCACCATCACGTCCCTGAAGGCGCCCGGCGACATCTTCGCCTTCCCGATCGCGTACTGGCCCGAGCACTTCTCGCTGGAGAACTACAGCGGGCTCTTCGGCAAGGCCGACTTCGGCGTCTACCTCACCAACAGCCTCATCGTCGCGTTCGTGGCGGGCGCGGTGGCCACCGCGATCTCGATGCTGTCGGCCTACGTGCTGGCCCGCTTCGAGTTCCGCACCAAGTCCGCCCTGCTGATGGCCGCGCTGGTCACCCAGATGATCCCGACCTTCATCGCGCTGGGGCCGCTGTACCTGCTCATGACCGACCTCAACCTGGTCGACAACAGGCTCGGACTCATCCTCGTGTACGTCGCCGTGTGCATCCCCTTCTGCACGGTGATGCTCCGCGGCTTCTTCGAGAACATCCCGGACGCGCTCGAGGAGGCCGCCATGATCGACGGCCTGTCCCGGTTCGGAGCACTGTTCCGGGTGCTGCTGCCGGTGATGCGTCCCGGGATCGTGGCCGCGTTCATCTTCAACTTCGTCAACTGCTGGAACGAGCTGTTCCTGTCGGTGACGCTGATGAACAGCGACAGCAACAAGACCGTCCCCACGGCCCTGAACGGCTTCATCTCCAGCTTCAACATCGACTGGGGATCCATGTCCGCGGCAGCGGTGCTCACCATCCTGCCGACGATGCTGCTGTTCGCCTTCGCCAGCCGCCACATCGTCCAGGGGCTCACCGCCGGAGCGGTGAAGGGATAGGTGAAGGGCGGAGGGCCGTGTGTGGATCAGCCGCTGCGGCCCTCCAGTGCTGCGGCGATGTCGTCGAGGTCCTTGGCGATGGCCTTGCTGACCGCCCGCGCGCCCAGGCCGCCCATGATCTTGGCCAGCAGGCCCGCGACCCCACCGGTCGCCACGGCCGAGAACGTCATGCGGGCCGTCGTCGTCACCGGGCCGTCGGCTCGCAGCACCCACTCCGAGATGTAGTGCGAGCCGTGGGACTCGGCCTCCACCACATACCGCTCGGGTGGCTCGCTGGCCGTCACCCACATCTCCTCGGTGGCGTCCTTGCCGAACATGCGCCGCGTCTCCCGCCACCGCGTACCGACGCCGAAGGCGCCCTCCGTGAGGACCTCGACCTTCGAGACGCTGCTGAGGACGTGCTGCATGCCGGCCAGGTCGGTGATGGCCTCCCACACCGGTCCCTGGGCCGCGGCGATGCGCCGCTCGACGACGACACTTCTGCTGGTCATGGTTCCCGTCCTTTGATCTTCGCAGGGAATCCCGGCCTTCAAGCCTGGCGGGAATGCGATCTTCGGCCCAGAGGAGCGAAGTGCCGGAGTTCTCTGCGTCTGCGGCGTGTCGGTCAGGCCGGCCGTTTCTGGTTGTCGATGTAGTCCTTGACGATGCTCCGTGGTGGGCCTCCGCAGGATCCTGCGGAATACGACGGGGACCAGAAGACGGCTCCCGTGCCGATCTGGTTGATCCGGCCGGTGTACTCCGCGCGCCGGTATCGGGAGCTGACGCTCTTGAGGCTGTTGACGAGTTTGGACAGGGCGATTTTCGGTGGGTAGTGGACGAGCAGGTGGACGTGATCGCCTTCGCCGTTGAACTCCCGCAGCTCGGCGTTGAAGGACTGGCACACATCCCGCATGATCTCCTCGCAGCTCATCAGCATGTCGTTATCGAAGACCTCCCGCCGGGTACTTTGTGACAAACACCAAGCGTGAACTCGACCGGAGGGGGGTGGGCTGGGTGATCCGCGCGTACAAGTTCCTGCTGCGGCCCACCGTCCGGCAGGCCCAGGCGCTGGCCGAGATGCTGCGGGATCACTGCTCCCTCTACAACGGGGCGTTGCAGGAACGGCGTGACGCCTACCGGCATGTCTCGAAGACCAGCGTCAAGTACGGCGGCCAGTCGGCGCAGCTCAAGGACATCCGGGCGTTCGACCCGGAGCGCCAGGGGCGCTGGTCGTTCTCCTCGCAGCAGGCCACCCTGCGCCGCCTGGACAAGGCGTTCGCCGCGTTTTTCCGTCGTGTCAAGTCCGGTGAGACGTCCGGTTACCCGCGCTTTCGCGGGGTGAGCTGGTTCGACACGGTGGACTTCCCCAAGGACGGCGATGGCTGCCGCTGGGATTCCACCCCGCACGACCCGGCCACCCGCGTCCGCTTCCAGGGCGTCGGGCATGTGAAGGTCAACCAGCACCGTGCCGTGGCAGGCCGGGTCAAGACGGTGTCCGTGAAGCGTGAGGGCCGTCGGTGGTTCGTCGTGCTGACCGCCGAACAGGACCAGCCGGAGCCGCTGCCGGTGACCGGCAGCGTGGTCGGCATCGACCTGGGCATCGCGAACTTCCTCGCCGACTCAGGCGGCGGGTTCGTCCCCAACCCGAGACACGGCCGTAGGGCTGCCGCAAAGCTCGAAGCCGCGCAGCAGGCTCTGTCCCGGTTCCCGCGTTGTAAGGCCAAGGACCGTACCGCCAACCACCAGCGGGCCGTGGACCGGGTCGCCCGCCTGCACGGCAAGGTACGGCGTCAGCGGCTCGACCACGCGCACAAGACCGCTCTCGGCCTGGTTCGTGCGCACGACGTCATCGCGCACGAAGACCTCACGATCCGCAACATGAGCAAGGCCCCCGCGCCGAAACCCGACCCCGACCAGCCGGGAATCTTCCTGCCCAACGGGTCATCGGCGAAGGCCGGACTGAACCGTTCGATCGCTGATGCCGGTTGGGGGGTGTTCCTGACGATCCTGCACGCCAAGGCTGAAAGCGCCGGACGGGAAGTGATCGCCGTTAACCCCCGCAACACCTCCCGCCAGTGCCCCGAATGCGGGCACACCGTCAAGGAGAACCGGCCCACCCAGGAAGAGTTCCACTGCCTAGCCTGCGGCCACACCGCACACGCCGACACAGTGGGAGCCACCAACGTATTACGGGCCGGGCTGGTCCGTCGCAACGCCAACCCGGCGTAACGAGAAGCCCCCGGCTCCAGCCGGGGGAGGAGTCACGAAAGCACCAGGGTCCGACCCGACAACCGACAACGGCCTGATGACCGCACAAGGCGACCTGCGGCTCGCCCTCGGTCACCGACCCGAACGGCCGGGCGCCCCGAGGCGCCCCGGCCGCGGTGGTGGGTCAGCGCGTGACGTCGAAGGACGCGGCCGCGGGACACGAACGTCGTGTCCCCGTCCTTCGCCGCCGCGAGCGCCGAGACGTACCAGGTGCCCTGGGCCAGCTCGGCCGCCTCCTCCTTCGTGACCCGCAGCGTGTAGGTGCAGCGGGACGTCTCGTCCGTCGTGCTCCTGCACGTGGCGCTGTCCACGGACCGGAGCTCCGCCTCGGTCGGGTCGAGCTTCGAACTCGCGGGCCACGCAAGGACCTTGAGGCTTCGGATGCCCGAGTCGTCACTCACGTCCGCGGTGAAGGTGAGTTTGCCCGCGCCGCTGTCGGACGGGGCCACGTAGCGGGCCGAGCCGTTCTTGAGGGTCGGCTCGGTGGCGGCGGAGGCCGAGGCCACGGCAAAGCCACCGGCGGTAATTCCGCCAACGACGAAAACACCGATGAGCGACGACACGAGAATGCGCTTGGACATGGGAGATCCCCCTGAATTCGTTTCGGAGCAGATGTTTTCACCTGCGGAAAGACACGGAAAGCGTGCACATAATGGCGATTCGAGGAAAGTAGGCGAACCGCTGGTCGATCGCCTTCTCGATGGGATCGAGCTTATGGCGCGAGACAATGCGCGGTCCTCGCGCTGAGGGATGATTGCCGTCTCGAACCGGAGATAGAGGAACGCTCCCGGGCAGTCCACCGGCCGTCCGTCATCCCGGCGCCACCGCATCTGCAACCCAGGTAAGAGAACGAAATCCGACTTCAGCCGGAGCCGGGCCGCTCACCTGCGGCCATAGCCTTGATCCGCCATGAACCGAACCGACATCGACATCGACACCGACGACCGGCTGCTCCCGGTCCTGCTGCTCTGCGCCCAGGCCGTGGTGTGGCCCGGGGCGGCACTGGTGCGCGGAGCCGTCCCGCCCTCGTCCTCCCTTCTCCTGGCGGCCCTGGTCGCCGGACTGGTGACGGCCGCCCTCGCTCTCCGCCGTACCGGCCCGGTCGTCACCCTCCTTGTGGTCGCCGCCGCCTGTGCGGTGGGCGCCGGTCCGCTGCCCACCGGGGCGACGGCGCTGTTCGGAACCGCGGGTGTCGCGCTGGCCCTGTTCACCGTGGCGACCGAACGAGACACCTTCACCACCGTGTTGTGCGTGGTGACGCTCGCCGTCTGGCAACTGCTGTACGGCCTCACCCTGCACGGCCTCAGCGACCGGAACGGACTCGACCTCGTCCTGACGGCTCTGCTGTACGCCGTCGCGTGCGGCGCGGGCCTCCTCGTACGCAGGGCCCGTCGCGCCCGGCGAACGGCCGAACAACTGCTGAGTCGAGCCGAGACAGAGCGGCACCGCCTTCCGGCGGTCGAACGGCGCCGTATGGAAAGGGAGTTGCACGACGTCAGCGCCCACCATCTGACGGCCGTGGTGGTCACGGCGGGGGCGGCGCTCGGGCTGCGGGACCGTCGCCCCGAAATGGCCGACGAGGCACTGGAGTTCGCGGCCGAGACCGGCCGCGAGGTCACCCGGGCACTCGGCGCGGTGCGGGCGCCGGCGCCCTCGCGGGAGGACCTGCCGTCGCCGGAGGAACGGCTGCGGGGCCTGGTCGCGGGGTTCCGCCGGCTGGACCAGGAGGTCGACTGCGAGATCGACCCTCTGCCGGACGGCGCCGTGGCGGACGCGGCGTACGGCATCGTGCGCGAGGCGCTGACCAACGTGGCCCGGCACGCTCCCGGTGCGCAGACGAGGGTGCTGTGCCGGTACGGCGACACGCGCACGGACGTCGTGGTCACGAGCGCGGCACCGCCGGCCGGTTCGGCGGCACACGGTGCGGGCCTCGGCGGCGGACGCGGCCAGGGCTTCCTGCGTTCCCGGGCACGGGAGGCGGGCGGCACGCTGACCAGCGGTCCGACGGCGGACGGCGGTTGGGAGGTGCGCGCGGTGCTGCCCGGCCGGACCGCCGCCCCGGTGGAGAGGTCGGCTCCGTGGAGCTACCGCCTGGCGCAGGTGACGGCAGCCGTCGGCCTGTGCGTGCAGCCGCTGCTCCCGGTGCTGGTCGTCCGGACGGAGACCGCGTCGAGCAGCTCGCACGTGTCCGCGGGGGTCCTCTTCGCGTTGCTCGCCGCGGCACAGGCGGTCGCGCTGCTGTGGCTGCGCCGGGCGCCCCGCGCCGCCCAGGGCGTCCTGCTCGGTCTGGCCCTGCTCTGGCCGCTGGCGATGGCCACCGGCGAGTACACCGGTCCGGTCCTCCTGCCACCGGCGCTGAGCATGCTCGCCACCTGCGCGGCGCTGGCCGCGGACGGGGCCCGTACCGCTGCCGCTGCCTCGGACGAGACACACCCCGCTGCCGGTTCGTCCTCTGCCGAAATCCGTCGGCGCGCAATCCTGACGGCCCTGTCGGCCCTCCCGGTAGCGGCCGTGGTGGTGCACGCGGCGGCCGCGACCGCCGCCGTCCTGGACCGGGGCACGACCATCCCCGCCTGGGCGGTCGCCGCCTCGGCGACGTCCGGGGCATCCCTGGTGGTCGGCGCCGCCCGCCGGGCCGGAACTCTGCGCGGGCGGCGCGACCGGGTCGCCCGTGGCACCCGGGACGATCGCCTCGCCACCTGGACCGAGGAGGCCGTCCGGGACGCGTGGGCCGAGCGCCGCCGGATCGCCGCCGGGCTGGAGACCACAGTGCTGGCGCGCACCGCCGGAATGGTCGCGGAGGCGGAGGCGGGCCGCCTCGACACGACCGCCGAACGAGCCCGCGAGGCCCTGGCCGCGATGCGCGCCCTGCTCGACACGGTCCGAGGAGGTGAGGCGGAGCCCGAACTAAGGCCGCAGCCAACCCTTCAGGCCCTCGACCTGCTCGCCCACCAGAGCCGGGCCACCGGCCGCGACGTCGAGATACGGCTGACCGATCGCGTGCCGGAGCGATTGCCCACCGTGGTGGACCTGGCCGCCTACCATGCCGCCGAGATCATGCTGGCCGCCGGCGGGGATGAGCCTGCGGTGCTCGGACTCGACGCGGACGACGGTACGTTGACGCTCACGGCCACCGGGGTACCTCGCGCTGCCCGGCCCGCCGTACGGGAACGGCTGGTGGCGAGGGTCGCGGCGCTCGGCGGCACCCTGACCACCGATGCGCCGAACACGCTCCGCCTCCGGCTGCCACTCGTTCCGGAGCAGAGCCACGAAGAGCAGAGCCACGAAGAAGGGGAGCGATGAGTCTCAGAGTGCTGGTCGTCGACGACCAAGGCGTCGTACGGGCGGGGTTCGCCGCCATGATCGACGCCGAGGAGGACATGACGGTCGTCGGCGAGGCCGCCGACGGCGCCGCCGCGGTACGCCTCGCCGAAGAACTGGCGCCCGACGTGGTCGTCATGGACGTCCGGATGCCCGAACTGGACGGCATCGCTGCCACCCGGATCATCACCGGCCGCCAGGACGCGCCCCGCGTCCTCGTGTTGACCACCTTCGACCTCGACGCGTACGTCTTCGACGCGCTGCGCGCGGGTGCCTCCGGATTCCTGCTCAAGGACGTGCATCCCGCCGAACTACTGCACGGCATCCGGGTGGTGGCCACGGGCGAGAGCGTGCTCGCCCCGTCCGCGACACGGCGGCTCATCGGCCACTACGCGTCCGGGGCGGGCACCGGGACCCGTGCCGACCCCGGCCCCCGCGAGCTGGACAGCCTGACCGGCAGCCAACGAAACGTCCTCACCCTGGTCGCGTCCGGGCTCAACAACTCGGAGATCGCCGAAGAACTCGGCATCACCGTCGGCACCGTGAAGTCCCACGTCAACGCGCTGCTGCGCAAACTCGGGCTGCGCGACCGCGTACAGGTCACGATCCTGGCGTACGACCTCGGCCTCGCCCGCCCGAACCCCCCGGGCGCCCACCTGTGAAGGCCCGGCGCCGCGCACGCGTCACGGCCCGACCGGCCCGTCAGACTCGCGCCACGAACTTCACCTCGACCAGTAGCTCGGGGAAGGCCAATCGGGGGGTGCCGATCATGGTGCTTGCCACCTGGGGGTCCGGCCGTCCGTAGGCTTCCTTGCGCACCGGCCCCGCCGCAGCGTCACCCGCATCGGCATCGACCACGTAGAGGACTTCGTCGACGACGTCGTCCAGCGACGCGTCGAAACGCTTCAGCAATTCTGCCGCGTTGGCATAGCACTGGCGCAACTGCTCACCCATGTTGGAAAAGTCGGTGACCAGCCCGTCCTCATTCACCGGAGCGGGGGCGACGAGTTCCGTCCCGTCGTGTGCCACCTGGCCGGAGAGGTAAATGGTATCGCCGCGCTTTACCGCCTGAACGTACCCGTAGCTTTCTTCCCAGGGGACTCCGAAGCTTTCGACCTGATCTGCGTCTGCCCTGCTCATATCGCTCCGATCGCGAAAAGTGAGTTCCCAAGAACGGTATGGGGCCAGGTTGAGATGGAACAGAAGCAGCCGTGCCACTTTCAGCAAGGATCGTGCCGGAACCGCAGGCCGGGCCCGATGCCGAGCCCGTGAGCTAGCCTGGAGAGAGGTGGGTGGGCAGTAGGGGGCACGGAGATCAGGGGGCGCAGTTGCGATCCGGAGACGACCGGACCATTGTCGCGATCCTTGCGATGCCGCGAGCGTATTCACTGGACGTCAGCATCCCGGCGCATGTGTTTGGTCAGCACCCGGGTTATCAAGTCTTCGTGTGCGGCGACCGGAATCTCGACGCGGTCGACGATTCGAGCGACGGCCCATCGCGCATCGATGTGGCCGCGGACATCAGGCCGACCCACTCGCTCTCAGATGTGGAGTATGCCGATATCGTCGTGGTCCCGGGCTATGAGAACCCGAGTCTCCCCATCCCGGAGGGCTATCTGAAGGCAGTGCGGCTCGCGGGCGAGCGGGGCGCCCGGACAGTCGCCGTCTGCACGGGTGTTTTCGCGCTCGCGGCCACTGGAATGCTTGATGGGAAGACGGCGACGACGCACTGGCAGTACACCGACCGACTTCGGACGACGTATCCCGGAGTCGAGGTCGCCGAGAACCGGCTGTTCGTCGAGGACGGGGCAGTTCTCACGTCCGCGGGTGCGGGATCGGGAATCGACGCATGTCTCCACGTCATCCAGAGCGATTTCGGAACGACAGTCGCCGAGGACGTGGCGAAGGACGTCGTCCTCTCCACTGCCCGCAGTGCGAACGAGCCACAGTACGTGGACGGTTCGCCCCCTCCGCGCGCCGGCCTTCAGGCGACCCGGGAATGGGTGATCGAGAACATTGGATCCGCGATCACCGTGCAGCGGATGGCGGACCACAGCCGGCTCTCGCGGAGAACCTTCATTCGCCACTTCGTGCGCGAGACAGGTATGCCGCCCATGCACTGGGTCGCCCGGCAGAGGATCCTCGGCGCGCGCCGACTCCTCGAATCCTCCGACTGGTCTGTGGAGAGGATCGCCGGAGCGGCGGGGTTCGGCACGGCCGCGAATTTCCGCAACATCTTCCGACGAGAGGTGGGAGTGACCCCGACCGCCTACCGGAAGACACATGCGGCGACGGCCGTCACTCGGTCACATACGCGTTGAGCGGCGACAGCCCGTCCAGGTCCACCTGGACCCCCTTCAGCTTGGAGCTGTAGAGGAACGTGCGCACAGGCACGTACACCGGAATGGCCGCCGCCTGCTCCATCACCCGGCGGTCGACGGTGGACCACTTCTCGCCCGCGGCCGCCAGGTCGGCCGTCCCATTGGCCACGTCGATCGCGTCGTTGACCGCCGTGCTGTTGAGCCGGGAGAAGTTGGAGGTCGTCGGGTAGGTGTAGCGGCCGTCGAAGGAGTCCGGCAGGAACGCCGACGCCAACGGGAGGCCGCTGATGTTCATCGGCAGGCGGGCCAGGTCGTACGCGCCGTCGCCCACGTTCTCGTAGATGTCGGAGACGTCGACGTCCTTCAGCGCCACCCGGAAACCGGCCTTGTCCAGGGCCTTCTTCACCGCTTTCGCCCGTGCCTCGTCGGCTGTCGTCGCATAGGCGAGGGTCAGCGGGAAGCCCGTCTCGCCGGCCTCGGTGAGCAGAGCGCGGGCCTTGGCGGGGTCACCGTGCGCCCCGGCCCCGTACAGATCGAAGTCGCGCGAACCGGGGATGCCCGGTGGCATGAGGTGGTGCGTGGCCACGCCGTCCTCGCCGCTCGCGGCCAGGACGTCCGCTGCCGGATACGCGGTGGCGATGGCCTGACGGACCTTCAGCTTCGGTACGCGTTTGGTGTCGATGGAGTACGCGTGTACGTAGGGGGCCGGTGACGTCACCCGGACCGTGCCGCTGCCGGTGGCGCCGTCCGTCGTGCCCAGCCCGTCCTTGTCCAGCGAGCCGGAGAACGTCATCACGGCCGACTTCGAACCGGCCGTGCGGATCCGGGACTTGATCTCGTCGAGGGTCAGCGAACCGGTGATCTCGTAGCGGTCGGGATACGCGGTGCGCACCGGGTCCGAGTTCGCGCGCCACTTCGGGTTGCGGGTGAGCGTGAGGTTCTTGGCGCCGGTGAAGGAGTCGACCTGGTACGGGCCCGTCGACGGCAGGAGTGTGGAGGTGCCGGAGATGTCGGAGACCCGCTCCGGCACGGGTGCGCCGTTCGGGCCGGCCAGGACGACGTTGAAGTCGGGGTGGGCGCCGTCGAGGTGGAAGACGATCGTGCGGTCGTCCGGGGTCTCGATGACGCCCGGCGGCATCTCGTGCTCGCCACCGATACCGTCCGCGTCCTCGGGACCGAGTAGGAAGCTGCGCAGGGTGCGGTCGCCCATCGGGAACTTGTCGGGGTCGAGGGCGCGCTTGACCGCGAACGCGAAGTCCTGGGCGCGTACGGGCGATCCGTCGTTGTAGGTGAGGCCCGGTTTGAGGGTGAACGTCCAGTCGCGGCCCCCCAGCGACGGCCGGCCGGTGTCCTCGGCGAGGTCCCCGACGAGTTGGACGGAACCGTTGGGCAGGGTTTCGAGGGTGGTCAGGCTGCGGTAGACGAGGCGGGAGATCAACCGGTCGGCCCCGGACCACATGTTGCCCGGGTCGAGAGTGGTGATACCCCCCGGTTCGAGGACCGTGACCTTGCCGCCCTTGGTGGCGCCCCGCACCGCCGGGGCGGGGCCCTTGGCGTCGGCGTCGGAGCCGAGCGTGAGGGTCTGGGTCTTCGCCACCGCGGCCACAGTGCCGGCACCGGCCTTCTGCCCGCCGGGGCCGCTCTTCCCACTCCCCTCGTCGCCGTCGTCGCCGCCGAAGGGCTGGACGACCGAGAAGATGACCACGAGCGCGGTGACGACCGCGGAGGCCGCGATCCATGTGACGCGCCGCCCGCGAAGTCGAGCCGCCGGAAGAGCGGGCGGCTGCTTCGGGTGCGGCGGCGCGAGCAGGTACGAGGTGGGGTCGGGGCTGGTGGTTGTGGCGCCCGCCGCCAGTCGCTGCCGGGCCGAGGCAGGTGCGGAGGGCCCCGGTTCGGGCGATACGTCGGCCGGGCTCCCGGGTGCCGTGGAGGCGGAGTCCTGCCCCAAAGGCGGGGTGCGGTCCGGTAGTTGGGCCGGTTCGGCGGAGGCAGGGACCTGCGGCGCGGGCAGGGCCAGTCTCTCGAAAACCGCCCGTGCCTCCTCCGCCGTCGGCCGCTCGTCGACCGGCTTCGCCAGCATCCGCCCCACCAGCTCGTCCCACTCGGGGGCGAGCCCCGGACGCCGTACGGACGGCTTCTCCGGTGTCTCGTACACATGGCTGTGCATCAGTGCGGGCGCCGACGTCGAGTCGAAGGGCGGTGCGCCGGTGAGCATCTCGTACACCGTGCAGCCCAGCGCGTACACGTCCGTACGGCCGTCGTCCGCGCCCCGCGTGAAGCGCTCGGGAGCCATGTAGGGGAGGGTGCCGATGGGGGAGTCGGTGGTCGCGGTGAGCCGGCCGCCGGTCGCCGCGTCGAGGAACTTGGCGATGCCGAAGTCGAGCACCTTGACCGTGCCCTCGTCGGTGAGCATCACGTTCGCCGGTTTGATGTCGCGGTGCACGATGCCGGCCCGGTGTGCGGTCGCCAGGGCCCGGCAGACCTGTGCCGCGAGTTCCGCGACCCGCTCCGGGGGCAGCGGCCCTCCGTCCAGCAGCTCGCCCACGGTCCGGCCCGAGAGCAACGGCATGACCAGGTAGGGGACTTCACCGTCCGCCCCGTGGTCGAAGACCGGCACGATGTACGAGCTGTCCAGTGCGGCGGCGGCCCGCGCCTCCCGCCCGAACATGGCGAGCAGCCGCTCCCGCTCGGCGCCGGCCGTGCCGGGTGGCAGGCTCAACAGCTTGACGGCGACCGGGCGTTCGAGCCGCGCGTCCCTGGCCCGCCACACCACGCCCATGCCGCCGGCACCGATCCGCTCCGTGAGCGTGTACCGGCCGTCCAGGACCGTGTCGCGCATCCCCGCCCCCACTCGCTCAAGGAATCAGCGGTCTCAATGTACCTACGCACAAGGGGAGTTGAGCGGTTCCCGGGTGAGGTGCGGGGGCTTGCGTGACCGATGCGTTCGTCTCATGCTTGCCGCGACGCCGAGGCAGGGGGGCCTTGAGATGCGAAACGGGCGTGTCCTACGAGCTGCCGCCGTACTGGGTGCACTGGTGGTGTGGGCGACCGGCTGCTCGGACGGCGACGACGAAGCGAGTGGATCGTCGGCGCCACCGACCGTGTCGGCCCCGGCCTCGGTCGGGACCCCGTCGAGCAGCCCGTCCAAGCCGGCGTACTACGACAACGACGACAACGTGCTGATGGCCAAGGGTGACTGCTACGGGCCCCCGAGGGGTGACGAGCAGGGTCATGCCGTGGAGATGCCCTGCGACGACCCCGACGCCATCGGCAAGGTCCTCAAGCGCGTCGAGAAGAAGACGACCGTGTACACCTACATCGACTGTTCCGACTCCACGGACGACGTGCTGGGCATCAGCGGCGATCCCGGATGGGAGGTCGCGGGCTCGCGTGACTACCTCAAGTACGTGGCCGGTGTGGGCTATGCCTGCGTACGCAACCTCAAGGCCCCGCACCCCGGCGAACCGGGCCAAGGCGGTATGGAGATCCGCGTCGGTGACTGCCTGGAGGCTTCGGACACGGGTGACAAGTACGAGGAGGTCCCCTGCGAAGGGGAGGTGCTGCCCGACGTCAAGGTCATCGGCGAACCGGACCTGGACAACAACTGTCCGCGCAAGGACGACACCCAGCTGACGGAGGAGTCGATCCTGAACGTGGCCGGGCTGGGCGGCGGTCCGGTGTACTGCGCGAGGGCATTCGCGGAGCTGTGAGGGGTGTGCGCACGGCGGCCGGCTCCCGGTGCCGCTCTTTGCACGGTTCCGCGTAGGGTCGTCCAGCTTCTGTCGTGCGAGTAGGGCGGGCTGGTTCGTGGACCTGGGCATCATCGGGCAGGCAGTCGGACTGTTCGCCGTCACCAACATCGACGACATCCTGATCCTGGCGCTGTTCTTCGCCCAGGGCGCCGGGCACCGCGGGTCCAACCGCAGGATCGTGCTGGGCCAGTACCTCGGGTTCGCCGCGATCCTGGCCGTGGCCGTGGCCGCCGCGCTGGGTGCCACCTTCCTGCCCGAGCCGGTCGTCCCGTACCTCGGTCTCCTGCCCCTCGCCCTTGGCCTCAAGGCGGCCCGGCAGGCATGGAAAAACCGTGGTGAGGACGGCGACGACGAGGACCGGGAACAGGCGGGCGGACCGACCTCCGTGGCGGTGGCCGCCGTGACCTTCGCCAACGGCGGGGACAACATCGGCGTCTACGTTCCCGTGTTCGCCACCGCCGGCATCGGCGGGATGAGCGTGTACGCCGCGGTGTTCCTGATCCTGGTTGCCGTGTGGTGCTTCGCGGGCAGGTTCTTCGCCGCCCGTCCGGTCGTCGCCAAGGCGCTCGCCCGCTGGGGCCACGTCCTGCTGCCCGTCGTCCTCATCGCCATCGGCCTGCTCATCCTCATCGAGGGTGGCGCCTTCGGGCTCTGACCCGGCCTGTCCGAGCCCGGTTTCGGAGGCTCTGGTCCCAGATGAGCGCCCGGAATCGGCCAACGGGAGTGCCGTCGAGGACCGAGTGGGAGAATCCCCTTCCTGGGGCCGCCCGCTACGGCCATGGGACGGTCGGTGCATCTCTCCGTCGGCGCCCGGGAGGACCGGAAGGAACCGTCAGCGTGATCGAGTGGGTGTTTCTCAGCGCCGGGGCAAGGCCCGTCCCTCGGCCGGTCGCGACCCCGCTGGTGTGGGCCGCGGCTTTCGGCGGTGCCCTGTTGCTGGTGGCCACCCTCAACGCCCTCGTCGGTCCCGACCGGCCCGCGCTCGCGCTGGCGGCGCTGTCCCTGCTGGCCGCACTGCTGGGCGGGCGCTCACGCTTCACCGCGGCTCCCGGTACGGCCGCGCTGTGCTGGCTGTTCCTCAACGCCTTCGCCATCCCGCCCCTGGGCACCCTCAGCTGGGCCGGACACCGCGACACGTTCTGGCTCAGCTGTCTGCTCGCGGCGGCTCTCATCGGCACGGCGGTCGCTCGCCTCGTCCATGCCCGCGCCGCCTACCGCCGCATAGCCGCGGGAGCCGGCCCCGCGGCGTGGGAACCGGGCGAGCGCCCGGAGGACGCCTGACCGTCACCGGGGGCGCACGCAGGCCCGGGTACGTACCCGGCCCCAGGGGTCGGGCCTTGATCGTGCGTGGCCCGTTCGCATGAAGCTTGTCTGTCCCGGGGTGTCAGAACCCGCACCCCACTCCGTCCTTCTCCATCGTGAGCCCTGCCTGGGCTGGGGATCTTGCGCAGAGCACGTGCACGATTCCCACGCCTCCGGCATCCGGACACCAAGTGCGAAGGGGCGTACCTGTGGAGACTGGCCGACGAGATGTCCTGCGTACCGGAGGAGCCGTCGCGGCCGCCGGGGCCGCGATCGCGCTGGGTGGCGGAAACGGCCCGGCCTTCGCCTCCGCCCGCCGGACGGCCCTCGTCGGGGGAGCGGAGTCCGGCGCATGGCGCGAGCTGGCCAGGAGCCTGAGCCCGGCCGCCCGGCTGTACCGACCGGGGCAGCCGGAGTACGCCGCCCGTGCGACGGCCGACAACCAGCGCTACGCGTACGTGCGTCCTGCCGGGGTGCTCGCCTGCGCGACGGAGAGCGACGTACAGACGGCGGTGCGGTGGTGCGCGAAACACGGAGTGCCGCTCGCTCCCCGCTCCGGCGGTCACAACTACGCCGGCTACTCCACCACCCCGGGCCTGGTGGTCAGCCTGCGCGCGATGAATCAGGTCGTGCCGCGAGGGCATGAGCTGCGGCTCGGCGGAGGCGCCACCAACTCCGACGTGTACGCCGCCCGCGCCGCGAACCTGTACTTCCCCGGTGGCCGTTGCCCCGAGGTGGGCGTGGCGGGCCTGACCCTCGGCGGCGGCCTCGGCTTCAACGACCGCAAGTGGGGCCTGACTTGCGACCGGCTCACGGAGACGCGACTCGTACTGGCCGACGGCAGCCTCGCCCGCGCGGCCGAGGACGAGAACCCGGACCTGTTCTGGGCCTGCCGCGGCGGAGCAGGCGGCAACTTCGGCATCAACACCGCGTTCACCTTCGCCGCCGTACCCGTGGGCAGGCTGCGCGCCACCGTCTTCCACCTCACCTACCCCCTGCACGTGGCCGTCGATGTGCTGGAGGAGCTGCGGGACATCCTCGACACGGACCGCGACAACGACTTCGACGTACGCATCGGCTTCAAGCACGCCGGCGACGGCACGGCCGCCCTCGCCCTGCTCGGGCAGCGGCTGGGCGACGAGGACGGACTGCTCCGCCGGTTCGCACCGCTGCTGCGCCTGCGCCCTGCCCAGGCGGTCATCGAGGAACGCGGCTTCTGGTCCGCGCAGGACTTCCTGATGGAGACCCCCGGTCCGAAAGAGGCCTACGCCTCCAAGTCCCTCGTCCCCCATCAGTGGCCCGGCCCCGACACCGTGGCGGCCATCGCCGACTGGACCCGCAACTGGCGCCCGGGACCGGGCCGCAGCACCGGCTACGTGACCCTGTTCGCCATGGGCGGCGACACCGCGACACGACGACCGGACGAAACGGCCTACCCCCACCGGGAAGCCGCCTTCGTGATCGACATCGGCACCCACTGGAAGCCGGCCGCCCCGCCCGCCCAGGTGCGCGGCCTGCTGGAACAGACCCGCGCCGCCCACCACATGCTGCGCCGTCACCTGAACACCGACGCCGCCTACGTCAACTTCCCCGACCCGGACCTGCGCGACTGGCGGCACGCCTACTACGGCGCCAACTACGACCGCCTGGTCGACGTCAAACGCCGGTGCGACCCCGCCGCCCTGTTCCGCTACCAGCAGGCCGTCGGCCGCCCACAGCCCTGAGCCTGGGCCTTACGGCGTGAGGTAGGTGTGGAAGACGTTCGCGGGGTCGTACGTGGCCTTGAGGGCCTGTAGCCGCTCCCAGTCCTCCGGGGTGTACGACCTCCGAGCGCGGGAGGCGTCGGCGGTGAGGTCGGCCTCGGCGACGTAGTGGCCGGTTCCGTACGGCTCGACGGCACGCATGGTGTCCCGGAGCCAGCGGGTGTTGGCGCTGTCCGCCGCCGGGTCGTCCCAGATCGCGAAGGGGGCGACATAGGTCTCGCCCAGGACCGAGAAGGCCATGTCGTCGGAGAGGGAGCGGTCCCGGGAGGCGGGCCACAGGGGAGCGAGGACGAGCGACTGCTCGGAGGGGGCTCGGGCGAGTGAGGCGGCGAGGATCGGCAGCAGGGTCTCGTACCCGGTGTCCGACCACAGGGTGTCCACCGCGTTGCGGTGCTCGTGGGGCCAGAAGCCGGACGAGGTGCCGTACAGGTCCTCGAAGGTCTTCGGCTCATCCGTCTGTTGGAACAGGGCGAGTTCGGCGAACGGGCAGGCACGCAGTGGGTCCAGGCAGCGGACGGCCTCGTCCCGCGTGCGGGCGAAGGCGGCGCCGGTGAAGCTGATCACCTTGGGCCTCGGCGAAGCCGCCGTGATGTCCGGGGAGGCGGTCGAGAGCATGAAGGACGCCTCGACGTTCGCCGGAAGGAGCCGGGCCGCTTCGGTGGCCCAGCGGGTGACCCTTTCGACCTCGGTCAGGGGGAAGGTGTACGTGGTCTCGGCGACCGCCGCCGGAAGGTCGTGCAGTGTCACGTGGAAGCGGGTGGCGACCGCGAAGAAGCCGGGGCCAGCGCCGCGTGCGGCCCAGAAGAGGTCGGGGTTCTCGCTTCGGCTGCAGGTGACGGCCTCGCCGTCCGCCGTGACCACCTCGACCGCCTGCACGCCGGCGGCAGCCGGACCGTGAAGGCCCGAGTTCCAGCCGAGCCCACCGCTGAGGAGGTAGCCGCTCAGGGCGACGGGCCCGCAGTGCCCGGCCGGGAAGGCGAGGCCGTGCGGGGCGAGCGCGGCGACGAACTCCCGCCCGGTGAGCGCGGGTTGGACGGCCGCGGTGCGTGCGGCCGGATCGATCTCGCAGGCGTTGAGCGCCGAGAGGTCGATGAGCATGCCGCCGTCGCGCAGCGGGGAGCCGCACCAGCTGTGCCCATGGGAGCGAATGGCGACGCGGAGACCTTCGGAGCGGGCCAGCCGGACGGCCGCCCGGACATCGCTGTCCGAGGCGACCCGGACGATGAGGTCGGGAAAGCGCTCCGGCTTGAGGCCGTTCCACAGCATGGCCGACCAGGTGCTGTCGTAGGCGGCGTCGCCCCGCCGGACGATCTCCCCTTCGATCACTTCACTGCCCCCGCCAACTCCGCTCATGATGCGCTCCTCAGTCGGTGGTCAGTCGGGGCAGTCGGGGTCAGTCGGTGGTGGTCAGCCCGAAAATCAGGATGCACAGCCCCCAGCACAGCATCACGAGGGCCGCCCCCGCCACATGGGTCCGTACGGAACGCGCCCTGCTGGGCGCCAGCCAGAAGGCGAGAACCCGGTTCACCAAGGGCATCAGCAGCCAGGTCAGAATGGAGACGCTCAGCATGTTTCCGATGAACAGGCCGATATAGCCGGGCAGTCCGAGCTCGTCCAGCTCGAAACCGACCGTCAGATTCAGAACCATCACGGTGGGATACAGCGCCAGCACAACGGTCATGGCCTGTTTCCAGCTGGGCGGGACCGCCTCGTCCGCGCCTTCCCCGAAGCGGAACCAACCGCTGAACGCGGACTCCACCTTGCGCACGTCGTAGGAGTAGAAGTAGTCCCGGCCTTCCTCAAGGAGCTTTTCGCGGGCGCCCGACGCGAGCCACTCGTCGAGGTGTTCGTGGGTGTCGAATCTGAATACGACGACCCAGTTGTCCTGGATCCCCTCGACCGGCTTGAACAACTCGGTCCCCATGAAACCCGGGTACTTCTCCTGGGCCTTGAGGGCCTTGTCCTGCCACCGCATGAAGTCCTCTTCGCGGCCGGGCCGCACCTCGTGGGAGATGACCGCCGTGACGGCTTCCTCGTCCGGGGGCGGTGGAGTGCCGCCGACCAGGACCTCCTGGGTCGGTGTCCCGTCGAACAACGGACGTCCCTGGGCAAGCAGTTCCTGGCGCTCGCCGGATTCCAGCCAGGCGGTCAGCAGGTCGATACGGGAGAAGCGAAAGACCACCACCCATTCCCGCTCTTCACCGGCGCCCGGGGGATATATTTCCGTCCCCTCGAATCCGTCGAATGCGCGCACGGCATGGTTGGTCCGCTCCTGCCATCGCTCATAGTCGTCGGCGCGGCCTTCCCGCACCTTCTGGGAGGTCACAACGGTCGCACCGTCGCCGGTCGGGGCACGGATTGCACTGACACCCATGCGGAGTAGTCTAATTCCAAGGGGAGTTATCGGGCAATCGGGGCAGTTTTCCTCGGTGATGCCGAGCGGAGGTCCGACATGAGTCACAAGGAGTTTCTGACCGAAGCGGTACGGTTGGCGACCGAATCCGTCGATGAGGGCTGGGGCGGTCCGTTCGGTGCTGTGATCACCCGGGACGACGAAATCGTGGCCCGGGGTCAGAACCGCGTTCTGCTCACCGGCGACCCCACCGCGCACGCCGAAGTGGAGACCATCCGCAAGGCCGTGCAGCGTCTGAATCCCGAGGCTCCCTCGATATCGCCGGAACACCAGAACGAGAGCACGCTCGAATATGTGCCGCGCCCCGAAGGGTCCCCCGACCCGGTACCGGAGCGGGCCCGGATGCTCAAGGGCTGCTCGATCTACATCAGCGGCGCCCCCTGCCCGATGTGCATGAGCGCCATCTACTGGTCGCGGATCGACAACGTCTACTACAGCTGCGATCTGAAGGCCACACGCGAGATCGGCTTCGACGACGCCTTCCAGTACGAGGACTTCCAGAAGCCCCTCGACCAGCGCCGCATCCACGTAGAACAGATCCACCCCGAACTCGGCGCCCAGGCCTACGAAACCTGGTCGCACAAGCCGGACCGGCATCCCTACTGAAGCGGCATCCTCACCGGAGTCGCGGACGGGATCAGCTGTCGCTCGGACGAGTCCCGGCAGTGGCCTCTACCCGGTAGGCCCGCGGCGCCACGCCCACCGCCCGCTTGAAGGCGTTGCTGAAGGCGCTCTCGGAGGTGTAGCCGACGGAGCGGGCGAGGGTCGCGACCGGGGCGGTGTCCTGTCTCAGGGCCCGGGCGGCCAGGCTCATGCGCCAGTTCAGCAGGTAGGTCAGGGGCGGTACTCCGGCCGCCTCCTTGAACCGTACGGCGAACGTGGTGCGGGACATCGCCGCCGCTCGGGCGAGCTCCTCCAGCTGCCAGGGGTGGGCCGGGTCGCCGTGCATCAGGCGCAGCGCAGGGGCGAGCCGTTCGTCGGCAAGGGCGCGCAGCCAGCCGGGCGGGAGCCCTTCCGAGTCGGTCAGGCAGATCCGCAGCACCTGCACGAACATCAGCTGTGCGAGCTGGGCCGAGACGAACTCGACGCCGGCCCGGCGTGTCTTCATCTCCGTCGCCAACTGCCCGATGAGCCACCGCAGTACGCCTGCCTCGGGCGAGTCGGCCCGTACGTGGACGAGCTCCGGCAGCGCCCGGCGCAGCAGGTCACCGCGGTCCCGGCTCAGGTCGATGTGCCCGGACACGCATTCCACGTCCACGGCCTCTCCCTGGCCGAGCCGCTCCATCCGGGTCACCGGGTCCATGACGACGTCGTTGGAGTCCGTCGGCTCAACGCCGGGCCGGTTGCACAGCGTGTACGGCTGCCCGCCGTCGGAGACCACGACGTCCCCCTCGGTGAGCCGCACGGGTTCGCCGCCCGCCTCGCGGACCAGCAGGCAGCTGCCCCGCAGCACGGCGTTCACTTTGAGGCGGTCGCGTCCGCGCAGCTCGATGGCCCAGTCCCCGCCGGCCGTGAAGCCACCGGAGAACACGCTGCGGGCGTCGGCGACGGCCAGGGCGTCGGACAACGGGTCTGCGGTCATACTCGAACTATCACGCAAGTAATGCGGATTCTCAAGCATTCATCGTACGGATCAGTCGACCTACGGTGGTCTGGGCAGCTCGTCCTGAGGCTTGAGGAGAGACCAGACATGACCACCACACAGCACCCCCTGGGTTCCGGCTTCGGCGCCGCTTCGACCGCCGAGGAGGTGATCAAGGGGATCGACCTGACCGGCAAGGTGGCGATCGTCACCGGCGGCTACTCCGGCATAGGGCTGGAGACCGCCCGCGTCCTGTGCGCGGCCGGCGCCGAGGTCGTCGTACCGGCGCGGGACGTGGAGCGGGCCCGGACGGCGCTCAAGGGCGTACCCGGAGCCCAGGTCGAGCACCTGGACCTGCTGGACCCGGCGTCCATCGACACCTTCGCGGAGAAGTTCCTGGCGTCCGGGCGTCCCCTGCACCTCCTGGTCAACAGCGCCGGGATCATGGCGACCCCGCTGGCGCGGGACGCGCGCGGATACGAGGGGCAGTTCGCCACCAACCACCTGGGGCACTTCCAGTTGACCACCCGGCTGTGGCCCGCGCTGGTCGCGGCCGAGGGCGCGCGGGTCGTGGTGCTGTCGTCGCGCGGCATCCGCTTCGCCGGTGTCGACTTCGACGACCTGCACTTCGAGCACCGGGCCTACGAGCCCTTCCTGGCCTACGGGCAGTCGAAGACAGCCAACGCCCTGTTCGCCGTCGAGGTGGACCGGCGCGGGCAGGCGCAGGGCATCCGGGCGTTCGCCGTGCACCCGGGGCTCATCGTCGACGCGGGCCTGGTCAAGCACCTCGACCCGGCCGCACTCCAGGCCGCGGGCGCTCTCGACAGCGAGGGCAAGCCCGTCCGTGACCCCAAGCGCCAGATGAAGACCGTGCAGCAGGGCGCGGCCACCAGCGTCTGGTGTGCGACCAGCCCGCAGCTCGACGGTCTCGGCGGGGTCTACTGCGAGAACGTCGACATCAGCCCGCTGGTGACCCCCGGGAACGAGGCCGCCTGGGCCGGCGGCGACGGCCCGGGCGTACTGCCCCGCGCCGTGGACCCGGAGGCGGCCGCCCGCCTCTGGGAGGTCAGCGAACGGCTCACGGCCTGACCGTGGCGTCGATGCGAGCCGGCTCGGTCGATGCGGGCCGGCTCGTCGGCGTCGAGGTCCAGGAGAGGCACCAGTGACGCCGCATCATGCTTTCGTACTGACGAACGTCACGGTCAAGTGGTGACATCACGCCCTGTCAGGTGAGCGTGAAGGCAGATGAGGTGGATGCATGACCTCGATGCACAGAACCTTGTCCCTCGCCCTCGCCGCAACCGCCGTGGTGGCGACCGCGGTAGCGGTGACCGCGATTCCGGAAGAGTCGGTGGCGGCGATGCCTGACACCGTGCGGTGGGGCCCGTGCTCGGAGAAGAAGGCCGCTTCACCGGCTGCTTCACCGCGTCTGGAGTGCTCGACACTCAAAGTCCCGCTGGACTACGGCAATCCCGACGGCCGAGAGATAGAGATCGCGATCTCCCGGCTGGCGAGCAGGGAGCCCTCGAAGCGCCGAGGCGTGCTGCTGACCAATCCAGGCGGCCCCGGCATCTCAGGACTCGGCTACCCGGCCGTTCTCGCCGCCTCGGGGCTGCCGCAGAAGGTGCTGGACTCCTACGACGTGATCGGCTTCGATCCGCGCGGCACCGGCCGCAGCACGCCGGTGACCTGTGACCTGACGCCGGCACAGCGGAACCGCGGCAACCTGCCGCCGTACGCGCACACCGCGGCCGATGTCGCGCGGGCGGCGGGGAACGCGCGGACCATCGCCAGGCAGTGCGCTGCCTCGAAGACGGGATCGATGCTGCCGCACACCACCACCGCGAACACCGCGCGCGACATGGACCGCATCCGGGAGGCACTGGGCGAGCCGAAGCTCTCGTACCTCGGTGGGTCCTACGGTTCCTACCTCGGTGCGGTGTACACGACGCTGTTCCCGGGGCGCAGCGACCGGATCGTGCTCGACAGCAACCTGGGCCCCGGCGGTTACGACGTCACGGCCATGCGGTCGCTCGCCCGTGGAATGGAGGACAGGTTCCCGGACTTCGCGGCGTTCGCGGCCGCGCGCCCCGAGTACGGTCTGGGCACCACGCCGGAGCAGGTGACCGCGAAGTTCTTCGAGCTCGCGAAGCGGTTGGAGGGGAAGCCGGTCCGGGGCATCGACGGGACGTTGTTCCGCGGGATCACCTTTGACCGCCTCTACAGCGATGCGTCCATGCCCGTGTTGGCCGAGATGTGGCAGGCGCTCGACAAGGATCGGCCGCTGCCGCCCGACACCCCGCCGTCGATGGACAACATGGAAAACTTCATGGCCGCTCGTTTCTATGTGATCTGCGGTGATTCTCGCTGGCCGGGGACGGTCCGGGAGTATCAGCGCGATGTCGCGGCCGACCGGCTGAGGTACCCGATGCTGGGCGGGTCGGCGGCAAGCATCGGACCGTGCGCGTTCTGGCCGGACGAGCGGGTCGAACCGCCGGTGCGCATCGGTGACCGGGGTCCGTCGAACGTGCTCATGGTGCAGAACGAGCGCGACCCGGGAACGCCGCTGGCCGGCGCCCAGAAGCTGCGGCAGACGTTCGGGAAGCGGGCCACGCTGGTGACGGCCGACCAGGGCGGGCACGGTGTCTATCCGTTCGGCCCCAACACGTGCGCGAACGACGCGGTGACGGCGTTCCTGACCACCGGGCACCGCCCGTCGCAGGACCTCGCCTGCGCGGCGGAGCCCAGCAAGTAACGGGAGCGAAGGCATGCTCAAGGAATGGCGGCATCGTCGGGCCGTGCGGCGGGTCATGCCCGGGGACGGGCGATCGTTGAAGCGTTTCCGCTGGTGGCAGGTTCTTACTCGCGCACTGTTCCATCTTCGGCTGATGGACGACGACGGTCGGCAGGCGGTCTATGCCGTCGACGTCAGGCATCAGAACTACTCGTCCTCGTCCGGCCGGGTCATAGCCCACCTGTACCTCGATGGCAGGCATCACGCCGAGTCCACAGTCCCTGCCGTTTTCCCCGTCCAGGACGGCACCGTCAAGGTGAGGACGAGCGGCTTCGGGCTCAAGCGCTGCCACTACGTCACTGCCGAGGGGGCCGAGTTCCAGCTCACCCCGGACCCCGCCTCCGCCGAGGGGCGCCGCGCGCGTTTCGACCGCGCGCACCCCGCATTGAGCCGCTGTATCGGTTCCCTGTCGGCAATCGTGCTCGTCATCGGCCTGGTTCTCCTGATCCTTCAGCTCGCCGAACAGGTCACCCGGGATCCGGAGGGCGTCGCCCAGTACGTCGGGACCTTCACCTCGCCCATTGATCTGACGGCATGGGGCAACGTCGTGATCGGGGTGGCCACTGTGGCGGCCAGCACGGAGCGGGCGCTGCGGCTGCGCTACAGCCGGCTGCTCGACGGGGCGGCGGGCTGAGCTCGACGGAGCTGACTTGGGCCTGACGGGTGGGCGCCCGTGAACACGCTCGCCCTCGAAAGGCCGGCCCACCAGGGGCCTGTCCGGCGGGACTTGCCGGACAGGCCCCTGGTCCCTAGGGGGGCTCAGCGCTTGAGCGTGAAGGTGAAGTCGCCGGAGAGCTTGCCGCTCAGCCGGATCGCCGACACGAGGTTCCCCTCCGTGATCAGTCTCCCGACCTCGGCCCGCGGAAGACCGAAGCCTTCGGCGATCAGCCGCACCGGCCGGACAGGGATCCGCGCCGTGAAGCGGACCGACACATCGATCACATCGCTCACCTCGCGGTCCAGGTGATCCGGTCCGCCGGTGTCGAGACGCCAGGCGTTGTCCCAGTCGAGGGCGATGCGATTACGGCGTCGCACGACCGGATCCTGGAGCAACTCGGCTGCCAGACCAGGGTCGTTGTCGTGCAGCCGGTCCAGCAGCTCAGCTCGTACGGAGCGCACGTTCATCCGCTCCAGGACCGTGAGCTTTGTGGTTTCCCCGCAGGTGGTACAGAGCGCGAGGAGCCAGGCGTCGATGAGCTTGTGGTGTGCGTTGACGCGAAATTTGCCGTTCGCCCGGAAGCGCTCGGACGCGCACGCGTGGCAACGGCGGAGAACCAGCGGTAGGCAGGTGGGCATGACCACCCAGTCTTCGAGCACAGAAGTACACCGGTTTCAGTGAGAAGTCCGCAGCAAAAAGGAGCGCGGCGCAGATGCGCGACGCGCGACGATTCAGCACTCGGGGGGTCTCACACGGTGTACAACGGCACGTCCTTGCCCAGACGACTTGGTTCGGCAGCACGGTAGTGGCGCACAGCGGCGCTGCTCCACTGGTTTTTCGAGCGCCTCACGCCGGGTTCCGTCCGGCGGATCATGGACTGGGCCAGAGCCGAAACGTGGCTAGGTGAAGGTGGCGGAACGTGGTTCTGCGATGCCGACGAAGAACTCCTCCCGTGTCCGGATGTCGGCGGACCACCCCAACTCGGCGAGTTCGCCTGTGAGTTCCTCCGGATCGTGGAAGACCTTCACGATGCGGTACTCGCTGCCGTCGTCGAGTCGACGCACTTCCGCGGCCACGTCCTCACGGGCGGCTGCGGAGGGGCCTTCGTCGATGAAGATGGCTTTGCCGTGCGGTGCGAGTGCGGCAGCCACGGTGTTCCAGAAGTCGCCGAGCCGGGACGGCGGGACATGGGAGAGCCAGAAGGCGAAGAACACGGTGTCGTACCGGCGCGGCGGCTGCCAGTTGAACACGTCGACGCGCTCGAACCGGACGTCGGCGGAAGCTGTCCGTGCTTGTGCGATACCCAGCACCTCCGGTGACGCGTCGACAGCGGTGACCGAACTCGCCCGCGCGGCCAACGCTCCAGTCCACTGCCCCGTTCCGCAAGCCAGCTCCAGCACGTCCCCGGCAATCGGCAGGTCGTCGACCACAGTCAGCAACTCGCGGAGATCCTCACGCTCGGCATAGACCCGGTCGTACTCGGGCGCGCGGGCTCGGTAGTAAGCCATCTGTTCCGTCAGCAGGGCATCCTCATTGACTGCCATGACGTCGACCCTAGTGTGATCGGTCGCTTCACCACTGATCCCAGAACAAGCCAATGCATGGCGCTGGGAGGGATCAGCCCCTGATGACGCAGAAGGGGTGGCCGGCCGGGTCGGTCAGGACCCGCCATCTGTCCTCGTTCGGCTGGTGATCCGGCTTGCCCGCGCCCAGGTCCAGCAGCCGGGCCTCGGCCTCGTCCAGGTCGTCGACCGCGAAGTCGAGGTGAAACTGCTGGGGAACCGTCTGGTCGGGCCAGCGCGGAGCCTGGTAGTCGTCGACCCGTTGAAAGCCGATGGTGAGCCCGTTCTCGCAGGTGAGAGCAGCGAAGTCGGCGTCGGATTTCGGGTGGGGTTCGAGGCCTGTGGCCTGCTGGTAGAAGGCCGCCAGAGCCAGTGGATCAGGGCAGTCGAGTGTGATCGCGCTGAGCTTCATCTGCAGAGCATCCCAGGGGATGTGGGCCCATCAATAGCCGACGCGGAACGTCGCGTCCTGCTGTTCGGTTGACGTCGAGATCGGGTCGATGCGCAGCACGTAGTTGGCGTGGCGGATGTAGCGAGTCGGGTTGTTGTACGAGCGGAAGGACGACCAGGAGCTGTCCGCGAGGCCCGCCGTGCGGTAGAAGGTCGCGTCGCCCGCATACGTCGACGTGCCGTCGTTGACGTCGGGTTGGAGCTGGTAGTTGTAGTGCCGCAGATAGCGGGTGGGGTAGTTGACCGACTGGAAGGAGACACCGGAGCTGTCGGCCAGACCCGGAACGAGCTTCCACTGCGAGTCGGTGTACAGGTCGAAGGGGTACGTGTCGATGCGGGCCGCGTAGTTGGCGTGGCGCACGTAACGGTCCGGGAAGTTGTACGACTTGAGCCGGTTCCAGGTCGGCGCACCCCACTTGGTGAGCAGGTTGTTGTACTCGGCCGTGGTGATCGTCGCGATGCCGCAGTGCTTGGAGTTGACCGGCTGGGTGTAGGTCTTCTGGTCGAGCGCGGTCCAGGTGCCCGAGGCAAGGTTGGAGGACTGCCAGGCGTAGAAGACGCCGTTGGGGGTGTACGTGTCACCCCACAGGTACCAGGTGTTCGAGGTCAGTGACTTGAACACGGTCGGGGCCTCGGTGCCGCCGTGTGCGACGCCCGCGCTGAACTCGGTGAAGCTGCCCGGGGCGAGAGAGCTGGACCTCGCCGCCACCAGTGTCTGGTTCTTCTTGAAGAAGAGGTAGTTGACGCCGTTGACGCCGACGGCCATGTTGCCGTCGATGACGTCGTAGCCGGGGTCGAAGAAGACCTGCGGGGCCGAGGCGGTCACGAAGTCGCTGGTGTAGTTCACCATGATCACGTTATGGCCGCTGGAATTGACCGAGGAGTAGATGACCGCGTACTGGCCTCGCCCTGCGTCCCAGAACGCCTCGGGGGCCCAGCTGTGGGTGGTCATGTCGTGGAGCTTGAGGCGGCGGTAACCGGTGAAGGTGCGCAGGTCGGCGGAGTCCCAGACATGGATGTACTGGCTGTTGTAGCTCCAGTCCGTGCCCTTGAGGTCGGTGGCGATGGCGACGAAACTGCCGTCCTGCTTGCGCATGAGGAACGGGTCGCGCAGACCGAGGGCGCCCGCGGTGGGGGTGACCACGGGGTTGTTCTGGTTCAGCGGCGTCCAGTTGAGCGAGTCGGTGCTGACGGCGAGGTGAAGGCCGTAGTCGGTGCCCGCGCCGAGGCTGGTCGACTCGGTGAAGTAGCACATCACGTACGCCGAGTCGGCCGCGTGGGCGGTGCCGGCGCCGAGGGTCAGTACGCCGGACACGGCCAGGGGAGTGGCGGCGGCCATACCGAGGAAGAGGCGGCGGGACGGCTGGGGTCTTGCGCTCATCTTGGTCTCCAGGCGGCGTACGGGGGCGGGTGAGCGGCTGCGCGGCGAGGGCGAACCGGGACGTGAAGGAAGCAGCCAGGCAAGCGAGTTGGCCGATATTTCGAACCAGGTTCGGAAAGTCGATCAGAAGGTAGAGCGCTGTTCAGCGCGCGTCAATCACTCTGTCGAGGCTGTGGTGAATCTGTGCCGCCGAGGGCTGTGGGCCTCCGGTCGCGAGGAGGTGCCGGGTTCGACGGATCGACCGAAGCGGACGGACTGCGGTGCGAGTGGCGTGGTGATGCGGCTGCGGGTGTCCTCGACGGGGCCCGCGCTCGATTGATCCGCGTCAGCGGGGGATGCCCGCGTCATCCAGGAATTGGTGCATGACTTCCGCGGGAAGGCCTGGGTTGCTGAGGGCGTAGGAGGAGGTCTCCGGGTTCCCGCAGCTTTCGAGGATGAGGTCGACCGGCAGTGCGGGGTGTGCGGCTGCCACGGCGCGTACAAGATCGTCGGGGTCGGCGAGCAACCGGACCAGAACGTCGACGGGTGCTTCGGGGTCCAGCCCCACCAGCCGTCGCTTCGCTGGATCCGGGTCGTCGGCGAAACGTTGCCCGTTGCCCGCGCGCGGGAAGTTGGGGTGGCCCTGCAGAGCGCCCTTGGTGATGACCTGGCAGTCCAGATAGGTCTGCAGCACCACCTCGCTGTCGACGGTCGGCTGGTTCTCGCACAGCAGGAGTCGTACGGGGTGGTCGTCGTCCTTCGAGAGCAGGTCGATGGCGTCGGCAGGCAGGTGCGGGCTGTAGGTGGCGCTGCGCCGTAGCAGAGTGTTGGCCGACTTGGCGCATTGGCGCAGGACATCGGGATCGGCGCAGAGGCGAACCCATTCGACGGGATGGAGCCGGTCGGACGGGCCGATGGTGACGGCGGCGCGTTCCGACTCCGTCAGTTCGGGGCGGACCGATACCGCCAGCCGTACCCTGTGCTCGTCGTCGTCCGCCAGCTCCCGGACGATATCGATGGGAACGTTGAGGTTGGCCGCCAGCTCTCGCCGGTCCTCCGCATCGGCGCCGGCTGCGAGCCGTTCGGCGGTCGCGGTGCTCATGGCGCCGCAACGGATCACTGTCCACCGGTCGAGGCTGTCGATTCCTGCGTCCAGAAGCAGGTCCGTGTACGTCGCGTCTTCGCGGCAGGCCTCGATCATGGCCGCCTGGCGGACTGAGTCGTCGGCGTCGCCGAGCAGACAGCTTCGGGTGTCCTCCGGGAGCAGGGCCCACTCGCGGCAGGCCGCCCGGCGAAGGTCCGCTTCCTGATGGTCGGCGAGCCCGGCGACCAGGCTCGGAGCCGTGTGGTGGCAGAAGGCCGCGTTTCGGCGGACCTTCGGATCCGGATCGGCGAGCAGACGCTGCTGGGTGGACAGGGGCAGTGGCGGCGTGGGGACTCGGAACCAGTCGGGTCCGATGGCCAGACCGAGGCGGACGTATGGATCGGGATCGTCCACGAGCCTGGCGCGTTGTTCCGCCGGTACCGAGATGTTCTCGGTGAGCAGAGCCCGCACCCTGCGGTCGGGGTGCGCGACCATGGCATCGACCACGTCGTCCGGCAGAGCGCGGTAGGCGATCGTGCCTCGTGCCGCCTCGGCTTCCTCGCACAGCAGCCTGGTCAGGACGTCGGCCGGTGCCGCGGGATTTCGCGCGATCGCGGCGATGGTCTCGCGGTGACCGCAATCTCCACACATGCTGGGCCTCCCTGTTCGCCAACGGCCGTCGCGGGTCCGCAGATTGTGCGCATGTCGTGTGTGCGAGGTCAACGTCGATGATCATGCTCAGTCGCACGTCCAGAGACCGACGAGCGGCTTTCAGGGGCAGGGAGTGCCGCTGCCGTGCCGCTACCCAGCTGTTCTCCAGCCTGATCGGTACGTGTCCTCCGACGGCCCGAACCGAAGCGGTGCAGGGGGCAACGGCGAGGCCGATACTGCACAGCGCCGCCAGGCGCACAACCACGGGTGACCAACCCTCAACACTCCTGAGTTCGGGCAGGCGGCCCGAAAACCCTCCCTCACTCGCACACCGGAGCGGTTAATTCCGGTCAGATTGTCCCCTTCGCGGATCTGGCTGAAGTCGATGTCACCTCATTAGATGCCCGCGGCATCTAATGAAGATCGGTACGACGCACCCTTCGTCCGCGAGGTCTTCGATGACAGACATGACGGATACGGCAGACGTGAGGCCGCTCTCGGCGCCCGTCGCCTTCCCCCAGGACCGCACCTGTCCCTTCCAGCCGCCCACGGCCTACGACCCCCTGCGCGCCGCCCGACCGCTCGCCCGCGTGACCCTCTACGACGGCCGGACCGTCTGGCTGGTCACCGGCCGTGACGTGGCCCGCAGCCTGCTCGCCGATTCCCGCCTGTCGTCCGACCGCATGCGCCCCGGCTATCCGGCCACCTCGCCGCGCATCGTGGCGTTCCGCGACCGTCGGGCCGCCCTGCTGAACGTCGACGACCCCGAGCACCACGCCCAGCGGCGGATGCTGGTCCCGAGCTTCACTCTCAAGCGCGCCGCCGCGTTGCGGCCGGCCATCCAGCGGATCGTCGACGAATGCCTCGACGCGATGCTCGCGCAGGGCCCGCCCGCCGAGTTGGTGAACGCCTTCGCGCTCCCCGTCCCCTCGACGGTGATCTGCGAACTGCTCGGTGTCCCGTACGCCGATCACGAGTTCTTCGAGGAGCAGTCCCGTCGGCTGCTGCGCGGCCGGGACCTGGACGAGGTGCGGGACGCGCGCGACCAGCTCGACGGCTACCTCGGGGCGCTGATCGACCGCAAGTCCGAGTCACCCGGCGGCGACGGTGTCCTCGACGCCCTGGTCCACGAACAGTTGCGGGAGGGCGCGGTGGACCGCGAGGAGGCGGTCGCGCTCGCCACGATCCTGTTGGTCGCCGGCCACGAGACGACCGCCAACATGATCTCGCTGGGCACGTACACCCTGCTCCAACACCCCGAACGGCTCGCGGAGTTGCGGGCCGACCCGTCGCTGTGGCCCGCGGCCGTCGACGAGTTGATGCGGATGCTGTCCATCGCGGACGGACTGCTGCGGCAGGCCACGCAGGACATCGAGGTGGACGGGACGACGATCCGCGCCGGCGAGGGCGTGGTCTTCGCGACCTCGGTCATCAACCGCGACGGGGAGGTCTACGCCGAACCCGACACCCTCGACTGGCACCGCCCCACCCGCCATCACGTGGCGTTCGGCTTCGGCGTCCACCAGTGTCTCGGCCAGAACCTCGCCCGTGCCGAAATGGAGATCGCCCTGCGTTCCCTGTTCGAGCGGGTGCCCGGGCTGCGGCTCGACGTGGCGCCGGACGAGGTCCGCTTCAAACCGGGCGACACGATCCAGGGAATGCTGGATCTGCCCGTGGCCTGGTAGGGGGTCTCCTCATGCACATCGACATCGACACGGACGTATGCATCGGCGCCGGCCAGTGCGCGATGTCCGCCCCGGCCGTATTCACTCAGGACGACGACGGCTTCAGTACCCTCCTGCCCGGACAGGAGAACAGCGCCGACCCGATGCTCCGCGAGGCGGCCCGGGCCTGCCCGGTCGGCGCCATCAAGGTGTCGGAGACCGCGCGACCGTGACTGCCGTGGTGTCCCCTTGGGCAAGTGGCCACCACGGCTACGCCGCCAACGCGTCGTTCCCGTCCGTCGGGTCAGAAACCGACATCGGCGTCCCGGTACGTCGGCGGCCGGCGGACGCGGGAAGCCTGCTCGTAGGCGTGGGCGAGGCGGAGCAGAACCGGCTCGCTCCACGCCGTACCCATGAAGGTCAGGCCGACCGGCAGGCCGAACGCGAAGCCGGCCGGGACGCTGATCGCGGGGTATCCGGCGAGCGCGGCAGGCGTCGACGAGCCGCCGCCGTAGCTGTCCCCGCGGATCAGGTCGATCTTGGCCGGTGGTCCGGTGGTCGGCATGACGAGGGCGTCCAGGTCGAAGCGCCGCAGCACCGCGTCGATCCCCTCGGTGCGTGAGAGCCGGTGGTTGGTGGCCAGGGCCTCACGGTATTCGCGTTCGGTGAAGTCCAGCTCGTGCACCGCCTCCAGGCCGTCCTGCCGCACGTAGCGCAGTTCGCGGTCGGCGTGCGCACGGTTGAACGCGATCAGCTCCGCCAGGCTGCGCGGATGGTCACCGGGAGCGGCGGCCAGGTAGGCGTTGAGTCCACGCTTGATCTCGTACGCCTGGACGACCATCGAGCTGGGCAGGTCCTCGAGCTGCTCGGCTGTCGGGATGTCGGCAGGGTCGACCACCGTCGCCCCGGCCTTGCGCAGTGTGGCGATCGCCCGCTCCGCGATCTCGTCGGCGTGGTGGCTGTAGCCGAAGTACACCGCTCGCGGTACGCCGATGCGGGCCCCGCGCAGCCCGTCGGCGTCGAGGAAACGGGTGTAGTCACGATGGAAGTGGCCCCGGCTCGCCTCGGTCGCCGGATCACGGTCGTCGATCCCGACGAGCGTGCCGAGCAGGATCGCGGCGTCCCGGACCGTACGCGCGATCGGACCGACACTGTCCTGGCTCGGCACACCGGGGATCACACCGCCGCGCCCGACCAGTCCGACGGTCGGCTTCACCCCGACCACGCAGTTCGCCGAGGCCGGGTCGATGATCGAGCCGTTGGTCTCCGTACCGATTCCGGCGACGCACAGGTTGGCCGCGGCGGCGACCGCGGTTCCTGAACTGGACTCGTTCGGCGACCGGTCCAGTTTGTAGGGGTTACGGGTCTGGCCGCCGCGGGCGCTCCAGCCGGCGTGGTGGGTGAGCGACATCCCGCCGGCCCACTCGCTGAGATTGGTCTTGCCGAGGATGACGGCGCCGGCCGCGCGCAGCCTGGCGGCGACCCTGGCGTCTGTCGCCGGCCGCAGGCCCCGCAGGGCGAGCGATCCGGCCGTCGTGTGCATCCGGTCGGCGGTCTCCACCAGATCCTTGAGCAGGATGGGCATGCCGTGCAGGGGTCCACGGCGGTCTCGCTCGGAGTCCAAGCGCCGGGCCTCTCGCAGTGCGTCGGGATTGACCTCGATCACCGCGTGCAGGAGCGGGTCGACGCGTTCGATGCGCTCCATATAGTGGCGGGTGAGCTGTTCGGCGGTGAGCCGTCCTTCGTCCATCCGACGGCGAAGCTCGACGATGCCGAGCTCGTCCAGGTCTGTGGCCGCCGCGCGTGCCGTGTCCGCGGCTCGTCCCGTGGTCGAGGCGTCGGCACGGGCGGGGACTGCGCCGAGCCAGGGTGCGGCGGCTGCGGCGGTGCCGAGCGCGAGCACAGTACGGCGTGGGGCGTTGTTCCGGTCCATTCGGTGCGGCTCCTGCGACGAGGTGATCGATACGCACCTTCACGCTAGAAGCGTGGCCGAGGATTTTCGCTGCGGCTGTCCCCCGGCTCTGTGGGGAGAGCAGCCCCCGGTCACCTCGGGGGGCCAGCCGGAATGTCTCCGGACGGCAGACCTCTGCGGGCCATTCCTCCACTTGTGTGGATTCAAGTCGTTTGTCTGGTGCGGGTGTTGAGTCGCGGTTAGCGTGCCTTGACCGATGTGCCTCAAGGGGGAGCAAGTAGATGCATAAGACAGGTATCCGCAGGATTCTGGCGCGACTGGGCGTCGCGCTGCTGGCGGCCACAGGACTCGTCCTGACCGGACCGAGCGCCGCACAGGCCGGCACCGTCGTCGACATCCCGGCGCCCACTCCGGGCGGCGTCTCCATGACGATGAAGTTCTACGGGGCGGTCGTGCCCCAGCCCTACACTCCGGATCCGGACGCCGCGTACAACGAACCGAACACCTGCCAGCTGTACTTCCGGCAGTTCGACCCGTCCTCCGGCTGTGGTGGCTTCAAGCTCGGGACGGTGCTGCACAACGTCCGCGAGCAGCCCGGCTACAAGGCGGGACTGGCGGGTACCGGATACTTCGACGCGTATGCGGACACCGACCGCACCTTCGGCTGTCTGCGTCCTGACGGCAGCTTCGACCACTCGACCGCCTTCGTCGTGCACCAGGACCAGCGCCGCCTGTCCCCGGTCTACGTGGAGGGCGGCGCCGCCAACCTCGTGCAGCGGCTCCGGGACTATCCTGACGGCGAATACGGGCCCAACTGGTTCGTCAACTTCACCCCGATCGTGGACGTCGACTGCCCGGCCGGCATGACCCCGATCCAGTACGGGCTCAAGGTCAGCAACGTGCGGGTGTCGATCGACGACCCCGAGATCTTCGGTACGACGACGTGGGCCTACCCGGGGCCGTTCTACGCGTAGAACGTCGAAGAACCGGCGCGTACGAGGGCCTGCCTGGCCCTGAGAGGCTCCCAGGCCCTCGTACGTGACCCTGGGCGGTCGGTCCGGGACGACCCGAACTGTCCATCTCTGCAGTGGAGTTGACGCCCGCGGCCGGGCACCGGTGCGGACATGACGCGGAAAAGTCGTGCGCAATCCGTGGTTGATTGCGCAACAAGGCTTATGGCAAGGTCACTTCACAACTGTCGGGCGTGCCGCTTCATACCGCAGGCCTGATTTCCCTCTTGCCCCCACTCGAGTGGAGTCCGCGTGCCCAAGAGCTCGCACCCCGGCGTGGACGGACAGCGTCCCCGTCACAGTCATACCCGCCGCCGAGCGGAGCGGCACGCGCGGGGCAACCGGCATCCCCTCGGTGCGCGGTCACGGGAATCCCAGAGGCATGTCCGACGAGGCTACGCAGCCGTTCAAGGGCCCGCGCCGACGGTGCGCGGACGGCGGTGCGAAGGCCGCGTACCGCGTACGAACAACCCCTGATGCCCTGCTGATCGAGTGCGGAGCCTCCCGCTCGACACGGCCGACGACGGAAGCTCCCCGAGGGCCGGACGCCGCCTTGCAGGAACGGCTTCGGCACATACTTTCCGGCTTCAGGCCAAGAATCTTCGACCGGGTCCTTCATGCGACGGGCCGCCGGGTCGGCCCCTCCCCTTTGTCATGCCACCGCTGACTGAAAGCACCCCACTCCGTGACCATCTCGATTTATGAGGGCCTACCGGCCGGTCGGCACGCAGCCATTCCCCAAGGCAGCCTGCTCCGCCGGGTATACGCACCCAGAGCCTTCGACGCGCTCGCTTTCTCCATGTGCACCTACGCCATGCCGCTCCTGGTGCTGGCCACGACCAAGTCGGCCTCTCTGACGGGTCTCGCCTTCGCGCTGGAATGGCTTCCGCGGGTTGCGGCCTTCGGCCTGGCGGGCGACCTGGTCGACCGGCGTGGAGCCGCGATCGTGTTCTTCCTCGCCTCCCTGGCACGGGCGCTGCTCGTGGCGGCGGGAGGCGTCGCCCTGTTCATGCTTCCGAGCGGGACGGCCGAAACGGTCACCGTGATGGCGCTGGCCGCCGGAACAGGTGCCCTGACACAGTTCAGTTTCATCGCCAACGAAGCCGTGGGCGCGATCGTCAGCCGGCGAACGGCAGGACAGGCGCACAAGGTGCAGGCCGTGCTGATCGGCATCGACCAGACCGCCACGCTCACCGGGCCCGCGCTGGGAGGTGTGCTCCTGCTCGCCGGGCCGAGCCATATGCTCGCCGTCCTCGGAGTGTTGTCCGTCCTCGCGGCCTGTCTCGCCCTGCAGACCCCGCCGACGCCACTGCGCGGCTCGGCGAAGAACGGTGTGCGACGGGAAGCAGGGCTCAAGACCGGCTGGCACACGCTGATTTCACTGCCCGTGCTGAGCTGGCTCGTGGCCGGGCTGGTCGTCTCCAACCTTGCGCTCGGGCTGTTGCAGGCCGCCAGCCCGATCATCGTGATCGAGCGCTTCGGGCTGACCTCGGCAGCCGTGGGCACGCTCTGGTCGGCGGCAGCGGCATCCACCCTCCTCGCCGTCGCGGCCTGCCGATTCGCGCTCAACCGGCTGGGCCTGTGGGGCGTCGGCGTGGTCTGCTCCACCGTCGCGTCCGCGGCTTGCCTCGCCCTGGCACAGGCGCCCACCTACATCTCGTACGTCCTGGTCATGGCGCTCTTCATGGCCGCGGACGGCGGCCTGACGGTCGTACTGCGCACACTGCGCTCCCTCCTCATACCGCCGGCCGCCTTCGGAAGCACCCTCTCTCTGACCATCCTGCTCCTGCTGCTGCCCTTCCCGGTCGCGGGAATCGTGGTTGCCCTGACACCGTTGTCGGCGCTCCAGCACGCCATCCTGGTGTGCGGCATACTCCAGGCCCTCGCCCTCGGCCTGGCGTTCCTGCGGCTGCGGGGCGATCCGGTCCTGCGCGGCTCCGGCAACATGGCCCGGGCGACGGCCTGACGGCGAGGCGGCCTCAGGGCCAGGAAAAGGGCTGGGCGGGACAACGCCCGGACTGCTAGCTTGCATTCGATCGTGACATCGAGCGAGGAGGTGAGACCCATGAACGCTGTATCCATGTGGGTGCTCCCCCTCCCTTCACGGTCGGGCGATTGACACAGGTGTCGCCGGGAGCGCCTCGACAAGGCACTCCCGAAAGGCAACACCCCCATGAATTCTGTGCAATTCACCGCGGAAACATCGTCGAACGGTCTCCGCGAACGCGACTTCACCGTAGGTGAGATCCCCGGCGTGCTCTGGTCGCCCGCCTCCGGCTCCGATCGCGCGCCCCTGGTGCTGCTGGGCCACGGCGGCGGCACGCACAAGAAGGCGCCGGCGATGACGGGCCGCGCACAACTCCTCGTCGCCGGCTGTGGTTTCCACGTCGTCGCCATCGACGCGCCCGGTCATGGCAGCCGGCCCCGCACGGCTCATGACGAGCAGGAGATCGCCCTGATGCGGCAAGCCATGGCGGCGGGCGAACCGGTCGGCCCGATCGTCGTCCGGTACAACTCCCACCTGGCGGACCGTGCCCTACCGGAGTGGCGGGCGACCCTGGACGCCCTCCAGGAACTGCCGGAGATCGGCGCCGACGGGCCGGTCGGCTACTTCGGTCTGAACATGGGCACCGCGATCGGGGTGCCGCTGACGGCGGTCGAATCCAGGATCACCGCCGCGTCCTTCGGCCTCCACTGGCCCGACGCCCTGGCCGAGTACGCGCGGCGGATCACCGTACCGGTCGAGTACGCGCTCCAGTGGGACGACGAGCACATCCCACGCGAGTCCGGTCTCGCGCTGTTCGACGCCTTCGCCTCGAAGGAGAAGACGTTGCACGCCAACGCGGGCGCGCACAAGGAACTGCCACGGTTCGAGGCCGACAGCGCGGTCCGGTTCTTCGCCCGGCATCTCGGCCGGGCCATGACGTCACCGGCGTGACCTGACGGGTATGGGCGTCCGGCCACAGGCCGGGCGCCCACACCGCTGTCAGGAGCCCTACGCCTTCGGCTGGGTGAAGCGGATGCTGTTGCCGAAGGGGTCGCGGAGCCCGCAGTCGATTCCGTACGGACGCTCGGTGGGTTCCTCGGTGAACTCGACGCCCCGGGCCAGCAGCTTCTCGTACGTCTTCCGGCAGTCGTCGGTGGTGAAGATGAGGTGGCCGCCCATCGCCCCCTTGGTCAGCAGCTCCCGTACCTGCTGCGCCGTCTCCTCGGACAGCGCCGGAGGGCCCGGCTTCTCCAGCAGGATCTGGCGGTCGGGGTGACCGGGGACGTTGACGGTCAGCCAGCGCATGAAGCCCAGGGACACGTCGGTGTTGACCTCCAGGTCGAGCTTGCCCACGTAGAAGTCGAGGGCCTCGTCCTGGTCGAGGACGTAGATCTGCGAGTGCGTGATGGCGGTGAACATGTGCATCACGCTATCGAGCCGACCGGACGAAAACTTATCCAAAACTGCTCAGCCGACGGGACGGTACGGCTCGTGCGGACGGTCAGCCGCTCGGACGCGTCCACGCCATCGTGAAACACGTCGGCACGGGCGCGGTCACCGCTGCCCGGCGGTATGCCCTCGGCGAGAAGCCGACGATGTCGCGGAACGTGCGACTGAAGGTTCCCGGGCTGCCGAAGCCCACCTGGAAGCAGATGTCCGTCACGCTGCGGTCGGTCTCCCGCAACAGGAACATCGCCCGCTCGACCCGGCGGCGCTGCAGATAGCGGTGCGGTGTCTCGCCGAACGTGGCCCGGAAGGTGCGTGTGAAGTGCGCCTGGGACACATGGGCGATCCGGGCCAGGGCCGGGACGTCCAGCGGCTGCGCGTAGCCACGGTCCATCGCATCCCGTGCCCGAAGCATGCGACGGTTGCTCTCCTCTGCGGCACGACTCACGAAGCCATCACATCACGGACCTCCGCGGCCCGTGAAAGAGGCCGGAGACCAGGATTGTTTTACGTTGCCTTTGCCATTTGGGAACCCTGGTGGCCGCGAAGAGCGTTCACTTGTCGCGGGGCGTGAACCAGCGCGACCGATGATCAGTACCGGACAGGCAACAGAAGCCGAGGTGGCAGTAGTGGCGATGTGGGACCGGCTCAAGGACCAGGCCAAGAACCTCCAGCAGTCCCAGAGCGGCAGGGGATCGGGGGGACAGGGGCAGGCCCCTCACGGCCAGGGCCAGGCCCCCTATGGGCAGGGCCAGGCTCCGTATGGGCAAGGCCAGGCTCCGTATGGGCAGGGTCAGAGCGGTGGCCATGCGCCCGGTTCGTCCTCCGGTGGCTCCAAGGCCAAGCTGGTCGGGCTGCTCAAGTCCCAGCTCGCGTCGGTCAAGACCGAGCTCAAGAGCGGCGCCTACCGGGACGCCAGCATGGCCATGTGCGCGCTCGTGGCCGCGGCCGACGGACATGTGGAGCAGGCGGAGAGGCAGCGGGTGGAGGAGCTGATCGTCTCCAACGAGGTGTTGCAGAACTTCCCGGCGGACCAGCTTCGCCAGCGTTTCAACAAGCACCTGGACCAGCTCATCGCCAACTTCGAGGTGGGCAAGGCCGAAGCGCTGCGGGAGATCGCCAAGGCCGCCAAGAAGCCGGTGGAGGCCCGCGCGGTCATCCAGACGGGCATCGTGGTCGCGGGTGCCGACGGGCACTTCGACCAGTCCGAGCAGTTCGCCATTCGCGACGCCTGCGCAGCCCTCGGTCTGTCACCCACGGAGTTCGGCGTCTGACAGCTGCCGCCGCCGCCGACTCAGCTGCCGCCGACTCCACCCCCCCTCCGGAGTCGGCGGCCCCGTGACGTCGGCGGCCTCGTGGTCACGCCGAAGGGGATCCACGGCGTGAACCCGTTCCTCCTGCGTCCTACGCGCCTCTGTCCTGGGGGCGAACTGGCCGGTATACAAGTTCAGTCACCGTGCAAGGGCGCGCCGTCGGCGGCCCGGCTCGCGGTGTCGGACCCAGGGGGGAATCTTGAAGAACCGTCGCACCCAGTCCGGCAGCACGGCAATGAACCGCCGACGGGCGACCGCCGTGGGAGCGGCGGTCAGCGGCTGCGCCCTCGTCGTCGCGTCCGCGGCACCTGTCGCGGCGCACGGTGGCGGCCACGGCCGAGGTACGGACTACGTCTCGCTCGGGGACTCGTACACCTCGGGGCCGGGGATCCCGACGCAGGTGGACGCGAACTGTGCCCGCTCCGACCACAACTACCCCTCACTCGTCGCCGCGGAGCGCAGAACGTCCACGTTCAAGGACGTGAGCTGCGGCGGCGCCACCACCGAGCAGATGTGGAAGGCACAGGGGACCAACCCTCCGCAGCTCAACGCGCTGCAGCGGGACACCGACCTGGTGACCGTCCAGATCGGCGGCAACGACATCGGGTTCAGCTCCATCATCAGCACCTGCGCCCAGCTGAGTTCGCAGGACCTCGCGGGGGACCCGTGCCGGCGTCACTTCAAGTCTTCCGGGGTCGATCAGCTGACGCTGAGGATCCTCGAAACGGCACCCAAGATCACCCGCGTGCTGCGGGCCGTGCACGCCAGGGCGCCGCACGCCCGCGTGCTCGTCGTCGGGTACCCCGCTCTCCTGCCGGACGACGGCAGCGGCTGCTACCCCTCGGTGCCGTTCGCGGCCAAGGACTTCCCCTATCTGCGCGACACCGGCAAGCGCCTCAACCTGATGATGCGCGTGGTGGCGCGGTTGAACGGGGCCGAATACGTTGACACATACGGACCCACGATCGGACACGACATGTGCAAGGCCCCGGACATCCGCTGGGTCGAACCGCTGCGACCGGCCTCGCCCGCGGCCCCGGCCCACCCCAACGCCAAGGGCGAGGCGGCCATGGCGGGTGCCGTGCTGCGGAGCCTGAGCAAGGGGCACGGGCACTGACGGACCTCCCGCGAGGAGCCCGTCCGCTCGCCTCATCGGAGGATCACCACGTGCGAAGGAGGGACTCAGGGGGCAGAGGGACCGTGGGAAGACAGAACGTGCGCGGCCGGTGAAGGGATGGACATCGTGGTACGACCGAAGATCCTGGTGGTGGGAGCGGGCTTCGCGGGAGTCGGATGCGTCCGGCGCCTGGAGCGCAAGCTCGGATCCGACGAGGCCGACGTGGCGCTGGTGACACCGTTCTCCTACCAGCTCTATCTGCCCCTGCTCCCACAGGTCGCCTCAGGAGTGCTGACTCCGCAGTCGATCGCCGTGTCCCTGCGCCGCAGCCGCAAGTACCGCACCCGCATCATCCCCGGTGGTGCCATCGGTGTGGACCTCAAGGCCAAGGTCTGTGTCGTCCGCAAGATCACGGGCGAGATCGTCAACGAGCGGTACGACCACATCGTGCTGGCACCGGGCAGTGTCACGCGCACCTTCGACATCCCGGGCCTCACCGACAACGCCCGCGGTATGAAGACGCTCGCCGAGGCCGCGTACCTCCGTGACCACGTCATCTCACAGCTCGACCTCGCCGACGCCAGCCAGGACGAGACCGAGCGGGCGGCGCGCCTTCAGTTCGTGGTGGTCGGCGGCGGCTACGCCGGTACGGAGACCGCCGCGTGCCTCCAGCTTCTGACGCACCAGGCCGTCAAGCGCTACCCGAGGCTCGACCCGAAGCTGATCAAGTGGCACCTGATCGACATCGCGCCGAAGCTGATGCCCGAACTGGGCGACAAGCTGGGCCGCAGCGCCCAGGAGATCCTGCGCAGGCGGGGCATCGACATCTCGCTGGGCGTCTCCATCGCGAAGGCAGGTCCGGACGAGGTCACCTTCACAGACGGCCGGGTGGTCCCGACCCATACGCTGATCTGGACCGCCGGAGTCGCTGCGAGCCCCCTCATGGCCACCCTGGGCGCCGAGACGGTCAAGGGGCGGCTCGCGGTCAGCTCCGAGATGTCCCTGCCCGGCCACGACGGCGTATTCGCACTCGGCGACGCCGCCGCCGTACCGGACGAGGCCAAGGACACGGAGGGCGCCATCTGCCCACCCACCGCTCAGCACGCGATGCGCCAGGGCAAGCACGTCGCCGACAACGTCATCGCGTCCCTGCGCGGACAGCCGATGACGCCGTATGTCCACAAGGACCTGGGACTCGTCGTCGACCTCGGCGGCTCCGATGCCGTGTCCAAGCCGCTCGGTGTCGAGCTGCGCGGCCTGCCCGCCCAGGTCGTCGCCCGCGGCTACCACTGGTCGGCGCTGCGCACCAATGTGGCGAAGGTCCGGGTGGCGACCAACTGGGCGCTGAACACAGTGGCCGGCCACGACTTCGTGGGCACCGGACTGCTGTCCCGTTCGTCCGCGAAGCTGCGGGACTTCGAGCACACGAACGCGTACCTGACCCCGGAGCAGATCCGGGAGCGCACCGAGACCGGGTGACGCGAGGGGCGCGAGCGTACGCGGCCCGGTCGGCACACGAGTGGCCCGGAGCGATCCGGGCCACCGGGTGTGGACGGCGACACGCGGGGGCAGTGAGCCTGTCGGGCCCAACTCGTCGGAAAGGCCGACGAGTTGGCCGATCCGGAGGAGGATCCCCGTGAGCAGCACGTCTCGGCTGGGCAAGGTCCGCAGAACGTTCGTCATGACCGGCTGCGCGGTCGCCCTGGTCTTCGGGTCGACGTCCGCACTCGCCACTCCCGGCAGCGGGGTCACCGGCACGATCCTCGCCCAGGGCACCTCGGCCGGAACACTGAAGGTCAAGGCCAAGGGGCGCACGGACGTCATAGTCCGGTCCATCACCATCGCGCCGGGCGGCACGACGGGCTGGCACTACCACCCGGGCCAGCTCATCGCCGTCGTCAAGTCGGGCACACTCACCCGCACGCTGCAGGACTGCTCGGTGGAGGTCAGCCAGGCGGGCACATCGTTCATCGAGCCGGCCGGGTCCCGTCACGTCCACGTCGGGCGCAACCTCGGGACCGAGCCGGTCGAGTTGTACGTCACCTACCTCGTGCCCAAGGGCAGCCCGCTGTCCCTCGACGCGGACGCCCCGGCGTGTGCCGGGAGTTAGGCACACGTCGGAGCATTCGGTTCCGTCGTACTCTCAGCGGACCTGGGGAGCGCTGCCCAGCTGTGCTTCCGCATCCGTGAGGATCTCCGTCACCCGCAGGCCGAACGCGGCGTCGCACGGATGCGGGCGACCGGTGCGGGCGGCTTCGAGGAGGGCGTCGGCGGCCCGGGTGAGAGCCTCGACCGCCCCTTCGGCGGACCCCGGAAGGACGGTCACCCCGGCCTTGCCCCGCAGCTCGACGGCGGCTCCGGCGGCCGCGGGCGGGGCCGTCAGGCTGAGAGTCAGCGTGCTCGACGCTCCGCTGACGTGGTGGAGCACCAGGTGAACGGTGTCCTTCGGGCCCCGGGCGGCGGCGGCCACGCGCTCGACGTCGCCGAGCACCGGCATCAGCACGGACAGGGCGTGCGGGCCGACATCCCAGAGTCCGCCCTTCTCCTGCCGCCACGGCGACGCGGCGAACGGGCTGTCACTGGTGAACACGGCGCCGAGCCACTCGGCCCGTGCGGTGAACCAGCCCTCCGTGGCGGCCTGATCGGCGATCCAGGCCTGGATCTCGGGCTGGAAGCGGCTGGTGAAGAAGACGACCGAGGCCACGCCGGCCTGCTCGACCGCCTCGACGACGGCGCGCCCCTCCTCCACGGTCGCCGCGAGAGGCTTGTCCAGCAGCAGATGGCAGTTGGCCCGCGCGGCGCGCGCCGCGAGCGGTGCCTGCACGGACGGAGGCAGGGCAATGGCAACCGCGTCCACCTCGGCGAGGAGGGCGTCGACATCCTCGTACGCGCGTGTCCCATGACGGTCGGCCAGCGCCTTGGCCGCGTCGGCGCTCCTGCCCCACACCCCCACGAAGTCCAGTTCGCGATGCCCGCTCAGGGCGGGAGCGTGAGCCATGTCGGCCCAGGGTCCAGTACCGAGCAGTCCGATGCGCATGCCGCCACCTCTCGTCGTGCCTGTCTCGTACGGCGGCCGCCGTCCGTGATCGTCCGGCTCCACCCGGAGTGAGCTTTTCACGCAGGCCCGGACGCTGCCCAGCCCCACCCACCGCACCGGAGACCGCGAGTACGCGGTCCTGCGGGGTTAGCGTCGGCTCCGTACCAGCAGATACAGGAAGTACGGCGTGCCGATGACCGCCGTCATCAGGCCGGCGCCCAGTTGGGCGGGGGCGATGACCGTCCGGCCGAGGAGGTCGGCCGTGCAGACGAGCGCGGCGCCGAGGAGGACGGCGACCGGCACGACCCGTACGTGCCGCCGGCCCACGAGGGCACGTGCCGCGTGCGGGGCCACGAGTCCCACGAAGCCGATGGTGCCGGCCGAGGCGACGGCGGTCGCGCTGAGCAGGACGCTCACCACCAGGAAGCCGAGCCTGGCCGGGGACAGCCGCAGGCCGAGGAGCCGCGGGGTGTCCGCGTCCAGGGAGATGAGGTCCAGCTCGGTGCGCCGGGCGACCGCGACGACAAGGCCCATCACCAGCACGAGCGCGACGGGCAGGACGTCCGGCATGGTCCGGCCGTACGTCGAACCGGACAGCCAGGTCAGCGCCTTGGTGGCGTTGAACGGGTCGGTGAGCACGATGAGCAGGCTGACCAGTGCCGTCGTACCGGCGGCCATGCCGATGCCGACGAGGACCAGCCGGTTCTGCTGGTAGCCGCCCCGGGCGGCCAGCCCGAAGACGATGACGGAGGTGATCGCGGCGCCCGCGAACGCGGCTCCCGCGACGCTCCAGGTGCCGGCGACGGGCACGGTCGTGACGAGGAGTACAGCGCCCAGTGCGGCTCCGCCGGAGACGCCCAGCACTCCCGGCTCAGCGAGCGGGTTGCGGGTCACGGCCTGCACCAGCGTGCCGGCCAGGGCGAGCGCCGCGCCCGCGCACAGGGCCGCGAGCACCCGGGGCATCCGGGTGTCGAGGACGAAGGACACGGTCTGACCGGCCCGCCCCTGCGCCCAGTTCACGACATCGCCGAGCAAAAGCTTGCTGTCGCCCAGCAGCGCGCCGGCGATCGTGACGCCGACGACCACGGCGACAAGTACGGCCAGCGTGACCAGGAACGCCGCCCGGCTGGGGATGCGCAACCGGTCCGGTGCCTCGGCCCCGGACGTGTCCCGCAGCCGCAGGGCCATCACCACCAGGAACACCGCGCCGATGAGGCTGGTGACGACGCCGGTGGGGACGGCGACGGCCGTGTCCGAGGGCACCAGGGCCCGCAGCAGCACGTCCGAGCCGAGGACCAGGCCCGCGCCGACCACACCGGCCACGGGCAGGTTCTTACGGGTGCGGACGAGACCCCTGAACCGGCGGGCGAGCGGACGCACCAGGGCCGGTGCGCACAGACCGACGAAGCCGATGGGCCCGGCCAGTGTGACCGCCGCCGCGGACAGCAGCGTTGCCAGTACGACCACGGTCACGCGGGTGGCCCGGACCGGGACGCCCAGTCCGCGCGCGGCGTCGTCACCGAGGGCGAGTGCGTCGACCCGACGGGCGGTCAGCAGCAGGCCGACGAGCCCGACCAGGGCGACGGGCAGCATCTGCAGGACACCGTCGAAGCCGTTCTGGCTGATGCTGCCCTGGTTCCACTGGTACAGGCCCTCGGTCTGCTCGGGGAACAGCAGGAGCAGGCTCTCCGTCATGGAGGTCAGGCCCAGCGCCAGCGCGGTGCCGGCGAGGACCAGTCGTACGGTTCCCGTGCCGAGGCCGGACAGGGCGAGTACGACGGCCGCGGCCAGGAGCCCGCCGGTGAAGGCGACCCCGGAGGAGGCGAGCAGCGGGAGCGAGGCGCCGGTGGCGCCGACCAGCCCGAGCGCCAGGTACGAGCCGGCGTTCACTGCGAGGGTGTCGGGAGCGGCGAGCACGTTGCGGCTGACGGCCTGCAGCACGGCGCCCGCCACGCCGAGGATGACGCCGACCAGGATGCCGGCGGTCATCCGCGGCAGCCGGGAGGCGATCACGACCGACGCGTCGGACGGATCGGCCTGCCCGGTCAGGGCCTTGAACACCTCGGCCGGTCCGACGGCCGCGGTGCCCTGGGTGATGTCGACGACGGCGAGGACGGCGACCAGGAGGACGAGCCCGGCCGCCACCGCGACCGCGCCCGTCCGGGACGCGGCCGTCGGCGGACGGGTGACGGGGGGCGTTGTGGTGACGGCCATGGCTCCGCTACTTCGTCTGCTTCTGCTTCTTTCCGGGTCGTCTACTTCGTCAGCGCGTCGACGACGGCGTCGATGTACGCCTCCATCGACTGGGGGCCGCCGAACATCCAGATGCCGTCGGGCAGTCGGTGCACCTTGTCGGCTTTCACGAACGGCAGGGACTTCCATACGGCGTTCTTCGCCAGCGCGCCGGTGAAGGGCGTGCTGCCCTTGTCGCCGTCGTTGCCTATGTAGGCGAACCGGACGTCCTTCGGCAGGGCGGTGAGCCCCTCGACGTCGGTGGTACCGAGGCCGTAGGCGGCGTCGCCCTTGATCTTCCAGGCGTTCTTGAGGCCGATCTGCTCGTTGACGGCCCCGATGAGCGAGCCGCTGGTGTACGGGCGCAGGGAGACTTGGTTGGAGGTGACGTAACCGTCGGCGAAGGCGAAGTCCGTGCCGTCGAGACCGGCGTCGGTCAGGGCCTTCTTGCCCTCGGCGACCTTGGCCTCGAAGTTCGTATGGGCCGACTTGGCCTTGTCGGTGGTGCCGGTGGCCTTGGCGATGAGGTCGAGGTTCTCCAGCATCTGACCGACCTGGTCCGAGGCGTCGGCGGACTTGATCCCCAGCACCGGGGCGATCTTGCGCAGCTGCTTCACGGCCGCGGGCGGCAGGTCGGAGGAGGCCACGATGAGGTCGGGCGAGAGGGAGGCGACGGTGTCCATGCTCGGCTCGCCGCGCGTGCCGATGTCCTTCGGCTCGTTCTTGAGCGGGACGGCGGTGTCCCAGGTCTTGTAGCCCTTGACGTCGGCGACGCCCACGGGGTCGACGCCGAGCGTGATGAGGCTCTCGACCTCGTTCCACTCGGTGGCGACGACCTTCGTGGCCGGGCCGTCGAGCTTGAGCTTCGCGCCGGTGGAGTCGGTGAGGGTGATGGCCTCCGACTTCTTCTCGGACTTGTCCGCGGTGGGCTCGGTGGTGCCGCAGGCGGCAAGGGCGAGCGCGGCGGCGGTGGTGGCGGCCGCGGTGAGCAGGAGGCGTCTCATGAGGTGGTGCCGAGCCTTTCGGTTCGAGTGTTCCGTGTGTGGTGGCGGCCGATCGGGCGGGTGCGCAGTCGGCCGGTGAGGGGGTCTGTGTCGACGTCTATCCGGATGCCGTAGACAGCGGTCAGGCGTTCCGGTGTGAGGACGTCCTCGGGCAGGCCGTCGGCGACGATCCGGCCCGCTTCGAGCAGCGTGATGCGGTCGGCGATGGCCGCCGCCTGGTCGAGGTCGTGCAGGACGACTCCGACGGCGATCCCGTGGTCGTCCGCCAGGTCGCGGATGAGGTCGAGGAGTTCGATCTGGTAGCGCAGGTCGAGATAGGTCGTCGGCTCGTCGAGCAGCAGCACGCCGGTCTCCTGGGCGAGGCAACTGGCGAGCCACACCCGCTGCAACTGGCCGCCGGACAGATGGTCGGCGCCCCGCTCGGCGAGGTCCGTGACACCGGTCAGGGCGAGCGCCCGGTCGATCGCGGCCGACGCGTCCGGATCGGGTCGGCCGAAGCGGCCCCGGTACGGGTAGCGGCCGAACTCGACGACGTCCCGCACGGTCAGTCCGCTGGGCGTGGGGCGGCCCTGGGTCAGCAGGGCGACGTGGCGCGAGAACTCACGGGCGCTCAGGGCGAGGCCGTCTGTGTCGCCGTCGATCCTGAGCGTGGCGTGACGGCCCCGCTGCAACCGGGCGATCGTCCGCAGGAGCGTCGACTTGCCGCTGCCGTTGGGACCGACCAGAGCGGTCACCTCGCCGGGCCGGAGCGCGACCGCGGCGTCGTGTACGACGTCGACGCCGTCGTACGACACGGTCACACCCGTGGCCGACAGCTCATGACCGCGCAGACGAGGGGTGTCGGCTGCTTCTTCACCAGATCTCACGCGATGAAGGTTAGCCTAACCTAAATTCGCCTTGACGGGGGTGGTCGGGAACTGGTTCAGCCGGTCTGCCAGGACGCCGGATTCCACACTTCCGAGCGGCGCAGCGACTGCGGGCAGTGCAGGTAGATCTCGTCGATCTCCAGGACCAGGGCCAGCGTGGGGCGCTGATCGTCCAGCTTCATGGCGTCGAAGAACGGGGCGTCGGTGAGGATGCGGGCCCTGCCGTTGACCCGCAGGACCTCCTTGCTGCCGGGTATCAGGTACAGCAGGCCGGCGTGCGGGTTGTCGAGGATGTTGTGGAAGCTGTCGCCCCGCCGGTTCCCCGGCCGGTCGGGCAGGGCGAGCGTCCCGGGGTCGATGACGTGCGTGAAACCGGGGGCGTCCCCGCGCGGGGAGACGTCACAGTTGCCGCGCGCGTCGGACGTGGCCAGCAGGCAGAAGGGCGAGCGGCCACTATGTCCCGGTCCTTGTCGGTGAGTTGGTCGTGAACCTTCTCGATCACTATGGGCCAGGGCTCGCCCAGCAGCTCACGCAACTCGGTGCTCGACGTCAGCTCGACCCAGCCCTCCTCGGTCGCGGCGTCCGGCCCGTTCCCGGCGGTGTCGATCGTGTGCGGCAAGATCGTGTGCGGCAAGGCCGGCTCCCAACGTACGTGCGTCCAGCGAGTGGTTGCACATGGAACATCATCTTGAAGTTAGGCGTACCTTACTTTGCGGTGCGGACGTGAACGTGTGTGTGGCTGCCCTCGTGCCCCCGGCTTCCGGGCTCTGATCGGGCCTGAGCGGTGGCTGCTGCGCGTACGACGGTCAGGCCGCACCGGTATGGCTCGTTGAGCTCGCCGTCGGGGAAGAGCCCCGCCAGCGCGGTGCGGTTCGCGCCGAGGAGTTCGGCCCGCTCGGTGGGGTCCATGACCACGAAGTGCGAGTGCGTGGCGAGGTTGCGGATGTGCTCCTCGACGGTGATCCGGCGCGACCAGGTGATCTCACGGGTGTCCACCCGGACCGGGAACGGGGCGAACAGCTCGGCCACCGTCGTCGGGAAGCCGCGGGTGAAGGGTGCGAGCCGGTCCTCCTCCGCCGCGACCCATGGGACGCGGGTGTCGGCCTGGTTCCACCACAGGGCCAGTACGCCGTGGGGACGCAGCACGCGCAACGCTTCGGGGGCGGAGCGGGCCGGGTCGGTCCAGTGCCAGGCCTGCGCGTAGGCGATCACATCGAAACTGCCGGCGGCGAAGGGCAGACGGTTCCCCTCGCCCCGCACCAACGGAACCTCGGGCTCGGCCCGTCGCAGCTCCGCGGCCATACCGGCGCCCGGCTCCATCGCGACGACGTGGGCCCCGCGCTCGCGCAGCAGCCGGGTGGCGATACCGGTGCCGGCTCCGCAGTCCAGCACGTCGGCGCCGGCCAGTGGTCGGCCGGCGAGCTCCTCCACGGCGTCGAAGAGGGCGGGCGGATAGTCGGGGCGGGTGGCGGCGTACTGCGCGGCGACGGAGTCGAAGGACAGGGCGCGGGGCTGGTTCGCGTGTAATGCCATGCCTGCGATCTTTGCGGGCGGGGGCGAGGTTGTCAGTAGGCGGTGGCCGTGGCCGCGGCCCGTAGCTTCCGGGGCCGGTCATCTATGGACCCTCCCGGTTATCCGCTAACATAGAATAATTAGATAGATGAATAGGCTAGTGGTGGCGAGGAGTGGCCGTGGACTTCGGGCTGACCGACGAGCAGGACATGTTGCGCGCGACGGCACGGCAGTTCGTCGCCGATGTGTGCCCGGCCGAGAAGGCGAAGCAGTGGGACGAGGAGGGCGTCGTACCGCCCGAGTTGTTCCGGGGTATGACTGAACTCGGGTGGTTCTCGCTGCCGTTCAGCGAGGAGGAGGGCGGCGACGGCGGGGGACCGCTCGAACTCGTCCTGATCGCCGAGGAACTCGGGCGGGCCAGTTTCGACGTCGCCATGTGCTACATCGGCGTCCTCATCCCGGGAATCACCGTCTTCCGGTGGGGCAACGAGGCACAGCGCGACTTCATCCGCGAGCAGGTCATGACCGGACGCCACCGGCTCGCCGTCGGCCTCAGCGAGCCGGACAGCGGCTCCGACGCCGCCGCGCTGCGCACCACCGCGGAGGACCACGGCGACCACTTCCTCGTCCGCGGCCAGAAGGCATGGTGCACCGGCGGCGGGCTCCCCGACACGACCATCGCGACCTATGTGCGCACGGGACCCCGCGAGCCCAAGCACGGCGGCATCAGCCTGCTGCTCGTCGACCCCGCGACCGACGGCGTCGAAGTACGCCGCACACCCACGCTGGCCCGGCACATCCTGGGTACCAACGAGGTCTTCTTCAACGACGCTCTCGTACCGAAGGAGAACCTCGTGGGGCCGCGCGACGAGGGCTGGAAGGTCATGCTCTCCAATATCGAACTGGAGAAGGTGATCATCAGCGGGGGGTACCTGGGCGCCGCGCAGGCCACGCTGGACGAGATGCTGGAGTACGCGCGCACCCGGCACGCCTTCGGCCGTCCGATCGGCAACTTCCAGGCGCTCGCCCACGCGATGGCCGATCTGCAGACCGAGATCGACTCCGCCCGGCTGCTCGCGTACCGCGCCGCCTGGCTGCTCGCGCAGGGCAGGCCGTGCACCCGTGAGGGCTCGATGGCGAAGCTGAAGGGTTCGGAGACGTACGTGGCGGCCGCCCGGCTCGGGATGCAGGTCTGCGCCGGGCACGGTTTCTCGACCGAGAGCGTGATGAGCTTCCGCTACCGCGAGTCGATCGTCGCCACGATCTCCGGCGGGACCAGCCAGATCCAGCGAAACGGGATCGCCCGCAGCATGGGCCTGCGGTCCTACTGACCGACCCCTCCCGGCGTCCTCGGCAGGGCCGGTCGATCTCACCGGTCCTCGGCGTCTCCGCCCTGTTGTCCGGCCAGCCACTGCGCGTGCCGTGCGTAGTGGCTGTGGTCGCGCGTCACCCAGATTCCGGCGGCGCGGGCCAGTACCGCTCCGCCCGGCGGCAGCGTCAACTCGCCCGCGATGTACCAGCGTGAGCCCTCCCTCCGGTCGGCCCACACCCGCAGCTCCAGGGGGCGTTCCACCGGTACCGGCTTCACGAAGCTCACCGTCAGCTCGGCCGTCACGCTCATCACGCCGTGCAGCAACGGGAGATGGCCGAGACAGTCGTCCAGGACGGCCGCCGTCCAGCCGCCGTGCGCGACATCGGGGCCGCCCTCGTGGGAACGCGGACAGCTCAGCTCGAACCTCGCCACACCGTCCTCGTCGAGCCGTTCGCGCTCCACGCCGAGTCGACAGGAGCCGGCGGCGCGGCACCCACCGCACAGGGTCACGCCCCCGGCGGTACGCGGCGGCTCCGACAGGCCCGACCCCGCCCAGTGCCCGTTCGGCGTCGGCACGCCGGTCTTTCCGGTTCCCGTGGTCGACATGGCGGAACTCCTCGTGTCAGACATCGGCAAGCAGCGGGCGCAGCTTCCCGGCGATGAGCTGGACTTGGCGGGCGACCATCTCCTCGGGCATCCCGGCCAGCGAGGCCCACAGGAAGACCCCTTCGACCGGCAACCCCGCCACGTACGCCTTGATGGCATCGGCGGTCTCCTGCGGTGTGCCGTACAGGAACTGGCCGACGCCGGTCGCGCTCAGCCCCGTCTCCCGCCACTTCTCGGGGTTGATCGGACGGGGGGCCGGCTGGTCGGTCCCCTCCACCATGTACCGGCGGTAGCTGTCCCATTGGTAGGAGAGATGCTTGCGGACCACCGGCCAGTCGCCCTCCGGGTCCTCGGTGACGAACGTGGTGAACGAACCCTGCATCCGGCCCGCCGACATGTCGTAGCCGCTCTCGGCGAGTCCCTCCCGGTACGGCTCCAGCAGCGCGGGGTTGAGCGACAGCAGACCGGTGCCCAGCCTGCCTGCCCGGCGGGCGCCCTGCGGGCCCTGGTAGCCGAGCCAGATCGGCAGCGGGTCCTGGACCGGCCCGGGGGTGACCAGGGACTCGGCCCACAGCCCGCGGATCTCCCGCACCCGCTGGTCGGTCGTGGAGTAGCGCTTGGTCAGGTCGGCGTCGTACAGGCGGTATTCGGGCACGCGATAGCCCGTGCCGAGTCCGAGGTCCAGGCGGCCGTCGCTGATGATGTCCACGAGCGCGGCCTGTTCGGCGATCTCGGGGGCTGCGTGCAGCGGTGCGGGGATGACCGCGGTACCGAGACGGATCCGCCGTGTGCGGGCCGCGGCCGCGGCCGCCATGGTGAGCGGCTGCGGGAGGTACCCGTCCTCGAAGCCGTGGTGTTCGGAGAACCAGACCGAGTCGATGCCGAGCCGGTCCGCCTCCTCGCACATCTCCAGGGCGAATCCGTAGACCCGGGACCAACTCTGCCGCCAGGGCGGGGGATTGCGCATGTCGAAGTAGATGCCAACCCTCACGAGGGGCCACCTTTCCTTGTTTCGTCAGCGAGCCGGATCGTCGCGCGGGTGACGGCGACCCCGTCCCCGGGCGGCAGCAGCCGTATCGGACGCAGCTCCATCGCCTCGATCTCGGGCAGGTCCTCGACCATCGCGGAGATCCGCAGCACGGTCTCCTCCAACGCCGCGAGGTCCACGCCGGGGCCGCCCACCCTGCCGTCCAGCAGCGGAGCCGCCCGCAGCGAGCGGACCATCTCCCGGGCATCGCGGTCGCTGAGCGGGGTCACCCGGTGGGCGACGTCCGCCATCAGGTCGGCGTAGTCCCCGGTGAGGCCGAAGGCGACCACCGGGCCGAACACCGGGTCGGCGCCGACGGAGAGGAACGCGTCGAGCCCAGAGCCCAGCCCAGTGGCTCGCCCGGAGCCTCGTTCGGTGTCCCGCACGGCGATCCCGTACGAGTCCAGCAACTCGGCGGCGATACGCGCCGGTACGGGCCCGGGAGCACATCCGGCGAGCAGCGACCTGGCTCGGTCGGCGTCGACTCCGGGGAGATCCGGGACGACACCCGCGGGCGTACTCCGCCACGCCTGGTAGGCCGCCGCGTGCCCGAGCGAGGCCGCCGCCGACTCGGGGAACGCGTAGGTGGGGACGACCAGTTCGCCCCGGTGAAGGAGATCGGCGACGCCCGCGCCGCCCAGGAAACTCGCCACCACAGGCTTCGACGGCGCGGCCTCGGCCGCGTCGAGGATCGCCGCCGCCACCTCGTCGGGCTTGTCCGCCAGCGGAGGCATGAACAGGACTATGGCGGCGTCGATCTCGTCGTCGGCCAGTACGGCGTCGAGTGCCTGCCGGTAGTGCGCGGCGGTCGCCATGGGAGTGAGGTCGGCCGGGTTGGCGACCTCCGCCCCGGGGCCGAGGGCCGCGCGGAGCGTCTCCCGGGTGCGCTCGCCGAACCGGGGCACGCGCAGGCCGCTCGCCGCGCATGCGCCGACGGTCAGTGCCGCGGGCCCGCCCGCGTTGGTGATCACGGCGACCCTGTTGCCGGGCGGGGGAGGCTGGTGGGCGAGCAGCAGCGCCGCGTCGAACAGCTCCTGGAGGCTGCGTGTACGGATCACGCCGGACTGGGCGAACAGCGAACTCACCGCCGAATCCGATGGACCCGTCGGGTCCGCATGCCCCGCCGAATCCCCTCGACGTCCCGGGCCTCTTCGCCCTCCCGAGTCCACCTGACCCGTCGTGTGCGCGTGACCCGGGTGGACCGCGATGATCGGCTTGCGCGGCGCGACCCGGCGGGCGATGCGGGCGAACCGGCGTGGATTGCCGAAGGTCTCGACGTGCAGCAGGATCACCGAGGTCTCGGGGTCCTCCTCCCACCACTGGAGCAGGTCGTTGGTGGACACGTCCACGGCATGGCCCACCGATACGAACCCGGAGAAGCCCAGTCGCAGCCGCCGGGCGAAGTCGAGCACCGCGAGCCCCAGCGGCCCGGACTGGCTGGACATCGCCACCCGGCCGGGCGTGGGCAGGGCGGGCGAGAAGGTCGCGGCCAGCCTCGCCGCGGGCGTCGTGTTGACCACGCCCATGCAGTTCGGGCCCACCAGCCGCATCCCGGAGGCGCGGGCGAACCGGGACAGTTCCAGTTCGGTCGTCCGCCCGGCCGCACCGGTCTCCCCGAAGCCGGTGGAGACGACGACCACCGCCTTGACACCGGCCGCCGCACACTCCCGTACGACCTCGGGCACCGCCTCGGCCCGTACGGCGATCAGCGCCAGACCCGGCGGCTCGGGCAGTTCCCGGACGCTCGGGTACGCCCGGGCGCCCGCGACCTGCTCGGCCCGCGGATTGACGGGGAAGACGCTGCCGCGAAAACCGCCTCGCAGCAGGTTGGCCACGATCTCGTGACCGATCGTCAGGGGGCGCCGGTTGGCGCCGATCACCGCGACCGACCGGGGTTCGAGCAGGGGACGCAGGGAGCGTCGTACGGCCGTGTGCTCGCGGCGCTCGGCCCGGGCGACCGCCTGGGCCTGCGGGTCGACGGCGATGTCGAAGTGGACGATCTGGCCGGGTGGCCCGGACTCGACCCGGTAACCGGAGCCGAGGAACACGTTGATCATGCGGGTGTTGTCGGCGAGGACGTCGGCCTTCAGCACCCGGATGCCCCGGGCGCGGGCGGCAGCGGCGATGTGCTCCAGAAGCAGTCTGCCGAAGCCCTCGCTCTGGTCGTCGTCCCGGATGGTGAAGGTGACCTCCGCGTGGTCCGGGTCCTCGGTGTCACGGACGTAGCGCACCAGGCCCGCGATCTCGTCGCCGGCCAGCGCGACAAGGGCCAGCTCGTTGAGGTAGTCCACGTACGCGCCGCGCCGGATCACGTCGTCGCGCGCCCGGATCACCGGGCCGAGCGAGCGGTAGGCCAGGGTCGCCCGCGACAGGCCGCCGACGAAGGCGACCAGACGGTCGGCGTCCTCCGGCCGGATGGGCCGGACGAAGGTCGACCGCCCGGTCCTGACGAGTCCGGGCTGTTCCAGGTCCTCGGGGTACGCGGGCTTTTCCAGGTCCTCGGGATACGGGGGAGTGCTCACTGTTTCGTCCGGGGTCCTCGCGTCGCCGACGCCGCTCAGACGGCCGCCTCCTGGGGAGTCTGCTCGGGCAGACGGAACAGTTCGTTGAAGGTGCCGCGGGTGACGCGCTCGCGGATCTCCTCGGACACACCGTCGAACAGCTCGTGCAGCGTGGACTGCGTGTGCCCGTACGTGCCTTCCAGGTGGGGGTAGTCGTCGCCCCACATCACATTGCGGTAGCCCGTCGCCTCGACGATCTCCACCGAGCTCTTGTCGTGCTGGAAGGAGGCGTACACCTGCTGCCTGATGATCTCGCTGGGCAGCCGGCTCAGCTTCGGCCGTACGAACATGCCGTGCTGGCGGTAGGCCTCGTCCATCCGGTCGCCGATGGCCGGTACCCAGCCGGCGCCGCCCTCCGCGATGAGGATCCTGAGGTCGGGGTGACGGTCCAGGGCGCCGCCCGCGACCATGTGCGAGACGACGCGCATGCCCGGGTAGGTCGTCTCCATGTAGTTGACGACGGCGCCTCCGGGTCCGCGGAAGACGACGTTCTCGCCACCTGTGCCGATGTGGAAGCCGAGTACGACACCGGCCCGCTCGGCCGCGGTCCACAGCGGCTCCCAGAGGTCGAGGGCGTACTCCTCACCTGGCCGGGTGGAGCACGGCAGGAAGACCGACTGGAAGCCCATCTCCGCGACCCGCTCGACCTCGGCGACCGCGTCCTCGACGTTGGTCGTCGAGACGCAGGCGGGGGTGATGATGCGCTTCTGCTTCCCGAGGACCTCCGAGTGCGCCCAGTCGTTCCAGGCCCGTACGGTCTCCCGCGCGAGCTCCCGCTCGGTGATCGAGCACAGCCAGAACCCCATGGAGGGAAAGGCGAGTTGGCCCCAGACGCCCTCCTGGTCCAGGTCCTTGAGCCGGACGTCGAGGTCCCGGGCGCCCTGCGGTCGCATGGCGTCCATGAAGTCGTTCAGCTGGCGGTCGATGCGCTCGCCGTCGATGTAGAGCACCTCGTACTTGTCGCCGCGTTCGCTGCGCGGCGCTCGGTCGGCGAGGCGCGGCGGCAGCGCCCGGATCCAGAGGTCGTCGGGTTCCATCACGTGGGAGTCCCCCGAGTTGACCCAGATCTTCGTCATGGCGCTCCTTCGGGTCAATGGATGCAATCAGTTAGCTATTTTAGTCGTATCGGCCTCCGGGTGGAAGGCCGGAAGGGGTGGAGATCAGCTTCGGCGCCGCTCGATCTCCTCCACCAGTTGCGGGAGCACCTGGAAGAGGTCGCCCACGACGCCGTAGTCGGCCAGCTCGAAGATGGGGGCGTCCTGGTCCTTGTTGACCGCGACGATGGTCTTGGAGGTCTGCATGCCCGCGCGGTGCTGGATCGCCCCCGAGATGCCGGCGGCGAGGTAGAGCTGCGGGGAGACCTGGGTGCCCGTCTGGCCGACCTGGTGGCTGTGCGGATACCAGCCCGCGTCCACGGCGGCGCGGGACGCCCCGACGGCCGCGCCCAGCGTGTCGGCGACGCGCTCGATGACCGCGAAGTTCTCGGCGCCGTTCACACCGCGGCCGCCGGAGACCACGACGTCGGCCTCGGTCAGCTCGGGCCGGTCGCCGCGCTCCCGCGGCGAGCGGGACAGGACCTTGGCGGCGGCGGAGGCGGGGCCGAAGGTGACGTCCCACTTCTCTGTTTCGGGTGTGACGGGGGCCGGTTTGGGGGCCGCGGCGTTCGGCTTGACCGTGATCACCGGGATGCCCCGGGTGACATGGGCCGTCACCTGGTACGTCGCCGCGAACGCGGACTGCTCGGTCACCGGGTCACCCTCACCGGCGACGATGTCGACGGCGTCCGTGATCAGCCCCGACTCCAGGCGGAGTGCGACCCGAGCGGCGGTCTCCTTGCCGTCCGGGTTCGAGGGCAGCAGGATCGCCGCCGGGCCGGTGTTCTCGGCGATCTGGGTGAGCGCGTCCACGGCCGGAGTGACAAGGAGTTCGTCGACCTCGGGGGCGTCCACGACGTAGACCTTGTGCGCGCCGTACCGGCCGAGCGCCTCGGTCGCTGAGTCCGCGTCCCGCCCGAGGAAGACGGCCGACGGTTCGCCCAACCGGCGTGCCAGGGTGAGTAGTTCGAGGGTCGGCTTGCGTACGACGCCGTCGGTGTGATCGACGAGTACGAGGATCTCGGCCACGGTGCTGTACTCCTCCTGTTGGAACGGTTCCGGGGCGGGGCGGTGGGACCGCTGCTGGTGCGGTGCTGTCGGCGGTCAGGCGAACTTCTTGGCGGTGAGGAACGCGGCCAGCCCGACGCCGCCCGAACCGTCGTCGGCGACGATCTCGCCCTTGGAGCGCGGCGGGCGCCTGGTGGCGCTGTCCACGGCCGACCGCGCACCGGCCCGGCCCACCTGCCCGGCGTCGATGCCGAGATCGGCGAGGTCGAGGGTCTCCAGGGGCTTCTTCTTCGCGGCCATGATCCCCTTGAAGGAGGGGTAGCGGGCGTCGCCGGAGCGGTCGGTCACCGACACGACGGCGGGAAGTGCGCCCTGGACCCGGACGGTCGCGGAGTCGCCCTCGCGGCGGCCGGTGACCGTGCCGTCCTCGACCGTCAGCTCCTCGACGTGGGTGACGGCGGGGACTCCGAGCCGTTCGGCCAGCAGCGCCGGTACGACGCCCATGGTGCCGTCCGTCGAGGCCATCCCGCACAGGACGAGGTCGAAGCCGAGCCGTTCGATCGCCCTGGCCAGCACGAGTGAGGTCCCGAACGCGTCGCTGCCCTCGATGTCCTCGTCACTCACATGGGTCGCCGAGTCGCCGCCCATGGCGAGCGCCTTGCGCAGGGCGTCCTTCGCGTCGTCGGGGCCGACGGTGAGGTAGCTGATCTCGGCGTCGACGTCCGACTCGGCGATCCGCAGGGCCTGCTCGACGGCGTACTCGTCGAGTTCGGACAGCAGGGAGTCGACCGACTCGCGGTCGGTCCTCCCTTCCTCGGTGAAGGTGCGGTCCGCCGTGGCGTCGGGCACGTGCTTCACGCAGACAACGATCTTCACAGTGCTCTCTCCGTGCTCTCCCGAAGGTCTAATGAGTTCTAATAGTTAACTATATGGATCGCTGGAGCGCGAGAGTCTCCCGAAAATCCGTCGAATTGGTTGACTGATTGTGCTGATAGCTGGAAGATCTGGGCAGCCGAGCCGCGAGGAGGCGCCATGGGCGGTGACAGGGACACCGGGGACAGGTACTTCGAGCCACAGGTGGAGACCATGCCCCGCGACCAGCTGCGGGCCCGGCAGGAAGAACGGGTGCTGGAACTCGTCGAGTACGCCTACGGCAACTCCGCCTTCTACCGAGAGCTCTGGGACGAGCACGGGGTGCACCCACGTGACATCCGCTGCCTGGACGACTTCCGGGCGCGCATCCCGTTCATCACCAAGGACATGGTGCGCGCCCACCGGGCGCGCACCGGCGATCCCTTCGGCGGTCTGCTCTGCGTTCCGGTCGAAGGGCTGACCTCCGTCTCCTCCAGCTCAGGCACCACCGGCGACCCGGAGTTCTTCGCCGAGATCTGGGAGGACGCACCGCCCCTGGTGACCGCACAGGTGCGTGACCTCTGGGAGCTCGGCCTCAGGCCCGGGGACCGGGTGCTCAGCCCGCCCGGCACCTTCCGCAACCTCATGGACCCCGGCTACCAGGCGCTCGGCGCCGTGGTGATCGAGGTGGACACCTGGCTCGGGAAGATGAACGAGGTCGTCGACGCCCTGCGCACCTACCGGCCGGCCTACCTGCAGATGATGTATCCGCAGATGGTGGAGCTGGAGCACCTCGCCGAGAAGACGGATCTCAAGGAGGCGTTCTCCTCCCTGAAGGGTGCCTCGTGCGCCGGACAGCCCCTCAGCCGGAAGATGCGCGAGCGGATCCGCGACGACTGGGGTATCGACGTCTACGAGTACACCAGCGCGGCCGACACCGGCACCGCCTGGGAGTGCCGGGAGCACGACGGCTTCCACCTCTGGGAGGACACCGTCTTCGCGGAGTGCGTCGAGGTCGACGAACAGGGCGGATGGCGTGACGTCCCGGAGACGGACCTCGGCGAACTGGTCGCCACCGACCTGGACAACCGGGCCGCACCGTTGATCCGCTACCGCAGCGAGGACCTCGTCCGCCTCTCGGGGGACCGCTGCGGCTGCGGGCGGACCCACGCCCGGATGTGGGTGGCCGGGCGGCGCGGTGACGAGACGCTGGTCCAGGGGCGTTCCGTGGTCCTGCGGGACATCTGGCGGGCCGTGGAGGATCAGCCGGAGACGGCGTCAGGGGTTTTCCAGATCGTCCGGGACCGACGCGAGGTCGACGAACTGCGGTTGCGCGTCGGCTACGACCCGGGGCTCACCGCGGATGTCGACGCCCTGGCAGGGCGGCTCGGCGAGGCCGTGCGTGAGCTGACCGGAGTCAAGCCGGTGCTCGACATGCGCACCGAGGAGGACCTGTTGAAGACCATGACCAGTGTCGCCAAATTCCCCCGGGTGGTGAAGAGCTGATGGCGCGCGCCGACACCCTGGCCCGCGCCAGGACACTCGACCGGCCCGAACTGGCCTACCTCGTACGCTTCCCCGCCGCCGACGGCATGCGGGACATGGAGCTGACCTGGGCGGAACTCGCCCGGGACACCGCATGGGTCACGGCACGGCTGCGGGAGCACGGACTGACCGCCGGGCAGCGGGCGCTGCTGACCACCTCCGGCTTCGAGGGCTTCTGGGGTCACGCGGTGATCGGCGCACTGCGGTCGCTCAAGGTGACCTACGGCATCGCGGAGGCGATGGGCTGGGACCATCGCCGGACCTCGGTCTTCCACCGCGAACTGGACCCGCACGCGGTGATCGGCCTGTCGGCGGAGACCCTGGAAGGTCTCGCCGGAGCAGCCGATCTCGGTGAGATGTTCCGCTCGACGTCCCTCGTACTGGCCCGGCCCGCGGCCGTGCCGATACTCCGCGGGGTGGGCGTGTCCGCCTGCCTGATCTCCGCCGTGGGACCGGCTCTCGCCCTGGAATGCCCCGAGCGGTGCGGCGCACACGTGAACGGCGCCGAATGGCGGGTCGGCGAGCGCGAGGACGGACAGCTGTACGTCGCGGCGGGGGAGGGGCGTGCCTCGCCGCTCCCCGAGACACCTCTCGGCATTGCGGGCCGCGTCGCCACGGGCAGGTGCGCCTGCGGCAGCGAGGATCCGCGCGTACTGCTCGGCGATGTCAACGCGTCGTATTCAGCAAGGAGTTGAGGATGTCTGAAGGAGTGGTCTACGGCCGTGTCGTGGTCGTCACCGGGGCCGGCAACGGGATCGGCAGGGCACACGCCCTGGCGTTCGCCGCGCACGGCGCGAAGGTCGTGGTCAACGACCTGGGCGGTTCACGCGACGGAGGGGGCTCCTCGGCCGGGCCCGCGCAGACCGTGGTCGACGAAATCGTCGCGGCCGGCGGCGAGGCGGTGGCGAACACGGACGACATCTCCACCTGGGAGGGCGCCGGCCGGCTCGTCCAGCAGGCCGTGGACACCTACGGCGGCCTCGACGTGCTGGTCAACAACGCCGGCATCCTCCGCGACCGGATGATCGTGTCGATGACGGAGCGGGACTGGGACAGTGTGCTCGCCGTCCATCTCAAGGGCAGCTTCGCCACCCTGCACCACGCGGCCGCGTACTGGCGGGGGCGTGCCAAGTCCGGTCACGACAACGACGCCAGGGTCATCAACACCACCTCTCCGTCCGGCATCTTCGGCAACCCGGGTCAGTCGAACTACGGCTCGGCCAAGGCCGGCATCGCGAGCCTCACCGTCATCGCCGCGGCCGAACTCGCCCGCTACGGCGTGACGGTGAACGCCATCGCGCCCACCGCGCTCACCCGGCTGACCGAGGACATCGAGATGATGAAGCGGGCCGCCGAGAGCGAGGACCTGACCCCGGAGGCCATCTCCCCACTCGTGGTGTGGCTGGGCTCGGCGGCGTCGCGCGAGGTCACCGGCCGGGTGTTCGGCGTCGTCGGCAACCGGATCACCGTACTGGAGGGCTGGGTCAACGGCCCCGGTGCGAGTGCCGAGACTCGATGGACTCCGGAGGAGCTGTCCTCCGTCGTACCGAACCTGGTGGCCAAGGCGGCTCCGAACGCCGACGCCCTCGGCAACCGGAACGGGGCGTGAGATGACGACGACGCAACGGCCGGTCACCGAAGGCCTGTTCACCTGGCCGCCCTCCGCATCCGAACCCCTCCGGCTCATCGGCTCCGAGTGCACGGCGTGCGGTCTGGTGAGTTTCCCGGCGGCCTCGGACTGCGTCCGGTGCGCGAGCGACGAGTCGAAGATACGGCTGCTCGCGGACCGCGGGACGCTGTGGACGTACACGACCCAGAACTTCCGCCCGCCGTCCCCGCCGTACGACGGCCCCGAGACCTTCGAGCCGTACGCGGTCGGTTACGTCGAACTCGCCGGCGAGCTGCTGGTCGAGGCCCGTCTCACCGAGCCCGACCCGGAGAAGCTGCGGATCGGGCAGGACATGCGGCTGACGCTCGTGCCCTATGCCGTGCGGGACGACGGCACGGAGGTCATGACGTTCGCGTTCGCCCCGGTCGAGGAGTCCGCCCAAGCAGAGCCGGTCGAGGAGGAGGCGTCATGACCGAGGCCGTCATCATCGGGGTGGGGCTCCACCCCTTCGGCCGGTTTCCCGGCAAGCCCGCCATGGACATGGGTGCGGACGCCGTACGGCTCGCGCTCGCCGACGCGGGCGTGACCTGGCCGCAGATCCAGGGCGGTTACGTCGGCAGCTTCGAGGTCGCGAACCCGGACGCGATCGTCGGCAAACTGGGCCTCACGGGCGTTCCGCTGCGGGGCGTGTTCAACGGCTGTGCCACGGCCGGTACGGCGGTGGCCCTCGCAGCCCGGGCCATCGAGACCGGCGAGCACGACCTGACCATCGCCATCGGCCTGGACAAACACCCGCGCGGCGCGTTCGCCGCGGACCCCTCCGTCGCCGGCATCCCCCCCTGGTACGGACAGACCGGGCTCTTCCTCACCACCCACTTCTTCGGCATGAAGATCAACCGCTATATGCACGACCACGGCATCTCCCACGAGACGCTCGCGCGCGTGGCGTCGAAGAACTTCCGCAACGCGGCCGGAAACGAGAAGGCCTGGCGCCGAACTCCCCTCACACCTGAGGAGGTTCTCGCCTCCCCGGTCCTCAACCACCCACTCCGCCAGTACATGTACTGCGGCCCGGACGAGGGCGCAGCGGCCCTCGTGCTGTGCCGCGCCGACCAGGCCCACAAGTACACCTCCACGCCCGTACGGATCCGGTCCACCTCCCTGCGCAGCCGCAGGCTCGGTGCCTTCGAGGTGCAGAGCCCGTCGTTCCCCGTGGGAGAGCCGGTGGAAAGCCCGACGGTCGACGCCTCACGCGAGGCGTACGAACGGGCAGGCATCGGACCCGAGGACGTCGACGTGGCTCAGCTCCAGGACACCGACGCCGGGTCCGAGATCATCCACATGGCGGAGAACGGCCTCTGCAAGGACGGCGAACAGGAACGCCTCATCGCCGAGGGCGCCACCGAGATCGGTGGCCGGCTTCCGGTCAACACGGACGGCGGGCTGCTCGGCAACGGTGAGCCCATCGGGGCCTCCGGCCTGCGCCAGATCCACGAGATCGTGCTCCAACTGCGCGGCACGGCGGGCACCCGGCAGATCCCCGGCACACCGCGCGTCGGCTACACCCACCTGTACGGCGCACCGGGCGTGTCGGCGGTCACGATCCTCTCGACCTGAAAGCAGCACCTGAAAGCAGCAGGGGACCCCCGATGGAACATGACATGCAGGACTTCACCGCCGAGGTGCGCCGCTTCCTCGACGCGCACGTGGCGAAGGCCCCCGACCGCACCGCCTTCACCTGGGGCGAGGGCGACGACTCGATGGCGTACTTCAGCAGCCTCCCGCCGGAGGAGGAGCGGGAGCACGTGCAACGGGCGAGGGACTGGCAGCGGATCCGCCACGAGAACGGCTTCGGCTGGATCACCGGCCCGCCCGAGTACGGCGGCCGTGGCCTCACCCCCGTCCATGACCTGCTCTACGACGCCATCGAGTCCGAGTACGACGTCGCCGACACCGGCACGCTGAGCGTGATCGGCCTGGGCATGATCGGCCCGACGATCCTCGCCCACGCCCAACCCCGCATCAAGGACCGCTGGTTGCCCGCGATGTACCGCGGGGACGCCATCGCCTGCCAGCTGTTCAGTGAGCCCGGCGCGGGATCGGACCTGGCGAGCGTGGCGACGAAGGCCGTCCGTGACGGCGAGGACTGGGTGCTCAACGGCCAGAAGGTGTGGACGTCGGTCGCCCAGCACAGCCAGATCGGCCTCGCACTGACCCGTACGAATCCGGACGCGCCCAAGCACCGCGGCATCACGGCTTTCCTGGTCCCCATGGACGCCCCCGGTGTCGAGGTCCGGCCGCTCAGGCAGATGACCGGGGGCGCGGACTTCAACGAGGTCTTCCTCACCGACGTGCGCGTCCCCGAGGACCACCGCCTCGGCGAGATCGACGGCGGCTGGACCGTCGCCCTGACCACCCTGATGAACGAGCGCGCGACGGTCGGCAGCGAGGGTGCGGGACCGGTGGCCGCGGCCCTGTCCCCGGACCGGCTCTCGGCACTGATGCGCGCCACCTGGACCTGGGACGACCGCGCCCTGCGCGCCCGTCTCGCAGAACTCCTCGTGGACGCCATGGCCACCGAGCACCTCAACACGCGCGCCCTGCGCACGCTGCGGGCGGGCGTCACGCCTGGCCCGGAGAGGTCCGTCGCCAAGCTGATGTACGGTCAGAATCTCACCAGGGCCGCCCACTTCGTCGCGGACTGCCTCGGACCCCGGCTCGTCGCCGACACCGGCAAGTGGGGCACGTACGCCTGGTCCGAACTCCTCCTGGCCACCCCGGCGTTGCGCATCCTCGGCGGCACCGAGGAGATCATGAAGAACATCCTCGCGGAACGGGTCCTCGGTCTGCCGAAGGAGGCACGCGCGTGAGCGCCGACGATAGCGAGTTGAGGGAACTCCGGTCCTCCGTAAGGCAGTTCCTGGAAGCCAGGTCTCCTGAGGAGGCGGTCCGCAAGCTCATGGAGAGTGAGCCGCGCTTCGACCTCGACGTGTGGGCCCAAGCGGCCGACCAGTTGCGGCTGCCGAGCCTGGTGATCCCCGAGGAGTACGGCGGCGACGGCTTCGGCCCGGTCGAACTCGGCGTCGTCCTGGAGGAGATGGGCCGCGCCCTGCTCTGCTCACCCTTCTTCTCGACGGTCGTGCTCGCGGCCCAGGCCTTGCTCGCCTCCGGCGACAAGGGCGCCTGTGCGCGTCATCTCCCCGGCATCGCGGCCGGGCGGACCACCGCGGCCCTCGCTGTCGCCGAGGACGGTGGCTCCTGGGACCCCGCCCTGATCTCCGCCCGCGCGGTACCTGACGGGGACGGAGGCTGGCGGCTGAACGGCCGCAAGTCCTTCGTGATCGACGGTACGACGGCCGACCTGGTCCTCGTGGTCGCTCGTACCGTCGCCGGTCCGTCGCTCTTCGCGGTGGAGCGGACTTCCGCCGGTGTGGCAGCCGAGGCGATGGAGACCCTGGACGCCACCCGGGCGATGGCCAGGCTGACGTTCGACACCGTGCCGGCCGCCCTCGTCGGCGCGGACGGGGCGGGCGGGCGCGTCATGGCCAGGGTCCTGGACATCGCCACGGTCGGGCTGGCCGCCGAGCAGGCGGGCGGGGCCCGCCGGTGTCTGGAAATGAGCGCCGACTACGCCCGTACGCGGCATCAGTTCGGCCGGCCGATCGGTTCCTTCCAGGCCGTCAAGCACAAGTGTGCGGACATGCTCGTGCAGGTGGAGCTGGCCGAGGCCGCGTCCCGCGAGGCGGCACGGTCGGCCGCCGAGGGAACCCCCGACTTCCCGGTCGCCGCCGCCGTCGCCCACGCCTGCTGCTCACGGGCCTACATGTTCGCGGCCATGGAGAACATCCAGGTCCACGGCGGCATCGGCTTCACCTGGGAGCACCCGGCCCACCTGTACTTCCGGCGGGCCAAGTCCTCACAGCTGCTCTTCGGCGGCCCGGCGGTGTACCACGAGCGGCTGCTCGACCGGCTCGGCATCTGAACCGGCGCTGCGTCAGGACCAGTTCCACACCTGGTTGATGCTGCCCGCGCAACCCCAGCCCTGCACCCTTTGACCGTCCTGGCCGGAGGTGTTGGCCTCCGCGTCCAGGCAGAGGCCGTCCGGGACGCTGACCAGTGTTCCGCCGCCACCGAGCCGCCATCTCTGGGCGCTCTGTCCGTCGCAGTTCCTGGCCCGGATCTGCTGGCCGTTCCGGCCCACCGTGCCGGCGTCCAGGCAGAGGTGGCTGCCCTGGTTGACAACGACGTACTCGGAACTCTGACCGGACACCCGGTACAGCGCCCACTTCTGGGTGGCCGTGCCCTGGCATCCCCACACCTGTGCGTCCGGCTCGCGGATGTCGAGGCACCGGGCGACCGACGCGCCGTCGACGCTCTGGGTCACGGTGACCGCGCCGGCCTTGACCGGCCCGGGCGGCTTGCCGTACAGCAGCTTCTTGGTCGCCTCGCCGACCTTTCCGTCGACGGTGATACCGGCCTCGCTCTGGAGGGCCCTGACCGCGGTGAGGGTCGCCTCCCCGAACCGTCCGTCGATCGTGACGCGCAGGCCGTGCCCCACGAGAAGCATCTGCAGTGCCTCGACGCAGACGCCCTGGGATCCCGACGCGATCTCGGCGGGACAGCGGGAGGTTCGGATGTCCAGCGTCGCGGGATCCCGTGAGCCCTCGTCACCGGGGGACTTCTCCGCGGCCTGGTCGAGGCCCGTCTTCGACGGAGTGGCCTTCGGCGCCTTCTGCGAACTGGTGGGCACCGAGGCCCCCTTCTCCGTCACGGCCGACGACGCCTGCGGCCCGGTGCCGGCCGAGGGTGCGGTGTCGCCCTGCCGCAGAAGGGCGACGGTGATGCCCCCGGCGACCAGGACGCCCGCCATGGCAGCGGCGCCCGCCATCAGTTTTCTGCGCCTTCCGGGCGTCGGCCTTCTGCGCCTCCCGGGCATCGGCGCGGCAGGGGCGACGGACGCGACGGAGCCGGTGGACGGGTCCACGGGCGGCGCCGCGGCGAGGGCGGCGGGCCGTCCGTCGCCCAGGGGTGCCCACTTCGGGGCGGACCGGAGCGGCTGCCCGTCAGGAGCCGGCAGTTGGTGCCCGATGGCGGTCCTGAAGACCGCCTCCGGTAATGGGCGGCTCAGAGGATCCTTGTCCAGACAGGCACGGATGAACTCGGCCAGGTCCGCGTCGACGGCCGCCACCTTGGTGAGGACTTCCTCCCGCGGCGCTTCGAAGGCCACCCGGTGCAGGACGTCGACACCCGTCCCCTCGCCGAACGGCGCCCGCCCGGTGACGGCGTAGGCGAGGGCGGAGGCCAGCGCGAAGACGTCGGAGGCGGCCGTCACCTCGTTGCCCCGGACCTGTTCCGGGGACATGAAGGCGGGGGTGCCCACGTTCTGGCCCGTCGCGGTGATCGAGGTGTCGTCGGTGGCCCGGACGACACCGAAGTCGATGACGCGAGCGCCATCGGCCGCCAGGATCACATTGGACGGCTTGAGGTCACGGTGGACGATCCCCGCACGCCAGATGGCTTCGACCGCACGCCCCATGTCGGCCATCAGCCGCCAGGCCACCGTCGCGTCGACCGGCCCGCGCGCGGTGACGACTTCGTCGAGCGTCGGCCCTGGGACGTACTCGGTGGCGACCCACACCAGGTCCTCGTCGAAGCCACTGCCCAGCAGCCGTACGATGTGTGCCCCCTGGACGCGGTCCAGTGCGCCGACCTCGCGCTCGAAGCGCTTGCGGAACCGGGGATCCTCCGCGTATTCGGGCCTGATCACCTTGACGGCGGCCATTCCCGTCCCGCCGACGGTGTCGCGGCCCAGATAGACCCGGCCCATTCCGCCGCTGCCCAGCCGTGACATCAGCACATAGGGGCCGACCCGTGCGGGATCGTTCTTCCTGAGCGGGACCGGGGCCGGCGGGTCCATGCCGACCGCCGCGTAGGCGAGCGCGACGGACCGGTTGAGCTGGAGGTCAGTCATGGGGGATCCCGGTCTCTCGCGTGACATGTGCGACGAGCGCGGCGTGCGCGACTGACGTCGGTCAGCGGGAGACTATCCCAACATCCTTGCGAAAATGGTGAGTTGGTGTTCGATTCAACCTTGTGTCGCCTTTCCCAGCAGAGCCTTCGCGATGATCACCTGCTGGACCTGACTCGTGCCCTCGTAGATACGGAAGAGACGCGCGTCGCGGTAGAAGCGCTCGACGGCGACTCCGCGCATATAGCCCGCGCCGCCGTGTATCTGCACCGCCCGGTCCGCGACCCGCCACACCATCTCGCTGGCGAAGTACTTCGTGCAGGACGGTCCGATCTTGGTGTCCGTACCGGCGTCGAAGGCGCGGGCGGCCTCCAGGACCGTGGCGCGCCCGGCGTAGTAGTCGGTCATCGAGTCGGCGACCAGGCCCTGGACCAGTTGGAAGGAGCCGATCAGCCTGCCGGACTGGCGGCGGGTGCCGGCGTACTCGACCGACTCGTGGACCAGCCGCTCGGCCATGCCCACGCAGAGCGCCGAGATGTGCACCCTGCCGTGCGCGATGCAGCCCATCGCCGTGCCGAAGCCCCGGTTCAGGCCGTCCTCGCCACCGACGAGCGCGGAGGCCGGTACCCGTACGTCGTCGAAGAACACGTCGGCGGTCCAGGCGCCGAACTGGCCCATCTTGTGGTCCTTCGGAGCCACGGTGAGGCCCGGCGTGCCGGCCGGGACCAGGAACGTGGAGATCCCACGGGTGCGTGGCGCGTCGGGGTCGGTGCGGGCGAAGACCATGAAGACGTCGGCGAGCGGGGCGTTGGTGATGTACCGCTTGGCACCGTTGATCACCCACTCGTCGCCTTCCAGATGGGCGCGTGTGGTCAGCGTCGACGGGTCGGACCCGGCCTCGGGCTCGGTGAGCGCGAACGACGCCAGTACGTCACCGGAGGCGATCCTCGGCAGCCACTCGGCCTTCTGCTTCTCCGTGCCGCCGACCATGAGGACATGACCCGCGATGCCGTTGTTCGTCCCGAACATCGACCGCAGTGACGGAGTCGTGTAGCCGAGCTCGAACATGAGCTGGGCCTCCTCGTACATCGACAGACCCAGCCCGCCGTACTCCTCGGGCAGCGCGAAGCCGAACAGGCCCATCTTCTTGGCCGCCTCGCGGATGTCCGCGGGCATCTCGTCCTTCTCGTCGATCTCCGCCTCAAGCGGCACGACGCGTTCCCGGACGAAGCGCCGGACCTCGGACAGCACCGCGCTGAAGTCAGCCGCGTCCATGTCGACTCCCTGATAGTCCTGATAGCCCTGGTTGTACTCAGTGATCTGTTTGTGTCTCGTCCGGCTTCCGCTCCGGCCGGTAGCACACGGCCAGCAGCGCCGCCGCGCTCGCCGTGCCGATTCCCGCCGCCAGCAACGCGGGCCCCGTACCCGCGCGTTGACGTCGCAGCAGCCCGTCGAGCGAGTACCTGCCGTTGCCCAGCGCCGCCAGCGCGACGGCCGTGCCGCCCACGACACCGACGTACTCCCAGCCGCCCTTGAAGACGAAGAAACCCTTGCCCCGGTGGTCGGTCCGGGCCGCCACGGCCATCAGACCCACCGCTGCCGCCGCCGGGAGAGGGTTGGCCGCGCCCAGGGTGATGCCCACGCCCGCCGCCATCTCGGTCCCGGCAGCCATCCGGGCGTGCACCTCGGGCGGCTTCAGGCCGAGCGCCTCGAACCAGCCCGTCGTGCCCTTGAGTCCGCCCGGCCCTGCGACCTTGTTCCAGCCGTGCGCGAAGAGCATCGGGCCCAGCGTCGCGCGCAGCACGAGAGCGGCGACGTCGTGGCCGCCCCTGCTGCCTCGGGCCTTCACTGGCCCACTCCGGTGGCCCGGCCGGCGGGGGCGACCCCGTACAACTGCGGTACGGCGTCGACGAGTTCGTCGTACGTGAGTGCCTCGCCCGACCGGCTGGGATGGACGCCTGCGACGGTCCAGCCCTGTAGTCGGTTCAGCCGGTTGCCCTCGATGCGCAGGACCTGGCCGGTCAGCCAGGCCGAGGTGTCGGAGGCCAGGTAGACGACGACACCGGAGGCGTTGGCGGGATCGCGCGGATCGAAGCCGTCGACGGCCTGGAGGGACGCACCGACGTCCAGCCCGTCCGTCATCCGCGTGGCCGCGATCGGTGACACGGCGTTCGCGGTGACGCCGTACCGGCGCATTTCCAGGGCGGTGAGAACGGTGAGCCCGGCTATCCCGGCCTTCGCCGCGCCGTAGTTGGACTGACCCTGATTTCCGAACAGGCCGGTCCCGGACGTCGTGTTGATCACGCGGCCGGCGACACGCTCACCCCGTTTCGACGCCTCGCGCCAGTACGCGCAGGCGTGCCGCGTCAGCGCGAAGGTGCCCTTGAGGTGCACTGCGATCACCGAGTCGAACTCGGCCTCGCTCATCGAGAACAGCATGCGGTCGCGCACGATCCCCGCGTTGTTCACGACGATGTCGAGGCGGCCGAACTCCGCGACGGTGTCCGCGACCATGGTCTCGGTCGCCGCCCAGTCCGTCACCGAGGAGTGGTTGGCGACCGCCCGGCCGCCGAGCTTGGTGACCTCGGCGACGACGTCGTCGGCGGGGGAGTCGCCCGTCCGTTCGCCGTGCACGCCCGAGCCGAGATCGTTCACCACCACGGTCGCGCCGGCCTCGGCGAGCGCCAGGCAGTGCGCCCGGCCCAGCCCTCTCCCACCGCCGGTGACGATGGCGACCTTGTCGTCGAGGATGCCCACGCCGTACCTCCTGAGCAGATCTGTCGGGTCAGTTGAGTTCGCGGAGTACTTCGTCGGTGTGCTCGCCGAGCGTCGGCGCGCCCCCGCGTGGCTTGTCGTCGACACCCCAGAAGGCGACGGGTGTCGCCACCGTCCGCAGCATCGGGGCGTCACCCATGCCCGGCTGTTCGACGAACGCCCCGACCGCCTCCGCCTGCGGATCGGCCGACACCTCCGCCAGGGTCTGCACGGGCGCCCACCACACACCCTCGGCGTCGAACCGCTCCGCCCACTCCTCCAGCGGGCGGAGCGCGAACTCCTCGTCGAACACGGCGATCAGTTCGCGTACGTGGCCACGCCGGGCCTTGCCCGTCGCGAACCGCTCGTCCGTCGCCAGGTCCTCGCGGCCCAGTGCCTTGACGACACCGGGCCAGTGCCGGTTGCCCTCCAGACCGACCAGCCAGAACCAGCGGTCGTCGGCGGCCTGGTAGGAGTTGTAGAGCGGGGACTCGTGCTCGGTGCGGTGGCGGGTACGCCCGCGCTTGCCGAAGAAGTTCTGCAGGGCCAGGTCGTTTCCGTTTGCGTACGTGCCGGAGCGGAGCAGCGACACGTCGACCACACCGCCCTCACCCGTACGCCCTCGCCGCAGCAACGCGGCGAGAACACCTGCCACCAGGTTGGACGCGGCCGTACGGTCGCCGAGGCCGGGCCGGATGCCGGGCGGCGGCTCCCCGGCCGGGTTGAGCATGGCGGCGATGCCGGGCCGGGCCCAGAAGGCGGAGACGTCGTACCCGGCCCGGTCGCGCTCGGCGCCTGCCCAGCCGTAGCCCGTCAACGTGCCGATGACCAGGCGGGGATGGCGGGCGCGCAGTTCGTCCGGTGCCAGGCCCAGGCGTTCCAGCGCGCCGGGGCGGAGATTGGTGACGAAGACGTCGGCGCGCTCAAGGAGCCGCTCCAACGCGTCCTTGCCCTCGTCCGACCGCAGGTCGAGGACGATCCCGCGTTTGCCGCGGTTGTCGGTCTCGAACGGGGGCGCGCTGTCGATGTCCTGACCGACGTGCCGGAGGGTGTACCGGTTGGGGTCACCGGTCGGAGCCTCCACCTTCACCACGTCGGCGCCCCAGTCGGCGAGCATGGTGGCAGCGGCAGGTGCCGCCACCCACATGCCCAGCTCGACGACGGTAATGCCCTCCAGTGGCCGCACGGTCCACCACCTCCACACCGGTTCGGATCAGTCGGGATCAGTCAGGGATCTGTCGGGTGAACTCCGGGACGCTCGCTACCTGCCGCGGAAGTCTCCGGGGCGGCGCTCGCGGAAAGCCTTGAGCCCCTCGGCCCGGTCCTCGGTGGAGAACAGCACGGAGACGGTCTCGCGCTCGTACGCGATCGCCGTCTCCAGGTCCATGCCGAGCCCGTGGTCGATCAGCCGTTTGCCCGCCGCGAGCGCCAGCGGTGCCCCGGCCGTCAGCGTGGCGGCCAGCGCTTCGGCGGCGGCGAGTGCTCCGCCGCGCTCGGCCAGTTCGTTGACCAGACCGAGCTGCCAGGCCCGTTCCGCGTCGATCGGCTCGCCGGTGAGGATCATCTGCTTGGCGATCGCGGGAGGCAGCAGTCGCGGCAGCCGCTGGGTGCCGCCCGCGCCCGGCAGAACGCCGAGCTTCATCTCGGGCAGACCGAGCCGCGCACCCCGCTCCACGACCCGCAGGTCGCAGGCGAGCGCCAGCTCGAGACCGCCGCCGAAGGCGAACCCGTGGACGGCCGCGACCGAGGGCTTGGGAAACTCCTCCAGAAGCGCGTACACCCCGGTCAGGCGCTCCACGAAGGCGCGGAACTGCCCGGGTGCCGTGAACGACTCGATCTCGCTGATGTCGGCCCCGGCCGAGAAGGCGCGGCCCGCTCCCGTCAGGACCAGGGCGCGTACGTCGTCGTTGTCGCGTAGGTCGTTCAGTGTCTGTGCGAGCCGGTCGACGGTCTCGGAGCCGACGGCATTGAGCTGTCCGGGCCGGTCCAGGGTCAACACGGCGAGTCTGTCGCGGAGTTCGACGTTCAGCACGGTGCTCACCTCAGACCATCGTGAGGCCGCCGCTGACCGAGAGCGTCTGCCCGGTCATGTAGGCGGCGTCGTCGGACGCGAGGAAGGCCACCACTCCGGCGATCTCGGCGGGCCGGGCGACGCGGCGCAGCGGGATCGCCCGCACGGTCGCGTCGTACATCTTCTGGCTGTACTCGGCGACCTGGCCGAGCAGCGCGGTGTCGGTCGGCCCCGGACAGACGCTGTTCACGGTGATGCCGTGCCGGGCGACCTCGCGGGCCAGCGCCTTGCCGAAGGCGATGACCCCGCCCTTCGTCGCGGAGTACACCACCTCGCCCGACGAGCCGACCCGGCCGGCGTCCGAGGCGATGAGGACGACCCGGCCGCCGCCGCGCTCGGTCATCGAGTCGAGCACGGCCCTGGTCATGGTGAGGGTGCCCCGCAGATTGACCGCGATGATCCGGTCCCAGGTCTCCTCGGCGCTGTCGACGAAGCGGCCGATGACGTCGACGGCCGCGTTGTTGACCAGGATGTCCACCGGGCCGAGTTCGCCGGTGACCCGTTCGACGGCCTTGCGCACGGCCACGCTGTCGGAGATGTCCACGCCGACGCCCGTCGCGCGGACGGAATGCCGTTCGGCGAGTTGGGCCGCGACCTTCACAGCGGCCTCCTGGTCCAGGTCGCAGACGGCGACCGAGGCTCCCTGGGCGGCGAGTCGGTCGGCGATCGCCTCGCCGATGCCGCGGCCCGCTCCGGTGACGAGTGCCACCTTGTCCCGTACGCTCACGCGCCCTCCCTCGCCCAGCCACCGATACAGCGCTATCGTATAACTACTTCAGCTAAATAAGCGAGATGCCTGAGTGGAGTCGAGCATGCGCCGTACGATCTTCACCGCGGAACACGAGCTGTTCCGGGATACCGCCCGCACCTTCTACCTGCGTGAATGCGCCCCGAACGCCGAGCGGTGGGAGCGGGACGGCCAGGTGGGCCGGGCCGCGTGGGCGGCCGCGGGCAAGGCCGGGCTCATCGGCTGGCAGTTCCCGGAGGAGTACGGCGGGCAGGGGATCTGGGACTTCCGCTACAACGCCATCATGGCGGAGGAGATGGCGGCCACCAGCTCGGTCGGCATCGGGCTGGGGCTGCAGAACGACGTCATTCCGCCCTACCTGATGCACCTGACGACCCCGGAACAGAAGGCCCGTTGGCTGCCCGGGGTGGTCAGTGGCGAGACCATCTGCGCGCTCGCGCTGTCCGAGCCGGCCGCCGGGTCCGACCTCAAGGGCATCCGCACCACCGCCCGCAGGGACGGCGACGAATGGGTCATCGACGGGTCCAAGACCTTCATCACCAACGGCATCCTGGCCGACCTGGTCATCGTCGCCTGCAAGACCGACCCGGACGCCGGGCACAAGGGCATCAGCCTGATCGTCGTCGAGCGCGACACCGAGGGCTTCGAGCGCGGGCGCAAGCTCGACAAGGTCGGGATGAAGGCCCAGGACACCGCCGAGCTGTTCTTCCATGACGTCCGCGTCCCCGTCGAGAACCTCATAGGGCAGGAGGGTCGCGGTTTCTACCACATGATGGGCAACCTCCCGACCGAGCGGCTGGCCATCGCCGTCTCCTCGCTCGCCGCGGCGGAGCGGGCCTACGGGCTGGCGCTGGAGTACGCCAAGACCCGTACGGCGTTCGGACAGCCCATCGGGCAGTTCCAGGCGAACCGCTTCGCCCTCGCCGACATCAAGGCCAAGCTGGGCGTCGCCCGGGTCTATGTGGACGGCTGCATCATGGCCCTCTTCCAGGGTGAGCTGACCCCCGAAGAGGCGGCCGCGGCCAAGTACTGGACCTCGGAGACCGGCTGGGAGGTCATCGACCGCTGTATGCAGCTCTTCGGCGGCTACGGCTACGTCAACGAGTACGAGATCGCCCGCATCTGGCGGGACAGCCGGGTCCAGCGAGTGTTCGGCGGGACCTCGGAGATCATGCAGGAGATCATCGGGCGCTCGCTCGGACTGTGAACCCGTGGGGCGGGACGTGCTCCAGTCATTGCTTCAGTCATTGACTACCTTGGCTAAATAGGTTAGCTATTTAACCTGGATGCGCGGACGGCGCCGGACGGTTTCAAGGAGGCATCCGTGGTCACGGTCGATGTGAAGCTGCACCAGGACAGAGCCGAGCACGATCTGCCGCAGCCGCGGCTGGTCATCGGCGGCAAGGACATCACCGACACCAGTGGCGGCCTCTACGAGCACAGGAATCCGGCGACCGGCCTGGTCCAGGCGCACATCCCCCTTGCGGGTGCCGCCGAGGTGGACCGGGCCGTGGCCGCCGCACGCCAGGCCTTCGAGGTGTGGGGCACCATGCGCCCCACCGAGCGCCGCCGACTGCTCACCCGCTTCGCCCAGCTGCTCCGCGACCACATCGCCGACTTCGCCGCGATCTGCCCGCTGGAGAACGGCGTCTGCATCGGCGGTTGGGCTTCGAGCGTCGGACCGCACGTCGCCGAGTGGACCGAGTACTACGCCGGCTGGGCCGACAAGATCGAGGGCATGGTCGGCGCGGCCTACAGCCCGCACGAGAACGTCGAGTACACCATCGCCGAGCCGTACGGCGTCATCGGTCACATCATCACCTGGAACTCGCCCGCGCTCTCCTTGGCGATGAAGGTCCCGCCGTCGCTCGCCGCCGGGAACACCGTGGTCATCAAACCGGCCGAGTCGACGCCGTTCTCGGCGCTGCTCTTCGCCGACCTGGCCCGCGAGGCCGGCATCCCCGACGGTGTGATCAACGTCGTCACCGGGCTCGGTGACGCGGGCGCCGCCCTGGTGACGCACCCCGGGGTCGACAAGATCTCCTTCACCGGCGGACCCGCCACCGCGCGCCGCATCATGGCCGACGCGGCGCTGAGCCTCAAGCCCGTCGTGTTCGAGCTGGGCGGCAAGTCCGCCAACCTGCTCTTCGCCGACACCGACCTGGACACCGTCGTGCCGTACTGCGCGGCCTTCGCCATGAGCAACTCCGGGCAGGGCTGCGCGCTGCCCACCCGGCTGCTGGTCGAGCGGCCGGTCTACGACGAGGTCGTCGCGCGTGTCACCGGGGTCGTGGCTCACCTGCCCGTCGGTGACCCGCTCGACCCGACGACGTACATAGGCCCCCTCATCAGCGAGGCCGCCCGCGACCGCGTCCAGGGCGTGATCGACAAGGCCGTCGAGGAAGGTGCGGGCCGGCTCGTGTTCGGCGGTGAACGTATCGACTCCGACGGCTACTTCGTGTCCCCGACGGTCTTCGCGGACGTCGACAACCGCAGCGACCTCGCCCGGCAGGAGATCTTCGGCCCGGTCCTGGCCATCACCCCGTTCGACACCGAGGACGAGGCCGTCGCCCTGGCCAACGACAGCGAGTACGGCCTGTCCGCCTACATCCAGACCCGTGACATCGCGCGCGTCAACCGCCTGGTGCCGCGTCTGAAGGCCGGCACCGTCTATGTCAACCCCGGGCCGAATCCCATCACTTCGCCCGCCACGCCTTTCGGAGGCGTCGGCCTCAGTGGGTTCGGGCGGGAAGGCGGCAAGGCCGGCCTGGAGGAGTTCATCAACGTCAAGGGTGTCGGCATCGGCCGCGTCTGACCCTCCCCTTCCGAAGCCTTTGGAGCCATGAGCATGCATTCCGCCCGCCGCCTGACGCTCGGCGACATCATCCGCGAGCACCGAAGGTCCTTCCCCGACGGCGTCGCCCTCGTGGACGGCGAAGTCCGGCTGACCTGGCCCGAGTTGGACGAGCGCACCAACCGGCTCGCCAACGCCCTCACGGATGCCGGGGTCGGGCCGGGCGACCGCATCCTGTGGCTGGGACAGAACTCCTTCCGGATCTGGGAGCTGCTCGGCGCCGCGGCGAAGACCGGCGCCATGGTCTGTCCCGGGTACTGGCGGTGGGCAGCTCCCGAAATGGCGTTCGCGGTCGAGGACTTCGACCCCAAGGTCGTCGTCTGGCAGGACGAGGAGATCGGCGACACGGTCGGCAAGGCGCGAGCCGAACTGGGCAGCGGCCACCGGGCGTTGTGGCTGCGGCATGACGTCGAGAGCGCTGCGGGCCCCGATTCCTACGAGTCCTTCCTGGCCTCCGGATCACCCGAGGACCCGTCCACCGACGTCGACCCGGACTCCGCGCTCCTGGTCATCTACACCGCCGCGATCACCGGCCGGCAGTCCGGCTCGATGCTCTCGCACCGCAACCTGCTCGCCATGGGCACGAGCAGCGCCTGGATGGGCGACATCGGCCGGGAGGCCGCCTTCCTCGGCGCCGGACCGATGTTCCACATCGGCAACTACCAGTTCTGGGGCGTCCCGGCCTTCGTCCACGGCGGCAAGAACGTCATCGTCCGCCGCGTGATCGCCGAGGAACTGCTCCCGTTGCTGGCGGCGGAGCAGTGCACCCACGCGTATCTGATGCCCCCGACCATCGCGCAGCTCGTCGCCCTGAACCGCGAGGCAGGCCACGATCTGTCCCGTCTGCGGGCCAGCGTCGCCGCACCCCTGTGGCAGGGCACCGTGCCGACCGACCAGAGCCGCTTCACCCGCAACGGCGGTGGCGAAGGCCGCGGCTATGGGCAGACGGAGGTGACCGGGTTCGCCGTGACCGGCGCCCATGGCGGCTCGGGCACCGGCAACGCGGGACGACCGGGACCCTTCAGCGCCGTACGCATCCTGGACAGCGCCGGCAAGGAGTGCGCGATCGGCGAGGCCGGCGAGATCTGCGTCCGCGGCGACCTCGTGCACCTCGGCTACTGGAACCGCCCGGAGGTCAACGAGGAGCGCTTCCGCTTCGGCTGGTGGCACACCACCGACCTCGGACGGCGTGAGCCCGACGGCACGATCAGCTTCCTCGGGACGACGACCCGCATGCTCAAGTCGGCGGCCGAGAACATCTTCCCCGCCGAGGTGGAGAACTGCGTCGAGTCCCATCCCGCGGTGAAGGAGGCCGCCGTGATCGGCGTGCCCAACGAACGCTGGGCCCAGGACGTCAAGGCCGTCGTGGTGCTCCAGGAAGGCGCCGACTCGGTCACGTCGGCGGACATCGTCGAGCACTGCCGGTCGCGCATCGCCTCGTACAAGAAGCCGAAGACGGTGGAGTTCGTCGAGGCACTGCCCCGCACCAAGGACTTCGCCAAGGACTACGAGGCACTCGACGAGCGGTTCGGCGGTGGCGGCTATCCCGGCGGCGACACGCTGGGCGCGGGACGGTGACCCCGTGAACGACCGCCAGCCCGTAGTGGTCGGCGTCCACGCCACCGAACAGGCGCTGACCCTCCCCGACCGTGACGCCATGGACCTCGCCCTCGAAGCCGTGTCCGGCGCGATCGCCGACGCCGGGCTGACCCCGGCGGACGTCGACGGCGCCCAGGTCGACTGGCCCGGCCCCGGCGGCGTACCCGGCGAGGGCAGCTCATGGGCCCGCATGCTCGGCCGGGACCTGCGCTGGACCAGCGACTCGATGCTCGACAACGCGGGCTCCCGGGGCCTGCTGAAAGCGGCGGCGGCCGTACGGGCCGGACTCGCGGACACCGTCGTGGTCGGCGGCTGCAAACTGGTCGCACGCGGGGCAGGTCCCGTCGGGGCCGGTGTACCGCTGGAGTTCGCCGACGTGTGGGGCAGCTACGTGGTCGCACAGTTCGCGCTGGTCGCGGCACGGCACATGCACGAATACGGGACCACGGCCCGCCAGTTGGCCGAGGTCGCGGCGACGGTCCGCAACAACGGCACGACCAACCCCGAGGCGATGATGTACGGCCGCGGCCCGTACACCGCCGACGACGTGCTCGCCTCCCGCATGGTCGCCACACCCTTCCACCTGCTGGACTGCTGCATCGTCGGCGAAGGCGGCGCCGCACTCGTGGTGACCACCGCCGAACGGGCCCGCGACCTGGCCCACCCACCCGTCGCCGTGCTCGGCGGAGGCATGGAGTACCACCAGGCCGCGTACGCCAATCCGGCGCTGCACCGGGAAGTCGGGCAGCTCGGCCGCGACGCCGCCGCCCGCGCCTACACGATGGCCGGCATCGGCCCGCACGACGTGGACGTGTTCTCCCTCTACGACCCCAACTCCTTCGAGATCATCAGGCAGTTGGAGATCCTCGGCCTGTGCGGGGAAGGGGAGGGCGGACCGCTGGCAGCCAGTGGCGCCATCGCCGTCGGCGGCAAGCATCCCGTCAATCCGGACGGCGGCTGCCTGGCATACGCCTGGAACGGGACACAGCAGATGACACTCAAGGTCGTCGAAGCCGTACGACAGTTGCGCGGCAGCGCGGTGCACCAGGTCGAGGGCGCGGAGCTGGCGGTCGTCGGCAACGCCGGATCCGGGGCGCAGCACTACGAGATGAGCGTGCTGGGGAGGACCCGATGAGCCGGCCCGTACCCGTCCCCACCCCGCTGTCCCGGCCCTTCTGGGACGCGGCCGGGCGCGGAGACCTGGTCGTACCCTGTTGCACGAGCTGCGGCCTGCGCTTCTTCGTGCCCGAACCCGCCTGCCCCGGCTGCATGTCCCGGGACTGGCGGTACGTGCCCAGTACGGGCCGCGGGACCGTCTACTCGGTGACCGTCGTCCACCGGGCGCCCGGCCCCGGCTTCGACACACCCTTCGCGCTCGCCGTGATCGACCTCGACGACGGCGCCACCCTGCTCTCGCACGTCGACGCCGGCGATCCGGACAACGTCGTCATCGGCATGCGCGTACGCGTGGACTTCCGGCCCTACACGGACGAGATCGCACTCCCGTACTTCGTGCCGGACACGAGACACGAGCGACTGACAACCGAATGAGCGTGGAGGTGGGCGCGGTGACGAACACGCCGGTACGGGTTCCCAAGATGGCCGAGCTGGTGGCGGCACAACTGCGCCGGAAGATCGTGCGCGGGGAGCTGACCGAGGGGGAGGCGCTGCCGGCCGAGACGGCGCTGATGGAGGAGTTCGCCGTCTCCAGGCCGACACTGCGCGAGGCTTTCCGGGTACTGGAGTCGGAGTCGCTGATCAGCGTGCGCAGGGGAGCCAGGGGCGGGGCGCGCGTGCAGATCCCGGAGGGCACCGTCGCCGCCCGCTACGCCGGGGTGGTCCTCGAATACCGGGGCACGACCCTCAAGGACGTCTACGACGCCCGTACGGTCATCGAGGCGCCGTGCGCCGGGCTGCTCGCCGAGCGGCGCACGGACGAGGACCTGGAGCGACTGCGGGCCGCCGTCACCGAGGCCGAGGCGCTGATGGACGATCCGTCCGCCTTCATCCGCGCCCACATGGAGTTCCACGCGCTTGTCGTCGAACTCGCGGGCAACGAGACGCTGAGCGTCCTCAACGGCATGGTCCGGCACATCATCGACCAGGCGAACTGGTCCCACGTCGACCTCGACGCCGGCAGCCCCGAGAACGTACGGGCCAATCGCCGCGGCTTTCGCGCCCATGGCGCGCTCGTCGAGCTGGTGGCCGCCCGCCGGGCCGAGGCCGCCGAGGAGCTGTGGCGCGTCCACCTTCAGGAGGCCGAGGACTACCTGCTGCAGAGCAGGTCCATGACGACGGTCCTGGACCTGCTCGGCTGAGCGACGGCGGCTGACGACTGACAGTGCGGCCGTCAGCTGCCGTGCAGTTCCTGCACGATCGGCTCCCACACCTCGGCGTCGATCTCGTACGCGGTGTAGAAGGACACCCGGTCCACCAGCGACCCGTACCGGCGGCGGATCTCGCCCGCCACGCGCTGCGGCTCCGCCACCACCGCGAAGGTGTGCAGTACGTCGTCGTCGACGAGCCCGCCCATCGCCTCCCACTTGTCGGCGCGGTCCGACTTCGACAACGCGTTGAGCTCGTCGCCGAGTTCGCCCCAGCCGTGCAGCTCCAGGACACCGCGGTAGGCGGGGGTGCTGCCGTAGAACGCGATCTGGCGCCGGGTGCCGTCCACCGCGCGGGCCAGCTCCTCCTCGGTCCGGCCGGTCGCGGTCAGCAGCAGATGGGAGACGGAGAAGTCGCCGCGCGTACGGCCCGACTTCGCCAGCCCGGTCTCGACGGTCGGCAGAGTGACCTCCCGCAGATACCGCTCGGTGGTGAAGCCGTGCGCGAGGAGGCCGTCCGCCACCTCGCCCGCCACCCGGGTCATCGCCTCCCCGACGGCGGCCACGAAGACCTGGGGCGCACCACCGGGAGCGGGCGGGGGAGAGAAGAACGGGGACATCAGCGTGTGCGTGTAGAAGTCGCCGCGGAAATCGAGCTTCTCGCCCTCGTTCCAGGCGGCCCAGATGGCGCGCAGCGCGCTCACGTACTCCCGCATACGAGCCGCGGGCCGGCTCCACGGCATGGCGAAACGCCGCTCGATGTGCGGCTTGATCTGGCTGCCGAGGCCCAGCACGAAGCGCCCGCCGGAATAGGTCTGCAAGTCGTGGGCGGTGTAAGCGAGTTGCATGGGCGAGCGGGCGAAGGCCACCGCGATGGCCGTACCCACCTCGAGCCGGTCGGTGTGCTCGGCCGCCAGCAGCAGCGGCAGGAAGGGGTCGTGCTTGGACTCCGAGCCCCACAGTCCGTCATAGCCGGCCTTCTCATGGTGCCGGGCCTCCTCGACCACCTCGGCGGTGCGCCACACATTGAGCTTCCCGTCGACCTTCATTCCGCTCCTCCGACCGCGTTCGGGCTGCTGTCCATGCCGATGCGCTGCACGAGCAGTTCCCGGTGGTACGCCGGATCGCCGAACAGCAGTTGTGATGTCTTGGCCCGCTTCAGATACAGGTGGGCCGGGTGTTCCCACGTGAAGCCGATGCCCCCGTGGACCTGGATGTTCTGCTCCGTCGCCCGCAGACAGGCGTCGGAGCAGAACGCCTTGGCCAGGCTTGCCACGGCGGGCAGTTCCGGGTCCTCGTTCTCGGCCGCGAGCAGCGCGTAGTGCGCGGCGGCGCGGGCCGACTCCACCTCCAGCAGGACGTCCGCCAAGAGGTGCTTGATGGCCTGGAAGGAGCCGATGGGCCGCCCGAACTGGTGCCGCACCTTGGCGTACTCCACCGCCATGCCGAGCGCGCGGGACGCCACTCCGACCTGCTCGGCGGCGAGTGTCACCGCGGCCCGGTCGAGCACCTCCGACACCAGGTCCCAGCCGTCGCCCCTGCTCGTACGGAGCCGCGTCGCCGGTACGTCGTGGTAGTCGAGACGTGCCTGTCTGCGGGTGGGGTCCATCGTGGGCAGGGGCTCACGGGTCAGCCCGGCCGCGACGCCGTCCACCCAGAACACGCCGATGCCTTCGCCGGTACGGGCCACGGTGAGGACGACATCGGCGGCGGCGCCGTCGAGCACGAACATCTTGTGCCCGTTCAGGAGCCAACTCCCCGCCGCCTCGCGGGCGGTGAGCCGGATCCCCTCGGCGTCCCAGCGGGTGGGGGCACCTCCCGGGCCGCCAGGGCCTGGGGGAGAGCCCTCGGTCAGGGCCAGCGTCCCGACCAGCTCGCCCGAGGCCAGGCCAGGAAGCAGTCGCTTGCGGGCGTCCTCGTCGTCGCAGCGCAGCAGAGTCGTGGTCGCGAGCACGGCCGAGGCCAGGAACGGCGCGCACAGCAGCGCCCGCCCCAACTCCTCCATCACCACGCCGACTTCGACCGGCCCGCACCCCGCACCGCCGTACTCCTCGGGGACGGCAAGCCCCTGGAGTCCGAGCTCCGTTCCCATCCGGCGCCACAGTGCCCGGTCGAAGCCCTCCGGGGTCTCCATCAGACGCCGCGTCTCGGTCTCGGGGGAGGTGTCCGCGAGGAACGCCCGCACTGTGCGTCGCAGTTCCTCCTGCTCCTCGCTGAACGCGAAGTCCATGCCCCTCAGCCCTTCTCGACGGTCCGGCGACCGCCGCGCGACGCGATGATCTTCTCGACGACGGCGATGTGGTCCGGGTCGTGCATGGTGTCCCGCTCGGCGAGCAGGGCAGGTTCCAGCACGGAGTTCATGGCCTGCTCCAGGTGGAGGTTCACCGCCCGCTTGGTCTCGCGCAGAGCCCGCGCGGGCAGGGCGGCAACCCGCCTCGCCAGGTCCATGGCCTCGTCCAGCACCTTGTCCTTCGGTACGACACGGTTGGCGATGCCCAGCCGGACGGCCTCGTCGGCCCCCACCCGGTCGCCGAGGAACAGCAGTTCCTTCGCCCGGGTCAGACCGACCAGCAGGGGCAGGACGAGTGCCCCGCCGTCGCCCGCGACCAGCCCGACCTGGACGTGCGGGTCGCTGATGTAGGCGTCGTCGGCGATCAGTACGAGGTCGCTCAGCAGGGCCAGGCTGCAGCCGAGGCCCACGGCGGGCCCGTTGACCGCCGCGATCACCGGCAGAGGGCAGCGGACCAGGCCGGTGATGATCCGCCTGGCCTCTTCGACGTTCCGCTCCCGGAAGGCCCGGTCGCGCTGGACCCGGGTCATGATGTCGAAGTTGCCCCCGGCGCTGAACGCCCGCCCGCGACCGGTGAGTACGACCACTCGTGCTTCCGGGTCGTCGGCGAGTGTGTCCCACACCGACGCGAGACCGGAGTGCAGCTCCTCGCTCATCGAGTTGAGCTGGTCCGGCCGGTTCAGCTCGATCAGCCGGACCGCCCCGTGGGAGGTCACCACCAGATCCGCCGGATCAGTCATGTCCGCACCGCCGCAATCCATCAATGAGTCAGTAGAGTGTAATGCTATAACTAATTAAGCTAACTGGGAACCGGTCGCAGGGTGACGAGGCCGGCCGCCAGGGCCTGTCTGACAATTCCCTCCCCCAGCCTCCGGCCGGGAGGTGCCCCCAGCCTCACGACGCCATGCACGCACTCTCGCCGCACCGGGCGCAGAGCCAAGTACGTCCAGTACGAGGCTCTACGCCCGGCACGCCGAGAGCACGCACCTGACGCCGAGGCCGCCCTCCGGGCGACGACGGGAATTGTCAGACAGGCCCTAGGCGACGAGGCTGACGGAGGACGGGCATGCCGGAGCAGGAGTACGAGACCGTGCGGGCCGAGGTGGCGGACCGGATTCTCACGGTCACCCTCAACCGGCCGGCGAAGCTGAACGCCTTCAATCCGCAGATGATGCGCGACCTGCTGGACGTCCTGGACGCGGCCGACGCCGACGACGAGGTACGCGTGGTGGTGGTGACCGGAGCGGGCCGCGGCTTCTGTGCGGGCGCCGACGTCAGCTCCGGCGGCTCGTCCTTCGACCATCGAAAGGCGGGCGCCTGGCACCGGGACACCGGCGGCCGGGTCGCGCTGCGGATCTACTCCAGCAACAAGCCCGTGATCGCGGCGATCAACGGCCCGGCGGCGGGCGTCGGGGCCAGCATGACCCTGCCCATGGACATCCGGCTGGCGTCGACCTCGGCCAAGTTCGGCTTCGTCTTCGCGCGCCGCGGCATCGTGCCGGAGTCCGCCGCGAGCTGGTTCCTGCCGCGGGCCGTGGGGATGCAGCGGGCCATGGAATGGGTGGCGACGGGCCGCGTCTTCGGCCCCGACGAGGCCCTCTCCGCCGGGCTGGTCCGCTCCGTCCACCCGCCGGAGGGGCTGCTGCCCGCGGCGTACGAACTCGCCCGTGAGATCGCCGAGAACACCTCGGCGATCTCGGTCGCCCTGTCGCGCCAGATGATGTGGCGGATGCTCGGCGAGTCCCACCCGATGGCCGCGCACCGCCTGGACTCGCGGATCATGAGCCAGATCGGCGGCGGCCCGGACCCGGTGGAGGGTGTCGAGTCGTTCCTCGCCAAGCGGCCGCCCGAGTTCCCCGGCCGGGTCAGCAAGGACATGCCGGCCGTGCACCCCTGGTGGCAGGACGAGGAGTTCCGGCCCTTCGGCGAGTAGCCCCGACCTCCGACCGGATCATGGCCGAAACGCCACTCTGTCCCACGGTCCGGGACTGCCACGCGGCCATCAACACCGGCCTCGACAAGCTCGGCAAGGGTCGAGTGGTTGTCTCTCGGCGCCTTACGAATTGATGAGATCTGTCCGAAACATTGTCGTAGTTTCCCTGAAGTGTTAGCGTCCGCACGGCGTTCATTCAGTTGAATGCGTTAAACCATTACGCCCTGGACGGTGACCATGAGCGATGGTTTCCTGTACGAATCCTTCCGTGGTGTCGACTGGGGAGTCGCCACCGCGGACACCATCGCGGCCCCGCCGCCGCCCCCGCCCGAGCGCGGCGGGCACTTCAGGCAGTGGACCGACGACGTCCGGCAGCTGGTCGGCGTCGCTCCCGACGCGCACCGGATGGTGGCCGGCTGGCCACGGCTGCAGCCCGACGGCCCCGGCGCCTGGGACCGGCAGGCCCTGGACCGCTGCGACCGCGCCCTCGACTCGCTGCTCGAACTCGGTCTGAAGCCCGGCCTGACACTGCTCGACCGCTCATTGCCGCCCTGGCTGGAGGCTTCCGGCGGCTGGCTTGCCCGCGACACCGCGGAACACTTCGCCGCCTACGCCGCCGAGCTGGGCCGCCGCTTCGGCGACCGCGTGACGCGCTGGATCACCTCCACCGACCTCGCCGGGCCCACCCTCGCGGACCACGTGGCCGGGATGTACACACCGGGCCGGGGCATCGGCCGCGCGGGCCTCTCCACGGTCCACCACATTCTGCTCGCAGGCGGACTCGCGACCCAGGCACTCAGGGCCGCCGGCGCGAGCGGCCGCATCGGCACCACGGTCACCCTCGTCGGCGGCTACCCGGCCACCGACGACCCCTTCGACCGCCTCGCCCTGGAACGCCTGGAGAGCTGGACCAACCGCCTCTTCCTGGACCCCATGCTGCTCGGCGAGCACATGGTGACCGAGGACGACGTCTCCCCGGTCGAGGCCACCGGCTGCGTACACCCCGGGGACCTGGAGATCATCGCCACCGCCCAGGACATGCTGGGCCTCTCCTGGCACACGCCCTTCCGCGTCACCGCACCGGAGAACCTGCCCCACGTACTGCCGGCCGACAAATGCCTGGGCACCCTCAACGAGGTGAACCGACTGCTCGTCGGCCTCGGGTTCGCGATCACCCCGTTCGACGATGTGGAGACGACGGCGTACGGCTGGCCCCTCATCCCCGAGGCGCTCGCCGACGCCGTCGCGGACCTCCACGACCTGTACGGAGAGCTCCTGCCCCCACTGTCCGTCATCGACAACGGCATGGGCGATCTGGACCTGGTCGACGAGACGGGGCACAGCGACGACACCCGGCGCAGGGCACTGCTGCGCGCCAGGCTCTCCTGGCTGGGCCGGGTGATCGCACGAGGTGTGCCCGTCTGCGGCTATGAGTACTGGTCGGTGCTCGACAACCTGGAGGCGAAGTTCCGCTACACCCGCCTCTACGCGATGGCGGTCCCGGACCACGAGCCCCCGCCGCGTCCGCCGATGCCCTCGGACTGGGTGCGTGGAGGGGCGTTCGCGGGCCCGGTCCCGTCCAGTGCAGCGGCCGGCCTGACGCTGGTGCCGACCGGGCCCCGCGCTCAGAGCGTCGGAGCCCCGTAGTCCCTGCCCCGGATCAGTCGCACCGGGGTGTAGACGAGCACGTCCTCGTCCCGCTGGTTGCGTACGGTGATCCGGCTGGTCACCACACCCCGGCCGGGCTTGCTGGAGGGGCGGGAGTCCGTGGTCTCCACGACGGCGTACAGCGTGTCGCCGACGTACACCGGCCCCTGCACGGTCAGTTCCATGTGCAGGAAGGCCAGGCCCGTCCCGTGCAGCACGTTCGTCTGGAGTACGAGTCCCTCGGCGATGCAGTACGTCAGCGCCCCCGGGACCAGCCGGCCCGTGTAGCCGCCGTCCGCTGCGTGCGAGGCGTCCCAGAAGAGCGGCTCGTTGAAGCCGCCCCAGGTGATGAAGTTGACCAGGTCCGTCTCGGTGACGGTGCGGCGGGCGGTCCGGAAAACCTGGCCCTTCGGCATCTCCTCGTACGTCATCCCCTTGACCAGCGGCGGGATCTCGGTGGCGGTGTGCTCCGATGTCATGGCGGCTCCTCAGGCATTCGTGGCGTTCGCAGGCGTCTGCGGGCGTCCGTTGGTGTCAGCGGCTGTCTCTGGGCGTCGGTCGGTGGACGCCCGTAGGTCAGAGGTCGATCGGGTGCTTGTCCGCCACGCCCTCGAAGTCCGGGGCGCGCTTCTCGCGATGGGCGGCCAGTCCTTCGACGACCTCGTGTCCGCCGAACCCGAAGAACTCGAGCCCCAGCGAGGCCTCGAAGATCGGCTGAGCGGTGCGGTACCAGTGGTTGAGGGACCGCTTGGTCCAGCTGATGGCGCTGGCGGGCCCGGCGGCCAGGGCGGTCGCCACCCGCAGACCCTCCGCGTGCACGTCCTCGTCGTCCACGCACTTCGACACCAGGCCGATGCGCTCGGCCTCCTCGCCGGTGAGCGTCTCGCAGGTCAGCAGGTAGTACTTGGCCTTGGCCATACCGCACAGCAGCGGCCAGCAGATGGCGGCGTGATCACCGGCAGCGACCCCGAGTCGCGTGTGCCCGTCGACGATCTTCGCCCTGCGCCCGGCGATGGAGATGTCCGCCAGCATGCCGACGACCAGCCCGGCTCCGACGGCCGGGCCGTGAATCGCGGAGACCACCGGTTTGGAACAGTTGATCACTCCGTACACCATGTCCCGTGCCTCGCGCATGACCCGGGCCCGCACCGCGTAGTCCCCGGTCATGGCCTCGATGGAGTCGAAGGTCCCGCCGGCCGAGAACGCCTTGCCCGCTCCCTGGACCAGCACCGCACGCGTCTGCTCGTCACGGTCCACGACAGCCCAGACATCGGCGAGCTCACCGTGCATCCGAGGATCCACGGCGTTGAGGTTCGGGGCGTCGAGCACGATACGGAGCACGCCGGACGCGGGCCGCTCGAACGTCAGGCTCGTGAACTGGTCGTAGAGATCGGTCACGTCGCGCTCCTGGTGTATTCAGTGCGGATACTATAATTATCTAACTGTATCGAGGGGTGGGCTAGCAAGCGGTCGTCAACCGCTTCGCACCGAGGACGGGAAGCGCGGCATGGATCTCACCTTCAGCGAGGAACAGGACGAACTGCGCAAGGTTGTACGGTCGTTCCTCACCAAGCACGCCACGGAGGCCGACGTGCGCCGCCTGGCCGCGGACCCGACCGGGTACGACCCGGTCGTCTGGCGGCGGATGGCCACGGAGATCGGCCTGCAGGGACTCGCCGTGCCGGAGAAGTACGGCGGCTCGGGCTTCGGCTACGTCGACCTCGGCGTCGTCTTCGAGGAGACGGGCCGCGCGCTGCTGTGCGCGCCGTACTTCGCCACCGTCGCCCTGGCCGCCGAGACACTGCTGCGCTGCGACGACGAGAGGGCCCGCGGCGACCTTCTCCCGGGCATGGCGTCCGGCGAGACCGTCGCCACGCTCGCGCTCACCGAGGAGAACGGCCGGTGGGACGAGGCGGGCATCCGGCTCACCGCCCATGACAAGGCGGGCGGCTGGCGGCTGACCGGCGTGAAGACGTACGTCCTCGACGGGCACCTCGCCGACCTGCTCCTGGTCGCCGCCCGCACCCCCTCCGGCATCAGCCTCTTCGCCGTCGAGGCCGAAGCACCGGGTCTCGCCCGCACGCCCCTCCCGACGCTCGACCAGACACGTAAGCAGGCACGGGTGGAGTTCACGAACACTCCCGCCCGCCTGCTGGGCCCCGAGGGCGCGGCCTGGCCGGCCCTCGAACGCACCCTCGCCACAGCCTCCGTACTGCTCGCCGCCGAACAGGTCGGGGGAGCGGCCGCCGCGCTGGACGCCGCCGTGGAGTACGCCAGGATCCGCGAGCAGTACGGACGGCCCATCGGCTCGTTCCAGGGGATCAAGCACAAGTGCGCCGACATGCTCGTGGAGATCGAGTCCGCCCGCTCGGCCGCGTACGGCGGACTGTGGGCGCTGGACGCGGGCGACGAGACGGAGACCGCGATCTCGGCGGCCCTTGCCCAGGCGTTCTGCTCGGAGGCCTTCACGAAGGTGGCCGGCGACAACATCCAGGTCCACGGCGGCATCGGCTTCACCTGGGAGCACCTCGCGCACCTGTACCTCAAGCGGGCCAAGAGCTCCGAGGTGCTGCTCGGCACACCGTCGTACCACCGGGAGCTGCTCGCCGCCCGGCTCGGCATCTGATCACCGGCAAAGGAGCTGGCATGGAGCTGGACTTCGGGCCCGCGGTACGCGACTTCCGCGACGAGCTGCGGGACTGGCTGGCCGAACACCTCATGGGGGAGTTCGCCGAGCACCGGGGCGTGGGTGGTCCCACCGACGGGGCGGCCTGGGAGGTCCGCCTCGCCTGGGACCGCGAGCTGGCGGCCGGGAACTGGCTGGGGGTCGGCTGGCCGCGGGAGTACGGCGGACGGGGGCTCGGGCTCCTCGAGGAGATCGTCTTCGAGTACGAGTACGCCCGCGCGAACGCCCCCTACCGGGCCACCGGCAACGCCCTCGACCTCCTCGGGCCGATGCTCCTCGCGATGGGCAGCGAGGCGCAGAAGAAGCGCTTCCTGCCGCCGATCCTCTCCGTCGAGGAACTCTGGGGCCAGGGCTTCAGCGAGCCGGGCGCCGGCTCCGATCTGGCCTCCGTGCGCACGCGGGCCGAGCGCGACGACGGGGGCACCTCCTTCGAGGGCACCTCCCGCCCGATCGGCGTCGAGAGCGGGGGCGAGTGGGTGGTCAACGGGCAGAAGGTGTGGACCTCCTTCGGCATCCACGCCGACTGGCTCTACGTCCTCACGCGCACCGACCCCGACTCCCGGCGGCACAAGGGGCTGACGATGCTGCTCGTCCCGGCCGACCAGCCGGGCGTGGAGATCCGGTCCATCCGCAATCTCGCGGGCCAGGACGAGTTCGCCGAGGTCTTCCTCTCCGACGCACGCACCGACGCCGACATGGTCGTGGGCGAGGTCGGCCAGGGCTGGCGCACGGCGATGGCCACCCTCGGCATCGAACGCGGCACCACCCTGCTGCCCCAGCAGCTCGCCTTCGAGCGGGAGGCCGAGGCCCTGATCGGCCTGGCCCGCGAGCGCGGCGCGCTCGACGATCCGATGCTGCGCCGCCGGATCGTGGACGCCTGGATCTCCGTACGCATCATGCGCACCACCAACCTGCGGACCATCGCCGAACTGACCGCGGGCCGCGCGCCGGGACCGCAGGCCACCACGGCCAAGCTGTACGCCTCGACCCGGCACCAGCAACTCGGCCATCTGGCCATGGAGTTGGCCGGACCCGCCGGGCAGATCGTCGACGAGGACTACGCCCTGGACACCCGGCAGCGCTCCTTCCTCCTGTCACTCGCGGAGACGATCTACGGCGGGTCGAGCGAGATCCAGCGGAACATCATCGGGGAACAGGTCCTCGGCCTGCCGAAGGAGCCCCGGCCATGAGCGACGCAGTGGGTCGGCAGTTGTCGCATGCCACGGGACGGTCCTTGGAGGACCGCATCGACCGCATCGAGTCCCATCTCGCCATCCAGCAACTGCCCGTCCGCTACGCGCTCGCCGTGGATGCCCGCGACCTCGACGCCTGGGCCGGCTGCTTCCGGCCGGACGTGGAGATGGGCCGGCACGGCCGGGGCCGGGAAGCGCTGCGGGCGTACATCGAGCCCCTCGTCCGGGGCTTCCGCCGGTCGGTGCACCAGATCTGCGGACACCGCGTCGAGTTCACCGACCGCGACACGGCGACCGGTGCCGTCTACTGCCGTGCCGAGCACGAGGTGGGGGACCGGTGGATCGTGATGGCGATCTGCTACCGGGACGACTACGCGCGCGTGGACGGCGAGTGGTACTTCTCCCGCCGCCGCGAGCAGCACTGGTACGCGGCCGACGTGACCGAGCGCCCTCAGGCCGTGGGCTTCAACGGCTGGGAGGGGTCCGGAGAACCGGCGCTGCCGGACGCCTTTCCCTCATGGGCGCCCTTCTGGAAGGACATGTGATGCAGCGAGGCACACGGCTGGCCGGGAAGACGGCTCTCGTCACCGGTGGAGGACAGGGGGTCGGCCGCGGCATCGCGCTCGCGCTGGCCGCCGAGGGGGCGGCCGTGGTGATCACCGGCCGTACCGAGAGCAAGCTCAAGGACACCGCCGGGGAGATCGCCGAGCGCGGTGGGAGCGCGTACATCAGCGTCGGGGACGTGGGCGACCGTGCCGACGTCGACCGCATGGTGGCCGAGACCGTGCGGGAGTTCGGCGGGCTCGACGTGCTCGTCAACAACGCCCAGTCCTCGGTCCAGCGACGGCTGGAGAAGACGTCGTACGAGGATGTCGAACTCACCTATCGCAGCGGGCCGTTGGCCGTGTTCCATGCGATGCAGGCGGCCCTGCCCCACCTCAGGGACAGCCGCGGGAGCGTCGTGAATCTCGGCTCCTCGGCAGCTGTGCAGGGCGAGGTTACCTTCGCGGCTTACGCGATGGCCAAGGAGGCGATCCGCGGGCTGACCCGGGTTGCCGCGAGGGAGTGGGGTGCGTACGGGATCCGCGTGAACGTCGTCTGCCCCGCCGCGCTCAGTCCGGCGGCGGAGGAGTACCTGGCCGCGCACCCGCAGAAGGCGGCAGAGCTCGCCCACGAGATTCCGTTGGGCCGGCTCGGGGCCCCGGAGGCGGACATCGGCCGAGCGGTGGCCGCGCTGGTCAGCGACGACATGGCGTATCTGACGGGGGCGACGCTGATGCTGGAGGGGGGCCGGACGCTGATCGGGTGACCTGGTGTCCGCGGTTGGTCGGTGTGGATGCCGGGCAACGCCGTCGAGCGGCCCCGGACCGCCCAGGGACGGCCCGAAAGCTGGGACTTACTCGTCACTACCGGCCACCTGGACCGCTACGTGCCGGGGGCCCGGGAACAAGAGCGTTGTCAGTGGCGGCTGTTGGCTTCCATGGCAGCGATGAGCCGGTTCGCTGTTCTCACCGAAGAACACGGCGGATAAGAGCTCGTAAGAGGATCATGGGTGGGCCTTCTTGAGGCGTCGCCGGCAGATGAGGCTGCCTGCCGGGGGACGAAGGCGTCGTGGAGTTCGAGGCGGCGTTCCCATCGGGTGGCGAGGCGTTTGAACTGGTGGAGGAGGGCGAAGGCCCGCTCGACGACGTAGCGGAGTTTGTGAAGCTCCGCCTGTCGTTCGCGAAGTTCAGCTGTGTGGCGTGCCTGCTACCGGTTGGCCACGAGGAAGTCCTCCAGGACCTCGACGAACCGCGCCGGCTGCTCCTCGGCCGGGTAATGGCCGCAGTCGTCGAGGACGACCCCCGTGACGTCGTCGGCCGCCAGCCGCATCGTCTGGGCGGTATTCGCGCCGCTCCACAGCGCGCCGCCGAGGGCGAGCACCGGCAGCGTCAGCCGGGTCTTCTTGCGCTGCTCGTTCTGCGCGATCGTCTCGTCCAGCGCCCGGTAGTACGCGAAGCTCGCCCGCAGCGCGCGAGGATCCGCGGTGATCGCGTCGACGTAGACGTCGACGGCGTACGCGGGGATCGCGTCCGGGGTGGCTGCCTTCTTGGCGAACTGGTAGCCGAAGAAGAGCCGCTCCCGCCCCCGGACCAGCTCCTCGTTGAGGTCGGTGAGCCGGTTGAAGCCGAACTGCCAGAGCTTCAGATTGACCGCGGCCGGGCCGAAGAACGGCGGGGACGGCGTGAGACCGGGGATCACTGCTTCGAGGATGGCGAGCCGGCCCACCCGCTCGGGGTGATCGGCGGCGAGGGCATATCCGGTCCACGTACCGATGTCGTGGCCGACCACGTCGAACCGGTCGTGCCCGAGCGCGGCCATCAACGCGACCAGATCGGCGGACAGCGTGCCGGCGTCGTACCCGTCGTCGGGCTTGTCCGAGAGCCCGGCCCCGCGCGAGTCGACGGCGACGACGGTGTGCCGGCGGGCGAGCGCGGGCATCACCTCCCGCCAGGCGTACCAGGTCTGGGGCCACCCGCCGATCAGCAGCAGCGCCGGGCCGTCCCCACCGGTGACCACGTGCAGCCGCAGCGCGTTCGCCTCCACGAGCCGGCTGGTGAAGACGTCGGTGAACCCGTCGGGCAGCCGCAGCGAACTCAAGCCTGTCGTGCCGTCGGCCGTACTCATCATGGAACGATCAGTGCAACTTGTCATACCGACGACCATACGCATCTTGAAACGATCGGTGCAAGATGTGTAGGCTGACGAACCATGGCGGGCCGCAAGCAATTCGACGTGGACGAGGCGCTACGACGCGCGATGTACGTCTTCTGGCGCTGGGGCTATTCGGAGGCCTCGATCGACCGCCTGACCGAGAGCACGGGCCTGGGCCGGAGCTCGCTCTACGGCACCTTCGGCGACAAGAGCACCCTCTTCCGGAAAAGCCTCCAACGGTACGCGCAGACCTACCACCCGCTGTACGACCAGGCACTGTCCGGCCCCCACCCGAGCCCGAGCGCCGTTGTGGCCGCCTACCTGCAGGTCACCCTGAACCGCATCGCCGACCCGACGGTCCCGGATGGCTGCCTGCTCACGGTGTCGGCAACGCAGCTCCCGGCCCTCGACGCGGAGGGCCGGGCGATGGTCCGCGCCATGATCGACGGTTTGCGGGCGATGCTGGAGCGGGCGTTGCTGGCGGCGGGGGCCGATGATCAGGAGGCGGCAGAGCTGGCGTTGTGCACGCTGGCAACGAACAAATCTCTGGCAGTGCTGAGCCGCGCCGGTTTCTCGGGCGAAGACCTGGCAACCGTCGCGGCAGCCGCCGCCAAGAATGCCAAGGCTCCGCCGAACCGGCCGGCCGAACCGTCGGGGCCGCGATAGGCGGGAACGACTCCGTCGCCAATGGATCTGCAGAGACCAATCCGAACAGGGCCCTGACGGGTCTCGGCGGTCAGCCACGGCGAGGGGTGTGCCGCGTGCACGGCCGGTTCGCCGGGCCCGCGCACCCATACGGAGCGCAGACCTCTCGTGCTGAGCACATGTCCGTCCACCGACAGGTGGCCGTCGACGCGTCCTGGCCGACACCCGACCACGGTCCAGCCCAGCGCGAGCTCACCGTCTTTCAACCGGAACAAAGGCCCCGCCGAATGCTCCGCCGCCTCACACGACCCCCCGCGCCCGCAACCCCGCCAACTGACCCTCCGTCACCCCCGCCAGCCGGCCCAGGACTTCGGCGGTGTGCTCGCCGAGGCCGGGCGGCGGGGCGTAGTCCTCGACGGGGGTCGCCGTGAAGCGGATCGGGTTGGCGAGGAGCGGGAGGCGCCCGGACACGGGGTCCTCGACGTCAACCAGCATCCCCCGATGCTTGATCTGGGGGTCGGCGAAAACCTCGGGCATCTCGTTGAACGGCCCGGCAGGGACGTCGTGTTCGTCCAGAACAACGAGCCACTCGTCCCGCGTGCGGGTCAGCATGATCTCTTCGAGCACAGGCAGGATCTCCGAACGATGGGCGATCCGCGCGGAGGTGGTACCGAACCGCGGATCCTGAAGGAGGTCGCTGCGCCCGGCCGCAGCACAGAACGCGGCGAACTGCTTGTCGTTGCCCGCGACGAGGAACACCGGCTTGTCCTTGCACAGGAAGGCCTGTGAAGGGACCCCGCCGTAGCCACCGTTGCCGCGCCGCTGCGGAACCTCCCCGGACACGAGGTAGTTCATCGCGAAGTGCGACAGTGAGGCGAGCCCGCAGTCCAGCAGGGAGAGGTCGATGAACTGGCCCTCGCCGGTGGCGTCCCGGTGTCGCAGCGCCGCCAGGACGGCCGTGGAGGCGTACAGCCCGGTGAGGATGTCGACCATGCTGACCCCGACCTTCATCGGCTCGTCGGGGTGTCCGGAGACGCTCATCATCCCGGACATGGCCTGGAAGATGCCGTCGTAGCCCGGGCGGGCTGCGTACGGTCCGGTCTGGCCGAAGCCGGTGACCGACAGGTACACCAGGCGCGGGTTGAGCTCGCGCAGGCTCTCGTGGTCGAGGCCGTACTTCGCCAGTGTCCCCGCGCGGAAGTTCTCGACGAGGACGTCCGAGCGGGCGGCGAGGGCGCGGATCAGCGCCTGGCCCTCGTCGGTGGCGTGGTTGACGGTGACCGACTGCTTGTTGCGGTTGCAGGAGAGGTAGAAGGCGGCCGTGTCCCTGCGGTCGCCCTCGGGGCCGGCCGCGAAGGGTGGCCCGTACGTCCGTGAGTCGTCGCCCGTCCCGGGGCGCTCGACCTTGATCACCTCCGCGCCGAGGTCGGCCAGCATCTGGGTGGCCAGCGGGGCCGCGAGGATGCGGGAAAGGTCGAGGACGCGTACTCCGGCCAGGGCGGTCGACGGCATCGAGGGGCCTCCCTCTGGGGGAGTACTCCGTGCCGGAGCACCCCGTGACGAGCGAGCTAATGAGTTATATAAATAATACATCTGGAGCTCGGGTTCGTCCCGTACGATTGCTTCAACTATTCTATTCATGTAACTATATCGATCGGCCGGGCAGGCCGAGACCGGAGGGCGTGCGGATGACCGTCGCGGCGAGGACCCTCACCGACCAGGAGCAGCGCCAACGCCGTGCGTGGTTCCGGGCCCGCTGGGAACGTGGGGTCGCGTTCAACCGCAACTGCCGTATGCGCATGCTCCGTTGGGACCCCGACGGCGTCGAGGTGGCACTTCCGTACGCCGAGGCGCTCTCCGCCCACGAAGGCGTCTTCCACGGCGGAGTGATCTCGGCGCTCATCGACACGGCGGGCGCCGGAGCCGTGATCGCCGGGCACGACTTCCAGAAGGGGAGCCGGCTCAGCACCGTGTCGATGTCGGTCCAGTACCTCGCGCCCGCCCGGGGCCGGGAGGCCGTCGCCTTCGCGCGGTGCGTCAGACGGGGCCGCCGACTGCACTTCGCCGATGTCGACGTGCGGATGCCCGACGGACGCATCTGCGCCCGGGGCCAGGTGGTGGTGACCATCTCGGGGGAGCGGCCGGGCGTCGGTGACCCCATCGAACCGTTGACCGAGGAGTGACGTGATGTCCGAGGAGCCCACCCAGGACCGGGACCAGGACCAGGATCTGGTGCTCTACGAGGTCGACGAGGACGGCGTCGCCACCGTCACCCTCAACCGGCCCGAGCGTAAGAACGCGTGGAGCATCCCCATGGAGCGCCGCTTCTTCGCGCTCCTCGACGAAGCCGCCGAGGACCCCGCCGTCCGCGTCGTGGTCATCACGGGCGCGGGCCGGGCGTTCTGCCCCGGCATGGACGTCCAGAGGCTGGAACAGAACGCACAGCCGGGCCAGTCCCTCAACCTCCAGGCCCGCGTCCCCATGTACAGCAGGCGGAACATGCCGAAGCCCCTGATCGCCGCCGTCAACGGCGCCTGCGCGGGCATCGGCCTGGTCCAGGCACTCATCTGCGACATCCGCTTCGCCGCCCGCGGAGCGCGCTTCACGACCGCCTTCACCCGCCGCGGCCTGGCCGGCGAGTACAACATGTCGTACGTGCTGCCACGCGTCGTAGGCCTGGAGAACGCGCTCGACCTGCTGCTGTCCGGCCGGGTCTTCGACGCTGACGAGGCGAAGGAACTCGGCCTCGTCAGCCGCGTCGTGGAGCCGGAGGACCTGCTCGATGCCGCCCGCTCCTACGCCCGCGACATCGCCCGCAACTGCTCCCCGCGCGCCATGGCCGTCGTACGCCACCAGGTGTACGGCGACCTCGACCGCGACTTCACCGGGGCGCTCGCCCGCTCCTACTCCGCCATGGAGTTCTTCGCGGGCTCGCCGGACTTCCGCGAGGGCGTCGCCAGTTTCGTGGAGAAGCGGGAGCCGAAGTTCGAGGGACTGCCTCCCGACTTCGACCCGGACGAGGCCACCCGCGACGCCTTCCTGCCGTACTGACCCGCCGTACTGACCCGCCACGCGGCGCGTCGTACTAACCGCCGTACTGACCGCCGTACCGACCGAGGAGACTGGACGATGACAGGGCAGCCGTTCCCCGTCGAGGCCGGGCACATCATGATGTTCGCCCGGGCCATCGGCGACGAGACCCCGGCTCACCAGGGTGAGACCGCACTCGCGCCGCCCACCTTCATGATGGCGAGCGCTCAGTACGACCCCGACCATCGCCTGCGGCCCAGGCAGGGCGAGGAGTGGTTCGGGTCGGGGAGCGGTCCCGGGGTGATGCCCGAAGGCGGCGGCGGGCTGCACGCCGAGCAGCACTTCGAGTACCACCGCCCGGTGCGCGCGGGGGAGACCCTGTACGCGACCACCGTTCCCGGACGCAGCTGGGAGAAGCAGGGCCGCACCGGCCGCCTGCTGTTCAGCGAGCGCGTCACCGAGTACCGGGACGCCGCCGGCGAACCCGTCGTGAGCGCCCGGACCGTGGCCGTGGTGCCCGAGGGCCCGGCAACCCCGAAGGACGCACGATGAGCCTGAGCGCGGACGGCATCAAGGTCGGTGAGACCCGGGAGAGCGTGCTGGTCGAGGACCTGAAGCGCACCCGGATCGTGCAGTACGCGGGCGCGTCGGGCGACTACAACCCGCTGCACACCGACGAGAGGTTCGCCACCGAAGTCGCGGGATATCCCGGCGTGTTCGCCCATGGAATGCTCACGATGGGCATGACCGGCCGGGTCCTCACCGACTGGGTGGGCACCGAGGCACTGCTGACCTTCGGCGTGCGCTTCAAGGCCCAGGTCTGGCCCGGGGACACCCTGACGGCCACGGCGACCGTCGAGTCCCTTGAGGACACACCGGCCGGACCGGTCGCCCACTTCTCCGTGCGCACCGTCAACCAGAACGGCGCCGAAGTGGTCACCGGCATCGCGGCGGCCCGGCTGGAGCCCTGAACCGATGGGCGGCGCGCCGAAGGCCGTAGCGGCACCCACCTGGACCGCGATGGTGAGCCGTGCCTACGACCACGCGCGTCCCGCCGTCCGGTTCCGCGACCTGAGCTGGACAGGACGCGAACTCCTCGACCGGGCGGGCGGCGCGGCCGACCTGCTGGACACGCTCGGCCTCGCCCCCGGCGAGCCGGTACCCGCGCTGATCGCCACCTCCGCCGACGCTCTCGCGCTGGTCGTCGGCGGCGCGGGATCGGGCCATCCGCTCGCCCCGCTCGGCGTGCGTGCGACCCCGTACGAGATCGCGGCGGTGGTCAAGGCCTCGGGTTCCCAACTCCTTCTCGCCCAGCCGGAGTTCGCCGAACTCGGTGAGCATGTCGCCCGACTGGTCGGCTGCCCGGCCGTGGTCGTCCCCGAACTGCGCCCGAGCGGACGGGCGTTGACTGCCGAGCCCGACGCTCTCGCCGCAGTCCTGCACACCTCCGGGACGACCGGCATCCCCAAGCCCGTCCCCATGACTCAGCGGCGGCTGGCAGCCCGCGCGCATGTCAACGGCCGGCTCTGCGCGCTCGACCCGGACAGCTTCTACGGAGGCAGCGCGCCCTTCCACCACATCGCGGGCCTCGGCAACATCGCCGTCGCCCTCGCCGCCGGCGCGCTGATCACCGGTCTGCCGCGCTTCACCGTCGAGGGCTGGGCCCTGCTGCGGGAACTCGGCACCACCCACACCAGCATGGTCCCCGCGATGCTGGAAACGCTGCTGGCGGCCGGTCAGGCCCGCCACGAAGGGCTGCGCGTCCTCCAGTACGGCGGCGCGCCCATCCGCCCCGGCACACTGCGGCGCACGTACGAGGCGATGCCCGGCGTCCGGATGCTCAACATGTTCGGGCAGACCGAGGGTTCGCCCATCAGCGTGCTCACCCCCGAGGACCATCGCGAGGCGGTCGCCGGACACACCGCACTGCTGCGGTCCGTCGGACGGGCTGCCCCCGGCGTCGAACTGCGGGTCCGCGACGCCGGGCCGGACGGGGTCGGCGAGATCCACGCCCGCGCCGACCATCTCTTCCGCGTGGACGCCGAGGGCTGGCTGCACAGCGGCGACCTCGGCCGGGTGTCGGAGGACGGCTATCTCTACCTGTCCGGCCGACGCACCGACATGATCATCCGAGGTGGCGAGAACGTCCACCCGCTGGAGGTGGAGACGGTTCTGGCCGCGCACCCCGGCATCGCGGACGTGGCGGTCGCCGGCGCGCCGGACGACCGGCTCGGCCAGACCGTCGTCGCCTTCGTCGTACCCGTCGACTCGGGCGACCCACCGGAACCGGCGGCGCTCAGGGCGTTCGCCCGCGACCGCCTCTCCGGGTTCAAGGTGCCCGTCCGCTGGTGGTTCGTGGACGAGCTGCCGCGCAACGCCAACGGCAAGGTCGTACGCCGCGACCTGCGGGAAGCGCCGGAGAACACCGGGGAACAAGGGAGACTCGTATGACACTTGACCACTCCGTCGTCGCCCCGGAGACCGTCGGCGTCGACCCGCGTCGGCTCGACGTACTGCTGCGCAGGATCCGGCTGGAGGTCGACCACGGACCGCTGCCGTCCGCGCAGGTCGCCGTCGCCCGCGGCGGCCGGCTGGTGGCCTTCGAGACCTGGGGCGACGCCCGTCCGGACACCCGGTACATCCTGCAGTCCGTCGGACGGTCGATCGTCGGGGGCGCCGTGTGGAAGCTGGTCGGCGACGGGCTGCTGGACGTGGGCGAGCAAGTCGCCGCGATCATCCCGGAGTTCGCGCCCAACGGGAAGGAGGAGGTGACGGTAGAGCAGGTCCTCACGCACACTGCCGGCTTCCCCTTCGCACCGCTCGGGTACCCGAAGACTCTCGACCGCGAGCAGCGGCTCGCCGCGTTCGGCCGCTGGCGGCTCGACTACCCGCCGGGCAGCCGCTTCCAGTTCCACCTCACCTCGGCGGCCTGGCTGATCGCCGAGATCGTCGAGCGGCGTACGGGCCTGACCTTCGCCGACTACCTGCACGAACGGATCGCCCGCCCGCTGGGCCTGTCCTCGATCGAACTCGGCGTCCCCGTGGAGCGACAGCCCGGCACCGTCGCCCCGATGATCGCCACCGACCGTACGGACGACGACCAGGACCCCGACCCGTGGGGACCCTGGTACCTGTCCGACCCGCGCGTGCTGGCGGCCGGGGAGCCGAGTCACGCACTGGTCGCCACCGCCGCCGATGTCGCCCTGTACTTCCAGGCGCTGGAACACTCGGGCCTGTGGAAGCCGGAAGCGGTGGCGGAGGGCACCCGGATCCGCCTCACCGAGCACCCGCACGGTGAACAGATCTACGGGGGCGGCAGTGGGCGGCGTACGAGCATGGGGTTGTTCGTCACCGTGGCCGGTCCGGACGCGGGCAGCCAACTGCCGTCCACGGGCTCACCGTTGCTCTTCGGCAGCGCCGGAGCGGCGTACCAACTGGGCTTCATGGACCCGGAGTCCGGCCTGTCCTTCGCCTGTCTGAGCAACGGTTACCCGCTCGCGGGCTACGACCACTCGCGGCGCGGCGCGGCCCTGCTCACCAACCTGGCGAACCTCGCGGCCGATCTCGCCGACTGAGCCGTGGCCGAAGCGCCGAGTCGCAAGCGCCGATTCGCACGTGCCATGACCTGCTGACTGAGCCCGGTACCGAAGTCGGTACCGGGCTCACTCGCGGAGACTGCCCTGCTCAACGGCTGATCAGCTGCTGCGCGTTGTTGTACATGATGTCGTCCTGGACCGACTCGTCGAGCTCCGCGAGGAGCTTGCGGTAGTCGGCCGGGTTGGCGATGCCCTCGGCGTGCGGGAAGTCCGAGCCCATCACGATGGACTCGTGATAGCCGAGACGCTTCACCAGGCTCGGGATGTCGTCCTCCGGGTAGGGCACCACCCGGATGTGCTTGCGGAATACCTGGCTGGGGCGCTCGTCCAACTGGCCGCCGATCCAGGGGCCGTTGCGGCCCATGCCGCGGCTCTTGTCCATGTGACGGACGAAGTGCGGCACCCACTCGGCGCCGAACTCGGACACCAGGACGTTGATGTCGGGGAAACGCCCGAAGAGGTTGTCGAAGATCAGCGCAGACAGCGTCTCCTCGATCGGACGCTGGCCGTAGGTGTTCATCCACTGCCACGCGGACATCCGGAAGTGGATCGGGCTCGCGTCGTGGCCCCAGGCCGGGGCGACGTTCGAGTTGTAGTAGAACTCGCTGATGTGGTAACAGACGCTGGCCTTGGCCTCGTTGACCAGTTTCCAGAACGGGTCGAAGTACGGGTCTCCGGGCGAGCGGCCGTACTGCGGGCCGGTCGGCAGCATGATGAACCGGGCGCCCTGCTCCAGCACGAACTCCAGCTCCTTCACCGCACTGTCCAGGTCGCGCAGGGACAGCAGGGCGGGGGAGTAGATGCGGTCGTTGTGGTTGAAGCCCCACACCTCGTTCATATAGCGGTTGAACGAGTGGTAGTTGGCGTAGAGCGGCTCGACGCCCTGTACGTACTCCTCGGCGACCAGAGCCCAGCCGCCCGGGTAGATGATCGTCTGGTCCAGGCCCTGCTCGTCCATGACGCGCAGCCGGGCCTCGCGGTTCTGGTACGCCTCGTGCATCGGCTCGAACTGGTACGTCTCGTCGGGGTTGCCCGAGGCCATCGCCTTGAGCATCTCCTTGAGCGAGCCGGGCCGGTAGACCTGCCCGAACTCGGGCTCCAGACAGACCACGATCCGGTCCCCGGCGAGGATGACCTCACGGCCGTCCGGCAACGTCACCGGCGCCACTGCCTGGCCGAGGAACTCCTTCGGGAGGTAGCGCGTGAAGGAGTCCCGTTCCTCGTACATGTGCTGGTCGCAGTCGAAGATCCGCTTGCGCTGTTCGGCCATGGCCGTCGCCTCCACCCTGAAAGCCATTAAGTACGCCTCCTATAATTATCTAACTATTTGGAGAGCGCAAGGGAGGATGAGGAGGCGGTTGTTCGGACGGTCAGTCGATGAGCTCCAGAACCGTCTTCGGGCCCAGTGCGTTGACGACGTCGTCGGCGCTGGAGATGTGGCGCTGCCACAGCTTCTCGGCCTCGTCCGCCTTGCCGGACTCGATCAGGCCGACCAGCCGGACGTGTGCCCGGTGGCCCTTGAGGGCCTGCGCCTTCTGGGTCTCCGCGTCGGTGGCGGCCGCGGTGTACGAGGCGTTGGCCCGGTCGATGATGTTGCGCAGCATGCCGCAGAGGAGGATCAGGGTCTGGTTGCCGGTGAGCTCGACCAGGAGGGCGTGGAAAGCGTCCTGTGCGTCCACCAGGGCCAGCGGGCTGTCCAGTACGGCCTTCTCGGCCGCCACCGCGTCGCGCAGCCGCTTGATGTCGTCCGCCGTGTGCTTGGTGGCGACCTGGCGCGCGCACGGCGGCTCGATGAGGGCAGCCGCCCGGTAGACGTCTCCGAGGGTGGCGCCGCGGTACTCCAGGATCAGGCCGGCGAAGCGGGCCGCGACGTCCGAGTCGGGCGCGCTCACCCGGGCGCCGCCGTGTGCTCCACGGCGGACCGTGATCAGGGACTCCGACTCCAGGACGCGGAACGCCTCGCGCAGGGTCGGCCGTGAGATGCCGAACTGCTCCATCAGTCCCGACTCCGGCGGAAGCGCGTCGTCGGGCTTCAGCTCGCCCCGTACGATCTGGCGGCGCAGGTGTCCTGCGACCAGTTCGGCCGTCTTCGGTACGCGCACCTGGCGTCCGACGGGGCCGCGGGAGGGAGCGGGCACGATCGGCGTTTCTGCGCGGGCTGCCTCAGCCACGGTGGGCTCCTCATATAGCAAAATGAATCGTCTTAGTGCATCGAGGGTACCAGGTCAAGGGTCGGGTGATCTTGTCCGTGCGGGACTTGGTCTGGCGTCCGGACCGGCGTTGGGTATATAGATGATTCATCTAGCTATAAATCAAACGGGCCCGTGGGAGTGACCTCGATGACCGAGAACCCGACCCCGGTGATCCTCACCGAGCTGACCGACGACGGGGTCATGCTCCTCACCCTGAACCGGCCCGAACGGCACAACGCCTGGACGCTGGAGATGGAGCTGCTCTACAACGAGCTGTTCGACCGCGCCGAGGCCGATCCGGCGGTTCGGGCCGTCGTGCTGACCGGGGCGGGACGCAGCTTCTGCCCGGGCATGGACATGAGCGTGCTGGACGGGGCGTCCTCCGGCGCGAGCCCGTGGCCGACCGACCGTCTGCCTCCGCGCACCCGGCCCATGTCCTTCCCGAAACCCCTCGTGGCGGCCGTCAACGGCGCCTGCGCCGGCATCGGGTTCAACCAGGCGTTGATGTGTGACGTGCGGTTCGCCGTACCGGACGCCAAGTTCGCCGCCGCCTTCAGTGCGCGCGGCCTGGTGGCGGAGGACGGCGTGTCGTGGATCCTGCCCCGGCTCGTCGGATACGGGAACGCGAGCGATCTGCTGTTGTCCTCACGCCGGATCACCGGTACGGAGGCCCTGGCGATGGGCCTGGTCAACCGCCTCGTCGAGCCGGCGGAACTGCTCCCGACAGCGATCGCGTACGCCACCCGGCTGGCCTCCTCGGCCAGCCCGTACGCGATGTCCCTCATCAAGCGGCAACTCGCCGACGACCAGTCGAGGAGCTTCACCGAGAGCCGCGACAGCGCGGCCGCGCTGCTCGCCACGGCGAAGCGGGCCCCGGACTACCGCGAGGGCGTACGCAGCTTCATCGAGCGCCGACAGCCGGAATTCGCGGCGCTCGGGGCACCACCGGCATCGGAGACGGCTTCGGTGCTCCGGGGGGAGCCCTCGTCATGACGCGAGCCGAACTGCCCCTGCACCGCCGCACGATCACCGTGACCGCCTACGAGGAGGACGGTGACGAGATCTCGGTCGAGGCGGTGCTGAGCGACGAGCGGCCCCGGGCGGAGCTGCCGGCGCACGTCGTCCACCGGATGGTGCTCGAAGTGCGGATCCGTCTCGCGGACATGGTCGTGGTGCACGCCAGCGCGGCTATGCAGACCTTCCCGCACACCGAGTGCCCGCTGATCACCCCGGTCTTCGACGGGCTTGTCGGGCTCGGCGTCGCCGCCGGATACAACCGGGCGATCCAGGAGCGGTTCCGAGGCGTGTCCGGCTGCTCGCACCTCTACGAGCTGGCCCGTGCCCTCGGCCCCGCCGTCGTTCAGGCGGCCATTTCGGCCAACGCGCGCCGCCGTGACGCCGGTGAGCCGTCCCACGACCCGCGCTCGACGGCGGGCGTGCTGAACAGCTGCCACATCTGGGCGCCGGACGGTGTGGGTCTGCGCAAACTCGACGCGGGCTGGCGGCCTGGGCAGGGGCCGCGTCCGGTTCCGGGGGTGGAGGCGTTCGGAGGGGCGTAGCCGACGTGTGTTTTCGCCCCCGCCGCCCCTACCCTCCCCCACTCTCGAGCGAAGCCGAGAGTGGGGGAGGGTAGGGGCGGCGGGGGCGAGATCAAGCCCTCGGCTCGCGTGGGAGCCCCAGTGCCTTCTCCGCGAGGATGTTCCGCTGCACCTGGGACGTCCCGGCGTAGATCGTGCCGGAGAGGGCGATCAGGTAGGTCGTCGACCAGGACGCAGACGAGTTCGCGGCGCCGGGATCGTCGGTGCGGTAGGTGCGCAGGGGTGGCCGCCCGACGGGAACCTGGCCGTGCAGGCCCATGATGTCCATCGCCAGGTCGGTGACCTTGGTGTGGTACTCGCTCCAGTACAGCTTGGCGATCGACGTCTCGGGGCCGGGCTCGGCGCCCTTGAGCCAGCCGGTGAGTATCCGGTAGCCGAGAAAGCGCATGATCTCGACCTTGGACCAGCACCAGGCGATCCGCTGCCGGATCACCGGATCCTGGTCCTTGCCGTACAGGCGGGCCAGCTCGACGAGGCGCTCGACCTCCGCCCGGAAGAGGATCGGATTGGTCGCCGCCTCCTCCCCGCGCTCCACGCCCAGCAGGCTCTGCGCCACCGTCCAGCCGTTGTCGACACCACCCACGACGAGGTCGGCCCGGGTGCGGGCGCCGTTGAAGAAGACCTCGTTGAAGTGGAGCTGCCCGCTCATCATGCGGAACGGCCGGACCTCGACACCGGGTTGGTCGAGGGGCACGAGGAGGAAGGAGATGCCGCGGTGCTTGGAGGCGTCGGGGTCGGTGCGGGCCAGGACGAAGATCCAGTCGCTGTGGTGGGCGCCGGAGGTCCACACCTTCTGCCCGTCGATCACCCACTCCCCACCGTCACGTACCGCGCGCGTCCTGAGAGAGGCGAGGTCCGAGCCCGCGTCCGGTTCCGAGTACCCCTGGCACCAGGTGTCCTCGCCGCTGAGGATGCGCGGCAGGAAGTGACTCTTCTGCTCCTCCGTACCCCAGCGCAGCAGCGTGTTCGCCAGCATCTTCACGCCGAACGTGTCCTGCGGCAGACCGAACGGCACGCCCGCCAGGGCCAGTTCCTCCATCAGGACGACCTGGTGGAGCTTGGACAGGCCGCGGCCGCCGAACTCCTCGGGCCAGGTGAGCGAGAGAAAGCCGCGCTCGGCGAGCCGCCGGCGCCAGTCGCGGGCGAAGGTCCATGCGGCCTCCTCGTCCAGGGCTCCGATGCCCTTCCAGCCGGCGGGCAGGGCGTCGGCGAGGAACGCTTTGACCTCGGTGCGGAACGCCTCGGTCTCCGGGGGATAGGTGATGTCCACCTGCAGTGCCTCCTGCGCTCGGCCGCCTCATCGCGGTATTGATTGTTTGAGTGTAATAGGTTATCTATTTAAGAGGAATAGCGACGAGCCAGGGCGGGCTGACATGGGACTGCTGGACGGCCGGAACGCCGTGATCACCGGCGGCGCACAGGGCATCGGCTTCGAGATCGCCGGCGTGCTCGGCGGTGCGGGCGCGTCCGTCGTCATCGGCGACATCAACGAGGTCGCCGCGGCGCAGGCCGCCGAACTCCTCGCCAAGAACGGCGTGGCCGCCACCTCGCTGCGCTGCGACGTCACCGACGAGGACGAGGTCGCCGCTCTGGTCGCCCATGGCACCGACGTGTTCGGACCGGTCGGCGTCATGGTCAACAACGCCGGGATCACCCGCGACGCGACCCTGCGCAAGATGGCACTCGCCGACTTCCGCGCCGTCGTCGACGTCCACCTCGCCGGAGCCTGGAACGGCACCCGGTACGCCGCCGAGGCCATGCGCGCCCACGGACAGGGCGGCAGCATCGTCAACATCTCCTCCATCGCCGGCAAGGTCGGCAACTTCGGGCAGACCAACTACAGCGCCGCCAAGGCCGGACTCGTCGGTCTCACCAAGGCGTCCGCCAAGGAACTGGCCCGGGCCGGCATCCGGGTCAACGCCGTACAGCCCGGCCTCATCCGCACCGCGATGACCGAGGCGATGCCCCAGGCCGCCTGGGACGCGAAACTCGCCGAGATCCCCATGGCCCGCGCGGGCGAACCCGCCGAGGTCGCCCAGGTCGTCCTCTTCCTCGCCTCCGACATGGCGAGCTACATCACCGGAGCCGTGGTCGAGGTGACCGGCGGCCGGTACATGTGACCCGGCTCCCCGCCAGACCCGTACCCCTCATGAAAGGCACGACGGATGCCCGCCCTCTTGCGTGACGCGGTGATCTGCGAACCCCTGCGTACCCCGGTCGGTGGTTACGGAGGCGTCTTCCGCGACGTGACGGCGGCCGAGCTCGCGGCCACGGTCGTACGCGCCGTGCTGGAACGAACCGGCGTACCGCCCGCCGCGGTCGACGACGTCCTGCTGGGCCAGTGCTACCCCAACGGCGAGGCCCCGGCCATCGGCCGCGTGGCCGCCCTGGACGCCGGCCTGCCCGTGGAGGTGCCGGGGCTCCAGATCGACCGCCGCTGCGGCTCCGGACTGCAGGCGGTCATCACCGCGGCGATGCAGGTGCAGACCGGCGCGAGCGACCTGGTGCTGGCCGGTGGCGTCGAGTCCATGAGCCAGGCCGAGTTCTACACCACGGACGTGCGCTGGGGAGTACGCGGCGCGGGCACCACCCTGCACGACCGGCTGGCCCGCGGCCGTGTCACGTCCGGCGGCGTCAACCACCCTGTTCCCGGTGGCATGTTGGAGACGGCCGAGAACCTGCGGCGTGCGTACGGCATCCCCCGCGAGGAGCAGGACGAACTCGCCCAGCGCTCGCACGAGAACGCCGTCGCGGCCCAGCGGGAGGGCCGGTTCGCCGACGAGATCGTCCCCGTCACCGTACGCACCCGGAAGGGCGAGACGGTCGTCGACACCGACGAACACCCGCGCCCCGGCTCGTCGTTGGAGAAGCTGGCGTCGCTGCGTCCCGTACTCGGCCGGCAGGACCCCGAGGCGACCGTCACCGCGGGGAACGCCAGCGGGCAGAACGACGGCGCCTCGATCTGTGTCGTCACCCACCCCGAGCGCGCGGCCGAATTGGGCCTGCGCCCGCTGGGCCGCCTGGTCTCCTGGGCCGTCGTGGGCGTGCCGCCCGAGACGATGGGCATCGGACCCGTGCCCGCCACGGCCAGGGCGCTGGAACGGGCCGGACTGAAACTCGCCGACATGGACCTGATCGAACTGAACGAGGCCTTCGCCGCCCAGGTCCTTGCCTGCACCCGTGAATGGGCCCTGACCGAGGCCGACTTCGACCGGTTCAACGTCAACGGCTCAGGCATCTCGCTGGGCCACCCCGTCGGAGCCACCGGCGGCCGCATCCTCGCCACCCTGCTGCGCGAACTGGACCGCCGCCAGGCCCGCTACGGCCTGGAGACCATGTGCCTCGGCGGCGGACAGGGCCTGGCCGCGGTCTTCGAACGGCCGACCCACGCACACAACGCGCTCAACGCTCCTGGAGGACGCTGATGGCCGGACTGATCGCATATGGCGCGTACGTGCCGTACCACCGCCTCGCCCGAACGGATGTCGCCGCCGTACTGGGCACCAAGGCGGGCAAGGGAACCCGGGCGGTCGCGGGCTACGACGAGGACACCACCTCCATGGCCGTCGAGGCGGCCCGCGGAGCCCTGGCCCTCGACGGGCTGCGCCCCCGCATCGGGCAGCTCTTCCTCGCCACCGCCGCGCCCGCCTACCTCGACAAGACGAACGCGACCGCCGTGCACGCCGCGCTCGGCCTCGACGAGCACGTCCTCGCCGCCGACATGGCCGGCTCCGTACGCTCCGGCCTCGGCGCCCTGGTGACCGCCGCCCGTTCCCCCGTCCCGACCCTCGTGGTCCTCTCCGACCTGCGGACCGGGCTGCCCGGCTCCGCCGACGAGACCGCGGGCGGCGACGGCGCCGCGGCGTTCGCGTTCGGGGGCCACCGCAACGGGGCGCCCGTTATCGCGGAGCTGCTCGCCCACGACACCGTGAGCGACGAGATCCTCGAACGCTGGCGGCTGCCCGGCTCGCCCACCTCCCGCGTCTGGGAGGAGCGGTTCGCCGAGGAGATCTACGTGACCCTGGCGGGGAAGGCGCTCGGCGCCGCGCTCGACCAGGCGGGCCTGGACATCGGCGCGATCGACCACTTCGTGGTCTCCGGACTGCACGCGCGCGCCTGTGCGACCGTGCGGCGTACGGCAGGTGTGCGCCCCGAGGCGGTGACCCCGGACCTCACCGGGGCGATCGGCAACGGGGGCACCGCCCAGCCCGGTCTGCTCCTCGCCGACGTCCTCGACCGCGCCCGCCCCGGCGAGACCATCGCGCTGGTCGTTCTCGGCGACGGCGCCGGAGTCCTCCTGCTGCGCACCACCGAGGCGCTGACCACGCACCGCGGCGCCCGCCCGGTCGCCGCCCAGATCGCCGCGGGCAGCGCCCCGGTGCCGTACGCCACGTACCTCTCCTGGCGAGGTCTCCTCGACCGGGAGCCGCCCCGCCGGCCGGACCCCGAGCCGCCCTACGCCCCGCCCGCGCACCGCCGGGGCGGCTGGAAGTACGGCTTCGTCGCCTCCCGCTGTGAGAAGTGCGGCACCCGGCATCTGCCGCCGGACCGGGTGTGCGTCTCCTGCCGGAGCGTCGACGCCATGACCGACGAGCCGATGGAACACGTGCGCGGCACCGTCGCCACCTTCACCGTGGACCGCCTGGCCCACACACCGAGCCCGCCGATGCTCGTCGTGGTCGTCGACTACGACGGCGGTGGCCGGTTCCGCTGCCAGCTCACCGACGCCACCGAGGCCGACGCCGTCATCGGCGCCCGGGTGGAGATGACGTTCCGGCGCACGGTCACCGCGTCCGGCGTCCACAACTACTTCTGGAAGGCCCGGCCGGTGCGCACGGGCGACACCGACCGGACCGAGGAGACACACGGATGAGCTCGCACGGAATCCGGGACCGGGTCGCGATCGTCGGCATGGGCTGCACGACCTTCGGCGAACACTGGACCCGCTCGGCCGACGATCTGCTGATCGACGCCGTCGGCGAGGCCGTCACCTCGGCCGGCATCACCCTCGACGACATCGACGCGTTCTGGCTCGGCACCCAGGCGTCAGGCGTCTCGGGGCTGACCCTCAGCAGGCCGCTCCACCTGCAGTACAAGCCGGTCACCCGCCTGGAGAACATGTGCGCCACCGGCTCCGAGGCGCTGCGCAACGCCTGTTACGCCGTCGCCTCCGGCGCGTACGACGTGGCCATGGCGGTCGGCGTGGAGAAGCTCAAGGACTCCGGCATGTCCGGGCTCTCGGGCACCACCATGCCGGGCGCGGGCGACGACAGCCGCGGCGAGATCACAGCCCCCGCGAACTTCTCCCTCCTCGCCCCCGCCTACGCCGCCAAGTACGGCCTGTCGGAAGAGGAGTTGAAGGACGTCATCACCCGCATCGCCTGGAAGAACCATGTCAACGGCGCCCGCAACCCCCGCGCCCAGTACCGCAAGGAGGTGCCGCTCGAGCGCATCAGGTCGGCGCCGATCGTCGCGGGGATGCTCGGCGTGTTCGACTGCTCGGGGGTCTCCGACGGCTCGGCCGCGGCGATCGTCGTACGGGCCGAGGACGCCTACAAGTACACCGACAGGCCCATCTTCGTGAAGGCGCTGTCCTTCGTCGCCGGTCCTGCGGACGGCCTGCTCGACCCGGAGTACGACTTCACCACGTTCCCCGAGGTCGTCGCGTCCGCCCAGGAGGCCTACCGGCAGGCCGGAGTCACCGACCCGCGCGCCGAGATCGCCCTCGCCGAGGTCCACGACTGCTTCACGCCCACCGAACTGGTGCTGATGGAGGACCTGGGCTTCTCCGAGCGCGGCCAGGCATGGAAGGACGTCACCAGCGGGGCCTTCGACCTGGACGGCTCACTGCCGGTCAACCCGGACGGGGGACTCAAGGCCTTCGGTCACCCCATCGGCGCGTCGGGCCTGCGCATGATGTTCGAGGCCTGGCTCCAGCTGCGGGGCGAGGCACCGCCGGAGCGCACGGTCCGGACGCTGGCAGAAGGGCGTTCGCTGGCCCTCACGCACAACCTGGGCGGCGGACCGGGCGAATGTGTCTCCTTCGTGTCGGTGGTCGGAAACCAACTCACCGATTGAGAAAGGCGGTTCGGTCATGGGACGACTGGACGACAAGATCGCGATCGTCACCGGAGCCGCGTCCGGCATCGGCGCCGCCACCGCACGCCGCGTGGCGGCCGAGGGCGCGCACACGGTCGTGGCCGACCTGAACCTCGACGGCGCCAAGGCGGTCACCGAGGAGATCCGCGCCGCCGGAGGTTCCGCGACCGCGGTCCCGGTCGACCTCGGCGACATCGAGAGCGTACGGGCCATGGTGGACGCGGCGATTCAGACGTACGGCGGACTCGACGTCCTGCACAACAACGCGGCGGCCACCCACCTGGCCGCCCGCAAGGACCTCGCCGTCGTGGAGGCCGACCCCGCTGTCTGGGACGACACCATGCGCATCAACCTCCGCGGGACCATGGTCGCCATTCAGGCCGCGGTCCCGCACATGGTCGCGCGCGGCGGCGGCTCGATCATCAACACCTCGTCCGGGGCCGGGCTCGCGGGCGACCTGCGCAATCCCGCGTACGGGGCCTCGAAGGCGGCGCTCATCAACCTCACGCAGTACGTCGCCACCCAGTACGGCAAGCAGGGCGTGCGCTGCAACGCCATCGCGCCGGGCTTCATCGTCACGCCGGCCAGTTCCGGCTCGGCGCACGGCGCGATCCGTGAGGCGATGCTCCGTCATCACCTCACGCCGCGTCTGGGTGAGCCGGAGGACGTCGCGTCCGCGGTCGTCTTCCTCGCCTCCGACGAGTCCGCCTTCATCACCGGGCACACCCTGCGCGTGGACGGTGGCCTGCTGGCCCACCAGCCGTATGTGGCGGACCTGCGCGACGCGTAGCGCTCCGCTGGATATGCGGTTCGTTGTCTGCGGGCCGGTGGGGGCTTGTCGCGCAGTTCCCCGCGCCCCTGACGGGGCGCGGTCCTGCACCCGAATTCCCCAGGGCCGCTCAGGCGTTCACCGGATCCTCCGCCGTCCCGGTCGCCGTCCCCTCCTCGGGTGTCAGGTTGCCGAGGTAGGCCGCCCGGACCGCCGGGTCGCCGCGTACCTCCTCCGGCGTGCCGACGCAGATCCGGCGGCCGAAGTCGAGCACGACGACCTCGTCGCAGACGCTCATGACCATGTCGACGTCGTGCTCCACGAGCAGCACACCCATGCCCCAGTCCTCGGCGAGCCGCCGGACCAGATGGGCCAGCTCCCGGGACTCGTCGTCCGACAGTCCCGCGGCCGGTTCGTCGAGCAGCAGGACGGACGGCGAGGTCGCCACCGCGCGGGCGATGGCCAGCAGCCGCCGCTCGCCGTACGACAGGTCGCCCACCGGTCGGTCCAGGGCGCCCTCCAGCCCGAACTCCCTTATGGCGACGAGTACATGGGCGGGCAGCGGGCGGCTGCCGGGGCGCACCAGGTCCTTGAGGTACGCCCACGGTCCGGGCCGGTCGCAGGCGGCGTACAGGTTGTCCAGGACGCTCATGTCCTCGAACAGCTCCAGTGACTGGAAGGACCGGCTCAGACCGGCTCCGGCCCGTCGGTGCACCGGCAGGCGGGTCACGTCCCGGTCGCCGAGGCGGACACCTCCGGACGCCGCCCGGGTGAAGCCGGTGACGGCGTCGATGGCGGAGGTCTTGCCCGCGCCGTTGGGACCGATGAGACCCACGACCCGGCCCGGCTCGATGTCGAAGGAGAGGCCGTCCACGGCGACGACCCCGCCGTACCGCACGGTGAGGTCCCGCACGTGCAGGGGCAGTCCGTGGGTGCGGTGAGCGGCCTGGGGCGGTGCCGCGTGGTGTACGTCCGGAGCGACCACCTCGTCGCCTTCTGCCGCGCCCTGCGCGACGCCGGCGTGCTTCGGGCCTCGCTTCGAGAGCAGTCGGCGTTCGGCTGCAGCCGCCTGCTTGCCGACCTCCCGTCCGATGCCGTCCTGGTTGCCCACCAGGGTCAGTACCAGGATGATCCCGCCGATCAGCGGCATCCATTCGCTGAGCCCGGGCAGCACCAGGTCCCCGAAGCGGGCGCCGACCGTGCCCGCGGCGAAGGTGGCGGCGAAGAGCGGTCCGACGAGGAAGCCGACGCCGCCGATGACCGCGAGTCCGAGTGCGGTGATGGACTCGAAGCTCGCGAAGTCGGCGAAGACCACCGAGGTCGAGCGGAAGCCGGTGAGCACTCCGGCGAGCGCGGCGATGGCCGCGGACAGCCCGAAGGCGTAGAGCTTGGCCGCGCGGACGTCGATGCCGAGGGCCGCCGCGGCCCGCTCGTTCGCCCGCACCGCGATGAGCCGGCGGCCGGTTCTGCTGCGCCGGACGTTGGCGACCACGAGGGTGGCGGCCACGAACATCACCAGTACGACGGCCGCGTACCGCTGCGGATGGTCGACGCCGGAGATGTCGATCCCGAAGAGTGTCTGCTTGCCCACCGCGATGCCGTCGCTGCCCGGTGTCGTGGACAGGTCCGTGTTCTGGAAGACCATCGTCTCCAGCGTGGTGCCGAGCCCGAGCGTGATGATCGCGAGGTTGACCCCGCGGGTGCGGACGGCAGGCAGGGCGAAGAGCAGGCCGATCGGCACCGTGCCCAACACGCCTGCGAGCAGGGCGAGTTCGAAGGGCCAGCCCCAGTCGGCGGCCGCGTGCCCGGCGATGAAGGCGCCGGTCCCGGCGAGGGCGTACGCCGCGAGCGAGACCTGTCCCGCGTACCCGGTGACCACGATGATCGACAGGATGATCAGCGAGAGCACCAGGGTGTTGGTGATCGCGTCGGCCCACAGCGGCGAGGACAGCCCGATCAGCAGCAGCCCGGTCACGACGGCGAGCGCCAGCGGCACCGGGCGCACCCTTCCGCTGCCCAGGGCGGGCAGCCGCTCCAGGAACGTGCCGCGCAGCGGCAGGGCCCGGCCGCGGGCGACGAGCATCAGGGCGATGACGAGGAAGGGCACCGACGCGGCGAGTCCCGTGACGTCGGAGCCGAAGCGGGTCAGTTCGGACTGTACGACCCCGATGACCAGGCCGCCCGCCAGCGTGACGGGGAACGACGAGAACCTGCCGACCAGCGCGGCGGCCAGCGCGCTCAGCAACAGGGTGGTCAGTCCGGTCACCGACAGGCCGATGACTGGCACGATCAGGATGCCCGTCAGCCCCGCGAGGGCTGAGCCGAGTCCCCAGTTGGCGGCGGCGATCAGGTCCGCGGACCAGCCGAGCGAGGCGGCCACGCCCTGGTTCTCCGCGACCGCGGTCGTGCCCAGGCCGAACAGGGTGCGCTTGTAGAGGGCGTGCAGGGCCGCGGTGACGACGACGGCGATGCCGAGCAGCCAGATCCGGTCCTCGGAGACCGTCGCGCCGGCGATCTCCACCAGCCCGGACGGCAGTTTGGCCGGCACCAGCTGCACACTGTCGCCGTAGCGTTTGACCGCGACGGCGGTGAGCACGATGAACACCGCCAGGGTGCCGACCAGGCGCGCCAGCGAGGACGCCCTGCGCAGCGGCCGGATCACCAGCAGGTGGGTGAGCACCCCCAGCACCGTGGACCCGAGCACCCCGCAGGCGACGGCGGGCCAGTACGGCACACCGTGGTTGACGGCCAGTTCCCACTGCACGTAGGCGCCGGCCATCCCGATCGCGCCGTGCGCGAAGTTCAGGACGCCGGAGCCCCGGTAGACCAGCACGATGCCGTGCGCGGTGAGCGCGTAGAGCGCACCGAGCCCCAGGCCGAGCAGTGCGAAACGCAGGATGTCGTCCACGTGAAGAACCTCCCAGGGCCTTACTTCTCAGAGCTCCATGAGTAGCGAACGCCGGATCGCCCGACAAGACCAGACAGCGTATTTATTTAAATAATTGTGCCGAGAGTACTTCACTAAACAAACGCCACCCTCCATGCTGTCGGCATCTCGACGTCGCCCATTGACGGGCGCGAGCCCCGCGGAGGGACCCATGAACGACTCACGACGACGTAGAAGTGCCACAGCGAGCTGTCTCGCCGTGACCGGAGCCCTACTGGCCGCCGGATGTGGGGGAGAGGCCTCCAGCAGCTCGTCCGACACGTCCTCACTGAAGGGCGCGACGGTCAAGGTGATGGTCTGGGCACCGGAGAACACCCAGGGCAGCGCACAGCCCGGGGTCCGGCAGACGGCCCAGGCCTACGAGAAGTGGATCAACGACAACGGCGGCATCAAGGGGGGCCCGCTGAAGGTCCTCACCTGCAACGAGAAGAACGACGCCGACGAGGCCGAGAACTGCGCCCAGAAGGCGGTCGCCGAGAAGGTGGTCGCGGTCGTCGGCTCGTACAGCCTCGCCGGAGACCGCTACATGCCGATCCTGGAGAAGGCAGGCATCCCCTACCTCGGCGGGACGGGCGTCTCGGCGGCTGAGTTCTCCAGCCCGATGTCCTTCCCGGTCAACGGCGGCACCCCCGTGGTGTTCGCCGCACACGGCAAGCAACTGGTCGACGAGGGCTGCAAGAAGATCTCCGGCGTCCGGTACGACGTCGCGGCCGCCGACACCGTCTCGAAGTTCCTCGCGCTCGGCGTGACCGCCGCCGAAGGAGCGCCGCCCAAGGACCTCAAGGTGCCGCTCACCGCCACGGACCTCGCCCCGCAGGTCGCCGCGGCGACCAAGGGCACCGACTGCGTGAGCGTCATCCTGGGCACGCACTCGGACCTGTTCGTGAAGTCGTATGTGCAGTCCGGCGCCAAGACCGAACTGGGCAGCGTCGTCGGCAACCTCACCCCGGAACTCGCCGAGAGCACCGGCGGCGCCAGTAGCCCGCTGAACGGCGCCGCGATCACCGGCTACTACCCGCCGACCTCAGACCCGGCCTGGAAGGACTTCGTCGAAGCCACCAAGGGCGAGGGCCTCGACACGTCGAACGGCGCCAACGCGACGGCCTGGGTGGCGTTCAAGGTCTTCACCGAAGCCGCCAAGAAGCTGCCGACGATCTCGGCCAAGGCCCTGGTCGAGGAGCTCAACACGACGAAGGGCATCGACACCGGTGGCCTGACCCCACCGCTGACCTGGGCGGAGTCGACGGCCCTGCCGATCAAGGGCCTGAACCGCATACACAACACCACCGCCACCGAACTGACCATGCGCGACGGAAAGATCGAGTGGGCCAAGTCCGGGTCGACCTTCATCGACGTCCGGAAGGTGCTGACAGGCGGCTCGGCCGGCTGACCTCCGGCATACGAGAGCCCTGGAGCCCGAGGAAGGAGAACGTCCGTGCACGACACCGGACAGCCCTTGATCGAAGCCCGCGCACTGTCCGCCGGCTACGGCACCGTGCCCGTACTGCGCGACCTCGACATCGAGGTCCGCCCCGGTGAGGTCGTCGCTCTGCTCGGGCCCAACGGCGCGGGCAAGAGCACGACCCTGCGGGTGCTGTCGGGAGAACTGGCCCCGATGAGCGGCGAGGTGCGCTGGCTGGGCGGCACCGGCCACGCACCACTGCACCGCCGCGCCCGCCAGGGGCTGGCCTACGTCGGTGAGCGGGCGGTCTTCACCCGTCTCGACACCGCCGACAACCTGCGCGTGGGCCGGGTGACGACGGACCAGGCCCTCGCGCTCTTCCCCGAGCTGGAGAAGCGGCTCAGGACCGGTGCCGGAATGCTGTCGGGCGGAGAGCAGCAGATGCTGTCGCTCGCGCGGGCTCTGTGCCGTACGCCCAAGCTGCTCCTCGCCGACGAGCTCTCGCTCGGTCTCGCACCACTCGTGGTCGACCGCCTCCTGCGCGCGGTGCGCGAGGCGGCCGACCGCGGGCTCGGCGCCCTGCTGGTCGAACAGCACGTGCGCAAGGTGCTGGACATCGCCGACCGCGTGTACGTGCTGCGCCGCGGCCGGATCGTCATGACCGGGACCCCGAAGGAACTGCGCGCGAACCTGGACGAGATCGAGTCGTCCTACCTCGCGCACAAGGCAACTGTGACAACGGATTGAGGTAGGTGCTGTGGCAAGCGCACGCGAGCAGATCCGATCCCTGGTCCGGTCCGGCGACACCTTCGACCAATCCGCCGAAGACATGGCGGAGCTGCAACTGGAGGCCGCGCGGGAGGCCTTCGCCGCCCACCGCGAGCGCATCCCGCTGCTGCGCACCCGGGCGGAGGAGACCGGCGTACGCGAGGTCACCGGCCTCGACGACCTCGTGCCCCTCCTCTTCTCGCACACCAGCTACAAGTCGTACCCCGTCTCCCTCATCACCGCCGGCCGCTGGGACCGGCTCCTGCGCTGGTACTCGACCGTGTCGGTGGTCGAACCGGACGAGGTCGACGTCGACGGCGTACGTGACATCGACGAGTGGACCGAACGCATCACCGCCGCCGGCCACCGCCCCTACATCACCAGCGGCACGTCCGGGAAGGTCTCCTTCCTCAACTGCGACGGCACCGACCTCCGGTTCCTGCACGACATCCTGGAGCACCTCACCTGCTGGCCCGACCCCCTGCCGCCGAATCCCGTCCGCCGCGGCTACCTGCTCGCTCCGGCGAGCGGACCGATGCGCTCCATCGACGGCTTCCGCTGGCACGCGGACGTCTTCGCACTGCCCGGCGAGACCCGGCTGCTCACCGAGGACCCCATGCGGGTGTCCGAGCTGATGAGCAGCGCGCTGCTGCGCCGGCGGATGGCGGAGGGCATCGCGACCCCGCAGGAGATCAGCTCCTTCGAGTCCGCTTCCGGCTCACGGGAGGAGGAACTGGGCGCGGCCATGGCCCGGATCGTCGACGACATCGCCGCCCACCGCGACGAACCGTTGCTGATCGCCGGGATGAACAACCAGCAGTTCACCCTGATCCAGGGCCTGCGCGCCCGAGGCGTACCCGACGGCGGCCTCCACCCGGACACGCTGGTGCTCAGCGGCGGCGGCAACAAGGGCCGCGCGCTGCCCGACGACTACCAGCAGCAGTTCGCCGCCTTCTACCAGGGCGTACGGCGGGTACGCAGCTACGGCATGACGGAGTTTCAGGGCTCCTGCCTCGCCTGCGAGAAGGGCAACTACCACGTGCCGCCGTGGGTGATCCCGCTGGTGCTCGACCAGGCGGGCGAGAAGCTGCTGAACCCCGAACACGGCGTCGTGGAAGGGCGGTTCGCCTTCCTGGACGTCTCCCTGGAAGGCCGCTGGGGCGGACTGATCAGCGGCGACCGGGTCTTCGTGGACTTCTCACCGTGCGAGTGCGGCAGATCGGGCCCGGCCGTCCTGCCGGACATCCAGCGCTTCGGAGACCTCGGCGGCGACGACAAGATCACCTGCGCGGCGACACTCGACTCCTATGTGAGGGGAATGATCCACGGATGAGCGGTACGACGCTGCAGGGCGAACCCTCGGTGGAGACGGCGGTGGTGCACGTCGTGCGGGGCGAGGTCGACCAGGCCCCGCCCGTCGGCCACGGCCGCGGAGCCTCGGCCTTCACGGCACCGGCGCTCGATCTGGACCGCCTGGTGTGGTCCCGCACCGAACCCGGACCCGCCTTCGACGTGCCCAGCGCGGAGATCGTCGACCTGCTGGTGGAGACCGGTGAGGCGCTCAAGGCCGACCGGGAAGGGCTGCTCGCCGAAGCGCTGGAACGCATGGTCCGGATCAGCCCGCTCCCCGCCGAGGTGCTCGAACGCGCCTACGCCGTGCTGTGGCGCAGCTTCCAGCGGACCAGTCTGCACGCCCAGATCGACCACGAACTCGGCGGAGCGGACGTGCTCGACGGCTGGCGCGAGGTGCGGCTGCCCGAGGGCCGGATCGCCGCCACGCGCGCCTTTCCGCCGCGCCTGGTGCACATCATCGCGGGCAACGCGCCCGGCGTGGCGGCGATGTCCGTCGTACGCGGCGCCCTCACCAAGGGCGTCAACCTCCTCAAGCTGCCCTCGAACGACCTGTTCACCGCGACCGCGATCCTGCGCACGATGGCCTCGGTGGCACCCGGTCACCCCGTCGCGCGCTCGTTCTCCGCGGTGTACTGGAGGGGCGGCGACGAGACGGTGGAGAGCGTGCTGTTCCGTCCGCAGTTCTTCGACAAGCTGGTCGCCTGGGGCGGCGAGGCCACGATCCGCGGGGCCCTGAAGTACGTCGGACCCGGCTTCGAGCTCGTCTCCTTCGATCCCAAGACCTCCATCTCGGTGATCGGCCGCGAGGCCTTCGCCTCCGAGGAGACTCTGCGACAGGCAGTGGAGGAGGCCGCCTCGGACGCCACGTTCTTCAACCAGCAGGCGTGCGTGGCCAGCCGCTTCCAGTTCGTCGAGGGCTCCGAACAGGACGCCGACCGCTACGCCGCGCTGCTCTGCGAACGCCTCGGCGTCGCCCGGGAGTTCAGCTCGGCTGACGGCCCACGGGTCGCCGGGGAACTCCGCGAGGAGATCGACGTACTGCGGTCCCTCGCCCCCGAGTACCGGGTGTGGGGCGCGTACGACGGCCGAGGTCTCGTCATACGCTCACCGGAACCGGTCGACTTCCACCCGGACGGAAAGATCGTCAACGTCGTCCCGGTCGCCGCGCTCACCGACGCCGTCACGCACGCCGGGGTCGCCACCCAGACGGTCGGCGTGTACCCCGATACCCGCAAGCCGGAACTGCGCGACGCCCTCGCCTGCGCCGGCGTCCAGCGCGTGGTGTCGCTCGGGAGGGCGGGCGGTATGCCACCCGGCCTCTCCCACGACGGCTTCTATCCGCTGCAACGGCTCATGCGCTGGGTGAACGACGAGTAACTCGTCGCCGGAGGGTTCCGGTTCTGATACGTCCGCCCCGGCGCCGCACTCAGGAGAGTGCCGCACCGGGGCGGACGTCATCGCGACCCGCGCTCAGCAGTTGCGGATGCTCCAGACGGGGGTCCAGGTGTAGGAGTGCAGGGCCGAGTCGGGCCTGAAGGAGTGGAGGACGTTGCCGCTCTGGCCGTAGAAGTACGAGGTGACGCCTCCGGTCTGGAAGTCGTAGTAGTAGCCGGCGCCGTCCCAGTACGACACGGAGTACCGGTTGCAGGAGTAGAGGAAGAAGATCTCCCAGCTGCCCGTCGTGGGATCCCAGACCTCCGTGCAGAGGTTTCCGCTGGGGCAACTGAACGTGCCGCCGGGTGCCACGTGGATGGACCTGGCGGACGGTGAGACGCTCGGCGAGTTCGCGGCCGCCGACCGGGTCGACGCCGACTGTGCGTCCTGCGGCGCCGGTGGCGCGGTCAGGACCCGGCCGACCGCGCTGTCGTCCGAGGCGACGGCTGCCTGGGCCGGGCCGGCGGTGAACACAGCCGCCAGCATCAGAGCCAAGGCACCGACGAGGCCGAGGACGGAGCGCCTGGCACGCACTCCGTGCACGCTATCCATTCTGCGCATTCGGTTGATCCCCCTGTTCAGGACGCGACATACGAGGCACCCGGTGGCGGTGTGGCCCCGTTCGTGGTGCCAGGCTGTCGTCGGCCGGCGCGTGGCCGCCACACGTTGAAGCCGTGGCTTAAACGGAAGCCGCCTCTCAGGCGTCTCGCGCCTGGTGCCAAGGGGCAGGCATGAGGCGTCAGTCGTCAGTTGTCAGGGGTCGAACGGCGTGTGCGGTGTGTGCGGTGCGCCCTCAAGGAGGACGAGCCCCGCGGGTGTGATCGTGTGCAGCACGTGCTTGCTGCGGCGCACGCTCAGCAGCAGTCCGGCCTGTCGCAGCACGCCCGTGTGCTGGCTCACCGCCGCCCCGGAAATGCCGATCCGCTCCGCGAGTTCACCGGTCGTACGTCCGGTCACGACGTCCTGCAGGATGGCGGCCCGGGTACGCCCGAGCAGCGCGCCCAGTCCCCCGTCCCGGCCCGTGGCGCCGGGCATCAGCGCCCAGCCGGGCGTGTGCTGGATCGGGTAGACGAGGACCGGTGTGCGGTCGGGGGCTGGTACGGCGAGAGTGACGGGTCGTCGGGAACAGAAGAAGGACGGTTGCAGCAGTAACCCCCGTCCATCGAGCCGCAGTTCGTGGTCGACCGGGTAGTCGGCCTCAAGTACCGGCGGCTGCCACCGCAGTACGGGCCGGAGGCTCGCCAGCAGCCCATCGGTTCCGCCTCCCAGCACCGCCCGGGCGCGTACGGCACGGTCGGCGTCCACCTGCGCCCGGATGTGCGGCCAGAAGGCGGCGAGCGCTCGCCGGTGGTACCCGTGCAGCGCGGCGCCCAGCCGTTGCACGGCTTCGAGAGTGCCCTCGGCGAGAGCACGGGCCTCGGCAGGCAGCGGTCTCGGCCGGGCCGGGGAGGCGACGAGCCTGGCCAGATCGCCGCGCAGGTCGGCCCGGGGCGTGCCGAGCACGGTGTCGACCGCGCTCTCCAGCCCGAGGGAGCCGCCCAGGTCGGGCGTGAGGAAGTCCGGGAAGTAGCCGCGGGGCGGCAGCAGCGCGGCGAGCAGCCCGTCCGCCGGACCCAGTCGTGGCCGCACGATGCGCCGCCACTCGCCGAACGCCAGAGCGTTCTCCTCCCTGATCAGCGCCTGGAAGCTGTTGACGATCTCCCACAGGGGGTCGGGGGCTGCGGCGACACGTACACGTGCGATGTCGTCGGCCGTGAAGTGCACCCGCAGCATGGGGATCTCCGACGGTGAGCGGTCATCAGGCGAACGGCGGTGCCCAACGACAGTGATGGAGCCCAACTGCCCGGGCAAGGGGGCACATTCGGTCACACGGGTCCTGCCGGCCCGGTCGGCCGTGCGCGGTCCCCGGAGTGGGCGCCGCTCTGGGACGTCCGGGCCGGCCGGGTGTGGAAGAAGCCGGCCAACTCGGTGATGGCGGGCGTGACGTACTCGTCCTTGTCGTACAGGTCGACGTGGCGGGCGCCTTCGATCCAGTGGAGTTCCTTCGGGCCGCGGGCCTTCTGGAACGCCTCGACGCTCATCCAGGAGGTCACCGCCTCACGTCCGACGATCATCAACAGCGGGCGCGGCGCGATCAGGTCGACGAAGCCGAAGGCGTCGAAGGAGACCATGCGGTCGACGCTGGACCAGGTGAGGGACTTCGCCGAGCGCGAGTGCTGGGCGCGGTCCGTGCAGTAGTACTCGAAGCCGTCGGCGGCGTGCCGGCCGCCCAGGGCGAGGGCCTGCTCAGCGGTGTCGGGGAAGAGCTGGAAGCTCTGGACGCCCTCACCGAGAGCCTCGGCGGTACGCGCGGCGGCGGCCGCGTCGAGCATGCCCTGGATGACGGCGGGGTCCTGCGTGCCGTCGGCACCCAGCCGGAACTGGCGGGCGATGTCGACGCCACTGACGGTGCCGACGGCCTTGATGCGATGGTCGGTGGCGGCGGCCGACAGCGCGTACCCGCCGGAGGCGCAGATGCCCAGGGCCCCGATCCGGTCGGCGTCGACCTCGTCGCGTGTCGCCAGGTACGACACCGCGGCCTTGATGTCCTCGACCCGGTGGGCCGGGTCCTCCAGGCCACGCGGGGTGCCCTCGCTCTCACCCTGAAAGGCGGCGTCGTACGCGAGAGTGACGAAGCCCAGCTCGGCGAGGCGCCGCGCGTACAGCCCGGCGGCCTGCTCCTTCACACCGCTGCCGGGATGTCCCACCACGATGGCAGGGCGGGCTCCGGCGGCTTCGCCAGAGGGGTTGTCTCCGGGGCTGTCTCCAGGGGCGTAGAGGTGGCCGGCGAGCTTCGGGCCGGCGCTGAGGAAGGTGACGTCCGTCCTCGTGATGTCTGTCTTCATGATGTCCGTCCTCATGATGGTGATCTCCAGCCGCGCAGAGGGGCGGGCTCGCATCGGTGGCGAGCTCCGGCAGCCGCCCGGAATCCGCCGACCGCGTCCACCACCGTCATGCCGCCCGGCGGCAGGTGCCAGGGACGGTGCTGCCTATGCAGACCAGTACCAGGCACGCGGCAGCAATCCTGCGGACACTGGAGTCATGGAAGACCCTGGCAATCCTTCCGACGGCAACGAGCTGGGCGGCTTTCTGCGCGCCCGCCGCGCGGCCCTCGACCCGCACAGCTTCGGTCTGCCGGACGACGGACGCCTGCGCCGCGTTCCGGGGCTGCGCCGGGAGGAGCTGGCCCAGCTCGCGCATGTGAGCGTGGACTACGTCGTCAGGCTGGAACAGGGCCGCACGCGCCGCGTCTCCCGCCCGGTCCTGGACGCGCTCGCCGACGCGCTGCGGCTCGCCCCGGACGAACGCTCCTACCTGTTCACCCTGGCCGATCTGAGCCCCAGCGCCCGGCCACGGCCCTCGGGCAGGCCGGAGGTCGCCCCACGGCTGCGGAGCCTGCTGGAGGGCATGCACGACGTTCCCGCGATGGTGCTGCATCGGCGTATGGACGTGCTGGCCTGGAACCGGGGAGCGGCCGCCCTGCTGACCGACTTCGGCACGCTGCCGCCGGCCGAGCGCAACCTGATCCGGCTGACCTTCCTCGACGACTCCTTCCGCGCCCTGTACGCGGACTGGGCGCGCGCCGCACGCGAGTGCGTCGCCGTCCTGCGGATGGAGGCGGGCTGCCGCCCCGACGACCGGACCCTGACCGCCCTGGTCGGTGAACTCAGTGTCCACGACGCTGACTTCCGCACCTGGTGGGCCGGCCACCAGGTGCGCGGGCCGAGGCAGCTCACCAAGACCTACCACCACCCGGTCGCGGGCACCGTGACCCTCGACGTTCAGCAGTTCTCCGTCGACACCCACCCCGACCAGCTGTTGGTGGCCTACACCGCGTCCGACTCCGCCTCCCAGGAAGCACTGCGCTTCCTTCTGCAGTGGACACCGACGGACCCGCCGTCCGTACCGCCGCGGAGGACGACCACGTCGCAGTGACCTTGAGTACGGGAACTCATGTGCGCGGTCAGGCGCCGGGACAGACTGTGGTGTCCATGACCAATCCAGAAGGAGCGAACGTGAGACGGACGAGGAAAGCTCTGGCCGTGACGGCGCTGGCGGCGTCAGGGCTTACGGGTGTGGTGGCGGGCCCTGCCACCGCGTCGACCGATGTCTTGTTGCCCCACCCTGGTCCGGAGGGCCTGGTGTGGGTGGAGGAACGCGTGGGAGATGGAGGCGTCGCGTCGGGCGGCGCGTGGGAGGGGCTGCCGACCGTCCTCACCGTGGCCTGCGAGGGTGGCGGCAGCGTGCGGGTGACGATGGAGTCGCAGCAGGTGGAGGTTGCCGCGTTCTCGGTTGATTGTCCGTCAGGGGCTGCCGGAGTGGGCTCGGTGACCATGGAGGCCGGTGTGGTTCGTCCGGGCTCCTTCTTCGTGGCCGTCGACGCTTCCACGGAGTCCCTTCGGTGGGCGCTGACGGTGACACAGCCGGAGTAGGTGTCTGCTGACCAGTGGTCACCTGCCCGAGGGCGGGTGACCACACGTCGGACCGAGGTGTTCCTGTCGAGCCGCTCCAGTGCGGCGACGCCGACGGGCGTGCATAGTACTCTCCTTCACCCGAGTTGCAAAGCCCCCTGAAACAAGGGGAGTTGATTCTTCCGGGAGCTCTGATCAATTGCCCTGCACCTCTGCCGCCGCAGCAGCGGCAGACGAGCAACGGAGGACACACACCTATGATCCACGCCCGGCGAATTGCCGCATCATGCATGACGGCCGCACTGGCCGCCGCCTCGCTACTCGTCGCCGCTCCGGCCGAAGCCTCTCCCGGCGCGTGCTACATCACGAGCTACGACAATCCACTCATCCCCGGGAGTGGGCACTACCTGGTGCCTGAGTACAACCTCTCGTACGGCATGAACGACTTCTGCGTGACGTCGTGGCAGAGGCAGATCAACCGCCGCTATGGCCAGGTGCTCACTGTCGACGGCATCTTCGGTCCCCGCACCAGGGACTGGACCACGCGAATCCAGGGCTCCCAGCAGTACTCCTGGTGCGCGGGAGGCGTGGACGGAATAGCGGGGCCCAAGACGATCAGCTGCTTCGAGCATGTGAACGGCTATACCGAGTGGGGGTAGGGGGCATGGCTCCCCTCGTGGAGAAGACAACCACGTCAACCACGTAGACCGACTCGGAGAAGCGTCGGAGAGCCGGTTGGCCCCCTCCGCAGGGCGTTCCCAGACTCACTTGGCGTCAAGCGAATCGTGCACGTGCTGAGTGCGTGGAGTACGGCCGGGGGCCCGTCGAGGGTGATCGCATGCCGTGCCCTGCCGGGGGGGCCGTGGTGCGGGATCGGGTGGGGCGTTGGCCGTTGGTGGGCCGCGAGGAGGAGTTGGACTCCTTCGCCGCGGCACTGGCGGACCGGGAGTGCCGGGGGTTCGTGGTGGGCGGGTCGGCCGGGGTGGGCAAGTCCCGGCTGGCCGAGGAGTGCCTGGGCCGGGCTTCGGCGGTGGGATTCCGGGTGGGCCGGGCCACGGCGAGTGCCGCGGCGGGTGCGGTGCCGCTGGGGGCGATCGCCCATCTGTTGCCCGCGGGGGTGGATCTGTCGGACCCGGTGGCCGGGTTCGCCGCGGTCGCCGAGCGGCTGGCCGCCGGGCCGGGGCGGCGAAGATGGGTGCTGCTGGTCGACGACATGCATCTGCTGGACTCGGCCTCGGCGGTGCTGCTGCGGCAACTGATGGACACCGGCGTGCTCCTGCTGATCGGCACCGTCCGCAGCGGTGAGCCGTACGGGAAGGCCGTCACGGCGCTGCGGGGCGGAGACGCGGTGCGCCGGGTCGACCTGACCGTACTGAGCCCGGAGCAGATCGAGGCGCTGCTCCAGGCCGCGCTCGGCGGCGCGGTCGCCCGGCGCAGTCTGCACGAGTTGTCTGCTGCCAGCGGCGGCAACGTGCTGTACCTGCGTGAACTGGTCCTGGGCGCACTGACCGCCGGGGACCTGACCGAGGACGGGGAGATCTGGCACCTGGCCGAAGGCCGACTGCCGGCCACCGCGCGGCTGACCGAAGTGATCGGCAGCCGGCTGGCCACCGCGGATTCCGCAGGACGCCCCGTACTGGAACTGCTGGCGCTGTGCGAGCCGTTGACCCTGGCCGATGCCGAGGACCTGGCCCCGCCGCAGGTGATGGCGGCCTTGGAACAGGCCGGACTGATCCGCATCATGCAGGACCGGCGGCGCACCGCCGTGTCCCTGGCCCACCCGCTGTACGGTGAGGTACTGCGAGCCGGTCTCCCGGTCCTGCGCCGCCGGGCCCTGTTGCTGGACCAGGCCGCACGCGTCGAGGCCCGCGGCGCACGCCGCCGCGGCGACCTGCTGCGCATCGCCACCTGGCGGCTGGCCGCCACCGGCACCGCCGACCCCACCCTTCTCACGCAGGCCGCCCTACTGGCTCGCCACGCGCACGACTACCCCCAGATCGTCGCTCTCCTGGAGGCCCTTCCCGTAAAGCACCTCACCACGGCCACCGGCCTGATACTCGGCCATGCCTTCTTCGAGATGGGCCGCTGGGACCAGGCCGAGGCGGCCATCGCCGAGGCCGACGCCGTGGCGATCGGTGAGCCGGACAAACTGGCGGTCGCTCTGGTCCGGACGCTGAACCTGCTGTGGAGCAACGCCCGCCTCTCCGCGGCACTCGCGGTCAACGACGCCGCCCTGGACCGGATCACCAGCGCCGAGGGCCGCCGCAAGCTGCGGATCAATGAGGGCTTCATGCGAATAGTCGCCGGCCTGCCGGCCCAGGGGCTGGCCCTGCTGGACGACGTGGAGACCGACGTCGGTGACGCACCCGACGTCGACGTCTGGCTTCGAGGTGCCTGGATGAAGCCCTTCGCGCTGGCACTGGTGGGCCGCACCGGCGAGGCCGTGACCTGGGCGGAGCGCGCCCACGCCGGCCACCGGAAGGTCGACGAACACGCCCTCGTCTCCCATCCCGCCGTCCAGCGCATCCCGCTCGTCCTCGTCCTCGCCCTCACCGAAGCCGGCCTCCCGGACGAAGCCCGCCGCGAGGGCGAGCGCACCTACGCCGAACTGGTCGTCGCCGATTCTGTCGTACGGGTCTGGCTGGCGGTCTTCCTCGGACGTACGGAGTGGCCGGCCGGCAGGCCGGCGACCGCCCGCCGCTGGTGGGCCGAGGCCGCCGCCCTGGCCCGTTCCTTCGACCACACCATGGCCCTGCGCCCGGTGCTCGCCGGCCTCGCCGCATGTGCGGCCGTACTGGGAGACCTGGACGCGGCCGAAGCGTCGCTGGCCGAACACCGCACCCTGCCGCCGCTGGCACCGGGCCTGGTGTCGGCAGGGGAGGAACGCCTGGGCGAAGCATGGCTGTTGGCCGCTCGCGGACACCTGGGCCGGGCACGGGCCGTACTCACGGCCGCCGCCCTTGCCGCCCGCTCGACCGGCCACCTGACCGGCGAGGCACTGCTGCTGACCGATGTGGCCCGTCTCGGCGGAGCGAAGGAGGTCACGGACCGGCTGACCGCACTCGCAGAGAGATGCGACGGGGCACTCGCCCCCGCCCGGGCCCAACTGGCCGCCGCGCTCGCAGCCGACGACCCCGACCAACTCCTCCAGGCCGCCGACGCCTGCCAGGCCGTCGGCGCGGACTTGCTCGCCGCAGAGGCGGCCACCGCCGCAGCGGCCGCCTGGCGCCGGGCACACCAGGCCCGCCGCGCCTCGGCTGCTGCCCACCGGGCCGCAGCGGCACCGGCCCGCTGCGAAGGCGCCCGCACACCACTGCTGACCACCGCCGAGTCCACCGCTCCACTCACCGACCGCGAACGCGAGATAGCCCTGCTCGCGGCGCTCGGCAACGCCAGCAAGGACATCGCCGACGCCCTCGCTCTCTCGGTGCGCACCGTCGACAACCACCTCCACCGCGCCTACGCCAAACTCGGCGTCACCACCCGGCGCGAACTGGCCAAGACCCTGAGGACACCGTCACCCGTCCCACGTCCGGATCACCAGCACGGCCGGTCGTAGACCGCGACCGGCGGTTGAGTACCGACTACTCACGCCATCCCACCGCGGCACCTGCATTCTCATTCATGGAAGCGCCGGTCATGGGCTCAGGAGAGTGCCGGCCCGCGACCGAACGGCGGTTGCGGAAAACTCAACGGAGGGGCAGTCGATGGGCAGAAACGCGTTGTTACGGATCATGGTGGTCGCCGCGATGGCAGGTTCCGCGGTATCCCTGACCGGAGGGTCGGCGAACGCGGCCACCGGAGTTTTCAGGAGCGGCGACAACGTGGTCGTGAACGCGGCAGCGGGCCGCGCGAACAACATCATGGTCAGCCTGTCGGGGAGTGTCGTCTTCATCCAGGACACCGCCGACACCCTGACGGCCGGCACCGGTTGTGCGGTCCAGGTCGACGGGTCGGTGGCCTGTTCGATCGATCTCATCCGCGCCTCGGTCGTGGTCAACGCCGGGGACGGCAACGACACCATCACCAAGACCGCCGCAGTCCGCGGGGAACTGAACGGGGAATCGGGCGGCGACACCATCAACGGCGGCTCCACCCAGGGCAACACCAACGTCCTCAACGGCGGGGCGGGCAACGACACGGTGAACGGCGGCCCCGTGAGCGACCTCCTCGTCGGTGGGCCCGGCGCAGACACGCTCCGCGGCGGAGGCGGGTTCGACATCGTCAGCTACCTGGAGAGCACCTCGGGCGTGGTCGTCGACTTCGACAACTCCGCCGACGACGGCGTCGGCGTGGAGGGCGACAACGTCCTCACCGACGTGGAGGCCATCTACGGCAGCCAGTTCGGCGACACGATCACCGGGAGCGCCTTGAACGACACCATGCTCGGCTCCGGGGGCAACGACCGGCTGGTCGGCGGGGCTGGCAACGACACGCTCCAAGGCGACCTCGTCCAGAGCATCGGCGGCGTCGGCTCCGACACCCTCATCGGCGGCCCCGGGAACGACACCCTCAACGGCGTGGACAACATTTTCGGCAACGACTCCCTCGACGGGGGCGCCAACACGGACACGTGCACCGCCGACGCCGGAGATCCTAAGAGCTTCTGTGAGGCGTGAGGCGGAGCGGCCTCCACTCCTGCTCTGTCGGTCCGATCCAGAGCCACTTCTCACAACTGGAGGATGATCCAGTGGCCGTGAACATGATCCGTACGGGAAAGAAGTCAGTCGGCCGTGTCGCCCTCGCCGCGGCATTCGGCCTGAGCCTGGTCGCGCTCTCGGGTGCCGGCGCCAACGCCGCTCCCGCACAGACCCAGGCGGTGTACACCCTCGTGATCAACAGTCGCAGCGTCAAATGCCTGGACGTACCGGAGAACAGCAGTTCCAACAACCAAGGCATCGAGCAGTACGAGTGCAACGGCAACGGCAACCAGCTCTGGACGCTGGAGTCCCAGGGCAACGGCTTAAGCCCATTCCGGTGACTACGTCCACGCCGCCTGAACGGGACATCGCCACGACCTCGTGGCCCTGCGCCGTGAGCAGCTCGACGACGTGCTGTCCCACCCGTCCGGTCGCTCCGGCGACTGCGAACTTCCTGCGTGCGTCCATGATCCGGTCTCCTCGGAATCCTCTGCGCTGTTGCCTTTCTGACGAAGCGCGGAGGGGGAGTGTGACCGAAGGGCATGAGGAATCCCCGGAACCGGGGTTGTTGTCAGGCGGCGCGGGCGCGGAGGCGGCGCAGCATGCGGGGGTCCTCGAAGCCGACTGAGCGGGCGGCGGCGTCGGTTGTCGCGCCGTGGCTGATGAGGTGCTGGGCACGTTCGAGGCGCAGGGCCTGCTGGTAGCGCAGTGGGGTGAGTCCCGTGGCGCGGCTGAAGAGGCGGGTCAGGGTCCGTTCGCTCACGCCGACGGCCGAAGCCAGGGCGGGGAGCGGGAGCGGCTGGTCGAAGCGGGCGTCGATGAGGTCCTGGGCCCGGTGCACGGTGTCGTGGAGGTGGGAGCGGTTCCTGAGCATCGCGCTGGACTGCGGCTCATGGCCGTTGCGGCGGGCGTAGACGACCATGTCGCGGGCCACCTGCGCGGCGACGGCCGGGCCCTGCCGGGTGGCGACCAGGTGCAGAGCCAGGTCGATACCGCTGGCGATACCGGCCGAGGTGATCACCCGGTCGTCGGCGGTGAACAGGACGTCGCGGACGACCACTGCCGCGGGGTGGCGCACGGCCAGCTCGTCCTGCACGTCGTGGTGGGTGGTGCAGCGGCGGCCGTCCAGCAGGCGGGCCTGGCCGAGAGCCTCGGCTCCGGCACACACGCTGGCCACCGTCCCGCCTCTGGCGTGGTGGTCCCGCAGGACCTGGAGGGAGGCGGCACCGATGGCCGGACTGTCGGCCAGGGTCGCCGCCCGCCAGCCGGGCACCACGATCAGGTCCTCGGGCCCGAGCTCGGGCCAGTCCAGCCCCGCCACCAGCGGCAGCCCCTGCGCGGTGGAGATCTGCGCCCGCTCGGCGACGTAGGAAAGCGCGTAGGGGTGCCCGAAGTCGGCGGCCGTCGAGAAGACCTGCGCGGGTCCTGCCAGGTCCAGCAGATGGACTCCGGGCACCAGGAAGAAGACGATGTGGCTCACGATTCGGTCATCATGCCCTACGCTCCGCCTCGGCCTCCAGCTGGTCGACGGTCGCGATGGTGGCGAAGCGTCCGGCCAGGGCGTACTCGGTCCGCCTGATGACCTCTTCGGCGGGCAGCGTGCGCGGGTCGGCCAGCAGCTCGGCGACGCTCTGCTCGGCGGGGGCGTCGCGGTGGGGGATGGGATTGGTCGCGGTCGCGTCGGTGACGAACGTGACCTGGTAGCCGAAGTCGCCGGCGACGCGGGTGGTGGTCTCCACGCACTGCTCGGTACGGATGCCGCAGACCGTGAGTTCGCTGACGCCACGCTCGGTGAGCAGTTGCTGCAGGTTGGTGGTGGTGAAGGCGTTGTGCGAGGTCTTGTGGATCAGTGGTTCCCCGTCCGCCCGCTCCAGCTCCTCCATGAGCCGGACATGGCCGAGGGCCGGGTCGAAGACATCCCCGCTGCCCGGCTCGGAGTGCAGCACCCATACGACCAGGTCCCCGGCCTGACGGGAGAGCCGGACCAGACGGTTCACCTGGTCGGCGATCTTCAGGTCAGAGGTGGTCTCCCACAGCGGACGGGCCCGGAAGGACTCCTGGACATCAATGACGATCAGCGCTCGGGTCATGCCCCAAGCCTGGGCCGCGCGGGAGAGTCCGGGCCAGGCCACATCGGGTCCGGGTGCGGACCGATCCGGTCATCGGTGGAGCGAGGGGGTAGCTGAGGTCGTCCCCCTGTCCCTACGGGTCCCTACCACGAGTCCCGACGAGTGGAGTCGCGATCCGCAGAGAACTGATGCCGCCGGCAACGTTGAAATGCTGATGGGCGTGAGCCTGGCGGCGCGCATCCCGCACGCCGCTCGTGGCCGCCGCTTCGATTTGCCGCGCTTCCGGACCGGAATCCATCCGGCGCCTCTGACGGCCCACCAGCACGGTCACGGCGGCCGTCACGATGGACACGACCGCTGTAGCGGCCAGGACCGGATAGACCATCCTCACCCCTGCTCGCCTCGGACCGTTCACCACGATCGCGCCCCGGAACAGATCGCCCAGGGCCGGTCACGCCACCGTACGCAGTGGGCGAGCACGGGCGAACGGGCGCTTCCAGCACCAATGACCGGCAGAACTCTGCCGCCCTCCGGCAACTTCCAAGAACCGACGAAACACAGCCGGCGAGGTGACGGATTGTCAGCCGCGGGGTCAGTGGGCCGGATGTCTGGCTCGCGCCGGGCGGCGTCTGCTGCCCCGCCCGCATCGTCGTTGCCGAGGGTGCGTCTGCAGGCCTTGGGCCGTGGCATGCTGCCACCGATGGTCGGACGGGGGCAGGGCACGATGGGGGAACTGGCGGAGCTCGAGGAGTGGGTCGCGGTGATCGACGCGTGCATCGAACCCATCGCGACGAGGCCGGTGGATCTCACCGACCCCGACTGGATGCGGAAGATGGAGGAGGGTCCGCGTCCGCTGGACGAGGCGGGGATTCGGCCGGAGGCCGAGGCGGCGCTGCGGGACGTGCTTTCCCTCTACGAGGAGGGCGACGAGGAGGTCCGGGCCGCCCTGCGCGCGCTCCTGGAGCGGTGTCACCACTTCGGCGGGGCGACGACGCTGCCCTCCGAGCCCACGCCCCAAGGCTTCCGGCAGCGACTCATGGAGATGTCGGTCGAGGATCAGGGCCGCGACACACGGGACATGATGGTCGGCCTGAACGGTCTGTGCGGGCAGGCCCGGGATGCCGGTGTCGACATCCGGCCGCTCCTGCTGGACGTGGCCGAACTCTCCAGCGAGGTCGACAAGTACGGGATGGGTTCCACACGGGACATCCTGCTCCGGGCGGCCGGAAGGGAGCCCAGCGGACTCTGGTGAGCGTGGCGCACGGGAACGGGCCGCCGTTTTCTCCCTCCGAAGCCGGGCGAGGCTTCGGAGGGGGATTCGCGCGCTTCCCCCGCCCCGTCGAAGTCTTCGCCCCCAGCCGGTTCTCCACTTGGGAATGGCCCGCTTCAGGTGACCGGCGGAGCCAAGGTCGCCGGAGTTGGCCCGTCCGGGCGGACGGTGATGCCGTGTACCGCCTTTGTGGGGGTGGAGGAGAAGGCTGGGACGTGAGCCGGTAGCAGGTGTTCGAGTAGGACTGTTGATTCGCGGAGTGCGAATTGCAGGCCGAGGCAGGCGCGGGGGCCGATGCCGAAGGGGAAGTAGGCGCCCGGGTGGGTGGGGCGGACGCCCGGCGTGATGAAGCGCTGGGGGTCGAAGTGCTCCGGGTCCGGCCAGAGTTGGGGATCGCGGTGCGTGAGGTACGGGCAGACCAGGAGGTCGGTGCCCGCCTCGACGGCGTACCCGGCGAGGGTGTCGTCCTCGCTGGCGTGGCGGGGCAGGATCCAGGCCGACGGGTAGAGCCGGAGCGTTTCGTGGATCAGGGCCTGGACGGCCTGGCGGCGTTCCGGGGACCCTTCGCCGCCGGCGGCCAGTGCTTGTTCGCGGGCGCCGGGGTTCCGGTCGAGGAGCAGGTAGAGCCAGTTCAGGGTGGTGGCGGTGGTCTCGTGCCCGGCCGCCAGCAGCGTGACCAGTTCGTCGCGGATCAGCCGGTCGGTGTACTCGGGATGCTCGGCCGCGGCCTCGAGCAGGACGTGCAGCAGGCCCGGGCCGTCGGGTCCTGCCGCTCCGCCGCGGGCGGCCTCGATGGCGTGCCGCGCGACGGCGTCGATCCGGGCGAGATCGGCGGAGACGGCTTCCCGGGCGTCGCCGATGTCGGCGGGCAGAGTCGGAAGAGCGGCCCCCACGCTTTCCACGGCGGCCAGTTCGCGCTCGGTCTCGTCATCGAGGGCGTACCCGGTGAGGGAGCGCCAGATGGAGTCGAGGGCGAAGCGGCGCATCTCCTGCCCGACATCGAAGGGCTGCCCGGTACGGGCGTACCCGTCCCAGCGTCCGGCGGTGGTCCGGGCAGCATCGCTGATCCGCTGTTCGTAGCGGCGCATCCCGGTACCGGTGAACTGGGACTGCAGCAAACGGCGTTGCTGCTTCCACGCCGCACCGGTGGCGGCCAGGACACCGTCGCCGATCAGCAAACGGGCACGGTGGGAGCGCTTGACGTACCGCTCCGGGTGCCGGGCCAGTACGTGTTGGACCGCTTGCGGGGCGGTGACCAGAACAGTGGGGGCCGGCCCGAGGCGGAACGCGGCGACGCCGCCGTGCCGTTCGCGCACCTGGGACAGCAGCTCGACCAGTTCGCCTCCGCCCGAATGCCATTGCTTCACGAGCTCAGGCTCGGCTTCGGGGACCGGCCGCCCCGTTCCGGGGGCGTACGAAGGGGAGCCGAGACTGGCTTCAGTGTCCATGTTTCCTCTCGTGGTCAACTGCCGGGCTCGGCCGTGACGGAGCACCAGCACCAAGGCGGACTGTACGGGAGCGGACACGTCGGGTGACAGTCCACTTGGCGCGGCCTCCGTCGCCCGAACGGTATCCGGCACGGCCCGGACACCCTCGTCCTGCGCCGCGCAGGGAACCGCCTTCGCCCTAGACTCGGGCCATGGACAGGACGGACCGCGCCAGCCGGATGATCGCCGCACCACCGGCGACTGTCTACTACGCCCTCATGGACCGGGAGTCGCTGGAAGCCTGGTTGCCGCCGGACGGCATGCGCGGGCGGGTCGAGTGGTGGGATCCCCGGCCTGGTGGCGGGTTCCGGATGGTCCTCACCTACCTCGATCCTACCGACAGTCCCGGAAAGACCTCGGACGCGACGGATGTCGTCGACGTGGGGTTCGCCGAACTGGTGCCACCGGAACGGGTGGTGCAGCGGGCGGTGTTCGAAGCCGACGACCCGTCGTTCGCGGGAACCATGACGATGACCTGGCATCTCGCTGCCGTCGGTGACGGAACCGAGGTGACCGTCACCGCCACGGATGTGCCACCCGGCATCGACCAGGCGGACCACGAAACCGGGATCGCCTCCTCGCTGGCCAACCTGGCGTCGTACCTCGAAGGGACCGACTGATTCAGGGCGGCTACGGCCTGGCCCGGTCACGTCGAAGGCAGGTGGCAATCCCGCTGCCGCCCTGGGCTCGGCCCGCCCTGGGCCCGGACTACTCGGACGGGCGCAGATTGTTCTGGAGATCGCCCGCGCCCGTGATGATGGAGGTGTAGAGCGCGGAGCAGGTATTGAACTTCTGGGTGGTGGCGGCATCGACTGTGGTTTCGGGCACGGTGGCGCACAACTGGGTGAAGTACTGGTCGTATTGCTCGTTGATGGCGGTGGTGCCGTCCAGTGTCGCCTGGTAGCGGTCCTTGTCGGGACGAGCCTCCACCTCCTTGTGCAACCGCTCGGTGATCGCGTGCACGGCCGCCGCATGGGTCTCGCAGGCACTGCCCACGCCTGCCGTGCAGCCGTCGGGCTTCGCGCTCACCGCCTCGCTGATCCTGTCGTGCCACTTCGCCTCCAACTCCAGGGACTCGCCGCCCTGTTCGTCGGTGGAACCTCCACAGCCCGCGGCCGCGGCCATGACCCCGCAGACCAGCAGCGGTATCAGCGACCGGAGCCCCGTACCGGCTCGCATCGCGCCCCCTGTCGTCGTGTCCTGCCCGCCCGGGCCGGGCGGAGCGCCGAGAGCGTAGCGCAACCGCGCCGGACCGGTCAGGAATCGAGAAGCACACTGCGCACAAGGACAAGACGCGCTGTTCCACGCTGGGCTTCAGCGATCGGGTGAACCTTGACGTCGGCGCCATGTGGCCGACCGTCTGCTGCGACAGGGGGGAGGTGCAGCGACGTCAGCCCTTCTCGACCAGGGCGATCAGTTCGGTGGCGACGGCCAGGGACTCGTCGACGCTGTGGACGGCGTACATGGAGTCGACCATGAAGTGGTCGATGCCGGTGCGCTCGTGGACAGTCTTGATGGTGTCGGCGACCTGCTGGGTCGAGGTGCCCGCATCGATGTTGACCCGCAGGACGGCATCGATCGCGGACGGGTCCCGGCCGGCCTCCCGGGCCCACAGGTCGATGGCCGCCCGCTGGTTCACCAGCCCGTCGACGTCCACGTAACTGGGCACCACGATCAGCGGCAGCCAGCCGTCACCGCGCTCGGCGACCCGCCGCAGGGCGCGCTCGGACATGGCACCGAGGTAGAAGGGCGGACGAGGGCGCCGGGCGGGCTTGAGGGGGGAGTGATGCAGGGGCACCGAAATCAGCTCACCGCTGTACTGGGCCGGGTCGGTGGTCCAGATGGCGTCGAGGGCGTCGAGCAGTTCGTTCATCCGGGCGCCGCGACGGGTGAAGTCCGAGCCCGCCGCCTCGTACTCCTCCGGTGACCAGCCGATTCCGAAGCCGGGCAGCAGGCGGCCGTCGCTGATCACGTCGATGCTGGTGAGCGACCTGGCCAGCTGGACGGGCGGATACAGCGGGGCTATGAGTACATGCGTTCCGAGCAGTACGCGTTCGGTGGCGCTCGCGGCGATGGCCAGGAGTACGAACGGGTCGGCGGCCGTGTTGAGTTCGGCCGGAATCGAGTCTCCCTGCCCGCCGTAGCCGACCTTGGGGTTGACGGCGGCCAGGTTGCGGTCGCCCACCCAGAGGCTCGCGGCCCCCGCGTACTCCGCCTCGCGCGCGAACTCCGCGGTCCGGGCTATGCCTAAGGCCTGCTTGTGGAACTGCGGGAGCGCGAAACCGATCTTCATGGCTGTTCCTTGCTGAGTAGTCGTGGCAACCGTCGGCCGTCCCCTCGGGCGACCAGCGCATACCGGTTCCCTGTAAGGGAGTTGGCAGCGCGGGACGGTCGTCCACGGCCGTCATGCGGCACCGAGAGTACAGAAGTTGATTGCGCAACTACTTCGATTGGTCACCGACGGCGTGTCGCGCCCCGCCTCAGTCACCTCCCACGAAGCCACTGTCGTGGTCCACATCCAAGTCCGCAGTGTCGTTGGTGAGTTGGGCGACATACCCACATCCCGTACGGTCGGTGGGCCCGTCCGGGGGTCGGCGACCGTTCGCACCGGCAGTGGATCATGGAGCCGCCGACGACCAGAGCGATCGCGCCGAAGTCCACCAGACGCGGGCCCAGCACGACGCCCAGTCTCCTGAAGACGTCGTCCAGCACCCGCTGGGCCCGCTCCTCTCCCGCTCTGGCCCGTCCGGCGATGTCGTGAACATCGGCGGCGGGGTCGCCGTAGCGGGTGAGGATCGCCCGGCGGGAGACGGTGTCCCCAGCGGCGGCCGTCGATCTCGGTGAGGTCCATGCGCCCCTCGGGCGGTATGCCGGGACCGTTGTCGCAGATGCGGCCGTCGGCGAGAAACGCCGAGCCGACAATCTGATTCATTGGCCGTGGCCAATGCGGCACTGCCGCTGCATGCAGAAATTCCATCAAAATGGAATGAACTGAGCAACCCTGTCGGGAGGTTGCGCAGAATGGATCCCATCCTTGAGGCCCTGCTTGTCAGATGAAGCAGATCCTCTTCCAGGCGGTACGCGATGCCGACTGGCCCCTGCGCGCGGCAACCAGCGCCAGATGTCCGGGCACGCCTGACATGGGTACCTTCGACGGCGGCCCGGGCGAGGAGCTGTTGGCCGGTCCAGGACGTGGCGCCGCCCGGCTCCAGCGCGGCGACGCAGGAGTAGGGCCGGCCCGGAATGAACTGCGACCCTGTCTTCGTGCGACCGTAGACGTGGCAGAACAGTCGCTCTGCCAACCGGTGAAGGGCGTTGCTCTCGATGCACAGGACCGCGTGCTGCTGAAGAACGAGCGCGATGAGTGGGAACTGCCCGGTGGGCGCCTGGACCGATGCCTCGTGGCCCGGCCGGCGACACACCACGAGCCGCGGGACTGGGCACCCCGCATGCGGAACTTGTCCTCATGGCAAGCGACTTGGCGAGCATCCTGCGCTTCCACCGCCGCGCGCACCGCCTGAACCAGTCCGAGCTCGGCGGCCTCCTGGGCTATGACAAGACGTACATCTCCGCTCTCGAACGCGGAAAGCGCGTCCTGGACGATGTCGGCTTCGGTGCCGCGTCTGCGGGTGCCTGCGCCCGCCACCGCGCTTCCTGGGTCTCACCCACGTCGCCCACCAGTCCGGCCACGCCCCAACGCCTTGGTGGCCCTGTCCACCCTGCGGAGATGGGCGTTGGTGAAGCGTCGGTCGGGGTCGAGCCGGTCGCGCAGTGCCGTGGCTGCGTCCACCGCCCGACCCGGAGTTCTCAGGCCCCGACTACGAGTTCGGGGTGCTCGTGCTCGCAGGTGTCGTCGATGCCGTAGGTGTCCCAGGCGGGGAACGGGTCGACGGGCGGCAGGCTCTCGCGGTCGGTCATGAGGCAGTCGGTCAGTGCGGCGTGGAGAGCTTCGGCGTGCAGGTGCGTGCCGATGAAGACGAGTTCCTGGCCGCTCGGTCCGTCGGTGTCGCGGGCGGCGGAGGGTTCGAAGCGGGCGACGGAGCCGGCCTGGGACCACAGGCCCGTCACATGCGGGCGGCTCGCGAGGGTGAAGAAGCCTTTGGAGCGCAGGATCTGCCCGAAGGTGCCACCGTCGAGTTCTCCGGTGACGAAGGACCACAACCGGCCCGGGTGGAACGGCGCTTCGGAGCGGAAGACGGTCGAGGAGATGCCGTACTCCTCGGTCTCTGGGACATGGTCGCCGTTGAGCTCCATGACCCAGCCCGGTGCCTGCTGGGCGCGCTCGAGGTCGAACAGTCCGGTGCCGAGCACCGCGCCGAGCTCGACCCGGCCATGGGCGGCGGGGACGATCCGGGCAACGGGGTTGAGGCGGCTGAGCGTTGCCCGGAGCCGGGCCGCGGCGTCCTCGTCGACGAGATCGAGCTTGTTGAGCACGATGACGTCGGCGAACTCGATCTGGTCCATCAGCAGGTCGCTGACCGTGCGTTCGTCGTCCTCGTACTGGTCCAGGCCCCGTTCGACGAGTTCGTCACCGTTGGTCAGTTCGGGCAGGAAGTTCGCCGCGTCGACGACGGTGACCATGGTGTCGAGGCGAGCGAGGTCGCCGAGGGTGGCGCCGTCGTCACGGGCGAAGGCGAACGTGGCGGCGACCGGCATCGGTTCCGAGATGCCGCTCGACTCGATGAGCAGGTAGTCGAAGCGGTCCTCGCGGGCCAGCCGGTCGATCTCCTCCAGCAGGTCGTCGCGCAGGGTGCAGCAGATGCAGCCGTTGGTCATCTCGACCAGTCGTTCCTCGGTCCGTGACAGGGCGGCTTCACCGCCGCGCACCAGGGTGGCGTCGATGTTGATCTCGCTCATGTCGTTGACGATGACCGCGACGCGCAGGCCTTCGCGGTTTCCCAGGACGTGGTTGAGCAGGGTGGTCTTGCCCGCGCCGAGGAATCCGGAAAGGACGGTTACGGGCAGTCGGTCGAACCTCATGACCGGTCAGCCCTCGGGGCGCAGCAGCCCGCGCTCGTACGCCTTGACCAGCCGCTGGGGCACGAGCCGGGCGACCCCGTCGACCGTGACCGGCACGAGTTGCGGGGTGGCCGCCTTCCACTGGGCGCGGCGGTGACGGGTGTTGCTGCGGGACATTTTCCGCTTGGGAACGGCCATGTCGGTCCTCCTCGTTGGGTGAGCAGGGTCGAGGCTATATGAAAATGGATCCCGTTATCAATATTGCAGTGGGGTGGGCAGGTGTGGTGGTCGTGCGTCCTGGCCAACGGTGGTGCCGCTGGTGTCGGGGGCGAGCACGTCGGCGTACATGGCCGGTTGGCTGAGGGTCAGCCGTTGACCGCTATCACGGTCTTGCGGCCTGCGCAGGCATACCAGCCGCGGGTGTCGGCCGTGAGGGCGGTGACGGGAGCGGGAGCTGTGCGGGTGTGTGTTTCGGTCAGGCCCTTCGCGGTCGTCCGCAGTGCCGCGCAGGCGCGGCCCGCTGCCGCGTACACCGTGGCGCCGTCCGGTGCGACGGCAGGCGGGCACTGGGCGGTGCCGGTGTCCTCGAACTGCTTTGCCCGGCCGCGGGATCGGCCCGTGCGCGGATCGAGAGCGGTGAGAGTACGGCCGTCTTTCCAGTGCAGCAACAGTCCGCCCGCGACGACGGGGACATGGACGCCGCCGGGGCGCCGGGTCCAACAGGCATCGAGGCCGAGCGCGGGCATGCTCCAGATCAGGCGAGCGTCGTCGAGGCCGAAGCCGGTCAGGAGGAGGCCGGCGGTGCCGGTGCGGGCGAGAGCCGTGGCACCGCGTGCGATCTCGGCTTTCGGAGCGCGGGCGGCTGTCCGGTCTCCGCTGCGGGCTTCGACGATGTGCAGCATGCCCTTCTCGGTGAGCAGCGCGAACCGGTCAGGGGGCAGTGCGCCCACGGCCGTCACCGTGTCGCCCTCGCCCAACTCCCGGTAGGTCCACAGCTCTTCGCCTTCCCTCGCGTCCACGCAGGTCGGACGGGCGAACTCGTCGGTGAGCAGGAGGGCGTCGCCGACGACGGCGGGTCGGCGCCACTCGGTGGACTGCTTGCGGCGCCACAGCTCGGTGCCGGTGGTGAGCGAGACGGCGCGCAGCACGTCCGTGTCGCGGATGACCATAACGGTGCCGGCGGGCGCGTACCACTGCTGAGTGGGCTCCGGCGTCGCCACCTTGGGAAGGGTCTTTCCGGTGCTGGTGGCGGTCGGGGCGAGGCCGATGTCACCCGCGAGGAGCAGCCCGTCGTCGGTGACGCCCCAGTCGTCCGGGACCTCGCCAGAGGTCTCCGCAGCCCAGCGCCGACGGCCCGTCGAGGCGGTACGCAATTGGGTCGAACCAGTACCGGTGAGTGTTCCTTCGAGTCCGTGCAGGACGAGCCCGGCCGGTGTGGTGAGCAGGGCGTCCACCCGGCCGGCGCCGGCGCTCAGACGCCAGCGGATGGCGCCGGGGGCGGCCGTTCCCCCGGCCACCTTCCAGGCGTCCGGATCCTCGTCAGGGTCGTCGGCGCCACCGCCCTGCGCCACCGCGTAGCCGAACAGGCCGACGAAGGCGGCGCTGCCGGCTGTGAGAGCGGCCCGGCGGGACAACTCGCCCCACCGGGAGGGGGAACGGGTTGGGCTCGGCAACGAGACGGTGGGAGCCGGCATCGGCTCCGGGCCGGGGTACGGCGTCGGCCACCAGGGAACGCAGCGGCTCGTCGCGCCACCAGGCCGACGGGGCGGGTGTGACAGTGCGGAGGAGTGTCGCGGCGGCATCGGGGCGGTTGCCGGGGGACTTGTCGAGGCAGGCGTCGATCAGGTCCTTCAGGCCCAACTCCACGGGTACGTCGTCGAGTTCGGGCTCCTCGTGGACGATCCGGTAGAGCAGCGCGGGTGCCGAGGCCGCACCGAACGGATCCCGGCCCGTCGCCGCGAACGCGAGCACCGCGCCCAGCGCGAAGATGTCCGTCGCCGCGGTCACCGCCGGGCCGTCGAGAATCTGTTCCGGGGACATGTACCCGGGGGTGCCGATCATTCCACCGGTCTCCGTCAGGGCCCGGTCGTCCTGGGCGCGGGCGATCCCGAAGTCGATGACGCGGGGGCCGTCCAAGGTGAGCAGGATGTTCGACGGCTTCAGGTCACGGTGGACGAGACCGGCCGCGTGGATGTCGCGCAACGCCTCGGCGAGGGCGGCAGCGAGGGCACGTACGGCCGGTGCGGGCAGGGGGCCGGTCGCCGCGACGGCGCGGCGCAGGGTGACTCCGGGCAGAAAGGCGGTGGCCAGCCAGGGGAGCCGGGCGTCGGGGTCGGCGTCCAGCACGGGGGCCGTGTAGGCGCCGGTGACCCTGCGGGCGGCGGAGGCCTCGCGGCGGAACCGTTCCCTGTAGTGCGGGTCCGCGGCCAGGTGCTCATGGATCGTCTTGATGGCGATGAGACGGCCGCCCGGAGAGCGGGCGAGGTAGACCTGGCCCATGCCTCCGGCGCCGAGCCGGCCGATCAGGTGGTGCCGGCCCAACTGCCTGGGGTCCTCGGGGTGAAGGGCGGTGGTCATGCGCGGGCCTCCTGAGGGCCTTTCCCTCGCCGTCGGTGGTCGTCGGTGGGCGGGTGCTGTTGGCGTTGTGCCCGCTCGCGCGGACCGGCGTGGCTCACGGGCCGCGGAACGTCTGCAGCGTTGTACCGGTGCACACATGGATCAGGCCGTCGCCCGCCGCCCCGTACGACGCCGTGGTCAGGCCGTCCACCGGGACGGCCCAGCGCAGTCTGCCCGTGGCGGCCGTCAGGGCGTGGATACCCCACGTGGACGTGCCCGCGAGCGTGCCGGAGACGCCCGGGCGGGGGCCCGTCGCGTAGACCACGGTGCCGTCCGCCAGAGGGCGGCCGTCGGTGGTGGTGAGTGCGCGGACGTCGTCGCGCCACCAGCGCCGGTCGCCGTCGGCCGTGTCCAGTGCGCCCAGGCCATCGGCCGTGGCGGCTACGAGGAGTTCGTCGCCGACCAGCGGTGCCACCACTTCCGCGTCCGCCAGGTGCCGTGTCCACCGCGCCTTCCCCGTGGCCAGGTTCACCCGGCGCACGGACTTCTGCGTCGTGTAGTAGTGGGTTCCCCGGGCTCCCGGATGCACCTCGGGCGTGGCCGAGCCCTCGGGGATGCTGGACTCCTCCTCGCCGGTGCGCTCATCGAGCACGTACAGGGGACCGAATGTCTCGGTCGCCGAGGCCAGGGCGAACCGGCCGCCCGCCGCGTCCAGCGCGGTCACCTGCGCCGCCGTACCGGCCCTGAACCACAGCGGGGCGCCCGTCGGCAGGTCGAAGCCGTACGCCCGCCAGCGCCGCCCCCGGTTCGAGCGCCGTGCCCACAACGTGTCGTACTTGGCGAACGTGACCAGGCATGTCGTGCGCTGCGTGACGGCGAGCAGCGTCTCGCCGCCGTCGGGCGAGTCGAAGCCGTAGGGCCGGTACGGGTTTGACTCCAGGGCGCCCGTGCGCCACCGCTCCGTGCCGCCCGCCGCGTCGATCGCCACGATTCCGGGGGAGGAGACATCCGCCCGGCGGTGGGTGACGTACACCGTGTCACCGTAGGGCAGGACGGCGGACGCGTCCTCGAACTCCCAGGCCACGGCGCCGGTTTGCGGGTCGAGTCGGCGGGCCGTGCCGTCGAAGCGTACATAGAGGGCGTTGGCCGTACGGGTCAGCGTGCCGCCGTATTCGAGGGCGCCCACCTCGCGGGTCCACAGCGGGGTGCCGGAGCGCCAGGACGGGGTGACCGGCTGCCGCCGCGCGCCGGGCTCGTCCCCCAGGAGGGCGATCGTCGTCGCCGTCGCCGCCGCGGCGGTCGTGACGGCGGCGCCCGCCCACGCGAACACGCGTCTGCGCGACGGACCCGCGGGGGTCGGCGGGGTCGGCGGCGGGTCGATGCGGGTGGCGCCCTCCCCGTCGGCCTCGGCCGACACGGCGATCCGGCGCGCGACGGCCTCCTCGTGGCCCTCGATCAGTGCGGTCACCTCCGGCCGCTCCCACCACGGCCGTTCGGTCGCGCGGGCGGCGCACCAGTCCAGGACCTCCGCCGCGGTGGGGCGCCCGACCGGCCCCTTTGACAGACAGCGAGTCAAGAAGGCGGTCCACTCCCCGTCCGGTACGCCGACGAGGTCGGGGTCCTCGTGCAGCGTCCGGTACACGATCTGTGGTGCCGTACCCCCGCCGTGCGGATTGCGGCCCGTCGCCGCCAGCGCGAGCAGCGCCCCGAGCGCGAACACGTCACAGGAGGCGGCGGGTTCGGTGGCGTACGTGATCTGCTCCGGAGCCATGAAGCCGACAGAGCCGAGCATGTCCCCGCTCCCCGTCAGGGCCTCGTCCGAGGCGCCCGAGGAACGCCCGTCGCCGAGTGCCTTCGCGATACCGAAGTCGATGACGCGCGGACCATGGCCGGTGATCAGGACGTTCGCCGGCTTCAGGTCGCGGTGCACCAGGCCCGCGGTGTGGATCGCGGTGAGTGCCTCGGCAAGGGCGGCACCGAGCGAGGCGAGGTCGCCGGCTGCCAGTGGCCCGTACCCGGCCACGGCCTCCGACAGAGTGGGGCCCGCGCAGTACTCGACGGCCAGCCACGGCAGCGGGGCCTGCGGCTCCGCGTCGAGCACGGCCGCCGTGAACGGGCCGGTCATGGCGCGCGCCGCCTGCACCTCACGCCGCAGCCGCTCCCGGAACAGCGGCTCGGCGGCGAGGTGCGCATGCATCACCTTGACCACGACAAGCCGCCCCGACCCCGAACGGGCCAGATACGCACGGCCCATGCCACCCGCCCCGAGCAGCGTGAGCGTCCGGTACTCCCCGAACTCGAACCGGCCCATCGGCCCCCCTGCCTGTACGCCCCGTGCGCCGATGATCCATGCGACGCCTGTACGGCTCCAGAGGTTCCCGCGAACCCGAAACGCTCAATGGACGGCTCCGGCGGCGGACAAGGCCGACTGACCGGCCGCTCCGAGGCCGGCATCGGAAGCGGATGCGTCAGAGGTGACTGCCCCACCGGACGAACAGGGTGGGGTCGTTCATCGCGCTGCCGGGCGGAAGGATGTCAAAAAGGTGTTGAGGGCCTGCTGGTTGGCGGGAGTGTTCCAGTCGTCGGCCGGGGTCGTCCACCTGATGGAGTAGCCGAGGTCGGTGTCGACGAGGAGGGCGCGGGCGAGCGTGCGCGTGCGGTCGGGGTCGCCGTCGGCGAACCATTCCAGATCGGCTGCCCGTCCACCGGAACCGTCCACACCCCGGATGTCGCCGATGCGGTCGAAGCCCGGGTTGAGGCGCCGCAGTTGGGGCTCGAAGTTGCGCCAGACGGCGACGGGGTCGGACGAGGGGACCCTGCCGAAGGTGATCCTCAGTGCGCGGGGGTCGCCCGTGGCGCCGAACGTGACACTGAAGGCGTTGTCCGGCCGACCGGTGTCCTTGATACGCCGCCAGTCCGAGGGCAGTTGGACCGAGAACCCTTCCGGCGCGTCGTAGCGCTTGGTGGCGGGCGGTGCCGTCTTCTCGGCGGAAGCCGTGGGGGAGGGGGCGGCGGGCGCGCCCGGGTCCGATGCGCCGGCCGAAGCGCCGCCGGTCGGGTCCGCGGAGGGACGAGCAGGGGTGGAAGCCGCGGGAGGCGGCGCGGCCGCGGGACCGGATGCGGTGGGTACGGGGCCGGAGGCGTCGGGTGCGTCCGAGGCCGGTCTGCTGTTCAGGGCGAGCACGACCGGGATGGCCACGACGGCCAGCGCGGAACCGACAATGGCGAGGACGATGGGCCGCTTCCTGTGCCAAGTCCGTTCCGTTCCCGGCGAGTTCCCGTACGCTCCGCGCAGCCGGAACATGTGCGACTGCTGGGCCGAGTCCTCGCTCACCATGCGGCTCAGCGCCTGGCGGAGTACCGGTTCGGTGAGCCGTTCGTTCGGGTTCTCGCGCAGCAGCCCGTGAATGGTCTGGCGCAGCCGGCCGGTGTGGACGTCGTCCCCCGAGGATCTTTCACCCTCTCCCCGGGCCCCCTCTCCCACATACACCTGCGCGAAGGTCGAACTGCCTTCGCCGCGCCCCTGGTTCGGAGCGGGCGGCCGACCCTCGATCATGGTGTGCAGCAGTGCCCCCAGGGCCCACAGATCCGTCGAGGGATCGATCGCCTCACCACGAATTTGTTCCGGAGAGGCGTACGAGGGTGCGGTCGCCCTCAAGGACCGGGTCGCTCCGGTCAGTCCGAACCCCGTGACCACGACCCCGCCGTCCGCCTTGACGAAGACCTGGTCGGGACCGAGGTCGCCGTGCGTGACGCCCAGGCGGTGCGCGGCCGCGAGTACATCGAGGATCTGCAGGCCGATGCGGACCGCCCGGGGCTGGTTGAACGCCCCACGCCGGTCGAGGAGTTCGCTCAGGGACCGGCCTTCGATCGGTTCCATGACGGTCCACAGGCGGCCGTCCTGCTCGGTGACATCCAGAACGGTGGCCACCTGGCCGGGGGCGGCGGCCTCCAGATCCGCGGTCTCCCGCAGCACCCGGGCCGTGGTCTGGCGGGACGTCTCCTCGCGGAGGACCGCGGGCAGCCGTGCTTCCGCCAGGAACACCAATCGGCCGGACGCCATGTCCTGGCCGTGCCAGCCGACCCGGAATTCCTCTCGGTGCACGATCTGGAGCGGTCGATACCTCCCGGCGATCAACTCATTTGTGGAGGTCTGCGCTTCTGCCATGCTGATCCTTCACTGCGCCCGTGGTTTGCACCTTGGCCATGAGTACGAAGGCAATGCGGGTGAGTGTTCAATCAGGTGTGATTGCGCTTTCCGGCGGTGCGGCGGGCCGAGGCTCCGAGGTCGGGCCGTGTTTGGCCAACTGGCCTCAGGCGAACAGGATTTGGTGCAGGACGCGGCTCAGGTGAACGCGCAGTTCGTCGGCGGACATTTCTGCGAGCCTGCCCACCTTGACGATGTAGCGGGTGAACGTCACGCCGATCAGCTGTGCGGCGAGCATCCCGATGCGGACGTCCATGTCGTCGCCGGTGAGGGCCTCGCGGTAGGCCGACTCGCTGTGGGCCTGCATGGCGGTGTAGAGATTTGCCGCGGCGGCCTCGTTGGTGGCGGCACTGCGCAGGAGCGCGACGAACGGGTCGCCGGAGGGGTTGCTCTCCATCCGCTCGACGAAGCCGGCGGCGATCCGCTCGGGCAGCGTTTCGCGGTCGCCGGCGACGAGGTCGGTCAGGTCGCGAGTGCCGGGTACCGCCGCCAGGAAAAGACGCTCCTTCGAGGTGAAGTGCAGCATGACCAGGCCGTGCGTGACACCCGCCCGGCGGGCGATGTCGCGAATCGTCGCCCGTGCGTAGCCTCGTTCGGTGAAGGCCTCGCGGGCGGCCTCCAGGATGGCTGCGCGGCTCGCCTCCGGATCGCGTCGACGGCCGGTGGCCGATGCCCGCGCCGGAGCCTTGTCGGGGCGTGAGGTTGTTGGCACCCCTTTACTGTACGCGCGTACAGAACAGCCTCGCAATGGCCGTTCGATGCGGTACTGTCCAAACGGTCATTAGTGGAGTCGGGCTGTGCCAACAGGCGCACGTCGCTCTCAAGCCCGTCCAGAACGTGAAGGGGACTTCCATATGAGTACGTCCATCGTCATCGGCGGCAGCGGCGGGCTCGGCCGCGTCATCGCCCAGCGATTCGCCGACCGTGGTGACTGCGTCGTCGTCACCAGCCGGGACAAGGCACGGGCCGAGGCGACGGCGGAGGAAATAGGAAGCAGGGTCCGGGGCATGGCGCTCGACCTGTCCCAACCCGACACGATCGCGCACGCCCTCGGCGGCATCACCGAAGTCGACCAGTTGGTCATCACGGCCATGGATCCCGTTCCGAACTCCCTGGCCGACTTCGATCTCACCGACGCCGTCCGCGTCGTGACCATCAAACTGGTCGGGTACGCCGAAACGGTCCGTGCGCTGCGCGACCGCTTCAACCCGGCCGCTTCAGTCGTCCTCTTCGGCGGTCTGGCGAGGGAACGCCCTTACCCGGGCTCGACGATGGTGACCACGTTCAACGCCGGCCTGACCGGCCTGGTCAAGACCCTCGCCGCCGAGATCGCCCCGCACCGGGTCAATGCCCTGCACCCCGGCGTGATCGGAGACAGTCCCAAGTGGCGTGACGTCACCGACCACCCGCACCTCCGCCGCACACCCACCGGACGTCTTGTCACCATGGCCGAGATCGCCGACGCCACCGACTTCCTCCTGCGCAACGCAGGCATGAACGCTCACGATCTGAACGTCGACGGCGGCATGCTGATCACCTGACAGAGAGCGGCTCATCGCACGGCGGCGTCAGTGTGCGGCGCCGCCGAACCCGAACTCGTTGCCGTCCGGGTCGTGGTAGGTGACCTTGCGCATGCCCTCCGAGTAGGTCTCGCGGCTCGTGGGCTCCAGACCCCGGTCGGCGATCCCCGCGACACGGGTGTCGAGGTCGTCGACGAGGACGGTGTGCACGGCGTTTCCCGCCTGACCGGGCCGCTGCACGATGTACACGTACCGGTGTTCCGCCAGTTCCCATACGGCTTCCGTGTCGTGCGGGAAGAACGTCGGCGGGGTGCCGAGGAGTCGCTCGTACCAGGGCAGTGCAGTTGCGTAGTCGTTGACGGGGATGCCTGCGAAGAGGTCGAGGGGCATGCCGTCATGGTAGGTGCGGCGCCTCCGGTGCGCGTGGATACCCCGCTGCCAGGGGACGAGGATGGGTGCCGTCCCCGATGCGCGGGCGTGGCGGGCTGGGTGAGAGTGAGGTGAAGGAGCACCGCCCGCGAGCGTGGCCCGGGCGAATTGCCCTTCCGAGGGCGGGGCTGGACGCGAGTGTCATGACATGGCTGACGGTGTCGAAGAGGGCCGGCTGACGACCGTACCGGCTGATGGTGCTGTTCATTGTGGCGACGCGTTCCTGTGCGTGTGGCCGCTGGACTTAGCCCTCGCTCGCCCCAACTGCTGTGGAAGGAGCGGAACATGCCGCAATCCGACGACGACTGGATCGCCGGCCTCGAGGCCCGGCTGCGGCTCGACGACCCCCGCTTCGCCCATGGCTTCGGCCGGGGACGTCCCCGCCGCCCGCGCGAATACCGCCGAGGCAGGGCGTGGCTGGCGATGACACTCGCGCTCAGTGCGGTGGTCGTCGGCGCTGTTCTCCCGCACGGGCTGCTGCTCGCGGCCGGGCTGGTCGCGGCGGCCTGCGCGGTGAACCTGTTCGACACGTCCCGCCGACGCCGCCTCCGGCTGCCCCGGTCATGAGTCGGCCTGGGCCCGGGGATGTGTTCCTCTTACTCCGCCGTGGCACTTGGGACACGGCCGTCCGTCAAACCCAGCGACTGCGAGGCGACGGCGCTCAGTTGCTGCGAGGCGCGTACATGATCACAGCCATCCCGGCGAGGCACACCAACGCGCCGATGACGTCGTACCGGTCGGGCCGGTAGCCGTCGGCGACCATGCCCCAGGCGATCGACCCGGCGACGAAGATCCCGCCGTACGCGGCGAGGATGCGTCCGAAGTTGTCGTCGGACTGGAAGGTGGCCACCACGCCGTAGAGACCGAGGGCGATGACACCGGCGCCGATCCAGATCCAGCCCTTGTGTTCGCGGATGCCCTGCCAGACCAGCCAGGCCCCGCCGATCTCGAACAGGGCGGCCACGACGAACAGGGCAACGGAACGCGCAACGGTCATGATCGGTGAGCTTACCGACGCAGGGTGGGGGTTCGGCGTGTGTTGTCGGGTGCGGGTGGGTGGGGGCTGGTCGCGCAGTTCCCCGCGCCCCTGAAGGCGGGGCTGCGCCCCTGGCTTTCCGCGAACCCCCGGTGGTTACTTCTCGGCAGGTGCGTCGGGACTTGGGACCAGGTCCCGGTTCTGGGGTGTCTCGGTGATGGTGGGGGTGGACCGGTGTGACCGGCCGGTAGTTCCAGATCGGCCAGGGCCCCACGACGGCACCGAGATACGCCTGAACGTCAACGGCCACGCAGCCGCCGACCGCACCCAGGAGACAGCGTGATGACCACACCGGCCCGCATCCTGCCCGCCGACGACCACGCCCTGGTCCGCCACGGCGTCCGCCTCATCCTCGACGCCGAGCCGGACCTGACTGTCGTGGCCGAGGCTTCCGACGGCGCCGAAGCCATCGCCCAGGCCCGCGGCAACGACATCGACCTGGCCATACTCGACATCGCCATGCCCCGCCGGACCGGCCTGCAGGCCGCCCGCGAACTGGCCCGCCTCCGCCCCGGCCTGCGCACCCTGATGCTGACGATGTACGACAACGAGCAGTACTTCTTCGAGGCCCTCAAATCCGGCGCCTCCGGCTACGTACTCAAATCCGTCGCCGACCGAGACCTCGTCGAAGCCTGCCGCGCCGCCCTGCGCGACGAACCCTTCATCTACCCCGGCGCCGAGACCACTCTCATTCGCACCTACCTAGACCGCGCCCGCACCGGCGAACAACTGCCCGCCCGCCCCATCACCGAACGCGAAGAGGAAATCCTCAAACTCGTCGCCGAGGGCCACACCTCCAAGGAGATCGCCCTCCTCCTCGTCATCAGCGCCAAAACCGTCGAACGCCACCGCACCAACCTCCTCCAGAAGCTGGGCCTGCGCGACCGCCTGGAACTCACCCGCTACGCCATCCGCGTCGGCCTCATCGAGCCCTGAACGCCGGTCAGGTGGTGGGGGGAGAGTCGGCCGGTGAGGAGTTGGAGTGACAGGCCCCAGGACGCGACGAATGCGACCGGGGCCCAGTTGCCACCCATCAAGGTTGGTGCGTGACGCTGACCTGTACGGTCACGGTGCCTCTGTTGTCCTGGACGCATCGGTCGGCCTCGTCGTTGATGGCCAGTTGCAGGGTGCCGTTGTTGGCCGCCTTGAAGGTCAGCTTCCGTCCGACGGAGCGTATGGGAAGGGCCTTTTCGCCGGCGAGGCGTGCCAGGAGGGCGCCGAACGGTGCCGCGGGCTTGATCTTGCAGTCCTTCGCGCCGTCCAGTGACTGGTCGATGGCCGCGTTGTATCCGACCGGGCCGGTCATGGGGAGGCTGACGTGGTCGACGGTCCATTGGCCCGAGACGAAGCGCACGGTGACCTTGTCTCCTGGTTGGACGGTCACTCCGGTCACCTTCTGCCAGCCGGTCGTGGACTTCACGGCCTGGCGGGTGGTCGTCGTGACGGGGTCCTTCTTGAGCGGCAGCACTCCGGTGAGGAACAGGCCACCGCCAACGCCCGCCGCCAGCACCGCAGTTCCGACCATCGCCCACAACAGCCGCTTCGCGCCCCGGTGGCGGGACGAGGGCTGGGGCGTGGGCCTGAGCGAGGTGGTGTGCGTTGCCGTCGGTGCGGTCTGTCCGGCCGGGACCAGGCCCTGTCGGCCGCTGGTCATGGTGTCCGCGTCGGCCAGCAGGGGCGCGGGCCAGGATGCGTGGGCGGTCGGTGACGGCAGCAGCGGTCCGGCGTCCATGTGTCCCGCCGCGACGCGGTGCAGCGCGTCGCGCGTACTGGCCGCAGTGGGGCGTGCGTCGGGGGACTTGCGCAGGAGTGCCTCGATGACCGGGAGCAGCGGGCCGAGCCGCTCGCTCAGGGCGGGTTCCTGGTAGGCCACCGCGTGGAGTGTGGCGGGCCGTGCCGGTCTGCGGAACGGGGACAGCCCGCCGCACGCCGTGGCCAGGGTCGCGCCCAGGGACCACAGGTCGGAGGCCGGGCCGACCTCCGACCCCATCACCCGCTCAGGGGCCATGAACTCCAGCGAGCCGATCAGCTCGCCGGTGGTGGTGAGGAACTCGCCGTCGTCCAGGACCGCGATGCCGAAGTCGGTGAGGACGGCGCTGCCGTCGCGGCGGAGCAGGACGTTGGCCGGTTTGACGTCGCGGTGCAGGGTGCCGGCCGCGTGCACGGCCTCCAGCGCGTCGAGCAGTTGCAGTCCGAGGGAGGCGGTGCGCTGCGGGGTGAGTGGTCCGGTCTCGGCGATGTGGTGGGCCAGCGAGGGCCCTTGGACGAGTTCCATGACGATCCACAGCCGGTCCTCGGACTCGACCAGGTCATGGACGCCCACCACATGCGGGTGCGGCACCCGCGCGACCGCGCGCGCCTCACGGACCGCACGACGCACCCGGACCCGCTGCTCCTCGTCGCCGTGGGTGAGGATGTGGAGTTCCTTGACGGCGACCGGGCGGTCCAGCAACTGGTCATGAGCCCGCCAGACCGTGCCCATGCCGCCTCTGCCGAGGACGTCGTGCAGCAGATATCGACCGGCGATCAGCCGCCCCGAACCGCGTTCCGAACGTATCCCCGCCTGGTGATCGCCATCTCCGGATATCACGCGCTCTCTCACGTTTCCTTCCCGGCGGCCTGGACACCCACCGGTCGTCGTTTGTTCGAACCGGACCGAGCGTAGCGGCCGGAGGTCGGTCCGGTGCATGGCTTCTGTCCACGTCGTACGTTCTGCTGCCGGGGGCAGCAACAGCAGTGGCCCCTCGAAATCGCCCAGGGGCCACTGCCGTTGCTGCCTACCGCATTACTTGGCGGGCTTGTAGAAGGTGTAGGTGGCGGAGTACGGGACGCTCGTCTGGTCCGTGCCGGTGCAGGCGGTGGTGGGAGCGACGCCGCCGCGCGTGTTGAGGCGCTGGATGTAGGAGACGTCGGCGAAGACCCCGGTGCCGCGAGTGGCGGTGGACTTCAGGAGGAGTTCGGGGATGGTGCCGGCCTTGGGGGAGGTGGCAACGGCGGCGGCGTTGACGGCGCTGCCGTCCACCGTGGACACCCAGACGGGGCCGCGGGAGTGGAGGGCGACCGTGCGGCGCGAGTGGTCCTTCTTGGCCCACAGGGTGGCAGCGGGCTCCAGCAGCTTCCAGGCGCCGTCGGTGCAGGTGTAGGTCTGGACGCCTTCGGCGGAGAAGACGCCGGTGAGCCGGTTGCCGTCCGGGACCTTCAGCGCGTCGGGTACCTCGACGCCGGTGCGGGCGGGCTGCGAAGCCGCCGCCGGGCCGACCGTCGCGCCTACGAGCGTGGCGGCGGTGACAGTGGCGAGAGCCGTGGTGGTGAGGACAAGCCGCTTGGCTAGCTTCATCAGGTGTGTCTCCAGAGCAATTTCTGAACGTGTTCGTGGGAATGGACGCGGATGCCGTGTGTCCCAAAGCCAGGACTGGGCAGGTTCCAGACGTCCGGGCCGGTCAGATGATCTTCAGCCTTGCTGCCGCACTGTACGCGTGAACCCAGCTGGCTGTTCAGCCAACTTCTGATCATTCAGTAGCCAACTCTGCTCACTGCCTTGGGCGCAGTACATCAGGCTCAGACGCGTATGGATCGCGGCCTTGCGCGTATGGCTGTGGGGCAAGAGGCGGTGGTTGCGTAGGCCGTCGTAGTCGACGCCGGGGCACCACGGATCGTGCAACTTCACGAGCCACCCCGGCCGAACCGCCGTAAGCCGAAAAGGAATTCAGCATGACTGGCATCGCGGACATCGAGTCGTACCCGTTGCCGATACCGGCGGACCTGCCGAAGAACGTGGCCGACTGGACGGTCGACCCGCGGCGCGGCGCGTTGTTGATACATGACATGCAGCGGTACTTCCTGCGCCCCTTTCCCGACACCATGACCAGTCAGCTCGTACGGAACACGGTCTCGGTACTGGACCGGTGCCGGGCACTTGGCATGCCGGTGGCGTACACCATGCAGCCCGGTGGCATGGACCCGTCGCAGCGCGGCCTGCTCGCCGACTTCTGGGGTGCGGGAATGTCAGCCGAGCCGGCCGACCGTGACGTGCCTGAACCACTGCAACCCGGGCCGCTGGACGGGGTGTTCACGAAGTGGCGGTACAGCGCGTTCTTCCGTACCGAGTTACTGGCATGGCTGCGCCGGCACAATGCCGATCAGCTCGTCATCTGCGGGGTGTACGCCCATATAGGGGTCCTGGCCAGCGCGGTCGACGCGTTCAGCAACGACGTTCAGCCATTCGTCGTGGCCGACGCTGTCGCCGACTTCTCGGCGCAGGACCATCGATTCGCCCTGGAGTACGCCGCGCGGAAGTGCGCTGTCGTGGTCACCGCGGAGGACGTCCTGCCGTGAACGGTACGTCAGGTCTGCTCCGCCGGGTGCTGGCAGCGGAGCCGCCCCCGTTCGCCCTGCTGCACCGCCCGGAACGGACCGGGCGACATCAACTCGACGTACTGACAGGCGAGTTGTGCATGCCGGACAGGCTCGCCGATGTCCCGGTGGCCGAAGAGGGCACCGAAGACGGCCAGGGGCATGAGGTCCTGACGGTCATCCCCTACCGGCAGCTCCGCGAACGTGGCCTCGACTGTGTAGACGACGGTGCGCCGCTGATCGCGATGCTGATCACCGAGCAGGCGGTGGTGCCGCTGCACGATCTGCTCCGACGCATACCCGAGGTCCCGGTCCGGCTCGTCGACGGGCACTTCGACACCGACGACGACACCTATGCCCGTACCGTCGAACGGATCGTCAGCGACGAGATCGGGAAGGGCGCGGGCTCCAACTTCGTGCTCGGACGACGCTTCGCCGGGCGTATCGCCGACTACGACCTCGACGTGGCACGCACCGTCTTCCGCCGGCTGTGCGAACAGGAGTCGGGCGCGTACTGGACCTTCCTCATCCACACCGGCACACGCACGTTCGTCGGCGCCACGCCGGAACGCCACGTCAGCCTGCACGACGGTGACGCGGTGATGAACCCCATCAGCGGCACGTACCGCTATCCCGAGGACGGCCCCACCCTGGCCGGACTGATGGCGTTCCTGGACAGCCACAAGGAATCCGACGAGCTGCACATGGTGCTCGACGAGGAACTGAAGATGATGGCCCGCGTCTGTGACAGCGGCGGTGCCCGGGTCCTGGGGCCGCGGCTCAAGGAGATGGCACGGCTCGCGCACACCGAGTACCTCATCACGGGCCGGTCCCGCCGGCATCCGCTGGACATCCTGTCGGAGACGATGTTCGCGCCCACGGTGACCGGCAGCCCGCTGGCCAGCGCATGCCGGGTGATCACTCGGTACGAGCCGGCCGGGCGCGGTTACTACGGCGGGGTCGCAGCGCTGATCGGCCGCGACCCCACAGGCGGCCACCGCCTCGACTCGGCCATCATGATCCGTACGGCGGATCTCGATCCGACGGGTCAGGTACGGACAGGGGTCGGCGCCACGCTCGTACGGCACTCGGATCCGGCGGCCGAGGTGGCGGAGACCCGCGCCAAGGCGGCGACCCTGCTCCGAGCCATGTCCACCGATCCGGGGGCCGCGGCCCGCCCCGGACCCGGCCGCCGTCGCCCGCTCGGCGAGCATCCGTACGTACGGGACCTGCTCCAACGCCGCCGACGCGGCCTCGCCGGGTTCTGGCTCGCCGCCACCGAACACCCACCGCCGACGCCCGTGTCCTCCTCGCGCCGGGTCCTGGTGGTGGACGCCGAGGACATGTTCACCGCGATGATCGCCGCGCAACTCCGCTCACTGGGCCTGGTGGTGACCGTCCGGCGCTGGGACGAACCCTACTCATGGGAAGCGGACGATCTTGTGGTCCTGGGCCCCGGGCCGGGCGATCCCCGAGTCGCCGACGATCCCAGGAACTCCCACCTGCGCGAGGCGATCGAGAGGCTGCTGGCCGGGCGGAAGCCGTTCCTCGCCGTGTGCCTGAGCCACCAACTGCTCAGCCTGGTACTCGGGTTGGACGTGCGCCGCGGTGCTGTGCCGCACCAGGGCACGCAACGCGAGATCGAGCTGTTCGGCGAGAACGAGACGGTGGGCTTCTACAACACGTTCGCCGCGCACAGTGACACCGACAAGCTCGACGTGCCAGGGGTCGGCCTGGTGGAGGTCGGTCGGGACGCAGGCACCGGCGAGGTGCACGCACTTCGCGGACCTGGCTTCGCCTCCCTGCAGTTCCACGCCGAGTCGGTGCTGACCCGCAACGGCCCCGCCCTCTTCGCCGCGCGCATCGACGAGGCGCTGGCCTGACACATGCCCAACCCGCGACCGAGGAGATCGACCATGACCCAACACACGAGGCCCCAGGAGTGGGTCGACAACGACTCCGAACTCCGCCGCACCAACCGGGCCACGGTGGAGCGATACCTGGACATGACGGAAGGACCGGCGAGGCTCCGACGCCACCACCTGTTCACCGAGGACGCGCGGGGCGGCCTCTGGACCACCGACACCGGACAACCGGCCGCTGTCACGGGACGGGAGAACCTGTACCTGATGGCCGCGTGGTCGCTCGAGTGTTTCCCCGACTGGCGCTGGACCAACGTCGAGATCCACGAGACCCAGGACCCCAACCGCATATGGGTCGAGTGCGACGGAGAAGGGCAGATCATCTTCCCCCACTATCCGCCGGGCCACTACCGCAACCACTTCATCCACTCGTTCCGCCTCGACAACGGAAAGATCGCGGAGATACGGGAGTTCATGAATCCCTGCGAGCAGATGCGGGCTCTGGGCATCGAGGTACCCGTCGTCAAGAGGGGCGGGATCCCCACCGACGGGGAGGTGGCATGACCTCGGTGGTCGTCGTCGGTTCGGGCGCGGCGGGGCTGGCCGCGGCCCTGTCGGCACGGGAATCGGGCGCCGAGGTCACAGTTGTCGAAGCGACCTCGACGATCGGCGGCACCACCGCCCTGTCCAGCGGGGCGGCCTGGCTGCCCGGCAACCACCTGCCGCTTGCCGCCGACGACACCCGGCAACGCGCCCGTACGTATCTGAGTTCGCTCAGCCGCTCCGACGAATACGGGTACGTGCCCGCGGACACCGCCATGTCCGACCGGTTCGTCGACGAGGCACCGCGCGTGGCCGAATGGCTCGAGATGAGGACACCGCTGCGCTGGGCCACCCTTCCCATACCGGACTGCCACGGCACGCTGCCGGGCGGGTACGGCGCCGGACGGTCGCTCGAACCACGGCCGTTCCGCACCACACCGCAGGTCGCCGCCCTCATGCGCGCCGCCCTGCCCTGGCGGTCGCGGGCGACCCTCACCGAACTCCTCACCGGCAAAGCCGCACCCGACCTCATCGGGCAGCGCAGACAGGCCGGAATACACACCGCGGGGCAGGCACTGGTGGCCGCACTGCTCACGGCCGCCATCGACGCGGGCGTCACCATCCGCACACACGCCAGAGCGACGAGGTTCCTCGGCACCGGCGTGGCGGTCGACGGCACTCCGCTCGACGGACGGGTCGTACTCGCGACGGGTGGCTTCGAACGCGACGAGGCGTTCGTCCGGCGATTCCTCGGCGGCCCGGTTGCCGGCCTCACCGGAGCACCGGGCGCCCGCGGTGACGGGCTGCGCATGGCCATCGCCGCCGGGGCCGCGCTGCACAACACGTCGCAGGCCTGGTGGTGCCCGACGATCCGGATACCCGGCGACGCGATCGACGGCCAACCCGTGCACCGGATCCTCCTCGCCGAGCGTGCGCGCCCCGGTGCGGTGCTGGTCGACTGCGACGGTCACCGGTTCACCAACGAGGCCCGGAGCTACCACGAGGTCGGCCGATCGCTGCACCCGACCGAACCGTCCTGGCTGATCGTCGACGCCGCCCACCGCCGCCGCTATCCGATCGGCCCGGTCCGCCCCGGTGACCCCGACCCGGACTGGCTGCAACGCGCCTGCACACTGCTGGAGTTGGCGCGTCTCATCGATGTCCCGGGCGACGCGCTCGCCAAGACGATCAGCCGATTCAACTGGGCGGCGGCCGCCGGCGAGGATCCGGACCACGACCGAGGAACGAACCCCTACGACGGCGTCATGGGCGATCCCGGCGCCGTCCACCCGACGTTGGGTCCCCTGTACTCACCACCCTTCTACGCCGTGCCGGTACGCCCCGGACTCGGCGGAACCAGCGGCGGCCCGCACACCGATCCCGACGGGCGTGTACTGCGAGACGACGGAACGGCCGTACCGGGGCTGTACGCCGCGGGCAACGTCGCCGCCGGCCCGTTCGGGTCCGCCTACCCGGGCACCGGCGCGACGATCGGCCAGGCCCTCGTGTTCGGCGCCCTGGCAGGCAGAGCAGCGGCAGGAGACTGAACCCACCATGCACCAGTACGTGATCGTCGACGTGTTCACCACGGTCGCCCTGCAGGGCAACCCCCTGGCCGTCTTCCCGGACGCGGTCGGCATCCCCGCCGAGAGGATGCAGCTGATCGCCCGCGAGATGAACCTCTCGGAGACGACGTTCGTCCTCCCCGCCCGGGCCGACGGCGACCGGAGGGTCCGCATCTTCACCCCGGTCAACGAACTGCCGTTCGCCGGGCACCCGGTACTGGGCACAGCCGCGGTGCTGGGCGTGTCAACGGCGGTGGACCGGTTACGGCTCGAAACCGCGGGCGGCACCATCCCGATCGAATTCAGCCATCGACGCGAGCGGACGGTCACGGCCGCCATGCGCCAGCCGATCCCGGTCCGGGAGCCATACGGGCGGCAGGGCGAACTCCTCGACGCGCTCGGCCTCGAATCCTCGACCCTTCCGGTGGACGCCTACCGCAACGGGCCCCGGCACGTCTACGTCGGAGTCGAGAGTGTGGCGGCCCTCGCCCGGGTCCAGCCCGATCTGCGGGCGCTGGCGAGACACCCGGACATGGCCGCCATCTGTTTCACGGGTTCGGGAGAGCACTGGCGGATGCGGATGTTCTCCCCGGCCTACGGCGTGAGCGAGGACGCGGGGACGGGATCGGCCGCCGGCCCGCTCGCGGTGCATCTCGCGCGCTACGGACTCGTCCCGTTCGGGAAGCGGATCGAGATCGTCCAAGGTGTGGAGATGGGCCGCCCGTCCCAGATGTTCGCCAGGGCAGAGGGCAACAGCCGTCAACTGGACACGGTCGAGGTCGAAGGATCAACGGTCATCACCGCCCACGGAACCCTCCTCGCCTGAGCCTGGCCGGCCCCATCGCCCGGGTCAGGCTCCACAGGCCCGGCGGGACTCCAGGTCACGGAAACGGCCTGGTGAAATGCCGTACTCACGGCGGAAAGCGGCTCCGAACGCGAATTCCGTCGAGTAGCCGACCTGACGGGCGATGTTCGCCAGTGGCGCCTTGGTCTCCCGGAGCAGACGGGCCCCGTGGCTCAGGCGCCGACCGGTCAGGTACGTCATGGGTGGCGTTCCCACCATCGCGGTGAATCGTTTGGTGAACGCAGTCCGCGACATCCCTACACTCTGGCCGAGCTGCTGCACCGTCCACGGCTTGTGCAGGCTCGAATGGATCTCGCGCAAGGCGACGGCGATGGCGGGATCGCCGATCTCCGGCCGGTCGGCGTCGCGGTTCTGCTCCAGCCATTGGCGCAGAGCGTGGGTCAGCAGCAGGTCCAGGAGCGCGGGGCGGGTCGCCCCACTGCCCGGTTGTGTCTCGGACACGTCCACGGCCAGCAGATCGGCCAGCAACCGCAGTTGCAAGGCGCGGTCATGGCCCGGTGAAACCACGAGGACCTCGGGCAACGCTCTCAAGTACGGATGTACTTGACCGTGGTCGAGCCAGTACGCGCCGCAGAGGAACTCGACGTCGGCCGGATCGGGACTGCTCGGATCGGGACTGCTCGGGTCGGGACTGTGCGGATCCTCGCGCACGACCTCTGCCGCCGGGGGCAAGTCCTTGAGCAGGCCTGGCGCGTGACTGAATCCGAGTTCGGCACCGAACGGGGTGAGAACGACATCGCCCGCCTTGAGTGCACGCGGCCGGCCGGTTGCCGGGATCAGCCAGCCACTGCCCCGCAGGAGGATGTGGAACCCGCTGCCCGCGAAGGCGGGGAATCGCATGCCCCAAGAGCCCGACTCCCTGACCCGGCAGGCCTCGGCCCGCCCGATCCGCACGCTGCCGATCGCTTCGCTCAGGATGTCCATGCCTGAGCCGGCACGGGCACGAGTGATGGCAACCATGCGGGTCGAACTCTCTTGGTTCACGAGTCTCTCGTCTTTCGTATGCAACAGGGCCCGGAACTGCTCGGGTTTGCCCTACCGCCGGAGCCTAGGTTGATCGGTACGCCCGGCACTTGAACCACAGCGGCATCCGAACAGAACATCCGCGCCACAAGCCGGTGTTGCCGCGCGGAGAGCCGGTTCGACGATGTGGACCCGGACCCGGACCCGGACCCGGCGCCGGCGCCGGCTCAGGCCACGAGGGACCTTTCCGACAGCCATCTCGCCAGATCCTGAGCTGTCTCCGCCGATGCCGGCGCGTCAACTCAGTGCCTCTGTACGGGGTGTGCAGGATTGTTGCGGCGTCGAACATACCGTGAGAACTCCACCGCGCCGGTTACCGCGAGCGCGAACCCGACGCCGACTGCGATGGAAAGGAGCGTGTTCTCCTGGAAGAAGACGCCACCGAGGTATCCCGACAGTGCGGTATAAGCACTCCACGTGGAGGTGGAAATCGCAACGTACAACATGAACCTGCGCAGCGGGTATCTCACCACCCCCGCCGTTCCCGTGGCGAGATAGCGTCCGACCGGAATGAATCGCGTGGAGACGAGCACAAAACCGCCGCGTAATTCCAGCTCGCGCTCGAACCGGTCATACGCCTTCCGGCGTTTGGTGCCAACTGGCAGGCGCTTTAGTGCGCGTTCCCCCATCAACCGGCCGATGGAGTAGGGAACGAGGTCGCCGAGAAAGGCACCGGCCGTCGTAGAGGCAATGACAAGCATGATATTCGTCTGCCCGGTTGCGCCGGCGATGCCTGCGATGATCACGACGGGTTCACTCGGGATCAACGGGAGGAAAGAGTCGAGTAGGGATACCGCAATGAGTACGGCGTAGAGTGTGGGTGACGCTATCAAAGACTCCGCGAGGTTTATCCAGTCCGGCATGTGCTACGCGCCTCCTGTCGTACGGATGCGGAACTCCACGAATGATTCCCCAATTCTTGGAGGCGGTTATGGGGTAGCAGGTGCCGTGGTGAGCATCCAGTGGCTGAACGTGGCGTAGCGTTGCGCGAATTCGACTGCGTCGCCGGCATGTTCGACGGCGGTGGAGTGCTCGCGTACCGTGTCGAAGCGGGCGCTGCGGGTGTGCTCGTAGGTGGTGAGGGCCTTTTCCAGGTCGGCCTCGGCTGTCAGGATGCTGCGCAGGACGCCGACGTCCTCGATGCCGAGAGTGCCGCCGGAAGCGATGTGGGGGGACAGTCCGTGCGCGGCGTCGCCAATCAGAGCGACGCGCGCGCTGGTCCAATGGGGCAGTTCCGGGACCAGCGTGACCTGGTTCTCCAGGATGGATTCCTCCGGCGTTTCGGCGATCATGGACAGGAGGTCGTCGTTCCATCCCGCCTCAGTCAGATTCCGTGCGCGCTCCAGTGCCCGTTCGCGCTTGCTTCCGGTGAGCGGCCCGGCATCGAACTGGTTGACCATCCACATGGCCCGATCACGAGCGATCCTCGCGTACCCGCCGCGGGTTCGGCGGTGGCCGACGGTGAGTACGGTGGGCTCTGAGTTTTGATTGCCCGTCGGCACGATCGCACGCCAGGAGTAGTGGCCGGAGTGTGGTACGGCGTCGCTTCCCGGCACCAGCTGCTTGCGCACATTTGAGTGGACGCCGTCCGAGCCGATCAGTAGATCCGTGCGAAGTGTCTCGCCGTTGGCGAGGTGCACGACGACGTCCGATCCGGTCTCGGTATATCCGGTCACGTGGGCGTCGAGGCGGATTCGGTCGCGACCGATGGTGTCGGCCAAGAGGTTGTTCAACTCGGGGCGCGGTACGAGCAGGAACTGGTGATCCCTGTCGGTGTAACCAGGAGCGCGGACCGGATCGCCGGCAGGGTTGAAGAACCACATGTTGTGCTCGATGCCCATGTCGCGGATTTCCGGGCCGATGCCGAGGTGGTCGAACTCTCGCAACGCGTTGGCCCACAGGCCGATTCCGGCGCCGACGGCCCGAATCTGCGGTGCCTTTTCCAGCACGATGACTTCGTGGCCGATGAGCTTGAGGGAGACTGCTGCTGTCAGCCCTACAAGGCCGCCACCGACGACTATCGTGGATTTCCTGGACAACTTCTTTACTCCTTAGTGCGGTATGGCCCGGAGACACGTCTCGACACTACGAGCAGCCGTCGCTTGCTTCAAATGCAATATAGTCAATGAGAGATTTACCCGTATGCATTTGACCCCCGGTGCGCGCCACCGGGTCACGCCACGCCGCTGTTCAGACGTCGGCCGGCCCCGCTTCGGCCGCGTCGACGCCTGTCGTGAACCGGTGCCCGAGGAAGGCGGCGAAAGAGTCGCGTACCTGAGCGCGGAGCCACGCGTGGGCCTGGTCGTTGTCGTAACGCTGGTGCCAGGCCAGGGTCACCGGCACGGGTGCGAGGTCAAACGGTGGCGTGCTGATGCGGAGTCCGCAAGCGTCGGCCGGCACATCCGCTCGGACACCACGACGAGCAACTCGCTCTGGCTGAAGATGTGCAGTGCCGCAGTGCCGCAGTGCCGCAGTGCTGGTGGGGGCGGATGCAACAACTCTGCGCCGCAAGCCGAGGCTATTCAGGGCAACGTCGATCGGGTCCCTGCGCAGGGATGGTCGGGGCGGAACGCGACCACGAGCCGGTCGTCACCGAGCGTTTCATGGTTGATCTCCGGCAGGACCGGCATGGTCGAGCTGATCTCCAGATCGACCGTGCCGTGCCGCAAATCGTTGGTGTCGATGTCGGTCTCCGCCAGCAGCCGCACGGACAGGCCACGTCCAGCTTGTTGGATCGCTGCGAGGAGATGGGGAGCGATCGCCGTTGTGAGGGCGTCGTTTCCCCGGACGGTGAAAGCTCTCTGCAGGGTGCCGAGATTCAGCGCGCGCTTCGGTTCGAGGATCGCGCGCGACTGTTCGACGAGGTAGTGCACCTCGTCACGAATTTTCAGGGCGTAAGGCGTCGGTGTCATGATCCGGCCTGTGCGGACCAGGATCTGGTGCCCGGTGAGTCGGCGGATCCGGCGGATCCGGCCGAGGCTGCGGCTCGTGGCCGGAGCGGACAGTCGTAGCCGTACTGCAGCCCCTGTGGCACTGCCCTCCTCCAGGAGGGCATCCAGCACCGCCATGAGATTCAGGTCCAGTTGCATGCGGGGGGGCATGTTAGGGCGACCAAGTATGCGCTGGTCGGCATGAGTTGGCGGCTGCACGGTCGTTCCTCCGAGACATGCGTACGCATGCGTATGGATCCGCACCACCGGAGTATGTGCCCTTCGTCCGGTCGTTGGTTGAGTCGGCTGTGCGACAACCTCATCCGACCGGCCGCGCCGACTTCGTCCGTGGAGGCAGGGACATCGATGAAGCGGGGATGCCGATGAAGGACGTCACGATCACCGAGCTGTTCGCCGATCGCGTGCGGTCCGCACCCACGGCGACGGCGCTGCGCTTCCGCGGTGAGGAGATGACCTATCGGCAGTTGGATCTGCGGGCCGAACACCTGGCACACCGGCTGCGAGACGTCGGCGTCGGGCCGGAGGACATCGTCGGTGTATGCGTCGAGCGCTCCTTCCAGATGATCGTCGCTCTGCTCGGTGTGCTGAAGGCAGGAGCCGCGTACCTCCCGCTGCATCCGGACGAGCCCGCCCTGCGGCTGCGGTTCATGCTCGACCACGCGGACGCCCGTGTCCTGCTCACCCACCGGCCCCTTCTCGGGCAACTGCCCCATCTCGGCGTGACCGTGCTCGATGTGGACGGCCCCGAGGTCCCTGGTGCCGCGCCACTTCCGCCCAGCGGGTCGGCCGACGGGCTGGCCTACGTGCGCTACACCTCGGGTTCGACCGGTCATCCGAAGGCAGTGGCCGTGCCGCACCGCGGCGTGGTCCGGCTCGTGCACCACGCCGAGTGGATCGAGTTCGGCTCCGACCAGACCTTTCTCCAGCTGTGCGCGCTGACGTTCGACCCGTCCGAGTTCGAGATCTGGGGAGCCCTGCTGAACGGTGGCTGCCTGGTCATCCATCCACCCGGCCCGTTGTCGCTGCCCGAACTGGCGGAGTGCCTCCGGCGGGAGAGGATCACGACGCTCTGGCTAACCGCCGGACTGTTCCACCGCATGGTGGACCGCCACGTGGACAGCCTCGGCGGTCTTCGCCAACTCGTCGCAGGCGGCGACGTGCTCTCACCGGCCCACGTCAACCGCGTACGGCGTGCCCACCCGAAGGTCCGGATGGTCAATGGTTACGGCCCGACGGAGAACACCTGCTTCACGACATCCCATACGGTCACCCGCCAGGTCAGCGGGACAGTTCCGATCGGTACGCCGATCGCCGGTACACGCGTGTACATCCTGGACGAGGGCCTGCGGCCGGTTCCCGAAGGGGAGTGGGGTGAGCTGTACACCGGCGGAGCCGGGCTCGCGCGCGGTTACCTGCACCGTCCGGAGTTGACCGAGCGGCGCTTCCTGCCCGATCCGTTCGTGCCGGGCGAACGGATGTACCGGGTCGGGGATGTGGTCCGTCGCGGCTGGAGCGGCGTGATGGAGTTCCGCGGCCGCGTCGACGACCAGGTGAAGATCGCCGGGCACCGGATCGAGCCCGGCGAGATCGTGGCCGCGCTGACCGACCAGCCCGGTGTGTCGGAGGCCGTCGTGATCGCCCGGGAAGACGTCACACCGGGCGAGAAGGTCCTCGTCGCCTATGTCGTCGCGGAACTCCCGGAACTCCCGGACGAGAACCTGGCCGACTTGGCCACCGAACTGCGCCGAGCGCTCCGCCACCGGTTGCCGCGGTACATGGTCCCCGCCGCGATCACGATGGTCCCCGAGTTCCCGTTGAACCGGGCGGGCAAGACCGACCGTACGGCGCTACCGGCGCCGAAGCTCGTGCCACGCGCCGTCGACACCGCCTACGAGTCACCGAGGACGCCGGTCGAGACGAAGCTGGCCGCTGTCTTCGCCGATGCTCTGGCGGTCGAACAGGTCGGCATCCACGACGACCTCTTCGCCATCGGCGGCAACTCGCTCATCGCCGCCGACGTCCTCGCCCGACTCCGCGGCGAACTGGCGGTCGACGTACCGGCGGCCCGCCTGTTCTTCGAGAACCCCACGGTGGCCGGACTGGCCGAGACGGTCGCCGCGCACCCCCGATCGTCCGCCGAATCATCCGACGAGGACCACGAGGGAGACCGGGCATGCGACTGACACACCCGACCGGAGACGAAGCGATCGACCTGGAGAAGGTGGATCTGGTCGATCCCGTCGTGCACGCGGAGGGCGACCCGCATGCGATCTGGCTCGCCATGCGCACCCACGACCCCGTGCACTGGCAGCAGTTACGTCCGGACCTGGGATTCTGGTCGGCCACGGCCTACGACGATGTGGCGAAGGTGTTGCGGGACCACACCGCATTCACCTCCGAACACGGCACGCTGCTGAACCTGTTGGGGAGGAAGGATCCGGCCGGCGGGAAGCAACTTCCCGCGACCGATCCGCCACGGCACACACGCATGCGCGCACCGATCCAGCGTGCGCTCAACGGCCGTGCGGTGGAGGGGCATCGCGGTGTGATCCGCGACGAGGTCCGTCGTCTCTTCGCCGAGATCGTCGACGGTGAGCCGTTCGACTTCGGCGCGCTGACCGACCAGTTGCCGATGGCGGTGATCGGGACACTCATGGGCCTCGATCGCGACGACTGGTCCCACCTGACGTTCCTCGCCACCCAGGCCGTCGCGCCGGACGATCCCGAGTTCGTCCGGCCTGAGGGCGCGCAGGCCACACTGCACCGGGCGCACCGGGAGTTGTTCGCCTGCTTGCAGGACGCCGTGGCGAAGCGCCAGGGCGGCGGCACCGGCGACCTGATCGACGTACTGTCCACGATGGAGTTCGAAGACGGCGGAGGACCGCTGACCGCGGGCGAAATCGTCTCGAACTGCTACAGCCTGCTGCTCGGCGCGGACGCCACGACACCGCACGTACCGAACGCGGCCCTGGCCGAGTTGACCGCCACCGACACGTACGCCGCCTGGGCCGAGCATCCGGAGCTGCTGGACAGCGGGATCGAGGAAGCGCTGCGCTGGTCCTCACCGACCAGCCACTTCATCCGCTACGCCACGCACGACGTCCAACTCGGCAAGGTCACGGTCCGCGCGGGGGAGGCGGTCGCCGCGTGGATCGGCTCGGCGAACCGGGACGCGAGCGTGTTCCCGGACCCGTACACCTTCGACATACGCCGCAACGCTCGGCGGCACCTGGCCTTCGGCGTCGGTCCGCACTTCTGCCTCGGCCACGCCCTGGTCAGGATCACGTTGGAGGAGTTCTTCCAGGAACTCTTCGCCCAGTTCGAGCACTTCGAGCCGGCGAGTGAACCGGTACACCTGCACTCGAATTTCATCGCGGGGATCAAGCACCTGCCGTTGATCGCGACTCGCCGCAAGGGGTAGTCGAGAGCGGGGCCGGCTTGTCGTAGTGGGCTCACGAGACGGGCGGGTCCGCGACCGGGCTCGCTGCGTAGCCGTAGCCGTAGCCGTAGCCGTAGCCGAGCCGCTGCGGTGTGCAGTGCCCGCACAACAGGAACAAGTGATCGCGTTCGTCCGGAGCGAGGCGCGGCCCGCGGGGGATGGCCGCCGCCGTCTGTTGGGACGGCTGCGGCCGCTGCCGAGCTCCAGGCGGACGAAGTAGTCGGCCGACAGGTCGCACAGTTCTGCCACTTCTCCCTTTCGCAGCTCGCGGGCGCGCAGACATGTTCCGCAGCGCAGCCCCACGTCCTCCGGCTGCAGCGCCTCCCGCCGGGCACCGCGAGCATGTCGCCCGGCGACGCGCAGTCCGTTGAGCCACCTCAACCACTGACTGTCATTCAGTGGTTGAGCGGGTCCTTCATCCGCGCTGCCGGCTGTCGTCCACTGGTTGTCACGGAAACGGTGCGGCACGGGCCCCCGCGTTCCGCGACAACTCGGTTGCCCAGCAACGGACATGGCGCCGACTGAGACGAGAGGCCCCCCGTGAGCAAGTGGACGGCTGCCGACCTGCCGGGAATGACGGGCAGGCCACGGGAAGGGCGTTCCGGCGTCCTCGTATGCGCCACGCCCAAAACCGCCGGGGTTTTGCTCCTCCCACCGAAGTCCAGGAAGGTCGACACGCCATGCACTCGAACAACATCGGCATCCGGACGGAACATCCGTGCCGCGGGCGGTCGTTGGAGCAACGCATGCGAGAGGGATCGGAAGGCGATGAGTACTGGAGCTAGGGCCGATGTGTCGCACGGGGCGTTCCATCTGGACTCCACGGTCCCGGGCGCCGCATCGCGAGGGCTCGACGCCTTCCGGCGCGGCTGGGAGACGCAACTCGGCGGTGGCTTCAGGCTGCCGGCCTTCAGCCCCGCCACGATCGGTGACTTCCGGGTCAAGGGTCGCGCCGCCAGGCTGAGCGACGTGACGATCGCCGATCTCCACGGTGCCTCGGCCACCCGGACCGCGGGCACTCCACGCGGAGATGAGGATCTGGTGCGGATGTACGTGGTGCGGCAGGGCGCTTGGGCGTTGGACGGCCCGCGCGAGCGTGACGAGCACACCGTGTCCGCCGGGCAGTTCCTCCTGCGGCACTTCGGACATCCGTCGGCCTTCGAGACAGCACCGCACACCACGGCGAAGATCGCCTTCCTGCCCACTGCGATGCTCGGACCGTTGCTCGGGAACCGCACAATCACCGGACCGGTCGAATCGCCCGAGGTGCGGCTGCTGGTGGCGCACGCGAACATGGTCCACGAGACCATCGCCGACCTGAGTCCGGCCGGTGTGCACGCCGCCCACAGCACCCTGATCGAACTGGCCAAGGCGGTGGCGCAGAGCCGGTTGGACGACACTGAACCCTTACTGGCTCCTTCGCTGGCGCAGGCCGCGAAGGACCTTGCGGACAGTCATCTCGCCCATCCAGAGCTGTCTCCGACCATGCTGGCGCGTGAACTACGTGTCTCTGTACGGACCTTGCAGCGGGCGTTCGCCGCGGTGGGGGAGTCGGTGACCACCTACATACGCCACCGGCGCCTGGAGCAAGCCCGCCTCGCTCTCACCGCCGGACCCGGCCGACCGAGCGTCTCGGAACTCGCCGCCCACTGGCAGTTCGCCGACAGCAGCCACTTCATCCGGGCCTTCAAGAAGCGCTACGGCCAGACCCCCACCGAGTACGCCCGCTCGACCAGGCCGGCCTAGCCGGCGGAAAAGCTCGTCCCGGCACTCCCGCCTCCACTCCTGCGGGGAAACCCCCGCCCAGCCCGGGGGCCAGCACCTGAGCCACCCCCTACCGGGGTATCACTCCCGACTTGGCTCCCCAGCGTGACGCACCACGCCCAACCGTCTTCCTACCTTCCTCCCCGTCACCACGGACGAGACAGAGGGAGACGCACGGATGCGCCGCTTCAAGCAGGCCCTGACCACGGCCGTACTGACCGCACTGCTGGTCGGCAGCACGGCAGGCTGGGCCTCGGAGAGCACCGAGAGCGCGCTGAGTGGTCCGCTCCCCGGCACCGCCGCCTGGCTGGCGGACGACTCTCTGGGCAAGGAACTACCGGACCCCACCACGGCCACCCCGGCCGAAGTGGCGGTCTTCTTCGCCGACCTGACCGACACTCAGCAGCGGCGATTCGTCGAGGACCACCCCACCGTGGTGGGCAACCTCGACGGCGTCCCCGTAAGCCTCCGTTACGAGGCCAACGCCCCCGCAGGCGACCAGGTCCTGGCATACGACCCGCGCGGCCGCGGCCTGATCGTGCGGGTCGCGGGCAACCTGGAGAACGCCACCCACGTCTCGGTGATCGTCCCCGGCTCGGACATCGGCATCTCGACGTTCGACCGTACGGCACAGTGGGCCGCCGATCTCCAGGAGGAGGCGGGTGACGACACGGCCGTCATCGCCTGGGCCGGCTACACCACCCCCTCGGGCATCGGCCCCGACCTGGCGACGGGCCGGCTCGCCGAGACCGGTGCCGAGCGCCTCACCCGTTTCACCGAGGGTCTGGACGCGGCCGGCCTCCCCGCCCCCTCCCTCTTCTGCCACAGCTACGGCTCGGTGGCCTGCGGCCTCGCCGCACACGACACCGACGCGAACGACATCGTCGTCATGGGCTCGCCCGGCATGCGCGCCGACGACGTCACCGCGCTGGGCACCGATGCCCACATCTGGGCGGCGAAGTCCCCGGACGACTGGATCGACCGCGTCCCCAACGTCGAGGTCCTGGGGCTGGGTCACGGCGCGGACCCCACCTCGCCCGACTTCGGTGCGACCGTCCTGCCCGCCGACGACGTCCCGGCACACGACGAGTACTTCACTCCCGGTACCTCCACCCTGACCGCGTTCGCGGCGATCGCCGGCGGAGACCTGTGATGAAGACCTCCACGAAGCTCGCGAAGCTCACCGCCAAGATCGACGACCGGACCCCCGCCCACCGCGACCGCGCTGTCGACGGTTTGCGCGCGCTGGCGCTCCTGGCCGTCCCGACCGGCCACTGGCTGCTCGGTGGCTTCACCCTCGACACCGGCGGCGGCCTGCGCAACGCCAGCCCGCTGGCCACGTTCGGCGTGCTGGCCCCGGCCAGCTGGATCCTCCAGATGCTGGGCATCTTCTTCCTGGTCGGCGGCTACTCCTCGTACCTCTCCTACCGGCGCCGCAAGGGGTCGGCCCGCGAGTGGATCACCGGCCGGCTCACCCGCCTGGGCCGCCCGGTCCTCGGCGTCACCGCCGTGTGGGCGCTGCTACTTCCCACCCTCCATTACGGCCTCGGCGTCCCGACCGCCACCCTGCACACCGCGTCGACACTGGTCGTCCAGCCCCTGTGGTTCGTCGGCGTCTACGCCGTGATCACAGCCCTCACGCCGTACTGCGTCCGCGCCTCGCAGCGCCTCGGCTTCCGGGCCGCGGCCCCGCTCCTCGGCTCGGTCGCGGTCGTCGACTTCCTCCGCTACGGGCCGTACTCGGACGCGATGCCGTCCTGGGTGAGTCTGCTCAACCTGCTCCCGGGCTGGATGTTCGCCTACCAACTGGGCGTGTCCTGGGCGGACAAGCGGCTGGGCCGCCGCGAGGCGTGGCTGCTGTTCGCGGGCGGCGCGGCCCTGTTCGCCACCCTGCTGCTCGCCTTCCACTACCCGGCGTCGATGGTGGGCGTGCCCGGCACGTCCCGTACCAACTCCCATCCGCCGTCACTGCTGGTCCTGGCGCTCGCGGCCGCCCAGTCCGGCGCGGCGATCCTGCTGCGCGACCGGCTGGCCCGGCTGCTCCGGCGGCCCGCCCTGTGGGCCCCGGTGGTGATGATCAACCTGTCGGCGATGACGATCCTGTGCTGGCACCAGACGGCGATGCTCGCCGCCGCGGTCCCCGCCTCGTACGTCGGCGAGATCCCCGGCCTGACCACCGCGCCGGACTCGGCCGGATGGATCCTGGCGCGGATGGCCTGGCTGCCGCTCTTCGCGGGGCTGCTCGTGGCGATCGCGAAGTTCGCCCAGCCCTTTGAGACCCCATGGGACCGCACGAGCAGGACCCGCCGCGCGGTGGCGGGCGTGCTGGCGGCGGGCTTCGCCTACTTCGTGCTGGCGGCGTGAGCAATGCCCATACGGACCGCCGTGTCACCGCGACTACGCACCGCTGTATCACCGCGACCACGGACCGACATGGCACCGCGATCCGGGGCCACCGCACGGACACTCGCACACCCCCTTCAGCGTGCAGGCCCCCGATCGGCCGGGTGATGGCTCCATGGCCCGCCAACACCCGGGATCCGTACGTCATTTCAGGCCGGGCCGACGAGCCGCGTGCCGCATCGACACCATCCACCGAACACAGGAGTACAACCATGTCCTTGGCCGGCGAAACCGCTCTGCCGCACCCCGAGAAGACCGCCGCGAGGCAGTCCCCACCGGACACGGGCAGCGAGTTCACGCCCCTGCTGCACGACGTCAAGGAACAGGAGCTACTCGACCGGCGCACCGGCTGGTACGCGCGCACCATAGCGACCAACGTGCTCTGTCTGGCCGCCACCGTCACCGGCATGGCACTCATCGGCGATTCGTGGTGGGTACTCGCTCTCGCTCCCGTCCTCGCCGTTCTGTGCGCCCGCACGGCGTTCATCGGCCACGACGCGGGCCATGCCCAGATCAGCGGCAACCGCGTCACGAACCGCCGCATCGGCCTCGTCCACGGCAACCTGCTGCTCGGTATGAGCTACGCGTGGTGGAACGACAAGCACAACCGCCATCACGCCAACCCCAATCACATCGGCAAGGACCCAGACGTCGCCGCCGACGTCCTCGTCTTCACCAGCGAGCAGGCCGCCAGCCGCACGGGTCTCCGCGGCTGGCTCACCCGCCACCAGGCATGGCTTTTCTTCCCCCTCACCCTCCTCGAAGGCCTCGCCCTGAAGCTCCACGGCTTCCAGGACCTGCGCCGCCAGAGCGGCCGCGAGCGCCTGGTGGAGGGCGCGCTCCTCGTCGCCCACATCGCCGGGTACGTCACCCTGCTCCTGACGACCATGCCGCTCGCGCACGCACTCGTCTTCACGGCGCTCCATCAAGCCCTGTTCGGGCTGCACCTGGGCATGGCCTTCGCGCCCAACCACAAGGGGATGGACATGCCCGACCCCGACGGCGAGAAGTGGGGACACCTGCGACGCCAGGTCCTCACGTCCCGCAACATCAGGGGCAGCGTCCTCACCGACTGGTTCCTCGGCGGCCTCAACTACCAGATCGAGCACCACCTGTTCCCGAGCATGCCCCGCCCCCACCTGAGGCTCGCCCAGTCCATGGTGAAGGCCCACTGCCGCGACCTCGGAATCCCCTACGCGGAGACCGGCCTCATCGACTCCTACCGCCAGGCCCTGCGGCACATGCACGAAGTGGGAGAACCGCTGCGCTCCGACAGGAGCCATTCACGGGTTCGGCGGTCTCGGTGACCGCGGTTCCGCCAAGTCGGCCCGGCAGTTGCGCGTCTCCTGACGTCGTCCCGCCTCACATAGGCTGGGGCCCATGACCTCAGTGGAGGAGGAACCCCCGCGCGCGCTGCTCGCGGGGGCTTCGCGTCGGTGGGTACGGCTGCTGCCGTGGGCCGTGGCGTTCGTGCTGAGCGTCGCCCTGCTGCCCACCACCATCCAGGTGCTCACCGCCGACTACGGCCTGAACGGCGGCATCGCGAGCGCGCTGGCCGTCGCGCAGGCGGCACCACTGCTGCTCGCCGTCGTCCGCCCGCTGCAGGCCTGGTACGTGATCTTCGCCGCGGACGTGGCCGGAGCGCTCGCCCTGCTCACCGTCGACTTCAAAGAGCAGCTCCTGTGGCCGTTCCCGCCCATGGAGATCGTCGGATACGTCGGTCTCTGCCTCGCCCTCGGCCTCCGCGAGCCGCGCCGAACGCTGCTGCTGGTGTGGCTGGCCACGGCGGCCGCGAACGTCGGCCTGGGGTTCTTCGCGCCCAACGGCGCGAGCGCCATGAACGTACTGCTCACCATTCTCAGCGGCGTCGTACTCGTGCTCGGCGGTGCGCTCCGCGAGCGGTACGACGCGCAGCGCAGGCTGGCCGAGCAGGAGACGATCAGCGAGGCCGAGCGAGACCGGCGGACGCTGCTGGAGGAGCGCGCCCGTATCGCGCGTGAGCTGCACGACGTGGTGGCGCACCACATGTCCGTCATCACGGTGCAGGCGGACACCGCGGCGTACCGCCTGGAACGGCTCCCGCCGGACGTGCAGGAGGAGTTCACGTCCATCGCGGCGACCTCGCGCGAGTCGCTCGGCGAGATGCGACGGCTCCTCGGCGTGCTGCGGAACGAGGAGGCGAACGGCGAACTCGCGCCCCAGCCGGGCCTGACGCGGATCGGGCAGCTGGTGGAGGCGACGGCAAGGGCTGGCGTGCCGGTGGAGTTCACCCCTTGCGACGCCGACGTGCCCGAGGCGGTGGGCCTCTCCGCGTACCGCATCGTCCAGGAGGCCCTCGCGAACGTCGTGCGGCACGCGCCGGGCGCTCCGACACAGGTGTCGTTGTCGGAGTCCGTGTCCGAGTCCGAGTCCGAGTCAGGTTCGGAGGACAGTGCGCGGCTCACCGTTCTCGTGGTCAACGGGCCGTCGCCCGAGCCGCCCGCCGCGCCGCTCGAGGAGGGCGGCACCGGGCACGGCCTCGTCGGTATGCGCGAGCGGGTGCGGCTCGTCGGCGGCACCCTCGACGCGGGGCCGCTGCCGGGCGGCGGCTTCCGGGTGGCCGCCCAACTTCCCCTGACCGAAAAGGACTTCACGTGACCACGCGCGTCATCATCGTCGACGACCAGGCCATGGTGCGGGCCGGCTTCGCCGCGCTGCTGGCCGCCCAGAGCGACATCGACGTGGTGGGCGAGGCCCCCAACGGTGCGCAGGGCGTCGAGCTGAGCCGGAGCACCCATCCCGACGTCGTACTGATGGACGTCCGTATGCCCGAGATGGACGGCCTGGAGGCCGCGCGCCGCCTCCTCGCACCCCCGCCGGGCGTGACGCACCGGCCACGCGTGCTGATGCTCACCACGTTCGACGTCGACGACTACGTCTACGAGGCGCTGCGGGCGGGCGCGAGCGGCTTCCTGCTGAAGGACGCGCCGCCGGCCGACCTCATCGCGGCGGTACGCGTCGTGGCCTCGGGCGACGCGCTGCTCGCCCCCTCCGTGACGCGCCGCCTCATCGCGGACTTCGCCCGGCAACGTCCCGCGGGCCGAGGCAAGCCCGCGCTGCGGCTCAAGGCACTGACGGAACGTGAAACCGAGGTCCTCACCCTGGTGGCCCGAGGCCAGTCCAACTCGGAGATCGCGGAGACGCTGGTGCTGGCCGAGCAGACGGTGAAGACGCACGTGAGCCGCGTCCTCACCAAGCTCGACCTGCGCGACCGCGCCCAGGCGGTGGTCTTCGCGTACGAATCGGGGCTGGTGGCCCCGGGGGAGTAGGACGGGCCCGACTGGGACTGAGGCCCCGGGACGCCGAGCGCGTCGCCATCGGAGCGGAGGGGCCTGTGGCTCCGGGGGTGGCACGGTGCGCGTGGGCGCTCCCGACTTGCTGGTGCCGGTGTCCCTGAGGCGTGTCGGGCGGGTCGGGGTCTGAGTCGGGGGCGGCTCGCTCCATGACCCCGGACGGCGCAGGCGGACCGTCACCCGCCCACGGCAGACAGGCCGGGGCTCGGGCCTCGGGCGGTAGCCCCCGGCGGGCCCTGGCCCTCCTCCACCCCCTACCGCGGTAGCACCTCCACATTGGCTCCCGGGTATGACGCCCGGCGCGCAGCCGTTCCCGCACTCTCCTCCTCGTCGGCACGAGAACATCGCGAGAGGGCGGAACATGAAGCTACGCAGCGGCAAGCGGCAGCAGACGGACGACCGACCGGAGGCTCCGGCCGCCACACCCGGTCTCGCCGTCGAACTCCGCGGTGTCCGGCGGCAGTACGGCCGCGGCGCGGGCTCGGTGCACGCCCTCGCCGGCGTCGACCTCGCCCTCCCGCGCGGCACGTTCACCGCGGTCATGGGCCCGTCCGGGTCCGGCAAGTCCACCTTCCTGCAGTGCGCCGCCGGGCTCGACCGGCCCTCGGCGGGATCCGTGCGCCTCGGCGGTACGGAGATCACCGGCATGAGCGAGAACAAGCTCACCGAGCTCCGCCGCAGCCGCCTCGGTTTCGTGTTCCAGGCGTTCAACCTGCTGCCGTCGCTGACCGTGGAGCAGAACGTCCTGCTGCCCCTGCGCCTCGCCGGTCAGCGTCAGGACCGCCGCCGGGCGGCCGCCGTGCTCGCGCAGGTCGGACTCGCCGACAAGGCGCGGCGCAGGCCCGGCGAGCTCTCCGGCGGCCAGCAGCAGCGTGTGGCCGTCGCCCGCGCCCTGGTCACGAGCCCCGACGTGATCTTCGCCGACGAGCCCACCGGCGCCCTCGACACCGGTACGGCCGCCGAGGTCCTCGGCCTGCTCCGGCGAGCGGTGGACACCCTCGGCGCCACCGTCGTCATGGTCACCCACGACCCGACCGCGGCTGCCTGGGCCGACAGCGTGCTGTTCCTCGACGACGGCACCTTCGTCGACGGCCTGGAGCGCGGTTCGGCGGAGCAGATCGCGGCGCGGATGACGATGCTTGCCCGCCGTACGAGCGCGATGGCAGGGGCCGCGGCATGAGGATCTTCGCCCCGAACGGCCTCGCTCGCGCGGCCGTACGCTTCAAACCCGCGTCGTTCGCGGGCACGTTCGTCGCGCTGATGATGTCGGCGCTGATCGTCGCGGCCTGCGGCATCCTGCTGGAGACGGGCGCCCGCGCCTCGGTGCCGGCACAGCGGTACGCGAAGGCGCCGGTCGTCGTGGCGGCCGACCAGTCCGTGCGAGTCGTCGCCGACAGCATCGACGGCCCCGAGGAAACCGTGTACCCGCTGCCGGACACCGCCCGCGTGGACGTGGGGCTCGCGGCGAAAGCCGCCCGGGCGCCGGGTGCCGAGGCCGCGGTGCCGGACTTCACCTTCCCGGTGCGGCAGGGCGACGGCGCGCTCGCCGGCCACGGCTGGGGCTCGCACGCCTTCACCGGCACCGCGCTGTCCGCGGGCGCCGCGCCGCGCGCGGGCGAGGTCGTGCTCGACGCTGCCGCGGCCCGTACCGCGAAGGCCGACATCGGTGACACCGTCGCGCTCGAAACGGCGGCCGGCCGTACGGACTTCCGGATGTCCGGGCTGGCCAAGGCCGGGGAGGGTGACACAGCGGTGGCGGGGGCGGCGGCCGATGGCAGCGCCACGGCCTGGTTCGCCGACGCCGAGGCACCCGCGCTGGCCGGGCACCCCGGCAAGGCCGACGCCATCGCCCTGCTGGCCGCGGGCGGCGCCGACACCGGCGCCCTCGCAGCCGCCGTCGAGAAGTCCCTCGCCGGCTCCGGCGCGCAGGTGCACACCGGCGACGGTCGCGGCGAAGCCGAGGAGCGGGGCCTGGCGTATGCCAAGGAGACGCTCCTCGGACTCGGCAGCCAGTTCGGCGGGATCGCCACCCTGGTCGCCGTCTTCACCGCGGCCGGCACGGTCGCCCTGTCCGTCGGCCGGCGCACTCGCGAGTTCGCGCTTGCTACGAGCCGTCGGCGCCACCCCGCGGCAGATCCGCCGCGCGGTCGCCGCGGAGGCGCTGCTCGTCGCGCCGCTCGCCGGGCTGGTCGGGTGTCTGCCCGGGATCGCGCTGGCGCGCTGGTGGTTCGGGCAGCTGAAGGACCGCGGGGCCATCCCGCAGGCGGTCGATCTGCACGTCTCCTGGATCCCGCTGCTCGCCGCCGTCGGCACCGGACTGCTCGCGGCGCTCGGCTCCGGCTGGATGGCCGGGCGCAGGCCCGCGAAGATCAAGCCGGGGCAGGCGCTCACCGAAGCCTCGGTTGAGCGGCTGCGGCCGGGCGTCATCCGTACCGTCCTCGGGCTGGGCGCCCTCGTCGGCGGCGCGGTCTTCTCCGGAGTCGCCGCCTCCGCCGCCGGTGACAATGCGGCCAATGCCTCCCTCGGCGTCATCATGCTCTTCATGCTCGCCGTCGCCCTGCTCGGCCCGCTGGTGGCCCGGCTGTGCGCGGCACTCTTTGGCCTGCTGCTGCGCGGCGGCGGCGCCTCGGCGGCGCTGGCCGCCGCCAACTCCCGTACCAACGCCCGCCGGTTGGCCTCCGCGATCACCCCGATCGTGCTGGCGATGGCCTTCGCCTCGACGCTCGTCTTCATGCACACGAGCGAGAGCCGAATCGCCTCGGAACAGCTCCGCGACGGCATCACCGCGGACCACGTCGTCACGGACCCGGCGGGCCTGCCCGCCGACGCCGCCGCCCGGGCCGCCCGCGCTCCCGGCGTAGACGCGGCCGTGAGCCTCCTCGACACGCAGGTGCTCGTGCCCGTCGACTCCGGCGGCGAGACGTCACTGCAGGGGGCGGCGACCCAGGGCGTCTCGGGCTCCGGCGCCCAGCTCGCCAAGGTGGAGGACCTGGACGTACGCAGCGGCAGCCTGGACCGCATGGGTGCGGGCCGTATTGCCATCGACAAGACCCTCGCCACCTCGGCGAAGGTCGAGGTCGGCGACAAGCTGCCGCTCTACCTCCCCGACGGCACCGAGGCCCGCCCGGAGGTCGTCGCGGTCTACGGCCGCGGCCTGGGCCTGGCGGCGGTCACCATGGAGCGCGCGGCCCTGGCCGGCCACGTCACGTCGGCCTTCGACAGCACCCTGCTGGTACGCGGTGGCGAAGCCAAGCCGCTCGCCGCACTCGGCGAGGTCACCGACGCCTCGGGCTACGCCGTCGAGCAGAATGTGGAGCGCGAACTCGGCGCCTGGGCCAACTACACGATGGCCGCCGTCCTGGGCGGCTTCGCCGTCATCGCCGCCGTCAACACCCTGGTGATGACGGTCCTGGACCGCCGCCGTGAACTGGCCACGCTCCGCCTCGTCGGTTCCACCCGCCGCCAGGTGCTGCGCATGCTCCACTGGGAGAGCCTGCTGGTATCGGTGGCGGGCGTGGCCCTGGGAACGACCATCGCCATGATCACGCTGACCCCCATGATGCGCGGCCTGACGGGCGAGTCCCCACACATACCCCCACTGCTGTACGCCACTTTCGCCGCGACCGCGGTATCCCTCGGCCTCCTCGCCGTAACCCTCCCGGCCGGCGCGGCACTGCGCGACCGCGAGGCCTGAGATCTGTCGGTTCCGCAGAAGGGGCCTCCTCCGAGCTGCGTTTCTGCAGCTTGGAGGAGGCCCCTCGCCGTGTGGAGACGCCAAGGTCCGCCCCGCGGAAGGCCGAGCCATCGGTCTTGCCGCCTCCACCCCCTACCGCGGTAGCACCTCCACATTGGCTCCCCGGTATGACGCCCGGCGCGCAGCCGTCCCCGCACTCTTCACCCGTCGCAGAAGTGGACGGACACGAACCCGTAGTGAGGAGTCCTCAATGCAGCAGAGCAGGACCGGAAGTACAGACACCGGACTGCACACGAGATGGAACGGGCGGCTCATCGGGCTGGTGGTTGTCCTGGCCCTCGTGAACTTCGTGGTCGACTCGGCCATCACCGCGCCACTGCTCGTCCTCCCGGAGATGCTCGACCATTTCGGTACCGACCAGGCGGCGTGGCTCAACGCCACCGCGATGCTGGCTGGGGTGATGTGGGCACCCCTGCTCGGAAAGAGTGCCGACATCTACGGCAAGCGCAGGGTGCTCGTGGTGGCCTTGCTCCTCAGCTGCGCGGGCGCCCTCTTGTGCGCGGTGGCCCCCAGCCTCTGGGTGTTCGTGCCAGGGCGCATGCTTCAAGGAGCGTCTCTGGCCGCGGTGTTCCTCTCCGTCGCGATCGTTCGAGGTGTCTGCGCACCCCGCATCGCGATGATCGTCGTGGGCATCGTCACCTCCAGCTCCGCGGTGCTCAACATCGCGTCGCGTTTCCTCATCGAGAAACTGGCCACGGAGTTCGGCTTCCAGATCCTGTTCCTCCTGTCGGCCCTCGTCGGGGCCGCGATGGCGATCTGCGTGCGGAAGGTGATTCCCGAATCCCTGGTCAAGACGCCAGGCAAGATCGACGTCGCCGGTGCCCTCCTTCTCGGCGGAGGTCTCGCCGGGGTACTCAGCTATGTCAGCCTCGGCTCGGACCTCGGTTGGCTCGCCGCCGGCCCGCTGGCTCTCCTCGTCGGCGGCGTCGCGGCACTGGTCAGGTGGTTCCTGGTCTCGAGCCGGAAGCCCGACCCCCTGATCGATGTCAGGGACCTCGATGGGCCACTGGTGCTCATGCTCCTCGTCGTCTTCCTCGGAGCCGGTTCGTACCAGAGCATGCTTCAGCTCATTCCTCTCATCGGTGACGTCTCGGCGGATCAGCAACTCGGGTACGGACTGGCCGACCAGGGATCAGTCGCACAGTTGCTCGCGGCGCCCGGACTCGGAGTCATGCTCGGAGGTCCGGTTGCCGGATGGCTTGGCGCACGCATCGGACCGGCCTCGACGCTGGCCGGGACAGTCATGCTCGGAACGGTGGTGACCATCGGGATGTTCCTCGGGGCCTCCCAGCTTGCCGTCGCGCTCTGCTGCGCATTCCTGCTCGGTGTCACGGTCGGAGCGCTCGGCACATCCGGCTTCAACATGGCGGGCAGCCTGGCGTCCGCCGAACGGCAGGGCATCGTGTCCAGCCTGGTCATGGTCATGGTGTCGATCGGGTCGGTGGTCCTGAACTTCGTGGGCGCGGCCGTTCTCAAGTCGACCGCCGTCGTGGTCGAAGGCGAGACAACGAACTCGGCCACCGGCGTATTCAGCTACATCGCGATCGCTTCCGGCGCGTTCGCAATCGCCGCGGTGCTGGTCGTCATGCTCGTACGAAGCACACGCCGCAGCCGCATCATGCCGGCGCCCGACCTGGAGCGGGAAGCGGTGTGATCGACCTCTGAAGGGGTCGGCAGAAGCCGAAAGTCTCCTCGCGTACACGTAATCCGAGTTGGTCTTCGAATTCCTCATAACGGACTGGGAGTTGACGAATGAACATAGGAACTGCATCGAAAGGTACGGTCCTGGTCTCCGGCGCGAGCATCGCGGGTCCGGCCGTGGCGTTCTGGCTGCAACGGTACGGATTCACGGTGACGGTGGTGGAGAGGTCCACCGGGCTGCGGGGTGGTGGCTACCCGATCGACGTACGTGGCACGGCGGTTGAGGTCGCTCGCCGGATGGGAATCCTGCCGCAGCTCCAGAAAGCGCATATCGAGTCACGCCGGTTGACCTTCCTCGATGCCGACGGCAGTGCGGTGGCGGTGGTTCATCCGCAGGCGGTGGTCGGCGGCGTCGAGGGACATGATGTCGAGGTGCCTCGCGGGGACTTGGCGGAAGTCCTGTACGGGGCCGTCCGTGACGAGGTGGAGTTCGTGTTCGACGACTCCATCAATGCGCTCAAGGAACACGAGCACGGTGTCGACGTCATCTTCCGCAGCGGCGTCCAACGCAGTTTCGACCTGGTTCTGGGCGCGGACGGACTGCACTCGCGGACCCGGGAGCTCGTATTCGGCCCCGAGCAGCAATTCCACCGCTACCTCGGGTACTGCTTCGCCATCTTCACCATGCCCAACACGCTGGGCCTCTCCCATGAAGCACTCATCTGGAACACCCCCGGAAGGGCCGCGGCGCTCTACGCGGTCAAGGACGGCAACGAGCTGCACGCATTCCTCAACTTCGCTCAACCCGAGCAACCGCACGAGGTCCTCCGCGACTCCGAGGCACAACGTGATCTCGTTGCCACCACCTTCGCCGACGACGGATGGGAAATCCCGGCCATGGTCGCCGCCATGCGCCACGCCAACGATTCGTTCTTCGACACCGTGAGCCAAGTCCACATGCCGTGCTGGTCCAGCGGCCGGGTCGCGTTCCTCGGCGATGCCGCCTACGCCCCCTCGTTCCTGACCGGGCAAGGCTCCAGCCTCGCCCTCGTCGGCGCCTACATGCTCGCCCGCTCGCTGGCCGCCCAACGCGACCACACCGTGGCCTTCGCCGCCTACGAACGCGACATCCGCGGATTCGTCGAACTGAACCAGGCACAGGTGGGTGAACGCGACGCGGCGCTCTTCCCCACGACGGCCGAGGCCCTTGAAAGGCGCAACAAAAGGCTTCGTGGTCTCACCGCTCTGCCACCAAAAGCCGGGCGCCCGGCCCACACAGCCCTCACATTGCCCGAACACATCGGGGACCGTGGCAACTGAATTCATCGAGGCCGATTTCAATCGGCAGATCGGCGCATGAGCCAGCGGGCTGAGCGATTCCCTTGGCGGGCAAGGCAGTTACGGTCGGGGCACCAGGTCCGACATCACCGCAGGCGGCAGCGACGGGTTGGCGGCAGCCGCTTCGACCACCCGCCAGTCGGTGTCGGTGAGGAGGTCCACGATCACCGGCGGCGGGAGCGCCGGGTGGCCGGCGGCGATGGGCCTCGCCCTTTTGTCTGCCAAGCAGGCGAGCAGCGCCGGGGCGGTCGCATTGCGATGCCGGGCGACCTCGCGCAGTGCCTTCTGCACCGGTGGTTGGTGCTGGGCCAGGTCCTCCAGTAGCGCCGGAGCCGTGTCCGGATTGGCCGCCACCTTGGCAAGGACCCGGGATCCGTGCCGGTCGACCATGGTGCGCAACCGCGCTTCGGAGAGCCCCGGGTGCCCGGCGATGGACTTGACCACTTTCGCGTCAGGGTCGGTGGCCAACGCGTCACGAATCTCGGTCGGCAGATCACGTCGTTGGGCCAGGAGCATCCGTACGGCAGGGTTCGGTGACTTGGCCAGTTCCTCGACCTCCATGGGTGCGGCGGCGGCGATCCGCGGCAGCAGGGTGGCACCGATCTTGGCAGTGTCGGCCAGGTCGGTGAGCACATCGAGCGGTACGTGCGGGTTGTGTGCGAGCCTGCGCCGTACTTCGTGGCCCTGGTCGCCGGCCAGTACGCGGATCAGGGCTTCGTCGATCGCGGGATTCTCGGCGAGGTCGGCTCGTACGCCGGGAGTGCCGTCCACGGCGAGTCGTCCGCACACCTCGGAAGGCAGGTCCGGGCGGGCCGCCAGTGCCCAGCGAAGCAGCGTCGACGGATGGCCGGCGAAGCCGATGACGGCCTCGGTTGGTGTGGCAGGGTTCCGCAGAGCCGCATGCTGCATGTCATGCATGGTGGACTCGTGGGAGCCGTCGCAGGAGGCGCCCGGCAGTAGATCGCAGTCGAGCCGGGCGCATTCAGGATCATGCACGAACGGCGTCTTTTCGCGGTCGCAGACCAGACACCGCCGCGCGGGCGCCAGCCCTTCGCCGGATATCAGCGCCGCCAGTACGGCCGACGGTGTTGCCTCGTTTGCCGCGACCGCGCGGCGGACCTCGGCATGCGGATGCTGCGCAAGCCTGGCTGCCATGTCCGGCGCGGCATACAGCGCGAGCTCCGCGACGACGCGTACGTCCGGGTCCGCGGCAAGTGACTTCACCACATCGGACGGGAGGCTGGGACAGGCAGCCAGCTTCTCCCGGTGCACAGCGACCGGATCTGCCGCGAGCAGGCGCGCCCACTCCGGTCTGCCGACGCCTTCATGGAGCAGGGCGAGGGCAGCGTGTGGCTGCGCCGCGGGATCGATGTCGGTGGCGGTCAGCCGGCCCTCGTACGCAAGCCGCCCTGCGCTCTCCTCGACGCGCGATACCAATGCAATCGCCTGAGCATGGCTGAGGTCCGCGCGACCGGCGAGGTCCGCGGCGATGTCGGTGTCCGCGACCGCGATCAGCCGGTCGACCAACTCGGACGGCAGGGCCGCATTGGCGGCGAGCCCGCACAGGACGTGGTTCACGGAGGGCATCCTGCCTGGTCTGGGACCGGAGTGGCTCGTGGATTTCGACGTCGACGAGTTGGCACGAAGACCTGCGCGCGCTGGTCGCCGACGCCGACGGCCCCGCGGTACCTCGCCGGATCCACGCCCTGCCCGTCGGCCACCGCTGGGACCACCACGTCGGCATCACCCTCCTCGGTGACGCCGCGCACCTGATGTCCCCCTTCGCGGGCGAGGGAGCCAACCTGGCCATGCTCGACGGTGCCCGGCTCGGCCGGGCGATCGACGACCACCCCGGCGACAGCGAGTCCGCCCTCACCGCCTACGAACAGGAACTCTTCCCTCGTAGCGAGGCGTCCGCCACCGACTCCGCCGCCGGCCTGGAGATGATGTTCGGAGACAACGCTCTGGAGGGCCTGCTCGACCAGTTCGCCTCCCACCCCCACGCCGAGAACTGACGCTTGCCGCAGCACCCCGGGGAGGAGCCCACACCTCACGCGCTCGTTCGCACCGGACGCCGGAGCAAGTAGACGCCCGCGGTCGAGACCAGGACGGCCATACAGGCGATGAACACCAGCCCGGCGCCCTCCAGGCCGATCGGACCCGTGAGTACTCCCACACCGATCACCGGCACCGAGATGCCCGCGTAGGCCACCACGAACAGCGTCGAGATCACCGACGCGCGGCGGTCCGTGGGAGACGCCTGGGCCACCGCGGACAGCGCCCCGCGAAAGGCCAGGCCCTGCCCGACTCCACCGACGATCGCGCTCAGCACCACCAGCGAGAGCAGGTCCCAGTGCAGCGCGCCCGCGAGCAGCGCCAGTCCGGCGAGGAGCCCGGCGCAGCCCAGCGGCAGCGATCGTTCCAACCCGACCCGGCCGACCACCAGTTGCCCTGCGGTCGAGGAGAAGAAGGCGAGCGCGACGACAAGCCCGCTCACGGCGTGGTTGTCCACGTCCAGGGACTCCGCGAGGAACGCCGGGCTGACCGACGTGAACACCCCGAACAGCGCGAACCCCACGAACGAGGCGACCGCCGCAGGCCCGAACACCTTCCGCACCTGTGGGGGCACACCGGGCCGCTGTGGCCGTACCGTGCTCAGCGGCCGCCGCTCGCGGACGGCCTCCGGCAGCCACAGCAGGACGGCGGCCGAGCCGGTCACCAGCGCGAGGTGCACGACGAACGGCAGGTACAGCGGCCAGGGGGCGTACTGAGCGAGGATTCCGGCGAGCAGCGGACCGCAGCCCAGACCGCCCATGTTGGCGGCGGTCGCCACGAACGTGGCCCGGGACGCACCGCCGTCCGGTGCCAGCTCGATCACGTACACCGTGGCAGCCCCGGTGAAGAGACCGGCGGACAGTCCCGAGAACAACCGCCCCACATACAGCCAGCCCAGCCCGGTGGCGCACAGGAAGCAGACGGCGCTGGCCGCCGCGAACCCCAGGCCCCAGAGCAGCACAGGCCGCCTGCCCACGGCATCCGAGACGTTGCCCGTCAGCAGCAGCATGGCGATGACCCCGAAGGCGTACACGGCGTACACGACGGTCACCGTCAGCTCGGAGAACCCGAACTTCTCCTGGTAGAGGCTGTAGAGAGGGGTCGGCAGCGTGGTGCCGGCCATGCACACGGCGAACACCGCCCCGCTCAGCAAACACTGGCGCCACCCTCGGAGATCACCGTCCATGCCGCCGACGGTAATCCCGCGACCCGCCGGGCACCCGCGCGGCGTGCCCGAGGCGCCGCCATACGGGAAAGTGGCTGACGCCCAGGAACGGCCCCATTCCGGCTCGATGGCCCGAGTCGTCATGCGCCGCAGCGCGGTCGACGGCCGATCGGTCGTCTTCTGGCGGCCGGGCTGCATGTACTGCCTGCGACTGCGCATACGGTTGGGCCGCAATGCCCGCCAGTTACGCGCAGTCGGCCGCGCCCGCTCGACGTGGGAAAAGCCTTCGACCGACCGCACGCCGATCCGGCACCCTCCACGGCATGACCAAGCCGTCCTTCATCCCCGGACTGGAACTCTCCCGCCACTTCTACTTCGAAGCTGTACGGCCCCTGCTGGACGAAGTCGTCCCCGGAACTGCGCACTCCGCCGCCCGGCTGGGCAGCGGCTCGGAAGTCCTCGGATTCGACACCGCCCGCTCGGCCGACCACGAGTGGGGCCCCCGCCTCCAGCTCTTCTTGCACCCGCAGGACGTGACCCGTCATGGCGCGACGATCACGGAACTGCTCTCCGAACGCCTGCCGAAGACCTTCCGCGGCTATCCGACGCACTTCGCAGTGGCCGGAGAAGCGGGCATCGGGGTCATGCAGACGACCGACGGGCCGGTCCGTCACCGCGTCGAAGTCACGGATCCGGGCGCCTGGTTCACCGCGCAACTGGGCTTCGACCCGCGCAAGGACGTCACACTCGCGGACTGGCTGGCCACGCCCACTCAACTGCTTGCCGAGGCCACCGGCGGTGCCGTCTTCCACGACGGACTCGGCCGGCTCGCGACGGCGCGCGCAGCCCTCGACTGGTACCCCCACGATCTCTGGCTCTACGTACTCGCCTGCCAGTGGCAGCGCATCTCCCAGGAGGAAGCCTTCGTCGGCCGTTGCGGTGAAGTGGGCGACGAACTCGGCTCCGCCGTCGTCACCGGCCGCCTGGTGCGCGATGTGATGCGGCTCTGCCTGCTCATGGACCGTCGCTATCCGCCCTACAGCAAGTGGCTCGGCAGCGCCTTCGCCCGCCTTCCTCAAGCGTCCTCCCTCGCCCCGGTCCTCACCGCGGCCCACGCCGCCACCGACTGGCACATCCGCGAGCACCACCTGACCCGCGCTTACGAGGCCATCGCGGCCATGCACAACCAACTCGGCGTCACCGACCCCGTCGACCCCACCACGCGGCCCTACCACAGCAGACCATTCCAGGTGCTGCACGCCGAACGCTTCACCGAGGCGCTGATCGCCCGCATCACCGACCCGACGATTGGCTCCCTGCCGACGGTCGGTGCTGTGGACCAGTTCATCGACAGCACCGACGTCCTCAGCCGCCCGGAACTGACACGCGCCGCCACTCACGTGACGGTGTCTGAGCCCCCACCTGCGTAGTGCGGTCTGAAAGCGCCACACCGGACAAGCGGATCCTTGACCGGCTGGTGGCCCAGGTGATGGCCAAGTTGAGCGGGAGCCTTCCCAACAGGAGCCCGATCGATGTCCAGGGAAGTCATCTCCACGTGACGCGGTCATGCTCCACACGTTGCTCGTGCGACCCGAGGACGCCGACGGGTGCGGACGCCGGTGGGGACCGTCGCCCACTCCGTATCGAGTCCTACGCCTGGGCGAGCTTCGCCAGCAGTGAGAGTGAGTTCCGCCAGGCCATGGCGCTGGTGGCGGCGTCTTCCAGCGCGCCGCTCTCGCTGATCCGTACCAGCGTGCCGGTGCCTTCCGGCGAGAATGTGATCTCGACAAGGTCGCCCGGCTCCGGCAGCCATCGGAAGGCGAAACGGCGGCCGGGTTCCACAGCCACCACCGTGGCGCGAAAGCTGCCGTGCTCGTCCCACCGTAGGACCATCGCGCCACCGGCCACCAGCTCGATCTCGGCGCCCCCGAACGCGTACCACTGCTGGAAGTACTGCGGGTCGGTGATCAGCCGCCAGGTGCTGTCCGCGTCGGCAGGGACCAGGGTCTGCTCGGAGATTCTTTCCATCCCGTGACGGTAACGGGGCCGGGCGGCAAGTGCACCGAGCCGAGTCGGTCCGTCGGCGGCGGGGCTACGTGTCTGCCGCTCCCGCTCTCCTGAGGAGTTCGGCCGTCTCGAGGTGGGGGCCGATGTTCGCCCAGTGCAGCGGGGAGCGGCCTGAGCCGTGGTCTTCATGAAGGTTCGGATCGGCGCCGTGCGCCAATAGTTCGCGCACTGTGTCGGTGTGCCCCCAGCATGCGGCCGCGCACAACGGCGTGCCGTCCGAGCCGAGTCCGCTGCTCTCGGCGTCAGGGGCGGCTCCGGCCGTCAGGAGCAGGCGGGCGATCTGTGCTTCTCCGTTCACGGATGCCACGTACAGAGGGGTGGTGCCCTCGCTGTCTCCTTGCTCCGGGTCGGCTCCGGCCCGCAGCGCCGCCTGCACGCGGGCGGTGTCACCCGCCAGAATCGCTGCGAAGAGTTGGCGGGAGAGCTTCTTCCGCTGCCGCTGGTTCATGGGGGCCGAGGCTAACGACTGGGTGCGTGACGGAGCCAGTCATATCCACTCCGCCCACTCCACAGCAAGTGACGTTCGTGGAAGCGAGTTGAGGGGGATGAAGACGGCTATGGGACTGTCGACGCGGTTCACGGAGTTGCTCGGTGTGCAGCACCCGATCGCGCTGGCGCCGATGGGCGGATCGGCCGGTGGTGCGCTGGCGGCGGCCGTGTCTCGTGGCGGCGGGCTCGGGATGCTGGGCTCCGCGAACGGGGACCCGGAGTGGCTGGCCCGCGAGCTGCCGCTCATCGCGGAGGCCGGCGGGAGGTCGTGGGGCATCGGATTCCTGACCTGGCGGATCGACGCCGACGCGATCGAGCGGGCGCTTGAACACCGGCCCAGGGCAGTGATGTTGTCCTTCGGGGACCCGAGCCCGTTCGTTGAGCGCATCCGCGCGGCGGACACGGTGCTGATCATTCAGGTGACCGATCTGGAAGAGACCAGGCAGGCGGTTGACCTGGGTGCCGATGTCATCGTGGCGCAGGGTACCGAGAGCGGTGGGCATGGGGCTCGACAAGGGCGTTCCACCTTGCCGTTCGTGCCGGTCGTGGTGGATCTTGCGGACCCCGTGCCGGTACTGGCGGCAGGCGGGATCGCCGACGGCCGCGGGGTGGCGGCAGCCCTGGCGCTGGGCGCGGCGGGGGCGCTCGTCGGCACACGCTTCCAAGCCACGGCCGAGGCACTGGTGGATCCCTCGACCGCCAAGGCGATCGTCGAGGGACATAGCGAGGACACCGAGCGCAACCGGGTGCTCGACATCGCCCGAGGCTCCCGGTGGCCGTCGAAGTACACCGCTCGGACCCTGGGCCACCGCTACCTCGACCGGTGGCGGGGCAGGGAAGCCGAACTCGCCGCGGATCCCAGGGCCATGCAGGACTACCAACACGACGTGGCGCAGGGGGAGATCCCCTCGCTGCCGATGTGGGCCGGCGAGGCGGTCGACCTCATCACCGACCTGCCATCCGCAGCTGATCTCGTCACCACCCTGGCCACGCAGGCTGAAGACGCACTCAACCGTGCCGGAAGACTCTGATCGGACCGGCCGGCCATTGAGCGGGAGGTGAACGTTCGCGGAAACCACGTTCCCGCGAGCGTCGCTGTGGTGATGTGGTCCTTCGTGTCCGCGCCCAGGGAGGTCCCCGTGTCCAGAACGCCCCAGGAGATCTTCGAGAGTTACATCTACGCCGGCACCGTGAGCCGGAATGCCGATGCCCTGGCCGAGAGCTTCACCGAGGACGGCGTCTTTGAGGCACCGCTCGTGCCTGCCGGTGCCGCCTTCCCCAGGCGGATGGTCGGCCGGGAGGAAATCCGGACCGCCATGGCGGCGTACTACGAACAGCCCACGAAGGACGGCAGCTCGCCGAACTTCGAGAAGTCCGGGTACGTGCTGCACACCACCTCCAGCCCCGATGTCTTCATCGCCGAGATCGACACGGTCTTCGACGGAGACGGAGAGGACGTGACTGTCTCCCTGGTACAGATCTTCCGCATCCGTGACGGGAAGATCGCCCGGCTGCGTGACTACTTCGCGCCGGAGTTGGTGAGTTGAGTACGTCAGCGGTCCCGAGCAGGTGTGGCCAACGGCTTCCGCAGGGAACTCGAAGCCCGTTCGGCACGCCAAAATCCCTGCGCCCGCAGCCGCCCTCCGTCGTACGCTGACGCCGCTGTCTGACGAGGGAGGACGCATGGAGATCCGGAGCCTGACCCGTACCGAAGCCGAGCGCCGGGGTGCGTTGTTGGAGGTCGAGCGGTACGACGTGGACATCGACCTCAGCGGTCTGGCCGACGGGCCGGAGATCCGGTGTGTTTCCACCGTGGCCTTCAGCTGCCGTGAGCCCGGCGCGGAGAGCTTCGTGGACTGTGCGGCGGAGGTGCGGAGCGCCACGCTGAACGGCAGCCCCCTCACCTCCACCGGGGACGGCCGGATAGCTCTGCCCGCGCTTGCCGGGCACAACGTTCTGCGCGTGGAGAGCGTCCAGGCCGACACGACCACGGGCCAGGGCGTGCACAGGGCGATCGACCCCGCGGACGGCGAGGTCTACGTGTGGATGAGTTTCGAACCGGACGAGGCCCGCTTCGTCTGGGCGTGTTTCGACCAGCCCGACCTCAAGGCACCGCACGCCTTCACCGTCACGGCCCCGCCCGTGTGGACCGTCACCAGCAACTCCGGGGACCCGCGCATCGAGCAACTGGAATCGGCACGCCGCTGGACCTTCCCGGACACCCCGCCGCTGTCGACGTACAACACCGTCGTCAACGCGGGCCCCTTCCACGAGATCCGCCGCGAGGCCGACGGCCACGACCTGGGCATCTACGCCCGCCGCTCACTCGCTCCGATTCTCGAGCGTGACGCGGACGAGCTCTTCACCCTCACCCGTCAGGGCCTCGCCTTCTTCGGCGAGGTCTTCGCGATGCCGTTCCCGCAGCGCAAGTACGACCAGGTGTTCGTGCCCGAGTTCGGCGGGGCGATGGAGAACTACGCCTGTGTGACCTGGTCGGACGCGTTCCTGCGGCGGGCCACGCCGACGCCCGCCGAGAGCGAGCTGCTCGCGAAGGTGCTGCTGCACGAGATGGCGCACATGTGGTTCGGCAACATCGTCACGATGCGCTGGTGGGACGACCTCTGGCTGAACGAGGCGTTCGCGGAGTTCGCCTGCCACTGGGCCGCCGAGCGCGCCACCCGCTACACCGACGCGTGGGCGGGCCACCTGGCGGGCGACAAACTCAAGGCGTACCTCTCCGACCAAGGCCCCGTCTCGCACCCGATCCACCAGCCCATCCACGACGTCGCCCAGGCCGCGTCGATCTTCGACAACATCACGTATCCCAAGGGCGCTTCCGTCCTCCAGCAGCTCATGACGTATGTCGGCGAAGAGCGCTTCAGGGCCGGCATGACCGCCTACTTCGCGCGTCACGCGTGGGGCAGCGCCAGTCTCCAGGACCTGATCGACGCCCTCTCCGAGGCCAGTGGGCGGGACCTGGACAGCTGGCGGAGTGCCTGGCTCGCGACGGCGGGCACCGACCGCTTCTCACTGGAACGCGACGGCGACACCGTCACGTTGGTGGCGGCCGACTTTCCGCGTCCGCAGGTCCTGGCGGTGGGCGCGTACAGCCGGAACGGCGGGAACGGCAGCAACGGCAGGAACAACGACACGAGCGGCGAAGTCCTGGAACGCAGGGCGCTCGTGCGCGTCGAGGTCACGCAGACCCGCACTCCGGTCACCGGCCTCCCGGCCGAGGCCGACCTCGACGTTCTGCTGATCAACGACGAGGACCTGACCTTCGCCACGACCCGTCCCGACCCCGCGACCAGGGACGCCTTCTTCCGCGCGGCCGCACAACTGCCCACTGCCATCTCTCGGGGCGTGGCCACGGCGACCGTGTGGGACATGCTGACCACCGGCGAGGCCACGGCGGCGGAAGCCGGGCGGTGCATCACCGCCGTCCTCACGGCAGAGACGTCCGATGCCGTGATCGAGCCTTATCTGACCCTCGCCGCGACCATCGCCGAACTGTGGGCACCGGAAGGCGAACGCGCGGGACTGACGGCGGCGGTGGCGGAGGCCTGCAGGCGCCTCGCTGCGGATCCCGGCCGTCGCCAGGTCGCCCTGCGCGGACTGGCCCGCACCGCGACGAAACCGGACGACCTGGCGTGGCTCCGCGAACAGGCCGGCGACGACGTGGACCTGCTCTGGCGAGCGCTGGTCCGCGAGGCTGAACTGGGCGGGGACGTCTCGTCGGAGAGTGCACTCCTGCTGGAACGCGACCCGGACCCCGACGCCTGGGTCCGCGCCCTCACCGTACGGGCAGCCCTGCCGGACCCCGCCGCGAAGGCAGAGGTCTGGCAGAAGCTGGCGGTGGACCGTGCGGTGCCCGTCAACTCGGTCGGCCAGGTGGCGGCGGCGTTCTGGCGCCCCGACCAGGATGCCCTGTTGACGCCCTACACACAGCGCTACTTGGACTCGATCCCGCACCTGCATCGAGGCGGGATGATCCCGGCGATGGTCTTCGCAGGCCAGCTCTTCCCACCGCATGCCATCGACCCCACGTACATCGAGGAGGCCCAGAAGGCGTCCCACGACGCGGCCCCGGTGGTCCGCAACACCATCCTGGAACGCTCGGACACGGTACGGCGAATGCTCCGCTCCCGAACCGGGACGACCTGACCCGTAAAGGTGAGTGGGTCAGCCGAGCTTGAGCAGCAGTTCGGCGAGTTCGACCGGCATGGTGACCATGCAGTCGTGGCCGGTCGCCAGTTCCCACACCTCTGCTGGGGCGCCGTTGGGCTGTGTCGCGGGAACGGGACGCCGGTCGAAGCCGTCCGGCTTGCCGACAGTGCAGTGGATGTGGGTCCGCGGGACCGCGTTCACGGCCGGGTTGTCGAGTCGGACCGGTTGTTGGAGGCAGCGCACCGGCTGGTCCGACAGCATCGTGCGCAGCCAAGCGACGTCCGCCGGGTCGGTGACCCCGAACAGACCCGAGGGCGGGGGCAGTTCGGGCAGTGGCGGAACCCGCCAGCCACTGTCGGACTTCACGGCGAGGTCGATCAGGGCCTGGGTCACGGGCAGGACATCGGCCGCGCTCTCGCCGTCCTCCGGCACCATCGCATCGAGGTAGACCAGACGCGCGATCCGGTCCGGGACCTGGTTGGCCGCGGACGAGATGACCAGCCCGGCGTAGCTGTGCCCCACGAGGGTCACCTCGGTGAGGTCCTCCTCGACGATCAGCTTGACGATGTCGTCGACATGGGTGTCAAGGCCCACCTCGGGGCCGAGCAGGTGCGCCTTGTCGCCGTAGCCGGTCAGCGACGGCGTGAGCACCTGATGCCCGGCCGACGCCAGCAACGGAACCACCCGCTGCCAGCACTCTCCACTGTGCCAGGCACCATGAATCAGCAGATACGTCGACATGTTTGCTCCTTGCTGTGCTTGTCCGCGCTGCAGGCGGGCGATGACGTGGGCCGCCGGCCACGCTGCCGTCCAGCCTCCGACCGGGCCAGGGCCCCCGCGATCCTGGGGGTGACAGGACCAGGCACGCGCGCAGCCGGGCAGATTACAGTGGAGAGATGACCGACGGACCGAACCTGCTTGGCGATTACGTGCGCGCCCGCCGTGAGCTCGTCACTCCCGAACAGGTCGGTATCCCCGTCATGGGGGTACGGCGCGTACCGGGTCTGCGCCGGGAAGAGGTCGCGATGCTCGCCGGTATCAGCGTCGACTACTACCTGCGCCTGGAACAGGGCCGCGACCGCAACCCCTCCGTACAGGTCCTCGAGTCCCTCGCCCGCGTGTTGCGGCTCGACGACGACGCGACGGCATACCTGCTGCGCCTCGGCGCCGACAAACCCCGACGGCGCCAACGCCGACGCCGGAAGGAGATCGTTCCTCCGGGCATCGCCGGCCTCGTCGCCATGCTCCCGCTGCCCGCCACGGTCGAGGGCCGCTACTTCGACGTACTCGCCGCCAACGCCCTGGCGACCGCCCTGTCCCCGCGTCTCGTGGCGGGAGCCAACCGGCTGCGGGACGTGTTTCTCGACCCTGCCGAACAGGCCCTCTATCCGGACTGGGAGAACGCCACCGTGGGCATGGTCGCGGGCTTCCGCGAGTCCGTCGGCACCGACACGGACGACCCGCGATTCATCGAGCTCGTCGGCGAACTCTGCCTTGCCAGCCCCCGCTTCAGCCGGCTCTGGGCTCGCCACGACGTAGAGGCATGCGAAGGCGCACCCAAGCACATCGACCACCCTCAGGTCGGTGGCCTGCAGCTGAACCGGGAGAGGCTGGCCATCGGCGGCACGGCAGGCCAGATGCTCGTCGTCTACCATCCGGACCCCGGCACTGACAACGCCGACAAGCTGGCACTGCTCGCCTCTGCCATACAGATGTCTGTCCGGACGTGACGAGCCGCTGGACGGTGGCCAGGGCCTCCGTAGGGGTGAGCCGGGCCGCTCGGACCGAGGGGTAGACGCCGGCCACCACCCCGATCACCACGGCACCTCCCACGCCGCTCAGCACAGCCGAGACGGGGACGACCGGAGGCCAGTCGTGCCAGGACGCGTAGCCGACCGTGGCGAGGACGCCGATGACCGTGCCCGCCGGTCCGCCCAGCGTGGACAGGACGACCGACTCCGTCAGGAACTGACCGCGGATCTGCCCCCGGCTCGCACCCAGGGCGCGACGCAGCCCGATCTCTTGGCGCCGTTTCCAGCACCGAGACCACCATCGTGTTGGCCACCCCGATCCCGCCCACCAGCAGCGCGACTCCCGCGAGGCCCAGGAACAGCGCAAGGCGATGGTCAGCGACATCGCCCATGAGCTTCACAGCCCGCTCAACAACATCCGGGTCTGGCTGGAGGCCGCGGAGGACGGAGTCGCTGAGTCCGACGACGAGTTCACCACCTCGCTCCTGGAGGAGGCGCTGCAACTGCAGCACCTCATCGACGACTTGCAGGGCTTCGCCGCAGCCGACGCGGGTGTGCTGCGGCTGCACCGCGAGGATGTCTTCGTACGGGACCTCCTCCACCAGGTGGCGACAGCACACAGTGCTGCGGCGGACGCGGCCGGAGTAATCCTCACCGTCCGCACGGACGACGATCCGAAGCTGTACGCCGATCCCGTACGCATCCGCCAGATGATCGGCAACCTGGTGTCGAACGCGGTGCGGCACACGGCGGCCCGGGGCAGTGTCGAACTGCGCGCGGTCGGCGCGGAGTCCGGGGTGACCATCGAGGTCAGGGACACCGGCCATGGCATCGAGCCGGAGGAACTGCCGTATGTCTTCGACCGTTTCTGGCGAGCGGAGAAATCCCGCAGCCGGTCCACCGGCGGCAGTGGGCTCGGCCTGGCCATCGTCCGCCAGCTCACCCACGCCCACGACGGGACGGTCACGGTCCACAGCACTCCGGGGGCAGGCATGGTCTTCGGCGTGAGGCTGCCTGTCGTACGTGCCGACGGGCAGAGGAGCCGACTGACTCGGACCCCCCTCCGCCCGAGGTGACATGGAAGCCGGGCCCGGGTCAGGAACCGGGCCCGGCTTCGGATCAGGTCAGGTCAGAGGCTCCAGGGTGATGTTGCGGAACCGGACCTTGTTCCCGTGGTCCTGCAGACGGATCGCGCCCGCGGCCGGTGTCTCGGCTCTGCCCGAGGCGGTGGGGCCGTCGAGGGCGATGTCGTCGTGCACCTTCTGGCCGTTCCAGACCACTGTCACCCGCGCGTCGGCCGTCTTGCGGCCGCTGTCGTCGTAGTGGGCGGCGCGGAAGACGATGTCGTACGTCTGCCAAGTCTCCGGAGCTTTGGCCGCGTTCACATCGGGTGCCTTCTTCAGATAGATGGCTCCGGCTTCGTTGGTGTCCAGTGAGGTGTCACCGTAGGAGTCGAGGATCTGGAGTTCGTAGCGGTCCTGGATGAAGATTCCGCTGTTGCCACGGTCCTGTCCCGTGACATCGGGAGGCAGCAGCGGAACGCGGAACTCGACATGCAACTTGAAGTCCTGGTACGCGTCCAGGGTCCGGATGTCACCGCAGCACACCTCCATCGACTGCTCGTCGGTGAGCGGCCACTTGAGCCGTCGCCCGTCCGTGTGCTGCCACTCGGACTGCGAGGCGGCGCTCCCGTCGAAGAGAGTGAGCTGTGCCCCGTGCGGGCGAACAGTGATCAGATCGAGGTTGACGTGGCCGGTGTCGCCGGCGTCGTAGCTGTAGGAGACGGTGTTCTTTCCGGCGCGCAGCACTACCGGTTCGGTCTGTGTGGACCATGAATCCCAGTCACCGGTGGAGGCCAGCTTCACTTGCCGCAGCTTCTTCCCGTTGGTGTACAGGGAGAGCGACTTGGTGCCCTGGAACGGATTCGGGCCGTTGGAATAGCGCAGGTTGACGTCGTACGTGCCCGCCTTGGGGACTGTCACGTCGAAGGTGGTGGCAACCTTGCCCTCCGTGGAGTACCGGTCGACGAAGCCGCTGCCGGAGTGGCCGACATGATCGGTGTTGACGCCCGCTGAGCCCGTCAGACGCGCTTCCTCGGCCTCGTACTGAGTGGCGGGCGGCGGCTGCTTGCCGGGCATGGCATTGAGCGTGTACCAGGCCTCGGTGCTCCACAGCGCCTCACCGGACGCAGAGGTGAAGGGACGTGGGGACCGCAGGTGGACGACCCGGCCCGACTTCAGCCCGTCCAGCCGAAGCCGCACGGTACGCCCGTCCTTCGACAGCTCGGCAGATCGTACGGGCAGGGCTTCTTCGGCGATCTTCGGGCCGCCGTAGTCGGCGGTCGGCGTGTAGCGCCACTGCTCGGCCCGGTAGCGCTTGGCCAGCTCCTCGGCCGTCGTCGCGGACACCGGCTGGGTGTACGTCAGGTCGAAGCCGCCCGGCACGGCGCGCATCGTCTGGATGTCGAAGGTGTTGCCGCCGTTGGGCGTGAGCTTCTGCAGGCCGAACTTGAGCTTGCCCTCCTGGCCCCAGTTGCCCTCGGCGCCGAGACCTCCGGCGTAGATCGAGCCGTCGGGACCGAGGGTGAGGCGGTTGACTCCGGCCTCAAGACCCTGCGTGTAGCGGAAGACGGCGCCCTGATACTGGCCCTTCACCTTCTCCAGGTACGCGCGCTGCAGGCCGCCGTAGGTCACGTCGCCGATCAGCATCTGACCCGCGAACCTGCCCTTCTTCACATACAGGGGTGTGGAGGGCGAGTTGGCGATCTCGTTCTGGGGCAGCCACAGCACGGGATTGGTCGGTGTGGAGGCGTCGAACGGGCCGGACGGCTCGGTGTAGTGGTTGAAGAAGCGGTCCGGCTTGACGTGGACGAGCTTCGAGGAAGGAAGCCAACCGCCCTGGTTGTCCGTGGCGAAGAGCTCACCGTCCGGGCCCCAGCCGATCCCGTTCGGCGTACGAAGTCCGCCGGCGACCGGGCTGATCCTGCCCGTCTTCTTGCTGACCTTGTACGTGACCCCGCGGCCCGGCGCGGGCTGCGGAACCGTGGTCGCCCCGCCGAGGTTGATGGAGACGGAGAGGTTCACATAGAAGTAGCCGTCGCGGTAGAGGAGTCCGAAGGCGAACTCATGGAAGTTCCCTCCGTACGGCCAGGTCGCCACGGTGCGGTACTCGTCGGCCACGTCGTCGCGGTCCCGGTCGACGAGCCGGGTCAGCTCGTGCTTCTGCGAGACGTACAGCGAACCGTCGACGTACTTGATGCCCATGGGCTCACGCAGACCACTTGCCACCTTCTTGAAGGTGACCTCGTCCTTGCTCGTCGGACCGGTGACGTTGTCCAGCAGATAGACCTCTCCGGCAACGTTGTCGGAGCCGCCCCAGGTACTGATCGCCAACCGTCCGTCGGGCAGCCAGTCCATACCGGTGACCTGCGGTTCGAAACCGTCGGGGCGCAGATCGGTGAGCGTCAGGTCCGGCCGTACGGAGGTGAGCGGGAGGCCGTCGCCGGGGGAGTCGCCGCTCGCCTCACATTCCTTGCGTCCGGGTGCCGTCACCCGGACGACGTCGGCATCCGTAGTCAGCGCCTCGCGGGGCACGACAGCGAAGTCGCTCTCGCCCGGCGGCTTCCAGGCCAGTTGGAGCTGCTGCCCGCCGTCGCGCTCGAAGTGATCGATGCGCAGCGGGTGCGACCCCGCGGTGAGCGAGACCGCGCCGTCCTTCGGCTCCGCGCCGTGGAGTCCGTCGTGGTCGACCACCGTGGTGCCGTCGATGGTCAGCCGGGAGCCGTCGTCGCTGGTGAGACGGAACCCGTAGGTACCGTCGCGCGGCACGACCAGGTTGCCGGTCACCTCTGTGACGAAGCGGTCGGAGAAGCCACCGAAGTCGTCGGCCGTGGACCAGTCCACCGTGGCCTTCAACGAGTCGTGGTTGGGGGTCTGTCCGGGCTTGAGGGTGCACAGCTTGCTCAGCGGCGTCTGCACGTCGAACACGCGCAGCGTGACACCGGGCTCCTGTGGCGGGAGGTCCGACGGGGCGGCTGAGGACGCCGGGGCGGCCAACAGGCCGCCGGCGAGGACGGCTCCGGTCAGTAGGGCGGTGAGAAGTCTTCGGGCACGCAGGAACGGATGGTGGGACAACGGTCCTCCATAAGGCGGGACCGGACCGTGCCGGATTTCGTTCCGGTCTTCAGTGACGTGGCTGCGTTGCGCCGCCAACCTAAGGGGCTTTCACTTGGCATGTCCATACTTTGTCATCTCAGTGTTCAAAGTTGCGGCCGGAGCCATTACTCCCGGGGTAATCGACCGTTCTCCCCTCACTCCAGCAGGATCAAGCACATCGACGGGAACCCCCGCCGGGATTCAGCCGTAGCAGCGAGGAGAGTGCCATGGCCGTCAAGTCCACCGTGACCAAGGCGAGTTCAGCAACCATCGCGGGTGCGGCCGGCACCGCGAGTTCCGTGGCTGAAGCCACTCGGGCTGCCGTGCAGGAGTTCATCGCCGCCCGGGTGGCCGGGGACACCGGGCGGCTCGTCGTGCTCTTCGCCGACGAGGTCGACTGGATGCTCGCCGAGAACCCCGCCGTCCCGTGGATCCGCCCGCGCTCCACCGCCGCCGAATGCGCCGCCCAGTTCACGGAGTTGATGGAGCACACCGTGCCCGAGGACGCGCGCGCCTCCGTCGACACCTTCCTCGTCGACGGCACCGACGCCGTCCTGATGGGCCACCTGTCGGGGACCGTACGCGCGACGGGAAAGTCCTTCGAGGGCCCGTTCGCACTGCGCCTCACCGTCGAGGACGGCCGGATCACCCGGCACCACCTCTACGAGAACAGCCTGTCGATCGCCGAGGCCTGCGCCTCGTGAGGGCGAGGACGGCCCTCGACCACGATCCTCCGTTCCAGTGGTCGAGGGCCGTCCTGATGCCTTGTACGGGTCCACGGCGGCGGGTCGGTGCCTGGCCGGGCTCAGCGCTTGGCCACGAAGACGTGCGCGGCGGTCTGCGTGGGGAGTTCGGCGGCCTCCCCGCCGCTGCCGACCAGCACGCCGCCGGACGATGACGTCACGCGCACGACCGCGCCGGGCCGCACCCCGGCCTGCCGCAGGGTGCGCATCAGCGGGAGATCGGTCTGGATCAGCTCCCCGATGCGCCCTACGACCGCGCTCGCGCCGAACGGCCCGGGGTCCAGTTCGCTGAGGCTGACGATGGGCTCGTCGAGGAACGGATCCAGGCTGCTCTTCACGCCGAGCTCCTCCAGGCCCGGGATCGGGTTGCCGTAGGGCGACTTGGTCGGGTTCCGGAGCAACTCCAGGGCACGGCGCTCGACGGCCTCGCTCATCACGTGCTCCCAGCGGCAGGCTTCGTCGTGCACCTGCTCCCACTCCAGACCGATCACGTCGACGAGCAGACACACGGCGAGCCGGTGCTTGCGCATCACGCGCATGGCCAGTCGACGGCCCGTCACCGTCAACTCCAGGTGCCGGTCGCCGGCGACGTGCAGCAGCCCGTCGCGCTGCATGCGGGCGGCGGTCTGGCTGACGGTGGGCCCACTCTGGTCCAGGCGCTCGGCGATGCGGGCGCGCAGGGGGACCACGCCATCCTCTTCGAGCTCCAGGATGGTGCGTAGATACATCTCCGTGGTGTCGATGAGTACGGACATGCTGTTCGTCAGGCGGGAGTCTCGGCACTGGCGGTCAGGACCGCGCGGCCGAGTATGTGGCCCGCCATGGTGAACCCGAGGACGGCCGGCGTGGCGTCGGCGGCCACGCCGATGGACTCGACGGCGAGGGCATGCACCACGACGAAGTAGCGGTGCGGGCCGTGCCCGGCCGGCGGGGCGGCGCCGATGAAGCGGGCTGCGCGGGCGTCGTTGGGCAGCTGGAAGGCGCCCTCGGGCAGGCCCGAGCCGGTGTCGTCGCCGGCGCCCTCGGGCAGCTCGGTGACGGTGGCGGGGATGTCGGCGACCGCCCAGTGCCAGAACCCGGACCCGGTGGGGGCGTCGGGGTCGTACACGGTGACGGCGTAGCTCTTGGTGCCTTCCGGGGCGCCGTTCCAGGACAACTGCGGCGAGACGTCCTTCCCGCCGGGGACGCCGGACATGCCGGAGAGTTGCTCGGGCGACCAGGCGGAGCCGTCGGTGACGTTGGCGCTCGTAACGGTGAAGGAGACCGCCTCGGGGAGGCGGGCGAAGGGGTCGTTGGCGCTCATGCGCGTCGTTCCTTTCAGACCGTGCGGTGGGGTGGCGGTGACGCGGCCGACGGAGGGGCCGCGGCGTCGCGCAGAGGGATCCCTGCCGACTTCCGCCGACGATGGAATCGACGATAACACGGATAATCGATTATCGACTGGATCGTCTACGATGACGGCATGACCCAGACGGCCCACACCCCGACTTCGCCGGGCAAGCAGATGCTCTCCGAGCAGGTCTACGCATACCTGCGGGACGCGATCATGCGCGGGGAGTACGCCCCCGGCCACGCCCTCAAACCGCAGGATCTCGCCAAGGAACAGGGCGTGAGCCTGGCCGTCGTGCGCGAGGCGCTCGTGCGGGTGGTCGGCGAGGGTCTCGCCGACCGGCTGCCCAACCGCGGCTTCGCCGTCCCGTCCTTCTCCGACAGCCGCTGGCAGGAGATCACGGAGGCACGCCGAACCATCGAACCGGTCGTGCTGCGCATGTCCGTCGAGCGCGGCGACGTCGACTGGGAGGCCCGCGTACGTGCCGCCCACCACCGTCTGGCGCGCACTCCGGCGTACGTTCCGGAGGAGGGCGAGTACTACAGCAGCGCATGGTCCGAAGCCCACCGGCTCTTCCACCGCACCCTGTTGGAAGGCTGCGGCAATCCCGTCCTGCTGGAGACCGTCGACCGGATGTGGACCGCGAGCGAGCTGGCTCGCCGCTGGTCGGCACACCGCAACCCCGACCGGGACGGCGTCGACGAACACCGCCGACTGGAGGAGGCGGCGCTGGCCCGCGACGCCGACACGGCGGCTGAGGTACTGGCTCAGCACCTCACCCAGACCGCGGCCGGACTGACCGGCTCTCCCCACGAACCCGCGAAGTAGCCCTGCCGCACAGCGATAAGGAGTTGAGGGCTACCGGCAACCTTGTTACAAACGGGGGCCGGCCGTCAGTCGGCGGGGCGAGGCGGGGCGGTGCATGGCGTGGCACGGGCGGCGGTGGGCGACGGTACGGGCCATAACGGCTCAAGGCGCTGGCCACTCTTGGTGGCGGTGGCGGTCGACTCATTGGGCACGGGCCTGTATCTCCCGCTCTCGCTGCTGTACTTCCTGAGGGTCACTGATCTGGACTTGGCCGCCATCGGCGTGCTCGTCAGTGTGGGTACGGCCCTGACCTTGCCGGTGCCGTTGGTCGTCGGGCGGCTGGTCGACCGGGTCGGGCCGCGACTGGTGGTCGCCGGCGGCCAGGCCGTCCAGGGGTTTGGTTTCCTGCTCTACCTGGCGGTCTCCGGGGCGGGTTCGCTGGTGACCGCGGTCCTGGTGGCATCGGTCGGCCTACGCGTCTACTGGTCATCGGTCTTCACGCTCATCGCCGATCAGGCGGACGCCGAGGATGCGGGAGCCAAGGACCACTGGTTCGCCCGGACCGGAATGATGCGGGAGACGGGGGCCGGTGGTGGGGCGCTGCTGGCGGGCGCGGTGCTCGCCGTCGGCTCCGCGCGCGTGTACGACAGGCTGATCATCGCCAGCGCACTGGCGTTCCTGGCCGCCGCGCTGGTGGTTGTCCTGGCGGTGCCCTCCACCCCGCACGCCCCGCCACCGGTCGAGGGAAGTTCCGGCTACCGGGTGCTACTGCGGGACCGGCCCTACCTTGCGCTGATCGGGACATGCACGATCTTCGCCCTGTGCAGCACGTTCCTCGCCCTGTCACTGCCCGTCTACGTCGTCCAGGGCCTGTCCGGACCCGACTGGGCGCCCGGCCCTCTCCTGGCCCTGAACACATTGCTGCTGGCCACCTGCACAGCCGCCGTGACCCGCTTCGTACGGCGCCGCTGCACGCGCGTCCGCGCCATGGTGTGGGCCGGCGGACTGTGGGCGCTGTGGTGCGCCGCGTCCGCGGCGGCCGCACTGCTGCCGTCCCGAGCGCTGGTGCCGTTCCTGGTGGCGGTGGTGGTGTGCTACACCGTCGCGGAGATGACCTACGGGCCCGCGTCGAACGCGCTCGCCGCGGACGCGGCGCCATCCGGGTCGCGGGGCACCTACCTGGCAGCGTTCCAGTACTCCTTCGCGGGCGCGGACATCCTCGCGCCGGCCCTGTTCGGTCTGCTCTTCAGCCACGGCCACCAGTTGCCGTGGCTCGCCGTCGGTCTCCTCGCCTCACTGGGCGTAGTGCTGATGCTGCGTTTGGAGCACCGACTGCCACGAGAAGACCGAACGCCCCAGCGCAAGACCGACATCCGGAACGAGGCGCAGGAGAGTAAAGCCTGAGAGACCGCTCGCTCAGGCTGTCACTGCGCTGACCGGTGTGCCGTGCTCCGGCAGTCGGCAGTCGGCAGTCGGCAGTCGGCAGTCGGCAGTCGGCAGTCGGCAGTCTGGGCTCGGGCGCACGCGCGCGGACTATTCCTTGCGCGGCCATCTCTGCGCCCCGACGACGACGGTGACATGTAGGCGGCTGGGCAGACGGATGCTGGTGCCACGGCGGACGGGACCGTACCGTCCGCCGTCGCGGGCGGGTGCGGTGGTGGACCCGACAGTTCCTCACCGACGGGAAGGCTGCCGCTGGACGTGGACGTGGGCGTGGGCGTGGACGTGGACGTGGACGAAGCCAGTCGGAGTTCTATCGTGGATGGTGTGACCTACCGCGAGTTCCGTGCGCCGACCGGGCTGCTGCCCGTGGTGGCTTGTCTGTGGCGTAATGACACGCTCGTGGACGGGACGGAGCGGGTGGTTCCGGACGGCTGTGTCGATCTGGTCTGGATGGGCGACGGCCCGCCACTCGTTGTCGGCCCCGACACCGGCCCGGTGCTGTGGGAGCCGACCGGCGCGCCGACCTGCGGCGTACGCCTGCGACAGGGTGCCGCGGGCGACGTGCTGGGGCTGCCGGCCTCCGCCGTCCGCGACCTCCAGGTCCCTCTCACCGAGGTGTGGCCGGAGGCCGGGGCCCTGAGCGAGCAGGTGGCCACGGCCGGTGACACGGCCGAAAGCCTCCGCCTGCTTGCCGGAGCCGTTCTCCACCGCCGGGCCACGCCTGATCCGCTCGCCACCGCGGCGGCCCGCCGCCTGGCGGATCGCGAGATCCGGGTGGCCGATCTCGCCGCCGAACTCGGAGTCGGCGAGCGGCAGCTCCACCGGCGGGTGACCGCCGCGGTCGGGTACGCCCCGAAGACGCTCGCGCGCGTCGCCCGGCTCCGCCGGCTCATCGGGGCCGACGAGGCATCAACGATGTCGCTGGCCGATCAGGCGCTTGCGGCCGGCTACGCCAGTCAGGCCCACATGACCGATGAGGTCCACCGGCTGACGGGAGTCACGCCTGTCCGATTCCTGGAAGACGTCCGGCTGACCGCCGCCTAGCGTCGATGGCATGACTACTCGAACGACCACTGGGACCAGCAGCGAATCCCGTATCGACTCGGCGCGACAGTTCATGGAAGGCACGGCCCGCGTGCTCGAGCGGCGCCAGCTCGAAGTGTTTCTCGACGACGCGCCGGTCGAGCCGGTGCTCGACGCGCTGCGGCCCTACCGGAATCCCGACGGCGGCTTCGGCCACGCGCTCGAACCCGATGTGCGCTGTCCGGGCAGCCAGCCTTCCGCGGCCCTCACCGCACTCGGGGTCCTGGCGGAGACCGGCGCCACGAACGACCCGATGGTCACTGCGACCGCCGACTGGGTCGCCTCGGTCGCCCGAGCCGACGGCGGTGTCGCACAAGTACTGCCCTCCGCACTCGGCCACCCACGTACCCCCTGGATGGAGCCGAACGACGAGTCCAGCTTCCTGACCTTCGCCATCGCCGGCCGGCTGCACCAGTTGGGGGTCGAGCACCCGTGGCTCGACGCCGCGACGGCCTGGAGCTGGCGGGAGCTCGAATCGCAGAAGGAAGCCGACGGCTACACCGTGGAGTTCGCCCTCCAATTCCTCGACGCGGTGCCCGACCCGGACCGCGCCGCCACCGCGATCGACCGGCTGCGGACAGCGATTCGCCCCGACGGCACCGTCCCCGTCCCGGGCGGCATCGAGGGCGAACACATCAAGCCGCTCGAACTCTCACCGCGGCCGGAAACCCCGAGTCGGGCACTCTTCACACCCGCTCAGATCGATGCCGACCTCGAGCGGCTGGAGAGCGAGCAACTGGACGACGGCGGCTGGGACTTCCACTTCCTCCACTGGATGCCGGCGCAGAGCACCGAGTGGCGGGGCATCGTCACCCTCGGCGCCCTGCACATCCTCCGGGAACACGGTCGGCTCTGAGCGGCCCCGGCCGTGTCCGTCCGGTTCAGCGATGCCGGCACGCCTGCGGAAGGTCACGTCCGGGCGCACGATCTGCGCCTCCGACGCCGATCGGCACGGCCCTGGGCGCCGGGAGAACGACTGCCGACGCCGCGCGCGCGGACCGCTGACGGCCAGTACGCGCGACGCGGTTCGGATCATGGCTGTTGTTCTCTGGTGGGAGCCGGTTTTGCCGTGTAGCGTCACTCTCAGATGTCGTGGTTCGCAGTACCTGCCCGCGCTCCGGCGCGGGCGTTTTGCTGTGCAGTGCCGGACCAGGGCGATCACCTCCGGGGCCGCGCGGTGCGGGTCCGATATTGACTGGAAGGCATCAGCATGGCCAAGGGAACCGTCAAGTGGTTCAACGCCGAAAAGGGCTTCGGCTTCATTGCTCAGGACGGCGGGGGACCGGACGTCTTCGCGCACTACTCCAACATCAACTCCACCGGCTTCCGTGAGCTCCAGGAAGGCCAGGTCGTGACCTTCGACGTCACGCAGGGCCAGAAGGGCCCGCAGGCGGAGAACATCACCCCCGCCTGACCCAGCGGTCGGACAACGTCGGCCCCCGGAACACGTGTTCCGGGGGCCGACGCGTCTCTTGAGGAGCGGAACAAAGCAATCGCCCCTCGGAAGAGGGTCCCGTACGGTGCGTGGGTTGTCGTGCGGGAGAGGCGGTTCGGACGTGGCATCCAAGGCAGAGACGCGTGCGCAGTTGGCCGGTGCGGCGCGGGCCGCGCTGGGCGGTGGGCGGCGGCTGGCGGCCGCTGAGCGGATCGCGGGCGGTAGCAAGAAGGGCGTCTACCGCCTGGTGATGGACGACTCGACGACTGCGATCGCCTACCTGTGGGACGACGCCGAGAACTACTGGCCGACGGCCGAGGGCGACGACGACCTCACCGACCCGTTCGCGCCCGGCCTCGGGCTCGACCTGTTCCAGGCCGCGCACAGGCGGCTCGACTCGCTCGGAGTTCGCGTCCCCGCGATCCGTCTGGTCGACCGAGACGGCGCCCACTGCCCGGCCGACCTAGCGGTCGTCGAGGACATCCCGGGCGAGAACTTGGAGGACCTGCTCGCGCGCGACCCGGGCGCGGCCGCCCCGGTCATGGCCCGGCTCGGCGAGGCCCTTGAAGCGATGCGGCAACATCGGGCGTCCACGTACGGCAAGGTGGCCGTGGTCGACGAGGGAGGCACGTCGCTCGGGACGTCGTGCGAGTCGGTCGTGCTGGACCGCGCGCTGCGGGACCTGGCCGAGGCGGCGTCGCGTGATCCGCGGATCGCGGGGGCGCGCGACCGGCTGGAGGAACGGCTGCGGGGTCTGGCGGCGGAGGTGCGGCCGCGAACGGAGTACGCGGTCGTGCACGGCGAACTGGGGCCCGACCACGTGCTGGTGGACGCGGTCGGGAACCCCGTGGCGATCGACATCGAGGACTTGATGTACTTCGACGTCGAGTGGGAGCACGTCTTTCTGCGGATCCGCCTGCACGACGCCTACCGGCCATTGGAGGTGGACGGACTGGACGAGGACCGGCTCGCGCTCTACATGCTGGCGCAGCGTCTGTCGCTGACGGCGGGGCCACTGCGACTGCTCGACGGGGACTTCCCCGACCGGGCGTTCATGGCGGGCATCGCCGAGTACAACCTGAAGCAGGCACTGGAACTGATCCGCACCTGAACGCCCGCCACGTCTCACCTTGTTCCGTCTGCCGGTGTCAGTCCTGCCTCCGGATCCAGGCGTCGGCGAACGCATCGACTCGCAGGCGGCCAAAGCGCGGTGGGGCACCAGGTTCCCGCAGGACTACATGGCCTTCATGTCGTAGTACGGAGTCGGCTTGATCGTCTCGGAGAACTCGATCGGCGAGATCGGAACTCTCGCGCCGTTCCCAACGGAGTCCGGTCTGCTTCCTCCCGATGACTTCGAGGACGAAACGGGGAACGCCCGCTACGTCTGGGAGATCGAAGGCGTAGACCAACTGGCGCAGGCAGCGATGAGCTGCTGCCCCTGAGGGCCGCGCGGGCGAAGTTCCCCGCGGAGACTTGTCCGTACGGCGTCCGGGCGTGTGCTCGGTGACTGGCCCGGGCCGATCTGCTCGACCAAGGTGGTGTCATGCTCGGCGGCGCGCCACCACGGTCGCCAGCGTGATCACGAAGGCCGCGACGGGGAGGCCCACCAGCCAAGCCACGGGGTGAAGGGCCGTTTCGATCCAGCCGTGGTCGGCGTCGTAGGCGTATACCCCCGTCATCAACGCGATGGCCTCGACGACAAAGCCCGCCCAGAAGGCGAACAGCGCGACGAGCGCCGCGATGGTTATGGGTTGAGCGCGCGATGGCGAAGGCCTGCGCGCCTGGGCGATCCTGACCGCAGCCGCGGGTACGGGTGTCCAGCCCTCGCCGCGCCTGAGCATCCACACCTCGCGCAAGGCCTCCACGTCGCGCGTGAAGTCCGGTCGGCTGCGGTCGTTGAGGTGGGGCAGGGTGAACCGGCCGCCCGCCGCGTCGTAGAGGACGGTGAGGTGCCGCGGTGCCACGTCCGAGCCCCTCTGGGGGTTCAACTCGGTCTCGATCGCCTGCACTTCCGGCCACGGCGTCTGGCGGCTGCGGAACACTCCCCGGATCGTCAGGTGCCGCTCGTCGCTGATCGTCGCCGTCGCGTGGATCGCGAGAAACAGGAGGACGAACATCACCGTGAACGCGGCGCCCACGGCTATGGGTACGGCGATCGGCACCCCGTCGTCCGAGGCCATCTCGTAGGTGAGCCCGGCAGCGCCCGCGAGGGGGGCGGCCATGGCGGTCCAGACCCAGCCCTTGCTCCCCGCATAGCGGTACTCGCGACGGTGGACGCGCCCGTGCATGTGCGTCACCCCCGCCTGAACCGCTGTCGGAGCTTGCCCCAGAACGACTGGGACGCGGTGTAGCTCGCGAACCGGGTGTGCTCGTGCGGTGTGGCGATGGCGTCGAAGATGGTCCGCGCCTCGCGGCGGCGCGCTTCGTCGTCCTGGACCATCTGCGGGAACAGCAGATCCCAGCAGGTGCGGCGCAGGGCAAGCAGCGCAGAGTCGCCGACCTGGGAGTGCGAGGACAGCCGGTGCAACGCGCGGGCGAACCGCAGAGGATCGTCCAGTTCGGAGGCGTGTACCCCTAGGGCGAGCCGCAGGGCGAGGAGCAGTTCCTGGGCGTCCGGCTCGGGTGAGTCCTGGGTGAGCGTGGCCTCGACGGCTCGCGCGGCGGGCGGAGTATGCCGAATGCGGCGCAGCCTGCTCGTCAACTCCCGTTCGTGGCCCGGCGGTTCGCCGTGGGCGGCCAAGGCGATCGCCGAGCGGATGACATCGGCCGGGGGCGGCGCTTCCCAGTCGGAGAATATGTCCCTCTCGACCGTGCTGTTGTTGATCTCGTTCAGCGATTCGACGGCCTGCCACCGGCTCGTGTTGTCCTTGTCGTCGAGCGCCAGAAAGATCAGCGAGTCTCTGATCTGCGACCCGGAGGGCCTGACGGTGCCGTCGTCGGGCAGTTGCGTCATCAAGTGCATCAGTCGCACCCGGCCCTGCGGGGAGGTCTCGGCCTCGAACCGTTCCCGCGCCTGAGCCATGGAGACCCCGTAGTGCCGCAGCGAGGCCAACAGCGGATCGAACGCGATGCTCTTGTTGGTGTTGTGGTCGATGAGGGTGACAGCGTTCAGCAACGCAGGCACGGCTCGGTCGGCGTGGATGTCACACAGCGCCTGGGCGGCCGCGGGAATGCACGTACGGTCGGTCAGCGCTGCCGTGAGCACGGGCGCCGCCCGCCGGTCACCGAGCTGATGCAGAGCCTCGATGATCCCCTGTTTGAGGTCGTAGGGGTCCCGATGGTTCGTGTCCTCCACCGACCGCTGAGGGAGGCTGTCGCTGGGGATCGTGCGATAGCGTTCGAGGTCGATGCCCAGTCCGTGCTCGTCACTGAGTCTGTCGCTCTCCTCGTACCAGGCGGTCCATGCGGCCTGGACGGCGTCGACACGCTCGCGATGCCCCGCAGTGGCGGCCAGGAGACCATCGAGCCGCTCGATGAGCGCCTGCACTGCTTGCGGCCCCATCGTTCGCAGCTCGGCGATGGCCAGGTCGCGAGGACTTGGAGCGTCTACGTCGCCGTAGTCGCCCGTCTGCCAGATGCTCAGGCTCTCAACCAGCTCTTCGAGCTTCTTGCCCATCCGCGTCGTGATCCTTCTGTGTGGCCCTCCGGCACGCGCGTCCGAGCGACTGTGCTCGAACGCCGGGCACTCTACTGAGGGGCGCCGGGAGGGGTCCCGAGTAGGAGAGAACCCCACCGATACCAAGGAGGTTCAGATGCTCGAAGGTGTACTGATCGCCGAAAGCCTGCGGGTCGGGGCCCAGCTGACCGGGATCCCACTGCAGGTCACCAAGCTGACACGGGTCGAGATGACCGACCCCGGGCAGGGCCAGCCACGGTTCTGGACGTTGCTGGACTTCGCCGCCGATGAGCTCGAAGCCGAGCGACTCGCGGATCAGCTGGCGTCCAGTCTCTCGTCAACGGGAGGTTGGTACACGGACTTTCACACCTCGCGCGACACGTTCGTGATCTTTGCCGACAAGGTCTTCCGCTACCCCCGCGGGCAAGCCGAAGGCCGTCGCGAAGCTCTGGAGTACGGCCGCTCCGTCGGTGTCCCTGAACAGCAACTCGACTGGCGCGCCTGATCCGGGGGCCCGCTCGCGCGGAGCACGGAGCCCCGGAGCATGGGGAGTTGCGTGATCGGCAGGACAAGTCCCGGCTGCGCCCTAGTTGGTGACGGTGACAGCGACAGCGGTCCCCACAGAGACCGCTGCCACGGTCCGCATCACAGCGGTGTTCACCGCTTCGGCGCCCCAACTGGCCTGCTCCAGTTGCTTCGCACGCTTGTAGACCTTGCCCGACCACGGGATGGAGCGGTGCAGGCTCGGCAGGGTGCCGCTTGCGGAGAGGAGCCCGATCACCGCCGCCGTACGGGCATCTGGCTCCTCGCCATAGGCCAGGACGGCGCGGACCTTCTCCAGGAGGGCCTTCTTGTGCTGGGTGTCCGCGGCCGTCGTGGAAGTCGAACGGAACACGCCCAGCGTCTTCTTGCTCTCTCGGCGCAGCATGCCCCGCTCGACGAGTCGGTCGAGAAGGGTCTCGCCCAACCCGGTGCCGATCTCGATGAGGAGGGTCTGCACACCTCGCAGTCGTTCGGCGACCTTCTCATGGGCGGTCTGGAGCACGGGGTCCGACAGCGGCTCGCCGGAGACGGCGTGGACCTTCAGACCGTTCATTCCCTTGTCGTTCTCGTCGACCGTGATGTGTCCGTCGAGGCCGAGCTCGACGAGAACGGCGCCGCCGAGGGTGTAGTACAGCGTGCCGGCTCCCGCGATCGCTCCCGACTTGTCGTCCATCAGCAGCAGCATCAGATCTTCGACAATGAGGGTCTTGTTCTGCATGGTCCATTTCCAACCGTTGGCGTCCGGAGAGGCCCTCGGGAGCGGGCCTCAGCCCAAGCTAGGCCCGAATGGACAGTGAGAATGGCGGGGCCTGTCATCACTGTTCATGACAGACGTCATGCGTGTCGCAGCTGCTGGCTAGGTGGGGGAGGAGCGTCCTCATGCGCTTTGGAGGCTCCTGTTTCAAATCTCGGCCATTGAACATGATCGTCCTATGAGTCGGCGCCGGGTGACCTTGGACAAGATCGCTTCAGAGGACTGGTCGGCGATTCACTCGTGGGCATGTCGCTCGGAGGCGTGCCGCTACCAGGTGTGGGGACCGAACACGGAGGCTCAGACGCAGGAGTTCGTGGAGGGTGCGGTCCGAGCCTGGTCGGACACGCCCCAGTGCCGGTTCCCTTTTGTCGCCCGCCTGGCGGGCAACGTTGTGGGTATGGGCGAGCTGTTCGTTCGCAGTCATGTCCAGCGCCAAGGCGAGATCACATACATCGTGCATCCGCAGGTCTGGGGGCAGGGCATCGCGACGCAGATCGGGCGGCAGCTCCTCGCATACGGATTCGGCGAGCTGGGGCTCCACCGAATTCATGCCACGTGTGATCCGAGGAACGTCGGCTCCTCCCAGGTACTGGCCAAGCTTGGCATGACGCACGAAGGAAGCCTTCGGCACACTCGGCTGATCCGCGATGGCTGGCGGGATTCCTTGATCTTCGGCGTGTTGGAAGACGAATGGCCCTCGGCTGCCCAGGGGACGCCGTCCGCTCGCAACTGCTGAGTGAGGTGTTGGGCGGCTCACGGGTCGTCTGCCTGTCTGCCGACGGAGTTGCCGTCCGGCGTGCGGTGAACGAGGCCGAAGCCCGGGGCGACCAGGCGCCAACTGGCCTTCGGGTGACCGTAGTTCGTCGCGGCTGCCTTGGAGCACACGCTCTGGCGAGCCGGCCGCGTCGATCGCCGCGTGCCCATGCGCGGCAGTGCCCGCCTCTCGTGTGGCAGAGGCGGGCACACGGCGGTGGATAGCTCGGTCGGTCAGACTCCCGTCGAGTTCTTCACGTACGGCGGCTCCGCCGCGGACTCCGGTGCGGCCGTGGGCGTGGGGCCGCCCTCGCTGAGGCCGAACCGCCCGTGGAACTTTCGCAGGAAGCCGGGTGCGTACCAGGCCGAGCGGCCGAGCAGGCGCATCGCGGCGGGGACGAGGATGCCGCGTACGGCGACCGCGTCGATGAGGATGGCCAGTCCGCTGCCCAGGCCGAACAGCTGCATGAAGCTGAGCTTGGCCGTTCCGAAGGCGAAGAAGCTCACCGCGAGCAGACAGGCCGCCGCGGTGACGATGCGTCCCGTGTGTCCGAGGCCGTTGGTCACGGCGGACTCGTTGTCCTCACCCAGGTCGTGGAGTTCCTTGATCCGGCTCGTGACGAACACCTCGTAGTCCATCGAGAGGCCGAAGGCGATGCAGAACATCAGCACGGTCATGGACACATCCATCGGCTGTGCCGTGAAGCCGAGCAGGGAGGAGAGGTTGCCGTCCTGGAAGATCCAGGTCATGACGCCGAGGGTCGCTCCCAGGCTGATCATGTTCAGGACCAGCGCACGCAGCGGCTGTACGACGCTGCCGGTGAACAGGAAGAGTAGGAGGAAGGTGGTCAGGGCGACCAGGGCCACGGCAAGCGGGAGCCGGCTGCCGACGGAGTCCTTGGAGTCGACCAGTACGGCGTCGACTCCGCCCACCAGGGACTGTGACCCGGCGGGCGGGGCGACCGCCCGTACATCGTCGACCAGGTTCTGGGCCGCGTCGGACTTCGGCGACAGGGTGCTCACCACGTTGATCTGCTGCGCGTCGGGGCGGCCGAGGGCGGCGTTGCCGGGGTCGGTCGCCGTGGACCCTCCGTCGGCGTAGGTTCCCGTGCTGGTCTCGACGCGGACGACACCCTTGAGTCCGGACAGTTCGACCGCGTACGACTCCAGGGGGGCCTTGCTCACGGCTTTGTCGATGACGACGTGGAGGGCCGCGCTGTCATTGCCGTTGAACTTCTCCTGCAGTACCGACGAGACCTGACGGCTCTCGGAGTCCTCGGGCAGCACGCGTTCGTCCGGTGTGCCGAAGGCGATGCCGAGGAGCGGGCTCGCCGCGAGCAGCAGGACCGCGAGCACGGGCAGCGCGGTGAGCGCGGGCCGCCGCATGACGGTGCCGGCCAGCCGTCCCCAGAAGGGGGCCCGGGTGTCGGAGCGGCCACGGTTCGCCTTCGCCCACGGCAGCCGCCCGCTGTTGACCCGGTGCCCAAGGACGACGAACAGGGCCGGCATGACGAACAGAGTGCTGACGGCCGCGATGGCGACGACACCGACGCCGGCATAGCCGAACGAGCGCAGGAAGTACTGCGGGAACACCATGAGTGCCGCGAGCGCGGCCGCGACCGTCGCGGCGGAGAACGCGACCGTACGGCCCGCGGTGCTCACCGTCCGCCGGACGGCGTCGTCCACGCTCGCCCCTGCTTCGAGCTGCTCCCTGAACCGGCTGACCATCAGCAGCGCGTAGTCGATGCCGAGGCCGAGGCCCAGAGCCGTGGTCAGGTTGATCGCGAAGATGGAGACGTCGGTGACGCTGCCGAGGATGAACAGCTCCGCGAACGTGCCCATGATGGCGATGATTCCGATGGCCAGCGGCAACAGGGCCGCGACCATGCTGCCGAAGACGAGCAGCAGCAGGACGAGGGTGAGCGGTACCGCGATGCCCTCGGCCAGTACGAGGTCCTCGCCAGACTGAGTGCCCATTTCGCTGTTCACGGCGGCACCGCCGCCTGCCTGGACCGTGAACGCGTCCTTGTACGGTCCGGTGTAGGCGTCGATGACGCTCTTGGCGTTCTCGTCCCGCTCGGTGCCCTCACCCTTCACATGCGCGAGGACCATGGCCTCGCGGCCGTCCTTGGAACGGAGATCGGGGCTGCCCGTGTCCCAGAACGAGACCACGTTCTCAAGGTTCTTTTCCTTCTTGAGGTCGGCCGCCAGGGCCCGGCCACTCTGCTGGGCGGCCGAGGCGTCGACACGGCCTTCGGAGGCGCGGACCAGCAGGACCAGGTTCGTCTCCCCGCCGAACTTCTCGTCGATGACCTTCGCGGCCCGGGAGGACGGGGAGGCCGGGTCGTCGTAGCCACCTCCCAGCAACTTGCCGAACGCGCCGGCGCCCAGGACTCCCATGAGGGCCACCGCCACGACGGCGACGACGAGTACCAGCCGCGACCGGCGAATCGCCAGTTCGGCTATGCGTTCAAACACGCCCGATCTCCTTTGATGTCCATACGGTGAAAACGACGCGAAACGGCCGGAGTTGACCAACGCGGGGGCCGGCGCGGCGCTCTGCGGAGTCTCTTCACCCCGTCAGAAGCAGGTGCGGTGTCGCACTCTTCGTCGCCGGGAGAGACGTTAGTGACGCGGCAGAAGATTTGGCAGTGTTAGATTTTCTTCACACCCAGCAGATTCCGGGTGGCCCACAGAGGCGGCCGTCGTACGGTCGCCGTATGCCCGCGAAGGAACACGCAATGGCCCCGCCCACCCTGCGCCAGCGACGCCGGGCCGCCGCCACACAGGAGATCCTGGACGCCGCCGAGCTCCACATCGCCGAACGAGGACCCGCGGCCCTGTCCCTGCGAGGTGTCGCCCGCAGCCTCGGAATGACCGTGCAGGCGCTCTACCACTACTTTCCGAGCCGGGACGCCCTCGTCACGGCGCTCGTCACCAAGGCGTACGACGACCTGGCCGATGCCGTACAGGCCACCGTCGACACCGCGCCGGACGACCCGGCCCTGCCGCGCCTGGTGGTCGCGGCCGAGGGATATCGCGCATGGGCCATCGCCCACCCCGAGCGCTTCCAACTCCTCTACGGAACACCGCTGCGGGACTACGCGGCACCGGTCGACGGCCCGACCACCCAGGCGACGCGCCGGATGAGCTCGATCTTCGAGCGCGAGATGTTCGACGGGTTCACCGCGGAGCAACTCGCCGCGGCCGACACCCCCGCGCTCTCTCCCTCACTTCTGGAATACCTGGGACAACTGCCCCATTACGGTTTCGGAAATCTGCCGCCGGCCTCGACCGCTCTCCTGCTGAGCGCGTGGGGACACCTGCACGGCCTCGTCGTCCTGGAGGTGTTCGGGCACACCTCATTCCTCGGTGACCACCAGGCCGAGATCTTCCGCATGGCGATGCGGACCCTGATCGATGACATCCACCGCCGGATCCCCGCACACGTGAGCAAGCCGCACTAGAAAAACTTGGACGGCGATGTCGAGAACCCGTGGCCTGCTCCGTCCCTGCAGTGAACGGGACCACAATGGGTCGCACGGCACCGAGGAGAGACATCATGGCCAAGTACCTGCTGCTGAAGCACTACCGGGGCGCCCCGGCCGCGGTCAACGACGTACCCATGGACCAGTGGACGCCCGAGGAGATCTCGGCGCACGTGCAGTACATGAACGATTTCGCGGCGCGGCTGGAGAAGAGCGGCGAGTTCGTCGACAGCAAGGCGCTGGCTCCGGAGGGGACGTTCGTCCAGTACGGCGGTGAGGGGCGTCCGCCGGTCACCGACGGGCCGTTCGCGGAGACCAAGGACCTCATCGCCGGCTGGATGATCATCGACGTCGACAGCTACGAGCGTGCCGTCGAGCTGGCGGGGGAACTGTCGGCCGCCCCCGGGGCGGGTGGCAAGCCGATCCACGAGTGGCTGGAGCTGCGTCCGTTCTACAGCGCGCCCACGGCCACGGAATGCACTTGGAAGTGAACGAGGCCCTCCTCAGGAGCCTCACGCCGAACGTGCTCGGGATCCTCGTCCGCCGCGGAGCAGACTTCGCGGCGGCCGAGGACGCCGTGCAGGACGCGCTCATCGAGGCGGTCCGCGTGTGGCCCGCCGACCCGCCGCGCGATGCGAAGGGCTGGCTGGTCACCGTGGCCTGGCGCAAGTTCCTCGACGCGACCCGGGCGGACACCGCCCGCCGCCGGCGTGAGGACCTCGTCGACGAGGAACAGGCCCCCGGGCCCGCACCATCGGCGGACGACACGCTCCAGCTCTACTTCCTGTGCGCCCACCCGTCGCTGACGCCGTCGTCGGCGGTGGCGCTCACGCTGCGCGCCGTCGGCGGGCTCACCACCCGGCAGATCGCCCAGGCCTACCTCGTGCCGGAGGCGACGATGGCCCAGCGCATCAGCCGGGCCAAGCGCACCGTCTCCGACGTGCGCTTCGACCAGCCCGGCGACGTCGCCACCGTGCTGCGCGTCCTCTACCTGGTCTTCAACGAGGGCTACTCCGGCGACGTCGACCTCGCCGCCGAGGCCATCCGGCTCACCCGGCAACTCGCCGCCGTGATCGACCACCCCGAGGTGGCGGGACTGCTCGCCCTCATGCTGCTCCACCACGCCCGGCGCGCCGCCCGGACCGCACCCGACGGCAGCCTCGTGCCGCTCGCCGAGCAGGACCGCGGACGCTGGGACACCACCTTGATCGCCGAGGGCGTCGAGATCCTGCAGGCGGCCCTGGCCCGCGACCGGCTCGGTGAGTTCCAGGCCCAGGCCGCGGTCGCGGCACTCCACGCCGACGCGCCCACCGCCGAGGAGACCGACTGGGTGCAGATCGTCGAGTGGTACGACGAACTCGCGGGCCTGACCGACAACCCGGTCGTCCGGCTCAACCGCGCGGTCGCCGTCGGCGAGGCCGACGGACCACGGGCCGGCCTGGCAGCACTCGCGGCGCTCGACGACTCGCTGCCCCGCCACACCGCGGTGGCCGCCTACCTCCACGAACGTGACGGCGACCTCACGACAGCGGCCCGGCTGTACGCCGAGGCGGCCCAGAAGGCACCCAACCTCGCGGAACGCAACCACCTCACCCGCCAGGCCGCCCGCCTCAACACCCGCCGTCCTCGCTGACGCCTTGCGTCAAGTGCTCCCGTCCGCGATGACCTGGCGTGCGAGTGCCAGCAGGTCAGGGATGGCAGGGTGCCCAGGACCCTCCCGCCAGGCGAGGACGACGGGAACGGTCGGCGCGTCCGCGAGGGGGCGGTAGACGGGCGAGGGATGCGTGTAGTTGCTCGGGGTGGCCGACGTGGAGACCCCTATGGAGCGGCCCGCGGCGATGGCGATGAACCATTCGTCGGTGTTGGTCACCTCGATGGTCGCGACGGGTCGGGCCGTCGGTGGCCACAGGTCCGTCGTCGTGGTGCCTGTGACGGTGTTGAGGGCGATCGGATGGGCGGCGAGGTCTGCCAGGGTGATCCGGGGGAGAGCCGCCAGCGGGCTGTCCGCCGGCATGACCACCTCCCGTTCCTCCGACAACAGCGGCTCCGTGCGGAGCCCGGCTGTGGTGACCGCGCCGCGCAGCAGGGCCGCATCGACCTTGCCCTGCGTGAGGCCCGCCGTACGGTCGTCGACGCGGAGCAGCTCCAGCGGAATCCCGGGGCGCGTCTGGTCCCAGCGGCGCAGCAACGGGATCGTGTGGTCGCCGAGCGCCGCCCAGGTGTGGCCCAGGCGCAGCGGCCAGCTTCTCAACCCCCGGGGATCGAGGGCGGTCTCGACGGCGGCGAGGGCGGCGAGTGCTTTGTCGCGGAAGACATGGCCCTCGGCGGTCAACTCCAGGTGGTGTGTGGAGCGGTCGACGAGCCGGGCGCCCAGGTGGTCCTCGAGCTGGCGCAGAGTGCGGGAGAGCGCGGGCTGACCCAGATGGAGACGGGTGGCGGCGCGGGTGACGTTGCCCTCCTCGGCGATGGCGAGGAAGGCCCGCAGGTGCCGCAACTCGATGGTCATGCCTCGGGAGCATAACCGCAGCGGAATCGGCATTTCACGCGGTGCTGCCGGATCCATAGCGTGAAGGGCATGACATCCACGTCGAGCCACTCAACCACGAGGACAGCCGCGCCTGTTCTCGTGCGTCACGCCGCAGGACGCGGCACCCTTGCCGGCGTAGGGCTGGTGCTGGCCGGGACGGTTTCGGTGCAGTTCGGGTCGGCGTTCGCCGCGCTGTTGTTCCCCCGGGCCGGGGCGCTCGGAGTGGTCGCGCTGCGGGTGACGTTGGCCGCGGTGCTGCTGCTGGTGGTCACCCGGCCCCGGCTGCGTGGCCACTCGCGCGCGGACTGGGCGGTGGCCGGCGGATTCGGCCTGGCCCTCGGCGGCATGAACATCCTCTTCTACCAGGCGATCGACCGTATTCCATTGGGGGCAGCGGTCACCCTTGAGGTGCTCGGGCCGCTGCTGCTGTCGGTCATCGCCTCGCGCCGCGCCGCCGGCCTCCTGTGGGCCGGCCTCGCGCTGGCGGGGGTCTGCCTGCTGGGCAGGGGCGGCTTCGGGCACCTGAACGTCGCGGGTGTGGCCTTCGCGCTGAGTGCCGGGGGAATGTGGGCCGCGTACATCGTCCTCAACGCCCGTGCGGGCGCCCGCTTCCCGCGGCTGGACGCTCTCGCGATCGCGATGGCCGTCGCCGCGCTGGTCAGTCTGCCGCTGGGCATCGGGGCGTCGGGCGGGACGCTGCTGGAACCGGGGGTGCTCGGTCTGGGCCTGGCGGTAGCGGTGATGAGCTCGGGGGTGCCGTACACGCTGGAACTGCTTGCCCTGCGTCGGCTGCCCGCGGCGACGTTCGCGGTACTGACGAGTCTGGCGCCCGCCCTTGCCGCGATGGCCGGCTACCTGGTCCTGGACCAAGGGCTGTCGCTGCCGCAATGTGCCGCGATCGCACTGGTGGTCACGGCGAGCGCGGGCGCGGTACGTACGGGCAGCCGCTGAGACGAAGACCCGGCCGTACCGTGGCGGATCCTGCCGGCCGCCGACCGAAGAGTCTGCGCCCTTCCACGCCGGTTCTGCAGCACATTGAACCCATTCCGATGCGAGACCCCAGGAGGCCGAAGTGTCCACATCAGTACTCGACATGTCGATGTCACTCGACGGGTACATCGCCGACCCCAACGACTACCTCGGCGGCGAAGACGGCGAGCGGCTGCACCATTGGTCCGCTCCGGACGGACAGTCCGGACAACTGTCGGCGCCCGCAAGGCAGTTCGCGGACGAGATCATCGCGACCGGCGCTGTCCTCGCAGGCCGGCGGACCGCAGAGCTCATGGACCACTGGGGCGGCGACCACCACGGTGTCCCCACTTCGTGCCCAGCCACCGCCCGCCCGGCCCAGCAGCCGGTGGGGCTATCCGCTGGTGACATACGTGGCCGACGGCATCGAAAGCGCGATGGCACAGGCGAAAGCCGCGGCCGGGGACCGGAACGTCCTGGTACACGGCGCGTACACGGCCCAACGGGCGCTCGCGGCCGGGGTACTGGACGAGGTGCAGATCCATCAGATCCCGGTGCTGCTCGGTGGCGGCCATCGGCTGTTCGACGTCCTGCCGTCGCAGATCGAGTTGGAGGTCGTCCAGGTGATCGAAACACCGGAGGCGACCCACATCCGCTACCGGGTCTGCCGCTGAGCTGGTCGATCAGCGGCGTGGAGCGGGCCGCGGGCAAGGCGCCGGGTTCGCTGGGCAGGCTGCTGCGCAAACCCTTCAGCAGCAGCTCCCGAGCCGTCGGCCACAGCGGCGCCGCGGGCCGTCGTACGCGGGGCCATATGCCTTTCTGACCGGCCGCCCGCACCCGCCCGGCGCTCTCACCCGAGACGTTCGGCGAGGAGGACCTGTCGAAGCGCCGCGTCGAGCTGGCCTCAGCGCCAGCGGTGACTTGGTCGCACCGCTGGCGCCTTGCCGTTCCCGACCGGGCGCCAAGTCCATTGCGACGCTTTGAGCGTCCTGTCGAACTTTGCCGCCGGGATGGTGTGCGTCGACGCAGTAGCCGACTAGCTCCCGGGCGCCACCGTGACCTTGGTGCCCGTCTTGGCCGTGCGGGTGGCCTTGGGGGCGCCAGCGGTCTGCATTTCGGGGCCGGGGGTCACGGTGAATGTGCCGCGCAAGAACTCGCAGCAGGTGGTGATCACGCTGACGTTCCAGGCACCGGCGGCCGCGTCGGACAGATCGACGGTCGCGGTGAGTGTCCGGTTGTCCGCAGACACCGACTGCGTCGTGGCGGTGAGGGTCTTGCCGCTCCGGGTCAGCCGTACGGTGGCGTTCGCAGGCAGCGCGGTGCCGGTCACCGTGAGTGTGACCTTGCTGCCGGCGGCTCCGGTGCCCGGGCCGACTGTGGTGACCGTCACCCTGTCCGGGCCGCAGGGCTCGGAGGTGCAGGCCAGTTTGGCGCTGTAGGCGGTGCTGGACGCCTTCTCCGGCAGGCCGAGCACGAACAGGCTCGGGCTGGCCGTCGAGGACGAACCGCCGACCGCGCACAGACTGCCGGAGGATGACAGTGTGCAGCCGTTGTTCCAGGCGCTGTTGTACAGGGCGGGCACCGCGGTGGCGGTGGCGCCGGTGGTGTCCGTGATCTCCGCGTTGAAGCGGTCGAGACCGGCAGTGGGCAGGACCGCGCACACCGCGGTATGCGACTCGTTGAGTGTTCCGGTGACCGGCCCATAGCCGTAGGACACGGACGGGACTCTGGTGCACTCCGGCGACGGGCCGTCCGCGGTCGCGATGCGCAGGGCGTCCAAGTGGTACTCGGGTGCGGCCTTCAGCGTGGCCGGAGTCTGCACCAGGACCTGGTGGGTGGTGGACCCAGTGGCCGCGCAGGAGCGGTTGCGGAATGAGCACTCGGCGGTGCCGTCACCGCCGAGGACGACGATATTGGCGGTGCCCAGCGTGTCCCGTACGTCGAGGTGGATGACATCCGTGGTGGCGTCGGTGGTGACCTGATGGCAGTTCAGAGAGCCGGGGTCGCCGTACGTACCGAGGACGGACGGGCCGCCGACCTCGGCCGCGGTGGTCTGCGCACAACCTGCCGAGGGGGCGGTCGAGGTGACGTCGCGCCGAGTCAGCGTGTAAGTGGCGGACTGGTCGCGGCCGGTGAAGAGCACGGTGTGGGCCACACCGGGGGTCAGCGGGCAGAGCGTCCAGCCGTTGGTCGTGGCAATACGGTCGCAGACCTTCTTGCCGGTGGAGTCCAGCACCGAGAACTTCGCCGCTACACCGCCGGAGGTGGCGATCAGCTGGAAGACCTCGACGTCACTGTGCGCGCCCGCCGGGACACTCAAGCATTGCGCGAAGGCACCGTTACCGGTGGTCAGCGTGGCCTTGGCGCCGTTGGCCGCAAAGCTTCCTGCGGACAGGACGGGGCAGTCGTTCGCGGCATCGGTGCGGTGGAAGGCGATGGAGTACGGACCCGTCGCGTCCTCCCCGCTGTCGTCGGTGTGTACCAGCGCGCGGAAAGGAGCCGGACCGGCCAACTCACAGTCACCGCTGCCCAGTTCGGATGCGCTGCACTGGGCCGTGCCGTCCCGGTCGAGAACCTCCACGTCGACGTCCACGCCGGAGGAGGAGAGCGGGGTCAGCGCGGCGATCCTGGCGCCCTGTGGAGCGTCCAGTGCCAGGCAGTCGTACTGCCCGACTGTTGTCAAATCGCCCTGGTACAGGCCCATCCCGGTCGCCAGACACCCGGCGTTGGAGGCGCGGCCGAGGACGGCCAGGCCTGCCCGGGAGTCAGGGAAGGGATATGTGCCGTCGAGGACGGCCGTGTAGGTGCCCGGCGCCTTGATCGGGCACGGGTCGGCTCCGTACCGGCACACGCTCAGCCCGGCCGCGTCGTAGACCCGGGCCACCTCGACGGCCCGGTCCTCGCTCACGGAGTGCACGGTGTACGGGCCTGCCATGCCGGTGGTGAAGGTGAAGCACGGGTTGGTGGTGAAGTCCTGCTGCTCCAGCGGGCCGTACGGGCGGACCGGCGCGGTGGTGCAGCCCTGCGGGTCGCTGAGCCGACGCACCTTCACCGCGTACTCGGTGGGGAAGCCGTTCTCCGCGCGCCATACGGTGGAGATCGCCCGGTAGGGGCCGTCGCCGGGGAGGAGACAGCTGTCCTCGTTGTTGTCCGGGAACCGCTCGCAGATACGGGCGCCTGTCGCATCGGTGATCCAGGCGAGGGAGTCGCCGTACACCTTGGAGCCGTAGGTCAGTCGGACTCGGTCGCCGTGCTCGCCCTCGAAAGGCTGGCAGTCGACTTCGACCGGACTCACGGTCGTACGGGTGGCTTCCGGCTGGTCCCAGTTCGTGCCGGCGGTGTCCGCGCAGCCCCGGGTCGAGCCGAGTGGCACGAAGGTGACCGATGTGTCCTCGTCCTCCCAGCCGGTGTTGACGACCCTCAGCGTGTAGGTGCCGGCCGCAGGCACCGTGCACATGCCTTGCGTGGTGTATGCGTCGCCGGAGCAGTCCACCATGCTGCCGTCGGCGGCGACCAGTTGCCTGGTCATCTTGTTGCCACTGCTGTCCAGTGCCGGTGCCAGATAGAGGCCCGGTGTCACGACGGTGACGGTGTAGCAGACGCTTGAGTCGGGCGCGACACGGGCCTTGCCGACGGCGTCGCCCGGGTTGCCGAAGGGTGCGAGTGCGAGCGGCGTGCACTCCTCGTCGGCAGCGACGGCGGGGCTTGCCCCGGTCAGGGTCAGCAGTGAGGCCAACAGCGCGGTGAGAGCGGCGAACACGGCCGGAAACAAGGCCGCCCGCCCCCGTCTCGCAGGCAGACTGGAGTCGTCGTCCGACATGGAATCCCCTCTGGATCATTGGTAGTTGAGGCGATATTCGCACACAGGTGTGACACAGCACTCATGAATATCCAGGGGCTCAAGAAGGCGCTGTCTCGTAGTGGTGGCAGCTGTCAGGTCGGCGATCGGCGTGGGTCGTGCGAATGGTCAGGCCCACGTACTCCCTGTGTGGGGCGAACGCGCCCCCGCCCTGGCAGAACTCCATGAGTCTGCCAGGGCGGGCCGAACCACTACGGGTTCCCGTGCGAGCGGCTGGTCGTGGGCGCGGTCGCGATGACCGTCGGCTCCGCATGGTCGGGTGGCGGGAGTCGGCGGTACGGGAAGGCGGTGGCCGGGGGAGGAGCGGGTCAGCGGGTGAAGGTGGCCCGGTGCTCCTTGAGCGCCTGACAGTTGGAGCCGGTTATCTGCACGTACACGTTGTTGATGTGGCCGCCCCAGTCGACGCAGTGGGCCTTGCCGTACACGTAGGCCGGACCCGCGTACGACGTGTACCGCCCGTAGTCCTCCGCACCTTCGTCGGTGTCGGGGACGTAGATCCAGGTGGACATGTCCACCGCGGTGCCGGGGTTCTTGCGGATCGTCGCGACGCAGTTCTCGCCGTTCGACGAGTTGTACGTCAGGTAGACGGTGCCCAACGAGCCGACGGGCGCCGAGTTCACGGTCTTGTAGCTGCTTCCGCAGACCTTCTGCGGTGTGGTGTTGGGTGCGGCGGAGGCGGGCGCCGCCAACGCGGTGGTGGCCCCCACCGACAGGGCTGCCAAAGCGGCGCCGGTCAGGACGGAACGGTTGAATCTCATATTTCCCCCTTGTGCTTCTTGCAGGCGTTTGCTCCTGCCTGGTGTGACACGCGGGGCATCCGAATGGTTGTGCATGGTTCGCGCTGGGATCCCGCGCCGAGGAAACGCGCTCCGGCCCAACACGCTCTGGGTGCCTGTCTGTTGAGCGGTACCGTTCCTCGGGCTCGGCTCTATCGAGGTGGCCTGACCTCGCGGCGCTGGATGGCGGCAGTGCCTCCGAGGTCGTCGAGAAGGTCGGCCAGCAGTGTGCGGGCGGCGTCGAGGGCCGCGGTGCCGAAGCGCTGCCGGAGTCGTTCCTCCAGCGCCGCCCGGGCATCGCGGGCCGTGGCGACGGCTTCGTGGCCGCGGGAGGTGAGCGTGACGCGGCGGATGCGGGCGTCGTGGGGGTCCGGGACGCGTTCGGTGTAGCCGAGGCGCTCGAGTTCGGCGACTGCTTTCGAGGCGCCCTGCTGGGTCATGTCGAGCTTCTCGGCGAGGTCACCGATGGTGGGCCGGGCATGGAGGAGGTGCTGGAAGACGTAGCCGTGGGACATCCGCAGGTCGGGGAAGCCGTTGGTGGCGAGTTCCGCCTGGACGGCGGAGGTGGCGGCGAAGCCCACGAACAGGGTGAGGGTGCCGGTGTCGAGGTCGTGCGGGTCGAGTGGCTGTTGCATGGGTCCACTCTGCCATTTGACAACCTTGGTTGTGAAACTATGGTTGTTGGTATGTCGGAGCTCAGCGAGCACCCCAACGTCCGCACAGCGGTCCGCTATCACCAGGCGGTTTCCCGCTTCGCTGTAGGCGAGGAACTCGCCACCTTCTTCGACCCGGACGCGGTCCACACGCAGCTGCCCAACGCCCTCTTCCCGGACGGCAGCGTCCGCCCTCTGCCGGACCTGATCGCCGCCGCACAGCAGGGACGGCAACTGCTCGCCGACCAGCACTTCGAGGTGATCAACGCGGTCGCCGCCGACGGGCAAGTCGCCCTGGAGGTCACGTGGTCCGGGACGCTGGCCGTGTCCCTCGGCGACCTGACCGCAGGGCAGGTCCTGCGCGCCCACATCGCGGCGTTCCTCGAATTCCGCGACGGAAAGATCATCGCTCAACGCAATTACGACTGCTACGAGCGCTTCCGCCCTGCGACTCCGGGCGAGACCGATCGACACGCCGAGGACGCGGAGAGCTCGCCCTGAACGTGGGATGTCGGGCCGGCGTTGACGCGGGCAAGCACGCTCTCGGCCAGTTCCTGCGGGGTCAGCTCGCCGTCCAGGAACACGGTGTCGCCGGGCAAGGTGTCGGCCGCGGTCGTGCACGGCTCGATCCTGTCTTTGCACCACTGCCGGACCCGTTCGTCCTTGGCGGGATCGTCGGGGGTGAAGCTCCGTCCGTCGATCCGCTTCACCAGGACTTCCGGCGGGATTTTGAGAAAGAAGTGGTGGGTGACGATGCCCGCGTCCTTGAGTGCGCCGAAGATCTCGCCGACATACCCGGGATCGACCAGCGTCATGGGCACCAGGACCGGGCGCTGATACTCCTGGACCAGACCCACGGCCAGGTCAGCGACCTGCCGCCGCCACAGTCGCAGATCCTGGAAATCGCCGGTCGGCACCTCGACGATCTCGCGCAGCACATACCCGATCATCTCCGGGTCACAGACCAGCGCCTCAGGCCAACGCGGACGCAGTTCATCCACCAGCGTGCTCTTCCCGCTGCCGAACGCACCGTTCACCCAGACGATCACACGCTTCTCCCACCTCATCGTCAGCGACCTGCGTCCTGGGGATTCCGTGCCCAAATCACCTCGCAGCGCCAGGACGGCGTCATTCACCATGACAGATCATGGCCGAACGATCGCCAACTCGGGCCCAAAGCCACTGACTTGCGGGGTCTGGCGGACCCGGTGCCCGTCAGTTCTGGGTGACGTCCTCGGATGCTGCTCGGGCGAGGGTGTCCGCCACCGTTGTGCAGGCGAGCCGGGCCACGGAGCGCAGCTCGGCGTCCGAGGTGCCGGCACGGCTCAGGACGGCCAGCGACTGGTTGACGGCGACGACGAACGTGGCGAGCTCGTCGAGGGTACGGGCGTCGGCCGAGGAGTCCGCCAGCGCCGCGCGCACTCGTTGGCGCTGCACGTCGAGCAGGCCACGCACCTGACTGCTGTTCTCCTCCTTCAAAGTCAGTGACTGCGCGGCGGACTGGGCGATGAGGCACCCCACGGGGACCGACGGGTCGGCGATACGGCCCAGGACCACATCGAAGAATGCCTCGACGGCGCGCACCGGGTTGCCGGGGTGTGCCGCGAGTGCCTGCTCGTACTGTGCGCCGTAGATCGACGCATAGCGGTCGAGGCACTTGCCGAACAGGGCCTCCTTGTTGCCGAAGGCGCCGTAGAGGGAGCCGCGGCCGAGGCCGGTAGCCGAACCGAGGGCATCGAGTGAGGCGTCCGCGTACCCGCGCTGCCAGAACACCCGCATGGCCTGGTCCAGGGCCGCACTGATGTCGAACTGCTTCCTGCCGGACACAGCGTGCACCTCCCGATTCGTGTTCCTGTTGTCCGTTTCGTGTTCCTGCTGTGAGCCTACCCGCATCTTGGACCGATCGGTCAAATTATCTTTGACCGATCGGTCCAACATGGTTGGCGTTGCGGTCAGTGGTTCTCGCACTCGAAAGGCCGCACGATGATCGACGACATCACCCCAGACGTCCGCGTACAGGCGGGTCCACACGTCAACGGGCGCCGACTGTGTGCCGGATTCTGGCTCGTGGCCGCGGTGTACACCCTGGTCATGCTGGGTGGGACGCTGCCGATTCCGCTGTACGCGCTGTGGGCGCCGCAGATGCTTCACCACGACGCTGATATTCGCCGTCTATGCCTTGGGCACCATGCTCGCGCTGATGGTGTTCGCGTCGCTGTCCGACCGCGTGGGCCGGCGTCCCCTCCTGGCTGCCGCGGTGCTTGCCGCGGCCACGAGCACGGCGCTGTTCCTCCTCGCCGACGATGTCGGAACCCTGCTGGCGGCACGGTTCCTCTGCGGCCTGGGTACCGGTGTCTTCACCGCCACGGGGACCGCCGCGCTGGGTGAACTCGCCGGAGCCAAGAACACCCGGCGGGTGTCGACGGTCTCCACGGCGGCGAACATGGGCGGGCTGGGGCTGGGTACCGTTGCCGCCGGTCTGTTCGCGCAGTACGGGGTGGACCCCGCACACCTGGTCTTCTGGGTCTACCTCGCCGGCCTGGTACCGGCGTTCCTGGCCGTCATCGTCACCCCGGAGACCGTCACGGCCCGGCGGCGCCTTGCTGTGTCCGTGCGCCGCCCGACCGTTCCCGGCCGACGTGAGCGGCGGACCGAGTTCCTGCGGGCCGGCACAGCCGTCCTTGCCGCGTTCGCGGTCAGCGGCCTGTTCTCGTCGTTGGTGCCGTCCTTCCTCCGGGAACAGTTGCACGTCCACAACGTCGCGGCTGTTGGCGCGGAGGTCGGGCTGCTCTTCATCGTCGCCCTGATCGCGCAAGTGGCTGCCCCGGAGCGGTGGGTGTCCGGGCGCTGGCCGGCGCCGGCATTCCTCGTGGCGGGGGTCGCGGTGTTCGAGGCCGGGCTGCGGACACGGTCATTGCCTACGTTCGCCGCCGGAACTCTGCTCGCGGGTACCGGCATCGGCCTGGCCTTCCGTCGAGGCGTCGGGGTGACCCAGCGGCTCGCCGACCCGCGGCGCAGGGCGGATCTCCTCTCCACGTACTTCTTGTTCGCCTACACCGGCACGCTCGTGCCCACGCTGGCACTGGAGCTCCTCGACCAGACCATCAACCAGGACGTCGCCACCCTGATCCTCGCCGTCGCCGTCGCCGTCGCTGCGACGCCCCTCGCGAACGCGCTGAGCCGCCGCACTGCCGCCCCTGCCTGAGCGACCACCGCACTGGAGCGACTCCGCCCCTCCTCCTGCCCTGCCCGCTCCACGAAACCTCGTCAAGTCCTGCAAGCCCCACGACAAAGGATGGTCATGAGCCCGCTGCCCACTCACCTGTGCACCCACCTTCCCAAGCCCGAAGGCCCCGGTTCCGTCTCTCAGGTGCCGAACCTCCCGGCCCGATTCGCCGAAACCTTCACCAGCCGGTACGTCGACACCGGTGAACTGCGCCTGCACGCCGTCACCGGCGGTGAGGGCCCTCCGCTACTGCTGTTGGCCGGCCGGCCCCAGACCTGGTACGCCTGGCGTCTCCTGATGCCGTCCCTGGCTCAGGACTTCCAGGTCGTCGCGGTCGATCCACGTGGTGTCGGGCTGTCCGACAAGCCTCTGGACGGGTACGACACCGGCACGCTCGCACGCGACATGGTGGCGCTGATGGACTCGCTCGGGCATCAGCACTTCGCCATGGTCGGTCACGACGTCGGAATGCGGACCGGCTACGCCCTGGCCGCGGACCACCCTGACCGGCTCGACCGCCTGGTCGTCGCCGAGGCCGCGATTCCGGGACTGTCTCCTTCACCGCCTCTCTTCGGCAGCCAGGAGGCCAACGACCGCCTCTGGCGCTTCGCCTTCAACCGCCTCACAGACGTCAACGAGCAATTGGTCAGCGGACGGGAGCATCTCTACTTCGGTCGCCAGTTCGCCACGAAATCCGCGAAGCCGCTGCCCGACTACGCCGTCCAGCACTACGTCGACACCCTTGCTGCCGACCCGGAAGCGCTGCGAGCCAGCTTCGAGTTCTACCGCGCACTCGATGCGACCATCGCGCAGAACCAGCAGCGCCGGACCCGACGGCTGTCGCTCCCCGTCCTGGCGATCGGGGGAGCGGAGAACATGGGCACATCGGTCAGCGAGACGATGAAGCTCGCCGCCGACGACGTGGAGAGCCTTGTCCTCCCGGAGTGTGGCCACTACCCAGCCGAGGAAGTCCCAGAGGCGATGTTGGCCGCGCTCACCGCGTTCCTGGCCCCGTACCGGCACAGGCAGACCGCGTCAGACATTCTCACGGTGGTCCGGGGCGCCGAAGGCTAGCCCGCGGTGCTCCAGGCACTGCTGACAACTCCCTTTGGAGACCCGCGTGTTGGGATCGAAGCACCCGGCCGGGCCGCCCAAGACCTTGTGGACACCGGGCCCGGGCGAAGCGCGGTTCAGTGCTCCGTGGGCTCCGTGGGCTCCGTCGGCTCCGTCGGTCCGGTCGCGCGGGCGTACGCGGTGCGCGTGGAAACCGGGCCTGACGACAGGTCAGGGACACCGGGTCAGGACAGGCCGGTCGAGCCCGGGACGCCGTACCACGTGCTGCCTGCGCCGTCGTTGTCGATGTCGACGTAGATCCGTCCGTCACCGGTGTGGCCGCCCGAGGCCGCCTTCCACGGGGACGTGCAGTCGGTGTTCACGCCATCCGTGCTGTTGACCTGGTTCGTGAAGTCGCAGGTGCGCTTCGTGACGGTGCGGTCGCCCTTCTCGAGCCGGGCCTCGATCTTGAAGGCCTCGACCTTGCGCTGGCCGCCTCCGTCGTCGACCTTGCCGTAGCCGTGCCCGCGGAACTTGCCGCCCTCCGACTTGTCGACGCAGAACGAGTACTCGATGTCGATGTTCTCGCCCGACGTGTCGAGCTCCAGGAGCAACGGCCCGCTGTTGCTGCAGTGCTGAGTGTTCGCCTGGGCGGCAGGTCCGACGACGAGTGCGCCTCCGAAGGCCAGGGACGTGGTCGCGAACACTATGGAAACGCTCTTGAAGTGACGTGCCATCAGGCACATACCCCCATGATTGTCGAACGGCCGGGTCGTTGCCGTACCCGGCCCGGAACCTCCAAGCTAGGGCCGAGTGGATCTTCGGGCGAGCCCTCATCGTCAACCGTCACAGACTGGTCACCGGCGGTGCACGGGCCTTACCACCGACTCCGGTGGTGGCGACGTGCACGTGCCGGCTCTCGACCACGGGATGGCCTCTCCTGAGTCGACGCGCTGAACCGGGACCTGAATCAGGCGGCCGTGGTCGGCGGGCAACTCGCCGAGGCGGTCGAAGTGGTGCGCGCGGTCGAGGAGTTCGGGGGCGGGGCGCCGTCGTCCTGCTTTGCCAAGCCCCGTGGCCGCTGCAACTCAAGGCTCAGGTGAAGGCCTGCCTCGATTATCGCAGCGCTGTTATATTAGCGCTGTGACATATTCTGATCCCACGGCGCTGCCCGATCCCTGGCAGTCGCTGCACAAGCTGCTGGCCGCCATGGACGCCGAGATCGAGCAGGTCTACGTCGAGCGTGGCATCGAGGGGGTGCGGCCGCGGTTCGCCTATCCGCTGATCCGGCTTGCCCACACCGGCCCACTGACCATCCGCGAGCTCGCACAGTCCTTGGACCGCTCGCACTCCGCGATCAGCCAGACCATCGCCGCCATGCGCAAGGAGGATCTGGTCACCTCCGAGCCGGGTCCCGACGCCCGGACCCGGCGGATCGACCTGACCGAGCGCGGCCGGTCGCTGGTGCCGTTCCTGGAGGCCGAGTGGCGCGCCACGCACGCGACGGTCGCTGAGCTGGACGCAGAGATCCCGTACGCGCTGACCACCGTTGTCGAGGAGGTGCGCCGGGCGCTGGAGCACCGGTCCATGCGGCAGCGGATCCTCCAGCACCTCGTCGAGCCAGCGGGATGAGCCGGCGCGTCCGGTTCCTCGACACCCGTCCGCTGCGAAGCAGTCGACCGTTCCGCGACCTGTGGATCGGCTCCTCGGCCTCCCAACTCGGCGGGCAGATAGCCACCGTGGCGGTGCTGGCCCAGGTGTGGGACCTGACCGGCAGCCCGGTGGGCACCGGCGCCATCGGGCTCGCCACCGGCCTGCCGATGGTGCTGTTCGGGCTGCTCGGCGGCACGTTGGCCGATTCCGTCGACCGCCGTGCCGTGGTGCGGGCCACCGCCGCGGGCCAACTGCTGGCCGCCGCGGGGTTGTTGGCCCAGGCTCTGGCGGACAACCGAAGCGTGCCGCTGCTGCTCGCCCTGGTCGCGATGGGGACCGCCTGTGGCGCGCTCGGCGCCCCTGCCCGGCGTACGTTCCCGGTTAGGCTGCTCTCCTCCGACCAGGTCGCGGCCGGTCTCGCGCTGACCAACGTCTCCTTCCAGGCGGCGATGCTGGCCGGGCCCGCGCTGGCCGGGCTGATCATCGCCCGCTGGGGCTTCCCGGCCGCGTACGCCGCACAAGCCATGACCGTCGCGGTCTCGATGCTCGCGGTGATCCGCCTCCCGGCCATGAAACCGGAGGGCGTCGACGCGAAGGGCGGCAGGCGCCGACCGGAACGCGGCGGCTGGGGGATCGTTCTGCGCCGTCCGACGCTGTGGGGCTCGATGGCCGCCGACCTATCCGCGACGTTGCTCGCCATGCCCATCGCACTCTTCCCGCTGGTCAACGAAATCCGCTTCGACGGCAACCCGCAGACCCTCGGCCTGTTCCTCTCGGCCGTCGCGGTCGGCGGGATCACAGCCGGTCTGCTGTCCGGCACGGTGACGCGCTGGCGCCGTGGCGGCCTGGTCCAGTTGACCGCGGCCGGCGTCTGGGGCGTGGCGCTGGCCTGCTTCGGCCTGGCCGGGCCGCTGTGGCTGGCGCTCGGCTGCCTGGCCGTGGCGGGCGCCGCCGACACGGTGTCCGTGGTTACCCGCAGCGATCTGGTCCAGTTGGAGACCCCGGATGCGTACCGGGGACGAGTTTCCTCCGTGGAACACGTCATCGGTGTCGCGGCCCCCGAACTCGGCAACTTCCGAGGCGGCCTGCTGGCGTCGGCCACCTCCGCCTCCTTCTCCCTCGTCGCCGGCGGCCTGTCCGCCGTCCTGGCGATTGCCGCCGTGGCCGCGGCCAATGCTCCCCTCCGCGCCTACCGCACGCCGACTGGCGCCGCGGAACCAGCCGACCGCGAGGTTGCCGACGCGGCGACGGCCGCTGGGTAGGTGTTCCAGCGGTGTGCCAACGGCTTGCCCTCTGACTTCGCTACGAATCCGTCGGGCAGGTGGGCTGCCTCGTCCAGGCCGACGAGAGCTTCGGAGCCTCAGCGTTTCCGTGAGCGGGAGCGGGAGCCGTTGCGAGAACGGTGGGGATGGGGGTGCGGAACATGGTGCGGTTCGTGGACGTACCAGTAGCGGCCGAGCAGGGCGCCGCCGAAGACGACGAAGCCGACGCCGATGAGCCAGGACGTCACGATCAGTACGGTGCCGACGGAACCGTACGAGACCGCGTTGCTCACGATGAGCGGGGAGAAGACCAGGGAGGAGAACAGGCGCAGGCCGCCCAGGCCCACCACCGTGGCGATGGCGCCCGGCAGGAGAGCGCGCCAGGGGATGCGGCCGCCCAGCAGGAAACGCTGCCCCCACCAGAAAAAGAGCCAGCCGAGCAGCGCGGACAGCCCGATCCGGCCCGATGAGCGCAGGGTTCCCGACCCCAGGACGGCCACGCTCTGCGCTTCGGCGAAGAGGTAGGCCGTCAGAGCGACGAGCCACACCACGCGTCGCCATACGGTGTGCCAGCGCCCGGCCGGCAGGTCCCACACCTTTTCGTACCCGGTCTGGACACTGCCCGCGAACGTCACGCCGAAGAGCGCGAGCAGCACCACACTCAGGACGCTGGTCGTGCTCAGGACTTTGCCGGGTGCGGCGAATACGTCCTGTACGGCGTCGGCGGGGCGTCCGGACAGCCCCATGCCGTCGACGATCCACAGGGCGAAGCCGCGTTCCTGGATCGGGAGGGCCGCCGCGACCACGATCAGCAGCGGGGCGAGCGTCACCAGTCCCAGCGCCGCGAAGCCCATGGCCCGGTGCATCAGCTCCACTTCTTTGCCGCGCCGCCATACGTGCGTGCCCCGGTCGTGGAGGAAGTGCCCTAGTTCCGCCGAACGGTGCTTGCGGCTTGGGAGGTGCGTCCGGCTCTTGGCCCTGCCAGTGCTTCTGCATCTGCCCGGTCGGCTGGGGTGCCCGGAATGCTCCGCCCCCGCAGAGTCCGAATGCCCCGTTGAGCCGGACGGCTCAGAGGGCTCAGACGGCTCAGACGGGTCCGAATGGCGGGGCATGTCCCGCGCTCCGCTCCAGTGCGAGAGGGTGACGAGTGCTGAGAGGAACGCGAAGGCCGCGAGCATCGTAAGGGTTACGAGGGCTGCGGGAAACCTGCAGCAACGGTGGCACGACCCCGTGGCGCATGCGTGGTCACCTCGTCCCGTGCTCCCGTTCCCGCGCACCGTCCGCCGGCTCGCCCCCGCTCCGGGCGGCCCCGTGAATCACGAGTGCTGGTTCCAGCGTGCCCCGACCCCTCCGGAAGCGCGACCGGCTCAGCAGATACAGGTACTGGATGAGGGCGGGTCGGGCTGTGGCCTCTTCAGTGGTCTGTGAGGGTTCGAGCGCTGAGGGCGATGCCACATTGACGGCCGAGGCGGACAGGGCGTAGGCGATGGTCGGGGCGTTGCCCGCGAAGCGGAAGGCCAGGGCGCTGGATACCGGCGGCACCGACTGGCCTGCCAGGCCCACGAGCGCCACCGCGTCGCTCCCGACGCGTTGAATTGGCCGGATCTCCTCCAACCCGGGACGGAGCCGCAACGAGGGCGGCCGGTCCCGACGGTTCGCCATAGGCCGTCGGGACCAGTCGGCGCCTGTGCTGTCGAGGTGCGAAGTCTGCGGCGAGGCGGTCGAGGAGACCGGCCGACCTCTCGTTCGTCGTGGCGTGGTCGTCGCTGCGCAGCTCGTCGGGTGCACGGCTGCTCGCGCACCGGGGCGGGGTGCAACAGCGTGCGTCTGATCGGAACGTCAGGGGGCGGTGAGGGGTGTGTCCTCGGCGGGCACCGGTTCGTCCTGGACCGGTTCGCGCAAGAAGGCGGAGAGCAGCATCGCGAGCACCGGCACGGTGGCGAGTACCGCGAGTGCGCCTCGGGGACCATAGTGGGTCGCGATGATGCCCAGTAGCGGCATGAACAGTCCGCCGGCGCTCATCGCGAGGCCGAGAGTGACGCCGGCAGCGGTCCCGGGCCGACTGGGCAAATAGTCCTGGCCGAGCTTGATGAGGACGGCGAACGGGATGTTCGAGATCAGGCCGACCAGCAGCGCAAGCGGCAGCGCGACGTATTTGTCGTCGCAGATCAGCATGAGCCACAGGGCAGGCAGCATGGCCGCGTTGCCGATCTGTACGGTGCGCACCATGCCGAAGTGGTCTGCCAGCCGCCCGCCGAGCAGCGTGCCGGCCACACCGCCGCCGAGTGCAAGTGTCAGGGCGAGACCACCAAGGCCGCTGCTCGCTTCCAGGTGGCGGATCCAGTACAGCGAGATGAAGGTGTTCAGGCCGGTCGAGATGGTGGACCGCACGACCTCGACGGCGGTCAGGGCTGCGAACCGGCCGGGCCGGTCCTTGCCCTGGCGCTGCCCCTTCTTGACCGCCGTATCGGACGTGCGGTTGTGGTGGCGCAGCAGGACGAAGCCCATCAGGACGGCAGGCGGGATGAAAAGCGCGGTCGCGCCCATCCCGAGGCTGTCCAGGGCCGGTGTGACCAGCGCCGGGGCGACGAAGAAACCCACGCTGCCGCCCGCGGCGAAGTAGCTCATCGCGGTGGCACTGCCCCCGGCCGCACGGCGCGCGTCGCGCCCCGCGGGCGGATGGAACATCGCGACACCGACACCCGCCATCAGCAGGAGGGCGAAGACCAGCGGGTAGGAGGGCGTCAGTCCGGACAGGCCTGCCCCGATACCCGCCAGGCTGACCCCCAGCGGCGACATCCAGCGCAGCCGGAACCGGTCGGCGAGAAGCCCGATCGGCACCTGCGGCAACGCGCTGCCGAGCGTCGCGGCAAGGGCCAGCCCCGAAGCCTGCACGTAGCTGAAGTCGCGCTGCAGCACGAAGTAGGGCACTGCGGCGGGTACGAGGCCCTGGTAGAAGTCGTCGACGGCATGGGCGCCGGCCCAAATCCGCATCCGGCGCCAGTGTCCGGTCGGACCACCCGCCTCACGGGGAGTACTCGTTTCCTGGATCGTTGTCACACACTCACGATGGACAGGAACACCCCGGGCGCGCTTCCCGTATTCTGCCTATCCATGTCGCAGATCCGCCACGAGCCTGTCGCGCCGACCGTCACCCGGTTCCTCGGCGGCGGCGAGACCATCGACCGGCACCGCCACGACGACCACCAGCTGATCTACGTCAGCTCGGGCGTGCTCGCGATCACCACGGAACACGGCTCCTGGATCGCCTCCAACGACCGCGCCGTGTGGATTCCGGCGAACACCTGGCACGAACACCGCTTCCACGGCCGGACTCGCTTCCACACCATCGGCTTCCCCGCCCACGGCAGGACACCCCTGCTCGACGCCGAACGCCCCACGGTCATCGCCGTCGACCCTCTGGTGCGCGAACTGCTCATCGCGCTCACCAGTACCACCCTCACGCAGACCGAGACCCGGCACATCGAGGCAGTGCTGCGCGACCGACTACGCCGCGTGACAGCCCAACCCGTTGTCCTGCCCGCAGCCCGCGACCGACGACTGGCCGACGCCTGCCGCCTCGTCGAAGAAGACCTGCACCAGCCCTGCACCCTCGCCCAGCTCGCCGGACGCGTGCACACCAGCGAGCGCACCCTCTCCCGGCTCTACCGCGACGAGTTCGGCATGACATTCCCTCAGTGGCGCACCCGTGTCCGGATCTTCACCGCGATGGTCATGCTCGCCGAGGGCGCCACCGTCACCGACACCGCCCACGCCTGCGGATGGGCGACAACCAGCGCCTTCGTCCAAACCTTCGCCCAGACGGTAGGCGCCACCCCCGGTACCTACCGCGCGGGCATGAGCAAACCGCAGCAGGAATGACGGCCGGAGCGGCGGGGGCGGTCGCGGAGTAGCGCGCGCATGGCGCGGTCCCCAGGCAGCGCGCCGGCGGATCCGACACCAGCTGAATCCAACTCGCCAATCAGGCACGGCTGTCAGGGGCGATACACCTCATTGTGCAAGCCGTTCTCGGCCTTCGGAAAAGTCAGAGCCAGCGGCTTCCCGAACGCACCGTGGCGGGTAGTCATCTCGATGTATGTGCCCGCGGTGGTGAGGTTCTGCCCGGACGACGGAGAGGAGGAATGCCATGCGGACCGGCATCGTCATGCCAGCAGGGCCGGGTGTGGAACACCTGGCCGCCCGCGCGGAGGAGCTCGGTTTCAGCAGTTTCTGGGTGTATGACACGCCGATGGTTCACGGCGATCCGTTCGTCTCGCTCGCGCTCTGTGCCAAGGCCACCCACCGGATCAGGCTCGGCATCGGTGTCACCTCGCCGGCACTGCGCTCCGCCCCCGCCGCCGCGGCGGCCCTCGGCAGCCTCAACGCCCTCGCCCCCGGCCGTATGATCTGCGGGGTCGGCACCGGCAACACCTCCCGCCGTACTCTCGGCATGCGGCCCACGAGGATGGCGGAGCTGGAGTCCTTCACGGCCGCCCTGCGGGATCTGACCGCAGGACGCGAGTCGGAGTACCGAGAGGGAACCCGGTCGAGCAGGGTGCGATTCCTGCACGCCGGCCCGTACGTCAACACCGAGGATCCCGTGGAGTTCGTCGTGGCGGCGTTCGGTCCGAAGGCAGCCGCCGTCGCCGGCCGTCTCGGTGCGGGAGTGATCTCTTTCGGGATGCACGACCCTGCGGCCTGGTCCGCCCTCAGCCCGGCCCGGCGGGCTGCGGCACAGGCCGCGGGCAGCACCGAGAAGACCGAGAAGACACGTTCGTATCTCATGTCCTCCCTGCATGTCCTCGCCGACGGCGAAGACCGCTACGGCGACCTGGTCAAGGACTCGATGGGGCACATCGCGCTGAGCGCACTGATCCTCGGTGTGGAGAACCCCGCCTTCCGCGCGGTCCTCCCCCAGAAGGAGGCCGCAGCCGTCGACCGCCTGCTCCAGTTGCGCGGGACCACACCCACCCACCCCAACCGTCACCACACGCTCTACCACAACTACCTCGGCCGACTGTCCCCCGAGGACCGCGAGCTCATCGTGCCTTCCCTGGTGGACAGGTTCGGCCTGGTCGGCACCAGGGACGAGATCACAGAGCGGATCAACGTGCTGGAGAAGTCGGGGGTCGACGAACTCGTGATCCAGCCCGTTGTGGACCCGGAGACGGAAGTGGCCGAACTCGCGCGGCTACTGGCCTGAGCTGACCTGACGGACGGCCCGCCGGATCCTCCAGCGGGCCGCGCGCCGGACCTCAAGCACGGGACCGCGCCAGACCGCGCGGTGTTCGCACCTTGAAGGAGCGTCATGTTCACGGCGGCCCGACTTCCTTCGTGCTCGCCTCGCCCTGCCGCGCGAGAACCGAAGGGCGCCCCATTCCGTGAGGAGTTCTTGGACACGATCGAGGGTGGCTTGCTGCGTGGGGGAGAAGCCCCCACCTCCGCAGCAGCGACCCCCTCGGCTCGGAGCCCCCGGTTGCCTCACAGACCTGCCCCACCCTAGGGTGAATGCGCTTTCATCTACATGCATGCATCAGGAGAGACGGGGGCCCGACCCATGAACGGCACCGCATCGTGAACGCGATCCCCACGGTGTACGACGTGGCCGAACGCTCCGGCGTATCCATCGCCACGGTTTCGAGGGTGTACCGCAGCCCCGACTCCGTGCGCGCCGCCACCCGGGAACGGGTGCTGGCCGCGGCGGGAGAACTGGGATACGTGCCGAGCGGCAACGCCCGCGGTCTCGCCAGCCGTTCGACCGGCGTCCTCGGTCTGTGCTTCCCGGACTATTCCGACCCGGACACGCTCGGTGCCGAGGACGACGATGCCGCGATGCTCTACTCGGACCAGATCATCCGGGGTATGGAACGCGCGGCCCGTCGGCACGGATACGCGCTGCTGATCGCCGCCTCCCTCGAAGGTGGCCCGGAGAACCTCGTGGCCCAGGTGGCCGGCCGAGTGGACGGCTTCGCGGTGATGGCCCGCACGGTGCCGACCGAGGAGCTCGAAGCGATCTCCCGGCGGCGACCGGTGGTGATGCTGGCCGGTCCTCGCGCGCAGGACCCCTCGCTCGACCACCTCGACCACGTGGAGGTCGCCAACGAGGACGGCCAGTACGAGCTGACCCGCCACCTCGTCCACGACCACGGGCTGCGCCGCCTCGCCTACGTGGGACTCGTCGACGAGTCCCCGGACGTCGAGGCGCGTTTCCGCGGATTCCGCCGGGCCTGCCGCGAGGCCGGGATCGAGACCGCCGCCGCGCCGGCACTGCGCATGCCGATGATGACCCAGGCCGAAGGCGCCCGCGCCGCTGACCTGCTGTGCGAGGGAGACGGCGACCGGCCCGAGGCGTTCGTGTTCGCCAACGACCAGATGGCGGTGGGCGCGCTCCAGGCGCTCGAACGCCGTGGTGTACGCGTGCCCGACGACGTAGTGGTGACCGGCTTCGACGGCATTCCGTTGAGCCGCCTGGTGCGCCCCGCCCTGACCACCGTGCGCCAGCCGATGGTGCGCATGGGGGAGGAGGCCGTCGACCTGCTCGTACGGCGGCTGACCGGACAGCGTCCGGAGGAGCCCGTCTCGCTGATGCTGCCGGTCGGTGTGGTCCGCCGGGCGAGCTGCGGCTGCGACGAGGCGACGGCTCTTTCGACGACGACCGCCTGATCGCCGCCTCTCGGAAGGCCGGTCGCCGACCAGCCTGCGACCGACCGGCCGACTGATTCCCGGGCCCGGCTCACGCTCCCCGCTCCTTGGCTGGACTCGGCCCTCCCTGCGCGGAGCGGCCCTGATCAAGGTGCGCGCACCTCCACGGCCTCCGGACCCACACGGACGTGGGCGCGAACGGACTCACCGCTGCCCCTTCCGCAGTACATGACTCGGTGTCCTGGTCGGCGCCGATCATGCGCATGAACAACGGATGCCACTTCCTGCAGATGTCCAGTTCCGTCAGGGTGAAGTCCAGCGGAATCGGATGGGTAGTCCCTGTCGTAGTCACCGGGCAGGTTCAGGCCGGAACCGCCGGGATCCAGTCCTCGCGCAGGAGTTCGTCCGGGTCTCCGTACTTCGCGGCGACCGCACGGACTTCTGACTACCGGAAAGGTGGTGCGGTTCGAACACTCCCTGGCCCGCGAGCGACCCCGGACCAGTGATGGCATCCGGAATGCACGCGAGGTCCTCGTTTTTCACCGCGCCTCAAAGTGAGGTGGGATGACCATCCCGGACCAGTCCCGTTATGACCTGATCGACTCGATGTCTGTAAGTCAACCGTCAAATCTGCCGTTCATGCTCCGAATGAGAGCTCGTTGTGGTGTCCTGAGCAGTGACGGAAGGACATAGTCAACGACGCTGCAGATGGATCAATCTGGATATGCGTCACGGTTGAGGTCTCGTGGGTAATCTGCTCGCCACAGTGGCACGAGTTCCGGGAGTCACATTGATATTTGAAGCGATGTGGGCCCGTGAAGGGTGCTCCGACTCGCCGATACTGAAGTGCGGCAGCAATTCACAGTACCCAATCGAGCCTTCGAGAGTCACAGGAACGAACTGGCCGAGCCGAATTCGGTTCGAGCTCAACCTGGACATGGGCTCAGTGGATGGAAGAATGCGGGCGTTTCAGGGGGGTCAATGGTTTCAGCAAGGATGGTCACGCGATTAGGCGAGGGACAGCAACTGCCGCGTGGTTGGCTGGTTTACTCGGCAGCCGTTGTCTGCGGAGCGGTCGCTGCCGGGCTTTCCAATATATGGCTCCCGAGCGCCTTCGCAGCGAGTATCGGGGTGGCGGTGGTGGCGGTTTCCGGTCGGATGGCAGATCAGTTGCTGCCCGAGATTGCGCGCGCCACGACCCTCCGTGCATCATGGCCGGAGCACTTGCTGAATGCACGACATCAGGGCTTGCCGCGGGTCAGGGACTTTTCGGACCCAACAGTGCTGGGGGTTCATCCGGTCGGGCCTTCTCCTCGAAGCGACGATCCAGACGGCCAACCTCCATACATCGAACGAGACTCTGATCAATCCCTTCGGGATCACGTGATTAGAGGCGGCTTTATTCTGCTCATTGGCGAATCCACAGCGGGAAAAACTCGATCGGCCTACGAGGCCACGCGCATCGCGCTGCCGGAGTATTTTCTCGTCAGGCCACTTACTCGGGCATCGATCCCTGCCGCCCTCCAAGCAGTGCAGGCGCACAAGCGATGTGTTGTATGGCTCGACGACCTTGAGAACTACCTCGGCCCGGACGGTCTCACGGAGGCGGCCGTGCGCCGCATGACCGGCGAACCCGAGCGCTCCACAGTCCTGGTCGCCACCATGCGTGCAGAGGAACACAGGCGCTACAACGCCAGGGAAGGAAGCCGGCTGACGGGAGCCGACCGCGACCTATGGCGTGCCGAGCGGTCAGTGGTGCAACTAGCCGTACCGATACGCATCGAGCGCCATTGGACGCTGGACGAGTGCGCTCGCGGCCAAGCGCATGCCGGGGATCCCCGCATAGCAAGTGCGCTCACCGCGTGTGACCGATTCGGACTGGCGGAGATCCTTGCCGCAGGCCCGGAACTGCTTGACGCCTGGCGGGATGCCTGGAGCCCTGGCGCCAATCCCCGAGGCGCGGCTCTGGTGACCGCAGCTGTCGATTGCCGGGGAATGGGCCTACGCAGACACCTCCCACTCTCCTGGCTGGAGGAATTACACCAACCGTATCTGGACGCACGTGGTGGAGCCCGCCTGAAACCGGAATCGTTTGAAAACGCTCTGGAATGGGCGTGCCAAGCAACGCATGCCACAACCAGCTTACTCATTGGAGACGTAACTCTGGGCTACACAGTCTTTGACTATCTTCTCGATTCCCCTCGGAAAGCGGCCATTCCAGATCACCTGTGGAATTTCGTGATGCCTAGGGTCACCGCAATTGAGGCCTACAATCTTGGTCTTACCGCACATCGTGATTCCCGCTTCAATCATGCCGAACAAGCCCTGCGTAGGGCTGTGTCGGAGGAAATCCCCGGAGCGGACTTCGCTCTCGCTGTAACTCTGGGAGACGCTGGACAACAGAGAGCAGCGGTAAGCGCCCTACGGGTCATCCTCGCCCACAGAAGGGAAATCGGCAGTACGACGCTCTCGGAAGTCTTCGCCGTACGTCACCAGATTGCCTACTTCATTGGGGAGAGCGGCGATCAGGCCGAAGCAGCAAGCCAGTTCGAGATTCTGGCCAGGGAAACGGAAGCCATCCTCGGGCACCACCACGTCGACACATTGTCGGCGCGACGACAGCACGCACACTTCACGGGCGAAGCCGGTAAACATGCCGACGCGGTGCGCTTACTGAAACCGCTCCTGGTCGACCACATCCGGCTCCTGGGGCGTGACCACCCCCACACACTGGCCACTCGGCGCAGCATCGCCTGGTTCACCGGCCTCGGAGGTGACGTACAGGCCGCAACGACGCAACTGGGTGAGCTACTGCATGACGCGTCCCTGGCTTTGGGAAAAGACGAACCCCACGTACTGGCCATCCGTGGAGCACTCGCCCACTTCACCGGTCGCGCCGGGCGGCCAGAAGAGGCCGCGCAGGTGCTCGACTCGCTACGGCGTGATCGCGAGCGCCTGCTGGGACCGCTGCATCCGCACACGCTGGTGACCCGGCAACAGCTCGCACTCTTCACCGCGCAGGCCGGGCTGTGGAGTGACGCTGTCGGCCAACTCGAACGAGTCGTGTCGGACATGCATCAGGTTCTCGATGTGTCCCACACACATCGACGATCAGCAGAGAAGGCTCTGGAACGCCTCAAACGCGGTGGGCCGGTGTGGCCGCAAGGCGGCGGCTGGGCGTAGACCGACGGCTGCCTCACAGGGACCGGATTGTCCATCGAATCCTGGTGCGACGCCGACGGCACCAGGTCGATCCTCGTGCTTGTCAACGAAGTGAAGCGCGGCTGCGAACCATGTGCGCTGGTGGTTGTGATCGAGTTGGTCGACGACGCGTCCAACGAACGCTCGCTCGGGGGCATTGAGGTGCCGAGGCGGAGTGACGACCAAGTTCGGAACTACAAGATCCGCCGCGACTGTCGGCAACACGGCGACGGTCTCCATCGCGCGGTCCAGGCCGTCGCTCACATGCACAACCTCGCCCTCGCGTCATGAGCGGGCAGCCCCGTTCGCACGCTCTGGCCCGCCCGCGCACAGCCCCGTGCGACACGCTTTAGGACAGATAGGCAGGAAGACGCGTTTCCTCATCTGTCTTTGCCGACGCCACTTGGTGGCTCCGTAGTCCCTTGGCTCCACTAAGGTCCGCGCCGCAGAGATTGGCGTTCTGTAGATCTGCCTTGTCGAGACGGCAGTTCTTGAACGATGCCTTCCGGAGATCCGATCCGTCCAAGTCGGCGTGCCGGAAGTCGCAGTCAGTGAAATCCATTCCTGCGAGCTGTGCACTTCGAAGATTGGTGTGACGGAAATTGACTCCCCGAGTTGCCCAACTTCCTCCTGTGTCCGTGAACGTGGCTCCCTTCATGAAGGCGTAGGCGAAACAAGAATTATCTGTACGGGCGTATTGGAGTTGGGCTTTACGCATTGACGCCACGACGAGTGTGGCATTCCTTATCGCATGTTCGGAGGTCTGCGGAATCCATGTGTAGTCCCCATAGATGGGCTTTCTCGAGGTCAGCCCCTCGGAAGTCCGATTTATTGAAGTCGGCATTCATGAGGTCAAGTTCACGGAAATCAAGCAAAACTAGAGAGCGGTCCGGCAGGCGAATGCGATACACGGCATGGCGGGATGCTTTGGTAACTGTATTGAGGGCGGTCTGCACCTCAGGTGCCATGGGCTCTCCAGGCTCGGGGGTCTCTGCCCACTCGTCCCCTGCTTTCGGGGTGTGCTCCAGCAGATAGTTCTGGAGCACAGTTTGAGCATCTTCACTCTGCTCGGGAGCGTCATGCAGAATCTGCTCCAGGGCGAGGATCCCACCGATGCGCACGTATTGTTTGTCTGAACTGAGGCGTTCGAGCGCCTTAGTGAACCGATCTGTTACTTGGCCGCGCCCCGTCAGTCGGTATGTGCGAGCAGTGTAGATGAGAGCGACAGTGGCGCCCACGGCAACGAGTGATTGGATGACAGCCAGCCTGAGCTGACCCTGGGCTGCCGCTTTTGCGTCCGGAGTGAGGCCTCTAAGGTCTACTCCGATCGTGCCGTCGATCCAATGTGAAAAATCCCTCCCTAGTCCGGTCCGTAGGGCGGTGTAAATGCCAATAGCGACCGCTATCAATGTGATTCTGCTTATCCAGTTCCCTCGTGATCTGTGAGGGATTGGGAACAGCCACCGCTTGGTGCGACCCTTGATCCTGACCTGAACGTAGAGCCAAATAAGGTCCGACAAGCGCATCAAGGCCGAGAGTGCCTTCTTGAGCATTCGGCAATCCAAGCGCACTTCAGGCGGCCCTGTCTCTGAGATCGGCCGAGCTCTGCGTAGGACAACAACATGAGACGAACTCTCTGCCCCCGACTGCCAGGTGCCACGAACGACTGCTGAAGTGGTCGCCCGTCCTTGCCGACGGTGGGGTATCTGGGCCCTGTCCAGGGTTTGTCAGAGTGGTGACCGTGTGTGCGGTAGCCCGTTTCGTCGTGGTGGCGTGGGCCGCGTGCCAGGCGCCCAGCGGCTTCGTAGAACCTGCGTCCGCGTTCTCGTGCGCGCGGGCGTAGGGCGAGGAGACTGGTGGCGGGGTCGAGCAGCCAGCGCAGTGCGGTGATCTTCACCGGGCCTTGCCTGTGAAGGCGCTGAGACGTTGCGCTGCCCTATCGGCGCCGGACGCTTTGGCTGCGTCGGTGAGAAGGGGCAGGAGTTCATTGCATCCCTCTGCCGACAGGCCCGTGAGGAAATCGTGGGGCAGTTGGGCGATCGCCACCCATTGCCGTCAGGGCCCGCCGCTCGAAGCCCTGTCGCAGTTGCTGTCCCCCGTCAGATCGACCTCGATGATGTCGTCGTCGGCCATCTCTGCATCGAGCCTCTCGGCCTGGGCCCGCATGTTCTCCATGAGGACAGGCCCGTCGACGCCCTCGGTAAAGCCGGGGAAGTTCTCGACCTCGGCGGTCGTGGTCAGTGCGCCGCCGACGAATGTGGCGCCGCCGAAGACAGCGGTTTGAGCTCGTCGCGGGCGGTGCAGAGAGCGGCGGTGTATCCGGCAGGGCCGGAGCCGATGACGAGGACCTCGTGTACGTCGTTCGTCGCGGTCACCGTGCTCACGCCTCGCGCTTCGCGTCGATCTCGGCGATCAGGGCCTCGATACGGGTCCGGATCTCGTCGCGGATGGGGCGCACCGACTCGACGCCCTTGCCAGCCGGGTCTTCGAGGGCCCAGTCGAGATAGTGCTTGCCGGGGAAGATCGGGCAGGCGTCGCCGCAGCCCATGGTGATGACGTAGTCGGACGCCTGGACGGCCTCGGTGGTGAGGATCTTCGGCTTCTGGTCGGAGATGTCGACGCCGAGTTCCTTCATGGCCTCGACCGCGGCCGGGTTGACCTGGTTGCCCGGGATCGAGCCGGCGGAACGGACCTCGATCCGGTCGCCCGCGAGGTGGTTGAGGAATCCGGCGGCCATCTGCGAACGCCCTGCGTTGTGGACACAGACGAACAGCACGGAGGCGAGCGGCGGAGTCGAGGACATCGGTTCATTCCTTCGCGAAGCGGATCAAGTGGAGCACTGGTGGTGTCGGGCCCGGCCGGTCAGGCGTGCGGCAGGGAGTCGAGCAGTCCGGTGATGTGGGCGTCGATCTCGTCGCGGATGCCGCGGATGCCGCGGATGCCGCGGATGCCGCGGACTACGGCGGTCGGAGCGCAGGACGGGCGGTGGGGGAGGGGGAGGCAGCCACGGCAATCCCCTTCGGGGTGTGGGCCCCACAGGTGTGGGGATGCGGGTCCCAGGGATCAGTCCAAGCTGGTATCAGCCTCGACTGATGTGACAGTATCAGTGCATGCTGACGTCAGTCGACACTGATCTGATGCGGGTTCTGTCCGACCCGCTCCGCCTGAAGATCGTCACTCTGCTCGCCCAGGAGACGCTCTGCACCACCCACCTGATCGAGGAGACCGGCGCGAAGCAGACCAACCTCTCCAACCACCTGAGAGTGCTGCGAGAGGCCGGGGTGGTGGAGACGGAGCCGTGCGGACGGTTCACCTACTACAAACTCTGCGCCGACGTCATCGCCCGGCTCGCGGGCCAGTTCGCCGACCTGGCCGAGTCCGCCCGTGCCGCCGTCGACAACAAGCGGGCCTGCCCCTGATTCCCGTCGCTCGCCGCGGCCGTTCCAAGGAGTGACTGTTGACCGCCACCCACGAGTCCGCCGCGGAGTCCGTCATGGCCGCCGCCGGCGAGCCGCAGCCCGCACCGGGTGCCACCCCGCCCCGTACACCGCTGACCTCCAGGGCCGCAGCCGAACTGGTCGGCACCGCCGCCCTGGTGGCGATCGTGGTGGGCTCCGGCATCCAGGCCACCGAACTGACCCGTGACGTGGGAGTGCAGCTGCTGGCCAACTCGCTGGCCACGGTCTTCGGACTCGGGGTGCTGATCGTGCTGCTCGGCCCGGTGTCGGGTGCGCACTTCAACCCGGCGGTGACGCTGGCCGACTGGTGGACCGCCCGGCGCGGAGGTGCGGGCGTCACCACCCGGGAGGCCGCCGTGTACGTCCCCGCCCAGATCGTCGGCGCGATCGCGGGAGCCGTACTCGCCAACGCGATGTTCGACGCGCCGCCGGTGACGTGGTCCACGCACGACCGCTCGGCCGGCCATCTGCTGCTAGGCGAGGTCGTCGCCACCGCGGGTCTGATCCTGCTGATCTTCGGCCTCGCCCGTACCGACCGGCTGCGCTTCGCGCCTGTCGCGGTTGCCTCCTACATCGGCGCCGCCTACTGGTTCACCTCCTCCACCTCCTTCGCAAACCCGGCGGTGACCATCGGCCGCACCTTCACCGACTCCTTCGCGGGCATCGCGCCCGGATCGCTCGCGGCCTTCATCGGGATGCAACTCGTCGGCGCCGTGGTCGGGTTGGCACTGGTCGCCCTGATCTTCATGCCGGGCCGAGCCGCCGTGGAGCAGCCCGCCCGATGACGCGGACGACCCACGCTGTGGTGATCGGTGGCTCCAGAGTGCCGATGACTTCACCTCCTTGGGCGGCCACGGCTTCCGGCAGTGACGCGTGATGAATCCTCCGGAGGATCCTCCGACCGCCCTCGCTTCGCCTTCGCCCTCGCCCGCGGCGTGGGTGAGGGGCGACTTTCAGCACACCTGAGGTGGCGGCCATCGCGGCTTCGGTCGGCCGGGCGACTCTAGGGCGAACTCCGGCCGACCTGTTGGGGTAATTCCCGTGATGCCATGGACAGTTCACGGTTCTCTGTACGCAAGCTGTCCCTCGGACCATGAGCATGTCTTTGATCCGACCGCCCACCGCCGACAGCTAAGGAAGCGCCTGTGACAACGAGGCACTGCACCAAGCGAAGAGGCACAGCCCTCGCCTCGGGCATCGTGCTCGTCACTCTGCTCGGAGCATCTCCTGCAGGAGCGGGCGCGCCCGTTCTGCCTGTCGTGACCGCCACCAGTGAGACCGCGGCGCTCTACGACGACCAGGCGGGGGGCAACTCGGATGCCGACGACCCTGCGATCTGGCGCAATGCCGCCGACCCCGGGCGCAGCCTCGTCGTCGCGACCGCCAAGGAGGGCGGGCTGCGTGTCTACGATCTGGACGCGCACCTGGTGCAGTCGCTGCCCGCTCCGCGCCCGCCGGGGCTGGACGACGCACCGGGACGCTACAACAATGTCGACCTCGTCACCGGCCTGCGCACCTCGACCGGCCGGGCCGACGTGGCTGTGGTGAGTGACCGGGGCGGCGACCGGCTGCGGATCTACCGCATCGATCCGTCGAAGCCGGACGGCCCGCTGACCGACGTCACCGACCCGGCCGCCACTCCGGTGTTCTCCGCCGACCAGGCCGAGATCAACGACCAGCGGACCACATACGGCTTGGCCACCTGGACGGACAAGGCCACCGGACGTACGTACGCTCTGGTCAGCCGGCGAGAGCGGACCCGCCTCGCCCTGCTCGAACTCCGCCCGGGCGCGGGTGGCACCGTCGGCTACCGCAAGGTGCGCACCCTTGATCTGCCGTCCTCGTTCCGTCTGCCCGACGGCATGACGTGGAGTTCCTGCGCGGAGCCCGGCGAACTCCCGCAGGTCGAGGGCATGGTCGTCGACCCGGCGACCGGCACGCTCTACGCCGGCCAGGAGGACATCGGTATCTGGCGGCTGCGCGCCGACCTCACGGGCAAGCCGGTCCTGGTGGACAAGGTGAAGGAGTACGGCGTTCCCGGTGTCTACGACGAGGACACCGAGGAGTGCGCACCGGGCGCCGACCCCGGCTACGGCGGCAAGCGTCTGTCGGCCGACGTCGAGGGCCTGACCCTGTTCCAGGAGAAGGACGGCGACGGCTACCTGCTCGCCTCCAGCCAGGGCGACAACACCTTCGCCCTGTACGACCGCGAGGTGGGCGAGGGCAACGAGTACGAGGGCGGCTTCCGTATCGCGGCCGCCACGTCGACGCTCGACAGTGTGGAGGAGTGCGACGGAGCCGCCGTGCTCAACGCCCCGCTGGGAGCCCGCTATCCGCGCGGGCTGCTCGTCGTCCAGGACGGCCAGGAAACCCCGGCGGTGCCGGACGGGGACGGTGGCACGCGCACGGCGACCGGCTTCAAGTTCGTCGACCTCGGCGCCGTGGTGGACGCGGCCGACATGTGATCACCCGCGTACGGCCGTCGGGCAGTGCCCACCGGCGGCCGTGCGCGCGGGTCAGTTCTTGGGGCTGAGGAGCCCGCCGAGTGCGGCCACGACCGAGGGCTCGACGCGGTAGTAGACCCATGTGCCGCGCCGCTCGGAGGTGAGCAGTCCGGCCTCCCTGAGCTTCTTGAGGTGATGGGAGACGGTCGGCTGCGAGACGCCCACGTCGGAGATGTCGCACACACACGCCTCTCCGCCCTCGTGGGAGGCGACCAGGGAGAACAGACGCAGACGAACCGGATCGCCGAGTGCCTTGAACATCCGCGCAGTCCTTTCCGCCTCTTCGACGGTGAAGGGGCGCTCGGACAGCGGCGGGCAGCAGGGCGCCACAGCCTCGGCACCCTCGGGTTCCAGCAGCGGCAGCACCTCGACATTCGACATACGTCTATGTTGACACATGTCGAACTAGTGGGCCAGGAGTCGGAATCCCGACCGCCGCGCGGCTGGGCTGCGAACGGCTGGGCTGCGAGGCGACGGGCGGGGAGGCGCCTTCCCGGTGGAGTGGCGGCCGTGTTCGTCGAGAGCACCCAGCGGGTTCCCGGGGCGGCCCCCGCGCCCGGCCCGCCGGACGGGCGGCTCCCTAGAGCATGCTGAGTGCCTGCATCGCATCGCGTTCGATGCGCGAGAGCTCATCGAGGATGGAGCCGGCCTCCACGAGGTTCTTCGCGTCGCCGGATTCGCCTGCTGCTGTGACGAGTGCGGCCACCTGTGTCCAGAGCGTGGCGGCTTCGGCATACAACCCGTGGCCGGTGCGCAGGTGGCTGCTGTCGATCAGCTCGGCGCACTCGGCGAGGAAGTCGCGGTAGAGATTGCGGAACAGGGCGCCGCCGGTACCGGCCCTCTCCATGAGGAGGGCGGCCCGTGGCAGGTCCTCCCGCGGATCGTCGCTGCGCTGAAGCCACTTCGGCACGTGCTTGGCGGTCTTCTCGATGCCCCGGTGGCCCAGGTTCGCGATGGGCGGGTTCAGGAAGGCGTCGGCGCACGTCTTTATCGCGGGGATGACCCGGTCCTGCGGTGACGTCGGACTGCTGGGCACTGCGAGGGTGAAGGAGCGGTGCTTGGCGGTCATGGGGCCGCGCTCGGCCCTGGCTCTGGCCAGGGCCGCGAGGCTGGTCGAGACGGCTCCGCCCTGCGGGTCGGTGTCCACCAGGTAGGCGTCCTGTTCGTCGTAGCCGTACATGGCCACGACATGCCCGCCGAAGTGCACCTTGGTACTGAAGTAGTCCAGGTGGTAGCTGTCGAGTTGAAGGCCGACCGGCCGGCCGGCGTCGATCGGGGCCGCCACGTTGTGCCATGCCTTGCGCGGGGAGGTGGTCTCCCCGACCATCAGCTCAAGCCCGAGTGCGGCGGCCAGGTTCCTGGTGAGCTCGAACGGCTTGACCCGGCCTCCCAGGAAGGGAAAGCCCATGCCTTTGCTGTCCCAGTAGATGAAGGACAGCCCGGAGCTGAGCCCGAACAGCATGGGCTCGGACAGGTCGAGTCCCTCATGTCGCAGCAGCACGCCGAGCGTCGTCGTCTCGCAGTGCTGCATGCCGCGGACATCGATGTCCTTCACCATGGTCATGCCGCTCATCCTCCAAGGCGCCGGCCGCCGGTCGCCACCCTCCAGGGTGAGAGTGAAGCCCCCATCGTCCGCCCGGACTTCGCGTACAGATCGCCGCTGCATCGATGTGTTCCGCATCGAGACCTCTGGATTCGACAAACGTCTATGTTGACGCTTGTCGAAACAGGTGCCATGCTTGACACGCAAGGGATCGACGGATGTCGAATCAAAGGGGAATCTCGTGAACGCGCCCATCGCCGACCAGCTGCCCGTCGTGGTGATCGGAGCAGGCCCCATCGGCTTGGCCGCCGCCGCCCACCTCGTCGAGCGCGGCATCGAACCACTGGTCCTGGAAGCCGGCCCGTCCGCGGCCACCGCTGTGCGCGACTGGTCGCATGTGCGCCTGTTCTCCACCTGGGCCGAGCTCGTCGACCCCGCCGCCGAGAAGCTGCTGGCCCCCACCGGCTGGATCCGCCCCGACGGAACCACGTACCCCACGGGCGGTGACTGGGCCGAGCGGTACCTCCAGCCGCTGGCCGATGTCCTCGGCAACAGGGTCCGCTTCGGCGCGACCGTGACCGGAGCGGCCCGCGCGGGCCGTGACCGGATCGTCGACTCCGGCCGCAACGAGCAGCCCTTCACCGTGCACCTCACACACGCCGACGGCCGCGAGGAGCGGATCACCGCCCGGGCCGTCATCGACGCCTCCGGCACCTGGTCCGTACCCGGCCCCATCGGCGCGGACGGCCTGCCCGCCCTCGGCGAGAGGACCGCTGCCGAGCGCATCTCCTACCGGGTGCCCGACCTGACGGACCCGGCCGTCCGCGCCCGCTACGCGGGCAGGCGCACCGCGGTGGTCGGCTCCGGAGCCTCCGCCTTCACCGCCCTCGCCTCTCTCGCCGACCTGGCGAAGGACGAGGACGGCACGCACGCGGTGTGGATCCTGCGTCGCGGCATCGGCGCCGGCACGTACGGGGGCGGCGAGGCCGACGAGCTTCCCGCCCGCGGAGCCCTGGGCCTGCGCGCCAAGGCCGCCGTCGAGGCCGGCCATGCAACCGCCGCGACCGGCTTCCGCACCGAGGCTGTCGAGCGCAGCGCCCACGGGGGCCTGGTGCTCGTCGCCGAAGACGGCCGCCGCCTGGATCCGGTCGACGAGATCATCGTCCTCACCGGCTTCCGCCCCGACCTGTCCTTCCTCTCCGAGATCCGCCTCGGCCTCGACGAACGCCTCCAGGCCCCGACCGCGCTGGCCCCGCTCATCGACCCGAACGTCCACTCCTGCGGCACCGTCTACCCGCACGGCGTGAACGAGCTCTCCCACCCGGAGAAGGACGTCTACCTGGTGGGCATGAAGTCCTACGGCCGCGCCCCGACCTTCCTCGCGATGACCGGCTACGAGCAGGTCCGCTCCGTCGCCGCATCACTCGCAGGTGACCAGGAAGCCGCCGAGCGCGTCGAGTTGACCCTGCCCGAGACCGGAGTGTGCGGTGGAGCGGGTCTGTTCGACGACTCCGACCCCGACTCCGACGCCGCCCGGAGCGGCGAAGGCGGCGGATGCTGCGCAGCCCCCACGACCCTGCAGATCGGGATCGGCGCACCGGCCCCGTCCGACGGAGGCTGCTGACCGGCCACCCCACCGCTCACCCATCAGGAGGCTCGCCATGTCCCGCGTACAGCTCGCCCTCCGCGTCCCCGACCTCACCGCGTCCATCGCCTTCTACACCAAGCTGTTCGGCACCGAACCGGCCAAACTCCGCGACGGCTACGCCAACTTCGCCGTCGCCGAGCCGCCGCTGAAGCTCGTCCTGATCGAAGGCACGGCAGGCGAGGACACCCGTATGGACCACCTCGGCGTCGAGGTGGAGACGACCGAAGCCGTGCACGCCGCCACCACACGGCTGGCTGAAGCCGGTCTGGCCACCGCCGAGGAGAACGACACCACCTGCTGCTACGCCCTCCAGGACAAGGTCTGGGTCCATGGCCCGGGCGGGGAACCCTGGGAGGTGTACGTCGTCAAGGCCGACGCCGACACCCTGGCCGAGCAACCGGGCGGCACCTGCTGCACCAGCCCGTCCGAAGCGGTTACGGAGCCGTCGGTCACCGCGGCCGGCACCTGCTGCTGACCGCCCGATGGCAGACCTCGACACCAGCGGGGCCGCGACCGGAACGGGGGACCGGCCGCGGCCCCGCGCGGTCCTGCCCGCCCTGTGCGCCACTCAGATCACCAGCTGGGGGATCGTCTACTACGCCTTCCCGGTCCTCAACACGCGCATCACCGCGGACACCGGCTGGTCCACCACCGCCACGACCGGCGCCTTCTCGAGCGCCCTGATCGTGTCCGCGCTCGCGGGGATACCCATCGGTCGCGTCCTCGACCGTCGGGGACCACGCGCCGTGATGACCACCGGATCACTGCTCGGCGTGATCGCCGTGCTCGCCCTCGCACACGCACCCAATCTGGCTGTCTTCACAGCTGCCTGGCTGCTCGCCGGGCTGGCCATGGCCTCCACCTTCTACCAGCCCGCATTCGCCGCTGTGACCCGCTGGTGGGGAAGGGACAGCGTCCGCGCCCTCACGATCGTCACCCTGGCCGGTGGTCTGGCCTCCACCGCCTTCGCACCACTCACCGCAGTACTCGCCGAAGACTTCGGCTGGCGCACCACCTACACCGTCCTTGCCGTGATCCTCGCAGCCATCACCATCCCCGCTCACGCCCTCGCGCTGCGCACCCCTTGGCCACCCGCCCCGATGCGCCACACCCCACGAGCCCCCAACAGCCCGGTAGTAACCCGCAGTCGCCCCTTCCTGCTTCTCGCTGCCGCGCTCACCCTCAACGGCTTCGCCATGTACGCCGTTGTCATCGCCCTCGTCCCGCTACTGCTGGAACGTGGTGCGAGCCCCACCCAGGCTGCCTGGGCCCTGGGCCTCGGCGGCGCCGGCCAAACCCTCGGCCGCACCCTCTACGCCACCCTCGCCCGGTACACAGGAGTGACCACCCGCACGGTCACGCTGATCGCCGCGGGCGGCGTCACCACGATGGCCCTCGCCGCGGTCCCCGGCCCGTACTCCCTGCTGCTCCTGCTGTCCATCGTCGCGGGCATGGTCCGCGGCAACCTCACCCTGCTCCAGGCCACCGCCGTCACGGACCGCTGGGGCACCACCCACTACGGCCGCCTCTCCGGACTGCTCGCCGCTCCGGCCACCCTCGCCTCGGCCCTGGCACCCTTCGCCGGGGCGGCGTTGGCCGGGACACTGGGCGGATACCCAGGGCTGTTCACCACCCTCGCGTTCGCCTCCGTCGCAGCCGCCGCGCTTGCCCTGGGAGGCACGCCTGCCCGGCGCGGCAGAGCCGCAACAGACCACGAAGGCCGAGGCCGCAGGTGACGAGTCGACTCGACGGGCGGCCACCCCGGATGGAGGACGCCAACTTGGCGCAACGCGGAATCAAACATCCCGGCCGGGGAGAGGCGAAGGCTGGTGCCGCTGATCACGCCGACACCGTCTGCCCGGTGGCGATCAGTTCTGACGGTCGTACTCTGCCGACCGGCAGTCACGATCGCACTGCCGGTTGTGGGACATCACTGCACCCCGCCGCCCCCGCGAACTCGCCACCTTCACCGGGCGCGGCAACCATGTGAACACAGTGGCCTTTGGCCCGGCGGCACCGTCCTGGCCACCGGGGGATGGGACCGCACAGTACGACTGTGGAACGTCAGCGACCCCCGCCACCCGAAGAGGCTGGACACCTCCCCGGCTCTCCGGGGGTGTCGCCGTCGCCTTCAGCCGACGGCGACACCCTGGGCACCACGGAATTCGGTGGTGAGACGCGCCTGTGGAGTGTGACCGGCCGCCGCCTGCACCAGACAGCGGCTCTCGACGGCCACGTCGGTGCCGCCTGCCTTCCCGCCGTCAGCCCTGACGCGAACACCCTGGCCACCATGGGCTCAGACGGCAGGGCCCGCCTGTGGGACACAACAGATCCGAGCCGCCCGCACGGACAGCACCCGATCCCGCCGTCGAAGCTCTCGCCGGGACGCGGTAGCCCGGCGCCGAAGCCCTCACCGAGCCGCGGCGCGTCGGCGCCGATCCCGTCCCGCCTGCCGTAGCCGCCCCCAGTCACGTGATCCGTGGCAGGCGTACGGGGCCCATCGCGCGGTCGCGCCAGCAAAGACCACCCCCGCCGCCGGCCACGCGGCAGCCTTCTGGCGCCTCGCTCATCCGTCAGTGAAGAGAGCCCTGGATCACAGATGCTTTCCCCACACACTGATCCGTTTTACGTTGCTCTCGCACAGGCCCATCGCGGCCGACACCGGGTCGCCGGGCGGTGTGGGCCGCCAGGCGGATGTCCCTCTCGTTACGGGAGTGTGACCAGGACCCCTCTTGTCAGGCTTGGAATCGCTGCAACAGAGTGATGTATGCGCTTACAGGCAGCGCATACATCACTGCTCAAGGAGGAGCCGCCCATGAACCGCGCCGTCGCAACCGGGTCGATCGCACTCACCCTGGCGTCTGCGCTCACCCTCACCGCCTGTGGCGGTTCGGGTGGCGCGGGCGTGGCAGCAGACGCCAAGCAGACCCTGACCGTGTGGGCGATGGGCACGGAGGGGGAGAAGCTCGGCGACGTCGCCAAGGAGTACGAGAAGGCGCACTCCAACATCAAGGTCAAGATCACCCCGATCGGCTGGGACGTGGCCCACCAGAAGCTGGTCGCCGCTGCCGCCGCCGGGAAGCTGCCCGACGTGATGCAGATGGGCGGGAGCTACCTGGGCGAGTTCGCCGACATGGGTGTCCTGGAGCCGGTCGACACCAAGACCTTCCGCGAGGGCGACTTCTTCCCCGCCGCCTGGCAGCAGGGTTCCTACGACGGCAAGACGTACGGCGTCCCCTGGTACGTAGACACCCGCGTGCTCTTCTACCGCACCGACCTCGCCGCCAAGGCAGGGATCAAGAAGGCCCCGGCCACCATGGCCGAACTCCGGAGCGCCGCCGAGGCCTACCAGAACAAGGCCGACACCAAGTGGGGCCTGTCCATCCAGCCTGGCGGACTCGACACCGTACAGAGCTTCTACCAGTTCCTGTACTCCGCCGGCGGCGCCATCATCGACGACAACGGCAAGGCCGTCGTGAACTCCGACGCGGCCGTCAAGGCGCTGGAGAACTACGGCAGTTACTTCGACAAGGGCCTCAGCGAGAAGTCCGTACGCCCCGGCTACGACGTCACCAAGGACTTCAACTCCGGTGCCGTGCCCATGTTCTTCGGCGGTCCCTGGATCACCAACCTCCTCGACGAGAACTACCCCGACATCAAGGGCAAGTGGGCCGTCGCCCCCGTTCCCGCCGACGAGGCGTCCGTGTCCATGGCCGGTGGGTCCAGCCTGGCCGTGTCCGCCGACAGCGACCACAAGGCCGCAGCCAAGGAACTCGTCTCCTACCTGACCGGTGCCAAGGGTCAGGCCGACTGGTTCGAGCGGACCAACGACCTGCCTGCCAACACGGCGGCCTGGAAGACCGGCGAGCTTGCCACCGACCCCACCATGCAGGTGTGGCGGAAGCAGATGGACACCGCCCGCGCCACCCCCTCCCAGCCCAAGCTGACCGAGATCACCTCCAAGGTGGACACGGCCATCGAGTCGGTTACCCAGGGCAAGTCCTCCGCGAAGGCCGCGCTGGACAAGGCCCAGTCCGAGATCGAAAGCCTCGTGCAGTAGAAGGCAGTAGGAGAGCGTCCCCTCATGTCCCTCACCACAGGACCCGCCGTCCCACAGGCGGCCGTCGACAAGAGCCCCGACAGCGCCGGGAATTCCGGTCGCGCCCGCCGGGGCCGCCGCTCACTGAGCAAGCACAACCTGACCGGATGGCTGTTCTCCACGCCGTTCCTGGTGCTGTTCGGCGTCTTCATGCTCTTTCCGATCGTCGCCACGCTCCTGATGAGCTTCACCGACTTCGGCGCCCGGAACGTCACCCGCCCGCTGGAGGCGGAGTTCGTCGGCCTGGACAACTACACACAGCTCTTCCAGGACGACAAGTTCCTCAAGGCCCTGTTCAACACTGCCTACTTCGTGGTCGTCGGCGTCCCCGCGACCATCGTCCTCGGACTGTTGGCGGCGATCCTGCTGAACAACGGCATCGACCGGGCCCGTACGTTGTTCCGGGTCGGCTTCTACGCGCCGGTCGTCACGACCATCGTGGCCGTGGCCGTCGTCTGGCGCTTCGTGCTCGACCCCTCCGACGGGCTGATCGCCTCCCTCGCCTCCGAAGTGGGTCTGACAGCACCGGACTTCCTCGGCTCGGAGACCTGGGCCATGCCGTCCCTGATCACCATGGCCGTATGGCGCAACCTCGGCACCGTGATGGTGCTGTGCATCGCCGGCCTCCAGGCGATCCCGGCCGAGGTCCGCGAGGCGGCCCGACTCGACGGTGCCGGTGCGTGGCAGGAACTGCGAGGCATCACCGTCCCGCTGCTGAGGCCCACCCTGCTGTACGCCACGGTCATCACCACCATCGGCTACCTCAACGTCTTCGAGGAGCCCTTCGTGATGACCCAGGGCGGCCCCTCCGACTCCACGCTGACCGTGTCGCTCGACATGTACCGCGAGGGCTTCAACTTCTTCCACATGGGCTACGCCAGCGCCATGGCGTACGTCCTGTTCGTCGTGATCATGGGCATCACGGTGCTCCAGCTCCGACTGCTGAAGGACAACACCCGATGACCGCCGACACGGCCACCAAGGCCCGGACCCCCCGCCGCACCGGACGGGTGCGCACCCCGCTGCTCTACGCGATCGCCTCGGTCGCACTGCTGGTGATGGCCGCCCCGTTCCTGTGGATGGCGCTGTCCGCGTTCAAGACGAAGCAGGACCTCACGGCGAGCCCGCCCGTGTGGATCCCCTCCCGGTGGACACTGGACAACTTCACGGCCCTGCTCGACCAGCTCGACATGCCGCAGTACTTCCTCAACTCGCTGATCGTGGCCGTCCTGGTGACCGTCAGCAACCTGCTGTTCTGCTCCATGCTCGGCTACGCCCTGGCCAAGCTCGACTTCACCGGGCGCTCCAAGGTCTTCGCGATCGTGCTCGCCGCCCTGATGGTCCCCGGCAACCTCATGATCCTGCCGCTGTACGTGCTGATGAACGGCCTCGGCCTGATCGACACGTACGCCGGACTCGTGCTGCCTTTCGCGGCCGGCGCGTTCGGGGTGTTCCTGATGCGCCAGTTCATGCTGTCCGTGCCCGACGAACTGCTGGAGGCGGCCCGCCTCGACGGAGCGGGGGAGTGGTACATCTTCTGGCGGATCGTGATCCCGCTGGTCAAGCCCGCCCTCGCGACTCTGACGATCTTCACCTTTCTCGGCTCCTGGAACAACTTCATCTGGCCCCTGATCGCCACCAACGACCCGGACAAGTACACCCTGCCGGTGGCGTTGGCGACCTTCGCCAACGATCCCAACCGCACCGTCGGCGGCGGGAACGGCATGCTCATGGCCGGCTCACTCCTCGTTGTACTCCCGGTCCTGGCCGTCTTCATCGTCCTGCAACGGCACTTCACGCAGGGCATCGCCACCGCAGGCCTGAAGTAGCCCCACCGGGCGCCTCTTCCCCCGGCCTTCCCGCACCCGCTTCTCCCGGCTTCTCGCACCCGCCGGTCGCTTCGCCGCGCCCCCCGGGCCGGGTCGCCATGCCACCACCCCCACATCAGAAGGACAGAAACGGACGATGACGCACACCACCACCCGCTTCCCCGACGGCTTCCTGTGGGGCGCCTCCACCGCCGCCCACCAGATCGAGGGCAACAACGTCAACAGCGACTGGTGGCGCAAGGAGCACGACCCCGCGGCCGGGATCGCCGAACCCAGCCTGGACGCCTGCGACAGCTACCACCGCTGGGAGCAGGACATGGACCTGCTCGCCGAACTCGGCTTCACCGACTACCGGTTCAGCATCGAGTGGGCACGCGTCGAGCCGGTTCGCGGAATGTTCTCGTACGCGGAGATCGCCCACTACCGCCGTATGGTCGAAGGCGCCCTCGCCCGCGGTCTGCGCCCCATGGTGACCCTGCACCACTTCACCGTCCCGCAGTGGTTCGAGGACCTCGGCGGCTGGACCGCCGACGGCGCGGTCGACCTCTTCGTGCGTTACGTCGATCGGTGCGCGCCCGTCATCGCCGACGGTGTGCGGCACGTGTGCACCATCAACGAGCCGAACATGATCGCCGTCATGGCAGGAGCCGCGAAGGCCGGGGACAAGGGCTTCCCGCCCGCGGGCCTGCCGACGCCCGACGAGGAGACCACCCTCGCGGTGATCGCCGCGCACCAGGCGGCCGTCAAGACCATCCGCGCCCAGCACCCCGACGTCGAGGTCGGCTGGACCATCGCCAACCAGGTCTACCAGGCACTGCCCGGCGCCGAGCAGGTCACTGCCGACTACCGCCACCCCCGCGAGGACGTGTTCATAGAGGCCGCCCGTGGCGACGACTGGATCGGCGTGCAGTCCTACACCCGCACCAAGATCGCCCCCGAAGGTCCCGTCCCGGCCCCCGACGACGTCGAACGCACCCTCACGCAGTGGGAGTACTACCCGACCGCCGTCGGCCACGCCCTGCGCCACACCGCCGAGGTCATCGGCGACGACACACCCCTGATCGTCACCGAGAACGGCATCGCCACCGCGGACGACAGCCGTCGCGTCGACTACTACACCGGTGCCCTCGGCGCGGTCGCCGCCGCCATCGAGGACGGCCTGAACGTCCAGGGCTACCTTGCGTGGAGCGCCCTGGACAACTACGAATGGGGCTCCTTCAAGCCGACCTTCGGACTGATCGCCGTGGACCCGACCACCTTCGAGCGCACCGCGAAGCCGTCCGCCGTCTGGCTCGGCAGCCTGGGCCGCGACCGCGCCCTGCCGCGCACCGAGTCCTGACACCCTCAAGAACCCGGGAGCCGGCCGGCCCCTGACACCGGCCGGCTCCCGTCCCCTCCGCACGCGTGACAACCCGCCCTTCCCACAACACAACCCGCCCTTCCCACAACACAATCCGGCACCACCACATCACTGCATGACCGCGCCATCGCGCCACCGCACCACGGACACACACCCCTCCGCCTGCCTGCCTTCCCACAGCACAGGAGTCAGAGCCGCATGAACCGTCGTAGCTTCCTCACCGCCGCCGCAACCACGGCCGCGGCCACCTGCGCCACATCCCTCACCGCCACAGCGGCCCACGCCGCCCCAGCCGTACGAACCGACGCGGAACGCCGTCTGCTGCGCGACTGGTTCGTCGCGACCCATCGCTCCATGGAGGCCATGACGACCGAACTCGGCCTGGCCGCCGACAAGATCGACGTCAGCGGGAGCGGTACCCCGGTGCCGTCCGCGCAGACCTCGCCGACCAACATCGGCTGCGGCCTGTGGTCCACCGTCGCGGCCGCCGGACTCGGGGTCATCTCCGCCGGCACCATGCGCCGTCGGCTGGCTCGCACGGTCGCCGCCGTGGAACGCCTGGAGCGCGCCCACGGCTTCTGGTTCAACTGGTATGACGCACACGACGGTTCACTGCTGACGGCCTGGCCGGAGACCGGCGACCCCCTGCGTCCGTTCCTGTCCAGCGTCGACAACGCGTGGCTGGTGACCGGCCTGCGCATCGCCGCGCACGCGGACCCCGGCCTGCGCCCCCGCGTCGCCGCCCTCCTCGCCGACGCCGACTGGTCGTACTACTACACCCCCTTCGATCCGGCCGACCCGGTCGCCGGCCCCGGACAACTGCGCGGCGGCTTCTGGCCGGACAAGCCGGGCAAGGGCGAACCCACCGGCCACCACTACGGCGCCCTCAACACCGAGCCTCGTATGGCCAGTTACCTCGGCATCGCCGACGGCTCACTGCCCACCGAGCACTACTGGCACCTGATGCGCACCCTGCTCCCGGGCATGGGCCAGGAACAGGAACCGCAGGGCGAGTACGTCGAGATCGACGGCGTACGCGTCTGGGAGGGCCACTACACCTACCGCGGCCGGAAACTCGTCCCCACCTGGGGCGGCTCCATGTTCGAGGCCTTGATGGTCCCGCTGTTCGTGCCCGAATCGGAGTGGTCCCCACGCTCCTGGGGCACCACCCACCGACGTTACGTCCGCAGCCAGATCGAACACGGCCTGATCGAGGAGGACTACGGCTACTGGGGCTTCTCCCCGGCCTCCATCCCCGCCGGCGGCTACCGCGAATACGGCGTCGACGCGATAGGCATGCAGGAGGACGGCTACAACTCCCTGGGTGTCGTCACCCCGCACGCCTCCTTCCTGGCTCTGCCCCAGGCCCCGGCCGAGGCCCTCTCCAACCTCCGCGCCCTCGACCGAGCCTTCGGCGCCTACGACGACCGCTACGGCTTCCGCGACTCAGTCGACGTCACCACCGGCCGCGTAAGCGACTTCGTCCTCGCCCTCGACCAGGGCATGATCACCGCGGCCATCGCCCAGCACCTGCACCCGGGCCTGCTCCAAACACCATTCCGCACGTCAGGCTTCCACACCCGGGTACGCCCGCTGCTCGGCAAGGAGCGGTTCTCCCTCTAGACGGGAGAGGCATCGCGACCAGGCCATGGGCGGAAACGGCTTGCGCCAAGGGTCGACTTGGCCCCGAGGAGCCCGCCGAACGCCGCGAGTCCTGCGTTCAGTACGGCACTCGGGCGGCAGCCGCAGCCGGTGAGACAGCCGCGCTCCGGTTGCGGCTCCCTGGGCTGCCTACTCAAGGTACAGAGCTGCCAAGCGCGGCAGTCGGCGAGACATTTCGCCTTGGTCATCGAAGTTGAAGTCCCAAGCCGGGTCCAGATTCGGGTATCGGATGGTGAACGCGTCGTCAGGGAGTTGCTTGCCGGTCGCTGTCATGTGTGCGTTCCAGACGATGGTCAGCATCTCCTCACCACTGAGATCGATTCCGTCGGCCGCTGAAGCTCGCACGACGGGCATTTCTGCGAGGGCATCGGGGTCAGCCACTATGCGCTCGAAGACCTCGCGCCCCTGCGCGATCAACCAGCCGCGGAAGTAGTCGAAGCCGTCGTCGGAGCACCCGCCGTTGACCACGCAGGCAGCGGCCCACAAAGGATTCGTGTAGGAGTCGGCCATCAGGTTCCACAACACCTGTTGAGCGGCAACGATCTCCTCGGCCGGGTGTGTGGCGAGCATCGAGGTTGCGTGGTGGGCAACCTCTTCTCCGTCGTTCGAGTTGGGTGCCTGGTCGCGGGCTGCCTCGATGAGCTGCCAGAACTGCTGTGTGTTCATGGCGGCAGAGCATGCCAGGAGGCACTGACACCGCACCGGAGTCGGGACGTTGGCCCGCCGGCACACCCACGTCACCTGTTCGGCGTGTGTCGTCGCCGGGGGACATTGGACAGGGGAGGCCCACCTGCTTCAGGTCGTCCTGAAGTTCTTCCACGGATAACGCGCTATCCGTCCGCGGCGTCGCCGACCATGTGGTGGCACTAGCTCCGCAGGACATCCTTCACGAACACGATCCCGTCACTGTCCGCCAGGTGGGCCGGGTCGAACGTGGCGTAGCCGAACCAGGGGGAGACGCGGGGTGTGGGGGGCGTGTCGCCGAGGGCGGTGGTCAGTTGTGGGGCGTTGATGACGTAGCGGTCGTCCGGGAGTTCGTAGAGGAGGCCTTCGAGGGTGTCCGGTGGCGGGGTGTCCACTCCCTGGTGGCGGATCGTGCCGAGGGCCGTGGCCACGAAGGCGTATTCCTTGCCGAGTTGGGCGCTCACCAGCGCACCGGCGCTCCACCACTCCACCCGCCCCTGCCACATCTGCATGGAGCTCTTCTCCCGCTGGAGATGGGAGTTCTGGGCATGGACGAGTGCTGGTCCCCGGGCGGCGACGGCCAGGAGGTTGTGGGACATCATCAGGTCCCGCAGCGCGCACAACCGTGTCATGCGGGCGGGTGAGGTGTCGGCCATCCAGTGGTGGTAGCGCAGGAGGCCGGTCGCGGTGCGGCCGTACAGGCGCGCCCGGTCCAAGTCCTCCCGTGAGGTCGTCGTGATCAGGTGTGGTGTCTGCGCGTCCAGCAGCGCCACCAGGTCGTCGGCGAGCAGCCGGAGCCGACCGGCATCGGCCGACTGCCCAACGGACTGGGACGGGTCCATCATCGCGGCGGGATCGGTCCACCGGTCGTCGGCGCCGAGCAGGCGGTCGAGTGTTTCCGCGGTGCAGGGGAGCAGGTCCGCGTCCACCTGGGCCGTGAGGTAGCCGTGGAGTGCGGTGAGGGTCTGCCGGGGGCTCGCGGCGGCGGCGATCTCCAGCGGGCCGTCGAAACCGGCGAAGCGGACCTGCTCGGATTCGGGTCGGCCCTCGTTGTGGGCGCGCATCCAGCGCACGAGCTCGCGGTTGGCCGCGGACGCGCCCCTGCCGTGGCTGAATCCGTGCTCCATTACGTCGTCGAGAGTGCCCTTGCCCGAGGTGATGAAGTCGTCCACGACCAGGCTCATCATGCAGTCGCTCTCGATCGCGATCGTCCTGTAGCCCTCCTGCTCGACAAGCTGCCGGAAGAGTTCGTTGCGCAGGTCGAGCAGAGTGTCCTCGCCGTGGGTTGGCTCGCCCAGCGCGAGCAGGCGAGGGCGGGTCGGAAGCAGCCTCATGACTGCGGCAGCGTCGAAGGCGTGGGCGGCGTCCTTGATGTCAGTAGCCATGCCTTCAACGGTATCGTTGAACCTCCCTTTGAAACTTTCGCGCGATATCGGCAGGGCCATGGGAAGAAACCTTCAAAACGGTGGGCGGCTCAGGCCGGTCGATCTCGCGCGCGGGCACGGTCTGTCCACGCAGGCGGTCAGGAACTACGAGGAGGCCGGCATCCTTCCGGCCGCTGACCGCACACCCACCGGCTACCGCACCTATACCTCGCTGCACGCGGAGGCCCTGCGCGCGTTTCTTGCCCTGGTGCCCGGCCACGGCCACCGGACGGCGACGTCGATCATGCGTGCCGTGAACCAGGGCGCGGTCGATGAGGCGTTCCGCCTGATCGACGAGAGCCACGCCCAGCTTCTCGACGACCGGCGCACTCTCCAGGCCGTGGAGAGTGCCCTCCGCGACCTGGAGCCCACCACCGCGTACGGGAGCGATTCGGCTGCTGGACCCGACGCGGGCTCCGGGCCCGTCGACAGGTTCATCGGGCCGCTGGCGGGAGAGCTCGGGATCCGGCCCGCGACGCTGCGCAAATGGGAGCGTGCCGGGCTGGTGCGCCCGCGCCGCGACGCGCTGACCGGATACCGCGTCTACGACGAGTCCGACGTGCGGGATGCCCGGCTGGCCCACCAACTCAGGCGGGGCGGCTACCTGTTGGAGCAGATCGCCCCGCTGATCGCCCAGGTGCGGTCGGCCGGCGGGCTGGAGCCGCTGGAGGCCGCACTGACCGACTGGCGAGGTCGGGTATCGGCCCGCGGACGGGCGATGCTGACCGGGGCCGCCGAGCTGGAGGCGTACCTCCGCGAGCGCGGATGAGACTCCGGACCCGGCCGACGAGAACTAGGGCCACCGGGCGGATCGGGGAGCCGGAACGAGTACCGGCTGTCTGATGTGGACGTGGGCGCGCTGTGGCGGGCTGGCCGTCAGCGGCGTCGCAGTGCCGGGTCGAGCAGGGCCGGCGGAGTGTCGTTCTTCTCGTGTGCGGCCAGGTCGGTGCCGGGGGCGACGATGGTGTCGATGGCGTCCAGCACGTCGGCGGAGAGCACGGTGTCGGCGGCGGCGAGCTGCGAGTGCAGGTGGTCCAGCGTGCGGGGACCGATCAGCGCGCTGGTCACGGCCGGGTGCGCGGTCACGAATCCGAGCGCGAGCTGGATCATGGTGAGGCCGGCCTCGTCGGCGACTCCGGCCAGCTTCTCGACGGCGTCGAGCCTGGCCCGGTTGGAGGGAATGGCGGTGTCGAAGCGCTGCGGCATGAACGCCGAGCGGCTGGTGGTGATGTCCCGGCCCTCGCGGATCGCCCCCGACAGCCAGCCCGAGGCCAGCGGGCTCCACGCCAGCACTCCGAGCCCGTACTCCTCGGCCACGGGCAGGACATGGGTCTCGATCCCGCGCTGCAGGATCGAGTAGCTGGGCTGTTCGGTGACGTAGCGGCTCAGGTGGTGCTCGCGGGCGGCCCACTGTGCCTGCACGATGCGGTACGCCGGGAAGGTCGAGGAGCCGAAGTAGCGGATCTTTCCCGCGCGTTGCAGGTCGGTGAGGGCCGACAGCGTCTCCTCGTCGCTGGTGGTCGGGTCCCACCGGTGGATCTGGTAGAGATCGACATGGTCGACACGGAGACGGCGCAGGCTGTTGTCCAGCTCGGTGACCAGCCAGCGGCGCGAGCTGCCCTGATGGTTGCGCTCGTCGCCCATCGGCAGGGTCGCCTTCGTGGCCAGCATGATGTCGTCGCGGCGGCCGGCGACGGCCTTGCCGACCATCTCCTCGGACTCGCCGCCGCTGTACGCGTCGGCCGTGTCGATGACATTGATCCCGCCCTCGATGGCGGCGTCGACGACAGCGGTGACCTCGTCCTGCGTGGTGCGCCCGATCCTGCCGAAGTTCATCGCGCCGAGCGCGAGGGAGCTGACCTGCACACCGGTGCGGCCCAAGGTGCGGTACTGCATGACCGTGATCCTCCATTGCGGGTGAAGCGTGGTGTCACTGCATGGCTTGGTTGCCGGGCCCCTGCTCTGGCATCATGAGCAAACGGAACCTCGTTCCGGAACGATACGGAACGCTGTTCCGGTTTGCAAGCTCGACGGCGGAGGGTGGCGCGGTGAACGACAGCGACGAGGGCGCGGGCCAGTCCAAACGGAAGGACGCCCGGCGCAACAAGGAGACCTTGCTCGACGCGGCCGCCGCGGTCTTCGTCACGTCGGGCGTGGAAGCGCCGGTACGTGACATCGCGACCAAGGCCGGCGTCGGACTGGGCACGATCTACCGTCACTTCCCGACCCGGGCGGATCTTGTCATCGCCGTCTACCGCCACCAGGTCGACGCCTGTGCCGAGGCCGGCCCGGCCCTGCTGGGGACCAGCGCGACACCTCACGCCGCCCTCGGACAGTGGGTCGACCTCTTCGTCGACTTCCTGGTCACCAAGCACGGACTCGCGGCCGCTCTGCAGACCGACAACGCCGGCTTCGAAACGCTGCACTCCTACTTCCTCGACCGCCTCCTGCCGGTGTGCACCCAGCTCCTCGACGCTGCCGCCGCCTCCGGCGAGATCCGCTCCGACCTGACCGCCTACCAGCTCATGCGCGGCGTCGGAAACCTCTGCATCGGCGCCGACAGCGATTCCCGCTACGACGCACGCCGACTGGTCGAACTCCTCGTCGCGGGCCTACGCCAACCGCACTGATCGTGGCAGCCGTGGATGCCGGGGCCTCGGACGGCCGAGGGCGCTCCCTGCCGCGATGAGTTTCGGCGGGGCCGTGAGTCTGTTCCGGTGAGCGTCGTAGACATCGTAGGGACGTCGCACAGACGCCGTACGGCGCTGCCCCGGCACGAGACACCACGGAGGACACCATGACGACCACGCCCGGCAACGCGAGCAGCGACCTCCCCGGCAAGCCGCCGGTCGTCGACCTCGCCATCTGGCAGGCCGCCCGTGACGAACTGCTGGTCCGCGAGAAGGCGCACACCCGTGAGGGCGACGCGATCGCCGCTGCCCGGCGTCGCCTGCCGATGGTCGAGCTCGACGGGACGGTCGAGGTCGTCGGAGCCGACGGCCCGGTCCCGTTCCTGGACCTGTTCCAGGGGCGCGACGAGCTCGTGGTCTACCAGCACATGTGGTACGACGGCGCGCCGCACCAGGGACAGTGCGAGGGCTGCACCACCACGGCCTGGCACGTGAAGGACGCCGTCTACCTCAACGCCCGGGGCGTCTCGTACGCCGTGCTGACCACGGGAGCGTGGGACGAGGTGGCTCCGTATGTCGAGTTCATGGGGTACACCCAGCCCTGGTATTCGGTACGGGGAGTGGAGGCGCCGGTCGGCGGAGGAATGGGGCACATCGCCTGCTTCCTGCGTGAAGGTGACCGCGTGTTCCTCACCTACTCCACGACGGGCCGTGGCAACGAGCCGGTCAACGGCTCACTCAGCCTGCTCGACATGACGCCCTACGGCCGCGGCGAGGCGTGGGAGGACAATCCCGAGGGCCGGTCCGTGATCGGCGATGTCCGCGAGGGACACCCGTCCGTGGGTCAACAGGCCTGCTGGTACTGGCGCTCGGACGCCGACGGCATCGCCACCTGGGGCCCGACCAGCCGACCCGTACCGCAGTGGACCCGCCCCGGCGCGAGCCCGGAGGAGACCCTCGGCCGCCAGGGCCACCACCACTGACAGGTGCGATGTGGCGGGCGCCCCGGCCACTCTCGCGTGGTCGGGGCGCGGCAGCAGGTGCGTCAACTGGCGGGCTGTGTCACTGGAGCGAGTCGCTGCGAGCCGGCTCCTGCCGCTGCTCGTGCTGCTCGTTCCAGAGTTCGGCGAGTTCGCCGAGTGCGCTGTTGGAGCGGCCCAGCTCCCAGAGCAGGTAGACGCTGGCTCCGGCGAACGGGATCCACTCACCCCATTTGAAGATGAGAACCGGCATGTACAGGAGGCCGGCCAGGACAAAGAACTTGATGAAGATCTCGGCTGTGTACGTCTGCTTGCGGCCGACTATGACATGCTCCCCGCGGTCGTGGGTCCACTGCAGGCGCGATCTCATGACTACTCCCTATGGGCTCCGGGTGGACATCATGCCGTCTGCCACTTGGTGAGTGCCAGTGCGGGATCGGGGCGGTTCAGACCCGACGCAGGCGACGACGATCACGGTGCACAGAGACATCAGAACCCGTTTGAACCCGGAGCGCTCCGGACACGTACGGTCAACTAGGGGGTTCTACCTGCATCCTGTGGTTCATCGCCCCCTGAATTCCGTTGTGACACTTTCGAGGAGTACCGATGACCACCACTCCGCGCCTCGGAGACTGGCTGACGACGCGCCAGCCGTTCGTGCTGGGCTTGTTCCGTATGGTCCTTGGCCTGTTGTTCGCCAGCGAGGGCGCTGCCACGGTTTTCGGGGTGCTGGACCGGAAGGCCAGCCCGACGGGCGACTGGCCTTTCTGGTACGCCGGGGTGATCGAGCTGGTGTGCGGCGTTCTCGTTCTCCTCGGGGTCGCCACCCGCAGCGCGGCGTTCCTCAGCTCGGGCATCATGGCGTTCGCGTACTTCACGGAGCACCAGCAGGACGGCCTCTTCCCCTTGCAGAACGGGGGACTCTCACCGGTCCTCTTCTGCTGGGGATTCCTGCTCATCGTTTTCTCCGGCCCCGGTGCCTTCGCCCTCGCGGGCCTGGTCGGCCGCGGGAGCGGCGCACGCCCCGTCGCGAGCCCGATGACCGAACGGGCCCGGTAGCGATGTCAGGTCACTAGTCCCTGGCGGTAGGCGTACACGACCGCTTGGACGCGGTCGCGGAGGTTGAGTTTCGCGAGGATGCGGGAGACGAATGTCTTGACGGTCTCCGGGCTGATCACGAGGGTCGCGGCGATCTCGCTGTTGGAGAGGCCGTTGGCGATGAGCCGAAGGACCTCCAGTTCGCGAGGCGTCAGCGGGATGTCGTGGGGGCCGCCCTCGGCGGGCCGGATGCGGGCGGCGTACCTGCCCACGAGCCGACGCGTCACCTCGGGGTCCAGCAGTGCCGCGCCCGTGCCCACGGTCCGGATCCCGTGGAGCAGTTGGGCCGGCGGTGCGTCCTTGAGCAGGAACCCGCTGGCCCCCGCGCGCAGCGCCTCGTAGACGTACTCGTCAAGGTTGAACGTGGTCACCACGAGCACCTTGACAGGATGTGGCACCCCGGCACCGGCCAGCAGGCGGGTGGCTTCGATGCCGTCCAGCACCGGCATGCGTACATCCATCACCACGACGTCCGGGTGCACTTGGCCGGCGAGGTCGACCGCGGCCCGCCCGTCCCCGCACTCGCCGGCCACCTCCATGTCGGGCTGGGCGCCGATGATCGTCACCAGTCCGGTGCGGATCAGCACCTGGTCGTCGCAGACCAGGACCCGGATCGGTGCGGTCACGACGGGCTCCCCGCGGGTATCCGCGCCCGTACGACGAAGCCACCGGCCGTCTGCGTGCCCGCGCTGAAGTCGCCGCCCAGGACGTCCACCCGTTCGCGGAGACCGGCCAGGCCCCGCCCGCTCCCGCCGGGGGACCCGGCCCGCGAGCCGGAACCGTCCGTACTGACCTCCACGGTGATCTCCTTTTCGGCATGGCGCACCTGGACCGAAGTGCGGCTGCCGTGAGCGTATTTGAGGGCGTTGGTCAGGGCCTCCTGCACGACCCGGTAGGCCACGAGGTCGGCGCTGCCGGTCGACTCCGCCGGTGTGCCCTCCTCGGTGAACTCCACCGGCTGACCGGCCCGGCGCGTCTGCTCCACGAGTGTGAGCAGTCTGCCGACGGACGGCGTTCTGGCCTCGGTGCCGTGGTCGGGGTTGAGCAGGTCGAGCAGGTGCCGAAGGTCGGTGATGGCCCGCCGGCCGGTGTCGGAGACGGCGGTCAGGGTCTGGTCGAGGCGATCGGGTGAGGCGGTCAGATAGCGCGCCGCCTCGGCCTGCACGACCATCGCCGTCACGTGATGGGTCACGACATCGTGCAACTCGCTGGCGATGCGCGTGCGTTCGGCGGTACGGGTGTCCTCGGCGATACGGGTGCGGCGTTCGGCATCCGCGACCCGGGTGTGGAGCGCAGCCACGCCCCGAAACCCCACGCGAGGACCATCGCCAGATAGAACGTCACGAACCCGCTCGGCGGCTCGCCCGAGTCGAGCAGGATGAGCGCGACCGCCAGCGGCACGTACGCCACGGAGAAGGCAATCGCGGCGGTACGCCGGTGCCGTTCCAGATGGGCCCCCACGCTCAGCAGCGCGATCGGCAGCGCGGTGCCCGCGAACGAGTGGTAGCCGCGGATCTGGTCGATGGCGAAGCCGGCCGACACCAGGGCGAGGCAGACGGCCGGCCACCGTCGGCGCACGGCGAGCGGGAAGCATTCGAGGGCGATCGCCACGAAGGCCAGTGCGTCGAAGGGGCGGTGCGGCAGGTTGCCGATCTGCGTGCCGTAGAACCCCGGCAGGAACGACGCGGCGAGGCACAGCAATCCGATCGGGAGATCCCGGATCGTGACGTCGGCGCGGTGCCACCACTCGGGGGGCCGCCGAAGACTGATCATCGGGGGAGTGTAGCGGTGGTGTCGGTCCGCTCGGCTCGCCGACGGCGGGGCAACACATGGCCGCGCCGGTGGGCCAGCCACATGAACGCGATCGTCGCCAGTACGCAGAACAGCACCGAGTACACGCTTCCCTCCGGGCCGAAGTCGCCGCCGGTGAGCAGCTTCGGGCCCGACATCGCGGAGTCCAGCAGTCCCTGAGGCGTGTCGTTGCCCGAGACCTCGGTGCTGAAGATGCCGGACGCCGCGAAGTTCCAGCCGAAGTGCAGACCGATCGGCACCCACAGCTTGCGGGTGGCGACGTACGCGGCGGTGAGCATGCCGCCGGCCTCGATGGCGATGGCGGTGGCACCCCACAGGCCGGCGTTCGGGTTGAGCAGATGCGACAGGCCGAACAGGGCGCCGGTCAGCACCAGCGCGATCCACGTGCCGATGCGTTCCTCGGTGATGCGGAACAGGACACCGCGGAACAGCAGTTCCTCCGTCACCGCGGCGGCGGCCATGAAGCCGAACAGCCCCGCCGCGCCCGACACCGAGCCCACGCCGTCGACCTCGTAGTGCCCGGAGGTGAAGAGGTTCACCATGACGGCCCCGAACAGCGCGGCGCCGATCAGTGTTCCGCGGCCTATCGCGGCCGGGGAGCCTTCCGGGGCCACTTCCGTGGACGTGCGGTGCTCGGTCCGCCGTACCACCCACCCGTAGACAAGCACCGCGAGCACGGCTGTCGGGACGCCGACGGCCAGTTGCAGCCACGGGTGGTCCTCCAGCGCGGCAAGCGCCTGGCCGCCGATGAACGCGACCGCCGCGACGGCCAGGAATTGCCAGACCAGTCTCATGAGAACTCCTACTCCAGAGCCGCGACCTGAGTGCTGCGGGCTGTGTAGAAAGCTATGGATCCGGCGACCCGGAATCGTCACCGCTCGGTGGACACCTGTGCGTAGCTCTCTCGGGGGACAGGGCATACCGGCCCGCCGGTACAGGGCGCAGAGCCCGGCAGGAATTTCGGTTGCCGGTCCAGGTGCCGTGCAGCACGATGCGGGGATGCGATTCTCGGTGAACATTCCGAACTTCGGTGACTTCGCCGATCCCAGAACCGTGGCGAAGGTGGCCGCGGCGGCCGAACAGGCAGGGTGGGACGGGCTGTTCGTCTGGGATCACGTGCTGCACCGCAAGCACGGGGGCAGACCGTTCGGGGACCCCTGGATGCTGCTGACCGCCGCCGCACTGGCGACGTCCCGGATCAGGCTGGGCACGCTGGTCACCCCCGTCGCCCGGCGGCGCCCGCAGCAACTCGCCCGCCAGGTGGCCACCTTGGACGCCGTGAGCGGCGGCCGGGTCACCTTCGCCACGGGGCTGGGCGGGCCCGTGGAGGACGAGTACGCGAGCTTCGGCGACACCACCGACCCGAAGGTACTGGCCGAGCGGCTGGACGAGGGCCTGGACCTGCTCCAGCGCTACTGGTCGGGCAAGCCGGTCAACCACGAAGGACGGCACTACGAGGTACGGGACGTGACCTTGCTGCCCGCCACGGTGCAGCGCCCTCGGCCGCCGGTCTGGGTCGCCGGCTTCTGGCCCAACCGCCCGCCCATGCGCCGGGCCGCCCGCTGGGACGGCGTGGTCCCACTGTTCGCCGATGCCAGGCACGGCCACGTACCGCCTGTCGATCAGGTCCATGACCTGGTCGCATACGTTCGCAAGCAGCGCGAGGACCGGTCCGGCACCCCGTTCGAGATCGTCCTCGGCGGTGCCACACCGGGCGACGACGTGGCCAGGACCCGCGATCTCATCGGCCCGTTGGCCGAGGCGGGCGCCACCTGGTGGGACGAACGGCAGATCCAGACCAGCGAAACACTGGACCGGCTCGCCCCGGTGCTGCGCCGCATCGAACAGGGCCCGCCGGTCCTGTAGCGCGTCGGGCGTCTACCGGACCTGGAGGAACTGGCCGGCTCCCCGCAGCCGTGTGCGTACGCGTTCCTGGGTGGCGCCGCTGTCGAGGCGGACGTCGAGGGGGCCGGGCATGAGGCTGTCGGCCCGGCGCCCGGCAGGTAGCCGGGCCGCGTCGAGTCCGTCGCGTCGGGCGATGAGTACGCCGAGTTCGTGGCGACTGAGCGCGTCCGCTCCGGCAAGGTGGAACATGCCGTCATGATCCGACACCGCGAGCTCCAGCAGCGCGGAAGCCAGATCTTCTACGTGGACCGGGCAGCGGACGTCGTCGGTGAACAGGACGCCGTCGTGTGTGCCGGCGGCCAGGGCGTGCACCAGGCGCTCGTGCACGGATCCGCCGCGTCCGATGATCAACGACGTACGGGCGACCGCGGCGCTCGGCGCCAGGAGCCGCACCGCGGTCTCGGCGGCGGCCTTGGCCGCGCCGTACGGGGTGACCGGGTCGGGCAGGCAGGTCTCGTCGTAGCGAATCCGGGAACCGGAGAACACCGCGTCGCTGGAGACGTGGACCAGGCGGCAACCGCGTCGCATCGCGGCCATCGCCACGCGGATCGAGCCGTCGGCGGTGACCGCCCAGTCGCTCCCTCCGCTCGTTGCGTCGATGACGGCACTGGGGGCCACCGCGGCCAGTACCTCGTCGATGTGCCCGGCGGCGCGAAGATCGAGCCGGTGCCACGAGGCCCCGGCAGTGCCGCCGGGACGGGAACAGTACGTCGCGGCTGTCTCCCAGCCCGCGGCTGTCGCCTGGCGCACCAGTTCCGTACCGAGGAAACCGCTGCCGCCGATGATCAGGACCTTCATGGCGCCCTACGGTAACCGGGCTCGGACCGGCCCGACCCCAAAGAATCAGGCCGCGGAGCAGGGACGACTCCCTTGATCCTGGGCGACTTCCCCCGGAGACCGCGCGCGCCGGGGACGAGTGTGGCACCGTGGACACCAGGCCCGGCCCGTCACTTCCCCCCGTAGTGGCGGGTCGGGTCTGTGTGTGCTTCCCCGGCCGTTCTCAGGATTTCTGGGTGAGTGCCCTGAACACCGGTGAGCCGGAGTCGCCGGGCTTGGGGCCGGACGAGACCGGCTTGGTGGCCTCGGCGAGGCCGATGGTGCAGTTGTTGGCGTGTCCCGGCTCCCTGGGTCTGGGGGCCATGTCGCGATATGGCGTTAGTCTTCTATTCGCGCCGCTGCCCGCGTCGCGCGCAGACGTTCGACAGGACCAGGACGGAAGCATGCCGGGAGAGATTTCGCCCACCGGGAAGCACTCCGGCTCGTCGCCCGAGCTGCGAGCCTCCCATGCGGACCGGGACCGGGTGGTGGATGTGCTGCGGATCGCGGCGGGGGACGGCCTCCTGACCGCGGACGAGTTGGACGAGCGCCTGGAAGCCGCCCTGTCGGCGCGGACTCTGAGTGAACTGGCCACGCTCACCGCCGACTTGCCGCCCGTCTCGGCCACGACCGGCACGACCGTGGCAGATGTCAAGGACGTGGTCCGGATCGAACAGGTCCACAGCGGCGCGATCGAGCGCCTGGGACGCTGGGTGGTGCCGCGGAGGATGGAACTCGCGGTGACGTTCTGCGAGGTGACACTCGACTTCACTGACGCAGTGATTACGCACGACACCTTGCGGATCGACGTGGGCATGACGGGCAAGACCCTGACCCTGGTTACGAGGCCGGGCGTCGTGGTCGATACCGACGGTCTGCAGCTGGTGCACAGCAAGGTCAAGTACCGTCAGACTCCGACGAATCCTGACGCGCCGGTCACTCTGCGAGTGGAGCTGGTCGGTATGAAGGCCTTCGGCCGCGTTGTGGTGCGGTCCAGGCGTCGGACGTTCGGGCAGTGGCTGCTGCGCAGGCCCTGATTCCTTTCTGCAGGCGCTTGCAGCTGTCCTTGCGGCCCTCGACCGTTAGCGTGAGGTGTGTTCGACGGCTCCGTCGCCGCGGCGTGGTGTTGTTGCCCAGGAGGGGCGCCAGGCCGTCTCAGGGAGCGGGGTCAGGCTGCCGAGGTGGCTGATGATTGCCCGGAGTCCGGGGTGTGGATTCTCTCGGGGGAGGATGAGCGAGAGCGGGTACGCGAGCGTCGGATTCTCGATCGGGATACGGCGCAGGTCGTGGTTCGTCGGCCAGATGTACCGGTCGCGCGAGCCCACGAGGGTTGCCACGTCCGCGGAGTCCGCGAGGATGTCGAGGAGTACCTCGTTGCCGAAGTTCGGGCCCGCGGCGTCGATGCGGAGGTCGAAGTCGGTGGCGAGCTGATCGTAGAACTCCGCCCATTCGCTTCGCGGCGCGATACCCGGCACCCAGATCCGGTGTCGGCGCAGCTGGGCCGGTGTCAGTGTCCGTGCGGAGGCGAGCGGGTGCCTCGGGCCGACGAGGAGTTCCAGCGGGGAGTCGAAGGCGTGGATCATCTGCACGTCGCGCGGCAGTGTGGCAGGGTCGGTGACCGAGCGGAACGACGCGTCGATATCGCCTGCTTGGACGGCGGCGACCGCCAGGCGCGGATCGTTGACCCTGAGGGTCACCACGTCGAGGTCGGTCTCGGGATGCGACCGCCAGTAGTCGTGCAGGACGACGGCCTGCGCGGATCGCAGGCCGAGAACGTCGATCCGAAGGGCCCGCGAGCCCGGTCTGATCGCGGTGATGGCGCGATCGACACCCGTGACGATGCTCCGGGCGTGTGGGAGGAAGGCCTGGCCGTCGAGTGTCAGCTCGACCCCTCGGGCGGTGCGGGTGAACAACCGGACGTTGAGTTCGCGCTCAAGCGTTGCGATCCGCTTCGACACGGCCTGTTGCGTTACGCCGAGCTCGTCGGCCGCGTGTTGCAGCTGCCCGAGCTCGGCAGCGCGGACGAACGATCGCACCGCCTCGGTATCCATTGATCGAGCATAGACGTGCCCAACGGATGGTTGTGGCTCGCCCGGGATCCGGTTGTTTGATCCCGCAGGGGTGGGTCCGGTGTGATTCAGCGACCCGAACATCGGTTGTCGCGAGGGAGACGCATGCGCGTGCGGTTGGGGCGCAGTTTCGGTTGGCTGTGGTCGGCCTACGCCGTCAGTACATACGGTACGTGGCTTGCCTTTGGCGCGTTCCCGCTGATCGCAGTCCAAGTGCTGCACGCGTCGGCATTCGCCGTGTCGGTGCTGGAGGCGGCCGGGCTCGCCGTCGCGGCGGTCGTCGCGTTCTCGCTCGGGCCGTGGGTCGAGCACCGGGCCAAGCGTCCGGTGATGATCGCGATGGACCTGATCCGGTTCGTCGCGGTGGCAAGCATCCCGATCGCGTACGTCCTCGGCCTGCTTTCGTACGGCCAACTGTTGGTTGTCTCGGTCATCTCCGGGACCGCGAGCATCGCCTTCTCCGCCGCATCCGGCGCGTATCTGAAGCATCTCGTCCGTGGCGATCAACTCCTCGTGGCGAACGGGAGATTCGAGGGCACGAGCTGGGTGGCGACCGCGGCGGGCCCGCCCCTCGGCGGCGCACTCATCGGGTTGCTCGGCCCGGTCGTCACGGTCATGGCCGACGCCCTCAGCTACCTGCTGTCCGCACTCGGGGTCCTCCGCATCCGCGGAGGCGACATCGCGGCACCCCGCGACCGGGCCACCAGGTTGCGCGGAGCCGACCTTCTCTGCGGGTGGCGGTTCATCCTCCGCGACCGCGCACTGAGGCGCCTGTTCCTCAACTCGATCCTGGTCGGCGGCCTCATCATGGCCACCGCCCCGCTCCTGTCCGTCCTCCTGCTGGGCCAGTACCACTTCCCGGCCTGGCAATACGGTCTCGCCTTCGGTATCCCGGCACTCGGCGGCTTCGTGGGCGCCCGCCTCTCCGCGCGCCTAGTGACCCGCTACGGCCGGTACCGGATCATGACCGTGTTCGGCTGGCTGCGATCGCTCTTCCCGCTCGGTCTCGCGTTCGTCCGACCCGGCATCCCCGGACTGCTCACCGTGATCATCGTCGAGGGCCTGCTGATCACCTGTATGGGCATCTTCAACCCGATCTACGCGACAGAACGCCTGCAGCGGACCCCAGTGGACCGCACCGCCCAAGTCCTCAGTACCTGGAGCGCCATCAGCAAACTCCTCCAAGCTGCCCTGATGGTGATCTGGGGCATCCTCGCCACCCTCACAAGCCCGCTCGCCGCGATCACCTTGTCCGGAGTTCTCCTGCTCGCCACTCCGCTCTTGCTGCCCAAACGAATACATCTGTCGGCCCCTGAGCCCGCTGTGTCGGCCGAAGGAGCCCGGGCCGTATGACCCACCTCAGCACCCTGCGTACGTGCCGTGCCTGAGACGGCCGTATGCGAGACCCCTGGGCCGACCGGCGGAGGGCGGTAGGGTCGGCAGGTGCGTTGATCTTCCAGGTGGCGGCCAAGCGCCGCCGCAGACGGTGTCGGTGACCCCGATGAGTTTCGGGTCGCCCGGCCGGCATGTCCGTCATCACACCACCGGAGACCGCGCAATGACTGCTCAACAGCCCATCACATACGACGCGTTTGTCGAACGTGCCGCCACTGATCCAGCTGTCGTCGGCCTCGTCCTCAAGGGTTCCCGCGCCCACGAGGGCATGACCACCGAGTACTCCGACCACGACCTGTACGTCGTCCTCGCCGATGGAGCGACGACGGCCCTCACCCGGTTCACGGGGCACCGCACCCCAGACCTCGACCTCGTCATCCTCTCCCTCGACGAGTTCCACGCCGCCGGCATGCCCGGCTTCGAGCGGTACGCCCTCGCCCGCGCGCGGATCGTGCTCGACCGGCTCGACGGAGGCCTCGCCCAGATCCTGGCCGGCAAGGCACGGCTCGACGCCGATGATGCCTTCCGGGAGGCGGGCGAGTGGCTCGATGCCTACGCCAACTCCCTCTACCGCTCGGTCAAGAACGCCCGCGACGGACATGCGCTCGCGGCACGGCTCGACGCCGCCGACAGCATCCGGTTTCTGCTGGAGTTGCTCTTCGCCCTCGACCGTCGCCCCCGCCCCTACAACAAGTACCTGGAATGGGAGCTTGCCCGATTCCCGCTGCCAGGCTGGGACACCGGCATGCTGCTCGACGCTGTGGACCGCATCTCAGGAAGGGGCGACGTGCCCACACAGCGTCGTCTCTTCGCCCAGGTCGAGGCGGTGGCCCGCCGGGCCGGGCACAGCGCGGTGCTGGATGCATGGGGTGAGGACTTGGCGCTGATGCGACCACAGTAGGAGTGCGCTGCGGGAAGGTCCCACACCGCCACTTTGGCCGTCTGCGGTATTCGCAGCAGGCTCGAGCGGCATCGCTGGGGGAGGGGCCCATCCACCCGCCGACTGCCGAGCGTTGGCCGCTATGGTCTTCACCTCGTCGAGTGCGCCGAGCAGAGCCGGCGAGAGATCTCGAGGCCGAGCCGATACCGGAGTGCGAACCGGCCCGGGAGCATGTCACAGTCACTGCCGTCACCTTGATGGACGTCCTCGTCGCCTTTGCCCGCACCGGCCGGATCGGCCCTCTCCACTGCGGAATGCCCCTGACCGACGCTGAGGACCTCCTCGGTCGGGGGCGTCCACACCCTGCCATCCTCATGAAGGGGCCCGACGTCGACGGCTACCCGTACTCCTGGGACGGGCTGCAGCTTGTTGTCACCCGGCGGGCGGTCAGCGGCATCTGGATTAGCCTCTGGCCCGGCTCGACCGCCAAGCTTCCCGATCTCGTCCTGCCCGACTCGGAGTCGTTCGAGGCCACGGTACTCAGCGAGGAACTGGTCGCAGCATTGGACACCGCAGGCTGTGAGCATCACGTCAACGGCGCCCTGACATTCGGCGGGCAGTCCAGCATCCTCACCCGGCCCGCTGACGTCTGCGCGGTCTTCAGCCTCCCAGGCAGGGTCAACCACGTGCCTCACCCGGACCGTCACTACCTCGACGTGATGCACAAGCACACGGCCTGACATCGCTGACTCCACAGAATGATGTCGGGCTCGGGCCCGGGTGTGAACGCGCTGTGCGTTGGTCCGGCTCGCTCAGCTCATCACTGTGCGGTGCGTTGAGGTGGCCGTCGGGCTGAGCTGTGCCCGGTGCCGAGCTAAGAGGCGTCGACGTAAGCGAGATGAGTGCCGCAGACAGTGCAGCGGAAGAGCATGGCGGAAGCCCCTTCGCCCAGGTGCGTCAGGAAGTGCTCGACCTGGGCTGTGTCGTGCCGGCCGCTCATGCGCAGGTCGAGTCGGAGGTGGTCGAGAGCATCGGGGTGTGCTGCCAGCTCGGTACAGCCGACCTCGCCGAGGAAGGCGGCCGCGTCGTGGCAGTGGACGAGCCAGTGCGGATCCTGCCAGGCGTGGAAGCCGGGGGTGCGGTGGGCGACCTCCTCCAGGGTCTCGTCACTGATGCCCTCGAGCCCGTAGGCGTCGATGAAGTCACCTTCGAACCGTTCGGCGGCGCTGCCGTCGGCGATGCACCAGGGGCAGAAGCTCCCGTCGACCTCTTGGGCGGTGTAGAAGGTCGCGGTGTAGATCCATCCCGTGCTGCGGTGGCAGCAGGCGCACTTCTCGGTGCTCGCGCGGATGGATCCGCTGGCGAGCGGGTCCGGGTGGTAACGGAAGACGGGCAGGCGGGCGCTCACCGCTGCTGCCCGATCCGTGAGTCGGCGCCCATGCCTGTCAGTGCCATGGGCTGCCGTCTGTCCTCAAGGAGATCTGTGATCAAGTGCGATGCCTCGCCGTGCCCTACGCGGTGTCAGGACCGTCGAGGAACCCCAGCAGCAGGGCGGCCTCCGCGCGGAGCCGTGCGGCTCGGTCGGCGTGCGCGGGAGCGGTCAACTGCTCCGCGGCCTCCAGTCGCTCGGCGGCCTCGGCGCGCACGACATCCACCACACCGCGCTCGCTCAGCTCACACCGCACCACTTCGGTGGCACCGGCACCGACCGGCGACTGCTCGAGGGCCACGCCGCGCAGGTCGGCTTCGTCCACGGGCGCCGCCTCGGCGTTGTCCAGCGCAGCGAGTGTTGACCGCAGGGCGCTCACTGCGGCCTTGTCGCGGGCGCGCATCGCTTCCGGCAGTGCTTGACGCATTCGAAGACGGACAGACATGCCGGTGACCTTATGGCGGGCGCCCCTGGAACCACAACGCGATATACGACGTGCAGCACCGGATGTGCCGCCAACTGGGCGCCCTGGCTTGCCGGTTGTCAGCCCCGGGCCACCGCGATGGCCCCCGAGAGCCTCTCTCCCGCCTCGTAGATCATGTACGGGACGCCGCCGTCGGTGCCGAACGAGGGGGCCGCGGCGCGCCCGTTCTCCGGAGCGGTGCCGCGCGAGTTGTAGAAGACGCCGAGGTGGGTGCGTTTGCTGAAGTCGTTGCCGACCTCGGTGATCATGATGTCGCCGCCGCTCTCCTTGTCCTTGTTGTAGACGACGTAGGTGCTGTTGTTGCGGTAGAGAAGGTGCGGGCCGCCGACATTGACGGCGCCGACGTCTCCGTGCCGGATCAGCGGCTGCTGGTCGTAGCTCCAGGTGCGGCCGTCGGCGGACCAACCCCAGTGGATGTCACGGTGGTTGGTGGTGTTGTTGAGCATGAAGACCATCACGTAGCGGGCGCCGCGTGAGGGCAGGTCGTGGCGGAAGACCCGGGCGTACGACGTCTCGTTGGTGCCTGCCGGGAGCATGGACGTCGACAGTACGACCTTGTCGTACGTGAAGTGGATCCCGTCGGCCGAGCGGGCGAGGCGGGTCGTGGTGTTCTCTCCGTGGAAGTACAGCCAGAACTCCTTGGCGTCCGCGTTCCACAGCACGTGGGGGGAGGAGACATGGCTGACGGAGTAGTGCGGGGACCACTTGTTGGAGACGATCGGGTTCGACGGGTACTCCGTGAACGGCCCTTCCAGCGAGTTGCCGTAAGCCAGGCAGATGCCACCGGGCGCGTCGTGCGGCGCGTAGTACAGGTAGTAGCGGCCGAGTGGGGAGCTCAGCTTGTCGTAGACGCCTCTGATGCAGGGGAAGATGATCTCGCCGGTGGGGTTGTACTTCAGCTGAGACGGCGTCAGAAGCGTACGGGTGTATGTGTAGTTCGGGAATCCGCCGGGTGCTGCGGCAGCCGACTGGACGCCCAGCGACGTTCCGACGGCGAAGGCGGCTCCGGTGGCTGCGGTGGCGCGCAGGAAGAGGCGTCGGTCGAGGTGTTGCTCCTGCATGGTGGCTCCAATGACAGAAGGTGTGTGGCTCGGCGGGCCCGGACCGGGCCCGGGCTCAGAGGTAGGTGGCTGCGGTCACGCACAGGCCGCCGAGGGCGACCGCCCAGACGTACGGCAGGGTGCGCACCATGACCTGCTGGGGAGAGACGCCCGCGTACTGGGCGCTCCACACGGTCTGTGTGCTGGTGGGGTCGGCGACGCCGAAGACCTGGTTGTACGAGGTGGCCATGCCGAGGACGGCGGCCGCGGGGTAGATGCCGGTGGCGATGAGGACGCCGGCGATGCCCGCGCCGAGCCCGAACACGTTGAGGGGGCCGCGGTAGAGGCACAGCGGGACGAGGAGCGTGAAGACGAGGACGAACACCACGGGGTTGTGCGGACTGACGGCCTTGACGAGCGGTTCGAGTGCGTCCACGGCACCGGGCAGTTTCACGGCCGCGAGCAGGATGCCGATGGCGATGAACAGGACGAGCGGCGGGGCGGCCACCTCGAAGCCGCCGTACAGGGTGCGCAGCAGCCGTTTGTTCATGCCGCCGGGCCGCGTCGTGGTGACGAGCGCGTACAGGACGCCTGCCAACAGCGAGGGGATGATGGCGAGTTCGAAGCCCAGCGCGAGAACGAGCGGGACGGCGGGGGCGAGCAGCGCGTACCAGGGTGCGTCGCCCAGCTCCGCGCGTCGTGAACGAGGCTTCGCGCCGGGGGAGTCGACGGACTTGAGAGACCAGGCGTGCTCGGTACCACGCCGTCGTGTCTCGACGAGGACGAACGCGAGAGCGGCGGCCAGCGCGAAGGGGAAGAGCTTCACCATGAAGCCGCGCACGGTCGGGATGGGCAGCTCCAGTGCGGTGGAGAAGAACTGCCACAGTGGCAGCTCGAAGGGGATGCCCACGGCGATGCCCATCAGCACCGTGCCCGCGGCGGTCACCTTGGGCACGCCGACGGCGATCATGGCGGGGATGCCGATGATGCCGGCGAGCATGGCGGCGGGCGCCGAGCCGGTCACCGTACCGACGAGTGCGGACACGGCGAGGACGCCCAGGGCCACCACGGTCGGGCGGTCACCGCCGAACTCGACGATCTTGCGGACGAGTGTGCCCGCGATGCCCGTCTCGTCGAGGAGCTTGCCCAGCCAGGACCCCAGAATGATCGCGATCATGGTGGCGGCCAGGGCAGGCGCGCCTTCCTGGAGGACGGTGTCCAGCACGCTGTTCTTGCCGGTGAACGGCGCCCCGGCGAGAAAGGCGATGGCGATGGCGAGCAGGGTCAGCGCGAAGGCGGTCGGTAGTTTGCGGGTGAGCATCAGGGCGACGCCGGCCGCCATGACGAGAAGGATGACGACACCCATGGGTCACTTCTCTCTTCCGGGCCGGGTGAGTTCCGCGCGCAGCGCGGCGGTGAGGAGCAGGGGGCTGCGACCGAGTCGGCAGACGGTTCGGGCGTAGGCGTGCGCGGCGACCTCCTCCGCACCGGCGACATGACCGGCCACGCGGTGGCGTCCGAGGCGCAGCACGGTGTGGTCGAGCGCCTGCTTGAGTGCGGCCTTCGCGGGGCCGTGGTGGAGGTGGGCGTGCACCGCCTCGTGGGCCAGCGCGGCGGCGCGCGCCGAGCCCGGCGGGTACCAGGCCCGCCAGCCACGGGCGTCGACCAACTCCTCGGCGAGGGCAAGTGTGTCGGTGTACAGCTCGACGGTCGGGGGCCGTGACGTGTAGCGGGCGAGCAGCATCCGGTCCACCCCGTCGGACCGTTCGACCACACGCGCGGTGGACGGGACGGGGGCGAGCCGGGACCCGAACTCATCGGCCCTACCGGCCCATTGGCGCAGCAGCTTGCGGTCCCGGCCCTCGTGGGTCGGCGTGGCGGCCAGCAGCCGTACGCCCCATTCGACATCGTCGACGGACGCGGGATCCATCAACGCCTGGTCGCCAGAGGTGAGTTCGATGGCGGTCATGACCGAACCTCCAGCACTGCGACCACCGGCTCGTCGGCCGCTCGGGCCCGCAACTCGCTGCGGGCCAGCGCGAGTAGAGGCTGGGGATCGAGGACGCCGGACAGGTCGGCGATGCGGGCGCCGAGCAGCAGCCGCAGGGCGGGAGCGCGTACCCCGCCGTCGCCGTACGAGGTGGACTCGCCCACCAGCCGGGCGAGCACCTCCGGGGCGCCGGCCACGGTGGTGGTCTCCACGCGGGCGTCGGCGGCGTGGTGGCGTACGACGCCGTCCACGTCGACGATCCGTATGGGCCGGCGGGTCGGCCGCAGGCGCCGGTGCGTCTCGGTGCCGTAGACGGTGTGGGCGGCGGTGCCCGCCAGGACGTGGACCGCCGCGGGGTCGGTCTTGAGACTGGCCGCCGCGGCACGGAGCCGCTCCGTGTCGTCGGCGCGGTGGGACCGGTCCTGGGTGCGCAGTTCGGTGGCGCCGGTCGCGACCGCGCGCACGGTGTTGGTCTGCGGGTCGACGGTGACCTCGACCTCGACGCCTTCGGCGGGGGCGCCCTGGGCGACGACCGCCCGCTCCGCCTCGGCACGGACGGCGAGGATCTGTTCCTGCGTGGCACCGGGCACGATCCGCTCGACCTGTTCCCGTACGAGCGCGAGGGCGACGCCGATGGGGCTGATGACCTCGTTGTGGCGGGCGATCCGGCCCTCCATGCCGCTGGTGTCGGCGAGGTGCGGCGTGACGGACGCGGCACCGCCGCCTCCACCGACGAGGATCGCCGTGTCCTTGTCGAGGCGGTAGTCGCGGATCATGGCGTCCACCACCGTCTTCACCTGGGCGATGCCCGCGTCGAGGATCCGCGTGGCCGCCGTCGCGACGTCCGTGCCGAGATGGGCGGCCAGCGGCACGATCGCGGCACGCGCGCTCTCGGGGTCGCAGCGGGCGAAGTCGCCCTCGGGGACGCGGCCGAGGGCATTGGCGGCACAGGTCATCGTCACGGCGAACCGCCCGCCCGCCGCGTCGATCACCGCGTAGTCGGCGGGGTCGCCTTCCATGGGCCGGACGGTGTTCACCTTGGCGTCGCGCAGCTGGTCGGGAGAGGCGAAGCAGGCGTACGGCAGCCCCGCGATGTGGGCGCTGCGCGGTCCCACGCCCGTCACCCGGCCGCCGCCGATCCGCACCATGGACCCGCCGCCGACGCCGACCGTGCGCACGTCGAGGGCGCTCAGATACGAGGTCTTGCCGAGGATGGTGGCGTGCCGGACGGCGACCTTGCCGCGGCGTACGACGCTGATGTCGGTCGACGTGCCCCCGGTCTCCAGGAACACGCCCTCGCTGACCCGTTCCTGCATCAGAGCGCCCGCCACTCCGGCAGCCGGTCCCGACAGGACCGTCAGGAGCGGTCGGCGGCGCATCTCGTCGAGCGCCATCACACCGCCGTCGCAGCGCATCACCATCAGCGGCGCGGTCACGCCCGCCTTGGTGATGGAGGCGTCGACGAGGTCGGCGGTGGCCAGCATGCGGGGCAGGATCGCCGCGTTGACCACGGCGGTACGGGTGCGCTTGTGCAGCCCGTACAGCGAGGTGATCTCGTGCGCGGCGGTCATCGGCAGCCCGTACGGCCGTGCCGCGTCCAGGACGGCCTGCTCGCCCTCGGGACGGTCGACGCTGAACGGCTGGCTGGCGACGAGGACTTGAGAGCCTGCGTCCTGCAGCTCTTCGACCGCGCGGCGGACGTCTGCCGTGTCCTGAGGGTCGGCGACATGCGCGTAGGCCAGCGGAAGCCTTTTGCCGGGGGTGAGTTCGAGCTTTCCGAACGACGCGAGGCGGCGGGTTAGCACCGCTGCGGTGCCGGTACCGATGCCGATCAGTCCGACGGTCGCCACGTCGCCCTCCAGGAGGGCGTTGGTGGCCTGGGTCGTGCCGTGCGCCAGGAAGGCGACGTCGGCGGGGGCGGAGCCGGTCTGCTCCAGGAGCCGGTCGAGCGCCTCGACGATGCCGTGCGCGACGCCGTCCTCGTGATGGTGGCTGGTGGGGACCTTGATCTGCCCCAGGAGTTCGAGGGTCGTGGCGTCCACGGCTACGGCGTCGGTGAAGGTTCCGCCCACGTCGATGCCGACGCGGATGCGGGGTGTGTTCATATCCGTGCACCTCCTTGTGCTGGATCGGTTCGCGCGGGCGGTCGCCGGGCGGGGCGGGTGGAGCCGCCACGCCTGAACTCCCGTCCACACGGGGGTTGTTCAGTAGCCGCGTACGTCCGGCCAGTGGCGTTGCACTCCGTCGCGGTCGAGCAGCCGCGCGAACTCCTCGAACCGCTTGTCCTCGGCCTGCACCTGGTGCGGCTCGACGTCCTCGGCCACGCAGTGCGCGGCCAGGGCTCCGGCGACCTCGCCGACGTTCCACTCGACCGGATGGAGCCGGTAGCAGCCGTTGGTGATGTGCGTGGTGCCGATGTTCTTGCCGGCGGGCAGCAGATTGCGCACCCGGCGCGGCACGAGCGAGCCGAGCGGAATCTCGAACGGCACGGACCCGATGTCGATGTAGTCGTCGCCGCCGGTCGAGGGATGCAGGTCGATGCGGTAGCTGCCGACGCCCACCGAGTCGCGGTGGCGCGTTCCGCCGCGTGGGCCGACAAGCTCGATCGCCACATCGTGCTCGGTGACCGTGGTGACGGCCTTGATACGGCGGGACTCACGAACGTACGCTGCCTTGGCCAGGCCGTCCGCCGTGCCGGTCACGTCCGGGCGGATCCGCAGGCCCGGGAAGCCGGTCCCGCCGTCCGCGCGCGGCGCCTCGGTCTGCAGCCAGTACAGCAGTGACAGCGACAACTGCCGTGCCTCGCACAGCGCTTCGGCCTCCTGACCGATGTACGGCTTGAGCCAGTAGTCGTTGAGCGGCCAGTTGACGAGCGTGATGTCGGAGTCGAAGGCGCCCGGCGTGTGCAGCTTGCGGGCGAGGATGCGGCGGAAGCCCCACAGTTCCTTGTCGCCGGCATCGGCGCTCTGATCGGCCGAGACGCCGAGCGGATCGAGATCCGGATTCGGTACGAAGGTCCGCGGCACCGGCTCCAGCGTGCGCGGGTCGGGCGCCTGGAAGCCGAGCAACGGGCCTGGCCAGAACGAGGGTTGGTAGGTGCGCCAGAAGCCGTAGTCCTGCGGCCGGTCGATCGTGTGGTCCTCGCCCTCGTGGTGGGAGAGCGCGAAACAGACCGTGATGCCCTGCTGGTTGAGAGGCTGGGCCTCGTCCGGGGCGTGCGGCTCGTCGAACTCGGCCCGTGCCTCGGCCCCGTTCGCGTGCTCGACGCCCGCGAGGTGGAGGAGTTCGCCCCTCTCGGTGGCGTCCAGGACGTACCGCGCGGTGAGGGTTCGATGCGTCCCGTCGCGCAGGTCCTCCAACGTCACCGACCGTACGACATCGTTGTCGGACTCGGCGGAGATCGGCCGGTGCTCGGTGAGTACGGTCAGCCGTCCCGCCGCCCGGTGGGGCGCGAGCATGCCCTCCAGGACGGCGAGGGCGACCCTGGGCTCGTGGCAGAGCTTGCTGACGCGGCCGGCCCCCGGGTTGAGGTCGGTGAGTGCCAAGGCCTCGGCCCGCAGCGGGTACCAGTGGCGGTAGTACCGCCGGATCTCCTCGCGCAGCCGCCGGTAGGAGGCGGTCGTACCGAACTGCTCGACCCACGGGTGCTCGTCGGGCGGTACGGCCTGGCTGGTGAGCTGGCCGCCGATCCAGTCCGTCTCCTCGGTGAGCACGACGCTGCGTCCTGCCCGGCAGGCGGCGAGTGCGGCGGCCACGCCGCCGAGGCCGCCGCCCACGACGAGAATGTCTGCTTCGGGTATCACGCTTCTCCTTGCTGCTGTTCGTGTTCGGTGGGGGAGAGGGGTCTGCGGGGACCGTGTTTTCAGGAACGGGCACGCGGCGGTCCGGCCGTCAGACCCGGGCGGAAGACGCAGCTGACGAGCGGTTCCCGCGCCTCCTCGCCCGCGACGAGTGCGGCCAGCAGACGTACGGCCGCGGCGCCCAACTGCGGCCGGGGGATGTCGAATCCGGTCGGTTCGGGTTCACCCGCCAGGTCGGCGGGCGGGCTGCCGAGCAGAGCGAGAGACACCTCTCCGGGACAGTCGAGGCCCGCCTCGCGCACGGCGGAGAGCAAGCTTCGCCAGGCCGCCCCGGTGTCGGTCTCCTCCGCGACGAAGGCAGTCACCCCTTCGCCGGCCCAGGCGCGCAGCCGTTCGGGCGTGAGGTCCCGCTGCGGATCCGCGGACCGGAAGACGGTCGTGGGCCCGGAGGGCAGACCTGCGGCTTCCAGCCCTTCCAGGAAGCCCCGCTGACGGTCCGAAGAGGCGGGCGCGTCGTCGTCCTCGCGGACGAGGACGATCCGCCGATGCCCCAACTCGGCGAGATGGCCCACGACTTCACGTGTGGCTTCGACATAGTCAGCCCCCACCCATGCCACGCCCTCCAGCTCCTCGCGGCGGCCCAGGTGCACGACCGGGAAGCCGTCCTCGACCAGCCGCTTGAGCTCCGCCCGGGGTGTGTGCCGACCGATGAAGAGACAGCCGTCGGCGAGCCGGACCCGGCTCAGGGCGTCGGGACCCGCGGCCCCCGCGCCGCCGGTGCTCGACCCGGTGAACAGCACCAGGTCGTAGCCGAGCGCCGCCGCTTCGCGCTCCACGCCGACCAGGAAGGGGTAGTACGAGTGCTGCACGTCGGTCGGGAACGTGGCGGTGAAGCTGAAGACGCCGAGGAGGTTGTTGCGGGCGGCGGCCAGGCGCCGGGCGGCCGGGTCGGGTACGTAGCCGAGGCTGCGGGCCGCCTCCAGGACCCGTTGCCGGGTCTCCTCGGAGATGATGCGCCCCTTGCCGTCGGGCTTCGGGGAGAGCACCAGGGACACGGTCGCCTGCGACACCCCCGCGAGCCGAGCCACCTCGGCCTGCCGGGGCCGCGACGTACGACCGGCCGGAGCGGGCGTACGTCCGGGCCGCTTCCTGGGTTCCACAGTGCTTCTCTCCTCCGGGGCAGGGCCTGGCGCTGTCGGCGACGGCAGCGTTAATGCGTATTACCTAATGCGCATTAACGAGAGGTTGCACCTCCCGGCCCAGCGGGTCAAGAGGTGGGACAGAAGTGCCGTGGAAGAGAGTGGCGACGGTCAGGTGGACGCTGTAGTCGTACGGACCGTCGCTGGAGGAGCCGCCGATCGGTCAGCCCGCCTTCGCGACCTCGATGTTGACCTGGCGGTCGCCTGGAGCGCGGCCGCCGCCCTCAACGGGGACGGCATCCTGGGCAGTTGAGCCGTCCTCGGGCAATCCTCCTGTCTCGTGGCCGGGCTCGCTACGGCGTGCCGGTGCTGATCGCGGGTCGGTGGCCTGGAGTTCGCAGAGAGTCTCGATGTAGTACGCGAAGCCCCAGTGCCACATCGGCGCACGCCTCTCCGTACCGGGCACCACCCGTCCACGTCGCCCGCCTCGCGGCAGTACCGGAACAGGCCAGGTCGTCGAGGGTGCGGCTGTGGTCGACGTCGAACGAGTCGACGATCTCCAGGAGCCGGGCTTCAGCTTCGGCCGCCTCGTCGCAACGAGGCGGCCCCCCGGCTGTCTGGCCGGCCGTTTCGCCGCGCTCCGGGCGCGCCTGAGGGGCGACGAACCGTCAGCTCCTACGACACCGCGAGTTCAGCCTCAGTAGCCGTTGTGCGGCGCTCGTAAATAATTACCTGCGCCCCGTTAATTCGTATGGTGCGGTCCTTGGTGAAATATTCCGCCAGAACCCTTTCCTTCATTGCCTCTGTCCCGTTGCTTTCGGCATGAATGCCTTTGGGTTCCGTTACGACGATAATTCGTGAGCTGCTGCGCATGCGCGCGGGAATCTGAGAGGAAGGCAATTCGGTGCCGTAAAGGTCGTGCGAGGCCGCCGGAGTGAGTTCCTGGGCAAGGTCGAACATCCCTCTGCTTACCGAAGGGTAGGCCAGTGACCATGCGCGTCTCTTCACGGACAGGTAGAGAATTCCGTCGCCAGGAGCGTATTCCCCGGACAGGATTTTTGCCAGGTCGGTGACATTGTCCGATCGACTTTCCGGTGTCCGCACCTTAAGGGACTCGGGTATGAGCAGTGCGATTGTCAAGGCGACAACAATCACTGCAGTTGCTCGTAGGTTGCGCCCTAGTTCAGACATGCGGTCCAGTGCGGCCCCCAAGAGGAGCGCCAGGCCTACGAGGCTGTAGAACACGTACCTCTCTACGTAGAAAGGCTTGTAAAGAGAAATCAGCACAAGAAGTACAGTGGGCAGCACGAACAGAGGAAGGGCGATCGCCCGTAGACTGAAAGGCGCTTCAGGAGAAACTTTTCCAGCGTTCCCTGATGAGGCGAAATAAGACAGTACTATCGCGAAGGAAAATTGTATCGCGAAGCGCTGGTATTGACTACCGGTGACACCGTTGATCCATGCGACCTGCTCGGACTGCGCTATTCCCAGAGCCGCAATGGGGGCGAATCCCACCACAACCAAAAGTGCGGTGCATGCCCACGGGCGCCGCGCCTGATCTGGCAGGACGAAGGCATGCGCAACCAGGGCGAGGGCGGCGAACTGATGCAGTATGCACGCCGCCAGCATGAGAGCACCATATGCGATCCACGGCACCATCGAACTTCTACGCCCGGTAATTACCGGGGCTCGGCAGTCAAGGACCGCACTCACAAGAAAATATGTGGCCCAGACCACAAGTGCGCAGACGAGCGAGTACGAGCGCCCCTCCTGTGAATATCTTTGAACAGCTGGGAGTAGGGCGAAGGAAAGGCCTGCCAGTATGCCGGCTCGTGTCCCTGACAATCGGACCCCGAGCGCTGTGACTCCTGCCGCTGCCAGCGCACAGGCGAGAACAGAGGGAAGACGCAGCACCAGAAGGTCGGTCCCGAACAGGCCAAACAGCCCATGCATGAGAAGGTAATACGCTCCATGTACGGCGTCTATGTTGCCCAACGTCTGCCACAGGTCCGGCAGACTACGGGAAGCCAATCCGAGAGTCGCAGCCTCGTCGTGCCACACGGTTTCATCTCTGCGAATTCCCCATAGACCGAGAAGGGTGGACAGCAGAACGGGGAAGAGTAGTGGGGCGAGGAAATTTCGGCGTGAGAGCGCGGAAACTCCCTGAGGGGCGTTTTTCGTATCGTTGATAATTTCGAGCTGAGCAAGGGGCATCGGTGGCAGGGCCTTTCCATAGTGGCGAAGAGACTCGGCCAGCATGCCGGGACCTCGTTGACCGGTTGCTGATCCAACCTGACCGGTCGATCAGGAAGGCGGGCCGGCGCTGTGCGAGGCTGCACCGCATGCGCATCCTGGTGGTCGAAGACGAGGTGGACCTTGCCCACACCCTGCACACCGGTCTGACCGCCGAGGGCTACAGCGTCGACCTCGCCCATGACGGCCGGCAGGGACTGTGGATGGCCCGGACCGGCGAATACGCCCTGGTCGTACTGGACTTGATGCTGCCCGGACTCAACGGCTACAAGGTCTGCGCCCAGTTGCGCCGCGAGGGCAACGCGACCCCCATCCTGGTACTCACCGCCAAGGACGGGGACTGGGACCAGGCAGAGGCCCTGGACACGGGGGCCGATGACTACCTGGCCAAACCCTTCTCCTATGTGGTGCTCGTCGCACGGCTGCGGGCCCTGGTCAGACGAGCCGCCGCGGTCGCCCCGCCCGTCCTTGCCGTGGGCGACCTCTCGCTGGATGTCGCAGGCCGGGTCTGCCGCCGGGCCGGGGCCCGGGTGGAACTCACGCCCCGGGAGTTCGCCGTGCTGGAGCTGCTGGCCCGGCGGGCGGGTCAGGCGGTCTCCAAATCGGATCTGCTCTATCACGCGTGGCCCGACGAAGCCCTGGATCCCAACCTGGTGGAGGCGCGCGTCAGCGCACTGCGCAAGAAGGTGGACGCCGCGTTCCACCGGCAGTCCCTGCAGACCGTGCGGGGTACCGGCTACCGACTGGTGGACGACCGTGAACGCGCCTGAGCCGCGACGCCGCTGGTGGCCGCGTTCGGTACGAGCCCGCACGGCCCTGGCCGCCGCCTCGGCCGCCGCCGTCATCCTGGCCGGCATCGGCTGGTGGCTGCACAACGACGTCTACCGCCAGGGCACGCGGATCGCCGAAGGACAAGCCGAGCAACAGGTCTGGGCTCTCGTCGATCAGCTGAACGGGGGTGTGGTTCCCGCTCGCCGAAGCACCGCGCTGCCGTACGAGGTCGTCGCGACCGGCCGACGCACCGCTGTCGCCTACGGCGGAGGCATGGAAGCGTTCGATCCCGGCGCCCGCCATGCGCTGCCCGCCCCATCGGAGGCCAGAGAGCCCGGAAGCTTGACGATCCTTCCCCTCCGCATACCGGTGCGCGACTCCACCATCAGGGACAGATTCGACATGGCCGGCAAGACCTACACGGTCATGTTCGCCGATGTCAGCGCCGATGAACTCAGCAGTGACAAAGTCGCCGCTCTGGGCGTCGCCGCAGGCGCCCACCTGCGGGTCTATGTGGTGGTGCTCCCGAAAACGGCCGAGGAGATCGCCAAGACCACCGACCGCCTGCTGCTGCGGGCCGGGCTCGTCGGCCTCGTACTGATCGCCGCCGTCGCCTACTTCGCCGTCCGCATCGCGCTGCGGCCGGTCGAAGCCATCCGCGTCCTCACCGCCTCGGTCACCGCGAGCGACCCCCGCGAACGCGTCACCGTCCCCGCCGCGGGACACGAGATCACCGCCCTGGCCACCACCATCAACACCACCCTCCAGCGCCTCGACAACGCCGCCGCCCAGCAACGCCGCTTCGTCGCGGACGCCGCCCACGAACTACGCAGCCCCCTCACCACACTGCTGGCCAGCCTGGAAGTCGCGCTCGCCTACCCGGAACGCACCGACTGGCCCGCCGCGGCCACCACCGCCGCACGACAGACCCGCCGCCTCCAGGCCCTCGCCGAAGACCTGCTGCTCCTCGCCCGCCTCGACACCCGCACCGCCACAGCCGGCCCCGACACCGTCGACCTGACAGCCCTCGCCTCCCGGCTGACCGAGCAATACCCCCTCACCGAACGGCCGTTGACCCTCACCTGCGACAGCACCACCCCCGCACACGCACACGGAAACCCCGACGAATACGAACGACTGCTGCGCAACCTCATCGACAACGCCGCCCGCCACGCCGCACACCGCATCCAGATCACCGTCCGGAACCAGGACGCCTGGGTCGTCCTCACCGTGCACGACGACGGACCGGGCGTGCCCACCGAGGACGCCGAGCGCATCTTCGAACGCTTCGTCCGGCTCGACGACGCCCGCTCCCGCGACCACGGCGGCACCGGCCTGGGCCTGGCCATCGCCCGCGACCTGGCCCACCGCCACCAAGGCACCCTCACCCTCACCCCCCGGACCCTCGGCGCATGCTTCCAGCTACGCCTCCCCCAAGCCCCAACCCCAGCCGCGAAATGACGCATCTCTCCACGCGCGGACCCCACGAAAGACCGAGGCCGGCATCGTCGTCTTCTCGCATCAAGGACAATGAAGTCAGTCATGAGATTACGAAACCAAGGACTGCGCCGGATCATTTGGATCGTGCCGATGTTGTCGCTCCTGACGTTGGCCGGGTGTACCGACGTGCCATCGTCGAAGTCGACAGCAACTGCGCCGGCTACGGCAGCGAGCGTCGATTGCGACCGGATCGCAGGTAGCGGCCGGACGTTCTATGAGAGCAATCCGACGTACACGGATCCCCGGGACGACGGTGAGGACTGGTCGTCGACCCCGCCGGAGGCGCAGGGGTTGGATTCCGCAATGTTGCGCAGGGGGCTGGCCAAGCTCGGGAACAACGCGTCGTTGCTGAGCGTGCTGGTCGTCCGACACGACCGTCTCGTGGCCGAGCGGTATTACGACGGTAGTGGCGCACAGCGGAGCAATAACGTCCACTCGGTGTCGAAGAGTGTCCTGCAGGCGCTGGTCCACATCGCCGTCGCGAAGGGTGACATCGGAAGCCTGGATGACCCGGTGGCCGACTACCTGCCGGAGTACTTCGCCAATGCGTCGCCGGTCAAGAAGAAGATCACCATCCGGCACATGTTGACCATGAGGTCAGGTCTCGACTGGACAGAGGATTCGACCGAAGGAAAGGTCGAGAAGACGTCGAACTGGGTTCGGGTGATTCTCGGCCGTGAGCTCGTGTCCGCCCCTGGCACGACGTACAACTACAGCAGCGGCAATACGCACGTCGTCTCGGCCGTGCTGCAGAAGGCCACCCGTATGAGCACCTGTCAGTTCGCCCACCAGTATCTCTTCGGCCCGATGGGCATCACGGCCGAGCATTGGGGCCGTGACCCGCAAGGCGTCTTCTCCGGCGGGTACAACGTCTACCTGACGCCACGGGAGATGGCCAAGTTCGGTCTGCTCTATCTGCACGACGGCAAGTGGGGAGGCCGGCAGCTGGTGCCACGCGGTGCGGTTCGGGCGGCGCAAGCCCGGATCACCCAGGTCGACGACGTATTCGCCTATTCCGAGGGTTGGTGGATGCAGACCATTTCCGAACGCTCTACATACTTTGCCTGGGGATACGGCGGGCAGTTCGTCTTCGTCATTCCCAGCGCGGACATCGTGCTCGTGACCAGCGAAAACACCAGCAACGACAGCGTCAACAAGGAGATCGACCCAAGGGAGTTCATTCGCGACTACCTGCTGCCCGCCATAACCGGACCCGGCCCCTGATCTCGGTGCCCCCGTTCCTAGAAGACGCCGGAGACCTAGTGTCTCGTGATCCTGTTTGCATCACTTTGAGTTGTTTGCGACGAGCTTCTTGATGTTGGTCTGGACGAGGCGGACCTTCGCCAGGATCTCGTCGGCGGTTGCAGTCCAAGTGAAGGGCCTGGCCTCGGCGTTCCAGGAGTCGATGTAGTTGCGGATCTGCGAGATCAGGACGTTGACGCTGGCGAAGGTGCCGCGGCGGATCGACTGCCGGGTCAGGATTCCGAACCAGGTCTCGATCTGATTGATCCAGGAAGACCCGACGGGGGTGAAGTGAAAGTGGACGTGGGAGTTCTTGGCCAGCCATTCCTTCACGTCCGGTGTGGTGTGGGTGGAGAGGTTGTCCAGGACGACGTGGATCTCCTTCCCCGCATGTGGCTTTACCGCCTTCTTCAGAAAGGCCAGGAAGTTCTTTCCGTTCCGGCTCGGCTTGCACTCGCCGATGACTTCACCGGTGCCGACGTTGAGGGCGGCGAACAGGTTCGTGGTGCCGTGCCGGACGTAGTCGTGGGTGCGCTTCTCGGTGGCCGCGAAGGTGACCGGCAGCACCGGCTGGGTTCGGTCCAGCGCCTGGATCTGCGTCTTCTCGTCGATCGAGAGCACGACTGCGCCACCGGGCGGGGCGAGGTAGAGGCCGACCACGTCCGCGACTTTCTCCGCGAACGCGGGGTCCTTGGAAATCTTGAAGGTTCCGTTACGGTGCGGCTTGAGTTGCTCCTCACGCCAGATCCGCGCGATGTAGTGCCAGGACACGCTGACGTTCTCGGTCCGCTTCAGGTACTTCGCCAACTCGCGCGTCGACCAGTGCGACAGTCCGGTGCAGGCCGGCGGCGTCATACGCGTCAGAGCAATCACCCGTGCCCGTACCCGTGCCGGTACCTGGTCCCGGGCCCCACCGGGGCGATCACCTTCCAGCCCGGCCAGCCCGCGCTGGGAATATCGGGTCTTCCAGCGGTCCACGGTCGGCAGCGACACCCCGAGCAACTCGGCAATGTCCTTGCGTCGCCGCCCCTCGCCCGACCACAGCACGATCCGGGCTCGCGTGGCCAAATCCGCAGGAACATCCCGGCTGTTCGCCAACTCCCGCAACTCGGCGGCCTGTTCCACGGAAAGCTCCATGCCAGCACCAACGAGACACGCAAGATCACGTAACGCCGACGGAATCACGAGACACTAGGCCCGGGACGTCGGTGCGGCAAGCTCGGCCAGGTGGTGCAGCGAGTTGGTGAGATGGTCAGGGCCGAACGGCGGGAACTGGATGCCGCGGTCCCGGATGTACTGCGGCACCGCCGACCAGTCGTACGTGAGCGTCACCTCGGTCTCGGACGGACCGAGCGGCGCAAGGTCGTATCGCCAGATCCAGCCGCCGAACTCCAGGTCGCCGTCGCCCTTCTGCTGCCCCGTCAGCCAGCCGATGGTGCGCGGCGGGTCGAGGACCTGAACCTTGTTGACCACCTGGTAGTCACCGTTCGGATGGTTGGCGTGATACATGTCCATCCGGAAAATCTGCCCAACCTCGGTCAGCGGCGCCCGGTCGGCAGGCTCCTGAACCCATCCGGTGCCATCGATCGCAGAATGGGTCGTCGGGTCCGCCAACACCGCGAACACCCTCGTGGCGGGCACGGCGACAGTCAGAGTGGCGCTCACGTACTCGGCGGCCATGGTGTGCACGCTCCTTGTCATCTCGGCTGAACCTCCCGCAGGCGCGGAGGGGGACGCTCCCCGAGATGCAGACGACGGGGCGAGGCGGAACTCATCGGTCGTGTGGGCGGGAACCGTATCCGTGCCCTATACGCCGAAGTGTTTGCCTACGGCCGGCCGGGTTCTGTCCTGGCCACGTAGACGGTGTTGGTCGAGGTGCCGCCTTGCAGGGGATTGTCGAAGTCGACGACATGGGCTGCTGATTGCGGGAAGACCTCTGTGAGTACGGAGCTGAACTGCTTGTCCGGCGGGTCGTTCGACCACAGGGCGAAGACCCCGTCGGGATGGAGGTGTTCGGCGAGAGCGCGGAGACCGGCAGGCTGGTAGAGCGCCGCGTGGCGCGGGTGGAGCACATGGCGCGGCGAGTGGTCGACATCCAGCAGGATGGCGTGGAAGCGGCGGCCCGGCTCCTTCGGGTCCAGACCGCGTGAATCGGCCGCCATCGCGAAGAAGTCGCCTTGAACCAGGCGGCAGCGGGGGTCCGAAGCCAGTCGGGCACCGAGTGGGACCAGGCCCCGCTGATGCCAGTCGATGACTTCGGCGAGTGTTTCGACCACGGTCAGCGAGCGCACCCGGGGGTCGTTCAGCGCAGCCTCGGCGGTGTACCCGAGCCCGAGTCCGCCGACGACGACGTCCAGTTCGGTGTCCGGCAGTTCCGCAAGTCCGAGTTCCGTGAGCGCGATCTCACCGGCTGTGAAGAGGCTGGACATCAAGAACTCGTCGCCGAGCTTCACCTCGTACACATCGTTGCCCGATGCCGGGTCGCGTCGGCGCCGCAGGCTGATGTCGCCCATCGCTGTCGGGCGCCAGTCGATCTCCTCGAAGCGTGCGCTCATCCATTTGCCTTTCTGACGCACCGTCGGTGCTGGAAGTCCGTGCCGGGAACGCCGCTCTGCGCAATGCGGACGCAGGTGTGAAACCGTCCCTGCCCTGCCGGCAGGCAGGGCAGGAGACAGGAGAGGGGAAGGGAACGGAGCCGGTCAGGCGTCGATGATGACGGGGATGATGAGAGGCCTGCGGCGGTGGGTACGGAAGGCCCAGTTCGCCACGGCGCGGGCGATGAGCTGTTCCAGCTGGTGTGCGTCGCCGACGCCTTCCTGGGCTGCCGTCGCCAGAGTCTTCTCGATGACAGGGATGACCGGTTCGAAGGTGGTGTCGTCGTGGACGAACCCGCGGGCCAGGAAGTCGGGGGTCTCGGCGAGGGCGCCCGTGTCGGCGTCGACGATCGCCACCACGGTGACGACACCTTCCTCAGCGAGGGTGAGGCGGTCCTTCAGGGAGGCCTCGGTGGCGCCGCCGACCTCCATGCCGTCGACGTAGACGTTGCCCGCGGGCACCTTGCCGGTGATCGACGCACGCCCGTCCACGAGGTCGACGACGACGCCGTCCTCGGCGATGACCACCCGCTCGGGATCGACGCCCGTACGGATGGCCAGGTCGGCGTTGGCGCGCAGATGGCGCCACTCGCCGTGCACGGGCATGACATTGCGGGGCTTGACGATGTTGTAGCAGTAGACGAGCTCACCGGCGCTGGCGTGCCCGGAGACGTGCACCTTGGCGTTGCCCTTGTGGACGACATGGGCGCCCCACCGGGTCAGCCCGTTGATCACTCGGTAGATGGCGTTCTCGTTGCCGGGGATCAGGGAACTGGCGAGCAGGACGGTGTCGCCCTTGCCGATGCGGATCACGTGGTCGCGGTTGGCCATACGGGACAGCGCGGCCATCGGCTCGCCCTGGGATCCGGTGCACACCAGGGTGATCTTGTGGTCGGCCAGCTTCTCCATTTCCTTGGTGCTCACGACCAGGCCGCTGGGAACCTTCAGGTACCCGAGGTCGCGGGCGATGCCCATGTTGCGGACCATGGAGCGGCCCACGAAGGCGACTTTGCGGCCGTGCTGGTGCGCGGCGTCCAGGACCTGCTGGATACGGTGCACATGGCTGGCGAAGCTGGAGACGATAACCCGGCGCGGGGCCGTACGCATCACCTGTTCGATCGCCGGGTTCAGCTCGCGCTCGGAGGTGGTGAAGCCGGGTACCTCGGCGTTGGTGGAGTCGGTGAGGAAGAGATCGACGCCTTCTTCGCCGAGGCGGGCGAAGGCGCGCAGGTCGGTGATGCGGTCGTCCAGCGGGAACTGGTCCATCTTGAAGTCACCCGTGTGGAGCACCATCCCGGCCCCGGTGCGGATCGCGACCGCGAGGCTGTCCGGGATGGAGTGGTTGACCGCCACGAACTCGCAGTCGAAGGGGCCGAAGCTGCGCCGGTCGCTCTCACGTACGCGCACCGTGCGCGGCCGGATTCCGTGTTCCTTGAGCTTGGCCTCCAGGAACGCCAGTGTCAGCTTCGAGCCCACGACAGGGATGTCGGAGCGCTCGCGCAGCAGATACGGCACGGCGCCGATGTGGTCCTCGTGGCCGTGGGTGAGGACGACGGCCACGATGTCGTCCAGGCGGTCACGGATCGAGGTGAAGTCCGGCAGGATCACGTCCACGCCGGGCTGGGTCTCTTCGGGGAACAGCACGCCGCAGTCGACGATGAGCAGCTTGCCGGCATGCTCGAAGACGGTCATGTTGCGGCCGATCTCACCCAGACCGCCCAGGGCGACGACCCTCAGCCCTCCTTCAGGCAGGGGAGGGGCGGCTTTGAGTTCAGGATGTGGATGGCTCATATTCTGACGGTACCGGAGAGTCTGCCGAGGAGATCCACTGGCTGCCCCGACCAGCCGGGTCTACGTGGCGTGGCTGAGGCGGTCGGCGGGGGAGCGGGGCCGCTACGGCAGCTGACGGGACAGCGCGCGGTGGAGGTGGTAGAGGGTGCCGCGGCTGAGCCGTACGCCGGGTGCGCTGGAGAGGATCTCGTGTCCCTTGCCGTGATCGTCAGGCAGCGGATCGCCCGCACCTCCTCCTGCTGTTCCTGCCGTTCCCGCATGTCCGGGGTTGCCTGAGTATCCGGCAGGCCAGCAGGCGCGCACCATGTCGGGAAGCCCGTTCGGCAAGAGGCGCTCGTCTGCACGCGGTTGTGGACGCGCCGGTACCTATGGCTGTTGCCTATGTCCAGGGAACGGGGGCGGGGTTTATGGTCAGCGCTGTTTGAATTGCTGCTGGGTCGAAGTGGTACTTGTTCGTGAAGGTGTTCCAGTCCCAGATCCGGCGGTGACCGCCGTTGGAATTGTCGTAGATGTAGACGGCTGGGCTGTCGCTCTCCTTGGACAGACGGCCGGCTTGCAGAGGTGTGGAGGGTGTGCGGTAGCACTCGTCGAAGGCCCTGTCCGGCACAGTGAGGATGCCGTCCCACGTGGCCCACAGGTTGAAGTAGACCCTGGAGTCGGGGATCCAGTAGAGCGTGTTGCCCGGACCGATCAGATAGACCCTGCCCTCGGTGGTCTTCTTGAGTCGTGTTCCCTCTGGCCAGCAGGCTGCTACGGCCGTCGGGGACAGGGAGGTGTCCTGTACCGAAACGGCGTCGGGGGAGGTGTTGGTCGGCGCAGCGCTGGCGGGAATGCCCAGCGACATCGTGGCGATTGCTGACGACGCCAGTACCGCCAGCATGCTCCTGAGGTGCTTCATGGGTTCCTTCCGGTTTGACGCTGTGTCCGGAGCGCGGCTCGTTTCGTCTGCGCGCCCTGTCATGCACTGCGGTGGAACTGCTGGGGCGAAATGGTCGTGAGCGCCGCGGCCCCCAGCAGAAGTGCCACGCCGACGTTGGCAGAGGAATTCGGTCTCCGGCTATGAGCCCATGCACCGTGGGATGCTGGGGAATTGAGACGCAAGTTACCGACGGCCCGGTCGCCGCCGTTGTTGCAGCTCCGCCAGAGAGCGCGGCTGTTGATGTTGTCGTTGTTCCACACACTGCCGCTGCGCTTGCCGGACGTACCGGCAGGACGGCAGCGTCGGCTCCAGGTGTAGTGGCCTAGGCGCAATGCCGTTGCGTTATGGGTCTGTGGGTTGGGGTCGTTTGATGAGGATGGCTTGGGTGCCGGTGCGGGTGGGCTGGGGCCAGTGGCGGTGTTCAGCCCGTTTGAGCCAGTAGTTGGACATCTTTCGTTTGACGACGCGGGGCTGGCTGCGCAGGCGTCTGGCGGGGAGGAGTCTTTCCAGCAGGTCTTCCTGGAGTAATCGCAAGGCCTGGACCAGGAGGTCAGGGGGAAAAGCTGCCGGGCGTGACGGTCACACTGCGGCGGGCGGAGCGCAGGGTCTCGGTGAAGGAGATGCGGTCGGGGTCGAGTTGGCGGGTAGCCGCGGTTCTGAGCATCAGTTCCCGCAGTGCATGGTGGACCAGGAGATGGGCCCAGATCTGTTGCAGGACACCGTCGGGTGTCTTGCTGCTGAGGACCACCTTCGCGCCGCGCTGGTGGGTTTTGATCTCGGCGAAGACGGATTCGATCTCCCAGCGTTCGCGGTAGAGGGCGGCCAGTTGCCGGGCCGGATAGCGGCGGGCGTCCAGGAGAGTGGTGATCAGGCGGTAGTCCTGGGCCGTGTCTTTGAGCTGGTAGGCCAGGACACGCACGGTGACCGGGTTGCGGTGGGAGGCGTCGGTGCCGGCATGGATGCGTGAGATCCAGGACCCGTCGCGCAGTGGCCTGTCGATGGGCAGGACACGGTTGGCGGGCACCCGCCACAGCAGGTCGGCGCCGGTGGCGGTGAAGGCCTGCCACAGCGGGACGCCGAGGAACTCGCGGTCGGCCAGCACGAGTTGGCCTGGCCCGCAGGAGCGGGGCAGGCGGCCCACCAGGGTCACTTCCCCGGTGCGGCAGCCGGCGAGTTCGGCGTCCAGCACTGCATGGCTGCCCACCTCCACCAAGGCGGCCATCCGCACCTGCACAAAGGCGCTCCGGCCGGTCCCACGACCGTTGCCGGGACGGCCGAAGGCCGCTTGATTGGCCTCACTGTCGGCGACATCCCAGCAGGTCCCGTCCACCGCCAGAACCCGCAGGCCCCGCCAGAACGCCCCCGGAGTCGCCTCGGTGGCCATCGGCTTCGCGGTCGTGGCGAACAGCACCCGCAGCGGCTCGGATCCCAGCCGCTGCCGGGCCCGAAACAGTGACGACTTCGCCGGAACATGCCAGTCACCCAGCAGTCCCAGACCGCGAAGCCCCGCGACCAGGTGCCGCATCACTTCTAGATACGGGGCGGGAGAGAACAGCGCCAGCCCCAGCACGAAGTACACCACCAGCCGGGCGGGCAGCAGCCGCTTACGCCGCTCGGACCGGCCACACGCTGCCACCACCCGATCCACCAACCCCGGCGGATACACCCAGGTCAACAGCCCCAGACCCGATAAGTCAGACACACTCGCGGCCACCCGCACCACCCCCGGGACCCACTCCCAACCAGCCTACGCCCAAGGCAAAAGCAACGGCATTGGGCCTAGGCGTTGTTCGCGTTCGGGGCATCGGTGCCGAACAAACAACCCTTGAAAAATGCGGCGATCCGTACCGGTGGTGACAGACAGCCCGCGGCCGGATCGAAATGACTCCTCGTTCGGGGAACGCGCCTTACATCTGTCTCATCTCAGGATGTCCGCCGCATGGTCCGGTTCGGTGACGAGGGGTCACTACCGCCACCAGCACCGGCGCCACCCCGGCGATGTGGACCGCTGCTGGCAGGCGTGCCTCCGACGCTTCGACCTCGAGCACACATTCCGTATGCCCAAACAGACACTCGGGTGGACGAAACCTCAGCCTCGCGGTCCCGAGGTCGCCGACCGGTGGACTTGGCTGGTGACCGCCGCCCATGCCCAGCTCCTGCTCGCCCGTCCGCTCGCCGCAGACCTGCGGAGGCCCTGGGCACAGCCGGCTGAACCGAACAGACTCACATCAGCCCGCGTGCGGCGGGAGTTCAGGCACATCCGTACGAAGACCGACTCCCCAGCCGGTGCACCCAAACCGACGCGGCCCGGGCCCGGGCGGCCGCCTGGCTCGAAGAACCGCCACCCGGCCATCCGTCCCAAATGTAGGCCGGCTCCTCGCCACGGGCGAGCCCTGTACTCGCCCGTCCCACCACAAGAGAGGGACGAAGCCTCGGCGAACTACGGAAAGCAGCAGCTCAGAGCGCAGGTGAGAGATCGGCAGGACTTCTCCTCGGCAGAATGAGCCGCATGGGCATAGACGAGGACGCAGCGTTCACGCTGCCGCGAGGCGCCACAGGCTTCTTCCAGCCGAGGGACGGGCCGCCACCGGAAACCGACCAGCGGACGTTCCGGGCAGCAGTGTATGCAGCTGCCCGGGCGGCCAAAGGCCATGTGGGCGAGATAGAGGAACAGACGTACCCCCGTACGTTTCACACCGCGACAGTCATTGAGGGCACAGCCGAGTGCGTCATCCTGTGTCACGCGTACCACCCCTGGATCGCCTTCGCTCAGGAACGCCGGGACTGGTACACCGAGGAGTTCCTCGTCCCGCCACCGTGGGCCCATGCCTTTGCCGACCTGGGGTTTGCAGTGCTTGATCGCGCGCAGCTCACTCTGCCGCTCTCGGACATCGACACCTCGGTCCTCATGCAGAGCGAGTGGCGCGAAGTTCGCTTCCACGGCATCACCACATTGGGCGGAGTGCTCTTCAACGCATGGGACTGACGTCCAAGCAGCACCTCGACACTGCACGATAAATGTCAAGCTCAAGCCTTTTCAGCGTGGCACGACTCAGGTGACGGCTTCGGTGCCCCGGGCATTGAGCATTCGTCGAGGAGACCGTCAGTTGAAAGCGTCGGTCATACAGTCCATCCGGCAGTCGGCTGCCTCGTAGCGTTGGCGGAGGGCGGCTGCTGCCTCTTCGCGTTCCACGACGAGGTGCCCGTAGTGCTGGCGCGCCACCTTGGTCACGTCTCCGACCGTGACGATGGCCGGCTCGCCGCGTGCGGCCCGGCGGCGCGCCTCCGCGATCGCCATGTCCGCAGAACGGAGCAGGTTTCTGGAACGGTCCCGGATCACGGCCGCCTGGGCCCGTTTCACCGAGAGGGGGCGCAGCGCACCTCCCCGCCAGACGAAGCCGGCGGCGACAAGGACGAGACCGAGCGCTACGAACAGGAGTCCGCCGAGGTCGTGGGACATCTTTCCAGTCTTCACCATTCGGGTGCTGATCGTCATGCCCGCGTCGGCGTGACGCTGCCGATTTTCGGAGCGACTTGGTATCAGTGGGCCTTTCAGCAGGGCCACCGATCGGGAGGCGCCGTGGGCATCCGCAACGGACGAGGCTCTTGTGTCGTCGGGGGAGGTGCGCGAAGTCTCAACCCGCAGGCACAGGAGCCCCGTTGGTTCCGTACTCTGCCGCCGACCTCCCGCGACCGCTACCGATGGGGGAGTTCAGGGCAGTCGTCCGACGTGAGCAGGGCGGTGTCCGCGTGATTGTGCAACGAAGTGGCCTGTCGTGGTGAACGCACGAGTGGTGGGGGATGGGCGCCGCTACTCGGATCCGGCGGCAGCCGCCGACAGCACAGCCCCCAGCAGCAGGGGAGACGATGCCTTCGGATTCTGTCCCACGGTGTCGACGACGACACGGTCCCGGTCCCGGTGCTCGTACTCCCGGTCGAGGATCTGCTGCCAGTCGGGCAGCGCCAGGTCCGGGATGTCGACCGACCTCGACGTCACGCGCCGCCGGTGCTCGACCGGATCGGAGCAGACGACCACCACTTCGACGGAGGGGACACCCGCCCGTACGGCCGCATCACGCCAGGCGTTCCGCGTCACCGTCAGCGGGTTCACCGACTCCGCGATCACGTCAGGCCCTGCCGCAGATGCTCCTCGGCCAGGGCGTATCCGACGACGTAGCCCGCCGGACCGACCGGATGCCCGGTCAGGCCGGAGCGGACCAGTGCCTGTTCGATGGTGTCCACGCGCAGGTGGACCGCGCCGATATCCGCCGCCAGCAGGCGGGCAAGCGTGGTCTTTCCGGTGGCGGGCAGGCCGCCGATCACGATGAGCACGGGGTCATCCTGCCGCTTGCGACCGGGCGACGGTTCCCTGTTCATACGAGTGCAACGCCAAGAGCCGGCCGATGCCGGACCTGTCTCCCCGGAGAACATCATCGCGGCCGCGATCGAGGCGCTCAGGTCGCCGCTTGGACAAGTGATGGCAATGAAGCGGCTCAGGCTGTGCGGCGGAGTGCACCGGTACGCCCTCCCAGCGCGGCGGAGAAAAGGTCCGTGACCTGCTCCAGCGCCTCGGCGACAGCAGGCGCGACGATATGTGTGGCGTGGTCGTCGGCGGCGACGTCCTTGTCGAGCGTGAACCACCTGGGCACGATGTGGGACGACCCCATGGAACTCAGTACGGGACGCAATGCGTAGTCGATGGCAAGGACATGGGCCGTGCTGCCGCCGGTGGCCAGGGGCAGCACGGCCTTGCCTGACAGTGCGTACTGCGGGAGCAGGTCGAGCAGTGACTTCAGCAGGCCTGAGTAGGCGGCCTTGTAGACCGGTGTGCCGATCACCACCCCGTCCGCCCGCGCGAACAGGTCCGTGGCGGTGACGATCGCCGGGTGCCGGAAGTCCGCGCCGAGCAGCGCCTGCGCGGGCAGGGTGCGTACGTCCAGCGGGGTCACGTCGTGGCCCTGCAGGCGCAGCCGGTCGGCCAGGTGGCGCAGGAGCCAGGAGGTACGGGAGGTGGGGGAGGGGCTTCCGGAAACGGACAGGATGGCAGCCATGGCGAGGCCTTCCGGGATCGAGGTTCAGACGTACCGAGGGGACATGGGGCCGCTGGTGCGAAGGGGGGCACCATGCGCTCGACCGCACCGTGATCAGTGGCTGCAGTTCGCCCGCGAGGCGGGTGTCGGCATCGCCACCATGTTCCGCCGCTTCCTCACCAAGGAGGAGCCGGTCGCCGCCGTCTTCGCCGACCGCATGGACGCATATGCCGACGCGGCCGCCATCGCCCTCGAAGACCCCGACCCCTGGCACGGTTTCGTCGGCTACATCGAGACCGCCTGCGCGATGCAGGCCGCCGACTACGGCTTCGCCGACGTGCTGACCACGTCCGTCCCCACTGCCAAGGCCATGGAGGGGCGCCGCAACGAGGCACTCGAGGGCATGTTGCGGCTCATCGGCCGGGCCAAGGTCGCGGGTCGGCTGCGCGAGGACTTCGACTCCTCGGACATAGTGCTGCTCCGCATGGCCAACGCCGGTGTCGTGAATGCCACCGGCGGCACCGCCGCCGACGCCCGGCGGCGCGTCGTCGCCCTGTTCATCCAGTCCCTGGAGTCCCTGGAGTCCCCGGCCAGAGGCCCCCTGCCCCCCTCGCCCCCCCACGACGACCTGCATAAGGCCGTGCTCCGTGCCAGTCCGGCCGTCCTCACCACGCCGGAACCGGACACGACCAGCTGACGCCCAGGCCGGTCCCTTCGTGCTTGGGTGGGGTGCGGCGGCAGCATGCCCGGAAAGGCGGCCAAGGCGGCACGTCGCCCAGGACGTGGCGCACGCAGATCCGCGGCCCAAACGCTCCCTGACCCGCGCCAAGTTGCGGGAGATCACTCCAGCAGCCGCCGCTCCTTGGCGACCGCCACGGCCCCCGCCCGCGTCTCCACCCCCAACTTGCCATAGATCCGCCCGAGATGGGTCTTGACCGTCGCCTCGCTGATGAACAGGGCTCGGGCGATCTCCCGGTTGCCCAAGCCGCGGGCGAGTTGTCCGAGGATCTCGTGCTCGCGTGGGGACAGGGTGGGACTCGGGCTGCGCAGCCGAGTCATCAACCGGTCGGCCACCGGGGCCGACAGAGTCGTGTGACCGGACGCCGCGTGGCGGATCGCCGTGAAGAGTTCATCAGGGTGTTCGGCCTTGAGCAGATAGCCGGTGGCACCCGCCTCGATGGCACGGGTGATGTCGGCGTCGGTGTCGAACATCGTGAGCACCAGGACCCGGGGGCCCTTCCCACCACCCTCGGAGGTCAGGCGCCGGGTGGCGGTCACGCCGTCCATCCCGCCGTCGAGCTGGAGGTCCATCAGCACAACGTCCGGACTCAGCCGGGCAGCCATCGCGAGTGCCTCCTCGCCGGTGGCCGCCTCGCCGACCACTTCGATGCCATCGGCGCTGGACAGGAGAGCGTGCAGCCCCGCACGTACCACGGCGTGGTCGTCGCACAACAACAGCCGGACGGGTGGTGTCACAGGACGGGCTCCTTGGGGGAGGTCGAGGGGGACAGGGGCACGGAGACCAGGGGTGCCAGGGGGATCGCCGCCGACACGACGGTGCCCTCGCCCGGCGTGGACTCCACGGTGAGTGTGCCGCCCGCCTGTGCGGCCCGGATGCACATCGCGGGCAGCCCGTGCCCGCGCGTGCTGTCCGGGGCCGAGCCGGACAAGGCGCGCGAGTGGTCCGCCTCGAATCCGCGCCCGTTGTCGGCGACATCCAGCGAGATCTGGTCGTCCAGGCAGGTCAGGGTCAGCGCGGCCCGGGTCGCCGCCGCGTGTTCGCGTACGTTGGCCAGCGCCCCCTGGGCGATCCGCAACAGCGCCGCCTCGATCCGTTCCGGCAGCCGGCCAGGTTCTCCGTCGAGCCGGAACTCCACGGTCAGCCCAGGACCGCTCTCCCGGTCGGCGAGTACGGCGAGCGCGCCCGGCAGGGTGTCGTCGGCGAGGTCGGCCGGTGCCAGGTCGTGCACGAACCGACGGGCCTCCGCGAGGCTGCGGGAGGTGATCTCCGCAGCCCTGTGTACGTGCTCGCGGGCCGCGTCCGGGTCGGTCAGCCAGACGCGCCCGGCGGCCTGGAGCAGCATCCGCTGACTCGACAGGCCCTGCGCGACCGTGTCGTGGATCTCCGCGGCCAGCCGCTGGCGCTCCGCCAGGACACCTGCCCGCCGTTCGGTGACAACAAGGTTGTGACGCGTGTGGACCAGGTCCTCGATCAGGAGGCGCTGCCGGGCCCCCTGACGCTGCAGATGCACCATCACGGCGGTGGCGACCGCGGCGACAGCGGGCGGGGCGATCACCATGTTGGGGTTCAATGCGCCCTCGGCAACGCGTACTTGGGAGGCCACGACCAGCGCGGTGAGCACGGCCGCCACCGGCACCGCGATCCGCGGCGGCAGCGCGTGCAGCCCCGCGAACAGCAGCGGCATCGCGCACCACGTGGCGCTCGGCGCGAGGGCCAGGAGCACGACCCAGACCGTGGACACCGAGCCCAGCCAGACCAGATGACGCCTGGTCGGCGGCGAGCCGGAGGGCGACGCTGGAGCCAGGAAGCGACCGAGGACGTACAGCAGACAGAAGACCGCGAACAGCGCCACCACCCACCCGGTGCGCGCCCCGCCGGCGTCGCGGGTCAGGAAGCGGACGAACGAGGAGCCGAGCAGCAGGAAGAACGCGGCGTGCACGACCGCGCCCAGCCAGCGCTCATCCGGATCACTGTGTCTCATCCTCATCCTCCGTGTCTAACGCCTCGGACGCGGCACCGCATCAACCGATCGGCTGACGCGGCCGTCCCCCGAACCTTCGCAGGACCGCAGCCTGTTGACCGAGCCGACCGCGCCGCTCCCGCACCGAGGCTGAAACCACACCCTGTACCCCTCGGAAAGGGAGCGAGCACATGTCCCCGAAGAACCTCACCGCCAACCGCGCCGCCCTCGGCCACCGCATCGGCTACGCCCTGCGCCACCCGGACCGGGTACCCCGCCATCTGACCCGCGCCGCCCGGGACCTGTGGCTGCGCCACCGTCACACCGACCACATCTCCTACTACCGTGCCGTGATGCGCTCCGACACCCGGGCCGACCCGGACGCGGCGGTCGGCAGCCGCAGCCGTGAGCGATGGCTCGCGCTGGGGGCGATGCAGTTCGACTACCTGCTCGGCCACGGCCTGCGCCGAGAACACCACATGCTGGAGATCGGCTGCGGCAACCTGCGGGGCGGCTGGCGGTTCATCCGGCACCTGGAGCCCGGGCACTACCACGGCATCGACATCTCGCCCGACATCCTCGTCGCCGCCCAGGACACCGTCGTGGAGATGGGCCTGCAACAGCAGCTCCCCACGCTGACCCCGGTCCGCGACCTGACGCTGCGGTTCCTGCCCGACGCCCACTTCGACGTGGTGCACGCGCACAGCGTCTTCTCGCACTCGCCGCTCTCCGTCATCGACGAATGCCTGGCCCACATCGGCCGGGTGCTCGCGCCGGGCGGTTGGTTCGACTTCACCTTCGACCGTACCGAGGGGGAGGAACACCACGTCCTGCGGGAGGACTTCTACTACCGCACCGAGACGCTCACGGCCCTGGCCGAACGACACGGACTGCGGGCGCGCTTCATGGACGACTGGGAGGAACTCCCGCACGGCCAGTCCAAGATCCGTGTGACCCATGCGGACCTCGGTCCTCGGTGAGACAGAGGACGTGGAGGGGCCCTTCGCGCTACTCCGCGAGCAGACCCCTCTCGCACGTCGACGTGGCTCAGCTCCAGGAATGCTCCCGCCCCTTGCCCAGCTCGGCAGCTCTGGTGCGGTTGGTGCTCGCGTCCTCGATGCAGCCCCGGCACCCGCATCACGTCGTGCTCGGGCGGAGCCGGCCGGATCACGCCCGTGTAGACCCCGTGCCGCGCGGCGAGTTGTACGACTCTGTGCCCGTCGGCCCTTGGTCTCGACCCGGAAGCCTGTGGTCGTGGTCTCCGCTCCGGCGTCTCCTGGTTCCGATTCTGGGTCGCGTCGGCCGGCGCCGCGCACAGCACGGGCCCAGGATCAGGCCACCGGCGGCTGCCCCCATGCCGAGCAGTTGTGCGCCGGGCCGGGGCCGGTGGCACAGCCGGGCTGCCTTCCAGTGGTGTCCTGCCCGGGTCGTACGGGATCCCGAACCTGCGCTTCTTCGAAAGCCTCGCTCAGAGAACGGAGTTGACCAGCGCGGCGAAGGGCGATCAGCGTCCACAAGTCGTCGCCCACGATCCGCGGCCGAGTACTCACATCATCCCGAACGGACCTGTTCCGCAGTGACCAGTCGCGGCCGCACGGCGATCTGGAGATCCCGGTATCTGCGGCGAGGTTCCCGGAGATTCAGAGGCGTTCTCCCGAGTACGCGTGGGGCGCGGCTGTCAGCGGCACCGGACACGCCCCCACCCACCAGCCGACTGCCGTCGCGGTTGCCACGGCGGTGACCGGCACCCCGGCCGTGGCTCCGACCATGACCTCCCAGCTGACCGGACGACGTCCTCCGCTCCCGCCGGAAGACCCCGGTCAATTGGCCGGGGCCGTAACACTTGTTGAAGAGGGGGTCAGATCTCCACCCGCATCTCCTCACGAAGCTCGGCGGTCATCTCGGCCGCCTTCTCCGGGTCTGTCGACCGGCCGCTCATGATGTCCGCGTACTCCATGGGCGTCACGAGGCCGAGCGTGCTGTGATCGGCCCAGGCGCACCACGTCATGCTTGCCTCGGGCGGCTCCTCCCCGGGGTTCTTGGCCGTGGACTTCTGGCATTTCAGGATGGCACCGTCCAGCGAGCCGGGGTGGTACTCCTTCGGGGTGCCTCCGAAGTCGAAGGTGACCTCGTCGTCCGTCATCTGTTTCTCCATACCGGCGAAGATCGCGTCGACAGCCTTCTCCGGGTCGTCGATCGTGCCGTAGAAGCCGGCGAACGACAGCCACTTGTCGGGCCTCAGGGCGCCAGGCTCCTTCACCTCGTAGCCGGCGACGACGTCCTTCGGGTCCTTCACCCCCCACGACTCGGCGTCCTTCAGCTCGGCGGGCGTCATGAGCCCACTCTCGCTCTCGGTCCTTTGGTACTCGCCGAGCACGGTGTCCGCCGCGACCAGCTTGTGCGGCCCGTCGTCCGTGATGCCGGCGGAACCGCCGCCGCTGCTCCCGCCGATGACGAAGTACCCGCCGACGGCGATCGCCGCCACCAACGCGACTGCGCCCGCGATCAGCCCCGCCTTCCTCGTCCCACCACCCGGCGCCGGTGGTTGGCCGTAATCGGTGATTGGCGGGTTCGGCGGGTTCGGCGGGTTCGGCGGGTTCGGCGGTGGCGGTGGGACCTGCGGCTGCTGCCCGGAAGGATCCGGCTGCCCGTACAGCCCCGGTTGGTTGGATTGGTTCTCGCTCATTCTGGTCCCCCTCCAGATGGCTCACACTCCTCCCAGCGTGACCCGGGACCGGGCGGAGGGGCCGGATCCGGCAGCGCACCGTTACAAATGAAACGCGTTCCGGGACGCTGTGATGACTCAGCCTCCAGCGCCTATCCACCCAGTACAGGTGGTTCGCCAAACCCGGCGGAGTGCGTGTTGAGGGCAGGGCGGTAGAAGGAGTCAACTGACGTCATGGGGACCGGAGATGATCGCCTGCCATCCGTGTTCGCCGGGGACGGGGTCGTTGGAGGATTACGGGGCCCGCTTCGACGATGTCCTTACCAGCCTCGTGCAGCGGCGGCGGGGGAAATCAGGCGTTCCACTGATCTGCATGGCGCTGATCGAGCCGTCGGCGACTACTGAGGTTTTCGGGTTGGTGTCGGGGGGTGATCCCTGCGCTACGCCGGTTGTATGCGATACGCGAGAAGACCTCGGTGATCGCGAAGGATTTGCGGGTGAGCGAGCGGTCGGTGGAACCGTCGGCGAAAGCGACTTCCGACATGAGCGCGGCGGCGATCTGGTGCTGTGAACGCAGCCGCCTGCGCAGCGTGACGGCGGTCTCCAGCTGCGCGCTGCGGACCGCGGCTGGTCCTTGGCAGTGGCGTCTGTGGGGGGCCTCCCGCACCCCTTTCGGCGGCGGTTGAACCGGGCTCAGGCACGTATCTCCTGTGGACGATCAACAGACCTGTCGCTGGATACTGGGAGTGACGCCGCGCGCCAGACCTTCGGTTTACGCCGGGATGCAGTCCATCGCCCGGCTCATTCGATGGCGTAGGTGATGAGGACCGCGCTCAGCGGATGGCCTGGGCCTGGACCGTCCACGTGGTGTGAAACGTCATCCCTTGACAGCGGATGTCGGAGTCTTCCTTCAACTTCACAGCGGCAGCCAGCACGAATGGCAGGTTGGCCTGACTGAGGTCAAGCGTGGGCAGGGGGCCCACGCCGGCTGTGGACAGTTCGATCTGATCGTGGCAGTACGTCATGTCGTCGGCGTTCGCCACGGTGTCGACAACGACTTCGCCGACGGCAATGGAGGTCAGTTGGGCCCTTACATTGCTGTTCGGGTTGGTGAAGGTGAGGGTGACGTCTGCGGTTTCGCCGGGCAGCAGTGTGGCGGTTTGCTCGCCGGTGACCGTGATGGGGAGGAAGTACTCGGCGGAGCCTGCCACTGGGCCCGATGTGCTCTGCTGGATGAAAGGCATGATGTGCCTCCTGCTCGGACGGACTGGATGTGCGTAGGAACGGTCTGTCCTCGGCGGCCCGTGCTCACCGACGCTCGTCAGCGATCAGTGGGCGCTGCCGTGGATTTTCTTGCCGGGACCTGGAGTCGGCGGCTCACAGCCGCCCGGGAGCCCGATCAGCCGATGTGGCCACATCGGCCTATGGGCCTGGGAAGGGGCCAGCGCTCTGTCGTCGAGAACGCGGACGGCCCTCCCGCTCAGGCCGATCGAAACAGTGGTGAGGGAAGAACACGTCGGCCGGAAACCGCTGCCTCTGCGGGCACTCAGGAAAACGGTCAGGACGGCAGCCGAACCCCGGCCTGGAACGCCGTCCCTGGGGCCGACGGTGGGCCAGCTGCCACTCTCCTGTGGAGGGACGGGCGGCCCACCTGTTCGGATACGTAAAGTAACCCATTTGCACCACGTCGTTGACAAGCATGTTGACGTCACGTCACCCGAACAGTGGAGCGCTCGGAGTCGGCAGCGCGCGGGAAGTGCGCCCTTCGGGTCGTCCCGCATGCGATGGCCTGGCCCCGGGGCGCGCCCGCGACATGGGTGCGGCCGGCCGACGGGAGTCGCTCCCTGAGCCAGCCGGCCCCTGTGTCTTGTATGCGGCCGTCATGCCCTCACGGGCAGCCGGTTCACGGGTACTGAAGCTTTTCGTATTAGCGTCAGATTTGGGGTGATGGTCAGTCCGGTTCTCTGTCAGGCAGCCGTCGATGAGGTCGGGGCGGCGCTGGATCTGGCTCAGTGCCCGGCGCAGGGTGCGGGTGAGGTGGTCGGGGTCGGGGTCGGTGAAGGCGACGTTGGCCAGGGCTCCGCGCCGAAGTAACGACCAGATCCCTTCCACCGGGTTGAGATCGGGTGCGTAACTGGGGAGCTGGCAGATGGTGAGCCAGTCGTGGTCAGCGGCGTATTGGCGCATCCCAGCTGCCCGGTGAGTGTTCAGATTGTCCCAGACCTTGTGTCCTGAACATGAAAGGGAGTTGGTTGTAGGAACAGCTTCCGAAAATGGTGCTGTGCGGAAGATGAAGGATTTGTGGCCCTTCGGAGTCGCCCTGCGGGGGGAGACTTCAAACCGCCTCATGCTGCGTTGGGTTGAAGACCGTCGTGGTGAGCGATGAGGAAAAGGCGTTGTAAGAGGCGTCAGGTGGGGACCGGGAAGACGAACGCAAGTGAATCGCTGCTGATGTGTCGAAAGACAAACAGATGACATCGAAACCGGGGCATGATCTGGGCTCCGGGATGAGCCTGGCGGGTGCCCGTTTATTGGCCAGGTGGTGTCCGGCATGTAGGCGACGTGAGCCCGGTCTGCGGCTTCCGCATGGAACAGGAGAAGGCAGGCCCCGACACTGTCCGCCGCGTGGCGGCGGGCGAGAGGGAGTGCCCCAAGCGGCGGACACCGCGAGGGGTCGAGTACCGATGCGGGGCCTGCCGGCGGACCGGCTCGTAGTAGTGATGAAGCCCCTGTAATGGGGGTGGAGCGAAGGGGCCGGGTCGTTCGTGACTGAGTTGATCGCATCAACCGGACGGTGTCCGGGAGGAGTTCGATGGGCCAGTTGAAGTCGCAGGCCAAGCCGTTTGATATTTCGAAGTGGGAAGTCAAGGAGGCGTGGGAGGAAGTCAGGGTGAACAGAGGCGCACCAGGAGTGGATGGGCAGAGTATCGACGACTTCGAGAAGGACCTGAAGAATAATCTGTTCAAGGTCTTGGAACCGGATGTCGTCGGGCTCTTACTTTCCACCGCCGGTGCGTGCGGTGGCCATTCCCAAGCCGCACGGCGGCGGCACGAGAATGCTCGGCATTCCCGCTGTCGCCGACCGAGTGGCGCAGACCGTAGTGGCCCGGCACCTGATGCGAAGGGTGGAGCCCATTTTCCATCCGGACAGCTTCGGATACCGGCCCGGGCGGTCCGCCTTGGACGCGGTGGGGAAATGCCGGGAGCGCTGCTGGAAGCGGGACTGGGTGGTGGAGTTCGACATCGCCAAGTTCTTCGACAGTGTGCCCTGGGACCTGCTGGTCAAGGCGGTGGAGGCGCACACTGACGCCGTTTGGGTGAAGTTGTATGTGCGGCGGTGGCTTGCGGCCCCGCTCGCCATGCCCGACGGCTCCCTGCTGGAGCGGGAGCGAGGGACCCCACAGGGGGCTCCGGTTTCTCCCGTATTGGCGAACCTGTTCCTGCACTACGCGTTCGACATGTGGATGGCCCGGGAGTTCCCGGCCGTCTGGTTCGAGCGCTATGCGGACGATGCGGTGCTGCACTGCGTCTCCGAGCGCGAGGCCCAGCGGGTGCTGGCCGCGCTCACGGGCAGGATGGCCGAGGTCGGGCTGCAACTGCACCCGGCCAAGACCCGGATTGTGTACTGCCAGAACGGCAAACGCCGACGCTCCTACGAGCACACCGCGTTCACCTTCCTCGGATACACCTTCCGCGCCAGGCGAAGCCGGAACCGGCACGGCAGGCAGTTCCTGTCGTTCGACCCGGCGGTCAGCAAGGACGCCCTGACGAGGATGAGCCGGGAGGTGCGCTCCTGGCACCTGCACACCCGCTCGGACCTTTCCTTCAACGAGCTCGCCCGCAGGACCAACCCTGTGGTGGCGGGCTGGCTCAACTACTACAGCCGCTTCCGGCCGTGGGAGTTGCGCACCTTCGCGATGCGCATCAACGCCTACCTGGTGCGTTGGATCCGCCAGAAGTACAAGCGGCTCGCGGGCAGACGGAAGGCCCTTGCGAAACTCGTGGAGATCGCTCAGCGATACCCCCGTATGTTCGCGCACTGGCGCCTGACGACGGATGCCGTACTGGCCTGCTGATCAGAACGGCAAGAGCCGTGTAACGGGCGACTGTTACGCACGGTTCTGTGAGAGCCGAGGGGTGAGATTCCCCTCGGCTACTCGGCAGAACGATGGGGGGCGCCGAGCTGCAGGTGAGCGCGGACGGCGAGGTCGCGGTAGTCGGTCCAGGCGAAGCTCTTGCGGGCGCCCTTCCAGGGCAGGTGGAAGCGCGGACGGTAGATAAGCCGGGGCCTCTCGCCGGGCTTGTAGCAGGCCAGCGCGGCGATCGAGATCCGACGCCGGGACCGGCCACGGACCCGCACCACGGGAGTGCGTCCGCGCCGGCTCCAGGTTCGGGCATGCGGCGGCGTCATCGCGAACCCGGCCTCGTCCTCGAAGACGATGCAGGCCCCGAGCGCCGCCGCGGTGCTTCCACCTGCGGCCACACGTCTTTCTTCCACAACCCCACGGCGAGTTCGTCGCGCTCGAGCGCCCGGCGGGCCGGGCTCTGCCAGGACCAGCCGTGCCGGTGCAGCAGCCGCCACACCCCCGAGATCGAGCAGGTGACATGGAACTTGCGGGCGATCGCCGTCTTGACGCGTTCCAGCGTCCACCGCTGGTCTTCCCAGCCGCGCGCGGCCGGCCCCCTGCCGAGTTCCTCCTCCAGCACGGCGAACTGCGCCTCGGATATTTTGGGCGATTTCGCCGGGCCTGAGGACGCCAGCGCCGTCGCTCCACCCTCGCGCCAGGCACGACGCCACCGCTCCACCGACCGCTCGCTCACCCGCAAATCCTTCGCGATCACCGAGGTCTTCTCACCCCGCACGAACCGCTCGCCGGACACCCGCCGGACACCCTCACGAAAGGCCCGCCACTCAGCAGTCAGGCCCCCTCCCTGCGCGTATCGCATACAACCGGCGTAGCGCAGGGATCACCCGCCGTCACCCCCGACACCAACCCGAAAACCTCAGTAATGTCGGTCCACACTTCCAGCTCGTCTCTGATACGACGCAGCCTGACCTCCGACTGGGTCAAGAAGGTCGCGGCACGCATCCCGTCACAAGGCCGATGCCGTCGCGGGCGGCGCGACTGGACGGAAACTTTTTCGCCGGAGTGTTCTCGGCGTCTCATCGGACAGGCCGTTCGGGCATGCTCGGAAGAACCTTTTCAGCGATGTCGAGGAGAACGCCGTCGTCCGGGAGGGCTCCGGACTTGCTCCACACGGTGATTTCGCAGTAGCCGCCCCGGTCATTGCGGTCCAGGGCCACGGTCAGCGTCCTGGCCAGGGGGCCTTGTTCGACCGGTCCGGCGGATCCGCCACTTCCGAGATTGATCTCGAACTTCATGGTGTGAGCCGAGGAGAGGACCGCGGGCCGGCCGAGAGTCGCAAGCGTCTTGATGTCCTGCTCGTCCCCGAACTTCATCAGCTTCACGTACTGGTCGATCGACAGCTCGTTGTAAGTGGCCGAGACATTCACGCTGTACGTGTCGAACGTGACCTCGGCCTCCGGTTGGGCGACCTTCCCATCGGTCAATGGAGCGGTGTTGTCGGTGGCGGAAGCAGTGGTCGCGGTCTCTCCAGGCGTTCCCAGGAGCGTGGCCAGGTCTGGTTGGTTGAGCGCCTTGCACAGTTCTTCACCGGTCACAGGCTGGGGTGTCTGCTTGTAGGCCTTCGGCAGTTCCTCGTGTGTCCCGCCCGAACACGAGGCGGGCTGCGGGGCGATGGTGTCGGACGGCATCACGTGTGGGGCCACCCACAGCGCGGCCCCGAGTGCCCCGAACACGGCCACGGCCGCAACGGCCTGGCCCCATGCGTTGTGGTCCTTCTCCGGAGTGTTCGGGCGAGGACTCGGCCCGGTTCCGGCCTGGGCCTGTGCCTGCGCCTGGACGGTAGCAGCGATCGCCGCCCCGTCCGCGGAGGCTGCCGGACTCGGGCTCCGGCGTGCGCGCAGGGCGCGGGCCACGGTGTGGATGCGTACTGCGGTGAACACGAGGAACGCCGCGCCGAGACCGGCCGCGACCCGATCGTGATCGCGGACGGCGAGATACATGATGCGTACGCCGAGAACGGAACCGACCGCGATGAGCAGGGGTTCGCGGACCCAGAACGGCGGGAGACGGAGGAGGAAACCGAGCATCCGGCGATCTCACCACGCCAAGATCACATTCGCCGTGGTGGAAGCCACAGTTCCGGGCACGTGCAGGGCCTACCGAAGCAAGAGATGCCAAGCCGACGATCCCGAGAGGCTGGACGGCAGCGGATGCAGGCGCTTGCGGCCAAGTCCTCGCCTTCGGCGTCCTGCCCGTACTGCCCGTACTGATCGTCTTCGCCTTCTTCCGGCGATGGTTCGTTCAGGGCGTATCCAGCTCGCCGTCAAGGGCTGAGCAACAGCTGTCTCAACCCCTCGCGGAGCACTGTTCTCGCCCGCCCTGACCACCGTGCACATCGACGCGGCGGCCATAGCCGCATCGCCGTACGCAGGGCCCTGGATCTGCCGGCTGCCGACGCCACCCCCGAGTTGGCACGGGTGATCGTCCGACAGTCCGGGTGCGGCCCGCGTGCGAACCCTCTCACGTCGACTCGCGGACACCGCCACGGTGAAGCACGACGGCTCATGGCAGCTCAGCGCTGATGCGACCGAACCTGTCGAGCGCAACACCTGCGGCTCCACCGCCGGATCGAGCGAACCACCGCCATCGGGGTACGAATTGGTCAGGAGCTTGGAGAGAACTCCGCAGCAGCAGGTCTGCAGGTCCGCAAGGCAGCGGGCCACCGAGGCCTGGCTTAATGAACGGCACGCCAACTGTCAGTGGGTGCCTCTAATCTTTCGCGGACAGTCACAGTGGGGTGGGTCGATTCGGACCGCCGGCCGCGCTGTGCCGGTTTCCGAACGGCGAAAGAGGCAGAGAAAACCAATGGGCTGGCTGGCAGTGGGCGACACCTATGAGATCGCTCTGGTGGAAGGCCGGGTAGTGGCCCGGTCCGCGTCGGAGACGTCTGGGGAAGGGCAGCTGAGAGCGCTGCCGGGAGAGTTACGGGACCGGCCCGAGGTGATCGAGCTGCAGCGGTTCGCCGAGTGGCTGGACCGGCATGCGGCCCAGTGTGTGGCGCGGGTCGACAGCTGGATGGTGTCCTCGTTGCCGGTGCCGTCCGGTCTGCTGGCCCGGGTGTGGCCCGACGAGGCGTGGCGGTCGGCGCTGCGTGACCTGGTGGTGGTCGGCGAGGGCCCCGGCGAGGTGGGTTTTCTGCGGGACGCCGACGACTCGGGTGGGCTTGGGGTGGTGAACCTGGACGGCGAGACCGTCCGGTTGTCCCCCCGCACGGTGACGATGCCCCATCCGGTGCTGCTTCCGGACCTTGACGAACTTCGCGTGTTTGCGGCCGAGTTGGGGGTGGTGCAGGGTGTCGAGCAGATCCATCGCGCCGTCTGGCGCAGGCCGCGTGACCTCGGCGCCGGAGAACTCGGTGATGCCGAGACGGTCTCCGAGTTCTCCGGCGCCGAGTACAGCTCGTGGTTCCATCTTTCCGCGCGTGCTGCTTCGCTCGGCTACAAGGTGTCCGAGGGCCGCGTCAGTGGCCGGATCCGGGACGCCGGGCGGGTCTTTACCGCGTCGGTCGAGATCGGCAGTCCGTACTACGGGGAAGAGGGCCGGACCGGCGATCTGAGCTGGCGCCATGGACGGGATTCCCGGCTTCGGCTGTCCGAGGTGGGCCCTGTGGCGTGGTCCGAGGGGATGCGGATGGCCGCGGCCCTGCAGGCCGGCCGCACGGTGTCCGCGGACCGCACCGCGTGAGCGGCACGGTGGCACGGACTGTGGCAGGGACGACGGCACGGACGGCGGCACACCTCGGGAGCACGGGCGTGGCCGGGGCATCTCACACGACACAGACCGACGGGCGCACGCGTGAGCAGGGCCCCGGGGACCGGCCGCACGGCCGCGAAAGGCACGGAATCATGAGCGACACGGTGGCCAAGGACGCGGTGGCCCGGGGCGAGGCGACGGCGGTGGCGCAGGCCCGGGCTGAAGCCCGGGCTGAGGCCGAGGAACTGCTGCGTGCCGGTGCGGTACTGCCTCCGGGGACCATCGGGGGCGGTGACCGGGCGGTGGCCATGTTCGCGCAGGCCTACCGGCATCCGGGCCTGGAGGGCCGGATCGTCGTACGGCTGGTCGCCGCGGGACAGGGAGGGGGCTTGGGCGCCGGTTTCCTCGGCCTGGAACCCGAGGGCGGGCCGGTGGAGGTCGGTCTGGGGCAGCCGCGGGCGCTGGGTTTCCCGGAATGGGTGCTGGTTCATCATCCCTCGGACGGTCACCTGGCGATGTCGCTGGTCGAGGAGATGAACACGGTGGCGCGGACGGCGAAGTCCAGGCCGAAGAGGGCGCGGGCCGCCTACGAGTCGATCGGCGAACGCCTCGCGGGGTCCGTGCCGCATTTCCTGCCGACCTTCTACGAGCAGGCGGGCCGGGTGTTTTTGGCCGCCGACGAGAGCGCGTACGCGTCGCAGATGTTCGTCAACGCACGCAAGGCCGAGACCGGGCACGCGCTGCCCTTCGACGAGGAGCGCATGGACGCCGTCTTCCTCGAGTTCGCCCTGGCCGGGGCCGTGCCGACGAAGATGCTCTCCAGCTACGCCAAGGGGCTGTCGTCCCGGGTCCCGGCCGCCACGGCGTTCCGGCACGTCCGCGGGCTCTTCGTGCGCCTGGCCGCGCACGGGCTGCCTCCGTCGAGTCCGGGCGCGGGTGATCTGCGCCGGCTGGCGAAGGCGGCCGCGGGCAGGAACGCGCTCGGCGAGGAGATCGCCTATCTGCGCGAGATGCTGGCGCTGCCCGGCACCCTCAAGGCACCGCCCGGCTGGTGGAAGACCCACCGGCCGGCCCTGCTGGACCTCACCCGGCAGGAACCCGCCTTCCGCGGCACCCTGCTGGAGCTGATGCCCTCAGGGTGGGAGCGGGAAGAACTGCCCCAGTGGCTGGACCTGCTGGAGAAGTCCGGTGCCACCGCCGGGCTGTGCGATACCACCCTGCCCGCCGAAGTGCGTCCCGCCGACGGCACGGCCGGCTGGACCCGCAGATTCCTGGAACTGTGGCGGGCCGACCACCGCCTCGCTCCGGCGGGACTGTATCCGCTCGTCGACCGCATGGCCGACACACTGCGCACCGAACTGGAGGCCTCCGGCGGCCTGTTGACGCCCCCTGTCGGCGATGTGAACCTCCTCGACCAGCTGCTGGCCCTGGGCGTACCGCTGGCGGAGCCCGAGGAGCGTCACCGCCTCAACCTGGTGTCGTGGGCAGCCTGTGAACACCGGCGCGACCTCGTCGCCCTGGAAGCCGACCACCGCTTCCATCCGGCGTTCCGCAATGGCTGCCCCCAGGAGGAGAGACAGGATGGCATGCGGACCGTCCTCGCCCTGGCCGAGTGCCCCGGTGCGAGGCCGATGCTCGCCGCGTGGGTGGGCGAGGTCAGCCGGTGGTACGTCGCCGCGGAGCTCCCCGCGAACGCCGGTCACTCCGGTGCGCTCAGGACGCTGAGCTGGCTGCCGGGCGAGGTACTGGCGGTCGCCGAGACGGCGGTTCGAGAAGCGCTGAGGACCGGCATCGCCCCGGCCCTCGCCCGCGCCCTGCGGTCCGGACTCCTCGACGAACTCGGCTGGCCCGCCTGGGAAGAGGCGGTCGCGGCGGCGCCCGAAAAGCTGGATTCGATGGAGAATTTCGAGGTCTCGGATGCCTGGCCGCACCTCATCGTGCGGCTCGGCCTGAAGATCCGCGTGATCGGTGCGGAGGGCACCCTGCTCACGCACGAGCTGAACCTCCCCGAGAAGCTGACGCGCTATCCCAGCTATGCCAACTGTCACTATGTGGACGGCGAGTTGTTCGTCTGGTGGAGTTCGTACGACTCGCAGGACAAGGAGGGTTACTGGCACCAGAACCCTTCCCAGGTGATGCCGGTCGAGTACGCCGGCTACTTCCGTGCCTCCCGTGCCTCCCGTGTGGGAGACGACCTGGGCCGCGTCTCCCTCCCGCTCCCCGGGGGCGGCCGGGCCACCGGGGGCGGCGTACTGCGCCGAGGAGACGCCGTCGTGCCACCGGCTCGGCAGGTGATCAGCGACGGGACGTCGTACTGGGTGTGGGACCTAGTGGGGCCCGAGCGGCGGGAGCACACCTGGTTCGAGTACGACCCGGTCAGCAACGCACAGGGCGAACCCGGGCTGCCGGACTGGTTCGGCGAGGGCGTGCGCGCCGCCCCGGAGGGAAGCACCCTGGAGGCGGGCTGGCTGCTGCCTGACCCCTTCGCCGTACCGGGTCCGATGTGCTCCCCGGTGGACGGGCTGCTCGGCTGGCGGGTGGTGACACTGCCCGACGGCTCACGGCGGGGCGAGGACCTGGCCGGGCGCTCGGTCGTCGTGCCGCCCGGGACCGACCAGAGTCCGCGGTGGGCACTGGAGTTCCCCGGCGCCGACCGGCCGCTGGCGGTGATCAGGCAGTACAACGAGATCCGTCTGCTCAACGCGGACGGCGCGGAGATGGCCGAGATCCCCCGGGACCAGACCGCCGGACCCTTCACCGCGGGCACTCGCCTGCTGCCGCCCCTGCGCTACTGGCACCTGCTCCAGCCCCGCGACCCGCAGGGCTCCGCTGCACTCCGCAAGGTCGACGAGAACACCGCGACGGCCCTGCTGACGGCCGCCGCAGCCGAGTCCGTGAAGACCAAGGATGCCGAGAGCGTCGAGAACACGACCGGCCCGGACGAGGAGCGCGCGGGAGCAGACGGCCGGGACCGGCTGGCCGGAGTGGTCCGTACCCTGCTGCCACAGGTCTCCCATGAAGCACTGCGCACGGGCATCGCCGGGGTGCTGCGGTTCGCCGCCGACCAGCAGCGCATCCTGGACGTGGCGCGCACCCGGCTCGACGCGGCGGTCACGGGCAGTGTCCGGGAGGAGCGCCGGGTCGAGCCCGACAACGGCACGCTCACCGCGGCATTGCAAGGGCTCGGCGTCAACGGCGACCGGTGGTGGTCGTACCGCAGGTCGTACCACTACTACGGCGGGGACGACATCTTCCGGCTGCTGCGGCTGTTCGGGGAGGCCCTGCGGGGTATCACCGAACCGGTCCCGACGGGTCGTCTGCACCTCGCCCTGCCCGAACAGGGTTGTCTGCGCGTCATGGGCTGGGAGGACCTGCCCACACTGTCCGCGCTGGTGGCTCTCCGGGCCGGTACGGCAGGCACCGTCGACCACCACCGGGAGGCGCTGGACGCGCTCCTCGCCGAACTCGACGCCCAGGAACTCGCGGTGCTGCACCCGGACCACTGGCGCCGGGTCGAACTGCGCCTGGACGAAAGCATCTTCGAGGGGCCGGGCGCCGGGAAGTACACGTCCACAGGGAACGTGCTCCCGCTGCATGGCGGCGCGTTCGTCATCTTCCCCTTCGGCACGGAGCAGCACGTCGACGCGGGCCGGGTGTACGGGGCCGTCTTCCACGATCCGTCCGGCCGGTTCGAGGCGCCCGCTCCGTACACTCTGGTCTCCGCCGAGCCGTTCGTCACAGGGCGGACATGGGCGCCCGGCTGGTTCGCGGCCTTCCGGTCCGAGCTCGCTGCGCGCGGCCCGGCGCCCTGGTTCCCGGCCGCTGCCGAGGAGTTCGCCCGGCTCACCGGCATCACTCCGACCATGGGCCGGCTGGTGGTCGCCGGAGTGCCGATGACCGACGACGGGAAAAAGCCCGTGCCCGCCGAGACGCTGAAGGCCATCGGAGTGAAGGCGGCCGATGTGGGGGTGGCCCGAGCGGCTCTGGGCTGCGACTCTGTGCAGTTCGCGAACTCCGGCGTCTGGCAGGCCGTCCTTTCGGCGCTGCTGCCCGCCGAGCCGTCCGGGCTGTGGACGGACGGCCCGGACGTGGCCGCGGCGGCGGAGGTCTTCAATCGGCGGATGGGCCGGCTGACGCCCCTGCCCGAGGACGTGCTTCACGACGCTTTCCGCTCTCTGGAGTACACCTCGTGGTGGAAGCCGTCCGAGGCGTTGCGTGGGTTCCTCGACGTGGCGGCGGAACCGCGGTTGGCCCGTGACCTGAACTGGCCGATCGGCAATGGCTTCTACCCCCGCCCCGACGGGGACACGCCCGGCTTCGGCACCGACGTCCTGAACGGTTCGGTGGCCCTGGCTGCCTGGCTTGCCCACCGGCTTCCGGCCGGGGATCCGATTCGCGCCGTCCTGCCCACGGTGCTGACCGCGATACGTGAACGGCTGGCCCACCCGCACCTGCTGGTCAGCCTCGGTAGACGGGTCGGTCTGGAGTCCTTCCGCCGGGCTGCCGGGGCCCCCACGGAGACCGGCGGCGACTTCGTGCGCTACGGCGCGGTGGTGGTGTCCACCAGGGACGACGATCCCATGCCCGTGGTCGCCCCGGTGCTGCTGGACCCGGCCGGGAGCGACCCCCACCTGGCGGCGCTGTTCGCCGGCAAGCGGCCGAGCCCGGGGGAGACCTCCCTCCGCGTCGTCCACGACCGGCGGTTCGCGGAACTGCTCGCCGATCCCGGGGAACCGGTGGCGGGCGAGCGCGACGCGGACGGTCTGTGGTGGCCGCAGGACCCCGCCCGGTCCGTGCCCGACCTCGTCGGTGAAGTGGCCGAGCGGTACGGCATCGGCGAAGACGCCGCCGTCATCTATCTGATGCTGCTGGCCCTGCCGGATCCCACCGACCGCAACACCGCGAGCTGGACGGGCTGGACGAAGCAGCGCGGTGGAACGGCCCGGCTCCGCGCCGCACGCGCCGAACTCGCCGCGACCGACCTCGTGGTCGAGGGCAGTCGCAGCCGAGCCGGACGCTCACTGTTCCTGCCCGGCGGCTGGGCCCACCTCCCGCAGCCGCACATTCCGCTGGAGCGGTGGAAGGTGCCGCTGTACGACCTGTTCGACGGCGAGGAAGCCGTCCTGGGCGTCATCGTGCCCACCGGTCCCGTCGCCGCCCTCTACCGCACGGCCTGGCAACGAGTCCTGGAGGGGGACGAGCCCCGCCTGAACGAACTGGAAGTACCGCGACCGCGGAAGGGGCGCCGCTGATCCGTTGGTACGGAGGCGGTCGCAGCGCAACGCCGCGATCCTCCTTCCAGTGGTCACGTACGAGTGCCGCCAGTTGACCGGGGTGTCGCCTGCTCGGCGGCCTGGAACCTCGGCGGCAATGGTCTTGTCGAGCGGGCCGGTCGGCCCTTCATGATCCGCATACCGGCGAAGCCGAGCATGGCGGGCAGCAGGGTCAGCGCGATGATCACAGCTACGGCGACGGCGAAGGCGGAGGCCAGGCCCATGGAGGTGAGCATGGCGATACCGATGACGCTCAGGCCGCTCAGCGCGACGATCACGGTCAGGCCGGCGAAGACGACCGCTGACCCGGCGGTGCCCACGGCGCGCCCGCACGCTTCCTCGGGTTCGTGGCCGTCGCGGATCTCGTTGCGGTAGCGGGAGACGATGAACAGGGCGTAGTCGATGGCGACGGCCAGACCCAGCATCAGTGCCAGGGTCGTGGAGGACGAGGCCAGGTCGAAGAAGTGCGTGGCGAGCGTGACCGAAAGGACGGCCGCGGCCACCCCGAGGATCGCGGTGAGCAGGGGCAGGCCGGCCGCGATCATCGAGCCGAAGGTGATCACCAGAACAACGGCGGCGACCTCGACGCCGATCAGCTCGGGCGCCTTGCTCGCGGCCTTGTCCTTGACGGCGTTGCCGCCGAGGCTCACCTTCAGGCCGGCCTTCTCGCCCTGGGCGACGACGTCGGTCTGGACGGCGTGGGCCGCGCCGCTGACGTCGGCCTCGGCGACCTTGTAGGACACCTGGGCGTAGGCGATGGAGCCGGACTTGCTGACCAGGCCGCTGCTGAAGGGATCGGAGACGCCCGACACCTGCGGCGACTTCTCCAGCTTCGCCACCAGGGACTCGACCTCGGCCTTGTTGACGGCGGAGGTGAGCTTCTGCCCGCTGGGTGCCTCGAACACCACACGTGCGGTGGCGCCGTCGGCGGAGGCCTGCGGGAACTCCTTCTGCAGCAGGTCGATCGCCTTCTGCGATTGCGTGCCCGGAACACTCAGGGCCCCGGAGGATGTGCCGGGCGCGCTCATGGCGCCGATACCGATGGCGGCCAGGACGGCGACCCACAGCATCACGACGACGCGTCGTCGCCGGAACGCCAGCCGGCCGAGCCGATAGAGGAAGGTGGCCACGGATTACTGCCACCAGAAGAAGAGATCATTGGGTGAGCTGGGCCTGACTGACCCGCGATCTCAACCTAAGGGCTGTCCCGTAACTGGCGGCATGACCACATGTGTTGTCAGCCGGACGTGGGATGCGGGTCTGGCGCACTGATATTCAAGGCGCCGCCTGAGGTAGCCGGACTACGCTGGCCGAGTGATTGAGGACGGCTCCACTGACCGCGGCAGTGTCACGACAGTGCGACGGATCGGCGCGACGATCCGTAGGCCGACAGGCGCGTGGACACCTGCCGTACACGCCCTGCTGAGCCACCTGGAGGAGGTGGGGTTCGGCAGGGCTCCCCGCGCGTTGGGCACTGACGGCGCCGACGAAGTGCTGTCGTTGCTCTACGGCGAGCCCGCATTCACGCCCTGGCCAGAAGGTTTGCGCTCCTCACATGGAGTCGGTGAGCTGGGCCGCTGGCTGCGGGGCTACCACGATGCCGTTCGGACCTTCCGGCCGCCGGCCGATGCCCACTGGCAGGGCCAGGAAGAAGAGTGGCGGCCAGGCATGGTGATCCGACACGGAGACCTCGGGCCGTGGAACTCGATCTGGGATGGTGGCCAGCTCGCTGGCTTCATCGATTGGGACTTCGCCGCGCCCGGCCACGCCATCGACGACTTGGCCCAACTCGCCTGGTACGCCGTCCCGCTGCGGTCCATGGAGCAGCAGCGACGGGCGTCGGTCACTGGCTCCAGCACCCTGCAGGCCCGGCTTCATGCGCTCTGTACTACTTACGGTGAACAGCCTGTCGCTGTGATCGAGGCGCTGGACGCCCTTCAGTCCCGCGAGGCCGCACGTATCGAACGCCTCGGCAGACAGGGCACCGAGCCATGGGCGACCTTTCTCGCCCGCGGTGACGCAGCTGAGATGTTGGCCGAGCAGTGCTGGATCCGCTCGGAAAGTGACGCACTCTTGGACACTGGGCACAAGTGACAACCATCTCCAGCCTGTAGACCACGGGTGTGGGTATGTCGGTGAGTTTGGGGAACAGGTGTCGCTCAGCGCCGAGAACGCGTCGGATTGAGGCGTGTGGGTGTCGGTGAGTTTCGGCAACACCAGGGGGCTTGCGGTGGGAGCATGGGTGTGCTCCGTGCTGCGAGGGGGCGTCGATGGCGCCGAGATCGAGGGTCGAGCTGTACGCGGCGATCCGTCGGGATTGCCGTGCTGGGATGACGAAGCGGGCCGTGCTGCACGCCAACGATCTGATCGTCTACGACGGAAGCACGGAGATCGCCCGGCACGAACGGCTAATCGCCAAAGGCGGAGAACGGCTGGTGCTGGACCACTACCTGGAAGCCCTGGTGCGCAAGCCCGGCGCCCTGCCCGGGGCGACCGCCCTCGAACAGGCCAAAGCCGCAGGGAAGTTCACTCCCGTCCACGACGCGTGGTGGGCTGCGGCCTGCAAGGCCCATGGTGATCGGGACGGCACCCGGGCCCTCATCGAGGTATTGCTGCTGGGCCGACGCATCCCGCACGAGGACCTGGTGACCGGGCTCGCGGCCACGCTGCGGGTGGGTGCGCTGACCGCAGACGCCGTTGCCCTGGAGGCCCGCAAGGCCCAGGAAGCCGACGACGCCGACACAGCCCTCGCCGAACCGAAGCTGCCTCTGCGGCGGGAGCCGACGGTGACCTTCCTGACCGCGCGCCGGCTGGCTCATCTGCCGCCCGACACCCGCCCCCTGCCTTCGCCCGCCCCCTACGGCCAGCTTCTTGGCCGCCGCACCAATCACACCAGCACGGGAGACCAGATGCCATGAACGCCACCAGCCACCGCCGGATGAGCGAACAAGCGGCCGAAACCGCCGTCGTCGGCGCCTGCCGGATGCTCCGCCTGCCAACCATCCGCTTGAAGTTCCCGGACCTGGCCGAGCAGGCCGCCCGCGAGCAGATGTCCTACCTCACCTTCCTCGCCGAACTGCTGCTGGCCGAATGCGACGACCGGGCACGGCGCCGCTCCGAACGCCGCATCAAAGCCGCGGCCTTCCCGAGGCAAAAGTCGGTGCGGGAGTTCGACTTCGACGCCAATTTCAACATCGACGCCGCCGTCGTCCACACGCTGGCGACCTGCGAGTGGGTGAAGAAGGGACAGCCGCTCTGTCTGATCGGCGACTCCGGCACCGGCAAATCCCACCTGCTCATCGCGCTTGGGACCGAGGCGGCGATGGCCGGATTCCGGGTGAAGTACACCCTGGCGACCAAACTCGTCAACGAACTCGTCGAGGCCGCGGACGAGAAGCAGCTGACCAAGACCATCGCCCGCTACGGACGCGTCGATCTTTTGTGCATCGACGAACTCGGCTACATGGAACTCGACAAACACGGCGCCGAGTTGCTGTTCCAGGTGCTGACCGAACGAGAGGAGAAGAACAGCGTCGCCATCGCCTCCAACGAAGCCTTCGGTGGATGGACCAAGACGTTCACAGATCCCCGGCTCTGCACCGCCATCGTCGACCGGCTCACCTTCAACGGCACGATCATCGAGACCGGCACCGACTCCTACCGCCTGGCCCAGACCAGGGCCAAGGCAGAGGCTGCCACGACCTGAGCAGGTGGGGACTGGCGCGGTGGCCGGCGCTCCGCTGTCAGTCCCCGGATCTGGTCATCCGACCATGTCGTGGGGCACGGCCAAGACTTCCCGGGCGAACAGGCTGGTCAGGTCCAGCGGATCGTCTTTGGCGCAGGCATCGGCGACCTCGTCGATGAGCTGGTCGTAGTCGGGCCCCGTCTTGCCCTGATAAGCGTTGGTCATGAGGCCCCATTCGTCCCAGGGCAGCATTTCCATCTTGCAGAGCGCCGCGAGGTCGCGGACAGCGTTGCCGCTGATCTCGGCCGGTCCCCAGGCGAAATCGACACCGGCCACCCCGAACTTCTGACCGTCGACCGAACCTTGGCGATACTGAACCCACGCCTCGCCCCCGGTCAGGAACTCGCCAACAGCGAGATTCTCGGGACGCTCGACATACGTCTTGCCGAGGTGTTCGGTGTCGACGCGCACCCAGCGCCGCTGGTCGGCGTCCCAGTACTCGGTGATCCAGTGATCAACGCCGCAGCCCTCCAGGAAGTAGGTCCCGAAACCGCACCGAGCCCGCGAGGGTATGCCCCTCGCTCGCAGGAATGAGGAGGCGATGGTGGCGAAGTGCCGGCAGGTTCCGATCACCCGTGTCTCAGGGGTGCGAGCTCGCTGCAGCGGGGACGGATCGAGGGCGATCAGGGCGGCGATCAGCTCGCTGACCGGCCGGATGTTCTTCTCCGCGAGCCGCGCCTCACCGATCCCTAACGCGGCGGCGTCCACAGGCTGAATGACCAGACCTTGCGCGGCGGCGCAGATGCCAACGGGGTCTTCCGGCAGGCTCTCGATGAGCTGGAGCTGCGTCGCGTCCAGGCTCGTGAAGGGTCCGGGCTGGGAGTAGTCGAGCGCGTCATCGGCCATAACCGGGCATCGTATGCGGCGGGTCTGACATCCGGCCCCGCGCAGCCCTCAGCCGATCCACGATGCTGCTGAAACGCGCCGACATTTCGGCCGCCAAGCACGCTCAAGCGTTCCCAGAATTCACCGTCAGACGTTGCTGCTTCCCACCGACACAATCAACGGGTGGGATGATCTTGGCATGGCTGGTGTGATCACGGCGTCGGAGCCGTCCTGGATAGCGCCGTTCGCAGGGCTGAGCCCGCGCTGCTTCGGGAAGTTGGTGACCGCGCTGCGCCGCGAAGGTGTCGACAAGGTGCGGCGGGGGCGGCCGTGGGGCCTATCCCTGGAGGACCGCGTGCTACTGGTGACCACTTACTGGCGCACGAACTTGACGCTGCGCCAGCTGGCCCCGCTGTTCGGCATCTCGAAGTCCGCGGCCGACCGCATCATCGACCATCTCGGGCCGTCGCTCGCACTCCGGGCCCGCAGACGGTTCCGCAAGGGCACGGTGCTCATCGTGGACGGCACCCTCGTCCCTACCCGCGACCACACGATCGCCGAACAGTCCAAAAATTACCGGTACTCCACCAACCACCAGGTCGTCATCGATGCCGACACCCGTCGGGTCGTCGTGGTCGGCGAGCCCCTGCCCGGCAACCGTAACGACTGCAAGGCGTGGGAGGAATCCGGCGCGCGAGCCGCCGTGGGCAAGACCCTGACGATGGCCGACGGCGGCTATCCAGGCACCGGACTTCTCATGCCTCACCGCCGCACCCCAGGCGAGGAGTTGTCCGAGTGGAAGCAGGAGCACAACCGCTCGCACAAACAGGTTCGCGCCCGCGTCGAGCATGTCTTCGCTCGCATGAAGACCTGGAAGGTCCTCCGCGACTGCCGCCTCAAAGGCGACGGCGTTCACCACGCGATGCTCGGCATTGCCCGCCTGCACAACCTCAGCCTCGTCGGATAGCAGGCCAGACACACAGTGACCAGTCACGTTCAGCCCGACCCAAAGATCAATTACGGGACAACCCTTAGGAGCGGTATCGGGCGATCATCCCGTACCGCGGAACGGAATCCGGCGGAGCCGGCTAGTACCGCAGTACCACTGACTTCGGACCGCGTCCGGGCCCGGATCCACAGCGTCATCCTCGGCGAACTCGGCGCCCTGGGTTCCGACGACCGTGGTCGGCATATCGACGAAGGGCACGCCCACCGTCGATGCAGTAGGGACAGAAGCGGAGTTGGCCGGGATGGATCCAACCTGCTTTCACAGCACGTCTGTTGTCCGCACAGATGATCCGGTTGACGCCGTACAGCGTGGACAGGTGGTCCAGGCAGCTCGGGGCACGGCAGGTCCTCTTCGGGCAGCATCATCCTTGTCGTCGGCAGGGACGATGCCCGTAATCGAGTACGTCATCGCAGAGCGCGAGCCAGGACGCCCCGGTGGTCCAGGACCCACTGCCAGGCAGCCTGGACCTCCATGACTGCGCCGGCGTCTCGAAGGCCGATCATCGCTCGGTCTCCCGTCTGCGCCGCAGCCTCGATGCCGCGCCAGCACCTGTCCTGCCACCACAAGATGGCCGGGACGAGGTCATCCCGATCAGCCAGCTCATAGGTGTCGGCGACCAACCGCAACCGCCGCGCGCTTTCGTCGATGTCCCTCACCCATGGCCCGAGACCGATGTACTGCCAGCACACATGGGCGACATCGTGAATACGTGCGCCCGGAGCCGCCAAGTCCCAGTCGATGAACGCCACCGGGCGCAAGGCGCCGCCGACTGATCGGTAGACCGTGTTCTTCGGCGAGAGATCGTTGTGACAGACGGCCTCCTGTGACCCGGCCAGTTCGGTGCCTGCCGTCAGATCATGGAACTCCCGCACGAGCCGGGTGACCAGCAACAGACTCTCCTCGGAGTGCACGGCTGACGGCTGCTCTCGTTCCCAGGCCACGTGTCCTTCAAGGTAGGTGAGAACCTCACGCCCATCCTCATCGAGGCCCAGGTACCGCGGTGCACCGGACCAGCCGCGGACCTCAAGGAACCTCAGCAGTTCGGCGACGAACTCTGACCTGGCCGACGGAGGACGGCGCACCGTGGCACCGACCCGCACGACGTGATTGACGAAGCCACCCGGCAGAGACGATTCAGACATCCCTCTACTCTGAATCATCGGGGTCTCCACCACAGCCGGCGTGGCAGAGGCCGACCGGGGCCGACAACCAGGCGGCCGTTGACCGCAGAAAGCGCCCTCAGGCGCGAGCCCTCCAACTCGACAGTCGGCCTACCCATGCGGTTCGACCTCTCCGTCGGTAAGCCGCACTGCTGCTCATTGGGGGAGCCTTCGCACCATGAACACGTCCACCGGATCCTCGATCTCGACGGTGAACCCGTGTCGTTCGTACAGCCGTCGGGCGGGACTGCCCTGCAGCAGGTTCAGCCGGACGAGGGCACCGCTGCGGTCACACCGATCCAGCAGTTCGCGCAGCACGCTCGAACCAATACCGCTGCCCTGAAGCGCCGGGGTCAGGTAGAAGTACTCGAGCCAGTGACAGTGGTCGGCCGGTCGCAGCGCCACGCAGCCGGCGAACACACCGCCCACCTCGATCACCCATGTGTGAGCCGGGTCAAAGCCGTCTCGCAACCGCTGCCGCACCCGATGCGCGTCGTACCCTCCGAGCCGTTCCAGATCCGTCCGAAGCACCGTCGCACGCAACTCGGCCACAGCCTCGACGTCCGACATCGACGCCTGCCGAATAGCCCAGTCCGCCATGATCGCCACGGTACCGCGTCGGCCTTCTCGGTCTCACTGGTGGTGCTCGACGTTGTGCGAGACACCTCCTGTGCGGATTCCCTAAGAGAGTGTGGGCCGTCCAGCCGGATGTTCGCTTCGAAAGCCTCTGGCCTGTCCGCGGCACGCGTGGGCCCCGGACGCCGCACCAGGGGTCACCCTTGTCTCATCTGTACTGAGCGGGCCGAGCGCCCACCGTCATGCGCACCGACGTGTCAACTCGGTGGAGCGTCGCCCGGGCGGACCAGTCCGCTCTCGTAGGCGAGAATGACCAACTGGGCCCGACTGCGGACGCCAAGTTTCGTCATGGCCCGGTTGACATGTGTCTTCGCGGTGAGCGGGGACACGTACAGCCGGGCGGCGATGTCCTCGTTGAACAGTCCGCCCGCGACCAGGGCGAGCACTTCGCGTTCCCGGTCGGTCAGCACGTCCAGCGCCGTCGCGGGGACCGGGGCGGGAGGGGCGGGGTTGCTGAGGAAGCCGTTGATCAGACTACGGGTGGCGCCCGGAGAGAGCAGCGCCTCTCCGGCGGCCACGGCGCGGATCCCGGCAAGAAGATCGGTCGGCTCGACGCCCTTGTTCAGGAATCCGCTGGCGCCCGCCCGCAGTGCGAGCAGCACGTTCTCGTCAAGCTCGAAGGTGGTCAGGATGAGGACCCGGACCCCGGCGAGGGACTCGTCGCGGGTGATGGCCTTCGTGGCATCGAGCCCGTCCATGACGGGCATCCGGATGTCCATCAGGACGACGTCTGCGCGGGCACTGCGTACCAGGTCGATGGCATCGCGGCCGTTGCCCGCCTGGCCGACCACCTCCAGATCGTCCGCGGACTCGATGAGGGCGTGGAAACCCGCCCGGATGAGGGCCTGGTCGTCGGCCAGCACTATTCGAGTCGTCACTGGGCCGCTCCTGACTGGTCCGCCGCCGGCAGAAAGGCATGCACGGTGAAAGTGTCGCCGACGGTCGGTCCGGCATGCAGGGTGCCGCCGAGAGACGCGGCGCGTTCGTGCATGCCGATCAGTCCGTGCCCGGTCCCACGGCGCAGGCCGCCGCCCTGCGCGGTGCGGGGGTTGGCGACCTCGATGGTCAGGCCGTCACCGGTGTACGCGAGGTGCAGTTCCACGGCGGCGCCCTTGGCGTGCTTGTGGGCATTGGTCAGGGACTCCTGGATGATGCGGTATGCGGCGAGGTCGGCCGCCGCCGGCAGCAGACGCGCCTGTCCCTCCTGGCGGGTCCGTACCCGTAGCCCTGCCGAGGCCATGGATTCGAGCAGGACCGGCACGTGGGACAGGCCGGGTGCGGGCCCGGTGGACTCGTCGGGATCGCTCTTCTGTCGCAGTACGGAGAGGACCGTGCCGAGCTCCTCGACGGCGGTGCCGGCGGCGTCCCGAACGTGACCCAGCGCGGCGGCGGCCTGTTCGGGTTTGCTCTGCATCAGGTGCTTTGCTACACCGGCCTGCACACTGATCAGGGCGAGATTGTGGGCCACGACGTCGTGCAACTCCCGTGCGATGCGCAGCCGTTCCTCCATCACCCGTCGGTGCGCCTCCTCCTCGCGGGACTCCTCGGCCCGGCGTGCACGTTCCTCCACGGCCACCATGTAAGCCCGCCGGGTCCGGATCGCGTCGCCCACCGCGACGGCCATTCCGACACCGGCGAGGAGGCCGACATCGCCGCGTTCCCACCATGCGGCGCCCGGCCACTCCCGGCCCGGCCACAGCAGACTGGCGCCGTAGAGGAGGACCGCCGCCGAGCCGCCGAACAGCCATGCCGTCCGGCGCGGATACGCGGTCGCCACGGTGTAGCCGGCGATCGCCGCGGCCACTGTCTGCGCCGCCCGCGCCTCGCCCACCACGATGGTGACGGCCGCAGCCACCACTGTGAGGGCCAGCACCACGCGCGGCCGGCGCCGCCGCACCGCGATGAGCCCGACCATGGCGACCGCCGCCACACCGTCCCACACCTGCAGATCGCGACCCGGGTGCCGACTCTCGGCCTTGCCGTCCCAGACGGAGAGCAGATAGACCAGCGCGAGAAGCACACCGATGATCATGTCCACGACCCGCGGATGCCGCGCGGCCAGAGCCACGATGCGCTGGTGAGCCATACCCGGATCCGCCATGACCAGGACGGTACGGGATCGGAGGCGCCGATCGCGTCGTGCGGCGGCGGTAGCCGACCAGGCGAGATACCGCGGCCGTGGTACGCAGCGCCGACAGCTCCTGCTCCAGCCGCGGAACCCCGCATTGTCCATGGCTGGAGGACGCGGAGCATGACTGCGCCGCGGGATCGTCGAGTCGTCATCGAGGTCGATGAACTCACCCATCAGGAGCGTCCCGTGAACCGATCAATGGCCACCACCCACTCCGATGTGCGCGCCCGCGTCGGCAACATTTCGCTCTGGATCCTCCAGATCGCTCTCGGAGGACTCTTCGCCTTCAACTTCGGGCTCGGCAAGGTGCTGGGCAGCGAGCAGAGCGTGGAGCTCTTCGCGGACATCGGCGTCGGTCAATGGCTGCGCCATGTGATCGGCATCCTGGAAATCGCCGGTGGTATCGGCCTGCTCATCCCGCGCCTGTCAGGCGTCGCCGCACTCGGGCTCTTCGGCGTCATGAGCGGCGCCCTCATCACCGAGGCATTCATCGTTGACGGCAGCCTGCTCACCCCGCTCGTCTGGTTGATCTGCGCCGCGATCATCGCGTGGTTCCGCCGTGACCACACACTCGAGCTGACCCGTCGGCTCCGGTCGCTGCGCTCACCAACCGGGAGCTGACGGATCAGCGCGAGTGTGTGGTCGGGGCCGACACGCTGATGTACCCGGCGTCGGCCCCGGCCTCCCCGACGTCGAGTGCAAGGTGTGGGCCGTCGGGGTGGAGTCGGCCGACTAGCCGATGACCCGGCCCAGTTCGATCCGGTCGATGTTGGGAGCCCACGCGCTCGCGTTCCCGAACGTGACCTTGTTGGAGCCCTTCTTCAGGTCGACGGGGACGCCCACGGTCCAGTAGTCGTCCCAGCTCCAGGTGTTCTTGAAGGTGACCTTCTGGGGGGCGTCGCTGCCCACAGTGATGTCCGCCGTACGGGACATGATGTCGGTGTTGTAGGAGTGGCCGTTGTCGCGCCGGTCGTTGTGCGCGTAGTCGATGACGAGGATGTAGCGGCCGGACTTGGGCGCGTCCACCGTGAACTCGGCGGTGCTGGATGCGCTGTTGCCGAGCCAGCCGATGTAGGAACCGGCGGAGGCGTGGGCGGAGTCGACGAGCTTGGCACCGCCCGTGAGGGTGGCCGAGGCGCCCTCGTAGGAGAGAGCGCCTGACGTCGAGCCGGCGCCGGAGACGTCGAGGGAGCGGACGGAGGCGCCCTTGGCCGTCATCGCGATGCGGTTGTTGCCCGCCACGAGGTACAGCCGCAGGGCCCGGCCGGGTGCCGCCGTCACCTTTTCACCGTGCAGCTCCAGCTTCACCGCCGCGTTGGCGCGCGACACCACGGTGTAGTAGCCGTCGCGCGGTGCGTAGGCGTCGAAGACCGCCTTGTCACCGGAGCGCAGGACCAGGGCGCCCGTGCCGACCCCCGCCGACGAGGAGTAGTCGTAGGACGGCTTCCCGCTGATGTCCGCCAGCGTGGCCTCGTACGACGCGGAAGGCGCGGCGGCGGTACGGGCGGTCAGGTCGATGCGGTCGAGGGTGACCTCGGCGTCGTCCTTGGCCAGCGTCAACACATGCCGACCGGCCGGGAGTTCGACGGTGACGTCCTTCTTGGCGCGGTAGGTCCAGTTCTCGGTTGAGGGATAGGAGACCGTGACCGGGTCCTCGCCGTCGGTCGAGAGCTTCTGCGTGGCGGGTGTCCCGGACTGGTTGCCGTACAGGATCGCCAGGTCGTACGTGCCGGCCGCGGGCACGTCCACCGTGAAGTCGACCTTGCTGGAGGCCGTGTTGAGCGAGCCGACGTCCTTCGTCCCGGAAGCCGCGTAACCGTTGGCGTTGCTGACCGTGCCCTGGGTGTAGACCTTGCCGTCGGTGATGGCCGCGTCCTCGGCCTCGTACGAAGCGGACCAGGGGACGGAAGCGGTGGACGGGGTGCCCGAGCCGCCGGGGGTGAGGGCGATGCGGTAGGCGGACATCTTGTGCATGCCGCGCAGTGGGACGGTCACCGAACCGTCGGCCGCGACCCTGACCTTCGTACGCGCGAGGACACGCGGCGCCGCGTGCTGGCCCTCGTAACCCGACCAGGCGGACTCGGCGACGGTCGCGGTCACCGTGCGGCCGAAGACGGACCGGGAGACGTTCTGGACCACGACGTCGGAGTCACCGGCCGAACCGCCGAGCAGGACCTGCGCCTGGCGCCGCTTCTTGTCGTACGAGGCCAGACCCTGGAGGGTGTCGATGCTGTTGGCCTGCGGCGGGGTCACCTTGACGGTGTTGCCGGTCAGTCCGGCGTACCAACGGAAGAACCACCAGCCGCCGTTGGGTATGTTCGAGCGCACCACGTTGCCGTCGAGGTTGCCGGCCGCGTCCCAGTAGGCCTGGTTGGCGTACACCTTGTTCCGCTCGAACATCGAGACCCACTGGGCGAGTTGGCCCGGCACGGACAGATCGCGGCGGTTGGCGTACTCGTCGATGTTGATCTTCAGTGGTGCGATGCCGAGGTTCTTCTCGATCGCGCGGTAACTGTCGTAATTCCCCTGGAAGTTGCGCAGCGAGCTGGAGTCCAGCTCGTGCCAGGTCATGATCTGGGGGAGGACGTTCTCCCGCTTGGCGAAGGCGAGGAAGTCGGTCAACAGGCGTGTGTGATAGCCGGATTCGTTCGGGCCGGCGATCCTGGCGTCGGGATCGATCGCGCGGATCCGCTGGTACACCGTCTTCCAGTCCTTGAAGAACCGGTCCCGGTTGACCTCGTACTGTGCCTGGTCGGAGGTGCCGAGGTTGTACCAGATCTGGTCGGGCTCGTTGAACGGGATGTAGACGAACCGGTCGCTGTTCGGGTCGGCAGACACCTCCTTGACGATCTTGTCGACCTTGGGGAGGTAGTCGTCGATGCCGAGATCCTCGTACGGCCACTTGGAGTAGATGTCCTGCATCATCACCAGGATCTCGCCGCCGCCGTTGCGGAAGAACGACTTGGAGACGGTGAGCGCGTCGCCGTTGGGGTGCTGGGCGCCGCCCTCCGGCTTCTGCGAGACGCTGGTGATCTTCAAGGGTGCCAGCGCGGCGTCGCTGGGCACGCCGTCGTCGCTGACCCCGTACAGGGTGCCGTTGGCGCCGTGCATCACCGGGCCTTCGGAGGCGGCGAGGTCGACGGTGACGCGCTGCGGGTCGGCTGCGGCGGTCGCGGTCCCCGCCGCGGGGAGGGTGCCTGCCATGGCGGTGACTCCAAGTACGGCTGTGACAAGGGCGGTTCTGGTACGGGACCTGGTACGGGATCTCGTACGGGTGGGGGTGCTCACGCTGTTGGACCTCCAGTCATTTGACGGCTCCACTGGTGATTCCGGACACGATCTTTCGCTGGGCCACCAGGAAGATGGCGACCATGGGCAGGCTCATCACCACGACGTACGCGAAGACGAGATGCCAGTTGTTGAGGTAGAGCTGTGCGCTGGCGACCTTGTAGAGGTTGAGCGGCAGGGTCGCCTTCTCTCCGCCGCCGAGGACGAAGAAGGCATAGAAGATGTCGCTCCAGGCGTAGAGCATCACCATGATCGTCGCGGTGGCGATGACCGGCCTGAGCAGCGGCAGAATGATCTGCCGGAAGATCCTCAGCGGCGTCGCGCCGTCCATCCGTGCGGCCTCCTCCAGCTCCACGGGGATGGCCCGGATGAAGCCGGTCATGAAGAAGATCGACGTGGAGAGGTACATCCCGGTGTAGACGGCGATCATCCCGGGGCGGGTCCCCGCGAGCCCGAGCTGACGCAGTTCCATGACGATGGTGATGACGGCGGGCGGCAGCAGCAGCCCGCTGATGCAGAGCGCGTACGCCGCCGAGACCAGCTTCGACTTGCGGCGCGCGAAGACCCAGGCGGCGCCCGCCCCGAGGATCAGTACGAGGGCGACCGAAGGCACCACGACCAGCAGGGAGTTGAGGAAGCCGCGCAGCATCTCGCCCTGGCTGACGGCCTCTTCGTAGTTTCCGCCCGGCTGCCAGTGCCGCGGCAGGTCCAGGTTCGGGGTGATCGCTTCGGCCTGCGGCTTGGCGGAGGTGACGGCGACCAGCCACAGCGGTACGCCGACGGCGAGGGCAGCGATGGCCACGATCAGGGTGGGGCGACCGATGCGCCACAGACGTGGGCCGACAGTTGGTAGACTCACCGACGTGTTGCGCGAGAACCAAGCCAGCACTTCAACCTCCCTTCTTTCGGGGAACCGGGCTGGTTCCAACCCGGCTGGTGTTGATCGTGTGAGTCTCGGTCGCTCGTTGAGTGACCGAGCAGTGTGAGCCAGGAATCCTCCTCGCCCGCGAGGAGGAGGGTTCAAAGCAGTTGCTCCCTTCGACGCAAGCCGAAGACAAGTGGAATCGCCAAGGCCACCACGATGAGGAAGAGCACCAAACTCATCGTGGAGGCTTGCGCGTACAGCCCCTGCCCGAATACGCGGAACATGTAGATGTTGAAGACCTCCGTAGAGGCCGCGGGCCCGCCGCCCGTCGTGGCCTGCACGATGTCGAAGGTGTTCATCGAGCCGATCAGCGCCGTGGTGACGTTGAACGTGAGGGCGGGTGCCAGCATCGGCCAGCGCACCGACCAGAAGGTCCGCCACGGCCCGGCGCCGTCGCACTTCGCGGCCTCCAGCATCTCGCCGGGGATGCCCTTGAGGCCGGCCAGATAGATCAGCATGGACAGGCCCATCCACTTCCAGCCGTGGATGACGGTGACCAGGACCAGCGTCCAGGTCGTCGAGCCGAGCCAGGGGATGTTGGTGCCCAGGAGCCCGTTGACGGCGCCGTCCTGGTTCAGCAGCGCCTGGAAGACGTAGCCGGTGGCGAGCGCCGAGATGAGTACCGGCAGGAAGAAGACGGCGCGGAAGAACCGGTTGAACCGGGAGTCCTCCTCCAGCAGCAGCGCCAGCACCAGCCCGAAGCCGTTCTGGAAGACCGCCGCCAGCAGGGCGTACACCAGCGTTGTACGGATCGCCCGCAGCAGTGAGCCGTCGTCGGCGATGGTCTTGAAGTTGTCGAGGCCGGTGAAGGCGATGTCCGGGTGGTACGAGGACCAATTGGTGAACGGGTAGTAGAAGTTGAGCAGGTTCGGCACCAGGAAGAAGGCCGCGAAGACGGCGATCGCGGGAAGCGCGAACCACCAGGGGTGGTGGACGGCGGCGCGGGGCAGCCGTCCCACCTTTCTTCCCCGGCCCTTGGCGGGCGCCGGTTTCTGCGTACGCGTGCGTATGGCCGTGTCCGCCATCGGAGAATCCCTGCCCGTCGGGTCGGTCGGGTCTAGAAGCCGGTCGCTCCCTGGGCCTTGGCCACCTGAGCGAACTGGTCCTGGATCGCCTGCGCGACCTGCTGCGGGCTCTTCTTCCCGTAGAGCATGTCGGCGAGATACAGGTGGGTGTCCGGCGCGACGATCGCCTTGGCCTGGAAGACACCGATGGCCGTGGGCAGCGCGGCGACCTGGTCCTTCGACGCCTGGGGAAGGCCGTCGGGAGTCGGCACGGACGGCTGCACGGAGGGGATCTTCATCGCCTTGATGTAGTCGGGGTAGTCCGGCCCGAGCCAGAAGGCCATGAACTGGCGGGCGGCGTTCTGCCGCTTCTCGTCACCCGTCTTGAAGGCGACCACGCCGTTGGTCTGGTCGGGGGAGAACATCCCGGTGGCGGAGGAGTTGGCGATCGGGAACCAGCCGATCTTCTTGTCGATCTCGGCTGTGGAGTACTTGGCCTGCAACTGGCTCTGGAACGAGGTGACATTGAGGACCATGCCGGACTCGCCCTTCCAGAGGGAGTCGGCCTGCCCCGTGAAGGTGCCGGTCTTGTAGTTCTTCTGGGCGAGCCCGGCGTCGAGCAGCTTCTCCTTGTACTTCTTGATGGCGGCGACGACGACCGGATCGGTCCACTTCTCCTTGTTCTGGTTGAGGTCGGCCCACCACTGCTTGTCGAGGTCGGTGAGCTGCACCTGCGCCTGCCACTGCAGCGGCCACTTGTCGCCGCCGGCCTCGTAGAAGCCGGCCGCGTCGGTCTTGTCCGTGATGGTGCCGCCGAGTGCCAGCAACTCGTCGTACGACTTGGGGAAGTCCTTCTCGGTGAGCCCGGCCTTCTTGAAGACGTCCTTGTTGTAGTAGACGCCGAGCATGGAGGGGCTGGTGACGATCGCCGCGTACCGCTTGCCGTCGATCATGCCGAGCGACTTCTCGGTGTCGCCGAGCTTGGACTCCCACTCCTCCCCGTCGAGGGTGAGGAGGTTCTGCTTCGGCTGGATGAAGGGCAGCGTGGAGATGGACGGCTGCCAGAACATCAGGTCCGGCTTGTCGCCGGAGGCGAGCTTGGTCGGCACGTTCTGCTCGTACGGGTCGGGGATGGCCTGCGCCTCGACCTTGGCGCCGGTGGCCTTCTCGAAGGCGTCGATGACCTGCTTCGGCGCGTTGATGGTGTTCTGCGCGGTCCACATGGTCAGCTTCACGCCGTCCAGGCGCGCGGTCGGGTCGACCTTCGTCTGCTTGCCGCCCGAGTCGGAGGAGGAACCGGAGTCGCCGGCGGTGGGGTCACTGCACGCGGTGGCGGACAGAGCGGCGGCGCATATGAAGGCCAGCGCAGGCAGGGCTCTTCTCTTCATGGTGTGCCTTTCGCGAACGGGCTCAGGTGGGCGGATCGGAAAGCGGTCCGGCTGAGGAGGTGCGAGCGGGCGGTTCGGGTGGAGCGAAGCCAGGGGGGAGCGGGTTCACCCGCGTTCGGGCGGTGGCCCCGAGCTCTCCCGCACGATCAGCTCCGGTACGGAGACGGGGTGCGGGGCGATCTGCGCGGACTCCTCCAGCACGCCGTGCAGCAGGGCGAACGCGGACCGCCCGAGCCCGGTGAAGTCCAGGCGTACGGTCGTCAGGGACGGGGTGAGATAGGCGGAGTGCGGGGCGTCGTCGAACCCGGCCACGCTGACGTCGTCGGGGATCGCCCGGCCCGTCTCGTGGAGGGCGCGGATGACCCCGAGCGCGAGGTCGTCGTTGCCGCACAGAATCGCGGTGACGTCAGGGTTCCCCGCGAGTTTCAGTCCCGCCGCGTGGCCGCCCGCCGGGCCCCAACTCCCTTGCAGCGGGCGGGGTTGCGGCGCTCCGGCCTCGTTGAGCGCCTGCTGCCAGCCGGTGGTACGGGCGCTGGTGCGCCGGGTGCTGGACGGGATGGCGACGTAGTGCACGGTCTCGTGGCCGAGGGAGAGCAGATGGCGGGTCGCCTTGTAGGCGGCCTCGCGGTCGTCGGCCCACACCCAGGGACGGTCGTCGCCGGGCGGGCTCGCGGGGGTCTCCACCACGCCGACGACCGGCAGATCGGCGGGCACCGCGCCCAGGGCCCGTACACCGGCCGGGTCGTATGCGATCACGATCAGACCGCCGCCGGCGTCCGCGGACCGCTGCACCTGGGCGGCGACGGCTGCCTCGTCGGTCCCGTCGGCCGATTCGAGAACGCCGATCCCCACGGTGTAGGAGGCCGCCCGCGCCGCCTCCTCGATGCCCTGGAGCACCGAGGCATAGCCGTAGTGCGTGGTGTTGGAGGTGAGCACGGTCACGGTGCGGCTGCGTCCGCTGGCGAGGGCGAGCGCGGTGGAGTTGCGCCTGAACCCCAGTTCGTCGATGGCGGCGAGCACCCGCTCCCGGGTGGACGGCTTGACGCTGGGATGGTCGTTGATCACCCGGGAGACGGTCTGGTACGAGACCCCGGCCTCGGTCGCGACATCCCTGATACTCACCGAGCGCCTTGTGTGACCGGTCACATTCATGCCAGGATTGTGACCGGTCACATGAGGCTCGTCAAGAGACCGTAATCATGAATTCACGCGGCAGACTCAGACCGCCGTCAGCGGCGGTCAGCGGGAGGGGAAGACGTTGACCGTTACGTCGGACGCGGCGGGCACGGCCCCCAACGACACTCACCAGAAGGTCACTTGGGGTCACCGGGCGCTGGAGACGGAGTTCGCAACCGACGCCGACGGAGTCCTCAGGTTGGTCCGCCTGGCCCGCCCCGGCGACCCGGTGTCCGAGGCCGGCTCGGACGCCCCTCTCCACCTGGTGGAGCTCACTGCCCTCGGCCACGGAAGCGGTTGGTCGGGTCCCCGTTTCACCGGCACGGCCTTCGGCGCCCGGCTGCGGTACCGAGGACACGCCACCCAGGAACGCGACGGCTGGACGTACTTGACCGTCGAACTCCACGACCCCGGGACCGGGTTGACCGCGTCCGTCGAGTTGTCCTCGCCCGTCGGACTGCCCGTGCTGCGCTCCCGCGTCCGCCTCCGCAACGACGGGGAAGAACCCCTCGTCGTCCAGTCCGTCAGCAGTCTGCTGCTCGGCGCCCTGCCTTCCCCCGACAGCCTCGACGTGCACCGCGCCCGCAACGACTGGCTGGCGGAGTGCCGTTGGCACACCGAGCCGCTGCGGGACACCGTCGCCGACATCCATGTCGACGTCCATCAGCACGACAGCCGGTCAGCACTGACCCTGGCCGGACGCGGCAGTTGGCCCACCGACGGGCACCTTCCGATGGGCGCTCTCACTGAACGCGGGGGCGGCCGGGCCTGGTTGTGGCAGATCGAATCCCCGGCGGGCTGGCGCTGGGACCTGGGCGAGCGCGACCACGGTACGTATCTGGCGCTGAACGGGCCCATGGACGCGGAGCACCAGTGGCGGGTCCGACTGGCGCCCGGCTCCGAATTCACCACCGTGCCCGGCGTCCTGGCCCTCGGTTCCGGGCTGGACGACGCCTTCGGCGCCCTGACCTCGTACCGCCGTGCCGTACGCCGCCCGCACCCGGACCACACCACGCTGCCGGTCGTCTTCAACGACTACATGAACACGCTGATGGGTGACCCGACGACGGAGAAGCTGCTGCCGCTCATCGACGCGGCCGCCGAAGCCGGGTCGGAGTACTTCTGCATCGACTCCGGCTGGTACGACGACGGCACGGAGGGCTGGTGGGACAGCGTCGGCGAGTGGCTGCCTTCGTCGCGCCGCTTCCCCGGCGGCGGAATCCATGAGGTCCTCGACCGGGTCCGGGAGCGAGGGATGGTGCCCGGGCTGTGGCTGGAGCCGGAGGTCGTGGGCGTGCGCAGTCCCGTCGCGGACTCGCTGCCGCCGGACGCCTTCTTCCAGCGTGACGGCCTGCGTATCACCGAACAGGGCCGCCACCAGCTCGATCTGCGGCACCCCGCCGCCCGTGCGCACCTGGACAGGACGGTGGACCGGATCGTCGGCGACTGGGGGGTCGGCTACCTCAAACTGGACTACAACATCGTGGTCGACCCGGGGACCTGCGCCCCCGGGGACTTCGCGCCGGGAGCAGGGCTGCTCGGCCACGCCGAGGCGTACCTGGACTGGCTGTCCGAGGTGCTGGACCGGTACCCGGGTCTGGTGATCGAGAACTGCGCCTCGGGTGGGATGCGGATGGACGGGGCAACACTCGCCGTCACTCAGCTCCAGTCCACCAGCGACCAGCAGGACCCGCTGCGCTTCCCGCCGATCGCCGCCGCCGCGCCGACGGCGGTCCCGCCCGAGCAGGGCGCCGTCTGGGCCTACCCGCAGCCCGAGTTCGACGACGACCTGATCGCCTTCACCCTGGGTGGGGCGCTGCTCGGGCGGATTCACCTCTCGGGCCACCTGAACCGGATGTCGGAGCGCCAACTCGGGCTCGTACGGGACGCGGTGGCCGTGTACAAGTCGATCCGCGGGGACCTCGCGGAGGCCATGCCGTTCTGGCCGTTCGGTCTTCCGGGCTGGACGGACGAATGGCTGGCCCTGGGCATGCGGGTGCCCGGTGACAACACGTCGTACCTCTCGGTCTGGCGCCGCGGCGGGGACACCGAACTCCATCTGCCGGTGGGGGACTTGGCGGGCCGGCAGGTCCGTGCGGAGATCCTGCACCCGTCCGCTCCGACAGCCGGCTCGGCGGTCTGGGACGGGGCCGGACTGCGGGTGTCGCTGCCGCGCACGCCCGCCGTCCTGCTGATCCGCCTCACGCCTGGCGTATAGGGACACGGGTCCTGCACGGGCTGCGGAAACGCGTGGATGCCCAGGTGCCGACCGGAGTCCGGTCGGCACCTGGGCGTTCCGAGGAGGCTCGGGCTGCTACTTCTCCGTCAGCTGAGTGACGGCGACTTGGTCGATCACCGGTGCGTACGGAGATCGCTGGTCGTACTGGTTGTAGGTGTCGCCGTCGAAGTCGGGGAGTTCCTGCGCGGTGAAGGTCAGCCGATTCGTGCCCTTCTTCAACGTGACCGGGACGGGCAGGTCCCGGAAGCTGTTGAAGTGGAAAGTGGTCGGGAACAGCACCCGGTGGGCCGGCCCGCCGTTGACCGAGAGGTCGGCGTGGCGGGCGATCGGGTCGGGGTTGTAGTGGGTGGCGGGTGCCTGTTCGGCGTTGGAGTAGCGGATGGTCACCGCGTGCTGTCCGGACCGCTTGGCGACGACGTCGAGGGTGAGGGTGTTGGCTTTTCCGTTGCCGATGTCCGTGACCGCCTTGCCGCCCGTGGCGAAGGTGTACGACTCGGTTGCCTTGGCGGCGCCGGTCAGCGTGCCGGCCTCCGCCTGGTACACCTTCGTCGCCAGATTGCCGCCGGACGGCGCGGTCCGTAGCCGGTCGAGGACCAGCTTGCCCGAGGTGCCGGTGACGGTGATCTTGTTGATGCCTGCGGACAGGAACACCCGCATGACGTCCGTGCCACGCTTGCCCGCCCCCACCTTGGGGATGTCGAGCTTCTCGCCGTTGAGGGACACCTTCGCCCGGCCGCCGCCGAGGTGGTCGAGGGACACGGCCGCCTCGCCGTCGGTGGGGGAGTGGACCCAGAAGGTCGCGGAAGCGCCCTTGGGCAGTGGTACCGCGCCCGGCCCCGAGGCATTGCGGTAGTCGTAGCCGGGCCGGGTTCCGGAGACGGTGGCGTACTCGGCCTCGTAGATCGCCGGCCGGGTCACGTTCTCGTCGCGCAGCGCCAGGTCCATCTTGTCGATGATCGCGTCGCCCTTGGTGACGCCGAGGTCGGGGTCCTGGGCGGCGAGCGTGATCCTGTGCTTGCCGGCGGTGAGCTTCACCGTGGTGTCGGTGTGTCCCCAGACCACCCACTTGTAGCCGAGTGGCAGCCGCAGTTCCTGCGGGTCCTTGCCGTCGACGCGCAGGAAGACGTTGGTGGGGCCCTGCTCCTTCACCAGGTCGAACAGGTTGTAGGAGTTGGCGAAGACACTCAGGTCGTACGTCCCGTTCTGCGGGACGTCCACGTCGAAGGAGAGCACCCCGTCGGAACCGGTGCGCAGGCCGCCGACGTTGTAGTTGCCGGAGGTAGCGAACTTTCCGACGTCGGAGGGTGTGCCCTCAGGGCCGTTCTTGGAGTAGCCCCTGCCGGTGTAGGTGGCGTTCTCCGCCTCGTACGTCTTGCGCCAGCTGACGGAGGGATCGGCCGGCTTCCCACGGTTTCCACCGGGGGAGAGGATGACCTGGTACGCCGACATCTCGTTCATGGCGGTCATCGGCAGAGTCACCGTGCCGTCCTTGCCGACGGTGACCTCTTGGTCCGCCAGTCGCAGCGGCTGCGCCGAGTCGCCGACCTGCCCGGTCCACGGGATCTCCTGCACGGTGGCGTGCACCGTCTTGCCGAACAGCTTCGGGTCGATGTTCTGGAAGACGATGTCCGCGTCGCCGCTCTTGCCGCCGAAGATGGCCCGGGACTGCTTCTTCTTCTCGTCGAGGGTGGCCACGCCCTGCAGCGTGTACTGCTGGTTCGGATGCGGCGCGGTCACCTTCACCGTGTGCCCGGACATCTGGCCGTAGGCGTTGAACAGCCACCACTGGCCGTTGCCCTTGTTGGCGTCGACGGCCGAGTCGTTGAGGTTGCCGTCGATGTTCCAGTACGCCAGGTCGGCGTCGATCTTCGACTCCTCGATGGCGGACACCCACTGGACGACCTGGCCGGGTACGGAGAGGTGGTAGTTGTGGCCGTACTCGTTGACATTGATCGGCAGCGGGTCGATACCGACCTCCTTCTCCCACTGCCGGTACTTCGCGACGCTCGTGCGGACCGCGGCCGGGCTGGACAACTCGTGCCAGGTCATCACGTCCGGGATGACGTCGTTGGCCTTGGCGTACTGCAGGAAGCCCTTGACCTGGTCGAAGAGGAGGGAGGTGTTCGGGCCCGCGATCCGCGCGTTCGGGTCCAGGCTCTTGATGAGGCGGTAGGTCTCCTTCCAGGCTGCGAAGAAGTCCTTCGGGTCGTTGAGCCAGGAGGTCTTGTTGTAGCTCCAGTTGCCGGTGCCGAACATGTTCCCTTCGGGTTCGTTGAAGGGGACGTAGACGACGTGGTCCTTGTAGTCGCCCATGGTCAGGACCTGCCGGACCTGCTTCTTGATCTTCTCCTGGAAGTCGGCGAGCTTCGCGGGACCGTCCGCTCCCGGCCACTCGTAGGGGAAGCCCCGGTAGATGTCGGTCATGTAGATGTAGACGTCCTTGCCGCCGGAGTCCACGAACGGCGGCAGGATCTCCAGCGCGTCGGCGCCGGGGTGTTGCGGGCCGTCCTGCGCCTTGGTGGACACCGTGCGCAGGTGCATGCCCTCGATGAGGTTGCGGCTCGGCGCTCCGTCGCCGTAGATCCCGTACAGGGAGCCGCTGGCACCGCCGTGGAAGGCGCCGGTGTCGGTGGCGAGATCGATGACGAGCCGTTCCGGCTCCGCGGCCTGGGCCATACCTGCTGACGGTACGGCGAGCATGGTGGTGAGGACGGCCGCCACCGCGGCGGCGCCCATCGTTCTCTTTCCTGGTCGCACTGGGTCTCCGTGGGTTCCGTGGTTTCTCGGACACTGGGTCCGACGCGTGTCGTACGTGGAGGCGGGGCCGTACAGCGGTCCGGCCCCGTTCCGTCGGGGAGCGGCTCGCAAGGTCGAACCGGTTCGATTCCGCGCTGCGAGACAGGAGTCGTTCCCGTTCGGGTTCCAGTTCGGTGGTGCTCAGGATGCGGGTTTCGGTCGCGCCCGGCCGGAGGGTGCGGAAGGGACGAGGAGCAGGGGCCCGGCGACACCCCAAGGCATGGGTGACGCCTCGATTGCGGTCATGGGCCCTCGAACTTCATCGAACCGGTTCGGGGAAGCTAGCACCGAGGAAAACGGCCAGCAATAGCCCCGACACATATCTCTTCTGGCTCTATTGGGGCCGCGCACCGCCTGCCGTCCCGAGGGGGGCGAGGGTGCCCCGGCCCGTCGGATCCGGCCCCTGGCCTGCTGGTGAGCGGCTGCGCAGCCGGTCAGGCCAGGAGTCATGCCTCCGTGCGCCCAGGTTTCCGGGCCGTTGCGAGAAATTCGGTGCGAGGCGTTGACACTCGTCCGGGTTGCTCCTAGCTTCACTTCACGCGAACCGGTTCGACGGTCGGCACCAGTCCGATCTCGTTGACTGCAATCATCGAACCGGTTCGCCCGACCTCGGCAGGATCTCAGCAAGGAGTCCCGTGAACATCGGTGAGATTGCCAAGCGGGCCGGTGTCTCGCGGAGCACCGTGTCCTACGCACTGAGCGGGAAGCGCCCCGTGTCCGAGGACACCCGCCAGAAGATCCAGCGGGTCATCGACGAGCTGGGCTACCAGCCCAACGCGAGTGCGCGCGCCCTGGCCAACGGCCGGACCAACACCATCGGTCTGGTCTTCCCGCCGGCCGGGAACCACTACACCGGCATGCAGCTGGACTTCATCGGCAGTGTCACCGAGGCTGCCGCGGCCTACGACTACGACGTGCTGCTCTCTCCCAGCGGTGCGGACAGCGACCGCTCGTTCCAGCGGCTGCTGGGCGAACGCCGGGTCGACGGCGCGATCCTGATGGAGATCCGGCTGGAGGACGACCGGCTGGAGCACCTCGCCGCGGTGGACTTCCCCTCCGTCGCCATCGGCCGCACCGCCCACCCGGAGGGCAGCTGGTGGGTGGGCCTGGACCACACGGCACTCGCGGCGGCCTGTGTGCACCACCTCGCGGACCTGGGCCACCGCAGGATCGCCTTCGTCAACCGGCCCGAGCAACTCCTGCGGGCCGGGTACGAGTCCGCCCACCGGGGGCTCGACGGATTCACCAAGGCCGCGGCGGAGCGCGGGCTGACAGTACGGACGTACTGCTGCGGGGACGACGCCGCCTCGGGCCTGGCCTGTCTGGAGCGGATCCTGCACGACGAGCCCGCCACGACGGCTTTGGTCACGCTGAACGAGGCGGCGCTCGGCGGCCTCTACCGAGGGCTGGCCCAGGCCGGCCGCCATGTACCGCGCGACTTCTCCGTCACCGGGGTGGTGGCCAGCAGGTGGGCGGAGACGGTGACCCCGCAGCTCACCGCGGCCGACGTACCGGCGGAACAGATGGGCCGCCGGGCCGTCGAACTGCTCGTCGAGCGGCTCGACCACCCCGACACACCGGCCCGGCATCACCTGCTCACGCCGCCGATCTCGTTGCGGGCGAGCACCGCGCCCGCCGGCACCACGCCCACCGACTCGGCTCCGGACTTCGGCGCCTCTACGAACGGCTGACCGCAGCTCGACGCGGCTCCGGACCTCGGCGCTTCTGCGAACGGCCGACCGCCGCCCCGCTCGTGCCCCTTCCCGTCTCCGATCCCTTCACCACCGGCGGCTGTAAAGCTCACCGCTCGATCTCGGCGAGCCCAATAGCCCTCGACGACCCCTCCCAGGGCACGCACGTGTGCCGATGCCACGGCACGCCTGTGCCAAAAACGATGAGGAACACGCCATGAACAGATCTGCCGGACGGCGTCTCACCGCCGCGGCCCTGACCGTCGTCGCCGTCACCGCCGGCGCCACCGCGTGCTCCTCGGGCGAAGGCGGTGGCTCCTCGAAGGCCGCGGACAGTGGCACGTACACCATCTGGGACCCGTACCCGCAGTTCGACAAGGGCTCGGCGTGGGCGAAGCTGCTCGACGACTGCGGCACCAAGGCCGGCGTGCAGGTCAAGCGGACGGCCTTCGACACCAGTGACCTGACCAACAAGGCACTCCTGGCGGCACAGCAGGACAACTCGGCGGACGTCCTCATCGTCGACAACCCGGTCGTGTCGACCCTCGCCGAGGCAGGGGTGCTCACGAGCACCGAGGACAACAAGCTGGACACCTCGGCCGTGGACCCCAACCTGCTCGCCGCGGGCCAGGCCGGCGGGAAGACGTACGGCACACCGATCGGCGCGAACACCCTGGCCCTCTACTACAACAAGGCGGTGCTGAAGAAGGCGGGAGTGGACATCGCCTCCGTCAGGGACTGGAAGACGCTGACCGCGGCCCTGGAGAAGGTCGACAAGGCGGGGGAGAAGGGCATCACCTTCTCCGCGATCGGGACCGAGGAGGGCAGCTTCCAGTTCCTGCCGTGGTTGTGGGGCTCGGGCGCGCAACTGACCGAGCTGGACTCGACCGAGGCCGTCTCGGCGCTCTCGCTGTGGAACGACTGGCTGAAGAAGGGCTACGCGCCCAACTCGGTCATCAGCAACACCCAGACCACCAGCTGGCAGGAGTTCGCGAGCGGCGACTACGCGTTCGCCGAGAACGGCACCTGGCAACTCGCCAACGCCGAGAAGGCCGGCTTCGACTACGGAGTCATCCCCGTCCCGGGCGCCAAGGGCGGCAACGCCGCGGCCCCGACGGGCGGTGAGTTCGTCACCATCCCGGTGCAGGGCGAGACCGGCCGCTACACCACCTCGCAGAAGCTCGTGTCCTGCCTCACCAGCGGCCAGAACCTCCTGGACACCGACACCACGCTGTCCTATGTCGCACCCACCGGCGAGGTCCAGGACAAGCAGGTGGCCGCCGACGCCAAGCTGAAGCCCTGGGTCGAGGCGGTCAAGGCGGCCAAGGGACGGACCAGCGACGACCTCGGCACCAAGTACCCGAAGATCTCGGAGCAGATGTGGAAGGCCGTCCAGTCAGCACTGAGCGGGTCCAAGTCGCCCAAGGACGCGCTGACGGCCGCTCAGTCCGCAGTCAAGTGACCGGAACACGGGCCCGCCGATGAAGCACACGACACAGCTGCCGGACCGCCGGCCTGTGCGCGACCGGACCGGGGCGGCGACCGTTGCCGCCCCGCCCCCGGCACGCACCACGGCCCGGCGCCGACCCAGCTCTCAGCAGTGGGCAGCCTGGGGATTCCTCGCCCCGGTGACCCTCTACCTCGCCCTCTTCTACGCCTATCCGCTCTACCGCAACATCGATCTGAGCCTGCGCAACTACACCGTCCGCTCCTTCGTCCAGGGCGACGCACCGTTCACCGGTCTGCAGAACTACCTGACCGTCTTCGACGACCCGACCTTCGCCCCCGCACTCCTGCACACCGTGGTGTTCACCGTCGTGTCACTGGTCTTCCAGTACGCCATCGGCCTGGCGCTCGCGGTCTTCTTCACCCAGCACTTCCGGCTCTCCGCGACCCTGCGCGCGCTGTTCCTGGTGCCCTGGCTGCTGCCCCTGATCGTGTCGGCCTCCACCTGGTCGTGGATGCTCAACAGCGACTCCGGCATCGTCAACGCCGCCCTGCACGCCGTCGGAATCGGCCCGGTGAACTGGCTGACCTCACCGGACTGGTCACTGACCTCGGTGATCCTCGCGAACGTCTGGATCGGCGTCCCGTTCAACCTGGTGGTCCTCTACAGCGGCCTGCAGTCCATCCCGGCCAGCCTGTACGAGGCGGCGGCCCTGGACGGCGCGAACGCCTGGCAGCGGTTCTGGCGCATCACTTTCCCGCTGCTGCGCCCGGTCTCCGCCATCACACTGCTGCTGGGTCTGGTCTACACACTCAAGGTCTTCGACATCATCTGGATCATGACCAAGGGCGGCCCGGCGGACTCGTCCACCACCTTCGCCACCTGGTCCTACCAACTCGGTTTCGGCAACCTGCTTCCCGCCTTCGGCCCAGGTGCCGCCGTCGGGAACCTGCTCGTCGTCGCCGCTCTGGTGTTCGGCCTGGTCTACATGCGCGTCCAGCGAAAGCAGGGACTGTCATGACAGGGGTTGTCGTGACCCGACGCAATCGACACAGGCGTACGTGGTGGAAGACCGCCATCGGCCTCGTACTGACCGCGATCATGCTCTTCCCGGTCTACTGGATGCTGAACGTGTCCTTCACCCGCGACCAGGACATGCGCAAGAGCCCGCCCGGCCTGTTCCCGACCGACGCCACCCTGGAGGGCTACCGGGCCGTCGTCGACCAGCAGTTGCCCTACCTCGGCACCAGCCTCGTCATCGGTCTGGGCACCGTCGTGCTGACCGTGGCACTGGCAGCCCCCGCCGGCTATGCGCTGGCCAAACTGCGCCCGCGCGGCGGCGGCCTGCTCAGCTTCGTCCTCCTGGCCGCCCAGATGATCCCCGGAATCATCATGGCGATGGGCTTCTACGCCATCTACCTCAGCCTCGGCCTCCTCCAGTCCGTGCCCGGCCTGATCGTCGCCGACTCCACGCTGGCCGTCCCCTTCGCCGTACTCATCTTCACCGCGTTCATGTCGGGTATCCCCGGTGAGCTGCTCCAGGCGGCGAAGACGGACGGGGCCGGAGCCGTGCGGACCTTCTGGTCCATCGTCATGCCGATGAGCCGCAACGCCGTCGTCACGGTGTCACTGTTCGCGTTCCTGTGGTCCTGGTCCGATTTCATCTTCGCCAGCACCCTCGCGAGCGGCGGCGCACACCAGCCGATCACCCTCGGCATCTACCAGTACATCGGCAACAACAACCAGGAGTGGAACGCCATCATGGCCACCGCCGTCGTGGCCTCACTGCCGGCCGCGGTCATCCTCGTCCTCGCCCAGCGTTACGTCGCCGCCGGCGTGACAGCCGGAGCCGTCAAGGACTGACACCGGGTGACCGTTCCGCCCCTCACACAGTCCCGGACCGGTGCGCGACCGCCGTCACCCCGCCCTGGCAGCCGCTGTCCACCTCTGCTCGAGAAACGAGTACCGCTCTCATGACCGCCGCCCCGTCCGGCCCGGCCTTCTCCGTCCACGACATACCGTTCAGCGCGCACGGTTCCTGGTTCGGTGTCTCTCCCGTGCTCGCGGAGAAGGCACGCGCCGAGGACCTCCACCTCGTCTCGCACCAGAACGGCATGCACGCCGTCCTGCGCTTCGTCCCCCTGGAGGCGGTGACGGGTGAGCGGGCGGAGACCGCCGTCGAGGCGACGCCGAGCCGGCTCAGCTGGACGGGCTCGGACGGGCGCATCGACCTCGCCTACGAGACACCGGACACCGTCCGCCTGCGCGGCGAAGGACTGAGCCTGCGCGTCACCGCGGCGGCGAAGAACCTGACCCCCTTCAGCGGGACCTACTTCTACCGCGACCCGGTGGACGGCACGCATGTGTTCACCTCGTACGAGACCGGGCGCCGCTACCGGATCACCGTGCTGTCCGGCACGGTTGCCGACGTGTCCGGCGCTCAGGCCCTGGGCAGCGGGGACCGCGGGCTCACGGTCACCGACGACGCCGACGGACAGTGGGAGATCGCGATCGAGGAACTCGACAGTGCGCGACGGCCCTACAAGTCGTCGTCGATGTTCGGCGAGGTCACGGAGGCCGCGCAGCGCTCGTTCGCCGAGTTCGCCGACACGGTCGCACCGTGGCGCTCGTCCGGTACCCCGGCCGCCGAACTGGCCGCCTACGTGGTGTGGTCCGCGACCGTACAGCCGGCGGGCCTGGTCACCCGGCCCGCCGTCCTGATGTCCAAGCACTGGATGGACAAGGTCTGGAGCTGGGACCACTGCTTCAACGCCCTTGCCCTGGCGCCCGGTTCGCCCGGACTCGCCTGGGACCAGTTCTCACTGCCCTTCGACCACCAGGACGACAGCGGCGCCCTGCCCGACTCCGTCACCCACTCCGAGGTCCTCTACAACTTCGTCAAACCTCCCATCCACGGCTGGACCCTGGGCCACCTGCGCCGACGGCTTCCCGAACCTCTCGGCCGGACCGAACTGGCCCACGCGTACGACAGACTGGCGCGCTGGACGGACTTCTGGCTCACCGCGCGGCGCGCATCCGGTGCCGCGCTGCCGCACTACCAGCACGGCAACGACAGCGGCTGGGACAACGCCACCACCTTCGATCCCGAACGCCTGATCATCACGGCCGATCTGGCCGCCTTCCTCATCCTCCAACTGCGCGAACTGGCCGACCTGGCCGCCGAACTGGACCGACCGGACGACGCCCGCCGCTGGACGCGTACGGCTGACACGACCCAGGCCGCGCTGTTCGACCAGCTCTGGACCGGCGAGCGATTCGTCGCCCGCGGAGTCCACAGCGACGACAGGTGGACCAGCTCCAGCCTGCTCGACCTGATGCCCGTCGTGCTGGGGGAGCACCTGCCCGAAAGCGTCAGCAGCGTGCTGGCCGCCCATATCGAAGCCCACCTGACTCCGTACGGTCTGGCCACCGAACTGCCCACCTCACCGCACTACCGTTCCGACGGCTACTGGCGCGGCCCGATCTGGGCTCCCGTGACGGTTCTCATCGAGGACGGCCTGCGCCGTGCCGGACACCAGGGCCTGGCGGACGAGATCAGCGCCCGATTCCGCGCCCTGTGCGAGACCTACGGCTTCGCGGAGAACTTCGACGCCCTGACCGGCACGGGCCTGCGCGACCGCGCGTACACCTGGACCGCCAGCAGCTACCTCCTCCTCGCCGAGGCCCACGAACTCCGCCGCGCCGAGACCGCCCGGGCAGTCGGCGGCTGAAAGCGCCGTGGGCGATGGCTTTCGTTCGGTAGCCGGTGTCGGGCCGGAGAACCCCATCGCGTCGCGTCGCGGGAATCACGAACAGGGACGGCAGGGATCGAACGGAACACGTATCCGCAGCGTCTGAGATGCATGAACGTACCGCGCCAAGCCGTCGTCGTGCTCCTGAGTGCCGGGCTGTTGCTGTCCGGCTGCTCGTCCTCGTCCCGCAACCCGGAGGACGAGGGGTACACCGGCCCCACCCTGCCCGCCCGCACCGTCGTGAAGGACAAGTGGCAGGAGGGGCCGGCCAAGCCCAAGCAGCACAAGCCGTATCCGTACGACATCTATACGCACTGCGGGATCAAGTGGGTGAACTTCGGCGGCCGTTGGTGGGTCCTCGACTCCGTGTTCCCCGGGCCCGAGCAGGTCAAGGGTGAGCCGCCCTCGCAGTACACCCAGAGGTTTGCCGGCTACATGACGCTGATCGGCCCGGACACCGCCAACTTCGACGCCGCTGGGATGCCCACGATGCAGTTCGTACCGGCCGAGGACGAGCCGCCGGGCTGCGCCTAGGCATCTGCCCAAGGGGGCCCTGCCAAGCCCCCGAACAGCGCTCCCCGGCTCAGCAGGGACTCCCTCGTGGCGGCCGAAGCGGGCAGGGTCGATGTTGGTCAGGGACAGGACCGACACGCACGAAGGCCCAACGCCGCCGCAGGAGGGGCCGAGCCTCGTCCGCAGGCAACCGAGAGATCCACGGAGCAGCAGCAATGAAGCACATCGAACTGGGGGACCTGGACGTTTCCCGCATCGGCCTGGGCACGATGGGCATGAGCGCCTTCTACACGGGCCACAGCGCGGACGACGCCGAGTCGATCCGTACCATCAACCGGGCGCTCGACCTGGGTGTCACCTTCATCGACACCGCCGAGGTCTACGGGCCGTTCACCAACGAGGAACTCGTCGGCCGGGCCGTCAAGGGTCGTCGTGACGAGGTCGTCGTGGCGACGAAGTTCGGGTTCATCTCCCACACGGGCCGCCCCGCCGGCTCCCTCGACAGCAGCCCCGCGAGCATCCGCACCGCGGTCGAGGGCTCCCTGAAGCGGCTGGGCACCGACTACATCGACCTGTACTACCAGCACCGGGTCGACCCGGACACGCCCATCGAGGACACCGTCGGCACCCTGGCCGAACTGGTCGCCGAGGGCAAGATCCGCCGCATCGGCCTCTCCGAGGCAGGCGCGCAGACGATCCGCCGCGCCCACGCGGTCCACCCGGTCACCGCCCTGCAGTCCGAGTACTCCCTGTGGACCCGTGACCCGGAGGAAGAGGTGCTGCCGGCGTTGCGCGAGCTGGGCATCGGCTTCGTGCCCTACTCCCCGCTGGGCCACGGATTCCTCACCGGCCGGATCCGCTCGACGGCCGACTTCGCCGAGGACGACTGGCGCAGGACCAACCCGCGGTTCATGGGCGAGAACCTCCAGCGCAACCTGCGCGTGGCCGACGAGGTCAAGGCCGTCGCCGACGAGGTCGGCGCGACCCCTGCGCAGGTGGCCCTCGCATGGCTGCTGGCCCAGGGCGACGACATCGCCCCGATCCCCGGCACCAAGCGTGTCCAGCGCGTCGAGGAGAACACTTCCGCCGACGGCATCGAGCTGAGCGCCGAGCAGATCGCCAAGCTCGACAATCTCACCCCCGCCTCGGGCGACAGCCACAACGAGGCGGGCATGCGACTCCTGGAACGCTGACTCCAGCCGCACCAAGGCAGGTTTGGGAGGTGCCCCGATCCACTGCCGGGTGATGTTCACGAGTTTCGTCAGTACCGCGGTTCCTGCCGGGGCAGCCTCGGGGTGAGGTACGCGCCTCTGACCGGAAACGACGTACGGAAGGAAGCGGTGTGGACTCGACAGGCCGCCGAATGGTCAGGCACCCCCGACCGCCTGGCGTGGACACCCTCCAATGCACCGCGCGGAGTGGCCTCGATGCCGTTCCGGATCCCCGTCATCGCGCCATGGTCGCCAGTGTCGTGGACTCCGGTCTCGTCGACGAGATGATCGCCCTCACCGAAGCCTTCGATCCACCCGTCGACCTCGCGCGGGCCCGCGCCCACGCGGACGTGCTCACCACCGAGTTCGCGCTGTTCGGCGTCACCGTCCCCGCCGCCACCACCTGCAACATCACGCTGATGCGCGCCCTCATGGTGCCCATCGTCGACGACGCGCTCGCCCTCGCACTGGATCGCATCTGGGTGTTCACCACCAACACGGATGACGTGTGCTGCCACGACCCCGCAGAGGCCGAAGCCATCCTGCGGGCGGGCGCGCTGCCCGAGCAAGGCGCGTCATCGCCGAACACCCGATACATCCGCCACATGTTCAACGAGGTCGCGCCCTTCTGCGATCCGACGTTCCTCGCCGTCTTCAAGACCTTCTTCTACAACGCGATCACCGGCGTCCTCATGGAGGCGGAGTTCACGCCGGAGGCGTCCGACGAGGTCGACAGTGACTTCGTCCGCGTGTTCAACGGCTTCTCCCAGTTCTGGTTCACCGCACTCCAGTTCACCGACCCCTGCTTGGGAGCCCAGCACAATCGGGCGTTCTGGTCGGCGGCGCTGAGCTCCTGTGTCGCGTTCCTCAACGACATCAACGACGTCCTGTCCTTCTACAAGGAGGCGGTGCACGGCGGGGACTTCCTCGCCGGCCGGATCTACCGCCGCTCGGTGAGCGAGAACATCCCCTACCTCACCGCCTACCGCCGAAGCCTCGACAGCGGCCTGGCCTCCTACCGCCGCGTCCTGGACCTCGCCACCGACGAGCAACGCCCGTACCTCGACCGGTACATGACCGCCTTCGCGTACTTCCACTTCCACTGCCGTCGCTACCGCTGGCACGACGTCTACCCCGGGCTGACCCCGATCGACATCTGATCCGGCGACCACCGCTTCGTCGCCGACGTCGTGGCACGATGAGTATCTGACGCCCAGTCAGATCATCGAGGTGGGGGCGATCATGGAGTCGGTGTCGGTCGGCGGGGTGCGGATCGCGTACGAGCGTTGTGGGGCCGGGCGGCCGGTGGTCCTGGTGGGGGGTACCGGCATGCCGCCGGTCGCATGGGAACTGTGCGGTCTGCGCGGCGCGTTGGCCGACGCGGGCTTCGAGGTGGTGACCTATGCCGCGCGCGGTGTGGCACCTTCCGACGCACCGCCCGCCCCGTACACGGTCGAGGCCCTCGCCGCGGACCTGGCCGGCCTGCTGGACGCACTGCAACTGACCGCTGTCACGGTCATCGGCTACTCGCTCGGCAGCTTCACCACCGAACTTCTGGCCCGTACCCGCCCGGATCTGGTGCGCGCGGCAGTGCTCCTGGCCGGCGCCGGGCCCCTGACAGCAGTGCTGGACGCCTTCCTGCAGACAGGGACCGAACTGGCCTCGGCCACCGGCCATGTGCCTCGGGCGTTCACGAAACTGCAGACCCTGCTGACCTCACTGCCACCGGAGGTACTGCGCGACGACGAGGAACAGGTGCGCACCTGGCTGGAGTTGCTCGACGCCCAGGAATCGGTGTGGTCATCGCCAGAGGGAGCGACCGGCCAGTGGGCCGCCTCCGGCCGGTGGGTGCGGGACGGGCACCGCATGTCGGCCCTCGTGGACATCCATCAGCCGGTACTGGTCGCGGCGTTCGAGCACGACCTGTACTTCCCGGTGCGGTCCGGAAAAGCCACGGTCGAGGCGCTTCCCCGGGGAGAGTTCGTTGCGATATCCGGGGGCGCTCACGCGGGTCTGCTGACCCATCCGAAGGAGACCACCGAGGCGCTCCTCGGCTTCCTCGCCCGCACCTGAACACTCTGCGGTCGGGCGCGACGCCTCAGGCGCCGCGCCCGGATTCCGGCTTCCTATCCCTCCGCGATACGCAGCCTGATCGTGCGCGACTCGGGCCGAAGCGCGAACTCGGGCCAGACATCAGGTCCGCACGTCCGGGAGCCGAGACCGTGCTGGGCCGCGTCGACGATCAGGTGGCTCGTCGTCGAGTCGCCGAGCTCGAAGGGGTGCCCGGCTCGGGCGATCTGCTGGGGGGTGTGGCGGCTGAGGGTGAAGCCGGGGCGACGCCCTCGGGTGTCGGGCAGGGCCTCGATGCGCAGCACCTCGGTGGAGCCGCTCGTCAGCGTCAGCCGGCGCAGTTCGGAGCGGTGCCCGGTCTCCTGGGGACGTGCGTAGTCCACCGAGAGGTCGTGGACCGTGGCGGAGAAGAGACCCGTGCGGGCCGCGCGGAGACTGTCGGGGTAGGTCTCCAGCGGGCCCAGGCCGAACCACTGGGCCCCGTCGACGGGAGCCGCGCCGTCGGGCAGTTCGAAGCGGACCCCGATCCGGGGCCACACTGTCTGCCAGCCGCGCGAGGGCTCGATCTCCACACGCAGTTCCAGCTCGCCGTCCACCAGCGACCAGACGGACTCCACCATCACGCTCAGTGCGGAGTCCGCCGCGGAGACCTTGTCGAGGGTGCGCAGCGCGTCCGCGGTGTGCTCCACGGAGACGCGCCGGGTGGTCAACCGGTCGAGGCCGTCACGACGCCACAGATCGGCGCTGGACACCCCGGCGATGCTGTTGTCGCTCTCCTCGATCCCGTCGGACGGGCTTTCGTCGTTGTCGGTCGGAGCGCGGAACAGCTCCAGCCGAGGGCCGGTCACAGCGCGGCCGGCGAGGCCGACGAGGGATCCACCGGCGAACTCGGCGATTCCGAGCGACAGGCTTCCGTCGCCCGGTCGCCAATCGGCCTGTGGCCGGACCGCGGGCACGGGACGCCGTGTCGAGCAGTCCAGTTGGGCCGTTGCGATCACATGTCCTTCAGGTGCCCAGGGAGTTGGTGCCGCCAGCGTCGCGTCGATCGTGAGCCACGTCTCGGCGTCGGGGGCGACGGTGATCGGGGGCAGTGACGCCCGCTGCGACTCGCCCGCCGCGACGACGGGGATCTCCAAGTCCCCCGAGGCGGCGGGGAGTCCGTCGTGCTCGACACGCCAACGGAAGCGCAGGTCGGACGTGTCGGCCGAATGCCGCAGGTTCGTGACCGCGACCTTCTCGCCGTCGAAGACGAACTCGACCGGCTGCACGACCGTCTTGTACTCGTGGAGGCTGGGGGTCGGGACGTCGTTGCTCAACAGCATGCCGTCCATCACGAAGTTGCCGTCGTGCACGACCTCTCCGAAGTCGCCGCCGTAGGCGTAGTACGGCGTCCCGTCCGGGGCCGTGGCGAGGATGCCGTGATCGCGCCACTCCCATACGAAGCCGCCGTGGAGCCGCGGATACTGCCGCACGAGTGCCTCGTACTGGTCGAACGCGCCCGGCCCGTTGCCCATCGCGTGGGCGTACTCGCACAGCAGGAACGGCTTGGTGCGCTGCCTGGCGCTCTGGGCGGGAGTGCAGTTCAGCAGTGCCGAGCGTGTGCCGTCGGCTCCGATCTGCTCGGTCTGAGGCACCGACGCGTACATGCGCGAGTAGATGTCGGTGTACTCGCCGGTGTAGTCGCCTTCGTAGTGGACAGGGCGTCCGGTGTCGCGGGCGTGGACCCACGCCGACATGGCGGCCAGGTTGTCGCCGGTCCCCGATTCGTTGCCGAGCGACCAGATCACGATGCTGGGATGGTTCTTGTCCCGCTCGACGGTGCGCCGGATGCGGTCCAGAAAGGCCTCGCGCCACGCCGGGTCGTCACTCGGATTGCCGACCCAGTCGAGCTTCTCGAAGCCGTGCGTCTCCAGATCGCATTCGAGGACCACCCAGAAGCCGAGTTCGTCGGCCAGGTCGAGCAGCCGGGGATGCGGTGGGTAGTGGCTGGTGCGGATGGCGTTGACGTTGAACCGCTTCATGCGGGCCAGGTCCTCGCGGGCGTGCTCCTCGTCGAAGACGCGGCCACGCTCGGGATGCGTCTCATGACGGTTCACTCCGTGGAAGACGACACGGCTGCCGTTGACCAGGAACTGGTCGCCGCGGATCTCGACCGTGCGGAAACCCACCCGCAGCGCGATGCTCTCCGCGGCCGTGGACACGGTGGCCTCGTACAGGCGGGGCCGCTCCGCCGACCAGGGTTCCACGCCGGTGACGTCGAGGGGGGCCACGTCGGAAGGCGTGGCCCAGACGTGCTCGACGCCGAGTTCAGCGATGCGCAGCGTCACGGGGAACGCTGCCGCGTCGGCGGTGATCTCCGCTTCGACGCGGCCGCGCCCGTGGTCGAAGCCGGTCCGCAGCCAGACGTCCTCGATGCCTCCGGCGGGCCGGGCGATCAGGGTGACGTCGCGGAAGATGCCCGGCAGCCACCACTGGTCCTGGTCCTCGACGTAGCTGGCCGCCGACCACTGGTGGACCCGTACGGCGACGACGTTGTCGCCCGTGCGCACCGCGGAGGTCACGTCGAATTCGTGGGCGAGCCGGCTACCGCTCGCGCTGCCGATCTCGACGCCGTTGACCCACACCAGGAACAGCGACTCGACACCGTCGAAGCGCAACACCACGCGTTCGGCGGCCGACCAGTCGGCGGGGACATCGAAGTGGCGGCGGTAGTCGCCGGTCGGGTTCTCGTCCGGGACATGGGGCGGGTCGATCGGGAAGGGGAACTGGATGTTCGTGTAGATCGGCCGGCCGTAGGCTCCGTCACCCTCCAGCACCCAGTGGGAGGGCACGGGGATGCTGTCCCAGCCTTCGTCGGCGAAGCCGTCGGCCGTGAAGTCCTCCGTCACCGACGCCGTGGGGGACAGCCGGAACCGCCAGGGTCCGTTCAGTGAACGCGAGGGCGCGTCGGAGTGCAGCCACGAGCGCGCCGGGCGCAGTGCGCCACGGCCTGGCGCGATGTCCGAAACATGGGGGGAGAGCTCGCTGGGCAAGAGGTCACAACTCTTTCTATGTGTCACGTACGACTGGGTGTCACGTACGACGCTGATACGACGGGGCGCTACCGGAGTACGACCGTGCGGATCTCCCATGGACCGAGGGCCAGTTCGAGTTCGTCCGGGGCCTGGGTGCGGGAGATCGGTCGGCCGAGCAGGTCCACCGTGGTGGCCTCGGAGAACGTGCCCGTCACGCGGACGGTGGACGCGCTGTCGTTCATCGCGGCCAGCCGCACCTCGGTGCCGTCCCCGGACTCGTCGTCGGTGACGCGGCGGATGCCGGACACGAGGACGTCCTGGCCGTCGACGTGCAACCCGGCCGTGTCGGGCGGCAGTTGGGACCCGGCGGGTGCTGTTCCGCGCGTGACGAGCACGTCGTTGCGGAACTCCTCGGCGAGAGCGACCGCGTTCGCCCCGCGCCAGCCGGTCGCCGAGGGGACGACGGCGAAGCGGTTCTCGATGCGCATGCCGAGGTCCTGCGCACCCGGCGCGGGGATCTCGATCGCCGCGGGTTCGTCGCGGAGAGGATGGATGTTGACGCTGATCGAGCCGATCGCGCGCAGCAGGGTGAGGGCGAGTTCGGTGCCGTCGCCCACGAGTTCGTACTCGGTGGAGTGGTCGAGCAGGACACTGGCGGCGCCGGCCGACACGAACGTACTGGCCGGGAAGGTCGGCAGCGGGTACTCGCCCCAGCCGCCCTCGGCGGTGAGACCGCGCTCGGTGACGGCGAACTGTCCGGCGGACGAGGACGTGGCCACCGGCTCGGGCAGCGGCACGTGGAAGCGCAGCCGGTGGTCCGCGGACTGGTTCAGGAACGAGGTCGAGACCCGTACGTACGGTTCACCGGCACGTACTTCCACGAGCGTCTCCACCGGAGTCGGCACGATCCGTTCGTCGCGCAGATCGCGGTCCGAGGAGAGCGCGGCGGGCCACGCGTAGACGCGGGTGACTCGCAGCCGAGACCTCAGCGGGCCGTCCTCGAGAAGGTCGACGGTGATCTCCGTCGGGTCCGAGACGAGGATGTCGTGCGCCGGGGGAGCGTAGTTGTAACTGTCGCCGCGGTCACCGCCGTCGACGAGCCGGCCGACGCCGTTCAGTACGGTCCCGTCGGAGCCGGTGATGTCCAGCGTGCCGTCGGTGGCGACCGATACCTCGACCAGGCCGTTGGAGAGGGTGCGGTCCGCCGCTGTCGCGGGCTCGTCCGAAGTCGGCGCGGGAGCGGTGTCCTCGCGCGGCTCGACCCGGAAGGCGGTCAGCCCCGAGGCGGGGACCTGCACGGGTACGAGGGCGGTGGCCCGGGCTTCTTCCACCGTCAGCACCCGCCACTCACCGGGATACTCGGCGGCTGCGGCGGCGACCTCCTGGCGCAGGATCAGCAGGTCGAAGCGCCCGGTGGTGGGGACCTCGGCGAGGTGGAAGACGAGCTGGCCGGGGGAGAGTTCGTAGCGGTCGATGAGTCGGCCGAACAGTTCGCGGCGGTGGATACGGCGCAGCACGCGTTCGAGCTGTGAGGCGTCCATGCGCTCGTCGCTGAGGACCGTCGGTGCCTCGGCGATCAGCTGTACGGGGTGCACCGAGCCGTGGGTGGCGATCGCGGCCAGCCCCGTTCCCGCCGGCGGGGCGGCGACATCCACCTCGACCAGCGCCGTACGCCCGAACGGCAGCGGGTTGGCGACCAGGTAGCCGTCACTCGGCACCAGGGCGGCGGGTTCGGCGAGTGCCGCGTCCCGCACGGCGCGCGCGGTCTGCGCGGCCTCCGCGAGGCGTGCGGCGACCTGGTCGCAGGTCTCGTCGGTGCCGGAGCCGACGACCGAGTCGTGCGCCGTCGACTCGATGATCTTGTGCCAGGCGAGGGAGAGGAACGGTGAGTCGTCGCGCCGGGACCACAGCGCGTTCATGCGCTCGGCGTGGTCGATCGTGCGCTCGGCGAGCGCCATCCGCTGCTTGAGCCCGAGCCGCACGGAGAGCACGCCCGGCAGGATGTTGCCGCGCACATGGCTGCGCAGCTCCCCGGTGACGACGGCGGACACCTCGTCGCGCACATGCTTGCGCAGGTACTCGTCGAGGGTCGCGATGGTGATGGCCCTTCCTTCGCCGGACGCCTGCCGCAGCCAGGCCGCCAGGTGGGGGTCGGGCGCGTTGTGGTCGGTGCCCGCCATCGCCAGTACCGGATCACCGCCCCACCGCTCGGCCGTCATCTCGGCGTACTCGCCCAGCGCACGGCCGATCTGGTCGGGCACCAGCAGGACGTCGAGCCCGTTGTCGTAGCCGTCGAAGAGGAACTCGGTGCGCACCTCGGAGCCGTCGGGCGCGCGCCAGCGGAAGGCGTGCCCCTCGACGGAGCCCGGCACACCGCGCCACAGTGCCGCGTGCTCGATGCCGGCGCGCGCGAGGATCTGCGGCATCTGCGCGACGTGGCCGAACATGTCCGGCAGATAGCCGATGGGCATCGCGCCGCCGAGGTCCGCCGCGGCCGCCCACCCCATCTGCAGGTTGCGGACGATGGTCTCGCCGGAGCAGAGGAATTCGTCGAGCAGGATGAGCCACGGCCCGATGGCGATCCGCCCCTCGGTCACCAGGGCCACGACCCGGTCGCGGTTCTCCGGCCGCATCTCCAGGTAGTCCTCGATCGCGGCCATCTGCCCGTCGACGGTGAACCGGAAGTCGGGGTTGGCCTCGGCCGTCTCCAGCACGGTGTCGAGGGCGGTCACCAGCCGGTGCCGGAAGACCTGGAAGGGCTCGTACCACTCCCGGTCCCAGTGGAAGTGGGGCACGAAGACGGCGGGGTTGCGCATGGCGGGAGGAACCTTCTGTGCTGGCGGGGCGTACGGAGACGGACGGCGGGCGTGGGCGGTCACTTGAGGGAGCCGGCGGCGAGTCCGGTGCGCCAGAACCGCTGGAGGACGATGAACAGGATGATCACGGGCACGATCGACACCAGCGAGCCCATGATCACGGACTCCTGGAGGAGCGGGGTGCGGGCGGTCTGCCCGTTCCAGGTGAAGAGGCCGAGCGTGATCGGGAAGAGCTCCTCCTTCTGGAGCATCACCATCGGGAGGAAGAAGTTGTTCCAGATGCCGACGAACTGGAACAGGAAGATGGTCACCAGCGCCGGCGACATCAGCTTGAACGACACCGAGAAGAACGTCCGGAACTCGCCGGCACCGTCGAGGCGCGCGGACTCGATGAGTTCCTGCGGCACGGCGGCGTTGGCGAAGATCCTCGCGAGATAGACGCCGAACGGGCTGACGATGCTGGGCAGGAAGACCGCGAAGTAGGTGTTGACGAGTCCGACCTCGGAGAACAGCAGGAACAGCGGCAGCGCCAGCGCGGTGCTGGGGACCAGCACGCCGCCGAGAATCACCGAGAACAGGAACTCCCGGCCGCGGAAGCGGAACTTGGCGAGCGCGTAGCCGCACAGCGCCGAGATCAGGGTGCCCACGGCCGCGCCCAGCACCGCGTAGACGACCGTGTTGAGGATCCATCGGGCGAAGATGCCGTCGTTGAAGGTGAACAGGGTGTGCAGGTTGTCGAACAGCTGGAAGTTCGAGAACGTCAGGCCGCTGGTGGAGGCGAGATCGCCCTGCGGTTTGGTCGCCGCGACGATCAGGAAGTACAGCGGCAGCATGAAGTAGATCGCCAGCACGAGCATCAGAGCCATGACGGCCGTACGACTCACGCGGCTTTCCTGCGAAGGGGGTCGATTGCTCACAGTCCCGCCCTCTTGGAGGTCAGTCGCATGAACCCGAAGCTCAAGACGAACGTGATGACGGCGATGACCACCGAAATGGCGGCGGCCTGCTGGTAGTTGTTCCCGACGGCCACGGTGTACGCGAGCATGTTCGGGGTGAACGTGCTGGAGATGTTCGAGGAGATCTGGCGCAGCACGGCCGGCTCGGAGTAGAGCTGGAGTGTGCCGATGATCGAGAACACCGTGGTCATGACGATGGACGGTGCGATGATCGGGACCTTGATGCGCCAGGCGATGGCCCAGTCGCTCGCCCCGTCGATCCTCGCGGCCTCGTAGAGTTCCTGCGGGATGGACTGCAGCGCCGAGAACATGATCAGCATGTTGTAGCCGGTCCACAGCCAGGTCGAGACGTTCGCCGCCGACCACAGCACGGCACCCGGGCCGAGGAAGTCAGGCTTCAGACCGATGCCATTCAACAGGTCGACGACCGGGCTCAGTTGGGGCGAGTAGAGATACGACCACATGATCGCGGCGATGACGCCGGGCACCGCGTACGGCATGAACGCGGCGGTGCGGAAGAACCCCTTGAGCTTCAGCAGCTGGGTGTCGAGGAGCAGTGCCATGATCAGCGCGGTGAACAGCATCACGGGCACCTGCACGATGCCGAACAGGCCGATACGGCCGATGCTGGCCCAGAACTCGTCGTTCTGGAACACCTCGACGTACTGCTCGAAACCGCCGAACGTCGTGTACGAGGTGCCGTACTGCCCGCCGGAGCGGCGTACCACCCGGAAGCTCTGCCAGAGCGCGTAGCCGATGGGCACCAGGTAGAAGAGGACGAACGGCAGGAAGAAGGGCGTCAGGAACGCGACGATGGTGCCGGCCCGGGGGCCGCCGCCGTCCAGACGCGGACGGCAGCGGCCCCGGGGCGGTGGTGACACCGCGTCGGTGGGGCGGGTGGCGATGTCGGTCATTCCGCGGTCACTTGCCCGCCGTGGCCGGGATCGCCAGGTCGTCCATCGACTTCAGCGCGGAGGCCTGGGCAGCCGCGAGCGCGCCGGTCAGCTTGCCGTCACCGGCCACCGCCTTGGCCATCGCGTCCTGCAGTGCCAGGTTCACCGTCTTCTGGGTGGGGCCCCAGCTGAAGTCGGTGTCGACCTTCTTGGACGACTCGGCGAAGACGTCGAAGATCTTCTCGTTGTTGTAGTACGGCACACCCTTGGTCAGCGCCGGGAGCTTCAGCCCGTCGGTGGACGCCGGGTACAGGCCGCCCACCTCGTTCGCCAGCGCGAGCGCCGCGGGGTCGGTGTTGAGCCACGTGTTGAACTCGGCCGCCTCGTAGAGGTGCTTGCCGCCCTTCATGAACGCGACGGTGGAGCCGCCCCAGTCACCGGAGTTGCCACCCGCACCCCAGGTCGGCATTGGGACGATCGACCACTTGCCGGCCTGGTCGGGCAGGTTGTCACGGATGCCCGTGTAGCCCCAGGCCGCCCCGAGCTGGGTGGCCATCTGGTCGTTCTGGTAGGCGGCGAACATCTGCGTCGACCCGTTGGCGAGGTCGGTGCGCACGAGCTTGTCGTCGATCAGCTTCTGCCAGTACTCGGCGACCCGCTTGCTCTTGTCCGAGTCGACGGTGACGTGCCACTTGTCGTCGGAGTAGCTGTACATGTTCGCGTTGTTCTGCCAGAGGAGCCCGTTGAACCATTCGGCGTTGTTCGGGTCGAAGAACGTCATGGTGAGCTTCGGGTTCGCCTTGTGCAGCTTCTCCGCGGCGGTGGTGTACTCGTCCCAGGTCGTCGGAATCGGGACGTCGTACTTCTTGAAGATGTCGGTGCGTACGTACATGGCCATCGGGCCCGTGTCCTGCGGAAGGGCGTACACCCCTTCGCCGCCGAAACCGGCCTGGGACCAGGTCCACGGAACGAACTTCGACTCGGTGCCGGCGGCCGTCTTGCAGGCCGAGGCGTCCACGAAGGCGTCCTGGGAGCGCAGGGTGGGCAGCTGGTCGTAGCCGACCTGGGCGAGGTCCGGGGCCTTACCGGCCTTCAGGGCGTTGCCGATCGCGCCGTACTGGTCGTTGGAGATGTTCTTCGACTCGACCTGGATGTCGGGGTGGTCCCTGTTCCACAGGTCGACGACCTTGTCCATGCCGTTGACGGTGTTCCAGTACTGGAGTGTGACCTTGCCCTTCGAGGGCTCACAGGAGGCTGCGGACGACTCGCCCGACGAGTCGGACGACGAGCATCCGGCGAGTACGAGGACGCCGGCTGCCGCGGTGACGACGGCGAGGCGGATGCGCGTGACTGTGTTGCTCATATTTTCCGTTCCAGACAACGGCTAGCGACGGTGCTAGGCGGCTCGATGCTGATCCCTCGGGCGGAACGCCCTCTGGGTGGAAGGGACAGGACGCAACGGTGTCGGTTCAGGCGCCGAGCGCCGTGGCGAAGGGGTGAAAACATTGGTTATGGATACTTGTGAGCGGTCCCGTGAGCGCTCACGGGACCGCTCACGGAGATTCTCAGAGGTACTTCGCGAGATGCGATGCGAAGTGCTCGGAAGTCTGCGCTTCGGCGCGGTTCAATGTCAAGACATTCGATGCGGATGGGTTTCCGGCGGGTTACGCCGACCCGCTCGGCCGCAGCTCGGCATGCACGACCAGGTCCTCGACCGCGAGCGTCCGCGGGTCCGACAGCAGCCGTGCGACCTGCTCGATGGCGAGCACGCCGAGCTGCCGCGTGTCGAGCGCGACGCTGGTGAGCGGGGGCTCCATGAGCGCCCCGAGCTGAAGACCGTCGAAGCCGATGACCGCCAGGTCCTGCGGAACGCTCCTGCCGAGTCGGCGGGCTTCCCGCAGAGCGCCGATCGCGATGATGTCGTTGAACGTGAAGACCGCGGTGACATCGGGATGAGCGGTGAGCAACTCCCTGAGCGCCGAGCCGCCTCCGTCGGCTGTCTGGTCCGCACCGACCACCATGCCGCCGTCGATCCCGTGCGCAGCCGCGGCCGCCGTGAACCACGTGTGCCGGATGCTCGGCTCGGCCCGGGCCTGGTGGTCGATCATGCCGATCCGTGTGTGCCCCTTCGCGACCAGGTGCGTAACCGCGGCGTGGACCCCCTCCCGACCGTCGATCCGGATCGAGGTGAACCGCGTGGACCTGCCCTCGCGACCGATGAGCACGACCGGCATGCCCCGGGTGAACGACTCGAGTTCGCTGTCGGAGCAGCTGAAGTAGCCGATGACCGCGTCGACCTGCGAACTGATCACCTGAAGCGTGCCGAGTTCCTCTTCCGCCCGGTCGGCGGTGTCGTACACGACGACATGCCAGCCATGGGTCCGGGCGGCCTCCAGGGCGGAGGCCGCGACCTCGGTGAAGTACGGGTTGAGCAGATCGGGGATGACCAGCCCGATGGTCATGGTGTCCTGGCGGACCAGGCCCCGGGCGAACCGGCTCGGCCGGTATCCGAGTGCGCGAGCCGCGTCCAGCACGCGCTGTTTGGTATCGCTGTCGATCTCGTCCTTGTCGTTGAGCGCCCGCGACACGGTCTGCCTGGACACCCCCGCGGACTTGGCGACGTCGTTGATCGTGACCTTCCGGGACTCCGACCCCGATGCCGACACCATCGCCCACCTCCTCCTTCTCGCGAACGCCGGTGCGCGCGCAAAGCCTGAGTATGCACGTACGGGGCTTCGGCGCGACGCCAGGCCGAGGACGAGGCGGCCGACCCCGGTCGAGCCTTCCGGGGACCGGCATCGGGAGAAGGGGTGCGGTGATGGCAGTCGTGGCACTAGATTTGGTGGCATGACTGCCATCACCGTTCGGATTCCGGACTCCATGGACAAGCCGTTGCGCGATGCCGCGGCCGGCGCTGCTTCGCTGAACGAGTACATCGTCAAGGCCGTGCGCCGTCAGATGACCCTCGATGCCGCCGGCCGGCTCGCCACCCTGGAGCGCCTCGACCTCGATGGTGAGGGCGACGCTCTGTGACGATCCGCAAGGGCGATGTGTGGGACGTCGACACCGGCAAGGGCAACCGGACCGTGCTGATCGCCAGCCTCGACGGGCTTGCCGACCGGTACGGGGCCGTGGTCGCCCTGGTGCTGCACGCCCCCGCGGCTCATCCCGATACGGCGATGAGCGTACGCCTGGCGACTCCGGTCGACGCCTCGGTCGTGGCCGTCAACCTGCTCCAGCTCTCCGCGGTCCGCTTCGAGACAGGCACCTGCCTCGGCAACATCGGCCCCGTGCAGCAGGCCCTGGTCGACGACGCGCTCCGGGCGGTGCTCGACCTGTAGCCCGTTTTCAGCTCGATGCCGTCGCTCGGGACACGTCCTCGGCGCTGTCCCAGCCGGAGACGAACCAGTCGGCTTCGCCGGTGGCGGGATCGTACGAACGCCGCCTGATCGTGCCGATGTTGCCGCCGTAGACGTGGATTCCGACGGTGGGTTCGCTGCCGACCGCTGTAACGGCGTGGACATCGTCGTCGGTGGTGCAGCAGACGGTCACCTGCCCCGGCAGCCACTGCGTTTCACCTGCCGGCGTCAGTGGCGCGTTCATCGTCGACGCCGTCGGCTTGAGGTATCGGACCTCGTGCTCGACGCCCGCGTAGATGCCGGCGACGCCCCATGTCTCGTGCGAATGCACCTTGGTCTGCTGGCCCATGTCCCAGACCACGGATGCCAGCGACCAGCTTTCGTCAGGAGCGATGTAGAGCGGATACGTCAGGTGACGCTCGGGCGAGGACCGCGTGGCTTCCGACGGAAGCCGGTAGCCGTCGGCCAGCAGAGCGGACAGCCGCTCGGCGACCCGCGCCGTGATCTCGTGCTCGTCGTCGGTGCTGCGCACCACGAGTCCCACGTCGTCGATGAAGGTCTTCAGGCGATCGAGCTGCATGGTGCTCTCCTCTGCAGAGTGCCTTCAGGTGAACTTCTCTGCCCGCGTGCGGGTGTGCGGCTGGGTGTGCCGGCCCAAGATCGCTGAGCCGGTCATGAAGGAGCGCCGGGCAGGATCCGGTACTTGAGGTGGGTGACGCCGGGTGCCTCGACGGCCCGGATCTGTTCGAGTCGCACATCCGCGTCGCCGAGGTTGTCGAGGAGGCGGGAGCCGCCACCGAGCAACACCGGAACGACGTGCAGTTCGAGCTCGTCCAGCAGTCCCGCCGCCAGATACTGCTGCGCGACCTGGCCGCCGCCCCACAACATGACGTCCTTGCCGTCGGCGGCCTTCTTCGCCTGCTCCAGCGCGGACTCGATTCCGTCGGTGACGAAGTGGAACGTGGTCCCACCCTCCATCTCCACCGGATTGCGCGGGTGATGGGTCACGACGAACACCGGGTATTGGTAGGGCGGGTTGTCGCCCCACCAGCCGGTCCACTGCTCGTCGCCCCATGCGCCCCCGCCGATGGGGCCGAACATGTTCCTGCCCATCACGGCGGCGCCGATGTTCGCGATCGCCTCCTCGAACACCGGTGTGCTCGCGTTCACCTCGCCGTCCTGCACGTCGTGGGCCTGGCGGAAGGCGGCCAGCGGAACCACCCAGTCGTGGAGTCCCTCGCCACCCTCACCGAGCGGGTTCTCCTCGCTCTGGTTCGGGCCGGCGACGAAACCGTCCAGCGAGATCGAGATGTGACACCTGAGCTTGCTCATCGTGCCTCCTCAGTGGGCTAGGCGCCGCCCTCGGCGCCCTCACCAACGAGCATGGACCGATACACAGATGACGTCTAATGCCAGTCCTTCGAAGATCACATCGATATTCTTGATATGTGCTGAACCTGGTCCATCTGAAGGTGCTGGCCGCGGTGGCGCGGCACGGGTCCGTGACCGAGGCTGCGAGGGAGTTGCACTACTCGCAGCCGTCGGTGAGTCATCACCTGTCCCGCCTGGAGGCGGCCACGGGCGTCAAACTCGTCCAGCGGGTGGGCCGTGGGATCCGGCTGACACCTGAGGGCGAGCTGCTGGCCAACCGGGCCACCGAGATCGTGGGACGGGTCGACGCGGCAACGAACGAGCTGGCCGCGCAGGTCGGTCTGGCGTCGGGGCGGGTGCGCCTCGCCGCCAACGCGTCCGTGCTGAGCACGATCGTGCCGAAGGCGGCCGCCATGCTGACCGAGGCGCACCCGGGCCTCACACTGAGCGTGATCGACCGTCATCCGGTCGAAGCGCTGCAGATGCTGCGACATGGCGAGATCGACGTCGCACTCGTCTTCCGGTACGCGCACGCTCCGCTGGAGGACGAAGGGTTCCGCATGGTCCACGTGGCCGACGACCCGATCTACCTGGTGAGCCGGAGCCCCGCCGACAGCATCGCGAACCATCGGGACTCCGCCTGGATCGGTGGTTGCGAACGATGCCAGGGCGAGCTGACCGCCGTCTGTCGGCAATATGGTTTCGCCCCGCTCATCGAGTCCGTCTGCGACGACATGGTCGTCGTGCAGGCCCTCGTCGCCGCCGGTATCGGAGTCACCACCCTGCCCGGACTGGCACTCCGCGCCCACCGCCTGCCCGACGTCCATACCACCGAGATCCCCGACTTCCCCCGCCAGATCTACACCGTCACCTACGGCGATCCACCCGACCCACCGGCCACCAAGGCACTGATCCAAGCGATCCAGGACTCCGCCCGGTAGGTGGCCGGCCGGTCAGCGGCCGGTGGATCCGTCGATCCGCTCGCGGAGGATGTCGGCGTGGCCCGCGTGCCGGCCGGTCTCTTCAATCATGTGCACCAGAGCCCATCGCATCGTTGGTGCCTGCCCTCGGCGCGGGGGTCGCGGCGCGGGACGAGCCAGGTCCGGGCAGGCGTCGATGACCTGGTTCGCTCGCTCGACGGTCGCCCGGTAGTCGGCGAGCACACTGTCCACGGTGTCCTCCGCGGACGGCCGCATGGTCGTACGCCAGTCGCCGACATCCTCACCGAGGAAGTAGAACCGTTCGACGAACGCCAGGTGCTTGACCAGCCCCAGGAGGTTGGTGCCCGAGGGCACTCCGCCCGTTCGGACCTGGGGTTCCGGCACGCCCTCGACCTTGTCCGCGACGGCGTTCCGCAGGTAGTCGAGGAAGCCTCGCAAGGTGGCTTTCTCGTCGGCACCGGTGAGCGGGGGTCCGGTGTCCTTCGCCCGAGTCCGGGATCGCTTCGCGTCGTTTCCTGACATCGTGTCACTCCGTTCCGACGTGATGTCGTGTGGTTCGGGTGGTCATCCGGCGGTGAGCTGGACGAGCAGGACGTTGTCGATGACGGTGGCCGTTTCACCTGCGGGTCCGGTCGCCCGGCGGCGAGGCATGTCCGCGCGCAGGACGGACCAGCGCGCTGGGTCGAGATCTAGTTCGGCGGCGGTCTCGGTGGGTGTGGGGAAGTGGATCTCGGGGTCCTGGTTCCATGACCAGGGCGCGGTGGAACCGTGGTCGACGATCAGCATGAGCCCGCCGGGTCGCAGAGCCCGTGCGGCTGTGCCCAGCACTCGGTTGCGGAGCAACGGGAGCGGGGTGTGGAAGTACTGGGCGGAGACGAGATCGAACCGGCCGGCCGGGAAGCTTCTGCCCAGGTCGTGCTGTGCGGTGACGACCCGGTCCGCGACGCCGAGATCGCGGGCACGGTCCCGCACCCGTTCGACGGCGGTGGTGGAGATGTCCACGGCGGTGACGTGCCAGCCCCGCTGGGCGAGCCAGATGGTGTCGCCGCCGGTGCCGCAGCCCAGATCCAGGGCAGCACCGGGATGCAGCGGTGTGGCGGTCTCGGCGAGCAGTGGGTTGACGCGTGCGTCCCAGGTGCGCGGGGTGCGGTAGTGCTGCTCCCAGAACAGCTCGGCGTCGTCGCCCGCCGTGCCCGGGTCGCCCGCGGTGTCTGAGGTGGGCCGTCGGTGTCGGGTGGGATCCATCTGAGTTGCCCCTTCGTCGGCCGACGTGCCGAGCGTGATCCGTAACGCACATTCGACGCCGGTGATGTACGGACAGCATCGCCAGGGCCATTTCGCCCTTGCAAGAAAAATTGCGGATCCGCATCATCGGCACATGGACAACATCGGCAACCCCGCAGGAGAGGTTCTGGCCGGAGTCGGACCCCGACTGCGTGCCCTGCGCCGGGCGCGGAGCGCCACGCTGGCGGCGCTGGCAAGCGAAACCGGCCTCACGGCGAGCACCCTGTCCCGCCTCGAGAACGGCAAGCTCCGCCCCACCCTGGAGCAGCTGCTTCCCTTGGCCCGTGCGCATGGCGTCCCGCTCGATGACCTCGTCGCGGCGCCACCCACCGGCGACCCGCGCGTCCACCTGCGACCAGTGCGGCGATCCGGGCTGGTGATGGTGCCACTGACCAGGCGGGCCGGCGGCATCCAGGCCTACAAGGTGATCTATCCGCCCGCCGGCCAGGCACCCACGATGAAGCTGCAGACCCACGAGGGATATGAGTGGTTCTACGTCCTGAACGGACACGTCAGGTTCGCGCTGGGCGAGCAGGAGTTCAGGCTCGGCGTGGGAGAGGCCGCGGAGTTCGACACCCGCATCCCTCACTGGATCGGCAGCGCCGAGAGCCAGCCCGCGGAACTGCTCGCCCTGTTCGGCGCCCAGGGAGAGCGCGCACATCTGGCACCGTCCAAGCACTGACCATCGTGGTCACATCACATCAAGGAGACCGAACATGACGATCCAGCGGATGGACAACGTCCTCATCGTTGTCGACGACCTTGACGCTGCTATCGCGTTCTTCGTCGAACTCGGTATGGAGCTGGAGGGCAGGATGCCAGTCGAGGGACGTTGGGTGGACCGTGTCATCGGACTCGACGACACCCGACAGGACGTCGCGATGCTGAGGATCCCGGACGGCCAAGGCCGGATCGAACTGACGAAGTTCCACACGCCGAAGGCGATCAGCGCCGAGCCGGCAAACGCACCGGTGAACACGCTGGGTATTCGTCGCATCATGTTCGCCGTCGACGACATCGAGGACGTCCTTGCCCGCCTGCAAACCCATGGCGCCGAACTCGTCGGCGAGGTGCGGCGGTTCGAGGACAGCTATCTGCTCTGTTACGTCCGCGGCCCCGAGGGCATCCTCGTCGGACTCGCCGAACAGCTCAGCTGAAGGCTGTCCATGGGGCCGTGCGCCCAACGAGCCATCCGAGCCTGGAAGTTGCGTGCGCCGGACAGGTACGCTGCACATTCGGACGATCTTGACTTGCCGAGGTGGGTCAATCGCCACACGGGGAGACGCCAACGCATGTCCACACCACCATCGCCACCTGGAGCGGGGCAGACTGACGGATCGTCCGTCCAGATCGGTGCTCTCGTTCCGCTGACCCGGCCCGGCTGGGTCGAGGCGGGCCAACACTTGCTTGCCGGACTTGAGTTGGGCGTTCGTGAAGTCAATGACGCGGGCGGGATCGTCGGAAGACCACTGGAGCTGGTGGTCCGGGACACCGCGGCTGATCCGCAGAGGGCCGCGGCGGCCGTGGATGAATTGGCTCGCCTGGGCGTGGCTGCCGTGGCAGGGGAGTATCACAGCGTCGTCGCTCGCGCCGCTGCGGCCAGGGCCGACGCCCTCGGCCTGCCGTTCTTGTGCTCGTCAGCGGTTCTCGACGCGCTCACCGAACAGCCGACGCAATGGGTCGCGCGCCTCTCCCCGCCGCAGTCCCGCGGCTGGCAGGTCTACGCGGACTTCCTCCTCGCCGCGGGCCACAGCCGAATCGCCGTAGCTGCCCAGCCGAGCGTCTACTGGGCAGCTGGGACCCGCATTCTGCGGGACCACCTCGCTCCACGCGGCGCCACCGTCACCGAACTCGACATGAGCGCGTTCGACGCCACGGCCATCTGCGACGCCACGGCAGTGTGCGACGAACTCGTCGACAATCGCGCGACAGCCCTCCTTCTCCTGGTCGGCCACCCGGAGCCGGCGGTGTCGATCGTCAAGTCCGTCCGCCGCGACCAGAGCCTCGCCGAGATCATGATCGGTGCTCCGGCCGGGCAACCGGAGTTCGCCGAATGGGCGACGTTGCTGGGCGACGACAGCGCCGCGATCCCGTTCCTGCGCTACCTGCCCGAGCGCCTCACCCCAGTCGGTGTACGAGTCGAGACAGCTCTCCGCGAGCAGTTGGCCGCAACGCCCTCCTTCGTCGCCTTCGAGGGCTACGACACGGTCGCCGTCCTCGCCGATCTGCTGCGTTCCAACGGCGCGGACCGGGCGCGCACTGCCGAATCCTGGCCACGCGTCGCAGTCGAAGGCACCCGCGGGCAGATCCAGTTCTCCCGCATGCCGGGCATCAGTGTTTGGCAATGGGCCGGGACACCGATCCAGGTCGTTGACCGAGACCCGGCGGAACCCGACTGCTTCCGGATCCTTCATACCGGCTGAGAGAGCACGGAGCTCGGACTGCCTCACCCGCAACACACGTATCCGCACCGGCGTTTCGGCCATCGGGCCGCACGGAGCGACCCGTGTGCATCAAGGGTGGATGCATCCGGCACGTTGGCTCTCCGCGCTCCTGCACGGAATCCGCTCCGTCCAAAACACGTGTGTTCGATTCATGGTCGACGTCGTTGAGCCGGGTGGCGCCACCTCGTTCCCAACGACCGTGCAGGAGATGTCCAGTTGACGTCAGCCGCTACCAACGACGCGCACTCCGTACCCCCACCGCCGCCGGCCGAGATCACGTACTCGGGGCAGTACTCCGTGAACCCGCTCGGCGAAGTGACCTTCCGCAAGCTCTGCGCGCAGCTCCCCTCCGTCCTGCGCCGCATCGCCAAGATGTCCTGGGCCATCGATCGCCGAGCCGTGCTCCTGCTTCTGGCCTGCCAGTTGATCACCGGTGTGGCCGCCGCCGTGCAGCTGACCGCGACGGCCAAGGCGATGAGCCCCATCCTCGGCGACGACGCCGTCGCTGACCGCCTGTACGCGGCCCTGCCGGCCCTCCTCGTCGTGGCGGGCGCGAGTGCGCTGGCCCGTGGGTCGGGGGCCGTATCCACGTACGCCGAGCGGCGCATCACCCCCAGGCTGACGACCGCGACCGACACCGCCCTTGTCGAGGCCGTCTGCCGGGTCGAGGCAGCGGCGTACGCGGTCGACGGCTTCGCGGACCGGCAGGAAGCCGCCGAGATGGGGGTGATCCGCACGCACGTCATGGTCACGGACGCACAGCGCTTCATGTCGGCACTCGTCAGGATGGTCACGGCCAGTGGCGTCCTTTCGGTACTGAATCCGCTGATGCTGCCGTTGCTCCTCCTGGCCGTGCTCCCGGCCGGCGTCGGAGCGGTGCTCACCGCCCGCGTCGACTACGAGATCCACTACGCCAACGTCGCCGACCGCAATGTCCGCGGCATGATGCGGTGGTGGTCCACGACCCCCAAGTACGGTGACGAGGTCCGCGCGAACGGCATGACGGACTACCTCCTGTACTGGAACCGGGCACTGTCCGAGCGAGTCGACAAACGCACCCTGGCCGCCGCACCCCGGACACTGCGCATCGCGCTGCTGTCATCTCTCGTCGGTGGTGGTCTTCTCCTCGCCACCTGGGCGGTCCTCGCCTGGCTGGCCGTGACCGGACGGATCGCGCTCGCCATCGCGGCCACGGCGGTCCTCGCGGTCCAGACGACCCTGGCCGCACTGTCCCAGGTCGTCATCAACGGGGCCGCGGTGTTCCACACGAGCCTCTACCTGAGCGACATGCAGGCGTTCCTCGACGACGCAGGCGAACGGGCTCCCCAACGCGGTGAACTGACTGTCGGTGCGCCGGTGGACGAGATCCGGCTGGACGAGGTCACGTACACGTACCCCGGGAAGGACAAGCCGGCCGTCGACGACGTAAGCCTGACACTGCGCCGGGGGGAGATCCTCGCCATTGTCGGGGTGAACGGATCCGGCAAGAGCACGCTGACACGTCTGATCACCGGTATCTATCTGGCGGACAAGGGACACGTCACCTGGAACGGCAAGGACCTCGCCCATGTCGACCCGGCCACCGTCTGGAACTGCATCGGGCTGGTGCCCCAGATCTTCGCCCAGTGGCCGTTGCGGGTCCGGGAGAACGTGACACTGGGCCAGCCCCGCAGCCTGGACGACGCGCAGGTGTGGGAAGCGGTCGACGCGGTCGGCATGCGCGAGGCCGTCGAAGACCTCCCCGCCGCCCTCGACACGCTCCTCGCCCGCGAGGTCTTCGGCGGAGCCGAACTGTCCGGCGGCCAGTGGCAGCGCCTGGCCTGTTCCAGGGCCCTGTACCGCCGCCCCCAGCTGCTGATCCTGGACGAGCCGACCTCCCAGATGGACCCGAGGGGTGAGCACGGGATCTTCGAAAGGATCAGGACCATCGCCCCCGACCGCATCACGATCGTCGTCACCCACCGACTCGAGAACACCAGGACGGCCGATCACATCGTGGTCATGGAGCAGGGCCGCATCACGGAACAGGGCGTGTACGAGGACCTCGTCCACGCGGGCGGTACCTTCGCCGAACTGCTCGCCCTCTCGCAGGACCGCTGAGGGGTCCCTCGGTTGCCCCCTTCAAGCCGAGGCGGGGCCTGCTTCCTCCTGCTCGTGGTTGTGCCGCTTACCGCGCGAGATGCCCGGTGGTCCCGTAGGGTCGCGGTGCCGCCACGACAGGACGGGCGGTACGACGCGGCCCTCGCGTTCCTTCGCGTGTGCGCGAGGTGGTTCCCACGAGGCTCGGCGGTCCGCCGGACAGCAGCCGAAGGGGGCGCGTCGGCGCGGAGCGGCTCGACCGGTCAGGAGTGCCGATGTCAGGACAGTTCGAAGCGACGGTCGAGGTCGATCGGCCCGTCGAAGAGGTGTTCGCCTACCTCGCCGACGGGCGCAACGACCCGCAGTTCAGCCCCCGGGTGCTCAAGATCGAGCGGATCCCCGACACCCCCACGGCCGTGGGCAGCGTCTTCCGGAGCACCGTCAAGGACGCCGGGATGAAGACCGCCCGTGAGTTCCGCATCACCACCCTCGAAGCCCCGGTGAAGATCCGGTGGGCCGAGGTGACGAAGAACAGCGTGACGGCACGCGAAGGCGGCTACGACCTGGAGTCGCTGGCGGACGGCAGGACCCGGGTCCGTATCTTCAACGTCCTGGAAGGCCACGGGCTGGGCAAGCTCCTCGTCGGCCTGGCGCTGGTCGCCGCCCGCAAGGACGCCGACGGTTTCGGTTCCCGGATCAAGACGGCGGCCGAAGCGGCGATCAGCCCGCGCTGACGCCGAGCAGACACTCCTGTCCGGTCCTGCTCGGCTCCAGCCGGCGTCGACTGCACGCGTCAGCACACCGCCGGGCCCGTCAGAAGAGGGGCCCGGCTCGTGCGTCGGTGGTGTGGGACGGTCAGGCCCGTTCGCCCACGGGGACGCGCGGGAAGGACTCCCAGCGCTCGAGTTCGGCCAGGCGGGAGCGGAGCGAGGCCCGGATGTGTTCGAAGGCGTCCGCGCCTACGGCCAGGCGCAGGGGCGGCTCGTCCAGTTCCGCGACCGCCATGATGGCGTCCGCGACGGTGTCGGGGTCGCCGAACGCCTCGGGCGGCAGCGCGGAGAAGTCGGTGAGGAACTGTCCGACGGTCGGCAGGTAGACGTCGTTCGGGGCGATGACCTGGAGGCTGGTGGAGAACTCGGTGGCGTAGGTGCCCGGTTCGATGATGGTGACCTTGACGCCGGTGGGGGCCAGTTCGTGGGCGAGGGCCTCGCTGATCAGTTCCACGGCGCCCTTGGATGCCGAGTAGAGGCCCGAGGAGAGCCAGGCGAACTGGCCGATGAGCGAGGAGGTCTGCAGGATCCGGCCTCGGGCGGCCCGCAGGGCGGGGAGGGTGGCGCGCAGAACGGCGAGGTTGGCCAGCACGTTGGTGTCGAAGATCGCGCGCGCCGCGTCCGCGTCGACCTGTTCGACGGCGCCGAACAGTCCGTAGCCGGCGTTGTTCACCAGGACGTCCAGGCCTCCTGCGGAACGCACGGCCTCGGCCAGGACGTCCTGTGCGTCGGGTGCGGTGATGTCGAGGGTGTCCGGGGTGACCTGTCCGTGCGGGGCGCTCTCGGCGAGTTCGGCGAGCCGGTCGCGGCGCCGGCCGACGGCGATCACGTGGGCGCCGCCGGCGAGTGCGCGTTCGGCGACCAGGCGGCCGAAGCCGGAGGTCGCGCCGGTGATGAGCCAGGTGGAAGGCATGGCGGAGACTTTCTGTGGTGGGCCGTGCGTCACGTGTACGGCCCGGTGGACGGGACGGGAGCCCCGCTCTCCAGCCAACCGCCGGCACAGGCGTGTGGCGGCCATGGGATTGGCCCGCTGCTTCCTGGGATCCGCAGGGCCACCTTCACCGGGACACGGCGGGCGGGCACCGGCGACCATGGGGTCATGGAGCGCAACGAGGGACTCGGTGATTTCCTGCGCGCCCGGCGCGCGGCACTGGACCCGTAGCAGTTCGGTATCCGTGACGCGGCCCCGGGCAGGGTCCCCGGGCTGCGCAGGGAGGAAGTGGCCGCGCTGGCGGGCGTCAGCGTGGACTACTACACGCGCCTGGAACAGGGCAGACCCATCACACCCTCTGAAGCCGTCCTGGACGCCCTCGGGGACGCTCTGCAGCTCGATCCGGCGGAACGCAGCTATCTGCACGCGGTGGCGCGCCGACCGGCCACGAGCCGGCGCCGCACACCCCGTACCGTGCAGAAGGTACGTCCCGGGGTGCATGCGCTGCTCGCGCGTCTCGGGGACACCCCGGCCTTCGTACTGGGGCGCCGCACCGACATCCTGGCGAGCAACCGGATGGCCCGCGCCCTGCTCGCCGACTTCGGCGCGATGCCGGTCCGGGACCGGAACGCCGTGCGCTGGGTCATCCTCGACGAGGCCGCGCGGTCGCTCTTCGCACAGGACTGGGAGAAGTCCGCCTCCATGTTCGTGGGGACGCTGCGGATGGATGCCGCCCACCACCCCGACGACACACGCACCGCCGAACTGGTGGGGGAGCTGTCCATGAAGAGCGACCGCTTCCTGCGCTGGTGGGCCGGACAGAAGGTCGTCGAGCCCAGCCACGGCACCAAGACCCTCCACCACCCGATCGCCGGCCGCCTCACCCTCCGCACCGAGGCACTGACCTTCCCCGGCGACCCCGACCAGACGCTGTTCACATTCCTCGCCGACCCCGGATCACCGTCGGACGAGGCCCTGACAGTGCTCTCCGCGTGGGCCGCCGACCATGCCCGCGCCGCTCGCTCGACACCCGACACCTCGGAGACACCGAGGGCAACACCGTACGGGTGACGCAGACAGCCGTCGCCGACGAGGAGTCGCTCAGTTCCCTCGACCGGGGCCGCCACCGTCCCGTGCCCGGTTCCAGGAGCGGAGCTTGTCCGGGTTGAGGGTGACCCAGACCTGTACGACATGGCGAGCGTCGATGTCGAGGCTGATGACGACGGCGACCTGGCGGTCGTAGCGCACAACGATTCCGGTGCGGCCGTTGACCGAGTGGGTGTGCAAGGTGATGCGTGGGCGCAGGGCGACCAGGGCCAACAGGCTGCGGGCGACGTGCAGGTTGCCGTGGACGGGCCCCGTCGGCGCGCGGACCTTGCCGCCGCCGTCGAAGAACGCCGTCACGTCGGGTGCCAGCAGAGAGGCGTGAAGAGGCGCGTCCTCGGTGACGCAAGCCTGCCGGACGGTATGGACCACGGCGTCGTGCTGCCGCGGTGTGGTGGGACGCGAGTGCATTGCCCGCAGACTGTGCCGCGCGCGGTCGGCCGGTTCGGCGTACTCCGGTTCTGTGCGTCCCGCGATGTCCACGGCCGTGGACATCGAATCCGGCGCGTTCGGCCGAGCCTGGCAGCAGATGCTGCCCACGACCTCCTCGAGCCAGGCCCGAGGAGTCGTGATCCGCGCCCGCGCCGCGCTGGCCAGCTCGTACCACCGCCGGTAGGTCTCGGCGATGACATCCTCCGCCTCAGAGCGGCTGCCGAGCATCCCGTGCGCGACGTCCAGGAGATGCCGCCGTTCGTCGAGCAGATCGGCGATCGACACCGAATCACCTGCATCGTTCATACGGCGTTCTCCACTCGCACGGCACCGCACGGAACAGGCGACTGCTCCGATCGGTCGGTCACTCCACGAGCTTGCCTTCGGTGGACACCTCTTCCATCACGGCTGCGATCTCGTCCGGGACGGGTGCGATGCTTTCGTGTGTGATTCCCGTCTTCGGGGACCAGACGAGGTTGACCTGCAGTGCCGGATCCATGTCCGGGTAGTCGCTGCGGTTGTGGCAGCCCCGGGTTTCCCGGCGCTCGATCGCCGCTTCGATCGTGGCGCGAGCGGCGAGCGCCGCGGACTTGAGGTCGAAGGCGTGCGCGAGATCCTGGAAGCCGGCGATGTCCGGGTGGATCCCGACGTTCTCCGTGCGCGCGTCGATCTCGGCCAGCTCTGCCAGACCGGTGCGCAGTCCTTCCTCGTCGCGGACGACACCGGCGTGCTCGGTCATGGTGTTGCGGTTGGCGCGCTGCAGGGCACGGACGTTCTCGGGGCCGTCCGCGGCGAGCAGGCCGTCGATCTCGAGCCGGGCCTCGGCCTCCGCGGCCGCCGACCGTGGCTGTGCCGTCAGCCCCTTCGAGTAGGCGGCCGCGGCCTGTCCTGCGATACGGCCGAAGACCAGCAGTTCGATGAGGCTGTTGCCACCGAGGCGATTGGCGCCGTGCAGGCCACTGGAGGCCTCGCCGATGGCGTACAGGCCGCGTACGTCGGTGCTGTGCTCGTCGGGACTGACCCACACCCCGCCCATCGAGTAGTGAGCGGTCGGCGCGATCTCGATCGGATCGCGGGTGATGTCCAGCATCTGCAGGTCCAGCAGCGTCTGGTGGACCCTCGGCAGACGGCTCATGATCGTCTGCCGGGGCAGGTGGGACACGTCGAGCCACACACCGCCCTTGGACGTGCCGCGGCCTTCCCTGATCTCCGTGTAGGAAACGTCAGCGAGGCGACTCCGCCCTTGCCGGCGGCGTACGCGGCTTGCCCTATCTGCCCGTCGTACGCGGCGATGGAGGACGTACAGACGATGATTCCGCGGTCGCCGTCGACGGGTTCGTTGCCCGCCATCACCGCCGCGGCGTTGCTCAGGACGTTGAAGGTCTCTACGAGGTTGATGTCGACCACGCGGCGGAACTGGTCGAGCGGGAGCAGTCCTCGGCTGCCGATGATCCGACCGGGTGTGGCCACCCCGGCACAGTTGACGGCCACGCGCAGCGTGCCGAGTTCAGCGGCCGTGGCGAACGCCGCCCGCACCTCGGACGCGTCCGTGACGTCGGCCGCTACGAAATGTGCGCGCTTGCCGAGGTGGTCGGCGAACTCGCGGCCCGCTCCGGTGGGCAGGTCCAGAACCACCACGGTGGCTCCCTCGAAATGCAGCCGCCCGACCACGGCACGCCCGAGGCCGGAAGCACCGCCGGAGACGACGGCTACGGCATCGCGATACTGCACGGCAGTTCTCCTCACATGTACGCATCGTGGATTGGTGTCTCGGACATGAGGGTTGGCGTCCGGACATGAGGGGTTGGCGTCGCGGCGGTGGTCAGCGTGTGGGATCCGCGAGTTGGCGGCTGATCACCAGGCGCTGGATCTGGTTGGTGCCTTCGAAGATCTGCGTGATCTTCGCTTCCCGCATGAACCGTTCCACCGGGTGGTCGAGCACGTATCCCGCGCCGCCGAGGACCTGCACCGCGTCGGTCGTGACCGCCATCGCAGTGTCGGTCGCGATCAGCTTGGCCACACTGGCTTGCCGGGTGTACGGCCGGCCGTTGTCCTTGCGACGTGCGGCGACCAGGTAGGTCGCGCGCGCGGCTTCGGTCCTGGCGGCCATGTCGGCCAGCAGGAATCCGACGCCTTGGTGCTCGATGACCGGGCGCCCGAACGTCTGGCGCTCCCGGGCGTATTCGATCGCGTAGTCCAGAGCGGCCTGCGCGATACCGACGGCGACCGCGGCGATGCCGAGCCTGCCCGCGTCGAGAGCCGACAGAGCGATCTGCAGTCCTTGGCCAGGAGCGCCGACGAGTCTGTCCTCGGGGATGACCACTCCCTCGAAGTGCATCTCAGTAGTGGTCGAGCTGCGCAGACCCATCTTGCGTTCCGGTGTGCCTGCGACAAGCCCTGCCGTGCCGGCGTCGACGTGGAAGCAGGAGATGCCCCCGCTCGCGTCGGGGAGGTCCGCAGGAACACGGTGTAGAAGTCGGCCTGACCACCGTGCGTGACCCTGGCCCCACCCTGAGCAGCACCGACGCTGACGCGGTCGACAGAACCATCCCACCGGCACTGAGCGCCGCGACCACCGCGGCCATGGCGCCTCGGCGCCGTAACTTACCTCTCATACCTGCCTCCTGATCAAAGCCGACTGTGCACTGCTCCGCTGAGCGTGCACGTGTACCGCTCGCCCGTCTTCCCGCCGTGTCCCTTCTCGTGGTCCGGGCCCGGTGGGGTGTGCATCGCGCCGGTTCTCAGAGAGTGGCTTGCGCTGCTGCGGCATGGCATGAGTAACCACTACTCAACCGCCCCGACACAGGAAAAGCCCCCCCACCTCCGCTCCGGCCGACAGGCTGGAGCGGAGGCGGATGGGGGGCTGGGGAGGGCTTCCGACGGCTGTCTGCGCAAGCCGCTTACGACAGCGTGATCGCGTACACCTCGATCCGCGGATCGTCCGGGAGCGTCAACGAGCGCATCTCCTTGGCGTCGTCCAGCTCGACGGAAGTGCCGAACAGCCGTACCGGTGGCCCGTCGACGCCTTGGCCGGCCTTGATCCGGTGTGGCATGTCGAGGACGACGGTGGTGCCGTCGGGGGCCTGGCCGGCCCAGTCGCCGACCTTGAGCGGGACCTCGGAGCTGCTGCCGTCGGTGTACCGGACGGTCAGCGCGGTCGTCACCGGCCCGTTGTGCGATGCCGCCACCAGGCGCAGGGTGCCGTGGCTGCGGCCGGGCAGCAGCAGCGTCTGGCCGCGGGCCTCGACGAAGTTCGCCGCGGTCCCCGTCGGATCCGGTGCCTCGTACGTCACGCCGTCCCAGGTGACAGGACCGGCGGCCGGAAGGAGACCGGCGTCGTAACTCCAGCCGGATCCGTCGAAGTCACCCTGGCCGGGATTGTCCGTGGTGGCCGTCCCGTCGTGCGCCATGTCCCCGCTCAGGTCCACCGCACACTGCTTGTCCGTGGCTGTCGCACACTTCGCGGCCGGGCGTACCTCGACGGTGGCTTCCCGGGTGACTCGACCCGCTCCCTCCGCCTCGACCGTGAAGCGCACCGGGTAGGAACCTGCGGCGGTGCCGGGAGGCACGGTCACCTTCACGGACACCGTCTTCTGCACGGGCAGGTGCTGGGACCGGATCCGCAGCGGTGAGCGCGGAGTTGTCGTCACCTGCCAGCCGGTGGGCGCCTTGGCCGTCACAGACGCCCGCAGTTCACCAGGGGCCTGGCCGAGGACATCCAGGGTCAGGTGGGCGGTCTGAGCCGTGTCGCCGACCGGGACGACATCGGAGGAGCTCCGCAGGGACGCGTCCAGGTGCCGTCGGCCGTCCGCGTCCGCCTGGTTGACCGACGGCGGCTGGGCACCCGCACCGGTACCCCAGTCCGACGGCTTCGTACCGAGCCGGTGGACCAGGGTGCCGCCGTGCGACACCTTGTCCCAGTCCAGCCAGGTGCGCCGTACGTCGCGGCCGTCCAACGACACATCCTGTACGTACCGGTTGGTGTCGCTCGCCCCCGGCGCCTTGATCGTCAGCGTGCCGCCCTGCCGCTTCCCGTACCGGCCGATCGTGATGGCCGCGGAGTCGAACTGCGGGCTGGACAGCGCGAGGAAGTCGCCGCCGCTCATCGTCGGGTAGAGGCCGAGCGAGGAGAACACGTACCAGGCCGACATGGTGCCCAGGTCGTCGTTGCCGGTCATGCCGTCGGGCCCGTTGGTGAACAGCGTCATCGCGGCCCGCACCACGGTCGCCGTCTTCGCCGGCGCGCCCGCCCACAGGTACATGTAAGGCGCGTGGAGATCGGGCTCGTTGTTGGGGTTGTAGGTCGGCTTGCCGTAGTAGTCGTACGGCTGAGAGATCCAGTCCTTGCGTGCCGTGCCCGCCGGGTCGGTGAGCAGCTTGTCGTAGACGAAGAAGGAGTCGAGCCGCTTCTCCGTGGCCTTCCGGCCGCCCATGAGCCCGACAAGACCGGCGGGGTCCTGCGGCACGAGCCACTGGTACTGGTACGCGCCGCCCTCGTGGAACTGGTGGCCCGCTTCGACCGGGTCGTACGGCGTCATCCACGTCCCCGAGGTCGTACGGGGCCGGAACTGGCCGATCGAGGAGTCCCACAGGTTGCGGTACCACTGGCCGCGGGCCGCGAACATCCGTGCGTCGGAGCCGTGCCCGAGCCCCTTGGCCATCAGGGCCAGTGACGCGTCCGCCGCCGAGTACTCCAGGGTCGCCGAAGCCGGGTGGGTGCAGTCGTTGTCGCCGCCCTTGTCCGCGCAGTCCTTCTTCAGCTCCAGACCGGAGGGGACGTAGCCGCGCTCGCTGTACTGGTCCACGGCGGAGCGGCCGTTGTACGGGGAGTCGGCGGGCGGGGTACTGGTCGCGTTCTTCTTCAGCAGCGCGTAGGCCTCGTCCTCGTGCCCGGCCAGCATGCCCTTCGACCATGCCTCGACGAGGAACGGCGTCACGGGGTCGCCGGTCATGATGTTGGTCTCGCTGTTGGCGAGGGCCCACCGGGGCAGCCACCCGCCGTCCTTGCCGATCGCGAGGACCGACAGCGCCACATCCCGGGCGACACGTGGCTCCACCATCTCCAGCAGCTGGTTCTGCGGCCGGTAGGTGTCCCACAGTGAGAGGTTCTGATACGGCGTGAAGTCGGATGCGGTGTGCACCGAGCCGTCGAACCCCGTGTAGCGGCCGTCGACGTCACCGGCCAGGTTCGGGTGCAACTGCGCGTGGTACAGGGCGCTGTAGAACACCTTCTGCCGTTCCGGAGCCCCGCCGCCGACCTTGATCGAGGAGAGCTGCTTCTCCCAGGTGGCACGCAGCGCGGCGCGCGTGGCGTCGAAGTCGTACGAGTCCCCGGTCTCCTCGGCGAGGTTCTTCCGGGCACCGTCCATGCCGGTGTACGACAGGCCCACCTTCACGACGGCGTCCCGGTCGTCGGTCGCGTCGAAGGTCACCCAGGCGCCGTTGCTGCCCTCTCCTTCGGCATCTCGCGTGCCCGGCTCGGGTGTTGAACCGCGCCAGGTGCCGTGATCCTTGAAGGGCCGGTCGAACGTGGCGGTGAAGTAGACGGTGTGCTTGTCCTTCCCGGCACAGAACCCTCCGGCACGCACCCGCCCCTCCACCGTGCGGTCCCCGACCACGTGCACCTCGGAGTCGAACACGTTCTGGTTGGCCTTGCCGGTGTTGAACAGCACGTTCGCCGCGCCGGTGGCCGGGAAGGTGTAGCGCTGCCAGCCCGTGCGCTTCGTGGCGGTCAGCTCGGCCTCGATGTCGTACGTCGACAGGCCGACCCGGTAGTAGCCGGGGGTGGCTTCCTCGTCGTCGTGCGAGTACTTGGAGCGGTACGTGTCCGGGTTCACGCTGTCGACCGCGCCGGTCGTCGGCATGATGGGCAGCTCCCCGGAGACACCGCAGCCGACTCCGGAGAGGTGGGTCTGGCTGAACCCGTGGATCTTGTCCTGCTGGTAGTCGTACCCGCCCTGCCCACCGGTGTCCGGGCTGACCTGGACCATGCCGAACGGGGCGGCGGCCCCGGGGAAGGTGTTCCCGAAGTTCTGGGTGCCGATGAAGGGATTCACCAGTGCGGCGGGGTCGGAGACCGGCTCCGCGGCGGCCGCGACGGGCGGAAGCACACCCCCGAACAGCAGGCCTGGAATGAGCAGGCTGACGCCCGCGGCGATTGCGCGGGCCGTGATCCGTCTGACGGACAGCCGCATCGGGCAGACCTCCTTGACAACGTTGTCTCGGCTGGACAGACCGAGAACCTGCCATGCCGACCGGATCGCTGTCAATGGTCCAAACGCCGGTGTGCGCGGTTGAGTTCGTCTGCCCGTGGGCGTATGCGGACGCTCGGGACGACGTGCCTCGCCCTCCTGCAGATGCAGATGCAGATGCGGGTGAGGCGAGCGGCCGGCGCTCCGTCCGGGTGATGTGGGGCTGTGCGGCGCCGGCGGCCGCGACGGGTTGGCGGTGGGTGGATGGGGCGTATCGACGGATCCGGCGCCCGACGCTGCGGCCATGGCGGCGCTCGAACGCGAGCGTGACAGGCTGACCGAGCGCGTCGACGTCCTGGCCCGCAACCGGGACGTGATCGGCGGCTACCTCGCCGACGAGTGGCCAAGTCCCCGGACGGTTGCGCGCCGTTCTCCACGAGAGCGACGGAGCTACGCGGACACCGCGACCACGTGCTTGCCGACGACGCCGCCGCGCTCGAACGCCTTGTGCGCAGCCGCGATGTCCGTGAGCGGGTACACGCTGTCGATCACCGGGCGCAGCGCAACTGACGTGACTTTGTCGGCCAGGTCGCGCAGTACGGCGGTGTCGGGGTTGGCGCTGAAGGTGCGGACGCGGCGGGAACCGTACACACTCGACGCGGCGATCGCGGCCAGGGCCGACGCGGAGAGTCCTACGGTGACCATCCGGCCGCCGGCCGCCAACCGGCTCCGGTAGCAGTTCAGTTCCGTACCGACCGTGTCGACGATGACGTCGAAGGGGCCGATCGCGTCCGAGGTGGTCGAGCCGTAGTCGAGGACCTCGTCGGCGCCGAGGCCGGTGAGGACCGGAGCGTGGCGGTCGCGGGCGAGTGCCGTCACGTGGCAGCCCAGCGCGTGGGCCAGTTGGACGACGGCCGTGCCGACCCCGCCCGCCGCGCCCCGGACGAGGACCCGTTCCCCCTTCACCGCGTGCACGGAGTCCCGCAGCGCGAGAAGCGCCGTCGCGCCCGTGACGACCAGGGAGGCCGCGTCGACCGACGAGACCCCGGCCGGGACGAGCGAGATGCGGCCGGCAGGGACCACGACGTACTCGGCGGCTCCAGCGGTTACGTGCCGCTTACGGGGATGCACCATGCCCCACACCCGGTCCCCGGCCCGGTAGCCCTCGACATCCGCGCCGGTCTCGACGACGACGCCCGCGAAGTCCAGCCCCGCCCCGAGCGGGAAGCGGCGGCCGGAGACCATCTTCAACTCCCCGGCGCGGACGATCACATCATGCCCGTTCACGCTGGACGCCTCGACCGACACCAGGACCTCGCCCGCACCGGGAGCGGGCCGGGCGACCTCGTTGACCCGCAGGACATCCGCTGCACCGTAACTCGTGATCTGGGCGGCCTTCATGGCAGTGGTCCTTCCGTGGTCGGCTGGTGTGAGTCCGATCCTTCCTCGGACTGCCCGCATCATGGTCGTTCGCCTTTTCCTGGGACTGGCAGACCCACCATCCCCGGCCGCGCCCGCGCCATACTGACTCCGTGACCGACGACTCCCTCGACGCCCTCGCCGTGACCGACGATCCCCGGCGCGAACTCGCCGAGTTCCTGCGAACCCGCCGCACTCGCCTACGTCCACAGGACGTTGGCCTGGAACCGGGCCCGAGGCGGCGTGTTGCCGGGCTGCGACGGGAGGAGTTGGCCCTGCTGGCCGGAGTCAGCTCGGACTACTACCAGCGCATGGAGCAGGGACGCGACGTACACCCCTCCGAGCAGGTCCTGGACGCCCTGGCGCGCGCCCTGAACTTCACCGCCGAGGAGTCCCGGCATCTGCACGGCCTCGCCGCCGCCGCGCGCACGCCCGCCCGTCGGCCGCGCGAACACGCGCCGGAGGAGGTGCCGCCCACCACGCTGCGGCTGCTGCACACCATGCCCGCGCCCGCGTTGGTCGTCGGCCGCTTCCTGGACGTGCTGGCCTGGAGCCCGCTGGCCGGGGCCCTGCTGGGCGAGTTCACCGAGCGGCCGCGGGCGGAACGCAACCTGCTCGCACTGCTGCTGCACCCGGAGGCAGACCAGACCTGCCCGGAGCGGGCAGCCACCGTCGCCGAGCTGACCGCGATGCTCCGCGCGCAGGTCGCCGCCCATCCGGGCCATCCGCGCGCCGCGGAACTGGTAGGTGAACTCGCAGTCCACAGCGGCGAGTTCGCCACACTGTGGGCCCGCCACGACGTGGAGGAGACGACCCGTGGCCGGATGTGCGTCAACCACCCGCTGGTCGGAGAACTGAACCTGGACTGGGACGCGTACCCGCTGCCCGGTGATCCCGGTCCGATGCTGATCGTCTACACCGCCGAAGACGGCGGCCCCGACGCCGAACGACTCCAACTGCTCGCCGGCCTGCTGGGCACCCGCTGAAACGAAACCCCCGCGCCCTGCATCCGTAGCGACGGCCCAGGCGGCCTCAACCGTCCGATCGCCCGGTGGGCGCAATCCCTGAGTGCTGACAACCCTGGATATCGCCAAGGGCCTCGAAGCGCAGCCCGGGGAACTCTTGAATCCTGTCGCGCGGGAAGAGCGCAGGAAGTCCGCCTCGTATGGGCATCTGGAGACTGCCTCTGCCTCCCTGGCGGTGGGCAGCTGGGAGACACCTCGTGCGGTCTGACGTGGCCCTGACGTTGTTCAGTGGGCTCTGGTACAGATCTTGGACAGCGGTCGCGGAGCGTCATCGCGTTATTCGATTGTGGTGGGTCGCTCCTCCGTGAGACGGCGTGCGCCGTGCCACCGAACAACCGCTACTGACGCCGCCCGACTGCCCGGAATTACCGGCTTCGCCCACGGACTCACCACTGACCTGGAAGCCGTGATCGCCGGACTCACCGTGCACTGGTGCTCCGGCGGCACCGAGGGCGCCGTGAACCGCATCAAAAAGATCAAGCGGCAACTCTACGGTCGAGCCGGGTTCGAGCTGCTCCGCAAGATGATCCTGCTCCAGTAACGGCTACAACTCATCTGGCAGTTGCGGCGTGTGCACCGCACGATGACTGAAGACGCCGAACACTTTCTGCACTGAAATGGGCCGTCGCGAAGCTCCCCGTTCTCGCGTTGTGCGAAAGGCTGATCCAGGTGCCCGTACCCGGTGCTTCCTACCGAGCCCTGATGACTCGTGAACTGCTGCTCTGGGGCGTGGTCGCCTTCGCCAGCAAGGTTCCGGTGGCCATGGCACCGCTGGCCTTGATGTTCCTCGCCCGAGAGCATCCGGCCGGCTACACCCTCGGTGCAGGTCTGGCTCCGTGTACGTCGTGGGCGAGGTGGTCGGCGCGTCCCTGCTCGGAGTCCGCTTGCGCCGCAACCGCATGAAACAGCAACTGTCGGCCGGGCTGCTGACTGGGGCTCTTGCCTTCTGCGGTCTGTCGCTTGCGGGACCGGCACCTGCCTGCGTACTGATCGTCCTGGCCTTCCTGGCCGGCGCCGCACCGGCCGCCTGTCCCGGCGGCATCCGCACCATGCTGACCCAGCTCGTGACCGACGGTGCGGTGCCCCGCGCACTGAGCGCCGAGACCACCTTGACTCAGATCACCTGGGCAGCGGCGCCCGCTCTGGTGGTCTTCCTGGCGCTCCAGGTCCACGCAGGAGCCCCTCTCCTGCTGGGCGCGCTGTGCGCGGCCGCCGCGTCAATCCTGCTGCTCCGGCTTCCCACCGAACCTCAACAGCCCCCACCCGCCGAACGTGCAGCAGCGCCATTGACACAGATCTGGCTTCTCGGCTGGCCCGTCTACCTCACCAGCGCGGCTTCCATGGCAATGCTCGCCGCCGCGGAACTGGTCCTGCCCGCCTTCCTCGAACAGCGGCAGGTCGCGGTCGGATGGTCAGGCCCACTCCTCGTAGCTTTCGCGCTGGCCAGCGCCGCCGGAGCCTTCTGCTACGGCCTGCGGCTCTGGCCAGGATCCGTACAAACCCAGAGTCTGGTGCTGCTGGTCGCCATGGCCGGGTGCCTTTTGCTGATCACCGTCCTGCCCGGTGCGTCGGGCATCACCGTAGGCTTTCTCCTCGCCGGCGTCTTCCAGTCCGGCGTGATGATCACCCGTAACCTCAGCCTTCGCGAACAGCTGCCCTCGCACATGCATGCCGCTGCGTACTCCGTCCTGTACGCCCTCGGAGGCTTGGGCTACAGCCTCGCCGCGGCCCTGGCCGCCGTGGCACTGGACTTGGGGAATCCTTCAGCCGCGATCATTGGCGGAGTCGCCATCACGCTGCTCTTCGCCACTGCCAGTGCGATGGCCGAGAAGCGAAGCTACAGGCATTAAGCGGTCCCATCGCTCCTCAACTCCTCCATTCGAACAACGCGGTGACGCTCCGCGACCGCTGTCCAAGATCTGTGCCAGAGCCCGATGAACAACGTCAGGGCCAGTCTGACGATCTGCCGGCCCGTCGAGCACCTCGCCCGCCACACGTCAGGAGATGGCCCGCAGCGTGCCGTGCCGGCTTCTGCGGCGGAGTTCTTCGACGGCCTCGGCGGTCTCGTCGTCCGAGGGGAGAAGGACGGTCAACTGCTGCGCATCAGTGGGGAGTTCGAGTGTCTCCCGCAGCAGCCGGAGCTCGCATCCGGATGGATGGCTGAGCCGGAGGACTCCGCGTCGCGGAACGACGTGCCGGTTCAGGCGCCGGGTCAGGTCGGGGCCGGCAAGGGGTGCGAGTTCCGCGGTGAGCCACTCGGAGTTCTCGACGGACGGGGCGAGCCACAGGTCGAATGCCTGCTCGTCGGCGACGTCGTCCCAGTCGGTGAAGAAGGTGCGGGCGCGGGGGTCGGCGAAGACGTAGCGGGTGAGGTTCGGGGCTTCGGTGTCGAGCAGTCCGCTGCCGTTGGTCACCAACTGGTACGCGGAGGTGTGGGCGAGGATGTCACCCAGCCGGTTGGTCACCACGGCGATGCCTGGTTCGAGGAGGCGGAGTGTCTGCCGAACGGCGTCGCGCACCTGCCGGGGCGGGGGTGCTGGTCGGGTGTGGGCCGTGCATTCTCCGCCTGTGATCTTCGTGAGGTAGCGCAGGTGGGTGCGTTCGGTGGGGGAGAGGCTGAGGGCGTCGGCGAGAGCGTTCACCACTGCCACCGAGGGGTTGCGGTCACGGCCCTGCTCGATGCGGGTCAGGTATTCGACGCTGATGCCGGCGCGCGCCGCGAGATCCGTGCGGCGGAGCCCCGGTGAGCGGCGGCGGCCTCGGTCCGGGAGGCCGAGTGTCTCCGGCTGGACACTGTCGCGCTTGCTCCGGATGAAGTCTCCCAACGGCGTACCCATGTCTCGAAGGATAGGCCGGGCCGGACCGGTCGCGGCGGGCTCAGGGTGGCCCTGCGGGGGCCAGCCTGAGCCCGGCCTGGCTGTGGCCGAGGGCAGCCCCGATGGTGGTGGGCATGGAGAACAACACACACAAGCTGGTGGTCATCGTCGCGAGCGTCCGCGAAGGGCGATTCGGTCCGGTGGCGGCGTCCTGGTTGGCTGAACAGGCCGAGTCGCACGGCGGTTTCGACGTCGATGTCGTCGATCTGGCCGACGTCGAGATCCCGCTGTCCCTGCCCGCGGCATCACCGAAGTACGCCGGCGACGACTACCCTCGCCCGGCCGGGATGCGGCCCCTGACCACCGCACTGGAGAGCGCGGACGCGTTCGTCGTGGTCACACCCGAGTACAACCACAGCTACCCCGCCTCCTTGAAGTCGGCCATCGACTGGCACTTCACCCAGTGGACGGCCAAGCCTGTCGCGTTCGTCAGCTACGGGGGCGCGGCGGGCGGCCGCCACGCTGTCCTGCACCTGGAGAACGTGCTGACGGAACTGCATGCGGTGACGATCCGCGACGGTCTCGCCTTCCCCAACTACTTCACGGCATGGAAGGACGGCCGTCCGCTCGACCCCGAGACCCCCGGATACGCCAAGACGCTGCTCGACCAGCTGGCCTGGTGGGCGGGTGCGCTCAAGTCGGCACGCGAGGCCACCCCTTACCCGGCCTGAGCGCGGCGACGATGCGCACGCCGACGTGGGGTGCCACCTCCTGGGCCTTGGGCAGGCCGGCGCGCACATGCAGATGAGCTCGTCGGCGATCCCTGGGAGACGTCGTCGGCGAAAAGGGCCTGCAGACCGCAGGCAGCCGACCGTGCGTAATCCGACACCGTGCTCGCGCTGCGAGGCTCCGACACCGTGCTCGCACGGCAAGGCCCCGCGGCAACATTCGGCCGCGCAACACGCAGGACCGCCGCGCACTGATTGACCCGCCCACCCGTTGGTGGCCCGGCCTAGAACCCGCGAAATGGCGCTGGTCGGGACACTGGCGCCCGGTCGGGCAATCCCGTGTGCTCTCCCTGCTGCCCCATGCGTGGGACCAAACGTGGCAACACCGGTCAGGATTCAAGAAGCGCCGGTCACGGATGCGCAGCTAGCGTGAATGTCATGACCTCAATCGATTTCCTCACCCTCGAGGTGGCCGACCCCGCGGCTGCCGAGCGTTTCTACACGGATGCCTTCGGGCTGGGCAAACAGGTACGGCTGCGGGCCTCGGAGGAGCCGACGTCCGGCTTCCGCGGGTTCACGGTGTCGCTCGTGGTCTCCCAGCCGTCGATCGTCAACGGATTCTTCGGCGCCGCCCTGGCCGCCGGTGCCACCGAGCTGAAGCCCGCCAAGAAGTCGTTGTGGGGCTACGGCGGCGTCGTACAGGCCCCGGACGGGACGATCTGGCAGCTCGCAAGCTCGTCGAAGAAGGACAGCGGCCCGGACAGTCGGCACATCGATGAGATCGTTGTCCTGCTGGGTGTCTCGGACATGGCCGCGACCAAGCAGTTCTACGTCGACCGCGGCCTCACGGTCGCGAAGAGCTTCGGGAGCAAGTACGTCGAGTTCGACGGTTCGGCGAGTGCCATCAAGCTGTCGCTGTACGGACGTCGCGGCCTGGCCAAGGTCGCCGGAGTCACGCCGGAGGGCAGCGGGTCCCACCGTCTGACCATCGGTGGCGGCGCCGAGGCCTTCACCGACCCGGACGGGTTCGCGTGGGAGCCCGTGGCGGCATGAGGTTCCACCCGTGTCCGGCCGCCGCGGAACCGGACGTCAGCTCTCCTGACCCGCTCCCGTGAGAGCCGCTCGTGCGCGCGCGGCGCGTACGGCCGCGGACAGGGTGGCGATGTCGTAGGCGCCGTGATGGCGACGGCCGTTGACGAAGAACGTCGGAGTACCGGACACCCCGCTGAGGTCGGCGGACTCCACGTCCGCGGCAACTCGGGCGGCGCCCGTACCGGCATTCAGGTCCGCGCTGAAGCGGTCGATGTCGAGACCGACCTCCTCGGCGTAACGGAGCAGATCCTCCGGCCGCAGTTCTCCCTGATGACGCATCATCTGCGCGTGCATCTCCCAGTAGCGGTTCTGGCGGGCGGCGGCTTCGGCGGCTTCCGCGGCGAGCTGGGCGCCCGGGTGCACGTCGGTGAGCGGCAGATGCCGCCATACGTAGCGCACGTCGCCGAAGTCGGCGAGCAGCTCGCGCACCACGGGCTCGGCCAACCCGCAGTAGGGGCACTCGAAGTCCCCGTACTCCAGCAGCGTCACGGGTGCGTCGAGGGGACCGCGTACATGGTCGCGGTCCATGTCGACGGGATCGCTGAGGTCGACGATCGTGCGGCCGGTGCCGAGCAGGGCTCGGGCACGGGAGGGCCGCGGAAGGGCGCCGATCACTGCGGTGACCAGCCAGGTGAGGAGGAAGGCGCAGAGGACGGCGGCCAGGATGCCGATCTTCGCTTGTTCCAGTACGTCCCCGTCGAAGGCGAGAGTGGCGATCAGCAAGGACACGGTGAAGCCCACCCCGGCCAGGGTGCCGCCCGCCGTGATGGCGCCCCAGCCGACCGGTGGGTGCAGGCGCCCTCCGCTGAGGCGTGTCGTGAGCCAGGTCGCGCCGATGATGCCGAGCGGCTTGCCGAGGACATAGCCGAGCAGGATGCCGAGGGTGACCGGTGAAGTGAAGGCGTGGGCCAGCTGGCCGGCGCTGAGAGTGATGCCCGCGTTGGCGAGGGCGAACAGCGGCACGATCACATAGCTCGTCCAAGGGTGCAGCATCCGCTGGAGGCGGTCGTTGGGGGAGAGCGTCGAGGCGATCTGACGTCGCACCGAGCGCCCGAGTTCGGGGGTCGGCTGTTCACGGAAGCGTCTGAACAGCCTGCTGGCCTGTTCCAGGTCGCGGCGTTCCGCCGGCCGGGCATAGGTGAGCAGACCCATGGCGAGGCCGGTCACCACCGGGTCCACCCCGGACTTCAGGAGTGCCACCCAGATCGCCGTGCCCAGCAGCGCGTACAGGGCGGGGATTCGCATGCCGAGGGTGCGTCGCACCAGCAGGACGACGGCGAAGAGCGCGAGCGCGGTCAGCAGCGACGGCAGGGAGACGGCTCCGCTGTAGGCGAAGGCGATGACGGCCAAAGCCAGGAAGTCGTCGACGACGGCGACCGTGAGGATGAAGACCCGAAGGCTGCCGGGCAGCCGGCTCCCGAAGACGGCGAGCATGCCCAGCGCGAAGGCCGTGTCCGTCGACATGGCGGCACCCCAGCCGTGCACGGAGTCCTCGCCCGCGTTGACGGACAGGTAGATCGCGACGGGTACGAGCATGCCGCTGAGCCCGGCGAGCAGCGGCAGGGTGATCCGTCGGCGCTCCCGCAGCTCGCCCATGTCGAACTCGCGTCGTGCCTCCAGGCCGACGACGAAGAAGAACAACGTCATCAGCCCGCTGTTCAGCCACTCGCGCAGGTCCAGCGACACAGAGCTCGATCCGATACGGACCGACAACTCGGTTCCCCACAGCGCCTCGTACGAACCGGCGGCGATGTTGGCCCAGACGAGGGCGGCGAGGGCGCCGACGAGCAGCACCGAGGCACTGCCGGTCTCCGTCCGCAGGAAGGCACTCAGGGGGCCGCGCGTGTCCTGGCCGCAGAGGGTCTGTCCCGACGGGGGTGAGGTCTCAGGTGGCACGGTCACCCCACAAGTCTGACCCCACTCAGGATTCGGCACCCGGCGAAGTGCGGACGGCCGCCACCGCCTGCGCCGTCAGTGGTGTGCGGTCGACGAGAGGAGCATCGGCAGGGAGACGTAGTCGGCGAGTGCCCGCTGGCCGGCGATATTGGCGTGGACTCCGTCGCCGGTGTCGTAGGCCGGGTTGATGCTGTTCGGCTTGAGCGGGTCCTTGAGCACCTGGTCGAAGTCCATCACGCCGTCGCAGGTTCCGTCGCAGGAGTTCCGCTTCTTGACGTGGCTGCCGACGGTGTGACGGTCGAGGTTGTTCTGATCGGTGTACCCGGGCCGCGACGTGACGGGCGTGACGTAGACCTTGATCCCAGCCGCGTGCAGGCGCTGGAACACCTCCCGGTAGCTGCGCAGGATCCGAGTGGCGTCGCAGCCGTTGGCGAGGTCGTTCGTGCCGTAGTAGTAGAGGACTCCGGTCACACCGTGCAGGTCGAGCACATCACGGTCCAGCCTGGCCGCCGCGTCGAGACCCTGCACCCCGGCGGGAGTGCCCGGGCACTCGGCGGAACTCGTCGTGCCGGCGATGCCCGCGTTGGCGACTGCGAGTTGCCGGGTGCGGGGGAGCTCGGCGGTGACGCGGCGGGCGACGTGGTCCGTCCAGCGAAGATCGGGTCCGTCCGGTGTGCAACCTGGCCCGCAGTCGGTGCTGCGGTCCCGTCGACCACCGAACTCCCGAACACGACGATGGTGCCCCTGACGGCGGGGTTGTCCACGTCGACGGCGCTGACCAGGTACGTGGAGTCGACTGTCTGCGTGTACGCGGAGCCGCTCGCCTCGGCCGTGTGGTCGCCCGACCCGGGCGGAGTGAGGTAGTTGGAGCGGAAGGCGTTGGCGTGCCGCCCCGGGGTGACCGTGCCGGACATGGACAGGGAGACCGCGACGTCGTCCTGAGCGCGGGTCTCCAGGTCCGTGGCGTCGCTCCACACCTCGCCACCGGGCGGAACGACCACCTCGCGCCGGCCGTCGAGGGTGACGGCATGGACGGCACCGTCGATCGCCGGTCCGCCCTTGCCGTCTGTGCTGCTTCGGCCGACGGTGGCGGCGTCGACGGTGAGCGGTGTTCTGCCGAAGGTGTTCTGGATCCGGACCCGCAGTGCGCCTCCGCCCTGACTGAGATGGGTGATCATGCGAACGGACTGGTCACGCAGGGGAGTCGGGGCGAGTTCCTGCTGGGGCTGGGCCCAGGACGTGAACCATCCGTGCTCGGCCGGCCCTGCCGAGGACCGGTCGCCCGAGGCGGACGCGGTGGTGGCGGAAACCGCCGAGCCGGACGCCACGAGCGTCAGGGTCAGCGCTACTGCGGCGCGCCGCAGCGAGGACGGACGGAAAGGATGCACGGGGGTCCCTTCGACGTCGTACGGCCCGGCCTGCCCGAGCCGTCCTTGCTCGTTGACCAGCGGGAGTGTGCCGTCGGTGCGCCTGGGGCTGTGCCGGTCACGTCGAAGCCGCCGGCGCCCCGGCGAGAGCTCGCCGCGCCTTCCCTGCGGTACCGCCGATCGCGGGGCCGGTCCACGCCGGAGACCCCGCGATTCACGAAGTGCGGGCCACTCCCACGTAGATGCCGCTGCCTTCGACTTCCTGCTCCTTGTCCGAGGGAGCCCACTCCGTCGCGGTGACCAGACCCGGCGGAACGAGGTCGAGGCCGTCGAAGAAGCGCTCCACCTCCGCACGGGTGCGGAAGCCGAGCCGGATCCCGCCCTTGGCGTACTCGGCGGTGACCTGTGCGGCAAGTTCGGGATAGAGGTCGGAAGCGGCGTGCGAAAGCACCAGATAGCTGCCCGGCGGCAGCGTGGCGACCAGATCGCGGACGATGGCGTGCGCGTCCTGCTCGTCGGGGACGAAATGCATCAGCGCGATCAGCGACAGCGCGATCGGGCGGCTGAAGTCCAGAATGCGCTGGGCATGCTCGACGATCCCCTGCGGCTGCCGGACATCGGCCTCGATGTAGTCGGTGACTCCTCCGGGCAGACTGACCAGCAACGCCTCGGCATGACGCAGGACGATCGGGTCGTTGTCGGCGTAGACGACCTTCGCCGTCGGCACGATGCCCTGAACGATCTGATGGAGGTTGGGCTCGGTGGGGATCCCTGTCCCGATGTCCAGGAACTGGTCAATGCCCTGCGTGGCGAGCCAGGCAGCCGCTCGGTGCATGAACTGGCGGTTCTGCCGCGCCGCGTCCCTGGCCTCGGGCGGCAGTTGTTCACCCACGGCCTCGTCGACCGGATAGTTGTCCTTGCCACCCAGCAGCCAGTCGTAGACCCGCGCGGGATGCGCCTTGTCGGTGACGATCTGTGAGAACCGCTGTGGGCCGGTCGGCATGACCACTCCGTCGTGTCCGTCGCTTCCAGTGAAAGGTTCAGGCCGAGTACTGATGGCCCTCGTGGAGTAGATCATGTGATCCGCGCGAGACGGAAGAGCGTTGCAGCGCCCGTGGGACCGGTCGAGGCCGGTCCGGGGCCGCCCCCTGGGCACCCTGAGCGGCAGCCAAGATCGTCGCCCAACGAGCTCGTGCCGCGGTGAGCCGTGGGAGCCGGTGCGAAGCACAAGCACGTCTTCGTCGACCGGCTGCCGGCCACCCTGGTGAATCTGCGCCATGGCACCACCCACGACGTGCTCGCCTGCCGGCTCGGCGTGGACCGCTGCACCGTCACGCGTGCCATCGGCGAAGTGCGACCCCTGCTCGCACGGCGGGGCTGCACCGTCGTGCCGGGTTCACGGACGCCGAGGGGCGGTGCTGTCCTGCAGCCCGGTCCGGCCGGGCAACTGCGCCGCCAGGTCGGGCCCCGTCGAGGGATCTCTGCCGCTGCGGCGTCCGCGCCGCGTCCGATGTGCGCTACGTCTCATCCGCCGGCTGTGACACGGGATGCGCGGCCGGTGTCTCCATGCCGAGTCCATCACTCGAGGAGACACAGGGAGACATGTTGACGCTCTCCCCTCTGAAGGGGGGAGATTCTTACGGCTCGCGCCGTGAGACTTCCTGTTTCATCGCCGACTGCCCGCCCGGAGTACTCCGTTGGGGTCTCACGCCAGCTCCGCAGGCTGCAACCGCCCGTCCGGCGGCCAGAAGGTTCTTCGCTGCGTTCACGTCCCGGTCGTGGGTCGTGCCGCGGTCGCACGTCCAGGTGCGGACGTTCAGCGGCATCTTGTCCTGCACGGTGCCGCAGGCGGAGCACAGCCTGGACGAGGGGAACCACCGGTCCACGGCGATCACCTCGCGCCCGTACCAGGCGGCTTTGTACTCCAGCATCCTCCGGAACTGCGACCAGGCGGCATCGCTGATCGCACGGGCCAGGGTCCGGTTTTTGACCATGGTGCGCACGGTCAGGTCCTCGATCACGAGCGTTTGGTTTTCGCGCACGAGCCGGGTGGTCAGTTTGTGCAGGCCGTCCCGTCTGCGGTCGGCGATCCGGGCATGGATCCTGGCGACCTTGTGTCGGGCCTTGTTCCGGTTCGCCGAACCCCTGGTCTTCTTCGCGAGGTTCCGCTGAGCCTTCGCCAGGCGAACGCGGTCCTTGCGCTCGTGGCGCGGGTTGGTGACCTTCTCCCCGGTGGACAGGGTCAGCAGGTGGTCCAGGCCCACATCGATACCGACCGCGTTGTCGTTGGCCCGCAGCGGCGTGACGGACGGGTCGTCACACAGCAGCGAGACGAACCAGCGGCCCGCAGCGTCCTGCGACACCGTCACCGTCGAGGGCTTCGCTCCCTCGGGGAGGGGACGGGACCACACGATGTCCAGCGGTTCAGGCATCTTCGCCAGTGTCAGCTTCCCGTCACGGAACCGGAAACCGGACGTGGTGTACTCCGCCGACTTCCTCGACTTCCGCCTGGACTTGAAGTGCGGGTACCTGGCCCGCTTGCCGAAGAAGTTGGTGAACGCCGTCTGCAAGTGCCGCAGCGTCTGCTGGAGGGGAACCGAGGAGACCTCGTTGAGGTAGGCCAGTTCTTCGGTCTTCTTCCATGCCGTCAGCATCGCGGAAGTGGCGTTGTAGTTGACCCGTTCCTGACGCGTCCACGCCTCTGTACGGGCGGCGAGCGCCAGGTTGTAGACCTTGCGCACGCATCCGAAGGTGCGCGACAGCTCAGCCGCCTGCGCATCACTCGGACAGAAGCGGTACTTGAACGCCCGCTTCACGTGGTTCACGGTCACTCTCACAAACTAGCGGGTTCACAAGTAGGGGAAAAACCTGCTGGTGAGGGCACTGCGATCCGCTCTGATGGCGAATCCCAGCTCGTTGCCCTGCTCCGCAGGAGTCCGTTTCCTCCCCGCCCTGAAGGGCGGAGTATCCACGGAGGAATCCGATGAACGGGGATGTTCTGCCGGTCGTCGGCGCCGACAAGGTGCTCCGCTACATGGCCGGCAGCATCGACAAGGCAGGCGGCACCTTCAGCAGGGAGCCCACGACGGTCAACGGCAACCCCGGCCTCATCCTGCGACTGGGCGGAGTGATCGACGGCGTACTGGCCTTCACGGTGGAGAACGCCCGCGTCACCGCCCTTTACTACGTCCGCAACCCTGAAAAGCTCACCCGCGTCGAGTCGGAAACCCCGCTCACCTCCCGCTGACGCACTCGGTCGCTGCACTTGGGGCCCGACGCGCCCGACAGCGGCGCGTTCTGCGATGGACGGGCGGGCAGGCATGGACCTGTTCGTGTGCCGCAGTTGCCGCATACGCCTCTCCGGAGAACGCTGCTCTCTCTTCCCAGTGAGGTCCGCTCGGATGCTCCCTGGTGGATTGAACACCGAGGTGCCGTCAGCGAAGCGTCCGTGCCGTCATGCCGCAGCCTGAGCCCGCCGAAGTCGGTCGGGCGAGTGGACGGCGGTTGCGACAGAGCGTGACAAATCGATTTCGCTACAAGTTCCGAAATTATTCGGGGCGGCCTCCGGCATGCCGTCGAAACACACCATTCATACGGTCACTCATTATCGGCCGCATAGGACCCATCGGTCGCATTGGGTCCATCAGGCTGAAAAGGCTGCTTTCACCAGAAAGCACATCACTGTCCTCAGCGCCTTCATGTGACAGGAGCCCCGAGTGTCCAACCTCTCCAGACGCGATGCCCTACGGCTGACCGGCGGCATCGCTCTCCTCGGCAGCTTCGCCCTGACGGGCTGTGGCCGCAGTGACGACACCACCGCGAAAGCCGGCGCGGAGCCCATCGCCAGCTCCCCGGCCACAGGCACCGTCAGTGTCTGGGCCGCCCAGGGCGATGCGGACGTGCTCGACAAGGTCATCAAGCCCTTCAAGGCGGCGAACCCTGACCTCGACGTGAAGTTCACGCTGATCCCGAACGCCGACTACTACACCAAACTCCAGTCGGCGATCGCGGCGGGCAAGGGGCCCGATGTCGCCCAGTTCTTTCCCGAGTCGCAGGCGCAGTTCCTGGATCCGTCGATACTCCGGCCCGTTCCGGACGGGCTCGTCGACCCGGACAGCTTCTTCAGGAGCCTGTGGGATGCCGGTGTGGTCAAGGACGTCGCCTACACGGTGCCCTGGTACGCGTACACCTACGCGCTCGTCTACCGCTCCGACCTGGCCAAGAAGGCGGGCGTCGAGGCGCCGAAGACATGGGACGAGATGGTGCCGTTCTTCAAGGCGCTTCAGAGCGCCGGAGCCGCGCACGGCCTCGGGGCCGACATCGGCTGGGACATCTTCAACGGCCAGGACGCCGCGATGTACGCCTGGCAGGCGGGCCGTTCGCTGCTGTCCTCGGGCGGGGAGTGGACGCTCGACACTCCGGCGATGGTCGACGCGATCACGTACAACGCGTCGTTCTACACCTCGGGGACCGCTGACACCGCCGGGCCCGGGTTCCTCGACTCGCAGCCGTACTTCGTGTCCGGCAAGACGGCCACGATGATCACTGGCCCATGGGTCATCGGCCAGCTCGACGCCGCCGCGAAGAAGGACGGCTGGACGGCGTCCCACGTAGCCACGGCGCCGCTGCCGGCGGGGACGTCGGGCAGCGTCTCCTTCTCCGCGGGCGGCAGTTGGGGGGTGCTTGCCGACACCGACAACGCGGACGCGTCGTGGAAGCTCATCCGGTACATATCGAGCCCGAGCACGCAGGTGTCGCAGTACAAGGCGTACAGCTCGCTGCCTGCGGTCGTCTCCGCCTGGAAGGACTCCGCCATCGCGGGCCAGCCGCTGCTGGACGCCTTCTTGACGCAGCTGAAGAACACCAGGGCGTTCCCGCAGGTCAGTACCTGGCCGCAGGTCGCGACCCGGCTGGGCAAGGAGATGGAAGCGGTGGCCAAGGGCGAGGAGACCGCCGCGAAGGCCGCCGCGAACCTCCAGACGTACGCCGAGAGCCTCGGCACGGGCACGGAGTGATCCGCGGATGACCGTCACCGTCCTCCAGAAGGTGCCTCGCAGAACGCGTCGTCCTCGGGGCGCCCGTCGAACGGCTGTGGGTTGGCTGTTCCTGGCGCCGTTCACCGTCGTGTTCCTGGTCTACACGGCGATTCCCACCGTCGCCGCGCTCGGGTTCAGCCTCACCGACCTGCGGGGCGCGGATCTGCGTCATCCGTTCGCGGTGGACTTCACGGGACTGGACAACTATCTCCGACTGTTCCAGGACCAGATCTTCCTGCGGGACATCCTCAACACCGCGGTCTTCGTGGCCGTCGGCGTGCCACTGACGATGGGGATCGGGCTCGCGCTGGCTCTCGCGCTGAACTCCGGCATCCGCCGGCTGCGCGGCGCGTTCCGCACGGTCTTCTTCGCCCCGGTTGTCACGAACGTCGTAGCGGTCGCCCTGATCTGGCAGTACGCCTTCAACGCGGGCGGCACCGTCAACAAAACGCTCGGTGCTGTCGGCTTCGCGGGGCCGAACTGGCTGGACGACCCGAACCTGACCATGCCCGTGGTCATCCTGCTCGGCGTCTGGCGGAACTTCGGCATCGCGATGGTGCTGTTCCTCGCCGGCCTGCAGGCGATTCCGCAGAACGTGTACGAGGCCGCCTCCCTCGACGGGGCCGGCCGATGGCGGCAGTTGAGGCACATCACCCTGCCGCTGCTGCGGCCCACCACCCTCATGGTGTCGGTGCTGCTGACCGTCTTCTACCTCCAGATGTTCGACGAGCCGTACCTGCTCACCAACGGCGGCCCGCTGGGCTCCACCGAATCGGTGGCGCTGTACACCTACCACCAGTTCGGGGCCGGCGAGTTCGGGATGTCCTCGGCGGCGTCCTTCGTGACGCTCGTGCTCGTGATGCTGGTGAGCGTCGTCCAGTTCCGGCTGCTGAGGCCCCGCACATGACCGCCCTCGCCGCGTTGGAGAACGCCGACATGACCACCGACCGGATCGCGGTGCGCCGCCGGTCCGTCTCCCGGCCCCTGCTGTACGGCGCGCTCGTGCTGTGCGCGCTGCTCACGATGCTTCCGTTCGTCTGGGTGATCAGCGGCTCGTTGCGCAGTCTCGACGAGATCCGCTCCGACCCCGGTGCCTGGGTCCCTCAGCACCTCACCTTCGACAACTTCGAGCGGCTGTTCACCACACAGGGCTTCGGCCGGTTCCTGGTCAACAGCGTCGTGGTCGCGGTCATGGTGGTGGTCGGCAACATCGTGGCGGCGTCGGCCGCCGGCTACGCACTCGCCAAGCTCGACTTCGCCGGCAGGCGGATCGCGTTCGCCGCGGTGATGGGCGCGATGATGATGCCGCTCACCTCGGTGTTCGTCACGCAGTTCGTGATCACGGTCGACCTGGGCCTGGCGGACACCCTCACCGGTGTCGCGCTGCCGAGCGTGGCGCTGCCGTTGTCGGTCTTCATCATGCGGCAGTACGCGATGTCGATCCCAGACGAACTGCTCGAAGCGGCCCGGATCGACGGCGCAGGGGAGTTCCGGATCTTCTTCGGGATCTTCCTCCCGCTGGCCGGACCCGCTGTCGCCACGATCACGATCATGTCGTTCCTCAGTTCGTGGAACAACTTCCTCTGGCCGCTCATCGTCGCCCAGAGCATGTCCAGTTACACACTGCCGGTGGGCCTGGCCGCCACCAGCCAGGCCGCGGCGCACGTCACCGACTACGGTCTGCTGCTCGCCGGGGCGATCGTCGTGATGCTGCCGGTGCTGGTGCTCTTCCTGTTCCTGCAGCGCTACTTCGTGCAGGGCGTCGCCGGAACGGGAATGCGGTGACCCCCATGGACTCGTTCGACGCGCGCGGCGAGCGAAACGAGATGAGGATCCGCCCGGCCGAAGTCCGGGAGACCGTCACCGTCCGCGCGCCGGCGGGCACGATCATCGGCCGTCGCACCGGCTCGGTTCGGCGCTTCCTCGGTATTCCGTACGCCGAAGCTCCCACCGGTGCACGGCGGTTCGCAGCGCCGGCCCGCCGCGGCCGGTTCACGGAGCCGTTCGACGCGTCCCGGCACGGTGCCACCGCGCAGCGCGTGCCGCTGTTCGCCACGACCACAGTGCCGGAGCCGTCGGTGCCGGGCGACGACGTGCTGAACCTAGGGATCGTCGCGCCTGACGCCGACGACGACCGCGAGCCCTTCCCGGTTCTGGTGTGGATCCACGGCGGCGCCTTCCTGGCGGGGAGCCCGGCCAGTCCGTGGTACGACGGCCGTGCCTTCGCCCGCGACGGGGTCGTCTGCGTCACCGTCGGCTACCGGCTGGGCGTCGACGGATTCGCCGTACTGGACGGCGTTCCAGCGAACCTCGGGATGCGCGACCTGCTGCTCGCGCTCGACTGGGTGCAGGACAACATCGCCGCTTTCGGCGGCGATCCGGACCGGGTCACCGTCGCCGGTCAGTCGGCCGGGGGTGCGGCGGTCCTAGCGCTGCTCTCGTCGCCCGCGGGCAGCGGCCGTTTCCACCGTGCGGCCAGCCTGTCCGGTGGCACCTTCGCGGCAGACGGGGACGCGGCACGCGACTTCCTCGGACGGCTCGCGCACCGGCTCGGTGTGCCGCCGACGCGAGCCGGATTCGCCGGCCGCGCCGTGGAGCACATCCAGCGCTGCGTCATCGACCTGCGGGACGAACAGGGCGACGACCTGCCCGCGCTCGGCCTGTTCGTCGGCGACGACATTCTGCCTGCGCCCATCGCCGACGGACTCACCCGGCACGGGCACGCCGTACCGCTGCTGCTCGGCGCCACGGGCGACGAATTCGACGGCGACGCCACCATCCGCACGGCAGGCACCCGCGAGGCAGGCACCCGGGTGACGGACACCCTCTTCCGCGCCGCCTGCCCGCGGGTCGCGGCCTCCCGCCGCGACGCCGCCGCCGGCACCTGGCTGTACTCCTTCGAATGGCCCTCCCCGGTGCTCGGCGGCGCCACGCACTGCATCGACATCCCGTTCTTCTTCGACGTGCTCGACGCACCCGGAGTCGGTGAAGCGCTCGGGCCGAACCCGCCAGGGGAGCTGGCCGCACTGACCCACACCGATCTGGTCAGGTTCGTACGTGGCCAGGAGCCGGCCTGGGCCAGGGCGACCGGGACACTCGGCGACGCGGCTCGCGAATACGGCCGTCCCGGCGCGGCGCTCACCGCCGACACCACGGGCTTGTTCGATCCGGTGGTACCGGCGGTGTCCGGGGTGGCGGAGGCGTGCTGATGTCCGGAATGAACCAGAGCGCCGTCCGACGCATCAACACCTCGGTCATCCTGCGCGCACTGGCGGTGTCGGCCGGGCCGATCACGCTGACCGAGCTCGCCGAGCAGGTCGGCCTCTCCCGCCGCACCATCGAGGTCGTCCTGGACTCGCTCGTCGAGGCGGGCTGGGTGACCGAACTGGACCGCGTGCCGACCAGCGGCTGTGCCGGGCGCCCGGCCCGCCGGTACGAACTGCGGGCCGAACACGCGCTGCTGGCGGCCGTGCGCATCACCACCCTGGACGCGTCCGCGGTCGTCGCCGACGTACGCGGCCGTGTCGTCGGCCGGGCGCATCGGCCGCTGCGCGCCTACCAGGATCCGCAGTCCACGCTCGACGACGCGGCGGCACTGGTGCTGGAGGCGTTCGACGACGCGGGCGGGTCGGCGAACCGTCTTCGGGCCGGTGCTGTCGCGAGCGGTGGCGCGATCGACGACGACGGGGTCGTACGACGCCTGGTGCACACGACGCGCTGGGAAGGCGTGAACCTCCCCGAGGAACTCGCGCGGCGGGTCCCGATGCCCTGGTTCGCTGACAACGACACCAACCTCGGTGCCCTCGCGGAGCGTTGGCGGGGCGTGGCCGACGATCACGACAACGTCGTATGGGCGATACTCGGGAACCGGACCGGCCTGGGCATCCTCATCCGAGGTGCCGTGCACAGGGGGCTCGACGGTGCCGCGGGCGAGATCGTCGAAGCGGCGTCGATGCCGACCGGCTCGGTGGAGAACCGCCCGGTGGCAGGGCTCACCTCCCCGGAACCGGATCGACGCAGGGTTGCGCTCGACCGCTTCGACGCGGCTCGTGCCGGTGATGCGACAGCGCTCGCCGAGGTGGACGAATTCGTGGAGAACATCGCGTCGATCCTCACGACCCTGTCGTGGACGGTCGCGCCGTCGCTCATCGTGCTCGGCGGCGGTCTGGAGGACGCGGCCGATGTGCTGCTGCCCCGCGTGCGCAAGGCGATGCACGACGCCCGCACCCCCGCGGTCGAGCTGCGTGCCACGTGTCTGGGGCGCGACGCCGACCTCATCGGCGCCGTCAAGCTGGCACTCGATTCGATGGACACGCAGCTGTTCGGCCCGCTCGCCCCGAGCGCGTGAACGCTCACCACCAGCAGAAGCAGGACAGCGTGGCAGACGTCAGTACCAGGCAGCAGTACAGGACAGGAGTCCCCCTTTGACCGGCACCACTCGCACCAACGTCCTCGTCGTGGGCAGCGGCATCATGGGATCAGTCGTGGCCAGACTGCTGCGCGACACCGATCCGGCGCTGGACATCACCATGGTCGAGGGTGGCAGCGCGATCGGCGAGGTCCCCGGCCTGCACCTGCACGACGTCGACGATCCGGCTCTCTGGTCGCGCTACAACGAACGGGTCGGCACCGGCATCCAAGGCATGTACACCGGCGCCGAGGTGGTGCGCGATGCCGCGGGCAGCCTCGACGATCTGACACCCGGCATGTTCCACGCGCTCGCCTTCGGCGAGGACGCCGAGGCGATGCCCGCGACAGCGCTCGCGTGGAACGCCGGCGGCATGGGCGTGCACTGGACCGCCGCGACGCCCTGGCCCGCCGGGGACGAGGTGTTCGACTTCGGCGACCCGGCCCGCTGGGCGACGGACCTGGACACCGCGCGCCGGTTGCTCGCGGTCACCCCGTCCGCGATCGGTCCGACCGACGTCGGCCGGATCGTGCTCGACGTACTGCGTCGGCGCTTCGACGGCATCGGACCGGACGACCGGCGGCCGCAGTCGATGCCCATGGCCGTCACCACGCCGGCATCGGGCCCCATGCCGCGCACGGCTCCGGGGACGATCTTCCCCGCGATGGCGACCGGCGAGGACCCGGCCTTCACCCTGCTGACCGGTACCCTCGCGACCGCTCTCATCGTCTCGGACGGCCGGGTCGCCGGCGCCCGGCTGCGTCGCATCGCCGACGGCGGCGAGTCGCAACTCCTCGCGGATGCCGTGGTGGTGTGCGCCGACGCGCTGCGCACCCCGCAATTGCTGTTCGCCTCGGGCATCCGGCCCGAGGCGCTGGGCCGCTACCTCAACGAGCACGCGTTCATCACCGCCCGGGTGCTGCTCGACCCCGACCGGTTCGGCATCGATCTCGACGACCTGCCTCTGCCGCGTGTCGGCGAGTTCAGCACCGATTCGCTCTGGCTGCCCCAGAACGGAGCGGCGCAGCCGTTCCACGGCCAGATCATGAACCGAACGTACGTGGACGAGGACGGCCGCCCCCTCGCCCACTCCGTGGGCCTCTCGCTGTACGTGCCTGTCGAGTCGCGCCCCGAGAACCGGCTGGTGTTCTCGCCGACCGAGACCGACCTCGCGGGGATGCCCCGGATCGGTGTCGAGTTCGGCTACTCCGACGCCGACCGAGCGCTGCTCGGCCGGGCACTTGACGAAATCCAGTCGATTGCCGAGGAATTCGGCCCCTTCGATCCCGCGACGGAGCGTGCGCTGCTCCCGCCCGGCTCGTCGTTGCACCTGACCGGCACCGTCCGTTCCGGCCCGGTCGACGACGGCACCAGCGTGTGCGGCCCGGACGGCCGGGTGTGGGGCTACGACAACCTGTACCTCGCCGGCAACGGCGTGATCCCCACCGCGATGGCCGCCAACGTCACCCTGACCGGCGCGGTGACGGCCGTACGGGCCGCCCGGGCCGTCGCCGTACGGACCGCCGCGCTCGCCACGCACCGAGAGGAGGTCCGATCATGATCGACATCGCAAAGGAATACCGGGTGGTGCTCCCGACGTGGATCGACGACGAACTGGCCGCCGTCCCCGCTGCCATTCCGGCCCGTGACGACCGGATGCGCCTCGTGCACCGGCTGGCCGACCGCAACTGGCGTGAGGGCAATGGCGGTCCGTTCGCGGCACTCGTCGCCGAGCGGGACACCGGCCGGATCGTCTCGGTCGGCGTGAACGTCGTACTCGCCTCCGGTGTCTCCAGCGCGCACGCCGAGGTCGTCGCCCTCGGACTGGCCCAGACGACGACGGGCGGCTGGGATCTCGGTGGTGACGGAATGCCGGCGCACGAGCTGGTGGTGAACTGGCGTCCGTGCATCCAGTGCTACGGCGCGGCGATGTGGTCCGGGGTGCGCGGCCTCGTGGTCGCCGGCGAGGGCCCGGAACTGGAGGAGATCACCACGTTCGACGAGGGCCCGCTCGGCGCGGACTGGGCCGGGCAGTTCCAGGCACGCGGCATCGAGGTCGTGCGGGACGTGCTCCGGGACGAGGCGCTCGCGGTGTTCCGCGGCTACCGGGAGGCCGTCGACGCCGACGGCATCGTCGTCTACAACGCGCGCGCAGGCGCCGAATGATTCCGCCGATCCGAATGGAGAGACTCCCGTGGCACCACGCTTCGCCACCGACGTCGTGACCTTCTACCACCCCGGTTTCTGGGGCCTCGAATCCGCGGACGCCTTTCGCGACTGGGCCGTCAAGAACCCCGGGCGCTTCTGGGACCGGACGATGGACGCGTTGGCCGAGGCGGGTGTCACCGGCATCGAGCTGACCTTCGCGCCGGGCGACATCGACTCGGTCCTGCGCGCGTTCGGCGACGCGCCGTCGTTCCGCCATGAGTTGCAGGCCCGCGGCCTGTCCGTCGTGAGCGCCTTCATCGCCGAGAGCGAATGCCCCGACTGGCGGGACAGCGACAGCCTGCCCGCGATAGTCGCCGACGCCGAGCGACGCGCGGCCTTCCTCGCCGACGTGGGCGCCGGACTTCTCGTCGCCGGGCTGCCCATGCGTGCGACGTCGGGGACGCGCCCGCCCTTCTTCGTCGACGCCGCGTACATGACCCGGATGGCAGACATCGCCCACATCGTCGGTGAGGCCGTCGCACAGCACGGTGTGAAGCTCGCCTTCCACACCGAGTCCAACAGCACCCTCTGGTACGAGAGGGACATCGACCTGTTCATGGCTCTGACCGATCCACGCTACGTGTGGCTGTGTCCCGACTCCTGCCACATCGCACTCGGGGGAGGCGACCCCGTCGCCGTCGCGCGTCGCCACTCCCAACGCATCGCACTGGCGCACTGGAAGGACGCGGTCAAGCCGATCGACATCGAACTCACCATCGACGAAACGGTCTTCGCCCAACAGCAGCCCTACATGACCGAACTGGGTACGGGCATCGTGGACTGGAGAGGATGGGCCGCCGCGATGTCAATGACTCCCGGCGCCGACATCGTGCTCATCGAGCTGGACGAGGCCGCTGATCCCGTCGCCGCGCTTCGGACAGGGACGGCCGTGGTGAAGGGGATACGGGCAGACGCCGGGCTTCTCTCCTGAGCCGGTTGGCCGTCGCTCTGAGCGGTGGCTCCCGGAGGAAGCGGATGCCGCGCGACCTGCTCCGCCCGAAACTGGGCAGGGAACACGGGCCGGTCGGCGGCCCTTCGCCAAATGATCACAGTCTGGAAGGACGCACGACAGTGAAGTCTCACATTGCCACCTCCACGCCCATGTTCACCGTGCCGGCCGTCGACATCTCCCCCTACGTCGGAGACGGTACGGACGAGGAGCGGGGGCATGTGGCACGGCTGATCGACGCCGCGTGTGCTGAGGTGGGGTTCATCCAGATCCTCGGGCACGGCATTCCGCAGCCGGCGTTCGACGGTCTGAAGGGGGCCATGGACGCGTTCTTCGCGCTGCCGCTGGAGGCGAAGAAGGCGTACCGCGTCGACGGCGCCAACCGCGGTTACAGCCCGCCGAAGAGCGAGTCGCTGAGCCTGAGCCTGGGACTTGAGTCGGCCTCGCGGATGAACGATTTCTTCGAGGCCTTCAACGTCGGTGTCGAGGCGCGTTCCTTCCCGCCCGAACTCGGCCTTTCCGAGGACGACTTCGGGATCAACGTGTGGCCGGACACCGAGGCCTTCACGCCGCGGGTGGAGGCCTACTTCGGTCACGCCTCGCGGGTGGCACGCACGCTGACGCGGATCTTCGCGGACGCCCTCGGTCTGGCACCGGACTTCTTCGAGGCACTCACCGGACACTCCATCGACGTGCTCCGCATGAACAACTACGCCCTGCCCGAAGGCACCGTGGACCTGGACGGCGAGCTGATGGGTATGGGCGAACACACCGACTACGGGATCGTCACCGTGCTGTGGGCCGACCAGGTCCCCGGGCTCCAGGTGCTCGACCGCCACGGCACCTGGCACGACGTGACGCCCGCGGACGGCGCGCTGCTCGTCAACCTCGGCGATCTCACGGCCCTCCTGACCAACGACCGGTGGATGTCGACGCTGCACCGCGTCAAGCCCCCCGTCGTCGACGGGACGATCCTGCGGCGCCGCTCGGCCGCCTTCTTCCACGACGGGAACCCGGACGCGGTCATCGAGACGCTGCCCGCCCTACTCGACGCGGACCACGGTCTCGCCTACGAACCGGTCACCGTCCGAGAGCACATCAGGGCCAAGCTGAACGGCTCGCGGAAGGGCAAGAAGAACGTGGCCGCGGTCCGAGAGGCCGCACGCGCTCGGGCCGCCACCGAGTGAACGGCCCAACGCCCAGCAGTCGACGCGGGTCACTCAAGGGCCGGGCCAGATGGCCGAGGCGTCGTCGCGGTGGGGGTCGGGCAGGCGGATCGGGCGTATGGGGATCGTACGGCTGTGTCCTTCGGTCACGGCTGTCCACGGGGTGGAGTGCCCGGAGTAGCACAGGGCCGTGAGGGCGAAGACGTTGTCGGCGTACACCTCGACGTATTCGCCGATGGTGAGAATGCGGAGAGTGGCGGCCGGTTCGGTCAGGACGGTCTCGCCGAGGCGGATGCCGCCGGGGCCGGTGACCCAGAGGTTCTTGCCGTCGCAGCCGACGGAGAGGGCGGGGCGGTCGTCGTCCGGGGTGTCGGTGCGGAGGGTGATCTCGACGGGCCCGGTGATGCCGATGTCACCGACCGCGTGGAGGGCGGGCCGGTCGGTCTCCTCGCCGAGCCAGGCGTTCAGGCCGGTCCACCATTCCAGGCGGGGCGCCGAATCCTCCCGTACGACAAGGGACTTGGGCTGGGCCAGCATGCCGCGGCAGCGCTCCCCGGTGTCGGTGAGGCCCACCTGACGGGGCGTGGTGTGCACGACGACCCGGGAACCGTCGGGCGCGCCGACGACACGGGGGGCGTACGAGCCGGTCGGGCCGAGGGGGCCGCGGCGGGTCCAGGGGCCGCGCAGGCGGGGGGCGGTCCACGCCTCGAAGCCGCGGGTGGCGCCGATGGAGCCGAGCAACAGCCAGCTGCCGTCGTCGAGGCGTTCCAGGACCGGGCACTCCAACTCGTCGACGTCCCCGGGTGAGACGAGCGGCGGGTGGACCGTCCAGTGCTCCAGGTCGCTCGACGTGGCCAGCGCCACGCAGCCGCTGACCTCCACCGGCAGCGAGGCGTCGCTCGCGCAGACGGCCATCACCCAGCCCTCGCCCTCGTCGTCGCGTACGACGAACGGGTCGCGCCAGCCCATGCGTTCACCGGTGCGGTACCAGCGCGGGTCCGCCTCGACGACCGGACCGGTGCCGTGGCGCCGCCAGCCCGTGCCGTCGGTGCGGTCGGAGTACGCGAGGCCGACGGACTGCAGCGGCCAGCCGTCCGCCGTCAGCCCGCTCACCCCCGTGTAGAACATGGCCATCCCGCTGCCGTGCCGGAACGGGTGCATGGTCCACACGGCCTGCTGGTCGAATCGGCCGGGCAGCCCGTTGCCGAAGGCGGTGCCCTGGGGCTGCCAGCGGACCAGGTCGGCGGAGGTCGCCCGGCCGTAGGAGGTCTCCATCCGCAGGTGGTCGAACTCCGCTGTCCAGGGCCCCTGCAGGTGCAGCACCGTGTACGTGCCGTCCTCGTCGCGCAGCAGGGCGAAGTCGTTCACGCAGAGGCCGGGCGGGGCGTATCGCATGCACAGTTCCTGTCGGCTCACAGCGCCCAAACGCATGCGCTGACCATTGACCAAAGCGGTATCTCTTGGGAATCGGCCCAAGTAAATCTGAACGCAAACGCTTGCGCAACAGCGAGGTCAGGTTTACGGTCACGTCACTCGCAGATCACACCGCCGTGAAATCAACGGGAGGAACTGAGCCGTGACGGCCAGCATCAACGACGTCGCCCGCGCCGCCGGCGTCTCCGCGTCCACCGTGTCCCGCGCCCTGCGCGGCCGGGCGGGCGTCTCCGACGAGGTGCGGGACCGGATCGCGGCCGTCGCCGCACAGCTCGGCTACACCGCGTCCCGCTCCGCCTCCAGCCTGGCCAGCGGCCGCACCTTCACCATCGGGGTCGTCGTCCCGTACGTGGGCCGCTGGTTCTTCGGCACCGTGCTCGACGCGGCGGAGCAGGTGTTCAGCGCCGCCGGGTACGACGTCCTGTTGTACAACCTGGGCACACCCGAGACCCGCAAGCGCTTCTTCACGAAGCTGCCGGTCCGCAAGCGGGTGGACGCGGTGCTGTCGCTGCTCATCCCCGACGAGGGGGAGTCCGCGGCGCTGCGCTCCCTCGGAGTGCCGCTGGCCAGCACGGTCGGCGTCGCCCGGCCCGGCTTCACCGTGGTCGGCATCGACGACCGGGCCGGTGCGGAGAGCGCCGTACGGCATCTGGTGAACCTCGGCCACCGCCGCATCGGCACGATCAGCGGATCCAGCGGGCCGCTGCACTGGACCACGCCCATCGAGCGCCGCCGGGGCTATCTCGACGTGCTGACCGAGGCCGGGATCGAGCACGACCCGGCCCTGGAGGCGGACGGCGACTACACCCTCGAGGGCGGCGAGCGGGCGATGACCGAGTTGCTGGCCGCCTCCCGGCCGCCGACCGCCGTGTTCGCGCAGTCCGACGAGATGGCGATGGGCGCGCTCCGGGCCCTGCGCCGCCACCGGCTGAGGGTCCCGGACGACGTGTCCGTCGTCGGCTTCGACGACCACGAACTCGCCGACGTGGTCGGACTGACCACGGTCGCCCAGCCGGTCGCGGGCCAGGGCGCCGAGGCCGCCCGGCTGCTGCTGCGCCAGCTCGACGAACCCGGTGCCGAACACCCCGGTCATGTCCAGATGCCCATCCGCCTGGTCCTGCGCGAGACCACCGCCCCACCCCGTCCGCGCGGACCTCAGTAGCACCCCCTGAGCCCCACACCCCCCACGCCTCGAAGCGCTCCCACACCTCGAACCCACGCCACAGCACGGAGGCACAGACCATGAGCTCGACCAACAGAAGGCACCGCCGCACGGCCTGTACGGGCCTGGCCCTGCTCCCTCTCGTGGCACTGGCCGCCTGTGGCGGGGGCAGCGGCACCGACGCCTCGGCGGACGCCGGCAGCGGCAAGGGCACCATCAGCGTCTGGGCCCACCAGGGCCAGAAGAGCGAGGACGCCGCCGTGCAGGCCGCGGTGAAGTCCTTCAACTCCTCGCAGAGCGACATCAAGGTCGAGCTGAAGCTGATACCCGGCAACGACTACACCAAGACCATCACCGCCACCAGCGCCTCCGAGCTGCCGGACGTGATGGAGTTCGACGGCCCGACCATGGCGAACTTCGTCTACAACAAGAAGCTCGCCCCCGTCGACGACTACGTCTCCGCCAAGACGATGTCCAACGCCACCGACGCGAGCAAGTCCCAGGGAGCGATCGGCGGCAAGCACTACGGCCTGGGCATGTACGACTCGGGCCTGGGGATCTACGGCAACAAGAAGCTGCTGGACGCGGCCGGCGTGAAGTACCCGACCAGCCTGTCCGACGACTGGACGGCCGAGCAGTTCACCGCCGCGCTCAAGGCGTTGAAGGCCAAGGACTCCGACGGCAAGACCCTCGACATCCAAGAGGGCAACGGCCTGGCCACCGAGTGGGGGACCTACGGCTTCGCCCCCGTCGTCTGGTCGGCCGGCGGTTCGCTGATCAAGGGCGACAAGGCGGAAGGCGCCCTCGACACGCCGGCCGTCGTCTCGGCGCTGAAGACCGTCCAGTCCTGGAAGACGTACGTCGACCCCAACACCGACGGCAACGCCTTCGCCAAGGACCGCGTTGCCCTGAGCTGGGTCGGCCACTGGATGTACCCCACCTACGGCAAGGCGCTCGGCGACGACCTCGTCGTCCTTCCGCTGCCCGACTTCGGCAACGGTCCCAAGACCGGCCAGGGCTCCTGGGCGTGGGGCATCGGCGCCGACACCAAGAACGCCAAGGCCGCCGGTGCCTTCATGGACTACCTGCTCAACGACGCCAACGTCACCGCGATGACGACGGCCAACGGCGCCCCGCCCGCCACGAAGACCGCGCTCGCCGCGAGCCCCCTGTACAAGGAGGGCGGCCCGCTCCAGCTCTTCGCCGACCAGCTCGCCAAGCCCTGCGGCGACAGCGACATCACCAAGTCCTGCGTCGCCGTCACCCGCCCGGTGACCGCCGGATACCCCACCATCACCGCCAAGTTCAGCGAGGCCCTCAACTCGATCTACGGCGGAGCCGACCCGAAGAGCGCCCTGGAGAAGGCCGCCCGCGCCATCGACCAGGACTTCTCCGACAACGCCGGCTACAAGATCCCGTAGGACCATCGGCCAGGGGCGGGACGGTACAGACCGCGCCCGCCCCCGCCGGGAACAGGACCCATCCGTGACCTCCGTCGAACCGGCGCACGCCGCGCCCCACGCCCGGGAGAAGGCCCCACCCGTGACCGCCGCCAAGCCCGCGCGTCCGGTGCGTCCGGCGCGTTCCGTGCGCAAGAACCGCGACTGGCTGCACGGCCTGCTCATGTCCACGCCCGCCGTCGCCGGACTCATCGCCTTCGTGGGCATCCCGTTCGGCTACGCCGTCGTCCTCTCCTTCTACAACGTCCGCCTCGGCTCCCCGCTCGCGCCCACCTTCTTCGGTCTGGAGCAGTACCGACGGCTGTTCACCGACCCCGACCTGTCCGGCCCCTTCCTGCGGGCCCTGCTGAACAACCTGACCTTCGCCGTGGTCGTCGTACCGGTCCAGACGGCCCTGGCGCTGGGGCTGGCGATCCTGCTGAACCGCAAGCTCAAGGCGATCGGCCTGTTCCGGTCCCTCTTCTTCATGCCGGTCGTCTTCCCGATGGCGCTGGTCGCCGTGATCTGGCGGCTCATCCTCGCCCGCAGCGACCAGGGCATGCTCAACTCCGCCCTGCACGCTGTCAGTTTCGGCAACTGGGGAGCCTTCGACTGGCTCGGCGACTCCGCCACCGCGATGGCCTCGATCATCGTGCTGTCCATCTGGCAGGGCGTCGGCTTCCAGATGGTCATCCTCCTCGCCGGCCTCCAGCAGATACCGGGTGAGCTCTACGAGGCCGCGGATCTCGACCGCGCGAGCCGCTGGCAGCAGTTTCGCCACATCACACTGCCCGGCATCCGCGGCACCCTCGTCTTCGTCGCCATGCTCACCTCGGTGCTCTCCTTCCGCGTCTTCGACCAGGTCTACGTCCTCGTCAAGGGCGGCGGCCTCAACGAGGACGCCGGCCGCACCGTGATGTACCAGGCCGTCACCACCGCCTTCGACCAGAACAACGTCGGCCAGGCAGCCGCGATCACCGTCGTCTTCTTCCTGATCGTCGTCGCCCTGACCCTCATCCAGCGCCGCGTCGTCCGGCCCGACAACGAGGACTGACCATGAGCACCCACACGGGCCTCACCCGCACACCCCTGCGCCGCGTCCTCGACTACGCCGTCCTCGGCGTACTGGCGTTCATCTTCGTGCTGCCCGTCCTCTACCTGTTGATAGGCAGCCTCAAGCCGTCCGACGAAGTGCTGAACGGCCTGTCCGGCTTCCTGCCCACGCACCTGTCCTTCGACAACTACTCCAACGTCCTGAGCAGCCTCAACTCCGACAGCACCGGCTACTTCTGGCGCTTCATGGGCATCTCGCTGCTGCTCGCGTTCGTGGTGGTGACGGGTGGACTGTTCGTCAACTCGATGGCGGCGTACGGGCTGTCACGGCTGAAGTGGCGCGGCCGCAACGCCGTCTTCACCCTCATCCTGCTGCTGATGCTGGTCCCGTTCGAGTCGGTGGCCGTCCCGCTCTTCTACATGTTCAACGACCAGCGCAACACGCTCTTCATCCAGGCGATCCCGTTCATCGCCAACGCCTTCTCCGTCTACCAGTTCCACACCTTCTTCCGCTCGATCCCGCCGAGCATCGAGGAAGCCGCCCGCATCGACGGCGCGGGCCCCTGGCGCACCTTCTTCGCCATCATCGTCCCCATGTCGAAGCCGGCCTTCGCATCCGTGGCGATCCTCACCTTCCTCACCCAGTGGGGCTCCTTCCTCTGGCCCGTCCTGATGGTCTCCGACCCCTCGGTACGCCCGCTGCCCCTGGAGATGAGCGTCTTCCAGGCCCAACTCCCGCCGGACTGGGGTCAGATCCTCGCCTTCGGCGTCCTCCTGGTCCTGCCCGTACTGATCGTCTTCGCGTTCTTCCAACGCTGGTTCGTCCAGGGAGTCGCCAGCTCGGCCGTCAAGGGCTGAGGGCTTTTGCTGACGGGAGGGACGTGCACGAGGAGAATCCCCTGGCCTCGTGGCCCGTTGCCGGAGCAGTTCCTCGGCAACTCGGGCGGCCTCTCCCCGGCGACGGTCACCCGGCTGTCCCAGCAGAGCAGGCTGACCATGCCGCGTTCATGGATCGTGACCTCGCGGAGGTCGACCACGTGTACGTGCGGGCCGACGGCATTCACCTCAACGTCCGCCTGGAGCAGGCCAAGGTTTGCGTATGCTGCCGTCACTGGATCCAACGGGCAGCAGCCTCGTAGGTAGTGGCTGGGGTGCTGTTGAAGGCGATGGCCGCGTCGGGTGCGTGCCGCCGAATCAGGTTGACTACTTGCTCGAGGAGTTCAGCTTGATCGTCTGAGTGCCGCAGGCCACCGCCGACGGTGACGCACTCCCACGGATGGGCTCGTAGCGCATTCCCGACGACCGCTTCCACGTCGTCACTTCCATCAAGACCGATGAGGCAGGTCTCGAAGCCCACGTCGTGTTCGGCGAACTTGGCCAGTCCCTCCTCGATCGCCTTGGCTGCCGGCTCGGGATCCCACGGCCCGGGCACTCGATACGGATCGAGCCCGATGACGAGGACGCGGGGTGAAGCAGTGGTGTCCATGTCTGGACGATACGTGCCGAACGGAATCGGTTCCCCCGGTGGATTCAGCTCTTCGTCATCGGGGAGGCCGGCGGCGCGGGCGGCGGTGAGTCCGGCTGGGGGATCGGCGTGGACTCCTGTCCGCCCATGTCGAGGCGGAACGGCGGGTACTGGTCGGTCATCAGCGCGGCATAGGCGATCACGCGCGCCACCCACCGGGCGAGGCCCATGAGGAAGTCGAAGAGGTGCCGCGGGTACCGGGCGGTGAACAGCAGGATGACCACGGCGACGAAGGAGAGGAAGGGCATCAGCCCGCCGCCCCGCCAGCCGTGCCCGTCGCCCCAGCCCCCGCCCCATCCCCAGCCACCCGCGAACATCGCGACGACGATGTACTGCGGGATCGCCAGCAGCCACCACTTCACCAGGACCAGGCCACGCGAGAGGCGCGCGGGGTAGGCGACGTCGAAACGCGCCGGGTAGTCCGGCACATCCGCGAGGGTGAACGGCGGGTACCGGTCGGTGCCGAGCGCCGTGTGGGCGTAGTAGCTGACCCGCCAGTTCCATCGCAGTACGCCGACACTGAAGTCGAAGAGGGACCGGGGATACCGGGCGGTGAACAGAATGGCGAAGAACGCGATCACCGTGACGAGGACGAACCCGATCCACAGGAAGAACAGCACGATGTAGTGCGGGATGGCGAGGAGCCACTTCACCAGCCACAGCCATCTGGAGAGCCGGGCATCGACGGATGCCTCGATACGCACGGGCGACGCGGTGACAGGAACCATGGGAGGCAACTCCTTTCGCTTGCAGATTCGCAAGCGAGGTGGAGCACCGCGACCTGGGAGGGGCCGTTCGCGCGCCCGGCCACGGCCGTCGGCCCGACCGGCAGGTCACCCTTCGGGCACTGGCTCTGGCTCCTGCGACGGCTCGCTGAGCTGCTCGCGCACGTAGTTCCACACCACCGCGATCAGCGCGGCGATCGGTACGGCGAGCAGACTGCCCACGATGCCGGCCAGACTGCCGCCCAATGTCACCGCCAGCAGGATCACGGCCGCATGGAGGCCGAGCCCACGACTCTGGATCATCGGCTGGAACACGTTCCCCTCGAGCTGCTGCACCGCGATGATGATGGCCAGCACGATCAACGCGTCCGTCAGACCGTTGAAGACCAACGCGATGAGGACGGCGACGAAACCGGCGAACAGGGCGCCGATGATCGGCACGAACGCGGAGACGAACGTCAGCACCGCCAACGGGAGCACCAGCGGCACCCCCACAACCCACAGGCCCAGGCCGATCAGAACGGCGTCGAGCAGGCCGACGGCCGCCTGGGAACGTACGAAGGAGCCCAGGGTCGCCCAGCCACGAGCGGCCACGGTGGGGATGTCGGTGGCGAGCCGGCCGGGCAGTTGACGGGCGAGCCACGGCAGGAAGCGCGGGCCGTCCTTGAGGAAGAAGAACATCAGGAAGAGCGCCAGCACGGCGGTGACCACGCCGTTGACGATGGTGCTCACTCCCGTGATCACGGTGGTGACCATGCTGCCGAGGCCGTCCTGAGCGCGGGCGACCGCGCTGTCCATGGCCTTGGTGATGTCGTCGTCGCCGATGTTCAAAGGCGGCCCGGAGGCCCAGTCACGCAGCTTCTGGATGCCCTCGACCACGCCGTCGGTCAGCTCACCGGACTGGGACGCCACCGGTACGGCGATCAGCGCCACGACACCGCCTGCGACGAGGAGGGACAGCACGGTCACCGCCGACGCGGCGAGAGCGGGCTTCCACCCGTGACGACGCAGAAAACGAGCCAGGGGCCAGGTCAGTGTGGTCAGCAGCAGGCCGACGACGAGCGGCCACACCACCGACCACATCCGGCCCAGAAGCCATAGAGACACCGCGAGCATCGCGAATATCAGCAGCAACTCCGCAGAAAAACGTGCCGATGTGCGCAGCGCGGCACGGGCCTTCGTGGAACTCATGGTGGCAGTCACGGAGGCACCCTATTGGCACGGCTGCCGGCCGGAGGACCTGGGCTGTCGAACCCACCGGTCGGCGAGGCACCAGCAATGACTGCATGACCACCGCGGTCAGGCGTCGCCTTCTCCCTTTGCGACATGGACCGCGTCGGCTGGGCCGACAAGGTCGCCTTCGGCGGAACGGTCCCGCACCTTGGCCCCGCCTGTGCCGCATGCGTGCCCTCCACGTGCCTACGGGCGCGCCCGTACGCGGACGGAGGCGGTCCCGGTCAAGCCCCGTGCGTGCCGGGCGCGGTCTGTTCGCCCGAGCCGCGGACGATCAGTCGGGTGGGGACGGTGATGGTGCGGGCGCGAGTGCGGTCGCCGTCGAGTCGGGTCAGCGCGGTGGTCGCGGCTGCTCTGCCGAGTTCTTCCGCGTCCTGGGCGACGACGGTCAGGGCCGGTTCGAGTGCCTCGGCGAGCGAGACGTCGTCGAAGGCGACGACGGCGACGTCCTTGCGCTTGCTGCGGGCCAGTTCGGCGACGATGCCCAGCGCCATGATGTTGTTGCCGGCGAACAGGGCGGTGGGGGGATCGGCCAGGCCGAGGAGTTGGGCGGTCGCGGCCTCGGCACCTTGCTGGTCGTGGGCGTTGGCGACGAGCGAGCGGTCGTAGGGAATGTCGGCCTCCTGCAGAGCCAAGCGGTACCCGGCCAGGCGCTCGCGGCGGGTGTACAGCTTCACGGGCAGGTCGCCGAGGAAGCCGATGCGCCGGTGGCCGTGGGCAACGAGGTGGGCGACACCGTCATGCGCTCCCGCGCGGTTGGAGCTGACGATGCTGTCCGTGGCGAGGCCGACTCCGGGTCGGTCGAGGAAGACCACGGGCAGTCCCGCCGTACGGTGGGACTTGAGGTGGGAGTGGTCGGCGCCGACGGACGGCACGACGATCAGGATGCTGACGCGGCGGGCGAGGAACTTGTCCGTCAGGGCGCGTTCGCGGTCGGGGCCGTCCGCGGAGGAGCCCATGAGCAGCGTCAGTCCGCGTTCGATGACGGTGTCCTCGATTGCGCGGGCCACCGCCCCGAAGAAGGGGTTGGCGAGGTCGGGGATGACCAGGCCGATGGTGGTGTCGGGGCCGCCGACTCGGATGTTGCGTGCCATGAGGTTCGGCTGGAAACCGAGTTTGGCGACGGCGGCGAGCACCTGCTCCCTGGTCCGGGCCGAGGCGGGCCCGTCCTCGTTGAGGACGCGGGAGACCGTTTTGGCGCTGACGCCCACTTCTCGGGCCACGTCGGCCAGGGTGGGGCGGCGGATCGCTGCCATGGGGGACCGTTTCTTGTGGGCTCGCCGGTTCCGGCCGCGACAGACGGCCGGAACCCGGGAGCGCTGAGTCAGTGGGCTTGGACTCCAGCAGCCTTTGCGGCCTTGGAATCCGCTACGACAGTATCTCCGGCCTCGTCGATGCTGAGTGCGCCGGTCATGATGGCGACGACCTCCGCCATGGAGTAGTCGGAGGGCTTGATCACGGCGGCGCGCCGGCCGAGACGGTGGACGTGGATCCGGTCGGCTATCTCGAAGACGTGCGGCATGTTGTGGCTGATGAGGACGACCGGCATGCCCTTGTCGCGGACGCGGCGGATGAGGTCCAGAACCTGCCCGGACTCCTTGACGCCCAGGGCGGCGGTGGGTTCGTCCATGACGACGACACTGCTGGCCCAGGCGACGGACCGGGCGACCGCCACGGCCTGCCGCTGTCCGCCGGAGAGCGTCTCGACCGACTGCGTCAGCGAGCGCAGACCGATCTTCAGGTCGGCCATGTGCTCGGCGGCCTCCTGGCGCATGCGCTTCTTGTCCAGCATGCGGAAGACACTGCCGAGGACACCGGGGCGGCGCAGCTCGCGCCCGAGGAACACGTTCGACGCGATGTCCATGGAGGCGGCCACTGCGAGGTCCTGATACACCGTCTCGATGCCGTGGGCGCGAGCACTTTGCGGACCGGAGAAGGTGATGGGCTCCCCGTTGAGCCGTATCTCGCCCGCGTCGGGGATCAACGCGCCGGTGAGGGCCTTGATCAGGCTGGTCTTGCCGGCTCCGTTGTCGCCGATGACGGCGAGGACCTCGCCGGGCAGCAGATCGAAGTCGGCGCCGTCGATGGCGGTGACCTGGCCGTACCGCTTGAACAGACCGCGGGCCTGCAGCACGGGCGTGGGGGAGGAGGTGGCGGTCATCGGGCCTTCTTCCGGGAGAGCTGGTCGACGGTCACCGCGAGGATCACCAGGACTCCGGTGATCAGGGTCTGGTAGATGGAGGCGACGCCCATCAGTTGCAGGCCGTTGCGGAACACGCCGACGATGAGGACGCCGATGAAGGTGCCCAGGACCGAGCCGCGTCCGCCGAAGAGGCTGGTGCCGCCGAGGACCACGGCGGTGATGCTGTCGAGGTTGTCGGTCTGGCCGGCCTGGGGGTCGCCGACGCCGGTGCGGGAGATGAGCAGCAGGGCGGCGATGCCGTACAGCAGGCCGGCCACGGTGTAGACGCCGATGGTCAGCCGGGAGGTGCGGATGCCGTTCAGCCGAGCCGCTTCCGGGCTGTTGCCCAGCGCGTAGACGTGCTGGCCCCAGCCGGTGCTGCTCAGCGCGTACGCGAGGAGGAGGAACAGGGCGATGGTGACCAGCGAACCGTAGGTGATGTCGGTGTTGCCGAGCGGGAAGGTCTGCCCGAGGGCCGTCAGCGGGCCCGGCAGGCTGCTGACGGTCTGCTCCTCGGAGTAGATGTGGGTCAGCGCGAACGCCACGTTGAGCATGCCGAGGGTGACGATGAACGGCGGCAGCGGGATCTTCTGCACCAGCAGTCCGTTGACCAGGCCGAAGCCGCCGCAGACGACTATGCCCAGAGCGATGGCGGCGAGCGGGGGCAGGGAGCCCTCGGCTGCCATCTTGGCGATCACGATGCTGCCGAAAGCCATCACGGCACCGCACGACAGGTCGATGCCCGCCGTGAGGATGATCAGGGTCTGTCCGATGGCGAGGGTGCCGACGACCATGACCTGCTGCACGATCAGGGAGAAGTTCCCGCCGGTGAGGAACTGGTCGGTCGAGAGGGAGAAGAAGGCGCAGGCCAGGAGGAGGGCGACCAGCGGGCCGGTGGTCGGTGCCGTGAGCAGTCTGCGGGCCGTCGTCGGCGCTTTGAGCTCGGCGTACGGCGTGGTCGTGGCTGTCATGCGAAGTCCTTGTCGGAAGACAGTGGTCGTTGTCCTTACCGGTCGGAGGACAAGAGGACGAGCGGGCGGCCGTCACCCGGTCGGGGAGGGAGGGACGGCCGCCCCGCTGAGGGGGACGTACGTATCAGGCGTACGGATCAGGCATACTGATCAGACGTACGGATCAGGAGGACGGCTCAGCCCCAGCAGTTCTCCAGGCCGTACGCGGTGTCCTTGGACGTGACCCCGTCCTGCGCCTTGTCGGTGATCAGCGTGACGCCGGTGTCGGTGTAACCGGACGCCTTCTTGCCGTCCTTGGCGAACGTCACGACAGCCTTGACGCCCTCGGCGGCCATCTTCAGCGGGTACTGCTGCGACGTCGCGGCGATCTTGCCGTCCTTGACGGCCTTGGTCCCGGTGCAGCCTCCGTCGACGGAGACGATCAGGACGTCCTTCTCCCGGCCCTTGGCCTTCAGAGCGGTGTACGCGCCCAGGGCCGCGGGCTCGTTGATGGTGTAGACGACGTTGATGCCCGGTTCCTTCTGGAGGCAGTTCTCCATCGCGGTCTGGCCCTTGGCCTGGTCGCCGCCGGTGTCCTGGGCGCACACGACGTCCTTGTCGGTGGCGCCGAAGCCCTTCAGGAAACCGTTGTGCCGCTGGACGCCGACGGAGACGCCCGGCGCGAGGTCGAGGGCGGCTATCTTCGCCGACTTGCCCTTCATGGCGGCCTTGGCGTACTCGCCGATCAGCTCGCCGGCCTTGAGGTTGTCAGTGGCGAAGAGGGCGTCGACTGCGCTCTCCGGTTCGGTCGGGGTGTCCAGGGCGATGACCAGGACACCCTTGGCGCGGGCCTTCTCGATCGCGGGCACGATCGCCTTGGAGTCGCTCGGGGTGATCAGGATGCCCTTCACACCGGCGGCGACCATGTTCTCGATGGCGGTGACCTGTCCGGCGTTGTCTCCGTCGAACTTGCCTGCGGCAGTGGACAGTTGGGCGCCGTTCTCCTTGGCGGCCTTCTCCGCGCCCTCCTTCATCTTCACGAAGAACGGGTTGGTGTCGGTCTTGGTGATCAGACCGACCTTGACGCTGCCCGATCCGGAGCTCGCGGTGTCCGATCCGGATCCGGATCCACAGGCGGTCAGGGCGAGGGCTGCGACACCCGTGCAGGCGGTGACTCTGAGCAGGGAGGACGGCAGACGAGAGATGCGTGACATGAACGACTCCTGCGGGATTGCGGGCGATCGGCCGGCATCGGGGCATGCCGTCCCTCGGTGTCATCGTTGACTTATGTCATCGTTGACACTGCTTGGCGAGGATGATGGACTCCGGTCCCCGGCAACGTCAATGCCTTGTACCCGTCACAAATCGGCAACGCCCGCGGCCATCGCCTGCCCGAAGCCTTTCGGCGGCTGCCCGGGACGTGCCCGTTTCTGCCCGTGCCTTCCGAGAGAAGAGCAGCCCATGAGCCCGCGTCGGATCACCGTCCTGGGGGAGTGCGTCGCGGACGCCTTCGCCGAACCGGCAAACGCCTCGAACGAGCTCGCCCTGCGGGTGCTGCCCGGCGGCGGACCTGCGAATACGGCGGTGGCCCTGGCCCGGCTGGACACGCCGGCCCGCTTCCTCGCACGTCTGTCCGGCGATGTGTTCGGCCGCCTGTTCCGGGCCCACCTGGAGGCGTCCGGCGTCGACCTGTCGTACGCCGTCGCCGCCGCCGAGCCCAGCACGCTGGCCGTGGCGGAGCTGGATGCCACCGGGCAGGCCGCGTTCTCCTTCCACGCGCAGAACACGGCCGACTGGCAGTGGACTTCGGGGGAACTGGCGAGGGTGGATCTGTCCGGAACGGCATGTGTGCACACCGGGTCGCTGGCGCTGGTCCGTGAGCCCGGCGGGGCAGTGGTGGAGGAGTTCCTGGATGCTGCCGCTCCGCGGGCCACCATCAGCATCGATCCCAACGTCCGGCCGCTGCTGGTGCACCCCGAGATCTACCGCGCAAGGCTGGCGCACTGGTGCGGCCTCGCCGACATCCTGCGGCTGAGCGAGGACGACCTGGAACTGCTGCTGCCGGGCACGCCGCCGGAGCGGGCGTGCGACATCTGGCACGCCGCTGGAGCGCGGCTCGTCGTGATCACGCTCGGAGCCGACGGCGCCCTGGCCTCGCTCGACGGCGAACGGCTGCGGGTGCCCGCGGTGGCGACAGAAGTGGTCGACACAGTGGGCGCGGGGGACTCCTTCAGCGCCGGGCTGCTGCACCACCTCGGCAACCGCGGACTCCTCGGCGGCCGACTGACGGACCTCGGTGTCGACGATGTCGCGGAAGCCTGCCGGTTCGGCACTCAGGTCGCCGCTCTGACCTGCTCGGTCGCCGGCCCCAACCCGCCGTGGCAGAGCCAGTTGGAGCAGCTCACGAACGCCGACGGCGCCTGATGGGTGGGTGGGCGGCGCCGGGCAATTCCGGTCGAACCGTTGACGCGTCGGCCGGAATGCGCTCATCATCGGGCCCACTCGATGTCATCGATGACGCCCTTGGTAGGCGATGTGGACGACGACGCCGACCAGGGCGTCACTTCTCGGTCCGTAGGCGCCGGGGCAGCAGGCACCGTTGCGCGGACGGCCGCGGCACAGGAGACCCTCATGAGACCTGGACGTGTATCCCGGCATGTCCGCATCCGTCCACCGGTGGCGGTGGCGACGTTCCGCGCCCCGTCCTCCACACCTCTCGCCCCGTAGGCCGTAGCGTCCGCCACCCCGCTGCGCTCCGCGTCGACGGCAAACTCGTCCGCAGTGCAACCGGCGACGTGGGCTTCAACACCCGCCAGCCAGGTAGTGCGAGTCCTCGCCGAGAAGGGCTCGGCGAAGCCGGCCAAGGCCGTCGTCCGGAACCTTGACTCCGCCCATGACTGACGCCCCACCCACGACCGACAAGGACACCAGACCGTGAAGAAGACCCTGCTCGCCGAGTTCACCGCCCGCGAGGGAACGGAGGGCGAAGTCGCCCGCCTGATCGGGGACTACGCCCGGACGGTGCGCGAGGAAGAAGGCAACCTCGCCTTCGACGTCTACACCAGGGCGGCCAACCCGCGCGCCTTCTGGATCTTCGAGGTGTACCGGGACGAGGACGCCTTCCAGGCGCACCTGAACGCCCCGTACGGAGGCCCTTTCAACACGGCCCTCACCCCGCTGATCGAAGAGGACGCCTCCGTGCTGACGTTCCTCGATCCGCTGGCCACGAATCCGTAGCGGGCCGTTGGCCTGGGCCACCTGAAGCAGCTCCCGTAGTGCCAGTCGAAGCGGCTCCACGGCTCGCGAGGTTTCAGTCCCATGAGGGGGAGGCGCCGCAACGGAGTTTGACAGGAGCCGCCGGCATCGAGGGCTCCCACCCTGCCGTTTTCGAGGACGAACCCTGAGCCGCAGTCGAACAACGCGACCGCGTCATCACGCCGCTGGGCCGTCGCGAAGCAGGCCGCGCACGGTGTCGAGCCGTACCCCCGGTTCCAGTTCCGGCAGCCACCACGTCGCGCCGGCCTTCGCGTACGGTTCGGGATCGACACCGAGCGGCAGACCGACGGCGATGTCGTACGCGGCCATCTCGCCGTGGCGCAGTTGGGTGAGGGTGCCGACGGCCTCGGCGAGTTGGTCCGGGTGCTCGAGATTCGCCGGAAAGAAGCCGTCGAGCCGGGCGGCCCGGCGGATCGGCTTTGCGTTGCCCGGGAATCCGGCGGCCCACACCGGCACGCCGGGCCGCTGAACCGGCCGCGGGAGGAACGCGATGTCGTCGACGGTGTAGTGCTCGCCGCGGTGGCGCACCGGCTCGCCGGACCAGGCGGCGGCCAGGATCGCCAAGGACTCGTCGAGCATCTGCCAGCGCCGCCGGTCGTCGAGCTGCTCACCGGTCCTGGACAGCTCGCCGGCGAACCGGTCGCTGCCGAGGCCGACGCCGAGGGTGAGGCGGCCGTCGCTGAGCCGGTCCAGTGTCGCGGTCTCCCGCGCGACCTTGGCCGGCCGTCGACGGGCGAGGGGTGACACCATCGGGCCGAGCCGGAGCCGCTCGGTCGCGGTCGTGATCGCCGCCAGCGCGATCCACGGGTCGGCGACCTGTCGGACCGGCGCCCGCCAGCACAGCTGATCCCATACGAAGCAACCGTCCCACCCGGCTTCCTCCGCGTCGGCTGCGAGACGCGCAACCACCCGGCGGTCCGCGAGGTCGTCGAAGAGGGGCAGCCAGAGTGCGGACCGCAGCCGGTTCATGGGCGGGCTCCTGCCGTGTGCCGCACCAGGGCCGACACGAAGTCGTCCCACACCGGCCTCGGCAGGTCGTGTCCGGCCCCCTTGAGGACCAGCAGCTCCGCACCGGGGATCGCGTCGCGCAACGCCTCGCCGTGCGGCAGCGGCAGGAACGGGTCGTGGTCGCCGTGGACCACGAGCGTCGGCGCCGCGATGTCGCCGAAGCCGCCTCGGGCCGGACCATCGGGCTCGATGGCGTAGTGGTTGACCAGAGTCGACGCGTAGTTCCTGGCGCGCGCCACGTCCCGTTCGACCAACGCGCGGATCGCGGCCTCGTCGAAGTAGGGCGAGCCACCGGCGAACGCCATCGCGCCGGCGACCACGTACTCGACGACCGCGGCCGCGTCGGAGGAATCCGGCTCGGCCGGCATGGCCAGGTCCCTCGGCGGCGGCAGGTCGTCGGCCCCGGTCGAGGTCGAGACGAACGTCAGCGATGCGACCCGGTCGGGATGGTCCACCCCGAGGATGAGTCCGCTCCCGCCGAACATCGACTGACAGACCACGTGGGCGCGTTCGATGCCCAGGGCGTCCTGGATGCCGAGCACGTCGAGGGTCAGGTCGTTGAACGAGTACGCCGGCTGTCCAGTCGGGTAGCAGGTCGACCGGCCGGTGTCCCGATGGTCGTACCGGATCACGTGCCGGCCACGGGCGGCGATCTGTTCGCACAGTTCGGCGTCCCACCAGAGCATCGAGGCGGCCGCCCCGGCGACCAGCACGATCGCCGGGGCCGCGCGGTCACCGAAGGGCTCCACGCACAGCTCGACGCCGTTGATCTCGAGGAGTTGTTCGCCGTGAGATTGATGTGAGGTCATGTCTGTCACGCTAGAGCGCATGAATCCATTGCGAAAAGCGATGGTTTTCGATCAATTTGATCGCTCGCGGCGATTGTGGTCGCTACGGTGGAGCGTGTGACCGACGTCGAGCTGCGCCATCTGACGGCCTTGGCCGCCATCGCCGAGGAGGGCTCGTTCGGCCGGGCGGCCGCCCGCCTCGGGTACACCCAGTCAACGGTGAGCCAGCAGATCGCCGTGTTGGAGAGGGCCCTCGGCGGTGCGGTGTTCGACCGGCCGGGTGGTCCCAAGCGAGTGCGGCTCACCCCGCTCGGCTCCGTGGTCCTGGACCACGGTCGTGAACTGCTGGCGAAGGCGGAGGCACTGGCCCACGCCGTGGACCGGTTCAAGGCGGGGGACGGACGGATCGACATCGGCACGTTCCAGAGCGTGTCCAACGTGATCCTGCCGTCGGTCGTACGCCGGCTGCGGGACGAGCACCCCGGCTGCGACATCAGGTTGTCCGAGGAGGAGCCGGAGCAGCCGCAGATCGGCGACCTCGATCTGCTGTTCTACGACGGCCGCGTCGACGGGGACGTCGAGCACCGCAAACTGCTCGACGATCCGTACCTGCTGGTGGCAGGCGCCGACGCCTTCCCCGAAGGCCCGGTCCCGCTGGAACTGCTCGACGGTGCACCGATGGTGGCCTGGCCGCTGACCTGCGACCAGCCCGCGATGGAGCAGGCGGTCGCCCGCAGCGGCGCCAGTCCACAGGTCGTGTTCCGCAGCGCGGTCAACGACACCCTGCTGTCGATGGTGCGAGCGGGCCTGGGATCGGCGGTGCTGCCCTGGCTCGCCATCCGCGGCGCCGACGTCCCGTCCGACGACAGGCTCCGCATCCACGAGCTACGGCCTTCCCTGCCGCCGCGGGAGATCTACCTGCACTGGCGGGCCGGACGTACCCTCTCACCACTTGCCGCCCGGGCCATCGAGATCGCCGTCGAAGTCGCGGCCGAGCTCGCGCCGCCGGCCAGTGCTTGATGCCTGCTGGCGTTCCAACTTTGTCCCGCGCGTGGAAAAAGCATCGAGATCTTGTGTGAAACGGGTTACGGAGCTCAACAAAGCTCGCTAACTTCCTTGAAATGAACCGGTCATAGAGCCGCGGCCGGTCATGACGGCGCGACGGCGCGCGCCTGTGCACTGCTTGGCAGCCCGACGAGGGCTGCCGTCATCCCACCCCACTTTGGGAGACCTCTGTGCGCAACAAACCGCTCAGACACAGACGTGTCCGTTACCTGCTGACTGCCGTGGCCTGCGCTTTCGGCTGTCTGCTGCCCATGCCTCAGGCCGCCGCCCAGCAGGCGGATCCGGCCTCCGGGTCCAAAGCGGCCGCCGTCGAGTTCCAGCAGGTCACGCTCGCCAAGGGTGTGGCCGAGACGGGCGAGCCCATGACCCTGGCGGTGCTGCCGGACCGTTCGGTCCTGCACACCTCCCGTGATGGCACGGTCCGGTTGACGAACGCCGCGGGGACCACGGCCGTCGCGGGCAGGCTGGACGTATACAGCCACGACGAGGAAGGCCTGCAAGGCGTCGCCGTGGACCCCGGCTTCGCGTCCAACCGGTTCGTCTACCTCTACTACGCCCCCAAACTCAGCACTCCGGCCGGTGACGCCCCCTCCGACGGGACGGCCTCCGACTTCGCCCCCTTCGACGGGGTCAACCGGCTCTCCCGGTTCGTGCTGAAGACCGACGGCACCCTGGACCTCGGCAGCGAGAAGAAGATCCTCGACGTGCCGGCCTCCCGCGGCATCTGCTGCCACGTGGGCGGCGACATCGACTTCGACGCGGCCGGAAACCTGTACCTGTCCACCGGCGACGACACCAACCCGTTCGCGTCGGACAGCTACACCCCGATCGACGAGCGTTCCAGCCGCAACCCCGCCTTCGACGCCCAGCGTTCCTCGGCCAACACCAACGACCTGCGCGGCAAGGTCCTGCGGATCAAGGTCAACGCGGACGGGTCGTACTCGATCCCGAGCGGCAACCTCTTCCCGTCCGGTACCGCGAAGACCCGCCCCGAGATCTATGCGATGGGCTTCCGCAACCCCTTCCGTATGAGCGTCGACAAGGCCACAGGCATTGTCTACCTCGGCGACTACGGCCCCGACGCCGGCACCGCCAGCCCCACGCGCGGACCCGGCGGGCAGGTGGAGTTCAACCGGATCACCAAGGCCGGCAACTTCGGCTGGCCGTACTGCACCGGCGACAACGACGCCTACATCGACTACAACTTCGCCACCGGCGCCTCCGGTGCCGCCTTCAACTGCGCGGCGCCCACGAACAGTTCACCGAACAACACCGGCCTCACCGGCCTGCCTCCCGTCCAGCCCGCCTGGATCCCCTACGACGGCGGATCCGTACCGGAGTTCGGCAACGGCTCGGAGTCCCCGATGGGCGGCCCGGTCTACCGCTACGACCCCGCCTCCACCTCCGAGGTCAAGTTCCCGCAGGAGTACGACGGAGACTACTTCGCCGGGGAGTTCGGCCGCCGCTGGATCAAGCGCATCGAGTCCGGGACCGACGGCACCGTACAGTCCATCAACCCCTTCCCCTGGAGCGGCACCCAGGTGATGGACATGACCTTCGGCCCCGACGGCGCCCTGTACGTCCTCGACTACGGCACCGGCTACTTCAGCGGCGACGAGAACTCCGCCCTGTACCGCATCGAGCACGTCACCGACGGGCTCGCCCCGACCGCACAGGCGAAGGCCGATGTCACCTCGGGCAAGGCGCCCCTGGCTGTCTCGTTCTCCTCGGCCGGCAGCACCGACCCGGACGGCGGTGCCCTGAGCTACGCCTGGACCTTCGGCGACGGGGCAACCTCCACCACCGCCAACCCCTCCCACACCTACGCGACCAACGGCCAGTACACGGCCACGCTCAAGGTCACGGACACCACCGGCAAGTCCGCGACAGCCTCCGTGCAGATCACGGTGGGGAACACCGCGCCGACGGTGAAGCTCGACCTGCCCTCGGACGGAAGCATCTACGACTTCGGCGACGCCATCCCGTTCAAGGTGACGGTGACCGACCCCGAGGACGGCACGATCGACTGCTCCAAAGTGAAGGTCACCTTCATCGTCGGACACGACAGCCACGGCCATCCGCAGACCTCGACCACCGGGTGCAACGGCACGCTCCAGACCCTGGCGGACGGCGAACACGACCCCAACGCCAACATCTTCGGCGTGATCGACGCCGAGTACACCGACAAGGGCGCCGGCGGCCAGCCCGCGCTCACCACACACGACCAGCACGTCGCCCAGCCCAGCCACCGGCAGGGCGAGCACTACGGCGCCTCCGCCGGTGTCGACGTCATCTCCCACGGTCCCGCACACGGCGGGAAGACCGTCGGCAACATCGAGAACGGCGACTGGATCTCCTTCCAGCCGTACGCCCTCGGCAACGCGACACAGTTCACCGCCCGGGTCTCCTCGGCGGGCGCGGGCGGCACCATAGAGGTCCGCGCCGGATCCACGACCGGCACCCTGCTCGGCACGGCGACCGTGCCGGTGACCGGCGGGTGGGAGACCTTCCAGGACGTGACGGCCGGCCTGAGCAACCAGCCCAGCGGCTCCACCTCCCTCTACCTCGTCTTCAAGGGCGGCAGCGGCGCGCTCTTCGACGTGGACGAGTTCTCCTTCACCACCTCGGGCGGCACAACTCGCTCGGGTGAGGTGAAGGGCGTGAACGGCAAGTGCCTGGACATCGACAACGCCCAGACCACCGACGGTACGAAGGTGCAGATCTGGACGTGCAATGGATCCGGTGCCCAGAAGTGGACGGTCTCCGGCGACGGAACACTGCGGGCTCTGGGCAAGTGCCTGGACGTGTCCGACGCAGGCACCGCGGACGGTACGAGGATCCAGCTCTGGACCTGCAACGGTTCGGGCGCGCAGACCTGGGCGGCCCAGGCCGACGGCACGGTCCGTAACCCGCAGTCCGGCAAATGCCTGGACGCCTCGGGCGGCACCTGGAACGACGGAACCGCGGTCCATCTGTGGACCTGCCACGCCAACGCCAACCAGAAATGGACCCTGCCGTAGGAGGGAGGAGACCGACCATGCGTACTTACCTGAAAGCGGCCCTCGGCCTGTTCGTGGGCGCCACGCTCTGTCTGACCCCGCAGGCCGCGGCGTTGCCCGGAGCGGTGGGCCAGTCAGTCACCGGTTCCGCAACCGCTGAAGCACGGCCACTCGCGGCGGCCGACCCGGCGTACAAGATCCTCGTGTTCTCCAAGACGGCGGGCTTCCGCCACTCCTCGATCGACGAGGGCATCGCGGCCCTGCGCGGCCTGGGCACCGCGAACAACTTCACCGTGGACGCGACCGAGGACGCGGGGACCTTCACGACAGGCAACCTCGCCCAGTACAAGAGCGTCGTCTTCCTGTCGACGACGGGCGACGTGCTGAACGCCGCCCAGCAGACGGCCTTCGAACAGTACGTCCAGGGCGGCGGCGGATATGTCGGCATCCACGCCGCCGCCGACACGGAGTACGACTGGCCCTTCTACGAGGGTCTGGCAGGCGCACTCTTCCACTCGCACCCGGCCATTCAGCCCGCCACGGTCAAGGTGGAGGACCGGACGCACGACTCCACCGCCCACCTGGGCAGCACCTGGCAGCGCACCGACGAGTGGTACAACTACCGCACCAATCCGCGCACCACCGCCCGCGTCCTGGCCTCACTCGACGAGTCCAGCTACTCGGGCGGGAACATGTCCGGCGACCATCCGATCGCCTGGTGCAAGGACTACCAGGGCGGCCGGGCCTTCTACACCGGCGGCGGACACACCGAGGAGTCGTACGCCGAGCCCGCCTTCCGGCGCCACCTCCTCGGCGGCATCCGCTGGGCCTCCGGGATGACCGACGCCGACTGCCGCCCGGAAACCGGCTACACGTCACTGTTCAACGGCTCGTCCACCAGCGGCTGGAAGCAGGCCGGTCCCGGGCAGTTCAGTCTCGCGGACGGAACCCTCACCTCAGTGGGCGGGATGGGGCTTTTCTGGTACAACTCCCAGGAGTTCACCGGCGATTACTCCCTCAAGCTCGACTGGCGGATGGCCGGGGACGACAACTCCGGTGTCTTCATCGGCTTCCCGGCATCCGACGACCCGTGGACTGCGGTGAACAACGGCTACGAGATCCAGATCGACGCCACCGACGCCGCAGACCGCACGACGGGCTCCGTCTACGGCTTCAAGTCGGCGGACATCGCCGCACGGGACGCGGCACTGAATCCGCCGGGGGAGTGGAACACCTACGAACTCCGGGTCACCGGCGAGCGGCTGGAGATCTTCCTCAACGGCCGGAAGATCAACGACTTCACCAACACCGACCCGGTACGGAGCCTGAGACAGGGGCACGTCGGCATCCAGAACCACGGCGACGGCGACGACGTGTCCTTCCGCAACATCCGCGTCAAGCACGCCGGCGGCCAGGAGCCCGGCCCCCGCTCGGGTGAGGTGAAGGGCGTGAACGGCAAGTGCCTGGACATCGACAACGCCCAGACGGCCGACGGTACGAAGGTGCAGATCTGGACGTGCAATGGATCCGGTGCCCAGAGGTGGACGGTCTCCGGTGACGGCACGCTGCGGGCGCTGGGCAAGTGCCTGGACGTGTCCGACGCAGGCACCGCGGACGGTACGAGGATCCAGCTCTGGACGTGCAACGGTTCGGGCGCGCAGAGCTGGGCGGCTCAGTCGGACGGCACGGTCCGTAATCCGCAGTCCGGCAAGTGCCTGGACGCCTCGGGCGGCACCTGGAACGACGGGACCGCGGTCCATCTGTGGACCTGCCATGCCAACACCAACCAGAAATGGACCCTGCCCTGACGAACCGACCGATTGCCACGGCGCGGTGAACCAGCGGCTTTCCTCACGTCTTCGCCCCGCTCACTGGTGTGAGCGGGGCGAAGACGTGGTGCCATCAGTCGCCGGGAGGGGCCTGTCATTGCCCGGTTGCGCACGAACCTCGACCGGTTGCGCAGCAGTGTCGGCCGAATGCCGTCTGTTCACGGGTGTGTGCATGCCAATAGCCTGTGCGGCCTTCGCGTTCTGGGGGGTCTCATGAACGGTCTCCGTGCGGTCATTGCCTGCCTTGTGATCGCGTGTGCCGCGGTGGTGTCGCCGGCCGCGGCCGCGGCTGTGACGCCTGCCGCGGCTGCGAAGCCGAGCTGGTCGGCGCTGCCGGTGCCGACGGCGGCCCCGCCGGTGACCGTGTTGGATCTCGCCGCCCGCGGGCCGGACGAGGCGTGGGCGACCGGGTACGAGCAGGCCGCCGATGGACTGCGGCCGATGTTGCACCGGTGGGACGGCGCGGCCTGGAGCCGGGACACCACCTTCCCCGGCGCCGCCGAGCCGGGGTGGCTCGGCAAGGTGCAGTTCGTCGGCGAGGAGGTGTGGATCTTCCACAACCGCGCGGGGGCGGGGGAGATCCTGCGCCGGTCGGCGGGAGGGTGGAGTGCCGTCCCACTGCCGCAGACCCTGTGGACCTACCAGGACTTCACCGCGGTGCCCGGTGCCGCGTGGGTGGTCGGCGAGGACGACACCGGGCTGAAGGTGTTGCACTACGACGGCTCCACCTGGACCACACAGGCCGCCCCGGACGGTGTGCTGTACCTGATGGGGATCACCGCGCGTACTGCCACCGACGCCTGGGCCTGGGCGGACACCAGCACCGGGGCCGCCGTCCTGCGCTGGGACGGCACGGTGTGGCGGGATGCGCAGGTTCCGCTGCCGCCGAACAGCAACGTACACACGATCCTGGTCGAACCGTCCGGCGGCCGGGTCACGATCGGCGGCAGCCAGTACACCGACGGCGTGGCCCGCACCTACCTGATGACCTTCAACGGGCACGCCTGGCGCACCACTTACCCACCGCTGGGCGACACCTACACCGAGGCCATGGTGCGCGGCCCGGACGGCGCGCTGTGGCTGCCGGTGCGCAGCGACCGCGCGTTCCAGTCGAAGTACGCACGGGTGGACGGCCCCCGCACCACCTTCTCCTACGGCCCGGAGCGCACGAACGCGATCGACGTCAAGCCGCGTGCGCTGGCGAGGGCCGGGTCCTCACTGCTGTCCTTCGGGACCGTGGAGATCTACGGCTCGAAACCGAACCTGATGAGCGAGCGGCTTGGAGGCTGAGCATGGCACGCCGACTTCCCATGGCACGCAGATTCTTCGTCGCGGCCCTCGCTGTCGCCATGACCATCATGGCCGTCATGTCCTCGGCCGCAGCGGAAACCCTGTCCTGGCAACACGTTCCGGTCCCGGCACAGGTACGCCCGCAGGCGGGGCTGAACGAGGCCGTGGCGTTCGGTCCGGACCGGGCGTGGGCGGTGGGTGCCGACGCCGTCGGTCGCGAGGCGCCGGGCTTCCCGCTGGTGCTGCGCTGGGACGGAACCGCGTGGCAGCGCCAGAGCCTGCCCGGGATCGGCTGGCAGGGAGAGCTGCTGTCCATCGCCGCGACCTCACCGACCGCGGCCTGGGCGGTCGGCCGCGACTCGGCGGGCGGCACCCACCTGCTCCGCCACTACGGCAATTCCTGGCACGAGAACCGGCCGCCGCGCGGTGTCGTGCTGACCAAAGCCGTGGCCGGCGGAGGTGAGACCTGGCTGATCGGTTCGCGGGACGGCGCGCAGGTGTTGCTGCGCTGGGACGGTCGCGGCTGGCGGGACGTGCCGGTGCCGCCGGGATCCGTGTACGGCCTGCACATCCTGGCGGCCGGCGACGTCTGGGCCGCGGGCGCCACCGACTCGGGTGCCGCCGTGTCGCACTGGAACGGGCAGGCGTGGCAACAGACGATCGTGGACGGATTCCCGCGGTCCGCCGTGAGCAGTGTGCTGGCGGTCTCTCCGACGGAGGTCTGGGCGGGCGGCACGGCCGGGTTCGTCGGCGGCCCACCGGGCCGGCCGATTCCGCCGCTGCTGGTCCGCTTCGACGGGCAGGCGTGGAGCCACGCGAGCGTGCCCACCGACTTCGGCTCGATCAGCTCACTGACGCCCACCACGTCCGGCGCGCTGGCCTGGATCTCGGTCGCGCGCTCGCAGAAGTGGGGCCCGCCGGGTAGCAGTCCCCCGTTTGTCCCCGGGCCGGACTTCCTTGCCTGGAACGGACAGTCGTTCACCGAGTACAGCGAACCGGCCGTGGCCGGGGAGGGTGACTCCTCGGTGCTGCGGCTGGCACCGGTACCGGGTACGACGACGGTCTGGTCGGTCGGCCGCGCCGCCGGCCCCGAGGGCACCTTCGCCCCACGCATCCTGCGGTTCGGCTGAGACGACGAGCAGGGCTCCGCCCGAAATGGACCAAGCCGTGTTTCTCCTGGAGTTGAACCCCATGAGCCGCAGGATGCCTTGGCTGCGCAGAGAACCCGAACACGGGCCGACGACCGTGGTCCTGTCAACTGCCCGGCTCGGCAGGGGGCGTGAGGAGGTCGAAGGACAGGCCGCTGGAGCGTTCGCCGCGGCCGACGGTGCGGTGGACGCTGAGCCAGAGCACCACGCGGCCCGTCCTGGTCCGGGTCCGGTTGTAGGCGACGGTGAGGCGGGTGCCGGAGCGAGGTACCTCCTCCTCGTTGACGAAGTACGGGCACCCTGCGTCCAGGCCCTCCCGCAGCAGGGTGGTGCGGGGGCGGACCGGCGTGGCGTCGACCTCGCTCGGCATGGCGGCGCGCTGCAACTGGACGGCGCGGTTGTCACCGGGGACGTGTACCGGGATGAAGGGGATCCAGTTCTCCGGGACGGCACTCATCACCTGGTACGCGACGGGCGTGTGGGGGTCGTCCGGGGCGGCCGGGGGATGCAGCCGACGGCGGAAGGCCAGTGTCTCGGCCGCGGCCTCGTCACCGCTTCGGCCCTCGCCGGTCGCCTGCCGCACCGTCTGCTCGACCCCCCAGACCAGGTTCGCGCTCTCGTCGCGGACCAGCACGACCTCCTCCAGCGCCGGGCCGGTCGCGACCTTCGGCGTACCGGGCGGCAGCAACAGGCCGGCGTCGTCGGCCGGTTCGCCATCGCGAGAACCGAGGGAGTTGAGGGTGTACATCGACCAGTGCTGCCGGTTCTGCCCGACGCCGCCGTCGGCGGGTGTGATCCAGCGGCGCTGCCCGAAGACGTCGGTCACCGCGAGGCCCTGGATCGAGGCGAGGGTACCGGCCGGCAGGTCGCAGGGGAGCTGGTACCAGTCGTTGCTGTAGACGAGGGCGAACTCCAGGAAGATCAGCCGGGCCAGGTCGGTACTGTCCGGGGTGACCGCCGCGAAGTTCGTACGGCCGTCCTCGACCGCCCACCACCGGGGCAGCGGCATGCCGGAGAAGCGGACGGGCGCCGGGAAGACCGTGCGATTGATCGGCGCGGGCGCCGGGGCCGTGCCGCCGAGTGAGCCGCCGGGAGTGACCGAGAACGCATGCCAGTCCAGCTCGCCGCCGGGGTATTCCGGCGCGGTGAGCACCTGCTCGCCCCCGGCCGGCACGGCGGCGGACACCGAGAAGCGGTGCTCCAGCCGTCGCGCGTCCCAGGTCGAGTCGCCCTCCGGGCGTTGCGCGGTGGCACCGGACGGCTGGTCGATCAGGTCGTCGAACCAGCCGGTCAGCCGAGGGCCGAGCGCGTTCAACTCGTTGCGCTGCCCGCGCGCGTCGATGCCGTCGGCCGCGTGACCGCCGGCCTTCAGGTGCAGGTAGAGCAGATATCCGTCCAGGCGTCGGCCGGCGACCGCCTGGGTGGCGGCCCACACCTCGGGATGCGCGACGCGTGCGGAGTCCGCCGGATTCGCGGGGTCGGGCAGCGCAATCGGGTACAACTCGACGTACCGTTCGCCGAAGCGCCGCGACCGCAGCTCGGACGACCGGGCCAGCAGTTTCAGCCAGCGTCGGCCGAGCGCCAGCCGGAGGTCGAACGAGATCGGCTCGGTGCCGAACGTGAACGGCAGCGGCCGCCGTTCCGCGACCGCCTCCAACGGCCGGTCGGGCGGCAGCGGCCCGGACGGCCCGGGCACCTCGTCCGGGCCGGTGTCCGACCGGAACCGGCCCGGCGGGCTCGCGGTGACTGAGTAGGTCGCGGTCACCGGTGACCCGCCGTCCGTGCCGCGGAACTCGCCGAGCTGCCACTGCCGGGCCAGCATCCACAGCGGGTCGCGTACCTCCACCCGCAGCGCGCGGCCGAAGTCGGTGGTGCGCGGGCGGCCCTCCAGCCTGTTCCACACCCCGACCGTCGGATGGTCGCGCCGGCTCATCGCGCCGGGAAGATCCTCGATGCGGGTCTCAGTCATGGTCTGCCTTCCAGCGTTCGTTGGCGACAGCGAGATCGGTGCTGATCGTGATCGGCCGCCGGGTCGCCGACATCAGCGTCGCCGGCAGCAGTTGCGCGTATCCGCCGCCGTCCAGCTGGTGCGGTTCCACGAGCCGGGTCCGAGCCAGGTCGAAGGTCTCGTTGACCGCGGCCAGCAGGTCGTCGATGTTCCAGGTGCCGGTCCGTACGGGCGGGCTGACCAGGAGCATCGCCTGCGGTGGTTCGGAGTCCGGGCTGTCGGCGTGCACCGCGATCCCGGTGGTCTCGCGGTCCGCCGGGATCACCTCGGTCCACTCGTCGAACAGCACACCGCACTGGGGGTCATTCCGCGACGACGGCTGGTCCGCGTAGTGCGCGGTGAACAGCAGCCGATCCTCGGTGATCGTGGTTCCCGTGGCGAACTCCATGCCCAGCCAGTGGTCGTCGGCGTGGTACGGCAGTTGGACCGGCACCAGTTGCGGATCGTCGCCGTCGGGTCCGCTGTCGAGCAGGCCGTCGCGGCCCCGGAGCGCGTCGGCGAGCAGCACGGCGCGCTCCCACAGCCGGGGCATGTCGCGCACCCGGGCGATCCCGTGCAGCCAGTCGTCGACCGGGAAGTCCCGCGTCACCGGCGGCCGGGTGAGGTGTCCGACCAGTGCCTCGCGGTCGCGGAAGGCTTTGCGCAGGTCGGAGGCGAGGGTCTCGGACGGCGTGTACTCGGGTACGACGAGGACGTCGGTGCCGAGCATCGCGCGCAGTGCCTCGGTCCCGGACCGGACCTGGTCCGGTCCGGGGGCGGCTCTGTCGTAGTCGGCCAGCGCGGTGGCGCCCGCCGCCAGCCGGCCGGTGATCTCGCTCCGCAGCGCAGCGGCCCGGTCCAGCAGCTCCCGGCCGAACGCGACCACCCGGTCCTGGGTGTCGGTCAGGTCCAGGCCGACCGGGTCGATGTCGGTCAGTGGCAGCAGGCGGGAGACCTCGTCGAGCAGGCCGTTGAGCGACCTCTCCTTCGTCTGGGCCTGTTTCCGAAGGTTTTCCAGACGGCGTGCGAAGCCGCGCCGCTTGGACTGCAGTTCCGACAGGAACCTGGACGGCGGATCCGGCGGCACGGCGACCGGCGTGGTGGTCAGCAGCCGCTCCGTCTGCCGCAGAATCCGGTACCGCTCGGCGTTCGGGGTGGACCGGGGCAGTGCGTCGTACTGCGCCAGGATCGCGTCGGCGTCGGCGAGCGCCCGCGCCAACCGGTCCGCCGTGGCCGCCACGGCAGTGAGTACGTCGGCGTAGACGCCGCGGCGCCATGCGGCGAGTTCGCCCCATCCGCTGAGGACCATGCCGAAGCCCGCCGCGGTGGAGACCAGCCCGGCGTACCGGCTGAGGAACGTGTCGATGCGGTCCAGTACGTCGCCCCGGCGCGGTGGCGCGGGCGCGGCGGGGTAGAGCCGCCGCAGGTCCTCCAAGCAGTCGTCCACGTCCTCCGCCAGGTCCGCCAGCGAGGAGCGGACGGTGGCCGGCCGCTCCCGGGGCAGGGACACGGCGTCGTCGGCGGTCCGCTCCACCGGGGCGGTGCCGGCGGCCGGCACCAGATCGGTCGGGCGCAGCGGCCGGCCCGTCGTGAGCAGCGTCCGGAGCGCGGCGACCAGTGGGGACAGCTCGAAGAAAGTGATCTTGTCCTTGATCCGCTCGGTGTAGCGGATCGTCAACTCGCGGTCCGGACGCGGTCCGTCGTCGTCATCGTCGTCGACGACGGCGCCGATGATTCGGTCGTCCAGGTCGGTCATCGCGGTGTCCCCGGCCGGCCGCACCGCCCACAGCAGGTCGATCGGTGCCAGGTCGAGGTCGTCCTGGGTGACATCCCGGTGGCGAACGCCGCCGCCGACCGGATCGGTCCAGGTGACCCGTGCGGCCACGGACCGTGGCGACGGCAGGAGGTCCGACAGCCAGTCGTCGACGGCCGGTTCGGCCTGCGCCCGCGGCGGGTCCCCGTGGTCCGGGTGCCGTCCCGCCCGCAACCGCAGGCCGAACCGGTGGGTCAGTGTGGTCCCGCTGCGCGGGGTCTCGACGACGGCGGGCTCGGGCGGCAGACCGTCCTTGGCGTACGCGTCCAGGGTCGCCGAGGCACGCTCGACGTTGCCGGCGAGCGCCTGGTGGGCGGACTCGGCGACGGCGAGGTCGGCGACCGCGTCGTTGTCGTCGAGCAGCCGGGCCGCCTCGGCGGTGACGGCATCGATCTGCCCCGAGTCGGCGGGAGGCAGGCCGTCGATGTCGAAGGGGTAGATCTGCGACACGTCTTCGCGGGTCAAGTGCCGGACCAGGGCGAGCCCGTCGATCACGTTGCGGGCTTCGACCTGCCCGATGTCGTCCGGCTCGGTCTGTGGATCGGCCGCGGTCTGTGCGATCTTCCCGGCCAGCAGCGGAAACCGCAGGCGCAGTGCCGAGATGAACTGGTCCACCTCGGCCTGGCCGTGCCGGTCGTGCAGGCCGCGCTCGAACCGGTAGCCGAGCAGCGCGCCGAGCGACTGGCCCTGCCGTAGCCCGTCCAGGATGGTCAGCGCGCCCCGGACCCGCTCCGAGCTGAGGTTCACCGCGAACGCGCCCGGGTTGTCGGGCGTGCGGTTGGCGGCGTACCCGGCCCGCAGCACGGCTGCGGTCCGGGCATGGCCGGGCGACGGCGCGTGTACGAAGCCCTCGTTGCCGGGATCGTGGAGCAGCGGCGAGTTGCCGGCGAAGACCGTCGCGAGCGGACCGGTCAGCGTGACCGGGGTGAGTGTGGCTGTGCTCGGCCGGACGTCCTCCAGCCAGCCGTACGCGCCCAGATGCAGGCCTGGCCGGGCGGTCCCGGTGCCGCCGGGGCCGAACCGCAGCTCGGCGAGCCGCTCGGTGGCCTGGCCCAGACGCCAGGCGTCGAGCCGGTAGGTGGCCAGGTCGAGATGCTCGGCCAGCACCCGTTCCAGCCGGGCCGTCGGCAGACCGGCCAGTTGCTTCAGGGCCTCGACCTGCTCGGCGAGCGCGGTCGTGGCCGCGGCCGGGCCGCCCCCTGTCCCGTTCTGCTCGAGGAGCGCCGGGATGAAGTCGACCAGCAGCTGCTCGGGGTTCCCGGTGACGGCCGGGGCGGGGGAGTACAGCAGCCGGAACCGGCTCTCGCTCTCCAGCACCTGGCCGGGCGCCGGGATCCGGACGTGGATGAACGCCGGGTCCGCGGTGGACAGATCGGCCGGACCGGCGCCGCCGGCCGCGGCGACGAGGCCGCGCGCGGCGTCCGCCCAGCCGAGCAGCACGGCGTGACGCAGCAGCAGATACAACAGTGCGGCCGGCCGTACGTCACCGGTGAAACCCAACTCCAGCCGGACCGTGTGCAGGTCGGTGCCGGCCGCGTCGGCCAGCCACCGCAGATAGTTCCGCTCGTCCGGGGTGTACTCCCGGACCGGTTCGGTCTCCGACAGCGGGCGGTCGTCGACCAGCGGCGCCAACAGAGGCTGCTGGAAGTCCGTGAACAGCCGCCGCAGCAGGTCCGGATCCCGACCCGGCCCGGTGGCGGCGCCGAACCGGTCGAGCAGCGCCCGCACCTGCCCGGGCAGATTCAGCCGGTCCAGCGCGGGCAGCACGGTCCCGCCGAGGCCGCCCAGGTTCTCCCGGTTGAACAGGTCCTCGACGCTCTGCGCGTACCGCTGGTAGTACTCCGCCGACGTCGGGTGCAGGGCAAGGATGTCCAGCAACAGCTGGTGCGGATCCGGCGGAGGCTGCTCATCGTCCGCGGGAGCACCCAGACGCGGCACCTGTTCCGCCGCCGCATTCCAGTCCTGACCGGCGGCGGTCAGCACCCGGTGCAGCGCCCGGCGGTGCGTTGCGGTGGCCGGGTACGCGAGCCGGGAGAACGCGGTCGTCGGCAGGATCCCGTACGGCTGCCGCCCGATCTTCACGGCCGGCAGCGGGCCACGGCCGGAGACGTAGCGGAGGAAGAAGTCCCGGGTCGCCTCGACGGCGGCCGGGCCGAGGACCGGACGCAGCGCGGTCTGCAGGAAGTATCCCCAAGTGGCAGGCCACAGTGCTGTGTTCGCGGCGCGGGCGTCACGCTGGTCGGTGATGTCCGCGTTGGGCATCCCGGCCAGTACGGCCGGGTCGAGGCCGAGCAGTTCGGCGAACCGCTGTCCATCGGTACGTGTGGTCCAGTCGCCGGTGGCCGCGGCGAAGGCCGCCCTGTCCGTGCTCCGCAGCGCCGCGTCGGCCTCCTCCTCGGCGTCCTGCCCGGCCGCTGTCTCCTCCGAGTTGTTCGTGGGTGTGCCCTGCGGCAGCAGGCCGAACCCGTCCGGGCTGCGCAACTGCCGGGTGAACAGGGCGGCCAGGTCCGCGCCGACCTGCTGCGGGGTGGACTGCTCGCGCAGACCGAGCACTATCAGCCGGTCCAGCCCGTTGCGAGTGCGGTCGTCCAGCGGGATCCGCAGCCCCATGCCCACCGCGACGGCCCGGTCGAAGTCGGTCAGCCAGCGCAGCTCCTCCGGTACGTGCAGTGCCCCGGTCTGCTCGTTCACGCTGATCCGGTCGGTGGCGCTCGGATCCGGGCTCACCGGCAGGGTGGCCGGCACCGCGGCGCCGGTCGCCGACAACACCTGCTCACCGCCGACATAGCCCAGTACCCGGAAGCGGTCGGGCAGCAGCCGGGCCCGGGCCGCCTGCGTCCACGACTCGGGCGCCAGGGTGGCGGTGGCGGGTGGCGGCAGCACCAGGAAGGCGACCGTGACCTTGTCGCTCCGGTTCACCGCGGCGGCGTCCATCCCGGACGGACGGCGGCCCCGGATGGCCTTCGCCCGGTCGGTGTCCACGGCGGTGACCAGCGCGTCGTTCGCCTGCCTCAGCCGGCTCCGGTCGCCGTGTGCCCGCCAGACCGCGGTCCAGTACGTGATCGTCGCCTGCCGGTCGCCGGGGGACGGAGCCGCGGTGCCGCGGACAACCAGCACGGTGGTGTCGGCCGTCACCCCGGCCGGTTCCTCGGCCGGGTTGGCCGGAGTACGGGCTTTCAGCAGCCAGGCCGCCCTGCCCGCCGGAATCCGCCCGACCAGTTCCTGCCAGGCGGCCCGGAGGGCGTCCGACCGTCCGCCCGCGGCCCAGCGGGCGGACCAGTACGCGTCCAGCGCGGCCACCTCGGCCTCGGTGGGCCGCGATTCGAACTTGTCGACCTGCCACTCGTCCGGGAACACCCGGACGAGCAACTCGGTCGCGGTGAACCGGGTCTCGATCCGGACCGGGCCGAGCAGCACCGGGAAGTCATCACTGAGCTGGGCGGTCATCGCGGCAACATCTCCTGTGCGTGTACGGCCACCAGGACCGGGACCTGAAAGAGGATGTACGCCAGGTCGGCGGAGCCGAGGCCCGCGAACCAGAGCGGCAGGTTCTCGTCCTCGGCGCGCTGTTCCCGCTTCTCCGGGTCGTCCTCGGAGCCGTCGAAGTTCGCCAGCGCGACGGTGACGTCCGGGGCCAGCTCCAGGAATCCCCGCCGGTGCGGGTCGACGTCGTCCCAGGTCAGGTCGTTCCAGACCTCGACATGGGTCGATGGTCCGTCGTCGACGCCGAATCGCGGGTCGCCGGGGCGTTCCTTGAGTACGAAGAACCAGCCGGCGTCGTCCGGTGCGTGGCCGAGCGCCCGCGCGGTGTCCAGATCGAACCCGAGCAGGTAGATGTCCGGTTCGACCTTCGCCTCGTACAGGGGCAGCAGGACCTGCTCCGGCGACGGCGGTCCGTCCTCGGGCAGTTCGACCAGCTCCCGCTGCCGGCTGGGGTCGGGCCGGCCGTCGGGTCCGGGCGGCCACTGCGCCTTGTGCGCGTAGATCGCCGCCGTCGGGTACTTCTTCAGCAGCTCGCCGCGGACGACGAGGACCAGGTCGTCCGGGCGCGGGCCGTCCCGGGGCGGGCCGCCGGGCCGCCGGTTGTCGTTGTCGCCGAGTCGTGCGGCCGGTGACCAGCGGTGGATGGGCGGCACGTCGTAGCCCCGCTCGCGCCGCTGCTCCGCGGTCTCGCCCGGCGTGGGCAGTGTGGCCGCCGGATCCCAGAACTGCCGGAACGGCGTGCCCCGTTGGTCGGTCGGGTACTCCCGCCAGAGCAGCTCGCGGGCCATCTCGTGGTTGAGCCCGACCAGATAGGACTCGATGAACTCCCGGTTGTTCGCCAGCAGGGTGATGGAGTTCGCCGGGAGCAGGTTCAGGTTCGGCACCAGGGCGTCGACCGACAGGTCCAGCAGCGGCTGGTACGTCGGCAGGTCGAAGACCGGGTAGGCCATCGCCTCGGTGAACTCGGCGGCGAAGGGACGCAGCCGCTCGGGCAGGCTGACCGAGCCGAGCAGCGTCTTCGGAACGGTCTCGTCGGCGCGCAGACCGGCGAGTACCGCGGTGGTGGCGGAGACCACGCCGAGCCTCCGCCGCAATCCGGCCTGTCCGACGGCCGTCCCGGTGTCGAGTCCCTGGTGCAGTTCGCGCAGCGCGGTCTTGAAGCGAGTCGCCTCGGCGCTGTCCGTGCTGCCGGGGTGCGGGGCGACCGGGTCGTCGAGCGCGCGGAGCACGAAGTCGGGGCTGCGTGGAAGGCCGTCGACCGGGTCGGCACCGGTGCCCCCGCCCGGGTGCAGCACGTCTCGCAGGCGCGCGGGGGTGACCAGCGCCCCCGGGGCCGCCTTGGCCGCTGCGGCGGTGACCGGGTCGGTCGCCGCGTCCATCCGCGCCAGCAGTGCCGACGGCGGCCGGTCCTCGGGAAATCGCAGGGACCGCATCAGTCGCGCTCCGGGCCGGGTGATCCGCCGCATCGCCGGCGACACCGGCGCGGCCGCGACCTGACTGGCCGCCATCCGGAACCCGACCGCGACCTTCGAAGCGGGGTCCGCGGACGGCCCGGCCGCGAGGGTGTCGGGTTCGTCGGCCGTGGTGGTGGTCAGCCGGGAGTGGGTCGGCGCGGTCAGGGTGAGGGACCGCCCGGACGCGGCCATGGGGGCTTCCGCCAGCGCCGCCGGACTGCCGCCCTGCGGCGGGTCGAGGTGTCTGGTCTGCAGCACGTGCCCGACTTCCCGGGCGAGCTGAGCGGCGCGGATCCGGCCGTTGGCCACCAGTACGTCGCCGATCTGTGCCCAGGCGGCGGCCATCAGCTCTTCCTCGCGTGCGCGGACGACCTGCGCGCCGAGGTTCGCGGCGACCCGGAACCGCGGGTCCAGGTTGAGCCGGTGGACCCAGTTGTGATTCGCCGGCGCCGGTATCGGCGTGCCGTCCCGGTCGGTGAGCAGCCGGGAGGTGAGCGCGTGCCAACGCCCGTACAGCGGAGGGGTGATGATCGGGTCGGCGCCGCAGTCGCCTGCCGGATCCTCCCGGTCAGATCCCGGGCCCGCAGCGGTCGCCGTGGCGTCGGCGAGCGCGGCCGCCGGGCCGGCCAGGGCGACGGCGGCGTGGGCCTGCGAGGGCGTCCGGTCCTGGTAGTCGTCGGCCAGATTGACCAGGTCGGCCAGCGCCTGCTCGAACGGGTGCGGGTACGGAGGCGCCGGCGGCGGTACGTCGAGGAAGTTGTCCCAGTTCTCCGCCGGGTCCACCGGCGCTCCGGGCAGCTCCGGAACCTTCAGCGCCCCGCCCAGTGGCAGTACGCCGCCCAGTTCCGGCGGTGTCTCGATCCCCGGTAGGCCGAGGCCGGGCGACCGGTGTACGTCCAGGTCGCGGCGCCCGACCCGCGGGTCCGGTCGCTGCGGCTGGAGCAACCGGACCAGGAACTCGAAGTCCCCGGTCGTCCCGGTGCTGAACGACCAGCGGTGGTAGTAGGGCAACTGCCCTGCTGAGGGCCGGTTCGGATAGGGCGGTCCCCAGCTGGAGTACAGGGCGCCGGGCGACACTCCCGGATCCAGGCCGAGCCCCGCCAGCCGCCCGGTCTCGAAGGCCGGTACCAGGAACGCCTCGTACGCGGTGTCCGGCCGCAGCCGCCGCGGGCAGATCAGCCGGGAGCACGCGTTGTCCGCGTTCGTCCGCAGCACCTCGCCCAGCGCGGCCAGCGCGGCGACCGTGCTGTCCGAGGCGACCGGGTTGTCCAGCGACCCGTTGACGTGGACGTGCGCCCAGGCTCCGAGCTGGTCCGGGGACGGCAGCGTGCCCGCCGGATCCGCCACGGTGATGGCCGGCAGTGGGCCGCCGCCCGGGGCTTCGCCGAACTCCGCCGCGCCACCACCCGGGTCGGCGGAGAGCACGATCAGCGCCAGCCAGGGAGCCAGCCGCTTGGTGCCGCTGCCGGACGCCGCCGGGCTGTAACGCCAGAGGAAGTCCTCGTCGGAGAACTCGATGTGGGCCAGGTAGTTCGGCTCCACGTTGGTGACGCCCGGCCGTGGCTCGGTCCGCGATATCGCCCGCGGATCCACCCCGACGACGTCCCCGGGACCGTACAACTGGACCTGACGTGACACGTCCTGGACGAGCGTGCCGCGAGCGAGAGCGTCCCCGGTCACCCTGAGCGTGACGGGGACGCCGGCGCGTTCGGCGGTTCCGGGGTCGTCGGTGATCCGGGTGGCGATGCCGGTCCGCAGCCAGGGCAGGAAGGAGTAGGAGTTCGCGGTCATGACCCACTCCCGGCCACGGGGATCGTTTCGTCGTCGATGGCGAACAGCTCGGTGGCCGCGGTCAGTTCGGTGACGGCGGGGTCGGCGGCGGCCAGCCCGGAGCGGGCCGCGCCGCCGGTGACCAGCGCCCGGCCGTCTGGCAGGGCGACGGTGGCGAACGCCCACCGGCCGGACGCCAGGCCCGCGGCAGGCACCCAGACGTCGGCGTCGTCCTGGTCGGTGGTGTGGAGTGCCGCGCTGCGGTACCCGGCCTCGTCCCGGTCGCTCGCCGCCCCGCCGGCCACCAGCACCTGTCCGGGGCCGATGCGCACCGCCCGGTGGAAGGCCCGTCCGGACGGCATCTCCGTCACCGCCGTCCAGACACCGGTGGCCAGGTCGTACCGTTCCGCGCTCCGCTGACTGAACGGATCGTAGGGACCGGCGCCGGGCGAGCCCGGCGCGGTGCCGCCGGTGACCAGCACGGTGCTGTCGGAGACCCGGGTGGCCTGGTGACGGTGGCGGGCCCGGAGGAGGCTGCCGGTCGGCGTCCACCGGTCCTCCGGGTCGTACAACTCGCAGAAGGCGAGCGCGGGATCGTCGGCGGTGCCGACCGGAGCGACGCCGCCGACCACCAGCACAACGCCCCCCTCCAGCGGCACCGCGGTGTGTCCGGTCCGGGCGTCGGTCATGTCCTTGGCCGGGGACCACCTGCCGCTCGACGGGTCGTACCGTTCCGCCGAGCGCAGCGCGGTCGTCGTCCGGCCGGAGCGGGCGGTGCTGCCCCCGGCGACCAGCACCGAGCCGTCCGGCAGCAGCGCGGCGCTGTGGCCCCACCGGGGTGTGGTCAGGCTGCCGGTCGCGGTCCAGGCGTGTGTGTGCGGGTCGTACAACTCGGCCGACCTGAGGCCGGTCCCGGACGCCGACGAGCCGCCCAGACCGCCGACGACGAGCACTTTGCCGTTGGCAAGCCGGGTGATCGTGTGCAGCTGCCGGGGTGTGCCGAGGGTGTCGACCGGCTGCCAGGAGTTGGCCGTCGGGTCGTACACGGCCGTCTTGTCCAGCGCCGCGGAGGCGGCGTCCGCGCCGCCGGTGACCAGGACGCTGTCGTCGTCGAGCAGTACGGCACCGTCGTGCTGTCCGTACCAGGCGGCGGGTGTGGGCAGGTCGCCGGCGGCCGTCCATGCCCCGGTGGCTGCCACGGTGGGAGTGGTCATGGTGTCGGGTCCTCCGTTGCGACGATGGCCGTCGTTGTCCGGTCGGTTCGGGTTGCTGGGGCGGTCGCGGTCACGACCGTCAGGGCGATTGCCGTCGGCAGGGATGTGGTCGGCAGAGGCGGGGTCGCGTCGGTGCGGGGCGGGGTCATGGGATGAGCACCTCGCCGGTGTCGGCGGCCTGGACGGCGTCGATGCTCTCGGCGGCCGCGCCGGCCGCCGCCACACCGCCGGCGACCAGCACCCGGTCGTCGGCCAGTTCGACCGCGCCGAGGGCGAACCGGCCGAGACCGAGGCCGCCGATCGTGGTCCAGGCGTCCTTCTTGGGGCTGTAGCCGACGACGGAGCGGTGGCCGGCCGTGAGCTCGGGCGCGCCGGTGCCGCCGATGGCCAGGACGATCCCGGATCGGAGCAACAGGTTCCGGTGGCTGCTGCGACCGCCGCCAGGCATGTCTGCCGCCGCGGTCCACATCCCGGTCTCGGGGGCGTACAGCTCAGCGCTGACCAGGCTGTGCGGATCGAGAGTGCCGTCAGGAGCAACCACCGGATCGCCGCCGGTGACCAGCACCCGGCCGTCGGGCAGCACTGTCGTCTGATGACCTTTGCGGGCCTGGGCGAGGCTGCCCGTCGGCGTCCAGCTGCGCGTGGCCGGGTCGTACAGCTCGCAGTACGCGAGTGCGTGCTGGCGACCGCGCCCGGTGGACAGCGCCCCGCCGACGACCAGCACCCGGCCGTCACGCAGGAGTACGGCCTGGTGGCCGGTCCTGGCGTCGGTCATCGGTGCGACCGCGGCCCAGGCCGAGGTGGCCGGGTCGAACAGCTCGGCGGACGCGAGCGCCCCGTCCTCCTGGCCGGGCCGGACACCGATGCCGCCGGCGACCAGCAGTCGGCCGTCCTTGAGCCGGGTCGCGGTGTGCCCGTACCGGGCCGTTCCCATCGACGCGGGAAGCGGCGTCCAGGTCCCGGCGGCCGGGTCGAAGGCCTCGGCCGAGGCGAGCGGGGCCGTGGTGGTGCGCCCGCCGAGCGCGAGCACCCGGCCGTCGGCGAGCGCGGTCGTGGTGTTCCGCCGGCGGCCTGTGGTGAGCGGCGGACCGGACGACCACGCGTCGGCCGTCGGATCGAACAGTGCGGTCGCGGCGAGCGGCGCCCCGGTCGGACCGGTCCCGCCGGCGAGCAGGATGCGGCCGTTCGTCAGCGGTATCAGGTCCACGTCGGACGCGGGAACGGGCAGCAGGCCGGCGTCGGACCATGTGCCGGGAACGGCCGGTGACGCGGCGGCCTCCGACGCCGGGATGACGTGCAGTCGGCCGGTGAGCCCGGGATCGGCCTCGACGAAGTCGGCGAGTGCGTCCTGCGCGGTGGTCAGGCTCCGGAAGGTCGCCGCGGCGCCCCGTGACGGCCGCTCCAGCGAACCGGGCGGGAACGCCTGCCGGTTGCTCTTGACGTACGCGACGACGAACCGCTGCTCGGTCACCCGGACGGTGTCCGTGGTGGCGAACGGCTGCCGCAGTCGCTCCTGCCGCTGGGACAGCGCGGCGCGGCTGGTGCTGCTGCCGCTCAGCAACTCGTCGAACACGGCGCCGCTGACGTTGTGGAACCGCTTCGGCCCGGTGGCGGCCGCGACGGTGGCGCGCGACTCGGTGTTCCGGCGCCGCGCGGCCGTCGGTGAGGTGGCCGTCCCGCTGTCGATGATGTGCAGCTCGTACCGGGCGCTGCGGCGCACCACCCGGGCCGAGGCCAATGTGCCGGAGGTGGCGGTCAGTTCAAGGCCCGCGTCCTGTGTCTCGTACGACGGCCGGGACAGCTTGGCCGCGTCGGACATGGTCTGGAACTGAGCCATCGCGAACCTGTCGCCGGTGTCGGATACCCGCTCCAGCCCGCTGTCCGGCACCGGTGCGACGCTGAACCGCCGTCCGTCGCTCGCCCGTTGACCGCCGATACGGTCCAGTCGGACATTCAGCGGCAGCGCCCGCTGCCGGACGAATAGCGTCCCGAGCGGGTGCAGCACCAGGTCGTCGGTGTCCGGCAGTTGCCGGAGAGTGACCAGCGCCCGGTTGCCTCCGGACGGCAACCGGGTCTCCCAGCCCTCGGTCTTGCGGATCTCGGCCGCCAGCAGGGGCAGCACGGCGATCGGCGGCAGCGTGGTGTCCCGCTCCTCGCCCCAGGTGATGTCGAAGTTCGCGGAGACCGAGAAGAACAGGAACCCGATCGAACCCCGCCCGTGCGCCCGCCATGGCGCAGGGCCCTCCAGCTGGAAGTCCAGGTCGATGCCGAACGCGCCGACCCCGAACGCCTTGAGCGTGACGTCGGCGGAGATGCGGATGGCGAACCGGAACGGGGAGAACTGGAACAGCGCGTCGAAGCCGAGATGCCCCTCGACGCCGAAGGCGCTGAAGCCGAGCTTCAGTTCGGCCTTGGCCCCGAACTGGACGGTGTTGCTGGTGATGGCGAAGTAGCCGCTCACCCGGATGAGTTGGTTGCGCCGGTTCAGCAGGTCCACCGACAGCCGGTCCGGGATCGGGAACGGCAGCGGCGGTGGCCGGTACGCCGGATGGAATCCGCCGACGGTGACGACCAGGTCGGGGTTGTCGCCCCAGGCCACGAGCACGCCCATGCCACCGTCGACAGTCATGGTCAGTATGCGCGACTCAAACAACCGCGCGAAGAACCACAGCCGTGACTTGTCCAGTTCCAGCGCGCCGACGAACTGGGCCTGGACGACCAGCAGCGCCTGGTCCGCGGTGGGGAGCGCGGCCCGCAGCACACCGAGGGCGGCGATGTTGCCGGGGACCTCGATGATCACACCCAGCGAGATGCTCACCAGGGTCGGCGTGCCCCAGCCGATCTTCGCCATCGGGCCGATGAGGAACGTGCCCTGCTCCGGCGGGAAGAACCGGTTGAGGTCCGACAGGATCCGTGGCGCGTTCGCGATCACGTCCCGGGGGAACGCCACGGATTCGATGGACCCGGTCCGTACGCCCTCGACCAGCGCCTGCAGATTCATCCCGCGGTTCAGTCCGATGAGACCGCCGACCGCGAGCAGGGTGAACCCGTACCCCAACTGGATCCCCTTGCCGAACTCGCCGGTCAGCACGATCAGCAGCGAGAAGCCGCGCGACCCGTCCGGCTGCCGGGTTGTGATCAGCCCGATGGCTTTGAGCGCCAGGAAATCCGCGAACTCCAGCTCCAGCGCTCCCGAGTACTCTCCCCGGTCGGGGTGGAAGTCGAGGAAACCGCCGCCGCTGATTCCGCCGGCGTCCACCGCCAGGCCGACGCCGCTCGGCGGCTTGAAGCCGAACGCCAGGTCGGCCGGGCCGAGATTGCCGCCGCCCTCGGGGAAGGTCAGTTCGGCCCGAACACCGATCCGGTCCACGCTCGCCCGCACCGGGCCCAGTGCCGCGGAGAAGGCGGCGGACAGTTCGACGGGGACCGCCCCGTCGTCAGCGATCTCCACCCGCAGGTACACGGCCTGCATCTCGACGGGGCCGAGCGCGGCATGCACCGGGAGCCGGATCTCCAGGCCGCCGCTGCCGTGGAAGCGCAGCCCGGAGTCCGGGGTGAACGAGAACCCGACGCCGAAATCGGACTGGAGCCTCTGGCCGCCGAGGACCGCGGCGATGAAGCCGTCCGCCTCCGCGGTGTCTATGACCAGCCGACCACCGGTGATCTCACCGACGACCTCCGGCGTCGCGGTGGCCTCTCCCGTGACCGGGTCGAGCTGAAGCCTGACGCCGCCGTCCACCCGCGCCGAGGTGAAGTCGAGCCGACTGCCGCCCGCCACGCCCAACAACAGGAACGGCTCGGCGGGTTGCGCATGCACGCTGAAGGCGACCGAGCCTATCAGTTCGGTCGCTCCGCCGGACGGTGGCCTCATGCTGACGTCGAAGGGCGGCCGTATCTCACCGGCGCTCTCGGCCACCACCCTGCCGGTGGCCTCGACATGCGCGGACCAGGTCGGCGGCGAGAGCGGTATGTCGAACCCGCCCTGGCCTTCGGCGGGCAGCACCATGCCGACCCGCAGACCGGCCCCGTCCGCACTCGGTCCCAGGTCGACGGCGAAGACCTGCAACTCCGGCGGGGTGGTCGCGGACCCGGGGACCAGGACCACAGGAAGGCCGAGCCGGGCGGTGACCGACTCCAGGACGGTGAGCAGCCCGGCGGCGTCGAACGACGCCGTACCCCACCCGTACAGACGCCCCAACTGCCGCACCGGGTCCGCGATCGCGGGCAGCAGCCGGTCCAGGTGCACGGTGACCGCCTCGTGGGGCGGCCGGGTGGGATCGGCGGGGTCACCCGGGCTGAACACACGGTCCACGACGCCCAGGACCTCGAGCACCGCGGCCACGGGCCCGGACACCTCCGCCAGGTCCGCGAGGAGCAGGTCGGTGATCCTGCGCGGCAGGTCCTGCACCAGCGCGTCGATCTGTACCTTGCTGACGCCGGGCAGTGTCGCCCCGGCCGTGCCCAGCGCGTCGGCCAGTTGGGAGAAGGACGCGGTGACCCGACCGCACTGGGTGACCAGCGCGAGCGAGGCGGCCACGATGCCGTCGGTGTCCCCGCCGTCGATCGCCGTGAGCAGCTTCGCGGTCAGCCCTCTGAGGTCGGCGCCCCCGTCGAAAACCGTCCGCCGGGCGGCGGTGATCGTGGCGTTGGTCAGCAACTCGTCGGGAAAGTGCACCCCGAGCTGGTCGAAGGTGTCCAGTACCCCGGCGTCGCCGAACTGGTTGGTGACCTGGGTCAGTATCTCGGCCAGCAGAAGGGCCAGGCGTTCGAGACTTCCGGCCTGATCAGGCATTACTGATCAGCTCCTTGCTGGTCGGCGTTCCGCTGGGAGACGTCCGCGAGTGCGTCGACGATCCCCTGGTAGGACAGCCCCGCCAGATCCGGCAGGACAGCGCGCGCCCGGTCCAGATCAGTGCGCAGGGCCGGTGACGCGTACTGGGCCAACCGGCTGTGCAGACGGTCCAGGCAGGTCATCAGAGGCTCGCCGTTCAGCGTCTCGGGCAGCGTCCGGTCCGTATGGGTGAGCATGCGCAGCAGCAACTGGACCAGTGCCGCGCCACCGCCTCGGTGCCACACGATCATGACCCGCCGGTCGCTGGTCACCAGCCTGGTCAGTTCCGTGCGATGGGTCGCCCACAGGGCGCCGAGGAGCCGGCCGGCCGACGACCCGTCGAGGTCGGCGCGGACGTGGGCGAGGGCGTCGGCGGGCGGCGGGACGTCGGTGAACCACGGGCGTCCGAGCGGTGCCCGGTCGCCGCTGCCCTGGAACGTGCTGCGCATCGCGGGGTCGGCGGCGACCTGTTGGGCCACCTCGTGCGGCACCGCGACCGTGGGGCCGCCCGGCACTGTGTGAACCTGGATGGGGACGCCGGGCGGTGAGGTGGCCACCTGGAGGTCGAGTTTCTCGTGCTCGGCGAGCCGGGCGAGAACATGGGTGATCGGGGTGGCCCACCCGCGTCCGCCGCCGTCCTTGTGGTGGAGCAGCCCGACGACTTCGTTCGCGTCGTTGACCAGCACGCTTCCCGAATCGCCGTCGTAGGCGAAGAAGGTGGTGTCACGCGGCCCGGCGTTGGGGTGCGGGTTCGGCGTGATGATGATCATGTTCTGGATTTCGTTCGTCGTAGCGGTGAAACCGGTGATGAATCCGCCGGTCAGGCGGGTGACGGCGCCCCGCTTGCGTACCTGGTACGACTTGCTGTTGCCCTCTTCCCGGGTGAGTTCGTGTATTCCCGCCACCCGTCCGATCCCGGCGATCTCGGCCTTCCACTTCATGCCCGGCGACAACCGGACCACCGCCTCGTCGCGGTCGGCGTTCTTGTCGCCACCGGCCCAGACTCCGATGATGTCGTTGCAGCAGTTCTTGCTGAGGCGATCGCCGTCCGGCTGGCCGATCTCGGTCCGGTCCTTCTCCATGGTCCGGATGTCCGGAGGATGGGCGACGTGCTGATTGGTGAGCGCGTAGCCCACGTGGGGGTTGGCCGCGTCCCACAGCAGACAGCCGAGCGTGCCCGAAGCGCTGCTGCCCGCGGTGGTGAGTGTGCCCCCGCCGATCACCGGTCGGTATGTCTTGGAGTCCAGGGCCAGCCGCGTCGCGTTGAGCACACCGGTGGGAGGAGCGGCCAGCGGGGTCAGGTCGCCGCCGGTCTCCACGTCGGTGGGGACGCCGTCGATGTCCGCCGGGATCAGTTCGTCCGGTGGGACCTTGGCGGCCGGGCGTTTGTCGCGGACGAAGACCTTGATGGAGGGTGTGTCGGTCGGCCGGCCGGCGACCACCTTCGCGCCGAGTGCCACGGCGGTCACGCCGGGGACGGCGAGCAGCCGCGGGGTCGCGTCCTGCTTGATCCGCTCGATGGCCTCGTAGTCGGGACGACCCGGTTCGGTCTCGGGCATGATGCCTCCTCAGCGCTCGGCGGGCGCGCCGGGCGCCGCCGGGCCGGGTTCAGGTGGTGCGGCCGTCGGCTGCGCCTTGGGCACGACGTGGACCTGGCCGTTCTTGGCCGCCGTGGCGAGCTGGACGGGCAGCCTCTCCAGGTCTTGGAACCGCTGGAGGATCTGGTCGATCGGGAGGGCGCATCCCTTGCGTACGGTGACACCGGGGGCAGGCTCGTCCGATCCGTAGTGCAGTGCGACGACCTGTGCGTTGTCGTTGACCACGACGCTGCCGGAGTCGCCTCCGTCGGAGAAGATCAATGTCCCGCCCGGGCGAATCGTGTCGTTCGGGTTCGGCTTCACGACCAGCACGTTGTTGCGCGTGGTCAGGACGCCGTCGGTCCTTGAAGTGATGGTCGTGTTGACGGATTCGACGATGCCGCCGGTCAGTCGGGTGCGAGCGCCCCTCTTGCGCACCTGGTAGGCCAGTCTCCTCGCGTCTTCGACCGTGACCGTGTAAGGGCCGGTCACCGGGCCGATCCCGACGATCTCCGCTCGCCACTTGGTGCCGACATCGAGCTGGACCAGCGCGGCGTCCCGCACCGTGTCCAGACCTCCTCCGGCGAAGACACCGATCCCGGCCTTGAGATTCTTGACCGGGCTGGGGGTCAGGCCCGGATGACCGATCCTGGTGACGTTCACGACGGGCAGTTGCCCGGCGACGATGGCCGCCAGCACGTGGTAGTTGGTCAGTGCGTACACCTTGCTGGGGTCGGTGGAGTGCACCAGCAGGCACCCCAACGTGCCCCGCCCGACACCGATCACATCGGCCTGCAGACGTCCTCCGCCGACCAGCGGGCGATAGCGCTTCGTGTCCCAGTCGATGTGCGTGGTGGTCGACGCGCCCGGAGTCAGCGGATCCTCGGGGGGCAGCGGATCCGTGTCGGCAGGCGCGGGCAGCGCATCGGGTGCGGCAACGGACAGTTCACTCACATCCACGCCGACCCCTTCGAACTGCGGGGGCAAGGTCTCACCCGCAGTGAGTTCAGCGAGTGGCTGTTTGCGGCAGACGAAGACCTTGAGGACGATCTCGCCGGTGGGCCTGCCGGCACGCTCCCGGCCGCCCAGTCCGACGCCGGTGACTCCGGGGATACGCATCAACTGCGCGGCAGCCCGTTCCTTCAACGCGAGCAGGCGCTCATCGGCCATGGCCGGAACCTCCGTGCTCGTGGTGCCGGACCCCTTGCTGCGGCCGGGAGTGACGCCTGTGTTCGTCGGGTCGGTCGTGTAACAGCACGCTGTCTCCCGCTTCGTGTGACGCGAATTGCCGCATCGAGGTCCCTCCAGCTGTGGAAGGACGCGCGGTTGACAGCGTGGCGGGCCGCATCGGGACTGTCGTGCTCTGTTCCGTTCAACGGACCGGACGAAGGTTCTCCGCATCGCCACGCGCACCGGCACCGGCACTCGCACTCGCACCGGCACCGGTACTTGCACCCGCATCGGCCTCAGGTCGATGCGGGACGGGGCGGGTACGGTCCCTGTGCTGGACGGGCTCGGGCACGGGGACGGGGCGTGGCAGCGTCCGCGGCGGCGCGGCCGAGGCGCTGGAGGAGTTCGGTGCGCAGCGGATCCGTATCGGGGAGGCCGAGTTCGCCGATGACGGCCAGGGCCTGGGTCCAGGCGGCGTGGGCCGCGTCGGGGGCGCCGTCGCTGTGGTGGGTGTCGCCGAGGGAGACGAGACCGGCGGCCTCGCTGTGGCGGTCGCCGGTCTGGCGGAACAGGTCGACGGCCTGCCGGTAGCAGTCGACCGCCTGGGGGTGCCGGCCGAGGTGGTGGTGGATGTAGCCGAGGCTGTCCCGGATGTGGGCCTGCCCGTTGAGGTCCCCGGTCCTCTGGGCCAGGTCGAGGGCCTGATGGCAGTGCGCGAAGGCCTCGTCGTGGTGGCCGAGTTGGGCGAGGATCCAGCCGATGTGGTTGAGGGCGGCGGACTGTCCGGCCCGGTCGTCGGCTGCACGGTGGTGGGTGAGGCTGTGGCGGGCGTGGCCGAGTGCCTGCTGGTGGTGGCCCAGGGCCTCGGACATCCGGGACAGGTGCTGGTGGATGCGGGCCTGCCCGGCGTGGCTGCCGAGTTCGCCGAACAGGCCCAGCGCGAGCAGGTAGTGGGCGCGGGCGTCGTCGGGACGGTCCAGCCGGTCCTGGGCGAGCCCGAGCCCTCGGTGGGCGTCGGCCTGTCCTGCCTTGTCGCCCTGGCGCAGCGCGGCCTCCAGGGCGACGGTGTGGACGGTGGTCAGTGCCCTCCAGTACCCGTGCCGGTCGAGGAACGTGGTGAGCGCCGAGGCGAGCCGCCAGGTGTGTTCGTCGAAGCCGGCGGCGGGTGCCTGTTCCACGGCGGAGAGGAGCACGGGGTGCTCGGCGGTGAACCAGGCCTGCGCCTGCCGGTGGTCCGACAGCCCCTCGGGGGCGGCGCCCGGCCGGGCGGGCGGCAAGGGGGCCGGGTTGGGCCGGGGAGTCAGTAGAACATCGGCCCTGTGGGCGGTGTGCAGGTAGTGGTCGAGCATCCTGTGTGCGGCGGCGTGCCGGACGTCGTCACTGTCGTACGTGGCGACCAGCTCGGCCGCGTACGCGCTTAGCAGGTCGTGGAAGGTGTACCGGCCCGGGGCGTGTTCGGTGAGCAGGTGTCCGCGGACCAGCTCGGCCAGCAGGACACGGACGCGTGCCGTCGGTACGTCGGCCAGGGCGGCGACGGCCGGCAGCGCGGCGTCGGGTCCGGGATGCAGGCCCAGTAATCGGAAGAGCCGGGCGGCGTCGGTGCCGAGAGCGCGGTAGGACCAGGAGAACACCGCCCGCACCTCACTGGCCGCCTCCCCGCCGTCCAGGGCGTCCAGGCGGCCGTCGGCCCCGCGCAGTTCCTCGGCGAGCGCGGCGAGTGGGAGGGTCGGCTGGGCGGCGGCGCGGGCGGCGACGATCGCCAGAGCGAGCGGGAGCCCGGCACACCGGCCGACGATCTCCCGTACGGCGGCGGGTTCGGTCTCCACCCGGTCCGCGCCCAGCCGGCCGATCAGCAGTTCCCGGGCCTCATCGGGACCGAGCAGGCCGACGGTCAGCAGATGGGCCCCTTCGGCTGCGGCCAGCCCGGTCAGCGATCTCCGGCTGGTGACCAGGGTCAGACACCCGGGTGCCCCGGGCAGCAGCGGACGGACCTGCTCGGCATCGCGGGCGTTGTCCAGCACCACCAGCATCCGCCGTCCCGCCAGCAGGCTGCGGTACAGCCCGGTCTGCGCTTCCAGACCGGCCGGGACACGGGACACCGGTACCCCGAAGGCGTCCAGGAACCCCCGCACGGCCTCCGCCGGACTCACCACCGATCCGCCCGGATCGAACCCGCGCAGATTCACGTACAACTGCCCGTCGGGAAAGGCCTTTTGAGCCCGGTGAGCCCAGTGGACGGCCAGCGCGGTCTTGCCCACCCCCGCAGTGCCGGACACGGCCGAGATCACCACGGCAGACGGCTGGTCCGCCTCCGAGGCGAGGATCTCCTCGAGCCGAGCGAGCTCCTCACCGCGGCCGGTGAATCCGCGTACGCCCATGGGCAGTTGTACGGGGGTCCCGGCGGGCCACGGTGTTGTCGACGACGGCGGCCGCGGCGGGGGAGAGGCGGTGGGAGCTGAGGCGGCCGGTACCCGGGGCGCCGGCCATGGGGAAGGTCCGGGCAGGTCTCCGCGCAGGATCGCCTCGTGCACCTCCCGCAAACCTGAGCCGGGGTCGGCGCCCAGTTCCTCCGCGAGCCGTTGCCGGAGGGTCGCGTAGCAGTCCAGCGCCTCAGCGCCGCGTCCGGCGGCGTGCAGCGCCTGCATCAGCGCCTCGGTCAGGGGTTCCACCAGGGGATACTCGCCGAGCAGTTCGGTCAGTGGGCCGACCACGGTGACGGGATCGCCGACGCGCGACTCCAGGTGGGCCCATCCGACGACAGCGTCCACGCGTTGCCGCCGCCATGCCTCGCGCACACGCGCAGCCCACTGCCCGCCCAGTCCGGCCAGTGGCTCCCCGCGCCACAGGCCGAGCGCCTCGCGCAGCAGGGCCGCCGCCCGCGCCTCGTCCGCACGCCCCGCCGCTCTGGCCCGGCCGACCAGTTGCCGGAACCGATGTACGTCCACGCGGTCCGGGCGGGCCTCCAGAACGTATCCTCCCGACCGGCGCACCAGTCGTAACCGGACGTCCCCCGCGTCACCGGTCTCCTCGCACAGCCTGCGGATCCGGGCGATGTGGGCATGCAGCGCGCGCCGTGCCCCGTCGGGCGGATCCGTCCCCCAGACCCGTTTGACCAGTACGTCGGCCGCTACAGGCCGGCCGGTGTCCACGGCCAGCGCCGCCAGCACGGCCCGGCGTTGTGGGGGTCCGACCTCCGCCGTGCGGCCCCGTACCGACAGTTCCACCGGACCGAGAAGTCGCAATTCCACCACGACGCCCGCACCCCCTGTGCAGATTTGCTTCACCTGTTGCGCACATGCCGGTGCTGGGCGACAACCTATCGACAACGTCCCGACCCACACCCGGACTTCAGTCTGAATATGCACAGTCGGTGTCCAGGCGCAGGTTGACGAGCCGGTGGGGCGGCAGCCGTGCCGGGACGGAGAACGGCCGGTTCGAGCACGGGCGGCGGGGGCCGTCCGCTCGGCGGCCGCGCGCGAGGCGGTATTGGGGGAGATGGGCTTGAACGAACAACGGGGGGCGACAGCAATGGAGATGGGTGAGTTATCGGTGCGGCAGCTGGATCGGCCGTCCGAACCCGGGTCGGGGTACGTCGCTGTCCAGTCGCCGTCTTCGCCGGACGGCAGTGGGCGGAGCGTACTGGAGGGTGCCTTCGAGCTGCTGGGAGCGGTGGAGCGGGCCGGAGAGGCCGGACTGACCAAGCTGGCGTCGAAGTGCGGGCTGCCGAAGACGACCGCGTACCGGCTGCTGGAACAACTGGTCGAGCTGGGTGCCGTGGAGCGATGCCGTGGGGGGTACCGGATGGGCCCGCGGCTGTTCCGGCTCGGGCAGGGGTGGCAACCGCATCCCGGGCTCCGATCCGCCGCGCGGGAGCCGGCGCGTCGCCTGGCGCGCGCCACAGGTGCGGTGGTGGGGCTCAGTGTGTTGCGGGAAGGCCAGACGCTGGTCCTGGACTGGACGGCCTGCGAGACCGATGAGGTGTTCGGACCCTTGCTCAACGACATGGCCTGGCCATGGTTCACCGCGGCCGGCAAGGTGCTGGTGGCCGGGGCGAGTCCTCAGCTTCCCCTGGGTCCGCTGCCCGCGTCCTGGCATCGGGAGGCGGCGGCGATCCGGGACCGGGGGGTTGCCTTCGACCGGGAGGAGCTGGTGGCGGGTGTGTGTTGTGTGGCGGCGCTGTTGCACGGCCCTGGGGGTGTCCCGCTGGCGTCGTTGTGCCTCGTGACGGATCCGGCTCACAGCCTGGACCGGCTCGCAGGCGTCGTTCAGCACACGGCAAGGACCATCAGCGCGACGCTGCGCGGCCGGTGAACCGGTTCGCCGAGTGCGCAGGGGGCACCCTCGCTTGTGTGGGCGTGCCCCCTGCGCCGGGTCTGCAGGCCCCTCATTCCGGGGACTACGGCTCTCTTGGGCCCGAAGGGCCGTCGTCTGTAGGGCTACGTGCGGGGGAGGGAGGTGTTCGTGACCGGGAGCGGCTGGTGCGCGCCCGCCACGTAGAGGTCCGTCGGAGCGGTGCGCAGCTCGAATGTGTCGTCGTAGCCCGAGACGCGCACGGACATCACGAAGAAGCCGTCGTCCTCTGAGGTGGTCTTCACGTCGTACTCCTGCTCCCAGTACGTCTGCAGGAAGACCTCGGTGCCCTGGGGTTCGACGCCCTTGGGGAGGGTGACCTTGCCCTGGACGGTGAGGATGTCGCCCGCCTTCACCTTCTTCTTGTTGACCTTGTAGGTGACGGAGCTGGACTTGGCGTCGGCGGCCACGGTGGTGTCCGCGTAGTAGCCGTCCTGCGGGGTGTTGAGGTCGCCGTCCTCGTCGTAGAGGGCCGTGATCTGCACTTCGTGCTGGACGTTGAGCAGGCTGCTGCCGGTCACGTGGTCGATGTCGACGTCGGGGATGGTGAACTTCCCGTTGGCGTCGGTGACCGGCTTGCCCAGGTCGCGCGGCTCGTAGTAGGTGGGGTCGATCGGGTCGCCCCACGGATTCCACGTGGTGAAGCGGACGACCTCCTGGATGGTGACGGGGATGTTCGGCGCCGGGGTGCCGTCGGCCTTGGTGACCGTGCCGGTGACGTCGACGCGGCGGTTGTCGTAGTCGGTGCTGGTCGGGTTGGTGCTCACGGTCAGCATGTAGGCGTCGCCGGGGGCGGCGTCCGAGGGCTTCGCCGAGGCGGCGGGCGCGGACAGGGTGCCTGCGGCGAGCAGGAGCGCGGCGGTGGCGGCAAGCCGCGTCGGCAAGGACGTTCTGGGCACGGGTCAACTCCAACTTGGGTCGGGACGTGAGGAGTTGCGCCCGGCAGCACCGGTTCCGCCGTGGCGCACATGTGCGACACATCAGGTGCGACCGGTGAGGTGAGGCGGGAGTTGTATCTGTGCGGCCCCTGTTACGCGGCTGTGGCAGGAGACGGTTTTGTCCGGGTTGCGGGTTCACCTGGACGTCGGCTTCAGGCCGTCCTGCGTTGCCCTCGGCGGGCGGATGGTGGGGACGTGCGTGGAGGGAACGGGGAGCGTGACCCGTCCGCGAACGTGGAACCCATCCCGCAGGGCGCCCAGATGCAGTGTCAGCTCGACCAGCCCGGCGGCAAACTGTTGAGCTGATCCGGATGCGGCCCGCCGTGCCCTTGCTCAGCCCTGGGTGTAGGCGCTCCGCATCACACCGACCGGTGCGCCTCACATCTGCACGTCCACGAACTCCCCCTCGCCGCCGGATTGTTCGCGACCACCCGGGCCCTGCCCGGCAGCGGCTGTGAACCCGCTGCCCACGTACCGAGCAGTCGCCGGTCGACCAGGTGCCAGCCGCTGCGCCTTCGCGAAGTCCTGGCCGGGCCACCCGGAACCTGTCGTTCGCAGACCAGTTCCCACAAGGGGCTTCTCGTGTATCTGATGCCGGGTCAAGCCCGTCTGATGTCCCTGGTCAGCCAGGACGATCTCGGATCTGTCGGACGGACGGCACAGCCAATACTCTGAGCCCCGTCCGCACTATCTGGGAGAGTCGTGACAAGTAGGTTCACCGAGTTGGCCGTTGACTGCCATGGTCCGGAGAGGCTCGCGGCCTTCTGGTGCGAGGTCCTGGACTTCAAGGTGATCGACCGGAGTGAGGGCAAGGTCGAGATCGGCTCCTGGGTGCCGACCGTCGAGGATGTTCGGGCCCGCCAGATGCCGCCCACCCTGCTGTTCATCCAGGTGCCTGAGGGCAAGACAGTGACGAACCGGCTTCATCTCGACGTCAGCCCGATAGACGGCAGCACCGAGGACGAGGTGACCAGACTGCTCGGCCTCGGCGCCACCAAGACGGATGTGGTCCAGGGCTCAGACCGAAACTGGGTGGTCATGGCAGATCCTGAGGACAACGAGTTCTGCGTCCTACGCACCCTGGCTCCGCAGAACTAGGCCGCGAGCGGGCACCCGCACCCCGCCGCAGATCGCAACCGCCACGTTGCCGAGAAGCCCTCATTGAGTTCCGACTCGACATGCACTTCAGTGGCATCAGCGTTCAGGCTGTTCCAGACCAGTTCTTCCACGGCTCCCAGTGGGGTCCGCGCGTCGCCCCCCTGACCGCCACCACCATGAGCACCAGAACCGCGCACCCTGTCCAAAGCGAGGCGTTGCCCGCCCGGCAGCCACGAGGTGTCGCGGTCCGGCACCCGAACGTCAGGGAACGACCGCTCCCTGGAACGCCCTTGACGAGGGATCAGGGCCTCCTGGTAGCTCGGGGGTGCGCCCCCGTTCCGAGCGGTTCCCCAGGCTCTGCTGTGGCCCCGGGCTGGGCGGGCGGGTGGGTGTGCAGCCGGACGGCCTGCGTTGAGCCGGTTCCGCTGCCCGGGGCGGTGGGGCTACTTCTCCAGGGTGCCTGAGGTGGCGATCTCGATTTTTGCGCGGGTGGCGCCGGAACGCGAGCCGAGGGATTCGATCTTCCTCACCAGGTCCTGGCCCTCGATGACTTCGCCGAAGACGACGTGTTTGCCGTCGAGCCATGGGGTGAGGACTGTGGTGATGAAGAACTGGGAGCCGTTGCTGTCGGGGCCGGAGTTTGCCATGGACAGCAGGAACGGCTTGTCGTGCTTGAGTTTGAAGTTCTCGTCGGCGAACTTCTGGCCGTAGATGCTTTTGCCGCCGGTGCCGTCGCCGCGGGTGAAGTCGCCGCCCTGGAGCATGAAGTCGGGGATGACACGGTGGAAGCCCGAGTTCTCGTATCCGAAGCCGTGCTGGCCGGTGGCCAGTTCACGGAAGTTCTGTGCCGTCTTGGGGACGACGTCGTCGTACAGCGTGAAGACGATCCGGCCCGCGGCGGCGCCGTCGATGGTGATGTCGAAGAAGACGTTGGTAGACATAGGGGGATCCTGTCACGGCCCCGCGTACTGGCCTGAAACCGCCCCGGCCCCTTCGTCCGCCCGACGTACGCCGGCTGGCCCTCTGGCAGCCGCAGTCGGAGGCGAGCGCCCGGTTCTGACATTCCTCACGTCCGACCTGTTCCATCTCTTTCTGCCCAGGTATCTGCTGTTCACCGTCCCCGCCTGGCTGCTGCTCGCGGCGGCCGGTGCGGTCCGGTGCGCGGATGTGCTGACCTTCGCGGGGCTGACGGGCCGCCTGGGGCGGGTGGTGGAAGCGGGGTGCTGGTGACCGGCGCCGTGGCCGGGTTCGCCTTCCAGGTTCTGCCCGCCGTCGCGACGGCCCGTCAGGATCTCCCTGGCGAGCCCGACTTTGCGGCCGCGGGACGCATCGCGACGGCCGGACACCGCCCGGCGACGGAATCGTCTACAACGGCGACTTCGGAGTGCGCAAGGCCATGGCGTACGAGCTTCGCGAGGACACCCGGCGCGACGTGCCCGCTGCCTGTCTGATGCTCGCCGCCGCGCTGGAAGCGTAAGTCAACCAGTACGTAGCCGAGTTGGCTGCTGAGATCGATGCGGCCGGGCGCCGTCTGGCAGTCCGCAACGGCACCACCGGCCCCGCACTGTGGTCACACACTGTGCGCCAACATGGCCTCCGCCCCGAGCTCGATGCCTTCGCCATCGCCGTGACCGCGTGCGCCCTGTCGGCGCTGCTGTTGTCAGTCGGACTGCTCAGCCGTGCTTTGCAGCGGCTTCGCCTCCAAGCTGCCACATTTCATAGTTCCCACATTCTGCCGTGATCTGGGCCGTCGCCTGCGCCGCGGTCAAGAAGTCATCGACCAACGGCGAGGTGCGCGAAGCCGCCACAGCGAGGCACACCTGGTCCGGCGCCAGATCAGGGATGGGCACATAGATGACGTCCGGATGTGAGTAGAACACGGTCGCCGAACGGGCCAGGAACGAGATGCCCCGGCCGGCCGCGACATGCTCGAGCGTCTCGTCCACCCCGCGCACCAGGTATCCGGCGTTTGGGTGCGGGCGCCTGGTGGGCTGCGTGCTCGGGTCGGCATGCCAGACCAGAGGTTCGCCGGCCAGGTCGGCCTCGGTGACCTCCTCCTTGCCGGCCAACCGGTGGCCGGCGGGCAGGACCGCCACCCGCGGCTCGGTGTACAGCGGGGTGACGTGCAGGCCGGCCTCGTCGATGGGCAGCCGCACATAGCCGACGTCGATGCGGCCGTCGAGCAGCATCGGGGCCTGGTCGTCCCATTCGATCCGCTGCACGTCGACGACCACGTCCGGGTGCCGGGCCTCGAACGCCTGCGCCGCCGGGATGACCGGGATGCCGGCCCGGAAACCGACCGTCAGCCGCCGGCTGCCGCGGGCGGCCACGGACACCCGGCGGCGGACCGCGTGCGCGGAGGCGAGCAGCGGACCGGCGTCGTCCAGCAGTTGTCGGCCCGCGTCGGTCAGCGCTACGCCGTGGCGATCCCTGGTGAACAACGAGGCGCCGAGATCCTGCTCGAGCGCGCGGATCTGTCGGCTGAGCACCGGCTGCGCGATATGCAGCTCATCGGCGGCGCGGCCGAAGTGCAACCGGTCGGCCACGGCGACGAAGTAACGCAGTTTGCGCAGGTCCAGATCCATGGCGCCTCCCGGTCCGGTGATGCCTTGAGGGTATCACCGCGACTGAAAGAGGTCTTGGACACTCCACTCAGGCCAATGGCAACCTGAATAAGTACCTAACGGGGGGAGAAGTGAATTCGGCATAAGAATTCGACATCGGAACTTGATAGCAGGGCCCAGGCCCAGAATGAGCACATCAGGAATTGAGCGCCGTCCGTCCCGTTATTCGACTGCGTCGACGGCACAACCGTCAACAACGACGGGGTGGGCATGGCGTCCTATCCAGCTCCAGAAAGCAGGCGCACCAATGAGCAGCATCAGCGTTATCGGCCTGGGGAACATGGCCGGCGCCCTGGCCGGCCGCGCGCTCGCCGGCGGCAATGCCGTCGAGATCATCGGCCGCGACCCGGCCAAGGCCAAGGAAGTGGCTGCCGCGCTCGGCGGCGCCACTGTCGGGACGGTCGGCGCCGCCCCGGCCGGGGACATCGTTGTCCTCGCCGTGCCGTACGCCAACGCGGCGGCGGTGGTCAGCGAGTACGGGGACGCACTGCACGGCAAGGTCATCATCGACATCACCAACCCCGTCGCCCCCGATTTCAAGGGCTTCGTCACCCCCGAGGGCAGTTCCGGCGCGCAGGAGATCGCCAAGGCCGCCCCCGCCGGCGCACATGTCGTCAAGGCGTTCAACACCCTGTTCTCCCATGTTCTGGCGGCCGGCCCGGCCGAAGGTCGCCCATTGGACGTGTTCATCGCCGGCGACGACGCGCGGGCAAAGGCGCGCGTGTCGGCGTTCATCGAGAGCCTGGGACTGCGCCCGATGGACACCGGGGAGCTGGCAATGGCGCGGGCCCTGGAGAACGTCGGCCTGATGCAGCTAGGCCTTGTCGCCCACTCCGTCAAGCACACCAACTTCTTCCTCGGCGTCAGCGTTCTCAGCTGAGCGCACCCGCACCACCACTTCTCGCGCCACATCATTCACAAGGAGCAGTAGCGTGCGCGTTTTCGTCACTGGCGGGACCGGCCATTCCGGTTCGTACATCATCCCCGAACTCGTCGCCGCCGGGCACGAGGTCACCGGCTTGGCCCGGTCGGACACGGCCGCGGCGGCGCTGTCCGCACTCGGCGCGAAGGTGCGTCGCGGCGACATCGAGGATCTCGACGGGCTCAAGGAGGCGGCCGCGGATTCCGACGGCGTCATCCACGTCGCGCACAGGCAGGACCTGCTTCCGTCCGGCGGGATCGACGCCGTGGCCGCCGCGGAGCTCCCGATCATGCTCGCGTACGGCGAGGCACTGTCGGGAACCGGAAAGCCGCTGGTCACGGCGGGGAGCATAGGCTCGCCGGGGAACCTGGGCCGGCCGGCCACCGAGGAAGACCCGGCCCTTCCCGGCGGCGATGAGTACAAGGGCACCCTGCGGGTTCGTAACGTCGTGGAAAGCGCCGTAGTCGGCCTCGCCGAGCGGGGAGTGCGGTCTTCGGTCGTGCGGATTGCCAACATCGCGCACAGCACGACCGATCGTGCCGGCTTTCTCCCCACGCTGATCGCGCTCGCGAAGGAGAAGGGTTTCGTCGGCTACCCCGGAGACGGCGCGAACCTGTGGAACGCCGTGCACGTCCGCGATGTCGCCTCCTTGTTCCGCTTGGCGCTGGAAAAGGGGCCGGCGGGCAAATACTGGCACGCGGTCGGGGACGAGGGCATTCCGCTCCGCGAGATCGCCGAGGCCATTGGCAGCCGTCTGGGCCTGCCCGCCGTGAGCATTCCCGCGGACGTACTGATGGTGCCGGGATATTTTGGGTTCCTCGCGAACATAGTCACGCAGAGCTACCCGGCGTCCAACCTCATCACTCGCCGGACCCTCGGCTGGGCACCCGCTCAGCCCGGCCTGCTCGCCGATTTGGACAACGGCCATTACTTCTCCGCCAGTTGACGGCAGGGACTCGAATCGCAACGAGTCCGGCAAACGGCAAGGGTTCGGATCTTCTGGAGGGACGCTGAGAATATGACGACTGTGGGATTGATAGGAAGCGGATACATCGGCAGTACCGTCGCGCGGCTCGCCATCGAGGCCGGGCACCAGGTCGTGCTCAGCAACTCGCGCGGTCCCGAAACGCTCGCGGACACGGCCGCGGAACTGGGGCCGCGGGCGTCGGCGGCGACGAGCAGGGAGGCCGCGGAGGCCGGTGACATCGTCGTGGTCACGGTGCCGGTCAAGGCATTCCCCGATTTGCCCGCCGTGTCACTGGCCGGGAAGACGGTCATCGACACGTGCAACTACGGCCCCGAGCGTGACGGGCACATTCCCGAGCTCGACAGTAAGTCGCTCACCTCGAGCGAACTGCTGCTGCGGTACCTCCCGGACGCCATGGTCGTGAAAGCGTTCAACAACATCTTCTTCAAGCACCTGCTGTCACTCGCCCGCCCGGCGGGGGCGGCCGACCGCTCCTACCTCCCGAGCGCCGGGGACTCCGCGCCGGCGAAGGCGGCGGTGACCGAATTCATCGAATCCATCGGGTACAGCGTGGTGGACGCGGGACCGCTGGCCGATAGCTGGCGGCAGGCGACGGGCACGCCGGTGTGGGGGACCCCGTACGGGCCCTTCTCGAACGAGAAGGGCTGGCCGGTCGGAGAGGACGCCATCCGCGCGGCACTGGCCACCGCAACGCGATAACCGCAAGTTTGGCAGCGGCGTCGGACTCGCCATTGCCGCGGCCATCGTTGCGGGGCACGGCGGCCGCCTCGAACTCGAAACGACCCCCGGCCGTGGCTGCACCTTCCGCCTGGTCCTGCCGGCAACCGACCCAAGCCGGGAACCTCGCTGATTCCGAGCGTACGGGTGCGCGGCGCCCGGGGACCGAGATCGGCAGCGGCTCGCCGAACGTATGGACGGGACCGGGAAGTTGACCCACAGTCACGACGATTCGCGCACGACGAGTTCGGTGGGAAGAACGACGTGCTGACGCGGCTCTTCGGGATTGTTGATCTCTTCCAGGAGGATGCGGGCGATCGTGTTGCCGATCTCCTCGATGGGCTGACGCACGCTGGTGAGGGGCGGGTTGCTGTGCCGGGCGATGATGGAGTCGTCGAATCCGACCACCGCCACATCGCCGGGGACACTGCGCCCCTGCCTGCGCAACTCCGCCAGCGCCCCTGCTGCCATGACGTCCGAGGCGACGAACACGGCGTCGAGCGTCGGAAGTTGTTCAAGGAGTGAACGCATCGCGGTCTCGCCGCCCTCCTCGGTGAAGTCGGCCGAGACCACGAGGTGCTCAGTGGCTTCGTGGCCCGCCTTCTCGAGGGCCTCGCGCCAACCCTGGAGCCGGCTGCGCGCCACGTCCATGTCGAGGGGGCCGCTGATCGTCGTGATGGTCCGCCGCCCGCGAGCGAGGAGGTGCCTGACGGCCGCAGCGGCTCCGCCCGCGTTGTCGGAGTGCACATGGCTGAGCGACTCGGCGGGGGAGCGGCGCCCGGCGAGCACCGTGGGCAGGCCCATGTCCTCCAGCAGACCGGGCAGCGGGTCGTGCTCGTGCACCGAGACCAGGAGTACTCCGTCGACCCGCCGCTCCGCCACCGACTCGGTGAGCTGGTCCCGCTCGGCCTGGTCGCGTACGAGGACCAGTTGGAGCTGTGTGCGGGTCTTGGCGAGCGCGGTGCTGACCCCGCGGATGACCGCCGAGAAGTAGGGCTCGGAGCCCAGTCTGCTCTCCGACTCGGGAATCACGAGGGCCACGGAGTTCGTCCGGCTCGTCACGAGCCCCCGGGCAACCGAGTTCGGAACGTAGTTGAGCTCGGCGATGGCGGCGAGCACGGCGGCCTTGGCCTTGTCGCTGACGAGCTCCGAGCCGTTGATGACTCGTGAAACCGTGGTACGTCCGACTCCGGCGCGCGCGGCCACGGTCTTGATGGTCGGGCGTTGGCTGCCCCCCATGTCGCCTCCTCGCTTGCGCGGCGCCCGAACGGCTTCCACCAGCGCATTGTGCCAGACCCGCCAACAGCGTCAGGCGGGTCGGGGCGTAGGGGTGCGACATCTTCCGGCAACGAAGTTGCTTCAACTTCTTGACAGGACCCTTTTGCGGCGGCCACGCTTCGGGCCTCTGAGTGGGCACGTTCCCATCGCCATTTGGGAACGTACCCACTGGGACAAATCGGGACCTACGGAGCGGACCGTGGGGCCCGAACTCCGGTGCGTCAGCGCCGCCGCTAGGAGGACTGAATGGGCAAGGCCCGAAGGAAGTTGCGTACACGAGCCGTGGCCGCCATATCGGCTGTGTCGGCTCTCGGCCTGGTCGTGGGCTGCGGAAGCAGTGACAGCGGGGGGACCGGTGGGGGGAAGAAGGACGGCAAGGTCACCATCACCATGGGGCTGTTCGGCGTCATGGGCTTCAAGGAGACCGGCCTGCTCGACAAGTACATGAAGGAGCACCCGAACGTCGTCATCAAGGCGGACGTCGCGGGTGACGAGCAGACCTACTACACCGCCCTGCAGACCCACTTGGCCGCCGGCAGCGGGCTGAAGGACATCCAGGGCATAGAGATTGGTCGGGCCAAGGAACTGTCGGACACGCAGAAGGACAAGTTCGTCGATCTGTCCGGCGTGGCCGGGACGGACCACTTCCTGCCGTGGAAGCAGAGCCAGGTCACCACCGCGGACAAGAAGGTCATCGGCCTGGGGACCGACATCGGTCCGATGGCGGTCTGCTATCGCAAGGACCTTTTCGAGCAGGCCGGCCTGCCCACCGACCGCGACGAGGTCGCCAAGCTGTGGGAGGGCGACTGGTCGAAGTACGTCGACGCGGGCAAGGAGTTCAAGCAGAAGTCGAAGGACGACAAGGTCGCCTTCATGGACAGCTCCAGCGGGCTGTTCAACGCCATGATCTACGGCAACTCCCAGCAGTTCTACGACAAGGACGGCGAGCTCATCTACGCCACCAACCCTGTCGTGAAGGACGCGTGGAAGCTGGCCTCCGAGGCGGCCACGTCCGATCTGACCGCCAAGCTCCGTCAGTTCCAGCCCGGCTGGGACCCCGGCCTGGCCAACAGCACCTTCGCCAGCACCGTCTGCCCGGCGTGGATGCTCGCGCACATCAGCGAGAAGGCGGGCCCCAAGAACAAGGGCAAGTGGGACGTCGCCAAAGCGCCGAAGGGCGCCAACTGGGGCGGAGCGTTCCTCGGCGTGATGGAGAAGAGCCCTGTGAAGAAGGAGGCGCAGGAGCTCGTCGCCTGGCTCACCGCCCCTGAGCAGCAGGCCTACCTCTTCAAGGAGATCGGCAACTTCCCCTCGTCGCAGACCGCGCTGGGGATGCCCGAAGTGGTCGACGCCAAGTCCGACTACTTCAGCGGCGCGCCCATCGGGAAGATCTTCAGCGCCGCGGCCCAGGAGATCCCGGATGAGCAGGTGCTCGGCCGCAAGGACGGCACCATCAAGGACATCTTCTCGCAGGGCCTGACCTTGATCGAGGCGCAGAACAAGAGCCCGAACGAGGCATGGAAGACCACGGACAAGCGCATCGAGAAGGCCGCCGGCTGACCTCGGGCCCCGTCGCCCACCTCCGCAGCAGCCCGGCGTCCCACGCACGGCCCCAAGTGGGCCGCCGGGCCCCTGCCCTCCCCGTCACCCTCCAGGAAGGACGCCTTCCGGTGGCCATCTCCACCCCGACAACCCCAGACGGTGCGCCCGGTGCCGCCCCGCCGGCCGGGTCCGGCACCGGCGCGGAGCATCAGCGGCGCAGTACGCTGCTGCACCGTCTCGACGTGCGCGGCGCCCCGTACGCCTTCGTCGCCCCGTTCTTCGTCGTCTTCGCCGCCTTCAGCTTCTACCCGCTCGTCTACACCTCGTGGATCTCCCTGCACCGCGTCGAACTGTCGACCCTGAACCTCATGGAGTGGGTCGGCTTCGACAACTACACGGCCCTGTGGGAAGACGACCGTTTCTGGAACGCACTGCTCAACACGTTCACCATCGGTGTCCTGTCGACCGTGCCGCAGCTGTTGATGGCGCTGGGGCTGGCGCACCTGCTCAACTACCGGCTGCGTGGCTCGACGTTCTTCCGCGTCGCCGCCCTCACGCCGTACGCCACGTCGGTGGGTGCCGCGGCCCTGGTGTTCACGATGCTCTTCGAGCGCGACTTCGGCATGATCAACTGGATGTTGAGCCTGGTCGGCGTCGACAACGTCGACTGGGAGAACAACAAGTGGGCCGCGCAGACGGCCATTTCCACGATTGTCATCTGGCGCTGGACCGGCTACAACGCCCTGCTCTACCTCGCGGCGATGCAGGCGATCCCACGCGACCGCTATGAAGCCGCGGCCATCGACGGCGCCTCGCGGTGGCAACAGTTCCTGACGGTCACCATCCCCGGCATCCGCTCCACCATCGTGTTCACCATCGTCCTGTCCACGATCGGCGCCACTCAGCTCTTCGGCGAGCCCCTGATCTTCGGCCAGGGCCCGAACGGCATCACCGGGGGAGCGGACAACCAGTACCAGACGCTGGGACTGCTGCTGTACGAGGAGGGCTGGAAGAACTATCAGATGGGCCGGGCCGCCACGGTCGCCTGGGCGATGTTCCTGCTGCTCATCGTGGTGTTCGTCGTCCAACGACTTGTCACGCGCGTCACCGCGCGCAAGGGCTGACCGGGAGATCTCCATGACCACTGACAGCATCCCGGTCCAGACACCGGACGCACGCTCCGGCACCGCGCAAAAGGCGCGGAAGGACACCCCGCCCGCCCGGCGGAGCCGACGACTGTTCCGGCACCCGGGTGCCGGACGTCAGCACCACGCGGGTCCCGTCGCCTACATCCTGCTGGGGATCGCGGCGCTGTTCTCGCTCTTCCCGCTCTACTGGACCATGGTGGCGGCGTCGACCGACAACACGCGCGTCACCCAGACGCCTCCGCCGTTCCTGCCGGGACCCCATCTCCTGGAGAACCTCGGCAAGGCCTGGCAGGACGCCGCGCTGGGCAAGGCCATGCTCAACAGCCTGATCGTGGCCGGCGTGATCGCCCTGTCCACGGTGCTGTTCGCCACCCTGGCCGGCTTCGCCTTCGCGAAACTCCGCTTCAAGGGCCGCAACATCCTGCTCATGCTCGTGATCGGCACGATGCTGGTGCCGCCTCAACTCGGCGTCGTACCGCTGTTCATGATGATGACGGAACTGGGCTGGGGCCAGCAGCTGCCCGCCGTCATCTTCCCCACGCTCGTCAGCGCCGTCGGGGTGTTCTTCATGCGGCAGTACCTCAGCGAGGCGCTGCCCGACGAACTCGTCGAGGCCGGCCGCGTGGACGGTGCGCACTCCCTGCGCATCTTCTGGAGCATCGTGCTGCCGATCGCCCGGCCGCCCATGGCCGTCCTGTTCATGATCACGTTCGTGCACGCCTGGAACGACTTCTTCTGGCCGTTCATCGTCCTCGACATGTCCAACCCGACGGTGCCCGTCGCACTCACCCAGCTGAGCGCGGGATACATACGCGACCAGTCGCTGATCATGGCGGGCGCCCTGCTCGGCACGCTGCCACTGCTCGTCATGTTCATCGTCTTCGGCCGTCAGATCGTCGGCGGAATCATGCAGGGAGCGGTCAAGGGATGAGCGCCCCGCCGTCTCCCTGCTGCCGTGCCCCTCCGGTACCCGCCACCCCGCTCCGCCCTCCCACCCCGAAGTACCTTTGGAAGGACTCACGTGACCACCGTTACCCGACGTGTCGCGCCCGCCCCGGGAACCACCGACTCCATCCGATTCCCTCAGGGATTCACCTGGGGCACGGCGACCGCCGCGTACCAGATCGAGGGTGCCGCCTCCGTCGACGGACGCACCCCCTCCATCTGGGACACCTACTCGCACACGCCCGGCAGGGTGCGCAACGGCGACACCGGTGACGTGGCCACCGACCACTACCACCGCTGGCGCGAGGACGTGGCGATCATGGCCGACCTCGGCGTGAGCGCCTACCGGTTCTCCCTGTCATGGCCGCGGGTGCAGCCGACCGGCCGCGGCCCGGCCGTACAGAAAGGCCTCGACTTCTACCGAGCCCTGACCGATGCCCTGCTGGAGAAGGGCATCGAACCGGTCGTCACGCTCTACCACTGGGACCTGCCGCAGGAGCTGGAGGACGCCGGTGGCTGGCCGGAGCGCATCACCAGCGACCGGTTCGCCGACTACGCGACCCTGGCGGCCCGTGCACTGGGGGACCGGGTGAAGACGTGGACCACCCTCAACGAGCCCTGGTGCAGTGCCTTCCTCGGATACGGCTCCGGTGTCCATGCTCCCGGGCGCACCGACCCGGTCGCGGCCCTGCGCGCGGCGCACCACCTCAACCTCGCCCACGGCAAGGCCGTTCTGGCTCTGCGCGCCGAACTGCCCTCCCGCGCGCGGACGTCCATCACGCTCAACATCCATCACGTCCGAGCGCTGACCGAGGCAGCCGAGGACCTGGACGCGGTCCGCCGGATCGACGCGCTGGCCAACCGTGTCTTCACCGGCCCGCTGCTGGAGGGCGCGTACCCGCAGGATCTCCTCCAGGACACGGCCGGCCTGACCGACTGGTCCTTCGTGAAGGACGGCGACCTCGCCACGATGCACCAGCCGCTGGACTTCCTGGGCGTCAACTACTACACGCCCACCCTCGTCTCGGCCGCCACCGGCGAGGCGAGCCACGGCTCCGACGGTCACGGGGCGAGCGAACACAGCCCCTGGCCGGGCGCGGACCGGGTCGCCTTCCACCGCCCCGAGGGCAGCACCACCGCGATGGGCTGGGCGGTCGACCCCAGCGGTCTGTACGACCTGCTGATGCGACTCAAGGCAGAGTTCCCCTCGATGCCTTTGATGATCACCGAGAATGGGGCCGCGTTCGACGACTACGTCAATCCGGAGGGCGAGGTGAGCGACCCCGAACGCATCGCCTACCTGCGCGGCCACCTGTCGGCCGTACAGCGGGCGATCGTGGCCGGCGTCGACGTACGGGGCTACTTCCTGTGGTCCCTGCTGGACAACTTCGAATGGGGTTACGGCTACAGCAAGCGCTTCGGTGCCGTCTACGTCGACTACCCGACCGGTAGGCGCATCCCCAAGGCCAGCGCACGGTGGTACGCCGACGTGGCCCGCACCGGCACGTTGCCCGATCGGGACGGTGGGAATCGGTGAGCTCGTGTGTGACGTCGAAGCACAGCCGGGGATCGGCCGTTCACGGTCCAACGGTGTTGCAGGGCGGTTCCTCCTTCCTTTTCCTTGTGGGTCCATCGCGTGACGCGTCGGGGGTCTTCGTCTGACAACACCGGGCGGACGCTCATGGAGCATCCGCCCGGTGTCATCGGCGGGTTCTCAGGCCCGTGGGTCGCGGACCGCGAGGATTGAGCCTGCCATCGAGCTTTGATCACCCAGGTCGGGAGCGTGCCATGGGGACATGCGGGCGATCTACGCTGTCGCGGGGAGGCGGAAGCGGGACAAGCTCAGGCAACGCGGGGGCATCGGGTGGAGTGGGAGTTGGGAGCGGCCGGCCTTGCCGTCGGGATGCTCATAGCCGTGGTGACCGCGCCGGTCGGAGTGTCCGGGGCCGTGTTCCTGCTCCCCGTGCAGCTCAGCGTCTTCGCCGTGCCCAACCCGGCCGTCACGCCCACGAACCTGCTCTACAACGTGGTTGCGGGGCCCGGCGCCCTGCTGCGTTACCGACGCGACGGCACCCTGAAGGGCCCGCTCGTGCGCCGTATGGTGCTGGGCACCCTGCCCGGTGTGATCCTCGGAGCGGTTATCCGCGTGTTCGCCCTTCCGGGCCCGAACCTCTTCCGGCTTCTGGTCGCCGCTCTGATGCTGCCGCTCGGTACGTGGATCATCACCCGGACCCTCCGCCCCGCACTCCCGGAGACACGACGCCCGGAGCTTGCGCCCCGGACAATCACCGCCCTGGCGCTCGCCGTCGGGGTCATGGGTGGCATCTACGGCATCGGCGGCGGCTCGATCCTCGGCCCCATCCTCGTCGGCCGAGGTGTTCCCGTTTCCAAGGTCGCCCCCGCCGCGCTCGCCTCGACCTTCGCCACTTCCCTGGTCGGCGCCTCCACATACGCCCTGCTGTCCCTGGTCCGTAGCGGCAGCATCGCCCCCGACTGGTTTCTCGGCCTGGCCTGCGGACTGGGCGGTCTCATCGGCGGTTACCTCGGAGCACGCCTCCAGCCACGCATGCCCGATACGTTCCTCCGCCTGCTACTCGGCACCCTGGCCGCCGCACTCGGCACCCTCTACGCGTTCGACGCACTGCACTGACCTGCCGGATCGATCGATGCTGAGGAGGCCCCGCTGCCAGTGCCGGCGCGCCACGAACTCCGAGGAGCTCTGGCCGGGGGCGGGTAGGTTCGGCGCGGGGGCCGTGGCGTGTTGTTGCAGTCGGCACGGCCCCCCATCAACGCATCCATTGTCGGCAGGGGCGTTGGACAGACCCAGCACACCGGCTCCCCGGGCAGGTGCGCTCGTGGGGCCGCACCTGGCCGCAGTGGTCGCTCCGGGAGGTGACTGCCTCGCAGACGCGGGGATGCTGCGGGCCGAATTTCGCGAGCAGGTATGGGAGTTGAGGCCGCGGCCCAGCCTGCCCCTCGGTGACGCTGCCGGCGGACCGCACGCGCCTGCGCCCCGAGTCAGGCATCTGGTCGGCAGGAACGGCAGACCGCTGCTGCTGTACGTCCATGAACCCAGCCCGCGGTCGTGGTCTGGAACTCTATGGAAGCGTTGGGTACTTGTCGTGTCGGGGTGTGTGTCAGGTGAGGGGGCCGAGGGTGAAGCCGCCGTCGGCGATGATCTCGGAGCCGGTGGCGAAGCGGGCCTGGTCCGAGGCGGCGAAGAGGATGAAGCCGGCGATTTCGTCGGGGGTGGCGTTGCGGGGGGATGGCGAAGTCGTCGACGGGGACCAGCGCGTTGCCGTCGGGGCCGTAGGCGAGGGGGGATTCGATGATGCCGGGGTGGACGGAGTTGACTCGGATGTTGTCGCGGGCCAGTCCCTCGGCGGCTGCGCGCATGAGGCCGCGCAGCGCCCACTTGCTGCTGCTGTAGGCGACGAGGTCGGGAGCGGCCGCAAGGCCCGCGACGGAGTTGATGTTGACGATCGCACCGCCGCCGGCCTTGCGCATCGAGGGGGCCGCGGCGCGGATGCCGAGCAGGGCGCCGGTGACGTTGGTGTCGAACACAAGCTGGAACTCGTCGAGCGGGATGCTCTCCACGGTACCGACGCGCAGGTAGGCGGCGTTGTTGATGAGTATGTCCACGTTGCCGAAGCGGACTTCGGTCTGGGCGATGGCGTCGGTCCAGTCGGACTCGCTGGTGACGTCGAGCCGTACTCCCAGCGAGGGGCCGTCGAGCTTGGCGGCGAGCTGGTCGGAGCCTGTTCGGGCGGCGGTGACGGTGTTGGCGCCGGCCTTGGAGAACCGGGCGGACAGTGTGGAGCCGAGTGCGCCGGAGGCTCCGGTGATGAGAACGGTCTTGCCGGTGAAGTCGAACATGAGGGGGTTCCTTTCAGCGGCCGGTGGGGGAGGGGGCGGTGAAGTCGTCGGCGTCGGTGGAGTGGGCGAGGCCGCGTCCGGCTTCGAGGGCTTCGAGGCGATTGCGCAGGGCGGCGGTTGCCAGTGCGTAGGCGTCGGAGCCCAGCGTCAGGCGGAACGGTGCCTTGCCCTGATCGGCGGAGGCGATGATGGCCGCCGCGATCTTGGCGGGGTCACCGGGGGCGGGCAGCGGGGGCAGTTCGCCGGAGAGGACGCCTCGCAACTGCCCTGAGGGGCCGTCGGCGTACTCGGGCAGCGGCGCGCCCAGGACCGAGCCACCGGTGCCGAAGTTGGTGCGGGCGACGCCGGGTTCGACGAGGGTCACGCCGATGTCGAACGGTGCGAGCTCGGCGGCGGCCGACTCCCAGAATCCTTCGATGCCCCACTTGGTGGCGTGGTAGAGGCTCATGGCAGGGAAGGCGACCTGGCCGCCGATGCTGGCGATCTGGATGTAGCGTCCGCCGCCCTGGCGGCGCAGGTGCGGGGTGGCAGCGCGGGTGAGCTGGATCGACGCCGTGAGGTTGGTCGCGATCTGCCGGTCGATCTGCTCGTCGGTGAGTTCTTCGGCGGCGCCGAAGAGCCCGTAGCCGGCGTTGGACACGACGATGTCGATTCGGCCGAGTTCGGCGAATGCGCGGTCCACGACCTCACGTAGCGCGGTCGTGTCGGTGACGTCCAGGCGGGAACGCCACAGTTGTTCGCCGTGGCGGGCCGCCAGGTCGTCGAGGCTCTCCGGGCGTCGTGCGGTGGCGGCGACCCTGTCTCCTCGTGCGAGCAGTTGTTCGGTGAGGTGACGGCCGAAGCCGGAGGACGTGCCGGTGATGAACCAGGTGCGGGCCATGCTTGCTCCCAGGTAGGTAACTAACTGGTTATATTCATAGCCCACGTCGACCCCGCATGTAAATACCTGGATGGTTATGTACGATGACTGCATGCCACCTGATGCCACCGAGACCAAGCGACGCCTCATGAAGGCGGCGGTCGACGAGTTCGCCACCTACGGTCTGGCCGGCGCCCGGATCGACCGCATCGCCGAGACCGCCACGGCCAACAAGCGGTCGATCTACGTGCACTTCGGGACCAAGGAAGAACTGTTCGACATAGTCGTCGCCGACAGCATGATCAAGCTGGCAGAGTCGATCTCGTTCGAGAACGGCTCCCTGGCCGACTACGCCGGCGACCTGTTCGACCGACTGGAACGGTGGCCGCACATCCGGCGGCTGTACCTCTGGGCGGGACTGGAACGCCAGCAGCCCGTCGACGCCGAGGTCCAGCAGTACCGCAAGAGGGCCTCCGCCATCGAGGCCGCTCAGCAAGCCGGCAAGGTCCGCGCCGACATCCCCGCAGCGGAACTCATGGCCATGGTCCTCTCACTCGTGATCAGCTGGGACACCACCACCTGGTCACTCAAGGCGCTGCAACCGGAGAACCGTCAGAAAACCGGCCCCGACCACAGGACCAGGGTCACAACCGCCGTAGCAGCACTCACCCAGCCCCCTCAAACCCGCCTACCTCACCACCCCGGCTAGCGCACCTTCCTTGGCGAGGATGAGGCGCCGGGTCCAGCGGCCGGAGCGTATGGCGCGAAGCGGCCGACGGCCCCGTGGCCGGCGTGGACTACAGCTGCGAACATCGGCGGCCGAGCTTGGGGTTGCTCAGCCCGGCCGGCGACTCCCGCGACGCCTGTTCTGCCACGAGCACGGCCTTGAGCCGACTGATGGCCATGGAGCGGGACTTGACGGCGGAGGTCTTGGCCAGCTTGAACAGCCGGACAGTCTCCACCGGTCCGTCGGTCGTAGTCGCGGTGGCCGCGGCCACCGAGCCGTCCGCTCCACGGATCGGCGCTGGCGGATGTGCCGCCGCTTGCTGAGCGGCAGGGGTTTACCGTTCGGCGGACTCTGGACAGGTCCTCGTTCTCGATCATCCGGGTCAGGAAGACGAGCGCCGCGGAGTCCACTGCTGCGGCGGCATCGGTTGCCGGTGGCTGCGCCATTTCGAAGTCACTGTCGGGAGAGGCACTCGGGGGTTCGGTGGAACAATCGGCCCGAGCAGACCAGCCAGGAGGCATGAGCGGAGCTTTGACGGCCGCGTCCAGCAGCTCTGGACCCTCGTTGGTGGTGAGGGCGAGGGTTCGTTGCCTTGGGGGCCTTGCCGTTGGACCTTCAAGACGCTCAAGTCAGTGTGGATGTTGCCGGCGACGGGGGATGCTCACGTGGTCTCACGTGGTCGATCCCTGCGTTCTTGAGCATCGATCGACGTTCGGGCGTGCTCCCGCTGCTCGGCCGCGGCACGCGGATGGGTGACGCGAGCACAACGATGTTGCGTCCGACTAGGGAGCCCGTGGTGGCCCCGGGCTGGGCGGGTGGGTGCGCGGCCGGACGGCCTGCGTTGAGCCGGTTCCGCTGCCCGGGGCGGTGGGGCTACTTCTCCAGGGTGCCTGAGGTGGCGATCTCGATCTTCGCGCGGGTGGCGCCGGAACGCGAGCCCAGGGACTCGATCTTCCTCACCAGGTCCTGGCCCTCGACGACTTCGCCGAAGACGACGTGCTTGCCGTCGAGCCATGGGGTGAGGACTGTGGTGATGAAGAACTGGGAGCCGTTGCTGTCGGGGCCGGAGTTTGCCATGGACAGCAGGAACGGCTTGTCGTGCTTGAGTTTGAAGTTCTCGTCGGCGAACTTCTGGCCGTAGATGCTTTTGCCGCCGGTGCCGTCGCCGCGGGTGAAGTCGCCGCCCTGGAGCATGAAGTCGGGGATGACACGGTGGAAGCCCGAGTTCTCGTATCCGAAGCCGTGCTGGCCGGTGGCCAGTTCACGGAAGTTCTGCGCCGTCTTGGGGACGACGTCGTCGTACAGCGTGAAGACGATCCGGCCCGCGGCGGCGCCGTCGATGGTGATGTCGAAGAAGACGTTGGTAGACATAGGGGGATCCTGTCACGGCCCCGCGTACTGGCCTGGAGCCGCCCCGGTTCACCCACCATGAAGACCAAATTCCGCGGCTCCCCCACCACGCTGGTGCCCGTCGACCTGGCGAAGTCGAAGCGGGTCCCGACGCCGGCCCAGGAACAGGCCCTGGACCGCGCGATGGCCGTCAGGCGGACCTGCCCTGCGCCGGCTCCTCCCGGTGGTCAGTTGCCGCTGAAGATCGCGTTGCAGACGAACGTGGGTTTCCCGTCAGTGCCGATGCTGGGCGGCCATCCACTGCCAGATGTGCGTTCCGTTGATGCTGGGGTCGTTGCGGGCGACGTAGATCCACGACCAGTGGCCGGCGAACTGGTGGCCGTTCCAGATGACGTGGTCGTAGAGCGTCACCAGCGAGTCGGGGATGAGGTCGTGCGCGTGGGCGGTGTTGGCCTGCGGGTCCACGGTGGTGTCGTCGCGGGAGGTGACGAGCCAGCTGGGGGTGCTGATCCTTGCCAGCTCGCTGTCGGGGATCAGCGGTGCACCGCCGGGCGGGAAGGACGTGACAACGCCGCAGATAGGCACAGAGGCGGCGAACAGGTTGGGGTAGACAGTGGTCATCTTCATGCTCATGTAGCCGCCGTTGCTGCAGCCGACGACGTAGATCCGGTCGTGGTCGACGCGGTTCCTGCGCGTGACGTCGCCGATGATCTCGTGGATGAGGGGGGCGAAGCGGGGGCCGTCCTGCATCCAGGCGGAGGTGCTTTGCGGGGCGAGGACGTAGGCGCCGTCGAAGATGCGCTGTGCCCGGGGGGTGGCGAAGCCCAGTGCGCCGCGGTTCGCTCGTAGCGTGGTCTCGTTGTCGTAGTAGTTGTCGGGTAGTGAGGCGCCCTCACCTCCGCCGTGCAGCCAGACGATCAGTGGGTGCTTGCTCCGTCGGGAGGCGTGGGAGCCGGTGGGTGAGTACAGCCGGTACTTCATTCCCGAGCCGGAGACGTGGGAGCTGAACGCGTCGACCTCGGGGTCCGACAGCCGGCGGTTCTGCACGAATCTTTCGATGGTGATCGGTCGGTGATCGCGTAAGGCGATCGGGGCGCGCTGAGTGATGGCGTAGGCGAGGTCGAGCATGACGTTGCGGGCCTTGCCCCGGATGTAGCCGAGGGTGCCGCCGCCGGTCTGGCCCTCGGCGTGGCTCAGATCGAGGACGATGTTGCCGCGGTGGTCGAGCCGGACGGCGGTCACTGTGCGGTCGAGGTCGTACTCGCCGGAGATGGCGTCGTCGTCGGCGATGGGGATCGGGCTGGTGGCTTTGGCGTGCACGGTGAAGGTGGCGGTGGTCAGGCTGGCCGGGTCGATCGGGCCGAGCCGGGCGGTGTTGAGGGTGATCGAGGTGACCTGTTCGCCGCCGTCGAGCACCTGGGCGTTCAGGGTGAATCTCACAGCGTTGGTCGCATGGTCGTCGGCATACGCGGCGGCGCCGGGCAGGGACAGGCCGGCGGCGGCGCCCGTGCTGACCGCCAGAATGGTGCGACGGCTGATCGGTGTTGCCATGCGGACTCCTCATGTCGTCGGCAGGCTTCATCACGGCCCGTTTGCCGAACCCGGTGGTGCGGCCGCTGAGAGGTGACGGCCCACCACGTACAGGATCAGGGCGGGCTGTGTCGTGAGCAGGACAGAAGTGAGTACCGCCGGCACGTTACCGGCGTTGCCGCGTGGCGGACAGGCGCTGCTTCGGCTTTTCTCCAGGCGGTGACGGCCGGCCCTCAGGTCACGCGGCCCAGCAGTCGTCGAACGCACCCGACGACCGGTCTGTCGACCACCACTCCGCCCGCGGCAGTGACGGATTCACCCGCGGCGATGATCCGACGGGCCCATCCCAGCCCCTCATCGGTCGCAGCGAACCCAGGCCTGACCACCGGGCTGTTGTCCCGTAGCGGTTGTCCCGAGTGACCGTCAGCGGGAGGCCGCCGATGGGGGGCTGATCAACGATCACCAGGACGGTGCTGACCTTGGTTTTCAGCGAGACCCTTACGAGGAACTCCAGGCGTTCACGGCTGGGACGAATCGCATCGTGTGGGGGCGATGCGGAAGTGCCGTGCACGTCGACGGTGTGGTCGGTCGGCTGCGCCGACGGCCCCGAGGGCACCTTCGCCCCGCGCATCCTTCGATTTTGGCTGAGATGACGAACGGAGCCCCGTCCGAAGTGGACGGAGCCCGATCCGTTGACAACCTTGGCTGCGCGGGTCATCGCCCGTTGGCCGGGATTGTGCGATGGGCACTGTTACCGCGACGGTGAGTATCCGTCAGCAGCATGGTGTTCTCGTGGAGGACCGAGACCGGAGTAGGGCGCCTGTCGACCTTCTGCAGTCGGCTGCCCGGCTGTCACTCCGTGTCGAAGTCCGTCCTCCGGGAGACCTCCTCCCACTCGGTGAGCTCGGCCCGCACGGAGTCCAGGTGTGCGGTCAGGAAGTCGACCGCGTCTGCGCCGAGGGCAAGGCGGAGCGGGGTCTTCTCGGCGTCCAGAGCCAGCCGGATCGCCGCCGCGGCCTTCGCCGGGTCGCCGGGCTGGCTGCCGCCGCTGCCCTGCACCATCTGCCGGGTCGCGCCGACCTTCTCCCTGTACGCCGGGTTCTCCTCGGAGAAGTACGCGGCGCCCTTGCCGAACAGGTTGGTACGGAACGCGCCGGGCTCCACGATCAGCACCTTGATGCCGAACGGCGCCACCTCGTCGGCCAAGCCCTCCGACAGTTGCTCCAGCGCCGCCTTGGTCGCGCTGTACGCGGAGAACCCGGCGAAGGACAGTTGCCCGCCGAAGCTGCTGATGTTCACGACCGATCCGCTGCCCCGCTCCCTCATCTGCGGCAGCAGCGCCCGGGTCAGACGCGCAGGGCCGAACACGTGCAGCTCGAACAGGTCGCGCAGCTCCCGGTCGGTGGTCTCCTCGAACGCCCCTACCTGCGTGCGGCCGGCGCTGTTCACCAGCACGTCCACCTTGCCGTAGCGTGCCAGGACGTCGGCGGCCACCACATCGATCCGCTCGCCGTCGGTGAGATCCAGGCTGATCGCCTCGATGCGGTCCGGGTACGCGGCTACCAGGTCGTCCAGCGCCTCGGTCCGCCGGGCGGTGCCGATCACCGTGTCGCCGGCGGCGACCGCGGCCTCCGCGATGGCCCGCCCGAAACCGCTGCTCGCGCCGGTGACCAGCCAGACTTTGGTGTTCTTGCTCATCTTCGTCTCCCTCGTCAACTGGCGTTCTGGGCTCTTCCGTCGACAGGGTCGATCCTTCGCCAGGTACCAGGGCGGCGTCCAAGACCCCTTGTGATAGCCATGAGTTATGGACGTCCATGGGCGTGATCTGCGCTACTTCACCTCGGTCGCCGAGGAATTGAGCTTCACCCGCGCCGCCGAGCGGCTGTTCGTCTCCCAGCCCGCGCTGAGCAAGCAGATACGGATGCTGGAGAAGCAACTCGGTGTGGTCCTGTTCGAACGGGACCGGCGGACAGTGCGGTTGACCGCGGTGGGGGAAGCCCTGTTGCCGCACGCCCGCGCGGTGCTGGCCGCCTGGCAGGCCGCGGAGGCAGCGGTGGAGGAGGCGAAGACCGCCGAGCGGTGCACCCTGGTGATCGGCATGTCCACCAGTCCCGGCCGCGGGCTGCTGCCCGCTCTGCGGACCCGCCTTGTCTCCCGGCATCCGGACGCACAGCCGGTCCTGCGCCAGGTCAATTGGGCGGATCCCACGGCCGGGTTGGCGGATGGATCCAGCGACGTCGCCTTCGTCTGGCTGCCGCTGCCCGAGGATGATCGTTACCAGTATGCGGTGGTAGCCCGCGAGCCTCGGCTGGTCGCGCTGCCGGACGGACACCCCTTGGCGGCGCGGGCCGCGTCCGACCCCGAGGGAAAGGTCGACTTCACCGACCTGCTGGAGGAGCCCTTCCTCGCCCTTCCCCGGGAGGCCGGCCCGCTGCGGGACTACTGGCTCGCCCTGGACGCCCGGGACGGTCGACAGCTGCGGATCGGTGGGGTGGTGGCCAGCGCAGAGGAGACCCACGAGGCGGTCGCCGGCGGCCAAGGGGTGGCTCTGCTGGCCACCGGTAACGCCCCACTGGTCGTCCGGGACGAGGTGATCGCCGTGCCGGTCCGGGGCATTTCCCCCTCTCAACTGGCGGTGGCCGCCTGCCAGGACGACAAACGGACGCTGGTTCTCGCCTACCTTGCCGCTGCGCGGGAGGTTGGGGCCACAACCTGTTGACTGGGCGCTCAGAGCGCGGTGGTGCTCGCCGACCTTGCTCCCATGACAGCCACCCCGGGCCCTTCTGCCGTGTCATTCGTGCGTTGCCGCTGGTTCAGGCGTTGGGGCGCAGGGCGTCCGAGATCGGCTTGGCGCCGCCGTGCGCGGTGAGGCCGCCGTCTACGGGGATCTCGGCGCCGGTGATGAACGATGCGTCGTCGGAGAGGAGGAAGGTGATGAGTGGGGTGATCTCGTCGACGGTTCCGGTGCGGCCGAGCGGTGTTCCGCGAACGTTCGCCTCGCGGAACGCGGGCGCCGCGGAGGCGGCCATGTCCGTCTCGATGAAGCCGGGGTGGATGATGTTCACGCGGATGCCACGGGGCCCCAGTTCCATGGCGGCGGTCCTCGACAGTCCGCGCAGCGCCCACTTGCCGGCCGTGTACGCGACCGGGTAGTGGGCGGTCAGTGCCGCTGACGAACCGACGTTCACGATCGATGCCCCCGGGCGCATCAGCGGGACCAGGTGCTGGATGCCCAGCAGCGGGCCGGTGACGTTGACGGCGTGGACGCGGGCCATGTCTTCGGGGCGTACGCCGCGCGGTCTTCGATGCGCTCATCCCTGAGCAGGTGAGCCAGCTTGCCGAGATCGGCGAGGCGATCAACGCCGCACTGCAACGCATGGACGCCGGCGGGGACGACCAGGAGCCACTGCCTTGGCGCCGACGGTAGGACGGCGTTTGCCGGGCACGAGCTGCGGCGTGGAAGAAGGCCGCGATGGCGGTCTGTAAGAGCACCGGTGACTGGGCTGCCGGCGCGACCGGCGCCCGGGGCGCCGACAGCGCGCGGTGGAAGTGGACACGATGACGACGGCCGGCGCGAGGCCGGCCGTCGCACAGGGCATGTCGCCGGGGCGACCCATCTGACGGGTGGTGCGCAGAGGTCGTACAGGGGACGCCGGACCGACTGTCAGGGGGCTACGGCGCGGCCGGTCTGCGGGGAGATCCTGCCGGCGCACAGGCCGCGGGCGGTCAATCCTTGCGCGATGCGGGGGATCGCGGCCCGGGTGTTGGCGGACCAGTCGTGCATGAGGATGATCTGGCCGTTGCCGAGCCGGCCGGCGGCCTGAACGATGGCATCCGTGCCGGCGCCGTTCCAGTCCTGTGAGTCCACGTCCCAGATGATCTCAGTCAGACCGTACTTGGCCTCGACTGCTTTCACCGTCGAGTTGGTCTCGCCGTAGGGAGGCCGGAACAGCTTCGGTGTACCGCCGCCCGCGGCCGCGATCGCCTGCTGGGTCCGGGAGATCTCCGAGTCGATCTGCGCCTGGCCGAGCTGGGGCAGGTGCGGGTGGGTGTAGCTGTGGTTGCCCACCCACATACCGGCGTTGACCTGCGCCCGTACCTGGGACGGGTTGGCGGCGGCGTACTGGCCCTGGTTGAACATCGTGGCCCGCAGCCCGTTCTGCGTGAGCGCGCTGAGCAGGGCCGGTGTGTTGCCGGACGGGCCGTCGTCGAAGGTGAGCCCGACGTATCCGTTGCAGGCGGCGGCATGCGCCGGGGCGGCGTTGACGGTGAGAGTGCCCGCGGCGACCAGTGCGACGGCGGCGAGCGTCGTCGTCAGGGGATGTAACGCAAGCGGTGTCCGGGTGCTCATGCCGATACCGTGATGTTGGAGCTGCCGCTGCTCTGGTAACCCTCGGTCGCGAGGATCATGTAGTAGCTGAAGCTGCCGAGGCGCATTCCCGCTCGCGCCCAGGCGTCGAAGTGGTTGCCGGTGGTGATGGTGCCGCCGGTCCTTTTCGACTGCCGGACACTCCAGTACTGATTGAAGGTCTTCGTGCCTTCGACGGACGGGGCGTTGTACCGCGTTGTCTGGTAGATGTCGTACGTGCCGCCGTCACTGGTTACGGCGCCCTTGTACGTTCCTGTGGGCCGGTAGGTGCCCCAGTTGTCGACGACGTAGTACTCGACCAGCGGGTTGGACGTCCACCCGTAGAGGCACAAGTAGGCGTTGCCGGACGGGCTGAAGGAGCCCGAGTAGGACACGGTCCTGCGGCTGCCGTTGCTCCAGCCCTTGCCGGCGACGAAGTTCCCCGTGTTCCTCCAGGTGGTGCTGTAGCTGCCACCGGCGCTGAGGTTCATGGAGACCGTGCCCTGTGCGTCGGTCCAGAACGAGTAGTAGTAGCCGTTGTTCGTGCCGGTCTGGTTCGTGGTGACGACCGTGTCGGCGCGGGCCGTGCCGGGCAGAGCCAGCGTGGTCGCGGCGCCCAGCAGCATGGCGCAGGTCTGCCTGCGGCTCGGCTGTGCAGGTATGAGGTTCATGTGCGGGTTTCCTCCGTCTTCCAGGGGCGGGGGTTTGGTCGAACAGTGTTGACCTGCACCCGTCAAGCGTCAATAGTTTCGTACCTGATCACGAAACATTCGCAGAGGGTCTGATGTCTGTGAACGTCATAATGCCTGCTGGTGGCTATCTACTGGTTTGCCGATGTCGTCATGAGGGTGATGTCGGGTTGCTGAAGATCAAATAGACGGACCGCCGCTTCGAATGTTTCGAACTTTCCCACCTCGATGGAATCGTCCTGGAGGATGCTGTGACAGGAGACGGCCTGCGGCACGATCTGATCGAAGATCAGTTCCGAGGTGTTCGCCTTCCGTGCGACGCACCCGCCACATTCACCAGCGAGGAGTGGGCGGCACGGCACCCTGATCACAGGTGTCGGCCAACTCCGCAATGCCGTGATACGGCCGAGTTCGCAGTGAATCGTGGGAGCGCTTTCGGTCATTGATCTGACTCGCTGTCAGTCTCGGGATCCTCCTCCACCTCCCCACGGGCGGGGCGGCAACAGTGAGGCTGCGGCCCTGGATCAGGGCCTGTGAGCCGCAGTCTGTCGTCCGCTCATGCCTGAGGAAGCCATGACTCCCACCTCTCACCTCACCGATATCGCCGCCCGCGTGGAGCGGCCGGCCCCATTCCAGCCGGTCGACCGTCCGCTTCTCCCGGACGCCGGTGCTGCGACGGTGGATATCGTCGTGCCTGTCTGCTTCTTCGTCGCCGGGATCTCGGCCTGGTACCTGGTCAAGGGGCGCGCGAAGGGCTTCGCCCGCCGCTCGATGTCGATCGCGCTCGGGATCGCCGCGCTGCTGATGCCTGTTCGGCTCTACCCCGGTGACGGTGTGGCCGGGCATGAACTGCCGTATCAGCTCTCGAAGTTGGAGGCGATCGAGGACAACTGGGGCCAACGGTGACACCGGCTTCGTCCTGTTCTCCGTCCCGGACCAGCAAGCCGCGCGGAACATCGCCGAGCTCGACATCCCCTGCCTCGGCAGCTACATCGCCAAGGACCTCACCTGCGAGACGGCCATGCCCGGGCTGAAGCTCACCCCGGTTGCCGACCGGCCATGGCCGCGACCTTCTGGGGCTTCCGACCTTCAACTGCTTGAGCCACAGTGGCAGCTTCCGGAACGGCACGTAGTCGACGGCGTTCTCGGCGATGCTCCTGCGGCCGGGGCCCTCCGCCCGCAGCGCGGCGTACAGTTCTGACGTCAACTCCCCGTTGAGCCGGGCCCGATGCCTGCCGCGGTGAAGGCGAAGCCGCGTTGACCGAGGTCCGGCACCTGCATCGCCTTGACGATCCGGGGTGACGCCTCGGCCAGAGAGCAGTTGAACGCCAGCCCGATCACGGCGGAGCCCATTGAGCCCTCGCCGCATTCGTCGGCCGTGTCCCACTCGACGGGGTCGTGGAAGCGAAGCATGGAGCATGGAGACCGCGCTCGGGGAGGCCGAGTTCATTGCGTACTTACCCGTCAAGCAGACCCTCCGGTTGGGCGGAGGACAGGCCGTTGATGTGCACCGAGAGCCCGAAAGCGCAACTCATCTCCCTGCCCCGTCTCCCTCGGCTCCCTCGTGTTTGACGCCCGGTCATTTCGCCCACCACCTTGCGAAAGCAATCGAGCATTCCTTCGTCCGGCTTCACGCCCTCCATGATCAGGGGTTGGGGCGACCGTGCAACGACCAACTGAATCCACCGCACGCGCCCCACAGTCTGCGTGAGGAGTTTCCCCGCCGCTCCCCTTCTGTTTGCCAGGTGTGGCTACCTTCGCCTCGCCCGGTCCGGTACAGGAGAGGCCCATCCATGAGCACCCCGATCCACCGCACCTCGACGCGGCAGTCTGCAGCCGTCCTGACGTCGGCCCAGCAGCGTCGGGAAGGGAGCCGGACCGGGAGTACGTCCGCACGCTCGGCGGAGCACGCCCTCCTCGCGATGCAGTCCCGCGCCGGCAACCGGGCCACGACCGCGGCGGTGCAGCGCGCCCGGGACACCGCCCGAGATCCCGCCCGGGACTCCGAGAGAGACAGAGCCGCGGAGAACGGCGGCGCGTCCGCCGGGGCGAAGAAGAACTATCGCGACCGGATCGCCGCGCTCCTCGACAGGTTCAAGAAGAATCTCGAACCCATCGACACCTTCATCAAGGGCTTCCAGACCCCCACAAACGCGGCCTTCACCCAGCAGGCCGCCGTCTCTGCCAATGAGGGCCTCAAGCACTCCACCGCCGCCTCGGGGACCTCCGCGGCGTCGGGGAACCTCCTCACGGAGGCCGCCGGCACCGTGGTCAGTGGCATGGACGCGTACAAGAACATGAAGGACGCCAAGAAGCACGAGACCGGGGCCAACCACCACACGGCGAAGAAGAGGGCCAAGACCAAGGGGGCCGACGCGGTTGTCGGCGCCGCCAATTCGGGAAGCTACAGCGCCGCCATCGCCAAGGAGGTGACCAAGGTCCAGAAGGCGGCGGACGCCGCGGTGGCGTCCGAGGCGAGCGGTATCGCCAGCGCTTCCATCGGCGCGATCAAGGGCATGCGGTCCGCCTTCCGCGTCGGGGGAGCGGCCCGCAAGTACAAGCAGGTCAAGAACCTGGGAGATCCCCACCTCGTCCACGCGGGGTCACTGGCCCGGCTGAACGAGTCGCGGGAGCAGGCCGGCTGGGCCGCGGCGGAGGCCTACGTCGCGCTGGACGCCTACTGGGCCCACGACGGCCCGGAACGGCTGGAGCTCGTCTCCGAGGCCATCGACGCCGCCTGGGAGGCGATGGGTGAAGCCCGTGACGCCGCCGAGAGCCTCCAGCGCGCCGAGAAGGACGTGGAAAAGCTGAGCACGGTGCAGGGGTACGCGAAGAAGAAGCAGCTCACCAAGATGGGCAAGGAGACGGTCAGCGGCGGGGGCGAGTCCACCAAGGCCGCAGCCGGCATCGTGACGGCGGTCGCGGCGGGAACAGTCGGGCTGGCGAGCAACCCGGTCGGCTGGGGCCTCGCCGGGGCCGGGGCCGGCCTCGTCCTCGGCGTCACCATGTACAAGGCGCTCCGCGCCGCCACGAAGCGCTACGAAGAGGTCCACCACCCCGAGCGCTGGGCGCCGAAGGGCGAGACCCCCGCGGAGGCCGCGTCCCGCAAGGAGTCACTGAAGCATGCCCTGAAGTTCTGGAAGAAGGTGTCGAAGGGCGAACGCCAGGCCATGGCGCGCGAGATCTACGCCCTGGCGGCGGGTCCCAACATCTCCGGGAGCGGCAGCACGACGGCCGAGATGCGGGAGTCCGCCAGAGCCCTGCTCATCGCTCTCAAATCAGGCCCCGCCAAGCACAAGCTGGAGCCGGACGCGTGGGTTGAGACCCTCAACGACCCGGCGAAGACCGGCGACTGGATCCAGGAGATAGCGGAACAGCTGGCCTCGGGGTGACCAGCCCCGTTCTACTGGGCCGTCGACAGGGGCGCCACGAACGACGACCAGGCGGCGGGGCTGAGCGTGAGTCGGGGCGGCGGCGTTCTTGGGAAGGCAATGATGGTGAGGCTGAACCGGATGCGTCGATCTCCGTGTTCGCTCGCGGTACGCAGAGCCGGCTCCTGGACTGTGTGGACAGCGCCAACGCCAAGTTCAGCTTGCCCGGCCCGCTGAGCTTCGTGAACTGCATTGCGAATGCTCCGACGGCGGTGTGGCGGTGGTGGAACCCCGGCACGAAGCGGATCACCTACCGGATGAAACTGCGGGACGGCACCACCAAGGTCCTGTACCTCGGACGCAGCTACGACACGCCCGTCCTGATGGAAGGAAGCTCCAGCGCGAGCGCCTGGGAAGCAATGCCCGTATCCGACTGAGTGTGACTGAGCGCGCGGGCTGGCTGTGACCGCGCCTGCGTGACGACTACGCCGGAAGCGGACAACGCAATACGTCGTCTGACTGGGGCGTCACGAAGACGCGGCCACAACCTGCCAATTGGCCGGTCTGGCCAGGCGGCATGCTCAGCTGACTGATCCTCCGCAGCGATGGCTGAGCACCTCTGGGGGGCTGGCGCCGTGTCATTCACGGACGATGACGGTCCGGTCGTGGTGGAAGGTGGCCTGCCTGGTGCGCGCTCCGTTCCAGGCGTTGCCGGTTCCGTTGTAGAGGGTGGTCTCCAGGGACCAGCGCAGGTTGCCCGCGCAACAGTCGTCGAGGGGGTCGAGGTAGGCGCGCAAGCCGGGGTCGGGGTATCTGCGGCGGAGCCGTTCGCCGAGGTCGGCGCGGTCCTGGTCCGCCTGGCGGATGCGATCGCAGATGAGGTCGACGGCGCGCTGGATGGTGGGGAGATCCGGCTCAATCTTTTGGACAGGTGTAGACAGGTCCGAAGGTCGGAGTCTAGGTTCCAGACATGCCTGGACAGGTTTACAAGCATCATCGTGTCGCTCATGTGCTGGCGGAGGAGATCCGTGCGGGCGTGCATGCCGACGGCAGCAAGCTCCCCGGCGAACACGCACTGCGAGAGCGGTTCGGGGTGAGCCGGACGACGGTACGGCAGGCCCTCGGTGTGCTTGGCGAGCAAGGGCTCATCGAGACGCATGCCGGCATCGGGTCGATCGTCACCTTTGACGGCGCTCCCCTCGACCAACAGCTCGGCTGGACCCGTGCACTCGCCGCGCAGGGCACCGAACTGACGACCGAGACCCTACGTTTCGAGCGGATACGGGACGATGCTCTCGCCGACGAACTGGGCCTGGGGTCAACTGAGTTCATCGCCCTCGACCGTGTCCGTCGGCTGGTCGACGGACACGGCGTCTCGCTGGAGTTCAGCCGCGTGCCCGCTGTCGGGAGCCTCGCCGACCTGCCTGAGCGCGGACTGGACGACGGCTCCCTGAGCCGCACCCTCGCGGCGGTGGGCCGCGTCCCCGACTCCGGTGAGGCGCACATCGCCGTCGCCGGACTCGACACGGACGAGGCCGCGATCCTGCACCGCTCGCCCGGCGAGTCCTTCCTCCGCGTCTCCCAGGTGTTCTGGGGCGCGGACGGGGACGTCGTCGAAAAGGTCACCAGCCTGCTCGATCCGTCCCGGTTCCAACTGCACGTACGGACTGGCCGAGGAGCCCAGCTGTGACCTCCACACCCGATCCCGCCCTGCTCGACCGCGCCCTCGGTGCCTTTTACGGGCTCGCGCTGGGCGACGCCCTCGGGATGCCGACACAGGTCATGTCCCGCGCCGATGTCGTGCGGGTCTACGGCACGCTGAGCGGCTTCGAGCCCGCGCGGTCCGACAACCCGGTGAGCGCCGGAATGCCGGCCGGATCCGTCACGGACGACACCGACCAGGCGGTGATCGTGGCTCGGCTCCTGGTCGAGGGCGACGGGCATGTCGATCCCAGGCGATTCGCCGAGGAACTCCTGTCCTGGGAGAAGGAGATGAAGGCCAAGGGGTCGTTCGACCTGCTCGGGCCGTCGACGAAAGCGGCGCTGGACGCGGTGACACGTGGCGTCGACCTCAAGGAGGCGGGCAAGCACGGCACGACGAACGGCGCAGCGATGCGGGTGGCGCCGGTCGGTATCGCGTTCGACACCGGCGACACGGAACGCTTCCTGGGCCGGGTCGTCGAGTCCTGCCAGGTCACGCATGACACGACCGTCGGGATCGCGGGAGCGTCGGCCGTCGCCGCGGCCGTCTCCACAGGCATTGCCGGTGGTTCACTCGACGATGTCTTCGAGGCCGCGATCACGGTGTCGGCGGCCGGCGCCCGGCGCGGGCACTGGACCGCGGGCGCCAGCATCTCGGCGCGTATCGCCTGGGCACGCGAACTGGTGGCCGGCCTGGACACAGCAGTGGCGCTCGACCGGATCGATGCCCTCATCGGCACCAGCGTCGCCAGCCAGGAGTCGGTCCCGGCCGCGTTCGCGGTACTGGCGCTCACCGACGGCGACCCGTGGCGCTCCGCACTGCTGGCCGCGAATCTCGGTGGTGACAGCGACACCATCGCTGCCATCGCGGGTGGGATCGCGGGGGCCGTGGCGGGGTTCAGTGCCCTGCCCGGCGAAGCCGTACGCACTCTGCAAGAGGTCAACGATCTCGAACTGGAATCTCTGACCCGGCAGTTGCTCACCTACCGCACGCGCTGAACCCTTCCCCCCATTTCCCTCTGTACCGAGCACAGGCAAGGAGGTCCCGCGATGGCTGCTTCAACGAAGAACGACCGCGTCGGCACCGTGGAGACCCGTGGGATCGAACCGGTCCCCGACAGCGAGCGGCACGGTCACGCGAGCCAGATGTTCTGGACGTGGTTCGCCGCCAACATCTCGATCCTGGGTCTGCCGCTCGGCGCGACCCTCGTCGCTTTCCGCGGCCTGAACATCTGGCAGGCCGTCCTCGTCGCGGTCGGCGGTTCGGTGGGCTCGTTCGCGCTGGTGGGAGCGTTGAGCATTGCGGGCAAGAAGGGCGGGGCCCCGGCCCTGACGTTGTCACGTGCGGTGTTCGGGCAGCGCGGCAACCACGGGCCGACCCTGGTGACCTGGATGAGCCGGGTCGGCTGGGAGACGATCACCACGACCACGGCGGCGTACGCGCTGCTCGCCCTGCTCAACACGGTCTTCGGGGTCGGCCGGGGCACCGTCCTCACACTGCTCTGCCTGCTGGTCTTCATCGCCTGCACGCTGATGATCAGCGGGCTCGGCCACGCCACCATCATGTGGATCAACAAGTGGGCGACAGTGGTCTTCGGAGTCCTGAACCTCGCTGTGATGGGCTTCCTCGTGGCGACCGTCGACTGGTCGAAAGTGCTCGACATCCCGGCCGGCCCGGTCAGCGGCGTCATCGCAGGCATCGGCTTCATAGCGGCCGGCACCGGCATCGGATGGGCCAACGCCGGTGCGGACTACGCCCGTTACCTGCCGAGGGCGATCCCGGGCATGCGGCTCGTGCGCGCCTCGGCGTTCGGGGCCGGTATTCCACTCGTGCTGCTGATCTCCCTGGGCTCACTCCTCACGGCCGGTGATCCGACGCTCGCCACCTCCGCCGATCCGGTCGCGGCGATCAACGCGATGCTGCCGTCCTGGATGGCGGTTCCGTATCTGATCGCGGCGTTCGGCGGACTGCTGATGTCCAATCACCTCTCCACCTACTCGGCCGGATTGACGATGATCACGCTCGGGATTCGTGTGCCGCGTGCCTGGGCGGTCGTTCTGGATGTCGTCCTGATGTTCCTCGGTGGCATCTACTTCATGCTCGTTGCGGACGACTTCTACGGTCCGTTCAGCACCTTCCTGACTCTGCTCGCCGTGCCCATCTCCGCCTGGATCGGTGTCATCGCCGTCGACATGCTCCGAGGCCGTCACTACGACCCCGCCGGTCTGATGGACAAGGGACGCGGCGGCCGCTACTGGTACACCGGCGGGTTCCATCTGCCCGCCGTCTTCGCGTGGCTGGCCGCGATCGCAGCCGGGCTGCTCTTCACCAAGGCCGCGACCGGCGCGGACGATGTGTGGTTCGCCGGGCCATTGGCCGATTCCTGGCTCGGTACGAACGGCCTGGGGTGGCTCATCGCGATCGTCACAGCCGGTGCGGCCTACACGCTGCTCGGACGGCGTCCACCCGTGACCGCCGACTCCGCCACCGGTTCCACCACGCTTGAGGAGGCCACTCGATGAACAACGACTACCGCGTCGTCCTCGCGGGGAACGTCATCGTCGACCTGGTCATCGACGTGCCCACTCTGCCCGAGCGCGGTGGCGATGTCATCGGAACCCGCACCGAGATGTACGCGGGTGGAGGCTTCAATACACTCACCGCGGCCCGTCGGCTGGGCGCCGAAGCCGTGTACGCGGGGCTCCATGGCACCGGCCCCTATGGGGAGTTGGTGCGTGCCGCGCTCGCGGCGGAGGGTATCGGGTTGGTACTTCCGGAGCGCTCCGACGGCGACACCGGATTCTGCGTGGCTCTGGTCGACGGAGGAGGCGAGAGGACCTTCGTCACGAGCTTCGGGGTCGACGCACGCATGACATCCGACGAGGCGGAGACGATCGCCGCGTCCGTGCGCGGCGGCGACCTGGTGCAGGTGTCCGGCTACAGCCTGGTGATGCAGGTGAACGGCCCTCTGCTGTCCCGCACGGTCGCAAGCCTCGCGGAAGACGTACGAGTCTGCCTGGACCCCGCGCCGCTTGTGGCGGACATCCTGGCCGAGGTCCTGGACCCGGTCCTGGCCCGGACCGACTGGTTGAGCTGCAACGCACGGGAGGCCCAGCTCATGACGGGGATCGCCGAGCCGCGGGAAGCCGCGCACGTGCTGCGCCGGCGTCTCCGGAGCGGGGCCGGGGTCGTCGTACGGGCTGACAAGGACGGATGCTGGCTGGCGGCACCGGGCTCTCATGACATCGTGCACGTCCCCGGGTTTCCCGTGGACGCGGTCGACAGCAATGGGGCCGGCGACGCACATGTCGGCGCGTTCCTGGCACTGCTGGGACGCGGAGCATCCGCCTACGATGCGGCGCGCGGGGCCAACGCGGCGGCCGCTTTGGCGGTGACACGGCGGGGTCCTGCGACCGGGCCGACCTCGGACGAACTGGCTGCGCTGCTGGGCGAGGAGAGGTCGAGTGCGTTGGGATTGAGCTGACGGTCTCAGGCTTTGACCTGAGACGGGACACGGCATGCCGCTGACTCTGAGAAGACTCGGACGCCGGCCTTCGAGACCAGTGGGCTCGCCGCTCCCGTTGCCTGCTGCATCTGGGAAGCCGCCGGCCCGCCCTTCGCACTCGGCCGGGTGGGGCGCTTGAGCCCGGGCGACCGGATGGCTGGTGTCCGGCTGCGCCCCGCCCGCGGTTTACGTCGTGCCGTTCCTGAAGTACCGCGCCAACCCGAGGACTTCCCACAGTGCCATGTCGATCGCGGCCTTCGCGGTCGGGTTGCCCACGGTCCGGTCCAGTCGCGCGACGAGGGACTCCTGAGTCCCACCGTAGGTGTACGAAGCCGAATGGGTCGTGCTCGACATCGTCCACCAGGCCGTCGCGCTGCTCGCCACCGTCAACGACGACCCGGCCCACCTGTTCGGCCACAAGGGCATGACCAGCAACAGCCTCGTCCTGTGCGGCCCGGTCAACAGGAGCCTGAACGACTTCCGTGACCACCTCAACGAGCTGTTCAGCACCTGGGACGCCCCCTGCGTGCCGCTCCACACGGCCGCACTGGCGCCGGATTGCGACACGCCCGCTCACGATGAACCGGAGGGTGAGGCAGGGGAGGAGGAGCCCATGCCGTGTCGGTTGAGTACCCGGCAGGTCCGCCGCCCCCTCGCCTGGCACATCGCGCACCAGTTGGTGGGCATCGTCGCGGGCGCCCGGCAGGACCAGGACGGCACGGGCTGGGACGTGGTGCAGCAGTGTCGGCACAAGTACGGCATGCCATCTGACAAGACCCACCTGATTCCTCCGTTTGACGCATGCCGATAACGGCATATGATGGCGCCATGGCACGAGCAGCGACGACGTCGGACGTCTTCAACGCGATCGCCGAGCCGCAGCGCCGGGAGATCCTGGTACTGCTGCGGGCGGGTGAGCGGCCGGTGACCGAGGTGGCCCAGGAGCTGGGGATGACCCAGCCGGGGGCGTCCAAACACCTGCGGGTGCTCCGGGAGGTCGGGCTGGTGCGGGACCGCAAGGCAGGCAAGCAGCGCCTGTATGGCCTGGACGCCCGCGGGCTGCGACCGGTCCACGAGTGGACCGGAGGGTTCGAGCGGTTCTGGAACGAGAGCTTCGACCGGCTGGACGAGTACGTGCAGGACCTCAAGCAGGCAACGCAGGAGGAGTGACCGATGGCAGCGACAGGACGGGGCGCGTCGGCGCAGTCAGCGACGGCCGACCGCGAGATCGTGATCTCCCGGGTCATCAATGCCACACGGGAGCTGGTGTTCGAGGCGTTCACCGAAGTCCGGCACCTGTCGCGATGGTGGGGACCGGAGGGGTTCACCACCACCACGCGGTCGTTCGAGTTCCGTGTCGGCGGGGAGTGGGACTTCGTGATGCACGGACCGGACGGGACGGACTACCAGGAGTGGATTTCCTGGACCGGGATCGCCCCGCCGGAGCGGATCGAGCTATTGCACGGTGAGTCCCGCGACGACCCGAACGCCTTCGAGACGCCTTCGAGTCGGTCCTCACCTTCGCTCCCGACGGAGCGGCGACCCGGATCGAGATGCGCACGGTGTTCCCCACCAAGGAGCTGCGCGACGAGGCGGTCGAGAAGTACCACGCGATCGAGGGTGGCCGACAGACCCTGAGCAACCTGGCTGCCTACGTCACCGAGATCGTTCGGAAGGGAGTTGAGGGCTAGATGGCCGGGAAGGTGTTCTTCAGCGTGACGATGTCGCTGGACGGGTTCATCGCGCCCGAGGAGCGCATGGACGACCCGGATCGCTGGATGGCGCAGTGGATGGAACTGCAGCAGTGGGCATTCCCGCAGCGGTTCATCCGGGAGAACCTGAAGCTCGGCGAGGGCGGCGATGAAGGGCGCGACAACGACATCGCGCGGGAGACGTTCGAGCGCACCGGCGCGAGCGTCATGGGCAAGCGCATGTTCGACCTCGGCGAACAGGCGTGGCCGGAGGAGGCACCGTTCCACACGCCGGTCTTCGTCGTGACGCACGAGAAGCGTGACCCCTGGGAGCGGCCGGGTGGGACCACCTTCCACTTCGTCAACGACGGCATCGAGATCGCACTCGACCAGGCCCGCGAGGGTGCCCGCGACCGGGACGTCCGCATCGCGGGCGGCGGCGCAACGATCCTGGAGTACGTGAACGCCGGCTTGATCGACGAGTTCTCGATCACGCTCTCACCCGTGCTGATCGGCTCCGGAATCCGCCTGTTCGAGGGCGTGGACGCGGGCCGCGTGGCCCTGGAGCCGGTCCGCGCGGAGCCGACACCGCGGGTGACTCACCTGACCTACGCAGTCCGGGAGCGGTAACTGTCGCGAACTCAGCGTTCCCCGACGAGGTCGGCAGCGCGGTGAGATCCTCGACGCTCTGAGCGTCAGGAAGGGTGAGCGTTCGGGCCGCGATCTCGGCCGCGCTCTCCTCCGGGAGGGGCCTCACGGCGTTGTCGTGGAATGACCGCCGGCGCTACAGGCACCGGGACCGTGCGCACCGTCTAAAGCGAGGCGCTGCCCGTCGGGCAGCCGCTGGACGTCACGATCCCGGTACTCGAACGCTCCCCAGCAACAACCGGTCCGTAGGGGAACGCCCTCAACAAGGGATTTGGGCCTCCTGGATCTCGGTCGGCTTCGCAACCCCGAGCGACCAAGAGGCCCTGCCTGCATGCCCAGCAGCCAGCGGCATCCACCCGATCGAGACTTCCGTTCGACGCGCAACCCTCAAGATCGGAACGACGAGAGCTACCCACAACTCACCCCACCCGGGCGGCCCTTCTCATGTCATGGGCCGATCACGGGCACCGCTGTCTCCAGGGCCGCTACGACAGCGTCGGCCAGACCAAAGCCTGGGCGATGATGACGTTCTCACCATTGAAGGTGATGGCCGGGCCTTTGTGCAGTTCATAGCCAAGGCCAATCGCCTCACTCACACGTTGGCAGAACGCGGCGTCGTCCGGGCCGGTCAGGACTCGGTAGATCGGCAATCCGTCTGGTGGTGTGTTCATAAGGAAAAGGATCTCAGGCCCGTCATTCGAGTGCCGGGCCGGCATGTCCCGAAATCAATCGTTCCCAAGGTCGTTACTGGAAGGCGGCGATGTTGCGTCGGGCCCAGTCGGCGAAGGTGCGGGGCGCTCGGCCGAGGACCTGCTCGACGTCGGGGCTGATCCGCTGCTCGGCTGGGTTGGGCTCGCCGATGGCATCGAGGGTGGTCTCGACCACGGGCTCGGGCATGAACCGCAGCATCTGCGCGCGGGCCTCCTCGCGGGTCTGCTCGATGAACCGGACCGGCTCGCCGAGCGCTTCGCCGAGTGCCTGGGCTCCTTGCCGGGGTGTGGTGAGGACGGGCCCGGTCAGTTCGTAGACCTGTCCTGTGTGGCCGTCCTCGTGCAGGGCTGCGGCGGCGACCTCCGCGATGTCGGCCGGGTCGATGGTCGGCAGACCGACGTCACCGAACGGCGCGGCGACCGTGCGATGCGCACGGACCGTCTCCGCCCAGGCGTACGCGTTGGAGTTGAAGGCACCAGGCCGCAGGATCGTCCAGTCCATGTCCGACTGCCGCACGGCGTCCTCGATGGCTCGCATCATGCCTCCGTGGGAGGCCGACTGCGGCCGGGTGGCGACTCCAATGGAGGACAGCAACACAATGCGGTCGACTCCGCCGGCTTTCGCGGTGTCGAGGATGTCCTGTGGGCTCAACAGATGGGCACTGGCACCGCCGTCGTGCAGGAACAGCGCGTCAGCGCCGTCAAGAACGGGCCGAAGGCTCTCCGGGTCGGTCAGGTCGGCCTGCCGGTGTCGCACGCCGTCCGGCACAGCCGCGTCCGAGACCCCTCGGGACACCGCGGTCACCTGCTCGCCGGCTGCCGCAAGTGCCTGCACGAGCGGCCGGCCCACGTTGCCGGTCGCCCCCGTCACTACGATCATGAACAACTCCCCTGTCACTTCATCCTGGTGGCGCGCCCGAGCGGGCGAGAACGTCGTGGCTCGGAACAACCTCGCCGCGACCCGGTGAAGCTAACACCGCCGGTATAGTAGGTACCTACAGGAAAGTGACTATCTATAGGGGGAGTCCGCATGGCCGGCGACGAGACCTGGATGGCATCCGCACTGGCAGACCCCGAACTGGCCTGTCCGATCGGCCCGGTCGTGGACATCGTGTTCAGCCGGTGGACCACACCGATCCTGTGGACCCTCAACATGCACGGTCGGCAACGGTTCGTTGAACTGGAACGCCGGATCACCGCGATCACACCGAAGGTGTTGACTCAGCGGCTTCGTCAGCTGGAACGCGACGGCCTCGTCGTGCGCACCTACCACCCAGAGGTCCCCCCTCGGGTCGAGTACGAGATCAACGAGCTCGGCCGAAGCCTCGCCCCGCTCTTCGCCCACCTCGCTGAATGGGCCACCAGCAACCTCGACAAAGTCGAGCTGGCCCGGCACGACTATGACGCCAGGCCCTGAACATCGGTCATCCGCTGATCGCTTCACAGCTGACAGCGACTCGATACGGATTTCCAGGAGGCGGCGCGCCGAGTCCGCATGGCGGATGGTGGTCTCTCATCCAGGCTGATGAACTCGGCGAAGCGGAACGGGTCGTGACCGGACCAGGGCTTCTTCGAGCCGGCGGCCGACCGTCCCGCCGAAGCTGTCGTCGGTAGTCCAGCTGTCGGAGTACTGAGTCACGTGCCCATTCAGGTGCGGAGTGACGTGCTCAGCGGCTGAGGCACCTGCCCGGAGCGATCGAGTTCAAGAAGCGGTGGTGCGGTAGCCGATCCCGCAGCGTGTGGACCAGGAGCCGGCGGGACGGAGCCGTTCACCGCTCGCTCGAGTGACGACTGGATTACCGCCCTCGAAGCCAATCCGGGCGCCGGCTGACAAGAACAGCGGGCTGTCCGGATCGAAGGTGTATCCGTCGTCGGTCTCGAGTTGGTCCACGAGCACCAAACGCGAGGCGGGCGTGGTCCCATCGGCGACAGCTCGCATGCCCGGAGGATCTCACGCTGCGGTCTCACCACGACGGGATGGTTCAGGCGACGTCGGATTCCCCATCGATGGCTCGGGTGGTTCGCGCCGGCCTCAATAGGGCGACTGTCCGACGTGCCTTGGTTATCGCAACACCCATCAGGGGCAGGTGTTGCGGCCACCTCTAGAACCCAAGCCGGAAAAGTGGGGTCATTTCAGGACTGTTAGCACCATGCCCGGCCGAACAGGCCGGGCAACTGCTCGGCAGCCTGCACGCGAAGGCTGGAGCGATGCCTCCGCGTCGGATCGGTCATCTCATCGGTCTATGAGCGTGCGAAGGAGTTCCCGGCCTGCCGGCCAGTCGCCGAGGCCGCTGTCGGCATTGATGTGCCCGTGGCCTCCGACGAGATGCTGTTGTGCCTGCCACCCATGAGCGAACGAGGCCGACGTCGTCGGGTCGCAGTAGGGGTCGTCGTTGCTGGCGACCATCATGCCCCGGCATGGCAGAGGGCGAGCGGACAGGTCGAGGAACGTTGACGCGGCCTCCCGTGGGAACGCCGGTCCCTGGGGATCGGGTGGCGCGACAAAGAACGCCGTAACTCCGTCGGGCCGCGCCCGGTCCAGCCACCGAGCCGCTGCCCAGCAGCCAAGGCTGTGAGCCACCAGCGCCACCTGACCGTCGCGCTCGGAAGCGATTTCGTAGGCAGCCTGGACTGCGGCCACCCAGTCCTGCAGGTCCGGCATGCTCCACGAGGCCGGGGTGATCCGGACCGCTGAGGCTCCCCACTGGTTCTCCCACAAGCTCTGCCAGTGCCTCTCATCCGAACCGTCGATCCCGGGGATGATGACGTACGCCGCCATCGCGCACCGCCCTTCCAATCGTGGCCCCCACCATCTGTGGACACCTCCTGGGGCGATTCTCGATGGACCAGCGGCAATTACTGGGCCCAGCAATTGATCTCAAAGAAAATGGATGCGACAACGATGGAATCACTCGACAAGATCGACCGCGCCATCCTGGAGCTTCTCCAGACGGACGGACGGCTCACCGGAGCCGAGGTCGGACGCCGAGTCGGGCTGTCCCAGCCGGCAGCCGGCGCCCGCATCCAACGCCTGGAGAAGCACGGGATCATCACCGGCTACCGCGCCGTCGTCGCCCCAGCCGCGGTGGGGCTGAACATCCATGCGGTCATCCGGCTACGCACCACCCAGTCGCAGCTGCCCCAAGCACTCTCCCTCGCCACCCAAACTCCCGAGGTCGTCTCGACTCTCCGTGTGACCGGCGAGGACTGCCTGCTGTTCGACGTGCACTGTCCTCATGCCGAACGCCTTGAGCAGGTCGTGGACTCCCTCGCCCGCTACGGACCAGTCACCACCTCCCTCGTACTGCGCAGTTACCCACCCAAGTCGCTGCCCACGGCACCGTCGACAACGTCATGACCGCAACGCCTGGCCACAGGGGCAGAGCAGCGCGCGAGACCCTGCCGGCGGAATCGGCGCCCTGATCCTGTTGCGCGCCGCGCACGGCCGTCCGTACGCAGGCCGCGTCGCCGGCGTCGGTACGGGTGGTCGGCCTTCGCGGTCGAAGACCACGACGTGGCCCTGGCGAGCGCCGATACCTCCGCAACGGCATCGTGCTGACCTGCCTGTGTACGGGCCTGCTCGTCGCCGCGGTCGGCGTGATCTGGTAGGCCCTGCCCAACGACCCGCCAGGGCTACTGATCCGACAGGGTGGGACCACTCTGTGCGGCGAGGCCGTCTCCGCGCGCCGCGGCACCGTCGTTCTGAAGGCTGATGGCGTCGAGACCACCGTGGACCTGGCCCACGTCGCACAGTACCCACCTGCCCGGGGGCGCCCCCCCGACGCCGTGAGGGGGCGTCACTCGTGCTGGCACCAGCGACCGCCTCGACATCACGGGAGCCCGCTGGTCACTGGCCGGAGCAGAAGGAGTCGTCAAGCTCAGAGAACTGATCGCCACCGGCGACCTCAACGAGCACTGGGCCGTCCACCTCAGGCAGAAACACCAGGCCCGCCGACATTGACGGGCTGTCCCGCGATTGAAGCCGAGGCGTGCCGGCCCAGGGGTTGGACTGAAGCGTGGTTCAGCAGGTGGTCGTGAATACGTGTACGAGCGAGCCCACCTCGTAGATCACCCCCAGGGCCTGGTAGATGAGTCCGGTCCGGAGGTGGACCGGCGTCGACAGCGGCCGGTCGACAAAGACCAGCCCGTACTTCGGGCCGGCCCCGGCCATTCGCCGGCGGCCACCCTCGTGACGTTCGTGCTGTTCGGACTCGCACCGCGCCTCCCGCCGCGGCCCGAGTTCGGCGACCAACTCACCCAGGTGTTGGTCCGAGATGCCGCAGAAGGCGGGATGGGACCTAGCCGCACGGGCCTGACTGGGCATCACAACCCAGACAACTCATGACCCTCCTACTGTTTCCCGCATCAGCGAGCGACGCGCGATCCGCAACGGATCCACCTACGAGGAGCAGTTCGGATGCGCCCGAGCTGTGGTCGACGGCGACCGGGTGCACGTACGACGACTGGCTTCGACTACCGCACGATGGCCATCTCGGACGACGTCGTCGACCCGGCCGAGCAGTGCCTCCGCACCATCGAATACGCGCTGAAGGAAGCGGACTGCACCTTCGTCCGGGCCTTACCTCCTGCCCAACCGCGACGACTTCGAGCCGTGCTGACCCCTGCTCCGCGGCCGCTTCGGCGACGAGCGGCCCGCCGCCACGATGATGGTCTGTGGCTCGCCGACCCCGGATGAAGATCGAGATCGACGTGTACACCTGCGGTTGAACCTCGCGGTGCGCGCCCATGTCTGGTCGCCGCACCGGCTGAGTACGATCACCTGTGCCGGTCCAAGCACGAGAGCGGTTGCCCGCCGCGCGCGGCGCCGGAAGGGTGACACATGCGCCGACTGCTGCTGCTCGCCCCGCTGTTGCTGTTCACCGCCGGCTGCGGGGTGGTGCACTCCTCCCAGGGCGAGGCGACGGACGCCGCACGGGAAGTAGCCAGGAAGGCGGGCGAGCGTCTCTACGGCCAGCGTCCGCGCACGGCGGAGGAGGTCGGGCGCTCCGCCTCCGGCATCGACGGGGTGGAAGTACTGCGGGTGACGGGTACCTCGACAAACGACGGGGACGGCATCGACGTGGTCGTCCGCACGTCCGGCTCGGCGTACAACGGATGGCTCGACCCTGAGGAAGTCGCCGTGCGGCGCTGTTTCGTGGTGCGGGTGTCGCCCAAGTCGGAGTGGCGTGAGGATCCCCGTGACGTGGACTGCCCGGATGGCCCTCCGCTGACCTTCGCCGCGCCACCCGAACCGCCCCGGCTGCCGTACGAGGAGCTCCGCGCGAAACTCCCCCGGGTTCCGGAGGGCGGCCGGGTGGACGAGGCCGAGGTGAGCCGTAGGCTCGCCGCCCTGGATCTACATCCGGCGGTTCGTACCGAGGTGAAGGCGGACGGCGGCCTGGTCGGAGTTCTCCTGTCGGTGAACGGCAACGGCTTCGACGCGCAGGACTGCCTTCTCGCCCGAGTGGGCCCCGGTGCCACCGAGGTGTGGGTGCCGCCCCGGATCCAGCGGATGCCCGGAGAGGGCGGCTGCACCGTCGGCAACGCCCTGCACCCGACGGCGTCACCGCACTGAACGGGATGCCTGGCTCCCTCGAGCCACAGGCCCGTGTGCCCCATCAGGATCGAACAGCAGACAGGGCTCGAACCTGCGGCGAAGAGCCTGGAACGCGTCTGTCTCAGCAGCTCACTCACTGCTTCGGCGTGCGGTTCCCGGCGAGCTGGCGACCTGTCAGGGCGCTTGGATCCTGGGAGAGGACTGCCAGTCGCAAGGGATGCGAGCCAAACTGGGGTTGTCTTAACTGAGGCTGCGCCAAGCTCGTTTCCGCAGTTCAGTGGGGCTGGTGTGATGCGCCGGTGAGGTACTCACGCTGACAGGTGGCGTGATCGTTAGCACGAGATCGTCTGGCGTGGGCGTTCTCGCGGGTTCTGGCGTGAGGTTCGGGGGCTGCTGCGTAGGTTCCGCGTCGGGAGGAATGTTCATGACGGACGTACTGACGTGGACGATCGAGCGGCGGCTTGAGCTGGCGAAACGCGCCGAACTGCTGCGCAAGGAGCTGGGTGAACTCGAGCTGGAGATGGCCCGGTTGGAGGCCGCCGAGGTGGTGTTCGGGCAATGGTCCGAGGCCACCGTCGGTGGACGGCGACCGCCGGGCATCGTGTCGCCGGAGCCGGAGCCGGAGCCGGTTGCTGTGACGGTGGGCCCGGGTGCGGGCGGGATGCGGGTGGTGCCCGATCGCGTCGAGGGGATGGGGCTTCAGGCCCTGACCTCGGAGTACCGCCGGATCATGGAGATCGTGGCCGGGGCGGACGGTCCGGTGATGGCCAGGAATGTCGCCCTCGCGCTGGGCCGGGAGACGACCCCGGCGAAGATCGAGCCGGTCCGGGGCCAGCTGCGCAAACTTTCCGACCGTGGCTGGCTCGTCCGCACCGCATCGGGCCGCTACCGACCACGCTGACCAGCGGTGTTGACGGCCGGACGGGCCGATTCCTGCCGTAACGCGAGGGCCCCCGGCGGGAGTTGGTAGATGTGTGAGCAAAAACCAGCCCGCCGAGGACACTCAGGAAGTTGTCTACCAGGTCCGCCTCCCGCTGTCGAAGCGGACCATCAGCCTCGTCGCCGACCTGATACGCCGGCGCCGGAACCAGATGCGCTCGCCCTGGCGCAAGGCCGAACCCGGCCGGCAGGCCGTCATCGTGCTCGCCGTCCTGCGCCACGACCAGCGTCTGGCCGACATGGCCGGCGGCAACAGTGTCGGGGAGTCCACCGTTCGCCGCTGGGTGAAGGAAGTCGTGAAGCTGCTGGCCGCCCGGTCCCCGCGCCTGGACCGGGCGTTGAAGAAGATCGCCCGCAGCGGCGGGGTCGTGGTCCTCCTCGACGGCACCCTGATCCGCACCCACCGCCGCACCGGGAAGGACGACCGGAAGAACTACTCAGGCAAGCACAAGACCCATGGCCTGCTGTTTCTCGCGCTGACCGACGAGAAGGGCAACCTGATCTGGATCTCCGCGGCCAAGCCCGGCCGGTCCAGCGAGATCACCACCGCCCGCCACAACAAGATCACCGGACACCTGCGGGAAGCCGGCCTCGGCGCCCTGGCCGACCTCGGCTTCGTCGGCCTCGACGACAAACCCGACGACGACCCGGTGATCATCACCGGCCGCAAGGCCACCCGCAACCACCAGCTGACCGCTGCCGAGAAGGAGACGAACCGCCTGGTCAGCCGCGAACGCGCCGCCAACGAACACGGCTTCGCGAACCTCAAGTCATGGCGGACCCTGACCAAGCTCCGCACCGACACCCGGCAGGCCACCACGCTCCTGCGAGCCCTGCTCGTCCTGGCGAACAGCGAAGTACAGCGGTGACGAGACGGGCGGACGATCTCGCCCCGACGATCACGCCGCCTACCAGCGTGAGGACTTCACCGGCGCATCACACCAGCCTCACTGAACTGCGGAAACGAGCTTGGCGCAGCCTCACTGAGTTTGGCGGACTCCAATCCGCCGCCAAGGGGAACTGACTGTCGCGCCCACCGGCCCAGCGGAGCGGGACGCCCTTCGGCACTATCCCGCCGCTCGTGAAGGAACGGACTGGCTTGTCCTCGGCAACGGCGAGCAAGTGGCGACTATCGCGGAACGTCTCACTGGCGGGGCCTTGCCGGTGGCGGCCCTGGATCAGCTGGACTATGAGCCGGACCCGCCGATCTTCACTCCCCGCATCAGCGTGTCGTTGGCTTGGACGGGCCTGGAACAGCTTGGTTTGGTGCAGCTCGCCGTAGCTTGAGTGGGCGGTCCGCGAGCAATCGGCTGACGGTTTCGGTGACGGAACTGGAACCGGGTGACTGCGTGCTCATGACGACCTATGTGTCAGCCGGTCGTGAGATCGTCACCGGTGCTCCATTCGTCGAAGCCCGGACTGCGGCTGGTTGCAGGGACCAATTCGTGGACGAGGTCTGGAACGCCCTCAACCCTGAACTCCGTGTGGCAGCTGCGGCCTTCGAGCCAGGACAGATCGAGGCCGTGCCATCCGGCAAGTCAACTCTGTTGCCGACGTCGATTGAGTTGATCAGATAGCTGCGGTCTGCTCAGTCAGAGCCTTGGTGTGGCGAGTCGGTAGGACTCGGTGCCGGTCTGGATGATGGCGTCGTTGAAGGTCAGCCGGTCGACGATGGCTGCGCAAAGCCGAGGCCGGGAGCCGGAGACGCTCGCCGCCTGGCTCGCCCAGCACCCGCAGAACAAGGTCTCCCGCCGTGACCGGGCCACGTGCTACGCCGAAGGCACCACGCTCGGCGCCCCGCAGGCCCTCCAGGTGGCCGACCGCTGGCATCTGTGGCACAACCTCGGCCAGGCTGCCGAGCGGTGAGTGTCCCAGCACCGCACCTGCCTGCGCGCGGCTCCGCCGACGACAGAACCAACGGAGCCGCCAGTCGAGGAGAGCCCAGCCCCCGCGGTCAGTGGCAGAACCGGCGGACGAGGTTCGAATCACTCAAGCCGTACCTTCATCAGCGGTGGGAGGAAGGCTGCACTAACGTCTGGAAGTTGTGGGAGGAGATCACCGAGCGCGGCTACAGGGGCGGCCATGGCCCCGTCCACGACTACCTGTGTCCGCTTTGGACGACCTCACGTTCCCCGGCCGTCCGGCCTCCCTTCGCCAACGGACTCGAACGCGACCTCGACGCGGTCGTCGCCGGACTCTCCACCTCGTGGAGCTCGGGCGTGGTCGAAGGCCATGTCAACCGCATCAAGATGCTCAAGCGCCAAATGTTCGGCCGAGCCGGCGTGCCCTCCTACGGAGACATGTACTCCTGCGTGACAGGCAACGTGCAACTGCGGCCCGTCCTTTCGACCCGATCATCAAGATGACTGGATGACTCACCGCCATACGATTCCTGGCATGACGCCACCCAGCTGCTACACCTGCGGCCAGGAAGAACGATTCGACGATCTGCCGCTACGCGAGCGCATCACCGCGGATCAGCATTGGCGGGTAGCTCATGCTTTCGATACGGCGCTACCCGGATGGCTGGTGCTGGTGCCCCGCCGCCACGTCACGGCCATCCACGAGCTCACCGACACGGAGGGCGAGACGCTGGGAATGTGGCAGGTGAGGTTGTCTCGGGCTCTTCACGACGTGACTGGGTGCGTCAAGACCTACGTTGCGCAGTTCGCTGAGGTCGAAGGGTTCGCCCATGTGCACTTCCACATCATCCCGCGCATGAGCGACCTTCCACAGAAACTGCGTGGCCCCAGTGTCTTCGAGTTGCTCAGGCAGCCTGAACACCGACGGGTGTCCGGTGGAGTTACAGATGAGATCGTGCAGTCCCTTCGCGCGCACCTACTTCCTGACCCTTCCGCTCCGTAACCGACCACGGAAGTTGAGCCAGAACCTCTCCAAGGACGTCGTTTCGAGATGCGTTCGGGAGTCAGTCGCGGATGCGTGCGGAGTGGAAAAAGCTGTCGTGGTGCCCTTGATCATCCTGATACGACATGGGGATGATTATTGAAGCGCTGGATCCCATGGACCGTCTGCTTGCTGAGCGAGCTTGCGAACGCCTCATCGTCGAGTTTGTCCACAGGCTCGACCTTGGTCACCCGGGAGACGTGGCCGATCTCTTCACGGACGTCGGGTTTTGGGAGTGGGCGGAAGGCGGCCGTCGGATTCAGGGCCGTGACGCACTTCGGTCGTATTTCGCTGGGCGGCCCCCGGATCGGCTCTCGCGCCGGATATGCACGAACATCCTGGTCACTGTCACATCCAAGGCAACAGCCACCGCGACCACCTACTTCACGACCTACCGTGTCGACGGTTATGCCGGTGTCTTCGTGCCCCCGCGGGCCCCGACGCAGGTCGGCCACTACGAGGACTCGTTCCTCAAGGTCGAAGGCCGTTGGCTCCTCAGTTCTCGCTCCTTGTACCTCGCATTTGCTGGGCCGACCGAGCGGCTTGAAGCAACGGCCGACGAGTGAGCCCGTTCTGGCTTGCAAACTCGGTCAGAAGGCGACTCCCGCGGTCGCCTCGTTGGCTTCATGACCCGTTCCAGCGACGGTGGAGCTGGTGCAGAGCTGCCTCGATCGTGAGCACTCCGTCTGCGATGAGGCCCATGCCGTAGTGGTAGCCGAATCCGTGCGTCGCGCCGAGCGTGGGACGCGTCGCCCGACGCGTTCGCTCCGGCTCCGGAACCCGTCGGCACGGTGGTGATGGACCAGCGCCACCGCATTCCGGTGGGCATGCGGTGTATCCGGTCCAGTTCCTCGGCTTCGGACGCGAGCTGTGGTCAGTACCACCTGGTCCCGCTGGAGGGAGAGTTGCGTCTGTGACCCGTCTCGGTTCGGTTCACCAGGCCTACGCATTACCTGCCATGCCCCGGCCAGGGCTGGACGGCGCAACCGTCGAGCCCTGCTGAACACTCGCCGGCTCGCTCGGTGCGGGGTCTCTGTCGAGATCGTGTTCCGAGTGATCGCGGGTCGTCTCAGGAGTGTCTCAGGAGTGTCATCGGGAGACCTGGGCCGTGAGGGCTGTCCGTGTTGGGGATGACGGACCGCGAATCAGCTGCGGCCGCACTACTTGAGAGGCCCCAACTGCCATGAAGAACAAGCGTCTTGGGATGATCGTCGTATCCGCCGTTGCCGGTGCGCTCGTGCTGACTGCCTGCAACAGTGAGGACGCTGCGACCGGCGCCGGGGCTAGCGCCGCGGCGGGTAGCCCCACTGCCGGCGGGCACGCGTCAGCCGGCAGCGGGCACGCTGCCGGGGGCGAGACCGTGCAGGGTGCCGGCCGCTGGGACAAGAACAAGGAGGACGCGGCCTTCTTCTCGTCGGTCCTCAACGGTGCGAACGAGGTGCCGATCGAGGGCGGGCCGGCCGTGGGTGACAAGGACGGGCACGCGCTCGCCCTCATGCGGATCCAGGGCGACCAGGTCTCCTACGCGTTCACCTTCACCGGGATCGGGACGCCGACCCTCGGTCACCTTCACAAGGGTGCCAAGGGAGTCAACGGCGATGTGAAGATCCCGTTCTTCACGAAGAAGCTGGAGGACGGCAAGAAGTTCGTCTACGGCACGGTGACCGTCGACGATGAGGACCTGCTGGAGGGCATCAAGGCCAACGCCCAGAACTGGTACTTCAACATCCACACCGCAGAGTTCCCTGGCGGTGCCGTGCGTGGTCAGGCCTACAAGCTCTCCCCGAGCGTCCACGTCCCCGACACCATGACCCCGGAGATCCTCAACTCCCTCGTCAAGAGCCCCGAGTAACCGTCACACCCACCCCGTCCGGGCGGTCCCAGTGAGTGAGTGGTTGAGGGGCGGCGCCGCCCGAGGCCGGACTCGTTTCCACGAGGCCGGTTCGTCGATGGGCGCCGCCCCATACGGGCGTTCGGTCAGGCGACCGGGAAGTTGTCGGGCGTCGCGACGCGGTCACGGATCCAGGCGCCCGCGGGCTTCAGGGACGAGGTGCCGGTCCAGGGTCCGTTTCTGTTGCAGGTTCCCGTCTTGAAGACGGCCCCGGAACGGTTGTCGTCGGAGAAGTTCCAGTTCGTCCAGCTGATCTTCTTGTTCGCCATGAGGTCGAGGTAGCGCTGGGACATGGCGAAGTCGTTGCTTCCCTCGCCGGCGTAGTTCTGGGTGCCGAACTCCGTGACGAAGACCGGGAGCCGGTCGGCGGCACGCGACAGGGTCGCCAGGTACTCGTCGCGATGCGAGTACGCGTAGAAGTGGAAGGTGTACATGATGTTGGCCGCCCGGACCGGGTTGTTCACCACTTCGGACTCGTCGGCGCCCTCGGAGACACCGAACGAGGACCATGCGCGGGTCCCGACCAGCACGGGGGCGTCGGAGTCGATGGCGCGGACGGTCGGGATGATCTGCTCCGCGTAGCTCTTGATCCGCGACCAGCTCACCCCGCTGGGTTCGTTGGCGATCTCGTAGAGGATGTTGTTCTTGTCCTTGTTGCGGTTGGCGATGTCGGTGAAGAACTGCCGCGCCTTGCTCAGGTTGGTGTTCGGGTCGCCGGGGGTGAGCATGTGCCAGTCGACGATCACGTACATGCCGCGGTCCGTCGCCTGCTGGATGAGCGAGTGGGCGAGGTTGGTGAAGTGCTGCGGGTTCGTCTCGTATCCGCCCTCCTGCACATAGGTCGAGACACGCAGGACATCGGCCTTCCAGTCCTGCGCCAAGGCATTGAGTGAACCGCTGGTCAGGCAGTGCGGGTACCACTGGGTGCCGTGTGTGCTCATGCCGCGCAGCTGGATGGGGTTTCCGCGGCTGTTGCACAGCTTGGTGCCACAGACCTTGAGCTGTCCGTTGATACCGACCGGTGTGGTTGCCGCGGGTGTCGCGGACTTCCGGTCGGTGGTTGCGGAGGCGGAGGCGGAGGTGGTGGGAAGGACGCTCACGAGCAGGAGCAGGACGCTGCCGAGCAGGGCGGCGAGCGCAGCGGGGCGCAACGACCGTGGGGGTGCCGTCATGCGAACTCCGATCACATAGCTGTCCGATAGGAAACTTTCCTATCAGTAGAGAAGCAAGGGACCGAGTCCGTATCAAGAGTCCTGACGGCATCCGCAGTTCGAGGCGTTCACATCTGGGAGTGAACGCCGGGGCGCACACGCCGACTCGAAGTTCATGCACCGGAACTCGTGGAACGGCGAAGCCGAAGTCCGCCCTCGCGGCAGCCGCTCCCGGTGACACCATCCAGCTCGCCGACGCACCTACACGGGCAACTTGAAGGCCACCAAGGCCGCCACGTCCGGTTCCAGCATCACCCTCACCGGTTCATCCAGGCCGCTCTCACGGCGGGGGTGGCGGCACGGTGTTCCGGGGCAACACGTCCGACCTGAGCGGCGCCGGCGGCTCCACGCGGCTCGCTGTACTGACTGAGCCTGAGCCCATTGGCCGAAAGCTACGGACGGCTCTTGGACGTCATCTCAGTTGGCCAGTCTGCGGTAGCAGATGAGGGCGCAGGCGATGCTGGTGAAGACCACGAAGTGTTCGGCCTCGCGCTCGTAGCGTGGGTGCACCAATCGGAGGTCAGGACCTGCTATCCCCTCTGGTTGCCCGTCGGCTTGATTTCCTCTGCGGTGTTTCGGTGAAGGCCAGCCCTTGCAGGGCGAGTCGTTGCGTTTCGTATCGACCTTCGGTCGTGGCCTCCACGTCGAGCCCGTGCGCGATCTGCGGTGGGTGGCCGATGAGTTCGAGCGCCCGGCTGGGCAGCGCCTGCTGGGACGCCTCTTCCGACTCCCACAACAGAACTGCTCCCCACCGGTTGATGTCCGGATCGGAGAGCCACATCTTGAAGCGAAGCCCGGGTACCTCGGAGAACGCGGCGACGGATTCCTCACGCAGGTACTCACGCATGGACTCGATGGTCTGTCCGGAGGCGGACAGGTCCCACCAAGCAATGTCGGGGCGCATGGCGTTCTTTCCTTTCGAGAACGGAATTGGTGTGCGGACGCTGTTCGGACGAGGCCTAGGCCCATCTGCTGAGACGGACTCGGTCCGGAGGCGGGTCCCGGTTCCGGTCCGCGTCGTTAGCCTCGGTGCTTCAGACACGATCACACGTGCCGCTCCGGGCCGAGCGTCGCCGCACGCCCGATGCACCCCTGTGAACCGGATGACGTACCACCGGCGTCATGGATGCACCCGAGCAGAGCGATGCCCGGCAGCGGCTACACGTACGTCTGCAAGCTCGACGTACTCGAGGAAGACGTCCCGCGACGCTTCGAGGTGGAGAGCGTTCCCGTCGCCCTCGCCCTCGCCCTCGTCGTCGCCGAGCAGCAGGTCTTCGCGATCCATGACGTGTGTTCGCACAGCGCCGTCCCACTGTCGGAAGGGGAGGTGGACGGCTGCACGGTCGAGTGCTGGCTGCACGCCTCCCGCTTCGACCTGCGCACCGGCCACCCCCTCGACCCACCTGCGACCCGCCCCGTCCCGGTCTATCCGGTTCTGATCGAGGACGGATCCGTGTACGTACGCGCCACATCGCGGACCGAACAGTGACACGGGCATCCGACGGCTCCAGAGGCGAGCGGGCCGACGCCGCCCGCAACCGTGCCCGGCTGCTGGAGGTGGCTGCCCGGCTGGTGGCCGAGCGGGGCGCCGAGCATGTGACGATGCACGAGGTCGCGGAGGCGGCCGGCGTCGGAAAGGGCACGCTCTTTCGCCGGTTCGGCGACCGTGACGGCCTCCTGCTCGCCCTCCTCGCCGAAGCGGAGGCCGAGTTCCAGGAGGCGTACACGTCAGGCCCCCCGCCGCTGGGGCCGGGCGCGCCCGCGAGAGATCGACTGGAGGCGTTCGGCTGCGCCCTCATCGAGCGCAACACCGCGGACGCGGACCCCGGCGCCGCCCTGGGACGCCGACTGCCGCACGCACGCCGCCACGCGTGGACACCGCCAGTGCCCTGCACCGCCATGTCTCAACGCTCCTCAGGGAAGCGGGAGTCGACGGTGACCACGACATGCTCACCCATGCCCTGCTCGCCTTTGTGAACTTCGAGACCGCCGACCACCTCCGCAACGAACACCAAGTCCCCGCCGCACGGCTCCAGTCCACCTGGGCCGACCTGGTACGACGGGTGTCCCGAGCCGACGAATCACACGGCAATTCCGAGGAGAGCTGATGTGCCCCGCGAATGTCCTGCGACGGCTCGGGGGCCATCCCGATCAGTCGACATCGTCCCGAGTGGGTCCATGGCCATCCGCTGGCCCGGATCGAGGATCTGCTCGTCCTCCGAGCGCGCCGATCGGCGGCGTACCCGTCAGCCGGTGACCGTGACCAGCACCCGGCCGCGCCCGCCCGCGTCGACCCGGTCGTGGGCCTTGGTGATGTCCTCGAGCGGGTAGACGTCACCGATGCCGACGGTGAGGGCGCCGGCTGCGGCTGCCGCGGTGAGGTCGCGGGCTGCCTGCCGTCTGGCCGTGACGGGGAAGTCGTCGCTGCCGAGCAGACGCACGGTCACGTTGTTGAACAGCAGGGGCCAGAAAGGGAGTTCGGTGCGGTCGGCGTGCGTTCCGTAGGCGGCGATGACGGCGTCGAGTGCGGTGACCGCGTTGTCCAGGTCGGCGTTGGCCGACAGGGACACCTCGATGACGCAGTTCACGCCGTCGGGCGCGTACGCGCGGATCTCGGCTGCCGGGTCGTCGGCGTCCAGGGCGACGGCGTGGGAGATGACAGCCGGGTCGACGCGGTCGAGGTCGCCGCTGCGGCGGACGGTGCCGATGACGGTGGCGCCGTCCCAGCAGGCGAGTTGGGCGGCCAGCGAGCCGACGCCGCCGAGCACCCCGTGCACGAGTACGATCCGGCCGCCGACCGGGCCGTCCGCGAACACCGCTCGGTGGGCGGTGATTCCGGGGATGCCCAGGCTCGCGCCGAGTTCGTCGCCGAGGTGGTCGGGGAGCGGGACGGCCTGCGGGTCGGGTACGACGGTGTACTGGGCCGCGGTGCCGAAGGCCCGGTAGGACTGGGCGCCGTACACCCAGACCCGCTGTCCTACGCGGCGGGTGTCGACCCTCTCGCCCACCTTGTCGATGACACCGGCGGCATCGCTGTGCGGGATCACGCGTGGGTAGGGCATCGAGGAGCCGAGCCAGCCGCGGCGCTTCTTGGTGTCGCCGGGGTTGACGCCCGACACGCTCACCCGGATCCGCACCTCACCGGGGCCGGGCTCGGGGTCGGGCAGTTCACCGACGTGCAACACGTCGGCGGCGGAGCCCTGTTCGTCGTACCAGGACGCGAGCATGGACGTACCTCCGGTGTGGTTCAGGAGTTCTTCTCGAGCGGTTCCTCGCCCAGTGCCTCGCGGAGCCAGGCGCGTTCGGCGCGGCTGGTCGCGCGGGCGGTCAGGAGAAGGCCGCGCCGGTAGGGGTCGGCGACCTCCTCGGCGCGGATCGGCCGGTCACCGTCGTAGAAGAAGCTCGCGGGCTCCTCCAGGAAGGCCAGGCGTCGGCGCAGTACCGCGTGCTGTTCGGCCACGCCGGGGAGCAGCGAGAGGAAGGACAGCACCGTGTAGAAGCGGGTGTGGTCGGTGATCTCGTGCTCGGCGGGCTTGCGCAGGCGCTGGAGCATGTCGGCGTGGCCGGCCTCGGTGAGGCTCAGCAGGTAGCGGGCGGCACCCGCGCGCGGGTCGGGTTGCCGTTCCAGCAGGCCCGCCTTGGCGAGGCGGTTGATGGCCGGGTAGAGACTGCCGTCGCTGACCGGGCGGGTGTAGCCGGTCAGATGGGAGACACGGCTGCGCAGTTCATGACCAGGCAAGGGGCCTTCGGCCAGGAAGCCCAGGATGGCGAGTTCCAGCATGGGGCCATCGTCTCACAGGTGCATCGAATCGATATTGACATCGAAACGATGTTGGGCCTTTTCCGGAGCAAGGAAACGATCAAGGTGCGGGTGCTACGACAAGAAGGGGGCCCCGTCGGTGACGGGGCCACTCTCGGTAGTGACGTCTCGCAGCCGGTCCTCGGCGTTGGAGAATCTCAGCGGTCTTCCGCGGATCGTTCGACCCCCGGGCCCGGTGGAACGTGACATCGACACTCTCGGGGCTGGTGAACGCCTCGGGCCAGCTACGGTCGGCCGCGGCTCGCGCGAGTTCAGCCTCGTACTGGGCGGCATCGAAGCGGAAGTCCGTCGGCACGGCAGTGATGTTGCTGGTGTTCTCCCAGGCGTCCCAGAGCACCTGATCGCGCTTGCGGCGCATGGTGACGTACAGGGCGCCGCAGCAGCCGGCCGTGCAGGTCGGCTCGGTGAGCATGACCTTGCGGAGTTCCTCCGTGATGGCCGACGGCCTGCTCTCGGCCGGACCTGTCCAGTGGTGGCAACTGAGTGCCGGCCCATCCCGGTGGACTTCCCTGAGGAGGTCCGAGCCGTCGATCAGAGGCCGCACCTCGGTAGTGCTTCGCTTCTGCCTCACGTGGCGAGGCAGGCTCGGAGGAACTCGAGGATCTCCGTCCGTGCGGGCTCGGCCTGCTGTGCCAGGCCCGGGACGCTGAGGAACGCGTGCCCCGCTCCGGGGTATTCGGTGAGCCGAGTGGATGTCCCGGCCGCTTGGGGTCGTTCGGCGTAGCGGCGGCCGTGGTCGGCCACCGGGTCGTGGGTCGGCACCACCACGAGCGCTGGGGGCAGCCCGTCGAGGTTGTCGGCGTACAGCGGTGAGAGCGCGCGAGGGTCGGTTCCCGGTGGCACGGCGAGCCGCTGGAACAGACGCAGTTGCGGTATGGCGAGGGTCGGGGTGCGGGTGTGTTCAGTGACGCCGTCAGTGATCCGGCCCTGCGCGAGATCCTGTCCACGCGCTTGCAGGACCCGTACCGCTCGCGCTCCAGGACGCGATCGGCGAGCCGGAGGCCCGGGTCCTGTTCTTCATCGACGTCGTTGTGGGTGCCCTGCTCCACCGGATGGGCATGACCGGCGAGCCGATGGTCGATGAGGACGTCGACGTGCTGGTCGAGATGGTCCTGCCGCACTTCACCGACCATCCCGGCCCGGCTCAGGACTCAGGACGAAAGTGCTGGGTTTGACCTGGTCGGCGGTCGGCGGTCGGTGTCGTGCCCGAGGCCACCGGGTGGCAGGACGCGGTCAGCCGCGCAGTCGCACGCGATAAATCCAGCGACGTCGGCGATCATCCCCGGGATACTGGTCGCCCATGGACGAGGTGAAAGTCGTCGTCGCTCATTCCGAGCGAGCGACCCTGCGCGTCGGCGATGTGTTCCTGAAGGTGGACGCCGATCAGGCGCGCATCGACGTCGAGGTCGAGGCGATGGCCCTGGTGCCGGTCCCGACCCCGGAGGTCCTGTGGCGCAGGCCGCCCGTGCTGGCGATCGCCGCGGTCCCGGGGACGGCTCTCGGCCGCCTCGGTGAGCCGTCGACCGCGTCCCCGGCGGCATGGGCCGCGGCGGGTGCCGCCGTCCGGAAGCTGCACGACGCGCCGTTGCCGCCCCGGCCCGGCCGGGCGGGCCGGGACCTCGACGAGCTGGCGGCGGAACTCGACGGCGAGTGCGAGCGGCTCGTGGCTGACGGCGTCCTGCCCGCCGACCTGGTCACCCGCAACCGCCAGGTCGCCGAGGCCGCGCTCCGACCCTGGCCTCCGGCGTTCACGCACGGCGACCTGCAGATCGCTCACGTGTTCGTCGACGGCGACGAGATCACGGGCATCATCGACTGGTCCGAGGCGGGCCGGGGCGATGCGCTGTACGACCTCGCCACCCTCACACTCGGACACGAGGAGCACCTCGGTGACGTCATCGCCGGCTACGGCACCGACGTCGACCTCGACGTGATCCGCGCGTGGTGGTCGTTGCGAAGCCTGCTGGCGGTTCGCTGGCTGGCCGAGCACGGCTTCGACCCGTCCGCGCCGGGCTGTGAGGTCGACGTACTGAGATCCCGGCTGTGACGCTGCGCGGGCCCGCCCCTGTGAGTGCGTGCGCGGTACCCGGCACTGCGCACCCTTCGCCGACGACCCGGTTCACCGCGCCACGGTTGCCAGGACGTCGTGGCCCAGCCGCTGGATGACGTCCGTGGCGAGCCGGTGGCGGACCAGTTTGCCGTCCCGGGTGGAGCGCACCAGGCCCGCGTCACGCAGGGTCCGCAGGGCGCGCGAGACCTGCGGTTCGCTGGAACCGAGTCGGGTGGCGAGCTCCGAGGTGGTGATGGGCTCGCCCAGCAGATGGCGGCACAGCTCCATCCGCGCGGGCGAGGTGAGCGCCATCAGCCGCTGATGCAGATCCCGTACGGTCAGCTCCGCGGTCGGGGTGGTGCCGCGCGCCGCGTACTGCACCACCACGCACGACGGGTGCTCGTGCTTGACGGTCAGATGCGGCCACACCCGGGCGGACGGCACGAGGACGAGGGGGCGCGGGGCCACCTTCACCTCGTCGATCTGCAGTTTGTCCAGCCGTACCCGTTCCCCCGGTCCGACCCGGGCCGCGGTCGGCAGCAGTTCGGTGAGCACATCCGCGGGGGAGCGGGACGCCAGCCGGCGACGTACCTCCCGGGCGTGCTCCTCCAGGGCCGGGCGCAGGATGCGCCAGTCCTCGGCGAAGAACGCGGTGTCCGCGGCCCGTAGCACCGCCAGCAGCCGGTCCCGCAGATCGAGCGGTGCCGCCACCAACTGTCGCGCCAGCTCACCGCGGGCGTAGGAACGGCGCTGGCAGCTGCGTGCGTAGTCCTCCGCGGCGGCGGTGCCGGCGCGCAACTCGCGAACCGGCGGCATGGCCTGCGCGTTGGTGCCGAGGACTCCGGGCGCCACCAGTTCGAGGAAGTCCTCGGCCCGCAGTGCCGCGATCGCCGCCAGTTCCTCGTCCAGGCTCGCCGCGAGCGGCAACGCACGGGGGAAGAACAGGCGGCAGCGGAAGCGGGCCCACAGAGGAGCGAACGTGGACAACTCGTCGCGCAGTCCGGGTGCCGAGGCGACGGCGCGGGACGCCCAGCCGGTGGCCTCCGGATGGTGCTCGGGTTCGGCGAGCACGTGCAGGCCCGCCATCAGTTCCGACAGCGGGGAGGGCCCTGCCGCGAGGTCCGCGGGGCCGAGCCCTCCGAGGTCGAGAACGATGCTCACGCCGTCAGCGTACGGCGGAGGTCACCGCACCGGCGCGCCCGGACCGAGCGGGATGCCCAGCAGATACCAGAGGAAGAACAGCAGCACCCACACCACCAGCATGATCGCGGCGACGGGCAGGGTGAAGGAGACCAGGGTGCCGATGCCGGCCTTGCGGCGCAGGGTCTGCAGATAGCCGACACAGAGCATGAACGAGGTGCTCATGGGGGTGATGGAGTTCGTACAGGAATCGGCGATGCGGTACAGAGCCATGGTGGTGGCCGGGCTGGTGCCGAGCAGCATCAGCATCGGTACCAGTGCCGGGGCGACCAGGGCCCACAGGGCGGAGCCGGAGGTGATGAGGAGGTTCATCAGCGCGACCGTGAGGATCAGCAGGGAGAACAGCACCAGAGTGGGCGCGCCCAACTGCTCCAGGAAGTCCGCGCCTTCGACCGCGACGACCGTGGCGATGTTGGTCCACTTGAACAGGGCGAGGAACTGGGACACGGCGAAGAAGAGCACCAGCAGCGGAGCGATGGAACGCACTCCCTCCGCCATGAACTCCGGTATCGCGCGGCTCCCCCTGATCCGCCCGGTGAGCCGCCCGTACACCGCGCCGATGAGCAGGAAGAAGACGGTGAGGAAGACGGCGATGGCGTTCATGAAGGTGGACTCCACGATCGCGCCGCCCTCGCCGCGGAGCGGCGACGAGGCGGGCACCATCGCGAGCACGATCAGCGCGGCGTAGCCGAGCACGGCAAGACCGGTCGTCCGCAGGGCCCGTACCTCGGTGGCGTCGTCGACCTCGGCGGCGACGACCTGCTGTGCCGCGGCCGCCTCCAGGTCCGCGTCGGGGAGCAGGTGGTGCTCGCGCTTGGCGAGGACCTTGTCCACGACCAGGGCGATCGTGCCGGCCAGCACGAACGCCGAGACGGTGGTGAAGTACATGTTGTCCGTCGCGCGGACCACCACGTCCTTGTCGACGAGCTGCGCGGCCTCGGTGGCCACGGAGGCGAACAGCGCGTCACCGGGGGCGATCAGCGGGTTGGCGTCACCCGCGGCGTTGATGGAGACGAACGCGACGATCATGCCGAGCATGGGGGAGCGGCCCACGGCGCGAAAGGCCACCGCCCCGAGCGGGATGAGGACCACGTACGCGGAGTCGGACAGGAACTTCCCCAGTACGCCGCCCAGGGCCACGCCCAGGACGACCGCGCGCGGGGAAAGGCCCGACAGCATGCGGCGGGCCAGCGCCTCGAAGAGTCCCGACCGCTCGGCGACCGCAACGCCGAGCATCACCATGAGCACGGTGCCGAGCGGGCCGAAGGTCACGAAGGACTCCTCGGCGCCGGTGATCAGATCCCGCACGGCGGCCACCGACAGGGCGCTGCGCACGCCGACCAGGTCACCCGAGGAGGGGTCCTCGACCCGCAGGCCGGAGACGTTCAGGGCCCAGCTGACGAGGGCGACCACCCCGCCCAGGATCCAGAACAGCCAGAACGGATGCGGCAGTGCGTTTCCGGCACGCTCGACCAGGTCGAGGAGGCGGGAGCCACGGCCCCCCTCGTCGGGCTCGTCGGCCTGCACCTCCTGGGTGCGGCTGTCGGGTGTGCTCATGGCGGACTCCTGTGAGGACGGTGGAACGAGGGCACGACGCGACCGCGTCGCGGGCGCTGTGTGGGAAACGGGGACCCAGGGCCGCGCACGATCCGTCGTGACGGCACGCGGGGTGTTTGCCGGGTTGCGCTGCACAGTAGGTCCCGCGTCCGGTCCCGTCACCGTTCCGCGGAACAGTTGACCTCATGACGTCAAGTGATCGCCATGACGTGGGCAACTGCCTAGCGTCACGGAGGTGATCTCGTACGACACCCCCCACGCCTGCCCGCCCGAACCCCTCCAGGACGGGGCCCTGTGGCGCCGCACCCTGCGTGTCCCCATGCGGGACGGCGTCCATCTCGCCGCCGACCTCTACTCCGCCTCACCCGAGCCGCAGGCGACCGCGCTTCCCGTGCTCCTGGAGCGCACACCGTACGGCCGACGTACGCAGCGCGGTTCGGACCAGGACCGCGGCGACGCGCCCGTCCCGCAGCCCGAGGACATCGCCCGGCACTTCACCGAGGCCCGGTACCACGTCGTGCGGCAGGACTGCCGGGGCCGCGGCGACTCCGAGGGAACCTTCGTGAAGTATCTGGGCGAGGGCCCGGACGGGGCGGACACGATCGCCTGGCTCAGGAAGCAGCCGTGGTGCGACGGCAAGGTCGTGATGACCGGGGTGTCCTACTCCGCCCACGTCCAGGCGGCCGCGGCCGCCGAGGGGGCGCAGGGGCTCGCCGCCATGTTCCAGGACTCGGGCGGCTTCTCCTGCGCGTACGACGCGGGGATGCGGATGGGCGGCGCCTTCGAGCTGAAGCAGGTGACCTGGGCACTGCGGCACGCGGTGCAGAGCCCGGAGGCGGCGGCTGATCCGGTGCTCCGCGAGGCACTGCAGCGGGTGGACGTGCCGGGCTGGTTCGGTGCGATGCCGTGGCGGCCGGGCTGTACGCCGCTGCGGCACCTGTCGGCGTACGAGGACTTCCTGCTGGAGCAGTGGCGGCAGGACACCTTCGGGGACTTCTACCGCAACCCGGCGCTCTACGGGCGGGGCTTCTACGGGCGCTTCCCGGACGCGCCGAGCCTGCACATGGGCAGTTGGTACGACCCCTACGTCCGCTCCACCATCGAGAACTTCACCGCCCTGCGGGAACTCAAGTCGGCGCCCTCCTACCTGGTCATGGGCCCCTGGACGCACGGGCACCGCTGCGAGACGCACGCCGGAGAAGTGGACTTCGGACCGCGGGCGACATTGGATGGCAACCTCGCCCCGTCGTACCTGGAATTCCGCCGTCGCTGGTTCGACCGCGCGCTGGGCCGGGAGGACGAGGGGAGTCCGGAGAGCGGGGACCTTCCCGCCGTCCAGTACTTCCTGATGGGCGGCGGTGACGGCCGACGGGATGCGGCAGGGCGGATGCGGCACGGCGGCGCATGGCGCACCGACACCCAGTGGCCGCCGACGCCGACGGCCCCCGTCGCCCTGTACCTCACCACCGACGGCGCCCTCACTCTCGACCCGCCCACCACGGCCGCCGCGTCGGTGACCTACGACTTCGACCCGCACCACCCGGTACCCACCATGGGAGGCCAGGTCACCTCGGGCGAGCCGGTGATGAGCGGCGGGGCGTACGACCAGAACGCCCCGGACGCCCGGGTGTACGGGGCGCGCGAGCCGTACCTGCCGCTGGACTCCCGCCCGGACGTGATCAGCCTGACCACACCGCCGCTCCAGCGGGACGTGGTGCTGGCCGGACCGGTGTCCGCACGGCTCCACATCTCCACCTCGGCCCCGGACACCGACTTCACCATCAAGCTGATCGACGTCCACCCGCCCAACCCCGACTATCCGCACGGCTTCGCCATGAACCTCACCGACGGCATCGTCCGCTGCCGCTTCCACCGCTCCTACGAAAAGCCGGAGCTGCTGACTCCGGGCGAGGTGTACGAGATCGAGGTCACCGCCCCCGACACGGCGAACCGCTTCGCCGCCGGCCACCAGATCCGGCTCGACATCTCCTCCAGCAACTTCCCCCGCTTCGACGTCAACACGAACACCGGCGAACCGGAGGCCGCCGCCCGCCGCACCGCCGTGGCCGCGAACACCGTGCACATGGATGCCGAACACCCCTCCCACCTGTGCGTATGGGTGGAAGGAGGAGCCGAGGCGTTCGCTCGGCCGGACGCCGCCGCCTTGACGATCTCGACGAACCTGAGGAGCCTCAAAGGTAGTTGACGATCCGTCAGTAACTGCGGATCGAGCCGTCAAGAGAGGAGTTCAAGGGTGCCGGACTACGAGTTATCCCATGACGGGACGACGTTCCCCTTCCCGCCGGGTCCCCACGGCAGCCCGCCGCGGGACTACAGCAGCAGGCGGAGTGCCTGCCCGCTGGCCCCGGTGGTCCTGCCCAGCGGGGACGAAGCGCTCCTGGTGACCACGTACGACGACGTGCGGGCAGTCCTAGGAGACCTGCGCTTCAGCCGCAATCTGCGCTACGCGGGCGCGCCGCGCATGCTGGCCGCCGCCGACTTCTCCGACGATCCGAACGCGCTGGTCAACATGGACCCGCCCGAACACACGCGGCTGCGGCGCATCGTTCAAGCGGCCTTCACCCCTCGGCGGGCCGAGAGCTGGCGCCCCCGCATCCAGACCGTCGCGGACGAACTCCTCGCGGAGATGCGCGCCGGGTCACGCCCGACAGACCTGATGACGGCCTTCGCGTTCCCGCTGCCGATCGACATCATCTGCACACTGCTCGGCGTACCGGCCCAGGACAGCCCTCACTTCCGCAACTGGTCGGACCTGTTCCTGTCCACGAGCACCGCCGACGCACCGGAACGCACCAAAGCCGGCGCGGAGTTCGCCGCGTACGTCGACGCCCTGATCGCCGCGCGCCGCCGGGCCCCGGGCCAGGATCTGCTCGACGCTCTCATCGACGCCCACGACGCGGACGACCGGCTCAACGAAGTCGAGCTGGCCCGCATGGTCCGAGGGCTGATCATCGCGGGACACGAGACCACCGGCAACGTCATCGGCCGCGGCATCCTCACGCTCCTTCGGCACCCGGACCAACTCTCCGTGATCCGCGACGATCCAGCGCTCCTGAACATCGCCGTCGAAGAGATCCTCCGCATGGAGGTCCCCGGCCACGGAGGACTGTTGCGGGTTGCCACCGAAACCTTGTCGCTCCCGTCAGGGGGCACTGTCGGGCAGGGACAGGGCGTTCTCGCCCCGGTCGTGGCCGCCAACTTCGATCCCCAACACTTCCCGGCCCCGGACACGTTCGACGTCCGGCGTGCCGACAACAAGCACATCACCTTCGGACACGGGCCCCACTTCTGTCTGGGCGCGAACCTCGCGCGCGTCGAACTGCAAGTCGCCATCGGTTCGTTGATCCGGGAATTCCCCGACCTCGCGCTCGCGAGCAGCGCCCAGGAACTCACCTGGACCAGCGGAAGCCGGGTCTGCAGCGTTTCCCAACTCCCCGTCACCTGGTAGGCAACCCCTCGAACCATCCGTCACTGACGGAGCCGCTTGCGCAGCGCGGGCGCCGAGGCGCTCTCCCACGCCGCGGGCACCTCCCGTTCCCTGGCGTGGGCGACGGCCTGCTCCGTGCCGTACAGCAGACCCCAGGTGAAGCCGGCTTCGCCCACCGCCTGGGCCGTCACGGCCTGATCCCTGATCGTGCCGCGGGCGACCACGCTGTCCTGATGATCGCCGAGGACCTTCTGCACCGCCTTGACCCGCTTGCCCAGACGCTTGGCCGGTTTGCCGAGGGCAGGACGGGCCACCTCGCCCGCGTAGCGCACCTTCTTCGCCGCCTTGCGGGCCTCGTGCAGCGCCACGTCGCGCTTCGGGCCGGGCGACAGGTCCAGAGCGGGGGCCATGCGCCCGGCCAGGCGGTCGTACTCCTTGAGGACGGCCCTGGCCATGACCTTGCCGGCCTTCTTGCGGGCCTTGGCCCGCAGCGGAGGCTGTTCCACCAGCGTGGCGAGGGAGTCGAGCAGGGTCAGGTAGCGGCGCGAGCCCAGGGCATCGAGAGTGCGCTGACGGGACTCGGTGCCACGGGCGACGTTCCACGTCTGCAGCCGCGCCACGACGGGCCCGAGAACGAGCTCATCGGGCAGGACATGGATCCGGTGGGTGAGGCGCTCCATCAGTACTTCCTGATCGCGCTCGGCGCCCAACTCGCCCGCCAGCCACTTCAGTTCGGCCCGGATCGGGTCCGTGACATCGCGGTCCAGGACCGACCGGTACGTGCGCAGACAACTGCGCAGACGGCGGCAGGCGACACGCATCTTGTGCACCGAGTCGGGCCGGTCGCGTCGTACAGCCGGGTCCAGGGCGGTGAGGATTCGGATCTGTTCGCGCACGTACGCGAGGACCTGCTCGCCGGCCGAACCGGGATTCAGGTCCAGGTCGCCGGACTGGTCGGCGCCAACGGCTCGGGCGGCGGGCGCCGTCTCGTCGAGGGCCCGGGCCAGCTTCGACGGGGACTGCGCGCGAGCGATGCCCTTCTTGCGCAGCTTCCTGTCCACGGCGTCCAGCAGAGCTGGATCGGCGCCCTCGGCCAGCTCCACCTCCACCTCGTTCCACGCGGTACGCCTGCCCTCCGCGCGCAGGGACTCCGCGCGAACCATGTCGATGTTCAGCGCGGCACGGAGAGTGCCCTCGGCGTCGACAAGATGCCGCACCTCGCGGGTCGAGCGGATACGAACCACCGGGGTCAGTCGTACCCCGCGCGTGCGGGAGACGGTCAGGTCGAGCATGGCGTCCGGGACGGCGTACGTGTCCGTGTCGGCAGCGGCGTCGGCGTCGGCGTCGGTCAGAGCCGACTGGATCTCCTCCCGACTGTCGCCCGGCAACGGCAGCTTGAGATGCCACCCGGCGTCGGAGCCGCCGGTCCTGCGGCGCAGCGTGGCCGAAGTACCGGACAGGCGAAGGTCGGCGGTGTCGTAGTAGACCGCGTCCAACTCCTCGGCGCCCCGGTCGACGACCGCCGTGACACCTTCCACACGCGCCAACCGGGACAGCCAGGAGGCATCGGACAGCCAGGACGTGTCGGAGGACGAAGGGACGGCGTACTTTCGTTCTGTCTCGCGCATCGACTGGACCATGTAGTACCGGTAGGCGCGATCCGCCGGGTGAAACACGGCCTTGGACGTGATTTCGCATTTCGGTCCGCGGGCCGCCGTCTGTTCTGTACGCGGGGCGCCGTCCGTGCGACGAGGGTCGCTGTTTGCCGACCGTGGGGCTGGATACCCGGCGCGCATGGCTGGAGCAAGCGACAAGACGACGAACGGACAGTCGCCGACCGCGAGCGCGCGTGCGGCGAAGAAGACGGTGACCGAAGGCGCCGCGGCGCCGGCGAAGGAGTCGCAGCGGGCTGCCGCCCAGGCGGCGGAGAGTGCCGGAGAAGCGGCCGCCGCCGTGGGCCACGGCAGCAAGGAAGCCGTGGTGAGTCTCGGTGGAGCGGCGTCGGAGAAGGCCAGGGAAGCGGCCAGGACAGTGCAGGGAACCGTCTCCTCGGCGGCCCAGCAGACGATCGGGAAGGCCGGCATGGCCTGGACCCTCCTGAAGGCCAGGAAGGTCGTGGTGGCAGTCGCCGGAGCGGGGACCGCCACCGTGGTCCTCTGCTCCTACACACTGGGCCGCCGTGCCGGTCTGCGTCGGCGTGGACCGCTCTCCCGCCTCAGCGGCGGCCGTCTCTGAGTAGCAGAACACCACCGAGGCGCTCCTTGGCACGGGCCCGCGAGAGCTTTCCGCTCTGGCGGGCCCGGCCGTTTGACCGGCGAGTACGGGCCCGGCCGCTCGCCCGGCTCGTACGGGAACCGAGGGCCCGTGCGGAGCGGTGTCCGCCGCCCCGCATCGCTCAGCGTTTCCCTGGCACACGCGCCGCCATGTCGGCGCCCACGACGTGCCCGAGCAGGTGGAGCGGGGCCGCCGTCACCCCGGCCCGGTCCACGGCCTGGGCGTAGGCGTGAGCCACGCCTTGGTCCACCAAGCCGTGCACGAGCGGCAGTGTCGGCAGGGCGGCGTGCAACAGGGACTCCGTACGGCAGGAAGCCAGGGTGTCCTCGATCCAGGGCTGGGCGAGGTAGCCGGCCGCTGCCGCGGCGGGCAGCCCCTCGGCAGGTTCACGGCGGGTGAGGCCGACGTGGAGCAGCCCGCCGCCCAGAACCAGTACGTCCTGCTGTTCCCGCATCCGGGCGAGAGCTCGGCCGGTGTCGAAGCAGTGCGGGAACGAGTCGTCGATCACCGTGCTGCCGGGCCTCAGCCGGTCCACGTCCAGGACCGCGGCGCTGCCGCTGATCGCTGTCACCAGCAGATCCGCCCCGTACACCGCGTCCGGCAGCGCCTGCCGGGACTCCAGCACCTCGACCTCGTCGGCCAGCCCTCGCTCACGCAGGTTCCGGGCCAGTTCCGTCAGCCGCGGTCCGCTGCCGAGTACGTCGCACAGCAGGAGCCGCCGTGGTGGACGGGTGGCTCCTGAGAGGAGCAGTTCCAGCGACGAGGAACCGATCGAACCCAGCCCCACGAACGCGACATCGAGGTCCGCGAGCTTCTGGCCGGTGGCGTCGAGGGCCGCCTGGACCGTCTTGACCACCGACACGACGGTTGCCGCGTGCCCCGTCGTCACGGCCGCCGGCCCCTCGACGCAGGACAGCACGTCGAAGCCGTAACCGGTCAGCGACGGGATCATCCCCGCCAGTGAGACGCAGCGCGCGCCGAGCGAAGAGGCCAGCGACACCCCGCGGCCGGCGTGCCGGACGAGACCGGGGTCCCGGCCGAGTTCGTCGGCGAAGAGCGGCACGCAGACGAAGCCCGATCGGCCCAGCGGCGTCTCCACCGTCTCCAGGAGGCGCGGCGCGCCGTCGGGGAACAGCATCGTGCGCAACTCGGCGCGTGGCAGCGCCCCGTCGGGCAGGCCCGCCAGCCGCGCCAGATGGTCGGGGGCGGGCAGGTATCCGACCAGCGCAGCGTCCATCGTCTCCCGAGGCACCTGCCGTCGAACCGCGGGCCCAGGGCTCGCTGCCCGCGCGAGCCGGGTGCGGATCGAGTCCGCGAAGCCGTCGAGCGCGGGTGGCGAGAAGGCCCTCGCGGATCCACGAAGCGTCACGCGCAGCCCGTCGCCGTCCGGCCGTACCGCCATGAACACGTCCGTCGCCGTCGACGGCGGAGCGAACGCGCTGTCCGCGTCCTCCCACGACACCGTCAGCGTGCCGCCGTTGGGCGCGGCCAGCGCGGAGAAGTCCAGGAAGGTGAAGAAGAACTGCGACGTCACCGGCAGCCCGTTGGCGTGCCGCGGCAGGACGTCGTCGTGGGTCCGTGCCTCCTCGGCCTCGGCGACGATCCGGCGCAGGGTGTCGCCGAAGGGGCCTTGCGCCGGCTCGTGGCCCGCTGCGGCGCCCGGCCGCACCGGTACGGCCGCAGCGAACGGGCCGAAGATCCGGTGTACGTCGGGCAGCGGACGGTCCCGCCCGCTCACCGCAAGCCCGAGGATCAGGTCCGCTTGGCCGGTCGTCTCCGCCAACTGCTGGTAGTAGGCGGTCAGTAGGGGCGCGTACAAGGTCGCCCCCGCTTCCGCCGCGAGGGCCCGCAGCGCGGCCGTACGGCTCGCGTCGAGCACGAACTCCGCCGAGTGGAACATGGGGGAGTCACTCGCAGTACTGCCGCTGCCGTCGTCGGGTGCGCGCAGCACCGGGGGCCGGTAGGGGGCACTCAGCCGGGCTCGGCGTTCCGCGGCGTCCGGCGCTGAGCCGGCCCCCGCTCCGGCTTCGGTTTCGGTTTCGGTTTCGGCGCCTGGCTCAGCCAGCAGCAGGCAGTGGTCGCGGAAGGTGGCGCGTGGTGTGGACAGTTGGGCCGCGCGGTCGGCGGTCAGCAGGTCGTACGTGTCCGTCAGTTCCTGCATGAGCAGTGCGGCGCTGTAGCCGTCGCCGATGAGGTGGTGTGCGTGTACGAGGAGGACGTGCTCGTGTGGAGCCAGGGTGAGCACGCGAAGTCGCAGCAGGGGCCAGGTCCACGGCTCGAAGCGGCGACCGGCCTCGGCGGCGGCCCGCTCGTCCACGTCACCGCGGTCGCGGAGCGTCTCGAAGACGACCGGCAACCGCAGGGAGCGCGGCAGTTCCTGCTGGACGGGCGGCCGGGCGCCGGAGGGGAAGACGGTGCGCAGCATCGCGTGGCGTTGCACCAGCAGGTCCACCGCGGCCTGGAAGACCTCCTGGTCCAGTGGGCCGGACAAGCGCAGCCGCGCCAGCCAGGAACCGCCGCCCGGTGAGAGCTCCTCGGCGAGGAGGAATCCGCGCTGGCCCGGAGTGAGGGGGAAGGGGGCCGTGTGGTCCTCCCGCGTCGGGCGAGAACTCGCGGCTGGCCTCGTCCCACACGGTTGCCCGGCAGCCGTGTCCACCGCCGTCGCGAGCGCGGCGAGAGTGCGGTGGCGGTAGACCGCGGTCGGCCTGGGCAGCGGCCCTTCCTGTTCCCCGAGCCGGGCGAACACCTGAAGGACGAGCATCGAGTCGCCGCCGAGGTCGAAGAAGTCGTCCTCCCGGCAGACCGGGTCGGCCCCCAGCAGTTCGGACCAGATCGCCGCCAGCCGCCTTTCGGTCGGGGTCTCCGGGGGAGTACCACGGCCGGCGGTCTCCGACAATGTAGCCGATGCCGTGCCCGCACAGTCCTCCGAGGCAGTTGCCTGGTCGGACAGAGCGCGGCGGTCGACCTTGCCGGTGCCGGTCAACGGCAGCGCGTCGACGACGGTGATGCGCGCCGGGATCATGTACGGCGGCACGACGTCCGACAGGTGTCGGCGCACATCGCGGGTATCAGGTCGGGCGGAACCGGGCCGGACGGTCACGAACGCCAGCAACCGCCCGTCGCGCGCTGTCACGGCGGCCTGTGCGATGCCGGGATGCGTCTGGAGGGCCGCCTCGGCCTCTCCCGGTTCCACCCGGTTCCCACGGATCTTCACCTGGTCGTCGACACGGCCCAGGAACTCCAAGGCGCCGTCCTCACCGCGGCGTACCCGGTCCCCGCTGCGATACCAGCGGCGACCGTCGCGTACGGCGAAGGCACAGGCCGTCAGGTCCGGCTCGCCCAGGTATCCGGGTGTCAACCCGGCCCCTGCGATGAGCAGTTCGCCGACCTCGCCCTGCCCGCGCGGCGTTCCGTCGGGGCCGATGACCTCCAGGTCGGTACCGGCGACGGGCCGCCCGATCGGCAGGAGTTGTACGTCGTCATCGGGGCGGACGTCGATGACATGGCAGGTGGCGTTGATGGTCGCCTCCGTGGGCCCGTACAGGTTGGCGATCCGTGTGCCGGTTCCGAACAGGTCGAACCACCTGCGTACGTGCGCGGCAGGCAGCGCCTCGCCTCCGACGTGCACCCATCGCAGTGCCGACAGGTCCGGTCGACCCGCCCCGCGTCGCACCTGCTCCTCGGCGGCGGACAGCAGTTGTTCCCAGAGCGTCGGGACGGAGCTCCATACGGTGATCCGCGCCCGCTCCACGTACGCGAGCAGCAGCTCGGGGTCGCGTCGCAGGTCCTGCGGCACGGTCACCACGGTGGCGCCGACCAGGAGGGGTGCGAGCAACTGGCGTACGGAGGCGTCGAAGCAGGGCGACGCCGTCTGGGCCAGGCGGTCCTGGGGACCGTAGCCGAAGGTGGCGACTGCCCAGTCGAGGTAGTTCTCCATCGCCCGGTGGGTGATGGGTACGGCCTTGGGGCGTCCGGTGGATCCGGAGGTGAAGATGACGTACGCGATCGCCTCGGCCTCCGCCGGGGACACGGGGACAGCCGCCCGTACGGAGTCGTCAATCATGGAGGTCGGTGAGGTCGGTGAGGTCGGCGGGTCGTCGACGGCCACGGCCCGAACTCCCGGGAGAGCGATGGCAGTTGACGATGTGGATGCATGGCACACCACGGCGGTGGCGCCCGTGCGGGCCAGTTGATCCGCCAGCCGTGTCGTGGGGTGGCTCGCATCCAGCGGAACCCAGCCGGCACCGGCCCGCAGGATGCCCACCACGCCGATCACGGTGTCCGGCCCCGGCTCGGTGAGGAGTCCGACCAGGCCGTCCGGACGCACGCCGAGGGTGCGCAGGCGCGCGGCGAGCAGAGCCGACGCGCGGTCGAGGGCCGCGTAGGTGAGCGTCGTCGCGCCGGCATCGACCGCGGTTGCCGTGGGCGTGGCACGGAACTGATCGAGCAGCCGGGCGACCAGGCTCGGGCCGCTGTCCGATCCGGCGAGCGATAGGGACGCCACGGTGGGGGAAGCGGGGGACAGGACCGTAACAGCCGCAGCCGCAGCCGCAGCCGCAGCCGCAGCCGCAGCCGCAGGCGAAGGCCGTGCGGGAACTGCACACAGCGCGGCCAGTTCCTCTCGGTACTCCCGGTCCAGACGTGCCACCGTTTCCCGCTCGAAGAGCGGCAGGGGGAAGTTCCATGACATACGCAGCACAGGGCCGTCCGCCCAGCACAGCAGGCTCAGCCGGGTCGCGGCCGAGCCGGTGCCGGCCGCGGTCGCCCGTACTTCCACGGGGCAGTCGGACGCCAGGCGGGCCGGGAAGCGGGCGAAACTGAAGCCGGCCGGGCTCGCCGTGCGGGGGCCGCCGTCGGTGCCGGACAACAGCCCGGCAAGGTCAAGGCTGCTCAGGTCGGCGTGCCGCTCGCTCTCCAGCCATGTCCGGCGCAGCCTCTCCGCCAATGCCACGAGCGACTCCTCCGCATCTGCCTCGCACAGCAGCGGAAGCGTGTCGGCGAGCGGACCGACGAGCCGGTCCACCCCGTCGAGCCGGTCCTCACGCCGGGCCCGGGCCACATTCACGGCGATGTCCCGGCGGTCAGTCCACCGCACCAGACAGCGCACGTACGCCGCGAGCAGCAGGTGGAACAGCGAAACGTCATGCGCGGCGGCCAGCCGTTCCAGGCCGGTGGTGAGGACCTCGTCGAGTTCCCCGTGGTGTTGCACGAGCGGGCCGGACGGAGGAGCGTCGGGATCGCCGTCGTACGGCAGCCGCAGCGGTTCACCGCGCCCGGCCAGGCGCTCCGCCCAGTAACGCCGCGTGTCCTCCGGGCTGTTGGAACCGGGGGAGTGGACGCGTGCTGCCGCGTACGTCGCGAAGTCCAGTGCCGGCGGGATCAGTTGGGGGCGTTCTCCACGCCAGAGTGAGGTGTACAGCGCCCACAGGTCTTCGGCCAGCACGTTCAGGCTGTACCCGTCCGCCGCCGCGTGATGGACCACCAGGAGCAGGTGCGCGAGGCTCGGTTCCTGACGGAGTACGACGGCCCGTACCGGCGGTTCGACGGCCAGGTCGAAGGGCCGGTTGCACAGGGCCGATTCGACGTCGCCCACGCTCTGGGCAGTCCCCTCGCGCACCTCGTACCAGGTCTGTAGGGGCATCGTCGGTGTCAGCCGCTGCATCGGCGTGGCTCCCGCGTCGTCGATACACAGCCGCAGCATGCCGTGCCGCTCGGCCAGAGCTGTCAACGCCAGGCCGAGGACGTGGGTGTCCAGCGGGCCACGGATCGTCAGGCGCAGATGGCCACGGGCCGGGACGTCCGGGTGCAGTCGGCTGCTGGTGTGCAGGGCCAGTTGTACGGGGGTGAGGGCGAAGGGCGTGCCGTTGTCAGCCGCGGGCGGCAGCGGGGCGAGGCGCGTGTTCCGCCCCGCCTCGACGGCATCCGCATCAGCTTCGGCGCGGGTTCCGGCTGCGGCTGCGGTCTGCGTGTCGAGGTGCGTGGCCAACTCGCGCACGGTCCGGTACTCGAAGAAGAGCGTCGTGGGCCATGGTCGTCCCGTCTTCCTCTCCAGCCGCTTGACGAGGTCGACGGCACCCAGCGAGTCCAGCCCGAGCGACAGGAACGGGGCGTCGTCGTCTACGGCCGGCGCCGGTACGCCCAGCGACTGCGCGAGCAGCTCCCGCAGCACGGCAGCGGCGCCGGAGACGGACGCCGTCCCGTCCGCGCCGGAGGGCTGACGATCCGCCGGTGAAACTGTCTGCGTCTGCGTCTGTGGCTGTGGATGTGGCATTGCCGCAGGTCGTCTCGGCGAGTCGGCAAGGGCCGGTCCCCGCACGGGCGTCAGATCGGCGATCACCAGTTGTGCCGCGCCCATGTCGCACGCCGAACGCAGCGCCGCCAGCGCGGGCGCGGTCGCCAGCGGGCGGCTTCCGGCGCGCGCAACGGCACCGACGCCGAGCGAAGAGGTGAGCGAGGAGGCGAGTCCCGTCTCGGCGAACGGCCCGAGGTTCACCGACAGCCACGGTCGTCCGGCCCGCCGCTCGGTGGCGGCGAAGGAGTCGAGGAAGGCGTTCGCGGCCGCGTAGACGCCGAGCGCTCCGGCCAGCCCGGGCAGCACCGAGGACACGGAGGAGAACGCGACACACACCCCGGGACGCTGCCCGTGCCGGTGCAGTGCCTCCGACAGCAGCATCGTCCCGAGCGTCTTCGCCTGAAGGGCATCCACCGCTTCCTGCACATCAGTTGAGCGCAGGCTCCCGGGGCGCACCACTCCGGCCGCGTGGAAGACGCCGTCCAGCGGAGGCAGTTCGGCGACGAGCTTGTCGACGTCGTCCTGTGCCGCGAGATCGGCCGGGTGGTAGCGGGCATCGGCGCCGAGCGCCGCGAGTTCCTCCACCAGGCCCTCGGGCGGCAGGGGAGAGCGGCCCGTGAGGATGACCACCGGCCGGCCACGGTCGGCCAGGTCCTGGGCCAGAGCGGAACCGATGCCCCCGCAGCCGCCTGTGATCAGGAAGGTGCCGTCGGCGGGCAGCCGCTCCCCGCCGCGGGGCGTCTCGGCCGACTGCGGGACGACGGTCCGCACCAGCCGCCGCCCGTCCCGCCAGGCGATCACCCCGGCCGCCTGGGGCGCCGCCGCCTCGGCGAGGACGGCCCGGAGCCGTTGCCCGGCGTCGTCGAGGGAGGCGAGGTCGACCCAGTTCGCCACCACTCCCGGGAACTCCTCCGGCACGGCCAGAGCGAGGGCGCCCAGCACGGCCTGTGCCGGGTCCGGCCGCTCGGAGCCGTGTCCCGTGACGTGCACGTCCTCGGTCACGACCAGCAGACGACGAGCCCCGGTCCGGTCGAACAGCGTGAGCGCCTCCCTGAACCCCGTGACCCACCGACGCTGCATCCGCTCGAACTCGGCAGCCGTGCCGTGCTCGGCCGGCCCGCCGACCAGGATCACCGTCTGCGCCACAGCGACCCCGGGGTCCGTGGTCACCTCCACGCCCCGCCCCGCGAACTGTTCCGCGAGCTCGCGCACCGCCGTCGCGTCCACGCCCGTCACCAGTACGGGCCCGGCGGGAGCGTCGTCGGCCAAAGGCGCCGTCTGCCACGTGAAGCGGTGCAGGAGCCCGTGCGCCGCGGTACCGGGCCAGTACCGGCGCCGCTGGTACGGGTAGGGCGGCAGCGGCACACGCCGACGGCCCGCGTCGAGCGCCGTACGGTCCAACGCCACGCCCCGAGCCCACAGGAGCCCGACCGTCGCCAGCAACTCCCGTGCCCCGCCCGGAGCACCGCCCTTGGCGGCCCCGGCGCGGTCCGCCTCCCCGGGCGCGGACACGACGAGCACACGACTGCCAGTGCCAGTGCCAGTGCGCGTGCCAGTGCCGGTGTTGTTGGCCGGACGCGGGGCGTCGGCAGTCGCAAGGTCCGAGCCGGTAGCCCGGCGATGGGCCGCCGCCGCACGGATCGGGCCCGCGAGGTTCTCGTCCGGCCCGAGTTCGACGAACGTGTCGTAGCCCTCGTCCAGCAGCCGTGCCACGGCCCGGCCGAACAGCACCGGCCGCAGGGCGTGTTCGCGCAAGTGGTCCGGGTCCATGCGCGGCTGCCACTCGGCGGTGAGCGTGCTCATCAAGGGCAGGTCGGCAGCCGTGACGTCCAGGACGTGTGCCGCGTCGGCCAGGGCCTGCGAGACCGGCTCCATCAACGGTGAGTGAAATGCGTGCGGCACCCGCAGCGGACGCACCACCGCTCCGAGCCCGGCGAGCTTCTCCGCCGCCCGCTCGACCACGTCGAGGCCACCGGAGACCACCAGCCGGCCGGGACCGTTGTACGCGGCCACCGCGAGCTCGCCGGGTGATGCGGCCACCAGGGCCGCCACGTCCTGCTCGTCGGCTCCCCGTACGGCCAGCATCGCGCCCGGCGCGGTCAACGTGCCCATGAGCCGCCCGCGTTCCGCCGCGAACCCCACCGCGTCGGCAAGCGACAGCACCCCGCCCACGCAGGCGGCCGCCAGCTCGCCGACGCTGTGTCCGACGAGCGCGTCGGGCCGTACGCCCCAGGCCATCAACTGCCGGGCGAGGGCCACCCCGTGGGCGACCAGCAACGGCTGCGCCACCTCGGTGGCGGCCTGCGCCTGCGCGTCCACCTCCGCGTCCACGCACCAGGACGTCAACTGCCGCCCGTGCACGGCGCCGACGCGGGCCGACGCCTCGTCGAGCGCCTCGCGGTACACCGGTGCCGTCTCGTACAGCGCACTGCCCTGGCCCGGACGCAGTGCACCCTGGCCGGGGAAGACGAAGACGGTCCGCGGCCGGTTCGCCACCGTCCCGGTGACCACTCCCGGCGCTCGGCCGTCACCCGCAGCGCTCGCCGCGGCGAGCCGTTCCCGAAGGTCCCCGTCGGCCACCACGGCCAGGCGGTGCGGTCCTTCGTCCCGTGCCGTGGCCGCCGTCAGACAGACGTCGCCCTCGTCGAGTTCCGGGTGGTCACGCAGATGGTCCGCCAGACGGGACGTCCAGGCGGCCAGACCTTCCGCACTGCGGGCGGAGAGGGTCAGCAGACGCGGACCGCCTCCCACACGCGGCGCAGGAGCTGAGGGGAGGGTCGGCGGTGCCTGTTCCAGAACCGCGTGCGCGTTCGTGCCGCCGAACCCGAAGGCGTTGACGCCCGCCCTGCGTGGCCCCTGCGACTGCCAGTCGGTGAGCTCGGTGACCAGGGCGAACCCGGACCGCTCGACCGCGGGGGAGGGCGACGTGTGGTGCAGCGAGGCCGGCAGCCGGCCTCGCCCGAGAGCCAGCACGACCTTGACCAGGGAGGGCAGGGCAGCCGAGTTGAGCAGGTGCCCGACGTTCGTCTTCACCGAGCCGAGCAGCCGCGGCCGCCCGTCCGTACGGGCCGGGAAGGCTTGCGCCAGGGAGCGGAGTTCGATCGGGTCGCCGACAGCCGTGCCCGTCCCGTGGGCCTCGACGTACGTCACCGACTGCGGATCGACGCCGCAGATCTCGTACGCCCGGCCGATCACCTCGTGCTGTCGCAGCGGATTGGGTGCCATCAGGCTCAGGGAGGTGCCGTCGTTGTTGACGGCGGTGCCGCGTACGACGGCCAGAATCTCGTCGTTGTCACGGCCGGCTTGCTCAAGTGGCCGCAGGACGAGGGCAGCTCCGCCCTCGCCGGGTACGAACCCGTCGGCCGCGGTGCTGAAGGCGCGGCTGCGGCCGGTCGGTGACAGGGCCTGCGCCGACTCCAGTGCCTGGTACCCGTCGGGCGTGAGGTGAAGGTTGACGCCGCCGACGACGGCGATGTCGCACTCGCCGTCCGCCAGGCTGCGCCGGGCCAGGTGCAGCGCCACCAGACCCGACGAGCACGCGGTGTCCACGGCGAGCGCCGGCCCGTCGAGGTCGAGGCAGTGCGCGACACGGGCGGCGACGAGGTTGGGCAGGTTCCCGGTGAGGGCCGTTGCCGAGGGTGGCGTACCGGCCGGGGTCGCGTCGGCGAGGACCTGCCGATAGCCGCTGTCTCCGACGGCGGCGAACACGCCGACGCGCAGGCCGCGGCGGCGGGTTCCGGCGTAGCCCGCCCGTTCCAGTGCCTCGTGGGCGAGTTCGAGGAAGATCCGGGCCTGCGGGTCGAGCGTGCGGGCCTCCTCGTCACCTATGCCGAAATGCCCGGCGTCGAAGGCGGCCGGGTCGTCGAGGAAGGACCCCCAGCGCCCGCCCGAGCCGGTGGACGCCTGCTCGCCCGCCTGCGCCGAGGGTGCGGCGTCCCAGCGGTCCGGCGGCACCGCGGTGACGGCGTCCCGGCCGTCGGCCAGCAGGTCCCAGAACTCCTCCGGCGTGCTCGCGCCGGGGAATCGGCAGGCCATCGAGACGACCGCCGTCGCGGGCGTGCCGGCTCGGGCGGGCACCGGCACCTGCCCATCGGTGACGTACGGCCGCCGGTCTGCCGTGTCGTCGACTGCCGCCAGCAGGTGGTCGGTGAGCGCGTCGACGGTGTCGTTGCGCATCACGGCCGGAGCGAGGGTGACATCAAGGGCGTGCTCCAGTTCGGCGAGCACTTCCATCGCCTTGAGCGAGGTACCGCCCAGATCGGTGAACCGGTCCCGGTCGGTGAAGGACGCCTCCGGTCGCGCCAGTACGCGCGCCCATACGTTGCGCACCAGCCGCCGCACGTCCCGGCGCGAACGGGGCGACGCCGATCGCTGTACGTCGACAGGCTGCACCGGCCCGCCCGCCGGTGCGTCTGACGAGGCGGCGGACGGAACGGCCGCCGAGCGGGCAGAGAGCATGGCCAGAGGGCTGGACGAGGCCCCGGGCCGGTACGACCCCTCCTCGAAGCGGGCCCGCATCCGCTGCCGCTGCAGCTTCCCGCTCGTAGTACGCGGGAAGGCCGACGGCGGGAGAGCGAGGACGTACACGTCGTCGTGGCCCAGCGCCCCACGAACCCGCCGAGCGACCTGCTCCAGCACCTCCGTCGCGGTGCCCGGCGGGCGGCTCCAGGACACGAACACCACCACTCGCTCGCTCCCGGTCACCGGGTCGGTGGAGCCGACCACGGCCGTGAGACCGGCAGGCAGCCCGGGCGTCGCGGCCGCGACCTCCTCCATGTCCGGTGCGTGGAAGGTACGGCCGTTGAGGAAGAGGACGTCCTTGTGGCGGCCACTGACACAGAGCCGGCCGTCCCGCAGGAAGCCGAGGTCCCCGGTGCGCAGCCAGCCGTCCGCGAAGGTCTGCGCGGTCGGCTCGGGAAGACGGTGGTAGCCGCGCGCGATCTGCGGGCCGCCGACCTCGATGTGACCCACCCGCCGGTCACCCAGCGGCCGGCCGGCCTCGTCGGTGATCCGCACTGAACAGCCGGGCACCGGTACGCCGACGTCCATCACTTCCACGGCCGCTTCCTCGGCGTCGCCGCCGGGCTCCCGTTCCACCGCCCGGCCACGGCTGAGCGCGGCCCGGTCCAGCACCACGGGCGCCGCCACTTCGCCGAGCGGCGGGAAGGTGACGGCCAGCGTCGCCTCGGCGAGCCCGTAGACGGGCGTGGCCGCCCGGGGGTCCAGTCCGGTCGGCCGCATCTTGGCCGCGAAGTCCCGCCACACCGTCGCGGAGATCGGTTCGGCGCCCACCAGCATCAGCCGTACCGGGCTCAGGTCCACGTCGGCGAGTACCTCGTCGGAGACCCGGCGGACGGTCAGGGTGAGCGCGAAGTTGGCGGCCGACAACACCGTGGCCCGGTGCGCGGCGGCCACGTCGAACCACAGGCGCGGCGTCTTCGCGAACGCCAGGGGACCGATCTTCACCTGCTTCGCCCGCACGGCGAGCGGCGCCAGATGGGTGCCGATGAGACCCATGTCGTGGAAGTAGGGCATCCAACTGACCACGACGTCCTGCTCGTTGAGCCCGGAGGCGGCGGCCATCTGCCGCAGGTTCGCCAGGACCGCCGCGTGTGTCAGCTCAACCCCCTTGGGCGACCCGGTACTTCCGGAGGAGAACTGCAGGAAGGCCAGATCGTGCGGACCCGGCACGACCGGCGAGACCGGTTCGGCACACTCGCGCAGCGTCTCCAGCCGCAACACCCGTACGCCGTCGGGCAGTTCGGCAGCCACCCCCGCACAGGCCGCGTCCACCACCACGGGCGGACGGCCCAGGTGCTCCCACACCGGGGCGACCCGCCGCGCGTCGGGCGCGAGCGGCACCGGCACCAGGCCGGCGGCGAGCGCGCCCCAGAACATCGGCTGGAAGTCCTCACTGCGGTCCGCGAGCAGCGGCACGCAGGTGCCGGGCTTGACACCCGCGCCGCGACAGCCACCCGCGACGCGCAGGGACTCGTCGAGCAACTCCCGGAACGTGACCGCCAGTTCGCTGCCGTCCCCACGGACATGTACGACGACCTGCTCAGGGGCCTGGCGGGCTGCGTCCAGCAGTACGTCAAACAGCGATGCAGTCTTCATGGGTCCGTTCGTTCGTGCGTGGGTGAATTGAGCCGGTACAGCGGTGGGTCAAGCCCTGTGGCGAGCCGAAGGCCCTTGACCTCGCCCTTTCGGATCAGGGCCGGGCCCCATGGATCAGGGCCAGGCGCAGGAGCCTGTCGGCCGAGGTCTGTCGATCTTGCCGAGTCGTTCATTCGGGAGCCTGCCGGAGCCTGTGTCTCGTTTCATGAGTACGCATACTCAAACGGCCTTCCGTATCGAACTGCTGCCAGGGCACGCGACGTGAACGACGGAGACATGCAGGCCGCGCGGCTGCCCCGTAGCCGAGCGCATGGGGCGTGCCTGGCTGGCACTGCATGGCGTCAGTCGGGTCGGCAATTCGCATTCCCGGCCGAAGGCGGAAAACGTGGAGTACAAGGGAGTCGGGAGCACTACACGCGAGTCGGGCGCACGCGCCATGCCGTCTGCCCGTCCCGCCCTCGACGAACGAACCGGGCATCCTCTTGACGTGCTCCCTGGCTAAAGTGCAGGGATTCCGGCCTGGGCCGTGTGGCCCTTTCGGGGGCTTCCTGTTTCAACGCGCTGTGCCGGGACTTTCGTCCTGGTCTTACCCACGCTCCACGAGGCGTTTAGCGTCTCCGCCCGTCCGGCGGCGACGATACGGCGTCCCTCGGAGAGGACGTTGAGTGCTGCGTTGCGGTCGCGGTCGTGCACGGTGCCGCACTCGCAGCACGTCCACTCCCGGACGTGCAGGAGTTTGGGGCCGTCCCGAAATCCGCAGGCCGAGCAAATCTGAGAGGACCGGAAAGTGCGGGCCCCCTTGGCGAAGGTGCGGCCGTGCTTGACCGCCTTGTACTCCGGCATGGCGACGAACTTGGACCATCCCGCGTCGTGCACGGACTTGGCGAGCCGAGTGCGGCCGAGGCCGGACACCGCGAGATCTTCCCCATAGACCGCTTGGTTGTCGCGAATGATCCGCGTGGAAGCCTTGTGGTGCCAGTCCCGGCGCCGGTCCGCCACCTTGGCGTGCTGGCGTGCGACCTTGATGCGGGCCTTGGCCCGGTTCTTTGAGCCCATGGCCTTGCGGGACAGCTCTCGCTGAAAGCGCTTGAGTTTCTTCTCCGCCCGCCGCAGGAAGCGGGGGCTGTCGCAGGACGACCGCCGACACGTCGGCGAGCCAGGCTCGTTCCTCGGTGCGCTTGGCTTGAGTGATGCGAAGCCGGGACAGCTCCGCCGACTTCACATACGGCAGCCCTGCCGCGTGTGCTTCCTTGCGGTCGCGCAGGCAGTCGTTCCACACCACGCTGAAGTTCCCCCCGCGAACTGGACAGCGGGTGTTTACGCTGCCGGGGCGAGGTTCTGCCTGAGCAGGGATCTCGTTTCGAGCGGGGTGACGTACCCGTAGTCGGGGTGCCGACGGAGTCGGCTGCGGTTGTACTCGACCTCGATGTAGCGGAAAACGTCGGCCCGGGCCGCCTCGCGGGTCTCCCACACGGTCGTCCCGATCTCCGCTTTCAGGATGGCGAACCAGCTTTCCGCGGCGGCGTTATCGTAACAAGAGCCGACGCGTCCCATCGACTGCCTCATGCGCAACTTGCCTATTTCGGTGCGGAATTCGTCACTCGTGTATTCACTGCCGCGATCCGTGTGCATGATGCAGCGGTACTCCAGGCCGCCACGCCCGGCCGCCATCCGCAGGGCAGCGACCGGCAGCTCGGCGCGGTGGTGGTCGGCCATCGCCCAGCCGACCACCTCCCGCGTCGCGAGATCGATGCAGGTCGCCAGATACAACTTGCCTTCCAGCGTGACAAGTTCGGTCATGTCTCCGACCAAGCGCATCCCGGGCCGGGGTGCGGTGAAGTCCCGGCCGATCAGGTCGAGCGCGAACACCGCCCGCTTCGCCTGCCGGGTCAGGCCCCGACGCCGGCGGCGGGTGATCCCGGCGATCCGGTGTTTGCGCATCAGCCGCTCGACCTTCTTGGAGTTCACCGCCCGCCCGGCCCGCCGCAGGGCGGCGTGGACACGCGGGGCCCCGTAGGCACCGCGAGATCCGGCATGCAGCACCCGGATCTCGCCCACCAGCACCTCCTCGGCCCGCTCCCGCACCGCCCGGGCCGGCCCTGCCGCCCTGTGCGCGTAGTAGGTGGAACGGGACACCCCCAGCACACGGCACAGAAACGCAACGCTGTGACCTGCGAGATTCCCCTCCGATGCCTTCTCCGCATCGATGAGGTGACACCGTGCCGCGGTGCCTACCTCATCTTGTCCTGAGCGAAGAAGGCGGTCGCTTTTCCCAGAACCTCGATCGTGGCCTCCTGCTCGCGGACCTTCCGCCGCAGCCGGACCAGCTCCTCACGCTCCGCAGTGGTCAAAGCCCCGGCGGGCCCCTCACCGCGGTCGATCTTCGCCTGCTTCACCCACCCGCGCAGCCCTTCCGGACTCACGCCCAGATCCCTCGCCACCTCGGTGACCGTCTTCTCCGAGGACAACGCCAAGGCGACCGCGTCCCGCTTGAACTCGGCCGTGTACCGCTTACTCATGTTGCTCTTCTGGCTCACTACCTGTGACTGCTTCCTCCGGGACCATCCGTCCCAGTATCAAGCTGTCCGACCGGCAGGGGGAACCTCACGCGGGCGCACCCGAACGCCTGGGCCAGCGCTCGGCGCTGGGTGGCATCCGGACAGACCCGGTAGTTGTAGCGGAGCTGCATACCAAGATCCTAGGCGAGGCCGGCACATTGTTTCGGCGGTGCATGTGCATTTGGTCTTCGTGACGAAGTACCGACACGGAGTCTTCGACAACCCGAGACCGACAGGCTGCGAGTGATCATGCGCAAGGTATGCGAGGACTTCGAGTCGGAGCTGAAGGACTTCAACGGGGAACGCGATCACGTCCGTATCCTCGTCAACTGCCCACCCAATGCCGCCGTCTCCAAGCTGGTCAGCAACCTCAAGTGGTCCCCGCCCGCCGGATACGCCAGGAGTTCACCGGCCGTATCAACCACGCCATCATGCACGGATACCTGTGGTCGCCCTCGTACTTCTTGGCATCTTGCGCCGGAGTACCGTTGGAGATCGTCCGTCACTACATCGAACAGCAACAACGCCCGCTCTAGAGTGCAGGTCAGAGCAGTCCTGAGATGCATTCATCCCCGGCGCAAACACCGGGGCTTCCGGCAAGAGTCCCGGTCTGGAGTTTAAGTGACCACGTACGTCATCACCGTTCCCGGCACGTTCGTCCGCAGCGTCTCCGACGCGGCGCGCTCTGAGATCGAGGACAGGCTCAGGCCTCGTGATCCGCAGAACACGGACCTGGGCGAGAGCGAGGGGCTGAGCCTGCTGACCGTCGAGGAGGGTGGCATGTTCTCGGCCAGGATCGAGGTCGTGGCGGCGGACCGCTCCAGTGCCGAGAGCGAAGCGGTGGGGCTGGTGTCGAAGGCTCTGCGCGACAGCGGATTCGCCGAGGACGACGCCCCGCTGGGGCAGGCGGTCGTGACCGGTATCGACAGCGAGTTCTGAGGAAACACAGCCTCGCAGCTGGCTCGTATCCGCGTCGAAGTCCGCTCTGAGGTGTGTGCCGAGTTGAGATCACGGGTTTGGCTGCATCGACAAGATCAAGGAGTGACGCGGGCTGGCCTCCCGCTACGACAAGACCCCGGTCAGCTACCTCGCCGTGCTCCACTTGCGCGGCGCGGTCATCTGGCTCCGCGGCTCACCTGAGGATCTCAGCTGACTCGGCACACGCCTGATGCCACACCGCAGCGGACCGATGGAGCAGCCACGTGTATCTACATGGCGTTCCTGTGTGCCCGTGCCAAGACCGTCATCAAGCGATTCTCGTCCCCTGCGGGATGTCGGCGAGCTTTGGCAGCAGGCGTGCCGCCGCGGCGATGTCGGCGGTGAGGTCACGGTCGGCCATTTCCTGCGTTAGGTTGTCAAACAGATCGTCCAACCGGGCACCACGCAGTCGCAACGCACGTACGGCGGTGACGAGTTCACATGCCAGCACAGTCCGGTAGTCGTCCGCCGCGGTCAATGCCTGCCGCGCACCGTGCGAAGCGAAACTCGCGTCTTCCTCGACGCCGCGCGACAGCGTCACGGTCTGGACTGCCGTCGGCATGGCGAGGGCTCTCAGCGAGCCGAGCGCGGAGGCCGCGACGTACTCGCAGGCCATCACACCTGACGCGCCCGCGGCCCCCGCCCCGAGGAACGGCGTCAATCCGGTGAACGCGGGCTCGGTGAGCATGGACACTCGGGCCATGGCCAGCTGCGCCGACTGGACTGCTGCCGAGACGGTCGCATCGACTGCCTGCGCCAGGTACGCGGCGTGGAAGCCACCGTGATGGGCGACACCGTGACCGGGCAAGAGTGCGGGATTCTCGGACGGGGCGTTCGCCATGCGGCAGACGACATCGTCGAGGTGGGAGAGGGCGTCGATGAACGCGCCGTGCACCTGCGGCATGCTGCGCAGTCCCAGCGGGTCCTGGATGCGCGTGGGTACTGTCACCGTGGAGACGAGCCGGCGCATCGACCGGCAGACCTCGCGTGCCCCGCTGAACGGCGTCACCCGCTCGACGACCTCGGCGAACGCCTCAGGATTGCCGTCCACCGCCGCGAACGTCAGCGCCGCCACCGTGATCGCGGACCGTGACAGCGAAGCGAGCGAGGCGTGGGCGAGCGCAGCATCTCCGATCGCGGCGGCGTTGCTGTTGATGACCGGCATGGCGTTCTTCGGGCCGCACGTGACCGGTGCCAAAGGCGCCGTGGACGTGGGGACCTCTCCGAGCAGCGCGAGGATGGTGACCGCGAGCGCCGGGAGGTCACCGGTGCCGATGCTGCCCACCTCGCGTACGGGCGGCAGTGCGTTGGCCGAGAGCATGACCACCAACCCGTCGAGGAGATCAGGCGCTGCCCCGCTGCCGCCGGCGGCGAGCTGATTGAGGCGTACGGCCAGCATCGCGCGTATGCGTTCCGGGCTCCGGAGCGGTCCCGCGGATGTGGCGTGGCTGCGCAGGAGGGCCAGGGCATGTGCGTTCGCATCGGCGATGGCGATGTCGCGATTGGCGCCCACACCTGTCGATCTGCCATACACCACGCGTTCGGCGCTGATCTGCACCGCGTGTTCGAAGGATCGCGCAGCCCGGGCTCGGGCCTCGTCGGCGAGCCGGACAGAAGCCTCCCCGTATGCGAGGGCCGCAATGTCGGAACTGTTCAGATTGATGCCGTCGACGGTGATCAACAGGCCTCCAGTCGATACGGGGAGATCAGACTTGGGACGGTGCTGTACAGGTGGCGTCGTGGGCGACTGGGCGACCGCCCCGCGAGCCCTTCCAGCCCTTCCAGCAACTCCGGATCCATCACCATTCCGACCGCATCCCAATGGGCGCGGGCCACCGTGGAGTCCACGCCGACCAGGTTCACATCCACCAGCTCCCACGCGCCGGTCTCGGCGATCATCGCCTCAGGCACGCGCCAACGGGTCTGCTGCCGGGCCACCCACTGGCGCGGGCCCTATCGCCAAACCGAGATCAGAACCGAGAACATGCCCTGGCGCTGAAGACCGAGTCGGAGATTGCCCTGCGCCGAGCGGATCAGCCTTCGCGCAGCGGCTGAAAGTGTTCGTCGGCGGTGATGAACTCACAGCAGGCAATGGTCAATTCAAGCCGTTGTCTTGTCACTTCCATGACAACCCTGTGCGAGTGGTGTCACTCTGCTGTGGAACATTCACTGTTCGTTCACATCGTCACACCTGTCACACCTCCCATGTCCCCCACTCGTACATCCCCGCACCCTCACGTCGTACGCGTCGCCGCGTCCTCGGGCGCCCTGCGCGTGTCGGCCGGTGCGGAGCTCCTTCCCGCTCCACCCCCCCCATTCCGGACCGGCTGCACCCAGTCGGTCCGCTCGCCGTCGGCCCTCACCAGGGGCCGGCTGTCGCAGGAGGAGAAGACCTTGTCCGGGTATCACCGTTCCACCCACCGGCGCAGACGCGCCGCGGCCCTGGCCCTCACGACCGCGAGCTCGCTGCTCGTCCTTGGTGTCCAGGCCGGACCCGTGTCCGCCGCACCCGCGGATCCCGGTTCCTCGAAGATCACCGCCACGCCGCGTGCCGGTGCGGCCCAGACCGAGCTGTCACCCGCCAAGCGCACCGTGCTCCTCAAGAGCGCGACCGCCAACGCCGGCGACACGGCCGATCAGCTCGGCCTCGGCTCGCGGGAGAAGCTCGTCGTCAAGGACGTCATCAAGGACGCCGACGGCACGACCCACACCCGGTACGAGCGCACCTACGCGGGACTCCCGGTCCTCGGCGGTGACCTGGTGCTGCACGTGAAGAACGGCCGGACCACCACGTCCAAGGCCACCGGCGCCACCATCACGGTGCCCACCACCACGCCGAAGATCTCCGCGGCCCGCGCCGCCACCAAGGCGCTCGCGATCGGCAAGGCGGCCGACGTGGAGCGCTCCGAGGTCGAGGGCAAGCCTCGGCTCGTCGTCTGGGCCGCCGCCGGGTCCAAGCCGGTCCTGGCCTGGGAATCCGTCGTCGAGGGGGTCCAGGAGGACGGCACGCCCAGCGAACTGCACGTCGTCACCGACGCGGCCTCCGGCAAGGTCGCCTCGAAGTACGAGAGCGTGCACACCGGCACGGGCACGGGCCAGTACAACGGCTCGGTCGCGGTCGGCACCACGGCGTCCGGTTCGTCGTACCAGATGGTCGACGGCGATCGCGCGGGCCAGCGCACGTACGACCTGAACCAGGGAACCTCCGGCACCGGCACACTCTTTACGGATGACAACGATGTCTGGGGCGACGGCACCCCGGGCAACCGGCAGACCGCCGGTGTGGACGTCGCCTTCGGCGCGGCCGCGACCTGGGACTACTACAAGAACGTTTACGGCCGCAACGGCATCCGCAACGACGGTGTCGCCGCCTACAGCCGCGCCCACTACGGCAACAACTACGTCAACGCCTTCTGGCAGGACTCCTGCTTCTGCATGACGTACGGCGACGGGTCGGGCAACGCCAAGCCGCTGACCTCGCTTGACGTGGCGGCCCACGAGATGACCCACGGCGTCACCAGCGCCACCGCCAACCTGACGTACTCGGGGGAGTCGGGCGGCCTGAACGAGGCGACCTCCGACATCTTCGCCGCGGCGGTGGAGTTCAACGCCGGACTGGACGCCGACGTCCCCGACTACCTGGTCGGCGAGAAGATCGACATCAACGGCAACGGCACCCCGCTGCGGTACATGGACAAGCCCTCCAAGGACGGCCAGTCCCGCGACAACTGGGACGCCTCGCTGGGCGGCATCGACGTCCACTACTCCTCCGGTCCCGCGAACCACTTCTTCTACCTGCTGTCCGAGGGCAGCGGAGCGAAGACCGTCAACGGGGTGAACTACGACAGCCCCACCGCCGACGGCGTCCCGGTCGCGGGCATCGGCATCGAGAACGCGGCCGCGATCTGGTACCGGGCGCTGACGACGTACATGACGTCGTCGACCAACTACGCGGGTGCCAGGGTCGCGACCCTGCGGGCCGCGGGTGACCTCTTCGGTGCCTACAGCGACACCTACCTCGCCGTCGCCGCCGCCTGGGCGGGCATCAACGTCGGCGACCGCATAGCGCTGGGCGTCAACGTCTCCCCGATCGACGACCAGACCTCCGGTGTCGGCCAGGAGGTGTCCCTGCAGATCGACGCCTACACGACCAACGCGGACGCGACGCTGACCTATGAGGCCACCGGCCTGCCCGACGGCCTGACCGTCAGCGACAGCGGGCTGATCTCCGGGGTCCCGACCACGACGGGCACCAGTGACGTCACCGTGACGGTGACCGACAGCACGGGTGTCGCCGTGTCGGACACCTTCGAGTGGCGGGTGGCGTACGTCTACGGCAACTCGACCCGGGTCGACATCCCCGACGTCGGTGCCGTGGTCGAGTCGCCCGTCACCATCACGGGCCGTCCGGGCAACGCCTCGGCGGCCACGGAGGTGTACGTCAACATCGTGCACACCTACCGGGGTGACCTGACGGTCGATCTGGTCGGACCCAACGGGACCGTGTACTCGCTGCTGAACCGCAGCGGCGGCGCGGCCGACAACGTGGACCAGACCTTCGTCGTGGACGCCTCGGCGCAGCCCGTCGAGGGCACCTGGAAGCTGCGGGTGCGTGACGTGGCGTCGATCGACGTGGGCTACATCCAGCAGTGGAGGATCACTCCCTGACGCATGCCCGCTCTCACGCCCGCCCGGACCGAGCCAAGGTCCGGGCGGGTGTTCGCGTCGCACCTTCCAGTCGTACGTTCCGGTCGCCCGTTATCGCTGTGGCGTGTCCGGTATCGCCTCTAGCCTCGGTGGTAGAGATGTCCCTCGGGGCTCCGGCCACGGAGGCAGCACAGGAGAGGCGGACCGATGGACTACTTCGATCTCGGCACCCACAACCGGCCCGTGACGACATCGTCCGCCGAGGCCCAGAAGTGGTTCGACCGCGGCCTGGTCTGGTCGTACGCCTTCCATCACGAGGAAGCCGTCTCCTGCTTCGAGGCGGCCGTGGCGGCCGATCCCGACTGCGCCATGGCCCACTGGGGCATCGCCTACGCCCTGGGCCCCAACTACAACAAGCCCTGGGAGTTCTTCGACGGCGAGGACCTGGCCCGTACCGTCGACCGCACCCACGCCGCCGTCGAGCTCGCACAGCAGAGGGCGGCCGGCGCCACCCCCGTCGAACAGGCGCTGATCGACGCGCTGCGGGCCCGCTATCCGCAGGCGGAGGCGGTCGAGGACTGCTCGGTGTGGAACGAGCCCTACGCCGACAGCATGCGCGCCGTGTACGAACTCGCCCCCGACGACCTCGACATCGCCACGCTCTACGCCGACGCGCTGATGAACCTCACCCCGTGGCAGCTGTGGGACCTGCGCACCGGAGAGCCCCCCGAGGGCGCGCGAACGCTTGACGCGAAGGCGGTCCTGGAACGGGCGATCGCCACCGAGGCCGGGGCACGCCACCCGGGCATCCTGCACATGTACATCCACCTGATGGAGATGTCCTCGGCCCCAGAAACCGCGCTGCCCGTCGCGGACCGGCTGCGCGGACTGGTCCCCGACGCCGGCCACCTGCAGCACATGCCCACACACCTGGACGTGCTCTGCGGCGACTACCGGCGCGTGGTGTCCGACAACAGCACGGCGATCGTCGCCGACGAGAAGTACCGCGCGCGGGCCGGCGCGATGAACTTCTACACGCTGTACCGGTCGCACAACTACCACTTCAAGATCTACGGCGCGATGTTCCTCGGCCAGTCGCAGACCGCCCTGGAGACCGCCGCCCAGCTCGAAGCCTCCATCCCGGAGGACCTGTTGAGGGTGCAGTCCCCGCCCATGGCGGACTGGCTTGAGGCATTCCTCGCCATGCGGGTCCATGCGCTGATCCGGTTCGGCCGCTGGTCCGACATCGTCGAACTGCCGCTGCCCGCCGACCCGAAACTCTACTGCGCGACGACCGCGATGCTCCACTACGCCCGCGGTGTCGCGTTCTCGGCCACCGGCCGGATCGAGGAGGCCGAGGCCGAACGCGAACTGTTCCGCGAGGCGGTCACCCGGGTTCCGGAGACGCGGATGCTGTTCAACAACACCTGCGCCGACATCCTCGCGATCGCGTCGGCGATGCTCGACGGCGAACTGGAGTACCGCAAGGGCAACCACGAGGCCGCCTTCGCCGCCCTGGAACGGTCCATCGAACTGGACGACAACCTCCCCTACGACGAACCGTGGGGCTGGATGCAGCCCACCAGGCACGCCTACGGCGCCCTGCTCCTCGAACAGGGCCGCGTCGAGGAGGCCGAAGCCGTCTACCGGGCCGACCTGGGCCTGGACGACACGCTGCCTCGCGCGTTGCAGCACCCCGGCAACGTCTGGGCGCTGCACGGCTTCCACGAATGTCTCGTCCGTCTGGGCAAGACGGGGGAGGCGGAGATCGTGGCCCAGCAACTGAAGATCGCCACGGCGTTGGCGGACGTACCGGTCGAGGCGTCCTGCTTCTGCCGCCTCGAAGCGGTCAACGGCGGTGCCGACGGCGGGTGTTGCTGAAGGGGTGAGGCAACGTCCTGGCCACCCCCGGAAGTGTTCGGTGCGGTCACTCCTGCGTGACAGTGAGGGCGATGAGTGAGGCAGGGCGCGCGGCCGATGTCATGACCCGTAGTGCCACGTAGCGGGCGGTGCGGTCGGTACGCAGGACGCCACGCGCCGACAGCCGCGCGGCGCCACTGTACGTACGGCCGTCGAGGCTGAACTCGACCTGGGACGCCGGGGCATGGCCTCCTCGCCACTGGGTCCGGATCTCGGTGATGTGCTGTTCGGCACCCAGGTCGACGACCATGCGACCGTCGGGACCGGGCTTCCATGCGGTGCCCGCGTCGCCGTCTACCGCGGCCTTGGGGTCCGTCATACCGGGTGGCAGCGGCGCGGTCGGGAAGGTGGTGCGGCCGAGTGCCAGGTCGGCGAGGGGGTAGGCCGTGGCGCGTGGCACGGTGACGGTGGTCGTGCGGCCCGCCCGGACCGTGGCATCGATGCTCTTGCCCTGTGCCGAGACGGTGACGTGGCAGGAGGGGCCGGTGAGTCGTACGGTCCGGCCGTCGCGCACCTCGGCGCGGAGTCCGACAGGAATGCGGCCGCCGGAGAGGACCAGGCGCGCAGGCGCCAGGGCGGCAGAGGCGGCGGCCAGTTCGGCGTGGAAGGCCGTGCCCGATTCGGTGACGGTCTGAACGCCTTGGTAGAGGCGGATTCCCGCGGCAGGCGAACCCGGGACCGTCACGGTGGTGCTCACGGAGTCCGAGGAAAGGTTGAACAGGGTCAGGTAGTGGTCGGTGAGGGCTGCCTTCACCTCTGCGGACTGCGTCGAGGGGGCCTTGCGGGCGGCCGCGGTACGCAGTTCCTCGGGCGTCGCGCGGGGGAGTGCCTCGATGAGCACGCTGTCGGCCGGTCCGTCGGAGAGGACGACCGTGTCTCCGTACACCGAGATCGGGTTGGTGCCGCCTCGTACGAGGAGACCCGCGCGGCCGTCGATGTCCAGCCATCCGCCGCGGCTGGTGAGGTCCGGTCGCGGCCAGGCGCCCAGTTCGGTCCACTGCTGCCCGTCGACCGATCCCTGTATCCGGTACGCGCGGCCCGCCGCGGCCTCCCAGCGAAGCGTCACCCGGTCCACGTCCCGGGACACGCCCAGGTCGACCGCGATCCAGCTGTCCGCCCGCGGACGGTCCGCGCGCGAGACCGCCCAGCGGCTGGTGGCGTTGCCGTCGACGGCGAGCCTGGGCTCCTTGCCCGGGTCGAAGGAGGAGGCGGAGGCTGTCGAACCGGTCTCGCGCGCCAGGTCGGGGCCCGAGGCTCCGTCGCGTATCTCGAAGGCGTACAGCGAATAGCCGTACGACGGGTCGGGGCGCACCCCGAGCATGCGCAGATGACGGAACCGGGCGCGAGGAAAGGTGAGTTCGTCGACGCGTGGGCCGGCGGACGTGCCACCGCTCCGGGCCACGACCGTTGTGCTTCCCTCGGCCGCCCGATAGGTGCGCTTCCCGTCCAGCCCCGGCATGCCGGGCATGGTCAGGTTGCGCACCTGCAAGTGGCCCTCGCCGTACGCCGTCCCGGAGCTTGCGTACACGACGGCGCCGGACGGCAGCGTGGTGAACCCCGCGTACCCCCGGTCCAGCGTGAGCAGGCTCGCGCTGCCGTCGAACCCGTCCCGCGTCCGCGAGTAGGTGACGACCGAACGCCCGGTGACCTTGGCGCCGGTGCTCGGCAGGAACATCGGCGTCGGACCGCTGAGTGCGAACAGCCAGTCGTCATGGGCCGGTTGCCAGGCGAACTTCACGAAGCCGGATTTGCTGACCGCACCGGACCACGCGCCCGGTGACTGATGGGAGACGAGGCCGGGCCCCGGGCCGTAGTCCGTGACGCCGCTGGCCCGCTCGAACAGCTCGCGCTGTGACAGGGGACGTACGGGTGCCTGCCCCGACCGGGCCCGCCACTCGTGCAGCAGGTAGCTGATGGCCAGTTCGGCCCGGGCCTCCGGCTCGTACTTGGACTCGCCCGAGAACTTCGCGAGGCGGTACTGCGGCGGGTACTGCTGATACGCCTCCAGGCGCTCGGCCAGGGCCACTTCACAGCGGGCCGCCGCCCGGTCGCCGACGACCTGGGCCAGGAAGGCGAGCGGAATGACGTCCCGTCCGTAGAGGTGCTCGCGATCGGCGACCATCGGCATCAGGGGCTCTCCGGCGTCGCTCATCACGCCGAGCAGGGTGCGCCACAACGGCCCGGCGTTCGGCTGTGCCGTGAACACCTCGGGCAGAGCGCGGGCCGCGGCGAGGAAGTGGGCACTGTTGCGTCCCGAAGTACGCCAGAGCTCTTCCTGATAGTGCGGGCCGAACGAACCGTGGTTCTCGACGATGAACGTGTCATAGAGGTTCTGAGCGGTGTTCGCGCTGACGGCGACCCCGTCCACGCGGGCCGGGTTGGCCAGGTCGGCGGCCGGCAGCCCCGCCTCGTTGCGGCTCCACCGGCCGAACGCGGCGCGCCAAGTCTCGTACCGCGGATCGTCGCTCGCCCACGCCAGACCGGGAGCCAGCGACTGGGTATAGACCCCCATCTCCTCCAACTTGGTGTCGCCCTCGAATCCCCCGGTCAGGCCGTGCGGCGTCCAGCCACCGGAGTCGGGATCGTCCCCCGTGCCCAACTGCGTGGTGAACTGCGCCTGTTCGCGGGCGATGGTGTCGACGTTGCGGCGCGTCACCTCATCGAGGTCGTCCCACAACAGGCGGGCCGCGAGCACGAAGTACGACTGGAACGTGGTGTCCCAGAACAGCCGCCGCCCCCACTTGGTGCCGCCGGTCAGCCGGTTGGACGCCGCGAAGTGCTTCACGGTGGCGACGGTCCTGGCGCGCAGGGTGTCCTTGTCGACTCCGGCACGCTCGGCGTCGTACGGGCCCCGGGTCAGCAGGACGGCGTTGCCGAGTACGACGGCGAAGCCGAAGTCCTTGTCGGTGTAGTGGCCCTGGGCCGGATCCCATTGCTGCTCCGACCACCGGGTGTGGGAGAGCAGGACGCGGTAGTACGTGTCGGAGACAGGGTCCACTCCTGGGGCGGCCGCGGTTGTCGCTGCCGAGGCCCGGCCCGAACCCATGGCGAGGGGGAGGCCGGTCACGATGCCCGAAGCGCCGAGGAGTTGCATGGTTTGACGGCGGGTGAACCCCACGGCGCGCTGCGACATGGACGCGACCTTTCGACAACGTTGTCAGAGTGTGCGGTCATTCTGTGGTCGCCCCGTCCGCACGTCAAGACTCTCGGAGTTCCCTGCGGCACTCACCGCGTTCGGGCACCTGCCGACGGGGCGACGTACATGAACGGCGGCAAGCTGACCGGCCGCATGGAGGAGTGCTGCTCCTGCATGGCCATCCGCGCGGTCAAGTTCGGCCTGGACCCCGGCGACGCGAACAAATGGCCCGAGGGGGTAGGGCGCCTGGCCTGGGTGGAACAATTGTCCGGTGGGGGTCCGTGATCTCTCAGAATCGCTCATTCCTGCGAGTGTGAAGCGTGACGCCTTCAGGACCGGGACGCGGAGGAGGCGGTGGTGCCGGCACGGGAACGGTTGGCGCGGATCTCGTCGTGGTGGTCGGCCGCCCAGCCGATCAGCTGCTTGACGATCTCGTTCAGGCCGCCGCCGAGCGGGACGAGCGCGTACTCGACGCGCGGTGGCACCTCGGCGTAGGCGGTACGGCTGATCAACCCGTCCTCTGTGAGTTGGTGAAGGGTGTGGGTCAGCATGCGCTGGGAGATGCCCGGGATCTGGCGCTGCAAGTCGGTGTAGCGCGTCGGGCCGCCCTCCAGGACGGCGATGATCAACATGCTCCACTTGTCGCCCACCCGGTCGAGCACCTGGCGGATGAAGTCCATGTGATCGGCGGGGATGCTCGCGCACGGCCCGACCGAAGCCGCCATCCCGATGCCCGCACTGTCCTGCATAGTGCCCGTTCCTCTCCGTCGCGGACACCGATGTGCCTTTTGTGTCGCCTTCGACGCTGGCACATCGTGGCGTTACGAACAAACAGTAGGAATTGGAGGAGATCATCAGGCCGTCAGCACATGCATCACGACGCTGGGGAGGGCGGTCCTTGGGTGCTGACGGGCCAAATCGCTGGACAGGGCCCTGGAGGGCTCGCCGGGCCGGTGACGTGCGGCTACTCAGGGAAACGATCTCAATGGTTGAGACTTCATCCACCCGGATGAGAGTTTGGTAAGGCTTGCCTTATATGATGGTGCGGCCCTCGCTGCCGCCCCTGCGTGCCGAGGAATGCCCACCTCTTCCGCACGACAGGACCCTCCATGCGAACCACCTCCCGCGGCCTCTTCGCGGCCCTCGCTCTCACCCCGCTGCTGGCCGGCTGCTTCGTGTCCGGCGAAGGCGGCTCGGACACGGGCGGCGAAGCGGGATCGGGCGGTCGGCTGAGGGTGGCCCTCGCAGTGCCACCGGTGCGGGCACTGTCCCCGTACAGCAACGACGCCACCGTGCTCAGCAAGCTCGCCGTGACCGAAGGCCTCACGGCGCTGAGCCAGGACGGGGCCGCCACGCCCGCCCTGGCGAAGTCCTGGACCCCGAGGAATCCCACCACCTGGACCTTCGAGCTACGCAAGGCCACGTTCCAGGACGGCACCGACGTCACCGCCGAGTCCGTTGTCAACGCGCTCGAACACGCCGGCAAGGCCGGACCCAAGCCTCGCGTCCTCAGCGACGTGACCCTGACGGCAACGGCGGAGGACACCGACACCGTCACGATCAGTACGAAGACGGCCGACCCAGTGCTCCCCCTGCGGCTCGCCAGCCCCGCGCTCGGCATCCTCGCCCCGAAGGCGTACGCGAAGAACGGCACCGTCAGCCCGGTCGGCACCGGCACCGGTCCCTTCGAGATCACAAAGCTCACCGGGAAGACCAAGGTCACGCTCGACCGCTACGACGACCACTGGGGCGGCAAGGCCAAGGCGACCGGCATCGACGTCACCTGGATCGCCGACGGCACCGCCCGCGCCAACGCTCTGCGCGGCAAGGACGTCGACATCGCCGAGTGGATACCCACCGCCCAGGCGAAGCTGCTGGCCAAGGACACCCGCCACGACGTGCCCTCAGTGCGGACCGACAGCCTGGTCCTCAACACCCGCGGCGGCCTCTTCACCGACCCGGCGCTGCGCGCGGCCGCCCGCGAGGCCGTGGACGGTTCCGCCCTCGTCGACTCGGTCTTCGGCGGATACGCCGACCCCGCTCAGGGTCTGTTCGGGCCCGCCGTCCCCTGGTCCGCCGACAACCGTGTCGCGGTGACCGGCCGCGCCGAGGCCGCGACCACCGCACAGGTCACGTCGAAGACCAAGGGCAGGAGCCTGCGCCTGGCCACCTACACCAACCGCGCCGAACTCCCCGAAGCCGCGACCGTACTGCAGCAGCAGTTGGAGAAGGCCGGGTTCACGGTGAAGCAGGACGTACGCGAGTACACGCAGATGGAGGCCGATCTCCTCGCGGGCAGGTACGACGCGCTCGTCTTCTCCCGCGTGACGCTGCTCGACACCGGCGACGCGGTCGCCTATCTGGCGAGCGACTACACCAGTGACGGCGTCTACAACATCGCGGGACTCAAGGACCCCGAGGTCGACCAGGCCATCAAGTCCGCCGCCGAGGAGGCAGACACGGCCCAGCGGCAGAAGAAGGTCATGCGGGCCGAGGCGGAGATCCTGCGTACCGACGCCGTCGTGCCGCTGGTCCACGAGAAGGTCGTGCAGGGGATCAGCACGGGGGTCGAGGGCGTCCTCCTCGACCCCCGCGAGCGCTCCCTGGTCGACGTCGACACGCGTGTGAAGTAGCGGCGGTGAGCGTCACATCGGGCGGTGCGGACACCCGCCCGGTCCGGTGGCGCGCGGGGGCCTCCCGCGTCGCCGCCGGTACCGCGCTGCTGACGGCCGTGGCCCTGCTGCCCTGGCTGTCCGGGACCGACCCCGCGCTGACCGTCCTGCGGGCCCGCTCCGCCGACCAGGACCCGACCCCCGGGCAACTGGCTGCCATTCGTGAGCAACTGAGCCTCGACGAAGGACCGTTCACACATCTGGTGCACTGGCTGGGCGGACTGCCGCGCGGGGAGGCGGGCACGTCCTGGGTGTCGGGCGAACCGGTCCTGCCCCAGGTCACGTCCGCCTTCGCGGTCTCCTTCACGCTGATGCTCGGCGCACTCGTGGTTACGATCGCGGTGGCCGCGCTCGTCTGCGCCCGTACCCTGCATCTCGGATCCCGGCGACGGCTGCGACAGGCACGGGCAGGCACCGGGGCCGCGGTCCTCGCCGCTCTGCCGAAGTTCCTGCTCGCCTCACTGCTCGCCACCGTGTGCGGCGTGTGGCTGGGCTGGTTCCCCTCCAGCGGCTGGGAGGGGCCACAGGCCATGGTGCTGCCCGCGCTCGCCCTCGGCATACCGTCCGGGGCGATGATCGGCGGTCTGCTCGACCAGTCACTGCCCGCGGCCTTCAACGAGCCCTGGGCGCGGACCTGGCACGCCTTCGGCTTCTCGACCGGCCACATCGCCAGACACGCGCTGCGCCGCACACTGGCCGGTGTGCTCCCGCAGCTCCTGCCGACCGTCGTGGCCCTGGTCGGCGGTGCGGTCGCGGTGGAGAAGATCTTCAACATTCCGGGACTCGGCCGGCTCGCCCTGGACTCCGCGGTGGCCCAGGATCTCCCGCCGTTGCAGACCGCGACCCTGGTCCTCGTCCTCCTCGGCATCGCCGCCGGCCTGCTCATCCAGGCCCTGCGTCACGCACTCCTCGGCCCCGCCCTGCGGGACGGCGCCCTGCCTGCCCTGCACCCGCCGGCCCTCCCGCGACAGCGCGTCACACTCTGGGTGGCCGGGTTCTGTGCCGTCGCCCTGCTCGCTCTGGTCGTGAGCGGGTTGCTGCGTGACCCCCTCCACGTGGACACGGCGGCCCGACTGCTGCCTCCCTCGACCGCGCACCCCCTGGGCACCGACGCGCTCGGTCGCGATCTGCTGGCCCGACTGGGGCACGGGGCGGTGCGTACGGCGGGCGTGGCCCTCGCGGTGTCGGCGGCCAGCACCCTCATCGGGCTGCTGCTCGGCATGGCCGCACAGGTGGGCGCGGGCCTGACCGAAGTGGCGGCGACGCTGCCGGCCGTCCTCGCCGGACTCCTGACGACCGCCGTGACCGGGCCGTCGGTCTGGGGCGCCGCGTGCGCCGTGTGCCTGGTCGGATGGACCCCGTACGCCGCCCAGACCGCCGCACTGCTCGAACAGGAACGCGCGAGCGGTCACATGCTCGCCTCGATCTCGTTCGGCGCCGGCCGGCGCTACCTGCTGCGCCACCACCTGCTGCCCGCGGTCCTGCCCGCGGTCCTGCGCAACGCCCTGCTCCGGCTGCCCACCGCGGTCCTCGTACTGGCCTCCCTCGGCTTTCTCGGTCTGGGCGAGCAGCCGCCCACTCCAGAATGGGGCCGTCTCCTGTCGGAGAACCAGCCGTACGTGGAACTGGCCCCCTGGACCGTACTCGGCCCGGCTTGCGCCCTCGTCCTCCTCTCAGTCCTGGCCGTGTCCGGCACGGCGTTGGGACGACGCGGAACCCGACGCCACACCCCCGGGCGCGGAACCGAACGACGCCGGCTCCCCGCCGTCCGGTCTCGACCCGGTTCGCCACCTGGCCGCCCTCGGGCACCCGGGAAGTAGCCGTGGCTGTAGAGCGTCAGCGTCCCGTTCCAGCGGGCGGGCACTCGCCCGAGGGCACCTGTCCTTCCTGATGCACCCCGACCAGGCCATACAGTTCATCGCGGTACGCGACGTCGGCCGCAATTTCGCCGCGGTCTTCGGCTCATCCGATCGCTACGCCGACCGCACCATGGAGATCGCCGGTGACGCTCTCACCGGCAAGGCCGTGGCCGAGCATCCGACCCAGGCCGCCGGCCGGGCGATCAGCTGCAGCCGTCTGCCGACGACCGTGCTGGCACGGGACGGGGTCCTGAGCAAGTTGGAAGCACTCGTAGACGACGGCAGGCTGGCGGGAAACGCGTACCTCGACGCGTCGCGCGCGGAGTTTCGGCACCGGCAGACCCCTGCACCTCTACATCCCGGCCTAACAAACCACCGCTGGTTCGGGCCCTCGAAGGGGTGCCGCAGCAAGCCGCGGCAGTCGGAGCGTAACCACACGCAACAACTCGGTTCGGTTCCAAGCTCCGCAACCACCGAGGGGCGGTGGTCGGACCTCTGACTTGTTGAATCGGATCCAGACGCACGGTCTGCAGCCGTAGCGTCCAGGGTGCCGGTCAGCATGGGCTCGCGTGACCTCATGCCGCCCCAACTCGGGCTGGCTCATGGTGAGTTTGCCGCCGTTGGCCGGCACCCGCGCGGTGTGGTTCGACAGGGGGAACAGCCATGCCGGGCCCGGAGGCCAGCGGCCCTCTTGCAGGGCCGCGGAAAACATCACGGCGGAGCCGCCCTCAGCGCAGGTGGCGGGCGGTGATCTCCGTTGCTGTCTCGGTCACCAGCCGCCCCAGCTCGTCGAGCCGGCCGGGTTCGAAGCGGGAGTCGGGCAGCGAGATGGCCACGGCGGCCAGCGGGACGCCGTCACCGTCCAGGACGGGTGCCGCGATGGCGCAGATCCCCTGGAGGTACTGGTTGTGGTTGACGGCGTAGCCACGCTCCCTGACCCGCTGGAGCTCCGTGCGCAGCTCCTGGGGGTCGGTGATGGTCTCGTCGCCGTACCCCTCGAACGTGCCCGTGGCGAACTCGTCGACCTCGGGATTCGGGAGCTGGGCAAGGATCGCGTGCCCGGTGGCCGTGGCGTGCAGCGGTGAGGTGTCGCCGATCGGGTGGAAGGTCCGAACGGTGTGGTCGCAGTCGACGCGGTCGACGACGACCATGCTGTGCAGTGCGTCGGGTACCGAGAGATGGATGGTCTCGTTGACCGTGTCCCGGAGTCGGATCATGGGTTCGCGGGCGGCGGCGAACAGGCTGGAGCCCTGGAGAGCGGCGGGTCGTACGGCGAGGACGCGGGCGCCGATCTCCCAGCGTGTGGTGTCCCTGCGGTTGGCCCTGAGCCAACCCGCCTCGTTGAGGGTGACCAGGGTGCGCTGCACGGTCGACTTGGGCAGGCCGAAGAGCTTCGTCAACTCCCCGACGGTGACCGGCTGATGCCGGGCGACCGCCTCCAGGATGCGCAGTGACCTGGTGACGCTCTTCATTTCCATCCGGGGCCCCCGTCAGTCGCGTGGCTTCGTCGTGCTCACCGTGTGACTCCCTCCCCGGAGCCGCGGGCATAATTCATGCCGGATTCTAGCATGGCGTTCCACGATATGGCATGGCGTCGATGGTCGGCCGGAGCCGCCATGACCTTCGCGGCCATGGACGGCGGGGGCGGCCTCGCCCCGCCCCGCCGTGCCGGGTGGCCTCCCTGGGCCTGCGCATCCCCTGGTCGGGCCCAGGGCGATGGCTGCCCTGGCATGCGGCGAGGGCCGGCCCGCACGCTCCGACGCGCGCAAGCCGGCCCTCGCCGGTCCGGGGCCCTTTTGGGCCGCCGCCTTCCGTCAGCCGCCCAGTAGGCGTCCGCTGATCTCCTTCGCCGTGCCGGCGACGTGGCCGCCCCACTCGGACTCCCGGTCCGCGTCGTACCGGGAGTCGGGCATCGAGACCGCCACGGCGGCCAGCGGTGTCCCGCTTTCGTCGAGCACGGGTGCGGCGAGGGCGCAGACGCCCGGCCGGTACTGATTCCGGTTGACCGCGTAGCCGTGGGTGCGGATCCGGTCGAGCTCGGCGCGCAGTTCGTCGGGGTCGGCGGGGGTCGTGTCGCTGAAGCGCTCCAGGCCCTGAGCGACGAGTTCCTCGACGTCCCGATTCGGGAGCTGGGCGAGGATCGCGCGCCCCACGGCGGTGGCGTGCAGCGGTGAGGTGTCGCCGATGGTGTGGAAGGTCCGTACGGGGTGGTCGCAGTCGAGGCGGTCGACGACGACCATGCTGTGCAGTGCGTCGGGTACCGAGAGATGGATGGTCTCGTTGACCGTGTCCCGGAGTCGGATCATGGGTTCGCGGGCGGCGGCGAACAGGCTGGAGCCCTGGAGGGCCGCGGGTCGCACGGCCAGCACCCGGGCGCCGATCTCCCAGCGCGTGGTGTCCCTGCGGTTCGCGCGCAGCCAGCCCGACTCGGCCAGGGTGACCAGGGTGCGCTGCACGGTCGACTTGGGCAGGCCGAAGAGCTTCGTCAACTCCCCGACGGTGACCGGCTGATGCTGGGCGACCGCCTCCAGGATGCGCAGCGATCTGGTCACGCTCTTCATTTCCATCCGATTTCCCCCCGTTAATCCTCGGAACTTCTGATGGACACCCTCTTGACTCCCCTCCGAGCCGCTGTCATTCTCGTGCCAGATTCTAGCACAGCGTTCCACAATGTGGCACGGCCCAGCGGATGGATCCCGAAGAAGTGGCCGGCACCGCGAGACACGGCGGCTGTGAGCCGAGGGCCCGAAGAAGGAAAGGGGCCCGGCCCCCGTCCAAACCGACTCGAATCGATCAGCCTCATGTCGGGCGCTCAGCATGCGCCCCGGCGATACGAAAGGAAAGTCCTGTGTCAGCTGCCAGGAAGCGCGTCGCCGTCGTCGGCGTCGGAACGATGGGCAGCCAGGCCGCCTGGCGGCTGGCGGCCCGGGGTGCCGAGGTCGTCGGGTACGACCGGTTCGCCCCCGGCCACGACCGCAGTGCCGCCGGCGGTGAGACCCGGATCTTCCGCAGCGCGCACTTCGAGGACTCCCGCTACGTCCCGCTGCTCAAGCACGCGGACGCGCTGTGGGGGCAGCTGCAGCAGGAGACCGGCCGTGAGCTGCGACGGCTGACCGGGTGTCTGCTGATGGGGCCGATCTGGCACCACCAGATGGCCACCGTCCTGGAGTCCATCGCGGAGCACGATCTCGACCACGAGGTGCTGGATGCCGAGCTTCTGGCGAAACGATTCCCCCAGTACCGCATAGAGGAAGGCGACGCGGCCGTGCTCGACCGCCGCGCCGGTTTCATCCGCCCGGAGCTGACCATCCAGACCGCCGCCCGCCGCGCCGAGCAGCTGGGCGCGGTGATCCACCGCTACAGCACGGTCCGCGAGATCGTCCCCGTCGCGGGCGGCGTCGAGATCCGCACCGACTCCGGCAGCGAACGCTTCGAAACGGCCGTCGTCACCCCCGGACCGTGGGTCAACGACCTGCTGCCCGACCTGCCGTGGGAGGTGGACGTCCGCCGCCTCGTCAGCGCCTGGTACGTGCCCACCACGCCCGAGGCCTGGTTCGGTGAGGAGCGCCCGGCGTTCATCCGGACCGCGCCCACCCACTGCTACGGCCTGCCCTCCCCGGACGGCATCTCGGTCAAGCTCGGCCTGTCCCGCGCCCTGCACCAGCCGGCGGGCGACCCGAACCAGCTGGACCGGACGGTGCGGCCGGAAGAGCTGGAGATCTTCTCCGAGTTGATCGGGCGTCACGTGCCGGACCTGCACCCGGACCCGACCCGGCTCTCCGTCTACATGGAGGGCTACACCGAGAGCAGCCGCCCCCTGGTCGGCCCCCTGCCCGGCGCCGAGAACGTGATCCTGCTCGCCGGCTTCTCCGGCCACGGCTTCAAGCTCTCGCCCGCCTTCGGCGACATCGCCGCCGACCTGGCGCTGGACGGCTCCTCGCCCCGGCCCATCGACTTCATCTCCACCGTCGGCCGTACGGAGGCATGACCATGAACGACACCACCCTGTCCGTGAGCTCCCTTGAGGCCCAGCCCGGCACCAAGGCCCGCGGCACTCTCCAGGCCGACCTCGGCACCCTCACCGCGGACATTCCGCTGACGCTGGTCAACGGTTCCCGCCCCGGCCCGCGGGTCGTCATCACCGCGGGCGTGCACGGCGGCGAGTTCACGCCCATCGACGCCGTCGTACGACTGGCTGACGCACTGGACCCCCGCGAGGTGCACGGGCAGGTGATCATCTGCCCCGTCGCCAACCCGCCCGCCGTGTACCAGGGCCGGCTCAACATCTCCCCGGTCGACGGCGTGAACCTCAACCGCGTCTTCCCCGGCGACCTGGCCGGCGGCCCCACCGAGCGGTTGGCCGCCTGGCTCTTCGCCCATCTCGTCGACGGCGCCGACGTCTACATCGACCTGCACTGCGGCGGCATCGACCAGGTTCTGAGCGACTTCGTCGGCTACCGCCTCACCGGTGACCCGGACCTCGACAAGGCCACGGCCGAACTGGCAGGCTCCTTCGGCATCGAGGACGTCATCCTCGGACTGAAGGCCGACGGCGGCAACAGCCACGCGGCCGCCGCCCGCCGGGGCATCTCGGCGGTCCTGGTCGAGGTGGGCTCACTCGGGCAGCGGGACGAACCCACGGCCCTCCGCCGCGTCGACGGCCTCCTCACGGCACTGCGCCACCTGGGCGTCCTCGACCAGAACGGCTCCGCCCCGGCCCCGATCCGCGAGTGGGTCTGGTCTGCCGGCGTCACCGCCGAGGCCACCGGCCTGTGGTACCCGGAGTTCTCCTTCGACGCCGACGTCATCGGCGAAGTAGCCGAGGGTGACCTCCTGGGCCGCATCGTCGACCCGGCCGACGGCACGGAGCACACGGTCCACGCGCCGGCCGGTGGACGCGTCTTCTACGGCATGCACGGTCTCACCGTCGCCCCCGGCGCCGAACTCGCCGCCCTCGCCGTGCCGTGGGACCCCGCCACGGCTCCGAGCCCCGACACCCTCCGTACTCCCGGCGCGGGCCACGGATCCGACGAGGCGGCCCCCCGCCCGTAGCGCCCCCGCCCGCAGCGCCCCACACCCCCTGCCCCCCCTTCCCAGCAGCACCACCCCAGGAGGCACACCATGAGAGACGCCCGGATAGACCGTCGGCTGTTCCTGCGCGGAGTCGGTGGAGTCACGGCGGGTCTCGCCGCCGCGTCCGCCCTGAGTGCCTGTGGCACCGGAAGCAGCCGCAGCACGACCGCCGGCAGCGGCAAGAGCTCCAAGACGCTCGTCGTGCGCAACAGCGGTGGCACGTACGGCGAGGCCAACCAGAAGGCGGTCTACGACGCGTTCACCAAGGAGACCGGCATCCAGATCAAGGTGGTGAACATCGCGTACGCGCAGCTGCTCGCCCAGATCAAGCAGGGCCGCCCGCAGTTCGATGTGATCGACACCTCGATGGCCGACGTGGTGCGCTTCAAGGACGAGGACGCGACCGAGGCGCTCGACTACGACCGGCTGAAGAGCACCAGGAATGCGGGCATCGCCGAGTCCCTGATGATGTCCCACGGCGTCGGCAAGAACTACTGGGCCAGCGTCATGGCGTACCGCACCGACGCGTTCGACGGCAAGAAGCCTGAAAGTTGGGCGGACTTCTGGGACACCAAGGCGTTCAAGGGGAGCCGCGCCCTCCAGGCCCGCGACGCCGATCTGCCCGAACTGGAGTTCGCCCTCCTGGCCGACGGCGTGCCCCTGGACAAGCTGTACCCCCTTGATGTGGAGCGCGCCTTCAAGTCCCTCGACAACATCAGGGGTTCCGTCCGCAAGTACTGGGACACCGGTGCCCTGCCCGGCGTCCTGCTGGGCCGCGAGGAGGTTGTCGCCACGAGCGTGTGGCACGGCCGTCTCGACGCCCTGATCAAGGGCGGCTCGCCGCTCGCCTACCAGTGGAACGGCGCCCGCCGGCAGAGCAACGGCTTCTGCATCCCCAAGGGGGCCGCGAACCTCGATGCCGCCTACCAGCTCGTCGACTTCGCACTGCGGCCCGACATCCAGGCCGCCTACGCCGAGGTCTATCCGATGGCCCCGGTGGTGCCCGCCGCCTACAAGAAGCTCTCCTCGGCCGCCACCGACAACCTGGCCAGCTCGCCCGAGCACCTGAAGTCCGGGTTCGACCTGGACGTCGAGTGGTGGATCAAGAACGAGGCGGCCGTGTCCAAGCGCTGGCAGGAGTGGGTCAATGCCTGAGCTGAACCTGAAGTCCCAGCACGCTTCGTCCCCGGCGGTCTCCCCGCCGCCGGGGACCGGTACCGGAAAACCCCTCTCCGTCACGGACCTGCGCAAGACGTACAGCGGCCTGACCGCTGTCGACACGGTCTCGATGGAGATCGCGGGCGGCGAGTTCGTCACCTTCCTGGGGTCCTCCGGCTCCGGCAAGACCACCACCCTGATGATGATCGCCGGGTTCTGCGAGCCCGACTCCGGCAGCATCGTCGTCGGCGGCCGTGACGTGACCCGCCTCGCCCCGCAGAAACGCGGCCTCGGCTTCGTCTTCCAGCAGTACCTGCTCTTCCCGCACATGACGGTCTGGGAGAACGTCGCCTTCCCGCTCCAACTGCGCGGTGTGCCCAAGGCGGAGCTGCGCCGCCGGGTCGGCGAGACCCTGGAGATCGCCGGACTCTCGGCCATGGCCCGCCGCCGGCCCCGCGAGCTGTCCGGCGGCCAGCAACAGCGTGTCGCGCTCTGCCGGGCGCTGGTCTACCGGCCGCCGGTCATCCTCATGGACGAGCCGCTCGGCGCGCTCGACAAGAAGCTGCGCGACCAGCTACAGACCGAGATCAAGCGCATCCAGCAGGAACTCGGCCTGACCGTCATCTACGTGACGCACGACCAGGAGGAGGCCTTGGTCCTGTCCGACCGTATCGCGGTGATGCGGGACGGACTGATCGACCAGTTCGACACCCCGCGCGAGCTCTTCGAGCGCCCGCGCACCCCGTTCGTCGCCGACTTCCTCGGCGCGGCCAACTTCCTCCCCGGCACCGTCCAGCAGCAGACGTCCGAGCAGACCCTCGTACGGCTGGACACGGGAGGCCTGCTCAACGCCCGCTCGCAGGGGGGAGCGGAGGGAGCCCAGATACGGGCCGCGGTGCAGCCGGGCCGGCTCCGGCTGTGTACGCCGGGCGACGGGTTCTGTACCGGGACCGTCGAGACGGTCACCTATGTGGGAACCCTCGTCCGCGTCACCGTCCGCCCGGCGGGCGACGCCGCCACCGGCCTCGTACGGCTGGAACTCCCGGCCGGACAGGCCCCGGTCATCGGCGAACAGGTCAGCCTGACCGCCGATCCCGACGACGTCAGCGTGTTCGCGGTGGAAGGAGGTGGGTGACATGGCCGGATCCGTTCTCGCCCCCGCGCCTCCTGCCCCGGGTCCCAAGGCCCCCGCGGCCTCCCAGGGACGGCTGCGCCGCGCGCTGTCCGAGCGCCGCACCCGCTTCGGGCTGCTCAACGCCGCCCCCGTGGTCGTCTATCTGCTGGTGCTGTTCGTCTACCCGATCTTCAGCACCCTGCTCCTCAGCCTCAAGAGCGAGGACGGTGGCTGGACGCTGCACTGGTACGCGAACGCCCTCCAGGGCTCCAACCTGAAGGTCCTCCTCACCACTCTGCGGATCTCCGCCGAGACCTCGCTGCTCAGCCTGGTCATCGGCTTCATGCTGGCTGCCGCCGTCTCCCGGCTCAAGCCGATGTGGGCAGGCCTGGTGATGATCATCGTCATCGTGCCGCACTTCATCAGCGCCCTGGTGCGCACCTACGGCTGGATCATCCTGCTCGGTGAACACGGCGTCATCAACAACGCTCTGACGGACCTGGACGTCCCGGGTGCTCCGTTCCAGATGCTCTACAACGAACTCGGCGTGGTCATCGGCACCACCTCGGTGATGCTGCCGTACACCGTGCTGCTGCTGTACGCGGTCATGAAGGGCATCGACCGCCGGCTGCCGGCCGCCGCAGCCAGCATGGGCGCGGGACGGCTGACGATCTTCCGCCGGGTCTACCTGCCGATGGTCGCTCCCGGCCTGATCAACGCGGGCATCCTGTGTTTCATCCTCTGCCTCGGCTACTACCTCACTCCTGCCCTGATGGGTGGCCCGAAGCAGACCATGGTCGCCTCGCTCATCAGCGAGCAGGTGATGAAACAGAGCCAGTGGAACGGCGCCGCCGCGCTCGGCATCATCCTGCTGCTCCTCACCTTCGCGGGTCTGCTCCTGCTGCGGCTGATCAAGGTCGTCGGCGAGGCAGCGAAGAACAGGGGTACGTCATGATCGCGCTGCGTTCCACACTGACGGGGCGGATCGTCCTGACGGTCCTGTCCACGCTGGTACTGCTCTTCCTCGCCCTGCCGATCGTCCTCATCGTCGTGACCTCCTTCGGCAGCGACGCGTTCGGGTCCTTCCCGCCGGACTCCTGGACGCTCGGCTGGTACGAGCAGCTGTTCGCCGACGGCAGCAAGTGGCCGGCCGCGCTCTCCCTGAGTGCCCTGGTCGCTTCGCTGACCACCGTGTTCTCGCTCGTCCTGGGCATGACCGCGGCGACCGCCCTGGTGCGCAGCAAGCTGCCGCTGCGCTCGGCCGTCTACGGCCTGGTCCTGGCGCCCCTGGTGATCCCGCAGGTCGTCATCGCCCTTGGCCTGTTTCTTCTCTTCGAGCCGGCCTCGATGCTCGGCAGTCCGATCGCCCTCGCGCTGGGCCACACCGTGCTGGCCTCGCCGATCGCCGTGATGATCCTCATGGCCACGTTGCAGGGCATCGACGAACGGCTGGAGGACGCGGCGGCCAGCATGGGCGCCGGTCGTCTCACCGTCGCCCGGCGCATCACGCTCCCGTTGGCCATGCCCGGGATGATCGCCGCCGCGATCTTCTCCTTCATCACCAGCTTCGACGAGTTCTTCATCTCCATGTTCCTGTCCTCGGTGGACACCACGACCCTGCCCGTCCAGATGTTCAACGTCCTCCAGTTCGATGTCGACCCGTCGGTGACGGCCGTCAGCGCGCTGCTCATCGCGGTCGCCGTCGTGGCGCTGGTCCTGGTCGCGGCGGTGCGCCGACTGGGCGTCGGCAAACAGGACGGTCTGCTGCCGACGGAGCCGGGGACGGGTCTGTCCGCGGGGAGCGAGGCGTCATGATCACCAGCACCCGCGCTTCGGCCGGTGAACTGTCCGCCACTGCGGCCCGGCACCTGCTGCTCCACATGACCCCCAACGGTTCGCTGGGCCCGGAGGGCGAGGACCTCTTCGTCGTCCGGTGCGGGGAGGGCCCGTACGTCGAGGACGTCGACGGCAGGCGCTACATCGACGGCCTGTCCGGGCTGTACTGCTGCCAGCTCGGCTACTCCTACGGCCCCGAGTTCGCCGAGGCGGCGGAGAAGCAACTGCGCGAGCTGTGCTACAGCCCGCTGTGGACCGGCTCCGCGCACCCGACGGCGATCGAACTCGCCGAGCGGCTGTCCCGGATCGCCCCCGTCGACATCGAGCACACCTTCTTCTGCGGCGGCGGCGCCGAAGCAGTGGAGACCGCCTGGAAGATCGCCCGCCGCCACCACGCCCTGAACGGCGAACCCGGCCGCACCAAGGCGATCGCCCGGCGGGGCGCCTACCACGGCCTGACCATCGGGGCCCTGTCCCTCACCGACGACCCCGGCCTGACGGACCCGTACGGACCGCCGGCGATCGACACCCGGTTCGTGTCGAACACCAGCCGCTTCGGTCTGGCACCGGAGTTCGCCGACGACACCGCCTTCACCGCGCACCTGCTGGCCGAGCTGGAGGCCGAGATCCTGGCCGAGGGCCCGGAGACGATCGCCATGCTCATCGCCGAGCCGGTGCAGAACCGGGGCGGCTGCATCACCCCGCCCCAGGGGTACTGGCAGGGGTTGCGGGCGCTGGCCGACCGGTACGGCTTCCTGCTCGTCGCCGACGAGGTGATCACCGCCTTCGGCCGGGTCGGGGAGTGGTTCGGCGGTGACCTCTACGGCGCCCGCCCGGACATGGTCACCGTCGCCAAGGGCATCACCGCCGGATACGCCCCGATGGGCGCCACCCTGGTGAGCACCCAGGTCGCCGAGGTCATCAACCGGCCCGGCGCGGTCCTCAACCACGGCTACACCTTCGCCGGGCACCCGCTGAGCGCGGCCATCGCCCTGCGCAACCTGGAGATCATGGAGCGGGACCGGATCCTGGACAACGTCCGCGGTCTCCAGGACAACCTGGCGAACCGCATGGCGGCCCTCACGGACCTGAGAATCGTCGGCGATGTCCGCGGCGCCGGGTTCTTCTACTCCTGCGAACTCGTCGGCGACCTCGACGGCGGCGGCTTCAGCGACCGCGCCCGGGCCGATCTGGTCGTCGGCCTGATCCCGCGCCGACTGCGTGAAGCCGGCCTGCTGGCCCGCGTCTACAACCGCTCCGCGCCGCTGGTCCAGATCGCGCCCCCGCTGATCAGCGACCGCGCTCTCCTCGACCGTATCGCCGCGATCGTCGCCGGCACCCTCGCCGAGGCATCCGCCCGCCTTTGATCCACGTTTTTGGAAAGGAACCCCATGTACTCCATCGGTTCGCTGACCGTCGCCCCCGGCGAGCGCGCCCAGGGCCTCATCCCGGTCGGCACCAGCACCTACGGCGTGGAGCTCGGCATCCCGCTCATCGTCGTCAACGGCGCGCAGGACGGCCCGGTCCTGTGTGTGGACGCGGGCGTCCACGGCGACGAGTACGACGGCCAGGAGGCCGTCCGGCGTGTGCTCGCCGAGATCGACCCGGCCACCCTGCGCGGCACCGTCGTCGGCATCCCCTGCATGAACACCCCCGCCTTCGAGGCGGCCGCCCGCGCCAGCGGCATCGACCACCTCAACCTCAACCGCATCTTCCCCGGCGACGCGGAGGGCTCGTACTCGCAGCGGCTGGCCGCCACGTTCGTCGAGCAGGTCGTGCCGGCCGTAGACGCCGTCGTCGACCTGCACACCGGCGGCGCCTACGGCGAGATCGCCCCGCTGGTCATCCTCCAGGGCGGCTACGAGGACCTGGCAACCGACCTGGCACTGGCGGCCGGTCACGAGCTGGTCTGGAAGGGCGGCAAGTGGGGCGGCACGGTCCGCCACCCCGCTCTCGCGGCGGGCAAGCCCGCCATCACCATCGAGGTCGGCGGCGGCACCTACCGCGAGGCCAACGTCGAGACGCACATGAACTCGATCCGCAACGTACTGCGCAGCCTCGGCATGACCGACGGCGAGGCGGAGCTGCGGGACACCTACACCACCGTCTCCGGCACCTTCGCCCGCTCCGCCGCCGGCGGCTTCTTCGTCGCCCGCGCCGAGCCGGGGGAGAACTGCAAGGAAGGCGACCTGATCGCCACCATCACCGACCACTACGGCAACACGCTGGAAGAGGTCACCGCCCCGCAGGACGGCATCGTGCTCTGGGTCCGCCGGATCCGCACCGTCCGCCCCGGCGACGAGGTCGTCATCTTCGGCGAGGTGCTGGGGGAGATCCGGCCATGACCGGCGAACCGCAGCTGACAGAACTGCTCATCGACGGCAAGCAGGTCCCCGCCGCCGACGGACGCTCCTTCACCGTCCTCGACCCGTCGAACGGCACGGCCGTCGCCCAGGTGGCCCTGGCCGGCGAGGCGGACGTGAACCAGGCGGTGGCCGCCGCCCGCGCGGCGCTCACCTCTCCCGAATGGGCCGCGATGCGCGCCGCCGACCGGGGCCGCATCCTCTACCGGATCGCGGAGGCCATCCGCTACCAGGGCGAACGGCTGGCCCGCCTGGAGAGCCAGGACGTCGGCAAGCCACTGCGCCAGGCAAAGGCCGACGTCGAAGCCGCCGCCCGGTACTTCGAGTTCTACGCGGGTGTCGCCGACAAGCTCGGCGGCACCACGATCCCCCTCGGGCCCGGCCTCATCGACTACACCGTCCGAGAGCCGATCGGCGTCTCCGGCCAGATCATCCCCTTCAACTACCCCCTGCAGAACACCGCGAGGGGCTCCGCCCCCGCGCTGGCGGCGGGCTGCACCGTGGTGCTCAAGCCCTCCCCGGAGGCGCCCCTCACCCCGCTGGAGATCGGCAGGATCGCCCTGGAGTGCGGCCTTCCGCCGGGCGTCCTGAACGTCGTCCCCGGTGACGGCGAGACCGGCGCGGCGCTCGCCGGGCACCCGGACATCAACCAGGTCACCTTCACCGGCTCGGTGCCCACCGGCATAAAGGTCGCCCAGGCTGCCGCCGCCAACGTGGTCCCCTCCGTCACGGAACTGGGCGGCAAGTCCCCGGTCGTCGTCTTCGCCGACGCCGACTTCGACCTGGCCCTCGGAGCAGTCGCCGCCTCGGCCTTCGGCAACGCCGGCCAGACCTGCTCGGCCGGCACCCGGCTGCTGCTCCAGCGCGGCGCCGAGGAGTTCCTCGACAAGCTCGTCGCCCACGCCGCCGCACTGCGCGTCGGCCCGGGTCTCACCGACCCGGACGTCGGCCCGCTGGTCGCCGCCCGGCAGCGCGACCGGGTGCTGGGCTACCTGGACCTGGCCCGGGAGGAGGGCGCCGTGGCACGGGCCGGTGGCCGTGCCCCGTCCGAACCGGCCCTGGCCGACGGCTACTACGTCGAACCGACCGTGCTCACCGGCCTGACCAACGACGCCCGGTGCGCCCGCGAGGAGATCTTCGGCCCCGTCATCACCGTCATCGAGTTCGACGACGCCGACGAGGCCCTGGACATCGCCAACGACAGCCCGTACGGCCTCGCGTCCTACGTCTGGACCCGTGACATCGACAAGGCGATGCGGCTCGCCGAGGGCATCCGGGCCGGCCAGGTCTACGTCAACGCCACCGGCGTCGGCACCGGCGTGGAACTGCCCTTCGGCGGCTACAAGCACAGCGGCTGGGGCCGGGAGAAGGGCCTCGCGGCACTCGACAGCTACACGCAGACCAAGAACGTCTGCATCGGCTTCGGGAGCCGGTCATGAGATACCGCGTGCTCGGTGAACGCGGCCCTGCCGTCTCCGTGGTGGGCGTCGGCGGCAACAACTTCGGCTCCCGACTCGACGAGGACGGAACGAAGGCCGTCGTCCACGCGGCTCTCGACGCGGGGATCACCCTCTTCGACATCGCCGACGTGTACGGCGGGTTCGGGGAGAGCGGCACCGGGCGCGGTGACGGCGAACGGCTCCTCGGCACCGCCCTCAAGGGGCGCCGCGACGAAGTCGTGCTGGCCACCAAGTTCGGCATGGAGATGGGCAGGGACGCGGACCTGTACGGACCGCGCGGGGCACGTGCCTACCTCCGGTACGCCGTCGAGACGTCGCTGCGGCGGCTCGGCACCGACCGCATCGACCTGTACCAGTACCACGAGCCGGACGGCGTCACTCCGCTGGAGGAGACGGTGGCCGCGCTCCGGGAACTGGTCGACGAGGGCAAGATCCGGTACATCGGCTGCTCCAACCTCCCGCCTGAGGACCTCACGGACGCCTTCGTGTCGGTCCAGGCCCGCTACCACCTGCTCGACCGCGCTGTGGAGAAGGACGTCGTCCCCGCCTGCGTCAGCCACGGTGTGGGCCTCCTGCCGTACTACCCGCTGGCCAACGGCCTGCTCAGCGGAAAGTACCGGCGCGGAGAGGAGCCCCCGCCCGGCAGCCGGCTGTCCTGGCGGCAGGGCTGGCTCACCGACGCGGCCCTCGACAAGGTCGAGGCGCTCACCGCGTACGGCGCCGAACGAGGACTCACCCTCCTTCAGGTCGCCGTGGGCGCACTGGCCGCGCTCCCCGCTGTCGGCTCCGTCATCTGCGGCGCCATGACCCCCGAACAGGTCACCGCCAACGCGGCGGCGGCCGACTGGACCCCCGACCCGGCCGATCTGGCCGCACTCGACGCGATCGTCACCCCCGGTGAACGCGTCGTCTGAAGCCCCCACCCCACCCCCTGGAAAATCCGGAATCCCGCGAGACTGAGGCGAACACCATGCGAGAGATCGTCACCTTCGACGCCTATGCGACCCTGATCAACTTCGAGCTCGCCCCCACGACCCTGAAGGTCCTCGAAGACCGGCTGGACCTGGACAACCTGGACGTCGACGAGTTCCTCGACGACTTCCGCGTCATGCGGTTCCAGGCCGTCCTGGAGGCCTACCGTCCGTACCACGAGATCCTGCACTCCAGCCTCCGCAACGCCATGCGTCTGCACGGCCTGGAGTACCGCGACTCCGACGGGGACGCCCTCGTCGAGGCCGTCCCCACCTTCGGCCCCTTCCCGGAGGTTCCGGACGCGCTGCGCGCCCTGAAGACCAAGTACGAGATCGCCATCATCTCCAACACCGACGACAACCTGATCGCGCGCAACGTGGAGAACATCGGCGTCGAGTTCGACTACGTCATCACCGCCCAGCAGGCCGGCGCCTACAAGCCGGACCGCCAGACCTTCGAGTACGCCTTCAAGACCATGGGCGTCGAGCCGTCCCAGGTCATCCACACCGCGCAGGGCTGGGAGTACGACCACATCCCGACCCGCGACCTCGGCCTGAAGCGCCGGGTGTGGATCAACCGCTACGGCCGCCCCGGCAGCGCCGACTACCAGCCGTACGACGAGCTGCGGGACCTGTCGGGCCTGCCGAAGCTGCTCGGCTGCTGACCGAAGCACAACGGCGAAACAGACCGAGAACACAGAGGACGCACGCCATGAAGCAGATCCCCTACTGGCTGGACACAGCCCCCGCCTTCCCCGACCGTTCCGGAAAGGACCTGCCCGACGAGGCGGACGTGGTGGTGATCGGCGGCGGTCTCACCGGCCTGTCCACCGCCTATCACGCCGCCCGCAAGGGCGCCCGGGTCGTCCTGGTCGAGAAGGACAAGGTGGGCTCGGGCGCCTCCGGGCGCAACGGCAGCATGTGCACCCAGGGCATCACCATCAGCCCCGCCGACGCGCGCAAGCGCTACGGGCAGGAGCGGGCCCGTGAGCTGTACGACGCCTTCCGCGAGGCGGTCGACGTCGTCGAGGAACTCACCCACACCGAGAACATCGACTGCGACTTCAACCGCTCCGGGCGCCTCGGCGCGGTCTGCAAGCCCGGGCACTTCGAGGGCCTGCGGGCCAAGCAGCGCGATCTGGCCGAGAACTTCGGCCACGAGACGGTGGTCCTGAGCAAGAGCGAACTGCGGGCCGAGCTCGGCACGGACTACTACCACGGTGCCCTGCTCGACCCGCTCAGCGCGGGCCTGCACGTGGGCAAATTCGTCGGCGGCCTGGCAGACGCCGCCGAGCGCGCCGGCGCCGAGATCCACGAGCGCAACGCCGCCACCGGCCTCACCCGCCTGTCCGGAGGAGGCTTCCTGGTGGAGACAATGAACGGCACCATCCGTGCCAAGCAGGTCATGGCGGCGACGGACGCCTACACCGACAAGTCGATGCCGTGGTTCCGCAAACGGCTGATCAACGTCGGCAGCTTCATCATCGTCACCGAGCCGCTGGGGGAGGCACGCGCCAAGGAACTCATCCCGAACGGCCGCCTGCTGGTCGCCCACAAGAACGTCGGCCACTACGTCCGCCTCACCCCGGACAACCGCCTCGCCTTCGGCGGCCGGGCCCGCTTCGCCCCCTCCAACCCGGCCTCCGACATCAAGAGTGGAGATATCCTCAAGCGGGAGATGACCGAGATCTTCCCGCAGCTCGCCACGGTGCGGATCGACTACGTGTGGGGCGGCATGGTCGGCTTCTCCTGGGACCGCATCCCGCACGCCGGTGAAGTCGACGGCCTGTACTACTCCATGGGTTACTGCGGCCACGGCGTCCAGATGGCCACGTACATGGGGCGGACGGTCGCCGAGATGATGGACGGCAAGCCCGAGGCCAACCCGCTGCGCGGATTCGGCTTCCCGAAAGTCCCCGTCCCCTTCTACAACGGCACGCCCTGGTTCCTGCCTTTCGGCGGCGCCTACTACAAGGCGAAGGACAGGCTGCTCTGAGCCGATTCCGACGGCGTTGAAGCCGCGGGGACTGCCCAAGCAGCGGCCCTGGCCCGTCCCCGCGGCCTTCCGGGCGGCGCGACCCCGACTCGTGCTCCAGCACCCGCCCCGACATCCCAGCCTTGATCCGCGCGTCTTCGGGCGCGTTGTGCCTCCAGTGCAGCACGATCCGCGACAGACCCGCCGCGCCTGCGCGGGCGCATACCCGCATACCGCCGGCCGTCCGCTCGGTGGTGACCTGGGTGCTGCGCACCGTCCGGACACCTTCGGTGCCCGAAACCGCCGTGTGTGGCCGGGTGGAGTCGGTCATGACGTGGACTGTGTCGGGCAGGCGCAGCACGGCAGGCTCCTCGGGGTGCGGGACGGTGACGGTTCAGGCGCGGCGAAGGCGCAGCGTACGGATCCGGAATGGCCGAGTCGCAGCGTCGCCGTCCTGGCGCCGCCGGACCGGCCGAGCTGTCCTCCCGACGGCCACGGCTGACTCAGGTCAGGCGGGCCTGCCGCTCGCGCTCGGAGTAGCCGGCAGAGCCCGCGGATGCACGGGAAACAGTTGCCGTACGCCTCCCGCGCACAGATCGAGGGCGAGTTCGGAGAACATGGCGTTGGCCCAGCCGAACCAGTACCGGGTGAACCGGCCGGGGTCGTCGACATGGAAGCTCTCGTGCATCAGGCCGGTACCGGCGGTCGTGGCGGCCAGCGTCCGCAGGGCCTGTGCCGCGGCGTTCTCGTCGCCGGTCAGGCCGGCCGTGGCGATGGCCAGGGGCCAGACGTGACCGCCCGGCGTGTGCGTACTGCCGACGCCGGACGCGTACCTGCCGCCGAAGAACGAAGGGTTCGCCTCGGAGAGCACAAGACGCCGGGTGGCTTGATAGAGAGGGTCCTCCGGTGCGCACCAGCCGCTCAGGGGAAGGCCCAGCAGGCTCGGGAGGTTGGCGTCGTCGCCGAGCAGTACTGGGCCGAGGCCGTTCACCTCGTAGGCGAGTACGGATGCGCCGCCTGCCTCGACCACCGCGTGCGCGAGGATTCCGGCGTCGATCTCGTCGGCCAACCTCCGGGACTCGCGGGCGAGTTCGACGTCGCGGAGAGCGGACGAGGCCAGTTCGGCCAGCCCGTGCAGGCTCGCCGACGCCAGTGCGTTGGCCGGGACGAGGTAGCCGTGCCGGCAGGGATCGTCGCTCGGCCGGAAGCCCGACCACGTCATACCGGTCCGCCGGACGCCGGCTCCGCGGCCGCCCTGGGGAAGGCTGTCACTGGCGAAGGGGCCGGACGGCCGGACGAACCAGTAGGGCGAGTGCGTGTGGGACTGCTCCGCCCGCCACAACCGTACGATCGTCCAGGCGGCGCGGTGAAAGGCGTCGTCGAGGTGGTCCTCGCGGCCCGTTGCCCGCCGGATCGCGTACGCCAACTGCAACGGCGCGCAGAGGGAGTCGAGTTCGTACTTGCGCTCCCAGACCCATGCCCCGGGCGTGGGCCGGTCGGCGGGCTCGCCGTGCGTTCCGGTGGGTCCGTCGTTGAAGGCGTTGGCGTACGGGTCCAGCAGGACGCAGCGGATCTGGCGGCGCGAGACACCGACCAGGACGTCGCCGACCTCGGGATCCTCGGCCACGGCGAGGTAGGGGCGGACCTGGGCCGTGCTGTCCCGCAGCCACATCGCCGGAATGTCTCCGGTCCTCACGAAGACTTCCGGCACTCCCGGGACTTCCGGGGCATCCGACGGCGGGGTGCCCCAACTCATCGATGTGGTCCAGGTGTTGGTCAGGCAACTCTCGACGATGTCCGCTGCCGGGCTGCCCCGCAGTTCGGTGGACAGCCGTCGGCCGAGTGTCCTCAGCGACTCCGGAACCGCCCACGCGGTTCCGGCTGTTGGCTTGGGAAACGTTACCATCGCGCCTCTTGACTCCCTCTGGGGCGTGCGCCACCGTGTGATCAACAGGGAATGGAAACGTTACCTTGAAGGAGCTGGAGACCACCAGACGGCCGGGTCCGCCCGGTCCGAGTCATCGCCAACTCCTCGGAGTCAGAAGGTGAGCGCGTGTGACAGCCACTCCGCACCAAGAGACGCGAACCACCGCACCGCCTGTGGACCGGCCGCCCGACCGGGGGAGCCCGGGGCGCTTCGGACGACCTTGGCGACGGCGACGCAAGCGGTCCTCGGACACCGTGGCCGCGTACGTGTTCCTGGCGCCGGCGGTCATCGGCTTCACGGCGTTCGTCCTCTACCCGCTGTTCCGGTCCGCCTACTTCGCGCTGACCAGCTACAACGGCCTGTCGGACCCGGAGTTCATCGGCCTCGACAACTTCCGCAGGATGTTCACCACCGACCCGTCCTTCTGGCCGTCGGTGCGCGCCACGCTGCTGCTGGTCGTCCTGTACGTGCCGCTGTCGCTGGCCATCGGGCTGGCCCTGGCGGTGTTCTGCAACCAGCGGATGCGGGGTGTCAGCCTGCTGCGGACCCTGTGCTATCTGCCGGTCGTGCTGCCCGTGGTGGCCACGATCACGCTCTGGAAGTTCGTGTTCAACCCCCAAGTCGGCCTGGCAAACCAGGTGTTGGACTGGCTCCACCTGCCCACCAGTGAGTGGCTGTCGGGTGAGAACTCCGCGATGCCCTCGATCGTGATCGTCATGCTGTGGAGCGTCGGCGCCACGATGATCATCTTCCTCGCCGCGCTCCAGGCGGTCCCCACCGAACTGTACGAAGCGGCCAGGCTCGACGGTGCCGGCCCCCGCACGGTGTTCTTCCGGATCACCCTGCCGCTGATCAGCCCGATCATGGTGCTGCAGGTGGTCCTGCAGATGGTGACGGCGCTTCAGGCGTTCAACCAGCCGAAGATCCTTTCGCCGGACGGCCTGGGCGGTCCCGGGTTCAGCACCAGGACGCTGATGCTGTCGATCTACGGCAACGGCTTCCCCAAACTCGGTCAGGTTTCCCAGTTCGGCTACGCCTCCGCCCAGGTGTGGGTGCTCTTCCTCGTCATCGTCGTCGTGATCGCCGCCACCGCCCGCTTCTCGTCGATTTGGACCTACAGTGACCACGTCTCCTGACGTCACGAGGGCGCCGACGACGGCGCCGACGACAGCCCCGCCGGCGAAGCCGCGCGGCAGGGCCGTACGCACGGCGTCCTGGTACGCCGTCGCGCTGCTGATCAGCTCGGTGATGATCCTGCCCATCCTGTGGATGCTCACGGTTGCGCTGAAGGGCCCCTCGGCGGTCTTCGAGGTCCCGCCGAGACTGCTGCCCCACGAGTTCCACTTCAAGAACTTCATCGACGGGCCGAAGGTCATCCACTTCCCGCGGCTGCTGCTGAACTCCGTCGTCATCACCGGTCTGTCGGTGATCGGCGGCGTGATGACCTCGATGATGGCCGGCTACGCCCTGGCCCGGCTGCGCTTCCCCGGCCGGAAGGTGTGGTTCTACGTCTTCGTCGGCAGCATGCTGCTGCCCCCGGTGGTCGGCATCATCCCGCTGTTCCAGCTGTTCAAGGACATCGGGTGGTACGACACCTGGCTGCCGCTGATCGTCCCGGCCTTCCTGGGCGGCAATCCGCTCTTCATCTTCCTCGCCCGCCAGTACTTCCTGTCGATCCCTCATTCCATCGACGAGGCGGCCAAGGTCGACGGCGCGGGACACGTCCGGATCTTCGTAAGCGTCATGCTCCCGATCACCAAGCCTGCCTGGATAACGATGTCAATCCTGGCCTTCCAGATGTCCTGGAACGACTACCTGAACCCGCTCATCTATCTGTACTCGTCGGAGAAGTGGCCGCTGAGCGTCGGCATGGCCTCTTTCGCCTCCCAGTTCGCAGGCCAGACCCCGGACTGGAACCTCTACATGGCCACCAACCTGCTCTACATGCTCCCGCCACTGGCCGTGTTCTTCGTCGCCCAGCGCTACTTCATCCAGGGCCTGAGCGCTCTGGGCACCGTCAACCAGCGCTGATCCACATCCCGACCCACCAACGAGCCGTGTACCAGCCAGGTATCAGGAGGCCATGATGAAACGATTGATCCGTCTCGCCGGAGCGTTGCTGACGGCGGGGGGACTGCTCGCGACGGCGGCCTGCGGCGGCTCGTCCGGAGAGCAGTCGGACGGCAAGGCGACGGTCACCCTCATGACCTGGGAGTCCGCTGCCACCAACAAGGCCATCGACCAGGCGCTGACCGGCTTTCACGACCCGAACATCACGGTCAAGCGCATCGACACCCCCAACGGCAACTACAGCGACAAACTCGCGGCCCTGACCCAGGCCAAGAAACTGCCCGACCTGTTCTGGTGCGGCAACGACACCGAGCAGCAGTACACCAACCAGGGCCTGCTCACCGACTGGTCCTCCCGGCTCTCCGGCTCCAGCGACTTCGGCGCGAGCAGCTTCGTCTCGTCCACCATGAAGAACTGGAAGACCGCCGACGGCAAGATCGGCGGTGTTCCCTCGCTGCTGAACACCTACGGCATCTGGTATGACATCGACGCCTTCAAGACCGCCGGCATCACCGTGCCCGCCACCGGGTGGACCTGGGACCAGATGTTCGACGCCGCCGCCGAACTGCACGCGAAGGGCGCCAAGTACGGCCTGGTCGCCGACGCGTTGACCTCCACGGACGGCCCCTTCTCTCTCAGCACGTACGCGCTGTCCGCGGGGGGCGCGCCGTTCGCCGACTCGGTCCACCAGCCCACGAAGACGACCATCGACGCGACGTACACCGAAGGCGTCCGCAAGGTCGTGGCGGGGATCAAGAGCGGGGCCATCGCACCGCCCGGCTACGACATCAGCAACCAGCAGGCGCTGTTCGCCTCCGGGCAGATCCCGATGCTGTGGAGCGGCCAGTGGCTTGCCGCCGGCTTCCTCACCGACAAGCCGAAGATCAAGTACGGGTTCGCGCCCCTTCCCCAGGTGACCAGGCCGGCCACCCTGTACGACGCCGTGGGCATCTGCACCCCGTCGTACACCCAGAACGCGGACGCCACCTTCAAGGTCCTCAAGTACCTCGACTCCACCGTGTGGACCAAGGTGCTGCCCGACTCCCCGGTCGCGGCCCCGGCCTACCTCTCGGCCCAGAAGTCCTACTTCGGCGCCCTCGACAAGTCCGGCCAGACGACGGTCGCGTCCACGGTCAAGGAGGGACTGAACACGCAGACCACCATCGGCGTGCGCTTCACCACCCAGTGGGCCAGCCAGTCGAACGACCTGATCACCGCGTACTGGCCGGACATCCTCAACGGCAAGAAGCCGCTCTCCGACCTCCAGACGATGACCGACAAGATCAACGATGTGATCAAGAGCAACGGTTAGCGCCGCGGACCGAGCGGCGGGCCGGGACCAGAAACGTATCCTGAGGGCGGTCCCGGCCCCGGTACGCGATGGAAGGTTGGTCTTCAACTCACGTGAGCAGTCGTCCCCCGCGCCACCAGAACGCCAGGCCCACGATGCGCGATGTCGCGGAGCGTGCCGGAGTCGCCGTCGTCACCGTCTCCCGCGTCGTCAACGGCATCGGAACGGTCCGCGAGGAGACGGCCGAGCGGGTGAACGCGGCTATCAGCGCCATCGGTTACCAGCGCAACGAGATCGCGCGCTCGCTGCGTCCCGGACAGAACTCGATGACCATCGGGCTGCTGCTCGGCGACCTGACCAACCCGTTCTACGCGTCCCTGGCCAAGGCCGCCGTCGAAGTGGCCAACAGGGCCGGCTACGCGGTCCTCCTCAGCACGGCCGACGAGGACCCGGAGGTCGAACGCCGCGCCGTGGGCGAGCTCATCGGACGACGCGTCGCCGGGCTCATCATCGTCCCCGACCAGGGCGACCACGCGTTCCTCAACGAGATCAACGGCCATGACCACGTGCCCATCGTCTTCGTGGACCGGCCGGCCACCGGCGCCGAGGCCGACGTCGTGCTCGTCGACAACGAGGACGGCGGACACAAGGCCACCCAGCACCTCATCGACCAGGGTCACCGCCGGATCGCCATTCTCGTCGCCCCCTCCTACTACAGCACCGGCCGACGGCTGCGCGGCTACCGCAAGGCCCTCCGCCGCAGTGGCATCAGCCCCGACAACGACCTGGTCGTCACCCTGAGCCGCGGCACCGCCGAGGAGGCCGAGTCCGCCACCCACACCCTGCTCACCTCCGACCGTCCACCCACCGCGGTCTTCTCCACCACGGGATTCCTCACCGAGGGCGTCCTACGCGCTTGCCGGCAGCTCCAGACCACCGTCGCGGTCGTCGGCTTCGACGACTTCAAACTGGCCGACATGCTCCCTACTCCGGTCACCGTGGTCACCTCCGACACCGAGGAACTCGGCCGCCATGCCGCCCACCTTCTGCTGGACCGCATCAACGGCGACGACGCCCCCTCCCGCCGTGTCGTCCTCCCGGTCCAGCTGATCGCGCGCGGCACGGGAGAGATCGGGCACCCGTAGTCAGTAGAGCGTCCGCCACTTGGCGCGGGGCCACGCGAGCACGGCATAGATCTGCGCGAATGCCGCCTGCTGGATCGCTTCCGTACCGCCGGCCGCGTTGAAGTGCACGAGGCCGGTGGCGGGGTCGCGCATCGTGGACCACACCTGGTCGGCGTAGTCGGCCATCGCCTGGTGGTACTTGTCCTTCTTGGTCGCCGACTCCAGGAGCAGCAGGTTCTTGAAGAAGATCGAGTTGAAGAACACGGGCTGCGCGAACAGCCGCCCCTGCGTGACGTAGTAGTCGTACGCGGCCTCGGCGATCCGCTCGGCCCGGCGCAGATAGGCGCGGTCGCGGGTGACCTCGTAGAGGAGAACGTTGACGCCGACCGGCACGCCCTGGTTGTAGGACCAGACGGTCTTCTCGACGGTGCCCTTGAGGTCGAGGTGGTCCCAGTACAGGCCGTCGGGGCGCTGCAGATGCGTGTTCGTCCAGTCGTAGAAGCGTCTCGCCCAGTTCAGATAGTCGGCCTCGCCGGTGATCTGGTGCAGGCGCAGGGCGAGTTGGGCACCCGGCATGTTCGAGACGGTGTTGCGGTCGTGGCTCCAGTCGGCCTGGGTCCAGAAGACGCCGCCGGGTGCGGCGTGGCTCGTATCGGTGTCCCAGCCGGACCTGACCAGGGCGAAGATCTCCTTCGCGCGTGCCAGAGCGGCGGTGTCCCCGGTCTGCAGATGGCGCTGGACCTTCGCCAGGCCGACCCATTCGTTGTCGTCGTAGAACATGTCGCCGCCCGTGCCGTACGGGGCGACGGGGTAGGAGTCGTATCCGGGAAGCCCGGTCGTGCCTCCGCCGGCGTTCCAGAAGTGCTCCTGCGCTTTCGACCGTCGGGCCAGTTCCGGCTCGTACGTCGCGTCCACGGCCGTGAGGTCGAGTGCGGCGATGTGCACCTGGGAGAAGGGCCATTCGTACGAGTAGGGCTTGTCGTCGGCGGCCGACGGATACTGCTCGCGGACCAGCCCGGAACCGTCCTTCGTGCCGAAGTGTCTCTCGATCGCGGAGTACGCGGCGATGGCACGCGACAGCGCCCGGGCCGGACCCGAGCGTTCCGCTGCGGCTGCCGGTGCGGTGGCCATCGCTGTCATCGCGGCCAGGCCGGAACCGACCATCACTCGCCGAGAGGGAAAGTTGGGCATGGGGAGCGCCTCCAAAGGCTGCGGCTATGGAAACGTTGTCATTGACCCATTGGATCGTCAACGCTTCTGGCAGCACGAGTAGTTCATCCCTGCGACAGTCTGGTCCGGACGAGCTGATGGGGTGGGCGTGTGCCGCCGCCGGGACGCCGGGGATGACCATCTCCCTTCAGATGCGATACCACCGTCCCGTTCCTCTGCGGACACCCCTGCGCGTGCACGCCCAGGTCACCGGAGCCGAGAACCGCAAGATCTCAGTGGCCGGCTCCATCGCCACCGAAGAGGACCCCTCCACACTCCTGGTGGCGGCGGGCGGCATCTTCGTGTCACCGGACCCCGCCCGCGCCCGTGCTCTGTTCCCGAGCCTGCGCGGCACTTGACGGTTGCTGACGGGTGCCGGATCAGACGTTGCGGCGGTACTGGCCCCCCACCTCGAAGAAGGCGTCGGTGATCTGCTGGAGCGAGCAGACCCGGGCGGTCTCCATGAGGACGGCAAAGACGTTGTCACCGCTCACGGCGGCGTCCTTGAGGGCGGCCAGGGCCGCGTGGGCCGGGTCGCGGTGGCGGGACTGGTAGTCGCGCACACGCTCCAGCTGGGACTGCTTCTCGTCCTCCGTGGCTCGGGCCAGCTCGATGACGACGGGTTCGGCGGTGTCCGCGTGCGGGTTGCGGAAGGTGTTGACGCCGATGAGGGGAAGGGTGCCGTCGTGCTTGCGCTGCTCGTAGAGCATCGACTCGTCCTGGATGCGGCCGCGCTGATAGCCGGTCTCCATGGCGCCGAGCACGCCACCCCGCTCGCTGATCCGCTCGAACTCCTGGAGGACGGACTCTTCGACCAGATCGGTGAGTTCGTCGATGATGAACGAGCCCTGGAGGGGGTTCTCGTTCATGGCCAGACCCCATTCCCTGTTGATGATCAACTGGATGGCCAGGGCCCGGCGGACGGAGTCCTCGGTGGGGGTGGTCACGGCCTCGTCGTAGGCGTTGGTGTGCAGGCTGTTGCAGTTGTCGTAGATGGCGATGAGCGCCTGCAGAGTGGTGCGGATGTCGTTGAAGTCCATCTCCTGGGCGTGCAGGGAGCGTCCTGAGGTCTGGACGTGGTACTTCAGCTTCTGGCTGCGCTCGTTGGCCCCGTACTTCTCCTTCATCGCGACGGCCCAGATCCGGCGGGCGACCCGGCCCAGGACCGAGTACTCCGGGTCCATGCCGTTGGAGAAGAAGAACGACAGGTTGGGGGCGAAATCGTCGATGTTCATGCCCCGCGCGAGGTAGGCCTCCACGTAGGTGAAGCCGTTGGCGAGGGTGAAGGCGAGCTGGCTGATGGGGTTCGCCCCGGCCTCGGCGATGTGGTAGCCGGAGATGGACACCGAGTAGAAGTTGCGGACCTTGTTGGCGATGAACCACTCCTGGATGTCGGCCATCATCCGCAGGGAGAACTCGGTGGAGAACAGGCAGGTGTTCTGTCCCTGGTCCTCCTTGAGGATGTCGGCCTGCACCGTGCCGCGCACGTTCGCCAGTGCGTGGGCACTCAGTTCGGTCGTCTCCTCGGGGGAGGGGTCACGGCCCTCGGCGGTACGGAACCTTTCGACCTGCTGGTCGATGGCGGTGTTCAGGAAGAACGCGAGCACGGTGGGGGCCGGGCCGTTGATCGTCATCGACACCGAGGTCGTCGGCGCGATCAGGTCGAAGCCGTCGTAGAGCGTCTTCATGTCGTCCAGGGTCGCGACCGACACGCCGGACGTGCCGACCTTGCCGTAGATGTCGGGACGCTCGTCAGGGTCACGGCCGTAGAGCGTGACCGAGTCGAAGGCGGTGGACAGCCGGGTGGCGGGCTGGCCCTCGGACAGCAGCTTGAAGCGTCGGTTGGTGCGGAACGGATCTCCCTCGCCGGCGAACATCCGCGCCGGGTCCTCACCGTCGCGCTTGAAGGGGAACACCCCGGCGGCGAACGGGAAGTGGCCGGGCAGGTTCTCGCGGCGCCAGAACCGCACCAGCTCCCCGTGATCGGTGAACCGGGGCAGTGAGACGCGCGGGATCTTGTTGCCCGAAAGCGACTCACGCGTCAGCTGGGTGCGGATCTCCTTGTCCCGCGCTTTCACGACCAACTCGTCGCCGGAGTACGAGGCCACGACGGCGGGCCAATTCGCGATCTGCTCCCTGACGTCCTGCGGGAGCTGCTTGCGGGCGCCGTCGAGCAGCGACTGGACGTTCCCCGCTTCGGAGCCGGCCGCGAGCAGCTCACCCTCGACCGCTTCCAGGCGCTGAACCCGCCGGGCGGCCTCGGCCAGCAGCTCGGTGGCGGCGTGGTACCCGCGGACCGAGTCGGTGATCTCGGCGAGGTAGCGCACCCGGTCCGCGGGAACGACCTGCCGGATGCCGGAGGAGTGGCGCACGTCGACCGGCGCCAGCGTGCCCTCGGACAACGGCAACCCGTGCTCGGCCAGCGCCGCCTTCACGTACTGGTAGAGCGCGGTGACACCGTCGTCGTTGAACGTGGCCGCCGAGGTGCCGATGACCGGCATGTCCTGGGGCCCCTTCCCGAACGCCTCGCGGTTACGGACCAGTTGGCGTCCCACGTCGCGCAGCGCGTCCTTGGCACCGCGCCGCTCGAACTTGTTGATCGCCACGACGTCGGCGAAGTCGAGCATGTCGATCTTCTCGAGCTGCGAGGCGGCGCCGAACTCCGGCGTCATCACGTACATCGAGGTGTCCACGAACGGCACGATCGCCGCGTCGCCCTGGCCGATGCCCGGCGTCTCGACGATCACCAGGTCGAAACCGGCGGCCTTGACCACGTCGATCACCTCGGAAAGGTGCTCGGGCAGCTCGTGGCTGCCCCGGGTGGCGAGGCTCCGGAAGAAGATCCGGTTCCCGTCGAGGGAGTTCATCCGGATCCGGTCACCGAGCAGCGCACCACCGCCACGACGGCGGGTCGGGTCGACCGCGATCACCGCGATCCGCAGCTTGTCCTGCTGGTCGAGACGGAACCGGCGCACCAACTCGTCGGTGAGCGACGACTTGCCCGAACCGCCGGTGCCGGTGATGCCGACCACCGGCGTGCTGCGTACGGCCCCGGCGGCACGCAACTGCTCCACGAGATCCGCGGGCAGCTTGCCGAGTTCCGCACCCGTGATCGCGCGGGCGATCGCGAACCGGTCGCCCGCGAGGACGGCGGCCACGTCGGCGGGCTTGCCGTCCCAGAGGTCGAAGTCGCAGTCCTTCACCACCGTGTTGACCATCCCGGCGAGGCCCATGCGCTGGCCGTCCTCCGGGGAGAAGATGGTCACCCCGCTGTTGCGCAGCCGGGTGATCTCCTCGGGCACGATGACGCCGCCCCCGCCGCCCACCACGCGCACGTGCTCGGCTCCCTGCCGGCGCAGCGAGTCGACCAGGTACTCGAAGTACTCCACGTGCCCGCCCTGGTAGGACGAGACCGCCACACCGTGTGCGTCCTCCTCGAGGGCCGCGTCCACGACCTCCTGCACCGACCGGTTGTGCCCGAGATGGATCACCTCGGCCCCTTGGGACTGGAAGATCCGCCGCATGATGTTGATCGACGCGTCATGCCCGTCGAACAGCGCCGACGCGGTGACCAGACGGATGGGGTGCACGGGGCGGTGCAGGTCGCTCATGGGGGCCTTCCCAGACAGGTCAGGGGAACGCTGACTGATTAAATAGTAGGACGTCCTAGTAAATTACAGGAGGCGAGGGCGGTGTGAGCAGAAGCACAGGGCGCGCGCGAGTCGTCTCGGCGTCTTGAGAGCCCCTCTTGAGAGCCCCCTGCCGGAGCCCGCGCAGGCTACAGGCCCGCCGACCACCGACCGCCGACCGGCACGGTGATCACGTCGGCCGATCCGTCCAGCCCGATGGGGGACGCCACGGCTGTCCCGCTCAGCGCTAGTTTTCACCCATGAGCCGCCGCGACGTGCCACACGCCTTCACCGCGGTCGACAGCCAAGCCCGGCCGGCCGAGCTCGTCGAGGTCCTGAAGCGGCTGACCGCCGAGCCGTTCTACGGGGCCTACAAACAGCGGTTGCGAGAACTCCTGCATGCTCGTCCCGGCGGCCGATTCCTCGACGTGGGCGCCGGAGCGGGGGACGGTGCGCTGGCTCTGAGCGCCGAATCGGGAGCACGGGTCGTCGGAGCGGACACTTCCCTGACGATGGCCACCACGATGAAGGGGGCGGGCCTCGGACACGTAGTCGTGGCGGACGGGCACCGTCTCCCGTTCCGGGACCCGTGCTTCGACGGCGCCTGGGCGGATCGCGTGCTCCAGCACGTGGAGGATCCGGCGCGGGTCGTCGACGAGATGTCCCGCGTGGTCCGCCCAGGCGGCCGGATCGTACTGGCCGACCCCGACTACGCCACCCAGGTCCTCGACATCGAGGACCAGCACCTCGCAGCCCAGGTGCTGCGCTTCCGCGCCGAGGCCAACCTGCGCAACGGCACGCTGGCGCATCGACATGCCGGCATGCTCGCCGCCCGCGCCCTGGAAGACATCGCGGTGGAAGCCCACACCCTCGTCGTCCGCGACCCGACGGCGGTCGACAACGTGATGGGACTCCGAAGCTGGGCCCACACCGCTGCCGCCCGCGGACACCTCGACGCTGCCGACGCCGACCGGTTCGTCGCCCAGTTCGATCAAGCGGTCCGCACCGGACGCTTCACCTACGCCGTCACGTTCTTCCTGACTTCAGGGACGTTGCCGATCTCAGGGGGCTCTCGCAGTACACGCGGTACTGCCAGGGAATGATGGGGCTGTCGTCCGCGCCCGGTTTGCACGAGAGGAATCCTATGAAGCCCACAGCCGACCTCTACGACGAGCACGGGGACGACCTCCAGTCGTGCACCACCCAGTTCCGGCTCTTCGGTGCCCGGACATCGTTCGAGGGTGCCGTCACGACCGTGCGATGCCACGAGGACAACGTGATCCTCAAGGCCACCCTCGGTGAGCCCGGCGCGGGGCGGGTGCTCGTAGTCGACGGCGGCGGTTCGCTGGGCGCCGCTCTGATGGGCGATCTCATCGCGGACCTGGGCGCGTCCAGCGGCTGGGAGGGTGTCGTCATCAATGGCGCCGTCCGCGATGTCGAGGCACTGTCGAAGATCAACATTGGTGTGAAGGCCCTCGGATCCAACCCCCGGAAGAGCCGTAAGGAGGGTGTCGGGGACAGGGACGTCGAGGTTTCCTTCGGCGGAGTGACGTTCAAGCCCGGCTGCCACCTCTACAGCGACACCGACGGGATCCTTGTCACTCGCGCATAGGGCGCTGCTCGCCTTGCTCCCGTCGCCCGTCCGGCGCACGCTGGTGTCATGGGCGAGCACGACGGCCCCACCCTCATCACGTCCGTCCAGCGGGCCTTCCGCCTCCTGGAGGCCGTCAGCGCGCACCAGAACGGGGCACCGGCGAAGCAGCTGGCACGCGAGACGGGCCTGCCCCTGGCCACCGCTTACCACCTGCTGCGGACGCTGGTCCACGACGGATACCTGCGGAAACTGGACGACGGCGGCTTCGTCCTGGGCGACAAGCTGCAGGTGATGCAGAGCACGGGGCGTGGTCAGGCGCTGCTCAGCCGTGTCCGCCCCACGCTCGCCGCGCTGCGCGACGAGCTCACGACCGCCGCCTACCTCACCTTCTACGAGGAGGGCGAGATCCGGGTCGCCGAGATCGTCGACGGCCCCCGGGCGCCCCGCGTCGACCTCTGGGTGGGCTTCGAGGACGCGGGCCACGCCACCGCGCTGGGCAAGGCCGTGCTCAGGGAGCTGGATGAGGAGAACCGCAAGGACTACCTCTCCAGGCACCACCTCGCCGACCTCACACCGCGGACGATCACCAGCAGGCCGGAACTGCTCAGGCGTCTGGACACCTCACCCGTGGCCCCAGCGGTCACGGACCTGGAGGAGTACGCCCTGGGCACGGTCTGCGTCGCTGTGCCCGTCTACAGCGGGGACACGCTCGGCTCGCTCGGTGTCTCGATGCCGGTGGACCGGCTTTCCCGGCTGCAGGACATCCGGGAGCGGCTGATTCCGACCGCGAACCGCGTGACCAGGAGCCTGTCGCTCACTATCTGAAAATCCGCTTCTTGTGACGTCCGCGCCAACACCGTTTCCTGGATGAAACCGACATTCCAGGAATGTGCGCCGTGCACAGGTGAGGACAGCGGACGAAGTATGAGTCAGGCCCGTGATCATGGCGGAAACCACTGGTCCATACGGACACTCAGGAACCGGGTCACCGATCCCGGGGCTTCGGCACGCGGCCGGGCCACCGCGCGGCTTGCCGTCGGGATGCCCGTACTGCACGCACTGCCCGTGCTCATCGTCTCCGTCGTCGTGCTCGCGGACTTCGCCGGCGGAGCCGGGATGGTCTGGCTGCCCCTTCTCGCGGCCGGGCCCGCGCTGGCCGCCACCACGAACGGGCCGCGCGGTGTCGTGTGCGTCGGTGTCCTCGCCGCGGTCCTCGGCGCGACGCTCGGCACCCGGGACGGCGTTCCGGGCGGCCAGCTTGCAGCCGTACTGTCCGCCCTGGCCGCCGTCACCGTGGCGAGTGGCCTGGCCAGCGCGCTGCGCGGGCGCCGTGACCGGGTGCTCGCCGCCGTCCGCTCGGTCGCGGAGACCGCCCAGCACGCGCTCCTCAAGCCCGTACCGGCGACCGTCGGCCCGTTCCAGGTGGCCGTCCGCTACAGCGCCGCGGCGGCCGAGGCCCGTATCGGCGGGGATCTCTACGCACTGATACCGACCCCGTACGGAGTGCGGCTGATCGTCGGCGATGTGCGGGGCAAGGGGCTGCCGGCCGTGGGTACCGCTGCTCTGGTGCTCGGTGTCTTCCGTGAGGCCGCCTACGACGAGCCCGACCTCTTGGCCGTCATAGACAGGATCGAGCGGAGCCTGGCGCGCAACCTCGGTTGCGACGACTTCGTCACCGCCGTGGTCGCCGGTTACTCACAGGCAGGGCAGCTGGAGGTCGTGAACTGCGGACACGCGCCTCCGCTGCTGATACGCGCGTCCGGAGGCGTCGAGGCGGTGGAGCCCACGCATCCGGCCCCGCCCCTCGGCCTGCGCGCCCTCACGAAGCACACCCCCGCCCTGGAGATCCTGCCGTTCACGGACGGGGATCAGCTGCTGCTCTACACCGACGGCGTCACCGAGGCCCGCGACCGCGGCCGTGAGTTCTACCAGCTCGCCGATGGGCTGGCACGCCACGTGTCCGACGAGCCGGCCCGCACCCTCACCGCGCTGCATGACGAACTGCTGGCCCATGTCGGCGGTCGGCTGCACGACGACGCGGCGCTGCTCCTGATCCGCAAACCGACGGTCCGGGAAGTGGTCGTTCCCGAACCGACGGTCTGCGGAGCGAGTGGAGCCACCGGTTCCGAAGCGGCCGTTACTCTCCCGACGGCGCCGTCAGTGTGACGCCGAGGGCCACCGGTGTGCCGAAGTTCGGCGTGTCGTCGGCGTTCCAGGTGAACTTCTGCGCCCGGGTGGACCGGTTCATGTCGCAGCCACCGCCCGCGGAGTTGTTCGCGTGGTAGACGATCCAGTCCTCGGTCCCGTCGGGCGACTTGAAGAAGCCGTTGTGGCCGGGGCCGTACACACCGTTGGCGTTGGACCGCTGGAAGACCGGGTTCGGTGACTTGACCCAGGAGGAGGAGTTGAGCGGGTCACCTCCGTTGTACGTGAGCATCCCCAGCTTGTAGTCGGGCGTGGAGCAGTGACTGGCGGAGTAGACGATGTACGTCTTGCCGCCCCGCTGGAGGACCTCGGCGCCCTCGTTGACCGCGCCGCCCACCGTCTCCCAGCTGTAGGTGGGAGTGGACAGCACCCGGCGCGTGCCGCTCGCGGTCCACGGGTTCGACAGCGGCCGGATGAACATCGGCTGCGAGCCGTTGTAGAACGTGCCGAGGAGATAGAGCTGACCGTTCAACTGCAGGATGCCCGGGTCCAGTTCCCAGGTGTTGTCCTGGGTCGGGTCGAGGAGGTCGGCCTTGAAGCTGTAGGGGCCCATCGGGTCCAGGCCCGCGCTCTCCAGGACGTGGATCCGCTGGGTGCCCAGGTCGTACGGTTCCCGCCCGGCCGTGTAGTAGAAGTACCACCGCTTCCCGTTGGGACCGTCGAGCAGATGGAACTCCGGGGCCCACATCGTGCCGGCGCCATTGGGTCTGGTGAGGTTGAAGATCACTTGGTCGGTGGCCGTGGCGAGGCCCGCCAGGGTGCCGGCCTTGCGCATGGTGACCGTCGAGTTCCAGGTGGTTGTGGCGAGGTAGTAGTACCCGTCGTGGTACGTGAGCCAGGGGTCGGGTCCGCGCTGCGAGAGCGGATTGGTGAACGTGCCCGGGCTCGTGCCGCCGCCGGTGAAGCCGGGCAGACGCCACACCCTGCCGTTCCCCGTACCGCACGGCAGCTGCACCAGGCCCGTGTTCGAGGCCGACGAACCGCCGCTCGGCACGACGCACTTGCCGGAGCCGACGGAGACGAGGTTGAACGTCCTGTCGGTTCCGCCGACGGTCACGGGCACGAGCCGCCACTGCTGGTTCGTTCCGTTGTGGCAGGTCCACTGGATGATCGTGGCGTTGTCCGCGGTGGACGCGCCGTACACGTCGACACACTGGCCGGAGGCATGCGTACTGATCGTGTAGGTGTCGGCCGTCCCCGCGACCGGGGTGAAGCCGAAGGACTGGCCGGCACCGGAGGCACATGTGCCGGCGCGGAGCTGTGTTCCGTTGGTCGTCGAACTGCCTGGTACATCAAGACAGTTGGCGCCGTTCTGGTTCACCCCCGTCGAGGTGAACGTGACGGCGGCGGCCGCGTGCGGCGGTGCCACCAGGAAGGCGACCACCATGGCGAGCACGGCGGTGAGCACGGACAGGCATCTGGAACGCGTCACTTGGGCACACCCTTCATCGCTTGGCGGTCGAGGCGGGGCCGTACACCTTCGCCTCCAAAAGCCCCACGGAGTTGGTGCCGTTCCCGGTCAGCAGCACCCGTAGCCGCGTAGTGCTCGTGGCGGTGAAGGTGACGGTGTTGTACTGGTTCTTGGCCAGCGGATAGCCGCCCGCACCGGGCACGTCGACGTAGGCGCTGCCGTTCCAGTACTGCAGCTTCCATGAGGCGGGCATGTCGATGCCCTGGTCGTCGTCGAAGAAGTACACCTCGGCCCTGTCGAGGGTCTTCGCGGACGGCCAGGTCAGCTCAGCCCACTGCTGGCCGGTCTCCGGCCAGGTCCCCCAGCGCGGATTCACGGTGTCGTTGGACGACGGCGGATCGATCCCGTCGTTGACCGCGGTGACGGACTCCCAGGATGAGGTGTACGACGCCGAAGTCGCTGCGGATGTGGCCTGGTTGGCCGGTGGTTGTACACCGCCCCTGTTGAACACCTTGACCTCGGTGAGGCCCGTCTTCGCCCCGGACGCGTTGGTGGCCAGGACCCGAATGCGCTGGGCGCTGATCGCCGGGAACTGCACCACGTTGTAGTTGGCCCGCGGCGCGGCCGGACTCTTCGCCTGCCCGGGTGCGCTCACCCATGAACTGCCGTTGTAGTACTGGATGGTGTACGCGGACGGAGCCCGGTAGGTGGTACTGGCCGGGCGGCTGTCCTTGAAGTACAGGCGCACCTCGTTGAGCGTGCGGGCGGCGCCGAGGTTCAGCTCGTACCAGTCCTGGCTGTTGGGGGAGCCGCCCGCACCCCAGAAGGGTTCGTTGGTGGGGTAGCCGTCGACCGCGCCGGAAGCGACGCTGCCGGACCCCGTGTGGGAGGCGGACACGGTCGCCCCGGAGGCGAGATTGGTGAGGTCGGCGGTCAGGTCGACGCCGGCCTTGGCGAGCATGTCGACCATCTGCGGGCTGTCCTGGACGACCTGGTTCGGGGCCTTCAGCCCGGCCACGGACGTGTGGTGGGTGACCGTGCCGCTCGTGGTGACGTCACCGGTGGCCGGGTCCCAGGTGAAGGGCACGAGCGAGCTGACGGTGGCGGCCCTGCTGCCGTTGACGTAGATCGAGTACCCTTCGGGCACGCCGGGGTAGCGCACCACGCCGTCGGCCGGGTCGTCCCAGACGATGGACAGGTCGGCGCCCCGGTAGCGGAGGTTGTTGACGGTGAAGTGGCTCCAGCCGATGTCGATGGGGGAGAGCTCGACCTTGGCGTCGTTGCGGGGCCGCAGACCGGCGACGTCCTCGATCACGGTCCAGTTGCTGCTGCCCAGGATGTTGTGGTGGATCCAGGAGCGGTAGTTGATCGAGCTGCCGTTCCAGTCGGCCCAGAACTCGTTGGCGTCCGGCCACTGGGTGTTGCCGCCGACGTACTGCGCCCAGGTGTTCCAGTACAGGAGCTTCTTGTAGTCGGTCGCGCTCATCCAGGAGTTGGAGTAGTTGCGCAGCACCGACGAGTACAGCCGGAACTGGACGGTCGAGTTGATGGTGGAGAAGTTGTTCGAGCCCGGGTTGCCCGCGTCGGCGGCGGCCTTCTTGTCGACCTGGTTGGCCGTGTAGAACGGGAAGACCGGATACTGGGCCGGGTCGTCGTACAACCGCAGGGCCTGCTTGTACGCCGCTGTGTTGGGGACGGCTCCGACCGAGAACGGGTAGTAGTTGTTGATCTCCTTCCAGGGCACCCATTCGTTGGTCGACTTCACCCGGTGCTCGAACAGCTGCCGGCCCGGGTTCCAGAGCACGTTGACGATGGCGTCCTTGATCTGCGTCGCGAGGGTGCGCATCTCGGTGGCCTTGGCCGTGTTGCCGGTCGCCTCGTAGGCCTGCGCGGCGGCGAGCGCGCCGCTGTACTGGTAGGCGGACTCGGCGCGGTCCATGTTGCCGGGCTTCCAGTGGAAGGAGACCGCGTCGGCGTCGTTGCCCGTCAGGGCACCCCAGTCGTACTCGATGAGCTTGTTGTTGTCGTGGTCGTAGTGCGCGAGCTGTCCCTTGACGTCACCTTCGGCGTAGCGGGCCAGGTTGGCGGCGATGCCCGGCTGGCCGCCGTGGATCTGGTAGCTCTTCCAGGCCGCCTCGGCGATGTACTGGGTGTAGCTGTTGGACCAGTTCTCCGGGTCGCCCGGGTTGTCGAGGAACCGGGCCCCCTTGGAGGTCTGGCCGACGCTCAGCCAGTCCCCGTACGCGTAGGCCGGGTTGCGCAGATACTTCAGGTCGTCGATGTGCATGGGCTGGGTCAGCGCGATCGCGTTGTTGTAGCCGAGGACGCCTTCGGTGGAGGTCGGGAACTGGAAGGTCTGCCCGGGGATGTCGGCGTCGAGGCTGTTGAAGCGCATCAGCCACCAGCGGTAGTAGATGTTCTTCTTGATCGCGCCCTCGGGCACGTCGATATAGGGCACGTTCCGCGCCCACCACAGGTTGTAGGCCCTGACGTGGGTGGCGAACGCGGGGGCGCTGGAGTAACCGGCGTAGGCGTTGTACTCGGTGAGCGACTGGGGGATCTCGTCGGTGACGAAGCCCATGACCACCTTGGTGGTGACGGTGGCCCCGGCCGCGATCGTCACGGACCGGTTGAGGCCGCCGCCGGACACGGCGAAACCGTCGCCGGTCAGCCGCGGGCGGATCGTGGTGAGGTTGTTGTAGGCGTTGACCTGCCCGGTCAGCTCGCTGCCGCTGCCCGTGGTGGCGTACGGGGAAGTGGCCCGTAACTGCAGGGTGGTGGCGCTGCTGCCGTTGTTCTTGATCGACAGGTTGGTCACGGCGACGTTGTTGTCGGTGATGAACTTGGTCTGGTCGACCGTGACCGAACCGCTGGTGTGCACGCTCTTCCAGTGGCTGGGCACCTGCCGGCGCTGGGCGACCTGCTCCGTGAAGGTGCCCGGGCTGATCGCGACGCTGTAGGCGTTCTGGTCGTTGATGCTCTCCCAGTAGGCGACATGGCCGCCGAAGCCGAGCACCGCGGGGTCGTGGGTCTTCATGAACACCGCGCGCCCACGGCTCATCAGCCAAGAGCCCGCCGGGTCGTTGCCCGAGCGGGCCAGGAGGCGGTCCATCCAGAAGTCGGTCCCAGAACTCTCCGCGTCGTAGATGCTCCGCATCATGTCGCCCGGCGTGTAGCCAACGGGCGCGGCCGGGATCGCGGGTCCGCCGAAGGTGGGGAAGCCGATGGTCTGCGCGGCGTGGGCCGGGGTCCCGGCGACGACGGAACAGACGCTGAGCATCAGTGCGACGAGGAGGCATCTCGTGCGCCGACGTCGTACCAGGAGGGCGTGCGGTCTTCTCATCGGAGGCTCCCTGTCCGGTTGACAGCAGGCGGTTGCTCGCGATGGTGCGTTTGAGCCGCGCGACCGCCGGGGCCGTGGGCTATGGCGTGTCCCTGACACGCGCAATGCGCGGGTGAGGCGCCGCACATGAGGCTGACCTAAAAGGTTTTCGCAACGTAGAGGCGGGCTGACGCACTGTCAATAGCCGAGAGTGAGTCGCATCTCTTAGCCATATCCCTTACATGGCAAGGGCTTACCGGTCTAGGTTCGGACCGGGCGAGGGCAGACGGCGTCTGAAGTGATGGTTTCCTCTAGGCGGAAAAGGTTTTCGTGACGATGGGTTCTACGCGGCGACGCGCAACCACGATCACCGATGTGGCCACACACGCGGGCGTGTCGATCGCGACCGCGTCCAAGGCTCTCAACGGCCGGAGCCAGGTCCGCGCCGAGACCTTGCAGCGTGTTCTCCGGGCGGCGGAGGAACTGGGATACCAGCCGAACGCGCTCGCCCAGAGCCTGATCTCCGGCCAGACCCGCACCGTGGGGCTGCTCACCAGCGACAGCGTCGGACGTTTCGGCATCCCCGTACTGCTCGGCGCGGAGGACGCCTTCGGCACGGGGGAGATGGCGGTCCTGCTCTGTGACGCCCGCGGAGACGCCATCCGCGAACGGCACTACCTTCGCACCCTGCTGGCCCGTCGAGTCGACGGGATCATCGTGGTCGGCGAGAGCACGGATCCACGGCCGTCCATCAACCTCGATCTGCCCGTACCCGTCGTCTATGCCTACGCGCCCTCCGACGATCCGCAGGACGTCTCGTTCGTGCCCGACGACGTGGGCGGGGCCCGCATCGCCGTCCAGCACCTGCTGACCGTCGGCAGGCGGCGCATCGCCCACATCACCGGGCCCACCCACTACCAGGCCGCCCAGGACAGGGCGGCCGGCACCGCCGAGACCCTGGAAGAAGCGGGACTCGCACTCTCCGGTGGCCAGGTTCTCTTCGGCCCCTGGTCGCGGCGATGGGGCCGGCAGGCGGCCGAGATCGTACTCACCGCCGACCCGGAGATCGACGCCGTGTTCTGCGGAAGCGACCAGATCGCCGCGGGGTTCGTCGAGGCGGTCCGCGAACGGGGCCGCCGCGTTCCCGACGACATCGCGGTCGTCGGATACGACAACTGGGAGGTCCTGTCCGCCGAGACCAGGCCACCGCTGACGACCATCGACATGAACCTGGAGGTGCTGGGCCGCACCGCCGCCCAGCACCTGTTCGCCGCCATGGGCGGCCGGGCCGCCTCGGGAGTCCACCGCATGCCCTGCAGCCTGACGATCCGGGAGTCGACCGTGGTGGAGTAGGGCCGCAGGACACTCGCGCCTACTGGACGAGTTCCCACTCCTGCGAGCCGTCCGCGACCGCGTTCTGCAAGGTGAGCGCCGCTCCGTCCGACGCACCCGTCAGGTACAGGTTCTGGTTCTTGGCCGACTGCAGTCTGTAGAACCCGTCCTCGGTCCTGACGAGGTTCCAACTGCCGGTGGGGCTGTTGTCGACCCACTGGCCGATCCGTTGGCCGACAGTCGCGTTGCCGGTCCAGATCGCCGCCGCGCGACCGCCCGACTTGTTGAGCAGCGTGACGCCGCCTTGGGGCTCGGTCACCAGGTGCCAGTACTGGGTGTCCGGGTTCGCCGCCGAGCCGGGCTCCTCCAGCGCGACGTCGGGAACATCCCCGTTGCCGATGTTCGCGTCGTTGGTCCTGTTCCCGGTGCCGATCACCTGGTCGGTCCTGCGGTTCACCAACTGGTAGTAGGCGCCGACCGATTGGCCCAGGTCGACCTCGGCGAACGCGAGCGTCGAGGTGCCCTGATTGTTGAGGATCGAGATGCGGCCTGTGCCCTCGACGTACTGCAGGTTGCGGCTGTAACCCGCAGGCGACGTCGTCTGGTACTCCTTCCACGTGCCGTCGCTGCGGCCGCTCTCGTTGACCCAGACGTTGCCGCTGCCCGCGGCGTTGTAGACCAGGCGCCCACCAGGAAGCCTGACGACGACCGGACTGCCGCCTCTCGCGAGAGGACGGGAGCCGGCGGCGACCGGCAGAGAGGCGACGTCCGCGCCGGTGGCGGAACCCCGGTAGAACTCCAGCGGGCTATCAGCGGTCACGTACCTGGTGTTGGCTCCGCCACCCCAGTACTCGAACGGGAGCATCCACTTGCCGTCCGTCGTCCGGACGACGTTCGTCATGCCGGGCCGCCCGCCTCCGATTTCCGTCTTGCCGCCGCCCATGTCCTGGGTCGGTCCCGCGAGGTCGACGACGGGGGCGCTCCACTGCGTGCTGCGGCCGTCCCAGGTCTTGTGCACGAGGATCTGGCCGTGCGAATCCGGGGCGGTGTCGTTCGCGGGGTCCGGTGTCGGGACGCCGGTGGCCGGGTCGAAGCCGATGTAGTCGTTCTCGTCGGAGTAGTAGCAGACGAGCTTGCCCTTGTAGACCATCAGGTACGGCTCCCAGAGGGGATCCACCTGCTTGTGCGCGTTCGCGCTCGCGATGTTCTGGCCGACCGCGCCCGCACTGCCGCCCTGCCAGCCGCCGGTCGCGATGACGTTGAGAACCTTCCACGTCTTGCCGTCGTCACTGCTGGAGTAGAGGGCGATTGCCATGTTCTTGCGGTCCCCGTCGTTGGACGGGGTCCAATTCGGGTCGGCCGCCTTGTGCTCCTTGTAGTAGTAATCGTCCCCCGACACGACACTCGCGAGGAGCAGCGTGCCCTGCTTCAGGTTCCCGACGTCCTGGGGGAGCGTGTAGAGGTACGGGTTCGTCCAGTTGCTCGTGTATTTCGCATACTTGGGGTCGTTGGAGAGGTACGCGGGAGCCTTGACCTCCGACAGCGGCTGCCAGCTCGTTCCGTGGTCGTCGCTCTTGTACACGGGGAGGGTCTGCTTGTCGGCGCTGCCCGTCTCCGGCACCACAGTGGACTTCTCGAACGACGCGACCAGGTGCCCGCCCGGCAGCTGCGCCGACTTCGGGTAGACCGCGCAGTTGCCCCGCCCCTTGAGGCACGGCTCGTTTCCGAGCTGGTAGAGGATCCCGCCCGTCGGGTTGTACGCCTGCGCGGTGCCCATGGGTATCGCCAGCATCGCGGATGCCACGACGAAGGTTCCGAGCGCTTTCCCTGCTCTGCTTCTTTGCACAGCTCCTCCTTGGGGGACGGTCACGGTCGTGCCAGTAGGGGGGGTGGTTCAGGAGACGAACACGCGGATGTGCCGGGCGCCGAGGTCAAGGCTGTGCCGCGGGGAGGCACACGCTGTGGCCGGTGCCGTCCAGACGGCCAGGGCCCGGGCGAGTTCGAGTCCGGGGACGACAAGGTCCGGATGGAGGCGGGGACCCTCTTCGGCCGCCAAGCCCGTCCGTTGGCCGAGGTGTCAACGGACAGTGGGTGAACCCCCTTGGGGAGCGGGGAGTTACCGCGTCGGCCGCGCCCCGGGGTCTTCCGTGGCCGGCGCAGGCGCGGTCGAGGCGCGGACGATGAGGTCGACCGGTGGGTCGCTCGCGGGCAGTGGGTCCGCCTGCGGATTCTCGATGGAGTGCACGAGACGCTTGAGGCCCTCCTGCGCCACGGCGTCGAAGGGCTGACGCACTGTGGTCAGCGGGGGAGTCACATAGCCGGCGACGGGGATGTCGTCGAAGCCGACCACGCTGACGTCCTCCGGCACGCGTCGGCCGGCCTCGGTCAGCGCGCGAATCAGACCGATGGCCATGTCGTCGTTCGCGGCGAAGACCGCGGTCACCTCCGGGTGGGAGGCCAGCTCGCGGCCCGCCGCGTACCCCGACGCGGCCGACCAGTCGCCCTGGACGACCGGCGGGACGTCCCTGCCCTGCTCGGTGAGCGCGGCACGCCATCCGGCGAGGCGGTCCCGGGCGGCGTACCACCGCTGCGGTCCGGCCAGGTGATGCACGGTCATGTGGCCCAGGTCCAGCAGGTGTTCGGTGGCTGCCCGGGCCATCCGGTCGGCGCCGCCGCCCGCGGCCAGCACCGTGGAGGCGGTGAAGGGCGAGGGTGCGCCGATGACCAGCACCGGCACGTCGAGCCGGGCGGAGATGTCCCCTCCGTCGCCCTCCTCGTCGATCGGCTCCGAGATGACGATTCCGTCCACGCCCTGGTCGAGGAGCGAATCCACCGCACCGGCGATGCCCGCAGGGTCGCCTTCCATCGTGTTGACCACGCGGAGCGCGTATCCCGTGTTGCGGACGACCCGCTCGACGCCCATGAGCAGCGTGGCCGGCCCGTACAGGGCGGTGCCCAGCGTCACCACACCGATGGACCGGGTCCGCCCCGAAGCGAGTGCCCTGGCCGCGTTGTTGAGCCGGTACCCGAGTTCCTCGGCGGCGGCCAGGACGCGTCGGCGCACGTCGTCGGACACGTACTGCTCGTCGTTGAAGACCCGCGACACCGTCTTCTGCGACACCCCGGCCAGCCGGGCCACATCCACACTGCGCGGCGCGGTGGAGCCCCCGCCCCGCCCTGTACCTCGCGTCATGGAGCCTCCCCGACGGCCGACGAACCGGATCCCAAGGATGCCAGACCCCCGATCTTCTGACTGCGCAGTCATGTCTACGCAGTCATGAGGTTGGCGTCAAGAGTTCCGGCTCGCATCCGGAGCCTTGGCCCGTACGGGCATGTGCACTTCCTGGGATAGTCAACTATCTTAATAGCCGACTAATTAGTCATCCGCTCTCGCTCCGTCGGTAGCGGGAGGCCTGGGCTGGGAGAAGGCGGGCGACCATGGCGAGAAGCGGCTACGCGCGGTACGTCGCCCTGGGGGACAGTCAGACCGAGGGCCTCGGTGACGACGACGGCACCGGGAACCCGAGAGGGTGGGCGGACCGGCTCGCCGAGCAGATCGCGCGGACCGACCCCGGCCTCCTGTACGCCAACCTCGCCGTCCGTGGGCGCCTCGCGGGTGAGGTGCGCTCGCAGCAGCTGGAGCCCGCACTGGCACTGCGCCCGGATCTGGCGACGGTCGTCGCCGGTGTCAACGACGTGCTGCGTCCCCGCTTCGACGCGGACGAGGTGGCCGAGCACCTGGAGGCGATGTTCGCCGCGCTCACCGGGAGCGGTGCCCGCGTCGCGACGCTGACCTTCCCCGACTTCGCGCGGATCGTCCCGGCCGCCAGACCCATCGCCCCCCGGGTCACCGCTCTGAACAGCCGCATTCGCGAGGCGGCCCGACGCCACGGTGTCGTGGTGGCCGACGCGGCGCCTCACCCGGTGGTCACCGACCTCCGGCTGTGGAGCCCCGACCGGCTGCACGCGAGCCCGCGCGGACATGCCCTGATCGCCGCCGCGGTCGCCGAGGCACTCGCCGTACCGGGAAGCGACGACAGCTGGATCCGGCCTCTGTCTGACGACGGGCCCAGGAATTCGAGGCTGCGGGTCGTCGGGACCGAACTGCGCTGGGCGGGCTCCTTCCTCGGACCCTGGCTCGCCCGCCGCGTGCGCGACCGCTCGTCCGGGGACGGCCGGGAGGCCAAGCGGCCCACCCTGCTTCCGGTGGCCCAGGCCATCGAAGACCCCTCCTGAACAACGCCTTCCGGCAAGGACGAGTGCAGGGACGAGTGCAAGGGCAGGTGCCGCAAGCCGCCCGCGAGGCCCCGTTCATAGTCGTCGCATTGAGTAATCAACAGGCTGTTAGGTTGGATTCATGGCTCTTCGCAATGCGGTGATGGCGGCGCTTCTGGAGGGTGAGGCGTCGGGGTACGACCTTGCCAAGGGGTTCGAGGCGTCGGTCGCCAACTTCTGGATGGCCACACCGCAGCAGATCTACCGCGAGCTGGAGCGTATGGAAGGCGAGGGCCTCGTCGCCGCCCGCGTCGTGCAGCAGGAGCGCCGTCCGAACAAGCGGCTGTTTTCGCTCACCGAGGAGGGCCTTGCCGCCGTACGGGCCTACACCGCCGAACCGCCCGCCAAACCGACGGCGATCCGGGACGAGTTGCTGGTCAAGGTCCAGTGCGTGGATGTCGGCGACATGGAGGCCGTACGAACCGCTGTCGCCCAGCGCATGGAGCTGGCCACGACCAAGATCGCGCGCTACGAGCGGGTACGGGAATGGCTGTTGGCCGGACGTACCGAGGACGAGTACTTCACCACCGCCGAACGCATCGGGCCCTATCTCACCTGTCTGCGGGGCCTGTCCCTCGAACGGGACAACCTGACCTGGGGCGAGGTGGCTCTCAAGCGACTCGCACAGCGCGCGGAGGCGCTCGCTTCCCCGGCACGCGACTGAGTACGTACGTCCCTGCCGCGATCTCGTGATTGCCCGTGCCGCGGCCGACGACCGACTCTCGGACGTCTATGTACACTCCCCGGCATGGCATGCCGCATCAGTGAACTGGTTCTCGACTGCGCAGACCCCGACCGGCTCGCCGCGTTCTGGTGCGAGGTCCTCGGTTACGTCGAACTCGACCGGGAGGACGACGGAAGCATCGAGATCGGGCCGCCCGATGTCGGCTTCGGCGGCCCGCAGCCCACCCTCGTCCTGAGCCCCAGCAGCGACCCGCGGAGAGGGAAGCTCCCACTGCACATCGACGTCAACGCCACCGACCGCGACCAGGACGCCGAGTTGGAGCGGCTGCTCGCTCTCGGCGCCAGGCCCGCCGACGTCGGCCAGACCGGCGCCGAGAACTGGCACACCCTGGCCGACCCGGAAGGCAACGAGTTCTGCCTCCTGCACACCCGGCTCAAGCCCCTCTGACCTGGCCGGGGTGCGTCGGACAGGAACCTACGAGCGCGCTGTCGCAGAGCGGCTGTTGTACGCCTCCACCTTCAGGAGCGGGCGGTGCGAGGGCAGAGCCCGGGCGGGCCAGGACAGGGTGACGGTCTGTGACTCGCCGGGCAGCAGCCACAGGTAGTTGTCGCTGTAGAGCGTCGGCAGGACGCGATGGCCGGTCTTGTCGTTCAGCAGGGACAGCCGGACCATGGCGGCGACGGACCGACCGTGGTTGCGGATGGTGGCGGTCAGTTCGTGACGGGCCCCGGACCGGGACAGACGCGTCACCGTTCCGGACACCCTGGTCTGCGGCGCCTTGGTCAACGCACGCATGGCGGCCGCGGTGCGATGGCGCCAGTAGGTGTTGTTGGACAGCGCGCGGCCGTCGCTGCTCTCCAGGGTCAGACGCAGCAGGTGGAGGTCGGGCAGGTCGTCGGTCCAGGCGCTGGTGAACGCCTTCGCGGTGGCGGCCGGCGCAACGTCCAGCCGTGTGCTCCTGGTCTTGCCGAGCTGTCGGCCCGACAGGTCGAACAACCGCGCCGAGACGGTGGCGTTCTTGAGGTCCTTGCGCGTGTGGTTGACGGCCAGGACCTGCCCCTTCGGGTCGGTCTGGACGTGCAGCGGTTCGCAGGCCGTCCGGGCCCCGTAGTAGGTGCCGTTGACGTCGAAGTCGTAGTCGTAGGTCTGCCAGACCGTGCTGTGCCACGCGGGGTGGGACATCCACAGCATCAGCCCGCTGGCGTTGTCCCACAGGTTCGCGTTCCACGCCTCGAACATGGCGCGCGTGTTCTCGTAGTTGACGAACTGGGCCTTGCGGGCGAAGTCGTCCAGGTCCTCGGTCTCCCCGAGGCGGGCTTCGACGGCTGCCTTGTAGGTGTGCGGTGCCTGGTTCCCGCGCTCACTCCAGTCGTGGTAGTACCACGCGCCGCGGATCGGCCACTCGGGCTCGTCGCCCGTCATGTTCCGGATGCTGGCCGCGGTGGAGACGACCGGCATACCGATCTCGGTGTGGAAGCCGAAGTCCTTGCTGCCGTACGTGGACGGATCGAAGTACTTCTCCGGTTCGACCCAGCCGTAGGGGCCGCCGCCGGTGATGATGCCGCCGGCCGAGTTGTTCTGGTAGAGGATGCCGGGGGCCTGCTGTTCGACGGCCTGGCGCATTCCCTTGTCGATGGCGGCAGGCGGGTTGCCCTCGTTGGCTCCGCACCAGATCACCACGCTGGGGTGGATGCGGTAGCGCAGGACGGTGTCCCGCGCGATCGAGTTGAAGGCGTCGTGGTCCGGCGGGTCCATGGCCCACGCGTTGGGGAAGTCGTTCCACACCAGGATCCCGTGCTCGTCGCAGGCGGCGAAGAACTCCTCCCGGTCGCAGGTGCCGACCCAGTTGCGGATCATGGTGAAGTTCATGTCGCGGTGCATCCGCACGGCCGCGTCCATCCGCTCCGGCGGCATCCGGCGCAGCAGTTCGTCCCAGCCCCAGTTGCCGCCGCGGGCAAGGACTCGCACGCCGTTCACGCTGATCTTCAGCGGGTCGGGCGTGTTGGACACGGACTTCACATCGGTCCAGGTGTCCCCGTCGTCGGACACCTGGATCACATAGGTCTTCGGGTAGGCCGGCTCCCACACGATCGCCACCCGGTCGAACCTCTTCGCGGCGCCCAGGTCGACCTGGATCCACTGCTGGTCCTCGTACTGGGACGACCAGCGGGTTCCCGTGTCGCCGTCGGTGGCATGCGCGGCCGGGTGGTCGGACTCCTCGGTCGAGGCGGTCGCCTTCTGACGCAGGGCGAGGTCGGTCCCGGGCTTGGCACTGTCGATGACGCCGAGGGACCAAAGGGAGTTGCCCCAACTCGTGTTGCGCACCCCGCAGGCGATACGGACGTACCGGGCGGTGCGCGCAGCGAAGCCCTCGACCTGCAGGCTGGCGTTGCCGTTGTTGAAGGGCAGCGGCACCGCGCTGTTGTCCACCGACGCCACATCGGTCCAGTCGGCGTCGTTCGAGGAGACCTGCACCACGTAGGTTTTCGCGTACGCCTGCTCCCAGGTCAGATCGACCCTGTCGAACGACTGCGAGGACCCGAGGTCGACCCGGATCCACTGGTCGTCCTCGTAGGACGAGGACCAGCGGGTCGCGGGGTCGCCGTCCGTCGCGTTGGCCGGACCGTGGTCGTCCCCGTCCTTGCTCGACGCGTCGGCGGATGCGTGCAGGGCGAGGTCGACGGAGGGGCGTGCGCTGTCGGACACGGCCAGCGTCCACAGCGAGTTGCCCCAAACGGAGGCCCTGGTCAGGCACTTGATGCGTACGTAGCGGGCCTGCTGCCGGTCGAAGGTGACGGACTGGGTGTAGGCGTCCTCGGAGGCGGTGAACGGCAGCGGCACCTCGTACTCGTAGCCGAACTGACGGATGCCGAACCGGGTGGTGCGGCGGTCGCTCTCGGCGCCGTCGTCCGACGCGACCAGGGTGAGATCGTGCAGCACGGGGTCACCGAGCCCGTTGGGCCACCACAGTTTCGGGTTGCGCAGCCGCAGTTGCCCGAAGGCGTCGGGGGTGAACGTGACGTCGATGCTCTCGCCCGCGGGCACGGTGACCACCTTGGACACCCGTACGCCGTCGAAGGCAGCGGAGACCGTCGCCTTGTGGTCGGCGGTGTCGGCGTTGCGGACCGGAACGACGATGGTCAGCTCGGCGACCGACACGTCGGGCAGCTTCGGCAGCAGGGTGTCGACACGAGGATCGCCGATCACGACATGGCCGGTGGATCTCAGCCGGACGTGGTTCCAGATACCGGCGGCCCGGTCACGTACCGCGGGCATCCAGTCCCAGCCCGAAGAGGCCAGGTAGGTGGGCGAGTTGAGGTTCATCTGGTTGGCACCCGCGTCCACCCAGGCCTCGCCGGCGGGGCCCTTGTCGCCGGGGCTGCCGGGCACCGGCATCGGCGTGATCTTCACCGCGAGCGCGTTGGCGTCGCCGGTCGAGAGCAGCTTGGTCACATCGTGGGACGAGCGGGCGAAGGGAAACGTCAGGTCGCCCACCTGCTTGCCGTTGAGCCAGATGTCGGCCTTGTGGTTGATGCCGTCGAACTCCAGCCAGATCCGCCGCCCGGCCCCGGTGCGCAGACCGCGCGGCAGCTCGAAGTCCCGCTTGTACCACCACGCGTGCCGCGACAGGGCCTCGGGCACATGGAGGTTGTTCAGTCCGGCGACGGGGTCGGGCAGCTTGCCCTGGTCCACCAGTGACGCCAGGACCGTGCCGGGAACGGTGGCAGGCAGCCAACCGCTGGTGTCGACAGTCGTCTTCGACAGCTCCTTGCCGTCGGCGTCGGCCCAGTCGTCGAGGGTCAGCCGCCAGCCGGACTCCACCGGGACCGTGCCGTCGTCTGCCACCACCAGCTTGGGTGCGGGCCCGGAGTGCTTGCCCCAGTCCGTCCAGCCGGTGGCCGACGGCCGGTGCCCCTTGGGGCTGCCGTAGACCTCGAAGCCGTTCAGACCGAGCGGATTGGGGTTGGAGCGCTTGCGCGAGGTCATCCGCACCCAGCGCGCGATGACCGGGCGCGGGAGCTGGATGTTCACCACTCCGCCGGTGCCGGCCGTCGTGCGGTACACGCTGGTCCAGGACTCGCGGTCGGTCGACGTCTCGACCACGTACTCGACCGAGTAGCTCGACTGGATCTCCTTGCCCGTGGTGCCGCTGGCCGGATTTCCGGTGATCGGGGGAGTGAACACCGGGTCACTCGCGTCGCCTTCGAACGTGAGGCGGATCCATGTGACGTCGCAGGCGGCCTGCAGATCGATCGAGATCCACTGCGGGTCACCCGCCGCGGCCCGCCAGCCGCTGCCCCGCACTCCCGGTGAGGCGAGCCGGTCGACCACGAACGAGCCCGGGGTGGGCGCGTAGGCCGTCGAAGAGACCGTGACGGGGCGGTAGAGCGCCAGCTCACGAGGCGAGAAGGGCGCGGCCGGCGCGTCGATGCCCGCCGCGGCGGCGGTCGGCGCGGGCAACAGGGAACCAAGTCCGAACCCCGCCAGCAGGGTGGAACCCGTGGTGACGAGGGAGCGTCGCGACAGGCGTGGCGAGCTCGACTGATCTGTCATGAGCGTGATGTCCCATCAAAAGACAGCGGTGCGGGCCGGGTAGGACACGGCACGTGATGCCAACGGATGACAACGTTGCCAAAGGCTGTGACGCGAGAGGGTTTCTGTCAACCCCTGATGCGTAGTTCGTCTCTTGAGGGCCCGTCGGCCGACGTCGTGGCTCTGCGCCTCGGGCGGCTCTCCTGGGCGCCTGAGCAGGGCGAACCGGCTGCCCGGGCGCCGGTGCGCGTGGAGCATCACCCGGCCTCTTTCTATTAAATTAGGAATTAATATTGACAGGGTTTCGGCCACGCGCCACAGTCTTCGCCGTGACGTCGGTGGCCCCCTGTCGCAGCGCGGCCCGCGTCACGTCCTCGTGCTTCCCAACCCTCGGGAGAGGCAAGTGACTTCACACCCGCAGGTCCGCACACCCGCGGCGTCCAGACTGACGCGCCGTGCCACGGCGGTCGCGATCGCAACCGTGCTGGCGGTGACCGCCGCCCCGGTGGCTACGGCGCAGACCGGCCCCGATCGGGGCGCCGCCGACCAGGGCGCGCCCGAGTACTACGACAGTGGTCTCGCGCCCCAGCCCTACATGGGCTGGAACACCTACTACGGGCTCGGCGCACCCACCGAACAGGCGGTGCGTTCCGTCGCGGACAAGCTGGTCAGCAGTGGTCTGCGCGACAGCGGCTACGACATCGTGTGGCTGGACGGAGGCTGGCAGGCCGACAACCCACGGGACGCGAAGGGGCGGTTGGCCGCCCATCCGGACCGCTTTCCCTCCGGCATCCCGGCGTTGGTCTCCTACTTGCACAAACGCGGCCTGAAGGCGGGCATCTACACCGACGCCGGCGCCTACGACGGCGGCAAGACCTGCGGTCTCGGCAGCAGGGGCCACTACGAGGAGGATGCCCGGCAGTTCGCAGGCTGGAAGATCGACGCGGTCAAGGTCGACTTCCTGTGCGGCATCGGCGCCAAGCTCGATCCGGGCCCGGCGTTCAAGGAGTTCAGCGACGCGGTGGCCAAGTCCGGCCGCAAGATGCTGCTCAACCTCTGCAACCCGCTCACCGACGACTGGGGCCTGCCGCACACACCCGAGCAGGACGCGCACAACTCGTACGTCTACGCCCCTACGATCGCCGACTCCTGGCGCACCGGAACGGACATCGCCTGGGGCACCCCGAGCCCCGGACAGTGGCCCAACGTGCTGCGCAACATGGACGCGAACGCCTGGCACCCCGAGGCGCAGGGGCCCGGCCACTACAACGACCCGGACTACCTCATCCCCATGCGGCGCATGAGCGACGGATCCCTGGAACTGACGCAGGAGGAGTCCATCACGCAGCTCGTGATGTGGGCCGAGATGGGCTCGCCGCTGGTCATCGGGTCCGATCCGCGCACCCTGTCGGACTCGATGATCGAGACGCTGCGCAACCCGGAGATCATCGCCGTCGACCAGGACCCCCTCGCCATTCAGGGCGTACGGGTGGCCAGTGACTCCGTCGGCGACGTCTACAGCAAGGTCCTCACAGGTGACGGCAGGCGCGCGGTCGTGCTGCTCAACCGCTCCGACAGGCCGGTCGAGCGCACGGTGAAGTTCTCCGACGTCGGGCTCGGCGGCGGAGTGAAGGTGCGTGACCTGCGGGCCAGGGCGGACCGGGGTACCCACACCGGCTCGTACACGGTCGAGGTCCCCGCACACGGGACCGCGTTCCTGAAGCTGACCGGCGCCGACGCCCTGCCCGGCACCAGCCTGGGTCAGAAGGCCACGGCGAGCCCGGCTGTGGTGCGCGACGGCGACACACTCACGACGTTCCTGCGCGGACCGAACGGCTCCCTCGTCCAGCACACGGCCACCGCCGACGGCAACGGCAGGGTCCGGCCGCGGGATCTCGGCGGTCCCACGAAGGGCAGGATCCTCGGCCAGCCCGCCGCGTACGCCTCGGCCGGCGGCCGGATCGACGTCTTCGTGCGCGGCACCGACTCGCGGGTGTACCGGCGGGTCTTCGCCGACGGCCGCTGGGGCACCTGGCAGAACCTGGGCGGCCGGGTGACCGACGCGCCCTCGGTGGCGTTCACCGGCCCCGGGCACTGGACGCTGTTCGCCACCGGCTCCGACGGACAGGTCGTGCAGCGCGGCCCGTCGCCCGGCTGGTCCTCGCTCGGCGCACCCGGTGGCCGGGCGGTGTACGGGCGGCCGTCCGCCGCCGTCGACGCACAGGGGCGGGTCCACGTGGCCGTGCGCTCCGCGGCGGACGACGTGTGGACGCGGTCCAGGGAGGCGTCGGGGGAGTGGTCGCCGTGGACGTCGCTCGGCGGGACCGTCGGCGGCAGCCCGACACTCGTCGCCGTGGGAGACGCCGTGGTGCTGTACGCGCGGGCCTCCGACTACACGCTCTGGCAGCAGCGGTACGAGAACGGCGGCTGGCAGGGCTGGACCAAGCGGCAGGAGTTCCCCAGTGCGGCCTTCGAGGGCGCGCTCGGAGCGGTGGCCGGGCCGGGCGGCACGGTCGATGCGGTGTTCCGCGGAGTCGACGGCTACGTGCACCGGACCCAGTTCAAATAAATTAGTAATTATTCTTGACGTGGCGTGAGTGCCACGCGAATCTGTATCCGCGCGAGCGGGACCCGGCCGTCAGGAGGGCCGCCCCGCCCGCGCGGATTCACAGGGAGCCATCCATGACGAACCATCAGACCAGCCGACGCCGGTTCCTCGCAGGACTCGGTGCCGCCGGGACGGCGGCGCTGCTCAGCGGCTGTGTCACCTCCACCTCCTCCGGCAAGAGCTCCTCCAAGGGCGCGGTCACCCTCCAGTCCAACGTGTCCGCACCGCAGGCCAAGGCCGCGATGCAGGACCTCGTCGCCGCGTACGCCAAGCAGGGGTCGGGGCGAGCCAGCCTCAACACGGTCGCCTCGGAGACCTTCCGCACCCAGCTGCCGACCTACCTCACCTCCGCCAACCCGCCGGACGTGTACACCTGGTACCCCGGCTCGGTGGCGGACGCCTACGCGAAGAAGGACCTGCTGCTGGACCTCGGTGAGGTCTGGAGCTCCTCGCCCGACCTCAAGAGCTACTCCAAGGCCCTGAACTCCCTGTGCACATCGAGCTCGGGCAAGAAGGTCTTCGTCCCCGCCACGTATTACTGGTGGGGCATGTTCTACCGGAAGTCCAACTTCGCCAAGTGGGGCGTGAGCGAGCCGAAGAGCTGGGACGACTTCCTCGACCTGTGCGACAAGCTCAAGAGCAAGGGCGTCGACCCGATCGGCCTCGGCGCGGGCGGCAACACCGCCTGGGTGGCCTCGGCCTGGTTCGACTACCTCGACATCCGGATCAACGGCGCCCAGTACCACCGCGAACTCCTCGCCGGAAAGCACCGGTTCGACGACCCCGAGGTGCGCAAGCTCTTCGACCGCTGGCAGGAGGTGCTGCCCTACTTCGACCCGAACGGCGACGCCGTCCCCTTCCAGGACGCCACGACCGCCCTGCTCAACGGCCGCACCGGCATGATGCTCATCGGCACCTTCTTCGCCGATGCCGCCCCCAAGGACGCGCTCGACGACATCGACTTCTTCCGCTTCCCCGTCATCGACCCGAAGATCCCGCTCGCCGAAGAGGCCCCGGTCGACGGCTACTTCGCCAGCGCCCGCACCGGCCGCCGCGAGCAGGTCGTCGACCTGATGAGCTACCTCGCCACCGCCGAGTCCCAGGAGATCTACATCAAGGGCTCGTCGGGCACCGTCCTGCCGTGCAACCCGAAGGCCAAGGACGCCGGCACCACCCTGGTGAAGAAGGGCCGCGCACACGTCGAGGGGGCTGCCGAGATCACCCAGTTCTTCAACCGGGACTCCAGCGACGCCCTCCAGCCCACCGCGGACACCGCACTGACCAGGTTCCTGGCCAAGCCGAAGGAGATCGGCAGCATCCTCACCGGCTGGCAGCGCGACGCCGAGAAGATCTGGAACGCCTGACATGGCAGTCCTGACCGCGCCCGACCGGAAGTCCCCGGCCCTGCCGTCGCCCCGCGGCAGGCGGACCGGGGGCCCCCGCCGTACGCCCCCGCTGGTGCTCGCGTTCGTCCTCGTCCCGCTCCTCGCCGAAGCGGTATGGGTGTTCTGGCCCGCCCTGCAGGGCTTCTACCTCGCCCTCACCCGCTGGGACGGGGTCTCCCCACCACAGTTCGTCGGCCTGGACAACTTCCGGGAGATGGCCCACGACGACGTCTTCCGCAGCGCGGCCGGCCACACCGTCCTGTGGCTCGTACTCTTCGGCGGCCTCTCCGCCCTGCTCGGCCTCGCCGCCGCGCTGCTGCTCCAGCAGGAGCGGCGCGGCGTCGGCTTCTACCGCGCGGCCCTGTTCCTGCCCGTCGTCTTCTCCCTGGTCGCCACCGCCCTCGTATGGCAGGCGATCTACCAGCCCGACGGCGTCCTGAACCAACTCCTGGAATCCGTCGGCCTCGGCAGCCTGCGCCACGCCTGGCTCGCCGACCAGGACACCGCCCTGTACGCGGTCATCGTGCCCGCGCTCTGGCGGCAGATCGGCTACGTCATGGTCCTCTACCTCGCCGGCCTCAAGGGCATCGACCCGGCCCTGTACGAGGCGGCCAAGGTCGACGGCGCAAGCGCCTGGCAACGCCTCCGCCACGTCACCCTGCCCCAACTGCGCAGCGTCAACGCGGTCGTTCTGTCCGTCATCGTCATCGACTCGCTGCGCTCCTTCGACGTCGTGTGGTCGCTGACCCGCGGCGGCCCCTACCACTCGTCCGAGCTGCTGAGCACCTACATGTACTCAACCGCCTTCCAATCCCTGCGACTTGGCTACGGCTCCGCACTCGCCGTTGTCATCTTCGTGCTGGCCTTCGGCGTCATCTGCTCCTATCTCGTCCGCGCGTTCCGGGAGGCCGACTGATGTCCGCCACGTCCACGGCCCTGCGCCGCAACCGGGCCGCGACCGCCGGATTCCACCTGGGCGCCGGGGCGTTGGCCCTCCTGTGGCTGCTGCCCATCGCCCTGGTCCTGGTGACCAGCCTGCGCTCCTTCGACGACATCGCCGCGAACGGCCTGGGCAGCTGGCCGCAGTCCTTCACCCTCGACAACTTCGGTCAGGCCTGGAACGACGGCGGCCAGCAGCGCGCCCTCATCAACAGCCTCCTGGTCACCGTGCCCTGCGTCCTGGTGACGCTCGCGCTCGCCGCCATGGCCGCCTTCTCGCTCAGCCGCTACGAAATGCCCTTCCGGCGTTCCCTGTTGCTGCTCATGCTCGGCGGCAACCTGCTCCCGCCGCAGATCCTGCTCATCCCGGTCTCCAAGCTCAGCGAGCAGATGGGCGTCTTCGACACGCTGCCCGCGCTGATCGGCGTACAGATCGGCTTCGGTGTCGGCTTCTACGTCTTCGTCCTGCACGGCTTCATGCGTTCCATACCGGCCGAAATCCAGCAGGCGGCGGTCGTCGACGGCGCAGGGCCCTGGCAGATCTTCTGGCGGATCATCCTTCCGCTCACCCGCCCGGCCCTGGCCGCCCTCAGCGCCCTGTCCTTCACCTGGATCTTCAACGACCTGCTCTGGGCGATCACCGTGCTGCGCAGCGACACCAAGATGCCGATCACCGCGGCCCTCATCGGACTTCAGGGACAGTACGTATCGATGTGGAACGTGATCGCCGCCGGCTCCGTCATCGCCGCCGCGCCCACCGTGATCGTGTTCCTGCGGTTCCAGCGGCACTTCGTGGCCGGCCTCAACCTGGGAGCGGTGAAGTGACGTCGTACCCGCGCTGGACGCTGCGCACCGAGCACACCAGCTACACCGTCCGCCTGTCCCCGGACGGACCCTGGGCCGAACTCGACGCCTGGGGCCCGCTCGGCGTCGAAGACGGCCCCTCCGCCCTCGACTGGTCCCGCCGCACCCACTTCGTCACCCCCGCCGACGCGGCGCCCGCCGAGTATCTGCCGTACGGACTGCGGCCGTTCACCGGATCCGAGCTGATCGCGGCACGACCGGACCGGGACCGGGGCGTGTGGTGGGACTTCGACGGCGCGGAGGAAGGGGAGGGAAGCCTGCGGCTCGCCTTCACCGACGACGTCCTGGGACTGCGCACGGTTCTCTGCTACGAGACGGTGCCGGGCACGGACGTGATCCTCCGCTGGACCGAACTGACCTCCACGGAAGAACTCCGCCTGGAGCGGCTCGACTCGGCCGCCGTGAACATCCCCGTCACGGGTACCGCCCGGCTGACATACCTCACCGGCCAGTGGTCCCAGGAGTTCCAGCACACCCAACTCGACCTGGCCAGAGGCACGTTCACCATGGGCAGCCTTCAGGGTGCACCCGGACACGCGTACGCTCCGTGGCTCGCCGTGCAGGACGGGGAGGCCGAGGCGGCCTATGGCATCGCCCTCGAATGGCCCGGCAACTGGCACATCACCGCGGAGGCCGAGCCGGGCGGCAGCGTGCGTGTCCGCGCCGGGCGGGTCCCGCACGAGGGAGTCGTACATCTGACCCCCGGCGACACCCTCACCACCCCACGCCTCGCCTGCGCCTTCAGCGCCGACGGCCTCGACGGACTCTCCCGCGTCTGGCACCGCTACGAACGCCACCTGACGGGCGAGCGAATGCACCTCCCCCGCAAGGTGCTCTACAACTCCTGGGAGGCCACGGGCTTCGACGTCGACGCGGCCGGCCAACTGGAGCTGGCCAAGCTGGCCGCCGACATCGGCGCCGAACTGTTCGTCGTCGACGACGGATGGTTCACCGGCCGCGGCGACGACACCGGGGGACTGGGCGACTGGTACCCGGACCCGGCGGCGTTCCCGCAGGGCTTCGGCCCGTTCGTCGAGGACATCCGGGCGCTCGGGCTGGACTTTGGCCTGTGGGTCGAGCCCGAGGCCGTCAGCCCGGCCAGCCGTCTGTACGCCGAACACCCCGAGTGGGTCTACCGGATCGAGGGCCGCCCAGCCCGTCTGGTCCGTAACCAGCTTCTGCTCGACCTGGGCCGTACAGACGTCCAGGACTTCGTGATCGGCACGCTCGACCGGCTGCTCGGCGCCTACGACATCAGCTACCTCAAGTGGGACATGAACCGCCCGCCCACCGAGCGCGGGCGCCCCGGTGCTGGACCTGTCGACCTGGACGCCCAGCACGTCGCCGGGTACCTGCGCGTCCTGGACCACCTGCGCGCCACCCACCCCGACGTCACGGTCGAGGGCTGCGCGGGCGGCGGCGCCCGAATCGAGCACGCGACCCTCGCACGCACCGACGTCGTCTGGCCCAGCGACAACACGGCCCCGCTGGACCGGCTGTCCATCCAGTACGGCTTCCTGCACGCCCATGCCCCGCACGTCATGAGCTCCTGGGTCACCGACGCCCCCGGCATCTTCGACCCGCGCCCCCGCAGCCTCGCCTTCCGCTTCGTCAACGCCATGTGCGGCGTCCTCGGCATCGGCGCCGACCTGCGCGCCTGGAGACCGGAGGAGCGGGCCGAGGCCGCCGGGTGGATCGCCCGGTACAAGAAGGTGAGGGACGTCGTCCACCGGGGAGAGGCCCGCCTCCTCGGCACACCGCACGACAGCACCTGCGGCGTGCAGTACGACCTCGACGACCGTACGGTCGTCGCCGCCCTCGGCACCGGTCGCCTGGACGGGGCCCCGCTCGTGCCCGGGCGGCCCGACCGGCTGCGGATGCGGGGCATGGATCCGACGGCGCACTACCGAGACACCGCGACGGGGACGACGTACAGCGGAGCCCATCTGCTCCACTACGGACTGCCGTTCCAGTGGAGCGCCGACCATGACGCCGAACTGGTGGTGCTGATACGGCAGTGAGCCCGGTCCGGCATATGTTCTTAAGGCGGCCGATCAACCGTCCCACGCCCGCGAAGGAGTCGAACCCCACGATGGAGCAGTCCGCACGACGGCACGGCGCCCGTTTCACCGGCCGCACGGCCGTGGTCACCGGAGCGGCCTCAGGCATCGGAGCCGCCACGGCCGCACGCCTCGCCGAGGAGGGAGCCGCCGTCGTGATCGCCGACCTCGCCGAGGAACAGGGCGAGGCCGTCGCCACGCGGATCACCAAGGCCGGCGGCGTCGCCAGGTTCGTAAGAGCCGACGTGGCCGAGGACGACGACTGGACGCGGATCCTCACCGCCGCCCACGACTTCGGGCCCGTGGACGTCCTCGTCAGCAACGCCTACACCGTCGAGGTGGCACCGGCCCACACGATGTCCCTCGCCTCGTGGCAGAGACAGCTCGCCGTCAACCTCACCGGCGGCTTCCTCGGCTTCCGGACCGTCCTGCCCGATCTGCGGGACCGCCGCGGAGCCGTCGTACTGACCTCGTCCGTCCACGCCCACAAGGGCATCCCCGGCCATCCCGCCTACGCCGCCTCCAAGGGCGCCCTGCTCTCCCTGTGCGGCCAACTCGCCGTCGAATACGGTCCCGAGGTACGCGTCAACGCCGTCGTCCCGGGCCCGATCCTGACCGCCGCCTGGGACAGGGTCCCGCCCGAGGAACGGGAACGCAGCATCGCCGAGACCGCGGTGCGCCGCTTCGGCTCACCCGAGGAGGTCGCCGCGGCCATCGCGTTCCTCAGCGCCGACGAAGCCTCCTACATCACCGGGACGAGTCTCGTCGTGGACGGCGGCTGGAGCGTCGTCAAGGCCTCCGCATGACCACGCTCCCTCAACAGCAGAAAGGCTGTACGACATGACGCCCTATGCCCGTCGCGGCGTGCACGGCCAGACCGTGGAACTCCTCGCCCGCCGCATCCTGGGCGGTGAGATCCCCGAGGGGGCCACGCTGGACCTGGTGGCGCTGCAGAGCGAGCTGGACGTGAGCCTGACCGCGCTGCGCGAGTCGCTCAAGGTGCTCGCCGCCAAGGGAATGGTCGACGCCCGCCAGCGGCGCGGCACCTTCGTGCGCACCCGCGCCGAGTGGAACCTGCTCGACGCCGACGTGCTGCGCTGGCAGTTCGAGGGCGGCCGCACCAACGCCTCCGACCGGGCGCTGCTGCACAACCTCGCCGAAGTACGCGCCATCATCGAACCCGCCGCCGTGCGCCTGGCCGCCGAGCGCCGCACCGACGAGGACCTGGCCGCCCTGGACGGCGCCCTGGCGGCGATGGGGGAGCACGACCACGACGCCGCCCACGCCGTCGAGGCCGACCTCGCCTTCCACCGAGCCCTGCTCAACGCCACCCACAACGAACTCCTCGAACGCATGGAGATGGTCATCGAGTCGGGCCTGGCCCACCGCGACCGCATCGTGCACAGCTCCCCGCACAGCGAGGACCCGGTCCCGGCCCACCGCGCCGTCCTGGATGCCGTACGCGACCGGGACCCGGGGGCCGCCGAGGCGGCGATGCGTGCCCTGCTCGACCAGGCCGGCCGCGATCTGGACCGCGTCGGTGACTCCGAAGAAGCGGAAGGCTCCCGGTCTCAGTGAAGATCACCCGAATCGAAACCTTCCTGGTCCCGCCCCGCTGGCTGTTCTGCCGCGTCGAGACCGACGAGGGCGTGGTCGGCTGGGGAGAACCGGTCGTCGAAGGGCGCGCCGAAGTCGTCCGCGCGGCCGTCGACGTCCTGGCCGAATACCTCGTCGGACAGGACCCGCTGCGCGTCCAGGACCACTGGCAGGTTCTCACCAAGGGCGGTTTCTACCGGGGCGGCCCGGTCCTCTCCAGCGCTGTCGCCGGCCTCGACCAGGCCCTGTGGGACATCGCCGGGAAGGCGTACGGCGCTCCCGTGCACGCCCTGCTCGGCGGCCCGGTGCGCGACCGCGTCCGGGTCTACGCCTGGGTGGGCGGCGACGAACCCGCCGAACTGACCGAGCAGATAACCGCCCAGGTCGAGGCGGGCTTCACCGCGGTGAAGATGAACGCCGCCGGGGCCACCTCACCGGTTCCCACCGCCGCCGAAACCGCCGCGGTCGTCGCCCGCGTGGCCGCCGCCCGCGAGGCGCTCGGCCCGGACCGCGACGTCGCCGTCGACTTCCACGGCCGCTTCACCGCCGCGGGCGCCCGCCGCGTCCTCGCCGAACTCGCCCCGCTGCACCCGCTGTTCGTCGAGGAACCCGTCGTACCCGAGCACGGCCATCTGCTGGCCGGCCTGGTCGCCGCCAGCCCCGTACCGCTCGCCACCGGTGAACGCCTCTACGGACGCGCCGAGTTCCTGCCCGCACTCACCGCGGGCATCGCGGTCGCCCAGCCCGACCTGTCCCACGCCGGCGGCATCTCGGAGGTGCACCGCATCGCCTCACTCGCCGAGACATACGGCGCCCAGCTCGCCCCGCACTGCCCGCTCGGCCCCATCGCGCTCGCCGCCAGTCTCCAGGTCGCCTTCGCCACCCCGAACTTCCTGATCCAGGAGCAGAGCCGCGGCATCCACTACAACAAGGACGCCGACCTGCTGTCCTACGTGGTCGACCCCGAGCCGTTCCGGTTCGTCGACGGGCACGCCCCGCGCGGCGACGCCCCCGGCCTCGGAATCACCGTCGACGAAGCCGCCGTACGCGCCGCCGACCGCACCGGTCATGCCTGGCGCAACCCCGTGTGGCGGCACTCCGACGGTTCCTTCGCGGAGTGGTGACCGCACCGATGGACATCGTCACCGACCTCGCCTACGGCGGCCGTTGGACGTCACTGCGCACCGCGGGGCGCGAATGGCTCTGGCGGCGCGAGGCACCCGAGCGCAAGAGTGTGTCACCCGGCGACACCTTCGTGGACGCGGGCGGACTGGAGGAGTGCATCCCCACGGTTCGCGGCACCCCCGACCACGGTGACGCCTGGTCACGGCTGTGGACGCGTGACGGTGACAGCGACGTCCTCCACTGCGACCGCTTCACCCTGACCCGCACGATCCGTGGCACCGCGGAGGGAGCCGAGGCCGACTACGTACTGAAGGCTGACGTGGGCTTCCGGTTCGTATGGGCCGCACACGCCCTGCTCGACCTCTCCGACCGTTCGACGCTGCACATCCGCGACGGAGCGAACACCCGCCTCTTCCCCGAGGCGGCGCCGCTGCTGGACCGGGCGTGGCCGCAAGGCGCCGCCCGGGTCGAAGGGAGCTGGCCCGCACCCTGCGGACTGCGCCTCGACCAACTCGGCCCGGACGACGGCACCGCCGTCGGAGCCGTCGTGGACGCCTCCCACTGCTGTGTCCACGACCGGGCCGACCGTCTGTCGCTGTCCCTCGAGGCCGACGGGCAGCCCGTGTCCATCGCCCTGTGGCGCAACCTGGGCGGCTTCCCCGCCGCGCACCCCTACCGGAGCACGGGCGTCGAACCGATGCTCGGCCGCGTCTTCGACCTCGCCGAGGCCGGCCCCGGTGACGCTGCGCGGGTACCCGAGTCGGGCGAGGTGCGGTGGCGGCTGACACTGACCGCGAACTGCCGCTGTACCTGAACCGACCTGTGTGAACCTCTGAGAACCCGCGTGAATGTGAACCCGCGTGAAAAGGAGAACTCGTCCATGGATCTGCGAGCGGCCCTGGCCGCCCACCGCCTGGTCGCGATCATCCGCGGCACCGACCCCGAAGCCTCGGTACGCACCGTGCTGACCCTCGCCGAGGAAGGCGTCGAGCTGATCGAGGTCTCCCTGACCGGCGCGGACGCCCTGTCCGTCATCGAGCAGGCGCGCAAGGAGCTCGGCCCCGACCGGCCCCTCGGCGCCGGCACGGTCCTGACCGCCGAGGACGCTCGCGCTGCCCAGGGGGCCGGCGCGAACTTCGCCGTCACGCCCGCACTCGGTGAGGGCGTCGTCGCGGCACACGAACTCGGTCTGCCCGTCCTGGTCGGCGTGATGACGCCTACCGAAATCGTGGCCGCACGCCCGTTTGGTGCCGCAGCGCTGAAGATCTTCCCGGCCGCGGCGGCCGGCGGCCCCGCCTATCTGAAGGCCTTGCGGGGCCCGTTCCCGCACGAGCTGTTCGTGCCGGTGGGCGGTGTCGACGAGGCCGCCGCCCGGGCGTACCTGGCCGCCGGCGCGACCGCGGTCGGAGTCGGCTCGCCGCTGATCGGAGACGCCGCCGACGGCGGCAGCCTGACCGCGCTGCGCGAGCGAGCCCGTGCCTTCCTGACCGTCGTACGGAAAGACACGCCGTGACCGGATCCGCATCGCACACCGAAGGCGCAGCCGGAAGCGGGACTGGCTCAGCCGGAGCCGGAGCCGGAGTCGCAGGCGGCGCCGAAGCTCTCCGCCCTGACCGTCTGGAGCTCGGTGAGGGCATCCGCTGGACGGACCGCGGCATCGTGCTCGTGGACATCCTCGCCGGGCGTCTGCTCACCGCCGTCGGACATCCCACCGACCCCCTGCGGAAACTGGCCCAACTGCCCGTTCCCCTGGGCGCGGTGGCCCCCGTGGCCGATGCTCCCGGCACCTGGATCGCCGCCGCGGGCACCGGGATCTGCCTGCTCTCACCCGAAGGGTCGACGCGGTGGCTGGCACAGCCCGAAGCGGACGCCGCGCGACCCATGCGTATGAACGACGCGACCACCGACCCGTTCGGCCGCTTCTGGGCGGGCAGCATGGCCTACGACGCCGACGAGGGAGCCGGTTCCCTCTACCGGGTCGATCACGGCGGCACGGTGACCCGCGTCCTCGACGACATCACGGTGCCGAACGGGCCGGCCTTCACGGCCGACGGCGCCACCATGTACCTGGCCGACAGCGCCCGGGGAGTCATCAGGCGCTACCCGGTCGACCCGGCCACCGCCGAACTCGGGCCCCCAGAAGTGTTCATCACCGTCGACGACGGCAGCCCCGACGGCATGGTGGTGGACGTCGAAGGCGCCGTATGGGTCGCCGTGTGGGGCACGGGATCCGTACGCCGGTATCTGCCGGACGGCCGCCTGGACCGCACACTGAGTCTGCCCGCGCGACAGCCCGCCGGGGTGTGTCTGCAGGAGGATCTCCTCCACATCACGACGGCCCGCGTGGGACTCGCCGAGCCGGGCCCCTACGATGGCGCGGTGTTCACGGCCCGTGTCGAGGTTCCGGGCCGACCGGCGACTGCCTACCGCCACGGCGGCTCGGGTTCGCTCCCGGGGGAGAGGTCATGAAGGACGGCTGGAGGCCTGCCGAAGGACCCGTGGTCTGCATCGGGGAGACCATGGCCGCCCTGGCTCCCGGCCCCTCGGAATCGCTGGAGACGGCCGAGGACCTGCGTGTGTCGGTGGCCGGGGCCGAGTCGAACGTGGCGATGTACCTGGCAGACCTCGGCATCCCCGTCTCCTGGCTGTCGGCGCTGGGCGACGACGCGTTGGGACGGCGTGTGCGTGCCGCGGTCGGTGCGGCGGGCGTCGACGTCGGCGGCGTGCGCTCCGATCCTGAAAGGCCCACGGGCCTGCTGGTGAAGGAGCCGACCGGCACCCGTACCCGCGTCCATTACTACCGCGGCAACTCGGCGGCCTCGGTCCTGGGACCCGACGTACTGGATGACGAGAGACTGCGGTCGGCCTCCGTCGTCCACCTGACGGGCGTGACTCCGGCACTGTCGTCGTCCTGCCGGAGCCTGGTCGTGGAGGCGCTCGCCACTCCGCCCGCCGAGCGCCCGTACGCCATCAGCTTCGACGTCAATCACCGTCCGGCTCTGTGGCCGCCCCGGACCGCTGCCTCCGTGCTTCGCGACCTGGCCGACCGCGCCGACATCACCTTCGTCGGCCTCGACGAGGCGCAGGACCTGTGGGACGCCGACCTCGAACCGGCCGACGTACGGAAGCTGTTGCAGCATCCGCGTCTCCTTGTCGTCAAGGACGGCGGTCGTGCGGTCACCGTCTTCGGCGACGAGAATTCGTGGACGGTGCCCGCTCTGCGCACGGAGGTGGTGGAGCCCGTCGGCGCGGGTGACGCTTTCGCCGCCGGATTCCTGACCGGCCTCTTGCGAGGCGGGGGAATGGAGCGCGCGCTGCGGCTCGGACACATCACGGCCGCGTCGGCACTCAAGGTGACAGGTGATCATGGCCCCCTGCCGGACGCCGCCCGGATCAAACGGCTCCTCGACCTTCCGGCACAGGAGTGGGAGACAGAGGCCGACGGCCGTCCCTGAAAGCCCAGTTCAAAGACGTCACCCTCCGTTGCCGACCCTGTGCCATGATGGTTACCGGCGAGTAATTAATGTGCCGGGAAAAGGAGTCCATCGTGGCCCGTACGTTCACCGTGTCCCGCAGCGTCCTCATGGACGTGCCACCGGCTGTCGTGTACGACGCGATCAGCCGCCCTGCCGACATGGGGCGCTGGAGCCCGGAGAACCTCGGCGCGACCGTGTCGGCGCCCGATGAATCGGCTTCACTCGGGACGACGTTCGAAGGGCGCAACAAGCGTGGCGCCTTTCGCTGGGTGACTCGGTGCACGGTGACGGTGGCAGAGCCGGGCAGCCGTTTCGCCTTCCGGGTCCACGCGATCGGGCTCAGCCGCCCCCGCCTGAGAGCCCCGATCGCCACCTGGGAGTACCGCTTCGAGCGGGACGGCGATGGCACGCGGGTCACCGAGACCTGGACCGATGACCGACGCTCCTGGCCGACCTTCGTGACCAATGTCTTCGACCGCGTGGCCACCGGCGGCCACACGTTCGCGGACTTCCAGGTGCGCAACATAGACAGGACCCTGCGGAACCTGAAGCGGGAACTCGAAACGGCACCTCAGTCCTGACGCTGCCGAGCAGGTGGCGCACTGGATGGTGTCATTGGTGGCTCAGCACATTGACCACCTTGCCGTTGGGGTCACGGACGAAGAACCGGCGTACTCCCCACTCCTCGTCCTGCAAGGGGTGCACGATCTCGGCGCCGCTCGCTCGCATCGCCGCATGGACCGCGTCCACGTCGTCCACCTCGACACTCATGTCGGGCACGACCGGCGCGCTCTTGTCCTGGCTCATGAAGGTGACCTGCGCCGTGGGGTTGGAAGGAGAGGCGAGCGTCATGACCCAGCCCAGGTTCATGACCTCCTCGAATCCCAGGAGGCCGTAGAAGTCCCGGCTCTCCTCCATGGCATCCGATCGGATGTCGGGCATGACTCGGCGGATGGACATGGGCGACTCCTGCTGACGGGCGAGCGTGGACATGCCCTGATTCTCCACTACTGAGACGCGCGTCACATTCGGCGATGTCACATCTCGCCGGGCCGTCCCGTCGTAGAGGTGTATCCGCCAGCAACGGCAAGGAGTGCATCATGGAAGCCCGTTTGAACCTCTTCGACATCCCGCTCGCAGTCAAGTCCCTGAAGCACATCGTCACGGCGGGCAAGGTGATGGGGGAGTCGACAGTGCCGGCCGCGACCCAGGAGCTGGTGAGGCTCCGGGCCAGCCAGATCAACGGCTGCGGCTTCTGCACCGACATGCACACCAAGGACGCGGCCCACGCGGGGGAGACCTCGGTGCGTCTGAACCTGGTCGCGGCCTGGCGTGAGGCCACGGTGTTCACCGATGCCGAGCGCGCGGCCCTGGAACTGACGGAACAGGGCACCCGCATCGCCGACGCGGCTGGTGGGGTCACGGACGAGGCCTGGGCGAACGCCGCCAAGTACTACGACGAGGAGCAGCTCGCCTCTCTGGTGTCGATCATCGCCATCATCAACGCCTTCAACCGCCTCAACGTCATGGTCCAGCAGCCCGCCGGCGACTACCAGCCCGGGCAGTTCGGGTAACGAGGGGCAGCCGACCGGGGCCCGTGACTGCTTCTCACGGGCCCCAAGGGGCAAGGCAGTTGAGGACCTATCCGGGGACCGGGGGCTGAAGGACGGGCGCGGGCGACGATGTCTGCCCTCCGGAGGCAACCGTCGTGTCCCCTTGGGTCGGGTAGGTGGTGCCGGGTTGCCAGGCCTGCCAGCCTCGGGACAGTACGTAGGCCAGAGCGACCGCTCACGCTCCGGGTCACGGCCGCCCGCGTGGTGCAGGAGGCCCTCACCAACGCGCTCAAGCACGCCGGCCCCGGCGCCGAGGTCGAAACCGTCGTGGACGTCGACGACACCCAACTGTCGGTGGAAGTGGCCAACTCCGGACCGGTCGGCCCGTACCCCACTCTGCCGGCGTCGGGGCACGGCCTGGCAGGGATGCGTGAACGCGTGGAGATCCTCGGCGGCACCCTCGCCGCCGGCCCCACCCACACCGGCGGCTGGCGACTGCGCGTCACGCTGCCCCTGGGAGCCCGCTCATGATCCGCGTACTCGTCGTCGACGACCAGACCCTCGTGCGGGCCGCTGCGTACGGCCGGGGAAGACGTGGTCGGCGAGGCCACGGACGGGCTCGAAGCCGTACGCATGGCTGAGCGGCTGCGCCCGGACGTCATCCTCATGGACCTGCGCATGCCACGAGTCGACGGTATTGAGGCGACCCGCCGGATCCTCAAGACTCTCCCCGCAACGCGCATCGTGATGCTCACGACCTTCGACGACGACGCCGAGGTCTACGGTGCCCTGCGCGCCGGAGCCGTCGGCTATCTGCTGAAGGACGGCGAGCCCGACGCGATGCTCTCCGCCGTACGGCGAGCCGCGCAGGGCGAGTCGCTTCTCGCCCCCGCGGTCATGGCGCGCGTCGTCCGGCGCGCCGTCCAGTCGCACCACCAGGACGTCACCGGCGACGCGACCGACCCGGCGATTCTGGCAACCCTCACGCCCCGCGAACGAGACGTACTCACCCTCGTCGGCGTCGGACAGTCCAACGCGGAGATCGCCGAGACCCTTCACCTCGGCGTGACCACGGTCAAGACCCACGTTGCCTCCGTCACGGACAAGCTGAGACTGCGCAACCGTGTCCAGGCGGCGGTCGTGGCCCACCGACTGGGCCTGGTCGACGACGACTTCCGTCTTGCCGAGGGCCACGACTAGCGATCCGCGGCACTCCGGGCGGTCGGCCGCAACGCGCGTTACGCGATCGAGCGCACTGCCGCCTCGGTGAGGGTGGTCGCGGTCCGTACGGCACTGGCGATGGCCTCGTCGGGGGCGAGGCCGCACAGATCGGTGAGCGTGAAGAACGCCTCGGCGCTCACGACCACCGCGAGGTCCCTCTTGAGCTGGGCGAAGACGTCCGGGTCCGTCGCGCCGAGGGTGCCCTCCAGGGGGAGGAGCGCATGGTCGATGAGCCCGAAGCGGATGCCGGGGCGTGTGGTCACCGTCTCGGGCCGGGTGATGGTGGCGGCGATCATCGCGCGGACCGAGCCCTGGCGTGCGTGGATGCCGCGCAGCAGGAACTCGCAGGCGAAAGCGACGCGTTCGACGGGGTCGGAGGAGTCCGCGACCGGTGCGAGCGCCTCGGCGGGGGGCGGCCAGACACCGGCGAGGGCCTCGCTGATCAGCGAGGGGAGATCGGGGAAGTACCGGTAGGCGGTCGCCTCCGAGACCAGGGCCGCCCGAGCGATCGCGGGCATGGTCACCTCGGCGCCCGTGCCGATGAGTTCCCGGGCGGCCGCCACGATCGCCATCCGTGTGCGCTGCTTCTGGTTGGTGCGGCCGGTACCCGCCTGCGCCGTCATCGTGGCACTCCTCCTGTTGGCTCACCCACATTTTAGCAGTCGACACTCATTATGAGAGTTCACTTGCATAACGAGACTCGACGTCTCTACTCTCGTGAGAGTCAACTCTCACGAAGGATTCGCGCAGGAGGAACTATGAGTACGGTTTCGGTGGTCGGCCCGGACGGTGGCGAGACGATCCAACTGGGCCCCACGCGGATGCGCATCCTCGAGGACGGCACCACCACCGGGCACCGCCTCGGAATCGGGGAGATCACCCTCGCCCCGCACACCCAGGGCCCGCCGCAGCACCGCCACGCCCAGCACGACGAGGGCTTCTACGTCGTCTCCGGCACCGTGCACTTCACCATCGGGGAGACGACCCGCGTCGCCCCGGCCGGCACGCTCGCCATGATCCCGCCCGGCGCCCCGCACACCTTCGCCAACCTCGGCGACACACCCGCGGTGATGCTAAACACCTTCACACCCGACCTGTACGTCCAGTACTTCCGCGACCTGCGGAACATGATCGCAGGCGGCCGGGAGCTGACCCCGGAGTCGACGGTCGAGGTGATGAGCCGTTACGCCACCGTCCCCGCAACCGACTTCGCGTGACGGCGCCCCATCTTCCTTCCCGCACCGCACACTTGAGGAGCACCGAATGACCCGTAGCACCCACACCATCCCGCTCGACCAGGGCACCCTCGACGTCGCCGTCGACCTCCACGGACAGCGGGGGCGCCCCTTCCTGCTCCTGCACGGAGGCGGTGGCCCGCAGACCGTCGCGCCGTTCGCCGGACTCCTGGCCGAGCAGCGGCCGGCCAGGGTGTTCACCCCGGTCCACCCCGGCTTCGACGGCACCGACCGCCCCGACTGGCTGACCGACGTCACGACCCTGGCCCAGGTCTACGCGCGGCTGCTCGACGCACTCGACCTGCGGGGCGTCGCCGTCGTCGGCAACTCGATCGGCGGCTGGATCGCCGCCGAACTGGCGGCCCTGGGCAGCGACCGGATCAGCGGCGTCATCCTCGTCAATGCCGTCGGCATCCAGGCTCCCGGCCACCCGATAGCCGACACCTTCTCCCTGACGCCCGCCGAACTGTCCCGCCTGTCCTTCCATGACCCCTCGAAGTTCCGCTTCGACCCCAGCACGCTGACCGAGGCGCAACGTACGGTGATGGCCGCCAACCGGGCCACCCTGCAGGTCTATTCGGGCCCGAACGCCATGGCCGACCCCACCCTGACCGACCGCCTGGCCAAGGTCGCCCACCCCACCCTGGTCGCGTGGGGTGCGAGCGACCAGGTCGTGGACGCCGACTACGGACGCGCGTACGCACAGGCCATCCCCGACGCGGAGTTCCGTCTGCTGGAGGGCACCGGCCACATGCCCCAAGCCGAGACACCGGAGCAACTCCTGCCGGTGCTCTGGGACTTCGCCGACGCCCACGACACTGACCGGCTGCAGCACTGACTGCCGGAAGGGCCGCGTGCCGCGTCTTCGTCCTCTCCACGCCTCCTTCACCTACGCCCCTGAGCAGCACTACCGCGCCTGGGAGGCCGCCCAGACCGACGGCTGAGACTCCGGGAGAACACACCGCGCAGGTCCGGCGCGCAGCGCCCGCCCCCGCTGGACGGTCGCGGTGAGGCAGCGGGTCATCCAGAGGACGGCGGTGTGGGGGACCGGACCGACAGCGCGGAGCTGGTCCTCCTCGTCGGGCGGCGGGTGACATCCCCGATCTGCCAGGCAGTGGCATACAGCAACAGGGTGACCGCGAAGGCGGCCCCCGCTCTTGTGGCGACTCCGGTCAGTACACCTTCGGTGACGGTGCCCCAGGGAGCCCGGACCGTCCTGGAGGGGTACGTGGTCTCGCTCGCACCGTCTCCCAGGGCGACGGTGTTGGGGCGGCTGTAGTCCACTTCGGTCACATGGCGGTAGGCATTGAAGTCGGCGCGGGCATCCACGGCACCGCCCAGCACGGGTGACAGGACCAGCAGACCCACCACGCTCCACCGCATGGCAGGACCCAGGCGGGCCACGGTGCCACCCCGAGTACGCAGTCGGCCGCGACGCCGCCAGAGATGCACGGCGACGGCCGCCAGGCCGAAGACCGTACTCACGTACTGCAACAGCCGAGCGACCGTCAGGCCCCCCAGGGTCGAAGCTTGCAGCGCCTCCACGTGCGTGACCAGGAAGCCGTCGCCGTGCGTGAAGGAGTCCCACGCCAGGTGGGAGGCGACGCCGATCAGTGCGGAGGCCAGCAACCACATCACGTGTCGGGCCCTGGCTCGCAGGCCGTGCACTCGCTCGGGTTCCGGAAGGCCGAGGCCCGACGGCAGCAGGGCGGTGACCGGCGCGCGCAGCATCCCGTAGACGGCGACCAAGCCGACGGCAAGAGGCAGGTTGACCAACAGGCCCGCATCGAACGAGTGGGTCTCCGTGGCATTGAGGAGCGGCCCGTACCAGTCCTCAGGGCTGGTCTCCGAAACGCCGATGCGGGCGAGGAAGTACGGGACGTCGGGCGCCACGGAACCCGCGGCCAGAGCAGCCGGAACGAACGGCCGGCGCATCAGCGGCAGCACGGCGGCGGGATGAGACACGGTGAACGGCAATTCGGTGATCTTCTCTGGCCCGGAAGGAACTCACGAATAGAACATCGGGGAGAGTATTCACTTCAACGGACTATTGCAAGCGTGGGTGAATCGCCGATGGCCGTCGGCCTGAGCGATGCGGCTGTGTCAGCGCCGGCGGCGAACCACCTGGAAGCACGCGGTGAGCGCCGCCGCGATCGGCAGCAGAAGGAACAGTCCCAGTACGGGCCGGACCTCGAGCCAGGCATCCGTGTAGGCGTGGGCGACCAGAGGCGAAGAGGCCACCGCCATCGCACCGAGCTCACGCAGACCGGAGGAACGCGCGCGCAGGGCGAGGACGGCTCCCGTGAGCGCGAGTACCAGCATCGGCCAGGCGCCGTAGTCCGTCGTCACGCCGAAGGCTCCGGTGTCCACGACCACGACGGGAAACCATGCCGCGGCCGCCATCACTCCGGCTGCCGTGGACAGTTGCCTGTTGCCGCGTCGATCAGGAGGGCAGCTGAGCACCACGGCGGTGGTCAGCAGGGCCGCGGCGACGGGAGCGACCGCCCCCTCGCCGGGCGCTGGTGTGGCGACAACCCGCTGCACTGCCGTCCCCAGCAACCCGCACACGGCCAGACCCGCACCCGGCAGCCACCGCCCGGTCAAGGCGATGACCGCGCCGAGGCACACCAACAGTGACAGCAGCAGGTACGCGGCCTGGGCGGCATCCATCGTGGAGAGCTGGATCCACATCGGGGCCGGCGAGCGAACGAGTCCCGCGTACCAGCGCGTCAGGTGCAGTCCGCTGTCCACCGCACCTGCCGCCAGAGCGAACGGCGCAGCCAGGGCGAAGAAGCGTCCCGCGGGCGACGCCGAGTCGAGGCCCAGCCGAACCCGTACGGCGTGCGCGGCCAGGTCGGCGTCCGCGCGCAGCCGGGCCGCGCGGGGCATGTCCGCCGTCATCTCCCGGTGCACATCGACGATTTCCTGCCCGCAGGCCGCCCGGTACGTGGCTGGATACAGACGGAGCAGTGGATCGGTCACGTCAGTGCCGCCGCCCCGCCGGTGTCCAGACGCCGTCTGACCTCCCGGGCGGTGGCGGCCAGCCGCTCCGCCTCGGCCTCCAGCCGCTCCCGCCCGGCGGGAGCGAGGGCGAAGATCCGGCGTGCCCGGCCGCCCACCACTTCCTCACGCTCCACCTGGATCAAACCCTCCGCCAGCAGCCGGTCCAGCGCCCCGTACAGCGCCCCGGTACGCGGCACCACCCGGCCGTCCGTGATGGCTTTGACCTCCTGGGCGACGGCATATCCGTGCCGAGGTGCATCCGCCAGCGCCGTCAGCAGCAGCAGGGCCAGCTCCTGCATTCCTCGTTCACTCATACCAGCAGAGTATTCCGTCCGACGGACCTTCTTGGACCGTGTCCTACATGGTCTTAGGTAATACGACTGATGTTCGTATCGGTGGTGACCTGGAGTTCGCGCCGCGCACTGTGGTGCAGGACGATCTCAGAGGCGCAACCGGGCTGTACGCGATGCTGCTCCACCCGCAAATGCCCCGACGACGACGAGCTCCCAGCCCGCGACCAAATTGGCCCCACCACTACCGATTCCGCTGAGTGCGAGTGCGGCGACCTCGATCCGGAGATGATGGCTCTATGAGTCTCCCAGGGGTGCGCAGGGACCGCTCTGTGCGTAAGTGGATCATCGCAGGCCTGGTCGTTGGCACGCTCTTCTGCGGCTACAGCCTCGTTCGCATTGCCTGCGAGGGTCTGGCTGATGCGGCACTCATCGACCTGCTGGCTGTGGTAGCGGGAGTGTTGGCGCTATTCGTCACACTGCTGGTTTGGTGGGATTCAGCTCGAATGACCGCGAAGGAAGAACGCAAGGATGGGCTGCTGAGTTAGCCCATCGGGTTGAAAAAATTGAGAGTGCCCAATTTCGACGGCTTGTGGGTGGCGACACTCTACGTATCACGTGCTCGTCAGTGGTTGCGCCTGGCGGGCCCTGCCGCCGTGCTTCGGAGAGTCGAAGTCGACTGTGCATCGCCGCTTCGCCATCTGGTCCCGCGCCGGGTCTGGGGCCGACTGCACCAGAAAGTTCTCCAGCTCCTGGACGAGGAGGACCTGGTCGACCTGTCCCGTGCGGTCCTCGACTCAGCTCATGTCCGCGCTAAGAAGGGGGCGAACTTACAGGTCCGAGCCCCGTGGACCGGGGCAGGCCCGGTTCCAAGGTGCACGTCCTGTCCGACGCGAACGGACTGCCCCTACGCGTCGGACTCTCCGCGGCCAACACTCACGACAGCCAGGCACTGAAGCCGATGGTGGCCCATTTCCACATGGGACACGAATCCCATGCGGCCGATTCAAAGCCGCAACGCCTGCATGCCGACAAGGCGTACGACGTACCCCACCTTCGACGATGGTTATGGGGCAAGCGCATCGGCGTCCGGATCGCCCGCAAGGGCATCGACTCGAGTGAACGGCTTGGCCGCAGGCAGCCCGTACGACACACCGGCCGTGCGGTCCCCTCTCGCAGTCCACGGCGAGCAGTCAACGGGTCGCACCACCTACGGGCGATCGGGCTCACGCGACGAACCACGGGTTCGCCACGCACACCGTTGCGGGTCAGCGCCGGACTCTCACCGGACTTCCCCCACAGGCAGCGACGGGAGCGTAGCAAACCGGGGAAGTGGCGGATGGGCTGGGCCACTTGATGGCGCTGTCAGCGACTGGATACTGGCGGAGGTTCCGACAGCACTACGTATGATCGGGATCTCGAACAATGCTTGAAATATCGGCCACGGCGTGGACCGTTCAAGCCGTCATCTCCGCACCCCCGACAGCCCAACCTCCACCTCCCCCCACACACACAGGAGTCCTTCTCCATGAGCCCACGACAGACCCCGGAGCCCACCGAGCGAGCGACCATGCCCTGGCGAAGGAAGGTGGCCATAGCCGCGCTGACGGGAGCCTTACTGGTCGGGCCCGGCGTCGCGCAGGCCGCACCCCAGGCCGCCCCGGCCCCCAAGGAACAGATGGCGGCGGCCACCATCACCTGGACCCTCGAACGGGCCGCCAACCCCACCCAGGACCAGCAGACGGCCTACAACCTCATCACGACCGCCCTGAACGCCGCGGTGGCCCGGTACAACAACGTGAGCGACCTCGGCAAGACCATCACCGTCCGCTACGACCCGGCCGTCCCCACGGCCGACGGCAACATCAACGGAACCATCCGCTTCGGCAACCGCGGCTACATGACCGAGCGGACCGCGCTGCACGAGATCGCCCACACCATCGGCGTGGGCACGAGCTCCGGCAGGTCCTCCCTCGGAGGCAGCGGTACCTGGCGTGGAGCGCAGGCCACGGCCCTCGTCAAGCAGTTCGACGGTTCGGGTGCCACGTTGTCCACCGGCGGCGGCCACTTCTGGCCCTACGGCCTGAACTACGAGAACGAGTTCTCCAGCACGGGGGCCAATCGCCACGTCCAGATCGTCGCCGCCATGGTCCGCGACGGCCTGTAACCCGGACCCTGCTGGAGGGTTGGCCACTCCCGCCGGTCCGCCGCGCGGCCCACGCACCCTCCGGCTCGGCCGGTTGGTGTAGTAGGAAGGGTGCACCTGCCCTGACGCACGACCGCACCCGCTCCCACCGCCACTCCCACGCGCCCGCATCGAGGACTCCTGAATGAACGACGTGTCGGCTTCCTACCGTCTCGTGGCCGGCGCGCCGGACTCCCCTGTCCTCCTGCACGTCCCGCACTCCTCACGGGTGATCCCGCCGGATGTGCGAAGCGGCATCTTGCTCGAAGATGCCGACCTGGAACGGGAGTTGGACCTCATCACCGACTCGCACACGGCCCGGATCGCGTCGACGGCAGCCGAACGCTGCGCCGCCGTGCCCTGGCAGTTCGTCAACCAGTTGTCTCGCCTGGTCGTCGACCCCGAACGGTTTCCGGACGAGCGTGAGGAGATGCTGGCCGTCGGGATGGGCGCGGTCTACACCCGGACGACGCACCGGGAGGACCTCCGCCCGGCCGACCACGACGGACAGTCGCTCGTCGAGCGCTACTTCCACCCGTACGCGGCCGCCGTCACGGACGCCGTGACACAGCGGCTGGAAGCAGTCGGACGGGCCGTGATCATCGACGTCCACTCCTACCCGACCGAGCGCCTGCCCTACGAACTGCACGGTGACGGTCCCCGGCCGCCCATCTGCCTGGGCCGGGACGCCTTCCACACCCCGGCTGACCTGCTGGCCCACGCCGAGAAGGCGTTCGCGGGCTTCGGCGGCACGGGCGTCAACAGCCCCTTCGAGGGGACGTACGTCCCGCTCAAGTTCTACGGGAACGACCCCCGGGTCAGCGCCCTGATGATCGAGATCCGGCGGGACGTCTACATGTCCGAGCCGGGCGGCCCGGCGGGTCCCGGCCTCGATGCCCTCGCGAACGCGCTCGCCGACCTGGTCGACATGGTGAGTACGGTTGGCGCGGTGCGCGCCTGACGCAGACCTGCCTCCACCACGAACGGGCGCGGTTCCACATGGCGTGCGCCATGGCTCGCAGCTGTCGCCTCCGCCCGTCCGACCGCTGCTCGCGGCACAGTGGAGACATGAACGCAGACGACAGAAACATTCTGGCCGGGGCACGTTTGGCGACGAGGCTTCCGGCCCAGGACCTGGACCGGGCACGGCGCTTCTATTCCGAGCAACTGGGTCTGGAGCCCGTCGACGAGCGGCCCGGTGGGCTGTTGTATCGGTGCGCGGGCGTGGACTTCGTCGTGTTCCAATCGACGGGAGCCTCGCCCGGGACCTTCACCCAGATGGCGTTGGAGGTCGACGACATCGAGACAGTCGTATCGGAACTCAAGCGGCGTGGCGTGGTGTTCGAGGAGGTCGACGCTCCCGGATTCCGCACCAGGAACGGCATCGCCGAGATCGAGGGGAACTACCCGAGCAAGGGCGCACGGGGCGAACGCGGCGCCTGGTTCCGTGACAGCGAGGGAAACCTGCTGGGCATCGGCGAGTTGGTCTTCTGAGCGGGGGTGGGATCAGAAGCGGCCCTTGACCGACGAGTACAGGGTTTCCACGCTGCGCCGGGTGTCGTCACTCCCGCCGATGAAGCTCGTACGGGGGTTGAGGCGGAACGTGCTGCCGTCCGCGCGGCGTATGCGGACGTACGTGTTGCCGGTGTAGGCGCCGTTCATGTGCAGCTCGTTGGGTCTGTTGCCCAGGGCCACCTCGTCGAGCGGATCCGCCCACAGGAGCCCCTTGTCGCTGACCGACCAGTAGGCGCTCTTGACCAGAAGCACCCGACGGTCTGTCACCCCGAGGACGGCACGCCGGAAACCGGCCCCGAGGTACCCGGACAGGGCCACCTTCAACGTCTCCTTGCGCAGATGGGGGTGCAGGGCTCGCTTCAGCTCGGACTCGATCATGAGGACGGCTCCATTGGTGGGTGCGTGCAGACCTGGCGCGTTGCCGCGGGTCGAGTGCGTACACCCTTGACGGTGTCCGTACCCCCGGTGCACCCACAGATGATGCCCGCCGGACCGCCCGCGAGTCACGCCTTGTGACCCAACTGATCCTGGTGGGAGCCGAGTTGGGCTGGCGTTGTCGGTAGGGCGGCCGACGCGCTGCCCGGCGGTCCGGTCGGCCGCCGGTGCGAGTTCTCGCGCCCGGGAGCGGTCCCGGGCACCGTACTTCACCATGAGCTCGCCCAGAACAGCCATCGGTCCTGACCGTGGAGCGGAGCCCATGCGCCAGATGCCTTCCACTCGACGCCCGGACGTCCTTGTCGCGCTCCTCACCGCCGGTGTAGCACTACTGCTGGCAGGGTGCGGGAGCGACGGTACGGACAAGACCGCCCAGGACCGATCGAGCGCGCCCCGGACGTCGGCGACGGCAGCCACGCAGTCGCCGGATCCGGACGTCACGCCCGACGAGAGTCCGAGCACCTCGTCCCGCCCCACCGATGACAGTCTTCCGACGACTCCTCCCACGGACGCGAGCGCCCAGGTGGACGAGGCGTTTCGCGCGGCACGCGTCGTCGCGGTCCAAGGCAACCTGCGCTACATCGACCCCGCACTGGGCGCACCCGAGGACATTGCCAAGGCCGATGCCCAGTGCGCCGACCTCCAACGAAACGTCGCCAACCCGGACCAGGTCGCCGCCCGGCGCTTCAGCACCGGTAACCACAAGGTGACCACGGCTGACGGCAAGCGGATCAACACGCTGTTGAGCAACACGTACTGCGGCTGAAGCGCGTTGTCGCCGCCGTCAATGACTCGCCCTGAGTCCGGAGCCCAACGACCCCGGGCCGCGGGTCAGTATCCTATGGCCTCTCGGAGGAGCAGCACGGTGCCGCGCCCCGGGCGGGTCTCCGCGTTGAGGATGAGCAGGCGGTTGACGGCGCTGGGCATCCCGTACGCCGCCTGGGCGCGCGCGTTCTCCAGCGGGAGGGCGTGCTCCTCGACGCGGTGCAGCGCAGTGCTCAGGTCGGGGACCACCTTCTGCGCGCCGACGATCCAGACCGCGTTGGCGGCGCCGCCCGCGTTGGCGGGGAGTTGGCTGCCGCTGCCCGAGGCAAGAACGAGCGAGCCGGTCTCGGTGACCGCGGCGACGCTGTTGACGACGAAGTCGGGTCCGGTGACCAGCCTTCGGATCTCGTCGGCGCCGGTGGCACGGTCGATGGCCAGGACGCGCGGCCTGATGGCGTCGTACCGGCCGCCGGCGTTGATGTCCTCGTCGATGCCGGACAGCCGGAGGGTTTCGCTGGCTCCGGTGAGCACGCTGGCGCCCTCGGGGACCAGGTCCTTGATGCGGGAGCGCGCGGCCGCGGCGTCGTCGAGGATCTCGGCGGCGAAGCCGGCCGCCCGCAGCGCGGCGGCTGCCCGCTCCAGTCGTTCGGCCGATGCCGGGTCGGCGAAGGACGCGGCCGGAGCCGGGGCGGCCGTGGCGTCTGCCGGGTTGGTCCCGGAGCCCTGCCCCGCGTGGGGCGCCGTACCCGCCAGCGGGGAGGTGTCGAGGTACCTGACCTCGTACACCCGCTCGGCGAACTTCCAGCCCTCCGCGGTGCGCTGGTAGCGGTCGTGGTAGACGGCGTAGTTCAGACCCTGGCGTCCGTCGAGGGTGCGCGCGAGTTCCTGGATGTAGGCGCGGCCGGTCGCGGTGTCGCCGTCGAGCAGGATGGTGCCGGGGTGTGTGGTCTGCACGAAGAAGTCCCACTGGCTCTGCAGCCGCTCGCCCCCGGCACGGATCTCCTCGCGGCCGACCAGTTCGACGGGGATGTTGGGCATGCGCAGGGCGCCGTCCGGTGTGAACAGCGACGCCATGCGGGGTCGGTCGCGCATCATCGCCGTGTCGGTGAACTCGCCACGCAGCGCCTCTATCTCGACGCGGTCCGCGATGGCCTGGAAGTCGTTCATCGGAATCACCTCTCGGTCCTGTTGTCGTCCTCACCGGTACGACAACGCAGCCCTGCGGAATGTGAGGTGGCGCGGCGACCTCACATTCCGGCGAGCTGTTCTGTCGTAACGGGTAGAGGCGACAGAACCGAGCGAGGGAGACCGCCGGACCATGACGAGCAGAGCCGAGCCAGGCGACGACCACAGCGATCCGGGCCTCAGCGCGATCATGAGCGAGCGGCGCCAGTTGATCAACCTCGGCTATCGACTCCTCGGGTCCCTTGCCGACGCCGAGGACGTCGTGCAGGAGACCTACGCCCGCTGGTACGCCATGTCCGCACAGGAGCGGCAGGCCATCGAGTCGCCCGGTGCCTGGCTGATGACGGTCGCCAGCCGTATCTGTCTGAACCTGCTCGGCTCGGCGCGGGCCAGGCGGGAGACGTACGTGGGCGACTGGATCCCGGAACCGCTGCCGGAGCCCACGGAGTGGATCACCGGGCGCTCCGGCGCCGGTGACATCGACCCGGCCGACCGGGTCACCCTGGACGAGTCGGTGACGATGGCGTTCCTGGTCGTCCTCGATTCGATGGCCCCGGCCGAGCGCGTCGCGTTCGTCCTGCACGACGTCTTCCGCTACCCCTTCGGTGAGGTCGCCGAGATCGTCGGCCGCACTCCGGCGGCGTGCCGCCAACTGGCCTCGTCCGCCCGACGGCGCGTCCGCACCGCGCAGTCCCCGGCGGGCCCGAGTGCCGGGCAGGCCAGGATCGTCAGGCAGTTCAGAACGGCATGGCAGGCCAAGGACATCGATGCCCTGATCAGCCTGCTCGACCCCGATGCCACCGCGACCGCCGACGGCGGCGGCCTGGCCGTCACCCATCTGCTCCCGATCGTGGGCGGTGAGCAGATCGCACATGCCTACGCCGAGATCGCCCGTGTGTCGGGCCACCGCACGACATTCCTGGAGTGCACGGTCAACGGCCTGCCCGGCCTGGTGGCACGGCAGGACGGCGACATCGCTACCGTGTTCGCGTTCGAGCTCGCGGGCGACCGGATCAGACACATCTGGGCGGTGCGAAACCCCGAGAAGCTCCGTCCCTGGCGGATCGGCTGAGAAACGGTCCGGAACACCGCAGCGATCGGATCATGACCAGCACCGACCCGCACCGAGCCCACATCTCAAACACGCCCTGGATGGTCCAAGGTGGTTCCGTCGGGCTTCCGCCCGAAGGCGGCCGCAAGAACGGCCGGGAGGTCGGCCGCGGGGACCGCGACGCGCACCTCTGTCAGGACATCAGGAAAGTCGTCATCGTCGACGACACCCATGTACTCCTGGCGCAATCGGTAAATGGCCTCGACGAGTTCGGGCCGCAGCAGCATCCAGGCGCGGGACGTGCGGACCTCCTCGTCGACCTGGTCCATGAACCACCGCATGACCTCGTACGAGACGTCGACGTGTTGCCCGCCGGGGTCGAAACACACCGTCGGCTCCCGAGCCGGGTCCTCGTCAGGGACGATCGCGGTCACAAGAGTTCGTTGCCCGGCAACGAGATCCAGTTCCAGGTACCAGGCGTCATCGGGGACCGAGTACATCGCGGTGATCGCGTACTCCCCGTTGGGGTGCGGGACGGGCATGATCGCATGTTGTCATGCTCGTATGGGGGCCTACCGGCCTTGTCCTGGGCGGGTGTTCTGGTGCAGTGAGTGACGCCGGTAGGGCGACTCGGGTGGCCCGAAGGCCAGCTCGTTCTCGTCGAGGGCGTTGGCGATGGTCAGTTGGCTGTGGGGGAAGCGAAAGCTGACAGCGACTGTTCCCTGGGCCATGTCTGTGCCGGTCCATTCGAGGAGCTCGACGTCCTGAAGGGCCTGGCCTTCGAGGGCGTGCAGCTCGCGGCGCATGTCGGACCGCCACTGGAGATCGAAGCCGGGCCATCTGACCGGCTGGTGGGGATCGACCGTGTTCCAGGTGATCGAGACGTCGTCGAACTTCCGGTGGTTGATCTCGACCTGTTCACCGGTGAAGTCGAGCAGGACGGGGCAGTCGGAGAACCACTCGTTGTCCTGGACGTCCCAGACCAGCCAGGCGCGGGTCAACGGTCGGCCGATGAGTGCGCGCAGCTGCCGGCCGTGGCCCGCCACGATCGCAGAGCGACCGTTCAGCCATTGGGGCCGGTAGGTTTCGATCCCGAAGTTGAACACGCCAGGATCCTATGAAGGTGCCCTGGGAGAGACGCGCCCGATGGCTGTCGAGGGAGACACGGACAGGGGTTCAGCCCACCGGCACGTGATCGGGTGAGGACGAGGGCGTGCCGGTCCACCGGCGCAGGGCGGCTTCGAGGCCGGTGACGGCGGAGATGCCGGTGGTGTCGGAGGCCCAGGCGACCACCCCGTCCGGGCGCACCAACACCCCCGTCGGCGTCGCGTTGTCGTCGGTCACGCTGGTCACTCGCCCGGCCCAGGCCTCGGCGAGGCGGGCGAATGCGCCGTCCGGAGTGCGGTCGAGCAGCAGGAATCCGCCGCCGTGACGGTGGTCGACCAGACGGGAGCCGTCCTTCAGCCATACGTCGGGGACGTAGCGGCCGATCAGTGGGTGGTCGCCGGGCAGGTCGATGCGCTGGTCGGCTCCGGAGATCTTCTTGACCGCGTAGGTCGTGCCGTCCCGAGTGCTCAGCAGATCGGCGACGACCTCCCGGAGCGCGGCCGACTTGGCGTCCCCGCGCATCACCCCGATCTGGGCCCGCGTCCAGTCCAACACCCAAGCGCCGAGCGGACGACGCTCGGTGTCGTAGGTGTCGAGCAGTCCTTCGGGTGCCCATCCGGCGACCACGGCACCGAGCTTCCACCCGAGGTTCATCGCGTCGCCGACCCCGAGATTGAGCCCCTGACCGCCGAACGGCGAGTGCACGTGCGCGGCGTCGCCGGCCAGCAGCACCCGTCCCGATCGGTAGGCCGCGGCCTGGCGGGCGTTGTCGGTCCAGCGGGTCGCGGTGGCGCGCAGCGCGGTCAGTGTGACGTCGGTGCCCGAGACCCGGCGCAGACTGGTCTGCACCTCTTCAAGGGTGACCGGCTCCCTGGGGGTCCTTCCGCGCGAGCGAAGCCGAGCGTGCGGGAGGTCGTTGAGAGCGCCGTCGAACTCCACGGTGACCACCCGCCCGGGCTGTGGCCCATAGCGGTACGCCCCACGGGTCGACCACGCCCAGCCGTCCGCGAGTTTCTCCGGGTCGGCTATGTCGACGAGCGCCAGGTGCCCGGTGAGTTCGGGGTCGGTGCCGGGGAACTCGATGCCCGCGAGGCGTCGCACGGTGCTGCGCCCGCCGTCGCACCCGACCAGCCACCCGGTGCGCACCGGACCGGCAGTGCTGTCGACGAGCACGCCGTCGCCGGTGTCTTGGAGCGCGGTGACCTCCACTCCGCGACGCACCGGTATCCCGAGTCGCGCGACATGGCCGGCCAGCAGCTCCTCCAGCTCACGCTGCGGCACCATCCGCGCTCCGGTGACCGCGGTGTGCGCGGCGAGGTCGGAATCGGACCAGTCCACGAGGTCGGCGTCGAGGACCATCCCCGCGAAATGCCCGGTGAACCGCGAGTCGGGTGGTCGCCGGCCGCCACCGGGCTGTTGATCACCACCGGGCTGCCGGTTTCCGCCGGGCTGCGCGCCGCCACCGGGCCGCCGGTCGCCGTTCTTGGGCGCGAACGAACCCACCCGCTCAAGAATCTCCCGCTGCACCTGCTCGGCAGCAGGCAACAGGCCTCGGCGGTCGAGCGCCTCGGCCGTCGGCACATTGATCGACCCCGCCTTCATTGCCTCGGCCGGCTCGGCCAGTCGCTCGATCACCTGCACCGTCGCCCCGGAGAGCGCCAGCTCGGCGGCGAGCATGAGGCCCACCGGCCCGGCTCCCACCACGGTCACGTCCACGTCCTGCTTCGCATCCATCGTCACGAACACCGTTCTATCTACGAACGCTGTTCGAGTCAAGCTATGATGACTCCGTGAACCCGAGAGAGCGACGCGCGGCGCGCCACCAGCCGCCGAACCCCGAGGCCGAAGCAAGCCCCAGGCCGCGGCGCCGCAAGGCCCCGATCACCGTGGAGCAGGTCATCGACACCGCTCTGGGCGTCATCGCCACAGAGGGCTACGAGGCACTGACCATGCGCCGACTGGCCGGAGCGCTCGACACCGGACCCGCCTCGCTCTACGCCCACGTGGTGAACAAGGCCGACCTCGACGAGCTGCTCATCGGACGGCTGTGCGCCGAGCTCGTACTGCCCGAGCCCGACCCCGCGGCCTGGCGGGAGCAGGTCCGCTGTGTGTGCGCCCAGATCCGCGACCAGTACCTGAAGTACCCCGGAATCTCCCGTGCCGCGCTCGCCATGGCCCCCACCGACCTCGAGACCGTGCGCGTCAGCGAAGGAATGCTGGCCATCCTGCTCGCCGGCGGCGTCGCCCCTCAGGCCGCCGCCTGGGCGATCGACGCCCTTTTGCTGTATGTGGCCGCCTACTGCCTCGAGGTGTCGATCGCGCGCCAGAGATCAGCAGATGACGACGCCGTCTGGGTCCACGACCGCGACGAACTGCTACGCCGGTTTGCCGCCCTGCCTGCCGAGACCTTCCCGCACACCACCCGCCACGCCGCCGAGCTCACCGCCGGCGAGGGCCACGACCGGTTCGACTTCACCCTCGCCCTGATGGTCGACGGCCTGGCCCGCCGCTAGCCCGACGACGCCCTCCCACTTCCTTGGGCAGGCGAACTGCAGTTGAGCGAACCGCGCCCGCAGGCAGGACCCACCGGCGGGCGCTCTCAGAGTGATCGGGATGTGGGCGCGCGTACGCCCCTGTCGGGGTCGGCCGCAGCCTCAGGGCTACCGCTTGCGAGCGAGGGTGACGCCGTCGGCCATCGGGAGCAAGCGGCTTGGCGTCGACGTCGTCACCCATCCGCCGGTCGGCCGCCGTCTGCGTGAACACCCCTGCGCCTGCGTGCTGTTCAGCGCGGGGGCCGAACAACTCGGTGCGACCACGCCCCCGGTCTCGGTCCTGCTGACGACGCGCAGCTCGCTCGCCCGAGCCGACGAACTCGACCTGCAGATCGCTCCGAGCCACCTCGTACGGTCCGACGCCTACCCGCACGGCAGCGGACTCGGCTTCCTGATCTCCGTCACTCGCCCTGAACCCGACGCCCACGTCACCCTCCAACTGGCAAGCACAGACCCGGCCGTCCCGCCCCGGCCTGCTCGACGACCCCGAGGACATGCACAAGATGACGGAGGCGATCGCTCTCGGCCGGGAGCTCGCTGACACCGCCCCGATGCGCTCACCGGGCCTCAACGAAATCGCCCCCGGCCCCGCCGTCACAACGGACACAGACGTGGCCGCGTACCTGCGCGCCCACGTCAAGCCGTACCCGCACCGCCTGTATGCCACCGCGCCCATGGGGCCCGACACCGACGCTCACGCCGTCGTGGACTTCCGCGGATGTGTGCGAGGAGTGTCCGGCCTCAGAGTGGTCGACGCCTCGATCCTGCCCGACGTCCCCGCCGTGGCCACCAACGTCACCGTGATCATGGTCGCCGAACTCATCGCCGACCACTTCACCCAGGACACCTCGGTCTGACGTCGACGCGGCGGTTCCCCGACAGCACTGCGGGGGAACGGCCGTTGAGGCGGGACGATGTCGGCGCGGATTCGTCTACGCCGCCGAGCGGGCCGCGCCGACCGAGGCCGCGTACGCCTCCAGAGCGGACCGCGGCTCCCGCTCCAACAGCCCGCGCAGCGCGTTGAGTTCGATGCCCGTCCCGTCCAGGAAGCCGGCCGCGATCGCCGAGTACGTCCCCACCAGCATCGGCAACTGATAGGGCAGCGCCTCTCCGGCCGCAGCGATCGTTTCCCGGGCTCGGGCGAGTGAGCCGGGCTCGTAGGAGCCGTCGGCCGCAGCCGCCAGCTCCGAACCGCCGAGGGCTTCCTCGCCGACAAGCTCGTACGTTCGGCCCGCGTGCTGCTCCGGGGCGCTCACCACGCGAGCGGCCACTTCCGCGAGATCCGCGCGGGCGACGGCGGCCAGACGCCCCGAGCCCAGTGGCGCGGTGATGGCCCCGTCGGGGCCCGGGGCGGCGATGGCGGCGAGGAACTCGGCGTACAGGCCATTGCGCAGGATCGTCCACTCCAAGCTGCTCTGCCGGATTCTGCGTTCGGTCCAGCGATGGGGGAGCGCGTAGGCGAGGTGGTCGCCGTCGCCGCTCAGGCTGGTGTAGACGACGTGCCGCACACCCGCCTTCTCGGCTGCCGTGATGGCCGCGTCGTGACGGGCGACGACCACGTCGTCCTCGCCGAATCCTGCGGAGATCAGCAACAGGGTGCCCACACCTGTGAAGTCGAGCGATGCAGGGTCGTCGAAGTCGACGCGGCGCTCGCCCGCGGAACGGGGTGTGCGGGTGCCGAGCACCACGTCGTCGCGTACGGCCAGTCGCTGGGCGACGAGTTTTCCGAGTGCCCCGGCGGCGCCGGTGAGCAGGATCATGGGAAGTCCCTCCTGAGCTGTGTGGTTCCATCCTCAGCGGAGGAACTCGATCGCATAAGGAGGCACTTTCATGTCAGCAGGGCACATGGCGGTAACCAGCCCGGCGGCCGCCCCGGCGGCAGCCGTACCCGTGATCGTCTGCGACACACCGCAGGACGAGTGCGGTGTCCGGGACGTGCTGGACCGGCTCGGTGACAAGTGGTCCGTCTACGTGGTGGTCGAACTCGCCTCTGGCATCCGCCGGTTCAAGGAGCTCCAGCGCGCCATCCCCGGCGGCATATCGCAGCGCATGCTCACGCTCACCGTCCGCCGCCTCGAGCGCGACGGCCTGGTGAAGCGCACGGTGTATCCCACGGTCCCGCCTCAGGTCGAGTACGAGTTGACGGAGATGGGACACAGCCTGACTCACCTCGTGAAGGCCCTCGCCGACTGGTCGATCGCCCATCGCCGGGCCATCGCCGCCTCCCACGAGGCATGGGACGCGGCCCACCCGGACCCGGAGGCTCGCTGACCACTCGGTCCGGCGGGCCCGACACCGGACCCGGCGGGCCTCGGACCGGATCCGGACCGGGGCCGTGCTGCCGGAAGGTCGCACGGCGTCACCGCGCCCGCCGTGCCATCGTGGTGCCATGACGATCGAAGTGCGCCCGGCTACGGTCTTCGAGGACGTCCGCACCCTGGTCGGCCCGAAGTCGCCCGGGGCCAACGTCTGCTGGTGCCTGAGCCACCGGATCCCGTCCAAGCTCAACAACGAGCTTCGAGGGCCGGCCCGAGGTGAATACGTCGCCGAGCTGTGCCGTACGGGACCCCCTCCAGGTGTGCTCGCCTACGACGGCGACGAGCCGGTCGGCTGGGCCGCGGTGGCGCCGCGCGCGGACACCTCCTTCGCGCGCAACCGCAAGATCCCGCACGTCGACGACCTCGCGGTCTGGTCGCTGTGGTGCATCCGCGTACGCCCCGGTCATCGGAAGCAGGGGATCTCGCACGCTCTCATCGCCGGGGCGGTCGAGTACGCCCGTGCCCAGGGCGCACCGGCGATCGAGGCCTACCCCCTCGACAACGGCGAGGCCAAGGTCGACATGACGATGGCGTACGCCGGGCTCCGCAAGAACTTCGAACGCGCCGGGTTCACCCACGCCGCCGACACCACCTCGGTACTGGCCGGTCATCCCCGCATCCTGATGCGCCTCGACCTGAGCTGACGGTCGGCGGGAATCCATGGTTTGGCATGCAGTCGCGTGAGATCGAGACCAACGTCGCCAAGATCCACGTGCGCGTCGGCGGCCATGGTCCAGCGGTCGTCCTGCTGCACGGCTTTGGCACAACGGGTGACATGTGGGGTCATCTGGCGAGTGCACTCATCGAGGACCACATGGTGATCGCGCCCGACCTGCGTGGGCTGGGCCTCTCGTCGAAGCCTGACGGCGGCTACGACAAGAAGAACCAGGCGGCGGACGTCTGGGGGTGTCCTGGACGCCCTGGGGGTGCGTTCGATTGAACTGGTGACGCACGACATCGGCATCATGGTCGGCTTCGCAGCTGTCGCCACCCACCCCGAGCGAGTGAGCCGATGGGTGGCGATCGACGCACCGCTGCCCGGGATCGGGCCCTGGGATCAGAACACCCAGGATCCGGCCATGTGGCACTTCGGCTTCGGCGGTCACGACATGGAGCGCCTGGTCGCCGGCCGCGAGCGCATCCATCTCGACCGCTTCTGGAACGAACTCTCCGTGGAGCCGAAGCGGTTCGACGAGGCGAAGCGCGAGCACTATGCGGCGCTCTACGCTCAACCCGGCACAATGCGAGCGAGCTTCGCCCAGTTCCTGGCGTTCACCCAGGACGCGGCCGACAACAGGATGTTCCTCGCACAGGGCAGGCTTCAGATGCCGGTCCTGGCCTTCGGCGGCGAAGCAACCTTCGGCCCTGGGATCGGCGAGGTGCCGCGGTGTGTCGCCGACAACGTCGAAGACGCGGTCATCCCGGACTGCGGCCACTGGATCACAGAAGAGCAGCCGCAGGCGACTACGGACCTGGTCGTCGACTTCCTGCGCCGGGAGCAGTAAGAGACCCGACTTCGATGTGAGCGACGCTCGGGCCTTCGGACTCGAACTCGGCGGACGCAGGCCGGCGCGGGCGCCCGGAAGACGCCCGCGCGCCACACCCTGTGGGTCAGGGCTTGCCCAGGTACTCGGTGGCCTCGATCTCGTTCAGGTGGATGAGGACGTCGTGTGCCGGGCCGAGGGCGGTCTTGTACGTCACGGGGTCGGGCCACCCGGCGCCGATGTTCCAGGTGACACGCGGCTTGTCCAGCCAGGCGCGCGCGGAGTTGGGAACCGTGCGCATGTCGAGGATGTAGTCGTCCTGGCGGACCTTGTCCAGGGTCTCCTCGTTGGAGCCGGGCTTCGCGGCCCCCACGCGGTAGGTGCGCATCACGTTGTCGTCGGTGCCGAACGCCTTGAAGGAGCCCTTGAAGAAGCTGAAGCCGATGCTGACGTACTTCCTGCCCAACGCGTCATGCAGGAACGCCCCTTGGGTCTTGGGATACCGCTCGTCGAAGGAGTCGTACGACACGTGCGTGTTGTGCGCCGACAGCAGGATCCGGTCACCGGTGTGCTTGTTCCACCAGGCCACGTTCTCCGCCATCACCTGGTCACGGAGCCTCATCATCTCCGCGACCTGGGCCTCGTCGGTGATGTCGAGGGAGTAGCCCTTGGCCATCTGGTGGATGGCCCTGGCGTGCTGCACGGTCCACAGGTGTTCCTGCCGGTCGGCACCGGAGCCGGGGCGCTGCTTGCGGAGCAGCTCGTACACCTTCCCGGTCCGCTCCGCCCGCTCCTGGCGTTCTGCCAGTGGCAGCTTCAGGTAGTCCTCGCTGTAGGTGCCGGCGTCGGTGGTCGGCGCCAGACCGCGGTACAACTCGGTGACCTGCTCCAGCAGTTGCGGGTACTCGCGCGCCACCTGGTCGGTCACCTTCTCGTACAGCTCCGGCCCGGCGTAGCCCATGTCGTTGCCCATGAACTGCACCTTGTCCTTCGGGTGCCGGCGGTTGTAGTCCCGCATCCACTCGATGAGGTTGATGTAGTCCTGGTTGTTCCAGATCCGGTACGCCCCCTGGAACTCCTCGTTCGCTATGTCCTTGAGGTTGCCTTTGCCGTTCAGTACGTAGTCGTTGAGCCGCAGACCGCTGCTCCAGGCAAGCTCAAGGGAGAAGGTCCGGAAGCCCTTCTGCTCCACCAGGTAGCGGAAGACCCGGTGCTTCATGCGGAAGAAGTCCTGCGATCCGTGGCTGGCCTCACCCAGACCCACCACCTCGGCGTCCTTGACCATGCGGCCCAGCGCGTCCAGGTCCCGCAGACTGCCTTCGGGCTCGGTGGTCCTCAATGTGTGGGCACTGCGCTCGATGGCATCGACCACTCCGCCCGCGGGCCGCCCCGTTGCTGACGTCTTGGCATGGCCAGCGGAGGCCGAAACCGGAGTCGATGACTTGTCCATGGCATCGCCGATGGCCGGAGTGGCAACCGCCACGGCACCGAGGGAGAGGAGGACCGAGGGAATGATTACTGCCTTGCGTCGCGTCATGGCTATAGATTCCCGTGCGCACAGGGGTCGTCTCCAACCCATACGCTGCCCACCTCCGGGTACCGCAGGCACTACCGCCGGGACTCCTGGCACTACCTTGCGGCCGCTGTCGTCGTAGCGGGCGGCACGGGCGAGATTGTCGACGGTCTGTCAGGTCTCGGGCGCCTTCGCCGTGTTCACGTCGGGCGCCTTCTTCAGATGGACGGTTCCAGCCTCGCTGGTGTCCACCCGCAGTATGACGGCGGTTTTTGTCCCCGCCGCTGACCTGCTGCGGCGACGCCATTACAGCAGGCGCTACCGGCACCCGCCGGTGGCCACCCCAGCCGGGTGACCCGCCTGCCTGATCGTTTCGACCGGCCGGAATTCCTAGCGTGCGGCCACACCGCAACGGCGGCCCGACCGACACGACACGCAAGGAGCCCGCGACCCATGAAACCCAAGCTCACCTCCCATGTGGTGGCCACTACGCTCGTAGCCGGGCTGGCATGCGTCGGCATGACGCTGCCCGCGGCGGGCGCGACCGGATCCGTAACCGCGCCGCTGCACGACACGGCGAACAGCAAGGCGCTGCAGGCACACGCGGACGCGGTCCTCAAGACCGGGACCGTCGGCGTCGTGGCCCGGTCGACCGGCCCGCGAGGTTCCCGGTACGCCACCGCCGGAGTGGCCGACCGAGCCACGGGCAACGCCGTACGCCCCGGTGACCGGTTCCGGATCGCCAGCACCACCAAGACGTTCGTCGCCGCGGTGGTGCTCCAACTCGTCGGCGAGGGACGCCTGTCGCTGGACGACACCGTGGAGCACTGGCTGCCCGGAGTCGTCTCCGGCAACGGCAACGACGGCAGCGCGATCACCGTACGGCAGCTGCTCCAGCACACCAGCGGACTGTTCGACTACACGGTGGACTTCCCCGAGTTCGCAAGCACGGCCGGCTACCAGGCCGACCGCTACACCACCTGGACACCGGAGCGGCTGGTCGCCATCGCGATGCGGCACACCCCGGGATTCGCGCCCGGCGACGGGTGGAGCTACTCCAACACCAACTACATCCTCGCCGGAATGATCATCCAGAAGGCCACCGGGCACACCTGGGACCAGGAGGCCACCGCGCGTCATCCGCCCGCTGGGCCTGCGCGACACCGTCGCCCCGACGACGTACCCGCGGATGGCCGGACGCCATCTGCGCGGCTATTCCTCCTTCGACGAGGACAGGGCACCGATCGACGTCACCGAGATCAACCCCACCGCGGCCGGCATGGCGGGCGCCATGATCAGTACGACGGCCGACCTCACCCGCTTCTACCAGGCGCTCCTCGGCGGGCGGCTGCTGCGTCCGCCGAGCTGGCGGCGATGAAGACCACCGTACGAGCCCTGGAGCTGGACCCCGGCTGGCCCGGCGTGCGGTACGGGCTCGGCCTGATGGAGATCCCGCTGTCCTGCGGCGGCGCGTACTACAGCCACGGCGGTGACATGCCGGGCTACACGACCCGTAACGGCGTCAGCGAGGACGGCCGCCGCACGGTGGTCCTGAACGCGACGAGCGACGGCTCGACGGACTCGTCCACGCAGCAGGCGGCGAACAACCTGATCGACGATGAACTCTGCGCGTGAGCACGCCCACCTGGCCGGCGCGGCCACGGTCGCCGCGTCGACCGGCGGTGTCGCGGGCCGGGAGATGCCGGAGCGTCGTTCTGCCACCTTCGCCGCACGCAGGGTCTGGTGGTGGATTGTGTTTCGATGACGGCGAATGCTCCTGCGGAAGTCGTTTTGACGCGGCGCGGGCCGGCCGCGGTGAACAGGGCGTCGGATTCGGTGATTTGGCGTCCCCTGCCGCCTGTCATGCAGAGCAGGTTCATGTCCATCAGCGGGTCAGTTGTTCCCGCCGCTCCTACGCCGATGACCTTGCCGAGGGTACGTCTGTCGATCGTCTGTGAACCGTTCTGTCCGTGTCGGCTCCTCAGTGTCTTTCCAAGTCGTCCTTCGAGTTTCCCGCAACCGCCGCTTCGGCAACCGCGGCTGAGGAACCCTGGATTTCGGAAGGGCGGACGAGGCGCTCATCGAGCGGGCGCGACCAGCGTGGCAGCCGCGCAGAGACGCGGCCCGTGTTCCGTCAGTCGGGGGCGTCGCCGGTCCGGAGATCCACTTGGCGGGCTTCCCCGTTGCCGAGCGTGATGTCGGCGGATACGGGAGGGCAGCCGGAGGCGACGACGGTGTAGGGGCCGGGAGTCAGGCCCTTCAGGGTGTACGTGCCGTTCTCGCTGGTTGTGGACGTGGTCACGACATCGCCATGGGCGTTCAGCAGGGTGATGTGGGCGTGAGGGACGGGACGATCGGTGTGTGCGTGGCGCACGGTACCGTGCACACCGCAGATCGCCGTCAGGGCGAGGTCGGAGAGGGCCGGTTCAGCGCCCATGGTGACCTGCACGGCGCGGGGCTCGTGCCCCTTGGCTGACACGACCAGCATGTGCGAACCGGGTTCCGCCGATGCCAGCTCGTACGCCCCGTCCTGACCTGATCTGGCGATGGCCTTCTGGTGGCCGTAGCGGTCGACGAGTGTGAGGGTGGCGTGGACCAGCGGCTCGCCGGCACCGTCCCGTACCCTGCCGCGCAGTTCCAGGGCAGGTGGCGTGGCCGAACCGGCCTCAGGGGCTGCCTGCGAGGACGCCATGGCAGCAGGCGTCACGGGTGTCGGTGAGGTGGGCAACGGCTTGGCGCGGCCACGGATCAGCGAAGCGGCCGCGGCAGCCAGGGACATGGCGATGGCGAGGGAGAAGACGATGACCAGACCGTCGTGGAACGGCTGAGAGATATCGCGCATTTACATAGTAGTGCCTGGTCAGGTTGGCTGGAGTGACGCGTGTCCTTGGGGCTTGGTGTGGCGTTGAGGGTGTATGACTCCGGACGAGATTGCTGTGGTGCGTGGTGAGTTGGAGGCGTTCGCGGCGGAGGTGTTCGAGCCGTTTGCGCGTAAGGATCAGCGCCGGTGGGGGCAGGTGTATCTGCGAGGGCTGTTGACCGATGGGCGGCGTAAGTCGGTCGAGCCGATGGCCGCCCGGCTCGGGGAGGACGGCAATCGTCAGGCGCTGGCCAACTTCATCACCACCAGTCCCTGGGACCCCGCCCGCATCCGGGCCCAGCTCGCCTGGCGGATGGAGGAGGCGATCGGGCCCGACGCTTTCGTCTTCGACGACACCGGGTTCCTCAAGGACGGGACGGCCTCGGCGTGTGTGGCGCGGCAGTACACCGGCACCGCGGGCAAGGTCACCAATTGCCAGGTCGGTGTCTCGCTGCACCTCGCGTCCGACCATGCCTCGGCGGCGGTCAACTGGCGGCTGTTCCTGCCCCGGACCTGGGATCCCGCCTCGCCGAAGTCCGATGCGGACAAGATCGCCCGACGTACGGCTTGCGGCATCCCCGACGATGTCGGGCACGTGGAGAAGTGGCAGCTGGCCCTGGACATGCTGGATGAGACCCGTTCCTGGGGGATCGGGGTGCCGCTGGCCATCGCGGACGCCGGATACGGCGACGCCGCCGCGTTCCGGCACGGACTGCAGGAACGCGGCCTGAACTACGTGGTGGGGATCTCCACCACGCTCTCGGCCCAGAGCGCCGACGCCGCCCCGGTGGCCGAGCCGTACTCGGGGACCGGACGTCCGCCGGTGGCGAAGTATCCCGGCAAGCCGCGGTCCGTGAAGGAACTGGTCATCGCGGCGGGCCGGAAAGCGGCCAGGCCGGTGCAATGGCGGGAGGGCTCCCGGCCCGGCAGCGGCCTCTCGGGCCGCAAACGGATGTATTCCCGCTTCGTGGCCCTGCGCATCCGGCCCGCCGGACGCGAGGTCCGCCAGCACGTCGACGGTCCGGAACTGCCGGAGTGCTGGCTGCTGGCCGAATGGCCCGCCGGTGAGAGCGAGCCGGTGCAGTACTGGCTGTCCGACCTGCCCTCCGGCATGCCGTTGACCACCTTGGTCCGCCTCGCCAAGCTTCGCTGGCGCATCGAGCACGACTACCGGGAGATGAAACAGGCCCTGGGACTGGCCCACTTCGAGGGCCGGACCTGGAACGGATGGCACCACCACGTCACCCTCGTCTCCGTCGCACACGCCTTCTGCACCCTGCAGCGACTGGCCCGGATCCCAAAAGACCCAGCGCCGGCCTGAGCCTCTACCAGGTCGTCCGCGAGCTGCAGACTGAGGGGCCACGTGCTTTCCGGACAGGCGTCTGACTGTCTATTTCACGCGGCGATTCGCAACTTTTCGTACTCGGCGTGGACTTCACGTGGAGGGCGGTAACCCACCGCCGAGTGGAGGCGTTTGCGATTGTACCAGAATTCAATGTACCGAGTGATGTCCTGCCGGGCAGCCTCTCGGGTCAGGTAAGTGACCCGAGATACGCGCTCGTTCTTCAACACGCCGAAGAACGATTCGGCCATGGCATTGTCGAAACAGATCCCGGTACGGCCGGAAGACCTGCGCAGTCCGAACCGGTTGAGCGTCTTCCCGAACTCGGCTGACATGTAGTTGCTTCCGCGGTCCGAGTGAAATATCGCTCCCGCCGAGAGGCTTCTGTTCCGTGCCGCGTTGCGGATCGCCCTGGATATCAGCGAGGTTTGGTAGTGGTCGTCCATCGCGTAACCGATAACTTCCTTCGTGCAGCAGTCGATGACCGTCGCGAGGTACAGCCAGCCTTCCCCGGTCGTGATGTAGGTGATGTCACCGACGAGCTTTTCGCCAGGCGCATCTGCGGTGAAGTCACGGCCCACCAGATCCGGTACCTGGCCGGCTGCGGCCTGGGTGAGGCCGAACCTCTTCGGCCTTGGCTGGCAGGGCACCAGGCCCAGTTCACGCATGAGGCAGCGGACCAGCTCCATGCCCGCGGCGACGCCCCAGCGATCCAGTTGAGCCTGGATGCGCCGGTGCCCGTAGGTGCTGTCGGATATGTCGAAGGCTTTCTTGATGAGCAGTTTCAATTCTTCGCGCCGCTGGGCCGTTGCGGATTCCGGGCGGGATCGCCAGTCGTAGTAGCCGGACCTGGACACGCCGAGTCGGCCGCACATGAACTCGACGCTGTAGGCGTACTCCTCGGTGTCGAGCCGCATCTCGTCGATGAACTCGTACTTGCTTGCTACCGGGGATCCTTCGCGAAGTACGCTGCGGCTTTTTTCAGGAAGGTAACTTCCATCTCCAGCTCGCGGTTGCGTCGTTCGAGTTCCTTCAGGCGCGCCCGCTCGTTCACCGTCAGTTCCGCATCGGGGGCCGGTTCCTGCTGCTTCTGGTGCTTCTTCACCCAGCCGCGTAGCGTCTCCGAGTTCAGCTCAAGCTCCCGGGCGACTTCAGAGATCGTCTTGCTCGACCTCAACGCGATCTGGACGGCTTCCTCGCGGAACTCCGGCGAGTACTTACTGGGTGGCGCCACTTCTTCCTCGTTTCCTTGTTCAGGACAACCCTATTGGGTACCTGTCCGGAAACTTCGTGGCCCCTCAGACACTCCTCGCCCTCTGGACCGGCGCATGCCCCACCTGCCACCGCGACATACCCACACCCATATCAACCTGACCAGGCACTAATAGGCACCCTATGAAAAACAGGTAAGAAGAATCTCCGGGACGCTGGAGCGCTGCCAGGGAGGGGTGGTGACCGGGACAGTGCGGTCGATCTCGCCCTGGTCGGGCGGGTATCAGCTGCGCTCGGCGGCGGCCTCGATGCGGTCGAAGCGCTGCTGGCGGCGGTGGGCGTGGGTGAAGTCGGCGACTCGGTGGGTGCCCTGATTCGTGGCGCGTGGGTGCGGACAGATACCCGAGGTGCGTCCGGACGCGGCTTGATGATTCGGAGAAGCGTCAGGACCACCGCGTCCTACGATGAGGGGCCCGCCTTCCGTCCGATCAGCAAGGAACACCAGGCCGTGGACGTCGAGTTACCCCCGTTCGTACGCGACACCGCCACCCGGTTCGGGACCGGTGTGCCCTACGCCCTGAAGGTTCTGGCCGGCCAGCTGGCCGACGACCCGGACATGGGCCGGCCCTCGAATCTGCCAGGCATCCTCACCGTGACGGTTGACGGCGACCTGTTCGAGGACTGCCCCGCCCTGGCCGTCGGCTACATCCGCGAGTCCGACCGGATCGAGATCCGGTACGTGAACCCGATCTCCTTCACCGCGCCCGCAGAGCCCGTCGCGGACGCCCAGGACCTGGAGCAGCAGGACGAGGAGCCCGCCGACCCAGCCACCGAGGCGGTCACCGTACGGGAGATCGCCGATGCCTGGCAGCGCATCACCGGCTGGCTCCAGCACAACGCCCCCGATTCCTACGCTGCGCTCCGTGTCGGCGCCGGCCCCACCGCCATCGCCGCTCTGGAGGGTGACCTCGGCATCCGGATACCCGTCGAACTGCACGTCCTGTGGCTGCTGACGGCGGGTGACGACGGGGTCGATGGCGCGGGATGCCTTCCGGGCAATCGGGCTCTCATGACCCTGGACGCCGTGGCCGCCACCTACCGGCTGAAGATGGACTCCCAGGCCCACCAGGACACCTTCAACACCGACCGCCCCGAGGACGAGCGGATCACCGTGTGGAAGGCAACCTGGGTTCCGGTTGTCGCCCTGGGCCCGGCTGACGGCACCTCGGGCCTGTACCTGGACGCCGCGTCCGGCTACATGGGCCGATGGTCCCGCTACAACGAAGCCCCCGGCGAAGAACTCGACACGCTGGTCACCTACTTGGAAGAGGCTGCCGACATGCTCGAAGCCCCGGCCCTGGCCACGCGGGACAGGCCCGGCCTGATCGGTGGGGCGCTGGTGTGGCTCAGCAGTATCGACCCCGCACAGGAAGACCGGTGGCAGCCTTGCACCGGCTGACCGGCTGACCGGCTGGCCACACCGGTCGTTGTCCGTCCGTTCAGTGGGATACCAGCAGGCCCCGGCTGCGCAGTACCCGCTGCTCCAGCGGACTGAAGATGAGCAGGTCGATGGCGATTCCGACGATCAGGATGAGGAGGATGGCGAGGAAGACCATGGACATGCTGTTGGCGGTGCGGCCGTTTTCAAGGAGCTGGCCGAGGCCGATGCCCAGGTCGGGTGAGGAGGCGATGATCTCGGCGGCCATCAGTGAGCGCCAGGAGAAGGCCCAGCCCTGCTTGAGGCCGGCGAGGTAGCCGGGCAGTGCGGCGGGGATCACGATGTGCCAGGTGCCGCGCAGTCCCGTGGCGCCCAGGGTGCGGCCGGCCCGCAGGTAGAGCGGGGGTACCTGGTCGACGCCGGAGACCAGTCCGTTGGCGATCGAGGGGACCGCGCCGAGCAGGATCACCGCGTACATCATCGAGTTGTTGAGGCCCAGCCAGAGCACGGCGGGCGGTACCCAGGCCACGGACGGCAGTGACTGGAGTCCGGACAGAATGGGGCCGATGGCCGCGCGGACGAACTTCACCCGGGCGACCAGCAGACCCAGCGGCGTGCCGATCACGAGGGCCATGGCGAAGCCGAGCAGGCCGCGCGAGACGCTGGTCCAGATGTACTCCAGCAGGGTGCCCTGCCGCCAGGCATCGGTCAGCTCGTTCCACACCGCGGACGGCGCCGGCAGCTTGTAGCTGTCGGTGACCTTCGCCCAGACCAGGATCTGCCAGACCACCAGCACCAGCGCCACGGCGACGACGGGTGGCAGCACCTTGCCTGTCAGGGTCTCGCGCAACGGCGTACGGTCGACCCGCACCGAATCCAGCGCGTCGAGGCCGGCCTCCAGTCCCGCCAGATCGTGCGGGTCCCGGGGCTCCCCGGCCGCCGGGGAGCCGTCCTTCTTGATGTCGACCCCGGTGTCAGTGCTGGCCATGGCGGCGGATCTCCCCACGCAGTTGTTCGGTGATCTCGACGGACAGTTCCGCGACGGCGGAGTCCTCGATACGGCGTGGCTGCGGGATGTCGACCGTCCACTCGTGCGCGATCCGTCCCGGGCGGGAGGACAGCAGCACGACGCGTTCGGCGAGGCGGACGGCCTCGCGGACGTTGTGGGTGACGAACAGCACCGAGACGCTGGTCTCGCGCCAGATGCGGGTCAGTTCGTCGTGCAGCACGTCCCGGGTGATGGCGTCCAGGGCGGCGAACGGCTCGTCCATCAGCAGCAGTTTGCTGTCCTGGGCGAGCGCGCGGGCCAGCGCGACGCGCTGGCGCATCCCGCCGGACAGCTCGTGCACCCGCTTGCCGTAGGCGCCCGTCAGCCGGACGAGGGCCAGCAGCTCCTCCGCCTTGGTGCGCCGCTCCGCCTTGGCCACGCCGCGCAGTTTCAGGGCGAGTTCGATGTTCTTGCCCGCGGTCAGCCACGGGAACAGGGCGTGTTCCTGGAACATCAGGGCGGGGCGGCCGTCGGTACTGATGCCCCCCGCCGTCGGTTTGTCGAGGCCGGCGACGAGGTTGAGGAGGGTGGACTTGCCGCAGCCGGAGGCTCCCAGGAGGGTGACGAACTCGCCGGGTGCGACATCGAGGGTGATGTCGTCCAGGACGAGCTGGCGGCCGGCGGGTGTGGTGAAGGACTTCGAGACGTGCTCGATCCGCGCGGCGTATGCCACCGACGTAGTGGCGTCGGCGGCCTTGGCGAGGGCGGTTGCCATGGTCGTCACCTCCTGGGAACTCATGCGGACAACGGGGGTGTGCGGGGGTTACTTGACGCCGAGTCCGGCGTCGTCGACCGGGCTCTTGCCCTCGGCCTTGAGGACCTTGTTCAACGGCGCGAGGTTGTAGATGCCGTCCAGCTTCGGCTGCTTGAGCAGGCCCGCCTTGACCGCGTGGTCGGCCTCGGTGTTCAGGGTGGAGGCCAGCGGGTCGTCGGTGAACTGGATCGACTTCCACGCCGGGTCCAGCACATTGGCGGGCAGCGGCTTGCCGGACAGCTCCTGCAGCTTGGCGTTCGCGGCCGCCTTCGCCTTGTCCGGGTTGGCGTTGATCCACGTGTTGGTCTTCACCGAGCCGCGCAGCACCGCCTGCACCACATCCGGGTGCTCCGTGAGGAACTTCTGGGAGACGATGATGTTGGTGATGACGAACTTCTTGTCGGGCCACAGGTCGGCCTCGTCCAGGAGGACCTTGCCGCCCTCGGCGACCAGCTTGGACGCGGTCGGCTCGGGCACCCACGCGCCGTCGATGGACCCCGACTTGTACGCATCCGGGGTGATCTTGTTGTCGGTGCGGACCACCGACACATCCCCCTTGCCGCTCTGCGCGTCGACCTTCCAGCCCTGCTCGGCGATCCAGTTCAGGAACGCCACGTCCTGGGTGTTGCCCAGCTGCGGGGTGGCGATCTTCTTGCCCTTGACGTCCTTGAGGGACGTGACCTTGTCCGGGTTGACGACGAGCTTCACACCGCCGGAGGCGGAGCCGCCGATGATCCGCAGGCCCTTGCCGTCGGTGGTGCTGTAGCCGTTGATCGCGGGGGAGGGGCCGATCCAGCCGATGTCGATCGAACCCGAGTTGAGCGCCTCGATCTCCGCAGGCCCCGCGTTGAACTGGGAGTAGGTGGCCTTTGTACCGCCGAGTTCCTTCTGCAGCAGGCCTTCCTGGTCCCCGACCAGGGCGGTGGCGTGCGTCAGGTTCGGGAAGTAGCCGATCCGCACGGTGTCCGCGGAGAGCTTCTTGCCCTCGGCCGCCACCTTCGACGTGTCGTTGTCCTTGGACTCGGACCCGTAACCGCAGGCAGTGAGAGCGAGCAGGGGAAGCGCGGCTATGGCGGCGATGGTGCGCAGGGTGGTGAGCGGTCGTGCGGCAGACACTGAGGTGTCCTCTCAGGGGATGGGTTGTCAGGAGGTTCGGCAGTGCGAGGCGTAACGCCCGGTGGCACGCACCAGCGCTCCACTACTGGCCCTCGGCGGCAGGAATGCTGGCGCGGGCTGAGGAGCGCAACGTGGCGCATGTCGCCGGAGTGGCTGGTGCGTCCCGCTGCCTCAGCCGCGCCGTGCCCGAAGGCATGCGGTCATGGGGAGGTGCGGTTGACGCAGTCAGCCGAAGAGTGTCCGGTCCGCCGACTGGGGCGGGACGGCAGCGAGCGCAGTGGTGTTCTGCGTGAGCCACCTGGTTCCGCGGACAGTGTCAGACGGGTCGACAGATGGCGCTGGACGTACGGCCGAGGTCGATGTGGCGACGCGAGGTCAGAAGGGGCAGCAACCAGTCTGTGCGGTTGAGCGTTCTCATGGCCACCCCGCAGTTCCCTAGTTTTCCCACCTGGTTGATGGGGATCGTGACAGAAGGCGGCCTTCACCCCAAGAGGGTGTTCATATGATGGACAGCCTGATCTCGATCTGTGAGATCAAGCTGTGGTCGGCCCTGCGGTCAGGGGTTTGTCCAGGCGCCGGGAGCGTCGGTCAGCGCGGAAACTCCGGCGGGCAACTCGGCCGACGCGACGTCGGCGAGGGAGACGCCCTCCAGGATCTCGCGCACGTTGGAGCGCAGTGCGATCCACAGGGGGAGCAGCGACTGGGCAGGTCCGGTGTAGGACAGGTCGGGAGGGCGGACCCCGCGGACCGAGACCAGCGGACCGTCCACGACGCGAATGACGTCGGCGATGCTGATGGACTCGGGAGGCTTGGCCAGCCGGTAGCCGCCGTTCCCGCCACGCTGGCTGAGCACGAGACCGCCCCGCCGCATGTCGTTCAGGATGCCTTCGAGAAATTTGTGCGGGATGTCCTGAGCGTCGGCGATGGCCTCGGCCTTCAGCGGCCCGTCATCTCGGGACGCGGCGAGCTGCAGTGCGGCACGTACCGCGTAGTCCGCCCTGGCTGAGATCCGCATGCGTTCATTATCCCGTACGAATTCGGTCGGCGTCCGCCGCGGGCGGGATGCCGGGCACCCGTTCTCGTCCGGCAGTCGAGAGGTTCGGGTCGTCGGAGATCAAGGCAGCGTCTTGCGAGGTCAGGCGGGCAGGATGAACGGGGGGTGTGCACCGTTGAGGAAGTAGTCTCCGACATCGCGGAGTCGGTCGGCCACCGGCTCGTACAACGTGTGGGTCCTGGCATTGCGCCAGAAGCGGTCGAAGCCAAGCCGCGAGGACGTGGAGCGGGCGCCGATGACGTCCAGTGCGCGGGCGGTGCATTCCTGCACGGCCCTGGAGGCTGCGGCTTCGGCCATCGCCACGAGGACCGATATCTCCGCGTACTCGTCGTACGTGAGGTCTTCGCCGCGCGCCAGCCCGCCCCGCAGGGCTTCCAGTGCGTGATCGGTGAGCGCGGAGGCGGAGCGGGTGAGGACGGTGAGTTCCCCGTACGTGGTCAGCACCTGCGGATCCTGCGGAGAGCCGGCCGGCCACGCCGGGTCCCAGGCGGAGTGGCCCGCCCGGCTGTACTCACGGGCTTCGGCGAGCACTCCCTCGGCCATGCCGAGACGGAGCTGGACGGATACGAGCCGCCCGACCGGTGACGCCAGGGAGGCTACGGGCGACAGGGCGTCCTCGTCCGCGGACAGGGAGCCGAGTACGTCGTCGGTGCTGACCGGCACGCCGTCGAACTCCACGCTGCCGCCGGCCGCGAGCCGTTGGCCGAAGGGGTCGGCGTCACCGTCGATCACCACGCCGTGCCGGGCGGGATCGACGACCACGGCGAGCGGTTCGCCGCTGTCGGTCCGCACGGCCCGTACGACGAGCCGGTCGGCGACCAGGACCCCGGTGACGTAACTCTGCCGGCCGTCCAGCAGGTAGCCGCCGGCGGTCCTGTTCAGTGCGAGAGGTGGTTCCTGACGGGTGAAAGCACCGCCCCAGCACCACTGCTCCGCCGCGGACTGCCGCCCGAGCTGCGCGGCGAGAGCGGGCTCCGTGAAGAACCGGGCGCTCCACGACATGAAGTAGTGACAGCCGAGGAGCTGACCGATGGCCCCGTCGGCAGCGGCGATCTCCCGGACAACGGCGTAGGCCGTCGGCCAGCTCTCGCCTGCGCCCCCGAGCTCGGCCGGTATCAGCAACGTCAGCAGGCCCGCCTCGCGCAGCCGGGACACCTCGTCGAACGGGACCTTGCCCGCCTGCTCCCGGACCACCGCGTCCGTGGCCAGGTCGTCCGCCGTCTCGCGGGCCACGCGCAGCCAGTGCGCACGGTCTGTCGCGGTCCGGTCGGACTCCGGCGCGGGACCGGACTGCGCGAGGGCAAAGCCCATGGGACTGGTCTCCTCAAGGACGGCCGCAGGGAGCGGCGTCGGGCCTCGTTTGCTGGTCGGGCACGTACTTGTAGCCCACGCGTCGTACGGTGACGATCCGGTGCTGGTGAGCCTTGCCCAGCTTGCGGCGCAGGCGCGCGATGTGGACGTCCACGGTGCGGCCGTCGCCGACGTGGTCGTAGCCCCATACGTTGGCCACCAACTGCTCGCGCGAATGCACCTGGTGGGGGCGCAGAACGAGATGCGCCAGCAGCTCGAACTCGAGGTAGGTGAGGTCGAGTTCGCGCCCGTCCGCCTGCGCGACATGCCGCGCGGTGTCGACGTGGATGCTGTCGCCGCTCGTCGGCGGCGCGGGAGGCGAGTCGTCGTAGGTGACCGGCCGGAGCTCCGGCCGTACGCCGTCCTTGACGAAGAGTTCGGCCGGGTCGGTGCCCTCAGGGACGAACAGGAGGTAGCCGACGAGCGGGGCCGCATCGCGTTCCCCGGCGCCGCTCTGTGGGGTGGCGCCCACCAGGCGAAGATGGCGCACGTCGGAGAGCGGCGAATGCAGTGGAGCGGGCTGAGCCGGAATTGCCGTGGGCATGGCGGTCGTCCTTCAGAAGGATGTCGGGCTGTCGGGAGCGGTGGGTGAGTTCACCTGAAGGAAGCGGAGCGGCACGCGCGATGGGTGCGAGTCGCGTGCCCTAGACGCGACAGCAGGCAGCGCTGACGACGTGACCAAAGTCGACATGCCGACGACGAACGAGTCGTTGCTGCGTGGGGCACATGTGCATCATCCTGCGCACCCCAGCAGGGCGCCGTCAATACTTCCCTAGTAAATCGATAGGAAATATAGGGAATGATCGAAAGGGTGGCCCGTATTCGTTGCCGTGGCTGGCCGGCCCGCAGGCCGGAGCCGGTCCGGCATGCGGGCGTCGGTTGACGACGAGCGAGATGTATTGCTCAATTGGCCGCATGAACGCCCAGCCGCGCTTGGTCTCGCGTGACCACATCGACTTCGGTCGGGTGTGGTCCGCGGCGTGTCCCGCCTGACTCGGGCGGTGGGCCGTCCGTCGGCCTTCCCTCCTCGGTGACCCCGTCGAACCCGTCGCGGACCGAGTTCTCCTTTAGGGTCATCGGCCTCGTCGGCGCTGACCCGCGCAACGACGTGGTCCTGAGGGCCCTGACACGCGCTGCCGCCGTCCGGTTCGCCGCCCGACGCTGAGCACCGCCTCGCTCGCTCCAAGCGCCGCACCAGTTCCCTGACGAGCCGTTCCCTGATGAGCCGTTCTCTGACGAGCGGTCACATCCCGCTGTGCAAAGGCCCGTTCTGCCGGCCCGTACGAAAGGTCATTCCCATGCCCGTCGAGTTCCTCGGCATCGCCGCGACCAACAACGGATCCGAAACCACCGCGCGGTCCGGCGCCGCCTTCGACAAGGAGTACACGCTCAGGCTGGCCCGGGCGCACGAGGAGTACGGCTGGGACCGGGTGCTGCTCGCCTACGGCTCCGGTTCGCCGGACCCCGCGCCGGCCGCCGCCTACATCGCGAGCAGGCTCGACCGGCTCCAGATCCTGCTCGCCCACCGGCCCAACGTCTCGTATCCGACCTTCGCCGCGAAGACCTTCGCCACCCTCGACCAGATCAGCGAGGGCCGGCTGACCGTGCACTTCATCACCGGCGGCAACGACCAGGAGCAGGGCCGCGAGGGTGACATCCTCACCAAGGACGAGCGCTACGCCCGCACCCGCGAGTACATCCGGATCGTCAAGAAGATCTGGACCACCCGCGAGCCCTTCGACCATGAGGGCGAGCACTACCGTTTCCACGACTTCGTCAGCGACGTCTTCCCGGTTCAACAGCCCCGCCCGAATGTGTCGTTCGGAGGTTCGTCGCCCGCCGCGTACGCCGCAGGGGCCGACATCTATCTTTGATCTTGACCAGTGCTCTGCCGTTTGCGGCGGGGGCGAAGGCCATCCCTGGGCTGCTCTGACCTGAGCGGGTGCATGGGGTCGCACCGTTTTCCTCAGTCGGCGGGGCGTTGCTGGTTCTCGATGTACCGCTTGACGACGGTCAGCGGTGTCCCGCCGAAGGACCCGGCGAAGTAGGAGCCGGACCAGAAGTGGCCGCCCCACAGATAGCGGCGCACGTGCGCGTCGTACTCGTGGTGTAGGCGTCGGGAGGAGACGCCCTTGAGACTGTTGACCCGTTTGGAGAGTTGCACCTTCGGCGGGTAGTGCACGAGGAGGTGGACGTGGTCCTGTTTGCCGTTGAACTGCTTCAGTTCGGCCTCGAAGTCCGTGCAGACCTCGCGCATGACCTCCTCCGTGCGGGTCAGCATGGCCTCGGTGAACGCGTGCCGCCGGTATTTACTGACAAAAACCAAGTGGACATGCAGGTCGTGGACGACGTGTCGGCCGTTGCGTACATCAGGGTTCGGATTCCATCGTGGTGACATAAACCAATGTCGTATGCTGCGGTCCGTGAGTGGTCGCGGCCTGGAGACACGGCAGTTCGGGCACCGCGCCCGGCTGGCGCTGAATCCTGCCGAAGTCCTCAAGGCCGATGACCAGGCGCACGCGGCTCGCACCATGTGGAATCTCCTGCACGCCTGGTGGCAGATGATACCGAAGGAGAAGCAGACACTCGCGAACGCGGACGCCGCGATCCGCCAGGCCCGCCAGGACATCGATTTCCTCGCTGTCCTTCCCGCGCAGGCCGCGCAAGCGGTGCTGAAGACGTATTTCCAGGCGTGGCGGAACTGCTGGGACGCCCGTGCGGATGCGCCGAACTTCAAGGGTCGGTTCCGTTGCGCCATGGCTGTGGACGTGCCGCAGGGCCGGGACTTGAATATCAGGCGGGTCCACCGCAGGTGGGGGATGGTCAACCTGCCGAAGATCGGCCGTGTCCGTTTCCGCTGGACCAAAGACCTGCCCGTCGGCAAGGGCGCCACTAGGGAGAACCGGATCACCGGCGCACGTCTGGTCAAAGACGCGCTCGGCTGGCACATCGCCTTCCGAGTCCAGACCCTCGAACCGCAGCCGGAACCTCACCAGGGGCCGCCAGTCGGCATCGATGTCGGTATCACCGTGCCCCTCGCCCTCTCCGACGGCGGGACGTACGAGCACGGCGAATGGCTGACCCGGCAGGAGCAGGCCAGGCTCCTGGATCTGGAGCAGCGCGCCGCCGGCCGTAAGAAGCACCGCAAGCCTGGCGAACGCACCTCCCGCCGGCTGCACCACACCTACGACCAGATCGCAGGACTGCGCGCGAAAGCCAAGCGCCGGGCCTCGGACTGGCAGCACAAGACCACCACCAGGATCGCCGACACGTATGGCGTTGTGGTGGTGGAAGCACTCACGATCACGAACATGGTCAAGTCCCCCAGGGGAACCGTGGAGCAACCTGGCAGGAACGTCGCCCAGAAGTCCGGGCTGAACCGCTCGATCAGCGGGGAGGCATGGGGGCGCACGGTCACCATGCTGACGTACAAGCTCGCCCGACGCGGCGGCACGCTGGCCAAGGCCCCCGCCCCGAACACCTCCCGATGCTGTTCCGCCTGCGGTTTCACAACACCCGGCAGCCGGGAGACCCAGGCCCTGTTCGTGTGCAAGAACCCCGACTGCGGGTGGTCCGGCAACGCCGACCACAACGCAGCCCGGAACATCCTGCACCTGTACCGGACGGGCCACGCGCTCGTCCCGGCTGCCGGGAGGGCAGTCGTCAGGCGCGCTCGCCGTGCCAAGCCCGCCACCGCAAGGTAGACGGGAATCTCCCTGCTTCAGCTGGGAGAGCACTTCAATGCCTCTGGGGCGAGCCCGAAGACCGCCGAGCAGATCGAGGATGTGAAGGCCGCCGCGAAGTCCGGGGGCCGCACCGAAGTACCCGGCATCCAGGTGGCGTTCCGACCGATCATCGCCCCGACCGAGGAACTGGCCTGGGAGAAGGCGCACCGCACGGTTGGCGCGATCAAGGCCCGTAAGGAGAAAGGTGAGGCGATCACCAAGCGCCACAACGGGCAGGCACAGCCGCAGAACACCGGCTCGCAGCGGCTGATCGCGATCGCCGAGGCGGGCGAGCGCTACGACCGTGCCCTGTGGACCCCGACAGCCGCCGCCACCGGGGGAGCGGGCAACTCCAACGCCCTGGTCGGCACCCCGGAAACGGTCGCCCAAGCCCTCCTGGACTACTACGACCTCGGCGTCGACATTCTCTCCGCCCGCGGCTACGACCTGTTGGACGACGCGATCGACTTCGGCCGGTACGTGATCCCGATCGTCCGCGAGGAGGTCGCCAAGCGCGACGCCGAGCACGACGCTGAGCGGGCAGCCCGCGCCACGCAGAACCTCGCGGCGGTGAATGGATGACATCGGTGGCGCAACCACCGTCGTCCTCAAGCGAGTTGACGGTGATTCAAGTGACCGTGTCCGACCCGCGGGTGAGACCGCTGCTGCGCGAACTCGGCGACGAGTACTCGACGCGATACGGCAAGGACGCGCACGCTGAACTCGCCCGCTATCCCGACGAGGAGTTCACCCGGCAGCACGGCGGGGTGCTGCTCCTGGTCCTGGAGCGCGATGAGCCGGTCGCGGGCGGCGCCTTCCGCCGGTACGACGCAACCACGGCGGAACTCAAACGGATCTGGACGCACAGCGCCCACCGCAGACGCGGCCTCGCGCGACGCGTCGTCGCCGAACTGGAGCACGAGGCGAGCGCACGCGGCTACCGGCGGATCTACCTGACCACCGGGCCGCGTCAGCCCGAGGCCCGCGGCCTGTACCTGGCCACCGGCTACACCCCGCTGTTCGACACGTCCGCCGACCCGGAAACCATCGGCCCGCTGCCCTTCGAGAAGCACCTGCCGGCCGAAGCGCGCACTTGAAAGGCCGCGGGCGTCTGACCGCAATCAGCCGTGAATGTCCAGGTCGTTGCGATCGCGTGCTGCTCGGATCTGACTGAGCCACTCTGCGCCGAGCCGACGCCCGTTCGGGAGTTGGTCGTCTCGGTCCCAGCGCCACGTTGTGATGATGGCCAGTACGAGGATCCGGCACTCGCGCAGCAAGTCCTGGTCGACACCCGGATAGTGCTCGCTGACTTCTTCGGGCGCATGGGCGAGGTCGAATTCGACGGGCCCACGACAACACGTCTCAAAGTCGATGAACAGCGGCCCGTTCTCCGTGGTGAGCAGGTTGCCCGGGTGCGGCTCGCCGTGCAGCAGTTGCTCGGCGCCGCCGCGCTCGCCGATCGCTCGCCCAAGGCTTTGTAGCGTGTCGCCGAGCAACTCCCGGTCCGCGTCTGCGAGTTCCGGAGTGCGCTCGTGGTTCGCCAGGAACTGTTGAGCCTGCTCGACTCGATCCATGAAGTGCGGTGCCGGGACATCGAGCTTGCGCATGCCGGCATGCAGCTGCTCGAGCGCATGGGCGAAGTCCGCTGGAGAGACCTCATGGGGCGCCACGGGTTCGTAGTAGGTCCACAGTGTGACCACGAAGCCATCGCGCTCATGGACGCGTGGCTCCACTCGCGGCTCAAGGGCGGCCACCGGGCATCCGGATTCACCGAGCCGCTGAGCGACATCGACCTCGAACTGCGCGACCTGTTGCTCTACAGGTGCCACTCGGGCCAGGACATCACAAGGCAGCAGACGCAGAGTGAGTTTGTTGGAGTTATGAAGAACGATCGCGTCGTCGACGGTCAGGTCAAGCGATGAGGCGATCGACCTGGCCGCGGCCGTGGCACGCGAGACCTCTGACGCCTGCATCGTCGCCCGGCCCCCCTCCCTTGAGCGCTGTCTCAACTCTCCAATTGGTGCAACTGGCCTGCGCACCTTACCAAGTTGTCGATCGAGGAACGCCTGCTGCAGCGCAGTGACAAGGTCAACGATGCGGTCCAGCGCGATATGCCGCATCGCAGCCACACCCCGGGGACGGCCCGGGAGCCGGGAGTTCAGTGAAGGTGGGACAGGACCTGCGGATTCGCGCAGTGCGCGAGTGGCCGGCCTGCCAGGAACGCGGCTACCTCCGAGGCCACGATGGAGGCGGCGTTGAAGGCGGTCTGTCTGCTGGCGCCGGCCAGGTGTGGCGTCATGACGATGTTGGGGGTCGTCAGCAGGCGTGAGGTGGCGGGGATCGGCTCGCGGGGGAAGACGTCGAAGGCGGCGCCGAAGAGTTTTCCGGACTCCAGGGCGTCGCACACTGCTTCGTAGTCGACGAGCGACCCGCGGGCACAGTTGACCAGCACGCCGCCGGTCGGCATCAGGTCAATCATCCGCCGGGAGACCAAGCCCTCGGTCTCCGGGGTCGCGCGGGCATGGACGGTGACGAACGTGGAGCGTCGCATGAGGTCCGCCAAGTCGGTGACCTCGGCCGGTGACACGTCGTCCGCATGGACAAAGGGGTCGGCGACGAGCACCTGTGCGCCGAATCCGCGGAGGATCCGGGCGACCCGGGACCCGATGGCGCCGTATCCCACGATGCCGACGGTGCTGCCCGCCAGCTCCGGCCCGACCTTTTCGAACATGTAGTAGTCACCTCGCCAGGTGCCTGCGGCGAGGTCTGCGTGGGTGACGGGGACGCGTCGGGCCGCGGCCATCATGAGGGCGACCGTGTGCTCGGCGGTGGCGGTGGCGTTGCGTCCGGGAGGCGAAGGAGACCGCGACGCCGTGCCGGGTGGCTGCCTCGAGGTTGGCGTTGACGGGGCCGCCGCGGCTGACGCAGAACAGGCGCAGATCGGGGCAGGCCTTGAGGATCCGTTCGGTGAGCGGTGCCATCTGGGTGACACAGATGTCCACTCCGCTGAGGGCCTTGATCAGCTGGTCCTCGGTGCCGGAGGCCTCCCGTACCTCGGCCACCTCCCCGAAGGGCGTGGGTGTGGCACTACCTACTTCGAGCTCGACACCAGCAAGGTGGACCCTGCACCCACCGGCCCCAGCACGGTCGTGGCGGCAGAAGCGCAGCTCGTCACCGAAGCGGTGAGTGCCCCGGCGAGGTCCTGGTCTTCGCCCAGGGCGGCTATCTGTCATGGCTGGAAGTCTGTTCATGGGGCGACGACATCGAAGTGACGCTGGCCGCCGCGCGTCACTGGTTGCAGACGTGCTCTTGATCCCGAACGACCAGCGCCCAACGGGCTCCGCGACACCGTCGACATCACGAACTCAACTTCAGTAGCCAGTGGGACTCCGTTAGGTCGCCTTCGTTCCGCGGAACGGCCAGCGGGCCAAGGGCGATTGCCGTCTGCGCGGGTTGATGCCGGACGGACGGCGCGAGTCGATCCAGCTGATGGCCACTCGGCTTCAGGATGGCTCGCTCGGCCACCGCGGGTCCGGCCGGCAACGTCCCGGCCAACGTCAGCCGGAGCAGGGCCGGGACGAGCCCGGTACGGAGGATCATGCCGGAAACCTCCGGCACCGCTGGGGCCGCTCGACGCGGGCCGGCTTTATTCGGTTGCCGCTCCCCGTGTCCGCCCCTCACCATGGGCGGGACATCGGGAGCTGCCCGGTGCTCCACGAGAGGAGGCACGACTGTGACCACGACTGTCGTCGGCCTGTCCGCAGACCGCCTCTCTCTCGCCTCATGGAGCACCTCCAGCGATGTCTCACGACGATCTCTCGCAGCACCCTCAGCACCCGGCATTTCCTGACGACCCCGCATTTCCTGACGGCTTCGTCACCGACCCCTACCGGCACATCCCGCCGCCGGACGACCTGGGCGACCTCGACGACCGGTTCGTCTTCGACTTCCGTGCCTACGACGACCTCGAAGACGGCCGGCGCTGGTCGACCTGGCTCAGCGTGGAACCCCTCTGCCGGGGCCCCGAGCCGCTCCCGGACTGGGTGGTGACCTCGCAGGGCGCGATCGACACCGAGCTCGGCGTCCTGAAGACCGGCAAAGAGGCCGACGTCCACCTTGTCGAGCGCGCCGACCCGCGAGACTCCGCAGCCGGCGTGGTCATGGCGGCCAAGCGGTACCGCTCTCCCGAACACCGGACCTTCCACCGCTCCGCGTCCTACACCGAGGGCCGCTCGATGAAGCGCTCACGCGACGAGCGGGCCATCAAGCGGAAGAGCTCTTTCGGCCGGCAGGTCGCGGCCGGCGAGTGGGCGGTGTCCGAGTGGGGCGCCCTGGTGCGGTTCTGGAACCTGGGGCTGCCGGTTCCCTACCCGGTCCAGATCGACGGCACCGAGATCCTGATGGAGTGGATCACCGTCGTCGACGAGGACGACGCCGTCCAGAGCGCGCCCCGGCTCGCCCAGACCCGGCCCTCACCCGAGCTGCTGGCGTCGTACTACGAGCAGCTCACCGACGCGCTCGCGACGATGGTGCAGAACGGCCTCGTGCACGGCGACCTCTCGGCGTACAACATCCTGGCCGCGGGCGAACGGCTGGTCGTCATCGACCTGCCGCAGATCGTCGACCTGGTCGGCAACCTCAACGGGATGACCTTCCTCCAGCGCGACTGCGCCAACATCTGCGGCTGGTTCCGCTCCCGGGGCCTCGACGTCGACGAGCACGCGCTGTTCGCGGAGCTGATGGCACACGCCTTCTGAACCGGGCGGCTGGTAGGGCTCCCTGTGGTCCCGGCCCAGGCCATGTCGGAGTTCCCGGTAGTCGTGCTCGATGCGTCGGCCGGGTCGGCCGCTTCACCGTGCCGTCGGGCCCGTCGCCCCCGTGGGGAACTCCTCGATGCCGATGACCCGCAGCAGCTCCAGCCGCTCGCGGGTCTCGGCGTCCGCGGGGGTGAGCACCAGCAGTTGCTGGCCCTGGTCGGGAGTGACCAGGGTCTCGCAGTCCATCAGCAGGCGGCCGACCCGCGGATGCAGCAGGGTCTTGCGGTCGGCGCGCCGGACCGCCACCTCGTGCTCTGCCCACAGCCGGCGGAAGTCGGCGCTCGCGGCCTGCAACCGGTCGACGAGTCCGGAGACCGTGGAGTCGCCGGACCGGCGGCCGGCGGCCGCACGCAGGTCGGCCACGAGCCGGCGGCCGTGGCGTTCTTGCTCCTCGGGTGGGGTGACGGCGCGGACCGCGGGGTCGGTGAACCAGCGGTACGCGACGTAGCGGCGGTCGCCGGACAAGCCGGTGTGGTCGCCCATGAGCAGGAGGGCGACCCGGTTCTGGGCGAGGGCCTCACCCAGGTCGGACAGCACCAGGGCCGGGGTGTCGCCGAGCAGGTCGAGCATGCGGATCAGCCCGGCGCGGGCCAGGCGAGCGACCCCGTCAGCCGGCGGGGGCCGATGGCCGGCCAGGTGGAACAGGTGGTCGCGCTCGTCGTCGGAGAGGCGCAGCGCCCGGGCCAGCGCGCCGAGCAACTGGACCGATGGCTGACTGCTGCGGCCCTGCTCAAGGCGTACGACGTAGTCCACCGACATGCCGGCGAGCGCGGCCACCTCTTCCCGGCGCAGACCTGTGGTTCGGCGGCGGGGGCCGTCTGCGATACCGACCTCGGCCGGGCGCATCGCCTCGCGGCGGCGGCGCAGGAAGTCGGCGAGCTGGTCACGTTCCATGGCCCCATCGTCTCTCGCGGCGGGCGGGCCGAGCCAGGGAGCGGCTCTCCCAGGATGAACGCTCCGCTCCCGTACGTCGCGGCGCCGCCGCAAGGTGGACGGCAGACCGACGACGAAGGAGAACACGATGCAGACACGAACCCTGGGCAGCACCGGCCCCGCCGTTTCCACGCTCGGGCTGGGGGCGATGGGCATGTCGGGCGCTTACGGCGCGGTCGACCGCGCGGAGAGCATCGCCACCGTGCACGCCGCACTGGAGGCCGGCGTCACTCTGATCGACACCGGTGACTTCTACGCCATGGGCCACAACGAGCTGCTGCTCGCGGAGGCGCTGCGCGGCCGGGACCGGGACAGCTACCGGTTGAGCGTCAAGTTCGGACAGCTGCGGGGGCCGGGCCGGGAGTTCGGCGGGCAGGACGGCCGGCCCGAGGCGGTGAAGAACTTCCTGGCCTACTCGCTGACCCGGCTGGGCACCGACCACATCGACATCTACCGTCCCGCCCGGCTCGACCCGGCGGTACCGGTCGAGGAGACGGTGGGCGCGATCAAGGAGATGATCGACGCCGGGTACGTCCGGTACCTCGGCCTCTCGGAGGTCGACGCGGCGACGATCCGCCGGGCGCATGCCGTGCACCCGGTCGCCGACCTTCAGATCGAGTACTCCCTCCTGTCCCGTGCGGTGGAGGCGGATGTTCTGCCTACGCTGCGGGAGCTCGGCGTCGGTCTGACCGCGTACGGCGTCCTCAGCCGCGGCCTCATCTCCGGGCACTGGTCCGCAGGCCGCACGGCCGGCCCCGGCGACGGCCGCGGCTTCAGCCCGCGATTCTCGAGCGGGAACGTGGAACACAACCTCGCCCTCGTGGAGGCACTGCGCCGGGTCGCCGACGCGAAGGGGTGCACGGTCGCCCAACTGGCCATCGCCTGGGTGGCCGCACAGGGCGACGACATCGTGCCGCTGGTCGGCGCCCGCACCCGCGAGCGGCTGGCCGAGGCGCTGCCCGCGCTGGAGCTGGCCCTCACCGCGGACGACCTCGCCGAGATCGAGAAGGCGGTGCCGCCGGGCGCGGCGCACGGCGACCGATACCCGTCCGCGTTCATGTCGGGCCTCGGCGTCGGCAACTGAGTCCGCGCGGCAACACTACGAAGAGGTCTGCAACCGAATCCTACGAGGACTTGTCTGGCGAATGGTGAACGCGTTGGTGGTCGAGCGGTGGGTGGGTAATGGCCTTGCTGTGATGGTGGAGCCCAGCGATGCTGGGCCGATGCCAGGGCAGCGGAAGAGGAAGCGTCAGCGGCGGGACGAGGCAGAGCGGGCGGCTGCTTGCTTCGCGTCTGACGTGGGCCGCTGGGAGGTGCTCTTCGAGACCCAGGACGGGGCGGAATGGCGCGCTCACATCCGCCGGCTCCGAGCGTCGGACACACAGATCGACTGGTCGGCGGTGCGGGTGGACACGTTCTGCGGACGTACCGTGCAGCCGACCACCTTCCGACTGAGCCTCTTCGTGCCGAACTCCGGACCCGGTCCTGGCCGGGGCTCGCCCGACAATTGATCCCGTGACTGGCAGAGGTGAACTCCTTCCCGAACGTGTGGCCCTCGACCAGGCGGCCTACTGCGACCTCAACCGGCGTGTACTCACCGGGCATTGGGCATGTGGCCGACACGGACTACTGCGCCTCAGCCGACACGGCCACCGCCGCAGGGGATGAGGGAGAGGAGCCGGACCCATCGTCCACGTGCTGTGCCAGACGGTCGCGCAGACGGGTCAAGCGGTCGATCTCGGCGTCGAGGGCTGCCAGTCTGCGGTCGGCGACCCTGGAGCCTGGGACGCCGGTGTCGGGGGGCCCGCAGCGCCGTTGGGGATTCTTGACCAGCACGTCGATCCGGTCGGCGACACCGCTCAGATCCTCGACGGTGAGCCCGAGCGCCAGCAGCTCACGGACGACGCGGACTCTGGCCACATCGTCCGGCCCGTACTCACGCTGTCCGGCGGCCGTACGCGGCGGCGGTGGCAGCACGCCGCGTTCCTCGTAGAACCGCAGCGCCCGGGGTGTGGTCCCCGCTGCCGCCGCCGCATCCCCGATCCGCATCCCGCCCCCGTCTCGGACTTCTTCACGCACCTGCCGCTCCCGCGGTGGCGCCTCGTGGCCTCACCGTGGCGGCAACTCCACGACGACGGTACCGAAGTGCCGCCCCTCGAACAGTTCCTGCAACGCACTCGGCGCCCGATCCATGCCCGGGACCCGCACATGCGGGAAGGTGATCTCGCCGGAGCGCAGCCACTGCCCGAAGCGCTTGGTCCATTCCTCCGTCATCTCGGGATGATCCATACCGCTGTAGCCGCGGAGCGAGATGCCCTGGTTGACGAGCCGGAACGTGTCGATCTCTGCGGGCGCACTGCCACCGTCCCCGTGCGGCGACAGCTGTCCGGCCAGGGCACCGACCAGTGCGAAACGGGCACCGCGGCGAGCGGCGCGGACCGCCGCGGCCAGTTGCTCACCGCCGACGGTGTCCAGCAGCACGTCGATGCCCTCGGGCGCAGCCGCGGCCAACTGCGCGTCGAGCGACTGGGATCCCGGCACCAGCACCTCGTCGTACCCCAACTCGGCCCGCAGCCGCTCGGCCTTGTCCGGCGAACGGGTGCTGCCGATGACCGTCGTGGCGCCCAGCAGACGCGCCAGCGAACCCGCCAGCGAGCCCACGGCTCCAGCCGCCCCCGTGACGAACACCGTGTCTCCGGCGCGGACTTCGGCGAGCCGGGTCAGCGCTCCGTAGGCGGCCGACCCGGATGACAGGTGGGCCACCGGGTCGGGCAGGACATCGCCCAGCGGAGTGCAGTCGGCCTCCGCCGGCAGCGCGTGCTCACGCCATCCGAGCAGATGGGTCACCGCGTCCCCCGGCCGCAACGAGCTGCCTGCCGCCGCCGCGACGACCTCGCCGACAGCGGGACCGAAGAGCGCGTCACCGACGTGGATGCGCGGCAGCGGTACGCCGTCGGCCTGGCCGCCGATCAGGGTACGCAGCCCCGGAAACACGAGGAAGTACCGGTTCCGGACGAGGACTTGCCCGGGACCGGGGGCGGAGAGCGGCTTCTCCACGATCGCGAAGTGCTCGGGCCCGGGCAGCCCTTCAGGGGTGTCGGCCAGCAGGATCTCGCGCGTCGTGGCAGGCAGAGCAGTGGCCATATTGGGGCTCCTGGACAGGTGAGTGGGTGAGTGGGCGCGGAGGACAGCCGGAGGTGCCCGGCTGTCGGCGCGCAGACGCTAACCCTTGACGTGCGCGTCAAGGGCAAGACGGTCGCGGCTGTCCGGCCTGCTGTTCGAAGCGACTCCCGCTTTCCGGCGCACCCCGTGTCTCCGCCGTCCCGCCGGTGTGCCCGGGGGCCAGCCAGGGGCGCTGGGCATGCCGAGTCAGTCGGCTCCGTGACATGAAGGTGCCGTTGACACCCGTACGAGCCACGTGCTTGCATCCCGCCATGCCGTCGCCGGAGCCTCTGACTCGCCGCCGCGCCGTGGACCTCGTCCGGGTGGCCGCGGCACTGTGTCGGACGACCGGCTGACCACGCGCTCTCCCGCACCTCCTGCCAACAGCCGTGCTGGGCAGGCCTGTTGTGCGGGGCATCCTGGCCGCTGGGTACTTGCCCCGGCCTGCGTCCGACCTCCTCTCGCGCTTTCCACCCCTTTTGATGAGGACTCGCCATGCCTTCTGCCGCCCCCGCCCCTCACCACGACGAATCCGCCTACGACCGTCGCAGGCTGCGCCAGTGGCTCGCCGGTGAAGCCAGGGCGGACGGGGTCACCCGCCGTCGGCTGCTCACCCTGCTCGCCGCCACTGCCGCCGGGACCGCTCTGGGCGCCGCGCGTCCCGCCCATGCCGCCGACCGGCCGATCGTCAAGACACTGCCGCCCGAGTGGTTCATCGAACGCGGCACCAACGCCGAGACCCGCTGGGAGGCGCTGCGCGGGACTGGCCTCCACACCCCCAACGAGCGGTTCTTCGTGCGCAACCACACCGCCACCCCCGTCCTCCAGGCCGACGAATGGAGGCTGCGGCTGTGGGGGAGTGGACTGCGCGGCGCCCCCGGCGAGGACCGGGCGGTGGAATTCGGGTACGACGATCTGAGAGCTCTGCCGGCGGTCACCCGTACCGCGTTCGTCGAGTGCGCCGGAAACGGACGCTCCTACTACACGACCCAGCAGGGCGAGACGGTCACCGGGACTCCGTGGACTCTGGGCGCGATCGGTGTGGCGCGCTGGCGCGGGGTGCGCCTCGCCGACGTGCTGCGCCGGGCCGGGCTGTCCCCGTACGCCGTGGACGTGCAACCGCGCGGCCTGGACGCCGACTACATCAGCGGAGGCGAGAATCTGGGCAGGGTGCGCCGTCCGCTGCCGCTGGCGAAGGCGCTGGACGACGTACTGCTCGCGTACGAGATGAACGGTGAGCGGCTTCCCTACGATCACGGGCATCCGGTACGGGTGTTGGTGCCCTCCTGGATCGGGATCGCGTCGATCAAGTGGGTCGGCGACATCGAGGTGTCCGCGCAGCCGCTCTACTCGCCGTGGAACACCACCTTCTACCGGCTGTTGGGCCCCGCCCACCCGGAGGGCGGCAGCGCGCCCATCACCCGGCAGGTCACGAAGAGCGCCTTCGAGCTGGCGAGCGGTGCCACGTTCACGGCGGGACAGAGGCACGTACTGCACGGGCGGTCGTGGTCGGGCGCGGGCGGCGTAGCGCGGGTCGATGTCAGCACCGACGCCGGGGCGAGCTGGCGGCCGGCACGCCTTCATGACAGGCCCGGCGCCGGTACCTGGTCCCGCTGGTCCCTCAGCTGGAGGCCCGAGGCAGTCGGTGCCACCCACCTGCTGGCCCGCGCCACCGACACGGCCGGCCGTACTCAGCCGGACACGGCCGTGCCGAACACACAGGGGTACCTGTTCGACGCCGTGGTGCGGCATCCCGTGAGCGTGGTGTGACGACCGCCCTTCACGATGACCGGAGGCCGCCAACAGACCGGCTCAGGCTGCCTGTTCGCGGCCCTCGGTGCCACGCTTCAGTCGGGGAGCGAGGACAGGGGCACGGCGAACACCGTCCGCAGGTTCTCCCATTCGGTCAGGGACCAGACCTGGCCCGTGCTCTGCCAGTACGTCAGGGACTCCGGGTGCTCGGCCCAGCACTGGTAGGTGCCTCCGCAGGTGGCGACGCTGCGGGTCGTCGTCTGTCCCCAGAGGTGTCCGTGTACGCCGGACGAGGCCGAGGCATGGGCGACGTACCAGACGTTGTTGTGGGCGAGGACCCCCTGCATGTTCCCCACGCCGCTCCGGTAGCCCTGGACGGCCGGGACGAAGGAACCGGAGGCGGTGCTGCTGTTGAGCAGGTAGTCGCTGCCGAAGTTGTAGCGCAGCATGCGGCCCTTGGTGCCGTTGTTGAGGTACTCGGTGGTGACCAGGCTGTTGGGCACGCTGCTGCGGTCCAGCGAGAGCGAACCGACGCAGGGCACGGCCGTGTTGACGTTGCCCGTGCAGGTTCCCGCATCGTACGAATACGAGCCGATGGCCGGCATGACGTACTGGTAGCCCCAGGCGGAGTAGCCACCGTCGACCTTGCCGATCGCGTAACTGTTCACCGAGGCCTGCAGGATGTGCTGCATGCTGAAGACATAGATCGCGTTCGTGTGGCCCTGCTGGCCGGAGACGAACAGCTTGTCCCCGTACCAGGCCATGCCTCCCGCATGCGCGGCGACCCGGGCGAAGTTCTCGCCGCCGCTGGTGGGAGTCACCAGGAGCACCCAGCGGTACTTGGGGGCCGCGGGGTTGTTGTAGTCGATGAAGGCGACGCGGACGGTGTTGTAGCGGGCGTCGCCGGTTCCGGTGCCGACGTAGCTCCACCCGGCCAGGATCAGCCTGTTGGTACCCCAGGCGCCGTCGTCGTCGGCGTCGCCCGAGCTGGTGATCGACTGGGGGTGCCAGTCCGGGGTGGTCGCGTCGCCGGTGTCCCAGCAGAAGCTGGCGCTCGCGGTGGGAGCGGTCGGCAGGGTGCCCCGCTCGGCCGCGTTGCAGGAGCGCGCCGGATGGTTGGCGCTCTCCAACACCTCGGTGACGCCTACGTTGTTGAGCTTCGAGTCGAGGTTCGCGGTCGTCTCAGGGGTGACCGCGTTCCAACGGAGCCCGTAGCCCGCCCGCTCACTCGCGCCGATTGTCTCCAGCGGATCGGTGTAGGCGGTGGCGGCGGCTCCCGCACCGGTGATCGCGCCCGGCGCCAGCGCGGCGGCGACCAGAGTGAGCAGGGCTACTAAAGCGAGTCGAATGCTTCTTCGGGAATTCATGGTGGGGCCTTGCCCCATGGAGTTGAAACACATTCCCGGGGCTCCGCCAGCACATGGCAAAGGCAAGGAGAACGCCTCTCCTTGCCACTATCAACCTATAGCGCACCGGGGGCCTTGCGGCAAGACCCGGGTCGTGCAGCAGAATCTCCGGTCGAAGCCAGAACCGGCGGAAATCAGTGAGTCGCGAACTACGTATGCCTTTGTTGGCATATGGGTCTCACGGGGCCTTGTTGGATGAGGGGGATTTGATGGTTGACGTGGTCGTGGTCGGCGGCGGACCGACGGGCTTGATGCTGGCCGGCGAGTTGCGGCTGCACGGCGTGCACGTGGTCGTGCTGGAGAAGGAGACGGAGCCGACCAAGGTTGTCCGTGCGCTCGGACTGCACGCGCGCAGCGTCGAGGTGATGGACCAGCGTGGTCTGCTGGACCGGTTCCTCGCGCTCGGGAAGCAGTACCCGGTCGGCGGCTTCTTCGCAGGCATCACCAAGCCGTCGCCGGACCGGCTGGACACCGCACATCCGTACGTTCTCGGCATCCCGCAGCCCGTCACCGACCGCCTGCTGACCGAGCACGCCACCGAACTCGGCGTCGATGTCCGGCGCGGCTGCGAACTGGTCGGGCTGAGCCAGGACGACCAGGAGGTCACCGCCGAGCTGGCGGACGGCACGCAGTTGCGCTCGCGGTACCTGGTCGGCTGTGACGGTGGCCGCAGCACGGTGCGCAAGCTGCTCGGCGTCGGCTTCCCCGGTGAGCCCGCCAGGACCGAGACGCTGCTGGGCGAGATGGAGGTGACCGCGTCGCGGGAGACGGTGGCCGCCGTGGTGACCGAAGTCCGCAAGACCCACCTGCGGTTCGGCGTCGGGCCCTACGGAGGCGGGTCGTTGTACCGCGTCGTCGTGCCCGCCGAAGGGGTGGCCGAGGACCGCTCGGTCCCGCCGACCCTTGAGGAGGTGAAGCAGCAGCTGAGGGTGTTCGCCGACACCGACTTCGGCGTGCACTCACCGCGCTGGCTCTCCCGCTTCGGCGACGGGACCCGGCAGGCCGAGCGCTACCGGACCGGCCGGGTACTGCTGGCCGGCGACGCGGCGCACATCCACCCGCCGCTGGGCGGGCAGGGCCTCAACCTCGGTATCCAGGACGCGTTCAACCTCGGCTGGAAACTGGCCGCCCAGGTCAACGGCTGGGCGCCGGAAGGGCTGTTGGACAGCTACCACTCCGAACGGCACCCGGTCGCCGCCGACGTACTGGACAACACCCGCGCGCAGACCGTGCTGATGTCCCCCGAGCCGGGTCCCCAGTCGGTGCGCCGGCTGATGTCGGAGTTGATGGGCTTCGAGGAGGTGAACCGGTATCTGATCGAGAAGGTCATCGCGATCGGCGTCCGCTACGACTTCGGCGAGGGCCATGAACTGCTCGGCCGACGTATGCGGGACGTGGAGCTGAAGCGGGGGCGCCTCTATGAGCTGATGCACGGCGGCCGCGGTCTGCTCCTCGACCAGACCGGCCGGCTCTCGGTGGAGGGGTGGGCGGACCGGGTCGACCACGTCGTAGACGTCAGCGGGGAACTGGACGCGCCGGCGGTACTGTTCCGACCGGACGGCCACGTGGCGTGGGCCGGTGACGACCAGCAGGACCTCCTCAGCCAGTTGCCCAAGTGGTTCGGCGCGGCCGTCGACTGAGCGCACAGTTCTGGGTCGGTGGGTCGGGGACCTGCCTCAGGCCGGATTCGGCGCGGTCCGGTGCCGTACGCAGCCAGGTTCGGGGCCATCACCGGTGGTGGCCCCGAACTCGAGGGCTACTCTGGCCCGAGAGCCGTAACCACCTTTAGGTTCCCTGGAATTGGTCCACCTCCGGGAGACGCTCACTGCTCGTATGCCCTGGGGGGCTGATGGCAATTTCCTGTCGATCCGGCGATGACCAGAGCGGTGGCTTGGAGATCACCATCACCCTGACTGCCCTGGAGGCCGAGGCCATGGGTGACGACGCCACCCTCATGGCCGAGATCTTCGACAGCTGTCTGTGGGCCATGGGCATGCTCCGCACCGGCCGCAACTCCCGTGACTCCGGCACACCGCCCCCGACCCCCGGCGACTGGGCTGCAGCTCTGCGCGGCCTCGACCGGCTGCCAACCCGGCTCCAAGGAATCCGCAACGGCCTGATCCGCGCCCACACCGCGGCCGACGGAACCCTGGAACGTCTGGCCGCCGTCATGAACATCAGCAGGCCGGCCGCACGGCATCGGCGCAGGAGGATCACCAGCCACGCCCCCAACTCGTGGGAGCAGTGGGCCAGGACGCGCCCTTCGCGAGCTTGATGCGGGGTACGGCGATGGATGGGACAGGGGTATTGCGGAGGGAGGCGGGAAGGTGACGACGCAGCCGGCGGCGTATTCGTGGACGGATGAGGAGACCGTGGCGGCCAACGCCGCCGGGCGGCTGGTCCCGGTGCAGCAGGCGCTGATGACCGGGGCACCGGCCCGGATCATGAGTGCGGTGGGGCGGATCGTCGAGATGCCGGGCGCCGAGCCGGAGGTGCGTGCCGGCGCGGTGCGGATCGAGGTGCATGACGGTGCAGCGCCGCTTCCGCCTCCCGCGACGTATCGGCTGTACTGGCTGGCGCCGCTGGAGGGGCCGAGCCCGCTGCTGTTGTCGGCGCAGCCGCTCGACGCGCAGCACCTGGGGGAGCCGGCGGACGCCGTCGCCGAAGAGGTGGGACGTGTGCCCGCCGTGAGCCGACGGCGCCGTCGCTCACTCCTGCTGGCCGGACTCGGAGCAGCCGCCGCTTCCGCTGCCGGCGTGACCCTGTCGCGGCTGTCGTCGCAAGGGGGCTCCAGCGGCGACCCGGGCCCCACCGCTGGGCTGCTCACCCCGGCTTCCTCAGGGGCCGGCCCCGCCGACGCGTCCCTCGCCCCGGTACCCCGAAGGACCGGTGTCACCAAAGGCATCCGCTATTTATCGCTACTGATCCAGGCCGGAGAGATCACCGCGCTGGCCTTCAGCCCGGACGGGCGTACGCTGGCCGGCGGCATCCAGGACGGCACCATCCTGCTGTGGGACCCGGAGAACGGACATCCGGCCACCCTCCTGACCGACGCCCGGCGAATCACCCCGATCGAGGTCGCCTTCCACCCGGACGGCACCACGTTGGCCGATGCCCGGGACGCAGTACACCTGTGGGATCTGGCTTCCGGACGCACGACAGCCACTCTGACCCTGGCCCGCAGTTCCGCTGTCGACTGGGCATGGTGCGTTGCGTTCAGCCCGGACGGCGCTCTCCTGGCCAGCGGCCACAGCTTCGACTACGTACGGCTGTGGGACGTCGCGAGCCGTTCGAACGTAGCCATACTCCACGGCCACAGCGCGTTCGTGCTGTCGGTGGCGTTCAGCCCCGATGGACGGCTGCTGGCCAGCGGCAGCAACGATGCCTCCGTCCGGTTGTGGAACATCGCGCGCCGTTCGAGTGCGGCCACCCTCACCGGCCACACCAGTACTGTCCACTCGGTGGCTTTCAGTCCGGACGGCACCATGCTGGCCAGCAGCAGCTACGACCGCACCATCCGACTGTGGGACGTCTCCTCCGCCCGCACCATCGCCGTTCTCAAAGGGCACACCAGCGCTGCGATGTCGGTGGCGTTCAGTCCCGACGGACGGATGCTGGCCAGCGGCGGCGCCAGTGCCAGCGCCGCGTTCGGCAAGGACTACCCGGACGACCACACCGTCCGGCTCTGGGACGTCGCGAGGCGTACGAAGATCGCCACCCTGACAGGCCACACGGGCACCGTGCGATCCGTGGTGTTCAGTCCGGACGGCAGCACGCTCGCCAGCGGGAGCCACGACGGCACCGTCCGGCTGTGGCGGATCAACTGACCGTGACGCCGGCGAGGCTACTGGGGCGTCAGCACAGAGAACTCGTTGCCGTCGGGATCGGCCAGCTCCACCCGGCTGCCTTCGCCCTGGCCGCTGTCGATCCGCTTCGCCCCGAGGGAGAGCAGACGGTCGACCTCTGCCTGCCGATCACCGTGGACAGGCGGAGCGAGGTCGAAACTCAGCCGGTCTCTACCGGTCTTCGGCGCCACCGGTGGACCACCCCACGTGATCTTCGGACCGCCGTGCGGCGAGCGGATCGCGGTCTCCTGGTCCTGGTCCCAGACCAGTGGCCACCCCAGTGCTTCGCTCCAGAAGTACCCGACCTCCTGCGAGCCGTCGCAGGCCAGCGCCCCGATGAATCCGCAGTCGGCGAGGAAGCTGTTGCCCGGCCCGACGACGCAGAACTCGTTGCCTTCGGGGTCGGCGAGCACCACATGGCCCTCCTCCGGGAGTTGACCGATGTCGATGTGCCTCCCACCCAGTCCCAGCGCTCTGGTCACCGTCTGCTGCTGGTCCTCCAGAGAGGTGCTCGTCAGATCGAAGTGCATCCGGTTCTGGACGGCCTTCGGCTCCTGGCTCGGAAGGAAACGGATGCGGAACCCGGTGTCATCACTGGGCAGAAGCGTGACGCCGTCGTCCGGATCGTCGACCATCTCCCAGCCCAGGACTCCGGACCAGAACCGTGCGAGAACCAGCGGCTCGCTCGCACCGAAGCAGACCGCGAACAGTTGACAAGTCATTCCCTGCACATCCCCGATCCCCTGACTGACCGCCACCGACAGGGCGCCTTGTCGGTCCCCGAAGCGGAGCTTAGGCGTGAGTCGGCGTCACCCGCATCCGAGTATTCGACGACGGCCGGGACATGTCGCCCACCACCATCGGCCTCCGGGGTCCGGCCTCCGGCAGTCGCGTGCGGCTGGTTTCACGGAGTTGGACATCCACCTTGCCGCGGTCTTCCAGGCCGTCATGCGGTGCGAAGCCGTCTCGTTCACTCATGCGGATCATGTGGGCGGAGACGCCCGCGGCGGGTGGGAGCGTGACCCCGGTAGGGGCCGCGTTCCTCCGTGAGGCAGCCTCACCTCCCCGGGACTGTTTCTCCAGGAGATCCGAGGAACTCACCCTATGGCCAATGCGTCACCTCCTTGACTGGTGACGCGAGACCGGGCAACAATCGCTACCTGCATGTTGGCTCGCAGCGCGTCGCACCTGACCATCATGAGGAGGAGACCGCATGGCCGAGGCGTACGGCATCGAGGTCGTCGTCTTCGACATCCTGGGAACGATGGTCGACGAGCCGGGCGGACTCCGAGCGGCCATCCGCGATGCGGTACCCGGGGCCGACGATGCGTCCGTCGAGCAGCTGCTCACGGTGTGGCGGGATCATGTCGAGCGCGAGCAGCAGCGCATCGCGGAGGAGAGTCGGGCGTACGCCAACACCGACGTCATCGACCGCGAGGCGGCCCAACTCGTGGCCGACCGCGCCGGGCTCACCGACCCGGTGGCCATCGTGCGACTGGCTGCCGCAAGTCGGCGCCTGAGGCCCTGGGGCGATTCCGTCGCCGGACTCGCGCGCCTCGCCCGGCGATTTCCCGTACTGGGACTCTCCAACGCCAGCCGTGCGACTCTCCTCCGCCTCAACGCGTACGCCCAACTGGGCTGGCATCAGGCCCTGTCCGCCGAAGACGCCCGGGCCTACAAGCCCGCGCCGGAGATCTACCGGCTCGCGCTCGACGCGGCAGGGTGTCCACCGGAGCGGGTGCTGATGGTCGCCGCCCACGCCTGGGACCTTCGCGGAGCTCAGGCGGTGGGAATGCGAACCGCCTACGTACGCCGACCGGTCGGGGATCCACCGGCGAGCACCGACACGTTCGACTGGCGGTCGAGGGGCCTGGACGAGTTGGTCGCCGAGCTGACGGCGTAACCCTGCCCGAACGGCTCCTGGCGAGGGGCTTGCCGGAGGCGCCACGCTCTCCTTCCAGTAGCCGTTGACAAAACGGAACACGGTTCCGTACGTTAAACGGAACAACGCTCCGCTTCATCCTGGCTGAAGCCGGACGCTTCCGTCCGCCTCGCCTGCCGTCGGCCCGAACGAGACCGGCAGCCGAGGCCATTGAAGGGAAACACGCATCATGAGCGCATCGGCTCGGACGGCCGACACCGTCAGCTCGCCCACGCCCGTCCTCTCGGTCGGCCCGGTGGTGCTGTCAGCCCCCGGTCGGGCGGTTGACCTTCAGGTACGGGTCTCCGCGCCCGTGACGGGGAGCGACCTGCCGGTCATCCTCCTCTCGCACGGTCAGGGCTACTCGAACCACCTCTCCTCGCTGAACGGTTACGCCCCACTCGCCAACTACTGGGCGGCGCACGGCTTTGTCGTGATCCAGCCCACCCATCTCAGCTCCAGGACGCTGAGCCTGGATCCCAGTACCCCCGGGGCACCCCTGTACTGGCGATCACGGGCCGAGGACATGACACGCATCCTCGACCAACTCGATGCGATCGAGGCCGCCGTCCCGCAGCTACTCGGGCGGCTCGATCATGGCAAGGTCGCCGTGGCCGGGCACTCGATGGGCGGGCACACCGCGAGCCTGCTGCTCGGTGCCCGGCTCACCGATCCGGACGACGGAAAGGACGTGAACCTGGCCGAGCCCCGGATCAAGGCGGGCGTCCTGCTCGCCGCGCCCGGCAGGGGCGGCGACGCCCTCACCGAGTCCGTGGCCGAGAATCTCTCGTTCTTCCTGACCACCGACTTCTCCAGGATGACGACGCCCACGCTCGTGGTCGCCGGCGACAAGGACACCTCCGCCCACCTGACGGTCGCGGGCGCCGACTGGCACGCCGACCCGTACGTCCTCTCCCCGGGTCCCAAGTCCCTGCTCACCCTCTTCGACGCGGAGCACGGGCTCGGCGGGGTTTCTGGATACGACGTCGCCGAGACCACGGACGAGAACATCGAGCGGGTGTCCGCGGTCCAGCGGCTCACCGGGGCCTACCTCCGCTCTGAGCTCTACCCGGGCGATCCCGCTTGGCAGCAGGCGCGCGACGCGCTGACGGCCGACACCGACCCGCTCGGACGCGTCGAATCCAAGTAGCCAAGGGCACCGCCTCAGTGCGCAGGCACCGCCGGGGGAGCACTGGTGTGGCGTACCCGCAGCTCCATCGGAATGAGTTTGGGTTCGGTGTCGCCGTTGGCAGCCATCAGCGCTTCCAGTGTCTGGGCGGCCTGCCGGCCCAGCTCGTCCCGGGCCAGCGAGGCCGTGGTGAGTCTGCGTGAACTGGGCAGGTCGTCGAGGGAGATGTCGTCGCAGCCGATGACCGACATCTCCTCGGGGACCCGCAGGCCCGAGTCCTCCAACGCGGTCACGGCACCGAGCGCCACGAGGTCGTTGTACGCGACAACAGCGGTGACACCGGAATCCCGCACGGCATCGGCCGCGGCGTAGCCATGCCGTGCCGTATGGCCACAGGGGATGACCGTGACGTCGACGTCGACGCCGAACGCCGCCGCGGCATCGAAGGCACGGATGCGTTCGGCGTTGGCCCAGGACGCTTCGGGGCCGCTCAGGTAGGCCACGCAGCGATGCCCGAGCTGGGTGAGATGGCCGCAGACCAGGGTCATCCCTCCGTAGAAGTCGACGGAGACCGAGGGGAGACTCAGCCCGGGGACGATCCGGTTCACCAGCACAACCGGGTGGCCACGCATGGACAGGTCGACGAGTTCGGCGCGGTTCATGCGTGGCGAGCAGAGCAGCACACCGTCACAGCAGCGCATCAGGTCCTCGGCGAGCTCGTGCTCACTCGTCGCGTCCTCGTCCGACTCCATCGCCATCACCCGCCGCCCGTTCGAACGGGCCACGGCGGAGACGGACTTGAGGACATCGAGGAAGTACGGGTTGGACAGGTCGGGCACGAGGACACCGATGGCACCGGCCTCGCCGCGGGCCAGGCCCTGGGCGGCGGCGTTGGGGCGGTAGCCGAGTTCGGCGACCGCGTCCTGCACCCGGCGCGCCAGTTCGGGGTCGACCCGGGCCGTGCCGTTGAGCACGCGGGAGACGGTGGAGGTGGAGACACCTGCCGCCGTGCCGACATCGGTGATCGTCACCCGCCGCTGACGTGCGCCCTTCTTCGCGACGGAGGCGCTCGCCACCACGGACGCGCTCGCCGTGCCGGGCGGTTCGGACTTCTCGGGCATGCGGACCCTCGGCGGATCCGGCTCCGCGGAGGTTCGGCCCGGAACGACGCCTGCTCGGCCGGGTCATGGCCGAGGAACTGGCCCGGTACGTCGCCGGGAGCCCGCTGCGTCACGAGGTGGCCGCCGCGTCGATGGAGCACGCCGCATGAGCACAGCCGCCTTCACCCTCGTCATGGTCCCGCCCTTGCCGACGGAAGCCCGATCCTGGCCCGACAGGCTCGTCGAGGCCGTACCGGGGATCGAGGTGCTCTGCCCCCACGGCCCTCAGGACGTCGACGCCGCGCTGGTCCGCGCCGATGCCGCGTACGGCACACTCACACCCGAACTCCTCGGCTCTGCCGACCGGTTGCGCTGGCTGCAGGCCCCTCAGGCCGGCCCTCCTCCCGGGTTCTACCACCCCGCGCTCGTACGTCATCCGGTCGAGGTGACGAACATGCGGGACACCTACACCGACCATGTCGCCGTACACACGATGGCCTTGGTCCTGGCCCTGGCTAGGCAACTGCCCCGCTATGTACGCGAACAGGCGGCCGCCAACTGGGCACCGGACTGGTCGGACGACGCGGTCGTCCCACTCGGCGAGGTGCGCGCGCTCATCGTCGGTACGGGTGCGATCGGCGCCGAGACCGGACGACTGCTCGCCGCGTTCGGCACCCGCGTGGAAGGCATCGACCCCCGTGTCACCACGGCACCGCCCGGATTCCTCCGGGTGCTGCCGCCTGGTGAACTCGATCGCGCGCTTCCCGAGGCGGACCTGGTGATCCTGACCGTGCCCCACACCCCTGAGACGGAGGGGCTGATGGACGCCGGCCGGCTGGCGTCCATGAAAGATGGGGCCTGCCTCATCAACGTGGGCCGCGGCCCCACCGTCCGCCTCGACGACCTCGTCGCGGCCCTGGACGCGGGGCGCCTGCGGGGCGCCGCCCTCGACGTCATGGAACTGGAGCCGCTGCCGCCGGACCACCCGCTCTGGCGCCACCCCAAGGCACTGATCACTCCGCACGTGGCCGGAGCCGGGCCGCACGCCGCTGAGCGCCGGTTCGAGGTGCTGGCGGAGAACGCACAACGGTTCGCCGACGGGCGGCCGTTGATCAACGTAGTGGACAAGTCGCTATGGTTCTGACCGGATCACCCGACACGCGACCCGCCGTGACCGTCGAGCGCGTGGAGACGATCACGGTCGCCCTGCCGACGCTGCGGGACTTCGCGGTCGCGGGCGGCGGCGTGACCGCCCGAGGGCGACCCCCCATCCGCGTGCTCGTCAAGGTCACGGCCTCGGACGGAAGCACCGGCTGGGGCGAGGCGACACCGATCCCCTCCTGGACGTACGAGACCACCGAGTCCATCGTCTCGACCCTGACGCACTACCTGGCGCCCGCCGCGACCGGCCTGCCGCTGTGGGACCTCGACGGGCTGGTGGTCGCCTGCGATCGCACCATCCGGCGCGGCTGGTCCACCGGGATGCCGCTGGCCCGTGCCGCCCTGGACGTCGCCTGGCACGACGCACTGGCCCGCTCCCGCGGCGTGAGCCTCGGCGAGTTGTGGGGCAGGCGTCGCCACGACACCGTCGACCGCTGCTGGATCGCCACCGGAGACGACGCGGGTGCCCTGGCCGAATCGGTCGCCGAGGGGCAGGCCCACGGATATCGCCACTTCAAGATCAAGACGGGGCTCGTGCCCGGACAGGACGAGACCGGAGAAGTCGCCCGAGTGGCGGCCGTACGTGAGGCCGCCCCGACGCCCGCCTGATCGTCGACGCCAACCAGGCCGGCACCCAGGACTCCGCGCTCCGCCTCGCCCGGCTGCTCGCACCGCTCGACATCGCGGCGCTCGAACAGCCCCTGCCCGCCAACGACATCGAGGGACTTCGCCGGCTGCGTGACCTCAGCCCGGTTCCGATCGCCGTGGACGAGAGCCTGCGGCACCCCACCGACCTCGCCTCGTTCGTCCGCAGGGGAGCCATCGGCATCGCCGTGGCCAAGGTGCAGCGCTGCGCCGGGCTCACCCTGGCACTGCGCCAGTGCCAGCTCGCCGAGGACTGCGGTGTGGCGCTGATGGGCTCGGGGCTGACCGAGTCCGACATCGGCCTCGCCGCGTCACTGCACCTGTTCGCCGCCCACGACCTCATCGCCCCCGCCGACCTCAACGGCCGGCAGTTCCTGCAGTCTCCCTACGCCACCGGCTCCGCCATCCAGGTGCGCGCAGGGGTGGCCGAGGTGCCGTCGGGCCCAGGCCTCGGTATCGGCATCGACGAAGGGATCGTACGAGAACTCGCCTGCTGAGCCGCGGGCATGTCAGGCCGGCCAAGTACCCCCAAGTACTCCCCGCACGTACGCCCAAGTCCCCCCACGGGCCCGTCGTGGCCCAGACATGAAGGAGCCGCTCATGGAACGTCAATCGCCTTCGCCCACTTCTCACCGCCGGGCTCTGCGCCTGCTCGCGGCGCCCGCACTCGCCGTCGGCCTGCTGGCCCCGTTGCAGAGTGCGTCGGCCGATTCTTCGGGTGCCGCAGCCTGTCCCGCACCGGCCTCGGCCATCGGCCTGAGCACCGGCTGGAAGCTTCAGCTGCCCCTCCCCACCAGCTCCGGCTCCCCGCAGGAGATCAAGCAGCCCGCTCTGAAGACCTACAACAACGCCCCCTGGTTCACGACCACTTCGGAATGTAAGGCGATCCTGCTGCGGGCCGCGGTCAACGGCGCCACCACCAGCAACAGCGGATACCCGCGGTCGGAGTTGCGCGAGATGTCCGCCGATGGGTCGGCGACGAAGAGCTGGCCGTCCGCGTCGGGCACCCACACCATGGTCGTCGACCAGGCGATCACCCACCTCCCCAAGACCAAGCCACACGTGATGGGCGGGGCAGATACATGACTCGTCGAGCGACGTCACCTCGTTCCGCCTCGAAGGGACCTCGCTGTACATCACCTCGTACAACACCATCCACTACAAGCTGGTGACCTCCAACTACCAGCTCGGTACCCGCTTCCAGGGGAAGTTCGTGGCCCACGACGGGAAGGTGGACGTCTACTACAACGGCGCCCTCAAGGCCACCGTCGACGGCGCGTTCGGCAGCGGCTACTACAAGGCGGGCGCCTACACCCAGGCGAACTGCAACAACTCCTCGCCGTGCGACACCTCGAACTACGGACAGGTCGCCCTGTACGGAGTCACGGTGACGCACAAGTGACCTGACGGGGTCGCTCCTCCCGGTGCGTCGTCACGGAACCCGCAGCCTGCTGCGGCTCGCTGATCGCACCGGGAGCGGGCGGCAGTTGTGTTCGGCGGCCGGGGTCAGGCCTCGCAGAAGGGCATGGTCCGTACGTATCCGCCGAGGTTCTCGTCGTCGGTGCCGAGGAGGGCGTCGGTGGAACCGGGCAGGCACTCGACTGCCTCGATCTTGTACTTGGGGAATGTTCCGAGGACGTCCGGGGAGGCCGCGAGCGTGACCCGAACCCGGCCGGCAGCCGACACGCTCACCCGGCCCGCATCGCTCACCGCGGAGTCGAACGGGCCGTCGTCACCGGCGTCGGCCGCCGAACTCACAATGATCCGGCCGGAGTCCGTCACCGAGATGTCGGAGATGTGCCGGGTGCCGTCACCGGTCGGATACGCGGCCCGGTAGGCCCGGCGCGTCACGGTGCCGAACTGCGGCTGACCCCACGGAGCGAACGTCAGGGGTGCCGCGTAGAGCGTGGCGGGACGATCCGCGCCGGCTCCACGGTCCGCCCACAGGACGGCGAGTTTCCCGTTCTGGGCGACGAGCGCGAAGCTCTCGAAGTCGTCGCCCTCGCCGATCGCCGGCAGCGGTGAGTAGTCGACGACCGTCGCCTTGGGGCCGGCGACCTTCAGGCGGTGGACGATGCCGCGGCTGGTGAGCGCCAGGTATTCACCCGGCATCCCGGGGATGGCTTCGATGGCTTCCAGGTCGACGGGTTCCGGCCTGTCCCAGGTGATCGGGGAGATGCCGTCGGCGCCCTCCCAGTGGGTGATCCGGGAGAGACGCTTCTGCCCGGCCCCTTTGTTGTCGTGCACGGCCAGCACGTCCACCCATGATCCGTCCGAGGCACGGCCCTCGTACGCGAGGCCGCTGACACCGCTGCGGACGTCGCCGCCCACCTTCTGCCATGCGCTGTCCGCCCCGGCCGGGGCAGTGCCGAGTGTGGTCAGCAGGACCGTCGCCGCGGTGAGCCAGGCCATGCGCTGCAGCATCGGGAGTTTCACTGAGGGTCGCTCGCCTTCTGTGTCCGACGGACGCGAGATCACGCGCCGGACGTCAGGTTATTGATCATGGTGAGCGCGGGCCCAACGACGGTTACGCCATTCGCGGGAGCGCGAAGAGGGACTCGGCGGGCACGCGCCGCGCAGCCGGACGCCGTGGTGGGTCGTGGCCGCCGCACCACTTTCTTGAGCGAGCGATCCAGATAGGTTAGTGTGAGTGCATGGCAAGGACCCGGGAGTTCGACACCGAGGCGGCGGTGAGCCGCGCGATGGAGCTGTTCTGGACGCGCGGATACGAGGCGACCTCTGTACGTGATCTGACCGGGCATCTCGGGATCGGTCAGGGGTCCCTGTATGCGGCGTTCGGAGACAAGGACGGCCTGTACCGGGCCGCGCTGGAGCACTACCGCGCCACCCTCGCGGCGGCCGCCCTGCGCAGCCTCGACGAGGGGGCGGACGCCCGGTCGGCGATCCGTACGATGCTGGTCGAGCGTGTCCGGATCGCGGTCGGACACGACGGCCGGGGCTGCCTGCTGGTCAATGCCGTCTGTGAGCGCCTGCCGGGGGACCCGACCATCCGTCGTACCGTGCGTGACGTGCAGGACGCCAGTCAGCGTGCGCTCGCCGACGTGCTGAGTGTGGCGGCGGAACGGGGTGAGATCTCGACGACCAGCGACCCGCAGGCCCTGGCCGCCTTCCTGGTCACCTTCCTCAACGGTCTGCTCGTCTCCTCGAAGATCACACCCGACGTCCGTGCCCTGGAACCCCTCGTGGAGGTCGCGCTGGCCGCCCTCGGCTGATTTTTTCATGCCTTCAATCTGTATCGCACGATCCACAAAATGTACCGGCGTCCGCGAAGTCACCGACGCCGACGAGAGCACATGCCGCTCACCGACCACATCGGAGGACCCATGCCCCCCGCGCAGACCTCGACCGCACCCGCCCTCGGCGGCTCCCGGTGGAACACCTTCCCGGCAACCCGCACGATGAGAGCCCGTCAGTTCTTCACCGGTGCCGAGCCGCTGCTGCAGGGCGTCATCGATGCCCTGCACGGCATCGACCGTGAGGTCCTGGAGGACCAGATCCACGCGACGCTCGGCCTCGGTACGCGCGAGACCTCATTGCCCCTGGCCGTAGGCCCCGACAGCGCTTCGGCAGCCCGCGAACTGGGCACGCAGGCCGAGAAGATCGGCCGGGAGATCGCCTCCTGGGCGACCGCGGCCCTGGACCGGCTGCTCACCCATCGGATACCGCTGCCCGCTGGCCCCATGGTGGTCCGCAGCCACTGCGACGGGCATCTGCTCACCCACCGCGCGGCCGACCTGCTCCTGGGCAGCCGCGGCGGACCGGTCGCGATGCAGCTCTACAACGAGTGGCTGCACCAGATGGTCCTGCTCCGCGACGCCCTACTGCCCTTCACCAACTGGCAGGACGCTCCGCTCCTGGTCACCCCGACCGGGCTGCGGCACATCGAGTCGGCCCGCGACAGCTTCCTCACCGAACTCCTGGTCCGCCAGATCCGGCACACCAGCATCGTGGACTTCGCCCGCCATGCGGTCACCGGTACCTCGGGCCCGGCCGGCTACGGCTTCGACCACGGCGGCGGCACCGTCCTGCCAGCAGTCGTCGGCACACCGCCTCTCACCGCGCCCCGCCACCTGCTGACCTGGCGACCCGGCCCCGCCGCAGACGACACGATCACGTACGTCGCCGAAATGCAGGACTACTACGCCGCACCCCGCACGCTCATCGAACACCTGCCGCCCGCCACCGCGGCACAGGGGCCAGTAGCCGGCCGCGTAGTCGTAAGACCGGTCGTCGACGGCACCCGCACCGCCCGCATCGCCGTGACCCACGACGGCACCACCGCACACCTCGACCTCGGCCAGGCACTGCGCGGCCACCGCTTCGCCCACCGCTTCTCCCACCAGACCGCCGCCACAGGCGCCACGACTGCCGGCAGCACCCGGAGCGCCGACCTGTGGACCGCACTACGTGCCCCCGGTCTGCTGTGGACGCAGGACGGCGACGTCACCCTGGAAGCCACCGGCCAGGACAACCTCGTTGCCCTGGCACTGCTCGGCCGCCTCTACCCGGACAATGTCGGCCTGCGCCCCGCCGGCCGTCATGTCGGCCCGGCAGCCGCGGGCACGAACGGACCGGGCCGCCTCATCGTCGACCTGCCGGACCACGACGTCACCGAGCGGCAGGACAGCCCGCCGGAGACGCGCTGATCACGCGGCTGAGACAGACACCGGCCCTCATCGCCTCACCAGGGCACAGTCCGGCAGGACCAGAACGCACTCTCAGGCGCCCGAACTGCCAAGCCCCTCAGGAAAGTTGAGAAGAAGTATGATCGTCGACCATCACGCAAACCCAGTGCGCACAGGCCGTGCCACCGTCAACGGAACGAGTCTGCACTACCGCACAGCCGGTTCCGGGCCGGCGGTGGTGCTGCTGCACGGCGTGCCCAAGACGGGCTACCACTGGCGGCACCTCGTCCCGAAGCTGACGGCCCAGTACACCGTCGTCGTACCGGACCTCCGTGGCCTTGGTGACTCCGCCCGTCCCGCGGACGGATACGACAGCGCGACGATGAGCGACGACATCGCCGAGCTGATGGCCCACCTCGGACACGCGTCCTACAGCGTGATGGGGGAGGACTGGGGAGCGGTGATCGGCTACCAACTCGCGGCCCGGCACCGCGATCACGTCAACGCCCTTGTGTTCTGCGAGGCGTTGTTCCCCGGATTCGGCTTCGAGGACCACACCGCACTCACCCACGAGAACGTCTCCAGCGGAATGCACCTGTGGCATCTGGGTTTCTACTTCCAGCCGGACGTACCCGAGATGCTGATAGCCGGGCACGAACGCGAACTGATCACCTACATGATCAAGTACGAGCGCAGCCACCCCGACACCGCCACCCCTGACGCGGTCGACGAATACGTGCGGTGTTACTCCATGCCCGGCGGCATCCGCGCGATGCTGGCGATCTACCGCGCGATGCTCGTCGATGCAGAGCAGAACCGGCAGGCATCACAGCGGAAGCTGGACATCCCGGTGCTGGCGCTCGGAGGCTCGGCGTTCATCGGCGACCGGAACGAAGCGCAGATGCGGTTCATGGCCCATGACGTCACCGGTCACGTCTTCAACGCCGGCCATGACCTCGCCGAGGAGGTACCTGACGAGGTGGCCGACGTAGTCCTGCCGTTTCTGACCGAGAGGCTGTAGCCGCACTCGCACCCGCTCGCACCCGCACCCGCGCCCTGGCCGCGGGCCCTGACCGCGGGCCTCGGCCTCGGCCTCGGCCGCGACCGTCAGCCGCTGGGCCGACGGCTGCGGTACGAGGCGATCGCGGTCAGCGCGAAGATCAGGGGCGCTCCCACCCCCATGACCGTGAAGGGGTTCAGGAACGACTCCAGCCACTCCGGCATGTCGACGAAGAGGGGCAGCAGCATCAGCACGGTCAGCGGGATGAACGCCATCATCACGGCGGCGAACCCCATCATGAGGGCCGCCTGACGTGCATCGCGTCGGTCGATGAGGACCGCGGCATGCGGGTCGGGCGCCCAGTCCTCGCCGCGCAGTTCCACCCATGAGTCGAGCAGCAGCCCGACTTCGCGCTCCACGTTCACATGAAGGTCGTCGACGAACGGCAACAGCACCTTGGCGCCGTCCCGGCCGTAGGCGTGCACGAGCACGTTGGGCGCACCGCTCTGCATGGCCGATGCCGGGTTGACCTCGGCCCTGATGTCCTGGATGTCCTCCCATGCCAACCGTCGGCGCTTCACCATGCCGCGTACATGGAGTGCCTTGATGTCCGCGATGGTCGAACAGTGCAACGTGGCATAGAAGAGCCACCCCATCAGAGCCACCCACGCCGCGAGGATGGGACAACTGAACGAGGCGGGTACCTCGGCGCCCCACAGGGCCACCAACACACTCAGTGTGCCCACGACGATCACCCAGAGGAACACATGCATCCGGGACCGTCTCATCCGGTACTCGCGCGGCAATCGTTCGTACCCCACAGCCACCCCCAGTGCGGCGTGCCCCATCCGTCGACGGGACCGATGGGGCACCATGGTGAGGCCCCAACTCCGTTGTGTCGAGGGCCCTTTGGGGATTGAGTGCGCCAGTGCGCCTCGACGCCTTTCGCCGCGTGCTCAGTTCGCTACGACCGTCCGCCGAACTGCCAGTTGTGGACCTCGATGCCGGCGTACGGGCCCGGGGTCAGGACGGTGCGGGCCGTGTCCGGGTCCGGTGCCCGGAGCAGCACCGCCGTACCCAGCCAGGTGGTGCCGTCGTCGGACAACAGCGGCCCGTACGCGATGAGTTCGTCATCCCGGTCCTGCGGTACGGCGAGGTCGGCGCCCTGCCCCGAGCCAAGGCCGAGCACCAGGTACCGGTTGCCGCCGGTCCTGCCACCGGGGAAGTCCCACATGGTGCGCCCCAGCAGGTTGCGCCACCGGCGCAGCAGCACGTCCCGGTACACACCGGCCTGGTAGCCGGGCTCGTCAAAGGCGAACGCGCGGGCGGCGGCAAGTTCCGGCAGGTCCACGATGTGCACGCTGCCGGTGGGTGCGTCGTCCCCGGTGAGGGTCGGGCCGCGGGCGATCATCTCCTTGTCGAACCGGTCCATGTAGGACCAGTGCTCCTCCAGCAACTCGTGACGCAGAGCCACGGAGTTGGGCCGATCGCGGTGGTAGCAGAAGAACTCCATGCCCCACACTCTTCACCATCCGTCGTTCGGGCAGGATCCGGTTGTCACAGGCAGGGCCCGTCATGGAGGATCAGGCGTTCGATGCGCGCGGAACTGCTGTGCGCGGCGGGGGCCTGAGGGGGCGGCGATCTTTTCCGTAGTCGTCAATGTGCTGGTCGGTCTGGTGACCAGCCTCATCGGTGGTGGGTTCGTCTGGCTCTGGGAGCGCGGCAAGCGCACCGGCCGGCTGCGCCGCAAAGCGGACTTCTTCGGCCTCGTCCCGGGGGAGACCTGCTTCATCGTCATCGGCAACAAACACAACACGCGGGGCGTCACCACGCACAAGGAAATCCGCGCCATGATCGAGGTCGCGACCCTGGCCGGCCAACTCGGCTGTGACGTCGAGACCGAGTCCAGCGAGGACTTCCGCGGCATCAACAACGACCGTACGGAGTTCTGTATCGGCGGTCCGCTCGGCGAGGCCAACCTCCGCACGGGCGGCCACCTCGCGGCCCACCTGCCCGGCGTCAGCATCCAGCCGTACGGTCAAGGTCCGGAGTCGGTGGCGTTCGACGTCGGCGGCCGACGCTACCCCTACCGGAAGAACGAGGTGGAGTACGCCCTGGTGGCCAAGTTCAGGCCACCGCAGGCGACTCGTCCGGTCATGCTGGTCTGTGGCCAGAGCTCCCTGGCCAACCAGGCCGCGATCCACTTCCTCAGAAGGAACTACCACCAAGTGGCAGACACCCTGGGCGCGGTCGACCACTACTGCCTCCTGATCAAGGTCTCGGACATCGGTACGTACGGCTTCCAGGGGGCGAGCCTCGAACGCGACGTGACCGCTGACGCGTTCACCGCCCCCTGACGTCAGTGCTGCGCCGACGGTTCTGTTCCTGACCGGAATCCGACCCTGACCCCGTCGTTACGGGCCCGTGAGCTGCGTCTCGCAGACTTGCGCCATGCCCCGCCGCCGTACCCGCCGCCCTGCTGTCGCCCTGGTCTGCCTCTGCGTGACGACCCTGCTGTTCGCGGGCTGCTCGGGCGATGACGGGAAGTCGGCGCCGGTGCCCCCTTCCCCCGCCCAGCGGGACGACGGCGAGGTCAACCGGGACGACGTGAACGGCGACGGGCACCCGGACGCGGTCGTCAACGGCTGGTACAAGGAGCCCAAGCCGGGGGGCGACTGGCACAACAACCGCTTCGTCGTCCTCGCCGCACCCGGCGGCCCGAAGCCGGGCGATGCCTTCCGCCTCGCGGAGCGCTACGCCAAGCCCGACCCCCGGGTCACCAGCTCGCCGATCACCTACGACCGGTCGACCCAGTTCACCGGGGATCTCGATGACGACGGCCACGCCGATGTCGTCGTACGCAACCTGCTGAGCCACCCCAGCGGGAAGTACACGCCCGACCAGCGCATTGTGTGGGGCGACCCCGACGGCCTCGCGGGAGTCACCAAGCTGCCCGCCGACGTCCTCCCGGCCACCGCAGCAGGGGACTTCGACGGCGACGGGGCTCTGGACCTGCTGACCCTCGCGGAGCCCGGCAGCGAGTACGACCGCAAGCCGCAGCCCGCCACCGTCCTGTACGGCCCGCTCAGCCGTGACGGCGGGGCGCCCCGCACCACTTCGACCATCGATGTGGGCCAACAGGGGTGGGTGTCCGTGGCCCACGCCGTCGTCGGCGACTTCGACGGCGACGGCCGGGACGACCTGGTCGCCAAGTCCGAGTACGACGAGGAGGATGTCCGCTTCGAGGACGACGACATGCCGGAAGACGTCATCGACGCCGTGTTCTACCGGGGTACGCCCCAGGGACTGAAGCCCGCGGGGGCCGTACCCGGCATCACGAACCAGGCCGACAGCCAGGCCCCCGTCGGCAAGCCCGTGGCCGCCGGGGACTTCGACGGCGACGGACACGCCGACATCCTCGCCCAGGTGGGCTTCAGCGAAGCCGTCGCCGTCTACGGAAGCGGTGAGGGCCCGGGCCGGGGCAGGGCCGCCGGCGATCTGGGGAAGCTGGGTGTCGTCAGCGCCGCCGCGGTCGGCGATGTCAACGGCGACGGCTACGACGACATCGCCACCCAGTCGCCGGGCGTCGATCGCCGCATCGGCGAGGTGGCGGTGGTCCTCGGCGGCAAGGACGGGCTCGACCCGGCCCGTACCGTCAAGATCGACCGGTACACGATCGGCCTCGGCGGTTCCCCGGAGCACGAAGGGGACCGCGACTTCTTCGGCTGGGACCTGCACATCGCCGACCTCGACACCGATGGCCGCGACGAGCTGCTCATCGGCACGTTCGGCTTCAACAAGCCCCGCAAGGACGCCGGTTACTGGATCCTGCGCGGAACGAAGGACGGACCGTCGAAAACGGACCACCGCTTCATCAAGACGAAGGACTTCGGCGAGAACTGACTACCTCCGTCCGCCGCATCGTCGACGTCCCGGTCGGTGAAGCTCCTCGCGGTCACCGGTGTGGCTGGTGTCCCCGGTGCCACCGCCGTCGCGGGCGATCGCGAGGCCCGGTCACGCGACCAGCCGCAGCCAGGCCGCCGCGAGTGCGGCGTGACCGGCCGGCGTCGGGTGCACGCCGTCCGCGGCCCAGTACTCCGGTCCGGTCGTCGCGGCGAGCTCGGCGAACATGCCGTCGGCGGCGAGCAGATGCGCGCCGTACTTGCGGGCCAGCTCGCGCACGACCTGGATCTTCGGGTCCAGGTCGGCCCGCCACTCCCTTCGGACCTCTTCGCCGAGGTGCATGTCGCCGACCTCGACAACGCCGCGAATCGGCAGCAGGAACGGCTCGACGAGGATCAGATCGACGCCGGCCTCGGCCAGGGGCGCGAGCAGGCGGTCGTACCCTGCCGCGAAGTCCTCCGCGGGGATCACGTAGCCGTCCGGGTCGTACGAGTGCCAGCCGACATCGTTTCCGCCGACGAGGATCGACACCACGTCCGGGCGCGCGTCGAGGACGTCCGCCTGCCAGCGGGCTTCGAGGTCCATCACCTTGTCGCCCGCGATGCCGGAGTTCAGCCACGTCACGTCCCGGTCCGGGTGCCGGAATCCCCACTCGCCCGCGACGCGCAGCGGATAGCCGAACCCAAGATGCTCCTCGCTCTCCAGCCGTTGGCAGTCGGTGATCGAATCGCCGGCGAACATCACTGTGCTTCCCGGGCGGATGGTGATTGTCATGTGTGCTCCTGTAACTCGGTTGTCGGGGTGGCTGGTTCAGACTTGCGGTGCGCCGAACCAATGGCCGGCGGCCTGCTCGAACGCTTCACGGTCAGGGTCACGATCACCTGCCCAGGCGACGGTGCCGTCAGGTCGGACCAGCACGGCACCCAGCCCGAGGTCGTTCCGCGCCGGACCGGCCACGTACCGGATCCGGCTCTCCCATCCCATCGCCGAACCGTGTAGGGATCGGGCGATGCTGAAGTTGAGCGCGACGCCTCGCCCGTCCTGCATCAGGTCGCCGAGCCGAGTGCCGTCCTCGAGACGGAGGTCCGGGGCGTTGCGGCCGACCAGCGGGTGCTCACTGCCGAGGTCGTAGCGGTTCGACGATCCCGATGTCTTCTTGAACACGTAGGTCGTTCCGTCTCGGGTCCCGAGCAGGTCGCGCAGCACTCCTTGGACCGCCTGGGCATGCGGGTCCGGCTTCATGGCCGCGGCCTGGGCGCGCGTCCAGTCGAGCACGCCCGCGCCGATCGGATGGCGCTCGCGGGTGTAGGTGTCGAGAAGCCCGTCCGGTGCGTGCCCGTGCACGGTCGCCGCGAGCTTCCATCCCAGGTTCATGGCGTCGCCGAGGCCGAGATTGAGTCCCTGCGCGCCAAGGGGGGAGTGGATGTGAGCGGAGTCGCCCGCGAGCAGGACGCGCCCCTGCCGGTACGTCGTCGTCTGCATCGCCCGATCGGTGAAGCTCGAAGCGAGATGGACGTCGGTCAGCGTCACGTCGGTGCCGGACACACGGCGCAGAACTGCCTGGAGATGTTCGCGAGTCGGCCGCTGCGAGCGGTCGAACGCGCCGCCGTCGAACTCCAGCATGCCGATGTACTCCTCCGCGGGCGTCCGGAGGTACATGCCTGTCGGCGTCAGGTTGAACCCGGGGTGCAGCTTCTCGGGATCGGCGATGGGCGCGAGCAGGACGTAGCCGGTGAACTGCGGCTCGGTGCCGACGAATTCGAAGCCCGCGAGCCCACGCACCGTGCTGCGTCCACCGTCGCAGCCGACGACCCAGCGCGCGGCGTACTCGTGCCAGCCTGCTTGCACGACCACGCTCTCGCCGTCCTGCGCGACGGCTGAGACCGTGACGCCCCGCCTGACCTCCACGCCGAGCTTGGACGCCCGCTCGGACAGCACCGTCTCGACGGCTTCGAGGCTCGTCATCACTCCCTCCGATGCCGGGCCGGCAAGCCGGAACGGCAGGGCAGTGACGTCGACCTGGGCCGGATCGAGCATCATGCCTGCGAAGTGGCCCACGCCCCGAGGTGGTGACGGCTCGTCCGTGTCGGGGTTCGCGGCGGGACCGTCGTGGACGCCCGACGCTCTCAGCAGCGGGTGAAGCATCTCGCGGCGGTAGAACGCCTCGACCGACGCGGCGGACAGGCCCCGCATCCCGAGCGGGTCCGCCTTCCACGGGGAGCGGAGTTCCGGCGCCCGCTCGAGCACCAGGACAGAGCAGCCCGCGAGGCCAAGCTCGCAGGCAAGGAAAAGACCAACCGGGCCGGCGCCCACAATCACTACGTCATGCACGAAACTCCCCTTCCGAAGCCTCTGCTGTCCGAGGCACGCAAAGACTGACGCCAGCCGCTCACACGGGGCACACACGGCGCTGACATGGGGGCACATGGCGCTGACACTCCCGTCCGGTGCCTTCCGGTACTGGCGTGGACAGGGAAGTCAGGCACCGCTGTCCTGATTTGGGGATCGAGGGTGCCCGCGCGAAGATCGGGGGATGGATGGGGATGCGCGGCTTCGCATCACGCTGCTCGGCGCCTTTCAGGCGTCTCGCGGCGACACTGTCCTGCCCGTTGCCGGCGCGCGGTTGCAGGGTCTGGCCGTGCGGCTGGCGCTCGCCGGCGGTCGTACGGTCCCGCAAGGCGTCCTGGTGGACGCGATCTGGGCCGAGGATCCGCCGGCCGGCCCCGCCCACGCTCTGCAGGCCCTTGTCTCGCGGCTGCGCCGGACCTTCGGCTCGGCCGACTGTGTCGCGCAGATCGCGGGCGGCTACCGGCTGGACGTGGACGCGGCCGACGTGGACGCACTGCGGTTCGAGCGACTCGCCGCCACCGGCCGTGACCGCCTGCGCGCCGGCGACCCCAGCGCCGCGGCGGCCGTACTCGGCGAAGCCGTGGCGCTGTGGGGCGACCGTCCCGGCGCTGAGCCCTCGCTCATCGTCGCGGTGGCGCCTGCCACCGCGACCCGGCTGGCCCACGCCTCGGTCGAGGCGGTCGCCGACCTCGCCGACGCCGAACTGTCCCTCGGCCGCGCCGATGCGGCCGCCGCCCGCCTGACCGCACTGCTCGCCGAGCACCCCGTCCACGAGCGGGCGGCCGCGCTGCTCATGGACGCGCTCGCCGCCCAAGGTCGCCAGGCCGATGCCCTGGCCCTGTACGAGCGGATCCGCGAAAGTCTGGCCGGCGACCTCGGCACCGACCCGGGCGCCGCCCTGCGCGAGCGCCACCTGAGCCTGCTGCGCGCGGAGCGGCCCGCCCCGGACACCGACGCCTGGCAGACCAGGCCGAGCAACCTGCCCGCCCCGTTGACCAGCTTCATCGGGCGCGACGACGACCTCGCCAGGATCGACACGCTGCTCGCCGCCGGGCGCCTGGTCACCGTGCTCGGTCCCGGCGGCGCCGGCAAGACCCGGCTCGCCGTCGAGGCCGCCCGCCACCACCGCCACGAGTACCGCGACGGCGCGTGGATGATCGATCTCGCCTCGGTGACCGAGCCGGCCAAGGTCGGCGCGGCCCTGCTCGCCGGGATCGGGCTGCGCGGCGGCGTGATGTTCGAGGCCCGGACGCGAGTGGAGGGCGACGAACTGGACGTACTCGTCGACCAACTCGGCGGCCGGGAGAGCCTGTTGCTGGTCGACAACTGCGAGCACCTGATCGACGCCGTGGCCCACCTGGTCGCGGCACTGCTGTCCCGCTGCGCCGGGCTGCGCGTGCTCGCCACCAGCCGCGAACCCCTCGCGGTCGACGGCGAGTCACTCGTGCCTCTCGGCCCGCTCGCCCTGCCCGGCCCGGACGACGGCGTCGAACAGGCCCGACGGGCGGCATCGGTACGCCTGTTCAGCGAGCGAGCCGCGGCCGTACGCCCCGGCTTCGAGGCCGACGAGACGACACTGCCCGAGATCCGGCGGGTGGTCCGCAGCCTGGACGGCATGCCACTGGCACTCGAACTGGCCGCGGCCCGACTGCGGACGCTGTCCCTGCCCGAACTCGCCGACGGGCTCTCCGACCGGTTCCGGCTGCTCAGCACCGGCAACCGCACCGCGCTGCCCCGGCACCGCACATTGCGCGCGGTCATCGCCTGGAGCTGGGACCTGCTGAGCGTGCACGAACGTACGGTCGCCGAACGCATTTCGATCCTGCCCGGCGGCGTCACGCCCGCCTCGGCCACCGCGGTCTGCGCCGACACCGCAGTGCCGGCCGCCGAAATCCCCGAGCTGCTCGCCGGCCTGGTCGACCGCTCGCTGCTGCAGCTCGCGTCCGCCCCGGGCCGCTACCGCATGCTGGAGACGCTGCGCGAGTACGGCACCGACCGCTTGACCGAGATGGGCGACCTCGGCACCGCACGCGATCTGGCCGCCGGCCACTTCGCCGAGCTGATGGCCCGCCACGACCCGCAGCTGCGTGGGTCCGGCCAGCTCGCGGCCATACGAGTCATCGGCACCGAGTACGACAACACGCTCGCGGCCCTGCGTCGGCGGTGCGACACCGGTGACGCTCCCGGTGCGGTCGCCCTCGCCCTGAACCTGACCTGGTACTGGCAGATGTTCGACCGGCAGTCCGACGCGGCCTACTGGCTGGGCGAGGCTCTGTCGGTGCCAGGCGGAGAGCCGACGCCCGACCGAGACTGCGCCCGCGCGATCCGCCTGCTCAACCAGGTCGACGCCTGGCAGGGGACAACCGCTGATGATGCCGCCAGCGGCGACCAGGCCGAGCTGCGAGAGCTGGCCGACCGGTTGCTCTCGTACCCGGAGCTGCCCGGCCCGTACGGCGCGCTCGCCGCGCTCCCGCTGGCGTTCCTGCAGGGGGAGAGGACCACGCCCGCGCTTGTCGAGCGCCTGGCCGACAGCGACGACGTGTGGCTGTCCGGGCTGGCCCGCATGTTCCGGGCCCAGTTCGCCGAGAACGCGGGCGAGCTCGACGGGATGCGCACCGACGTCGAAGCGGCCCTGGTCTGTTTCTGGCAGGTCGGCGACCGCTGGGGCCAGGCCAACGTGCTGCCGTTGCGTGCCCAGTTGAGGCAGTACGACGACGACCTCGACGGCGCGTTGGCCGACCTGCGCGAAGCCCGGTCGCTGGCAGGTGAGTTCGGCTCGCTCAGCCTCGGCGACGAGGTGTTCGGCGACCTGCGCTGGATCGACCTGCACCTGCGGCGCGGCGATACAGACCTGGTGATCGCGATGATCGACTCTGCCCGGGAGCGGGCGCTGCGCGCTGACTCGCGGGAGATGCTGCTTCTGGTCGACGCGTGGGAGGCCGTCCTGTGGGTGCGGCTCGGCGACCTGGACCGGGCACGGGAACTGCTCGACAGAGCTGAAAGGGGCCTGCACGGCGACCCCCCGTTCCCCGGTGACCACGGGCGGACGCTGGTCGGCAGCGCACGCGCCTCGCTCTGCCTGGTGACGGGCGACTTGGCCGGTGCGGCGAGGGCGCTGGCGAAGGCGTACGCGGCGGCGCTGGAGACCCGGGACCTGCCGATCCTGTCGCTGGTCGCGGTCAACACGGCCGCGCTCGCCGAGGCGCACGGTCGGCACCACGAGACCGCCGTCCTGCTCGGCGCCGCCTCCCGGCTGCGCGGCGCCCACGACCGCACCGATCGCCAGGTTCGCCACCTCACCCGCCGGGGGCGGGCCGCGCTGGGCGAGGAAGCCTTCGCCGCGGCGTACGGGAAGGGTTGGGAACTGGACGCGAAGACCGCCGTGACGGAAGTGGATCCGGCCCGGCTGTCCCCGGAACTTGGGACGGCTCACCTGGATCCCGACTGATTTGGCCGGGCAGGGCGAAGCGCGTCGGCGGGGGAGCGCCGTCCAGTGGGTGCGGGCCGGATCGTCCGCCGGGTCAGGGCACGGTGATGACGATCTTGCCGCGCGCGTGGCCGTTGGCGCTGACCTCGTTCGCTGTGGAGGCCTCCTTCAGCGGGAACACGGCGTGCAGCGGGACGTTGAGGCGGCCGTGATCGGCAAGGTCGGCCGCCAACGGAAGTCCCGCCCAGCCTGTCGGCTCACCTGTTCCGGAGCGGGAGAACCGCACTCCGTGCCGATCGGCGTCGAAGTCTGCGATCGTCACGACGCGGTACGGGTCTCCGGCGATGGCCACCAGTTCGGCAAGGGAGCCCTTCCCGGCCGCGTCCAGAACCACGTCGACACCGTGCGGAGCCGGCGGGGCAAGGCGATCGGCCAGACCGGGCCCGTAGGCGACCGGTAGGACGCCGAGTTGGTCGAGGAAGCCGTGGTTGGGTTCGCTCGCGGTGCCGATGACGAAGAGGCCGCGGGCGTGGGCGAGTTGCGCGGCGATGGTGCCGACGCCTCCTGCGGCACCATCGATCAGGAAGGTCATGCCCTCGGTGGCTTCCAAGGCGTCCAGTACGCGCGTGGCCGTGTCGATGTTGCCCGCGGCGCCACCGGCTTCCTCGAAAGACCATGACCGAGGCTTGGGTGCCCACGCCTCCAACACGGCGTACTGGGCCGCGGCCCTCCCAGATCCGTGAAGGGGACGAGACCGAAGACCGCGTCTCCTACGGCGGTGCCGGTCACCCCCTCGCCCAACTCGGCGACGATCCCCGCGGCATCCAGGCCGGGGATGTGGGGGAAGTCCAGGGAGACGATGTCCTGCAGTATCCCTGAGCGCAGGTAGGAGTCAGCAGGGGTGACACCGGTGGCACGCACCGCGATGCGAACCTGACCGGGACCGGCGTGGGCTCATCAGCCTCCTCCACTCCGAGGACCTCGGGGACGCCGTAGCGGTGGTACTGCACAGCAAACACGGACAACCTCCGTACACATGACAAGTCGTTCAGAAGGCGGGCTCGCAACCCTCACCTCTGCGGCAGAGCGCCGGCTGCGGGGCACCGCGGCACCAGATCACGCCAACCGGCTAAACGGACGACCTCTTCCGTTTGTGGTTAAGTGAGAGACATGCCTGCTCAACCGTCTCGGAACCCGCCCTCCACCGCCTCCGGCACGTGAGCCACGGGACAGAGAGCCGACGCCAGGCACAACCGCGCCCGGCTCCTCCAGGCCGCCCGCGAGGCGTACGCACTCAATGGCACCGACGTGCCCTCCAGCGCGATCGCGCGCAGAGCAGGTGTGGGTGCCGCCACCCTCTACCGGCACTTCCCGACGCGCGGCTCGCTGATCGCCGCGGCGTTCTCCGAACAACTGGCCCAGTGCGTAGCAGCCCTCGACGAGGCGCTGCAGGACGACGACCCCTGGCACGGTTTCTGCTCCGTCCAAGGGCGATGAGTTTCGCCGTGGTCGCCAGTCCCTATCCACACAAGCGATCACCACACTTGAGGAGAGCACCATGACGGTCACCTACACGTTCGACGTCTTCTGCAGCCTCGACGGCTTCGGCGCTGCCGGCGGCGACTGGACCGGCTACTGGGGCAAGCAGGGTCCCGAGCTCCTCGACCACCGCCTCGGCCTGTACGGCGAGGAGCAGCGGATGGTCTTCGGGGCCAACACGTATCGGGAGTTCGCGCAGATGCTGGCATCGAGCACCGAGGAGTCCGAGGTGCGTGACCCGTGGGTCACGCGGATGAGGAACCTGCCGGCAACGGTGGTCTCGACCACACTGGAGGGACCTCTCGACTGGCCGGATGCGAACGTCGTGAGCGGTGACGCCGTCGACGTCGTCGCCCGGCTCAAGGAGGAGTCCGAGGTGCCGTTGCGCTCGCACGGCAGCCTGTCGATGAACCGGGCGCTGATGGCCGCCGGTCTGGTCGACCGCGTCCAGGTGACGCTCTTCCCTGTGATCACCGGTCAGAGCGGGCTGGCCCCGATCTTCCAGGGTGCGGCCGACTTCGACCTGGAGCTGATCGAGCACAGGACGCTCGACGGCCACATCCAAGAGCTCATCTACCGGCCCACACTGCATGCCTGAGTCCGTCCATGCACGATCAGGGCAAGGGCACGTATCCGGGGGAAACCCGAACCAGGGCAGTTGGGGGTAGCACGAGTGACCCCGTCGGTGGTCGTGTCGAGGATGGACGGCATGTCATCCTTCGCTCTTCCACGCCGCGAGTTTCTGGCAGCAACTGCTCTGGCGATGTCGCCGCTGGCGGGTGCGCCTGCCGCCCGGGCCCAGTCCCGGCCGGCCCGCCGTTCGGCGATCCGGCTCCGTCTTCCCGAGCCGACGGGACCGTGCACGATCGGTACGGTCTCACTGCGGCTGTTGGACCGTACTCGGCCCGACCCGTGGGTGCCGTCGGTGCGTCACCGCGAGCTGATGATCAGTGTCTGGTATCCGGCTCTCGCACCACGCCGATGGCAACGCCTCGCGCCGTACATGGAGCGCGGTGCGGCTGAGCGATTCGATGCCCTGGAGCCGCATCGCATCCCGTCGGGCACGGTGGACTGGGCGGGCACCCGAACGCACGCCTACCATCAGGCGCCCGCGGACCCACGCGGCGGGCGTCGGCCGGTGGTGGTGTATTCGCCGGGTGTCGGCGACCCTCGCTCCTGGGGCACCGTGCTGGCCGAGGAACTGGCCAGCCACGGCTACGTCGTTGTCACCGTCGACCACACCTACGAGCCTCCAGGCGTGCGGTTTCCAGACGGCTCGGTCAAGACGAACGAGGTTCTGCTCGAGGAATTCGCGCGGGCTCAGCGTGAGGGCACTGTTCCCGCTCTGCTGGAGAAGACGTTGCGCGCCCGGGTCGACGACGCCCGCTTCGTGGTGCATCGGCTCGGCACGCTGCCGCACGGGCTGTCGGACGTGCTCGACACCCACCGGGTCGGCCTGGCCGGCCAGTCGGGAGGCGGATTCACCGCCGCTCAGAGCATGTACGAGGACCGGCGGATCCGAGCCGGGATCGACCTGGACGGCACCCTGGAGTTCAACCAGGAACCCAACGGAACCAATCTCTCGCCCGTTGCCACCCACGGCCTGGACCGCCCCTTCCTCCTGATGGGCCGTGAAGGCAGCGACCACGCGCGAACCGAGCCGTCATGGGCGGCGTTCTGGTCGCACGGCACCGGATGGCGCCGCGACCTGACCCTGCGCGGCTCCCGGCACCAGACGTACACCGATCTCGCGGCAGTCATGCCCCAGACCGGCCTCGGCCAGGACATCGTCGAAGAGACCATCGGCACGATCGACCCCACCCGTGCGGTCACGGTGATCCGAACCTGTGTCACCTCGTTCTTCGACCGCTGGCTGCGAGACCACAACGACCATGTTCTGGACGGTCCCTCAGCGAGTCTCCCCGATGTCACCTTCGTCTGCTGAGCGGCCGTGCCACCTCCCGCACCCGCTGAGCCTGTTCAGTACGGCCACTGCTCGGATGACGCCGACCGGCTGTGCAACGCATGAGGCGCCCGTGCCGTGCGGTGGGTTCCACAAGGGCGCCAACGACCTCACCCACGGCGAGCAGGTGCATCAGCTCACCAGTGCGCGCGACCGGATCGAGCGAGTTGGCACTTGGATCTTCCCTCAGCGTTGGCGGCTGTTCCGCCGCAGCGGCTCGAACCGTGCCGACCGCGCTGGAAAGATCACCGTGCGTCGGCTCGACCCGGCCACTCACCTCGGCCGACCAGCTACATCAGCCCGGACGTCCTGCTGCCCGACGGCCGCAGCTACCTGGACCGCACGACCGACACCGTGATCGAGATCGTCCGCGCCCGCCACAGCGCGCCCGCGGCGACGGACGGTCCGCTGCCGTGAGGGCGTCAACCAGAGCCAAAACAGCAGGCTAGATCCTGGGTTCCGGCACGTTCTCGACAGCGGGGTCGGCATCGAGTCCGGCGACCAGGCCGCGCAGGAGGGGGCCGTACTCGGGGTGGGAGAGGGCGAACGCCATCTGGGCGACGAGGTAGTCGGCCGGGTTCCCGGTGTCGTACCAGCGGCCCTTGATGACCTGGCCGTACACCGCGCGGGTGGAGGCGTAGGCGTTGATGGCGTCGGTCAGATAGACCTCGCCGGTCCTGTGCTCGTACCAGCGGCGTGTCTGCTCGCGCAGTTCGTCGATGATGCCGGGGGTCACGACGTAACCGCCGATGGCCGCGTACGACGACGGGGCGGCCTTGGGGTCGGGCTTCTCGACCAGGCCGGTGATCCGCAGCTGGCCGTCCCCGAGGTCCTCCTTGACGATGGGCACGCCATAGCGCTGGGAGTCGGTGGGGTCCATCGGCATCAGGGCCAGCACGGGGCAGCCGGTCTGCTCGTACGCGCGGATCAGCTGCTGGGCGCGGGGGACCTCGGCCACGAAGACGTCGTCGGGCCACAGCACCAGCACCGGCTCGTTGCCGAAGGCGCGGGCGGCGTTCAGCACCGGGGTGCCGTTGCCGTACGGGCCGTACTGGTCCAGGTAGGTGATGTGGCCCTGGCGGGCGAGCTCCGCGACCTCCTCCACGGCGTCCGCGTAGCTCGTCTTGCCGTCCTCGCGGAGTTGTTCGACGAGGGCGGGGTTCGGGCGGAAGTGGTCCTGGATGAGGCTCTTGCCGCCGGACACGACGATGGTGATGTCGGTGATGCCGGAGTCCACCAGCTCGCGCACGGTGTGCTCGATGACCGGCTTGTCGCCGACCGGGAGCATCTCCTTCGGCGTCGCCTTCGTGAGCGGCAGTAGACGGGAGCCGAGTCCGGCGGCGGGGATCACGGCCCTGCGAATCGTCGGGGACATCAGATCTCTCCCGGTCGAGCGGCACACCGCACCGGCCGGCACGGCACACGCCGACGCTACCAACGCGCACGGCTCCCGTGGTCAGAGGTCCAGCAGATCCTGCGTCCGTGCGGGCGGGTAGGTGTCCACCGATCCGGGTCTCTCCGAGACCGCGCTCCAGGACTCGCCGGCTGTCCTCCGCGCGGCGACGCGTTCTCGACCGATAGACGACGTGTGCGTGGCGTCAGCGCGAGCCCCGTAGTCCTACGGCGGCTGTCAGTGATTCCAGGGCGCCGGCCTGGGTGCGCCGGTCCGGCGGGTTGGGGCCTGTGCCGGACCAGCGCTCGCCGAGGCGCTTGAGGGGGTCTCGGTCGGTGGTCGAGATCGAGTCGGTACGCGCGCTCCCGGTTCCACCACACTCCACCGCCGCACGTGCTCGGATCCCAGCTTGCTGACCTGGTGATCTCTGTGGCCCAGACGCGGCAACCCTGTTTGGTGACGCGTGTGAGAGGTGGGGAGCTCCCGGCGGCTTGTTCCGGCGGGAGTTCTGTGTGTGGTGGTAGCGCGTGCTTTGCGGTGGCCAACGGTGTCTTGGGTGTGCTTCGGCTCGCTGCTTTCCGAGTTCGGCGGGGAGACAGCGACACGTGCTGCGTCACGTTTTACTGGTTGCACTTTCGAATCGGCAATCTCTGGCTGGTGGTGCTACCGGCAGGTATGGGATTCAGAGGCCAACGCAGTCGTGTGTATGCCAGATCGAGGGCGTATGTATGTCGGTACGCAGCGGCATGTACAAGTAGGCAAACAGGTCGCGCCAGTGTGGAGATTCCGGCCGTTTCAATCTATGAGTGGTGCCCGCAAAAGGGGTAAAACGGGTCGATTCGACTGCTGTAAAGCAACATCAAACGCCCGTTAAATGCCCAATTCACTCGGAAGGTTGACAGTGTCCAGTTCGGCTTGAGAGGGTCAAGTGGATCAACATTGTTGTCAAATTGCTTAATTTAGTTGCTCCTGGTGTGGAGCGCGAGCGTTGACCGGGGTGTGGGAATGTCTGGATCGCGTGGTGGCCGTCGTGAGCTGATGGCCGGACAGCTTGGTTTATGGCATGCGCAGCAACTGAATCCGGATAATCCGATCTACAACATGGGTGAATGCATTGAGATTCATGGGGCGGTGGACGCGGGCTTATTCGAGGCGGCTGTGCGAAGAGTCGTATTAGAATTCGACTCTTTCGGTCTGTGCTTCGAGGGAACCGCAGACGAGGTTCCGCGGCAGTATTTTGATCTGCGGAGCGATTGGCTGTTTCACGTGATCGACGTGAGCCGTGAGGGAGATCCCCGTTCCAGCGCGGAGGGCTGGATGCGGGCGGACATGCGACGTCCAGTGGATCTCCGGCGTGGTGAACTCTTCACCCAGGCCCTATTCCAGGTGGATGAAGATCTCTTCTTCTGGTATCAGCGTGTTCACCACATCATCGCAGACGGACTCGCGGGATCCCGGATCGCCTCCCGAGTGGCTGCGGTCTACACGGCACTTTTGGCCGGCGAATCCCTCGCGGACAGTGGACCTCCGTCGAGTTCCGTACTGATGGATGCCGACGCCGAATACCGGGCGTCCGATGAATTCGAACTGGACCGGCAGTACTGGACGGAGCGTCTTTCAGATCGCCCTCAACCGGTCAGCCTGAGTGGCCAGGAACCTTCCACCACACCCCATGAACTGATACGGCATACGCTCCGTATCCCTGCCGACGCCGCTACGGAACTAAGAAGCTCCGCACGTCGGCTGGGAACGAGCCTTTCGGGTCTGGCCGTAGCTGCGAGCGCTGCCTACCTGCATCGCGCGACGGGACAAGAGGACATCATTCTCGGGATCCCCGTGATGGGCAGAAAAACTGCACTGCGGGACATTCCCGGAATGACGGCGAATATCGTTCCTCTGCGCCTCTCGGTGCAGCCGAAGGTCACAGTGAGGGAACTCGTGAAGCAGGTGTCTCGCGGAGTGCGAGATGCCTTGCGGCATCAGCGATACCGCTACGAGGACATCCTCAGAGACCTGAAACTCGTAGGGCGCAGCGGACTTTACCCTCTACTGGTCAATATCGTCTCCTTTGACTACGATCTGCGATTCGGCGACGCCTCCAGCAGCGTGCACGGGCTTGGTGGCATAAATTTCAATGACCTGTCGATTTCGGTGTACGACAGGTCATCCGACGGAAGCGTGTCCGTGGTTGCGGAGGCCAATCCGGATCTTTACAGCCGGGGAGCGGTGCATGAGCATGCTGCACAGTTCCTTGACGTGATGAATTGGATGGCGCGTTCCACCGCGGAGGAACGTGTACACCAGATCACGTTGATGAGCGGCTCCGAGGAGCGTCTGGTCGTCGAGGAGTGGAACGACACCGCCCGGGAGGTGCCCGCGGCGACGCTGCCGGAGCTGTTCCAGGCCCAGGCCGCCCGCACCCCGGACGCGGTCGCCGTGGTCTTCGAGGGCGTCGAGGTGACCTATGCGGACCTCAACGCGCGGGCCAACCGCCTCGCCCGGTTCCTGATCGACCAGGGTGTGGGACCCGAGTCGCCGGTCGCGGTGATGATGCACCGCTCCGTCGACCTGGTGGTCGCCCTCCTCGCGGTGGTCAAGGCCGGCGGTGCGTATGTACCCATCGACCCCGACTACCCCGCCGAGCGGATCGCCTACCTCCTCACCGACGCCCGGCCCCTCCTGGTGCTCACCAGCACGGACCTGGCCTCCCGCCTCACCGGCAGAGCGGTGTCGCACCTGGCCGTCGACGACCCCCGGACCACCACCGCACTCAAGGATTTCGAGGACACCGACCCCACCGACGCCGAGCGCCGTACCACTCTCCTGCCCGCCCACCCCGCCTACGTCATCTACACCTCCGGGTCCACCGGACGGCCGAAGGGCGTGTCCGTACCCCATGCGGGTATCGTCAACTGGCTGACATGGCTGCAGGGCACCTACAACTTGACTGCCTTGGACCGGGTGTTGCAGAAAACCCCGTTCGGTTTCGATGTGTCGGTACGGGAGTTCTTCTGGCCGCTGCTCCAGGGTGCGACGGTGGTGGTCGCCAAGCCCTCGGGCCACCGGGACCCCGGGTATCTGGCCGAGTTGATCCAACGCGAACGTGTCACGATCGCGCACTTTGTTCCGTCCCTGCTGCAGGTCTTCCTCCGTGAACCGGCCGCCGCCCGTACCGGCCTGCGAGCTGTGTTCTGCAGCGGCGAAGCGCTCTCCAGCGACATCGTCGGGCAGTTCCGGAATGTACTGGGCCTTCCGCTTCACAATCTCTACGGCCCCACCGAGGCGTCGGTCGAGGTCACCGCATGGACGTGTGACAGCGACACCAGCAGAAGCAGTGTCCCCATCGGACGCCCGGTCTGGAACACCCAGGTGTATGTGCTGGACTCGGCTCTTCGGCCGGTTCCGGTGGGTGTCGCGGGTGAGTTGTACCTGGCCGGTGTTCAGCTGGCGCGGGGCTATCTCGATCGGCCGGGGTTGACGTCGGAGCGGTTCGTGGCCAATCCGTTCACTGCCGGTGAGCGGATGTACCGGACTGGTGACCTGGCCCGGTGGAACGGCGATGGGCAGTTGGAGTATCTCGGGCGTACCGATGACCAGGTGAAGGTTCGGGGTTTTCGGATCGAGTTGGGCGAGGTCGAGGCGGCGCTGAGCGCTCATCCGTCGGTGGTCCAGTCGGCGGTGGTGGTGCGTGAGGACCGTCCCGGGGACAAGCGTCTGGTCGGCTACCTCGTTCCCGGCACCGGTCACATTGGCGGTGTCGATTCCGCTGCCCTGCGCGCGCATCTCGGCGGGATGCTGCCGGAGTACATGGTGCCGTCCGTACTGGTAGTGCTGGATGCGTTGCCGTTGACGGTGAACGGCAAGCTGGACCGCAAGGCCCTGCCGGCTCCGGACTACCTGGCGGCGGACCGTGGTCGGGGGCCGGTCACGGTGCAGGAGGAGCTTCTGTGTTTGGTGTTCGCCGAGGTGCTGGGGCTGCCCACGGTCGGGGTGGAGGACAACTTCTTCGAACTGGGCGGCCACTCACTGCTCGCGGTGCAGCTGACCAACAGGATCCGGACGGCTCTGGGGGCGGAAGTCGCGATGCGGGCGCTGTTCGAGGCGCCGACCGTGGCCGGACTCGCGCAGCGGCTGACGGATTCGGGTACGGCACGTCCGGCGCTGGTGGCGATGACGCGGCCCAAGGTGCTACCGGTGTCGTTCGCGCAGCAGCGGTTGTGGTTCCTGGGTGAGTTGGAGGGTCCGTCGGCGACCTACAACATTCCTGTGGCTCTGCGGTTGAGCGGTGAGCTGGACGTCGAGGCGTTGCGGATGGCGCTGGGTGATGTGGTGGGTCGGCACGAGGTGTTGCGGACGGTGTTCGCCACGGTGGGCGGTCAGCCGTATCAGCACATCGTTGCGGCTGAAGAGGTTTCGGTGTCTCTTGCGGTCGAGCGGGTGGCTGATCTTGAGTCGGCGATCAGTGAGGTCGCGGGTCATCGCTTCGATCTCGCCGCCGAGATTCCGTTGCGGGCCTGGTTGTTCGAGGCCGGTCCTGACGAGCATGTCTTGGTGCTGGTGGTGCACCACATTGCTGGTGACGGGTGGTCGATGGGGCCGCTGGCGCGTGATCTGTCAGCTGCCTATACGGCTCGGTCCACCGGTCGGCCGCCGGAGTGGGCAACGTTGTCAGTGCAGTATGCCGACTACAGCCTGTGGCAACGTCAACTGCTGGGCGAGGAGGCCGACGCGGCCAGTGTGCTGGCCCAACAACTCGGTTACTGGCGCGAGACACTGGTCGACCTGCCCCAGGAACTGACGCTGCCGTTCGACCGGCCACGCCCAACGATCTCCTCCCACCAGGGCGGAAGCGTCGAACTGACCATTGACGCCCACATCCACAGCGCCCTGACGGAGCTGGCCAGAGCACAGGGTGTGACGGTGTTCATGGTGGTGCAGGCGGCACTGGCCGTCCTGCTGCACCGGCTCGGGGCCGGAGACGACATCCCGGTCGGCACCCCGGTCGCCGGGCGGACCGACGAGGCACTGGACGACCTGGTCGGGTTCTTCGTCAACACCCTCGTCCTGCGCTCGGACCTGTCCGGCGATCCGACCTTCCTGCAACTGCTGGCCAGAACAAGGGAAGCGGACCTCGGCGCCTACGCTCACCAGGATGTGCCGTTCGAGCGGCTGGTGGAGGACCTGGCCCCGGTCCGGTCGATGGCCCGCCATCCGCTGTTCCAAGTCATGCTCACCCTGCAGAACACCGCCGAGGTCCGTCTCGACCTGCCCGGGTTGAACATCGAGGCACTGCCTGCGGGCGTCCTTCCCGCCAAGTTCGACCTGGACTTCCAGATTGCCGAGCAGATCACCGACGGCGGCACCCCAGCGGGCCTGACCGGGCTGATCACGTACGCCACCGACCTGTTCGATCTCGCGAGTGCCGAGGCGATCGTACGGCGCTTCCTCATGGTCCTGGAGACAGTGACCGCGGATCCGTCGCTGCCGGTCAGCCGCATCGATGTCCTGGACACCGCGGAGCGGGAGCGGATCCTGTCCGGGTGGAACGACACCACCCATGAAGTTCCGCAGGCCACGCTGGCCGAACTGTTCGAATCCCAGGTCACCCGCACCCCTGACGCGACCGCGGTTGTATGCGACGGCACCGAGGTGACCTATGCGGAGTTGAACGCGCGGGCCAACCGGCTGGCCCGCGTCCTCGTGGACAGGGGCGCCCGGGCGGAAGAACGGGTGGCGGTGATGATGGACCGCTCCGCCGACCTCGTCGTCGCACTCCTCGCCGTGGTCAAAAGCGGAGCCGCGTACGTCCCGATCGACCCGGCCTACCCCGCCGACCGCATCACTTACATGCTCAACGACGCCCAGGTCGCAGTACTGGTTACACACCAGGCCGTGATGGGCGCAGGGGATGACGGCGTGACCCGCATCGTGACGGACGCCCCGGACACCACGGCGGCCCTGTCCGCCATGGCCGGTGAGAACCTCACGCACCAGGAGCGAGGAGCGGCCCTCCTGCCCGCCCACCCCGCTTACGTGATCTACACCTCCGGCTCCACGGGACGCCCCAAGGGTGTCGTGGTGAGCCACGCGGCGGTCTCCTACTACCTCAACTGGGCAGTCGGCGCGTACCCCGGGTTGAGCGGCCGGACCGTGCTGCACTCGTCGGCTGCGTTCGACCTGACCGTCACACCGTTGTACGGCACGCTGATCTCGGGCGGCGCTCTGCACATCGCAGATATCCAGGATGGGTTTCCCGCCGGACTGGCGCCCACCTTCCTGAAGGTGACACCGAGCCACCTGGGCCTTCTGTCCGAAGAGCCGGCCGGATCCTTCGCCCGGGGAGACCTCGTCGTCGGCGGCGAAAGCCTTACAAACGAGCAGCTCACACGGTGGCGGTCCGCACACCACGACGTCCTGATCACGAATGAGTACGGTCCGACCGAGGCGGCCGTCGGATGTGTCACCTTCACCGTCCGTCCCGGGGACCCGGATGTGCCGGGTGGCATCCCCATCGGCATGCCCGTCCCCAACACCCAGGTGTATGTGCTGGACGCGGCTCTGCGGCCGGTTCCGGTGGGTGTCTCGGGTGAGTTGTACCTGGCCGGTGTTCAGCTGGCGCGGGGCTATCTCGATCGGCCGGGGTTGACGTCGGAGCGGTTCGTGGCCAACCCCTTCACCCCGGGTGAGCGGATGTACCGCACTGGTGACCTGGCCCGGTGGAACGCCGATGGGCAGGTCGAGTATCTCGGTCGTACCGATGACCAGGTGAAGGTTCGGGGTTTCCGGATCGAGTTGGGCGAGGTCGAGGCGGCGCTGAGCGCTCATCCGTCGGTGGTCCAGTCGGCGGTGGTGGTGCGTGAGGACCGTCCCGGGGACAAGCGTCTGGTCGGCTACCTCGTTCCCGGCACCGGTCACATTGGCGGTGTCGATTCCGCTGCCCTGCGCGCGCATCTCGGCGGGATGTTGCCGGAGTACATGGTGCCGTCCGTGTTGGTGGTGCTGGATGCGTTGCCGTTGACGGTGAACGGCAAGCTGGACCGTAGGGCTCTGCCTGTTCCGGATTACGTGGCGGCGGACCGTGGTCGGGGGCCGGTCACGGTGCAGGAAGAGGTCCTGTGTTCGGTGTTCGCCGAGGTGCTGGGGCTGCCCACGGTCGGGGTGGACGACAACTTCTTCGAACTGGGTGGTCATTCGCTGCTGGCGACGCGGCTGGTGAGTCGTTTGCGGTCGGTTTTTGGGGCGGAGGTGGCGATCCGGACGTTGTTCGAGGCGCCGACTGTTGCTGCTCTGGCGGGCCGGTTGGCGTCTTCGGGTGTGAGGCGGCAGCCGCTGGGTCGGGTGGAGCGGGCGGAGCGGGTGCCGGTCTCGTTCGCGCAGCAGCGGTTGTGGTTCCTGGGTGAGTTGGAGGGTCCGTCGGCGACCTACAACATTCCTGTGGCTCTGCGGTTGAGCGGTGAGCTGGACGTCGAGGCGTTGCGGATGGCGCTGGGTGATGTGGTGGGTCGGCACGAGGTGTTGCGGACGGTGTTCGCCACGGTGGGCGGTCAGCCGTATCAGCACATCGTTGCGGCTGAAGAGGTTTCGGTGTCTCTTGCGGTCGAGCGGGTGGCTGATCTTGAGTCGGCGATCAGTGAGGTCGCGGGTCATCGCTTCGATCTCGCCGCCGAGATTCCGTTGCGGGCCCGGTTGTTCGAGGCCGGTCCTGACGAGCATGTCCTGGTGCTGGTGGTGCACCACATTGCTGGTGACGGGTGGTCGATGGGGCCGCTGGCGGGGGATGTGTCGGTCGCGTACACGGCTCGTACCGACGGGCGGGTGCCTGACTGGGAGCCGTTGGCGGTGCAGTACGCGGACTACTCGTTGTGGCAGCGGGAGTTGCTCGGTGAGGAGGCCGATCCGGGCAGTGTGCTGAGCGAGCAGCTGGGTTACTGGCGTGAGGTGTTGGCGGGGGTGCCGCCGGAGTTGGTGCTGCCGTTCGACCGGCCGCGGCCGGCGGTGGCCTCGTACCGTGGTGGCCGGGTGGAGGTGCGTGTGCCTGCCGGGGTGCATGCCCGGGTGGCCGAGCTGGCCCGTGTCCAGGGTGTGACGGTGTTCATGGTGCTTCAGGCGGCACTGGCCGTCCTGCTGCACCGGCTCGGGGCCGGAGACGACATTCCGGTGGGTACCGCGGTTGCCGGGCGGACCGACGAGGCGCTGGATGACCTGGTGGGGTTCTTCGTCAACACCTTGGTGATGCGCACGGACCTGTCCGGTGACCCCACGTTCGCGAGTCTGCTGGAGCAGGTGCGGGAGAACGGACTGGGTGCGTTCGCGCATCAGGACGTGCCCTTCGAGCGGCTGGTCGAAGACCTTGCCCCGACCCGCTCGATGGCCCGCCACCCGCTCTTCCAGGTCATGCTCGCCCTGCAGAACAACGCCCCGGCAGTCCTCGACCTGCCCGGCATCCACACCGAACCCCTGCCCGCCGGCGAACCGGTGGCCAAGTTCGACTTGTCCTTCGCCCTGGCTGAGACCTTCCACACCGACACCGACACCGACACCGACACCGGTGCCGAGGCGGGTACGGGCAGCGGTGATCGCCCGGCCGGTCTGTACGGCGGTATCGATTACGCCCTCGACCTGTTCGACGCCGAAACAGTGGAGACACTGGCCGAACGGTTCGTCCGCGTCCTGGACACCGTCACCAGGGAACCGCACCAGCACATCGACGCCATTGAGGTACTGGACCCGGGGGAGCGGCACCGGGTCCTGGTCGAGTGGAACGACACCGCCCGGGAGGTGCGCGCTGCGACGCTGCCTGAGCTGTTCCAGGCCCAAGCCGCCCGCACCCCCGACGCGACCGCCGTGGTCTTCGCCGGCGACGAGGTGACCTACGCCGAGCTCAACGAGCGTGCCAATCGCCTCGCCCGGCTGCTGATCGATCGCGGGGTGGGGTCCGAGTCGCCGGTCGCGGTCATGGTGCACCGCTCGGCCGACCTCGTCGTCGCCTTCCTCGCGGTGACGAAGGCGGGCGGCGCCTACCTGCCCATCGACCCCGACTATCCCGCCGAGCGGATCACCTACCTGCTCACCGACGCCCAACCTCTCCTGGTGCTCACCAGCGCGGACTTGGCCTCCCTCCTCACCGACGGCCACCCGCCCTACGTTGCCGTCGACGACCCCAGGACCATCGCCGTACTCAAGGATTTCGAGGGCACGGACCCCACTGACGCCGAGCGCCGTACCGCCCTGCTGCCCGCCCACTCCGCGTATGTCATCTACACCTCCGGGTCCACCGGGCGACCGAAGGGTGTGGCCGTCACTCATCAAGGGCTGCCGAGTCTGGTCGGCGCGCAGGCGGAGGAGTTCGGGGTCTCAGCAGGGAGTCGGGTGTTGCAGTTCGCCTCGGCGAGTTTCGACGCGGCGGTCTGGGAGATGGTGATGGCCTTGTGCAACGGGGCCTGCCTCGTGTCGGCTGCGTCGCACGACGTGCTGCCGGGCCAGGCGCTCGTCCGCCTGGTCGCGGAGCGTTCGGTCACGCACGCTCTCCTGCCTCCCGCCGCGCTGGCTCTCATGGAACCGGACAGCCTGCCGTCGATCACGACCCTCATCACCGGCGGCGAGGCTCTCGGCCAGAACCTGGTTGCGCGCTGGGCCGAGGGCCGTCGTCTCGTCAACGCCTACGGACCGACGGAATCCACCGTCTGCGCCACCACCACCGACCCTCTGTCCGCCGACGAACCCACCACACCGCCCATCGGCACGCCCGTCGCCAACACCCGCGTCTACGTGCTGGACTCGGCTCTTCGGCCGGTTCCGGTGGGTGTCGCGGGTGAGCTGTATGTCTCCGGGGCGGGCCTGGCCCGCGGCTACCTTGACCGGCCTGGGCTGACGGCGGAGCGGTTCGTGGCCAACCCCTTCACCCCGGGTGAGCGGATGTACCGCACCGGCGACCTGGCCCGGTGGAACGCCGACGGGCAGGTCGAGTATCTCGGTCGTACCGATGACCAGGTGAAGGTTCGGGGTTTCCGGATCGAGTTGGGTGAGGTCGAGGCCGCGCTGACCGCGCACCCGTCCGTGGTCCAGGCAGCGGTGGTGGTGCGTGAGGACCGTCCCGGTGACAACCGTCTGGTCGGTTACCTCGTTCCCGCCCCCGGTCACACGGGCGGTGTCGACTCCGCTGCCTTGCGCGCCCATCTCGGCGCGATGTTGCCGGAGTACATGGTGCCGTCCGCGACGGTGGTCATGGATGCGTTGCCGTTGACGGTGAACGGCAAGCTGGACCGCAAGGCCCTGCCCGCTCCGGACTACCAGGCGGCCGACCGTGGCCGGGGGCCGGCCACGGTGCAGGAAGAGATCCTGTGCTCGGTGTTCGCCGAGGTGCTGGGCCTGCCCACGGTCGGGGTGGAGGACAACTTCTTCGAACTGGGCGGCCACTCACTGCTCGCGGTGCGGGTGGTCGAGCTGCTGCGGGCCCGGGGGGTGTCGGTTGATGTGCGGTCGTTGTTCGCAGCGCCCACGGCTGCCGGACTGGCTGCGTCGGATGGTCCGGCCGAGGTGGTGGTGCCGGAGAACCGGATTCCGGACAACGCCCTGACCATTTCTCCCGACATGCTCTCCCTGGTGGATCTGACCCGCGCGGAGATCGACCGGATCGTGGCCCGGGTTCCGGGCGGAGCGGGCAACGTGGCGGATGTGTACCCGTTGGCTCCGTTGCAAGAAGGGATCCTCTTCCACCACCTGATGGGTGACTCCGGGGACGGGACCGATGTGTACGTGCTGCCGGTGCTGTTGGGGTTCGACTCCCGGCAGCGGCTCGACGGGTTTGTGGACGCAATGCAGAAGGTCGTCGACCGGCATGACATCCTGCGGACCGCCGTCTTGTGGGAAGGACTGCGTGAACCGGTCCAGGTGGTAGTGCGCCGTGCCGCGATCCCGGTGGAAAACGTCGACTTGCCCGACGGGCCCGACGATGAGGTGACCGGCCGGATGCTGGCCGCATGCCCGGGATCGATGGACATCGGCCAGGCACCGCTGATCCGCGTGTACACAACGACCGACCCGGTGAACGGTCAGTGGCTCGCACTCGTTCAGGCCCATCACCTGATCTCGGACCACACCACCCTGGACGTACTGCTGCAGGAGGTACGCTCGTTCGTCACGGGCCGCGAGGAAGCCCTGCCCGCGCCTCTGCCGTTCCGGAACTTCGTTGCCCAGGCCCGCCTGCGGGTGGCGCAGGAGGAACATCAGAGGTACTTCTCCACCCTGTTGGGGGACGTGACCGAGCCGACCGCGCCGTTCGGTCTGCTCGACGTCCGCGGCGACGGCTCCGGCGTGGCCGAGTCCCGTCGCGTGATGGATGCGGAACTCGCGCAGCGACTGCGGGACCAGTCACGCCGGCTGGGCGTGAGCCCGGCCACGGTCCTGCACATGGTGTGGGCGCGGGTTCTGGCGGCCACCTCGGGCAAGGACGACGTCGTCTTCGGTACCGTCCTCTTCGGCCGTATGGCCGCGGGAAACGGCGCGGACCGCGTTCTGGGCCTGTTCATCAACTCCCTGCCGGTACGGGTGCGGACGCACGGCGCGCAGGTGGTGGACACGGTCCGTTCGGTGCAGAACCAGCTGGCGGACCTGCTCGTCCACGAACACGCCCCCTTGAAACTCGCCCGGCAGGCCAGCGGCATCAAGGCTGACACTCCGCTGTTCACCTCCCTGTTCAACTACCGGCACTCCAGGAGCACCGAGCCAGGAACGGACAACGGCCTTGACGGTGTCGAGTTGCTGTACGACCAGGAGCGGACGAACTACCCGATCGGACTGAGCGTCGACGACACCGGTGACGGTTTCACCCTCACCGTGCAGGTCGCCGAACCCGTCTCGGGTGCATCGCTGTGCGCCATGGTCCACACCGCCGCCGAAGGTGTCGTCACCGCCCTGGAGACAGCACCACACCAGCGGATCAGCACGGTGGACGTCCTCGACCCCGCGGAGCGACACCGAGTCCTGGTCGAGTGGAACGACACCGCCCGGGAGCTGCCCGCTGCGACGCTGCCGGAACTGTTCCAGGCCCAGGCCGCCCGCACCCCCGACGCGACCGCCCTCGTCTTCGAGGACGTGGACCTGAGTTATACGGAACTGAACGCCCGCGCCAACCGCCTCGCCCGGCTGCTGATCGACCGCGGGGTGGGGTCCGAGTCGCTGGTCGCAGTCATGTTGGTGCGTTCCATCGACCTGATCGTGGCTCTCCTCGCGGTGACCAAGGCCGGCGGCACGTACGTACCCATCGACCCCGACTACCCCGACGAGCGGATCACCTACCTCCTCACCGACGCCCAACCCCTCCTGGTGCTCACCAGCACGGACCTGGCCTCCCGCCTCACCGGCAGAGAGGTGTCGCACCTGGCCGTGGACGACCACCGGACCATCGCCGCACTCAAGGATTTCGAGGACACCGACCTCACCGATGCCGAGCGCCGTACCCCGCTGCTGCCCGCCCACTCCGCGTATGTCATCTACACCTCCGGGTCCACCGGGCGGCCGAAGGGCGTGGCCGTCACCCATCAGGGACTGTCGAGCCTGGCTGCCGTGCAGGCGGAGGAGTTCGGGGTCTCGGCAGGGAGTCGGGTGTTGCAGTTCGCCTCGGCGAGTTTCGACGCGGCGGTCTGGGAGATGGTGATGGCCTTGTGCAACGGGGCCTGCCTCGTGTCGGCCGCGCCGGACGACCTGCTGCCGGGCCAGGCGCTCGTCCGCCTGGTCGCGGAACAGTCGGTCACGCACGCCACCTTGCCCCCCGCCGCGCTGGCTCTCATGGAACCGGACAGCCTGCCGTCGATTACGACCCTCATCACCGCCGGCGAAGCTCTCGGCCAGAACCTGGTGGCCCGCTGGGCCGAGGGCCGTCGTCTCGTCAACGCCTACGGACCGACGGAATCCACCGTCTGCGCCACTACCACCGACCCTCTGTCCACTGACGAACCCACCACACCGCCCATCGGCACGCCCATCGTCAACACCCGCGTCTACGTGCTGGACTCGGCTCTTCGGCCGGTTCCGGTGGGTGTCGCGGGTGAGCTGTATGTCTCCGGGGCGGGCCTGGCCCGCGGCTACCTTGACCGGCCTGGGCTGACGGCGGAGCGGTTCGTCGCCAACCCCTTCACCCCGGGTGAGCGGATGTACCGCACCGGCGACCTGGCGAAGTGGCGACCGGACGGTGTCCTGGACTTCCTGGGCCGTGCGGATGACCAGGTGAAGATCCGGGGTTTCCGGATCGAGTTGGGTGAGGTCGAGGCCGCGCTGACTGCGCACCCGTCCGTGGTCCAGGCAGCGGTGGTGGTGCGTGAGGACCGTCCCGGTGACAAGCGTCTGGTCGGCTACCTCGTTCGGGCGGGCGGTCCGGAGGGTGTGGACAACGCTGCCGTACGTGGGCATCTGCAGGGTGTGCTGCCGGAGTACATGGTGCCGTCCGCGCTGGTGATCCTGGATGTGCTGCCGTTGACGGTGAACGGCAAGCTGGACCGTAGGGCCCTGCCAGCTCCGGACTACGTGGCGGCCGACTATGGCCGGGGGCCGGCCACAGTGCAGGAGGAGCTTCTGTGCTCGCTGTTCGCCGAGGTGCTGGGCCTGCCTCAGGTCGGCGTGGACGACAACTTCTTCGAACTGGGCGGCCACTCACTGCTCGCGGTGCAGCTGACCAACAGGATCCGGACGGCTCTGGGGGCGGAAGTCGCGATGCGGGCGCTGTTCGAGGCCCCGACCGTGGCCGGACTCGCGCAGCGGCTGACGGATTCGGGTGCGACACGCCCCGCGCTGGTGGCGATGCCACGGCCCAAGGCGCTACCGGTCTCGTTTGCGCAGCAACGGTTGTGGTTCCTGGGCGAGTTGGAGGGTCCGTCGGCGACCTACAACATTCCTGTCGCTCTACGGTTGACCGGTGACCTGGACATCGAGGCGTTGCGGATGGCGCTGGGTGATGTGGTCGGCCGGCACGAGGTGTTGCGGACGGTCTTCGCCGCTGATGAGGGCAGGCCGTATCAGCAGATCCTTGCCCCGCCTGTCTCTTTTGATCTGCCGGTGGTCGAGGTGGGACGGGAGGGTCTGACGGAGACGGTTGCCGGGCTGGCAGGTCACAGGTTCGACCTGAGCGCTGAGTTTCCCTTGCGGGCGTGGCTGCTGCGGGTGGGGCCGGGTGAGTGCGTGCTGGTGCTGGTGGTGCACCACATTGCCGGTGACGGGTGGTCGATGGGGCCGCTGGCGGGGGATGTGTCAGCTGCCTATACGGCTCGTACCGACGGGCGGGTGCCTGGTTGGGAGTCGTTGGCGGTGCAGTATGCGGACTACTCGTTGTGGCAGCGGGAGTTGCTCGGTGAGGAGGCCGATCCGGGCAGTGTGCTGAGCGAGCAGCTGGGTTACTGGCGAAAGGCTTTGGCGGGGGTGCCGCAGGAGTTGGTGCTGCCGTTCGACCGGCCGCGGCCGGCGGTGGCCTCGTACCGTGGTGGCCGGGTGGAGGTGCGTGTGCCTGCCGGGGTGCATGCCCGGGTGGCCGAGCTGGCCCGCGTCCAGGGTGTGACGGTGTTCATGGTGGTGCAGGCGGCACTGGCCGTCCTGCTGCACCGGCTCGGGGCCGGAGACGACATTCCGGTCGGCACCCCGGTCGCCGGGCGGACCGACGAGGCGCTGGATGACCTGGTGGGGTTCTTCGTCAACACTCTGGTGATGCGTACCGATCTGTCCGGTGACCCCACGTTCGCGAGCCTGCTGGAGCAGGTGCGGGAGAACGGACTGGGTGCGTTCGCGCACCAGGACGTGCCCTTCGAGCGGCTGGTCGAAGACCTTGCCCCGACCCGCTCGATGGCCCGCCACCCGCTCTTCCAGGTCATGCTCGCCCTGCAGAACAACGCACCGGCCGTCCTCGACCTGCCCGGCATCCACACCGAACCCCTGCCCGCCGGCGAACCGGCAGCAAAATTCGACCTCTTCTTCACCCTGAGTGAAACCTTCCACACCAACGCCAACCTGGGTGCGGGTGCGGGTGCGGGTGCGGGTGCGGGTGCGGGTGCGGGTACTGGGACAGGTAATCGCCCGGCCGGTCTGTACGGCGGTATCGATTACGCCCTCGACCTGTTCGATGCCGAAACAGTGGAGACACTGGCCGAACGGTTCGTCCGTGTCCTGGACACCGTCACCAGGGAACCGCACCAGCGGGTCAGTGTTGTGGAAACGCTGTCGGAGGAGGAGCGGCACCGGCTTGTGGCGGAGTGGAACGACACTGTCCAGGAGGTGCCTGGGGCGACTCTGCCGGAACTGTTCCAAGGCCGGGTCGCGAAGCATCCTGATGCGGTCGCGGTGGTTGTCGATGGCGCCGAGGTGACCTTTGCGGAACTCGACGAGCGCGCGAACCGGCTTGCCCGGTTGCTGATCCGTCGCGGTATCGGTCCCGAGCGTATCGTCGGGCTGGCCCTGCCTCGCTCGGTGGACCTGATCGTCGGTCTGCTGGCGGTACTGAAGTCGGGCGCCGGTTACCTGCCGATCGATCCGGAGTACCCGGCCGAGCGGATCGCCTTCATGTTGGCCGACGCCGTCCCCTCGCTCACGCTGACCATCACAGAGGTCGCCGGGCGCACAACCACCGGCCCAGCGCTGCTGCTGGACGACCCTGCGGTCGTCGCCGAACTCGGCGCACTGCCGGCCGACGTTCCCGGCGATACGGAGCGGACCCGTCCGCTGCGGCCGCAGCACCCCGCGTACCTGATCTACACCTCCGGCTCGACCGGGCGTCCCAAGGGTGTGGTGATGTCCTGTGGCGCGCTGGTCAATCTGTTGTCCTGGCACGCTTCCGTCATCCCCGCCGAGGCCGACTCGCGGGTCGCTCAGTTCACCGCGATCAGCTTCGATGTCTCGGCCCAGGAAATACTCTCGGCCCTCTTGGACGGCAAGACCCTTGTGGTACCGGACGAAGAGATCAGGCGTGACCCTGAAGAGTTCGTCGCATGGCTGAGGGAGCAAAAGGCCACCGAGCTGTACGCCCCCAACCTGATGGTGGACGCGCTCGGTGAGGCTGTGGCGCAGCACGGCACGGAGCTGCCACGGCTGCGTCATGTTTCCCAGGCCGGCGAGGCCCTTGCGCTCAGTGATCGGGTCCGTGACCTTTGCGGGGCGGTCGGGACGGTGCTGCACAACCACTACGGTCCGACCGAGACACACGTGGTCACCGCCCACACCCTGCCGGCGGACCGGGCGGCATGGCCCGGGGGCACCGCGCCGATCGGCCGTCCGGTGTGGAACACCCGGGTCTACGTCCTGGACCCGGTGCTGCGGCCGACGCCGGTGGGTGTCGCGGGTGAGCTGTACGTCTCCGGCGCCCAACTGGCCCGCGGCTACCACGCCAGGCCGGGACTGACCGCGCAGCGGTTCGTTGCGAGCCCCTTCACCCCGGGTGAGCGGATGTACCGCACCGGCGACCTGGCCCGCTGGAACGCTGAGGGACAACTGGAGTACCTGGGCCGTACGGATCAGCAGGTGAAGGTCCGGGGTTTCCGGATCGAGCTGGGTGAGGTCGAGGCCGCGCTGAGCGCGCATCCGTCCGTGGCCCAGGCAGCGGTGATGGTGCGTGAGGACCGCCCCGGGGACAAACGCCTGGTCGGCTATGTCGTACCCGACGGTGGCCACACCAGCGGTGACGGCGACACCGCCCGGGTTGACCTGGCTGCGCTGCGCGCCCATCTCGGCGCGATGCTGCCTGACTACATGGTGCCGTCCGCGTGGGTGGTCCTGGAGAGTCTGCCGCTGACGGCGAACGGGAAGCTGGATCGACGGCAACTCTCGGCGCCGGACCATACTTGGTCCACGCCGAGCCGGGAACCCTCATCGGTCCAAGAGGAAATCCTGTGCAGAATTTTCGCCGAAGAACTGAATGTGCCTCACATCGGCGTCGAGGACAACTTCTTCGAACGCGGAGGGCATTCACTTCTGGCGGTCAAGCTGGTGAGTAGGATTCGTTCGATCATGGATGTCGATGTCTCCCTCCACATGCTGATGGAAACACCCAGCGTCGCAGGACTCGCACACCGGCTCAGCCTTCCCGCGACGAATGACTCGCTTCGTATGCTCCTTCCCATCAGGACGCACGGGGGCCGGCCGCCCCTCTTCTGTATTCATCCGCGATCCGGGCTCAGTTGGTGCTTCGCACCTCTGGCCGGATTCATACCTGCTGGTATTCCGTTGTACGGCTTGCAGGCGCGGGATGTCGACGGCGCGGGTGAGTTGCCGGGATCCATCCGAGAAATGGCAGAGGAATACGTCAAAGAATTGCGCACCGTGCAGCCGTCCGGTCCGTACCGTCTGCTGGGATGGTCGATGGGAGGCCGTGTGGCGCAGGAGATGGCTGTGCAACTGCAGGAAGACGGCCAGCAAGTGGCACTCATCATCATGGGAGGCTATGCGCCGGCTCCACTCGAGAAGCTCAACGCGGACGAGACCGGCCGGGAATCTGAAGACCTTGTCCGTCAAGCGATTCAAGAACGTGATGGCAACGGTCGCGGCGACCATGTGGACGCATCGGAAATAATAGACGAGGCACCTTCTCTTCGTGATCTCGCCGGACTTCCGGACTACTTCCGCAGCGAGATCTCAGAAGAGGAGGCTGAAGTAAGGGCGAGGATCATTGCGAACAATACCCGTATCTATGTGAAGCATTATCCTCGCAGGTTTCATGGCGATCTCCTCTTCATTTCGTCGGACGAGCTGGAGGATGGTTGGGGTCGTGCCATGTGGCAACCCTATACTTCCGGTCACATAAGCGAGTCACGGTTGCCTTGTTCTCACGACGATATGGCCAATCCCTCCATGCTCTCTCTGCTTTGGGGCGCAATTGTGGGTTGGCTGTCCACGGCGAAGGACGGATAGTCGTCGACTGAGCTGGTGTAACCCATTGGCCGCGGTTGGCCACCCTGACATGTCTACCCGCGAGTGACAGATAGGACTGAATGATGACGAACCCTTTTGAGGACCAGGACGCCAACTACCTTGTTCTGAAGAACGAGGAGGGTCAGTTCTCGCTTTGGCCCACATTCGTCGACGTGCCGGACGGGTGGGAGTCGGTCTTCGGAGAGGCAGCCCGTCAGGCATGCCTTGACTTCATCGAGCAGACCTGGACCGACATGCGCCCCCAGAGCTTGATAGACGCCATGAACGGCGGCTGAGCGGGGTCGGGGACGGGCGGCGGCTGACGCTCCGTCTCGTCCCCGCCGCTTCATCGGGAGCGTCTCCATGCTGCGTGCCATGTTCCCAAGTCCAAGATCCAGCATGGGCATTTATGGAGGTCAGAGGCCCGATGAGGTCGATCGGGTCAGTAGACGGGGTCTTCGAAGTTATGCGGTGCGGAGGTGTCCGGGGCTCGGCGGGTGGTGACGCAGCGTGCTCGGGGCGTTGGTTGGTCGGGTTGCGGAAGCCATAGGCGGCGCGGCCGACGAACTTGATCACGCGTTTGATCCCTTCGCTTTTGGCGTTGTTGATGCGGGTGTGGAGGAAGGCTTCGATCTCGGGCCACCAGCGGTCGGTGACGCGGGCGAGTTGAGGGACCGGTGTAGCGGCCGTCGGCCCACTCCCGTACCAGCCGCCTGAAGCGGCCGGTTGCCGTCGGCAGAAGCGTCCGGGCGCCGTCCCGGTCGGTGGTGGACGCCGGTGTGACCAGCACGCTCAGCAGGAGTCCGAGCGTGTCGGTGAGCAGGTGCCGCTGGCGACCGTTGATCTTCTTGCCCGCGTCGAACCCGCGTGAGCCGAGGGCGACCGTGGCGTCCGCCTTGACCGACTGGGAGTCAACCACGGCCGCACTCGGCTCCGGTGCACGGCCCTGTGACCGGCGGACTGCTTCCCGTAACCGTTCGTGCAGCTCGGTCACCAGCCCCGTGTCCCGCCAACGGGCGAAGAAGGCGTAGACCCGCGGCCAGGGCGGGAAGTCCGCAGGCATCGCCCGCCATTTGATGCCGTTGTCGACGAGGTAGCGCACCGCGTCAATCATCTGCCGGTAGCAGTAGCCCTCCGGACGCCCGCCGCGGCCCGCCAACCAGGCCGGAACCGGCAGCAGTTCCCTCTGCCTCTCGCTGGACTCGACATCCGTGAGCTACCAGAGGCCCTTCTTGCATGCCTCCACACCGAACAACTCACCCGAACCCTCACCGACCACACGAGCGGGTAGAGAACGGCCAGTCAACCCACAGGCGCTCTTCTCACCGACATCGATTCATGCGTAGTGCTCAGTCTGCCGCGCGGGTGACTCGGCTTGGCGTGCGGCAACGGCCATGACGACGACGGAGATCAGTACGATGCCGGCGCCGACGTAGAGCGGCGCGGTGTATCCGAGACCCGCGGTGATGGCCAGGCCTCCGAGCCAGGCGCCGAGCGCGTTGCCGATGTTGGACGCGGACACATTGGCACTGGCGGCCAGCGCCGCCCCGTGGGCGAAGTCGGTGACGCGAGTGATCATGCCGGGCACGCTGGCGAATCCGAACAGCCCCATCAGGAACACGAGTATCACCGACGCGGTGGCGCTGCCGGCCAGCAGACCGAACACGGTCAGGGTGACGGCCAGCCCGAGCAGGGCAAGGACCAGGGCTCGGTCACGGTCGCGGTCGGCCGCTCGCCCGCCGACCAGGTTTCCGACGACCAGACCGACGCCGTACACCATCAACAGCCAGGCGACATCCGAGGAGGAGAAGCCGCCGACTTCGGTGAACGTGTAGGCGATGTAGCTGAACGCACCGAACATCCCGCCGTAGCTGAGCGCGGTGGCGGTCAGGGTCAGCCAGACCTGCCAGGAGCGGAACGCGCGGAACTGCGCGCGCAAGCCGTCGGCAGGTGTCGAGTCGGAGCGGCCCATTACTGTCGTTGGCGGCGTCTCTCCCGCCCCGTCGGGGACAAGGGCGGCGATTCCCGCCAGCGCGAGCACGCCGATCGCGGTGACCGCCCAGAAGGCCGCTCTCCAGCCCCAGCGTTCACCCACCAGCGCGCCGAACGGCACACCCAGCACGTTCGCGAGCGTCAGCCCCCCGAACATGACCGCCACCGCGCGGGACTTCTTCTCCGGCGCGACCAGACTGCGAGCGACCAGCGAGCCGATACCGAAGAACGACCCGTGGCACAACGCCGCGACGATCCGCCCGAGCAACATCACCGGATAGCTCGGTGCGAGCGCGGACAACAGGTTGCCGACGACGAACAACGCCACCAGGCCGACCAGAACCGCCTTGCGGGGTAGCCGCGCCGTCGCGGCGGTCAGCGCGATCGCACCGATCGCCACGCTCAACGCGTACCCGGAGATCAGCCACCCCACCGCCGCCTCGGACACCGCGAAACTCGACGCCACCTGCGGCAGCAGCCCTGCGATCAGAAACTCGGTCAGCCCAATGCCGAACCCACCGAGCGCCAGCGCCACAAGCCCACTCGGCATCCGCTGCCGCTCGATCACGCTCCTGTACGCCATTCACTCATGGCTCCACCCTCACCCCTGGAGGCGGGCTCATCCATGGACAAAGGTCGAGGGCGCTTGGACGAAAATGAGCACACGATGGATGCGTGGAGGTGCGCCTGCCACACCCGGATCGCACTGTCATCGCGGACGGGGGCTACCGGGGCATCGGCCTGATCGTCCCGCCGTGTCGGGGGACGCTCAGTCGAGACAGAACTCGTTGCCCTCGATGTCCTGCATCGTGATGCAGGACTCGTTTTCGTCATCGGCAAGCTGTGTGAGCACGTGCACCGCGCCGAGCGCGATCAGTCGTGCGCATTCGGCCTGAAGCGTGGCCAGGCGCTCTTCACCCACGAGTCCGGTGCCGGCCCGCACGTCAAGATGCACCCGATTCTTGACGACCTTGCCTTCGGGAACGCGCTGAAAGAAGAGTCGCGGGCCCTCACCCGAGGGATCACTGCAGGCGAACCATGAATCCCTGTCCTCGGGAGGCAGGGAGCCGTTGAAATCGTCCCAAGTGGCAAACCCCTCCGGTGGCGTCGGTGCGACGTACCCCAACACCTCGCACCAGAAACGAGCGACGCGCTCTGGTTCTGCACAGTCGAAGGTGACTTGGAACTTCTTGATCGATGACATCGGCGCACCATAGCAGGGGGAGTTTGATGCCCATTTCCCGGTGTGGATCCGGATGTTGGCGGAGGAGCTACGGGACGGCCTTCAGCGGGTGACTACGTTGAACACCGGGTAGGTCTGCGGTTGCACGTCCTCGAGGCCGAGTTCTCGCAGGATCGGGATGAGGGTCTCGCCGAACTGCTGGAATGCCTCCTCGGACTCCCAGACGTCCACGACGAGCCAGCCGTTGCTGGTGGGCGCGGCAGTGTGCGAGATGAGTCCGGACACCGGCCAGTCGGCGGGGCTCTTGACCGGGCCGGGCCGGCCGGCGACCTTCTCCGCGCTCTGCTCGTACTTTGCCTGGGTCATGCCCGGCATATCGAGAACCACGACGATGGCCATAGCTGACTTTCCCTTGCGAAGAGGTACGGAGTCGTTCGGCCAGTCGACCACTTCGGTGAGCCGCCTGCGCGTTGGCCTGAGCCGGACAGGTCCTGGACGGCAGCGCCCACAGATTTCACACCTGGTACGAATCCGGTCGAGTCCACCTTCGCCACCGTCCGGCTACGTACCAAGATCCCCCGGGGCGCCGGCAGCGCGGTCGCGGCCCTTGCCATGGTCCTCGACTCGTTGAACGCCCCGAGACCCTTGAGGGGTGAACAACCCAACCGATCCACTTCGTGGCTTCCACTCCCTTGCTGTGCCGAAGGCTCCCCGGCAGAACTGAATTCAATTATGGTTCGGTTGGTATCCTTGGCGAGGGAGGCACGTAATGGCGTTTGTTCTCATCCATGGGGCAAGCTTCGGCGCGAACTGTTGGGACGAGCTGATCCCCCATCTAAGTGCGGAAGCGCTGGCGGTCGACCTTCCGGGGCGCGGGACCAGAACTGAAGTCGACCTGGGCACGGTCACTCTCGCGGACTGCGCCGATGCGGTGCGCGAGGACGTCGAAGCGAAGGATCTGCGCGACGTGGTTCTGGTCGGTCACTCCTTCGCGGGCGTCACGGTCCCGCGTGTCCTGGACCTCATACCTCACCGGATCCGCCACGTCGTCCTCGTGTCGGCCGTGGTGCCGGCGGACGGTTCCCGGGTGCTTGACCAGATCGATCCGGGGGTGCGGGGGCTGGTGGAGCAGTCCATCGCCGACGGCGTCTACCACCAAACTCGCGAGGGCGCGGCCGCAATGCTGTGCAACGACATGGACGAGGCGACCGCTGCGTCCACCCTGAACCGGCTGGCCGACGACTCGGCCGCCCTGCTGAGCGAAGCTGTGAACTTGAGCGGGTACGGCCGCGAGATCCCCCGGACGTACGTGCACCTCACGCGTGACCAGTGCTACGTCGAGGAACTCCAGCAGCGATCCATCGCGCTGCTACGGCCAGACGTCATCGATCTCGACACCGGCCATATGGCCATGATCAGTGCGCCCGAAGAACTTGCCGCAGTCCTCAACGCCATCCACGGCTGATCGCCGCCTCGCTTCACTGCGACGGGCGAAGCCGCCGGACGGCATGGCGACACCATCCGGTTCGTCCTCTTTGAGACCAGACCCGCCGGCCTGCTGTTCGCTCAGCTGGTCCGCGCCAGCGAACTCACCCCGAGCCAGGCCCGGGCGGGGCCGGACTGTCCGCGCGACATCATTGCGGAGAACGGCCGGTCGCCGCTGATCCGGGGCAGAGCAGGCGGCTACCAGCTGGGAGCGGAACCGGCCGCGTTGCAGGCATACGAGCGGGGGGTGCTCGGCGAGAAACTCACCGAGTTCCGCCGGCTCTTCTCGCACAATCTGGTGCGGGTCAGGTGGGTGTCGGGCTGGGTGCGGGGGTGGAGCGGCGTATCGAGGGGGAGACCGCTCCACCCCCGCGCGGGGCCGTCAGTTGGAGACGGCCTCGGAGGTGATCTCAACGTGCTCGGGGTAGAAGGCGACGCGGCCGGTGATCGTCCTCACGGCCTCGAACGGCTCCTCGTAGAGCCACACCGCGTCGGCGATCTTCTTCTCGGGGGTGACGAGGCTGTAGTAGGACGCCTCGCCCTTGTACGGGCAGTAGGTGTGGGAGTCCGTCCGCTCCAGAAGTGCCTGGTCGACATCGGCCAGGGGGATGTAATGAACGGCCGGATAACCGGCCTCGGTCAGAGTGACGGCAGAGGTCGTCTCGGCGACGACTTTCCCGCCGTCCCGAGTGACCACCCGGATCGGACTGGAGTTCTCGACGACCTCAATGGGGTGGTCCGGCCCAGGGATCCTTTTCTCGCGGGACATCAACGTTCTCCTTCATTTGGGCCCTGATCGGGCCACTGCTGCCGACATCGGCCTGCGAAACGAAGGCGGTGGCTGTCCCGAGAAGCACCCTCGCCGGGAGATCGTGGACGTGATCCGCTATGTCGTGGATACCGGATGCACGTGGAGGGCCCTGCCCAAGGACTTCCCGGGTGCGTCGTCGGCCCGGCTGGTGGTCGGCGTCGTGACCCGGTTCGGTCTCCGGCCGCACACGGAATGGCGTCCGTAGACCTTCGTGGTGGCGGTGGTCGCCGCGTCGTTCAGACGGCGAGGCGACCACCGTCGGCCACGATCACCTGGCCGGTGACGAAGCTCGCGCGCTCGCTCGCCACGAACGCGATGACCTCGCCGAGTTCCTCGGGCGTGGCGTTGCGCTTGAGCGGGTTGACCTCGGACCAGGTCTTGAACTGGTCGGCGCCGATGAAGTTCACCACGTTGTCGCTGTTCACGTTCCCAGGAGCCACCGCGTTGACGCGTATGCCGTACTGGCCCCACTCCGCGGCCCAACTACGGGTGAAGGATTCGACGGCCGCCTTCTGCGCTCCATACGTCGCCATGTGCGGCATGGCGATCGCGGCGGCGATACTGCTGATGTTGACGATGTTGCCGCCACCCCGCTCGATCATCCCCCGGACGAGTCGTGTGCTGAGGACGAAGTTGGCGCGCACGTTGGTGTTCCATGACTCCGCGTTCGCTTCGCTGTCCTGGTCGAGGGTCGGCTTGATGCTGGCCCTGTAGCTTGCCGCGTTGTTGACCAGCACGTCGATTTCACCCGCCTCCTTGGCCAATCGCTCGACGTCGGCGAGATCACTCAGATCAGCGAGAATGAACCGGGCCTTTCCTCCGCCGGCGGTGATGTCGTCCACCACCTCGGCCCCGCGCTCAGCGTTGCGGCCGGTGATCACCACCGACGCTCCGTCGCGTGCGAACGCGTGCGCCGTCGCGGCGCCGATACCTCCTCGCGACCCCGCACCCGTAATCAGAACGCTCTTGCTCTCGAAATCCATTGTGTGCTCCTCGAAAAGAAAAAGATGTCTGACGGCGCGCGCCGAGATCGGGCGGAGACTTTCCGGCCCTGGTGGCTGCGCTGGGTGTGCACCACGGTAGGTCCGGCCTGACATAGAGGCAAATAGTGGCAATGTATACTCTGCATTGACATCTTCTATGTCATGTTGAAGGTTGGATTTCGAATGAACCTGCGCCAATACGAATACGCCCTGGCCGTCGCGGAGGAGGGCTCCATGACGGCGGCAGCAGAACGTCTGGGGGTCACTCAGCCCTCTCTGTCGCAGCAGATCGGCACCTTGGAGAAGCACCTCGGAGTGCAGCTGTTCACCCGCACCCCGAGCGGGGTGACGGTGACCGTGGCAGGGCGGGCTTTCCTCGCGGAGGCGGAGATCGCGACGACCGCATCCCGGCGTGCCATCACGGCCGCACGCGCCGCCGACGGGGAACTGGCAGGCGAACTCATCATGGCTGTCCACATGGGCCTGGGAGCACGCCAGCTGCCCCAGGTATTGGGGCAGTTGCGCAATCACCACCCGAAGCTGCAGGTGACTCTCTACGAGGAGCCCGATCCCACGGACATGGAACGACTGGTCCGCCAGGGAACCCTCGACATGATCCTCGTGCACCGCATCCCCGCCGGGTGCGCCTTCGACACTCACCCTCTGGGCGAGGAAGCCTACGTAGCCGTCCTGCCGAAGGGTCACCCGCTTCTCTCGGACGGCGCCGCTCTGCGCCTGGAAGACCTGGCGTCAGAGGGATGGATCCGGTTCCGGCGTGCCAGCCTGCTCGACGACTACCTCGCCCGCCTGCTCGCGAACGCGGGCCTCAGCCCGCACACGGTGGCCCGAGCGTCACAGATCTCCACTGCGGTACGGCTCGTGGCGCAGGGCCTGGGCGTCACTGTGGTCCCGGCCTCGGCCATCCCCGAAGGCTTCGAAGAACTGGCCTGCCCGCTACTGCCTTCCCTGACCGAGCCCGTCCTCGTCGGCGTGCGGCGCAATCCGGGTTCGGCGGAGACGGCCATGCTCGACCATCTCAACCAGCAGAACTGGTGCGGTACAAGCCTCCTCTGCCAGCCCCCAACTGCTTGAGCGTTCACCGTTGAACGCCCCGGTGACGTCCAACCTGGCTGTCGGCAACCTGGACCCCGCCCGCCGTCACCGCTCACGCTGCGAGCGCCGCACCGCGGTGTCTTCCCGTCGTGGTCCGGCAGCACCCCGTGCTGGGGCCACGCGCTCGAGTTTGGTCCAGCCGGTCCAGCCTCGCTCCTTCAGCAGCTCGATCAGCCGACGGGCCGGCGGCGCGGTGTCGAACGCGAGCGTGTCCATCAGCTTGACGAACGGTGGCTCGATGTCGGCATCGTCGACGTAGCCCTCGCCCTGTTCGTCGGCCATCCGCGTGATGTACGCGGCCAACTGGTCGGCCAGCTCGACCAGCCGTGGGTCGTCGTCGGTCCGGTCGAGGGCCTGGCCCAGGGTGAGATAGAAGTCGATGAGCTGCGGGTCGGCGAGCTGCTCCCGCTTGCGCGCCATCCACTCCGGAATCCGCTCGGGCGAGTGCGCGGCCAGTGGGATCCAGCCGTCGCGTTCGACCCGTACGATCCGCTCGTCGACGCCGAGCGCCCGCAGCCGGTCGAGGAAGTCGACCACCTCCGGGGGCAGCGCCAGGTTGTCCCCGGAGGCGAGGCGTGCGATGTGCTCGCGGTGTCGCTGCCGTTCCCGGATCTCCGCCCGCAGTCGTCTGTCGATGTCCGCGATCGCCTCGGCGAAGTCCTCCTCGTCCGCCTGCAGCAGCTCACGTACGCGCCTCAGCGGAACCCCGGCCTCGGCGAGGGTCCGGATCTTGATCAGCTCGACCACGGCGCCGGCGTCGTACCTCCGGTAGCCGGAGTGGTCCCGCTCCGGCTCCGGCAGCAGCCCCTTGGCGTGGTAGTGCCTCACCGCGCGCACAGTCACTCCGGCGTACGACGCCAGCTCGCCGATGGTCAGCATCGCACCAGTCTCCTAGTTCGCGGCTCGCGTCCGGTACCGGTAGAGACGCCGCGACCACAGATACCCGACCACTCCGATCACCCCACACCAGCCGATGGCCCACAGCACTTCCGAACCGTCCGGTGAACCCGCCAGCAGACCGCGGAAGGCGTCCATGATCGGAGTGAACGGCTGGTGCTCGGCGAACCACTGCAACCCGGCCGGCATCGATTCGACCAGCACGAACCCGCTGCCCACGAACGGAAGCAGCACGAAGATCATCGGCAGGTTGCTCGCGGTCTCCGCGTCCGGGCTTGCCAGCCCGAGAGCCACGGTGAACCAGGTCATCGCGAGCGACAGCAGCACGAGCAGTCCGACCAGCCCCGACCACTGCAGCCCCGAGGCGGCGGTCTCCAGGCCGAGCAGGAACGCCACTCCGAAGATGACCGCGAGCGCGAGCGCGGTCTGGATCATCGCACCGAGCACGCGGCCGCTGAGCACCGAGACCTTGGCGATGGCCATGGTCCGGAACCGGTCGGTGATCCCGTTGGTCATGTCGGTGGCGACCAGGACGGCTGTGCCGATGGACACGCTGGCCACCGTCATGACCAGGATTCCGGGAGTGATGAACGTGAGATAGTCGCCACGGCTCCCTGCCGGGGCTTCGGGCAGACCGGCGCCCATGGTCGCGCCGAAGACATGGACGAACAGCAGTAGGAACAGCAGCGGCTGCCCGATCAGCATCACCGTCATCGACGGATACCGGGCCATGTGCTTCAGATTGCGACGCAGCATGGTCACGGAGTCACGAACGGCGTACCGCGCGGTGCTCATACCGACACCTCCTCGGAAGGCTTGTCGGTGGTGGGGCGGCCGGTGAGGGCCAGGAACGCGTCATCCAGGTCCGGGGTGTGCACGGCGAGCCCGGTGACCGCGTCGTCGTCGATCCCGTCCAGCAGCCGTCGCAGTGCGGCGAGGCTGCCGTCGTGCGGCAGGGTCACGGTGAGTGCCTCGGCGTTCGCGCTCGCCCCGGGCAACCGGCGCGCCAGGTCGGCCACCCGCTCGCTGTCGGCGGCCCGAAGCTCGATACGACCGCCGGGGACAAGCCGCTTCAGCTCGGCCGCAGTGCCCTCGGCGACCAGTCGGCCCCCGTCGAGCACGCCGATCCGGTCGGCGAGGTGGTCGGCCTCCTCGAGGTACTGGGTGGTGAGGAAGACGGTCACCCCGTCGGCCACCAACTCCCGCACGATCGCCCACAGTTCACGTCTGCTGCGCGGGTCCAGGCCGGTGGTCGGCTCGTCGAGAAAGATCAGCCGCGGTCCGGCGACCAGGGTCATCGCCAGGTCCAGCCGCCGCTTCATACCGCCGGAGTACGTCACCGTGCGCCGGTCGGCGGCATCGCCCAGCTCGAACCGCTCCAGCAGCCGCTCGACCACACTCTGCGCGCGGCGACGGTCGAGGTGGCCGAGGTCGGCCATCAGCCGCAGATTTTCCCGCCCGGTCAGCAACTCGTCCACGGCGGAGAACTGCCCGGTCACTCCGATCGACGCGCGCACCTGATCGGCCTCGCGGCGTACGTCGTACCCGGCGACCCGAGCCTCACCGGCGTCCGCGGGGAGCAACGTGGACAGGATCCGGACCGTGGTGGTCTTGCCGGCCCCGTTGGGCCCGAGCAGAGCGTAGACGGATCCGGCGGGAACGGTGAGGTCGACTCCGGCGACCACCTCGTGGTGGCCGTACGACTTGCGCAGTCCGGTGACCTCGATCGCACTGGTTCTTGTAGTCATGCCCACCATGCTGCGAGGTTGCCCCTGCGTCAGGGTCAACTGCCACGGCGAACGCGTCGCATGGCGCCGCTCGCGTACTGAGTGCTCAGTTGCCTGACACCTGACACCCGACGTGTGTCAGGACCGCTGCGGTCGGCACCCTTGCACCGCCAACCTCCACCTGCGGATCAACGCTGGTCCGGGGGTCTCTCCGGCGGCACCTTCGGTCTAGCCCGGGGAGCCTGGGACAACGTGGAGAATCACGCCGAGAGTGCCTACTCACCGCATTTCACCGTCCGGCAAGCACGAAGTGGCCAGTTCGCCCAGGGGTACCCCCAGCGCGGCGGCCAGTGCCGCGGCGGTGAAGTAGGCCGAGGAGGGTGATCGCCCCGTCTCGATCTTGCGCACCGTCTCCGCCGACACCCCTGCCGCCGCGGCCACTTCCACCATGCTGCGAGCCCCGCGTGCCTGGCGCAGCAGCGCGCCGAAGCGTTCGCCGCGCTGCCGTTCCCGCGGAGTCAAAGGAGTTCTCACCGTGGCCGTGATACTAATACCGGTATAAAAATTGGCACACCCGAGCGTGAGACGAGGAGTCGCAGGACATGGTGGAGATCAAGACCGACACGGCGCTGGACGCGATGCGGGAAGCCGGGCGCATCGTGGCTCAGGCCCTCGCAGCCGCCCGGGAAGCGGCAGGCGTCGGGGTATCCCTGCGAGAACTGGACGAAGCGGCCCGCACGGTGCTGACCAAGGCCGGGGCCGGCTCGCCCTTCCTCGGCTACCAGCCCTCCTTCGCCCCCACGCCCTTCCCAGCAGTGCTCTGCACCTCGGTCAACGACGCCGTAGCGCATGGAGTCCCCACCGACTACCGGCTGCGCGACGGCGACCTGGTCAGCGTCGACTGTGGTGCCGAACTCGACGGCTGGACCGGAGATGCCGCCATCAGCTTCACCGTCGGCACCCCTCGGCCCGCAGACCTGGCTCTGATCGACGCCACCCAGCGCGCTCTCGACGCGGGCATCGCCGCTGCTGTCCCCGGCAACCGCATCGGCGACATCTCACACGCCATCGGCGCCATCGCCGAAGCGGCCCGCTGCGGCATGCCCGCCGACTTCGGCGGTCACGGCATCGGCCGCAGCATGCACGAAGACCCCCACGTCCCCAACCGAGGACGTCCCCGCCGCGGGTTCCGCCTCCGACACGGTCTGACCCTCGCCATCGAACCCATGCTCATGGCCGGCGGACACGACGACTACTACACCGCACTCGACGGCTGGACCCTCCGCACCACCGACGGCAGCCGAGCAGCCCACATCGAGCACACCATCGCCATCACCGAAGAAGGTCCCCGCATCCTGACTCTGCCCTGACCGGAACACTTGCAGCCGTACGTCACGGCTGCGCGCAGCCCGGCTGTTCACCACGAACCCACGGGTGCCTCGATCCCCGTACTCGCGGCGGGCCCCGCCGTGCCGGGTCGGCCGGGGTGCCGTGGGTGCCGTCGAAGAGCCGGTAGCGGGCGAGGAGTTGACGGTCGGTGGACCGTCGGTGTCGCGCTGACGCGCAGGGCTGAATGGGGCCGAGAGAAGGGCGTCAGCCAGGGACGGCCGCTATTCCAGCCATGTCCCGTCGCGCATGATGACTCGGCCGCGTAGTTCCGGCTCGCCGCGCCAAGCGCGCACACTCTTCGGCACCACGCGCACATACAAGAAGGGACCCTCCTCCGCGCGAGGGTCCCACCCGAACTTGGTGGCGAACGCCTCCGCAGCGTCTCCGGGTACATCCTGGTCCAGGAAACACTCCGCCTCGCCCTGGAGAAGCACCACATCGAAGGTGTCCGGCAGCGCCAGGCGCACGCGCGGCTCCTCGCGGACGTTCCGCGCAGTTGCGGAAGTAGCACTGGTGCACATCCACACCGCTCGCCCATCCCACAAGAACCACAACGGCACCTGGTGCGGCCCGTGATCAGGATGTGCTGTCGACACCCATACATCCCGCTCGGCAACGAGCCGTTCCAGAGTGTCGCGCCTACGCTCCGCCGCCTGACGGCGAACAATCCCCGTGATCTGCATGAACGTCGACCTTAGCCAGCAGACTCAAGGCGCGCATGAGGCGAAAGACCTACACCCGGCGACCGATGAACTCCTCAGCCCCTGGGCTCGGGGACGGCCATGTGCTGGACGGGACTTGGTACTTCGCCCGGAGAGGGTTCGCCCTCATCAACCAACACACGGATGATATTGATGCTACGAATTTGCGCATATCATCGGCGTCTCCAAAACCGCATACGTGCTGGCAACGGCATGCTGCCTTGACTTGGCAGCATGAATCGAACTCCACCATCAGCACGAACAACGCCCCGTCGTTTTCGCCGGCTCGCTGTCGTTGGCCTGGTAGTTGTCATAGCAGCGATCACCGCAGCCCTCGGCTGCCTGGTGTCGCAGTCATCCTCTTCCTCATCGGCCGCATCACCCGCGAATACTCTTCGCATTGACCACCGTGGCGCGCTGGGCGAGGCAGATGGCGCCGTCCCCGACGGTGTGACGGTCTTCGATGACGAGATTCCGGCTGTGGCCAAGCTCGACCCAGACCTGCTCAAGGCCCTCCGTCAGGCTGCAAAGGATGCCGCGGACAACGGAGTCGAGTTATACGTGAACAGCGGTTGGCGTTCCCCGGCGTACCAAAATGAGCTTTTTCGCGAGGCGGTCTCCAAGTACGGATCTGAAGACGAAGCCGCCCGATGGGTGGCTACTGCAACGACGTCTCCCCACGTGTCGGGGGACGCGGTCGACCTCGGGCACTCCGATGCGACGATGTGGCTGGCGAAACATGGCGCCGAGTACGGGCTGTGCCAGATCTACAGGAACGAACCCTGGCACTACGAACTCCGCACCAATGCGATCGATCGTGGTTGCCCGCGTATGTATGCCGACCCGACCCAGGACCCGAGAATGCAGCAGTGAGCGAGGACAGAAGATGGCGTAGGTAGACACGGGGAGGCCTACGGGACGCTGTCGGAATTCGGTGTCGGCGCAACTACATGTCGAGCTGGTCAGTATGCGGCGTCGTAACGGGCGCGTGCGGTCTGCACATCGGCCTCGTGGGCAACTGCCCATTGTCCGAGCGTGGTCAGCAGTTCCCGTAGTGAACGACCGAGGTCGGTCAGGGCGTACTCGGCCCGTGGAGGCGTGCCGGCATGAAGAGTTCGGCTGATGAGCCCTTCGCGTTCCAGCGACCGCAGAGTGCGAACCAGCATGCGGCGGCTGAGGCCCTGGACCGACCGGTCGAGCTCGTTGAAGCCGTAACTGCGCTGCGCCAGAAGCGACAGCAGCACCGGGCTCCACTTGTCGCCGATCCGGCGCAGCACCTCCGTCGCCGGACACCTCTGGTGATCATCGACCGTGACCGGCACCGTGACGCCGACGACGGGCTCGTCTGCCGAAGCTTCGTGGAGGGGTGACATCAATGTGCCTTCTTACGAGACCAACACGCAATCACTGACCATCAGGCTACACATACGGCAGAGGAGCCTCTCTTGATCGCAGTAAGCGGAGCCTCGGGAAATCTGGGCAGCTCAACCGTCCGCCATCTCGTCCAACGCACCGACGCCGCCCGCGTCCTGGCGTTGTCCCGCACCCCGGACAAGAGCGCCGACTTGGGCGTGCGCACTCGCCATGCCGACTTCGACGAACCGCACGCGCTGGTCCGGGCCCTCGACGGTGTGGAACGGCTGCTGATCATCAGCATCGGCACCGACGACCGGCTGCCCAAGCACGCCCGAGCGATCGACGCCGCCGCGAAGGCGGGCGTGGGCCACGTCCTCTTCACCTCCATCACTCGCGCCGGCGACCCGGGCCACCCCAATCCCCTCGTCCCCGACTACGGGGCCACCGAACGGCTGCTGGCGGAATCCGGATTGGCCTTCACGGTGCTGCGCTTCAACGTATGGGTCGAGATGCTGACCCTGGTCGGGGCGGCTCCCCGGGCCGTGGCCACCGGAGTCCTTCCCAGCAACAGCCGAGACGGACGCATCGGCCACATCACCCGCGACGACAGCGCCGCAGTGGCCGCCGCAGTCCTGGCCGAGGGCGGCAGCCAGGGAGAGATCCTCGAGGTCACCGGGCCCGAGGCAGTGACCGACGCCGACGTCGCCGACGCGCTGACCGAGGCCACCGGCCGCCGCGTGCGCTACGAAGAGGTCGCCGACGCCGAACACCCCCAGCGGCTCCTGGACCAGGGGTTCCCCGAGCACTTCGCTCACGCCTGGAGCGCCGCCGGCATCGCCAAACGCGATGGCTGGTACGACATCACCACCCACACGGTCCAGCGGCTCACCGGTCGGCCGGCCACCACCATCACCGACTATTTCGCGGCGCACCGCGCCGAGTTGGTCAGCTGACCCCGGCGCCGAAGCACCTCGCAGCCGGCCGTGCCCCGCGGCTTGGTCGAGAACGGGCCGCGGCGGCGCCCTGATCGGCCGGCGCACCGAAGCCAGGCGGCGGCAGGGCCCTGGATTCCCGGACCCTGCCGTCCCGGTCCCGGCTCTACGGCAAGGGTGATCCGAACCATGTCTCCAGCGCGGCGTGCAGCCCCGTGGTGTCGGTGACCGGGTCGCCGGCCCAGCAGACGTAGCCGTCCGGGCGCACCAGGAAGGCGTCCGCGGGCGGGGTGTCAGGGGCGGGCACCGTTCCGGTGACGATGTCGACCCGGCCCTTGCACGCCATGGCCGCATCGCCGGCCCCGGCCGGTTCGTTCAGGAGGGCCAGTATGCCGTGACCGTCGCGGAAGTAGGAGCTCAGATGACGTTGTGACTGAGGGGTCACCACAGTCACATCCGGCATCCGCCGTCCTATCAAGGGATGCGAGCCTGCGATGTCGTACCGGGTGTCCAGCGCTGCTCCGCGTTCGACGAAATGGCGGTTGACCTCCGGGATCTGCAGCAGTTCGTCGAGCATGTCGCGCACATCCTGAAGGCCGGGGTCGGGGTCGAGCAGCAGCGCCTGGAGCCGCGCTTGGCGCAGCATCAGCTCGCCTGCTGGATGACGCTCGCTGTGGTAAGTGTCCAGCAGCGCGTCACCACCCCGGCCGTGCACGGCCGAGCCGAGCTTCCACCCCAGGTTCATGGCGTCCTGCACCGCGGCGTTCATACCCGGGCCGCCTGCGGGGAACTGCACGTGCGCGGCGTCGCCGGCGAGGAAGACACGTCCCTGCCGGTACTGTTCGGCCTGCCGGTTACTGTCCGTCAGTCGGGTCAGCCACCTGATGTCGTGCAGCCCGAAGTCACTGCCGGCGATCTCGACGAGCGCGGCTCGCATCTCCTCCTCGGACACGGGGGCATGGCGATCGGTGACAGTCCGCCCGTAGAAGAACGTAAAGATCCGGTAGATGCCCGGTTCGGGGAGCGGGACCGCCGAGAACCAGGTCCGTTCCTCCGGCCGCACGACGCCGTACGGGCGCAGGGGCCCCATGCCCTCGCCGACCGGCAGTTCGTCGCTGAACCTGCCTTCGGCCAACAGCCAGTAGAGAGTCGGGCCCTGGCCGGGGAAGGCGATGCCGGCGAGCTTGCGGGTGGTGCTGCGCCCGCCGTCGGAGCCGACCAGGTAGCGGGATCGGATCTCGTACTCGCCGTCCGGCCCGCGGATGCCGGCGGTGACCCCGGCATCGTCCTGTTCCAGCCGGATCAGCTCGTGCCCGCGTCGGAACTCCGCACCGAGCTTTCGGGCGCGCGCGGTCAGTATCTTCTCGACGTCCTCCTGCGGGCGGTATGCCGCGTGTGGATGGCGGCTGTCGAGGCCCTCGTACGTCAGCGGCGTGGGCAGGCTGGCGAAGTTGCCGTTGTGGAGCAACGGCGTACCGTCGAGGAGGTCTTCGAGTATCCCGCGGAGTTCGAACTCCTCAAGCGTGCGTGTCTGCACGCCGAGCCACTTGTGGTCGGACTGTTCTGTCAGCCGCTCCACGACCAGGGTCCGCACACCTGCCAGCCCCAGCTCACCGGCGAGTAACGCACCCGCCGGCCCGCCACCGACCACCACTACGTCAACATCAAAATCAGCATCCATCGATGCGTTTCCCTTCTGGACGATCGACGCCTCGGACTCGGCTGTGACGGCGGTTGTCACCGGCCCGGGAGTGTCCAGCCGGTGGAACGCAGCCATGTGGGCAGGTCCCACGCACTCGGTTCGATCGCTTTCGCCGCATCGATGTCGGCCTGGTAGGCGGGGGTCTCCGCGAACCAGCGGAACATAGCCTGGGTGTCCGGGTTGTCGTCGAGGACGTGCAGGGGCAGGGCTTCGTATCGTGCCGGGAGCCCGGCGTGTTCGCCGAAGGCGGCGGCGATCCGACTGCCGGTGCGTTCGTCGCCGGCGATCTCGATCGTGCCGCCGGGCGCCTGTGCGGTGCCCAGCAGGAGAGCGGCGCTGATCCGGCCGATGTCGTGGACGGCGACCAGCTGCAGCGGGATGCCGTCCGGCAGCGGTATACGCAGCACGATCTCGCCCTGCTCAACGCTCGGTGCCAGGAACGAGAAGTTCTCCATGAAGGCGACCGGGCGGACTGTCGTCGCCCGCAGGCCGGACTGCTGGAGGTATTCCTCCACGCGGCGCTTCGATTCGAAGTGCGGTATGCCCGAGTCGCGTTCCGCACCGCCGACCGAGCTGAACACGACGTGCGGCACGGCTGCCGTGACCGCCGCGTCGACGAGGGCGGTGCCCTGCTGTGTCTCGCCCTCGATGTCCGCGAGGGTGTGCCCCGCGGGGGTTGGTCATGAAGAAGAAGGCGTCCACCCCCTTGAGCGCCGTCGACAGCGACCTGGCGTCGCCGATCTCGACCTTCGCGAGTTCGACTCCGCGGTCGGCGAGCGCCTGCGCCCGGTCGGACTCGGGGGTTGCGTACGAGGGCGCGTACGTGCGCACCGCGGGTCAGGAGCGCGTCGATGACCGATCCGCCCTGCTGGCCAGTGCCGCCGAAGACGGCGATCGTGCCGAATGACTGTGTGCTCATGATTGCTTCTCCCTGTGGGCCTGCTCTGAAGCCGGTGGGGCAGCAGTCGCTGCCGTGCTCGGCGACGAGCGGGTTGTTCGGGTCTCGGTTTCGTAGAAAACGCGTCCGGGCGCGCTCTGGGGCGATGGCGTGCGCCGGGCGGGCCCGCCACGGCACAGGTGAGCCCGATCCGGGCGGACCAGTGGGGGAGCGCTGCTGGTGCCGCTCCAACAGCGCGCAGAGGCGCGCCGCCATCGGCGACCAAATAGTTCTTGCCGTGAACTAAAGTAGTTCCTGCCGTGAATTTCCGCAAGGTAAGGTGACATGCAGCGAAGGAAGGGTGCGCCGGTGACAGAGAACGACGGCTTCGGAAACAACCTGGTCTGGCTGTCTGTGCTGGTGCAGCGCCGGTACGCACAGGTCTGCGCCGACCACGACCTCACCCCTGTCCAGGCGACACTCCTGTGCGTGATCAAGGATCAGCCACAGGGCATGGGTGATCTCGCGCAGCTGCTCGGCGTGGCCAAGAACGCGCTCAGCGGTCTCGTTGACCGCATCGAACGACGCGGGCTGGTGCAAAGGGAAGCGCTCCAGCGCGATCGGAGGGCGGTCACACTCAGCACCACCGCACTCGGCAAGGAGATCGTCGACGCGCTCTATGCCGACGTCGCCCAGCGCATGCCCGACATCGCCAGCGCACTGCCCGCCGACGAGCGGCGGCAGCTCGCCAACTCCGTCGCCCGCATCACCGCCCCTCTGGCGGCATCGTCCGTGCCTGACGCAGCCCTGTCCAATGCCGAGAGCGAACAGTCGCCGGGATAGGCCACGTCATTGGGTGAGGATGACCAGAGCGCCGGCCCGGCCCGTTGCGGAGAGCTGGGTCGAGGACCGTCGTACCGCCACGAGTTGGCTCGGTTTCGTCAAGCATGGATGTGACCGACGTTGCCGACGGCACGGAAGCAGGAGCTCGTGATCGCCACGCCTGCGGTCAATCCCGTTGGGTACGGGCCTGCGTACGGCCGAGTTGTCACCGCGGACACTGCTGGGTGTCCCTTGACCGAGTGGAGCGGGGCCCGGAAGGTCACTCGGCGGATGGTGTTGCTGCATTGGGTATCCAGCAGTGTGTCACTGGCCAGGCGTTGGGACCGCCCATCCGCTGGAGCGCACCCACGCAGGCAGGTCCCACACGGTCGGCTCGATCACCTTCACTGCTTCGATGTCGGCCTGGAAGGCCGGCGTCTCTTGCAGCCAGCGGAACATTGCCTGGAGATGAGGGTTGTCGTCAAAGGCCTGCAGCGGCAGAGCCTCATAGCGTGCCGGCAGGCCGGCGCGCTCGCCGAACGCGGCGGCGATCTGACCGCCGGTGCGCTGGTCGCCGGCGATTTCGATGCTGCCGGCCGGCGCTTCTGCGGTCCCGAGCAGGAAGGAGGCACTGATCTGCCCGATGTCGCGGATCGTGATCAGCTGCAGCGGGATGTGATCGGGCAGCGGCAAACGCAACACGACCTCGCCGTGCTCCACGCTCGGTCCCAGGAGCGGCAGGTGGTCCATGTAGACAACCGGTCGCACCAGTGTCACCCGCAGGCCGGACTTTTCAAGGCGCTCCTCCAGGTGGCGCTTCGACTCGAAGAGCGGCACGCCCGAGTCGCGGTCGGCACCTCCGGCCGAGCTGAAGACCACGTTCGGCACGGCCGCCGCTACCGCCGCGTCGATGAGGGCGATGCCCTGGCGCGTCTCGCCATCAACGTCGTGGGTATCACCCTCGAGGGTGGTCATGAAGAAGAACGCGTCCGCACCTTGCAGCGCAGCCGGCAGCGATGCGGCGTCACTGACGTCGATGCGGACGAGCTCGACTCCTCGGCCGGCGAGTGACTGTGCCCGGTCGGAGCCAAGGTCACGGACGAGGCCTCGTACGCGCGCACCGCGGGACAGGAGCGAGTCGATGACCGCTCCGCCCAGTAAATCCAATGGGTGCGGATCCTTTCGAGGGGCAGCTGAGCTGGGAAGACGCTGATTGACGTGTGAGCGGTGCCGTCGTACTCCTACCGTGGCGGGGTGGAGGTGGGCGCGATGGTGTCGTTGCCGGAAGAGCTCCAGGCGCGGGAGGCCGCGGCTCGACAGCGGGTGGAAGAACTCCAGGCCGAGGCTGCGGAGTTGGCCGTCCGGCTGGAGAAGGCCCGGGCGGATCTGTCGCGGTTGGAGATCACGCGGGAGACCGTCGCGCAAGTGCTCGCGGAGTTGTCGGCCGCCCAGGCAGCGCCGGAAGCAGAGGCGCGCGATGCGCCGGACCCCAAGGCGCCGGCGCCTCACGGCATCGGAGTGATGGCCGTGCCGCCGTGGCGGGAGGGCCTGGTCGTTCAAGTGCTGCCGGACGTGTACCGGGACATCGTGGAGATCGTCGCTGATGCTCCAGGTCCGTTGCAGGCCAAGCAGATCGTGCCGCGGATCGGGTTGGAGGCCACCACGGCGAAGATCGAGGGGACACGGGGAAAGCTGAAGCGTCTGGTGGAGCGGGGCTGGCTGGACGAGGACGCACCGGGACGGTTCACCCTCGCTCGCCACGACGGGGACACCGGCCGGGTCAACTCCCGGTGACCAAGGGGCTCTTCTCCGTAGATTCGAAGGTGCCAACCAAACGAACCGCAAGAAGAGCCGAAGAAGAGCCCCAGATGGAACCCTATGACGCCTTGTCCGGGCCTGATGAGTATGCCGCCTCCCGTGGTGCCTTCGAACGCCTTGTCTCGACGCTGGCCGACGACCCGGCGCAAAGCATGGCCCACGACGAGCTGGAGGAACTGCTCGAACAGCAAGGGCGCGAGTTGCTGCGGCAGTTGATGCAGGATCACCTCGATGCGCGGGCGAGGACGGAAGAAGCGGACGCCCGTATCAACGCAGGGCAACCGGCGGTGCGCGGGCCGGAAGGACAGACGCGGACCTGGCGGGAGAGCAACCACCCCCGCTGGCTGACCTGCGTGTTCGGGCCGGTCCGGGTGAACAGGATCGCCTATCGCGGCCGGGGCGTGTCCAACGTGCACCCGGCGGATGCCCACTTGTCGCTCCCCGCCGGCCGGCACTCCCGCGGGCTTGCCCGCCTCGCGGTTCTGGAGGCGGTTCGCGGCTCGTTCGACCAGGCCCAGGCCGCGATCGAGCGACGCTGCGGGAAGGTGCTGGGCAAGCGCCGTCTCAAAGAGCTGGTGGTCGCTGCCGCCGTCGACATCGCCGCCTACTACACGGTGAAGATCCCCACGCCGTGCACCCGCGGGATGCCGCTGGTCATCCAGGTCGACGGCAAGGGGGTGGTGATGCGGCCCGAAGCCCTGCGCGAGGCCACCCGCCGGGCCGCGGCCAAGAGCGCGGCGGCCGGACGGCGCGGACGCCTGGCTCCGGGGGAGAAGCCCAATCGCAAGCGCATGGCGACCGTGGCCTGCATCTTCGACATCGTGCCCGCCCCGCGCCGGCCGCACGACATCGTGCACCCGCCCGGCGGTCGCAGCCAGGCCCGGCCGCCGAGGCCGGGCCCGAAGGCGGAACAGAAATGGTGCACCGCCTCGGTGATCCGTCCTCCGGAACAGGTCGTCGCCGACGCCTTCGGACAGGCCGAGGCCCGCGACCCGCAGCAGCTGCGGGACTGGATCGTGCTCGTCGACGGCGCCCGCCACCAACTCGACCTGATCCAAGCCGAAGCCGCCCGCCGCGGCATCCACCTCAACGTCCTGCTCGACTTCGTCCATGTCGCCGAGTACTGCTGGACAGCAGCGCATGCTTTCCATCCGCCCGGCAGCCGTGCGGCTGAGACCTGGGCCACGGACAAACTCACCGCGATCCTCGCCGGACATGCCGAGCGCGCCGCCACCGAGATGACCGCCCAGGCCGCAGCCGAACGGCTTCCCGCCGCCCGCCGCGAGGCAGTCACCACCTGCCACCGCTACCTCACCGGCCACCTCGATCAGCTTCACTACGACACCGCCCTCGCGGCCGGCTGGCCGATCGCCACCGGCGCCGTCGAAGGCGCCTGCCGCCACCTGATCGCCGACCGCCTCGACATCACCGGCGCCCGCTGGGGACTCGACGGCGCCGAAGCCGTCCTCCAACTCCGCACACTGATCACGAACGGCGACTTCGACAACTACTGGGTCTTCCACGCGGCCCGCGAACATCAACGCCTTTACCCCGGCCCCGACCAGCAGAAGTACAGCCTCACAGCTTGATCCCGACCGTCACTTCAGAGGATCCGCACCCAAATCCAATGCATCGAAGACGGCGATCGTGCTGGACGACTGTGTGTTCATGATTCCCCTTCTCAGGTGTACGTCGACGCCGGTGCGACAGCGATTGGCGGCCAGGTGAGCTCTGGACGCACTCCACTAGTTCCTGCCGTGAACTAAACTAGTTCACGGCAGGAACTTTAACAAGGGGGATGGGAAGTACGGCAAGGCCATGAGTGATCAGGGATCGGCGCTGAGGTGCGCGGAGAGTGGCCCCACCCTGGGCTGTTCGCGGCGGTCGGCCGCGGTGACGCAAACCGAGCAATCGCCATCGGGGCAAAGGAGGTTAGGGCTGCCGCTACTTGCGGCAATGGCTCCGCCATCGAGGCATCACCCGTCGCCTGGCACGCCGAGAGATCGAGCCCCGGCGCACATCGGAAGCCACCACTGGGTCGTTGAACGGCCAATGGCCTACTGGGAATCGTGCTGGCGGCGTGCGAGAACGATTCCCCCGAGTGTGCTCTCGGCTGAGGTGAGAGTCTTGTGCGCTTCGACGGTGAAGCCGGCTTCGTTGAGCCAGGCCGTCATCTGGCTGTGCTGTCGACGGTGGACGTAGAGCTTCATCGGGTGCCCGCCATAGCCCTGCGTCTTCAGCTGCGACTCGTCACCGACGTGGAAGCCGAGCAGCAGCGGGCCACCAGGCCGGACCACTCGCTTGAAGTGCGCGAAGACCGAGCCGATCTCGTCGTCGGGCACGTGGATCAGCGAGTACCAAGCGACGAGGCCGGCCATCGAGTCATCGGCAAGGTCGAGGTCGGTCATCGAGCCGAGCTCGAACCGCAGGCCGGGATGATCGCGCCGAGCCACCTCGATCATCCCGGGCGACAGGTCGATCCCGAACGCGTCCACGCCCAGTTCAGTCAGGTGGGCCGTGATCCTCCCCGGCCCGCATCCCACGTCCGCCACCGGGCCCCCGCCGCTGGTGCGCACCTGGTCGGCGAACTGTGCCAGGGCCGCGCGCTCGTAGGGCGTTTCATCCAGCAGGTTGCGCAACTGGTCCGCGTAGCTGGCGGCGACGGTGTCGTAGGACGCCCGAGTATCTTCCAGCCAGCCGTCAGTGTTCAGTTCGATTCCCACGCCGGCAGGCTACCCAAGAGCGGCATGAGATGACTTCCGACGACGGCCGGATCCTGTTCGTTCGGATCATGCCGGCTCGGGGGGCCTGGCACGCATGTCTGCGGCGTTGTCGTCAGCCCCAACACTCCGCGCTGACTCGCTTCTCCGCCTTGCAGCTACAAGTACCAGGCCCCGCTCCCTGATCTGGCCTGACCCGAATGACCCGAACGACAGGCCCTAGCCGTCGACCTCGTACTGGCCTACCTCAAGGAAGTAGCGCAGCGCTTCCGGGGTGTTGTCGTCCAGGGCCGCGTTCGCCGCCGCGCGCAGTGCGTCGCTGATAGCGGGATCGGCCAGTATCCGCGCGATGGCTACACGGTCGTCCTCGGCCTGAGCGAGACGCAGGCCGGTCTCAAGGAACTCTCGTACGGCCTCGGGGCTGCCGTCGTCGAGGGCCCCGTTGGCCTCACGGACGACGGCCTTGCCGCTGTCGGGATCGGCCAGGATCCTGGCGATGGCGACGCGGTCGTCCTCGGCCTGAGCGAGGCGGTAGCCGGTCTCGAGCCAGGCACGCATCTCTTCCACGGTGCCGTCGTCGAGGAGTTCGTTGGCCTCTCGGGTCACGCGCTTGCCGCTGTCGGGGTCGGCCAGGATGCGGAGGATCGCGATGCGCAGGTCGTCCGCGTCCATCTCGTCGTAGGGAGAGCCCGCGTCCGCTGCCGCCACGGCGGCAGGCGACGGTGTCGCGGCGCCGGCCAGGGACGGAGTGGAGAGCAGCAGGGCCGGAGCGAGGGTGCCGGCGGCCACGGCGAGGGACGCGCGGGTCAGTCTCACGGAGAGAACCACCTTGTGTCGTAGTCGCGGAGTGCGGAGGGGGCATTGTCCCAAGGGGAGCCGGGCCGGGTCTCTGCCCGGATCACGCAGTCTTCACTGGTTCTTCATTGCCGAGGGCCTGCCACCAGGCGGTTTCGATTCGATCAGTCGAACGTTGTGGTCCAGGTGTGCTGTTGACCGACGCGCAGTGGGCGCGGGTCGAGCCACTGCTTGCGGACCGGACTCCGAAACGGGTCTGGCCGCTGCGCTCGCCCGATGAGCAGTCCGGCGACGGCGAGTGAGTAGATGTCGACGATCCACAGCAACTGAACCGAGGACGGCTCCAGCTCAGTGCTCAGCGTCGGCAGTGCGACGTTCAATACGGTCAGGTCCAGCGCGACGACCAAGAGGCTCAGGGACAGGATGCCGAGCACTGTCCACCTGTTGGCCGCGCTGCGCGCCGATTCCATGGTTGCCCTCCTCTGATGTCCTTCGTTCAACCGCCTCGTACGTCATACCGCAGGATCGTACAATGTACGAGCCTGCGGTACTATAGAGCCGTGACTGAGACTTCTGGGCGAGAGACCACACCGAAGGGGCGTCAGGGTTCCTTCTGGCTTCGCGAGACGAAGAAGAGCCCGTCGAAGCCATCCCTGAGCCGTGAACAGATCGTGCAGGCCGCGGTGCGGCTCCTGGACGAAGGAGGCGTACGGAACCTGCGGATGCGTCAGCTGGCGACGTCGTTGAACTCCGCACCCATGTCGCTGTACTGGCACGTGCCCAACAAGGACGACCTCCTTGAGCTCGCCGTCGACGCGGTGTTCCCCGATCCGCCGAGCCGGGCCGACGCGGTGGCCTGGCAGGACGACATCAAGAGCGGCGCGATCGGCCTGTTCGAAGTGCTGCTGCGCCACTCATGGGTGATCGAGCTGATGGGCGGGCAACCCCCAGTGGGTCCACGGGCGTTGGCGCACACGAGTGCCATCATCGAGATCCTGGAGCGCGCGGACTTCACCCCCCAGCAGCTCGACTCCGCACTGGCGGCCATCTACTACTACATCGTGGGTGCGGCCCTGTCCGAGGCCTCCTGGCAGACGATGTCCAACCGGCGGGCCGAGAACGAGGAGGAGTGGGCGGCCCGGTTGGGCCCGTACCTCGACGCGGCGGTGCAGGACCATCCGAAGTCGCTGGCCGACTACATCAACCGCAGTGCCACAACCAGTACCCAGAGCCGCTTCCGGGAAGGGCTGGACTGCATGATCTCCGGCCTGGAGCGGATGCGTTCGTGACGCGCGGTTCTCCGTGGCCCCGGCAGGGCGCATCGTCTGTCACACGGGCGGCCCGGCTCGCGGCACTCGCGGCCGGAGGCGGCGGCGTACGCGAACACGTCGAGGCCGCCGACAGCGGACAGGTCCCGCCTCACCCCTCCAGGCGGGACAGCTCGTTCGGAGGGAGCTGCGGCAGGAGCGTGAGCGCGACCCTTCCTACTTGTCGTGCTGCCGGCGCACCATCTCGGTGATCCAGATGGGCGCGAACGGAGAGGTGCAGCCCGGGGAGGTCGGGTAGTCCTTGAGCACCTCCAGGCGCTCACCGATGTCGATCGCACGGGTGCGGTGCTCGGTGTGTTCGATCCCGATCTGGGCCAGGCAGTGGTTCATCGCCCACTGCAGGCGATCCGGGGCGTCCTTCATCTCTGCCTCGACGACATCGAGCAGCCCTACGAGGTCGAGTACCTCGGGCTTCTTCGCCACGCGTTCGGTGGTCAGTGCCCAACCCGCACTCGCGACCACTGGATCCGGATCGGCGAACCAGGCCAGGCGGAGCTCTTCGGAGTGCGGGTTCTTCTTGACCACGTAGTTCACGAGCCAGTCGTGCACCTTGGGGGTGCGCGCCTCGCGCAACATGACATCCAACTCGTCACGCTCGAACGCCTTCGGGCGGCAGATCAGGAGCGCCAGCAGTCTCGCCGCGGTATCACCCGTGTCCCAGAGGCGCCGGGCGAGTTCCTGCTGCGTCTTCAGCCGCTTCGCGAGCGCGCGCAGCTTGCTGAGGTTCACACCGTGATCGTCACCGTGCTTCTCGTTCACCGCGCGTGCTTTTGGGTCCTCGAGCGCGGCCAGCTCGGCCATCACCTCGGCCGCCGTCGTCTCGGTCACAGCCGTCTCGGCCACCTCAGCCTCCTGTCCCTCACGAGCGAGAGTCAGCCTACGACGGAGGTCGGCCCCCTGTCGTACACGCCGGTTCGGCAGTCTCCTTGTCCCTGCGGTCTGAGGTCTGCGGCCTGCGGGTGGTGGTCAGACACGCTCAGGCTGCAGGGGGTGGCTCCATCCCGGTACCCAGATGCCGCTGTCGGGGCGGCTGGGGTAGGCGGATGTGAGATGGCGGCGCAGGGCGGCCAGGGAGGGGTGAGGGTTGTCGGTGTGCCAGATCAAGGAGCGGGGTAGAGCGGGATCGGGTCTTTGATGGGGATGCGACGCAGGTCGTGGCCGGCGGGCCAGACCAGTGGGGTCTGTTCGCTGAAGAAGGTGCCCAGTGTCGTGGAGTTGGCGATGGTGTCGAGCAGGGGCTCGATTCCGAAGTCGGGCCGACCGAGTCGATGACCTGGTAGAGGGCCAGGCCGTGGCGCCGTTTCTTTGAGGTCTGGGCCAGTTGCTGGAGTGTGCAGAAGGCGTGGTCGGCTGAGGCGGGGGTGACGCGGTGGTGCCAGCCGTTCCATGTAGGGCCCTCGAAGTGGGCCAGGCCCAGGGCTTGTTTCATCTCGCGGTAGTCGTGCACGATCCGCCGGCGGAGGTCGGCCAGCCGCACCAGGATGGTGAGCGGGGTGTCCTCGGGCAGGTTGGAGAGTGAGAACTGCAGCGGCTCCGGCTCGGTGGCGGGCCACTCGGCCGGCAGCGGGCTCGTGGACTGCCGCAAGCGGATGTGTTGGCCCGTCCAGTGCTACGGCGAGGTGGGCAGGTGCGGGGAGCGGAGCACGAGCAGGGTGATCTCGCTGGGGGCGAAGACGCGGAACGGCGGGCCCCAGAAGCCGGTGCCACGGCTGGTGTAGAGGAGGGTGCGGGCGCCGTGGTGGCTCAGACCGGCGAGCGCGGGCTGGTCGATGCGGACCAGGTGGTGGAAGGGCCAGATCTGGCCGCCGTGGGTGTGGCCGGAGAGCTGGAGGTCGATACCGGCGGCTGCCGCCCGGTCGACGAACTTGGGCTGGTGTGCCAGGAGCAGGACGGGTAGGTCGGGGTCGGCGCCGTTCAAAGCTCCGGCGAGGTGGGCGCGGTGGCCGGCCAGGCCGGAGGATTCGGCGGTGACGTCGTCCACGCCGGCGACCACGAGGGTGTCGCCTCCGCGTTCGAGCAGCAGATGGCGGTTGCGCAGCGGCTCCCAGCCCAACTCGCCCATCAGGTCGACCCAGCCCTGGGCCTCGCTGTAGTACTCGTGGTTGCCGGTGACGTACACACGGGCCCGGCTGGCTCGCACGGTACCGAGTGGGACGGCCTGGGCGCGGCGGCGTTGGGCCGTGCCGTCCGCGATGTCGCCGGTGTGGCAGACCAGGTCGGCTTCCAGGGTGTTCACCGTCTCGCACACCCGCTCCGACCAGCGGGCGCGGTCGAGGGGGCCGTAGTGGGTGTCGGTGATGAGGACGACGCGGGTGCCGTCCAACCCGGCACCCAGCCGCGGGAGTTGCACGTCGAGGCGGCGCACGCGTGGCACGCGGCGGGCTTCGGCGTACCCCCAGGCGAGCAGTACGGCGGTCGTGCCGAGGACGGCCCAAGCGACGATTCGGGCCCGGTCCTGACTCTCGCCGACGCCGGCCACGGTCAGGGCGAGCCGCAAGAAGACGCCGAGCAGAACGGACCAGGTGAACAGAACCCAGCTGGTTCCCAGCAGGGTGTCACCGACTATCGCCGCCCGGTCCTGCTGGCGTCGGCCGTGGCCGCGCCCCATCGCGAGCGGCATACCAACGAGGCCGAGGACGAACAGGACGGTGCCGACCAGCGTGACGAGAAGCGGCCAGTGCTGGCCGGTGTACAGGAGCACCCAGCAGGGCACGGCCCACAGCAGGACGGGGGCGATCAGGGGGATGTAGCGCATCAGGCGGTGCAGTCGGCTCTGCTGCGGAGCTTGCACTTCGCTGTCGGCGGGTTGGGTGTTGCTGGTGTCGGTCACACTTCCCCTCTCTGCCCGGGCTGCCGTCTCGCGCACTGTATCCGGTCGCCCCGGGGCTGGTCGGAGGGGCCTTCATGGGAGCGCCCCTGCGGGGCGAAGGGTTTCCTGCGGGATGGCGTCACCTCGGCTCTGATCGCGTCATTGGCGGGTGCCGTGACGGCGCTTGCTTCCGCGAGCCCGGGCCGCCGTTGTGTCACCGGCGATGTGCGCAGCCGGCGGTGAGCGGTCATCCGGGCCTCTCTGACAACCTCGGCAGGGGCCTTGTCCCGGTGCACATGAGCCTGCGCTCCGACAATCCCACACTCGCAAACCCCGCACCGCGGGAGCTCAGCCTCCCCGCCACCTGACCATGCTGCCCCCCGCGCCTCACCGGACACGTGTCCGGTGAGGCGCGGGGGAAAGTTCGGCAAGGATGTCGAGAACGGCGTGGTGACTCCGTCCCAGGGGCAGAAGCGGCCACCGTGGTCGCTCAGCCTTGGGAGGCCCGTCATGACGAACGACCAGATCGCCGAGATCCTCAGTCGCCCGCTGAGCCAGGAGCTGCTGGCTCGTGACCTCTGCCGCCTGGCCTACGTGGCCAAGGACGGGACACCGCGGAACATCCCGATCGCCTTCGCCTGGAACGGCAAGGAGGCCGTGATGTGCACGTCGAAGAACGCCCCGAAGCTGGCTTCGCTCCGTCGGAACCCGGCCGTCGCCATCACGATCGACACCGAGGTGCACCCGCCCAAGATCCTGCTCGTCCGCGGCACGGTGGAACTCGACGAGGTCGACGGTATTCCCGAGGAGTACCTGGAGATGAACGGCTCCTACGGGATGACGGCGGAGCAACGGGTCGAGTGGGAGGCCGAGATCCGCTCGCTCTACGACGGCATGGTCCGCATCGTGATGACGCCGACCTGGGCGAAGCTGATCGACTTCGAGACGACCCTGCCCAGCGCCGTCGAGGAACTCGTACAGCAGCGTGCGGAACGTCAGCAGCAGAGTGGCGACAGCGTGCCGTCCGACGAGCAAGGAACATCGAAGTCATGACCATGCATACGGTGCATGGAACGAGCCATCCAGCCTCGACCGGAGAAGCCCCACCGCCCGGCCGGAAAGAATGCGGCAGCAGGGCCTCCTGGTGATCGGTCTGGTTCGCATCCCCGACGCGCCAAGAGGCCCTGCTCTCATACGCCGATCCCCGCGCGGCTACCCGACCAGGAAGGTTTTGCGCATTCCCTCCTCCAGTGTTTGCCGGGATCCGGTGCCCGTTCCGGTCAGGTGAGCCAGCTGCCCGCCGCGCATCCGGAGGCGGTGACCCAGCGGTGGGACCCGATGCGGTCGTTCACGACCTGCCCCGGCCTGTTGTAGAAGTAGTTGTCCGTGAGGTTGTCTGCCCACAGCTCTCCAGGAGCGAGGCAGACGTAGCCGTTCTGATACTGGTAGTCCTTGTCGTAGTAGAACGCGACGACGTCCTTGCCCCCGATGAACCCGCTGTTCATCACAGACGACGCCTCTTTGTAGGCGATCGTCTGGAACGGGCCACTGTCATCGCCCCAGAAGCGATCGTCTCCCGGTGTCACACCGAGGAGGTTCCCGTCACAGCCGTAGTCCGTCCAAGCCCTGACGTTGCCGTCACGGCCCGGCCACTCCTGCTGACAGCGGTATTCCTGTGTTGCCGCCGTGGCAGAGGTGGTCGGTGCCACAAGTCCGAGGGAGGTCAGGGCGATGACGATGGCGGCTGTACCTGGTCTGCGCATGGGCGTACTCCTTGGTGTCCGCCTCTGGGATGAGGCATACGGTTCCACGGTTGAGCCGTGGAAGTGATGGGCAGTCAGGCCCGTGGGCCGACGATCTTCTTGGCGCGGTCGAGCGCCTGGTGCTGCAACCGGCTGTGCGTGTCGAGGGCTTCGCCGTAGCGGTCGCGCAACTGGGCGACGTAGTGGCTCTCGCGCTCCTCACCGATGGGGCGGAGGTCGGTGTCCCGCGCACAGGTGGCGTCGGCCACGGCGAGCTTCCGCTCGGCCTTGAAAGCCTTGGGCTCAGCCGTCCGGGAAGCCTGCGCCACCGCTGCTTGGCGGGACGCCCCCGGGTCCCTGTAGACGTATCCGGCCCGTTTCATACACCGCGACCAGGCGTTCTGCGCCGCTGAGAACCGCTGGTCGGCCAGCACCCGGGGAACGTAGAGCGACCGCAGGTGTCCGACAGCCTTCTCCGCACGGAACCAAGCCCTGGGATCGCCGTAGAGCCTTTTCTCGGACTCGGCCACGCAGCCGCCCATCCGCTTGCGCAAGGTGCTGCCGCCGGGGATCTCGACGGCGATCACTGGCGCGTCGATCCCCTCGTCCAGAGCCTCGTCGTAGACGTGGCGACGCTGCTCGGACAGGCGCTTGCGGTAGGCGAGGTTGGGGTTGGAGGCGCGGGCGGCCGCTTCCTTGGCCTCGATGCGGCTGCCGTATCCGTGCTTGCGGGCCCAGCCGACATCGTCCAACACATAGCCGAGCGTGCGGCTTTCCTCCAGGCTGAGCTGCTCGGCCTCCCAGAACTCGAAACCCTGCCGCCTCATGCACGTGCCGATCAACTTCTGCTGTGCGTCCGAGATCCGCAACTGCTCGGCATCGGTCAGCTGCCGGGCAGTCGCGGCCGACGGAGGCGCCGTGCTCTGCGGAGTGTGCTGGGCACTGCCACAGCCGGCGATGACGGCCGACACAAGGAGCAGACTGATCACGGCCTTGCGCATGACATCCTCTCGCGTTGATTGTGAACGGGGCAGTGGTGCGGGCCAGGGCGGCCACGGAGAGGAAGGGCGACGGTGACGTGGTCCGCCGCGCGTCAACCCCGTGGTCTCGCGGCGGACCTGGGCAGCAGTCCCCGGTGGTCCCGCGCCCCGTACCCGACCGGACCCGTCGCAGGGCCCTCAGCACCCGTACGTATCGGTGCTGACGCCGCGGCAGCCGGCGCGCTGGCTGATGCCGTCGGCGCGAGTCCGGCAAAACCGACGAACGAAGCGGCCGCGTTCGGCGTGGCGGCCGTACGGGTGCACAGCGACATGGCGCTCCTTGCGGCTGGAATGACGTGGGGGGTGTGCTTGCGCCCCGCAAGGCTAGAAGGAGGCCGACCGCACCGGTCCTGACAGATGTCAGGTGTCGGGTCTCAGAAGCCTCCGCCTTCCGAACGTGATCGCTACTTTGGGCGGGGCGGGCATGAACTCCCGTCGTCGACGGGGGAGATGGGCGTGGTTCGTCCGTCCAGGTCGCTTGCGGCGTTACGGGAGGAGGCCGAGCGAGTGCAGTAGCCGGGGCGAGTCGACATCCATCAGGTCGTACTGAGACTGGCCTGTTGCCTCATCACCTACCGACAAGTCAGTTCATTGCGAGCCCTTGATGCGTGATGGGTTGGTTCTTCCCGGTTGGCTTCTGCGATGCATGCCATGATCCGGCCTCATGAGTGAGCGATCGTTGTCACATGCCTGGCTGTCGTCGTGGGTGGGCAAGGCGTCAGATGTCTTGAACGCGATGACAGAGGAGTTCGAGCGTCGGCACGGGTTCCCTCCGGGGACCAATCAGGTCCGATCGGCCAACCATGACGATCAAGAAGCGGCCCGCGCTCTGGTTCAAGTGGACGTCGCGGCAGGTGATTTGGTCGCATTCTACGAAAGCGTTGGCGAGGTCACATGGGAGGACGTCGGCAACGGTTACTTCGTCGATTCCGTGAGCAAAGTCCTGCAACGGCTCACTGAGTACGGCTCAGTTCGTATCGGCGCGAACCAGGAGCACTGTGGCTTGGTCGTTGGTTCAAATGGTGCCGGCCTGCTGTATGTGGCCGACCAGGATGGGGCGGTGTACCGGACGCGGACAGCGTCGTTGGACTCTACTGAGGTGGACAGGGTGGCAGACGGCCTGAGGGAGTTCCTGGAGTTGCTGGAACGATCCCTGACGCGGTTTGTCGCTACCGGCGAGCCGGGATACCTGTAGCTCCGGTCCTAGTACTCCAGTTGCGGTTCTCCATATGCCCTGGTCAGATGGCTCTTTTGGTGTGTAATTGGCTGACGCCTCGTCAGGGCGGCGGTGGTTCGTGACTCACCCGATCGGGGTGCGTTGAACCGGTTATGGAGCCGGAGATCGATGTCGAAGTAGGCCTGTGGGATGCCGAGTTGGAGTCGCTGCTGCTCCGGGTGGGAGAGCGGTTCGGCCGCGTCGAGCCGCGGCGGCGGATGCGGGACTACGTCCGCGGCCTGTTGGGACCGGTAGGTCGGAAGAACAGCTGGCAGTTGGCCGAGCACGCAGGCAACGCCACTCCCTACGGGTTGCAGCGGCTGCTGTCGTGGTGCCAGTGGGAACCCGACGAGATCCGTGATGACCTGCAGAATTACGTTGCTGAGCGGCTCGGGCAGCCGGACGGTGTGCTGATCGTCGACGACACCGGCTTCCTCAAGAAGGGCACCATCTCCGCCGGAGTACAACGCCAATATTCCGGCACCGCAGGCCGCACGGAAAACTGCCAGATCGGGGTGTTCGCCGCCTACGCCTCCGCCAAGGGCAGGGCCCTGGTGGACCGCGAGCTCTACCTGCCCAAGTCCTGGACCGGAGATCCGGACCGGTGCCGCGCCGCCCGAATCCCGGAGGGCAGGTCCTTCGCGACCAAGCCGGAACTCGCACGCGCCATGGTCCGGCGGGCGCTGGACTCTGCCCTGCCGATCGCCTGGGTGACCGCCGATGCGGCCTACGGACAGGAGTGGCACTTCCGGCAGATCCTGGAGGAAGCCCGCGTCGGATACGTCCTGGCGGTGCCCAAGTCCCAGCAGGTCAAGACGCCTGCGGGCAGTTGGCGCATCGACCATGTCCTGGCCGGCGCCCCGGCCGAGGCGTGGGAGCGGATCTCCTGCGGGGACGGGGCGAAGGGGCCGCGGGTCTACGACTGGGCCGCGGCCAAGCTGCCCACCATCGACGGTTGCGATCCCACCCACTACCGCTGGGTTCTGGCCCGCCGCAGCCTGGCGCGTCCCGAGGAGATCGCCTACTACCTCGCCTTCGCCCAGGCAGACGTCACGGTAGCCGAACTCGTCTGGGTCGCCGGCGCCCGGTGGGCCATCGAGGAGTGCTTCCAGGCCGCGAAGAACGAATGCGGCCTGGATCAGTACGAAGTCCGCCGCTACGTCGGCTGGTACCGCCACATCACCCTGGCCATGCTCGCGCACGCCTTCCTGGCGGCGATGACCGCCCATGCCCTCGAAAAGGGGGCCGGAGAAACGGTTCGAGCAGCCTCGTTCCCCTCACCGTGGCAGAAATCCGAAGGCTGTTGGACCTTGCCCATTCCTCCGCAGCCCGGCACCACTCACCTCGGCGCCGTCTCCACTGGTCCCGATGGCGACGCCGCCACCAGGCCGTCGCCCGCCACTGCCACTATCAGCACCGCGCGCACCCCGATCGGGTGAGTCACGAACCACCGCCGCCCTGACGAGGCGTCAGCCAATTACACACCAAAAGAGCCACCTGACCAGGGCATATGGAGAACCGCAACTGGAGTACTAGGCGCCGTGCGGATTCCATGACCGGAGGCGAGACGCCTGGTCCCAGTGGCCTTCACCATGGTGACCGTTGCAGGTCGCTGTGCGCACGGACTTCGGCCCTCCAAGCGGGCTTGCTGATCACGCTCCTGGTCCTGTGCGCCTTTGCCCACGGAGCTATAGAGCAATGAGACCGGCTGCCGTCTCCTTGAAGCCGCAGGCATCGAAATAGAACGAACGCAGGTGCTCCTCGAAGTCGACGTGGAGCCACTCGCACTTCGCAGCACGGGCTTCGTGGGCTGCGGTTGCGACCAGGGCGGCACCGATACCGCTCGCCCGGCGATGCCGTGCGACCACTGTGTCCAGGATGAAGGCATGGACGCCACCGTCCCAGACGACGTTCACGAAGCCGATCAGGGACCCGTCCTCCCAGGCGCAGACCCAGCCGAGACTGCGACGTTCAAGTCGTTCTCGCCAGTCGGTCTGAGCGACCGGGTGGTCGAATCCGTCAGCGTGGAGCGCGTTGAGGGCAGCGTTGCCGAAGTCACCCCGCCACTCGTACTTGATCGTCACCCCTCGATCGTAGTGTCCGTCGCGATGGCCGCGCCAAAGCCAGTGGCTGGGTTTCGGTACGAGGAGAAGTTCCGGCTTGATGTGTGGGGTCGGTTCAGGCCCTGTTGGGCACAGATCTCGTCCCGTTGGGCATGGGCGCCGGTTTCGGCGGGCCGATCCGGATGATTGCGGGTCTCGGACACAGGGACCCATACTGTGGCGGGTCATACGGGGGGAGACCGGCGAGTTGAGCGGGAGACGTGCGCCTACCGCAGTGCGTGGAACCGCGCACCATGGACTGGTGCTGGGGGCCGCGGGCCTTGCGGTGCTGCTCGCCGCCACCGTCCTGGCCGCGCTCGCGGCGCTCACCGAGAAGGCCGTCGAGGGCGGGATACAGCGACGGCTGGCCCGTGATCCGGGGGCGGTGGTCGAGGTCTCCGGAGCGTACCGGCCGCGCGGTGCGGGAGAAGTCGATGGCCTGGTACGCGCTGCCGTCGACCGCGCCTTCGGTGGCGTACCGCATCACACCTGGTCCGCGTTACGGGTCCCGGCCAGCCGGTCCGCCGCACTCAGTGTGACCGAGGCGGACGGCCGTCGGCGGGACGACGCTGTCGCCACTCTCGTTGCCCTTCAGGAGCCGCAGCGGCATGCCGAGTTGGTGTCCGGGCGCTGGCCGCGGACGGGTGGCGGTGGTGGGGTGGTCGAGACCGCGGTGAGTGAGGTGTTTGCCGCGGAACTCGCGGTGCGGCCCGGCGACGAACTGCGGGTGCAGCCCGACAGCGGGCGGCAGGTCCGGATGCGGGTGGCCGGGCTGTACCGGGTGGGCGGCCGCAGCCCGGCCGTCTGGGCGAGTCTGAGTCCCACCTTCAGGACGCCCGAGTCGATGGTGCTGGTGTCGCGTCAGGCGCTTGCGGCGGTGCCGGATCTGACCAGGGACGCCGATGCGTTGTGGCTGGGTGTGCCGGACACAGGCGGGCTTGGGCTCGGTGACATCGGGCCGTTGCAGCGGCGTGCCGACGCGTTCGGCGGCAGTGACGTTTCGCTGTCCGTCTTCCGCGGTGCTCCGCTCACGGCCGAGCTGGAGGTCAGGTCCACGCTCGACAACGCTCTCGACGACCTGACGACCCCGATCGCTGTGGCGCGTGCCGGTCTCTACATTCCGGCGACGCTGCTCGCTGCCCTGGCTGTGGCTGCTCTCGTACTCACTGCGCGTCAGCTCGCCGAGCACCGTCGTGCCGAGCTTGCGTTGCTCGCCGCGCGGGGTGCCGGAACGTTACGGCTGGCTGTGGCAACGGCGTTGCAGTGGGCGGTGGTTGCGGTGCCGGCGGGAGCGGCCGCGCCGTTCCTTGCCGGTCCGCTGTTGCGTCTTCTGGACGGGGCCGGTCTGATTCCTGGCGATGTGCCGGCGACGGCGACGTTGGCGGCGGGCTGGGTGGCAGCGCTGCTGGCTGTTGTGGTGCACGGTACGGCGTTGCTGTGGCCGACCATCCGGACCGTGCGTGACCGGCAGGCGGTGCGCAGGCTCCGGCTGCGCCTGGGACGGTTCGCGGGGGCGCAGCGGCTGGGCGCGGATGTGGCGCTGGCCGCTGTTGCGGTGCTGGGCTGGCTGCAGTTGCGGCAGTACCGGTCGCCGGTCACCGGTGGGGGAGTCGACCCGGTGCTGGTGCTTGCGCCGGTGGCGATGACGTGTGCAGCGGCGTTGCTGGTGCTGCGGGCGCTGCCACTGGCCGCGCGTATCGCGGATCCCCTCGCGCGGCGCGGCACCGGACTGGTGCTGCCGCTGGGCGGCTGGCAGATCGCGCGGCGTGCTGCGCGGCATGCCGGTCCGGCGCTGCTGGTGACACTCGCCCTGGCCGTTGCCGCGCTGAGCAGCACCGCACTGGCCATCCTGGACCGTGGCGACCACGACCAGGCGGTGTTCAGGGTCGGTGCCGACCTGCGGATCGTCCCGGGTGAGCGGCTCGCGACGGCCGAGCGGCGCGCCGCGTACGGCGCACTGCCGGGCGCCGGGGCGGTGACTCCGATGGTGGAGGCGAACGGTTACCTCGGCCAGAGCTGGGTCACCGTCACCGGTGTCAACACCGCACGCGGCCCAGCCCCGGCCCTGCGTCCCGACCTCAGTGACCGGCCGGTGTCCGAGCTGATCGCTCCGCTGGGCCGGAACATTCCCGTCCACGGGCTGCCGTTGAGTGGTGCGGCGGGTGAACTCCCGTTGCGTGTACGACTGTCCGCCGACGGGCCAGGCACCCCGGTGCCCCTCACGCTCACCGTGCACTTCGTGGACGCCGATGGTCTCACCCGAGCGAGCGAGGCCGTCCTCAAGGACACCGGTGGTGCGGCCCGTACCGTGCGCCTGAAGGTCCCGGTCGCCCGCGAAGGCGCACGGATCGTCCAGCTCGGGGTGAGCATGACCGGCGAGAGAGTACGGCGTACCTACCACTTCTCCGTCGACCGCGTACCCGGCCTCACCCGGCCTGCTGCCTGGCACGACCTGCGTACCGACGCCCCGGACCGGAAGATCGCCGGATGCCCTGGTGCCAGGGCACGCCGGCTGCCCGGGAGTGCTCCGGGGCCGGTGCTGTGTTCCGACCGGTCGGCGCCCGGCACGCTCCTGGACGCTGTGCTGCGCGGACCGGACACCACGCTCAAGTACCCGACCTGGAGCGTGCGGCTGGGCACCGACCGTGCCAAGGGGAGTCCGCCTGTGCCCGCGCTGGCCGACCGCATGCTGCTGTCCTCGGGCGTTGCCCGGGTGGGGGACACGGTCACAGTGCAGCGCGCCGGCGGCGGCACGGCCCGCATCAGGATCGTAGGGACGATCGACGCGGTGCCGGGCGCGGACCGTGACCGGCCGCGGCTGCTGGCCGACTCCCGGGCGTTGGCCGCCCAGTTCGTGCTCGGCGGAACCCTGCCGGCTGCCGATTCCGCCTGGTGGGTGGCCGCCGAGAACGGGGACGCGGCGGCCGCGCTGAGGGCTGTGCGTGCCGATCCCCGCCTGGGTACGGCTGTCGACGTGCCGCAGATGCGGGCCCGACTGGCCGCCGATCCGCTGCGGCAGGGGGCACGCGGGGCACTGACCCTGTGTCTGGTCCTGGCGCCCGCGTTCGCGGTCGTCGGCTTCACGCTGCATACGGCGCTGTCGGTACGGGCCAGGACGCGGGAGTTCGCGTTGCTGCGGGCTTTGGGTGTGCGGCGTGGGCAGTTGGCGGCGTATCTGTGGACGGAGCAGCTGGTGCTGGCTGCGGTGGCGGCGGTGCTGGGCACGGTGCTGGGGACCGTGCTGGCTGCACTGGTGATGCCAGTGGTGACGGTCGATGACACCGGCAGGCCGGTTTACCCGGGGCTGCTCACCGACGTGCCCTGGGCGCGGGTGGCTCTCACGGCGGGGGCGACGACGCTGGTGATCTGCGCGGTCGTGACGGTCGCCGCTCGCTTTTTGGGGCGGGTCGATCTGGCGCGGGTGCTGCGCGCGGGGGAGGACCGGTGAAGGTGAGGCGCTCGGTACGGCCGCTGCGCTGGGTCGCTGTGCGCGAGGTGCGCGCCGATGTGCCGTTGCTGGTCTGCCTGGCTGTGCTGGTGGCGCTGCTCACCGCGGTCGCCGCCGCAGGTCCCGGACTCCTGGAGCGGCTCGCCGGGCGGGCTCTGGCCTCGCGGCTGGAGCAGGAGCAACAAGTGGAGCCCGGCATCCTGTTCAGCGCGCGGTTCGAGCCGGCGGACAGCGCGGACGCCGATGCCTGGGCGAGTGACCTGGCCGAGGACCTGCTCCCGGTCACCGAGGTGATCGCCAACGCGGCTCCCGATGCCCTGAACGGCGGCCTCGTGCACGACTCGACGCGGGTGGAGCTGCCGCTCCTGCGCACCGCTGCGGGAGCGGGGGAGGTGGGTCTGGGCCTGGTGTATGCCTCCGACGCGCCCGGGCGCGGGGCCTACGTGGAGGGGCGGCCGCCCGCCCGGCGCGGTAAGGGTGTGGAGATTGCCGTCTCCACCCGGACGCGTGATGCGCTGAAGCTGCGGCTGGGGCAGGAACTCCCGCTCAGTCCCGGCGCGTTGGAAAATGTCCAGGCCACCGCTGTGGTCGTCGGGTTCTTCACTGCGGACGGCTCCGGCAGCAAGGGTGCTGACGCGAAGGGCGCCGGCGCTGCAGGTGGGGACCGGTTGTGGCATGAGGTGCCGTTGCTGGCGGGCCCGTCACGGTTTCCGCCGCGTAGCGCTGCCGGGCTGGACTGGGAGGCCCGCGCGCTGGTGGCGCCCGGTACTGTCACGGCTCTGCAGGCGCAGGCCGGGGCGGTCCTGACGGTCACGTGGGGAATGCGCCTGGATCTTGATGAGGGGACCGCCGCACGGTTCGCGGGGGAGCGGGGTCAGGGGGAGCTGCAGCGGCTGCTGGTGCGTTACCCGGATGACGCGCGGTCCGTCTTCTGCGGTGACATCGCCGACTACGGCGGTATGTTCTGCGAGATCGGCCCGCACCCGGCTTCCACCCTGCAGCACAGCACGCATCTTCCCGACGCGCTCGCCGACTTCGGCCGGCAATGGCGCCAGGGCCGCGCCGTGATCTCCTTCGCGCTGGCGTCCCTGCTCGTCGTCGGCCTGCTCGCCGCCGCGGTGACCGCGCTGCTCGCGGTGCGCCGCAGCCTGGACGCGCATCGGCTGCAGCGTGCCCGCGGCGCCTCCGCGACGGGCCTGGCGCTGGCGAGGGCGGTCCATACGGCGCCGGCCGTGCTGCTCGGGCTCGTGGCGGGCATCGCCGCCGCCCGCTCGCTGCCCGGCCCTTCGCCCGCCTACGGGCAGGCGCTGCTGGTGGCCGGGCTGGTGTGGTTGTTGCTGCCCGCGCTGACCTGGCATGCCCTGCGCGACCGAACCGCGCGCACCGGACACGGCCCGGCCCCGCACGCGGCGGGCCGCCGCCTGACTGCCGAGGCAGTGGTCCTGCTCCTGGCCGCGGCCGGTGTCGTCGCGCTGCGGACGCGGGGGACGGCTGCCGAGGCCGGACCGGACCCGCTGCTGGCCGCGGTGCCCGCGCTGCTGGGACTCGCAACCGTCGCTGTGCTGGTGCGCTGTTACCCGCTGCCGGTACGGATCCTGGCGCGCTTCTCGGCCCGCAGACGCGGCGTGGTGACGCTGATCGCGCTCTCCCGGGCAGCGAAAGAAGCGCCCGCGCGGGCCCTCGCCCTGCTGGTCCTGGTGGTGACCTTGGCCGGAGCCGTGTTCGGCGGCTTCGTGGCCGGGACACTGGCGGAGGGGCGCCGTGAGGCCGCCGGATGGCAGGTCGGCGCGGACGCCTCCTACCTCGGCGCACAGCGCAGCCCTGCCGTCGCCGAGCGGCTGGCCCAGGTGCGCGGGGTACGCGAGACCGTCAGCGTCCGGCAGCTGCGGGTGGACCCGACGAGCGCGACCAGCGGCAGCCGGTACGGCATCGCGAGCCTGGTCGGCATCGACGGCGCACGCCTGCGGGCGGCAGCGCCTCACTCGCCCGCGGCCCGCGCACTGGACGCCGCCGGGCTCACCGGCCCGCGGCCCGGTACGGACGTCCGGGTGCTGGCCACCGGGGCCCGCGCGGGCGACCGGCTCACCATCACCTTGCACGGCAGGAAAATGCACCTGCGTGTCGCCGGCCCCCTCCCCGACGACGTACTCCAGGACCCGGCGCTGGGTCCGGTCCGCGGCACAACACCGTCCAGGGAACGACTGCTGCTCGCCGACAACCGTGACCTGACGGCGATCGGGGCCAGCGACTTCGAGGGGTCCTCGCTGCTGCTGTACGGCCCGCACCTGGACGTACAGACGTTGCGGTCCCTGGTGCCGCGCGCCGGCCACGACACGGCCGTCGGCGAACTGCGTATCCGCTCCGAGGAGCAGGCCGATGCCGCGGCCGACGGCATGATCAGCGTCCTGCGGGCCGCGCACACCATGTGCACCGCACTCGCCGTGCTCCTGGCCCTGCTGGCGCTGGTTCTGGAACTGCTGCTGTCCGCCGAGGCGCGCGGCCGCACCACCGCCTACCTGCGCACACTCGGCCTGGGCAACCGTGCCACCTCGGCGCTGCATCTGCTGCAGTTGCTTCCGATGGTGGTGGCGGCGGTGGCGGGCGGCACCGCCCTGGGCCTGACGCTGCCCTCTCTGCTCGGCCCCGCCCTGGATCTGCGGGAGTTCACGGGCGGACCCGCCGCCCCCACCCCGCATCCCGACCTGCTGCTGACCGCTGCTCTGGGCGCAGGCCTGGGCGTGCTGGTGGTGGTGGCGGTGGGTGTGGAGACCTGGATCGGACGGCGCCGCGGGCTCGGCGCGGTCCTGCGACTGGGGAGGAACGGTGACTGACCCTCACGCCGGCGACCTGCGCCACCTGGAAGACAGAGCCCGCGAGGCCGTCCGCCCGCACGCGGACGAGGGGCTCGTCGTGTGCGACAACCTGGTCCGCGTCTACCGCACCGACGAGGTCGAGGTCCAGGCCCTCCAGGGCCTGGACCTGGTGGTCGAGGAGGGCGAGTGCACGGCGCTCGTCGGCGCGTCCGGATCCGGCAAGTCGACCCTGCTGTCCATCCTCTCCGGACTCGACCTGCCCACCGCGGGCCGCGCCCGGGTCGCCGGGCACGACCTGCTCGCGCTGGGGCGGCGAGAGCGGCTCGGCTACCGCCGCCGCACCGTGGGCTTCGTCTGGCAGCAGACCGGACGCAACCTGCTGCCCTACCTGACCGCCCTGGAGAACGTGGCACTGCCCATGAAGTACGTACGTGTGCCGCGCCGTCAGCGTGCCGCGCGTGCCGCCGAACTCCTCGACGTCCTCGGCGTCGCCTACTGCCGCGACCGGCGGCCGGCCGAGCTGTCCGGCGGCGAACAGCAGCGAGTGGCCGTCGCGGTCGCCACGGCCAACACCCCGCAGGTGCTGCTCGCCGACGAGCCCACCGGCGAGTTGGACACCGCCAGCGCCGAGGAGGTGTTCGCCGCGCTGCGCCGCGCCAACGAGGAACTGGGCGCCACCGTCCTGGTAGTCACCCACGACCCCCTGGTCTCCGGGCAGGTCCGCCGCACGGTCCGCATCCGCGACGGCCGCACCTCCACGGAGACCCTGCGCGGGCCGGGCGGTGGGGGCGCCGAGGAGTACACGGTCCTGGACCGCGCGGGCCGCCTCCAACTGCCCCGGGACTACGTGGAGCGCTACGGCCTGAGCGGCCGCGTCCGCCTGACCGAGGAACCGGACCATGTGGGGGTGTGGCCCGACCGCACCGAACAGCCGCCCGGCCCCAATCCCTTGACGTGACCGACGGGAATGCCTCGACCGCCGGTCGTGTGGTCCGTCAGCCGCAGTGGCTCAAGCGGCGCCGTGTTCAGGAACGTGTCGGATCTCCTGGCCTGGCACGGCTTCTACGGGGCGACCTGCTGGCATCGCGACACAGCGCCCCAGGCGGGGTGATTGGCCAGCCGTCGACAGGGGCTGTGTCGGCCTTGTGGGCGTGCCATCGGCGCACCGGGCGGGTGGCACCACTTGCCCGTGGCGGAGACCGTGAGGTCTCCGGACTTGCGCAGGGATCCGACAACTCCACTCTTCGCGTGAGCCGTTGTAAGACCCGATTGCGGGCGGAGGGAAAGCGAACGCGACCCCTGCTCGTGATCAAGACGTCGAGCAGCTTGATCATCAGAGGTCGCGTTCGCCGTCACGCTGGGACAGCAGCGGCTCCAGGCCGCGGCGCCTGCTCGGGCCCGAACGCTCGGTGTCCACGCCTTGGCCGGTGATCGGACATCCCTCAGTCCCGCCCGCGTGACTCCGCGGCGCGCCGCGCCAACGCGTCGAAGACCACCGCGGTGAGCAGCACTCCACCGGTGATCATGAACTGGACCGCGGGCTCGACTCCGAGCAGCGCCATGCCTGAGGCGATCGACTGGATGATGAGCACTCCCAGGAGGGCGGACCAGGTCGAGCCGCGTCCGCCGAACAGGCTGGTGCCACCGATGACGGCAGCGGCGATGGCGTTGATGAGCAGCATGCCGGAGCCTGGGACCTGGGTTGCCGAGGTGAGGCGCGACGCGACGAACAGGCCGCCGACTGCGGCCAGGGTCCCCGACACCAGGAACACGGCGATTCGCACGCGTGCCACGTAGACGCCGGCCCGCCGGGCCGCCTCCACACCGCCGCCCAGGGCGAGGACCTGCCTGCCGTAGGTCGTGCGGCGCAGGAAGAGGTCCGAGGCGACGATGACTCCGAGGAAGATCAGGAGCGCCAGCGGCAGGCCCTCGAACCGGCCCAGCACGTAGATGGTGGCGAACGCGACCACCGCGAGCAGAGCCGTACGCGCCCAGATCTCGCGCACCCGCCGGTAGGGCATCCCGACGGCGCTGCGGCGCCTGCGGTCGTGGTAGGAGAGGAGCAGGTACGCGACCGTACCGAGCGCCGCCAGGCCGTAGGTGACCACGGCGGCGCTGAAGTAGCGGCTGGTCAGCATGGCGACCAGCCCGGCGTCGCTGAAATTGATGGAGCTCTCCGGCCCCAGCAGGTAGAGCATCAGGCCGTTCCAGGCCAGCAGGCCCGCGAGGGTGACCACGAACGCGGGTACGCCGATCTTGGCGAAGAAGAATCCGTGGACGGCCCCGGCTGCCGCACCGCAGATGACCGCGATGATCACGGCGAGCCATTCGGGCATTCCAAGGTTCACGTTCAGCGACGCGAAGAGGGCGCCCGCCAGACCGGCGAGCGAGCCCACCGACAGGTCGATCTCTCCGATCAGCAGCACGAAGACGATGCCGACGGCGATCATGCCGGTCCCGACAATGTCCACGCTGAGGACGGACAGGTTGCGTGAGGAGAGGAAGTTGTCGTTGAGGCCCTGGAAGACCATCCAGGTCACGGCGAGAGCGAGCAGGGCCGGGGCCGGGCCGAGTTCGGCTTCGTGCAGTCTGCGGCGTACCACGCCGGCGTTCGCCCTGAGACGGTCGGCAGCGGGCGAGGCATCGGCGCCGCGCGCCCGCGTCCTCCTCCACCTCACGGCCATGCCTCCTCCGCGTGGGTCGTGCGGTGGGCGACGGCATTGTCCGTCGCGCCGGTGATCGAGGAGATGATCTGTTCCTGGGAGGTGGTGTTCACGTCGAACAGGCCGTTGTTGCGGCCGAGGCGCAGCACGGCGATGCGGTCCGCGACGGCCTTGATGTCACCCATGTTGTGGCTGATGAGGAGCACCCCGGAGCCACGGTCGCGCACCTGCTCGATGAGGTCGAGGAGCTGATTGGTCTGCTCGATGCCCAGGGAGGCGGTGGGTTCGTCGAGCAGGAGCAGCTTGGGCGCGCTCAGAAACGAGCGGGTGATTGCGACGACCTGCCGCTGGCCGCCGGACAGCGTGGCGAGCGGCGCACGTACGTCGGGGATGCGGATGGACAGGGTTTGCAGCAGCTCGCGGGTGCGGCGCTCCATCTCCACCTCGTTGAGGATGCCGAGCCGGTGGATTTCCCGGCCGAGGTAGAGATTGCCGACGACGTCGAGGTTGCCGCACATTGCGAGGTCCTGGTAGACGGTCGAGATCCCGAGGATCTGGGCGTCCTGGGGGCGCTTGATCTGGACGGCATTGCCCTGCCACTCGATGACGCCCTTGTCGGCGGGACCGACCCCCGAGATCACCTTGATGAGGGTGGACTTTCCGGCGGCGTTGTCGCCCACCAGGGCGACCACCTCCCCGGCTCTGATCTCCAGCTCGACGTCCACCAGCGCCTGGACGGCAGCGAAGCGCTTGGAGACGCCGCGCAACGCCAGCAGGGGCTGTGCCGGCACGTGGCCACCTCCTTCCGCCTTCGCGGAAGCTCATGGAGTGAGTCCGGCCTTGTCGCAGGCGGACCGGAGCTTCGCAGTGCAGATCTGGTCGATTGTGTACATACCATCCTTTACCAGAGTGTTCTTGATGTTGCCGACCGTCACTGAGATCGATGGGAGCAGGACCGCAGGGATGTCCTTGGCGGTGACGCTGTCGACGGTGCCGGTGGCGATGGAACCGACCGTCTCGCCGCGCCCCAGCGCGACGGCCATCTCGACGGCGGCGTCGGCCGCCGGCTTGAAAGGCTTGTAGACGGTCATGTACTGGTCGCCCCTGACGATGCGCCGCACGGCCGGGAGATCGGCATCCTGGCCGGTGATCGGGGGCAGCGGTCTGACCTCTGCGGCGTTGAAGGCGGAGACCACGGCGCCGGCGAGGCTGTCATTGGCGGCCAGAACGCCGTCGATGTTGCCCGCGCCCAGGGCGGCGATGGCGCCGGTCATGTTGACGTAGGCGTTCTCCGGCCGCCATCCGACGGTGTCGTACGACTTGCCGATCTTCACCTTGTCCTTGAGGGCGGAGAGGGCTCCCTGCTTGTACCAGTCGGCATTGGGGTCGGGCGTGGCGCCGTTCATCATGACGATCTGGCCGCCGTTCGCCTTTGTGCCCATGGCCTTCAGGAGCCCCTCGCCCTGAAGCCTGCCGACCGTCGCGCCGTCGAAGGTGACGTAACCGGAGATCGGGCCCTGCGCGAGCCGGTCATAGGCGACGACCGGGATACCGGCTCGGTGTGCGGCCTCGACCGTCGAGCGCAACCCCTTGGCGTCGACGACGGCGATGATCAGGACATCCACACCCCTGGTGATCATGGCCTCGAGCTGCTGCCGCTGGACCGCCGGTTCAGGCGTGGCAGCGACGGTCGCCGCCGGGCAGTCAGGGCACAACTGCTTCAGCTTCTGCTCGATCAGCGGCCGGTCGAACTGCCCGAAGCGCGAGGCCCCGCCGCCCGGGAGCAGTACGCCGACGGTGAGGCTGTCGCCGCCGCCCTCACCGCCCCCGCCCCCGACCCCGCCGCAGGCTCCGGTCAGGGCCAGGCCGGCGGCAACCGAGATCGCCACAGACGCACGGGTGAGGGACCTGCGCTTCACGACCGGAAGGCTGACACCGAGAAACATTTTCGGTTCCTTAGCGAATTTTGCCCCATTATCCCCAGTATTGGGAGCTTAGTGCCCAAGCGTAGTCAAGGCATCGCCGTCGTCCCGTTCAGGTCCGGCGCTCGTCTGGCAGTACCGGGCGGGGCCCGGATGTGACGACGGCGGTACGACGGCCATGCCGAGGACAACCAGCAACTTGTGCTCGTGCTGCGCCTTACGGGACGCGCGGCCGGCCGGTTGAGAGACCAGTCGCGGCTGTGAGTGGTGTCGACGTGCACGTGAACGCTTCCGCAAGCACGCCGACAAGCGGTGCAGTGCGGAGCCGGTCGCCCTCTGGTACCAGCTGTTACCATCTGGGTATGGCGAAGTCACAGAAGGGCTGGCGCGTCGACGACGAGATCGCGGAGCTGGCTACGGCCCGGGCCAAGGATCGCGGCATGAGCGTCGGCGACTACATCGCTGCTCTCGTGCGAGAAGACGTCGGCGGGCTGCGTCAACGAGGCGTGGACGCGGCGAGGCGCTTCCTCGACGAGCACCAGGCGGTCTTCGACGACGTTGAAGACGCCGACCGTCGTTCCTCGGGGGCTCACGCCGCCTGATGGACCTGTACATCGATGTCCCCTGGATCCTGCAGGTCGCGGAAGTGGCGGGTGCGGCGGATCCCGCCCCGGACGACTACGGGGTGCCCGTGGCTGCGGTCGCCTGTCACCGGGCCGAACTGCTGGAAACACCTGTCTACGACGGTCCCTACGCCCGTGCCGCCGCGCTGGTGCACATCCTCGGGCGCTGCCGCTGGCTGGAGCGCTCCAACATGGCTGTGGCCGCCGCGACGGGCGTGATGTATCTGGAGGCCTCCGGGATCCCGGTCAAGCCCACTCGCGAGAACGCCGTCGCCCTCCGCGACATACTGCGTGATCCCACCTGCACTGCCGCCAGGATCGCCGCCCTGTTGCGCACCTGGCCCCAGGCCACCTGATCGGAGCTGCCTCACCGGTGCGACGGACTGGGAGCGCGAGAAGCGGCCCCGGCGCGGCCCACGTCATGCATGAACCTCTGTAGTGGTCAGGTCGAGGCTGACGCAGCGGGCTCGGGTCCTTCAGGTCCAGGGCCTGTCGTTCGTTCATCGCGACCCGAGCGGAGTCTGGCACGCACATGTGCGGCGTTGGCGTCGGTTGCCATGCTCCGCATTGATGCCCTCCTCCGCCCTGTGGTTGCACGCACCAGACCTTGCTCGGGTCGGACAAGAGGTACCGCACCTCACTCACAGCCGGGCTGATCCAAACGACGGCCCTGGTGCCGCGTCACGGAAGCTCCGCCGATGAGTTTCCGGCGGTTGTGCCGTCTACCCTTCGACGAAGGGAGCGCACCATGCGCGAGATCATCGTTTGCACGTTCCTGACGCTGGACGGCGTCATGCAGGCGCCGGGCGGTCCGGACGAGGACGCCGAGAGCGGCTTCGAGTACGGCGGCTGGCAGAAACCGGTGGCCGACGACGAGGTCGGCGCGGCCATCGCCGGTTGGTACGAGCCTGCCGACGCGATGCTGCTGGGCCGCAAGACGTACGAGATCTTCGCGTCGTACTGGCCGACCGCCGATCCCGACAACCCGTTCACCAATCGGATGAACAGCATGCACAAGTACGTGGCGTCTCGGACCCTGACGTCCGTCGAATGGCAGAACTCCACGCTGCTGGAGGGCGACACCGTCGATGCCGTGCGGAAGCTGAAGGCGTCCGACGGCGGCAACATCAACGTCGTCGGCAGCGGCGACCTCGCCCAGACCCTCATGCGGCACGGCCTCGTCGACGAGTACCGGCTGACCATCCATCCGGTGATCATCGGCACCGGTAAACGGTTGTTCGCCGACGGAGCGATCCCCACTGCGCTGCAGCCGGTCAGCGTCTCGACGACGAAGGGCGGCACCATCGTCGGTGCCTACCGGCCGAACGGCAAGCCCAGTTACGACAGCTACTGAGCGGTTTCGTTCGGATCACCGAGCTGATCAGAGGAGGATGCCCGCGACGTGGAGTCCGGCGGCCAGGTGGATGGTCGCGGTCTTCTCGTAACGGGTGGCGATTGCCGCGCCATTGCTTCAGGCGGTTGATGCACCGCTCGACGGTGTTGCGCTGCTTGCAGGTCTCGCGGTCGAAGGCAGGTGGCCTGCCGCCCCGGCATCCCCGCCGCAGCCAGTGACGCTGCAGATCACGCGGAAGGGATACGCCTTGTCGGCCAGGACCATGTCCGGCCTCGTGCGGGGCCGTCCACGGCGGCGGGGAACGCGCAGGCGTGCCATCACTTCCGATCCCGACGTCCTTCGGTACACGTGAGACACCCCGTCGGCCCGTGGGCTCAGGAGAGGGCGGTGACCAGCAGGGTGAAGGCGGCGATGATGACGGCGACGCGGACGTAGTGGAGGCGGTCCCAGCGGTTCATCTGCTGCTTCCAGTCGGCGGGGAGGCCGTCGGCGGTCCACGTCTTGACCCGGTTGTTGATCGGGACGAGCAGCACGATCGACATGACCACGCTGACGATCAGCAGTGCGGCGGCGGTGACGACGAGGCCGGCGCCGTGGTCATGCCATCCGGCGATGGCCCAGACTGCTGCGAGGACGAGCGAGCCGATGTACCAGAACGGCATCACGGTGCCGAGCAGCCGGGCCCCGTGGGTGCGGCCGCGGAGGCCGTTGTCGCCGGGGAGGCCGTCGAGGATCGGGTTGACGAAGAAGGCGACGGAGAACTCCACCCCCACCATCACGCCGACGGCCACGGTGGTGAAGACCTCGAGTGCATTGAGCATGATGACCCCTCCTGGGATCTAGCACCGCTAGATGATGAGGCAACGCTAGCCCTGTCGACGCTCGATTGTCTAGCGATGCTAGAATCTCCCCATGTCGGTACAGGAACGCAAGGAGCGCGAACGGGCGGGCCGTGAACGCCTCATCTTGGCGACGGCCCGCGAACTCGCCGAGCAACAGGGCTGGGACGCGGTCACCACGCGCCGGCTCGCCGAGCGCATCGAGTACAGCCAGCCCGTCCTCTACAGCCACTTTCGCGGCAAGCGCGAGATCATCGGCGCCGTCGCCCTGGAGGGCGCCGCCGAGATGGCCGCGGAGCTGCGGGCCGCGGCCTCCGCCGCGGACGGCTCGCGCGCCCGGGTCGCGGCCCTCGCCCGCGTCTACCTCGACTTCGCCGAACGCAACCCGGCGGTCTATGAGGCCATGTTCCAGCTCGACGGCGGCCTGGCGTTCGCGAAGGAGGAAACCCCGGAGCCTCTGAAGGACGCCTTCGCCGCCCTGCTGGAGAGCCTCGGCGAGGTTGCTGGGGACGGCGTCCACCCGGCGCTGTTCACCGAGGTGTTCTGGGCGGCCCTGCACGGAGTGGCGACCCTGACCCGTGCGGGACGGCTGCCGCCGGGAGACGCCGAGCGGCGGGTGGAGCTGCTGGTGGACCGGCTCGCCATGGTCTGACGCGCCGTCCGGGCGGGCAGCCGGGCTCTTCCTGCCCCGGCTGCCCGCCTACGGCATCGCCTCCGGTCACGCTGCACAAGGTGCAGCCGCAGATCTCCGGGGCCCGCGCTCCTGACGGGGCTCCAACCTCGGGCCCTGCAGTTCCTTGGCGTGTCGGCGCTTCGGCCTGCACCGCCCGCACCTCGGGCCCGCCCCTTCGGCTCGGTGTCGCACGTGCGGTATCCGGGGCCGGCTGGCCAGAGACTCGGAATTCCGAACCACCAAGCCAGGGCGGCTCAGTGGTCGGCCAGGCGCGTGGGTAGGGCATGTGCAACGCCTCGGCCGTCGTCGGGGTGTGGTCGGCGGCTGCGTGCAGGCGTCCGTCGCGGAGGACGACCGCGCCGCTGCTGAGCATGGTCGTGACCAACTCGGCGGTGAGGAACTCGGGGGACACGTCCAGGAAGCGGGCGGCGTCGGTCAGCCAGGTTCGGGCAAGGAGGTACGGCTCGACCTCGTTGACCGGGATCCCTTCGCGGATCATCAGGGCGAATGCGAAGATCCGCCGTGCGCCGTACCAGACTGCTCCGCCGGGGTCGTCGACGAGGCGCTGGGCCCGGCGCAGGGTGGTGGCGGGCTCGGTGGGGATCGGGCCGTGGGAAGGAAGGATCATGCGCGGGGCGAGGTCGGCCATCCGCTTCAGGGAGGTGAGCGCGGTGGTGGCGGCGTCGGGGCCGTCGAGGGCGGCGTTGACCCAGCCGACGTCGTAGTCCGACATCGCGTCCCCGACGACGAGGAGCCGCTCCTCCGGCTGCCACAGGGCCAGATGGCCCGGGGTGTGGCCGGGGGTTCTCAAGACTTCCCAGTCGGTGTCCCCGAGGCAGAGAACCTGTTTGTCGTCGAGCGCGAGGTCGACGGTGTACGGGGCGACGGGCTGGTCGAGGTATTCGGCAGCGCAACATCCCGGGTCGCGGCGGGAGATCGCCTCCGCCTCCGGTGCCCCGGCCGCGATCGCGGCGCCCTGAGCCTGGAGGAGGGCGTTGCCGCCGACGTGGTCCGAGTGCCAGTGGGTGTTCACGACGAGGGCGACATTGCCGGCCTGGGAGCGGGCCCGGGCCGCGGTCTCCTGCGCGTGCGCGACGAACCCGCTGTCGATCAGGGTTGGTTGCCGTCCTGGGAGCAGGAGCGTGTTGGCGTCGGGGAACGGGCGCTGCCACCACGTGACCCAGGCCGGCAACGACGGCGCGTCCGGGTGGGGGCTCACTCCGGGCTCACTCGGCGGGCCTGTTCGCGCGGATCAGGGTCTGCTGGCCGTTGGCGACGAGCTTGCGTTCGCCGTCACCCTGGATGCCGTACACCTCCAGTCGGCAGACGGTCAGGGTGCGGCCGGGCTTGAGGACGGTGCCGACTGCCTCCAGGTGGTCACCGGCCGCGGGGGCCAGGAGGTTGATCTTGTACTCGACGGTGAGGACTTCGGAGTCCTCCTCGAACAGGGTGAGGGCGGCGTAGCCGCCGGCGGTGTCGGCGATGGCGCTGGTGGCGCCCGCGTGGACGTAACCGTGCTGCTGTGTCACCTCAGGGCGGGCCGGGAGCACGATATGTACGCGGCCGGGCCCGATGTGGGCGAGGCGTGCGCCGAGATGGGTCATGAGGCCCTGACGGTCGAAGCTGTCCTGGACGCGCTTGCGGACCGCTGGGCTCGCCTGCTCCTGCTGTGTCCGGTCTTCCACGTGCGTGCTCTCCTTCAGCTCCGTGTCGGGCGGATCGGGGCGGGTCCCTCAGCCGACCAGACGTTCCACCAGCAGGAGGGCGCTGATGGCGATCATCATGGCACCGCTGATGCGGGTAACAGTTCGGGCGGCCGAGAGTCGGGTCTTCAGGACAGTGCGGGCCAGGACGCCGACGGCGAGGTAGACGACGGCGCACGCGGTCAGGTGCACCATGCTGAGCAGCCCGGTCTGCGCGGCGACCGGCCAGCCGACACCGGCGTGGATGAACTGCGGGAACAGCGAGAAATACAACAGCAGCGCCTTCGGGTTGAGACCGCTGATCCCGAGCCCCGTGAGCATGGTCTGCACGCGGGAGGTGTCCGCGCTCTCTTTGCCTGCCGTCGGTACGGCGGGCTGCCGCAGCACGCCCCAGCCCAGCCACAGCAGGTAGGCGGCGCCTGCCACGATCAGGGTGGTGAGCGCGGCCGGGGAACTGGCCACGATCACCGCCAGGCCCGCGACGGCCACCAGCGCGTAGGCCGCGTGTCCGGCGACCAGCCCGATGACGGCGGGGGCGACCGAGCGTCCCCGCAGTCCGGCGGAGATGGCGTACGCCCAGTCCGCGCCCTGGGGTGAACACCAGCAGCAGGTCCACCACCAGGAAGGCCACCAGCGTCGTCGTATCCATCGAACGTTCCCTCTCATGCTTCTTGCTCTGAGAGGGAAGGCTAGGGCGGATCTGCCCGAATGTGTTTGCCTATCTACCCGGTGATCGCGCGATGTGGGGGAGAATCTTCTTCATGGATGCTCTGGACCGGAAGATTCTTGCCGAGTTGCAGCTCGATGGCCGTCTGACCGTCACCGAACTGGCCGCCCGAGTGCAGCTCAGCGTCTCGCCCTGCCACCGTCGCTTGCGCGACCTCGAACGCGAGGGTGCGATCCGCGGCTACAGGGCCGTCGTCGATCCGGCCGCCGTCGGCCTGGACTTCGAAGCCCTCGTCTTCGCCACCCTGCGCTGGGAGAGCCCCGACACCGTCACCGCCTTCGAAGAGGCGGTAGCCGGTATCCCGCACGTCCTCCAAGCCCAGCGCCTCTTCGGCGAACCCGACTACCTCCTGCGCGTCGCCACTTCCGACCTGGTCGCCTTCCAACAGCTGTACGACCAGCAGCTCGCCCGACTGCCCGGGGTCCAGCGCCTGACCTCCACCCTCGTCATGAAGAACGTCATCGACGACCGCCCCCTACCCGAGTAGGACCGCTACCGTGAGCCCGGTCGCCACGAAGGCCAGGTCAGGGGCTCTACCGGCCGCGCACTGGGTGGACCTGGACGTCTTGCCCAGCGGTTCCGCAGTTACCTCACCCCTCCGACAAAGAGTGTGGTGTGGATGTCGTGGCTGGTTGTCGCAGCAGTTGTTCGATGAGGCGTTCCTTGGCCAGGGCGAGGTGACGCCGGTAGGTGCCGTAGGGCACCCCCAGTCGTCGGGCGGCGGCCTTGTGGGTGCGGGAGGCCACGATGTAGGTGGCGGTGAGAGCCTCGTGCGCCTTGACGCCCGCGGGGTCGATCTGCAGCGCGTCGAGGGCGGTGATGATGGCGCCGCGCAGGTCCGCGACCGGGTCGGGTGATCCCGGCGGCACGAGACGGGAGTGCAGCAGGACGCTGGTCGCGAATTCGCGGGGGGTGTGCCAGGTGCGCAGCGCCTCGAGCACGCCTTCCTCGAACGCGGCGCGCGGTAACTGGTCGCCCGGGCCACTCACGGAGGCGGTTGCGGGCCATGTCGCCAAGGGCGTGACCGCTGCACGAGCCCGCTGTTGCACCCACTGTTCCACTGATTGACGTCGCCAGTCCCGGCCGAAGATGTGCTGTTGCTTCCCGTCGACGTCCACGGCCGCGACCTCCGGCATCCCGGCCTCGGCGAGGTAGCGCCCCCACCGGTCGGCGTCTTCGAAGACCGTGAAGGTCACCGCGCGTCCGTGGGTCCTCATCTCCTCGCCGATGGTGCGTCGGCTGGTGAGCTCCATCAGGGGTGAGGGCCGCTGGTGCCCGCCGGGTTGCACCGCGAAGCGGCGGATGCCCAGGTGCCCGCCCGGCCTCAGGGGAGCGGCCGCCTCCACGAGGTCCCAGACTTCTGCGATCACCGGGTCCTCGGCGCGGTCCTCGGGCAAGGGTGCGTCCAGCCGCAGAATGGCCATGAATGACGCAGGTGTGGAGGAGCCCACATAGCGATGGACGCGGAAGGCCTCCGGTTGGCGGCGCACCCAGTGCGCGACCGCTGCCGCTGATGCCGGGCCCTCCGCTTCCTCGGCCATGCGCAGCACGTCCGGCACGTCTTCGGTCCGGAGCGGAGTGTCTTCGATGTGCGGGTGTGTCCGGTAGTTGTACAGATCTTCCGGTCCGCCCTGGTGACGGAAGAGGAACATCCACTCCGCAACCCGCAGCAGTGCGTCCCCTTCGGTGGCGCCGCGCACCGCCTGGAGGCCCGCGAGCGATATGCGGGCGCGGACGTCGTCGTAGCGCTCGGGGTCCCGCCAGCGCAGGTCGGCCTCGAGGGTCGCCCGCACCGCGTCGTGCGGGTGCAGTCCTTCGGGTGTGGCCTCGATGTAGGGCAGCTGGCGCAGCCAGGAGAACACCGTGTCGGTGTCCTCGTCACCCAGTACTGCGCGCAGCAGGGGCTCGCGGGTGACGTAGGCCTGCGCGACCACCTCGAGGGCGCGCCGGTAGACGGCGCTGGGCAGGTCGCCCACCAGTCGCTCGACCAGGGTCGTCAGGACGTCGCCGGTCGGTTCCCACGGTGCGCCGGGAGCGGCCGGGGGGACGGAGGCGGCCAGCGAGAGGGCGAGCGGGCTGCCTCCGGCGAAGGCGACGAACGCGCCGCGCTGCTCGGCGGGGACACCCCGGGCAGCGAGCAGGGCGTGGGACTGGGCGGTGTCGAGCGGTCGCACGGCCAGTGCGGTGAACAGCTGTGCCCACCCAGGGTCCAGTGACCATTCGGCGTCGGGGGAGACCCTGCCGGCCACGACCACGATCGCACGGTCGGCGAGCTGCAGCAGGAAGGTCTCGCGCAGCCACGCCTCGAGTGGCTGACACTGCTCGAAGGTGTCGATGAGCAGCACCGCACCGGGTTCGGTACACGCCGGGGCCGCGAGCTCCTCGAACCGGCGCGGGTCAGCGTCGAGGAACCGGCCGTCCACGTGCACCACGCGGCGGCCGGTGAGCTCGGCCTGCCGGGCGGCGTAGCGCACCAGCGAGGACTTGCCGATGCCGCCGGGACCGTACATGAACGCCACGAGCGGAGCGTCCGCCGCGCCCGACAGCATCCGGTCGAGCACCGCCCGCTCCGGCTCCCTGCCCACCAGCGCACCGGCTCGAGCCTGCGCCAGCCGGCCCGCCAGGCCCGCCACTCCCAATCCGCGTTCCTCTCTGGTTTCCGTCATGCCTCCAGCGCCGCGTTCTTCACCGGCGGCTGCCCGTCGCCGGCCCGTCATCTCGCCGGGCACATCGTGAGCTGGGTGGAGCAGTCCGCGAACCTCGACCGGTGGACCGATCCTGCCGCCCGGCTGATCACGCTCGTCCTGTTCCGCTGCCGTCGCCGGGGCTCCGAGAATGTCGAGTCCTTAGGCTCCACCTTTGCGGCGGCGAGGCGCGGCAGAGCGAGGTGGCGTCGAGCGCATGTGGTCGCGTACAGGCGCCAGCAGGTCCGCGAGAGCCTTGGCGTCGTCGCGCGAGAGCGGCTCGAACAGGAGGCCGCTGACCACCTCGACGTGACCCGGCAGCACCTTCGCAAGCAGCTCGCGCCCGGCATCGGTGATGGTGACGGTGATGCTCCGCTCGTCGTCCGGTGAGGGAGCGCGGACGACCAGGCCCTCCTTTTCGAGCAGACCCACTTGGTAGGTCAGGCCGCTGCGGCTGTAGACGACGCCGTCGGCCAGGTCGGTCATGCGGTGGCTGCCCGTCGGCGAGTCTCCGAGCCGGGCGAGCAGTTGGAACTGCACATAGCTGAGATCACCGGTCTCGCGCAGCTGCTGCTCGACCGCATGCCGGAGCAGGCTGGTCACCTCGACGAGGTCGAAGTAGGCGCCGAGCTGCACGGGGTCGAGCGACGGCGGTGAATCAGGCATGACCGGAGTCTACTGCTTCGAATTCGAAGAGTGTGGCGTGGCGCCGGTCCAGCCACCGCAGGCGGAGCTGGAGCTGAACTCCTCCGTGAATTCCGGTGCCGTCCCGGGCGGGTGGATGGGGCGGACGCAGGTTCCATCGGCCCGATGTCGTGACCTCGTGAGCGCACGGTGTGGGCAGTGTTGGGCCCGACTGAGCACCGCAGAACATGGAGATCGGGCAGTGGTGCGGCGCAGGGTTGCGGAAGGAGGACGGCGCCGCCGCCCACGGATCCCGAGGACCGGCCATGAGCATCCCCTACCTCGCACAACGTGAGGACCAGCAGCAACTCGAGTGGATCGGCGGGAGTGTCTTCAGCGTTCTGCTCGACGCCGCGGCGACCGGTGGGCAGCTGACCGTCGGCCGCTTCGACGTCAGCAAGGGCGAGGCGCCGCCGTTCCACGTGCACAACAACGAGGACGAGGTCTTCCTGCTCCTGTCCGGTTCGGCGCTGGTGTGGGCCGGCGACGAGGAGCACGAGTTGCGGGAGGGCGGCATCGCCTTCCTGCCCCGGCGCATTCCGCACGGCTACCGCATCACCTCCGAGAAGGCAGACCTGCTGCTCATCTCGACTCCCGGAGGGCTGGAGAAGATGTTCCGCCACGCGGGCCGTGACCTTCGTGAGCCACGACCGGAGGGCTTCGATATCCCCGCGCAGCTGCTCGCCGAAGCCGCGGAACTGTCCGGCAACGTCGTTCTCGGCCCTCCCCGGTGACGGCACCACGGCCCGGCCGCAGGGAAGAAGCCATGAACACGGTGCCGGGATGAGCACCGCCGCGTGGAGTCCGGTGTCCTTGGCCGTCGTGAGCGCCGGTGTCGGCCATCCGCGTCCGACTCGCCTGCTCGCGGACTGGGTCGCGGAGGCTGTGTGCCGGTCACTGGCGGCCGGCGGTGCGCGCGCCGAGGTGGAGGTGCTGGAGCTGCACCGGCTGACGGCCGACCTCGTCCAGTACTCCGCCCAGGGTCGCGCCAGCCTTGACCTGCGGGAGGCGATCGCGGCGGTCGTGGCGGCCGACGGGCTCGTGGTGGCGACTCCGGTACTCACCGCATCCCCGAGCGAGGTGCTCGACTCGTTCCTCGCCGCCCTCGGGGACAGGCTCCTCTCCGGCGTGCCGGTGCTGCTGGCGCTCAACAGCGGCTCTCGCCGACAGCCACCCAACCTCGCGCAGGTGATACGCAGCTGCCTCACCGACGTGCACGCGGACCCCGTGCCCACGGTCGTCGTCGCGTGCCCCGCCGACTGGCGGGCCACGGCTCACGGTGACGCGGTGCGGTTGCGCGCCTGCATCGACCAAGCCGCCGCCGAACTCGCCGCGGCGATGCGCTCGCACCGGCAGTAGCCGACAGCACTTGCTTCGAATTCGAAGCAGAGGTACCGTCAACACTAGTTGCTTCGAATTCGAAGCAATGTGGATCGCAGCGAAGGTGAGAACCGAAATGAAGGCAGTACGTTTCCACGAGTACGGCGACCCCGGCGTCCTGCGCCATGAAGACGTGGAGCAGCCCGTCCCCGGGGCCGGTGAGGTCCGGATCCGCGTCGCCGCGACGTCGTTCAACGCCGTCGACGGCAACATCCGCGGCGGGTTCATGCGTGGCCCCATCCCGGTGGTGCTGCCGCACACTCCCGGCATCGACGTCGCCGGCACGGTCGACGCGCTGGGCGAGGGCGTGGACGGCATCGCGATCGGCGACGACGTCATCGGCTTCCTGCCGATGGACGGGAACGGCGCCGCTGCGGAGTACGTTCTCGCGCCGGCCGAGGTCCTGACGCCGGCTCCCAAGAACATCCCGCTGCCCGACGCCGCCGCACTGCCGATCGTGGGCCTCACCGCGTGGCAGGCGCTGTTCGACCACGGCAAACTGACGGCCGGGCAACGCGTGCTGATCAACGGCGCCGGCGGAGCGGTCGGCGGCTACGCCGTGCAACTGGCCAAGGGAGCCGGGGCCCACGTGATCGCCACGGCCAGCCCGCGCAGCAGCGAGGCGGTCGAGTCGGCCGGCGCCGATGAGGTTATCGACCACACCACCACCGGAGTGACCGCGGCAGTGACCGAACCGGTCGACGTCGTGCTCAACCTCGCGCCGGTCGACCCGGCCGAACTCGCCGCGCTCGTCACGCTGGTCCGTCCGGGCGGGGTCGTGGTGAACACGACGGTGTGGATGCCCGCGCCCGCCGACGAGGAGCGCGGTGTGCGCGGCATCGACCTGTTCGTCCGCAGCGACGCCGACCAGCTGTCGCGGCTGGTCGCGCTGGTCGACCGCGGGGAACTGCGCGTCGACGTCGCCGAACGGGTGCCGCTGGCCGAGCTGTCGGCCCTCCACGCCCGGGCCGCCGAAGGCGCGGTGCACGGCAAGGTCATCGTCGTCCCGCCTGTCGCCTGACGCCGATCCTCCACCGAAAGGAAAAGGCCATGGCACTCAGTCTGGATCCCGAAATCGCCGAGGCGCTGGCCCCGATGGCCGGCGCGATGGCGGACGCCACACCACCGGCAGTGGGGGACATCGCGGCGCGGCGCGCCATGTGGGAGCCGATCATCGGCGCTGCGGGAACGGCCCAACCGATCCCGGCCGACGTGAAGACCAGCGAGCACTGCACGACCGCCGGCGACGGCACAGAGATAACAATGCGCTGGTACGTCAAGGACGGCGCCAAGCCCGGCCCGGCCGTGCTGTTCTTCCACGGCGGCGGATACATCTTCGGCCATATCGACCTGTTCGACGGCCCGGTTTCCCGCTATGTGTCCTCCAGCGGCGTGCCGATGCTGTCGGTCGAGTACCGCCGCGCCCCCGAGCACCCCTTCCCGACACCGCTCGAAGACGCCTACGCAGCTCTGAACTGGCTGCACGAGCACGCAGCCGAACTCGGCGTCGACCCCGACCGCATCGGTGTGATGGGCGACAGCGCCGGCGGCGGCATGGCCGCAGCCGTGTCGATCCTCGCCCGCGAGCGCGGCGGCCCGCGGATCGCCCGGCAGATCCTGATCATGCCGATGCTCGACGACCGCACCACCACCCCCGACCCGCACATCGAGCCCTACGCGCTGTGGTCCTACGACGACAGTCTCACCGCATGGCCGGCCTTGCTCGGCGAGGCCGCCGATGGGCCCGACGTCCCGGCCACAGCGGCCCCGGCCCGGCTCGAGGATGCAACTGGCCTTCCCGCGGCCTACATCGAGGTCGGCCAGCTCGACGTCTTCCGCGACGAGGACACCGCCTACGCGACCAAGCTCAGCCGTGCGGGCGTGCCGGTGGAGTTCCACCTTCACCCCGGCGCTCCGCACGAGTTCGACTCCATCGCCTTCGACTCCGACGTCGCACGGCGTGCCATCGCCGACCGGGTCCGGGTGCTCAAGTCGATCTGAGCCGCAACCACCGCTGTCACTCAACCCATGTCTCGCGCCACATGCCGTTGCGTCTCAGCGACTCTCAGCAAGGACGATTGAAGGGCCTGCCGGGATGCAGGGTTGTCAGGGTTGTTCCTATCTCCGGGTCGCGGCTGAAGTGTCTCGGCGCTGGCACGCAAGTGCTCGTTCACCGCGTACTGCGGCAGTCTGCTGACCGTCGGTCAGGGGGTGCAGCAGACACTCGATGTTCAGACCGACGGTCGGGTCACTCACACCCCGAATCTGCTTACTTCCCATTCGAGGCGCTTTGTGTTCGCCAGGGGATGTCTCACGTGGTGCATGGCTCGTGCGGCATCACGGTTGTGGGTGCTGATCTGTCGCAGCGGCTGCGCCTGGCGGCATCTGCCGCCGACGTTCGGCACCTCTTCCGCGACGGCGCATCGCCGGATCACGGCGTGGACCGAGGCGGGTCTGCGGCGCCGGCTCCACCGCGCGGTCCTGGACGAACTCGGCGCCAGGGGCGCGGTCACTGGACCTCGGCGATCATCGACGCAGCGCCGGTCAAGATCCATTCGGGCAAGGCGTCCTTCTCCGCCGACCACCTGGCCTGGCTCGGCCGCGGCCTGATCCCGCGGATCCCGCGTCCGGGAATCGAGTCCGGCGAACGGCTGGCCGCCACCGCTGGAAGATCGAACGGTCGACCTCCTGGCTGTTCGGCCACCGCCGACTCACCGTCCGATGCGAACGTAAGGGCAGGCACTTAAAACTCGCCACGTCAGACATCTCTTAATGCTTCGAAGCGGATAGGCATCACCAAGTCAGGAGGATATTGATGTCCGACAAGAAACCGGCCGCGTCGAAGGAAGCGACCGAGCCCCAGGAACGCGCAGTGGCTCAGGCGATACCACTCATTATCGGCCCAGCCGACAACACGGTTCCGATCACAGTCCAGCGGCGCACCTCGGTGGCGCCCGCCAAAGCGTTCCGGCTGATCGTTCCCATCGACCTGTCGAGCGTTTTCCACCGGGTGGCACCGTTTCCCGGCGTCAAGGGTGTGGCAAACCAGACCGAAGCATGGGACCACGTCGGACCTACCAGGAATCCGCAGTTCGACGACGGCTCGCAGGCCGACGAACAGTTGATCGAGTACACGGAAGGCGCGAGTTTTGCGTATCAGCTGACGGGATTCACGAACGTCCTCTCCCGGCTCGCGGTCGGCGTTCGGGGCGAATGGAACTTCAACCCCGATGGCGATGGCACCCTCATTCGGTGGACATACGAATTCAAGCCGTTTCCGGGTCGTCGCTGGATTCTCGCCGGTCCCTTCGCTCCTCTCTGGCGCCGATACATGGTGGCCGCCATCGAGAGGTGCCTGGAAGTGATCGAATCGGAAGAGAGCAACTCGTAGACGTTGTCCGAGACCCGCAGTCGTGGGCTGTTTGCCAGGTCAGGCCCGGAGGTGATATTCCGCCTGGGCTCCCCGAGCAGAGAATTCCGTACGGCGATATCCAGGGCCCGTCGATGAGGGAGCTGGCGGGGGTGCTCTAAGCCTTTCGTCAAGTTCGACGCCGAGCTCTACCGGCGGTTCCGGTTCCCCGCCTCCACCCGGTCGAGTCGGAAACCGACTGCAGCGGACGCGATCCGCCGCGGTTGTGGGGCGTCGGCGCGAGGCGGGTCAGCCCTGGGGTTTGGCCTTGCGGGCGTGGCGGGATGCCTTGAGTGATTCCGGCATGAAGCGGTGTTTGAGGGCGGTGCGCCGGGTGGCGGCGTCGCCTCCGACGACTTCGGCCCGTCCGTCCATCATGGCCAGGAAGCCCTGGCACGCCCGCCACAAGCAGTGGCATCAGGCTGCCCAGGGGCGGGCTTTGTCGAGGCCGACCGGACCACCCGGCCAGCACCACTGGAAGACCGCGACTGTCACTCCGAGGCACTTCCAAGCCGAGGTCATCCAGCCGGCGGAACGTTGTCAGGTCAGCAGGGCGGAAGGGAGCGTCACGCACGGGCCCAGGGCGCGACCACCGTCTTTGGGGACCGGTGATCGTTCGGTGGCGTTCGGCCGGTCAGGCGCGGTCGTGGAGGGTGACTTGGTAGCCGTCGGGGTCGGCGAAGGTGAAGGTCCGGCCGAAGGGGCCGTCGATGGGTGTGGAGACGATGGTGTGGCCGTCGGCGACGAGAGCGTCGTGGATGGCCTGGACGTCGGTGGCGTGGAGCCAGATCGCGGCGCCGATGCCGGGCTGGGCAACGGATGCGAGATCGGTGCCGGGAGCGACGTCGCGGAGTGCGAACGCGATCGGCTTCGTCTCGAAGACGACAGCGTGCGGAGGTCCGGCCTGCGAGCGGACGAGGCCGAGGTACTGCTCGTAGAACGCCTGCGAAGCGTTGAGGTCGCGCGTCTGGAGCGAGATGAAGTCGGGGCCGGTGGCGGGCATGATGATGCTCCTTCTCTTCGTGTCAGCTTTCTGACACAGGCCAACGTATGTCAGAATGCTGACATGAATCAAGACGGCGTCGACCTGGAGACGTCACTGGGCTACCTGCTGAAAGAGGCGTCGAGCGTCCTGCGCACGGCCATGGAGGAGGTGCTGCGGCCGCTCGGGATGAGCGTGACGCACTACTCCTGCCTCGAGCTGCTGGCTCAACGGCCGGGCTTGTCGAACTCCGAGCTCGCGCGGGGCGCGTTCGTGACACGGCAGTCGATGAACGTGCTGCTCCAGACCCTGGAACGAGACGGCTACGTGACCAGGCCCGCGGAGGCGCCCGTCGGGAAGGTACTTCCCGCGCGGCTCACGCCTCGCGGCCGACGGAGCCTGGAGAAGGCGACCGTGGCGGTCCGGTCCGTCGAGGTCAGAATGCTGGCCGGCATGACCGAGACCGAGCAGTCAGGCGCGTTCCGGATCCTGCAGAGCATGATCCATTCCCTGCGCGACGGCAACGACGGTGCGTAGCTCGTTCCCTGGTGCACGTCTCGCCGTGCCCGGACAGAAGTGCAGCCGAGCGCGGGAATCCGTGCCGGCGACCTCGAAAAGGTTGACAGGCGGGATCGCTGAACGTTTTCCAACCTCGTGTTGATGTGTCGTGAACGGCCAGGACGGCCAGGACGGCCTTCACGGCGCATCAACGGCCCGGTCGGCCACGCCCGGCAGATCGTCGCGGTCCGACCCTTGCCGAACCGCTGATACCCGAAGGTCCCCGGTAGCCAGGCTCCCTGTGTGACGTGGATCACGGCGAAGGGAAAACCTGTCGCCCGGGCCGGGCGTCTAGCAGGTGTGAGATCAGTCAGAGCAGCGCTGCACGAGGTGGACGAGGAGCGTCTCGTCCGGCTGGTGGCAAAAGGCGACCGTGCCGCGTTCGAGGAGTTGTACCGGCGTACGTCACCGTGGATGGCGGTGCGGCTGCGCCGCCGGTGTGTGGACGAGCAGATCGTCGCGGAGGTCATGCAGGAGACCTACTTGGCGGTCTGGCGCGCGGCGGGTGCGTTCGCCGGGACCGCGGTCGGAGGGACGGCCACCGGTTGGCTGTGGACGATCGCGGCGCGCCGCCTCGTCGACGCGTTCCGGCGCAGGGCGCACCACGCGGAGCCGCCGCCGGCCGCCGCTCCGCCCGACGTGGCGCCCGCCGCCGAGGAGTTGGCGCTCGCGGGAACCGTCGACGGTGATGTCGGGGACGCACTGAGGTGCCTCGCGCCGGAGTTGAGACAGGTACTGCAGGCCATGGTGCTCGACGGGCTGTCCGTCAGGGAGACCGCGGTCCTGCTCGGGCTGCCCGAAGGCACGGTCAAGACCCGTGCCCGCCGGGCCCGTATCGAGATGCGGAGGGCGCTGGCATGAGTATCGAACACGCGTCGAAGCGGATCATCGAGGGGTATGTGCGCGGCAGCGCGGACCTCTCCGCGGACGAGGTGTGGGCTGTGGAGGCGCATCTGGAGATGTGCCGGGCGTGCCGCGACCGGTTGTCTGCCGCAGTCGATGCCGGGGCTCCCGCCGTGGCGTCGCTCGTAGACACCGTGTGGTCCGGCCTCGAACCCCAACTCGCGGTCACTGCCACGATGCCGCGCCGACGGCGCTGGTCGGCGCCGCTGGCCAGGTGGATGACGCCCACGATGGTGCCGTGGCTGGCCATGGTCGTGGGCGTGACGCTGCTGGCCCTGCTGCTCGACCTGTCCGACACCGGATCCGGCGAGGTGTCGTTGGTGCTGCTGCTCGCGCCCATCCTGCCCGTGCTCGGCGTCGCGGCGTCCTGGTCGCGCGGTCTGGACCCGGCGTACGAACTGACGGCCTCCGTCCCCAGGGCAGGGCTCTATCTGGTGCTGCGGCGCACCGCGTCCGTTCTTGCCGTGCTCGTCCCCGCGCTGCTGGTGGGCGGATGGGTGATGGGGGTGATGGTGGCCCAGTGGCTGCTGCCCTGTCTGGCCTTCACCGCGACGACCCTGGCGCTCGGCGGTGTCGTCGGTGTGACCCGCGCCGCCGTCGTGCTGGCCGCCGTATGGGCCGCCGTGGTCGTGGCGCCGACCCTGGCCACCAGCCGTACGACCTTCGCCCTGCAGACGGACGGTCTGCCCGCGTGGGGGCTGATCCTCGCGATCGGTATCGGCGTCGTGATCGCCCGCAGAGGCGCGTACACCGTGCTGGGAGCTCATCGATGACCATCGGAAAGAACATGGGAAGGGAACACCACATGACGTCCGCCGTGAGCGCGGCCGACATCGCACCGACGGCCTACGCCTGGGAGATCCAGGCCACCGGGCTGAAGGTCAGGGTCGGCAGGAAAAGGATGGCCGTCGACGGCCTCGACCTGTCGCTGGGCACCGGCGTCCACGGACTCCTCGGCCCCAACGGGGCGGGCAAGACCACCCTCATCCGGACGCTGGCCACCGTGCTGCGCCCCACCGAGGGCAGCCTGGAGCTGCTCGGCGAGTCCGTGGGCGGCATGGGCGAGCACCGTGCGGTACGCCGCCGAATCGGCTATCTGCCGCAGGAGTTCGGCTACTACAAGCGCTTCACGGTGCGCGAGTTCGTCGAGTACATGGCGTGGCTGAAGGAGGTGCCCAAAGCGGCCATCCCCGCGGCGGTGCAGCGCGCCGTGGAGCGGGTGGGTCTGGCGGATCGCGCCGACGAGAGGATGAAGGCCCTGTCGGGCGGCATGGTGCGCAGGGTCGGCATCGCCCAGGCCATCGTCAACGACCCGACGATCCTGCTCCTCGACGAGCCGACGGCCGGCCTGGACCCTGCACAGCGGCTGCGCTTCCGCGAGCTGTTGCAGGAGTTGGGTACGGACACCTGCGTGCTCGTCTCGACCCATCTGGTGGAGGACGTCGCCGCCGCCTGCACCGACGTGGTGCTCTTCGCCGAAGGACGGCTGGTCTTCCAGGGCCCTCCGGACGAACTGGCCTCGGCGGGCGGTCCCGAACACGTGGGTGACAGCCCGCTGGAGCGCGGCTACTCGGCACTGCTGCTCAACCCCGAGCAGGGAAGGGGCACTTGGTGAACAGCCGCGTCCTGCGTATCGAATTGAGGCGTTCGGTCGCCCCATGGGCCGGCGTGGTGGTCCTGGCACCGGCGCTGGCGTTCCTGTACCTGCTGAACGGCGCCTGGTGGAGTGGCACCACGGCGTGGACGGCCCAGTGGACACCACTGGCCCTGTGGACCCGCTCCCTGCTGTTCTACCTGTGGCCGCTCGCCGTCGGGCTCGGGGCGCTGCAGGGACTGCGCGACCACCGCTCGAAGATGTCCGAGCTGCTGACGAGCACGCCGCGGCCCGCCCGGCACCGCGCGGCCACCCTGGCGGGCGCGACGGCGATCACGCTGGCCTCGGCCTTCGCGTTGCTCGTCCTCGTGGGTGGGGTCCAGGTGCTCGCCCACACCGAGTACACCCACCTCGGGTGGCTGCCCATCTCCCTGGTGGGGGCAGTCTTCCTCGTCGCGGGGGCCGTGCTGGGCATGGGAGCCGGGAGGGCCCTGCCGTCCCCGCTCACCCCGCCCGCGCTGGCCATGGGCGCCTTCGTGTTCACGGCCCTCATGCACATGTCGCTGGGCCGGACGCAGACGGACACGGCGGACGGGTTCACGAGCACGGAACCGAACCGGGTCTCGCTGCTGTCACCGACGGTGGAAGACGCGCGCGAGGCGTTCGTCACGCTCTCCGCCTCCGTGCATGTCGGGCAGACGCTCTGGCTGCTCGGCATGGCCGCGACCGGCTTCGCACTGCTGGTCGCCGCCACCCGGCGCGCCCGACTGACCGCCTTGACGCCCGTCCTCGCGGGTGCGGCGATCGCCCTGCTCGTCCTCCCCACCGACCCGCGCCGGATGTACGTCGTCGACGAGGCCGCCGCGGAGCCGGTGTGCGACGGCCCGGTGTGCGTGACGAAGACACAGCAGGCACGACTCGCGGACCTCGCGGGTCCCGGCAAGGAGGCGCTGCGCCTGCTGCACGGCGCCCTGGGCGATCAGGCGCCGGCCTCGATCCGGGAGAACACCGCAGCACTGCCGGAGGGCTCCACGCCTCAGTGGTCCCGCAAGACCGTGCTCCTCGACTTCGACGACGACATCGTCGCCGCCGCCAAGGGCGAGGAGCTCACCCGAGCCCTGATCGCCAAAGGCATGGTGCCAGGGTGCACCCCCGTCGGCTGGAGCGGCTTCGGGGGAGATGAATACGCGCAGACCATCGCGGTGGGCTGGGTCCTCGGGGACCTCAAGCCGCTCGGCGGCACGCCGGCAAATATGCGCGGCGAGGTCGAAGCCGAGACCCGCCCGGTGTGGAAGAAACTCAAGGCGCTTCCCCGGGCCGAGCAGCTCTCGCGGATCAACGCGATGCGCGCCGCAGCGCTCTCCTGCGAGGGCGACCCGTTCGAGGTGCTGTCCGGCGGTGCGTCCCGGTGAGATGGCTGACGCTGTACGCGCGCTCGCGACAGGTACCCGCGTCGCTCGCCGCGGTGCTGATCAGCGCTGTGGCGATGTGGGCACTCGCCCGGGACGGGGGCGAGGGGCCCGGCGATCCGCGACCGGCCGTGCTCGTCCTCGCCACGGGGGCGATGGCCTTCTCGATCGGGCTCGGTGGGCAGGACCTCGCGCTGGACCGGACGGCCGCGATCCGCTGGGTGCCCCGCAGGACGGCGCACGTGCTGCTCGCCGGTGCGATCGTCGCCGCGGCGCTGCTGACAGTGCAGACCATGGGCGCGCCCATGGCCACCACCGCGTTCGTCGTCCGCGACAGCGCGGGCCTGATGGGACTGGTCGCCCTGGGCGCGGTGTTCTCCGGCGGCCAGTACGCATGGACGCTGCCGTTCGCCTGGCTCTTGTTCTCGTTCTTCGCTCCGCCCCCGACGAGTGCGCCGATGGAGGTGGCGACGTGGATGCTGCTGCCTCCGGGCACGGCAGCGGGCACCTGGACGGCCCTGGTCCTCACGGTCGTCGGCACCGCGGCCTACGCCGTCGCAGGACCGAGGCGGTAACCGGACCCCGACACCTCGGACCGGGAGTCACCGTCGGGCTACGCCGGCAGGTTGATCGCGGCGATGCCGCGGTCGAAGGAGGCCAGCAGCTGCTGCTGGGCGCCATTGCGGTCCATGTCCATGACGTACGACGTGCTCACCGGTTCGAGGGGAGACCGCCAACGGTCCATCGGGCCCTATGTGTTCTTGGCGACGCCGGCGCGCCTGTGCGAGTTGACGCTGCGATCTTTGCGCGCGCCTCGGCTCAATGAAGCTCGGCCGGCATCCTCCTGGTGGGCCTGGCACGCAACGGCGCCGGCTTCGAGATCGCCTTGGGCGCCGAAGTCCTCTGAAGATTCTCTCCAGCAAAAGAACATGGACACGGTGGTATTCATCACCGGCTCCAGCGGGCGGACGGTAAGCGCGACCCCCTGATCGGCCTCCTACGCGAGTTCGCCGACTCGATCAACACCGATCCGGAATGCCTTCCGCATCGACGTCGAAGTCGTCCGACGCGCCCCGGGGCCAAAGAGTTCAAGGTCATAGACCTGTATCTCGTTCGCGTTGAACGCCGACGCCTGCAAGGTCAAGCGGCCGTGCCGGGAACATCCGGTCCCGCCGGCACGGTTGCATCGACCGGGGGACCGGCGCCGCACGGGCGGGGAACATGGAGACCACGAGGTCGTCCGCCCCGCCAGGATCCGGGCCCCCGGATCGCGGCACGCCCGCCGCGCTACTTGGACGAAGTCGTATTCCGCTGGAGGACTGTTTTGATGACTGACCGGCCCTTGACCCTCATGGCAGTACACGCCCACCCCGACGACGAGGCCACCGGAACCGGAGGGGTCCTCGCGCGGTACGCGGCGGAAGGCATCCGCACGGTTCTCGTGACGTGTACCGACGGCGGTTGCGGTGACGGACCGGGGGGTGTCAAGCCGGGCGATCCCGGCCACGATCCTGCGGCGGTCGCCTTGATGCGCCGTCAAGAACTTCAGGAGAGCTGTGACGTCCTGAAGGTCAGCGATCTGGAGATGCTGGACTATGCCGACTCCGGGATGATGGGCTGGCCGACCAACGACGCCCCCGGATCCTTCTGGCAGACCCCCGTGCAGGAAGGAGCGGCCCGACTCGCGGAACTCATGCGGCATTACCGACCTGATGTAGTCGTCACCTACGACGAGAACGGCTTCTACGGCCACCCCGACCACATCCAGGCCCACCGCATCACGATGGCGGCGCTGGAGATGACCGAGCTGGCACCGAAGGTGTACTGGACCACGATGCCCCGCTCGGGGATGCGGCGGTTCGGCGAGATCATGCGCGAGTTCCATCCGGACATGCCGGAGCCGGACCCTGCCGAGGCCGCCGCGATGGCCGAGATCGGCCTGCCCGACGATGAGATCAGCACGTGGGTGGACACCACCGCGTTCAGCGGCCAGAAGTTCGACTCGTTGGCCGCGCACGCCAGTCAGGGCGAGAACATCTTCTTCCTCAAGATGGGCAAGGAGAGGTTCGGTGAGTTGATGGGCGTGGAGACCTTCGTACGCGTCCAGGACACCACCGACGCTGCCATACCCGAGAACGACCTCTTCGCCGGACTGCGCTGATCCACCCGTCCGACCGGCAGGGAAAGCTCATCGGCCGCACGGCGCGGTCGAGCGGGTCACACACCCGCAGGCTTGTCCACGCGAGTTCCGCTCCGGCAGCCCGCGCCCAGGCCCTCGCCGACGGCGTCGACGTTTGCCCACACTGCCGACGTGACACCGCGCTCGTCCCCGAACCAGCTGGCGGCGGCACAGGTGGGAGACCTGCGGGCTGCTGACTCGGAAGGTGCGCGACAGTCCAGGTCCTGGGCCCGGCGGTCTGCTCCGATCAGGACAGATCGCCGGGGGAGTGACACGAAGCTGAGGCTCCGATGCCCGATGCCGTGAGACAGCGGAAGCAGCAGGTCACGAGTACCGTTTTCGACACCAAGCGCGAGACCCCACACCGGCTGTGGGACCTCACGTCCCGCTGCGCGCACTCACCGTGTCCTCGACGAACTCGCCCACCGCGCACGGCACATCGAATTGGCCGGCGAGCCCCGCCGCAACACCTCCCACCATGTCTGGGGCTAGGCCTCCCTGCCTTGTCTCACTCTCGGCGCGCGCGGATTGTGGGTGGGCTACCCTGCGCGCATGTGCGGACAGTTCACCGGCTGGCCGGAGCAGGCCATGGACGTGTTGTGGCAGCTCCAGGGCGAACCGACCCACGCGACCCGCGAGCGCTACCGCGCGGATCGCGAACGCCTGGTCCGGCAGCCGATGATCGCTCTGCTCAACGAGGTAGCGGACACCGACCCCCGGTACGAGGACTTCTCCGTCTGGCACTACCGCACCGACTCCTGGTGGTGGCAGAACCAGGGCGCGGTGATCCGGCTCGGCCGCAAGATCGAGATCGGTCTCCGGTTCTCCCTGGACGGTCTGCGGATCCAGGGCGCCTGGTGGTACCCAGATCCCGGCCAGGTGGACATGTTCCGCAAAGCGGTGGCCTCCGAGGGGAGCGGCCGCGAACTGTCCGCCATCGTCGAGGACGTGCGGAAGAAGGGCTACGACGTCTCCGGGGACGTGATGAAACGTCCCCCGCGCGGCTATCCGACCGACCACTCCCGTACGAACCTGCTGCGCCACCGTTCGCTGATCGCCGCTCGTCCCCTGGGCTGCGAGGAGTGGCTGCACACCCCCGAGGCGGTCGACCGGGTCCTCTCGGCCGCCGCCGACCTGGACGCCCTGCTGATGTGGCTGGTCCGCCACGTGAAGCGCGCCGCCTGACATCACGAGGCCGCCGCGCACTCAGAAGATGATGCGCACCTTCAACGCCGACCGGTCGTCCATCGCCCGATAACGGTCCGGCACCTCGGCCAGGGGGTTGGTCCGGTCGAGGAAGGGCCCCGGGGTGTGCCAGTGGTGCCATCGAGCGGCGACCTGGAGGGCTTGCGGGGCGCCGAGGGTGGCGCCTTCGGCGAAGAAGGGGGCGCGATCGCACAGACAATCTCGGTGCCGGGCCACTCGGCGAGCCAGGCCGCCAACGGGTCCGCTTCCCAGTCCGGAAGGAGGTCCACCGGGAGTCGTGTCTCGACGCCGACGAGCACAGTTCCGTAGGCATGTCCCTTGCGCTGGGCGGGGCGAATACACGGCTCCTACCTGCGATTTCCTCGTGATCTACCGACGGCGGGCGTGGAAGTCCACGGCCAGGACCGTGATACCGGTGGCGGCCAGGAGGATGAGCACGGTCATGTACAGGGCAGCCGGGGTATCGCTCAGCCATGGCAACTGTGAGCTGAGCTGCTCACGGAACCTGGTGGTCTTGAGGACACTGGAGGCCGCAACGGTGACGGCCGGCAGGCTCTGCACGACCACAGGCGTACGTTCATCGAAGCGGAAGCCCTCTTCTGGGATCGCGCCGCGGCGTGGTGGGCTGCGGCGCGATCAGAGTTCGACGGGAGGCGGGTGCGGTGTCAGCCGCGGGGAAAGCCCTCGGTATTGAGCTTGAAGACGAGTTCGTCCTCGTCGCGCTTGGTGGTGTGCAGCTCCCAGTACATCGGTGAGATCTGCTCGGGCCGGGCCGCCTCCACGCCAGGGATGACGGAGACGCCGATCGAGGCGTCAATGCCGACGTGGGCGGCCTGGATGCCGGTGCCGGCCAGCTCCTTGTGCAGGTTCATCGCCCAGTTGCGCAGCGCCGCCGCGGCGGCGTTGACGTTGGCGACCCGCGGGTCGGGCCAGATCGAGCCGGCGCCGGTGGTGTAGAGCAAGGTGCCCGCACCAGCCTCGCGCATCGCGGGCAGTACTGCCTTGGTGGCAGCGATTGCCCCGTACAGCTGGAAGTTCATCTCCGATTCCACATGCGACGGTTCGGTTCCGGCCGGAGCAGTCAGTGTGGTGATGCCGAACGTGCCCACTGGGGAGTATTCCAGGACGTCGATCCCGCCGAACTGCGAGGCGGCGTCCTTCAGTGCCTGGCTGAGGGTGGCGCGATCGAGTACGTCCGCGGGGAATGCGGCGGCGGTGATGCCCTCGGCGGTGAGGGTGCCGACGAGATCGTCGAGCTTGGCGCGGTTGCGGGAGATCAGGGCGACGTCGTAGCCCTGGGAGCCGAAGGTGCGGGCGATGGCCAGACCCAGCTGAGGGCCGGCTCCGACAATGGCGATGCTGGTCACAGCAATCCTTTCGTAGAACGCCGTCGAGGAGACACCGGCGGCGCTGAAGAGACGGAGGACATGGAAAGGCCCATCCGTTTTTGGATCCGGATGGGCCTTTCCGGTTCACCGTAGCACGTGAAATGGATAGGGCTTTCCGATTGTTAGAGTGTCCCCATGAGCCCTGGCGACCAGCACTCCGACGCCCCCGCCGCCCAGTCTGTGCGCAGTGACGTCGAGCGCAACCGGGGACGGATCCTCGCTGCCGCGCGCACCGTGTTCGGGCGCGACGGCCTGGGCGCCTCCATGGCCTCCGTGGCCCGCGAGACAGGCGTCGGGATCGCCACCGTCTTCCGGCACTTTCCCACGAAGGAAGCGCTGGTCGCAGCCGTCTTCTCCGACCGCATGGACGCCTACGCCGACGCGGTCGACACCGCCCTCGAAGACCCCGACCCCTGGCACGGTTTCACTGGCTACATCGAGGCCGCCTGCGCCATGCAGGCCGCCGACAACGGCTTTGCCGACGTCCTGACCATGACCTTCCCCACCGCCAAGGCCATGGAGAAGCGGCGGAACGAGGCGTACGAGGGCATGGTGCGACTCATCGGCCGCGCCAAGGCCACGGGCCGACTGCGTGAGGACTTCGACCCTTCGGATCTGGTACTGCTGCACATGGCCAACCTCGGCGTCGTCAATGCCTGTGGCGACGCCGCCCCCGACGCTTGGCGGCGTGTTGTCGCCTTGATGATCCAGTCCTTCGAGGCCCCGGCCCGGGCCCCCCTTCCCGCCTCGCCCGAGCATGACGCCCTCTACAGGGCCATGCTCCGCGCCGTCCCGGCCGGCGACACCGCGCGGAAGCCGGAACAGAACAGCTGACCCGCTGGGCCCCGCCGGCCTGTCTCCCCTCCGTCAGCTGACAGAGGGGATGTCGGCATCCCCGAGAGCGTCGTGCCGCTCGCCCCGATCGCCTTCGGCGCCGTGGCCTGGACGGCACGGCCATCGGAGGCCAGCTGGGTGACAGTCGCCCGATGGTCACCACACTCACCGCTGCCACAGCCACCACTCTGGTCCTGCTCCTGCTGATCCCGCTGTCCGCCAACCACGTCACGGCCGTTGGCCTCGTCTTCCTCGTGGCCCTGGCCGGATTCACAGTCAACCCGGTCGTCACCACGCTCGCCATGCGCTTCGCGGGCGACACCTCCACCTTCACCTCTGCGCTGGCCACCTCTGCCTTCAACGTCGGCATCACCGCCGACCGGCCATCGCGGGGACGGTTCTGGAATCCCCCTCGGCGTGACCGGACCGCTTCTCGTCGGCGTCGTCATCGCCGTCCTCACCCTGCTGCCCTTGATCGCCCTCGACCTCCGCGGTACGTCCAGCACGTCGCGGATCGTGCCCCGGCGCACCGCCGCCGGTACTGCGCGATGTGGCGAACCCGCACAGGTGTCAATGCACTGCTGATCACCGTTCGTATTCCCGGGAGGAGCCCGCCAATGAGCCCGGTCCACGACTTCACCGGCCCGGTAGCCCTCGTCACGGGGGCCGGCTCCGGCATGGGCCTGGCGACCGCCCGTGCCTTCGCCGCCGCGGTCTCGCAGGCGGGGGCCTTGAGCGCGGCCCTGGCCACCTACGAGGAGGCGTTCCGCATCACTGCTCACGAATCTCACGTGGAGATCCGAGCTCAAGCAGAACGCAAGGCGCCGATCCTGTCGCCTGACGATCAGTGGAGGCGAAGCCCCGGTGAAGCCGGTCAGGCGGGATCGGAAGGGTCTCATCCGATTCAGCCCCGTCCTCGCCGGTCACGACGGGGTATCAGCCGCTGGGTCGATCGTCTGAGCCACCAGTCGGGAGCGACCTCTCCGGAGCTCACGAATGACAGCAGCGCGTAGGCGGCGGCGCCGACAAGGGAGGTGGCGAAGGTAGCGGCGAGCGCAGCCGGAGCGACGCGCGCGACGGGCAGACGTCGACCGACGAGAATCGGGCCGAACAGCGAACCGCAGCCGATGCCGTCGATGCCCCCGACTGTGCCGACCACCACCGCGAAACCAGTGAACGTGTGAGGTGCGAACTCTCCAGGGGGCGGCGGCCGGTGCTGTGCCTGTCCGCCGCCCAGCGCAAGGCCGGCCGTGAACTCGGCTCCGCCGGCGCGGTCGCCGACTCCAAGCAGACCTGCTGTGCACCTGCCTGTCTCACCGCCGTCCTCCTGGTCGGTCTGGTCCTCAACGCCACCCCTCGGCTGGTCCTGGGCCAACCCGATTGCCGCCCTCGCCGTCAAAGGAGGCCGCGACGCCTGGCAGGGCAAGGTTGCTGCGCCCCTTCGCCGCGACGGTTCCGGCCGCGGTCAAGGTGAGCGACGCGTGCGGTTGCGGCCCGGGTGCGCCTGCCGCACATGATCGGCAGCTCCGGTGCTGCTGTATCTCGCTTGCGGCGGGTGTGACTGCGCTTCGCCTAGCGGGCGGGTTCGAATAGTTCGATGAGGTTGCCGGCGGGGTCGGTGAGCAGGATCTGACGCCCACCGGGGCCCGAGACCACATCGCTGAGGAAGGTCAGTCCGGCGCCACGCAGCCGGTCGATCTCGGCGTTGAGGTCGTCGACGGTCAGGTGGATGCGGTTGCCCCCGGCGCCGAGGTCGCTGGGGGTGGCGCGGGCGCCGGAGCTGGCCGGGCCGGACAGCAGCAGCCGCAGCGGCCCGCGGGTCACGTCGGCGAAGGCGGGGGCGGGGTGGCTGTGGAGGGTGAAGCCCAGGTGGGTGGTGTAGAAGTCGATGGCCGCCTGGACGTCGTCGACGAGGTAGCGGACGTTGGCGAACTGGTCGGGCGTGGTCACGGCTGAACCTCCTGTGGCGTGAGGGTGAGCAGCGGCAGCAGGTAGCGGATGCGGGTGTCGATGTCTGCTGCCGTGCGGACGAATGCGGGGTGGCCGACCGGGCCGGGGGCGGTTGCTGCAGCCGGGTCGGGGATGCTCCAGTGCACCAGCCGTGGCCGGTCGCCGAAGTCGGGGCAGACCTCGCGGACCTTGTCGCACAGGCTGATCACGTAGTCGAACCGGTGGCCGACCAGGGTGTCCAGGTGTCGTGGACGCTGCCCGGAGATGTCGATGCCGTGCTGTTCACGCAGGACCTGCACGGCGTCGGAATGGAGGCAGGGTTTGGGGTGGCTGCCGGCGCTGGTCACCTCGACGTGACCGTCGGTGCGGTGGCGCAGCAATGCCTCTGCGATCGGGGAGCGAGCGCTGTTGCCGGTGCATGTGAACAGGACGGTGGGCCGCCTCTCCAGCCGCGCCGAGGACGGCAGCGGCGGGGTGGGGGCGAAACCCAGCGCTGGGTGCAGAGCGGTCCCGGCGTTGGTGAGCGCGTGGGCGCACTGCTGCAGGTCCAGGTGGTAGTAGCTGTCGCGGGCGTCGAAGTTGCTGCGGCGGGCGGTGACCAGCCCGCCGCCGCGCAGCAGCCGCAGATGGTAGGAGACCAGGTTCTGCGGCTGGCTCACCCGCTCCACCAGTTCACGAACCCGGTAGTCACTCGCGGCGAGTTCGGTCAGCAGCTTCCACCGCAGCGGGTGGGCGGCCAGCCGGACGAACGCCGGGGCGGCAGGATCCGAGGGCCTCATGAATCCAAAATACATCAAACTGAATTGATGTACCTTGCCGGGAGCCCCGACGATCAATGCCGGAAGACGGAGGCACGTCATGAGTCAGCCCAGCGAGAGCGTGTCGCCTCAGCTCCAGCGCCGGCTCGGCGTCGGCGACGCCGTCCTGATCGGACTGGGTTCGATGATCGGCGCGGGCATTTTCGCAGCGCTCGCCCCGGCGGCCCGCGCGGCCGGCTCCGGGCTGCTGGTCGCTCTGGCGGTGGCCGCGGTGGTCGCGTACTGCAATGCCTCCTCCTCCGCCCGGCTGGCCACCCGCTACCCGGCCTCCGGCGGCACTTACGTCTACGCTCGCGAACGCCTCGGCGACTTCTGGGGCTACCTGGCCGGCTGGGCCTTCATCATCGGCAAGACCGCCTCTTGTGCGGCGATGGCGTTGACCGTCGGCTCGTACGTGTGGCCTGGTCACGCCCACGCGGTGGCGGTCGCCGCGGTGGTGGCGCTGACCGCCGTGAACTACGTCGGGATTCAGAAGTCCGCGTGGCTGACCCGGGTTGTCGTCGCCATCGTGCTGGCAGTGCTCGCGGCGGTCGTGGTCGCCGGCCTCACGTCGGCGACCGCGGACGCGGGCCGGCTGGGTGTCGGCTCCGATGCCACCGTCACCGGCGTGCTGCAGGCGGCGGGCCTGCTGTTCTTCGCCTTCGCCGGGTACGCCCGCATCGCCACCCTCGGTGAGGAAGTCCGCGATCCCGCGCGCACCATCCCCCGCGCCATCCCGCTCGCCCTCGGCCTCACGCTGGTCGTGTACTCGGCGGTGGCCGTCGCCGTCCTGATGGTGCTCGGCCCCCGGGGGCTGGGCGAGGCGGCCGCGCCGCTGTCGGATGCCGTGCGGGCCGCGGGGGCGGACTGGCTGTCGCCCGTCGTGCGGGTCGGGGCGGCCGTCGCCGCGCTCGGCTCCCTGCTCGCCCTGATCCTGGGCGCCTCCCGCACCACCCTGGCGATGGCCCGCGACCGGCACCTGCCCCACGTCCTGGCCGCCGTGCACCCGCGCTTCCAGGTGCCACACCGCGCCGAACTGCTGGTGGGCGCCGTCGTCGTAGTGCTCGCTGCCACCACCGACGTACGCGGCGCGATCGGCTTCTCCTCCTTCGGCGTGCTCGTCTACTACGCAGTCGCCAACGCCTCTGCCTGGACGCTCACGCCGGACGAGAACCGTCCGCCCCGTATCGTCCCCGCGGTCGGCCTGACCGGCTGCCTGGTGCTGGCCCTCACCCTGCCCGCAGGCTCCGTCGCATCGGGGACCATAGTGGTGGCCGCCGGCATCGCCGCCTACGGAATACGCCGGGCCATCAGCGCCCGCCGGACGTCCTGAGCCGCTCACCCGCACGAGCGGGATGGTGCCCCGAACTCACATGTCCGGGCGGACCCTCGACGTAGGTCCGGACGGTACTTATGAGGTGGACCCGAACTCCCGCTCGTGCCCGACGCGGTCGGCGCTCCGCTCGGTGCGCCGGGAGAGGGCGAGAGCACGCCGGCCGAGGGTCATGGCGATCAGCCCCAATGGGATGGCCCCGATGGCTCCCACCATCCCGTTGCCCGTGCCGGGGCCACCGCTGGAGGTGGCCAGATGCAGCGCCGCGAGGGCCGTGCCGACCAGGCCCACCGCCATGGCCGCCATGGCGCCGGTGCGCGCATTGCCGGTGCTGATACGGCCGGCCATGCGGGCCAGGGCCAGCCAGCCAATGGCCACGCCGATCAGCCCCACTCCGAGGGCCAGGTGGGCCCCCGTCCGCCCGTCGCCGATGACTCCGCCCTCGGCGGCCACCGTGAGGACATCTGATGCACTCATGCCACTCTCCTCCTTCGTGCGTGGCGAATTCCGCGGTTCCCGTTGCGCCTTGAGCGTGCCTGTCGACCACCCTGCTGGTCGTCCCGCGAGTGTCGTCTCTTCGGACTGCCGTCGACATGGCAGTCGACTGCCACGCATGTGGCAGGCGGCGGGCAAGTACCGCAGGTGCGGTAGCCGGCCACTCGTCCGCGGGCGGGACTCGCCCGCACCGGCGTCCGGCTAGGGTGCGCGCATGGACACAGGGCCTTTTCGTGTCCCGGCCGGTGCCATGGACTGGGCGATTGCCGTCAGTGTGGCGGCACTGCTGCTGGGAACCGGGTTGTCCGGGCAGCACCCGGCCGGGGAACGCGAGCTGCTCGGCGCCGTGCTGCTGGCGGCGGGCGGTCTGGCGCTGATCGCGCGTCGTAAGGCTCCGATTGCCGTGCTGACTGTCACCGGCCTCTGCGCGGTGGGGTACGAGGCGGCCGGTTTTGAAGTGCTCGCTGTCTCGTACCTGGTTGCTGTGTACGGCGCCGTGCGGGCCGGGCACCGTGCCCTGACGGTTGCGGCATCCGTGTCCCTGCTCGTCGTCCTGCCCCTCACGGCGCTGGTCTTCCGCGACGGGTCGGCGCCCGAGGCGTTCGCGCAAGCCAGGAACGTACTGGAAATCGCCTGGCTGATCGCCGCCTTTGCCGCCGGGGAGGCGCTGCGGCAGGCCGAGCGGCGGGCGGACGAAGCCGAGCGCACTCGGGAGGAGACCGCTCGGCGCCGAGCCGGCGAGGAGCGGCTGCACATCGCGCGGGAGCTGCACGATTCCCTCACCCACCAGATTTCGATCATCAAGGTGCAGTCCGAGGTCGCCGTCCACGTAGCCCGCAGGCGCGGCGAGCAGGTGCCCGAGACGCTGCTGGCGATCCGGACGGCCGGACGGGAGGCGACCCGGGAGCTACGCGCGACTCTGGAGGCCCTGCGCGACGACGACACGGCCCCGCCGCGGAGTCTCGAGCACCTACCGGAGCTGGTGGAGAGCGCCCGTTCGATGGGCCTGGACGCAACCCTGACCATCGCAGGGCAACGGCACGACGTGTCGGCCGCGGTGGGCCGCACTGCCTACCGCATTGTCCAGGAGGCGCTGACCAACGCCGCCCGGCACGCCTGCGCCACCACCGCGGCGGTCCGGATCGAATACCGGCCCGACGCCCTTGCGGTCCAGGTGGACGACGACGGCAAGGCGGTCCCTGATGACGCCCCGGCTCCCGGCCTCGGGCTGCTCGGCATGCGCGAACGCGTCACAGCCCTCGGGGGCCGGCTGCGCGCGCAGCCGCGCACCGAGCACGGTTTCACCGTCCAGGCCGAACTCCCCGTGGAACGAGCATCATGATCCGTGTCCTGCTGGTCGACGACCAGCCGCTCATCCGCAGCGGCTTCCGTGCGCTGCTCGGCCTTGAAGACGACATCGAGGTGGTGGCCGAAGCCGCCGACGGTGAAGAGGGTCTGGTGCTCGTCAAGGAGCATCTGCCCGACGTCGCGCTCATCGACATCCAGATGCCGGTCATGGACGGCATCGAGGCAACGCGGCGCATCGCCGCGAACCCGGCCCTGGCCGACGTGCACGTCGTCATGCTGACCAACTACGGCATGGACGAGTACGTCTTCGAAGCGCTGCGCGCCGGAGCCGCCGGGTTCCTGGTCAAGGACATCGTGCCGGAGGACCTCCTGCACGCCGTACGGGTAGCCGCCCGCGGCGACGCTCTGCTCGCCCCGTCCATCACCCGCAAGCTGATCCACCGGTACGTCGCCCAGCCGCCCCCCGCCTCCAGTGCCGCGCTGGAGGAGCTGACCAGCCGCGAACGCGAAGCGGTCGCCCTGGCCGCACAGGGACTGTCCAACGGCCAGATCGCCGACCACATGGTGATCAGCCCGATGACCGCGAAGACCCACATCAACCGGGCCATGACCAAACTCCATGTCCGCGACCGGGCCCAACTCGTGGTTCTCGCCTACGAATCCGGCCTGGTCGCCCCGCGCAACGGCTGACAGCCAGCAGTGGTTGCCGACTTCGCGGTGGACGTCCGACCATGCCCCGACCACACCACCGCGACGGTGCTCGCCGCCTTCACGCCTCCTAACGGCCTCGTGCACGGTTGGCCGTGGCCTGTCGAGGTGTGTGGCGTTGCCGGTGTTCACGTTCGCAGGGTGGTCGACGGCGGCGTGCTGTTGGTCTGAGAGCACCGGCGACGGCTTGGACGATGTCACTCATGTGTTCACGGCGGCCAAGGTGGGGGGCGGGGGCCCGCCAGTTCCTTCGTTGCGGGCGTCGCGGCACCAACGCCGCGCACATGAAGGTCGAGAACTTCGGACCGGTCCGCGTCAGCGCCCGGCCGTCCCATACCTCACGGGCGTCCCGCGTGGCTTCCCCTGGCGCGGCGTCGGCTGAACCTGCGGCGCGGGCGTTGCGTATCAATCCCAGAGGGACAGCTCAGGTCTCTGCCACGGGACGGAAGGAGAGCGCCGTGCCCACACCGCCCGCGTCCGACTCACCGGACGACCGCCCCGCGCTGGAGCCCATCCGCGTGCTGCGACCGCGCCGCACCGACGCGCTGGCCCAGCTGCTCGACGAGATACGCCAGGACAAGGACTACCGCAGCCACGACACCGGGGCCGCACCCGTCCCGCACACCCGGACGGGCGACGAGACAGAGCAACTCCCGCCTGTCCTGGGCGGTATGACGAAGGAACTCCCCGCGTCCGACGGCGATTCCTGCCCGCCGCGTTCCGTAGGCCGCCCGCGCCTCGGGCCCGGACAGCGCCGGGCGGCCATGGTGATCGCGGTCGTCGCGGCGGCCGTCGTCGGCTTCGGCTGCTCCCTCCTGATCCCCGGCCGTACCGACGCCACCCCGGCCGCACCCTCGGCGAGAGCGTCGGCCGCCCCGGGCGCGGTCGGGGCCGTCGACGTCCTGACCAACCCCGGCTTCGAGTCGGGCAGCCTCGCGCCGTGGACCTGCACCGGCAACCCGGGTTCGGCCGTCTCCTCTCCCGTCCACGCGGGCTCCAAGGCCCTCCAGGGGACGGTCAGTTCGAGCGACACCGCGCAGTGCAACCAGACCGTCGCGGTACGGCCGAACACCACCTACTCACTCAGCGGCTGGATCCGCGGCTCCTACGTCTATTTGGGTGTGAACGGCGGCGCCTCCACCTGGACCACTTCCCCCTCCGAATACAGCCCACTGAAGGTCTCCTTCACGACAGGCGCTTCCCAGACCAGCGCGACAATCTACGTGCACGGCTGGTACGCACAGGGCAGGTACTACGCCGACGACATCACCCTGGAGGGGCCCAGTGGCGGCGGTGGCGCCTGAAGCGTGTTGCGCAAGGCTGTGAGCTGGGCACCTCCTTGGTGTGGCTGGGGTGTTGAGGGTTGACCGGGTGTGGGTGGAGACGTTCACCGGGCTGCAAGTGACCCAGTTCGCAGGCCTGTTGAAGGTGGTGCGGGAGCGGGGCGGCAATGGCGCCATGCAGGGTCGGCCGTGGTCTCTGCCGCTGGCCGAGCGGGCGCCGGTGGTCGCGGTGTATGACCGCACGAACCTGACGATGCGGCAGTTGGGCCCGCTGTTCGGTGTCAGGTCGTCGACGTGCTCACGGGGGAGCGGGTCAGCCTGCTCGGCGGGGAGTTCACCGCGGATCTGCGCATCGCCCCCGCCCGGCTCTGCGCCGTCGTCCCGCTGACGCACGCCCCGCTGCCGCCCCCGGCCGACTACGCCTTCGGCCTGCATGTGCGCGACATCGCGGACGGCCGCACCGCCGCCCTCACCGCCTTCAACGGGACCACAACCTCTACGGCCTCGACCTCGCCACCGGCACTACACGCTGGCGCCGCCGCCTCGGCCACCACTTCGCCTACGCCCCCAGCGCCCCCGGCACCGGCTTCGCCGCACAGGGCTTCGACGTGCACAGCCCCGAGCGCTACCACCTGTACCTGCTGAACGCCGACGGCTCGCCCGGGCGCCGCTTCGCCCTGTTCGGCCTGGCCAAGAAGGCCACCGACTGGACGAAGGGCGAATGGGGCCACGACTACGGCCTGAGCAACTTCGCGGCCGCGCCCGGCGGTTCCTGGATCGCCACCTCCGGCGACCTGGGCCTCGCGCTCTGGGACAACCAAGGCACCGCGGCGCGCGAGAAGTGGGCGCACGAGTGGTGGAAGACCGGCGAGCGGACGCCGCTGCGGCTCCTCGCCCTCGACGACACCCTCATCACGTTCGCCGCCAACACGATCACCGGACTCGCCGCCGCGGACGGCTCCACCCTGTGGTCGATCGGTGGCGAGGGCGGCTTCGGCGGCGGGGTCGTCAGCGGCGACCGGCGCACCGCCGTAATCTGGTCGGACGCCGACGGCGGCCGCGTGTACGTGATCCGCGGCGGCGCCCTCGTCAACACCATCCCCACCGCCGCCGGCGAGGTCTCCGTCAGTGCCGACGGCTCGTTCCTCGCGGTCACCTTCCGCAACCAGCTCAAGGCGTACGACCCCGCGCGCGGACTGCTCTGGACGTACACCGGGGACGACCTGCTGCGCCGCCCCCGCGTCTCCCCGGACGGCACCCGCGTCGCCGTCGGCAACGAGCTCGGCACCCTCGCCGTACTGTGGCGCGACGGCACCAAGCTGGTCACCAAGGACCTCAAGGCGCTGCCGGTGTCGGCCTGGCTGCCCGACGGCGGGCTCCTCGTCGCCACGTGGACGGGCACCGTGCTCCGCTACACCGCCGCCCTCGACGAACGCCGGCGGACCCGGCTGACCCCGTCGGAGACGGACATCCGCCCCAAGCTCCTCACGCCCGACCCCGTCCCAGCGGTCCGCCGCGCGGGCTGGGGCAACGCCACTGCGACCCAGGACCTGACACCCAACCTGATCAGGACCACCTCCGCGCTCTTGGACGTGCGCCTCGTCAACCCGACCCGGTACGTCGACCTCGGCAAGCAGAACGCGGTCGCCCTGCTCACCGACGGGCGCGCCGACGCACCGGCCAACCCGTGGGTGTCCGGGTCGGTCATCGGCGCCATCCGCATCCAGGACGGGACGGGCAGGAGCTGCTGTTCACCGTCGACACCTTCCGCACGCAGGTCCGACTCACGGGAGTCACCTTCACCGAGGACCCCGCCCACCCCGTGTCGTGGCTGCGCGATGTCCAACTGCAGTGGTGGGACACCAAAGCCGGGCTCTGGAAGGACGGCCCGAAACTCCTTTCCGACGCGGGCGCCGTGCACAGCCACACCTTCGAGGCCCTGTCCTCCTCCCGTTTCCGGTTGCGCACCACCGGCGGCGGCATCTGGCCCGTGGGCAACATCCGGCTCGGCGAACTCGTCTTCCACGGCACCGTGGTGGGCAACTCCCACCGGGACGGTACTGGAAGGGAACGCGCTCGCCGTCCTGTTCGACGACCGGGACGACGACGTGCACGGCATCGTGGAGGACAGCGAGGCGGCCGACATCCAGATCGGCGGCGCGGCCGCGGGGACCAGGTGCCTGCGGCTGAAGAAGGCGGTGGAGCGCTACCCCACGTCGCGGGCACCCTTCGGGCACGCCATGCACGACTGGGACTTCAGGATCGTGGAGAACCCGAGCGCCCCGGGCGAATGCCGCTACCTCCAGTTCGCCTGGAATGCCCTCAGCCCCGCGACCACGGGGATCTGCGTCCGGCTCGGGCCCGCGAAGTCCGCCCCCATCTTCTCGGCGTCCATCGGCGACTCGCACTGGTCACCACAGACGTCCATGGTCGAGAAGCGGTTCGAGGGTCGCGTCCCCGCCGACTGGGAGGTCGTACGCGTCGGCCTGTGGAAGTTCACCGCCGGAGCGGTCAAGGTCGTCGACCAACTCGCCCTGCGCAGCAACGGCGACGGCGCCCTGTTCGACCAGATCGTCCTCGCCCGCACCGAGGCAGCGCTACCGATCCTGCCCTGGCCCCCGTCGACATGACACCCGGTGGGCCGGACGCGCGGCCTGGCTAGTCGCTCGGATGCCGGTATCCCGACCGGTTGTACTGCTTCCAGACGCTCTGGGTCATCATCTGCCGCCTCGCCGTAGGTCCTGGACGACCTCCTCTCAGCCCGGGTCGTCCAGCAGCTCGTAGCCGGCGCGGATGTGCTCGACTATGAGGGCGCGCGGATAGGCGTGATGGTGGCACCCAGCCGCAAGACAGGCGCAGGTCCTGGCGATCATGGAGTTGTGACGCTCTGTAATCATCGGAGAGACCTGTGCCTGCGCTGCCATGTCCGGGCTGTCAGAGCCTCAGGTATACGGAGAAGGCAGAAGGCCCACCACGCCACCAGGGCTACCGTCAGGGTGGGAACGATCGACGGACACGTGATCGCGACAAGCCCAAGAAAAGCCGCCCCAAGGGCAGCTCCGGATTCGTCGGTCTACCCGGCCGCCGGGTCGTCGAGAGATTCTTTTGCCTGCATCATGCACGCCCGCCGACATGCCCGCGACTACGAGCGGGCCGTCCAGCACTCCGAAACCCTGATGGCTGGGCCTACATCACGTTGATGCCCCGCCGCATCGCCCGCGGCATAAAGCGCCCAAAGGGTTAGACCACAACCCTTTCTTCAGTGACCATTACTGCCACTGAATTCATATCGATGAACTTACTCTCGTCCGGGTTCACCAACTCCTTGTAATTCTTGGACGTGAAGAAGGCGTGGTGATCCGCCCAGCTTTCGAACCAGATTTCAGTGAGGCCGTCGTAGGCGGGGCTCGGATACCCTTCGGCGGGTACCGGGTGGGAGACGGTGTACTTCTTCACGTACTGCCGCGCTTCTGGAATGGAGGTGAACAACGGGGCGTGGCGATTTCGGTGATGCTCGACGAATTCCTCGAAGGTCATTCCATCGATACGGTTGATCATGAAAGCGAACTTGATCACGGACTTCTCCTTTTCGTGCTCGCGGACGCGAGAGGTCGGCAACCAGATGCCCTGGCGGCGAATCGCGAGCCATGGGGTTAACCTAAACGCTCACATCGATGTCAAGGGCAAGTCGCCGTGACCCAATGCACACGAGGGGTTGAGATGCGGATCGGTGAGCTGTCCGCCCGGACAGGAGCAAGCCGTCGATCGCTGCGCTACTACGAGCAGCAGGGCTTGCTGGTCAGCACAAGGTCCCCCAGCGGCCAGCGGTGCTACGACGATGGTCACGTCCAGCGGGTGGCGCTGGTTCAGAGCTTCCTGGTCGCCGGAATGTCCAGCAGAACCATCGCTCAGATGGTCCCCTGCATGACGGAGCCCAACATGGACAGAGCCCGGGAAGCTTTGACCGCAATGAATCAGGAGCGAAATCGCCTTTCATCCACAATAGACAGCCTGACTGCCGCCAGAGCAGCACTTGATCACCTGATCAACGTAAATCGGGAGTTTCTGGCGAACGTGGCGGATGACTAGGCCTCGGGCTGCCTGAGTCAACATTCTGGTTCGGCCAGTCGGTCAGGCAGCAGTGCCGCGAACTGGTCCCAGGGGGGTTCGGTCAGCCATGGCGGCAGTACAGGCGCAGGTCTCCCAGGTGATCACAGAGCGTCGCAACTCCATGATCGTCAGGACCTGTGCCTGCCTTGCTGCCGGGATGCCTTACTACGCCTATCCGCGCGGCCTCTAAGGTCCACCAGTTCTCGAAGTTCGGTGGGGCGTCGTCCAACGCGCAGTTGTGGTTGGTCTGCAGGTCGGAGGGCCGGGTCGGACCGGGGACCCGGCGGCGGGACGCCAAGTAGTCCTCCTTGCGCAACGCCCTCGGACGCTGAGGCACGTCGCCCGTGCTGAAGTCGTACGGATGGAGTTGCGGCGCCGCCGGACCACCCGGAGGAGTTCCGGCTCGGAATGCGGACCGAGCCCGATGGTGTTCTGGAAAATCCAGCGCAGCCCCTCGCGGATCGCCTCGCTGAGGTAGCCGGCGAACCAGTAGGCGTCGTCTTCGTAGTACTGCCGGTTGAGGCCGATATGCACCAGATCGGTGTCGTACACCAGCCAGAAGTTGAGGCTTTCGCCGCCGTGGACCTCCGACTTGAGGAGGTAGCAGGCGCGGAGCCGGCTGAGTGGCAGGTGCTCGACCCGTTTGCGGCGCCACGGCATCCCACGTCGGGTGATGGTCAACGACCGGCCGTCGAATGCGAAGGTCCATCCGGAGTACCGCATGACCATGGCGTCAGACATCTGGTGAATTCACCGAGTTCACCGGCAGGCGACAACGGAAGGATCACGGCTCGGCAGGGTGGCGGACGACCGGAACACTGCGCCCTCGGCATGTCGCCCGAGGGCGGGTGGTGGCCGCCGGCCGGCGCGTCAGGACGCCAGAGAGTGTCTCCCGTGGTCGCGTGAAGGCGGTGCTGGCCGGGCGTGACCGGCCAGTGCGGGGCGCGTCAGCGGCGTCGCTGGTCGGCGCGCAGTTCGAAGTCGCCGTAGCTGTTGTCGACCGGGTTGACCGTGACACCGGGCGCGACGACCTCGTCGATGGCGTCGAGCACGTCGGACGACAGTGTGACGTCGGCGGCGGGCAGGAACGCCTCCAGCTGTTCCATGGTGCGCGGGCCGATGATCGCCGACGTGACGCCGGGGTGGTTGATGACGAAGGCGACGGCCAGCTCGATCAGGGTGAGGCCCGCCTTCTCCGCCAGGAGCGCGAGCTGTTCGACGGCGTCGAGCTTGCGCTGGTTGGCGGGGGTGCTCATGTCGAAGCGGGCCTGGGGGCGTGCGGCGGAGGCGGGGCCTTCGGTGGCGTGCTTGCGGTAGCGGCCCGACAGCCAGCCGCCGGAGAGCGGGCTGTAGGTGAGGGTGCCCATGCCGTGGCGGCGCGCGGTGGGCAGCACGTCCTCCTCGATGCCGCGGACCAGGATCGAGTACGGCGGCTGCTCGGTCACGAACCGCTCCAGACGGCGCTCCCGCGAGGTCCACTGGGCCTCGACGATCTGGGAGCCGGAGTAGGACGAGGAGCCGATATAACGGATCTTGCCCTGGTGCACGAGGTCGGAGAGGGCGCCGAGGGTCTCGGCCAGGTCGGTGTCAGGGCTGGGGCGGTGGACCTGGTAGAGGTCGATGTGGTCGGTGCCGAGACGCCGTAGGGAGTTCTCGACCTCGCGGATGATCCAGCGCCGCGAGCCGCCCCGCTGGTTGGGGTCGTCCTGGTCCATGGGCATGAAGAACTTGGTCGCCAGGAACACGTCGTCGCGGCGGTTCGTCAGCGCCTTGCCGACGATCTCCTCCGAGACGCCGGCGGAGTACACGTCGGCGGTGTCGACGAAGTTGATATCTGCGTCGAGGGCACGGTGGATGATCCGGATCGAGTCGGCTTCGTCCTCGTTGCCCCAGGGGCCGAACATCATCGCGCCCAGGCAGAGCGCGCTGACCTGGACACCGGTGCGGCCGAGCGGTCGGTACTGCATGAAGGGGGTTCTCCTCGGGTGTGCTGGATCGTAGTCAGTCGTTGGCGGTCGGGACGACGGTCCCGGTGCTTGCCCAGCTGGCGAGGAGGCTCAGGGCCTCCTGCGCCGGGGAGTCGGGTTCGGGCGTGTAGAAGTTGAGGCGAAGGCCGGGGTCCGCGGGCAGTTCCATCGCCTCGTAGGGCAGGGCGAGATCGCCGACCAGCGGGTGGTGGAGGTTCTTCACCCCGGAACGGTGGAACTTCACGTCGTGGTGGGCCCACCGGCGGGCGAAGTCGCCGCTCTTGGTCGTCAGCTCTCCGATCAGATCGGTGAGCGCCTTGTCGTGGGGTGCCCGGCCCGTCTCGGTACGCAGGAACGCGACCGCGTCGTCGGCGCCCTTGTCCCAGTCGACCCAGAAGTCCTTGCTGGCGGGGTCGAGGAACATGAATCGGGCGCTGTTGGCAGGGCCGCGCTGGGCGAACAGCGAGTCGAAGAGGGGTGCGTACAGCGCCAGCCCCAGCGTGTTCGCGGCCAGGATGTCGAAGCGCGCGTTGCGCACGTACGCCGGCACATCGGTCATCGCGTCGAGCAGGCGCAAGATCGTGGGCCGAACCCGGGACGCCGTCACGGTGGGGCGCCGGCCCGACGGTGTCGCCTCGCGGGCCAGGTCGTACAGGTGAGTGCGCTCGGCCTCGTCCAGCTGCAGTGCGTGCGCGAGGGATTCCAGTACCGAGTCCGAGGCGCCGGAGAGGTTTCCGCGCTCCAGGCGGACGTAGTAGTCGACGCTCATGCCCGCGAGCAGCGCGACCTCCTCCCGGCGCAGGCCCGCGACCCGCCGGTTGCCGCCGTAGACCGGCAGTCCGGCCTGCTCGGGGGTGATCCGGGCACGCCGGGTGCTCAGGAACTCGCGGGCCTCGGAGGCCACGCTCCTCTTGTTGTCTCTGTCTGCCATCGTCCAGATCCCTGAAATCGCTCCGTCGCCGTCTGATCGCGTCCCGGTGGGACGGTCCGGCCCCGACCTACGACGGTCGTGCTTTTGACCTTCACCGTAGGTCCCTCCGCGAGGACCTGCGAGGTACTGCCAGTACCTGGAAGACCAGTGACTACCACCGCTGTGCCCGCGCGGGGTTCTCCCGGAGAGGACCGAAGGCCGGGAGCCCGGCACCAGGCCCTGACCCTGATGCGAAGGACACCACCGTGCGCGCAGTGCTCAAGTACGACGGGTCCTGCGATGCCGCCATGGCGGAATCCACGCCGACCATGGAGGTGCGTGCGCCGGCCGCCTCTGCCGCCCCGGCCCGGGCGACGCTGATCCTCGCGATCATCTGCGTCAGCTACTTCATGGTCATCTTCGACAACTCGATCGTGTTCACCGGGCTGCCGCAGATCCGCTCCGCCATGGGGTTCTCCGGCCACGAGGCCGCCGACATCGCGGCCCGCTCGGGTGCCGCGCTGACCGGCACCGCCGTCCTGCTCGCCCTGGCCCTCGCGGCCACCCGCACTCTCATCGTCCCTACACGTACCGACCCGCAACAAGGGTCCCTGTACGGCCGCGCTCGAACTCGGCTACCGGCACATCGACACCACCGCCGCGTACGGCAACGACGCGAAGCCGGCCAGGCCATCCGCACCTCCGCCGTGCCCCGCGACGACCTCTTCATCGAGACGAAGATCTGGATCAGCGACTGGAACCCGGGGTCGGGCCACAGCCCGGGGAGCCATGGTGGAGGTGGGCCCTGCCTGGGGTTTGGATCAGTGGGTTCAGGTCACGGGCTCCATTGGGGGCGATGAGTGATGTCATCGAGCCCTGCCCAGCCACCCTCGGACACCCGGAGCGCATCTGAAGTCGGCCTGATGGAGCGGTCGTTCACACGGTGAGTTCCTTGGTGATGCGGTCCAGCATGAAGGCCGAGGACTCGTGGGCGCGTTCCTCCCAGGCGAAGACGCAGGCGGTGGCCACTCCGTCGAAGTCGAGGTCGCGGAGTGTGCCGAAGAAGGCGTCCCAGTCGACTTCGCCCTGGCCGATGTCGAGGTGCTGGTGGATGCGGGCGGTCGTGCCGGGCGGGTTGAGGATGTAACGCAGGCCGGAGGAGCCCTTGTGGTTGAAGGAGTCGGCGATGTGCACGTGCTGGAGCTTGTCCCCGGCGTAGCGCATCATCTTCGCGATGTCCGCCCCGACTTCGGAGGCCCCGGAGAGGTGGAAGGAGTGCGGGGCGCAGTAGAGGTAGTTCACCCAGGGCTTGTTGATCGCCCGTACGAGGTCGACCGCGGGGGTGTTCTCCTCGCAGAAGTCGTCCGGGTGGGCCTCGAGGTTGAGGGCGATGCCCTCGCGCTCGAAGACGGGCAGCAGCTCGTCCATCGAGCGCCAGAAGGCGGCCTCGCTCGCGGCGGCGTGCTCGGGGCGGCCGTTGAACTCCGAGTTCATCAGGGGGCATCCGAGATCGGCGGTGATCTCGATCATGCGCTTCCAGTAGCGGACGGCGGCCTGTCGCTCGGTCTCGTCCGGCGAGGACCACTTGTACAGGGGGAGCACGGAGGACAGTTGGACGCCGTGTGTGCGCAGGGAGTTCTTCAGCGTGGCGACGCGTTCGTCGTTGGCGCGCGGGTGCAGGAAGAAGGGCATGAAGTCGTCGCGGGGTGACAACTCGATGTGCTCGTAGCCGAGTTCGGCGACTGTACGCACCATGTCTTCGATGGGCAGGGCGCGGAACATGTACGGGTCGAGGGCGATTTTCATGCGGTGCCTCCGTAGAGTGCGGGCCGGGGCTTGAGGTCGGTGGCGATGACGTGGCCCGACTCCAGGGCCTCGACGGTCGCGCTGGTGATGACGGTGGCCGCGTAGCCGTCCCACGCCGAGGGGCCGGTGGGTTCGTTGCCTGCGGCGATCCCCGCGATCCACTCGCGGAACTCGGTGTCGAAGGCGTCCGAAAATCGGCCCACCCAGTCCGTGAGGACCTCCGTGCTGTGCTGCCCGGCGCTGCGTAGGCCGACCGAGGCCGGGTCGGGCAGGCGGACCAGGCCCTCCTCGCCGACCGCCTCGCACTGGATGTCGTAGCCGTACTGGCAGTTGACGAAGACTTCCAGGTCGATGCGGACGCCCTTGGCGGTCTCGAAGAGCATGATCTGCGGGTCCTTGAGGTGGGCGAACCGTTTGCGGGTGGCGCGCGGGGTGACCACCTGGGTGGAGACGATCTCGTCGTCGAGCAGCCAGCGCAGTACGTCCACCTCGTGCACGGCCGTGTCCAGGGCGGCCATGGGGGAGGTGTACGACTCCGGGACGGTCGGGTTGCGGTGGGCGCAGTGCACGATCAGCGGCTCACCGATGCGACCGGCGTCGATGAGCAGCTTCAGTTGCCGGTATCCGGCGTCGTAGCGGCGCATGAAGCCGACCTGGACCAGGCGGCGGCCGTGGCCCGTCTCCGCCTCGACGATCTTCAGGCAGTCCTCGGCCGTCGTGGCCAGCGGCTTCTCGCAGAACACCGGTTTCCCGGCGGCCACCGCGTTCAGCACGTGTTCGGCGTGGGTCGGGCCCCACGACGTCACGAGGACCGCGTCGACGTCGTCCGCCGCGATCACGGCTGCGCCGTCGGGCAGCACCCGGGCACCGGCGGGCGCCGCAGCTTCCTCGGCGCGGGCCGCGTCGATGTCGGTGACCGCGGTGACACGGGCGCCTGTGACGGTGTGGGTCAGGCGCCGGATGTGCTCCTTGCCGATCCAGCCGGCGCCGATGACGCCTACGCGCACAGTCATGGTTGGTGATCCTTTCTGCGGACCCCGGGCCGCATCGGCCCGGGGCAGGGGAAATCAGGAGAAGCGCGCCCGGAGTTCGGCTTCGAGGGTTTCGAGGGTGCGGCCCTTGGTCTCGGGGACGTAGAGCTTGACGAAGGCGAGCGAGAAGACGCCCGCCACCACGAAGAGGAAGAAGGTGTTGGAGATCCCGATGCCGGAGACCAGGGACGGGAAGACGAGGCCGATGGCGAAATTGGTCAGCCACAGCACCACCGCCGCGACACCCATCCCGAAGCCGCGCATCCGCATCGGGAAGATCTCGGAGAGCATCAGCCAGGTCACCGGCGAGATTGCCCCCTGCTGGAAGGCGAGGAAGGTGACCGTCATCACGAGGACCGCGAACGCCCGGCCGTCACCGGAAGGCAGCACCAGAGAGAAGACACCGATCAGCAACAGAGCTGCTGTTGTGCCGATCTGACCGGTCATCAGCATGGGGCGGCGGTTGACGCGGCCCAGCAGCCAGATGCCGACGAAGGTGGCGAGCACCGAGATGACGCCGTTGGCGATGTTCGCGGTGAGGGCGCTGTCGGCGGTGAAGCCGGCGTCGGTGAGGATCTGGGTGCCGTAGTACATGATCGTGTTGACCCCGGTGATCTGCTGCACGATCGCGATGCCGAACCCGACGAACATCAGCCGGCGCAGCCAGGGCGTGGACTTCATGTCCTGCCAGCCGCCGAGTTTCTGCTGATCCTCCTTGACGGCGAGCGCGGACACCTCGCGAAGCTCGGCCTCGGCTCGCTGCTGGGAGCGGACCTGCTTGAGCACTTCGAGAGCCTCACCGAAGCGGGTCTTGGAGGCCAGCCAGCGCGGGCTCTCCGGCATGACGAGCATGCCGAACCAGAGCACGACGGCAGGGATCGTGGCGATCACGAGCATGTAGCGCCACACACCGCCGGACTCACCGCCGATCCGCGCGATGATCGCGTTGGAGGTGAACGCGAGCAACTGACCACTGACGATCATGAGTTCGTTGCGGGTGACCAGGGCGCCGCGCCGCTCGACGGGCGAGATCTCGGCCAGATAGACCGGCACGGTCACCGAGGCACCGCCGACCGCGAGGCCGAGCACGAAGCGGGCCACCACCATGACGGCGGTGTTCGGCGCGAGCGTGCAGCCGAGTGCGCCGACGAAGAACACCACGGCGAGGACGAGGATCGTACGGCGCCGGCCGCGCGCGTCCGAGAACCGGCCGCCGGTGACCGCGCCCAGCGCGGCGCCGAGCAGCAGCGAGCTGGTGACCATGCCCTCGGTGAAGGGGGTCAGGCCCAGGTCCTCGGTCATGTAGGGCAGGGCGCCGTTGATGACGCCGGTGTCGTAGCCGAAGAGCAGTCCGCCGAACGTGGCGATGACGGTGATGAGTCGCAGCCGCCGCGACACCGCCGGAGGGGCGGCGTCCGTGACCACGGTGGCCGGGGCTTTGGTCATGTCGTTCCTGACGTCCATGGCCGCCTCCTACCGGTCGAGGCGCGGGCGGCGGGTTCCGGTCAGGCCGCAGACGGCCAGGTGCTCGCGGGTGCTGACCGCGATGGGCAGCGGTACCTCGGGAGCGCAGGGGTACAGGTCCTGCTCGACGATGACGAACAACTCGGCGTCGAGCAGGGCGAGTTCGGCCACCACGTCGGCCGGATTCGGTACGCCGGCGGGAGGTGACACGCACACGCCGCGCTTGACCGCCTCCCCGAACGACAGGTCCTCGACGGTGACTTGGGCCAGCACCTCGGGATCCATCTGCTTGATGTGGACGTAGCCCACACGGTCGCCGAAGCGGCGGATCAGGTCGAGGTTGTCGCCGCCGCCGTAGGCCACGTGCCCGGTGTCCAGGCACAGGTTGGTGTAGCGGGAGTCCGACTCGTTGAGCAGCCGCTCGATCTCCGGCTGGGTCTGGATATGGCTGTCGGCGTGCGGATGGATGACGAGTCGTACGTCGTACTCGTCGAGCAGCAGCCTGCCGAGACGGTCGGCGGATCGGCCGAAGCCCGCCCACTGGTCGGCGGTCAGCTCGGGCGACTCGGTGAACGCGCCGGTCTTCTCGTCCCGGTACATGGGCGGGATGAGGACGAGGTGGTGAGCGCCGGCGGCCGCGGTCAGTGCGGCGACCTGCCGGACATGGGCGAGCATCTCGTCCCACGCCTCCGGCCGGTGCAGGGCGCCGAACGCGGTGCCGCCGGAGACCTGCAGACCACGGGCGTCGAGGTCGGCCTTCAGGCGCTGCGGGTCGGTGGGGAGGTAGCCGTACGGGCCGAGCTCCAGCCACTGGTAGCCGGCCGTGGCCAGTTCGTCGAGGAAGCGGGTGTACGGCACCTGGTGCTCGTCCTCGGGGAACCAGATGCCCCAGGAGTCGGGGGCGGAGCCCAGGCAGAGGTTGCCGGCGATGGTGCGGAGCGGACCTGGCGCCATTGCCATGACATGTCCCTTCACCCCGAGATCGGGAGTTTCGCGGTGCTTGCTGTCGCGCTCTACTAGCGCGCTCTAGTGCGAGTACGATGACCCTGGTCCAAATGTCATGTCAATAGTCTGTTGCCGGGAGATTTCGAGCCCGCTGGTCACGGTGGGCGGTGTCGAAGGGTGGGTTCACACGTGGATGCATCGGGCAGGCAGCGGCCCACGATGGCGGACGTCGCCGAGAAGGCCGGTGTCTCCAGGGCGCTCGTCTCGATCATTTTCCGCAACCAGCCGGGGGCCGGCGAGGAGACCCGACAGCGGGTGCTGCGGGTCGCCGACGAGATCGGCTACCGCCCCGACAGCGCGGCCCGGCTGCTGGCCCGCGGCCGCAGCCGCACGCTCGGCGTGATGTTCACCGTGCACCAGACCTTCCACACCGACCTCATCGAGGGCATCTACGCCGAGGTAGAGCGCCTCGGTTACGAGGTGCTGCTGTCGGGCGCCACGCAGGGCCGCAGCGAGGAGAAGGCCGTGGAAGCACTGCTCAGTCACCGCTGCGAGGCGGTGATCCTGCTCGGCTCCTTTGCGGAGCCCTCCTTCCTCGACGAACTGGGGCGCCGTACGGTCGCCGTCTCCGTCAGCCGCCGGGTTCCGCACGCCCACGTCGACTTCGTCCACACCGCCGAGGGCAAGGGCGTACGGCAGGCCATGGACCACCTCGTCGAGTTGAGGCACCGCCGGATCGTGCACATCGACGGTGGCACCGGCCCCGGCTCGGCCGAGCGGCGCCGCGCCTACCGGGCGGCGATGCGGCGCCACGGACTGGAGTCCGAGGCGCGTGTCATCCCCGGTGACCACACGGAGCAGTCGGGCATCGAGACCGGCCGTCTGCTCCTCGCGGAACGAGACCAGGGGCAGCCTCTGCCTACCGCGGTCCTCGCCGGCAACGACCGTTGCGCGATGGGTCTGTTGATGAGCCTCACCAGGGCAGGCGTCGAGGTGCCGCGCGATCTCTCAGTCGTCGGCTACGACGACAGCCACCTCTCCCACCTGATGCCGATCGGCCTGACCACCGTCCGTCAGGACGCGGGGCTCATGGCGGAGTACGCGGTGCGCTTCGCGGTGGAGCGGCTGGAGAAGCCGGAACGGGAGCCGAGGGAAGCGGTGTTGGACCCGCAGCTGGTGGTCCGGGGGAGCAGCGGGCCGACCCCGGAACCGCCGGCCTGAGAGACGGACGTACGGTTCCGGGGCTGGGCGGTGCCGGTTACGGCGTTCCCCTGGCCGCGAACTCGGCCGCGGCGTCCACGTTGTCCCTCCCATGGCATCATGCCGGCCATCGCCCGCAGGGACACTCCGCGCGCCACCGGTCCGGGCGCCTACCGACCGCTGGCCGAGCGGCCCTTCGCGTGGCTCCACGGCCTGGGACGGCACGAAACTCCAGACCAGCGCGTTGGTCCTGCGCGACTTCGCGAGATGCCCCGCGCTGCGACTCTCCGCAAGCCCTCAGCTGCGCCGTCTGTGGCCCGTCTCTCTGTCCCCGCCCTCATCTACCAAGAGCAATCGGAGGTCGGCTCGTTAGGGTCGGAGGCCTGACGACACCCCCTGCCGGCAGTGCCTTTGACATGCTCCGCCTCGACGCTGTGCCCGACCAGGGGGCATTGCGCAAGGTCTGCGCACTCCCCAGCGACGCGGCCGTGCGGAAACAGATGACGGAACTCACCGAGCAGACCCGGCGGTTGATCGGTTGTTCATCTCTGGTTCTGGTGGCCGGCGCGGACGCCGAGGGCAATTGGACGTCTCGCCGCGCGGCGGCCCCGCCGGGTTCGTCGCCGTCCTGGACGCACGGACGGTGGCGATTCCGGACGCGACCGGCAACAAGCGGCTGGACATCGTGCAGAACGTCATCGCCACCGGACGGGCCGGGCTGCTGTTCGTCATCCCCGGGCGGGCCACCACCCTGCGGGTCAACGGCCGGGCTGTCGTCTCCACCCGCTCGGAGCTGCCGTCGAAGCTGACCGCCGTGGGCAAGCCGTCGGCCACCGCCCTGCGCTGCGACCTGGTCGTCGGCCGGACAGCGGATCGCCGCGCCCCGGTGCCCGGGTGCCTGAACTCTCCGTAGGGCTTGGTCCTGCGGAGTTCTGCCAGTCTGTCGCCGGTGGACGCGGCGGTGCTCTGTCCTCGCCGACCGCGCCTACCTGGGAGCCGGGCCGTGGGTGACGACATCCCTCAGACGCCCGCCAGGCCGCGACCTCCCACCAACCCGGCGAACCGCCAATCGCGCACTTTCGGCAGCACGGGCACCAGCGGAGCGGGGCGTAGCCCGTCCGCAGTCATGGCGCATCTTCCGTAGAGCCCGGTGCAGCCCGAATCGCAAGCCGTCAATTGCCTCGGCTGTCCTCACCCTGGGGCGGCAACGCTGACAGAGCTCTGTGACGGCCTGAGGGGACATGGCGAACCTGATCAACTACCTGTCGGCCGTGCCGGTGCCCCTACCGCGGACGGCTCTGCACGGAGCGGGCGGTGTCTCGCGTGCTGCTCGGCGTCAACATCGGCCCCAGCCTCACTCACGTACGCGCGCTCCCTGGCTACCGTGCTGTGGCGGCGTATCGTGCGCAACCACGACACTGATGTGGGACTGGGCGAGTCCATCCGGCTCGGCCTGTACGCGGTGCCCGCCGCCCTCGCCTGTTCGACGCCGGCGTTGGGGACGTCGCTGCGTCTGATCGGAGCATGACCTACGTGGGAGTCGGAAGGTGAGCGAATGGCCGTCATCGCGTGGATCGTCGAAGGCACCTGGCCCGCCGTCGTGGACGCCACTCTCACTCATGCTTCTGAGGATGCCGAGATCGTCCTGCTCCATGTGACGGGCCATGAGATCCCGGGCATCGCGCACGGTGCCTTCGCCGGCCTGCTCGGCCGTGGCCACCCCGAACGCGACCCCGGCACCCGCCTGGAACACCTCGCCGCCACGGCCGCCAACCAGCTCCTCCTGGATGCCGCCGACCGCCTGGGTCGCCCCTGCACCCGGATAGAGCGCACCGGCCGCATCGAGCAGGAGGTCGTGCTCGCCGCGCAGGGCGCGGAGTTGCTCATCGTCGCCCGTGACGGCGACCGCAGCCGCCTGGGCCCCAAGAGCCTGGCCCCGGCCGACCGCTTCGTCGTCGACCATGCCCCCTGCCCCGTACTCCTGATCTGGCCCGAACCGGCACCCGACCTCGCCGACCTCCCGCAGCCGCCGCACCACCGGTAGCGCCACATCACCGCCTCCGTCGAGGCGCGCTGTCTTCCTGAATCCATCAGCCGAACCGGATTTCCGTCAGCGCTCAGCCGAATCCAGGTGCCGCATCGCGTATCCGCGCTCTTCCGGGTGCCGCGCCGGCCGGGCATCGCCCAGTGCGGAGAACTGATTCCAGAACACAGCCGCCGCAGCCCGACGGTGCGTCGCGGAAGCGAACGCGAGACCAAACGAACGGTAATCAAGGAAGAGCACGAGACGGAGCGTGCACGAATCGCTGCCGATATTGAGCGTGAGCGGATCCGGCGTGGCGTGACAGGACAAGAGGAATTTCCTGATGCCTCTACCGATGAGGGTGAGGCGCCAGGAGCAGTATGAGCCCTTGGTCCGGATCAGTGATGGCCCTCTTCGTACGCCCGGGCCTGCTCCTCCAGCCGAGCGTTGTACTCCGCGATGATGCCGGCAGCGTCACGGATGGCCTCTTGCTCGTCGGGCAGGGGCTCATGCCGCACAGCGGTACCCAGGCAGTCGAGGCCATGCCCGCGCGGCCCCGCGGCTCGACAGCACCCAGGGGTGCGGCCGCCGCTCCGCGGGAGCACCCTGCCGATTCCTTACCTGTTCCGCTTGCTTGGAGTGCACGCCAAGGCCATAGCGTTTAGGGCATGCCGGTATCACTAGGGTCTCGCCGGTGTTCCGGAAGGCTGCATAACTTCTATACCGGCTCCCGGCTAAACACGAAATGAGTGGGAGCCATGAGTTTCTTCTACGGTCAGCGACCACGGCCCCGGCAAAGTCGTGATTGAAACACCGACAGCTGAACCGAACCCCCGACGCGTCGACGCATCATCCCGCGCGACCAACGAGAAAGACGGCAAGTGGTAGACAACCAATTCACGACGCATGCAGAACTTTTCGATCTGCGTGGAAAGCGCGCGCTCGTCACCGGTGGCACCAGAGGCATCGGGATGATGATCGCGCGTGGCCTTCTCCAGGCGGGCGTCCGCGTGGTCATCAGCTCACGCAACGCAGAAGCGTGCTCTCAGGCGCAGGAACAGCTGTCCAAATTCGGTGAGGTGCGGGCCATCCCCGCCGACCTGTCCCGCCACGACGAGTGTCGGCGACTGTCCGACCTCGTCACCGCCGACTCGGAGCGTCTCGACATCCTCGTCAACAACGCGGGCGCCATCTGGGACGAGCCGCTGGCGACGTTCCCGGACGCGGCCTGGGACACGGTCGTCGACCTCAACCTGAAGTCGCCGTTCTGGCTGGTCCAGGCGCTGCTGCCCGCACTTCGCAAGGCGGGCACCGCCGACGATCCCGCGCGGATCATCAACATCGGCAGCATCGCCGCCATCCACATCCCCCAGCGGCCCAACTACTCGTACTCCAGCAGCAAGGCCGCGCTGCATCAACTCACCAGAGTGCTCGCCAGGGAACTAGGACCGCAGCACGTCACCGTGAACGCCGTGGCGCCGGGACCGTTCCCGTCGACGATGATGGCTGCGACCCTCGATGAGTTCGGCGAGGCGATCGCGGCGTCGGCCCCACTGCGCCGGATCGGCCGCGACGACGACATGGCGGGTGTCGCCGTGTTCCTCTCCAGCCGGGCAGGCGCATACCTGACGGGCGCCGTGATCCCCGTCGACGGCGGCATCGCCACAACCGCGTAGGCCCCCCTAGGGCCTGTGCGGAGTTGTGATCTCGTGGGCCCCCGACCTGGGAAAGTCGGGGGCCTTGGAGTAAAACGGTGGGGTGTCTCGACCTCAACTTTCGGATGCCGATTGGGAGTTCATCTCCCCGTTTCTGCCGGTCGGTGAGTACGGGCCGTACCCGGAGAACCTGCGGGCGCACTTCGAGGGCGTCGTGTGGCGGTTCAGGAACGGTGCGAAATGGCGGGAGTTGCCCGAACGGTTCGGGCACTGGTCCACCGTTTACGGCCGGTTTCGGCAGTGGCGGGATGCCGGGGTGTTCGCCGCGGTGTTCCAGGGTGCCATCGCCGAGGCGGCGAAGCGGGGCCTGGTGGACTTGTCGCTGGTCAGCGTGGACTCGACCACGGTCCGGGCCCATCATGATGCTGCCGGGATGATCGTGGAGCCCGGGATCCTGGACGCGTTGGAGAAGGCCGCCGCGGAAAAAGGGGCGCCGGCCAAGACGGGCAACCGGACCCGGAGCGTGAAGAACGACGGCGCGTGAGGCGTCGCCGCAGGGCCCGGCTCGCCGTCGCCGACCTGGGACGTTCCCGCGGCGGACTGACCACCAAAGCGCATCTGTCCTGTGTGCCGCAGTGTCTGCCCCTCTCGCTCAAGATCACTGCGGGGCAAGCCGGAGACAGTCCGCAGTTCATCCCCGTCCTGAACAGGATCCGCGTCCCCGGCCCGGTCGGCCGGCCCCGCACCCGGCCCGACGCAGTCGCGGGCGATAAGGCGTACTCGTCCCGCCAGAACCGTTCTCACCTGCGCAAACGCGGGATCAAAGCGGTCATCCCCGAGAAGAAGGATCAGGCCGCCCACCGCAAGAACCGTGGCTCACGCGGCGGACGGCCCGTCACCTGGGACAAGCAGCTGTACAAGCTCCGCAACAGCGTCGAACGCACCATCAACAAGATCAAGGACTGGCGCGGTCTCGCTGTCCGCTACGACAAAAAGCCTGAAAGCTACCAGGCCGGACTCGAATTATGCGCCGGCCTCCTCTGGATCCGACACCTCGGATCACAGCCTTGATCACAACTCCGCACAGGCCCTAGGGGCAATGCCGTTGCGTTATGGGTCTGTGGGTTGGGGTCGTTTGATGAGGATGGCTTGGGTGCCGGTGCGGGTGGGCTGGGGCCAGTGGCGGTGTTCAGCCCGTTTGAGCCAGTAGTTGGACATCTTTCGTTTGACGACGCGGGGCTGGCTGCGCAGGCGTCTGGCGGGGAGGAGTCTTTCCAGCAGGTCTTCCTGGAGTAATCGCAAGGCCTGGACCAGGAGGTCAGGGGGAAAAGCTGCCGGGCGTGACGGTCACACTGCGGCGGGCGGAGCGCAGGGTCTCGGTGAAGGAGATGCGGTCGGGGTCGAGTTGGCGGGTAGCCGCGGTTCTGAGCATCAGTTCCCGCAGTGCATGGTGGACCAGGAGATGGGCCCAGATCTGTTGCAGGACACCGTCGGGTGTCTTGCTGCTGAGGACCACCTTCGCGCCGCGCTGGTGGGTTTTGATCTCGGCGAAGACGGATTCGATCTCCCAGCGTTCGCGGTAGAGGGCGGCCAGTTGCCGGGCCGGATAGCGGCGGGCGTCCAGGAGAGTGGTGATCAGGCGGTAGTCCTGGGCCGTGTCTTTGAGCTGGTAGGCCAGGACACGCACGGTGACCGGGTTGCGGTGGGAGGCGTCGGTGCCGGCATGGATGCGTGAGATCCAGGACCCGTCGCGCAGTGGCCTGTCGATGGGCAGGACACGGTTGGCGGGCACCCGCCACAGCAGGTCGGCGCCGGTGGCGGTGAAGGCCTGCCACAGCGGGACGCCGAGGAACTCGCGGTCGGCCAGCACGAGTTGGCCTGGCCCGCAGGAGCGGGGCAGGCGGCCCACCAGGGTCACTTCCCCGGTGCGGCAGCCGGCGAGTTCGGCGTCCAGCACTGCATGGCTGCCCACCTCCACCAAGGCGGCCATCCGCACCTGCACAAAGGCGCTCCGGCCGGTCCCACGACCGTTGCCGGGACGGCCGAAGGCCGCTTGATTGGCCTCACTGTCGGCGACATCCCAGCAGGTCCCGTCCACCGCCAGAACCCGCAGGCCCCGCCAGAACGCCCCCGGAGTCGCCTCGGTGGCCATCGGCTTCGCGGTCGTGGCGAACAGCACCCGCAGCGGCTCGGATCCCAGCCGCTGCCGGGCCCGAAACAGTGACGACTTCGCCGGAACATGCCAGTCACCCAGCAGTCCCAGACCGCGAAGCCCCGCGACCAGGTGCCGCATCACTTCTAGATACGGGGCGGGAGAGAACAGCGCCAGCCCCAGCACGAAGTACACCACCAGCCGGGCGGGCAGCAGCCGCTTACGCCGCTCGGACCGGCCACACGCTGCCACCACCCGATCCACCAACCCCGGCGGATACACCCAGGTCAACAGCCCCAGACCCGATAAGTCAGACACCCTCGCGGCCACCCGCACCACCCCCGGGACCCACTCCCAACCAGCCTACGCCCAAGGCAAAAGCAACGGCATTGCCCCTAGTAGGGCTTGGTCAGGTCCGTATTGGTGTGGGTATGTTGCGGTGGCAGGTGGGGCAGGCTCCGGACCAGGTGGCGAGGAGTGTCTGCAGTTCGCGGACTACCTGGTAGAGGCTCAGACCTGCACCGGTTCTTTTGGGTCTCGTGCCAGTCGTTGCAGGGTGCAGAAGGCGTGGGCGGCGGAGACGAGGGTGACGTGGTGGTGCCATCCGTTCCAGGTGCGGCCTTCGAAGTGGGCCAGTCCCAGGGCCTGTTTCATCTCGCGGTAGTCGTGCTCGATGCGCCAGCGGAGCTTGGCCAGCCGCACCAGCGTGGCCAGCGGCATCCCAGAGGGCAGGTCGGACAGCCAGAACTGCACCGGCTCACTCTCGTCGGCGGGCCATTCAGCCAGCAGCCACCGCTCGGGCAGTTCAGGATCGTCGCCGGCCTTGCGGATGCCGCGTCCGGCCGGGCGGATCCGCAGGGCGACGAACCGCGAATACATGCGCTTGAAGCCACTTTGGCTCTTGCCCGGCCGGGAGCCTTCCCGCCAGGACACCGGTCGTGCGGCCGCCTTCCCGGCCGCGATCACCAGATCCTTCACGGTCTGCGCGGGCTCGGGGTACTGCATTTTCGGTGGCCGGCCGGTGCCCGCATAGGCGGGCTGGACGGGCCGGGCGCCGGCGGGCCGGGCGCTGTGGCGAGAGGAAATCCCCACCACATAGGGCACGTTGCGCTCCTCAAGCCCCAGGCGGAAGGCAGCGGCATCACCGTATCCGGCGTCCGCGACGACAAGCGGAACATCAACACCCCAGGACCGCGTCTCATCGATCATGTCCAGGGCCAGCTGCCACTTCTCCACATGCCCCACCTGGGCGGGAATCCCGCAGCGACCGCGGCGGCCGACCTTGTCCACATCAGCCTCCGGCGAGGCCGGATCCCAGGATGCGGGCAGGAACAACCGCCAGTTCACCGCGGCCGAGGCATGATCACGGGCCAGGTGCAGCGACACACCCACCTGGCATTTGGTGACCTTGCCCGCGGTGCCGGTGTACTGCCGCGACACACACGCCGAGGCATCCCCGTCCTTGAGGAATCCGGTGTCGTCGATGATCAGCGCTTCGGGACCGATGACGTCCTGCATCCTCCAGGCCAGCCGGGCCCGCACATGCGCGGGATCCCACGGACTGGAGGTGACGAAGTGGGCCAGGGCCTGCCGGTTGCCGTCCTCGCCCAGACGGGCCGCCATCGGCTCCACCGACTTACGCCGCCCGTCCAACAGCAGCCCACGCACATACGCCTGCCCCCAACGCCGCTGATCCGCACGGAAGAACCCATCGAACAACTCCGCCGTGAACGCCGCCAAGTCCTCCCGGACCGAGGCCATCTCCTCAGGTGTCACACCATTCCAACGACGCTCACAGAGCAGTAGACACGCACCCAAAGCGAACATGACCAAGCCCTACTAGGGGGTGCTTCGAAAGTCCTGTGCGGTGCCCGCAGTGTCCGGTGCGTGCTCTCGGCGACCGGAAGAAAGCCCTCGTACTGGATGTACTTCGGATTTCGGCCGGTGCGGCGAGAGTGCGTGCCGGGCGCCGTGGGTGCTGTGCGGGGCTTTCGAAACACCCCTAGCACGCTCTCTGTGAGCGGCATCACTGTCGCCGTTTCTCTCGGCAACATGGCTGTTCTTCTGCACGGTCGCAGAGGCTCCGCCCCGATTGGAGGGGCGGAGCCTCTGCGCGTTGGAAGGGGAGAATCCGTTGCGCGCGGGTTCGAGACCCCTTCCTGGGCTGGCACAGCTGGTTCTGCGTCGGCCAAGCCTGTCCATACGGAATCTGCCTGCCACTGCATCCGGCGCCTGGCCATCGGTGCTCGGTGCATGGGCGGGCACGGCATGAGGACGGTCCGCAGGGCGTGACAGTACTGTCGTCGCCATGACTGACAATTCGCTGCGTTCTGTCACCATCGAGCGGGCCGGCCCGGGCCGGTTCACCGTGACCAATGCCCGCGGGGGCACGCTGAGCTTCGGCACTGGCGAGGGTGCCGACTTCACGCCGGTCGAGTTGTTCCTCGCGGCGATCGGCGGTTGTACCGCGGCCGACGTAGAGGTCGCCACGAGTCGTCACGAGGAACCGACCACGTTCTCCGTCGCCGTGACCGGCAACAAGGTCGCGGACGAGAGCGGCAACCGGATGTCGAACCTTGAGGTCACCTTCTCTGTCGCGTTCCCGGACGGGCCGTCGGGGGAACGCGCCCGCACCATCCTGCCCCGAGCCGTGAAGACTTCGCACGACCGGCTCTGCACGGTCAGTCGCACCGTCGAGGCGGGCACACCGGTCAGCGCGACGGTGTCCGACAGGACTGACGGCGCCTGACGTCTCACCCGGGGTGCATCCAGGACGTCGATTCCAAGAGGTGCAGCCGGCCCTGGGTGAGCGCGAAGCGCGAGGCCGTTGCGGCTCGGCGATGGCGTCGGCAACGTGGTCATCGCGACCGGGGGTACCCCCGGCCGGAGGCTGGGGGAGGATCTCCGCCACCGGGCACCCAGAGTCGATGTGGGAGCTGACCGGCGTGAACGCGGTATGTAAAGGGAGGTGGCCAGGGTCCGTCCCGGGTGTGGTCCGGATCATGCCCTCGGCTTTGGTCGATCGGGACGGCACTGATCTCACGCAGCGCGGTGAGGCGTCGTACGCGGGACCGAGTGCCGGGCACGACGCCGCACCCCTTCAGGGCATCAGCCCTTGACGGGGCCGCCGTTGATGGCGATGCGCTGGCCGTAGCGGGCGTAGGGGTAGTAGTCGTACGTCGCGTGGTGCTGGACGCATCGGTTGTCCCAGAAGACGAGCGTGCCCGGGGTCCAGCGGACGCGGCAGTGCAGGACCGGCCTGCGGGCGATGATGTCGAAGAGCACGTCGAGCAGGGCCCGGCTCTCGTCGGGGGAAAGCTGCGGGATGCGGCTGGTGTAGGCCTTGTTGACGTACAGCAGTTTGCGGTCGGTCTCGGGGTGCCGGGCGACGAGGGGGTGTTCGCTCTTGGGGATGACGTAGTCCGCGGGCAGCGCGTATCCCGCCAGGGCCTGCGCGCCGTCGTGTATCGCGGTCAGCGGGTCCAGATGGGTGCGCATCGCCGGTGAGAGCATGTCGTAGGCGAGGTGCATGTTGGCGAAGAGGGTGTCCCCGCCGCATCCCGGCTCGGGGGTCTCGGTGATGTAGAGCATCGACCCCAGGGACGGTTCGGCGTCGGCGGTGCCGTCCGCGTGCCAGCCGTTGCCCGCCACGTTCGCCGCGGCCGACGTCGTGCGGATCTCCAGGATGTAGGGATCGCCCTCGGGCGGCGGCGGGTTGACGGGGCGCAGTTCGCCGAAGGCGGCGGCGAAGCGCCTGTGATGCTCGGCGGTGATCGTCTGATCGCGGAAGACGAGGACGTGGTGGTCGCGGAAGGCGGCCCGGATCTCTTCCAGTTGCTCTGCCGGGATCTCCTGTGACAGGTCGACGCCTGAGACTTCCGCTCCCAGAACGGGAGTGATCCGCTCGACGGTGAGCGTGCGGTAGGGGTACGCGGGACGAGTGGTCACTGCTTCCAGCGCTTCGAGTTCGTATGACTCCATGTCAACCTCCAGGGGCGGGGTGGGGTTTACAGGTCAGCGGTTCCGCGGGCACCGGTACCCGGGGACGCCAGCGTCGCCCTGATGGTCTCGGCCACCGTGTCCACGTGGGGTGCCGCGACGATGCCGTAGTGGTCCGTGGGCAGATACCTGCGTACGGCGGACGGAGGCAGGCAGCTGTTCCACTGCCGGTCCGGCTCCTGAGGGTCTGCGGGGGCGGGCATGCCCGCCGTGGGGTGTTCGGCCAGCCACAGATAGGTGGGGACGGCGACGAGTGGCCGTACGTGATGTTCCCCGAGGCTGCGCAGGTTCGCGCGGCAGCAGCCGGCCAGCCTCTCGGCGTACGCCTGTGCGTGCTCGGCCGACAACGAGGAGGCGCCGACGCCGAGTTCGGCGGCGAACACCCTTTCCAGGTGAGCCTCGTCGTAGGCGGCGACCAGTGCCTGCGCCTCGGGCGGTGGCGGATCCAGAAGGTAGAGCGCCTCCAGTGGCCGGCCGGCCGACTCGGCGAGGCCCGCCATCTCCATCGCCACACGGGCGCCGTAGGACCATCCGGCCAGGTGAAGCCGGTGGTCCGGTCCGCCGAAGCGCTCACGTAGCTCCGCGTCGTAGTGATGGGCCCGCTCGGTCAGTGACCACGCGGGCATCCCGGTGTCGCGGAGTGCCGGGTCGGCGATGAGGCACACCGTCGGCGCGGGGCCGAGCGCTGCCACCAGGGAGCGGTAGGCCTGGATGTCTCCGCCCACGGGGTGCACCAGGCACAGGACGGCCGAACCGGTTCCCTTCTGCCAGATGTCGAGGACGACCCGGGAGGTGCCCCCGGCCGCCTCGGTGGTGGGCTCGGCGGAGGTGAGGGCCGCCTCGATGTGTTTCAGGATCTCCGTGAGGCTGACGCGGTGGCTGAAGGAGGCCAGGTCGAACTCGATGCCGTAGTCGTCCTCGATCCGGGCGATCAGGCTGATCAGGGTCAGCGAGTCGGCGCCCAGGTCGTAGAGGGAGTCCTCGGGGTCCAGTTCCTCCAGGCCCAGCAGATCCTGGATCACCCGGGCCATGGTCACCGCCCGCTCTCCGGAACCGCTGGCGTCGGAGCCTATGACGAGGGCTTCCTCCTCTCCGTCCGTCGGGTGCGCCGGTCCGGAACGCGAGGACGGGGCCACGATCCCGGTCGGAGCGTAGAAGGCCCGGGAGACATCGATGTCGGTTGTGGACACGAGGAGTTGAGGCAGTTGCAGGGCCAGGGCATGCGCGAAGACCGCTTTGCCCTCCTCGACGGTCAGGCCTACCGCGAGGTGGGCCTGATGGCGGCTGTCCGGGTTCAGGACCCGGGTCGCCATTCCGGTCTCGCTCCAGATGTCCCAGTCGATGCCGATCCGGACGGTCGTCTCGGTCTCGGTGGCCCGGTGGTGGGCGAAGCCGTCGAGGAGGCCCGCGCCGGCCGCGTAGTCGCTGTGGCCGACACCGCCGAGCAAGGCGGACATCGAGGAGCAGTAGACCGCGATCTCCGGGCGGAGGGCTCCGATCAGGTGCTCGACGAGGAGTGCGCCCCTCTCGCGGACCGCGGCGGCGTCACGCATCGCGGTGGCGTCACGTCGTACGAGCAGCCCGCCGTGTCCGAGACCGGCCGCGTGGATGACGCCGTCCAGCCGTGACGTGTGGTCGGCGACGGCCGCCGCCACATCGTGGACGGGCATGGTCGCGAGATCCGCCGGGACGAGGCCGATGCGGTGGGCCCATCCGTTCAACTCCTCCGGCAGCCGCGGGTTTCTCGACAGCAGCAGGACGCGACCGCGGGTGTGTTCGAGCAGCCAGGCGGCGATGGCGCGGCCTATGCCGCCCGTGCCGCCGAGCACCAGGTGGACGGTGTCCGCTCCGGCCGGTACGAGGGACTGTGTCCCCTCCGGTTCCGGTACGGGTATGGTGCCCGGCCGCCACCAGTAACCCTGCCGCAGCGCGAGCTGGCGCGGTAGATCCGGTCCGTCGGGATGACCGGTTTCACGTGTTCCGGCGATGACCGAGGCCACGTGTCCGGCCCAGCGGGTGAGGTCGCCGTCGGGGAGGTCGAGCCAGTGTCCGTTCAGGGCGGACTCCTGATGGGCGACCTCGACCGGCCCGGCGAGGAGCGCCAGCTCAGGTCTGTCCACCGTGCCTGTCACGGGCCGGGCGCCGTACGACAGCCACCACACACGGGGGGAGCCGTTTCGCCCGGTCAGTGCCTGGGCCAGGGCCGCAGTGCTGTCCAGACAGGTGTGACGGGCGTGTTCCAGGGTGCCGGGACCGACCGGCCCCGTCACGTCGAGGGGCAGGGTGTGCACCCACTCCGTGTCGGCAGAGGCTGGGACACCGTCCTCGGACAGCGCGTCGAGCAGCCGGCGCAGAGACGCCGGGTCGGCGGGGTCCGCGTCGTAGGCGTTCGGTCCTCTGCGGGCGAAGGCGCCGGCCGGGTGCACCCGTATCACTCGCGACGCCACCGCGTCGAAGGGCGTGAGCGCTGTCCGCGGAGTGTTCTCGGAGGCTACGACGACCACGGTGGACGCGCGGCCGGCCGGCACGCTGGTGTCCGCGACGGCGGCACGGCGCAGCCGGACCCAGTGCGGCTGGTGCAGCCAGTTCTCCCGGGGAAGCCGCCGGGGTGTGGCGGCCGGGACCTCGCGAGGCTTCTCGGGCAGCCGGTCGAAGTCGTGTTCCGTGAGGGAGAAGGACGGGGGAGGGAAGTCCCAGGGCGCCGGAGCGGAGCCCGCCCCCCAGTCGACCGGGCGTCCGGCGGCCCAGTCCTCGGCGAGGTCGTGGGCCGTGCGACCGGCCGCGGAGACCGTTGTGGCGTCCGGGTCCGCGGTACCGGGCGGCACCGCTCCCGCGGCCACCGCGCGCAGCCAGCGCTCGGCCGCGGCGACGTCCGTCGCGGGGGCAGCGGTCCGCAGGCGGCGAGCGACGCGCCCGGCCTGGAGATGACGCAGCACGAACCCGTAACGCTCCGGGTGGAGTTGGAGGTAGTCGGCGATCCGCTCGGCCTCGGCGGCGAGGGCGTCCGTGTTCGAGGCCGACAGCACCAGGCACTCGGGTACCTCGTGGGTCGCCACAGGTCCGGGCGCGGTGTCCTGCTCCACGATGACGTGGGCGTTGGTACCGCCGATGCCGAAGCTGCTGACCGCGGCCACCCGTTCGCGTCCCTCGGGCCAGGGCGTGGCCTCGGCCGGAACATAGAAGGGAGCGGGATCGGGGCCGATCTCGGGGTTGAAGGCACGGAAGTTGAGGTTGGGCGGGAGTGTCCCGTGGTGCACGGCGAGGACCGCGCGTACGAGGCCCACCACACCGGCGGCCGCTCCCATGTGGCCGAGCTGGCTCTTGACGGAGCTCAGAGCGCAGCGGCCGGACTCACTCACGTCGAACGCCTGCCGAAGCGCGCCCACTTCGATCGGGTCGCCCAGCCGGGTGCCGGTGCCGTGTGCCTCCACATAGCCGAGGTCGGCGCCCGCCCGTCCGGCGCGGGACAGGGCGGTGCGGATCACCTCCCGCTGCCCGGCGAGGGACGGCGCGGTGTAACTCATCTTCGCCGCACCGTCGTTGTTGATGGCGGAGCCTGTGATGAGTGCGTAGACGGTGTCGCCGTCGCGCCGTGCCCGCCGCAGCGTCTTGAGGACCACGACTCCGACGCCGCTCGCGCCGACCGTGCCGGTGGCGTCGTCGCTGAAGGGCCGGCAGTCGCCGTCCGCGGAGAAGATGTGCTGCGGGCGGTAACGGTAGCCGCCGGTCAGCCCGGGGTCGATGAGTACTCCTCCGGCGAGCATCACGTCGGCTTCGCCCTGCCGGAGCAGACCGGCGGCGAGGTGCACGGCGACCAGAGAGCTGGAGCAGGCTGTCTGAGCGCTGAAGACGGGGCCGGTCAGCCCGAGGTGGTACGCCACCTTGGTGGCCAGGAAATCCTTCTCATGGTGGAGGGCGAGCTGGAAGCCGTCAGGCAGCCGTTCGGGGTCCGCCTCGCGCACCAGGGACTGGAAGTAGGTGTTCTCCCCGGCACCGGCCACCAGGCCCACCCGGGTCGCCGAGGTGTCCGCCACTCCGGCGTGCGCCAGGGCCTGCACGCCGGCCATCAGCAGGTGACGCTGCTGGGGGTCCATCAGACGTGCCTCTTGGGGGCTGATGCCGAAGTGGCCCGGGTCGAAGCCGAGCATGCCGTCGAGTGTGCTGTGCGCGCCGACGACCCCTTCCGGCGCGTCGACACGGCGGATTCCGGTGCCGCCGGAAACCACCAGCTCCCAGAAGGCGGCCAGGTCCGCGGCGCCCGGCACCCGTACCGCCATGCCGACGACCGCGATCGGCTCGCCGGGTTCGGGGCTCTCGTCGTGCTCCGCGGCCGATGGGGTGAGCGGCCGCGGCGTGGTGAGGTGGCGGGCCAGGGAGCGGACGGTGACGTGCTCGAACAGATCCGCGACGCTGAAGCGCAGACCGAGTGCCGTGGTGCAGCGCAGGTGGAAGCGCATCAGGGCGAGGCTGGAGGCACCCGCCTCGAAGAAGGTCTGGTCCGGTGCGATCACCGACCCGGTGACCTCCTCGAAGGCAGCGGTGAGGCGCTCCTCCTCGGCCGACAGGCCCGTGCGGGTGACCGCGGAACGACGTATCTCTTCTCCCGGTGCCCGGGCGACCGACTGCCGGTCCAGCTTGCCGCTGGGTGTGCGGGGCAGTCTCTCCAGCCTGCGGAAGCGGTCCACACGTACGTAGGAGGGCAGCAGGGCGGACAGGTGCGCGGTCAGCTCGTCGGCGGACGGCGTTTCGCCACGGATCTCCAGGCCGGCCGTCAGCCGGTCTCCGTCACGGGTGACGACGGCGTTGACCACCGCCGGATGGCGCAGCAGGGCCGCCTCGACGGAGCCGAGTTCGAGCCGGTGCCCGCTCAGTTTGATCTGCTGGTCGTCGCGGCCCGCGTAGTGCAGCAGGCCCCCACGGTCGAAGAACGCCCGGTCACCGCTGCGGTAGAACAGGCCCGCGCCGGGGAGTTCGACGAAGCGGGTGTCGTCCGGTGCGGGTTCGTCGAGGTAGCAGCGGGTGGTCATGGTGCCGCCGATCAGCAGCTCGCCGGCGCACCCGTTCGGGACCGGGTCGCCCTGGGCGTCCACCACCCGCAGATCGGCGCCGGCCACCGGGCGTCCGATGGCGGGCCGCTCGGGCCACTGCCCGGGATCTCCCTCCAGACACAGGGCGCTCACCACGTGGGTCTCGGTCGGCCCGTAGTGGTTGAACAGGCGCGCGCCGGGGAGTCCGGAGAACCAGCGCCGGATGCTGTCCGTGCACACCAACTGCTCGCCTGCGGTGACCACTTCGCGCAGCCGGGAGGGATACCTGTTCAGGCGGACGCCGTACTCGGCGAGCAGGTGCAGGGCCACATAGGGCATGAAGATCCGCTCGGCACCCGCGGAGTCCAGCCGGTCCAGGAGCGCGGGCACGTCCTGACGCCACTCGGGACGAATGAGCTGGAGGCTGCCACCCGTGCACAGCGTCCCGAAGATCTCCTGGAAGGACACGTCGAACGCCAGCATCGAGAACTGCTGGGTGGCCGCGGGGGCGGTCAGGCCGCCGGGACCGGACTGCCACCTGATCAGGTCGCACAGTGTGCGGTCGTGGATCTGCACGCCCTTGGGGACGCCGGTGGAGCCGGAGGTGAACAGTGTGTACAGGGGGCGGGCGCCGTCGTGTGCCGACGCGTCGACCGTGCGCCGACCGTACGTCTGCCCGTCGTACGACGCGCTCGTGCCGCCGCCCTTCAGAGGCGGTACGACGAGGTGGCGCACCACACCGTCCGGGAGCAGCGTGTCCAGCGTCGGCGAGCCGTCCTGCGTGGCCAGGACGCACAGCGGGTCGATCTGTTCCAGGACGCGGCGCAGCACGTCGGCCGGGTAGGAGGGGTCGAGGGGAACGGCGGTGACGTTCAGCCGTGCCAGTGCCAGCAGTGCCACCACGTGTTCGACGGAGGGATCCAGGTACAGGGCCGCCCGGCAGGGGCTGCCGTCGGCCGGGATCGGGTAGCGGTCGGCCAGTTCCGTGGCGAGTGCCGCGGCCCGGGCGTCGAGGGCTGCGTAGCTCAGGGTGACGCCGTCGGCCGTGACGAGGGCGGGGGCGTGCGGAGTGCGGGCGACCTGCCGGCCGAAGCCTTCGGCGATCGTGCTGAAGCCGGTGTCCGGGGCGGGTCCGCGCCCCTGCTCCGGAAGGGAACGCCGGTACGGCACGACGAGCTCCCGGGCGGTGGAGCGGCCGCCGGCCGCGAGCGCGTCCACGCCTCGCCGCAGCAGCTCCGCCATCGCCTCGACGTCCTCGCCGGTGAACCGGTCCTCGGCGTACTCCCACAGCACGTCGAGGCCGTCCGCGTGCTCGACCACGGAGACCGTCATCGGGCACTTGGCCTCCGGCGCCGCCCACCACAGGGGGCGCTGGGCGCAGCCGGGCAGCCGCAGCGCACCGAAGTCGGTGTTCTCCAGGACGAACAGAAAGTCGAACGGCGTGCTGTCGCCGACGCCCTCCCAGCCGGTCAGGACGTCCGTGAGCGCCACGTCCTGGCATCCCAGTACCCGCCCCGCGTCGGTCCCGGTACGGGCGAGGTGCGAGCGCAGGTCCTCACCGGGCGCGACGGTCAGAGGCAGCAGCACGGTGTTCGCCATCATGCCCACGCTGTTCTCGAACTCGCGCACCGGGCGGCCCGCGACCGGGGCGGCGACGCGCGGGCGGACCAGGCCGGTCACGCCGTACAGGCACCAGGAGAACACGCTCAGCAGGACCTGGAACCGGGTCAGTCCGAACTCGGAGCACAACTGGTCCACTTGAGCCCGCCGAACGACGTCGAGCGACGTGCGCAGCAGGTGCGCCCGCGGTGCCGGACCCGCGTCCTGGGCGGGCAGCGGCTCTAGCGGCTCCTCCAAACCCCGGTAGAACGCGAGGAGTTCATCGCGCCGCGCCTGGTAGGCAGGGCTCGCGAATCGGTCGCCCTGCCAGACGGCGAAGTCCAGCTGGGTCGGAGCAGGTGCCTCGGGCCGACCGCTTTCGGCGTAGGCGGCCGACAGGTCGTGCAGCAGGATGCTCAACGACCAGCCGTCCACGGCGATGTGGTGCAGGTGAAGCAGGAGCGTGCCACCGTCCTCACGCGGCAGCCAGCAGGCTCGGAGCATGCGGGGGACGGCGAGGTCGAAGGGCTCGGCGAAGAAGGTGTCGGCAAAGTCGTGTGCTTCTTCCTCGTCCCAGGCATGCTGGGCGCTCGGTTCGTGCCAGGGGTCGTACGGCTCCGCGACGGTCTGCTCCAAGCCGTCGGGCCCGAGGCCGAAGCTCGTCCGCAGCGCCTCGTGGCGTGTCACCAGGCCGCGCAGCGCTCGCCGGAGGCCGGCGGTGTCGACGGGTCCGTCCACGCGGAAGGCCTGGTTGACGGAGTAGGCCCGGGAGCCCGGGGTGCGCCGCTGCAGCAGCCACAGCCGCTGCTGTTCGCTGGTGGCGGGCGCCGAGCGGGCACCGGAGACCACCGGTGCCGGTAAGTCGCTCTCCTCGCCGGGGCGGACCGTGACGACCGACCGGGCGATGGCGGCCAGGTCGCCGTGCAGGACGGCCGCCTGGGACAGCTCGCGGCCCCATCGCTGTCGTACGGCGAAGCAGAACCGGAGCGCCTTCAACGAGTCACCGCCGCTGGCGATCCACCGGTCGCCGAGCCCGAGGCCGGTGGTGCCGAGTATCTCCTCGGCCAGTTCGACGACCCGGCACTCCGTCTCCGTCATGGCCGGTCCCTCGGAACCTGGGGAGGCGGGCCGCCAGGGCCGGTCGGCCCTCCGCAACAGGGCGGCCTGGTCGATCTTGCCGTTGGCGTTGAGCGGCAGCTCGGCCACGAGATGAATCTGGTGGGGGCGCATGTATGCGGGCAGGTGGGCCGTCAGGTGGCTGTCGAACTCCTCGTAGGACAGTTCCTGACGCAGGACGACGAACGCCAGCAGTTCGTTGGGCCCCTCCTGGCCCGCGCGGTGCGTGCACACGTAAGCCCGTTGGACCGCCGGGTGGGCGCGAACGCGCCGTTCCACCTCGCCGGGCTCGATCCTGAAGCCACGGACCTTGACCTGGCGGTCGGTTCGTCCGACGTACTCCACCAGGCCCTCGTCGTCCATCCGTACGAGGTCACCGGTGCGGTAGTACCGTTCCTCGCCGCCGTCCAGCCACGTGAGCCGCACGAAGCGCCGCTCGGTCTCCTCGGGGCGGTTGCGGTATCCGCCGGCGAGCCCGGCTCCGCTCAGCAGGAGTTCGGCGACCTCACCGGGTGCGGCCACCCGCTCCTGGCCCGGCACGACCAGGACGGCACCGGTCTGCGGCAAGGGCCGGCCGATCGGCACCACGGCCCCGTCGAAGTCCCGTGGGATCGGATGGCACAGGGCGAAGGTGCTGGCCTCCGTCGGTCCGTAGCCGTTGAGCAGACGGGTGCCGCTGTCGGGATTGTCGCTATACCAGCGGCGCATCGTCCCGGCGTCGAGCTGCTCACCGCCCACCAGAACCTCGCCGGCCGCGGCAAAGCAGTCCGGCACGGCCGTGACCACCGCGTTGAACAGCGCGGCGGTGACGAAGAGGGTGTCCACCCCCTCGTGCCGCAGCGCCGCGGCGAGCCGCTCGGGAGTCCGCACGTCCCCGTCGCTCAGAACCACGCAGCAGCCACCGGTCAGCAGGGGCACCCAGACCTCGAAACTCAGCGCGTCGAAGGCCGGATTGGCCAGGCAGGCATAGCGCAGACCGGGCTCGACGCGGATGTAGCCGGGTTGAGCCAGTCGCCGGACCCCGGCGTCACGGACCTCGACTCCCTTGGGCTGCCCCGTCGTTCCGGAGGTGTAGTACAGGAAGGACACCTCGCCGGGAGCGGACGGTGCCTCCACGGCGGCAGCGCCGTCCGGGGGTTCGGGCAGAAGGGCGTCCGCGGCGAGTACCTTCACGTGCTGCGGGAGCCCGGTGACGCTCTCGATCGTCTCGTGCACCAGGGCGACCGCAGCGGAGTCCCGGAGGATGAAGTGACGGCGTTCCGCGGGGCTCTGCCTGTCGAGGGGCACGACCTGCGCCCCCAGCCGCAGAATGCCCAGCATCACGCAGACCAGCCGCCACGACCGCGGCAGCGCCACCGCCACGGCCTGCCCCGCGGTGACGCCCCGGCGCCCCAGCTCCTGGGCGACGCCGGCGGCTGCCACGTTCAACGTCGCGTAGTCGAGGCCGACTTCGCCGTCGACGACTGCCTCGGCGTGTGGTGTGCGAAGAGCCCGGCGGTGAATCTCGAGGGCTATCCCGGTTGGGTCGCTCATGTCCTTGGCCACGTCGGTGGGGGACGATTCGGCATGCGGTTTCATCGTGCCTCCGGCGTGCCTGAAGGTGTGGTGCACTCCGTCTCGCCCTGGCCGGGGTCGGAGGTCAGCCGGTGCAGTTCGGCGGTGAGGACGGCGGCGACGCGGGGCAGTTCGTCGCTCTCCAGCATGTCCCAGTGACCGCAGGCAACCGGCTCGACCACGAACTCGCCGCTGACGCGATGCCGCCAGAACGCGCGTAGACGAGCAGCAGCATGTTCGACGTCCGCTTCTTCGTCCTCCACGGCCGTCGCCTGCATCAGCACGACACGGGCGGGCGATCGGGGTACGGCGTAGTCGCGCCCTGTCTCGCGGTGGTGGTTGTAGACGTTCAGGTATCGGGCCACCTGGTCGTCGTCGATACCCGGGTACATGCCGTTGAAGCGCACCAGCTTCTCCCGGAACTCCTCCATGCCGACCAGTGCGATCGCGGCGCGCTGCTCGTCGTCCTGGGCGCCGTGGGTGTCGAGGAGGACCACGCTCACCTTCTCGTGCCCGGCCGCCACCAGACGGCGGCCCATCTCGTACGCGATGAGACCGCCGTAGGAGAGCCCGCACAGCACCAGTGCCTCGTCGGTGCGGGGACCGACGAGCCGCAGATACTCCTCGGCCATCGCCTCGACACCGGGCAGGGTCGACTCGCCGGGATTGATGCCGGGTGCCTGAAGCCCCACCACGCCGATGCCGTCGGCCAGTTCGGCGGACAGCGGCAGGTAGCAGAACGCGGTGCCGCCGGCGGGGTGCACACACACCACGCGCTGTCGGCCGCCGCCCGCACGGAATTCGACCAGGTTGCCGGGTTCTGTGGACCGCGCTGTATCGCCCACGTTGCGGCGCACCCGCTCGGCGAGCGCCTCGATGGTGGGATGCAGCATGACGTCCCGGACGGGCAGGGCGACGCCGAGTTCCTCCTGGACGGCGGATGCCATCTTGATCGCCGATATCGACGTGCCGCCCAGCTCGAAGAAGTTGTCACCGATACCGATGTCCGGGTGCAGCAGCACCCCGCGCCAGACCCGGTACAGCGCCATTTCCACACGGTCGCGGGGCGCGGCCGTGTTGACCTGCCCGGCGCGGGTCTGTGCCGCGGCGCGCAGCACCTCTGTCCGGTCCACCTTGCCGCTGCGGTTCAACGGCAGTCGCGGGAACTCGGCCACCACGGCGGGGATCATGTAGTCCGGCAGACGGCCCCCCAGGGCCGCACGCCACTCGTACGGCATCCGCGTGGCCCCGGCGTCACATCCCACGCCGGCGACCAGACGGGGGCCGCCGGGGGCGTCGCGATCGGCCAGGACGACGGCCTCCCGCACCCCGGGAACCGCCAGCAGCGCCGCCTCGACCTCGCCGGGTTCGATACGGAATCCGCGCAGCTTGAGCTGGTCGTCGCGGCGGCCGACGTACTCGGCGTTGCCGTCCGGCAGCCAGCGCGCCAGGTCGCCGGTGCGGTAGAGGCGTTCACCGGGGACGAACGGGTCGGGCACGAAGAGTTCGTCCGTGAGGTCGGGGCGGTTCAGATATCCACGGGCCAGACTGGCTCCGCCGAGGTAGACCTCTCCGGGAACTCCCACGGGCACCGGACGCATTCGGTCGTCGAGCAGGTACAGGCGGGTGCCACGCAGCGGCCGCCCGATGGGACACGACCGCTCGTACGGCTGTGGGTCGGTGTAGGCGGTGGAGTACAGCGTGGCCTCGGTCGGGCCGTAGCCGAAGCAGATGCGCAGGCCGGGCAGCAGCTCACGCATGCGGTGCAGGGTGCTCTCAGGCAGGGATTCCACTCCGGTGAGGAGCTGGCGCAGGCTCGATCCGGCCAGCCGTGCGGCCGGATCCTCGCCGATCCACAGGACGTAGGACGGAGGCAGAAACGCCTGGGTGACCTTGCGTTCGCGCATCCAGTCCAGCAATGCCCGTGGGTCTCCACGGAGTTCGTCGGGAACCAGGTGGAGCACGGCGCCGGTGGCCAACGGGACGAGGAGTTCGTGCACCGACGCGTCGAAGCCGATGCTCGACCAGGCGGAGGACGCCTCGCCGGGGGCGTCCCCCATGAGTTCGCGCCAGTGGTCCAGGAGATTGACGACGCTGGCGTGCGTCACCGCCACGCCCTTGGGGCGGCCGGTCGACCCCGAGGTGTAGATGACGTAGGCGAGCCGAGTCCGGTTCACGTCGATGACCGGTGCCTCGTCGTGCGACCCCTCTGCCTCCACCTTCGCCAGGTGCTCCCACAGCCGTCCGTGGTCGTCCGCGGTGTTCCTCTCGTCGGTCAGCACGAGGACCGGTGCGGCGTCGCTCACCATGGCGCCGAGCCGCTCCGGGGGCTGGCCGGGGTCGAGGGGCAGGTAGGCGGCTCCGGACTTGAGGATCCCGAGCACGCCGATGACGAGTTCGGCCGTACGTCCGGCGTGCAGGCCCACCACACGATCGGGACCGGCACCGCGGGCGATCAGCGCATGGGCGAGACGGTTGGCCCGGCGGTCGAGTGTCGCGTAGTCCAGCTCCGCGTCATCGGCCACCACCGCACACTGCCCGGGGCGTTCTCGGACCTGCGCGGCGAAGCGCTCCAGTACGTCTGCCGACGCCGGGTCGGCCACGGTGGGCCCTGTGCTGAAGTCGGCGAGGAGCGCCCGCTGCTCGTCCTCGTCGAGCAGCGTCAGGTCGGCGATCTCGGCATCGGGCCGCTCGGTCATCAGACGCAGCACGCGCAGGAATTGGCGTACGAGCCGTTCGATCGTCGCCCGGTCGAAGAGCGCCACCGCGTAGTCGATCTCCCCGGTGAGGTGCCGCCCCTCGTCGGCCAGGGCCAGGACCATGTCGAACTTCGCGGGTACGTGGGCGGCGTCCTCCCGCAACTCGACCTGCAGGCCCGGAAGTTCGAGCTCCTGCCGCATGGAGGGGACCCAGGCGAACATGGTCTGGAACAGGGCGGTGTAGGAGGGGCTCCGCGGTGGGTTGACCAGTTCGACGACTCGTTCGAAGGGGAGATCGACGTGCTTGAGGGCGTCACGGATCCGCTGGTTCACCCGCTTCAGGGCATCCTTGACGCTGGGTGAGCCGGAGAGGTCCGCGCGCAGGGCGAGGGTGTTGACGAAGAAGCCGATCAGGCCCTCGACGTCGCCGCGTCGGCGGTTCGACGTGGGGGCGCCGACAACGATGTCGTCCTGCCCGGAGAGCAGGGACAGCAGCACGGACCAGCCGGTGAGGACGGTCGCGTAGAGGGAGACATCGTTGTCTGCGGCCAGCGCGCGCAGGGCTCGCGTCAGATCCTCGTCGACGGTCACGGGCAACCGATCACCGCGGAAGCCCTGCTCGGGCGGGCGGGGCCGATCGGTGGGAAGGGAGATCACGGCCGGGATGCCGGCCAGTGCGGTGGTCCAGTAGTCGGCGTGCGAGACGGGCTCCTCTCCCGACATCCACTCCCACTGCCAGCGTGTGTAGTCCCTGTACTGCCAGGTGAGTTCGGGCAGCGGGACGTCCTGCCCCTGCTGAAGCGCGGAGTACATCACGCCCAGCTCTTTCAGTAGCAGGGAGCGGGACCAGCCGTCGAAGATGATGTGATGCGCCATCAGGATCAGTACGTGATGGTGCGGTTGGAGCGCTATCAGGCAGCCGCGCACCATGGGCTCCTCGCCCAGGCGGAACGGGGTGCCCTCCACCTTGGACCGTATGCGCGCGAATCGCTCGGCCCCGTCCGGCAGGCCCGTCAGATCCTCGAAGCTCACCGGGAACCCCGTGTCCGGCGGATCGACGACCTGAAGAGCCGAACCCTCGAAGGGGACCAGCCGGGTGCGCAGGGCCTCGTGCCGGGCCGCGAGCAGATGCAGCGCCTTGATGAGCAGGTCCCGGTCCAGCGGTCCCCTGATATCGAAGGGCATCGGCTCGTTGTAGGCGGCGCTGGCGTCGCCGTCCATGCGTGCCATGACCCACAGACGCTCCTGCGCCAGTGACAAAGGCGCGGGTTCTATCTCTTCGCCGGAATGATTACTGAGTGCGATTCGGGGTAATAACACGGGTTACCCTTCACGAGAAGAGAACGCGGCGAAAATCGGGTAAAGCGTGATCTGAAAGCAATATCTGCAGGTCTAGGGCCTTCGGCCGGACCGCATCTGGAGACGAGTGGCTATCCGGCCTGGTCAACGCTGTCGTTGCACTGCCGTGCGGGCGGCGCGGAGTGCGGGAGAAGCTCTATAAAGTTGAGCGGGGTACCTGCAGAGTGGCGATTGCGAACGTTGCTGTGTATTCGGCCGCCCGCATGGTGGCTAATTTCCGTTGATGCTAAATGCGCTTCGATTGAGTGGTCAACCGTGACCAATGCCACACCCATTCAGTGATGGAATACTGTTTGCGCCCGGCCTGCGACATTAAGGGGCTTGCCTGAAGAAAGCGGACCATGCGGGGCCAATGGTTCACTACGGTCGTGCCGCGCTCTCCTCGTCGGGGACGGCGTATCCGGAGACAGAAGGCCACCGCAAGGTCATGGCCGCGGAGTCGTCCTCGGCGAACCAGGTGTGGTACACCCTCTGCCCCCCCCGACGACGTAGTCGCCCTGCCGCTCCAGCAGCACACTGCGGCCGGGAACTCCAAACGGAAGCGTCCAGCGATGAGAACCAGCAGAGCTCTCCGCACCTCACCCTGCACGCACTGCGCTCGTTGCAACTCCTCACCTGCGCACCCGATGTCAATCCCACGGAAGGCGTGTGGCCGCTGGGCAAGCGCGACTTGGGCAACCTCGCCGCCGCCGACCTGAGCCAGCTCACCGGAGCCGTGAAGCGCAAGCTCAAGACCCTGTAGTACCGGCCCCAGGTGATCAACGGCTGCCTGAGCGGAACCGGCTTGGGCCTCGAAAGCTGACCACGCTCAACGCGTCGACTAGAAGAAGCCGAAGAATCGATCCCACCAGCTGGGCTGCCACGCATCTTTATCCCATGGACGCAGTCGACTCTCCCCGTCGTACCGGTGATTGAGCAGCTCTTCCGGGACCACTACGTACCTCAGGCTGATGAGCGCGTGCTCCACCTTTTCAAGATCCCCGGCGTCCAGCTCGCCCTCCGCCTGAGCGTCATCCGTGCCGAAAAAGGCCCCGGGGTTGTCGGCCGACACCAGAGCCAGAGACCCGAACTTGCTCAGGCACACCACGATCCGAGTTGCGCACACCGTCGCTTCTGCGGGTACAACGACGCGACCGTACTCACTGGAATCCTGAGTGTCCCGCTCAGCCGTGCAGCTCGTCCCGAAGGCGCTCTCCAGCCTGGACACCAGACGTCCGAACGGCACGGCAGCTTCGCCACGGCTGTAGCCCATGGGCCACTCCAGCCACTCCGGGTCGTCGAGCCGACGCAGCAAGGCCATCAAATCGGGTTCGTTCTCCACCATCTCCGCATCCTGGCGCGAGAGGCCGACGCTGGTCCATGCGGTTCCTGGAACTGCCGCAACCCGACATGACGCATTCAAGTCCAGTAGCAACCGAGGGTGCGGTGTCAGCCGCGGCACGATCAACCACGGGGCCACGGTCCTCACTTGCCGAAGCCCTGGACGGGTTCACCCCGGCCGGGGCCCCTGCGCTCGGACCGGCCCGAGCGCTCCCGAGCACTACGGGCCGACGTTGTTCACCGAGACTCGTGGACCAACCGGCGTGCGGCAACCTCCGCTCCGTCGGTGCGGAGCCGGCTGCCCAGGGACTTCGCGCGCGCCCGGGTCTCGGGTGACAGAGCGGTCTTGAGCGCGATGCCCAGAGATTCGACGCTCGTGGTCGGAGCGTCGAGGGCCGCACCGAGGTCCAATGCCGCCACCTGGCCTGCCCAGTAGGGGTTGTCCGACAGCTGGAGAGGTATCACCACTTGGGGCGTGCCCGCACGGGCCGCCGTCAGCGTCGTACCCGCGCCGCCGTGGTGGACCACAGCGGCCACCTTGCCGAACAGGTTCTGATGGTTGGCCTCGCCGATGGCGAAGCAGTCGTCCCCGTCGTCGACGAGATCCAGGTCCGCCCACCCGCGGGACACGAGCACGCGGTGCCCCTGTGCGCGGATCGCCTCGACGGCCATGCCTCCGACGCCTTCGGCAGGGGACATACTGCCGAAGCCGACGTAGACCGGTGGGGTGCCCGCGCCCAGGAACCTCGCCAGGTCCGCCGGGAGGGGCCGTTCGTCCGCGAGGGTCCACGCGCCCGTCTGTGCGACGTCGAGCCCGGGGGTCTCCCGCCACGGACCCAGGACCGGGTCCGCCGCCAGCCACGGACGGTCGGTGAGGATGTGATCGCGCACATTGTCCACCAGCGGCAGACCGAGTGCTCCCCGGTGACTGTTGAGTGCCTCGCCGAACTGCGCGTTGACGTTCTGGGCGTCCAACTCCCACAGCGTCCGGTTGTCGGCGACCTCGGGCTCCGGCCAGCCCGGCCGCGGTGGTGGCGCGTGGTGCGGCGACGGCAGGTGGACCGCCGCATAGCTCACGTACAGGTAGGAGATACCCGCGACCTCGGCCACGGATCGCGCGGCGACCTGCCCCAGACCTGCCGCCACCACCACGTCACATCCGTCGAAGGCCGCAGGGAAGGTGTCGAACTGTGTCTCGACCAACTCGTTCCTGTAGCGGGCCAGGTCCTTTGCCGAGGGCAGGGTCTTCCCGCGCATCAACTCCCTTACAGGCGGCCCGACCGGCACCAGCCCCACTCCGATACCTGCGAGCCGCTCGGAGAACTCCTCGTCCGGCGGGGCGCACATCCGCACCTCCGCGCCGAGCGCCCGCAGCCGCACCGCGAGAGCCACCAGCGGTTCGACGTCGCCACGTGTCCCGTATGTAGACAACAGCACCCGCATTCAGCGTCCTCTTTCGTCGGGTCGTCCATGCGCTTCTGTCGTTTCCGCCCAGGCTCGGCGTGGTGGCCGGCGGCGGCGATACGTTGGTCGTCGGCAATGACCGGCAGCAGTGTAGGTCGCGTGTCGGCCAGGGCGGGGGAGGGTCGCCGAGCGTCATCGCGCTTGGTCGCGTCCGTCAACTCGGCTGTTTCGCAGCAGACTTCGGCCTTCGGGAGTTACTGGAGCGGCCATCTCGGTGGCTACGGTGCGCGTGAGGCCGGAGGTTCGGCGTCGGCAGCTCTGGGCAGTCTGTGCTTGGCGAGGTGTGCAAGGTCCCCCATCGTCCACACAACCGGAGTGTTACGCGATGCAGAGTCCGTCCACACCCGTACCTGATGTCTCGGTCATCCTGCCCTGCGCCGGAAACGGAACACGTTTCGGTGCGCCCTACCCGAAGGAGTTGCACTGTCTGGCTCCTGGGGTCACGGTGCTGGACCGCAGCCTGGAAGCCGTCGTCGAACTCGCCAAGAGCGGACTCAAGGTGCGCCTGGTCGTCGTGTTCGGAACACACAAGCTGGACACCGTGAGTTATCTCCTTCGCTACGCCGACACCTTCCAGATGGTCTTCGTCCACCAGGACGAGTCGTTCGGACCTGGTCTCGACGGGGCGATCCGGTCCGCTCTGCCGATGACCCAGGGGCCGGTGGCTCTGGTGCTGCCCGACATCGTTGTCTCAGGGGCGGACACGCCTGGCAAGCTCCTTGACGCCTTACGGCAGGTCGAGGTGGCGGGCTGGAGCGTAGTGGCCGCCGAGGAGGGGGATCACGACACGCTCCGGCAGATGGGCGCGTTGGCCGTGGCTGAGGCGGAAGGCGTTCTGACCGTGGGCGCGGCCACCGACAAGCCGACGGACCCCTCGGGCTTCAACGCGTTCTGGGGCATGGTGGCCGTCGCCGAGAGCGAGGCGCACAGGCTGCCCGACGTTGTGGGCACAGGAACGACCAACCCGTTGGCAGGTGCGGTCGCTCTCATGGTTGAGGGGATCGTCAACTACAACACCCCGGCGGGCTGACTTACTGGCTCCGGCGAAAGTTGTTGATCATGTGGCTGTTGGCTTGTCTGCTCGTTGGTCTGGTTGTGGGGAAACGCCAGTCGCCTCCGTGGATCGTGTCGGATGAACTGTGGTAGCTCATCGAGCCATTGCTGCCCGCAACAGGTCCGAGACCGGTCGAGGGCAGACCTCGAGTGCCGGACCGGCAGGCCCTGTGCGGGATCCTGTTCGTCCTGCACACCGGCATCCAGTGGGAGTACCTGCCCCAGGAGCTCGGTTTCGGCTCGGGCATGACCTGCTGGCGACGGCTGGCCGCATGGAACGAGGTCGGCGACTGGGGCCGACTCCATGTCGTGCTGCTGGAGAATCCGCGTCCCGCGGTGTTGTCGGGGCGTACCGGCAGGGAGGGCCCACTCGGGATTGATCGTCGTGAGGGGAGCGCGGCATGCAGGCGGCCTCTGATGTCCTGGCCCTGCCTGGCCGCGATGACGGCGAGCTCGCACAGCCCCATCAGGCGGCCGGCGCGGACGTGTTCGGGGACCTGCTGCAGCAGCTGCGTGCCGAACCAGTACTCCGGCGTGCAGGGGAAGGCGTATCCGAAGCCGACCATGGCGCTGTTCGCGTACGCCTCGACCAGCGTGAATCCTTCCCTTGCGGTGTTGGGTGTGCCCGAGGACCTGGCGGCGCAGCGCGGGCACGGACAGGCCGCCGGTGGCGGCGCCCGGGGTGTCCACGATCTCCGGGTGCGTGTCCGCCCTGAGGTCGAGGGCGGCGAGTACGCCGGGGTACCCGGCCTCGGGGAACATCGGTACAGCAGTTGGCGCCGAGAACGATCATGGTCAGGGTGTGAGCGTTCCGACCCGGTTCTCGTACTCGCGGTGGGCCTTGCGCGGGGCCGGGACCGCTGGAACACCCTGGCCGCCGTCGAGCGGCTGGCAGAGGGCAAGGAGCTGACGGTGCACGGCAGGAACGGCGCTGACGCGCAGGGTGTAGCCCTGGCCTCGCCGTACGGTCGCCCCCCGGTCGAGCGCGTCCCGCTCGGCGGGCTCCAGGTCGGCCGAGCGGAGGAAGTCGGCGACTTTGCCCGGCATGTCGAGGGTGACCGGCAGCTCAGGGGCGGCGGCCTCCTCGGTGGCGGTGTGGTCGGGCAGGAGGTCGGCGACGGCGGTGCGGATCGCGCCGCGGCTGACTCCGTGGTCGCGGGCGAGGGCGGCGATGGAGCGGCCTTCCAGGTATGCGGTGCGCACGTCGCCGGTCTTCGTGGTCGCCACGGCCGGACGGCGTCCGCCCTTGCTGCCCTTGGCCTCGGCGGCGCGCAGTCCGTCGTAGGTCAGCTCGCGCTGGAGTTCGCCGACGGCGGCGAGGGTCTGCACCATGAACTTCACGGTGGAGAGCAGTTCGCCGGTGTGCGGGTGGCGGGCGGTGAGGTCCATCGCGGAGAACGCGCCGTCGTGATGCGCAGTGCTACCTGCTCGCGGTGCAGGACCTCGCGGTGCAGGACGTCGAGCATGTCGAGGATGTGCCCGGTCCCGCGTACGAGGCGGAACATCTCGGAGATGCGGACGGTGTCGCCCGGCCGCGCGTACGTGAGCAGCTCGCGGAACGTCGGTCGCTGGAGCAGGTGGAGGCGGCTGGAGGTGCCCGGGTCCTCCTCGAAGGCAACCGGGTCCTCGATCCCGGCCTCGTCCAGGGCGAGGTTCTGCCGGACGGTCGACTTCTGGTCGGTCGAGACCGGTTTGTGGACCAGGTTCGCCACTCGTGGGGCCCCTTCCGTACGGAGGATCGGACCCCATCTGTCGTCAAACCCTGTCAGCAATCACCATCGGATCTGATTGGATTCGAGCCGCCGCGAACCCCCGGATTGCACGGGTTCATTGGACATGCCGACCACCTGTCGTCAAACGATCGTGTACCGACATGCGTCGCCGAGTGGAGGCGTCGCGGATGTTGAGCATTGCGCGCCAGTGTCAACGTTCCGGCTTCGGGTCAGGTCGGCGGGTCGGGGCGTATCTGGCGAGCATGGTCTGGACGGCCTGTTCGACGGCATCGTGGATGTCGGAGGCTGCTGGGTTCCAGTCGGTCAGCAGCATGCGGGGCCACAGGACGTAGTTGGCGATCATGCCGAGGAACTGGTTCGCGGCGCTCGCGGCGTCCGGGACATCAGCGTTGCCCGCCTCGTGCTCGGATTCCAAGTAGTGCTGGACGGAGGTGAAGTAGGGCAGTTTGCCGAGCTGGAACTGCATCCGTCCCAGTTCGGGGAAACGAGGCAGTTCGGCGATGACGATCCGGAACAGGGCTGTCATGCCGGGCCGGCCGACCAGGTCGGCATAGCGGTGGCCGACGGTTGTCAGTCCGGAGCGCAGATCTCCGGTCTGTGGCCGCGCGGCAGCGTCGCCGGCGTCACGCTGCCAGGACTCGGTGACGATGGCCTCGAACAGGGCCGCCTTGGTGGGGAACCGCTTGAACAGAGTGGACTTCGAGACCCCGGCCGCTTCGGCGATCCGGGCCAGTGAGGTGCCGTCGTAGCCACGATCCAGGAACAGCTCTGTGGCTGCGGTGGTGATCGCCTCACGTTTCTGCTGAGCGAGCCTGCGGTGGTGCGCGGAGAGTTCTGCTGCCATGCGGACAGTATGCCGCAGACCCGAGGCGAGTCACTTGACTCGCCTCGGTGGTCCTGCTTACGGTACGAGAGAAAGGCGAGTCGAGTGACTCGCATCGTATCTGTGGCGCCGAGTGAATTCCGGCAGCCGCGTGGTGGAGGAACAGTTCATGACGATCGACAAGATCGCTTTGGTGACCGGTGCGAATCGCGGCCTCGGACGTAGCGCGGCCATCGCTCTGGCCACACGCGGGGTGCGGGTCGTGGTCACCCACCGCGGTGATGCGGCCGGGGCTGAGAAGACGGTGGAACAGGTGCAGGCGGTGGGCGGGACTGCCGCAGTTCTCCGGCTCGACATCAGCGACGTCTCCTCTTTCGCGTCCTTCACCTCCGAACTGAGCGAGCAGCTGGAGCGCTGGGGTACTTCGCGGCTCGACATCTTGGTCAACAACGCGGGAGTGGGGATCTTCGGACCGCTGGAGGACGTCACGATCGACGACTTCGACACGCTGATGGGCACCAACGTCCGGGGCACGTTCTTCCTCATCCAGTCACTTGTGCCGCTGCTGACCCAGGGCGGCCGCGTCATCAACGTCTCGACGTCACTGACCCGCCACACCAGCCCCGCCACCTCGGTCTACTCCACCTCGAAGGCCGCCGTCGAAGCCCTGAGCCGCACCCTCGCCGCAGAACTCGGCCCGCGCGGCATCCGGGTCAACTCCATAGCCCCGGGGCCGACCGCCACCGATTTCAACGGTGGAGCGATGCGGGACGACGCCGAGATGCGCCAGGTTCTGGCCGGACAGACCGCGCTCGGCCGCGTCGGCAACCCTGAGGAGATCGGCGACGCCATCGCCACGCTGGCCTCCGAGGGTCTGCGCTGGGTCACCGCCCAGCGAATCGAGGTCTCCGGCGGCGCCCTCCTCTGAGCGACCGGGCGACGGCCTCTAGAGACGCAGGCAGCGACGGCCCCGATTCACGCCCAGCCGGTCTCGTCCTCGTCCAGCTCCGGCGCATCGGGGTCCCGAAGCGGGCGCAGGACGCCGGCGGCGGGGGTCGAGTCGGTGAAGCTGTAGCGGCCGAACAGGTTCAGGTTGCGGTGTTTGAGCGGGGAGAGCCGGGCGGTGTCCTCCTCGCGGAGTTCGTGTCCCTCAGCCTGGAGCTGGGGGACTGCGGCGTCGATGTAGCGCGTCATCCAGAGCACGATGGCGTTGAGGACCAGACCGAGCGCGCCGAGCTGGTCCTCCATGCCGTCAGTACGTCCTCGCACACGGCCTCCCACTCCGGGCCCTCCAGCAGGCGCGCCCGCGGGTTGGACCAGCGGAGCGACGGAGCGGCGAACACATCGCGGTAGTTCAGCGCCCGGTGCAGCTGCCCCAGCACGCACACCACGTACGCGTCCCGGTCCACCGCGCCCTGCGGCAGGTCGGGGTTGGCGTAGACCGCCTTGCGCCAGACCGGCGGCACCAGCTCGTCGTCGACCTCGCGCGGCAGCAACGGCTTCACCCTCACTTTCCGCCGGGCCAGCGCCGGAAGCGCCCGGACCCCGGCGAGGACCCGTTTGCCGCCACTGGCCGCGGACAGCGCCTTCGACTCGCCCAGCAGGGCGAGGAACGGCTTCACCGTGTTGTACCGGGTCACCAGCGCGGCCCGCCTCGTGACCCCGGCCGCGTCCTCGTCCTCGGGCACCATCGAGACCACCGTGGCCGCCGCGGTCATCACGGCGGCGCGCGGGGCGGCCTCCTCCAGCACCGCCCACAGCGCGGCCACGTCCACATCCGTGCCGTGCTCCTCGACCAGCTCCAGCTCCTCGAACAGCACCTTCGCCGCCCGCGCGAGCATGCGCGACGCTTTCTCCAGCTGCGGCAGTGTGGACAGCCGTTCCTTCTCCCGTCTTCCGCTTCGCCGTGTTCAGCAGCCGGGAGGCCATGAGGACCTAGAACCGGTCCAGAGCCTCGTCGATCGCCTTCGCCTCCAGGTGCCGCATCACCGCGGTGAGCATCGCCGTGCGCTTCGGCTCCGCCGCCCGCTCCAGCAACGCCGCCTTCCCCCCCCAACGCGTACCGGGCCAGCGCCGCCATCCGGTTCGGCGGGATCTGCGACAGCTTCAGCCGCCCGAGCTGGAACGCACCGACCTCGTCCACCCGCTCCAGCGCGCGGGCGAACGCCGTACCCGTCGTCCGCGTCGGCGGCCGGCGCAGCCGCTCCAGCTCCGACAACCGGGAGCCCTCCGGCGTCTTCAACGTCTCCACCAGATCACCGGGCAGCGACGCATCCGCGCGGCGAGCGGCTCCCGCGACGGTGGCATGCAGCCGCTTGTCCGCGCCCGCCCTCACCTCCGACACCTGCCGGGCCAGCACGCTCACTCCCGGCACCAGCACCCGGTTGCGGCGCAGTCACCCCACCGCGTTGTCGAACAGCGCCTTCGGCCCCTCGGCGTGCGTCCACACCCGCCCGTGCAGGAACGTACGGAACCGCCGCGACCGCTCCGGATTCTCGTACTCGTGGTACTCGTAGGCGTCCCGGATCTCCCACGCGTGCTCGTACGCCGTCTTCGGCCGCTCGGTGTACCGCTTAACCACCGACGGGTCCTCGATGCCGAGCTACGCGGCCAAGTGCTCGACCACCGGCCACGGCGCGTGAAGCGGGTCGTCCGGGAGGAACCGGCCGATGTAACACGGACTACCTGTTCGCCGAGTACCGCGAGCTGGACTGCGACTACGTGTTCGTGAACCTGTGAAGCGGAACCATCGGCACGCCAATGGGGTACTGGGCGGCGATGAGCCTGGTGAAGCGGCTACGACGGCGCACAGGGGGTCGACTTTCACCCCCATCTGTTCCGGCACACTCACGCGACCGCGCTGCTGCGGGCGGGCGTGCGGCTGGAAGTGGCGAGTGAGTTGCTCACGCACCGCTCGGTCCACACCACGGCGGACACCTACAGCCACCTGAACACGGATGACTTGGCCGAAGAGCTGGACCGCGTCGGCTTCAGGGGCTCGTGGTGAGCGCCGACGGCCGCCTGGCCGCCGTCGTCCCGTTCCCTGGAGACCTGAGGGCCGCAGCCCTGCTTGGTGTGGTGCGGCCGGAGTTCCGAGTCGAGCGTTTCGTGCCACCAGCCGGGCACTTTCTGGCGCCGACTCCCTGCGTGATCGCCCCGTGCTTGAGGAAGAACGTCTCGCACGGGTTGTGCGCCGCGCACGACGCGGCCTGGCGGAAGGCCGGTCGGCCCGAGCGGGAGGCGTGGATCGCGGACCCAGCGAACTGGCCGGCCGGGCTGAGCCCGGACGTGGCACTGTGCCTGGTCAGCGGATGCCGGTACTCCGGCGGACTTTCGGGCCTGTGTGACCTGCACCTGGCCGACCTCAACGGCCTGCACTCGCGGGGCCAGCGCATCAGCGTCCGACAGTACGCCGCCGCCGCGCCGGCCCTCTCCCGTCCGTCCGTGAGACGGTGCGGGTTTCCGAACTGCGGCTACGAGATCAGCCGCAGCGGTTTGCGCGACGGGCACCACTACCGCTGGACGAAGGTCGGGCGGCCGCCGCTGGCCGCCGAGCTGACGCTCCGCAACGTCCCCAGCTTCTCCGTCGCGGGCCTGCCGCCGCTGGCGGAGCTGGAGTTCCAGTACCTGCTCCAGCTCCGCACGGACCAGCGACACTCCAAGGTGGTCCCCAGTTCCTGGGTCCGCGCGGTCAACACCGTCATCGCCGAGGGCGTCTCCTCAGTGCGGGACCATCCCGCCCACCACTGGCGTTGCCTGTCGCTGAACTACACCACCGTCCCGCAGCTCTTCACCGATCTGCTGGAGGCCCTCGGCGCCCTCGACGGACCAGCGGAGGAGTGGGACAGGGACGTGTGGCGCCCCGAGCGGCTCGGCTACAGCATCGAGGAGCGCCAGCGCGTCGCCCCGCTGGACTTCACCGGCATCACCCAGCCCTGGCTGAGGCAGACGGTCAAGCGATACCTGCGGCTGCGGCTCGCGCGCACGGAACTGCGGTCGGCCGCGCGCAACCTCCACGACTTCGTGCTCTTCTCCCGGTTCCTCGCGGAGGCCCGCCCCGACCGGCAGAACGACCCAGCTGCGCTGGACCGGCCGTTGCTGGAGTCCTATATCGGCTGGGTCGGCCGCAGGACGGTGGAGCAGAAGGGACCGTACTTTGGCCAGCCCGTGGCCCCGGGGAGTCGCAGCCGCCTGCTGTCGGCGGTCTCCACGATGCTCGAAAACGTGGCGCCGCTACGACTGGCAGCCTGCGCTGCCCGCCGACGCCCGGATCCACCGGGACGAATACCCGCGGTCGCGCGGGCTGAAGGCCAACTTCATCGACGAGCACGTGATGGAGCAGATCGAGTCCGAGGAGAATCTGGCCCTGCTGGACCCCGAGACACGCGCACTGGTGCTGATCTGCCGACGAGGGCCTGCGCATCAGCGAATCCCTCACCTTGAAGGCCGACTGCCTCAAGAAGACCCCGTCGGGCCGCTGGGCCCTGGTCCACTACAAGAGCAAGGACAAGAGCTTCCGGGCCATCCCCGCCTCCCGCGTAGTGGTGGACGCGATCAGGGAACAGCACGGCCGGGTCCGGGAACGGTTCGGCGGCGCCTGCCAGTGGCTGTTCCCCAAGGTCAGCGGGAACCCGGACGGAAAGTATCCGATGCCCTACGGCACCGTCGACACCCGATTCGACGCCTGGCTGAAGCGGATTCGCCTCATCGACTCCAACGGCGACGCCGCCGCGGTCAGCTGGCATCAGTTCCGGCACACGCTGGGCACCAGAATGGCGAATGCGGGCGTGTCCGGACGCACCATCCGCGAGGTCCTCGGGCACACCTCCTGGGCTATGCAGGAGCACTACTCGCGCATCGCGGACGACACGCTTCGCCGCGAGTACGAGGAGAAGTACGAGGTCCGCTTCAACCTCAAGGGCGAGACCGTCAAGATCCACCGCGACAGCGACCTGTCCGGCGTCGAGTGGCTCGCAGAGAAGATCGGACGCCGCCTCCACGCGGTCGCCGGCGGCTGGCGCGGACGGCACATCTCACGTCCGTGCCCCAAGACCGCAGCCGACGGCTGTTACTTCTGCGACGACTTCCAAAGCGACCGGCAGTTCCTGCCCGTCCACCACGACACCCTCGCCCGCACCCGTGAGCTGCAATCCGACGCCGTAGCCGCCGGCCGATCCCGCGCTGCCGACATCAACGCACGGCTGGCCACCGCGGTCGAGCACGTCATCGCGCGCATCACCGACCAGGAGAACAACGGACTGGCCCCGGCGTCGGACGGCCTCCCTGGCGGCCGAGACGAAACGAAGAGGTAAGCAGATGCGGGGGGTGCGGGCGCTGCGGGACGCCAAGCGGAAACTGAACGAGGAGAACGAACGGTTCCGCAACGAACTCGCCGTGGCCCTCGGACAGCTCCGCGACCTTCGACGAGGCATCCCCACCCCACGCGGTTAATGCCCGGTCTCGGGGTACGGCCCGGCAGCGGTGAACCGGCGGATCCGGTCCTGTTCGGCGGTCTCGTCGGAGGTGTCGAAGTGCCGTACCTGGTTCCACCAGCGATCATGGTCATAGCCCTCGCGGTGGTTGAACTCGTGGGCCGTACTGCGTAGCCGCTGCCACTCGCGCACGATCGCGGCCCGCTGCCACCTCTCGGGCCGCTCCACTGCGAGCAGTGTGTACAGGAGCCCGGCCGAGTCGCAGACCAGGCGGAGCAGAGCCCGTATGGCGAAGGACGTCTCACCAGTCTCGCCGACCTCTTCGTACACCCGGCCCAGCTGGACGTTGAGGAACGTCTCCAGGGCACGGACGTCCTCGGGCCTGAGGTCTTCGGCGTAGGTGAGGGTGCGTTCGGACGGAGGGGTGGTCATGCGGGTGGGTCCTCCCTTTCGTGCGGTGCCAACTGGATCAGCCCCCGCAGTGGACAACTCTACGGAGACGGAGCTGACACTGTCAGCCACACAAAAGACCAGCTGAGAATGGCTGACGAGCCAGAAAGGTCCAGATAACCGCTTGCTCATCAGTCAGAAACTCCACCGGCACGAGCACCGCAACCAGCCCCGACACCGGCCCGGCGATCTTTCCGCGAACCCCAGCGGAGCGCCCAGCCGGTGTGCTGGCCGAACATGATCGTTCTCGGCGCCAACGGCTGTACCGATGTTCCCCGAGGCCGGTACCCCTCCACGCGCTCGCTACTCACCTGTCTCGTGCTTCGAACGATCCATGGACGGCGGCTCGTTGTAGGTGATCACGACCGGCGCGTTCGCCTCCGCCCGTGCTCGGTCCGACGCCGTCGCGATCTCCTGGTAGGTCCATTTCCTGTGCAGGCGATCGCCGTGGGCATCGGTGATGTCGATGACCACGCCGGTCCACTCCCCGGCAGGCTGTTCAGGCACGAGTCCCAGCTCGTATGTAGCGTCCTGGAGGAGGGATTCGGTGATGCGTATGCCGGTGAGTCTCTCGGCCAGGGCGAGGACCGCCGCCTTCCGGTCGACGTCCGGGGCGCTCTCGTCGTGCTCTCCCTCGCAGGTCAGAGGGAAGCCAACTTCCCTCAGCAGGGGGACCAGTTCATCGGGGGTGCTGCCGTCGCGCGACGAGGGGCCCTCGAACGTCGTACGGAGCTCACCGTCCTCGAACCAGTGGAAGAGGTGGATGGGCTTGCCGCCGTTGGTCGAATGCGCCAAGACCCGGCCGCCCTTCGCCAGCATCTCGACGCACGGCGCCGCGATCCCCAGGCCACCGTCGAAGCCGAGGACGAGTGTCCAGTCGCCGTCCTCGCCCGGAGCGCTGAAGGCGCCCGCGACGTAGGACTCGTCCCAGTAGTCGCAATCCACCTCGGCGCGGTGAGCGTTGTCCGCCTCGATCAGCCCGGCCGTTCCCTCCCCGGCACCGCGTGGTTCTGCCTCCATCGCACGCAGCACTTCGCGGGGGGTTCGCCCCCGTATCAGTGTCAGGGTGTATCCGCTCTCCATCATGTGGCGGAAGAGCGGCGAGGTGCGGATCCAGGCATAGTCGTGCGCGGTCACCAAGTTCATACGGCGCAGTGTGCCTGATGCCTGTGACAACGCCTGGTGCGAGCAGGTTCCTACAGTTGGAGCTGGAGCTGTCGCGCCCGCATCACTGCCTGAGCTGCGTGCAAGCGGCTTTTGACGTTGCTTCAGAGACGTCAGGAGGTGCGCGATCTCACGGATGGGTAGATCCGCGCAGTCGCGCAGCACCAGGACCTGCCGGTGCGCCGGGAGCATGGATTCCAGTTCCTCCGCCACCGCCAGGGTGAGAGGGCGCTGTTCCTCGGAATGCTCCACAGACGGCCGAGACCAGCTCTGGGCCTGGCGCCGACGCAGCCCGGCGTCTTTGCTCCGTGAGCGATGTCAGTCACTGGCCACACGGGAGGCGACAACGGTGAGCCAGGCCAGGGGATCACGCACCTCCGGTCGCGTCGGGCCGGCCCGCTCCTCACACAAATTGAGCCTGCCCCGGTTCCTGGTAGCCCGGTCCCACCCCACGCTGAGGAAGCCGCCTGAGATCCCGGCATCCACCAATCCACCAGGGTGATCCAGATCAACCGCTGCGAAGCGGACCTCGGACAGCCCATCTCCGAATGAGCCGAACGCGGCACGGCCATGAAACTGACCCGATTTGGGAAACGCGTAGTCGCGGCAGCTCGGAAGATCCAGGCTGAAGAGGGCGCAAGGCCACGAGATGATCGCGTCATGACTGAGATCGTTCTGATGTCCGACCCGAAGGTCGCAGCCGTGCCTGTTCAGGAGTGCGGTGAGCCGCTTGTGGATGTGCGCCGAGACAGTCCCTTGCTGGTCGACGAGCGGAAGTGGCAGGACTCCGCCGGCGCCTTCGCCCACCTGCGGGCAGGAGTGCTCGACCGTCTTCTCACGGCCCAGGCACAGCTGCCTCAAGCGATGCGGCTCCTGTTTGTCGAGGGGTATCGCCCACCGTCCCTTCAACGCCACTACTTCGACGAATACGCAGCCCAACTGCGGGCTGAGCATCCGGAATGGACCGCCGAGCAGGTCCGCTCAGCAGCCAGCCGTTACGTGTCCCCGCCCGAGATCGCACCGCACAGCGCTGGAGCCGCCGTCGACCTGACGCTCGCCGATGTCGACGGCCATGAACTCGACATGGGCACCCGCATGAACGCGACTCCTGAGGAGAGTGCGGGCGCCTGTTACACGCAGGCCGACAACATCAACGACGCTGCTCGCTCTCACCGGCACATCCTGAGTACTGCGCTCACCGCTGTCGGCCTGGTCAACTACCCCACAGAGTGGTGGCATTGGTCATACGGAGACCGTTATTGGGCCTTGGAGACAGGAGCGGCAGCCGCCCACTACGGGCCCAAGGAACTCGACTAGGTGCTGTTTGGGTTCGGATCCAGGTGGCGTCAGGCCTTTCCCGTTCGGCTGTTTGACCATCTGTTAGCGTGCGCGGATGGAAGATCTGGGACCTGTGGCTTGGCCGCCTGAGCCAATCAGGACCGAGAGGCTCGTGCTCCGTGAGCCCGAGGACCGGGACCGTGCAGCGTTCATCGAGCTGCTGGCGTCACCAGAGGTGCACACCTACCTCGGCGGCCCCCGGCCGCGTGACGAGCTTGAGCGCGAGATGCCCGGGGCGCCCGAGCGGTGGCCCGGGAGTTTCGTCGTTGATCTCGACGGAACGATGATCGGCCAGATTCTGCTCAGGAGAGCAACAGGGCACCATCGCCCGGCTGCCGCAGGGAAGACCGATCTCGGCTACCTGTTCCTGCCACGAGCGTGGGGAATCGGGTACGCCGCCGAGGCATGCGCGGCGGCACTCGGCTGGCTCGCCGACACGCTTCCCGGCGAGCCGGTGGTGCTCACCACCCAGACTGCCAACGTCGGCTCGATGCGTCTCGCGGCGAAGCTGGGGTTCAATGAGGTAGAGCGGTTCGAGGCCTGGGGCGCCGAGCAGTGGCTCGGCATGTGGTCCCCGGTCACGCCGTCCAGTTGAGTTTGCGACGGAGCCGCCGGGGGAGTACCCGCCCGTCCACGCGCGAGCGGCCCGCAGCCGCGCTTGCCCGCGCGCATGCCGGGCGTCACTTCTAACTGCAGACTTTGTACCTGTACCAGAAGCAGTTCGGAACCGGGTGTCGGCAGCGACGTCAACCAGGCCCTGGGCATGGTCAACCTCGCGTTGCTCGACTGGTTCACTTCCTTCGACCCCGAGCAGGCCTGCGCCGACGATCGCGGATTCCGGCACCCATAGCGGTGGCCGCGCCTGACACTGGTGCGGCGTTCGGCGGAGACGGCGCCGTGCGGGCTGATGGGAGACGGCAGCGTCGGCGGACGTGCCGGAAGCGGCTCCCCGGGTCGCCTGTTTGACGCGCTCGGATTTGAGCGCGCAGGCATCGTCGATCCGAGAGATTCGGCCGGACTCAGATGAAGTGACAGCCGTGGCCGGCTGTCACTTCGCGTGCGATGCGACGCCACTGGTCCTCCCCGCCGGGCAGGGGCCAGGACCAGGTCGGCTGTTCCGCGGTGTTCAGGTCGTGCAGGAGGCGGACGAGCTGTGGGCCGGCGGTGGCGGCGCCGTCCGGGACGGTGGGGCCGTGGACGGCGCGGAGTTCGGTGAAGCGTGCCAGCTCGTCCTCATAGAAGCTCACGGCCTCATCGACGCGCGCGGCCAGGTCGTCGCGCGGCACCGTGCGGTGCAACTGCAGCAGCGGAGGCTCGATGGACTCGGCGATCGCCGCGGCGAGCCGCGCGTGACTGTCCAGGATCAGATGGCAGTCCAGGCCACTGACCCACCACAACAGGACGGGTGGGAGTGTGCCTTCACGGGCCTGCTTGCGGTATGCCTTGACCCGGCTGTCGTCGGTATCGGGCATCGGCCGCAGCGGAAGGACCTCCCACGCCCCGGAATGGACGAACCAGTCGATGTATCCGTCCGGATGACCGTCGACGAGCATCGAGTTCCAGTACTCGGCATGCGAAGTGTTGGGGTGGCGCCAGCGCCGGAGCGGACTCTCACACGAGAGCAGCCACCGGCCCTCGTGCAACGGGCTGTCCGGTGAGTCGATGAGGTACTGCGCGAAGCGGTGAGCCCACCGTTCCAGGCTGCCCGTCAGGGCGCGCGCCACATCGGCGCGCAGCGGCGGGACGAAGGAGCGGTACGCGTCGGTGCGCCAGAAGTCCACGCCCCCGAGCTGCTCTTCGACAACGGCAAGCAGCACAGGCCGCGACGTCTGGGAGATCAGCGGTCGCGGCCCGGCACTGAATACACACAGTCCCGGCTGATGTTGGTCGTGCACGTCCAAGGACAGGCCCACCCACGTGCCGTCGTTCCGCGTGACATTGCTGCGCTGCATGCCGAGAGAGCATAGACGGCTGCCGCATGGAATCTGTCGTGCCGTTGTTGTCGCTGGAGGGGAATGGCCGGCCGGGGGTTCCGCGAGGGTTCGGCCGCTCGTTGGGACGTGCGAACTGATTCGCTTGTCCGGAGTCTGCGGTTGAGGCGGGCGTGAGCAGTGGTCCCGTCAGCGGTTGTTGCGGAAGACGAGCAGATAGCGCCAGAAGAGGAGCCTGCGGATGCTGCATCCAGGCAGTAGGACCGCGGCCTTCTGACGGATCTGCGGCAGGGGAATGGTCGGCTGGCTCACCGGCGCTTTCACCTGTCCTCGACCGGTCGAAGCGGCGGCTGGGCGAATCTTGTCCTTCACTGCGACAGTCAGCCTGGCGACGGCGTTGACGGGCACGGCTGCCAGGCTCCAAGCCCAGTCGAGCCGGGTCTTCTCCGGATAGCAGCCCAGGATCACGAGGACTCCGCCGGGCGCGAGTGCCTCACGTAGTGCGGTGACGGTGTCGAACGGCATGTGATGGATGCTGGCGAGGCATGAGATGAAGTCGTAGTGAGCTTTGGGCAGTTCGGCTTCGGTGACGTTCGCGTGCTGGGAGCGTGGGCTCCCGTCACCGGCTTTCCGCCCCGACAGCGCGCGGGCCTCGGCGATGGCCTCTTCCGACGGGTCGATCGCATCGACATCTATGCCCAGGTGAGCGAGCCGACGAGCGAGCCGGCCGGTTCCACAGCCGACGTCCAGGGCCGCACCGCAATTCCGCGGCACGTGGCGCAACAGCAGACGGTGGTAGTGGTCGTTGTGATCAAAGGGCATGGTCCGACCCTGCCACGGCGGACGAGTACGCCGCACGACTGGTCTGCTGCCGTCAACCCCGACCGGGCCGCGAACCCGGTCGGGGCCAGGGAGCCCAAATCCGCTCGCGTGTGACATGGCGTGCCGATCTGCTTTGAGGGGTTCGGTCGTTGGGATGGTCGTGGAGTTGTCGTCGCAGGCCGCGCCCGGAGTCGAGAAGGCAGCCGTGCAGGCCGTCGAGCGCGCGTGTCATCGCGCCGACACGGCGGGGTTCACGGACTGATCGCGGCCGCCGCCGGGACGCCCTGGACGCGGTGGACCCCCCGCCGGGGCGCTCGCCGAGCTCGGTCCGGAGGCGGCTCAGGCTCTCGCCGCGGTGGCGGCGACCGCTGACGTACGGCGCATCCTCGGTCTCGCGGTGTCCGGCGAGGAGACTCCGGCTGCTGGGGGGTCCTTGCCGGGGAATGGCTGCAGGCCCCGGAGGCGGCGCGGGCTCGGCCCTGGACACGGTCCGCGGAAGGCGTGCATCCCACTGGACACGCCGAGACGACGGACGCATCCACCTCAAGGTGACCATCCCGAACAACACCCTCGCCGAGATCTGGGTGCCCACTCAGGGAAGGAGCGTCACAGCCCCGCGGGGTCCGGCATTCGTCCGCGCGGACACCAGTGGCGGCAAGCCGTACCGGGTCTACCGGGCCACCGCAGGTACTTACCACTTCAACGCCCCACGCCCCAGGTGACCCGCATCAACGTCACCGTCACGCCCTATCGCGCCGACCTGATCGAGGCGGCTGAGTAGTGGAGTGCCCCTGACGTGTCGGCATGCTCGGGTCTGTCCCGAGAGGCCCGGGCATGGTTTCGAGATGTAACCACTTCTCACAGCTGGGCTGTCGACTCGGTGGCGGGGGAGGACGCGACGGAGCGCGTGCCGACAGCGGGTGCCAGGATGATCGCCACGGCGGTGAAGGCGAGGACGACGATCATGGCGACGCGAAGGCCGTAGTGATCGCCGAGGAAGCCGAGGCAGGGCGGTCCGACGAGGAACGCGACGTAGCCGATCATCGCCACGAGGCTGACCCGTGCGGCTGAGTTGGGCCCGGAGTCCGCGGCCGCCGAGAGGGTGACCGGGAAGCCGAGCGAGGCTCCCAGGCCCCAGAGGAGAACGGCTGCGCCGGCGAGGGCGGCCGAGTCGGCGAAGACGACAACGGCGATTCCGAAGGTCGCGCAGATGGCGCTGGCTCGGACAACGGGGGCGCGGCCGAGGCGGTCGATGAGGAATCCGCCGGCGAAACGGCCGATGGTCATGGCGGTGGCGAAGCCGGTGTAGACGGCTGACCCCAGGGCGGGGTCCACGCCGTGGCCGTCGACCATGAGCAGGGGCAGCCAGTCGTTGGCGGAACCCTCGGCCAGGGCCATGGCCAGGATGACCCCACCGATCAGCAACAGCCGTGGGTCCTTCCAGACTCGCACCGGGGTCTGTGTGGTGCTTGCGTCGGACTGCAAGCTGTCGTCTCGGGTCTTGCCAACCTCATGGGGAATGGCGCGGAATGCATAGGCGAACATGGCTGCCGTGACGGCGGCCATGGCGGTGAGGTGCCACTGCACCGGGAAGGAGACGGCGGTACACAGGATTCCCAGCGCGGCCCCGACGACGGTTCCCAGGCTGAAGAAGCCGTGGAGCGTGGGTAGTACGGTCCGTCCTGTGATCTGCTCGACGTCGGCGCCATCGATGTTGATCGCGACCTCTCCACCGCCCATTCCGGCACCGAAGAGGAACAGTCCGGCGGTGGTTGCCGGGGCGGAGGAAAGCGCGGTCCCCAGGCCGATCACCGCCATGCTGAGGATGATCAGCAGCGTTGCGGCGCCCATGACGGGCCGGGTGCCGAACCTGGCCACGAGCGTTCCGGAACTGAGAATGCCGATCATGGATCCGACTGACAGCCCGAACAGGACGATGCCCATCTGCGCGGTCGAGACGTCGAGTCGGTCCCGGATGTCGGGTGTCCGGGTCACCCATGAGGAGATCGACAGGCCGGGTATGAGGAAGAAGAGGAACAGTGCCGCCCGGCGGCGGCGCGTGGCCGGGTCCATCAAGAGCTGTGCTCTTTCACGTGTGTTGGTCGACTGTTCACAGGATTGCCGCCAGTGACTCCAGCGACGCCCGGTAGTCGGGACCCACGGGGGCGAGGATCGCACTCGTGACACCCGCGTCTAACAGGCCCGCCAGAGTGGACCGTGCCTGTTCCGGTGTGCCTGCCACGGCGAGTTGTCGTACCCATTCGTCCGGCAGGGCGCGGGCGAACTCCTCGGCGCTGTCACAGCGTGAGCGCAGGGCGACGAGGTCGTCGTGGAAGGGAAGCGGGGCGATGTGGGGCCGCCAGTCCGGTTCTGCGACCACGGCGAGGGCGGGACGGGCGGTTGCCAGCGCGACGGCGGGATCGTCGTCGATCGCCGCGATGTTGTAGGCGACGAGACGGTGGGGGCGGGTGGGTGCGATGTGCTTGAGGGCTTCTGTCACGTAGGCCGGTGTCACCGGTTCTGCGAGGAGAGTGCCGTCGGCCACGTCACCCGACACGGCCAGGGACTTGGGACCGCGTACGCCCGCCAGGACGGCGGGGGCCACAGCCGGGGTGGAGCTCTCGTGCAGTCGTACTCCGTCGATGTGCACGTACTTCCCGTGCTGATCCACGGGTTGGCCGCTCAGCAGCGACTTCAGGACGGTGATGTACTCGGCCAGGAGAGTCAGGGGGCTCTTCGGCCATGCGCCGACGCTCCGCATCCAGGACGGCATGCCGTGACCGACAGCGATGTCGAGGCGGTCGGGGTGCAGTTGGGCGAGACTCGCGATCTCCATCGCGGTGAAGGCCACATTGCGGGCGCCGGCCGGCAGGAGTCCGACGCCGACCCGGATCCGCGTGGTGGAGGCGAGGACGGTGGCCGCCTGTACGAGTCCTCCTCGGTAGCCGAGGTCTTCGACCACCCACAACTCGTCGAAGCCGTGTTCCTCCGCACGCCGGGCGAAGGGGATGATGTCCCGCGTCGGAGTGTCGCGGGGCAGGAGGACGCCGATGGTGCCGTCCCGTGTCGTCATGGTGATCTCGACCTCCGCAGGTTCACGCCGCATGGCGGCTTGGTGCTTCGTCGCGCGCCGGTCAGCCCTGGCTACGGGCCTTCGACGTCTGAATCCCGGACTGGACGCGGCAACAAGGATGCGTGCTCGGAGTCAGGTTCCGAACACGCATCCCTGCCGGTCTGTGTCACCGCCGGGACGGTCCTGTTGTCAGCGCAGGGCTATCCAGACGGTCTTGAGCTGGGTGTACTGCTCGAAGGCTTCGAGACCGTCGTCGCGGCCGCCGAATCCGGAGGCTTGTAGCCGCCGAAGGGCGTGCTGATGGCGCCTTCGCTGTATTCATTGACAGCGACGGTACCGCCCCGGACACTGCGGGCCAGTTTGAGGGCCCGGTCGACGTCGCGGGACCAGACGGTGGCGGCCAGCCCGTAGTCGGTGTCGTTGGGGATGGTGAGTGCTTCCTCGGGGCAGCATCAGCAGACCGGCCCGGACCGGCATCCGCCGACGACCGGCCCGGAGATCATCGGGTGCCTCGCACGATAACCCCGCCCACCGACACTGCTTGGGGCTCATACAGTGCCGCGCTGAAACTCAGTGGCAGGTAGCGAGGAGCGGCCACTGGTTGGCAACGGAACCAGGGGCATGTGCGACGTGGTTGGCCTGTCAGCGTCTGATTCTGCCGCGTGCGGCGAGAGCGGCGAGTCCGAGATGGATGGGTTCGCTGAACCGGCTGAACATCTCGATCCCGGTGCCAGCAGTGGTGGTCCCGGCCGCTGGCGCTGGAAGACGACGGAATTCAGTACGACGTTCCGGGCTCTTTCCGCTCAGCTGAGGGCCCAGCGCTTGCTGGGGGAGAGGGCCGGACAGGGTGGGGTCGGCCTTGTCGATTACGTAGGTGGAACCCGTTGAGGGGGGCGGGCATGGCGCCGGTCGCCGTCGGTGTCGGGTTGGGCAGGCCGCACAACATCGTCAGCGCCACGGCGCCCGCTGTCCCAAGGCCGCGGGCCTGTCGTCCCCGAACGGTCAGGCGGCGTCGGCGAGGAGGTCCTGCGACAGGTCCCACAGGCGCCGGGCGCCCGCCGGGTCGACGGCGTAGCGGGCGGCGACGCCGTGCAGGCTGCCGGAGCGCCGGTCGACGATCTCACTCTCGTTGCAGTCGACGAAGTAGCGGCCGCCCACCCCGTCGAGCAGCGGTGAGGTGGCGAGGAGCGCCGAGGTGGCGGCGCCCTGTCCGACGGTCTTGATCAGCTCGGCGGGGACGCGGCCGCTGCCCCGGCCGCCGGTGTGTCGTTGCAGGTTGGTGTAGATGGCGCCGGGCATCAGGGCGTTGGCGGTGATGTTGTCGTCGGCCCAGCGGCGGGTCGCTTCCACTGCGAAGAGGACGCCTGCGGTCTTGGACTGTCCGTAGGCGAGCCAGGGGTCGTAGGGGCGGAAGGCGAAGTTGACGTCGTCCCACACGATCGGTGACTGCTGGTGGCCGGTGGAACTCACCACCACGACACGGGCGTTGCCGTCGGCGGCCAGCGCGCCGCGCAGGCCGGTGGCGAGGGCGAAATGGCCCAGGTGGTTGGTGGCGAACTGCCACTCCCAGCCCTGCTCCGTGTACTGCTCGGGGCAGGCCATGACGCCCGCGTTGTTCACCAGGATGTGCAGCGGGCCCTGCCAAGCGGCGGTGAAGGCTGTGATGGACGCGGGATCGGTCAGGTCGAGGTGCACGGCCCGCACGTCCTGGTTGCCGGTCGATCCGGTGATGTCCTTGGCGACGCGTTCGCCCGCCGCCACGTCCCGCACGGCGAGGGTGACGGCCGCACCGGTGGTTGCCAGGGCGCGGGCCGTCTCCGCGCCGATTCCGGAGGAGGCGCCGGTGACCACCGCGCGGCGGCCGGTGAGATCGATTCCTGACACGACCTCGCCGGCGGTGCTGGCGAAGCCGAACGGAGTGGTGATGGCACGCATGAGTGGATTCCTTGCTGAGAGGCTGGACCTTGAAGCGCCCACGGGCGCTGCGGACGGGCGGCGGTTCGCGTGGTCAGGGGACGAGCATTCCGTCCTGCTCGATTGGAGGCGTGCCGTCGTGCCAGGGCAGGACCTTGCCGAAGCGCACCAACTCGCCGTACAGCGCGGGATCGACGTGCTCGGCGAAGACCAGATCGAGGACGGCCTCGGCGGCCCGGGCGGGAGGCTGGGCCTGGCTGTAGTCGGTGAACCACGGGCGTGAGGTCGCGGTGTCGACCATGCCGGGGCACACAGCTGCCACGAGCGTGCCGTCGGCGAGGTCACGGGCCCGGCGTTCGGCGGCGACGGCCCGCACGGCGGCGACCTGGGCCACCTTCGAAGGCACATTCAGCCACCGCGGCCAGCCTGCCTCCTGCGCGGTGTTGTGGTGGATGGCACTGCGCCACGACTCCACCGCGTACTCGACCTGGTCCAGGCTCGCCCCGTCGAACAAGTGGTGCAGCCGGCCGTCGAGGTGCCCGAGCGTGCCCAGGCTGCTGGCCACCACGAGCAGCCGTCCACCGGGGCGCAGCACGGGGCCGAAGGAGCGCAGGATGGCGTGGGTGGCGGCGTTGGAGACGTCGATGAACTCGTCGGCCCGCTCCGCCTGTGACTCCTCGGGAAGCAGACGGGCGACCGCGTTGGAGATGACGACGTCCACCCCTGCGTACCGGGCCCGCAGATCCTCGGCGAGACGGGCGATGGCGTCGGTGTCCGTGACATCCAGGACCCGGCCCTCGACACGGGCACGGGTAGCGGACGACTGGGTGACTTCCCGGGCGGCGTCCGCCACACGCTGCTGACTGCGACCGGTGAGCAGGACCAGGTCCTGCGGATCCATGCGGGCCGCCAGTCCATCGCAGAAGGCCCGGCCGAGCCCCTGGTTGGCCCCCGTGACGAGGGCGATGCGTGAAGTGGTCATACGTCCACGCTAGAAACCCCTGATCCATGCGTCCAACGAAAGTTCGGCACAGCTAGTATGCGTAAACATCATGGACTTCACTGATGTGTCACTGACCGCACTGCGCGTCCTGCGCGCCGTGGCCGAACAGGGAACCTTCACCGCGGCCGCGGCATCGCTCGGCTACACCCAGTCCGCGGTGTCCCGGCAGATCGCCGCGATCGAACGGGCGGCAGGCACCGAACTGCTGGAGCGGCGGCGCGATGGAGCTCGGCTCACCCCGGCGGGCCGGGTCGTCATGCGCCGGGTGACGGTCGTGCTCGACGAGATCGCCGCGACCGCCCGGGACCTGTCCGGCCTGCCGGAACAGGCCGGAACGGTCCGACTGGGGTGGGTGCCGAGCGCTGGCGCCGTGCTCCTGCCCCGAGCCCTTGCCGATCTGCGCGAAAGTGATCCCGGACTCGAAGTCGTCGGCCGCGAGGGCGGCACCCCGGCACTGGTGCGCGCGCTGCGGGCGGGCAGCCTGGATCTGGCCCTGCTCGCCTCGGCCCCGCCCTTTCGGGCGCCGGACGCCGAGTCGCCCCCGCTGGCACTGCAGACACTCACCGAACGCCCCCTGCGTCTCGCGCTGCCCGCCACACATCCCCTCGCCCGCGGCGAATACGTCGACGTGGCCGATCTGCGGGGGCAGCGCTGGATCGCCGGGTCCTCGTCAGGAGAGGACCGCCTGATGGGGGTGTGGCCGGGTCTGGACGAGCGTCCCGAGATCGTCCACACCGCCCGCGACTGGCTGGCCAAACTCCACCTCGTCGCCGCAGGCTGCGGGCTGACCACCCTTCCGGCCTCACTCGTCTCCGCCGTACCTCCCGGAGTACGCGTCCTCCCCGTCCGCGGCGGCCCGCAAGAACAGCGGCGCCTGCTCCTGGCCCGCCTCCCCGCCCCGCCGACCCAGGCCGTGACACGGGTGGCCGCTGCCCTCCGCGCGGCGGCCCTCGACGCCCACACGCCCCTTCCCTCCGCATGAGTGCAGTGGCCCAACACAGCTGCTCCGGGTTGGTGCTTACGCGCGCAGCGCCTCGCCGAGTCGCGATGGTGTGCCGTCTGGCCAGGGCGAGCACGGCGCGGCAGCGTGGCCGCGGGTTCCGCGAGCGGGTGCGTGCCGGCGAAGGCGTCACCGTGACGGAAACGCACTCGACAAGGGAAGGTAGTCATGCCAACTCCGAAGGCCAGTAACCCCGTTGCGGGGCTACGAAGACGGCAGTGGGGAGGACACCGCTCCCGGTGATCCCGCACGGCTGACTATCCGGCGTGTATGTCCGGCCCGACAGCCAGGAAGTGCGCGACCGCCAGGATCTGAACGCCAACGCGGGCGCGCTCAGGAACACATGCCGAGCGGGCCGCACGCCGAGGGTCGTTGTCAGTGCGGCCCCATAGCTTTGGGGCCATGACGGAAAGATCTGATCACGTGTCCCGGGAAGCGACTTCCTCGCATGAGCCGGCCGCTTGGCGGGCGGAGTGGACGTGCGGTTCCGCGACCGACCCTCGGCTGCTCCGCTCCTTAAACGGTCACGACGCCCCCGTGGTGGCGGTGGCGACGGCGGTCGTCGACGGGCGTCCGGTTGTCGTCTCGGCGAGCCGTGATGCGACGGTGTGTGTCTGGGACCTGGCGACGGGGGAACGGCTCCATACGCTGACGGCAGCTCCTGCCGACCCCATGTCGTCGTTGTCGCCCGAGTTGGTGACCCTGGCCACGGTGGTGGTCGACGGGCAACCCCTGGTCCTCACCTGCCACATCGACGGGACCGGAAGGCTGTGGGATCCGGCGACGGGGCGTTCTGCGGGCGAACTGGCCCTGGGGCTGACGCAGTTGGTCCTGGACGGCCGGAACGTGGTGCTGGCCGTCCAGGCGGACCGGACGCTGAGTGTGTGGGACCAGGCAACCGGCAGTCGGCTCGGCGTGTTCCCCTGGATGGTGGACATCGGGGTGCTGGATGGACGCGAGGTCGTTGTGACGTGCCCACCGGACCACCAAGCGCAGGTGTGGGACCTGGCCACCGGCCGCGAGGTCGGCGAGTGCCTGCCGGCCGAGGGACCGTGGACACTCGACGGGCGGGACATCGCCGTAACCAAAGAGGAGGGCCGGGCAGGGCGTGTGTGGGATCTGGACCGCCACGTGCTTCTGGCAGCCGACCTGCGGGAGTTGCTGGCGGATGCCGAGTACGAACACGCAGTGTCAGCCCTGGCGTCCATGGACACAGTGTCAACCCTGACGGTCGTCGACGGCCGGGTCGTGGTCCTCGACACCCACTACGAGGGTCCACCGGAGCTCGTCGGCGACCTCGTCCCCGTCTTCATTCCCTACGGCCCGTCCCCGACCCTGACCCTCGAAGGGCGCAGTGTCGCGCTCGCCGTGGGCGTGGACCAGACACTGCGCTTGTGGGACCTGCCGACGAGCCCCATGGACTCCACGGGCCCTGACGGTACGCGGAGCATACGCAGCATCCCTGTGGAAGCAGCCGCAGGGAAAGAGCTGATCAAGGGCGGTCCAGGAGACCTCGTCGACCTGGCGAGCCTGCTGTCCGCCCGGACGAACGGCCTGGTCGTCGCCAAGTCCGGCTGGGAAATCCGGGTGAGGGACGCTTCAAGGAGCCTGGTGCTGGGGGACACGCCCGTCTCCCTCGTCCCCGGCCCGGACGGCACCGTCACACCTTTGCACACGCTGGACCCGCCGGCCGAGGGCAGGGTGCTGACCGGTCACACCGATCGGGTGTGGGCCATCGACAGTGCCCCGGTCGGGGCGCGCACTCTGGCAGTCACGACATCCCGCGACCGCACCGTGCGGGTCTGGGATCTCGCCACCGGGGAACAGGAGGGTGAGCCCCTCACAGGGCACGACGGCCAGGTGTGGGCCGTCGCCACCACGGTGGTGGACGGACGATGTGTCGCCGTCACCGCAGGGGAGGACCGCACGGTGCGCACCTGGGACATCACCGCTGCCGGAGGGGACGGCGGCCGGCTGCGTGCCGGACACACCGGATCCGTCCTGGCGGTGACCACAGCGGTCTTTGACGGTGTTCCCATAGCTGTCACCGCAGGTGCCGACCACACCGTGCGCACCTGGGACCTGATCACCGGCTCGCAGACCTGCAACCCCCTGAGCGCAGAGGTGTCCGCCATGGCGACGGTGGTGGTGGGCGGGGACTCGGTCGTCGTCACGGCCACGCCCGACGCCACCCTGCACATTGCGGAGCTTGCCACCGGCCGAGCTGTCCACCGTCCGTTCCCCAGCGGCCACGGCAGAGTCCTGGCCATGGCCTCGGCGGTCGTGGACGGCCTGCCCGTCGCTCTCACCGCAGGCAGCGATCGCGCCGTGGGCGTCTGGAACCTCACCACCGGACGGCCCTTGGTCGCACCTCTCACCGGCCACTCCAGCCGTATCACCGCGGTTGCCGCTGCGGTCCTCGAGGGACGGCCCGTGGCGGTGACGGGCAGCTGGGACAAGACGGTGCGACTGTGGGACCTCGCCACCGGCCGGCAGCTCGGCGAACCCCTGACGGGCCACACCGACTGGGTGACCGCCGTGGCCACCGCCACCCTGGGCGGAGCTCCCATCGCGGTCAGCAAGGGCCGGGACCGGACGATACGCGTGTGGAATCTTTCTACGGGGCAGCAGATCCGCGACGCCCAGGCCGCCGAGTCAGGCTCCGGCAACACGCTGGCGGTCTCAGCGATGGCCGACGGACGGCTCGTCGCTGCCTTCGGCGATGACCGCACCGTGCGGTTCCGCGATCTCACCGCAGGGTGTCCAGCCGGTAGCGGCCACCTGCTCCCCTTCCCCGTGCACTCACTCGCGGCGGCTGCGGGCGGGCGCTTCGCGGTGGGGTTCGGTGACGAGGTCGGGGTGCTGTCGAGGGCGTCCTGACAAGTCAGGGGCCCTGCCAGGGTGGCGGCGGGCTTCGTCGGGCAGCAGGTGTCGTCTCCACAGGGTCCGTCGGCAGGAGGGACACAGGGGATGCGGGGGAGTGGACCTGGCCGTGGTCATCGCCCTGCGCCGGACAGCGCGCTCGCGGCCACCGTTTCCGCGGCCAGGGGAAGCTCGTCGAGGTCCGGATCGGGGTGATGGGCGCGGTACGAGAGGGCGTTGCTGTCTGACAACCAGGGGGCAGTGGCGTCGGCACGCTCTGCTGCTTGCCGAGGTGCCGGGTGAGAGCCCGGCGGCAGTGGCAAGGTGCGTCCGGAGCAGTGTGACGGGATGGTGCCTGCTGGGTCAGGTCCAGTCGGATCTGCCGCACATGCCCGTGACGGCCCGTCTGATCCCTGCGAAGAGTCCTGCGGCCATGGTCACGTCGGCCCCTGCCACGGCCATGTCCGCCCGGGCGGATCCGGTGCGGCATCAGCGACAGGAGCGGGGCCAACGGCGCTTTCGTACGCCGCACTTCTTGCATAGTGCCATGCTCCGGTTCTCCTCGATCTTCGCTTTTCTGATCAACTGTCGGCCGGCTGGTTGGCTCGCGCAGGTGACCTGTGGCGGTCGGTCCGGCCGCCGGCCGGGGCATCTCCTCGGCGGATGGGGCGGTGTCACGTGTGTGGGTGATGGCAGCTGGCCGGTTCGGCGGGATGCCGGCAGAAAGCCGGTGGAGAGCGGTCGTTGAGCGCGGACGGGCTTGTGCCGTCGGACGGGCATGGCGCTGATGGGGATTTTTGAAAACGGCCAGGGATGCTCCTCGCATCACTTGCTCTGGTGTTCAACGAAGTGGGGAGTTGCAAGGAGCGTGGCCCGGGTCGTCGGCTTGGGTTTCCCGCTCGTGGAGTGTGCGGGCCGTGTCGAGACGTCCAGACGCTGGCTTTGTGTCGGTGGCCGATCCGGGATCCTCACGCACGGCCACACCAGCGATCAGCTGCCTGCGGAGAGGTCCCCGTAAAGGAGCCGTGTCGTGAGTTCTATGCACCGTGTCCGGGCCGCGGAGAAGCCATAGGGCATTTTGGTGACCGCTTCGAAGGCGCTCATCTGGGTGTCCTCCTCATCGCCCGTCAGGTCGGCGTCGTAGATCTCGAAGAGCTTCTCCTCGGCCTCGTCCAGTCCGGCCGCTGCCATGGCCTGTTCCAGGGCCTTGTGGTGGGCGCAGTGCTGCGCGGCGAGTTCTTCGACCTGCGGGTCGTGGGGGTCGACGGTGTCGTCGAGGGCGGCGTCGGCCGCGTCGAGGCGGTCTGCCTCGGCCCGTAGGCCGGGATGGGTCGCCAGAGTGATGAAGACGCTGGCCTGAATTGCGGCGCCCAGCGGCCCGAAGATCCGTTCCGTGACCAGCAGGGCGTCCAGGTCGGAGGGGCGCAGTGCGCCAGAGGGCAGGTGGCTGAGCCTGTCCGTGACCAACGGGGAGAGCAGGCCCAGTGGGCTGCCTACGGCTCGCAGGCGCTGGACTGCCGCGCGCTGACGCTTGATGTCGGCCTCCTGGGCGGCCAGGGTCTCCTCGAGTCGGCCCAGGACGTCCTCAACGTCCCGGGCTTCGTCGAAGGCGGCCCGCATGTCGTCCAGGCTGATGCCGGCCTCGGACATCTTGCGGATCCACAGCAGGCGGATCATGTCGTCGTAGCCGTAGCGGCGGCGTCCGTCTCCGCCTCGCTCGGGCTCCGGCAGCAGACCGATCTGGTGGTAGTGGCGGATGGCGCGCGGGGTGGTTCCGGCGAAGGCGGCGGCATCGCCGATCTTGACCTCGCGGGGAGGCGTGGCGGAGGGGTACATCGCAGACAGGGCCTTTCGTGCTGTGGTGCCCTCGACGACACCACATGCCGCTACGGCATGTGCAACTACACACCACCCGGACCCTGACGGGCTAGCGGGCCCTCCCTCGTCATGGGTGTCCTGTCCCAGGACAGGCCCGGAAAGGGTGGGGAGATCCGTCGAACAGGTCTGATGGCACCCCCAGCAGGGGTTGGGGATTTTTTCAAGGAGCCCCGTCAGCGCGGGCTGCCTCGCGGCGGCTCTGGTGGTGTCGCTGGTTCTCGATGGGGTTGTGTACGGCGTGTTCAGTGGTGGCGGCGAACGGGCGTCGCATCTCCTCGTCCTCTTCGAGGTACCAGTCGTGCAGTGCCGGATCCGCTTGACGGCCGGCTCGACGACGCCACCGTTCTCCTGGCCGAATGGCGCGCCGGTCACCAGCACGAACGGGACTGTAAATCGTTCATTTGACGGCCCGTGAGTCGTGCGCGGCGTCTACCGGTCGGTGCGGAGTCCGTCGAGGATGAGCCCCAGCATGCGGGGTGCCCGGTCCTGGGGGCTGGACGCGGCGCGCCACAGTGCGCCGGTGAGCTGGAGGAAGTCGCCTGGGTCGGCGTCCGCGCGGATGCTTTCGTCCTTCTTGCCGGCGTCGAGGAGCTGTGTGATCGCGGCGATGACCGGTCCGTAACTCTGTTCGCTGATCGCCTGGTGCGCGCCAGGGCCGAGGGCGTCACCGAGGCCGTGCTTTGTGCGCATGGCCTCGACGAGGTCGGTCGTCCAGTGGCGGAGCGCTTCCAGTGGCGGCATCTGGGCCAGCAGGCCGGGCACGGTGCCGGTGATGCGTGCCACCTCGTCCTGGTAGACGGCCAGGACCAGCGACTCGCGTGTGGGGAAGTTGCGGTACAGGGTGCCCGAGCCGACTCCCGCGCGCTGGGCGATCTGGTTTATCGACGTGCTGCCGTCCGCCGTGAGCGCTTCGCGTGCGGCGGCGAGGATGCGCGCCCTGTTCTCTCGGGCGTCTGACCGGACCATGGGACCTCACGTTGCTAAGTGGGGAGCTCTCCACTACGGTATGCGGGGAGCTCTCCACTTACTCTAAGGAGCGTCATGCATTACATCAAGCTCGGCACGACCGGCCTCGACGTGTCCCCGATCGCGATCGGCGCGCGATGACCTACGGCGAGCCCGACCGCGGGCACCCCGTCTGGTCGAAGGGCGAACAGGACGCGCGCCCGCTCATCAAGCACGCGCTGGAGGCGGGGGTCAACTTCTTCGACACCGCGAACATGTACTCCAACGGTTCCAGCGAGGAGATCCTCGGCCGGGCGCTCAAGGACTTGGCCGACCGTGATGCCGTGGTGATCGCCACGAAGCTGCGCCACCCGATGCGGCTGGGACCCAACGGCCGTGGCCTGTCCCGCAAGGCAATCATGACCGAGGTCGACCACTCGCTGCGCCGCCTGGGCACGGACTACATCGATCTCTACCAGATCCACCGCAACGACCACTCCACCCCCTGGGAGGAGACCCTCGAAGCACTCAGCGACCTCGTGCGTGCCGGCAAGGTCCGCTACCTCGGCGCCTCGTCCATGCACGCATGGGAGTTCGCGAAGGCGCTGCACCTGCAGAAGCAGAACGGCTGGGCGCGTTTCGTGTCCATGCAGGACCACTACAACCTCCTCGCTCGCGAGGAAGAGCGCGAGATGATCCCGCTGTGCCTGGACGAAGGCGTGGGCACGATCATCTGGTCGCCGCTGGCCCGGGGCCGCCTCACCCGCGCGTGGGACGACGCCCGCTCGACGGTGCGATCCGAGACGGACGGTGCCTACGCGGACCTGCTCTACTCACCGGCCGAGGAAGCGTCCAACCACGCGATCATCGACGCGGTCGGGCAGGTCGCGAACGCCCACGGCGTCAGCCGCGCACAGGTCGCGCTCGCCTGGCTGCGTCGCCAGCCGGTGGTCACCGCGCCGCTGGTCGGTGCCGGCTCGGTCCGGCAGATCGAAGAGGCCGTGGCCTCGCTCGACATCGAGCTCACCGACGACGAAGTGCGCGCCCTGGAGGCCCCGTACACCCCCCGGTACGACTGGCAGGGCGTCTCGGACGAAGCCGAGATGGAGGCCATCCGCAAGCGCGTCCCCGGCATGGCACTCGCGTGAACCCCATCGTCCGCTCCGGCGCTGCTGCCCGCGCCGGAGCCCTCCTCATCCTTCTGGGCCCGCTCGTGTCCTGGGTCGCCGAGTTCATCACCGCCGCCGCTTGGCAGGATCCGCCGTACTCGCCCCTGTACAACTGGGTCAGCCACCTCGGCCTGACCGGTCCCCCGCAGACCGCCTTCGGGCAGGTCGCCAACTCCCCCCTCGGCGCCGTCATGGACGCCGGCTGGGTGATCTACGGCAGCCTCCTGATCATCGGCGCGTTCCTCGTGTTCGACCCGCGCAAGGGCACCCGCCCGATCATCATCATGATCCTCGCCGTCCTCGCCGGCGTCGGGGTCTCGCTCGTCGGCATCTTCCAGGGCTCCAACGCCAACGTCGACAACGCCCTGATCGCGTTCCACACCTTCGGCGCGCAGAGCGTCATGCTCGCCGGCAACACCATGGCGATCGTCGTCGGAGCCGGCGGGACCCGCATCGGTCTCACCAGGGGCCGGTCGATCGCGAGCATCACTCTCGGCACCGCCGGACTGATCGCGTTCCCCCTCTTCATGACCGACGTGTTCACCGGCTGGATGTGGAACATAGGCCTGTTCGAGCGCGCCGTGATCTACCCGATCATGATCGGCCACGCCCTCCTCGGAAGCAGTGTGGCCGCTGCCCAGCGGCATCGTGCGACGCACCCGCTGGCACCCCTGTCTGCACGAGTCGTGAGCTGAGGAGAGACAGATGACCCAGGTCCTGGTCACCGGAGGAACCGGGTTCATCGGGAGCTGGTGCGTCCTGACCCTGCTCGACGCCGGGCACACCGTCCGCACCACAGTTCGCGACCTGCGGCGCGAGCCGGCACTGGGCTCCTGGCTGCACGCGGCCACACCGTTCGACGACGACCGCCTCACGGTCGTACGCGCCGACCTCGAACACCCCGACGGCTGGGACGCTGCCGTCGCCGACTGCGACTTCGTCCTCCACGTCGCCTCGCCAACCCTGCGCCATACGCCGGCCAACGACGACGAGCTGGTGGTCCCGGCACGCGAGGGCGTCCTGCGGGTGCTGCGCGCCGCCCGCGACGCCCGCGTGCGACGGGTCGTCCTGGCAAGCGCCTTCGGCGCCATCGGGATCGGGCACCCCCCGCGCTCGACCCCGTTCACCGAGGAGGACTGGACCAACGTCGACAGCGATATCCCGCCCTACCAGCGGTCCAAGACGCTCGCCGAACGCGCCGCCTGGCAGTTCGTCCAGGACGAAGGCGGTGGTCCGGAACTGGCAGCGGTACATCCCGTGGGAGTCCTTGGACCACTCCTCGGCCCCGTCGACCCACCCTCCCTGCGTCTGGTGCGCAGAATGCTCGAGGGACAGGTTCCTGCGTGCCCTCCCTTCGGGATGGGCTTCGTCGACGTGCGCGACGTCGCGGATCTGCACCTGCGCGCGATGACCGATCCGGCAGCCGCCGGCGAACGCTTCCTGGCCATCGCCGGGCACAGCCTGCGCGTCGTCGACATCGCACACATTCTGCATGACCGCCTCGGTGAGCGCGCCGCGAAGGCCCCCACCCGTGAACTGCCCGTGTGGCTCGCACGCACACTGGGCATCGCGAACCCGGAACTGCGACTGCTCAGGCACCAGCTCGGCCGGGATCTCAACGCCACAAGCGCCAAGGCGGAGAAGCTTCTCGGCTGGCGAGCACGTCCCATCGAGGACACCATCGCACAGACCGCCGAGAGCCTCCTCACCCACGGCATCGGAAAATGACCGGCTCGCAACCGACCGACGCGGCAGCCCTGGGCGCCGAAGATGCGTCGAACTGGTGACGCGGCGCGCCATCTGCCGCCGGCCTACGGGGCCGGCTGTTTGCCCGCCGGGTGAGCTGAGGGTTCTGCGGTGCTGAGGGGCAGCGTCGTAGCAACCGTCGCGCCCGGGTTGCAGGTCGTCCCGACAGCCTGCGGCCGACATGCGCGAACAGGGCTGCTCGATGGACAACACGGGCTGCCCTGCGCTCGCCGGTTCGCGAGTGCAGGGCAGCCGTCGCAGTACGGAGCGTGTCTACCAGCGCATGCCGAGCTCATCCAGTTCCGCGCGGCGTTCGGGGGTGAGTTTGGCGGCTCTGCGGCGGGTGTTGTCGAGCCATCCGCCCAGTTTCACCTCTGTCCCGTCCTCCATTTGTTCCACGTGCTTGCGTCCCGCGTGCAAGTGACCTTCGCGGGTGTGGAATTGGCGGGCTGCGGCGAGGTGGGTGGCCCAGCGGTCGGCCTGTGTCCGGCGCGCCGGCGGCTGTTCCGTCTCGTCTGCGGGTTCTATCCCGAGGGCGTTGGCCAGGAGCCATTGCTGTGCGGGTAGCAGCCGGTCCCAGCCCGTATGCTGCGCGGCGGCCCAGGCTCCGAGGTCTTCGCCCTGGACGATGACCTTGCCGCGCCCGGTGGGCAGGGTACCGCTGGCCTGGATGCGGGCGAGGGTGAGACGGAAGCATCGCTGCCATCCGATCTTCCATGCAGGGCACCACCCCGGATCGATCGCCTCCAGCGCTTCCATACGGCTCTCGGGCAGCTCGCCGATGCTGGAGATGCCAGTTTCCCCGGCCGCGCGCCGTTCGGTGTTCTGACGTGTTTTGCGGGCCGCTGCGCGCTGATTTTTGGTCCACGTCCCGATGGGGAAGTCCTCCCAGACGGCCGTGGCGGGCGGGAGCAGGTGACCGTGTACAGCGGCCCATTGGCGGGCGACGGTGAGGCCTTCGGTGAACGCGGTGTCCCACGCCGACCACACCATGCCGAGCGTCTCGAGTTCGGTGACGCGGGCGGCTTCGAGGGTGCCGGCGGTGTAGTAGCGGCGCAGGTCGGCGATCCACCGGCCCAGTGGATAGCCGCCGACCGCGCCCCATTCGGTCGGGGCCGTGTACGTGTAGGGCGCGCGCAGCTCGGTGTTGCCGGTTTCGCGCAGCCATCGTGTGGCGGCTTCGATGCCGCGCCGCCAGTACGCCCCTTCGGGGTCGATGACCCGCAGCCGGATGAACTGGGTCAGCGCGAACGGATCCCGCTCCTCACTGAACCGCAGCACCCCGGCCGCCGCCCCACTCACCCGGGGCACGTCCTGCTCCTGGCCGTCCGCGTCAGGGGTGAACTCGCGCTCTGCGTCGTCGGGTTCGGCTGCGGGGCCGCTGTTGCGCAGGCGTGGATCGGCGAGGGCTTCGATGGTCTCGGTGTCGTGTGCCCGGAGTGCTTCCAGGACCTTCGTGAGGGTGCTGTAGGCATCCGAGGTCAGCATGTCGTCCGGATCTTCATCCGGTCCGAGAAAAACAGGAACGATCAGCGTGGCCAGTTTCCCGGCTCCCGGCTGCATTCGCAGCGCGCGCCCGACCATCTGCACGATGTCGACCATCGACCCACGCGCATCCGCGAAAAGCACCGCGTCACACTCGGCGGTGTCGACGCCTTCACCGAGGACCCGGACGGAACTCAGCACCCGCAGCACGGCGGGAATGTCCTCACCGTGATGCGCTGCCGCTTCGAGGAGATCGGAGGCGAACTCCTCCAGCACCCGCCGCCGGTGAAGGGGCGCGTGCCCGCCGTACAGCCAGTTGGCCCACACCTGCTCCGCGGCCGGGAAGGTGCCGGGGTCGTCCTGGGCGAGCCGGGCCGCGACCGCCGGTACCCCGGCCGCCATCGCCTCCGCTTCCCCGATCCGGCTGTGGAACGACAGGACCCGCCGGAACCGTTCCTCGACAGCTGCGCGCATCAACCCGGCCTGAACGGCGGCAAGCCGGGCCCCGCGGACCGCCGGGGAGCCGGTGTCCTCGCTCGTGAGAGCGGCATACAACTGTGGGTCGCGGATGTCGAGACAGAGCACCTGGTAGGGCGCCACCAGCCCGAGCCGGATCGCCTCGCTGAGCCGGAGCTTGTAGGCCACCGGACCGAACACGGGGGAGTCCTCGTCCATGCTCGCCACCAGGCGCGGCCGGTCTGTCTCGGCTTCCCAGATCCGGGCCGTGGCGGTCATGTACAGCCTGCGCACCGCCGGGATCTGCTGCTGGTCGTGCACGGCAGCCCACGGCTTGGCACCGTCACCACTGGTCCGGTGCGCCTCGTCCACGACCATCAGGTCCCACACCGGCAGGCCGGCCGTATGAGCGCGCTGGAGGATCCCCAGGCCGACGGAGGCGTACGTCGCAAAGACCGTCACCGACCCCAGCCCCGACACCCATGCGACCAGCTCGTGCGGGTCGGTCGTGCAGGGCACCCCGTCGCTCTCCTGTGGCCGCAGCGAGCACACCCCCGCCATCGCCCCCCGGCGCCCGCCACGGCGCCACGCGCGGGTCGTCTGGGTCAGCAGGTCGAGGGTCGGTACCAGGACCAGTACACGCCGTGCGGCAAGTCGGCGTGATGCTTCCACGGCGATCAGTGTTTTGCCGGACCCGGTGGCGGCGACCACCTGCGTTCTCAGGCCATCGGCGGGGAGACGGCCGTCGGTGGGGGACTGGAGGTGCCTGGCCACGCTGTCCACGGCTTCGGCCTGGTGGGGACGGAGCGTCATACGGGACATGGGAGCCTTCCGGGGCGAGCGGCGGTGTCCAGAGCGATTGTGCCCGCCAACCACAGGGCGGCGGAGCCGTCCGGCCCCGCTGATGCCGTTCTGTCTGTCCATCACGCTCCGGACCCAGCGGCCCGGGCCTGCGACAAGTCCACCGGCAGACGTACAGCGCCCGACCCCCGCCTCCCGCCCAGCCCCTGCACCGCCTTCAACTCGCCATGCGTGTAACGAATAACCAATGAGTTAGAACCAGTATTGTGGTCTCTATGAGTATGAGCCTGGACGAGCGGGTGCGGTCTGCCATTGCCGCCCTCCTCCATGCGGCCGGCGAGTCGCAGGCCGGGCTGGCTGCCGCGTTGGGGGTGAGTCAGGCGCAGGTGAGCCGCCGTCAGTCCGGTGCGGCCGTGTGGAGTCTGGCGGACTGTGAGGCGGTCGCTGCGCATTACGGGATCACGGCGCACGATCTCCTGGCGGGTCCGACTCGGGCAGCCGAGGCACTTCCCGCGGAACGCCGTCGTGTGCCCGGCCGCAACGTCCCCAGTGCACGCTCTGCGGCTGTGGACGGGGGCGTCTGATGGCGGAGTTCGATGCGATCGACGCCCTGCTCGCCGCAGCCGGGCAGGGGGTCCCGCTGCCGTCGGCGGAGGAGCGGCGCCGGCTGCGCGAGGAGCTGAACCTCTCGCGTGCACAGCTTGCGCAGGCCCTGGGCGTGAGCCCGTCGACGGTCGGGGGCTGGGAGTCGGGGCGGGAGCCGGGCGGTGAGGTGCGGGAGAAGTACGCGTACTTCCTCGAGGGTGCCCGCACCAAGCTGGATGCCGCCGCGGCTGCCGGAGCCCCCGCCGATGCCGCCGTCCCCGTCCCGGCTGCTGGGGACGCCCTCGCCTCCGGGGATGACAGCCCGGCGGACGCGGACCGGACTGTCGGCCCAGACGACGCCGACGTTGGCGTCCTGTCCGTGCCACAGCCGTGTGTGCTGTGCGGGCAGCCGGCCCGGCACCAGGTCGAAGGGTTCACCCAGCACCTGGACCCCGCCGAGTGCGGCACGGCCACGCCCGCACCCACCCCGCCGGAGGAGCCCGCGGCGCTCTTGAAGGAGCCGCGGCAGCCGGCGGCCGCCCGGAAGTCGGTTCGGGCGGTGTCCGGCGTCAAAGTCGTGCCGGTCGGGCGGCGGGTGCAGGCGGCATCCGACACCCCGGATCTCATCGGCTCCGCGGTCGCGGCCGCACTCGCCGAGCATGCTGGTGATGTCGAAGCGGCGACGGCTGTGTTGGTGAAGCGGGCGATCCCGGATGCGATGGCGCTGTTGGACCACACGCGTAAGGGCGGGCGTTACGACGTGGTCGCGCATCCGTGGCTGCCGGACATCCTGCGCAAGCAGACCGCCCGCGGCGCCGACCAGATCTGGGAGGCCCGCCCCAAATGGACCCGCCCCGAACTGCCGCCCGGCGAGCACGAGATCACCGCCCTCGACATCAACGGCGCCTACCTGTCCGCGCTCAAGACCCACCTACCGCTCGGCCAGCTGGAACACACCACCGGCGACCACCACGACCGCCGCCGCGCCGGCCTGCACCTGATCACCCCGCCCGTCTGGGACCACGACACGGTCCTGCCCAACCCGGTCGGCAACCGCGACGAACCCGGCCCCCTGTGGGTCACCGAACCCACCCTGCGCCTGCTGCTGCGCGTGTCCGGCCCGAAGTACGGGCTGTGTGACCCGCCTCAGATCCATGAATCGTGGACGTCGGGGGCGACCGAGGGGCTGCTGGAGAAGTTCCGCATCGCCTTGAAGGACGCCCGCGACCGGGCGATCAGCGAGGACGACACGGTCACCCTGGAGTACGTGAAGGCGATGTACTCCAAGTTCGTGTCCACGCTGGGGGAGTCGAACTACAACCGGGAGCTCTACCGCACCGACTGGATGCACCTCATCCGCTCCCAGGCGTTCGCGAACCTGTGGTGGAAAGCCCACCGCGCCTACGACGAAGGCCTGCTGGTCGTCCGCGCCATGGGCACCGACGAACTGCACGTGGCCGGCGACTGGCGGGCAGTGTTCCCCGAAGGCCGCGGCGTGGCCGAAGTCAAGGTCAAGGACAGCTACACCGTCGGCAACGACCCAGACCAGCCCCCGCAGCCCTCTGAGAACTCCACCTGAGTTCGATCACCCGGCCCGGCGTCAACGGGCCCCTGCCGGGACAGGCGATCGGCCCTACCAAGCCCGTACAGTGATCCACCAACCCAAGGGATCCGGAAGAGACCATGCCTGAGCGGAACATCGAGTTCGGCAAGTACGGTGCCCGGGGCATCAAGGGCTACGAAGCCGTCGCCCGGCAGCTGGACGCGCTGGCCGGCTACATCGCCACGCCCGTGACCGCCCGCCGCGGCCTGCTCGCCCGCCTGCACTACCTCACCCGCAGCACTCACGCCCGCGATGCCGCCCGCGCGGCTGGCCTGACTGTCACCGACCGCACCGTGCGGGCTTGGCTGGCCGGCACCCGCACACCCTCCCGCCGCAACCTCGCCGCGGTCGAACAGGCCTACCGCACAGTGCGCCGGGAGAACGTCGCCCGCTACCTGACCGCCCGCCTCAACAGGGAAGGCCGCGGCACCCGCGTGGAAATCCACCCGATCAACCAGTCCGCCGTCGACCGGCCCCGCCAGCGGGCGGTGGAGTTCCGCACGATGAACGTCCGCCGCTGGGACCGTATCGTCGCCGCGTGGGCGGCCGGCGACGCCCGGGACCTGGACGACGCGTGGGTCGAACAGGTTGTCGATCTCGGTTCGCAGTGGGGGCAGTACGAGTACGTGACGAACGTCGGCTTCGCCGCCTGACGACGCTGTAGAGTCTCGGCTTTCGTGGCATTTTCTCATTGGATCTTGGCATGTGATGGCATGTCGGTGAGACGTGCTGGTCAGCGGATAGACCGGTGGCTGAGCAGCTGAAGAAATGCCATACGTCTGAGACGGAAGGCGTGGCAGTCTCCCTACTACGGCTCGGAGCCCGCCCCGGGAGGAACGGGCGGCGGCCGCCGCGTGCCCCGTCCAGCTGGCCGTGCCCTCGCCGGCCAAGCCACTGGAGCACTCCCATCAGGCAGTCGGGAGCGTGGTCCGACGCGGCCTCAGAATTGCCCCGAGGGACGGACCGGGCTGTCGGTGACTTCCGCGGGAGTGGAAGGGGAGCCCGGCGCTTGCGGGACGCGTCGCAGGTTCGCTCTGCTGCGGGAACGGCCCTCGCTGTCGTGTCACGAAGACGGTGGGGCGGGCGGCCTACTGCCGCAATTACAGGCCCTGAACGCCGCAAACGTGAACTGTTACGCGGAGCTGGCCTCGAGTGCGCCACGGCCCCACTCCTGCTCTGGGCCAGGGGGAAGCCGCAACGTCGTGCGCGGCCGGGTAGGCCAGCTTCACGGGCAGGTTCTGAAGGGCAGTACGACGCGTACGGCCCGAACGAGCGCGGCAGCCCTGCCAGGCCGAGCCAGAGGTGATCACCCCGCTATGCGTGTGCCTGGTGTCCGACGAGGGCTCCGGGTTGACCGTGGATGAGGTGATTGCGGTGACTGGCACGGAGACGGGCTCGCTGAGCTGTCGTCGATCACGCACGCCAGTGGCCTGCGCGCAGCAGGCGGTCCATCTGCTCCGCGGCCCGCACCGAGGCGCCACCGCAACAGTTGTTGAAGACCACGTGGACCCGCTCCGCCTGCCCGGCCAGCTCACGCAACCGAGGTAGCCACTCGGTGAGTTTCTCCTTCGGAGTACGCGTACCTGCCGAGCCGCCCGGCGCGCCGCAACGGCCCTACTCCCTCAGCGAACCGCGACCACACCTCGTCGAGCACACCGCCGTCCCGCGCATCGGCCGACAGCCCTTCCGGCATCATCGACTCGCGGGTGGGATGCCCGGTCAACAATGAGAACGCCTTTACGCCAAAGGCGAATCCGTCCGGCGTGCGCTCCACCCACATCCGGCTGACCCGTTCTTGAGGCAAGGCGTAGTACGACGCGTCGGCCTCGACGACCGGAAACCGCCCGGCGTAGTACCGCAGCCGTCCTTCCGCATCCCGCTGACCGGCCGGATACCAGCCGCTGCGCACCAGTGCCGGATCGGTCCACGAGCAGGTGCCCACGAGGATGTCGCCCATACGAGACCGGTACCCACAGGACACGAGCCTGCCCCTGAGGCTCCGTGCGGTGCCAGCCTGACTCCACCTCGGCTTCCTGCCGGGCGGGGAGCAGGGCTCCTCGCCCGGTCTTCACCCCGCGCTTTCCGGGTCCGTCCCACCCGACCGCACGGTCTACGTCATCACGGCCTGCCCGGTTCGGCCTCGACCGGGGCGCTGATCGGACCGGCCGCGTTTCACCGGCTGGTCAGCGGACGGCGGATCAAACCGCAGACGACCGGGCCTCATCGGGATCATCCTCTTCTGGTACGTACTGTGTTGGTTCCTGTTGCCCCTTTGGGTCAGGGGCCGCTACACGGTGACCGAGATCCGGTCGGCCAACACCTCGAGGAGTCCGTCGTCGGGAGACAGCCGCAGCAGGCCCCGCTCCGCGTCACAGACGAGGACGCGGCCGTCGGTCTGCGCGGTCGATCCGAGCGGACGGCCCCCGGTGTGCGCTACCTGTTCGACAGCGTGTGGTGGCGCCGGATCAACGCGCAGAACGCGGCCGTCCTCGACCCCGGTCAGGAGCCGGCAGTGGCCGTCCGGCGTGACGTGCTCCGGCCCTCGACCGGCGAGGATCCGGTGTCGTACGACCAGTGTGCGCGGTTCGACCCGGGCGGTCCGGGGCCGTGTCACGCGGCAGTTGGCCGAGCACGCAGGCAGCGAAGCATTTCCTCCGCGTAGGGCAGGGCCACGCCGGCGCCGATGACCGCCGCCAGAGCGGCGAGGTATCCGGCGGACAGCGGATGCCTCTTGGGGAGCAGGCGCCAGTCGTCGGCCCCGCGGCCGCCGCGCAAGGTGGCGCGCACCTCCTCGGAGTGCAGGCATGCGGTGAACGCCATCGCCGTCAGGGGCAGCACCTCGAGAAAGCTGTGAATGTGCTGTTCGACGGGGCGTACCTCGCGCTCGCCCGTTGCGAGGGTGACGTCCCACAGGGCCGTGGCCGAATGCGCGAGGGCCGCGCCGCCCATGACGGTGAGGACGAGCGGGTTGATCCGGGCGAGCAGGCCCATGGCGACCGGGATGCCTGCCTCCGTCATCATGAGCGCGTGCACGGCGGATTCCTTGGTCCCGCTCGTCGTCTCGATGTGCGTCCTGCGGTGCATGATCCAGTCGGCCACGGCAGGTACGACCCACAGGGGCAGGACTCCGTAGAGCAGAAACCGGCGGTTGGTGTCCTCGGCGTCGGTGGCGTGCATCGGGACGCTCAGATCAGCGCCGCGGCGCCAGTGACGCCACGAGCGGGAAAGCGTGCGCAGAGACATGGGGACCTCCTCCGGAGGGCTTGAATGCGAGAGCTGCACCGCAATGGGTGTCACCGGCGCGGTACCCCTCGGGACGTGTCCGACACGGGCAGCGGTGGGCAGGACCGCGGCCTGGGCGAGAAGCCGCAGACGGGAGCTTTACCTTCATGGACCGGGGCACCCGGAAGATTCCGGGCTATTGCGGTCCTGTCTGAAGAGAGGCGAGAGGCAAATGTCGTCAGTCGCACCTGCCAGCTTCTCCACCGATCTCGATGATCTGACGGAACAGGCGTCAGCGCTCGCTGAGAGTGGGCGAATCCGTCTCGTCCCGCACATGCTTTCGCTGCCCGAACAGCACACGATGTCGCTGCGCAGTGTCGAGGCCGGGGAGGTCTCGGGCGAGGGATTCCTGGATCTGGCTTCGCATGTCGGTTCTCGGTTTCTCTACGCGGAGTTCGACTTTGTCGACGCCGCCGCGATGCTGGATGCGTCGGCCCGAGGAGCACTGACCGAATTCACTGGTCATGAGGCGTCTCGCTGGTCCGTTCTGCGTCGGCGTATCCGGGAAAACGACGGACGGTGCGCCAAAGCGCAGATGGCCTTCACGGATGGCATGGCGCTGTTCACATGGGTTGGTGAAGCCGATTGGCTCGGTGATATGGCGGAAGAGTGGGGGATCTTGTGTCGGGCAACGACGCCGGATCGGATTACGTAGCCGACGGTGGGTACTCGGGGTGTTCCCTGGTATTGGCAGTCACGTGGCGAGATGCCGCACGATGTGAGCCCCTGGAAGGGGGCCTTTGCCCGACGAGAGGAACGGTCATGCCCGCAGGAGCGAGCCGCAAGAGGGAACGACAGTACGAACACGTCAAGGAGAGCGCGAAGCAGCGCGGGGAGTCCACGAAGCGAGCCGAGGAGATCGCCGCTCGCACCGTGAACAAGGAGCGGGCCCGCAGCGGTGAGTCCCGTACGGCCAGCCGCACCTCCACCAAGGACTCCAAGTCGGCTTCCGAGCGAGGAGGCGAACGTTCCCACAAGGGAGCGCAGGGCCGCACCAAGGACCAGCTCTACGCCGAAGCGCAGCGCAAGAACGTCAAGGGCCGCTCCTCGATGAACAAGGCGGAACTGGCCAAGGCAGTGGGCCGCTGAGCCCCACCTGCACGCAACGTATTTCGGGAGGCGTGTCAGCATGCGCGCTCTGACATGGCAAGGCAAGCGCGACGTACGTATCGATGAGGTCCCCGACCCTCGCATCGAGAAGCCCGACGACATCATCGTCCGTGTGACGTCGACAGGTATCTGCGGATCGGACCTGCATCTCTACGAGGTCTTCGGCCCCTACCTCGACCCGGGGGACATCCTCGGACACGAAACGATGGGCATGGTGGTGGAAACCGGGCCTGAGGTCACCGGTGTCGCCGTGGGGGACCGCGTGGTCATCCCGTTCAACATCTCCTGCAACACCTGCTGGATGTGCCGTCGAGGACTGCAGTCCCAGTGCGAGACGACGCAGGTGACGTCCATGGGCAGCGGAGCCGCCCTGTTCGGCTACACGAAGCTGTACGGCCAGGTACCCGGCGGCCAGGCCGAATATCTGCGGGTCCCCTTCGGCAACACCCTGCCCATCAAGGTTCCGGACGGCCCCCCGGACGACCGTTTCGTCTACCTGTCCGATGTCCTGCCCACCGCCTGGCAGGCCGTGGAGTACGCCGGCATCCCCCCTGGCGGCAGTGTCACCGTCCTGGGCCTCGGCCCCATCGGGGACATGGCGACCCGGATCGCGCGGCTGCGCGGCGCGGAACAGGTCATCGGGGTCGACCTGGTCGACGCCAGGCTCGAACGCGCCCGGCGGCACGGCGTCACCGCCCTGGATCTGGGCGAACACGACAAGGGCCCGGGAGACGCCGTACGTGATCTCACTCAGGGCCGCGGTTCGGACGCCGTCATCGACGCGGTCGGCCTGGAGGCTCACGGCGCCCCGGTGGCCCAGGCCGCGCAGTGGGCCACCGGACTCCTGCCCGACAAGCTTGCCCGGCCCCTGATGGAGTACGCCGGCGTCGACCGTCTGGGTGCCCTGCTGACAGGGATCGACGCAGTGCGCCGTGGCGGCACGCTGTCCATCAGCGGCGTCTACGGCGGGGCCGCCAGCCCGTTGCCCCTGCTCACGATGTTCGACAAGCAACTGCAGGTGCGCATGGGCCAGGCGAACGTGTGGCGTTGGATCGACGACATCCGCCCGCACCTGACCGACGACGATCCCCTGGACGTCGACGGGTTCGCCACACATCACCTGCCCCTGCGCGAGGGCCCGGCGGCGTACGCGACGTTTCAGGCCAAGGAGGACGGCATGGTGAAGACACTGCTGAAGCCGTGAGTGCAGGCCATCCGGGGACGAGACGTCCGGCGGTGCGAACCGCTTCAGCTCGAGAAGGGCAACGACATGGTCGACCGAACCCGCTTTCCTCCTCGGCTCAAGGGGCCGGGGGCCCTGGTCACCGGCGGGTCCCGGGGGCTGGGGTTGTTCATCGCCCGGCACCTGGCCGAGCGTGGATGCATCGTGACCATCGCCGCCCGGGAGGCGGCCGAGCTGGAACGTGCGGCAGGCCAGTTGCGTGAGGAGACCGGCGCGGCCGTGCACGTGGCGGTGTGCGACGTGCGCGACCGAGCCGCCGTGGGCGAGATGATGCGTGTGGTCCATGAACGCGACGGTCTCGACATCGTGGTCGCCAACGCCGGGGTCATTCAGGTCGCCCCCGTTGAGGCAGTCGGTCCCGAGGAGTTCACCGACGCCATGGAGACGATGTTCTACGGCGCTCTGTACGCGTCGTTGGAAGCGCTGCCCTATCTTCGCGAGAGGCGTGGGCGCCTGGCTCTGATCGGTTCTGTCGGTGGCCTGCTCGGCGTGCCTCACCTGCTGCCGTATTCGTGCGCCAAGGCCGCGGTCGGTGCTCTCGCCGAGGGGCTGCAGGCGGAGACGGCAGCCGTGGGTGTGAGCGTCACCGCGGTACATCCCGGACTCATGCGGACCGGCTCGCACCGGCAGGCGGAGTTCGGTGGCGACACGAGTGCCGAGTTCGGCTGGTTCAGCGCTGCCGCAGGCGCTCCGTTGCTGTCCATGGACGCCGACCGGGCGGCCCGCCGGATCGTGGACGCGGTGATCCAACGACGCGTCCGGCTGGTGCTCACCGCGCCGGCCAAGGCGGCGCAGCTCGCGCATGGCGTGGCTCCCGGCCTGACGACCCGCCTGACCGGCCTCGCCGCGAGGCTCTTGCCGTCAGCGCCAGGCCAAGGGCCATTACGCCCGGGCCATGAGGCCGGGCTGCCGCGCCATTGGATCGCACGAAAGATCCGGGCCTGGGGCAGTGCACGGAATGACCGGGCTGTACGCGATGCCAACCAGCAGGAGCCCGGGCCCCGCACCAGTTCCTGACCTCGTCCCATGAGGCAGGGCAGCACAGGTTGCGCCGACTTCTTCAGCGTTGTGGAGGAGGCGGTCTCTCCGTCGTGCGAGCGAGGCCAGCGGTGTACGACCCTCAGATCGCCGGATTGACCCGGCAGAGGAGGTCGATCACTCGCCAGGTGGGGCGCCGCCGCGGGGTCGTTCTCATCCTGTCGCTCGAACGCCGGGTCAATGCCGTTCGGTGGCCGGCCAGCCGGCGAGTCCGAGCATGGCGATGCCGGTCAGACCCCTCCCAGATGCACGTCTCCCGCCTCTGATCACCCTCAGCTGCGCGCCGGTCCGCGAGCTTGCCCGCCGGGGCGTCGACGCGTATCCGCTAGCTGCCTCCACCACCGCATGCGGCAGTCGCACATACCGCGGCACCACGGCCCGCCGTGCCGGTGCAATGTCCGCCGATGAGGGCGGCACAGCCCCCGGTGCAACGTCCGATCTTGGCGCAGCGAGTGCTCCATCTCGCGCAGCAACTGGCGCCCTCGGTAGAAAGGTGGGTGTCGTCCATCGTCAATTGCCCACCGCGTATCAGAACGGTGAACGCGAGGAGTGGCAAGGCGAAGCAGCCGAACACGGCCGCCGTAGAACTGCCGGGCCGCCCCGGCAGTTCGGCTGCTGTTCGGTCAGGGAGACACTGTGCCCTGGCTCGGACTCGGTTTCGCCCTGCTGATGTCAGCGAGAGTCGTGTCAGCGTTGTGGTGTTTGGCGAGGTCGCCGATGCCAATCATGCCGATCGCTCGGCCGTTGCTGACGACCGGGAGCCGACGCACCGCATGCCGACGCATCAGGGTCACAGCGTGCTCCGTATCCTTCTCCAGACCGATGCATACGGGATCAGGCGGGCACACCGCGCCCACATCGACGATCCGAAGGGCGGTGCTGTCGGCGACGACGCGCACGGCGAACTCCGGTCGGTGACCAGGCCGAGCAGCTGGTCGCCGTCGCGGGCCAGTTCGTTGCCGATGTCGTTTTCGCGCATCAGCTGTGCGGTCTGCGCTCCGTTCATCCTTCTCTGGTCGAGGAGGCGGTTTGCGGGGTTCGGAGCCTGGTGACGGCAGCGGTTATATGTTGCTGGAACGGCTCGGGCATTTCGTCACCGTTGACAGCGTTGACCAGCTCTTCGGCGACGTAGCGCAGTTTGGTGTTGGTGTGCTGCGACGCCTCGACCAGAACTGTCCATGCTCCTTCCGTGCTGAGCCCGAAGGAGGCCATCAGGACGCCGCGGGCCAGGTCGATGACGGGCCGGGTTCGGAGAGCCCGCTTCAGATGCGTGATTTCTGTACGGAGGTCCTCTTCGCCTTGGGGGTCGCTCGCAGCCCGCGCCTCGGGGCGGGACGTAGCACCGGGGGGTGCACCGTTGCCATCAGCAGCTCTATCGACCCAGCCCGGTGCGTCGAGAAGGGTCCGGCTGCCGGTTCCCGCCCGGGGGCGCCCGTCGGCACTAGCGGTTTGGACGGCGAGGTCTTTGGCACTCTGGCGGGCGTGTCGGCGAACGCTCGCAAGAGCGTCGATTCCGGAACCATCATGAAACTCCGCGCCGTTCAGATCGGCCTCGATGCCGTGGCTCGAGCGGTCAAGGGCATTGCGCAGGGCACCTTCGAGCCCCTGCGAGGTGACGGCGTCGATGTCGCCGGACACAATCACGGTTGTCCGGTCGCCCGTCGCGGCATGCGTGTCGATCCTCAGCGAGGGCCGTGGCCACCTGCCGCGCACTGTATCGCCTCCCCCGGGGGAGGCGGTCTCGGCTTTTGCTGTGAGCTGCGGAGGAAGTTTTTGTCCTGACATGAGAGTCACTCCCGCGGCGTAGGTGTGTCCTCCACACTCCAGCGTCAGCCGGAGAGCTCGATACGTCAAGTTATTCAGGAAAATTCATTCGCCCTTTTGGACTCGTGAATTGAGTCGTTTTGCCCCTGCAGGCACAGGGCGGGCGCCTGAACCGCATGTTGTTTGGGCTTCCTGAAGGGTTTTTCCGGACCTTGAAGGGGGACCCTGCTGCAGCATTCGGGGCGAAAATCTGGCCGGCCCTTCGCGCCCTCGTTAGCCCCGCGGGCTAACTTCAAGGGCTCCAAACGCGTGGCTCGCGGGGCCATGGTTTGGATCGGCTCATGCGCTGCTGAGCTCTTCTCCGGAGGCCGGGAGTGCCGGACCGATCGTCGTCGGCCGTGGCACGGTCGGCTTGTCAGGCTGCTGGAGTAGTGGGCAGTGGCCATGGGGCAGCTGGAGCCCGCCGATGGGGCAGGATCGGGTGAAGGCAGTGCGATGTGGCCGTGGGGAGGTGAGGGTGGTGACCGATGACGAGATGCTCGGTGGCGGAGACGCCGAGCAGGAGAGTGACGTCCGCGGGGCTCGGATTGCCCGCGAACTCATCGCCGTCGTGCGCGGGCTACCGCCGGCCGAGGTGCCCGAGCTCTGTGCCGAGCCTGCATGGGACTGCTGCCTGTGATCTCGGGGATGTCCATGTCGATGACGGGGAACGGTTACGAGACGGGGGCGGTGCTGTGCGCGCGACGGGGTGGCCGCACGGTTGGCGGAGCTTCAGTACACCCTGGGCGAAGGCCCGTGTATGGGGGCTGTACGGCTGCGCGCGCCGGCCTTCGCGACGGATCTGACCCGTGCTCCAGACAGTCGCCGGTGGCCGCTGTTTTCCGTCCAGGCGACCAGGGCGGGTGCGGAAGCCGTCTTCTCGGTCCCGTTGGGTAGCGCCAGAGGCGCGCTGGGCACCCTTGACCTGTATCGAGGCACCGCGGGGTCGCTGGGCGGCGATCACGTACACACCGCGCTGCTGGTCGCTGACGCCGTCACGCTGACTGTCGCAACCCTTGATCACGCTCCTGCGTGTCCCGACGGAGTCGTAACGTGGATGGAGGGAGCCGAGTCCGATCGGGAGGAGGTCCACCAGGCCACCGGAAAGGTGATGGTGCATCTGGGAGTCAGCGTTGGAGAGGCTCTTTTGCTCTGCGCGCCCGGGCCTTCGCGGAGGGCCGCACCTCGACCGAGGTCGCGCGGGCCATCATTGACCACCATGGACATCCGCAGTGACTGAAGAAGTAGAACATGGGGCCACACCGCCGGGGAGGCGAGCATGAACCGCGAGCGGGAGCTGGCGAAGGCGTTCGTCGACCTGTCGGACACCTATGCGTCGGAGTTCGACCCACTGCATCTCTTCCATCGCCCGGTCTACGCCTGCCGGGGCTGCTGGAGGTGGACGCGGCAGCCGTGATGATCGCCGACGCCCCCGGCGGTCTGAAGACGATGGCCGCCACTGACGAAGAGGCCGCGTTCGTCGAGCTGCTGCAGACCGAGACCGGCCGCGGTCCCTGCATGGACTGCTACCGCACCGGCGTTGCCCGCAGCATCCCGGACATCACTGCCGAGCGTGAGCGGTGGCCAAGTCTGGTCACCGCTATGTCCGATGGGTGTGGCTCTCCTTCAGGGACGTTCCTGATCAGGCCGTGAGGTCGTAGTTGTGCTGGTCGGGGGTGGGGTAGAGGCGTTCGTGTTCGCGGGCGAGGTGGTGTCGCCAGTAGGCGGCAAAGTCGCCGTTGTCGATGAGGGCTCGGAGCGTGAGGACGGCTTCGGCTCCGTCGAGTCCCCAGCGGCTGCCGGTGATGTCGAGGCGGTCGCCGATCAGGTGGCGGCAGGCGCCTTCGATCGGGCCGGTGGCGATCGGCCAGCCGGCTGCGAGGGCGGTGTCGTAGCGAAGCTGGTCGAGGTGTCCGGTGAGGTAGCGGACGCAGGCGTCGGCGCTTTCGCGCCTCGTTCCGTGCAGGTGGGCCCGGTCGGCCTCTGCCGTGATCTCGGCGGCGGCTCGGTCTGCCTGCCCGTGGAGGACCGTGGTGAGGTGAGCGGCGACCCAGACTTCGGCGTCGGGAGTGCCGGGCTTGTGGAAGCAGTGGGCCGCTGCCCAGACGTACTCGGCCACGTGCACGAAGTCGAGCAGGACGTGCACCTTGATATGGCGTCGGTCGGCTTCGGCTCGGATCAACTCCAGTTGGTGGCGGGCGCCGTCGACCAGGACAATCCAGTCGCGCAGATGGTCCCGGTCGCGGGCTTCGGCCTGGTCAAATGCGGCGGCGATCACGTGCTCGGGCGGGTGGACGAGGGAGGCGGTGAGCCACTTGCGCTGTGCTCTTGGCCCCGGGCGAGGCGTCCGTGTGGTGCTGCGGCCCTCGGGCGGGGCGATCACGTCATGGGGCCGACGCGGGGCCGGGTCGGTATCGAAGACGCAGGCCAGGGTGGCCATCCGCTTGCGGTGCGGTTTCTCGCCCGGAGCCAGCCGGGTGCGCAGAGCCCGCCGGCCGTTCAGGTGTGCTTTCAGTGTCGCGGGCCGCAGAGCCTCGGGCCGCATGACGACGCCCTTGCCGTCGACCTGCATCACGAGCGCGGTCGCGGCGGTCGACGGGTGCGGAATCGTGCACCGGTAGAAGTCATCGACGTCCACCGCTGCGGCGACGACCAGCAGTTCGGCCTGCCGTTTGCCCAGAACTCTCCCGCAGCTGCGGTCAATTGCCTCCTTGGCCTGGTCGTAGGAGCCGCGAACGGCTTCGAGGACGGCGAGCCGACGCAGGCCGTGGGAGTGCAGGTGGGCGGGCAGTGAGAGTTCCGCGTCGGCCGGGTGCACGCTGCTCTGGCCCTTGCCCCGCCAAGCGCACCGCGTGATGGTGACCGTGCCGAACACGCAGGCCAGCAGGCGGGAATGTCCCGTCTCATGGTGCGGGCGTACGTGTCCGTCCGCACCACGGACCACCTGGTCTTTCGTCTGCAGCAGTTGTTCCCGCTCCCGCTTCTCCCGCAGATCGAGATGCGCTTGGAACAGCAGCCGCAACAGTTCACGGCCTTGAAGCCCGACAAGGTCCTCGAGTTCGTGATGGGACAGCGCGGCCGACTCCGGCCCGGCCAACGCGCCTTTCAGGCAGTCGAAGGCCCTTGTCGCGGCAGTGAATGGATCGATGGCATCGAAGGCGTCGTAGGGTTCCACCGGCTCTTCTTTCAGCGACTTCGGTTTGGTGTGGTACCTCCGAAGTTAGAGAGAAGAGCCTTTATCGTTCCGCGAGTTCGCCGATTCCCCGCCCGACCCCGGATGTGCGGGGGCGAACCGTCCGGGCTGGTCCTCGATCAGCCAGCCCCGTTCCACCAGCCGCTTCAGCTTCCCCCGCGTCCCCTCGATCTTCGCGGTCACCGCGGGCAGCCCGATCCGGGGCACGATCTGCTTGGCCTGCATCGGCCCCGACGCGTCCGCGATCACCTCCACGATGTCCCGGTACACATCCGGCAGCACGACCGTCGTGAGACCTTCCCGCCAGTGCGGCACCATGACCGCCCCCACCACCCGCACCTCGGGCTCCACCGGTGCCTTCGCCGCCACCGGCTCCCGCAACGGCGCAGTCCCGGCCACGTCCTGCCCGGACAGCTCAGCGAGCACCTGGGCCACCGTCTCGCGCGTCACCCGCAGCCGCGACCACACCTCACGCTCACCCACCAGCCGTGAGGTCAACTCGGCTATCTCCGCCTCGAGTTCCTCCACCCGGACACGGGCAGCCGCCTCCCGCGCCTCCAACTCCTCGATCAACGACACCATCGACGCCCCCCTACTTCACCCGCCACAGTAGAAGGACGCCTACCCCGCCCACACCATCAACCAGCGTTCTCCCAGCTCAGGGCTTCCCTGGAGGAGAGCCACACCCATGTCCGATGCCGGGCACTGCAGACCGTACCGGTGCGCCTCGACCAGCGCCTGTTCGGATCCCTCACTCTGCTGTGTACCCGCACGGGGCACCTCTCCGACGACGACCTGCACCTCGCACAGGCGCTGGCGGACTCTGCCGCGCTGGCTTTCATGCACTGGTCCTTGGAACCGGCACGCAGCGACGACCTCGTCACCCGCGTGCACAATGCCATCGCGGCCAAGGCCACCTTTGACATCGCCAAGGGCATGGTCGCCGCGTACGCAGGCGTGGCCATCAGTGAGGCGACTCACCTGCTGACCGACTACGCGACCTGGAACCTGGTCCGACTCGGTGACACGGTGCAGGCGCTGGTGAGCCGCACGATGGAACCGGCTGTCATCCTCGTCCCCCGGACCCGCGGTTGATTGTGGTCCCTCCGGGATCCGCATCGGGTCATTGCCCGGTCCGTACATTGATGTTGATGCCGTGGCCAGCCGTCAGCCGACGATGCTCCACGACGTGGCGCCGTTCGCCGCCATGAGGACAGCGAGGATCGCGATGTCCGCAATGCCGAGCCACAGTCCGAGCAGGGCCCGGAAGCGGCGGGGTGTGTCCCGGCGCAGGGCGAGGGTGGCCAGGGCGATGGCGATCGGGCCGAGGACGAAATTGAGGACGAGCAGTCCGACGAGTCCGAGGACGAAGGAGGCGACAGCCATGCCTTCGGTGTCCCGCCTGCCGGTCTCCCGCCGCGGAGGTGCTGTCAGCCGCATGACGTCACGCCTTTCCAGTCCGGTCGCGCCTACGGCGCTCGCGCACGGCGAACATCGCCAGCCACAGGGCGATGACCACGCCGGACACCAGGGTCAGGGGCCAGGGGAGGTAGGCGGCCGACCCGATGACGACGGCCAGGATGAGGAAGGCCACGACAAGGAAGAGCATGCCTACCTCCGTTCGCGAGGGGACACGGACACTGCTGAAGATGGACTTTGCATGAGCATGCAGACACGGGTTTCCCTCGGCGCCGACGTCACACTCCTTCCCCGGTGAAGGTTGGAAACCGGGGAGCGAGACATCGACGCAGGACATGTCGTCATCGCAGCGCGGTGGCCGGCGTTCGCACAGCGGAGCGGCAGGCCCACGTACGACCAGTTGTACGCGCAGGTCAAGAGCTGCAACATCAAGGGCCGCTCCTCCATGAAGAAGGCGGAACTGAAGCAGACACTCGGGAAGTGAAAGGGAGCGCCGGGGCCATCGTCGCGTCGCCAGGTATGCGACGCAGCGCCACTTCTCTCCTGAGCCGCCCGCAGACGCTCAGTTCAGCTGCGAGCACCTGTTTGAACGGAGACGGCAGGGGCACTCAGGGCGTGGCTGAGCGGCCGTGAGGGAGGGCCGCGGACCCGGTGTGACCGGGTCCGCAGTCCTCCTGCAGCCGAGAGGTACTGGCCTGGCCGTCGTTGAGCCGCAGCTCGGCGGGCCGCCCCGGCCAGCACGGCGTCTCGGCCATCTGTCTCCCCAGCCGAGGTGCGGCAGTTGGAGCCCTCCGGCGTATGAGGACACGGTGCTCGCCGTCGTCCACGACTACTCGTTCCCCCGCTGCCCTGACATCCCGCAGTGCATCGACCCCTCCGAAGAAGGCGTCCAGACCTGGCGGGTCGACATCGTCACGGGCGACACCACCGTTGGCAGCCTGCGGGTCACGCGGGGCCTGTACTGGAAGGCCGCCAACCTGCGCGAGCGGATGGCCGACGAGCAGTCCTTCCTCGCCCTGGTAGCGGAGCAACTACTCGATGAGGACGGCAAGTTCCGCCCGGAGTTCGAGGACTTCGTCGACATGGCCTCCAGCGTCCTGGTCGTCGACGACCTGGACGTCGCCGCACCCTGGAACGACCCCTGGATCATCGCCGGCCGGGCCGCCAGCGTCATCGACCGGCTGACCGACAACCAGTTCGCCGTGCTCTTTCCCCATGCCGCCTCCCACAGCACCGGCGTCGCCGTCCTCGCGGAAGCCGCCACCCTGCTCAGTGCCGAACCATTCTCCGATGACCTGCTGATTATCGACACCGCACTCGCTGCCCCTGAGGAAGCCGCCCACCGTGTGCGGGAACGGCTGCGCGACCGTGCCCGCTACGGAGGGTCCGATCCGTGGAACGAGGACTGGGACGAGGACGCTGAAGGCGACGAAGGCGAAGAAGTCCTCACGGCGCGCACGAGGGCCGTCCTGCGCCTGGCTCTGCAGGACCTGTCGGACCAGGCATGGGAAGAGGCCGCGGCACTCGGCGACGAACCGCTGCCGCGCGGCGCCGGCGGTCTGTTCGGCTCGCTGCCGCCGGTGACGCTGCGCCAGGACGGCACCTGGCGTCGGAACATGGCCAGGTCCTTCGACGACCTGGTCTCGGATCTCTCGTCTGATGCAGACGTCGAGCCGCACTGCACCGCCGAGGAGATGGCGCTCCACCTGGGCATCGCCCGAGCCGGGGACCTGACGCGCAACCGGCCACGCCGCGTACAGGAGACCGTAGGGGAGCTACCCGAGCACCGCCGCGACTTCGACTGGCATGCCTGCTCTGACCTCCTGTTCCAGGCCACGACGTCCTGATGCTCTTCGATAACTCCCTCGACGGCATCGAAGACAGCGACAGCCAGGTCAACCAGGCACTCGGCATGGTCAACCTCGCAGCTCAGGACTGGTTCGACCCCTTCGACCCCGAGCAGGCCCGTGACCCCAACCGCGGCATTCGTCAACCGTGACGGCAATCTGCTCAGACGGGTTCCAGGAGGTCGACAACAGAGAGCCCGGTTTCGCCGTTGACGAGTTGGAGAGCGACTTCAGCACGGGCCGCGAGTCCGAGCGGGTCGAGGTCTTCGGCGTACGCGGCGTGCACGATGCGGTCCAGGCCCGCCCCGACCAGCGGGGCGGCGGTGCGCAGTGAGGCTTCCAACGCCACGCCCTGGGTGGCTCCGCCGTGCAGGATGATGTTCCGCGTGCGGTACAGCCGCCGCAGGGCGATCCGGAACGCGCGGGCAACGTCGCCCAGGAACGGACGCGGGTCCTTCACCAGGTCGGCCATGCTCTTGCCGGAGTCGCATTGGCCAGGCCACTGCGGGCATGGGCCATTCGGATGACCCTGTCTGGGTGGGCCTTCCCAGCGCCCCCGGCTGAACGGATCATGACGTTATGGCCACGAAGGCTTCCAGCCTGCCCCCGTCGAGTCCGCACCCGAGCGGTGCACTTACAGGCAGCGGCGCGCTCCAGACCGTGCAGGACCTGACGGCGAACCCCACCGTGCAGCAGCTGCTGAGCGGCATCGCAGGCGGCGTCTCGGGCGCTGTCGCTACCAAGGTGCTGAACCGTCCGTCGCGCAGCGACGGATCGGCCGGTGCTTCCGGCAGCAATCAGCAGGGCCCCAGCCCACAGGAGTGACGACGGCTGGCCACGCCGCATGAACGCGTGAGCAATGCGGTGAGGGGCTGGGACTCCCGCACCGCACGAAATCCTTAGCTGGCAGCCGGAGCCGTTCGAGGGGTTCGTCAACGTCAGCAGTGTGCGCGTGCGGCGACAGCGCCGGCTCGCACCATTGTCACGCACCCGGAGCACCCGGAGGCCTGCTCCGTGGGACCCGCTCCACGCCACACGCCAGCGAGCCGCAGAAGTTGCCCGCTCCCCAGTGTGATTAATGTGGCGTGCCATGGGCATACGGGCTCTGCCCGTCTTCCAGCAGGACGGGTGCGCCTTGTCCTGGCAGCGCACATGGTCCGGGCGAGTGGGTATGCGAGCGATCTGGATATGCGAGAGAGGGATGAGACGACCGGCGGCCCGATCGGGGAGCGCTTGGCCGCCTGGCGCGTGCACCGGAGAATGTCCCGGGAGGACCTTGCGTCCCGAGCCGGCCTGGAGCTCGGCTACATCGTAGGCCTGGAGATGGGCACCGATTGGATGGACCGCCGCGGTCGGCTCGCCACGTTGGCCGGAGCACTGCGGTTGGACGTCGCGGATCTGACCGGGCAGCCCTATCCGCCGCGTGGAGCTGAGCACGTGGCCGTACGAGCGGTCGCGTTTCACCTGCGCCGTCGCGTTCTGCGATGGGATCTGGGGACATCACCCGGCCCCCGGCTGGACGAACTCGAGGAGCGGGTCCGGGACGCCGCAGCGGCCGACGCATCAGGAGACGAGTACCGTCTCGCTCTCGCACTGCCCGAGTTGATCGACGCGGCAGACCTCGCAGTCTCCACGGCGGCACCACGCGAGCACGAGGAGGCGAACCGGCTACGGGTGCAAGCACATGTGCTGGGCGCCGGGCTGCTGCGGCGGCTGGGGTACAAGGACTTGGCCTGGATGCTGCTCCACCGTGCCCGGCCCGGCGTCCAAGAGCCTCTCCAGGTGCTGGTCGAGGAGGTACATCTTCTGATCGACCTCGGCCTGCCCGAGTACGCACTGTCCCGAGCCGGGCGCGCCCAAGAGGCCGGAGCGGGGCAAGAGTTGGTCCCTCTGACCGCTCAGGCCCAGGCCATGGCAGGTCGCCGCCGCCACGCCGAACGGCTCCTGGACACGGCCGCCGCGCAGGCCGCGAATGCACGGGACGTGGCCGTGGTGAACGCCGCCCGTGCCGCTGTCGCCGTCGAATGCGGCGATCCCGAAGAAGCCGGTGCCCACGTCCGCGCGGTGGACCAGGACCTGCTCGACGACGCCCCTCGGTCCAGCTTGCTGGTAGTCGCCGCAGCCGCCGCGGCCCGGCAGGACCATGCCGGGCAGGCCGCGACGCGGCTTCTCGAGGCCGACGCCGCGGCACCTTCTCGGCTGCGGCTCGACCCGCTGGCCAGGGACCTGGTCGCCGCGCTCGCCGTACAAACTGCCGGCACCTCCCAGGCCGCTGCGGTGGGAAATCTGGCCGAGTCCGCCGGTCTGCGGTGACGGCACCGAGCCACAGCAAATACGCGTGACCAGCGGCCAGTTGTCCGAATCGCAAAGCCGTCATGGGCCCGTGGCTCTACGCTTTTCCAGTGCCCGGAAATACCCAGCCAGACGGCAGCGCCATCACCCAAGGGAGACCGTGGACGTCCCGACGTTGATCCTTTTGGGGGCGGCCGGCGGTCTGCTGCGTGGGGCCGTGGATCTGTACACCCGATTCGTGTCCTGGCAGGCCGCCCGCCGCGACGCGCGGCGAGCGGCCACCCAAGCCCCGCTGCTCCAGGAGTACTTCGACCCCTCCACCGATATCGTCGCGGCGTTCGTGCACACCGTGATGGGTGCCGGGGCCGCAGTGCTCTTCGGCACCACGGGACAGATCAGTGGTGAGTACGCCGCTCTTGTCGTGGGAATGTCGGCGCCCATGCTGCTCACCCAGCTCAGCCGCGTGCAGTCGGTGAACGAGGCGGTGACGGGCGACCGGCAGCCAGTCGGTGCGGCGGAGGGCACCGGCGAGAGCGGGGGGCCTTCACCCGTCAGTGCCGCAGGCGTAGCTGCAGCTGACTCTGGTATCGCAGAAGCCCCCGGGGGCTCAGCCGCGGTGGCACCGCACGCCTCCCCACCCCGAACAGACTCCTGGCCCGCGCCCTCCCCAGGCCAGGCCCAGCCCTCCGCTCTCGCCGACGGCCCGCCCTCCCGCGAGCGGCCAGCGCATTCGCCCGGGCTGCCCCCCGCAGCCACGCGCACGCCGGAGCCAACACCCGGTGAGACTCCAGCGGATCGGACGCGGCTTCCAGAACCCACACGTCCCGGGGACGCTTCCTTCCCCGGGGGCGACGGAACGGGACCTGGCCTTGATAGCCGAGGCACGCCACGATGGCGGCAGGGGCCGGCGCTTGGGGAGGAGGGGCTGTGAACAGTGTCCCGCAGCACCTGCTGAGCGAGGACCGCCAAGAGTACGAGCGGATTCTCGATCAGGCGCTGCGCTCCGCACCACACCGTCCGGAATTCGCCACTACCGGCCAGAGGCTCAACCCCGAGCAGTTGCGGACCATGGCGCTGAACGCCACCGCTCTCATCACGGTGGCCGCGGCGGTCGAGTACCAGCACTATGTGAAGGTCCGCGAGGAACTGCGCCACATGGCGCCGTCCACTCCTTCGGTCCGCAAACGGCCCATAGGCACCACGGGCCTCTCGACGTCCACTCCTGCCCCGTATGCCGTCTCTCCTTCCGGCATGCGCCCGGCAGGTCTGGCCCGTCGGCTCGGTGCGTCCGTCCTGGGCATCGGGCGACCAGGAAGCCGCCGGATCAGTGACGGAGTCTCTGCGCAGCGGTGGGCCGGGATGCCCTATGGCCGCCGGCTGCTGGCAGCTGTGCTCGGCCTGCGCGTACGGCCAGAGACACCGACTCCGGTGGAGACAGAAGCGTCGCGCACACCCATCCCCGAAGTGGCCGGGCCTAGAGGATTCGTCATGGTTGCCGCTCCCGCTGCTGTTCTGACGGGAGCCGTCACCGCAATCTTCTTCCTTGTCAGCCTCCTCCTCAAGATGTTCAGCGCCGAGTCCGCAGCCGCCCGGACCATGATCGCCACCGGGTGGTGGCTCGGAGCCGTGACCGCCGGCGGGATCATCGTCTATGCCGTTGCCAGACTGTTTGCCCCACAGCGGCTCCACGCCGAGCTCTCAACGAAGGCCGCTCTGCCTCGCCGCGGCGAGCCCACCAGGGAGGGTATGGACCGCTATTTGGGCAAGGTAGAGCAAGTGGCCCAGGCCAAAGAAGCCTGGCGGAACGCCTTGCTGGAACGCGGCATCCTGCCTTTCCTACAGGAAGCCCAGGGCGGGCCCCGCACCGCGCTGAAGCGCCACACGGCACCGCCGGCGCCGACGCATCGCATGCCAACGCTCACCGACGAGCGCATGAGCCCCGAGTACACCAGCCCGGACGTCGGAGGATCCGGCCAGCCGGAGTGACACGCCGACACAGCGCCACGCCCTGCTTCTGCCGTCTCTGTGAGACAGCCGGTATGAAACTCGCGCCTCCCACGAGAGGCTCCGGCGCCGGAATTGAGCATCAGCCACAGGTCATGTGAACAGCCTCGTTGTCCAGACCGGGCGCGGCGTCGACCGTCTTGAGGGAATGACCCCTGTGGGCGGGAGGCCCGCTCTAGGCTACGGCTGAGGCACGGAGTTGGGCGGGGCCATGGACGAACAGCAGGCTCGGAAGATCGGAGCGCGCCTTCGATCGGCCCGCCGGCAGCGAGGGATGAGCCTGCGGAAGCTCGCGGAACTGGCTGACGTGTCTGTCGGGTACCTGTCGATGGTGGAGAACGGTCTTCGTCACTTAGACCGCTCCAGCCTGATCACAGCCTTTACCGAAGCCCTCCACATCGCTCCGTCCGAGCTGACCGGCCAGCCCTTCGCCCCGGTGGACCCGAACGCGAGCGCGGCCCACGAAGCGATTCCGGCTCTGCGCCTGGCGCTAATGGGAATCACCATGGCCACCCCGCCGGACCGCCGGCCCCCCAAGGCACCGGCGGCCGTACTGGCCGACCATGTGGCGAGGGCCAACCGGCTGTACCACGCTGCCGAATACGGCACCCTTGCCGCTGGCCTGCCCACCCTGCTCGCCAGCCTGCACGCAGCCGTTGAGGCCGCCGACGGACCGGCTCGGCACGAGTTGCTGAAACTGCTGGCGGACGCGTACCACCCGGCCTGCACTCTGCTGCTGAAGAACTTGGGCTACACCGACCTGGCGTTCATCGCCGTCACCCGTGCTGCTGAGGCGATCGCGGAGCTGGACGACCCCGTCTACTCCGCTCTCAGCGGCTTCTTCCACACCCACGTGCTGATGTCGGCCGGCAGCCCCACGCAGGCCCTCGCCCAAGCCACGGCCGCCGCCAACGCCCTGGAAGCACACTTGACCAGCCCGGACGCGCACGCGCTGCTCGGCGAACTCCACCTGATCTCCGCCACCTCCCTCACCCAGGACCGGCACCGGCCCGGGAACACCCGCGCCGAGGAGATCCGAGGCCACCTCGTCGAGGTCGCCGACCTCGCCGGTCGCACGGGCGAGACACGTGCCCACCACCTGAACTTCGGCCCCACCAACGTCGGTATCCACCAGGTGAGCCTGAACACCGACCTCGGCTTGCACGGTGCGGCTGTCACTGCCGGCCACAACGTGCACCCGGAGGTCCTGGAGGAGGCCCCCGGCCGACAGGCCGCCTTCCACGCAGACCTGGGCCGGTCGCTGGCTCGCATGGGCGGCCGGGAAGCCGACGCGGTCGCCTCCCTGCTGACCGCCGAGGAGATCGCCCCCCAGCGCATCCACGCCAGCGCTCCGGTGAGGAGCACCGTCGAATACCTCAGCGACCGGCAGCTGCCCGCTCACGTCGCACGGGATCTGCGCGGGCTGGCCCATCGCGTTGGCCTGCCGCTCTGACCGGCGGCACTTCTCGACTGGACGCGCAGAACCCTACGCACCCGCACACCTGATCCGTATACGGCGGGGGCGCTCGGACGTACCCGGACGCCCGGCCCCGGCGGGAGTCCTGACCAGGCCGAATGGCCCTGCTTGAGTTCCGGGGGCATGGGTTCACCGTCGTGAACACCCCAGCGCGCCAAGGCCCTTACCTTCAGTTACGGGCCGGGCGGGTCCCGCCCTGAGAAGGTGAGGCGCGCGATGCCCCGTACTCCGGTGCGTCATGACTTCCCGGTGATCTCCACGCCCGGGCACGTCCCGGTGGCCCGTCACGAGACGGCCAAGATCCTTATCGGCTGGGGCATGTCCGACGAGGTCGTGGACACCTCCTGTCTGATCATCACCGAACTGGTCACGAACGTCGTACGGCACGCCGCCGTTGTGTCGCCCACTGCCACCGTCACCCTCGCCGTCGAGGATGAGGGCGGTCTGGTGCTGGCTGTCGCGGATGCCCACCCGTTCAAACCGAAGCCCCTGCTCGCCGCGCACGGCTTCGGAGGGCGCGGCCTGCACCTGGTCGACGCTCTGGTACGCGAGGCCGATGGCAAGGCCGAAGTCGTCCCGGACGCCGCCACCGGAGGAAAGCAGATCATCATCCACCTGCCTCTGGCCCTCGACTGATCACCGTGCTGCACCGGCAACATCCGCTGCCGGTTCGACAACTCCCACCACTCGAAAGGGACATCCAGATGCTCACGTCGGTCCGCCACCTCGACCAGTTGGCCCGCGAATGGAACATCAACCCCGAGGACGTACTGCTGATCGCGCTGAACGCGTCCGGCGCCCGGTCTCCGCTCGACAAGCCCCGCATGCACTTCCAGTTGCGACTGGACTCCCGCCCCGACACCCCGCTGTACCTGATCCTCTCGCTCGGCCGCCACGACTCCCCGTTCGAGCTCGACGAGCACGAACTGCGGCTGGGCGGGGAGAAAGTCGGCGAGGTCGACGGCTGCGAATGCGTCATCGCCGCGGTCTGCGGCCCGGCAAGATCGGCCGTCACCTGCTCGAACAGGCCGCGCGAGACGGCGAACGCGTCCTCGGCCGCGGCCAACGCACCGCCGGCCGTCACGGCCGCGCTCACCGGGCACCCGCGGCGGCCAGCGTGAACAGCCCCGGCTCGGTCTCGAGCAGGACACCACGCTCGGCCAGGCGCTTGAGTTTCGAACGCATCGTCTCCACCCGCGAGGCCGTCGCCTCTTCCCTCAGCGCGGCGCACACCTCCTTGCACCGCAACGGGCCGGCCGTCCCGGCGAACACCGCGGCGATCCGCCGGTAGGCCGGCGAGGTCACCGTGGCGTCCCCGCCCGCCTCGGCAGCCACCAGCAGCGCCGCGGCCCGGGCCAGCCCGGCCACCGGAACCGGCTCGACCCCCGGCGGAAGCGCCCCGGACGGAGCAGCCAGCACCTCCTCCACCGTCTGCCGGGTGATCACCAGCCGGGACACCTCCGACTCGGCCGCCTCCAACTAGTTCGAGTGAATCGGCCGACTATTCCGTTCGGTGCTGGTGGTGAGTCCTTTACGGTCTCCGCATGGATCCGGTGACTGCAGGGGGAGGTCCTGCGGGTGGGCGTCGGTTGAAAGGCGCACCTGATGGTGGGGGTGGGGAAGTCGCCGGACGTGCTCACGGTCCGGGCGGGCCGCTGCCCTTGGACCAGGGTTGGGGGCTGGGGCGCGGTTGGTGTGGCATGTCTTGCTGGAACGGTGTTGGCTGTCACCGGGTTGTGGGCGGCCGCGGGTCCGGCGGGGGCGCGGATGATGGCTTTCGGGCCGTCCGTCGGCTGCTGGGCGTTGATGGTCTCCATGATGCTCCGTGCATGGGGGGCGAGCGGACGTGTGCGGACGCGTCTGCTGCTGTTCGCGGGTTCTGCCGCAGCCGGGGGTGTGTACCGGGCCGCGGTTAACGTGCTGTCGGCTCACCCTCCGGCGTGGGGACTGGATGCGCGACCGTTGGTCGGTTCGGTGGTGGTCACCGGAGTGACGATGGCGGTCGGCCTGGGGATGGCCGGTCTGGGGCTCGCGGCCGATGCCGGTACCGGTCGTCACATGTGGCTGCGGCGCGTGCTTGACGGGGTCGTCACAGCCGGGTCCGTGTTCATGACGGTATGGGTACTGCTGCGGGGGGCCGGTGACGGCTGGCGGCTGGAGACCGGAATGGTCGGCGTCCTTTGGACCGCGGAGGTTGTGTTCCTGAGTTTTCTGTTCGCCCTGTGCCGTCTCGTACGGGGCAAGCAGCGGGCCACTGTGTGGGTAGCGGTCGTCGGGCTGTCCCTCACGCTGATCGGCGACACCCTGCGACTGTGGACGGTCGGCCCGCTTACCCCCGAGGTGATGTCTTCCCAGCTGGCCGACGCCTGCTGTACCGCGGGACTGCTGGTGCTCGCTGCCGGCCCTTGGGTGCCCGGCGGGGCGAGCGTCCTGGGCGCCGGTCGGCCGGCGCTGCGATTGGGGATAGAGGGCGCCGCGGCGTTCATTCCCCTGACCGTCTGCACGGTCACGGCGCTGGAATATGTGTTGGCTCCTCTTGCCCGCGACCCGGTACCACTGTTGGTCGGCGGGACGGTACTGCTGGGCCTTTGGGTACGCCAGATGTTCCTGCCGAGCGAGAACACCGGAAAGGATGACTGAGTTCTCGTGCGGCTGTGATCACTGTCATGGAGCTGCTTCCGGCGGCATCCGCCTACACACACGCAAAGACCCCGCACTTAGAACTCCTAACAAAAAGCTGCAACTTACCTTGGAATGTTGGTGTCTGATGGGTTGTTAGCCTGCGCATGAGAAGGGGTGAACAGCCGCCGTGGATCGTGACGGATGAGCTGTGGGCGCGGATCGAGCCGTTGCTGCCGGTTGTACCGCGTCGCCCACATCACCCGGGGCGCAAGCGTCTGGACGACAGGAAGGTGCTGTCGGGCATCCTGTTCGTGCTGTACACCGGTATTCCGTGGGAGTTCTTGCCCCAGGAGCTGGGCTTCGGCTCCGGCATGACCTGCTGGCGACGTCTGCGTGACTGGAACGACGCGGGAGTCTGGCAGCGTCTGCACGAGTCGCTCCTGGCCGAGCTGAATGCCGCCGGCGCGCTGGACTGGTCGAGGGCGGTGATCGACGGCTCGCACGTCAGGGCGCTCAAAGGCGGCCCAAAACAGGACCGAGCCCGGTCGACCGTGCCCGAACAGGCTCCAAGCACCATCTGATCATCGAAGGGCACGGCATCCCGCTGGCGGTCTCGCTGACCGGCGGAAACCGCAACGACGTCACCCAGCTCATCCCCCTGATCCAGGCCGTCCCGCCGGTACGCGGCCGGCGCGGGCGGCCCCGACAACGACCGGTCACGCTCTACGCCGACCGCGGCTACGACCACGACAAGTACCGCAAACAGGTGCGGGCCCTGGGGATCACCCCGGTCATCGCGCGGCGCGGCGTCGAGCACGGTTCCGGACTGGGCGTGCACCGCTGGGTGGTCGAGCAGAGCTTTGCACTGCTGCACTGGTTCCGCCGACTGCGCATCCGCTGGGAGATCCGCGACGACATCCACGAAGCTTTCCTCAGCCTGGCCTGCGGCATCATCTGCTGGCGCCGACTGGTCAACCTCTCACTTTGTTAGGAGTTCTTAGAGGTGATCTCATTTGGGTGCGTATCTTCCGAGGGAGCAAGTGATGCGCTCTGACCTGGGCAATCAGTGATCGACCTTAAGGTGCTCCGACCAGCCGCGCTTCCATCTGCGCAGGCTGATCGGGGGTCGCACGGATCTTCCGCGCTCAACGTCGCTGAACCCGCCCCGACGGCACGTCATTCGATCACGACTCTGGTCGGGTCGTTCATAAAGCCGCTGGTCAGAGTGTCGCAAGCCGCCCAGGGAAGATACGCACCCAAACCGGTTGGAGCGAAACCCCGGCGATCGCGGCCGCCGTGGCTGGACTGCACTGGCTACACGCAGGATGCCCGGACACGTGTGTCACGAGGGATTTAGCTGCGACGACCCGACGTGTTTGTGTTTGCCGTCAGGAACTGGACAGAGCTGGCACCGGAGGCGATGGGTTCGACGACGTCACAGATGAACCTGTGCCACTTGGCGTAGTGGTTCGCGGTCTGCCTGGAGCCACGTTGACGGACACCATATCGTTGTCACAAACGAGCGGGGCGGTGGTTCAGCGACCGGGTCATCTCACGATTGGCCGCACGAGCCGCCTCGAGCTCTTCGGTGCGTTCGTCGAGTTCGCCCTGCATATTCGATACCTGCTGTTCCAGCGTGGTGATTCGCCGCTGGAGCTGGTCAACATCGGCCGACGCTCCGAGCCCGGAATCTGCCCAGACCTTCGCCCCTATCGACTGAGACAGTCGCTTTTCCAGTTGACGCACACGGGCGGCCAGGCGGTTGTTGCGTTCCAGGGCGTTGGCCAGATCGGTCTGCAGCGAGGCACGGCTGACTGCTGTCATCGCCTCGTCCCCGGCTGGGGCGGTGGCAGCGGCGTGGACGCGTGCGAGCAGGTCACGGTGGCGGTAGAGGAAGGTACGGTCAACCCGGGCGGCGCGAGCGAGACCGGAGACGGTGATGTCTCCACCCGTCCGCAGTGCCGTGTCGAGGGCCTTGAGGACCCTTTCGCGGCGGCGGGCGGAGTCCGCACGTCTGCCTTCGGTCAATCGGCTGGTCACACGGAGGGCCTCTCGGGACGGGGGTTGAGCACTGGCGCAGCGACGCGGGGCATGCCGAGGGTGACGACCTGGCGGCTGCGGCGGACCACTGCGACGGCTTGCTGGATCTGCGTCTGGTCCTCATCGGTGAGGTCGTCAAGGTCGGTGCGGACGCGCCGGATAAGCCGCCGTACACGAGTGATTTCCTCATCGGACGGCGTTGCCTCGTCCCTGGCCCAGGTGTCGGCGCTGAAAGCGGCGAGCCGTTCCCGACTGCGCAGCAGATCGGTGAGATAGGCCTCCAGATCGGGAAGGTAGGACACGTCGGTGCGGAAGTGCCCGCAGCCCACACAGCGGAAGCGGACGGGGCAGTCGTGACCGCCGGCCGCAACGTTCGAGGGCTCGGTGCACACCCCGTACGGCACCGCGACCTCCCCGACCGCGCGGCGGGCATGCTCGGAGTCCAGCAGGGCCTTCGCCCTCCGCCAGATCCGATTGCCGTGCCGGTCGAACTGCATCGCGGTGACCCTCTCGACGGCCTCCCGGCGGCGCTGCTCGCCGACCCGGTAATAGCGTTGAGTGGTGGTCAACTGCCGGTGGTCCATGAGCTGGCGCAGCACGTCGACCGGTACGCCGGCGTCCGCGTGCCGCTGGGCGTAGGTGTGCCGGTAGGCGTAGGGGAAGATCTTCTCCTTGTCGAAGCAGAACTGTTTGGCCACGGGTTTCCCCTCCTCATGAACTGGCATCGTTAGCGCCACGTCCGGCAGCGCTGCGACCCAGTCACGATGCTGGGTGAGCACATCGGAGATCGCCTTGGTCCCCTCGGGGTTGGACACGACGGACGGCAGCAGAACAAGCCGGCCGGGCGCCGTGGCGGGGAAGCGGGCGCGGACCCGTTCCTGCTGCGCGATGATCAGCGCTGCGGTGGCTTCAGGGATGGGCAGGCGACGGCGCAGGCGCAATTCCTTGTGGTTGTCGTAGAGCAGGACGGGCTTGCCATCGGTGTCCCGGGTCAGGCAGTCGTAGGGCAGGTGGCAGATCTCGAAGGGACGCCGCCCGGTGTCGATGAGCAGCTCGACGGCGACGCGTACCTCGCGGCTGGACCTCTCCTCCAGGAGGTAGAGGTGGGCGCAGAGCTGACGCATCACCTCATCGGGCAGGTCCTTGCCGGCTTCGGAGTCCTCGGGCTCGTCGGGGATGTCCTGGGTGAGCAGCATGAAGTCGGCGGGCAGGCCGTGCAGGGGCTGCCCGGGCCGGGTCAGGCCCATGCTCCGCATCAGACTGAGCCACTTCCTCACCGCCCGGGCGATAGAGATCCACGTGTAGGTGCTGATCCCCCCTGCTCGGCGAGGAAGGCCAGACGGTTGCTGAAGTTGACGATGTCCTGGCGTTCCAGGAGCGCGGGGTGGGTGCCGCGGTCGTCGCGTTGCAGGTGCAGGCTGTCGGAGAGTTTGACGAAGGCGTTGATGTGGGTCTGCATCTGTCCGCGAGCCTGAACGCCGCGACGCCGGGGCAACTCGTCGCACACGGCGGCTTTGACGGCTTCGCGCAGCCAGGGCTGACGTACCCCAGTGAAATTGAGGCTTCCGGACCGGCCGAACGCCGCCGCATCCCACACATCCTTGTGTCGCTCGCTCTCGGGCGTCATGCCGAGCCGGCGTGACGCGGTAGTGAGCGCGTTGAGAAGCGCCTGACGGCGTCGGCACAGCGATGCCGGGTCGAGCTCGTCCAGGGTCGATACCTGCCGGGTACGGGCAAGTTCGCACACCGGGCGCAGATGCCACGGCGGCGTCTTGGTACCGCCCCGGATGCGTTCCTGCAGGCCATAGATCACCTCGGCGACCACCAGCGGCGCCAGACCGCGCAGATTGACGTCGACGAACTTGCTCACCGCCCGCATCGCGCGCCGGAAGGCCTCGTCACCGGGGAATGTCCCTTCCTTGATCATGCGGGTGCGGCGCTGTGTGTGCTGCAGGCAGTAGGCAGAGACCTTCCCTGACCGCTGCCGGTCACAAGCCGCAACCTCGCATGTCCCAAACGACGGCAGAGGGTACACTGCCGGGTGACGCAAGAATTCTGGAAGGTCGAGATTCATCTTGACCCGCTGGTACTGGTGGGCGCTGCACAGCTGCCGCGTCCGTGTCACCCATGGCCGGGAACAGCCGCCAACGGCACAGTCCTCCACCCCGTTGCGTCGACGGACAGGCCGTGGCGCTGCGACGAACACCTCAAAGGCCCCGTCTGCGCTTTTCCACCGTTTCTCGCAGTTGCGGCACAGCCCGCTCGTGGAGTACGCGACGCAACCGCACTCCACCACCCGGCACAGCGGCATCCCGAGGAGCGGATGTCCGATGGGGAAGGTCAGGACGCTGCGATCAGGCGACCAGCCCAGCAGGTCCAAGAACTCGGGATCGACGGCAGCCATGAGCTCTTCCGCCCGGCCCACGAACACGCGCGCAGATGCCGCATGGATGCTCACGATTCGGCCTCCGCGCTCATCATGCGCGGAGAGGGCACCCGCTCGATCGCCTCGCGCAGCCGTCCCGCCGCGGGGTGCAGATAGGGCCGAGGCGAGCCAGGATGGCTCTGCCCCAGCAACGCCTGCACCTCGTCCAGAACCCCGCCGGCGTCGGCGACGTTACTGGCAAAGGCATGGCGCAGCATGCGCGCAACGACCCTGCGCCCCAGGCCAGCCCGGCGTACGAGCGCGGCAATCAGCTCGCCGATCGCATCCGTAGTCACCGGCGACCCCAGCGGCGCGCGGAAGAGATTCACCAGCAGGAAGTCGCTGCCCCCGGCGCCGACCATGCGGTGACGCTCAGCGGCGTACTGGTCCATCGCCTGGACGACCAGGAAGTCGACCGGCAGCACCCACTTCTTCCGCGACTTCGACCAAGCACCGTTCTCATTCGCCCGCCGGATGATGTGCAGATGCGGACCTTCCACGTCGCACCCCAGGGCCCGGGAGTCCATCAGGAGGTGACAGTCGCTGCGGCGTAGCCCCGCCACTTGCCCGGGACGCAGCCCGACACGCGCCAGCAACAGCACGATGAGCCGGTCGCGTGCGTTATGGCACGCCCGAAACAGCGCCACCGCTTCTTCATCACTGGCGCGGTCCACGTCCGACTCCGGCTCCTGCAGCCGGTGGCGCGCCTTCAGGCGCGAAACCATCCCAGGCGCCTCACCGAGCGCCTCGGTGGGCAAGTCCCGAGTGCTGACCACCTCGTAGAGCAGGCTGAGCACCCAGCGCTCCACCTCGCCTGTAGTGACAGCATGCGACAGCAATCCCCGCACGCCCGTCAGAACACCGTTGATGCGGCGCTCTCCACGGACCGGCGCGCTGCCCGGCCCTGCCGACACCGGTTCGTGCGGATTCCCTGGGGCGTACTTGAGCCAGACCATGAACAGGCCCACCTCGCTCGCGGCTTCGCGCCAGTCCCGGCCCGTCCGCTCACACCATCGCAGATACAGAACGACGGCACCCGCATAAGACTTCGTCGTCAGCTCAGCACGATGCTGGCCGAACCGAACGTGCCTCAGCCACTGATCAGCAGCGGGAAACACCCCCAACTCCGCATCCAGCACCGTCCAGTACCGGGCGCCCGACGGCAAACACACCGGAAAACTCCGCACAGCTCACGTCCTCAACTCCATAGCCACCTGCAACGGCACACCACAGAGCCACACCCCCGGAGATTCACCGTCCAGCGCCTAACGAGGCACCTTCCGGCAACGTCACACCACACCCACGGAGCCCCAAGAGAAGCTTGAAGTACGGGATTGCTCCGGTGAGGTTCAGAGCAGCCGAGTCCGGCTCGATCATCTGCACGCGGGGCGTGATGTCCTCCAGCAAGCGGCGCAGCCGCTCGGGGAGTTCGGCGTCAGGGTCGGCCGGGACCTGGAAGCGAAGGTGAAGGATATGGCGGCCGCTCATCGTGTCACCCTGCGCTTCCCTGAGAGCGGTGGCCGAGCCGTCGCAGGTCCGCCGAGCGGGTGCCGGCGGGCTGGAGGTCGGCGTACGGGTGGAGGCGGGCGCCGGCGGTTCCGTCGGCGAGGGTGCGCTGCGGAGCGTCCGGCTGGACCGGAGTGGGGGAGGGGGTGGTGCGGCCGAGGAGGTCGAGGGCGGCTTGGGGGCCGTGATCGCGGCGCGCTGCGGCTACTTCGTCCAGATCCCAGGCCATCTCGCCGACCACGGTGCGGCGCGGGCCGCGGGCTGTAACGGTGCCGCGTACCAGCAGCAGGCCGGAGTGGAACACGGTGTGCGCGCACGCGTCGTGGGAGTCCTCGAAGAACGCGATGTCGACCAGGCCGGAGCCGTCCTCAAGGGTGGTGAAGATGATCCTCTTGCCGGACGGGATCGGCGGGGTCTGGGTGGAGGCACGCACTCCGGCGACGAGGATCTTCTGTCCGGGGATCATGCCGCGCAGGTGGGCGGCATCGGTCGCGCCGAGCTCGCGCAGCAGCCGGTGGTGGTGCTCCATCAGGTGGTGCGTGACGTCGATGGACAGCGTCTCCAGCTCCGCGGAGAGCTTGTCCCGGCTGGTCATCTCCGGCAGGCCGCTCGGGGTGGCGGTCACCAGCTCGCCGCCGAGCGGCAGTTGTCCGTCGGTGGCGGAGCGGGCACGGGAGTGCCGGTGCAACTCGGTGGCCTGGAGCATCAGGTCCCGCCGCGTGAGATCTCCCGCGAGCGGGCCGAGCGCCCCGATGCGGATCAGGCGCTGCGCGAGGGGCAGGGAAGGCCGGGCCCGCTGCCATAGGTCCTGCAGGCCGGCATACGGCTGTCCGACGGCGAGACGCGCGGCCTCGGCGTCGCTGATGCCCTTGACGGTGGAGAAGGCGAGCCGCACGCCCCAGCCCTGATCGGTCTGTTCGACACTGTGCTGGGTGTGGGAGTGGTTGACGTCGACGGGCAGGATCGGCACGCCGTGGCGGCGGGCGTCAGCCACAAGAACGCGCCGCGGCCACATCCCCGGGTCGTGCTCAAGAAGTCCGGCGTACAGGAATGCCGGGTACCGGGCCTTGAGGACCGCGGACTGCAGGGCGGGCACGGCGAAGGCAACGGCGTGTGCCCTACAGAAGCCGTACGCACCGAACGAGGCGACGGTCTCCCACACCTCGTCCAGCACGTTCTTGCTGTAGCCGCGCTCGCAGGCCGTACGGCGGAACCACGCCTCCACCTTGGGCAGGCGGTCGGGGTCGGCGAGGGCGCGGCGGGCAACGTCGCCCGCCGCGCGATCGCAGCCCGTCAGCTTCGACAGGATCGCGATGATCTGCTCGTGCCAGATCACTACGCCGTACGTATCGGACAGGATCGGTTCCAGGTCCGGGTGCGCGTACTGCGGTGCGGCGCCGTGCCGGGCCGCGATGAAGATCGCAGGCATGCCCCCGCTGACCGGGCCGGGCCGGAAAAGCGAGATGTCGGCGATGACGTCCTGCATGTGTCGCGGCTGCAGCCGCCCCAAAAGATCTTGCTGACCAGGCGACTCCAATTGGAACAAACCCACCGAATCGGACGCCTGGATGAGTTCGAAGGCCAGTCGGTCGTTCAGGTCGACGTGATCGGGGTTGTCGAGGTCGAGGACCCGGCCGGTTGTACGACGGATCTCCGCGACCGCGTGCGCCATCGCACTCTGCATGCGGACGCCCAAGACGTCCAGCTTCAGCAGGCCGTAGCCTCCGAGTTCGATGTCGTCCTTGTCGGCCTGCACCATCGCGTACCCGGCGGGAGTCGGCTGCACCGGCAGTCTGTCCAGGAGGGACGCATCGGACAGGATCACCCCGCAGGGGTGCATGGCGTAGCCGCGCGGCAGCGCGTCCAAGCCTTCGGCGAGCTCCCATAGCGGCCCGAACTTCTCTGCCTGGGCGGCGAGTTGCCGCAACTCCGGGAGTTCGGCCAGGGCGCCGCGGATGTCCCGGGCACGAATGTGCGGAAAGCTCTTGGCGATCTCGCCGACGACCTGGGGCGGAATCCCGAGGGCAAGTCCACTGTCCCTGAGGGCGTGCCGCGCCCGGTAGGTCTCGGGCATGCCGGTGACCGCCGTTCGCTCCCGTCCGAACCGCTTGATGATCGCGTCGTACACCTCCAGACGACGCTCGGACTCCACGTCCAGGTCGATGTCCGGCAGTGACGTGCGGCGCTCACTGAGGAACCGTTCTTTACCGACTGTCGAAACGAACAGATCGGCTCTGGCCTGCGCCGATGCGTCGCGTGGGTGTCCGCGACGCATCGGGCTGCTTGGAAACAGGGCGTTGAGGGATGCGGGACGTCATCGGAGTCTGCGCGGTCGGGCATGACCGTGAACGTGCAGATGGTTTCTCACCCGCCTCGCGTACCCGTGATCAGCTCGCCGCTCGCCGAAGCCGACCTGATCATGGCCATCGACGGGTATCCCACCCTCGGCCACCTCACTCCAGAAGCCCTCCAGTGTGTCATGTGAGACGCCACAACACGTTCGGCTTGAGGAACCGGGGCGCACTCACGCCGACTCGCCACTCCATCGGTGTCAACAGTGGTAGTAACGATGGTGTCAGCAACGATGTCACCAGTGTTGACATGACTTTGGGTGAGTGGTCATGATGACGGCGGTGTCGTTGGACCCCCTCTCTGGCACTCCACGAAGGACAGCCATGACAGCAATCCAAGAAGAGCTGTGCCGCAGACCCGCCTCGGACGGACGCACGGTGAAGGCGCTCGCGGATCACAGGAACGGTGACCGATGAGCGGCACTGAACTGCCCAGGACGTCGACAGCGCCCGCGTCTGGCTCCCATAGCTACTCAACGCGCTGCTGACCAACGGCAGCGGCACCCCGCCGTGAGTTCCCCAACGAGTCCTCCAACAAGAAAGGCATCGGTCGCCATGGATGCGGACGTCATCGTCGTCGGAGCGGGCCTCGCGGGCCTGGTCGCCGCGCACGAGCTCACCAGCCGGGGCCGCAGGGTCGCGCTGGTCGACCAGGAGAACGCCGCCAACCTCGGCGGTCAGGCGTTCTGGTCCTTCGGCGGACTCTTCCTCGTCGACTCCCCGGAGCAGCGGCGCCTGGGCATCAAGGACTCCTTCGACCTGGCCTGGAACGACTGGCAGGGCAGCGCGCAGTTCGACCGGGTCGACGACGAGGACTCCTGGGCGGTGCGCTGGGCGCGCGCGTACGTGGAGTTCGCGGCGGGGGAAAAGCGGTTCTGGCTGGACGGGCACGGCATCAAGCTGCTGCCGACGGTGGGCTGGGCCGAGCGGGGTGACCTGCGGGCGGACGGGCACGGCAACTCCGTGCCCCGCTTCCATGTCCCCTGGGGCACCGGCACCGGCGTCGTGGAGCCGTTCGTCGACCATGCCAAGCAGGCCGCCCGCGATGGGCTGCTCACCTTCTACCACCGCCACCAGGTCGACCAGCTGGTGATCGAGGAAGGCTCCGCGCGCGGGGTGCGCGGCACGGTGCTCGCCGAAGACCGCTCGCCCCGGGGCGTCTCCTCCAACCGCGACCGCATCGGCGACTTCGAACTCACCGCCCAAGCCGTCATCGTCACCACCGGCGGCATCGGCGCCAACCACGACATGGTCCGCCGCTACTGGCCCGAGCGCCTCGGCACCCCGCCCACGAACATGGTCACCGGCGTACCCGCATACGTCGACGGCCGCATGCTCGACATCAGCGCCGAGGCGGGCGTCCGCCTGGTCAACCGCGACCGCATGTGGCACTACACCGAGGGCATCCAGAACTGGGACCCGATCTGGCCCGGCCACGCCATACGCATCCTGCCCGGCCCGTCCTCCCTCTGGTTCGACGCCCTCGGCCGCCGCCTGCCCGACCCCTGCCTGCCGGGCTACGACACGCTCAGCACCCTCAAGTGCCTACGCACCACCGGGGACGTCGCCGGGTACGACCACTCCTGGTTCATCCTCACCCAGAAGATCATCGAGAAGGAGTTCGCGCTGTCGGGCTCCGAGCAGAATCCCGACATCACGGCCAAGGACAAGGGTGCCGTCCTGCGCGACCGTCTGCTGGGCAAGGGTGCCCCCGGCCCGGTGGATGCGTTCCTGCGCAAGGGCGCCGACTTCGTGACCGCGCCCACCCTGGAGCAACTCGTCACCAGGATGAACGAGTTGACGGACAAGCCGCTGCTCGACGCGGAGGAGCTGCGCCGCCAGATCGAGGCCCGCGACATGCAGATCGCCAACCCCTACAGCAAGGACTCCCAGATCCAGGGCATCCGCAACGCCCGCCGCTACATCGGCGACCGCCTCGGCCGCGTCGCGACCCCGCACCGCATCCTCGACCCTGCGGCCGGCCCGCTCATCGGCGTCAAGCTCCACGTTCTCACCCGCAAGACCCTCGGCGGCATCCAGACCGACCTCGACTCCCGTGCCCTGGGCGTCGACGGCACCCCGATCGACGGTCTCTACGCGGCGGGCGAGGTCGCCGGCTTCGGAGGCGGAGGCGTTCACGGCTACAACGCCCTGGAGGGCACTTTCCTCGGCGGCTGCCTCTTCTCCGGGCGAGCGGCGGGACGGGCGGCGGCGAAGCAGGCCGCCTGATCGACGAACGTGCGGCAGGGGTGGTCGGGGAACCTGACCGACGGCGCTGTCACGTTGTTGGCTGCGTGTGCCTCTGACGGCGCGTCGGGGCGTGGTGGGGGCCGGGTTCGGGCTGGTGCTCAGGCTCCGGCGGCCTGGTCGGTGGCGCCGGTGGCCTGGTCCCAGATGGCGAAGCGGGTGGTCATCTCGGCGCGGTATTCGGTGGCGGTCATCAGGTGGCGGCGTGGTCGGAAGTGCGGTGAGATGCCGCTGAACGCGGACAGGAACCGCTGGGCCCCGCCGGTACTGCGGAAGCCCTTCATCGCGCGTTCGCGCTGCCTCGTCGGCTGATGACTGTTCTCGGCCCGGTTGTTCAGGCCCTTGTGGGCGCGGTGTTCTACGGAGGGCCTGACCTCGCGGTGGGCCGCGCCGTAGGAGCGCAGCTTGTCGGTGACGACCACCCTCGGCACCGAGCAGGTCTTCTTGAGCAGTTTGCGGAAGAACCGCCTGGCCGCAGCGGTGTCCCGCCGGTTCTGGACCAAAATGTCGAGCACGTTGCCATCGGCGTCGACGGCCCACCACAGGTACTTCTGCTCTCCGTTGATCCTGAGGAAGACCTCGTCCAGGTGCCACTTGTCGCCCGGCTGCACACGCCGGCGGCGCAGGCCGTTGGCGTAGGCCTGCCCGAACTTCGTACACCAGCGGCGGACCGTCTCGTGGGAGACGAGCACGCCGCGCTCGCGCATCAGCTCCTCGACCTCGCGGAACGACAGCGGGAAGCGGAAGTACAGCCACACGCAGTGCGCGATGATCCCCACCGGGTACCGGTGCCCCTTGTACGACGGCGGCGCGCTGTCCACGGACCACCCCTCCCAGCATGACCAACCAGAAGATCATCCCACCCGGCCAGTCAACGTGACAGTGCCGTCCCTATTCATCCGTACGAAGGTGGGGACGTAACTGTGTACGCCGACACGCGTGCTCCCTGACGGGCATGACCGCCGCACCGAGCTGGCCGCTCGCCGTTCTCACGACCGGGTGGTGGGCCTGGGAGCGTCAGTCCTGGCTCCGCAGTATCCCGCCTGGCGTTTGAAGCACACCGGTCAGGATTCAGCCGCCGTGGACGCACGTGGGGCGGGTGTTTCATTCCGCTGGTGAGGTTGGTTTCTCGGTGGTCGTCCTCGCGATGGGCGTGGCCTGCGCGTGGGGTGAGGCGGATGCGGTGTCTGCTGCCGCGTCGGTCATCTTGAGGAGGGGGAGTGCGGCGATGAGCGTTCCCGCGGTGAGGAGGATGCTCAGGACGCCGACGCCCATGTTGTCCATGATCGCGCCGACGGCCAGGGGGCCGATGCCTCCGCCGAGTGCTCCGGCGCCGCTGAGGGCGGCCACCCACCGTCCGGTGGAGTCGATGACCGAGGCGGCGGCGAGTATCTGGACCAGGACGGCCAGCCAGCACGTCTGCCAGATGACGGCGGTGGCGATGAACAGGGTGGGGCTGTGGGTGACGATGAGGAGCCCCGTGCTGAACGCTTCGACGACGACGAACCCGGTCATCGAGCGCAGGCGGCCGAAACGCTTCACGGCGAGCGGTCCGGCTACGGCTCCGGCGAGTGCGACGACGCTGGAGAGGGCCAGGACGGCGGAGAGCACAGAGGCAGACATGCCGGTGTGGCCGCGCCCCAGGACGGAGGCGTAGGACCAGATTCCCTGCGTGACGGCCATCAGGAGGCCCGCGCCGACCAGTAGCACGGCGGAGGGACGGGCCGACCGGGAGGCTGCGTCGGGGGCGGTCGCGGAAGGACTGCCCGCCGGGCCCGAGCCGTCGGGGAGGTGGCCCACCAGGAACCAGCCAGGCAGGCAGCACACGGCCAGCAGGAAGAAGCCGGTTCCCCCGCCTGCGGACTCGTTGACGGCTGGGACGGCGAGGAGCAGCAGGGCACTCGCGAACAGCGCTCCGGTGATGGCGATCGAGGAGGTCTTGTCGGCGTCGTCGCCGACGCCGGCCAGGGCGGCGGTGGAGGCGGCGTAGACGGCTCCGAGTCCGGCGCCGAGCAGCAGACTGGCCACGATCAGCGTCAGCATGTCGAAAGCGATGGCGGCGCCGATGAATCCCGCGGCGGCCACGGCCAGCCCCTGGCGGGCCATCCGGACGCGTCCGGGGCGGGCGGCGCGGTTGGCGAGCAGGAGGGTGGTGATCGCGACCGCCGTCAGCTGGCTGGCGGCGACGAGTCCGGCGCTGGTGCTGGGCAGGTCGAAGCGGTCGGCGAAGTCGTCCACGAAGACGGGCATCACGTTACTGCCGCTGCTGCCGAGCGTGACTCCGGCGATCAGGGCAGCGGCGACGGTGAACGTCAGCGCGCTGTCGCTGTTCGTTTTCACTGAATGCCCTTTGCACGGAGGGCCGCCTGGCAGGCGGGTGTGGGAGCGGGAGGGAAGGGGAGCATCGCCGAACCTCAGAACTGGTAGGCGGTCGGGTGCCGTGTCCAGTACTGGAGCGGCGAAGGGAGCCTCCGGGCATAGGGAACCGGCCGAGGCTCGGGAGCGGGCAGATGCCGGGTGGCACCAGGGCCGGGTGTGCGGTGTGCGCCGAAGGCTTGGCCCGGCCCGACGGTCACCGGGTGATGCCGGCTCGGCACCGGCGCGTGAGTGGTACCCGGGCCTGGGCGGTCAGGCATTGACCTTCCGCAGCAGACGGGGCGGGAGCCGGGCCAGCAGGTATTCGACGACGGTCCAGGGCACTCGGGGCACTGTCGCGTGGACGGCGCCGGACTCGATGCGGTCCATGATCTTGCGGGCGCCCGTGCGGGTGTCGATGAGGAACGGCCGTTTGTCGCCCAGGGCTTCGTTGATCGGGGTGTCGATGTAGCCGGGGGCGACCGTGGTCACGGTGATGCCGCTGTTCCACAGCTCGCCTCGCAGCGACTGAAGGTACCTCGTGATCCCTGCCTTGGAGGCGCAGTACGGCGCCCCGCCCGGCAGGCCCGCCCCGGCCACGACGGAGGAAAAGCCCACCACCTGCCCGCCGCCCGTGCCGCGGAAGTGTGCGACGGCCGCGTCGATGGTCGCCATCGCACCCAGCAGATTGACCTCGACCACCGCGCGGTGCGCCTCGAAGCGGCCCTCCCCGATGTTGCCCCCCATGTCGACCCCCGCGTTGGCGATGACCATTCCGAGTCCACCGAACTGCCGGGCCGCGTCGTCGATCGTCCGCGCCACGGCCTCATGCTCGGTCACATCGAGGGCGGCCACGGTCACCGAACGCTGCGGGAAGGCGGCGGTGAGCTGTGCCCGCAGTTCTTCCAGGAGCTCGATTCTGCGCGCGGTGAGGTACACGTCGTAGCCGCGGACGCACAGCTCGGCTGCGAGCGCCTTGCCGATGCCCGAACTGGCACCGGTCAGGAACGCGGTTCTCGCGGGCAGCGGAGGCCGGCCCGGGTCGACGAAGGGCAGCTTCCCGAGCAGGCGGCGCGCGGTGGGCAGTCGGGTGGCTGTCATGTGCTGTCCTTCGTGAGTGTCGGAGAGGGGTAACGACCCCCAGCATGACCACTCGCCCAAAGGCCTGTCAACAGTGGTGACACCCATGATGACACCAACGTTAGCACCGTTGTTGACATCGATGGATCGGCAAGCCAGAGTGAGGTCGCCGAAGCTCGACATGTCCATGCGATGAAGGGGCTCAGTAATGCGCAATGAAGTGGGTGGATGGCTGCTGGGAGCCGCCGCGGCGGGCGCCGGGGCAGTGTGGCTGTGGCGCCACCAGGACGAGGTGATGACCCGCCGCCCGGTCAATGAGTGGACGTTCACTCACATGAATCTCCTCATGCCCACCGAAGACGTCCGCCGCGGCGGGAATATGTTCCCCCTGCCCCGGCGACCGCGCCCCCTGGAAGTGGCCTACGGCTTCGAGGGGCGGGAGCGGAGCCTTGCCGAACTGCATGCTCGAACGAACACCACCTCCTTCGTCGTGCTGCATGGCGGCGAGATCGTCCACGAGTCGTATCCGGGGTACTTCGCCGGCGACGACGTACGGTTCCAGATGTTCTCGATGACCAAGTCGGTGACGTCGATGCTGATCGGGATCGCCCTCGACGAGGGGGCGATCAAGGATGTGACCGATCCGGTGACGGTGTACTGCAGGGAGCTGGTGGGCTCCGCCTTCGACGGGGTGACCATCGAGCATCTGCTCGACATGAGCAGCGGGGTGGGTGACCTGGTGGAGGACTACACCGTTCGGGACAGTCTGATCAACCGGTTCGCCGAGGCCGCCACAGGGGGTGGCTCGCTGTACGAGGTCGTGTCCTCGGCCGAGCGTTCGACCGAGGCCGGCACGCAGTTCAGCTACTCGACGATCGACTCCCAGGTCCTGGGATGGGTGCTGGAGTCCGCCACCGGCCGCTCCCTCGCGCAGTACGCCACGGAGCGCCTCTGGAGCCGTATCGGCGCTGAGCACGACGCGTACTACTGGCTCACCCGGGGGCGTCCGCGTACCGCGATCGGCGGCGGCTCGCTCAATGCCACCGCCCGCGACATGGCCCGGCTGGGGCTGCTGATGTCCCGTGGCGGGGAGCTGAACGGGCAGCGCATCGTGCCCGGGGAATGGGTGGCGCGCAGTCGGGGTCGAGGGGTGGCGCACCTGGAGGTCGGCGCGCTGGGTCCCAGCGGCTACCCGCATTACGGGTACAGCAACAAGTGGTGGACACTCGGCGGCGAGCGACGTCCGTTCACCGGGGTGGGGATCCACGGCCAGTACCTGTATGTGGACCCGGAGGCCGACGTGGTGATCGTCAAGACCAGCGCGTGGCCGACGGCGGACGACCCCTCGCGTGACGCGGAGTCCGTCACGGCACTGCGGGCGGTGGCCGACCACCTGCAGGAGAACCACCGTTGACAACGCCGTCGATAAGATGGCAGTCATGACACGCGCGAAGACCAAATCGGCAGGAGCCACTCCCGTAGGACGGAAGCAGCGTCCGGCATCCTTCCTCACCCCGGATCTGATCCTGGACACCGCAAGGGCCGTGATCGAGAGAGACGGTCCGCAGGCGCTCACCTTCCGCCGGCTGGGCACCGAACTGGGCGCCGACCACACAGCCGTCCTGCGGCACTTCCGCGGTAAGGACGAGCTGCTGCTCGGCCTGGCCGCCCGGCTGGTCAGCGACGCCCTGCACGACTTCGCACCGTCGGAAAGCTGGCGCGAAACCCTCGCGTCGCTCGCCCGACGGATCCGCGCCGCATGCCTGCAGCACCCGGGTGTGGCCGTCCTGGTCGCGGCCCGCACCTCGCGGCGCGAGCCGGAGTTCCAGGGCGCCGACGTGGTCATCGGCGCCCTGCTCCAGGCCGGCCTCCAGGGACGCGAAGCGGCCTCGTACTACCGGGTCCTGGCCGATACGGCACTCGCCGCCGGCGCCTTCGAGGCTTCCTTCAACGTGCTGGACAAGGCCGCTCAGGAAGGCGACCGGCTGGCCTGGCGCCGCGAGTACCTGACGGCCTCGCCACAGCGGTACCCGAACCTGGCACAGGTCGCCCCCCATCTCGCGGAAATCGACGAAGAGGACCAGTTCGAGACCGCGCTCGGCCTGCTCCTCGACGCCGTGGAGCTCCGCGCACAGCGCGCCCGCGCAGCCCGCGCAGAAGGAAGCGAACACACGGAGAACTGACGCCTCGTCGGGTCAGCTGTAAGCCCCGGGCAGGTTCGAGATCCAGTACTTCACTGGCTCTGCATCTGCCTCGTCCTCGGGCCACTGGGCGATCAGGTGGACGAGTCCGATGACACCATCTGCGGCAGGCTTCGGCCGCCACCCCGCGAGCCGGACCCGCAGGAACACGAAACGGGAGGCCATGGAGGCTTTCGAGCCCTTGCGCCAGGTCACCGTCCCGGCCCGGCCGGTGTTGCCGGGCCAGGACCAGACGCGGACCGGATCCCGTCCCTTATGACGGCCATACCGATCACGATCTGCGGCAGGTCATCGCGGGAGTGCTTCGACTTGCCGAAGGTGCGGAACCCGGCCTGATCCGCGGGCTCGCCGTCCTCTTCAGCGAATGGGCGGTCATCCGTCAGGAGGCGGGGCCCTTGTCGTCGCGGGCGACGGACCCATCCGGCCCCTCCAGCTCGAAGTAGGTGCTGGTGGTGTCGAAGAACAGCAGATCGACCTCGAGGATGAGGAGTTCGCGACCTCGTCGAACACCCGCTTCTCCGGGTCGTCGGTCACCTCGTGGAGCCAGTCCATCGCCCGGTAGCATGCGTCGTCGCCGTTGGCCGGCAGGCCCTCGACATGCACGTCGTGCGTGACCCGGTCCGCGGCGGCCAGCTTCGACGACGGAGCCAGGGCCCGGTTCGCAACCACGGGACTTGAAGCCGCCTGGTTTCAGCCTGCGAACGTTTCTGCCCGCGAATCGTGCGAGACGTATTGACGTTGATCACCGGAACCTTAATCATCCAGTTGCCCGACACTTCGACCCTTGTTCGACATATCGGACAGGCGGTTGTGTCACACCGCCTCCGGACAGCCCCCGACGGGCCAAACCGGAATCGCCTGCTCAAGGATGACGAGGTCCCTATGCCCAGACACAGCTTCACCCGCAGACATCCGTCTGCGATGCTCGCCGCCGCGGTCGCGGCCCTGGCCGCGTTGGCGGCGCTGCTCGTCGCCAGCCCGGCTCAGGCGGCCACCACCGGCGACTTGCGCGGTGTTGATTCCGGCCGGTGTCTCGACGTGTCGGGCTTCAGTCAGACCGACGGCGCGAACGTGCACATCTGGGACTGCCACGGTGGAGTCAACCAGCAGTGGACGTTGACGGACAGCGACCAGCTGACCGTGTACGGCAACAAGTGCCTGGATGTCCGGGGCGGCGCCACCACGGCCGGGGCCCCGGTGCAGATCTGGACGTGCAACGGCAGTGACAACCAGCAGTGGCGGGTGAACCCCGACGGCACGGTCGTCGGCGTGCGGTCCGGGCTGTGCCTGGAGGTCTCGGGCTGGGGCAAGGCCAACGGCACGGGGGTGCAGATCTGGTCGTGCCACGGCGGTGCCAACCAGAAGTGGACCGGCCTGTCCGGGGTGAGCAACGCGTGTGCTCTTCCGTCGACGTACCGCTGGACCTCGACCGGCCCGCTGGCGCAGCCGGCGAACGGGCAGTCCGCGGTGAAGGACTTCGCCACCGTGAAGTACAACGGCAGGCACGTGGTCTACGCGACCACCGCCAACGAAAGCGGGTGGGGCTCGACGATGTTCAGTCCCTTCACGAACTGGTCGGACATGGGGGCGGCCACCCAGACCAAGACGAACCACACCGCGGTGGCGCCCGAACTGTTCTACCTCTCGACCAAGAACATCTGGGTGATGGTGTACCAGTGGCCGGCGTTCCTCTACAGCACGTCCAGCGACCCCACCGACCCCAACAGCTGGTCCGCCCCGCAGTCGCTGTTCACCGGCACCCTCCCCCCGAACCCCGATCCGAACAAGCACGACGCCCCGCTCGACGCGACCCTGATCGCCGACAACCAGAACATGTACATGTTCTTCGCCGGTGACAACGGCAAGATCTACCGGACGAGCATGCCGCTCGCGAACTTCCCCAGCAGCTTCGGCTCCTCGTACACGACGGTTATGAGCGACGAAACGGACTTTCTGTTCGAGGCGCCGGAGGTCTACAAGGTCCAGGGCCGGAACCAGTACCTCATGATCGTTGAGGCGTCGGGTACGAACCGCTACTTCCGCTCGTTCACCGCCTCCAGCCTGGACGGTCCGTGGACCGTCCAGGCCGGCAGCGAGAGCAGCCCCTTCGCGGGCCAGGCCAACAGCGGTTCCACCTGGGCCCAGGGCGTCAGCCACGGTGACCTGATCCGCAACAACCCCGACCAGACCATGACCATCGACCCCTGCAACCTGCAGTTCCTCTACCAGGGCCTCCTCAAGGACGTCCCGCCGGGCACCGAGTACATGCAACTGCCGTACCGGCCGGGCCTGCTCACCCTGCAGCGCTGACCCGCCTGATCACGGTGATCGCGATGTGGTGCGGTCCGCCGACGCGTGGACGAGCTGTCTACGGCGTGGGCGACTCCACCCGCTGACCGATACTCACCGCCTCGAGGAACCCCAGCCGCGCGTCGGCCGGGGTTCCTCCCTTTCGTGGTTCTCCCCCGCTGGCGCATGGCGGCGTAACGGGCAAGCGTGCACTGATCCGTACCTGACATCCGTGCGCAGTCCGGCAGGATGCGATGACGATCCCGCATTCGAGGAAGCCGTGGCCGAACGCCGCTGGTGCCCGGCTGGTCGGCCTGGTGGATCAAGTCGATGACGTCGTCCACCATGCCCTGGCGATTTGGCCCAGAGGCGGCCCAGCCCCGCCAAAAAAGCGAGGCATTATCAAATCCTGTGGACTGGCCGGGCAGTGGACGCACTGGCCCGCCCGCGTCCCACCGGGCTCCGCACCACAAGCCTGGTCCACGAGAACGCCCTGCTGGCCGTGCCCGACCGGCACCCGCTCGCCCAGCCGGAGTACGTGCCGCCGGACAACCTGCGAGGCCAGGTCTGGGCCAGCTGCCCACGGGCACGAGGTCCGCGAACAACCTTGACCGGGAGCGGTACCTCAGCTCCTCGCAGTGATCAACAGCTGGTCGCCCCCGGAAAACCTGGCACCGGTACTCGACTGGTTCATCCAGGCCTTGCGTGCCCAGGATATCGGGGTAGCGGCCCGGTCACGACGCGGCGTGTCCGGACCGGTTCACGTCACGCTGCCTTCGCCTGGACGGCGGGTACTGGGCTGGACCGCGGCCTGGCGGCAACTTCTGAGTGTCGGCGCGGCCGCCGTTACCGCGGGAGGCGATGCCGCGCGGCTTGACGTCGACCGGCCCGCCGCAGCCGCCGGACTCCTCCCGATATCACGCTGTACGGCAGCCAGGACGGTGTCGACATCCTGCTCAGCCGCCAGGAGGCACCGGCCACGGACGGCTCAGCCCCCTGCTTCCCGAGTGAGGCAGGGGGCCGAGCCGTCTCCGCCGTCAGGCGAGCGGCGGAAGCTGTTCGCCCTGGACGGCCTGGAGGTCGATCCCGACGCGGAGCGTGGTGCCGATGGCGGCCATGCCGACCTGGACGACCTGGTTGTAGTTCATCGCGAAGTCCTCGCGCGGCAGTTCCACGGTGGCCCGGAACGCGGCCCGTGGGCCGCCCCACGGGTCGGGACCGGTGCCGAGGCAGGCCAGGTCCAGGGCAACGACCCGGGCCTTGTTTGTATCCTGACCGCCGACGCCGGCGCGGAGGCCGACGGCCCGGCGCGCACGCCACGGGTGGGTGGCGTTGCTGCCGGGCCGTCAGTCACTCACGCGGTCTCACTTCCCGTGCACAGCCCTGCGGCGACGTCCGCGAAGTACCAGCACGCCGCCGGCGACGATGACCAGCAGGCCACCGATGGCGCTGTACGTGACAGCGGTGCTCGCCCCGGTGGAAGCCAGGGGGCCGAACGTGTTGCTGCTGCTGCCGCTCGGAGACGGCCGGCCGACGGGCGCGCCGTTCTCCGCCTGCGCACGGCTGCCGGTCTTGCCGGCGGCGGAGACGAGCGGCGCGGCGGCGGTCGGCGTGGGGGCGGGCGACGGCTTGTCAGCGCCGGCGGTCCCCGACGCGGGCTTCAGCTGAAGAGTCGTGATCGAGTACGGCGGCAGCTTCTGTGCGCCCGCCGTGCCCCGCTTCGCCGTCGTCAGGGAGGTGTCTCCCTTGGCATACGAAACGGTCGTGACCGCCCCTGCGGCCGGGGTGAATCCGGCGTACGAGAGCGACACCTGCGCCGCGTCCTTCGGGCTCTTGTTGATCAGCATGACGTTCAGACCGCCCTTGCTGCTCCGCACCGCGTGCACGGCGACCGACGAGTTGCGCGAGGACGACTTGACCATGGTGTCGCCAGGCTTCGCCAGTGCGGTCAGCGAGCGGATACCCCAGTAGGTGGGGAAGGGCGTGTCGCGCGGCGGTTCGCACTTCCCCCCGGCGCAGGTTCCGGCGGAGAGAATGCCCCCGTCCTGGTAGTCGGTCTCGCCGTGGACGGTGGTGGGAGCTTCGCCCGAGCCGTTGCGCAGGTTCCACCAGTCCACGTGGGTGGCACCCTGCTCGAACCAGGTCATGTAGGTGTCCGGCGCGAACAGGGCCGCGGCCTGGCTGGTCAAGGCGGGCGAGCCGACGGCGTCGGTCTCGGTGACCGCGATCTCCACCGAAGCGGCGTTCGAGCCCGCGTACTTGGCGATCAGCGAGCGCAGCGAGGACCTGACACCGGCGATCTGGGAGGGGGTGTTCAGCAGGTCGGCAGTGGTGGTGCCGCCCGGATACCAGTGGACGATGACGAAGTCGATCGAGCGTCCCGCGATGGAGAGCACCGTGTTGTTCCAGTCGGCGGTGTCACCGGGAGCCTTCTCCGCATCCGGCCAGAAGCCGGGGGTGGTGAGCACCGCTCCGATCTTCACCTTCGGGTCCACGGCCTTCATCGCCTTCGAGTAGGCGACGAGGTTCTTCCCGTACTCCTTCGGGCTCTTGTCGGCGTGGTTGTCAGTTTCCCAGCCCTTGCCGTCGCCGTAGTGCCCGTTGCCGTAGACCTCGTTGCCGATCTCCCAGTACTTCACGCCGTAACCCTTGTCGACGTTAGCGTACTTGACCCAGTCGGCGGCCTCCTTGGGGGTGCCGGAACCGTAGTTCGCGGTCAGGATCGGCTGGGCGCCGACCTTCTTCGCGATGGCCATGAAGTGGTCGAAGTCGGTGTTGGAGGGGATCCAGCCCTTGCCGTCGCCGTAGGTATGGGTCTTCCAGTGGTAGTCGTCCGCGCCGGAGCCACCGGGATAGCGCAGCTGCCGAACTCCCGCGGCCTTCATCAGCGATGTCGCCTTGGCGCTCCCCATGTGCTCGTCGCCGTAGCCCGTGTTGAGGCCGAAAGCACTGCTGGGCACCGTGCCCAAGGAGGTACCGGCATCCACACGGATGCCGACGGTCGGCGCGGCGCCTGCGCTGGGCGCCAGGGCGCCGACACCGGCCGAGGCGGCGAGCACCGCCGCCGCCCCCACGACACAACGCCGGAGCATCCGGCTACGGCGGCGGGGCGTGCGACCCCGAGGCATCGGCTGCTCGGCGGATCTCGGGTCGTCTGGTGACACGTAGTGCTCCGATCGGGTGTTGAAACAGAGGGCGTAGCGCCGCTGACCACGGCTCGCCCTCGTCGGTACACCCCTAAGTGGCCAGTCGGAGCGGAAAGGTTGCCATCTCAATCGTTTTTCGCCGAGACGCGGTCGCACCGTCTCACCGGACCCCGTGACCCGGTGACACGCCCGGGCTCCCTTTCCACCTCGACGGCGCGAACCATCACATGCTTCCGGCCGCACACCGCCCCGCGGTGGCCGAGCGGCCGCACAGGAAGCACAGGAAAAGACAGACGGCGGCCGCCGCCACCGCGACGGGCGGCGGCGCGGCCCAGGCCCCACCGGCCGGCCGGAGCGTGGTGGCCGGAGCACCCGACGACCCGGCCACGCCGCATCACCACGCCCAGGAGAACACCCTTGGCAGGCGGGCGTTGAGCCGAGGGCCTGGCGTGTCAGGTGGTCGCGCTCGGCGAGGTTGGGTGCCTTGTGGGCCGCCTCGGCGTACAGCCGAGCCGCCGTCGCCAGGTCGCCGTCGCGCTCGTGGAGGTACGCCGCCACCGCGGCGTGGCGGGGCATGGGATATCCCCTGCTCGAAGAGCTTGGGGAGGAGACGTCCAGCGCCGCGAGCGCCGCCAGGCCGGCGCGGTGGCCGTCGGCCAGGCCGACGGCCACCGCGCGGTTGAGCCGGACGACCGGGCTGTCGGTCAGGCGCATCAGCTCGTCGTACCACTCGACGATCTGCATCCAGTCGGTCTCCTCGGAGGTGGGCGCGTCGGCCTGGTCGTGGGTGGATGACTTCGGTGAAGATCGTCGGTCACCGGGAAACGTCGCGGTTTGTGAGGACGAGCAGGGACCTCACCAGGGCGGTCGCCCACGTCGGGTCGGTGCGGACCTTGCCGAGCCCGCGCCCGCACTGCTACCTACCCCTCACGCCAAAGACCCTTGCACGACGGGAACTTGAAGCCGCCTGGTTTCAGCCTGCGAACGTTTCTGCTCGCGAATCGCGTGAGAGGTATTGACGTTGATCACCGGAACCTTAATCATCCAGTTGCTCGACACTTCGACCCTTGTTCGACATATCGGGCAGTCGGGGTCGTGCCACACCGCCTCCGGACAGCCTCTGACGGGCTAAACCGGAGTCGCTTGCTCAAGGATGACGAGGTCCTTATGCCCAGACACAGTTTCAGCCGCAGACATCCGTCTGCGATGCTCGCCGCTGCGGTCGCGGCCCTGGCCGCGTTGGCGGCGCTGCTCGTCGCCGGCCCGGCTCAGGCGGCCACCACCAGCGACGTGCGCGGTGTTGATTCCGGCAAGTGTCTCGACGTGTCGGGCTTCAGCCAGGCCGACGGCGCGAACGTGCAGATCTGGGACTGCCACGGCGGTATCAACCAGCAGTGGACGTTGTCGGACAGCAACCAGCTGACCGTGTACGGCAACAAGTGCCTAGATGTCCGGGGCGGCGCCACCATGTCCGGGACCCCGGTGCAGATCTGGACGTGCAACGGCAGTGACAACCAGCAGTGGCGGGTGAACCCCGACGGCACGGTCGTCGGCGTGCGGTCCGGGCTGTGCCTGGAGGCCTCGGGCTGGGGCAAGGCCAACGGCACGGGAGTGCAGCTCTGGTCGTGCCACGGCGGCGCCAACCAGAAGTGGACCGGCCTGTCCGGGACGGGCAACACGTGTGCTCTTCCGTCGACCTACCGCTGGACCTCGACCGGCCCGCTGGCGCAGTCGAAGGCGGGGTGGGCCTCGCTCAAGGACTTCACCAGCGTCGTCCACAACGGCAAGCACGTCGTCTATGCCACGACGCACGACACCGTCGCCGGTGAGAATGGGCGCTGGGGATTGACGACCTTCAGCCCCTTCACGAACTGGTCCGACATGGCCACCGCCACCCAGAACAAGATTCCCTTCGACGGCATCGCGCCGACGCTGTTCTACTTCGCCCCGAAGAACATCTGGGTGCTCGCCTACAACGGGGGCTGGCCCTACAGCTTCTCCTACCGCACCTCTAGCGACCCCACCAACCCCAACGGCTGGGGCCCGCAGCAGGATCTCTTCACGACCACCCTCCCGGACGTTATTGATCCCGACGGCACGCGCCGGAAGAGGGGCCCCCTCGACGTGACCCTCATCGGCGACGACACGAACATGTACATGTTCTTCGCCGACGACGAGGGCGGCATCTACCGCGCCAGCATGCCCATCGGCAACTTCCCGGGCACCTTCGGTTCGTTCACGAAGATCATGAGCGACACGGCGCTCAACCTGTTCGAGGCGCCGGAGGTCTACAAGGTCAAGGGCCAGAACCAGTACCTCATGATCGTCGAGGCCCAGAATTACACCGGGTATGGTCGCTACTTCCGCTCGTTCACGGCCACCAGCCTCGACGGCACCTGGACACCGCAGCCGCAGGCCAACACCGTGACCAGCCCCTTCGCCGGCAGTGCCAACAGCGGCGCGACGGCCTGGACCAGGGACATCAGCCACGGCGATGTGGTTCGCACCAACCCCGACCAGACCAAGACCATTGACCCCTGCAATCTGCAGTTCCTCTACCAGGGGCGCGACCCCCGCACCGACGGCGGGGACTACGGCACCCTGCCGTACCGGCCGGGCGTGCTGACACTGCAGCGCTAGCCGGTGGCGTGACACAGGTCCGGCTCCGCTGTTCCTGACCTTCGCGGGCAACGACGTAGGGAGTGTAAATCTAACGGCGGATCCGACGATCATGGGAGCGACGTCAAGTGACTGACACCGCCGTGGAGTTGGAGACCGTGGAGCCTGTCGAGAGTGCCCAGTGTGGGCAGCCTGAGCCTGTGTCCGACGAGCAACTGGTCGCGATGCTGGTGGAGCGGGCCCGGTCGGAGGGGCTGCAGCTGACCGGGCAGGGTGGGCTGCTGCAGCAGCTGACCAAGCGGGTCCTGGAATCGGCCCTGGAAGGCGAGATCACCGATCACCTCGGTTATGAGAAGCATGATCCGGCTGGGAAGAACAACGGCAACAGCCGCAATGGCACCCGTGCCAAAACCGTGCTGACCGACGTCGGGCCGGTGGAAGTGAAGGTGCCTCGCGACACTGCCGGCAGCTTCGAGCCGCAGATCGTCAGGAAGCGGCAGCGGCCTCTGACCGGTGTCGACGAGATGGTGCTGTCGTTGTCTGCGAAGGGTCTTACGCACGGAGAGATATCGGCTCATCTCGCTGAGGTGTACGGCGCCGAGGTGTCCAAACAGACGGTCTCCACCATCACCGACAAAGTGATGGAGGGCATGGCCGAGTGGCAGAACCGGCCGCTCGACCGCGTCTATCCGGTCCTGTTCGTGGACGCCATCAACGTCAAGATCAGGGACGGGAAGGTCGCGAACCGTCCGGTCTACGTCGTGATGGCGGTGACCGTGGACGGCACCCGCGACATCCTCGGCATCTGGGCCGGCGACGGCGGTGAGGGCGCGAAGTACTGGCTGCACGTGTTCACCGAGCTGAAGAACCGCGGCCTGGATGACGTGTTGATGCTGGTCTGCGACGGGCTCAAGGGCCTTCCCGAGGCCGTGGAGACCGTCTGGCCTCGCACGATTGTCCAGACGTGTGTGGTTCATCTGCTGCGGAACTCGTTCCGATACGCCGCCCGTCAGGACTGGGACAAGATCGCCAAGGCTCTCAAGCCCGTCTACACCGCGCCCAGCGAAGACGCGGCTACGGAGCGGTTCCTGGAGTTCCAGGAGGCGTGGGGCCGGAAGTATCCAGCGATCGTGAAGCTGTGGTCGGACGCCTGGGCCGAGTTCGTGCCGTTCCTCTCCTTCGACGTCGAGATCCGCAAGGTCATCTGCAGCACCAACGCGATCGAGAGCGTCAACGCTCGCATCCGCAGAGCCGTCCGCGCCCGCGGACACTTCCCCAACGAAGCCGCCGCCCTCAAGTGCATCTATATGGCGCTGATGAGCCTGGACCCGACCGGGAAGGGTCGCAAGCGGTGGACCATGCGCTGGAAAGCGCCCCTGAACGCGTTCCAGATCGCGTTCGAGGGCCGCCTGACCCCGAGCAACACCTGACCACTCAACAACCAAGATCAGCCGTTAAATTGACACACCCCCAACATGGCAGGTCCTTCGAGTGACAACCGGATCAGCATTGCTGTGGTCGGGGAATACTCTGCGGGTAAATCCCTTCTCCTCAACGAGCTGTTGGGCGAAGCGGTTCAGGCCACGCACGGCATGAACGCGGCCGATGGCGGCACCGTCCTCGTCGACTTTCCGGGTATCGGCTTGACGATGGCTGAACCGGGGCCTTCCCCGCGCCTCGCCGCGGCGCAATCGCCACGGGCGCGCGATGCGGTGCACTATCTGCGACTCAGGAAGCACCTGAGGATGGCCCGGCAAAGGGCTGGCCTTACGCAGGTTCAGGCGGCCGAAGCTCTGGACTGGTCACCGGCGAAAGTCATCCGGATCGAAAACGGATCCATCGGTATCAGCGCGGCGGTTCTCCAGGAGCTGCTGCGCGTGTACGGAGTGAGCGATCCTCACCAGGTGGAGCGCTTCGCGGAAGCCCAGTGTCGAAGCCGGTGTGTCAGGCGGACAGCGTCTCCTTACGCCGAGTTCGGCACCTATGCCGAGCACTGCCTCGAAGCTGCGGTCCGTCGGAGCACGGATATGGCCGCGGCCACCTTCGGCGTCTGGCTAGCAGGCCGGGATGCAGCACAACAGTCCTGGGCGGACTATTGCGCAGCCCTCATGGCGCGGCGACCTTTCGGCCGGCTTGAGGAGTCCGTGTTCCGTGCTGTCTGCCTCCACTTGGTGAGCGGAAGGGGCGATGAGGCGGCAGGCCACATCCGCTACGGTAGGCCCCTCCTCGGCCGGCCTGCGGACCTGGGGGCGGTGTGGAGCCCGGACGCCTGTGCGGCAGCAGCCTGCCTGTCGTGGCCGTCGATGCCATCGGTATGCGAGGGCATGGAGTGGGGTTTGACGCTGGAGCCCCTCGCCGGGACGACCGTGCTGTCGGCACACATTGTTGGCCAGTGGTGGGACTCCGCCGTGACACCGCGGTGGTGCGGGAACTCTCCACATCGGGGTGGTGGGGATACCGCCACACCGCACTACAGCCCGCCCGCGTGGCTACGCATGGAGGCGGCTTGTGCGGGTGCCGCCCTGCAACCCTCAGCCGTCGTGCCGGTGGAGGACGGATGGACACCGGGCTGCTGGCACGACACTTCGGACCGGCCGCGTTCGTCGGCATCCCGAGAGCCGTCTTTGAGTCGGGATCTGGCTCTGGCGCGGACAGTGCATCCGTCCACTGCGCGGCCCCGGGAACACCCGCCCGGTTCCGGGCAGTACCGCCTCGACGGAAAGCCGGAACTGCACGCCGAATTGATAATGGCGCTCTACACCGAAGGTCACAGCAAGAACCTGCGCCTGCGCGGGCTTTTGACCTACCGGACCAGTGACCCCTACGCCGTGCACGCCGCCTTCCATGACGGCCGCGGCGAGACCATCTGGCGGCTGGCCCGCGACCTCCTCACCGACGGCCTGGAGCAGCGGGTAGGCCTCGGCGATGTCGCCGTCTGGAGCCAAGGCGCGGACACGGACGTACATCACCGGTGCACGTTCCTGCAGCTGCGCTCAGTGCAGGGCAACGCCTTGCTCGTCATGTCGAGGCAAGAACTGCGTGCCTTCCTGCTGCAGACACAACGCCTTGTTCCCCAGGGAGGGGAGTACCCGCACTGCCAGGGTGCCTTGAGCACGGTGGAAGACCAGATGCACCGGCGCGCCCGCCTCCCGGGCCGAGGCTGAGCAAGACGACGACACCGTTGCAGGCAGCGCCGGAGGAAGCGGCGTGCCCAGAACCGGGAAGAACGCGAAGCAGGCACAGGTGGGTGCATGCAGTCCTTGAAGAGGATGAGGGAAGGGCATGGCGGTTCCTGATGACGAGTGGGGACGTCCCAGACTGATCGGCGAGCCGCACGCTGCTGAGCAGGCGCAGTTCATCGCGGCACCGCTGCTGGCGGGAGCCGCAGTGGCGCTCATTGGCGTACTCGCCGCGGACGGGGCGCGGTTCCGTTGGCCTGGTCCTGCCATCCTGTGTTTCACGGCAGCTGCGATCTGCCTGATCGGCAGCATCCAGCTGGCTTTCCGCGCCCGGCGGCATCTGTACAGCCCGGCCGAACTTTACGACTGGTGGAAGGGCCAAACCCCGCCCGAGCAGGAGGTGCTGGTAGAAGAGCAGCAACGCAATTTCGAACTATGGCTGCGGTGGACCAACCGTGCTGGCACCGCCTACAACCTGGGTGTCACCGCCCTCGGAGTGGGCGCGGTCGGGCTGCTTGCTCCGCCTGAGGCGGCATCCCAGGATCACGCGATCATGCGGTGGCTTGCTACTGCTGCAGTAGCCGCCTCGGCTGGCTGGGAACTGGCCCTCACCGTGCAGCCGTGGACGAGCCGAGCAGCAGAGTGGCTCAGGAGGGAAGATCCATGATCCATCCCCCGGGAGCGTACGGGAAGCTACCGGTTCACCGCGAGGTGCGGTGCCTGCTCTGCGATCGAACTGACGAGCATCATGGCAACTGCGCCGCCCCGTATTCCGTGCGGTACGCCAGAACACGGCCTCCCCTGTGGGTTCGCATGCTGGTCGCAGAGGGCACGAAGCTCACCCCGGGGAACGTTCTTGACGTGGGCCTGCACATGAGAGAGACAGCCCGTCATCTCACCCGCACTGGTGTGAGCTACTTGCGAGAACGACCGCTGCTGCCGGAGACGCCCGGATGTCCACACTGCGGAGCGGACACTTGCACGGCACACGTGCCAGCCGGGCGGCGCCTGTACACAGATCTCGCCTTCATCGTCCACCAGGACGACTGCCTCCTGAGGGAGGTCCCAGCAGCGTGGATCGTTGCCGCGGTGGTGGCCGCGGTCCCTGTCCCGGCTGACCTTCCCAACGAGCTCCGCCCTGGCATCTCGCTGCCAGGGCTGGAGCGGATCGCCGCTGTCGGTGGGTTCTTCTCGCACCTTGTCCCTCCGGCGCAGCGCCGATGCGCGCTGTGCACCGGGCCGATCGGAGCCGACGGTTCCGGCACCGGGTCTGTCAAACGAGCGGCCCTGTCTCACATTCGGTGGTGACGGAGAGTTGTCAGGGTCGTTGACCTTCATGTGATGGGTGTCAACGAGCTTGTGCAGACGGTGTTTTCGGGTCTGTCCCCGCTGGTCATGGAGGATGTGGTGGACGAGGGTGAGCGGATCGTGGTGCGGGCCCGGACGCCGCTGGAGACCGCGGTCTGCCCGGTGTGCGGGGCCTCGTCGGGACGGGTGCACGGCTATCACTGGCGGACGGTGGCCGACGTTCCGGTCGACGGGCGACGGGTGGTGGTCCGTGTGCGAGTGCGGCGTCTGGTGTGTCCCACGCGAGGCTGCCGCCACACCTTCCGCGAACAGGTGCCCGGGGTGCTGGAGCGATACCAGCGACGCACCGCTCGTCTGACCAGGCAGGTCAAGGCCGTGGTCAAAGAGTTAGCGGGCCGGGCGGGATCACGTTTGCTGGCGATACTCGCGGTGGGCCTGTCCCGTCACACGGCCCTGCGCACCCTGCTGCGCATCCCGTTGCCCACCGGGCGGGTGCCCCGCGTGATCGGCGTCGACGATTTCGCCCTGCGCCGGCGGCACCGCTATGCCACCGTGGTGATCGACGCCGAGACCCATGAGCGGATCGACGTGCTGCCCGACCGCACGGCCGACACGCTGGAAGCGTGGCTGCGCGGACATCCGGGCATCGAGGTCGTGTGCCGTGACGGCTCAGCCACCTACGCCGAGGCCATCCGCCGTGCTCTGCCTGACGCGGTGCAAGTCGGTGATCGCTGGCATTTATGGAAGAACCTGTGCGAAGCCGCCCTGAGCGAGGTGAAAGCACACAGCACCTGCTGGGCCACCGTACTGGACGCGCCGATCTACGACGGGCCCCGCGCTCAGACCACCCTCGAACGCTGGCATCAGATTCATGGCCTGCTCGAGCAGGGCGTGGGCCTGCTCGAATGCGCCCGCCGCCTGCAACTGGCCCTGAACACCGTCAAGCGCTACGCCCGGGCCGACCGGCCCGAGCGCATGCTCCGCGTCCCCAAGTTCCGTGCCGGCCTGGTCGATCCCTACCGCGAGCACCTGCGCAAACGCCGAAGTGAAGACCCCGGCGTCCCCGTCCAGCACCTCTTCGAAGAGATCAAGACCCTCGGCTTCACGGGCTGCCTGAACCTTCTGCACAAGTACATCAACCAAGGCCGCGCGGACGCCGACCGCAGCCATATCTCGCCACGCCGGCTCGCCCGGATGCTGCTGACCAGACCCGACAACCTCAAGCCCGAGCAGCACGAACTCCTGGCCAAGCTCACCGCCGCCTGCCCCGAGATGACCCAACTGGCCTCAGATATCAGAGACTTCGCCCCGCTCCTTACGCCACACACCGACAACGCCGATGCGCTCACGCACTGGATCGCCCAAGTCCGAACAGCCGACCTGCCCCACCTACACGCCTTCACCCGGGGCCTGGAGCGGGACATCGACGCCGTGATCGCCGGGCTCACGCTTCCGTACAGCAACGGCCCCACCGAGGGCGTCAACACCAAGACCAAACGGATCGCGCGCCAAATGCACAGACGAGCAGGCTTCACCCTGCTCCGGCACCGCATCCTCCTCGGATAACAGCACACTCCGTCACCACCGAATGTGAGACAGGGCCGTTAAATTGACACACCCGCAACGCGAAGCGTAGGGCCGGTGATCTCTCCTCCTTTACGCAGTACGAGTGAATGAACCGATGGTTCCGTTCGGGGCCGGTGCCAGGTCTTTTACGGTTTCTGAATGGATCCGGGGGCTGCGGGGGAGGCCCTGCGGGCGGGGGACCGGTGGAAAGGTGCACCTGATGTCGGGGTTGGGGAAGTCGCCGGACGTGCTCAGGCTCCGGGCGGGCCGCTGCCATCGGACCTGGGCACGGACCTGGGGCGCGGTCGGTGTGGCATGTCTCGTGGGAACAGTGCTGACGTTCGGCGGGTCGTGGGCCGCCGGTAGCGGGGCGGCGCGGATGGTGACTTTCGGGCCGTCCACCGGTTGTTGGGGGTTAGCGGTCTCCCTGATGCTCCGCGCGAGGGGAACGAGCGGACGGGTGCGGACGCGTCTGCTGCTGTTGGGGGGTTCCGCGGTAGCCGGAGGTGTGTACCGGGGAGCGGTCACCGTGCTGTCGGCTCAGCCTCCGGCTTCGGGACGGGGCGCGCGATCGTTGCTGGGTTCGGTGGTGGTCACCGGAGTGACGCTGGCGGTCGGCCTGGGGATGGCCGGTCTGGTGGTCGCGGCCGATGCCGGTACAGGTCGGCACGTGTTGCTGCGGCGCGTGCTCGACGGGGTCGTCACAGCCGGGGCCGTGTTCATGACGGGATGGGTACTGCTGCGGGGGGCCGGTGACGGCTGGCGGCTGGGGACGGGGATGGTCGGTGTCCTGTGGGCCGCGGAAGTCGTGTTCCTCAGTTTTCTGTTCGCCCTGCGCCGTCTCGTACGGAGCGACCAGAGAGCCACCTTGTGGGTCGGGATCGCCGGGCTGTCCCTCATGCTGATCGGCGACACCCTGCGACTGTGGACGGTCGGCCCGCACGGCCCCGAGGTGATGTCCTGTCAGCTGGTCGACGCCTGCGCTACCGCGGGACTGCTGGTGGTCGCTGTCGGCCCTTGGGCGCCCGGCGGGGCGAGCGCCCTGGGCACCGCTCAGCCCGCGCTGCGATGGGGGATGGAGGGTGCGGCGGCGTTCATTCCCCTGACGGTCTGCACGGCCACGGTGCTGGGATATGTGCTGGCTCCGCCTGCCCGAGACCCGGTGCCGCTGTTGGTCGGCGGAACGGCACTGCTGAGCCTCTGGGCTCGCCAGAGGTTCCTGCCGAGCGAGAACACCAGAAACGACGACTGAGTCCTCGTGCGGCTGCCCTCCCCGTCAGAGGTCGAGCACCAGCCGGGGGCCGCAGCAACGCGAGACGCAGATCAGCATGGTGTTGCCCGAGGCCCGCTAGTAGGGCTTGGTCAGGTCCGTATTGGTGTGGGTATGTTGCGGTGGCAGGTGGGGCAGGCTCCGGACCAGGTGGCGAGGAGTGTCTGCAGTTCGCGGACTACCTGGTAGAGGCTCAGACCTGCACCGGTTCTTTTGGGTCTCGTGCCAGTCGTTGCAGGGTGCAGAAGGCGTGGGCGGCGGAGACGAGGGTGACGTGGTGGTGCCATCCGTTCCAGGTGCGGCCTTCGAAGTGGGCCAGTCCCAGGGCCTGTTTCATCTCGCGGTAGTCGTGCTCGATGCGCCAGCGGAGCTTGGCCAGCCGCACCAGCGTGGCCAGCGGCATCCCAGAGGGCAGGTCGGACAGCCAGAACTGCACCGGCTCACTCTCGTCGGCGGGCCATTCAGCCAGCAGCCACCGCTCGGGCAGTTCAGGATCGTCGCCGGCCTTGCGGATGCCGCGTCCGGCCGGGCGGATCCGCAGGGCGACGAACCGCGAATACATGCGCTTGAAGCCACTTTGGCTCTTGCCCGGCCGGGAGCCTTCCCGCCAGGACACCGGTCGTGCGGCCGCCTTCCCGGCCGCGATCACCAGATCCTTCACGGTCTGCGCGGGCTCGGGGTACTGCATTTTCGGTGGCCGGCCGGTGCCCGCATAGGCGGGCTGGACGGGCCGGGCGCCGGCGGGCCGGGCGCTGTGGCGAGAGGAAATCCCCACCACATAGGGCACGTTGCGCTCCTCAAGCCCCAGGCGGAAGGCAGCGGCATCACCGTATCCGGCGTCCGCGACGACAAGCGGAACATCAACACCCCAGGACCGCGTCTCATCGATCATGTCCAGGGCCAGCTGCCACTTCTCCACATGCCCCACCTGGGCGGGAATCCCGCAGCGACCGCGGCGGCCGACCTTGTCCACATCAGCCTCCGGCGAGGCCGGATCCCAGGATGCGGGCAGGAACAACCGCCAGTTCACCGCGGCCGAGGCATGATCACGGGCCAGGTGCAGCGACACACCCACCTGGCATTTGGTGACCTTGCCCGCGGTGCCGGTGTACTGCCGCGACACACACGCCGAGGCATCCCCGTCCTTGAGGAATCCGGTGTCGTCGATGATCAGCGCTTCGGGACCGATGACGTCCTGCATCCTCCAGGCCAGCCGGGCCCGCACATGCGCGGGATCCCACGGACTGGAGGTGACGAAGTGGGCCAGGGCCTGCCGGTTGCCGTCCTCGCCCAGACGGGCCGCCATCGGCTCCACCGACTTACGCCGCCCGTCCAACAGCAGCCCACGCACATACGCCTGCCCCCAACGCCGCTGATCCGCACGGAAGAACCCATCGAACAACTCCGCCGTGAACGCCGCCAAGTCCTCCCGGACCGAGGCCATCTCCTCAGGTGTCACACCATTCCAACGACGCTCACAGAGCAGTAGACACGCACCCAAAGCGAACATGACCAAGCCCTACTAGTCCTCGTCGAGAGTTGAGTCCCGGTGGTCCGGCGTACCGTCCAGCACGTCCGTCTCACAGGTGCCGCAGGTGCCTTCCCGGCAGGAGAACGCGGCCTCGGCGGTTGGCCGGACCGGGGCGAACCGCTCGATGCCCAGGGTGCCGGCGGGCCAGTCGACGCACCTCTCCTGCAGGGCTCGAAGCAGCGGCACCGGGCCGCAGGCGTGCACCAGCGTGCCCACGTGGGGCGCGCCGAAGGAGGCGAGGTCCAGCGGGCCGCACGCGTCCTGCGGCCGGATCCGACCGGTTCCAGCGCAACCGGGCACTCGCCACAGCGCGCCTCGCCCTCGCGCAACTTCACCAGGGTGACGTCGAACTTGGGTGTGCCACAGCGTCCAAAGTCTTCGACATCATGGGATGGCTGTGTCACCTTCTCCGGGAGGCGTTTATCGCCGTCTTCGGGAGTCACACATCGCCGTTGGAGAAGATCAATATCGGCGAGAACTGAAGCCGCTCACGCGTGCGAGTGCTCGTGCCGGCATGGAGGAGGCAGGGCCGTAGAGTGGACTCCTCGACAAGGCGGTAGGGGCAACGGCTGTGGAGATCACCGTCCAGTGGATCCGGACGACCTGGACGAAGGAATCACGGGGCGGGGACGCTGCGGCTCGAAGGAACGCGGCCCCGGTCGGCTTCGCACTCCCGCATGAGGCGGCTCCTCTCGCGCATGTGATCCGGATGCATGAGCGCGACGGCTTCGAGCCGTATGACAGCCGGGAAGCCCTGAGCAAGGTCGATGTCCAGCTCCGTGAAGCAGATGATCGACTGCGGGTATTTCCCCGAGTGCAGCCGCTGTTTGCCCTGCCGCCTCGGAAGCGGCGGCCACCGGGTGTCCGGCTCGTCCCTGGCCAATGGGTCCGCTGGCAGCTCAACTACCGATTCAGCAGTGCACTGGGGATTCGGGGCTGGACGTACTGGCTGGACACGTTCAACATCGCATACGGCCCGGTGAATGCCGATGTGTTCTTGTCCGCACCCACCCTGTTCATCGATGAGCGCGGACCACTCCGGTAGTTCGAGCGGACGTGGTCACCCGATGGATCGTCCTCCAGGTCGCCCCGTACTTCCGCTCCAAAGCACGCATCGACAGACCAGCACGATGGTCACGGCGGATTGCCGCGTACAGCTCGACCTTGCTCGTCGATATGTACATTCGGACCCCCAACGGGAGAAGCACACCGATCGTCCCACTGCAAGGCTTTAAGGGCCGTCAAAACTGGGCAACATCGCCCTCCGCGATACGAAGCCTCCTGCCGCATCGGACGACAAACGCCTCCCCTACTCACCTACATAGCCAATGGGAGGTGACCCAATACCCGGTCGGATGCGAACGCTGCTCGGCGACTTCCACCGCGACCTACTTAGCCTGGCGCCAAGATCACCACGCGCCTACGAATGGGCCGATGAGCTGCGCACGAAATGGAGCTGACGAGTGATAGACCTTCGCCACTACGGGCACGACGACCTGTCCCAGATTCGGCAGGTGCTCCTCGACGTGCATGCCGACATCCCCGAGTACCACGTCGGGAGCGAGTTCGACGAACGCTTCCCCTGGTTCGTCGACCACTGGGGCGGACAACCTGAGTACCGCTGTGTCATTGGCTATGACGAAACTGAGCCGGTGGGCTTCGTCTACGGCGCGCCCCTCTCTGTCAGCCTTGGGTGAGACATCCCGTTCTGCGGGGTTAGCCTGAGAGGGCCCGACAGGAGAATCGCCCCTTATGCCAAGCACCGAGCCCGTCGGATCCGACCCGGCGCCGAGGCCGAAACGCCGTACCTTCACCTCGGAGTACAAACTGCGGATTGTCGCCGAGTACGACGCCGCGCCCAGGAACGAGAAGGGTGCGGTCCTGCGCCGGGAACGGCTCTACCACTCGCATGTCAAGGAGTGGCGGGCCGCCCGGGATGCCGGGGCCCTGGAGAACCTGGTCGATCGCCGGACCAGCCCGGCCCGTGCGAAGAAGTCCGCCGCGGAGGTGGAGAACGAGAAGCTGCGCCAGCAGGTCGAGCGGCTGCAAAAGGACCTGGCCCGGAACAAGGCCGCACTCGAGGTGATGGGAAAAGCCTCCGCGCTCTTGGAAATGATCTCCGAGAGCACGGACTGAAGCACGCCGTCGATCCGGTGGTGGACACCGCGTTCACCGGCGTCGAGGACCAGCTCGGCATCACGGCCGCGTGCCGGCTGACCGGCCGGTCCAGGGCCACCCACTACCGCAGGCTGAAGCCCCCGGCGGCCCGCACACCCCCGCTCCCACGCCCAGGCGCAACCGTCGGCTCTGACCGATGAAGAGCGTGCAGCGGTGCTGGAGTTGATGAACAGCGCCGAGTACGCGGAGCTGCCACCCGCCCAGATCTGGGCCCGTGAGCTGGACGCGGGTCGCTATCACTGCTCGGTTTCCACGATGTACCGGATCCTGCGCGACAAAGGCCAGTCCGGCGAGCGGCGCCGTCAGGCCACCCACCCGGCCAAGGCCGTACCCGAACTGGTCGCCACCGCCCCCTCGCAGGTCTTCACCTGGGACATCACCAAGCTGGCCGGACCGGCCAAGGGCAACTGGTACCACGCCTACGTCATCATCGACATCGTCAGCCGCTACATCGTCGGCCACACCGTGGAACGCGCCGAATCAGCCGACCGGGCCGAGGAGTTGATCCGGGACACCATCGAACGCAACGGCATCGTGCCCGGGACCATCCACGCCGACCGGGGCACCTCCATGACGTCGAAAAAGGTCTCCCAGCTGCTGATCGACCTCGGTGTCACCCGCAGCCATTCCCGGCCCAAAGTCTCCAACGACAACCCCTACAGCGAGGCCCAGTTCAAGACCACCAAGTACATGTCCGACTACCCGGAACGGTTCGATTCCCTGGCGCACGCCCGCGAATGGTTCGACGCGTTCACGTCGTACTACAACCATGAGCACCGGCACTCGGGTATCGGCTGGCACACGCCTGTCAGCGTCCACTTCGGCACCGCCGAGGAGGTCCGCGACCAGCGCGCTGTCACCCTCGCCGCGGCATACACCCGGCACCCCGAACGCTTCGGCCGCCGCCCCACACCACCCGAGATACCGCAGAAAGCGTGGATCAACGACCCCGCCAAACGCAGGGAACCAACACCACAGATCTCATAGCACCACAAACGTCTCACTGGACTTGAAATCTTCCGCCCGGTCGTCCACCGGCTGGCCGCCTGATCACGAGCTTCCCGAAGGAGAACCCCGCCCATGACGGCCTCTACGGCCCCGTCTCAGGCATCGACAAGTACCTGGACGCTGCCTGCGCCGCGGTCGGCAGCGAGATCGCCCGCACCGACGGCAAGTCGAGCCTGTTCTCCGAACCAGCTCCGGGGTCCAAGGGCGAGCGGACAAAGCGGGCGACGCGCCAGTTCACGTTCCGGGTCACGGTTGCGAAGGCAGGGGCTGTGGTGCTGTCCGGGCATGATGCCTACCAGTGGGCGGATACCTTTGCGCTGCCATCGGTGTTCGATGAGGTGCGCACGCTCATCGAGCGGTACGCCAAGACTGCGCCTGGCGGTTTCACTATCGGTCCTCCTGGAGCTTGAGCATCTCGAAGAACACGGAGGTCGGTCGCTCCCCGGCCTACGAGGTCGTTGCAGCTTCAAGGTTCTCCGAGCGGTCTACGAGTTCTCCCTGCGTAGCGCTGGTAGTTCCCCGAGTGTGGTCCGGGCCACCGAAACTGCCCGGTCCAGCCCGTCGGGCAAGTTGAGTGGAAGCTGGCTGATCTCGCGACAGATGCGCTCAGCGTCATCCAGGAACAGTCTGATCGCGCCCTTAGGATCCCAGAAGTTTGCGTTCACTCGATACCCACGGCTGAGTGCGTCCAGATCGGCGGGCAGATCCCCGGGCGTCCGCGGGGGGTTGGCGATCCAGTCGGACGGTTCCATTCCGCGTGTCGCCATCTCCTGGTCGATCCTCCGCCGAAGCTCATCGACCTTTGCTCGGAACTCGGTGATGCGTTTCCTGATCGCCTTCTTGGTGGGCACCGGGAGGAGGTTTCCCGGGCAAGCCACGGCGAGCGGGCGAAACTTCACTTGCCGGTCGTCGGCGTTATAGAGCACGTGCAGGCGCAGCATATACAGCGAGATTGCGCCGGGGGCTTCGTGTGGATAATCGTCGCCTGGCGGGATCTCGGTATTCAGACGGACATGGAAACGGTCGGCCTCGCCTGCACCGATTACCTGGGAGAGGCCAACGGTGATTCGGGTGCCATCGGCGTCCTCGGGCTCCGGGAGCTCGACGTCGTAAGTCGCGGACGGCGGCAGCCACACACCCCCTGAGGTGTCCGCGTAGGGCAGCAGATCGCCGAACGCCGTGATCCGGCATGCCCACAGCACCTCCACGACCATTCTCTTGAGTACTGCGGACTCACCGCCGCGGTTTCGCAGCTTCAGGTCAACCACTGGAGGGTCCATCCATCTGGCCGGGCGGTCCGGCACCGAGACGTCGATCAGCTCCACCCGCGGACCCTCGCCCGACGGTGACACTGCCCTCCGAGCCGGGGCGCGCGGTGCTGGCTGGGGCGGCTGGGAGGTGGCCCGCTCGCGGGCGGCTTGATCGCGGGCGCGCTGCAACTCGGTCATCAGCCGCCTCGCGTCCTCATCATGTCCGCGCACGAACTCCTGCATCGCGTCCCGCTCGTGTTGGCGCGCGATCTCCAGGGGGGTCGCGTCGACTGCTTCCACATCCGCCCGTCGTGGCCGGCGCGCACGCAGGACGGCCCACGCCCCGATAGCCGCCGCAATGACCGCACCCGACACGCCGATAAGTACGTCCATCATGTTAGAGAGTATGACCGAGCCCTCGACGAAATTCCTTGGCTCCAGGGGGAGGTGGCAGCGACCGAAGCCACGTCCAGCTCTGACCAGAGGAAACCCCCGATCAGCCATATCTACCCGATGTTTTTCCGTGTACTACGGCGACCCGCACCAGAGCCCCGGCCAGTATGGCCAGCGCGATCTGGGAGACCTACGGCGCCGATCACAGTCCACTATTTTCTGCCACCAGATCGTCCTCATCCACAATCGCCGACAGCTTCGAGGAGGCAGCTGGTCGAAGAACACCGAGCCAGCATCACACCATCTCCCTGACCAGCTACGTCACGATGGCGCAGCTTCCTTGTTCCCGAATGCGGTCTTGGTCAGGACGATGATGCGGTCGGCGAAGCGGAGGTTGGTCAGCGCCCGGGTGTCTCGCCGTACTCGAAGCGTGCAGAGTTGGCCTCCCGAACGGCCCTCTGAAGCCGCCGGCCAAAGCGCCGCCGAAGGTCAGTCGCCTCGATGTCCCAGCTCATCGCGCCGGACTCTGGATCCTCCTCCACGTACTCCAGCCAGTCCCCGCTGATCGGTCGCCAAGGACGTTCGCCCTTGGACGTGAAGTAGCCGCACGTCCAGTCGTCGGCACGCTGATCCGGCAGGAACAGGTTGTACGGACGGCTCCCACGGGTCATCGATCCTTGCTAATCGCCCGACCTCGGGCAGTACGAGTTTCCTCAAGTCCGTGACGGACTCGCTCCGTTCAGGCATGCCCGGAAGCTAGCACAACAGCACTTTGACCTGCACAGATGCTCAGTTAGTTCGGTCAATACTCACTGCTCGCCTTCACCGGAGCCGTCCTCGCCGGACTCACCTCCCTCGCCAACAACCAGTTGCCGGGCGTCACGAGGGTCTTCGGCGCAGCCGGCGTCCTCGCCCTGGCCGCCGCGGCCGTGCTGCTGCTCCTTGTCGTGAGGCCGCGTCTGCGCGGCGACGACCGGGCGTCGATCCCGTACTGGGCACGCCTGGACGAAGACTCGATCCGCGCCTGCATGGACGGCGACACCCGGGCCGCCCGCATCCAGGTCCTGTCCGTGATCGCCCTGCGGAAGTTCACGCACCTGCGGCGCGCGGTCGACCTGATCCTGACCGCCCTCGCCCTGCTCCTGGTGGCCGCGATCGGCGCTCTGGCCTGACGGTCCTGCGTCCCGCCCCGCACCCCGCCCACGCTGGCGGCCGGTGTGGGGCCGGGCGCAGGACCGGACAGCCCGGCCCGCGCACCACCCCACCCGGACAGGAAAGCCAATGGCCGACACCCTGCACCCCACAGTCCGCCCGTACGATCCGCACTCCCCGCTGGCCCACCTGATGGAGATTGCCGCCGCGGCCGTCGACGAGGCCTCCGAGGAAGAAGAACGCGACGCAGCCGAGACGAGTGCAGTGCACCTGGTCTACCGCGCCTACACCTACTCGCTCGCTCAGGCCGTCGACCCAGAGACCTGGCAGGGCTACCCCGCCGTGCGCGAGCACGGAGCCCGCCGCTTCGAGGCGTCCGCGGTGGCGTGCCTGGGTGGCGGCCTGTGGCTGCACCACACGCTGCGCATCACGGAGGCCGACGGGGCGAGCGACGTACTGACGCTGATCGTGCCGTGCACCTGCGGCCGTGGCTACACCGACACCGTCCTCGACACGGAAGACGTCCTCATTGAGGTTCTCGCGGAACCCCAGCCCACCCACGGCCTGTCCCCGCACGACGACCGCACGTCGGACTGCCGCAGTGTCTGGTCAGCGCCTCCGCTGGGCAACCGGCCGTAGGCATGGCTTCCGGCCGCCCACAGCCTCAGGCGTCATCCCACGTTGCCGTTCGGTTCGGGGTCTACCGGCCCCGAACCGAACCCGCCGCGTTTCGGATCAGACCGGGCACGGAGCTGGGTCCCACCACGGGCATGTCCAGAGAACGGTCGCCCACGCGTAACCCAACGAACCGTTGTACTCGCAGGAGTACGCGGAGATCCTGCCGTTCGCGCGCTGGACCCTTGCTGACTCGTCGCATTTGGCGCATGCGGTTGCCTGGCTGCCGCTGAAGCGCCCCCATGGCTGGGAATCGTCTACAGGGCGCGACGAAGTGCAGTACACGAGTATTCCCACGTCACCACTGTCGGTGGCGCGGGCGGTCTGAGGGGCTGCAGACGCTGTCGGTGAAACTGTGAGGCCGGCGAGGACAATCCCGACGGCTGCGGCGCCTGTGGCGAATGAGCGCCGCGTGAAGGGGCGGAGGCCAACTGCCGGTAATTTCCGCAAGGGGTTCTCCTTAGATCGACGGTACCGGCCACAAGCGAGCACGACCGGTAGGGACGGCGAGCTTTCCAACCAGCTCTGCCTCAGCGTTTGGTCGCAACCGGCCGACAACATGGCTGTTGTGGCCGCAACGTCCACCACAGATATAGGGGTCCAGACGTTGTTCGCGTTCGAGGCACCGGCGCCGAACAAACAACTCCCGAAAAATGCACCCTCGCCCTGCGCACCGACGTGGACGGCGAGGGGGACATCGGGTTGAACGTGATGCTGCCGTGCCCGCACGACGACGAATGCACCGGCTACGCGTGGGCGCCCGCCTACAGCGTCACCTGCCTGTTCCGGGCGCTGAACGGCGAACTCGACGGTCACGAGGACATCGTCTGCACCGTCCACGGCGCGCTCGACGACGTCGACCAGGAGGCCGACGACCACGCCCTGGAGGAATCCCGCGAACCGATGACCGTCTAAGAACTCCTAACAAAAAGCTGCAACTTACCTTGGAATGTTGGTGTCTGATGGGTTATTAGCCTGCGCATGAGAAGGGGTGAACAGCCGCCGTGGATCGTGACGGATGAGCTGTGGGCGCGGATCGAGCCGTTGCTGCCGGTTGTACCGCGTCGCCCACATCACCCGGGGCGCAAGCGTCTGGACGACAGGAAGGTGCTGTCGGGCATCCTGTTCGTGCTGTACACCGGTATTCCGTGGGAGTTCTTGCCCCAGGAGCTGGGCTTCGGCTCCGGCATGACCTGCTGGCGACGTCTGCGTGACTGGAACGACGCGGGAGTCTGGCAGCGTCTGCACGAGTCGCTCCTGGCCGAGCTGAATGCCGCCGGCGCGCTGGACTGGTCGAGGGCGGTGATCGACGGCTCGCACGTCAGGGCGCTCAAAGGCGGCCCAAAACAGGACCGAGCCCGGTCGACCGTGCCCGAACAGGCTCCAAGCACCATCTGATCATCGAAGGGCACGGCATCCCGCTGGCGGTCTCGCTGACCGGCGGAAACCGCAACGACGTCACCCAGCTCATCCCCCTGATCCAGGCCGTCCCGCCGGTACGCGGCCGGCGCGGGCGGCCCCGACAACGACCGGTCACGCTCTACGCCGACCGCGGCTACGACCACGACAAGTACCGCAAACAGGTGCGGGCCCTGGGGATCACCCCGGTCATCGCGCGGCGCGGCGTCGAGCACGGTTCCGGACTGGGCGTGCACCGCTGGGTGGTCGAGCAGAGCTTTGCACTGCTGCACTGGTTCCGCCGACTGCGCATCCGCTGGGAGATCCGCGACGACATCCACGAAGCTTTCCTCAGCCTGGCCTGCGGCATCATCTGCTGGCGCCGACTGGTCAACCTCTCACTTTGTTAGGAGTTCTAAGGGCCCCGAGGCGGGCCGCAGCATCGGCTAAGAGGCAGGCCGGCCGCCCCGGACACTTCTGATCCCGTCACGAGACAGAAGCACCATCCAGCATGCCCGACCGCTGGTCAGACCAAGAAGCGAATGATCAAAGACAAGAGGCGCACCCCGCCTCGACAGCTCGGGGTGCGCCTCTCTGATGCCTTAGCTCCCAGCAGATCAGGGGCCTTTGCCGTGCTGCCCGTTTGCTGGAACCTTCGTCATGGCGGCACAGCGGTTTTCTGCTGTCACCCGACCGGAGCGTTCACGTCGCTCCTGATCAACATTCGCCACGCCAGACGAGACTCTTCAGCTCCACTCCCGTCGGAAAGGAGAGCTTGTACTCGCCGGGGCCCGGGTTGAAGTGCAGACACCTGTCCCAGGTACGGCCTTCGAAGACCCAGGTGGCCTGGATGTGATCGGATCCGGGGCTGGGAAAGCCGTTGTTCTGATGAAGCCCACTCGTAGCGACCCGGACCAGTTGCCCTCTGTCTTCAGAATCGTAGGACCGTGATAGCCGTCGGACGACCAGGCGCAGACGTTTCCTGTGGGGCAGTCCGGAGGGCTGGGCTCGGCGGATGCGTTCGGCGCGATGGCGATGACGCTGAGGATGGCGGCAGCGGCAGCAAGCGCTGCGGAACTTCGCTTGAGCATGACGATCTCCCAGAGATGTGACTTGTGAACAGGCTTCGACTCCAGCCGTCTTAACGGCCAAGAGGTCGCCCCGAGCCGACGCCTCGAACGGTAGATCGCGTCAGGGACGTCGCGTCCCTGACAGATGTCAGACCCCGTGAACAAACTGATCATTTCCGGTGTTTGGCGTCCTTCGTGCCCGCCAGGCGCCGTGACATCAGCATGATCATGGACCACTTGACCATGGCTTCGTGGTGCTCGGGTAACCGTTCGTAGTCGCGTACGCAGCGGCGGCGCTGGAAGATCCACGACAGCGTGCGCTCCACCACCCACCTGCGTGGCAGTACCACGAAGCCCTTGACGTCGTCGTTGCGCTTGACGATCTCGATCGTGAACTGGAGCTTCTTCTTGGCCCAGGTGACGAGTTTCCCGGCGTAGCCGCCGTCGGCCCAGACCAGGCTGACCGATTCGAAGAGGTCACGCAGGTGCGTCAGCGCAGGGCGGGCGCCGTCGCGGTCCTGCACGCTCGCGCTGGTGACCATGACGACCAGGAGCAGGCCGATCGTGTCCACGATCACGTGGCGCTTGCGGCCTGCCACCTTCTTGCCCGCGTCGTACCCGCGGCTGTCGGAGCCGACCGTCTCCGCAGCGCGTACCGACTGCGAGTCGATGACCGCGGCGGTCGGGTCGGTGTCCCGGCCCTCGGACCGGCGGACCTCGTCACGCAGGTCGTTGTGGATGGCGTCGACGCTTCCGTCCTGCCACCACCGGGTGAAGATGGTGTGCACCGTGCGCCAGTGCGGGAAGTCGCCCGGCAGGTTGCGCCACTTGTTGCCGTTGTCCGCGACGTAGAAGATCGCGTCCACGATCAGACGGCGGCAGTACTCCTCCGGCCGCCCGCCCTTGCCGTCCAGCCAGGCCGGCCACGGCAGCACCGCCGCGATGACCTGCCACTCCGCATCCGTGGTGTCCGAGGTGTAGCGGCGGGACCGGGCCGGATGACGGCGGCCGTGACCGAACCGGCAGGCCAGGCAGGAGCAGTCAGCTTGAGCATCCGGGGTGACGGCGGTGATGGCAGGGGCGTACAACGGCATGACAGGACCTCTTGGCGCGACTGGGCTTCGACACCGCAGTTGCTACCAAGAGGTCCTGGCCGTTCACGTCACTTCACCGATTCCCACCCACCCGCAACGATCAGTTTGTTCACGGGCTCTCAGGGACGCCCGCTATCGCGGTCGTCTGGCGTAGCTGACCGGCCCGGGAAACCTAGGGCCTGTGCGGAGTTGTGATCAAGGCTGTGATCCGAGGTGTCGGATCCAGAGGAGGCCGGCGCATAATTCGAGTCCGGCCTGGTAGCTTTCAGGCTTTTTGTCGTAGCGGACAGCGAGACCGCGCCAGTCCTTGATCTTGTTGATGGTGCGTTCGACGCTGTTGCGGAGCTTGTACAGCTGCTTGTCCCAGGTGACGGGCCGTCCGCCGCGTGAGCCACGGTTCTTGCGGTGGGCGGCCTGATCCTTCTTCTCGGGGGTGACCGCTTTGATCCCGCGTTTGCGCAGGTGAGAACGGTTCTGGCGGGACGAGTACGCCTTATCGCCCGCGACTGCGTCGGGCCGGGTGCGGGGCCGGCCGACCGGGCCGGGGACGCGGATCCTGTTCAGGACGGGGATGAACTGCGGACTGTCTCCGGCTTGCCCCGCAGTGATCTTGAGCGAGAGGGGCAGACACTGCGGCACACAGGACAGATGCGCTTTGGTGGTCAGTCCGCCGCGGGAACGTCCCAGGTCGGCGACGGCGAGCCGGGCCCTGCGGCGACGCCTCACGCGCCGTCGTTCTTCACGCTCCGGGTCCGGTTGCCCGTCTTGGCCGGCGCCCCTTTTTCCGCGGCGGCCTTCTCCAACGCGTCCAGGATCCCGGGCTCCACGATCATCCCGGCAGCATCATGATGGGCCCGGACCGTGGTCGAGTCCACGCTGACCAGCGACAAGTCCACCAGGCCCCGCTTCGCCGCCTCGGCGATGGCACCCTGGAACACCGCGGCGAACACCCCGGCATCCCGCCACTGCCGAAACCGGCCGTAAACGGTGGACCAGTGCCCGAACCGTTCGGGCAACTCCCGCCATTTCGCACCGTTCCTGAACCGCCACACGACGCCCTCGAAGTGCGCCCGCAGGTTCTCCGGGTACGGCCCGTACTCACCGACCGGCAGAAACGGGGAGATGAACTCCCAATCGGCATCCGAAAGTTGAGGTCGAGACACCCCACCGTTTTACTCCAAGGCCCCCGACTTTCCCAGGTCGGGGGCCCACGAGATCACAACTCCGCACAGGCCCTAGAGCCCCGCACCCGGGGCACTGCCCCGGGTGCGGGGCTCTAGAAGCGGGTCAAGCTTGGCTTTCGAGGTTCGCCACCGTTGCCTAAGAGCAGATGCGCCGGGGCGAGGGCTGATGGCGGGTGCATTGAGCGCCCTTGGAACGGTTGAGGCCGTATCGACTTCACCGAAGCGAGCGTGGCCATCACGTCACCGCCAAGGTGTCAGCACTCCCCTCCCCACCGGTAGGAACCGATGTTCACGGCGCCAGCAAAGTTGCCGCGCCCTTCCGCCCACCCGTAGTGGAGACACCCATGCATGGTGCCCCCGTAGTTGGCGTAGTCGTACACGCGCACGTGATCTTGGCCGGGAGATGCGTAGCCGTTGTTGAAGAACGAGCGACGGATGCCACATCCCGAGTCCGGTATTGAAGATGCCGACCCGCACCAGCTGCCGGTTCCGTCAGCGCCCTCGTAGAAGCAGACATTCCCCTGCGGGCAGTCCCAGGCTTGTGCCGAGCGCCCGAACTGCAGACCAGTCGACTCTTGGGCCGCGGCACTCGAGGGTGCTGTCATCAGACCGACGGCCGCGATAGTTGCGGCGCCTCCGGCGAGGAGCATGCGCAGTTTCATATACGTCCTTCCCCCTTCATGGATGAGCCCGGACTTCGGTCAGATCCGAGCTCGCGGTGAGTGCCCTTTACGTCTGGCCGGGCGGCCGGCCGCAGCAGGCGACGGTCTGGGTCTGGTCGGCGCCGGCGAGCGGTACTACCGCGAGCACCGCGGCCAGTGCCACGAACAAGCCCAATACAGCTTTGCGCACTGTCTTCTCCTGTGTTTCCCGGGATCCGGTGCCGCTTGGAGCGGTCACGTGCCGGCCTCTTTGCGGGGCGCAGGGCATGAGCTTCCACGGTTGACCGATTGTCTGGCAGCTCCCTTTCACTACTTCAGACAATGTTTCGGCCAGTACTGACGAATTGTTGTGCCGTGACTGTCAGCGGGCGAAGGGGAGCCGCCCGTGAGGGAAGTTCTCGTGAGGGGCAAGCTTCGTCGCCCGCACCAGCCCCCGCGCGACATGAGGACAGCGTCAGAAGCTGTGTCGCCTACGGGGGTTCACCAGCTGGTCTATAGGCCTGCATCCTCCCGGACGCGAGCCAGGGGCAGCAGATCCTCGCCACCGGCAACGCCGGCAGCGTTACGCCGCGCGTTGGCTCGGCCCCACGTCAAAGCCGTCCTCTGACCACACCCGTACACAGCAAGAGGCGCACCCCCTACGCCTGGACAGCTCGGGGTGCGCCTCTCTCATGCCCGCCCGCAAGGGCGAGAACGGAGAACATCATGCCTGCCCCCACTGTCTTACGGCAGCACTCCCGCACACTCGTCATCGCCGCGGCCGCCGTGCCGCTCGCCCTGGCGGTCCTCGCGGATGACGTCCGCGTACGCCGCCAGCTGCACATCGCCCGCCGCGACCCGCTCACCGGCCTGCCCGTCCGCGACGCTCTCATGGAGCGCACCGACCGGCTCGCCCGCACCAGCCGCGAGCTCCTGCACGTCCTGGTCGCCGACGTCGACGGCCTGAAGACCGTCAACGACCGCTTCGGGCACGCCGCCGGTGACGCTCTGATCGCCACGACCGGCCGCCGTCTGAGCATGTGGGCCGCCAGCCGGAGCGGGCTCGCCGCGCGCCTGGGAGGTGACGAGTTCGGGGTCGCACTGCTGTGGCCGCGCGCCGCGGCGGTCCGCGAGGTCCTCGCGCTGCGCGAGCTGCTGGCACAGCCCGTCCATCACGACGGGCAACCGCTGCGCGACATCGAGGGGCGGATCCTGCGCCCGGCGGTGTCCATCGGTATCGCCCGCGCATCCGACCTGCCGGACGCGGCCGGCGCCTCCCGCCTCCTGCGCGGCGCGGACACGGCGATGTACCAGGTCAAGACCGGCCAGCAGCCGCTCGGGTACGTGGCGACCCGTCAGGACGCCTACGCGCCTGCGGTCCACGGCCGCCGCCCGGGCCGCCCCGGCACCCACCTGCCCACCGTGTTGGGCGACGCTGAAAATGCCGACGGCTGCGGCACTGTGCATGCCGATGAGTGAGAACGGGGTCGCCCCGCTGAGGGGGTCTCAGCGGGGCGATTGTCGGCGAGGTGTCGCGTGGGTCGGCAAGGCGCCGGATGGTTCAGTCGAGGACTTCGGTGACGGCGGACTGGGCGGCCTTCTCGTCGACGAGGGACTTTCCGGCGGCGAACGTGGCGACGAGGGATTGCAGGCAGAGGTTGTTGACCGCGCGGGGAAAGCCCCGGGATGTGGTGTGGATGAGAGTGACCGCGTCGTCGGTGAACAGTTGGTCGCTGCGGCCGGCGAGTCCGAGGTGGTGCTTGATGTAACTGGCGGTCTCGGCGGAGGTCATGCCAGGCATCGTGTAGCGCAGGGCGGTCCGCTGTTCGAGGGCGGCCAGGACGGCGAGTTTCATGGTCCGCCGCAGGGTCGGCTGGCCGACCAGCAGGCAGGACAGCGGCGAGTCCTGGTCCATGGCGGTGTTGGTCAGCATCCGGATCGCTTCGAGCTGTTCGTAGTTGAGCAGGTGCGCTTCGTCCAGGACCAGCACGGGGGTGCGGCCGCGTTCTTCGCGTTCGGCGGCCAGCGCCAGACCGGTCTGCGCGGTCAGCAACGACACCGCGGTTCCGTCCCTCGCCGGTATCTCCCTCGCACACGACCAGGACGCCGGCACCCTCACGCTCACCGCCACTGACCGCTACCGGTTCGCCGTGCGCACCATCGGCTGGAAGCACTGCAACCTGGACGCCGACCACACCGCCCTCGCCCCCGGCAAGGACCTCCTGGACGCCGCCAAGGCAGCTGCCGAAGCCGCCACCCTGGACCTGACGCTCGCTGGGACTCCCGGCGCCAGCGGCCTGTTCACCCTGCGCGACGCCCACCACACCACCACCCTGCGCTCCCTCGAAGGCGCCCTGCCCGCCTACAGCGCGCTGTTCCCCTCCGAGTTTGCTCACACCGCCACCGTGGACATCGCGCCGCTCAAGGAGGCCGTCCAACGCGTCGCCCTGGTCGCCACAGGGAACACCCCGGTGCGGCTGACCTTCACCACCGACGGCACTCTCGTGCTGGAGGCCGGGACCAGCGACGAAGCCCAGGCCGTCGACAACGTGACCACCGCCCTGACGGGCGGCGACCTGAACATCGCCTTCAACCCCGGCTTCCTCATCGACGGACTCAACGCCCTCACCACCGAGTCAGCTGAAGCCGTCGACTTCCACTTCACCTCCAGCACCAAGCCGGCCATCCTGCGCGGCCACGGCAGCGACGAACAGGGCCTGCGCTACGCGCTCATGCCCGTCCGGCTCACCGGCTGACCGACCGGCCCCTGACGTCTGCGGGGCGGCCGTCGACACTGGCTCCGGCCGCCCCGCAGCACCATCCCGCCCGCACACTCCGAGATCGGCAAGAGGCTGGCTTCCCATGTGCCTACGCGTCAGTTGACCGACTCGCAGCCGCTGCGGTCACCGTTGATCTCCCGGTATCGCGGAAACTTCAAGTACTCACGACTTTGAGTGCCGTATATGCCGTCAGCGGTGATGCGCTCTTGCTGCTGGGCGGACGCAAGGGCACTGCGAGTGTTCGACCCGAACTCGCCGTCCGTCGCGAGGTTGAACCCATAGCAGGAGTTGAGCGTGAACTGGAGCCACTCCACGCCGAATCCCCTGCTGCCGTAATCCATCCAACAGTTGGCCGTTCTGCTGTAGCTGCCTTCAGGCATGTAAGCCGGCCGAGTGATGGAGTAGCCGGGGGTGACACCGACCGATGTCACCTGATTGACATTGCAGTGCCCGGCATAGGCAGCAGCTGCTGGGGAAGCGAAGACTGCGGAGCCTCCAAGGAGGCTGGCGGTGAGGGCGCCGATTGTCATAACGCCCTTGACTCGTCGGATCGAGCGGATACTCATGGAAATTCCTCTCGTGGATGGGGAGTTGGCCCTGGCGACAGGCGCGCGGCGAGCCTTTCCATCCTTGGTCTGAGCTGGCGTGATGCAGGCAGGGGATGGCCTGGACAAGGCTCGTGATGCGGGCGGGTTACGCCCCTCTCTCTGGCCTCGTCCAGGGACCTTAGGGTCATCGTGGGCCTTGGGACTGTGTCGTCCGTGCAGGGAACTTTGTCAGTCGTGCAGCGCCTCAAGTTGACGCCACGTCAGGCGAGGGTCGCCCTGCAAAGTGAGGTCATGCGCGACCGCCATGGCCGGTGTCAGCCCGTACGACGAGCACCGTAGCCCGGCACGGTCACTGAGTGTGCCGGTCGTTTGACCCACAAGGAACAGCCGACCGGACCCACCCCTGGCGATGAGGCTTTCCTGCCCCTACGCACCACTGTCGTCCTGGCTCACCACCGAGTCTGCTGAGGCCGTCGACTTCCACTTCACCTCCAGCGTCAAGCCGGCCATCCTGCGCGGCCACGGCAGCGACGACCAGGGCCTGCGCTACCCGCTCATGCCCGTCCGGCTCACCGGCGTCAGCGGTGAGCCTCTCCTGCTGCTGGGCGGACGCAAGGGCACTGCGAGTGTTCGACCCGAACTCGCCGTCCGTCGCGAGGTTGAACCCATCGCAGGAGTTGAGCGTGAACTGGAGCCACTCCACCCCGGATACCTGCGCGTGAACCCTCCTGGCCGCTTCGGACAACAGGGGGTGGAATGCACTCCACTCCTATGACACGAAGAAGCGAGGGCCTCGTGGGGGACCCACCCACCGACGACGCGCTGGTCATCCAGGAATCCCTGGAGCGGCCGGAGGTATTCGCCAGGCTTTACGACAGACACGCCGCCGAGATCCACCGGTATGTGATGCGCCGGCTGGGCGACAGTCACGCCGACGACATCACGGCGCAGACCTTCCTCATCGCCTTCCGTAACCGCGCCCGCTACGACGTCGCGCGCGCCAGTGCCCGGCCGTGGCTCTACGGCATCGCCGGCAACCTCATCGGCAGCCACCGCCGCTCCGAAGTGCGGGCGCTGCGGGCGCTGGCCCGTACCGGCGTCGACCCGGTGGCCGAGTCCTGGTCGGAACGGGCCGACGAGCGGGTGACGGCCGAGGCCTCGCAGCAGGCGCTGGCCGGGGCGATCGCGGCCTTGCCCGGGAAGGACCGGCATGTGCTGCTGCTGGTCGCCTGGGCGGACTTCACTTACCAGGAGTGTGCCGACGCCCTCGGGGTGCCGGTCGGCACGGTCCGCTCCCGGCTGAACCGGGCGCGGCGCAAGATGCGTACGGCGCTCGGCGCCGACCCCACCCTCGTAAGCTACCACAACGGGGCGGTAACCCATGGATGACATGACCAAGATGCACGAGCTGCGCGCCGATGCGCCGACGCCGGACCGGGTGCGGCTGGTTCCCGGCCGCCAGAAGCTGCTGAGTGCAGCGCAGCAGGGCTCTGCTCGCAGGATGCGGCTGGACTGGCGCGTGACGGCTGCGGGGGTCGCCGCGACGGTGATCATCATCGCGGTGCTGGTGACCACGCTCGTCGGTGGCGATGGACCCGAGCGCGGTGTGCAGCCTGCCAGGCCTGACCTGACGTCCGCGACGGCACTCCTGGAGCAGGCGGCGAAAGTGGTGTCGCGGCAGCCGGATCTGCATCCGCGCGACGGCCAGTGGGTCTACCTGAAGACCGCGCAGTGCCGAAACGGAGCGCCGGACGCGGCGCCCGATGCCAAGCCCGAGGTGAGCGAGGAGTGGGTCCGGTACGACAGCCCCGTGAGGGAGGACGACACGGACGGCGACAACGAGCCCTCGCAGCGGCGGCTGTATCGCCTGCTCGCCTCGCTGCCGGACGACCCCGCCGAGATCCGGAAGCAGGCGGCGGACATGTTCCCCATGGGCAAGGACACCGGCTTGACGGGTGAGCAGATCGAGACGTTCGCGCTCCTGGCGACCCTCGACGAGGCCTATCCTGTGCCTCCGCAGGGGATGGCCAAGCTGTACCGGGCCCTGGCCGCGGACCCCGGGATCGAGGTGGTCCCGCACCTGGTGAAGGACCCCATGGGGCATGACGCCATCGCCATATACCCAGACCTGGGCAGCAAGGCCGTTCAGCGCCGGGAGTACCTCCTCGACCCCGACACCTTCCAATACCAGGGGAACCAGTCGGTCGCGGTGCGCGACTACGAGGACAAGTACGAGGACGGCTCGTCGGCTGGGTCCTCGCACAAGAAGGGCGAGGTCACATTCTGTGAGATGAAGACGACCCAGTCCCTCGTCGACCGGGACGGCGAGAAGCCCTAAACCGGCCGGGCGGGGCGGCCCACAGGCCGCCCCGCCCGCCGCCCGAGCCCAAGGCCTGCTGCGTGCCCAGCGCCACGCCGATCTGATCAACGCGCGCCTCGCCGACCTCGGCATCGAGCCGATCGCGGCCGTCGGCGTCGACGGCCGCGGCAACCTGACACCCGCCCGCCTCACCCAGCCCGAATTCGAGCCGTACGGCTACTACGAGGTGCGCGCGGCATGGAGCGAGGACGACAAGGAAGTCGAACTCCACACCTCCGACTGGGAGGACGACCGTCCAGTCTTCGGCCGGGTCGGGCTGCTGCCTGCGTGACCTGCTGCGCACGGAGAGGGAGCGGGCAGATGCCGCGATCGGGCGGGAGGAGACCGCCGACGAGGCCGCGGCCAAGGCGCAGCGCGGCCGCGACCAACACGCCGCCGTCCTCACCGAGGTGCTCGCCACCTTCGTGCACAAGGCCGATGGCATCCTGCCCAGCCTCCGATCAGGCCCCGTCGACATGCAGACCCTGAAAAAGTGGCGCAGCGTCGTCGCGCCGACCGTCGAACGGCCGTGGTGGGAGCAGCTCGCCGAGGCGCAGGCCGCCATCGAGCGGGTGCGCGCCCTGGCCGAGGGCGAGTACTACAGCATCACCGGCCGAGCGTTCCTCGCTGCCCTCGGCGGCCCGGCCGAGACGGAGGGCTAACTTTCCGCAACCCATCACATCCCACCCTTCAGCCCAAGTACGTTCACCACATGACCAACAGCGACAAGCTGCTCGAACGCCTCGTCAAGCGCGTCAACGACAACGGCGTCTTTCTCGACATCACCATCACCATCAGCGGGTCGCTGATCACGGGCAGGCTGGCACCACGCGGGGCATGGCTCACAACGATCGCCGAAGAGCTGGAATCATCCGACTCCCCCGACTTCGCCAACGACTTCAAGGCCGAGGCTGGGGCGTTGGACACGACGGAGTACCTCCACCTCAGCGGCGGCCGAGTGCTTCACGGCACCATCTCCATGCCCACAAAGGGAGGGCTCTTCCGTGCGCCGGTTTCGTCCGTTGAGGCGTGGACCATCGGACGCATCGGATGAAGACGACGCACGTCAACGCCCCGTCGCCCACCCGGACGACGGGGCGTCGTCACGTTCGGTGACGGCCGTCGAGACGCGGGCGCGGAGATAGTTACACCTGGGCGTAACAATCTCTGCACGGAGACCCGCCACCGCTGACCTCGCTTGCCGACGTAGCCGCCGCCCGCCGGCAGACCCCCACGTTCCCCGCTCCCGCACGCGACTACCGCCGGGAGGCAATCCGGGCGATGGACGGCCTCAACGTCGACCGCCTCAACGACGCCGGCGGCGAAGCGATCGCGACGGCTATCCACGGCAACACCGCGGCGCTGCTGCACCTCGCCGACACCATCGCCCGCACCAACACCACCGTCTGAACGGTCCCTCGGACAGGGCTCGCCGTGCTGCACAGCGACGGAGCCTCAAAGGACGCGCTGCGCTGCCTCCTCATGCCTGTCCGTCTCTCCGGCTGACCAACACCACACCCGTGCCCCGGCCCCGCTCCGTCGGGCCGGGGCACAGCCATGCCTGCGGGGCGGCCGTCGACATCGGCTCCGGCCGCCCCGCAGCACGCCCCGGCCCCGCGGCCGCCATCACCTTCTCGAAGGAGACCCTTCATGACGGACAGCACCACCCAACTCACACGCCTGCGCACCCGGATGCTGGCCACCGCGTACAGCAACGCCGACATCTGGACCCAGCGCACGGCCTTCCTCACCGACCAGGCCGTGGCCGCGCTCGCCCGCTGCGACCGGGCCGCAGCCGAAACCCTGGCCGCGTCGCTACTGGCCCCCGAATTCCTCAGCGACCCCCAGATCCTGGGAGCGGCGATAGAAGCCGGGATCGACACCAACGGCTGGGAAGAGCGCCGAGAAGACCCGCACCTACACCGCGAGGCCTACGAACTCACTCCGCGGTTCGACCCGGAAACCGAAGCCACACGGATCTGGGCATCGCTCTACGACCACTACCCGCAGATCGCGGCCGCCCTGGCCGCCTACCTCAGCGAGATGCCGCCCACCTGGCGCGAAGACCTGTTCACCAACAGCAGCCCTCACTCCCCCGCCGCCCACCGGCAGACATCGGAGCGTCCCGGACCGGAGACCGCGCCGTACGACGCCCTGGACTGGGAGGACTGCCCGGCCTGCACCGAAGCCCAGGACCAGTGCCGCTACCACGCCGGTTTCTTCGCCGGCATGGAATACCAGCGCGACCTGATCCAGACCGCGTTGACCGACCACACGGCCATCGACCAACTCCAGCAGCGCCACACCGAACTCGAAGGGAGCGCCAGCCAAGCGGCGGCCGCCGACGCGAGCACACCCCTCCACGAACAGGAGCCCGCCCGATGAAGCGCGCCTTCTTTCGCCGCTGCGGCCACGCGCCGCCTGAGGCCCTCGCCCCTGAGGACCAGGCGGTCGTCGACGCGTTCCGTGCGTTGCTTGCGGCCCGCAAGAATCCGCAGCGCTGGACGCCGGGCTGCAACCAGGACGCCGCGGTCAGGGTCGGCCCGTTCATCGAGCGCGTCCTCCCCCGGCCCGGCGACGACCACGGCCCGGACCTCATCGCCGTCTGCCTGGAACACCCCGACTACCCGTACACGCCCTACCCCCACCGCTACACCCGCAAGGGCTGGCTGCGCTGCGAGACGAAGGCGATCCTCGGAGTCTGGAACCCGGCCTACCGGATGCTCACCCACGCCGCCGCGGGCCTGGACCTCCCCGACGACGTCGGCATGGCGCCGGCGCTCTACGGCGTCCACGTCGAAGCCCGACGGAAGAACAACCGCGGCTACATCCTGCTGCGCCTCGGTCCTTACACCCAGGCCCGGCACACGGACCCCGACGTCGACCGCCTCAGCGCCCACCTGGAGGGGAAGGCTGACACAGTCCTGCCCGGCTTCACGCTCACCGTGAAGGGCGCCCCGTTCGACGTCAGCGACCACCTCGCCTACTGCGACCCGTACGAAGCCGACGCCGTCGCGCTCCTCACGGCCGCTGCCGGCAGGGATGGAGCAGCGTGACTGCCATGACCCTGTACGGGATCGAGACCTGCGAGGGTCTCGATGGCATCGAGACCGGCATCATCCCGATCACCGCCCTGCGGCATCCCGCAGCAGCGGCGAACGCTGCAGGCGTTCCGAACCCCGACCATGGCGGGGACGCCGCGGTCGGGGCGGATGTCAGTCGCACTGCTGGGAGGTCAGAAATTTCTGACCTCCCGCTCCTGCATCGAGAACCAGGCCGGCCCTTCACCGGCGATCGACCCGGTACTCGCCGCCCGAGCCGCGACTGTCAGCTGGATGTGGTCTCAGCCTGGCGATGCTGCTGCTGCAGCCGCCCGGCTGGCAGCAGTCAGCCGCTTCGCGATACGGCGCATCTCTGCCTCCAGCGACCAGCCGTTGAGCTGGTCAACGGCCTCGGGGATGGACGCCGCACCCCACTCGGGGTGCCGGTAAGAACCGTGTCACCAGCCGCAAACGACGGTGATCAGTTCTCGGACCTGGCAGGTCGGGGCAGTTCCGGCGTAGTGGTCACCTCGGTGAGTGCGAGGCGACCGCCCTTCAGCTCGGGCACGTAGTTGTAGATCGTGTTCCTGGAGACGCCGAGGAGCTTCGCGATCGAGGTGACGGTGTCCTCCGGGCAGGCAGGTCGAGGGGACGCCACGCCCCCATCCAGCGCAAACCGCTCGCTCCGTTGGGCCCGCCGGAAGGCCGAGGCGGGCTGGGAGTGGTCGGCTGGCTCAAGCGCCAGAGCACCGGATGAGTGCTTCCCGGCGTAGAAGGAGGAGCACCCGATGTTCTGGCAGTGGTTCCGATACAAAGGCCCGGTCACGCTTCCGCGATGGTCACCTCCCGACCGACCGGCCGCTCATTCACACCCCTTCTCGCAGCCGGGGGTCTTTCGCCGAAGGCGGCTCGGGCTGTGGGCCCTGCTGTTGGCGGCACTGATGCCGGCCCTGTCGGCAACGGGTGCCCAGGCCGCCCCCCTTCACCCTCAGTCGCTCGTGGCGCCCCACGACGCCGCCGATGCCCCGCAGGGCGGGACCGGAGACCGGCTCAGCCGTCCTAGGACCACGCCCCTCGGGTCGTTCGGCGGCATCCGCTACGTCCAGTACGACGGTGTGTTCGAAGGGCGGACGTCCACAGGACGGTTCCGGGTGCCCTACCGGATCAGCGCGCCGGCCGAACCGCGCCGCTCCAACGGCACCATGGTGGTGGAGCCGCCGCACTTCGTGGCGGGCCTCGGCATGCTCGACGTCTACCTCGGCAGGGACTTCCTGTTCCGCCGTGGATTCGTACACGCAGGCGTCGGCTGGAGCACGCTCGGCAACCGCATCCTCGACCCGTCCATCTCCGGCACGTTCATCAAGGGAGGAATCGAGGAGGACGGAGCGAGGGTCGACGACGAGATCATCACAGACTTCGCCAAAGCGCTCTCCTCCGGCGGCCGCTCGATGGTCGGCAAGGTGTCCCGGAAGTACGTCACGGGCTTCTCCGACAGCTCGTATCCCATCCTCCGCCTGGTCCATGCCGGTGCCGCCGCCGGCGTGTTCGACCTGGCCGTGCCGGTCACCACGGAGGGTTTCGATCCCCAGGCCGACCTAACGGCCGACCGCTTCGACGGCAAGATCGTCATCGTGAACTCAGAAGCTGACGATTCCACGAACCTGACCGACCGACGCCTCGCCCGGAACCGCTACCGCTTCTACGTCGTCGCGGGTAGTCCGCATATCCCAGATCCGCTGGATGCGCCGCTGGATCTGCCGTTCCCGGTGAGGCGGACGACACCGGCCTCCTTCGTACCCGCGCTGCACGCGCATTTCCTCCAGGGGCATGGCTGGGTCCGTAAGGGTTCGCCGCCGCCGACGAGCACGCAGCTGCGCACCCAGGACGGCACCATCGTCCGCGACCCCAACGGCAACGCGATCACCGAGGACCGCACCGGCCGGCGCGTGCCACGGCTGCCGTTCGTCGAACTCGGCGAGGCGCGCTACATCGCCGGCTTCGTCGGCAGTTATGAAAACGTGCGCACCCTGCAGCAACTCGGCTTCAGCACCCACAAGGCCTACGCCCAGGCCTTCGCCGCCAAGGTCCGCGACTACCAGAAGGCCCGTTACATCCTGCCGGAGGACGCTGGCGACATGCGCCGGCGCGCGCAACTGTGTCCGCCTCTGACGTTCACCGAGACCTATCGCGACCACTACACCGAGTTCGTCGATATCCAGCCCTGCACGGCCTCGTGAGCCTTCCATGACGTTCGCCCACCGGCGTTCCGACGCCGGTGGGCGCCGCGGGTGGGGCTGTAAGAAGAAGCGACGCTGCGGGCACGAGGGCCTCGTTCGCCGCATGCACCAGGCGATGAAGGACACGTTCATCATCGCGGATACCGCCCGCGCGATCCCACACCCTGCGGGCCGTCGACGGCGAGGGTAGGCGGCCATACATGAGGGGGTGGTTTGTTGTCCGCGGACAACAAACCACCCCCTCATGTGTGCTTCAGTGGAGCACCGCATCGTCCAGGACGCCTGGCGTCAGGATGCTGAGACGTCCGTTGCGTGCTCCGCGAGCAGCGCACGCAACGAGTCGGGATCGCGTTGCGCCGCCGTCTGCAGCAGGTCCTTCAGCAGCTCCAGGGACGGCTCCGCGCCGGCCTTGTCCCAGCACCTCGCCGCCATCAACAGCGCGGCTTCCAGGAAGTCCGCAGGCTCCATCTTCTTCTCGAGATGCATGGCCACGTACGTCGGATCGTCGTACGGAAGCTTCTTCGGCTGGCCTTCCTGCTGCTCTGCCGCGTCCGCTGGGTTGGAGACCATGTCATTTCGCTGACCCGGCAGTGGCGAAGAGGTCTCTGCGTGCGTCTTCTCGCCCGACGCCCCGGAACGCTTCACCGCGGCAGAGCTGTCGCCCTTGGCGCCGGCCGGTTCGGCTGGCTTGTTGTCCGCGGACAACAACTTCGGGGATGGCTTCGTCCCGGCAGCGTCTGCCTCCTCCCCCTCGAGTTTGTTGTCCGAGGACAACAACGGAGATCCGGCGGGGCAGACTGCGTGTCCCGCGCCGCTTCCAGAAGCGCCCGCTTCTGCTCCTTGTCCTGGAGAGCTGCCATCTTCGCCAGCTCGAGATGGTCCAGGAGAGCCGCTGCATCAAGGCCCGGATTGTCCTTCAGATGACGGGCGAGGGACCGGCCATCGCGCTCCGGCAGCGTCCCGGCGCTGAGCATCGCCTGCAGTTCCTCCGGCAACTCCAGCAGGGAGAGCTGGTTCGTCACCCAGGACCGGTCTTTGCCCAGCTGCTCAGCGGCCCGGGAACGAGCACCGCGCTCCGACTTCTCAGCGCAGATGTCGACGAGCTGTTGCACACCGCGGGCCCGCTCTATGACGTCGAAGTCCTCGCGGTCGAGGTTTTCCTTGAGCAGGTGGTTGATGAACTCCTCGCGGGAGGAGGCGAGGTCGTCCCGGGCAACGAAGTCCAATGCCTCCAACCCGACGTGGACTCCGCTGCGGTAGCGGCGCTCGCCGTTGACCAGGACGTGCCGTACTGGGCCGATCCGCTCTTCATGGTCGGGCCACAGCGTCAGGTAGGCGTCGCGCGTCACGGCCACGCACGCGGCCAGCTGTGCCTGCCGCAGTTCTTCACCGAAGCGGGTCAGGTCCTCTTCCGTGCCGAAGTTGCGTCGGGGGTTGAGGGGAGTGGGGGAGACCTCGGTCAGATGCAGCCGCACGAGTTCGTAGGCAGGCACGTCGCCTTGAGTGACTGCCTTGGCGCGGCCGCGGGCACTGCGGCCTCGGGGCACCTGGCCGAATGACGATCCAGTGCCCAGCTTGTCGGCGACGCTCATGCGCTGATCCTCCGGGCCACGGTCCGCATTACATCTGCCTGGTCGCCGTAGGGCGCGTGCACGAGCAGCGGTTGTTTCACGCGGACGGCCTCTCGCTGGTCCTTGAGTTCGGGAACGACAGCAAGGACAGGCGGGTCGCCGATGTTTTTCCACTCGTCGAGGGAGGACGTGGCGACGTAGCCCTTGCGGCTGTCGTACATGTTGACCACGAAGCCCAGCATCGCGATGAGGACGTTCAAGTCCTCGGTGAGGTCCTGGATCTGCTCATAGAGCATGTCGTAGGCGTCGGCGGAGGAGTCCTCGGCCAGGACCGGGATCACGATGCCGGACGTGCTGGCTTCCTCGTTCTCGCGGGTGCGGCAGTAGTACAGCGCGGTGTCCATGGCGTAGCCAAGGCTCGGGGGGCAGTCGACGACGATGTAGTCGAAGTCCTGTTCCAGTGGTTCGAGGGCCTTCTCCAGCGCTGTTTCCTTGATGCGTACGGACCGGCTGGTCGCGAGCTTCGCATCGAGGAGGAACGCGTCCTTGCAGGCCGGCAGGAGCCAGAGATGCTCCTCGAAGTCACCGCCCTTTATCGGCACGAGCAACTCGTCCAGCTCTCCCTTGGCCTCTCCCAGCATGTGCTTGGCCAGGCTCGCGCTGTCGATGTCGAGCAGGGGATAACGGATCGGTACGCGACTCGGTTCGTTGAGACAGAACATCCGAGCAGTCTCAGGGATCTCCGGGCTTCTCACACACGTTCGGGCACGCCCGAAGAGATCCTCGCGTTCGATCGAGCAGTCGCCGCTTCAGGGACTGGCCGCCGCGGCGACGCGCGGCCGGCCCGTACCCCCGGCGAACTCGCCGGGGGTACGGGCCATTTGTGCACTCAGGGGGCCGGATCGACCAGCAGTCCAGGATTCAAGGCCAGCACCGGGGGAGGGGGCGCAACTGATGGCCGGTTTTGCCCACACCTTGCCAAGATCATTCTTGCTCGATTGGGTAAGCGGGAAGATGCCCTGCATGACGAACCCTCAAGACCTTCGGCGGAAGCGCTGGCTCTATTCCCCTATCACGTCGTGGCAGGCTCGCCGCCTCGCTAAGACGACGGGCATGGACCACGACACTGCATGGGAGGAGATCCGCACTGCCACACACCCGGAAGAGGCCGTCTACGTGCAGAGGAAGCGTTCGAGCGGGTCCTGACAGCCAACACCAGAGGACTAAGGGTTGTCCCGTAATTGATCTTTGGGTCGGGCTGAACGTGACTGGTCACTGTGTGTCTGGCCTGCTATCCGACGAGGCTGAGGTTGTGCAGGCGGGCAATGCCGAGCATCGCGTGGTGAACGCCGTCGCCTTTGAGGCGGCAGTCGCGGAGGACCTTCCAGGTCTTCATGCGAGCGAAGACATGCTCGACGCGGGCGCGAACCTGTTTGTGCGAGCGGTTGTGCTCCTGCTTCCACTCGGACAACTCCTCGCCTGGGGTGCGGCGGTGAGGCATGAGAAGTCCGGTGCCTGGATAGCCGCCGTCGGCCATCGTCAGGGTCTTGCCCACGGCGGCTCGCGCGCCGGATTCCTCCCACGCCTTGCAGTCGTTACGGTTGCCGGGCAGGGGCTCGCCGACCACGACGACCCGACGGGTGTCGGCATCGATGACGACCTGGTGGTTGGTGGAGTACCGGTAATTTTTGGACTGTTCGGCGATCGTGTGGTCGCGGGTAGGGACGAGGGTGCCGTCCACGATGAGCACCGTGCCCTTGCGGAACCGTCTGCGGGCCCGGAGTGCGAGCGACGGCCCGAGATGGTCGATGATGCGGTCGGCCGCGGACTTCGAGATGCCGAACAGCGGGGCCAGCTGGCGCAGCGTCAAGTTCGTGCGCCAGTAAGTGGTCACCAGTAGCACGCGGTTCTCCAGGGATAGGCCCCACGGCCGCCCCCGCCGCACCTTGTCGACACCTTCGCGGCGCAGCGCGGTCACCAACTTCCCGAAGCAGCGCGGGCTCAGCCCTGCGAACGGCGCTATCCAGGACGGCTCCGACGCCGTGATCACACCAGCCATGCCAAGATCATCCCACCCGTTGATTGTGTCGGTGGGAAGCAGCAACGTCTGACGGTGAATTCTGGGAACGCTTGAGCGTGCTTGGCGGCCGAAATGTCGGCGCGTTTCAGCAGCATCGTGGATCGGCTGAGGGCTGCGCGGGGCCGGATGTCAGACCCGCCGCATACGATGCCCGGTTATGGCCGATGACGCGCTCGACTACTCCCAGCCCGGACCCTTCACGAGCCTGGACGCGACGCAGCTCCAGCTCATCGAGAGCCTGCCGGAAGACCCCGTTGGCATCTGCGCCGCCGCGCAAGGTCTGGTCATTCAGCCTGTGGACGCCGCCGCGTTAGGGATCGGTGAGGCGCGGCTCGCGGAGAAGAACATCCGGCCGGTCAGCGAGCTGATCGCCGCCCTGATCGCCCTCGATCCGTCCCCGCTGCAGCGAGCTCGCACCCCTGAGACACGGGTGATCGGAACCTGCCGGCACTTCGCCACCATCGCCTCCTCATTCCTGCGAGCGAGGGGCATACCCTCGCGGGCTCGGTGCGGTTTCGGGACCTACTTCCTGGAGGGCTGCGGCGTTGATCACTGGATCACCGAGTACTGGGACGCCGACCAGCGGCGCTGGGTGCGCGTCGACACCGAACACCTCGGCAAGACGTATGTCGAGCGTCCCGAGAATCTCGCTGTTGGCGAGTTCCTGACCGGGGGCGAGGCGTGGGTTCAGTATCGCCAAGGTTCGGTCGACGGTCAGAAGTTCGGGGTGGCCGGTGTCGATTTCGCCTGGGGACCGGCCGAGATCAGCGGCAACGCTGTCCGCGACCTCGCGGCGCTCTGCAAGATGGAAATGCTGCCCTGGGACGAATGGGGCCTCATGACCAACGCTTATCAGGGCAAGACGGGGCCCGACTACGACCAGCTCATCGACGAGGTCGCCGATGCCTGCGCCAAAGACGATCCGCTGGACCTGACCAGCCTGTTCGCCCGGGAAGTCTTGGCCGTGCCCCACGACATGGTCGGATGACCAGATCCGGGGACTGACAGCGGAGCGCCGGCCACCGCGCCAGTCCCCACCTGCTCAGGTCGTGGCAGCCTCTGCCTTGGCCCTGGTCTGGGCCAGGCGGTAGGAGTCGGTGCCGGTCTCGATGATCGTGCCGTTGAAGGTGAGCCGGTCGACGATGGCGGTGCAGAGCCGGGGATCTGTGAACGTCTTGGTCCATCCACCGAAGGCTTCGTTGGAGGCGATGGCGACGCTGTTCTTCTCCTCTCGTTCGGTCAGCACCTGGAACAGCAACTCGGCGCCGTGTTTGTCGAGTTCCATGTAGCCGAGTTCGTCGATGCACAAAAGATCGACGCGTCCGTAGCGGGCGATGGTCTTGGTCAGCTGCTTCTCGTCCGCGGCCTCGACGAGTTCGTTGACGAGTTTGGTCGCCAGGGTGTACTTCACCCGGAATCCGGCCATCGCCGCCTCGGTCCCAAGCGCGATGAGCAGGTGGGATTTGCCGGTGCCGGAGTCGCCGATCAGACAGAGCGGCTGTCCCTTCTTCACCCACTCGCAGGTCGCCAGCGTGTGGACGACGGCGGCGTCGATGTTGAAATTGGCGTCGAAGTCGAACTCCCGCACCGACTTTTGCCTCGGGAAGGCCGCGGCTTTGATGCGGCGTTCGGAGCGGCGCCGTGCCCGGTCGTCGCATTCGGCCAGCAGCAGTTCGGCGAGGAAGGTGAGGTAGGACATCTGCTCGCGGGCGGCCTGCTCGGCCAGGTCCGGGAACTTCAAGCGGATGGTTGGCAGGCGGAGCATCCGGCAGGCGCCGACGACGGCGGTTTCGGCCGCTTGTTCGCTCATCCGGCGGTGGCTGGTGGCGTTCATGGCATCTGGTCTCCCGTGCTGGTGTGATTGGTGCGGCGGCCAAGAAGCTGGCCGTAGGGGGCGGGCGAAGGCAGGGGGCGGGTGTCGGGCGGCAGATGAGCCAGCCGGCGCGCGGTCAGGAAGGTCACCGTCGGCTCCCGCCGCAGAGGCAGCTTCGGTTCGGCGAGGGCTGTGTCGGCGTCGTCGGCTTCCTGGGCCTTGCGGGCCTCCAGGGCAACGGCGTCTGCGGTCAGCGCACCCACCCGCAGCGTGGCCGCGAGCCCGGTCACCAGGTCCTCGTGCGGGATGCGTCGGCCCAGCAGCAATACCTCGATGAGGGCCCGGGTGCCGTCCCGATCACCATGGGCCTTGCAGGCCGCAGCCCACCACGCGTCGTGGACGGGAGTGAACTTCCCTGCGGCTTTGGCCTGTTCGAGGGCGGTCGCCCCGGGCAGGGCGCCGGGCTTGCGCACCAGGGCTTCCAGGTAGTGGTCCAGCACCAGCCGTTCTCCGCCTTTGGCGATTAGCCGTTCGTGCCGGGCGATCTCCGTGCTTCCGTCGTAGACGATCAGATCGTTGGCGTGCAGCACGGCCCGCTTCGTCATCCCAGCACGGCAATCCCGACGGATCGCCGCGTACAGCTCGACCCTCGATCTCGGCGCCATCGACGCCCCCTCGCAGCACGGAGCACACCCATGCTCCCACCGCAAGCCCCCTGGTGTTGCCGAAACTCACCGACACCCACACGCCTCAATCCGACGCGTTCTCGGCGCTGAGCGACACCTGTTCCCCAAACTCACCGACATACCCACACCCGTGGTCTACAGGCTGGAGATGGTTGTCACTTGTGCCCAGTGTCCAAGAGTGCGTCACTTTCCGAGCGGATCCAGCACTGCTCGGCCAACATCTCAGCTGCGTCACCGCGGGCGAGAAAGGTCGCCCATGGCTCGGTGCCCTGTCTGCCGAGGCGTTCGATACGTGCGGCCTCGCGGGACTGAAGGGCGTCCAGCGCCTCGATCACAGCGACAGGCTGTTCACCGTAAGTAGTACAGAGCGCATGAAGCCGGGCCTGCAGGGTGCTGGAGCCAGTGACCGACGCCCGTCGCTGCTGCTCCATGGACCGCAGCGGGACGGCGTACCAGGCGAGTTGGGCCAAGTCGTCGATGGCGTGGCCGGGCGCGGCGAAGTCCCAATCGATGAAGCCAGCGAGCTGGCCACCATCCCAGATCGAGTTCCACGGCCCGAGGTCTCCGTGTCGGATCACCATGCCTGGCCGCCACTCTTCTTCCTGGCCCTGCCAGTGGGCATCGGCCGGCGGCCGGAAGGTCCGAACGGCATCGTGGTAGCCCCGCAGCCAGCGGCCCAGCTCACCGACTCCATGTGAGGAGCGCAAACCTTCTGGCCAGGGCGTGAATGCGGGCTCGCCGTAGAGCAACGACAGCACTTCGTCGGCGCCGTCAGTGCCCAACGCGCGGGGAGCCCTGCCGAACCCCACCTCCTCCAGGTGGCTCAGCAGGGCGTGTACGGCAGGTGTCCACGCGCCTGTCGGCCTACGGATCGTCGCGCCGATCCGTCGCACTGTCGTGACACTGCCGCGGTCAGTGGAGCCGTCCTCAATCACTCGGCCAGCGTAGTCCGGCTACCTCAGGCGGCGCCTTGAATATCAGTGCGCCAGACCCGCATCCCACGTCCGGCTGACAACACATGTGGTCATGCCGCCAGTTACGGGACAGCCCTTAGGTAGCGGCGCTCTCCTGAGCATTTGGCCTCAGCGCTCTGCAAGGAATGCGCGCCGGCTGCGGGCGTTTGGAGCCCGAGGAAGATATCGGGACGGCACGAACTTGCCGTCAGTCCCGATCATCCGGGTGGAGATCACGCCAAAGGACGCCGAAGCCCGGTGGATCTTCCTGGATCAGCTCGGCGAGTTGGCGGACGAAGGCCCGTTCGGCTTCGATGAGGGCAAGCTCGTATTCGTGTTCGATGAGGAAGAGGCGGTCCACCTGCTTGGTGCGCGCGGCGTCGATCCGGGTGCGGATCTCCTCACTCTGCTCGGCCAGTGTCTCCCGGCGCCGGCCAAGTAGTTCGGGCACCTCGCTGGGGGCCAGCACCACGATGAGTGCCAGCGCGGCCTGAAACTGGGGGTACTCCTTGACGGGGGCGGAGACGAGGTCGCGCATCCGGTCGCGGAGTTCAGCCCTCCCGGCCTCCGTGAGCGTGTAGGTGGTGCGCTCGGGGCGGCGGCCTTCGCGAGAGGTCTGTTGCGGGGCGATGTAGCCGTCCCGGTCCAGCTGTTCGACGACCATGTAGAGCGAGCTGTTGCGGTACTTGATGCTTTGCTGCAGGTTTCGCTCCTTCAGCAGCCGTCCCATCTCGTAGGGGTGCATCGGCCGCTGGACCAGGAACGCCAGTACGGCGAGCGCGAGCGGGTTGCTGACCTTGCGGCGTTCCTGGTCCATGACGCTCCTCGTTCTTGCCGGAGAGTCCGATTGAATCACCGTGGGCCGGCGGACCGGATCGACCGGTCCCTCAAATCCGCCTGCCGTCACTCGCCTTCAGGCAGGGTCAAGCCGAACCGGGTGGCCTTGATCTCGACGTCGACCGTGAGCAGGACGTTGCCCTCCAGGTCGATGCCCTTGCCAACGCCGTGAGTGGTGAGGGTGTCCCCGGCCAGCTCTGCCTCGTGCCGGGCCCGTACTTCCCCCTGGTACCGGTGGGGGCGGCCGTACAGGTCGACGGGCAGAACCTGCCACAGCCCGAAGGTGACCTGTGTGTCGCCGTGGTCTTCCCACCGTCCGATGGCGACGTGAAAGCCGTCAGTGAAGGCGGTGAACATCCCGCCGGGATGGAAGGCGAGCAGGGTCTGCTCGATCTCACCGTCGGAGCGGCTGACCGTCCCCCGCCAGGTGCCCAGTACAGGGTGTGTGAACAGGCGGAGCAGGTATTCGCCACCGTGGCCGGGGCGGGCCGTCGCGGCTTCGGCGTCGCCGGGCACGGCGGCACCGACGGCGGTCAGTCCCGCAGCCGCGGCTGTGGCTCGTCCCAGCAGCTTGCGCCGGTTGAGGTCGTTATTCATGGTCGTCTCTCCTGTCTGGGGTGCAGACGGTGCATTGCATCCGGCGGATCCCCGGCCGCGGCTCGGGCAACGTCGGGGGTTTCAGGCGTCGAGCACGATCCGGTCGCCGCGGGCACGGGAGACGCAGGGGTAGATGATGTCGCGCCGGTCGCGCTCGTCGGGCTGTAGTACGTCGTCGCGGTGTTCGGGGTCGCCGTCAAGCACACGGGTCGCACAGCTGCCGCAGATCCCGTCCTCACAGGAGCGGTCGATCGTGGGGTCGACCTCTTGGATGGCGCTGAGCAGCGTCCGGCCGACGGGTACGCGAACGGTCCGGCCGCTGCGTGCGAGTTCGGCCTCGAAGGGTGTGTCGGCCTTGCCGGTCGCCCGGTCGCCGGCGGCGAACCGTTCGACGCGGAGCGTGCCGTGCGGGAGCGCCTCGGGCATGGCCGCCCGAACCGCGTCGATGAGACCCTCCGGTCCGCAGCAGTACACCGCGGCCTGCGCAGGCGCGCCCCGCAGGATTGCGTCCAGGTCCGGTCGCGGCCGGGTGTCGGACGGCATGAGGTCCACGTGGCCGGGATACTGTTGGGCGAGTGCGTCGGCGAAGGCCATCCGGCGCAGGGACCGGCCGCGGTGGACGAGCCGCCAGTCGGCACCCGCCTCGGCCAGTCGGCGGATCATCGGAAGGAAGGGCACAATGCCGATGCCGCCGGCGATGAAGAGGTGAGCGGGAGCGCCGACGAGGGGGAAGTTGTTACGAGGCCCGCGGATCGCGATCCGCGCGCCGACAGCCAGCTGATGGACCTCGGCCGAACCGCCCCGCCCGTGTTCTTCGCGCAGTACGGCGATCCGGTACGTGTCCGCGTCAGCGGGGTTGGCCGGGTCGCCGTAGAGCGAGTACTGGCGCACCCGCCCCGACGGCAGCATCAGATCGACATGGGCGCCCGGCTCCCACTCGGGCAGCCGCTCCGTCCCCGCCGGCCGCAGGGTCAGCGCCACGGTGTCCTGCGCCACCTCGCGTACGTCGGTGACGGTGACCGGGATCTCCTGGGACCTCGTGCCCCGCTGAGCAGCCAGGACGCGGCGGCCCCGCCTGGTCCTGCCGCCCGGCTTGTACAGCGACAGCAGGGTGGCCAGCACCAGCAACAGGAAGGCGAAGCCGAACCCGGAGGCCACCACGACCGGCCCGCTGCCGAGCTGCGCGGCCGAGCCACCGGTCTCGGCGAGCCGCTCGGCTTCTACGACGGCCTCTTCCAACGTGCCGTGGATCCAGCTGAACGCCGAGAAGAGGATCACCAGAGAGATCGCGAGTTTGGCCGCGACCCAGTAGTACCGCACCACTCCCCACTGGGACGTGACGGCAAGTCCGATACCCGACAGGGTGGCGGCGAAGTTCAACCAGCCCAGCAGACTGACATCGAACGTCTCCATCAGCGCGTACGCCCCGGCGATGTACTCGACATCGTCGCTGGCCAGTGTGGTGATGCCGATCGCCGCCATCATCAGCGCGACGCCGGCCCAGCAGCCGGCGGCGATTACATGCACGGCCAGCAGGGCTTTGCGTGGCCGCCCGGCGAGTCGGCCGGCCAGCGATGCCAGCACGGGCGCGACGGCGTAGAGGCCGAGCAGAGCCGGCAGTTCCGCGATCACGAACGCCTGCGCCGTGGTCAGCGCCAGCAGCAGCCATCCCGGGACAAGCACGGCTCGGCGGGACGGGCGGGGACGGAAGGTCAACAGCAGGGCGAGCCCACCGGAGACCGCGGAACAGACGATCCATACCGGGGTACGCGCCTCCGCGAACCGGAGCGCGCCTGCCACCAGCGGCGGCAACAGGCCCGCGGCGAGCGCGAGTACGGCGTAGGAGTACAGCGTGATCAGTGCACCGCGGCTACCCATGGGCGGCCGCCGCTTCTGGACGGGGAGGTGGTCTGGCATCTGGTTCTCCCTCACTGGCTAGATAGTCGACATCGACTAGCCGACATCGACTATCAGGGTGAGGTCCACATCTCCCGCCGATCCATAGGGGATCCCCCTGACGCACCCCTGACTCGGCCCTGACGCACCCCTGATGCACCTCGGAGCCGGACGAGGCGGCTCAATTGGAGCTCACTGGCCCGTCAACTGCCGATGGCCAAGCGGTCGGACCGTCGCGGGCGCAGCGTACGAACGGTGTCGGGTGGCCTGCCGACGCTCGGCAAGCGCGGGTAGCCGAAGAACCAAGGGACAAGATCGTGAGACAGAAGTGCTGTGTCCTCTAAATGAGACAGCCGGAAAAGCCCAGGCCATCACAACGGAACAGGACATTCCGAATGCGGGCCTACACACGGGATTCGCCCCGCCGGGCCTGCAGAGCGTGCCGGTATCGGGGATCCACTGCACGCTCCTGCACGCCGTCGGCCTGAGCGTCACCGATGTCGACATGGACGCGCTCCTCGATGACGTCCGGGCCTACGCGCAGACGGTGCAGCCCTTCACCCTGACGTTCGACCGGCCCGCAGTGGGCAACGTCGCCGTGGAGATCAGCGGATGGCCGGGACGTGTGTTCACCGAGATTGTGGAAGCCCTCAGCCAGTCGATGACCCGCACCGGAGCCGCCTTCAAGGCCGCTCCGAGCCGCTATCCCCATGCAACCGTCGCCTACGCCGCAGACGGCGCTGAGGACGTCGACGCGACTACGCTCAAGGCCGCCCTGGCAGACATCGAGCACCCGGTGTCCACGACCGTGGTCGCGGACCGGCTGCACCTCGTTGAGCAGTGGCACGACGGTGCGCACATCAGGTGGGACCCGATCGCCGAAGTGCCTCTCGCGGGGGTAGCGGTATGAGCACGTTCCCCTCGGGTTAGATCGGCGGCGCCCGGCGTCTTCGCGGGCCGTCACCACTGAGCGCGGCCGGGCTCTCGCCGTAAGCTAAGGCGGCATTGCGCAGGCTGCCCCGCACTCGCCAGGTCGCGCGTGCGGGGCAGCCGGTCAGCGTGGGGTGAAGGTGTCGACCGTGAGGGCGCCGTCGTCGTTCATGCGGACCTGGTCGGCGAGTTGGGCGAGGACCTGCTCCGGCTCAAGGCCGGTGCGGGCGGCAATCGCGCGCAGCCGGCGGCTCACGTCGGCGGACAGCCACACCTGCGTCTTCAGCTCATCGCGGGCGTCCTGCTGTTCCATCTGCCATGCGGCACGACGGGCGAGGGCGCCCTCTCGCTGTGCGTCGCGCTCGCGTGCCCATGTACTGCCCTGGACGTCCTGCTCCGGGCTGTAGACGGGCCAGCCCTGAGCGTCCATCAGGGCGGTGATACGGCGCCATTCGGTATGCCGCGCCACCCGCTGCTCGGCGAGGTCCTCCGGGTCCCATTCGTACGGGCCACGATCACCGGGGGAGTCCAGCTGCCGCCGGACCGTAGCCCGGGCCACATCCTTAGCACTCCACATCACGCGCTCCCCTCCTGCGCCGCCCACTCCAGACCGAGACCGGCCAACTGGCCACGACGCTCCGCACTCAACTTCGCGGCCCTCTTGCGGGCGTTATCCAAAAATGCCCCGAGTTTGATCAACTCGCCGTTCACGTTTTCGACGTGCTTGCGTGCCGGACGCAGGTGGCCCTCGCGTGCGTGGAACTGGCGGGCGGCGGCCACGTTGGTGTTCCACCGCTCATCCTGCGACCGCCGCATCGGCCCGATCGCCTCGCCCTCAGCCGCGGGCTCGATGCCGAGCGTCTCCAGCAGGTACTGCTGCGCGGGCATCAGCCTGTCCCACTGCCTGTTCACAACGGCGGGCGGCATCCCTCACTGGGGTGCCGCCCGCCGTGGCTAGGGCGTCTTCTTTTGGGCTCTGGCACAGATCTTGGGGACCGGTCGCGGAGGGTCACCGCGGTGTTCGATTGCGAGGGATTGGTCTCGCGTGAGACCGCGTACGCCTCCGCGTCTGACAGGCGGTAGTGACGCTCCATCAGGTCTATGCGGACCCCCGCGGTCGTCGACCGGGGCCGGTGACGGTTTTGGTCATGCAGGCCGACTCATCGTTCTGGGACTCGCTGGTGTTCGACGGGATCGACGACGTGGACGTCGAGGCGGTGACCGCCGTTTTCGGCACGGTCGACATCGTGGCGAGAGGCCGGGCGGTGGGCGCAGCCTGTCCGGACTGCGGTCGGTTCTCGGAACGGGTGCACGACTCCTACCAGCGCAGGTTGAAGGACCTCCCGCTCGGTGGGCAGGGCGTCGTCATCCTGCTGCGGGTCCGGCGCTTCATCTGCTGCGACACGAACTGTCCGCGCCGCACCTTTGCCGAGCCGTTCGCGCAGCTGACCGCCCCGTACGCGCGCTTCACCACGCGGTTGAACCGCATGCTGGAGCGCGTCGGGCTCGCACTGGCAGGACGGGCCGGCGCCCGGCTGGCTGCCCAACTGGGCCTCGGCGCTGGGCGGATGACACTGCTGCGCAGGGTCATGGCGTTACCGGACCCGCAGTTCACCACGCCGCGTGTACTCGGGGTGGACGACTTCGCCACCCGGCGTGGCCACTCGTACGCCACCGTGATCACGGACGGCGAACGCCACCGGCCCTTCGACGTCCTGCCAGGCCGCGAAGCGGCACCCTTGGCAACGTGGCTGGCGGCCCACCCGGGAGTTGAGGTGATCTGCCGTGATCGCGCCGGCGCCTACGCCGAGGGCGCTGCGCTCGGCGCCCCGCACGCACTCCAGATCGCAGACAGGTATCACTTGCTGCAGAACCTCGGCCAGGCCGTCGAGAAGTGCGTCGCCGCGCACCGCGACTGCCTGCGTTCCATCGCACCGCAGCCGGACCAGGCAGCCACCGAGAGAAACGCTGACGCGGCCTTTGCCGTCGAGCGGCACTCGCTCCCTTTGCCCACCGGCCGGCGGGCCGAGCGGATGCGCGCCCATCACGCCCTGGTCCACGGCCTGTTGAGCGAGGGGATGGGTCTCCGCGCCATCGCCCGCCACCTGGGCTGGGGACGGCACACCGTCCAGCGGTATGCCCGCGCCGCCCGCTGGCAGGACATGGTCACCGGACGCCACACCCGCACCAGCCGCCTCGACATGCACCAGCCCTACCTGCAACGGCGCATCGACGAAACTGACGGCAAGATCACCATCATCGAGTTACGCAAGGAACTCGCCCACCGCGGTCATCCGGTGCCCTACAGCAGCCTGCGAGACTGGGCCCGCAGCCGCCTGCAGTGGCCCGACGCACCCGCCCCGGCCGCCGCTGCGCCCTCGGTCCGCACCGTCGTCGGCTGGATCACCCGGCACCCCGAAACCCTCACCGAGGACGAGAACCGGCTGCTCAAGGCGGTGCTTGACGCCTGCCCGGAGCTGGAGCAAACCCATGAACTCGTGCGCGACTTCGCCCAGATGCTCACCCAGCGCACCGGCGCTGACCTGCCGGACTGGATCAGCACCGCCCGCGCCGCGCAGTTGCCCGGGATCACCGGCTTCGCCCGCGGACTGACCTCCGACCTCGAAGCCGTGATCGCCGGACTGACCCTGCACTGGAGCTCCGGCGGCACCGAGGGCGCCGTGACACGCGTGAAAAAGATCAAGAGGCAGCTCTACGGCCGAGCCGGATTCGAACTACTCCGCAAGATGATCCTTCTCCAGTGACCCTCCGCGACCGGTCCCCAAGATCTGTGCCAGAGCCCGAATGAAGCCGCCGTAGCCACCCGCCGCTTGTCTTGTGGCATGCCTGAAGGGTGGAGACGACAAGCGACAAGCGACAAGACAAGCGGCGGAACCCCTGGCCGCCGCCGTGAGCGCCTTTCGGCGGCTCGTCGTGCCCGGGAAGAAGGGATCGGCACGCACGGGTGGCTTCGTTCACTCCCCGCCGCCAGGCGTTGCTGCTTCTCTGGGACCGGCCGAGATCAGCGGCAACGCTGTCCGCGACCTCGCGGCGCTCTGCAAGCAGGAAATGCTGAACTGGGACGAATGGGGCCGCATGCCGGAACACTTGGCCGTCCTACGGCACGGCCGGATGAGCCCATCCGGGGACTGGCAGCGGAGCGTCGGCAACCGCGCCAGTCCCTGTCGGCTCAGGTCGTGACAGCCGGTTCTGCCTTGGCCTGGGTGGTGGCGAGCCGGTAGGAGTCGGTGCCGGTCTTGATGATGGTGCCGTTGAAGGTCAAGTGGTAACGGCTGAGAAGCGGGCCTCGCGGCAAGAGGCGCGAGACCCTCCTCTTCACGGGGCAGGCGCTTACAGGGCGGGGGCGGGTACCACTGGCACGCCGAAGGCGGTGCCGGCGTCGAAGTCCTGGTTGCACTGCAAGGCCTGCAGGTTGACGCCAGTGGCGTCAGACGATTTCGCCGCGCAGAAGTTACCGATCGACTGGGTGTTGTCGTCGGCGTGCGCGACCCCGCCGCTGAGAGCCATGCCACCGACCATGACCGCTAGGGCTGCGGTCTTCTTGAGCTTGTTCATCACTTCTCCGATTTCCTTACAAGCACGATCATCTTTACCAAACGTGCCCAACTGGTCACAGATATAGCATAGACCCCCTTAATTCCCCCACTCCCGACTCACCTACTTAAAAAGAGAAATAGCTAATCAAATGCATATAAGTGGGCCCGGGTGGTCACGGCCCGGGTCGACGTCGACGAGCACCAGGAGCAGCCCGAGCGGAGCACCGGCCCCGTGAAGGACTGGGAGCGGCCCGGCCTCCCGGCCGACTGCGCCCCCGGCCGCGCGCCCGAGCTGCTCACCGACACCCAGGTGAACGCCCGCATCGACTACGGCTTCACCCAGGAATGGACCCAGCGCCGTATCGGTGAATTCGCCGGACGATCTGCCACGGTCGTTAATCGGCGGAAGAAGGAGTGGGAGCGGGTGGCGTAAATCTCCGATTCACCGAAACACCCTCGGGCGGTTTTTCGTCCGGGGGTGTTTCGTGTTTACGGCTGGATTCCGTTCGGGTTGTCAACGGTGTTCCGGTCGACCGATCGAATTCGCGCGGGACGGGTGACGGGACGTCAGATCGGGCCCGCGCACGGTGTGCGGGCTCCGGCCTGCCACGGGCAGGTCCCGGCGGGGCTCGTCCGGGTGGTGCGCAACATGGTCCAGGGTCCGCCTGTTTCGCGTGTACGCGCTGCTCACAGCGCGGCGATCCGATCACGGTGGGGGCGGGACCGCCTTCGCGGGGCGATGCGTCAGGAGGTGGGAGGCGTGGCCTTTGCGTAGGCCGCATCGACATCCGTGTACCTCGACCTAGTGTCTCGTGATTCCGTCGGCGTTACGTGATCTTGCGTGTCTCGTTGGTGCTGGCATGGAGCTTTCCGTGGAACAGGCCGCCGAGTTGCGGGAGTTGGTGAACAGCCGGGATGTTCCTGCGGATTTGGCCACGCGAGCCCGGATCGTGCTGTGGTCGGGCGAGGGGCGGCGACGCAAGGACATTGCCGAGTTGCTCGGGGTGTCGCTGCCGACCGTGGACCGCTGGAAGACCCGATATTCCCAGCGCGGGCTGGCCGGGCTGGAAGGTGATCGCCCCGGTGGGGCCCGGGACCAGGTACCGGCACGGGTACGGGCACGGGTGATTGCTCTGACGCGTATGACGCCGCCGGCCTGCACCGGACTGTCGCACTGGTCGACGCGCGAGTTGGCGAAGTACCTGAAGCGGACCGAGAACGTCAGCGTGTCCTGGCACTACATCGCGCGGATCTGGCGTGAGGAGCAACTCAAGCCGCACCGTAACGGAACCTTCAAGATTTCCAAGGACCCCGCGTTCGCGGAGAAAGTCGCGGACGTGGTCGGCCTCTACCTCGCCCCGCCCGGTGGCGCAGTCGTGCTCTCGATCGACGAGAAGACGCAGATCCAGGCGCTGGACCGAACCCAGCCGGTGCTGCCGGTCACCTTCGCGGCCACCGAGAAGCGCACCCACGACTACGTCCGGCACGGCACCACGAACCTGTTCGCCGCCCTCAACGTCGGCACCGGTGAAGTCATCGGCGAGTGCAAGCCGAGCCGGAACGGAAAGAACTTCCTGGCCTTTCTGAAGAAGGCGGTAAAGCCACATGCGGGGAAGGAGATCCACGTCGTCCTGGACAACCTCTCCACCCACACCACACCGGACGTGAAGGAATGGCTGGCCAAGAACTCCCACGTCCACTTTCACTTCACCCCCGTCGGGTCTTCCTGGATCAATCAGATCGAGACCTGGTTCGGAATCCTGACCCGGCAGTCGATCCGCCGCGGCACCTTCGCCAGCGTCAACGTCCTGATCTCGCAGATCCGCAACTACATCGACTCCTGGAACGCCGAGGCCAGGCCCTTCACTTGGACTGCAACCGCCGACGAGATCCTGGCGAAGGTCCGCCTCGTCCAGACCAACATCAAGAAGCTCGTCGCAAACAACTCAAAGTGATGCAAACAGGATCACGAGACACTAGCCTCACCGCAACCGCGGAGCATCCGAGCCTTGTCTCCATCCTCATGGCAGCCAACCGGAAGCCGTGGTCTGCCCAAAATGACCGAGAGCTGCGGCTGTCGAAGGTCGGCTGGGTGCTGGGCCTCGTCTTCGCTGTCGCGGTCTTGGTCGCGGGTGGCATCTTCTGGGGCTTGGTGGTGCTGCTGGACTTCCAAGAGATTGACAGCACTGCAAAGCTCAATGCGAAGACGCTGTTCGACTTGGTGAAGCTCTCCTTCGGCGTGGTCGCCGGGGCCGGCGCGCTCGTCGCCCTGGTCGTCGCCTACCGCCGCCAGCGTGTCGACGAAGCCGGCGCCCACCGCGAAGCCACCCGCCTGCACACCGAGCGCTTCTCCCAAGCCGTCGACAAACTCGGCTCCGACTCACCCGCCGTCCGCCTCGGCGGCGTCCACGCCCTGGCCGGACTCGCCGACGACGCCCCCGACAACAACCTGCGCCGCTGGTCCCCAAGGCCGGGAATGACGGACGAGGACCTTCAGACGCTGCTGAGCGGCGCCACCAAGTAGGGGGTCCGGGTAGGAACGGATCAGGGAACCGGTGTTGCTGACAGAAGTTGATAGGCGCTGATCCGGCCCCCAGAGACGACATCGCCCGGGAACGCTGAAGCGCTCCGGGCAATGTGCGTGAGCGGCAGCGACAACGTTACCGGGAGAGCCGCAGGTCCCAGCCGTCGCCGGTGCGGTTCAGGGTGGGGGTGTAGGCGGCGGGGCGGGCCAGTCGGCTTCCCGTGGGTGAGATTGCCGGGCGACCTGACCATCAGCGGCAGCATGGGAGTGGAGTGAACCTGCTGGTCATGGGCAGATCTATCACCCGCGGGCGAGGCCGTTCAGGAAGTGAGGACCAAGGTGGCGTTATGGCCGCCGAAGCCGAAAGAGTTGCTCAGGGCCGCCAGTGGTCCTTGAGGAAGTTGGCGCGGTGATCCGGTCACTAGGTCCAAGCCGATTGCGTCGTCGGTCTCTTCTGCGTTGAGGGTCGGGGGCACGACGCGGTGGTAGAGGGCCAGCAGGGTGGTGATCGCCTCGACGGGGCCGGAGCCGCTCTGCAGGTGTCCGATCATGGACTTGGGAGCCGAGACGGCGATCTGGTCGGTGTGGGCGCCGCACACACGATGTAGGGCGCGGGCTTCGGCGAGGTCTCCGGCCGGTGTGGAGGTGGCGTGGGCGTTGACATGGGCGATGTCGGTGACCGACAGGCCGGCGTCGGCGAGCGCCCGGGTGATGGCTTTGGCCGCACCGAGTCCCTCGGGCTGCGGCTGGGCGATGCGGTGCCCGTCGACAGACATTCCGATACCGAGGATCCGGCCGTAGACCCGGGCACCGCGGGCGCGGGCATGGGCCTGCGACTCAAGGATCACGATGCCCGCGCCCTCGCCGAGCAGGAAACCGTCCCGGCTCTTGGCGAAAGGGCGGGAGGCACCCTGCGGGTCGTCGTTACGTCGGGAAAGGGCACGCATGGCGGCGAACCCGCCCAGGCCGAACGGGTGGATCGGAGCCTCGGCGCCGCCGGCGATCACGACGTCGGCCCGGCCCAAGCGAATCATGTCCGCCGCCAGCCCGATGGCCTCGGTCCCCGAGGCACAGGCGCTCACCGGCGCATGGGCACTGCCCTGGGCGCCGTACTGGATGGCTATCTGCGCCGCCGAGCTGTTGGGCAGCAGGGAGGGCACCGCGTAGGGCGACATGTGCTTCCAGCCCTTGGTCTGGAGCGTCTGATGCGCAGCGAGCATGGTCTCTACGCCGATGGTGGAGGAGACCGCGACCGAGAGCCGCTCGGTGTCCAGCTCCGTAGCGGTATCGAGGCCGGCGTCCGCCCAGGCTTCGTGTACGGCCATCAGCGCCAGCTGCGTGACGCGGTCCATCCGGCGCGCCTGCGCGGGCGGGAGGGCTGCCGCGGGGTCCACGGCCGCGGGTGCGGCGATCCGCACCGGCAACTCATGGGCCCACGGTTCGTTCAAAACCCGGGCTCCTGACCGGCCTTCCAGCATGCCCTGCCAGCTGGAGGTGACGTTGGCGCCCAGGGGCGTGACCGCTCCGAGTCCGGTGACCACGACATCCGACGCTCCGGCGGAAGCTTTCTCTACCACGATCTTCCTCATTCAGTTATCTGTTTGACCAAAAGGGTAAAGCTACCTGAACGTCGCAAAATGGGGGCTGTCAGGTGGAGTTGGGTCGCAGTCGTCTTCCGCAGTTCGTAGGTAACTGACAGAGGCGAGTGCATTTGTCGTGTACATGTCCTTACGGATCTTCGGTGGAAGATCGAAGCCGAGTGCACCGACACACCCGCCCACACCTGCGTTCCGCTGTCAGCCCCGTACAGCGGGCACAGTAGCCCGGCTCGGCCGCTGAGTGTGCCGGTCGTTTGACCCACAAGGGAACGGCCGCCGCGAACACCGGAGTACGGGCAAGGCGGCGGACCAGACCGCCTCTGGTTTACAGCCGCGACCTTGTTGAGCTCGACTGCCGCTACCGCTGGGACCACGAGAAGTCGCCCTACGGGTCCGTCAGATCCGTGGCTCGCAGCGAAAGCGCGGGTCACCGCGGAGTGCGGAGGGTTGGGTACTGGGGTTGTTGGTTCGACAACCTTGCGAACTGCCGGGTCCTGTTCACGGTCTACGAGATGAAAGGCTGGGACGCGATGCCGCAGAGCTCACGGCCCTCGCCGATCACCTGACCGAGCACGGCCTGGTGCTGGAGATGCTCGCAGGCCCCCTGCCCGGCATCTACGACCCCACCGGGCCGGGCAAGCTCTTGTTCGGCTTCTTCGCCGCGATGACGGAGACAGAGCGGGAGAACATCCGCGAGTCGACGTTGGAAGGGCTCGACACCGCGGCCCGCAAGGGCAAGCACGGCGGCCGGCCGCCCGTCATCACCGACGACATGCTCCACACCGTGCTGCGGCGCCGCGCGGGCGGCGAGTCCGTCGAGCAGATCCAGCCCGACCTGATCATCCCCACCGGCAAGCGCAAGGGGCAGAACCCTTCGGTAGCCAGCGTCTACCGAGCGCTCGCCGAGCACCCCAAGCGCGAGGCGTACCCCGAGGCCATCGAGCAGGCCCGCGCCGACTTCACCACACTCCAGAACGCGGACGTCCCCCGGCCACGCGCGGACGCCGTGATGCCCAGCACACGACCATGATCGTTCTCACCGATACTGGCTGTTCCACTGGTCCCCAAGGCTGTTCCTGGAGCGGGACGAATGAGAGGGAGGCCTGCGGATGCACACCGCGCTCTACCAGCGCATGCCGAGTTCATCGAGGGCCGCACGCCGCTCTGGGCTGAGCTTGGCGGCCCGACGCCGGCTGTTGTCCACGAATGCCCCGAGCTTGATCTCCTCGCCTTCCACGGTCTCTTGATGACCTCGTGCGGGGCGCAGGTGCCCTTCGCGTGCGTGGAACTGGCGGGCAGCCGTCAGGTTGGTGTTCCACCGTTCGTCCTGTGACCGCCGTACCGGCCCGACCGCCTCGCCCTCCGCGGGCGGTTCGATGCCGAGGGTCTCCAGCAGGTACTGCTGCGCGGGCATCAGCTTGTCCCCCCCCGACCCGCTGCCCGGCGATCCACGCCCCCAGGTCCTCGCCCTGGACGACCAGCTCGCCCGCCCCCGCCGGGAGGCTGCCGTCGGCCTTCACGTGTGGCAAAGGGCTTGGGTTCGTAGGGGTGGTAGCACAGACCGATGCGGGGTCTGGCCTGTGGTGTTGGGGTTCACTCGGTCGGTTGAGGCTTCTGGGGATGCTTCAGGATTCCTGAAAACGAGACGGTATCCAAGAGGGAGAGAGCAGGCCGGGGGAGGGGTGGTGGATGTGGTGTTGCGGGTGCCGCGAGGCGGAACCGACGGCCGGGATCATCGACGCGCAGTCGGTGAAGGCCGCCGCGGCGGTACCCGCCGGTTCACGCGGCTACGACGGAGGCAAGCAGATCAACGGGCGGAAGCGGCACATCGTGACCGACTGCCTCGGCCTACTGTCTGAAGAACTGCCTCAGGGCCACCGGCCGGGACACCAACGTGGCCTGACGACTGGCCACGTTCAAGCGTACCGGCCCGGCCGCGCACCGGAGAGTACGCGGAAACCGGGGCACGCTGGGCACGCTGGCAACTATCTCTGCGCAGTCCGACGTGCCGGTGGCGTGAGCTGAGGCTGGAGGTCAGTGCCCGTAGCGGTGCACGGTCTCCGGGTGGATGACGACGCGGAGTGGGTCAGCGGCCAGCATCATGGCGAGGTCGTGGGCCCGGGCCTGGTCGTCGAGGTCCCAGTAGCGAGCGGCGAGGCGGGAACACAGGTCGTGCGCTCCGTCGGCCGCCATCGTGGTGCGGCCGACGACGGACACCCAGCGCTCACGCTCACCTACCGGGGCTGCGACAACGATCGAGGCGCGGGGGTCGCGGTGCAGGCGCCGCACCTTCAGCGAGCCCGGCTCCGTGAAGAACTGGATCGTCCCCTCTGCGGTGGCCTCGAACCACACTGGCCGGGGCTGTGGCGGCTGCGTTCCCCCGGCCACGGACAGGAACCCGTGGAGGGGGCGTCCGAGGAACTCGAGGTCCTCGGCGGTCAGCCGGCTGGTGGCGGTGCTCATTGCGGTCCTTTCAGAAGATGCTGGCGTGACGGTGGATGAAGGTTTCGCTCCGTTCGCTCACCGCGATCACGGCGGGCTGACAGCGCGGACCGGATGCGCGGCGGCAACCGTTGGGAGACCACCCCGGCGCGCAACACCCCCACCGCCGGAGTCCGGCGCAGCCGCTGGACGGCCGCCCGAGAGGTCATGGCCGCCAGGCTCCCGCTGCCGCGGCCCGCACCACGTAGTCCTCGAAGTTTCGGGGCGCTCGCCCCAACACGGTGGCGATACCGTCCGTCGTTTCGGCAATCACCCCGCGCTCCATCAACACGAACATCTCGGCGACGTGGTGCGCGTCGTCCTCGCCCCACCCCTCCGCGACCAGCGCCGCGGTGTACTCGGCGGGGGAAAGCCGCTTGTAGGTCATGGGCAGTCCGGACGCCCGGGAGATCAGCTCGACGGCCTCCTCGAAGGTCAGCGCGCGCGGCCCGGTCAGCTCGTAGATCCGCCCGGCGTGCCGGCCGGGCTCGGCCAGCACCGCGGCCGCGGCGTCGGCGACGTCCTCCAGGTCGATGAACGGCTCGGGGACAGCACCGGCCGGGAGCGCCAGTTCGCCGGCGACCAGCGGGGCGTGGAAGAGGTCCTCGTCGAAGTTCTGGTTGAAGTTCGACGGCCGCAGGACGGTCCACTCCAGTGCCGAGCCGCGCACGGCGTCTTCGGCCGAGCGCATGTCCAGGCCGAACGTGGAGTCGCCCCAGGCGTCGGCGCCGTGCCCGGAGAGCAGGACAAGGCGCTGCACGCCGGCGGCCTCGGCCCGCGCCACGAACTCGTGTACCGGTCCGGGCACGGGCGGGGGTACCACGTAGGCGGAGGTGATGCCCTGCAGGGCTGAATCCCAGCCGTCGGGGTCGGACCAGTCGAAGCGGGTCCGGCTGGATCGGGAGGCGGCGCGCACCTGCGTGCCGCGCAGCCGCAACCGGGCGGCGACCCGTCGGCCGGTCTTGCCGGTGGCGCCGAGGACGAGGGTGGTGTCGTTGCTCATGGCAGCGATTCAACGGCGTCTGCTCGGACGAATACATAGGTGAAGAGCCGGATTGCATGTGTGATCGTCTAACCTCGGTGGGGTGGACGCGTTCGGTGACCTCTTCCGCGGGATGCGGGCCCAGGGCTCGTTGTTCGGCAACTCGATCCTGTCCCCGCCCTGGGCGTTGCACTTCGTGGACGGCGCGCCGCTGACGTTGTGCACCGTCCTCGGCGGGGCGGGCTGGATCGTGCCGGAGCACCGCCCGCCCGAACAGCTCCGCGCCGGCGAGACGGTCATCGTGCGGGGCCCCGCACCGTTCACCTTCGTCGACGAGGTCGGCACCCGGGCCGAACCGATCGCGTGCGGCGAGCACTGCGCGACGCCCGAGCAGGGCGGGACCCGGCACCGGCTCGGCTGGAACGACTGCGACGGCGACGCCGGCGACGGCGCGACGACGCTGATCGTCGGCGCCTACCCGGTACGCGGGGAGATCAGCCGCAGGCTGCTGGACGGGCTGCCCGTCGTGCTGCACGTCGTATCCGGCGGCGGGACCGACGCCGTACTCGACCACCTCGCCGCCGAGGTCGCCACCGACACCCCGGGCCAGCAGGTGGTCCTCGACCGGCTGCTGGACTGGATGCTGGTGTGCGCGCTGCGCGAGTACTTCGACCGGCCCGGCGGCGAGCCGCCCGCCTGGTACGCCGCCCAGCGGGACCCGGTGGTCGGCGACGCGCTGCGCCTGCTGCACGCCGAACCAGCGGCCCCGTGGACGGTGGCCTCGCTGGCCGACCGGGCCGGAGTGTCACGTTCCACGTTGGCGAAGCGGTTCGCCGACCTGGTCGGCGAACCGCCGCTGACCTACCTCACCCGCTGGCGCATGACGCTCGCGGCGGACCTGCTGGCCGAACGTGAGGCGGCGACCGTCGCGGAGATCGGCCGCACCGTGGGCTACTCCGACGCGTTCGCGTTCAGCGCAGCGTTCAAACGGATCCGAGGCGTCAGCCCGAGCCGGTTCCGGCGCACCGGTACGGTCGTTCCCGAGCGGCCGACCGTCCCGCCCCTGCGGCCTCCGGGCACCGAACTGCCCGTCGTCCCCGCTCCTCCTCCCGGCGTTCGTGTGCGGTCCTGATGCCAGGACCGTAGACCTGGTATCAGGATGCGATGCTCTACCCGACTTCGGTCGATGACGTGCTGATCAATCGCCTCACCACCGATCCCGAGCCCCGTAGCAAGTGGCCTCCTGCCACGCCGTGGTCCGCAGCGACGCCGACACTGGCCCTCCGTGCGGGTGGCTTCGGGGGTGCCGGGCGCGGGGCTCCTACCCGAAGGGACAGGCTCGTACGAGCGGGCCGGCGGCGACGAAGGCGTTGAGTGCGGCCCGGGTAACGCCTGCGTGCCGGTCTCGGTCGGCCCGGTCGGGGGCCTTGTGGGCTGAAGCCGACGTCGACGGCTCAGGCCACGAGTTCCAGGATGCGCGGGTCGTCGGTGAGCACTTGGAGTTCGGTCAGCGCCGGACACCCGCGGTTTCGACGGCGGGAAGTTGATCAATGGCAGGAAGCGGCACCTGGCCGTCGACATGCGCGGCATGGCCCTGGCAGTGATGGTCACCAAGGCCTCGCCGCACGACAGTATCCCCGCCCGCGACCAGCTGTTCCGCCTGCGTCTGACCCATCCCGAACTCGCCGTCGCCTGGGCGGACTCCGCCTACGGCGGAACCCTCGTCGACTGGTCCCACACCTTCCTCGGCATCACCCTCAAGACGGTGCCCCGCCGAAAAGACCAGGACGGCTTCGCCGTCCTCGCCAAGCGGTGGCGAGTCGAGCGCGCCATCTCGTGGATCATGAGAGCCAGGAGAAACGTCCGCGACTACGAGCGACTCGTCTCCCACAGCGAGGCCCACATCACCTGGACCTTCATCACCCTCATGGTCCGCCGCCTCACCCGCCCTCCCCGGCCACCGCGCACCACGCCACACCCCGTCGAACCGGTGAAAGCGGTCCGCAAGCCCAAGCCCATACGCCTCCGGATGCAGCAGCCACAGACGATCCGACTGGCCCCCACCACCTTGCGCTGACCGCGGTCACCGGGGGCCGCGCCGGCAACGAGGCCTTGGGGGGTTCCGATGAGCTGGCCGATCATCACCGACCAGGCGTCAGCGACTGCACCGAAGCCCCGCAGGTGTTACTCGTCGAGGAACTGAATGGCGTGCTTCAGGAACCGCTCGGGGTACTGGAACTGCGCTCCATGCCCGGCATCGGGGTAGATCAGCAGTTGAGCGTTGGGGATGTTCTGGGCGAGGTGCCAGGAGTTGATCGAGGCGATCATCACGTCGTTCTCGCCGTTGAGGACGAGCGTCGGCTGGGTGATCGCGTTCAGGGGGGCGTAGGGATTCTTGCCCGGCAGCGGTTCCGCATAGGCGACAACCGCTTCGAACTGCGCCTGTGCGACTGCGGGCGAGGCCGGCGTGTCCTGGTCGGCCCGCTGGTGACGTCGCTCCCAGAAGGCCCGGCCCGCTTCGATCGCGGCTTCCGAGCGGCCGAAGAACAGGAAGAGGAAGTCCTCCAGGGTGTGGACCGGGTTCAGTGCGTGGTCAGGCACCTTGGGGTCACTCGTCGGGTCCCCTCCTCGGAGGCCGGTGCCGAGCAGGAGGAGCTTGCGCACCAGCTGGGGGTGGCGCAGCGTGACCTCCTCCACCTGGTAACCGCCGATCGAGAAGCCGAGCAGATCGACCCGCTCCAGTCCCAGCGCCTGGATGACCGCGGCGATGTCGTCGGCCATGTCCTCGATCCGGTTGCGCGGCGTGCCGGATGACGAGGCGATGCCGCGCCCGTTGAACAGGATGACCTCACGGCCTTCGGCCAGGCCGTCGGTGAGCAGGGGGTCCCAGTGGTCCATCCCCCCGCGGAAGTGCTGGACAAAGAAGATCGGGACGCCGGAGGGCTTGCCCCAGCGTCGGTAGGCGAATCGGTCGCCGTCGACCTCGATGTACTGAGTCGGTGCGGTCACATGCGTGTCGCTCACGTCCTGGCCCTTTCTGTGGCGGGTGAGCAATACAATGACGATCGTAATCTAAAAAGTCAACCGCTTTGATGTCGATCCACATCTATGTACGCTGGACTGCCGCGCGTCGACCGAAGAAGGGTGTGGGCTGGACATGCGGGTCACCAAGGCACAGGCGAAGCAGAACCGGGCGCACATCGTCGCGACGGCCGGCAGGCTGTTCCGCGAGCGCGGCTATGATGGTGTCGGCGTGGCGGACCTGATGGCAGCCGCCGGGTTCACCCATGGCGGGTTCTACAAGCACTTCGGCTCCAAGGCCGACCTGATGGCCGAGGTGTCCGCGAACGGGCTCTCACAGACCGCGGCACAGGCAGAGGGCCGGGACGCCACCGAGTTCGTCGAGCGCTACGTCACGCGGGAGCATCGTGACGGCCGCGGTGACGGCTGCACCATCGCCGCCCTCAGCGGCGACGCCGCACGTCAACCGGGGGACATCCAGAAGGAGTTCGGGGCAGGGATTGAGAACCTGCTGGCGGCTCTCCAGGTCGCCTCCCAAGGGGACACGCTCGGGGATGCGGACGGGCGCGCGGCCCGCACCACGATGATCGACATGCTCGCCCATTCGGTCGGCGCGATCGTGTTGTCGCGGGCATGCCCGGACGGTTCTCCGCTGGCGGACGAAATCCTCGATGTCTGCCGCAAGGAAATTCTCGCGTCACTGGCACACGGCAACAGCGACCAGCCGGCGGCAAGGAGCCCAGAAGCCTGACCGCAGCCGATCGACGCAAGCCCACGACGGGTGGCGCCGCCAGATGGCGGAACATGGCCGGGAGCTCATGGATGAGGCACTTTCCAGGCCCGCCGTGTACGAGCGGCCATCGAGTACGTCGAGGGCCTGCACTCCCAAGTGCTCGATGACCTCGGCGAGAGTGCGCAGCCGGATGCCCGGCGCGACGGTGCAGCCCCATTGCGCCAGCAGCGGCCGCACCTCGCCGATGGCGCGCGTGATGGTGGAGCGGTCCACACCGAACCAGCAGGCCAGCACGTCATGAGTGGTGCCATGACGCAGATTCACCAGTGTGGCCAGGAGACAGTCGACGAAGACGAATTGTGCTTCGCTCCGGCTCCTACAGCCCGCCGTCGCGGCCGAGATGCGAGGCGAGCCTGATGCTGCTCGTGCCACAACTGCCCCATCTCGGCGATGAGTTCAGCAATCACATCCGGCGACAGCCCAGTGACCCGGTACTCCGCCACGATCAGCTCACGCGCCCCAGAACCGCCCGCCCCTGAGTGGCCTCCACGTCCTGACGCTCCGAGCTCAGAAATCACAAACAGGCACTAACAAACTTCCCGTCTATCGCTCCACGGCGGTTGCCGCGTCGTGACGCTCCGAGGTCCGCCACCCCACAAGCCATCCGTTACAGAACGTCACTGATCACCGGTTCTGAAACAGCTTCTCATCCTGCTGCACCGACCCGCCTACTACGACCCGCAGCACCGAACCGGCCGCTACGACCGCTCACCCGATCCCAAGCTGTACCCCGCGGACCTGTGAAGTTCCCCCCGCGAACTGGACAGCGGGTGTTTACGCTGCCGGGGCGAGGTTCTGCCTGAGCAGGGATCTCGTTTCGAGCGGGGTGACGTACCCGTAGTCGGGGTGCCGACGGAGTCGGCTGCGGTTGTACTCGACCTCGATGTAGCGGAAAACGTCGGCCCGGGCCGCCTCGCGGGTCTCCCACACGGTCGTCCCGATCTCCGCTTTCAGGATGGCGAACCAGCTTTCCGCGGCGGCGTTATCGTAACAAGAGCCGACGCGTCCCATCGACTGCCTCATGCGCAACTTGCCTATTTCGGTGCGGAATTCGTCACTCGTGTATTCACTGCCGCGATCCGTGTGCATGATGCAGCGGTACTCCAGGCCGCCACGCCCGGCCGCCATCCGCAGGGCAGCGACCGGCAGCTCGGCGCGGTGGTGGTCGGCCATCGCCCAGCCGACCACCTCCCGCGTCGCGAGATCGATGCAGGTCGCCAGATACAACTTGCCTTCCAGCGTGACAAGTTCGGTCATGTCTCCGACCAAGCGCATCCCGGGCCGGGGTGCGGTGAAGTCCCGGCCTTTCAGGTCGAGCGCGAACACCGCCCGCTTCGCCTGCCGGGTCAGGCCCCGACGCCGGCGGCGGGTGATCCCGGCGATCCGGTGTTTGCGCATCAGCCGCTCGACCTTCTTGGAGTTCACCGCCCGCCCGGCCCGCCGCAGGGCGGCGTGGACACGCGGGGCCCCGTAGGCACCGCGAGATCCGGCATGCAGCACCCGGATCTCGCCCACCAGCACCTCCTCGGCCCGCTCCCGCACCGCCCGGGCCGGCCCTGCCGCCCTGTGCGCGTAGTAGGTGGAACGGGACACCCCCAGCACACGGCACAGAAACGCAACGCTGTGACCTGCGAGATTCCCCTCCGATGCCTTCTCCGCATCGATGAGGTGACACCGTGCCGCGGTGCCTACCTCATCTTGTCCTGAGCGAAGAAGGCGGTCGCTTTTCCCAGAACCTCGATCGTGGCCTCCTGCTCGCGGACCTTCCGCCGCAGCCGGACCAGCTCCTCACGCTCCGCAGTGGTCAAAGCCCCGGCGGGCCCCTCACCGCGGTCGATCTTCGCCTGCTTCACCCACCCGCGCAGCCCTTCCGGACTCACGCCCAGATCCCTCGCCACCTCGGTGACCGTCTTCTCCGAGGACAACGCCAAGGCGACCGCGTCCCGCTTGAACTCGGCCGTGTACCGCTTACTCATGTTGCTCTTCTGGCTCACTACCTGTGACTGCTTCCTCCGGGACCATCCGTCCCAGTATCAAGCTGTCCGACCGGCAGGGGGAACCTCACTGTTCCCGCGGTACGGGCTGCCCGAGCCAGCCGTGCAGTGCGCCGAGCTCCTCGTCCCGCACAACCGCCACGGCCGGACTGGGTCCGTCGAGGTGGGGGTGGAACTCGCTCGCGCCCGCTTCTTCGACTTGGTTCCCGAGCCTGTTGGCTGACTCTGGCACCACTCCGACGCAACCCACCGGACGATCGGCGAGATCACGCGCGAGGCGTGCTAAGCTTGATCTTTAAGCTGCTACTGTCGAACGTTTCTCGTACGCGTTCGCTCGGCCGGGTAATTCCCGCATGTCAGGGCGGCCTTCGCCTGATCCTGTGTTCCGGATCAAGAAACACACGAGACCAGCGCGAAGGCCGTGGACATGAGTGTGCTGCAGCTTGAGGACCGGCGGGACGCATTCGCCTGGGCGTCACACTTCCGGGACATCTTCCATGCATGCCTGACTGCGCGGGGCGACGCGCTCTTCGAGCTCACCGACGCGCTGCTGTGCGTTGAGGGACCGGTGACCACACCAGTCGACCTGACCCTGACCGCCGAGCACCGGCGCGGGCACGGCGCCATGTACGACGCGCTGAACCGCGGCCGGATCGACACTGTCCGGCTCGGCCGACTGCTGGCCGCGCTGCCGCAGCCCACCGCCGCGCACGGACGTCTCGTGCTGGCGGTGGATGTGACCAACTGGCTGCGCCCGGACGCACCTTGCAGCCCGGAGCGTCTGTTCTGCCACGTCTACGGCCGCAGCGGCCGCGCCTCGGACCAGCTCGTTCCGGGGTGGCCGTACTCCTTCGTCGCCGCACTGGAGAGCGGCCGGACCTCGTGGTGCCAGCTCCTGGATGCCGTCCGGCTCGGCCCCCACCGACGACGTGGCCAAGGTCACCGCCGTCCAACTACGCAGGGTCGTGGAGCACTTGATCGCCCAGGAGCGGTGGCGGGAAGGCGATGCGGACATCCTGATCGTCTGTGATGCCGGCTACGACGCCCCGCGCCTGGCTTACCTCCTTGATGACTTGCCTGTGGAAGTACTGGGACGACTGCGCTCGGACCGCGTGATGCGTCGTCCCGCGACACGGACGACCGCGTTGCCGCAAGGCGGGAGGATCCCCAAGCACGGTCCGGAGTTCCGCCTGGCCAAGTCGGAGACCTGGGGCGAGCCGGACGCTGCCACAGTGCAGGCCACCGAACGCTACGGACTGGCCCGGACCATGGCCTGGGATCACATCCATCCACGGTTGCGGCACCTGTCCGCGTGGATCGACCACAACGGCGAACTCCCCGTACTCAACGGCACGTTGATCCGGCTCGAAGTCGACCACCTGCCTGGCGACGCTACCCCTGTTCCGGTCTGGCTGTGGTCCTCCAGGACGGGTCTGACCTGCACGGATATCGACATCCGCTGGCAGGCATTCTTGCGCCGCTTCGATCTTGAGCACACCTTCCGGATGATCAAAACGACGCTTGGCTGGACCCGCCCCCAGCTCCGCAGTCCCGAGGCCGCAGACCGCTGGACCTGGCTCGTCATCGCCGCCCACACCCAACTCCGGCTCCTCCGCGCTGCCGCTGCGGACCTCCGGCGTCCCTGGGAGAGGCCCGCCGAGCCCGGCCGCCTCACCCCGGCCCGAGTTCGGCGAGGGTTTCGGAACCTCCGCCCGCACTTGGCATGCCCGGCCCGGGCCCCGAGACCTTCTGACCCCGGCCCCGGCCGTCCTCTCGGGTCCAAGAACAGACAGCCCGCCACCAGGCACGACGTCGGCAAAACCGTAAAACGGGCCGACACCTTCGGAGAGCACGTTCGGTTGAGGACTTAAAGATCAAGCTCAGAGAGCTACAGATCAGAGGCTTGGGACGGAACGGGTCCGAAGTTCAAAGAAGTGGGGATCACAGCCGCGGGTTGAGTTTTGGCCCGTTCGTTGAGCCTCGAGTCTGATGGTCTTGACCTTGCCCGAAGGTGAAGGCCGACAGTGTGCAGGGCAACCAAACCAGCGATCTCCGTGCTCTTGGCTCGGCCGGAGACTGGACGAGGAGACCTTGTATGGAATCGCGCTGCGTCATTCTCGACATCGGCGGAGTCCTGGAGATCACACCCTCAACGGGGTGGATGCATCAATGGGACGATCGGCTCGGACTGCCGCCCGGGAGCGTGGACCAGCGACTGGACGATGTCTGGCAGGCCGGGGCCGTCGGGACGATCAGCGAGACGGAGGCGCAGGTGCAGGTCGGTGCCCGGCTCGGCCTTGATGCCATGGAGGTCGAGTCCTTCATGGCCGATCTGTGGACCGAGTATCTCGGGACGCCGAACACGGAGTTGATCGAATATGTCCGGGGGCTGCGGTCCCGCTGCCGACTGGGCATCCTCAGCAACAGCTTCGTGGGCGCCCGCGAGCTGGAGACAGCGATGTACCAGTTCGACGAACTGGTCGAGCAGATCATCTACTCCCACGAAATCGGCGTCTGCAAGCCCGACAAGCGGGCCTTCGAAATAACGTGTGCCCGCCTGGAAGTACGGGCGGCAGACTGTCTCTTCATCGACGACTACGACGTCAACATCGACGCCGCCCGTGCCGCAGGCATGCAGGCTCACCTCTTCGAGGGCAACGAGCAGACCATCGCCCGCATCGCAGCTCACCTGGACGGTGCGGCTTCACTCGGCAGCCCTCATGAGGGCATCAGCCAACCCGGGCCTGTTCGGCGCGTGCCCGCGTCTGAGCAAGACGGTAGGAATCGGCTCCGGTCTCAATGATGGCCGCGTCGAAGGTGAGCCGGTCGACGATCTCGCCTAGCTCGACCACCTCATCGCCCGCCGTACCGCCGCTGTCGACCTCGGCGTGCCTGCCTTCCCCGACATCGCCGGACGTCACGTCACCACCGAACCGGAGGCTGCTGCCCGGGTGCGTCCCAGGGCCCATAATGTCGGGGATTTCGGATCACGGAGGAGCTCATGAGTGCCATAGACGCCTACCAGCGCGCCGCGGGCCAGGCAGTAACACTATTACGGAAGCCCGAAGTTGCCGCGGCATGGGAACAGCCCAGCGCGTTGACCGAGATGACGGTCGGCGGCCTGGCCAGCCACCTTGCCTATCAGATCTTCAGTGTCAGCTTCGCCCTCGAAGAGCCCGAGTCCCAGGAGACGCCGATTCCGCTGCTCGAACATTACGCGCGAGCTGCCTGGATCGATGCACCGCTCGACGGGGAGGTCAACGCCGGCATTCGGGTCAAGAGCGAGGGCATCGCTTCCGAGGGGGCGCTGTCGTTGGCTGAGCGCGCTCGAACCGTTCTGGCTGAGCAGCAGACCAGACTTGTGAGGCGTTCAGGCAACCAAGTCGTGTTCATGCCACAGACAGGATGGGCGCTGACTCTCGACGATTTTCTCATCACGCGGATGTTGGAGCTCGCCGTCCACATGGACGACCTCGCTGTCAGCGTGGGAACTGCCTCACAAGAGCTCCCGGACGCCGCTTTCGACCCCGTGCTCGTGTTGCTAGCCCGACTCGCCGCCCGACGGCACGGCCAAGCTGCGTTGCTGAGAGCGTTGACCCGAGCCGAGCGAGCGCCCATGGCAATCAACGCTTTCTAACTCATCGAGCCCGGGCACAATTCCCATACCCACACACAGCAGTGATCATTTCGTAGTTCAGAGAAGGGCTCTTCACCGACGAGTTCATCGAAAGGAATCGGCGCGTACGGCAGCACTTGCTGAACGCCACCACTGGAGGGTCAACGGAGCCTCTCGCTGAGGCCATTCGAATGGCAAGCGCCACGTCCGCAGCGTTGGACCAGTATCTCCGGGCTGCGACCTCGCTCTTCATCAACAGACCAGAGGGCTTCACGCTGGCGCTCGACGAGGTCTGACTTCAGGGATGCACCAAGCGGGAACGCTGTGTTCCGGCGCTTGGCTCAGCCGCTGGCCAACTATCTGCGAGTCACACCCGTGAGCGGGCCGCTCTCCGGCTCGGGTGCTGTGCCTCTGCCGAGGCGTCGGAGTCGGCCGGCCCTCGATGGGCACATGCTCACTCCGTGGTGCGGGTGTTGGTGAAGCGGACGCCGGTGCCCCAGTTCTCCCGGGCGGTGGTCATGCACCAGTGGCACAGGGGCAGGCCTCCGCTGCCGTATCTGTGGGTGTTGCGCTGGCAGCCGGAGCAGGGTCCGACCATGCTGCTGGAACAGGTGAAGGTGGACGGGTCCGGTTCACTGATCGGCGGCGGGAAAGTACTGGTCATCAGGGACGTCTTCCAGGGGATGGGTGGGCGGATGGCAGTGGGTGAGACGGATGGCCGGGCCGGTCAGTGCAGGGCTGTGGCGAGGGCCGGTCGGGTGGGTAAGTCGAGGATGTCCAGGGCGGTGTCGGGCTGGCAATGGCTGCAGGCCCGCACTCCTGAGGCGAGGAGCCGGCGGGCTTCGTCCCGGCCGATCGGACGCCGTCGTTTGCCCGCGGCGTAGCAGCCGCCCATGTGGACTTCGGCGGGCGGCCGTCCGTCGCCGATGCCGAGTTCGACGCACCACTCCGGCTCCGCGGGCCGGGCCTGCCGTCCGTGCTGCTGCTCGGCTTCCCGCTGCTGAAGGGCGGCGATCTTGTCGTCGATGCGCTGCAGCCACATGGCATGCCAGGTCCTCAAGGCCAGCAGTCGTCCCAGGTCAGGGGGCAGGTCGTCCAGCATGGTCCGTCCCGGGGATCTTCGGCTGTGGGGGCTGCATCTCTCGCGTGTTCGAATATTAGTTCTATATGGTGAGTGTAGTGGAGGTGGGTGCCATGGCGGCGGAAGCGGTGTCGGGAGATCAGCGGGTGTCGAGTGTGATGCATGTGCGCTGCCCCGACCGGTTGCCGGAAGAGACGTACCGGCAGGTCCTGGAACTGCTCGCGGACCTGTCCCCGGTCGTCCAGGCTCTGCCCCCTACGGCGGCCCTGGTGGAGCTGAAGGGTGGCCTGCGCTACCACGGCACCGATGCCCGCCACCTCGGAGAGGTACTGCGCGTAAGGACCCTCTCCCGCCTCGGCATCGACGTGCGAGTGGGCGTCGGTCCGACGATCACGGTCGCGACCACCGCCTCCGGCCGAGTCGACGCCCCCGGCGGCGTCCTCGCCATCGACCCCGACCACGTCGCCGACTGGCTCGGTCCGCTGCCCGTCGAAGCCCTGCACGGCATCGGCCCGAAACAGGCGGCGGCGCTGCACGACTACGGCGTGCACTGCGTGGGACTGCTGGCCGCGGTCCCGCCGGCCACCGTGCAGCGCCTGCTCGGCGGCCGTGCCGGACGGGTGGCCGCCGACCGGGCCCGCGGCATCGACCCCCGCCCGGTCGCCCCGCGCGCCCTGCCCGCCACCACGAGCGTGCGCCACACCTTCGCCCAACACACCCTGGACGGCGCGCTGGTCCGCGCGGCCCTGCTCGACCTGGTCGTGCAGCTCGGACGCCAGCTGCGCCACCGCGGCCAGGTGGCCCGCGGCCTGACCCTGGTACTGCGGTTCGCCGGCGGGGCCTCGTGGGAGAAGACGCGCCGTCTGCCGGAGGCTTCGGCGCATGATGACGACCTGCGAACCCTGGCGTATCGCATCGTCGATGCTGCGGGCTTGCAGCGTGGCCGCCTGACTGGGCTGGTCCTCAAGGGCGAGGATCTGGTCGACGCCGACAAGGTTGCCCAGCAGATCAGCCTGGACCAGGCGCGGGAGGACCGTCTGGTCGCTGAGGCTGTAAGCGATCGGATCCGCGCGAAGTTCGGGCCCGGTGCGATCGGCCCGGCCGCCACGTTCCTGCGCGTCTCATGACCCGGCATCCGGCCCGCAGGTGGAGGTGAGAGGGATGCTGCTTGATCCGCCCGGCTGGCCGGGCTGTGCTCAAGGGCTGCCGCACTGGCCCTACCTCCAGGCCGTCGATCAGGCGCTCACCGGTCGCGGGATCCCGCCCGGCGCGGTCTGCATCGATCGGGCTGGCCGCGCGCACGGCGACACCATGTCCATGGACCTGGTCTGGGACGTCAGCCGCACCGCCGGTCCGGGAGGCCTGCGGTTCCACTGGGATGAGGACACTGGCTGGTCGTACGCCACGGTCCGCCTCCTCCGCGACAGCGCGCTCCCGCACCGCCCCCTGGCCCCGCTCCACCGCGTCTTCGCGATGCCGGAGGCGGTAGCGGAGATGGGGGAGAGCCTGGTGCGGTCCTGGCGTACACCCGCCGGCGAGTACGGCGCGGAGTGGGACCAGGCCCGCGAGGTGCGCGCAGCGATTGACGCGTTCCGGCAGTTGGTCCGTTAGCCGGCGCCGCTGACGTCCGTCTGCTCGCGGTGGTGTTTCAGGGCCTGCTTGTGTAGTTGCTGAGCGGATCTGTCAGCTGGTCCTGGCCGGGTGGCGTGGCCGCGATCCGCAGCGGCGCCGTTTCAGTCGTCAGCGGTTCGTCGCTTTGCGCTGCGAGGGCTGACCACCAGGCGGAGCCGTCTTCGATGGAGCGCAGGAGGATGCCTTCCCGGATGGCCCAGGGGCAGACCGTGGCGGTGTCGATTCCGGTCAGTTTCATGACGGTATGGCCGACGATTGCTCCGGCCAGGCTCTGGCCGGAGCGCGGCTCGGAGATCCCCGGGAGCTGCGCGCGTTCGGCGGCGGGCAGCGTCGCGAGGGTGTCGATGCAGCCGCCCAGGTCGGAGCACGTCACGTGGCGGGGGACGAAGGGGCCGTGGCGTCCGGGGGCGGCGCCGGCCAGTCGCGCCAGCTGCTGGATGGTGCGCGAGGTGGCCACTGCCGTGCGCGGGCCTTCCCAGCGGATCCGCGCGGCGACATCGCGCAGCTGGTGGCGGACCGTGCGGCGCAGCGCCTTCATGCTCCGCGCGTTGGGCGGGTCCTCGGATTTGAAGAATTCCCGGGTCAGCCGGTTCGCACCGAGCGGCAGCGAGGCCACGAAGTCCGGCAGCCGACCGCGCCCGAAGGCCACCTCCAGCGAGCCGCCGCCGATGTCGAAGAGCGCGAGCGGGCCTGCCTGCCAGCCCATCCAGCGCCGTGCTCCGAGGAAGGTCAGTTCGGCTTCCACCTCGCCCGGCAGGGTGCAGATCTGCACACCGGTCTCACTGCTGATGGTGCGCAGCACCTCCAGACGGTTCGGCGCGTTGCGCACCACGGCTGTGGCGAAGGCCAGTGGCGCTATGGCACCCCACTGCTGCGCCGTCCTGTCCGCCGCGGCGACTGCCTTGACCAGCTGTTTCACGGACTCGTCGGGGAGGTGTCCGTCTGCGGCGACCAGTTGCGAAAGACGCAGCTTCCACTTGGTGGTGTGCACGGGCAGCGGCACCCCGCCGTCCGCGTCCGCAATCACCAGCCGGACCGTGTTCGAGCCCACGTCCACCACGCTCATCCGCATGGCGTGAAGGTACCCGCCCAAGACACGGCCAGTCGATGAGCCCTCCCGGCCAGTGCCCCCGCACCCCGGTCCCGCGAAAGGCGAAACAGGTGCCGTACGTTCATGCCCGCCGCCCGGCGGCCAGTGCTGTTGCCAGCGGCTCCTGGAACTTCTTGGGCAGCGGTTCCTGCCGGGCCGTCGTGGCGACCACCGCTTCGGCCACCTCGCGCAGTTTGGTGTTGCTGTTCTGCGAGACCGCCACCAAAATCTCCCACGCCTCGTCGGGACTGCAGGAACAGGCCGTCATCAGAATGCCGCGCGCCATGTCGATGGTCGGACGGCTCTCCATGGCCCTTCTGAGCTGCTGGGCTTCCCTACGCCACAGCTCCACGCTCTCGCCCGCAGCAACGTCGGCATCATCGTCCAGGCGTGAGTGGAAGCCATGACAGGCACTGGCATTCACCGGAGCGCCTACGCCGGATCGGCCACGCGGGGGACCGGCGCGTCGGGGGGATCGCATAATCCACGCCTTCCCTTCTCCCGGCTGGCAACACCCCGCCCGGAGATGACCTCGGCGCAGGGCCTGTTTGCGTTTCCCAGCGCATGGCCCGCACCCCAGTCAGCCTGCTGCGTCACGCGCTCATTGGACGCTCCCAGCCCCTGAGATGGGCTGTCTGCCCGGCGTGCTATCACCACCGGGCACCGGCTTTACTGCCTGACGGTTTCGTGACAAATCGTCGCGGTATCTGGGTACGCGTACCGGCATGATCTCAGATGTAGAATGGACGACTTTCTTCCCCGCGGCTCTGTTGCTTGCCGCTACGCCTGGGGCAAATCAGTTACTGGCCTTGCGTAATGGTTTGCGTTACGGATGGGTGTCTGCCGTCAGTGCCTCATTGGGGCGCTTTACCGCGTTTGCGTTGATGGTGGTCGCGGTTGCGGCGGGTTTGGAGGCGGTCCTTACGGCATCCGAGCTCGCCTTCAATGTGATCAAGTGGTGCGGTGTTGTCTACCTGGTGTGGTTGGGGCTGAGGACTGTGCTCACCGCGGTGCGCCACGGCGGGGGCCAGCCGGATCAGAGGGCCGCCGGGCGCCCTGCGGAGGGCGACGGACGTCGGCACGACGGCCCGTCGGCGTGGCGTCTGGCGCGGCAGGAATTCGTGGTGGCAGCGTCGAATCCGAAGGCGCTCATTTTGTTCACGGTTTTTTTGCCGCAGTTCCTGACCCGCGACGCCGGGGGTGCAGCTATTCCTTTGCTGGCCCTCGGCGTTGCTTATATCGGTGTCGAGTTCTGTTGTGCTTTCGGTTATGCGGCGCTGGGGAGCCGTTTGAAGAGCATGGGGATCACCCGGCGGGCTCGGCGGCTGCTGGATGCGCTGACGGGGGCGGCGATGCTGGGCCTGGCCGGCTGGCTGGCAACCGAGCAGCACTGACAGGAGCGCCGTCAGCGGTTGCCGAGCGGGAGGATCGGGATGCCTTCCCGGCGGCAGTAGGCGGCAGGGCGCCGGACGGCCTGGTGCAGACCCGGACCGGCTGGAGCGTCATGGTCACCGGCCGGACCACCCGGATCACCGACCCGCTCGAAGTCGCCCGCTACCAGAAGCTCCTCATCCCCCGGATCGACATGGACATGGACCCCGTCGTCCGCATCTCAGCCGAGATTGTCACCGGCTACCGCCTCGAACACTGAGGAACGCTCCATCAGGCGTCTGCGGCAGCCGCATCAAGGCCGGGCGGTCGTACCCCGACCACGAGCCCGACCACGGCCGGGACGGTGCTGTCAGCCCTGAAATATCGGGGTTCTAGAGTTTCGTTTGTGACGAAAATGCGGCCCGAGGACGGGCAGGGCAAGCCAGGCCGGAGTACCGACCGTGAGACGCCGACCACCGGCGAGCGGCTGGTGGAGCGCACCTGCGCGTGGTGCGGTGAATCGGTCGCGTACAGCGCCCGGGGCCGGCCCCCGCGCTACTGCAGTGCTGTGCACCGGCGACGCGGCTGGGAGCTGCGCACGGCGCAGGAGCGGGCAGAGCGTCCCGTGGACGACGGGGGCAGGGACCGGGCACCGGTGCGGGAGGTCGTCCAGCGCACCGTGGTCCTCCAGGAGGCTGCCCAGGCCCGGCCGGCGCCTCGCCCGGCACAGCGGCTGAGCGGGCAGCCCTACACCCTGCCCGAGGATGCGGTGGAGTGGGTGGAGGCACTCGCGGCCCTGCGGCGCGACGTGACCAACCCGCGGATCTACCCTTTCCGTGAACAGGTCGCCCGGGCCTGCGAGCGGACCGCCCTGGCGCTGCGTGCTGGTGTCCCCGAACCGGGACAGCCGGAGTCTGGCGCCTCGTGATGTGGGGTGTCGTCCCGGCTCACCGGCCGGTGGTGGCCGGGACCCCGACCATGACCCCGACCATGACCCCGACCACGGCCGCGGGCATGCCCCGGCTTGCCCCATCCACGGCTGGTCAAGGGCTTGCCCAGAGGGCCGGGCAAGCCCCCGGCGGCGGTTCGCCCGACGGGGGCACGTTCCTCACTGACGGTGCACTCACGGCCCTGCTGAAGGGCTTCGATCACCTTGGCGACATCGGTTCTGGCGACTCCTGACCCGGGGTTGCTTCCCTGGTGGGCTCCACCGTTGCCTGGAGGGGTGCGCCCGCCGTTGCACCGAGAGGTGCACCGAGGGTTGCACCCCGGCCTCCCCGGAAGCACGGGTCGCGCCAGGTCACACAGTGTGGGCAAGAGGTCCTCGTACGCCGACACCTCTTCCTGCGCGGCAGCCGCAGGAGAGGGAAGCCGCCTCGCAGCCGCCGATGCCGCCGATCAGGGTCAGGGCCTGTGCCAGACGACCCGCCGGTCGGGGTCTTGTACGGGGCGCCATACGGGCGCGGCGGGCCCGTTGTGGAGCAGGTCGACCAGCGAGGCCGCCAGGATCGGCACGTCCTGCCGGAAGTCGGTCAGGGCCAGGTCTGCGGCGGCGGCCTGGAGAGCGACGATGCGGGTCTCCACGCCGGCGGGTCCGGTGCCGTCCAGGACGAACAGCAGCCCCGCGGGAAGAGCGGGTAGCGTTTTCGCCAGTCCTCCAGCGCCGGCTCCTGGTTGAAGGCCGGCCGACGGCGCCCCGGAATTGTGGGCACGTAGGCGTGCAGGCGCGCGTAGGCGGTGACCTTGGCGGCCAGCCGTTCGGGACCCATGGTGGCCCGGTCGACCTCCACGAACGCCCGCAGCATCGAACCCTCACCTCCCTCCGGGCCACGGCGGTAGTACAGGAGCGCGTCGGGTATGACGGCCTCGCCGTTCCCGATCGGGTGGTGGACCTCGGGGATCCAGTCCAGCGGCCGGCACACCTCGCCACGGCGCCGCGCGTCCTGCAGGAAGGCCAGCGCGGTCTCGGTCACCGTCAGCCCGTGCCCGGCCCGCAGCCGCACCGCAGTCCGGTCGGACACCTTCCTCGGCGGCCGCCGCCCCCGCAGCTCCGGCCACTCACCGGCGACCTGCACCCCGTACCCGGTCGGGAACCACACCCGCATCCGTCCGGCCTGCGGCAGGGTGATCCGGTCGACCAGTCCCTCATCGCGCAGTTTGGTCAGCCGCCGCCGTGTCTGCTCGATCCGCACCCTGGGGGCAAGGATCAGGTGCAGCTGCTCCGTGGTGGCCATCCGGTACTGGACCAGCACCGCCAGCGCCAGCCGGTCACCCGCGCCCGCGTCCACGTTCGTCATCACGGGTTCGCCCGCTTCCTGTCCGGTACAGCGCCGTTGTGGCGCCGCGCGTACCGGAAAGGCCAGCAGCCGGCCCCGACCACAGACCCGACCATCAAGGCCCGACCACGGTCACGATGCGACAACGCCTCCGTGGACCAGGCCGGTATCCCCGCCGACAACCCGGCCGACAACCGTCCGCACCCCCTGGCACACACCCCCGCGAACCCGCAGGTCACCACGCCCGCCCGGTCGTGGTCGGAAGGCCGACATCCCCTCTACGCCCCCGAGCCCCGCCCCACAGCAGGAAGAAAAAAGGAAGTGGGTGGGTGGGACAGGCCCCGGGCGGCGGGCGAGGGGATCGGGCGCCGCCGGTGTTGCTCGCGCGCGACGGCGGGGCCGCGCGCGACGCCCGGCGGACAAGCCGCCCCGGGACCGGTGAAGCCGGGAGTCGAAGCGAACAGCGCGCGGACGGCTGAGCAGACCGACCGCTTGACCGCTCCATCCTCAGGTCGTGCGCTCGCGCCGACAGCATGCCAGAGAGACGATGGAGACGTAAGACCAGCGTCCCCGAAGGAAGACCGTCATGGTGCGCCGATCACTTGCGGTGGCCGCGACGGCGCTGATCCTGCTGGCAACTGGCGGCCTAACGGGCTGCGGCTCCGACAGGAGCAACGCCGCCCCTCCGCCATCGCAATCACCCACACACGGCGCGGAAGAGGAGAAGGACGCCCGGTTCCTCACGATTGTCGAGCAACAGGGAGTTCTCTCGGCTAAGCCCGACATGAATCTGGTGAAGCTCGGCCACTTCGTCTGCCAAGACGACCTGGGAATACTGAAGGTCGATCCAGGTCTGGCAGCCGCTGAGCTCGTGTCGGAGGATCACTCGCTGAGCCAGGCTGAAGCCGAGATCGTGCAACAAGCCGCGATCAAGGTGTACTGCCCGGACATGGCCCCGTAGGACGTTGCCGCTACGATCGCGGCCCAGGTCGAGCTGTGCCAGCCACCAGGCTCTGCATGTTCATCCGCACCTTGATCAGCAGTTCAAGGACGGGCTATGAAGGGTTCGACGGACAGGGTGCCGTTGTCGTCCATGCATACGCGGTCGGCGAGTTGGGCGAGGACCTGCTCTGGGCTCAGGCCGGTGCGGGTGGCGATCGCGCGCAGCCGGCGGCTGGCGTCGGCAGGCAGCCACAGCTGCGCCTTCAGCTCATCGCGTGCGTCCTGCCGTTCCATCTGCCATGCGGCACGACGGGCGAGGGCGCCTTCCCACTGTGCGTCGCGTTCCCGTGCCCATGTACTGCCCTGGATGTCCCGCTCCGGGGAGTAGACGGGCCAGCCCTGAGCGTCCATCAGGGCGGTGATGCGGCGCCATTCGGTATGCCGCGCCACCCACTGCTCGGCGAGGTCCTCCGGGTCCCATTCGTACGGGCCACGATCACCGGGGGAGTCCAGCTGCTGCCGGGTCTCCCGCTCACGCCGCTCCGCTTCCGCGACCTTGTCCGCGACCTGCGCCACGCTCAAGCCTTCGCCCTGCCGCCGTACCGCAGCCCGGGCCACATCATCGGCACTCCACATCACGCACTCCAGTTCATGGGTGACGGCAGCCGGCGGGTTCAGCGAGAGGCCCGGCGGTGTTCTGGTGGATGGTTGTGGAGGCGGTGAGTGCGTGCGCGGCAGAGCGTAGGGCCCATTCCAGGACGTCGGGATGGTGGAGGGCGCCGGTTCCGTCGGGCGGGATGATCCATTCCAGATGGCCGGTCTCCCGGTAGGGCGGGGGAGCGGGAATCCAGCTGCCCTTCCCGACATGGCGGACCCCCGCTCCGACCCACTGGGCAGCGGGGCCCGGGGGCAGGAGGAAACCCACGCGGTGGGCCTTGCTGTGCCGCAGAGCGGGCCCGGGGAGGTGTAACGGGTCATGCCAGAGCATGTCGAGGGCAGACAGGCCGAGTTCTTCCGGGACGCTGAGGACATTCCAGTAGCGTCCTGCCTCCAGCAGAACGAACCCGGTCCCGTGTTCCCACTGCCGTTTGCACGCCCGGGGATCGGCGGCTGCCGCGGCGAGCCACTCGACACTGCGCATCCATGCTGGATTCCACATGTCCTGTCCTGAGCCTCGTCGGCTGCTGCTGGCCAGGCCTGGCCAGCAGCAGCGGCTGAGCTGGGCGGCATACGCACAGGTCAGCTCGCTCTGATCATGCTGGTCGATGCTCGAAGCCGACAGGAAGGGTGGCGCACCCTGGCGCTTTCCGTCAACAGCGATCAACCAGCAAGAGGCGATGAACGGCCCTGCACAAAGCAGGACCGCAGGCTGTGGCGCACTGGGCAGCGCGGAGTGCAGCGTGAGCGGTCGGTGCGACGGATCCGGGAGCAGCCGCCGGGCAGGAACGCCGGGTGTCAGGGGCGGATGTTCAGGACTATGGCCACGGTCGCAGCGATGATGGTGGCCGCGGCCACAACGACCAGCACCGTTCTCACCGCCCTCACCCGTCGAACTGTCCAGGACGCGGGGGTCGGCCCCGGCAAGACTCTCCAGGGCACGGGACGCTTGCCTGCTGTCGGCATCCGACGGGCTTGGTTGTCCGTCTCCCGCAGCTGCACGCACCATGCGCAGGTGTCCTGCGCATGGCCGGCACGCCGGGCGCCGGGACGCGGATCGGAACAGTCACCGAAGGCTCCCACGGCTGCTCAACGACCGACTCCCGGCAAACGGACGAAACCTCACCCGTTTGCCCCGGCCTCCCTGTTCAGCCCGGCCTATCGCAGGAGCCTGGCACGGCGTCGCCTCCCCAGAAGGAAGCACGTCCACCCGAGAACGACGTGATGTTGCCTGCCGTCTGCTGGTCACACGAGGTGATCAGCCGCCGATGGAGCCGTCAGCGTGACGTACGGCCGCAGCCGCAACCGAAGCGGCCCTCCCGGAGGTCTGGACCGGTAGTCCGCAAAACACCCGGTTGGGAGACAAAAGATGACCCCCTGGAGCAACGAGAACCTCAGTTCCCGCGCCTACACCGACCCCTACGCCGCTCCGGACCCCCATGACGACACCTGGCCGACGCCCGTCCAAGCCGGTGATGACCTGGACTATTTCCTGCCGCCGCCCAACCCGGCCGAACGCCTCGGCCGCGTCCTCGCCCCGCGCGATGAGCGGCGCCTTGCCCTGAACGTGGCCCTCACCGCCGCCGGTATCCCCCCGATGCCGGAAGACCGTGCGGTCATCGACCAGCTCAGCGCCCTACCTGCAGACGTCAACACCGTCCTCCAGCGCTGGCTGCACCACGCCCTGTGACCCGGGAAGAGCCGCACCCTTCAAGCGACCGCGGCCCCTCCGATGATCACGGTGGGGCTACCAGCGCATGCCGAGGGCGTCGAGGTCGGCGCGTCGTTCCGCGCTCACTTTCGCGGTGCGGACATATTCGGAGCACGCCGTTCGCGTCGGTCCGGGTCGATGTTGGCTGCCGGTCTGTCAGGACAACCGCCAGATGATGAAGTATCCGCGACTCGTTCTCCCCTGCAATTCGGCCCGGACCTGCGCGATGAGATCTATGGCATCGTCCGTCAGCTGGGCACGGGCTTCGGCTCGTGCGGGCCAGGCGCTCCATGGCGACCCGGGTTCGATACTGACGTCGTCGACCTCGCCTTCCGCCTCCGTCCAGGTCACCAGCTGTGGAAGCCGCGGGCCGTCCGTGGCGACAAGCCCCATGAGCTTGCCGCGCAGGGCCGCGTACCGCACGTGGATGGCGTCGGAGGCGTAGAGGTCGAGAAGGTTGTCGACGTCTGGGTTGATGTTCCATTCCTCGACTGACAAGTACGGCTTGGCGACTTCGTCCAGTTCGTCGAGCGCAGCGAGCATTCGCTCGGCCCACTTGATTAAGGCGAGATACGGCTCGGCTCGCTTGTCGCGGAGGTGATGACAGCGATGGGGGTCGGCGGGGCGCTCCAATAAATCAAACATTCAAATATCAACGGATGTGGACCGGCAGGAATTGCACTGGCACGAACACTCTGCTGGCTCCCGGCAGGTCAGTATCAAATCTGTCCTCCGCCTATGTGCGGCTCGGAGGGGCTTGACCTTGGAGTCGGCTTCGGGTGCGGCTCACTTCCGGCCCGGTGTGCACGATGCCGTGGACGCCGGACGGTGCGCACCGCACCGCGCACCGGTGCACTCAGCGTGAAGGGCCCAAGTGCAAGTGCAGGAGGGAGAGTTCTCCCCTCAGTGCAGAGCATCGCGCACGCATAAGGGGACGATGCGGGCGGTAGTGAGCGGCTACAGCGACGCCATTTGGGCTCTGGCAGCGATCACGGGGAGCCGTCACGGTCCGTGAAGGGGCCGTTCGGTGTCACCGAAGCTGAGCCCTTCCACCGAAGGTTGCTTCATCCTGAAGGCTCAGCAAGCGGACAAGGGAGACAGGGATGATCGCGAGGGTGGCCGTGTGGGAACCGATGCCGACGGATGACCGTGACTGGGTGCTGGATGCCGCTGCCACCGTGCCGGGTGTCCATGGCGCGTATCACCTCATCGATCCTGCGACTGGCAACGGGCTGTCTGTCGCCTTCTTTGAGGACGAAGCCGCGGCTCAAGCAGCCCGAGAAGCGATCGAGAAACGCGCCGAGGAGATCGGCTGGAACAACGCCCCGCACCCGGCGCCCGCCTCCCAGACGATCTACAACGTTATCCGGCACGGGTAGCCCGGCAACCGGAGCGTGCGCGCTCAACATGCGACGGCACATGCTCGACCTTGGATGGCACGGGACGGGAGCTGTTCGATTCCGGACCGTGAGCCCAGGCACGCCCCGCCGTGATGCGCCGGGTATGACGCTCCATCACATCTTGGTGGATCGGGCTGAACCGCCCCGTCGGCGTCGACCTCCAAGACATGAACCAAATCGGGTCCGTGCCGGCTCCGTCAACGCGGCACGGACCCGTGCCGAATCTACCCGGCCTCCAGTCGGGGCATCCGCGAAGTGCGCGAGTGTGGTGTCCCATGTGTGGTTGATGACAGCCACCCGGTTCGGCGGGACGCTCGGCAGAAAGCCGATGGGGGACCGGTCGTTGAGCGCGGCCGGTCTCGCGCCGTCAGGCGAGCATCACGCAGACTGCCCCGCACTCGCCAGCTCGCGAGTGCGGGGCATCCCCTCGGGTCGGTCGATGGGGCGGACTGGCCCGAGCGGCCAAAGCTGAGGAGAGCTAAGCGTTGTCCCGTAAATGATCTACGGCATGCCAACTGGCCTGCGGGTTTCTTCGTCACCCGGCGAGGGTGAGGTTGTGCAAGCGGGCGATGCCGAGCATGGCGTGGTGGACGCCGTCGCCTTTGAGGCGGCAGTCGCGGAGGATCTTCCAGGTCTTCATGCGGGCGAAGGCGTGCTCGACACGGGCGCGGACTTTGCGGTGGGAGGCGTTGTGTTCCTCTTTCCAGTCGGGGAGTTCGGCCTTGCCGCGTTCTCGGCGGTGCGGGATGACCAGGCCGGTGCCGCGGTAGCCGCCGTCCGCGATGACCATTGTCTTGCCGACGGCGGCCTTCACGCCGGACAATTCCCACGCCTTGCAGTCGTTGCGGTTGCCGGGCAACGGGCGGCCGACGGCGACGACGAGCCGGGTGTCGGCGTCGATGACGACCTGGTGGTTGGTGGAGTAGCGGTAGTTCTTCGACTGCTCGGCGACGGTGTGGTCGCGGGTGGGGATCAGGGTGCCGTCCACGATCAGCACGGCGTCCTTGCGGAACCGTCTTCGCGGCTGGAGGGCGAGCGCAGGTCCGAGGTGGTCGATGATGCGGTCGGCGGCCGACTTCGACACCCCGAACAGTGGCGCCAGTTGGCGCAGTGTGAGGTTGGTCCGCCAGTAGGCGGCGACCAGCAGCACCCGGTCCTCCAGCGGCAGGCTCCACGGCCTGCCCTTGCGCACCGGGTCGGCGCCCTCGCGCCGCAACGCTGTGATCAGCTTGCCGAACTGACGCGGGCTCAGCCCGGTGAACGGGGCTATCCAGGACGGCTCCGACGCCGTGATTACACCAGCCACACCAAGATCATCTCACCTATGACCAGCAGTTACGGGACAAGTCTTAGGAACCGTCCCTCGGCAGGCTCGTGCTCGAGGGATGCGGCTCGACCGGCATTTCACTATTGATGCCGCTGGCGACAAAGCTGCCGATCGCGATGACGGCCGCCGCAGCGGTCACTGCCCAGAGCAGCCGCTCCCCTTTGAGGGTCGGAACCGGTGCATCAGCAGCCGGCGCAGTCCACTGATAAACGACAGAGCCGATCACGATCGCGGCGTATGCCACCAAGACAGTGGACAGGCCGACCGTTACGTTCACAAGGGCCCCCAACGGGTCCGGAGGCCTGCTCGTCTCGACTCCACATCCAGCGGGCAGGCCCCACATCCTCCCGGGCCCACCTCGGACCCGGTTCCACCTCTTCGGGGGAGTTGCCTGGGTCCGGACAGGACAAGGCCCAACTCTCCTGAAAAGAGGCGGGCCCGAGACCCGCATACACCAAAATTCGGATCCCCGTTGGGCCATGAACTCCAAGATCGCCACGCTTAATGGCGGTTTAAGATTGCTTCACACCTCCATAGGTGTCGCACTCGGCGTTCAGCGACGATGGCCCGCACTCACTGGGACCGTGGGTGCGGGCCATCGTCCTGATGCGCACGACCGGTCAGTGCGGGGTGAAGGCGTCGACCGCCAGGGCGCCGTCGTCGTCCATGCGCACCCGGTCGGCGAGTTGGGCGAGGACCTGCTCGGGGCTGAAGCCGGTGCGGGCGGCGATCGTGCGCAGCCGACGGCTCGTGTCGGCGGGAAGCCACACCTGCGTCTTCAGCTCATCGCGTGCGTCCTGCCGCTCCATCTGCCACGCGGCACGACGCGCGAGGGCGCCTTCCCACTGCGTGTCGCGTTCCCGCGCCCACGTACTGCCCTGGATGTCCTGCTCCGGGCTGTAGATGGGCCAGTCCTGACCGTCCATCAGGGCGGTGATGCGGCGCCATTCGGTATGCCGCGCCACCCAATGCTCGGCGAGGTCCTCCGGGTCACCGGCGTACGGGCCACGGTGATGGCGGGGGAGTCCAGCTGCTGTCGGGTCTCCCGCTCACGCCGCTCAGCTTCCACGACCTTGTCCGCGACCTGCGTCACGCTCAGCCCCTCGCCCCTGCCGCCGGACCGCAGTCCGGGCGATATCGTCAGCACTCCACATCACGCGCTCCCCTCCCGCGCCGCCCACCCCAGACCAAGGCCGGCCAACTGCGCATGACGCTCCGCACTAGCGAGCGCCAACTGCGACAACGAGTACTGGCAGTACGCGGGGGACGGCAACGTCCACATCTACTACGACACCGACTGCCGTAGTCCGAACGTCAAGTACGGCGACGGAGACGACTTCAACTGGAGCGACGGACTGGGCCACTTCGCATGGTCCGACAACGACGCGGTCAGCTCGGTGATGAATACGGGCACGTACTCCGGCGGCTGGGACGTGGTGAAGTTCTACGTCGACGCCAACTACAGCGAGGCACAGGGGTACAGCTGCCTGAAGCGCAGCGAGATCTACGTGGACGACCTCAGCCGCAACGCCAGCACTACTGGGCACACGATGAACAACTCGATCAGTTCGCACAAGTGGGTGACGCGGAGCGCCTGCGCCAAGTTCATGAGCTGACGCGGGCTGCCGCAGGGGCCCGGCCGAGGGCCGGGCTCCTGCGGCGGGAGACGTTGCGCTTCAGGCGGCTGGTTGTGCGTGACGGTTGGCGGGCAGGGCAGCGGCCTTTCGGGGTATTTTACACCGGCTCGTGTGAGCTGTTCATGCGTGAGTCAGTACGGCGCTGTCCTGGTGCGATGGATGCCGGGTGCCGTACGGAAGACTTCGAGTCGTCCGAGGTCTGGGTCGATTCCCTGCCGCGGTCGGGCGGCGGGTGTTTCGTTTCTCCAGTACGACCAATCCGCTCAGTCGGGTGACCAGCCCGTCAGCTGCCACACGCGAGGGCCCAGGGCCCGCTATCAACAGCACATGATCAAGAGTCTTCTTCGGGGGCCTCACGGCTACCGCGCTCGTCGTCCTTCCGTTCGCCGCAGTCCCGCCCGCCCATGCCGCGGAGACCGTCCCCCTCATCACCGCCATCGACAATCTGCCCCTCGGTACCGAGTCCAGAGAGGGCTACCAGCGCACGTCCTTCAAGCACTGGAACGCCGGAGCCAACCCCACCGATGGATGCAACACGCGTGCGGAGGTGCTGATTTGGGAAGCGATCGAAGCACCGGAGATCGGCGCCGGTTGCCGCCTTACGGGCGGGCGCTGGTGGTCGTACTACGACGAGACGTGGGTGACCTCAGCGTCCGGCCTCGACGTCGACCACATGGTGCCCCTGGCTGAGGCCTGGGACAGCGGCGCCTCCGCCTGGACGCCGCAACGCAGGGAGGCGTACGCCAACGATCAGGACGCCCTGACGTCTCTGGTCGCCGTCACGGCGCGCTCCAACCGGGCCAAGGCCGACAGGGACCCGGCCGAATGGCTGCCGCCCGCTCCCAGCGACGAAGTGCGCTGCAGGTACGCCGTGGAGTGGGCCGGCACCAAGCTTCGGTGGAGCCTGGCCGCCGACGAAGCTGAACTGGCTGCCCTGCAGAACCTTGCCGTCGGCTGCTCCACCCAGACCGTGACGTATGAGCCGGCCATGGTTGCCCGAGCCCCGCCGTCTTCGGGCGGCGGAGCTTATCCATGTGCCGGGATCATCGCCTCGCTTTGTCTGCGGCCCGCCCGCAGAGGCCACCGGGGCCGTTGCCAGAGACGCGCGGTGCTGCGGGACGCAGCCGAGGTGTCCGGGCTGGGGATGCGAGTCATCGCGAGCAGCGACGTGGCAGGCTGGCGTCGTGGATGACCGGATGATCGGCTGTTTCGCCTCACCTTGCAGTCCGGCGGCAGACCGGTCAGCTGGTGAGCAAGCAGCCCACGGCTGAGAGCACGTTCAGCACGTGGGTCGGCCAGTTCACCGGCGTCACAGGCTCGCGAGTCACCCTCACGGACGACGAGGCGGACGCCGTGCTGGATTCCTGGTCGGATGCGCTCTCGGCCCCGGCCGCATCACCCTGCGGTCGGCCGGGGCGAGCGTGTGACGGTCAGCCGAGTGGGATCTTGGCGAAGGACTCCCACTCGTACATCTGGTGGTCGCGGTGGATCACGATGAGTTCCGCCGTAGAGATGCGAGCCGCGGCGGGGGCCGCGTCGAGCCCAGTCAGGACCTGGGCGATTGGCTCGGTCGGCCCGTCCCCGGCGCTGTAGGCGACAGAGACGTGCGGGGTGAAGCCTTCGGCTTTCTCCGGAGCCTCGCCGAGGACGTCGGCGATTGCCTCCCTGATCGCCCCCCGGACGGCGCGGACCGGCCCGTCCGGCTCGACGTGCAGCAGCACGGCTTCGGGGTCGAGGACCGCTGGCCCGACTTGGAGGTCGAAGGCCGGGATGGCGGCGAGGCGTACGCGGGCTCCGTCGGTGATCGCGTGCACGTCTGTTTGCTTGGCCTCCCCGACGAAGCCGATGCCTTGCATGGTCAGGTGCAGCCACTGGTCGGGGATCGGGGTCAGGGCGTCGCCGAGAGGGGCGAGTGCGGACCGGTACTCAGCGGCGAGCCGGTGCACGTCGTCCTGGCCCTCGAACGTCAGATGCCAGGTGTAGAAGCGGCGGCCCACGCTCCAACCAGGCCGCCACCACCAGTGGTTGCGCATGGTGTCGGGTTGAGAGGTCATAGCCCGAGATCAAATCAGGCGGGGCCTTCTCCTGGCGAGAGTGCAAGGTGCCGTGGTGCGGAGTGCAGGCGAAACTTTTCGATGGCTGCGCGCAGCCCGACTCTCCCTGCCGCTGGTGCACGATTGAAGTCGACGGGGAGTTCGCCCAGGCGCCGGGTGACTGGTTCCATGCGGTGGTCCGGCGGGAGTGCGAGCACCGGGGCGAGTGCCTCGAATGCGCCCTCTGCCTCGCCTGTGGCGAGGTGCGCTGCCGCCTTACTGATGTGGATCTGAGCCTCGGTGCCGTATGCCCGTACTGGCTGCGATTTCAACAGGACGAGGGCGTTGTCCGCCGCACGCAAGGCGTCGACCGGGCGGCCGATCCTCAACTGGACAGCCGCGACGTAGTTCTCCTGGCGTGCAGGCTGGCAGGCGAAGATGCCGCCAACGTCGTCCTCGCCGGCCATCGTCTCGCGGGCATCGTCAGCGCGCGCGAGCGCTCCAAGCGCTTCAGACTCCGCTCCGAGCTGGGACCATGCGTCAGCTTCCTGGCAGGCCAGCAGCACCCCGACCGTTCCGGTCGGGCGATACGCGGCGCCCCGGCGGGCGTAGTGGACGGCGTCCCGCAGGCGCCCGTCCCAGAACGCGACCTTGGAACGGGTGGACAACACCCAGGCACGCAGATCGTTGTGTCCGGCGAGTTCCGCGCACAGCCATGCCGTGCGGCCCTGCGTGTCCGCGTCCCGCAACTGGCCGAGGTCGGAGGACATCCACGTCAGCAGCCCGCACAAGTAGCCGGCAACGACGTACAGGTCGGCAGCTTGCCGCGGATGCTGGTGCCCTTCGAGGAGAGAGAAGACGCGGTCGCGCAGCTGGCGAGTTCGGACGAAGAGAGGCAGCGGGTCGGCGGTGAGGTAGTCGGAGGCCAGTGCGCGGGCGTCGGCCATGACCTGTTCGAGCGCGATGTCACCGACGTTGGATGCCTCAGCCCATTGCGCCCAGGTCGCGGACTCGTCTGCGGCGAGGCGGACCAGTTCGCTGCCGCTCGGCTCCGGAACCGCGGTGGCGGTGATCCGCGTGGCAGGTGTCGGCTCGGGAGATGAGGTCGTGCCGCTTAGTAGACGCAGGTCGGCATCCGGCAGTACCCGCCGGTCGTCCAGATCGAGTAGATCCTCCACGCGGCAGGCGAAGGCGTCCGCCATGGCGAGGAGGACAGAAGGCGTGGGCCGACGTGCGGAAGGGCCCGGCCACTTCTCCCATTTGGCGAGGAGGGAAGCGTCAGCAGCCACGGCTTCGCCGCGGTGCTGACTACTGACCTGGGTGATGCGGTCCGCCGCTTCCTGGAGCGTCCAACCGCGGGCGTGCCGCCACGCCTCCCGAGGGCGCATCCCGTAGCGCGTGCGCATCTCAATGGCGATGTCCGTGATCGTACATCCGGCGGCGGTCATGTCGTAGCGGAGGGCGTCCCGGTCAGCCTTGGAACCGGGCTTGGGACGAGGGGTCATGGGCGGGCTCCCTGCGCGGCGTTGTCGACTCACCGTAGCCGCGCAGTCGTCCAAGAGGATTACGGCTGCCAAGAATTCGCACAGTCAGGGGTCCAACGCGCTGCCCAAGAAAGGGCGTTGCACCTGGTGAACGCCGTACCCGCTGTCCAGAGAATTTGGTCACTGCTGCCCGTGACGAAACGTGCCGTTCTTGGAAGCGTAGGGGCACGAACAACGGCCACACCGGGCGACGGTCCCGGCGAACCCGGCGACCGGCTGCCATGGCCCCGGGAGTGGCGGACGCTGAGTAGGAGCGCCGACATGGCGAAAGCTACATCCCCGACGAGTGAGAGCGAACCCGGGGCCAAGATGACGATCAGGGTCTACGCCGTGAGCCGCGTGGGCCAGATCACCGAGGACCGCGGCACGCTCAGCGTCCTGGTCGGCCAGGAGCCGCTGCCGACGATGGGCATCTTCCCGCCCTGCGACTGCCCCCGGTACCGCGGACAGAGGCTCTCGCTGTGAATGCGACCCAGCGCGAGGTCGACGCCCAGCTCTATGTCGCGGCGATGCGGCAAGACGCCGCCGTGCTGCTCGACGAGGGCGCTCCGCTGATCCGCTACGAGGACCTGCAGGTGGCCGAGCACCGGAACCGCGTGAACCTGGCGTGGCTCCTGCGGGAGGTCGATGCGGCGATCGCCGGGCGGCCGGAGGACGACGTTCAGGCGAAGGTCGCGATGGCCGGTATGAGCGAGGCCCTGCGGCGCCTGGAGGAGATCGAGGCGGTCGGCCTGGCCGGCGAGGTTCGGCGGGTGCGGCGCCTGGCCCGCTCGGTCCTCTCCCTGTGCGACCACCACGGCACCCTCACTGGTCTGCGGATGTGCGCTGTCTGCGACAAGCCCATCACGGCCGATCAGGATTCGGCGCCGTACGACATGTTCCGCACGTCCAGCGGCGGCCCGACGAGCGACGCGCACGCACGCTGCATGCCCCCGCTCCCGGACTGACGCACAGCACTGTGCCCCTGTGTTGAGGGGCCCCAAGGCGGCGCATCCGGGTCAGGGCCGCACACAGACCCCGCCTCACCGCAGGTCCCGGAAGGACTGAAGCGAGGCGGAAACGCCCGCCCCGTCGGTGGTCCCGGAAGGACTCCGACGACGGGCCGGGCTTGCTCAACCCTCGGTGGACGTCCAGTGCAGCCGGCCGAGGATCTCAGCCAAACGATCGGAGGACCCGTGAAGACCAGCACGTTACGGACCGACGCGGTGCCGGCGCTCTCCCGCATCAGCGAGGAGGAGCTCGCGGCCGTTGTCGCCACTGTGCTCCGCGATCACGACGACCTGGAACGGAGCACCGCCGAGCGCATCGTCGAGGAGGCGCTGAAGTTCGTGGCCGCCTGCGCCGCGTTCCCAGGCGAGCGCTTGCGGCCGTCCCGCGCTGTCGACAAGGGCTGGCACGCCCTCATCCTGCACACGCACACGTACGAGCGCCTGTGTTCCCGCCTCGGCCGGTTCGTGCACCACATGCCGGACCCGCCCGCTTCCGCGGACGCGTCAGCGGAGGCACTGGAGCGGACACCCGAGGTGATGACCACCGCCGGGTACGAGCCGGACCGCACGCTGTGGCTCCAGCCCTCGGGAGCTGCCGAGTGCTGCGATTACTGCCCCTTCCCGAAGGACAAATAGCGGCACTAGGGCCTGTGCGGAGTTGTGATCAAGGCTGTGATCCGAGGTGTCGGATCCAGAGGAGGCCGGCGCATAATTCGAGTCCGGCCTGGTAGCTTTCAGGCTTTTTGTCGTAGCGGACAGCGAGACCGCGCCAGTCCTTGATCTTGTTGATGGTGCGTTCGACGCTGTTGCGGAGCTTGTACAGCTGCTTGTCCCAGGTGACGGGCCGTCCGCCGCGTGAGCCACGGTTCTTGCGGTGGGCGGCCTGATCCTTCTTCTCGGGGATGACCGCTTTGATCCCGCGTTTGCGCAGGTGAGAACGGTTCTGGCGGGACGAGTACGCCTTATCGCCCGCGACTGCGTCGGGCCGGGTGCGGGGCCGGCCGACCGGGCCGGGGACGCGGATCCTGTTCAGGACGGGGATGAACTGCGGACTGTCTCCGGCTTGCCCCGCAGTGATCTTGAGCGAGAGGGGCAGACACTGCGGCACACAGGACAGATGCGCTTTGGTGGTCAGTCCGCCGCGGGAACGTCCCAGGTCGGCGACGGCGAGCCGGGCCCTGCGGCGACGCCTCACGCGCCGTCGTTCTTCACGCTCCGGGTCCGGTTGCCCGTCTTGGCCGGCGCCCCTTTTTCCGCGGCGGCCTTCTCCAACGCGTCCAGGATCCCGGGCTCCACGATCATCCCGGCAGCATCATGATGGGCCCGGACCGTGGTCGAGTCCACGCTGACCAGCGACAAGTCCACCAGGCCCCGCTTCGCCGCCTCGGCGATGGCACCCTGGAACACCGCGGCGAACACCCCGGCATCCCGCCACTGCCGAAACCGGCCGTAAACGGTGGACCAGTGCCCGAACCGTTCGGGCAACTCCCGCCATTTCGCACCGTTCCTGAACCGCCACACGACGCCCTCGAAGTGCGCCCGCAGGTTCTCCGGGTACGGCCCGTACTCACCGACCGGCAGAAACGGGGAGATGAACTCCCAATCGGCATCCGAAAGTTGAGGTCGAGACACCCCACCGTTTTACTCCAAGGCCCCCGACTTTCCCAGGTCGGGGGCCCACGAGATCACAACTCCGCACAGGCCCTAGGGCGTACGCCCCCTCTCAACGCCTGCCCCGCTGGTGATCCCGGAAGGACTCCAGCGGGGCGGGTCTGTAAACCCGCCGTGCCGGGCCCGCCCCAAGCAGGCCGAACTTCCGGGCGGCACAACGATCACCACCCATCGAAGGGACAGCTATGAGCATTCCCACTCTTGCCGAAACGCGCCCGTCGCCCGCGACAGGCATCCTCTCCGTCGAATGCGAGCTCACCGCCCGCTGCCAGCTCCAGTGCTCGCACTGCTGCACGCTCTCCGGTCCGAAGGCCAGCACCGGCAGCATGACGCACGACGACTGGCTGAAGGTCACCCGCTCCATCGCCGGCCTTGGGATCCCGGCCATCCAGTTCATCGGCGGTGAGCCCACGCTGTACCCGAGGCTCATCGAGTTGATCGAGTGCTCCCGCTGGCACGGCCTGACCGTCGAGGTGTACTCGAACCTCGCGCACATCCGCGGCGCGTTGTGGGAGACCTTGGAGCAGGACGGCGTACGCTTAGCCACCAGCTACTACAGCGACGATCCCGCGCAGCACGACGAGATCACAGGCGTATCCGGCAGCTACGACCGCACCCGCGCCAACATCGTTGAAGCCCTGCGGAGGGGTATCCCGATGCGTGCCGGGATCGTGCGGGTCCTCGAAGGGCAGCGCGCCGAGGAGGCCGAGGCTGAGCTGCGGCAGTTGGGCGTTCAGCAGATCCAAGTCGACCGCGCGCGCAAGGTGGGACGCGCCGCGGACCAGGCGGTGAGTATCCTGAGCGTCAGTGAGCTGTGCGGGCACTGCTTCCACCAGCGCGTGGCCATCTCGCCGGACGGCGAGGTGTACGGCTGCATCCTGTCCCGCTTCCTGCCCACCGGAAACGTCAAGACCGAGCCCCTGGACGCAATCCTGGCCGGGCGCCGCTGGAGGGAGGCACGTACCGCTGTCCCGGTACGGGTCGGGCAGGGCTGCACGCCGGACGACTCCGATGACTGCGACCCCTCCAAGACCCCGGCATGCAACCCTGCATACGACCTCGCTCCGCCGCCCGCCCTGGGAGTCTCCGAGTGAACTGGACCGCCCACGCCGCACACCTCGCCGACACGGTCACGCACTCGGGCTCACGATGGGTCGGCCCGGTGGCCAGCATCCCGCGGCACGAGTTCGTGCCGCGATGGTGGCACCGCGGCACCGAGGGCTGGACCCTCAACGCGGGAGAGGACGACCATCACCGATGGCTCGACACCGCGTACAGCGACCGCTCACTCATCACCAGCGTTGGCCCTCTTCACGCCGACCACGCCGCGCAGAATGACCACCCCGTCGGCCTGCCGACATCGTCGAGCACGCTGCCGAGTCTGCTCGTGCGCATGTTCCAGCACGCCCGCCTCGGCGCCCTCGACGAGCTGCTCGACGTCGGCACCGGCTCCGGCTACGGGACCGCCCTCGCCTGCCACCGCCTCGGCGACCTCCAGGTCACCAGCATCGATGTCGACCCGTACCTCGTCGACACCGCCCGCGAGCGCTTGGAGCACATCAAACTGTGCCCCAACCTCGTCACGCTGGACGCCACCGGCGAACTGCCCGGCGCCTACGACCGCATCGTGGCCACCGTCGGCGTCCGGCCCGTGCCCGCCGGCTGGCTCGCCGCCCTCAAGCCCTGCGGCCGGTTGGTCACGACGATCGGAGGCACATCGCTCATCGTCACGGCCGAGAAGCAGCAGGACGGCAGCGCCGTCGGTCGAGTCGAGTGGGACCGCGCCGGCTTCATGCGCACCCGGCACGGCGCCGACTACCCGCCGGGTCCATGGGAGATTCTCGCCGCGGCGCGGGAGCAGGACGGGGAGGATGTCACCACCGGCCCCTACCCGGTCGTCGACGTCGAGCAGGCGTGGGACCTGGCCTCGATGCTCGACATCACGGTGCCAGGGATCCTGTACGGCTACGCGGAAGACGCCGGGCTGCGCACGGCGTGGCTCGCGCACCCGGACGGCTCCTGGGCCCGCGCCACCGCCGTGGGCTCCGACCCGCCTACGGTTCACCAGCGGGGGAGCCGTCGCCTGTGGGACACCCTCGACGAGATCCGCGCTTACTGGCTCCAGCACGGCGAACTGCCTGTGCGCGGAGCCAGCGTACTGATCACGCCGGACGGCAGAACGAGACTCGCTCGCGGTGCGTGGAGGGCAGAGCTATAAGCACTTCACACACTGCGTGGGTCCAGCGCAGCCGCGCGCTACAGGCCCTGGCGCCTGGAGGTTCAGAAGGCTCCCTGTGTGGTGAGGCCCTCTGCTGTGCCCGCGGGGAGAGCCGGAGAGCGACTGCCGTCTCGCTAACTTCTCACGAACGGTCCGACATCGAGTTTCCGTCCCGCCTCTGACCTGCCCACTATCGGCACCTTCATCGCGTGCCCCCTGTCTGTTGGGCGTGCGTGAGCAGTTGCTGCACGCCCGACACTGGCCGCGCAGGCTCCGGCCCGGGGGCCGCCGGGCGGGGGCCCGACGGTGACTGTGCGGGTTGCCGGTGTGGCGGACGGGCGGCGGAGGCCTTCG